>JACKQF010000020.1 GCA_024232965.1 Verrucomicrobiaceae bacterium | reverse complement strand
GCGGAAAGACGCGGCTGTCAGTATCGCGTCTCTGCGTGATGCAATGGACGATTCTTGGTCGGGCTTTTAGTCCGCACGAATCAGCTTAAATTTGGGGTGTGCCCCTTATGCGATTCATCCTTTCTGCGTAGGGGTATAGGGCAGAAGTTTGCTCGGTTAGGCATCTGGTAGCGAGAAGAACCGGTCGTTATCCGCATTGACCGAGGTTGCTCAAATTCGGTACCATCGTGAGATCGTAATGCGCTAGCGACTGCTGGGATTCTTGGGAATTTGGCGGCGTTGCGTATTCGCATCCCTCATCGGATACCCGACCATGCAGCCGACTCCCCGCCTCTTCTCCCGCCTTGTTCTTGGTTTGGCATTGCTTTTGCCGCCGTTACTTTGCAGGGCCAATTCAGATTACTACAGCACAGGACCAGGACAGGGCAGCCCTGACGGCATGTGCGATGTCTGGCAGCAAGTTTATCACGCGTGGGGACTGCTCCCTGGAGATGATGATGACTTTGATGGCTGCACGAATCTGACAGAGTCGATCGCTGGGACGGATCCCCGTAACCCGGCCGATTGTGTGAAGGTGGGGGATCTCACCGTCGCTGGCAGCAACATTATCTTGAGCGTGATGTCCGAGGCGGGGAAAAGGTACCAACTCCAGAGCAATACCAATCCCACAGGGGTGGATGTGACATGGACGAATGAAGGTGGGCCCGTCACTGGAACGGGGGCGAATCTACAGTTCGTGACGCCGATAGGAGTCGGAGAAGATCAGAAATTCTATCGGGTGACGACGGAGGACCAAGATACAGATAACGACGGTCTGAGTGACTGGGCTGAAAACGAGACGGGGACGGACCCCAACGTTGGGAGTAGCCCCAACAATGCCTCAGGTGGTGCTGCCAATGATGGCGATACCATGCGCTCCCTGCTTTCCCTCACAGCGGCGCCAGTGGCAGGGTATGAGAACGGCTACGAAGTGGATGACAAGTCGGCCTCATTGCCTGCGCCAAAGCCCGCGAAGGTGGAACTTGTGCGAAGCTTTGGCACGATGCCGCTGACGATTCCTATTACTGGTGAGGGTGGAGCTCCCGATGAAACCAAGGGCAATGCCGGACCGGGGGATTATGCCTTTGCCGGTGTGTCTGGAGGGAACATCAACATTCCCGCAAACGCTGGCCTGCCTGGGTCCCCCCATCAAGTCACGATCAATCCAGTGCCCGATGCGAACGTGGAAGTGCCAGAGTATCTGAGAGTGGCCTTTTCCATCCCTGGTGGTCCAACCGTGGCAGACGCGACTGTCTGCGTTTGCGATGCCGATCCTTCGTTGGAGTCAAATCGCACTCTTTACGTTGCTTTCCTGGGCCGCGAGGCCGGGGTGGCTTCCACGGCGACTGGGATCGCGACCGCTCTGGTGGAAGGAGATAATGATGGAGCACTGATAAATGTTTCGTTTTCGAATCTGACATCGTCGCAAAACACCTGCTATGTACGCATCGGCTCGGATTTGGAAGTTCTTAATGTGGGGCTAGGCCAAGTGAACGGGCGT
>JACKQF010000019.1 GCA_024232965.1 Verrucomicrobiaceae bacterium | reverse complement strand
GGTCGTGAGGTAATAGGAAGGCGGGGCCTCGCGCACCTGCTGCACACGCATTTCTCCCCGTAGATAACCACACTCCAGCAGCCATAGCCGAGTGGTGGGGCCGTTTGCATCCTGCTCCGTCAATGGCACTCCTTGCGCAGCGGCCCAGGTCAAAATAAGTTCGTGGAGGGCGGGTGGCATCGGTATCAGCTTATCCAGGTTCTTTCCATAAACAACCGATGTTGAGCGGGACAACGAATCTCAAACCCGCCCGCCATCGCCAGCGGCGCGTGGCCGTCCCGCCAGTCCGAATGCAGCATCTCCGACGCTGCGTAGTCCCGCGCGCACTGAGCACAATGAGCCGCCTCATACTCCCGCGCCTGGATGCGCTGCCAGCCATCTGTGAGCAGCCCCGTCTCACTCCCCAGCGAGTCAGTCCACGCCTCCCCCTGCAGATGCACGGCCAGCATGAGCCTGCGCAGTGATTGCACCCAGTTGGACCAGGACGCATACCGTCCCTGCCCCGGCAGTCGGTCGTAGCTTTCTTCGATCTTCGTTCGGTCCCTCAGTTGCTGCCGCAAAAACAGCTCCGGTTGAAAGCGGAAGCTCAGCCAAGCCCCCGCCATCTCACCGCCCGGCAGATGATCCAAAGGAAGCCGCAGAAGAGGAACTGAAGCTGGCAGTGACTCAGACCCGGAATCCGACTCTCGCTCTGAAAATCCAGGCCTAGGCAGCAAAGACCGCAGCGCTCTGACAGCCTGGTCCTGAAGAGCCAACACCACCCGCATCAGTGTCTGCACCGCCGGGCACCGCTCCGTGGTCAAGGCCATCCGCAGAAGCGCCATCGGTCTATCCCCCAAGATCGGCTCCAGCGCCAGATACGTCAGCAGCAGCGCTTCAAATCGCAGCTCAGCAGACTCCGCCCACAGCAACCCGTCCAGCGCCTCCGCCACCCCTTCTAGATCCGCATCATCCCCCCCTGCTTCTGGCCAGACCCGCCAATGCAGCAGGCGCAGTCTCATCGTCGTGTCCGCAGCCCCCCACAGTCCCCCGCACCGCTGCCCAAAGCCCCTCCACACGAGGCAGCAGTGGCTGCAGCCAGGCATACGCAGGTCCCCAGACGGTTGGCTGCGGGTGAGTCAGCGCACTCATCACCACTTTCAACAAATCCGCTGTTAGATCATCGCCCTTTGCCAGACCATGACAGATCCGCACACACGCCTTCAGCACCAGTGCCGATTCTCCCTCCCCCATCTTTTGATCCAGATAGGCTAGGTCAGTTTCCAACGGAACCCGGTAAACAGCAGACATAGAACCGTGCCAGCTTCTCATCCCACTCCGGTCAAAGCAATCCCAAACTGAAATGGGCATGACGCGCTCGACCATTCCTCATTGACAGCCCGTCCTCTCTGAATGGACAATGCCTCCCATGGACAACTCCCCGCAGGAGAAACAGGTGCGAGATCAGATTGCCAGCTACATCAACGAGCACTTCCCTGTCATCGGCCGCCTAGCCGGCATCCCCATAGACCAAGGAATGACCTGGGGTATCCGAATGATCTCCTGGACGGGCGAGGAATGGCCCGGGCTGGAGGGGCGGCCAGGCCTCTGTTTTGTCGAGGTTTTTGTGCCGCAGGAGCCCCATGACTACCTGCTCATTCTGGATATCTCCACTAGCACCTGCGTTCTCGCTGCCACCTATCGGCGGGAGTTCAAGCACCTGCAACTCTTCCGTGCCTGGGCCCCCATCACCGACTCCCAGGCTTACGCGCCCCTGCCCGACGCCGTGCCTTGGCGCCTCCTGCGCGAGTTCCGCGCCCGTCATCAGACAGGCCACATCCTTCCTGATATGCCACCGCCACCCGGGGCTGAGCTGCATACGCTGATGGACCGCGCCGCCCTGGAGACCATCATCCGGCGCGACATCAAGCTCATCGCCAAACAATCCGCTCTGGTCGGCGTTGATGACCACCCCTGGGACGTCACCCGCATCTCGTGGACCGGTGAGGAATGGCCCAGGCTGCGTCCCCTGCCCGGCTACTGTTATGTGGAGGCCTTTGAGCACGCCAATCCACCCCATGACTTCATCTACGTTGTCAGCGTCCTTTCCGGCACCCCAGAGTTCATCGCCTGCTACGAAGGCGACATTGGCACCTTCGACCTCACTATCTACCGCACCGAAGCTGAAGCCCTAACCCTACCCAATCGAGTTGAACGATGAGTTGGAAGTAGGTGACGAGCGCTGCCAGTGCTGCCTCAATCTAATCTGCTTCATCGCACGTCACGAGAAGCCAGCCTAAAATCAAAAAAGCAGACCTCTTCTATGGCTGCAACTGCATTGGGAAACGCCGTGTCCACCCTACTTGTGGGACGCTAGGAAGTGGACGAGCGCTGCGAAGTCATCCAGCGAAAGAGAATTCGCGAGACCTTGAGGCATCATGGAGATGGGAAGATGATCTTCCTTGGCGATGTCTGCTTTGGAAATGGCAGTCACAGCACCTGTGAGGTCGCGCAGGACGATTTTGTCGGCGGTGGTTTCGGTGGCGAATCCCATGCGCGGGGTGCCGTCTTTCATCGTCAAACTGATGGTCTGGAACCCTTGTGAAATGGTGTCGCTAGGACGCAGGATGGCGGTGGCAATTTGCTCGGGATTCATGATGGAACCAACCTGACCCATGAAAGGCCCGAGCGCAGGGCCACCTGCCTTCAGCGCATGACAAGCCACACAACCCTGCTGGGTGAAGAGTTGTTCGCCGCGCTGGTGATTGGGCTTCAATTTGGCGATGGAGAGGATCACATCCTCAATGGGTGTGGAGGCCACCGCCCCTTGTTGCGAAGCGATCTTGGCGAGGTCCACTGTTGGCAACTTCTCAGCAGTGGCAGCGACTTCACGAGTGCCGAGTTTTTCCAAACCGAGGCGATGGGAGTCATTCAAGTGCGCGAGGAAATCAAGGCGCTCGGGGGCGGCATTGGCGAGTTCTGCCTCCAGTGCCGTAGCGATGCGAGCAGATGCCGACCACGTCACGGGCTTGTAGTAGGGGCCGCGAGTGTCGGGCCTCGTAGTCCACCACCAAGAGCCATCATAAGGAGCTTCCTCTTGATAGACGCGACCGAGCGTAACGAGGATCTTTTCACGTTGCTCGGGGGTGGCGGAGTCTTTGAGTTTGGCCAGCAGTCCATCCACCACGGACTCCTCATGCAAGCTCGACAAAGCCCACAAGGCGAGATCTTCAGACGTGGTGCCTACCGCTGCCAGACAGGCGTCGATCGCCCGAAGTCGCATCAGTGCATGGGCAGCGAGGTGAGGCACAAGGATGGCCGAGTTTGGTGTGGCATGACGTGGGGCAGTGCTGGCTTGGATGGCTTCGCCAGCCGATCCAGTCGATGCAAAGAACTCCGCAGATTCGCCTGAATCTTTGCCCTTGGTCGGCTCTGCATGGCCGATGAACGCCACGGCATTCTCGGGCACGGCGTAGATCAAAGCCTCGGGGCCACTGGCCAGGAGCATTGGTCCACCCACCTTGGCCTTTTTTGCTTTTTTGTTTTTGCCTGGTTTGGCGGGTGCAGATGCGGGCTGATCCGTGATGACTTGGCCAGACTTCGGCTGAAGCTTGGTGAGATCCACTGAGCTCCCATCTGCCAGTGCAAAGCTCCCCGATACGCCCACCGTTGCCGGCGCAGAGGCATCATTGGTGGAGGAGATATGCAAGCGCAGTTCGTTCCCAGGCTTCACCGCGAGCTTTACTTCGGCCTTGCGACCACCCTTGATGGTGAACTTCTCGGTCACCGTCGGTGCAGCTTCGTCAGCAGGTTTGGTGAATGGCACGGACAGCAGCGCAGCGGCGGCGTTGACATCACCGATGCGGCCCAGCGCCGTCGCAGCCACAGCCTTTTGTCTTTCGGTGCCCGTTTGAAGAGCCTGCACAAATGGCTCCAGCGGGAGTTTCACGTCCTTGAGGCGCGGCAGACGATCCGTCGCCGCACGCAGCGCGAACTCACGCAGTGCTTCATCCGAGGCAAAGGTCAGCAAGGTCTGCGGATTGATTTCAAGCTGGGCGAGCGTGAATAACGCAGCGACACGCGACTCCAGCGAGAGCGCCTGGTTGCCGATCTGTGCACTGAGTAATGGCTTCACCGACTCCACCTCCGCAGCGCGAGTAAGGATCTCTTGCTGTGCATAGAAGCGTGTCGTGGCGCTCGCTGAACTCAGCAACCCGACGAGCTCAGACGTCGCGGCCTTGGCAAATTGCGTCACCGCTGCGGGCTTCCATCCTTTTGGCGTGATGCGCAGGACGTAACCCTTGCTGGCATCGCCCTTAAAGCCCGCACCATCCCAGGCACTGACAAACATCTGCCCAGAAGGATCGACATCGAGATCGGTGACCTGTGAGACTTGTGCGAACTCTTCCACCTTCTGTGTGAAGCTCGCACCATCGGCCGTGAGGCGATGCAAGTAGATCGCATTGCGTCCCCAATCAGCCATCAGCGGCTGGTTGTTGTATTGCGCTGGCCAAGTCGGCTCCGACAAAAACAGCGAACCCACACCCGAACCACCGCCGACATCTTCCAACGCTGGAATGATCTCGCTGGCGAAGTGGAGGAAGAGTCTCGGATAGCCATACTCGCCGGACTGAAGATGATGAAGGAAACGGACGTTCCAGTTGCCGCCATCGTTCGTATTGCCACGAGTGAAGCAGTTCATGAATGGATCAATGGCCACGTCGTAGATATTCCGAGTGCCGGTGGTATACATCTCCAGCTCCGTTCCATCCGGTCGCACACGCGCGATACCACCGCCGAGCAAAGTGAGTTTCTTGCCGTCCGTGCCCGTGGCATCGGCGAATCCGAAGTCGCCAACCGCGATGTAAATCCAGCCATCAATGCCCATGCGGATGCCATTGGTGGAGTGATCCGTCCCCCGTGCATTCAGACTCGTGGCGGAACAAATCCCATGCACCAGCACCTTCGCGGGACCATCTGCGACGCCGTCAGCGTTGGCGTCCTCCAGCACGACAAGATCCATGCCCGTCGCCGCGCCATCCTTGCCGAAGGCGGTGTGCAGGGCGTAGAGCTTGCTGCCGATCGCGATGAGGCCACGAGCATTGTCGATCGCGGCGAAGACCGTGTGCGTGTCCGCCACTCCATCGCGATCTTTGTCCACGAGCTTCACGATCCTCCCCTTCCCTGGCCCTTTCCCGAGCGATCCATTCAGGTCCACTCCCACATAAACTTCCCCCTGCGCAGACACGCAGAGGCATGCTGGACTCGGCGTCACATCGGGCCCCGCGAAGCGAGTGCTCTCAAGATCGGCTGGAATGGAATCGGCCAGCGCACAAGTGGCGCTGAGCACAATGGCAAGGGTGGGGAGGTGTTTTGCGAGTCTCATCAGTTTTTTGGGGCCTTGAGAAACGAAAAATCATCCGCCGTCTGTCGGCTTTCCGACAGAAAACACTCCAAGAGACCTGGCTATTGGAATACGCTACTTTGCAATGACCTCTTTAATGCTTGCCACCACTTGCGCAGCGAGTTTGGCAGAGCCCTCTTTGTCGAAATGCACATTCCCCGGCTGCGAATGCTTGCCGCCAAAGCTCGCCGAAAGTGCATGTAGATCATTGATGGGAATGCCGTGCTTCTGCATCACCCTGGCAGCGACTGCATTGTATTTGATGTCATCGCCGACGAAGCGCCCCGCTTCATTTTCGGGCACGATGGTGGTGGAGGCGAAGATCAGTTTGGCTCCGGTGGCTTGAAGTTGTTGAACCAGAGTCTCCAGATTCTTTTCATATTCATCGAGAGGCACAGAGAGTGTCCCCTTCACCTTATCGCGATGCCCTTGTTCCTTGGATTCGGGATTGCGGTAGCAGAGATCATGCAGTCCCCAGTTGAAGTGAATCACGTCCCACTTCGTCGTGCCCAACCAACGCGATTTGAGGTTCGCCAAGCCCGCTTTGGTATCGCCACAATTCGCCTTCACCCGCTGCACATTCGCCACTCCCTTGAGCATCTCGATGACAGGCGGCGTGTAACCGATGGAGATGGAATCGCCGACGATGAGCACATTTGGCAAGCCCTCACGCACATCCGCATTGGGCTTCAGTCCGTCCTGATCTTGCTTGGGCGTGAAGAACTCCTTCTCCGCTCCCATGAGCGAGAGGGCGGAGAACATCGCGAAAACGAGGACCAGCGAGGAGGAGCAGCGAGATGATGATTTCATGGTGAGTGATCGGTTATTTCAAGTTCTTCAAATAGGCGGCGAGATCGGCGAGATCTTGTGCGGTCAGTGCCAGTTGATCGGCGGAGAGCATCAGCGAAGTCTTCAGGTTACCCACCTTATCCACCATCTTGCTGGGGATGATCTGCGTGACACCTCCCATCGACTGAACGATCACGGGCTCAGTGCGATTGATGGCTAGCCCTTGAATACGACGACCATCCTTCAGCTTCACATCCGCCCCGTTAAAGCCATGCGCAATGTCAGCAGAGGGATCGATCACCGCCTTGAAGAATGCCTCTGCGCCTTGGTTGGCCACCCAACTGCGCAGATCGGGACCGTAGGCGACCCCTTTGCCTTCGAACTGGTGACAGGCATAGCAGCGGGCGGAGAGCGCCTCGCCATTCTTTGCATTGCCAGTCAGCTTCACGATGTCCGCGATCGGAGGCAGCGCGCTGCTCTTCATCGGTGGCGGCACCACGATCTCCGTCAGCGCGACATTGTCCGGATCATAGATGCCGAGTTCCTTCAACTTGGCCTCCATGCCAAAGGCGCTCCACTCGCCCCAGGCAAGCGTCAGCAGCCAGCGCTTAGCCGCAGCATCCCCGTGTGCGGCGAGTTGCCCCATCGCCGCTGCCGCCTCTGCGGAGCGGGTAAAGGCGATGGTGTCCAGGGCGCGATTGCGTTGATCCGTGGACAGTGCGGCATTGCCCACACGCTCGACGAGAGCAGGCACGGCGGCGGCGGGTTGCAGACGCCAGGTCACCCAGGCAAAGGTATCGCTCCAGGCAGCAGGCGATGCATCTTTTTGCTGAGCACGGAGCGCCTCCCAGGCCTGGGCCTCCACGCCTTCCGCAGCCAAACCGCAGGCTTCCAGATACATGCGGTCCCCCTCAGGCACCTGCCCCAGCAGAGCGATCACCCATGGCAATTTTTTCTCTGCATCGACAAAACGAAGCGATACCGCCACCTCGCGCCGCACGGCCACCGATGAGTCCTTCACCAATTGATTCATCACGTCCGCGCTGAACTCATGATTCGCATTCCGCAGCACACGATAGCCCAGCAGACGATCCTCCGCCTTGTCAGAGGTCAGCATCTTCGTCACCATCGCGATGCCTTCATCACCGGCAAAGGGCAGCAACCACGTGGCACGAGCACGAAGGAAAGGATTCGCGTTTTCCAACATCGGCTTCACCGCAGGAAGCAGCGCTGGCCCCATGGCCTTCAATGCCACAAAACCGGCGTCACGCACATTCGGCGCGGGACTGCTGAGCAAGGCCACAGGGTCCTTGGTGTCCAGCTTGGCGGGTTTGAATCCTTTGGGCGCGATGCGGTAAATGGTGCCGGAGGTGCTGGTGTCGTTATCGCCATGACCCCCGACTCGTGTATCGAACCAGTCGCTCACATACAGCGCGCCATCGGCCCCGACCATCACGTCAGACGGGCGAAACATCGTGCCTTCCTTGGCCTTGAGAAACTCAAATCGCTCTAGCTTGTAGCCCGCGCCATCGGCCTTCGGATAGTAACCAAAGATCACCTGCCCACGCGCCTCGCAGCTCAGCAGCATGCCGTTGTATTTCTCCGGCAGCGCGCCGTTTTCATAATAGGCAATGCCAGTCGGCGAGCCACTACCATACACGTCTCCGGGAGGTTGCGTGCCGGGCGACTCCTGCCGCCAGTGGGCGATGGGAATGGGCTGCCCTGGGCGTTGATCGGCCTGCCAGGTGCGCTTGCCATCGCGGGAGAAGAAGCCAAAGAAGCCACCCTCCATCATCCAACTCACACGACAGGCGGGCGGGTCGTCATTGTCATTTTGGAACATGTCGCCGAGCGAGTTGACGCAGTGCTCATACGAATTGCGGAAGCCATGCCCCATGATGGTCATCCCCGTGCCATCGCGATTCATGCGCCCGGCAAATCCACCCGTCCAGATGCGACCATCATCGCTGACGGCGCCGCCGAGCTTGAAGTTGTCGTTGTAAAACACACCGCCACCACCCTGATACGGACCACCGATGGAGTAGGTCTTGCCATCCGCTGTGGTGAACTTTGCGCCGGTGTTCCCTTGGTTGATATACCACTTCCCATCCGGCCCCGCCGTGACGGCGTGCAGGCTGTGATCGTGCTGGCGACCATTGAAGCCCGTGAGCAAATCCTTGCGGGTATCGATGCTTGGATCAAAGCGCAGATTCCGATCCACATCGGTGTAAACGATCAGGCTCGGCGGCTGCGATACGATGATCTGATTGTCCATCACGGCAATGCCCAGCGGAGCCTCCAGCTCGTTGTCCTGCACAAATGTATGCGTGCTATCTGCCTGCCCATCGCCATCTTTGTCCTCCAAAATCACGACTCGATCTCCCTCGGCACGACGCGTCGCATGACGCCGATAGTTCACGCCCTCATTGACCCAAATGCGACCCGCAGAGTCGGTGTCCATGTTGGTTGGATTGAAGAGCATCGGCGTGGTGGCCCAGACCGTGACCTCCAGATCATCCGCCACGATCAAATGATCCGCAGGCACCTTTTGCGGAGAGAGATTTGTTGGGTCAAAGGCAGGCTCGCCGCTCGACGACCCACCAGGGCTGCTCGCCTTCGCGGGTGGTGGTGTGGTGTAAACCGCGAACTTCACCTCTGCAGGCGTCGTTTTGCCGCCACGGATCGCGCCACCATCATCAAGGCCGACCTTGGCCCGCAGCTTCTTCGCAGTCTTGGGCAGTTGATACTCGATGACCGAAGGCGCATGCGTGCCGATGCCCTTCTCATAAACTGTGCCAGCGACCTGAAGCTCGCCGTTGTTGTAGTTCGCATTCTTCCGCGTGGTTCCGGTGGACGTCGCCGATGTCCAATCCAGCTCGTTCAGCGGCATCGTGGAGCCATCTTCAAACTCCACCACCGGCTCAATCCAGTCCGACCAATCATGGGATTTGTTGCCCTCATCCGACACCACGAGGAAGATCTGCTTGCTGCCCTTCAGCTCCACATCCAGGTCAACGAGGCGAACCTCAGCACCACTCTTCAGTGCCGGGCTTTCGTAGAGTGCAACGCTCGATTCATCGGACTTGGCAGGTGCCGTTTGTGCCTGCTTTTTGCCCTTCCCCTTTCCTTTGCCATTACTTTTGGCATTCGGCTTTGCCTTCTCTGCCTCACGAGCCTTGAGATCTTCCATCGTCACAAAGGGAGCTGGCGGCAGCGCTGAGTATTCATCGCCCTTCGGCAGTGGGATGCGCGGATTCGGCTGGTTGTAAACATCGAGGTTCGCATTCAACTCGTCCTCCGTGAGCGCTAGAGATTTCACACCCTCCGCAGGCACTTCGAGGCCAGCGACCCAGACGATGGCGTTCAGCACGATGCGGCGGAATCCATCGATGGCCCAGTTGCGATGATAGTGACCTCCGGTGAAACCCACCCCTCGACCGCCATCTTCACGCTCGATGCCCCACATCAGGGTTTGCGGCTTGTCCACGCCATTGATTCCGTTTTCATTCCACAGGTTGATGATGCGCTTGATGCGCTCCTTGGTCGGCGTCGCCGTGACGAGATCCAAGACCTTGCGGCGATCCTTTGGAAACCGGATCGAGTAGTAAAACTCATCGTAAGCACGCACCAGATCCGTGACTCCATTTGACACGGGATGATTCGGCAGGGTCTTCAGATCCGCCACCCAATGCGGATTCACCGACCAACTCGTCTCGAATGCTCCACCGATCCACGGGCGAAAGTATTGCTCCCCCTGCTCCGCGCTGGGATGCACCGCGTAGTGCATGAACATCAGCCCCACGCCTGCCTTCGCCAACTTGTCCGCCTTCTCCCAGCCCTTGCCAATGACACTGGTGCCGTCGGCACAAATGATCACCGCCTTCACCCCATCAAACACACTCTCATCTGCTGGCCAGCCATTGATCACCGTCGCGGTGACTTCAAGCCCACTCTGCTCATTCAGCGCCTTCGCCAAGAGGTGGCAGCCCGCATTGAACTCATGCTCCCCAGAGCTATGACTACGAGCTCCAGCAAGGAACAGAATCTTGGCAGGCTCAGCGATAGCACTGACGAGAGGCGCAAAGACAAGGGCAACGACGAGAAGAGATAAGGAACGGATCATGAGAAAAACGGGAGTGTGAAACGGTAGCATCGCGACAGTATTTCCCAAACCTTGCAATCAAGACCCCGATCCCCCACTCCATCACTCCTCCCCTACTCCGGCATCGTGATGCCGTGCGGTTTCGGCTTGCCGTCTTCATCGAGCAGGACAAAGACGATCTTATCGACGGTCAGGATCTTCTGCTTGGTGTCCTTGTTCCGAACCTCGCACTGCATGGTGACGGACGTGCGGCCAAAGGCGAGAGTCTTCAGACCGATCTCGATCACATCGCCATAGGTCGCGGCGCTGACGAAGTTGATCTCCGACATGAACTTCGTGACCACCTTCTTGTCCTTCAATTGGCACATCGCATAAATGGCCGCCTCTTCATCGATCCAGCCCAGCAGCCTACCTCCGAAGAGCGTCTTGTTGGCATTCAGGTCCTCGGGTTTTACCCACTTTCTGGAGAAAAATTGCATCGTGCTCCACAGGTAGATCACTTGTGGACTTTTGCCTCATCGAAAATCATCTCCACCACCGCGCTCACGGTTTGGTTTCAATGCAGATCAGTTCCTTCAGCGTGCGATGATACAACAGACCTTGGCTATAGCTAGGCGTGTTGCACGACCATGTTTCACCGAAGGGGCCAAGGTCGTTGAAGGCAAGGAGTGCGGATTGATCGAAGTTCTTCGCCTGACCGTCGATCACCTGAACCTTGCCGCACATGAAGGTGAAATAGAGATACTGATTCACGGCAATCGTGTTGCCATTGAAACACCACCACCAGCCGGAGCGACCGGAGCGCTTGTCTTCCGCGACATCGATGCCGCGACTGTTGATCGTCATTTTCGGATAGAACAACTCGCCGTTCTTTTCGATCTGGCCTTCGACCGTGGGAATCGGAAATTGCAGTTGCAGATACTCCACCCTGCTCGTTTCCACATTGATCCGTGCGAGGCTGTGCTTCGGCCCAATGTCCATCATCTTGCCCTGCCGTTTACCGTGGAACTCGAAGCACGCGAAATAGACGAACGGATGCACCAGCATGTTCGAGTGCCACGCGGGGAAGACCGTGATGGCGGGCTCTTCTTTGCTCAAATCGACCCCGCCGCGAGTGGCGAAGGTTTTGGTATCGGCGTCATAGGAAGTCACGGTCACGTCCTTGATCCACGAGATGCGTTTCGCCTCGCTGCCGTCCTTCGTGTTGAGCACCACGAGGTCGGTGCGGGTTTCATCCAGCCAATACGAATACTTTTTGTCCCAGAACTGCGTCACGAGACACTTCCCTTCGGGCTCCGCATTCCAAGTCCAGAGCGCCTTGCCAGCGTCCGGTCCATCCACGCGATTCAAGGTCATGCCAGCAGGTGCTTCCGGCGTGCCATGATGCGCTCCCCTTCCCGACAACACCGCGTGCCCCCCTCCCGGCAACTCGCCGAGCACGGGCGTGTTGTAATGAGTCAGCCCTTCCGGAGCAATCCACAAGGAAGCGCCGGTCGTTGCATCGAATCCGCGCAGGTAGTTCCACGCATCTTCACGCAGCAACGGATCGCCAGGGTCGCGTGGTTCCACATTGATGAGCGTGTTGCCGATCTTGATCGGCTCAAATTGCTTGTTGAAGGGACGCCCCAAAGTCGGCGTCCACTTTCGCGTCCAGACCTTCTCGCCATCCACCGTCCAGCAACCCATCTGCCCGCTGGCGTTGCAGAACCAAACGTGCTTGCCGTCGGTGATGGGAGTCGGGCTGCTGCTATCGCTGAAGCCGTAGGCATAGATGCTCTTCGCCTGGGGATCGCCCGTGAGTTCCTGCTGCCACAAAATCTTGCCCTCATCTGCGCTGACGCAGTAAAGCACAATGTCCGTCCCCTGCTTCTCCACCGCATCCGCCGCCATCGGCTTCATCGTCGTCAGAAACAGCCGATCTTCCCACACCGCGATCCCGCTCTGTCCGCCCTCTGGAAGAGTCAGACGCCAGCGGATATTTTCATCCTTCTCCACACTCCACTTCAGCGGCACGGCCTGATCCGTCGTGACCGCCCAGTTGTTGTTTGGACCCGCGGCTTGCGGCCAGTTTCCCACCTGCGAAAAAACACAGACAGGCAGCGAGACTGCAACGAGCGGGACTTTGAAGAGAAAGGACATCAGGTGGATACTGCCGAAAGGGCGTCAGTATTTACCCCCAAGCGTGAAAGGGTTACATATTTCCTCCGACGCCTGATCGTCCTCTAGGCCGTCTCCAGACCGCGCATGGTGGTGGTGCCGCTGCCGAAGCGGTCGGTTTCGATGCCGAGGCGCTGGAGCATGGTGACGTAGAGATTGCAGAGCGGGGTGTTGTTCTTGGTATCGAAGGCGAGGTGTTGGCCGTGGTTGAAGCCGCCGCCGGCGAGGAGCACGGGCATGTTGGTGGTGGCGTGGGTGGCGGCATTGCCAAGGTTGCTTCCGTAAAGGAGCATGGTGCGGTCGAGGAGGGTTTCGTTTTGCTCCTTCACGCCTTTCAGACCGGCGAGAAGGGTTTTTAGCTCTTTGAGCTGGGCTTCCTCGATGGTTCGGAGCTGGGTGCGGGAGTCACCTGCGCCGCCCTGATGCGTCAGCGCATGGTGCGGGAGGGTGACGCCGGGTAGATCGACCTTGGGATTGAAGCCCTGGCTGATGAGGACGGTGATGAGGCGTGTGCTGTCGGTTTCCAAGGCGAGGCGGATCACTTCAAACATGGCTCGTGTGCGTGGGATCAAGGCATCGGGCTCTAAATGGTCGGCAGGAGCCTTGGTGGACACTTTGGGCTTTGGTTTCATCTCCCACGCTTCGGATTGAGCGAGACGCTTCTCGAAATCACGCACGGCGGTGAAGTATTGGTCGAGTCGTTCTTTATCGCGTGGTCCGAGGTCACGTTGCAGAGAGCGCGTGCGGTCGGCGACGGCGTCCATGAGGCTGCGGCCTTCTTTGAGTCGCTGAATCTGTGCTTCGACCTCGGTTTTGCTGCCTTGGAAAAAAAGACGCTCGAAGAGCTTTGAGGCGCGATTCTCGCCGGGGATCTGCACGCCATCAGACGTCCACGAAAGGGAGGTGTTCCCAGGGCCGACGACGAGGGTGAGGCTGGGAAAGCGAGTGAGGTGCCCGATGTGTTGTGAGGCGAGTTGATCGAGCGAGATGGTGTTGCGAAAGCCGCCACGAGTGGGATGCGGCGCGGCGGTGAGGAAGCACTTATCGGCGGCGTGGGCACCATCGACCTCGGGATGCGAGACGCCGGAGAAGACGGTGAAGTCCCTGCGATGGTCTGCAAGCAGATCGAGATACGGCGAAAGCGCGTAGTCCTTCCCGGCTCCCTTGGGAAAGAACATGTCCGGCATCATGCCGAGGTCCGTGCAGATGGCGACCATGCGCTGTGGCGTCGCATCGCTGCCTTTGGCAAACGCTGGCGTCATCGCCTCGAGCAGCGGCAGGGAAAGACTGACGCCGGCGGCTCGCAGGAAGTGACGCCGAGAGAGCCGTGGTTGAGTGGAAATGTGGATAGGCTTCATGGTGGTCATTTGTTTTGGAACAGCGGACTCTGCACGATCTCGTGAATCATCGAGCGCACTCCGTAGCCTTTTGTTTTCAGCCGCGACATCATGTCGTCGAGCTTCGCACTGTCGGCGAAACTGACATCGGCACCGGTGGCGTAGATCACGAGAAGACGGAGTAAGTTGCGAGCGATGGCTTCTTCATCCTTCAGCAGTAGAGCGCGGAAGTCGTCGATGTTGGAAAACTTGGCTCCGTCCTTCGTCTCGGAGGCGGCTTCGACGGGCAGCGCGATTTTGTAAGCGAGTGCTTCGCCGTCTTTGCTGCCAGTTGCGGGTTCGCCTTTGTCGATGGCGCGGTATCGCTCTCGCCAGCCGCCCATGACATCGAAGTTCTCGAAGGCAAAGCCCGGTGGATCGATCAGTTTGTGACAGGCGGCGCAGCTCTCCATTTCGCGATGTTTGGTGAGTTGCTCACGCACAGTCGTCACGCCGCTGAGGTCCGGCTCGATGGCGGGAACACTCGGCGGCGGAGGTGGTGGTGGTGCGCCGAGAATGTGTTTCAGCAGCCAGGTGCCGCGTGTCACGGGCGAGGTCGTGGTGCCATTGGCCGTGACCTTGAGCACGCTGGCCTGCGTGATGAATCCACCGCGATGAGCCGCATCAGGCAGCTTCACCGGCGCCAGCTCATAGCCAGCAGCACCCGTCACACCGTAGAGTTTTGCCAGCGGCAGATTCAGCATGGAAAAATCGGACGCCACAACATGCCGCGCACCTAGATCACGCTGCAGCATTTCAGCGAAGTAAGCGCGTGTCTCCTTCACCATCGACTCCAGCAGCAGTTGGTTAAACTCCGGGTAGAGCTTCTCGTCCGGCTCGGTGAGGGTGATGTCCTTCAGGCGGAGCCAGTAGTCGAGGAAGTGCTCGTGAAAGCGCTTGGAGCGCGGGTCATTCAACAGGCGCTCGGTTTGCTGACGCAGCGTCTCGGCATCGTGCAGCTTGTTTTGATCCGCCAGAGCACGCAGTTCGTCATCGGGGCCGCTGTTGATCAGAAAACGAGAGAGCCGACCTGCCAGGGCCCGATCATTCAGCACGCCCACACTTTCGCGCAGGGTCAAAAAGTCCGGCGAACACAGCAGCGCACGGTATCCGTCGAGCATCGCCTCCACGAAGTCGCCACCGCGCTGCAACTGCGAGCGCACCGCGGCCATGGCCGGCGCGAGATCAGCACCTTGCTGGCAACTGCGATCCGCAAACCGTTGCAACAATTGACGCGCCTGATCCTCCGGTGCTGACACCACGAGCGTGTAATCACGCGGCATGTTTGGCAGCGGGCCATCCTGTGGAAAGGTGCGTGTGTTCAGAATGTTCTGCGGGTCCGGCGGCAGCGGCTTCACGAGCTTTTCCGTCCAGGACAGGTCATTCGGGCGTTTGCGTGGCTGCGTGCGCAAACGCTCGGAGCGGGCCTTGATGATTTCCTCCGTGTCTGGCAGGCGGCTCATTTTTGCGTCACCAAAAAGCACCTCATGGCTTGCGGGTGGCCATTGCTCATAAATGGGACCATCCATCTCGATCCACTCCAGTCCGACGCCATTGCCTTCGAAGCGAGACTCCCCCGTCTTCCGGCTCATCACGATGCGGTTGAAGTTGTGATGCCACGCCGAGGCCACGCTGAAGCTGATGCGATCACCGGCATTCAACCACACCTTCATCTCGCGCGTCGTTGGCGCATTGGCCGGGATTTCCAGAGTGCCGAGCAGCTCCTCATCCGTGTAAAGCGAGACCGCTTCTGGCTGTGTGCCTGGCTCCACGCGGCTAAAGTTCCACCGGATGCCATAGGCCCGCACACGAAGGTAATGCCAGCCCGAGTATCGCGCCATGAGACCATTGATCCGCTCCGTTCGATTCATGAAGGTTCCCACGGCATCGAAGTGCGGCGGCGGATCATAGATCCAGCCTTGCTGCCGTTCCTTGAAGTTTCCCGATTGCACCTTCCAGGTCGGATCCAGCTTGTCCTGAACCAACGGCAACGCCTTCCGCTGCTGTATCTGAACCAAAAGCAGATTCATCTCGCGCGAGAGCACTCGCACCTTCTCCCGAGGCGGCGGATCGAAGGTCGGAGCCGTCGCCGCCCGCAGCGCCACATCCGCCGCCTCCATGAAGCGCCCCACCTGCACATGGGAAAAATCCAACGCCACAGAGGCCTTCGCAAAACCAAAGGCCTCGCCATCAGCAGGTAAAATATCCTTCACCGCGAGAGCCGGGAGCTTCAGCAGATCGCGCAGCGAGTTTTCATACTCCACCCGGTTCAATCGTCGCAGCTCCGTGCGCCCTTCCACAGCCTGCCGCTGCGCGTCCGCATCGACCAACTGCATGCGCAATCCGCCAAGAAAGTCCTCCAACTCACCCGCCGCAGGACGCGGCTTCTTAGGCGGCGGCATCTCACCAGCCTTCACCCGGTCATGCACGCGGGCCCAGTCGAGGAAGTTCAGCGGCTGCATCAGATCAAACTTCAGCGCCGTAAGATCCAGGTCACCTTTCTGGACATCCGCGTCGTGGCACTCGACGCAGTGCTTTTCGAGGAAGGCGATGCCCGGAGCTTCGTCGGCTGCGGCAGCGAGACAAGTGAGTGCGGCAGACGGTAAGAACGCAATGAATCGGAAACGCATAGGCTTGAGGAGAAATGACCGGCACGGGGCGAATCTAACGAATGTTTTTGGCCTGCGAATTTTTGATGAACAGAGTCATCACCGCGATGCGGTAAACCCGTTCCTCTGTCTCTTCGCGTATCCGCGGCCCCGACCCCTCCCTTCAACGCACTTTCCCGGGATTCATGCTATCTCCGTCCACCTGTCGGCCGGGCTGCCTCCGTAAATGACCGATTTCACGTTTTTTTCACTTTCCTTTCATTCCTGCCTCACATTCAAAAGGTTTACTCGCCAGCATGGATACAAATTCTCCTTCCCTCAAACCCTCTGGATGGCGACGCTTTTTCGCGCGTCCCCATCGCCGTGCCGTCTGGTTTCCCCTTCTTGCCGCCCTGGCCTGCCTCGCGTTGTCGATCATATCCCTGGCCTTCTCCTGGATCCTTATCGGCCTAGTCGGTGGCATCGGTTACCAGCTCGGATTGCTCTGGTTGTTTGGCCTGACCATCGCCCGATTCGTCCGCAAGCAAATCGCCCCGGGATTCATCGCCCTCGTTGCATTCGTTCTCGCCATCGGCACCCCGGTTTCCATTGGCGTGATCGGGTTCGCCTACGCGGCCGTCAAAGGTGACGATTTCGCCGTCGATCTGGTTTTGCCCGAGGGAGTCGAAATGGCGGAACCCTTGGCCGACTCTCCCTCGGAAGATGGCGGCCCCGACGCGTTCCAGGCCGCTGTCCTCGCTCCACTCGCCGTTTCCGGAGGCGACGATCCCACCATTGAGGTCAGGCTCCCTTCGTTGGCCGTCCTCGACCAAGATCACCGGGAGTTCCTAGAACGCTATCTCGCCGCCCACCCCGCCTGGCGGGTGGGTCTCGAGAACGGGAATCGTTTCGCGATTCGTCGCTGGAAGACCGAGGGGCGGTGGGCGAGCAGGAGCAGCGGCTACCAGAGTTCCTTCCATCCGCCCGACAGCCCCCAATACCAGACCCGCACCCGGATCGGATTCTCGGAGGGTTCGTGGCGTCGTGCCGGCCAGCAACTCGTCCCGGGCGTTCCCGCCAAGGCCAACCTGTCGGGCGGCAACGGCCTGTTCGAGAGCTCGGTGAGTCTTCCGGCGGGCACACTGTGGGTCGAACAGTTCGAACAGAGTGGGGCCCGCGAGCGAAGAATCACCCGCGCCGCGTTCGCCGAACTGGAAAAGGAATTCGGCCGCCTGCTCGACGATCCCACCTGGTCCGGTGCAAGGGAACTGCTGCCGGCCGATGCCATTCTCAAGGAGGCTGCGCCTTCCCTTGAACTTTACGAGTCCTCCGAACCAGGGATCTACGATGCCCTCATTCGGGCGAATCCCGGGGAACCCGGTGTCGTCTTCCTGAAAGCGTGGGAAATCACGAAAAACCAACCTCTTTCCGCCCGGCGGCTGGAAGAGCGAAGCATGGAGTGGATCGGCTGGTCGGACGTGCCGGAGGAACGCTTCCTCTCGGCTTCCAATATCACGATCTACGAGGGGGACTGGGGCCAATACTACGGGGCTCGGTTCGAGGTCTGGTTCCGCCCGGACTCCGGTGCTCCCGAGCGGAAGCTGGTCGAGCGGAATTTCAAGATCGAGGGCTGGATGCGATAGGCGCCGCCGCTTTTGTGCAGCCCCACCTCGCGCTCCGTCTCGCCCCGGCCGCCCCGAGACTGCGGCGTCACATTCCTGCCTGCGCTTCCTGGACCGCCCCTGCGGAAAATCTAACGGATGATTTTGGCATCCGGCTCGCTCGCAAAAGGAGCAAGCTCCTCCTCGGTCCAGGGCACGGTGCGGCCTTGGGACTCGATGCGGAGGCGGTTGATCTTGCCGGGGGTGAGAGGATCGGCTGCATTTCCCCAGGCGCGGCGGATGTAGGTGAGCACGGCGGCGATGTCGTCGTTGCTGAGGCCGGCGAGGGGAGGCATCACGGACTGGATTTCGGGTGTGTCGTAGCGTTTGCCACTGACGGTGATGGGGCCGGTGAGACCATGAAACAAAACGCGAGCGAGACGACGCGGACTGCCTGTGACCCAGTCCGAGCCAGCCAGAGGCGGGGCGAGAAACTTCATGCCCTTGCCATCGGCACCATGACAGGCGAAGCAGGAGGTCAGGAAGATCTGACGGCCACGCGTGAAAAGCGTCTGCTCCTCGGTGTCGAGCGGTCGCGCGAGGGTTTTCGCCGGCGGCTTGGGCACGTGTCCGGGCCAGGAAAAGAGCGAGTGGAGTTCGGCATGCTTTTTGACAGCAGATGGAGCGGTGCGGAGTGCGATGGGTTCAGCGATGAGGGCCATGCGATGCAGTTCGATGGCGGAGAGGAGAGCCTGTTCGCGCCAGTCCTCCTGCGGTGTGTCGAGCAAGGTCAGCAGCGCGGCGATGGCTTCTGCATCCTTTGACTTGAGGATAGCGAGGGCGATGGACTCGATGAAAAATTCCATGCCGGGCGCGTGTGTGCCAACGTCACGCCAGAGCGCCTGAAGGAACACCTGCTCGCGGCCTGCCAGGCTGCTGACGGCCGCATCTCGAAAAAGAGGATCAGCGACGACAGGCCGCAGCAGGCGGCTGATCAACGCGAATCGCTCCGCGTCTTGGATGTCGAGATCACCGAGCGTGAGCAGCATCTGCAGCCGGACTTCCTCCGTAGGTGCAGCGTTCGATTTCGCCGTGATGAGGGCGTGCAACTCTGCATCAGGCAGGCCGAGCGACTTCAAAACACGAAGCGAGGCGGCTTGCAGAAACGGCTGCGGAGCGTCGAGCAGCACGGTGAGGTGCTGCGGCTCGGGATCGCGCAGGCCTTCGAGCGTCCAGATCGCGTGCAGTTGTGCGATCGGGTTTTCATGATGCAGCGCCATCTCACGCAGCGCGGGGATGGCGGCACTGAGATTTCTCTCGATGAGATGCATCTGCGCCTGATCGCGCCACCAGCCGCCGGG
>JACKQF010000018.1 GCA_024232965.1 Verrucomicrobiaceae bacterium | reverse complement strand
TGCAAACGCTCGCGCACCTCGTCGTTGCTCATGGCTTTGCCGAGACGGTAGGAGGTGTTGGCGAGGTGGGACAGCGCGGCGGCCTGCTGGCCGTGATGGATATCGAGCACGTCCTTGGTGTATTTCCCGGCGCGGACGGAGTCGATGAAGTTCTTCATGTGGTCGGGGCCGTTTTGGAAGTTCTCGAACTTCATGATCGTCTTGCCCTCGTTGTCGTAGGCTTTGGATTCGGCCACGTAACCGCCTTCGCAATGGATGATGTTGCCGGTGCGGATGCCCTTGTAGGGTGGCTCTCCGGACTTTTTGTCCATGTCCTTGGCGGGGAGGCCAAACATGTCCATGAGCAGAGGCACGGGCTCATACGGGTGAAAGGCCATCTGGCAGTTCGCGGTCTGGCCGTCGTCGGTGTAGCCCCAGCGGCCGCCAAAACTCATCACTCGGGAGGGCAAAGTGGCAGGGCTATCCAGCGCCCAACGTGCGACGTCGTATTGATGAGGCCCTTGGTTGCCGATATCGCCATTGCCATACGGCCACTGCCAATGCCAGTCGTAGTGGAACTGTTTGCGCATGACGGGCATCTCGGGGCGTGGCGCGGACCAGAGTTTGTAATCGACGCTGGTCGGAGGTGGCTGCGGGCCGTCCACTTTGTCGATGCTCAAGCGCATGCCGTGCACCAGGGCATGAGAGAGCTTTTTCTTGCCGATGTGGCCCTCGTTGACCCACTGCATCGCGGCGGCCCAACCGAGATCTGAGCGGCGCTGCATGCCGTGCTGGACGACGATGCCCTTTGTTGCGGCTTTTTCGGCGGCGGCGATGAGCTTGCGGCCTTCGATCAGATTGTGGCAGACGGGTTTTTCCACATACACATGTTTGCCATGTTGCAGTGCGGTCAGTGCAATGAGGACATGGCTGTGGTTCGGTGTGGCGATGGTGATCGCGTCGATGTCTGGATCTGCGCAGCATTCGCGGAAATCGCGATACGTTTTCACGGTCACGTTTTTCTTGGCCAGTTCGCCCACGCGTTTGTCGATGACTTCTTGATCGACATCGCACAGTGCGACGATACGCACGCCGGGGACGGCCAGCAGTTCCTTGATGTGACCGCCACCGCGACCGCGAAAGCCGATGACGGCGACACGCACATCGCTATGGGCACCCAGCGGCTTTGCCCAGGCGGGAAGGGTGACGGATGCGGCCAAGGTGGTCTTGAGAAAACGACGACGTGAGGAAGAGGTGGCGCTCATGGTGGGAGTCATACGGGTCGTAGCAGACACGCATTGCAGTGGACGGGAAGTGCTTCACTTTGCGATGCATGTCGCCCCTGCCAACGCTCCCTGAGATCGAAGCTGCCCAAACGCTGATCCGTCCGCTGATCCGCGAGACGCCGACGTATCGCTGGCCTTTGCTGGAGTCGGGCTTGGGTTGCGAACTGTGGCTAAAGCACGAGAACCACACGCCCGTCGGTGCCTTTAAGATTCGCGGTGGGTTGGTGTATATGGATGAACTCAAGCGGGCCGAGCCTGAGGTGCGGGGCGTCATCGCGGCATCGACGGGGAATCATGGGCAGTCGATCGCCTGGGCGGCAAAACGCAATGGTTTGCGCGCGGTCATCGTGGTGCCGCAGGGCAATAACGCGGAGAAAAATGCGGCGATGCGTGCGCTCGGCGCTGAGCTGGTGGAGCATGGGCGGGAGTTCCAGGAGGCGCTGGAGTTTTCCCGGCAGTTGGCGGCCGATCAAGGGCTGCACGCGGTGCCCTCGTTTCATCCCTGGCTGGTGCGTGGGGTGGCGACGTATGGGCTGGAGATGTTGCGCAGCGTGGCGGACCTGGATGTGGTGTTGGTGCCGATCGGGCTTGGGTCAGGCTTTTGTGGGATCGCTGCGGCGCGGGCGGCGCTGGGGCTGAAGACGAAGATCGTGGGCGTGGTCTCCGCCCATGCGCCAGCGTATGCTTTGTCGTTTAAGGCGGGGCGATTGATGACGCAAAGTAGCGCGACTTTGGTGGCGGAAGGGGTGGCCTGCATGACGCCGAACGAGGACGCGCTGAGGCATGTCCTGGAGCAGGCGCACGATGTCGTCACAGTGACCGATGACGAGGCGATGGCGGCGATGAGGGAGCTGGTGCAGGCGACTCACAATATCGCGGAAGGGGCCGGGGCCCTCGCCTTTGCCGCGCTGAAAAAGAATCGCGAACAGTGGCAGGGTCAGCGTGTGGCCTGCGTGCTCTCGGGCGGCAATGCTAGCATGGCCTTGCTGGCACGCGTTCTCGGTTAGCCGCGCTTACTTTGCCTCAGGCCAATTGCCCTCGATGCGTTCGACAAAGGTGACGACGGGTTTGCCGTCTTTTTGTTCGAGCTTGTAGCGGCGGCGTTCGAAGAGCTTCTTGTAGGACCAGGCGGCCTCGACATCCCAGGTGCTGGCGTCGAGTTGCTTCATGAGGCGCAGTTGCAGGACGTAAACGGCGACTCGGGTTTCGGGATCGACGATGGTGTGATCGGGGCCGTTCGGGGAGAGCACATCTGCGCTGACGAAGCGCCGCCCGGTGTCCTGAAACCGTTTCATAAAGGCGACTGAGGCGGCCTTGTAATCGCCGCGAGCGCCGACGTCTCCGAGGACGATGGCGTGACTCTTCGGAACGCCGGGATTGGGGTCCGGCAGTTCCTTGATGAGTTGGCGGATGACGGCCTCGCCATCTGCGGACTCATAGAGGGCGACAGGCATCCCCTCAGAATCCGAGTAGTGGCATCCCACCAAGGCCCAGCAGGCAGCCAGGAGGGGCAGGGTGTGACGGATGGAGCGGAGGGCTGCGGCGAGAGTCATGGCGCACTCCTTTGCACGCATTTTGCTGGCAGGCAACTTGTGGCTCTTGGCAATGCTGTGCAGCGCCTCTATGGTGCGGGATGTTTGATGTTCGGGAAAAACCCAGCCAAGTGGAGACCGCCCTCCTGATCGGAGCCTACTTTGACCGTCGCGAGATTGGCAAGGCACAAGAGCTGTTGGAGGAGCTGGAGGAGTTGGTCAATACGCTGGGGATCACGGCGACTTCGACCGAGTTGGTCAATGTGCGTGAGTACAACCCGCGCTACCTGGTCGGCAAAGGCAAGGCCAAGGAGCTGATGGAACTGGCAAAGCAGCAGGGCGCGGACTGCATCATCTTTGACAATGAGCTGACCCCAGCCCAGCAGCGTGCCTGGGAGGCGGAGGCGGAACGCTCCGTGATTGATCGTCACGAGGTGATCCTGGACATCTTTTCGATGCGGGCACGCACTCGGGAGGCGCGCCTCCAGGTGGAACTGGCGCGCATGGAGTACTCGCTGCCAAGGCTGACGCGCATGTGGGCTCACCTTGACCGTCAGGGCGGGGGTGCTGGTTCGGGCGGAGGCGCGGCCTCGGGTGGTTCCGGCGGTGGTGGTGCACAGGCGGCGCGTGGTGAGGGTGAAACGCAGTTGGAGGTGGACCGTCGGCTCGCCCACAAGCGCTTGGACAAGCTGCGTGCCGATCTCGAAGAGGTGAAGCGCCAGCGCGATACGATGCGGAAGGAGCGCAACCGTGTGGCGGTCGCGCACGCCGCCATTGTGGGTTACACGAACGCAGGGAAGTCGTCGCTGCTGAACTTGCTGACCAGTTCCGAGGTCCTGGCGGAAGATAAGCTGTTTGCGACGCTGGACACCACGACGCGGCGTTTGGAATTGCCAGACGGGCAATCCTTATTGGTCACGGATACGGTTGGGTTCATTCGCAATCTCCCCCACGATCTGGTGCAGTCTTTCCGCGCAACCTTGGAGGAGTCCATTCTGGCGGATTTCCTCATCCATGTGCTGGATGCGAGCTCGCCCCAGGCGGATCAACTTTTTCAAACGACCATGGAGGTGCTGGCAGAGCTCGGCGCGGGTGAAAAGCGGGTGCTGCTGGTGCTGAACAAGATTGATCTCATCGATGCGGAGCGACTGGCGGAGCTGCAGCGGATGTTTCCAGAGGCGGTGCCGATCTCGATCAAAACGGGGCAGGGGATCGATGCCCTGCACCATCGCCTGCACCAGATGCTGATCGACCGCGTCGTGCGCATGGATCTGGCGATCCCGCTGGAGCGCATGGACCTCGTCGCCTTTGCGCATCAGGAGGGCAAGGTGCTGCAAGAAAACTACGACAACGGTCTCGCCGAGATCCAGTGCGTGGTGCCAAAGCGCTTTGAATCGCGGTTCGCTCCCTTTCTCACCGAGCCGGCGGAAGCGTCCTAGACTGGGCGAGAAGATCGCGATCTTGCAAAACATTGCCGCTTCTGTCAGCGTTTCCTTTCACCATGAAACGAATCGCTCTCTATCTCTCCCTGGCCATCGCCGCCATCCTGCCTGCCGTGGCAGAACCTGATCCTGCTGCCACCGTCTACGAACTGCGCATCTACACCACCAATGAGGGAAAGTTGCCCGACCTGCTGGCCCGGTTTCGCGATCATACCTGCCGAATTTTTGAGCGCGTTGGGATGAAGAACATTGGTTATTGGGTGCCGGTGGATGAGGAGAATGGTGCCTCCAACACTCTGATCTACGTCATTTCTCACGCCAGTCGCGACGCGGCCACCGCGTCCTGGAAGGCCTTTGGCGCTGACCCCGAGTGGCAGGAGGCACGCAAGGCGAGCGAGGCCAATGGGAAAATTCTCGCGAAGCCGCCGGTATCCATCTTCATGACTGCGACCGATTTTTCTCCAGCGCTGAAGATCGACGCCGCGAATCCCGAACGGACATTTGAGTTGCGCACCTACACCACCCCTGAAGGGAAGTTGCCTGCCTTGCATGCGCGTTTCCGCGATCACACGATGGCTCTGTTTGCCAAGCACGGCATGACCAACGTGATTTACTGGGAGCCGACCGATGCTGACAAGGGTGCGGGGACCAAGCTGATTTACCTTTTGGCCCATGCCAGCAAGGAAGCGGGTCTGGCCTCGTTCGGTGCCTTCCGCCAAGATCCCGATTGGATCGCTGCCAAAGCAGAGTCTGAAAAAGACGGATCGCTGACGATCGCCGGCCCTGAAGGTGTGAAGAGCATCTACATGAAGCCGACGGATTTTTCCCCAATGAAGTAGGTCACGGAGCGCCGCTGCTGCGCTGTCTGCGGACGGCGCGGCCCAGCGGCACGCCGATGCAGATCGAGAGCAGAATCGAGGTCAGGATATCGCTCGGATAGTGTTGGTTGCGTTGCATGCGGGACCACGAGATTGAGGCTGCGGCGATCAGTGTCGGAACGCCGACCACAGGGGCTACAACGGCTAACGGCATCGCCATGCCAAAGGCGGTGGCGGTGTGTCCGCTGGGGAAGGACTGATATCTGGCCCGGAAATCGGGGCCGTGGAAGGCTGGCGGTTGCCCGGAGGTCGGGCGTGCCCGTCCGGTGGCGAAACGGAGCGTCGTGGCGATGCTCCCGCAGAAAACGGTGCCAAGTACACAGGCGATGGCGACCCGCCGCCAGTGCAATGATCGGCGATACTTCGACCAAGCATAGATCAGGACCACAACGCCGAGATTGAAGCCAAAGAGATCTCCCCACCAGCTCAGAAACATGGCGAGATTCCGCAACAGATGGGGCGAGTGAGAGAGACCTGCGTGGGACACCTCTGACAGCAGGCTGATGTCATGGGGCATCACGCAACCAATGATGCCGATCAAGGCGGAGGAGATGAAAAGAACCCAGCCAATCCAGTGGGATCGGCAGCGTTTGATGGCGGCGATGGTGAGCTGACCTGCATCCTTGCCATGCGCCTGGATTTCTTCCGTGATGGCGGTGAGTCCGTGACGGATCGGCCCCGGGATCTTAGCCCAACAGCGTCTCACGTTTTCGACATCGTGCGGGGAGATCCAGTGCGGCATGAAGTTACGAATGGGGGTGGGTTCGGCTCATGGTGGCGGTATCTGGAATCGATTCAAGGCAGCGCTTTGGATGTGCGCCAATTTGGTGCGCTTTTCTCCTGTTTTTACAGCTTTGCTGTGCGATTGTATTTGAACACCGCGCTCTGCCGTGGTTCTGAACTGACCTAACTCCATGTCCGCACCGTCTCAATCCCCCGGAGCCGGCGCGTCCCATCCATCGGCTGATGCCGCGTCTAACCACCGCGGCGCGCTGGTGTGGACGCGCAATAAGTTCCTTGCCGGCTTTGCCCTGGCTCTTCCTCTCGTCATCACCTGGTGGATCCTTTTTTCGATCTACAACCTGCTCCATGGTTGGAGCGAGCCGCTCGTTCGTTACTTCGTTGACCTGGTCAATGAAATGGCGGGCAACCAGGTGCTGGACGCCACCAATCCTACCTTTGAAAAGGTGGTGCACTTCATCGGAGTGATCATTCCCATCGCCTTCCTCGTGGCCTTGGGAGTCATGGCAACCAATGTCATCGGGGTGCGGGTCGTTGCGCTTTTTGAGAGACTATTGCTCAACATTCCGGTCATTGCCTTCATCTACAAATCCCTGAAGCAGGTCATTGATGCCTTCAAAAGCCTGGGGGGCGGTCAGAACTTCAAGCGCGTCGCTTACATCGACTATCCGGTGCCTGGCATGCGGATGATCGGCTTTGTGACGGGCCAGTTCACGGATCGTGTGTCTGGTAAGGCGATGACCTCTGTGTTTCTCCCGACCGCGCCGAATCCGATGACGGGCCTGCTTTTGGTCGTGGATTCTGAAAAAGTCACCGATGCGGCGATGACGCTGGAGGAGGCGACAAAGATGATCTTCTCGGGTGGTCTCCTGCCACCCGGTGGGTCTGTGCCGCCTCTCAATCAACGTCCTACAGACGCTGCAGAACCTGCTGAGATCGCGCCCGCTGATGCCATTGACACGGAGTCTGCGCACGAGGAACTCTCCGCATTGAAGTTGCCTCCTGGCCTGCCACGTGCAGAGGACTTTGACTCTGGAGACCCAGACATCCTTGCCAGTATTGACGAGGTGGAAGGCGTCCGCAGTGGCGGTTCCCGCAACTGGTTGTCTGCGCTGCCTTGGTTTAAGCGCTGAATCGGCGCTTAGTTCGACTTAGCAACCGGTGCGGCGAAGATCGCCGTGCCGCCCTCTCCCGGAATAATGCGGGTGCTGGCGCGGCCTGTCGTTTCGAGCCGTGATGGCTGCGTGAAGAGTCGCATGATCGTGCTGGCATCAGCGGCGCGATGTTCGCGTCCTTTGCCCTGGATGCGGGGCCAACCCATGAAGGTGATGAGGTTTTTGCCGGGCTCAAACACCGCCTCCTCGCTCTGGCCTCGATAGACCTGCTCTGCGGGCACGCCGACGAGGTGAAAATCCACGGCTCCGTTGGCCACCATTTTTGACATGGAACCGCCGGTGCCGTTGTAAACCACGAGCCGATTCGTCTTGATGACAAAGTCTGTTGATTCCACCACGACGTGACCGGAAAAGACCACCGTCTTGGCGTTCAGGTCAAAGTTCGTCGCCGAATCTGCCGTGATGTGATAGCCCTGGCCATCCTGCACTGGCGCGAAGGTGGGTGGCTCGTCAGCGGCGCTGGAGGATACCCGGGCGGCGGAGGATTTGTCTTGGACCCGTGCGGCAGGTAGGGACTGGTTCCGGCTTCGCCCTACGTCTCCAGCACGACCTCCCATGGGACGGGAAGCGGTCGCGTTCTGGGCCTCATTCTGGGCCAGTTTTTCCGCTGGGGCATAACGTGGGAAAGTAGCCTGGGGCCACTGGGGCACCGTGATTTCACCAGCGGTGTCATTCGGCTGGGGAGGGAGAGAAGGTGGGAGCTCCCGGGCCGCCTGCTGCTGGGCGCTGGCTGCTTGCGCCGCTGCATCGGCACCGCCGGGCTTCCGGTTGTATCCGACGTAAGCCGCTGACGCCGCGATCAGGGCGATCTGCGCCGAGATGATGTATGTGGTGGCTGGCACGCTAGTACAGATTGGAGGTTATGGCTCAATTCAAAAGAGCTCCTTATTTATCTAAAGTTTAACAATTATTAACATTATGTCAATATTTGAGTTTTTGACCACTTAATATCTTAGGTGACTCTAGTCCAGGGTTTGGCGGTAGCGTTTCACGCCGATGACCATGACGACGGCTCCGAAAAGGCCAATCTGCCAGAGCTGTAGCGAGATGTCCGCTAGCGTGCTGCCTTTCAAAAGCACCCCGCGTATGATCCGCAGGAAATGGGTGAGCGGTAGGACTTCCCCGATGTGCTGCGCCCAGACCGGCATCCCCCGAAACGGAAACATGAAACCGGACAGAAGTAGCGATGGCAGGAAAAAGAAGAACGACATCTGCACCGCCTGAAGCTGGTTCGTGGCCAGGGTGGAGAACATAATGCCTACCGCCAGATTCGCGGTGATAAAGACCAGGGCGACCAGGAATAGAAGCGCTAAGCTGCCGAGCATCGGCACATGAAAGAGGAAGTGGGCGGCGACAAGGATCAGCACGACCTGAACATAGCCCACCAGGATGTAGGGGATGATTTTCCCAGCCAGCACCTCAAAGGGCCGAGTCGGCATGGAGAGCAGATTCTCCATGGTGCCGCGTTCCCGCTCTCGCGTGATGGCCAGCGCCGTGATCATGACCATGGTCATGGTCAGCACCACGCCCATCAACCCAGGGACGATGTTGTATTGAGTAATGGCCTCCGGATTGTAAAGCGCATGTACACGCAGGTCGATGATTGGTTCTGACCCAGCTAGGTAGGCGAGCGGCCCCTTGATGTCGTTACGCAGCGCGGTGCCGATGAGGGCACGGATGGTGCTGATCGCGTTGCTGGTGGCACCAGGGTCAGTGGCGTCTGCCTCGATCAAGAGCGCGGGTTTGTCTCCACGCAGCAGATCACGGGAAAAACTAGGGGGGAAGGTGATGACGAACTGCACGTCGCCGTGCTCCAGTGCCGCACGTGCTTCGGTCTCGGACCTCACTTCCGCGACAAAATCCACATAGCCGCTATTGCGGATCGCGCTCAGCAAACTGCGCGCTATCGGGCCTTTGTCCGCCATCCGGACGGCGGCAGGCAGGTGCTTTGGGTCGGAATTGATGGCAAAGCCAAACAGAGTCAATTGCACCAGTGGAATGCCCACCATCATGCCAAATGTGACCCGGTCCCGCCCCATCTGGATGAACTCCTTGATGACGATGGCGAAGAATCGCGTGCTTGAGAAATGGCGTAACCGACTCATGGCGCAAAATTGTCCTTGGATCGATCCATCAGGTGAATAAACACGTCCTCCAGGCCGGACGGGATCTGTTTCCATTCATGCGGCGATCCGCGAAAGCGAGCGATGGCCGCCTCCAGCGTGACCGCATCGCCACTGCTAACGTGCAGAGTCGTTCCAAAGGCGACTGCTTGCTCCACACCGGGCCGCTGCCGTAGTTGGTTAGCGAGACCGATGAGGTCTGGGCCGCTGACGCTCCAGGTCGTGAGTTTGGCGTGGTCCACGACTTCTTTCAGCGTGCCATGCGTCAGCAGTTCGCCATACGAGAGATAGGCCAGCCGGTGGCAGCGCTCGGCTTCATCCATGTAGTGAGTGGTAATGAGAAAGGTCAGCCCACGTGCTGCCAGTTGATGGATCTGCTCCCAAAAATCTCGACGCGCTTTGGGATCGACCCCGGCGGTGGGCTCATCCAACAGCAAGAGCTTCGGTTGGTGAATCAAACAAGCCGCCAGTGCTAAGCGCTGTTTCCAACCGCCGGACAACTGCCCCGCCAATTGACGTTCGCGACCCGTTAGCCCCAGTTGCTCAATGGATGCATCGACGGCTTCGCGGCGATTGGGCACGTCATACATCCGGGCGACAAAGGAGAGGTTTTCGCGAATGCTCAGATCCTCATAAAAGCTGAAGCGCTGCGTCATGTAGCCGACTTGGCGCTTGATGGTTTCGCTCTCCGTGATGACATCGTGTCCCAGACAAGTGCCGCTGCCTTCATCGGCACGCAGGAGGCCGCAGAGCATGCGGATGAAGGTCGTTTTACCGCTGCCATTGGGCCCCAGGAATCCGTAGATCTCCCCGCTGCGCACCTGGAGGTCAATGTGGTTGACCACGGTCCGATTACCGAACCGCTTGGTCATGCCGTGTACATCAATGGCCAGATCTTCGCTCATCTGTGGTGTGCCAGTTGGACATCGACGGGTTGTCCAGGATGCAGTTGCTCTGCCACGTCCTTCTCAAAGTGGAGTTCGACCATGAAAACCAATTTGGCGCGGTTTTCGCGGCTGTAGATCACCGGCGGCGTGTATTCGGCCTGGGGGGAAATAAAGCTGACTTCGCCCTGCACGGGTTGCGGCATGCCATCGATGCTGACTTGGGCTGCGTCGCCCAGATGGACGTGAATGATCTCTGTCTCGGGCACAAAAAGCCGTACCCGTACCTGACCTGGCGGTAGCAGCGAGATCACTGGACGACCAGCTGCGATCCATTCGCCCACGTTGTAGAGCGTATCATCGATCAACCCCGCTGCTGGGGCTGTCTGTCGTGTCTGTTGCAGATCCCATTCAGCCTTGGCCAGCGTCGCTTCCCGCGCCTTCACCTCCGCTTCTGCGGCAGCGATCTGGTCGGCACGCGCACCCAAATCTGCGGTGGCCATTTCCGCCTCGATCTGCGCGACGCGGAATCGGTTTTGCTCGTTGAGGCTGCGCGCCCGATCCAGGCTTTCTTCGGGAACGGCACCAGACGTGCGCAGGTTTTCTTGGCGTGCCAATTCCTTGGCGGAAAGTGACATCGCCTCCCGCGACTGCGAGAGTTGTGCCTGGAGTGATTGGATCTCTGAGGGCCGTCGCCCCTTTTTGGCATCTGCCAGCGTGGCCTGCGCTTGCTGCACCCGTTGTGCGGCCTCATCGTATGCGGCTTTTTGCAGTGTGTTTTCGATGGTGAAGAGCAGGTCTCCCGCTTTAACTTGGTCTCCGCGCTTCACTGCCAGTTTGGTCAACTTCCCCGCAATGGGTGGCGCGGGATACACGAACTCGCCCTCGACGTAGCCTTGCAGTCTGTCTGTCGGAGACTTTTCGCACGACGTTAGCACGGCGGGCAGGAGAATGAGGCATGACCAGGCACGATATGAGTTCTTCATAGTTCTTCCCTCCCTTGGGCAGTCATGGCTCCGCGCAGGATGACGTCGATGATGGCCGAGTAGCCGGCTTTGGCCGTCAGATTGAGCTCGTCTAGCTTTTGCGGATTCATGATCTGGTGAGTCGCCGCAAGCAGCATTTCGATGATCAATGTCTGCGGCACATCACCGCGGATCATGCCAGCCTTGCGGCCTGCGGTCAGCAATCGGGTGAAGCTGCGTTTGATCATTGCGGCGCGGCGAGTTTCTACGTTGGCAAAGATATCCGCAGCATCGCGGCGCACGTCGCGGATGAAGGCGGGCTGGATCTCCCCCGTGTGCTTTTGCATGCAGGCGAGTAAGGCATGCAGTGTCTCTGGAAAACTCGACGCCGCAGCCGAAGGTATCGAATCCATGTCGGCCTCCGCCTCTCTGATTTTTTCCTGCATCACAGCCTCCACCAGAGCCAGCTTACTCGGGAAGTGGGCATAGAAGGTCTTTTTGCTCATGCCGACCTCTGCGGCGAGGTCATCCATCGTGACACTGCGGAAGCCGTGGGCCAAAAAGTGCGAGCGAGCTGCCGCGACGATCTTTTGCCGGGCATCAGCGCTGGTGGAGGTGGATTTGGCTCGTGGCATCGGGTGGGTAATGGAAACTGATAAAGTATTATAAGTTTCCGAACCGGATGCAAGTAGCAATTCACTCTCTTGCAAATGCCGCATCGGCTCGTAGCTTGGCGGCGTAACTTCATTCACCAAACCACCCACCCCACAACGCGTCATGGAAGCACCCAAAATCACTGCCTATTTGAAAACCTACTGCGGCTGGAGCGAAGGCGTCCGCGCCATCTTCCGCAAGCACGGGCTCGCCTTTGAAGAAAAGGACATCATCAAAAATCCCGCCTTCCGCTGGGAAATGGAACAAAAGAGCGGTCAGCCTCTGTCTCCTTGTGTGGAGATCAACGGTCACATGCTGCCTGACATCAGCGGCGATGAGGTGGAAGCCTGGATGCTGAACAACAACATCGTCCAACCGACGGATGCTCTTGCGGATGCGCCGACGGATTCCGCCTGCACCGATGCCCAACACGCCGCGATGGCCGCTCAACAGGCCGGCGGTGCGATTCGCTTCGTTAGCTGAGCGGAGTTTTCATCGCTCGGATTCGACAGTCTTTACGCAAAAAACCCGCAGCCAGTGGCTGCGGGTTTTTTGATGAATTGATTCTAGTGTAGCTTGGGATCAGGAAGCGGAGCTGGTGGGCTCCTCTACTGGCGTATCCTCGCGGGCTTCGGCGGAGAACTTCAGCATCTTCTTCTCTTCGTTGAAGCCGACCTGGACGGTATCGCCTTCCTTCACATCACCACGCAGCACGTGTTCTGCCAGCGGGTCTTCGATGTGTTTCTCCACGGCGCGACGCATTGGGCGCGCACCGTATTGCGGGTCGTAGCCTTCCTTCATCAGGAATTCGCGGGCCGCGTCGTCGAGAACGAGGTGGATCTTCTTGTTCCGTAGGCGCACCAGCACCTTGTTGACTTCCAGATCCACGATCTTGTTGAGCTGCTCCCTCTCCAGCATTTTGAAGATGACGATGTCATCCAGGCGGTTGAGGAACTCAGGTTTGAAGAACTTCTTGGCGGACTCAGTGATCTTGCCCTTGATGCCGTCGTTGTCGGCATCGTTGGAGGCCATGGCAGCAAATCCAAGGGAGGTCTGGCGCTTGATGGTTTCGGCGCCGACATTGGAGGTCAGGATGACGATGGTGTTCCGGAAGTCGATCTTGCGTCCGAAGTTGTCCGTGACCTGGCCTTCTTCAAGGATCTGAAGCAGGAGGTGCATCACATCTGGGTGCGCTTTTTCCACTTCGTCAAAGAGCACGACGGAGTATGGGCGGCGACGCACGGCTTCAGAAAGCTGACCGCCTTCTTCATAACCGACATACCCTGGAGGTGCGCCAATCAGACGGCTGGCCGTGTGCTTCTCCATGTATTCGGACATGTCGATCTGGATCAGTGCCTCGGAACTGCCAAACATGAAGTCTGCCAGATTCTTTGCCAGGAAGGTTTTCCCGACACCCGTGGGGCCGAGGAAAAGGAAGGAGCCGATTGGGCGGCGTGGATCCTTGAGATCGGCGCGGGAGCGGCGCAGGGCCTTGCTGATGGCGATGACGGCTTCGTCCTGGCCGATGATGAGCTTTTTGAGCTCTTCTTCCATGCGCAGTAGCTTGTCTGCTTCTGCCTGCTCCATGCGTTGGAGAGGCACGCCAGTCCACTTGGAGACGACGGACATCATTTCTTCTTCGCCGACATCGACGATCTTCTCCTGATTGCTGGCGCGCCAGGATTCGAGGAGATCGTCAAAACGCTTCTTGGCGTTCTTTTCCTTGTCACGCAGTGCAGCGGCTTTTTCAAAGTCTTGCTCCTTGATGGAGGTTTCCTTCTCGAGGCGAATGGTTTCGATCTCGCCCTCGATGACTTTGAGCTCCGGCGGACGTGTCATCGCGCCGATGCGCGCTTTGGCACCCGCCTCGTCCATGACGTCGATGGCTTTGTCCGGCAGGAAGCGTGATGGCAGATAGCGTGAGCTGAGGTTGACAGCGGCCTCGATGGCCTTGTCCGAGAAGCGTGCCCTATGATGCAGTTCGTACTTGCTCTTGAGACCCATGAGGATCTTGACCGCGTCTTCGACGGAAGGTTCGTTGACCTTGACGGTTTGAAAGCGGCGCTCGAGAGCGGCATCCTTCTCGATGTACTTGCGGTACTCGTTCATCGTTGTTGCACCAACGCACTGGAGCTCGCCTCGGCTGAGCGCGGGCTTGATGATGTTGGAGGCATCCATAGCACCTTCGGCGGAACCGGCACCGACGATGGTGTGCAGCTCATCGATGAAGAGAATGACGTTCTTGTGGCGGCGGATTTCATCCATCACCGCTTTGATGCGCTCTTCAAACTGACCGCGATACTTCGTGCCAGCAACCATGAGGGCCAGGTCGAGGGTGATCACACGCTTGTCACGGAGGATTTCAGGGACGTTGCCGGAGGCGATCTCTTGAGCGAGGCCTTCGACGATCGCCGTCTTGCCGACGCCAGCTTCGCCAATGAGCACAGGATTGTTCTTCGTGCGGCGGCAGAGGATCTGGATGACACGGGCGATCTCTTCGGAGCGGCCAATGACGGGGTCCATCTCGTCTTTCTGGGCCAGTTCAGTCAGGTCGCGACCAAAGGCGCGCAGGGCAGGAGTCTTACTGTCCTTCTTCTGTCCTGGGCTGTTTGATCCAGTGCTCTCGTTGCCTGGGCTTTCTTCATCGGCATCATCGTCCTCTTGGGAGGTGAAGTTCGGGTCCAACTCCTTCAGGATCTCGTTGCGGGCTTTGTCCAGATTGATGTCCAGATTGCGCAGAACCTGCGCGGCGACACCTTCGCCTTCGCGCAGGAGGCCCAAGAGGATGTGTTCCGTGCCGACGTAGCTGTGGTTCAGGGCTTTGGCTTCCTTAGAGGCCAAGGCCAACACCTTCTTCACCCGTGGGGTGTAGGGGATGTTGCCGACCATCTTGGTCTCGGGGCCGGAGCCAACCTGCTGCTCGACCTGCATGCGCACGGTTTCGAGATCGAGGCCGAGTTTGGTCAGAACATTCACAGCGACGCCTTGCGCCAGCTTGATGAGGCCGAGGAGGAGGTGCTCCGTCCCGACGTAGTTGTGATTGAATCGGTCCGCCTCTTTGCGTGCAAGGGCGAGGACTTGTTGGGCGCGTGGGGTAAAATTATTCATCATTATGCTCGTGTTCGGAGCCTCCAGTTGGGGGTGGTGGTGGTAATTGTGGTGGTACGGTAGTGGGTCCCTGCAAAGAATGCAACCTTGTGCGGGTAATTTCGGCGCGCAAAACGTCCCGATCTTCGGGGGAAAGTTCGCGACCAGCGGCCAATTGAAGGTGCGCGGGCTGGATCTCCAGCAGCAGCATGTCCAGGAGGGATCGATCGCAATCGGGCACCAAATCAAGGTCGGCGCCAAGGCGTAGCATGGACAGCCAGTTGAGCGCCTCTTTTGAGGAGAGCACAAAGGCATTCCGCAGGATGGCGTAGGCGCGGCCGACTTGGTCGCGCAGCATGATGGTTTGGTCCTCCAAAAGTTTCGTGCGTGCGGTGGATTCGGAACGAACGACGCCCTCGATGACCTTTTCAATCTGCCCGATGATTTCCGCCTCTTTCTCTCCCAGAGTGTGCTGGTTGGAGATTTGGAAAAGATTCCCGAGCGCCTCGGTGCCCTCGCCATAAAGACCGCGCACTGCGAGCCCAATTTTGCCGACGGCTTTGACAACCTGATTGATCTGGTCAGTCAATACCAGACCGGGCAGATGCAACATGACGGAGGCGCGCATCCCGGTGCCCAAATTGGTGGGGCAGGCGGTCAGGTAGCCGAGCTTCTCATCAAAGGCATAGGGCAGTTGGGCCTCCATCTCTGAATCGATGCGATCCACGAGATCGTAGGCGCTGCGGAGGTTCAGCCCTGGGCGGATACCCTGGATGCGGAAGTGGTCCTCCTCATTGATCATGATGCTGATGCTCTGCTTGCGATCCACGACGACGCCGCAGCCATTGGAGCGCGCGGCGTGCTCCCGACTGACAAGGTGGCGCTCCACAAGCACCTGCTTTTTGATCTTGCTGGTGTCTTTGTAGTCCTCGCTAAAACCGTCCTTCATCTCTGGGAGTGCCTCAATGATGGGGCGGACACTGGCCAGCATGTCGATGCGTTGCTTTTCCTGACTGAATCCTGGAAATGGGTTGCCGCGAAGATTCCGCGCCAGCCGAACGCGAGAGGTCATGACCACATCGGAATGGGGTCCGCTGCCCCGCATCCAATCGGCGGGGTTTTTGATCAATGTATTGAAGCGCATCATTTCGTTTACCTTATCCAGTAGCTCACGGTCTCAAGGTACTGTGACAGTGATCATGGATACGTGTTGAATCAGATGCAAGAGGCGGAATTTGGGGACCTGACGTGAATATTGTCGTGGGGGTCGCTCTTGCCGGACCGGCAGGAGCACAGTTCAGAGTTGCCGCGCGCTTGATCGCCGCTACTCTCGTCGGCGTTGCGGAGGGGTGCAGTCGGCTTTTCCGAGCGAACGCTATGCTTGAATATCTACTCCGCCGCCCCTGGCTTTCGTTTGCTGTCCTTGTGGCGGCCTGCGCTCCACTGATCTGGGCCACGGCCGCGCTCTCCCTGCGGTCGGGTGCAGGTGGATTGCTGGAGGGCGATCCGCGCTCAAGATTCACCTATGAAATGGTGGAAAAGAGCCTGCATGGCACCTGCGTCCTCGTCGTGGTGCAGACCAGTCCGGAGGTCTTTACCAGGGAATCGCTCGAAAAGCTGCGCGGAATCTCTGAAGCCTTCGCGGCCCTGCCCGATGTGCTGGACGTGAAGAGCTTTACCCACTCCACGATCCCTGCCCGACGTGGCTTTGGCTTGGTGATGGAGCCCTTCCTTCCTGAGGAGTGGACCGATGAAAATCTGGCCAAGGTCCGCGCCTTCTCCCTCGGGCATCCCTTGGTGAAGAATCTGCTGGTCTCTCCCAACTCGCGGAACTCTGTGCTCCTGGTCACCTTTAGAGATGCATCGACGCATCCTTCGCGAGCTGTGGTGGATGAAGTGGTGTCAAAATTCGCGGATGCGCAGCATTCCTATCAAGTCGTCTCCCTGCCTTTGGTCGAGGACGAAGTCCGCCTGCGCGCGGAGCAGGACCTGAGCTTCCTCGTGCCGGTGGTGTTGCTCTGTGTTTTCATTGCGCTTGCTCGCTACTTCAGGTCCGCACGAATGATCCTTTTCATCATCCTGAACCTGGCGGTGCACGCTTTGTTATCGGCTGGGTTGTGTGTGCTGTTTCCGATGCAGTCGGGGGTCTATTTGATTGCTCTTTTCCCGCTGATCGCGGCGGTGCAGTTGACGCTGCTGATCCATCTCTGCAGCGATTTTAGAGATCGCCTTCAGTTAGGGCTTGTTCCCGCAGAAGCCTTGCGCGCGGCAGTGCGCGCAGTCTTCCGATCCTCGCTCTTCGCGGCACTCACAACGGTGGCGGGATTCGTCGCCCTAGTGGCCGCGCCGGGTGCGTCGAATCAGGCGTTTGGGCTGCTCGGTGGCGCCTGCGTTACCCTGGGATTTGTGCTGCTTTTTACGGTCGGGCCACTCTCGCTGCTGCTCTTGTATCACGGCTATCAGACGCGCGCGACGATCGACGTCAGTGAAACCCCGGGTTTTGTCACCCGGCTCTCTTCCCATCGATTCACTCCGGTGGTCATTGGGCTGGTTTTGTTGGTGGGACTCACGGGGCTTCCTTCTCTGCGGCCGAACATCAACCTCGCAGACTTTCTGCCCAAAGACAGCCCGTCGCGCAAGGTTGCCCACTTCTTTGACGAGGAATTCAACGGCATGTACTTCCTGCGCATCGACCTCGATTCCGGCAGGGCCAACGGTGTGCCCGATGGGGACTTTCTCCGCTATGTGCAGAAGGTTGAAAGCTACGCCGCCGCGCTGCCAAATGTCACCGCCGTTTATTCACATGCGTCCGTCATCGCAATGATGAATCAGGTTTGGGAGGGGTGGGCAGAGGGCTCGTTTAAGCTGCCAGATTCGCCCCTCATGCTGGGCCTTTTTCAGCAGGCCCTGCTCGGTTCTGGACTGCCCATGACCGACGCCCTCGCGGACCCCGAATGGCGGGTGGCCAATCTCTACATCCGCACCCGCATTCTGCCCTCGGATGAATACCTCGCACTGCACGATTCCATCTTGGCAGAGGCGAAAAAGCTCGCCCCCGAAGGCGTGTCGGCTCGTCCGGCACCAGGATTGCGCGATTTCCTTGAGGCGGACCGCAAGGTGGTGGAAGGCCAAGTGGCCAGTGCCGGCGCGTCCCTCTCAGCCATCGCCCTCTGCCTCTTGGTGCTGTGGCGCTCGCTCAGGCTTTCGATCACGGCCGTGCTCTGTGTGTGCGTGCCACTCGCGGCCGCTCTGGGGTTGGCGTCGTGGTTGGGGGTCACGCTGAACAGCATCACCGTTATGGCCGGTGCCATCGTGCTCGGTGTCGCCGTGGATGACGCCGTCCACTTCGTCACCCGCTGGCAGGAACTTGTCGCGACGGGCCTTTCATCGGCCGCCGCTGCTCAAGAAACCCTGCGGGAAAAACGCGGCCCCATCACCCTTACCACCGTCGTCCTGCTGGCCGTCTTCATCCCGCTGTCCTTCAGCGCCTTCCCTCCCGTGCAAGGCTTCGCCATGGTCGCCAGCGTCGCCTTTGCGGGCTCGCTCGCCTGTGTGCTGGTCCTCCTGCCAAGGGCGCTGGCAACAAGAAGTAGATCGGAAATTGGTCCAAGATAAGGCTTGGCCCGCCGCCTGTTTGCTGGGTAGAATGAATGCCTCCGGTGAATTGTTTTGAAGCGTTTGCGGTCGGCACGTCCCGCACTTCGTCGCTCTCTGCCCCGTCCGGGTGGGTTGACAAAAGTTGTCATAGAGGGTAATTTGCCATCATGGTAAAAACGCAGGTTCAGATTCCCGACATGCTTTTTCGTGAGGCCAAGCGTTTGGCAGAGGAGAATGAGATGAGCTTTGCCGAGGTCGTTCGGCGCGGGCTTGAGGAGATCATCCGGCACCACCCGCCTGGAAGAACGCGAGCGGAAGTCTGGACCTTGCCGCCCTCCTATGATTTGGGTGAAGCGCTCGCCCCAGAGGAAGAGTGGACGAGGTTGTGTCACGAGTAAGCCTCCGTTTATTGAAGATGATAAGCTTTGACACGAACATCGCGGTGTATGCCGCCAATGGGGCCTCTCCGTGGCACGATGCTGCCCGCCAATTTCTGCAATCACTGGCCCGGCGCAAGGATGTGGCTATTTGTGAACTTGTCCTGGTGGAACTGTATTTGAAGTTGAGAAACGAGAAAATATTCCCCCGTCCTCTCACCGCACCGCAAGCCGCTGCCGTTTGCCAAACCTACCGCAAAAACCGGGCGTGGACGCTCATTGAATCAGCCCCGGTTATGGAGGATGTCTGGACGCAGGCGGCGACCTCCGGCTTCGCCTTCCGTCGGATCATCGACCTGCGTTTAGCGCAAACGTTGCTGCACCACGGCGTCACAGAATTTGCGACCTCCAATGAAAAGGACTTTGTGGGGCAGGGATTTAATCGGGTTTGGAACCCTTTGCTGCCGTAAACCCCATACGCCATCAGCCCGGATCGTTGTTGGTGCTGTCAAACGGCTAATTCAACGCTGATCAGGCGCTAATGACAGGCCTTTTCTAGTGGCGTCAGATAAGCTTCTTGCCGGCAAGTCTAACTCCTCTGCGCATATGGCAGGCTCGGGATGATCTTGCGTGCCCGCTACGAACAGGCTGCGTCACCAGCAAGGGAATGCGGGCCGGGTCAGATCGTTGCCGACGAAAAACTCTGCGCCTCCGCGTCTCTCGCGATGCTTTCCGGTCCGACCTGGGCAACACACAGAAATCAAGCTCACGTCTCGCAATATCGCCCGCTTGACCCAGCCCCATTTCACGTCCATCAGAATCGCCCCATGAGCCGTACATACAATCTCGCAGTCCTCCCCGGTGATGGCATTGGCCCTGAAGTCATGGCCGAGGCGATCAAGGTCCTGAACGCCGTTGCCGCCAAGAACAACATCGCCTTTAACTACAACCACCAATTGGTCGGCGGAGCCGCGATCGATGCCGTGGGCAAGGCGCTGCCGGCGGAAACCATCGCCGCCTGTGAGGCCAGCGATGCGATTTTGTTCGGCTCTGTGGGTGGCCCGAAATGGGAAAAAATGCCTCCAAACGAACAGCCAGAGCGTGCCGCCCTGTTGCCCCTGCGCAAACACTTCGGCCTCTTTGCCAACCTTCGCCCTGGCATCTGTTACCCAGCTCTCACCGCCTCCTCTCCGGTGCGTGCCGACCTTGTCGAAGGCGGTTTTGATGTGCTCTGTGTGCGTGAATTGACGGGCGGCCTGTATTTTGGCCAGCCGAAAAGCCGCACGACCCTGCCCGATGGAGACATCGAGGTCATCGACACCATGGTTTACAAGAAGAGCGAGATCGAGCGCATCGGCCACGTGGCCTTCAAGGCGGCCCAGCTTCGCAATAAGCATGTGACTTCCGTGGATAAGGCCAACGTCCTGACCAATTCCGTCCTCTGGCGCGAGACCATGGTGGAGGTGGCCCAGCAATACCCCGACGTCACCTTGGCTCACCTTTACGTGGACAATGCGGCGATGCAATTGATCAAGGCCCCACGCAGCTTTGACGTGATGGTCACCGAGAACCTCTTTGGCGATATCCTCAGCGATGAGATGGCGATGATCGCTGGATCTCTGGGGATGCTGGCCAGCGCCAGTCTGGGCAAGGTCAAAGGCGATGGCCTTTACTTCGGCCTCTTTGAGCCTAGCGGCGGCACTGCCCCGGACATCGCAGGCATGGGCATCGCGAACCCGATCGCGCAGATTCTTTCTTCAGCACTCCTGCTGCGCTTCTCGCTCGGTCTGGAAGAGGCGGCGGTCGCAATCGAAAACGCGGTGCGTCAAGTCATCGGCGATGGCCTCCGCACTGGCGATATCTTCACCGGAGCCCCCGGCACCCGCAAGGTGAACACCACCGAGATGGGCGACGCGATCCTTGCGGTGCTCGGCTGAGATTTTTTCTCCAAAATTGAATAGTCTTCATGTCGGGTCCGTCAGACCCCACATGAAAATGAATTTCATTCGCTGGGTAGCGGCCGGTATGCTGGCCGTGATGGGAGCAAGCTGCACAACCGCTTACGATGCCTATGGCCGGCCTCAGTCGGTCGTAGATCCAGGGGTCGCCGTGCTCGGCGTCGCTGCTGCGGGTCTGGCGGGCTATGCTCTGGCCAATCGCAACGACCACGGCTACCGAGGTCGCAGCTACAGCCACAGGCCCTCCTATGGCAGCAATTACTGCGCCCCAAGTTACAGTCACCATTCCCACGGCGGCTATCGTCGGTGGTAGGCTGATTAGGGCTGCGAACGGAGCATGGACATGGATGGCGGGCTGGGTCCGGTGCGGACTCCAGCCTTGTTCCGTTGTTTGATGAATCGAGCGGTAGATTGGCTCGGGCTGCGTTGGGTTTGAGGGCTATGAGCCCGCGTAGGATGCCCAGACTGGGTCGGAGAGAGCAAAAAGCGTCCACTCGAGAAAAGTTTAAATTCTTTTGTTGATACAGAGTCTCAGTATCATAATGTGCGCCACCTCTCTATTGAGATGAAGTCGCAATAAAACTCAATCCCCGATCCTTCAGG
>JACKQF010000017.1 GCA_024232965.1 Verrucomicrobiaceae bacterium | reverse complement strand
CGCCTGCTGCAAAAGCGCGCGAAGACGGACAGCCCTCAGTGGCATCTGCATCTGGGGAAGTTGCCAGAGTGAACCTGTGCCCATGCTGCCATGAGGCCCTACCCGAATGCTCTGGAAATCGATCACATGACTGCTTCTCTCCTGAAGGGAGGGAGTCGTCATGAAGACACTTATGCGACGCGGGATGACTATGACACCGTGGTTGCTTGGTACGATGCGCACTACGGCCACTGCCGGGTAATGGATGAGGCACGGGCTGTGTGGCAAGACGAGGGCAGGTTAGGCATGATCACCCAACTCACGGTGGTGCCGATGACCCAAGCGTGGCTGCCATTGTTGGCGGGTTTGGATGCGTCGGTGCAGTTTTCGCTGCGCACTGTCATCACGGTGACATGCCTGTTTCCTCCACGACCCTGGTGGCGCTTTTGGAGGGCTTAGGTAAAGGTGGAGTGGGGGCTTGTTGGTTCCCGGTTATCTCCTCCTCTCGGTGTATAAGACTGCGTGGATCGACGCCCGTTACCGCGCCTACAAGCCGTTCTTCGGCGAGCCTCAGACCTGCATGACGAGCGATGAAGTGGTCGCATCGCTCGAAAAAGCACTACCAGGAGGAGGGGGCGACAGCGCCCAAAAATCAGGAGGGACACCCCGAAAGAGCCGGGATTTCTCATGAATCCCGAACGCTCCTTCGGGCCGAACACCGAAAGCCTCTCCCTCGATTTCGCCGATGGAAAAGTGGCGAGAAAGGTCCGCTCGCGTAATTGACTTGAACCATCTCTTCGCTCCGATCGAGTTACCTGTATCATCCGCTTCTGCAGCCAGACGCGAATCGTCTACCTCATTGACGTTGGCGTGATCATAGTGGATGACGAAAAGCAGTGCTAAAAAAACCTATGTTCGATCGGCTATTTCCGCCCCAAGATAGTTGTAACGCACCCCCATCGTCTGGTAACTGCCTGACAGTCATTCCTACTCTCCCTCAATGAAACGAATCTTCCTGCTCATCCTCCTCTGCGTCACGGCGTTCATGCATGAATCTTCTGCCGCAGACGATGCAGCCAAACCCAACATCGTCTTCATCTTCGCCGATGACTGGGGCTGGGGTGATCTGGGCTGCCACGGGCATCCGTATGTGAAGACGCCGAACATTGATCGCCTCGCGAAAGAGGGAACGGACTTTTATCGCTTCACGGTCGCGAGTGGAGTGTGTTCGCCGAGCCGCACGGCGGTGATGACAGGACATTTCCCAGCGCGCTACAACATTGACGGCCACTTCGCGTGGGCGAAGAACAACGCCCAGCGCAACATGCCGGATTGGCTGGATCCCAAGACACCAACGTTGCCGAAGATGCTGCAGTCTGCAGGCTATGCGACGGCCCACTTTGGCAAGTGGCATCTGTCGAACGACATGATTCCCGATTCGCCGCTGCCTAAGGTCTATGGCTACGACGAATATGGCGCCTTCAACTGCGCGGGCGAGCAGATGCCGGTGCATGAGGATGCGGATCATGCCGTTGCGTTCATCGAGAAGAGCGCTGCGGCGAACAAGCCCTTCTTCATCAATCTGTGGATGCACGAGCCGCACACGCCCTTCCACACGGTGCCGAAATACGAGTGGCGTTTCCGCGACATGAAAAGCCGCGAGGATCAAATCTACGCCTCGGTGCTGTCTCATGCCGATGATCGCATTGGAGAAGTGCTGGCTGCCTTGGATCGTCTGCAACTCACCGAAAACACGCTGGTCATTTTCAGCTCCGACAACGGCCCGGCGCGGGCGAAGGGGAAGGAGGAACTGGATTTGAGTTACGACACCGCCACCGGCGCGGGTTGGGGTATTGCGGCGTCCAAAGGCATCACCGCCGGTCGCAAGGGCTACAAAGCCGCGCTATTCGAAGGCGGCATCAACGTGCCCTTCATCGCCCGCTGGCCTGGGAAGATCGCGGCAGGTAAGATCGACAACACCTCGCTGATTTCAGCCGTCGATCTGTTGCCGACCTTTTGTGAGCTCGCCGGTGCGAAGATGCCGGAAGGCTACCAACCGGACGGCATCAGCCAAGTGGCGGTGCTCAATGGCGCGGAGACATCGACGAGGAGCAAGCCCTTGTATTGGAAGATGGGCGGAGGAAAGGACTCGGAGTTCCACTGGGCGAACTATGCGGTGGTGGATCAGCAATGGAAACTGCTGATGACAGACGATGGCAAACGCCTGGAGCTCTACGACATCGCCCCCGATGCGCTTGAGACCAAGGATCTCGCGGCTGAGAAGCCCGAGGTCGTGAAGGAGCTCATCTCCAAGCTCGCAGCCTGGAAAGCCACGCTGCCCGCGAAACCCGGCGGTGATGTTTTCTCAGTCGAGCGGCAAAAATGAACTCCCGAGTGACGACACCCATCATGAAGACTGCCTTATACACCACCATTCTCGTATTCGTTCTGACTTCGATCCGCGCTCAGCCGCCCCAAACGGTCGCCGAACTTTGGGCCGACTTTGATCCGCGCCAAGACCCGCTCGAAGTCGAGGTGGTGCGTGAGTGGAAGGAGGACGGTGGGGTGTATCGCTACGTGCGGTATTTGATTGGCACCTTCAAAGGCAAGCCAGCGCGCATGGCCGCCTTTTACGGTTTTCCCGAAGGAGCAAAGGGCAAACTGCCAGCGGTGATGCACATGCATGGTGGCGGGCAGCGGGCATTCATGGAGGAGGTGAAAACATATGTAGATCGCGGTTATGCGGCGCTTTCGGTGAACTGGGGCGAGCGGGAGATGGAGAACGCGAAGCCGGGTGACCCGAACACGGACTGGGGCACAGTGGATCCGACGCAGCAGAACGTGCCGGGGTATTTCAATCTGTTGCCGGGCGACAAGTTTCTCGTCGATCATGAGTCGCCGAAGAACAACAACTGGTATCTGCTGACGCTGGGCTGTCGGCGCGGCATTACGTTTCTAGAGCAGCAACCGGAAGTGGATGCAGAGCGCATCGGCATCTTTGGTCACTCGATGGGCGGCAACCTGACGATGTATGTCGCAGGCAGCGATGATCGCGTGAAAATCGCTGCGCCGAGTGTGGGCGGGCAGGGCTACCGCACCGAACCGCATGAGATGATGGGCGGCAAAGCGCAGCAAGAGAACATCAAGGGCGACACGGCGTTGTTTGCCCGCACGCTGGGTTTTGAGAACTACGCGCCGCGCATTCATTGCCCGGTGTTGCATCTCAGCGGCACGAACGATTTCCATGGCTGGATGGATGATGTGTATCGCACCAACGCGCTGATCTGGGGCCAACCGCTGCGCTATGCCTTCTCGCCCCATCTGAATCATCGCTTTATCCCCGAGGTCGCCGTGACCCGTCCGCTGTGGCTGGATCACTACCTCAAAGCTGGTCCCGCCTTGCCGGAGACGCCGAAGTCGGAGTGGGAACTCAAAACGTCGGATGGTATTCCCATGATGCGTGTCACGCCGGACTCTCAGTCGCTGCCCATCGCTCGCGTGGACATTTACTACAGCGTCGATCCCGACCCTCGCGCACGCTTCTGGCGCGATGCGGTGGCGGTGAAGAAAGGCAACACCTGGGAGGCAAAATTGCCGGTGCTGAGCCTCGAACAACCGCTCTACGCTTTCGCCAACGTTTACCACACGCTGCCGAAGGCTGAATCATTGCCTCACCTTGCGCCCATCACCGAAGTCTGTCTCAGCTCATTGCTCCACAGCGCCGGGATTGCCGAGCTTGCAGCCGCAGGTGTCAAGGTCACCGACACCAAGTCGCTGCTCATCGAAGACTTCGCTCGCGGTTGGCATGACTGGTATCGACTCAACCCCGACAATAAACAATTCTGGCAGAACTGGACCCGCAAAGTCACCGATCCCAAGTGGCACGGACCCGACGGTGCGCAGTTGGCTGTTACTCTCAAGATGCCAGAGACGAACACAATCACCATCGTCCTACAGGAGAACGAATGGCGGAGTTACCGCGGCAAAAGGGCAACCTACAGCTGCCGTCGTGAGGTTTCCGGTGCTGCCGCGCTGCAAACGATCACTCTTTCACCCGCCGATTTCAAAACCAGTGATGGCGTGGCGCTGGCGAACTGGAGGCAGATCGATCAACTCGGTTTCTGCGCCCAGTTTGAAGACAAGCAGCCGGGCCAACGACTCCAGGAAGCGAATTGGCAAGGCCCGGCACCGGAGTTTTTGCGTGTAGCGTGGGAGTAGAGGACAGTTGGAGGCTGCACTTGGATTAAAATCGAGAAAGTTGTAACCTCCATTCCCGCGCGGCTCAGGAAGTGAGTGCCATGACAAATCCCATTCCATCATCTTGTCCAAAGTGCGGCGCTCCGATTCCCGAAGGCGCGCCTCAAGGTCTGTGCCCCAAGTGCGTGCTGCTCGGGGCGGCCACCGAAATTCAATCGACCGTTCCATCGTCGAAAGGCGCGAAAACGCCCACGGTGGCGGAAGTCGGCGCGCATTTCCCGGAACTGGAGGTGCTGGAACTTCTAGGCGCGGGCGGCATGGGCGCGGTTTACAAGGCACGCCAGCCGAAGCTGGACCGCTTCGTGTCGCTCAAGATCCTGTCGGGTGAACTGGCGGGCGATCCTGCGTTTGCTGAGCGGTTCGACCGCGAGGCGCGGGTGCTCGCGCGGCTTAACCATCCGAACATTATCACGGTTTTCGACAGTGGCATGGCGGGGCCGTTTGCCTATCTGATGATGGAGTTCGTGGATGGTGTGAATCTTCGTCAGGCCATGAAGATGGGCCGTTTCACTCCGCCAGAAGCACTCACTCTCGTGCAGGACGTCTGCGCAGCGCTGAAGTTCGCGCATGAAAAAGGAATCCTGCATCGCGACATCAAGCCGGAGAACATCCTCATCGATTCGCGCGGGCAGGTGAAGATCGCGGACTTCGGCATAGCGAAACTCGTGGGTGAAAACGACGCCGAAATGTTGACGCTCACGCAACGCGGCTTCGTGCTCGGCAGCCCGCACTACATGGCGCCCGAGCAGTTTGAGTCGCCCGGCGATGTCGATCAGCGCGCGGACATCTATTCGCTTGGCGTGGTTCTCTACGAATTGCTGACCGGTGAACTGCCGATCGGGCGCTTCGCACCACCGTCCAAGAAGTCCGCCGTGGACACTCGCATTGATGAGATCGTGATGCGCACCCTTGAACGAGAGCGCGAGCTGCGATTCAAAACGGTCGGCGAGGTGGAGACGGAAGTGGAGGCTGCAAAGGATACGAAATCCCCGGCATCTGGACCGCGCTCCGATGTAAGAGTGACGCAACTAGGGGGTACGCAAAAACCGGCCCGCGTGGCCACGTCCTCGGCGATCTGCACAGGGGTCAGCCTGATGCTGGCCATGGCTTCCTTGGCTTATCTCATCATGGTCTTTGAGATGCAACGCAAGGTTGCTTTGGTTGAAGGGGCCATCCCGTTGATCATATGCGTGAGTTCGATTCTCACGTTCTTGCCAGCTGCTTTTGGGTTCGGCTTTGGCATCAAAGCACTCGGAAACCTCCGCTCATCGAACGGAGACCGAGTCGGCTTTCTTCGCGCCATGTTTGGCACCTTAGCTTGGCCTGTGGTTTTATTATTTGGGCTGATCGCCTCGCTGGTTTTCGTGTTGTTCAACCTTGCAGGTTCTACCAACGATGGATTGTTTGCGGTGATTGTGATCGTGGCGGGTCTTACAGCCTCCATGTTTCTCATTCGTCGAGTCGCCAGATGGGCAGAAGGGTCTACTTCTCATCAGTAACGCCAGTCGACCCACAAGCCTCCGCGCGACCTGCCGATCCATCCTACAGTCACAACGATCTTTCCATGAGCCATCGTCCGGACGACATCCCTGCATCCACCGGCTCCTTCCACACCACACGCTGGACGCTGGTGCTGCGGTCGGGAACGGAAGAGCCTGAGTCACGCGCAGCGCTTAGCGAGCTGTGTGCGGCGTATTGGACGCCGGTGTTCCGGTTTCTCCGCAGCGAGGGACGCAATGAAGACGACAGCCGGGAGCTCGCACAAGCTTTCTTTGAGCGTGTGCTCACCCGCGGAGGAATTGGCTGTGCGGACCCGACGAGAGGGCGCTTCCGCTCCTACCTGCTCGGTGCGCTGAAGCATTTCCTCGCAGAGCGTCGGCGCAACGAATGCCGCGAGAAGCGCGGGGGCGGCGCGGACTTCGAATCCATCGACCGCGAGGCCACGGACACTCAACCCTGCCTGCAAATCGCCGATCCGACTGGCGCGCCTTCCGATCACCGCTTTGACCGCGAGTGGGCGCTCGCCGTGATGGACCTCAGTCTCAAGACCGTGCAGACGGATTTCGCCCGAGCCGGAAAAGGCGCCCAGTTTGACATTATCAAGCCATGGCTCGTTGGCGACACCGATCTCCTATCTCAGGCAGACGCAGCCGCAAAGCTCGGCATGTCCACCGGTGCGGTGAAGGTGATGATCCATCGCCTGCGCAAAGATTTCCGCGCCGCCGTCGAAGTCGAGATCGCGCAAACCGTGCCATCAGATAGTGACATCGGAGAGGAACTTCGCTACCTCATCCAGGTTTTGAGCTAGTCGCAATGAGCGTTCGGGCTGTCGTCCTTCGTCGGCCGGATTTTTGATCTCCATATCGCCGTCTGGCATGGCGCATTCTGACTGTCCACCGGCTATTCCAGGCCCTGAGGCCCCGCGTCGTTCATGCTGGACTTTCGCGATTTCATCTCCTGTGAGAGGTGTTCGCTGCTGACGACGTTACCACGCGCATCACCATGAAGCTCTCTCTTGCTCTCATCACTTTCTTTGTTCTTGGATCGTTTGGTATTGCAGCGCCACCGAACATCGTTTTCCTCATCTGCGATGACCTCGGGTATGGCGATGTGCATTGCTTAAATCCTGAGCATGGAAAGATCGCGACGCCGGGCGCAGATCGACTCGCCTCCGAGGGGATGATCTTTACCGATGCGCATTCGGGTTCATCGGTCTGCAGTCCCACACGCTATGGCGTGATGACGGGGCGTTACAGTTGGCGGACGAAGTTGCAGTCAGGAGTGGTCACGGGTTTTGCGCCGAGCCTCATCGCCGCCGATCGCCCCACGGTGGCGAGTTTTTTCCAAGCGGCAGGTTATCACACTGCTGCGATCGGGAAGTGGCATTTGAACTTTCAATACCTCGATCCCACGACTGGCAAAGCCTACAGTGAAAAGGACTTCGACACCCCACCTGTCGGGGCCAAGATTCCCGATGGTCCGACAACGCGAGGCTTCGATCGCTACCACGGTTTCCATCACGCGCGGGACATGGAGGCAGTGATTGAAGGGGATACCGTCATCGAGCATGACGAAGTCATTCACATGCTGCCGCGTCTTCAACGCAAGGCCGTGGAGTTCATCGACTCGCGTGCCGGCAAGGACGAGCCGTTCTTTCTTTATTTGCCGCTGGGCTCACCGCACACGCCCATCGTCCCAGCACCGGAGTGGCAGGGCAAGAGCGGCCTAGGAGACTATGGCGACTTTGTGATGCAGACCGATGCCGTCGTGAGCGCCGTGTCTGAGGCTTTGGAGCGCAACAAGTTGACTGAGAACACCCTTTTCATCTTCACGAGTGACAACGGTTGCTCCAAGGCGGCAGGCATTGAAAAGCTGGCGGCACAGGGGCACCGAGTCAGTGCGAACCTGCGAGGATCCAAAGCGGATATTTGGGATGGTGGACATCGGGTCCCGTTCATCGTGCGCTGGCCCGCGAAGATCAAACCCGGCAGCACCTCCGATCAGCTCATCTGTCTCGTCGACTTCTTCGCCACCGTGGCGGAGATCGTCGGAAAAGAAGTTCCCGCAGGTGCCGGTGAAGACAGCGTCAGCTTCCTGCCTGCACTCCGCGGGGAAAAGATTGTCTCCACTCGCCATGGTGTCATTCACCACTCCATCAGTGGTCATTTCGCCTATCGCCAGGGGCCTTGGAAACTCGCACTAGCGCGTGCCTCTGGTGGTTGGTCATCGCCCACCGAGGCCAAAGCTCCTGCGGAGGCACCCAAGGGGCAACTCTACCACATGCAGGATGACATTGGCGAGACGCACAATCTTTTCGACTCCAAGCCTGAGATCGTGAGCCAGTTGCTCGATCTACTCAAAGCCGACATCGAGCGTGGTCGCAGCACCGCTGGGCCTGAGTCTGCGAATGACATCCCCGACATCGTTCTCTGGAAAAGCGAGGTGAAGGCAAAGGGCAAACGCAAGAAGCAGCAGGCTGAGGAGTAGTCGCTGGAGTCATCCGTGCCGCCAATGATGAGGGGGCAGATGCGCATTTTGATCAGTCCTTGGTGGGCAATGGTTTGGCAGAAGCGGGAGTTTGGTTCGTTTTGAGTGTCGATGAAGATTCACCTTCTCATGCTTGCGGTCATCGCCTCGTTCGTTGGAACTGGAGGCGCTGCGGAGCCTTTGCGTCCGAACATCATTTTGATCTTTACCGATGATCAAGGCTATCACGATCTGGGTTGTTATGGCTCGACGACCATCAAGACGCCAAACATCGATCGCATGGCCGCTGAAGGTTTGCGACTCACGAACTTTTATGCGCAACCTGTTTGTGGGGTGTCGCGCGCGGCGTTGATGACGGGTTGTTACCCCATCCGCATCGGTGAGCCGGGGAACTTGAAACGTCTGCACACGGTGCTGCATCCCCAGCAACAAACGATGGCGGAGGTGCTGAAATCCGCAGGCTACGCCACTGCGCTGGTTGGCAAATGGCACCTCGGCAATCATGGCGATGGCCCCGCAGGGTTCGATCCTGCCACCATGCCGAACGCCCAGGGGTTCGACTACTTTTACGGCACGCCCTTATTCAACGGGGCGACTGTCCGCGTGACGGATACCAAGATGCGCAGCGTCATCATGCGCAACAACGAGGTCGTCATCCCCGCCGTGCAGAGCTGGGATCGCATCACTTCCGACTACACAAAGGAAGCGCTGGATTGGATCACCCAACACCAAGACAAGCCCTTCTTTCTCTACCTCGCGCACAACATGCCACACTTGCCGCTGGGGGCTTCAGAGAACTTCAAGGGCAAGTCCGCCTACGGGCCGTATGGCGATGCCATTGAGGAGATCGACTGGTCCACGGGGCAAATTTTGGACAAGCTCAAAGCACTCGGCATGGATGACAACACCTTGATCGTCTACACCTCGGACAACGGCCCATGGATCGAGACCACGGCGGGCATGAAGCCCAATGGCAAGGCCTTCATCCCTCGCAGTCATTCCGGCAGTGCGGACCCCTTGCGTGGTTGGAAAATGTCCGCCTGGGACGGCGGATGCCGGGTGCCCTTTGTGGCGAGTTGGCCGAAGAGACTGGTCGCCCAACGAGTTAGTGAAGGGTTGCTCTCCACCATGGATCTGCTCCCCACCTTCGCCAAACTCGCGGGAGCGACGCTGCCCAGTGATCGAAGCATCGACGGCCGCGATGCGACTGCCTTTTTGCTCGGCGAATCAGAAAAGAGCCCTCGCGATGACTACCTCTATTACACCGGTTGTTTGTTGACTGCGGTGAGGGTCAACGACTGGAAATTGGTTCTGCCGCGGCCTGCCAATCCGCCTGGCACCGGCTGGTGGGGCCGTATGATCGAAGAAATAAAGACCACACAACTTTACGATTTGCAGTCCGATCCTGCCGAAACGACGAACCTCGCGGATCAGCATCCAGAGATCATCGACCGTCTCATGAAGCGGATCGAAGCCGCTTGCGCCGAACTCGGTGACATGAAAAAAACAGGCAGTGGCGCGCGCCTCTTTGACGCAGGACCACGCATCGTCGGTGAAGCGCCACGCGCGAAAAAGGGAAACGCCAGCGCGAGCGAATCGAATGCCAAACCCACCACTAACCGCTACGATGAAGCCAAGCCCGTCGGCAATCTGCGCTTCAGTTTTGAGTCGGGCACCTTGGAAGATTGGGAGGTCGTGGAAGGTAAGTTCGGGCAACCGGTGACGACGTTGGCTGCTTTGCCACGCCATCAAGATCTCCCGTTTGCAAGACACGGCAGGCATCATCTTTCAACCGCTGTGGTCAGTGACGATGCGCCGCCTTCCGATCAACAAATAGGGGTGCTTGAATCTCCGGTCTTCGTCTTGGAGGGAGATCAGATCGCCTTGCTGATGGGCGGCGGCTTTGATCGCGAGCAGCTCTACTTCGGGCTCGTCGATTCAACCACGGGCGAAGTGCTGATGAAGTCCGGAGGAAAGAAGGACGCGCAGATGCGACGCATCATTTGGGATGTCTCGAAATGGAAGGGCGCAAGAGTGCGCCTCCGCCTCGTCGATCACCAAACCTCCGGCTGGGGGCATCTCAACGTAGATGACATCTCGGTGCAGGGGACGCTGGTCGGGCAGACATCGACCCGCTGAGCTGCTCGGGAGCCCCATTCTCCGGGAAAGTTTGTTCCTCGGGAAGCGTTGGTTTTTGCTGTGAAATGCTATGCCCATCCAACCTCGATGCTGCTGCGCTTCATCGTGGTCGTGACGATGAGTGGGGCAGGGGCTTTGTGGGCGACTCCGGCGAACAAAAAGGCTGCGGCGAACTACTTTGAGCATTTCCTGCCTGCGACTCTCAGCGACTGCACCCTGTGCCATCTGCCATCGGAGAATCATTCCCCCCATAGCCTGGAGGAGTTTCCTCACAATGCCTTCGGCAAGGAACTGGCGGCGATCAAAAAGATGAGCCTGCCGCAGAGACTGGAGTTGGTCGCGGAAAAGGACAGTGATCACGATGGAGTTGCCAACTTCACGGAGATCCTTCTGGGCGGGCATCCTGGCGATGCCAAGGTGAAGCCGACCTCGGATCAGTTGGCGCAATGGTCGTCGAAGAAGCAAGCCTTTGACACCTTCCTGGCGCGCTACCCTTGGGAGCCGTTCAAGCTGGTCAAGCGGCCCGCGATTCCTGCTCTGGGAGCATCAACGGCGATTGATGCCTTCGTTGATGAACGACTCGCTGTTCATGATCTGAAGCCGCTTGGCGAGGCCACGCCTGCGCAGATCGCACGCAGGGTGTATGTCGATCTCACCGGTCTGCTGCCCACCCCGGAGCAGGTGATGGAGTTTGAAAAAACGTATGTCTCACAGCCGGACTTGGCGCTGCGTCAGCTCACGGATCGTCTCTTGGATGATCCACGTTATGGCGAGCGCTGGGGTCGGCATTTCATGGACATCTGGCGCTACTCCGACTGGGAGGGCTACAAGGGTGCAGTGCGTCTGAGCCAGCCTCACATCTGGCGCTGGCGGGATTGGATCATCGAGTCGCTGAACGCGAACAAGCCTTACGACCGTATGGTGCAGGAGATGATCGCAGGCGATGAACTCGCTCCCACGGATGACAAGGTGTTGCGTGCCACCGGCTACCTTGCGCGCAATTTCCAGAGTGATCGTCTGCAATGGATGGACAACATCGTGGAGCACACCAGCAAGGCCTTCATGGGGCTGACCATGAACTGCGTGAAGTGCCACGATCACAAATACGATCCCATCCCGCAGACCGACTACTATGCCCTGCGCGCCGTCTTTGAGCCTTACAACGTCCGCGCCGATCCGGTGCCAGGTGAACTGGATGCGAAGAAAGACGGCATGCCACGTGCCTATGACGCTACGCTCACGGCTGTAACCTATGTTTTCGAGCGCGGTGACGAGCGATTCCCCATCAAAGACAAACCCATTGCTCCCTCTGTGCCGACTGTTTTTCAGGGTGAACTCGCCGTCACACCCGTGAGTCTGCCGTTGACCGCACGCCAACCTGAGAAGCGAGAGTATTACAAGGCAGCGATGTTGGCCGCCGTGGATTCAGTGGGTGACGCAGAGCTGCGCGAGATGAAGCGCAAGACGCTGGAGCAGCAGTTGAAACTTGAGGCACTGGAAGACGGCGGCATGGACAAGAAGTCTGAGGCTTGGAAGAGCATGGCTGCCCAAGTCGCTGAGTTGCAAAAGCAAACAGAAGTCGCCGAGGCACAAGACGCGAAGGAGAAGGCAGATGCCGCGCTGAAAAAGGCGATGGCCACCAAGCCTCTGACGACAGCTGTCAAGAAAACCATCGCCACCGCCAAGACCGCTGCGACTGCCGCAGCCAAGAAACTCACCGCTGCGGAAGCCGCCATCAAAGTCGCCGCAAAACCAGCGGACTACAAACCGCGCGAGATGAAGGCCTACCCAGCCACCAGCAGCGGACGGCGGCTTGCTTTTGCTCGTTGGTTGACCTCGTCACAGAATACCTTGTTTGCGCGAGTGGCGATGAATCACCTGTGGATTCGCCACTTCGGCACCGGCCTCGTCGCCACGCCGGATGACTTTGGCGCGAATGGCCAGAAGCCCACGCATCCCGCATTACTCGACTGGCTGGCCGCTGAGTTCATGGCAAGTGGCTATGACTTAAAGCACATGCATCGTCTCATCATCAGCAGCGCGGTATATCGCCGCTCATCGGGCAGTGGCGCGGCGAGCGCAAATGATGCCGCTGATCCAGACAACGTTTGGTATTGGCGCTCACCCGTTCGTCGCATGGAGGGCGAGGTGGTGCGTGATAACCTGCTGCACGTCGCTGACTTGCTGGATCCCACTTTCGGTGGTCCAGAGATCGATAGCACCGCATCTGAGACCAGTCGTCGGCGCAGTGTGTATTACCGCCATGCCCAGGAGACGCAGGCAGAGATGGTGCAGATTTTTGACGGTGCTCGCCCGAGCGAATGCTACCAACGCGAAATGAGCATCAAGCCCCATCAGGCACTGGCTCTGGCAAACAGTCAGGTCACGCTGGATGCCTCCATCGCCTTGGAAAAACGCATCAGCGGGGAAGTGGGTGCCGACTACGAGGCCTTCATCAACCGCGCCTTCCAGCACATTCTCAATCGCGAACCGAACGAGCAAGAGACCCGGCTGAGCGCTGAGTTCATCAATCAAACTGCCAAGGATAGCACACGCCTGCGGCAGCACTTCATCGCGGTGCTGTTCAATCACAACGACTTCATCACCCTGCGCTGACCTTATGAAAAACCAACTCCCAGGCTGCACCGGCACACGTCGCCAGTTTTTGCTTGATACCGGCATGGGCTTCACGGGGCTGGCGCTCAATGCCATGATGTTCCGTGATGGTGTCGCCCAGGCTGCACCCTCAGAGACCGATGTGCTGACCGCCTGGCAGACGGGCGAGGCCAAGGCCAAGTCGGTGATCTGGATGTTCATGATCGGCGGCACCAGCCACATGGAGAGCTTTGATCCCAAGCCCGAGCTTACCAAATACGGCGGTATGTCCATCGACGAGACACCGTATCGCGATGCCGCAGACCAGTCTCGCATCAACAAGATCCTGGCCGAGCCCGGCAAGGAGAAGCGCGAGGTCTTCAAGAAGATTCTCCCGCTCATCACAGGTCACAAAAAGTATGGCCAGAGCGGCATTGAGGTCAGTGACTTCTTCCCGCACATCGGCGGCGCAGCGGATGACATTTCCTTTCTCCGTGGTATGTGGACCATTGATAACAACCACGGTGCTCAACTTACCTTCCACACCGGGCGCAAGATCGGCGACACCGGGCATCCCACCGTCGGAGCCTGGGCCAGCTATGGGCTCGGCACATTGAACGCCAACCTTCCCGAGTTCGTGGTGCTTGGTGAGCCCAGCGCCGATTGCTGCGGACGTTCCTTCACCTATGGCAGCGCCTATCTCGGGCCGGAATACGGCGGCGTGCGGCTCAAGGTTGATCCCAAGAATCCACTCTCGTTTGTCCATCCTGCAGATCCCAATCTCATGCTCGATGAACAAAGAGAAGCCTTCAGTCTCATCGGTCAACTGAACCAAATTTCTGGCATCGATTACCCAACCGACGCGCAGCTCAACGCCCGCATCAAGGCCTACGAACTCGCCTTCCAGATGCAGATGGCCGTGCCAGGGCTGATGGATTTTTCCAAAGAACCCGAGCACGTGAAGCAACTCTACGGTCTGGATCGCAAAGAGTGTCTCGCCTTCGGTTCCCAATGTCTCGCCGCACGTCGTCTGGTGGAGCAGGGCGTGCGCTTTGTGCAACTCTTTCATGGCTACAGCGGCAACGCGGGGCGCTGGGATCATCACAGAGATATCGCCAAACTCATGCCACCCATGTGCGCAGAGATCGATCAACCCATCGCAGGCCTCATTCACGATCTCAAACAACGTGGCCTGCTGGATGAGACGCTCGTCGTCTGGGGAACCGAGTTTGGCCGCACACCGGGCGCAGAGTTTCGCGACAAAAATGTCAGCGGCTCCGGTCGCGATCACCATCCCCACGGCTTCACCTGCCTCATGGCTGGCGGCGGCGTGAAAGGCGGTTTCGTCCACGGTGCCACCGACGAACTCGGTTTCCACGCCGTCGAAGGTCGCCAATACGTCACCGATCTCCACGCCACCGTGCTGCATCAACTCGGCCTCAACCACCACATGATGGTCCCCGGCAGACAACGCCTCGAGCGCGACTTTGGCAACGTGATCAGCGAGATTCTTGTCTGATCAATCGACCTCGCCCCATCCCATGGCCTATCAAACAGCACCCGTCACGTTGCTCGGAGTGGAGAAAAAGGCTGAGTTCAATCAACTCAATTCCGCCGAGGTGATGAAGCGTCTGATTGCGGGAACTGCTTCTCACCTCCGAAGCCCATTTGCTCTCCCTCCATCATGAAGCCGCTCATCCTGCTCTCGCTAGTCTCATTTCAGGCGTTCGCCGTGCAAATCGCTCCATTCCGCGCCGATGTGACGCCGCCAATCGGTGCGCCTTTGTGCGGTGGCCTTGTCAAGCCGGCCGCAGGCGTTAGCGAGCCGCTGCTGGCGCTTGGTGTCGTGCTGCTGAGCGATGAAAAGCCGGTGGTGCTTTGTGCGATCGACTTCTGCGAGATTCGTGGAGCGGATCACATCCATTGGCGAGAGGTTTTGGCGAAGGCGGCAGGCACCTCACCTGAACGTGTCGCACTGCACTCGCTGCATCAGCACAATGCGCCGCTGGTGGACACTGCTGTGCAGAAGCTTCTGCCAGAGGTCGGCATCATTGATGTCGTGGCGACGGATAGGGCGCTCGCAGGCATCACTGCGAGCATTGAGGCTGCGTTGAAGAAACCTCAGCCCGTCACGCACATCTCCACTGGCGAGGCGAAAGTCTCTGAAGTGGCCGGGAATCGTCGGGTGCAAGTCATCGATGGCAAAGTGGGCAAGATGCGCGGCAGTGCGTCGAAGGATGCGGCACTGCGAGCGCTGCCCGAGGGATTGATCGATCCCATGCTCAAGACAATCTGCTTTTGGAATGGCGGCACGAAACTCGCGGCGCTGCACTATTACGCCACGCACCCCATGAGCTACTACAACGATGGCATAGTCACTCACGACTTCGCCGGAATCGCCCGTGAGCGCCGCACTCAGGAGGACGACGTGCCGCACATCTACTTCACCGGTTGTGGCGGAAATATCGGCGCTGGCAAATACAACGACGGTAGCCCTGAGATGCGGCCACTGCTTGCCGACCGCATTCATGCAGCGATGATCGAGTCGGAAAAAAACGTGAAACGTATCCCGCTCACCAAGATCGAGTGGAAGCACGTGCCGGTCGTCTTGCAACCCAATCCCGAGTTCCCTGAGGAGCGCATGCTGAAGGTGATGCAAAACACGGCCACGTCGCCCTCGCAACGCATCACCGCCGCGCTGCGCATTGGCTTCATCCACCACCGCGAGCCGATTCCCTTTACCAGCCTTCATCTCGGTGACGAAGTCTGCCTCGTGCATCTGCCGGGCGAGAGTTTTGTCGAGTATCAACTCTTCGCCCAGCAGCAGCGGCCAGGTGGGTTTGTCTGCACGGCGAGCTATGGCGATGGTGTGACTGGTTACATCCCGTTGGAGCATTCGTTTGAGGAAGGTGGATATGAGCCCTCCCAGGCCTATGCCGCACCCAAGTCAGAAAAAGTGATGAAAAAGACTATCTCAGAGCTTTTGATTCCATGACCATGAAACACTTCCTTCTCGCTCTCCTCGTTACGGGCTCAGCGTTTGCTCAAGACGGCCTCAGGCCGCTCCGCGCAGGCATCGTTGGCCTCGACACCTCCCACGTCCCTGCATTCACGAAGCTCTTCAACAAGGGCGAGACGGAGGGCGAGTTGGCAGGAATCACCGTGACAACTGGCTACACCGGGGGCACGGACATGCCTGCCAGCAAGGATCGCAAAGAGAAGTTCACGCAGCAGCTTCGCGACATGGGCGTGGAGATTGTCGATACCATTCCGAAGCTGCTCGAAAAGGTCGACGTCGTGTTGATTGAGAGCGTCGATGGCCGCATCCATTTGCAAGAGGCGAAGGAGGTCTTCAAGTCTGGCAAGCCGGTCTATATCGACAAACCGCTCGCGGGCACGCTGGCAGAGGCAATCGCGCTCTTCGAACTCGCGAAGAAGAGCAACGTGAAGACCTGGTCGAGTTCGTCCTCGAGGTTTGGTCCGGATTTAATCTCACTCAAAGACAATCCCGAGATCGGCGACATCATGGGCGTCACCACCTGGGGTCCATGCTCCTATCAAAGCGGCACGCCGGATCTGTTCTTCTATGCCATCCATGGCATCGAGTCGCTCTTCACGCTCATGGGCCCGGGCTGCGAGACGGTCTCGCGTGCCAAAGGTCCGATCACCGATCAAGTGACCGGTGTCTGGAAGGACGGACGCATCGGCACCTATCGCGGCATCGTGAAGGGCAAGTCGGAGTTCGGCGCGATGGTTTATGGCAGCAAAGGCAATCAAATGGGCGGCAAAGTCATCAGCTACGAGGCGCTCTGCCGCCAGATCGGTAAGTTCTTCCGCACTGGCGAACCGCCCGTGAGCGAGGCGGAAACGATCGAGATCTTCACCTTCATGGAGGCAGCGGACGAAAGCCTGCGCCAAGGTGGCAAGCCAGTCGCGCTGGCGGATGTGCTCGCAAAGGCAAAGGCGGAAGCTCAAACTCTGCTCAAGTAAACATGCGTGCGCTTGCCCTGCTATTCGTCGCTTCGTGTGGACTCATCGCCGCTGCGGAGCCGCCTGCCGTCACCGTCACGAACATCCGCCGCGTCTTTCACAACGGCGAGCACAACGCCTTCACCGACCTCGTTCGCTTCAAAGGCCAGCTTTACCTGACATTCCGCAGTTGCCCGGACGGCCACATGGTGAATCCCACCGCGTCGGTCATCATCATGCGCAGCGTGGATGAAGGCGCGACGTGGCAGCAAGTGCATCGTTTCTCTGTCAATGAGCGGGACACGCGAGATCCGCACTTCCTCGTTTTTAATGAACGTTTATTCGTTTACACCGGCACGTGGTGGAGCGGGAAGACCACGCTGTCGCGCGACCAGTATGACATGAACAAGCATCTGGGCTTCGCGGTATTCTCGGATGACGGAGCGATGTGGAGCGAACCGACGATGCTGGAAGGCACCTTCGGCCTCTATATCTGGCGCGCCGCCAACTTCGACGGGAAAGCCTATCTCTGCGGTCGGCGCGAACCTGGCTACAAAATCGGACCCATGGGTGAAGGGAGCAAAATCCAGTCACTCATGCTCGAAAGCGACGACGGCATCATCTGGAAGAAGCGGGCTTACTTCAACGAGACTAATGGCGACGAAACCGCATTCCTGTTTGAAAATGACGGGAGTGTATTGGCCGTCGGCCGCAACGGCAGCGGCAAAGAAGCCTTTCTCATTCGCTCGAAGCCGCCTTACACCGACTGGAATCGCAAGCAGTTTGATCGCGCTATCGGCGGCCCGCTCGTCGTGAAGTGGGGAGACCACATCATCGTTGGTGGTCGTCACAAGACAAAAACCAATGGCGCGAAGACATCCCTCTGCTGGCTCGTCGGTGACGAGTTGCAAGAATTCGTCGAACTCCCCAGCGGTGGCGATAACTCCTATCCAGGCTTCGTGGAACTCTCGCCAACCAGCGCACTTATCTCCTGGTATTCGAGCCATGAGAAGGACGATGCCGATAAACCGATCACCGCTATTTACATGGCCGAACTGAATATTTCCCACTAACCGTCATGCTCACATCCACACGCCGCCGTTTCTTTGAAGACTCCTTGATGGCCACCGCCGCCGTTGCTCTTCCTTGTCAACTCTTCGCCACTGACGCTGTTTCGACCAGCCCCAATGAAAAAATCACTGCGGCCATCATTGGCTGTGGGATTCGCGGGAAAGCTCATGCGCGGGAGTTGGCACGAATCGCGGACTGTGATGTGGCCTATGTTTGCGATCCTGATCTCGACCGTGCGGATGAAGTCGCAGCGCTGTTGGTCGAGTTGAAGCGACCGATGCCAAAGAAGGTGCAGGATTTGCGGAAGGTGCTCGAAGACAAGTCGGTGGATGTCGTTTTCATCGCCACGCCGAACCACTGGCATGCACTTGCGGCGATCTGGGCGATGCAAGCGGGCAAGGACGTGTATGTGGAGAAGCCAGTAAGCCAGAACGTCGAGGAGGGCCGCCGCATCGTGCAGGTGGCGAGGAAGCTCGGGCGCATTGCCCAGACAGGCACACAGAACCGCTCGCGCGGGGCGCTGGCCGAAGCGGTGAAGTTCATTCGTGAGGGCAAGCTCGGCGACGTGAAACTGGCAAAGAGCATCATCTACAGCGGACGTGGCAGCATCGGAGGGCCAGCTGAGTGCGTGATGCCGCCGCATTGCGATTACAACCTCTGGGCCGGCCCTGCGCCAATGACGAAGCTCACGCGGCCGAAGTTCCACTATGACTGGCACTGGTTCTGGGAAACTGGCAACGGTGAGATCGGCAACAACAACGTCCACTCGCTCGACATCTGTCGGTGGGGACTCGGCGTGAGCGGCCTGGGGCGCAGCGTGTTGAGCTATGGAGGTCGCCTCGGCTATACTGATGTTGCCGAGACACCAAACTCACAGGTCGGCATCTTCGACTTTGGCGACAAAACCATCGTGTCCGAAACTCGCGGCCTCAAAACCGCGCCGTTCCATCCTACCATCAAATCCATGTGGTTCTTCTACGGCAGCGAAGGCATCATCGCCGACACTAGCCTCTTTGATCCGAACGGCAATCTCGTCCGCGCCTTCGAAGGTAAATCGGAGAACCACTTCGCCAACTTCCTCAAGGCCGTGCGCAGTCGAAACCAGTCCGACCTCAACGCCGATATCGAAGAAGGCCATCAAAGCACTTCGCTCTGCCACATTGCGAACATCTCGTATCGCCTGGGCCAAACCGCCTCCGTGAACGACATCTCCACACATCTTGGCGAAATCCAGGCCCATGAGGACGTGCAGGACACGCTGGAGCGCACGAAGCATTATCTCGCCGATGCTGGAGTCGATCTCGACAAGACAAAACTCACGCTTGGTCAGCGTCTCCGCGTCGATGGAGACAAGGAATCGTTCCTCGACAATGCCGCCGCAAATGCCTTGCTCAGCCGTGAGTATCGCGCGCCGTTTGTCGTGCCGAAGCTCAGTGAGATCTGAGTGGTGGAAACGGAATGATACGCCGTTGCATAGTCTCCCCTTGGAACGGTTGGAAGTTGCGAATGTTTGGATGTAGATGTTCATGACCGGAAAGTCGGCGGCTCTGGTTGCCTTGTTCGGCCATTTGCAGAAAGATGTAACCTTGTCACCCTTTTGGGTAACTGCTGCCGTTACGCTACCAACCCTTCATGCACCCGAGTCCGTTTCTTCTTTTCCTTTTCTGTGTCTCCTTGCCTGTCATTGAAGCATCTGCCGCTGACACGCCACGCCCGGCCAAGCCCAACGTCGTTCTTCTTCTCGCAGACGATCTTGGCTGGCAGGATGTGAAGTGCTATGACATCGACGCGCCGTCGCCTTATGAGACGCCGAACATCGATGCGCTGGCGAAGAAGGGTGTGATGTTTTGGCAGGGCTATTCTGCGGCTCCGACTTGTGCGCCGTCCCGTTGTGCGATCATGAGCGGGAATCATCCGGCGCGTGCGCAGAAGACGCATGTGGTGGGTGGCGCACCTCCTGCTCCGAATTCCAAGAAGGGCAGTCGCGTGATGGAGCCCTGGTATAGCGGGCGGATGCCGGCGGGCGAGATGACTCTGGCGCTAGTGCTTCAACAGAACGGCTATGTCACTGGGCACTCGGGCAAGTGGCACATGGCGATCGATCACAACTCCTTCCCGCAGCCGATGAATCAGGGCTTCTCGTGGACGCGACGGGATCGTGGCGTGACGGTGGGCATGAGCCCGAACCGGCTCACCGGATTCGCCACGGATGCTCCAGACGATCCTTACCGTCTCGACAAAAACGGCCATCCCTTCGATCAAACCTCGCAGGACGCGCTGACCTTCATGCGTGAAAATCAGGACAAGCCTTTCTTCCTCTATCTCGCCAACTGGTTGGTCCACGCGCCGATCCACAGTCGCGACCGCGCCTTACTGGAGAAGTATTGCAAGAAGCTCGGCGTAGCGTTTCCCACCGATCCTGATCACTGGGAAGTCGAGGGCCAGAACAACCCGTATTACTGCGCCATGGTGGAACTGCTCGATTACTATACCGGGCAGGTCATCAGCCACTTGGAGAACACCGAGGATCCACGCTGGCCCGGGCACAAGCTGATCGAGAACACCTACTTCATCTTCACTTCCGACAATGGTGGGATGGAGGGGCATCCAGGCGAGATCATCACCGACAACTACCCGCTCGACCGTGGCAAAATCTCAGCCCGTGAGGGCGGCACGCGTGTGCCCCTCATCATCACCGGGCCAGGGATCAAAGCCGGTGTGCAATCCGACGTGATGGTGAACGGACTCGACTTTTACCCCACGATCCTCGCACTGGCGGACATTCCGGTTCCCGAGGGCAAGCACCTTGACGGCTGCAACATCGCACCTCTCCTGCACGGCGACGCCACCGATCCAAGTCTGGTCAAACAAGCCGATGGTTCCGTGCGCGACACGATGATCTGGCACTTTCCTCATGGTGGTGATGCCATGGAAAGCACCATCCGCATCGGCGATTACAAGTTGATCCGCCGATATGATCACATCGCCAATCCTCTGGTGAAGAGCGAGTATGAACTCTTCCGCCTGTATCAAACCAAGGATGGCATTCAAAAGCGTGAAGACATTGAGGAAGCCTACAATCTAGCGGATTCGATGCCCGAAAAGACGAAGGAGATGGCCGCCAAGTTGACCGCTGCACTAACCGAGATGCAGGCCAGCTACCCTTATCGGAATCCCGATTGTCAGTTCGACCTCCCGCACAAGACGGAGGTTTGCACCGTGCTTTCGCATCAAAAGCAGGGCGACAAGGTCGAGTTCAAGTTCGAGGAACACGGTTCGAAAGTGGTGCAGGCAGATCTGATCTACACGCTCAACGGCGGTCAGAAATACGAAGAGTGGTTTCGCCATCCGGCGACCCTCGCAGGCGATGGCCAAGTCATTGCCGAACTGCCGGAAGGAACGACTCACTACTACCTCAATCTCGTCGATGAGCATCAGTTCCTCCGCAGCTACCCTGAAGTCAGCGCAAAGGAGAAGTCCTTCGCAGGCTCTGCGCTGAGTGTGCAGTCTGCTGGGGCCTCGGCCGTTGCGCAAAAGTCCGTTCCACCGGCCAAGAAGCCCGCCATGGGAGATCGCAACATTCCGTTCAACCGCTGGGACACCAACAAAGACGACATCCTCACCCTTGAGGAGTATTTGAAGGGGCAAACCGGCCCAAACCTTGAGCAGCGCTACAAGAACTTCGACAAGAACGGCGACGGGAAAGTGACGCGCGAAGAATACGTCGTCCTGTCGGCGAAATAGAAGTTCAATCGACCATCCATGAAACGAACCTTTGCCATTCTAACCTTCGTCCTTCTCGCTCAGGCGACCCTGCCAGCGCTGGAAGTTCAAACGGACATTCAATACAAAACGACTCCGCAGGGGCCGCTGGCATTGGATCTCTACATGCCTAGTTCCAAGAAAGGGGTGCCCCGTCCACTCGTCGTGTACACGCATGGCGGAGGTTGGGCCGCTGGGAGCAAGAATGGCGCGAAGGCGGGAGGCATGCGCAAGGTGGTCGAGGGACTGACAGAGAACGGCTTCTGCGTGGCCTCCATCGATTACCGGCTCTACACGAAGGATGGAAATGTGACGATCAAGGACTGCGTGACCGACTGCAAAGACGCCGTTCGCTACCTGGCGAAGCACAGCAGCGATTTGGGCGTGGACGCGAAGCGCGTTTTCACTTTCGGTGATTCGGCTGGTGGTCAAATCGCACAGATGCTGCTCCTGACGCCGCCGGAGCTTTTCCCTGGAGCACCAGAATTGGCGGATGCGTCCTACACCATGATCGCGGGTGTCTCTTGGTATGGCCCCTGCGACTTCGAGAAGACAGACCTCTTCAATCACGATGACCGTGCTGATTTTCGCGATCGCCTCGGCCCGCGCATTCTTCCTCCGGGTTCGGATCCGAAGGACAAGCTGCGGCTGTATCGCGAGATGAGCCCGGTCCAATACCTGAAAGCAGAAAGCCCGCCGCTGCTGATGATTCAAGGCGACAAAGACACCACCATCCCGGTCAAACACGCCTACTACATGAAGGAGAAAGCGGAAGCCGCACACGCCCTGGTAGAAATCATGATCATCAAGAATGCCGGTCACAACTGGCGAGCTGTCGGTCAACCGATCCAGCCAACGCAGGCGGAGATTGTCGCAAAGACCGTCGAGTTTTACGCCAAACAACTTGCTGCCCGCCCATAGTTGTATTGATCCTAAATCCACACGTCATTCAGCCTGATGATGAAAGCCCCAAATTTTCGACTCTCCGCCTTCCTCCTGCTCTTCGGCATCACGTTTCCTGCCGACGCCGCGGAGATCACACCCACACGCTCGCTAACCTACAAGTCGGTGGGCGACGCGGAGCTCAAAATGGACCTCTTCGAGCCCGAGGGGCTCAAGGCCACGGATCATCGACCTGCCATCGTCTTCTTCTTCGGCGGTGGCTGGAGCGGTGGGAGCACGAAGCAGTTCTATCAACAAGCCAGGGCGATGGCAGATCAGGGCATGGTGGCTTTTTCAGCCGACTACCGCGTGAAGGGCCGGAACAAAACGACGCCGTTCGAGTGCGTGAAGGATGGGAAGTCGGCGATTCGCTGGGTGCGCCAACATGCCGCCGAGTTCGGAATCGATCCCGACCGAATCGTCGCGGCGGGTGGTTCGGCAGGCGGTCACGTCGCGGCCTGCACGGGCGTCATCGAAGGCCACGAAGAAGCTGGCGAGGACATGAGCATCAGTTCCATTCCAAATGCGATGATCCTCTTCAATCCCGTGCTCGACACGACGGAAAAGGGCTACGGAGCGAAGAACTTCAAGCCGGAGCAGCAGACGGACATTTCGCCCTGCCATCACGTGCGGAAGGGCATCTTTCCGACGCTTCTATTCCATGGAACCGCCGACAAGACGGTTCCGTTCGAAAATGCCGAACGATTCACGAAGCTCATGCAGGAAGCGGGCAACGAATGCGTCCTCGTCCCGTTCGAAGGCAAGGACCACGGCTTCTTCAACGGTTCCTTCTTTCGCAAGTCCAACGGCGACGCCGATTACGAGGTGACGATGAAGCGGTCCATCGAGTTCCTGAAGGAGCACGGAATGCTGTCAGCAAAGTAGGGGCCGAAAAGTGGGTTTCTAGTTGGCTAGCAGACTCACCTTGCCGCTTTCTCCCGCGAAGTCTTTGGGCCTTGGCGTTGAACTCATGAAAAGACCAGGATCGTGTCCGGCTGGGTTCTGCGCCGAACGTTGAGAGTCGTGTTGCGCCCTTTGGTGAAGCGGGCGGTGACTGTGTTCTCAAAGAAGCCCGAAACGCGCAGGCTGAGACCGTTCAGGAAGAGAATGCCACTGAATACCCCTGTCGGGGTGAGTCTAGCTCGATGGAAGCCAATTGTTCTGTGTTGACTGCCATATTAGGGCCGCAAAGGTGAGCGTGTTTCCGATAGTGGATTGGAGCGGTTTTTGTCCAGGGGCTTCAATGAGCGGTATGGCAGAGTTGGTTTATGTGGACATCTGCGAATGGTTCGAATGAAGAGCAGGTCACGGCAACCAACGCTTTCGCTGTGCTAGTGGTGAGGCTATATCTGGGTAACACTCGGCGAAACACGCGGATTCAAAGCTGTTCCTCGCTGCTCACCTTTCTCGACCTCCCATTGATGCACAAATGTGCCCCTGTCTTTTTAATGAACTACCTGCAGACCGCAAAATTGCTGATGATCGCTCTGTTGGCGCTTCAAGGAAGCGTAAGCGCTGCTGACAGCCTCATCATCAACGCCCATCCGCAGCCTGAATACGGTCCGGCCATTCCTTTTCGCAAAATCCCCGGCACGGCAGGCACTCTTGCGCTGGATGTCTCCGGTGGCCGGCTCTATGCCTTGGAAAGCAACGGCCTATCCATCTACAACATCGATGATCCGAAAAGCCCGAAGAAGCTCGGCCATGTCGGAGGCATGGGGAACGTCCGCCAGTTGCGCGTGCGCGGCAAAACGGCCTTCCTGACTTCCCGCCAATGCGGACTGTGGGCCGTCGATGTCTCGGACGAAACGCAGCCCAAGATCATCTCCAACTTCGACGCCGTGGAAATGTCCACCGGACTCGATGTGGCTGGCGATGTCGCCTTCATCGGCAACCGTGTTTATGGCATCCAGTGCGTGGACGTTTCCGATCCCGCGAAGATGAAGCATATCTCCTCGCTGACGACCGACGAATCTCAGTCGGTCTGTTACGCCAACGGCTGGCTGTTCAGCGGAGACTGGGCGGGCGGCGAAGTCACGGTGATCGACGTCGCCAACCTCAGCGAACCCAAAGCACGCGCACGCATGCAACTCGACGGCTACGGCGACGGCCTCGCCGTTCGCGGCAACCTGCTTTTCGCCTCCACCGGACAGCA
>JACKQF010000016.1 GCA_024232965.1 Verrucomicrobiaceae bacterium | reverse complement strand
GTGGATACGATCGGCGAGCTGTTTGATATGGCGGAGGTCCTGAGCAAGCAGCCGAGACCCAAAGGGCCGCGCCTATCGATCGTGACGAATGCGGGCGGGCCGGGCGCACTGGCGACGGATATGCTGGTGAGCAGTGGGGGCGTGCTGGCGAGTCTGTCTGACGAGACGCGGACGGCGCTGGACGCGGCGCTGCCGCCGCAGTGGAGTCATGGCAACCCGATCGATGTGCTGGGGGATGCGGGGGCGGAGCGCTTTGAGGTGGCGGTGCGGGCGGCGATCCAGGATGCGGGAGCGGATGGGGTGCTGGTGGTGCTGACGCCCCAGGCGATGACGGATGCCAAGGCCTGTGCCCAAGCGGTGGTGGCGGCGGCGAAGGGCACGACGAAGCCGGTGCTGACAAGCTGGATGGGGGGCGAGGATGTCTCCGCGGGGCGGGAGATTTTAAATGAGGCGGGGATCCCGAGCTTTGACTTTCCGGACACGGCGGCGCGGGCTTTTGCGCTGATGTGGCGACATGAAAAGCAACTGAAGGCGCTGTATGAGACGCCTGCATCGGCACGGTGCGCGGCTACGGGTAGGGGTCGTGGGAGTGCGGCGGGTCGTGTGATCAAAGCGGCGACCAAGGCTGGGGCGACGCTGCTTTCCAAAGCGGATTGCAATGCGGTGCTGGAGGCCTACGACATCCCGACGCTGAAGGTGGGAACGGCGAAGACGGCTGACGCGGCGGTGCGCTGTGCGGATGAGATCGGCTGGCCGGTGGTGCTGAAGCTGCATTCAGCGACGATCTCGCACAAGACGGATGTGGGTGGCGTGAAGCTGAACCTGGCGGATGAGGCGGCGGTGCGCCGTGCCTTTGATGAGATCCGTGCGGGTGTGGCGGCGGCGGATTTTCAAGGGGTGACGGTGGAGCCGATGGTGGTGAGCAGGGACAGCTATGAATTGATTCTGGGCTGCAAGGAGGATGCGCAGTTCGGGCCGGTGCTGCTCTTCGGTGCGGGTGGTCAATTGGTGGAGGTCTTCAAGGACACGGTGCTGGGATTGCCGCCGCTGAATGTGACCCAGGCGCGGCGGATGATCGAGCGGACCAAGATCGCGACGGCGCTGCGCGGTGTGCGCGGGCGGGCTGCGGTGGATCTGGCGGCGCTGGAGCAACTGCTGGTGCGGTTCAGTGAGCTGGTGATCGAGCAAAGACGCATCAAGGAGATCGACATCAATCCGCTGCTGGTGGGGCCGGAGGGATTCCAGGCACTGGATGTGCGGATGATCCTGCATGATGCGGAGGTGGGGGAGGCCGCGCTGCCAAAGCCGGTGATCCGTCCCTACCCGACGCAGTATGTGGAGGACTGGAAGCTGCGGGATGGTTCCCCGGTGGTGATCCGCCCGATCCGGCCTGAGGATGAGCCGATGATCCGGGCCTTTCATTACACGCTGTCAGAGCACAGTGTGTACTATCGCTACTTCAACGCGATGAATCTGGACCAACGGATCGCGCATGATCGTCTGGTGCGGATCTGCTTTATCGACTACGACCGCGAGATGGCGCTGGTGGTGGAGCGGACCGGGGAGAATGGTGAGCCAGAGATCATCGCGGTGGGTCGCCTGAGCCAATTGCACGGGGTGAAGGCGGCGGAGTTTTCCATGACGATCAGCGATGCCTGGCAGCGGCATGGGCTGGGATCGGAACTGCTGCAGCGCCTGGTGCGGATCGGCAAGGATGAGGGGCTGGAGCGCATCAGCGCTGACATCCTGGCGGACAACATGGGGATGCGTGCGGTGGCGAAGAAGGTGGGCTTCAAGGTCACGACCGATGCGGACGGGGACTGTCGGGCGGAGATTTGGCTGAGCTAGTCATGTTGGGGCCTTGCGAGAGAAAACCATTGATGCCGCGCTTCATCACGTTAGGTGGTTTTGCTTCTTCCGGAGTGATGGAGGAGTGGAGTGATGGAGCGATGGAGTGTGGTGCTGGCAAAACTCCGCCACTCCGCCACGGTGGCGGCGAGATTCCTATCTTGTGATGCGGCTCGGTCTATGATGTGATGCAGGTATGAATACAGGTCTTCTTCTTGATGATGTTTTTCGCGATCACGACACGGGTGAAGATCACCCAGAGTCGCCAGCGCGCTATCGTGCGGTGATGGAGTCGCTAGCAAAACGCGGGATCACCGATGAGACGCTGCCGATTCAGCAACGGCTGGCGGAGCCTGACGAGATCCAGCTGTGCCACACGAAGGAGTACTACAAGACGGCAGAGCGCGATGTGCGATCTGGTGCGCATGAACTGAGCACGGGCGATACGCAGGTGTGCCTGAAGTCCTTTGATGTGGCATCGCGCGCGGTGGGCGGTGTGCTGAATGCGGTGGACGGGGTGATGAGTGGCAAGCTGAACCGCGCCTTCTGTGCGGTGCGTCCGCCGGGGCATCACGCGCGGCCTGCGCAGGGGATGGGGTTTTGCCTATTCAACAATGTGGCGATCGGCGCGCGGTATGCGCAGCGCAAGCATGGCGCGGGCAAGGTGCTGATCGTGGACTGGGATGTGCATCACGGCAATGGCACGCAGGACATCTTTAACGAGGACGGCAGTGTGCTTTTCTTTAGCACGCACCAGAGCCCCTGGTATCCTTACACCGGTCATGCGGAAGAGGTAGGGCAGGGCAAGGGGAAGGGTTGCATCATCAATCAACCGCTGCCGGCGGGCTCCGGGATGAAGGAGATCGGCGCGGCGTTCCTGGATCGGCTGATCCCTGCGGCGCAGAAGTTTAAGCCGGATCTGGTGATGATCTCGGCAGGGTTTGACTCGCGAGTGGGAGATCCGCTGGGGCAGTTCCAACTAACGGACCCAGACTTTGCCGTGCTGACGCAGTGGCTGATGCAGTTTGCCAGCGAGACCTGCGGCGGGAGATTGGTATCGGTGCTGGAGGGCGGCTACAATGTGGGCGGTCTGGCGGCGGGTGTGTGCGCGCACGTGCGGGCGCTGCTGGGGGATTGACGCAATCCTTGTTCGACAATCGGGCGGAAACTTCTAGGCTGGGGGACTCCGCCTCTCATGCCTCGACCCAAGAATGCTCCCTCCGCTGCTGCCGATGATTCGGCTGATCTTTTTGCTGTGCCTGTGGCCAGCGCTGCTGCGGCTGCGCGGCGGCTTTTTATGGGGTGGGAGGTTCCCTTGGTGCAGGGGATCGTGGCGCATCTGGCGGCGGGGTGGTCGGGGCGTGGAGTCCTGGATTTGAGCGAGCTGCTCATCGTGGTGCCGACTCGCAATGCGAGCCGTCGATTGCGGGAAGCGCTGGCGGTGCATGCGGCGAAGTTTGATGCTGCGGTGCTGCCGCCACTGACGGTGACGCCGGACTTTCTGACATCGCCAGAGCGACTGCGTGAGGTGAAGGCGGCGGGGAAGGTGGAGACGGCGTTGATCTGGACGGCGGAGCTTCTGCGGATCGATCTGGAGGCGCATCGAGCTCTCTTCCCGGTGGATCCGGTGGAGCGGAGTTTTAGCTGGGCGCTGAAGACGGCGGGGGATCTGCTGCAGGTGCGGGAGACTTTGAATGAAAACGGCCTGAGCCTGATCGATGCGGCACGAATGCTGGAAGGCAGCGAGATGGAGCCGGAGCGGTGGCGAGATTTGGCAAACCTCGAGCGTGCCTGTCTGCGTGAGACGGAGGCAAAGGGCATGGCCGACTGGCAGGTGACGCGTCGCCGTGCGGCGAGCCAGGGGGCGATCCCGGATGGGGTGAAGCGGGTGGTGCTGGCGGGCGTGCTGGATCCATCGACGCTGGCGATCGAGGCGCTGGGGCGCTGGTCGCGCACGGTGCCGGTGGAGGTGCTGATCTTTGCGCCGGAGGCCACGCATGGCGACCACTTTGATGCCTGGGGCCGACCTGTGGTGGAGCGTTGGCTGACGGAGACGGTGGACCTTCCTTCTCCGCACGATACAATCCATCAGGGCAGCAATCCGGCGGAGCAGGCGGCGGTGGCCATCGAGCTACTGGCGGGCTACGCTGATCCTGGATCCGTGGCGGCGCTGGGGATCGCTGATCCGGAGGTGACGGCTCCGCTAGAGAAAGCGCTGGAGGCGCGCGGTGTCGGTGCCTACGATCCGGCGGGGCGACCGATGGCGACGCATGGGGTGTTTCACCTGCTGGGGATCGTCAGCCAACTTGTCGGCACGGGTGCCTTTGGTGCGGTGGCGGATTTGATTCGCTGTCCCGATGTGGCGGAGACCATTCGACGTCTGTATGAGACTGAGCACGGCAGTCGCCCATCGCTGAAAGGTCTGCTGGATGATCTGGATCGTCTGTCCGTCAAGGCGCTGCCCGATACGCTGGACGATGCCATCGAGCTGGCGCCGCGTGCGTTGGGTGAGGAGCGCGCTGCGGTGCTGCTGCTGGGGCTGCGCTGGATCCAGGGGACGGTGAAGGCTTTGTCCGGGACTGGATTTGCGGCGGCCTTGATGGAATTCCTGGCGGAGGTTTTTGCGGGTCGGCGATTCCGCACGGACCGTCCTCAGGATGCGATCTTTGCAGCGATCGCGGATCAATTAGCGGAGGTGCTGGATGCGCTGGATGGTCCTGCGGCGGACTTTCCAGGGGAGTTGAGCGCGGCGAATCGTCTGGAGTTGCTGCTGCTGGTTCTGGAGGAGCAGGTGTTTTACCCGGAGCGTGGTGCTCGCGATATCGATCTGCAAGGTTGGCTGGAACTGCTGTGGGAGGATGCGCTGCATTTGGTGGTGACGGGCATGAACGATGGCAAGGTGCCTGAGGCGATCCTGGGGCATCAATTCCTGCCGGACTCGGCGCGTCGTGCACTGGGGTTGCGCCACAATGAGACGCGCTTTGCGCGGGATGCCTGCCTGATGACGACGGCGATTGAGTCGCGGCGACACAATGGTGGCAGGGTGGACTTTGTTTTTGGTCGGATCGGTGCTGGCGCGGAACCTTTGCGTCCATCGCGGCTGCTGTTTCAATGTCCGGACGAGGATCTGCCAGAGCGCACGCTGCAGTTCTTTGAAAAGCCGCATCTGCGTGTGGATCCAGTTTCCTGGAAATTGGCCTGGCCTTTGAAGCCGCAGCCTTTGCCGGGGGATCACAGTCTGTTCAAGAAGCTGAGCGTGACTCAGTTTCGCGATTATCTGATGTGCCCGTTTCGCTTTTATCTGAAGCACGGTCTGAAGATGGAAGAGGTGGATGCGTCTCGCACCGAGATGGACCCGCTGGAGTTCGGCAATCTTTTGCATCATGTGATGGAGACTTTTGCCAAGGAAGGCGAGACCAAGACGCTGACGGATGAGGCGAAGATCGCGGCGGAATTTCATGCAATCCTTGATCGCTATCTGCATGGGGTGTATGGCGCGCGTCTGACGGTCCCGGTGATCATCCAGCGCGAGTCGGCGCGGCAGAGGTTGTCGTGGTGGGCGGCGTTTGAGGCGCAGGAGCGAAAAGAAGGATGGCGCATCGAAGTTGCGGAGACGCGCATCAGCCCTGAGGGCGATCCCTGGGAGTTGGCCGGCATGATGGTCAGCGGCATCGTGGATCGTGTGGAGGTGAATGATCACTTCGGAGTGCGGTTGATCGATTTTAAGACTTACTCGCCTTACAATTCAGTGAAGCGGCAGCGCAAGTCTGTGGAGGAATACCACATGATCAAACTCAAGCGCACCGAGGATGCGGAGGCCTTTCCTGCATGGATGCTGACGACCAATAGCGGCGGCGATCTAGCGCGCTGGACGGATCTGCAATTGCCGCTGTATCGTCTGGCGATGGAGCGGCGCTATCCTGGGGCGAAGATTCAGACAGCCTATGCGACTCTGGGCAAGACAAAGATCGACATCGGTCTGGATCCCTGGCCACAACTGGAAGGCGCGCTGCTGGCGAGCGCCAAGCAATGCGCGGAGGGAATCATCGATGCGGTGCGATCGCGCACCTTCTGGCCGCCTGCGGAGAAGATCCCGTATTCGGATGCCTTTGGTGCGATGTTCTTTGGTGATGTCCTGACGGCGGTCGATCCCAGCGCAATCACGAACATGGAGGTGGGCGTATGAGCACGATGGAAGCTATCCCCAATGAGATGATCCTGGCCTCGGCTGGATCTGGCAAAACGTGGCAACTGACGAATCGCTACATCGCGCTGATGGCGCAGCAGATGCTGGCAGGGCAGGAGATCGCCCCGGAGCGGATCGTGGCCGTTACTTTCACGCGCAAAGCCGCGGGCGAGTTCTTTGATTCGATCCTGGAGAAGTTGGCGCGCGCGGCGTCGTGCGAGAAGTATGCTGCCGGTCTGGCGGGAGATGAAACGGTGGATCCCGAGGCGGCGAATGATCCGCTGCGTCCGATCCTGCGTCGCCTGAAATCGCAGGACTACCGCCAATTGTTGCGGGTCTTCATTTCGCGAATGCCCAAACTCTTTCTGGGGACGCTGGATAGTTTTTTCTCATCGATTCTGCGTGCCTTTCCGGCGGAGTTTGGTCTGGCGGGTGACTTTGAGATCCTGAGCGAGCACGCAGGTGCGACGGAGCGTGAGCGGGTGTATCGCCGAGTATTTCGGCGCAGTCTTCCGGGCCTGAAAACAGGTGCGGGCGGTCTGGCAGCGCAGAAGGATTTCTTGGAGGCCTTTCGGCGGGCGACCTTTGGCAAAGAGGAGTCGAGCATCCGATCGGTGCTGGATGAATTTGTGGAGAATCAGCACGAGATCATGCTGCATGCGGGAAGAAAAGAGCTGTGGGGAAATCCCAAAGCAATCTGGCCCGGGCGCTGTGAGTGGTTGGCTCCGCAGGTGGATCTGAAGGAGTCGTTTGCGAAGCTCTTGGTGATCTTTGACCGAGATGACGCGCCCGAGGCGGCGGTGGAATTTTGGCGGGAGTTTCAGGACGAAGCACTGGCGCATGTCGCTGGGAATGCCTTTCCGAAACGCACGAAGTTCTTCATCGAGAAGCTGCTGCCCGAATGGAACGCGGTGAAGGCGGGTGAGTGTGATCTGACGGTGAATCGCAAGAAGCAGAAGCTGGAGCGTGAGGCTTGCCTGCTGGTGCGTGGCATCGTGACATCAATCGTCGGGGCGGAAATTGTGGTGCGTCTGGAACGCACGCAGGGTGTCTGGGAGGTGCTATCGCTGTATGAGGAGAACTGGTCCCGCCAAGTGCGGCGGCAGGGGCGGTTGACGTTTCAGGACATGGAATTGATTTTGGCCGGACATGAGTTTGCCAAGGATCTGCCGCGTCCGATGTTGTCTCAGGTGCCTGGGGCGGATGAACGTCTGCGCATCGATTACCGACTGGATTCGCGCTACGACCACTGGTTGCTGGATGAGTTTCAAGACACGAACCACATTCAGTGGTCGGTCATTGAAAACCTGATCGATGAAGCCGTGCAGGATGTCTCAGACGAACGCACGCTCTTCCAGGTTGGAGATATCAAGCAGGCGATCTATGCCTGGCGTGGGGGTGATGTGCAGTTGTTTGAGGACGTGCTGCATCGCTACAATTCGGAGAAGGTGCAGCGCATCCGAGAGCGGCCGCTGAATGTTTCATGGCGCTCGGGGCATGATGTGATTCAACTCGTGAATCGAGTTTTTGGTGATGCGAAGGCATTTGAAGAAATGAGTCTGCCTAGAGATGCTCGCAATCGATGGAGGTGGGAACCGCACCTCGTGGCGGGTGTGCACGAGACCATGCCGGGCTACTGCGCGATGCTGCAGCCGGTGGCGCAAGATGGGGCCAAGGTTGAAGAGGAAGATCACTTTGCGCTGGTGTCTGGGATCTTGGAGGAGATCCAGCCTGTCGCCCTTGGTCTGAGCTGCGCGATCATTGTTCAAGCCAACCGAACCGCGCGTGATTTGGTGGATTATCTGCGTGCTCATTCGCCATCGCGGATTCCGGTGATGTGTGAATCGGAGATCGCCATTGCTACAGACAATCCGGTAACGCTAGCTTTGCTAAGCCTGCTGAAGACGGCGGCGCATCCGGGGGATACGATGGCTTGGGAGCATCTGCGGATGACGCCATTTGCGGTGGTGTTTGATCGGTTGGAGATGAATCCCGGACGTCTGTGTGCGGATGTCCTGCGGCGAGTGTTTGACGATGGATTTGAGGCAACACTGCGGCATTGGATCGGTGAACTGGTGTCGAGTGGAACGGCGCTGGATGAGTTTAGCCTGCGTCGCACGGAGGACTTTGCCTTGGCTGCGCGACTCTTTGATGCCAGTGGCAGTCGTGATATCGATGAATTCCTCGGCTACGCCGGGAACTACACAGTGCGCGAGCCAGACACTCGCAACGCTGTGCAGATCATGACGATCCACAAGTCCAAGGGCCTGACCTTTGACTGCGTGATCCTGCCCGATCTGGAAGGGAACTCGATGCGCACGGTGCGTCGCGGGATCGGAGTAAAGCGTGGTGAAAAGCGGGAAGTGGAGTGGGTGTTTGATTTGCCGTCTTCAGACATCGTGAAGGCGGATGAGGTGCTGAAGGAATACCGAGAGGAGCGCGAGGCAGAGGCTGCCTATGAGGAGTTGTGCAAATTCTACGTGGCACTGACGAGGGCCAAGTATGCGAACTATCTCATCACAGCTCCGCGCTCCGCTAACTCCAAGTCGGAGAACTTCATCAAGCTGCTAGAGACGACTCTAGGCGGGAAGGGGGAGGCACCACGCACCCACTTCTGTGGCGTGGAGGCAGATGCGTATTTTGAAAGTGAGACCTCAGCAACGGATCGGCATTGGTTTGAGAAACTGCCGCGCAAAGCACTGCCTGAGGATGCTGAAACAGAGGCACCGGATCGCTCCGTGGTGCCTGGCGAGACTCGCCTGCGTCCTGTGCGGCGGACTCCGAGTGGTTCTGAAACTTCTATTGTCACGGCCAAGCAACTGTTCTCTCGCGGTGGAAGATTTGCCCGATCCTACGGCACCCTGGTACATGCGTTGTTTGAGCAGATTCTTTGGCTGGATGAGATGGACACTGCAGATTTGGAGAAACTCTGGGCTGCTGTCCCATGTCCTGATCCGAGCATTCGCAATCGAGCGCTGGATGAGGTCCGGCGTTGTCTTGCTGCGGCTCCGGCGCGCAAGGCTTTGTGTCGTCCATCGCCAGCGGCCCAGTGTTGGCGGGAGAAGCGGTTTGAGATTTTGCTGAAGGGCGAGTGGCTGTCTGGCACCTTCGACCGAGTCATCCTGGAAGCTGGTTCAGCGACGATCTTGGACTTTAAGACGGACAAGGTCGATGGCGCAGAGGCTTTGGCTGAACGCATCAATGGCTATCGTCCACAGCTCCAGACCTATCGCGAGGTGCTATGTCGAATGACGGGACTGGCACCGGAGGTGATCCGATGCCAATTGCTCTTTACCCACCGATGTGAAGTGATCGATGTGGAGGTGTGATCAGGCTTCCAGGAGCTTCGTGTAGGCGTTGCCTTCGTTTTGATCGATGCGTTCTGGGCGACCCTTGTGATTGTAGGTCAGCCGGGTGTGATCGAGCCCCAAGAGGTAGAGGATGGTGGAGTGGAGGTCATGAACGTGCAGCCGATCTTCGATTGCATACAGGCCCAGATCATCGGTGGCACCGTAGGTTCGGCCGCCTTTAACGCCGCCGCCTGCCATCCACATCGTGAAGCCAGTGGGGTTGTGGTCGCGGCCATCGCCTTGCTCGCTCATCGGAGTGCGGCCGAACTCGCCGCCCCAGATCACGAGTGTTTCGTCGAGCATGCCGCGTGCCTTGAGATCCGCCAGCAGGCCAGCGATGGGCTTGTCCACAGCGTTGCAGAGGCGGGAATGATTGACCTCAATGCCTTTGTGGCTGTCCCACTTGCTGCCTGCGCCGCTGTAGAGTTGCACAAAGCGGACGCCGTTTTCAACGAGACGACGAGCCAGCAGGCAGTTGCGTCCATACACAGCGGTCGCTTCTTGATCCATGCCGTAGAGCTTTTTGGTGGCCTCGGTTTCTTTGCTCAGATCCACGGCTTCGGGTGCCTCCGCTTGCATCTGATAGGCGAGTTCGTAGCCTTGGATGCGGGCATCGAGTTCGGTGTTGTCTTGGCGGGTTGCACCGTAGTGTTCGTTGAGTGAGGCGAGCAGATCAAGCTTGTCGCGCTGACGTTTGCGATCCACGCCTTTGGGGTTGTCGAGGTATTTGATGGGCACTCCATCGGAGTTGAACTCGACCCCTTGATACACGGCTGGCATGAAGCCATTGCCCCAATTGCGAACGCCGTTCACGACGGTGGCTTCACTGTCTTTGATGACAACGAAACCAGGCAGGTTTTTGTTTTCGGTGCCGAGTCCATAGGAAGCCCAAGCGCCGAGAGATGGGCGCCCGCCGAAGACTGAGCCGGTATTCATCGAGCAAACACCGCCTGCGTGATTGATGCCGCTGGATGCGCAGGAATGAATGACGGCAAGATCGTCGGCATGAGTCGCGACGTTTTCAAACCAATCAGAAATCCACAGCCCGCTCTTGCCGCGTTGCTTCCAGGTGCGTTTGCACTCTAGCAGGGGCGATCCGGACTCGCCCATGGCCGTGATGGGCGGTTTAAAGCTGGCGGGCAGTGTCTGTCCGGCCAATTTGTTCAGCAAGGGCTTGTAGTCAAAGGTGTCCAGATGGCTGGGGCCGCCTTCCATGAAGAGAAAGATGACGCTTTTTGCCCGGGCGATGCGCTGCGGCAACTGGGCGGCTGAGGCCTGGGCCTGATCGCCCATGAGGGCGGCCAGGGCTACGGCACCGAAACCGCAACCGGCACTTTGCAAAAAGTCGCGGCGACTGCTGGGAAGGTCAAATCGATGGCAAGGCATGGCGTTAATGGAGGTAGAAGAATTCGTTGGTGTTGAGAAGGACCTGGCAGAGGTCGTTCATCGCTTGATGGTACGGATCGTCGGGCTCGACCGTCTTGGTGTCGGAGCCTGACCAGGCGATCTGGGAGTTCATGGGATCGGCAGCGCGCCAGACGATGAGGCCGCGTTTCCAATCCTCAGGATCGTTGCCCATTTCTTTGTCCTGTAGCATTCCGGTGGCGAGCCTGAAGGCTTCGATCTGCCCATCCCACTGGTGAGACGGAGCGCGCTTGCCGAGACCGCCGACCACCAGCCCAGAGGAGCCTACGCTAAGCTTGGCGCGGATGTCGTGGGGCACGACGACGCTTTGCAGTGGTGAGCCTGGCGTCGTCAGATCCTGAATGGAAAAGGCGACGGTGTGTTCAACGCACGAGATCCTGGCAGAGATGTGGTAGCGATGCCCGAGCTCGATGTGGATATTGGATGGCACGACTTGGTAGCCGATGTTTGCATTTTCATCTTCGCCAACGAGTTGCACGATGACGTTGCGTGGTTTGTAGCGGGATTTTTCACCGGTGACACCGAGACTCCAGCCGAAGGCTTCGATGCTGTCTTTACCCAGTGACCAACGCGATGCGATGGTTCGAACAGAAGCGTTTACGTCAATGGTGTTGAGGGTTGCGATCGCTTCGATGGTAAATTCATCGCCTTCCTTCTCCGAGGTCTGGATTAGCAGTCGCTCTTGCGGGGTGTTTTCCTTGAAGCCAAAACTCTCGGTCGTCTCCGTGGTGGTCTTGGTATCGCTTGGCATCGCGTCGCCCGCCCGCTTGCGCAGGAAGGATTCGGCGGAGGCCTTCTCCGTGGCATCAGGGGGTCTGCCAAGAACGGCCAGCCAGACGTCGTCGATGCTATTGACTCGGGCAGCGAGCTTGCGTGCCCTTGCCAAGAGCCAGTCACCATTGATCAATTGCAGCGCCTGCGTCGGTGTGGTCGTGCTCTGGCGTTCAGCCGTGCTGGCAAAGCCGGAGGGTGCATCGAGGGCGCGGAGCAGTTCGTTCTGATTGTTGCGCTTCTTCATCGTGTAGATGGATCGGCGCGTGCCATTGCCGTCTTCGGCGGGGCCGCCTGCGGTCATGGTGAGCTCGCCACTCGCAGCTAGGAGAGCATCGCGGATCTGCTCGGCATCGAGACGACGTGGGTTAAACCGCCAGAGGAGACGGTTGGATGGATCGGTCTTTGCCGCCGCAGCGGAGGGTTCGCGACGCGCGGTTTGGCGGTAGGCGGCGGAGAGCATGATGTCCCGGTGGATGGGCTTGAAGTGCCAACCGCCTGCGACAAAACGATTCGTGAGCCAGTCGAGCAATTCGGGGTGGGAGGGAACTTCTCCCAGTTTCCCAAAGTCGCTGGCCGTCGCGACGATGCCGCGGCCAAAATGATACTGCCAGAGGCGGTTCACGATGACCCGGGTGGAGAGTTGATTGTCCGGGCGCGTCAGCCAATTGGCCAAGACGGTGCGACGTCCGGTGGAGTTGCCCGTGGGCTTGATCTCGGGTTCTTTCGGTTCGAGCAAGGTGAGGAATCCGGGTGCGATCTCTTGCTCGCCCTTGCGGGTTTTGAGCGGATTTGATGGGCCTTTGGGACCTGCATCGGTGGCGACGAAGGCATCGAGAAGTGGCTTCGGCTTCAGCGAGTCGAACTTCTTCAGTTCCTCCGCGAGTGCCTGATAGGCGGCTTTGTCCTCGTCTTTGCGCAGGCTCTTCATCGGATCAAAGGTGCGCCGTTCGTGTTCCATTTGCCTCTCGCAAAGGCCTGCGAGTTGGCGCTCGAGAGCGGTGCGTTGATCTGGTGTTTTGCGGACCATGCCTTGCAGGTCTTCCGTGAAACGGGTCAGGGCGCGTTCGACTTTGGGCTCCAAGATCGGCGCAGTCAAGGCGTCCATCTTGGCTCGGATTTCGGCCGTCGCGGTTTCCCACTTTTTCTGCTGTTCGTCGAAGGCCTTCTTCTCGTCAGGCGTTGCGAGCTTCAGGTCGTCGCGCCATTGCACGGGAGTGAAAAAGGCGCGCAGGCGGTAGTAGTCCTTTTGCAGGATGGGATCAAACTTGTGATTGTGGCAGTGCGCGCAACCCATGCTGAGCCCCATGAAGAGCTCGCCCGTGGTATCGGTCATGTCGGTGACGATGATGTCCCACTGGCCGCGCACGTCGCGTTGGTTCCATTCATAGACGGGATTGCGAAGGAAGCAGGTGGCGATGAGGACATCGGGATCATTGGGGGCGATCTCGTCTCCAGCAATCTGTTCACGCACAAATTGGTCGTATGGCTTGTCATCATTGAGGCTCTTGATGACGTAGTCGCGATAGGGCCAAACGTTCGGCCTATAGGCGTCGGCATTGTAACCGTCGCTCTCTGCGTAGCGGGTCAGATCCAGCCAGTGCTGCGCCCAGCGTTCGCCGTAGCGAGGGCTAGCGAGGAGCTTATCGACCAGTTTCTCGTAGGCCTTGGGGTCTTTGTCATTCACAAAGTCATCGATCTCCTCCCGCGTGGGAGGGAGGCCGTGAAGATCAAAATAGACGCGGCGCACGAGTTCATGACGGTCAGCTTCAGCGGCATGGTCTAGACCGTTTTCCTTGAGTTTCTGCATGATGAAGCGGTCGATGTCATTGCGGACCCAGTCGGACTTGATCGCAGGCGGTTGCACTTTTGCCACCGGTTGGAAGAACCAGTAACCGCGCTGTTCCTCGGTAAAGCCGCCCTCAGTCACCACGACCTTGTGAGCTGCGTCTTCTGGCCAAGGGGCACCCATTTTGATCCACTTCTCGAGCGTCGCAATCTCTGCATCTGGGATTTTGCCGCCGTTGTTCTTCGGCGGCATCTGGAAGTCCTCATCGGTGTAATGGATCGCCTCGATCATTGGCGACTTCTCTGGCGCGCCAGGGATCAGGGCAGGGCCGGTGTCTCCGCCGGTCTTGAGGTAACCCACGTGGTCAACGCGCAGTCCGCCTTTTTGCTTGGTCTTGCTGTGGCATTCGTAGCAGCGGTTCACCAAGATGGGGCGAACGTCTTTTTCGAAAAAGCGGGCTGCTTCACGCTCAGCATCGTCGGCCCCGTGGCAAACGGCCACGGTCAGGAGGAGTAGGATGGAGGACAGGGAGAATCGCATTCTATTAAGATAAGGAGTTCGGGAGGCTCTTTTGGACGTAAATTTTGCGATAAAATGTTCGGATTGCGTCTGGCGACGGTGGATGTGGTCAGATTTTGGGGCCTCCCGACGTTAAGGATGTGCCCATGAAGTCCCTCTGGTTTCTCTTTTTCACCTCCCACGCCGCACTTGCGGCATCGCCTGCATGGCAGCCGTTTTTGGATCAATACTGCATGGACTGCCATGATGGGGATGTGAAGAAGGGCGGGCTGGACCTGTCGGCATTGCCCTTTGATGGGGCGGACGCCGCTGCCCACAAGAAGTGGGTGCGCGTCTTTGATCGTGTGACCGCCGGGGAGATGCCGCCTGCAAAAAAGGAACGCCCCCAGGCTGACAGCATGCAGCAGTTCTTGGCCTCGCTCGGCGGGGACTTGGTTGCCCAACACGCTGCGCAAAAGGGCACCATCCTGCGCAGGTTGAACCGTCATGAGTATCAAAATACAATCAACGATCTGCTAGGTGTCAGCGTCAATGTTGTCGATGTCTTGCCAGAGGACGGTCGCGCCCACGGATTTGATAACATTGGCGAGGCGCTGTCGATTTCAGGGCCGCAGATGATGCGCTACATGGAGGCTGCGGAGATGGCTCTCGATGCGGCTCTCGCTGGAGGTGAAAAGCCTGAGTTGAAGACGGAAAGATTTACGTTGGAGAGTGATCGCAACAAAGAGAACCTGGGCAAACACTGGCTCAAACGAGATGACGGAGCGATCGTCGTATTCAATGATGGGGGATTTCCCAGCACTCAGATTCCCAGCCTCAAGGCACCGTTTTCAGGGCAATACAAACTGCGAGTGACGGGCTACGGCTACCAAATTGAGGAACCCGTGGTGTTTGCGCTAGTGACGGGAAGTTTCGATTTCCGCAGTGCGGATGCGGTGGTGCGCAGCTACCACGAATTGCCCATCAACAAGCCTGGCACAGTCGAAATTCCACTGGATCTCAAGAAGGGATTTGGCGTCAAAATCAGTGCGCAAGGACTCAACGGTCCCGATGGTCATTCCGCTGTCAAAGATGGTCCTGCGAGCTATCCCGGCGAGGGGTTGGCGCTACTGTCGGTGGAGCTGGAAGGGCCGATCATCACGGAATGGCCGCCGCAGGGACAGTCGCTACTGCTAGGGGGGGCGAAGTTGGTCGAGGTGCCGCCGGATCAACCCTGGAAGGCGAAGCAACGCGGTTACAAGCCAAAGTATCGAGTGGAGGGAGGTGATCCGATTGCGGACTCTCGAAGCGGGCTCAGCGCCTTTGCTGTGGCGGCTTTTCGTCGGCCAGTAGAGGTGGATGACGTGGAACCCTACTTCAAGCTCTTTGATGCTGAATTTGCGGAGAGCCATGACTACCTCTCTGCGATCCGGACGGCAGCGGTGGCAATTCTTTGTTCGCCGGATTTCCTTTATCTGCAAGAGCCTGAGGGGCGTCTGAATGATCGTCAACTGGCGGCCCGGCTTAGCTTCTTTCTGACCCGCAGTGCTCCTGATGCGGACCTGCTGGCAGCGGAGCTTTCAAAGCCAGCGGTGTTGCAGGCGCAGACCGAGCGCCTTCTGAAGAGCGAGACTCTGGATCGCTTCATCTCGGACTTCACCGATGGATGGCTGAATCTGCGCGAGATCGATTTCACCACGCCGGACAAGGTGCTGTATCCAGAGTATGACGGGCTCTTGCTGGACTCGATGCTGAACGAGACGCGAGGATTCATTCGGGAACTCATCGTGCAGAACTTGGGCGCGTTGAATTTGATCAACAGCGATTTCGCCATGCTGAATTCACGTCTGGCCAAACACTATGGCATCAATGGTGTCAGCGGTATCGATGTGCGCAGGACCCCGCTGCCTGCTGATAGCAAGCGGGGCGGGCTTTTGACTCAGGCCAGTATCCTCAAGGTATCTGCCAACGGGACGAACACATCGCCGGTGATTCGCGGCGTGTGGGTGATGGACCGTCTCCTCGGCCTGACGCCGCCTCCGCCACCCCCAGGCATACCTGGAGTGGAGCCCGATATTCGTGGGGCAAAAACCATGCGCGAGATCCTCGATAAACATCGCCAGATGGAAAGCTGCAACGGCTGCCATCGGTCGATTGATCCGGCTGGATTCGCTCTAGAGAGTTACGACGTTATCGGTGGTTGGCGGGATCGATTCCGCAGCATCGGCGAGGGTGAGCAGGTGAAGCTGTCGGTGGAGGGACGCAAAGTGCGGTATCGGCTCGGGCCTGCAGTGGATCCTGCTGGCGAGCTCCCCGATGGCACAAAATTTGAGAACTTCGCTGCATTCCAGAAGGTGCTGATGTCCCAGCAGGAACGGGTGGCTCGCGCCTTTGTGGAAAAATTGCTGACCTTCGCCACCGGACGAGGCATGGGCTTCTCGGATCGGGCGGAATTGGATCGTATCACGGCGGAGGCGAAGGGCAGGGGATATGGGATCCGCGATCTGGTACACGCTGCGGTTCAGAGTCAGATTTTCCTGAATAAATAGGGCCGATTGTTCTATTGCGCTCGTCCCTTGTCATCCTCTGCGTTGATGTGGATTGATGTGCAGATCTGCGGACGAAGACCGTAGTACTGTGCGTGTTGAAGCCCCTCAAGATTTACTCCATCGTCCTCGCCTGCGTGGTCGCGACCAGCGTCCATGCGGTCGATTTTAACCGCGACGTTCGGCCCATTCTCGCTCAGCAATGTTTCAAGTGTCATGGGATGGACGAGCATGGCCGGAAAGGGCAGTTGCGATTGGATCTGCGCGACTTTGCCGTCGGGAAGGGGAAGTCTGGAGAGACTGCCATCGTGCCAGGCAAGCCCGAGGCAAGTGAGGTAATCAAACGTATCTTCAGTGCGGATGAAGACGAAGTCATGCCGCCGCCGCACACGAAGACGGTGCTGCCGGAAGCTGCAAAGGCGGTAATGAAGGCGTGGATCGCCGACGGTGCGCCGTATGAGGCTCACTGGGCTTATGTGCAGCCAAAGCAAGCGCCGCTACCCATCGCTGGACTGCATCCGGTGGATGCCTTTGTGCAGGCACGGTTGGCAAAGGAAGGTCTGAAACCCTCGCCCGAGGCGGATCGATACACCCTGGTTCGGCGGCTCTATCTGGACCTCATCGGATTGCCGCCGACACCGGCAGAGGCGGATGCGTTTGTGCGAAACGGGGATCCCGATGCCTACGAGAGGCTGGTGGATACGCTCTTGGCGTCCAAGCAGTACGGCGAACGTTGGGCGAGACGTTGGTTGGATTTGGCGCGTTATGCGGATACCAACGGTTTTGAAAAAGACCGTCCGCGCAGCATTTGGCCCTACCGGGATTGGGTCGTGCAAGCGCTGAATGACGACATGCCTTTTGACCAGTTCAGCATCAAACAACTCGCAGGCGACATGTTGCCGAATGCTCGACCAGAAGATCTGATTGCTACCGGTTTCCATCGCAACACCATGCTCAATGAAGAGGGTGGTATTGATCCCAATGAATACCGATTTTATGCCATGGTGGATCGCGTCAGTGTGACGGGAACCACCTGGATGGGGCTGACGCTCAACTGCTGCCAGTGCCACACGCACAAGTACGACCCCATTCTGCACACGGATTATTACAGCGTCATGGCGCTGCTGAACAACGCCAGCGAACCCACCTATTACATTCCGAATCACGACGTTTTGGATCAGGAAAAAACATGGCGGGCTGGGCTAGCAAAGATGGAGGCAGACTTGCCTGCGAAGTTCCCGGGAGGAAAGGTGCCAATGGAGAAGCGCTTCCAAGAATGGATCGCCCAAGAAGCTCCCAAGGCCTCCCAGTGGGAAGTGGTTCGGCCGGTCAAGATGACAACGACCATGCCCCACCTGGAGCAACAGGAGGATGGCTATATTCTTGGGAGTGGCGACATCTCCAAGAGTGATGTCTATGATCTGCGTTTTGTCGCTCCCATCAAAGGTGTCACTGCCTTGCGTATCGAGGTCAGCTCAGATCCAAGTCTGCCCAACGATGGTCCCGGCCTCACCAACTACGAAGGTCCATTGGGCGGATTCTTTTTGAGCGAGCTCCAGGCATCCCAAAACGGTCAGCGTCTCGCGATCATCGATGCCGATGCCACGAATGATGCTGAGGAAGACAAGATCAGCGATGCTGCCCCGGCGAAAAAAGCTGCCGCAGGAAAGCGAAAAACCAACAACGCATCGGCAGCGCTAGACGGTGAAATGTCGAGCGGATGGCAAGTGCTCGGTGGGTATGGCGTGGCGCAGGCGGCGGTGTTTCACTTTGAAAAGCCGATCGATCTCAGCGGCGGTCTTGACTTGAAAATGCTGTTTGAAAAACACTACGCCTGCCCGCTCGGCCATTTCCGAATCTCGGTTACCAGCAGCCCGCATGCCTCAGCCACGGGCCATCCGGCGGAGGTTGAGGAGAAGTTGGCGAGTGGTCAGCGCAGTCCAGCGCTCCTGCAGCGTTTCCTCGAAACGGCACCCGAAATGAAAAGAGTGGTCGCACCGCTAGTGGCTGCACGCAAGAATCCGCCGCGCGGTCTTCCGACCTTGGTCATGAAGGAGCGCCCTGCCGACAATCCGCGGGTCACCCATCGCTATCATCGGGGTGAGTACCTCCAGCCAAAAGAAGTCGTGCCACCCGGTGTGCCTGCCTTTCTGCCGGCGCTGCCCAAGGATGCACCGCCAAACCGACTGAGCTTTGCCAAGTGGCTCTTCGCACCCGACAATCCATTGACCGCTCGCGTCACGGTGAATCGGCAGTGGCAGGCGCTTTTTGGCCGAGGCATCGTGAAGTCTCTCGAGGACTTCGGATATCAAAGCGAACCTCCTTCACACCCTGAGCTGCTCGATTGGTTGGCGGTCGAATTCATGAAGCAGGGCTGGTCCATGAAGAAGCTGCACCGCCTGATCGTCACCAGTGCGACCTACAAGCAGAGCAGTCAGACATCGCCCGAACTGGCTCAGCGCGATCCCGAAAACATCCTGCTCGCACGGGGTGCGCGGTTCCGACTCGATGCCGAAATCGTCCGCGATGCCGCGCTAAAGGCTGCTGGGGTTTTGTCGCTGAAGATGGGCGGCCCAGGGGTTTACCCACCCCAACCGCAGAGCGTGACCACCGAAGGGACTTACGGCAAGGTAGAGTGGAAAACCAGCGAGGGGGAAGATCGCTATCGTCGCAGTCTCTACACCTTCATGAAGCGAACCGCTCCGTTTGCCATGTCCACTACCTTCGATGCCCCGACCGGAGAAACCTGCCTCGCCCGTCGCGATGTCTCGAATAGTCCCCTACAGGCGCTGACCCTGCTCAATGACCAGATGTTCATGGAGGCCGCCCAGGCCATGGCCAAGCAAGTGATGGCTGAATCATCATCGGATGATGAGCGGCTCCAAAACATTTTCCGCCGCTGCGCCACGCGGCCTCCTGCGCCCGATGAGATGGCGCTGTTCACCGCGTTTTTGCAAAAGCAGCGCGACCAGAAGCTGGTTGACGAAGCCTTATGGTCCGCTGTGAGTCGTGCGGTCCTCAACCTCGATGAAGCCATCACTCACCCATGAACACTCCTAACATCACCCGCCGCCACTTCTTCCAGGACTGCGCGATAGGCACTGGAAAAATCGCTTTGGCATCGCTCTTGGCGGACTCAGCCTATGGAGCGGCGAGGAGTCCGAATGTGGTTGCCCCGACGCATTTCCAGCCCAAGGCGACTGCTGTAATCCACATGTTCATGGCTGGCGCGCCGTCGCAGCTTGAGTTGTTTGATAATAAGCCCATGCTCACGAAGTTCGAAGGCAAGCCGCTGCCGCCGTCGATCATTGGTGGGCAGCGCTATGCCTTCATTCGCCCTGACGCCGCAGTGCTGGGCCCGCGCTACAAATTCGCGCGCTATGGACAGAGTGGACAAGAGCTCTCGGAGATGTTGCCGCATCTGGCGACCATCGCCGATGACATCGCCATCGTGAAATCCTGCCGCACCACGCAGTTCAATCATGCGCCAGCACAGATCTTCATGAACACCGGCTTCTCGCAACCGGGACGCCCCAGCATGGGGTCGTGGATCACCTATGGTCTCGGTTCTGAGTCGCGCGATCTGCCGTCCTTTGTCGTGATGAGCACCGGTAGCGGTATCAGTGGTGGTGCGGCCTGCTGGAGCAGTGGCTTTCTGCCCAGTGTCTATTCCGGGACACGATTTCGCAATTCGGGCGACCCGATCCTGAATGTCAGCACGCCCGAAGGGATCGGTAGCACCACCCAAAAGGACACCATCGATCTCATCAACGCGATGAATCAGCGTCGCCTGAAGTTGGATGGCGATAGCGAGACTGCGACCCGCATTGCCAATTACGAGATGGCCTATCGCTTGCAGAGTTCCGCGCCGGAGTTGATGGACCTCACGAGCGAGGACAAAGCCACACTCGAAATGTATGGCTGCGACCCAAAGGTGCCGTCCTTTGCGCGAGCCTGTCTCTTAGCCCGTCGCATGGTCGAACGTGGCGTGCGTTTCATCAATATCTACAACGAAGGTTGGGATGCCCACAGTGATGTCGCGGGCAATGTGAAGAAGAACTGTGGCGTCACCGATCAGGCCAGCGCAGCGCTGATTAAGGATCTCAAACAACGTGGTCTGCTCGATAGCACCTTGGTCGTCTGGGGCGGTGAATTTGGACGCACTCCGATGGTTGAGGCCAGCGTCTCGCTGGGTCGCAGCATGGGGCGGGATCACCATCCTCAGGCCTTCAGCATGTGGATGGCGGGTGGGGGCATCAAAGGTGGGGTCACCCTGGGTGCGACCGATGACATGGGATTCAACATCGTCGAGGACGAAGTCCACGTGGCCGATCTGCAAGCGACCATTCTGCATTGTCTCGGAATCGATCATGAACGACTTTCATTCCGGTCTGCCGGACTCGATTTCAAGCTGACAGGCGTCGAGCCTTGCCATGTGGTGGACAAGATTTTGGCCTAGCCTGAGCTGACGACCATCAGAGTCTGCGGTCGTCTGTCAGGAATGGTTCGCGAGTCGCGTTGCAAACATGCATGCCTCTCGATCACGAAGACATCCTCCGTCACCTCTTTGCCGCACGCCAGCGTCTCAGCGCTGCGGCGTGGCTGATCGTGAACGATGCACAAGCTGCGGAGGACATTTTTCAAAATGTCGCGCTCAAGTCGGTCACGCGCGGAGTCACGTTTGAGCACGAGGGCGCGCTGCTGTCTTGGGCCACCATCTCCGCGAAGCGCGAGGCCATCGACTGGCTGCGAAAGCGCAAGAACGAGACGCTGGGGCTCGACCCGGACGTCTTGGAGTTGCTTGATCACGAATGGCAAACGAAGACCGCGCAACCGGAAGGGCCACGCATGGAGGCGCTGCGCGAATGCCTCGCCGGCGTGCCGGACAAGTCGCGTGAACTTCTAGAGCTTCGCTACTTTGAAGGCCGCTCTTGCCAGGAAGTCGCCGACAAAGTCGGTGCGGGCGTCGAGGCGGTCTATCAGCGTCTCTCGCGCTTGCATCGCCAATTGAAAAAGTGTGTCGATGACCGCCTCTCCCGCGACGCAGACACTCCTGTCTGCCCCACCTGAATCTCCGCATGAACGACGACCTGCTCATCCAGCGCCTCCTCGACGGCACGCTCACACTTGCGGAGCATGCGGCCGTGAATCAACGCCTGCGCGATGACGCGGAACTCCGCGGGCATCTGCGCGAGATCGCCGAGCAAGCCGTCGCCATGGGCGACATGGCCCGCCAGCGTGAAACAGACACTCCTGTTTTTTCTCCGCGCACCCCGACACGATTCCGGGCAGACAGGAGTGTCCGCCTCACGCTCGCCGCCTCCATTGCCGTTCTCGCCACGAGTGCTTGGCTCTGGCTCGGCAGTAGTGATGCACTGGTGCTGACGCTGGTCGATTCCTCCGGCACTGTCGTGTGGAATCACGGCGGTGAGATGCGCGTGAATGTTAACGACGGCGAAAAACTCGCGGCAGGCACGCTGGAAACCCTCGGCGAGACCGCCAGCGCTCAGCTTCAGTTCGCCGATGGCACGATCATCTCGCTCACGGGTGAATCCGAGCTTTCGTTTTCCGAAGAAGACCAAAAACTGCTCGTGCTGCGCAAGGGATCGCTGTCGGCGCAGGTGAAACCGCAACCACGCGGGCACCCGATGATCGTTCGCACGCCGAGCGCAGAGGCGGAGATCGTTGGAACCACCTTCAACCTCTCCGCCCGACCCGACGACACCTTGTTGAAGGTCGATGAAGGGCTCGTGAGGCTGAAGCGCCTCGCGGATGGCACCTCCATCGACGTGCCAGCGCAATCGAGCGCTGTGGCCTCGCTCAACAGCAGCTTGAAGCTCGATCCTGCGGTCACGCCGGAGCCGCTCACTCGCTGGCGTTTTGATTTCACCACCACGGTCCCGCCGCAAATCTGGCGCGGCATCTGGCGTGATACGCCGGAGGGTGGTCGCATGGTGGCCAGTCCGTATGTCGCGCAAAAAACCAAGGAAGGCGCGGTCGTCACGCACTTCGGCGTTTCCATTCGCACCGGCTATCTGAATCCGCCGCTCGCGCTGGTCGTCACGGAAAAGTGCTTGATCCGTTATCGCCTCAAACAAGACGCGCCCGCTCCGCTGCAGCTCATGCTACTCACCCATCAGCCCAACGGCGGTTTCGGCGGCAATTTCGAGTGTAAGATCGGTAGCGATGAACTCCGCCCGGATGCCGATGGCTGGTGTGAACTCGAGATTCCCCTGAACCGCTTCAAGCCGGTGGATCGCCGTCCGCATGTGCGTGCGCAGCACCCCACGCCCGCCGGGAACATCGTCGCCTCCTTCCTGCTGTCCTCGTTCAAGCAGGACACCGGTCTGACCGTCGCGCATTTCGAGCTCTCCACTCTTCCATGAGGCACCTGCTTGCAGCCGCACTTCTGATCCCCGTCTTGAGCAGCGCTGCTGATTTCCGCACGTTTCTCGACACGCACTGCCTCGACTGCCACGACAGCGATGCGAAGAAGGGCGATCTCGATTTGTCTGGCTTTACGGATGAAGCCGCCGTGATGCGTGATCGCGCAATCTGGCGCTCGGTCTATGAAAAGATCGAGTCGCATCAGATGCCGCCGCCGAAGCAGAAATCCCAGCCAACCGACGCGCAGCGGCAGGAACTCATGACGTGGATCATGGACATCGCTGCACGGCCGGATCCGGTGCTGGATGCGCTCGATCCGGGGAATCCAGTCCTGCGACGTCTCACCCGCCTCGAATACAACAACAGCGTGCGCGATCTCTTTGGCCTGGAGATGGACGTGTTCATGTTTCCTGAGCGCTTGCCGCTTTCCAACAAGAGCTACTTTCAACCTGCGAGCGGAAGGATGGGCGATAGCGTCGAGGTCTCCATGCGCGAGTATGGATTGAAGTATCCCGTGTTGCTGCCCGACCTCGGTTTGCCCGGTGAAAACCGCGCGGAACACGGCTTTCGCAATCGTGGCGAGGCCATGAACCTCTCGCCGATGCTGCTGGAGCAATACCTCGCCGCCGCACGCGAAATCGTTGCCAGCCCAAAACTGCCGCAACTCAGCAGCATCTTCCGCACACTCATTCATGACCCCGCGCAGCCGCTGAAAGCCCAGCCTGTGATCGAGGAAGGCGAGGTGAATACCTGGACCGCGTCGAAGGAGTTCGCGCCCAACCTGAACCTGCCGTTTCAGGCCAAAAACGGCGCTGTTTCGACGCTCGATTACCAGTTCCGCTTCGCGATGCAGACCGCTGTTGCGGACGGCACAGGCGGCGTGTGGGATGCGACCGGACGCAGCATTGTCATCAAGGCGGGACAGCCCATCCGCGTGCGCTTTGCCTCGAAGTCGCTGGTCATCACGGCACACGAGGATTTGTGGGTCGCGGGATTCTCGACTGCTGGCGAGACATCTGGTGAGTCGCTCTTCACGAATCACGAGAAGCAGAAGAAAGTGCTCACGCTCGACTTCGCGATCGAAGACGGCGTTGGCGGCGAAGGCATCACCGAACTGGCCTTGTGCGCGCTGAGTCGGGACAAGGAGTCGGGCACAATCGAAATGACGGCGTTGTTCAGCGGCGGTGGCACTTCCCAGCTTTCACATGATTTCATCACCGGAGGTGGGCGCGGCAACACCTTCTTTGCCTTCCGCGCTCCGAAGAATGAACACATCGTCGGCCTGCGACTCGATGGCTCGAAGTTCAGCGGCAACTACGCACTGTTCGACGACCTCGCCTTCCTCACTGATGGGGCGACCGCTGTTGCCGCTGCGCCAACAATGGAGCCGGGGCAGAAAATGTCCGAGAGGGAAAGACGCAACGTGGCGCGTGAGCGTCTCACCGCTTTTCTCGCTCGCGCCTTCCGTCGTCCCGTCGATGACAAGACCGTCTCACGCTACATCGAAGTCTTCAACGATGCCCGCGATCGTGAGTTGTCGTTTGAGGATGCGATGAAAGCCGCACTGGCCGCCGCGTTGACCTCGCCGGAATTTCTCTACATTGCGGAGACCGGCACGGGCCCTGGTAGTGTGAAATCGCTCACGAACCACGAACTCGCTACCCGGCTTGCTTTCTTCCTTTGGGCAGCGCCGCCGGATGACGAGCTGCTCGGCGCGCGACTCACGGATCCCGCGGTGCTCGAAGCTCAAACCCAGCGCCTGCTACACGATCCGCGTTCTCGTGAACTGAGCGAGTCCTTCGCCACGCAATGGCTGCGCCTGGATCAGCTCATGACAGCGAAGCCTGACCCCAAACTCTTCAAAGGGTTCTACAGCGGCCCACAGGGCAAGGTCACGCTGCACGGCTCCATGCTGGTCGAGGCTCTGCTGCTCTTTGAAACCACGCTCGTCGAAGATCGCAGCATTCTCGATCTGCTCGCCGCCGATTACACCTGGCTCAACGGACGGCTCGCCAAGCTCTACGACATCGACACGGCCACACTTGCCAAGGCCACGAACAGCAACGTGCTCATTGATGCCAAACAAAACTCCAAGTGGCTCCGCGTGCCGTTGAAGGACCAGCGCCGCGGCGGCTACATCACCATGGCCGGTCCGCTCACCGTCACCTCGCTGCCAGTGCGCACCAGTCCGGTCAAGCGCGGCGCATGGCTGCTCGAAACCATCTTCAACCGTCCGCCGCAGGAGCCGAAGGTCGCCTTTGCACTCAAAGACGAGCCGCAATCGCAAAGCACGCCGCAAACCGTGCGTGAGCGCTTCGAGCAACATCGCGACAAGCCCGCGTGCTTTTCCTGCCACGTCCGTCTCGATCCGCCCGGCTTCGCCTTGGAGCGCTTCGACGCCATCGGCTCCTGGCGCGACAATGACGGTAGCCAGTCCGTCGATGCCCGCGCCGAATGGAGTGGTACTCCATTCAACGGCCCCGCCGAGTTCAAAGCCCTCCTCGCTCAAAACCCGCACGAGTTCACCCGCGGTTTCATCGAACACCTGTTGAGCTACGCGCTCGGCCGCGAACTCGCTGTCTATGACATGCCCGTCGTCGCGCAGATCGAGGAGGCCGCGAAAGCCGACGGCTGGAAGTTCAGCCGCGTGATCGTCGAGATCGTGAAGTCTTATCCGTTCAACCACATCCGCAACACACCCTGATGAATCGCCGTCACCTGCTCAGAGGAATGGGCGCCACGCTCGCGCTGCCGTGGATGGAATCGCTCGCCCAAACGACGGCGAAAGCGCCCGTTCGCTACGGCTGCCTGCTCTTCGCCAACGGCGTGAATCCTCATGAGTGGGACGCCTCCGGTGAAGGTGATGCGATGGCGCTTTCCAGTTCGCTGAAACCCTTGGAGGGCCTGAAGCAGCACATCACCGTGCTGAAGGATCTGCACGTCTTCAACAACACCAGCGGACCGCACTGGCCGCTGTTCTCGAACTACCTCAGCGGCGCGAAGTTCAAGGAAACGCTCATCCCGGAAGGTGGCGAATCGATTGACCAGCGCATCGCGCGACACACCGGACGGCAGACGCCCCTGCCGAGTCTCGTGCTCGCGGTGGAGCCGTCGGAGAGCGGACTGCGTGGCGGCGTGCCTGCGGTTTATTACTCGACGATTTCATGGTCGTCGAAAAACACCCCGATCGCGCCGGAGGTGTATCCGCGTGCCGTGTTTGACCGGCTGTTCGACACCAGCGGCCTCCTGCGCGACAAAAGCGTGCTCGATGCCGTGCTGTCGCATTCCAAGGACCTGCGGAGGAACCTCGGCGGCCAGGATCAGCAGAAGCTCGACGAATTCATGCACAGCGTGCGCGATCTGGAGACGCGCATCGAGCGTGCCACGAAGGAGGAACGCCTCGAAGGCTGGCGTCCCGGTTTGACGAAGCCGGACATGCAGCGCCCTGCCGCCGAGCTCCCGCAAGACGTGCGCGACCACATGCGCATGATGCTCGATCTCATCCTGCTCGCCTGGCGCATGGACAAGACTCGCGTCGCCACGCTCATCTTCAACCGCGACGTGTCGCACATGAAGTTCGGCTTCCTCGACGGCGTGCTCAACGACCAGCTCCACGGCATCTCGCATCACAAGGAGGATCCGAAAAAGCTCGCCTCGTATCAGCGCATCAATCAATTCCACGTCGAACAGCTCGCCTATCTCATGACGCAGATGAAACAGATCGACGAAGGCGGCGGCACGACCATGCTCGACAACGTGATGCTGCAATTCGGCAGCAACATGTTCAACGGCGACAGCCACGACGGGCGAAATCTCCCCATGATCCTCGCCGGTCACGGCGGCGGCAGCATCGCTGGCGGCCGGGTCATCGACACCGGTGCCAAGTCCGAGGAACAGCAACGCGCCTGCAATCTCTACCTCGCCCTCGCCCGTCGCATGGGACTCTCAATCGACCGCTTCGGCGACAGCGTCGAGGAAATGCCACTGTCATGAAAACCATCGTCGCATTGCTTGTGATGCAGACACTCCTGTCTGCCGCACCTCAAATTCTCAACCTCTGGCCTGCAAAACCTCCGGGGCCGCCTGCCAAGACTGAAGGCGCGGAGCGCGACCTCACGAAGCAGGAGGATAAACTGATTGTGGGTCGCCGGATCATCAAACTGGGCCATGTCAGCACACCGCAGATGCATGTTTATCTGCCTGAAAAAGCGAAAGCCAATGGCGGCGCAGTGCTCGTCTGTCCTGGCGGTGGCTTTTCCATCCTCGCCTGGGATCTCGAAGGCACCGAAGTGGCCGAATGGCTGAACTCGCTCGGGTTTGCCGCCATCGTCGTGAAGTATCGTGTCCCGACCGGGCATCATGGCAACGATTTGAACGAGCAGGGCAACGCCCCTCTGAAAGTCGTCGGCCCGCTGATGGACGCGCAGCGTGCCATGAGCCTCACACGAGCCCACGCCGCCGAATGGGGCATCGATCCGCCCCGCATCGGCATCATGGGATTCTCCGCCGGTGGTGAAACGGCAGGCCTCACCGCGATTCTTCGAGATCAGCGACTCTATTCAAAGATCGACGCTGCCGATGAACAAAGCTGCGCGCCGAACTTCGCGCTGCCGATTTACCCCGGTGGCTTCTACGACAAAGAAACGGGCGGCTTGAAGCCCTACCTCAAAGTCACGAAAGACACGCCGCCGATGTTCTTTGCCATGGCGCAGGATGATCGCGTGAACTGCCTCAACTGCACCGCCCTGTTCACCGCACTCACCAAGGAAAAAGTTCCGGCAGAACTGCATCTCTTCCCCCGCGGTGGCCACGGCTATGGCCTGCGTGCGACTCATGAACCCGTAACAAGCTGGTCGCGTCTGGCTGCGGACTGGCTGATCCAATTCGCAAAGCCATGAGGCGGGTGCTGACCAGCTTTCTGATGATGCTCACAGGTGCCTCTGCCGCGCCGATGAGTTTCGAACAACACTGCTTCAAATGCCACGATGCCACGCAGGCTGAGGGCGATCTGGATCTTGAGGGGTTTCTCGCAAAGAAGTCCGACATCGCCTCCGTCGCGACGCTGGAGGAGATCATCCTGCGCATTGCGGAAGGCGACATGCCGCCGAAGAAGTCGCGGAAGCAGCCGTATGCTGCGCAGAAGGCGGAGATGATCGCGTGGGCGCAGGAACAGCTCGATGCGATGGCGGAAGCGAGCATGGATGATCCCGGAATGGTCGTGATGCCGCGTCTCACGCGGCACGAATATCTCAACGTCATCCGTGATCTCAGCGGCGGCATCGTCTTGAAGGCCGGCGAGTATCTGCCGAACGAAGGCGGTGCGGGTGAAGGTTTCTCCAATGTCGGCGAGGCGCAAGGCATGGGCACGGCGCAGTTCGAGAAGTATCTCGAGGCTGCGAAAGGAGCACTGAAGCATCTGCGGGTGTCGCCGCATGACGGCCTCGTCTGGAGCGCCGTGCCACGCGAACCGGTGGAGGAGACGAAACAGGCCATTAAAGAGGCCACGGATGACATCATCGCCTGGCATGTGACGCAGCAGCAAAAATGGGGCGCCGAACATCGCGAAGCTCTCATGGCCAAGTTTGGTTCCGCACATGCGCTTTACCTTGAAGCGGCAAAGCGCGGTCCTGAAGCCGTTGCCGCTGCGCTTGCGCCAGCCGCATTGGAGAAGTGGACGCACATCCTAAACAACACCGATGCCCAATCCCCCTTTGCCGATTGGGCAAAGGCATGGCGGGCCATTCCTGCAAACATCAGCGCCGAAAAACTCCGCGCCGAGTGCCTCGCCATCGCCACGAGCAAACGCGGCGGCTCGATCGCGGTGAACAAGGAGGACTTCGCTCCGCCCTACGAGATCAGTTTCCACGAAGCACGGGAAGAGGTGCTCGAAGCAGCAACGCAGCACGGCCACTGGCCCTTCCGCATCGACATCGGCAATGCACGCGAGCTTTTTCTCATCGTCACCGACGCAGGCGATGGTGGGCGCGGCGAATACGCCGTGTGGCAGAAGGGCCGCATCCTTTTCAAAGACGGCAGCGCCAAGCCCTGGCAGGACGTGGTGAAACTCGTCGGTGCCAACAGCGGCAAACCCTTCGCCTGGGGTGTGGACGGTGAAAACGCCAAGGTGCTCGGCGCGGATGCGGCCGGTGTGCGACCACCCGGCGCGCTGAAGTTTGTGGTGCCGCAGGATGCCATCGTCTTCGAGGTCGATCTCACGCTCGACATGAACCGCACGAAGCTCGCCAGCATCCAGGCGCTGGTGTTGAAAGAGAAGCCCAAGTCTCAAAGCTACATCCCGGGCCGATTCGTCTTTGGCGGGAAAAAGCGCGATGCGGATGCCAGCCAGGCCGAGAACAAAGAACGCGAGCGACTGCTGCGGAAGCGCAACCTCTCCGAGGCCAACCTCACCAAGATCGGTCTCAACGCAGAACGAAATGTGTTTGCTGACTGGAAGCGCACGCCGTTGGATGCCATCGGCGGCCCGTGGAACGATCAGGAGGCGGACAGGCAGGAACTGAATGCGCCCTACCACTACACCGTTGCCGAAGTGCGCCGAAATGCGACGCCGGAGGATCTCGCGGAGTTGCAGTTGCTGGAAGACCGGCTCTTCGCGCTCACGCAGCCCCTGCCGGACGAGATGAAGTTTATCATTCCCTTCGCCCGCAAAGCATGGCGGCGTGATCCGACTCCAAACGAAGTCGCGATGCTGACCCAACTTTATCGCGATGCCGCGAGTGCGGAGGCCAGCTACGACAGCGCGATGAAGGCACCCATGCTCGCGGTGCTCATGTCGCCGCACTTTTTGTATCGCAGCCCTGCCGACCTCGCCTCACGCCTCTCGTTCTTCTTATGGTCCAGCATTCCCGACGATGAACTGCTCAAGGCCGATCTCACACGGCCCGAGGTTCTGAAGGCGCAGGCGCGCCGCATGCTCAAGGATCCACGCGCAGCTTCACTCGCCACCCAGTTCGCTGCGCAGGTGTGGGGCTTTGACGATTTCGAAAACTTCACCGGTCCAGATGAGAAACGCTTTACGGAATTTACCGCGCAACGTCGCCGCGAGATGCTCGATGAAGTCACCGCAGCACTGAATCGCGTCTTCATTCACGGCGAGCCGCTCACTCGATTGCTCGACGAGGACTGCCTCGCGACCAAACCACTCTTTCTCACCAAGACCTCGCTGCCGCTGCGCACCAGTCCCGTGCAGCGCGGTGCGTGGGTGGTCGAGACGCTCATCGGACGCCGCATTCCACCGCCGCCACCGAACGTGCCGAAGATCTCGGAAGACGAAAAGAGCGCCGAAGGTCTGAACATCCAGCAGCAGCTCGCCAAACACCGCGCCGACGCCAACTGCGCCGCCTGCCATGCCAAAATCGACCCGCCTGGCATCGCCCTCGAAAACTTCGACCCCATCGGCCGCTGGCGCGACACCGAGCGCGACGGCACACCCATCGTGAATCGCGACCAACTCACCGACGGCACCGAGATGAAGGGCGTCGAGGGACTCAAAGCCTGGCTCAAGACCCGCGAAGACGAATTCCTCACCAACTTCCACCGCAAGCTCCTCGGCTACGCGCTCGGCCGTGCCGTGCTGCCGGGAGATAAGCGACTGCTGGAGCGAATGAAGCAAAACGGCAATCTTTTCGCGTCGCTGGTCGATGCCATCATCACCAGCCCTCAATTCACCCGAGCACGATGAAGTGTCTCGCCTTCGCCCGGATCATTTTCGATAATCCAACCATGAAACACCTGCTCATTTTCACCGCCGTCATCCTGGCCACCTTTGCTTTCGCCGCCGAGGAATCACCCGCCGATGCGAAGATCCGCAATGACATCCCACTCGGTGGCGATTTGAAACCGAATCCGAAGGTCGGGGCGTTCGTGGTCGTCGGTCACGGAGCACGCATCATTGTGTCGAAGGACGATGGCAAGACGTGGCAGCAGACCTTCTTCGCAGCGCCGGGTGCGGATCACGGACCATGGGCGACAAAGACGGTGGCTTATGGTGGCGGCGTGTTTGTGGTTGGCGTGGGCTGGGGCGGTGCGACGATTTATCTGGCGTCCGATGACGGCATGAAATGGAGCCACCTCACGCACGGCAAGGTGAAGCTGCCTGAGGGTAAAGGCGATCCTTTGCTCATGCCCGGCACCTGGGGCATCACTGCGGGAAAGGGTGCGTTTGTCGCCGCCGGCTACATGACGATGACGGCCACGAACGATCTGGGTGCGGTTTTTGACACCTTCAGCATGTGGGGTGCTTTCAAGAACGATCCGCGCGGCTACAAACTCAGCACACACCACGTCGGTCCCGTCTATTGCGGCGATGCGAGCGGGCGTTTCCTCGCTCTGGGTGACAATCGCGGCAAGGAAGGGCCGAAGTTTGGTCACCTTTTTGCCAGCGATGATCTCGGTAAAAGCTGGCAATGGCTTGCTCCCAAGGGGCTCGATGCCTCCACCGGACGCGGCACTTTGGAATCCAACGGCAAGCTGCTCGTGATGACCGACACCGATGCCGCCAACGCATGGACCAGCAGCGACGGCGGCGAGACATGGGACGGCCCGCATACCACCGGCACGAAGCGCGCCACGCTCAGCGTGGTGGGGGCCGAGTTCTGGCTCACCGGCAAACCGGGCCGCGCCAGCGCCGACGGCAAAACCTGGCGTGACCTCCCCGCCGCCGTGCCAGCTGGACAGATCATCGCCAGTGATTCCGGCACGCTCATCAGCATCGACAGGCAGCGCTTCAACATCCTGCGCAGCACGGATGCCGGCAAAAGCTGGAATGAAGTTCACAGCTACACGCCACCCGACATCAAAGGGGGTGCGCAGGGCCTGCGCGATGGCGCGTTCGGCTTGGTGGCACCTTGACCGGCTTTTGTTCTGTCAGGACAGTCGCGTTCGCAGCGTTGCATCCACGATCATGACCGCCCGTCCCCTCACCCGCCGCCATTTTCTCCGCGCCGCCGGCGTCACGCTGGGACTTCCATGGTTTGAAAGCCTCGCCAAAGCCGCGCCGGCTTCACCGCAGCGCTTTGCCTTCATCTACACACCGAACGGCTACAACCAGGCCGCGTTCCTGCCGAAGAAGACGGGGATGGATTGGGAGTTAACTCCCACCCTCTCGCCGCTGGCGAAGGTGAAGAACGACATCACGCTTGTTACAGGACTCGACCGCCAGTTTGTCGGCGGCACCGGCGTGCATGCGCAGTGTGGATCGTGTTGGCTGACCTCCTCCGCGCCACAGGAAACATTGGATGGCGGCTTCCCGACGAACACGACGCTCGATCAGGTGATCGCACGGCAGATCGGCGAGGACTCGCTGCTGCCGTCGCTGGAACTCAGCACGAATGACCACACCGACAACAAAGAGACGCGCTATCACGAGTGCATTTCATGGTATGCGCCGGGTTATGCGGCCAACGTCGAAAAAAATCCTCGAACCGTCTTTCAGCGCCTCTTTGGCAAGCCCGATGGCGATGCGACCCGCAGCGTGCTCGATGCCGTGATGGGCGACGCAAAAGCGCTCAACGCCCGACTCGGCCGCGATGATCAGGAGAAGCTCGGCGAGTATCTGGAGAGTGTGCGCGCCACGGAGACGCGCATCCAACGCGCTGAGAAACTCGCACGACAAATGCGCAAGCCGCCGCTCGCCGAACCGCCGGGCATTCCGGAGACACGGGGCGACTACCTGCGGCTGCAAGCGGAGTTGTTCGTGCTCGCATTTCAAAACGATCTCACCCGCGTCGCCACGCTCGTCATCGATCCGGAGCGCTGGGATTCCCCGCGCATGTTTCACGGCCTGTTCGACAAGCCGCAGAATCACCACGTGCTCACGCACACGAAGGGCGACGAAGCGAAGGCCGCCGTGGCGAAGATCGACCGCTTCCACGTCGAGTTCTACGCCCACGTCGTCGAGCGCCTCCGCGCCACCGGCTTGCTCGACAGCACCACGCTTGTCATGGGCAGCGGCATCAGCGATGGCGACCAGCACAACTACGCTGATCTCGAAGTCCTCATCGCCGGCGGCGGTTGGCAGCGCGGCCACTTCCACTACGAAGGCAAACGCCCACTCGCCGATCTCTGGCTCACCATGGCGCAGCGGGCAGGCGTGAAGCAGGAGCGCTTTGCGGACAGCACGGGTGTGCTGTCGTCACTCCTGTCTGCTTCTTAACTTCTAAAGAACAGACAAGAGTGCCTGTTTCACGGTCATGAAAACGTTCCTTTCTCTCATCCTCTTCAGTCTTGGGGGCCTCCAAGCGGCCGAACCGCTGAAGCTACTCTTTGCCGGTAGCAGTAGCATGTATTGGAATGATCTTCCGCGTGAGGTCGCAACGGTTGTCGATGGGAAGATCGTTGGTGGTCTTGGACGAAAAGTTGTCCCTGAAGCCATTGGTCGAAGCGGAAGTGACATCCGCGTCTATCTCGATCCCGGATTCAATCGTTATGAATACGGTGTGAAGCCGGGACAGAGTTTCCTCGACAAGATCGGCGAAGAGAAACCGGACATCGTCGCCATGATGGTTGTGTGCCGCTTCATCATGGGGGATGATGATCCTGCGGGCGGTGGTAAAGCCCACGCTGACGCCGTCACCCGATACTGCGAGGCCATCCGCGCGGCCGGAGGCGAACCGATGTTTTACGAGATGGGCTGGGGCAAAGTGGAACGCGAAGCCGAAGGTCGAAGGCGCATCTTCGACTTGGCCGTGAAGAACAAGATCAGGCTCTACGCGCCGTGTTCTTCGGCGTGGGCACGCGTCTATGCCGAGAAGCCCGATCTTGCCCTCCAGGATCCGAAAGACAGTTCCCATCCTGGTGACGCAGGCCATTTCCTGAATCTCGCCTGCTTTTACGCAGCGCTCACCGGCGAGTCCCCAGTCAGCAAGCTGCCGCGCACCTTCCACGTCTGGCCGCATGGCAAGTATGAGGCCGATGCTGCAAAGCTGGCCGCCTTACAACCCGATGCGTATCAGGCAAGGATGGCAAGGTGGATGTTCAAGCACATGGCGATGAATCAAACTGGCACGCTCGACGAGGAAACCGCTACGTATCTCGAAACGGTGGCGTGGGAGACTTGGCTCGACATTTCCAGGCGTCTTCAGGCTCGCTGATCGCGGCGAAGAAAGCCTGCTCTACTTGGAAGTCTGGCCGCGCAGGGGTTGGAGGAGTTGGCGGTAGCCGTCGCGCATGACGGTGATGTCGGTTTCGATGGCGAGGTGGGTGAAGCCTAGTTCTTGGAGCGCGGCGGCATCGTCGGAA
>JACKQF010000015.1 GCA_024232965.1 Verrucomicrobiaceae bacterium | reverse complement strand
AGCAGGGAGGCCCAGTTGGCGGTGAGTTCTTTGAGCGAACTCTGAACATCGACGGATTGCACCGCGATGGAGAAGTCCCGCAGCAAGATGTCCTCCTGTCCTGCGAAGATCATGGCCTGGAAAAGGGTCTTCGTCGCACCCAGGGGATCTCCACAAACTACGTAGTTCCGGTAGCCCCAGGCACTGGCGGTGAGGAGGGTGAGAACGATCATCGGGCTGGCGGCGGCGACGCGACTTGGTAGAACGATGAGCGCGGCGATGATGAAGCCAAGAATCAGCCACACCGACATCCAATGCGTGATAAGCATGGCCGCACAGACGATGCCGAGCAGCAGCAGCACGAGGAACGAGGACTGACCGGATTGCCCGCGACGAATGGCGGAGACGAAAAGCCGGAACCCGGCAGCAAACTCGAGCATGAGCAAGGTCAGCGGAGATCCACTAACGGCGAGCCCCCAGAGCGGTTGGGAAACGACCAGGCAGAGGGCGGTGATGCCTGCAATTTTGTCATCAAAGAGCTGGCTGGCAGCGCTTTTGGTCAGGAGGATGGCCAGGAGGAAAAAGATGACGCCGTAGCTGGCGACGACTCGATCCAGGAGATAAACCGTGCTGCCCCGGGATGGCGCGTAGGCGCTCCAGCGTTCGAGAATTTTAAAGGCCGGGGCGAGCAACACGGGCTGCAGAGGTGCCTGCCACAGATCAGGCATTCCTGCTGGGGAGACTTTGTTTCCTGACTCAAGCGCCTGTGCCCAGGCATAGGGGCGAATGACTTTTGTCTGAAAGCCGTTCCCTCGTGCGATCTCGCGAGCCAGTTGCGCCTGATCCATGCCCGCAGCACTGCTGAGCCCGCGGAAGGTCACGAAGACATGGATCAGGGCCAAGACGATGGCGAGGACGAAGAAGATGTATCGGAGCCCGCCTCCCGTGGCAAGCGGGGTTGGGCGGTTGGTTGGAGTCATGGTGGGGAGGAGTGGAGAGTCGAAAGTGAGTAGTGAAAAGTAGTGAGTGATGGAGGTCCTTGCTGTGCCTTAGATCCCTTCCGGTGCGGGGCGCTTTGGGCGGTGGCGGCGGACGAGGCCTAGCTCCTTTAGTTTTCGCTGGAGCGTTCGGCGGCTGATGCCGAGGACCTTGGCGGCTTCGGTGCGGTTGTCTCCGGTGCGGTGGAGGGCCTCCCGAATAGCTTCGATTTCCAGGTGGTTGAGGTCGAGGTCTGCCGCCTCAGGCAAGGCCACTGGCGGGGCGGTGTTGGCTGGGCCCTTGGCGGGAAGCGGATGTGTGCGTGGGACATTGCTGCGGATCCCAGCGGCGGTCTGCGCCAGATAGATCGGCAGATGTTTGAGCAGGATGCGTGAGGAATTGCTCATGACGACGCCGTGCTCGACTACGGTGCGGAGTTCACGCACATTGCCGGGCCAATCGTAGGTCATGAGGGCGGGCAAAACATCGTCCCCGAGAGGCTTTGCGGCCTTGCCATTGGCGGCGGCCATCTCTTTGGCAAAGTGATCCGCCAGCACGGGAATGTCTTCTTTGCGCGTGCGTAACGGCGGCATGAGGATGGTGACGACGTGCAACCTCCAGTAGAGGTCCTCGCGGAATTTCCCTTCCTCCACCATCCGGGCGAGATCGCGATTGGTGGCGGCGATGACTCGGACATCGACCTTGATGGGCTTGTTGCTGCCGACTCGCTCAAAGGTTTGTTCCCCGATGGCGCGGAGGAGTTTTACTTGGGTGCTGGCGTCGATTTCGCCGATCTCATCAAGAAAAAGTGTGCCACCATCGGCAAGTTCAAAGCGCCCAATGCGTCGCTCTTGTGCGCCGGTGAAGGAGCCCTTCTCATGGCCGAAGAGTTCGCTCTCCAGGATCTGTGGGGAGAGCGCTGCGCAGTGGACGGTGACGAGTTTGTTTTTGGGGCGTCCACTGAGGTGGTGAATGGCGTGGGCGACGAGTTCTTTGCCGGTGCCGCTTTCGCCTTCAATAAGAACGGTGGCGCGGGTGGGGGCGACCTGTTGGATCGTGCCGAGGATGGGCTTCATCATTTCTGACTGGCCCAGGATGCCTTGCACGGAGAATTTGCGATCCACTTGTTGGCGCAGAGTTTGATTTTCTGCCTCCAGGCTGCGGCTGCGGAGTGCCCGTTTTACCAGGAGTTCCACCTCATCAAGATTCAGCGGTTTGGTTACAAAGTGATATGCCCCGCGTCGCATGGCCTCCACCGCGGTCTCGACGGAGCCGTAGGCGGTCATCATGATGCAGACAGGTGGGTGCGGGAGTGCCTGGGCGGCCTCAAGAAGCTTCATGCCGTCGTCGCCACCCAGGCGCAGATCCGTCAGCATCACATCGATCGCGTCATGCTGGAGGTGCTCCATCGCCTCGGCTTCGTTGGCGGCGACGTACACTTCGAAGTCATCCTCCAACAATTGGCGGAGCCCTTCGCGGGTGTGCTTTTCGTCTTCGACGATGAGGATATTGGCGGGTTCGATCATGGGGCTTCGGGGGCGTCATCGGAGCCGACGTCGAGCAGTCGGATCTGTTTTTCGATCAGGGGCAGGTGAAGGGTCACGAGCGTGCCTTCGCCCTCACGGCTCTTGATATCGATCTCACCGCCGTGCTCGCGGATGATGCGACGGACGATCAGCAGGCCTAGGCCAGTGCCAGACTTTCGCGTGGTGAAGAAGGGCTGGAATAGGCTGTTCATCTCTGCTGCCGAGATCCCTTTACCGCTGTCTTGAAAGCCGACGAGTACCTCAAAGTCGTTGAACGTCGTGGAGACGGTCAGCGTGCCTTTGCTCTGCATCGCCTGGACGGCATTGCGGATGAGGTTGTAGATGGCCTGTTTCATCTGATTGCCATCCAGCGGCATGTACGGCAGATCGGCGCGGAGTTCGCGGCGGACTTTGATTTTGTGCTGTTCAATTTCGGGCTTCAAGAAGCGCAGGCATTCCTCGATCAAATCGTTGAGTTGTAAACGCTGGCACTGCGGCTTGGTGGGTCGGATCGCGGCGAGGAATTGGCCAATGATCAGATCGAGTCGCTTGATCTCGCCGAGGGCGACATCGAGGTGCTCCTGCAACTTCGCGCCGCTGGTACCCATTTTGCGCATTTTGCGCTCTAGGAGCTGCAGGTGGATGGTGATAGAGTTCAGCGGATTACCCAGCTCATGCGCGACCCCTGCTGCGAGGAGGGTAAAGGCGTTGATGCGTTCGCTCTCGATCTTTTCTTCCGTGAGCTTGCGAGTCTGGGTGATATCTCGAATGAGCATCACGAAGCCCAGCGGTTGTTCGTCATCGATGGAGGTGACGGTGAAGTTTAGGAAACGGTTCTCGGGGTAAAAGACCTCGATATCGCGGGTGACAACGGTGCCAGGCTTCAGGAGTTCTTTCCAATCGAGTCCGTGCACCCCTTTGCCAAGTTGCTGGCCCATGACGGCGTCTGCCTCAAGGTTGAAGAACTCGCAGGCGGCGCGGTTGATGTAGGTCACGCAACCGCTGCCATCGAGGAGGATGATGCCTTCCTGGAGAGCCTGAAAGACCTTTTCCAGGAAGCCCTTTTCCCGCAGCAGGTCCAGCATGATGTGCTGCACCTCCTCGGGTTCCAGGCGGTCCATCCGCTGGATGAGCTTGTCAACGAAGGCGGTCCTCATAAGATGGTGGTATGGACGTTCTCTTGGTCTTTTCTACGTTTCCGGATGCTGACACTGCGCGCCAAATTGGCACGATGCTAGTGGAATCTCAACTGGCAGCCTGTGTCAATTTGATCCCTGCGGTTGAGTCAATTTATCGCTGGGACGGCAAAGTGCAGAGAGATGCTGAGGTGCTGGCGATCATTAAAACGGCGCCGCAGGGCCTGGCAGCACTGGAGCAGAGGCTGAAGGAGGCGCATCCGTATGACACACCGGAGATCGTGGCTCTGAAGCCGGAGGCGGTGGAGGCTCGGTATGAGGCCTGGGTTCGCGCGGCGGTGGGGTGAGGCTGGGAGACTGCGTTGAAATGCAGGTGAGTCCTCCGTGCAGAATTCTCCACCCCGGGTAGCAAGCTTCCCTCTGCCACGAAGCGGACTCGGCGCTCCCAGGGTGCTCAGGCTTTCGCCCAATCCACATGTACGGTGTGTCTGTGCTCAGGGTGATTGGGATTGAGCGCATGCAGTTCCAGCGTCATCCCCGCTTTATCGATCTGTGCGAGCACCCAGCCGGCGGGGCGGTCTTCGGAAAAGGGGTAGCCGACCGGGGGGAGGTTGATGAGGTGGATACCCGTTTTTTCATCCACGGAGGCGCGCCAAGTGTGGGTGTGCCCATAGAGAAGGGCTCGGACGTTGGGATACTGGGCGAGGATGCGCAACAGTTCGTCGGTGTCCGTTAGCCCAGTATTTTTCGGCTTGGTGGTGGCAGGATTAGCGGGCGTAGGACCTTTGGGGTCGGAGGGGGCGGGGTTGTGATGGACCATCACGACGGTCGGGCGATTGCCGTGCTGGCGCAGGGTGCGGTCCAGCCAGCCGAGTTGCGCGTTGCCAAGAACCCCGGGTGTGTGGTCGGTCTGATCCAGGGAGTCGAGTAAGATCCAGTTGACCAAGGCGCTGGAGAGGATCTCGACGTGTTTTTGTTCCATTCGCCGGATGTCATCGGCATTGGTGAGGGCGGTGCGGAAGTGGTCGCGATGATCGTGATTGCCAAGCGTAGCGTGCACCTGGATGCGATGCTCCCTCAGCGGTTCCAGCCGTTTCACCAGCGTTGCGTAGTCTTCGGCTTGGCCGTCTTTGAAGGCGCAGTCGCCATTGATCAGGACGCCAAACGGCTTTTGCGCCAGTCGGGTGATCTGGCTGACGCAGCGGTCGAGGTTTTCAGCCATGCAATGACCGCGTGCGATGGCTGTGGCATCAGCGGCGATGTGGGTATCGGAAAGCAGCACCCAAGTCTCGCTGCCACGCTCTGCGGCGGGCGCGATCTGGGGGGCGAGCACGGCTGCGGCGGCACCTTTAAGCCAATGGCGGCGAGTCAGTTCTGGAAAGAGGGAGACGGGCATGAATCTACGTCGTTCCTGGGTGGGTGACTCTTGCAGCATTGGCTGTTTTTGCTGCTTAAAGTTGCATTTCTGCTGCAACTTATTCGTGCCAGTATCGGGCGATCCGCTCAATCGATAGTGCCCGACCTGTGGCGGGATCGACAGTGATCAGTGCGCCATTGACACGCACGGCACCACGACCGACGCCAAATCGAGTGGGCATCATGGTGTGAAAGCGCTCCAGCACGGGCTCGATCTGGCTGCCGATGACGGAGTCGACCGGGCCGCACATGCCGGCGTCTGATTGAAAAGCCGTGCCCTTTGGCAGCACGCGCTCGTCTGCGGTCGGGACGTGGGTATGGGTGCCGACGACGGCGGATACTTGACCGTCCAGATGCCAGCCCATGGCGACCTTTTCGCTGGTGGCCTCGGCATGAAAATCGACTAAGATGATGGGAGTCTCTTTGCGCATTTCCTCCACGCAGGCCTTGATGACGGGGAAGGGGTTTTCAAGCTGCTGCCCCATGAAGACGCGGCCCTGGAGATTGATGACGCCGACCTTTCCCTTGGCGGTTTCGAGCACGATGGATCCGTAGCCGGGCGTGCCCTCGGGGTAGTTGATTGGGCGTAGTAGGCGGGGTTCATCCTGCATGAAGGAGACGATTTCTCTTTGATCCCAAATGTGGTCACCCGTTGTAATGACGGCGGCCCCACAACGCATGAGGCCGATGGCGATCTTGGGTGTGATGCCGCGTCCACCGGCGGAGTTCTCGCCATTGACGATGGCGAAGTCCACCTTGAGTTCGTCCTTTAGCATTGGCAGCACGACGGAGACGCCCTTGCGGCCAGGTTCGCCAACGATGTCGCCGAGGAAAAGGATGCGCAGTAGATTCGGATCGCTGCTGGGTGTGCTGGGAGGAGATGCTGGGGTGCTATCGCTCATGAAGGTGCGCTACTAAGAGGAAGGGATGGGTGGAGATCAAGCGCAGGCTTGGCAAAAGCTTGGCTGAGTGCGGGTTAACGATGGCGTTTCTTTGCGATACACGCTAGGATCATTGCATGAATGTTAGTTTTTCATCCACATGGTATCGCTGCCTAGCGCTTGGCGCCTGGGTGCTGTGTGTCGGCGGCGCCATGGGTCAAGTGATTGGCGGGGCCACGCCGGAGGTGTCGGCAAATCTCGGCAAACTCAGCCCTCTGGGCACGGCACCAGATTGGAGCAAGCTCGCGCAATGGGACAAGGTGCTGACGCGGGCGGAATTTGAGGCCGCCCTGAACGACGTGTATCTGGACGGGGGACTGCTGCCCAACATGTGGACGATCGATGACGAGGGCGTCAGCATCAACACGGGGCAGTTGGAGCGACCGTTTGTGCGCGTATTGTTTCGCCCCCGCAATGATGCCCCCATCCCTGCGAACACCACTTGGAGATCTGCCAAGGATCTGCCGCCGCTGGCCGGGCGTGGACCGTTGAGTGATTTGCATTTTGCCATCGATCCGGGCCACATCGGCGGTGCCTACGCCCAGATGGAAGAACGGCGACTGAGTTTCGCCCCTGGTGAGACAATCCAGGAGGGTGATCTCTCCCTGCTGACAGCGCAGATATTGGCGGAACGGCTGAAGGCACTTGGCGCCTACGTGACGCTGGTTCGGGAAAGCACTGAGCCGGTGACAAAGGCGCGGCCGGATGATTTCAAATCGGTCGCGCTGGATCTACTGCATCAAAACGGTGTCCCCATGCCCTTGGAACGCTACGATGGAATCGTCGGCGATCAGCGCATCCTGACGGTGCAGTGGCAGTGCGAAAAGATGTTTTACCGGATCAGTGAAATTCATGCGCGGGCAAAGCGGGTGAATGAGGAGATCAAGCCTGATGTGGTGCTCTGTCTGCATTTCAATGCGGAGTCCTGGGGCGATTCGGCGGCGCCTCAATACTCACCAGAGAATCACGCGCATGTTCTGGTAGGTGGCTGCTACAGCGGCACAGAATTGAGCCAACAAGATGTGCGGTTTGAGATGTTCAGCCGACTGTTTGCTCGCGTTCAGGACGAAGAAATCCCACTGGGCGAGGTGATGACGACCAGCCTGCTGAACATCACCGGGCTACCACCTTACATCTACACGACCCCGAACGCGCGGCCCGCAGGGAAGGTAAAGGGCCTGTTTGCACGGAACCTGCTGGCCAATCGACTTTATCAGTGCCCGGTCATCTATCTAGAGCCGTATGTGATGAACAATGAAGACACTTTCCGCCGCCTCTTATTTGGACAATACATCGGGCGCACTCGCGTCGGTGATCGACTGCGCAGCAGCGCGATCAACGATTACGTGCGCGCTGTGACGGACGGCCTGCTCAACTACTATCAGCCACGGCGCACCCGCTAATCCCATGATAATCATTGCTGGGTGCGGTTACATCGGGGAAAAGCTAGCGTCGGATCTGCATGACGCGGGCCAGGAGGTGTGTGGTCTCACGCATTCTGCGGAGTCCGCTGCGCGCCTCGGCGCAGAGTATCCGTGGAAGGTCATGGCGGTGGATATCAGTGATGCTGCGGCGGTGCGATTGCTGTCAGATGCGCTGGCTCATGTGCCAGTGGATGCGGTGATTCACTGTGCTAGTTCGGGTCGTGGTGGTGCGGAGGCCTACCAGCGTGTGTATGTCGATGGCATGCGTCATCTGATCGCTGCTTTTCCTGCTGCCTTCCCGATTTTTGCCTCCAGCACCAGCGTGTACTCGCAGACCGATGAATCCGTCGTGACGGAAGAAAGCGATGCGCTGCCAGACAAGGAAACCGGCCGGCTGCTGCTCGAAGCGGAAAAGATCGCGCTCGCTGCTGGCGGTGCGGTGGTGCGCTTGGCTGGGCTTTATGGTCGGGATCGCTCCTATCCCCTGCTGCGCTTGCTGCAAGGTCGTGCCGAGATCGAAGGTGGCGATGGGCGTGGGCGCATCATCAATCAAATCCACCGCGATGATGCCGCCTCCGCCCTGGCCTATGTGGCGACGAAGCGATTGAAAGGCATCTTCAACGCTGTTGATGATCAACCGATGCATCAGGGAGATTGCCTGAAGCGGCTCGCAGAAATCTTTAATCTCCCACTGCCGCCGCAGGTGCCTGCGAATCCGGATCGCAAACGAGGCTGGACGAGCAAGCATGTTTCCAATGCACGACTGCGCGCCTGTGGCTGGCAACCGCAAATGCCCAACGTCTTTGAGGCGCTCCGACACGATCCCGTCCTAGTGCCGACCATCCTCGATCAAGCGGGTGCGGAAGAGGAGGTGCGTCTGCCGCGCGCCTCGAATGTCGTTCTCGTCGGTCTCATGGGATGTGGGAAGACCTCCGTCGGGAAACTGGTGGCGTCCATGCTCGGGTTCCGTTTTTTAGATACCGATGCGATGATCGTTGAAGCTGCGGGTTGCAGCATCCCAGACATTTTCGCAAAAGAAGGCGAGGCTGGATTTCGGAAGCGCGAGTCCGCAGTTCTGCGCTCATTGTTGGGCATGCGCAATGCGGTGATCGCGACGGGAGGTGGCATCATCACGCAGCCGCAGAATCTGCCGCTGCTGCGCCATCTTGGTTACATCGTTTGGCTGCAGGCCAGCCCTGCTTTGCTGCATCGGCGCACTTCCTTCAATCATGATCGCCCCCTCCTGCGCGATCCAGATCCGAAGGGAAAACTGGAGCGACTTCTCGAAGAGCGCGGCCCCATCTACAAGAGTCTGGCCGATCTGCGCATCGCCACAGATGAACTCTCCCAAGAAGAGAGCGCCTATGGGGTGGCTGAAAGTGCGCGCGTGTTTTTTTGCCAGCGCCAGATCGCCTGACCCACCGTGCAAGCCGCCGAACCATTGCTGGATCTGAAGGCTAAGATCATCGCCGAAGCCCATCGCCTGGGCTTTGGCGATTGCCGTATTGCCGCAGCGAATCCCGCCGCGCACCGTGCGCTGCTCAAAGAATGGATCGACGCCGGGAAGCATGGCGATATGGTCTGGATGGCGCGTGACCCAGAGCGGCGCAGCGATCCTAGGCTCGTGGTGCCTGGTGCGCGCAGCGTCATCGTCCTGGCAATGAATTATTGGCAGGGTGGTCCTCCACCGAATCCGCAGTATCGGATTGCGCGCTATGCCTGGAACGAGGACTACCATGATCTCATCGGGCCAAAGCTAAAGGAGCTAGATGCTCTGCTGGTGCAGCATGGCGGCACGCAGCGGTCATATGTCGATACTGGGCCCGTCTTAGAACGAGATTTTGCCAGCGAATCTGGACTCGGCTGGGGAGGCAAGAGTACAATGCAAATCCATCGCCAACTGGGCACATGGTTCTTTTTGGCGGAGATCATCACCACGCTCGATCTCACTGCCGACGAAAAGGGTCGCGATCTTTGTGGTAGTTGCACGCGATGCATGACCGCGTGTCCGACTGCGGCGATCACCGCTCCCCGCCGACTCGATGCCAGGCGCTGCATTTCGTATCTCACCATCGAAAATAAGGGCTCCATCCCGGAAGAATTTCGACATGCCATCGGCGATCGCATTTATGGCTGTGACGACTGTCTCGACGCCTGCCCTTGGAACCGCTTTTCCCAGGTTTCCCACGAGGCCACCTTCGCGGCCAGAGAGAGCGTCTTCCAGCACCCGCTGCGAGACTTCTTGAAGCTCGATGACGAGGCTTTCCGTCTCCTTTTCAAAAAGAGCCCCATCAAGCGCATCAAACGCCCAGCCTTCCTCCGCAATGTCTGCGTCGCGCTGGGGAACGTGGGCACCGCAGAGGATCTGCCTGCCCTGGAATCGGCCGTCCAAGATCCCCACCCGCTGATCGCTGAACACGCCGCCTGGGCAGCGCAAGAAATCCAGCGCCGAATGGCCTCTTAGCACTCCCTGCGGCCCCACCCCACTCACTCAGCCGCGAAGTAGCCCTAAATCCGGCTCTTGCAATCTGCGGCCCGCCTTGCCATGCTGGCCGCTCCTACTTTATGTCCAATCGCAAAGGTATCGTTCTCGCCGGAGGATCCGGCACTCGGCTTTATCCACTGACCATCGCGGTGAGCAAACAGCTCATGCCCGTGTATGACAAGCCGATGATCTATTACCCCATCTCCGCGCTGCTGCTGGCAGATATCCGGGACATCTTGATCATCTCCACTCCCCACGATCTGCCAAACTTTCGCAAACTGCTTGGCGATGGATCGCAGTGGGGCGTTCGCTTTGAATATGCAGAGCAGCCAAAACCCGAGGGGTTGGCTCAGGCATTCCTCATCGGTCGCGATTTCATGGACGGAGGCAAAGGCGCGTTGGTCCTCGGTGACAATCTTTTTTACGGTAGTCAGTTCCGCAAGGCCATCGAAAACGCTAGTCAGCAGGAGACAGGTGCCACGATCTTTGGTTACTACACGGCAACGCCAGAGATTTATGGCGTCGTCGAATTCGACTCTGCTGGGCGTGCGATCTCGTTGGAGGAAAAACCTGCGCAACCCAAGAGCAACTACGCTGTCCCAGGGATCTACTTTTACGACGAGCGCGTCTGTGACATCGCAGCCTCTTTGAAGCCATCGCCGCGGGGTGAACTCGAGATCACGGACCTCAATCGCATCTACCTGGATGAGGGAAACCTGAATGTCGAGGTGCTGGGCCGAGGTACGGCTTGGCTCGATACGGGGTCTCCCGATGCGCTGGCAGAGGCCACAGACTTTGTGAAGGTCATCCAGCATCGCCAGGGGCTGAAGATCGCCTGCCTGGAAGAGATCGCCTACAGCAAGCGCTGGATCAGCAAGGATGAACTCCTCGCCACAGCGGATCGACTTGGCAAAACGGAGTATGCGGACTACTTGAAAAAGCTGGCCCAATACGACCGCATCGGCAGCGGTGCGGGTCCCATGCAATAGCCAACGCTGATGTCGCTAAGTCGCTTCCATTTGCCTGCCGCCGACTGGTCGGCGGGCGTCCTGCGCGGCGAGGAGGCGGAGCACGCGGCGCGTGTTTTGCGAAAACGGGCCGGGGATTTGATCGAGATCTTTGACGGCAGTGGGCGCGTGGCTGTCGCGGAGATCACGCAGGTCGAGAAGGCATCGCTTTCCTTCAACCTGCAATCTGTGGATCAACACCAGCGCAGTGGACTGCCGGTGCACCTCATTGCACCGTTGATTAAGGGTCAGGCGTTTGAGTGGATGCTAGAAAAAGCGGTAGAACTCGGAGCCGCGTCGGTTCAGCCTGTCATTACTGAGCGCTGCGTCGTGCAATTGGACGGAGATCAGGCAGAGAAGAAACTGGTCAAGTGGCGACGGCTGATGCTGGAATCCGCCAAGCAGTGTCACACACCCTTTTTGCCTGAGCTTCATGGTATTATGAGATGGGACAAGGTGATGAAGGGTGACTTATCGGGTGGGCTCAATTACATCGCAGCGCTGGATGAAAAGCGCCGGGCAATCCCTCACCAGTTAGGCCCTGGGCCGCGTCCTGCATGGGTGCGGTTGGCGATTGGTCCTGAAGGAGATTTTAGTGCCGAGGAGGTTGACCAAGCTTTGCGTGCGGGTTTCCAGGCGATCACCCTCGGGCCGCTGATTCTTCGAGCCGAGACTGCGGCCATCGCAGGGCTCGCCGTGCTGACTCACGAGGCACGCAACGTGGAGGCGTAACTCTAGATCTAAGTTCGCTTCCAAAACAACCAACACTCTGGCGGGCTGGCTTGGCGATTGATCGGGCGCAGGTGCTGCACCTCCCAGGCGCGTGGCTCCAGCGTGGCTACCCATTCGGCAATGGCGCGGCCTTCGTCGGCACCACCTTCGTGGCCTGGATAGACGTTGATCGACATTAGTCCGCCCGGTGCAAGGATCTCCAGCGCCTGCTTTGAGGCTGATAAGGTCGATGGCGTCTCCGTGATGATGCTTTTGTCTGATCCGGGAAGATAGCCGAGGTTAAACATGATCGCGCGGACACTCCCGCAGGGAACGACGCTGCCCATTGTGTCGTGACTGGCATGATGCAGCGTGAAATCCGTCTCAGCAATTCCTGCGGCGATCAGCCGCGCACGAGTGGATTCGATTGCGGCAGCTTGGCGATCAAAGGCGTGTACATGCCCGCCGGGTAGGACGTGTTGTGCCAGGAAAAGCGTGTCGTGACCGTTGCCAGCAGTGGCATCAATGACGATATCACCTGGCTGGATGCGGTCTGCGAGGATCAACTGCGCCCAGCGCACAGCGGACGGAAGTCCGCCACTGGGACTAGCCAAACGCGGGCCTCTGGAGTCCATGGCATCAGACGTTGAAGCGCCATTCGACCACATCGCCATCGCGCATGACGTATTCCTTGCCCTCGATGCGCAGCTTGCCAGCCTCGCGCGCTTTGGCTTCGGAGCCAAGGGCGACGAGATCGTCAAAGCTCACAATCTGTGCGGCGATGAAGCCACGCTCAAAGTCACCATGGATCACGCCAGCAGCTTGGGGGGCCTTCATGCCCTTGGTGATGGTCCAAGCGCGCGTTTCTTTTTCGCCCGTGGTCAGATAAGTCTGCAGCCCCAGCAAATCATAGACGCTCTTGATGAGGCGGGAGACGCCGCTATCGCCGACACCGATGTCTTTCAAGTACTCGGTGGCTTCTTCGGTGGAAAGGTCGATCAGTTCGCTCTCGATCGCGGCGCTCACGACCACGGCGGAGGCTCCGTGAGCCTGGGCGACGTAGTCGCGCACCACTTTGACCTGGGGATGCTGATCTGGACTATTGATGGCAGATGCCAACTCACTTTCCGAGACGTTGCAGGCGTAAATGCAGGGCTTGGAGCTGAGAAGGAAGAATCCCTTGATGATCTTGCGGTCATCGTCGCTGCAATCCAGCGTGATCGCAGGCTTCATCATGTCCAGGTGCGGCAGCAGCATTTCACACACGGCGATTTCGGCCTTGGCTTCTTTGTCGCCGCTCTTGGCCTTTTTTTCGTTGCGCTCTTTACGGCGTGTCACGGCCTCAAGGTCGGCGAGGATCAATTCTGTATTGATGACTTCGATGTCGCGGATCGGATCCACATTGCCATCGACGTGGTGGATATCGCTGTTTTCAAAACAGCGCACGACGTGGACGATCGCATCGACTTCGCGGATGTGGCTCAGGAACTTATTGCCAAGGCCTTCGCCCTTGCTCGCGCCTTTGACCAGTCCTGCGATATCGACGAACTCGATAGTCGCGGGGATCAGTTTGTGCGAGCCCGAGATCTTGGAGAGCACCGCTAGGCGCTCATCAGGGACGACCACGATGCCCTGATTGGGATCAATGGTGCAAAAGGGATAGTTCGCCGCCTCCGCCTTCCGCGTGCGTGTGACCGCATTGAAGAGGGTGGATTTGCCAACGTTTGGGAGACCGACGATACCTGCCTGGAGCATAGGGCGCGCAGGTTAGTGCCTTCAGCGCCGTGCGCAAGTCCAGAAGGTATTCAAACCGTAATCCCGGCATCCTGGAGCGCTGGGAAATCGCGCCGCCATGCCTGCGCGACCGCTGGAAGGCACTCCACACTCGCTACACCCTCCCTTTCTGCGGCATCGGCGATGATGATTCCATGAGGATCGACCACCAGCGAACGGCCTGAATAGGTGAACTGCGGGTCTTGGCCGCAGCGATTCACTCCCACCACAAAGGCGAGGTTTTCGATCGCCCGTGCCTGAAGCAGGGTGATCCAGTGCTGCTGGCGCTTGATGGGCCAACTGGCGATGTAGACCAGCATGTCCACTCCCTGCGCCACCGCGGCGCGCGCCAGCTCTGGAAAACGCAAGTCGTAGCAAATCAGGGGCGCAATGCGAAATCCGCCCCACTCAAACCGAGTCGGGCGCGAACCCCGACCATGCACGGCCGATTCGCCGCCGAAGGTGAAGGGTTGTTGTTTGGCATATCGGCACAGCAGCGATCCATCGGGCGCAAAAGCGACGGCCTCATTCAGTGGCTTTCCCTCCGCCGGACTCACGACTCCGCCCATCACGCAGCACTGAAGCTCCTGTGCCAGTCCGGCGAGAAATCCTTCGTCCTCGCGCGCCGCACTCTGGCTGCTGATCTTTGTGTCGAGCGTGAATCCTGTGGAAAACATCTCGGGCAAAACGACAAAGTCCCCAGCGGCGACGTGGGCGGCCTGGACAAGGGTGCGGGCTTTTTGAAAACTAGAAGGTTTGTCTTCCCATGCGCAATCGAGCTGAATGGCGTGAACTTTCATCGTGTGCTGATCTTCGGATCACTTTGGCAGGGAATCAACTTCCTTGCGTTCGGTAGCTCGCGGGTGAATCGTAGCCATCATGGCCGCCTACATCGTCCAGCCTGGAGACTATCCCGCGCGTATCGCGGGGAAATTTGGCATGGGCATGACCGAGTTCATGCAGTACAACCCCGGTCTGTGCAGCAGTCCCAATCAATGCCACGTCATCTACCCCGGCCAAACCCTCCAGGTCAGGGGCGGTGCTGCAGCGCCGGTAGCGCAACCGGTCGCGAACCCTGCGTGGACGACGAGTGGCCCCCAACCACCACCGTGGATGCAAAGGGCGCTCGGCGAGCAAGGGGTGCACGAGTGGAATCCTGGGGATAACCCGCGGATCAAGGAGTATCTGGCCAGTGTCGGTCTGACGGGGCCTGACGAGACCAGTTGGTGCTCTGCCTTTCTCAACTGGTGCATGAAAAAATCTGGCTACAACGGCACGGGCAGCGGTTTGGCCTCAAGCTGGAAAAACTATGGTCGTGCTGTCAGCGCCACCTACGGCGCGGTCGTGGTTTTTCAGCCCCTGTCAGCGGGGGCGTCAGGCCATGTGGGTCTGCTGCACGCCTTAGAAAGCACTCGCGTCTGGGTGCTGAGTGGGAATTCTGGCAATCAGGTGCGTATCGCGGCCTATCCTCGCGACAAGTTGGTGCCGGGTTACCCTTATCGTTGGCCATTCTAACGAGGGGCGGCTCAAAAATGTCTGGACCTTGCTGCGCGTCCCGTCATGATCCTTGGCTATCATGATGACACCCACAAGGCTCCTCTTCGCTACCGCCCTGCTCTCGTTGTTCGTTGGCTGTGGCAAATCCGACAAGCCCGCCACGGACAAGCCCCGTGTCGCGCTGGTCATGAAATCGCTGGCCAACGAGTTCTTCCAAACCATGGCAGAGGGGGCCAAAAAACATCAAGCGCAACACGCCGCCGAATACGAACTCGTCGTCAACGGCATCAAGAACGAAACGGATCTCGCCGAACAAGTGGGTCTCGTGGAGCAAATGGTCGCTCAAGGGGTGCAGGCCATCGTCATTGCACCTGCCGATTCGAAGGCGCTGATCCCAGCCCTGAAGCGTGCGCAAGCGGCTGGCGTGCTGATCATCAACATCGATAACAAACTCGATCCTGATACGCTGTCACAAGCGGGACTGACCGCCCCCTTTGTCGGTCCTGACAACCGCGCCGGGGCCAAGGCCGTCGGCGAGGTGTTGGCCAAGCAACTGAAAGCGGGCGACGAGGTCGCCATCCTCGAAGGCGTGACCACCGCCTTCAACAGTCAGCAGCGTCGCGCAGGTTTTGAGGACGCCATGAATGCGGCGGGAATGAAAATCGTGACGGTGCAGAGCGGGCAGTGGGAAATGGAAAAAGCCAACGGTGTCGCTGCGGGAATCTTGGCGGCTAATCCGAATGTCAAAGCCCTCCTCTGCGCCAATGACAACATGGCGATCGGTGCCGCTGCCGCCGTGCAAGCCGCTGGAAAAACGGGCCAAGTGAAGATCGTCGGTTTTGACAACATCGCTGCCTTGAAGCCGCTCATCGCCGAAGGCCGCGTGCTCGCTACCGCTGATCAACATGGTGACCTCCTCGCGGTCTTCGGTATCGAAGCTGCCTTGAAGGTCCTGAAAGACAAGGCCACGCCAGCCGACCAACAGACACCCGTGGACGTCGTGGTCGAGTGAAACTTCACCTCAAATGTGCAGATTCGACGTTTGAGTAATTTAAACTGCCAGTTTAAAATGCTCAAATCATGAAACCCATCATCAGAGACATCGAGAAGCATCTTGTCTTGGCTTCAAAGAGCTTTCCTGCGACGGTCATAACCGGGCCGCGTCGTTCCGGGAAGACGTATCTCTTGAGGCGCATCTTCCCCAAAGCGGAGTACTATCTCTTTGAGGACCCTGATGTCATCTCCCGCTTTCGCCAGGATCCGCAGGGCTTTCTGGATGGTGTGAAGCCGCCCGCAATCCTGGATGAGATTCAGAATGTGCCGGAGGTTTTCAACTTTGTGCGCAGCCGCATTGATGCTGCGCCACGCAAGATGGGGCGGTGGCTGTTAACGGGTTCGCAAGAGGCGGGGTTGATGCACAATGTCACCGAGTCTATGGCGGGGCGCGCAGCCGTGCTGCAGTTGTTGCCGCTGAGTCTGCATGAGTCGCCCAAGGTCACGCCATTGCTTGGTGGGCATCCTGAAGTGCTTGCTAAGCCCAAGGCCGCCAAGCTCTGGTTCAGTTCGTACCTCCAGACCTACCTGGAACGGGATGTTCGCGCTGTCTCTGCGGTTCAGGATCTGGGCGCGTTTCGGCGCTTTATGTCGCTGCTCGCCACTCGTCACGGCCAAGTTCTAAACAAGACGGATCTGGCTGCACCACTCGGCATGAGCGTTCCGGGTGTGGGCAAGTGGCTGGATATTCTTGAAACCACGGGCCAGATTTTTGTGATCCAACCTTACTTTGAAAACTTCGGTAAGCGCATCATTCGCAGCCCCCGTATCTACATCGCGGATTCCGGTATGGCTTGTCATCTGCTGGGCATCGATACCGAAGCCGAGTTGGAAAAGTCACCCTTCCTGGGGGCCATCTTTGAGGGCGTTGTCGCTGCTGAAATCATCAAATCCCAAGTCAATGCCGGCATGCGGCGTGAACTGTACTACTTCCGCGATCAGCAAGGGCTGGAAGTTGATTTTGTCCTCCCTGGGAAAAATGGATCGATGACGCTTATCGAGGCCAAAGCATTCCGCACTGCTAAGCCTGACATGACGCTGCCCATGCGGCGCCTAGCCACGGCTTGGAAGGCGCAGTTTGGAGAAAAACGCGCCGTGCGCAGCCTGTTGGTTCATCGGCCTGCACGGGCAAATGTCGCGTCAAAAGCGATCGCTAAGGACGTGGAAGTCTGCTCCTGGAAAGATCTCGCTACCCGAATCGTTACCTAACACTGCCAAGACGAGTTTGAGTAATTTAAACTGCCAGTTTAAATTACTCAAAATCACTCAGCTCTGGTTTTCCGATCAAATCATGCTCCGTCGCCATTCAGAATACCTCATTCTCCTCGCCGTGCTCACGACGATGGTGCTGCTCTTTGGTCTGCTGCGGGATAGCTTTTTCAGTGCTGCGACCTTGGGTTCAGTGGCGAACCGCATTCCTGCTCTGGCCTTGGTGGCGACGGGGATGACGCTGGTCATGATCACGGGTGGGATTGATCTTTCGGTTGGGTCTTTGGTTGGTTTTTGCGGTGCAGCGGTAGGCGTCGCGATGGCCGACTGGCACTGGGGGCTTGCCCTGGCCTTGGTCGGTAGCATGCTTTTGGGTGGGCTGGTGGGGAGCACGACGGGAGCCGTCAGCGTGAAGCTGGGTTTGCCCTCCTTCATCGTTTCATTGGGGATGTTGGAAATTGCACGGGGGCTGGCATTCCTCTCCACCAACTCGCAAACCAAGTACATCGGCACCAGCATCGAAGCGCTTGGCGCACCGATCGGCGGTTGGGTGCTATCGCCAGCCTTTTTTATCAGCGTGGTCGTGGTTATTGCGGGGCAGATCCTCCTGTCCCACACCGCTCTGGGTCGCCATTGGATCGCCATTGGCGCCAACCGCGAAGCTGCGCTCATCTCGGGAGTGCCGGTGGATCGCCCGCGCATCCTTGCGCATGGGTTGCTCGGCGCTCTGACGGGCTTGGCCGCCGTATTCAATTGCTCGCGACTCGGAAGTGCCGATCCGAATGCCGGTGTCGGGTTTGAGTTGAGCGCCATCGCTGCCGTCGTCGTCGGTGGAACCAGCCTGATGGGGGGGCGCGGAAGTGTCGTGAAAAGTTTCTTTGGCGTCCTCATCATCGCGACACTGGAGGCGGGTCTGGTGCAGATCGGCGCCAGCGAGCCGATGAAGCGAGTCATCACGGGTGCGGTGATCATCGCGGCGGTGTTAGCAGATACTTGGCGAAGAAAGTGATTCTTATGAAGCTACGTGACTTGTTACTCCCTATCGCTGTCTTGCAGGCCACCTTGGCCTATGCGGCGGAACGTCCGAAGATCCTGTTCGATACGGACATCACGGGTGATGTCGATGACGTTCTGGCCTTGGCGATGTGTCATCACCTTGCGGATCGTGGGGCGTGTGAGTTCTTGGGAGTCACGGTTTCAAAGAACAACCCCCTGACCGCTAGTTTCGTGGACGCGGAGAATACGTTTTATGGTCGCCCTAACCTCCCCGTCGGGGTGACGCGAGACGCCAACGCGCAGCATCGCGAAAGCAAGTATTTGAAACTGGCGGAGTCGCCCGATTATCCGCACGATCTCAAGCGCAATGAGGAGGCTCAAGATGCGGTCGCGATGATCAGGGAGATTCTCGCTGCCCAGCCCGATCGCAGCGTCACCATTGTCAGTGTCGGTATTGCGTCGAATCTGGCAAACTTGTTGAAGTCTCCAGGAGGGATCGAGTTGGTGAAGCAGAAGGTCAAACTGCTGTCGATCATGGCAGGAGCGTTCGCGTTCTGCAATCAGACGAACTATCACCTTGAGGCCAACGTCATCAACGGTATCGGCTACATGCAAACCGTCGCCAACGAATGGCCGGATGCCGTGCCAATCATCTGGAGCGGCTATGAAATCGGCGAGGCATTGCCCTTTCCGAGGGTCGTGATTCAACGTGACCTTGATTACCTGCCGCATCATCTTGTGAAGGAGGCCTACCTGCTTCACAGCGGCCCAGAGCATGACCGACCCTGCTGGGACGAAAGCAGCGTCCTCTATGCCGTCTACCCGGATCGCGGCTTCTTTGGTCTGTCGGCACCGGGGCGAGTCAGTGTTTTGGACGACGGTTTTACGCGATTTATGCCGATGAAAGGCAACAAAGGCAGTCAGCGCGATCGTTTTTTAACCATGAATTCGGTGGAACAGGCACGCGCACTGGAAGCCATCGTTCAACTGACCATTCTACCTCCCAACCGATGAAACTGATTCTTTCTACTCTCTTTTTCGCTCTCTGCGGGCTGATGCAGGCTGCGCCTGTGAAGCTGATTTTCGATACCGACATGGGTAACGATGTCGATGATCTCATGGCGCTCTGCATGATCCATCAACTGCAAAAGCGCGGCACCGTTGAGCTGCTCGCCGTCACCATCACCAAGGATCATCCTCAGGCTGCCGCGTTTGTTGATGCTGTGAATACGCTCTACGGGTATCCGGACACTCCCATCGGTGTTGTGCGTGATGGTGCCGCGAAGGAGGCGGGAAAATTCAACATCCTTGCCGACGAAAAGAATGCAGACGGCTCTCTGCGCTACCCGCATGATCTCATGAGTGGTGCCGATGCGCCTGAGGCGGTGGGATTGATCAAAAGAATCCTCGCCGACCAACCCGACGGGAGCGTCGTGATCGCTCAGGTGGGGTTCTTTACCAATCTGGCGAGACTGCTGGACGACCCCGAGGGAAAAGCACTGGCGGCCAAAAAGGTGAAGGTGCTCAGCATCATGGCGGGCGCTTTCGAGACCGTGCAGTGGAATACGCGACACCTGGAGTACAACGTGAAGCTGGATGTGCCCGCTGCGCAGAAGTTAGCGAAAAACTGGCCGACTCCGATGGTGTGGAGTGGCTACGAGATCGGGGTCGCCGCGGCCTTCCCGCATGTCGTCATCGAACAAGATCTCGATTACATGCCGCACCATCCGTTGAAAGAGGCCTATTATCTCTACAATCCGCCACCCCATGATCGCCCCACTTGGGATCCGACGGCGGTCCTCTACGCAGTGCTACCAGATCGTGGCTACTTTGATCTGTCGCCGCCCGGGAATGTGGAGGTGGAAGACGACGCTGCGACTTGGTTCCGACCCAGCAAGGATGGCAGGGGTAAGCATCGCTTTCTTGTCATGAGCCCTGAGCAGACGGCCCGCGTTCGGGAAGTCATCGTGCAGTTGTCTTGCGCGCCACCCAGTCGCCAATAGTCACAACGATTCTCGCTCCAACAGTGCAGGCATGACTTGCACGCAGGTGGTTGCCCGGGGATTTTTGATCAGCCGATACACCTGCTTGGCAAAGTGGCCGGGATTGACGGTGTAACGCGTGATGCGCGGCACCAGGTGGTCCAAAAAGGCATCGTCGTCCCGGCAGATCAGCGCCATGTCTTCGGGGATTCGATGGCGTTCGGACAGCAGGTGAGACACGGCGGTCAGTGCGTACGCACTGCGCGCGACCAGCAAGGCGCTGGGCCTGCGCGGACTTGATAGCATGGCCTGCATGGCTTCGCCGATGCTCTTGGAGGAACCCTCATGGTGCCAGACCCGTCCGCGGAGGCGATCCCCGCCGATTTGTTTGAGTCCCTCCTCGAAGCCGTCACGACTCGCCACATCTCCGCCCAGTTGAGTCTTTTGGATGAGCAGCGCGATGTCTCGGTGTCCGCGTGCGGCCATCAGGCCCACGGCATGTCGGCAGGCGGCGCGATAGTCACGATCGACAGAGGGCAGTGCAAGATCCGGTGGCAATGAGCCTACCACCACACAGCGATGTCCCGTCTTCGCAAACCATCGCTGCATCGTTTCGGTGCTTTGGTAGAGCACCCACGTGGTGTCTGGAAATGTGGCAACCAAAGTGTCGAGAGCTTTTTGGGGCGACCTCTTCGCAAACTCCGCCCGCCCGACATGAACTTGGAGCGACACGCCCTCGTTCGCCAGCAGCGTGCGCAATTGATCGACCCAAAGGAGTACAAAGGGTGGCATGGCGTGCAGCGGCATGGGCGACAAGAGGGCGATGGATGCCCGACCGTCCTCCTTTTTCTTCGCACCCGCCAACGGTGGCAATACCCTGCGCTTGTTCTCCACTGGCCCGAGAATGCCGTCCTCTTCCAGTTGTGCGAGAGCCGCTCTCAGCGTGGGGCGACTGATGGCGAGTCGGGAACAGAGCGTCCTCTCTGAGGGTAAAAAACCTTGCCACTCGCCAGCCTCGATGAGTTCGCGCAGGAAACGCGCACTGTGGACAACGAGAGAGGGTCTGGGCGGGAGCGGTCGCATGGCGGATGCTAGCAGCGCAGCGCGCGATGGTAAATGGAAATGACCAACGAGATTCGTTTCGAGAAGGCGTTCTAGATAGTGACCTACCACAGCCATCCCGATGATCCCCCACTCCGAACTCCTCCAACTCAAACGCTGGAATACCCCCACCATCTACAACGGTTGGGAGCAAATCACCAAGCGTGATCCGGCAGCCGATGCCTTTAACCTCGAAGAAACCCGCGACTTCATGCCGCAGATGGGACCCATGGTGGGCTACGCCGTGACCTTGGTCATCGAACCCAGCAACAAAGCCCATCGCACCGCCAACCCAAGTGCGGGTGAAGAATATCGTCGCTACGTCGCTAGCATCCCAGGGCCCAAAATTGTGGTCGTGCAGGACCTGGACAAACCGCGTGTCATCGGTGCCTGTTGGGGAGAAGTGAACAGCAATGTTCATCGTGCCCTTGGCTGCGTGGGAACCATTACCGATGGTGCGATTCGGGATGTGGATGAGATGACCAACGCTGGCTTTAAGGCGCTGGCCCGCAGGTTGTGCGTCGGTCACGCCCATGTGCATCCGGTGCGCTGGAACTGCGAGGTGGAGGTATTTGGCCGCACCATCAAGCCCGGCGATCTCATTCATGCGGACAAACATGGTTTCATCGTCATCGATCCCGACGAGGCACCGTCACTTTTGGAAGCCTCCCGCTTTATGGATGCCAACGAATGCAACACCGTCATTCCCGCAGCCCGTGGCAGTGCCGGTCTGAGCAGCGATCAGGTCCTCATCAATCTCGAAAGCTCCATTGCCGAGTTCGGTGCGAACGTGAAGGCCAAGTTCAAGCGTGATGGCGAGTGGTGAGCATGAGACTTCCCATTGCCATCGCTGCATTGCTGTCGCTCGCCTTTGGCCTGGCGGCAAAAGCCCAGGGACCCCAAACGCCAGCAGGATTGGTAGCCTTCGGTCTCGAGGTTCCGGCACCGGGACCGGGCGCCTATGCCGATGATCTTCTGCAAGCCGCTATCGACAAGGTCGCGGCGGCTGGTGGGGGTGTGGTGACTCTTGGGGCTGGTGATTTCAAGCTCTCCCGCAAGGCAGGGGATGAGACTGTCATTATTAAGAGCAACATCACGCTGCGTGGTCAGGGTTATGCCACCCACCTCTATCTTGATCCCAAAACGCCGCCCAACGAGCTGCGCTACTTCCCGATCCGCATCGGCTCCGCCAAGGTGCCGGCGAACAATGTCGTCGTCGAGAACCTACGCTACACTGGCAATGACAAAGCCATCGGTGGTGGGTCCGTCATGGGCTTCAATGCCCGCTTGGATGAGCCGGAGTCGATGCTGCTGTCCTGTGACAATGTCACCATCCGGAACTGCTGGATCTATGACGCCAAGCAGGCTGCCGGATGCACCAAACCTGCCGCCAGCATGTATTTGGCCAAATATGTCATCCCCGCCAAAGAGGCTGAGGCAGCGAGCCAGACGGGAGTGGGAGCAGACGCTTATTTCACGGCCGAGCGCATGGCCTCCCAGTTCAAGAACTGGCAGGTGCACCACAACTTCATCGACACCTGTGGCAACAAGGCCGTCGAGCTGGCCGAGTGCAATGGCGGTCTGATCGCTGACAATTACATTACCAACTGCGAGGACGGCCCACAGGTGATCTTTGGATCCCGAAATGTGCGAATTTGTGACAATCACGTGTTCTTCCTTCGCACCGGAATCAACATCACGGAAGGATCCCATCACATCACTGTTTCCGGCAACACCGTGGAACCTGCCGCAGGGGGTAAGCTGAACCGCTGGGGTGCATGTTTGGTCTTCCGCACTGAGCCACTGCCCTTGGTCACCAAAGTCTCTCATATCAGCGTCACCGGGAATGTGTTCCGCAATCAGGCAACCGACGAGAAGATCACGCTGCGCTTCGAGACACGGCCAGAGTCCAAGGGTTGCACCTATGAGGCCATCACGCTCACGGGGAATGTCTTCGATGGTGATCTGCAGTTTTACGACCGCAGAAATCCAGCGATGACGACCCTGCAAGACATCGTTCTGGCGGACAATATCTGCGAGGGCAAAGTCTTGAATGTGCCAACCAAGGAGACACGCTCCCGCCGCATCACCGTGCGGGGAAATGTTTTCCGCCATGCCAGCGAACAACCCTTCAGCGGCAGCTCCTGGATCTGGGCCGAGAACACCTTCACGGCGGGCAGTCTGCTGCTCGATGCCAATGCGACTGCGAATCTCATCCGCAACAACGTGACCGTCTCACCAATTCGCGATGAGGGCAGCAGCAACAAGCTCAGTGGTAACGAAGTGCTCCCTCATGATCCGTAGATTCGTTGTCCTGGTCTTTTTGTCGCGCTGCTTTGCGTCTGGCGAAGTCCTTCCCGTTGCGAGTGATCGCCAGCTATTCTTCGATGATCGGTTGATTGATCCAGCCCACACAAAGGCTGTGCACCGCGAATACCATTCGCCTTCGGACATTCAGCGCGTAATGACGCCAGAGCGTCCCTCCGAAGCGCTTGGTTTCATCTTTTATGCTAGCGTCATCGATGATGGTGGCACGTTGAAACTCTTCCACGGAAGCTATGACGCGGATAAGAAAAAGCACTTCAGCCTTGCCACCAGCCAAGACGGGATTCATTTCGAACGACCTAATTTGGGACTCACCGAATACCAAGGCAATAGGGCGAACAACATCTTGCCGGTTCATGCAGTGGAGGCGGGTGTCTTCCTCGACCCCCATGCCCAAGCGGAAAAACGCTACCGTTTGTTGTTCACACAGAATTGGCCAGATCCAGCGACCGCGGGAGTGTATGTGGCTTCTTCACCGGACGGCATTCATTGGGTTACTGGTGCAAATCGCGTGCTGCCTTTTGCGCCGGATAGCCAGCACGCTGGGTTTTGGGATCAGCGAATCAACAAGTATGTGATTTACCTGCGGGCTTGGAATTCGCAGCGATTGCGTTGTGTGGCGAGGGCGGAAGTGGATGATTTGGAAAACCCCTGGCCGCTCAATGCCTCGGTTCCGCCGTTTGCCATTTGGGGGCAAGACAAGGTGCCGACGCTTAGTCGCGAGTTGCCGGTCGTGATGTCGCCTGATGGAGACGATCCTGAGAACCTCCAGCTATACACCAGCGCCGCGATACCTTATCCGTTCGCACCGAACGTCTATCTCGCCTTTCCGGCGGCCTACCATCTCTTCAAGGGCAAGGAGTGGAAGGGGCGCGCTCTCAACAGCAACGACGGCACCTTTGATGTGCAATTGGCCAGCAGTCGCGATGGAATTGCCTGGGGCCGTCATCGGCAACCCTACATCGCGGCGGGTTATCACGATGGCTTGGACCTTCGCCTCGTCAGCATGGCGCAGGGCATCGTGCGTCGCGGCCGGGAGCTTTATCAATACTTCATCGGTTGGCCACACACCCATGGTCGTCCCGTGGTCTGGGACAAGGATCTCGCAGATCGCGCCGAATGGCTCAAGCAGGATCTGGGTGGCATCTATTGCGCGACGCAGCGCGTGGACGGCTTTGTTTCCATGTCCGCCGACGATCAGGACGGCGTGCTTACCACCCGACCGTTGAGCTTCACTGGGAATCGCCTCTTGCTCAATATCCATACAGCGGGCATCGGGGGCGCGCGGGTCGCGCTGCTAGGTGCAGACATGCAGCCTCTACCAGGCTATTCAATCGAGGATTGTGATCCCATAAGCGCCGATGAAATCGATTGCGAGGTGCGCTGGAAATCCGTGTCCGACCTCACCGCCCTTGCGGGCCAAACAGTACGTGTGCAGATCTCGCTCAGCCATGCAGAGATCTTTGCGCTACAATTCACATCGACCCCTCGTTGAGCCAGTGTCTCGTCAATCTGATGCTCGGACCTAGATTATTCTATCAATCCCCAAAGGTAATGGCACGAGCCAGTGATTCGAGCCAAGCAAGTCGATCTCTGGCAGGAACCGTAACAGCCATTTCGGTGGGTTGGCAGCTTGGATAACCGCCGACTTCTTCCTGGCTGTCAATGAGGCTCGCTGTGCCCGACAGCGCCTGCGCGACGATGCGTTGATCGATGGGATCACGTTGTGCTGGCCGGGCACCGACGAAGCGGCTGATGTGATGGATCGCTGTGGCGTTGGGCATGACCTCCAGGCCTGCTGGCCATACGGGTGGTGCTGACAGCGGTTCAAAGGGTGTGCGCATCACTTCCATGGATTCGCCAAACCAATCGCGACCTTCGTTGTCTTTGAAGTAGGCATCTGCTTTGCCTTCAAAGATGGCGTGGCCAGTGCGCTTGGACTTTTTACCCATCCACACCGTGTTGCCGACGATGGAGATCTTCGCCAGCGAATCGCTATCTCCGTTTCCAGGGCCAGGAAGGCCGCCGTGCATGGCTCGTTGACCGCAGTTGGCCATGAGGTTGTTCACGATCACGCCCGAGGTGCCAGGTTGAAACAGCGGATTGCGTTCGTAGTTGCTGGAATAAAGGCAGCCGACGATGGCGACCTCTTGCGTGCCACCGTAGACGAGTGTGCCCTTGGAATGCGGACCCTTCTTGTGACTGGCGTTGTTCAGCGCCTCGGCCACGATGCAATTGCGGAAGAAGATGCGGCTCGCCGGAAGACCGCTGGGCGGTTTGTAGGTGGAGGCCGAGAGATTTTCATCCACGCTCCAGGTGCAGGAGCAGTGGTCGATCCACACGTGATGTGGCCCGCCGCTGGTGGAGATGCCATCTGGCGACCAACCACTGCCGACCGCCTCACCTGCGTCTCCTGGGCGCACGGCGATGTGCTGAATCACGCTCTGATCCGCAGAAATCGAAATGCCACCTTTGATCAAAGTGATGCCGGGTGCAGGTGCCGTCTGTCCGGCCACATAGACCTGAGGCTCACTGAGGTTGAGCTCCTTCATCTTCAGATCGATCACACCGCCCACATCGAAGACAATCACTCTCGGTCCCTTTTTCCACAACGCATCGCGCAGCGAGCCCTCGCCATTTGCATCAAGGTTGGTGACATGAATGACAGTTGCGGCATCCAGATCAAAGCCCACATCGGGAACCAACGCCGTTTGCCACATCCATGGCTTGACCTCGCGTTCCGCAGTGGCGGCGTGTGTCGTGATGGCAACAAGAGCGAGTAAAAGATGTCTCATGAGGAGGCATTCTCATTCCATCACCCAAGCAGTCAAGGCTTGAAGAGGCCTTTGTGATGCGGGGTAGCTGCATTTCCCCATCAGATCTCATCCCTTCTTGGGCTTTTTGGGTGCCGACGGCCCCGCGTCGTCTTCGGTGCCGCCGCCCCAAAGCGGCGGTACGTTTTTGGCGTTCCATGCATCCCAGAGTTGTTGGAGGGCTTTGACCTTGTCGGGGTGCTCGGCGGAAAGATCGTGCGTCTCGGTGAGATCGGTGGCGAGGTTGTAGAGGCCTGTGGTGCAAACGGGTGGCTTCGCGACTTGCTCCATGGTCTTGACCAGTTTCCAGTCGCCTTGGCGGACGGCATACTGTTCGCCATAGCGCCAGAAGAGGTTGCGCCGCGGTGCCTCGGACTTGCCGGTGAGATACGGCAGCAGATTCACGCCATCGAGTTGGGCATCGGCTGGCACGGTCACGTTTGCCGCTGCCAGCGCGGTGGGCAGGATGTCGAGCGAGATGATTGGCGTGTCCACCACGCGACCTGCGGGAAGGGTGCCTTTCCACTGCATGGCGAAGGGCATGCGGATTCCGCCTTCGCGCAGGGTGCTCTTGTAGCCACGCAAAGGCGTGTTGTTGGAGCCGCTGCCAAACGGAGCGCCATTGTCGCTGTGGAAGACGATCAGCGTGCGTTCCTCCTGGTCGGAGTCGCGCAGCGCCTTGAGGATGCGGCCCACGCTCTGGTCGAGGAGGGAGATCATGGCCGCGATCTTGCGGCGTTTGGCATCGGTGATGGCGGCGAAGGGTTCCTCTGATCCGGGCGGTGTCTGCAACGGCACATGCGGGGTGAGATAGGCCACGTAGAGATACCACGGCGTGGTCTTGTGCGCGTTGATGTAGGCGGCGGCCTCGCGGCCCATCGCCAGGTCCACATAGGAGTCGTCCGCTTTTTCGTTTCTGCCGTTTCGCCACACGATGAGCGGCGGCAGCTTGTTCTGGCCGGGCATCAGCACGTCGAGATCGAACCCACGTGCGTTGGCGGCGAACTCGGGGATTTTCGGGTTCCCCAGATGCCATTTGCCGATGTGCGCGGTCGCATAGCCAGCTTCCTTGAACCAGTTGGCCGTGGTCTTTTGATCCACCGGCAGGCCGACGGGCGCGCGATCCGCCAGCGGATGATTGAACTCATGACCGAAGCGCGTCTGATAGCGCCCCGTGAGCAATCCCGCACGGCTCGGGCTGCACACAGGCGCCGAGACATAGCCGCTGGTAAAACGCACGCCGTTCTTCGCGATGGAATCCAGGTTCGGCGTCGGCACGTCCTGGCAGCCCTGAAAACCAACGTCAGCAAAGCCGAGATCATCGGCCAGCAGGTAAAGGATGTTGGGCTTCGATGGTGCGGGGTCCGCAGCATGCAGTGCGGGTGACGCAGCAGCCAGAAGAAGGGTGAGCAGTTTGTGTTTCATGGGTCGTCTGTTTCAGGATTGGGGGGCGGGCGAGGCGGTCACTTCTTGCGTTTTGGCTTGCGTGGGTTCTCGCTCACCATGTCCGGCGACCAAGCGGGATCGGCGGGGTTGGCCACTTGCAGCGGCGTTTTGTCGCCGAACTGCTTCTGATGCCGCTTCAGCACGGCCAGCAGTTCTTTGATGCGATCGGCGTGCTCAGGCTGGTCGGCGAGATCATTCATCTCGTGCGGGTCGGTTTGCAGGTCGAAGAGCTGCGTCTTGTTGATCAGCGGATACCGGATCAGCTTCCACCGTTCATCCCGAATCGAGCGCTGGCACTCCTTGTAGCTGTTGAACATGTGGTCGCGCACTTTCGCGGACTTGCCGGTGATGACTGGCGTCAGACTTTTCGCCTCAAGTTTCTCCGGAATGTTGGTGCCCGTCAGTTCGCAGAGGGTCGGGTAGATGTCCATCAGATAGGCGAACGCCTTGGTCTCGCCTTTCGGGATGCCGGGACCCGCGAAGATCAAGGGCACGTGCATGCCGCCAAATTCGTAGAGGTTCTGTTTGCCAAGCAGTCCGTGCTCGCCGAGCGAAAGGCCGTTATCACCGGCGACAATGAAAATCGTGTTATCGAACTGACCGGCTTGTTTCAAGGCCTCAATCACGCGCCCGACTTCCGCGTCCCAGTAAGAGGTCGAGGCGTAATAACGCGCCAGCTTGCCCTGGAGATCTTCCCTGGTGCGCGGCACGGGCAGCGTCCTGAATTCGTCAGGCTCCATCATCGCGCCGTTGTCGAAGGGATGATAGGGCAGGAAGTTGACCGGCACGGTGATGTCCGCGGGCTTATACATCGCGTAAAACTGCTCGGTCGCATACTGCGGGTCGTGCGGCTCGTGGCCGGCCATGTAGAGAAAGAGCGGCTGCTTGCCGGCATTGCTTTTGACGAACTGAACCAGGTGGTCCGCGTTTCCATCGGCGTTTCCTCCATCCGAATTTTCGTCGAACACTTCATCGCCGTTCTTGGGTTTCCCCGCCCGCATGGAGAGGTAGCCTGCCGATCGGAAGGTCTCGGCCATCGTTGGGATTTCGGTGTTGGTTCGGAAGGCTGGCCGGAAATAACTCACGCCCCTGAGGATCATCTGGCGGCTCGGGAAACACACGGCGGAGGCGTTGGAGCCCAAAGTGTAGGCGTTCCGGAAGATGAACCCGTCGCCGACGAGCTTGTCGATGTTCGGCGTCTTGACGATTGGATGCCCCAGCACACCGAGGCAGTCAGGACGCAGGTCATCGGCCAGAAGAAAACAAATGTTCGGCTTGGTCGCCGTGGCGGGTTTGTCGGCGGCATGAAGCGTGGGTGACAGCGCCAGCAGCGCGGCAGCGAGGATTTGTTTCATGAGAGGTCTATTTCAACGGGTGTTCTTTGAGCAGGTCGGCGGAGTTGTAGAGCATCGCGCGACCGGGGTTGTCTTGTTGGAATGGCCGCGCTACTTCGCCATCTTGCGTTGCAGTTTGCGTTGTTCTTTTGGGGTCAGCGGTTTCGGTTCCTGTGCAGGCGGATACGCCGTGCCAAATTCTCCAAAGGGCTGTTCGAGTGGCGCGAGCACCTGCTTGAGCTTTGCCTTCATGTCCGCGAGCACGCTGGCATTGGCGGGATCGTTCGCGACGTTCTTTATGTCCTGCGGGGCGATGCCGCCGTTGATTTCGAACAACTGATCCGGATCGAACTGGAAGGGGAAGTCGTCGATGGACTTCATGTAATTGTTGCCCTGCGTGTGCCAGCGCCACGAGTTGCGCGCGAACTTCCACTGCTCAGGCGTGAGCGTCTCTTTGAACTTCTCGAAGAACTGCTCCGCTTTCGGCGACATGCGCGGGTATTCGCCAGTGCGGTCCACTTCCTCGATCTTCGCCTGAACGTCGGGCGGATAGCGCAGCGCGACGTATTTCCACTGGTCGGTCACGACGGCCTTGGTGTGGCCGTTTTCGAGGAGCAGGGCGTCGCGCCACGGGGCTTTGGCGTCGGCGAGGACGGGCAGGATGCTGCGGCCATCAAGCGTCATGTCGGCGGGCGGCTGGATGCCGCAGGCGTCGAAGATGGTCGGAGCGAAATCGGTGTTGGCCACGATGTGATCGCAGACGGAGCCCGCCTTGAACCGCTGCGGCCACATCATCAGCAGCGGCACGCGAGTGCCGCCCTCGTAGAGGGTTTCCTTCCCGCGCTGGTTGTTGTCGGAGAAGACGACGAGCAGCGTGTTGTCGAGCAACTTGAGTTCTTCGAGACGGTTCACCACCGCGCCGATGCCGCAGTCGAGCCAGTGCATGCCGAACTGCTGCGCCGTCGTCGCTCCGGCGGCTTTAGCCGTGTCATAGATTTCCTTGCGCGAAGGCATTGGCACCTTGGGCGCTTCGGGCAGCAGTCCACCTTCGGTCACGCGGCCGTATTTGGCATAGTCTGCGAGCAGGAGCTGCGGTTTAAACGGCAGGTGCAGCAGTTGCGTGGAGAGGTAGAGAAAGAACGGCTTCTCCCGGCTCTCGTCGATGAAGGCCAGCGCGCCCTTCACCTCCGCTTCCAAGTTGTGGCTGGCCTCGGTGTGGTGGCGGTCGATGCCGCTGAACTGTGAAGAGCGGAAGTCCATCGGCGCGCCAACGAAGTCGAATCCGCGCTGCTTGATGCGACCCGTCAGCCAGGCACTGCGCTCCTTCAGCCACGCATCCACATCGGGATTGAACACATCGGCGTTGTCGCCGTTGAAGCGGTCATATTTCTCCGGCTCCAGGTGGTATTTGCCGACGAAGCCGGTGCGGTAACCGGCCTTCTGCATCACGTTGGGCACATTGGGCAGATCTGTCTCCAGCGCGATGTGCTGTCCGCCCTCCTCATCTTCGGCGGCGTCAGCACCCGTCGTCGGGTGTGCGCGTGAAGCATAGCGTCCGCTCAGGCAGGTGTAGCGGCTGGGCACGCACAGCGGGGTGACCGCATACGCGCGAGTGAACTTCACTCCGCGTTCCGCGATTTGATCCATGTGCGGCGTGAGACTGGTGCCGCCGTAGCACTTGCCCATGTAGCCGAAGTCCACGTTATCAATGATGATGAAGACGACGTTGGGCCGTGGTTCCGCCGCGATGGACGATTTGCAAAGCACGCAGGCTAAAAGGGAAGCGATGGAGAGTAGTCGGTATTTCATGATTTTGGCCGGAACGGACTTGTTGCCGTGGAGATTGCTCTGACCGGGTGTTGGCGACGGTCATTCGTTGCTTACTTTTCGGCGATTTTTGCCGCCTTCGCTCTTGGTCAGGCCGCCGACGGCCTGGAGGTAATCATCGAGCGCTTTCTCAAGTTCGGCGGCGCGGGCGCCCATGCTGTCGATGAGATTGTGGTCTTCGCCGATGTCGTCAGCGAGGTTGTAGAGTTCCTTCTGGCCGTCACCGGCACCGCCGTAGAGCTTGATCAGTTTGTAGTCGCCCATGTGCAGCGCGGCTTTGAAATCCGAGGGCTTGGCGTTGTCGGTATTGCGGAGGCGTTCCCTGCCTTCGCTCTCGGTGACCAGGAAGTCATGCGGGCGCTTGACGACCTCGGCCTTGCCGAGGGCAACGTCTTTGAAGGAGCCTCCGTCGAGTCCTTCGCCGAGTGGGGCACCGTGACCGGCGAGGTCGGCGATGGTGGGCAGAATGTCCACGCCGGACACCGGCACCGCGCTCACGGCTCCGCTGGCGATGCCGGGCCCGATGATCGCAAAGGGCACACGCAGGCCCCCTTCGTAGATGGAGTGTTTCGATTCGGCGAGCGGGTAGTTCATGGGCTTCGTGGACTGGTCCGGCTTGCCTTGCACAGGCATCTTGCCGCGTCCGCCGTTGTCGCTCAGAAAGATGATGTAGGTGTTGCTCAAGACGCCCAGGGTTTTGAGCCGCGCCATCAGCTCGCCGATGCCAGTGTCCAGATCTTCGGTCATGGCGGCAAATTCCGGCACGGCGTGTTTGCTGCCCAAGGGCCTGCTTTGCAAGGCATCGAGCGTGCCCTGCCGGTAGCTGATCTTCAAATGCACCGCGTAGTGTGAGAGCTGGACGAACCAGGGATGCCCCGCCTTGGATTGTGTCTCGATAAAATCACCGGTGCGCTTGCCCAGTGAAAAGATCGTCTTGGGATTTTCCCAAACATCCGGTGTGTTTTTGCTGTTCTTCGATTTTGTTAGAGCAGCGCCTGGCTGGCCGGCGAGGTCGCCATCCTCATTGGTGGTGTCGCCATCACTCACGTCGTAACCCAGCGCCTCGGGGGTGACACTGGCGTATTGAAGATGCCACTTGCCGAAGTGCGCACAGGCGTAGGCCGGATTCACCTGCTTCAAGGCGCGCGGGATCGACATGCCTTTAGCGATTGCCGCCTCATTGCCATCCTGGGCCTTGTTGTAGATGTGCTGCTGCGGCCCCTTGCCGCACTGAATGCTGCGGCGGGAGGGCGTGCACCACGCGCCCGAGGCATAACCATGGGTGAAGCGCATGCCGGAGGACATCAGGCTGTCGATGTGGGGCGTCTGGAAGTAGTCGGACTTCGTGTCCGGATTGGCAGGGTCCATGAGCAATGACGTGCCAACCCAGCTTTGATCATCGGTGAGAATGACGAGGAAGTTGGGGCTCTCCGCGCGAGCATTGCTGCTCACCATCGAAAACAACAGCAGGATGACGGTAACGTAAGTTTTCATAGCGCAGTCATTGGGACGAGAGTTGAATGGATCAGGGGGATGAGAGTGGGAGAACGAACGTGTGGAGGCGATTTCAATCCAATCCGCGGATCACAAGCTTGCCTGCGGACTCATTCTTGATGGATGGCTCTTTCAGTCCGGTGATCCGTGGGGCTTCGAATCGCAGTTCGCCGCCGCGAAGTTGCTTTCCGACGGCAACGACGTGTCGCGCCGGAGAATCAACGCTCAGCCCCTTTAAAGCAGCCCAAACCGAAGCGGACTCCTTCTTGCGCACCACGCTGATCGCATCGTGCGGCGCGTCCTGGATCCGGCAGTTCTCAATCAACACGTTGGCAACATCCTGGCCGTCATAGGCCGCGAGGAGTATCGAACCAGCCTCCACGCCGTGACCACCACCGGCATTGCCGCACCGAATCAAACTCAGATCACGCACCACGGTCGTCCCAAGAAACGGCGAACTGTCGAATTGGGGAGTGATTTTCAGCCCGGAGAGGGTCGGGTTGTCTCTCGCGACACATCCCAAAATCCTATTGTCCGTGCCGCCGTAGATGGCAAAACTGTTCGCGAACCATGGGCTTTCCACCGTGCAGTTTTCGACGACGCAGTTCTGGTTCGGCTTTTTGCTCCGGCCCGGCATCGACGACCACAGGACGATTCCATCGTCTCCACTTCCTCGCACATGAACATTGCGGATGCGGGCATTCGCATGTCCGCCCCGCACCACGATGCCGCCCGCGAAACTGCTGCGAATCCGCACGTTCTCGATCCGCAGGTTTTTGGAAGTTGGATCATGTGAAGCGAAGGTCACAATGTAGTGGCTGAGGTGGAGATTCTCGAAAACGGCGTCTTTTCCCACGGTGCCGTCGAAGAAGTAGTATTCCTGGCTGCGATCCATCGCATAGCCATCGGGATGCCCGCCCAGCCCTTGTTGTGCGCGGTAGCGGGCCTTTCCATCGGCAGAGAAATCGTAGAAGCGGCAGCCGCTGCCAGCTCCCTGAAAGCGGGCATACCACCCCTGCAGTTTCGTGGAATGAATGCCTGCTCCGCGAATGATGTGATCCTTCACCTCGAACTCACGTCGTTCGGTAAAGTCCCAGACTCCCGGTGGAAGGTATATCTTCGCGTGGTTCTTGATCGCGGAGGCAAGAGCAGCGCCGTCGTCCCTGCCATCGTTCGGTTTTGCCCCGAAGTCGGTGATCGACACGAAGTCGTCGGACATGGGTTTATCCGGGGATGCTTTCTCGGCTTCGATCAGATCGATGGCCACCGAGCGTGTGCTGCTACGGGAATCTTTCTCGATGCGTAAAAGCGTTCCCTTCGTCACCGGACGGAGCAGTTTCACCACTAGAGTGTCCCACGCTTTCCGTGGAGTCAGCTTGGAATCGATTCGGTGATCGGTCCAGGTCGGAGGCAGGCTTCGGTCGGTCTCATTGCCGAACACCCACAGGTGTTCCCGAGGCAAATCAACGCGCTGAAGCATCTCGCCATCCGCGAGAAGAACGATCTCTGCCGATTCCCCAAGAACTTCTTCATCCAGGGGCAACGAAAAGCGAAGGGAGACAACGTCGGCGTCCGCGCTGAGCACCCACTCGACAAAGTCACCATCCTTTTCGAGAAAGACAGCCTGCCTGCCGACGGCTTCCGCCACATGGATGGAATCTTCGGAAAGAGAGAAGGAAGGCCCGGCCTTTCGTCCGGTGAAATGGCTGCAATCTTCCGCCTGGTATTCCTGCCAGGGCCAGCTTGGCCCCTCATCGGCCCGCGAAGTCCCGACGATGAAAAGGGCTGCGAGAACAACCAGAAGAATCCCAGTCTGCTTCATCGGGTAGCGGAGGTCGTCGGCGGGGAGATGTTTCATGTGTAGGTTATTCCAAGGTCTGCAAATACTCCGCGATGTCGCGCAGCATCTGGTCGCTGAGGCCCATGTCGGCGGCGGAGGGCATCCAGGAGGTTTTCAGTTCCTCGACCTTGTGACGGCCTTTGCGGAAAAGGATCTTCTTGGTCACGCCGCCAAACATCTTCAGGTTCAGCGTGCCTGCATGAAAGCTGTAGTTAGAGATGAAACCCTCGGCGACGTGTTTGCCATTCGGCGACGTGATGCGGGCCGGTTTGTCGAAACCGTGGGCGAGGCCGTCGTTCGGAAGAATGATCTCCTTCAAGATATGCTCGATGGTGCGGGCCTTGCCCCAGCCGTCGAGATTCGGGCCAAAGGGGACGCCCTGACCGGCGATGCGGTGGCACACGGTGCAAAGCATCGCGGCGCTCTTGCCGCGCTCCACATTGCCTTCGAGTTTGGCGATGGTGGCGATGTCAGACACCTTGGATTTGGCTCCGAAGGTCTTCGGCACCAGTGAGGTGAAGGTGAGAGGTGTGCCTTCCAGCACGGTCAAATCACGCTGAATGATCTCATTGAGTGTGGTCTGAAACTCAGGACCGCTGAAGGTAGGTTCTTTGAGCAAGCCGTTGAGTGCAGCGAGGTTGGCTTCACGTTCCTTGTCACTGCGGAAGGTGGCGAAGGCCATGAGGTAATGCCGAAAGGTGGCGATGTCTGGCTTGCTGGTTTTAAGATAAGTGAGCAGGTCGTTGCAGGCAGCGGGCGTGTGAAGCCGCCAGGCGAGATTGAGTGTGGCCTCCGGCCATTCGGCGGGCGATTTGGAGGCGACGGCGGGGCGCACGAGTTCATCATAAAACTGCGTCTCCTTGCCCGTCGCAGCCGCGCCGAGGGCTTCCACATACCAGCGGTCTTTGCTGTCGTATCCGGAGATCAGTTGGGCTGCGATGTCCTTCATCTGTTCAAACGGCACATCCAGCAGAGCCAGTGCGACTTCGCGACGAAGCGCGGCCGAGGCATCCTTGGCCGCGATCGTTGCCACAGCGGGCAAACCTGTAGGATCAGCCTCGCGCAGGGCGCGGAAGGCGGCGATGCGCTGGCTTTCATCGCCGCTGGTCAGCAGCTTTGTCACCGAGGCGCGGCCGGTTGGAGTGGTGTGCGCGAGCGGCCAGATGGCGCGGGCTTGAAGGAAGGGATTGGTTTCTTTTTCGAAGAAGGCGATGAGCGCAGGCGTGATCGCGTCGCCCTTGGATTTCAAAAGCTGCGCGGCATGCGAGCGCACGTTGATCACGGGACTGCGCAGCGCGGCGATGAGACCATCGGTGGTAGTGAAGTCGATCTTAGCGGCTGCGGGCATCTTGGCGTCGCGACGAGAGATGCGATAAATCGTGCCGGAGACTTGTATGGTGCGGCGGCTGGTGTCGTTGTAGAAGTCTGCGAGCAACAGGCTGCCATCGGGAAGCAGGGCGAGATCGGAGGGCAGGAAAAATTGATGCTGCTGATCGGACTTGAGCGAGAGGAAGGGGCTGAGTTTGCCGATGGCAACTCCGGCTCCGTGCGGCTGCGGGTGCGAGGCCATGACTTGCTTCAAGACCATGTCGCAGACGAGATACTGCCCGCACATCGCTTCGCCAAGTTCATCGCCCTCGATGAAGACATTGCCTGTGGGCGAGCCGATGCCATAGACATTTCCGGGAGGCGTGGTGCCCGGGTAGTTTTCGCGCCAGTGCGAGGCAGAGGAGCGGCGGCGGAAATCCTTCCCCATGCCGGGTTCCTCCCAGCTCTTGGCGATTTCTTCCCAAGACTTGGAGCCATCCTGAATGTCGGCATAGCCCATGTTGGCATGCTCCATCAACCAGGTGATGCGGCAGTGCGCGGGATCATCGTTGTCGCTCTGAAACACATCGCCAAAGGAGTTCACGAACATGTCGTGCGTGTTGCGCATGTTCTCGCCGATGACACGGAGGCCGGTGCCGTCCGGCTGGATGCGGAATGACATGCCACCCATGTGGACTCGGCCATCGGAGCTGCGTTTTCCGATCAGCTCGGGCGATCCGTAATAACACCCCGAGAAGAAATGACGTCCGTCGGTCGTGGTTACATCGAGGCCTTTGTTTCCATGGCTGAAATACCAAGAGCCATCCGGCCCGCCGATCACCGCGTGCAGGGTGTGATCGTGAGTGCCGCCGTTGAATCCGGTGAGAAAGACTTCGCGCTTGTCGGTGTCAGGATCAAAGACGGCGTTCCGATTGACGTCGGTATAGACGATGATCGAAGGCGTGGCAGAGAAGACGATCTGGTTGTCAAAAACCGCGATGCCCAGGGGAGCGGCGCGCAGGCCTTTTTCCGTCACGAAGACGTGGGAACTATCCGCCTTGCCATCGCCATCCTTGTCTTCAAGCACGATGATCGACTGACCCGCTGCCACGCGAGGCTTTTGGCCGTAGTCGATGCCCTCGGTCGCCCACACGCGCCCTTGCGCATCCACATCCATGGCCACCGGCGTGTAGATTTGCGGCGTGGTGGCCCAGACCTCGATCTGCAGATCCTTGGCCAGCGCGGGATCGAATTGGAAGGCCTCCACCGGCACGCCTTCGCGTGTCGGGTTGTTGCGGGCGAAGCTTTCGCGATCAGGGCTGGACTTGATTTCGGCAGCGAAGGCCGCTGAAGCGAAAGCCAGGCAGGCGAGGGTTGGGATGCGAGTATTCATGAAGGTTGGGGAAGGGGCGCAGAGGTGACTTGGATCAAGGCAGTTCGCGGATGCGCAGCTTGCGGAACTCGACCGGAGCGAGTTCGCTCTCCAGGCAGAGATAGCCGGTCGCGGGGGTGATGCCGGTGCCACCGCTGACTTCCTCGCCGTTCACCCAGAGTCGCACTTCGCCGTTGATGGCGCGGATGTAGTAGTGGTTCCACTCGTTCACGCCCTTGCTGAGGTTCTTGCTCGGAAAGCTGCGCTTGCCATCGGGTGCCACCGGCGGAAAGGGCGTCATCTTGACTGCCCCCACGGGAAACACATCGCCGTGGGTGGTGAACCAGTCCGAAGGCTTTTTGAAGCGTGTCTCATACTCCTGGGTATATCCCAGATCGAGAACCTGCACTTCGATGCCATGTGGCAGGCCGGGTTTGCCTGCGTCTGTGAGGCGCTTGATGGACTCGGGTGTCGCCCACACGAAGATGCCCGAGTTGCCTCCGACCTTCAGATGCCGCCACTCCACGGTCATCTCGAAATTGGTGATCTCCCTCACCGTGCGCATGACACTCCGCGGCTTGCCGGTGCAGTGCAGGATACCGTCTTTCCAGGCCCAGGTGTCGTCCGCGCTGTTGACTTTGGTAAAGTCCGCCGCCGTGAGGTCGCGAAAGCCGGGGCCGGTGCCATCGATGAACGCCCGAGCCACCGGAACGGCAGTCGGTTCGCCCGCGTGGAGCGATGGTGACAGAGCCCCCAGCAAGAGAGCGAAGAGGGGTGTGGCGTTTAAAAGAGGATTCATGGCCCCTATTCAACGTTGTGACCGGGAGCACTTCCTGTCGGAAAAACTACCGACAGCGAACGGTACCCGGGGATTGCGTGCGCCATGTCCCAAATCGACCCTAGATCGCCGCTGCCATCTCGTCATCCTCGTTTCTGCGCAAAGGTCGAAGAGCGGGGGAACAGCCCCCTTGAGTTTATTGAGCACTCCGCATAATCTTGGGCTTCGTGATTGGATTCACCAACTGACATTCCGATGGATCTCAGTCATCTCGATCCTGATCGGCGGACGTTTCAGACTTTGCAGGACTGCCGGGTTGCAAGCCCACGCCGTTGCTCGACCTCTCCAGTGCGGGATCGAACGCGAACTCGAAGATGGCGTCATCGAGCGTGTTGAGAATCCAGTCCTCGATGCGTTGAGGGTCATCGGACACGGCAGCCTCCAGCCAGGCTCTGCCGTGGGCATCGTCCAGCATGTCGAAGTCCATCCTTAGCGTGCCCTGCTGGGAACCTTGCAAGGGAGGAATGGCCGCGATGCGCTGCTCTAGCTTCGCCTGCATCTCGGGTGTGTTTATCACGTTGATGAAGCGATTCATGAGCTGGTTGAGTTCGGGGCTGCGTTGCAGTTGCTGCTTCGTCATGCCGTTGTGTCGCCGGAGGATGGCTTCCACCGTCTGCCGCACCTGACCTGTCACTGGCGCGGGTCGATAACGCCGTGGGCTGGGGGTGGGTTCAGTCCTTGTGCCACGCGGTTCTTGGACGAATGGCTGCGCCGTAATCGGCGCTGCCTTAACCGTGGGCGGACAGTCCGGCGGACGATGGAGCGCGATGGGAACGCTGAGGGCTGCGACGGCGGCGATAGCGAGCAAGGCTTTGGTGGTGGCGGTCATGGCGATGAGGGTGGAGGTGGTGGCGAGACTGGTGCCAGCACCGCTGAGTGCGAGCTTGCCGAGCGATGTCATCAAGGGTGCCGGGGCCGCCTGTGCCGTATGCGTTTGGAGTATCGTCGCCAGACCTGCGCCGCAGACCGCCCCCTTCCCGCGCAAATGGGAACGCAGCTCTTGAAGAGCCGCATCCAGCAGGCGTGAGACGGTGGATTGATTCACCCCCATGGCTGAAGCCAGCTCCTGCTGCGTGCGGCCCTCAAGATAGTGCTCTACCAGAGGCTCGCGGAAATGCGCGGGCAGTTCGTTGAGAGCCTGGTCGATCAACGGTTCGAGTTCATCCCAGGTGCCATCGGAGGAGTCGTGTAGCACATCGGCGGCGGCCAGTTCGTGCCGACGTCGCCTGGACTCGCCACGGATAGCGTTGCAGGCTTTGCGCCAGGCCACGCGATGCAGCCATGCGCCCACCGAGCGCACCGCGCCGTGACCACTGCGGGCGAGTTCGAGAAACGTTTCCTGGGCCACGTCCTCAGTGAGCGCGGCGTCGCCCGTGACACGATTCGCGGTCGCGAAGACCATGCCCGCGTGATCTTTCACCAGGGCGCAAAATGCCGCAGCATCGCCATGGCGATGGTAGCGGGAGAGCAGTTCGAGGTGTGTTTCCATGATGGCTTGCAGGAGATGACACCGCCCGGCGCTGCGTCATGCAAGGTTTTGACAGGGAAACACTGATCCAATCGTTTTGCCCCGCAAGAGATTGGAACGTCCACAGAGGAAAGACCTTCTGACGTTCTCTAGCGCGTGCGCTCCTGCTCCAAGGACTGCGCCTGCTGAAGGCTGGCGGCAGAGAGGGAGGTGAGCGGCACGGGGATGTCCTTGCCATCCATGCGGAGGAGCACGTTGGCGCCCTCCACGCGCACAAACTGGGCCTGGATGCTGCGACCGGTGGTGTTGGTCCAGGTGTGTGCTTTGGCGGCGGTGCCGGCGACCTGCGAGGCGGGTCCGAGGCGTTTGGCGCGCTGGGATTCATGCAAATCGGGCGGCTCCAGGCTGCCGGGGGTGATGTCATCAATATGGTGTCTGCCCACTTCGCTTTTGCGCGCGCGCAGTTTCAGGCCGGCCAGGACGAGGCCGCCATCCGGTGCGAAATCGGCCGAGGGCATGGCGAGGTCTTTCTTGGTCTTAATGTTCCAAAACACCGCGCCTGCTGCAGCATGCTTTCCCTGTCCGCTACTGCCGCCGCTGGTCCACAGACGTGTGCCAAGACCGGCGTCGATCTGCGTGAAGAGATTTTCATACGGAACGTGGCGATGGTTGTCGATGGCGAGGTCGATGGCTCTGCCATTGCTGAAAACATTGCCCGTGCTGCCCTGCGAGACGGTGAGGTCGTGGAAGAATTTCATGCCGATGTTGAAATTGCGGCACAGACAATCCACGCCCATCAACGAGATGCCATGATGCCCCTGGATGTCCTCCACGGCGGGCTTGCGAGTGGAGGTGAACTCGATGCCATCCAGGGTGCAGAACACCGAGCCGATGACGAAGGGGCCGCTGTCGGGGTTCACTATCTTAAGGCCGCGTATCCAACAGTCGGCAGCGCCTTTGATTTCGACCGGGTTGAAGCCTTCCTCCGTCCAGTGCCCGCGATAGGGTGTGGCCGGAAACTCGATGGTGAGATACTCGACACCGCAGTTCTCCAGCGTGGGTGCGTAGCGCTTGAGCACGGGCCTCCATTCGGTGCCCACATCCGCACACAGGGGACGGTCCAGCGTGAGGGTCTGGCCGTCGATCTTCACGACGGTGAACACCTGGGTGAGCGCATAGGTTTCATTCAGCTTTGAGAGGTCGCCGGAGTCGCCGCGATAAACATGCGCGAGCAAGGTCCGCGCTGAGTCGTCGGTCATTTCGAGCACCACTCTGCTGCCAGCCTGAAACTTGCCGCTGTCCGCCACTTGCAATGTGGTGTCTCCGCGTTTCGCCATTGCTGCCACGACGCTGAGCGTCTCACCGGCATAGCCGTTGCCGGCCAGCGAGATCATGCCGCCGCTCCATGAGTAGAGTGTGGTGGCAAGACTGCTTGTTGGATTGTTGTAAACGCGTGGGAGAATGGTGTTCATCGGCACCGGCATGAGCAGCGTGGTGAGCGCCGTGCCTGCGCCTTGCAGGACGGTGCCGGACTGCGTGATCGGGAGAAACTTCGTGACCACATACTTGCCTGCAGGAAAGAAGATCACTTTCCCCGGCGCTGCGGTGATGGCCTTGAGGATTGCCTCGGTGTCATCGGTCGTTCCATCACCCGTGGCGCCGAAGTCCTTCACGCTGACCCTCACATCGGTCACCA
>JACKQF010000014.1 GCA_024232965.1 Verrucomicrobiaceae bacterium | reverse complement strand
GGCTTCGGCAAAACGGGTGTGCTGCCCCCATCCCAGCTGTTGAGATGGCCTCGACCTCTTGGGCTCCCGGATTTGCTTTCGAGCTTGTGTTCGTTCGGCAAATCTTGAAACATCGGCTGATGATGAACTCGTCCCGCCGCTCGTTTCTGAAGCACGTCAGTCTTTCCACCTTGGGTCTTTGGGGGCCGCGAGGTTTGGCGGAGTCTCCGGGCGTGCTTTTGCCTCGTGGCACGGCGCTGGAGGCCGGGGTTTCTGAGGCTGGGATCATGGCCTTTCTGGATGCGATCGATACGGCGGAGATCGAACTGCACAGCCTCATGATCTTGCGCCATGGGAAGGTAATCGTCGAAGGATGGTGGGACCCGTATGGGCCGCAGTTTGTGCATACGATGTACTCGATGAGCAAGAGCTTTACCTCCACGGCCGTGGGTCTGGCGGTGGCGGAGGGGAAACTGACGGTGGAGGATCAGGTGATCTCGTTTTTTCCTGATGATCTGCCAGAGAAGATCAGTGACAACCTGGCGGCGATGAAGGTGAAGCATCTGCTGACCATGACGCCGGGCAATGAGAAGGAGCCGACGGGTAAGGTGGTCGGCACCGAAAACTGGGTGCGGACGTTCCTGGCGCAGGAGATCTCGCACGAGCCCGGGACGGACTTCATTTACAACAGTGTGGCCACGTACATGTGCTCTGCGATCGTGCAAAAGGTGACGGGGCAGACGGTGCTGGATTACCTGACGCCGCGTCTTTTCATGCCGCTGGGGATTTCTGGGATGCGCTGGGAGGCCTGTCCGCGTGGGATCAATACGGGCGGCTGGGGTTTGAGCATTCAGACGGAAGGCCTGGCGAAGTTTGGTCAATTGCTGTTGCAAAAGGGGCAGTGGAAGGGGAAGCAAATCGTGCCTGCTGCCTGGGTGGAGGAGGCGACGCGGTTTCATGTGCAGCAACCGGGCGGCGATAAGCCGGATCGTCCGAAGGCGAAGAATGATTGGCTGCAGGGCTATGGTTACCAGTTCTGGCGCTGCCAAGGCACAGCATTCCGAGGGGATGGTGCCTTTGGCCAGTTCACCATCGTTTTGCCTGATCAGGATGCGGTGATCGTGATGACGAGCGAGAACAAGAACATGCAGGGTCAGTTGGATCTCGTCTGGCAGCATTTGCTTCCTGCTTTTGAAGGGGCGGCGGCGGTTCCTGCCCTGACGGCTCGGCTGGATGAACTGCAACTGGCACCGACAAAGGGTCAGAAGACGTCGCCGATGGCGGTGAACAAGGAGTTCCGACTGGAGAAAAACGATCTGGGTGTCAAGACGGTGTCGTTTGGGTTTGAGGCCGAGAAGTTGGTCTTTAAGGCGGATGGGAATAAGGTGACCTGTGGTTTCGGGGCTTGGCTGCGTGGTGAGGCAGCGGTGCCGGGCACGCCGCCGCGCCTGATTTCGGGCGGAGCTCCATCAGGGGTGCCCGTGTCAAAGATCGCAGCGAGTGCGGGCTGGGAGGATAACAACACTTTGGTGATGACTTGGCGCTATTACGAGACGCCGCATAGCGATAAGGTGACCTGCAAATTTGAAGGTGATGGGGTGACGATCTCATTCCTGAGCAGTCTGACGGCGATGAATCCGAAGGCAAAGGATGCCCGGGCGGCGATGATCGGGATGGCCGTGTAATGCCCAACCATTGCGTGACATGAGGCGGGAATGGGGCGATGTGAGGGTGAGGTCGGTTTGGATCGGTCTTCTCATCTATGCAAAGATTCACCTGTGATTGCGGTAATGTCCTGTTTTTCGGTAGCTTCAAGTGCCTGAAGTGTGGGGGAGAAGTGGGCTATGATCCGATTGGGCGCGCGATGAGGCGTGTGCGCCTGGAGGGCGATTGGCGGCGCTGTGACAACGGGTTGAAGTATGCGGTCTGCAACTGGCTGCTGCCGTCGAAGGATAAGGCGATGCTCTGTGTGGCCTGCCAGATGAATCGGACGATCCCCGACCTGGGCGTAAAGCGCAATGTGTCTCTGTGGGCGCGGATGGAAACGGCGAAGCATCGGTTGATGTATACTCTGCTGAGTTTGGGGATTTCTTTGCCGTCGAAGGCGGCTGACGCGAAGAACGGGCTGGCCTTTGACATCGTCAGCTCGGTTTCGAATCCGGAGGTGACGATGGGGCATCTGAATGGGGTGATCACGGTGAACCTGGAAGAGGCCGATGATACCTACCGCCAGATCAATCGGCAGCAATTGGGAGAGCGCAGCCGGACTTTGCTGGGGCACTTTCGACACGAGAGTGGGCACTATTTGTGGCAGCGGTTTTTATCGGAGTTGCCGTGGGAGGATCCACAGCGGTTAGCGTTTCGGGAGAGGTTTGGCGATGAGTGGCTGGACTATGCGGCGGCTTTGGGCGCCCACTATGAGCGGGGAAACGTGAATGGTTGGGAGCAAAACTACATCAGCGCCTACGCCGCCTCCCATCCTTGGGAAGACTGGGCGGAGACGTGGTCGCACTATCTACAGATCGTGGATGGACTGGAGACCTGCGAAGGACTGGGCATCGAGGTGAAACACATTGCGCTGCCGCTGGTGATGCTGCCTGGGGACGCGGGGACGCTGCCTGCGGCACTGCCTCAATCGGGTCTAGCGGATGGGGAATTCCTGGCGCTGCTGCAGCGCTGGATGTGTGTCTCTACGGTGTTGAATGAGATCTCGAACAGCATGGGCGAAGCACAGTTGTATCCCTTTGTGATCTCGATCCGCGTGGCGCAGAAGTTGCGACTTGCACATCACTACGCGCGCACTTGGGTCGCGGCGGCTTGATTCAGGACTCGCCGAAGCGTTTGCCGACTTCGAGTGGGTGGCCACGGAGGAAGTCGGTGGTGGGGAGTCGCTTGCCGCCTTCGGCTTGGATTTCTTCGATGCTGAGGATGCCGCTGCCAGTAGCGATGTGGAGGTGGCCGGTGCTGCTGAGGATGGTGCCGGGGACGGGGCAACCGCTGGCCGTATCAATGGCGGTGGCGCGATGCACTTTGTAGGTCCGGGTGGCCGTGGCTTCATCGCTGAGCGTGGTGAAGGTGCCGGGCCAGGGGGTGTAGGCGCGGATGAGCCGGGCGATGTTTTTTGCGCTGCTGTTCCAGTCGATGCGGCCGTCCTCGCGCAGGAGCTTCCCACAATGCGTGGCGAACGTGGGGTCCTGCGGAATGCGCGGGGCGGTGCCTTTTTCCAGGAGATCGAGTGCCCGCTCAATGCAGGCGGGGGCCATGCTGGCGAGCCGATCGTGCAGGCTGCCACCAGTGTCTTCGGGGGTGATAGGGGTGCGCTCGGTCAGGAGGACATCGCCGGTATCGAGCCCTTCATCCATGTACATGATGGTGACGCCGGACTCGGCATCGCCCTCGCGAATGGCGGCCTGGATGGGGGAGGCACCGCGATAACGGGGGAGAATGGAGGTGTGGACGTTGAGGCAGCCGAGCCTTGGCAGGTTGAGCACTGCGGCGGGGAGGATCTGCCCGTAGGCGGCGACGATGGCGATGTCTCCTGCGTAGGGGCTGAGCTCTTCGAGGGCGTGGCGGATTTTTTGCGGTTGAAGCACGGGCAGTCCTGCGGCCAGCGCCATCGTTTTCGTGGCGGGCGGGGTGAGGACGAGCTTGCGCCCGACAGGCTTGTCCGGCTGGGTGACGACGGCGGTGACTTGGTGTTTTCCGCTATCGAGCAGCCATTGGAGTGTGGGCAGGCCGATTTCGCCAGTGCCGATGAAGAGCACGCGCATGGGTTAGACTCGCATCTGTTCGATTTCCTTCCAGGCGGGCAGCTTCATGATGCCGGCGAGGATGTCGTAGAGGACCTTGGCGGGAGCTTGGCTCGCGTCGATCTCGGTGGTGCGTGCCTTGGTGTAGTAGTCGAGGATTGGCTTGGTTTCTGCCTCGTAGGTGGCAAAGCGATTTTGGATGACGGTCTCGTTGGCGTCGTCAAAGCGATTGTCTTTGAGTGCACGCTTGCGCAGGCGGCGGGCCAATTCGGTGCGGTCCGGGCAGGAAAGATGGAAGACCTGGAGGACGTCGATGTCTTCCTCCATGAGGCGGGCCTGCTCCACATTGCGCGGGATGCCGTCGAGCACGAGGAGATCGATTTCAGGCTTGAAGATGTGGCCTTCGACACGCTGATTGATATTGCCGCGCCAGAGTTGGACGGTCAGGTCGTCGGGGACCAGTTCGCCACGGCTGGAGTACTCGACAAACTGCTGCCCGAGTGCGGTCCGGGTGTCGAGGGAGCGAAAGACATCACCACAGGCGAGATGATGAAAACGTGGGACGCTGCCGAGGACCTTGCCTTGGGTGCCTTTGCCACTGCCCGGGGCACCGAGGATGAGCAAGGTGCGGAAGCGTTTTTGAGGTGCGGATTCTGCCATATTGGGCGGAAGCTAGCATGCAACAGTTTTGCCACAAGCGGGATGACAGCTTTTACCCCAGCCAGGCTTGGGCCTGCGCCAGCACGGTTTCGACTGAGAGGGCCGAAAGATCGCCACCTGGGGCGGTGAGGACTTTGACGAGGGAGGTCGCAGGAGCCCAGACGGCGGGATCGGTGGGTCCGAAGAGCAGGAGGCTGGGGACTCCACACGAGGCGGCGAGGTGGGAGATGCCGCTGTCATGCCCGAGGAAGGCGCGGCTACCGGTGATACGGGTGGCTAGCTCGGTTAAAGGTAGGCTGTCCCAATGTTCATGGGGGATCGCGCACCATTCGCTCTGGATCTGGGCAGTCATTCCGCGAGCGGCTTCGGCCTCGCCAGTGATAAGGGTTAGCAGGTGGTGGGGGTATTTTTGGGTGAGGTGTCCGCAGAGCTCCCGCCAGCGGGCTAGCGGCCAATTTTTTGTCTCTGAACCACTGCCGATGTGACAGACGATGCGCTGCCGGGCGCTGGGATCGCTGATGGGTAGGGAGATACGCGGCGCTGGGTCGTCCAGATACATGGCGAGCGACTCCAGGGGCTTGGCGAGTTGGGCGGAGGCGGGACCTGCTTCGGGGCTGACACGATGGCTGCACTGGATGAAGGTCTTGACGCCCAGGGACTCCATATTGGTGCGGAAGTTCCCATCTGGATCGTAGAGGTAACTGACGACGAGATTGAAACTGCACAGCCACTCCTTGAGGGCAGGATCCACCTTGGCACCTGGGGCAAAAAGCGGTGCCATGGTGCGGTGTTCTAAGCTGCGCGTGGCATCGGCGAGTCCGGCGAGTTTTGCGAGATCGCAAATGCCGGGGTAACCGAGGACCTCGATACGAGCCAAGGGCAGATTTTCCCGCAGGAGACGGATGGCGGGCAGGGTGAGGATGAAGTCCCCGATGGCTCCGCCACGAATGACCAGGGCGCTGGGCTGGATGAGTCCCATGGTGGGCGGCGCGCGGCGCTTTTTACCAATCCAGCACCGCGACGACGAGCACGACTGCACCGTAGGTGATGCCAGCGATGGAGAGGGCGTTCCAGCGTCTGTTGTCTGCGGTGGCCCAGCCGATCCAATCGCGCATGAGGAAAGGCATGCCGACGAAGAACATGCCAATGATGATCCAGGCGTAGGTGAGGATGGGGATCAGCAGGCGGCTGGTTTGGGGTTGCAAAAAGGCGGCGCAGAGCAGCGGTCCAGCGGCCAGCAGCATCAGTGAGCCGAGCGCACGCACTGACAGGAACTCCTTCACATAAAGGAGCACGGCGACGAAGGCGGCGGGGATGATGAATTGGAACTTGGGGCGCAGGAAGTGGAACTCGCCCATATCCATGTGGCTGATGATGAGCATGGCCCAGAGGAAGCCGATGGTCAGGAGCCCGACGCCAATGGGGTAATTGCGCGGAAAACGATGAAGGAAGTCGCGCGTGGCCTCAGCCCGGAAGAAAGCCCAAAGGTGAATGGCCAGGAGGAAGAGACCGAGGACGATGCCGGTGCCCTTGAGCGGGATGCCGCCGTCTTGGGACTGGTGGTAGAGGTAGTTGTAGAGGGGCTCGAACATGGGCGGCGAATGGGCGCTAGGGTGGAACAAGGTTGCCCTCTGCGCAACGAGGAATGGCGGAAGGATGCCCACACTCCCCGATTGGCAGGCAACCGGGCAGCATGACCAAGTCGGTGGCTTGCTGGGAAGAATCGCCCCAACGCAAAACCGCCAAGCAGTGACTGCTTGGCGGTCTCAAAATGAGGCGACCTCTTCAGGTGCCGAAGCGCGGCGTTACACGCTCTGTGCACTGCGGCGCTTGCGGCGCAGGGCAAAGACGGAGCCGACGGCGCTGATGAGCAGCAGGCTGCCGGGCTCTGGCACGGCCGTCGGATCGGTGTGGGTCTGAAGCGCGAAGGAGCCAGGTGTCACGGAGTAGGTGCCGGGGCCTTGACCGTCGTTCAGCCCGCCAAAGATGACGGTGCTGGCATCTTCAATGCGCCAGTCAAGGTTTGCGACGATGTGGCCAGAAGGCGCGGGGAAGGTCCAGTCATCCGCGACGATTGTATCGGAGGAGTCGTTGGTGACGAGGGCCCATTCGAGTCCGATGTCATAAGCCGGACTTGGGGTGGGGTTGCCAGCGACATCCCGGTACACCCAGATGTAGGCTTGATCTCCCTCGGCAAAGGTATTGGCCTGGGATAGGGTGGCATTGTCGGTGGTGAAATCCGTCTCAAGGGTAGCGGAGGCGCTGACGTTGCCGACTGCGGAATTCCAGGTAGCCGGGGCTGTGGCGCGGTCAAAGGGTTTCCAGTTCGCTAGCCAATCTGCCATGTTCGCGGATGTCGGGGTAAAGCTGCCAAAGGAACCTAATTCGAAGAAATAGTTATCATCAAGGTTGTTGCCACTGGAGTCATAAAGCAGACTGCCGGTAAAGCTGACGTAGGTGCCCCAGTTGATCGTGGTGGCCTTAGCTGGTGCCACAGCCAACAAAGAGGCAGCCAAGCCAAAGAGGAAAAGAGATTTGGAGAGTTTCATAGCTTGCGGGGAATTGTGGAACCTTAACAGAATAGTTAAGTGATTGCAATGGTTATTATGGTAATTATGTGTCCAGTGTGGGTTTTTCGCCCACACCGGACCATTCGTCGTCTCAATTTAGGGGTTCCAAGGCAAGGGCATGACGTAGTTTGGCTTGCCGTTGCGGCTGGTGAACACGACTCCTTTGAGTGCCTTGAACGACTTGACGGCGCTCTGGTTGGCGAAGGAGGCATTGCTCTCGCTGATCCACTGCGTCACGCTGTTGTAGTTGTAGAGGTAGTGGGTCACGTAGCCTTCTGGGGTGGTGGTGGATAGGTCACCCTTCCAGAACAACATGCGGTCGGAGGCGGTGGCCGTGCGGGCTCCCGTGAACCCGTTGGCGACCGTCATGAGCCGATCATCGGGGCTCTGGTCGATGGGCCAGCCGCCGCCGATGTAGTTCGTGCCGACACGGATGGGGCAGGCGAAGTCGTTGGCGCGGATGATGCCGACGAAGGACATGGCGATGGTCTGGTGTTTCGGGTGGACGAAGGTGAGACCAGCTTCGCATGGTCCGAGGATGCGGTTGCCTGCATCAGCCTGCGAAGCATCGCCCTCGAGCACCCAGCGGAGCTGTCCAGCCACGGTGGTTAGGAAGATGATATCGTAGTCATTGCGGGTTGGATTGAAAAACATCAGTCGGTCAGCCACGGTGCCGTTTGGACCTGGGACGAAGTAGCTCTTGGGGAACAGACCGTTCAGGGTCCAATGCGGCCGGACGACGATGCTATCACCCACGAGGGAGGATGGCACAGTGGCCTGGGTGTTGCGGCTGCTACCCGCATCAACCGTCAGGGTAGTCGCCGTGGTGGCGGCTTCGTTGAGATCAAAGCGGTGGCCTTCGTTGTCGCCGCTGGTGACTTCGATGAACGCTGGCGTGCCTGCGGACAGGACGCTGGTCAGCGAGACGATGCCGGTGGAGGTGGCGACGTTGAGGGTGGTGCCATTGACGCTATCGACCACGCCACTGAACACTTCCTTCTGGAGGTAAGGCATGGAGAACGTCTCGCAAAGGGCAGGGAAGGCACGGTGGGTCCAGCCGAAGACTTCGCTGGTGCTGGTGTCGCCACTGCCGTTGAGGGTGACGCGGAGACGGACGAAGCCGTGATCCTGGCCTGCGAAGGCTGGCTCCAGAGCGAGGTCTGGGTAATACACCTTCTCGGTGCCATCGCCCAGATCAGTGATGACCGGGGTGAGGCTGGAGGTGGTCCAGCCGACTGGGGATTGTTCCAACTCAGGCAAGACCTCGAGGGTGTAGGTGATGTCCTGCTGACCACCGCCAGCGCGGCGGTGATAGAAGGCTTCGACCTTACCATCGGCAGGGTTTGTGCCGGGGTTGAGGCGGGCGCAGAACGCAGGGCCTTCTTGGACGCCTGTCGCCGGATTGAGGCAGAGGGCGTATTCAAGCAGGTTGCCATAGGTGTCCGTATCGGCGTTCTGGGCAGGGCCGTTTTGGCCATTGAGGCCGTTGACAGCCTGCCAGAAGGCGATGTTGGCGGGTTTCGCGCCGATGAAGCCGAGGTCGATGGTGAAGTCGATGTTGGCGTCAGCAACATTATCGCCATCGGCTACCTTACCGTTTTCGGTGGTGGAGTCGATGGGCTCTGTGCCAGCGGTCAGGTTGAAGACGATGGAGCTGATACCGGACTGGGCGGCATTGGCGACATCGACACCGTTTTCATCGTTCAGATCATCCACGCCAGAGTCTGTGCCTGCACCAGGCAGGGAGACGCGGCCAGCCAGCGGTGCGCCGTTGGCGAACTGGGTAGCAGGGATGTGGATGAAGTAAGCGCCAGGCTTCAGGCCCAGGAACTGGTAGCAGCCGCCCTTGCTGGTAGCGGTGCTGGCCACTGGGGTGGATTGGCCTGGGGTTTCACCGCTGCGGTAGAGGCGGACGGTGACACCATCGATGCCTTCGCCGTCATCGGCGGTACCATTGCCGTTGTGATCGACGAAGACGAGGTTGCCGACGCCAACAGCTGGCACGAAGCCGAAGCCGATGGTCGGATCGTTTTCGCCGTAGCTGAGCGTGATCGGTGGGCTCTTGGCTGGGGCACCTGGGCCGGATTGGTTGCCGTTGTCGTCACCAGCTTCATTGTTATCCGCCAGATCAGTGATGCTGGAGGAGACGGGTGCCGTCACCGGTGGGGTATTGATCTTCACGCGGTAGATCGCAGCTGGGAGGCCATCAAAGCGGTAGCTGCCATCGACATCGGTCGTGGTGGTCGCCACGACGGTGTTGTTCAGTAGGCAGAGCTGCACAGTGATTTCGTCCAGGCCGGTTTCACCCTGATCTTGGAGACCGTTGTCATTGGCATCATTCCACACCACGCCACCGATGGAGGCTGGGCGGTAGAGACCTGCATCCCACGAGCCATCGGTTTCGGTGGTATCAATGGTGGTCTTGGCAGTGCGGCCAGTGAGGGTGTCGGCATCGCTGTCGATGTTGTCGTTGCTGCCCTGGTCTGCCTTGGTGAAGGCATAACCGACAGGCAGGTCGAACTGCACACAGTAGTCGCCGGGCTCAAGACCGGTGAAGGTGTAGAACCCGCTGCCATCCGTGGTGGTGCTGCGGCCGGTCGGAGTGCCGGAACCATTGAGCAGATAGACGGTGATACCGCCCAGGCCGCTCTCATTTGGATCCTGCACGCCGTTGGCATTGCGATCTTCCCAGACGCGGTCACCGATGGTCGGACCGGCGAGGACTTCGATGAGGGCGATGTCAGCGGAGTCGTGGTCGCCCAGGGCACCATTGAGTTCGTCATCGACGATGTTGCCTTCGTTGTTCGGGTCTGCGTCATACGGACTATCTGCATCACCGCTGAGGGCGTTGACGGCGACGTTCGTGGTGGCATTGCGTGCGGAGAAGATTTCCGCGATGTTCTGCGCCACGCCCGTGGTGGAACCAGCACGCAGGGTGATGTTGACGATGGCGCTGGAACCAGGAGCCACAGGGCCAACGATGCTGCGCAGTGCAAGACCGCCAGGCATGTTATACCAAGCGCTGTCGGCGAGGGTGAAGCCCGCAGGCAGGGTATCAACGATGCTGATCTGGGAGGCAGGGATGGTGCCCTGGTTGAAGACCTCAATGGAGTAAGTGACGAGGTCACCCGGGCGGACACTGCCGATCTGCTGCGGCGCGAGGCGCTTCTGCAGGGCAAGGTCAAAGCGGGCGGATTCGCCGACGGTGATGGTCTCACAGTCGTGATCGTCTTCATCAAAGTTCTCTCCGTTGATGGCGTTGTCGGTGACGCGGCCATCGTTATCGGCAGAGCTATCATAGGTGCTGTCTGCATCGATGGCCTCCTGACCCTTCTCATCCTTGGCTCCGCAGATTTCTGCGCAGTTGGTGATGGAGGAGCCGGGCAGGGCATTGTCCGCGACCTTGAAGCAGATCTGGATGGCCTGGCTAGCGCCTGGGGCCAGCGGACCTGGGATCGTGCAGACGAGCATGTTGCTGCCAGCGTCCGTCCACTCAGCGGCGGAGGCATCGGTGAGCATCAGGCCCGCAGGGACGTAGTCGCAGACTTCGATGTCCGTGACGGTCTGGCCGCACTGGTTGAAGACTTCGATGGTGTAGCAGACTTCCTGGCCTGGGGCAGGCATGGGGTTCTGGCCGGACTTCAGAGTCTTGCGCAGGGCCAGATCGATTTGTTCTGGCGGCATGACCGTGATGACCTCGCAGTCCATGTCGTCTTGATCGAAGTTTTCGCCATTGATGGCGTCGTTGGTGACCTGACCATCATTGCCAAAGATGGCATCTGGGGTGCTATCGGCATCCGCAGTGATGATCACGTCATTCGGGCCGGTGGCCTTGAAGGAGCAGATCTCTGCGTAGTTGGTGATGCTGCTATCAGCAACGGCGTCTTCTGCCACCGTGAGGCAGAGATCGATCTGGGCGCTGGCCCCTGGAGCCAGAGGCCCGGTGAGGGTGCAGGAGACGATGTCAGCCTGATCCACGGACCAGAATGGGTTTTGGCCTTGGTCAAAGGTGAGGCCCGCAGGGATGTAGTCACACACCTTGATATCTGTGGCAGGCAGGACGCCTTGGTTGAAGACCTCAATACGGTAGCACACGGCACCACCAGCGGCGATGGCGTTGGCCTGACCAGGCTTCAAGGACTTGCGCAGGGCAAGGTCCGCACGGCCAGACTCATTGACGCTGATGTCAGCATAGTCGCTGTCGTCTTCGTCAAAGTCGGCATTGTTCAGCTCGTCATCCTTCATGAATCCGTCGTTGTTGCGCGTGGTGTCGGCAATGCTGTCGATATCGGTCGGTGTATTGCCGTTGATATCCTTGGCAGAGCTGATTTCTGCGACGTTCATGATGGTTGCCCCCTCTGTCGCGCTGTTATTCACACGGAAGGTGATGGGCAACTGCACGCTGGCACCAGGGGCCAGGGTGAAGGTGGCGCCGAGGCCGCCAGTGGCGGTGCCATTGCCGTTATTAACCCAGTTGCTGTCCTCGAGGGTCAAACCAGCCGGGATGTAGTCGGTGATCTGGATGGCCTTGGCGGTAATGGCTCCTTGGTTGAAGACCTCAATGGTGTAGTGAACCAAGTCGCCAATGTTGACTGCCGCACCCTGGTTCAGCGCCAGAGATTTGCGCAGGGCAAGATCGAAGGTGCCGGGAGGTGCCACCGTGAAGCTGGCGAGGTCGGCATCGTCTTGGTCGGCGTTTTCTCCATTCACTGCGTCATCGGTGGCTGGACCGTCGTTGCTGGCAATGTTGTCCATCGTGCTATCGGTATCGGTGACGGGGTTACCTTTGTCATCCGTGGCGGCACTGATCTCAGCGCGGTTGATGACGGTGGTGTTGGCTGGCGCGGAGGTATTGAGTCGTGCCGCGAGAGACAGAACAACGCGCTCGCCCGGTTGAACGACCTGCGGGATAGCGATTGCGATCTGGCCTGGCAGGGTGGAGACCCAATTTGGATCTTCCAGTGTCAGGTAGCCAGGCAGGTAGTCAGTTACGACGATGTTCTTGGCAGGCACGGCCCCCTGGTTGAAGACTTCGAATGCGAAGTTAACCACGGTGTCGCGTGCGACGGTGCTGCTCTGACCCTGGGCCAGCATCTTGCGCAGGGCGAGGTCGAAGACCTTCGGCGCATTGACACTGACGATGGCCTTGTCGTGGTCATCCTGATCAGCCTGTTCGTTATTGATCGCGTTATCCACGAGCGGACCGTCGTTGGCAGGGTCCATATCGGGGGTGCTATCAACATCGACGCGGGCCACCCCAGTGAGGTCCTTGAAGTCGCCGATCTCTGCATAGTTCGTCAGATCAATCGGTCCGGTGACGGTGTTGGAAACCTTCAGGGCGATGTTGATCTGGGCGCTGCCGCCTGCGGCGACTGGATTGGCCAGCGTCGTGGTGGCCATGGCGGTGGAGAGGCTGGCCCACTGGCTATCGGCCAGGGTCATGCCTGTGGGGATGTAATCGACCAGCTTGATGTCTTTGGCTGCGTCTGCACCTTGGTTGAATACTTCCAGGGTGAAGGTGACGGTATCACCTGGGTTCACGCTGGCGGACTGACCTGCGGCCAGTGTTTTGCGCAGGGCCAGATCCCAGGTGCCGGGTGGCACGACGGTGATGGTCGCGCCATCGTGGTCGTCCTGATCGGAGTTTTCGTTGTTGATCTCGTTATCGAAGACCACGCCGTCGTTAGTGGGGTCTTTGTCAGGAGTGCTGTCAACATCTGCGATGATGGCACCATCGGGATCGTGGGATTCGAAGATCTCTGCGTAGTTGGTCAGATCACCCGCGAGCTGGCTGGCAGCGACGGTGAAGGTGATGGTGGTGGTGCTGGAGTCACCCGGCTGGATTTCGTTGTAGAGGAGACCTTCGGCATTGGCACCGACCATAGACCAGTTCGGGCTGAGGCTGGTGTCGAGCACGAGCCCGGCTGGCACGTAGTCCACGATCTTGGTATCCCGCACGGCGATATCGCCCTGATTGAAGACTTCAACAGTGAAGGTGACCTTGTCGCCTGGCTTGACTGGGTTCTTCTGGCCAGGGGCTAGGAGCTTGCGCAGGGCGAGATCGTACTTCGGATAGTAGAAGCCAAAGTCCACGGTCAGGTTGGAATCGGTGTCCAGATCTCCGTCGTTGGCGGGCTCGCTGTTGTTGAGGAGCGTGACTGGCAGCGATTGCACGTAGTCGTGACCGAGCATGACAACGCCATTGCTGTCGAGGTTGTTGTCATTGTCTGGATCGACACCGCCGATGGTGGCTTCGAGTCCTGGGGGTGGGGTGACGCGGACGATGTAGTCGCCTGGGGCCAGATTGCCAAACTTGTATTCGCCAGTATCCGGCGTGCTGAGGATGGCTGCAACGAGGTTGCCTTCATAGTCTTTGGCTGGCAGCATGTTCGCATAGAAGAGCTCCAGCTTGGCACCGGCGATGCCGGGCTCGCCTGGGTCCTGGAGGCCGTCGTGATCGACGTCCAGCCAGACCAGATTGCCGAGGCAAAGGGGTGGGCTGATGTAGCCTGCGTCCCAGGTCATATCGTTTTCACCTGGCTCCAGCACAGTGGTGATGGTCAGGCCAGTGTCTGGATCTGCATCACTATCTGTGGCATCATCGGTGCCTGCATCGGCCAGGCCGAGTTCGCATCCGTCAATCAGGTCAGTCGGGAAGCTGAGACTGTAGGTGCCGGGCTGTAGGTTGTGGAAGACGAAGTAGCCAAGGCCATCGGTAGTGGTGGTGCCGACTTCGACGCCGTTTTCATCAAGTAGGACCACGCGGATGAGTGCGATGCCGGGTTCGCCAGCGTCCTGAATGCCATTGCGGTTGCGGTCCTTCCAGACGCGATCACCAATGCTAGCGAACGGTGTGTAATAACCGAAGTCGAGTGTGTCGTCGTATTCACCTGCAACGAGGTTGGTGGAAGGTGTGCGACCCGTGGTGATGTTGGCATCGGTATCCAGGGCATCATCGCCACCCCGATCAGGTTCACCGAGGGTGCAACCGTCTGGCAGGGTGACGACTACGCCCACACTGTAGTCTCCGGGGAGGAGATCGGTGAAGAGGTAGTGCCCAGTGCCGTCGGTGAAGTCTGTGCCGATGGCTGTGCCCGCAGCGTTGTAAAGGGTGACGGTGACACCTTCGATGCCTGGTTCACCTGGGTCCTGGACGCCATCGCGATCAAGATCCTTCCAGACGTAGTTGCCCAGGGATGCGAAGGGAGAGGTGTATCCAGCATCCCAAGTCGGGTCGTTTTCACCAGGTAGGAGCGTGGTGACTTCTGTGCGACCAGTGTCAGGGGCCGCATCGCTATCGATGCCATCATCGGTGCCGACGTTGTCTTGTGCTAGCACACAGCCTGGGGAGATCTCCAGAGGGAAGCTGACAAAGTAGCCGCCGGGTTGCAGGTCGGAGAAGTAGTAGTAGCCTTCACCGTCGGTTACGTCACTGCCGATGGCGGTGCCGTCTGCGCGATGGAGGGTGACGGTAATGTTGGCCACCCCAGGTTCGCCAGCGTCTTGGAGTCCATTGCGGTTGAGGTCTTTGAAGACGCGATCACCGAGGGAGGCAAAGGGTGAGTAATAGCCCGCGTCGATCGTGCTGTTCACTTCACCTGCAATCAGGGTGACTTCGTCCGTGATTCCAGTCGTCGGTGCAGGATTGCTGTCATCCGCAGTGGTGCCGTTGTTTTGGGCGGTCAGTTCGCAACCGGTGCCGATGGCGAGCGGGAACTGAACGCTGTAGGTGCCGGGATCCAAGTCTGGGAACCAGTAGTAGCCTTCGCCATCGGTCACATCGGTGCCAATCGGGGTGCCACTGTCATCCAGGAGCGTGACGGTGATGCCGGTAATGCCGGGTTCGCCACCATCTTGGATTCCGTTGCGGTTTAGGTCCTTCCACACGCGGTCGCCAAGTGCTGCCTTGGGTGAGTAATAGCCTGCGTCCCAGGTGATGTCGTTTTCACCCGCGTCCAGAGTGGTGATGATCGTGGCACCTGTGGTCTCGTCGGCATCGCTATCGATGCTGTCGTCATTCGGCGCGTCGGCGACGGTGATGAGGCAGCCGTCCTGTAGTTCTGTGGGGAAGAGCAGTGAATAGCTGCCGGGCTGCAGGCCGGTGAAGCTAAACCAGCCGGTGCCATCGGTCTGCGTGGTGCCGACTTCTGTGCCCGTGGCGTTGCGTAGGCGGACGGTGACGTTAGCGATGCCAGGCTCGCCATTGTCCTGAAGTCCATTGCGGTTCAGATCTTTCCAGACGTAGTCGCCAATAGAGGCCAGCGGGTAAATGAACCCGGCGTCAATCGTATCGTCGTTCTGTCCTGCGATGAGGGTGATGGTGGTGGTGCGTCCGGTGCTGGTATCAGCATCACTGTCAATTGGGTCGGAGCCTTGGTTGGCGGAGGTCAGGACACAGAGGCCGCTGTCCAAGGTAGTTGGGAACTCAACGACGTAGTTGCCTGGTTGGAGATCGGTGAAGCTGTAGTAGCCCGTGCCGTCGGTGGTGGTGGTGCCAATGAGTGCCCCTGCAGCAGTGTAGAGGTTCACGATGACGCCCTTGATGCCGGGTTCATTGGCAGACTGCGTACCGTCCTTGTTCAGGTCTTTCCAAACAAAGTTCCCGAGGGATGCGAAGGGGGAGTAGTACCCTGCATCGATGGTGGGGTTGTGTTCGGCGATGCCGAGCACAACATCTGCGGTGCGGCCAGTGGTCTGGTCGGGATCGCTATCGGCATTGTCTGCACCTTGATCTGGCTGCGAGAGGACGCAACCTGCGCCGAGGCTGAGCGGGAAGCTGACGCTGTAGGTGCCGGGGTTCAGGTCGTGGAAAACGTAGTAGCCGGTACCATCTGTGGTGGTAGTGCCGATGGCTGTGCCGCTGCCGTCGTGGAGGGTCACAGTGACGCTTTCGATGCCGGGTTCGCCACCATCTTGGATGCCATTGCGGTTGAGGTCTTTGAAGACAAAGTCACCCAGGCTGGACTTGGGACTGATGAAGCCTGCGTCCAGGGTGGTGTTCACGTCCATCGCTGCTAGCGTTACATTGATCGTCGTGCCCGTGGTGGTGTTGGCATCGCTATCCAGCGCATCATCGCCACCTGCCTGATCGGCGGTGGTGAGGATGCAGCCATCGGCAAGGCTGGTGGGGAATTTCACCGCGTAGGTGCCGGGCTGCAGTTCGTCGAAGAAGTAGAAGCCGGTGCTATCCGTTTCAGTGGTGCCGATGGCGGTGCCGCTGGAACTGAGGAGGGTGACGGTGACATCTGCGATGCCGGGCTCTCCGCTGTCCTGCTGTCCATTGCGGTTGAGGTCCTTCCAGACGTAATTGCCCAGGGCCGCGAGTGGGTTGTAGTAACCGGCATCGATGGTGCCGTTATGTTCTGCGACAGCCAGGGTGACATTGGCAGTGATGCCGGATGTGTCGTCTGGGTTGCTGTCTGTAGCAGTAGCGCCAGTGAGGGCGGTGGTAAGGACGCAATGATCCGGCAGGCTGGCTGGGAATTGAACTGCGTAGTCCCCCGGTTGGAGATCGTCGAAGAGGTAGTAGCCGCTGCTGTTGGTCTGAGTGGTGCCGAGCACTGCGCCACTGCCATCCAGGAGAGTCACGGTCACGTTGGAGATGCCTGGTTCGCCGCTGTCTTGCTGACCATTGTGGTTTTGATCCTTCCACACGTAATCACCGAGGGAGGCGAGAGGGCTGATATAGCCCGCATCCCAGGTTAGATCGTTTTCACGAGGATCGAGCGTGGTGGTGATGGTGAGGCCAGTGGTGGTGCTGGCATCGCTGTCGGAGGCATCGCTGCCGATGTCTGCGGTGGTCAGCACGCAATCGCTACCGGCGTCCAACGGGAACTTCAGTGCATAGTCGCCCGGCTGAAGACCGGTGAAGGCGTAGTGGCCGGTGGCATCCGTTTCCGTGGTGCCGATGGCGGTGCCGCTGTCGTCGAGGAGGGTCACAACGATCCCTTGGATGCCGGGTTCGCCGCTGTCCTGCTGGCCATTGCGATTGAGATCCTTCCAAACGTAGTTGCCGATGGATGCGAGGGGGCTGATGTAGCCAGCGTCGATGGTGTTGTCGTTTTCTCCTGCGGAGAGCGTGACGACGCTGGTAAGTCCTGAGCTTTGGTCGGGATTGCTATCGATGGTGTCGTCCGTGCCCGATTCTGGGGCCACCAGAACGCAGCCATCAGGTAGGGTCGCGGGGAAGCGGACGCGGTAGTCGCCCGGCATTAGGTCAAGGAAGTGGTAGTAACCCGTGCCATCCGTTTGAGTGACCCCGATTTCATTGCCCGCATCATCTAGCAAGGTGACGATGACACCGCCGATGCCGGGTTCATTGCTGTCCTGCACGGAGTTTTCGTTGTGGTCCTTCCAGACGTAGTCGCCCAGGCTTGCTTTTGGTGAGATATATCCTGCGTCGATGTCTGGATTATGCTCGTTGGATGCCAGCACCACGTTCACCGTGTTACCGGTGGTCGGATTCGCGTCGCTACCAGTGGCGGCGCTGCCCTGACCGGACTGGGTCAGTTCACAGCCGTCATTCAGAGCGGTAGGGAACCGCACGGCGTAGGTGCCGGGCTGAAGATCCGCAAAGACGTAATAGCCCGTGCCATCGGTCGTGTCTGTGCCGATGGCGACGCCGCTGCTATTGAGGAGTGTGATGGTGACGCCAGCGATGCCGGGCTCGTTGGAATCTTGCACGCCGTCTTTGTTCAGGTCCTTCCAGACGTAGTCACCCAGGCTGGCCAGATCGGTGACGTAGCCCGCATCCCATGTGGGATCATTTTCACCGGGCTCTAGAGAGGTGGTGACGGTGCGGCCCGTGGTGGTGTCGGCATCGCTATCGCCGCTATCGGCACCGACGTTGGCGGTGGTCAGCACGCAGCCCTGTCCCAGGCTGGTGGGGAAGCCGACGCCATAGGTGCCGGGGTCAAGATCGATAAAGCTGTAGTAGCCCACCCCATTCGTGGTGGTGGTGCCGATGGCGATGCCAATATCGTTGTAAAGGGTCACGGTCACGTCCGCGAGGCCCGGTTCGCCCGCATCCTGGCGGCCATCCCGATCAAGGTCCTTCCAAACGTAGTCGCCGAGGCTGGCCTTGGGCGAGTCGTAACCAGCGTCGATGGTGGGATTGTGTTCTCCCTCAGTCAGAATGACGGTGGCGGTTCTGCCTGTGGATGCATTCGGATCGCTATCTTTGGCGTCATCGATACCCTCGTTCGCGGCGACGAGTACGCAGCCGTCGTGGAGCACGGTGGGGAAACCGACGCTGTAGGTGCCGGGATCGAGATTCACAAACTGGTACCAGCCAGTGCCATCAGTGGTGGTGGTGCCGATGGCATCCCCCGCTGCGTCGAAGAGGGTAACCGTCACGCCTTGGACGCCAGGTTCACTGCTGTCTTGGAGGTGATTGCGGTTCAGGTCCTTCCAGACGTAGTCGCCGAGGCTGGCTTTTGGATTGATGTAGGCAATGTCCAGGCAGATTTCGTTTTCCCCTGCGGAGAGGGTCGTTAGTGCTGTGGCACCTGTGCTCGGGTTGGCATCGCTATCGAGGCAGTCATCGGTAGGGTCGTCCTGTGTGCCGATGATGCAGCCATCTGGAAGCACGGTGGGCACGGAGACATAGTAGTCGCTTGGATCCAGGTCCCAGAAGCTGTAATAGCCGGTGGCGTTGGTTGTGGTGGTGCCGATCGCCGTCCCAGCGCTGTTGTGCAGTGTCACGACGACGTTTTCGATCCCAGGTTCGTTGGCATCCTGCAGCCCGTTGCGGTTCAGGTCCTTCCAGACAAAGTTGCCCAGGCTGGCCTTTGGTGAGTAGTAGCCAGCGTCCAGGTTAGGATTGTGCTCATTGGCGGCCAAGGTCACGTTCACCGTACGTCCGGTTGTCGTGCTGGCATCACTATCGGCGGATTCGGAGCCCACATCTGCGGTCGTCAGCACACATGATGGGTTGAGTGAAAGTGGGAATCCGACGGCATAGGTGCCGGGCTGGAGATCGGTGAAGGAGTAATAACCGGTGGCATTGGTCACAGTCGTGCCGATTGGTGTGCCGCTGCTGTTGAGGAGGGTCACTGTTACGCCTTGGATGCCGGGTTCGCCAGCGTCCTGCGTGCCATTTTTGTCGAGGTCTTTCCAGACGTAGTCGCCCAAGGAGGCCAGCGGGCTGAGGTAGCCAGCGTCCCAGGTTGGGTCATTTTCACCTGCAACTAGCGTGGTCAAAATGGTCCTTCCCGTCGTGACATTGGCATCGCTATCACCCGTGTCAGTCCCTTGATCGGCGTTGGTGAGCACGCATCCGGCACCGACGGTCGTCGGGAAGCCGACGCTGTATTCGTCTGGATCAAGGTTGGTGAAACTGTAGAAGCCGTAGCTGTTCGTGGTGGTCGTGCCGATGGCGACTCCGCCGCTGTTGTAGAGCGTGACGGTCACGCCTTCGATGCCGGGTTCACCCGCGTCTTGGCGGCCATCACGGTCGAGGTCCTTCCAGACGTAGTCACCCAGGGAGGCCTTCGGCGAGTTGTAGCCCGCGTCGATGGTCGGATTGTGCTCTCCGGCGGTCAAAACGACGGCGACGGTGCGTCCCGTGGTCGCGTTTGGATCGCTATCGATGGTGTCGTCGAGTCCTTCGTTGGCCGCGACGAGGGCGCAGCCGTCTGCCAATGCAGTCGGGAATCCGACGCTGTAGGTTCCGACGTCGAGATTGGTGAACTGATACCAGCCCACGCCATTGGTGGTCGTGGTGCCGATCGGGGTGCCGCCGCTGTTGTAAAGCGTGACTGTCACACCTTCGATACCCGGTTCATTGGCGTCCTGCTTGTTGTCCCGATCAAGGTCTTTCCAGACGTAGTCGCCCAGGGATGCCTTTTCATTCACGTATCCAAAGTCGATGCAGGGGTTGTTTTCTCCCGCTGCCAGAACGATGAGCGCAGTGCTGCCAGTGGTGGTGTTTGCATCACTATCCTTGCAGTCGTCGAGGGGGTTATCGATACTGGTCAGCTTGCACCCATCTGGGAGCACTGGCGCTACTTTGACGTAATAGCTGCCTGGCTCCAGCCCCCAGAAGCTGTAATAACCGATGCCGTTTGTGGTCGTGGTGCCGATGGGGTTATTCGTGCTGTCGCAGAGGGTCACCACGACTCCGACGATGCCGGGCTCATTGGGGTCCTGGATTCCATCGCGGTTTAGGTCCTTCCAGACATAGTCGCCCAGGGCGGCCTTCTCATTGATGTAGCCAAAGTCCACACAAGGATTGTCCACGCCGCCAACGAGGACAATCGTATCGGTTTTGCCAGTCGTTGGATTCCCATCACTGTCTGTGCAGTCGTCGGACGGTGTGTTGATGATTGTCAGCTTGCAGCCATCTGGGAGAATGGGTGGGACGCCGACGGTGTAGTTCCCTGGCGTCAGGCCAGTGAATTCATAAAAGCCGACGCCGTTAGTGGTCGTGGTGCCGATGGCTGTTCCAGTCGAATTGTAGAGCGTTACGGTGACGCCGACGATGCCGGGTTCGTTGATGTCCTGGATGCCGTCGCGGTCCAAGTCCTTCCAGACAAAGTCACCCAATTTTACGGCACAGGGGTTGATGTTGATGGTGAGGTTCAGCACGCCTGGGCAGCCATTGGCATCAATGGCGGTGATGGAGACGATGGCTGGGCTCGTGTCTGTGGTGGTGCCGCTGAGGAGGCCGCTGGTGCTCAGGGTGATACCTGCGGGCAAAGTACCGCTGGTCAGACTCCACGTATATGGGGCCGCGCCGCCGCTGACGGCCAATTGCTTGGAGACTAGGATACCACAGTCAATCGTCGTGGTTTCATTTTGAGGTGGGAACAGTGGGCATGCAGCGATTTCGAGCGTGGTGCTTCCGAAACAATTCACACCACCAGGTCCCGCATAGGTTGCCGTGATCGTGGCGTTGCCATCGGCTGTCGGTGTCCCAGTGATTTCACCGGTGCTGGCGTTCAGTGCTAGGCCCGCAGGAAGTCCCGTCGCCGTCCAGGTATAGCTTGCGCCGCCACCCGCGCCGCTGGCGGTGGGGGTTTGATTGTAGGCTGTGCCGACCATGCCTGCGGGCAATGGGTTGGGCGTGACATCGATGGTTGGGCAGGCGAATGGATTGATCGTTAGGCTTGTGGTCCCGGGGCAGCCATTGGCATCCGTAGCGGTGATGGTAGCCGTGCCGGTGGCGGAAGGGTTACCCGTGATCGCCCCTGTGGAGGCATTGATGGAAAGACCCGCAGGCAGGCCGGAGGCTGTCCAAGTATAGGGGGCTGTACCACCGCTGGCGGCGGGGCTTCCTGTGTAAGCCGTGCCGACGGTGCCGCTGGACAGCGGGTCCGGCGTGACGGTGATCGTGGGGCAGGTGCTGCAAGGGGGGACGGCGGCCGTATTCTGCGTCAGCGTGCAAGCGGTGTCCACATCGAATGTCGCGGTCAGGGCGTTGGCCGTGTTATTCGCCTTGAGTTTTACCCCCACGAAGGTGTGGGATGTGGACGAAGTAGTGCTGCCAACAGCGACGGTGGTCACGGTGTTTGAGCTATGGAGAGCGGCACCGCTCAGGACCAGATTGCCTGTGGCAGGCGCGTCAGAGAAGGTGACAGTTACGTCGCTGAGGAACCAGTCGTCGGTCGTTACCAAAGGGGTTCCGTTGTCATCGCAGGTGCCTGCACCGCCGGTCATCGAGACGACCGTGATGGCACAAGCTGGTGCGGGGGTCGCACGGATGGTGTCGATGTCTCCCTGCTCTGTTTTGTTCACTCGGTCGGTCGCACTGTCATAGTCCACAAAGTAGCTTGTGGCGTAGAATTGGGACGGATTTGCAAAACCACCCAAGGGGCTCATTTGAGCGCCTGCGATGATGTAACCACTACCGCCTGGGCCTCCGTCGTCGCTGGTCTCGCGGAGGCGATGTCCGGTGGACCAGGCAAATGTCAGGCCGCCGGATGCTTGCTGGCCAGTGGAATCGTAACCGTCGTAGGCGAAATCGACGCCACCGGACGCGCTGCCATTGTTATTCCCGGGCGAGGTGCCGACCCGAATGTAGCCAGGTGTCGTGCCGTACGAGGCCAGAGGGGTGTAGGTCCCCGCACCGCTCCGGGCCATGTAAAACATGCTCGCTCGGTGTGCGGCCGGATCGAGGTCGCTGCCCATTCCTCGCTCACCGACGAGCATGTTGCCCGCGAGATCGAATTCGATGTCAGAGACCGGATTGGACGTCACCCCGGCGCTGGCACCGTCTTTGGCAAAGTTTGGCATGTTAAACTCCAACCGTTCCGTTCCAGTGAAAGCTCCGCCAGAGGTCAATGCGACAGAATACACCGCGTTGAATACTGTTGAGGTGGAAGCGGGATTGTCCGGACGCCGATCCTCCTTCCATGCGGAAAAGTACACGCGTCCGCCGAAGTAGCCGACGCCCCATACCCGGTCCCCGAGTGGTGCGATGCTGTCCGCGTTGCCCGTATCGGCCGGGCTGGGATCCGGGACGAATTGATCGAGCGTGCTCGGATCAAAGCTGTCAATCACAGCGCCCGCACTGCTGATGCGGTAGATTTTTCCGTCGTCAAAGCTAGTGGCAAAGAACTGGTTGTGCTCCGCGTCGTAACAAACGTTTCCGAGGCCTGCGCCAACCCGTACGCTATCCTTGTCCACGATGGGCACAAGCACGGTCGGATCCCCGGCAGAACCGCCTGAACTGGAATAGGCCATCACCGTCTGGTCTTGCGGGATCACTGCGAACGTGCTGATTGCTCCCGTGACAGCATCAATCTTGTAGATGGCCCCACTGCCGCCGGGCCCGAAATCACCGACAAGATCGTTCGAATTGTAGGCATTCGGCATGCCATACGCCACTGTGGCCGAAACGTAGATGTTGTGCTGCGCATCCAGGGCGATGCCATAAACCTGTCCCAGGTCCGCGCGTGTCCAGTTCGAAGGGGAGTACATAGACGGAGCCCAGTCGACCGACAAAGGCGCGGTTGTCTTGTTGCGCGTGTCCATAATCATCAGGACATGCTCAGAGTCAGCATCAGCACGGCACGTGGTGACCGTCGCACCTGCTTTTCCCCACCACGAGGGCATCTGGGCAAACGCGCCAGAGAGGGATAGCAGGCAAAGGGGGATCAAGAGGCGTTTTTTCATAAACGAGGCGATTGGTGAGATCAATTCACGGTAACGGGGCAGCAGAGTTTGGGGGGAATGCTGGAAGATAGGAGGACGGGGTTCTGGACCTGGGGCTAGGGAACGGCGAAGATGAGCTGTGGGCAGCAGTTGTTCACGATGCTCAAGGTGGCAGTGCTCCTTAGCTGTTGTTGGACGAGCTTTCGGATTAAACATGGAAAATATGGAGTTAATGGTTAGCAAAGATTCATCAAGTACTGTGACAGATCAACCAAAAAATATGGAAATTACAGATAGAGGCGCATTATTGGCAGTAAAGATGGGCAAATAATGCACACTAATCAGTGAAAACCTGGTGTGCCCAATAATGCTAGACTGCTATAGACAGCGAAACAATGAATAGAGTTCATTGGAAGAACAATAATAGCCGAAAATTAGGGTGCGCTTCGGTCCACGGCTGGACCTTGGTTTCGGTGCTGTACGCACCACCTCTTGCCGCCGAATCGTGGGTTGCGATGGCCGTGGCAGTCACTTTCGCCACTGCACTGAATGTCCTGCGTTAGGAGGCGGTTCCACTTACAAGGGGACCCAGAGCGGAATTGCTACGTGAAATTCAACAAATTCGGCAAAATGAATTGATTATGCTACCTCTTTGCGTACGGTCTGCGGAGAACACACATTGCTAACGACATAGCACGCCGATTTCAATTTGCTGCTGGATGGCCGTAGCCTTGGTTCATCTGTCCCGACCACAAAAATGGCCAGTCCCACGGCGGGGACTGGCCATCTGAGTTTACCACTTCGCAAACTGGCGGCGTGTGGCTACCGCAGGCAGGAATTCGGACGCCGACGACGAAGGGTGAAGGCCATTCCTGCTGCGAGAATACTGAAAGCTCCCGAGGGCTCGGGCACTGGGCAAAGGCAGCCGCCAATCTTGACCGCAGTGTCAAATTGCAGTCCAGAGGAGGCCTCCGTCAATGGATCCCCATCGCTAGCGGAATAGTAGAAGGACAGCCCCTCAGTCGTCTTAATGGTGGGGTCAAGGTTTATGTAGCTCCGTCCATCGCCTGAGGTTGAGAAATCGAAGGTGTAGTAGCTCTTTTGTTTCTCGTATCCGTAGAACAGGCTGTAACCCTTTGCGGCTTATTCTGCCAACTCCTTGGTGAGAGGATCTTCGGTGATGATGCAGCTCAGGAATTTGGTCTCGCACAGTGCATAGCCATCCGGCAGACCATTCAGGGAAAGGGTCTGATTGCCAAAGAGGAGAGAATCCCCAGGTGCAGTGTCAAACACCACAGCATTGAGGGTGGGATCGACCGACCAGGGAATACCAAAAGACCCAATCGGATCGACATCATTCCAGCCAACCTGGAACGAGAAGTTCCCACTGAGAGAGCCCAGGCCGGCTCCAGACCACACGACATCGGAGAACTTTCCTTCGAACAGTCCGAAGCCAGCACCGACTAGAGGATTACCAGGAGAACTGGTAATGACGGGATTATCAATGAAAAAGCACTCCTGCGCTTTTCCCGTGGCAGGGGCGGCTAGGGCGAGTGCAAACAAGGCGGAATAACAGGATCTAATGATGGTTTTCATAGTGAATGGAGCTAGTTTGAGTCCCGGCAACTGTGCCAGGTTTAGATTATGACACACCTGCGAGAAGAGTGTTGAAAAAAGTTGAAAAAAATCGAAATTTCAATAAACAAACCCTGATTATAATCAAATCCAGAGCAACAGTATCTTAGATAAGTGGTAAATGTATTTTCACATCACATTAATCGCCTAAGATCTTGTCTTTGTGTCGCGAAATTGAGAATGGCAGTGATGCGGACCGCCTGAAACACAACTTTTTCAGAATCATTAGGCTATGATTTGCTCGTTACCGTTCAGTCATCTTCCCGGCTTCAACCCACACCGGAGCCCCATTTTGTGGCTGCCGCCTCGATAAGCCGGATCGTTTCCATCCTGCAGTTCGCTATCCATGGAACCGGCACGTTGTCGGTGAACTGGTGGTCTTGGGATGCGAAAGAACTGGGTCACACGGGCTCTAGCGGTGACGATGGGCCATCCGCCAATAGCATCGCCAGAGCCAGCGTTGGTGACACTAGAGCACAAAACCAATCTGTTGGCGTAGTCCCTGGGGACCGTGCGGGGGACCGGTGTAATTTGCCGGTGTAGCGTTCAAGGTCCAAGCAGGAGTCTTCACCACCCGAAAACATGAGGGTCCATGTCGTGGATCGTGTTTCAGTACCGTTAGGACCGAGAGGCCGCTCGCCTTGTCTGGTGGGAGAGACAGGATCTGTGCGAGGAATTGGAAATTGCATTGGGGCATCGCTCGGCCTAGTCTGCAACGCCCCGGGACCATCTGAGCGGGCGCACCCTTGCCGCAGTGGCGGCCTTCAACCCTGCTGACCACCCGCAGGATCCATTTCCAGCGCGCGCACGCGCTTGCGGTCGCGCTCGGCCTCGACGGCGTGGCGGAGTTGTTCGCGGACTTCGAAGGCACCCTTCACGGCGTTCATGTGAATGACCGGGCTGCTCGCATCGGAGGACATGATCGTAACGTTGCCGAGCCCGACGAGCCGGAGCATGAGGGGTTGTTCCAGGGATGTGTCCTGCACGCGGTAGAGCTCCAATTCATCGATCTTGCGGTTCAAAATCCCGCTGTAGCGGCGCAGGCGCTGGCTGGTGATCTCGTATTTAAGACAGCGCGTGGCGATCCAGCGAATGACGATCGCGATAACGGGGAGGGCGGCGAGTGCAGCGATCAGCGGTTGGTCCGCATAGATCGCGGCGGCAATACAGCCGATCCCGACGGCGACCGCCATAAGGTAGAAGAGGAAGTGAACCCACTGGGAGGTGGTTCCTGACCAGAGCGTGGTTTCCGTAGCGGGTTGAATAGGGCCGTTGTCTCCAGAATTCATGGCGTGTGAATCGTAGCATGAAAGTCAACCTTGTCTGGCGTTTTAATAGCTCACCCTTCAAACTTCCCGCCATGCTCGTTTTTGACGCCCACCTCGATCTCAGTCTCAATGCCCTAGAATACAACCGCGATCTACGCCTTCCCATGTCGGAGATCCGATTGCGGGAAAAGGGGATGAATGATCTCAAAGGCCGCGCTGCTGGGACAACGGCATTTCCGGACATGCGCAAAGGGAAAGTGGGACTTTGCGTGGCGACACAGCTTGCAGGTTGCATGACGGGGGCGCGTCCAATTGCGAACTGGATGTCACCCCAACAAGCATGGGCGCAGACACAGGGCCAACTGGCCTGGTACAAGGCGATGGAGGAGGAAGGCCAAATGCGACAGATCACCGACGTCGCCTCCCTGGATGCGGCGGTGGCGTTGTGGAGTGACGGCCAGCCGGACGATGAGAAGCCCATCTGCTACGTCCTGAGCTTGGAAGGTGCGGACTCCATCCGGACAGTTGGACATCTTGAAAAGCATTGGGAACAGGGCCTGCGGGCGATGGGGCCAGCTCATTATGGAGTGTGCCGTTATGCCCTCGGTCACGATCAAGTGGGTGGGCTGCCGCAGGGCGGTCGGGAATTGATCGAAGAAATGGATCACCTGGGGATGATTCTGGATGTGACGCATCTCTCCGACGGCTGCTTTTGGCAGGCCCTGGACATTTTTAATGGCCCGGTCTGGGCAAGTCACTCCAACTGCCGCGCTTTGGTACCTGATCCCCGCCAATTTGCCGATGAGCAAATTTCAGAAATCATCAAACGCGGCGGTGTCATCGGTGCTGCTCTGGATGCCTGGATGATGATTCCCGGTTGGATTCGCGGAAAGACGACTCCGCAGATTTCCGGTCTGAAGCTGGAGGTCATTGTGGATCACATTGACCACGTCTGTCAGTTGGCGGGCAACAGTCTGCACTCTGGCATCGGCACCGATCTGGACGGCGGCTACGGGACCGAACAGACGCCCGAGGATCTGGATACGATCGCTGATTTGTCGCGCATTCCCGACATGCTGTCGCGGCGCGGGTATCCCCCTGCCGATATCGAAAACATCATGCACGGGAACTTCCTGCGGCTGCTGCGCACGGCGTGGAGTTAAGCTGGCGGTGCATCCACCCAGCGCTCGTGGTCTTTGATCAGGTTGATCAAACGCTGCACGGCGAGCTCCTCGGGGATGTTGAACTGCACGGGCGTTTTGCCGACGTAAAGATTGATCTTTCCAGGAGCACCACCCACGTAACCGAAGTCGGCGTCTGCCATTTCGCCCGGGCCATTCACGATGCAGCCCATGATGGCGATGCGCACGCCCTTGAGGTGCCCGGTCGCGGCACGGATCTTCTGCGTGGTGTCTTGCAGATTGAAAAGCGTGCGACCACAGCTCGGGCAGGCGACATAATCGGTCTTGAAAATCCGCACCCCAGCGGCCTGTAGGATGTTGTAGCTGACTCGCAGCGACTGCCCGGGCGCGGATTCTCCGTTCACGATGATCGCATCTCCGATTCCGTCGCACAGCAGCGCACCGATGTTCGTCGCGGCGGAAAGCAGGCTGGTGACAAATTGCTCCGCGTCTTCATTCCCACCCGCCGGGTGCAGCGTGTCCTTGAGGAGGATCGAATGCCGCTCCTGCAAGCCCGCTGCGAGGAGTCGAAAGGCGTGCAGGGGAGCGAGGTCGAGCCCGTCTGCGATGGTGACCAACTGCGCTGAATCCGCCGCGTTCACCGCAGCGATAGCGGCGACGTCCCTTGGATCCAGGGCGATGCAGCCGCTGTCTTCGAGGACGATTTCAGGTTTGAAGTCGCCAAGTTTATCGATCTTATGTGCCACCGCATCCCATTTGGACCGGGTCGTGAAGACGCGCACCAATTGCTCCCCGCCGACTTGAACGCCTTGGATGGCTTGGGTTTCCGTGGTCCGGCGGGCGTATGAATACGCATCCCAAGTCGGGTCGGGTTGGCTGCCGCAGGGGCCCGCAGCGGCGACCTTCGTCGCGCTACGCACCAGCGCTTGAGCGACGGGGATTTCGAAGATCGCATCTTCGGTCAAGGAGACGCGGATCGTATCGCCGATGCCGTCCGCGAGCAGGGAGCCAATGCCAATGGCGCTCTTGATCCGGCCATCTTCGCCATCGCCCGCTTCGGTGACACCGAGGTGCAGAGGGTAATTCCAATCTTCTCCAAGCGTATTCAACTGGGCGACCAGGAGCCGGTAGGCCTCGATCATCACCTTGGGATTGCTGGCCTTCATCGAGAAGACAAAATTGTGGTAGTCTTGGCTGCGCGCGATGCGGGCGAACTCCAGCGCGCTCTCCACCATGCCCAGCGGCGTGTCGCCGTAGCGATTCATGATGCGATCACTCAACGACCCGTGGTTGGTGCCGATGCGCATCGCACGACCGCGGCGTTTGCATTCCACGACCAGCGGGATGAACTGCGCCTCCATGAAAGCGACTTCTTCGGCGTACTGCTCATCAGTATACTCTTTGACGGCGAACTTCTTTTTGTCCGCGTAATTGCCGGGGTTTACGCGCACCTTCTCCACCCATTTCACGGCTTCGAGGGCGGCGTCAGGCTTGAAATGGATGTCGGCGACCAGCGGGACATCGCAGCCTGCCTTGAGGAGACCTGCTTTGATGTGCTCCAAATTTTCCGCGATGGGGCGGGTCTGCGCGGTGACTCGCACGATCTCGCAACCAGCCTCCGCCAGTTGCAGTGCTTCTTTGATGCAGGCCTCCGCATCACGGGTGTCGCTGGTCAGCATCGACTGCACACGGATCGGGTGATGGGCACCAATGCCTACATTACCGACCATCACCTCCCGCGTCAGGCGGCGCTGGTAGTGGTAGAGATCGGGGCAGTAAGGTTTGAGCGATTCAGGGGCGGACATCAGGTCGCACTAAACGTCATCCCGGCGCGGGTGCAAATGTTCGTCATTGCGGATCGCGCAACCGCACCCAGGTAGCCCCCCACCCGCCAGAAGCCTCTCCGGCGGGCCAAGTCCACCCTTCCACCATCGGCAATCGTTCCAGCAAGCGATGGACTCCGGTCCGCAATGCCCCGCTGCCTTTGCCGTGCACCACCCGGACGCTGCGGATCTGTGCGGCGAGACACTCCGTGAAATAGTCTGGCAAAAGATCGCCGATTTCATTGGGCCGGAAGGTGTGCAGGTCCAGTTCGTCCGTGATCGGGATGCGCACCGGCTCGTCGCTGGTTTCTGGATCTTCAGGGGAACTCACGCCTGATACTGCATCGGCTTCAATGGCCGCGCAACGTGTCAGCATTCCGACTGCCTCGCTATTGACACCATGACCGTTCTCACTTGCTTGGAAACATGCTGCTCCAACGCTCTCTCTTGTGTCTCGCCCTCACCGCCTTATTTGCGCCGCTGACTCGCGCGCAGACCGATGAAGGCCTCGTGCCCGCCCAGGAATGCCGCCCGCGCGCAGGGTTGCCAAACTTTTTGGCCAAGGCCAACACCCCTGGTGCGGACATCAGAATTGCTTACTTCGGGGGATCGATCACGGCGCAACCGGGCTGGCGGGTGAAGACGCTCGACTGGTTTCAGAAAGCTTACCCGCAAGCCAAGTTCAGCGAGATCAATGCGGCCATCGGCGGGACGGGATCTGATTTGGGAGTGTTCCGTCTGCAGCAGGACGTGCTGGATGCCAAGCCGGATCTGATGTTTGTCGAGTTCGCCGTGAACGATGGCGGGGCTGCTCCAGAACAAATCCAGCGCTGCATGGAGGGCATCGTGCGCCAGACCTGGCGGGCGCTGCCGAGCTGCGATATTTGCTTTGTCTACACGCTGACCGAGGCGCTCGTCGCCCCGATGCTGGAAGGGAAGTTTCAACGCTCGGCGAGTGCGATGGAAAAGATCGCCGATCACTACGGCATCCCGACCATTCACATGGGCATGGAAGTCGCCAGTCTTGCCAAGGAAGGGAAGCTGATTTGGAAGGCTCCACTGCCGAAGACGGATGAAGAAAAGAAAGCCCTCGGAGACCAATTTGTTTTTGCGCCCGACAGTGTGCACCCGCATCCTGAGACGGGCCACGTGCTCTACCTCGAAGCCATCGTGCGCTCCATGGATCCGATCAAGGCTGCCTCTGGCAAGACCGGTGCGCACGAGTTGAAGGCACCTTTCATTGCAACCAACTACGAGACCGCGAAGCTCGTTCCGATCAGCAAGACCCAGCTCTCGGCTGATTTTACCCTACTGGATTCTAAGACTGACGACTTCGGCAAGCGTTGGGCCAACCGCATGACAGACCTGCACAGAGGGGAGAAGCCCGGGAGCACGATCACTTTTAAGTTCAAAGGCACCCGCTGCAGCATCTACGACATCATTGGACCCGATTGCGGCCAAGTCCGCGTGACGCTTGACGATCAGCCCGCGAAGGTCGTTCCGCGCTTTGACTCTTACTGCACCTACCACCGGCTTTCGACACTGATGATCGGCACCGATCTTCCCGATGCTGTGCACACGGTGAAGATCGAGATTCTTCCCGATCAACCCGACAAGGCGAAGATCCTCTCCCAACGCAACCAGACCATCGACAAGCCGGAGCGCTTTGATGGCACCGCTTTTTATCCAGGGGCCCTGCTGCTGGTTGGGGAATTGGTCAGCGCGCCTTGATCAGGTGCGCGTAGCGGGTCATCCAGTCCTCCGGCAGGCGGATGGGGCGGCCCGCCGGCATTTGCACCAGCGCCAGCGATTGGCGGCAGGTGATCAGCAGCGCCTCGTCCTCGGCGCGGCGCATTTCAAAGGCACACCAGAAGCGAGCGCGCTCCACGGAATCGAGGTGGCCACGGATGACGATCTCGTCTCCCAGGCGACCGGGTTTGCGGTAGTCGATCTCAGTGCGCACGACGACGGGGAAGAGCTGAGTTTCCGCCATCTCGCGCAGTTTCATCCCCAGCAGCGCCGCCAGTCGTGTGCGAGCCGTTTCGATCATGCGCAGGTAGGCGATGTTGTGGACCACGCCGCCGCAGTCGGTGTCAAAAAACATGACCTCCTCGCGGGTCTCGATTCTAGGCGTTTCTGGGGTAGCGGGGGCGGCGGGCTCGTTCATCGGCGCGCAGTATGAATCAGGCAAAGGATGGGGGCAACCGCGGATGCTCCCCCGCGCAGGGGGATGTGCGACACTTTGATCCCGGATGTCTCTCTGGGAGAGCCGACGACTCGTCGGCATTCTTTCTGGCGCTGGTGATCGGGGCAACCGTGGCTGGCGCGTGGTCCGTTAATAAGACAGGTGACGCAGCGCTGGAATGTGCTTGATTACACCCCAATTTTTCCCTTTATCCCTTCATGAGTTCTGCCACAGCCCTTCCTCTTCCCACCATGCCCGACCAGCATGGCCACTTTGGCCGTTACGGAGGCATGTTTGTGCCAGAGACGCTGATGGCAGCGCTGAATGAACTGAGTGCCGAATACGACAAGGCCCGCAAGGATCCGGCCTTCCAGGCCGAACTGAATCGGCTCCTGCACGAGTACGTCGGACGTCCGACACCGCTCTATTTGGCAGAGCGCTGGACTGAAAAGCTGGGCGGCGCGCGCGTCTACTTGAAGCGCGAGGACCTCCTGCACACCGGTGCTCACAAAATCAACAATGCCCTTGGTCAGGCGCTGCTAGCCTTGCGGCTTGGCAAAAAGCGCATCATTGCGGAGACTGGCGCGGGTCAGCATGGCGTCGCCACGGCGACGGTGTGTGCGCGCTTTGGCTTTGAGTGCGTGATTTACATGGGCAAAGTGGACATGGAGCGCCAAGCACTGAACGTCGCACGGATGCGTTTCCTCGGGGCGGAAGTCCGCGCCGTCACTGCGGGACAGGCGACTCTGAAAGAGGCGGTGAACGAGGCCATGCGGGATTGGGTCACCAATGTGCGCACGACGCATTACATTCTGGGGTCTGCCCTCGGCTCCCATCCGTTCCCGATGATGGTGCGCGATTTCCATCGCGTCATCGGGGTCGAAGCCCGCCGCCAGATTCTCGAGCGCGAAGAACGTCTGCCAGATCTGCTGGTGGCCTGCGTGGGTGGCGGCAGCAATTCGATCGGCCTTTTCCATCCCTTCCTCAATGATGAGGGGGTGAAAATGATGGGTGTTGAGGCGGGTGGCGAAGGCATTTTGCCAGAGAAACATGCAGCCCGCTTCCAGGGCGGCCGACTTGGCGTGCTGCAAGGCACCAAAACTTGGCTGCTGGCCAACGAAGACGGTCAAATCGAATTGACCCACTCCGTGAGTGCCGGGCTCGACTACGCCGCGATTGGGCCCGAGCACGCTTGGTTGCACGATCAAGGGCGCGTCGAATACACTTTTGCCACGGATGACGAAGCGCTCGATGCCTTCCAGGAATTGAGTCGGGAAGAGGGCATCATCCCAGCCTTGGAGAGCAGCCACGCCATAGCCTATGTGAAGAAGATCGCGCCAACGATGGCCAAGGATCAAATCATCATCGCGAATCTATCGGGCCGCGGCGATAAGGACGTCGCTCAAGCGGCGAGGATGATCTTTGGGGAGGAGTTGAAGTTTTAGCGCTCTTGTTCCGATGAAAACGACCGTGAACGTCTGTCTTTGCTTCCTGACGTTCCTGTTGGTTTTCAGCGCGCGTGGGGAGACGCGATCAATTCGGGTTTTCGTCGCTTTGGCTGATAACGCCAGCCAAGGCATCGTCCCTGTGCCGCCCAAGATCGGGAACGGCGATGATGCCGACGAGAACCTCTACTGGGGAACGTCTGAGGGTTTCAGATCTGTGTTTCGCAACAGCAAGGCTTGGCAAAAAGTCGAGGCCGCCAAACCGGAAGGAGGTCCCGTCTTGGAGCGAATCGGCTTCAAGCATCGAGACCAGGATTGCAAGCTCCTGGCCGAGGCATGGCGGGGGAGCGAGATCAAAGCCTGCACCGAGGCGTTCTTTGCCGAGCTGAAGAGCGGGGAGGCGGATCTCGTGGTTTATGTCGGACACGACGGGTTGATGGATTTCAGTCTCCCGATCATCGTTGGCAACGAGCGCAAGAAACCTGCCGCAGCGATGGTGCTATGCTGCAAGAGCCGTGCCTTCTTTGGGCCGCATCTGGAGGCCTTGGGCGCTGCGCCGGTGTTGATGACAGAGCAACTCATGTATCCCGGGTCCTTTCTCGTGCGCGACGCCGCAGCCGCTTGGTTACGAGGGGATTCTCTTGCGGACATCCGCATGGCCGCAGCGCGCTCGTATGCCGCCAATCAGGGGATTTCCGTGAAGGCGGCGGCTGGGGTGTTTTCGACGCTGTCAGAGTGAAGGCAGCGGCTGCTACTCCCGCTTTTTTGCGAGGATATCGCGGTACTCCTTGGCTAACCGGCGGATGAAAAGATTCTTGGGAAGATCGTCTGCCATTTTTCGATATTGCGCTTTGTTTGTTCGGAAATCCATGCGCACTCCTCCACGTTGCGTGGCGGATGTGGCAACCACGGCTCGGAGTTGTCTGGAATGCGGGTTCGTTTGGCGGATGGATCCCTTGCGGCGTCGCGGCGCTCTTGCATCTTCCGCCGAGCCATGTCGGAGGAGTAGCGCTTCTTGAGCTGCTCGATGGTGGGACGATACTGTCGCATGGGAGCCACCTTACGATATCGAGGCTGGTATTGCAAAGGAGGATCATTCGCTCAGGCACCGCCAAAAAGTGTCTCCTAATCTTTTGATGGCGCGGTGCGTTGCTTGGGTATGAACCGCGCCTCCCTGTTTCCAATGATTGCCCTGGCGATGGCTTGTACCTTGATGGCGGATGACGGTTGGCGACTGGATGATGCAGCCGTCCAGGCGGCGGCGGATCGGCTGGATTGCGCGATGATCGAGAGAGCGAAGCCGGGGGACGACCTGGTGGTGCCGCCTTTGGTGAATGATGCGACCTTCCTGCGTCGGGCCTGTGTGGATCTGGCGGGGCGGTTGCCGACGGTGGAGGAGGTGGAGGCTTTTGGCAGTGATGGCGCGGCGGACAAACGGGCGAGATGGGTGGATCGGCTCTTGCTTGAGCAGGGGGCGGCGGATCTTCGATTTCAACGCATGGCGGACACGCTGCGGGTGAAGGATGAGGTGCTGGGGGCTTCGCAGAAACCTTACATCGATTGGCTCAAAGACGCGATCCGCAGGAACATGCCGCTGGATGAGTTGGTCCGTCGATTGCTGCTGGCGAAGGGCAGTTTAGCGGAGAATCCTGCGACGGGTTTTTTGCTGCGCGACGCTGGCGATCTGTTGGTGACGACGGATGAAATGACGCGCGGTTTGTTGGGCGAGGACATTCACTGTGCGGCCTGCCACGATCATGCCTATGCCAATTGGACACAGATGCAGTTTTACCAGTTTGCGGCTTGTTTCGCTGGAGTCCGGGTGGCTAGGGTTCCCTCCGGCGGTTCGTCGTCACGAATGACGGCTTTTGAGGCCGCTGCGCCGAAGACGCTCCTGCCGGGTGCCCGCCCCGTGGGGAAACGCAAGGCACGGAGTGAGGTGGCGTTGGAAATTGAAATGGATGCTGGGGAACTTTGGCCGAATTCGTCGAAGACGACGCAGCTTTTCCGAAACCTTCAAAGGAACGAGGAATTGGTTTTGTCGGAGAACCCTCATGCGACGGGGGTTCTCTTGCCGGCAGATTACAAATATCGCGATGGAAAGCCGGGGCAGTTGGTGCGGCCGCAGTTTCTGTTTTTCAATGCCCAGCAAAGAGCCCAGGACAAATGGATGTCGATCCAGCGGGCGGGAATGAGCCAGCAGGAGAAGCTGGCGACGTGGGTGACGGCACCCCGCAATCCACGGTTTGCCCTGGCCGGGGCCGCGAGGGTGTGGACCTGGCTTTTTGGGCCGGTGAGCCCGGAAGTGCAGATCAACTGGCGTGAGGAAGCGAAGACTGCGGTCGTGCTGACTGAAATGATGCGTGGCATGGATTGTCGCGAATCTTCGGGCAGCTGGGGACGGAGGGGAGACTTTGACGGTGCTGAGAAGGATCCACTCTTTCTCGCACTGCGTGATGAGTTCATCGCCTGTAAGTTCGATTTGCGAGAGATGACCAGGATCGTGGCACGGACGCTCGCCTACCAGCGCGAGGCGATGGATCTGGATGTCTATTCACCATTGGAGCGGCTGGCCCCATTGGTGCGCCGAATTCCTGCGGAGGTGGTTTGGGATACCTGGGTCGAATGGCAGCCGGACGATGCGCCTCTGGAGGCAAAGGTGATGTCCATTGATCTGAGTCAGGTGCCAGCCGCCGATCATGCTCTGCGAATCTTGGGACGCGGCAGTCGCGAGTGGACGGATGAGAGCATGCCGCTGATCTCCTTTTCCATCACCCGTCTCATCTCCGGCGGAGATTCGGTCTCGCGCGCTGCAAAGAATCTGGGTGGCCCGGATGGATGGCTAACGGATTCGGAGGCGATCACCCGACGGCTGTTCCGCGCGGTGTTGTCTCGCGACCCACAGGCATCCGAACTGGCTGTCGCTGATCGCCATTTAGTGGCTGGCGGCTCTGGTGCGGACATTGCCTGGGCCTTGATCAACACGTCGGAATTTCTCTTCAACCACTAATCCATACCGTCTATTCTTTGATGAAATCTATCCTAACCACGCTGTCGTTCTGCCTTCTTGTAACCCCTTGGGGCATGGCTCAAAATCAACTGCCACCACCACCCCCGAATATCCTGATCCACCTGGAGTTTGTGGAGATGTCGGCTGCGGACACGCTGCTCCTGATGCATGGGGAGACGGTGCCAGCTGATGGGCAGCAATGGCGCAAGGCGCTGGAGGGGCTCCTCCAGGATGGAAAAGGCTCGGTCGTGGGGGAGGCATTGGTGACGACGAAGTCCGGGCAAAGGGCGACAGCGGAGTCTGTGGATGAACATATCTACGCGACGGAGTTTGACCCGGCTAAGGGCCGTGCCGAAAACAGTCCATCGGTGCCTGCAGGGCTCACTGGCGTAGATCTGCCGACGGCCACAGCGTTTGAGATGCGACCTGCGGGCGTGCGCTGCGAGGTGGATCCGGTCCTCAGTCCCGATGGCTCTTTGATCGACCTGAATTTAGCTCCGGAGTTAACGATTTTCCTCGGTGACAAACCGACCGCTTCGTTGCCGCATGAAACTGGGGAGCGTGGGTTGCAAGAAATGCCACGCTTTTATTCGATCAAGGTCCAAACATCGGTCCAAGTGCAGAACGGTGGCAGTGCTCTGCTGGGCATCCATCAGCCGCCGAATGAAGATGGGGCACCTGACAAAACAAAACGCGTGCTGTGTTTTGTCACAGCACGCGTTCTGAAGCCCTGATTCTAGCGGAAACTTTTGGCGAAGTCGTCGGCGGTGGCTTTGGCGACGACTTTGGTCTTCTGGAAGGTGGATTTTTCCCCCTTCTCGATGAGGATCCGCTCATAGTCGGCGGAGCTCATCGGGAGTTCGATGGCTTTGTCTTGCCAGGTGGAAAGGAGGATGGCATTCGCCAGTTCAACGCTACGAATGCCTTCTTCGGCAGGGGAGAGGAGCTTTTCACCATTGAGGATGGCGTTGGTGAAGTTCTGGAGGATCTCGACGTGCTGGCCGCCGGCGTCTCCGACGGGGATGTCCATGTGCCAGGACTCCGGCATGGCAAAGGCGGCCTCTGCCTCCATGCAGAATTTGCTCATGGGGGTGCGATTGCGCTGGAAGTGGATGTGGGTGCCATCGGTGACGGTGATGCGACCCTGCTCGGCGGAGATTTCCAACTTGTTGACGCCGGGGGCCTCGCCCGTGCTGGTGATGAAGGTAGCGGTGGTGCCGTTGTCGTATTCCATCACAGCGGTGACGTCGTCTTCGACTTCGATTTCGTGGAAGCGGCCAAATTTGCAGAACCCGCGGATCTTTTGCGGCATGCCAAACAGCCACTGGAAGAGGTCGAGATTGTGTGGGCACTGGTTCATGAGAACGCCGCCGCCCTCGCCCTTCCAAGTGCCGCGCCAGCCGCCAGTGGCGTAGTAGTAGTTGGTGCGGAACCAGTTGGTGACTTCCCAATGGACGCGGCGGACTTCGCCGACCTCGCCACTGTCGATGAGGTCCTTCAGCTTCTTGAAGCAGGCATTGGTGCGCATGTTAAACATGGCGGCAAAGATCTTGCTCTTGTCGGTGTGGGCGGCGATGAGGCGCTCGCAATCTGCCTTGTGGACGGAGATGGGCTTTTCCACCAGGACGTGCAGCCCGGCTTGGAGGGCCTCGATACCGATGGTGGTGTGGGAAAAGTGGGGGGTGCAGATCAGGATGGCGTCGATGCGGCCAGAGCGGATCATTTCGCTGACGTCAGTGAAGGGGTGCTCTCCCTCAAGCTGGGATGGCAGGGTGCCAAAGCTCTCGCACATGGCGGTGACGCGCATGCCGGGGACTTTGCCGGACCGAATGTTATTGAGATGGGCCTTGCCCATGTTGCCGAGGCCGACAATTCCGAGTCTGACGATTTCCATAGTGACACCAAGACTAGAGGGGAGGTCGGGCGGGTCAACTTGAATGAAGAAGTCGCCGGACAATGCCCCCCTAATTGGGTGGCGGGTCATCTGTCGGTTGCGCGGTGACGGGTCATCCGGCAGATTGCCAGATGTCAAAAGGCACACTTTTAGTTACAGGCGGCGCAGGCTACATCGGATCCCACACCGTGAAGCATTTGCTGGGCATGGGGGAGCGCATCGTGGTGCTGGACAGTCTCGTTTTTGGCCATCTGGACGCGCTTGATCACGATCGAGTGACCTTTGTGAAGGGTGACATGAGCGATTCCGCTGTCGTGGAGCAGGTCTTTGCGGAGCACAAGCCCGAGGCGGTTCTGCATTTTGCTGCATTCTGCTATGTGGGCGAGTCTGTGGAAGATCCGCTGAAGTACTATCGCAACAACGTGTGTGCTCCGTTAACCGTGCTGGAGGCCATGCAGCGCCATGGCTGCAAGCGTTTTATCTTTTCTTCCACCTGCGCCACGTACGGCGATCCGGTGCAGATGCCCATGGACGAATCCCACCCTCAGAATCCCGTGAACCCTTACGGTGCCAGCAAGCTCATGCTGGAGCGGGTCCTCAAGGATTGCGGCCGCGCCTGGGGTCTGGAGTGTGTCTTCCTGCGCTACTTTAATGCCAGCGGTTGCGATCCCGAGGGCGCGATCGGCGAGGATCACGATCCTGAGACCCACCTGATTCCGCGCATCCTGATGGCGATCCGTGGGGAGATTGATACGATCACGGTGTTTGGCACGGATTATCCGACGCCAGACGGCACTTGCATCCGCGATTACATCCACGTCTGCGACCTCGCCAGTGCTCATGCATTGGCACTGGATTATCTACGTCGCGGTGGCGAGACCACAGCGGTGAATCTGGGGACGGGCAGGGGATTCTCGGTGAAAGAGATCATCTCCACAGCAGAAGAGGTCACCGGACAAAAGGTGCCGGTCAGCTATGGGCCCCGGCGCGCTGGCGATCCATCGGAATTGATCTGTCAGCCAGCAAAAGCAAAGGAAGTGCTGGGCTGGGAGGCACAGCACAAAGATCCCCGTAGCCACATCGAGTCTGCCTGGCGCTGGCTCTCTGGCCCTCGCGGCGGGCGCTACGAAAAGTAGTCTCTGGCTCAGCTATCGAGCATCGAGTGCGTCCCAGTCTTGCGAGGTGGCGGCAGGTGGCTCTTCCCCTCGGTCCGGGAAGAGAGTGCTTTTCGGATCAGTTGTGGCGGGATCACCCAAGCCTGACAAGAAGGACACTGGTGGCTGGTGCCGCCTACCCCGGCTGGAGTCTGCATCATGTTACCACAGGCTGGGCAGGTGAAATTGAGCGGAAATTCAGATGCGGGCGATGACTCCGCTTCTGCATGCCGGGGCCCAGGCAGGCGGGGCCGGATCTCGATCCGGTGGGCTTTTTCGGCCGGGGCCGTTTCGTCGGTGTCGTCAGGCATTGGGAGAATTCCTTTACGCCCCCACGCTACCAGCGCTGGAGGCAGGCGGCAAAGGGAATGATCAGGGCAGGGTAGTTCAGCAACCTGAGATATAAGTTGCGGCAGATAAGATTATGATTATTATAATAAACAATGAAAAATATCATTCAGATTGCCTGTCGGGCGTTTGCTTGTTTGTCGATCTTCAGCGGATTGACCGGGACGGCGCACGCTTACCTGGGCAGTTTTGAAGAGCTGGATGGTTATCGAGTTCCGGCCAACGGCCAAATCACGTCACTGAATCTCGGGGGCGATGCGCAATTCTATCTGAACAACAATCCTGGCAGTGGGTTTACCGGTGTCGTAGCCCCTGGTGCCTACCCAAACACTCTTGGCGATGGCACTCATGGCGCGGATCTGTCCCGCTACAATGCCGGCCAATATGGGACAACGAATGGGGGCCCTGGTGGCGTAGCGTTGGATATTTTGGATAATTCGGGACTTTGGAAGGCGATTGCCGGGGGCCGACTGCAGGAGGATCTGGACGCGCCGTACTACTACGGAACGACGCGCAATTATGTCGAAGCCTATCGCGTCGGCAGTGCACACACCGGACAGCAGGTGCTGAATCTTTATGGGTCTGACACGAGTCTCGCCTATCAATACTCGTTTGATTCACGGGATTTCAACGGCGTGAACCCGACGACAACCGTCTCATCCATTGTGCAGATGTCCTTTTGGCTGTGCCCGACTGATTGGGACGACGAGTACACTGGCCACATGCTGGGCCTCGGCCTACGCGATGCAAACGGCATGACGCTCCTCGAAGTCGGCTACACTGGGGACAACTTCCTCCAATACCGCATGCCGGGCGGTGACTGGCAGACGACGAGTTACAACGTCGGATCGCAAGGGTGGTCGCAGGTGTCCGTCGCTGTGGATACAGGCTCGGATTGGATCAGTCTCGGGGTTAGTGCGTTTGATGACAATACCTTCACGCTGGGGTCACAGGTCTCCATTTTTAGTGCCGCACCGATCGGGCTCGATGCGGGTGCTTTGGCGGGTTTGGACTGGGATCTCGAGGGCGGCGCATTGCCCTCCCCTTCGGTCAGTTACAAAAACTACTTCGACGACTTTAGTTTCAATGTCACGCCAGTGCCGGAGCCAGCAGGGGCATTGCTGGCTGTTTTTGGGTTAGTGTGGCTGGGTGGACGTCGCCGCCGTTGAGCGTCACTGGAGCTTCCAGAGGTGGCCATCGCTGCGGACGTACACAGCGCCACCGCTGATGGCTGGCGTGCAAAGGATGGTTTCCTTCAATTCCACGGTGCAGACCACCTCACCTTCTGCTGCGGTCGTATCGACGACCTGAAAGGCACCTCGCTCGCTGGCGATGTAGAGGTACTTGCCTGCCGCCACGGGTGACCCGCTGAACGGTCCGCTGAGTCGCAGTTTCCAGGCTTCGTCACCGTTTGCTAGCGAAGCCTTGATCATCACCCCGGCACCGTTGAGCACGTAGAGCGCATCATTCAAAACCAAGGGGCTTCCAGTGCCCGGTTTCAGACCCGATGCACGCCAGAGCTGCGTCGTTGAGCCGTCCTCAGGGACGACGGCGGTCACACCATTGGAGGGAATGTAGATCGCATCGCTACCGATGGCGGATGATGGGATCGTCGCGGCGCCATCCGTGTAATTCCATTGCACCGTGCCTGTCATCGGATCAATGCCGATGAGACCCTTGCTGGATTGCAGCGCCACGGTATCCTTCCAGACGACCGCACTGGTCCAGTTTGCCGCTTTGGGGCGCTCGATCTTCCAGCGATTCACGCCATTTGCGGGGTCGATGCCCAGCGCGATAGACTCGCTATCGTTTTCACATTGGGCAATCAGAGTGCCGCCGGTCAGCACCAACGATGAGGCCATGCCGAGGCTGTTGCTGGCATTCGCGTAGTCGTAGGTGATGCCGCGCAGCCACTGGAGATTCCCATCCAGATCAAACGCAAAGAGATCGTTGGATGAGTAAAGCGCAAACACGCTCTTGCCATCGCTGCACGGAGTCGATGCGGCGACGCTGGTCTTGCTTTGGGTCATCGTCCGACCTGTGGCGCGCATGACACGTTCCCAGCGCTTGCTGCCGTCCGCTGCATTGAAACAAAAGACATGCAGGTTCTCCTGCTCAGGTCCGCTTGAGCAAGTGACAAAGACGCGATCCCCAACCACGATGGGGCTTGCAAGCCCACGTCCTGGAAGATCAGCCTGCCAAGCCACCTTCATATCTGGGCCGGGCACCTTTGCGTCCGTTGAGACGGCGGAGCCACCAGGACCACGGAATTGCAGCCAATCGGCGTGACTGAGTGTCGTGCTGGCGACGATAGCGGAAAATAAAAACGTGCGAATCATGAGCGTGAAAATTAGAAGGATGAAACTTATTCAGCTGCGGGCAGGATGGCGGTGCCGGTGGCATCACAGACACGCATTTGGAATTGCCACTCCACGGTCCACTGTTCCGTCTGCTCGTTTTGGCAGCACTTGATGAGGATGCTGTTCTTCCCCTTCTTTAGATGGATCGGCAGCTTGTATTGGTCCAGCTTCATGCCGCGATGGTACTCGTCGCGACCAAAAAGCAGCTCGCCATTCAGCCAAACTTTCCAGCCGTTTTTGCAGCCCAGGCGCAGTTCAGCAGTGCGATCTTCGGCAGAGTTGAACTCAGTGTAGGCGTAGCCCGTCACCTCCTTCAGCATGGTGAAGGGCTTGTTGAAATCGATCATCCCGTAGTCGTCCGTGCTCGTAAAGGCCTGCCACTTGGCCTCGGCACCTTTGCCTGGATAGGTCGCGCTCAGATCCACCTTTTCCTCTGGAGGAAAGATCGTATCAAAGCCTTTGCGATCTGCGTTCGTGAAGGGGGCGATCAGCTGCCAGTTCATGAGGAAGCCAAAGTGTTTTGGCAGATCCACCTCCTGCTTCGCGGCACGCAGGTTCTTTGCCAGCGTCTTAATCTGATCTTCATCGCGGGCGCCCTGCAGCCCCTCTTGCCATGCAGCAATGGCAGCTGCCTCATTCCCCGCTTCTTTTGCGGCGTTACCCTTCTCGATCAACTTTGCTACCGGATGCCGACGCAAGTCCGAACTGGGGTCCTCGATCAGAGACGGTGTCACTTCTGCAGCCAGCGCTGGGTCCGCCCGCTGGATGAGGTCAAAGGCCGCCACCCGCGCATCAGGAGAGTTTTTGGTATCCAGAAGAAAAGTCTTCAGCGCTGCGACAGGCATTTCTTTGGCCGCGATCGCACGATCAGCGACTACAGAAATCGCCGCGCGCATCCAGTTTTCGGCCAAAGGATTGGCGCCGTTCATACCGGCCAATAGCGCAGGGAGTTCTGCACCCGGAGACTGCGCCAGAGACGCCCAAGCCTTGGCCGCAGCCTCATTGCCCTTGCCCTCGCGGTCTACCGCGTGGATGGCATCGATCTCAGGGGAGGTAGCGGCGTGAACTGCTAGCGGCAGCCACAGCAGGGGAAAAAGTCGAAGAGTCTTCATGTTAGAGGGAAAGCATCATGCTTTCACAACCAACGTCCTTCGCCAAGCTCTGCTTCGGGAAAAATGCTTTTGCTAAACCAGCGGCATCATCCCTGACCCGCAGGCCACTGGGCAGGCGCTGAAGTCGGGGGTCAGTTGCGACCACATCCGGCGCACGGCCTCCGCTAGGATCGCGACGTCGCCACGCGCGTCGTGGCGGCGGGCGCCGGCGGCGTTGAGGCTCAGGCGGGTCATCACGGCGTCGAGCCCATGGCCGCCGCGACCTCCCCAGAGTTGGCGGGAAAATTTCATCGAGTCCACGAAGCCGATCTCCCGGACTGGCAGGCCGTGTCGAAGGCTGGATTCGCGGATGAAGGGCATGTCAAAGCGCTGGCCGTTGTGCGCGATCAACATCGAATCGCCCACATAGGCCGCAAACTGCGCTAGCGCGGCTTTGGGTGTCGGGGCATTTTGGACGTGGGCGTTGGAGATCCCGGTGTAATTGCTGATGAATGACGAAATCCGCCGGCCAGGGTTCACATAGGTGTCGTAGGCCTCGTCGCACAGGATTTGCCCGCCGCGCATCCGCACCGCTGCGATCTGGATGATCTCTTCGGAGTAGGGGGAGAGTCCAGTGGTCTCAAGGTCAAAGATGACGACGTCCATGATCCTGCTCCTTGCCCCAGGACTGCTCTGTCTGTCAATCGCAATTCGGCCCCACTGTGCCGAACAAGTTGCCATTGCGCACTTTCGCGCTTTGGTGCGCCCGTCATGGTCAGAGAAATCGTCCGCTACCCCATCCCCGTCCTCCGTGCTAAATGCCGCCCGATCACCGAAGTGACGGACGAGCATCGCCAACTTGCTGTGGACATGATCGATACCATGAAGGCCGCGAACGGCGTCGGTCTCGCGGCTCCCCAGGTCGCGGTAGATTTGCAATTGGCGGTCATCGATGTCTCCCACAATCCGCAGTGCGTGACTTATCTGCGCATCAATGGAGAGGATGCGGATCTAGTCTCGGCGATGCCCATCATCTTTATCAATCCGAAGCTGGATTTGGGGAAAGACAAAGCCACGGACGAGGAGGGCTGCCTCAGCTTTCCAGATCTGCGGGCGCAAATCCGCCGCCCCAGCACGATCAAAGTCACCTACGAGACGCTCGATGGACAGACCGTCACCCTGGAGACCGATGGCCTCTTAGCTCGCGCTTTTCAGCACGAAATCGATCACCTCAATGGTATCCTCTTTATTGATCGCGTCTCCGCCGCAGGCAAGATCGGCGTCATGCGTCGGCTGCGTCGCCTCCAGCAGGAGTGGGCAGAAGACGACGAGTAGTGCTTTTTAATCTTCAATTTTTCGATCATCATGGGAGCTCAATGGAAACAAAAGTGGCGTGATCTGGCCAATGACAGCAAAGGCAAGATCGTCGGCAAACTAACCCGCGAAATTCAGGTGGCTGCCCGCCTTGGTGGCCCGAATCCAGAGTTCAATGCACGCCTCTTTGCTGCCATCGCGGCAGCCAAAAAGCAGAGCGTCACCCGCGATGCTATTGAGCGTGCTCTCGCCAAGGGCAGTGGCACTGGACCTGATGCCGTGCAGTACACCACGGTGATGTTCGAAGGCTTTTCTCCTCATCGAGTGCCGCTGATGGTGGAATGTCTGACGGATAACAACAATCGCACCTCGTCGGAGATCAAAGTGCTGTTCAAAGCGGGGAGCATGGGCACGCCAGGTTCCGTCGCTTGGATGTTCGAGCATTGCGGCCTCATCGAGGGACATCACCCAGATAAAACGACCGATATTGAGCTCGCAGCCCTGGAGGCAGAGGCTGACAATGTCGAGCCGATGGAACTGGATGACGAAGACGCTGCCACGAATGTCGGTGCGCGCTTCTTTTGCCCCAGCAACCAGTTGGACACCGTGACCAAGGCGCTTAAAGCCGCAGGCTGGGTCGTAACGACTTCTGAACTGCACTATCAGCCCAAAGATTACCCAGAGCTCAGCGATGAGCAGCGTGAGGAAGTGACCAATTTCCTCCAGACCATCGACGGTCACGCAGACGTTCACCGCGTCTATGCCGCGCTGAAGTAAACTCGGTAAAGGTGCAACACGGATAGCAGCAGGTGGAAATGTCTCCGCGATTGAGGCGTTTCCATGTCATGTCCCGTCTCGCTCTCTGCCTCGTCATCGCCCTCTTTTGCCCGTTGCTCAGTGCATCGGCTAAGCCGAACATCGTCCTGATCATGTCAGACGACATGGGTTATTCGGACATCGGCTGCTACGGTAGCGAGATCGCCACTCCCAATCTGGATGCGCTCGCCAACGGCGGTCTGAAGTTCACGCAGTTTTACAATACTGCGCGATGCTGCCCAACTCGCGCCTCTCTTCTCACTGGACTTTCTGCCCACCAGGCTGGCGTTGGACACATGGTGGATGCCTGGAGCACTAAGAAGGGCGAGGCCTATGCGGGTGACCTCAGCCGCCGTGCCGTGACGATTGCGGAGGCCATGAAAGGCGCTGGCTATGCCACCTACATGACTGGCAAGTGGCACGTGACGGGTGTCACCCAACCAAAGACCGATGCGGACAAATACAACTGGCCGCGGCAGCGTGGTTTTGATCGATTTTACGGAACCATCCATGGGGCAGGTAGCTTCTTTGATCCCAATACTCTCGTCCGCGATAACACCTTCATTTCGCCCTTTGCTGATCCAGAGTACAAGCCCGCCGAGTACTACTACACCGATGCTATCACCGACCACGCCGCTCGCTTTGTCACGGAGCACAAAGTGCAGCATGCGGATCAGCCATTTTTTCTTTATGTCGCCCTGACCGCAGCCCACTGGCCCATGCATGCCAAGGAAGCAGACATCGCCAAATACAAAGGCAAATACGATGCTGGTTACGATGCCATCCGTGCAGCCCGCCTGAAGAAGATGGTCCAACTCGGTCTGGTCGATCCCGCCTGGCAGGTCTCACCGCAGGCAGGGAACTGGGATGAGGTTGATAACAAGGCCTGGGAGGCGCGCTGCATGGAGGTCTTTGCTGCCATGGTGGATTGCATGGACCAAGACATAGGTCATCTCGTGGATGCTCTGAAAAAGAACGGCCAGTATGACAATACGCTGATTCTTTTCCTCCAAGACAACGGCGGCTGTGCCGAAGGAATGGGTCGCGGCCCCAAAGGCACGCCACGTGCTGCTGGGCCGACCTTGGCACCGCTGGCTGCGGATTATTTGCAGCCAGACATGATCCCCAAACAAACCCGCGATGGTTATCCGATGCGCCAGGGTAAGGGCGTCATGCCCGGCGGCGCAGACACTTATATCGGTTACGGTCAGGCCTGGGCCAATGTCAGCAATACACCTTTCCGCGAATACAAACACTGGGAGCACGAAGGTGGCATCAGCACGCCCCTCATCGCGCATTGGCCGCAGGGCATCAAGGGTCGTGCGGATTCGAATCTGATCAGTACGCCGACGCACCTCATCGACATCATGGCCACCTGCGTTGACCTCGGCGGCGGCAGCTATCCCACAGAATACAACGGCAACCAGATTCAGCCGATGGAAGGTGTCAGTCTGGCCCCCATCTTCCGTGGTGAAGCGCTTGAACGTACACAACCACTCTTCTGGGAGCACGAAGGCAATCGCGCCATCCGCATGGGCGATTGGAAACTCGTCTCCAAGCACCCTGGCGGTTGGGAGCTCTACAACATCCCCTCAGATCGAACTGAGATGCACGATCTCGCCAAGGATCAGCCAGAGCGGGTCAAAGAGATGTCAGCCCTCTGGGACGCCTGGTCGAAAAGAGTCGGCGTCCTCCCCTGGCCCCTCAACGGCGGAGAAGGAAAAGGTAAGGGGAAGAAGAACAAGAAGAAGTAGGCCACCACATAGAGACAGCACGCTGACGCACTCAAAAAGCACTGCGGCACCAAAACGCTTTTGGAAGTGAGTGGCGCTCTGCTTCCGCTTTGGGAGAGCCAGCTTGCTGGCGTCGCGCGCTACCACCCCAACGCCCAGATGGAGCTCAACCCCATCCACTAGCCGTTGTGCGCCTGCGTAAGGAGCCGACCGGGGGCGAAGCGCGCTCCGCAGCACCAGATCAACTCACTTCTTCCAAATCTTGACATCATCCACCACTGCATTGCGTGGCACCGAGAGACGCAGCATCTTCTTCGTCGGATGCGCGATCCCAGGAGCATGCAGGCTACCCATGTCTTTGCCATCAATGGAGGCGCTCAATTCATCGCCGGAGATCCTCACCACCAAATCATGCCATTTGCCGACCGCTACCTTGCTCGGGATGGTCTTGGTTTTGCCTTCCATCGCCTTTTGTTGTTCTTCGGTCAGCTTCTGCTTTGCCTTGCGTGCCTCACTAATATCGAGGCGCATGCCGCCGGTCTTCAGATCCTGCAAGGTAACGTTCTTGGGGCTCACACGAGCGGCGAAAAGGTGTCCAGCGTGCACCTCCTTGCAGCCAAGATCCGCAAAGTCCAAGCCAAGGCTGTCTTTCTCATCTTCCAACATGAAGCGCATACTGACCGCGCCATCGGTGAACTCCGCTGGATGCGTCACGGACACGGCGTGGTCCGCCTCTGAGCTCAAGTAGATGTACATCGCGCCATCGCGCAGATCGACCTGCTTGTTCCCCTTTGCGCGGCTCGCGCTGTTGGTTCCCCAGCCTTGTCCAGGTTCATCTTTTTGCTCCTGTGACTCGCTCCGCTCAAAGTCATCTTGGAAGAGAAGTTGGCCGAGTTCCTCGGCGGAAACGGCTGCGGTGAGGGCGATGGTGGCAAAGAAGGTCAGGATGGGTTTCATGATATTAGGTGGATCGGCGGTTGACCCATCGAGAACGGGGAAGCACCCGGGATCTTTCTGCGCTTGAAAGACCACGCTGCCGCAGGGGTTATCCCTTTGATGAAGGTCACCACCATCCTGCTCGTCGTCTTGGGCTATTCCTCCATCATTCAAGCCGCCACCAATCTGGCTCTGAATCCGTCGTTTGAGCAGGCTGCTGCCGAAGGGGTGTTGGTGGATGATTGGACGACTCGGGACGGGATTGCGGTGGAGCGATTGACGACGGGTGGTCACGCGGGCGAGGCCTTCATGCGTTTTAAAGACAATAGCCCTACCGCTGGCCAGTTCCTCGAATCCCGGCGCATCCCTGCGCGTCCAGGGGGCGAGTACATGGGTGCAGCATGGTTGCGCACTGCGGATAAATGCAGACCCGGTGTTTACCTGAATTTTTACAATCTCTACGGTCAACGAATCGCGAACCGCTACGAACGTACCGTGGGCTCCCCGGCGGAATGGCAACGTGTCGAAGTTAAGGAAGTCGCGCCACAGGATGTGTGGGAGGTCGCTGTAGCCATCTATGCCTACTCTGGCGATGTCGGTGTGTTCGATGCCGACGATGCTGAGTTGACGGTGCAGGGTGGGGGCGAGCCTGGATCTGCGGGGCTGGAGCGCGCGGTTCCAGGAGATAAGGCGCCTTACGAGATCGGGAAGCGCCGCGAGCTTTTTGTCGATGACTTTTTGATTGATGGGCAGAGCGGAGCCATCGAGCGCCGCCTCCAGCATCCGCATCCACGCGAGATCGCGTTGAAGTTGGATAAACCCTGGGAGGGTGAGACCTCCGCCTACTTTGCCATGGTTCAGGATGGTGAACGGATGCTGATGTACTACCGTGGCCAGATCACACCTGGCAGTGATGGCCAAGTCTGCTGCGTGGCACAGAGCCATGATGGGATCCACTTCGAGCGACTCAATGCTGGGTTGTTTGAGGTCGATGGTTCCAAAGAGAACAACATCATCTGGAAGGGTGTCGGTGCGCACAACTTCACGCCGTTCCTGGATTCAAATCCTGCTGTCCCAGAAGATGAACGATTCAAGGCCATGGCATACTCGCATCATGGCAAAGGGCTTGGCGTCTTTGGTTCCCCCGATGGGGTGCATTGGCGTGAGTTGATGGATCATGCGGCCATTACCGACGGTGCCTTTGATTCTCAAAACCTCGCCTTCTATGATATCCTGCGCGGTTGCTATGTGGACTACCATCGCAAGGGGCGCAATGGCGTGCGCGATATCATGACCTGCACCAGCAAAGACTTTCGCACCTGGACTGCGCCGGTCTTTTTGGAATACGCAGACCCGCGTCAGGAGCACCTCTACACCAACGGCATCCTGCCTTATCCGCGCGCTCCGCACCTTTATCTGGGGCTGCCTGCGCGTTTCGTTCCGGGTCGCACCAAGATCGTGGGTCGCAAGGAGGCAGGTGTCAGTGATGCCGTGCTGATGAGTAGTCGCGATGGCTTGCATTTTGATCGATGGTCAGAGGCTTTCATTCGCCCATCCACAGAGCCTGAAGTCTGGACTGACCGAAACAACTATCCAGCATGGGGAATCATGGAGACGGGGCCTGAGGAGCTGTCCGTGTATTGGACGGAACACTATCGCCACCCTGGCATGAGATTGCGCCGCGGTACCTTGCGCAAAGATGGCTTTGTTTCCCTGCACGCGGCAGGTGCAACGGGTGAGGTGCTAACTCGGCCGATGATCTTTTCTGGAAATAAACTATCACTGAATTACGCAACGGATGCGGTGGGTTGGATCCGTTTTGAATTGTGCGACCTCGCAGGTCAGCCCATTGACGGATTTTCCTTCTATGATTCGGAGACCCTCTTCGGCAACGAGATCGAGCATCAGGTCACCTGGAACAAGGGCGGCGATGTCTCCGCGCTCGCAGGCAAGCCTGTCCGGCTGCGTCTCCGCCTGGAGAATGCAGACATCTACTCATTCCAGTTCACGGATTGAGTGGACCGTCGGTGTGCATTGCGAATAGGCAGACGTGTTCCGCCGCCTGCAATCTGGGCCTCCGCAGCCCGTCTCCTTCCTTAACATGAAACGCATCCTCTTCCAAATCGCGCTGACTCTCTGCCTGTGCGGTGGTGTATCCCGTGCCGCAGATCGTCCGAACTTCATCATGGTGCTCATTGATGATATGGGCTGGGGGGACTTTTCCTGCTTCGGAAATCCAGACGCGCAGACACCCAATGTGGATCGTCTCGCTGCGGAGGGTATCCGCTTTTCGCAGTTCTATGTGAACTCGCCAATCTGTTCTGCCTCACGCTGCGCACTCACAACAGGGCAGTATCCACAGCGCTGGCAGATCTCATCGTATCTCGACAATCGTGCGACGAATGCCAAACGTGGCGTGGCGAACTGGCTGGATCTGAAGGCTCCAACGCTCGCCCGAATCCTGCACGGCAGTGGCTATGCAACGGGCCACTTTGGCAAATGGCACCTCGGTGGACAGCGCGATGTCGATGACGCACCGCCTATCACCGACTATGGCTTTGATCAATCGTTGACCAACTTCGAGGGCATGGGGCCGAAGCTTCTTCCGCTGACATTGAAGCCGGGAGACAAAGAACCGGGCCGGATCTGGGCGGATGCTGAGCGGCTGGGGCAGCCCGTCACGTGGATGCTCCGCTCAAAAATCACCAGTGGCTTCATCGATGCGGCAATCCCCTTCATCGACAAGGCTTCCAGTGAGGGAAAGCCCTTTTATATCAATCTCTGGCCAGATGATGTCCACAGTCCATATTGGCCGCCAGTGGGCAAGTGGGGCAACTCCAAGCGCGAGATGTACTTGGCCGTTCTCGAGGAGATGGATCGGCAGTTCGGTGCGCTCTTTGATCACGTGCGCAATGACCCCAAATTGCGCGATAACACACTGATTCTCGTCTGTTCAGACAATGGTCCTGAGCCGGGAGCAGGCTCGGCAGGTCCATTCCGTGGGTTTAAGACCACGGTGTTTGAAGGTGGCACTCGCTCGCCGCTCGTTGTTTGGGGGCCTGGCCTGATCGAAAAAAGCAAGGCAGGAACCAATAACCAAACCTCCACCTTTGCCGCCTTTGATCTGGTCCCGTCGATGCTCTCTTTGGCGAATGTCGCCATTCCTGAGGGGATCCAGTTTGATGGCGAAAACGTCGCGCCTGTGATCACTGGCAAGAGTGAAGTTTCGCGCAAAGCCCCAATCTTTTGGCGGCGTCCTCCTGACCGGAAGAACTGGTTGCCGCACATTGTTGAAGAAATGCCTGACCTAGCGGTTCGTGATGGTGAGTGGAAGTTCCTCTGCGAATACGATGGCAGCCAACCGCGCCTCTACAACGTCAACACAGATCAGGCAGAGAGCGTGAATGTGGCGGCGCAGAACCCTGAAGTCGTCAACCGCCTGACGGCCGAGGTCCAAGCCTGGAATAGCTCCGTCCCACCCGACAACGGCCCAATCCTCCCCGCCCAGAAGTCCCTTCCAAAAGGCAAAGGAAAGGGCAAGGCCAAGAAGTAGCCGCTGCGACTGGCCTGAACATAGAGAATCCGCAGCGGGTTTTGGCGGGCTGAGGTCGGAAAAGTTTCCCCTTGCATACAAGCAAGTCCCGATCACTCTGGGGCACCGTGAACAGCGATCAAATCCGCAACACCTCTCTGCGCCATCGCGCCTATGATCATCTTCAGGCGAAGATTTTCAGTGGTGAGATTTCCCCAGGGCAGGTGCTGTCAGAGACAATTCTGGCTGCAGAGATGGGCATCAGTCGCACTCCCCTGCGGGAGGCCATCCGCACTCTTGAGCAAGAGGGGGTCCTTGAGCAAGTGCCGCGCTTTGGCACTGTCGTGCGGAAACTAAACCGCAAGGACCTAGTCGAACTTTTTCAACTCCGAATCGCCCTGGAGCCGTTCGCGGTGACCGAGGCCTCGGGCCACTTGGTGCCGGAGGATTTGGAGCTGCTGCGCCGTTATTGCGATGAAATCGATGCACTCGTCCAGGAACTCAAGAAAGCCGGGCGACCAGCCTTGGATGGGCCTCAAATGAGCAGACTGCTCTCCGCGGACCTCGGTTTTCACCTGCTCATTCTGCGAGCTGCGGGCAATGAACGACTCCTGAAAATTGTGCGTGATAGTCGCGTCCTCGCTGGCATTTTTGGAACACCACGGCAAGAGCATACGGTCGGCGTATTGGCGGAGACGGCGCAGTTTCACCGGGACATCCTTGCGGCGCTGGAGGCGGGGCAGGGGGGCGATGCCCAACGTCTGATGGCGGACCACATCAAGCTCAGTTTGCAGCAGTCGCTGGAGCATTTTGATCGATTGGATCGTCTCGCCACACGTCCGGATACTGACTCAGGTTTGCCCGCGAGCCTCCGCCAACAAATGCGCTCCATGGCACAGCCAGTCGTTGCTAAATCCGCAGTCCGCCCAAAGCGACGTTGAAATACTTTTTCGAAAGAAACACAACCTGTGTTCGTAAAATTGAACTCCTTGTATACAAGCAAATCCCGCCATCTATGAAGTTGCCACTTTGCCTCAGCCTCCTGCTCATTCCTGCCGCCTGCGTCTTTTCGGAGGAATCCAGTCTGGATCGTCTCCCCTATAACAATCCCGGTCTTGCCGTTGATCTCGGCGTCGGGTTGTGGGCTTGGCCACTGCCGATGGACTTTGACGGCGATGGCGATCTCGATCTCGTTGTGAGTTGCCCAGACAAGCCCTACAACGGCACCTACTTTTTCGAAAACCCCGGTACAGGCGGGAAGATGCCGGTTTTTAAGGCGGGCAAACGCATCAGCAAAGGGGCTACCAATGCCCGCATCAGTTATGTGAACGGTGAACCCTATGTGCTGACTCCTGGCTTCGCGTATCCGGACTTCAAAAAAACCGGACTCGATAAGCCGCAGATGCTGACCATCTCCGCCGCGGTGCATCCCAACAAAGTGCGTGCCAATGAATGGCACTACGCGGACCTTGATGGGGACGGCGTCCAGGATCTGATCGTTGGGGTGGGCGACTGGACCAACTACGGCTGGGACAACGCCTACGACGAGAACGGCCACTGGACCAATGACCTGTTGCGCGGGTTTGTTTACTTCATCAAGAACACCGGCACCAACGAGAAGCCAGCCTACGACAAGCCAAAACTGCTAAGCGCCGCCAACACGCAGATCGATGTGTTTGGCATGCCCTCTCCCTGCGTCGCAGATTATGACAAGGACGGCGATCTCGACCTGATCTGTGGTGAGTTCATCGATGGGTTTACCTATTTTGAAAACACGGGAACCAAGGAGAAGCCCAAGTTTGCCCGCGGGCTGCGTCTCCAGCACGAGGGGAAATTCATCCACATGGATCTGGAAATGATCACGCCAACGCCCATTGATTGGGATGCTGATGGCGATATCGATTTGATTTGCGGGGATGAAGATGGTCGCGTGGCTTTCATCGAAAACACGGGTGCTTTTAACGACAAGGCTCCCCACTTCCTGCCTCCCGTCTATTTCAAACAAGAAGCTGCCGATGTGAAGTGTGGCGCCCTCGCGGCACCAAGCGGTGTTGATTGGGATGGTGATGGCGATGACGATATCATCAGTGGCAATACGGCGGGATACATCGTCCTCTACGAGAACCTCAGCGGTCCCAAGGTCGCCCAGCCCAAATGGGCGGCACCTCGGAACCTTGAGGTGGATGGGAAAGCCATCCGCATCATGGCGGGTCAAAACGGTTCCATTCAAGGGCCCTGCGAATGCAAGTGGGGCTACACCACCGTTTGCACCGAGGACTGGGACGGCGATGGGCTGCCAGACATCGCCGCCAATACGATTTTGGGTAAAGTGCACTGGTATCGCAACATCGGCACCCGCACAGCGCCCAAATTGGCTGCGGCGCAACCCATCGAAGTCGAATGGAACGGCCCCCAGCCAGAACTCGCCTGGGGCTGGATGAAGCCGGAGGGCAAAGCTCTGCTCACGCAGTGGCGGACGACTCCTGGAATTGTCGATCTCGATGGCGATGGGCTTCAAGATTTGGTCATGCTGGATCAAGAGGGTTACCTCGCCTTTTTCCAGCGCGCGAAGCAGGGCGACACACTCATCGTGAAGCATCCTCAGCGCGTGCTCTGCGATCAAAATGGCAAGCCACTGCGCTTTAACGAAAAGACGGCAGGGAAGAGTGGTCGTCGCAAACTCAAGATCACCGATTGGGATGGCGACGGGAAGTTGGACATCCTCATCAACAGCGCCAATGCTGAGTTCTGGAAACAGATCGGTCAGAAGGACGGCGCTTGGTTGTTCGAAAGAGTCGGCAACGTCAGTGATCGCAACATTGAAGGTCACGACACCCACCCGACCACCGTCGATTTTGATGGCGATGGCATCAAGGATCTCGTGATCGGTGCCGAAGATGGTCGTTTCTACTTCCTCAAAAACCCCCGCAGCAAATAGATCGTCTTTTATGCTCAAAGGCATCGTCCCACCTCTCATTACCCCTCTCAAGGATCGCGACACTTTGGACGTCGGAGGTCTGGAACGGCTCATCGAACGACTCATCGCCGGTGGTGTCGCAGGCCTCTTTATTCTGGGCACCACTGGGGAAGGTCCCAGCCTCAGCTACCGTTTGCGGCGTGAGTTGATTGATCACACCTGCAAAATGGCCGCCGGTCGCGTTCCGGTGCTCGTCGGCATCACGGACACATCGTTCACCGAGAGCGTGAACCTCGCCAAATACGCGGCTGCTGCCGGTGCCGCCTATGTGGTGCTGGCACCGCCCTATTACTTCCCCGCTGCGCCCCCGGAAATGCTCGAATACGTGCAGGACCTGGTCGCGGAGATGCCGCTGCCCCTGTTTCTCTACAACATGCCCGGGTTGACGAAGGTGAGCTTCGAGATTGATCTCGTGCGCCGTGCGGTGGACATGCCCGGCATTTGCGGAGTCAAAGACAGCTCGTGCGACATGATCTACTTCCACCGTTTGATTGAAGTCGCCAAGCAACGCCCTGACTGGAGCATTCTGGTCGGCCCAGAGGAGCTGACGGCAGAGGCCGTGCTACTCGGCGGTCACGGCGGCATCAATGGCGGCGCGAACTTGAACCCAAAGCTCTACGTCGAGATGTATCACGCGGCCGCCGCGCAGGATCTGAAACGCACGCGTGAACTCCACGCACAGGTCATGCAGCTCGCTGGCAGCATCTACACCGTTGGCCGCCACAAGTCCGCCATAATTAAGGGCATCAAGTGTGGCCTTTCACTGCTCGGAGTTTGCGAAGACCACATGGCCGAGCCCTTCCATCGTTTCCGCGACCCTGAGCGCCTCCAGATCCGTGAGGCGTTGCAGAGTTTGGGGCTGCTCGACTGAATCAACCACGGAATACACGAAATACACGGAAGTGTTTTAGTTCTTCATTTTCTCTAAGTGCTGTGCCATCCCTGGTAACACCGAAGCCATGAACTCAAAACTCATTTACCCAGACGAGAGCTTCGCCATTCGTGGATGTCTCTTTGAGGTGTACCGCAACAAAGGTGCCGGATTCTTGGAGCCCGTGTATCAAGAGTGTCTCGAAATCGAATTTCGTCTGGCTGGTGTGCCAGCTATCGCTCAGCCAAAGTTAAAACTAGACTACAAGGGAACGCCGCTGAAGAGCGAATACATCCCTGATTTCATCTGTTACGATAAGACCATCATTGAGTTGAAGGCAGTGAAGGAACTGGCGGATGCGCATCGCGCCCAAGTGCAGAACTACCTCAGGGGCAGCGGATTTAGGCTTGGCCTGCTGGTCAATTTTGGGCACCATCCACTCGTAGCGATCGAACGCTTCGCACTGTGATGGGTGCAACCTCGGCAAACATCAACCCAGCTCATTTCACTTAGCGCTCACAATCGTCAAAGTCCGATAACCTCTCATGAAAAAATCCTTTCTCCTCCTTCCGTGTATTCTGTGTCTTCCGTGGTTGTCCAAAGCAGACCCCGCCATTCTGAAAACCGAGTACATTTACGACACGGGCCCGTACCCACAGATCCACGCCACCACGATTGTCGAGACACCCACAGGGCTCGTCGCGGCATGGTTTGGCGGCACGGCGGAAAAGAATCCGGACGTGTGCATCTGGGTCTCGCGTCTCGTCGATGGCAAATGGATGGAGAGCGTCGAAACGGCGAATGGCGTGCAAGCCGATGGCACGCGGCATCCGACGTGGAACCCAGTGCTGTTTCAGCCGAAGGACGCGCCGCTGATGCTCTTCTACAAGGTCGGTCCATCGCCGAGCACTTGGTGGGGGGAACTCAAAACGAGCAGCGATGGCGGCAAAACATGGTCTGCTGCACAAAAGCTACCGAAGGGCATCTTTGGCCCGATCAAAAACAAACCGGTGCAACTCCCGAATGGCGACATCTTATGCCCCACGAGCAACGAGACCGATACGAAGCCCAGCGCCTGGGCCATCTACTTCGAACGCACCTCTGATCTAGGTCAAACCTGGAGCCGCACGGAACTGCTCCACGACGGGCTCACCGTCAGCGCTATCCAACCAAGCATTCTCTTCCTCGGAGGCGATAAGATCCAAGCGGTCGGGCGCACGCGTCAGCAGAAGGTCTTTCAAATTACCTCAGACGATGCTGGCAAAACTTGGGGGGAGATTTCGTTGACGGATCTCCCCAATCCAAACTCCGGCACTGATGCCGTCACACTTGCGGACGGTCGTCATCTGTTGATCTACAATCATACGGCCAAAGGTCGCAGCCCGCTGAACTTGGCGGTGAGCAAAGATGGCAAGACCTGGGAAGCGGCGCTGGTGTTTGAAAACGAACCGAAGAAGGAATTCAGCTACCCCGCCATCATTCAGACCAGCGACGGACTCGTGCACATCACCTACACCTGGAAGCGCCAGAAGGTGAAACACGTCGTCGTCGATCCCAGCAAGTTGACCTCAAAACCGATGGAAGACGGCCGGTGGCCCGAATAGGAGGAGATAGACGTGGTCACAAACTAGGGGTTAAGCGGGGAGTTTACCTCTGCACTTCGTACAGCCATCTCACCTCGCCGCGACGGGGTGCAGACAGCGGTTCGGCGACGGACGGGGCTGCCGGGGCGACTTCCATCCCCTTCCATCCGCCGGTGTGCAGTTGAAAAAAGTGGCTGGCGGAGCCCTGAGGTCGGGTGGGCCTTTGGATGGCGGTGTTGGCTGTCGCCTGGGCCACCAGAGTATTGACACCGAGCGGTTCGGCAGCGCGAATCACCCAATCAGCGCCCGATGGCGGCAGCGTCAGTGTGGTGCCCACCTGCAGCGTCGTTGGTTTGGTGCCTGGCCGTGGCCAGAGAGGCATGCGGTTCCCCTTGGCATCCAGGTTCCAGATCTCGACACGGCAAGTGCGGTTTGCGGTCAGTGTGAGGCGGATGGGTTCACCCAGCTTGTAACGCGGTTTGTCTGTTCGCAAATCCAGCCCGATGTCCCCGCTGCGCAACTGCGTGCCGGGGGCCGTGGCATGGAGATGGGAGCCGTCGCGGTGTGCGCAGGAGGCGAGAGCGATCAGCAGAATCGATGGGAGAAGACGTTTCATGGATTTGAGGAGTGGAGTTGCAAGATGCGGACCAAAGGTTCCGCGTCTCATGACAGCAATCGCCGCCGCCGGAGTTTTGATTGCGATTCTTTTTCGCGGTCCGCGCATTTCGGCTGTAGCTGGGGTCAGTGACCCCGGAGCGCGTGAGATGCCGGTGCGGCGCGGATGACACCGCGCGGCGGCGGGTTCATTCGCGCCCCATTGGCGGACGGCCTCACTGAGGCCATCTACAGCACGGCAGCCGCCGGTCACGCTCATTCTGTAGCTGGGGTCAGTGACCCCGGCTGTGCCTGAGAAGCCGCTGCGGTGCCGATGACGGCGTGCAGTAGCCGATCCGTGACACGAGGAAGCCCTCCGCGCCAGCCAAAATTTTCCTGCTCGCTTCGCTCGCAGGTTCAAGGGTCAATCTCCAAGGGTCAAGTCTCAACCTGCGAGCGCCAAGCTCCTGAAGCCAGCCCAGGACGCGGAACCTCATCGCCCCACCACACAACGAAAGCCGATGCCGTGGTCGCGAAAACCAGGCGTGAAGTCGTCGCGGTAGGAAGACGCGAGGCGGACGCGATAGAAGTCGTACCAGGAACCGCCGCGCAACACGCGGTATTCGCCTCGATGGTCCGGATGCCAGTCCTCACACCATTCCCACACATTCCCGCCCAAATCATAAATCCCCAGTCCGTTGCCTGGGTAACTGCCCACCGGCGCGGTGAACACATGATTGTCACGGAAGCCACCTATCACTGACCAAAAACCTGATTGGTTTAAGAAACTCTTGAAATACGCCACCGCCGCCGCGCTGCCTTTGTGTTCCTGTCCCATGTAGTTCCCGCAATTGTTAGGCGGTGGCCACGAATAGCCCCACGGATACGTGCTGCTGCCCACCGCAGCGCTCCACTCTGCATCCGTCGGCAGCCGATATTTTCTCCCCTCCTTCTTGCTCAACCACGCGCACCACGCCTTCGCATCGTTCCAGCTCACGTTCACCGCCGGGTGATCGCTGCCTTGGGAGAACGGAGGCGCTTCATACCCCATCCCCGCCGCCTGATACTGCGCCACGGTAGTCTCCGTCGTGCACATCAGGATCTTCGTCCCCGGCACCGGCACGAACTTCATGCCAAGGCTGTTCACGAAGGGCGATTCTTTGGTCGCGGGTGGCAGGCCGCCAGAACCGCTGCCACCACCAACGGTGGTCGTCGCGCAGTGGGAGAGCAGCAGGGCGGTGGCGGTGAGGCTGAGGAGAATGGGGATCGTGGGTTTCATGGCGGTGTCGGAGAGGTGTTACCGAATGCCTGACAGATCGTTGCGGGTGCCATTTTGAATGCCAAGTTTTTTGTGTAGCGTCTGAAGCCGTGAATGGCGCTCGTTGCCATAATAAGAGATCCATTTTTAAACTACCGAGTCTCAAGCTGCGAGTTCCAAGCTCAAGAAGCCAGCCTAGCGCGCAGAATCTCGCCGCTCCACCACACAACGGAAGCCGTAGCCGCCGAGAATGCCTGGCGGGTAGAAGTGTTGACTCGAAGAGGCGAGGTCTTTGCGATTATCGTAGCTCCAAGAACCGCCGCGCAACACGTGGTGTTCGCCCCGATACTTCGGATGCCAGTCCTCGCACCACTCCCACACATTGCCTCCTAGGTCATATAGCCCCAGTCCATTGGCAGGATAGCTGCCCACTGGCCCAGTGAATTTATGCCGGTCGCTGAAACTGCCGATGATGCCAAAACCCTCGAACAAAATCTCCCGCTCCGCAGCGGTGCAGCCGCGCATCTCCTGCCCCGCATAGTTCCCGCAATTGCTCGGCGGTGGCCACTGATTGCCCCACGGATAAGCGCTTCTCCCCACCGCCGCGCTCCATTCCGCATCCGTCGGCAGCCGGTATTTCCTCCCCTCCTTCTTGCTCAACCACGCGCACCACGCCTTCGCATCATCCCAACTCACGTTCACCGCTGGGTGATCGCTGCCTTGGGAGAACTTCGGTGGCTCATACCCCATCCCCGCCGCCTGGTACTGCGCCACCGTCGTCTCCGTGGTGCACATCAGGATCTTCGTCCCCGGCACCGGCACGAACTTCATGCCAAGGCTGTTGACGAAGGGCGATTCTTTGGTCGCGGGTGGCAGGCCACCGGAACCGCCGCCACCACTGCCGGTTGTTGTGGCGCAGTGGGACAGCAACAGAGTCGTGGTGGCAGCGAGGCCGAGGAGGATGGCGAACGTGGGTTTCATGGCGGTGGTGTGGTGTGATAATGATTACCGGATTCCGGACAGATCGTTGCAGGCTCAGTTTTGATTGCCAAGATTTTTTGCGCGCTGGTTGTGATCAGAGTTGTAGCTGGGGTCAGTGACCCCGGCGTGAGTGGGATGCCGAAGAGGTGCGAGTGGGACAGTGCAGCAGCGCACAGCTCGTCAGCCTCGCAGTAGGCTGACTCAATGGCCAAACCGCAGATGCCGGGCTCACGATACGAGCC
>JACKQF010000013.1 GCA_024232965.1 Verrucomicrobiaceae bacterium | reverse complement strand
CCACTGCTGTCTCCGAACCGGTCGATCTTCACGCCGGCTTTATCGAGCAGGGTGAGGTGTAGGTTTGAAAGCGGGACGGTGTTTTTGTTTTGGAGGTGGCGGTTGCCTCGGACGCCGGCGCTGGCACCGCCAGCGACGATGATGGGGAGGTTGGTGTGGTCGTGAACGTTGGGGTTGCCCATGCCGCTGCCGTAGAGCAGCAGGCTATGATCCAGGAGCGTGCCAGCTCCTTCTTTGGTGGTCGCGAGCTTGCCGAGATGTTCGGCGAAGAGGCTGACGTGGAAGGCGTTGATCTTTGACAGACGCTCGATCTTTTCAGGGTCATTGCCGTGATGAGAAAGCGGGTGGTGCGGGTCGCTGACACCGGCCTCGGGATAGGTGCGGTTGCTGGTTTCGCGCGCGAGCTGGAAGGTGATGACGCGGGTGACATCGCCCTGCATGGCGAGGAGTTGCAGGTCAAACATGAGTCGGGCGTGCTCTGCATAACTTGCGGGCACTCCCGTCGGGCGGCCGAGATCTGGCAGTTCGTTTTCAGCAACCGAAGCTTCTGCTTTTTGAATGCGACGTTCGACCTCACGCACGCTATCGAGGTAGTGATGGACGCGGTCGCGATCTTCTGCGCCGAGTTGCTTGGCGAGCCGGGTCATGTCATCTTTGACAAAGTCCAGCAAGCTGGCGCGGCGTTGCAAGGCGGCTTGGCGATCGGCTTTGCTGCCGCCATCGCCAAAGAGTTGCTCAAAGACAAGGCGTGGGTGCGCCTCTGCGGGCAGCGGCGTGGTGGGTGTGGACCAGGAGAGATTGTTTTGATAGACGCATGCATAGCCATTGTCACACTGGCCGACGACTTGCATCAGATCCATGGCGAGCTCGAGTGAAGGCAACTGGGTGGTTTGACCGATGGACTTCGCGGCGATCTGGTCAGCAGTGGTGCCATTGTAGTAATCGCTGCTCTCCGTATGCTTCACGCGGGCAGCGCTGAGGAAGGAGGCATTCGAGGTAGCGTGAGTTCCGGGATAGGCGGGCTCGAGCTCAAGATTCGAAATCACCGTGCAATGCTGTTTCACCGACGCAAGCGAGCGCAAGATGGGCGAGAGTTCATCGAGCGTGTCCTTGCTGCCCGGAGCCCAGCGCGACTGATCGCAACCCATGGGGATGTAGATGTAGCTGAGCCGCTTGGCGGGTTGAACGGTGTGAAGAGCGGCCGTGGCAGCGGGCACCATGGCATCCAAGAAGGGCAGCGACAGCGTGGCACCAACGCCGCGCAGAAGATGGCGGCGGGAAAGGGACTTGCGCGTGGTAAAGGTGCTCATGGTTGCGTGGATCTCATGGTAAACGGGACACTGGTGACAATGCCGACAATCAGTTGAGAAAACTTCCAGCCATTCTCTTTGGCACGTTGCACGATCTTGCGCACGGCGGGGGCATCGCTGGTTTCTAGGCCGCGACCGAGGGCGTAGGTGAGGAGTTTTTCGGTGAGTGTGGCGACGAAGAGCTCAGGGTGCTTGAGCAGTGCTTCTTCGAGACCGCTCACGCCCGCGAACTCGCTACCGTCCGCAAAACCTCCGAGGGCATCGATCTTTTGTCCATTCATCGCATCGTGCCAGCGGCCGATGGCGTCGTAGTTTTCCAACGAAAAACCAATGGGATCCATCAGCGCATGGCAACTGGCGCAGGCGGCGTTTTCACGGTGCATGGCGAGACGTTGCCGAATGGGCAGAGACTCTGCGATGACACCATCGAGAGCAGGCACATTGGGTGGAGGTGGCGGCGGCGAAGTGCCGAGGATGTTCTTCAACACCCAATGGCCGCGAATCACCGGTGAAGTGCGTGTGGCATACGAAGTGACGGTGAGGATGCTGCCTTGGCGAAGCAGTCCACCGCGTTGCCACTCTGGCGACAAGGCGACCTCGCGAAAGCGGCTGCCATAGATGTGTGGGATGCCGTAGTGGGCGGCCAGCCGCTCATCGAGCCAGGTGTGATCGTTGCGCAATAGGTCAAGCACGCTGCGATCTTTTTGGATGATGTCTTCGAACAGATGTTCCGTCTCAGCCCGCAAGGAGTCGCGCAAGTTTTGATCGAAATCAGGATAGAGCCGCGCGTCCGGGGTGATGGAGTCGAGGTTGCGTAAGTAGAGCCACTGATCTGCGAAGTTCTGCACCAGTGCCGCAGCACGTGGATCGCGCAGCATGCGCTTGGCCTGCGCCTCAAGGTCAAGCGGTCCACTCAAGAGCCCCTCGTCAGGGATGCTGCTCCAGAGGAAGAAGGAAAGGCGCGAGGCGAGCTCAAGATCGGTGAGTCGATAGGGGGACTGTGGCTGATCTCTCTCCGTGCGGAAAAGGAACTCGCGACTGACCAGGATGGCGGCGATCGCGGATTCGAGGCCTTCTTCAAACGAAGGCGCCTGCTTCACGAAAGGAAGAATCCGCGCAAGGTCCTCGTCATTCACAGGTCGCCGATAAGCGCGGCGGAGGAGAGGCGTGAGGATCGTTTTTGCGTCGGTTGAACTCTGCGCAAAGAGCAAACGTCGGCTTGGCGTGTCGGGTGCGCCTTTGGCATCAAAGGGACCAGTGAGCGTCACTTGGTAAACGGCTGGTGACTGTCTCGGATGTCGATGCAGATTGAAGCTGGCCTTGTACGGTTGGCGCAAACGTTCGAGGATGGGCGAACCCTGCGCAGGGAAGGTGACGCCAAGTTCATGCGCGCCACTGGCGACGTGGAAGCGGGTCTTCAGATGAGCATCGATCTTTTCGTAATTCTTGTCTTTGGCGGGCCGGACCGTGAACTGAGCTTTCAAATCGCGATCCAGCAGCACCTGCACCTCATGCTGGCCGCGCATGCCTTCGACCTGCTCGTTGCGATCCCGTTGCAGACGCACTTGCACCTCGTAGTCTCCCTCTTGTGCAAAGACATGCGGAATCAAGGCGCCGCCTCGGGTGCCCAAGGGCAATCCGGGAACATGGTCTTCCTGGGTGACATCACCAGCGACACGCACAGCGGTGATTTCAGGTTCTGCTGAGTTTCCAACCGCAAGACGAGCGATCTTTTGTGCAGCGGTGAGATACCGATCTAGCAGGCGTGGCGGCAGATCGCCCACCGTGATGTTGTCAAAGCCGTGGCTCGATTCATCGGCAGGTAGCAATGTCTGCGCATCAAAATCCACTGCGAGGAGATCGCGCACGGCGTTCTGATACTCGGTGCGGGTGAGGCGCCGGAGCGTATCGGTACGGCCTGGATTTGGATGAGCGGCAGCGTGGGCATCGAGCTCGGATGTGAACGCGCTGATCAAGTCCGCGTAGCCCTCTTCACTCGGGCGTTGTTTGCCTGCGGGCGGCATGAAACGGACGTTCAATTGTCTGACCACGTTCTCCCAAATCTCTGAGTGAGTCGTGATGTCATCGGAGAGAATCGAACTGAGATCGAGCTCCCCTTTCTTTGTATCGGCGTCGTGGCAGTCGATGCAGAATCGCTCAATGACAGCAGTGGGCGTATCGGCAGCACTGGCGGAAGCGAGGGCAAAGAGGACTGGTAGAAAGAGGCGCATCGGGAGACCCTATGAGAACGCAGAGCTGGGGACGATCCTGACGGCGACTGTGTGGGAACGCTTTTTGGCGCGAGTACCGCTACGAGAGAATGCCCTTCACGACGTGAGCCTCTTCGACGCCCGTGAGACGGACATTGAGCCCGCGGAACTTGTGGGTGAAGCGCGTATGATCGATGCCCAGGCAATGCAGGATCGTGGCGTGGAGATCGCGGATGTGCACGGGGTTTTCGGCGATGTTGTAACAGAAGTCATCCGTCGCGCCGTATTCGATTCCGCCCTGGACCCCTCCACCCGCGAGCCAGACCGTAAAGCTACGCCCGTGGTGATCGCGGCCCATGCCTGGATCTCCCAATTTGCCCTGGCTGAAAACAGTGCGCCCAAACTCGGTAGCAAAGACGACGAGTGTGTCTTCGAGCAGTCCGCTCTGCTTCAAGTCTTTGATGAGCGCTGCAGTTGGTTGATCGATGTCTTGGCACTGATTGGGCAACTGGCGGGAGATCGCGATGTGCTGATCCCAGCCGCGATGAAAGAGCTGCACGAAGCGCACATCCCGTTGAAGCAATCGCCGCGCCAAAAGGCAGTTCGCGGCATAGCTGCCAGGCTTGTGAACCTCCGGCCCGTAGGCTTCGAGAGTGGCCTTGGACTCTCCGCTGATGTCGGAAAGTTCTGGCACAGACGATTGCATCCGATACGCCATCTCATAGGCTTTGATGCGTGTGAGTGTCTCGGGATCGCCAAGTTCTGCTGCACGCAGCTGGTTGAGTTTGGCGAGGTCATCGAGCAGCTCGCGCCGTTGCCCACCGCTGATGCCGGGGGGGTTCTCCAAGTAGAGCACTGGGTTTTTTCCAGGCCGCAATCCCACGCCTTGATGTGACGACGGCAAAAAGCCACTGCCCCACAGGCGAGAGAAGATCGGCTGGCCAGGGTTCTTGCCGGTGCCCTGAGAGACCATGGCGATGAAGGCAGGGAAGTTGGCGTTTTCGGTCCCAAGTCCGTAGCTGACCCAAGCACCCATGCTGGCGTAACCGGGCAACTGATTGCCGGTATTCATGAAGGTGACGCCGGGGTCATGATTAATCGACTCAGTGTGCAGACTTTTCACCAGACAGATGTCGTCTGCGATGGTCTGAAGGTGCGGCAGCAGGTCGCTGATCCACAGACCGTTCTTCCCGCAGCGCTTGCCAGCCTTCAAAGGTGGCACCACAGGATAGGCGCTCTGATTGCTGGTCATGCCGGTCAGACGCTGAGTGCCCTTGACGCTGGGCGGGAGCTCCTGTCCTGCATGTTTGTGCAGCATCGGTTTATCGTCAAAGAGATCGATGTGCGACATGCCGCCACTCTGGAAGAGGCAGAGGACCCGTTTTGCTTTGGGCGCAAAATGGGGGAAGCCAGCCAGACCGATGCGAGGCCGATCCTGCGCGGCATGCAGGACCTCGGGATGCAAAAGACTGCCCAATGCAATGGTGCCAATGCCTCGTGAGACATCGCCAAAGAAGGTGCGACGGGTGAGATGAGCGAGGTGTTCTTGAAGAGGATTCATGGGGGTAGGGGGGCAAAGTTAATTGCGTGTGACTGCCTCGCTAAGATTGAGAATCAGGGTAGCCGCTTGCATCCAAGCAGCGTGTTCGGTTGGTGATAGTTTTGGATCGTGTGGAGATTCACCGACGCTGAGGATCTTCCGAGCTGCGCTTTCATCAGTGCTGTAGCGTTGGCGTTCGCGGGTGAGTGTGGTGGTGAGGATGCTCAATTCCTCTGGGCTGGGAGGCCTTGAAAGAGCCTCAAGGAAAGCCCACTTCAACCGAGCCTGGTCATCTCCGTTGTGGTGCAAGATTCGTTCGGCGAAGGCGCGGGAGGCCTCGACGAATTGAGGATCGTTGAGCGTGACGAGGGCCTGGAGTGGCGTGGTCGTATCACCGCGTGAGATGGTGCAGACTTCGCGGTTCGGTGCATCAAAGGCAGTCATGTTCGGTGGTGCAGCAGTGCGCTTCCAAAAGGTGTAGAGGCTGCGACGATAGAGTTTTTCTCCGTGGTCTTGCACAAAGGTTTGTGCAGTCGCAGGGGTGCTGCCGTAGTGGCTGACCTCTCGCCACAGATCGCCGGGAGTGTAGGGATTCACGCTGGGTCCACCGATGCGTTGGACGAGCAGGCCGCTGGTCTTTAGCGCTGCATCACGCAGCAACTCTGCCGCCAAACGAAAGCGTGGTCCACGAGCGAGCAATCGATTCTGCGGATCGCGGTCTAACATCGCCTGCGTTGCTGCCGAGGTCTGACGATAGGTCTCGCTCATGACAATATTTTTGATCAGATGCTTCACATTCCAACCGCTCTCCATGAAATCGACCGCCAACCAGTCGAGCACGTCGGGATGGCTGGGCCACTCTCCCTGTGCACCGAAGTCCGCTGGCGTGGCCACGATGCCAATGCCGAAGAGCATCTTCCAGAAACGATTGACTGCGACTCGTGCGGTCAATGGATTGGACTTCATCGTGATCCACTGTGCCAGACCGAGACGATCCGCACTGGCACCATCCGGCATCGGAGGCAGGGCAGCGATGGTTCCGGTGCTGACTTTCGTTGTCGGTTGGGCGTAGTCACCCCGGTTGAGGATGAACGTATCGCGAGGCTTGGCCGCCATGTCCATAACCATGGTGGGAAAAGGTTCGGTCAAGGCGATGACGCGGTCTTCGAGATTTTCTAAATCGATGCGAGTGCGTTGCAGTTCTTTGGATTGGTTGGCGCATTCGGTCCACAACGCTGACTGCTGCGCCGCATCGCGTTTGTCTGCGGGTGTTTTGAGGATACTGATGATGCTAGACGGCAGATCACTGTCTTCATCAGTGCCGGTAATGACGAAGAATTCGATATGCTGCGCGACGAGGCTTTGGCCATGACCGAAGTTCAGTTGGGTGGTTAGAAAGGGTGTCTGGGCTGCGTCGAGAGGCTTTTCAAAGGTAGCGGTAAGATGCACGGCACCTTCGGCAACGAGATCAGGCGACCATCCGTTTTCGTTGCGGGGATCGAGGCAGTCCGCAGGTGGAAATTTGGGATCCCAAGAACTGGCCGTGGTGTGTGAAATCGGCTCCAGCTTGTGCAGGTTCACCTGGTCGTTGGCGACGGTATCTGCTGTGACATCGATGGCGGTGAGGACAAACGTGCCTTTGGCAGGAGGCTCTGCAGCGGCTTTGCCTCGCGCACGCTTGGCCACCGGGCCACTGCCCCAGCCGCCGCCTGGCAGTTCAGCGACGGGGTGAATCACGACACGGAGGCCAGTGATGGGTGCATTGGTTTTTGGGAGTTGTGTGGAGATGTCAAAGGCACCCAGATCTCCCACGCCATTGAGTCGAACGGCATTTTCACCTTCGATGTCAAAGCCTGCTCCTCGATTCGGTGTGGAGATCTTCAATACTTTGATCGGATGGATTTTCAGGTCCTTGCCGCGATTTGCCAGCGTCGCTTGCTGACGTGTTTCCCATGCCGCGAGGATCTTCGGATCTGGTTGCGCGAGGCGTTGCTTGAGAATGGTGATTTGATTTTGAAGGACCGGGATTTCATCGGTCTTCAGCACCGTCTTTGCCGTGATGAAGGGGCCGGGATTGACGCCGGCATTGCCATCGAGACCCTTATCGCTCAGCGAATTGAAGAACGCATACATCGAGTAGTAGTCCTGCTGCGTGATAGGATCGAACTTGTGATTGTGGCACTGCGCGCAGCCAAGGGTGAGACCCAGCACCGACTCTCCGAGCGTCTTCACGCGATCAACATTGTAGTTGGTGAGGTTCTCTTCGGGAATGGTTCCGCCTTCATGCGTGACCATGTTGTTGCGTTGAAAACCGGTGGCGATGAGGTCTGCCTCGGTGTGGTTTGGCAGGAGGTCGCCAGCGAGTTGTTCGATGAGAAAGCGGTCGTAGGGCTTGTTATCGTTGAAGGCCTGGATCACCCAATCCCGCCACAACCACATGTGTCTGCCACCATCAATGGAGAAGCCGTTCGTATCAGCGTAGCGTGCCGCGTCTAGCCACTCCAGCGCGAGGCGTTCGCCAAAATGAGGGCTCTTCAGGAGGCGATCCACCAGGGTTTCGTAGGCTTGTGGAGTCTGGTCATTCACAAAAGCCTCCACCTCTTCTGCGCTTGGCGGTAGACCTGTTAGATCAAGTGCCACGCGTCGAATGAGCATGGCCGGATCTGCGGGTGCAGACGGCGTCATGCCTTCGTCCGCTAACCGCTGCCGCACCAGGGCATCGATGGCGCTGGGGGTTCCAGCGGGAACAGGCGGGCGCTGGGGGGCGATGAAGGACCAATGGCCAGCATACTTTGCGCCTTGTTCGATCCAGCCTTTGATCTTCTCCTTATCCGCAGCCGTGAAGCTGAGGTGGGATTTGGGCGGTGGCATAACTTCGTCTTCATCATCGGTGATGATGCGCATCCAGACCTCGCTGTTTTTCAGGTCTCCGGGTTTGATTGGTGTGATACCGTCGCGTTCTTCATAGGCCGAGCCTTGGACATCCAATCGCAGTTTGGCTTTGCGAGCCTTTTCGTCAAAGCCATGACAGGCAAAGCAGTTCTCTGAGAGGATGGGTCGAATGTCGCGGTTGTAGTCGATGGCTGCCGCAGCGGGTGCCCGCGCTGGGAGCAGCAATAGAAGGAAAAGGATCGTCGAGCTAGGCTTCATGGAAAATCGGATGGGATGGCTTGGGTGGGGATGTCCCTTTGTAGGATACGACAGTCGGCTGTGGAATCATAGAACGCGTATTAGCTCGATATATTCCGATATTGAAATATAGACTGGACAGAAGGCCCTGTATGCTCATTTTGGCTGCCTTCACACGACCTCACATTCAAAGCCATGTCCGAATCTACCCCCACCCGTATCGCCATCATCGGTGGAGGATTTAGCGGTGTGATGACAGCTGTGAATCTGGCGCGTCTTGCGAAGCGACCCCTGCATTTACTGATCATCAATCATCAGCGTCCAACCGGGCGCGGCGTCGCCTATGGAACACGACGGATGGAGCACTTGTTAAATGTCGCTGCGCGAAACATGTCGGCCTTTCCCGATCAACCGGATCACTTCCTACAGTGGCTGCGGTCGCGCTCTGAATACGATGACATGCCGGAGCGAGAACTGCGCGAGAAATTCATCCCGCGCATGATTTACGGCGACTATCTGCGCTCCATTCTCCACAACCATCTTCAAGCAAACAGAGCGGACACTCGTGTGCAGACAGAGTTTGTCGAAGGCGAAGCAGTCGACGTTGAGGTGGATGAAAAAGGGGCTCTCGTCTATTTGCGCAATGGCGCCCAGTTAGAGGTCAATCGGGTCGTGCTCGCCACTGGCAATGAAGCGCCGGCGGAAATGGCGGGTGCAGAGACGCTGCATGAGCATGCGGGTTGGATCGGCAATCCATGGCTACCGTGGCATGAAAAGCTACCTACTGGCGGAGGGACGATCATCCTGCTCGGCACAGGTTTGACCACGATTGATGCCGTCATCACGCTGCGTGCCATGGGTTGGCAGGGCGAAGTGCACGCGGTGTCACGGCATGGCTGGCTGCCAAAGTCTCACTTTCGCGGCATCGAATACGCAGATTTTCCGCCAGTAGGTATCGATCTAGCGGCACTGGGCCTGAAGGAACTGGCAGCGCTGATGCAGGCGCACTGCGCACGCTTGCGTGAGGTGGAGGCCAACCCGGCGATCATCGTGGACAAGCTGCGCCCTTACACCCAACGAATCTGGGCCAACTTCTCCGTAGAAGAGCGACTGACGTTTGCGCAGAACTATGCCGCACGATGGAACGTGCTGCGCCATCGCATCGCGCCGGAAATTCACGCGCAAGTTGCCTCCGCGCAATTGACCGGACAGTTGACGATTCACGCGGCACGGATTGAGCGAGTGGAAGCTGCGGGCGCTCGGGTCAGGGTGCATCGGGATCATGGTGCTCCACTGGAAGGTGATCTCGTGATCAACGCGACCGGGCCACAGACACGCTTTAGCGCGACACGATCCCTGCTGCTGCAAAACCTTCTGCGTCGCGGCATCATCGCGTCTGACGCAATGGACATGGGCGTGAGCGTTGACGAAGATCACATCGCGCTCTTGCCAGATGGGAGTCGCTCGCAACACTTACTGGCTCTTGGACCACTGTTACGCGGGACATTGTGGGAGACAATCGCCGTGCCTGAACTTCGCGGTCAGGCGCGCCGCGTGGCAGAGACTCTGTTGCAACAAACCGTCCGTCATGAGCCGGAACCAGTCATGATGGAGTTCATGATCTGATGCATCTGTGCTTCGTGATCTTCGAGGCTCTGCACCAAGTGAAACTGCGTGCGACAACGATCCAGATTTTGGCCAGGGCGGTGTGTCTTGTAGTATGTGTCTCCGACGAGATAGTCCGTGAGGAAGCGCAGGCCCATTTCTAGCGTGATCACTTTGCCAGAGCAGACGAGCATGTTGCGTTCTGCATTGGTCAAAAACTCGGCGCTGGTTTCCAGATAACCGTTCAGCAGTGCTGCAAACATTGGCAGTCGCATGGTGACCTTTGTGAGATCGCGTTCGTCTTCTTCCGCCGAGCTTGTGGTGGTGCGCACCATGTCGCCAAAATCATAGACGACGAGGCCGGGCATCACAGTGTCGAGATCGACAAGGCAGACTCCTTCTCCGGTCCCGTCATCGAGAAGGACGTTGTTGATCTTGGTATCGTTGTGCGTGACGCGCTCTGGCAAGTCTGCCTCCAGCAGCAGGCGAGAGGTGGGCTCGTGACGCAGAGCAAAGTCGATCTCCGACTTCACTGCGGCAGCGCGATTCAGCACGTCTGCCTCGATCGCCGCACAGAGAGCTGCGTGTCGCTTCGGGGTGTGATGAAAATCTGGGATCGTGTCATGCAAACGCGGTGGCGGCAGATCCGCGAGCTGTCGCTGAAAGTGTCCCATGCACTTCGCCGCCTCAAAGGCTTGCGCCGGGCTTTGCGCGGCCTCGCAGCTGTGGGCGTTTTCGATGAATCGGTATACGCGCCACCAGTTGCCAGCATCGTCGTGGTGAACCCAAGTTCCGTCACAAGCAGGGATGAGTGTGAGCGTGCGCTGGGGATCGGAGGACTTCGCGGTCAGGTGCGTTGTCACACGCGCAATATTCTGCATCAGCGCCGCCGGCTGCTTGAAGACGGCGTGATTGATGCGCTGTAAAAGATAGCGATCAATGCCGCCTGCGTCCTGATACACCGCGCGATAACTGTCATTGATGTGTCCACCCCCATGAGGCGCGAATTCGGTGAGCTGGCCTGCAATTTGAAACCGGCGCAGCACGGAGCGTGCGTCTTGGGGCGCGGTCATTTTTTCAACTCTGCCAGCATCTCGAGGAGGTTGGTGGTGAGGATGTCGGCGGTGTCTTCTTGAACGTAGTTGGTGCCGAGCCAGGTTTCGTAACCGCCGAGCTTGTGCTGGGCTGTTGTTGGAAGGTACCCGTGCCGCCCGTTGGCGAGTCCGACCACCATCGTTTGGGGGAATGAACTGCGTTTTTTCAAGTCGAGACCGATCTCAACGAAGGTCTCAAAAGGAATGCAGCACACGGCGAGATCTCCAATGCGGATGGCCTGGAGTTTCACGGTGATCGTTTCTTCGGGACGTTCCGCCGCTCTGACGACACTGCCAGCATAGTTTTGCGCCAGCCTTGGAAGTTGTTCGATGGCGGTTTTGTCCTTCACCGCTAGAACGGCTTTGGCCTGGGCGACGTCCTCCGCAGTTGGCCGCCGGTACTTCAGCGTGATCTCGCGCTGTAGCATTCCGAGCTGAACTTCGCGCTGATGTTTTTCGATTTTCTGGAAGGCTGTCCATGCGGTGTCGGCGGCCTTTTGGGCGACGATTCGGATCTGCTCGAAGGGTTCCCGCGGAGGCCGAGTGACACCGAAGGGGATGTTGTTGATATCTCCCGAAGTGCCATTGGACATCATGGCGACGAAGTTTTCATCGCCCCGCACTCGGGAGGGCATGACGCGGGCAAACTCTCCAAAGTAGTCTGCGGAGATCTGCCCCTTGGGTCCGCCACCGACGTAGTGCAGTGAGTAGTTGGCGAACAGGGCGATGGGGTGCCGCCTGAGGTCTTGGAGAGAGATGATGGTGATATCGGGATCGGTCGGACCAGCGGGATGATCCAAGACATCTGGACTGGTGCCGGGATTCATCTTGACCTTATCGAGACGGCCAAACGGATTGAGGGGCATCTTCCCCGGCTTCAGGTACCAGCGGCGGTTAAAGACCTCGTCTGGCAGAGGGTGCGACGCGGCCCCAAAGGCAGCGGGTTTCAGAGCCGCGTGGGCTTTGATGATCGCGTCTGCCACGCTGGTGACGAAGAGCTGATAGTAGGCAGAGGCGGGCCCGCCGCGATTATTCAGGGGGGGGCCGCTATGAGTATGGGTGGAGCTGATCAGCATCCTCTCCACCGGAATGCCTGTCTTTGCAGATGCGATGGCTTTTGCCTGATCCAGGACATCGGGCCCGGCACCGAGGTTGTCGACGACGACCATCGCCAAGGTCGTGCTGCCATCGTCCAATACCATGGCCCGCGCCCAGATTGGGTCATGGGCGCTTTCCGCCATGTTGGAGCTGAAGCCCCCCGGCATGTTGAGTGGGAAGACCTTTGGCGTCATATCCACTGCTGCCGCGCCTGCTCGAAAAGGTTCGGCAGCGCCAAGGGTACTGGCAAGACAGAGGAGGGAGAAAAGACGTGCGATCATGGCTTGGGTGGCTCAAGGGTACGGTGGAGGATAGGCCGAGCTTGCTGGACAACATGGTCTGGGGAGGGCTCCCGACCACGAAAAAGGCGGGACCGTTTCCGGACCCGCCTTTTCAAAGGGATGTGTTTTGACAATTAAGCCTCGATGACCAGAGCATCGACATTCACGCGGCGACCATCTTGATCGAAGCGGACATTGCCGTGGGAAAGGGCGAAGAGTGTGTGGTCTCTGCCGATACCGACGTTCTTGCCTGGCTTCCAGCGGGTGCCGCGCTGACGGATGATGATGTTGCCAGCGACGACAGCTTCACCGCCGTATTTTTTCACGCCGAGACGCTTGCTGTTACTGTCGCGTCCGTTCTTGACGCTGCCTTGACCTTTCTTATGAGCCATGAGTCAGTTCTCCTTGGGGTAAAATGGGGTTCAGTTGCGGGGGGAAGAATTAGGCGTTGATCGAGACGATCTGGACCTGAGTGAGCGGCTGGCGATGCCCCTTGGTAAGGTGATAACCTTTGCGGCGGCGGAATTTGAAAGCAGTGACCTTCGGGGCCTTGAACTGCTTGACTACTTTAGCAACGACGCTAGCGCCGGCTACGGTTGGGGCACCGACGACGAGGCCGTCACCTTCGCCATGAGCGAGGACTTGATCAAAGGTAGCCCATTCGCCCTCTTCGATTTCCAGTTTCTCAACATCGAGCTTGTCGCCCACGGAGACTTTGTACTGCTTGCCGCCGGTTTTGAAGATTGCGTATGCCATAACGAATTGAAGCGAAGGGGGAGATTCTAAAAGTCCTGCCTTCGGTTCAATCGTTGTTCCGGCGACAGGGGCGGGGAGACTTCCACAGGTACGGCCTCCCGGCAAGGGAAAAGTAGAAGTTTTCCGCTGTCGAGGGCTGGAAAGGCGCTCACTCGGGGATTGCCGGCCAGCACTTTCTCTGGCTATGCTCTCCCCTATGAACTCGATTTCATGTTTTGTAGCGACACTTTGTCTGGCAGCAACAGCAAATGCGGTGGCCCAGCAGACTCCTGATCTGGCCGCGCTAGCAGAGGCAGAGGTGCCATCGCTGCTGGACCTTTACAAACATCTGCACACCTACCCGGAGCTGTCCCTGAAGGAGGAGGCTACGGCAGGCAAGATCGCAGATGAGCTGCGCGCTGCGGGTCTGGACGTGACGGAAAAGGTGGGCGGTCACGGGATCGTGGGAGTTTTGAAAAACGGCGATGGCCCGACGCTGCTGATTCGCACGGACCTGGATGCCCTCCCAGTGAAGGAACAGACTGGTCTGCCCTACGCCAGCAATGTGGCGGTGAAGGATGAGCAGGGGAATCAGGTGCCCGTCATGCATGCCTGCGGCCATGACATCCACATGAGTTGCTTCGTCGGGACGGCTCGGGTGCTCGCAAAATCTCGGTCAGCGTGGAAGGGGACGCTGGTTTTCATTGGTCAACCAGCGGAGGAACGGGTGCTGGGGGCGCGCTTCATGTTGCGAGACGGACTTTTTTCCCGATTTCCCAAGCCTGACAAAGCGCTGGCTCTGCATGTCTGGGGGGATATGCCCGCTGGCACGGTCGGGCTGACGTCGGGCTACGCCTTGGCGAACGTGAACACGGTGGAGATCATCGTCCATGGGGTCGGCGGTCACGGATCGGCACCCCACACGACGAAGGACCCAATTGTGCTCGCGTCCGAGATCGTCCTCGCTCTACAGACAATCGTCAGCCGCGAGGTCCGGCCCGGAGATCCCGCAGTGGTAACCGTGGGCACGATCCATGGTGGTACGAAAAACAACATCATCTCCGACGAGGTGCGGATGGGCCTGACTCTGCGCTCCTATGACGACGGCGTGCGCCAGCACCTGATCGATGCCATCAAACGCATCACGCACGGCCTGGGCATCGCCGCCGGACTACCGGAGGACAAGCTACCGGAGGTAAAAGTCTCCGACGAAGCAGCACCGGCGCTTTTCAACCAGCCAGAGATGGTGGTGCGGCTGCGCAAGGTGTTTGCCGATACTTTGGGCGCCGACAAGGTGATCATGCGCGATCCCGTGATGGGCGCGGAAGACTTCGCCGAGTACGGTCGCACCAAGGAAAAGGTACCGATCTGCCTGTTCTGGTTGGGCTCGGTCAACACCGACCGAGTCGCCGCAGCAAAGGCTGCAGGCGAGATGCTGCCATCCCTGCACAGCCCGCTGTATTTTCCCGATCCCGAACCCACGATCCGCACTGGCATCCGGGCGATGACTGCGGCCGCCCTAGAGATGCTGATGCCGGAAAAGTAGGCTTCGCGGGTTAGTGCGAAGTCGCCTTCTCAGATCCGAGTCCGGTGTGGGCGCGGACTTTGAGCTCGTCAAATTTTCCTTCTGCCGCAGGATCACGGGGAGATAGGAGCGTGCCGAGCCAAGCGGCCAAGAAACCGATGGGGATGCTGACGATGCCTGGGTTACTGAGCGGGAAAATCGCGTCTGCCTTGCCATAAATGCCGCTGGGACCGAGCAGAATAAGGATAATGGAAGCCACAAGGCCAACGGCTAGGCCGGCGACCGCTCCGGTGGTGTTAAAGCGCTTCCAAAACACGCTCAGCACGATGACGGGCAGGTTGGCTGAGGCAGCGACGGAGAACGCAAGCCCAACGAGAAAGGCGACGTTCACTTCCTTCAGTCTGATCGCGAGACCGATCGAAATGGCGCCGACGACGAAGGCTGTGATGCGAGCTACGCGGATCTCCTGCCCAGGGCGGTTCACTTTGCCGTGGTGAATCACGTTGGAGTAAAAGTCATGCGCAAACGACGCACTGGCGCTCATGGTCAGACCCGCCACAACCGCGAGAATGGTGGCGAAGGCGACCGCGCTGATGAAGGCGAAGAATAGCTCGCCGCCAAGCACCTGGGCCAGAACAGGGGCGACCAGGTTGACATCCAGTTTGCCGTCGGTGGTGAGCAGGGCCTTTTTGATAATGGTCGCGGCCCCGAATCCAAAGAGGGTCGTCATGATGTAGAATGCACCGATAATCGCCATGGCCCAGACCACACTGGAACGGGCAGTTTTCGCGTCCGGTACGGTGTAGAACCGCACAAGGATATGCGGCAAACCCGCCGTGCCAAGCACGAGGCCGAGACATAGCGAAATGAGATCGATTGGCCCCCAGGGTCCCGCCACAGCAACACCGAACTTGAGGCCCGGCTCCATGAGATTTTTCGGAGCCTCAGTGCCACCGTAGTCGGCATGAGCGACTGAGTTGAAGAAGTCGGTAATGCTGAAATGGTGGAACTGTAACACCAGATAGCTGAGCATCAGCGCACCCACCATGAGAAGGACCGCCTTGATGATTTGCACCCAAGTCGTGGCCAGCATTCCACCAAAGACGACGTAAACGAGCATCAGCACGCCAACACCGATCACTGCCGGTTCAAAGGAGATTCCGATGAGCTGCTTGATGATGGCACCTGCGCCGACCATCTGGGCGATCATGTAGAAGGTGGAAACCACCAGTGTGCTAAGTGATGCCAGCGCACGCACTGGTCTTGGCTTCAGGCGGTAGGCCAAGAGGTCCGCCATCGTGTATTTGCCTGCATTCCGCAATGGCTCTGCCACCACCAGGAGCACCGTGATGTAGGCCACTAGAAAGCCGACAGAGTACATAAAGCCGTCATAACCAGCCACATAGATCATGCCCGAAATCCCCAGAAAGCTAGCTGCACTCATGTAGTCACCGGCGACGGCGAATCCGTTCTGCCAACCAGTGATGCTACGCCCCGCTGCGAAGTAGGCGCTGGCACCAGTATTTCGCTTCGCAGCCCAAAAGGTGATGAGAAGAGTGAGGCCGACGAAGGCCAAGAACATGATCAAGGATACGGACATATCGGAAGTACAGGGGGACAGGGGGATTTCGGGGACGGGGAAGTTTCTACTCGAGCACAGTGGGCGTCACTAATCGCCTATTCCTGACCGTGGATGACGGCCGCTGCGGCCTTGTCCCAGCCAGCGGCTACCTTCACGTAAAGGAAAGCCATGATCCACGCCATGAAAAATTGGGAGAGTGCAAACAGATAGGCCACATTCACTTCTCCCCAGATCTTTTTCTTCATCATATCCGGCCAGTAGCCCACCAGAATCGGCAGCGCCAAGTAGAAAACCATGAAGAAGATCAGCGCTGGAACAATGAACCGCGCCTTGGCGGAAAGCAAATCACGAAAGGCCGGACGGGAGGCGAGTTCCTGCCAGTCGGGTTGAGAAGGGACGGGTTCGGAGTCGGAGGTGGGCTTGTTGTGCATGGCGGGGTCAGAGTAGGAAGCCATGCATATTTTGGCAAGACTTTCTGCGATATTGTCAAAGATCACCGCGCAGCATCGGTGCCCGACACGCAACCCATCTTGACGCTGGTGGCATGATCAGCGCTGGAGCTGCTGGATTCCACGCTGAATCAGCGCTTCCGCAGCACGGCGCAGCAACTGTTCGCCTGGGCTTGGCGGCATTGGTCCCTGCGGCGATGGCGTTGGTGGGCGCTGCATCGAAGGGCGACCGCTGGTAGCGCGCAGATCATTTTCAGGCGTCCAGTCCCGCAGGTCTGGCATTTCTTGAAGGTCGAGCGCCTCCAACAACTTCGCATCAAAACGACCGGTCACCGGCAGGTTCTTGAGCTTTTGGTAAGCCACGAAACCCTGGTAGGTCGCTACACCGGGAATACCGTCCACCCCGCCAGAATACACGCCCGCCTCCCTCAGCGACTGCTGCGCTAGGTGAAGAAGAAAGCGTTTCCCGTTGGAGGAGTACGCCTGGTAGGCAGTTCCCTCAAAGAGCTGATCCAGCTTCCAAAAGCCCGCCGTTGGCGGGACCGGGTCCGCAGCGCCTGTGCTGGCTACCGCTGCGGACGGTGCCACTGGCGGCGGGGAGAGGACCTGGGCGCTTTCAGGGCTAAGCGGCTTTTGAACCACCGCCGGGCTGGGAGAAGGCACAAGCGCGGAGGCTCGACGAAGCCCGTCCCCCAGCTTGCGGATTTCCTGGACGACTTCCCCTGGGAAAGCGGGAACCCGGTGGGGGTTTGGTAGGCGATCCTGCGAAAGTTCTGGCAACGACAATGACCGCAACAGGCGTGTAGCCTGACTCGCCAGGGTATCCAGCACCAAGTTGTGAGAATGCATGACCGCCGCAGCCTGGATCAATGTTGCGGGAACCGGCGGGCCGATTTGGTCCTCGTAAAAGATCCGGCGGGTGGTCTCGTCATTTCCAAAAAGGGCCTGCTGCTCACTGCGCTGCTGGCTGCTCACGGCGGAGATCACATTCAACAAGGCGCGCTCCAGATCGTATTCCTTGGCATAAGAAGACACCGCAGCCCGTTCGCCTGCATCTCTGAGACGGCTGATGGCGGCCTCCAGCGCCAACCAAACTGGCAAATGCAATGAAGCCGTGTTTTCAGACGGCAGGCGCGCAGCATCGTTGCTGAGTTTCGTCACCGCTAGAACCGCGCAAACAGCTTGGTCGTGGTCACTCAGGCTCGCGTTCCTCAACACTGTGGCAGCCTTACCCACGAGCGCCCGCTGATCTGGATACACCCCCCACCAGGGTAGGGTACCTTTGCTAGGCTCCCGCCCCTGAAACCCGTCCGCAATCTTGATCATGAGCGTGACGAGGGCCTCTGTCCGATCATCGGGACTTTCGATTTTGCCTGCTTGATCGATCAGACTTTCCATCCTCGCCCGGAGATCTGGGAGGGCCTGATCCGCCCGACTGCGCGCCGCCGCAGTGATCTTCCCGTTGAATTGATCCACAAGCCCAGCCTGCATCACCGTCCAAAAGCGGGCTTGCTCCTGCAAAGTATCCGCTACCCGGTCAACAGCACTCCGAGCGGTTTCGGAGCTTGCAATCGCAGTGCCGAGCCAGATTCCCTCCGCCACCGCAACCTTTGGGCGGAGCTCCCGATCAATGGGCTCCCACTCAGGATGCCCATCTAAGGTCACGTGCATCAGTTGCTTCTGCATCTCCAAGAGCGTCTCATACTGCGCCGCAGGATCGCCTGCTAGCAGCTGCTCAGCGATGCGAATGCTGTGCCGGAACTTCTCCAAGGGTGCCTTCATCTGCTCAACTGCCCTGGCTTGCTTCGCCTGAAAAGCACCCGCTTCTTCAACAATTTGCAGGGCTTCGCGCCGGGCAGATGCGGCATCGCGGCGCGCCTGAAAGGCAGCATTTGCCAGCACCCCACCAAAGCGCCGCGCCAGATCGCCTGCGATTTCATTGCGACGCTCTTTGATCAATTGCCGTGCGGCAGCGTTTTCGAGCTTTTCAGAGTCTTTGATTACAGCCGCAACCTCATTGCGCGACGATTCGAGGGAAGCCCAGAGCGAATCCCCACCACCCTTGGCACCTGCCATCGGTTGAGCCAGTAGGCCTGCGGAAAGAGCTAGCGCAAAGGCCGTTTCGCGGTCATCGCCGACTGACTTACCGGCGTCGATCCCAGCCCCGGTGTGGGTCACGACCGAGAGCGCAACATCGACAGCGCTAGACCTTTCAAAAAGCGCGTCCAGGGAGCTGGCTGCGCGATTGAGCCGCCCCAGCAACGGCGCTGCGACTTGTTCAGGCCTCACAACCGGGGGTGGCGGCTCTGCAACCACGACCGGAGGGGCGGGTGCCCTCTGGGGACTGGCAGGTCGTTGAATGGGCTCTGTCGGCTCCACGGCGGGTGCGGTTTGTGCCGCAATCGCTGCGGCCTCCGCCTGCGAATGGCGCTTCCATTGCAGCCAACCATAAGCTCCCCCCAGAATCACGGCTAAACCGCCCAGGGTTGCCAAGACGCCTCGGGAGGAGATGCCTTTCAAAGCCTCTCCTTCCATGCTCACTCCGCCATTCGCACTTCCTGATGACGATTGCGGCACCGGCGGGAGCGGGGGCAAGGCTTGCTTCGCATCGGCAATTTCGATGTCCAGCCTGATCTCCTGCCCTTCCACCTGCAGGTCTGCCGGGAGTTGAATTTCCTCATTCCGGACGTCACGCCCATTCACACAGAGTGGTGCCAAGCCCGGGTGGGCCGCGATGCTCAGCCGGCGACCACCGTTCCAGATCAGGGTGCCATGTTGTTGCGCGATGCCTTCACCATCCAGGCAGATCTCGCTGTCAAGATCAGAACCGATGCGCAGCGGCTGACCAGCCAGGATCGAGATTTGATGCGTCCGCCCATCAACGACCAGGAGTAATTTGGCTTCTTTCATCGCACGCTCAGGTATCGGTTCGGTCTTTGCGGGTAGCAGCATCGGCGATGCGACGGCTATTTTCGACCAGCCTAAAGAAGGCCGCCCCCATCTCCGACGTCGCCACCAAAAACACATAGGCGATGTGGCCAAGCATCGGCAGGAGAACCGCCCCAAAAGCAAAGGGTGAAAGACCGTCCAACATTCTGAAGAAGCGGAAGGCGATGAAGTCGCCGCCAGAACCCTCCGTGCTGGACATGACGCGCGCCAGCCCTATCACGAGGTTCACGATAAAGGTAGCAGAACACACCGCCATCAAGAGCGGGAGAAGTGCCAGAAAGAAGCGCCCGAGATACCGGATCACACTAAACATGTAGTCTGCCGCCGTCTGCGTCTCCTGATCCCGAATCTGCACCCCCAAGACCTCCTCTGACCGAGCTGCAAGCCAGCCACAATACAGAGCCGCGCTCATTCCGGTGATCCAGGTCACCAGCCCAGCGAGACCCGCCATGAAGGAAAACTTGAACACCTCAATCAAGCCCCACCCGCCGTAAGTGAAGATCGCCAAAAGTGCCAACGTCGCAGCCAAGGTTAGGGTGCGCGGGATCAGTCTCGATGCTAGCGGCACTGGCTCGCCAAAGGTCAGCTTCAGATTCGCTGAGGTCATCAGACTGAGAAGAAACTGAACCACAAAAGTCGCCGGCAAAAGGGCGACTCCCCAGACGAAGAACATCGTTTCATCCGACTTAATGGCGAGGTAGATCATGCTCAAAAAGCCCAATCCTCCGGCCACAACCACTCCCCACAGACCCCACTGATTGAGCTGGGTCAAATACCGGCGAAGCGCCGCAACCGGCTCTTGATTCAAGTTCGGAAACCGCTGATAAAAGCCCATCAAGGAGCGATCAAACGTACGATTGATGCGTGACAGCAGATCGTTGTATCCAAATTCGTCGTGGCTATCCGTCGTTGCCGATGGGCTGGGTTCCCGATTTGCAATCCGAACCTTCGAAAACGGGACCCATTCTTTTCCACCCTCGGCCGCCACCAAAGTCTGCGGCGTGATGACACCATCGCGCAGAAGCTTTTCGAGTTCTTTGACACTGTGGGGTCCGACAGGCTGCTGATTCGCATCCAGATAGTGGTATTGAGTCATCATAGGAGAGTGTCCGAGAGTGTCCGTCGATCTTGGCCAGTTCGATTGTCAACGTCAAGTCGTCTCTCGAAGCTGTAGAACCAGCCTTGAAATGCGAATGACCTGCCTTCATCCTCGACATATCATGGCAGACCAAGGGGCCCTAACAACACTGCGTGAAAGCTTGCGAGATATCGCAGACCCAATACGGGCAAAGAGTTCCCAGCGGTTTTTCAAAACCGATGCCGGTCAGTATGGGGAAGGGGATGTGTTCCTGGGGATCAGTGTGCCTGAAGTGCGCTCGTTCGTTCGCGACACCGATGTTCTGAATGAGGCGGAGGTGTTGACATTGGTGCGGTCTGACTTTCACGAGGAACGCATGCTGGGGCTGTATGCCTTGGTGCGACGTTTTGAGCGCGGCGATGCATCGACCCGGCAGCACGTCTTTGATCTTTACCTCGCAAACACCCGCTGGATCAACAACTGGGACCTCGTCGATACCACCGCGCCCAACATCGTCGGCGAATGGTTGCTGGACCATGATCGCGCCATCCTTTGCCGGCTCGCTGCCTCCAAGGTTCTTTGGGAGCGCCGCATCGCCGTGCTGGCGACGCTGACGTTCATTCGACGGCGGCAGTTCTCGGACACCCTACAGCTCGTCACGCGCCTTTTGCACGATCCGCACGATCTGATGCACAAGGCTTGCGGCTGGATGCTGCGCGAGATCGGGAAACGTGACCTTGCGGGCTTGCGGTCCTTTTTGGCCAGGCATGCCGCACAGATGCCGCGAACGATGCTGCGCTACGCTATTGAAAGACTGGGTGCCGAAGAGAGGAACGCCTGGCTGCAGAGGAGGAGTTGACCGTGGCAATCGAAACCGCTCCATCCGGCGCTAGATCATCTTGCAAAGGGCCGTGGTTGCTTCCATGGTCTCAGGCTCCAATCAGACCGGGCAAAACCACCCTTGCCCCGGTGCCCAACGTCCGTACTTCTCTGCCCAATCGTCATGCCAAAAAACGCCTCCTCTGACTCCTCTTCTCGCGCCTCGAGAAATGCCGCTGCGGGCATTCGTCCGATCAAGAAGTTGCTCGTCGCCAATCGGAGCGAGATCGCCATCCGAATCATGCGCGCTGCGACAGAGCTCGGCATCCGCACCGTGGGCATTTACGCCCAGGAGGACCGCTTTTGCCCACATCGTTTCAAGGCCGACGAGGCCTACGAATTGAATAAAGAGAAAGGCCCTCTCGGTGCCTATCTGGACGTGGAGGGGATCGTCGCGCTGGCCAAGGACAAGGGCGTGGACGCCATCCATCCAGGCTACGGCTTCCTTTCTGAAAATCCCCAATTTGCCCAAGCCTGCAAAGACAATGGCATCATCTTCATCGGTCCGGATGCTGAGATCCTCGACATGATGGGGGATAAGACCGCCGCCCGTAGCGTGGCGCGCAAGCTAAAGGTCCCCATTCTCGAGGGCACAGACGATGCCGTCAGCGACCGCCAAGAAGCCATTGCCATCGCGAAGAAGATTGGCTACCCCCTCATCATCAAGGCTGCCTTTGGTGGCGGTGGTCGCGGCATGCGCATCGTGCGCGATCCGGCGGATCTGGAAAAGCTCCTGGACGAAGCACAAACCGAGGCAGCACGCGCCTTTGGCAATGGTGCGGTGTTTCTCGAACGGTTTGTCGGTCAGGCGAAGCACATCGAGGTCCAAATCCTCGCGGACAAACACGGCAACGTCTTGCACTTGCATGAGCGTGATTGCTCCGTGCAACGCCGACACCAGAAAGTGATCGAGCAGGCCCCGAGCTACGGAGTCGATCAAAAGATTATTGACGGCCTCTGCGATGCTGCGCTGAAACTGGCCAAGGAAGTCAAATACACCCATGCTGGAACCGTAGAGTTTCTCGTCGATAGCGAATCAGGCGAGTGGTTCTTCATCGAGATGAATCCACGCATTCAGGTGGAGCACACAGTCACGGAAGAGATCACCAGCATCGACATCGTGCGCAGCCAGATCCTCATCGCACAGGGTCATCAACTGCATGACGATACGCTAGCCCTGCCAAAGCAGGAGCAAGTCGAAAAATACGGCTTTGCAATTCAATGCCGTATCACCACGGAAGATCCAGAGAACCAGTTCACGCCGGACTTTGGCAAGATCCTCACCTATCGCAGCCCCGGTGGCTTTGGTGTCCGTCTTGATGGAGCGCTGGGCGCCTCGAATGCCGTCATTACGCCTTACTATGACTCCATGCTGGTGAAGCTCACGGTCTACGGCCGCTCCTACGAGCAGGCGCTGGACCGCATGGATCGCTGCTTGCACGAGTTCCGCATTCGAGGTGTGAAAACCAACATCCCGTTCCTCATGAACGTGGTGCAACACTCGGATTTCCGCGCCGGCAAAGCCACAACCCGCTTCATCGATAACAATCCCGACCTGCTGAAGTTCGCAGCACGCAAAGACCGCGCGACCAAATTGCTGAACTACTTGGCCGATGTGATCGTGAACGGCAATCCCTTTGCCAAAGGCCACACCCTTTCGCAAACCTTTGGAGCATCCCCGGTGCCGAAGTGGGACCACCGCATCGAACCAGCAGCTGGCACAAAGCAGTTGCTGACGGAGATGGGGCCCGAGAAATTCTGCAAAGACTGGATCGCCAAGCAGGACCGCCTACTCATCACCGACACGACGATGCGCGATGCCCATCAGTCGTTGCTGGCAACGCGCATGCGCAGCTACGACATGCTGGCCATCGCCTCCGCGATCGCTCGCAAGACGCCAGACCTTTTCTCCCTGGAAATGTGGGGCGGCGCGACGTTTGACGTGACGATGCGTTTCCTGCGCGAGGACCCTTGGGAGCGCCTGCGCCAGATCCGCGAGAAGGTACCGAACATCCTGCTACAGATGCTTTTCCGCGGCTCCAATGCTGTCGGATACAGCAATTATCCAGACAACGTCGTCAAAGGATTCGTCAAACATGCCGCAGCTAATGGCATGGACATCTTCCGCATCTTTGACAGCCTCAACTACCTGCCCAACCTCAAGGTGGCCATGGAGGCTGTGCGCGAAGACACCTCCTCGATCTGCGAAGGCACCCTCTGCTACACCGGCGATATTCTCGATCCAAAACGCGATAAGTACGACATCAAGTACTATGTCCGTTTGGCGAAGGAGCTCGAAAGGATGGGCGCTCACATGCTCTGCATCAAGGACATGGCTGGTCTGGTTCGTCCTTACGCAGCGCAGAAGCTCGTCAAGGCACTCAAAGACGAAGTGGGCATCCCCATCCACTTCCACACGCATGATACCAGCGGCTTAAACGCCGCCAGCATCATTGAGGCTGCCAGCGCTGGCGTCGATGTCGTTGATGCGGCGATTGCCTCCATGTCAGGCGGTACTTCTCAGCCGAACCTCAACTCGATTGTCGCGGCGATGCAGCACACTCCGCGCGACACAAAGCTCGACACGGAGTCGCTCCAAGAATTCAGCGACTACTGGGCCGCCGTTCGTTCCTTCTACAAGCCATTCGACACCTCCGAACCCTACGGCACCGCCGAAGTCTATCTCCATGAAATGCCTGGTGGTCAGTACACCAATCTCAAGGAACAAGCAGCTGGCATGGGCATGGCCGCTCGCTGGCCTGAGATCGCTCATGCGTATGCCGAGGTAAACCAACTCTGTGGCGACATCGTCAAAGTCACGCCGTCGTCCAAGGTCGTCGGCGATCTCGCGATCGAGTGTGTCGCCCGCGGCGTGAAGCCCACCGACATCTTCAACCTCGCCGGAGCCAAGTGGTCCAAGGACGTCACTAGCATGTTCGAAGGCTGGTTGGGCGAACCCTTCTACGGCATGGAGCCTGACAAAGCGGCGGACTCCCGAAAGAAGTGGGACACCCTTGCCGATGCCATCGTCGGCAAAGACGGCAAGCGCATCACCGGCCGCCCAGGCGTTCATGCGGCGAAGATTGATTTGGACGAGGTTCGCACCGAACTGGAATCGAAAATCAAGCGCAAGCCGACCGAGGACGATGTGTGGAGCTACCTAATGTATCCAGATGTGTTCCTGAAGTTCGCTGAATTCCGCAAAGCCTACGGCGACGTCTCAGTGCTGCCAACACCCGCCTACTACTATGGGCTACGCGATAAAGAAGAGATTCATGTCGATCTTGAAGCCGGCAAGACGCTCTTCATCCGTCGCCTCAATCTTACCGAAGCGGACCAACATGGTCAGCGCACCGCGATTTTTGAACTCAACGGTTATCCTCGGCACACCTCCGTCTTGGATAAAGTGCTGGGCAAGGAACTCGTCACGCGAGCCAAGGCAGACCCTGCTGATCCGACCCAAGTCGGTGCTCCGATGCCTGGGATGGTCGCTAGTATCGCAGTGACGGTTGGTCAAAAGATCAAGGAAGGGGATACCCTCCTCACGCTCGAAGCTATGAAGATGTTCGCCGCCGTCGCCTCGCCTATCAGCGGGACCGTTACGGAGATCCTCACGAAGGTCGGCGAGAGCATGGAGAGTAAGGACCTCTTGATTCGACTGGCGAAGTAAGTCCTGCCTGCACACCAAAAAGGGGAGACAAGCCTGAGCTCGTCTCCCCTTTTTGTAATTGGCTTCTCTGGATCCTAGACCAACATGAGCGTTGGGTTCTCTAACATCTTGCGGACCTCGGCAAGGAAAGTTGCAGCGACGGCACCATCGACGACGCGGTGGTCGCCACTGAGTCCCACCCACATGCGCTGCCCTGAGACGATCGCGCCCTTGTCATTGACGACTGCTGCATTGCGGATGGAGCCGATGGAAAGAATCGCGGCTTGCGGTGGATTGATGATCGCGGAGAACTGATCGATCCCGTAAGCACCAAGGTTCGAGACGGTGATGGTGCCACCGGCGAAATCATCGGGGCTGAGCTTCTTGTTCTTCGCCCGCGCCGCGATGTCCTTCACGCTTTGGCTAAGCTCGAGCAAAGTCTTCTGTTCGGCCGCCTTGATGACTGGTGTCACAAGGCCATCCTCGACAGCAACAGCCACGCTGAGTCCCACAGATTTGTATTGGATGATGGCGTCGCCATCCCAGGCAGCATTGATCGCAGGCACCGTTTCGGCGGCGCAGATGACGGCTTTCAGAATGAAATCGTTGACGGTGTATTTGTTGCCCGTTGTTTTCTCTGAGGTCTGATTCAGATGAGCGCGGAACTGCATCATCGGCGCGGCATCCACTTCGACCTGGAGATAGAAATGGGGGATCTGCGTCTTGGAGGCTAGCAAACGTTCAGCAATTATCTTACGCATGGTGCTGACATTGGTGCGGGTGTCATCAGGACCCGCAGTCGGGCGAATCGTAGGTGTTGCGGCACGCGGTGCCGCCGTGATCGGTTCCGCCGATTCGACATCCGCACGCACAATTCGGCCACCAGGACCGGTGCCTGTCACGGTATACAAATTGATGCCCAATTCTTCCGCGACCTTTCGCGCCAAAGGGGATGACTTCACGCCCGGAACACGAGCAGCGATTCGGCGATTCGGGGAAGGGGCGCGGGGTAGGAGAGTGGACGGGCCTTCTGAGGCAGCCGCGCGAGATTTCGTCTGGCTCTGTGAGCTGGGGCTCGCTGGAGCCGCAGGTTTGGCGGCTGTGTTCGCAGTGGCTTGGGCTGCCGCGATGATCTCATCGAGATTGTCGGGAGCGGTTTCGCCTTCTTCAAGGATGACGGCCAAGGGGCTGTTGAGAGGTGCTTTTTCACCTGCCTTGACAAGCAGACGGTGCAGGGTTCCTTCAAAGAAGGATTGCATCTCCATCGTTGCTTTGTCGGTCTCAATGTCTGCAAGTGACTGACCCTGACTGATGGTATCGCCTTCTTTGACGAGCCACTTAGCGAGGGTACCCTCGGTCATGGTGTCGCTGAGTTTGGGCATTTCGATGAGCTTTGGCATGGGAAAGGAGGGGTAAAGAAATGAGAAGTTCGGAGGAGCAATGCGCGCTCTGGATCAGCAAATGCTGAGGGCTTTTTCGATGACAAGTTCAGGGGTGGGCAGTTGAAGAGCCTCAAGTGGCGGACTGTAAATCGCTGGGGCGTCCAACGATGTTACCCTCAGCACCGGAGCGTCGAGTTCATCAAAAAGTTTGCTCTGGATCGTGTAGGCAATCTGGGCCCCGACTCCACAGAATGGCCGACCTTCTTCCACATAGATTGCCCGATGAGTCCGCGAGACGGAGTCTAGGATCGTCTCTTCATCGAGAGGACGGATGGACCGAACGTCCACGACTTCTGCAGAGATACCGTGCTCTGCCTCAAGAATTTCGGCAGCCTGGAGGCAGGTGATCACAGCGCGTCCGTGGGCAATCAGACTGATGTCCGTGCCAGAACGCTTGATGTCTGCGACTCCAAGCGGGATCACAAGTTCACCACCGGGAAGTTCATCGTTTGCAGGCACATCCCACTCTTCGCCGTAGAGCTTGGTGCTCTCCATGAACATCACGGGATCATTATCGCGGATCGCTGCCTTGAGCAGGCCTTTCGCATCGTAAGCGGTCGCCGGAACGACGCACTTCATGCCAGGGAAACTGGCCATTATGTTTTCAGGCGTGTGACTGTGGGTAGCCCCGACGCTCGTGCCGCCATTTGCGGGGCCACGAATGACGATGGGGCAATTGATCTTGCCGCCAGACATGTACCGGACCATCGCCGCGTTGTTTACGATCTGATCCCACGCCACGGTGTAGAAACTCCAAAACATGAGTTCCATTACCGGTCGGACCCCCAACATGGATGCACCGATACCCATGCCGATAAAGCCAGCTTCACTGATTGGGGTATCGACAATTCGTTTGTCGCCCCACTTGTCCCAGAGCCCTTGGGTGACTTTGTAGGCTCCATTGTATTGGGCGACTTCCTCACCCATGATCACGACCATCGGGTCGCGGGCGAGTTCTTCATCCATGGCTTCGCGGAGAGCGTCGCGGTATGTGATTCTTCGAGGCATCGAGTTAGTAGTGAAAGAGAAAGGTTTCGGGAGGGGAAGGGTGGAAAGGTCAGGGATTCAGTCGTTGAAGAAGTGGCGACCGGTGAGCCCCGCAGTGGTCATTTGATCGACCTCCCAATACACATCTTCAAAAATTGTTTCAGGAGCAGGGTAGGCGCTGGCTTTGGCAAATTCAGCCGACTCCTCCGCTTCCTGCTGGGCTGCTTTGTCGATTTTTTTCAGTTCAGCTTCGTCACAAACACCCTCATCCAGGAGAACTCGCTTCCACCGCTGGATGGGATCGTGTTCACGCTGGTGAAGCTCGACCTCTTCCTTGGTGCGATACTTCAGCTTGTTCGCGTCTGCCACAGAGTGTCCTTCCCAGCGGTACGTCTTCACCTCGAGGACGGTGGGACGGCACTCGGTGTGGGCGCGTTCGATGGCCGCGTGGGTATGAGCGCGGACTTCATAGATGTCCTCGCCGGAAAATGTGTCCCATGCGATCCCATATCCAGCAGCACGTTCTGCCAGAGAATTACCGAAAGCGGACGACCGAGCTTGACTGGTGCCCATCGAGTAACCGTTGTTTTCGATCACATAGATCACTGGCAAATCAAAGAGTTCGGCGATATTCAGGCTCTCATGGTAGGCACCTTGGTTCACTGCACCATCGCCAAGGAAGGCCAGGGCCGCACCCTTCAATCCCCGATACTTCAATCCATAAGCCAGACCCAACCCAAGAGGCGTTTGTCCGGCTACGATCCCGTGTCCACCCCAGTAGTTTTTGTCCGGTGCAAAGTAGTGCATTGAGCCGCCCTTACCGCGGGAACATCCAGTCCCTTTCCCGAAGAGTTCAGCCATGCACTCGTTCATGGTCATCCCAACTGCCAGGGCATGGCCGTGGTCGCGGTAGGCCGTGATGATGTGGTCGTTTTCCCCCATGAGCGAGACGACACCGGTCGCCACGGATTCTTGGCCAATATAAAGATGGAGGAATCCCCCCATGCGACCGGCCTGATAGTGTTGGAGTGAGACTTGCTCAAACCGACGGATGCGGACCATCTCGCGATAAAGTTTGATCTTGTCGTCCGGTGTCAGACTGCGATTGATCGCGGCGTCAGCTGCGGATTCAGAGGAAGCGGATTTTTTTGCCATACAGAGAAATGCGGGGGCTAGACGGTAGCAAGAGAGGGCCGCGTCTCAACACATTCTTACGCATCGATTGAGCCTCCGGGAACCAGAAAAAAGGACTCCTGGGATGAGCAGGTCCCAGACCATTTCCATGCTGATGACGTGTCGATTTGTTCCACGTGGAACAAATTGGGCGAGTCACCCACGCGTGACAACTCCCGTTCCCATGTTAAAGTCTGGGTTCCATGTCCCAGCAAACCTCTTCTCTCTACGCATACCCGAAACACTACTCCGTGGTCGTCTGTGGCGCGGGTCATGCAGGTGTAGAGGCTGCCATGGCCTCGGCACGACTTGGTGCACCCACCGCGATCCTCACCCAGAACCTCGACACCATTGCACAGATGTCATGCAACCCTGCCATTGGTGGCCTAGCCAAAGGTCATTTAGTGCGCGAAATCGACGCCCTAGGTGGGGTGATGGGATTGAACACCGACGCCACTGGAATTCAGTTCCGGATGCTGAACGCAAAAAAGGGCCCCTCTGTCCAAGCACCCAGAGCCCAGTGCGACAAGAAAGCTTACCAGTTTCGGATGAAATGGCTGCTTGAGGCCGAACCAAATCTGGATCTCCACCAGGGAAACGCCGCTGAGGTTTTGGTCGAAGACGACCAGGTGGTTGGGGTTCGCACGAGCCTCGGAATGATCTACCGCTGCGACGCAGTGGTGATTTCGGCGGGAACCTTCATGCGAGGACTCCTCCACGTTGGCCTCCAAAATCAGGCAGGTGGACGAATGGGGGATACCATTTCAACCCTGTCGGACTGCCTACGCAATCTCGGGTTCGAGGTCCGCAGATTTAAGACCGGGACACCTTGTCGACTGAACGGCAAGAGCATCGACTTCACCAAATGCGAAGCCCAACCCGGAGACACTCCCGAGCCATCATTTAGCTATCTCAGCGGTGTGATTCCGGATGACGAAGGTCTCTTTACACTCAACCGTTGGTGCAAAGATTTGTTCCACGTGGAACAAAATCCTTGCTGGGTCACCTACACAACCCCCAAAACTCACGACATCATCCGGGCCAATCTGGACAAGTCTCCGATGTATTGCGGCCGCATTGAGGGTGTAGGCCCACGCTACTGCCCCTCGATTGAGGACAAGGTGGTGCGCTTTGCCGAGAAGGATCGACACCAAGTTTTCCTCGAACCTGAGGGATTGCAGACCCACGAGTACTACATCAATGGCGTATCGACCTCATTGCCATTCGACGTTCAGTACGACTTCATCCGCTCCATCCCCGGACTCGAGAATGCCGATATCATCCGTCCCGGTTACGCAGTCGAATACGACTACTGCCCACCGACTCAACTGTATCCCACCCTGGAGACCAAACGTGTCAGCGGACTCTACTTCGCGGGGCAGATCAACGGCACTTCTGGATATGAAGAGGCAGCGGGGCAGGGGTTGATGGCCGGTGCAAATGCCGCCCTCAAAGCCATGGGTAAACCTTCCTTTTCGCTCCAACGCTCCGAGTCCTATCTCGCAGTCATGATCGACGACCTAGTCACCAAGGATACCACTGAACCGTATCGCCTTTTCACTTCCCGAGCCGAATATCGACTCCTGCTCCGCCAAGACAACTGCGATCTCCGTCTCACCCCCAAGGCTGATCTCGCTGGCCTGATCGACCCGGTTCGACGGAAACACACTGAGTCGAAGGCAGCCCAACTCGCAGCCGCCGTCAAGCTGGCCCACACCACGAACCTGGAGGGTGTCCGCCTGGAAAAGTGGATTCGGCGACCCGAAAACGACTCCACAAAACTACCAGACGAGCTCCGCAGGGAGTTCAGCGAGGAGATATGGAGTCTCTTGGAAAACGACCTCAAATACGAGGGCTACATCCAACGGCAGGAAGCTGTCGTCGAAAAGACCCAGCGCATGGAGGACAAAGTCCTACCCGCCTGGCTCGACTATAACGCGGTTCCTGGGCTCAAAAAGGAAGCCCAAATGCGCCTCCAGCAGATCCGTCCCACGACCCTGGGCCAAGCCGCCAGAGTCCAAGGGGTGACTCCCGCCGACATTGCCCTCCTTGCCATCCTGATGAAAAAGGGAAGGGGATCGATTCCGGACGAGACAGTCGAAGGTTAGCGGGCGCCAATCGGAGAGCAGGAATGACTGGGTCTTCTCCCCGCGAGTGGCACGGCTAGTGCTCCCTTGCTGAGATCCACCATTATGATTGAATTCGCCCTCGAAAAGTTTCCAGTTCGCCACACCCTAGACAATGGGGTCCAATGCTTGGTGCGCCCGTTGCAGCGCGATGACCAAGCCGCGTTTGAGAAGTTTCACCTTTCGGTACCTGAGAATGAACGCTTCTTGATCAAGCATCGGTACGTAGACAGCTCACTATTCTCGCCCGCGGAAGAAGCGACTAGCCTTGATGAGCGCCTCTCATTGCTCGCCTTTGCAGATGGACAAATCGTCGGCCACGCCACTCTGCACCAGCGCCCCGGAGGCTGGAAACGTCACATCGGAATGGTCGGAGTTTTGACGCATCCCGATTTCCGTGGCGTAGGACTCTCCAAACACCTGATCGGCGAGTTGGTGGATGTGGCACGTCACGCCGGCCTGACTCGGTTGGAAGCCGAATTCAATGGTGCTCGGCAAGTGGCAATCCAGGGATTCAAGGTCGCCGGATTTGACGAGATTGCCCGGCTTCCCGACTATCTCCAAGACATGCAAGCCAAGACCTATGACTGGGTCCTCCTGGGCATGAAGATCATCACCGACCTCGAGAACGCTGGGGCAGGGGATTGATCATACGGGCCACACACCCGCAAATATCGCGGTGGCAATGATCGCTGAAACGACCCCAAACCAGTAGAGCAGAGGCTCCTCTGAACGGAGAAGTATGCCTCTGGGAGTCAATAGGCACCCGCTCCACAATGAGTAGCCTGAGAACACCGCAAACAGCAACGCCAGCCAAACGCGATATTGATTGGGTCCTGAACTACCACCTGAGGATAAACTCCCAGAGGGATGACCAGAATCAAGAAGCACTCCAGCAACCGCCAAAGCAATCCCAGCAATTCCGATTACCCAAGAAGCACCACGGCTGGCAGAGGATTGTGCAGGGATTGCCATGTCGAAGCGGGACCGAGGATGCCAAGCTTGCTCGCCATGAAGCGACGTGATTCCGGCGACAAAAAGAGCCGGACCGACAACCAGTAGGAAAAAGTGGTCGTCGGCCAAAATCTTTGATACCATCAAGCGCACGGAAAAATAAGCACCTCCCGTGCCTCCGATGGAAAGACCCAAAAGTAGATGCATCACCCAAGCCGTCCAATCGGCCGTTGGCTTGGTAGTCTCGGGAACCCTTGACGGTGGATCAATCCGGTAGCGTCTCATCAGTCTTAGTTTTTCCGCCAAACGATTTCACCACGACTCCAGACACCACGCAAGGAGGAAACGGAGCTCCGGAAAGGCTGGGTACAAATTTACCATTGCGTAACAAAACTCGGGGTTCGCCTTCATCAAAGCGAAACATGAGTGGTGTGAATTGGGTACAGAGGTTTGAAATGCCTCATCAAACTCCAATTCGAAATCATCCAAAGCCCATGAAAACGCAACGTGTCCTGCAAGTCACCTTTTGCTGGCTGGGTCTGACCCTGACCGCCAGCGCCGAACAGCAACCTCCGCCCACACCGCAAGGTGGGGCCAACCAACTGCCACCAATGCCAAGGCTCCGCCAACGGCCGCAGACTCCCCCACCAGGCGGTAACACGGATCGCCCTTCGGTGCCGATGGAGTTTCCGGTCGAGTTCCGAACCTATGATGGCACGGCCAATAGCTCCCGCGATTGGGGTATCGCGGACATCGAGTATTTACGCAAAAGCAGGCCTGCCTACGCTGACGGTGCGAATACCCCATCGGGACCGACGAGGCCAAACGCTCGCGAGATTAGCAACGCTGTGGCAGCGCAATCGGAGTCGAGGCCGGCGATGAATGGAGCCTCCGACTACATGTGGGTTTGGGGTCAATTTCTCGATCATGACCTTGATGAGACACCTTCCATCGATCCACCGGAGTATTTCGATATCGCCATTCCATCGGGTGATTCTTCGTTTGATCCAAACGGAACCGGCATTCAGGTTATTCCACTTAATCGCAGTTACTATAACATGGTCAAAGGCGTGCGTGAGCAGGTCAATGCGATCACTGCCTTCATTGACGCCTCACAAGTCTACGGGTCCGACGCCCGGCGCGCCGAAGCTTTGAGAACACTCGACGGAACAGGTCGAATGAAGACGAGCGAAGGAGATCTCTTGCCATTCAACTTGGACGGACTGGACAATGTTCCATCTGCACAGATTCCCTCGCTGTTCGTCGCTGGCGATGTGCGCGTGAATGAACAGGTTGGATTGATTGCGTTGCACACTGTGTTTATGCGGGAGCACAATTACTGGGCAGACACCCTGCGTGCAGCGAATCCATCAATGAGTGATGAAGAGCTCTATCAGAGCGCTCGCTGCATCGTGGCGGCGGAGATGCAGGCAATCACTTGGCGTGAGTTTCTACCGGTCTTGTTGGGTCCGAAGTGGTCTGGACCGTATCGCGGCTATCGCCCAACTGTGAATCCGGGGATCTCCACAGAGTTTGGCGTAGCAGCCTATCGTCTCGGTCATTCAATGGTGAATAGCCAAGTACTGCGACTGGACGCGAATCGACAGAAGATCGCAGCAGGGCATCTATCCCTAAAGAATGCGTTTTTCAGTCTGCAACCGATCCTCGATGACGGCATCGATCCCATCCTTCGCGGCTTCGCTTTCCAGCTCTCACAAAACGTTGACAACCTCATCATCGACGACCTGCGCAACTTCCTGTTTGGACAGCCCGGAACTGGCGGCTTGGATCTGGCGGCGTTGAATATCCAACGCGGTCGTGACCATGGCGTTGGATCACTGAATCAAGTGCGCTCTGCAATGCGTTTGCGCCCCTACCGCACATTCGCCGAAATCAACCCCGACGCCGAGGTTCAGGCCCGACTAGCAGCGGCATATCCAAGTGTGAACGACATTGATCTATGGGTCGGTGGCCTGGCCGAATCCCATCGACCAGGAGCCATGGTCGGAAGCACCTTCTTCGCGATTCTGAAGGACCAATTTGATCGTCTGCGCAGTGGCGACCGCTTTTGGTATGAGCGGTACCTGACCAAGCCGATGGTGGCCATGATCCATGAGCAGAGTCTGGACGTCATCCTGCGCCGCAATACCGGCATCGGCGAGGAGTTGCCACGCAACGTCTGGCGCGTGCCACCCCCAACTGGACAGGGTGGGCCTGGCAATGGCGGCCCTCCTGGCGGTGGGAATCGTCCACCGCCCCAACCACCACAGCGGCAGTGAGTTGGTGAACAAGTGGAAGAGCCGGGTAGCACTGCGAGGGTGCTACCCGGCCTTTTCTTCGATTACTCTTTATCTTTGGGCGGCGTATCTGCGGCGGTACGGAAACCGCGCGCAAGAGTCGCCTCGTTTGCAGACTCAGGGAAGTAGCGATTGGTGAGTAGATCCTTGTCGCTCTTCAGCGCGAAATGTCCGCCGCGCACGACCGGAGCGCGCACATCAGGGTATTGGGGGTGCTCAGGCCAAGGCTCGCCGGTGTGCTGTGACGCAGTCCACTCCTGGACGTTGCCAGCGAGATCACAGACCCCATAGGGACTGACGTCCTCGATCTTGCGATCTTCTGGTGCCCAAAGGTTGTAGCCATCCTTCTGCCCACCCTTCTTGCCAGCTGGATCATAATCCATTCCAAGATTCGCCGCATCTGGCCGAGCTTTTTGTCCCCAAGGATAGGCGAAGCCCTCGGTCCCGCGGGCAGCCTTTTCCCATTCTTCTTCAGTCGGCAAACGCTGGCCACTCCACTTTGCAAAGGCATACGCATCCCACCAATCCACCTGACTGATGGGTGTGTTCAGCGAGATCATTTGGTTGTTGTACGTGGAGCCGCTTTGCGCCGCAGCATAGTATTCCGCCCAGCCATTGGGTTGGTGGGTGGTCTTCGTCTTGGGCTGATCGGGATGATCGTATGCAGCGGCAGAACCCGTCTCCAGAGCTTCCAAGAAGGTCGCGTATTGGCCGATGGTCACTTCATGCTTGCTGATCCAATAGCTAGGCAGCGTGCGTCGTTCACCGTTCTGATAAATGAAGGCTCCGGCAGGAATCTCCACCATTTCCTCGGACCCCGGCGCGATGAGCTTCGGCGTATTTTGCGTACTGACCGTGGTCACGATCACACCACCGGCAAGGGCAGCCATGCCGGCGATCCAAGCCCACACGGGAACCTTCCGCGCCACATTGACGCCCGCACCCTCTTCAGCATCGATACGACGCATGATGCTGCGTTCATTCATGGCATCCCGGACGTCTTCGACCTCGCGCAGCAGTCCCGCCCAGTCGTGACGGGCTTCACGCAGAGCCTGCAACTGCCGCTGCGCCCTGCCTTCTGCGGCAAGAGGCTGCATCAGCGTCAGAAACCTGGCCACGTCTGCCTTTTCATCCCGAGCCTCACCCGAGGGTGGGCGGAAGATGTTCACCAGACTGGCCTGCTGATCGTCGGCGATGAAAACATCGCGCCCCAGAATGTCTCGATGGTCGCAGCCCCGGCCGATGGCGTAGTGCATGGCCTCCGCAATCCCGTGCACCGCCGCTGCGAGATTGCGCTCTGAGATGGTCTCTCCGCTTGCAAGCATCTGGTCAATCGACCGACCACGTGGCATCTCGCGTGTGTAGTAGTGGAGCCCCTGATGCTGACCCGCCTCAAAGAGCGGCGCAATGCGTGGATGATTGAGAGAAGCCTTCACCCGCTCACGAGCCTTAAACTTCTCCACCACTTCCGGATCGCCCATCATGGAAGGTTTCAGCAAAACCACACCGACCTCGCGACCCACCCGCGCCTGCATGGCACGATAGCTTTCTGTCTGATGGTCTGCGGCTAGGCGCTCGAGAATCTGATAGTCTTCATCCAAAACCGTACCGACGGGCAGAATGGGCACCTGACTCATCGGATCGCCACCCGTATAGGGCTGGTGCTGCGCCGTCAGTAAAGCCCCGACCGCTGCGACAAGATCCTCTGGCTTGTAGGGCGCATCCGCCAATACCGGCCAGCCATCAATTGCCTCGTCAAAGCCTGTAAGGTCATAGCGCGTCGTGTAGAGCACGCGTGCCTGAGCATGAGTCTTCTTGACCTCATTAAAGAGATCAAAACCAGTCGGTCCGGAGGCGGCGATCGCCTCCGTGATCAGGACATCCACCTGTGGCAACGTCGCCAGCCCATGGAGAGCTGCGGAGACGCTGTCAGCTTGGTGGATCGTCCAGCCTTGTTCCGCAAGAGCTGCGGTGCGCGTGGCGCGAGTGGCGCCATCTGATTCGACAAACAAAAAGTGCATGTTTTTTCACGTTCCTGCCTCCGTTACGCATCACTTGGAAACGGGCGGCAACAGCCCGTTTCCAGCGCCACCGACACCGGCGCGGCCGCCATTTGCATCAAGCAGGCTAGGCGGATCTGCCGCTGTGTCCTGGAGCCGGTGTTGGTAGTAGAGTTTTACCACGTAGCCATAGTATGCCCGGCGGCCGTGGGTTTTGGTTTCAGCTTCAGTGAGCTTGGGCAGGAAATAAGTTACGTCCAGGTTCTCCTGGCCGTCACCGCTCCAGTCCACGGGTGGCGAGACCCAGGCAGAGACGGGTTCATTGGCGATGGTTTGTTCCACCTTGTCGCCATTCACGAGATCATAGAAAAAGACTTCGATCTCCACCGCATTCGGATCCACGGCGGTGTTCGGCGCGCTCAGGATCGGCAGGCGGACGATGCGTTTGTCACCTTCCTGAACAGCAGGATCGTGGATGGCCTTGACCACGCCGAGACCCAGGACACGCGCCGCTGAATCGGGCGAGGCCGCAAGATCAGCATTCACGGAACCGCCGACAGGTGGATTCGGATTCGCCCCTGGGTTGCCAACGAAAGCACCTGTGCTCTGCAGACGCTGCGCTGCCATCGCGTAAAAATCACCCGCTTGTGGCCCCATCGCCTCGATGCGCTGCCAGTAGCCTACTGCTTTGGTTGTCAGCCCCATGAGATCATAGGTCTGGGCGAATTCTTTGAGCACAGCCGGATGATTTGGCAGCAAAACCTCAGCCTTTTTCAGCACGTCCAAAATCCCCGCCGTATCTCCCAGCGGTCGCAACTGCTCCACGACGCCGAGCAGTTCATTCACCTCAGCATTCGGCGTCAGCGCACCCGTCTTGGGCAGCCCAACGGCCGGCAGCGACGGAGCAGCTGGAGCGCTAACGCTCGGCAGTGTCGGAAGGACCGGTGCTCCAGTCCCAGGGTTGCCGAAGGACCCAATCGGTGGCGGCCCCGTGGTGATGGACGGCACACTGGTCAGACTCCCAGGTAAAGGAGGGGAAATCGATGCCGTCGCTGTCTGCGCCTCTTCATTGGGAGCAGAAATCTTCCGCGCCGTGGCCAGCCACGCGGTGCGGCCGATGCCGATCAACTGAACGACCGTCAACAGGCACAGCACGCCAACCGCCAGACCCTGGGCGCGCCCGAGGTCTGGGGTGAGAACATTAGAAGTGGATTTGGCCATATCGTTGATCAAACAGCGCGCTATGGTACGGTTTCCGCACCCAAGTGTCAATGCCACACGCCACTAGAAGCGCTCATGCCCCCGCCTCCAATGCAAAGAAGAGCGGAATTCATGCCGTGCCCATCGATTTCAGCCCCTTGGAGGTCGCGATACGCCTTCGCCAGCTACCGGGACTGGTGTGGATGGACTCCGCGCTGACCCAGCCAGGGCAGGGGGCTCTTTCCCTCATATCAGCGGCACCGACCCAAATTCTACGCGGTCACATTGATAAAGACTGGGATCAGGTCTGCGCCCTCCTCGCTGCCTCCCAGGTCACGTCTCCCACGGGAACCCCACCCATACCGCAGGGGGGCCTGTTTGGCTGGGTGGGCTACGACGGCGCCTACACCTTGGGAGTCTATCCGCACGTGCTAGCCTACGATCATGATGCGAAGGCTTGGCATGAAGTCGGCAATGTGCTTTCCACGTCTTTTGAAGAACCCGATCCCTTGCCCGATTGGTCCGCTCCGCTCCGATTTTCCAGCCCTGTGTCGCGGCGCAAATTCATGGGCATGGTCCGCCAAGCGCGGGAATACATCGCAGCAGGCGATATCTACCAAGTCAACCTCGCCTGCCCATGGAGCGCCCGCTGGCCCAAGAACGCCGACCCTCTAGCTCTCTACTCGAGGTTGCGCGACGTGTCACCCAGCCCCCATGCCGCCTATCTCAGTCTCGACGGCACTCATGTCCTATCGGCCTCGCCTGAGACCTTCCTAAAGATGGACGGCAGCCAGATTCAGACACGCCCCATCAAAGGTACTCGCCCCCGATTCCTGGAAAATGCCTTCAGGGACACCGCCTCTGCCGCAGAACTTCTGGCCTCCGAAAAGGAGCGCGCAGAGTTGCTCATGATCACCGATCTTGAGCGCAACGACCTAGGCCAGGTGTGTCGCTTTGGCAGCATCCAGGTGCCGGAATTGTGGAAGATTGAGCCCTTTGCGCAGGTCATCCATCTTGTCTCGACCATCACCGGAGAACTACGCCCCGGCATCGATCATGCAGACGCCTTCCGGGCCTGCTTCCCAGGTGGTTCCATCACGGGTGCACCCAAGAAGCGAGCCCGTGAAATCATTGCCGAACTCGAACCAAGACCACGCGGACTCTACACTGGTGCCATCGGTTGGTTTGGATTCAATGGCCACAGCCAGTGGAACATCGCCATCCGCACCGCCATCCAGCAGCAGTCCAGCATTCACTTCCACGTCGGCTCTGGCATCGTCGCAGATTCCGATCCCGGCCGCGAATACGAAGAGACGCTCCACAAAGCTGCCGGCATCCTGCGCGCAGCAGGGGCCTGACATGGTTACTTGGTCTTGTAAACCATGTCGATGGACAGTCCTGCGGCCAAAAGGAGCAGACTCAGCGCAGGATCCGCCTGCCCATGGATATTGATCACGTAATTGTCCGCGCTGGTAAACAGCTCCTTGCCGAGGCCTCCCCACTTCCTCGAAATGATGCCCAGCTCTTCCGAGCCACGCAGGAACTTGAAGTTCCAACCCTTCCAGTCACCTTTGACAGTCGCGAGCTCCTGCTCCGCCGTATTGGACACGATGAAGGCACCCCCAAAGCTCAGAAACTTGGACTTCAAAAAGCCCAGCGGATTCCCGGTAGCATCCCGAATAGCCACCTTTGACCGAAACAAAGCAAAGCCGCGCTCGATAGAAAACACCGGACTCCCCAGCTGCTCCCCAATGGACTCATAGACCGTCACCTTCGTCGGCAACAACCCCCTGTTCACGAAGAGCCGCAGCAGCTTCTGGAAGTTCCCCAGCTCCTCCCGTGCCGCAGCGATCTTCTGCTGCGTATTTGGGTCGATGATATCAAACGCACCGCTCAGCTTCAGGAAGCCGATGTGCTCGCGAACGATGTAAGTGTTGAGGTGGAGCATCGGAAGGAGGGGAGTCTGTGGATCAATGGCAAGGAGTGTTCAACCTCATCGGATTCAAACCATGACATTGGCGTCTTTGAGTCTCAAACTTGCAGTTGTTCGCAGCGTTAGTATGAAGATGATAAAGGACGTTGAAAAGGAATCCATAGTAGGTGGTGTGGATAACTACAAGAAGTCCGTTCCGCACATTCAATGCTGGAGTTCCACATCCCTGATCATGCGAATTGCGTTGGGCATGACCTGGGAATGAACAGGAAAAAGTTGCACTTATGCAACCTCCTCACAGGTTTGACTCTCAATTTCGCAACTCGATTCACAAGTTATAGACACCGCTGAGCCGCCAGAAAGTAGCGTCGGAAGCAGATCGCTTTTCAGAGCGTCTTGAGCAGCTGCACTCTGTGCCTCCTTCTTCGACGAACCCGATCCACGGCCGAGCTCCACCTCGTTCCAAAGCACCGTTGCTTCAAAAGTCTTGGAGTGGTCTGGACCTGCCTCAGCGATGATGCGGTAGGTGGGGGGATTGTTGGAGTGAGCTTGCAACAGCTCCTGCAATTGACCTTTGGGATTGGATTCGACAGGGGCATTTAGCAGGATCTGAATCTCTGGTTGGAAGATGCGCATCGCAAAGGCTTGGCTGGCAGCGATACCTCCGTCCAGGTAGATCGCGGCTGCAATGGCTTCCAGGGCATCGGCCAGCGTTGAGTCACGATCACGACCGCCATGCGCGGCCTCGCCACGACCCATGCTGAGAAACTTCCCCAGGTTCAGTTGGCGGGCGATGCGAGCTAGGGCCTTGGTTGAGACGAGTTGGGCCCGGAATTTGGTCAGTACACCTTCATCGGCTTTGCCGAGTTGCCTGAACAAGGATTCAGAGAGGGTCAACTGGAGCACCGCATCGCCAAGGAATTCCAAACGTTGATTGGTGGCGCGGATGCGCTGCCCTTCGTGGGCGAGACTGCCATGAGTCAGTGCCTCCTCCAGCAAGCTAAGGTCGGAGAAACGATGGCCGATGAGCGATTGTAGGCTATCCATGCAGGCCAGCGGGACTTGGGAAAAGAATCGCGGAGATGGGGTGATCGACGGGGCTCGAACCCGCAACAACCAGAATCACAATCTGGAGCTCTACCATTGAGCTACGACCACCATCTTCCACGTTAGGAGGAGTATCATAGAGGAGTCGGCGGAAGATTCAAGGGTGAAAAATGGGAAGGTGCGATTTGCTCATTTTGGGCCGCGGACACTGGCAGCGCCCCTAAGAGCGATCAAACTGCTTGCTGCGAGGGCGGACTGCGGCGAGTATACCCGCCTTTTTTTGCGTCTTAATTAACATGTTTGAACTATTGGCGACTGATCCAAGCTCCGCAGCACGGCGGGGTCGTTTGCACACTCCGCATGGAGTCGTGGAGACGCCAATTTTCATGCCTGTTGGCACACAGGGTTCAGTAAAGGCGATCCACCCAAACGAGCTGCGGGACATTGGTGCGCAGATCATTTTGGGAAACACCTACCATCTCTTCGTGCGACCCGGCATGGAGATCATGAAGGAGGCCGGTGGACTGCATGGCTTCATGAATTGGCAGCATCCGGTGCTGACGGACAGTGGCGGTTACCAAGTCTTTTCCCTGGCGCGTCTGCGCAAAATCAAAGAGGAAGGCGTGTATTTCAACAACCACGTCGATGGTACTCCAATGTTTTTGGGACCGGAGACGGCGATGGAGATTCAAGCAGCCCTCGGGTCTGATGTGGCGATGCTATTCGATGAGTGCACTCCCTATCCATGCGAGCCTGTGGATGCGGAAAAGAGCCTGGATCTGACTCTGCGATGGGCCCGCCGCTGCCGAGAATGGATCGATAAGAACCAACCCATGACGGGTGGTGGCAGGCAGCTCCATTTTGGCATTGTGCAAGGCAGCACATACGAAGAACTGCGACAGCGCAGCGCGCGTGAGCTCGTCGCCATGGGATTTGACGGCTACGCGATAGGTGGCTTGAGCGTGGGCGAGCCAGAGCGTGACATGATGCGCATCGCGGACTGGGTGTGTCCGCTGCTGCCAGAGCGTCAGGCGCGTTACGCAATGGGTCTTGGCACACCTCCGCAGATCGTGGAGTTGATCGCGCGCGGCGTCGATATGTTCGACTGCGTGCTGCCGACGCGCCTTGCCCGCAATGGCACCGCCTTCACGGCGGAGGGAACCATCAATCTGCGCAATGCCCGCTATGCACGGGATTTCAACCCCATTTCTGAAGACACCCATCCCCTTTGCGCAGGCTTTTCCCGTGCCTATATTAGGCACCTGATCAACACCCAGGAGATTCTGGGTTTAAGGTTGATTTCTCTTCACAATCTGCATTTCTACCTGTCCCTCACGTCCAGGGCACGCCAAGCGATTGAAGAAGGTTGCTTCGCCGAGTTTCGGGCGGAGGTCGTTTCTCGTTACCAAGCCCGTCCAGAACCCACTGAATCATGATGAATATTGCCGTCTCCGAAATCCTCGCTCAAGCCCCTGCCGGAGGACCTCCTCCAGGAGGTGGGTCGAGCACCTTCATCATGATGGGGTTGATGTTTGTCATGATGTACTTCCTCTTGATCCGCCCGCAGCGCATGCGCCAAAAGGAACAGGAAAAACTCATCGCCAGTGTCAAAGTGGGTGACCACGTCGTCCTCGCTGGCGGAGAGCACGGCATCATCACCAGTGCCAAAGAACGCACTGTCATGGTGAAGGTCGCTGACAACGTGAAGATCGAGTACGAACGCACCGCTATCGCCAGCCTCTCCAAAAAGAGCGATGTGATTGAGGCAGCATCCGACGTTTGATGAAGCGCCGTCCGCGATAGCCTTTCCAACCCAAAATACCTCCGCTTCCAGAAACAGATCCAACCATGAGTCCCATCCTCACCTTTATCGTCGGTGCAGCACTGCTAATGCTTTTGCTGGTTTACGTCGGCACGACCAGCATGCGCACCAAGTCCCGTCTGGGTGTGCTTCTTATCCTTCTCGCGACCGGCTTCTCGCTCATCAACGTCAAGACACAGACCCTGAAATTGGGGATCGACCTCAAGGGCGGCAGTGAATTTGTCGTGCGTCTGGATCCCGGCAAGGATGCTGAAGGCGCGGTGCGTCCCGTCACGCCGTTTGCGGTGCAGCAGGCGATTGCAATTCTGGAAAAGCGCCTGAATCCAGAAGGCAACAAAGACTTGCTCCTCCAGCCTCAGGGCGATGACCGCATCCTGGTTCAGATGCCAGGCATCAGCGAAGCAGAGATGACCAAGGTCCGCGAGATCATTGAGCAGGTTGCCCACCTCGAATTCCGCATGGTGCATCGCGAGTCTGCGGCGAAGTTGGCTGAGCTTGAGTCCTCTGGTCTGCCAGAACCGGGTTGGGTGAAGATGAAGATGAAGGACAAGGATGAGGGCCGTGCTGAGCCCTTCCTTTTGATCAAAGACCACGCAGACCTCGAAGGCAAGTATGTTACTCGCGCCTTTGCTTACCAGGACCCACAGCAAGGCTGGGCGATCTCCCTTCAGTTTGATTCAGAAGGCGGCGAAATCTTTGGCAAACTGACTGAGCAAAACGTCGGCCAGCGCTTCGCTGTCGTGATTGATGATGAGATCTTCAGCGCGCCAGTCATTCGTGATGCCATCTTCGGCGGCAGCGCCCAGATTTCGGGAACGTTCAAAGAGTCCGAGGCTCGCTCGCTCGCCAGTGCGCTCGAAAACCCGCTGGAGAACCCGCTGAAGATTGAGTCTGACAGCATGGTCTCCGCAGCCTACGGTGAAGCCGCCATCCAGCAGGGCATCCGCGCCGGGATCGTCGGCCTCGTTATCATCATGATCTTCATGTTGATCTACTATCGGCTCGCGGGTCTGATTGCAGTGGCTGGTCTGGTCATCAATTTGTGCCTGCTCTTTGGTGCCATGGCGCTCTTCCAATTCACGCTGACGATGCCCGGCATCGCTGGTATCGCTCTCACGATCGGGATGGCCGTTGACGCCAACGTGCTGATCTACGAACGACTCCGTGAAGAAATGCGCGCTGGGAAAACCCTGGCCGGCGCATTGGAGGCCGCCTTTGATAAAGCCTTCAGTGCTATCTTTGACTCCAACATCACCACTCTCATCACCGCAGCTATCCTCTTCGGGCTCGGTAGCGGCTTGGTGAAGGGCTTCGCCGTTACGCTGACGATCGGGATTCTTTCCTCCCTCTTCGGTGCCTTGATCGTTACCCGCGTGATCTTCCATTGGTTCGTGGACAACGGTTACATGACCACGATGAAGGCCTCGGAAATCATCCCCTACAAGGTGTTCGATGTGTTGGCAAAGGCACGCGGCTTCATCATTGCCTCACTGGTGTTGACGGCCATCTCCATCGGTATCTTTGCTGTCAAGGGTAAGGATTCGCTTGGCATCGACTTCCGTGGTGGTTCGATCTGCCACATGCAGCTTGAACCAGGCGCGGCCGTCAGTGAGTCAGAGTTGGCAGACGATTTGAAAGGCCTCACCATGAAGGTCAAGAAGGACGACAAAGAAGTGGTCGTCCCAATCGGGGCCTACTACATCCAGCAGAAGTCATCGCCAAATGGTCCGATCATTTCCATCCGCAGTGAGTTTGAGGCTGGCCCAGTCATCGAAGCCGCTGTCAAAGCAAAGATCGGCGCTGACCGCCTCAAGGGAACGGATGTGGAACGCGTCGGTTCGATTGTGGGTAGCGAGCTCGCCAAACAATCCGCATGGGCACTCCTCCTCGCTTTGGTGGCCATCTTTGTATATCTCTCCCTGCGCTTTGAATTTGCCTTCGCTCTTGGGGCAACATTGGCACTCTTCCACGACGTCCTGATGGTGCCTGGCCTCTGCGTTCTTTTTGGTCAACAGCTCTCCGTCATCCACGTCGGTGCCTTGCTTGCTATCGCGGGTTATTCCATCAACGATACAATCATTGTGTTTGACCGAATTCGGGAGGTCATCAAGAGCCGCAGCGGAAGCATTCGCGACATGATGAATGAGGCCATCTCCCTCACGCTCAGTCGTACCTTGCTGACCTCACTCACAACTCTTGCGCCGATGGTGGTGCTCTTGTTCTTCGGGAACCCAGCTATGCTTGAGTTCGCCCTACCGATCGCTATCGGTGTCATCTTGGGAACGTATTCCTCCATTTTCATCGCTGCTCCGTTGGTGCTGTGGTACTCCAAGCGCTCCGGTCAGAGCCTGCGTCGTCAAGTATTGGAATCCGTTCAACAGACACAGGTGCAGCCCAGCGAGGCGTAATCTGAGACAACTCCGGTGCCTTGACCTCAGTTGCCCTGGGGTCATCGGTCCGGACGTAGGAGCGACCGTCAGCAAGATTCCTATACTTCCCGCAATTTACTGGAAATTACAGATTGTCCCCAGAATTTCGAACTTAACACTTGCCGTGTTTCAATATTCGATTAAAATCACCGCCTCACTCCATCCAAACTAAACAAATGAAATCAATCGTTACCATCCTCTCCATCGTCGGTCTCGTCGGTTCAGCTATCGCTGGCCCCATCGCGTCCAAAAACCCAAAGGCTCCTGTGATGCCTCCTCAAGCACCAGTCGGTTGCGACTGCTTCGGCCCTGGCCTTAGCCTCGGCGTGTTCGGCGGTGCCATCCTCAACAGCGAAGACGCCCTCGGCGGCGGCGTGCTGGCTGAGTATGCGTTCAATCGCAATGTGGCTCTCCAAGGCTCCTACGGCCTCTATGCAACGGACAAAGAGCATCACAACTTTGATGCTGCTCTCGTTCTCCGCGCTCCAATCGACAGCATCTGCGTTGCTCCTTACCTCCTCGCAGGTGGTGGTTTCAGCACCAACAGCGCTGAAGCTGGTCACTGGATGCTCGGTGGTGGTCTTGAGGCTCGCCTCTCCTCCTCCAGCTGCGTTGGCATCTTCGCTGACGGCGCTTACTACTTCTCCGCGAACGACGACGAAGTCGAAGACCACACCATCGTGCGTCTCGGCGTCAAGTTCCCATTCTGATCTGTCAGAGTAGTTCGAAACTAATTCCTGGAAGGGAGCGGGTAACCGCTCCCTTCTTTGCGTACTGGTACCCTTCGCGATCTGCACGCCCCCAGTAGGTCTACCCGTCAGAACGGCTTGATGCGACGGTGAAGCCTGCTCGACAAAACGACACGCGGCCACGCAAATCCGAAGTCGAAATGCTCAGGCATTCCAAATGATCACTGGAGCTCAGCTGAATGCTGCTCGAGGATCAATCCACGAACTTGCGCACCAGCACGGCGGCGTTGTGACCGCCAAAGCCGAAGGAATTGCTGAGTGCGGCGTCAATTTTGGCGGCACGAGCTTCGTTCGGGACGATGTCGACGTCCACCTCAGGGTCGAGGTTCTCGACGTTGATGGTCGGCGGGACGATGCCTTCGCGCATGGCGTAGATGGAAGCAATGAGCTCAACACCACCAGCGGCTCCGAGAAGGTGACCTGTCATTGATTTGGTGCCAGAGACCAGTAGACCATTGGTGGCGTAGTCGCCGAAGGTGCGCTTGATGGCTCGCAGCTCGCAGAGGTCCCCGACAGGAGTCGAGGTGGCGTGCGCATTGATGTACTGAATGTCTTCAGGATTCACCTTGGCATGGCGCATGGCCATCTGCATGCACTTCATCGCACCGAGACCTTCCGGATGTGGCGAGGTCAGGTGGTAAGCGTCGGCAGTGGCACCGTAGCCGGACAGTTCTGCGTAGATCGTTGCGCCGCGCTTCTTAGCATGCTCAAGCTCCTCAAGCACCACGACGCCAGCGCCTTCGCCCATGACAAATCCATCGCGATCCTTATCAAAAGGACGGCTGGCCTTTTCAGGATCATCGTTGCGAAGGCTCAGCGCCTTCATGTTGCCAAAGCCAGCCAGACCGCAAGGGCGGATCGAGGCTTCAGCACCGCCGGCGATCATGCAATCCGCATCGCCGAACTTAATGATACGCCACGCTTCGCCGATGTTGTTATTTGAAGTCGCGCAAGCCGTCACCACGACCATGTTCGGTCCCATGAATCCATACTCGCCCGCGATCATGCCGCTAGCGATGTTGGTGATCATCATTGGGATGAGAAAGGGCGAGACCCGGCTGGGGCTCTTTTCCAAGAGAATCTGATACTGGTTTTCGAGAGTACCAAGACCACCGATCCCGCTGCCGACCATGATGCCGACGCGATGGGGATCCTCGCTGTCAGGATTCAGCCCGCTGTCTTTCACGGCCATCTTGGCTGCAGCCATGCCGAACTGGAAGAAGCGATCCGCGCGGCGCGCCTCTTTGTGATTGTTGAAGAAGGGCGTCGGGTCAAAGTCCACCACTTCGCCACCGATTTTGCAATCGTAGTTCGTGGTGTCCATCGACTGAATACGGCGGATACCGCTTTTGCCGGAGACCAGATTCTTCCAGAAATCCTCTTTAGAGTTGCCTAGCGGAGAAACGACTCCGAGACCTGTGATGACGACGCGACGCTCGCTCATGCGGGTATGATGATTGGGGGTAGGTTGTTGATCCTTGAGAGAACACGTCTTGCCTGCCCCGGCAAGGGGATTTTCAGTTTCCGGCAGATCACTTTGCCACGGGCAACCCCGCTTTGGACCATGCACGGAAGCCACCGTTCATGTGGAAGACCTTGGTGAATCCCAGTTCTTTAAAAATTGGCAGCGCCTGGCCGCTGCGCCCGCCGGACTGACAGTGCATGACGATCGGCGCGTCTTTGTCCAGCTTGCCGAGCTCCGCCCGGAAGCTCTTGTTGAAGAAATCCACATTCTTAGCGCCCTCAATGTGGCCCTCTGCAAACTCCTCAGGCGTCCGAATGTCCAGGACCACGGCCTTCTGATCGGTGATCAATGTCTGCGCGGCTTTTGGATCGATGTTGTTTGCGCCATCGTCTCCATTGGAGCAGCCAAAGGCCAAAAACAGCGGAGTTAAGAACATGAAAAAGCGGCGGATCATGTCGCTAACCTAGAGTCCATCCGGCTGTGGTGAAAGCGCAAAATGACGCAGCGAAAAAGTTCCGCCGATGCCCCAAGAATGAAACCGCAAGCCGCACCCGTATGATTGCAGATGAAATTTCTCCGTGCCAGCATCGCCGTCCTTTGCCTGACCAGCACCGCTTTCGCAGAGGACGCCGCCCCTACCCAGAAGACCACCTTTTACGTTTCAGGGATCGAATGCGGGAGCTGCGTCTATGCGGTCTATCAATCTGTCAGCGAGACGAAGGGCGTCTCAGCGGTTGCCGTCGTTCAGCGGATCGACAACTATGCGAATGTCACCTTTGATCCTCGTGCCATCACCGAGCACCAGATCGCCCAAGCTGTGCGTGATTCTTATGCGCTCCACGGCATGCCTTATCTAGCTACGCTGAAGCTCCACCTCCCCGATTACGCAAGCAACAGCGCCAAGGTAGAGGCCGTGTTTGCGCGCTGGAAGGACCTTGTGAAGCTTGAGTGCGCTGACGCAACGAAGGGAGATCTCGAGATTCACTTTCTCCCTTTGAAAGAAGACGAAAAGAAGAAAGGCCCCCAAGGCTGGAGTCTCGCGCAATTGACCGCCGCCCTCCAAAATCCAGCGCCAGAAGGCCTTGGGCTGAAGTTTACGGTGGAGAAGGAAGACAGCGATCAATAGCCCAGCCAAGGCCCGAGCCATTTCTCGGCTTCCTCGATCGTCTGGCCTTTGCGCTTCGCGTAATCTTCGACCTGGTCTTTCGCCAGCACGCTGATGCCGAAGTAATGCACGTCAGGATGGCTGAAGTAGAGACCGCTGACAGCACTGCCGGGATGCATGGCCATGCTTTCGGTCAGCTCGACGCCCGTCTTCGCAGGCGCATCAAGCAGATCGAACAAGATCGGCTTCTCCGTGTGGTCCGGCTGTGAAGGATAACCGGGCGCGGGACGTATGCCGCGGTAGCGTTCTTTGACGAGGTCTTCGTTGGTGAAGTCCTCAGGCTTCTCATAACCCCACGCGACACGCGCCTGCTTGTGCAGGTATTCAGCAAAGGCTTCCGCCAGACGGTCGGCGAGCGCTTTGACGATGATGGAGCTGTAAGGGTCGTGGGCTTTCTCGAACTCGTGTGCGAAGTCATCGGCACCGTGAATGCCGACGGCGAAACCACCGATGTAATCGGCTCGGCCACTGTCCTTCGGCGCGATGTAGTCGCTAAGCGCGTAGTTTGGCGTGTCCTTCTTGATCACTTGCTGACGCAGCGTGTGGAAGACGGTCTTCACGCTGCTGCGCGTATCGTCGGCATAGACTTCAATGTCGTCGCCGATGCTGTTGGCCGGGAAGAAGCCGAACACACCACGCGGTGTGAAGCGTTTCTCAGCGATGACGCGATCCAGCAGATCATTGGCGCTCTTGAACAGCTTCACCGCCTCTTCTTCCGCCTTCACTTTCATCTCCGCATCTTCGTGTGAAGAGGAGAAACGGTCTTCGGCGGTGATCCAGCGACCACGCAACTCCCATGAGTGGAAGAAGGGCGACCAATCGATGAACTCGCGCAGAGTGGCGACCATGTCGGTGCCTTCGTAAACCTTCGTGCCGGTGAAACTCGGCGTGGCGATCTCCTGAGTGCTCCAGTCGCACTTGAAGGCCTTCTCGCGTGATTCGGCGAGACTGAGAAGCTGGCGCTCCTTCTTCTTGCCGTATTCCTCCCGCAGTCGCACATGACGCGCTTCGTTTTCGGCGATGTAAGCATCGCGGTTTTCGTCGCTGATCAGCGAGGTCGTGACCGGCACACTACGCGACGCGTCAAGCACGTGCACGATCGGCCCGGAATAATGGGGCGCAATCTTGATGGCGGTGTGCGCTGGACTGGTGGTGGCTCCGCCAATCAAGAGCGGGATCTTCATGCCACGGCGTTCCATTTCAGCCGCAACATGCGCCATTTCATCGAGCGATGGTGTGATCAAACCGCTGAGGCCGATGACGTCCGCGCCTTTCTCGATGGCGGCCGCGAGAATCTTGTCGCACGGGACCATGACGCCGAGATCCGTGACTTCGAAGCCATTGCAAGCCAGCACCACGCCGACGATGTTCTTGCCGATGTCATGCACGTCGCCTTTGACGGTGGCCATGATGATCTTGCCTGCGCTGCGTTGCGCCGGATTCGCGAGTTTCTCGGCCTCCATGAACGGCTGCAAATACGCGACGCTTTGCTTCATCACGCGTGCGCTCTTCACGACCTGCGGCAGGAACATTTTGCCGGCGCCAAAGAGATCGCCGACGACGCTCATGCCGTCCATGAGCGGGCCTTCAATGACCAGCAGCGGCTTGCCGAGCTTGTCGAGCGCCTCCTGCGTGTCCTCATTGATGAAATCGGTGATGCCTTTGAGCAACGCGTGTTCAAGCCGCTTCTCGACGGGCGCATCGCGCCATTGGAGATCGGCTTCGATCTTCTTGCCGCCGCCCTGACCTTTGAACTGTTCCGCGTAATCGACGAGGATCTCCGTCGCGTCAGGACGGCGATTCAGCAGCACGTCCTCGACCTTGTGAAGCAGTTCCGGCGGGATCTCTTCATACACTTCCAGCATGCCGGCATTCACGATGCCCATGTCCATGCCAGCTTTGATGGCATGATAAAGGAAGGCGCTGTGCATGGCCTCGCGCACCTTGTTGTTGCCGCGGAAGCTGAAGCTGATGTTGGACACACCGCCGCTGACCTTCGCACCAGGGAGGTGATGCTTGATCCAGCGTGTGGCGTTGATGAAGTCGAGCGCGTAGTTGTTGTGCTCCTCCATGCCCGTCGCGACGGTGAGGATGTTCGGGTCAAAGATGATGTCTTCCGGCGGGAAATCGACTTCATCGACGAGGATGCGATAGGCACGTTCGCAGATGCGGATCTTTTCGTCGTAAGTCGCCGCCTGACCGTTCTCATCGAAGGCCATCACGACCGTCGCAGCGCCGTAACGCTTGATGGCACGCGCACGTTCTTTGAATGCCTCTTCGCCTTCCTTGAGCGAGATCGAATTCGCGATGCCCTTGCCTTGCAGCATCTTCAGGCCCGCCTCAATGATCTCCCACTTCGAGGAATCGACCATGAACGGCACTTTGGCGACTTCCGGCTCGGTTTGCAGCAGGTTCAAAAATTTCGTCATCGTCGGCACACCGTCGATGAGCCCCTCGTCCATGCAGATGTCGATCACGTTCGCGCCGTTTTCGACCTGCTGACGCGCGATGGCCACCGCCTCCTCGAATTTACCTTCCTTGATCAGCTTCGCGAACTTCGGCGAGCCAGCGACATTCGTGCGCTCCCCGATCATGAGGTAATTCGCTTCCTTCGTGTGATTGTAAGGCTGCGATCCGCTCAGCCGCATGACCGGCTCCGGCGTCGGCACGTGGCGCGGCTCGAGACCTTCCACCGCTTTCGCGATGGCGGCGATGTGCTCCGGCGTGTTGCCACAGCAACCACCCATGATGTTCACGAAGCCTGACTTGGCGAAGTCGGTGGCGAAGTTCGCCATGTCCGGCGGCAGCAAATCGAAGCCCGTCGGCGCGAGCGGATTGGGCATGCCCGCATTCGGATACGCGGACACAAACGTATCCGCCTTCGTCGCCAGTTCTTCGAGGAAGGGGCGCATCTTGTCCGGGCCGAGCGAGCAGTTCAGTCCGATCGACAAGGGCTTCACATGCCGCATCGCATTCAAATAAGCTTCCGTGATCTGGCCGGAGATCATCGTCTCGCCACCAGGGCCGACTGCGGCGGAAATCTGCACGGGCAGTTCGACGCCGTCCGCTTCAAATACCTCGCGGATCGCAACGAGCGCGGCCTTGGCATTCAGCGAATCGAAAATCGTCTCCACCATCAGCGTATCGACGCCACCGGCGATCAGCGCGCGGATTTGATGCGCGTAGGCCGTCTTCACCTGATCAAAGGTCACATAGCGGAAGCTCAGGTCCGAGAGGTCCGGGAACTGAGACAGCGAGACGGTCAGCGGACCCACGGCGCCGGCGACGTAGCGTTTGCGGCCCGTTTTGTCCGCGATCTGATCCGCCCACTTCCGGCACTGCTGCGCCGAGTTGAAATTAATCTCCCAGGCGAGGTCGTTGAGGAACTTGTCGTCGATGATCTTCTGGAAAAATTCCGGATCCTTCCGCCCGCCCTTTTCACGTGGGTCTTCCACAAAGAACTCGCTCTGCGCGATGCTCGTGGCTGAAAAGGTGTTCGTCTCGATGATGTCCGCCCCGGCTTCCAGGAAGCGGCGATGGATGTCCTCGATGATGTCCGGTCGCGTGATCGACAGGATGTCCCCGTTGTTCAGGATGTCCTTTTCGTTGTCCCGAAACCGCTCGCCACGCGCGGAGGCCTCATCGAGCACGCCCTTGTCCTTGTAACCACGAATCGTCGTCCCCATGGCGCCATCAATGACGAGGATGCGCTGGCGCATGGCGGCTTCGAGTTCAGTGCGGCAATTGGGGCGGGAAGGCATGGTGAAAACTAGCTTCGTGACGAGATTGGTCAAGATACATATCAACGCATCATGATTTGAGGATATGAGATCTGAATTGGGCTCATGAAATGGCGTGCTCGTCTCCGAGGTTGCGGCCTGCCTTCGCCACGCCATCGTTGACTCATGGCCCATGTCGCGATGCTTCCACTCGGTAGTGCGGGTGATGTTTTTCCGTTCCTTTCGCTCGGGAAGGCTCTGCTACAGCGTGGGCATCGCGTGACGATGATCACGGCCTGTCTTTTCGAAACGGCGGCGCGTCAGGCGGGGGTGGAGTTTGTCTCGATGGGGACCGAGGAGGAGTTCGATGCGCTAGCACGCGATCCTCGACTGTGGAAGATGGCGGCAGGGACGAAGCTGGTCTTTGAGTATGCGGGGCGAACTGCGGAGCGCTATTTTCGTGCGATCGAAGGATTGCGCGATGCGGGTGCAGCGCCTGATCTGATCATGGCTCCGATGACGGCCTTTGCCGGGAGGATGGCGCGGGAAAAATGGGGCACACCCTTCGTGACGGTGCACCTGCAGCCGGCGGCCCTAATGAGTGCCTACGAAATGCCAGTGCTGGCTCCAGGGATGCAGTATCTGCGGCGGGCACCGCTTTGGTTGAAAAAGGCAATGCTGCGATTTCCGAATCCCGTGGATTTGGTCTCAGCGCCCTTGCTGAAAAAGCTCTGTGCGGAGGTCGGCATCTCCCCACCACGCAGCCTTTGGCGCGATTGGTGGAATTCCCCAGACGGCGTGCTCTTGCTGTACCCCGAATGGTTTGCTCCGCCTCAGCCAGACTGGCCAGAGCCGCGTTTGCAGTGGGATTTCCCGCTGGAAGACCTCAGGGCGGAGCAGCCTCTCGGCGCGGAGTTGATCCGCTTCCTCGACGACCAGTCAGAGCCGCCGGTGGTCATCACAGCCGGAAGCGCGAACCTCCAGGCCAAGGACCACTTTGCGGTGCTGGTGGAGGGGCTCCGCCGAACCGGAAAGCCGGGCGTGCTGGTGACGCGGGACCTTTCTCAGCTCCCCAGCGAGCTACCACCGAACATGCTGCCAGTGGAGTATGCGCCGTTTGGGCCCTTGCTAGAGCGATCCGCTGCGCTGGTTCACCATGGAGGTATCGGCACGCTATCTCAGGCTTTTGCCGCTGGGGTGCCGCAGTTGATCTTCCCGCTGGCGCATGATCAGTTCGATAATGCGGATCGGCTGGAGAGACTCGGCGCAGGGCTGTCCTTGTCAAAACGCCGACTGCAACCAGCGCGCATCGCCGCGAAGCTGGAGCAGTTGCTGGGAGACCCCTCCATCCGCACCGCTGCCCAGGGGCTCGCGGCACGGTTATCAGGGACTCGGAACGAAGGGGTCTGCGAGTGGTTGGAGTCGCGGATCAGGGCGTAGCGAGACGCTCCGCCTTGGGCAGCCAGTTGTTTGGCACTTTGCCACTGCCGCCGCCCCCGCCGACATCGCCTAGGTCCTTGAGGGTGACCCAGATCATGAAGCCGAAGAGCATCAGCGCGCAGCCCGCCTGAACGTATTCGAGCAGACGAGATTGCGCAGGCTTGCCGCGGACCATCTCTGCCAATGCCATCGTGATGTGACCACCATCGAGGACGGGGAAGGGCAGCATGTTCAGGACGGCGAGGTTCACGTTCAGGATGACGCTGAACCAGAGGACGAGCTGCCAACCGTCGGCGCGCTCAAAGAGGTTGTAATAGACGCGGAAGATCCCGGCGGGACCGCTCAGGTGGGAGAGGCCGATGTCCGACTTGGAAGAAAAGACCGCACCCAGTGTATTGCGCATCGTCTTGAGGGCCTCGATCAACTGCTCGCCCACGCCAGGATAGGCGGTCCCACGCTCGCCTTGGAGATCCCAGACGATGCCCATCTTACGGCTCGGTGCCTCTTCGTCTCCGGACTTGGCTTCTGCGGTGGTCGCGGCAGTGGCAGCAGGTGCGGCGGCTTTTTCTTCTTTGGCCTTAGCGGCTGCAATGGCGAGGGTATCTGGGACGCGGGGCGTGATCGGGATCTCCAGCTCTTCCTTGCCGCGTTTGACGGTCAGCACAAAGCTTGGCTTATCCGGATTGGCCTGCATGTAGTCGCCGATCTGGATACCGCTGAGCAGTTCGATGCCGTCGAGCTTCGTGATCAGGTCGTTTGGCTTCAGGCCTGCATCTGCAGCGGGGCTATTTTCCTGGATCGATCCGACCATCGGCGATTGCGCGCCCATGATCCCGATGTCCTTGAGCGGTGGGCGCTTGAAGAGGAAGTCCACCGGTTTGCGCCACCAAGGGGAGTCTTTGGCCTCTTCTTTGGCCGCTGGCAGATCCCATGCGGTTGGGTCCACTGGCAGCGTCAATTTGCCTGTGCCTGGGCGATCGACCTCGACCTGGAGCAGCTCGCTCTCACCTGCGACCACGGCCCATTGGACGCTATCCACCATGCCGGAGAAGCGGAGGATGGGGTTGCCGTCGATGGAGAGGATCTTGTCACCCGCCTTCAGACCGGCCTTGGCCGCGGGGCTTTCTTTGGCGACGTAACCGATGGTCGTCGTGGTGTGGCCCATGCTCTGGGGCTTGCCGACGAAATGGACCATGAGGGCGAAAAAGGCGGCCAGCATGAAACTGAAAAGAGGTCCGGCAAACGCCACGATGATCTTGTCCATCGCGCTGATGGGCGGCAGCGGCTCCTCGGTTTGCACGGTGCCCTCGATAGACTCCATCGGTGCCATCTGGGGCAGGGAAACGAAGCCACCGGCGGGGATGCAGCCGAGTCCGTATTGAACGCCGTTGACGGTCTTTTTCCAGATCGGCTTACCGAACCAGATCTGGAAGCGGTCCACATACAGACCCCGCCAGCGCGCCGCCAGGAAGTGGCCCCACTCGTGCACGAGAATCATCAGGTTGAAGACGATGATCACCTCGATGCAGATGATCACCCAACGCAGGAAGGAGCCCACAGGGCCCAGGGAGGAAAGCCAGTCCATCATAAAAATTGAGCGGAAGAAACGGAAAAAGGAGGGGTTGGTAGGATCGCTGCACCGCTGAGACAATCCTTACGGATGGCGTCGCTGGGCAGACGGGCGGGAAATCTACCACCGCGGCAGATATGCGCAATGCACCAACTGACTTTTTGCCAAACCTACGGTCAGCGCCAGGGGGCGCTGTTCGGCAATCAATCGTGTTCCTTCAGCCGACGCAGCATCGTGCGGATGTCTGCGAACCCCTTCCAGGCGATCACGAAGGTGACGGACCCGTACCAGATCAGGCAGGATACGGTCAAATAGAACCAAAAAGGGTGGTCAGCGGTCATGAGTCCATGGGGGCGGAGGGTTTGAGCAGGGATCCCAGCACCATCCCCAGGCCAGCGGCGAGGAAGGCGGTGATGCCAGCGGCGTCTTTTCCGAATTGAGCCGCCCAGGCAGCAGTGGCGGGGATTTTTTCCAAGGTCAGGTGCAGGGTGGGAATCAGGGCCCCCAGGATGATGGCCCCGTAGGCTCCGTACCGATTGGCCCGCCGCCAGTAGCAGCAGGCGATCAGCACCACAGACATGCTGGAAAGATAGATGCTGCCCGTCAGCAAAAGGTAGGACCAGACATTGCCCTCGATCTTGTAAAACAGGCCAAACACCAGCAAATACACCCCGATCAGGCCAATGATGCAGCGGTTCCACAGGATCGCGCGGCTGTGGTTGACCTTTTCACCTCGAAATGGGGCGATGATGTCGTTGTAGATCACGCTGCCCCAGCTCAGCATGTAGGAGGAGTCGGTGGACATGTCCGCCGCCAGCATCGCCGCGATCAGCAGGCCCATCAGCCCGATCGGTAGAAAGGTGCTCAGAAAGGTCGGCATCGCCATCAGGGTCGTGTCCTCCAGCTTCTCGATCACCGGTCCAGGCAGCGCCGCCTTTTCCTCCGGCGTCAGGCCTGCCAACGGCGCACCGACGTGGGAGGCCTCCACCTTCGCAGCGACTGCCGGCGCGATGCCATCGCGCTCCGCCTGGGTCAGCGATTTCAGCGGTGCCCAGCCCAGCACGGCCAGGGCAGCGATGCCCCAGATGCCGGGAATCAGGAATCGGGCGACGAAGAAGAAGCTGGTGCGGGAGTAGATCTTCTGGCTGGTGCTGGGGTCTTTGGCGGAGAGGACCCGCGCCACCACGGCCTGCCAGGTCAGCGCGGCAGCGGCATTCGCCATGATTTGATTGATCAGGTAGGTCCAGCCCATCTTCGGATTCGCCAGGGGGGAAAAACCACCCGCCCCGTGGTGGGCCTGCACCGTTTCGACCAGTCGCGTCCAGCCGACCTCCTTTAGGATCAGCACCGTCACCACCAGCAGACCCGCGCTCATCACGATGAACTGCAGAAAATCCGTCACCAGTACCGAAAGCATCCCGCCCAGCACCGTGTACAGCACCACCATGGCCAGCAGCGCCACCATCAGCCACACCAGCGTGCCCGGATCAAAGCCGCAGGCCTGCACCAGGAATTTCCCCGCCACCTGGAAGAAGACGCCCATGTTCAGCAGCCCGCCCAGCACCACCACCACCCCAGAAAGCCGCCGTACCCCACTGCCAAAGCGCTTTTCAAACAGCTCCGGCAGGGTCATCGCGCCGGATTCACGCAAGGGGCGGACGCAAAAGCCCGTCAGCCCGATGGTCAGCATGGCCCCCGCCTGACAGATGCCCGGCAGCGCCCCCGCAAAGCCCATGGTGTAACCGCCCTGCGCCGCATACATGCAGGTGATGATGCCAAACTCCGTCGCCGCCAGGGAGGCAATGCCGAGGTAAAGATTCATCTCCCGACCCGCCACCAAAAAGTCCTCCACCCGCCGCACACTCCGCCGCATCCACACACCCGCCGCCAGCGTCACCGCCAGATAAAGTCCCACGATGCTGCCATCGATGGCCCAGGAGAAATTCGACATGCCACCGTCATATCGGGCACAGCCGGGAAAGACAATGCAAAAGTCGCATCCCCCTGGGGGGTGCAGCCACTTCCTGGGCAGAGCGTTTCTAGGGCGGGGCGCTTCAGGAGCACCGTGCCTCTGGGGAGCAGCACTTCCGGAGCGCGGTGCTTCTAGCCCGTGTACGGTCGGCGGCGCTTCCAGCCCGCCTCGCCAATGAGAAAGCCAAAGAACCGCTGAAGAGACGCTAACCAAACGCTGATAAAGGCAGAGGAATGGGGGCAAAGGAATCGTTCCCCTTGGGGCTTGAGGAAGGTTATCTGACCCGCTGGCGCAGTGACCCCAAAGCGGCCGCAGAGTCCGAGGCCAGGCTCGCCTGCTACCGGGAACACAAGCCTTTCAGGACCCAGGAATAGAAACCCAAACCGCGTCCTCCCCAGAGGAAAACGAACCTTCTGCTCCTCGGACGCCGCCCCCGCCCGCGACGCAGGCGCGAAATTCAGGGAAAAGGACCGAGGCGCGACCCACAATTCATCTGCCAGCTTCTCCTTCAGTTGCAAGATGCTCGTTGAGAACAATCTCGGCATGATACATCGAAAACGCAGTGACGGCTGCCCCGACAATGCTAATGCACATCCAGACGAATGGGAGCACTGGAGATTCACTCCAGTCCATCGCCCACGTTGACAACCCTATAACTATGAAGACTACGGAGTAGCCAACCCCCACAAAAACAATCTCTTTGAATGCCCTATAGTCGGGCCATCCCTGAAGGACCCTTTTCTCGTCAGCATCGGGAAACAACATCTTGCGTGAATGCGCAAATACCCACACGAAGATCCCAACAGGAGCGAGCGAAAGGTACTGAATCATTTCACCATTTGCAGCAACCTTTTTGGCGATGTCGTTGAGCGATGACGGCGGCCACACTGACAGGACAACGCCAATGCCAATGCAACAGGACTCGAGACTGACGACCGATGCTCGAAAAATGTTAGCTAGGCTCTTCATCTTGAGGGTGGTGCATGTCGCGTTCCGTAGAGACGCTTTTCAATTGGCGATGGGCGTGCTCGGCCAGAGCGTCTGGATTGGGTTCTTTAGCGTCAAGAAAGCTGCGGTGCGTGTCGGAGGTTCTAATCAGGACTTCTTCGCGGTCCCGCCTCATTCCAGTCACTTTCCCTTGTCCATATCCATCTGCCGCCATAAGCAGTGCGGCATCAGTGATGTCCGGTACACTAGCAGGCTCAAAATCGGGGTTCCGAAGAAGACCGGTCATCAAAGCAACAAGGTTCGTCGCAATTCCGGGAGCTTCTTCGGCGATTTCCCGAACGCGCACCTCGTCTGCGTTCCGCCTTTCAATATATTCCCGTAACGATCCCCAAAGGCGCCCAAACAACGGGTTGGGAGGGCGAACCGTCGCCTGTATATCGTGGAAGACCTCAATGGATCGCAATTTTGACACGAAGGTCTGGTAGTCAGCAATCGCTTCAATCGTGCAATCGACGAAAAAATCGTCATATGCGGCCTCGATCAATGCCTTAAACCTTCTCGGAAAGACATCCTGCTGAATACCATTCCAAACGTGGAGATATGCGATTCCAGAATATTCCGGTAAATAGACGAACGGTGAAGATGCAGCCAAGAGATTTCGCGCGATCGCGTCGATCTGTGATTTGGAATCGGTATCTACAATGGTCACGTGCCCCTCTTGGTGGAACTTCGATAGCCGACCAAAAACAAATGGCATTTTGCTGTCACGGCGATCAACCGTGTCCGTGATGGTCCAGCGAAATTTCCGGATCGTAATCGTCGGAGCGTCGAGGATTGCGTCCATCAATCGGCTCTGATCCAAGTTACCGAGCTTCACCACTCGTCCAAGATAATATCGACCGCGTTCCATGTTCTTTTGCTAAGGTTGTTTTGTCACTCCAAAAGGTGGATTGTCAAATCCCCCGACGGGTAAGTCTGGCATAGACTGTTTAGGTCGTCCGCTATAGGAACCGCGGAATTGATTTCGCGACTCACACGACTAGATCAATATCCGAAGCGGACGTCAAGCTTTAGGTGCGGCTGAATTCTGGTGGGATCGGGTGCGCGGCTTTGCGCCGTGGAATGGCGCGGGGAAGGGATATTCGTGGCAAAAATGGGGTTCCCGAGCTTCGGGATGCTCTTGACGTGGCGGGAGCGGATTCACGGAAATCCGGGTGTTTGGACATGCCCACCGGGCACGCGGTCAAGCCGCCGACGACCTTCCCCTGACGTTTGAAGACTTTCCCTCGTCGTTCGAAGACCTTCCCCCGACGTTTGAAGACTTTCCCCTGACGGTTGAAGACTTTCCCCTGACGGTTGAAGACTTTCCCGCGTCGTCCGAAGACTTTCCCACGTCGTTCGAAGACCTTCCCCTGACGGTTGAAGACTTTCCCACGTCGTTCGAAGACCTTCCCCTGACGTTTGAAGACTTTCCCTCGTCGTCCGAAGACCTTCCCCTGGCGTGGGAAAGGAGGAAAATTCGAATTTACTGTCTGGATTTTGCTTTTCCGCACTCGGAATCGTCATTTCCGACCCCGGAAACGGCGTTTCCCAGGTCGGATCTGGCGTTTCCGAGTGGTGCATCAATGGACTTAGGCGTTGATAATCAACGATTTACGAGAGGTGCGCGGTTTGCTGTGATATTAGGCGTGACAACTCTAGGTGATTTTGTCAGACTGCCGCCTCCTAACCAAGCTGTAACCCGATGGCATTCTTCGACTCCGGCGCAACTTTTGATATGGGCCTGAGCTTCGATGACCCCGGCGGCCTGGTGCCTCTAACACCGAACCCACGCAAAACCATGGCTAAACCAAAGTTAGAACTGAAGAAAAAGACGGACCTCCAATTGCTGGCCTATGCCAAGAATCACATCGCCAAAATGACGGGCAATGCAAACTTTGCGACCCCAATGCCCCCAGCACCTGAGCTCGAGGCCATCGTCGATGGGTTTGAAGACTGGATCGCAAGTGTCACGCTGAAAGAGAACGACTACCGCCAAACGGTGGTCGAAAAGGATTCGTCGCGCGAGGAAGTGGTCCGCATGCTAACTCTGCGCTCTGGTTACGTGGAGGCGGCCAGCGGTGGTGATGAGGCCAAGATTCTGAGCTCCGGCTTTGAAGTGCGCTCGACCGCCACCCCCGTGGGTGCCCTGACAGCCCCAGGAAACCTGATCGCCAAGGCTGGCGATAACGAAGGGGAGATCTTCTTGGATTGGGATCCACTTGCGGGAGCCAGCATCTTTGAGGTGGACTGCAAGTTGCATACCGATGCCGAAAACTTCCAGCGGGTGAAGAGCGTGACCGACAGCCAACTGTTGGTCACTGGCCTGACCCCAGGGGCCATGTACGCCTTCCGCGTTCGCGGCGTCGGTGCGTCCGGCCCTGGCCCCTGGAGCGATGAAGCCGTGCGCCGCGCACCGTAACGTCAGCCAGGCAGGCCAGTGGCCGGTCAGCAAGGAGCGCAGGCCGTGAACTGCGCCCCCCGCTTCCAGATCCGCCACCCACTGGCGACTTCACCGATCGTTCAACGACCCCGGACTCACAGAGCCCAGCTACAACGTTCGCTTCGCGGCCTCGCAACCACCACTCCACTTCTCCACTATTCCCCACTGCCATGCCTTTCGATCCCACCTATCCTGCCACGAATGCCTTGATCGAGTCCGCGCCAATGCGGAGTCAGTTTACCGGCCTGAAGGCCCTGATCGATGCCGTCCCGACCATCACCAATGCCCAAGTGGATAGCATCACCACCCTGAATCCAGGTGACCCGGCCACGGTGGGGCTCAGCATCACCGGCGGCGTCCTGCACTTCAGCTTCGGCATCCCTCAGGGCGCAGAGGGCCCCCAAGGCAGCGATGGCGCGCAAGGCCCCCCCTTTGGCAATGCCGTGGTCGATAGCGTGACCACCGTCCCACCCGGAAGTCCGGCCAACGTCGGCACCTGGTTTGACGGCACAGACGTCCACTTCAGCTTTGAACTCCCCCAAGGCGATCCCGGAGAGCAAGGCCCCGGCGGAGAAGTGAGCCAAGGCGATCTGGAGAACGCCATCAACTTCCAGACCAGCAACAACACCG
>JACKQF010000012.1 GCA_024232965.1 Verrucomicrobiaceae bacterium | reverse complement strand
AAGCAACACCGCAGCGACATTCAAGTCGGCGAGTGGGATTCGCTTCAACAATGGAGCACTGCTAAGCCGGGGTGGGAGTGGCTCTTTCCCTTCATCGACAAGGACAAAGACGGCAAGATTTCCCTGCCTGAGCACACCCCATTTCAAGACTACAAAAAGCAGCATCCAGACTGGCAAAAGCGGCTCCGGACGGAAGCGCAAAAGTGATCGCAGGCGTCCCGGCGGCGCAGTGCGGATGCGAAGTCAGGAAACAAGATGCTTGGGCAGATCGGTGACGCGTTCGCAGCCGACCTGTTCCATGACTTGCTTTAGCTGACGTTTGATCATGGTCATCGTGTGATCGCCTCCGGCCTTGCCGAGCGCACCGACGCCATACATCCAGGAGCGGCCCATGAAGGCGAATTTCGCGCCGCTGGCGATGGCACAGGCCACATCCGGGCCGGAGCGCAGGCCGCTGTCGATCATCACAGTGGTTCGCTGACCGAACTTATTCGCGAGCTCGGTGAGCGGTTTGATCGTGGACTGCCCTGCGTCGAGTTGGCGTCCGCCGTGGTTCGACACGATGAAGCCATCGACGCCGAGTCCGAGCGCGGTTTCCGCGTCTTCTTCGGTCACAATGCCCTTCACGACGAGCTTGCCCTTCCACTTGTCACGAATGGCCGCGATCTTAGCGGGATTGAGACGACCGGAGAAGGTCTTGTTCATGAACAAGCCGAGGTGCTTCATGTTCAGGCCCTTTGGCAGGTAGGGCTTCATCGTCTTGAACTCCGGCGCACCTGCGGCGAGCTGGCTGAACGACCACGTGGGGTGAAACATCATCTGCACGATGTTGCGCAGCGTCATGCGCGGCGGGATGGACAGGCCATTGCGGATTTCCTTCGGCCGATAGGCAAAGGTGGGCGTATCCGCGAGAATGACGAGCGTCGGAAAGCCCGCGTCTTTCACCCGCTCGATCAACTTGTCGCGCAGCGCTTCCTCGGTGGGGTGGTAGAGCTGAAACCAAGCTTTGCCTTCGGTCAATTCGGCCACGGTCTCGATGCTTGCGGTTGCGACCGTGCTGAGGATGAAGGGGAGGTTGTGTTGATGGGCAGCCTTGGCGAGGATCTCGGTCGCCTGCGGCCAGATGAGTCCCTGCAGACCGATGGGCGAGACCCCAAAAGGCGCGTCGTAGGTGGTGCCAAAAAGTTCTGTCTTCAGGTCGGAGCCGGGATAATCGCGCAGATACCAAGGCCGAAGCCGCACCTCCCGAATCTCGTCCGTGTTGCGCTGAAGATTGATGTTCGAGAAGCACCCGCCTTCCAAATACTCAAAGGCAAAGCGCGGGGTGCGTTTCCGTGCGCGCTCGCGGAGGTGCTCAATGGACGGGTAGTTGGAGTTAAATGCGTCAGGCATAGAGGGAATGGCGGATGAAAATACGCGCAGGAGTAGCGGCCTCCATCGCGCAAATCCAACCCGCTTTCAACCCGGCAACACGCACTGTTTGCCTCCCAAAATGCACATGACAGCATTCTTAGTGCTGCCGCCCTGCGGAAACGCTTTCCCCACCGCTCAGCGGCGGCCTACTTTATCAGGGGTGAAATCCCAGTTTGCAATTTCCCCAGCCCGCGCTTTATCGTGGCGGCCTTCTGGCCCTTGTGGCGAGTTGGTAGCATTTTATCTCCTGAATGAATATCGCGTTGGACGTCATGGGCGGCGACCACGCCCCGGCTAACCCCGTGGGCGGCGTCAAGCTTGCTCTGGATACCTTGCCGCAGATCGAGCGGCTGTTTCTTGTCGGTCAGCCCGAGGTCATCGAGGCCGAGCTGGCTGCCCAGGGGGTAAAGAGCCCCAAATTGGAGATTATCCCAGCCTCCCAGGTGGTGGAAATGAGCGATAGCGGCCTGGATGCAGTCCGCAAAAAGAAGGACAGCTCCATTTCCAGGGCCGTTGAACTGGTCAAAGATGGCCGCGCAGAGGCGGTGGTAAGTGCAGGACACACGGGTGCGGCGGTCGCAGCCTCGCTGATCAAATTCCGCACGCTGCCCCACATCGACCGTCCGGCAATTGCCTCCGTGATGCCGTCGCGAACGAATCGCTGGATCCTTATCGACGCGGGTGCGAATCCCGATAGCGAGGCATCCAACCTGGTCGAAAATGCCATCATGGGTACCGCCTACGCCCGCCATGTACTGGGCATCGCCAATCCAAGGGTAGGTCTGATGTCCAACGGCACGGAGGAGGCCAAAGGCAATGCTTTGTGCAAGGAAGCCGGCAAACTGCTGCGGCACGCTTCGGGCATCAACTTCATCGGCAATGTTGAAGGTCATGACCTGTGGGAGACGCCACCGGACGTAGTGGTGACCGACGGCTTCACTGGCAACATAATTCTAAAGAGCGCGGAAGCCCTATCTCGTGCCATGTTTGGCATGATCAAGACGGAGATCATGTCGTCCACACGCACCAAGATCGGCGGCATGCTAGCAAAGCCTGCCTTTAAACGAATCAACACTAAAACCAATGCAGACGAGTCCGGCGGCATGCCGCTGCTGGGACTCAACGGCATCACCATCATCGCGCATGGCGGCGCGAGCGCTTACGCGATGAAAAATGCGTTGCGCATGGCCTGTGAAACGATTTCACATAAGGTGAACCCACATATCCAGGAGGCCGCCACCCTCTACGCCTCATCCCATCATGTCAGCCCCTGAATCACATCCCTTTTGCTCATCCAGCCTGATCGGCACCGGCAGTTATGTCCCTGAGCGCATCATGACCAATGCGGATCTGGAAAAGATCGTGGACACGACCGACGAATGGATTACCTCCCGCACCGGCATCAAGGAGCGCCGGATCGCCGCTGATAACGAGACCACGAGCGACATGGCCACCGCCGCCGCGCGGAATGCCATGGAAATGGCCGGGGTGGATGCCAGCGAGATCGATCTGATCATCGTCGCCACCGTCACACAGGACATGTTTTTCCCATCGACTGCCTGCTTTGTGCAGCAAAAATTGGGTGCTAGCAATGCCGTGGCCTTCGACATGAATGCGGCCTGCTCGGGCTTCCTGTTTGCGCTCCAGACCGCACGTCACTTCCTCAATACCGGCAATCGCCGCTGCGCGCTGGTCATTGGGGCGGAAAAGCTTAGTAGTCTGGTCAACTGGAAGGATCGTAATACTTGCGTTCTGTTTGGTGATGGGGCTGGTGCGGTGGTGTTGCGGCGCAATGAGGAGGAGGATGCACCAGGACGTGTACTGTCTACTATCATGGGCTGTGACGGCAATCTGACCGGCATTCTCAAGGTCCCCGGCGGAGCTTCTGCGGAACCAATCACGCAAGAAAACGTCGATGAGCAGGTGAAGTCCATCTACATGGAGGGCAAAGAAGTCTTCCGTCACGCCGTGACCCGGATGAAGGAAGCTTGTGAGCAGGCCCTGGAGCGCGCAGGCTTAAAGGCTGATGATGTGACGAAGGTCATCGCCCATCAGGCGAACCAGCGCATCATTTCCGCCATCGTGGATCGCTTGGGCGTGCCAGCCGAGCGCACCTTTGTGAATTTGCAGAAGTATGGCAACACCTCTGCCGCATCCATCCCGTTGGCGCTAGACGAGGCCAATCGCGCTGGCGTCATCAAGCGCGGCGACATCCTGCTTCTCGTGGCCTTTGGCGCAGGCCTGACCTGGGCTAGCTCCGTCGTGCGTTGGTGAAGAGACATGACCCGGCCTTGCGCCCGCCTCTTGTCTCAGTTTCACTTTCGCTCCACCCCGCCCCATGCCAGACCTTCATTTACAACCAGATTTTGATACCTTCTGCGGCCTCGCCGCCCAGGGAAATCTCGTTCCTGTCCTCGCCGAACTCGCGGCAGACTACGAGACCCCGCTTTCCACATTCCAACGTATCCACGACGGACGCTGCGGCTTCCTTTTGGAGTCTGCAGAGCTGACCCAACACTCCGGCCGTTACTCACTGCTGGGCAGTTCACCACGCATCATCTTCACCGCTCGCGGTAAGGATATCGAAATCGAGGAGCGCGGCAAAGTAAGGCGCTTCACGACCGATCGGGATCCGCTGCACGAGTTGGAAGATCTGATGCGCCCTTACCGGCCGATCGACAAGGCTCCCCTGCCCGTCTTTCACGGCGGAGCGGTCGGCTTCTTGTCCTATGACATGGTGCGCTTCTTTGAGCCCACCCTGCCGTCGCCACCACCAGATCAACTTGGCCTTCCGGACATGGTCTTCTTTGTCACTGATACCGTGCTGGTATTTGATCATCGGCATCGCAAGCTCTCCATCATCGCCAACGTCCACACCGACGAACACGCAGACCTCCCTGCCGCCTACGAATGGGCGCGCCAGCAAATTGCGGCCATCATTGAGAAATTGGAGCAACCACTGGCTGTCAAGCCGATGCACACGTTCCGAGCAGCCGGTAGCACACCTGTGACTCCTCCGACGGGTAACACCACGCGCGAAGAATACGAAGGCATGGTGCGCACCGCCAAAGAGTACATCGCCGCCGGGGATGTCTTCCAGGTCGTGCCGTCGCAACGTTTTGAGACAGACTACGAAGGCACGCCGATCGATCTCTACCGCGCGCTGCGCCACGTGAACCCATCTCCCTACATGTTCTGCATGCAGTTCCCGCAGGGCTTTAGCCTCGTAGGCAGTTCGCCGGAAGTGCATGTGAAGTGCATCGATGGGCGCATCGAAATCCGTCCAATTGCGGGCACTCGCTGGAGGGGCAAAACACAGGAGGAAGATGATGCGCTGGCCGCAGACCTCTTGAGCGATCCCAAAGAACGCGCCGAACACATCATGCTAGTCGATCTAGCACGCAACGATGTCGGGCGCGTCGCGGAATTTGGCAGTGTCCGCGTCAACGAACTTATGATCATAGAGCGCTACTCGCACGTGATGCACATCGTCTCCAATGTCGATGGAAAGCTGAGAGCAGACAAAAGCGCTTACGACGTTATGCGCGCGACCTTCCCTGCGGGAACGGTCAGTGGATCGCCCAAAGTGCGCGCGATGGAGATCATCAACGAACTCGAAAAAAGCAAACGCTGCGCCTATGCCGGCGCCGTGGGCTACTACGGATTCGACGGGAACTTGGATAGCTGCATCGCCCTGCGCACCTGCGTACTGAAGGACGGAAAGGCCTACGTCCAGGCGGGCGCCGGAGTTGTGGCAGATTCCGATCCGGCGTACGAGTACGATGAGACGGTCAACAAGGCCACCGGCATCCTGCGCGCCATTCAATGGGCGCGGGAGCTCGGCAACCCTTGACTACCGATCACCACTCCTTGAGACGTTCAGGGAAAGGGCAATCTGCGCAAGCGGAGTCGTCGGCGAGGCAGAAGTCCTCATAAATTTGCAGTAACCCCTGGTGCTGGAAAAGCAGCTTGCGAAAGTTCGCAGCATCGGGGTGATCCCCGAAAAGTCGGGTGATGGCTTTGCGGACTTTTTGGTTATCGAGGAGAGCCGGAAGCTCCAAATACTCGGCCCAAAGACGAGTCCGCTCTGGCACCAGGAGCGGGTAGACGACGTTGGCCAGCATCTCATGCACGCGGGTCGCCCCGACGAGCGCCATCGGGGATTCAGCTTCGTCTGCAGAGAGGCTGTAGTGACTGGACCAAAAATCGTGCTTCAGACCAGCCACCGTATCGCGCCAAGCAGCCAGGCTCCAGCGGGTGGCGTCCATCAGTGGCGGCGCGACGACTTCCCAATTCGCAAGGATGGCCAGTAGCGCACCCAACCTGCGTTGCGGATGGTTCCCTGGGCGGATGGCCGTCATTTTCCAGCGCAGCATCTGCTGCGGTTCCATCCAACGCGAGCAGCTCTGGCGGATTTTCCACCAATGCGACCAAAGACCCCGGAGGTAGGCACGGCTGTCTTTTTGAATATCGTCTGGCCGTGCCATCTCCAAGAACCCAGAGACACCGAATAGCAGAGCTTCGCGCTGGGCGGTGGGTTCTTTTAGCATTCGATTCAGCGGCAGACGCTGAGAGAGAATGGCAAAAGGACGCTGATTGTGCAGATAACCCAGCGTCTGGGCCAGCGCCTGATAAATAGCCTGCTCTCGCCCAGAGGCGGCGATGATCCGGTAGAGACGCCGCGACTTTGCCTGAAGCCGGAATTGCGCGGCACTTTCCAGCATGCTGGTGATTCGTGCTGGCTCCATATCCCGCAAGGGTGTCGCACAGCGCCCGATCCGAGCAGCGGCATCGCGGCTTTTGGGGGCCGCGTCGACTGCCAGCATCGCGGCAGTCAGCTGCACCTGGGGGACATCCAGGTGGTTGGAGGTGCGCGTGAAGTGCTTCTGATTTTGGGGCGAGCTTAGAAAAACATGCAGCACCACCTTGTTGTACTCCGGATTTCCAGCGTGCAGATGCCGCTCCCAATCGCGCACATCGGGATCCAGTTCGACGTCTCCGCGCACCGCTTGGCCATCGATCAGCATCGAGACGCCATTAAAATCAGGACCCGCCCCGGCGTTCCACGAGCCAAAGTCGGTGATCTTTACGGTTCGCCCGTCCTCGGTCTTGAACTCGCTGCCAAAAGACCCGCAAAACCATAGACTCTGCAAATCCAGCTCGCATAGCGGCTCATCGAAGCCTGGCAGTCGTGTCGGCTCCTCAAGACCTGAAAAAACGGAATCCCGAAAACGTTCGTATCGGTCAGCGAGAGGAAGCGGCGGTGTGGATGGGAGAGTCATCGAGAGAGAAAATAACTACACTAAGACGGATTCGTTTGGGCTGGCCCAACGGATGCGGGCCAATAGCAAATCGCCATGGATCTGATTGCGAGGCTGCCATTCGCCGACAGTCACCCAGGACTCGTGTGGACTGACGTTGGTGACATGAAAATTGCCCATCAACGCAACCTTATTTGGATCGTTAACGCCGTCCCCGACCAGCGGAAACACAATCCGTTCTGTCGAGCGCTTCAAGCGTAGGGTCACAGGATCAACCTGCGCCATCCACAAGGGAGACCGCCAGCGCATCACCTTCGCATTCTGTGCGTCTTTTCGAGTATAGACAAGGTAGAGGGCCTCCGAATGGGTTAGCCAATGTTGCTGGGTCGTGGACATCGATACCGCCTCGCCATCATCCCAGGCCCAGGCTTTCTGTGGCGCCCAATCCAGACCGTCTTCGCTGACGGAGACGTAGCCGTGGTCGTCTTCCGCTCTGATCGTCAAAAAATATCTACCCTTGAAGGTCGTTAGTGATGGCTCCAGCAGGCCACGCCCTGCGGCCAATTCAAGCGGAGCCCCAGTTTTTTTGACGGTCAGCGTCTCACCATCAAACCCCGCCAGGACCCCACAAACGGCCCGCGGCTTCCCCTTCACCCCAAATGTGAAGGACATCATAATATCGCCATCGGGACGAATCACCCGCTGCCCACAGTTGTTGGTGAAAATCTCGCTCCCACGGGGATCATCCCACGTCAACGCATGCCGAGGCCCCCATTCCCCACCTTTCCAGACCGCATAAACAGGCCAACGGGGTGGCTGATCGCGGGAAAACTTGGGACCGCTATAAAAGACATTGTGACCGAGCGCCAGGACAGCTTCCGTGGGGGCATGAAATTGCGGCACCACGTCGCAAACGCCTTCTTCGACGCCGCCCGCTTGCGCAACCCTACCGAGCGGCGGCACGGGGGTCGGCGAGGACCAAGTCTTGCCCAGGTTGTCTGTTTGCATGAAGTGAACCGGGCCAAAGTAGTCAGAACCAGCGATTTCTTGCAGCGTCATGAAGACTTTACCACCAGGCAGCAGGCATGCACGCGGATGAAACCACGTCGGACCTCCACCGTCCCGACCTCGAAGCACCACCTCGCGGGAAATATCGGCCACTGGGTCGGCCGTCTGGGCGGCGGACACTCGGGGAATGCCCGCCAACCCGGCCAGGAAAGTCAACGCACGACGCCTTGACCATTTTCCCGTCGGGCATCTTTCCTGTGAGATTGGTGGCAGCATACTATTTTTATTGATTGGAATCTCAAAAAGGTCAATCCATTACTCTAGGAACAGCAAAAGAATCTGCATTGAATCATGGCGCTGGAATCATTGCCTAGCAAGGATCACGGCTCAATCAAACCCGTCTGTTTACCGTTCTCCGTTGCCCAGATGTAAACCTTGCCACTTTGCCCGCCTGCAAAGGCCGTTTTACCGTCCCCAGTCAGCGCAACACAATTGAGCGACTCTCCTGCACTGACCAATTTCCGTTCCGTTGCCGTTTCCGAGCGCTGTTCGCCATTGTGGACTTTCAAATCAGTGTAGGCGCTCCCGCTACCCCGCTCTGTCACGGCGACCAACACTCGCCCGTCCGGAGTCCAATCCAAGGCAGTGAAGGCGGTTTTTTTATCACCCAAGCTAACGTCTTGTTCGTGGCTCTGCGCATCCCACACCTTTACTTCCCGGTCGGCCCCGGCCGTAGCGAGACGGGTCGCATCCTTATCGAATGCGACCCCCAAAATGTGGTTCGTGTGCCCCTCGTAGGTGCCCAGCAATTTGCCATCTGCAACACTCCAAAGCCGCGCCATCTTGTCAGCACCCGCGCTCGCCAACCAATCTCCCTTCGCGGAAATCCGTAGCCCGTAGATCACATCGTCATGGGCCTTCCACGTCGCCAACAGTGCGGGTTCCGCCACATCAATGCGGTGGATGTAGCCACCCACGCCCGGCAATCCATCTGCCAAAAAGAGCTCTTTTTGGTCTTTCGTAAACACAAGCGATGAGATTTGGCCGACGAACCTCTCATTGATTACTGACCGCACTTTCGCTGCCGACACATCCCAAAGTCGCACTTGCCTGAATCCCCCAATCGCCAATAGGGCACCATCCGGGCTCCAGCCCAACGATTGTACCGGCTCCACGGTGTCACCAATGACTCGTAGCGACGGGTGTTCAGGCTTCGTAAGATCACACAAAACTACTTCCACACCACGCGCAACCGCCAGAACCTTCTGATCAGGAGAAACGGCCAATGCCAGCACCGGTCGATAACCGGACGGCGTGGACTGCAAGGCAATGGGTGTGACCGCAGGTAGTTCGTCAAACACCGATGCATCCCACACCGCACCTGCAGTGACCCAGCGCCGCAGCGCCTCAATCTTGTCGGCGGGCAGTTGTTTCTTCGGCGGCATGTGAGGATCCGCCTCGGAGACCAGGAGCGTCACCAGTGGACTTTTGTCAGGTTTCCCCGGCTCAATCGCGGGTCCATCGTCACCACCAAGCAACATCTTTTCTCGGCTCGTCAGCAGCAGGCCCCCTTTAGCCTTCCCTGGCTTGTGGCAGCCAATGCATTCATCGCGCAGCACTCGCAATGCGGGTGCCGCGGTTCCATCTGACGCACGGATCGGCGGTAAGGCCCCCGCCATCAGTACTGCTATCACCCATAGGATGCCAATCTTCACTTCTCCAGTACGCCACCAACAGAGCTGTTCTTCAAAGCTGATCCAGTTGCCGAAAGCCATTTCTGCCTCCAGGGTACCCACGTCTCATGCGAATCGACGTCATCACCCTTTTCCCCGAACTCATCTCCGTGCCGATGAACACCAGCATCATGGGCCGCGCTCTCAGTAAAGGGGCGGTCGATCTTCACCTCCATGACCTGCGCGACCGCGGCGTGGGCAAGCATCAGCATGTGGACGACACCCCGTGTGGCGGCGGCCAAGGCATGGTACTGCGCCCCGAGCCACTGTTCGCCGCCATTGAGCCCATTCACACCCCGCAGAGCCGAGTCATCTTTATGAGTCCCGCCGGGCAACCCTTCCGCCAGGCAACCGCTCAGCGACTGTCCGGGGAAAGCCATCTCATCTTTCTTTCGGGCCACTATGAAGGCATGGATCAAAGGGTCATCGACCACTGGGTGGACGAGGAAATCAGCCTCGGCGATTACGTACTGACCAACGGTGCGATCGCCGCAGTGGTCGTGATGGATGCGATCATTCGCCTTCTTCCTGGTGTTTTGGGCGATGAAATGAGCGCAGTCGAAGAATCCTTCGGATCCACTGGGCTGCTCGAAGCGCCGCAGTACACAAAGCCTGCCGAGTACCAGGGGATGAGGGTGCCTGAGATTCTTCTCAGCGGCAATCACGCGAAGATTGCTGAATGGCGCCATCAACAAGCATTGACGAGGACCCAAGAGCGCCGCCCTGATTTGCTTCGCTAGCAAAAAAATCGAGCCGCACTTTTCAACGCGGCCCGACTTGGGAGGGACAGGAGTGATCCTGAGAGAGAACTTTTGGCGATTAGACGCTAGCCTCAGCCCCTTTGTGGCCGAGTTGCTTCACCGCACGATTCAATTGCTCATACTCGATCGGCTTCTTGATAACCGTGACCGGTCCGAGAGACAGAATCCGACTGAGGATTTCGCTATCGGGATAACCCGTGATGACCACAATTGGAAGATCTGGGTAGATCTCTTTCAACTGGATGTAAACTTCATCACCAGGAATGTCGGGAAGCTTGAGGTCCAAGAACACAAAGTCAAACTTCTGCTTCTTGGCCATCGCCAGCGCCTCAGCGCCAGAGCCCACCACAAGGCGGCCAAACCCGGCCTTCTTGAGGAACTGCTTGAACAGAGCCTGTAGCGCAACGTCATCATCCACGACCATGACGGTCGGTTGCCCAGCCTCTTCATCTTTGCGCAGCACATCGCGATCCAAAAGACTGCGCTTGATACGCCAGCGACCACCGATCTGGACTGCTGGCAATTGTCCCCTTTGGACAAGATAATAGACCGTTGGAAGAGGGATGCGGAGATACTCCGCAGTCTCTTTGACAGTCATGAGTTCTGGAGGAAGTGGGTCAGCCATAATTAGTGGGGATCGGGTTGGATGCTTGAGAGAACTGAAAGTGTGGATCTAGCGTTGCGAATTGGGTTCCGAGAAAAAAGGCTTTCGACCGAATTGGTATATAATAATCATATTTATTTACCACCTCAGCCCGTGAACCCGTTAAAAAGCAACCAGAGCGGCACAAGTATTGCGAATTAGTGTCACAATTGCAACTGAAAAAATCAGAAAATCAGATACTCTATGTTTTTTCTCCATTTTGCGACGCGAGATTGAAGCGATAATCAATTTTGAAATGGCCGTAACGCAACGAAAAACACCAATGGCCATAGCTGCTCCGACACAGTGAAAAAGGCTTCATCTATCCAACCTTTTCAAGTTGAAACCAACAGGCCAATCTCCAAACTCTGCCAATGTCCGAAGACCACTCACCATCCCCATTCCCGCCTGCCATTGCCATTATCGGAGGGAGCGGTCTTTATGATATTGAAGGATTTCAGAATCCCGAGCAGATAGTCGTCGACACGCCTTTCGGCCCCCCTTCTGATGCCCTGATGGGTGGCACCTTTGCCGACAGACAGCTCTACTTCCTCCCCCGCCACGCTCGCGGTCACCGGATACTGCCCACAGAACTTAATCACCGAGCTAACCTCTGGGCTTTGCGATCCTTAAACGTCCGCTGGGTGATTGCAGTCACCGCCGTGGGCAGTCTCCAGGAGGAGTATCACCCTCGACACATCGTCGTGCCAGACCAATTCTACGACCGCACGAGTCGGCGGGAGCATCACACCTTCTTTGGCCGCGGTATTGCTGCCCATGTTTCTTTCGCTGACCCGTTCTCCAGTGGACTCCGTCGCATTCTCGTTGAAGAGGGGCGCGCTCACGGGGTTCATGTCCACGATGGTGGCACCTACGTCTGCATGGACGGCCCCGCCTTCTCTACACGCGCAGAGTCCGAGACCAACCGCAAGCTCGGCTTTGACATCATCGGGATGACCAATCTCCCCGAAGCCAAGCTCGCCCGAGAATCCGAAATCGCATTGGCTACACTGGCGATGATTACGGACTACGATTGCTGGAAAGAAGAAGAGGAGGCGGTGACCGCCGGTGCAGTCATCGGTCACCTGCACGCCAATGCAGCAGCAGCCAAGGCGATCATCGCCCGAGCCATCCCAAGAATCCCGACAGTCGCCAACTGGCCCGAACACCAGTCTCTGGATCACGCTATCATGACGCCTCGCGATTTGTGGCCAGAGAGCACGTTGAACGAACTTCACCCAATGCTGCAGCGCTTCATATAACCACGTCTAAGCCGTGGCGAGAACCCAGGGACTGTACCCTACGCTGCCCGACCTACCGATCGGCTGGCACAGCAGCCACGTTCTGGTCAACGCCGGGGTCTGGCGTCACAGGAAGACTTGCATCCATATTGAGGACTTTCGGTGGTCCCATGGCTAGAGCCTTGCCATTTTCGGCAATGAGCCCCTGATAGGTTAGTGGAACGGTTGAAACACACATCCGATCCTCTCCAAGTTTCTGCACGTGCATCACCGCCATGAACGTAGAGCGCTTGCCGTCCAGTTTCAGCTGAGCACCTGGGGAATATGGCGCGGCGTCACCAGTGACGTTTGGCAACAACATTTCAACATCCACATCCTCAAGATCCACCGACCGCATTCTGACCACCCAGCCGGAATTGATCACATCGGCAGTTTTGAGAGGGTCACACTTAAGGACACGGAAACTTCCTGTGACGAACACTGGCGGCGGAAGTTGTTTCTTCGCGTAATTGCGGATGTAAGAGCGCATCAACACGTCGTTCGCGACGCTGAGCTGCTCCGGCGTATGCTGGTAATAGGCAGTAAGCAGGTCCTTAGCGCTTTTTACCGGGCCATCAGGTGCCGTATAAATGGAGAATGGCCGGATGGCGTCCAATTTGTCAAGTCGGGCGAGCAGCCTGTAATTGAAGGGCTTTTCAGGATGGGAAAAGACCATGATGCTGAAAAACCAGCAAAAGATCACCATTCCCATCATTAGCGTTATGAGCACAGCCCACCAAAACATCCCGGAGGATTTTGGAGCCTTGGAAAAATTACCACCACCATAGGAACGGAAATCAGACCCGTCACTGAGAAATCGATGTTGCATGACAAAAGCGGGAAAAATTTTTGAAATGCGAGACCAAAATGGCCTGCGCTTTGTTCTTTACAAAAAAATGTGAATAATGAAAAGGAAAATGTTAACAAAGTGGCAAATTAACTGCTTACGGGCTCAAATGAGCTCCCACATCCGCAACTGCGTGCAGCAAGGGGATTGATCACTTTGAAGCCGGAATCTGTGAGGTCATCGACATAGTCGATCTGGCTCTGATCCACGAAGCGTAAGCTTTCAGGATCGATCATCAGGCAGACTCCATCTTGTGCAACAACTTTGTCAGTATCGCACGCAGAATCTATTTTCATGACGTACTGCATGCCTGCGCAGCCGCCCTGTTCAACATTTAAGCGCAGTCCTTCGCCGCCAGATACTTGCCGATCTGCAAGCAACAGGCGGAGATGTTTGACGGCGCTGGGTGTCAGGGTAATCATGGGAGTTCTTATCCGGTTAGGTTAACCGATGTCCTGCCGCGACGGTTGGGACATCGTTGGATTTTCCGGTTCTTGTTAGAGTTTACGGCAACCTAGCCCATCTTTTGTCATTTCCTAATGTCAAAAATTCGGATTCTCCCTGACGCCCTCGCCAGCCAAGTAGCTGCCGGGGAAGTCGTCGAACGCCCCGCTGCCGTGATTCGGGAGCTTGTTGAAAACAGTCTCGACGCCGGAGCCAAGCATGTCGAAGTGCATGTCCAACGCGGCGGAGCAGCATTGATCCGCATCGTCGATGACGGCGGTGGAATGGATCGTGAAGACGCGTTGTTGTGCATTGAACGCCATGCAACAAGCAAGATCCGGACCAAGGAGGACCTTGCAGCGATTCAAACATTTGGTTTTCGAGGCGAAGCATTGCCTTCGATTGCCAGCGTGGCCCGCTTTCGTCTAGCGACGCGTGAAGCCTCCGCGCTATCCGGCACAGAGATTGAGATCCACGGGGGCAAGATGCAGCATGTGCGCGACTACGGCGGCGCGCCCGGCACTGTGATCGAGGTGCGCTCGTTGTTCTTCAATGTGCCTGCACGTCGCAAGTTTCTCCGCACAGAAAACACAGAGTACTCACACGTAGAACAACAGTTTCGTCTGCATGCCATCGCGAATCCCCATGTTGCCTTTACGCTGACACGCGATGGGGACGTGATGTTTCATTTGCCAGCTGCAAACAACATGCTGGAGCGCATTCGCAGCCTGTCAGGCGATGAACTGGCAGGTCGCTTGATCGAAGTCGAGCGCGAAGAACGACGCGGTATCACCATCCACGGATTCATAGGCGGCGCAGGCCTTAGCCGCTCAACCAAGCAGTTCCAACTTACCTTCCTAAATGGTCGCCCGATTGAAAGCCCATCGATTCATTATGGGCTGCGCGAGGGCTATCACACCGTGCTGATGAAGGGTCAGAATCCGGTGACGTTTTTGTTCCTGGAAATGGATCCACACGCCTTCGACGTGAACGTGCATCCAGCTAAAAAGGAAGTCCGTTTTCACGATGGTCATACCGTACGTGAAGTCGTCGCTGCAGCGGTGAGTAACGCGTTAGCGGCCTCCAGGACATTGCCCACCGGGCACCCTTCCGGCTTCTCCCGTCAAGCGGTCCCCACTACCCCAGAAACCGAATCTCCAACACCACCACTGCAACTGCGCAGCCAAGCGCCATCGCCTCCACCTCCGGCACAAACATTTCTGCCGATCGACTCGCGTCAACATCAGGCACCACCGCCGCCACAGCGACTGACGCCGACGCCCCGCCCCGTCGTGCAGGCACCAACGACGATCTCACCTGCACCGAAATCGCCCCCACATACACAGCCGCCACCCGACTCCAGTCCTGCTGAAAGCGAGGCCGACAGCTTCCGCATCATCGGTGTATTGCACCATCTTTACGTATTGATGGAGAACAAGGAAGGCCTCGTTTTGATGGATCAACACGCCGCCCACGAACGCGTGATGTTTGAGCAAATGCGCCGCGCCATGGAAGAAGGTGGCGTGCCATCCCAGCGTCTGCTGATTCCCATCACACTCCAGGTCAGCCCGCAGGATGCAGACCTCATCAACCGGAATATTGAGGCGCTGTCTAGGCTCGGCATCGAGGCAGAACCCTTTGGCCCGAACATTTTCAAGGTTGAAGCACTGCCAACGTTTCTGAAAACGGATGATCCCATGGAGTGGTTGGATCAGGTCATTGAGGAGTTAAAGGGCATGAGCGGCAAGGCTTCCAGCCTGCGTCTCGGAGAAGACATGATCGCCACGACCGTCTGCCGCCATGCCGTCAAGGCCAATGATCCCCTTTCCATTCCCGAACTGACGGCGCTGCTGAAGGACCTCTTTCTCTGCGAGATGCCCTACTGCTGTCCCCATGGCCGCCCCACGCTGATCCAGATCACTGCCGGTGAGTTGGAAAAGAAATTCGGCCGCCGCACGCCAGGCTGAGAGGATTCCCCATTCCCATCTTGACCTTGCGATTGCGGAAGGCACATTGACGCCCCGTGTTTAGAATCCAGCTCAAATCCAAGATCCACCGCGCAAGAATCACCGACGCCAACGTTGATTACGAAGGCAGTATCACGATCCCGACCGACCTCATGCGCGCAGTCGATCTCTGGGACGGTGAAAAGGTCCTCGTCACCTCCGTAACCAACGCCGCTCGATTAGAAACCTATGTGATTCCAGGCCCCGAGGGTTCTGGACAGATCGTCATCAATGGTGCCGCAGCTCATTTGATTCAGACTGGACACATCGTCACGATCATGGCTTTTGGCATGGATGCGCAGCCCATCATCCCCAAGCGTGTGCTGATGGACGAGAAAAACAACGTCATCTCCAAGTCGGTAAAATAGGCCGCACTTCTCATCTTCCACCATTGTAGCTCCCATGCGTTTCGCTGCTCTTCAATGGTTGATCTTACTGCTTCCCATCGTGGCAGCGGGTTGGTTCTGGCCGCGACTTCATCTATTGCGGCCGCTACGCATGATATGCGCGCTGCTGACCGTGGTCATCTTGGCGGAGCCACAGGTGCGCCGATTCAGTGATGCGCTTGATCTCTGGGTGCTCGTGGATCGTTCTGACTCCGTCGCCGATATACTAGACCCCAGTTTGCCTGAATGGCAGACCATCCTCAACAAATCCAAGAGCGCCGATGATCGCCTGTTCTTTGTGGACTATGCGGGTGAGGCCGTACTTCAAGGCGCGACCATGCGGGCTGGCAGCAGTGGCGAACGCTACTCAGGGCCACGGGATTCCACCAAGCTCCACGCTGCCGCCACCTTCGCGCTCGCCCAAATGGACCCGGCGCGCGCCTCACGATTGCTGGTGTTTTCAGATGGCTTTTCCACTGATCCGCTGCGCGATCTCGCCGAGCGTTTGCAACGTCAGAGCGTCCCTCTCGACTACCGCTTGATCGGTAATCCGTTAATGGGAGACGCACGCATTGCAGCAATGGACCTCCCTCTGCGCGCCCAACTTCAAGAAGCATTTCTCATTGAAGTCACCGTCGCTTCCGATCAAGAAGGTGCGATTCCTGTCGAACTCTACCGCAACGACCAACGACTCGGGCAGCGCGATGCGATCGTCGAGCGTGGCATCGGAAGAGTTCGCTTTGCCGACCGCGCTCCCGGCCAAGGCGCATGGAAGTATGAGGCCCGCCTGATTGCCAAGGACGATCCCCTGCCCGGCAATAATCGAGCCTCGCGTTGGGTGGAAGTTCAGGGTGGGCCACGTGTGCTCTTGGTAAGCGCTTATGCCAATGATCCGATGGTCGCAGCGCTTACGCAGCAGGGCTTTGCGGTCGATTTGGTCACGGAACTTGCCTCTCTCAATCTGGGTTCACTCTCCAGCACCCGAGTGGTCATTCTCAACAATGTTCCTGCCTATCGGATTGATACGGATTTCCTCCGAGGTCTCGACTTTTTCGTGCACCAGCAAGGCGGCGGCTTGGCGATGATCGGCGGCAAGTACAGCTTTGCTTCAGGCGGCTACTTTGGATCTCCCGTTGAACCGTTGCTGCCGATTAGCATGGAACTGAAGCAAGAGCACCGGAAGCTCGCAGTCGCGCTCGCCATCGTGATGGATCGCTCTGGCAGCATGGGAATGAGCGTCCCTGGTACGAGTCTGCAAAAAATGGACCTAGCCAATGAAGGGGCGGCTCGCGCGATTGATCTCCTCGGGAATCAAGACCTCGTCACGGTCTTCGCCGTTGATAGTGAGGCCCACCGGATTGCGCCACTGTCCTCCGCCCAAAAGAACCGGGATACCTTGGTCGAAGCAGTGCGTCGCGTCGATAGCGGCGGTGGCGGCATCTATGTGTACAACGGGCTGAAAGCCGCGTGGGATGAGATCAAAGACACACCGGTGGGACAGCGTCACATTATCCTTTTTGCAGACTCTGCTGATGCCGAGCAACCCGGCGATTACATCAAACTACTGGATGAAATGGCCAAGGCAAAAGCCACCGTCAGCGTGATCGGACTCGGCACCGATAAGGACTCTGACGCAGCTTTCCTCCAAGACGTCGCGAAGCGTGGCAATGGTCGCATCTTTTTCAATGCCAACGCGCAAGATCTGCCCGCCCTGTTTGCCCAAGAGACCGTCGCTGTGGCTCGCACCGCATTCATTGAAGATCCCATTGGCGTGCAAGGCACGGCGGGTTGGGTGGAACTCGCAGGCAGCCCGATCGATTGGCTCGCAAAAGTCGATGGCTACAACCTCAGCTACATCCGCCCTGGCGCCACCTCGGCCCTGATCTCCCAAGACGAATACAAGGCCCCAATGCTGGCCTTTTGGCAACGTGGGGCGGGGCGAGTGGCTAGCGTCTCGTTCCCTCTCGGCGGAGATTTTAGTAGTCTGACGCGAGGCTGGAAAGGCTACGGCGGCTTTGTGCAGAGCTTGACGCGCTGGCTGTTGGCAGAGCAATTGCCGCCGGGGCTCGGACTGCGCACGGAGATCATCGGCTCCCAATTGATCTCTCATCTCTACTACGATGAAACATGGAAGGATCGCATCAGCAAGACAGCACCCGATCTGGTGATCAATACAGGTGAGACCACCGAGGCGCTTCATATCCCGTGGGAACGCCTCGAGCCGGGACACTTCCGCGCCACCACTACACTCCGCCCCGACACCTACGTTCGCGGAGCGATCCGCGTCGGCAATGTGGCGATGCCGTTTGGTCCCGTCTCCACGATCACGAATCCCGAGTGGCAGTTCGATGCCGCCCGCATCGAAGATTTGCGCACCGTCAGCCACCAGAGCGGGGGCGCAGAGCGACTCGATCTCGGTGATGTATGGACAGCACCGCGCCCCGAAGCTTGGCAAGGGATACAGCGTCCACTGATCATCGCGCTGATCCTGGCGCTGGTGTTGGAAGCATTGCAGACGCGCACGGGTTGGCTCCTGGGCGGTGTGCGAAACTTGCAACAAGAAGCTTGAAACGCGGAGCGATCCCGGCTGAACTGACACCATGATTCAACGCCTACTTTATTGGCTCGTCCTCGCCGCATTGGCACCCCAACTCAATGCGCAGGAAAAGCCACGCGTCCTAATTCTGGGAGACTCCATCTCAATGGGCTACACCCCGTTTGTGCAAAAGATGATGGCAGACGAGGCCGTCGTCGTCCGCCCAAAAGAAAACTGCCAAGGCACGACACTCGGGGTCGAAAAGATCGATGAATGGCTCGCCCTCGAAGGGGGTAAATGGGATGTCATCCACTTCAACTTTGGACTGCATGATCTCAAGCGCATGGATCCAGCGACCGGGAAATCGTCCAGCAATCCAGAGCATCCTCGCCAAGCCGATATCCCCGCTTACACATTGCAATTGAAGGTGATCGTGGAGCACCTCAAGGCCACCGGTGCCAAGCTCATTTTCGCCACCACCACGCCGTTCCCCGCAGGCGTCACGCCACACCGCGACCCTGAGGATGCAGATGCCTACAATATCGCCGCCAAAGGGATCGCAGCGGCGCAGGGCATCACGATCAATAATCTCTACGCTTTCGTTTTGCCACGGATGGCCGAGCTGCAGCGACCTGCCAACGTCCATTTCACAACCGAAGGTTCCCAGGCGCTTGCGGAACGCGTCGTGAAAAGCATCCAAGACACGCTCAAAAAGCCAGCGCCGCCTGCTGCCAAGTGGCGGATGGTGTATCCCACTTGGCCAAAGGAACTCGCCCACTACGAAAAAGTTGTCTGCGCTCAGTATGGCGACCGCAAAGTGACCTTGGATCTTTACCACCCAAAGGCCGCAGGCAAATATCCAGGCGTCCTCATCATCCATGGCGGCGGTTGGTATAAAGGCGATATCATGTCCGACAAGGGACTGGCTGAACGCATCGCACTAGCAGGCTTTGTCGTCGCCCAGTTGGACTATCGGTTGTCGGGAGAGGCTCCCTACCCCGCAGCGTTGCATGACTGCAAGGCAGCGATTCGCTTCCTCAGAGCGCATGCGGCGGAATACTCTCTCGACACCGATCACATCGGAGTCATCGGCGGCTCTGCGGGTGGTCATCTCTCAGGACTCACCGCGTTGACGACGGGCGAAAAGAACCTCGAAGGCCCAGGTGGAAACGCTGAGCAATCCAGCGATGTTCAGGCCTGCATCGTCATGGCATCCACCATGGATCTCGTAGCAGCCTACGGCGAAAAATCGGGTGAATCCGTTGTCAAATTCCTCGGCGGAACCGGCAAAGAACGCCCTGATGTGTATCGCGAGGCATCGCCCATCGTCCATGTCACGGCCAAAAGCCCACCAACAATCTTCATCGAAGGAGAAAAAGATTCCGCCAAAATTGGGCGGCCTGAAATGCAGGAGAAACTGCGCTCCTTCGGTATCGAGACCAGCCTGCACACGCTCAAAGACGCACCACATCCCTTTTGGATGAGCCAACCATGGCTTGACCAGACCTCCCACATCGCGATTGAATTTTTCACCCGCAACCTCAAACCTCAACACCCCTAACCTGATCCCTCAACATGCAGCATAACGTTTACTTCTGGCTCAAGCCCGACCTGACCGACGAACAACGCGCGACCTTTGACACCGAACTTCGCGCCGTCACCAAGATTGGCTACCTTGCCAATGGCTCAGTGGGCACGCCAGCGCCCACTGCTGAGCGCCCCGTGACCGACCACTCCTTTTCCTATCACTTGAGCCTGCACTTTAAGTCCATGGAAGATCACGACTTTTACCAGGCGGATTGCCCCGACCACAAACGCTTCGTGGACACCTGCAAAACCTTCTGGAGCAAAGTCATCATCTACGACTCCACCCCCTTGGCCTAACTCTGACATCCATCACGACCATGAATCGCAAACGGCTCGGCACTAGCCCCATGTATGTCACGGATATCTGCATGGGTACCATGACCTTTGGCCTTCAGGCAGATGAACCCACCTCGTTTGCGATCATGGATCGCGCTGTCGAAGCCGGTGTCGACTTCTTCGACACGGCAGAAATGTATCCAGTGCCGCCCAGTGCTAAGCTCTTCGGCGTCACGGAACAAATCGTCGGCCGCTGGATGAAGGAGCGTGGAAACCGAGATCAAATCATCCTTGCGACCAAAGTCACTGGTCCTGGCCATGGTTGGTTTCGCCCCGATATCCGACACGGCTTCACCGCGCTGGATCGCCGGCAGATTTTCAAGGCCGTGGAGGACAGCCTGCGCCGCCTTCAGACCGATTATATCGACCTTTATCAAACTCACTGGCCAGACCACGGGATGCGCCAGGAAGATACTCTGGAACCACTGACCGAACTCATCCAGCAGGGCAAAGTTCGCGCGATCGGAGCCAGTAATGAGACCTGCTGGGGCCTCATGAAGAACCTCTGGGCAGCCGAGACCCATGGCCTCGCCCGTATGGACACGGTGCAGAACAATTTCTCCCTCATCAATCGCCGTTGCGAGAGCGAACTCGCCCAAGTCTGCCGCAAAGAAGGCGTCAGCCTGCTACCATATTCACCCCTCGGCGGAGGCGTTTTGACTGGCAAATACAACGACGGCCAACTCCCCGCCGGAGCCCGCTTTACCGACTATATCAACAACGGTGGGCCGCGCCAAAAACGCATGGCTTCCCGCTTCGTCAATGACCGCAGCCTTGAAACGACCGCCAGGCTCGCAGTCATCGCAAGAGATCTCGGCATCAGTGTCACCACTCTCTCCGTGGCGTGGAGCAAGCAACACGACTTCGTCGCATCCACCATCATCGGTGCGACCACCGTCGCCCAACTCGAGGAAAGCCTCAAAGCTGCCGATCTCGTCCTAGACGCAGAGACCCTCGCCCGAATCGACGAGATCGACGTCGCGATTCCCAACCCAATGACTGAAGACGGCCTCAGGAGGCTGTAGTTTGTCAGGTCACCCTGAGGCGTTAGAGGGCGGAACGAGCACTTTGCTTCCACCAATCATCTGGTTCCCGCGAAGCACGAGGCCCTGCTCATCTGACCAATCAAGCGAGGCTCTCAGCCCCATCGGCCCCTTCCAGACCAGAGAAACAGAAGACTTCGACCACCACACGAAGTCAGGCCTCAATGCCACTACTCGCGCAGGGACAGCCGCCCACCGTTCCCAGTTTTCTAGACCACTGTAAAGTGTGGTATCGCTCGACTGCGCCGATAAAGTCTGCATATCAGTGGCCAAAACCGACAACTGGTCTGTGGCTTGAATGACCTCTTGGATACCCGTTAGGCGTGCAATGCCCCCCTGCAGGGCAGTCCAGCCCCATGCGATCGTCACAATGACAAGAGTTACCAGGGCCGTGGCCACATAGTGAAGAAGTCGATCCGTTGTTTCCCAAGCGATCATGGCACCATACTGCCACAATGCCCGCCACCCAGCGATAACCTTCGCGTAGCTTCAGTGACATTTCAGCTAGCCGGCCATCATCGCCAGAGCTGCCTCATCTCCCGGTATTCACTTAAAATGCGTAAGGTTTCATTCATGAATATGAGTATATTTATGGAAATTTTAAATTTTCCGTGCTAAAATAGATCCTCTCCGATTAGATTTTCGCCTTTCCTCAATGCCTCCAGAACCGCAAGTTTCAGCCCCCAAACGCGTGCACATCGCCCCTTGGCGGGGGCCGTTGAGCTTGCTGTGGCTGCTTTCGGCCAGCACGGTGGCAATCTGTTTGCCGCTAATTTACATCGCTGGAGCAGCCGCCGTTGGGGCTTGGCTGGGTGCGGCGGCATTCCAGACCATCGAATTACTGGCCACCACCAAGGATAGCCACTGGGGCGACCTAGGGGCACTAGGATTGCTGGGAATCGCGATGATCACCTGGGCCTTTTCGATCCGCCCGCTGATGGGGCAAAAGGAAACGCTGACCACCTCCATGCAGGTCAGTCGCGCCATTCAGCCGGACCTTTTTGAGCTCCTGGACTTCCTCTGCTGGCATTTGCGGATCCAACCACCAGAAGAAGTTTGGCTCAATCCAGAGCGAAGGAATCGGCTACAATTGAATGGCGGCGTTTTTGCTTTAGTCACCGGCGCAACCCGCCTGACCATCGGCCTATCCCAAGTAGGGGTGCTAAACGCACAGGAGTTCTCCGCGATGCTGTGTCGAGAGCTGGGCGTGAGTTCGGGACGGCTCGGCGCGATCTTCCGTCATCTGGTGCGGGAAATGGATCAGTGGTACTACCGCTCGCTGATGGATCGTGCGAGTTGGGAACTGGAATTGCGGCAGCCAAAGACGAAAAAAAGCGATAAAGAGCCAAAATGGAAAAAGGTCGCCAATCTGGTGGTCTATGGTTGGATGACGGCCGCCAAAGCCCCCTTTGCGCTATGTGTGCTGATTGCACGTGCGGCGAGTCTGGTGCCTTTGCGGCAGATCGAGAGCGATGCAGACCGCACCTGTGAGCGACTCCTTGGCGAGGAGAGAGCCTCCGAACTGAAACAAAAGATCCGCAATCTGGAGACCGCCTGGCTTAAAACGCATCGCGACATCGAAGATGGCATGGTGGTCAATCGTTTGCCCGAAAACCTCCCTCTGCTGATCGCTCGGCAGACTGGGAGCCTGATGCGGGCAGAGGAAAGCCATGGCAACGCCCCCTTCGTCAAGAGAAGGCAACGCGTCGTCGCAGAGGATGCGCTCAACTTCCTCCCACGCGATGCACCTGCGGCAGCCCAAATCCGCTCGTTCGTCGATCTGGCGCGACAAGTGACCTATTTTTACTACCAACATGATCTGAAAATCGCCCTGCACGAACACCGTCTGGTGGCCGAGGAAGAGATGCTACACAAATCGCGTCGCGAGGACGAAACACTGCTGATTCTGCGCCGCTACTTTTCCGGTCTGGCGCATCCAGAGCGAGCGATCTACGGCCTGGGCAATACCCACAAGTTGGCCCCAGGACCGCATGTCCTTTTGAGCGAGATTCGGCGCGGCCGGGCCGAGGTCAAAAAGTGGGGTATCCAGATGAAGGTGACCTTGCAGGAGTGGAACATCGCTTGGCAGAGGCGGCGGGATCTTGAATCTGCTCAACTGTTGAGCATGGCAGGCTTCACCATTTCGCGTCTACAATTCGGCACACGCGATACGACCCCAGAGGTATTTGCCCAAGAAGCACAAAATCAGGCGACCAGTATGGAACACCTGGAGCACGCCCTTCAACAGCACGAAGCCCGCCTTGAGACCCGCTTTGCCGCAGCTCTGGGGCTACTCTGGTGGTCTGCACCTGACAACCTGACAGTAAGCCTGGGCTCACGGCGGAATCTTCTGCCGAAATGGGTGGGGCTTTTTGAAGCGATGGCGTCAGTCCTCCCAACCTATCGCGAGTTGCTCACGGCCTTTTATTCCTTCCAAACCCTTGGCAGCCGCTTTGCGCATCTGGAGGATGCAGGGCGGATGCTAGCGGCTTTGCACACTGTGACACCACGCATCATGGATCTGGCGCAGTTGCTGGTAGCCGGCATTGATGGTGCCCCCTACCCCTTCACGGAAGGGCGCACGCCGATCACACTCACGGCGTATCTGATGCCCAAGCCACTGCCGAAGACGTCGATGGTCTTTTCTGCCACCAGTGCCGACAACGACCCTCGCAGTAAGGCTCTGCAGCTTTCTCATGAGACGGCCGAAGTTATCACTCCACTCGTAGACAATTTCATGAAACTCTACCACCAAGCCTACGCCTGGCTGGCGGAGACAGCCGAGGAATCGGAGAGACACTTCTTGGGGGATCTCAAGATGGGGTCCGAACTGGAGATCCTGAGCCCAGACGACTACAAAGCCCAACAGGAGCAAGAGCAGCAGCCACGTCCGCGCGTGCCTGAGGATGATTTCAGCCCAGATTCCCTGCTGGGACGGCGACTCCATGCGCCCGATTCCAGCAAGATCAGTTTCTCATAATGACTGGTAGCCAGTCTAGGCGCTGCCATCCCCGTGTCGGAAGTTTTTCCCGATCATTGAAGCGCTGTCTTGCGCATCACCCGTCCGTAGCCTAAAAAAACGGGGCTCAGTGCGGAGTGGTTTTGCATTGGGCAGAACGAACCCACGCATGGTCTCCATTTCGATTCGGCAACTCACAAAGAAGTTCGGGCGCAATACGGTGCTCAGCGGCATCAATTTGGACATCGCCGCTGGCGAGTTGTTCTTCCTGCTAGGACCGAGCGGATGTGGAAAGACCACCTTGCTGCGCCACATCGCGGGCTTTTATACTCCGAACAGTGGACAGATCCTGTTTGATGATGAGGACGTGACCAGCCTTCCAGTCCACCGGCGTGGCACGGGCATGATGTTTCAAAGCTACGCGCTGTGGCCGCACCTGAACGTGGCGCAAAATGTTGCTTTTGGCCTGGAAGAACGCAATCGCCCCCGGCCCGAGATCGAGGCTCGCGTTGCAGAGGCGCTAGAACAGGTAAAGCTCGAAGGGCTCGGAGATCGTCGCATTCAACAACTCTCTGGCGGACAACAGCAACGCGTTGCGTTGGCTCGCGCACTTGTGATCCGACCCCGCTGCCTCTTGCTGGATGAACCCCTCTCCAACCTGGATGCAAAACTGCGTATCGAGATGCGCTCAGAAATCCGCCGCATCTGCAAGGAGTTCGGCCTGACGGGCATCTACGTCACCCATGACCGTGATGAGGCTCTATCGATGGCGGACCGCATGGCAATCATGGAAGGCGGGCACTTGGTACAGGTCGGTCCACCGGCGGAGGTGTATCGCAACCCAGCAACCCCGATGGTGGCCGAGTTCATTGGCGAGACCAACTTCATCGACGGGCGGGTGCTGCGCGACACCAGTCGGGTCGGCTTTTTCGATGTGGAGACCTCTCTTGGCACCCTGCGCGGTCGTCCCAATAGCGAAGACTGGCGGCCCGTGGTAGGTCAGCAAGTGATTCTTTCATTGCGCCCAGAAGCGCTGAGCTTTGAGCAGATCTTTGATTCCCCCAATCGCATCCCAGGGCACATCGTTAACACTTCTTACCTCGGTTCGATCGTCCAATATGAACTCGCAGCGGGTACCGAGAACTTGAAAGTGTGCCAGATGAATCCGGCCATCATTCGTCAGCCATCGGATCAGGAAGATCGTCTCATGATCGCCCCGGCAGACGTGGTAATGCTGCGCAAATAACATCCGCATGACCGTCGCTGGTATCATCGCCCAACTCAAACCACGAATGGCCGACCTACGCGCCAAGGCGGGTCCGTTGGCACGCCGATTCTGGAAGGAACTCGTGGGCATCGGGGTGCTGCTACTGGTGCTGGCCGGGCCGTTTCTTTTGCGCCCCGCAGGCGCCACCGGGCCAACCCACTACGACCGAAGGCTCGTAATCCTGACGCCACATCACGAATCGATTCGTCAGGAGTTTGGCCATGCCTTCACTCAGTTCTGGAAACAAAAAACTGGCGAGACTGTGTTCGTCGACTGGCGTGTACCGGGTGGCACATCCGATATCGCGATGCTGCTGAAATCTGAGTACACCGCAGCCTTTCAAAATCTCTGGGAAGGCAAGCAAGGCCAAGATTGGTCGTCCGTCGCCGCACAGTCATGCCTGGATGGAAAGCTGGACCTCAGTGCGGATGCGGATGGCAAATTCACTGTTGGCCAGCAAGCCCGAAAATCTTTTTTAGACTCAACGGTGGGCATCGGTGTCGATCTCTTCTTCGGCGGTGGAGCCTACGATTTTCAATCCCAGGCCCGCAACGGCATCCTCGTATCCAGCCCACCAGAGCAAGAGGCGGGGCTCCCCAAGGTCGCAAAAGATCATCCCGAATGGTTCAGTGACGCTGGCATTCCAGAGCAAGTCAGTGGCGAGCCTTTTCGCGACAAAGACGGTCGCTGGTGCGGCACTTGTTTGTCGAGCTTTGGCATCGTCTTCAATCGCGATGTGCTGCGCCGACTGGGCGTGGAGAAAGATCCTGAGCAGTGGGAGGACCTCGCAGACCCGCGCCTCGCCGGTCAGATTGCTCTCGCGGATCCTGGCCGCAGCGGTTCAGTGGCCAAGGCATTCGAGATGCTGATCCAGCAGCAAATGCAACAGGCCTTGGTGCGCCTGACAAAAGAACCAGGAAAGCTAAAAACGCCTGAGGCTATTGAGGCCGCCGCTGTTCGACTCGGATGGCGCGAAGGGCTGAAATTGATCCAACGCATCAGCGCTAACGCCCGTTACTTTGCAGATTCCTCCACCAAGATCCCTCTGGAGGTCGCCCGTGGAGACGCCGCCGCAGGGATGTGCATCGACTACTTCGGCAGAGCCTCCGCAGAGAGCTTGCAGCGCCTGTATGGGAAGTCCCGAGTCGGCTTTGTGATGCCTGAGGGGGGCACTTCCATCGGCGTCGATCCCATCGGCATGCTGCGCGGTGCCAAGGAACCAGAGCTAGCCACCGCGTTCATGGATTTCGTCTTGTCAGAGCGCGGGCAAAATCTATGGAGCTATCGCGCGGGCATCCCAGGCGGGCCGAAGTCGCTGGCGCTACGACGCCTGCCAGTCCGGCGTGATTTGTATTCCGCAGATCGACTGGATTTCATGAGCGATGGCGCGGAGCTCCCTTATGAGAAGGCCAAGGCCTTCCAATACCACCAAGAGTGGACAGGACCGGCCTTTGAGTCCATCCGCTTCATCATCCGCGTGATGTGCGTGGAGAATCATCCAGAACTCCGGCGCACCTGGGAGGAGATGATCCGCACCGGTTTCACTCCGCGATCCATCGAGGTCTTTCATGACATGGAGTTCGTCCGCTACGACAACGCCATCGGCTCCATCGCGCGCATTCTGCACTCGCGTGACAAGCTCCAGGAAATCCGCAAAGCCCATGAGCTCGGGGATAGCTTTCGCAAACAATACGGACTGGCCATCCGTCACGCCCAGGAGGGGCGATAACCACGAGCACGCATGAGTAAGACCTTGAGCAGATTGGTTTTTGTGGTGATGGCCGCCTTCTTTGGCTGCTTTTTCCTCTATCCCATCTGGGCCACGATTCAGACCGCGCTGTACAGCGCTGACCACAAATTCACGCTGGATTTCGTGTTCGAAGTTTTCAGCAACGCAGTGTATCGCGCTGGGCTCGGGAACTCGTTCTTGATCGCCGTATGGACAACGCTCGGCTGCCTCATTGTCTCACTCCCCCTTGCCGTTTTCAATGTGCGCTATGAGTTCCCCGGGAAAGCACTACTGAACTCGTTGATCCTTCTGCCCATGGTACTGCCGCCGTTTGTCGGTGCCATTGGGATCAAGGCCATGCTTGGTCAGGCAGGGGCCATCAACAGCTTCCTCATCGCGCTGGGTCTGATGGATCCTTTGCGTCCGGCGGACTGGCTGGGGCAAGGGCAAATGCTCGGCGTGGTGCTGATGGAGATCCTGCACCTCTACCCAATCATCTACCTGAACAGCGTCGCCGCCCTCGCCAATCTGGACCCCGCGCTGGAAGAGGCCGCCGCAAACGTCGGCTGCCCTCCTGCGCGACGCTTCTGGAGAATCACCCTGCCGCTGATCATGCCAGGCGTGTTTGCCGGAGGCACCATCGTCTTCATTTGGGCCTTCACTGAACTGGGCGTACCGCTCGTTTTCGATTACGATCGGGTGACATCGGTCCAGGTCTTCCGCAGCATCAATGATCTCAGCAACAACCCCCTTCCCTACGCACTGGTTTTGGTGATGCTGGTCTTCAGTACCCTGCTCTACTCCATCAGCAAGGTGCTGTTCGGAAAATCCAGTAGCGGCGGCGGCGGACGAGCAACGACTGCGCGCGAAACCATCTTCCCACCTGCGTGGCAGGGCTGGGGCATCACCGCCCTGTTTGTCGGCGTCACCTTTTTGGCAGTTCTCCCGCATCTCGGCGTCATGTTTCTTTCCGTCAGCAACGATTGGTATGGCACTATCCTGCCTCATGAACTCACGCTCTCGCACTACCGGGCAGCGCTTGGCCACGAGCTCACGCTCAATGCCATCAGCAACAGCCTGAAGTACTCGGTGCTGGCGATGATCGTGGATGTGGTGCTGGGCGTGCTCGTCGCCTATGTCGTTGTCCGCACAAAAATCGCAGGACGCCAAATCTTGGACGCCATGGCCATGCTTCCTCTGGCGGTGCCAGGCCTCGTCATGGCCTTTGGTTACCTCGCGATGTCGCGCGAGGGGCAACCTTTTGACTGGCTCATGCTAGGCGAAAATCCATTGCTCCTCCTTGTGATCGCGTACTCGGTGCGACGCCTTCCTTATGTCGTGCGCTCTGCATCGGCAGGGTTTCAACAAGTCAGTCCCACGCTGGAGGAAGCCGCACAAAACCTCGGTGCCACGCCCGAACGAGCCCTGTGGCGCATCACCCTGCCACTGGTCATGCCGAATCTCGTCGCAGGCGGTTTGCTCGCCTTTTCCTTTGCCATGCTAGAGGTCAGCGACTCCATGGTGCTGGCGCAGCAAACCGCCCACTTCCCGATTACCAAAGCGATCTACTCGCTCGTCGGCGCGCTGGGCAATGGGCCAAGCCTCGCCGCAGCACTAGGTGTGTGGGCGATGATTTTCCTCGGTACCACCATTCTCCTCGCCGGACTCTTATTAGGCCGCAAGTTGGGTGCCCTGTTCAAGTAAGCTGCCCACTTTTCTCCGACCATGAAAAAGGCCCTACCCCCCCTCTTCAAAGGTCTGCTGGTGCTCTTCATCACCATCGGCTGTTTCCTCTGCTGGAACCAATACACCCTGTGGCGAGACCTTCCCAGCTTTCAAGAGGTCACGGGCAAAGTGGAAAAGAAAGACGTCCACCGAAGCGGCAGCCGCAAGCATCGGTCCACCAAACGCAAGGTCACGCTAACATACACCCCCGCAGGTTCCAGCACTCCCATCACCCATACGGAGAATGTCGCTTCGTACATCTACGATGAGGTAGAAGAGGGCAAGCCAGTGCAGGTTTTCCACGATCCGACGGACCCAACACGTCTCGTCCTAGTGGAGCGCAGCATCGGTCCCTGGTGGTCCTCCATACTCCCGCTGGCCGCCTTCATCCTTTTCCCTGCTGGCATGTTGTGGTGGATGCGACGCCCGCCGAAGCCCCCAACCGCGTAAAAGCTCGAATCAGGGCGCGTCCCTGTTTTCGCATCGCGGATGCACTTCCTTCTTGTCACTGACCGTTCTGGCGTCAGAATCTGGGCTCTCAGTCAGCGCCTGGCTCCCGGCTGTCCAACCCACCACCATGAACCTGCGTTTTCTCATCCCAACTCTTTGCCTCGCCATGCCCATAGCTAACCCCGCTGCTACGATCACGTCTGAACCCTGGGGAGAAACCTCCAATGGTGGGAATGTGCGGCTCTTCACCCTGCGCAATTCTGGCGGGATGGAGGCTCGCATCATGAACTACGGCGGCATCCTCGTCAGCCTCACTGCGCCGGATAAAGAGGGGAAGATGGCAGATGTCGTTCTTGGCTTCGACACGCTGGCACCTTACCTTGAAAAGAATCCGTTCTTCGGCTGCATCACTGGACGTTACGCCAACCGCATTGGCGGCGCGGCCTTCAGCATCGATGGCACCGAATACAAGGTCACTGCCAACTCAGGTGAGAACCATATCCACGGTGGCAAGGTCGGGTTTGATAAGCAACTCTGGCAAGCAACGCCTCGCGAACTGTCCGATGGTGTCTCTCTCGAACTTCGCTACACCAGCGCCGCAGGCGAAGAGGGCTTCCCTGGAAAACTGGACTGCACCGTCACCTATACCTTGAACAATCAGAACGAACTCGTGCTCGACTACAAAGCCGAGACCGACGCGCCGACTGTCGTAAACCTGACGAACCACAGCTACTTCAATCTCGGCGGTGAAGGTAGCGGCACCATCCTCGATCACGAACTGCAAGTCAACGCCACCACCTTCACCCCAACTGACGATAAACTCATCACCACCGGCGAGATCGCCCCCGTCGCAGACACTCCACTGGACTTCATCACCGCCCACCGCATCGGAGAGCGCATCGAGGTTGACTGCAAGCCGCTGATTCAGGGCCAAGGCTATGACCACAACTTCGTCGTTCCCGGCACTGGCCTGCGCAGCGCAGCAACAGCGCGAGACCCCGCCAGCGGACGCACCCTTGAAGTTCTGACTACCGAGCCAGGCATCCAACTCTACACCGCCAATCACCTGAAAGGCGTAGCAGGTAAAGATGGCCACGTCTATGAGGCCCGCCACGCCTTTTGCCTGGAGACACAGCACTACCCTGACAGTCCGAACAAACCGAAATTCCCCAGCGCCGTCCTGCGCCCGGGGCAGACCTACCACACAACGACTGTTCTGCGTTTCTCAGCCCACTAACAAATCGCCATTTTGAGCAAAACCAAGCCCGTCCCCATCGCTCCGCCCCCGCCAGAGCCATTCATTCAAGAGCAAGACTTTGCCGCGCGCCAGTATAGAGGGCGCCGCGATTACCAAGAAGACTACTATGCCTTCGCGGACGCCGCAGATGGCGATGAGGACCCACTGTGCAGACTCCTTCTCGTCGTCGGCGATGGGCTAGGTGCCCACACCGGAGGCAGCGTGGCCAGTTACGTAGCGGTCAATTCGTTTGTCCGCGCCTACCACGAAAACGATGCATCGCACTCCTGGCGCCTCCGCATTTCTTTGGATCGTGCCAATGATACCCTCGGCATCCTGACGAATCGCATGCCCAACACCGGGGCCCCGATGGGCACCACCATGCTGGCAATCCTTGTCAGCCACGGCATGCTCAACTGGATTTCCGTCGGCGATTCCCCGCTATTCCTTTTCCGCGCCGGCGAACTCCACCGCCTCAACGAAGATCACTCCCTCACACCGATCCTGGAGGAACGGGTCGAACGCGGAGAGATAACACGGGAGGACGCAGAGCATCACCCTGATCGTCACACACTCCAGTCCGCGCTCCTCGGTGCGCCCATTCCTATGGTGGACTTCATGAATGAGCCATTCATTCTTCACAGCGGAGACATCATCATCGCCGCTAGCGACGGCATCTTTACCCTCAGCCATCAGCAACTCGAAGAATTGCTCGGCTTTGGCAAGCACACCACTGCGGACAAAATCGCCGACGCCATCATCTTTGCGATCCGTCGCATCAACAACGAACGCCAGGACAACACCACCGTCGGCGTCATCAAAATACCCTGAACCATGGCCGAAGTTCCCTCCACTCACCTCCTCAATCTCCAGAGCCCCGCACCTGAGTTTGAACTCCCCGATGCCAGCGGCGAACTCGTCACGCTGGACGACGTTCGCGGTCCTCGTGGCCTCTTCGTGATGTTCGTTTGCAATCACTGCCCCTACGTCGTCCATCTCGCCGATGCCCTCGCCATCTTCGCCAAAGAATGCGATGCCGCCAATGTCGGAGTCGTAGCGATCAATTCCAACGATCCCACCCGCTACGCTGCTGACGCCGCCGACAAGATGCCAACTTTTGCGCAAAAACACAGCTGGGAATTCCCTTATCTCGTCGACGCCGATCAGACTGCAGCCCACGCTTATCACGCCGCCTGCACCCCAGACTTCTTCCTCTTTGATGGCGAACTTCGCCTCCAATACGCTGGCCAGTTTGACAATTCCCGCCCAGGCAACGGCAAGCCCGTCGACGGTGCCGACCTCCGCCAAGCCCTGACGGCAATGCTCGCAGGCCAGCCCCCATGTGCCCCCCAACGCCCTAGCACCGGCTGCAGCATCAAGTGGAAACCCGGCAACGAACTCGCTGCCATTTAGAAACCAGTCAGCATCTGGCGCGGCGGACTGTGGACTGTGTGCATCCCACAAGCGACGCACCCGATAGAGTTTGGCAAAACACGCTTGGCTTAGTGGCTGAGACGACGGAGCCACCATGCCAAACACTCAACCAATCCCCCGTTGAAACGAACGGCGGGATCGCTGGACAGGGTAACCGAAGCGTCCACGGTGTTACCATAACACGCTAAGGCGTATCTACTCCCGCGAAATAGACCTTTGAGCTTCGTTCTCTCGTCCATGACGATTCACCGACTCTTCCTTCTACTTCTCTCCTGCGCCGCGTCTTTCGCCGTCGTCAAAGTTGAGGGAGCCGAGATGGAGCGCACTTGGCAAGGCATCCCTGGATTGGAACGCACCGCGAACGGTCGCGTGTTTTCCTCCTGGTTCACCGGCGGGCCAAAGGAGCCATCACCCGACAACACGGTGCTGCTTTGCTACAGCGATGATCAGGCCAAGACCTTCACCTCACCGCAGGCCATGGGTTTGCCAAAGGATGGGACACGGTGTTTCGATCCTACGCTGTGGATCGATCCCAAGGGTCGCCTTTGGTATATCTTCAATCGCGGCAATAAAGACACCGCCGTTCATGACGTCCACGCCCGCATTTGCGATGACCCGGACGCCACGCCTCCGGTATTCGGTGACGAATTCCGCGTCGGTTTCGATGAAGCCCCCTTCGCCTTCCGCATGAACAAACCCACGGTGCTTTCCACCGGCGAGTGGATCATGCCCGTGACTCACGCGGTGAAGCCCGCACACGATTGGTTCCCCTTCTCCGACCAACTCCAAGGCGTCGGCATCTCGCACGATGAAGGCAAAACCTGGAAGCTCCACGGCGCTCTCAATACTCCCAAATGGGCGCTCGAATGCATGATCGTCGAGCTGAAGGACGGGCGTCTCTGGCTCCTTACGCGCACCGGCAGTGGCTTCCTCTGGGAAAGCCATTCATCAGACAAGGGCGAGACTTGGGACGAACCCAAAGCCAGCACCATCGCCAACCCAGGTTCCCGCTTCTTCATTCGCCGCCTCACCTCCGGCAACCTCCTCCTCGTGAACCACTACAAGTTCAAAGGTCGCAGCCACCTCACCGCCCAAATCTCCACCGACGACGGCCAGACCTGGAACGAAGGCCTCCTCCTCGATGAACGCAGCAGCATCTCCTACCCCGATGGTATCCAAGACAAAGACGGCCTCCTATGGATCACCTACGACCGGGATCGCCAAGGCGCTGGCGAGATCCTGCTGGCCAAGTTCAAAGAGGAAGATGTAATCGCAGGCAAGAACGTCTCCGGCGCGGTGATCTTGAAGCAAATCATCAGTAAGCTCGACAAGCCGAAGCTTTTGCCTGCTGAGTGGGACCCTGCGCTCGCGGGCGACATCGTCATGCAGCGGCTTGTGAACACCTCCGCGCCTCGCGTGAAAGGGGCGCATGATGCGGAGTTTGTTTGTGTGGGTGACCGTGCTTACATCGTGACGGAGGCGAATGATGTGAAGGCGGGAGAGAGCGCGGGATGGCCGTTCATTTATGCCACGTTGTCGATCGTGAACTTGAAGACCCTCGCGTTGGAGCAGGTGATCGACTTTGCGAAGGGCGAGCAGGTGTTTGAGAACGAGACGCTGCCGGTGGGGGCTTGTTTTGTGCCGCGCATCCTTCAGAAGGATGACGGCACGCTTCGTTGCTACTTCACGAGCGAAGATCCGGGCAAGCGGCAATCGCAGATGTGGTATCGCGACTTTGATCTGAAGAGCGGCGAGTTCGTGAAGACGATCCATAAGGCGAAGCTCAAGACAGCAGCGGGGACCTTTGATTTTCAGCCGCAGTATTTTCATGCGGATGCGGCGGCGCAGGGATTCACAAAGAAGGCGGTGGATTCGGCTTTCTTCATCTTTGATTCGTTCAAGAAGTTCGATGGCAAGCTCTACGTGGCTTTGAACAACTTCAGCGGCAAACAGAATGCGCTGGCGTTGGTGCACGACGATTTGGAGACCTTTGAAGTGCTCGGGCACTTCAACGAACCGCAGTCAGAGCAACTGAGCGAGCCTGCGGTGAATCGCCTGCCCGATGGCACCTGGATGGCCATCATTCGCAATGACAAGGGCAACTACCACTTCTCCACGAGCGCTGATGGCAAAACGTGGAGCGTCGGCAAGCAGATGCCGCAGGTGCCGAACGGCGCGAACTCGAAGCCGACCTTCGACAAGTTCGGTGGCGTCTATTACCTCGGCTGGCAGGAGGCGACGAAGATCCAGGGCGTGAACCGCAGTGTGTTCAACGTGGACATCTCGCGCGATGGCAAGACCTGGGAGCGCAAGTATCGCTTCGAGACGCCGAAGTCCTTCCAATACCCGACCTTCCACGAGCACAACGGCACGATCTGGCTCGCGGTGACGCAGGGCGACAAGGACGCGAGTCGCAAGGAGCGCATCATGTTTGGCAAACTGGAGGACGTGGGGAAGTTCGAGTCGCAGGCAGGCCAAAAGCGCATCGAATGGCCCGCACCTCCGCCGGATGCACCGGTTGTGATGAAGCGCGGCGTGAAGCTCTTCACCGACCGCGAGTATGTCATTGATGAAATGCCTGATGCAGTCAAAGACCTGCCGTTTCTGCGGACGAGCATCGAAAAGATGGATGTGACCGTGTCGAAGGCAGGGACGCTGTTTGCCCTCACTCCGACGATCCGTCCCAAAGCCGCGAGTCAGGAGGAAGCCTTGCAGAAGGCGGGCTTCGCAAAAGTCGATGTGCCAGAAACACAGCTTTTCCCCGGCGAGATCAATCGTGTGAGCCTCTATCGCAAAGCGGTCAAGGCGGGCGAGCGACTGCAGTTTCGGAAGATGGTGCTCTTGGTGCTCGCCGACGGTGCCCGGGTCGGAGTGCGTGATCCGAATGCACCGGTGGTGATCGCGAATCCCGGTGCGGAGTTTCAAGACGATGCGAGGCCAGGCGCGATGATCATCGGCATGGATCGCACGCCGAAGGGTCGCATTTGGGGATGCTGGACGGGCACGGGCGACAAGAAGGACGGCTACTTCCTACTCGCGACGAGCGACGACGATGGCGCCTCGTGGTCGAAGCCGCGTCTGGCGGTCGGTGCGCGCACGGAGTTCGGGCAGAAGCTCAGCGGTGCGCTGGTGGGAAATCTGTGGACTGATCCGAAAGGACGCTTGTGGCTGTTCTTTGATCAGCAACTCGGCAATCCCGACGACCGCGTGACGAATTGGTTCATGCGCTGCGACGATCCCGATTCCGCCGAGCCCACATGGTCGGAGCCAGTGCCGTTCGCGGACGGATGCACGCTGAACAAACCGACGGTGCTCAAAAACGGCGACTGGCTGCTGCCGGTGTCCGATTGGCGCAAACAGACAGCGCGTGTCTTTGCCTCCACCGATGAAGGCGCATCGTGGAAGGAGCGTGGGAGTCTGCAGTTCCCAGGCTGGCAGTTCGACGAGCACATGATGGTCGAACTGAACGATGGCCGCCTGTGGATGCTGGCGCGCACGAAGGGCCAACCTCACGAGAGTTTTTCCTCCGATGGCGGTGCGACGTGGAGTGAACCGCGCCAAGCCGCGACGGTGCAGAATGTGAGTGCTCGCTTCTTCCTGCGCCGCCTGAAGTCGGGTCGCATCCTGCTCGTGAAAAACGGATCGCCTACTGAGCGACTGCAAAAACGCACCCACATGGCGGCCTATCTGTCCGACGACGAAGGCCAGACGTGGAAGGGTGGGCTGCTGCTCGACGAGCGCAATGCGGTGTCTTATCCCGACGGCTTCGAATCACCTGACGGCCTCATTTACATCCTCTATGATTGGAATCGCCATTCAGATGCGGAGATCCTGATGGCCAAGTTCCGCGAGGAAGATGTGCTTGCTGGCAAAATCGTATCGAAGGACGCAAAGCTACGGATGCTCGTGAACAAAGCCACCGGACCAAAACCCGAGAAGCTCTACAACGGCATCGAACTGCCCGATGTCTGGCCCCCACGATTTCGCGATCCGAACTCCGCCGAACCCATGGAGGTGCCGTATCTGAAACGACCACCGAAGACGATCCCAATCGATGTCGGAAGGCAACTCTTCGTGGATGATTTCCTGATCGAGAAAACCACACTCAAGCGCACCTTTCATCAGGCGAAGAAGTTTGAGGGCAATCCCGTCTTCAAAGCCGAAACCGAGCGCGAACTCGGGCCGTCCACACAGGGCGAAGCCGGAGAGGAAGCGACCACTTTCACCGGACAGGGCGGTGTGTTTTACGATCCTGCGGAGAAGCTTTTCAAGATGTTCTACGTGGCAGGCTGGCGCGGACCTCTCTCACTTGCCACCAGCCCTGACATGAAAACTTGGACTCGTCACGGCGAGCTTTTGCCAGAAGGCCTGCGCTGGACCGGAACGAAACTCAACACCGGCGGTTCCGACAACTGCGTGTGGTTCGATTTGAACGCGAAGTCGCCTGCCGAGCGCATCAAATACCTCACCTGCTGGCTGCATGTGCCGAAGGAACAACGACCCGAGGGCTTCATGCACTCGCTGCATGTCTCCGATGGCAAAACGTGGTCCGATGCCGTGACAACCAGCATCGCCGCCGATGATTACTGTTCTTTCTTCTACAATCCTTTCCGCGAGAAATGGTGCTTCAGCATCAAGCGCGGCACCTCGCGCGGTCGCAGCCGCTACTACTATGAGAGCGATGAGTTCCTCAAAGGTGCGGACTGGGGCAAAGGTGTGTATTGGACCAGCACCGACAAACTCGATGCGCCGGAGCCGCAGGGTCGCTATCCCGGGGCGGGCGATACGCCGCAACTCTACAGCCTCAACGCCGTGGCCTACGAGAGCCTGATCGTCGGCATGCACTACATCCATCGTGGCCCAAACAACAGCATTTGCGAGAAGGGCAAGTTCCCGAAGTTGGTCGATCTCGAGCTCGGCTTCAGTCGCGATGGCTTTCATTGGGATCGGCCGGACCGCAGCGGGTTCATCGTCGGTTCACGCACCGAGGGATCATGGGACCGTGGGTATCTGCACGGTGCTGCGGGTGTGTTCGTCGTGCTCGATGATCAACTCGTTTTCCCCTACATGGGCACCAGCGGCATCGCGCCGAGCGGTCATCGCGGCATGTATACCGGCGGCAGCATCGGTCTCGCCACACTGCGTCGCGATGGCTTTGCCTCCATGGACGGGCCTGGCGAGTTGACGACTCGCCCCGTGAAGTTCAAAGGCGATCATCTCTTTGCGAACGTGAATGGCGAAGTGCGAGTGGAACTGCTGGACGAGGCAGGCAAGGTCATCGCAGCCTCCGCGCCCCTCGCTGGCGACTTCACCAAACAGCAGATCGAGCTACCCGAGCTGTTCCAACATGCGGGGCAGCCAGTGCGATTCCGCTTCCATCTCACCCGGGGTTCGTTGTATTCCTTTTGGGTCACGCCGGATGAGGGGGGCAGCAGCAACGGCTTCGTCGGCGCTGGCGGTCCCGATTTCAAAGGCTTGCGCGACACTGCCAACTAAACTCTCATGACCCGTTTTCTCACTTGGTTCAACAATCTTTACCCGATCTGGCTCGTCAGTCTGGCGGTGATCGCCTTTTTTTGGCCGCAGACGATGCTCTGGTTCACCACGCCTTGGGTCATCTGGTCCCTGTCGTTTTCCATGCTGGGAATGGGACTGACGCTCAGCATCGATGACTTCAAAGGAATCCGCCGCATGCCCGGAACGGTCTCGCTCGGCTTCATCTCGCAATACAGTGTGATGCCTCTCGCAGGTTGGGCGGTGGCAAAACTGCTGCAGCTGGAGCCGGGCCTCGCCGTGGGGATCATTCTCGTCGCCAGTTGCCCAGGCGGAATGGCCTCCAATGTCATCAGCTTTTTGGCAGGCGCAAACGTGGCGTTATCCGTCGTGCTGACGCTAGCTTCCACCCTGATGTCCTTCATCTTCACGCCTTTGTGGTGCAGTTGGCTGGCAGGTGCCTATGTGCCGGTCGATGTGGTTGGCCTCTGCCTCTCCTCTCTTCAAATGGTGGTAGCGCCGGTTTTGATCGGCGTGCTCATCCGCTGGAAATCACCGAAGGTCGCCAACAGCATCGGGGCCTTTGGTCCTACCATCGCGGTCGTGGCATTCACGCTCGTGAGCGGTGGCATCGTCGCCGCCAGTGCCGATGCCATCGCTTCAAACTTCGGACGACTCGCCATGGCCGCGCTCCTTTTGCACGTCATCGGTTTCGGCGTGGGCTACTGGGTGACGCGAGCACTCGGCTACTCGGAGATCATCGCCCGCACCGTCAGCATCGAAGTGGGGATGCAAAACGGCGGCATGGCCAGCGGTCTCGCCAAGAAGCACTTTCCCGCCATGCCTCTCGCCGCAGCGGCCTGTGTCTTCAGCGGTGTCATGCAGAACATCCTCGGCGGTCTGATCGCCTCATGGTGGAAACGGCGGCCTGTGATGGAATCCAAATGAACCGCCGCGACATCTACTACTGGAAGTGTGACCGCCCGGCGGCCTTTCATGGCACGCAGCAGCAGCGGGTGCCGCAGCCGGGACTCGAGGAAAACCTCATCGCGGCGATGCGGCGGCGATTTAATGCGCGGCACATATCCATCTCGCAAACCGCCTCCCAGGGGCACCACCTCACGTGGCGCGCCCAGGTCGATGGGAAGCCGATGTTTGTGCGGGTGCAGGACGGCGAAGACGACGACGGTCATCTGAAGATTGAGTCTGACCTGATGAAAGCCGTGAGCCTTCATGGTGTGCCGACTCCAGAAGTCTTTGTCATGGAGAAGCGCACCCCCTTCTATCCTTTCGCTTGGCAGGCGATGGAGTTGGTGCCACACCCAGACCTCAATCATTGGTTCAAAAAAGGTGACCTCGATGTCGCCAGCATCGCATTCGGCATTGGCGCTGCCGTGGCGAAATGGCAAGGCATCCAGCCGATGGGCTTTGGTCCTTTGGAGACTCCTTCCCGCCCACGTCCCAGCGCTCTAGTCGCCGGTCACACATCCTACCGTGCGTATTTTCATGTCCGACTGGATCAGCATCTCACTTTTCTAACCGACAGAGGATTCATCGACGCTGCACTGCGTAGCGAAATCGAAGGCGCCATCACCGAACACGCGCCATTGCTCGATCTGCCGCAGGGCTGTCTCGTTCACAAGGACCTCGCGCTGTGGAATATCCTCGGCACACAAGATCGCATCGCGGCCTTCATCGACTTTGAAGATGCAATCAGCGGCGATGAGATGGACGATCTCTCGCTACTAGCCTGCTTTCACGATACAGCATTCGTCGCCCAAGCCTTCGAAGGCTATCTGAGCGTTCGTCCCCTGCCCTCCGAACACCGCCGTCGGTTCTGGCTTCACCTTCTGCGCAACATGATCGTGAAAGCTGTCATCCGCGTCGGTGCCGGGTATTTTGATCGCGACGCCCAGTTTTTTCTCATCGGCACTGGTGACACTGGGGCTGATCTCAGAGCGTTCACGCTCCAGCGGATCCACCTTGCACTGCAGGGGCTCCGCACAGATTCTGACTTCTCCCTTTTATGACCCCACCTTCCTTCAAACTCGGCACCTGGCTCTCGCTTGGCTCGACCACCGTAGCAGAACTCGCCGCAGACAGTGGCTTTGACTGGCTGCTCTTTGATCTCGAACACGGCAGCGCTACCGATGCCGCCATCCCCGATCAACTGCGCGCCACCCGCGGCAGCCCCATCCAAACCATCGTGCGAGTCGGCGCTCCACATCACGATCTGATCGGGCGCGTGCTGGACTGGGGAGCAGCCGGCATCATGGTGCCACGCGTTTGTAGCGTGGATGATGCCGAGCGCATCGTGAAGGCTGCGCACTACGCGCCGAGAGGACACAGAGGAGTCGCGCGCACCGTCCGCGCCGTCGGCTACGGCCTGCGCCCCAATGATGAAAAGCAGATGCCGCGCCCCAAAATCATCGCCCAGATCGAGACCTTGGACGCCGTCGATCAGGCCGCTGCCATCGCCGCCGTTGATGGCATTGACGTGCTCTTCATTGGGCCCGCCGATCTCGGTTACGATTTGCTGGCGCAAAAATCTGAGCGCAGTTACGCCGATTGCGTCACCCGGGTCGCCCTCGCGGCTCGAGAATCTGGCAAAGAGTGCGGCATCCTGCTGCGCCGAACCGAGGACATGGCCGCGATGCTCGAACTCGGACTCTCCTGGATCGCTGTTGATTCCGACATCGGCCTGATTCGTGAAGGCTACAAGCGCATTGTCGCCGCCGCGAAATAGGTGACTGGAAAACGTGAGCATCATCGTCCGACCCCATGTCGGCAGAAGACATCAACCGCCGCAAGACCCGCGCGGCGCGGTGCGTTCATTCCCCATGTTCCGCACTTCAACATCACGTCGGCAATTTCTCTCTAAAGGCTCCGCGCTCGCCGTTTCAGCCATCGGATTTCCAGCCATCCTCCGCTCCCAAGCTCCGGGCAAGAAACTCAATCTGGCGTTCATCGGTGTTGGTGGACGTGGCGGCGCCAACTTGAAGGAATTGACCAAAGAAGGCGACAACGTCATCGCGCTCTGCGATGTGAATGCCCAAAATCTTGAGCGTGCAGCCGCTCAGTTTCCCGCAGCGCGGACCTATCGCGATTTTCGCAAGCTACACGAAAACATGAACGACATTGATGCCGTCGTCGTCAGCACCACCGAGCACACCCACGCCTTCGCCACCCTGCCTGCGCTCCTGGCCAATAAACACGTCTACTCAGAAAAACCTCTCTCTTACAATGTGGAGGAAGCACGACTCCTCACGCAGACAGCGGCAGAAAAAGGCGTCGTCACACAGATGGGCACGCAGATTCACGGCATGCCCAACTACCGCCGTGTCGTTGAGTTAATCCAGTCGGGTGCCATCGGCAAAGTCAGCGAGGTTCACGTCTGCGTCTCCCGCGCCTGGGGTTTGCAATCCAAGGAAGACGCAGAAAAAAACAAGGACGTCTATCACGTCACTGAGCGTCCCACCGTCGCCCAAGAGCCCCCACCATTCCTCGACTGGGATCTTTGGATTGGCCCTGCACCGTATCGGCCATTTCATGAAGCCTATTTCCCCGGTCCGCGTTGGTACCGTTGGTGGGATTTTGGCAATGGCACCATGTCGGATCTTGGATCCCACTGGAATGACCTGCCCTTCTGGGCACTGAAGCTGGACGCACCTCTGACCATTGAGCCATTTGGCCCGGCCCCGCATCCAGACATCGCTCCTGCTACGATGTCCGTGACCTACGAGTACGGCCCGCGTGGCGATATGCCAGCTTGCAAACTTCATTGGCACCAGGGTGATACGAAGCCAGAAATCTGGAAGAATGATTCCGTCGTCAGTAAATGGAACAGTGGCGTCCTTTTCATTGGCGACAAAGGCATGCTCGTCTCCGACTACGGCAAACATGCCCTGCTGCCAGAAGATCAATTCAAAGACTTCCAGCGGCCAAAACCCTTTATCCCAGACTCTCCCGGGCATCACGCCGAATGGCTCGCCGCCATCCGCAATGGCACACCGACCGGTAGCCCATTCAGCTACGCTGGCCCTCTGACCGAGGCCAATCACCTCGGGAATGTCGCCTTCCGTGCAGGTAGGAAGATCCAGTGGGATGCCAAAAACATGAAGATCCCGAACTTCCCAGAGGCAGAGCGTTTCCTGAAGCGCACACCGCGCGAAGGCTGGAGCCTCGCTTAATTCACCAACTCAATTCGCGAAATCTGAGGCGTTCCACACGTTCCTCGGATTTCTCGTACTTGAGAGTTATTTGCGAAGATTGTGAAATACTAACCTTTAATTGTCGTATCCCCCACATGAAGAAAAACCTCTTCCTCACCACGATCTCAGCGCTTGTCATGTCCAGCATGGCCACTGCCGCATCGATTAATCCGCTGGAGGCAGCAAAAAAAATCGATTCCGTTTTGGAATCTCATTGGGCCAAGCAAGGGCTCAAGATTAACCCAGCAGCGGACGACAACACACTTGTCCGCCGACTCTACATCGACATCATCGGCCGCATCCCGACGACTCGCGAGACCGAAGAATTTCTCCAGTCCAAGTCACCCACCAAGCGTCAGGAACTGATCACCAAGCTTCTCAATAGCGAGGGCTACGTGCAAAACTCTTTTAACTATTGGGCAGACGTTTTGCGAGCCCAGTCCGCAGGCGGCCAGATTGGTGCCATCACTGGTGCAGCCTATACGAACTTCATCAAAGACTCCCTGCGGTCCAACAAGCCTTACGATCAGTTCGTTCGCGAGATGATTGCCGCGACCGGTCAGGCTTGGGACAATGGTGCCATCGGATACTACATGCGCGACCGTGGCATGCCACTGGACAACATGGCCACCACTGCCCGCATCTTCCTTGGCACTCGCATCGAGTGCGCTCAGTGCCACAACCACCCCTTTGATAAGTGGACGCAGAAGCAATTCTACGAGATGGCGGCCTTCACCTATCCCGTAAACACAAACGATTACTATGGTGGTGGTCTCGGCGAGGTGCGCGACATGATGCGCGCTAAGGACCAAGACAAAAAGACTGAGATCTACGCCGCAGCGACTGCGGCAAAAGCGGCCTCCGACCAAGCAGACCGTGCACTCCGCGATCTCACCCGCAGGCCACCAACGATCAGTAAAAAGGCAACGCCAGAGGAGCGTAAGGCCCTAACAGAAGCCCACCAACAAAAGGTTAAAGCCGCAACTGCAACAGCGACCGCCGCACGCGCCTCTTACGACGCCGAACGCAAAAAAGCTGAGGCGCAGTATCAACTCGTTCGCACCGATCTCAGCAAAGAGAGCCGCGCCATGGACGAAGCCCTGCGCCCGCTGCGTGATCCCGTCCGCTACACCTCTGTCAGCTTCCAGGACACACGCAAACTGGCGCTGCCGCATGACTATCAGTATGACGATGCCAAGCCAAAATCGATCGTCGCACCCGCAACGATGATGGGCCACGCCGCCCAGGCCAAGCCTGGCGAAAGCCAACTGGAGACCTACGCGAACTGGATGACCTCCCCGCAGAATCCACGCTTCACCACCGTCATCGCCAACCGCATGTGGAAGCGCGCGTTCGGCATGGCGCTCATCGAGCCACTTGACGAAATCCTCGATACCAGCGCACCAATGATTCCTGAGCTCATGAAGGAGCTGGAGCAGCTCATGATCGCATCCAAGTATGATCTTCGGACCTTTCAGGCAGCCGTTTTCAATACCCGCGCCTATCAGGCTAAGGTTACCCGTGAGGAAGTGCCCGCAGGAGTCGCCTACAACTTCACTGGCCCGATTCTTCGTCGCATGAGCCCTGAACAGATGTGGGATTCCTTCGTCGCCCTTATCAATCCAAATCCTGACATGCCAAACACACCCCTGCGTGAGGCCTCCGAATACCGCATCCTCGCAGGTAAGAAGATCGCAGACGCAACCGATGCCGTTCATCCCGATGTCCTCTTTGCCAATGCCCAGAAAACGGCAATGAAGATCAAGGATCAGGCAGATCGCACTCGCGAACTCACCGCCAAGATCTCCGCTGCTCGCGATGCCAAAAACGACGCCCTTGTCCGCACCCTGCGCGAAGAACAGCGAGCAGTCGAGCGTGCAACTCGCGCTGCCGCCAATCGCGATGTGGTGCTACCCGCTTTCATGCAACTGGCCAAGGACAAAGGTGTCGTGCCAACTGTTTACACCCCAGGGAAAGATGGCGGCACCACAGTGGCCACCAGCAGTATGGACATGATGATGGCCGCAGCAGGCGGCGATGATGCCGCTGGTCGCATCTTCATCCCTGGCTACGACAAGGCACCGAAGTCGAAAGAAGAAACCCAAGCAGACAAAGACGCGAATATGAAGGTCTGGGCAGAAGAAGCAGCCTACTACAAGATCCCTGAAAAACAGCAGCGTGCATATTTCAGCTTCCGCGCTCAACAAAACCGCGACTACGTCCGGTCTGCGGAGCTTCCCAGCCCCGCACCTCGCGGTCACTACCTGCGCGAATTTGGCCAGAGCGATCGTGAGACGATCGAGAATGCGAACCTTGATGCCTCGGTGCCGCAGGCGCTCGCCATGATGAACGGCAGCCTCTTGCCGCAGATCATGAATCAGTATTCGCAGCTCATGTTGACGATCAACAAGGCGCCATACCCCGACGACAAAGTGGAGGCAGCTTACATGGCCCTGTTTAGCCGTAAGCCCACCGACAAAGAACGACAGACCTGGATCAAAGCATCCGAGACCGGCCTGACCAGCATGGAAGACCTTATCTTTGCGCTTATCAATACCCAGCAGTTCATTTTCAACCAGTAACCAAACCCAAGAAAAACCAGGACCATGAGCAACAGCCTCCGTTCCAGTATCAATCGCAGCAGCGAGATCTCTCGCCGCCAGTTCGCAGCCCGCACTGCCAGTTCCCTCTTGGGTGTTGGTCTGCTTCCAAACATCTTCACCCCCAAAGCTTCCGCAGCTCCGTTTGAGGGCTCGTCCAAGCTGAAGCAGGTGCCGACCGCACGGAATGTCATCTACCTGTATATGTCCGGTGGTCAAAGCCACCTGGACACTTGGGATCCAAAGGAAGGTGTCGAAACAGCTGGCCCAACACGCCCCATCAAGACCAGTGCTGATGGCGTGCGTATTTCCGAATATCTGCCACTGACTGCCAAGCAGATGCACCACGTAGCGGTGCTCAACTCGCTGTCGTCCACCCAGGGCGCACACGAACAGGGCAACTACATGATGCACACCAGTTATGCCCTCCGCGGCACCATTCGCCACCCAGCCATGGGTGCATGGTTGAATGTCTTCCAAGGCGGCGGGAATAGCACACTGCCAAACAACGTTTACGTCGGCAATGACAGTCGCCACCCTGGTGCCGGGTTCTTTCCCGCCAAGAACAATCCGCTGTTCGTCAGCAACCCTGAAAACGGAATCAAAAACGTCAAGCGCCTGCCTGGCCTTAGCGAAGAGCAGTTCAATGCGCGCATGACCTTGGCGGATAACCTTGACCAGGAATTCCGCTCAACTTTCCAGCAGCGCAATGTCACTGCTTACGCGGACATGTACGATGACGCGATCACAATGATGAAGAGTGAGGATCTCAAGGCCTTTGATCTCACTGAGGAGGCAGACCCTCTCCGCGAAGCTTACGGTAAGAACACCTTCGGCCAAGGTTGCCTCCTCGCCCGTCGACTCGTCGAACGCGGCGTCCGCTTCGTGGAGGTCTCCCTCGGCGGTTGGGATACCCACCAGGCGAACTTTGTTCGTGTTCCAGAACTCTGCGACACGCTCGACAAGGCCGTCGCTTCCTTGCTTCAGGATCTCAACGCGCGCGGACTGCTCAAGGAAACCATGGTCGTTCTGACCTCCGAGTTTGGCCGCACGCCAACGATCAACCAAAATGTGGGGCGCGACCACTATCCGAAAGCCTTCTCCGGCATCATGGCTGGCGGCGGCATCGCCGGTGGCCAAGTCTATGGGAAGACCGACAAAGAAGGACGCGAAGTCGTGGAAAACAAAATCGAGATCCCAGACTTGAACGCGACCATCGCCTATGGCTTGGGCCTCCCACTGGATCAAGTGATCTACAGCCCCAGCAAGCGTCCCTTCACCGTCTGCGACAAAGGCCAACCGCTCACAAGCCTCTTCGCCTAACCCGCAAGAGTTCGAAAATTCCATCAGCGGACGAGAGGCAACTCTCGTCCGCTTTTTTGTTCACCCTCGCCAAGGCGAATCACCACCAAGGGCGACGGCTCCCAACCGTCGGCTCACTGCGAAGCCAAAAACACAACCAAGTCCCGCACCTCGGCATCCGTTAGTCGCATCACCAATCCCTCGGGCATGATCGACACCGGCAGGCGCTCACGCTTCACCAGATCCTCGATTTTTACATCCAGGATGTTCCCCGCCAGATCGATGTACTGATGGTTCCCTCCCCGCTCGCTCAACTCGAAGACCACCTTGGGTTCTGCGTCCTTGAGCGTGATTGAGTACGACTCATACTGCGGCGACACGTTGGCATTTGGCTGCAAAAGCGATTCAACGATCGCCCGAACCTCCGCAATCGCTCCGATGTGGGTCAGCTCCGGCCCCGCACCACTGCCAAGCCCATCGACTCGATGGCAGACAGCGCAGCCACCCAGACGCGGCGATAGGAACACCTCACGCCCATGTTCGATATCGGGTTTCCCGGGAACTTTTTCCAAAAAACTCAGCCAGCCATCCACGTCCTTCAGCTCTGGCCGCTCACGCGAAAAATACGGCTCACCCATGGCACGATTTGCTTTCGCTCGTAGGACCGCATCGGTCGTCGCACTCAGTACTTTGCGCTCCTCAAACCCCAGCAAAACGCCCTGCAAACTGGCCGCCACGGCACGCTTCAGCTCGCGACTTTCCGAGCCCAACATGTTTAGCAGCCCCGCCTCGTCCGCGGCACCCGGAACGATGTGCAGCAGCGCCGCCGCTCGCACTTCGGCAGGATGCACCTCGTCAAAGACGAGCGCCCGCAAAGTTTTGGCCGCCTCTTCAGTTCCCAGAAGTCCAATGTAGTGGGCCAGCCACGACTGGAACACCGGCTTACCCTTCCGAAAAATCGGCAGCAGGTCTGCCATCTTCACGTTCTTCCCCGCGTCTGGCATGATAGAAAGAATCAGCTTCTTCTGCGCTTCCTTTACCCCCTCATCCTGCAACAGTATTTTCAGCCGATTCACCAGATCGCCCTCCCCGGGATTCTCCGTTTCCAGCCGTGCCAGAGTCGTCACGGCACCGTAAAAAACATCGGCTGTCACCCCAGGATCCATCTGCACGAGCTTGACATCCGCCGCAAACGCCTGAAGCCGATCATCAGAAATCCAATGCAACGCAGCCATTGCCACCGCAGGATCGGGGTCCCGCAGAGCCCGCAGAATCTGTCTAGCGATTGCCAGTGGCAGATGCTGCTTATCCACTCCCTCACGTTCCACTCCGAGTCGGGTCGCCAGCAACAATCCGCACCGCACACGCATCTCTGCCTGGGGCGAATCCGCCAACGCCAGCACCAGCCCACCTTCACGCGACAACCGCCTCACCCCTGCTCGATACGGATAGGCATCCGTCATCGCGAGCCAACTCAACGCCTCGTCTGCACTCGGCGCAGGACCATCCTCCATCCGTTCGATCAAGGTAAGCGTCTCATCCTTTGCCAGCGCAGGAGCGGACACCGCATCCACCACATGCGCGGCCTTTGCTTGGATTTTCCAGACGCGACCGAGCCCATGTAGCTCATAGTCACGCTTCACCCAGTCCGTGACAAAAAGAGCACCATCCGCAGCCATGGCCATCGCCACAGGCCGGAAGTCGCCACCACCGTGGCAAAGAATCTTGCGCTCTGCCACGAAGGTCCCCCCCTTCGGTGTCAGCCGAAAACTTTCGATGTGATGATCCACCCAACTCGCCACCAGCAGAGACCCCACCCAAGGTGCACCCAATCCGCGATACGCTGGGTTTGAACGCTGCTCATAGTACAACACATCACAGGGTGCCTCCCCCGTTCTCGCCATCATCGGCAGAGTGCCTGGCTGCTGCCCATTCCATGAGGCAAACGGATGGAGCCCACCACGACCATACCGGTATTGAAATCCAAAGTCGCCGCCATCCACCACATGCAACAACCGACACGGCGGACACGAACCGGGATCATTATCGGTCGCGAAAACATTCCCGCCCGGGCCGATGCAGACGCCAAAGGGATTCCAAAAACCCGTCGCGATCCGCCGCAACCGTTTACCCTCCGTCGTCACCCGCCAAACGTTGCCACCTTCTCCCTGATCGTGAAAGATCTCACTGTCCGTGCCCTGCAGCGTATAGGCACCGCCGAGGTTTTCGCCCATCCCAAAATACAGATACCCCTTGCCATCAAAGGCCAGCCCAGACAGGCCATTGTGCGGATAGCGGCTCTCGCTCTCCATCCATACCAACCGACGTTCCACCTTCTCCGCGCGACCATCACCATCGTCATCGCGGGCACGCAGAATCTCATTCCGAGTCGAAAGATACATCCATCCATCCGGCCCAGCAGCGATGTCCATCGTCATGTCCGTCTCATCGAGAAACACCACACGCTTGTCCGCACGACCGTCACCATCCGAATCGATCAAGGCCACCACCTGATCATGCTCTGGCCCCTTCCAATCAGCAGGCCGGAAATGCGTCTGGCTCTCGATGACCAGCAGGTGCCCTTTGGGGTCAAAGGCACAACCCGTCGGCGTCTGAATCATCGGCTCTTGCGCAAACAGGGTCACCTCCAAGTCCTCGCCCTCCGCCTGAGGAGTCACGGGCTCATCTGCACGCACGCTGACCACCAGCAAGGCTAAGCAACCAATCCTCAGCCGATCGAACTTCATCATCACGAGAAAAACACCCTTTCAGCTGTGCGGCGCAACATCCACTCCTTGTCGTGCGCAGTCAAAAAGTCCAAACGATCCCGCACCAACGCAATCGAGTCATGATAGTTGTGGCCAGGATCGACCTGAAACGGACAATCACTGGCCCACATCAACCGCTCCGCCCCATACGCATCCCTTAGTTCCTTGATCATCTTCCCCAGATCCAGATACGGCGCTTTTTTCGCGCCCAGCGCATAAAAGGCAGAGGTCTTCACATGCGCCCGCGAGTGCTTGGAAAGATGCAGCAACCGATCCAGCGGACCGCGTAACACAGGCCCCGCCATGCCCAGGCGCGCAAAATGATCAATCACCAGCCCCGTTTCGGGAAACTGATCCGCCATCTTATTGATCGCCTCCAGCGCCTCTGGATTGATGAGCGCACAAATATTGAGCCCCTCATCAGCCGCCACCTTCCACATCTCCTTCATCCCAGGAGATCCCAGCCACGCATCAATGGGCTGTTTGCCTGGAGTGATGCGAAAACCACGCACCCCCGCCTCCTTCAGCGCCTTCATTCGGCCTCGCACATCCGCAGCGTGCTCGTCAATAATAGCGACGCCTGAAAAGACACCCGGATGAGCCTGCATCATGTCCAGCATGTAGCGATTGTCGTACTGGTAGTAGCTCATCTGGATCAGCACGATACGCGCCACACCTTCCGGCTTGCAGTGCGCAAACAATTGCTCCGGCGTGAAGCTTGGCGGCGACATTCCGGCCTTCGTAAACCCCGCCGCCAGCGGATATCTATCGGTGTCAGGCGTCCAAACATGCACGTGCGCATCGATCCAGTTCCCGCCGCCCGGCATCAAAGCCGCACAGCCGCTGCCAGTTAGCACAGCAACCCCTGCTCCGAATGTCTGCCGCAAAAAATCCCGACGTGACGCTGAATCCGCTGAATTCTGTTTCATAGAGGCCTAGAGCCTAGAACAACGTCGCCACAACTGGCAAGCGCAAACCTCTCCTTGCTCCCGCGCTGTTCCTTGCCAATTTGCGCCTCCCTCATTCCCATGCTCACGCAACTCGACCAACTCCGCACCCAGGCGCTCGCCGAACTCGAAACGCTCACAGACGAAACCGCTCTGGAAACCTTCCGCGTCGCCTACCTGGGAAAAAAAGGCAGTCTCACGGCCCTCAGTTCCGGCATGAAAGACGTGCCCGGAGACCAGCGCAAAGAGGTCGGCGCCAAGCTCAACGAAGTGCGCGACGCCATTACCAGCGGTCTCACTTCCCGCCAAGAAGCGCTTCAACAAGCAGCCGATGCCAAAGTCGCTGACGGCATTGATATTACCCTCCCCGGCCGCCTTGGTGTCGGTACCGGATCCCTGCATCCCCTTACCCAGATCCGCGATCTCGCCGTCCGCACGCTGCGCCGGATGGGATTTGCCCTTGCCGATGGACCTGAAGTCGAGACCGAGTGGCATTGCTTTGACGCGCTGAATACGCCCGCCGATCATCCCGCCCGCAACGAAAGCGACACCTTTTACCTTGCCGATGGCCGCTTGCTCCGCACCCACACCTCCTCCGTGCAGATCCGCACCATGGAAAGCATCAAGGCGCTCCCGGTCCGCATCATCGCCCCAGGGGCAGCCTATCGTCGCGATGAAATCGATGCGACCCACCTCAGCGTCTTCAACCAACTCGAAGGCCTTTACGTCGATACGCAGGTCAGCCTCGCCGATCTCAAAGGCACGCTCGAAGGCTTCTTCCGCGAGATTTTTGGCCCCAAGACCGTCGTCCGCTTCCGCCCCCACTTCTTCCCCTTCACTGAGCCCAGCTTCGAGATCGATGTGAAGCTGGAAGCCAAAGGAAAAGAAGCTCGCTGGATCGAGATCGCCGGTTGCGGCATGGTCGATCCCGCCGTCTTCGCCGCCGTCAGCAAGACTCGCGGTGATGATCTCCTGCACCCAGACCAAGTCACCGGCTTCGCCTTCGGCATGGGCCTCGATCGCCTCGCGATGATTCTTCACGGCATCAGCGACATCCGTCACCTGATCGAAAACGACACCCGCTTCCTCGCTCAGTTCTGATCGGACCCGCCGCACACTCGCGAATTGTCAGTATCCGCCTGCGCCGATCTCTCCAGTAGCCCCGCCGGTGTCGCCTGCGGCTTCCCGTTTGCGATAATCATCCATCATCGCTGCGGTTGCCGTCGCGCCACAGCGTGAGCCACCGAGGTCGCGGACCTTGATCAGGCCATCCAGATCCCGCACACCGCCAGCCGCTTTGACCTGGACCTTGGGGCCGCAACTCGCACGCATCAGCGCCAGATCGTGTTCGGTCGCTCCCTTGTAGTTGTAGCTGCCGTCAGGCTGCTTCACAAAACCGTAGCCGGTGCTGGTCTTCACCCAATCGGCTCCCGCCCGTTCGCAGATCTCGCAGAGCTTGCGCTTGAAGTCATCACTGCTCAGTCCTGCCCCACCATTCGTCAGGTAGTCGTTTTCAAAGATGACCTTTACCTTGGCACCGTGCTTGTGGGCTTCATCGCAGACGGCCTTCACATCCGCTTCCACATAGTCCCAGTCGGCACTGAGCGCCTTGCCAAGGTTGATGACCATGTCGATCTCGTTCGCGCCATCTTTGCAAGCCAGCTCCGTCTCATAGCGCTTCGACTCCGTCGCACTGTTGCCATGGGGAAATCCAATCACACAACCCACCAAGACCCCAGAGCCCTTCAACCAATCCACAGCCTGTTTCACCGCATACGGCTTGATGCAGACTGAGGCGACTTGGTATTGCGCTGCCAGCTTGCAGCCTGCCTCCAAATCCGCGTCCGTCATCGTCGGATGCAGGAGACTGTGATCGATCATTTTGGCAAGGTCGGAGTAACTGTATTTCATGAGATTCAGATTGGCTAAGCCAATTTCTAAATTGGCTTAGCCACTTGTCAAAGTCCAATTTTGTCTAACTGTAGTCACCGTGGCTGACACCGAATCTTTCCATCAACAACTGATCTCCAAACTGCGGCAACTGCTCCGCAGTCCGCAGTTCGTTCAGGGCGCCCGATTCCTCACCGAACGCGACATCGCTGAACAATTCAACACCAGTCGCCCCACCGCAAACAAAGCCCTCAGCAGTCTCGTCTCAGAGGGCCTGCTGGAAGTGCGGCGTGGGGCTGGCACCTTCGTACGTGAATCAGTGCTCGACTACGATCTGGAGCGCCTTGTCAGCTTCACCGACAAAGCCCGCGCCGTCGGTAAGAAGCCTGGCACCCAACTCCTCGAGTATCGCAAACTCCGCGCCTCGGAGGCTCCGCTTTATGTCTCCCGAGCCCTCAAGGTGGCAGCGGATGACACGCTGATCTACATGGAACGCATCCGGTTGGCCGACCGCAAGCCCGTCATCTTCGAGCGGCGCTACGTCCGCGCCAAGCTCTGCCCAAAGATGACCCGCACGGATGCCAAAGCTTCCCTCTACACCTGCTGGACAGAAAAGTGCGGCCTGATCATTAGCGGAGCGGACGAAGTCATTCGCGCTGTCAACGCAACGAAAGCCCAAGCCGCGCACCTGAGCATCCCAGTCGGCAGCGCCTGCTTCCAAATCGTCGCCACCGGCTACACGTCCGCTGAAATCCCTCTCTGGCACGAAGAGACCCTCTATCGAGCCGACGTCTATGAGTTTCGCAACCGCATCAGCGGCTTACCTTCCGCTCGCGCTGCAATGGGGCGCATCAGGGAGTAATCGACCCTCAGTCGATCACTCATTCCACGCTTGCTTCACCTTCGTCTCCTCCAGCATGCGCTTCGCATCAAAGTGCGGGTTCTCTCTGGGAATGGCCGCTGGGATGGAGTCCAACCACGCGTGGAGTTTGGCTTGCATCGCCTGCGCGCGTTCCCTTTCGGAATCAGCAAGGTTGTGGCGCTCGCCCAAGTCGGTGCGGAGGTTGAAGAGTTCGAGCTTGTGCCCAACGTGGTAGCGAGGTTCGTCGTCAAACCAGTCGCCAAAGGACTCGATGAGCTTCCAATCCCCCTCGCGAATGACAGCGCTGGGAGTCACGCACCAGCGCAGTTCGTAAAACGGGGTGTAGAAAAACAGGGGGCGCTCGGGGATGCTGCCGCCCTGGAGCAGTGGCAGGAGATTGAGTCCGTCACAGACAGGAGTGTCTGTGTCACGGCCTGCTGCCGCGAGCAGCGTGGGCATCCAATCGGTGACATGCACCGGCGTCTCGATGACCTGCCCCGCTTTGATCTTCTCGGGCCAGCGGACGATGCAGGGCACGCGGATGCCACCTTCATACGCACTGCCTTTGCCAGCGCGGAGCGGGGCATTGTCGAACTCCTGCATCTTCACCTTGAGCGGCACACTGCCATCGGTGGGATCGCCGATCAGGCCGGGCGGTGAGTAAACCGTGTCCACTCCGCCGTTGTCGCTGAGGAAAACGATCAGCGTATTCTCCCGCTGCTGCATTTCATCCAGCGCTGTCATCAGGCGCCCGATGCTGTTGTCCATGTGCTCGATGGCCGCGAGATAGGTGGCGTTGAACATCCCTGACTCCGGCGCTCCGGCCTGGCGATGCTTTTGAATGAGATCCGCCGGTGCAGAGACAACGCCATGCAAGGTGTGATGCGCCAGGTAGAAGAACCACGGCTTCTCGCGATATTCGCGGATGAACTGGATCGTTTGATCAGTCAGATGATCCACCCACTTGTCTCCCTCGTTTTGCGATCCCGGGCCACGTGGCGCGACGAAGTCAAAGCCATACGCATCTCCCGCATTCAGATGCACATAGTCGCCATCCGCACCGGTCGTGAGATGCCACTTCCCTGCCATTCCGGTCGCATATCCGGCTGAACGCAGCAACCTAGGTAGATTCGGCATCTCGCGCGGCAATTGCTCGCGATACGCAGGTTCCGACAATCGCGCCCAGGGCGATGCATACCATGGAATCACATGCCACATGCCGTTCCGTGCGGTGTGCTGCCCGGTCAGCAAAGCGGCGCGAGTCGGCGTGCATTGCGACATCACATAGGCATCCGTAAAGCGCACCCCTTCCCCCGCTAGACGATCCAGATGCGGCGTCGGGACATGCTTCGATCCATAACAACCCAGCGTGGGCCAGCCCTGATCATCGGTCAGGATAAGGAGGATGTTGGGTTGTGCCGCAAACGCCGAGTGCGCTGTGCAAAGGACGACAACAAGCAGAGAGGCGAGGATTTTCATGAGCGAACAACGATGTTACTTGATCACTGGCCGCAGCACGAAGTTGCGATACTGGACGTTGGTGTGATCCCCTTGAAGATAGATGGGTCCAGGCTGCGTGGCATCACTCTTCAGCGCGCCTCCCGTGCAACCGAGCACGGGTTGGTTATCGATGACCTTCTCGCCATTGAGCACCACGGTGACGTGTCGATCCACCAGCGTGATGTCGATCTCTTCCCACTCGCCCGCAGGTTTACCAGCGTTGTGCGTCGGTGTGATGCGGCCAAACAGCGCGCCCGGTCCATTGATGCCCTGCATCTTGCTGTCGCGATGGGTCACCTGCACCTCATACATGCCCCGCAGATAGATGCCGCTGTTACCGCCGACTTCCGGCGGCAGTCGGTATTCGGCGTGGAGTTGGAAGTCCTCGAACTCCGCCTCGGTGCGCAGGTTGGCATACTCGCCGTATGCGCCAAAGTCAGTCTTGGGCGTGTCATTGCACAGCACGCCCTCGCGCACTGACCAGCCATTCTTTTTGCTCGCATTGCTGACGCGCCATCCGTCAAGATCTTCGCCATTGAAGAGCCGGATGGGCGCTCCAAAAACCACGCCTTCCAGATCGGGTCGCGCAGGGATTGGCGGCTGTTTTTTGCCAGAGAAGACAATCGCTGGACCGCTCTCAGGCGTCATCGATCCACTCAACTTCTCGCCCTCCGCCGTCATCGTGATGCGATACTTCGGCGCAGGTTCGTCCTTCGGCGCGAGAGGGCGCTTGATCGCCCGCTCAAAGCTCAATTGATCCTTCTGACGATCAAACTTCTCCACTGGGCGAGTGGATCCCACGCCCCACATCAGTTCGACTTTTCCCTCTTCGACCGAGAGCCAGCCGACTTCATGGTTGGGCAATTCCAGTGCCCACTGGCCGGTAAGCGCATCCTGCGCAGAGAGGGTGGTGACGACCAACAGGGCTAGGAGAATTCGGATCATGCAAAGAGTGTGGCTCATTCGACGCACCAAGTCATGCGTTTCGCAAAGTCGGCCTGAAACTCAGTGCGCCAGCGACTCACGGTGCTGCGCGGATCAAAGCCCTCCTTCGCGGGCAAATCCCGCCACCAACCATCGGTCTCGCGCTGAAACTGACCGCCCCAGCCGGGCTTCGCGGGATCAGATGGATCATTGCCGCCCATCGGGAGAAAGAAGAACCACGAAGGCGTATCGCCCTCCTTCATGCAGCCGTGTTTGTTCGGAGCGGTGTGTGTCTTCATGGGATACATGGCGCCGAGCGGTCCGCGCGACGTCACATTCGCTCGAATCCATTCCGCACTGGTCAGCGATTCATCGCCCGTCAGGTAGATGCCGCGATAAGTGCCCTCGCGCTTATCGCGCCCCTGCGGAGCCTTGGCCAGGATGTAGTTGAGGCCATGAAACTCGCCGCGCATCCAGTCAGCGATGCCGTCCTGATCGTTGATGTCATAGACCCGCAACTTCTTCGCGAACACCGCCAAACCCTCAGCTCCGCGATCCTGTTTGACCCGCCACAACGCCTGCGCAAAATCCGTCTGGCCGCCCCAGATCGCAATGTTCAGCGGCCTCTCAGTGCTTCCCGCATCGACACGTTCAATGAGAGCACGCGATCCCTCAGTATCATGTCCGTCGCCGATGTGCGCTCGCTCGCGATGAGGATTCCCCGACTTCACACACTGCCTGAGCGTTGCGGCCTCTGGCCAGTTCGCGGCGTGCTTCTTGAGATTGGGCAAGACCTTTTCATACGCGTCAATCACCGCCAAAATCAAATCCGGCCGCGTCACCGCCTGCTTCAGCTCACCCCGCGTGCCCGAGGCGCTCGCCAGCAGCAGTTCGATGTCGAACTCATTCGCATACACCATCAGCCGCACCATCGATTGCTGATCATCTGGATCACCACCGATGTCAGTGAGAACGGCAAGACGAGGCGATTCCATGCCAAACACCATCCCAGTGCAGAGCAAGAACGTCAGGGCGAGGGTGTGGAGTTTCATCTGGAAGGAAACGTAGATTGGAACAGACGAATCAGTCCTTCGGGAAATACAGGTGCTGGCCCTTCTTGGCCGCGACATGCGCTTCGTGCGTGTCCTGCGGCACGCCGGGGTCGCCCTGTTCTTCGAGCCAGCGGTCCAGCTCGGAGGACAGTTTGGCTTTCATCTCCGCATACTTTGGATCACTGGCCAGATTCGTCATCTCACCCGGATCATACGCAGTATGATAGAACTCCTCCGCAGGGCGATGCGTGTAGCGTTTCACCAAGTTGTAGGTAGCCGGATTGTTCCAAGCCTCGGCCACCCATGTCGCCCAATACGCATTGGTCAGCGGCTTGGTGCCGTCGTAGCCCATCAGGTGCTTCTCGATGTAGATCTCGTCTGGCAGCAGGTTCCGAATGTAACGATACTCACCGTCCGTCACCGTGCGGACCGGATACGATGGTCCTTCGGGGATGTTGTTGTGGGTGCCAAAAGCGAACTCCCGGTGCTTCATCGCCTCACCGCTCAGCACTTTGGCGAAACTCCTGCCGTCCAGCCTCACCGGCGACTTTGCCGGATCGCCGCCAGCCAGTTCGATAACCGTTGGCACCACATCACAATACTGAATGATGGCATCCGTGCGCTCTCCCGCCGCGACCTTCCCGGGCCAGCGGGCGATCATGGCCGTATGCACGCCCACATCCCACTGCGTCCATTTGCAACCAGGGAACTGCGATCCCTGCTCGGAGGTGAACAGCACCAGCGTGTCCTGCGACTTCCCGCTCGCCTCCAGCGCCGTCAGGATTTCACCCACCTGCCCGTCCATGTAGGTGATCTCGGCCAAGTAGCGGGAAAAATCCTCCCGCGTCATTTCCGTGTCGGCGAGATGCGGCGGCAGCTTGAGCTTCTTTGGCTTGTATTGCGAGGCATCACCCATCACCCACGGCACATGCGGATCCACGAGTGCGATGGTGAGGCAGAACGGCTGCTTGGCATCGCGTGAAATGAACTCCTTCACCGCCCCCATGTCGTGCGCCTGTGTCGGCGCCCGCGTGCAGCTCTTGTCAAAACCGCCTACGTTCTCGAAGGGAAAGGCCGTTGCCGGCTGCACATGAACCTTTCCCGCAATGCCCACCCGGTAGCCCAGCCGCTCAAGATGATGCGGCAGGCTCTTGGTGTCGTTGCGGCTGGCCGAGTGATTCCACGCGCAACCGTTCCGCATCGGATACTGCCCCGTGTAAAGCTCCGCACGGCACGGCTGACACATCGCCGAGGTGAGATAGGCCTTGTTGAAGACCAGCCCCTCACCGGCAAGACGGTCGATGTTCGGCGTCAGCGCATTATGCCCGCCATACACCGGCAGATCGCTGAACGTGCAGTCGTCTGCCATGATGATGAGGACGTTCGGCGCAGCCGAGGCGAAGAGCAAAGGAAAGAGGGCGAAGACGAGGATGCAAAGCGGGCGCATGAGCATCGTAACGGTCGCGAGGCGCTGGATTATCGCCGGAAAACCGCAAGCATCTATCGAATGCACACATCGAAAACCTTTTTTGTACCCTTTTGGCTGCTTGTTCGTCTCTGAAGGAAGACCGCATTCAAATGACGAAAGAAATCCTAGCCGAGTTAATCGACGCGCATCAGACGGAATTGTTCCGCTATCTGAAATATCTTGGTGCCGACTATGCGGTGGCCGAGGACTTGGTTCAGGATGCGTTTTTGCGCGCTTTCAGGGCTGCGTCCACTCCCGATCTGGCGAACCCCAGTGTCCGGCGCGCCTGGCTGCGGCGCATCTCTCACAATCTGTTCATGGACCACTGCCGTAGACATACGTCCTCGCCAGTTTTTTTCGACAGCAAAACGGCGGACCAGGCGGAGGCTTTCTGGCAGCATGAGTTTCTCCCGCATGACGAGGGGTTTGGCTGTATGGAGGCGCTTGAACAATGCCTGCACAACCTGCCCGGGCGGAGTCGCGAAATGATCGACTCCTTTTATGCAGGGCGCAGCTCACGCGATGAACTGGCTCAGGCTTTTGGAATTTCAGCCGATGGCGTGAAGATCGCCCTGCGCCGCATCCGCCAGGCACTTGGCGAGTGCATCGAACAACGACTTTCCCAGTCATGAAGTCGGACGACCAGCGCGATCAACTCGTCGACATGCTCCTGCGGGAACTCGTCGGTGGCGAAACGCCGCCCGATGTCCGGGAGCGCGTCCTTGATGCGGTCACAAAGCTTCCCAGCAGACCTCCGACCTACCAGCATCGGGCTCCTGTCCGGCGCGCGATCCGGCCACGGCAGCAATCGCGATCCAGTGGGGCGACTTATGGCTTGATGGCGCTGCTTGCGACGGTGGCGGTGGCGATGGTGTACCTGCACTTGCGCGAAATCGGCCACGCGCGCACTCCGGTGGTGACCAGAGTGTCAGGATCGGTAGATCGGACTGCGGGCGCGCTCCAACCGGGCGAAAGCCTGAGCACAGGCGCAGCGTCGAGTGCCGTGCTGACCTACCCGGATGGCACGACAGTCGATCTTGCGGCGGAAACCACCCTTCGCGTGTCCGCCTGCTCATGGATTGATCGCTCGAAGGGGCTCGATCTCATTCAAGGTCGTATCGTCGCCGATGTGAAGCCGCAGACGTCGGGTCACCCGATGTTGCTGAGCTCGGAAGGCGCAAACGCCGAAGTGGTCGGCACGAAGCTCTCGTTTCAGCATGATGACGAAGGCACTCGGCTCGAGGTCACGGAAGGGACGGTTCGCTTCATCCCGAGTGCGGGTGACACGGTGTTGCTGGTTAAATCGGGCCTCTTCGCGGCAGCGGGGAAATCCGGCGTCCATTCCGGCGCGATCCACGCCGCACCGCGCCCGGCAATCGTCCGCTTCACGCTCATGAATGCGGATTCCGGCGAGCCGCTGCGTGAGGCGGCATTGAGCGCTGGCGAGATCATCTCGCTCGCTTCGCTGCCGACTCAGAACATCAATATTCGCGCCGACTTCGAAGGAGACACGCCCACTTCCGTACGAATCCTCGTCACCCGCAGCGACGGGAAAGCCACGGGCATGGCTGAATTCATGTCCAAGGACCAAACCCAGCCCCCGTTTTTCGCCGCAGGCGATTACTGGGCCGAAGGACGACCCAATGACTGCCGCGCGTGGACACCCCGGCCAGGCCGCTATCACATCTCCGCAGAAGCGGTCTATTCAGAAGATCGCGGTAGGCCACTGGAGATGGATTTCCAGATCACGGAGTGAGAAAACCCTGAAGACAAATGAAAAAGAAAAATCAACTCTGCCTGATTCTGTTCATGTGCCTCAGTGCTGCGAAATGCTTCGGCTTCGAAGTCTGGATGGGCACCCATCTTTCCACCCACTCGATGGCGATCACGCCGCAGGATTGGGCGCTCACTGCCGCCAAACTCGAGGGCATCAATGTCAACCGCGCACCGCACGATACCGACCCAGCGACAACGGCGGACTGGCAGTCGATGCTGGCGCGCTACACCAACGCCCGCAGCAAAATGGTGGAGATGGCGCGCTCCGAACCCACCAAAAATCCTGCTCTGGTCGATGAGCTCGCGTTCCCCGCCATAGCCGCTGAGCTGGCGCAAAAGTTTCAAGAAGCAAGAAACTACAACTTCGTCATCACCCACCTAATGTTTTACGACGAGAACGGCACCTACCAGGGGGTCGAGTATCTCTACCAGTGGACCAACACGGAGGTCCAGTACATGCGCGACTGGCTGGATGCGAACGGCTATTCCAGCGTCCTGCTGATGTGGAATGTCAGGAACAACAGCGTGAGGAACCAGCAGTTCGCCGCCAACCCGCTGGTGGACATGGTGGAGATTGAGGCGAGCACGACGGCGCTCCTGAACAACACCAACAACCAGATCACGTTTTTCCAGTGGTTCTGGACCAATCCCGCTACCGCCAGCAAGCCGATCGCCCTGCAAATCCCCCGCACTCTGGACTCGATCACCCAATACGCCGGAACGCGCCGGGTGGCGCAGCTCCTGGGCACCCTGATTGGCTATGGTGACAACGGCATGCGCAGCAGCCGCCTTATTTTCATGCCGGTGACTTACAACGACAACTACGCCTACCTGCCCGAAATCAATTCAGCCACGAGTTACAAGAACACCCTGACGAGCATTTGCCTCTCCCTCATCGAGCAGCGCACTCTCTTCGAAGGGCGCCTGTCCACCCTTCCGACAGTGGCCCATGCCGACAGCCTCAGCCGCAACCTCTCGCCCACGATCAACGGCATCGCGGATCAAGTGCTGGTGCAGAATGCGGGCACTGGCCCGCTGGCATTCACGGTCGCGGATGACCAGACCGCGGCTACGGCACTGACTCTCAGCGCGGCCTCATCCAACACCGCCCTCGTGCCGGTGACGAACATCGTGTTTGGCGGCAGTGGCGCCAATCGCACGGTGACCGTGACCCCCGCTACAGGGCAAAGCGGCACGGCGAGCATCACCGTCACAGTGAGCGACGGCTTTTGGATCGGCACCGCGACTCTTTCCGTGACCGTGCTTCCGGCGGGAGTCGTGCCCGGCACACTCTACAGCCAACTCGCGGACGCCTCTCCCCGCAGCGACGGCGTGGTGCTCAGCTCGACCGTCACCGAGCTGCAGGGTTACATCGGCCGCGGCGGCACCAGTCCCGGCCTGGATCGTTCACCGGTGTATGTGTTTCAACTGCCCAACCTCGGCGCGACCGCGAATCCCTTTGTCGCCGCTTCGTTCTCCATGGACTACGCCGGGCCGAACAATGGCACGCCGGTCACTGCGAGTGTCGATCTGTATGGTCTCGGCCGCCGGGCCTCACCGACGGTTCTTGGCGGAGATTATTATGGCGAAACGAGCACCGCCGATCCCACCGATGCGACGCGGCTGCAGGCCAACTTCCTCACCACCAGCACGACCAGCGGCGTCACGACCACCACGGTGAGTGGCGGCTCGGCTTTGCTCGCCTACCTCAATGCCCAATACGCCAGCGGTGCGGGTGCCGGGCAGTATGTGTTTCTGCGGCTCAACAGCCGGGCAGCGATGGCCAACACCGTGCGCTACCAGATCACGATGGCGGACGGCGCCGATCCGGGTCCGCCCGACACCCGGCCGCGCATCAGCTATCAGGCCAACTCCATTCAAGGGCCCACCATCAGCGCCATCAGCAACCAGACCGTACCGGTCAATACCTCCACCGATGCGCTGCCGTTTACCATCGGCGATGACACAGGCCAAGTGAGCGCCCTGACCGTCACCCGGTCCTCTTCCAACCTCACGCTGGTCCCAGCCGCGAACGTGGTGCTCGGTGGCAGCGGCGAGAATCGCACGGTCACGGTGACGCCCGCCAGCAACCAGAGCGGCACCTCCACCATCACCCTTCAGGTCAGTAATGGCAGCCAATCGGCGGGCACCACCTTCGTGGTGACCGTGCTCGCCAATCAGGCGCCGACCATCACCGCCATCGCCCACCAATCCGTGCAGGAAAACTCGTCGACCGGCCCTCTCGCCTTTACCATCGGTGACGACTCGACGCCCGTGGGCTCGTTGACCCTCACGCGTTCATCATCCAACACGACTTTGGTGCCTACGGCCAATATCGTGCTCGGTGGCAGCGGTGCCAGTCGCACGGTCTCGGTGACGCCTGCCGCCAACCAGATCGGCACCGCCACCATCACCGTCCAGATCAGCGACGGCTCCTTCACCACCAGCACGAACTTCACGCTCACCGTGTCACGCATGCTGTTGAGCCAGGCCAGCGATGCTGCGGTCAAGGATGACTCCGTGGTCGTGGATCAAACCAACGCCACCACCCTGCTGGGCGCGGGAGGCACCAGTCCGTATGTGGACCGCTGCACCGTGTATGTGTTTCAACTGCCCGACCTTGGCCCCATCGCGAATCCCTTCATCAGCACCGCTTTCACCTTCGATTACTCGGCCAAGCAGGGCACGCTCAAGAACAACGACCTGTACGGCCTGGGCCGGCGTGACACCTCCACCGTGGTCGGCAGCGATTACTACGGCCAGACCACCACGGAGGATCCAACCGATGCCACCCGGCTGCAGACCGACATCCTCACCAACACCACCGCCATTGGCCAAATCACCACCTCATCCGGCGGCAATGCGGCACTGCTGAGCTATCTCAACACTCAATACGAGAATGGTGCGGGCATCGGCAAATACGTCTTTCTCCGCCTCAACACCTCCGAGCCCAAAACGGCGATCAACCGCGCCACCCTCACCATGTCAGAAAGCGGTGTCGCTGGTCCGCCGGACACCCGCCCGCGCCTCACCTTCACGGCCAACACACCGCCCCTCATCAGCAACATCGCCGACCAGACGCTGGGGCTCGATGAGAGTTCCGGCAGCATCGCCTTCACCATTGGCGACAGCCAGACAGTTGCTGGCTCGCTCACCCTTACCAAGAGTTCGTCAAACACCTTCCTGCTGCCCACCAGCAGCATTCTTCTCGGAGGCAGCGGCAGCAACCGCACGCTGATGCTCACGCCCGCCACCAGCAGGCTCGGCACCAGCACCGTGACGATCACTGTGAGCGATGGTGTGCACAGCACGAGCGACACCTTCCTGCTTACCGTCACTGGCACCGCGTCCGAGACCTGGCGCTTCAATCACTTCGGCACCACGGCAGACACCGGCACCGCCGCGGATACCTTCGACGCCAACGGCGATGGCGAGAGCAATCTCCTTGAATTCGCCACTGGCCAATCCCCCGCCGCCGCCACCCGCACCACAACTCCGCTCGCCAGCAACGGCGGCAATCTCGAGTTCCGCTACACGCGCAGCCAAACCGCCATCGCGGACGGCGTGACCTTTCAAGTCGAGTGGAACGACGCGCTGACAGGTTCGTGGAGCAGTATCGGGGTCACCGACACCCTCGACACGGCGAACCCTGGCGACACACTCGTTCAGAACCGCGTCGCCACCTTGCCACCCGGACCCGTGGGCCGACGCTTTGTGCATCTCAAAGTGACCCGCTGATTCAAACCATCCTGCGAATCAGAGGAAGTGCGGACCGACTCATATTTCGCCTTCTTCTTTTTGGGCTTCGCGGGCTCGGGGTTTGGTGTCGGCATGACCGCGCCGACTTCCTTGCGCCACGCGATGAGCTTCTCGTGCAGGGCCTTCACCTTGTCCGGCTGCTGGGCGGCAATGTTATTCCTTTCGCCGATGTCCTGCGGGATGTTGTAAAGCTCCAGCGCGCCGTCTTCATACCACTCGATGAGCTTCCAGTCGCCATCGCGGATCGCGCCATGCGGCGTGCCGCCTTGATTGGCGTAGTGTGGGTAGTGCCAGAACAGTTCTTTACCGCGCGGAGTCGTTTCGCCTTTCAGTAGCGGGAGGAGGCTCACGCCATCGAGATGCTGAGCCGGCTTCATCGGTTGCCCCGCGAGTTCGAGCAGGGTGGGATAAAAGTCGGTGCTGATCACCGGCACGTCGCAGGTGCTGTCTGGCTTCGTGACACCGGGCGCGACGATGATCATCGGCTCGCGCACACCGCCTTCATAAGGCCAGCCTTTCCCGCCGCGCAGCGGCAGATTCGAGGTCGGCCCGCCCTCTGAGGTGGAGAGCCCGCCGTTGTCGGACATGAAAACGATGACCGTCTTCTCCGTGAGGCCATTGTCTTTGAGCGCCGCAAGCACACGTCCGATGGCCGCATCGAGTTGCTCCAGCATCGCAGCGTATTTCGCATGGTTCTGCACCCGGCGCACTTTGTGCCCGTGTTCGTCGCCCCAGGCATCCGCGAGCGCGCTTTCGGCTTTCTTTTCATACTTCGCCACGAGATCCGCCCGCGCGTTGATGGGGGTGTGCACCGCAAGGAATGGCAGGTAAGCGAAGAACGGCTCTCTCTTGTGTCCGCCGATGAACTTCACCGCTTCATTGGCGATCCGATCCGTCGTTTTCGGGTCGTCCTTCTTTTCAGGCAGGGGCAGGTTCGACTGAGGATAGAAGAACTGCTTGTCGCCCTGCAAATCCCTCGGGAAACCTTGCGCACCGGGAGAACCCCCCCCTGCGCCGAGATGCCACTTGCCCGCAAAGAAAGTCGCGTAGCCCGCGTCGCGCAGCGCTTCCGCGATGGTCACTTCCTCCAGCGGTAGATGATCCTCGTTCGGTGCGGGAAGCAGTTTGCCCGCTCGGCTGCCGCCGGTGCCGTGCAGCCCATAGAGCACGGGAAAGTGCTTTTCCTTGTCGGTGTCGTAAACGGCGGGTGTGTAGAGATGGAAACTGACCTCCGCCTTTGCGGCGACGCTTTTGAAGGTGTGATGCTGGACCCGTGGCGCGGTCACGGGCGGCAGCGTACAGTCGATCTCAGAGGGAGCCTGTGGGCTTTGGCTGAGCAGCGGCGTCGCCAGAAGACTGCCGACGATTGCGACGATTACGAACGTGGCTTTCATGGCTTCAGATACGTTTCAAACCACTCCAGTTCCACCCGCGTGGCTTCCTCGAAGCCTTCGCCATACACGCCGTAGTGGGTGATGCCTTTGATGACGTGCAACTTCGACGGCACTCCGCGTTCGACCAAGGCCTTGTGGACGGCCTCGACGGTATCGTTGCTGCTCAATTCCTCCTTCTCCGCCGCGACGAAGAGGGCGGGAGCATTGATCTTCGCCGCAGCGTCGAGCGCGCTGAAACCGATGTTCTTCACCGGGTTCACCCGCATGTTTTCATAAGTCGCCATTTTGCCGCCCATTTTGCCGGTCTCAATCGGCACCGGTTCGGTTTCACCGCGTGCCTGCTTGGTCGCGAGATCCAGGGCGTATTTCACGGCGGCGGGGCGACTTCCGCCGCCCATGCCGGGCACCTGCGCAGCGACACATTTCACGCGCGGATCATTGCCCGCCACCCAGGTCACGAGTCCACCGCCATAGCTACTGCCCCAGAGGCCGATGCGCTCTTTGTCCACATTCGGCTCGCCAGCGACGAAGCTGATGGCGGCGCGGATATCCTCGGTTTGGTAGGCGTAATTCATCTGCCAGCGCAGCGCCTTCACCTTGAGAGTCATTTCGTTGTTCGTGTCAGGCGCGGGCTGCCGCTCCGTCGCCACGAGCAGACTCTCGCTTTGTCCCCAGCCGCGATAGTCGAAGGCAAGCACGATATAGCCTTTCTCCGCAAAGCGAGGTGCGAGACGTGCCTGCGTGCCGCCTTTGGTTCCGCCCGTGCCAGCGCAGAGGACGATGGCCGGAAGTTTATCCTCGGGCTTGAGTCCCTTCGGCAAATAAAGATCGCCCGCCATGCGCGTGCCGTCGCTGAAGACGGTGACGGGTCGCATTTCGACCGTGTCGGGCAAAGGAGCGCGCGGGCGTTTGCCTTTGCCCTTGGGCGTTTGTGCGACGGCGCTGAGCGAGAGCGCGGCGAGGAGGATGAAGGCGATTTTCATGAATGCGAGACGTTGGGCGGAGAATTGGCCGCGCTGGGAGAACTCATGTCGGGTCAGCGAAAAACACCGCGAACGACCGCATGCTTGATGGCTACGGTTTTACTTTTTCTGCGGCCACCTTTTCCGCCGTCAGCAGGAGGTGCAGGAAGGTGTGGTCGTTGAAACGATCGCGTTCCTCGTCGCACATGCGCAGGGCGACGATGTCCAAGGACGGGATCATATACATGCGGCATTTGCCCGCGCCGAGCGCGCCAAAGAGGTCGGGGCAGCCATCGTGAAAAATCCAGCCGCCCGGCGCACCTTCCGGCGTTTTCTGGAGTGGGCTTGATCCTTGGCCTTCTGGGTGATTCAGCCACAGGGCGAGCCCGTGACCCGGATTGGCCGAACTTGGGGCGCGCAGTTCCTGGAGCAGGTCTTTCCGCACGATCTGTTTGCCCTGCCATTCGCCGGTTTGGAGGAGCCATTGGCCGTATTTTGCCCACTCGCGAGCGGTCAGGTGGGCGCCGTTGGGAATGTGCGGGTTGCCGGCGGCATCCTGCACCCATTCACCCGTCTTCACGCCGATTGGGTCGAGGATGCGTTGCTTGAGGTAGTCGAGCGGGGTCTGTGTCTTCGACGCCAATTTGCGCTTCATGATCTCTCCCAACACGTAGAAGCAGCTCGGACCATACTGAAACTGAGCTCCCGGCTCACGCGCCGCCTGCACTCCGATGGCATGACGGTAGAGATCCGGCGCGAGCGTGTCGCGGTCCTCCCCCTGGAGCTTCTCCACGTCCTGCACCAAGCCTGCACTCAGGGTGAGGAGGTGGCGCAGCGTGATCCGGCTCTTTCGCGGATGATTCGCCCATTCGGTCAAGGTCTTGGAGGCGAGTTCGTCGAAGGAATCGATGAGACCGTCCTCGATCATCGAAGCGATGACCGGACCCCAGAAGGCCTTCGTGGCACTGTGCAGGCGGGTGCTCGTTTCGGCATTAAAACCATTGTCATAACGCTCAAAAACGATCTCGCCCTTGCGCATAATGAGCACGGCGCGGCCATTGTTTTCGGCGGAATAGTCGGCAGCCTTCTTGAAGGTCGCGGCATCGGCCGCGAAGGCGGCAGGCTCCGCCGGGGTTGTTTTCGAGGCCGCAGATCGGTTCATCACCTTCGCAGCTTCGGCTGCCGTGATGAAGCCATCTTTGTCTCTGTCGAGCGCTGCAAAAAAGGGCCGTTCGCCCGCCTCTTCCCGCGAGATTCGGTTGTCCTTGTCGCGGTCCAAGACCGCCAACTTACCCGGCAGTGTTTCTGTTTGTGCTGGAGCGGTCAGCGTCAGTAGTGATGCGAGGGCGAGGAAAGACGAGATCGAAAAACAGCGGAACTTCATGGCAAAAGCATTGAACTCCGCCACCGCCGGGAGGTTTCGAACTTACAACTCACGACCTGACCTCAGCAGCGAATGGTCCCATTTGGTGAAAAAGTATCGGCCATTTGTGGGTATTGTATGGAAAGGAAAGTGTGGATACGATGACGGAAACCCATTTCAAGCCCCGGCGTGATCTCGTCAGTGAGATCGCCTTCGAGGTGTGCGCCACTCTCCTGAAATGATTCGGCCACGCTTCCACCCTTGGCTCGTGATGATCGCTGCGGTTGCCTCGTCGGCGTTGGCGGTGGACGGCGACGCGCAGCGTGCGGCGATGACGTATTTTGAGAAGGAGGTGCGCCCGATCCTCGTGAAGCGGTGTTTTGAGTGCCACAGCGACACGAAACAGAAGGGCGGGCTGCGGGTGGACCACATCGGCTACTTGAAATCAGGTGGCGACACCGGCCCGGCCTTGGTGCCCGGGAAGCCAGAAGAATCCGCGCTGATCGAGGCGGTGCGCTATGGGAATGAAGACTTCCAGATGCCGCCAAAGAGGAAGCTGCCAGACGCGGAGATCGCAGTTCTGGAGCGGTGGATCCAGACGGGCGCTGCGTGGCCGGAGGACGCCGCGAAAAAAATCGTGGTGACCGAAGGCGGGTTCACGGAGGAGCAGCGGAATTACTGGTTCTTCCAGCCGGTGAAAAAGGTCGCGCCACCGCAGGTGAGCGGGAAATGGGTGCGCAATGACATCGACCGTTTCATCGCGAAGAAGCAGGCGGCGTTGAAGCTTTCCCCAGCACCCGAAGCGGACCGGCATGAGCTGGTGCGTCGCGTGTATTTCGACCTTCACGGCCTGCCGCCGACGAATGCGCAGCTCGACGCCTTTGTTCAGGACCAGGACCCGCAGGCCTATGAAAAGCTCGTCGATGAACTGCTAGCGAGCCCGCGCTACGGCGAACGCTGGGCGCAGCATTGGTTGGACCTGGTGCGCTATGCGGAGAGCGATGGCTACAACCAGGATGCGTATCGGCAGCACGTCTGGCCGTATCGCGACTACGTCATCCAATCGCTCAACGATGACAAGCCCTACGACCAGTTCGTGCGCGAGCAGATCGCGGGTGACGAGATCGCTCC
>JACKQF010000011.1 GCA_024232965.1 Verrucomicrobiaceae bacterium | reverse complement strand
GGCGTGGATGGACCACTGGGCTGCTGGAGGGATTGCAGCGCATCCCAACACACCTCATCCAATTTCGCACCTACCGTTCACCCGTTCCATTCCGCGCCGTTTTTTCGTGGCAAATGCTTCGACGTTATCCCCGCAACCTAATGACGGCTGCTCATCTCGGTTCCGGCTCCCAGGAATCCCAATGACCTGGGCCGACAAAGTGGTGCGATTGATCTATCCGCACGGAAGCATCCGCAAAGTTCTTCGTGGCCCGCTCCGGGGGATGCGCTTCACCATCGTCAACGGCATGGGCATGACCTATGCCCTGGGGCAGGATCATTGGAATTTTGCAGACCTCTTACCTCAATTAAACGACGGGATGACGGTCTATGACATTGGCGCGAACTGCGGCCAGATGGCCTTGTTCTTCTCGCGTCAGGTGGGACCCGCAGGACGGGTGGTTTCCTTTGAGCCAGTTCCCTCCAACGTTGCCACGTTGCGAAAGAACCTCGCCATGAACGATTGCCAAAACGTGACCGTGATCGAAGCCGCCGTGGCGGCGGATAACGACCCTCGCACCTTTTGCTTTGATGCGGCCCATCACACCATGGGAACCATCCAGGGGTCGATGGTGAAATTGGACCGATGGGACACCACTTTTGAAGTTCAATGTGTCACGCTCGATGGACTGCTTGAAAGCGGTAAGATCCCGCCGCCTCAAGTGATGAAAATTGATGTGGAAGGCGCGGGCCTGGAGGTGATCCAAGGCGCATTGAAGCTCATCCGAGAACATCGCCCAGGGATCTACTTCGAACTTCACGCCGGAGATAATGAGGCGCCGGAACTTAACGCCATCCGTCTTCTCCGTGACGAATTCGGCTACGAGATCCGTGACCTCAACGGAACGCTGCAAGACCACCTGGGCCCGCAATGGGGCGCGGCGGTTTGGTGTGAACCAGTTAGGGATTGAGTGGTTGCAGGTCGGCATTTCATTCGCTTGCTCGTCCTCGACTCAGCCGCTTCTGTAGCATAGCCACAAGCTGCATTAGCACCCTATTCCATCTCCCTCGTTCCTGTCTCCCTAAATACTCAGCCATGAAACGCGCACTCATCACCGGCATCACTGGCCAAGACGGTTCCTATCTGGCAGAGCTCCTTCTATCGCTCGGCTATGAAGTCCACGGCCTTGTCCGGCAGACCGGACTCGAAAAGATCAAAGGCACCCGCCAACCCGGTGGGATTGGCGATCTGTATGAGCGCTGCGTTTTGCATCCCGTCAGTCTCGACAACTTCCCTGGCCTGTATCGGACCATTGCCAAAGTCCAATTCGATGAGTGCTACCACCTAGCCGCAGCCAGCTTTGTGGGGGAGAGCCTTGCCGACGGCTACCAGACATTGCAGAGCAACATCAGCGGCGCGCACTACTTGATGGCATCCCTCTTTGAATTCCAGCCGCAGTGCCGAGTGTACTTTGCTGGCTCAAGTGAGATGTTTGGTCGCCCTGAAGTCTGGCCGCAGAGTGAGACAACTCCACTCCTTCCCCGCAACCCGTATGGAATCAGCAAGGTGGCGGCCTACCATCTGATCCGTGCCTATCGGGATCTGCACGGGATGTTCTGCTGCACGGGATTCCTGTACAATCACGAAAGTCCTCGCCGCCGCAAGGAATTCGTCACCCGCAAGATCACCTCTGCGGCCGCCAGGATCAAGGCGGGACGCCAACAGTTTGTCGAACTGGGCAACCTTCAGGCCAAACGTGATTGGGGCTACGCCCCCGACTACGTTCGTGCGATGCACAGCATGCTGAACCACACCCAGGCCGAAGACTTTGTCGTAGCCACCGGCATCCTCCACACGGTGCAGGACCTTTGCGAGGCCGCTTTTGGCCACGTCGGTTTGAACTGGCAAGACCACGTGAAGGTAAACCCAATGTTTGTCCGCGCTGAGAACGACGTTCACCTGGTGGGTGACCCTAGCAAAATCCAAGCAACGCTCGATTGGAAAAGCACGCAAGCGTTTGAAGCCATGATTCACGAAATGGTAGACGCAGATCTGGCACTGATAGGCTAGCCAGCCATCACACCCCGACGCCTCCCTTTGTATGTGCGGAATAGCCGGCATTTTTGCTCCCTCTCCCCAAGAAGCAACCAATCTGGAGGAGAAACTGCGCCGCTTGCAGACCAGCCAGCGGCATCGGGGCCCGGATGACGAAGGCCTCTGGATCGCGCCCAAAGGCCGCACGGGCCTTGTCCACACCCGCCTGTCCATCCTTGATCTGTCGCCAGCGGGCCACCAACCCATGCACAGCCCCGACGGGCGCTACACGATTTCCTTCAACGGCGAGATCTACAACTTTCGCGAACTGCGCGCCGAACTTGAGCGGGATGGCATCTTCTTTCATTCCAACTCGGATACGGAGGTCCTGCTGACGCTCTATGCAAAACGCGGTCAGGCGATGGTGCGTGACCTGCGAGGCATGTTTGCCTTTGCCATCTGGGATGAACAGACTCAGACCGCCTTCCTCGCCCGAGATCCTTTTGGTATCAAGCCTCTGTACTTCAGCAAGGCCAGCGACGGCAGCTTTGCCTTTGCCTCTGAACTCAGTGCGCTTCGTGCAGCATCTCTATGTGGCACCGCCTTAAATCCAGCGGCGATCCTTCGGTATCTGAGGATGGGAACGGTCGCAGAGCCGCACACGCTCCTCCTCGAAGCCCAGTGTCTACCAGCCGGGACTACTCTGGAATGGACACCGTCAGGCACCAAAACTACCTCCTATTGGCGGCCCCAGTTCCAGCCCAACCCAGCGATCGATCGCAATGAGGCCATTGCTCATACTCGGGAGGCGCTCTTAGACAGTGTTCGGCATCACTTCATCAGCGATGTTCCGGTGGGAATCTTCCTCAGCGGAGGGATTGACTCGACTGCGTTGCTGGCCTTGGCCAAAGAAACGGGACGATCAGACATCGCAACCTTTTCAGTGGGTGTGGATGATGAGTCGCTCGATGAAACTGGACTTGCCCAGCGGACGGCCGCTCATTTTGGATCTCGACATTTTGAAACGAGACTGAACGGTAGCCAAGGGACAGAATGTCTGGGCCGCTTCATGGACCGGGTGGATCAGCCCAGCATCGATGGATTCAACAGCTTCGTCGTTTCTGAATTCGCACGCAGTGAAGGAATGAAAGTGGTGCTTTCCGGCCTAGGTGGAGACGAACTTTTCGGAGGCTATCCTAGCTTTGCCAAAGTGCCCAAACTCTTCCACCTGGGCAAAACGATCCGCAGCATTCCTATGCTGAGCGCATTGGCAGGTCTGGCGATGGAATGCTTTGGCCCATCCCCCCGCAGCCGCCGCCTGGGTTCGTTCATCCGCCATCCAGCCAGCATGTTGGAAGCCTATCGTTGCTTCCGCGGTATCTTTCCGCAGCGTGAAGCACGCCTCTTAACAGCCCAGATCTGCGGCTGCGACCTAGCCGACATTAACGAGACCCTGCCCGATCCTTCCTATGCAGCCCACGACGAACGCGACATCGTCAGCGCCCTGGAATTGACCCTCTACATGCGCCACCAACTGCTGCGTGATAGCGATGTGATGAGTATGTCTCACGGTCTGGAATTGCGGGTCCCCTTTGTCGATGCACCGTTGTTCGAAATCCTGGCCCAAATCCCTGCCGAGCATCGCCTGCAGCCAGGCAAGCAATTGCTGCTGCAAGCCGTGCCCGAGGTGCCCGAATGGGTGGCCAACCAACCCAAACGCGGCTTCGTCTTCCCTTTCGAGAAATGGATGAACGAAGACTGGAAAGACACCTTCGACAAAATCGCCGAAACCCTGCCAGGACCACGACCAACGTGGTATCAGCGCTGGGCAGTGTTTATGCTGAGACAGTGGATTGGGTGAAAGTTTCGTCATCTAAATCATCATTCATCGTTCACCGTGCCATCTCATCGACCTACCATCCATCTCTGGGCTCCCGGCATCCGCGAAGGAAGCGGTGGGATTCAAGGATTCTGCCGGGATCTTCTTGGAGCCCTAATCAGAGATTTCCCACACAACCAGATTCACGTCCTCATTAAAAACGATCGTCCAGAGCCCGCCGACCCACTTTTTGGCGGGAATGTGACTTGGACCTCTGTTTATCAGTTTCCCGGTCCAACGAAGACGATCGCCTTCGCGCTGCTTGGTGGATTGCGATGTGCCCGACAGCGTCCTGGGATTATCTTATCCGGCCATGTCAATTTCTTGCCAGCAGTCCGATGGCTCAATCGTCGACTTAAGTTGCCGTTTGTAACATTCATGTACGGTATTGACGTCTGGACACCTCTGAGCCCTGCGATTCAAAGCGCACTCCAGGAGTCTGCCATTCTGTTTTCCATTAGCGACTACACGACACAGCAAGCCGTGGCTGCGCAAGAGCTTGACTCCAAACGAGTCGACAACTTCCCCTGCACCTTCGCAACCACCCGCTACATTCCCGGCCCTAAGCCACCAGACCTGCTCGAGCGTTATGACCTCCACCCGGAACAACCGATCCTACTAACCATAAGCCGTCTTGCCGCTTCTGAGCAATACAAAGGTCACGAACAAGTCCTTCAAGCTCTGCCGTCTGTGGCCAAAACATTCCCAGATGTGCGATACCTTATCGGTGGGACTGGCGACTATGCTGATGCCCTCAAACAACGTTCCAGAGAGTTGGGCGTGGCAGATCACGTCATCTTTGCTGGATTCATCCCCAATGACGAACTAGCAGCTCACTACCAACTCTGCGATGCTTTTGTCATGCCGAGCCGTGGGGAAGGCTTTGGGATTGTTTTCCTTGAAGCGATGGGCTGTGGCAAGCCGGTGATCGGAGGCAATCAAGACGGATCGGTTGATGCCTTGGATGGTGGCAGACTTGGAGTGCTGGTTGACCCGCTTAACATCGAGGAGCTTGCGGAAAGCATCTCCCAAATACTGGCGAAGACGCACCCAAATCGCCTCCTCTTTGATCCTCAAGCGCTGCATGATGCCGCAGTGGCGACCTTTGGCCCCGATGCGTTTCGGCAGCGCCTCCGCGATGCCTTGACGCCCTTGCTCGAGTCACGCCCCCATTAGGCGTGCTCGCCCTACTTTGCCCCCAGCGTGCCAAGCGTCACCTTCATCATTCATAGCCCTGCCCCCTATCATGTGGAGCTGTTTGATGCACTGACGGCAGAGGGAAGCATCGATCTGAGCGTCCTCTATCTGCACTCTCGTGAGCAGGGTCGGCAATGGAGCCAGCCAGCGCTGGAACATCGAGCTCACTTTTTTGACAGGCAAGGCTCAGACGCACAGGAAGCCTTCGACGCGGATTTGGTCGTCATCGGGTTCGCGAATCACCCCCTTTCCCGCCGACTGATGGCAGAGCGCACCCGTCTGCAACGTCGTTGGGCGTTTTGGGGCGAGCGGCCTGGGGCCCACTCGCGAGGCCTGACCGGTAAGCTGATGCGGCGGTGGCGACTGCGGTCTCTGCGCCGATCTTCCGCACCGATCTGGGGCATTGGCCAATGGGCGGTTGATTCCTACAAGCGCGAAATCGGTGGTGAGCGGGAATTTCGCAATCTGCCATATTTTTCTGACCTCCTTCGCTTTCAAAATGATGACCTCACGACAGAGGCATCCAATCGATCTGGTCTGCGATTCCTCTTCGTGGGAGGACTATCCGAACGCAAGGGAGCCGACTTGGTCTTGGCTGCGTTTCGACAACTTCATGCCGAGGAACCCGAGGTGGGGCACACCCTGACCTTCACGGGCGACGGCCCACTGAAGGAGAGCCTTCAAAAAGATGCCGCACCGCTGGGAGACCGCTGCCAGTTTGCAGGCTTCGCCGATTGGTCCCAGTTGCCTGGGGCATACCGTCAACACGACTGCCTCGTCGTTCCATCCCGCTATGACGGCTGGGGGATGGTGGTGCCGGAGGGCCTAGCCGCAGGCCTCCCCGTCATCGCAAGCGACTGCATGGGATCTGCACTCGATCTGATTCGGCCAACCTTGAACGGTTGGCACGCTGCCTCTGGATCTTTGGCGAGTCTTCACGCACGGATGACTCAAGCGGCAAAGAACATCCCCCTCGACAGAGCTGCCTGGCGCTCGTGCGCAAGGCATTCCGTCACCCATCATCAGCTCGAGGACGGCGTGACTGCCTTCCTGTCCGCCATTGAAGCCGCATTGACTACCTAAACGTGCCAAGCGAATCTACCAACACCGCCCCGCTGAAGGTGCTGCACGTAATCCCATCCCTTTCTCCAAAGCGGGGCGGACCGAGTGACGCGATCTTGGGCCTTTGTCCCGAACTTACCCAACTGGGGATCGAGTCCACCATCGTCACTACCGATGATGATGTTGACCGTCGGATGAAGGTGCCGCTCCAGGAACCTGTCATGCACGAGAGATGCCGGGTCATTTTCTTTCCCCGCAAAGAGGGCTGGTCCCGTCTGCTGCGTGACTTCTCCTATTCCCCCGAACTTGGCGAATGGCTGCATGAGCACCTGAAGGAGTATGATCTGCTACACGCACACGCTCTGTTCTCTTATGCACCGAGTCGCGCCATGTATCTGGCCAGGGAGCAGTCCGTGCCCTACATCTGCCGTCCCCTTGGCCTCCTAGGGGAATGGGCGCTGCAACAGAAGCCGATGCGAAAACGTGCCTTCCTTCGTCTGGTCGATCAAGAGAATCTGCGCCACGCCGCAGCTATCGAGTATAGCAGTCCCCAGGAGCAAGACGAAGCCCGCGCCTTAGATCTGCATACCGATGGAAAGGTGATTCCCCTTGGCTTTAGGCCAATCCCACGCATCAACCATGCGCGCGCAACCTTTTGCGAAAACCACCACCTCGACCCCGAACGCACCAACATTCTGTTCTTGTCCCGCATCCACCCAAAGAAAGGTTTGGATTTGCTAGTGGATGCCTGTGCACGGCTGCCGAAGCAGGAATTCAATCTGCTTATTGCTGGGGCAGGAGAGCGCGATTACGAGACAACGATCAAGCGGCGTATCAAGCGCGCAGGATTGAGCGAAAAAACGACATGGCTGGGTTTTGTGGAGGGCGAGTTGAAGAATGAAGCCCTTTGCGCCGCCGATCTTTTTGTCCTCCCTTCCCACTCTGAAAGTTTCGGAATCGCTGTCGCCGAAGCGATGTCTGCTGGCTGTGGCATCGTCGTGACGAACAAGGTTCCAGTCTCCGACTGGGTCGACAAGGCCAATGCCGGCTGGATCATCGAGCCCACGGTTGATTCCGTCCATGCAGCACTAGTGGCGGCCATCAATCAACCCGAGGAGAGAAAGCACAGAGGCGAGCGCGCCATCGAGGCCTCAGCCAACATGACCTACAATGTCACGGCACATCGACTGAAGGGCTTGTACGAGACCATCGCCGGCAGCCCCGTGGAGCGAGTAGGAGTGTCCGACAAACTGCGCATTCTCCATGTGATCCCATCCATGTCCCAATCACAGGGCGGCCCCAGCTACGCGATGCCCTTGATGGCGTATGCGTTGGCGCAGAAGGGCATGCACGTCGATATCGTCACTACCAATGACGACGGCAAGGCCGTGCATCGGACCGATGTTCCCCTGGGCTCGCCCGTGGAGAAAGATGGCTATCGCGTCATCTACTTCAGCAAGCAGACGGAGTTCTACAAGACATCGGTGCCGCTGCTGAACTGGCTGCGAGCAAATGTCCGGGGCTACGACTTAGTGCACATTCACGCTCTGTTTTCCTTTTCCAGCATGGCTGCCATGGTCGCTGCCCGAGAGCACGGCATCCCCTACATCGTTCGTCCGCTAGGTGTCTTAAATGCATGGGGCATGACCCAACGTCGCCGGTTTGCCAAACAGGCCTCTTTCTCCCTGCTCGACAAGCCCCTCATCAATGGCGCAGCTGCTATTCACTACACGAGCGCACAGGAGCGCGACGATGCGGCGAGATTGCATCTGACACCAAGGCCGGAGATCGTCCCATTAGGCGTCGATCTCCGGGGCTTCGACACCATGCCGGACGGGGCAGAATTCGCGGCGAAATACCCTGAACTGAAGGGAAAACCGTTTGTTCTATTTCTCTCCCGCATCGATCCAAAGAAAGGGCTGGATCTCTTGATTCCAGCCTTTGCTTCAAGCGCAGCAGCCGCGAACACCTTCCTCGTCATCGCTGGTCGTGGCGACCCTGGCTATGAGGCAAAACTTCACGCTGCGGTGGCGCAAGCGGGACTCTCCAATCGAGTCGTCTGGACGGGACATCTGGCCGGCAGTCTGAAACTCAGCGCACTTTCATCCGCTACACTTTTTGTCCTACCGTCCCACTCAGAAAACTTCGGCATTGCCCTCCTAGAAGCGATGGCTGCAGGCTGCGCTTGTATCAGCAGCCCTGAGGTGGCCCTAGCGAAGGACGTGGCTGAGGACAACGCGGTGGAGATCGTGCCGCGTTCGATCGAGGATTGGTCACGCGCCTTGGACCGACTGATACGCAACGCACCACGGCGGGAATTACTGAGCAAAAATGCACGCAGAGTCGCGCACGAACGTTACTCTCTGTCGGCCATGGGCAATGCGCTGCACGCGCTCTACGAGCGCCTTCTTCATCGTGGCAAAGCGGCTCTGCTTTAGCAAATGACTGATTTCCTCACCACCACCACACCGGTCATCCTCACCTACAATGAGGAGCCCAACATTGCGCGCTGCCTGGAGCGACTACACTGGGCGAGGCACGTGATCATAGTGGACAGCTTCAGCACGGACGCAACGCAGAAGATTTGCGAGGGTTACGCAAACGTAACTTTCCTCCAGCGAGCTTTTGATGATCATACCCAGCAATGGAACTTTGGCGTACAGGCGACCTCAACTCCATGGGTTCTGGCATTGGACGCAGACTATGTTCTTGGAACGGGGTTCGAAGACGAATTGGCGGCCCTGAATGCACCGGACGATGTGGACGCCTATGACGCCGACTTTCGTTACCTTATCTGCGGCAAGCCGCTGCGTGCCTGCCTCTACCCACCGCGCGCCGTCCTCTTCCGCAAGGACCGCTGCCACTACATTCAAGATGGGCACACGCAACTCCTCCACGTTCCTAGAAAATGCGCCCACCTCACCACTCCCATTGACCACGATGACCGCAAATCATTGACCCGATGGTTCGCATCTCAAGACAAGTATGCGCTACTTGAAGCGGACAAGCTAACGGCTGCCGATTCGTCCACTCTACGCCCGCAGGACAAGCTACGGCGCACCATGTTCGCGGCCATTCCGGCGACACTGATTTACACCCTGATCGTGAAGGGTACGATCTTGGACGGGTGGCGCGGTTGGTATTACACATTGCAACGCACCATTGCCGAGGTCATGCTGACCCTCCGCCTATTGGAAAAGAAGTTCAGCAAAGATGCTGAGCCCTAAAATCTCTGGATACCCCGCCCTATTGACCGCCACCGTTCACCTTGTCGTCCCCTGCTTTCAGGAGAGCGCCCGAATTGCTCCGTTTCTAACGGACTTGAAAGCCACCTTTGCCGATGACAGGCAGACCAAGATCCTGCTCGTGGATGATGGCTCTGGTGCCGCTGAACAGCGGCGATTTTTAGATGTGGTTGAGCCCATCATCCATGATTGCCCACTCTTTGCAGCGCCCCTCCTCCTGCCGGAAAACCTCGGCAAAGGCGGGGCGGTTTATGCAGGATGGAAGCGGCATGAGGACGCAGACTGGCTGGCTTTTGTCGATGCCGACGGCTCCTGTTCCGCCAGCGAGACCCTACGCCTGATCGAGCTTGCACGCTCAAGCCCCACCAACGCCAACCCGACTCCACCCGCGTTTTTCGCCTCCCGCATCAAGATGCTGGGGCGCAATGTTGACCGCCAATTCAAGCGCCATCTCATCGGGCGCATCTATGCGACGTTGGTCTCCGAGCTTTTGAACATTCCCGTCTATGATAGCCAGTGCGGATTGAAGTTGGTCCCACGATCTGCCTATGAGCAGGTGTCGGAAAGGCTATCGATCCGAGGGTTTGCCTTTGATGCGGATCTGTTGGCGCACCTTCTTGATGCGGGGCTCAAGGTGCATGAGGTGCCGATCGATTGGCACGAGACTCCCGGCGGCAAGGTGCATCTGATCCGCGATTCATGGCGCATGTTCCGCGATGTGATGACGATTCGCGGGAATCGTTCAGCCTCGGAGTAGGAGGGCGTGAGTCCGATTGTTGGAGTGATGCAGACACTCTTGTCTGCCACCCAATCCTACTCGGAAATCTGCGATTTCCCCAACTTGTTAGTCGCTTTGCGTTCACTGACGATGCAGACAGGAGTGTCTGCACCACCCTACTCTACCACGCTATGCGTATCCTCTTGATCAACCAATTCATACCTCCGGCGACGCCTCCGACGGCGCGGCTCGTGGGTGATTTGGCAGAAACTCTTCGCGGGGCTGGGCATGAGGTGGTCTGCATCGGGGCGACAAGCGGATACGGCCCGGTTCGTGGAGTTCGCAGGATTTGGCGGGATTTAACAGCCCACTTGAAGATCTCGATGGCTGTCTTGGCGGCGGGTCGTTGCGATTGGATTGTTTGCCTCTCCGACCCAACTGGCCTGCCATTCACAGCTAGCATTTTGGCAAGACTCAAAGGTGCACGTATGGCCCACTGGGCGATGGATGTTTACCCTCAAGTGGCTGTCGCCCTGCAGGCCTTGAAGAACGGCGTGGCCACGCGAGCGGTGGGCGCAGCGATGCGCTACGGATACCAGGGGTGCGACCTCCTCGTCGGCCTGGATGGAGACATGGCAAAAGAGATAGCGCATGTCTCAGGATGCCCAGTCTCCGTCCTTCCTCCATGGCCACCCGCGATCGAAGACTCTGAGACCATTGACCCCATCGAGGCAGGTCAAAAATCTCGACGTCGCTGGTTGTATTCGGGAAACTTGGGCCGCGCCCACGATTTCACCACCCTCTTGGAAGCGCAGAGGCAAATCGAAGCAGAGGGCTTGCCGTGGGAACTGCACTTCCAGGGCGGCGGCCCTTGCCGGCAAGCGGCAATCTCGATGGCTGAGGAGATGGGATTGAAGCATTGCCACTGGTCGGGCTACGCTCCCGACGACGAATTGCTGAGCAGCCTCCTGGGAGCGGACGTTCTAATTGCAACTCAACTGCCTGAGACTCGCGGCCTCCTGTGGCCATCGAAACTGGCCTTGATGCAGCAGTTGGATCTTCCGATTCTTTGGATCGGACCGACGGAAGGTCAAATTGCTCAGGACCTCGAGCGCGCCAGGACTCTGGCAGGTGTGTTTGCCAACGGTGATGCTAACGCGGTGGTGACTTGGCTAAAATCGCTTCCACCCGCTGCACCTCGAACGAATCCGGCGGTTGTCCAAACGCGAGTTGCAAAACTGCGCGCCGCTGGCATGGCACAGTGGTGTGCATGGTTAACTCCGATTGGCGGTTAGCAGCTTGACCTCTATTGCGGTGCGACCTAGCTACTCTCCGACGCTTTTCCTCGCCCTATGTGGGAACTCAATACCATCCTGATCCTATTTTTCGGTGCCCTAACCATGGCAGCGGCTGGGACCTATCTGATTTTGCGATTTCAAGATCGGCTGACGTTTGGTATGGATTCGCCGGACACTTTCCGCAAACAGCACGACCGCCCTGTATGCCGCCTGGGTGGTTTACCCATCTTCGTCACCTTGTGCGTGGGATTCCTCGCCTTGGCAATTCGATCTCCTGAATTCACGCAAAGTTGGATGCCGATCATCGTCACCAACGCAATCGTGTTTAGCGTCGGTTTTCTGGACGATCTGCACCCGCTCGGTGCCCGAGTGAAACTCATCGGGCAAATTGGCGCAGCACTTATTCTCTACTCCATGGGGGTATCTATCGACATGCTCTCCAATCCCTTTGGTGAAGGAGCGATCCATCTAGGATGGTGGGGGCTGCCGATCACGCTGCTCTGGTTGATCGCCATCCCTAACATCGTGAACTTGATCGATGGCATGGATGGATTGGCGACGGGCTTTGGGATGTTCCTCTGCGGAACTCTGGCTTTTGTCGGCCACTTTTCGCTACGACCGGACGTGGTCCTCGTGGCGACGGTGATGGCGGGAGCGTTGGGAGGTTTTTTGATCTTTAATTTTCCTCCAGCAAAGATCTTCCTCGGTGATGGGGGGGCCTACCTGATTGGGTTCTTTGTGGCGTCAGTGTCGGTGAACAGTTCGAACAAGGGTTCCATCATCGCGGCACTGTTGGTGATTATCATCGCGCTGGGTGTACCGATTCTGGACACCGCCTTCGCCATCATCCGTCGTGCCGTCCGTGGTGTCCCAATCTTTCGGGCCGACGCCGAGCATGTGCACCATAAGTTGATCGTCCTTGGATACAGTAAGGGCCAGGCGCTCATTGCCCTATACCTTGTGAGTCTGGTCCTCTGCGTCGCAGGGATCAGTGTGCTGATCACCAAGGGTCTGGCACTACCCGTGGCAGGTGCGGTTTGCTTCCTGATTGCTGTCGGTGCAGCTCGTTATCTGGGCTACATCCGAAGTTGGAGCACGTTGAGGGCGCAATGGAACGAGGCGCTACAGCGACGCAAGAACCGTCAATACGTGACCCACCACGGCGAGCTTCTCGAACTGGAAGTGGATCGCTGCGATTCCGTCGATGAATTCGCCACGCTGCTGCTGCACACGATCAAAAGGCTGGGCCTATCCATCACGCCAAAGCCCGGGTGGGTCGAGGCAGATATTACGCTCCTCGATCAGGGCCGCTGCCGCCTCTACCGCCAAGGTGGACACGATGATCGTGGCGAATGGCAATGGCGCGTCGAATCGCTCGCCAATGCGATCAATGCCGCCCGGCTCCGATGGGATGATATCCCAGGTCTGGAGATCGTCGCAACCCGGCCGGACACCACTGAAGCCATTCCTGCCTGATGGAAAATATACCTCCAGACGATCCGCCAGTCCCAGCAACCGACGCTGAAGAGACCTTAGCGCCGGACAACACCGCAACGATCCCAGAGGCTCCGCCCGCGATGGAACGCAGGCGTCGCTCACGGCGATCTCACCGCCGATCTTCCGCCGCGAAGCCATCTGCTCCCGACGAGCGTGAAGATGATGACGAGGCGGTGACAGAAAGCGATTCAGCGGAACAGCTGACTGCGGACCCTTCCTGGGTCTCGTGGGCGATGGCGATGACGGTAGTTGCCACCCTGATCTGCGCTGGCGGCACGTCCCATCTTGGGCGGGCCATCGCCACAGGATTGATCGGTCTGCTAATGATCGTCGCGCCAATGCAACGACGGATCCCACTATTGATGGTGCTCTGCCTATCGGCTCTAGCGGTGGTGCCATTGATCGGCCTTTTGCCGGCCGGTTGGCTCGGACCGCTGCCTGGGTGGCGTGTTGCACTGACCACCACCTGGGATCTTTCGCTGCCCAGCACTGTCTCTCCTCAGCCGGGGGCTACTCTTGAGGCATGGATGCTTCTGGCCGCAGGCCTTGGTTGGTTTTGGCTCTGCCTAGGGCGCCAGTACTCCACCAGGGACCGTCGTCTCATTCTCCAAATTGCTACGCTCGGCGGATTGGTGATCTGCTTGCTGACCCTGGCCCAGAGCAAAAACCTGATCACCCTGCCCTTTTGGCCCGAAAAAAGCCCCTATCCACCACCACTGGCGGGCCCTTTCCCAAATCGGAATGTGATCTCGTCTCTTGCTGCGCTTATCGCGGTACTATGCGCCGCATGCGCATACGACGCCTACAGACAGCGGTCGCGCCTGTGGCTACTCTTTGGCATCGCGATCCTCCTGCCGACAGGTGTGATCGTCTCCAACACCTCCCGCGGCGGCGTCGTGCTATTGGTGCTGGGACTGGCAATTTGGCTCGGCACTGCATCCATGCGCCGGGGTTTCTTCAAAAAAGTGGCATTGGCTGGAACGATGGGGTTGGTCGTAGTGACGGTCGTGCTTTCTTACGGAGGGAATTTGGCGCAACGCTTGGAAACGCAGGCCAATCCCTCCCAACTGTTGGAAGACTCCCGCATTGGTATTTATGGAGAGGCCCTGTCTCTAGTCAGCTCCGAGCCATGGATCGGTGCGGGGCTGGGTAACTTCGCCGAGGTCTTCACACTGACCAGCCACATTGATCAATCCGCTTCGCAGCTGATCCACCCAGAAAGCGATTGGTTTTGGCTACTCTGTGAAGGCGGCCTATTGATGGGCATCCCCGCAGTACTCGTTCTCTTTTGGCTTGCCAACTGCACGGGACCATGGCTTGGAGGGCGGGACGATAGCCGTCGACGCCGGCAGGATCGCAGGCTGCGCAATGCAGCGGGATTGTGCTTCTTCCTTGGCATCCTGCACGGGATTGTGGACATCCCAAACCATAACCTCGGCTACGCTATGCTATCGCTGCTCTTCGCAGGCGTCGCCATTCGCCCAAGGAAAATCGGTGTCGGCGCAGGTATCCTCTCCCGGATGTCTGCACGTCTGGCAGGTATCGCGATTTTGGCGAGCAGTTTTGGATGGGCTGCCCTCGCCATGAATCGTCCCGTCATGCCTGGTGAAGCGAGCGCCACGATTCTGCGCAAGCAGGCACAGACCCTAGCTAACCATCAGAGGGACCAAGAAGCGCTAGCCCTGATTAATGATTCGATCCGCTGTGCGCCGATGAATGGCATGTCTTACTTCCTCCGTGCCCAGATCTTGCTCCGCCTCGGACAACCTTCCACCGCAGCACTCGCTGACTTCGCCCGTACGCGGGCACTCTACCCGCGCTTCCGTCCCATCTGCCTAGACGAGGGTGCTGTCTGGATGCAGTACGATCCCAAAATGGCCATCATTCCTTGGCGCGAGGCTCTGATTCGAGACCAAAAGGCGGCCCTCGGAGATTACGGCACCTACACCCACATGCTAGGATCGGCGGCCAATCATCCCGAATTGATGGCAGACCTCTGGACGCTCGCCACCACGCCCTCCATGAAGGTCGTCTTTTTGCGCAACACCCAGGCCGGCCCTGCCTGGGAAAAGGCCCTTTCAGCACTCCTACTGCAGCAGCCAAAGCTCGATGGGCTTGACTCGACTGAGAGAGCGCAATTGTTCGTGAATTGGTGGCAACGTGGTGATCACGATCAACTCCTGACTGCGCTGGAAAAAAATCCGGCTTGGCAAAAGGATGCCTGGCAGATCCTAGCCGCTGAGTACGCCAACCGGTCCAAATTCAGGGAAGCCTGGGAAGTGATTTCCAAATATGCGACACGTCCTGTAGTTCCCCCAATTTCGCCAACGGTGGATGTGGATGCGCTGGAACGCACTGCGATCTTTAATCCTACCGATCCGGTCAAGCAGATAGACCTCTTCTTTGCCTTACGTGCCACCGAACGCTACGTGGAGGCACGCCGGACTCTGGAAAAGACACTGACACTGCCGAATGCACCAGCGTACCTGAAGCTGGAATTGGCGGATGTTTACGCACTTCAGCAGGACTACCGCCGGGCCTGGGAGATCGCAAAAGATTACCTTCAAATTCCATAACAAAGGCCCTCAATCATCAATTTTGCGCAGTTTTAGGAACAAAAAGTCGTCTTGTTTCTATCAAAATGATCGAAAAATAGCCCACAGAACGGAAAATCTACAAAAGGCTCGCAGTTGGGAGAAGTTTCCCGTTTGACGCTGCGGGCCTTTTCATTTAGCTTCTTTGATAATCAAATTTGCCTCTCAACAACGACTAACATTATGGCTAAACTGGTAATCATAGATGACGAAGCAGCGATCTTGGAGCTGATGAGCAAGCTTTGCCGAGCCGCCGGACACACCGTATTTGGTTTCCAGACGGGAGCAGAGGGGCTTGCGGCAGTGCGCGCACAGTCCCCTGATTTGGTCATTGTCGATTTGCGAATCGGCGATGTGAATGGTCTGGATTTGGTGAAGACCTTTGGCGAAGAGTTCCCCAATACCGCCGTCATCATGGTGACTGGCCACGGCAGCGTGGAGACCGCCGTCGAAGCCATGCGATTGGGTGCCTTTGACTACCTGACCAAACCCTTTGACTTGGGCGACCTGATCAAGACGGTGAACCAGGCATTGGCCCGGAAGAACGGTGGTGCGATCACAAATTCCGCCACCCTGACCAGCAGCGTACGAACTGCTAACTCTTCAAAGCTGATCGGACACAGCGATGCCATTCAACGCATTTTTGAGATGGTCCGCCGCGTAGCCGACAACGACAGCCCCGTCTTGATCGAGGGCGAGTTTGGCGTAGGCAAGCACATGGTGGCGCGCGCGCTGCATGAGGCCAGCCGCCGCAACGCTGCCCCATACAAAGAACTGCAGTGCAGCGCCATGCCAGAGGACGTGCTGGAGGCAGAACTTTTTGGCCACGGAAGCAGCCAGCAGGGTGGGATCTTTTCCCGAGTCAACGGCGGCACCCTTCACCTTGCGGAGGTGAACCAACTACCGCAGCGGATCCAGGCACAGCTCAATACCTTTTTGGACGAATGCCAGGCCCGCAAGAGTTGGGGATCCAACGGCAATGCCGCGCCAGACTTCCGGCTGATCGTTTCCACCACGGTGCCTCTTGAGGACCTGACCCAGGCAGGCACCTTCCGCGAAGACCTCTTCTACAAGCTCTCCGTCGTCCCGATGCGCATCCCTCCGCTGCGCAATCGGCGCGATGACATCCGCCCGCTGGTGGAGCACTTCCTGAAGGAACTGGCCGAACGCATCGACGCGAAGCCGAAGAGCATCGACGTGAATGCGTTGGAGTTCTTGGAAAAATACGCCTGGCCAGGCAACATCTCCGAACTACGCAACGCCGTCGAACGCGCCTGCGCGCTGAGCGAGGGCGACCGCATCCAGCCAACCGATCTGCCGACCAAGGTCAGCCAGCAAGTCGAAGTGCCAGCGGCCTCTGGCCCCGGCGTGATGAAGCTGCCCATCGGCTCACCGCTGGACGATTTCATCAAGGCCCAAGAGCGCGTGTTTATCCAGGAGACGCTCAAGTACAACAACGGCTCCCGCGAAAAGACCGCCAGCATGCTGGGAATCAGCATCGCCACGCTCTATCGCAAGATGGATCTCAATTCCGAGCGCAAAACCACCGCGTAAAGTGACGCAGACACTCTTGTCTGCTGCCTTGCCAGCTATCCTTGAAGCAGACAGGAATGTCTGCTCCACGATGGGCTGCCTCATCGGCCGTTGGCGAATGGTTCTTACTTCGCCGCTGCGGCCTCAACCTTCCCGAACCACATCATGTGCTGCCAGGGGAGTTCGTCGAAGCTGCGGGTGGGAACGAAGCCATTGGCTTTCATCTCCTTGAGGATCTGATCTTTTGACATTTTGTGCTCCAGACGGATGGGGACCTCTGGGTCCTCGGTGCGGAATTCTACCAGAACGATTTGGCCCTCAGGTTTGAGGGCTTTTTTCATGCCCGCGAGCATCTGCACCGGGTGCGAGAATTCGTGGTACACATCCACCATCAGGATCAAATCACAGGAATTCTCCGGCAGCTTAGGATCGTACTGCTCGCTGTGGATGGTCTTGATGTTCTTGATGCCCTTTTGCGCCATCTGCTTCTCGACCATGGCGAGCATCTCTGGCTGGATGTCCACCGCATAAACAACGCCGGCATCACCCACTGCTGCCGAGATCGGCAGCGTGTGGAAGCCATTGCCGCAGCCCATGTCGCACACCGCCATACCGGGCTTTAGCTTGAGTTCCGCCCGCATCTTCGTCGTGGCCTCTTCAGTCTCGCGCTTGCGACGAGTCAACCAGTCAGCTCCCATCCAGTGCATCGTGCGGGCGATGACGCGACCTTCGTACTCCGTGAGCGCTGGCGGTGGAGAGGGTGCGGGCTCTTGAGCAAAAGCAGACGACGCTGCAAGCAAGCCCCCGAGAGCCCAGCGAGTGAGGAGAGAAAGGTTACGCATGATGCCAAAGGAAACGCCCCCGGAAGGACCGATCTCACAGTCCTATGCAGCGGGTGTTGTCGGATTGGAAGGTTCTGTGATTAAAAAGTTCAACGTCACGGCCAGTCCACCACCATCCCGATTCTCTGCTGTCGCTTCGCCACCACAGGCCTCGACACACGACTTCACAATGGCGAGCCCCAGCCCGGCACCGCCTGTGCGTCTTGTGCGCGAAGCATCGGGGCGGTAAAAGGCATCGAAGAGGCGCGGCAGATTTTCCACAGCAACACCCGGCCCATGATCTGCCACCGTCACCGCCATTTTGCCATGTCGGGGAATCGCGCTGATTTGGATCGGACCGCCCTCGGCAGCATAGCGGACCGCATTGCGTAGGACGTTCGCCAAAGCGCGAGAGATGAGTCTTGAATCCCCCCAGACCAAAGCTTCGGGGGAGATGGCAGCTTCAACCGAGGCTGCACCTTTTTCCCGTTCGATAACCTCTGCAACAATGGCCGCGAGATTCACCTGTTCAAGCTTGGCCCCCTGCCCCGTCTGGCCCAGTGCCGCCTTGGAGAATGAGAGCACCTCGCTGACAAGTTGACTCATCTCCCCCAACTCCGACTCCAAACGACTGATCAACCGGCTCTGCTTACCGCCTTCATCGGGCTGCTGAGATAGGATCCCCAAGGCAGCCTGCATGCGGGCGATGGGCGAGCAGAGCTCATGCGCCACATCGCCCATGAAACGCCGCTGCCCGCTGACATAGCCATCCAACCGCTCCGCCAATTGATTCACGGCCCCGCCAAGTGTCCCCAGTTCATCGAGGCGGTTACTGTCAGGAACCCGCACCGTGAAATCCCCACCCGCGATACGCTGCGTCGCCGCCGTGACCCTGCGAAGGCTCCCAGTCAGCCCCAGTGCCAGCGGCGCCCACAACAGCACCGAGATCAATACAGCACCAAACCCACAGATCAGCCAGGGCTTGGGATCAAAAAACAATCCACCGCCAGACATCGAGTCTGAGCGCAAGACGAGCAGCATCGGATGATAACCACCCGGCCCCTCTAGCACCGGCACCCGAACGACGATCCAGTAGGAGGCGGGATGCCCAGCGCGCATGGCGAACTTTAAATACTCCACATCCGTGTCCTGCATCGGTGCACGTCCCTTGCGAATTCCTGGTCGGCTGCCTCCCGGTGGACCACCAGGGTGTCCTCGAAAGGGCCTTTTATCGAGGAGGTAGGACAGTCCATCGCCCTCCTCGCCCGGCGGAGGGGGAGGCGGCTCGGGGCGACCCTCGATCTCCTCGCGTCTTGGTGCATCGGGCAATTGAGCGACAAGTTTCTCCGTCAAGTCCGCTGGGAGTTCCATAGGGGCTCCACCCGTTTGATGGTCGGGATCAATAAAGAGTGCTAGATCCAGCCCCAGCTCTTTCCCCCGTCTTTGCAGGACCTCCGTCCATTCTTCTCCAGACCGATACTGGCGCAATTCTTCGCCAACGTCCTCAGCCACTCGCTGCACGGCTGGACCAGCAATACTGGCAAACAGACCATTGGAAACGCCGCCAAACTGCCAGCGGAACAGGGCATAAAAACCTGCCGTCAGCAGAACCAAATTCAGCGTGAACCACAGCAACAACTTCGCCGGAATAGGGAGGCGTATCTTCATGCGTTAGTGACCGCCACGGGCGGGATCGATGAACATGTACCCGGCGGATCGATACGTCCGGATGAAGCGCGGCTGCTTTGGGTCATCCCCTAGCTTTTTCCGCAACGCAGAGATGTGCACATCGACTGAGCGATCAAAGACCTCCCACTCACGGTCGCGGATCTCATCCAGCAATTGATCGCGAGTTTTGACTCGGCCCTTGGCCTTTACTAGGCTGAGCAAAAGCTCAAACTCAACGGGCGTCAGCGTCAGATGCTCGTCACCCAAAACCGCCAGCCGAGCTTCCGGTTGCACGCGCAGATCCCCGACAACGATCTCCACCAGAGGCGCAGTCGGTGAAGTTGTGGGCGCAGCGGCAGTCCTCCGGGTCACAGCGCGGAGACGCGCGAGGAGCTCACGAGTCGAAAAAGTCTTGGGCAAATAATCATCGGCACCCACCTCCAGGCCCACGATGCGATCCATCTCGTCGCCGCGAGCCGTGAGCATCAGCACCGGGACAGCGGATTTTGCGCGGATGGCCTTTAGCACATCGAAGCCGTCCATCCCAGGCAACATCACATCCAGGATCACGGCATGCCATTCCTCCTGTGTCGCGCGCACCACACCCTCTGGCCCAGTGTGGACCAGCTCGACCTGATAGCCGAGCGGGCTGAGGTATTCGGCGAGGAGCTCGCATAAGCCCTCGTCGTCATCAATGATCAGTAGCCGGTGTCCAGGATCCATCTCGCTCATCGTCCACAGATCACGCCTGCGTGTAAAGCCTGCATGAGTCTGTGAGGAGAGAAATGTTAAGGACGTGTAAAGCTCAGCCGCATCGGAGCGGCTCAGTGGGCCAGGTCTCGATCCATGGCAGGCCGTACTCATTCAGATCAGCCATGAAGGGATCTGGATTGAGCTGCTCCACATTCCACACCCCTGGCTGAAGATACTCTTCGTTCGTCAGCAATTGCTTAGCCGCGATCATGGCTGGCACACCCGTAGTGTAGCTGACGCCTTGGCTATTGGTCTCGGCATAGCAGTCTTGGTGGTCCTTGATGTTGTAAACGTAGTAGCGCAGCGGCTGACCGTCTTTGCCGGTGCCCTCGATCCAGTTGCCGATGCAGGTCTTGCCCTTCGTATCGGACCCCAGCGTCCCCGGCTCTGGCAGCAGGGTTTTGAGAAACTCAATCGGGATGATCGAGACGCCCTGATGAACGACGGGATCGATGCGGGTCATGCCCACATTCACCAGCACTTCCATGTGCTTGATGTATTGGTCACCAAAGGTCATCCAGAAGCGTGCGCGACGAATCTCGAAGTGCTTCGTCAGGCTCTCCAGCTCTTCGTGGTAGAGGCAGTAGATGTTCTTGGGGCCGATGCCATCTGGGAAATCAAAGCTGCTCTTGATTTCAAGCGGCTTGGTCTCCACCCAAGCACCGTTTTCCCAATAGCGTCCGTTCGCAGTGACTTCGCGGAGGTTGATCTCGGGATTAAAATTGGTGGCAAAGGCCTTGCCGTGATCACCCGCATTGCAATCGATGATGTCCAGCGTGTCGATCTTGCTGAAGTGATGCTTCATCGCGTAGGCGGTGTACACATTGGTCACCCCTGGGTCAAAGCCGCAGCCGAGCAATGCGGTAAGACCCGCATTCTTGAAACGCTCTTGATAGGCCCACTGCCAGTGATACTCAAATTTGGCCACGTCCTTCGGCTCATAATTTGCGGTATCGATGTAGTGCACACCGGCCTCAAGGCAGGCATCCATGATCGTCAGATCTTGATAAGGCAATGCCACATTGATCACGACCTCCGGCTTGAAGCTCTGCAGTAACTTGACCAGTTCAGGGACGTTGTCTGCATCGACCGCCGCGGTCTGGATGGGCCGCTTCAGTTCTGCCGCGATGCTATCGCACTTGGACTTGGTCCGGCTGGCCAGCATGATTTCGCCAAAGACTTCAGGAAGCTGGGCGCATTTGTGGGTAACGACACGGCCAACGCCGCCGGCACCGATGATAAGAACACGATGAGACATGGGGGCGAAGGGTGCCGCGATGCGCAGAGGTGTCAAGAAACACTCGTCTCAGTTGCAGTGATTTTGTAGCGGCCTGGCGATGTCCAAAGGAGACATCGCGGCCCAGAAGCCGCAGTGCAGGAGCACAGGGAAGTGGGCGGCCAACAGAGTTGCATCCGCAATGTCACGGTCCATGGTGCGCGATGTCCTTGTCCAACCCCTGGTTTGCGCTAGCCCTCGTGGGAGTGCTCCTTCTGTTTCACATCGAGCTCTTCGCCACGCTGCTGAATCTAGCGCGCTTCTCTCGCCCCCTGCCAGAGCGGTTGCGGGCGATCTATGACAAAGACAAACTGGCCAATACCGCCGAGTATGCTGGAGCCAGTGCTCGAGTGGAAGTGATCCGTGATGCCTTCTTCCTGGGGGTGCTGATCGCCTTTTGGTGGCTCGGCGGCTTTGGCTGGCTGCACCATAAAATGGCGGCCTTTGGCTGGGGCGAAGTCTGGACCGGTGTGGCAACCTTGGCAGCTCTGACGCTGGCGCAAACCGTGCTTTCGCTGCCCTTTCAGTGGTGGGATACCTTTGGCGTGGAGGCCCAGTTTGGCTTCAATCGCACTACCCCCGCAACCTTCATTGGCGATCAGATCAAGAGCCTTTTCCTCATGGCGCTGCTGGGACTCCCCGTGACAGCCCTGGTCATCTGGTTTTTTGCGACGCAGCCTTGGGCCGCCGTGTATGCGTGGGTCAGCGTCGCGCTCTTCAGCATCGCCATGACATGGGCTGCGCCGCGCTTCATCATGCCATTGTTCCTGAAGTTCAAACCCCTCGAAGAAGGCCCCCTTCGGCAGGCCATCTTGGCGATGGCAGACAGATTAAAGTTTCCAGTCAAAGACGTCAGCGTCGTTGATGGATCACGCCGCAGTTCCAAGGCCAACGCCTTCTTTGCTGGGTTCGGTAAAAACAAGCGAATCGCTTTGTATGACACCTTGATCGAAGGACACACGCAGGAAGAACTCCTCGCCGTTTTGGCCCACGAAATCGGGCACCAGAAGCGCGGGCATGTACCGGTGCATCTGGTGGTGGGGTTGCTGGAGATGGGGCTACTCTTTGGCCTCTTGCATCTGGGCCTGAAGTCCCAGGGAATGTTTGATGCATTCGGCGTCGAAGGCCGACCCATCGGCATGGGCATGATGCTTTTTTCAATCCTCTATCGTCCGCTATCGACTCTTCTAAGTGTGCTAACCAGCGCCATCAGCCGCCGCCACGAATTCCAAGCGGACGCCTATGCCAGCGAAGCAGTCAAGGGCCCGCAACCCTTGATGGACGCTCTCATGAAACTGAGCGCCGACCACCTCTCCCACCCGATGCCACACCCTTTTTACGTCGGACTTCACTACTCCCACCCTCCTCTGGAACAGCGTTTGTCAGCGCTCGAATCCGCAAAGTCGTAGCTACATTAGGGGCACGCGAGCAGCAGAGGATTGGTTGATTAGGACCGACGCATTTGGTCGGTGGGGCGATTACCGACAATTAGGTTTATGTGGCACAAGTGGCGACGTATGGTTTAGTGCCCGATGGCCGTCCTCCCACAGCACGTCCGCTGTCCAGCTTGCGGAAATCCGATGCTGGCCATGCAGACGCGTCCAGAAAGCATCGAAAGCTGTCCGCATTGCTCCTACAGCGGATCGCGGTCGCATTTTCGGCCTCTCGGAGGACAAGGTGCCGCCCCGCTGCCGATGCAGAGACGCGTCATCCATCGGCATACTCCGCCCGAACCGACTCCACCGCCTGCCCCTGCCGCGCCAATATACGCAGCGCCGCCGCAGCCACACGTCGCCCCTGGGCATCAAAGGTTTTCGCCTTCGACAGCAAGCTACGCGCAGCCTCCCCAGCCATCCGCGCCACAGCAGATTCCCCCCGTCGCTCCGCAGCCCCAACCAACAGCTCCAATCGCCTCACCAGCGCAACCCACCGCCTGGGACCCCTACACTGGTGAACTATTGCAGCCGCTGCCTGCTTTGCCAGACGATGGGCAGGCTCAATACCACCTCCCACAGACCTCACAAGAACCGGTGTGGCCTGGACACGGACTGGAAGCAGCGGCAACCGAACACGATACTTTTGCCAGTATTTCTCAGCCCCCCCAGCGCACCACTCCTGCCGTTCTACCGGTCTTTGTTCCGCAAGAAACGACTGCCGCTGTCCCCAACCAAGGCCCGGGAATGTCATGGGGAAACACGTTGGCCGTGTGGTTCCTCTCACTCATCATCCTTGCTGGCGGAGGTTACTTGATTTGGGACTGGTGGAAGACTCAGCAAGACAACCTTGCGGCACAAAACGCGGAGGAAGCTCTCCGCCCCCGCCCCGCGGCGCCGACTACAACCAACAGTCTGCCCCCAGGTTTGATGGCACTACCACCGGCCGAAGTCGAAGCAGCCAGGCAGGAGGCCACGGCCCGCCAAATCGATCTCGTCGTCGCCTCAACGGAGGCTCAGGCTGTCGCGGATGGCGTCTTCAAGTCCAAGACGATGGATGAGCGACTGACCTTTATTGATGGCGGTGCTGACCATCGCGACGCAGTAGAAAACTTCTTTGCGGACCCAGAAACCAACGCGCTGCTGGCCGTCAAACGCTTTCCCATCGCACCGCTGTGGTTGCCGGGAAAAGAGCCCTTCCCGTTGTTTCAAATCATCACCAAAGGCAACCGCGCCGGAGCGATGGCCCGCCTGAACAAGGGAGCTGATGGCCGATATCGACTCCACTGGCCCATGTTTGAAGAAAGCCACGCCAATCGCGTCCACCAATTCATTGAAGATCCACCAGCAGAGGCCCACTGGTTCTACGCTGGACTGCGCCGCAGCCACGGGCTGGAGTTGGCCGAAAAGCTGCGCGAGGAGTACCACGCCTTCGATTTTCAGGGCTCGCCAAATGACTCTGCTCGCGTCTATGCCTATGCAGCGAAGAACTCCCCGGTTGGGCGCTATTTCAGCACCCAGATGGCCTGGGGTGGTGTATACGTGGCGCGGATCCTTGTGCGCTGGAGCGATCTCGCTCCGAATCGACAAGGCATCCTGATCCTCGCCTGTGAGGGCGAAGATGGCGAGGACAAGACACAAAAACCAGCACAGGCCACTGAGCCTGTGCTGGAAGTGAGGAAGCCTGACGAAGCACCGACGTCAGCAAAAACCGATCAGTGATCGCCTAGAGCTTTGACAGCAGAGCTTGCATGATCTCCTGAGTCCGAGCGACCATGCGCTGCGGATCATCCAGCAGACCAGCGCTCAACAGAGCGTTGTCCAAGACCTGGGAAGCAATCAACTGGGCCGCTTCAGGATTCGTCTCGCGCTGGGCAGCTAGTTTGCGGACGATCTCATGCCGTGGATTGATTTCCAAAATCACCTTCACCGCATCGACCTCATCCTTATTCATCGCACGCAGCATCTGGCGCATCTGCGGAGTCATCTCACCCATCGGAGTGAGCGCCAGAGCAGGACTGCTGACCAGGCGTTTGCCCACGCGCACGGATGCGACCTCAGAGCTCAGTTTTTCCTTCATCCATTCGCACAAGGCAGTCGCGTCCGACTCACTCAATGCCTCGCCGTCGGTAGCATCTTCACCGATATCGACCTGATCAGAATTGACGGCCTGCAACTGCTTGCCGTCAAACTCGCGCAGCGAACTAACGACGTACTCATCGATCGCCTCATAAAGATACAGGACCTCAATCCCCCGGGCTTTGAAGCCCTCAACATACGGACCGGACTCGATGCTACTGCGTGATGGAGCCACCTGATAGTAGATGGTCTCCTGCCCTTCCTTCATGCGGCCAACGTAATCAGGCAGACTGATCGCCTCGTCACCTTCGGTGAGTGACGATTGAAAGCGCAGCAACTTCGCCACCGCATTGCGGTTGTCGAAATCGGTTGCGACACCTTCTTTCAAGAAGCGGCTGAACTTTTGGTAAAAGGCGCGGTATTTCTCCGCATCCTCCAGCGATTCCTTGTCGAGGAACTTCAGCAGTCGCTTCGCGACCACATCACCCAACTTCCGCACCAAGGCGCTGTCCTGCATCGATTCGCGGGAAATATTCAGAGGCAGATCTTCGCTATCGATCACGCCACGCACAAAGCGCATCCACTCTGGCAGTAGCTTGTGTGGATGAGGATCGATCAGCACCTTCTTGCAATACAAAGCCACGCCCGGCTCCATCTGCCCCATTCCCAGGAGCTCCATGTTTTCCGATGGTAGGAAGAGCAAGGCATTGATCGAAAGCGGCACCTCGGACTGGAAGTGCAGACGATAGGTCGGCTTGTCGAACGAGTGCGAGGCAAACTTGTAGAACTCCTCGTATTGCTCCTCGCTGATGTCCTCCTTCGACTTCAACCACAGAGCCTCCACCGTGTTCACACGATCGCCATTGAGCAGGATCGGGAAACTGACAAAGTTCGAGTAGCGGGAAAGGATCTCGCGCAGCCGACTGGTCTTGGCGAATTCTTTGGCGTCTTCCTTCAGTTCGATCACAATGCGCGAACCGCGACTCTGGCCGGGTGCTTCATCGATGGTGTAACTGCCAGCACCATCGCTGACCCAACACAGGTGCTCCCCTTCATTGCGCCAAGAATGCGTATAGACCTTCACTTCTGCAGCCACCATGAAAGCGCTGTAGAAGCCGACACCAAATTGACCGATCAATTGCGCCTCACCACCCTTACCTGCATTCTTCAACGCAGCAGCAAAGGCTTTGGACCCGGAATGCGCAATGGTGCCGAGATTTTCCACCAACTCGTCGCGGGTCATCCCGATGCCAGTGTCACTGATGGTCAGGGTACCAGCGGTCTCGTCCGTCGTAATGTTGATTTCCAATGGCTTGCTTGCATCGAAGACATCGTTCTCGGTCAACTGCGTGTGGCGCATCTTTTCCAGGGCATCAGCAGCATTTGAAACGAGCTCGCGTACGAAGATCTCCCGGTCTGTGTAGAGGGAGTGGATAACGATATCCAGGACCTGCTTCACTTCGGCCTGGAATTCATGTTTGGTAGGTGCGGGATTACTCATGATTCAAGGATAGATATTTTTTGAGGGGGCGGAGCATAGCGTAAAGCCTCCATCTGTCAAAGCGATGCCCGCCCTAGATCTTCATCCGTATTCGTGCTAGACGCATTCCATGGCCACAGCAGACGAACGCGCCCTCCTCACCGTGAAGGTCACCCCCAACGCGAAACGCTCCGAATTCACCGGCTGGGGCATCGATGAAAAAGATCGCCCCCTACTGCTGGTGCGCCTCCAGGCCCCACCCGTCGATGGCAAGGCTAACACCGAACTCATTCGATTTCTCAGTCGCGAGCTTGGCTGTCCCAAAGGACAAATCACCCTGCTGCGAGGCACCTCCAGCCGACAAAAGACCCTCGAAATCCCCTCTCAATGCCTCGCCGCACTGCCCGACAAGGCAAACTAAATGGCAGAAGAAAGCCGCCCACTCTCCGCAGTTGCCCCTCGAACGATCTGGCCGGTCAGCGCAGTGAGCCCAATCCCCCCCAGCGGTTCCAGAACTCCGCCAGGGACGCGGCGCGAAAGCATCTCCCATTCAAGGCGCAGGTATTCGGCCAGGATCGGAGCTAGCCCGAGCTGGAAAAAACTACCGACAGCCAGCCACACCGGAAGCAGATGTCCCCGGGCCTGCCCCTCATCGACGAGGCCTCGAATGCGCCCTAGCACCCCCTGATAGCGTGCGCCGCGTGTTGCGGCAAACAGCAGCGTGCCCGCTTCAATACTGCGAAAGGCAGCAGGCGCAGAGTTCGATTCGTGCCAGGCACGTTCCGAATGCTGCCATGCCTCAGCGTCGCCACTTTGGACCGCCTGCCAAAGTTTGTAAATCAATGCGGACGCATCCGGCGCCGAGATGCGCTGCGCAAAATCGCGCCAGGCCACCCGGACACTACTCTCCGTTAGCAACACTTCATTGCCAGCCGTCAGCACCTCCATCCGGGCGCGGATCCCACTGAAAATCCACCTCACCCAGTCTTCACTAGCAGCCCACTCCTCCACTGCCGCTGGTAGCGACTCGTGGGAGCTGAGCAGGATCAATGTGGAGCGCTGGCTCATCGCGAGTGATCTGCGAAGGGTAGAGGTTGATTCATGGCTGACATAGCGGCAATTATGAGGCCCTGTCGCCGGTCTGGCGACTTGAAAAGTTTTGATGAGCACACCTTCTCCACTTGACACCCCAGGCACGCAATACCTGTGCCAGCGCTGCGGAAACTGCTGCCGCTGGCCCGGAGATGTGCGCATCACGGATGAGGAGACCAAGAGCATCGCCCAATACCTCGAAATGAGTGAGGCAGACTTCGTCGCCGACTGCACCCGACTGAATGCAAATCGCACCGGCCTCTCCATCATCGATAAACCCAACGGCGAGTGCCTTTTCCTCATCGGTAAAAACCATTGCCGCATTCAGGCCGTGAAGCCTGCCCAATGCTCCGGCTTCCCCAATCTGTGGCGCTTCCCCGGTTGGCGGGAGCAGTGTGAAGCCATTGAGGTCCCGTCACCATGAAAGCGACCAAGCCAGTTCTGGAAAAAGTACCGCACCGCGAGTGGGAGTCTTTTCACTGCGAAGAACTGCACGGTCCCGACTACGGCACGCGCTGGCACTTTCACCCCGAATTCCAACTAACATTAGCTATCCGCAGTCGCGGGCACCGCGTGGTAGGCGATCACATTGGCGCACTGGCAGATGGCGACATCGTCCTCTTGGGCGAGCATCTCCCCCACGTGTGGCATCAGGAACCAGGAGACCCGCAGGGCGTGCACGCAGTCATCGTCCGATTTGATCAGAACGCTATTGGCGATACCCTGATGGGCAAGCCAGAGATGCAACCCGTCGTCCGCCTACTCCGCCGGGCCAGCCGTGGGCTTCAGATCACTGGACGCACCCGCACCGATGTGGCGAAGCGCATGATTTCGCTGGCAGCCGCGCAGGGGTTGACTCGGTTCGTCGGATTGCTTGGCATCCTTGATGTCCTCTCACGTTCACGTGATCTGGTGCCACTAGCATCGCCAGGCTACGAACCGCCGCTCAAGTCAGACGATCTCGATCGAATGCAGCGCGTCTGCGATTACATCCATCGACGGATCACGGAGGACATTGACCGTGCGACGCTGGCAAAACTTGCCCACCTTAGCGAGGGAGCCTTCAGCCGCTTCTTCAAATCCCGACTTGGCAAGACGGTGCCCGAATACGTGAACGAAGTCCGCATCGGGCGCGCTTGCCGACTGATGGCTGAGGACGAACGTCTCAACATCACCACCATCGCACTGGACTGTGGCTACCGGAATCTGGCCAACTTTAATCGGCGCTTCCGCGATGTCATGAAGCTCTCCCCCCGCGATTACCGCGCCCAACTCCGCAGGATTACCGCGTGACGGCTGGCACCTTACCCACACGTGAGCGACCCTGGAAGGTCGCGCCTTCTTCGATGGCAAAGCTACCTGCAGTGATATCGCCAACGATGACGGCGGTCGACTTAGCCTCGCAGCGCTCCTTTGAAGTAATGTCGCCATCGACGCGGCCAAAAATCACCACGGTGCCACTCTGGATATTGCCCTTGATGTAGCCGTTTTCACCGATGGTCAGTGCACCTTCGGAAACGATTTCGCCTTCCAGTTTCCCTTCAACGATGAGTTGCTGGGCAAAACGGATACTTCCTTTGATTTCAACGTCTTTGGCAAGAGTATTCATGTCACCCGATCATCACGTCAACCGTCACAAGATCAACCAGATTCACGAATCAATTTCACTGAGTATGGATTCAGACTCTTTGGGACCACTACAGTGCAAAAAGCCTGAGCTTCCTTTGGACGCTGGGCCATACCGCTGTAAAATGCCGTTTCCCCGCATCCTATGAACGAACGTAAGACTCTCGAAGAACGCGCCCAGATGACTGATCTGGAGCGCCTCCGCCACTCCTGTGCCCACGTGATGGCCACCGCCATCCTGCGCCTCTGGCCCAATGCCCAATTCGCCTACGGCCCGCCTGTCGAGAACGGCTTCTACTATGACTTTGATCTCAAGGAGCACCGCATCACACCGGATGACTTCGAAAAAATCGAGGCCGAGATGCGCAAGATCGCCAAGGAAAATCAGCGCTTCGAACGCATCGTCATTTCCCGGGAAGAAGCCCGCGCTATGGCTGAGTCCGGTCGCCTCGGTGGCCTCGCAGACCGCCCCGGCAATCCCAGCCGCTTCAAGATCGACCTCATCGACAAGATTCCTGAAGGCGAAGAGATCTCCTGCTTCAAGAATGGCGAGTTCATCGACCTGTGTGCGGGTCCTCACGTCGGATACACCAGCAAGTGCAAAAACGTGAAGCTGATGGCCGTCTCTGCGTCCTTCTACATGGGCGACGAATCGAAGGGCCAGCTCCAGCGCGTCTACGGGACCGCCTTTGAGTCCAAAGAAGAGCTCGCGCAACACCTCGTGCAGCTCGAAGAAGCCAAGAAGCGCGATCACCGCCGCCTCGGCAAGGAACTGAAGCTCTTCCACATCGACGAAGACGTGGGCCAGGGCCTCATTCTCTGGACACCGAATGGAGCAGTCATCCGTCACGAACTCCAGACATTCATCAGCGAAGAACTGCGGAAACAAGGCTACAACCAAGTCTTCACCCCGCACATCGGCAAGCTCGCGCTCTACAAGACCAGCGGCCACTTCCCCTACTATAAGGAGAGCCAGTTCGGCGCGATCGTTGAGAATGAGGCAATGCAAGCGTGCGCCGATGCCGGCTGCACCTGTGCAGAGATCATGCAACGCCTCGACGCACTCTCAGGCAAACTGCGCCAGCAGATCAACGACCGCGTTGGCTCAGAGGTCATCCCTGAAAGCCGGGTGCTGCCAGACGATAAGCTTCTCGATGGCTTCATGCTAAAGCCCATGAACTGCCCGCATCACATCAAGATCTTTGATAGCCAACCACGCAGCTATCGCGATCTTCCTGTCCGACTGGCAGAGTTTGGTACCGTCTATCGCTGGGAACAGAGCGGCGAACTCAATGGCATGACTCGCGTGCGCGGGTTCACTCAAGATGACGCGCATCTCTTTTGCACAGAGGACCAAGTCGCTGCGGAAGTGCTCGGCTGCCTCTCTCTGGTGAAGGTGGTGCTGAATACTCTCGGCATGAATGACTACCGCGTCCGCGTCGGTCTGCGTGATCTTGACAGTAGCAAATTCACTGGCGATCCGGAGAAGTGGGATAAGGCCGAAGACGCCTGCCGCCAAGCCGCCGCGACGCTCGGGGTCCCCTTCACCGAGGAACCCGGAGAGGCGGCGTTTTACGGCCCCAAGATCGACTTCGTCATCAAAGACGTCATCGGCCGCGAGTGGCAGCTCGGCACTGTTCAGGTGGACTACGTGCTACCTGTACGTTTCGACCTCAGCTACGTCGGCCCAGACAATCGCCCTCACCGTCCCGTGATGATCCACCGTGCACCCTTCGGCAGCATGGAGCGTTTCTGCGGGGTGCTGATTGAGCACTTTGCCGGCCACTTCCCAGCATGGCTAGCACCAGAGCAGGTCCGTATCCTGACCGTGAGCGAAAAAAGCGAGGTCTTTGCCCGCGATATTGCAGCCCAACTCCAGGCCGCCGGTATCCGCTACACCTTGAATGCAGACGCAGACAAGATTGGTGCCAAGATCCGGAATGCACAACTGGATAAGATCCCCTACATGCTCGTGCTCGGTGAAAAAGAAGCCGCTTCTGGAGCAGTCGCTGTGCGTCACAGCAAGCGTGGTGATTTGGGTGTGACACCTGCCGCTGAATTCATCGCCAACCTCGTCGCAGAAGTGAAAGAGCGTCGGCTCTGATCCATCTGATAACACAATAAGGTTCAAAAGAAACGGGCACCTCTCGCGAGGTGCCCGTTTTAGTTTTGAAGTTGCAAGAGCCCCAAATCAGTCTGCCAGAATCTTTGCCGTCAGCTCATCGACTGACCGACCGAACTCACCACTGGCTCCCATACGACCGGCGACGACTTTGCAGGCATGGATCACTGTTCCGTGGTCGCGACCACCGAACTCTTCACCGATCTGCATCAGCGGCAGCTTGGTCATTTGGCGCGTCAGATACATCGCCACTTGGCGGGCCTCTGCGATGTGCTTTGGCCGACGTGGCCCTGTCAGATCGCCTACGCGCAAGTCATACTGATTCGCGACCGTGCGCTGGATGCGATCCACGGTAACAGCTTTCGTCGGCTCCTGCTCAAGAATATCGCCAAGCAGCGCTGCGAGTTCAGGCTCACCATTCAGGCCACCTTCGAGGGAAAGATGTGCGGCAACACGCATGAGCGCCCCTTCGAGCTTGCGGACGTTGTTACGAACGTTTTTCGCCACGAAATCGATGATCCATGGCTCCACCGTCACATTATAGTCGGCCTGCTTGCGACGCAGAATGGCCACACGAGTCTCAAGGTCGGGCCCCTGAATCTGAGTCGTCAAGCCCCACTCAAAGCGGGACACAAGGCGGCTCTCCAGATTCTTGATCTCACTCGGCGGACGATCGCTGGCCAAGACGATCTGCTTCGCGTTGTTGAACAACTCGTTGAAAGTGTGGAAGAACTCCTCCTGCGTACTGTCTTTGCCAGCAAAGAAATGAACGTCATCAATGAGCAGCACGTCCACCTTACGATAACGCTGGCGGAACTGCGTAAAGGTGTTCTTGCGAATCGAATCGACAAACTCGTTGGTGAACTGCTCAGAGGTCACATAACGCACCACCGCACGCTTCTTGCGCAGCAGCACCTCCTGCCCAATGGCTTGCATTAGGTGGGTTTTGCCAAGCCCTGTGGCTCCGTAAAAGAAAAGCGGGTTATAGATGCGACCTGGCTTTTCTGCGACCGCACGGGCCACCGCGGCAGAGTAGCTGCTATTGGTGCCGACGACGAAGGAATCAAAGTTGTGCCGCGCGTTCAAGCCTGCTTCTGAGAAACTGCGGATAGGTGCCGAAGGCGCAAGCACTACACTGCGATCTTCCACGACTTGAGAACCATTGGCCGGCAAACCTGGCGCCAGCGTTTTTGCTGCCTTTTGCACAAGTGAGGACGATGGCACCATCGCACGGGCCTCCGCCGAGACGTTGAAATCGATTACCAAACCAGCACCCATCACGTCCGTCACAACATCTGCGAGGATCGACTGATAGTTGCTCTCGATCCACAAATGATGGATCGGATTTGGAAGATCAATGATCAGATGACCATCGGCTCCGACACGAGCACGAGCACCACCAAACCAGCGGCGGAAGTTATCGTGTCCTACGCGGTCCTTCAGCTTTTCGCAAATCAGCTGCCAAGGATCATCGTTGCCAGCGTGTTGAGAATTCGGTGAGGAAGGTTCATCTTGAGAAGGTGAGAGAGATTCATCGCTGTGCGCCATGGCTGAGTTGAGGAGGGATCGGGAGTGGAATAGGTAACGGAAAGTTTTCTTGAAGATCAGAACGTCATGTGAATGACGCGTGCGCTTTTTTCAAAACGTTGTTCTGTTATCTCAAATTTTGGCGACATGACAAGCGATACTTCACTCAACTTTTTGAATTTTCTCCGTTACGAAAAAAGTTTTTAAATAATGAGGCATCGATCAAAGAAGTTGTTCGCATAAACGTACCCAACAAGTTATCAGGACCATGTGAATAGCCTGTGAATTTTGTGCACAACATTTCATTGGCATGGTTTATGTTGCAGCATGCACAACACGTCATCTCGCCTTCCTGCCGAATCGGCTCAGACGCTGAAGCAATTGCTCACGCAAAGACTCAACGTGATCGGAGATCATGCATTGCGGGAAAGCAATCCCCAAGAGCAATTGCGCCAGCTCCAGAGCGTCTCCGAGCAACTACAGCAGTTCCATACTGAACATCGCGCAATGCTGCCCCAGCGACTCAATCACTTCCTCACACAGGCCAGCTATCAGAAGGCCTTGGAATGGTTGGAAGACGACGCAAGCTGAACCTCGCGGAACGCCCTCAGCACATCAACCATCGTGACTCTCAGAGCCCGACTCTTCTGCGGCAACGCCTGTATAGAGGAAGTGTAGCTCTACGACTCGACGTTGATCCATCTTGGTCGCAGTCACAGTGTAATCGTCAATCGACACTTTCTCATCAAGTTGAGGCAAGCGCCCAAGCAGGTGGGTGATGTAACCACCAATAGTAGTGACCTCTTCACTTTCGATCTCGATGCCAGCCTTCTCAGCTAGCTCGTAGAGATTGAGCATGCCATCGACCGTGAACTCACGCTCATTGATTCGAACAAACTCCTTATTTTCAGAATCAAACTCATCGCGGATGTCGCCGACAATTTCTTCAATGACGTTGTCCAAGGTCACCACGCCCACAGCACCGCCAAACTCATCGACAGCCAAGGCAAAGTGGGAATTCTTGTCCAGTAGAAAGCGCAGCAACTTATCAATGGGCAGCATCTCTGGCACCATATGCAGTTCCCGCTTGATCTTGCGCAGATCCGCCTTCGGATCATTCATCAGCGCGAGCATGTCTTTGATGTGAATCAGACCCAAGCTCACATCCAGATGCCCTTCCACCAAGGGGAACCGAGTGTGTTTCGAGCGGACGGCAATTTTCACATTCTCCTCAAACGAATTCTGCGCGTTCAGAGAGACCACACGATTGCGCGGCGTCATCACATCGCGAACGCACCGGTCGTTCAACGCCAGCGCATTGAGGAGGATATCCTTCTCCGTCTCCGTCACCTCTTTGGATTTCTGACTCTCCGCAACGATGTGTCGCAGTTCTTCTTCAGAGTGCGCGAGCTCTGACTCCGAAACCGCCTCCATCCGGAAGAGATGTTGGAGAGTCCAGTTGGCCGCCCCATTCAACAGCCAGATGGCCGGCTTGAACAGAACATAAAAATAATGAAGGGGACGACTGATCGCCAGCGTCGTCGCCAGCGCCTTGCGGATAGCCAATGACTTGGGCGTCAATTCGCCCAAGACGACGTGGAGGAAGGTCACGACCGAGTAGCCAATGGCAACCGAAACCACTGAGATGACGTGCTCATTGGTAACGCCACCCATCGCCATCAGGGGCTGAATCACCCGAGACACATACGGCTCACCGACGCTCCCGAGCGCAATACTGGCGAGCGTAATGCCCAACTGCGTGGCGGACAGATAGCCGTCCAAGTTCTTCAACTGATCCCGCGCCTGCTCCGCCACTTTGCTGCCCCCCTCGATCATGGCCTCCAACTGCGAACTGCGCACCTTCACGATGGCGAACTCGGCCGCCACAAAGAAACCGTTTAGCGCCACGAAAAACAAGACCGCCAGGCCCTTCCACATAAGCTCACCTGACGTGAAATCCCAGTGCATCAAAACCGGCTCCGCAGAAGCAAAAAGGATTGGAAATGAATCAGCAATCATAGATGAGAGAGAATCAGGCAAGACGATAGGCACCCATGGGAGAACGGAAGGTGCCAAATGCCCATCAGAGCCGCTCGTAATTTCCGTCGATGCGTTTTTCCAGCACGGTAAAGCCAGCGGCCTTCGCATCGCTGACGGACAGCGGCTTGGTGATCTTTGGGGTAGAAAAAGACGTGACCAGTTTGATCACGGGTTTGCGACAGAGCGGGCAATGCGTCAGGGCAGGCCTCGAAATGGGACGCCGCAGGTCGAATCCCTTTTTGCAACGGACACAACCTTCCTCGGGTTTTTCAGCGATGTAGGAGTATATGGGCATGACGATAGGTTACTGCGCCGCCCGTCTTTTCAATCCACAAAAACGCCGGAGGGCAGCGGTGTGCCCTCCGACCAAGAAATTGCCTGCCTTTTCCAACGACAGATCTTACCAACTGGACTTGGTCACCCCTGGGAGGAGTCCCTGGGATGCCAGCTCACGGAAGGTGATACGGGACATTTGGAAACGACGCATGAACGCACGACGACGACCGCTCACGCGGCACCGATTCGTCAGACGCGTTGGGCTCGCATCGCGGGGAAGCAGGCTCAGACCAAAATAGTCTTTGGCTGCCTTAAGCTCCTCGCGTTGCTTGGCGAATTTTTCGACTGTTTTACTTTTGCGCTTCTCGCGCTCTAACCACGCTGTTTTTGCCATAGGGGCGGGTAAAATGCAGGGGCCGAGACGGGACGCAAGTAGAATTTTCCATTGGATTCAACCATGATCAGGTGTATGAACCTGGACCTTATGCTTACCGGAATGTTCATCGCCGCCGTTTTCCTCACCAGTGGAGTCCTTGCCTTCGGATACCTGAAGAGCTAGTCGCCGCCTGCTGTACACACGCAAATGCGCGAACCTCCTTGAGATCCGCGCACTTTGTTCGCTGAAGTATTCAGGCCGGCAGTCTAGCGACGGGCGAATCTTGATAGTGCTTGGCCAATTGGGCTGCGGAAGTCATTCCCGCGACCGAATCCAAAGCGATGATCATCGCGACCGCAAGAGGAAGACAGCGCCCGTTCCGCCGCACATAGCTGCGAACCGAAGTTGCTGATCATGCCCTTGGTGCAGCGGCATGCACCCACGTGATCCGCCAGCGATCGGGTACAATTGTAGGCGCTGCGAAGTTTTTGCATCCAGGTTCGCACACAACTGGGACTCTCCCGGTTTTCGACAGCGGAACGCACCCGATCAGCTAAGGTCTCGAGATTGCAAATCTCCTGGAGCAGCCGAGTCTCATCGCGGCTGGGGCGGCCATGGCCTTCCTTCAACTCTTTGCGGTATTGAGTCAGCAAATGATCGCTGCTGACGTCCATCGCTCGCGCTTGGCAGAGCAGATCATTGTCATGACCAGCGTGTGCGGAAAGGGCGACGAAGAAGAACATGCCCGCCATCATGACGGACCCGACGAGTGATGATTTGGTTTTCATTGGACGAGATGAGCTTGGGCTCATTCATCCAGACGAAATCGCACAGATTCTATTCAATCACTTGTCTGGACGCAGATCGTAACAGATCAACTTTTCTTTGTTCCTCACCACGATGCGGCCATTGCTCAGCGCAGGTGAAGTGCAGCCCATTGCATCGGCCTTCGCACGACCCAATTGCAGATAGGAGGTTGGGTCCGCTTTAACCATGCGGAGATGCGTACCGTTGTTCTCCAGCACCAAAAGTTTGCCATCCACGATCAGTGGTGACGTGATCGTACTGTTGACGGTCTCCGTCCAATTCACCTTGCCGGTTTCGAGATCCACGCACTGGTGTTTGCCACCACAGCAAAGATAGACGTGGCCTTCGTGGATGATGGGAGATCCCGAGTACCGCAACGTTATCCAGAAGTTTGACCACGCCACCTCTGGCGCACCACCTGCCTTTGCCTTGTAAGCGCGCAGCCCGACGTCTTTGGAACCGCTGTAGATCACGAGCCAATCGCCGTCCGTGACCGGCGTCGATTGCCCGCCACCTTCGACTGTCCACACCACTTCGCCATCGTTTGGGCGCAGCCCAAAGAGCCCACCGTTGCCATTGACGACCAGCACTTCCTCTCCATTTGATGGCTTCCAAAGCTGCGCACTGCTGGTGTCACCACGAACCTTCTTTTGTTCCCAGACGACCTTGCCATCGGAGACATCCACCGCCACCGCACTCCCCGCAGCCAGATAAACGCGATTTCCTACGACCAAGGGGGAAGCTGCAGCGCCTTCAGACGGCAAGGCCGTCTTCCACTTCAAGGCACCGTCTTTTTCATCAAGGCAGTACAAATGCGTGCTCCCAACCGCATAGACACGACCATCGACGACTGCCGCTGTGCTAGAAGACTTCCGCCCCGTCGGCTTTCCTTGGGCCTCAAACTTCCACACTTGCTTGCCGGTCGCCATGTCGAGACAGACCACGGCATCCTTGGCGACCTTCATTGTGTTCGGTACGGACGAGAGCAACTTTTCCTGCACCTCAGCTGAGAGGTTTTCTGAAGCCATCCATTCCTTCATCGCCGCCAGATTCGGAAAAGGTTTCCCTTGACGCTTCGACACCTTATCCAGATCGCCGAGAGGCAATGCAGTGCGCCCGGCTCTGAAGCGTGAGGCGACCCACGAAGCCAGCGAGACTTTTTCCTTGTCTGACAAATTCGCATCCGTCCATGCAGTGATCCACTCCTCGAGCTTATCACCACGCAGCCGGGCGTTCATGGTCAACCGCGCCTCTTCCATTTTCTTCCCGAGTTCCGGAGAGACACCTCGGTGATTCAGTTGCTGCATCACCTCAGTATCGATTTCACGCTCCTCGGAAGCCACTCGCTCATGCCAGACGACGGACAAAAAAGCACGCTCGCCAGCGATCACCGGGCTCCCATGGCCACCGTAGTGATCACTGGGGATGAAGTCGCTCTCCCACACCTTCTTCAGACCAGCCTCAGGAAAGCTGGACGCCACAGGCGATGTGTCCGTGGAAACGCCATCTCGAGTCGGGCCTCGCCACTGGGGCCAATCAGCGCGAGTTTCAACAACAGCCGCGAGAAGGAGAAGAAAACAGCAGGCTCGTGTCTGGATCATAGAAAGGAAAAATTTGAATTGAGGACACGGTCAACGCCTCGGAACCCCCTCACCTTTCTTTTTGATCTATGGCCAGCTACTTTATGCCGCTGTCTTCACCCGTTGAAGAACGGCATCAAATCGCTCGGCCATTTTTGCGGACGTGAAGTCACGGCGCACATTTGCCATGCCGCGATTGGCCAATTGATCCCGCTGCTCTTCGTTCTGCAGCAGCCCTTCAAGAGAGTCTGCCAGCGACCCCACATCATCTGGAGCACACAGGACACCGCCTTGCGTCGCCTGGATCAGTTCACCAAAGGCACCGCTATCTGGCTGCACCACTGGAATACCGCAGGCTATCGCCTCGATCACATAAAGACCAAAGGCCTCGCCGTAGGTCGCAGGAACGGAGAAGACCGAGATCCCACTGAGAAACTTCAGCTTTTCTGTGAAGGTCAGATTTGGCAGGAACTCCACCTTCCCTGCGCAGCCCGCTTCCTTCAGCTTCTCACGCAATTCGTTCACATAAGGTTCATCCGAAGGCATCATCGACCCGGCGATTTTTAGCTTAACACGCGGCAGGTTCCCACGCCGTGACAGCTCAATAAAGGCATCGACCAACGTCGTCAGCCCCTTGCCGGGAATCATCCGTGCGAGGTAACCAATCACTGGCCAGTTCGGATCGCATTCCGCAATTGGAAAGGGGGCCGTATCGATACCGTTCGAAACGACGTGAATCTGATCCGGCTCCAGTTCCAACCGCTTCGCCATGGCATCCGCATAGAATCGGCTCGGAGCAATAATCGCGGCCAAGCTCCGCGCATTGTGCCGCATCGCCGCCCAAGCACGATCACGGTAGTCATCAGGAAGCGTGTCCAGGAATGAATCCTCGCCTTGCATGGAGCACACCACAGGCACCCCCACATCTCGCGAAATTGCGCCGGCAAGACCACTCAGCAGGCTATTGGACAGGGAGACAACATCGGGCTTGAACTCGTTTTTGATCCAAGACAGCAGCTTCTTCCACTCGCCCCATTGCCGGCCGTCTTCACCCAGCAGACTGCCCAGCGTCATCTCACCCAGACTCTTTGCCGAAGTCATGCCGAGACGTTTTGACGCCATTCTCAAGAGCATAGGATGATTCACCCAGTTGTGGACGAACTTCGGCATCCGGTGAAACCAAGAGATTTTCTGCTGCAAATAGAGTGAGATCCCACCCACACGAATAGGTTGCTCCGGACTGGCCGCCTCGCGGTCTGTCACCAGCGGCATGTAGAGAGGTGCCATCACCACGTCATGCCCACGCACTCGCAGCGCCTTGATCAGCGCATTATCGCGGAGGCAACTGCCGCAATGAAATGTCCCCGTGCCAGGTGTCAAATGCAGTATCCGCATGATGTCTAATCCTCGTGCAACTCAGCGGTAGTAACCCGGTTGCGAGGCCGCATATCCTGCGCGACCTGACTCCCACTCAGAAGCACGGCTCAATTGATCCTCGAAATCCCGGAGGCAACGGTGCACCGCGCTGCGTACAACGCCTGCGCGATCAATCAGCGACTTTGGCCCGCCATCGCGACCTTCGGCAGAGGCAAAGACTTGGCCGCGACGAATCAATCGCGCCGTCACCACTGTATTGATTGGGCCTTCATCGATATCAAATTCCAACTGGTTCGGCACCCCACCATCGATCACGGGACTAAAGTCTGCATCCTCAAGCACCGATGCCACATCGGGCAGGTACTGACGCTCCCGCATATCGGGATTCATCGGCATGGTCACCATCCGTTCACGCCGATCCGCCTCGCGCTGAGCAGGCGGCACGGAAACACAACCAATCATCGTCAGCGCAGAAATCGCCACCGGCAGGAGAAGCATGCATTTTTTCATCATGGCCGTCTTTCGCACACCGGACCGGAAATCTCAACTGCCACTCGCACAAAGATCAGAGATCTTGATCAGAAAACAGATCCATCTGCCCGGAAGAATCTCGCGGACGCCGAAAAGCCAACGCACTCACGTCAGGCCGCCGATGCTGGATGCCCAGCCGCTTCACAGTCACCTTGAACATCGCAGCAATTTGGGCCGCCCAAAGCCCTTCCCCTTTGAGCCGCTTTCCGAACTCCGCATGAGACAGCGTGCGCCCCTGAGTCTCCTCAATCCGTCCCAAAATCTTATCTTTTTGACCAGGACGATGATCGTTCAGCCACTGGGCGAAAACATCCTTCACGCCAAAAGGCAGCCTCACCACCGTATAACCAGCAAACTCCGCCCCAGCCGCAACTGCCGCCTCCAGGATCTTTGGCAGTTCTGAGTCATTCAGCCCAGGGATCATCGGCGCGACCGACACGCCAACAGGAATCCCCGCCTCCCGCAGCGACCGAATCGCCTCCAGACGCTGCTTCGGCGAAGACGCGCGCGGCTCGAGTTCATGTGCCAGACCCGCATCCAACGTGGTGATGGAGACGTAGGCCGAAGCTGCCTCATGCCCAGCTAACTCGGCCAAGAGATCGATATCCCGCGTGATCAGGTGATTCTTGGTAATCATCACGACCGGGTGCCGACACTCCGCCAACACCTCAAGGCATCGGCGCGTGAGTTGCAACCGCCGCTCAACCGGCTGGTAGGGATCCGTCACTCCACTGAAGGACAACTTCACAGGCAAATAGGACGGCTTTGAAAAAGTAGATCTCAGGAGGGCTGGCGCGTCGTCTTTAACCAAAATCCGCGACTCAAAATCCAGCCCAGACGAAAAGCCCAAATACTCATGGGTCGGCCGCGCGTAGCAGTAGGCGCAGCCATGCTCGCAGCCGCGATAGGGATTCAGACTCGCCTCAAACGGCAGATCCGGGCTGGAGTTCTTAGAGATGATCGAACTGGCATGATCGCGATAAAACTTCGTCTCCACCTTCTCCGGTCCCTCGCCCTCGTCATAGTCCACATGCAAGCTGGCAAATCGCTGAACCGTCTGGGATTGGGCTCCCCTGCCCCGCTGACCGAGGGATGGGGAACCAGACGGATCTTTATGCATGGCACACCATTCATCGAAGAGCATCACGCTCCAGCATTTTCCTTCGCGATCCGAAAGAAATCAGCCGTTGTCAGAGTAACAACCTTGAAGTGGGGTGGACGCGCACCCATCTTCACCCCACAGGCGTAACAACGTTTCCATTCAGAATACCCATGCGAATCAATCAATCATTCCTCCTCAGCATCGCCACCGCGCTCATTGGCACGACCTCCGCCATCAAAGCCGTGGAAGTTAACGAGTCCTTTCTCGTCATGTTCAAGCCTCTTCCGGCAGAGGTCCCATCACCCGACAACGAACTAACCGAAGCCCGCATCAACCTTGGCCGCCAACTCTATTATGAGAACCGCATCTCCAAGGGCCAGAAGATCTCCTGCAACTCCTGCCACAACCTCGAAAAATTTGGCCAGGACAATAAGCCCTTTTCCCCAGGACACGAAGGCAAACTAGGCGGCCGCAGTTCCCCAACAACTTACAACGCAGCCCTGCATATCGCCCAGTTCTGGGATGGCCGCGCACCGACCGTCGAAGAACAGGCCAAAGGCCCGGTCCTCAACCCCGTAGAAATGGGCATGCCCGACGCCGACTTTGTCATCAAGGTCCTCAAATCCATGCCAGGCTACGTGGAAGGGTTTAAAGCCGCTTTCCCGGGCGAAGCCGACCCCGTCACCTATGACAATTTCGGCAAAGCCGTCGGTGCCTTCGAGCGCAAACTCCTGACGCCATCCCGCTGGGACGCATTCCTCAAGGGCGATAAGACCGCGCTCACGGACGAAGAAAAAGCTGGGTTCAATACCTTCGCCTCCACTGGCTGCATCAATTGCCACAACGGCGCAGGAGTGGGTGGACACATGTACCAAAAGCTTGGCCTGATTAAACCATGGCCAGGTCTCACCGACGAAGGACGCTCAGCCGTGACCAAACAGGAATTTGAGAAGTTCTTCTTCAAGGTTCCCTCCCTCCGCAACATCGCAGAGACCGGCCCTTACCTCCACGACGGTTCCGTCAAGGATCTGCCAACCATGGTCAAAATGATGGCAGAACATCAGGCCGGCAAAGTTATCACGAACGAGGAGTGCGCTTCAATCATCTCCTTCCTGAAATCCCTTCAGGGCGAGATCCCTCAGGACTATGTGAAAAAGCCTGAGCTTCCTGCTGGAACGGCAGACACGCCCAAAGCATAAACGCCAGATTCGGCTACTTCCACGACGCGGCATGGGACGCCCATGTCGCGTTTTTTCTTTGCAGCCTCCATAAAATTCCCAGGATTGGCAGGGATGTTGCCAGCAAAAGAGGGGTATTCGTTCAAAACAAAGGTTGATTTGTCCCATCTATTCCGGCAAAATGCTTTCGCTACCTGGGTAAATATTAAACGTCCCCTAAATTTTCTCATGAGACTCTCTCATCTCCTGGCTATCTTTTTCATTGCCGCAATCCTTCCGTCTTGCTCGAGCCCTGGCTCTTTCCGCAACGGAATCAAACCAGCAACACGAATCAGTTCCGTCAGGACGACCGCTTACACCCACACTGAAGCAGACCACATCGTCCACGGCAGCCAAACAGCGGTCGGCAATACCCTGCGCTATGGGAATGTCCGGAGCGCAGCTGCAGACTGGTCCGTCTATCCTGTCGGCACCGTTTTCCAGATCGAAGGTACCCCATACGTTTACCAAGTTGATGACTACGGCTCCGCTCTCGTTGGAACCAACACTATTGATCTGTACAAGCCCAGCAAACAGTCCATGGCAGAGTGGGGCGTTCGTAATGTGAACATTCGCGTCCTCAAGTGGGGTTCCTTTTCCCGCAGCCTTGCCATCATGAAGCCTCGTGTTGGGAATGCCCATGTGAAGAAAATGGTGCAGCGTATCGAAAAAAGCAGCTAGACCTGCCTCCGCCAATCAGAGCGTGACCAAACTCGAACGCGCCCGATTCATTCAACAAAAACTGGCGGAGCTGTATCCACACCCACCGATCCCTCTGGATCATCAGGACCCATTCACCCTACTAGTCGCAGTCCTTCTGTCTGCTCAGTGCACAGACGTCCGCGTCAATCAGATCACTCCGGCCCTATTTGCCTTGGGTAGCACTCCCGAAGCTCTAGCCAAGCAACCCGTCAGCGTCGTCGAAGACATCGTCAGGCCCTGCGGCCTCGGCCCGCAAAAAGCCCGAGCCATTGTCGGACTCAGCCAAATCTTGATGCGCGATCATGGTGGCAAGGTCCCCGCAGATCTGGAGATACTTGAAACGCTACCTGGAGTCGGCCACAAAACCGCTCAGGTCGTCATGGCCCAGGCCTTTGGCATCCCTTCGTTTCCCGTGGATACCCATATCCACCGGCTCGCCCAACGATGGAAACTTACCGACGGCCGATCCGTCATTCAGACCGAGCGAGATCTGAAACGCATCTTCCCCCAAGACAGCTGGAACGTCCTACACCTCCAGATCATTTTTTATGGAAGGGAACACTGCAGCGCACGCAGTTGCGATGGCACGACCTGCCTGATCTGTAGCACATGCTTCCCAAATCAGCGCCGTCCCACCAAGACCCGAAAGGCCTGAGATCCGCCAACAAACGACTTCATCTGGAATATTCACACGCTAAAGACCGTCTTATTTTCGCGCTTATGAAAACCTATCTTGCCCTCGCCGCCGTCTTTTTTCTCATGAACCCGCCTGCAAACGCCGCCGACGCAAAAGCATCCACACCCAAGCTCGAATCCGTCGTCATCGGAGGCGGCTGTTTTTGGTGCGTCGAAGCCCAATACAAATACCTGAAGGGCGTCAAGACAGCCATCAGCGGGTACGCTGGCGGGGAAAAGGACAATCCAACCTATAAGGAGGTCTGCAACGGAGACACCGGCCACGCAGAAGTCGTGCGGGTCGAATACGATCCTTCCGTCATCAGCTACAAAGAGATCATCGACCTGTTCTGGGAGGCGCACGACCCCACCACGCTCAATCGCCAGGGCAACGATGTGGGCACGCAGTACCGCTCCATCATCCTTTACACTAGCGATGAGCAAAAGAAGATCGCGGAGGCATCAATGGCCGCCGCACAAAAGAACTTCTCCAGCCCCATCGTGACTCAGATTGTGCCACTGAAGAAGTTTTACCCTGCCGAAGACTACCACCAGAACTACCAGGAACTGAATCCCTACCAACCTTACGTTCGTGGCGTCGTGACCCCCAAGATGGAAAAATTCAAGCACAAGCTCGAGGAAAAAGGAAAGCTAAAAGCAGACGGAGAGAAGTAGCACCTGCCCATTATTTATGACCAAAGGGAGACTCGAAGCATTCAGCGATGGTGTCATGGCCATCATCATCACCATCATGGTTCTTGAGATGAAGGTCCCCCATGGGGCCGAGTTCTCAGACCTAGAACCTCTCCTTCCGGTCTTTCTCAGCTACCTCCTCAGCTTCGTTTACATCGGTATTTATTGGAACAATCACCACCACATGCTGCATGCGACCAACCACGTCACAGGCGGCATCCTCTGGGCAAATCTTCATCTGTTGTTCTGGCTATCTTTGATCCCCTTCGTCACTGGCTGGATGGGAGAAAACCACTTCGCCGCCACCCCCATGGCACTCTATGGCGTCGTCCTGCTGATCGCCGCTATTGCCTATTTCATCCTCCAAAACAGAATCTTAAAATCCCAAGGCCCAGATTCGCGTTTAGCCGCCGCTATCGGCAGTGATCTCAAAGGAAAAGTGTCACCCGTCTGTTATGCCGCCGCCATTCCCGCCGCCTACTGGCACCCCTGGATATCGGGCGGACTCTACGTATTGGTAGCTCTGATGTGGCTTATCCCAGATCGTCGGATCGAGCGCGCACTGGCCACCAACCAAGGCTAGATCACCTGCCAAACGTGCCCCTTCGCGCAGACCCACTCGGCGACAGTGGCAGTCGGCGGACTACCACCCCGCGCCCAGGGGGAGAAGGCGGGCAGCACAAAACTGCGCTCACTGGGCGCATGCGATGGCAACTCCACGAGCGCAGGCAACACCAGCTTTAACCCAGCCCCATCGCAGACTTGCACTGCGGGATGCAGATGACCTTGGATCTGTGTCCAACCCAATGGCTGCGGCACCACCTCTGCAAAAGCCTTCGCCGCCTCTTTCGGTTGATGACCGTGATGGAAGAAGCAATTCCCCTCCGCGCAATGCCACGGCACAAAACTGCGGCGAGATCGCAGTCCAGACCTATCGTGGTTACCGCTGATACAGATCAGCTCTGCCCCACGCGCTTCTATACGATACAAAAAATCAGCGGTGAGGTCCGCCGAACCTGCGCCGTCCATAATGTCCCCGACCAAGATGACCTTTGTCACCCCGTAGTCGGCCATCAGTTCAGCCAGCCTGTCCTCCACCTCTGCCATTCCAAAATCTGGCAGTAGCGCCCCATGGGTGATTTGGCGGTGGACCTCAAACCCGTAATGAAGATCCGCCACCGCCAACCACCCCGCATCTGGCATGACTAAGGCGCGCCGATGATCAAGCCAAAGCCCAGGTACAACCTCTATCCTTCCCGACAACACTGCACCTTCCAGTTCCGCTTCCGGTGCAGACATTTTGATCATTCGTTGGCCCCCTGACTTTGTTGACATTTCCACGCAGAGTAGCCCATCTCGTCATTTTGGCTATCGGCAGTCACCGCCTGTGACTTTTCGGTGTCATATGGATTCACTGACCCAAAGTCATTCGGGTTAATTGTTTCAACCATGAAAAATATATTTTAGCTATTATGTAAAACACCTGAATTACGGTTTGCGCGACTGAAAACACGACTATACTGAATATTACTTTTGCAATTATACGCAAATATGACACTCAAAATCGACACACCAACACTCCATCGAGCTCTTGCGGTCATCGCAATGCTTGCCTGTTGCGCTGTGTCCACGCCTGCAAGTGGGGAACTCGTGGTTCTCAGCCGCACGACAGTCGCGGGTGGTTTACCAGGAGATGAACTGCTGGGGTGGCCGAGCGTCACCGCCTTCATCAACGGCTCCCCCGCCAGTGCTGACTACGGCACCCGCCCCGGCTCGACCAACGTCGAGATTCGCTTTGCCACGACGGATTCCGGCGGGCAACTGATCACACTACAAGCGCCCCCAGGAGACCACGGTACTTATGACGTCTTTCGCTGGCGAGACCCCTATCGCTTTGCTGGAAACGACGGAACCATGCTCGTGACCCGCTACAACATCGGGAAGATCGTCGCGATGACTTTCGATCCGCTGGGTAGGGTCTTTCTCGTCGAAGAAATCGGCGGCACAACAGGCGATCGCAACTATCGCGTGAAGCGCTGGGACTCCGCAGCATCCTTCATCTCCTACTCACCGGCAGTGGTCGAAGGCACTCGCGACCACGTTCCCGACATCAGCGGAATCGAGTTCATCGACGGCGTGCTTTACGGACTTTTTCCAAAAGTAGTCAGCGGTAATCCAGGCTACGAAATCCGGCACTGGAACAATTTCACTGAATTCTTGACCAACCCAGGTGTCGTCGATGGTCACCGCACTGACTCTCGCACCTTCGCTGAGATCTTCGCGCCCGAACACACCTTCACACCGACTCCTGGCGCGCCCTCCCGGCATCCACTGTGGCCATGGATGGCCAACAAATTTCCCACCAGAACGCCAGGCACCCAGGGAGGGCTGAACGTTGTAAATGCCTTTCCGAATCTGACCTTCCAAAACCCCACCAAGATGCTGCCCCGCCCCGGATCATCCGGCGAACTTTGGGTGCTTGGGCGCGAAGGCTATGTGTGGTCCATCCAAAACAGCGCAACGTCCACGACCAAAACGACCGTGCTCGATCTCTCGGCAAATACCCTTGGCTACGACGATTGTGGGCTTCTAGGCCTTGCCTTCCATCCAGAGTTTGGACAGCCGGGGTCGCCGAACCGCGGCTACATCTATGTTGCCTACAACTTCCTGCCCACCGGAGACAATGGCTCCTCCGGCAGGTCGTACAATCGCCTTTCCCGCTTCACCCTTGTGGATGGGGCGACGGCCATCAATCGGAGTTCGGAGTATGTATTGATCAACCAGTTCGACGAAAACACTTGGCACAACCAAGGCGACATCCTTTTCGGCTCCGACGGCTTTTTGCTCATCGCGCTTGGTGATGAAGGGGCCGCCGACAACACCTATGGCAATGCGCAGCACATTGATGGCGGACTTTTCTCCGGCGTGATTCGTATCGACGTCAACCAAGACCCCGGCCGCAGCCACCCGATCCGCCGCCAACCTGCCGCTGGGGGCACGGTGCCTACAGGATGGCCCGCGACGTACTCCCAGGGCTATGGCATCCCCAATGACAATCCTTGGCAGGACCCGGGCGGCAGCATACTGGAGGAGTTCTGGGCTATCGGTTTGCGCAATCCTTTCCGCATGAGCCAGGACCCTGTCACTGGCCAGACCTTCATCGGCGAGGTCGGCCAGAACGACGAGGAAGAGGTCAATGTTCTGGCAAAAGCAGCCAATTTCCAGTGGGCCTACATGGAGGGAACCTCGACTGGTCCCGATGCGCCACCTGCCACGCTCATTGGCACCAGTACTGCGCCTTTCTATCGTTATCCGCATGAGGACAGCAATCGCTGCGTCATCGGCGGTCACGTGTATCGCGGCAGCACATTTGCGGCGACTCTGGCGGGTGAATACATCTTTGGCGACTACGTCTCTGGTCGCATCTGGGCCATGAAGTGGCAGGGACTGCCCACGCCAGAGGTCCGGCAGATCGCTAGCACCACCGGCTACTCCCTCTCCAGCTTCGGCCTAGACGAAAACGGCGAGCTTTACCTCACGTCGATGGGCAATGAAGGGCACATTCTGAAGTTCAGTAGCCAACCGACCCCGCAACCGCCCGCAACGCTGTCCGCCACGGGTGCCTTTGCTGACCTTTCCACTCTCACCCCCGCGCGAGGCGTCATCCCCTACACAGTGAATTCCCCGCTGTGGTCAGACAATGCACTGAAGCAGCGCTGGATCGCACTCCCTGGCACAGATGCACCCTATGCAGCCAGCGAGAGAGTTACCTTCCACGCGGACTCGGAGTGGGACTACCCCGTCGGCACCGTTTTCATCAAGCACTTCGAACTGGCCACCAACGAGCAAAATCCAAATATCCGCATGCGACTTGAGACCCGTTTCACGGTCAAAACCAGCGGGGGCGACTGGTACGGCGTCACCTACAAATGGCGCGCCGATGGCACTGATGCCGATCTCCTGACCGATGGCCTCGTGGAGGACGTCACCATCACCACCTCGACCGGCGCCACACGTACCCAGCCCTGGACCTACCCCTCGCGCACTGACTGTCTCCAATGCCACAATACTGCCTCCACCCAAGTCCTCGGCCCGCGCACTTGGCAGTTCAATGGCAGCTTCACTTACCCTGGGACCTCCACACCAGTCCACCAGTTGCAGACCTGGAGTGATCTAGGCATGTTCGATCAAACCCTCACCGCAGGCCAAATCAGCGGCATGCTAAAATCGGTCTCCATCCACGACACTGCCGCACCGCTCGAGACCCGCGTCCGCTCCTACATCGACTCCAACTGCGCACACTGCCACCGCCCCGGCGGAGCGCAAGCACTGATGGATGCGCGATTTAATACACCGCTCGTATCGCAAAACATCATCAACGGAGTCGTCTCCAACAACCTCGGCATTCCCGGAGCCCATGAGGTCACACCCGGCAGTCTCGCCCAATCCATCATGCATGTTCGCGTCGGCAGTCTCGGCGCGGAAAAGATGCCGCCCTTGGCCAAGAACGTCGTCGATACCGCCGCGCTCGCCGTCATCGATCAGTGGATCAATACCCTGGTCCCACCAGCAGCACCAGTCTCCCCGACCGCGACCCCGACCGACTACAATCGCATTTTGGTGACCTGGACAGCAGCTTCCACCAACCACGATCAATACATCATCGAGCGCAGCCTCGATGGCACGAACTGGGGACCCGCCGCCACCGTCCCGTCCTCCAGTACCACCTTCCTCGATACCAGCCTCGACAACGCGACCACCTATTACTACCACATCGCCGCCAGCAACGCGAACGGCCCCTCGGCTTGGTCTAGCGCGGTGCAGGCAACCACTTGGTCAACTCCCGGATCGTGGACGGATTGGCAGCGACTCCATCCGCTGGCGGGACAAAATGGACCGCTGCAAAACCCCGATGGCGATAGCGCAGCAAACCTCCTCGAATTCGCACTTGGCAGAGATCCCTCCAGCGGAGGTTCCGCGCAGGATCGATTCAAGGTCGTGTGGAATCCCACCACCTCGCACTTTGACGCCGTACTCACTCGACCCCTGGGCCTCAGTGGTGTTACTATGACCTTAGTCGTCGCCCCGGAGTTGACTCCAGCGATGGCATGGGCACCCGCAGGCATCTCCCCCACCTTGATCGTCAATGGAGACGGCACAGAAACGCTGACGATTCCCGGCCTCGATACCCTTCCCGGCTTCGACATCGCCGGCCACGGCCTCGTGCGGTTGGAGGTCACCATCCCCGGCACCAGCGATACCGCCGCCACCGATACTTGGTACTGGGAGCACCATCTCTTTGCCGCCGGCATCCGATCCTACGGGCCCAGCGTCGTCGAGACGGAGCGCTTCTCAGGGCGCATCACCAGCGGCAGCACCGTGCTCGATGTGGCAGCGAGCGTTGGCGGCACCAGCGTCAAGGACCTCCTCGACTCTGTCGGTCCCGCTTACCTGGAAATCGCCGACGGCCCTCACGAAGGACATCGTTTTGACATCGATATCGCCACCAGCACCGCCACCGCGCTAGCGCTCCAGGCAGGATCGCCACGCAATACGATGCCCATCATCCCCGACCTCAGCGGTTCCCGAATCATCGTCCGCCATCACCTCACCTTGGCAGAGGCCTTCCCACCCGACAGCTGGCACGCCACCACCTCCGCAGCCACAGCAGATCGGGTGATGCTCTTCAATTCCACGACCTCCACATGGCAAACCTACTGGCTCGCCAATATTTCGAGTGTGCATCGCTGGGTCGCCTTCGGTTCTGGACTATCAGATCAGGGTGGCACCGTCATCGCCCCCGGCACCGGGCTGCTCGTTCAGCGCACCACACCCGCCCTCAGCGCACCCATCGTTGGCGTTGTGCGTGCCAATGACTTTGCGTCGCCCAACACCGCCGCCATTGCCCTGATCGCGGGAGGTTGGCCGGTGGCGCAGAGCCCCGCAGGCCGCGCGATGCTGCTGGCCGATGGCTTCACCGGATCAAACCAGCCCCCCACTGCAGACCGCATTCAATTCTGGACCCCCGATTCAAATCCCGCCGCCACCGGAGGTTACGACACCTACTTCCTCGTCAACGCCGGCGGCAGTTTCCACTTTTGGACAAAGACCAGCCCCATTGCAGATGTGGACAATGCCCTGCTCTTCCCCAGCCAGGGAGCCTTCTTTTTACGTCTGAAAAACCCGCAACCAGACTGGCGCATGCCGCGCCCCTGGCAGCCCTAGCACTCAAAAAAATACCGCAGGCTTGTCATTCCCTCACTTGCTGGCTAATCTGCCCGCGATAATGGACGCACGAATCAATGAACGACTCAGCAAGCACCTTGCCGCCAAGGGCTTGAGAAACACCCGACAACGGGATGTTATCGTCGAGGCAGCCTTTGCCACGGATCGCCACTTCAATGCAGATGAACTGCTGGACATGGTCCGGAAAATTGACCGCACCGTCTCCCGCGCCACCGTTTACCGCACCCTCAGCCTCCTTCAGGAATGCGATCTCCTGCGCGTCGTGGAGCTCGGTCGCGATCAGACATACTACGACCCCAATTTCCTCGACAAGCCCCAGCACAATCACCTCATCTGCCTCGATTGTGATCGCGTCGTTGAGTTTGAGGACGAGCACATCGCGCTGCTGCACGACTGCATCACCCGCAGGCTGGGCTTTCAGCCGCAGATGAAAAGCATGCGCATCGAGGCCCACTGCGATGAACTCTCCCGCAACGGCACCTGCCGCTTCAAGGAGCACCCAGAGCTCCAGACGCATCACCACTAACTCCGCGTGACCGCATTTCTCCAGGGCAACGTGCGCTGCTCATGCAGGCAGGCCTTTAGCCTCCTGGAGCAATTGATCGTCCTGGTCATCATCGCCATTCTCCTGATGGCAGGTCTTTCGTTTCAAAAGACACCAATGGGGGAAAGGATGTCCGCCGCAGAGCAATTCGTCGGCAGCAAAATCCGCGAGGCCCGCTTTGTCGCCGTCATGCGCTCCAGCAACGCCCGCCTGCTCGTCCACACCGATCCCGACCAGCCCGACTACTGCTGGCGCGCCGTCACCATCGTCGCGGAGACAGAGCCCGGCTCTGGCGAGTGGCACCCCGTGGGATTGCCAGAGAGACTGCCCCCCGGCATCGTCTGGGCAGACACCGCCACCGCCGGTCCGCACAGCGGAAAAAGCGCCACGCTGCCAGAGGCAGTCAGCGGCTGGGCCTCTGGCGCGCAATGTCTCAGCTATGAGTTTGAGGGATCCGGACGCACCGCAGACTCCTCGTATGTCTGCCGCTTCGGGCTCGGTGGTGTCGTCGATGGGAAGCCCGTCTTTAAAGATCGCAAAGACATCCGCGGCATCTGGGTCAGTGCTTACGGCTTTGTTTCCGAATTGCCACCCGGCACCGAAAAGGAGTAAACTGCCGCCATGCCCTCCCCCGCTCAGACACGCCCCACCTCCCGCCGCAGCGGCTTCACGCTGATCGAGGTGGTGCTGGCTTTGGGTGTCGTCGCCATGGTCGCGGTGGTGGTCATGAGCCTGCTCGGTTCCATCGGTGGCAGCACGCGACGCCTTCGCGCAGCGGAGGCTGGCATGCGCAATGCCGCCGTCACCACCGACACCGTCATCCCAGAATCGAACGGCGGCCCCACCTCTGACCCCACCGCCAATACCACGCCCTAACGCCCTGCCCCTATGCCAGCGCGCGTCCATCTCCACACTCTGCGCCGCCGGGCTGGCTTTACCCTCATCGAGGTCCTTCTCGCCATCACCCTCACGGCGATGTTCACCGCCTTTCTCGCCATCTGGACGCTGAATGCGGGGCGCATTTACCGCGGCTCCACCAGTCTGCTGGATCGCAGTTCCCGCGCTCGCTTGGTCATGGATCTCCTCACCCAGGATTTCCAAACCGCCCTCATTCGCCAGCGCGAAAACGAAACTTGGCTGGCCGTCGATGTCCTCACCGATGGCAACAACTCCGGCCGCTGGATCACTGCACCAGGTGAAAAACCCGCTGGCGACTCCCTGGAGCTCGCGCCGCGGCCGGATCGCGGCACCGACAAGATCGATCCCGCCGACTACCGCTTTGGTCAGGCTGGGATGTGGCTGCGCTTCTTCTGCATGCCACAGGACCGCGATGTCTTTACCGATCAGCACGATACACCGGGAGACATCAATGCCGTCGGCTGGCAGATCATCCGCACCCGACCCGCACCCGGCGCGCCGGAGGACTCCGCTGGCTACCAACTCTTCCGCACCGTCGTGCGTGCGGATCGCACCTTTGACCAGGGATACCAGATCGATCAATACAGCGGCAACACCAATCCTGGCGAACCGGGGGAGCTCAAGAAGCCCGGAGAAAACAGCCTCGTCTGCGGTCAGATCGTTGATCTCGGCGTCATCATCCTGCAGCGCAATGACGATGGCCAATTGGTGGAAGGTTTCCCGAATCGCCACCAGAGCCTCTCCCCTCTCTCAGACGAGCACCGCTACCGCGCACCGCAGGACGGCATGCCAGAGCGCATGGACATCTACGTCCGCATCCTCAGCCACTTCGGTGCCCGCGAACTCCGCGCCCGCGAGCAGGAGCACATGGACGCAGACGCCTGGTGGCATGTCGTTGATCAAGACGCCCGCATCTACATGCGCAGCGTTAACTTGAAGCGAGAGTTATGATCCCCCGCCCTCACCCTCACGCATCCACTTCACGGCGCAGAGGTTTCGCGCTCGTGATCGCCTTGCTGCTCAGTGCGCTGCTTTTGGGCATGATCATGTCCCTCGTCACGCTGACCCTCACCGAGACGCGCCTCATGGACAATGCCGCCATCCAGCAGCGCGCGCGGCAAAACGCCCTCAATGCCGCCTATGCCGGACTCGGCCAATTGCAGACCTACGCCGGCCACGATGACCGCATCACCGCCACCGCCGCCCTGCTGGATAGCAATCCCGATACGCCCGACCCCGATGGCATTCGCAATCCCTATCTCACCGGCGTCTGGCCCGCCTCTCGCGATCCCGATAAGCCCGACGAACCACCGCAACCCATGGTCTGGCTGACCAGCGACGGCGTCGGAACGTATGACCCAGATCACCCGCCCAAAAGTCCCGTCGATCCCACCACCAACCTGCCCGATCCCCAGCCCGGTGGCGAGACCGTCTGGCTGCTGCGCCATGACGTCGGTGATGATCCCGCTCTCTCCGTCAAGGCCCGCCTCATCGAGTTAAAGGCCAAGGCCAATCGCCGCTCCACCGGTAGCAAGGGCGAAGAAGAAGTCATCGGCCACCAGGCCTGGTGGGTCTTTGATGAGGGCGTCAAAGCGCGGCTGAATCTCGCCCTACCCGGCAGCGATATCAACGGCGCGGAAAACATGCGCCAGGTAAAGTCAAACGTCGCCGCCGCCCCACGGCCCGCCCTGTGGAAGGCGGACGACATGGCAGACTTCCCTCGCGACTCGGAGCTCGCCGACCGCGTGCTCACCTACTCCCAGGCACCTCTGCTGGCAGACAGCGGGCAGCGCCGCACCTATCGCCGCCTCTTCCAGCACTACTACCACAGCTTCACCGCAGACTCGTATGGCGTGCTCAGCACCACCGCGAATGGCGGCGGGCTGAAGCTGGATCTGAATCTCGCGCTGGAGATGAACGACACCGAGTTCGATGGCGACTCGTTCTTCGATGGAGCTAATGACAAGCCCATGTTCCGAGTCACCGACGACGTGACCAGCTACGACGCCCCCTCCTGGCGCACCCTGCGGGACTACTACCGAGCCTACAAAAAGATGGACGATCCCGATGGCGATCCCATGCTCAGCGCGCAACTCCTACCGATCCCGCGCGACGACGCAGAGCCCCCGCTCCTCTCCATCGTTGCCCCCACTCCGCGCGCCTTTACCCCGCTCGCCTCTCGCGTCATCTTTGCCTACAGCGCCATGGCCAAACCCGAGGCCGCAGAGACACCCGGCGGTCCAGATCAAAAACTCGTCATCGCCCTCGATCCCATCATCACCCTTTGGAACCCCTACAATACCAAGCTCGAGTTCGATGCCTTCCGCATCGACTCCATGTCGCCCACCTTGCACATCGTCGTTGAAAAGCGCGATCCCTGGGGTGCCTCACGGCCTTACCGGACTGGCGACGAAGTCTACCACGGCGGCACCATCTACCGCGCCACCCGCCCTAGCCAAGGCTCACTGCCGCCCGGACAAAATGGCGAGTGGGCAGACCAAAATAGAGAGTGGTCCGTCGCCACCGATATCACCCAGCAGCAGCTCTTCGCCAATTACCAGCTCCAGTCCGGTGCCTATATCCTTCTCAAAGATCCCGATGATCTTTCCGCCAAGTCCCAGATCCAGCCCGGCGAATTCGCCGTGTATTCACCGAACAATACCGCGCCCGAACTCTTCCAGGATTCCAAGCTCGTCCAGGACCAGCATCTGAAGCTCACCCGAGGCTGGAACCCCGATGGCGGCGTCGGCTTTGATCAATTGCTCGCGCCTGGACGCGCAGGCCCTGGCGGCGCGCCACCGCCTCCCGGCAAGGCCTTCGTCCGCCTCTACTCCGACTCCACTGTGCGCATCACCCTGGAGCCCCTGCGCGATGGAGCCTACCCCGACGACGACCCCTTTGAGTTTATCAAAAACTACCCCGCCGAGCACTTCGACCGCCCCGATCGCGAAGAGGTCCCCTTGAACCCAGAGGGCGATCCCCTGCCGCTCTACGCCGAATCGCTCGGCTTCTTCAAAGGCGGGAATTCCCCCATCGACTCCTTTGACTGGTGGCCCATGCGCCTCGGCTCCGCCATGCGCTTCCTCTACAGCACCCGCCGCTATACTGGAGAAGAAGACGGCAAGCCCCTCCCCGGCATGAGTGATGAACTCGCCGTCGGGGATCACCTCAGCGCCGATCACAAGCGCTTCCTCGGCGTCTGGGATTGGTACTGGAAGACCGAGGCAGATCTCGCCAAATTCCCCGCCCCGCTCATCGACCACTTCTCCCCCAGATTCGGCCGCCTGCAGCGCAACCACGATGGCGGCTACCCCGCCACCGCCCCCCATTACCAGATTGATGCGCGCAAGATCTCCTCAGACTTTGGCATCATCGAGATCAAGCCAGACTCCAATGGCTACTGGGGTCCCTCCATGAGTTCGGACGGCGATACCACCCACTCTCCGCTCTTTGAGTGCCCCACCACCCCGCTCGTCTCCCTCGGCAGTCTCCAGCACTTCGAGTTCGACCGCAGCCCCTTCAACCCCGGTTACATCTTCGGCAGCAGCCACGCCAATCCCTACATCGAACGCCCCCTCAGCTCCGATGGGGAGCGCAATCACGTCTTTGATCTACCCTGGCATGCCAATGCCGCCCTCGCGGATCGATACTTCTTCTCCTCCATCACCCCCTATCCCGGCAGCGAAGGCGTCACCAGCCGCATCGTCGATTTCACCCGCCTGGAGAACCCCGTGCCTCTGCCGAATCGGCGCATGTTCTTCCTCGTCGGCGCTAACGAAAACCGCCAAAAAGTCGCCCAGACCCTCATCTCCGGACTCGACGGCGTCCGCCCCTACCAGCTCGCCGCCTCTCGCCTCCTCTTGCGCGGTGCCTTCAACGTCAATAGCACCTCTGTCGAAGCCTGGATGGCGCAGCTCGCCAGCCTCGATCACCTCTCCATCGCCCAGCGGGACGCCACCGATGACGACTCCGATACCGAGGTGAAAGACGATATCCTCAACCTCATCTCCCGCTGCATGCTAGCCAGCGGCCCTGCCAACAATCGCTGGCGCGGCTACCGCAGCCTCAGCGATCGCGACGTCCGCGCCCTCGCAGAGGAAATCGTCAAGGAAGTCAAACGCCGCGGCCCCTTCATCAGCCTCGCAGATCTCCTCAACCGCCGCCTCAGCGAAGAAGAGACCGGCCTCACCGGCGCACTCCAGGCCGCCATCGATCGCACCCAGATCAACGGCCTCTTTCCCGCCGAACTCACCGCCAGCGACCTCGACGCCGCCACCGCCCGGGCCAAGGCCCAGGGCAATGAAGACGACACCGACCCCGCCGACTTCCCCCATCCCGATCACGCCACCGGCCCCCTCGCCGCCGCCGCCCCCGGCTACCTCACCCAGGGGGATCTCTTCCAGGCGCTCGGCCCCCAGTGGGCCGCCCGCTCAGACACCTTCAAAATCCGCGCTTACGGGGATGTCATCGACCCCCAGACCAACCGCCTCCAAGCCCGCGCCTGGTGCGAGCTCATCGTGCAGCGCCTCCCCGAATACCTCTCCAGCACCACCGACCCCGACGCCGAACAAGCCGACACCCCCTGGGCCGCCCCCAGCACCCTCAAAGCCAAAAACAACATCGCCTACGGCCGCAAATTCCGCATCCTCCGCATGCGCTGGCTAGCCCCCGACGACGTGTAACGACCGGCTAAATGCCGGGAAGCCGAATGCAAAATTAGGAAGGCAGGAAGGAGGAAAGCAGAAATGTCAAAAGTGTTACCCATGTCCTGAGCCAAGAGTGTTACCTATGTCCTGACTGAGCCCAAACTAACTCATTCCACTGCCCCCATTCCTCTGCCTCTCAAAACCGAATCAGGCCTCAAACATCATCAAAACCCCTGTAGCGCACGGTCTATGACCGTCGCAAACTCAGCCCCCCCAGCATCGCCGCCCATTTCCCGCCGTAACAACCCCAAAGCCCCCCCAAGGCGCGACCGAATCCTGCCATCACAAACCCACCCGAGACACCCATCAAAGGAAGGCAGAGGAATGGGGGCAAAGGAATCTTTGGACCTTGGCTCAAAGTCAGCAGGAGCAGCCCACCAGGGACAGATCACCTCCCCTGGCCTCAGAAAAGATTTTTCTGGAGGGAAAGGAAGGTCCGGAGGGGTCAGAAAAGAATTTTCCAAGGGTGGGGTACTCTCCCCAGGGTCCGGAAAAGATTTTTCCAAGGGTCGGGTGTTCTCCCCCAGGGGCAGAAAAGAATTTTCCAGGGCCGGGGTACTATCCCCCGGGTCCGGAAAAGATTTTTCCAAGGGTCCTGCACCTTACCTTCCCTCCAGAAAAGTCTTTTCTGAGGCCAGAGGAGTCTCCCCCAGGCTCAAAAAAGAATTTTCTGACGGTGCCGAAGACGCCTCCTCCCAGGCCGCACCAACCGCCCGCCAAAGCCCCCTCAATCCTCCGTGGCATCCAACTTGACCAGAGCCAGCGCCCAATTGTTCTCATAAGCCAGACGGTGAGGATGGTCTGGTAGAAAGTGCTTATGCGCCCCGGCAACCGCCCGCCGATACAGTGGCTCCGCCGCCGCCCACTCACCTTGAGCTGACCACAGATTAGCAAGGTTGTTGAGGCTGGTCAGCGTGGCAGGGTGATCTTCCCCTAATGTACGCTCCTGCGCCTCGATCACTCGCAAATTCAGGAGCAACGCCCCCTTTAGATCTCCCTTGGCCCTCAGCACCAGAGCAAGATTGTTGAGGCTGCTCAGCGTGTCGGGGTGCTCAGTCCCCAGTGTCCGCTCCTGCGCCTCCAGCGCCCTCCGATACAGCGGCTCCGCCTCTGCTGGATCGCCCTTGGAATAGACAAGGCTCCCGAGATTGCTGAGACTAGTCAGCGTGTCCCGGCTATCCCCACCCAACCTCCGTTCCTGCACAGCCAGCGCCCGCCGATATAAGGGCTCCGCCCCCGACAAATCCCCCTTGGATCTAATCAAATTCGCAAGGTTGTTGAGGGTCCCTAACGTGTCAATGTGCTCCAAACCCAGTGTCCGTTCCTGCGCTTCCAGCACTCGCCTTAATAGTGGCTCCGCTGCGGCCAGATCTCCTTTGTTAGCCAACAGGGATGCGAGGTCATTGAGGCTCGCCAGCGTGTCTCGGTGTTCGGGTCCCAGATTCCGCTCCATCGTCTCAACTGATCGACGGTGCAGAGGCTCCGCTTTTTCGAAGTCGCCACTGGCGGCGTACGCATTGGCTAGGCGACACTCGGCACGGGCCTGCCACACCTCGCTTCCGAGTTCTTCGGCAATTTCCTGTACCGCTTCATAATCGTACCGTGCCAAGCGAGGCTGGCCGAGATCCATTCGCGCATTTCCCATGCTGAACAGCACCCGCATCTCGTCAGAGCGCGACCCGACCTTCCGGTAGGCGGCGAGTTCTTCCTCTAGGCGGTGGAGACGGGTCTCGGCATGAAGACGGTCTAGGGCGGAGAGTTCCTTGGTGCTGTCTGCCTCTTCGGGAGGGAAGGTGAATCGCCGTGGAGTTCGGAGATCAAAGATATGACTGCGCCAGTGCCAGAGGTCGGGAGCCTGGGCGGCAAAGGCGCGCTCCATGGATTCGGTGAGCCAGATGACCAGCGGCGCGGGGCAGAGCCGGGGAAAGAGTTCGCGGTGGAGGTTTGCGGTGGCGAAAAACTCGGTGCCTTCGCTGACGGTGTTTGAAAGCTCCGGCAGGTGCTCCACGACGGCGTCGAGATTCACCACCATCACGACTGGGTGCCGGGCGGGGTCGGCTTGCGCCTTGAGCGCGGCCTCAATGCGGCCACTCAGCGTCCGTGCCGGGGAGGCCTCGGTGAGATTGACCGTGAGTACCTGGATGGCGTCACCCGCCAGATCCGATCCGAGGCGGGTGATCATTTCATCCCGGTCGCGGACATCGCTGTACAAAGCGAGTGCTAGCCGAAATTCCCGCGTCTGGCGCAGGAATAGCTGCAGTCCGCGCAGCTCCCGATCTGAGTCGGGCGGTGCTGCGTCAGGCTTGGACGGGCGTCGGGCTTTGCGGGGCAGAGGCATCTTTAAATGGCCGGGTGTCGCGGACGGCGGGGTGGACATCATACCACGAATCATCGCCATTGTATTCCAATACGGTGCCGTTGCCGATCAGTTCGGCAAAGAAATCACGGGCGGCACTGACAGACTTCAGGGTGGGCTCGCCATCCGGCACGACAAACTCTTGTTTGGTGCGGTGCACCTCTGCCAGGATGGGAAAATACACGGACCCAGGCACCAGGAGCCGACTGAAACTGAGGGCGACCTTACGCACGGCGGCCTTGGCACTGGCCATATCCACCTTTTGCTTCCCATCGACCTGCGCCTCGAGCTGGGCCTCATCCATGAGGCGAATCAAGTCCCGCAGGCTGCCACCGCTCATCTCCGCGAGATGGCGCACGACCTTTTCCGACTCAAACACGGAGTCGATGGCGAGCCGGCGCGAGGCCAAATCGACAAAAGCATCGATGCCGGGCTTGTGGATTTTGCCGTTGCGGAGACGGACCTTTACATTCGGCATCAGGAAGACGTGGGGAAAGGTGCGGGTGATATCCAATGGGGCGACATGGAGCGCCAGCGGGGAGGTGTAGATGAGGTCCGCACGGAGCTCCAGCAGCATATCGCCGCCCTGATCGAAGAGGCGCTGCGCCCTTTCCCGGTCCCGGATGCGATCTAGGTTATCCTGGACGATGAGGAGGCGGTCGGGCTTCCCGGCCCTCTTCAGGACCTCCCGGGCATGGTCAAGGAAGTCATTGACGCGACGGCAGAGCTCCGTGGAGTAGTTCTGAACCTTGCGGCGGATCTCTTTGCGAGTGGACTCGCTGCCGACAATCATCGACTTCAGGCGGGCGAGGAGCTTGATGGAGAGGATTGAGGAAAGGATGCCGGCGCCAGCAGACGCCTCTGCCTCGGCGGTGAGTTCGATCTCCTTCTTCCAGTCTGTGAGGCCAGTGAGGGTCGTCTCCGCAAACCACTGGGTGACCTGGGAGAGTGGCCCATCGTCAACCGGGTGACCGGCATCTTTGAACTGGCGGACGATTTCATCCACCATCCAGAGGAAGAGGTCGCTGTAGTCGCAGTCGCTCTCCAAACTAGGGTCGAGGTAGATATGAATCGGGGTGAAGAGCCCCTCGGTCTGGAGCTGGGACTCCAGATGCAGGAGGAAGGTGCTCTTACCGGAGCCGCGCCCGCCGACAAAGGCGCACTTGGCGTAAGCGGACTCTACGCCAGCGGCGTTGCGGAGAAAAATCTCCAGCTTGCTCAACTCCTTCGTAGCGCGACCGGCTCCAAGATCGACATAGCGCACGTCATTCGGCCCCAGCGGCTGTACCTGGAGTTGGGACGCGGAGTCGCGCAAGTTTTGCGCGGGAGCAAGGGTAAGCACGGGCTGTGTGTCCGATGACATGCGCGCCACTTTGCAGGGAGAGAACTCAGGATGCAAGTGGCTATGGTGGATGAGAGGGCTGGGCGGAGAGCTTGGGCGACGACGATGAAAGCACGGAAGATCCGCCTTCCCAACGGCAGCAGGATGGGGTAGCATCGGCGGTGGATCAATCCACCAACCGCCATGAAAACAGCCCCACTCGGAGTCACCCTTTTCGGCACCCTCCACCGAATGTTGGTCATCCTCATCATCGGGCTCGCCCCGGGCTCCTTATCGGCGCAGATCTTGCGGGAATACTACGCTGCGGGGGTCACGCCGGCGGAAGGGCTGGGGCGAAGTGTGGCCATCAATGGCAAATACATCCTGGGCGGGCGGCCTGGCTTTAATTCCAGCACGGGCGATGTGGTGGTCTTTGATGCGGTGACGGGCAGGATCCTGCGCACCCTTTCGGCACCGGACGCGGATCGTGGACCGGGCGATGAGTTTGGCTTTGCGGTGGCGGTGCGCGGAACGGAAGCCATCGTTGGTGCCCCTGGGGACGAGGGGGGACAGGGGACCGTTTACACCTTTGACCTGAAGACCGGGAAGATGGTGGCTAGGTTCAGCGGCTACTACCCCTCCGGTCGCTTTGGCCACGCCCTCGCTGCGGAAGGGCAATACATTGTCATCGGTGCCCCGAATGCCGAATTTGGCGGCACCGACCGTGGCGGTGCCTATATTTATAAGAGCCCCCCCGGCACTGCCGGTTGGACTGGCACCGAGCTCGTGAAGCCGGCTACGGAAAACGGAGCCAAGTTTGGTCAATCCGTCGCCATTCACGGTCAAATCTGCGCCGTCGGCACCCCTTATTTTGATAGCTCCGCCACGGTCGATAGCGGTAGAGTCGTGCTTTACTCTGTGGATGGCACCCACCTCGCGAACTTCGGTGCCCCCACCCCCATCGCCAATGCCGCCTACGGCTGGGCCATCGGCCTCACTGGCACCTCGGTGGTCGTCGGTGCGCCCGTGTCTAACACCCTCTACGTGCAAAATTACGCTGGCGTTCTGAAGGCATCTACCTCTGGCATCGGCAGTTTCGGCAGGTCCGTCGCGGTCGGCGGTCGATGGATCGCCGCTGGGGCGCCTGGCATTGGCAGCGTTGCGCCCAACCAGGGGTACACCGAGCTGTTCGAAGCCGCGTATGGCACCAATCTCAACAACATCGGCGAAATCACGCCGCAGTCCGGCCTCATCGGTTCGGAGTTCAGTGGCACCTGCCTCGCCATTTACGGGGACACCGTGGCCATCGGTGTGCCGGGCCGCTACGTCAGCGATGGCGGAACGATTGTGGCCTCCGGCAGCATCATGACTGCCCGCTTCCTCACCCAGCCGCTAAACCACAACATTAATAACTCGGGCGTCCGCGAAATCGTGCGCAGCGGCGAAACCGTGCCGTACACGGACCGCGCCACCGTCCGTGCCCCCACCCAACTCTCGCTCGGGAGTATCAGCACCGAAGACAATATGCAGGCCATCCTCTCGCTGTCCGGGCCCGGTACCACTGGAGGCCGCAATCAGGCGTGGACGGTCGAAAACCGTTCTCTAAGCCTCATCAGACAGAGCGGCAGCGCCTACCTCAGCAGCGGCACGATCAAGCAAATACTCAACCCAGTCTCCAACGTCGCCAACCACTTCGGTGTGAACCAGCTTCTTGTCGGCACCGGAGTGAACGCGACGAATAATACCGCCTTCGTTGCCTACAACACCGCCGCTCTCTACGAAATCGTCCGCAAAGGGACCGTCACCCCAGTTGGCAAGTTCCGCAGCTTTAGCCAACCCCGACAAGTCAAAGTCGGCGTGGCAGACGCCCACTACTCCGTGCCCGTCACGCTGTCGTCCGCGCCCGCTGTCACCGTGTCGCGCACCACAGACTCCGGTCTCCGATTCGCGAGCAGTACCGGGGTCGGAACGTTTTTCATTCAGGAAGGCGATCCCTCACCCACCGGCTCTCCCTATGGCCAATTCGCCCCCTGGATCTCGGCGGAAGAGGTCAACGCGGTCTTTGCCCCGGCCATCGCCCATGCCACTGTCTCGCAGGCGCTTATCAAACGTACCGTTTCGACCGGTGCCACGACCCTCCTGGCCACCCGCACTCAAGCCGCGCCAGGCGTGACTGGAGGGGTTTTCCGCACCTTCCTCAGCGCCCAGGTCAACGGGTTTAGCGGTGGGGAAACCCTCTTTCGCGCTGCGCTCCAGCCTGGCACTGGCATTTCCGCCGCCAACAACGAAGGCCTATGGCGCATCAACTCGGGTGGCACTATCGAATTGCGCCTGCGGAAGGGGCTCGCAATCTCCCCCCTCGACGTTGAACTCAAGGTGAAGCGCATCCTTAAGTACTGGGTCACGACGACCAATGGCGAAGTCCGCGCACTCGTGCAGTTTTCGGGGCCGGGTGTCAACGCCTCCAACGATGTCGCCCTCATCGCCATCCCTCTCAGCAACGTGGCTCGCATCCTCCTGCGGGAGGGCGATGCCGCCCCAGGCTGCAGTTCTGCGCGAATCGGCACCATCCTGCGTGTGGATGCCAACCTCACCGAAGCCTACACCGCCCTGGTCACCCTGGCCACCAGCACAGGACTCGCCACCGCCGCAGACAATCTCGTCCTTTACGCCTGCCCCGCATCTACCATCACCGTCAATTCCAACCCAGCCGTCCTCCTGCGCAAAGGCACCCGCTACCGCCCCAGCGCGCCCGCCACGCTCACCTCCATCGCCTTTTCGTCGAACATCGACGACCCCACGGGTGTCTGCGCCAGCGGTCTCGGTCACGCGCTCAGCGCCGCCGCGCCCACTACCGACAAGCCGGTCACGGTCGGCGTCCTCGTCAAATGGAGCGACCGCACCCAATCCGCCCTGGCCGTCACCGCGCCTTAGACTTGCCGCCTGAGAGACAACCTCGGGGAGATCCATTGCCCTCCATCGGATGGCAGAAACTTCACCCGACCAAGAGGGGCAACCATAGTTGTCCCCAGCTCCGCCCACCCGCAAGATCGGGCCGGAGGGCCGCAAGTGAGGATGAGTGGGAGGCCGCGCCCGGGCGTTAACTGACCTGGGCGTACCCCAACCCCGTTATGAGACAATTCTTTCACTGCACCCTTGTCGGACTCTTCGTGGTCCTGACCCCATCTGCTAGGGCAGTGACGACCGACTTTTTCAACCCGACACTGACGATGACGGTGGTGAGTTCCAGCATCAACTCCATCACCATCCAGAGCGGTGCCTACCGATTCACCTATTCGGTGGATGGCTATTGGGCCGCCGCGCCGGGAGGCCCTCCGACAGGCCGGTTCTTTTCCGTACTCTGGCCCACCGGAATTCAGGCCCAAGCCATCACGTCCGGCCCTTTGCTCGGCAAAGGGGCTAATATCTCGATCCAGCGCGTCGATGGACAGCCGTTCGATCTCAAATCCTTCACCGGCAAGATCCTGCTCAATACCGCCGGAGCCGGTGCCTCCTTTGAAGTAATGCCGCTAGTGGGTGGCGAGGACGCCTTAGCTGACCCATTAATGTTCGACTGCACGGGGTACGGAGGCCAAAGCTTCTCCCATACCCCATCGTTGGTCGGCTACGACGCTTACAAGATCCACATGTGGGGCGACTTTGCCTTCACGGCACTGCGCCTCATCGACGCGAGCGCGCCAGCCAACTACACCATCGGTGCCAGCGTCGCGCCCGTCGGCGCAGGCACGCTTAGCGGCCCAGGCAGCTACCTCGATGGCACCACCTGCACGCTGACGGCAACAGCCAACGCCGGGTGGACTTTTTCCAATTGGACGGAAAACGGCGTAGAGGTCAGCACCTCCGCCAGCTACCCCTTCACCGTCGCTGGAAACCGGACGCTGATCGCCAACTTCACCCCGGCGCTACCGCCGATCGCCTCCGGCGGCACCTTTTACCAGCTCAGCGGGCAGCCGCTCACCCTCAGTATCTACGATCTCATGGCATTCGACTCCTCCCAGATTGCGGGGAACGTTTCATTTGTCAGCGCCAGTGCTACCACCAGCAACGGTTTGTCCGTGACTGTGGATCTGAATTCCATGGAGATCCGCATCCCCGCCAACACGGTGGCCGACGACTTCACGTACACAATCCAAGACGACTCCGGCACCACCGCCACCGGCACCGGAACAATCGCCATCATTACCAGCGCACTAGGCCATTCGACCGGTCTCGATCTCGGCTCGACCCCCGGTGCTGCCCAAGTCAATTTCACTGGCGTTCCCTGGTACACCTACACCGTAGAGCGATGTGCTGATTTGACGTTCGCAGGTCCCTCACTCCAAACCTGGACCGTGCAAGCCTGGGCGGACGGCACTCTCGGCATTTACGATGACTTCACCGACCTCGGCACCCAGCCCAGCCGAGCGTTTTATCGACTGGTGTATCCATGAGGATGGGAGTTCTGTGTTCCCAGTTCCTTCTCTCAGCGATCATCGAGTTCCATCGCTTCCTTCCTCATCCTCGATTCTAGATCGAACGAACCTGAGCCGACTGAAGAATTTGTTTTGACAACCCTACCCTTTCCCCGCCAAACTCTACGCACCCTATGAAATGGATTCTTTCACTCGCCGCCGTCTCCCTGCTCGCCTCCTGCAACACCAAGCCATGGATGGTTGGCAGCGCTAATGACAAATTCCCGCTTCACAAGCCCAAGCCTGGTTCCTCGCTGAAACAGAACGCGGCCGATACACCGGCACCCGACGAACATCTTCTCCAGGATCGCGAACCCGGGAACCTTTTCCGCCACCCATAATTGGTCTGACGAATCGCGACGATTCTTTCTGACGGCAGCCTCTCCGCGAGGCTGCCGTTTTCTTTTCACGTCCCGCCCCATCTGATCCCATGTGGCTAACCGATCACACCCTGATCCAAGACAGCAGCGTCTTTTGGATGGCGCTCATTGGCGCCGTCTGCATCGGCCTGTCGAAGTCCGGACTGTCCGGAACGGCCACGCTCACAGTCGTGCTGATGGCCCAGGCCTTTGGTGCCAAGGCCTCTGTGGGCCTAGTGCTGCCGCTGCTGATCGCGGCGGACTTTATGGGCGTTTGGCTGAATCGCCACGGTGGTTCCTGGAAAAAAGTGCTGCCAATGACCCCGCCCGCAATGATCGGTGTCGTCATCGGTTGGCTGGTACTGGACCACATTGATCGCACCACCACACGCTACGTGATCGGCTGGATCATCGTCGGACTGCTGATCTTCAAACTCATTCTCGATTGGAAGCGCCAGGAACTCCTAGCGCTGACCAGCCACCGCCTGTTCGCCTGGAGCATGGGCCTCTGCGCCGGGGTCACCACCATGCTGGCCAACGCCGCGGGTCCCGTGATGACCGTCTATCTGCTCTCGCAGAGGCTAGAGAAAAAGGAGCACCTGGGCGTCTTCACTCGCTTCTTCCTTTTCATCAACCTCTTCAAGGTCCCCTTCAGCGCCAATCTCGGCATCATCAATCCGCAGTCTTTAATGACGAATGTCGTGCTGCTACCCGCCGTCGTTATCGGCATCCTGATCGGTTGGCAGATCCTCAAGCGTATCCCCCAGCAAGCCTTCGAGTGGGTCCTCTTCCTCCTCACCACCTTCGCCGCCCTGTGGCTAATCATCACGCCAGGTGGCTGAATCGCGGGGCTGGAGGACAGGCCTCTGGTGTCACCCAGCATCAGTGATTCTAAAAATCCTCGCCCACTTCTCAGCAAAGTCCTACACTCGCCAGAAAAGAGGAATGCCCACACGATGAAACGGATTTGGCCGATACTAAAACTGTTCTGCATGCTGTGGGGGGCCGTAACCTTCCTGGCAGCTGTGATTTTCTTCATTCGATTCGGACTCGCATTTCGTCAGCATGGCTTCGGCTTCTCGCCCTCTGATCCACCTGAGTTGGTAGAAGCAGAAATGGCAGCCAGAGGGCGATCCACTAGCGCAACCGTTGCACCAAACGACGAGTGGTCGGCAAGGCCAATGTCCGCAATGCTCCCAGACTTCGAAAGCGTAAGTTTTTATGCCCACCCGGACGACAACGAATTGGTCGCAGCCTATTGCGAACACGAAAAGCAGTGGTGGGGGGAACTGCGAGTGTTTCATCACACAGACGATGAGATTGACTGGAAGGTCTCATTCCCGAAACAACACGACGAGGAACATGGGCACTACGTGGTGTCCTGCCAGTGGTTGAAGTTGTCAATTTCTGACAAACCACTTCTCGCAGTGATCGAGAGCACCCACCGAGGAAACGGCTCCCTTTGGCTCTTTGAACTTCAGGACACGACATTCAAGGTCCTCCTAAAGACTTCAGTGAGGGGGCAGTACTGGGGGCCACCGGAGATCTTCGGAATTCCGTTGAATGGCGAAGCGCATTTTGACAAAGACAAGCTCCTGGTGAGCTACCCAGTACTTGAAGGTCAAAAAAACGAAGCTGTGGTCATCACGAGCAGCCTGCTCATACAGGACATTGAAGGAAGCCCCCTTCTTTCACGCCCCTACCAACAGAGATGTTTTTGGGACGCCGCCGAACATAGATTTGCTCCAGAGGATCCCACCTCCCCCAACTAATCACCCGCCCACCACCGCCTTTTGCAAACCGGGTTGCCCCCAGGGCAATCTTGGCACCAAAGGAAAAAACCTCTGCAAACGCACCAGGGTGAAAAACAGTCTCAACCGCCAGCGCACGGCCCAGGGCTGATCGGGACGGCCTGCCAGCACGGCATTGATGGCGGAGGGTAGATTCCAGCGAGCCTGCGGTTGCAGGAAGAGTTCCAGGAAGGGCCGAGTGTAGAAGTGCTCAACAAACTCCCAGAACGCGTCCATCTTCGAACGTAACTCGCGCTCATATCGGCGCATCGCCGCCGTCATCTTTTCGTCAGCCGTCAAGGCTGCATGAATGACGTGGGCAGCATCGCGACCCGAGACCATTGCGAGCATCACTCCCGATGAAAAGATCGGATCCATAAAGCCGGCGGCATCCCCCACCCGCATAAGCCTTGGCGAGACCATGCGATCCACGGAAAAAGAATAGTCCACGACTACGTGAATCTTACCCTGACGCTGCGCGCCAGCCATGCGACGCTGCAGCTCTGGCGTGCTCGACACAATGTGCGCGAAGAGGGCCTCAGGATCGGACTTGCCGGGAGTGAACTCCGCCAGATCCATCACCAAACCCACACTAGTGCGTTTTTCCGTAATGGGAATGAACCAAGCCCACGACTGATCGCGCACCACCAGCACCGTATCGCCCGCCTCATCGTCCTCCGGCATCAATACATCGTCAAAGTGACCAAAAACCGCCACCTTCCGATGCCCTGGGCGCTCCCGTCGGATGCCCTCCTGCCGAGCAGTAACCGCCGCCATGCCCGAGCAGTCCATAACAAAGGCCGCAGTATCGGTGTGCTCTACGCCATCAACATCTCTCCAGCGAACGGTAGCGCATTCGTCGGTGACATCGTGACGCAAAAAGGTGGCCCCCTCGTGAACAGTCGCCCCATGGCTGCGAGCACGGTTGAGCAGCATGTCGTCAAAGATGGCACGATCGACCTGGAGGGCAGACTTCACCTCCGTGAACATTCCTTCGCCAAAAATCAGGCGCGCCCCGGTGATGCCATCGCCGCTGACAAACTGCGCTGCTTTTTTTACAACGAACCTGCCGTCTTCGATCTCGTCTAAAATCCCGATCTCCTCAAACACGTCCCGATTGTAGGGCAGCAGCGATTCGCCGATGTGGAATCGCGGGAATCGCTCGCGCTCCAGCACCAACACCTTCCTTCCCTGTCGGGCCAAGATCATCGCCGCAGTCGCGCCGCCAGGGCCACCACCGATCACAATGGCATCGTAGCTAGGAGATTGGGAGGGAGTCATCGGCAGATGATAGCCACGGATGCAGAGGTATGGCAAGCAGCGTTCCACAGGATTGCAGGCGCAAGAAACGGCGACACCTCGGCCAGAATGCGCAGCATCTTTTTGGTTGGACATGCCGCAGGCGCGACTATGGAGAGAGGATGCGTTCATGCCTGACATGGCTCCGCGCGGAGCCCTGCCGATTTCTGTGGGTGCTGGTGATTCTCTCATCACTGGTCATCCCATGGTTGACCCGTGCCACCGCGAAACCGGGCGAGTTTTACCCTTTCTCCAACTTCCCCATGTACTCGCGCTTTTTGCCGCGAACCTACTACGTGATGGTCACCGATCTCAACGACGCTCCGGTGGCGACGGTGCCGCTGTCCGGGCAAGTTTCCTCAAACATCAAAAAGGCCTACGACAGGAATCTCGATGAATTAAAGAAAGCATCCGCCGGCAAATACAAGAAGGCAGACCTGCCCGTGGAAGAACGCCAGAAGGCCGGGGCCAAGGTCCTGTCTTGGCTGATGGAACTGTCAGATCCGGCGAAGCTCAAAGCGATGGGAGGGCTGCGGCTGAAGCAGATCGATCTCTTTGTCGAAGACGGGAAAATCGCGCAGCGCACACTGGAAGTAGGGGAGGTAAAGCTGCCATGAATCGTTGCTGGCAATGGCTGCGCGGGCTGCTGCGCTATGAACCGATGGGGCTCGCCCGCTGGGAGGTGATCCTCATGCGCGCAGGGCTCGCCTACCTCACGTGGCGGGTGATGCTAGGCGATAGCCAGTACCAAAGTCAAGATCACCCGAATGGCATCGCGATGTTCGCCGACCTCACTTGGCTATCGGATAACCGCTGGGAGGATCTCCTGCGCCCAGCCAGCGCTGCGTGCCTTATTGCCTGGGTGGTCGGAGCGCCCGGAGCCTTGGCTTTGCTTGTGCCGCTCTTTTTTGGCATCGGCCTGATGACGCTGAAGAACTCCCAGGGCGCCATCGGCCACTCCTATCAAGCCGTTCACCTTTGCCTGCTCGGCGCATGGCTGGCTAGCATCGCCCACTGGATCACTCGTTGGCGCGGCAGCAGCCATCGCAAGGGGCTAAATGCGGACCAATGGGAAATCGACTGGTCCATCCAGGCTCTTGGCGCGGGCTATGTTGCGTCCGCCATTTCAAAGCTGGTGGAATCCAGCGGCATGTGGTTTGCAGACAGCCAATACTTCGCGCTGCACCTCATCAAGAACAACCAAATGAAGTACCTGGAGTACCTCGATGGTCCGCCGCCAGAAATGGGCCTACTACCGCAATGGTTGATGGATCACCCTTTGTGGGCACAGTTCTTGTTTGGCATCGCCCTACCGCTGGAGCTCTTCGCCTTCCTGGCCCCACGCAATCGGGTTTTGGCGCTCGTTTTTGGCACAGGTCTGCTGGTCTTCCATGAAATGGTGAAGTCGCTGACCCAATTGGACTTCGTCTTCAACGAATCCCTCCTGATCCTGCTCTTTATCAATCCAGTTTATTGGATTGTAACCGGATTGCGCCGCCTTCGTGTTTGACAAAGCCCCAGCGCCGTCAAACTTGCCAACCCCATGTCCAAAACGTCTCTTACTCCGGATCAAGTCAAAGAAATGCTGCTGCTAGTGGCAGAGCGCATCATCGCGGCGGAGCCCGCCCTCTCCGAGGCCGACCGTAACCTCGGCGACGGCGATCACGGCCTGGGTATGCAGCGCGGCATGACCGCAGCAACCGAAAAACTGAATGCCGGTCCGATCGACTCGATTGAAAAAGCCTTCTCCACAATGGGCATGGCCATGATGGCCAGCATGGGTGGAGCCAGCGGTGCCATTTTCGGAACCTATTTTCGCAACGGGGGAAAGTCGCTCGCAGGTCGTGATTCACTCGATGCAGAAGGTCTCTCTCTGTTTCTCCGTGCCGGAGTCGATGGCGTCAAACAGCGCGGTGGAGCCACCGTCGGTGACAAAACCGTCGTCGATGCCATGGAACCCGCCGCCGAAAAAGGTGCCGAAGTCGCAGGCAGCAGTCTCGCTGACGCCATCACCGCAGTCGCCGAAGCAGCAGAAGGCGGCAAAGAAGCCAGCAAGGCGATGATCGCTAAATTTGGCCGCGCCAAGACCCTGGGAGAGGCCTGCATCGGCCTTCCTGACGCAGGCGCACTATCCGTCACCGTCATCATCAACGCGATGAAGGAATACATCTGCGCCTAGTTCGCCACGCAATTTTTTATCAACCCCGAAAACAGACCCAACACATCATGGCCGACATCCAGACCAGCGCTGCTGACAAAAAGGAAAAAGAATACTTCACCAACACCCCACAGGAGGCCCCTGGCTTCTTCCTCAAGGGCTGCCACCAGTACGATTGGGGTCTGAAGAACCGCCTCAGCAAGATCTTCAATCCGAAGGACGGCCGCACTGTGATGTTGGCCTTTGACCACGGTTACTTCCAAGGCCCAACAACTGGCCTCGAGCGCGTTGACCAGACCATCTTGCCTCTTGAGCCCTATGCAGACTGCCTCATGCTGACCCGCGGTATTCAGCGCAGCGTGATCCCAGCCAGCACGACCAAAGCGATCGCCCTGCGCGCCAGCGGCGGAACCTCCATGGTCAGCCCAATGGAAGAATGGGAAGGCGATATCGACGGTAAGAAGATCAAACTTCAGCGCCCCGGCTTCGAACCCCTCTCCAACGAGAGCACCGCCCTCACGATCGAAGAAGCCATCCGCCTGAACGCTTGCGTCCTGGCCGTGCAGGTCTTCATCGGCAGCGCCTATGAGCGCCAGAGCCTGAAGAACCTCACCGACCTCGTCGATGCCGCCAGCCGCTACGGCATCGCCGTCATGGGCGTCACCGCCGTCGGTCGCGCAATGGCCCGCACCGCTCAGTATTTCCGCCTGGCCACTCGCATCATGGCAGAGCTCGGAGCCAACGTCGTGAAGTGCTACTACACGGACGAAGAATTCGACACCGTCACCTCCTGCTGCCCAGTGCCAATCGTCATCGCTGGCGGTAAGAAGCTGCCAGAGTTGGACGCCCTCAAGATGAGCTACAACGCCATCCAGCAAGGCGCTAGCGGCGTGGACATGGGCCGCAACATCTTCCAGGCAGACTCCCCAGTCTCCATGATGAAAGCCGTACGCGGCGTCGTCCACGAAGGCCTGACTCCAGAAGAAGGCTTCGCGATGTACAATGACCTGAAGGGCAAATAAGCCCCTCTGGCCCACACCCATCCCTGAATCCCAGAAGGGCACGGCACCACGCCGTGCCCTTTTTCGTGACCCAATCGCGCGACTATCTGGAATCTATAGCCGGCATCACCAAGATTTGTGAAATGCGGGCGAGGAGTGATGGAGTGCTGTCACGACACCAATCCACTACTCCTTCACTCCCACACTCCACCCACACTGAATTCACCAAATTAGAAGAAACCGGTTACAAAAAGCCCCGGCCCACAGCGAACACAGCCAGAGGTGAACCTCCCCCTTGCCAGCACCCCTTTGTTAAGCCAGATTAGCGATTCCCCAGCCGCGCTCAGTCAACGCGTGGCGCTTCCTTTTCCCAATCGGCATCATGTTTAACTGGATCATCAAAAAATTCATCGGCAGCAAAAACCAGCGCACCGTCAAGCGCCTGCAACCGCTGGTCGCCGAAGTCAATCGCATCGAGCAGCAACTCCAGAACGAGACCGATGACCAATTGCGCGGCCGCATCGCCGCTTGGCAGGACCAGTTCAAGGCCTTTCACACGCCCAAGTTCCTCGGCGGCGTTTCCCTGCGTGTTGCAACCGAAGAAGAAGTCGACGCATGCCTGCGCAATGTGAACGAGGCCTTCCAGCGCCTAAAGGTCCACTTCCCATCACTCGCCAACGACTACCTTGCCGATAGCGCCTGGAACGGAGCCAGCCTGGAAGACAAGAAAGCCCGCATTGATCGCGCCCGCGATAATTGGAACGAGATCGAGCCCCGCTTTGCCGATATTGAGCAAAAGATTCTGAATGACATCATGCCCACCGTCTTCGCTGTGGTAAAGAGCGCAGCACGACGTCTTAGCGGTCAAGAAATCAGCGTCTGCGATATGCCCTTGACCTGGAACATGGTTCACTTTGACGTGCAGCTTATCGGCGGCACCGCCTTGCATCGCGGCATGATCGCAGAAATGGCCACTGGTGAAGGTAAAACCCTCGTCGCTACCCTGCCCGTCACCTTGAACGCCCTCACCGGACGCGGTGTGCACGTCATCACCGTCAACGATTACCTGGCACGACGCGACTCCGAGTGGATGGGCAACCTCTACAAATTCCTGGGCTTGACCGTCGGCTGCATTCAAAACGATCAGCACTCCAGTGTCCGTCGTGAGCAATATCTTTGCGACATCACTTACGGCACGAACAGCGAATTCGGCTTCGATTACCTGCGCGACAATGGCATGGCGATGAACGCAGAGCAGCAAGTGCAACGCGGCCATTACTTTGCCATCGTAGATGAGGTTGACTCCGTCCTCATTGACGAAGCCCGCACGCCACTGATCATCAGCGGGCAAGTCACCAGTGCCGCTACCACCCACCAGTATGAGCGCTACAAGCCGTTGATCGAGCAACTCGTCAAACGCCAGAACGCCCTCTGCAACAGCCTCATCTCGACTGCCCGCGAACTCTCCGCCGCTGGCGATAATGAGACCGCAGGCCGCAAGCTCTTCCAGGTCAAGCTGGGCCAGCCCAAGAACCGTGCTCTGCTCCGCACCATGGAGGACACGGAGCTGCGCCGAGCCATTGAAAAAGCAGAACTCGCCTGCTACCAGGACCCGCAAAAGGTGGAGCTCTTCAAACTCAAAGAAGAACTCTACTACGCCATCGACGAGAAGTCCCACGATGCGGATCTCACCGAGATGGGCCGCAACTTCCTCAATCCGGACGATCCAGACGCGTTCGTGTTGCCAGACTTGGCCACCATTTATTCCGAGATCGATGGCGATGAATCGCTCACAGTCGAACAGCGCAAAGAGAAAAAGACCGCCATGCAGGACAAGCTGGACCACCAAGGCCAGCGCATCCACCAGATCAGCCAGCTCCTACGCGCCTACTGCCTTTACGAAAAAGACGTCGAATACGTCGTCGAAGAAAACAAAGTCGTCATCGTCGATGAGCACACCGGCCGTAAGATGTCCGGCCGCCGCTGGAGCGATGGCCTGCACCAGGCTGTTGAAGCCAAGGAGGGCGTGCAGATCGATGCAGAGACCCAGACTCTGGCGACTATTACCATCCAGAACTACTTCCGCCTCTACCAAAAGCTCGGCGGCATGACCGGAACGGCCGAAACCGACGCCGCAGAATTCAACGACATCTACGGCCTTGATGTCTTGACGATCCCGACCAATCAGCCCGTTAAACGCATCGATCAAAACGACAGCATCTACAAGACGCGTCGCGAGAAATACAATGCCTGTATCGAACTGATCCGCACCTTGAATGCGAAAGGCCAACCGGTCCTCGTCGGCACCGCCTCCGTCGAATCATCCGAGACGCTGTCTCGCATGCTCAAGCTGCAAAAGATCCCCCATGCCGTCCTGAACGCCAAATACCACCGTCAGGAAGCGGAGATCGTCTCACGCGCTGGTCAGAAGGGCTCGGTAACGATTTCCACCAACATGGCTGGTCGCGGTACCGACATTAAGCTGGGCGAAGGCGTCTCCGAACTCGGTGGCCTTTTCGTGCTCGGCACAGAGCGTCACGAATCCCGCCGCGTTGACCGCCAGTTGCGCGGTCGTTCCGCACGTCAGGGAGATCCTGGCGAGAGCAAATTCTTCCTCGCTTTCGAAGACGATCTCATGCGCAACTTCGGTGCCGCTGAGCGCATGACGAAAATGATGGAGCGCTTTGGGATGAAGGAAGGCGAAGAGCTGCAGCACCCTTGGCTGAACCGCTCCGTCGAGACCGCTCAAAAACGCGTCGAACAGCGCAATTATGGCTACCGCAAACGCGTCCTCGAATACGATGACGTCATGAATCAGCAGCGCGAGGTCATCTACGAATGGCGCAATGAAGTGCTGCAAAGCAATGACCCACGCCTGCTCATCAATGACTCCGTTGAAAAGGGGCTCGCAGATCGCGTCGCCGATTTCATCCCCGCCAGCGCCAGCGATGTCCGCGATGAGGACTACGATAATTTGCTCCATTGGGTCAACGCGTCCTTCCCGGTCGCAATGAAGGAATTCGATGCCGACTTCCGGAAGATGTCGATGGAAGAAAAGGCCGACTTCCTGAAGGACAAGATTCTCAGCACCTACGACGTCAAAGTGAGTGGAGCCAGCCCGCAGGCACTACAGGAGATCGAAAAGATGATCCTCCTCAACGCCATCGACCGCCTCTGGCAGGAGCACCTCTACGCCCTGGATGCCCTCAAGGAAGGGATCTCCCTGCGTTCCTACGGCCAAAAAGATCCGCTCATCGAGTTCAAGCAAGAGGCCTTTGCCATCTTTGCCGACCTGATGCGCAACATTAACAATGAGGTCGTTGCCAACCTCTTCCGCAGCACCCAGCAACTTGCTGCGTATGAGCAATACCTCGCCCAAATGGCGATGATGGCCGCAGTGCAGAGTGGTGCCCTCCCCGCTGGGGCACCACAGCCCCAACGCCGCGCCTCCGCGCCCGAAGAGGAAGCCGCACCACACAATCCGGCAACTTCGGGTCCAAAACTGATCCTCCCGAACGCTGCGGCCACCGCCCCCAAGAAACAACCCTTCGCCAACGTCGGTCGCAACGACCCCTGCCCTTGCGGTAGCGGCAAGAAGTTCAAGCAGTGCTGCGGTCGCCTTGCTTAACCGGAAAAAATCTCCCAAAACTCCCGGTTGCAATCAACCGGGACAGCATCCACAATCATCGCCCGCTCCAAAACCGTCGCAGCCCGCTGCGCCACGTGTCTAGGTCCGGGACACCAAAAGGTCGGGCTGTAGTTCAGCCTGGTAGAACGCTTGCATGGGGTGCAAGAGGTCGTGAGTTCGAATCTCGCCAGCCCGACCATTCAATTCCTTGATAAATCAAGGATTGGGGCGATTTAGGGTATCAGCAATTTTCGCAGTCTCTGCTAGGTTTAGCACAGGTGTTTTAGCACAGGTTTGAACCTTTTAGCACAGGTACTTTAGCACAGGTTTGGAACTATCGCGGCCCCCTCCCGCACCCCAAGGCACCCCCCAATTCACGCGACCTTCTCTATTTTTGACTATGGTTCCGGGGGTATGAAGGGACTTTTCAAACGCTACAACTCATGGTGGATCCGCTTCACCCCCGCACCAGGTGCTGACCAACTCCGCATTCCTCTCGGCAACATCTCCGAATCCGATGCCTTGGTCAAAGCGCAGGAAATCATCGAGAGATCATCTCGCGAGGCTCGGGAGACGATGGAGTCGAGCCAAATCGAGATCATCAACTACCTCGATTCAAAGCGGTCCGAAGGGTTGTCCGAATCCACCCTCTCGTCCCGTCGCTATGTGCTTCTCTCCTTGATTGAGTTCCTGGATGCGAAGACACCCCGCAACATCACTTACCAAGCGCTACAGAAATGGTTTGAACGCAACCGGCGCAGCAATCCTCACACTGCGGTTGCCTATCTGAACATTGCCCATTTCTGGTTCCAGTGGCTGGTCGAGAAGGGCAAAATGCCCAGCGACATCACCACCAGCATCAAGGTTCCCAAATTGCCCATGCGCCGCCGCAGACAGTTCCTCCTGCCTTTGCAAGCTCAGAAGTTGCTGGATGCAGTAGACGACAAACCTGGGCTAAAGTTCGCCATCTACTGCGGGCTTCATGCCGGCATGCGCAAATTAGAGATCATCGAGGCCCGCCCCAACTGGTTCGACCTCGACGCAGGACTGATCCACATCCAGGCCACCGAGACGTTTCAACCCAAAGACAGGGACAACCGCACCATTCCCATGACCAATGAATTCAAGAACTGGCTTCTTGCTTCATATGGCATCCATGAGCCATTCATGCTTGAACCCAAGGCGAAACACAGCCGTTACCGCTACCGCTACGACTTCCGCAAGGTCTTCGACAAACTCGCCGCTGACTGTGGCTTGGATTGGCTGACCTTCCATGACCTGCGTCGAACCTTCGCCAGCCTGCACGTGTCCCGGGGAACCTCAATCTACAAGGTGGCACGCTGGCTGGGCGATGGTGTGGACGTCGTGGAAAAGCACTACGGCCACCTGATCCCGCAGGACTCGGAAATCAATGCCGCTTGGATTCGGCCGGGAGCCTGACTCAAACCCACTCCAGCGGAATGCTATGGTGGCGGCAAATGACCCCGGGCACCAAAACCACCGGCGTTCCACGCTGATCCAACTGCCAGGAAAAGGTCCAGTCGTGAGCTGCCGACCTGAGCTGCCCATGAACCCACTCCGTGCCGAACCGCGCATCTGCCGCGAGGTCCTTCAGCACCATCAGGCAGCCGGTGCCGGTGAACTGAACCGGGGCAGGATCTTCAGGTAACTCAATCAGGTGTTTCACCGTCCTGCCGAGATTGGCGGCGATCCAGTGGTCTGGCTCATGGCGGGAACGGTAGCATCCACCCACTGCGGTTCTGGGCGCTTCTTCTGTCTGCAGTAATTCGCGCAAAAGCACGTCGGCAGCGTGCACAGGCACCACAATGTCGTCCTCGATGAACCAGACCACGTCCCCTGTTGCACGTTGGAGGATGCGGTTGCAGGCCGGGGCGAGGAACTCGGCGGTAGCACGGCGGTCAGGACGCCGCCGGGTGGCATTCACGCCGCGATGGACGCGCTGTAGTGAGAAGCTGGCGAACACCCCTCCCAGACGCACGATCTCGCGGACCGAAAACCCGCCCGGACTGTCGTCTAGAACCATCAATTCAGCCGTCTTGCCGGCTTGTCGCAAAGATTCAGCCACAGCCTCCAGCCAGGTCCGGGCAAACTTCGCCCCCATTCGCCCGCTCCAAACACAGGCCACGGTGACCGTGGCGGCATGACGTCGGACAAGGCCATTTAACTCCACCCTCGACCGCCCCCGCTCACGGGAGCTCCAATTGTCCGAGTGGACCCGGTATTGCAGCCGGGCGCGCGAACGCACATGGGAACCCCGGCCGCTCATGCGCAGAAACAAATCCCAGTCGAACATGGTGTCCGCCGGATTGGAGCGCCAAGCGCCGGCGGCGAGGAAAGCGTCACGTCGAATCAAACTGCAGGTGTCCGCATAGTTGCAGGCCCACAGCTTCCTGCGCTCTGCGGATGGTGGCTCCCAGAGATCGTTTGGGTGATATTCCCGATAGCGCAGCAGCGGGGCGGCCTCGCCGAAGAAGGACTTCGACGGGTAGGCAAAGTCGTGACTGTCTCCCAAATCCTCGATCATGGTGGCCAGGTAGTCCGGCGGCAAAACGTTGTCGCTGTCCACAAACAGCATGAGCGCGCCAGTGGTCATTTCGACTCCGGCCATCCTCGCCGCTGCCATGCCCCCGCTTTTTTGCAGACGCCGAACTTTGAGTTCTTTGAACCGGCGGGCAACCTTCACGCTTTGGTCTTCACTGGCGTCGTCCACGTAGACCCATTCGTCGGGCCGGACCGTTTGGTTTTGGACGGAAGCCAGACACTCGCTCAAATAGGCCGCCGAATTGCGGCCGATCACCACCACGGCAAGCGAGGGGTGGCTGGCGGCCTCGATGCGATACCTTGTTGCGCAACAAGGAGCGCGGGCAGGCTGCGGAGCTGCGGCCATCTCAGCCTTTGGCTCCGCAACCGGGGCAGCCCCCGCAACCGCCTCGTTTTTTTTTGAGTCTTCCACCGGGATCTCCTCTGCGGCGTTGAACACCCGGTGGCCCGCCAGCACCCGCTCCCAGTCAAAGGTGCGGCGATCGATGAGATAGTCCACCAGCCCGTTCATTGCCCGGGCTTGAACTTCCCTTGGGTCAGGCCCGGCAATCTGCATCCGGTTTCCGCAGGTGACCGCGCAGGTGGATCGAAAGCGCTCGAAATCAAACTGGTGCAGCCGGTAATCGAATCCGTTGAGGAAATGATCAGCCCAAGGCACGATCGCCACGCGGCCCCTGGCTGCCCGGGCCAATGCTGTCATTCCAAAGTCCTCCTCATCCGGCAGACCAGCAAAGCCGTTGATCGCCTCCAGCATGCGATAGACGAAAGCGGCGGAGATGATGTAGAACGGTCCCCACACGCCCTGCTCGTGCCAGCTCGCTCCGTAGATATCGGCATGAACAGCGGCAGGCAAAGAGAAGGCACGCGCCCCGTCCACAACGACCGTGTCACAGTCAATTTTGGCGATCCACCGGGAACCGAAGAGCCGCGCCGTCTTCTGGAAGGCAAGCAGTTCGCCCATGATACACTCCCGGCCATTGAGGTTGCCTCCCCGTTGGAACCAGGTGCGCTCGTAAAAATCGCATGGCGGCTGCTTCGGCAGCGGGTGATGACCGTCATCGAACACGGCAATCTTGGCCGTTGGATGACAGGCACGGATGGAACGAATGGACTGGAGAAGCGACTCAGCGTCGCCCCTGAAGGTGAAAAAGCAGTAGGCTTGCGTCATGGCGAGAAAAGAGGATCAGGGTGGCGGGACGTAGTTGCCCCCGGAACGGGAGCCATTGCGGGGTGGCGTGCGTGGATTGCCACTGGAACCGCTGCGGGCCGGCGGGCACCAGTCCGGAAAAACGCACTCGAAGGAATCACCGCAGGTTTCATTGCTGAGCGGTTTGTGGACCGCCGCGCTCATGCCAAAGGACTGGCCTGGTTCCGCCGAAAACGACCCCGTATCCACCCCAATGTTGTCGCCCGGCACCATAGTGCCGTTGGCCAGAATCTGCCCCCGAAAGGTCACCCGATAGAACCAGAGGCTGCCATCATCCTGTGCGTTGAGGGTGAGATGGCCCGACCACTGGTTTTCAACAAGGGTCAGACCTCCAGGCGTGGCGGTGTATTCGGACTTGCTGTAGCAGCCATCCCGACCGCGCGTCAGCTCCAGCGAGCATGAGCAGGTTGGAGCGGGCGGCCTGGGTGGACGTGGTGGCCTTCCCCTTCCCCCGCCGCCACCGCCAGCACCACCGCCTCCTCCACCTCCGCCGTTTCCGTCCCCACCGCCGCCGCCACCATCTCCACCGTTGCCGCCTCCACCCCCACCGTCCTTGCCACCACCACCGTCGGTAGCTCTGTTGCCGCCGTTACAGTCCGGGCACTCTGGGCCGGGAGGATCGCCGTCCGGCACACACATTCCATTGACCCGCGTAAAGCCAGGCGGGCAGTTGCCGCCACCATCACCCCCGCCGCCACCGGAACATTCACAATTCCCGCCGCCATGAGACCTCGGATCCGCCGGCGGCAGCACACAGCCAAAGTCGCCCTGATGCGTGTTGCCATGACGCAGATCGAAAGTGACCCCGGATTCTTCAATGACGGCTTCCTCGCTGAAAGGCTGCACCGCGAGCAGCGCGGTGTTGCCCGAACATGCGCAGTCTCCGCTGCCCAGCTCACACTCCGGCCCCAATGTCGTCCAGTCCCAGGCGAGCATGTCGTCGCGGCCAAAATCGCTTTCCTCCACGACCCGCTCGAACGTTTCGACATTGCCATCCGTGATCCGCCAACTGGCCACAAACCACAGACCGCCCAGATAGCGGAACCAACGCACCGGCTTGGTCGGTGACGGCGTGGAAACGGTGACCTCCTCAGGCGGCATCTGCGCATAGGACGCACGCCGGATCCGGCGCCCGTAGAACGCGTAACTTTCAGCCAGCGGAAAGTGCATCAGCGCCGGCCCGGTTGCTCCGCCTGTGCTCATGGTCGCAGTTCCCGGAAAGTTGCCAGAGGGAAGTTGTTGGAAGTGCGGGTCACCATCTGCGGGGCCGGAAAGCCTGGCCGTGTTTCAAACCACACCCACTCGACTTCGGCCAAACCCACAAAATTGGTGCCCTTGGGATTTTCCCAGTTTTCCAGGGCATACCGCAGCGCCTGGCCGCGCAAATCAAGAAAGGTCACATAGCGGGTATAGACGCCGGCTCCGATCTTCTGAAACAGGCCATCGTTGAGGGGCATCACCGGTTCGTCATCCGCTTCCTTCAGCGAGAAGTTGATGAGCGAAAGCATGGGAATGTCGAGCAACTTGCCCTCATCCTCAAATCCCACCGCCACCGGCATCAAGTCGCCCGACTTCACCCGGAACATGGTGTTGTTGTCCGGAGAATAGACCGCCCCGGTTTGCAAGTTGATGTTTACCCGCTTGGCGGCGCCGGACTCCTGCCCGGTCGCGCGGACCCCCATGGGAAACACCAGCCAGGCCGAGGCTCCACTTCCGTTGGAGGCCTGAAGGCGCACGTTGAACACCCCTTCCCCGTTGGCCACGCCAGAGACAAGTCCGGTGCTGGTGTTGAGCGTGAGGCCGGGAGGCAGACCCGTCGCGGCCCAGCTTGTGGCAGCCGACGAACCAGGGGCCAGCGCGGGCTGAAAATACCACGCGGTGCCAATCGGGATCGAGTGGATCGAAGTGATGGGACTGAGAACAGGAATGGCCATGGGACGGGCTATCGGATGGAAGCGGTTCCCAGCTCACCGCCGCCGGATTCATTGGAAACAATGTCCCGATTCAATCCAAGCAGGGCGACCAGGCCACGCGGGTCACTGACGTTGTCGCGCGTGTCGAACCGCAGCAGACGGGCGCGGATGGCGAAGTTGGCCGATGCCGGGCAGGAAGCGCCGCCCTCCTCCCCGCCGTAGAGCAGGCGCGAACAGGTCAGAACATTGGCAGCACTGCGGCTGATGCGACAGCCGAAGGTGTGGACTGCAGCGGTGTGGGTGACGAAGAACCGGTGGGTCAAAATGGGCGATGGGTTCCAGTTGATGTCCTTGAAGTTGGAGCCAGTAATCGCGGGCGTGTTCTCCTGGGAAAACTCGCCCCACTCCAGCACCAACTGCCACTGCGCCTCGGTGTTGAAGATCGAGTTGGCGAACTCGGCTTGGGAAGTCAGACGATTGGTGAGGATGGCACACTCGAACCCAAACTTCAGCTCGAAGGCCTTCTTGAGACGAAGCTGCTTGTCATTCACGGCGATGGTGAAGAGTTCCCGGTTGAAGTCGGCCGGATAGAAACTGGTCTCAGTCCCGAAGCGCTGAACTTTGTACCAGACCCGACCGTCAAAGGAGGCCCACTCGCCCGGCTGCACATCCATGGAGCGCCTTCCCTTGCCCCCGGGGATCCGGATCGCCGCAGAGGTCTGATTCTGATAGACCTTGCCCTTGAAGGAGGCATTAAAGTCGACCAGCACGGGCAACGGTTCCACGGTGGCGGCATGCACTGCCGGCAAAAGACCGCCGTCACGGATGTCCAGCGCCGCCAGCCTGGCCGGGGTAATGTCGGCCAGGGTCTGGATCTCCCCAGTCACGGTTTGCCGGGTCGGATACAAATCGAGAAACACCGGCAACGTCCATTGGGCGATGGGTCCCGACGGATCACCCGCCTCAGTGGTGAGCCTTCCCTGCGGAACCAAAGACTGCAGGTCACTGACCGCCGCACCCAGTTGGTCGAGGATGAGTTGAAGGTTCTCAATTTGGGCAATCGTGTGACCATGGATGTTGAATGCCGCCACTGGCGAACCTCCCAAGATCGCCACGGCCAGCGCGCCCGCGGCGGGAGGCGCGGTTCCAGAGGCAAGCGTGATGGTGACGCTATTCGCTCCTTCAATGGCGAGCCCATAGTCATCGGGGATGGCGAGCAGACGGCCGCCGGGTGAGTTTTCCCGGAGTGCCACGTGAACCGCTTCCGTGTTCAAGTTGTGATCAATCACGAAGGCCGTGGCTGAACCGTTGCCCAGGGCGGTGTGATAATAGGGGATGCCGGTGGCAATCTGGTCGAGCGTGAAAGGGATGTAGTCCTTCGGCAATGGCGGGCGCAACCAGTCAATGTTTTGGGCGGTGGCCAACTCCTCCCAAATGAGTTCGTTCACCAGGGTCAGCTCGGTGCGAATCACTGCCAGCGGATGAAGAACCTCCGGTGTGAATTCGTCCTCGAAGGTCACCTCCACCTCGAAAGGCAGTTTCAATTCCCCGGTCTTGGGATCGGCCTCACGCATCAGCGATCGCAACTCGGGCGTGTTGAGGCTGAGCGTGAAGGTGACATCGCCCTCCGGGGCGTCGAACACGCTGACCTCAATCAACGCCTGGTTCGTGCCCTCCATGCTGCCGGCAAACTCGATGTGGGCGGTGTTGCTGGCCGGATTGGTCACGACAAACTCCCCGTCCTCGTCCGCGAGAGCTTCGATCGCGGCGGCGATTTCCTCCGCTCCATCCTCCCGCGAGAGCAGACCGCTCTTCTTGAACCCGCGTCGCAGCTGGTAGGTGCCGCGGAACTCGGGCGGCACATGGAGCCGCTGAATCTCGTTCCACCGGATCTCCCCATCCTCGCCCCCGTTTTGCAGAGCTGTGATGGCCGGCGCGGGCGGCACCACCCTGTCGTAGGTTGTGGTGAAGGCGGCTCCGGCCTGGATGAGCCTCAGTTCGTGAACCCACTTGCCGTCGAACAGGACTGGAATGACCCGGACGAAGCTGATTGGCAACAGGGAGTTTTCGGCCACGGTCATGGGCACCGCCGCAGTTGCGTTGGCGAAACGGACCAGGTAGCTGGCATCGACCAGTTCGACCGTGGCGTTGCCGTAGGCCGAGACGAGCACAGGGACGCCATTGAAGGCCTCCGCCATTTGCGCGGCGCTGGCATCCCAAGGAATGGCAGAGGTCAGATTGACGCCCTCCTCGGCCACCTCGTTTCCCAGCTTGAGCCGATAACCACCCTGCTCCGGCCTCGCGTCAAGCCGGCCCACGGAGGCCCGCAGGCGACGCAGCACGCGAGAAACTTCGATAGCTTGCCCGTCGATCTTCTCAGCGAATCGGAGACTTAGCGTCAGGTGATCGCCAGCCACCACCTTCGGCCAGGTGAAAGCCGAGCCGGTGAGCTGTTCGGAAACCGTGCGGGTGGAGAGGTTGCAATAGAGGAGCGCCTGCATGAGCCGGATGCATTGGCTGGCGTGTCAAGAGAGCGGCAGGCTTACGCTTGCTGGCACCCAACCCCAATTTACGGCCCAATCGCTACTTTCAAAAGTATTACCCCAGGCGATACTTGAGTGTCTAAATTTCTCAGGCAAGCGCAGTTGCGCGTGTCTGTGAACGAGGGCGAAACAAAGAACCACTATCTCGAACAACGCCATGCTCACCGACAAAGCTCTACACGAACGCAAGTGGGGACGTTTCCCGTCGCTGGACAGAGTGCTCGGACAGCATCCCGTTCCGTCGCACCATTACGGGTTCACCTCTGTTTCCGACAACATCTTCAGTCAGCTCACTCGCCTCCTAGAGGTTGCAGCCACCGTTCAAGAGCACGCAGACGTTGTCCTAGCAGTCACCGACACCAAGATTGCCATGCGGCTACCGGACGACCTCGATAATCTCGCGCACCAGTTACACGATGCGAGCCGAGTCTTCGCGATGCATGCGGACTTCGTTGATCGACTTCGCAATGATGTCCAAGAGCAGGCCTTTCGTATCCGATGTGACGCCGAACCCCAACAACCAAATGCCCAATGATCGAAGCATTTCTTGATCGGTGAGCTTCATGGGAAACGGTGACTCCGAAACTGTGTCCCATTGAGATCCTCAGTCCGAGGCGAAAGTTTCCAGCCCAAAAAAACCCGGATCAAACGCCACCACCTCAAACGGAAACTCAGGCTCCAGTCGAATGGGCAGACCGGGTTCCTCCGACTCCTTCGCGGCCAGTCGAGCAACCTTGTCCAAGCCGTATCCATCTTCGCTCATGTGCTCCAAAATCGCCCCTCCAGAGTGTTGCGGCCGAGGAACTCGGCGATGGCCGCGTTCTGGTCATTGATCGCCGCCAGGATCTGGTTGCCGATGCTGTCGAGCAAACCTGCGGTCAGCCCGGTGTTGAGCACCAGGTTTTCCCGTTTCAATGCAGGCTCCAGAATGCTGACCGCATGAGTCAGATTCCAAAAGAGGCGATGCCTAACATAGGGCGTCCAAGTGCCGTCCGGTCTGCTACCGTGAACCGCCCCTGGGGGCGAGACCAAATAGACCGTGGCAAGATGGCAGGCATCGAAGGTGTTGTCGGTCCAGTCGCCCATGAGTCGATCCTGGGCCGGGATTGAGCCGGCTTCCTGCCAGCGCGCCATCGACCGGATGTAGGCCCGTTCCCTCATGTGGGGCGGCATCTTGTAGATGACGCTGAACTGCGCATTGGTGCCATCGAACCCGAGGCCAGTGGTCCATTGCGTGCTCGTTGCGAAACGATCCTGGTAGAGCACCAATTCAGCGGCTCGCAGCAGGCGAGCTTCATCGATCGTGCCCAGTTCGCCAGCCAGTCGCTGGACAACCCCCAAGTCGGCGACTTGCGAGCTGAGATTGGGAGGCTGCCCCACTCCAAGAGCCGTAAAGAAGTCCGGCACCGATTCAAAGCTGACCTCCAGCGTGCCGTCGTTTCCCAACGAAGCCGCTCCCGGCTCCGCATCCGGGCCGATGGCCCTCCAATCGGCAAGAACCATCTGCGGATCCTCGGTGAGCCAGCAGTCCACCGGATCCGCATCTCCTAATCCCTGATCACCAAGGCGCTGCCGCGCCGCCTCAGGAGCGTCCCGGAGGGGCAACCGGACTGTGGCGTCCAGTCCGTTCACGAACCCAGGCTCAATGCGGGTGGTCCATTGCTCACCCTCCCAGGCCGGGGAAAGCTGCCACGGGTGCATCCAGTCTCCTGATCGCAGCATGGTGCTGCCGAGGATCTGATTTCGGGCCAGAAAGTCGACGAGCCGGTTCCAGGCAGCAGCGGGGATCGAGTTCATGCCGGCCAGAAGAGATGGCGGGAGGGCTTTCCAGCCACGGCCTTGGTGAACCGGTGCTGCAGGTTGAAGTGGGTGATCTGATGGACCCGTCGAACCGTGGTGCGATCAGCATTCCAGATGAGCATGGCCAGCGGGTGGCGCCCGACCTCCCTGGAGTCGGGTTCCCGCGCGTGGGTGATGGCAACCGCGCCTTTGTCCGCCTGGTCAATCGCACCCGTTTTGGCGTCCACCCGCACATCCAAGCACACCCAGGAACGGAGCTCCCGGTTTGGGCCGCCGACAAGTTTCAGCAGCGGCACCGGATCTTCGTCGAGCAGCCTTCCTGAGATCGTTGGCATCTGGTTGTTGAGCGTGCCAGGCAACACCGTCGCCTCGGTGGTGCTGACCGTCACTTTGAAGGGGTGATCCCATGGTATGCCTTTTGTCTCCGCCACGATGAAGGTGCCATTTGGCGTCCTGGTCAGCCTCACGCCCCGGCCCGCAAACAGACGAAACCGTCCGGCCCATTCCAGCAACTTGTTCCAGGCGGGCAGCACCGGGTCCCCTTTTCGCACATGGAGGTCGCGCAGGTTCATGGAGTCAGCGTTGAATCAGACCGTAGATGGCTTCCGGCCAAATCTGCCCGGGTTTGCTCAGCATCCATTCCTCCGAGATTTCATAAACATTGCCGCGCTTCCCCACTTTTGGGGGCATGATGAGCCAGTTGCGGCCGGGCGGCGTTGGAAACCCCTCTGGAAGGCTGCCACTGGTTGTCCCTACCCTGCTGAGCAGGTCATTTGGAATGGTGCGGCGCAGGTAGGTGTGACGAAACACGGCATTGAGCACCAGGTAGGTGGCGACTCCGAACATCGGGTTCTTGTCACCGGCCCCCGTGCGCCTGCCGCTCAAGCCGCCACTGCCGGAGGACGCCCCGGGGAGTTTCTCGGGAAAGGTGATCCGGCCATCACTGTTCAAGCTGCCGCCATACTGCCGCTTGATCTGGTCGATGGATGGATGGCTCTCGATGGGTTCCTCGCGGAAGCTTGAGTCGAACTCAAAGCTGTCCGCCTGTCCCTCGGCGTCTTCGATGCCCTGGAAGTTGATGGTGACCTGGTAGGAACCATCATCGAGCTGGCTGATGGCGCGACCCACCTCTGGCAATCCAAACGGGTTGGCACTTCCAACCGAGAGTGTCTCGGGGAGTGTGCCGCAATTCCAGGGCAGCGACAGCGAGATCAGGCCCCGCTCATCGCGGCTGCCAGTCAGGCCCAGCATCTGGAAGGGGTTGCTCATGCAAACCTGGCCACGGTGTCGAATGGCATTACCGGGGCGGCAACCACCGCCCGCTGCGGCGGAGGTTTTTCCAGGTTGCGGTTCATCTCACCCAGCTTGCGATCAATCGATTCAAGCTTCGCCGTCTGCTTCTTGCTCTCGTCCAGGATCAACTCGTTGGCGGAACGACCCATGATCAGATTCACAGCCGAGGCGAACAACCCCGGAGCAACCCGCAGCTTGCCGGGATCTGGCGCCACGGGTGTTCCCGCTGCCGCCGGATTCGCGGTGGCGGCCGGTGTCGTGGCCGGTTTTTGCGAAGCCGCCGCCGATTCATTGGTCTTGACCCGTTCCCGCACCCGGCGGGCAGCTTCATCAAGCCTGCCCTGTTCCTCCGACGTGTCGAAGAGTGTGGTCGCACGCCTGAAATTGTCCTGAAACGCGTCGGCCACGTTTTCCATGGTCTGTCCCATCCGCTGCTGCACGCGCTCCATGAGCGGTGCAAAGGCATCGGCACCCGAGGTGAAGTCAGCCACGGCCATGCCACGCGCCTCCTGGGCCACATCCCGGAAGAACTGGTCGGCATCCCCCAGAAGCGCGGACACTCCCGGGATGGCCTTCAGATTCTCCACCGCCTGGGCGATGAACTCCAGCATCGTTGCGCCAAAGCTGCGGGCCAGACCGAGCAGCACATGACCGAGTCCTTTCCAGAAGTCCTCCGTGGTGAGGATCGAGAACAGGGTGATGACATTCTTGACCGATTCCACAAGCATCTGCACCGCCGCAAAGAACGATCCCACCAAACCCTTGTACAGCAGATTGACCGCCGACTTGAACGCCAGACTCAGCGAATCGAGCGCCAGTTTGCCGATCTCGGCCCCCGTGAACTCCTGGAAGATCGCCACCACCGCCTTCATGCCGGCCGCCACAGCGGCGCCCACCCGTGCCGCAGCTTCCTTGAGCGCGCCCACCTGTTCGATGGCAGCATCGAGCATGGGGCGCAGCGCGTCGTTGATCGGTTTGCCAAACGCCAGCAGCACTTCACCGACGTTGTCTTTTACCGTGGACCACAGTCCGCCAACGGTGCGGCTTTGCCGCGCCATCATGCCCCCAAACTTGCCGCCCTCGGACGTCAGGCTGATGAACGCCTGCTCCAGATTGGTGAAACTGAGTTTGCCGTCGCTCGCCATCTGTTTCACCTCCGCATCAGTCACGCCGAGCTGGCGCGCAAACTCTTGGATCACGGGGATTCCGCGACCGGTGAGCTGATTGATGTCCTCCGCAAACAGCCTCCCCTGAACCCGCGCCTTGCCATAAATCTCGGCGATCTCACCAATCGGTGCCTGGATGCCGCTGGACACGTCACCGATCCGCCGCAGCGTCCCGGTGACGGAATCGGCACCCTCGCCAAAGGCGATGAGCTTCTTGCCAGCCTCGGCCAGCTCGGGAAACTCGAAGGGGGTTTCCGCCCCGAGACGACGAAGCGATTCGATGGTCTCCTTTGCTTGCGCAGAATCGCCCACCAACACGTCGAAGCTCACTTGAAGCTGCTCGTCGCTGACCGCCCGGTCCAGGGCGCTCGAAACGACTTTGCCCAATCCTACCGCCGCGAGCGCTCCGGCCACCATCGCCCCGAGTCCGGCCGCGGCCTTGCCCACACCGGCAAACATTGATTGTCCCAACCCGGCACCCTGCTGCTGTGCGTGGGCGCGAAAGCCCTTGAGCGAGTCCTGCGCCTGCTTGAGCGAGGACTGAAACTTGGAAATCTCCAGGGCGAGTTCGGCAGTGATGGATGCCATGACGGTTATTTGAATCCGGCTTTCTTTGCGGTCTTGGCCAGGAAGTGGCGCAACTGCCGCTCCATCTTGTTGCGCTGCATGTGCAGGGCCTGCTGCAGGCGGCGGCGCAGCTTGGACATTTCCGATGCGTAGGGCACCGCGTTGGTGGCGCGAATCTGAATGTCCTTGTCCGTGACGATCACCTCCATTGCACCCGGGCCGGTATTGCGCCACACCCATGCCTGGGGTTTGAGGCCCAACTTGGCCGCCGCCACATTCCATCCCGAGGCGAGAAAACCCACCCGCTGCTGTTTGGCCTTGATGTAGGCCTTGAGCTTGTCCCGCGGGACCAGGATGCGTGGAACGACTTCTGAGGGAACCCGGCCCCGGACCCGCCTGGACTCGACCAATGAGGCCACATCGTGTTGCTTGGCACGCTCAGGGGTCACACCACGCACCACCTTGAGAATGTCGGCCTTCACTTTGGCGGCCCCTCTTGCCCGGGCCTTCCCGGAAGGGATGTTCGGACCGCCGGGCGGAGTGATGGCGATCACCTCTTTGATGATGCCTTTGGCCTGCTGTTTCATCACCACCAGGGCATCACGCTTCGAAGTGGCCAGGAAGCGCGCCGCAGTTTCCATGAACGCCTTGGTGTTGAGCTTGAACTCCTGGATCATGCCCCGTCCTCCTCGTCAACGGTCAGTTGCGCGGCCAGCGCCTCCAACCGATGGAACTGATCCATGGCCGGCTCACTCGGTGCCACTGTCCACGCAAGCGAAGCGCGGAGGGCGCAGTGATAGTATTGCAGTGCCCTTGGCAGGGGCAGTTCCCACAGAATGAAGGCCTCAGGCCAGCCGGTTTCGCGCGCCAGGGTGAACACGATGGACGCTGTCCACCCTGGCTCTAGCAGTTTGGGGGAGCACCCTCATCGTCCCGGTCACCGGGTTTGGGCATCACTTCCACAGCCGCCGCGGCAGCGAGCCTGGAGATGCGCGAGACTTCCGCCATCAGTGCCGGAAGCATGCCGATGGACAGTGAGAAGGCGAACGCATCCAGGCGCTCCTGGACCTTTCCGGTGCGCACCGCCTCGAGCACCTCAGACAAAGGCGCGGACTGGACCCAGGCAAACGCCACGAGTTGGCGCTGCTTCTCCTCCTCAGGCAATTCCACCTGCTCATCGAGAAAGAGCGAGAGGTTCAGTTGCCGGCACAGGTTGATGGTGCCAAAGGAAAGCGACCGCAGGCGGAGCTCGCCAATTTGGGCCGGGCCTTCGGCAAAGGCAGCTTCAAGTTCTGGAGTTCGGGGGTCGGTTTTCATGGGAGGGAATCAGAGCATGGCAAGGAGTTCGGCCTTCTTGGCCGGGTCGGCATCCTGCGGGATGAGGGCGAAGCGCCTGCCTTTGCGGATCATGAGCAGCGGCTTCATGGCCTTGAGCTCGTTGCGCAACGAACCGAGCGCATCGCTGAAGGCGCGGAGATAGGCTATCGGGTGGTCGGGGTTGGCCCGGCACCAGTCGAGGCTCTCAAAGCACCGCCTAAACTCCGCCAGGTCGAAGGTGCCTTCCTGAAACTTGGGCCGGAACGCGGCTTTGCCGGCCCCGTCCAGACTCCACGTGACCGCGCGCTTTGGCTGGCCGTCCACCTCTTCCAAGGTGTCGAGCAGCGGCTTCTTGCTGGCGAACTCAAACCCACAGACCAGGGCAGCGGCAACCAGGTTGGTGAGGTCGCTTTTGAGCGGGGGCTGATCATCCCGCAAAAACAGCACTTGTTGTCCTTCTTTCATGAGGCGTTACGAAGCTCCGGGCCAATGCTGGCCGCTGCATTCCCAGGTGTTCCAATCGTCGTTCTTCTGACCTTCCTTGACCGACGTAATGAGGGTAACGCCGCCACTGATTCCGGCGACGGCCAGCCCGCCGTCGGTGCCCACGGTGACGCCTGCGGGAAGATCGCCCCGCCCCTTGATGCTGAAATCCCCGGTTGGATCAAAGGCCTTGCCGTCAGCAAAGCGCCCATCCTTGTCGATTAGGGGTTTGGTCTCGACCTTGCGCGACACTTCCACGCTTTCGGCAAGCGTAAGGTCAACGGACTGGATGCCGATGGCATTGAGGGTGACAGGCATAAATCAGGTGAGATTGGAGTAGGCCATTCCAGTGACTTCGAAGTCGGGAAAGTCGTCGTTGGATTCGCTCTGCTTGGCGGAAGTTATCCGCAGCGTGTCGGCAACAAAAGCACCCGCAGCCACCGAGGCGAGCGAGGCGTCACCTTTCCCCTTGAGCGTCACCGTCTTGGTGACCAGAGGCTTTGGCACGGCTTTGACTGTCACCCCGGACGCATTACGGATGGTGGCAACCTCGATGCTGGATTCCGACGAGGATTCCTGGACGTGACCACCGGCAGGGGCGGTCAGACCGAAGAGGTTTTCAACTCCGAAGGTGGCGGGCATGACACCGGGGAGAAGGTGTCAACCAATACGAAATATTGACGGGGGTGGTCATCTCGACACCCTGAAGAAAACTATGACACCGCAATCACTCTTAGAAGCTTACGACTTTGCCATTGAATCAGCCAAGCTAATTCCAAACAATGGTGTTATCTTGCGGTCTGGTCGCGGTCACAGACGATTTACGGGACACAAGACAATCGGTCGGTTTCTCCTAATTTCTCAGGTGCAAATAGGGCCACGTGGGGGAGTAAACCGCCTTGTTTGTCTTGTTGATCGTACCATAAAGCCTACGGTCGATGCTATTCGAGTGATTGACGTCCCATCCGGGATCTCAAACCAGTTCTTTCCGAACGCTATTCAGGACATACCAAGTGACACCGATCTCACCAAGCAGTTCTGTGCTGTGTTGAGCGGATTACCCTCGGAAGAAAGCTTTTATGCCTCCTACTTTTCTCGACTCGACAATGATTCGCTAGGCGAGTCAGTGAACGGTCTACAGGGAGGTGCGCCTGGGCTTCGGCGATAACAGGAACGCGGTCATCACGACTATCTCGCGAATCCAAGAGTTGTGGCCAAAACATTGATCCATCTGCTGTCATCTATCTGCTCAGTGCTCTCGCTGACATGCAGTCCCGCATACTCAATCCCAACACCATCAAACGCCGAGGCCAGTCCATTGGCGATGGCCACCCGAACAGCCTGGACCACCCCTCGATACACTGCCACCTCAGTTTGATAGGCCGGGGCCGATACAATCAAGTTCACCGTGGCCCGGTGCAGTGGCCCAACTACGTGCTGTATCTCCGGCACGCTCACAATGACTGTCGGCCCGTCGTTGGCGACTTGCTCAGCGGAACTGCCAGCCTGGACAGGGGCGGATACCCCGGCCGCTGACAGCCATTCAACAAGGGCCTGTTCCACAGCACTATTGTTCATGATCGGGCAACTTGGAGGATGATGAGAGGACTGGCAGGTTTGTCGGTGATCCCGCTAATCTGGTAAGCGAGGCCCTCAATGGTAATGAACTGTCCCAATGCGGGCACCGCCGGGAGTGCCGCGCGTCGAAGCTTCACCAGGAATTCCGCCTGAGGCAGGAACCCGCCGGTCTGCAGGTCCAGGCTAATGTTGGGATCCGCAACCACAGCGGGATAGATCGCCCCGCTCCACCCCACGGGCTGGGCGATCTCATCAAATACCTCGGTCAAATCGGCGGCGATTTCGTCGTAGCGGCTCATCAGCTTTGGCTGTGTGTCAATAGACAAAGGAATTGACCCTCAAACCAAAGACGATACCCTCGATAGATACATTATGGGTGGACTCTGGGGACAACAGTTGGAACTCCGAAAGCGCACAATATCACTGCCTGCCTTTCACAATCATGCACTTGATTCTCGCCAAGTGAAGGTCGGCTTTGGAATGCCTTTTGAGACCCTTTTGGGAGTGATCTGTTATTCATTGGACAATGGAAAAACTGCTGCCAAATTTTTTGTGGAGTTGTGTGCCATCGATCCTGAATCAATGCAGCAGTACTTTCGTCACTTTTCTACTCGTCTGGTGACGGAGCTGGACCTCACCCAACTCGATTTGCCGGTTAAAGACGAGTTCATCAACTCACCCATGGACTTTCCGCGCCCTTCACCTGCACTATTGAATTGCTGCCCCGCATTCTTTGCTGAAATCGCAGACTGCCCGACTCTGAGCGTCGCCATAGAATCGTTGCCTGAGATTATGAGGACGAGGCGTTAGGGGCGGATCGAAATGCACAGGAAAAAGCGGCCTCCCCTGCCCGAAAGCCAGGGAGGCCGCCACCCAAACCCGAGGCCCACGCCCCAGGAATTCATCAAAACACCAATGCCATCGTGAGGCTCTGGGCGGTGTTGTCGCCGGCTGCGGCTTCCACCGTCACATTGGCCCGCAAATACTGCCGAACGTCGGCAGGCAACCGTAGGCGTCGATTGATTGCTTCCGCCCCCGTGCCACCCGCCCCTGCAACCTCCAAGGCTGCCAGACCAGGAATGGCTGCAAAGGTGGTGCCGTCTGCCGAGTCCTCCAGAACAATCGTGGCTTTCTTGGTATCAGCCAGCGATGGCAAAGCAGGCAGATCCAGTTCCACCTCAAAACGAAACTCGTTGGGAGGTGCCTGGCCAAGATCAATCCGATCGGTGTTGGCAGCAGCGCCTGCGGCAGGCAGGGCGAGCGTGCGAATGAGCAAAGCGTCTTTCAGAGAGTGCATAATCAGGTCGGTGTTGAAGGGTTGCCGTGGAGTGAATCAGGACTCGTCATTGGCGATCGAGGCCGTGCGGATGATGGGGATGCCCTCCCATTCAGTGGGCAGTGGCGCAGGAGTGCCGTTGCTGTTGGTCGCCGTTCGACTGTTGCGCAGTTGCTCACGGGAGCGACCGTTCATGAAGATGTGGGTTGGCTCGAAGCCGAACTCTGTGAACTTCTCGTATGCCGCATAGAGCAGCGTGTCGTTGAGGGTCTTCTTGTTGGTGCCGGTTTCCTCAACGTTCTTGATTCGCACCGCGCAGTTCTTGTTGGCAAGACGCATCCCGACCCGGCCCTTCATCCAGTTGGTGTAGGCCTTGTAGGGGTTGCCGTTGTCGTCGTACACGGTTTCCAGTTCCCAGGTCTCATTGAGCCGGATGGTCTGACCGTTGCCGAAGAGGAACTCCACACACTCGCGTCCAAGGCGCAGGAACCACACGGAAGTCTTGGAAGCCGCACCA
>JACKQF010000010.1 GCA_024232965.1 Verrucomicrobiaceae bacterium | reverse complement strand
TCGATCTCTTCCAGCGGGGCGGGCGAGCCTCTCAGCACAGCGGAAACGACGTAGCGCTCTTCAAACTCAGGCACGCTGCGGTAGTGGTGCACGATCTCTGCCAGCGGCTTTTCTTTGATGCTGCCGTCCGTGTCGATGAAGCGCACACTGACGATCTGGTCAAAGGTCTCCGCGCCCATCGCGCCTGCGTTCATGCGGATCGCACCGCCCAGATTCCCGGGCACACCCTCCATCCACTCAAAGCCACCGAGGCCCGCATTGCGCGCGGCACTGGCGATCTTCTTCAAGCGCGCACCCGCACCGGCGGTGATGAGGTCACCCTCCACCGTCACGCTTTCAAAATCCCCCTTGGCGGGATGGATCACCGCGCCGCGAATGCCACCGTCTTTCACCAGCAAGTTCGACCCGCGCCCGATCACGCGAATCGGGATCGCCGAGGCGCGCAGGTAGCGCACCGTCTCTGCAAAGGCCTCCACGGTGCGCGGCTCGATCCAGTACTGCGCAGCGCCACCGATCAGGTAAGTCGTGTGGCGATTCATCGGCTCATACAGCCGCGCCACGCCGCCGCCGTTTGACTCCAACACATCCGTCAACTTCTCCAGCACGGGCAGGTCGCGGGCGATGCAGCGGCCGACCTCATGCACATTGCCTGCACCCAGCGTGATCAGCAGATCGCCGGGGCGCAATGCATTGCCCACCTTATCGCGGGCGATGAGCATGGTCGGAGTGCTGGTGGTCTTGGTGGTGCTGTTTTGTGCACGCACCTCCTCCAGAATCGTCTCGCCCGTGACCCCTGGCAGCGGCTTTTCGCTGGCGGGATAGATGTCAGTGACGAAGAGCTCGTCCACATCCCCAAAGGCCGCGCCAAATTCCTTCTTCAGCAACTGCGTGCGGCTAAAGCGGTGCGGCTGAAACAGGCACACGATGCGCTTGGCACCCAAGCCCTTCGCCGTCGCCAGCGTCGCCGCGATCTCGCTGGGATGGTGCCCGTAGTCGTCCACGATCGTGAAGTGCGGCCCGCTGTGGCGGATCTCAAAGCGCCGTTTGGCCCCACGAAAACTCCGCAGCGCGTGCTGGATGGCCTCAAAACTCACGCCCACCTGCATCGCCAGCGCGATGGCTGCCAGCGCGTTGGACACATTGTGCCTGCCGGGAATTCCTAGCACCGCAGTGCCCAGCTTTTCCTGGCCGCGATACACCTCAAACTCCGTATGATCCGGCCGCATCGACAGGATCTCCGCGTTGTAGTCGTGATCGCGACTCCAACCATAACTCACGCCCTGGGGTCCCGCGCAGACCTCGCTCGCCACCGGATCTTCCGCGCAATACACCCAGTGCCCCGGCGTCTGGCTCAGCAACTGACGGAAGACCGTCTTAATGGCCTCGATCCCGTCGTAAAAGTCCAGGTGCTCTGCCTCGATGTTTAGGACGATGGCGTGCTCGGGATGAAAGTTCACCAGCGTGCCATCGCTCTCATCACCCTCCGCCACAAAGAGTTCGCCCTCCGCATCCCAGTGCGCATTGGACCCCAGGATCGGGATCTCCGCACCCACATAATGGCTCGGCTTCATCCCACCCTGACGCAAAACATGGGCCGTCAGCGCGGAGGTCGTCGTCTTCCCGTGCGTGCCACAGACCACCACACCCTTTTTATTCGCCATCACCGCCGCCAACGCCTCTGCGCGACGCACTAGCGGGATGCCCTGCTTGTAGGCAGCCTCATAGGCCACGTTGCCGGGCTTGATCGCGCTGGAGTAGATGACGATGTCGCAGTCCTCCACCTCGCGCTCCGAGTGGGGGGAAAAGAATTGCAGACCCAGCTTTTGCAGACGCTCCGTCTCCGTCGTGGTGACCTTGTCAGAGCCACTGACCTTGTGCCCCAGACCCAGCAGCAGCAGCGCCAGCCCGCTCATACCCGAACCCGCGACCCCGATCAGATCGATGCGCATCGGGTGGCGGCTTTCTTTGAGGAGGCTGAGGACGGCTTGGTTCATGGCAAAAAGGGTGTCATTTCAGTGCCAGAGAAACCACCGCAAGCAAGGGCAAAACCACGTTCTGGGACCCTGCGGCTGATGAAAAGGTGGTTGCCTTGCAGTGGTTTAACTCGTGGATCGTAACGGAGTTTGCGATTCAGCTTGTCTCCTAGATGAATTCATGGGAGAAAGGTGCTATGCGCCAAAAAATTCGATCTCTTATTGGTCTAGGCTTCGTCTGCGTGAGCCCGTTGGTCTCTGCCGGTCACTATGTGCCTGAAGTTTGTTTTCACGATACAGCGCAGCGGCTGTTTCCGGTCGAGGCAGCTCGAGTCTTGGCTTGGTGCGTGAACCGCCAAGCACCGGGAAAAGTAGCTGAGGTCAAGTGGGAGACTGTGGAAAAGGTCAATGGTCCTTCCGATTGGAAGGTGACGTGGTTGGATGACGAGGGTGCGGAAATCGCTTCTGGGGCACTGCACTACGAACTAGAAGATCTACACAGCGGGGCGGGTTATTATCGGAGTGTGTGGAAGGCGCTGACCGCACCTCTGGCGAAGTTACTTCCGGCTTCTGCGGCAGTTTCCCCGACCGTCCAGAGGGGTGTGACATTCTGGAGCGCCTATAACGACGGGCAACAGGACCGGATGACGCTCGCAACTGACATGCTGCCGTGGTTGGAAAAAGCAAATCCAGCAAGCGATGCACCGACCGCAGAATTTCTAGCAGCGCGACTATTGCGTGCCGATACCGCAGTGCTTACTACCACCACAACGTTGGACTATCTTTGTTTGTCCCGTGCCGCAGCCTGGCTCTGCCGATCAGAAGAGCTCTCTGGCAGCCAACTCCCCGAGAATGTATGGTCCGTACTCCACTATCTGGCCGGCCGTGAAATACCTGCCAGCAACGCCTGGAAAGCGGCACCTGGAACCCCGCTGCCAGAGAACGCCATGTGGGTGGCGTGGAACGGCGTTATGAAGGCCTATCCAGCTTCGGACAAAGTCCTCGCACTTGCCGCTGTGGATCATCCTTCACCGCTGTACTTACCACTGTTGTTGGCACGAAGCCGATACTTCGGTGCTGCGGTCCACCCTCTGGATGATGTTCTGTTACAGCTTTACTCCCCCGCAGAAATAGGAGCTCCGGATTATGGGCCGGTGCTTACAGAAGGGTTTCTGATGTCGTCACTTCGGGGGATCGGAATGATGGCCCCCCTGAATGGCCAGAAGAGCTGTCTAAAGGCAATTGCCGCCTTTCCAGCAAAAACGGACGAGATTACAGCAAAGGTGCATGAGGCTATCGAAGTACTAGCAAAGAGTGGGAGTAGGTATGCGGATCCGCTTGCGACAGGCACCTATGAGATTGGGAAGGTGATCGAGCTGGGTGCAGCTGCTCACCAGGGCCGTTTGGGACCTGTGGCCATGGTGACCCGTGAGGAGTTGCTCGTTCATCTTTGGGAGAGCTCACTACTCTGCTGGCAGAACCTCTATACTTTCGCAACCGTCCAGCTCGGCCTTCCAGAAATGGCTGACAAAATGGCCCAGACAGTGGCAGAGAGCGCCCCTTCGTTGGCCTTCGCCATGCAGCGACTGGAACGCAAGAGTCTGCCTCCAGGCAGCACTCAAACGAGCTGGCTGGAGTTCCTCGACCAGCAGCAACTGGGTTGGGTTCGGATGTTCGAAAAGCCTCGGCTCATGCCGACCAACGAAGACCCCAGTGCTGCGATTTCGTTCCTCCGCAATCCTTGGCGAAGAGGAATGCTGGCCTACGACCAGTGGCGCACTCTGTATCCGTCCCGGACAAGCCTTTTCTCCAACTTCAACAGCATGAAAATTGCGCTGGAGCAGTCTAACGAATCGTGCATTTCCCAGGGTTGCTCAGCGATTCACCGAGGCATGCCGACAAGGGACATTCAGGACTTTTTGTCTCGCGGTAGTCCCTATTTCAAGCTCTCGCGTGAGGCTTGCCCGAATGCCACATCTCTTCAACGCCAGATTGATGCCCTGCCATTGTTTGGCGGTAGAGGGGGAAGCCTCTCGCCGCTCGAACGTGCCCAAAAGGTGGAAGAGAGCTTCTGGGCAGCACCGGCACCGGATGCTGCCTTGGAGGTCATGAGAAGCTACCTAGCCGCCAACGCCCTCGCATCCGTAAAACGCTTCTATTCTCAGTGTATTGTCGCGCGTCTATCGAGCGTGGGATTTAGTAATTTCGGGCCACCAATGCGTTGGACCCTTGCCTGGCTGGAAAAGGATTCCGTGGCCATGAAAGCTGCGGCGGCAGACGCGCCCAGCTTCAGCGCGCGCGATCTGGAAAAGCAGGCGCTTCAGGAATTCGTTGCCGGGCATCAGGAGGAACTCTCCAAACTGGGCGCTGCGTATTCCGGAAGGTACGATGCACTAGGGAGCCCGCCCTGGCTTGCGGCCATGATGCCCCTTCGTGAGGCCCTAAAAAATCCAGCAAGTTCACAGCATGCCGAGGCCGTGGCCCATTTTCACACAATGGATCGCAATCCGGCAGTGCAATTTATCCTCCTGACACAGTTCGACATTTCAGCCGATGATTGCATCAAGATCTTTGCCCGCGATCCGAGCTCTGCTCCACCGACAACCCAGTCAGGGAGCCCCAGCGATCCGACCCCACCTCTTTTCCTAGCATGGTGGAGGAAAGATGCAGTAGCGTTCGCGGCGGCATGGCCCGACGCCAAGTATCGCCCGTCCACTGGGGTACTGGCGGTGTTGCTACAGTACTTCAAATCCAAGCTTGAGGGTGCAGGGGAGCCCACAGGTCAAAGTGACCTCAAACCGGCACAGGATTCCCGATTGGAAGTCATTGTGAGAGAGGCCATGATCAAGGCCGGAAAGAAGCCGGGGGGCAGCATGGCCGCAGAAACTCCGCCCGCTTCGAGAGCGCCGTCACCAGGAACGGAACGCCGATGATGAGGCCGAGAGGGAACATGAGGAGGTAGCTTCCGCCGACGATGATCAGGAACCAGAAGAGCCACTCTGCCCGGTAGCCCTGCTTCAGTGCGGCGAAGAGGACTAGGCCTGCGCCTATGATAGAAAAGATCAGGCCGATGGCGGTGGTGTACATCGCCAAGCCGATGGAAGAGCTGAGTTTGCTGGGGTCACTGCCGCCGTCGGTTTGGAGTACACTGAAGGCCCTCACCATCCCCACCGCCGTCATGGCCATCCCGATCACGGGGCCCAATTGCATCCATGCGCCTGTCTGGGCCAGACGATGACCGGGGCGGGGTGTCGTGGTGGGTGGAGGGGTGGAATTCATGGCTGGAAAATCCTTTTTGCGCGCTGGGGCAGCTTCACTTCCAGGGCTGCGAGTACAGTGCCTTGACCTCTGCGGGTTGCAGGGCGCGTTCGTAGATGCGGACGTCGTCGATATCGCCATCAAGGACCTGCCAGCCACCGCGATCCACCGCGCCGATGGTCGTCCACATGCCAGCGGTGTCGTAGCCGACGGGCTCCGTGGTCTGGAGTTCGTTGACGCGCTCTCCATTCACGTAGAGGCGCATGGTGCGGGTGCGGGCGTTCATCATTTCCATGGTGCCGACGACAAAGTACCACTGGTCTGGCGCGAGCTTCTGGGGCGACTTGACCCTGACTTGCTGGGTGGGCTGGGGAGTACCAGCTGGGGAGAGGGAGATTTCGTTTTTGACCACGGTGAACTGGGGTCGGCCCGTCACCGATCGGTCGGAGCGGAATTCGGCCTGGCCACTGGGCAGGAGGTGCAGCACCCAGGGGTCGCGGCCCGGCTTCGAGTCGCCATGCCAAACGATCTGGCTGCCAAATCCGCGGCTGATGGAGCGGTAGCGGACCCAGGCACAGAGCGAAAGATCGTCGTGCAGCTTCGGCATTTTGTCTGAAGGAATGATGACGGAATCCCAGGTGTCTGAACGCAGGCCGGCGGTCTTTTTGCGCAGGCGCAACACGTTGCCACGCTCGGCGGAGGGGACGAGGGCGGCGCCCACCTGGAGTTGGCCGTGATTGCCACGGCCGCTGGAGTCGAGAACGTTGCCCTGATCAAAATTCAAGTGCACCAGCAGACCCTCCGCAGGTGCGGCCATCGGGGTGCTGGTGGGCGCGGCCGCTGGGTAGGCCTGCTTTGCCGCGGAGGTGGTGACGCCCGCGGGTTTGACGGGGGAGACAGCCACGCGACTGGTGCGGGCGAGATTTTGGATGCGGGGGACGAGGGGGTTTTCCGGGCTGAGGGGATCTCCCAAGGTGCGGGCGAGGTCCTTGAGTGCGGCTTGTTCCATGGGGCCTTCGGCGACAATGGGAAAGAGCACCAGGCCGTGGAGACGTAGGCCGCCCTGCACGCGCCGGATGACGAGGCGATCCGCACTGGGATACTTGCTGAGGGGCACGACAAAGGTGTCAGTGGTGGCCTGCCTGCCGATGTCCACGATGTTGCCGAAGAGATCGACGACGACCACGCGACCCTGGGAATCAAAGAGCTGGACGGCCATGTCGGCATTTTCATCCGCATCAAAGAGAAGGGTGACGACGAGGTTCCCGCTGAGAATCCGCGCGCGATCCAGGCCGATCACGATCTTGCCGGTGCCCTGGGGTGCTGCGGCATCGACGCTCCAGGAACGGGGTTCATCGGTAAAGACGCCGCCATCCTGCTGAATCTGGGTGATCCACGAGGGCAAGTTGACGTCTTGAGGAATGGCACCGCCAGCCCAGCGGCTATCGAAGCCGAGCTCCGCTACTTCGGGCGCGATCGTGGCTGCCTTCGATGCAATGCATGCCGACAGACCCAGCAGAATGAACGCAAACGTCTTCATGCCGCGTAGATTGCGGGTCTGCGGGTTGGATGGCAATGACTTTCTGCTGGGGGGTGCCGCGCAGGCGGATTGCAACGAGGGATCGGGACGACGGTCCTCTGGTCTCTAGCCGCCGTCTGGACGGGCGCCGAGGGTGGCTTGAAGTTGCAGGGCCTGCCGGTTGCGGATGATGTCGATGGTGACGGTTTCGCCGGCGTCGTGCATGCGGATCATGGCGAGGAAATCGTTGGGCGATCGAAAGGACTCACCATTGAACTGGGTGATGATATCCCCGGGCTGGAGGCCGGCAAGTTGGGCTGGGGAGCCGCGGACGATGGCGGTGACGAGCGCTCCGGTCTGACTGGAGTTGATGCCGCCTAAGTCCAGCGGCTCTGAGTTGAGTTCCAGCCCCAAGTAGCCGCTGCCCATCACCGACTTGGTGCTGTTGCTGCTGCCGGGCTTGGGTTTCGGCAGCTCGAGGATGGCCTCTACGACGCGCTTGGCGTCGTTGGCGGGAATGGCGAGCCCGACGCCTTGCCAGGAGGTGACGTTTTCATCCCCCTGATAGATGGCGACGTTGATGCCAAGGATCTGCCCACGCACATCGACGAGGGGTCCCCCGGAATTCCCAGGGTTGATGACGGTGTCGGTTTGCAGGTAGTCCAGGCTACTATCGCTGAGGTGTCGGTCGCGGGCGCTGATGATGCCCTGAGTGACTGTGCCGCTGAGGCCAAAGGGGTTCCCGACGGCAAAGACGATCTGGCCGACGCGGGAAACGTCCGAATTGGCGAAGGTGAGGGCCGGGAAGTCTTTGCGATCACTTTGGATCTTGAGCAATGCGACATCGCGCTCCTCGCTAGCACCCAAAACGGTGACAGGGAGTTTTTGGTTGTCGCTGGTGGTCACGAAGATGGATGAGGCGCGATTGATCACATGGAAGTTGGTGATGACGTGACCCTCTTTGCTGATGATGGCACCGGAACCGAGACTGGGCACGCGCTGGGAGCGCTCCCGCACCATGCCGAAGAATGGATGCCAACCGGATCGGCCCGGCACAACCGTCTCAGCGGTAATGCTGACGACGGCGGGGAGAACGGCGGCGGAGAGGTTGGCAAATTCATCGCTCATCTGCGACAGCAGCTTGGTGTCGTTCAGATCCAGCGCTGGTTTTGCAGGCGTGGTGAAGCCGCTGTCCGCAGGCGGCGCGGTGCCCTGTAGGAGGTCGCTGAGGCCATAGCCCTGCTGGCCTGCGCGCCACTTCAGGAACCCAAAAGTTGCGATGGCAAAGATGGATAAGGCAAAGATGAATCGGCGGACGTGCTCCATGACCAAGGAAGAACGTCATGAATGGGGATTCTGATCGCGAAATCAACCATTGCCGCTGCACAAAAAAACCTCCGCTCGATGTGAGCGGAGGTTTTGGAATTGGAAGTTTGGATTGGGCGGAACCTTATTTGCCGACTTTGCCTTGGAAGCCTGCCTTGTTCAGGGCGGCGACGAGCTCAGCTTCGTCGAATTCGCCTTCGACGGTGAAGCTGGTGGCTTTGCTTTCGATGGTGGCACCAGTGACGCCGGCGACGGTCTTGACGGCAGCATCAACGGCCTTCACGCACTTGCCGCAGCAAAGGTGAACGTTGGTGACGGTAGCGCCTTTGAGCTTCTTGGAAGCTGGGGCGGCGGCTGTGGTGCTGGCTTCAGCACCGGTGGTGCCGTAGTAGCCTGCGTCCATGATCGCTTCGACAGCCTTCTTGGCGGAGGATTCGTTCTTGGCTGTGAGGGTCACTTTCGTGCCATCGATCTCGGCGGTGACGCCTTTGACAGAAGTGGCAGCTTTGGTGATGCCAGTGGCGCAGCTTTTGCAGCAATTGTGAACACCTTCAAGGGTGACGGTGGCCTCTGCGCGAGCAAAGGTGGTGAGGGCAAGAATCAGAGTGGGGATGATGAGATGCTTCATAGCATCTGCATAGACGCGCCATCCTTGACAAATATTTGCACAAACTTCAATGGACCTAAAATAAGGCACCCCGGAGCCGTCCGCCAACGCGCAGGAAGATCAACTCCGGGGTGAATGCCGTGGGAAGACGCGTACGCCATCTCCGGCAAAGGGTCGCAGGCGGGTCAGAGCCCGCTGAATGGGTGTTTTACGCGGCCACCAAGTGGTTGCGTGGGGACTTCATCCGCATGCGGAATTCGCTGGGACTCTCTGCCGCAATGCGACGGAAGCTGCGGTTGAAGTGGGAAAGGGACTGGAAGCCGACATCGTAGGCGACCTCGGTGATGCGAGCAGCGGGGCGCATGAGAAGGCGTTTGGCTTTCTCGACGCGAGCGCGGTTTACAAAGTCGGTGAAGGTCAGACCGGTGGAACGCTTGAAGAGCTTGCAGAAGTGGAAGGGGCTGACATTGACGGCACCAGCGACTGCTTCCAGGGACATGGGCTCTGCGAGGTGGTCGTGGATGAAGGCCTTGGCATTGCGGACGGCCTCGGGCTCGTGGGTGGCGTGGGCAAACAGGAGACGGTGTGCGCTTTCACCCAACTGGACGGCGAAGGACTTCAGGATGGCCAGCGCTGCGTCGTAGCGTTCTTGGCTCATGACGGGCACTTGATCAAAGTGAACCTTGGCGGCAGCGATCTCGGCCGCAGAGTGGTCTTTTTCCAGAAGCTCGCGGGCCACTGGGGCAAAGGCGGCTGCACTGGCAGGGGTGAGACGAACGCCACCGGTCTTCATGGCAGCGACGGCAGTCTTGCCAACCTTCACCGGAACCAGGGTCTCAACGACACCAGCGATGCCAGTGTGGGTGATCACGCCTTCGGGCTCGCGGCCTTCTTCGACGGCTTCGAGGCAGAGTGGCAGTTCGGTGAGCGTGTGGAAGGCACGCTGATAATGCTGAAACAGATCACTGTCAGCGAGGTTCTGAATGAATCGCTGGCGGCCGGTGAGTGAGGGAGTAGTCGTGTTCATGAGCGCGTTTCTGGGTTAAGGTTGACGTGACCATGGTAGCGCCCAGTGACTGTTCCGATATTGTGCTCAACTACGGTACAGCACGTCATGGAATCCCGAAGTGCGGGCATAGTGGAAACCAGTATGCCGACCCTGTGAGTCCTGCGTTTGCCGCGCAGCCAAGCAGCCGCCAAGCCCCGGGGTGGGCTGGATGGCTTGTGTCTTAGCCCTTCCCCCCAGGGGGGCTACTCCGCAGACCAGATGGCGACGCCCATGTGGTAGGCGTTGTGTTCTGGCGCAGTTTTGGCGTAGTAGGCAGTGATGATTTTGCCATCGGCCCGCTGCACGCTACTGGGGTATCCGCAGTCGTTCACGAAACTGTGGGCGATGCGCAGCGGTTCCGACCAGGTGTGGCCACCGTCTTTGCTGAACTTCGCACAAACCCCATGGCGTCCGGTGATCCGCACGCCGTAAGTCAGCAGCAAGCGCCCGTCCTTGAGCTGGCAGAGGTGGCCATTGATCTCATTGCGCGCAGTGGGCTTGCTCAGGCTGGACCAAGTCTTGCCTTCATCGTTGGAGCGGAAGATCTCCATCGTATCGATGCGAGCGGCGGCGAGCCATGTGCCATCGGCTTGCGGGAAGATATCGGTCTCATTGTGTTGAGGGCCGATGACGGAGACCATCTTCCAGGTGTGGCCGTCGTCATCGCTGCGGCAATGCCAGGAGCGCCAGGATTTGGTTTTGGTTCCTTTTTTGGGATCAGCAAACTGCCCTTGATAGGTGCTCGTGTGCAGCGCGCCATCGGCCCCTGTCCAGATATCGCCAAAAGGGATGTGCTGGCTCCACTCGGCGCTCTCTGCTACGGGGAAAGCTGTCTCCTTCTGCCAAGTGCGCCCACCATCGCTGGAGCGCATCACCCAAGGAGCGAGGATGTCATCGCGAAAATCCGCCTGCTTGGGCCGGTCGGGCTGCTTTTCATTGGTCCAGCCAGAGCACAGCACCACGAGATCTCCGTTCTTGGCGAGACCAGCGCTGTGGTTCATGCGGATCGTGTTGGGATCGTGTTGAGTGATGGTGGCGCGCTTCTCCCAGGTCGTGCCGTCTGCGCTAGCGTAGCAATCCACATCGCCCTGCATGGTGCCGTGGCCGGGTTGGTTAAAGATGACAGCGGTCACGCTGCCATCGGGCATGAGAGTCAGGTTTGGCCAGGCGCAGACATTCTTTACGGCCACGATGCGCTGGATCTCCGGCGGTTCAGGCTCGCCCGTCTGTGGGGCGTTCTTCCACAGGGTGAATTCGCGCCCCGGCCGATCAACGCGGAACTGCACCAGCCGACGCTTTTCCATCTCCGTCACGTAGATCGTGCGGCCATCAGGTCCGCCAAAGCACAGGTTGGAGGGGCTGGCGCCCAGCACGTCGATCTCCTGCAGGACTTCGCCAGTCGGCGTCATCTTCACGACGGTGCCCTTGCCGTGGCGGGTGATGTAGAGATTGCCATCGACATCGCAGCGCATGCCGTCAAAGCCGTGGTCTGGGAACTCTTTGATGAGCCGCTTGTTGGTCAGGCCGCCCTTGGCGTCGATGTCAAAGGCCCACACCTTGCGTTGTGCGCTCTCATTGACGTAAAGGTGTGCGCCATCGGGGCTGACCTCGATGCCGTTCGCGGTGCCCATGCCTTCCGCAACGCGGGTGAATTTCCCCCCGGCATCTATGCGCCAGACCTGGCCCGTGCCTTCTTTCCAATTGGGATCACTGGCGTAAAGAATCCCATCGCGCGTGATGGCGATGTCATTGGGCTGGTTCATCTCCGCATTGTGCGCATAGACCGAGATGACCTTGGTCGCCAGATCCAGGCGCAGGACGTTGTGGCCGGTGTAATCCGCGATGTAGGCCTCGCCCATGGAGCCGATGCGCATGCCGTTGCCGGTGCTGCCTTCCGGCAGGGTGACAAAAAGCGCTGCCTCTCCGCTCGGTGTCGTTCGACCGACGGTGCCGGATTTTTCAAAGTTCACCGCATACACAAAGCCAGCGGCATCCACGCAGGGGCCTTCGATTCCGCCGGTGAACTGGCCCTCCTGGGTCAGCGGCGTGGCCACAAAGAGTGGCTCTTCAGCCTGCATCAGGAGCGGGAATTGGCACAAGAGGACAGCGGCGGTGACGGCTTTCATGGTCTGAAACCAACGCGGCCAGTGCAGGCCGTTTCACGTTGAATGACTCTTTTGCCGTAAACGACGAATTGCATGACAAGCACGATGGATGGTGTAACGAAAAAAAACTCCATGCCAGAAGAGCCCTCCAGCGCAACTACCTCATCCGAACTGCCCACCGTCTTTCGCCCCAACGTCGCGGCCATCTTGCAGCGCGAAGACGGGTACATCTTTGTGGCAGAACGCATCGGCATCAAGGGCGCCTGGCAGTTCCCACAGGGCGGCGTGGATAGTGGCGAGGACGCCGAGACCGCTCTCTTTCGCGAGTTGGAGGAGGAAATCGGCGTGCGCAAAGAGCACGTCGCGATTCTCTCTCGCCGCGATGGCTATCGTTACGCCTTCACCAAGGGGCGGCTGAAGTACGGCATCTATGGCGGGCAAGAGCAGAGCTACTTCCTGTGCCGCTACACCGGCACCGACGCCGATTTTAACCTAGACGCGACGGAGCGGGAATTCGCCCGGTGGAAGTGGATCGCGCCGCAGGAATTCAAGGCCGATTGGGTGCCCAAGTTCAAGCGGCACGTCTATCACCAGGTGTTTGTCGATTTCTTCGGCATCGACATCGGTAGCGGATCGGCCATTTGACTTGCCGCTGGCGCGCTACATTACTACCCGCCCTATGCGAATCCTATCCGGCCTCCAGCCCAGCGGGCGTCTCCACATCGGCAATTATTTTGGCATGATGGAGGCCGCGCTGAACCTCCAACACGAGGGGGAAGCCTATTACTTCATTGCGGACTACCACAGCCTGACCTCCATCCATGATGCGAAGACGCTGCGCGAAAACGTGCGCGAACTCGCCGTGGATTTCCTCGCCTGCGGTCTGGATCCTGCCAAGTGCGTTTTCTTCCGCCAGAGCGATGTCCCCGAGGTGACGGAGCTTTCCTGGATCCTCAGCACCGTCACTCCGATGGGTCTGCTAGAGCGCTGCCACTCCTACAAAGACAAGGTCGCCCACGGCATCTCCGCCTCCCACGGACTGTTTGCCTACCCCGTGCTGATGGCCGCAGACATTCTGATTTACGACAGCGATGTCGTCCCTGTCGGCAAGGATCAGAAGCAGCATGTCGAAGTCACGCGCGATCTCGCAGTGAAGATGAACGAGGCCTTTGGTGAGGGGCTCCTGCGCATTCCCGCGCCACGCATTCGGGAGGAGACAGCCGTCGTCCCCGGACTGGACGGGCAAAAGATGAGCAAGAGCTACAACAATACCATCCAGCTCTTCGAAGAAGAAAAGGCACTGAAGAAAAAGATCATGGGCATCAAGACGGATTCCACCCCCGTGGAAGATCCCAAGTCCATCGAGGGCTCCTCCATTCTCGCGCTGTACAAGCTCGTCGCCAGCCCAGCCGATTACGACGTCATGGTGGCAGACCACCAGCGCGGCGGCATCGGCTACGGCGACTTCAAGAAGCGCCTCCTCCAAGCCACCTGGGACTTCTTCGCCCCCATGCGTGCCCGTCGCGAGGCCATCCTCGCAGAGCCCGGCTACGTCGACCGCGTCCTCGCAGACGGAGCCGAAAAAGCTCGCAAAATCGCCCGCGCCACCCTGGCGCGAGTCCGGGAGGCCGTGGGCCTAGGTTGAGAAGACGGCCGACCGTTCACCGTGCAACCCTCCTTTAGTGCCATCGACAAGGAAGGGCAACCTGCGCAGCGGCTGCGCGTCTCGCCGCCGTCATCCCAAAGGCGCAGCCATACTTTTGAACCGCTGATGTTCGCTGATGGGGCCCCAGGGCTTGACTTCCAGTGCAGAAATTGATCTCCTCTTTCTAGTCATGAAATTGAGACATGTTCTACCGGTGCCAACAATGATGGGCGAATCAGCAACGATGCACCACTAGCGGACGCCATGAAAGCATTGCTTATCGCCACCAGTTTAGTTGTGAGTTTGCCGGCTTTCGCCCACGAGCCTTCGTCCGCTCAACGATTTGGATCGGTCCTCAATGACCCGAGGCAGACGGTGAGTTTGTACCAGATGTTCGATGGTGGAGAGGAGCCAAAGACCATGCGCCCCATCAACAACTCCATTATGATCATATGCTGGATGCCGTCTGCTGAAGGGGTATTGGGCAGTTATCAGATCAGCGGTCTGGACGGCTATCACACGAAGGAGCAGGTGAAGAAGTTTTTGGCGCGATTTTATGAGTCGGACCATCAGAAGGAGACACAATTGGATCGCCCAAACATTGTCTTGGCAGGGAACAATTGGGGGGCTGGTCTTGAGCTTAAAGAGACGCTCAAGGCTCTCAGTGCCAAGAAGTCCATTGCTGTTTTCTATGCTGGCGGATGGGCTTTTTCCAGGGTTTCATTGATTCAAGAGCCTGATTCGCGAAAGTGTCTCATCGAACGAAGTTATAAGGAGGCGAATAAGTGAACAATGACCAACTAGGCACCGGTCTAAACGCAATGACCGCTACGAGCTCAATCCTCATCCCAGAATGCGGAGTTCGCCCCCGTCCGGCAGGTGAAGACTCTGCCCTTCGGCCAATTCAATATGAAGCGTAAACTGCTGCTCACCCTCTCGTTCGCGGTCCTGCTGTTGCTGGCAGGAGCAGGAATTCTCGTTTGGAGCGGAATGACTGACCATCTTGGCAAGGCGGACGTTGCGCTGGTTCTCGGGAACCAAGTGAATCCTGACGGATCGCCATCGCCTCGACTCAAAGCCCGACTGGACACGACGGCGATGCTCTTCCAAAAGGGATACTTCCCGAAGATCATTGTCAGTGGTGGCACGGGAAAGGAAGGTGTCCCGGAGGGAACGGCCATGAAGCGATATCTCGTTGCTACTGGGATTCCTGATTCAGCCATTTGGGTGGATGATCTCGGGGTCGATACGCAGGCAAGCGCAGAGAATACCGTCTCCATTCTGCGGGCGGAAAAGCTGAAGAGTGTGTTCGTGATCACCCAATATTTTCACATTCCACGTTCCAAACTGGCCCTTTCGAAGCTGGGCGTCTCTCCTCTCTTCAACGCTCATCCCCATTATTTCGAGGCCCGCGATCTCTACTCCATCGCCCGAGAGCTTCCCGCCTATCTCAAGTATCTGGTTCGTTCGCCCACCGCCCGATTGACAAGATAGAGGGAATGAATTGATGACGGGCGTTGGGACTCATCGGTCCATTGTGGCTGTAGTCGGCTAATGGAGTGACTATTTGTTATAAAAGGACCATGTTTTGTCTTGATTCTATAATTTGAATCGCTATTGTGAAAATGATCTCAATTTTGAGATCGTGTCGCCTGATTCACATTATGGTTTTTACAGAGTCGCCCCCACATCGTTTCAGGCAAAAAGCCTTGCCCTTGGTCGCCTCCGCGGGGCTGGCGCTCGGCGCGACCGTGTTTGGTGGGCCTTTGGAGAAGGAGGAGACTCGGCTCTATGTTGACTATTCGGCGAAACCACCTGCGGAGGCATTGCTGGCATTTAACCTGTGTATTTTGGACCCCGGGGCAGATGTCGATCTGCGGCTTGGGCATGAGAATGGGAATCAGTACCTCGCCTACCTCTCCACGGTGGAGGCGGCCAAGGGTTCGGCTTTGGAGCGTTTGGCGGAGGAACGGAAAATCCCGGTCCTGGGCAAGAACGATCACTGGGGTAGCAGTCTGCTGGACATCAGCGCCCCAAGTTGGCAGGCAGCGATGGTGGATTCTTTGGCTTCGGAGACCATGCGTCTGGGCTATGACGGCTTCTTTCTAGATACCGTGGACAGTCTCACGCTGCTGGAACGGGTCGCTCCCAAAGACGCTGCGTCCTTTCGGGGCGCGATGTTGGCGATGATTCGCGCACTGCATGAACGGTATCCAGATAAGAGCATCGTCCTCAACCGCGGTTTTGACCTGCTGCCTGACCTCCGGGGCATTGTGAAGGGAGTCCTGGTGGAGAGCGTCTATCAGACCTTTGACCCGAAGACGCACAACTTTAAGGCGAATAGCCCGGCAGACTCTGCCTGGTTGGAGGGAAAAATTCGCAGCGCGCAGGGGCAGGGACTGAAGGTGTACGCGGTCGATTACGTCGATCCCAAAGATACTGCGCTAGCAAAGGCGACCGCCGATCGTTTGCGTGCGCTGGGTTGCGTACCCTTCATTACCACGTCAGATCTCAGCGGAAAAGTCGGTGCTCCCGTGTGCGCCGTCCCGCGCCGCGTCATGGTGCTGCATGGATGGGACGAAGCCGTGACTGGAGTGGCCTCCGCACCAGCGGACGAGACCCAGACTGCCGGGTTGCTGGCACCAGCCTTGCGATGGGCGGGAGCGGTGGTGGAGTACTTCGATATCGGCGGCGGTGTGCTGCCTGCCCTACCCCAGGAACCGATTGCGGGAATCGTTCTGGATGCAGATCTGCACCTGAATGCGGCGCAGCAGATGGATCTGGCGGGCTGGGTGGCAGAAATCACCCGCCGGGGGATTCCGCTGCTGATTCAGGGTCAACCCTGGGAAGATGCCGCCGCATGGGAGGCCATCCGCCCCACTCTGGGACTCAAGGGCAGCGGCGCGCTAATGCCTGAGGCTGCTAAGATTTCCGTCGCTGCCTTGGACAACGAGCTGGCCCTCGGTGGACGTGTCCTCCAGCCCCTACAAGCCGGATTCCGGGATCTTCAGGCGCCCTCGGGTGCGCAGGTGCTGCTCTCCTGGCGTGCCGACACGGGCACGATCCAGGCCCAGCGATACGATGCCTGTTTCGTCGCGCCGTGGGGGATGCTGTGGAACGACCCGACGGCCCTCAGCCTCGGCCCGCAAGTGGATCTTCTGAAGCTGGCGTCAAAGTGGTTGCCCGCTCTGGATGAGACGCCTGTCCCTGATACCGCGATGCAAAACGGCCATCGCATTTTTGCCTTCCACATGCAGGGAGCGGGATTCACCACCCGGGCACAGTTCCCCGGTGCACCAACGTGTGGCGAGGTGTTTCGCTCCCACATTCTGGAGGAGTATGCGCTGCCCGTCACGGTTGCGATTGGCGAGGCGGACGTGCGTGGCCTTTCCTCTGAAAGTGATCCGGCCAATGCTGGCGAGTATGAGGCCGTGGCGCGTTCCATTTATGAATTGCCGCAGGTCGAGGCGGCGGCGAATTCCTTCTCGCGCCCCACCAGCTGGGCGGCGGGTGCAATCGCGACCGGGCCGTTGAATGCGTCTGCGAAGGACGACGTGCGCGGTTTGCGCCGGGAGCTCATCGGATCGCTGAACTACCTCCAGCGTCAATTGCTACCCGCTGGCAAATCCATGCAAATGTTCCTCTGGCCCCATGGCGCGCGGCCAAGTGCGGAGGCTCTTTCGATCTGCGCCCAGGTAAATATCGCCCAATTGCCGGATGCCTGGAACCCGCGCTGGCCGTCGCCCGAGTCTGCGATGCGGGCTGGTAAAATTGGACTTTTGGGCATGGATCACCGTCGGCTCCAGGATGCGGATCGGCTGATCCGCGGCTGGCAAGAGAGCGGTGCTGGCGTCGTCAGCACGCCCGTGCATCTGGCAGCGACTTTCAGTCAGGTAGCGGATGCGGAGGGTCTTTCGGTGCTGCAACGGACCCTGGACTGGTGCCAAGCGCAGCCTCTGCATGCGATGACCGCTGCCCAATACGCCCGCCTTTCCGCAGATGCGGCTGCCACAAAGGTGATGACGGTGGGGCGCGATCACTGGATCATTCTGAACAGCGGCTGGTCACGCACCCTGCGCCTGCCGCAGCGGATGGGCGTGCCGGATCTCGATCGGTGCCGTGGAGTGGTCGGCTGGAGCACCCACAACGGCATGCTCTATGTCCAAACGATGGGCCGTCCCCTGACGGAGCTGGTCTTGAAAGACGAAGCTGCGCTGGGTCGCCAGCTTCACCTCGTGTCAGCCAGTCGGCCTTTGCATATCCACAGCCGCTCGCCGCTCGGCATTTCCGTGTCGACCCCACAAGCAGGCAGTGTGGAGGTGGTCGTCGGCGGGCTTGAGCCTGGGGCGATGTGCACCGCACGTGGATCCGGCGCGCCGCTTCACCATTTGGCAGATGCGGAGGGTCAGGCACGCCTGACGCTGCCGCCACGTTCCGTCATTACTCTTCGGGCCACCCAGCTTCCTTATGCCGCGATGCGCTAGCTCTCCGACGCACCACTTTTTGCGCGCCACCGCGCTGGGCCTAGCGCTCGGCTGCGGCGTGGCGGGCGGCTGGTGGTGGGCGATGCGTCCTGTGCCTTCGGTGGTGCTGCCGCAAAAGATTGAGCAGATGAAGATCGGAGTGCTGACGCGGTTTCTCAGCATCTCCAGCCATCCCTCCTGCAAGGAAGCGCAGGCTGCCCTGCCAAACCTGGCACCCGCGACGCTGCAGAGCCTCATCGACTGGGCACCGCGTCCGCCAGCGGAGATGATGGATGTGCTGCTTTCTGCCAAAGAACCCCTTTTGGCAGACCCAAAACTGACCCGCGCCTTTCTCAACGCTACCTTGCAACGCAAAGACAAGCTGCCGACGAGCCAAGCCTTTACCCATCTCGTCGCCCCGGCGGAAATCAGCCTGCCGGAGTCGGATCGCCTTGAGGCCCTGCGGCAACTCGCGGATCGCGCGATCCAGGAACATGACAACCAACTCGCCGCAGAGATCCTACTGCGTGCCTGCGATTCCCCGGTGGCAGACTGGCCGGTGCTGGACCTTTTTGTGGCCGTTTGTCGCTCATCCCGTCGCCCTGGCAGTGCGGTACAGGTCATCCGGGACTGGCTCATCGAGCCTCCGGACGGCACTCGACCTCAGGACCTGGACATCGCACGGGATCTCCTGGTGCGAGTGCAAATTGAGTCCGATCACGCCCGCGAAGCACTGGACGAATGTCTAAAGCAGCTAGCGGCGGGCGGGGCAAGCCCCGTCCCAGAGCGTCTGCTGCGGCGTGCCTTGACCCCAGCACGTCTGTGCGGCAAGACGGAGGCTTTGCTGCCGTGGATTGAGCGCTTCCTGGCGCAGCTCGATTGCGACCGGCTGGAGTGGAGCGAGCTGGGGCCAGACGCAGATCCGAAATGGAAGGAATGGGCTGCCCAAGCCGCCGCCTTTGCGGAAAAAGCTCACTTTGAACCCCGCGCCTGTGATCTCTACCTGCGGATGGCCGCTGCGGCTGTGCCGGGGGCGATGGCTCGCGCCTGGATGCTGAGCCCGAAGCTAGGCCGGAAAGACGAATGTCTCGCACTGCTGGATCGCATTGCCACGACCAACGAAGGCTGCGCAGAACTCCTGACTGCGGCGCTGGATGTGTCTGCCCTCCGGGAGCCCAAACTGGCCCGGGAACTCCTCCAAACGTTGGAACAGCGCCACCCGCAATGCCAAGAGCTCCAGCTCCAGCGGGCAAAATTCCTCACGGCAGGCAAAGATGCGCGCTCATGTCTCAGCACCTGGCAATCGTTTGTGGGTCGTTTCCCGACAGATACAGAGGGGGTGCGAGAACTTGCGCTCTGCCAATTGGCGGCCGGATTTCCGGATTCCGCTTTCCAGACGCTGAAAAGGCTGTCGGTGGCGGAAGTGGATGCGACGAGTCTGCGGATGCTGGCGTCCCTGGCCATTGCGTCCGGGCAGATGCACATCGCCCGACAGGCGCTAGACGAACTGGCCGCGCGCGATACCCCAGCCGAGCCGGGGGATGCGCTGCTGCGCGTGCGCAGCGGGGCTGGGGCTCTGGCGAAGGTTAGCGAACGATGATCTTCGCGGCCGCCTGACCCTGCCGATCATCGGGAGACGATACCAGGATTTGCGCGAGGTGATGTCCGCCACGCCATGCAGCACTGCTGATCGGACGGACCTGGATGAGGTAGGCACCCGAGCCGGCGTTGCGGAAGTTCACGATGTTGTTGCTGAAAGGGGCCATCTGCCCAGGGACATCGAAGTGCTCCATGATGGTGAAGTGATCCTCGGTCAGATCCGCCACTGGCCAGCCTGCGCAGGTGACGAGGACCAGGAGATTGGCGGGCTGGACGTTGCCAGAGCTGGCCGCGCCGGGGGCACCCTGGGCGCTAACCGTCAAGGGGACACCTGGCGGGATCTCGGGCTTGGGCACCTCATCAAGTTTCATTTTCATGCTGACGACTGGTGCAGGTGGCTTCGGAGCCAGGGCGGGCGCGGCCGGAGCGGCAGTGACGATCGGTGTAGGGGCTGGCACTGGCTTCGGGGTGGGTGCGGGTGTCGCTGGCTTTGCGACGGGTTTGGGAGCCGGTTTTGCTGGGGCAGGCGCTGGGGCCTTTTTGACGACTGACTTCGGAGCAGGCTTGGCGGCAGGTTTAGACTTCGCCGCTGGGAGAGATTTCTTGGCCGGAACGGGTGCCTTTTTGGCCGGGGCTTTTGCCTTCACGGGCTTGGGTGCAGGCTTCGCGGATTTGGCGGGTTTTGCCACCGGCTTCTTCGCTGGAGGTGCCTTTTTGGGCTGCGTTTTTTTCTTGGCCATACTTAGTGTGTGTGTGAATTTTCGCAAGGCTATCAAGAAATGCCACTCAGTGTCGAGCAGTGTGTGTCAACTAAGTCACTAAAAGGCCGTGTTTTTTACGCAGATCCCTTCGAAACGGCAGATTTGCTGGATTGGCGGGCTGGAAACGCAAGTCCCGGCCAGCGGCAGCGTTGGTACCTGCGGACCTCTTCACCCCGTCGCCCATGCATCCCGTCGAAGAACAAATCTTGCGCACTCGCCGTGAATTTCTGACCACGTCTGCCAGTGGACTGGGCATGATGGGGCTGGGGGCGATGCTGGCCCAGGACGGCTTGATCTCGGCGGCGGAAGTCGGCGGCACAGATCCGCTACGACCTCGGGCACCGCACTTTCCGGCGAAGGCAAAGAACTGCATCTTCATCTTCATGGAAGGCGCGCCCAGTCAGGTGGACCTCTTTGATCCGAAGCCGAAGCTGAACGAACTGCACGGTCAGGCTTTGCCGGAGAGCATGACCAAGAACGTGCGCTTTGCCTTCATCAAAAAGGAGACGGCGCGGTTGATGGGCAGTCCCAGGAAGTTCAAGAAGCACGGCCAGTCCGGGATGGACTTCAGCGATCTGCTGCCGCACATGGCGCAAACGGCGGACGATTGGCTGATGGTGCGCAGCCTGCACACGGAGCAGTTCAATCACCACCCCGGGCAGTTGGTCTTGCACTGTGGCCGGGCGCAGTTTGGGCTGCCGACCGTCGGATCGTGGCTGAACTACGGTCTCGGCAGTCCTTCGCAAAATCTGCCCGGGTATGTGGTCCTCTCCGCCGGACGCGGCACCAGTGGCGGCGCGAGTCTTTGGCAGAGCGGGTTTTTGCCGAGCTCGTACGCCGGGGTGCTCTTCCGCAATCAAGGCGAGCCCGTCCTAAATCTGAAAAACCCCGCGGGCCTGCCAATGGATCTGCAACGCAAGGGCCTGGATGCCCTGCTGGAGCTGAACCAAAGCCGCTACGATCAAGTCCGCGATCCCGAGATCGCCAGCCGCATTGCTGCCTACGAGCTGGCCTTCCGCATGCAGGCCGCAGCCCCAGATCTGATCGATCTCAAGGGTGAAAGTGCGCAGACGCTGGAGATGTATGGCGTGAACCGCAAGGACCCGCCCAATAAGGCCACGCGTGGCGGTGGTCCCGGCCAGTTCAAGGCTTTTGCCACAAATTGCCTGCTGGCGCGGCGGTTGGTGGAGCGCGGAGTGCGCTTCGTCAGCATCATGCACGCCTCTTGGGATCACCACAGCAATCTGGACAACGAACTGACTTACAACGCAGGCATGGCCGACCAACCCATCGCCGCGCTGCTGAAAGACCTCAAACAGCGCGGCCTGCTGGACAGCACGATGATCGTCTGGGGCAGCGAATTTGGCCGCACACCCTTGGGAGAAAATCGCAATGGCAGCGCCAATGTTTCTGGGCGCGATCACCACCCCTTCGCTTTCACCATGTTGGCCGCCGGTGGTGGTCTGAAGGGCGGTCTGACTTATGGCGAGACGGATGAGATCGGCTGGAACATCGTGCGCGATCCGGTGGATCTGCATGACTTCCACGCGACGATGCTGCACCAGTTTGGCTTTGACCACCTGAAGCTGACCCACCGCTTCCAAGGCCGGGATTTCCGGCTCACGGATGTGGCGGGGAAGGTGATCAAACCCTGGATCGCGTAAACGGGATCAGCCCACGGCGCGGCGGAACTTGGCCTCGTAACCGACGACGCCATCGACATCGCGAAGCTGGAAGGCGATGACGCTCTCCGCAGCTTCACGTTTCAGCGCCACATTCAGGAAGCCACCTTTCACGCGATGATAACGGTGGATGGTCTTGTCTTCGCCAGGCGTGCCCCCTGCGTGGGAATCGCTGGCAGCGCCGACGCTGAACTCCTGCACGCCCGTCGTTGGATGCACGGAATGGTATTGCCAGTGGCGATCGCCACAAACGACGAAGAAATTGTCCGGCACGTTGGCCTTGATCCACTCGCGCAATTCATTGCCTTCGTGGGCAAAGTTGTCATTGGAGTGGTTGTCATGCTTGTTCGCGCGATCAGGACCGACCAAGGGCGTAGGGCTGATCAGCAGCTTCCAGGTCGCATCACTCTCTGCCACGGTCCTCTTGAACCAAGCCTTCTGTTCAGCGCCCCAGATCGTTTTATCAGGACCGTCTGCCATCTTGTTGGGGGATCGAAAGTCTCGACCCTCTGTGAACCAGATCTGCAAATCCCGACCCCAACGAAACGTGCGATACGCCTCTTTGCCGAGCGGTGCTTGTTGGTGGAAGATCTCGATGCCCTCCGCAAACGAAAGCTCGCCAGCGTTCATCCCCGGATAGCAGTCGTTATCCACCGTGTCGTGGTCATCCTTGAGCCAATAGCTCCCGGCATTGCGCATCATCTCGACGATGCGCGGCAGACTGAACATCCGCTCCCAATGCAGACGCGCAAGCGCAGGGCTGACGGCGCGCGGGGCGTTGCTATCGTAATAGACGAGATCGCCCGTCATCGTCACGAACTTCGGCTTCAGCGCCAGCATGGAAGGATAGATCGGATGGCCATCCACATGATCGCGATCAGGATAACCCTGACAGGTCATCACGCAGAAGTTGAATTGGCTGGGCGACTGGGGCTGCGGCGCGGTGAAGAATTGGCCGCGAAATTCAGGGTGCACTGAGCCAGCGTCATCGCGTGTCTGACTCGCGTAATAGTAGGTGGCATCGGCCTTCAGATCCTTGAGATCAAAATGATGAATGAAATCGGTCGCCTCCGTCACCTCCACCCATGGCGATTCGATGGCGTCGCTCAAGTCCTCCTTCAATCCATAACGCAGACGCACGCTGCCAGCCATCCCTGGGCAGGCACCTTCGATCTGTTCGACAGGCACGGTCACCGCAGCATCCTTTTTGCGATTGCCTTTTCCCGCAAAGACGATGCCCTCATTGTTGCGCTGGGCATGCTTGGTGAGACGCGTCCAGACGATCGCGGACGTGTCCGTGATTTCGCCGACACGCGTTCCGGTCGCCTGATGCAGGGTGCCCTCCGCCGCGGCACGCAGCAAAGGATTGGCGGCGATGGCTGTTGCGGCAGTGCCATGGATGAAACGGCGGCGGGAGAGAGTTTTCGAGGGCATTGGGGTTGGGTTAGGAATCAGGGTTATCGAAAAGGAACTGCAATCGATTGTTGAGAGGAGAGGGCAGAAGACCGACCTGGGTTTCCTCCAATAGCCCAACGTCAATGAGATCCCGCAGATGCATCCGGTCTTTGTCGCGCCATGCCGCCAGTTTCATTCGCACCAGAGCATCCAGCGTCACGAGCATGAATTCATCGGCCTCTTCTGCCTCCTCAATGCCTGCATTTTCTGCCGGGCTGTCGGGCAGCGTTCGTTCGCCTGCAAAAACGATATGAACCGCGTCACGCACCTTGGCCTCGGGCCCTTCTAGAAACACATCCATGTGGCCTGCCTTGCCCAGCGAGCTTACCTGCCGATGCACAAAGCCTGCGGCTCGCATCGCCTCAATCGCTTGTGGAAGATCGCTGCGGCGCAAAAGGATATCGACATCACGGGTATTACGGACCGCGCTTTCGTCCACTCTTGAAACCCAAGCTGCAACGGCGTTGCCACCAACAACAGCATAAGGGACACCTGCAGTCTTGAGTGTTGCTGCGACACGCAGCAACCGCTGGCGCACTTTTTCAACGGCGTCGTTCATACGTTTCCAAGAGACGGGTTTGAGGAGTAAGGCCATGATAGCTAACACTCGGCGGCAACAGCAAAGACTAACACACCGCTCGGGTGATGGCAATCACGGCAGCGGCTTCGCGCCCTTGCCTTTTCCTTTGCCCTTGCCCTTTCCTTTGGCAGCGGTGCCCCAGGTCTTTTTGCCTTCGGGGTCCATTTGACGCAGGAGCTCGGGCGTTGGACCACCGCCGAATTGCGCCCAGTAGGCGGCTTTGAAAGGATTGATCTTGGGCCCCATGACGCCTTCATTCACCATCATCGGCACCACCTCGGTCCACCACTGGTCGTAGGCAGCGCGCATGGCAGTGACAATCTCTGGCTTCAGCTCGATCAGGTTCTTCGTCTCGCCTGGGTCGTTGTCGAGGTCGTAGAGCTCGCTGTTGTTGACGAGCGTGTAGCGTTGATCTTGGATGGCGCACTGGCGGAACTTGCCTTGCTCTCGCTGACCCTCATTCCAGCGACCGACGTGCGTGACCCAGTAGCGTGGGGCTGCGGGTGTCGCAGGATCTTTGAGCTGCGGTAAGAGGCTGCGACCTTCGATCTGCGACTTGAGTGCTGGAGTTGCTTCGGCGCCGGCGATGTCCATCAACGTCGGTAGGATATCGATGTGACCGCTCAGCAAATCACAGTCCACGCCCCCTTTGAAACCTGCTGGCCAGCGCCAGAACGACGGCACGCGATGCCCGCCCTGATATGGCTGCCCTTTGCCCGCGCGCATCCCGGCATTGAAGGTCTTCCACCCTGTGGCAGAGCCATTGTCCGTCATGAAGATCACCAGCGTGTTGTCGGCGATACCCCATGTTTTGAGTTGTTCCAAGAGACGACCCAAGTTTTCGTCGAGGTTCTCGATCATGCCATAAAACTTCGCAACATCGTCGGGCACTTGGCCCTTGTGACGATTGAAGTATTCGTCCGCGACTTGCAGTGGCCCATGCGCGGCGTTCAGTGGCAGATAGGTGAAGAAGGGCTTCCCAGCCTTCACCTGCTCATCCATCCACTTCGTGGCTTGGCCAAAGAACAGATCGGTGCAGTAGCCTTTGGTCTTTTCAAACTTACCGTTGTGACGGATGGCGGGATCAAAATACATGTTGCCAGGTGCATCGCCGCAAGACCCAGGATAGGTCTGGCCAATGCCACCTGCGCCGTGGATGTAGACTTCATCAAAGCCGCGTGCACCGGGCTGGTATTCGTCTTCATCGCCGAGGTGCCACTTGCCAAAAATGCCGGAGGTATAACCCACCGTCTTGAGCACCTGCGGTAGCGTTGTGGCACTCAGCGCGAGACGCTCGCGCTCCAAAATTGTGTGGGTGACACCGTTGCGAAATTCATGCCGACCCGTCATGATCGCGGATCGTGTGGGGGAGCAGGTGGGACTGACGTGGAAGTGCGTGAAGCGCACGCTTTCCTTCCACAAGGCATCGGCCACGGGTGTTTTGATGATGGGATTCCCCAGACAAGCGTAGTCGCCATAACCGACATCATCTGGCATCACCAAGATGATGTTCGGCTTGGCGTTTTCAGCATGCAGCGCTGGAACAGTCGCGGCGAGAGTGAGCAGGGGGAAGAGCAGGCGCAGAGGATTCATAAAACGTCCCCTGTTGACGAAGCGCCCGACCCAAGTCTTGCACCTCTATTTGCCTGCGCTGAGAATCTTCTGTGCTTCCTCAGCACCGATCTCACGCACAAACAGATTCCGCCAGCGGATCTCGCCGCCGTGGGTTTGCAGCATGATCGGGCCTTTCGCTGGCAATGGTTGAGTGCGGTCCCAGTAGTTCTCCATCACGGCACCATCGACGACGACTTTGTCATTGAGCCAGACCCAAGTCTTTGCGCCGATCTGACGAATGCGGAAGGTGTTCCACTCGCCAAACGGTTTGTCTGCGACCACGGCGGGGTCGCGCCCTGGTGTGTTGGGAGTGTTGTTGAAAAGACCACCGGAGCCGAGGTGCGGCTTGCGATCTGGCTTCTTCGGATCAAAGACCTGTGTGTTGTCCCAGATCTGCACCTGCGGCGTGCCGCGCAGGTAGATGCCGCTGTCAGCATGCGGCACGGTTTTGTATTCGATCAGCAATTCGATGTCGCCGAATTCTTCGTCAGTCGTCGCATAGGGACCGGTGCCGACGTTGACCAGCTCACCGTTCTCCACCTTCCAATGCTGCGCGAATTCATCACGCATCGTCTTCAGTGCGGCTTCTTTCTTTTCGCCCTGTAGTTTTACGACGGAGTGTGGATTCAGCCCATACCAGCCCGTTAGGTCTTTGCCATTGAACAAGGCGCGGAAGCCTTCTGGCGGCGCAGGATCTGCGGCGTTGAGACTGGAGACTGCAAGGGCGGTGATGAGGAGAGAACGCAGCATGGAATTCAAAAGTGTGGGTTGGTGGAGCAGTAAACTACGCCGCCGCAAGGCAACAATTTCCGCGATGCCAAAGATTCACTCGTTGGGCACGTAGTGATCAGACCATGAAGCTGCGCCACGTCCTCGCCATTGCCTGTTGTGTTACCTCCGCTGTGAATGCCAATGCGGAGACGGCACCCATCTTGCATCCGAAGGGGTCGCCGCTACCGCACACGCATCAAGGTCCGTTTGTCACCACCGCAGACGGCGGTGTGCTTTGCACCGATAGCAAAAACGCACTGCGCAGCATGGATGAAGGTCGCACCTGGACGAGCACCCCTTTGTTTGCGGAGCCCACCAAATTCGCCGTCAGCAATGAACGCGCTCTGCTGCGAACTCGGGAAGGCGTCATCATTTCTGCCTGGATGAATGGGGCAGAGCGCGCCACGCCGAAGGGCTGGCATTGGGGGGAAAAGAGTGTGAGCTGGAAGGACTTTGTGCTGCCGACTTATACCTGCCGTAGCACGGATGATGGCAAAACTTGGGAGCTCCCCGTGAAGCTCAGCGATCCCTGGTGTGGTTGCATTCATTCGCTGATTCAGATGCGCAGCGGTCGCATCGTTTTGGTCGGGCAGGAGATCATCCCAGAGTGGCGTCATGCGACGGTGATGTGGGTCTCGGATGATCTCGGGCAGAGCTGGCAACGCGGCGACGTGCTGGACTACGGCATCGGCTCCCACGATCACGCAGGTTCCATCGAAGGCAGCGTCGTGGAGCGGGCTGATGGTTCGCTTTATTTGCTGCTGCGCACGGAGTCGGGCTTTCTGTGGGAGGCTACTTCACAGGATGGTTTGAAGTGGACGGGGCTGAAGCCATCTACGATTCCCTCCGTGACCTGCTGCCCGCAAATGATGCGTCTCGCGGATGGCCGCATCGCCCTGCTATGGAATGCGCCGCCGCGCCATCGTCCGGACAATCACACCTCGCGCGCTGAACTCTCGCTGGCCTTCTCCACGGATGAGGCAAAGACCTGGTCAAAGCCCGTCATCGTCGCTGCCAACTACAGCGGTGGGGGTCGCGTCTCTTACCCGTATCTGTATGAGCGCCGTCCCGGTGAATTTTGGATCACCACGATGCAAGGCGGACTGCGGATGAAGATCAACGCCGGCGATCTGGCTGCTGGCGAGATCCCCATCTACCAACCACCACCCGCACCGCAGCCCAAGCCCAACGGCATCGTGATGTTCGGCGATTCCACCACGGCCTTCCGCGATGGTGCCGTGCAAAAGGTGTATTCGGTGCGCATCGATGAAGCCCTGCAAAGCATCGGCTCAAGCCTCACCGTGCACAATGCGGGCATCGGGGGCAACACAACGCGGGATGCCTTGAAGCGTTTTGACAAAGACGTGTTGCGTTACCAGCCCAAGCTCATCGTCATGCAGTTCGGCATCAATGACGCCGCCATCGATGTGTGGAAAAATCCGCCGGTCACAGAGTCGCGTGTGCCGCTCGTCGAATACATCGCCAACCTGCGGAAGCTGATCAGCACCGCGCGCGAACACAAAGCCAAGGTCATCCTCATGACCACCAATCCCGTGCGCTGGACCTCCAAGCTGCGCGAGCTCTATGGCAAGCCCCCGTACAATCCAGAGACAGAAGATGGATTCGAATCCGCACGACTCGTCGCCTACAATGACGCCCTGCGCGCCTTGGCCAAGGAACTGGCAGTGCCACTCGTCGATGTGCGCGCCGCTTATCCTGCCTTTGCCACTCAGCATAAAACGACCGTCGATAAGCTGCTGCTCGATGGCATGCATCCGTCAGATCTCGGGCACCAATTGGTCAGCGAGCTTCTCCTCCCGGCGATCCGCGACGCGGCGCGGTAGCCGCCACCCTGTCCGCTAAAAAGCAAACACGCACCCGCAGCGGTCGTATTCTCCCGGCCATGCTAAGCCCCTTGAACAGCGGAACCAGCACCTCCCGACTCGGGCGGCGTGAGTTTTTGCGCGTCGGTGGTTTGGGATTGGGTGGGCTGACCTTGGCGGACATGCTAAGCCTTCAGGCCGCAACGAAGAAGGGCAATCCCGCTTTGAAGGACAAGTCCGTCATCTTTCTCTTCATGCATGGAGGTCCCTCGCAGTTCGAGACCTTTGACCCCAAGATGGACGCCGCGGCAGAGATCCGCAGCACTACCGGCGAAATTAAAACAACTCTGCCCGGCGTCACTTTTGGCAGCACCTTTGAAAAGCTCGCACGACTCGCAGACAAGTTCAGCATCGTGCGGTCTTTCGTCACGGGCGATGGAGTGCACGACATCAAGACCATCGTCGGCAAAGAGACGCTGAAAGCGAATGTGGGTTCGCTCTATAGCCGCATCGCTGGTCCGCTGAACCGCACCACAGCGATGCCCACCAACGTCGCTCTGTTTCCCCGCGCCGTTGCCCCGCAGTGCATGCCAGCGTTTTTGAAGTTTGGCGACTTTACCTCCAGCGGCGAGATGGGCTCTGCCTTTCGTCCCTTTGTCCCAGGCTCCGGCGATGGCGCGCAGGCAGACCTCACGCTGTCCATGCCCATGCGCCGCATGGATGATCGCCGTCAATTGCTGCACAGCCTGGATGGCTGGAAGCACCAACTCGACATCGATCCCGGTGTCGATAGCATGAGCGGCCAAGAGCAGTTGGCCTTTGATGTTTTGCGCCGTGGGATCTCCGATGCCTTTGATCTCTCCAAAGAAGATCCGCGAACCATTGCGCGCTACGATACCGCATCGCTGTTGCCGAGAGATCGCATTGATCCGCGATGGAAGAACATCGACCACTACGCAGACAACGCCGCATCGCTTGGCAAGCTGCTCTTGATGGCCCGCCGACTCTGCGAGCGTGGCAGCGGCTTCGTCACGGTGACGACCAGTTTTGTCTGGGACATGCATGCCGATGCCAACAATGCGCCAGTGCCCGTCGGTATGGACTACGTGGGGCGGCCTTTTGATCATGCCGTGTCGGCCTTGATCGAGGACATCGAGGCGCGGGGTCTGCGGGATGAGATCATGCTGGTCTGCTGTGGTGAAATGGGTCGCACCCCGCGCATCAATGCCAAGGGCGGACGGGATCATTGGGGTGGTCTGGCACCGCTCATGATCTATGGCGGTGGCTTGCAGATGGGTCAGGTTACTGGCCACTCATCGCGAGACGGCGGGGAGCCTGCGGATGATCCAGTCACCATCCCAGACCTGATCGCCACCATCTTGCACAGCCTCATTGATGTCGGTCAGGCGCGGCTCATCGACGGCTTGCCCTCGAACCTGCTCAATCTCCTCGGGCGCGGCACCCCCATCCGAGGTTTGGTCTAGCCAGGTCTGCATCACGTTGACAGGTCGGCCCGTGGACGACGTTGAATTTGCACCGCCTGAATCCATGAAGCTCCTCTGTCTCGCATCGCTTTCTCTTTTGCTGGGCTCTGTTATTCACGCGGAGGATCTTGCTGACAAGGTCGAAGCCTTCCTCACACCCCGAGCGCAAATCGCAGCGGCAGGCGAGGTAGAGCCGGAGGTCGCGGCAAAGATTCTCGCACGACCCGATCCCGGGACCTTCTTTTTGCGCTATGCCTTTGCACTGAAAAAACACGCCGCCAAGCTCTTGACTCCGGAGCAGACGGGCAAGCTGGCCACTGTCTTGGAACAACACACACCCGACCACAGCCGCTGGCATGACGAGCGCAACACGCTGCGTTGCAAGTTCAACGAAGTCATGTGGCGTTACGTCGGGGCGGCGGATGCGGAGGCGGTGGCATTGCGCAGCGAGTTGGACCGGTGGATGCAACTGCGGATGAAGTGGACCGCACAGGAGCATCTGGCGCAGTATCGCTTTGCGCGAGCAGTCTGGGAGGTGCTGGATGCAGAGCGGCAGCAAAAGCTGATCGCTGGAGAATGGAAAACTTACGCCAGCCAGGACACCGGCCACACGCGTGGCGATGCGACCGCAAAGATCATCACGCGAGCGCTGGGCAAGGTCGATGACAAGGATGCTTTTGCGGCCGCCACGAGCCAGTGGTCCACCGAACGAGCAACTCTTCATCAAGCCGTCGCGGACACCGAGAACCGCGAGCGCTGCATCGTGTTCGCCATGGATCTGAACAGCGAGGCCATGGCCCATCGAGCCAACGACGCCGCCACTCAGGCCTACGCCGCGCTTTATCTGGCCGAGGCCGACGCGATTCGCCGAATCGTTCACGCCGCTTATCAAGACCCCAAAGCGCGGTGCGCAAAAGCCGCCGCCGATGCCTGGGCAGAGGCCCCGAAACGCTTTGCCGATGGCGCGTCTGATTTGCTACGTCTCCTTTCTCCAACACCATGAACCCATCCCACTCCGTCTCCCGCCGTTCTGCGCTCCAGTTGTTCACGCTGGCCTGTATGCCCACCGCCTTTGCTCAGTCCGTCAGCGACTGGCAGCCGCTCTTTGATGGTAGCACCCTGACCGGTTGGCACCCCACCGCCAAGAGTCCGCACAGTCGTGCCAGTGGCAACAAAACCGGTGGCCACTGGCGCGTCGAAGATGGCGTCATCGTCGGCAGTCAGGATACACCGGGCAATGGCGGGCTATTAATCACCGATGCGGAATATGGGGATGTGGAAGTCTCGCTGGAAATGAACAACGACTTTGGCCCAGATAGCGGGCTCTTCATGCGCTGCACGGAAGACGGAAAGGCCTATCAATGCCTCATCGATTACCATCCCGCAGGGACCATCGGCGGGATCTTGGGGGAGGGCATTTGGAAGCGACGGGGGGTGCGCAATTTCACTTTTGGGGACCAGCCAGATCTGATCACGCTGAACGAAAACGCGCAGCCATGCCCAGTCACCCCAGAGCAGTGGAAGACCTTTTGGAAGGTCGGCCAGTGGAATGAGATCCGCACCCGCATCACGGGCGATCCACCGACCATCACCACCTGGGTCAATGGCACCCAGATTCTCACGCACACCGAGCCGAAGTCCGTGCACCCAGCCAAAGGTCACATCGGGCTCCAAGTTCACGGCGGTGCCGTCGGGGCAAACGGCGTGGTCCGCTACCGAAACATCCGCATCAAGCAGCTCTAGTGCGTCAGCCCTCGGCACCCGCACTTTTTGCTGCTTCTCCGTTGGAAATGGCAGGGATTCCATCCAAGTTGGCCGCTCTTTCGCATGAACGCCGCTTCCGCTGAATCCTCCCGCCCCGCCAACGCCACCCGCACGCCTGAACAATTGCGCTCCTGGCGCTGGTACGGTCGCGATGAACTGCGCTCCTTTGGGCATCGGTCGCGGGCCAAGCAATCTGGCTGGAATGCCGAGGACTACGTGGGCAAGCCGATCATCGGCATCCTCAATACCTGGTCAGACCTGAACTCCTGCCACATGCATCTGCGCCTGACCTGCGATGCCGTGAAGCGCGGCATCCTCCAGGCGGGCGGTCATCCCATGGAGATCCCCGTCATGTCTGCGGGCGAGATGTTGACCAAACCGACCGCGATGTTTCATCGCAATTTCTTGGCCATGGAGACCGAGGAAATGCTGCGCGCGAACCCCATCGATGGCGCGGTGCTCTTGGGCGGTTGCGATAAAAGTACGCCCGGCCTTTTGATGGGTGCCTTTAGCATGGATATCCCCGTTGTTTACATGCCCTGCGGCCCGATGATGAAGGGCAATTGGCATGGCGAGACCCTGGGCTCTGGCAGCGATGTCTGGAAGTATTGGGACGAAAAACGCGCCGGCAATCTGACCTGGGATCAGTGGTGCGAGATCGAGGACGGCATCGCCCGCAGCCCCGGCCACTGCATGACCATGGGCACCGCCTCCACCCTGACCGCCCTAGCGGAAACCTTGGGCCTCGTCATCCCTGGTGCCTCGTCCATTCCCGCCGTGGACAGCGCCCACACGCGCGCCGCAGCCATGGCGGGTCGGCAGATTGTGGAAAACGTCTGGCTGGATCGCAAGCCCTCCGACCTCGTCACCGAACGTTCTTTTGAAAACGCCATCGCCGTGGATATGGCCCTGGGTGGCAGCACCAATGCCATCGTGCATCTCGTCGCCATGGCGGGTCGCCTGGGGATCAAGCTGCCCTTGGAAAAGTTCGACGAGATCAGCCGCCGCATCCCGCTCTTGGCCAATATCCGCCCCGCAGGCAAGTACCTGATGGAGGAGTTCTTCCTCGCCGGAGGTCTCTGCGCCCTGCTCAATGGCATGCGCGATCTTTTGCACACCGATGTGGCCACCATCACCGGCAAGACCTTGGGGGAAAACATCGCCGATGCCGAGATCTTCCAGCCCGACGTCATCCGCACCCCGGCCAATGCCTTGCAGCCAGACGGCGGCACCGCCATCCTGCGTGGCAACCTCGCCCCCGACGGTTGCGTGATCAAGCACGCCGCCGCCACCCCAGAGTTGCTCCAGCACACCGGCCCAGCCTTGGTCTTTGATAACTACGCCGCACTCAAGGCCAGCATCGACGACCCCGAGCTGGACGTGACCAAAGACAGCGTCCTCATCCTGCGCAACGCCGGCCCCGTCGGCGCGCCCGGCATGCCCGAGTGGGGTCAGCTGCCGATCCCGAAGAAGCTGCTGCAGCAGGGCATCCGCGACATGGTGCGCCTGACGGATTGCCGCATGAGCGGCACCAGCTACGGCGCCTGCGTCCTGCACATCGCCCCCGAGGCCGCCATCGGCGGACCACTGGCACTCGTGCGCAACGGAGACCTCATCGAGCTCGATGTCGCCGCCCGTCGCATTCACCTGCACGTCAGCGATGAAGAGCTAGCCAGCCGCCGCGCCGACTGGCAGCCCGCCCCCCCACGCTACCATCGCGGCTACGCCAAGCTCTACGTCGAGCACGTTACCCAAGCCAACGAAGGGGCCGACTTCGACTTCCTCCAACACGGCCCCGCCGTCCCCGAGCCGGAGATCTATTGATCCAGTGGAAGAGGTCGGGGCGTCAAACGGTGTACCGACGGGTTCGCAACGCTTTGGCAACTGGCATCGGCGGTCCGGTCTCTGCTCTGCTCATTAGGTTCATTGCCTTGCGCGTTTGGCGTCGGGTAATGAGTCTCGCCGACCAATGACGATGAGGAAAATCGATATCAGCGGGGGCAAAGTGATCGCCACAATGAATAAAGCATCGGCAGTGCTGAATGGATTCCCGAAGGTGACTCCGTCCCTGAACAACAAAGAATAGAGGGCGGCAGTTGTGGAGATGGTGACCACCCCTATTCGGCCCACAAATCGCCGGTGCTTGTTGAAGCAGGCTAAAATGCAACCAATTAGACAGGCTAGGCAGTTGAGGCAGTACGATCCCTCGGCCACCAGCGCCCACACAATTCCGCCCATATCGCTGGCTAAAATAGGCATATTCTAGGGTCTTGCGGTCCCGTAAGAAGACAGATTCGCGGTGTCAGGGAACGAACTATTTGATTTCTATTTCTGGCATCTGTTTCCATTGGGGGTGATCTCGCATATCGAGCTTCAGGGTAGCGCCCGGGATGGTAAAAGTGACCTCGGAAGAGTCTGGAGCCCAAGCAATAATCGTCGGCAGGGAGCGAAAATCCATCCCGTCGTTGGTCTCGGATGGGTAAAAGACGACCTTCTTGAATGGGGTCGTATAGCCGCGCGTGACAGTGAACTCGTAATAGGTCTGCTGGCGGCCGAGAGCGAGCGGGTTCTTGTCGTGGCGGGAGATTGCAGTAGCCTGAAACGCCCCGTCCGGTGATGGAACACCCTGACCACCGCCCAATGCTACCGGGATTGTGCCAAGGAATAGCGCCAGAAAAACAAGCGCGACTAGAGTGCAGACGATGGCATAGATCTTCATTTTCACGGGCGTTGGTGTTGTTCGTCCGATGCCATCTTGGTTCGGTCAATATTTTTCCGGCCTGTGGATGACGAGATTGAGGCCCGGAGGTTGGTGGGTCAAGGGTTTCGTGCTGGAGGGGTGAGTTTTGGGATTGTTTGGGTGCCTGAATCTTTTGGGGCTCTGGATGGGCTGATATTGCGCTTGGAATATCGGGTTGGTTCGCTGGCGTTGAGCTCTTTTGGGGAGCGTCCGAAGGTGGACCAACAGGTCCGCAACTAGTTGATAATTTGCATCTAGACCGGCATCTAGACCGGCATTTGCCTTATCTGCTTCTGGTTTGGAGACGTTCGTGTGGCATAATCTGCCCAATGAAAATCTGCGCTTTCTGTGGAAGTCCGGGTGGAAATGTAGAGCACATCATCGCTCAGTGGCTGATCGAGCGGATGAATGCGAAGGACTATCCTGTCGTTGTGGGGCATCGAAACGCCCACAGTCTGAAAAGTCGGCCTGCACATGGGCTGAAAAGCTACACAACGAAGGCAGTGTGCGACGAATGCAATAACGGCTGGATGAGCAAACTCGAAGTGTGGTTCCAGCACCGAATGGGAATGCTTGTCGAGCCTGCGTGGCCGAAGCTCGCGTGCGAAATACTGCGCTTGGCACTGCCGGAGAAAGAAATGCTGGCAAAGTGGGCTCTCAAGACGGTGATAATGATGGATACAAACTCGATGATGGAAAACGTCGTGGACGGTGCGACGGCCAGGGCGTTGTATGAGGGGCGGATTGCGGAAGGCTTAGTGGTGGAGGTAGCGCAGATACACGAAAAAGCAGTTGGCGGTGTTTTGTCCCACGGGTTCTGGGTGCGGAATGGCGGAAACTCGCCGCAGTGGCAGGTTCATGAGGGGAAAATGGCGTTCAAGGCAGTGATACAGCTAAATCACCTGGCCATTCGGGTGTTCCGCGCTCCGGGCGCTCATCCCAGCTACTACGGGCCTAACGGGAGGCTACCATTGAGGTGCTACCCTGAATCGCAGAAACCGGACGATGTAGATTTCCGGTTTCACGATTTGTGGGAGTTCGACCGCGTGTTGGAACTGGAGACATGAGTAGGGGCTTACCAGTGTTGTTCGTGCGATGCCACGTCAGCACGGCCGATGTTTTTTTGGCTAAGGAGTGACGAAATTGAGTTCGGGCGGGTGCGCTTGCGGGTGTACCAACAGGTGCGCAACTATTGGATAATTGGCATCTGGTCCCCTGTCGGATAAAGTGCTCAGATTCCTTCATGGGCGCGAAGTCATCTAACGTCGGAGTTATTCCCCGTTTCGGTAACGGCGTTTCCATTCAATCTTCGGAACGTTTATCCGTTGATCCGCAGTTCCGTCCCATTCGATCTGAAACCCCGCACACTCCAACTCCTCTTTCAGGGCAAGTCCCATCCTGACCTTGTCCGCCACATCACCTTCAACGTGATCGAAGGCTATCATCAGGCCCCCTCCGTCCAACGCCCGTTCGAGATCCTGACCATGGTAGAAGCAATACCCCGTGTAGCTGTGTCCCGGTTGATCTGAGAGCACTTCAAAAGCCTTCTGGTGTCCATCGGACATCTCATATCCTGCGTTCTGAAGGCAAAGAATGTTCCTCTTCTCCAATACGGTGAACACAGAATCTAGACGGTCACAATCCGTCTGTTCTGGCCACGTCTTTTCGTCTTCTCGCTTCTTCGCAAACTCAGTCCCAACGGCACTTCGCAGGTAGTCTTCGTGTGCTTCGCCTTCAAGGATATCGTCGATCATGTAGTCGACTTCATCTGGGGTGTAAAAGCCTGACCACACCCACTTTCGGATCGCGGCCAAGATGTATTCGTCGGTATCGTTTAGTTCGGGCTTGGCAGTCATTGTTGAGCGATCCTCACAAGGGGTGACCAGAGTGACGATTGCAACGTTGGTCACGCATGTCATTTCTTGGGATAACGATAGAGTGGTGGCACCGGCGAGGGGAAGCGTTGAGCACACGAAGAATGCCATTCGAGCCGATGCCTGCATCCGTTTTGTTCGGCGCCGTTCGTTCTAGGCGGTTTCTCATTCGGTAATCTTGGCTGGCAACGATGGTGGCTGGGCAGGCATTTTCGGAAGTTCTGTATCTCTCATGGCTCGACCAACTCGAAATGTCCTGTCCTCTGGTGTCCAACGTGGTGATCGGGGTAGCTGCACAAATCGTCGAGTGCGGTCGTCCAAGCGTGATTCGTGATCTTGACTTGATCCACGCAGATAGATGGCGGTGGCTGCACCGCTGGAAATCCGAATGGCATCTGGCAAGTGTGCTGGCCGTTCAAGGGTGTATGGGAACGGTGCCACACCCGGTGAACCAATGTAGGTCAGATAGAACCACTGACGAAAAGGACCCAAAGAGAAGCTACCATCACTCTGAGTCGTGGTCCGCCCCAACTGGCGCCCGCCGCGAAACAGATAATCAACCTGTGCTCCTGTAACTGGCTGGTTATGGTCATCAACCACTCGACCCGCGAGTTTGGTCGCGAGCACGGCATAGTGTGGAATTGGAGCGCAACTGGCGAGCATGCAACCAAAGAGGATTAAAAGCGCTGTCTTCATGGGCTTGGCGATGGACTCCACTTCTTGGCCGAACAGTGTTGTTCGTACGATGTGGTATCAGCACGGTCGATATCTTTGCGGCTTGGGTGTGACGAGATTGAGGCTCGGAGGTTGGTGGGTCAAGGGTTTCGTGCTGGAGGGGTGAGTTTTGGGATGGATTGGGTGCCTGAATCTTTTGGGACTCTGGAGGGGCTGATATTGCGCTTGGAATATCGGGTTAGTTCGCGGGAGGGGTAGCCTTTTTGGGAGCGGGTCCCGTCCCGGTCGGGACGTCGGTCTGCGGGGCGGGGGGAGTTCGCCAGGGCAGCTTGCCCTCATGGCCGGCGGGATCGCGTGCACGGCTGTGCGGCATGGAATCGGGTGGGAGGGTCTTATTGGGGACGAAAATGGAGTTCCCGAGGTCCCGGAAGGGCATTTCGTGGCAAAAATGGGGTTCCCGAGCTTCGGGAAGCTCTTGGCGTGGCGCGAGCGGATTCACGGAAATCCAGGTGCTCGGACACGCACGCCGCGCACTCGGTCAAGCCGCTGACGACTTTCCCTCGTCGTTCGAAGACCTTCCCCCAGCGTCCGAAGGCTTTCCCCTGGCGTTAGAAGACTTTCCCGCGTCGTCCGAAGACTTTCCCGCGTCGTTCGAAGACCTTCCCCCGGCGTCTGAAGACTTTCCCTCGTCGTTTGAAGACCTTCCCCTGGCGTTTGAAGACTTTCCCTCGCCGTTCGAAGACCTTCCCCCGGCGTCTGAAGACTTTCCCATGGCGTTTGAAGACCTTCCCCTGCCGTGGGAAAGCAGGGAAACTGGATTTCACCGTCTGGATTTTGCGTTTCCGACCCCGGAAACGTCTTTTCCTAGTGTGGAAATGACATTCCCGAGGTGGGTGTGATCAGTCTAAGCCGTTCATGATCAGCGGTTTCGGCGCGTCGCACCCCTTCCCAGAAAATGGAGCGTGGTCTGAGGTGAAGTATTCGTTGACCATGTCCTAACTCAGCCTTGAACTCGACAACAGTTTGCCGCGCTCGTCATAGGAGTCGGCGGCTCATGAGCGGCTGCGGAGAACCTGGCAGATCAATGATGGGTTGAACTTCGGTCCTAAATTCCGCGCATCCGACGCGGGCGGGGGCAGAATCTATTCCTTGGTCCTGAAGGGTTTGTTGGCCCGGTAGCAGGCGAGCCTGGCCTCGGACGCCACGCCCTCCAGATCTTCGGGGGAAGTGCTACCTTTAGGTCAGGGATAAAGGTACTGACAGAACGGCGGATTTGTCGATAATGCTCCTGTTCGGCCAACTATACCTAGCGTCGGTATGTTTTGTGATTTCCAGCAGATTCAGGAAGGCCAACAGATGAAGAGCAAATACAAATCTGTGGGCCTCCCTGAATCTGCTGGAGATGAATTCCGCATCAAAGCGTTTTCACACATCGCAGTGGCGTGTGGTACAATTTCTCTGTCGCTCAACCCTCCACGCCACTCGACATGAAGCTCCTTCGCTTAGCTCTCCTTACTCTAGTGGCGTTTCCCGTCGTGAGGACCATGGGGCAGACACCTCGAATCACGGCAGACAAGATCGACGTTGAAATGGCCAAGGTGAACTTGCAGCATTTCGAGAGCTATCTTTCAGAATGCGCTGAACAAGAGGTTCGCTGTCTTTGGTTCGATGCCGGCAATATGCGAGTTGGCCGCGCCATGACCATTGATCTCCAGAAGATCTCCGTTTACACGGCGCGGGATGTTTTCGATCACGCAGTTCAGGCATCACACACTCGTCCTTTGAGTGACTATCAGGTTGTTTCAGTCCGAGAGTTGCTTCCAGTCTTGCCCGCTTCCTTGCCCAACGTTGCATTCGCGGATGGTCTGCACATCGCGTTCTGGCATGACAAGAAGCTCCATACCCGCAGATACAGCAGGGTGAAGGTTCCTCTCATCGTGCAGCGGCTTTACGACATTGGGGGAGGTTACATAAACTGCACCTATGCGAACTAACTCTTATCCACAACCGGAGGCGGACAAAACGAGTGCAAACGGCTCGAGTGGCATCTGTCGCATCATCAACCCTTCCCCCCCCTCACCCCCGCCTGATCCGAAACTTTGATACCGTGATGCTCATGAAAACACTGCCATCCATTCTGATTCCGATCTTGCTGATGGGATGCTCTCCCTCACAGAGCACGATGCAAAATTTTGCAGATGAGTACGTGAAGGAGCGGCAGGTGAAGTGGCATGACCGGACAGAGCAGGCTGCTGCAATCGTTGCTGGCACCCAAGAAGGAGATGTCCTGAAAGCGTTGGGGAAACCCGACAGCACGTCTGATTCCCCGACGACGAAGAACTGGCTCTACTGGAGTGACCCTAGCATCAAAGGCGGGCAGGTCTGCATGAATACCCTGATCCTGAAGATCGAAGGTGGGGTGGTGGTGGAGCGGAGGCAGGGCGAGGGTCTTCGGCAAGACATCGCTGACTTTTATCACGGAAAGCACCCGTGACTCGGGGCGAACCGGCAGGTTGAGCCTGGCAATGGCGAAGGAGCTCCGCGCCACCCGCCGCCGACGTGCGCCGCAGAAGATTGGACCGCGCACAGCGCAGCCCTACCGTTGTCCCCAGGCACCGGCCTGATTGGACCGGGGGTTGGGTGGGGAACTGCTTTCAGGGAGGTGAAATCGGCGTATGGTGCAGGAACCATCCCCCTACCTTTATGAGACACACCGAACGCCACCGGACACATCGCATTGGGTGGCTGCGCGCCGCCGTTCTTGGAGCCAACGATGGCATCGTTTCGACGGCCAGTTTGATCGTGGGCGTGGCAGCGGCGGAATCGAGTCAGAGCAATATTTTGGTCGCTGGCATCGCGGGACTCGTGGCGGGGGCGATGTCGATGGCGGCTGGCGAGTACGTCTCCGTGAGCTCCCAAGCCGATACGGAGGGCGCTGACCTGGAGCGCGAGCGCATGGAACTCGCGACGGACCCGGCTTACGAACACGCGGAACTTGCCGCCATCTATGTGGAGCGTGGGCTCGACCCGGAACTGGCGGATCAGGTTGCGACGCAGTTGACGGCCAAGGATGCTCTCGGCACGCATGCCCGTGACGAGCTGGGGATTTCCGACACTCTGAGCGCGCGGCCGGTGCAGGCGGCGCTGGCCTCCGCTGCCACGTTTGCGGTTGGCGCGGCCCTGCCGCTGGCCCTAGTGGTGCTGGTGCCGACTTCCGCCTTGGTCTGGACGGTCACCGCCAGCTCGCTGTTCTTTCTCGCGCTCCTCGGTTCCCTGGCGGCCCACGCTGGGGGCTCGTCGATGCTGCGCGCTGCGGTACGCGTCACCTTCTGGGGCGCGCTGGCCATGGCGCTGACGGCTGGGGTCGGCGCAATGTTTGGGGCGACGGTCTAACGACCGGAGCTTTTTGGGCGTGGATCCTGGAATCAGCTCCGCGCCGCCCTCCCCGGATGTTTGGGCCGCGCACAACGCGGCCCTACCGTTGTCCAATTACTCTGCCGTTCTGCGATCTCTGTGGCCAGTCTCAGGGGATTTCTGCGGTGGCTTCGGGGGAGAGTTGGCCGAGGGGGCCGGCGGGCCAGGCCGCGCCGTCTTCGATCCACTCGCGGAGCACGCCTATCTGATCGTCGGTGAGGCTGAGATCGGTCTGGGGCATGAGCTTGGGGTGCGTACCGACGCGGCCGATGGCAGTGATGAGCAGGCTGCGGTCGGGCGATCCTGGCTGGATGTAATTTTGACCGCTGGCGGATCGGGTAAAGGCGGTATCGCGATTGCTGAGGTTCAGCGCGGGTGGGGGCAAGGTGCCGGCGTGGCAGCGCAGGCAATGCTGCTGCAGCACGGGCTTTACCTGGGTCAGGAAATACTGCTCGTCCTCGGCGGTGGGCCGATGGGTGAGGGCGCAGGAGGCACTGAGTCCGACCAACAATAACAAATAGCGCTTCATCCGGCCAGCATAGCGTTCCGCTGCGTCGGATGCTATGCCTGGATTGCGCTATTTTTGCCCAGGTGGCTGGAGCCCGCTGCTACTTGCCGAGCTTCTTTTCGATGGCGGCGACGAGGCCGGGGATGGTGAACTCCTTGGCTTCGATATCGATCTTGAGGTCGTGCTTTTTCAGCGTGGCGGAGGTGACGGGGCCGATGCTGGCAATTTTGGCGCCCTCTGGCAGCGGGATGCCGAGGCCGAGGAAGTGCTCCACGGTGGAGGAACTGGTGAAGGTGATGAGATCTGCGCCTTCTTCCTTGAGCCGGGCGATGGCCTCCAGGTTGTCTTCGGTCTCGGGGACGGTGCGATAGGCCAGGGCCTCATCGACGATGGCACCCAGGCCAGTGAGCTCGTTGGCGATGACTTCCCGCGCTTCTTCCGCACGCACCCAGAGGACGCTGGTGTTTTCCATGTCCTGGTGGTCTTTGAAGGCTTTGACGAGGCCTTCGGCGACGAAGTTCTTGTCTGGCATGAGGTCCACCGCCATGTGGTATTCGCGGATCTTATCTGCGGTGCCGGGTCCGATGGCGGCGATACGGACGCCGCCGATGGAGCGGGCGTCGTTGTAGAGCTTGTAAAACATCTTGAAGAAGGCCTCGACACCATTCGGGCTGGTGAAAATAATCCAGTCGTAGGTGTGGCAGTCCTGCACGAGCTCGCCAAAAGCCAAGAGATCGCGGGGTTCCTCGATGCGGATGGTGGGTAGCTCGATGACGTCTGCGCCGAGGGTGGTGAGCCTGCGGGTCAGCGCGCCAGCCTGATGACGGGTGCGGGTGACGACGATGCGCTTGCCAAAGAGGGGGCGGTTTTCAAACCAGTTCAGGGTGTCGCGCTCCGTCACGACATCGCCAACGACGGCAACGGCGGGTGCCTTGAACCCGGCCTCACGAACTTTTTCTGCCATGGTGCCGAGCGTGCCGACCAGAGTCTGCTGGCGGCCATGAGTGGCCCAGCGGACCAGCGCCATGGGCGTGGTGGCGGCTGCGCCGTGCTTGATGAGCTGGCCGGTGATCTCTTCGATGCGCTCGACTCCCATGAGGAAGACCTTGGTGCCATCGGCGACGGCGAGCTTTGCATAATCGAGCGAGGTATCCGGCTTGGTGGGGTCCTCGTGACCGGTGAATATGGTCAGCATGGACGCATGGGAACGATGCGTGACGGGGATGCCGGCGTAGGCGGGGCCGGCGATGGCGCTGGTGATCCCAGGCACAATCTCAAAGCGCACACCGGCGGCGGCGAGTTCTGCGGCCTCCTCGGCGCCGCGTCCGAAGAGCACTGGATCGCCCCCTTTGAGACGGGTGACGGTTTTTCCCTCGCGGGTCAGTTTGACGATGAGCTCATTGATCTGGTCCTGAGTCAGGGTGTGGGCGCGGGCTTTTTTGCCGACGTAGATGCGCTCGGTGCCGGGCTTGGCGTAGCGGAGGAATTCTGGGTTGCAGAGGTAGTCATACACCAGGACGTCTGCGGCCTCGATGCACTCCTTACCCTTGATCGTGAGCAGACCGGGATCGCCCGGGCCAGCGCCGACGAGGAAGCAGAGACCAGTGGAAGGAGAGGGAGTTTTTGAGGCCATGACGGCCTTGGTTTGCCACTGATTAAGCATGTTTGCAATGGTTTGCGGTGGTTGTGGTTGCGATTCCGCGCGGGAAACGTTTGTTAAGCTCCCCGTATGACTTCCCTGCGATCCGCTGCCAGAGCCCACTTTTCCCGCTGGGCGGGGTGGTGTCTGGTGCTGTCCTGCCTCGCCGGCTGGGCCGGAAAAGCGGCGGCAGCGCTGCCAGCGGCCCCTGCCCAGCATGTGCTGGATATGGCGCGCGCAGTTCCCCCAGAGGCCATCCCGCCGATCGCGGCAGCAGCGGAAGAATTCCGCGCGGCGACGGGTTGCACTTTTTGGTTGTTCGCCACGTCGTTTGTCGAGCCTGGAGCAAACATCAAAACCCGCGCCAAGGAGTTGCGCAGAGCCTGGAGCCCCACTGGGAAGGCGGCACTGCTGGCTTATGACCGATCCACTGCGACCTATTCAGTGACGCTTTCCCCCGAAGTCTGGGCGGCGTATTCCACGCCGGAGGTCGTGCAGACACTCCAAGAGGTGGGCTCACTGGTGGGTAAGGAGGTAGATCCGCTGGATCAGCGCCTCATTGGGGCCTCTAACCTTTTGATGCAGAGACTGACGGCGCTGCACGAAGTCCGCGCCCTCCAGAACCGCTTTTTGCAGCGGCGGGAGTGGATGTTGGCCGCAGTGCTGCTGGGCCTGCTGGTGTGCGGGGCGATCATTGCCCGGATCCTCTCCGCCCGGCGCGCGAAGCGGGAAGCGTATGCCAGCGAGGTCTTTTACTTCCCCGATGTGGAGGTGGCGATCCGCTTTGGTGCTCCCTTTGGCGGGGGCGTAATCGGGCAGTTGGGGGGTCCACCTCCGCGAGAGGACTGAGCGACCATAATTTCTCCACTCATGCCTGTTGACCGCTTGCCTCCGGCAGCTTAGTCTCGGCGCCTCATGAAAACCCGCTTATTCCTCGCCCTGGCGATCACCCTGGGCTCCGCCGCCGCACAAGACAAGCAGAACCCGGCTGCGGCCGCGGCTGAACCTGCTGCACAACCCTCATCCCCAGCTCCTGCACCAGGACCCGCACCTATGGACAAAGTCAGTTACTTCATCGGAAACAACATGGGCGGCCAGTTCGCCGGCCAAGGCATCAAAGTCGATATCGAAGCCTTTGTGGCTGGGATGAAAGACGCCCTGGATGGCAAGCAACCCAAGTATGCCCGCGAAGAACTGATGGCTGCCATGCAGGCCTTTGAAGCTGAGATGCAGGCCAACGCAGCCAAGGCTGGTGATGCCTCCAAAGAAGCGGGCGTCAAGTTCCTCGCTGAAAACGGCAAGCGCAAAGAAGTCACCACCACCGCTAGCGGTCTTCAGTATGAAGTGCTGAAGGAAGGCAAAGGCGCAAAGCCAGCAGCCACCGACAAAGTGAAAGTTCACTACCACGGCACGCTGATCAACGGCAAGGTCTTCGATAGCTCTGTCGATCGTGGCGAGCCAATCGAGTTCCCAGTCCAAGGCGTCATCCGCGGTTGGGTCGAGGCTCTTCAGCTCATGCCCGTTGGTTCCAAGTGGAAGCTCTTCATTCCTTCCGATCTCGCTTACGGCCCAAGTGGCGCTGGTGGCGACATCGGCCCGAACGAGGCGCTGATCTTTGAAGTGGAGTTGCTCGACATCGTCAAGTAAGCCCAAATTTCCAACCAACCCTTTTTTCACGAGGCAGACCTGCACGGGTCTGCCTCGTTGCTTTTCCACTGAAAACCGTCATTGGTGCGCACGCCTTGCTGATCGCCTTCCACAAGCCCTTCGACGTTCTCTCCCAATTCACCCAGGAGCTGCCACACCACCGCACCTTGGCAGAGTTTGGGTTTCCGCCCGGCGTGTATGCCATCGGCAGGCTGGACCGCGATTCTGAGGGTCTGCTCTTGCTCAGTGACGAGCCACGCTGGACGGATCGCCTGCTGAACCCCCGCCAAGCCCATCCACGCACCTATCATGCCCAGGTAGAAGGCACCGCCACCGAGTCAGCCTTGGAACCGCTCCGTCGCGGAGTGCGGCTCAAAGAATTCCGGGCGCTGCCATGCACGGCACGGGTCCTGCTTGAGAAGGAAGTCCATCACCCCGAACGCCTTCCCCCCATTCGCTTCCGCAAATCCATTCCAACTTCCTGGATCTCGCTAACCCTGACTGAGGGAAAGAATCGACAGGTTCGCCGCATGACGGCCGCCATAGGGTTGCCTACGTTGCGCCTTCTAAGGGTCGCGATTGGGCAGTTTCAGTTATCTGAAAGTGGTTTGGCTGCAGGTCAATGGAGGGAACTAACCCCACCCGAACAACAAAAACTCCTCCACAGACAGGCCCGATGAAAAGTTCCCGATTTGGATCACAAACCACGCAAATCACCAAAAAATAGCCCCAATTTATGCAAAAACCGCCCAGAATCGTAAACCGTCAAGCCTTCCTTTACTCTTGCCAGTCTCATACGGCAGGCTAACATCCGCACGTTCACCAATCACACTCCCGCATGGAAGACAACAAAACAGCCGATAAGGAGGCACCCGCTTTGGACCTGAAGCAAATTCGACAAATCGTGGCCCTCATGGCCGATAACAATCTCACGCATTTCAACTTTGAACGCGATGGCAGCAAGATCGAGCTGCGCCGCGGTTCAGACCTGGAGGCCGCACGCCAGCTCTTGGCCTGCCTGCCTGCCGCTGCTCCTGCTCAAATGATGGCGATGCCCGCCGCTGCCCCGGCCCCAGTGGCTGCTGCGCCAGCCGCCACCGCCGCTGCTGCCCCGGCCGCTGCGTCGGATCCCGTGGGCCCCACGGTGAACTCCCCCATGGTCGGCACTTTTTATCGCTCCGCCGCTCCTGGAGAAAAGTCCTTCATCAACGTCGGAGATCCCGTCGACGAAAATACCACTGTCTGCATCATTGAGGCCATGAAGGTCATGAATGAAATCAAGGCAGAAGCCCGCGGCACCATCGCGCGAGTGCTAGTTGAAGATGGCAAGCCCGTCCAGTACGGCCAGCCGCTTTTTGAACTGAAGGCCTGATCCCGCGATGCCCGGGACGCAAGCTCCCCGGCCTCCTTACCCCTCCTACTTCCCCAGATGTTCCGAAAAGTCCTGGTAGCAAACCGTGGCGAAATCGCCCTGCGCGTCATTCGCGCCTGCAAAGAGCTGGATGTCAAAACCGTCGCTGTCTATTCAGAGGCAGACGTTGACTCCATGCACGTCCATCTCGCCGATGAAGCCATCTGCATCGGCCCCGGCCCAAGTAGCGAGAGCTACCTGAAGATGAGCCGCATCATCAGCGCGGCAGAGATCGCCAATGTGGACGCCATCCACCCCGGATACGGGTTCCTCTCTGAGAATGCCGAGTTTGCGGAGATCTGCGACCAGTGCAAAATCAAGTTCATAGGACCGCCGGCACGCTGTATCACGATGATGGGCGACAAGAACACCGCCCGCGCCACGGCGCTGAAAGCTGGCGTGCCCATCACCCCCGGTTCAGACGGTATCGTTAAGAATGAGGAAGAAGCGCTCGAGGTCGCCCGACGCCTCGGCTATCCCGTCATGATCAAGGCCACGGCCGGTGGCGGCGGACGCGGCATGCGCCCAGTCCTCAACGAAGCTACCCTGATTTCCGCCTTCCAGGCAGCCTCGATGGAAGCTCAAAAGTGCTTTGGCGATGGTGCCATGTACATGGAAAAACTTGTCGAGCGCCCCCACCACATCGAATTCCAAGTCGTCGCAGACAGCCACGGCAACGTCGTTCATCTGGGCGAGCGCGATTGCTCCATGCAACGCCGGAATCAGAAGATTATCGAGGAGTGCCCCTCCCCCAAAATCTCCGCAGAACTCCGCCAAAAGATGGGTGAGGCAACCGTGAAGCTCTGCAAAGAGATCGGTTACGAGAACTGCGGCACCATTGAGTTCCTCGTCGATAATACCTGCGAGAACTTTTACTTCATGGAGATGAACACCCGGATTCAGGTGGAGCATCCCATCACCGAGGAAGTCTTTGGTTGCGACCTGATCAAGGAGCAGATCCGCATCGCCGCAGGCCTGCCGCTCTCCAGCCACGTCGTCGATGCCCACCCTCGCGGTCATGCAATCGAATGCCGGATCAATGCTGAAGATCCATTCCGGAACTTCGCGCCTAGCCCAGGCAAGATCAATCTCTGGTACACCTCTGGCGGACGTGGTGTGCGTGTCGATACGCACGTCTATGCCGGCTACGAAGTGCCTCCTTACTACGATTCGATGATTGCCAAGCTGATCGTCACTGGTGCGACACGCGAGATCGCCATCCGCCGCATGCGGCGTGCTCTGGGCGAGTTCGTGGTGGAAGGCATCAAGACGACGATTCCGCTGCAGAGTAAGATCCTGACAACGTCGGACTTCCAGAACGGTCAGTACGACATCACTTGGGTGGAGAACTTCCTCCGCCAAGAGGGTCTGAAGGGCTAATACTGGACCCGAGACTCCCCACTTCTTGTGCGGCAGGATTGTCGCCAAGATTTACGGGTCGGATGGCATGGATGGTTCTATGAACGCATCCGTGCTCCCCCCAATGACCTCCCTTTTACCTCTAGCATCGGCTGCCAGCAGCGAAACGGCGACTGCCCTCGTGCTGCTTGCCGCCGTATCCGCTGGTGGGCTCGCCCTCGGCTCTGTCAAGATCCGCGGCATCGGTCTGGGCTCTGCGGGCGTCATGTTCGTCGGTCTCATCGTCGGGAGTTTTGGTTTTCACTTGGAGCCAAGCGTCCTCGAATTCCTGCGCGAATTCGGACTCATGCTTTTTGTCTTCACCATGGGCCTACAATTGGGGCCGGGTTTCTTTGCCTCGCTACGGCATGGCGGCATCAAGCTCAATCTTTGCGCCCTCGGCATCGTCCTAGTCGGAGCAGCAGTGAATTGGCTCTTTGGGGTACTGTTCCAAGTGCAGGCGGGTGCCAGACTGGGCATTCTCTCTGGGGCGACGACAAATACTCCGTCACTGGGCGCGGCCCAGCAGGCCCTGGTGGCTGTCGGAGCCCCGCCGGAGCAATTGGCACTGCCAACGTTGGCCTACTCTGCCAGTTACCCGATCGGCATCATTGGCATCATCGCCACCCTCCTGATCCTGCGTAAAATCTTCAGCATCGATGTCGCTGCAGAGCTAAAGGAATTTGAATCCAGTCAGACCCACGGTGTGGAGCCCTTGGTCCGTCTGAACGTCGTCGTCGACAACGCCCACCTTGACGGTCTGGCGCTCCGCAACCTGCCCGGTCGTCGCGAGACCGGCGTCATGATTTCCCGCATCCAATGCGCGAACTCAGAAGAGGTCACCACCGCCACAGAGGATACCATTCTTCACACAGGCGATTGCCTGCTGCTAGTCGGCACGGCGGAACACGTCGCCAATTTCCAAAAGATCATCGGCAGCCCTACCGATATCGATCTGATGCGGGCGCAGGGTTCAATTCAGTTCCGGCGCGTCGTCGTCACGAACCGCAAGATGCTCGGCAAAACCATTGCTGAACTCGGCCTCGACTCCCTTTATGGCGTGAGTCTGACGCGAATCGTTCGCGCCGGGGTTGAGATGACGGCCGTCCCGAATATTCGGCTTCAGTTCGGAGACTTCCTCCATGTGGTCGGCGAATCCAGCCACATCGACCGAGCGGCTGAGGCCCTCGGGAACTCGCTTTTGGCGCTCAATCAAACGCAATTCATTCCCGTGTTCATCGGCCTAGCGCTTGGCGTTCTCGCTGGGCTGATCCCCGTATTCATTCCAGGCCTTTCAAGCCCGCTGCGTCTCGGCCTAGCAGGAGGACCGCTCATCGTCGCGATTCTCCTGAGCCGGGTAGGAAAAATCGGCCCGCTTGTCTGGCACATGCCGGCCAATACCAACATTGCTTTTCGAGAACTGGGAATCTCACTCTTCCTCGCCTGCGTCGGACTCACCGCCGGCCCCAAATTCTTCGCCACCGTCATGAGCCGCGACGGTCTGCTCTGGGCAGGGGTGGCGGTCTTGGTCGTCATGGTTCCTTTGCTGCTCGTAGGCTTGTTTGCCCGGCGAGCATTGAAACTGAATTTCATCGCGATTTGCGGCCTTCTGACAGGCAGCATGACCGATCCCCCGGCCCTAGCCTTTTCCAATGGCATGGTAGGTTCAGATGCGCCCTCCGTCGCATACGCCACTGTTTATCCGCTGACGATGCTCTGCCGAATCTTGGTCGCTCAGGTAATGGTTTTGCTGTTCTTTTCCTGAACGCTTGCCATCACGCGCCGCAACCCTCATGCTGCGGGGCATGAAGGCAACACTGATTGTATCCGCAATGGCACTCTTGGGCAGTGCGCTTCTTCCTGCCGCAGAAACTGCCGCTCCGCCGCCAAACATCGTCGTTCTGCTCTTGGACAATGTCGGGCAGGAGTGGTTTCGCTGCTACGGTAGCGAGGAAAACTGCACACCGAACATTGATCGATTGGCGGCCGCTGGGGTGCGTTTTTCCCACTGCTATACCACCACCGTTTGCGGTCCCAGTCGCGTGGAAATCTTGACCGGCCGCTATCCACTGCGCACGGGTTGGTATTTGCATCACGATGCGGCGCTCTACAGCGGCGGCGGGTTTGATCCCCACCGGGAAGTGACGTTTGCACGGCTGCTGCGGGACGCCGGCTACGCGACCGGGATGGCAGGCAAGTGGCAGGTGAACAACCTCTACGCGGAGCCCGATGCAATCACTCGTCATGGCTTCAATGAATACCTCGTCTGGCCCGGAAGCATTGATCGAGACAAGGCGGACGCAGGTTTTCAAAAGGCTTTCGAGGAGGCCATCGCAAACAATGATCATGTCTTCCTCAGCGAGGCGACTCGCAAGATTGAAAGCCGCTACTGGGACCCGGTGACCCTGAATTCGAAGGGCGAGCGCCAGACTCATGAGGGTGCCTTTGGCCCGGACGTTTTCCAGAAGTTTAGCATCGATTTCATCCGCAAACACAAAGACCATCCCTTCCTCCTCTACGCGCCGTTGGTGCTGACGCACGGCCAAAACGTCAAAGAACACGTCGTCTCAACCCCCGACAACAAGGACAACCCGCCTGCCGACGAACACGCAGCCTTTGGCGATATGCTGCGCTATGCCGACAAGCAGGTTGGCGAACTGGTCCGTGAGCTGGAAACCTTGGATCTGATGAAACGAACTATCGTCATCATCGCCTCCGACAACGGCACGGAAAAGTCTCTGTCCGCCCGTGCCAACGGGCGTGTCGTTCAAGGTGGGCTCTACCAGATCAACGAAGCCGGCGGGGACGTGGTCCTGATAGGCTACAGTCCAGCGCTGATCCCGGGCGGACGCACTGGAGCACTGGCAGATTTTACGGACATCCTGCCGACGGTATGTGATCTCGCCGGCGCCACGATCCCAAAAAGCGTGACGATCGACGGCAAATCCCAGGCGTCCTACCTGCGCGGTCAGGCCGAGCCGCCCAGGGAATGGATTTTCAATCACTACGCCGACGACCGCGTGGTGCGTGACCATCGGTTCAAGCTGAACCACAAGGGCGAGCTCTACGACCTCCAAACCGATCCCACCGAGCAGCACCCCTTGTCTGCCGACGCTAGCCCAGAGGTAACGGCAGCCCGGCAGCAACTCCAGAAGGTGCTGGATGAAATGCCCGCTTCAACGCCATTGCCCTTTCCGTATCGCAGCCTCTCGGCCTTCAAAAAGCGCGCAGAAGCCGCAGCCTCAAAACCGTGAGGAGCGCCTGAGAAGCAATAGAAGAGCAGCCTTTCCCTTTGCCCTGGGGCGTAACCCATTTCAAGTTAGCAGCCTATCGCCATGCCCACGCCCGCTTTTCATTACCAGGAACTCCTTGAACTCGGAACCGACGACACAGAGTATCGTCTGCTGACCAAGGAGCACGTTTCCACAGCGCAATTTGACGGCAAAGAGGTCCTGGTCGTGCAGCCCGAGGCGCTGACCTTGTTGGCAAACCAGGCTTTTCACGACATCAATTTTTTCCTGCGCCCGAAGCACCTCAAACAAGTCGCTGCGATCCTCGACGACCCGGAGGCCTCTGAAAACGACCGCATGGTCGCCCTGACCTTGCTGAAGAATGGCGATGTCGCCTCCGCTGGCCTGTTGCCTTTTTGCCAGGACACCGGCACCGCCATCATCTTGGGCAAGAAGGGGCAGCAAGTGTGGACCGGCGGTGGTGATGAGAGCGCTTTATCGAAGGGCGTGTATCAGGCCTACACGGAAAACAATCTGCGCTACTCCCAGAACGCACCGCTGGACATGTTTACCGAGAAAAACACCGGCACCAATCTACCGGCCCAGCTCGATATCTACGCCACCGACGGCGATGCGTACAAGTTCCTCTTCATCGCCAAAGGCGGCGGCTCTGCCAACAAAGCCTTCCTCTACCAGGAGACCCGCGCGGTCCTGAATCCCAAGGGAATCGTGAAGTTCCTGACGGAAAAAATGGTCACGCTAGGCACCGCAGCTTGTCCACCATATCACCTGACCTTCATCATCGGCGGCACCTCCGCAGAGGCGACGATGAAGCACGTAAAGCTGGCCTCCACCAAATACTACGACAACCTGCCCACCACCGGGAACGAACACGGCCGCGCCTTTCGCGATGTGGAACTAGAGGCCCAGATGCTGGAAGCTGCCCGCACTTGCGGGATCGGGGCACAGTTTGGTGGCAAATACTTCGCACTGGACGTGCGCGTGATCCGGCTCCCACGACATGGAGCCTCTCTCCCCATCGGCATTGGGGTCTCCTGCTCCGCCGACCGCCAGGCTAAAGGAAAGATTACCCGGGACGGCATCTTCATTGAACAACTGGAGACCAACCCGCTGCAATACATCCCCGTAGAGCTGCGCCATCGCAAAGACACCGCCGCTGTGCGGATCGACCTGAATAAGCCGATGGCGGCCATTCGGGAAGAACTGAGCCAATATCCCGTGACGACACGGCTCCTGCTCAATGGCCCGATCATCGTCGCTCGGGATATCGCCCACGCGAAGCTCAAAGAGCGCCTTGACGCTGGCGAGGCCCTGCCAGACTACTTCAAGGCGCATCCCGTCTATTACGCAGGCCCAGCCAAGACCCCAGCCGGGATGCCAAGCGGAAGTTTTGGCCCCACGACAGCGGGTCGCATGGACAGTTATGTGGACCTATTCCAGAGCCACGGCGGCAGCATGGTCATGATCGCCAAAGGCAATCGCGGGAAACAAGTCACCGAGGCCTGCAAAAAGCACGGTGGATTCTACCTTGGCAGCATTGGCGGACCAGCAGCCATTCTGGCCAAGGAAAACATCAAGAAAGTCGAAGTGGTCGAATTTGCCGAACTCGGAATGGAAGCGATTTGGAAGATCGAAGTCCAGGACTTCCCGGCTTTCATTCTGATCGATGACAAGGGAACGGATTTCTTTGAAACCGTCGGCCCCGGCTGCAGCATACCGCACTGAGTTTTTGGGCTCCCCTTCGCTCAGTGATCCCGAATTCAGGGGTTTTTGCGAATTTCTGACGAAATAGTGTCACAATTGGCGCTCAATTGCCTATATACTCTAGTGGGAATGAGTGTCGCTGACAGACTTAATGCATGTGGTCAGGGATAAACTTCGCCCAAAACAGCCCAAAAATTCATCACAAATCTGAAAACTCAGCTTTTTTTATTGACTTGCCCTCTCCAATCAAGTTCAACGGTTGCGATATTCGTCCGGACCATCTTGAGCCCAATGATTGGCCCTTTTTCTTCCCCAACCAAAACTTGGCAGCAAAATTGCTGCAACTTTCCGGAAGAAAATCGGTAATCATAGCGTAAGAACAGGTTCTCCACTGATGTAATGATGTGGGGACGAAGCTCTTTTACTTTCTGACCCAACTACCAAATGTCTAACATGGAACTCGATGGCGGCATCAAGATCTACCTTCGGGAGATCGGCAAGACTGACTTGCTGACCCCCGACCAGGAGGTCGAGCTCGCTGAACGGATCAAGCGCGGTGACCCTGAGGCACGCTCGCACATGATCCGCGCTAACTTGCGCCTGGTCGTGAAGATCGCGCAGGATTACGCCAACTACGGATTGCCTCTTCTTGATTTGATTTCTGAAGGAAACATCGGCCTGATGAAAGCCGTGGAGCGTTTTGACCCCAACAAGGGCGGCAAACTCTCCACCTATGCTGCCTGGTGGATCAAACAATCCATCAAGCGCGCCCTCGCCAACCAGTCCAAGACCATCCGCCTCCCTGTCCACATGGTGGACAAGATCAGCAAGATGCGTCGCGTTGCGATGTCCATGTCCGAAGAACTGGGCCGCGAACCGACCGATGACGAACTCTCCGAAGAAATCGGCATCGATCGCGCCAAGCTTTCTCAGCTCAAGGTCGCTTCCATGCGCCCTGCTTCCCTGGACGCACCGATCAGCGATGATGACAGCACCGAGTTCGGTGAAATCGTCGGCGATGAGAGTGCCCAGACGCCTTTTGAGCTCCTCAGCCACAAGAACATGCACAGCCAGCTCGATGGCTTGCTGACGGTTCTGGATGAGCGCGAGCGAAAAATCATCGATGCACGCTTTGGCCTGAATGGTCAAAAGCCGCGCACCTTGGAAGAAGTTGGTCAGGAATTCGGCGTCACGCGCGAGCGTATCCGCCAGCTCCAGAACATCGCCCTTCGGAAGCTGCGCCGCGCGCTGCAGAAGAAGGAAGATCCGATTCCAAAGGCGCTCCGCAACGCCGGTGGCAAGAAGAAGAAAAAGTCCGCTGAAGACAAGGCCGCTAAGGCTTAGTCGCTGCTGCGATCTTGATCTCCGGACCCAGGAACTTGGGTTTGGCTTTCCATATCTCTGCGTCTAGCACCGCCGCCACGCGCGCGAGCCATTCGCGTGCGTAGGTCATTGGTGCGGATCGGGTGGCAATCGCCTTTGCATTGTAGCCGCTGGCGTTAATGCCCAGCTTCTGCGCCAGATACACCGCCCTCTCGTTATGAAAGCGCTGGGACACGATCACAAGCTGCGTCTGGCCAAAGATCTTTTGCGCCCGAATGACAGAGTCGAAGGTGCGGAAGCCCGCATAGTCGCAGTAGATGGCCGCCTCAGGCACTCCTGCCGCGACGAGCGCCTCTTTCATGTCTGAGGGCTCGTCATAACTCTTGGTGGAATTGTCACCGCTGACGATCAGCGCGCGAACCTTCCCCGCCCGATAGAGTTCTGTCGCGGCTTGAATGCGGGTATTGAAAAATCGATTCGGCCGATGTCCTGCCACATACTTCGAGCAGCCTAACACCAGTGCCACGCTCCCACTGGGGACGGCATCCAGCCGGTCGTAACAACGGCCCTCAGCCACACCAAGCACCCGATAGTGACAGAAGGCGATCACTCCAGCAGTGGTGATGGCCAGCCCTACACCGACCAACAAGCCGCGCCGCCACCAGCGACGGCAAAGGTCTCCAAGGATGGTCAGGCAGCGGGACATCGGAATTGAGGCTTAGTCTATGGGGCCGGAACCGACTGGTCAAGTAGCGGGATGAAGCGTCATAAGGGCACTAATCTTTCCGCGTCAATGTTTCTCCATTAGTGCCATTTTTGCACTTATGGCCAATGCCAAAACATGAGCTCAAATTGCTGCAATCCTGTATTTACGGGCATTGTAGCACCATCGACGACATTTGGCACGTCCGATGCACACTCGGTGGCCTGAATAGATCTCCACGATCTCAACTTCAAAAACCAATCCAAACCATCAAACCAAATCCCATGAAACTCACACGATTCAATCCATCCGTCCTCGGCAGTGTCTCCGATTTTGACCAATGGCTGCGTCATCCTTTTGCGGGAGTCCCAGCTCTAGGCCAGTTCTTTGGCCAGCTCGGCGAGATGCTCCCCGCCTCAGTGACTGGCCGACTCGCTGCGGATGTCCACGAAGACACCAACAACTACGTTGCTACCTTCGAGGTCCCAGGGGTCAAGAAGGAGGACACCAAGGTGGAACTCCATGATCGGCTCCTGACCGTCTCGGTCGAAAAGAAGGAGAAGAACGGCGACGCCGAACAGTCCTTCACCCTGACACGATCCATCTCTGTGCCGGAGGCCGTGCAGGCAGACGCCATTTCTGCCAAGTTGGAGGACGGTCTGCTGACGGTCACTCTACCGAAGCAGGAGGAACGCAAACCCCGCACCATTACCGTCGGCTAACCGCCGCCCAGCGATTCAAACTCAACCTATAGACTCATCATCCATCATGAACACCAACTGCTGCACCCCTGCCACTGCAACCCGCCAAGCCGCACCGACCTGCGGCGTCGATGAATCCGCCCGCAAACCGCGCTACAGCGTCGAGGGCAGTCCCGAAGCCTACGAAGTCCGCATCGAGATGCCCGGCGTGCCGAAGTCAGGCGTGACCATTGATCTCGAAAACGAGGTCCTCAGTATCCGGGGCGAGCGCCCCAAAAACGCGTCGCCCGACGTGAAGTCGCTGCATCGCGAACTCTCTGACCTGCCCTTCGTGCTTCGCCTGAAGCTGAATACACCGGTCGAAGAGGACAAGCTGACGGCAACGATCGAGGACGGCATCCTGAGGGTTAAGATGCCCGTCAAAGAAGCCGCCAAACCACGCCGGATCGAGATCCAGTAAGGTCCGACACCGGGTCCATAATCCACGAGGCGCGGGGAGGGAGAGATCCTTTCCCGCGCCTTCTTTTTGCACGGAGGGAGCGATCAGGGCTGCTTGCTCTGGCTCTTGAAGAACTTCACGATGACCTCCGGCGCCTCTTTGGGATAAGAGTGGGTGCCTGGATGGATTGCGGTGATCACCGGACAGCCGATCTTCGACGGGTAATAGCTGCAGTTGCGATCCAGTTCCCACGCTTGACTGGCGCCACATTGATTCAGGGTGATCAGGGCTTTGATCTGTGCCTCTTGCCAGGCGAACTTGACCAGCGGATCATTCTCCCCGGCGACATGCAGCACCGGCTTGGGCTTGAGTTGATCTCGGGTGCGGGAGGCGGCCGATGCGGAAGGCGCAAACGCCGCAAACTGATCGCCCCGCGCTGCCCAGAGCAAGTAGGTGAAGCCACCGCCGTTCGAGTGCCCGGTGGAATAAATGCGAGCGTCATCGACTTTGTATTCACCCCGCATGCTGGCCAGCATGGCATCGAAGAACTTCAGATCGCGATCTCCCTGATCGCCCACATTGCTCTGCCAGCCCGGCTTTTTCCCCTCTGGATCGGTGAGCCGACCCGGCGTGTTCAGCCCCTGTGGATAGACCACGATGGCCTCTGGCCATAAGCTGTGGACGTGGTAGCTGCGGGCAGAGTTCGCCATGTTCCCGCCATGCCCGTGAAAGCCGAAGACCAGAGGCGCAGGCTTTTCTTTGGCCGTCGCAGGTACACAGACCAGCGCCTGCCGCTTCACCCCGTCGATCACCCATTCGCGCTGGATCAGCGCCTCCTCTGCGTAGGACGAGGTGCCGAGGAAAACGAAGAGCAGGGATAGGATGCGGTTGGGCATGACGAATCATGAACCCCAGCCGCAGCTCTTGGATGCGCAAAAAATGTCGGTGTTATGCCAGAGCATTGTTCGCAGCCAGCAACGCCTGGGCCGCAGCGGCGATCGGTGGCAGCAAGTCTGCAGGGAGCTCTGTCAGCAATGGCAGGAAGGGACCCGTGTCCGCGATGCCTGCCAGCGCGACCGCATGGTGCAGCACCTGGATCGGGCTATGGGCATTGCGCAGATCTTCCAGTGGCAGGCAGATTTGGCGCAGACGATCCGCCTCAGCCAGATCACCCGCAGTGATGGCGCGCAGCATGGCGGCGGAGATCGCTGGGGCGACGCAGACGCAGCCGGCGGTGAATCCTGCCAGACCAAAATCCTGTGTGTGAACGATAGCCGGTTGCTCGCCGATGCCGCTGACGATCATGTCTGGGTTGACGAGTTCGATCAGCTTGCTGAGGAAGGCGTCTTCCTTTGGATCCTTGCGCACGATGGCGTATTTGATCCAGGAGATAAGCCCGTCGTTCACAAGTTCAGCCGCGATCTCGGGTGTCACGTAGCCTTCTTCCTTGATGTAGAGAACCGCTGGGATGCCGCTGCGCTCCACGAAATGCCGCACCGCGATCGCGACGCCTGCCGGTTTGGAGGGGAACAGCGTCGGCAGGATCATTGCCGTCGGGAACTGAAACTCCCGCAGCATCGCTGCCTGATCGATAATATTGCCGTAAAGAGGTCCGACCGAAGGAACGACCAGCGTATCAGCCGCAGCTGCCGAGGCCAGATACTCAAGCAGCTTTGGAAACTCCGATGGCGCGATGTTGTAGAGATTGGCATTGCCACCATACAGCAGCGTGCGGATGCCGCCGGCCTCCATGTGGCGGATGAGCTTGGTATTCTCTTCATCAGCCAGCGTCAGGTCCGCCTTGCGGCACAGCGGGGGGACGGCGATGACGGAACTGCGAAGGTCTGCGGAGGTGATTGGGCGGGTCTGCATTGTGCGGAGCTTTACACCCAAGAGCGACCGTTTTGCAAGATCCGTTGCGCGCTTATTTAGCGGGCGAGTCTTTCTCCTGACTCGCGAAAGCGAGCGCATGGCTGATGGTGCAACCGACCGCATGCAGCATCTGGCGGAAGAGCTTTACCCGCAGAATGGAGGGGTTAAAAACCAGCAGCACCTTTTCTGGCTCCAGCTTGTCGAGGGGCCCGATGTCCTTGAGGCCCATGGCGGGCATGTCGGCGATGGAGGGCAGAACGGTTGCATACTTTCCATGCGCCGCCACCTGAGCAGAGGCGACCCAGGTATCCGTCCGCAGCCGCACTTGAAAGGAGTCTTGCTTCTCCAGGCTCATCAGCCGAGATCGCAAAGATCGGTGATTGGTGCAAAGTGCCAGGTTCACCCTGGACTGCCACTTTACCCCATCCCGCCGCGCTTCGGATTTCAGCTGCTCCCACCACTTTGGCTGCATGCACAACACATAGCGGTAACTCCCTAGCGGAACCGAAATGCGCGATTTACCGTTCGTCTTACCGTCGCGCAGAGGATTGTCGTCACGGGCATACCAGGCGGCAAATTCTGCGTCCGACCATTGCGCCCACTCTGCCAGCACCTCCAACCCTGGGCGCTGGGTTTTTTGCTCGACGCAGTCGGCGGAAAGATCCTTGTCCTCGCGCAGGATCGCCATGTGCAGCCCGTGGGTCGAAAGCCCATTGCGCACTTCATCGCGCTCGATCTGCATAAAGCCCAGCTCCGGCTGCCGTGATGTTTCAAACTCGGCTGTCCTCGCCTGGAGGGCTTCGATATTTGGCAAAACCAGCCAATGCAAAAGCGTGGCACTGCTGCCGATCCGCACAGAGCGGCCGTGCTTTTGGTTTTCCAAGGCAATGCCGTTCGAGTCCTCAAAGAACCGCATCGCTGTGCCGACCAGTTCGATTCCGGCAGGCGTCAGGCGGGTGTGGGCGCCATCGTCGTCCACTTCATCGGATAGCAGCTCAAAGCCCAGATGTGTCTGCAAGACTTTCACCGCCTTGCGGGCACGCACCAGTTCGTCATGGTCTGGCTTTGCCGTGGAGGGCGCGAGTTTGTCCACACCAGCTAGGACGACGAGCGACCACAACTGGTTGAGGTTGATCTTCTGCGTGAAGAACAGTTTCTTGATCTGATCCGTGAGGTCGGGGTCAAACATTTGGTGGCTGGATTAGGAGCGAGAGCATCAAATTGTGACAAAAAAGTCAATTCAGAACTGAGGCCTCAAGCAGAAGGCAGATGAGGTGAATTTTTCCGCGTCTCATCTCCTGAACTGAAAATTCTGTGGGTCGCGCGGGTCAGGAGTCACCTGCTTCCGCGGGCGGGTCCGCGCTTCCAAGCACCTATCCGGTATGCAAAAATTTGCGCCCGTGGGAGATCGCGCAGCCAGCTGCCGTGCCGCTGACCCGCCTCCTCTGCACACCTCACGCTAACCTCTCAATCCATCGAATCGCATCATGTCTTCACGACGCAAACCTCAGTACCCCACCAAGGCCGCACTCACCCGCGCCTTTAATGCCGGCCACCTCCTCCTTGGCTGGAAGGAAATCCAGCCGCCTAGTCGGTCCATCGGTTTTCATTCAGTGGAGGCCGATCCCGCGCCACTCTCTCCCGCCCATCGCTTCGAGGCAGAGTGGACTGACAACCGCGAATCCCACAGCATCTGCATCGCCAAAACGGGCAGTGGCAAGGGCCGCAATAGCCTCATCCCCCAGCTCCTCACCTGGCGCGGCTCTGCCGTCGTCGTTGATCCCAAGGGCGAGGCCGCCGCCGTCACAGGCCGTTTCCGGGAAAAGACCTTGGGTCAAAAGGTCATCTACCTGGACCCCTTCAAAGTTGCCAGCAAAGAACCCGACAGCCTGAACCCGCTGGACGTGATCCAGTTCTCCGGCGACTCGCCAGAAGAGTTCGCACTCGCCTCCCCCGGCCTATTACATCCTGACCATGGAGGCTCTTTGAAGGACCCGTTTTGGGACAACAACGGCGACTCCCTCATCAGCGCCCTGACCTGCTACATGCTGGCCTGCGAGCCCCCAGAAAAGCGCACCTTTGGCCGCCTGCGGGAGCTCCTCATGTCCGACGACGTCGTCTACAACCTCGCCGTCCTGCTCGATACGATGGGCAAGAAGATGCCCGCCATGGCCCGCGCCACGATTGCCAATTTCCTCAGCACTGCCGATGTCACCCGCAGCGGCATCTTGAGCACCGCCCAGCAGCACCTGCGCCTCATCGGCGATCCCAATGTCGAGCGCGCCCTGGAGAAGACCACCTTTGACCTGGAGGCCTTCCGCCAGGGAGAGCCGACCACCATCTACCTCATCCTGCCCGTCACCCGACTGCACTCCCACGGGCTCCTGCTGCGCTGCTGGCTCAGCACCCTCTTTTCCGTCGCCATGTCCCGGAAAAAAGCCCCCAAGACCCAGACCGGCTTCTGGGTGGACGAGGTCGCCGCGATCGGAGCCCTGTCCCAGTTGAGCACCGCCTTCACCCTCCTGCGCGGCTATGGCGTGAAGGTCTCCATCTACCTCCAGGACCTCCAGCAACTGAAGAAATTGTACCCCAGCGACTGGGAAACCATGGTGAACAATGCCGGGCAATTGCAGATCTTCCAGCCCAGCAACCACTTCGTCGCCCGGCAACTGGCAGAGCTCTTCGGCAAAGACGTCCAGCCAGAAGACATCCTCCGCCTGCGCGCCGACGAACAGATCCTCCTCCGCCAAGGCGGCGACTGGGTGCGCTGCAAAAAGCTCGACTACCTCCGCGACCCCTGCTTCCAGGGCCTCTACACTCCCAACCCCTGGTACGAGCCCTAACCCAGATGTGCCACCGGGCCGGAACCCCCAAAAATCGGCCCGAGTTTTGGGGTCCCTGTCACGGGGCAGGCCGTTCAGGGGCAATCCAACGGCAGAGCCGATTGACGCTGCGATTTGCGTCTGGGACCAACAAGAAGCATGCGCGCATCGGATCGTATGCCATCTGCCGTGGCCTCGGCGTTCCCTGTCGCAGGGTGCGTAGCGGTGTGAGGAAGGAATACGAAGGGTTGGCGAACCTGGAGCCAAGCGTCAGCCCCGAACTTGCAGGATGGCGGCGACGCTTGATCTGCGCACCTGATCTGCTTTACGTTAGGCCAACCCAATGAAGCGTTTCTCTGGCATACAGATCGTCATCACGGCCTCCATGATTGCGGTCGTCGGGGTGTTTGCTGCCTACCGATACGATTGCTTTCCCACGGGAGGGGGCCTCAAGGCGTCGATGCGTTTGATCGGCGATGCCCTGGAAGAAGCAACCCGCCCGCTAGCAGAAATTGATTATGCGCTTCATTATGAAGCGACCGAGAAGACGTTCTTCGTCAAGTCACGCGATTCGTCGTCCGAACCCTCTCGCATCAAGGATTCAGATCTCCGCGACTTTATCCAACAGCTTGCCCCGAGACCCTCGAAGGTCGCCGTGATCTACAAGGCCCGCGACTTCCCGACTACCTCTTTGACTGCCGACTTTGAACAGCGGACTCGGAAAGTCATTGAGGCAACAGGAACGAAGGTCCTGTTTTTGAAATCCTCTGGCGGTCAATCCCCAACCGAATGAAAATCTTCGGCCCGACAATGCCGATCGAAAATGGGTGCAGGTAACGGTTCGGAGGACATGGGGCGTTTCAGAGACGCCCACACCCCCAATCGCCCCCACAGCCCCAGTCCCGCCTGGACCACGCGGGTAAGGGCGAAAGCTGATCTCGCCCGCCCTGCCCTATAAAGTCGACGTCATCGGCTTTTCGCAAACAAAGGCCGCGACGACAAAGGTCGTGGTTTGAGGGCAACTTTTGGATGTCTGGCACCTTCCCTGGTACCGGATACCGGACTTCTGGTACGGGACTCAGGACGTCCCCAGCGGCACCAGGAACGCCAACCGTCCGACGGAGGACCCTAACGGTCTGGCCGTGGATGGCAACGGTCCGACCGGGGGAGGCAACGGTGCGACGGAGGACGGTAACGGTCCGACCGGGGGAGGCAACGGTGCGACAGAGGGAGGCAACGGTGCGACGGAGGACGGTAACGGTCCGACCGGGGGAGGCAACGGTGCGACAGAGGGAGGCAACGGTGCGACGGAGGACGGTAACGGTCCGACCGGGGGAGGCAACGGTGCGACAGAGGGAGGCAACGGTGCGACGGAGGACGGTAACGGTCCGACCGGGGGAGGCAACGGTGCGACAGAGGGAGGCAACGGTGCGACGGAGGACGGTGACGGCGCGACGGAGGACGGTGACGGCGCGACGGAGGACGGTGACGGCGCGACCGGGGGAGGCCCCGGCGGAGAAGTGAGCCAAGGCGATCTAGAGAACGCGATCAACTTCCAGACCAGCAACAACACCGACGGGGTGTCCACTCTGGGAATCTCCATCAGCGATCCCCCAAGCCAAGGCGACGTGCAATCCATCGTCGATAAACTGGACGAACTGATTAGTGCTCTGAAACGCTGAAAGGAGGGGACCTCCGATCGTCAGTCTCTGCGGAATCGCATCGCCATCAAAGAGGCCGCGATCGCGGCAAGGCAGGGGTCCAACCACGCTGAGCATTAAGGACACGGCGGTCCCACCACCCACCAAGCCACACCTCTAGCGCCGCGTCTCAATGGTGACTTGGCGGTTCGGCCTCGTTTGTTCGTGGAGGATGCTCATGTGAGTGAATCGGTGGGTTTGATATCGGCTACGAGGCCGCGAATAGCAATAAGCAAACCGGCAACTCCAAGTGAGCCAAAAACGAGTTGTGAGACCACAGGGAAATGAGACTGGATCATGTAGATCGTCAGAGCCAAATAGCCAGCGGCCACGACGAGCCACCCAAGGAGGCAGAGGTAAGGCACTCGTCTCAGATAACGCAGAATGACAAAGGGCACACCGCTAGCGGCAATGCCGAGAGAGACTTCTGCGAACTTCAACTGCCCCTCCCAATACTCGTTGTCTACGCGTCGTCTCGTCTCAAGAAGCCAAGGCAGCAGACACACCGTTGCCGCGACCACAAGCAGAGAGGGTGCAATCAACCATTTCGCCGCGCGGCGGCCAGACTCGGTTCCAGAATGGATCGGGCTGCTCATCGGATAACTCGTGGCGCTTGGAAGTTGGGCGAACGTCGAAGTCCACACAGCCGCTACCGGGGGTGCGGCTCCGATTCTGGTTGAGGTTTGTCATCACCCTCCGAATCCGACTCGGAACGGGTAGCGGATTGTGGTGCGACGCCCTTCTTATTTTGCTGCTGCATGGATTCCAAGTATGATGCCGTCAACTGCTCGTTCGAAATCCAGTTCAGAGTCAACTTGATCAGCGTGTGGAGGTCTTTGACATCGTGTCCGGTCCAGCGTCGTTCGTAATGGGTCTCATCGTTGCCAAGCCAAGTGGCCCGTTCCGCACAGATCTTGATATTGGGATCGGCAACGTAGTTCTTGATCACCGTCCCAAGGAAAGCCTCCTTGATAGCCGCTTCCTTGTAGGGATGTTTGGAGATGCAATAGTCCTTGATCAGAAACTCAAACGCCTTCCGGAGAGCCATCCCGAAGACGTCATCCAGTCCATAGTAATTGGCTCGAAGTGCCTGCCCGTATAACCCTTCGAATGACGGCGAAATCTTGTGGATGCAATCTGGCAACTCAGGCTTGCCCGGTAGATCCGGATATACTCTTCGAAGAACCCACTTCGAATCCAGGTCGTATCCCCGCCCACCGTCGAAATCAAACTCCGCGAGAAACAACGCTCCGCACTTGTGTCGTGGACACCGATAGGTCAGCTGTAGAACCCTCTGGTGAGACCACCCATCAATGTAGCGGATATAAGCGCCGCCTTGGCGTGCCATAGTGCCGGTCATGTTGCAGACCGGGCAAAAATCCGGCTCGGTGTCTGGCGAGACGCGATTAGTTTCTCCGGTTGGTAGGGTGGCTTCCATTTTTTTGGCGAACAGTTTCTTATTCTGCACCCAAGCGCAGGGGGATGGCTCTATATCTCACGACGGTGAAGGTTTTGGCAAGATGGAAGTCGATCCGCTTGGAGGAAACGGTCAAAACATAGCTAAGTAGGATGATAGATCCCAGATCAGGGGACATTGCCCCGAATAGCGGACGATTCCTGCGGGTCAAAATTTCTGGTGGTCCAATAGGCCCCTGCAAACAACGAGAACGCATTCACACGATCCAGCGCAGAAGTCGCCGAAGTCAGTGGGGTGCCGGGGGCTCCGTGCTCTGGCGAGTACGCCTACAAATTCTTCTCCCGCTCTCTTTGCGTTCTTTGCGTTCTTTCGCGGCTATACCCAGCTCCGGTGCTCGGCTACACCGTTCGCTCTAGCTTTTCGTCGATGCGGCCGACGAGCATTTCGAGCGCCTCGCTGTTGCCGAAGCGCTTTAGCACATCTGCCAGGAAGCCTTCGACGATCAGCTTGCGAGATTCTTTGTCGCTGTTGCCGCGTGCCTTCAGGTAGAAGAGCTCTTCATCGCTGATCGGTCAGGCTTTTGGAGCTACGAAGCGTTCCGTCGTCCCCCAAAAATCCGTTTGCAGCAGCTGGGTGGGTGTTGTCTCTCTGAGGCGTGACCCCTGAATTTCCCATCGACCTGCTTAGCGACGACCACTTCATGCGGGAGGCGCTGCGGATGGCGCGCAAGGCGGCAAGTCAGGACGAGGTCCCGATCGGCGCGGTGATCGTGCATCAGGGGAACATCATCGCGCGATCCTGGAATCAGGTGGAGACGCTCAAGGACGCCACTGCCCATGCCGAAATGCTGGCACTGACTCAGGCCGAGAGCGCGATGGAAGATTGGCGGCTGAACGAATGCGATCTCTACGTCACCAAGGAACCCTGCCCGATGTGCGCCGGTGCCATCGTGCACTGCCGGGTGCGACGTGTCATCTTTGGCTGCCCCGACGTCAAAGGCGGTGCTGCGGGCGGTTTTTGGAACCTGCTTCAGGCTCCCAATCTGAACCACCGCTGCGAGATCACCAGCGGCGTGCTGGGCGATGACTGCGTGGGCATCTTGAAGAGCTTCTTCGCGGATGCCCGCAAGCGCCGCGCAGAAGGACTGGACCACACCAAGGGCAAGCCCGCCGAGGGCATCGTCTTTGACGGGCCTTAGTCCACAAACATGAACTCGTTGCTCATGATGAGCACCTGGCCCAGCTGCGCCAGCGGCGTCTGTGGATGCTCACGCCCATCGATCGGCCAGCCGTCTTTGCCACAGAGATCGCGGGCCGCGTCCGTCAGCAACTCGTTGCCCACGTAGATCTGCGGTGCCCAGATGTAGGAATCGCTATCGGTGGAGCCTTCGGAGCCGACGACAAAACTCAGCACCTCTCCCGCCTTCACGGTCAACGCTGGCACATCGACCGGCAGGATCTGCTTTGCACCCACGGCGATATCCTTGACGACACCTTGACGGTCACTGACGATCCAGGCGCGCACGCCATTGCCTTTCTCGCTCGGGCGATTCAGCTTCCCGTCAATGCGAATGGTCGCATCAGATGGAGCCGTCCAGCGCAGGGTGACACCCACGTCGTCCGCCCCGGCGTGGCCACCGCTGGGAGACCAATAGGCGTAGTGCCAGACCGGATCAGGGATCTTACCGGTGTGTGACCAGGCGTTGCGTTTGTTGGCGCGATTTAGGTCCTTAAAGGGTTGCCAGTCCGTCAGTGTGAGCTGCCCCTTGGCATCGCGACCCATCTTGGTGGTGCCGTATTTCCAGAGGAATGCCGGGTTGTGTTGGAGAGACTCCGCATCGCCAAGGAACTGCTGCGCCATGCCCAGCTCTGCCAGCGTCGGTTCGCGCAAAAGGACGCGGCGATAGAGATCGCGGATGGTTTCTGCATCCGGGCTACTACCGCTCACAGGCAGTTGCTTTGCCAAACGGTTCGCGCGCTGCGCCATGAAGGGGCTGTTCATCAGGAAGAGTGCCTGCTGTGGCACGGTGGTGACGAATCGCTGCGGGCTGTGACTGTCGGGATTGGCAAAGTCAAACATCGCCGGCACGGTCGGCTGCTCGTAACGATCCACGAGCAGATAGACGCTGCGCCATGAATCCGCCTCTGTCGCATCCAATGGGATGGCACGCCCCGCCGACTGCGCCGCATTCAGGGTGCCGCTGACGTTCAGGAGGTTGTCCCGCATGGCCTCGTAATCGAGCCGCTGGCGGTTCTGGCGGCTGATGAGATCGTTTTCCGCGTCCTTCTCCGCTTTAGCGGGGCTGACCTCGCAACTCTGCTGATAAGCGCGGGAGGTCAGGATCAGGCGATGCAACTTCTTCAGGCTCCAACCCTCCTCCATGAAGGTCGCGGCAAGCCAATCCAGCAACTCCGCCTGCACGGGCTTCAGCGTTTGCACGCCGAAATCGCTGGGCTGGCTGACGAGTGGTTTGCCAAAGTGCATCATCCACACCCGGTTGACGATGACGCGCGCCGTCAGCGGATTCTCTTTGCTGGCAATGCGCTGCGCCAATTCCAGACGGCCACTGCCATTGGTAAATTTTTCGCCCCCAAAGAAGGTCAGATACGCACGCGGCGCTACCTCGCCCGGGCGACCTGGGTTTCCGCGAATCATGATGCGCGTATCCACCGGCTTCGCACGATCAAAGACGGCCATCGCCCGCAGCGGTGCGCCAGGGCTTGTGATCTCGAGGCTTTTGACTTGGTTATCAAACTTCGTTGTGCGCTCCCGATCTTTCCGAGTGAAGAAGTTTTCCACCCCATCGACTGGCACGGACATGGGTGAAAGCCCACTCTGCAGCAGCGTGCGCAGCGAGTCCTTTTGGGCATCGCCAAAGGGCTCGGGCGTCAGGTGCTTCAGGAAGACCTCCGCATAGGTCATCACCAAGTCGTCAAAGGTCTTTGGCGCAGGCTTGGCCTTGAAGGCAGCCGCGACTTCACGATTCAGTGGCGCTTGCGGTGCCGTAAGTTTTGCCAGCACGGCCTGTGACTGGGCGGCAAATTGGTCTGCTGGCACATTCGCGAGCTCGCGCCAGACGAGCATGGCTGGATGTGGCTGATCGCCAAAGGCAAAGCGGTTCAGGAAGTCCCGCCACTTTGCAGCCACACGATCCCGCAGGGATGCCTTCCCGGCGGCACCACGGAAGGCTCCGTCCTCGGCCTTCAAGTGGCTGTTGGCAAAGACTAGATACTCGCGCATGCGATCCGGCTTGCGCATATCGTCAAAGACCTCCTTGCGAAAGGCCGCGCGCTCTTCATCGACCTTCGCTACCGCCTTCTGGAACTCTGCCACCGCAGCTTCATTGCGGGGTTGATCGATGATCGGGAGGTTGTCCTCAGGGGCCAGATCGCAACTGCTCAGCACGGAGTAGAGCGCGTAGTAGTCCTTGCTGGGGATCGGATCGTACTTGTGATCATGGCAGCGAGCGCAGCCAACCGTCAGACCCAGAAGACCACGGCCGATGACATCAATGCGGTCATCGTTCTGGAGAACGCGATCGCCCAAGAATCGATCATTCACCGTCAGGAAGCCCAGCGCAGCGAGGTTGCGCAGATCTTTGGCAGGCTTCGAAACTGAAGATTTGCCAGTGGACACCTGGACCAATTCCTCCTCCGGCAACATCCGATCTGCCGCCAGTTGGGACATCACGAACTTGTCATATGGCATGTCGTCATTGAGCGATTGCACCACCCAATTCCGGTAGGTGTAAGCGTGCGGGAAGCGGTTGTCACGACCACCCGCAGTGTAGCCTTCGGTGTCCGAGTAACGCGCGATGTCCAGCCAGTAACGGCCCCAGCGCTCGCCGTAGCTAGGGCGGCTCAGCAGATCCGTGACCAGCGCGTCCACAGCAGCTGGCAGCCCGTTTTTCGCGCTCTTTTCAAAGGCCTGAACCTCCGCATAGCTCGGTTGCAGACCCGTGATCGTCAGGTGAAGCCTGCGACACAGCACCGCCGGAGGCGCCACTGGCGCAAAGTCCATCCCTGCGGCGGCCAAGTTCTTCTGGATGAAGGCATCGACCGGATTCTGGATCGCGCCCTGGACCACGGGAACCATCGGTTTTTTCACGGGTTGAAAGGCCCAGTGCTGCGTCGGATCAGCCCGCCCATGCGCGACAGCCGCCGGCGCAGCCTCAATCGGCCAAGGCAGGCCTGCCGTGATCCACTTTTCCAAATCAGCAATCTGCGCGGCAGTCAGTAGCTCGCCCTTGCGCGGCATCTTTTCGACCCCTGGCTTGGCCTGCACCGCATGGATCAGTTTGCTCGCGGATGGCTTCCCCGGCTCCACGACCTTCCCGTAATCACTGCCTTTGATCACCGCCTCACGACTGTCAAGCCGCAGGCCGTTCTCGTGCTTGCTCGCACCGTGGCAGCCCTGGCATCGCTCCGCCAAAATCGGCCGAACGCGATTCTCAAAGAAGGTGATCTGGTCCGCCGAAAAGCCCGCATCAGCCGCAGGCAAGACCGACGGGACCGAAACGAGCACAGCAGCGACAGCAATGCCGCCCAGAGATTGGGAAAGAGAATGGAGGGGATGGGTCATCCAGAAGGGGGGTTTCTGTCGGCTACTTGAAGAGTCCGCAGCAGCCACCATACCATACGCCACCGAAGTTGCGAATGTTGCAGCGGCACCGCCCCCGGAGCCCCAGGGAGCGGGTCTTGCAAGCGAGCCCCAAGATCGAGTCAGCACAAGACAATGGGCGGCTGGCTTTCGTTTGCCGACAGATGTCAGACATTATGCTTGCCAAATACGACAAATGTCGGCAAAATCGCCCGCATGCCCAAAAATCCCCTACCATCCCTGTCTGCCTCTGAGCAGGCCATCATGGACTTTGTGTGGAAGCGACAGCCCGTCGGCCTGAATGATCTGCTGGAACTGGTCAACGCGGATCGGCCGGAGCCCGTCACCCGGGCCACGCTTCAGACGCAACTAACGCGATTGGAAGCCAAGGGCTGGTTGAAGCGAGACGACTCCGCACGTGCCCATCTTTACTCCGCCACAATGCAAGAGAATCGCGGGCGGAAGACGGTGCTGTCTGAACTGAAGGAGCGCTTCTTTGGCGGCAGCAGTCTGGCGCTGGTGCGCTGCTTGGTGGAGAGCGGGGAGATCAGCGCCGATGAAATGGCCGAGCTCAGAGATCTCGTGCGCCAGAAGTCAGGAGGTGAATCATGAATGCCATCACCTTCGGCCTTCAAGCTCTGCTGGTGTCAGCATTCGGTTGGCTGATCGTGCGCCTCTTGCTCCGGGATGCGCGCCACCGGGCCTGGGGGGCGCTCATAGCGCTAGCGGCATTGGTTTGTGTGCCTTGGATACCTGACTTTGGCGGGAAAGGGACGGCGGTGAGTGAGGCGGCGCTGATCCCACTGCCGCAGTGGAAGGTGACGGTATCGCCTGCCCTGGCTCCATCGCCGATCGTGGATCTTGGCCCTTCCGAAATGGCATCCATTTGGCAGTTGCCGCATTGGACGGCCCTCGTGTTGGGGGCATGGGGCGCGGGCGCTGTCATGCTGGGACTGCTGCATGCCTGGCGCACTCTCCAGGCGGCGCGACTGAAAGTGCAGCCGCATCCGCGAGGTGTCTTCACCGCTGGCGTGGCATCGCCCTGTGTCGTGGGTCTATTCAGGCCAGTGATCGTGGTGCCGACGGGCTGCGAATGGTCCGATGACCAGTGGCGCTGGACGCTGGCCCACGAGAGCGAGCACCTTCGCGGGCAGGATACGCGGGTGGTTTGGCTTTTGGGTTGGCTGCGGGTCGCGCTGTGGTGGAATCCTTTTGTCCACTCGTTGATCGAGACATGGGAGCAGGCGCGGGAGGAGATTTGTGATCATGCGGCGAGCCTCCGAAATGAAGCGGCATCGTATTCCGAATTCCTGCTTTCCATCGCATCGGCCCAGCGCCTACCTGGCGTGGCCATGGCGGCCTCCCGACCTGCGAGACGCCTCCGCGCACGACTCCTTTCCCTGCTGGAAGGTCGTGGGGTGAGACGCGGCCCGCACTGGTTGTTTGTCGTGTTGGCGGTCGCCAGCTTAGCCCTCGGCGTGATGATCGCGAGCTGTGTGCGGGTGCAAACGGCGCCGGAGGCCGTGGACAGCGAACCCCAAGTCACCCGCATTTTCCGTGTGGGACCGCGATTCCTCACCACCGTCGATTCCACGCCTCAAACCGCCCGACAGATCCTTGAGCGGGCAGGCGTCGATTTCCCTTCTGGAGCCAGCGCGGTGTTTAATCCCGTCACCAGCCAGCTCATCGTCAAAAACACCCCCCGTCGCCTCGACCAGGTTGAGACCGTGGTGGCAGCGATGGCTGCCCGCCAGGACCTGGCCGATATGCAGGTCTACATGACGACCAAGTGGGTGGAATGCCCCGAGGATACCCCGCTACCGCACGATCTCCAGATCCTGACCGATCCACAACTTCAAGTTCTGATTCGTGCCCTCGGCCAGAAAAAAGGGATCGACCTGTTGAACGGCCCCAGCGTCACTTGCAAACTAGGACAACTAGCCACCGTCGAGGTCGTGCGCGAGCTTGTCAGGCCGGGAAGTGCGATGGACTGGGTCGGGACCCGCACCGAGGTCACCACCCTCTTTCACCAGGGCAAACTACTGCTCAGCCTGCATCCAGAACTCGGGCTTCCGATGAAAAACGGTCAACGTGTGAAGGGCAGTTTCGATCCCGACAAATCCATCACCGTTCAGCACCTCAGCCGCCGGGAATCCGTCGCGATTGATGATGGCCATACGGTGGCGCTGTACATCGGCAGCCCCGAGCCCGGCCGCAAAGTCGTGTTTTTTGTCACCGCCGCCCTCATCGCGCCAAGCGGTGCAAGAGTCGATATCAAAGAGCTCAGGCGCCAGCAGGAGCTGGGGGACTCGGTGAAAATCGCTCCGCCCCAGGCAGCAGCACCGTCGCCAGCCCCGGAAGGTAAGGTTCGGGTGCGGACCCACATCTTCAGAGGAAAGACTGCCGATGCTCTCGCGAAAGTTTTCCCCGGTTTGAAGCCCGAATCCCAGGTGCCGCCAGAGCCAAAGAGCCCCATCCTCCCCACGCCGAACTACACAGCAGCACCGATGCCCTTCACCCTGGAGGGCATCCTGACCGATCCACAGCTGAAGACGCTGCTGGCGGCAGCCCAGACCAAACAAGACCTCTCCATTGACGTGTGGCCAGAGGCTGTGATTCCGACCGGAAAGGACACCACCCTCCCCAACCAATCTGGGCACGAACTGCACGTAACGCCCGTGCTCGGGCCAGACGGCAATACCGTGGACCTGACGATCAGCATCCTAAAGTTCCCGCCCGATCGCCGCACCAGCGTCCAGACCAGCGTCACCATCTGGGACGGCCAGACCGTGATCCTCGGTGGCGACACCGAGATGATCTGCCTGACGGTGGACAAGGTGAAGTAGTGGCAACAGGTTGGCGGGTTGAGGCTGTTCAAAAACGGCATTTTGATGGGCTGGGGTCAGAAAAAGGGGGGCAATGGCCCGCCAAGCTCGGAAAATCGTTGGGGAGGCATGTCGCACAGGTCCCAACGCCCGCCGTCCGGGCGATTCCAGTCTGGCAATGGCCCCAACGCCCGCCGTCCAAGCGAGTGGCACACTGGCAGAGGCTCCAACGCCCGCCGTCCGGACGATTGCGACACTGGCAATGGCTCTAACGGCCGCCGTCCAGGCGAGTGGCACACTGGCAGAGGCTCCAACGCCGGCCGTTCAGGTGATTGTTTCACTACGACCGGCTCCAACGCCCGCCGTCCAGGCCATCGCCACCCCAGCTCTGTGCATTTTGCACCGCCTGTAAAACCGAGCAAAAGCCTCCCCCCGAACCCAATCAACGTTGGCTCTCCGCGCGCGATCACCAGGGTTGTGTGAGATTTCTTGCCCTTTCAGGACGTAAAGGCTTCCACATCCACTCCAATCTGCTCTACCCAATCCCACCATGCCACGCATCCTCATCGCCGGACTTTTTCATGAGACGCATACCTTCCTCGAGGGCGTCACGGGGTTAGCGGAGTTTCAGATTCGGAAGGGGACGGAGCTCTTGCCTTGCAAAGGGGATGCATCCCCGCTGGGTGGGGTGCTGGAACTGGCGGAGGAATGGGGCTGGGAGGTGGTGCCGACGACGGACTTCCGCGCGACTCCGAGCGCGATCGTGGCGGATGAGGTGATCGAGGCATTTTGGTCGGACCTGGAGGAGCGTGCCGCGCTGGCCCTGACGGTGGGCATTGACGCCATCTACCTGGTGTTGCACGGCGCGATGGTGTCGGAATCGCTGCCGGATGTGGAGGGCGAGATTCTGGAGCGCCTGCGGGGTCTGGTGGGGGCGGCGGATTTGCCGATCTTTGGGGTCTTTGACCTGCATGCCAACTTCACCCAGCGCATGGCCAGCCTCTCCGACTGCCTGGTTGCTTATCGCGAAAATCCCCACACGGATGCGCGCGAAGCAGGCCTGATCGCCGCGCGGTTGCTGAAGCGCTGTCTGGAGACGGGCGTGCGGCCGAAGCAATACTGGAAGCACCCGGCGCTGATGTGGCCGCCGACGGGCACCGGCACGGCTGCGGAGCCGATGCTGGGCCTGGAAAAGATCGCGCGGCGGCTGGAGTCGGCTGCGGATGAGATCTGGTCTGCCAGTGTGGTGGCGGGCTTTTCCTTTGCGGATACGCCGGACACGGGGGTCAGTTTTGTGATCGCCACGACCGGTGGCGATGAGTCTGCAACGGCGGCCTTGGACGAGCTGTGCGCCTACGCGGTGGGACATCGGGAGGAGGGCAACGTCACGGAGCCGGCTCTGGACGCGGTACTGGACCAAATCGACCCGCCGCCACCTGGCGTGACGGTTTTGGTGGAGCCCTCCGACAACATCGGGGCAGGTGCACCCGGCGATGGCACGGGGATCCTGCGCGGCCTGATCGCGCGCAAAATTCCCAATGCGCTGGTGTGCCTCAATGACCCGGTGGCGGTGGAGTTTTTGCAGAAGGCGCAGGCTGGCGAGCGCCTGTGGGTGGCCATCGGGGGCCGCGGCAGCGCGATCGATGCGGGGCCGGTGGACCTGGAGGTGGAGGTGGTCTCCCACTGGAGCGGGCTCTTTGAGCTGGAGGACAAAAACAGCCATCTAGCCTCGATGAATGGCGACTGCTTTGACATGGGACCCTGCGTGGTGGTGCGACACGCCGGGATCACGATCCTGCTGACCAGCCGCAAGACGCCCCCTTTCGACCTGGGGCAGTATCGCAGCCAAGGGATCGAGCCCACGCGCTTTTCCGTGATCGGCGTGAAGGCCGCCGTCGCCCACCGCCGTGCCTATGACGGCATCGCCACGCGCATGCTGTGGGTGGACACGCCGGGGCCGTGCAGCAGCGTTTTGAGCCACCTGCCTTTTGAAAAGGTGCAGCGCCCGATCTATCCGCTGGATGAGGCGCCGGTCTAGATCATCCCGAGCTTCATCTTGCCCTCGAGGCTGATCATCTCCTGGTTCCAGGCGGGATCCCAGACGAGATCAACGACGGCGTCGTCGATGTCCTCAATGCCCATGATGTGATTCTGCGCATCCGCAGCGATGGTGGGGCCCATCCCGCAACCGGGGGCGGTGAGCGTCATCTTGACCTGGGCGCGATTGCCACCTTCCTCGGTCGGCACGATGCTGCAATCGTAAACGAGTCCGAGGTCGACGATGTTCACGGGGATCTCTGGGTCATAAACTTTGCGCAGGGCGTTCCAGACTTCGTGCTCGAGATCGGTGGCCTCGTGAGGGATGTTGGAGGAGGAACCTGCCTCTTCTTTTTTCCCCGCATCAGGATCGATGCCGAGCGCGTCGGCATCCTTGGCCGAAATGCGGGCCAGCCCCACATCGGTGGCGACGGTGTAGGTGCCGCCGAGCGATTGGGTGATGATGACCTTCAGGCCGATGGGGAGCTTGATCGCGTCGCCGCTGGGGATCTGGACGGCGTCGACTTCGCGTTTGAGTTCGATGGAGGAATGCATGGGGGTTGCGCGTGTGTGAAAGAGGGGGGCAGTAAGCGAAGATGGGGCTTTGTCAAAGGCTCTCCGTCGCTGGGGCTGGGGGCTGCATGACGATCTTGATTTTGCCAGCCATCTTGCCAGCGGCATTCAGGCTGTCCGCCAAAGTCGGTGCGGCCGTGCCGATCATCGGCGCGACGGGCGTGGGAGTGGCCGCTGCCTTTTCCGCATCCAGGGCGGCCCGCAGCGCGCCCTCGACCATCTGGCCGCAGTGGATCTTCATCGGTGGTAGCGGTCCCAGCGGGCGGGAGAGCTCTTCAGCGCTCATTTGCAGCGCCTCTTCACGGGTCTTGCCGCGGATCATCTCCGTAGCCATGCTGGCGACGGCGATGGCGGTCTGGCAGCCGAAGGACTGGAAGCTGGCCTTATCAATGACGCGCTGGCCATCCTTGTCGCGATACTTGATCCACATGCGGACCATGTCGCCACAATCAGGACTGCCGACGGTGCCGACGCTGTCTGCATCAGGCATTTCGCCAAGGTTTTGGGGATTGGCCAGGGCGGCCTGGAGGGTTTGTTCGTCCATGAGGGGTCCGGTGGGGCAAGGTTAAGCTTCCATCTCGATACGATAGCGCGGCAAGGAAGGGTCCACCTGAATGCTGTAGGCATCGATGCCGCCTTCGAGGCACTTGGCATTGCTGAAGCCGTGCCCAATGAAATACGCCACCGCGTCCAGCGACCGATTGCCGGTGTGATCGTAGAGCACCACGGTGCGGGTCTTGTCCCAACCGATGAAGGCCTCTTGCACGACCTCCTGCGTCATCAGCACCGCACCGGGAATGCGCACCGCGTCAAATTCCTCCCGCGTCCGGACATCCAGCAGCGGCAGGTCGGGCTGGATTTCGCGCAGCGCGGCCAATTCTTTGGGCGTGATCGTCAGCAGGACGTCGGACTGGTGGCTCGCCTGGATGTGGGCGATCACCTCATCCACCGGCAGGTTTTCATTGCGCTGGCAAAGGGTCTCCAGCGTCTCCGTGGGGCTAAAAGCACAGCTCTGACAGCCCCCGATGTGGTAGCGGGCAAACAGCGCCCGCTGCGCGCCTGGATACGCCTGCAGGACCTCGCGCAAGGTCGTTTGCGGAGTGAGGGGCGGTAGCGTGGTCGAAGGCGCGTCGGGCATGGGGTACCACAGTAGCACGATCCTGGCATTTGCCAAACGCGCGCTGTCCTGCCATCATCGGCGGCATGTCCTGCGACCGCCGCCTTCTGCCCGCGCTGCTCTTTCCCGTGCTCCTGCTCTGCCAATGCCAGCAAGCTTCGCGGCCGGTGGCTGGCCCCCCGCCTTCGCGAGTGACCCCGCAGCAATGCCTCTCCCTAGCCGAAGCGTACCGCACCCACCGCTGGACTGGCAGCAGCAAAAACGTCCGTCACGGACCCGACAGCAAGGGCATCCGCATCGACACCCCCGACATCGGCTACCATCCCGATGGCGCGATCCCCGGCTGGTGGCAGCCCGGCGTGGAGACGGAAGGCGTGCCCTATCAATGGGGCGGCTTTAGCACGCTGGCAGAATTTGACGCCGGCGTTCGGGATGGGCTCGCCGCAGGGGATGTCTATACGGCGGAAAAGCGCCGCCTCCTCGATGATGGCGTCAGCGCCGAGGCGGTGGGCATTGATTGCAGCGGCTTCATTTCAAGGTGCTGGCGGTTGCCGCGCTCCTACTCCACCCGCGAACTCCCCGCCCTCTGCGATCCACTCAAATCCTGGGCCGACCTCCACCCCGGCGATATCCTCAACACCCACAACGCCCACTGCCTGCTCTTCGCCGGCTGGACGGATGCCACCCACAGCCACCTCCTCGCCTACGAAACCGGCAGCCCACCCGACTGGCGCGTCGTCAGCCACGCCATCGACGCCACCTGGCTAAAGTCGCTCGGCTACGTGCCGTATCGCTATCGCGGGATGGTGGGGAAGTGATGAGGGAGGCTTGCCTCTGGTAAGGACCGGGTTTGGCAAACCCGACACCGTTGTCGGTTTCTCAATCTTCCGCCTTCTCTCCAGCGGGGGCCATCTTGACGAGTTTGGGGTCGAAGCGGCCGAGGACTTCGACGAGGTCGGTTTGGGCGGCTATGACGCTGTGGATGTCTTTGTAAACGGCGGGGGCTTCGTCGATTCCGGCGCTGAGGAGTTGCACGCCGCTTTCTGCGAGCTGCTTTTTCACGGAGCTCCAGGTGATGTTTTGGGCGGCTTGCTTCCGGCTCATCACGCGGCCTGCGCCGTGGGAGGCGCTGTTGAGCGAGGCGGCGTTGCCTTTGCCTCGCACCAAGAATCCGGGCGTGGCCATGGAGCCGGGGATGATGCCGAGCACGCCTTCACCCGCAGGGGTCGCGCCTTTGCGGTGGACGATCATGTCGCGTTCAATGCCATCGACCACGTGGCGCTCCTTCCACGCGAAGTTGTGATGGTTTTCCACTCGCAGCAAAACGGAGGCTCCGACTTGCTTCGCGATGTGCTTGTGAATCAGCGCGTGATTCGCAGCGGCGTAGTCGCCCATCAGGTTCATGGCAGCCCAGTATTCAGCGCCCGCTTCTTCGGTGAACTCCAGCCAGGCGAGGTGCTTCATTTCGTTGGGCAGATCGTAACGTCGATCCATGGCGATGCGGCTGTAGTGCTGGCAGACCTGCGCACCGGTGCCGCGCGATCCGCTGTGGCTCAGCAGCGCGAGGTACTCGCCGGGGCGCATGCCTTCGGTTTCTTCCGTGACGGTGAAGGCACCGAACTCGACAAAGTGATTGCCAGACCCGCTGGTGCCAAGCTGTGCCCAAGCCTTGTCTTTGTAGCGTCGGGTGATGGGCGAGACGTTCCAGTTCTGATCCATGACATCGTGGTGGCGCTTGTTTTTGAACTCCGCCCCCATGCCGAAGCGAGTCTCGTCCTCAATGATGTTGGCGAGGCGTCCTTTCATGCCGGGGATGGTATTGGCCTTGCGATCAAAGATGGTGAGCATCATGCGGCAGGCGATGTCCACACCGACGGCATAGGGGATCACACAGTTCTCTGTGGCCAGGACTCCACCGATGGGCAGACCGTAGCCCGGATGCGCATCCGGCATCAAGGCACCGGCGACGGCAACAGGCAATGCGCAGGCATTGGCAAGTTGGGCGACGGCATTCGGATCGAGCCCGCTGCCCCACTGCTGCCAAGGCGCGAGAGCATCCCGTTGCTTGTAGGCAGGGGCATAGAGCACCCGTGCCAAGGCCTCGCGGAGGGGATCTCCGAGAAACTTCTGTGGTTCGGCGATGATGGCGCTGAGTTCTTCTGCGAGCTGTGCGGAGTCGCCACCACCTGCGATGAAGTCGTGGATAAAAGCCTGCGCTAGCCGCACGGGTTCACCGCGCGGTAGGCCGAGTTCGATGAGTTGATTTGCATTCATAGAGAAGAGGTAGGGGGCATCAGGCAGCAAAGCCGAGGATGCGTTTGGGTTCGGTTTTTTCGAGCACGACAGGGTTCAGTACTTCGGCCAGCGAGTAGCGATCGTGCATTGAGTTTGGTTGCCATTGGCTGGCTGCGTGACGTGCCACCAACTGGGCCGTTTCGGGATCGAGGAGGTCAAAGCGGCGATGGTTCAGCAATCGTCCGGGACGGAGAATCGCTGGATCGAGCTGATCGAGTTGGCAGTTGATGGAGCAGATCACATGCAGCCGCAGCATGCGTCCGGCGAGGCCATCGGCCACGTTGAGCATGGCCGGAAGGATGGTCCCGCTGTCGTCATGGCGACGTCGCAGCAACCGATCTGCGTCCTCAACGACGACCACTTTCACGCGATCGGCATGACGTGCGTTTTCGCGTTGCCAAAACGGAATGAAGTCCGATGAAGCAAAGGCGTTGGCCTGCGCCACTGGCAGCACATAAAAGACGTGGGTCGCACTGAGGCGCAGCATCATTTGCGTGATGAGGCTGGTCTTGCCAGTGCCGGGCGGTCCGTCCAGCAAGGTAAAACCTCCTGTCCGCGACACCGTTCGTTGGCGAAAGTCGTCGATCCATTGCAGGATGTTTTGTCCGTAGCAGAGGCTGAGGAATTCGTCGTCGCTGGTGGCGGGGAGGTCGTCCACCGCTTCAGCGGAAAGATCGCCGTTGGAATTCGAGATCATTGAAAAACGTGGCTTATCGACCTTGGGGGTGTTGCCGAGGGTGGCGCGCAATTCCTGCAAGAGCGCGTCGGCACGCTCTGGTGAAGGGGCAATGATTTCGACATCGTTGCAGCCATCGCCCCGCACAAAAACGAACTCGTTTTCTGCGAGCCGATAGACCGAGTAGCTCGTGGTCACTCGCGGTCCATTCGCATTGCGAAAGGTGCGGCAGAGATGGTCGCGGAGCTTCTGATCGATGCATTGAACACCGGCCTCATCGGTATCGAACTCGATGACGTGCATGGGTGCCATGGCGAAGACTGACATGAGGTCAGTGAGCTTGCCGTGGTAGTGAAGCTTCGTTGGGAAGTCGAGGGTCGTTGTCATTGAAATGGATTTGGAAAGCTATGAAATGGACTGAGCGAGCTATTGGGACAAAGCGCGGCCATGATCAGGCGGCGCTGGTGTCGGTCTTGGCCTCGCGCAGACGGAAGCGTTCCGTTGAGCGGGCGCGGCGTTCCCTTTGGCGGGAAATCTTGGGGCGGCGTTAGTCCACTCAGACCTTCGCCACCGAGACACAAGAAGGCCCTGCGAGAATCGCGGCGCTGTGACTGGTGGTTGTGAGGTGGAGGAACATGAGAAGTAAGCTTGTTGAGCCGCTAGACTATGACCAAAAACTTTTTCGTCAACTCGGAGTCGCGGAATCTCCGCACAAACAAAGTCTTAGCCTCATCGCAGCGGCGTCCACCGCAGGCGATAAAACTTCGGTCCTGTCGGGATCACCGGATCTTGCCAGGTATGTTCAAAACTAGCCGCGACATCCGCCGTGCGGAAGCTCGTCTCCACCGACCACTGACCGATGAGCGTCGTCGATGACTCCACTTGATACGTCGCATACGGATCGAGCGCTGCACAGTGGAGAACGACGACACCGCTGTTCGCATCGCGCTGCACGGTGGCGCTGGGACTATTACCGAGATCGGTTTCCCAGGCGAGCGCGTAAGGCGTGCCACTGGCGTTGCTCTTGACTTCGAGCACGTATTGTCCGGCCGGGAGATGTCGCTGAAACAGATGCTCCACGTTGTCCACAGCGCTGATGCTTTGGTCGATGGGCTGCGCGCCCGCTGTGAAACCCGTCGCGGCATAAAGTCGGAGTTCGAGATTGGGTAAGGTCGAGCTGAACTGCCCAAAGATGTTTCGCGAAATGGTGCGATGCCACGTCAGCGTAGCCGCGAACGTCCGGCCATGACTTCCCGCTGGAATGCTGAAAAAGTAGCGACGTGAGGAGTTCGTGTTTGCGGTGGTATTGGTATCCCAACCGCGCAGGCCACGCTCCACACTGGTGCTGTAACTCTGCCGACCCGCATTCAGAATCCAGAACGCACGACGAATGTTCAGCGCACCCGCACCGTAGATCGCATCATAGGGTGCGGCGCTGGTGGCACGACGCCAAGTGGGCAGCAACTCTTTGGAAGCTGCGGTGCAAAGGACCGCTTTGATCACACGCGGATTCACCGCCAAGGGCTGCGCCGGATCAGCGGCATCGAGCAGCAATGCAGCGCTGGAGGCGACGGCAGGCCCGGCAAGACTGGTGTAGACTTCATCGACAACGAGGTCGGGTTTCATGCGGCCCACGCCGTCCGCATTCGATCCACCGCGGGCGTGTTCCCCATTGCGAAGACCGACCGTGATGGCGTTGTAAGCATTCGCCAAAAAGACCGGAAAGGCCGAAGTGCTGTAGTTCATCAGTGGAATGCATTCAACGACGCCGTCACGATCCGCGATCATGTCCAGCTTGCGTAAGACGCGCTCATCCGCAGTGGTGTCTCCTTCAGTGTCCGCCACCCAGCTATGATTGTGCACCCTGCCTGCGTACGTCAAAGGTGCGCTCGTGGTGTAGAGTTCGTTGAAGAACGTCTCCGCATCCAGCATGTGCAGCTCGGTGAGGCCGGGCGAGACACTGTAGGTCGCAGTACAAAAAGTGGCGGCGGTGGACACGGCATGACCCGACGCACCACCCGCGCCATGGTCTGCATAGATCGTTTTTCCCGCAAAGAGACCCGAACCCGCAAAGGGCGTGACGGTCGTGGCCTGCGGCAGATAAGACACGCCTTCGCCCGGATCCGCATCGACCTCCGACATCAGACCTACCACCCCTGCGCCAGTGGGAAGCGCGGCACCGAGTTCAGCTGACAGTTTGTCGTACTCCGCCTCTGTCCGCCAATCAGCATGCGCTGCTGGCAGCAGCGCAAAGGCAATCCAACCCAGCGATGATAGTGAGGTGCGCACAAGAAACTTCGGAGCTTAGAGCCCACAGGAACTCCCGACGTTCAACTCCGCACCGCCCAGCGAAGTTTCGCCGATGAGGCACGTGGATTGTCGCGAACCTCTTGGCTGCTGGCGCGAAGGACTTCCTCATTGGTGGCGCTGTAGATTCCGTTGCGCACTCCGTCGCGGAAGGCCTGCTTCACACGACGATCTTCCCCAGAGTGGAAGGTCAGAAAAACCACACGTCCGCCTGACCGCAGACACTCAGGGATCTGGCGCAGGAGGGTCTCAAGCGCGTTGAACTCCTCATTCACCGCGATCCGCAGTGCCTGAAAAACACGCCGCACGGTGGAGTCGATGTCTTCCTCTACCATCCGCGCAGGCAAGACAGCACGGATGGCTGTGGCGAGCGAGCGCGTGGTGGCATGATCCTGCCCGCTGAGTGCCCGCGAAAGCAACGGTGCCTGACGCTCATCGGCGTTCTCTGCCAAGAGCGCAGAAAGTTTGTCAGCGGAAATTTTGCGCAGCAGTTCACGGGCAGAAAGACCCCGCTGCGGGTTCATGCGCATGTCCAGCGGGCCGTCGTGCTTGAAGCTGAACCCACGCGCTGGATTATCGATCTGCATCGACGATACGCCCAGGTCCGCCAAGATCGCGTCCGCCCCATCGCTCCAGCCACTTTCCTCCATGGCACGGCGCAGTCCGGCGAAGTTCGTGCGGCGCACCAGAAATGCCTCCGCAGGTAGATCCGCCTTGCGCAGGCGTTGCTCGGTGCGCTGGATCTCCAAAGGATCCTGATCAAGCCCCAGCAGACTGCCACCAGGCTGCACCGCCTGCAAAAGCGCACTGGCATGGCCGCCGTAGCCGAGCGTGCAGTCCACCACCCGCTGACCTGCCGTCAATGCGCAGAGCTCCACGATCTCCCTCAGCATGATGGGCACATGCTGACCTGCGGGCGTCTTGCCAGAGGCACGCACCTTTGATACCGTCTCGGCGTGGGACTCAGGGTTCAGCTCTTTGTATTTGTCCTCAAACCGACGCGGGTTCTTGCCGCTGTAGCGAGGTCGGCGACGATGCGGTGTTTCGGATTCGGGCGAGGGAGCATCCATGATGGCGGAGAAACTCAAAAACCACCCGTGCGCAGCAGCACCAATGTGCAGGCCTCCTCGGTGCCGATCCCGGCCTCGTTCAGCGCCTTTTCTAACTCGGCATTTTCGGTGCCTGGATTGAAGATGACGCGACCTGGCTTCAGCTGCACCAGTTTGTACTTCAGGGCTGCGGAGATCGCCGGACCGACATACATCGTGACCGTATCCACCGCACCAGTGACCTGATCCAGATCCGGCACTACTGGCAGTCCATCGATTTCTGCCAGCTTCGGATGCACGGGCACGACCTCGTGACCGTGCTCGATCAAGAGGTGCTGGGCCATGTTTGAATAGCGGTCGGCTTTGTCACTGGCGCCGACGATGACGACACGTTGGGATGGAGAATTGGCAGGCATGGGATCACCATCCAGGGCTTGCGATGAACGTCAAGGTCGGACGTTCCGCCTTCAAATCGTAAGCGGAATTTCTCCCGCGTGATCGGGGCTAAACAGTAGCGGCACGCTGGCCGCCCATTACTTCAATTCCTTGATGCGCAGGTTGCGGAACTTGTAGGTCTGGCCTTTTTCGCCGTGATGCTGAATGGCGATGGGGCCGCTGGCGTCAGTCGCGTCCTCGACGTCCGTGGTGACGACACCATTGACTTCAATCTTGAGGTGCTTGCCCTGGCAAGTGATGCGGTAGGTGTTCCAGTCGTTGCGCTTGAAGGCATCACCTGCACGAGCGCGGAAGGCGTCTTCGCTGGCCTTGTCTCCCTTGATTGGGCTGATGAACCACATCCGACGCCCTTCGTCGTAGAGGCCACCGGACCACTTGCGCGTTTCATCGCCATCGACTTCAGCTTGATAGCCAGTGACCTTGTTGGGCGCTACATGCGCACGAAACATAAAGCCGCTGTTGGCCTTACCCGCAGGCAAGAGGATGTCTGCTTCAAAGACAAAATCGCTGTAGTTCTTCTCGGTCACGACAAAGAACTTCTTCTCGCCCGTCAGATGGATCTCGCCATCGACGACCTCGATTTTTCCCCACTCATACGCATTGCGCCAACCGGTCATCGTCTTGCCGTCAAACAAAGGTGTAAACCCATCCGCTCCTTTTTCATCGGCCAGGCCGGACAGCGATACACAGGACAGAAGGAGAGCGGAAAGAAGGAGAGAGCGTTTCACAAGTAGAATGGGTTGGAGTTGGACTCCGCAGTATGAGCAGCGAGACCTCTCCTGCCAAGGGGATTTGTCGTGTCCCTCTTTTGGCATTGCTGTCGGCACGAATTCTGTTTAGATTTTCAGCCGGATCGGGATAAATCGACACGAAATTCAAACCTCTTAACGACTTGTTGCTATGAGTGATACCAATCCCTACGCGCCGCCTCAATCCGATGTTTCTGCCATCCCAATGGATGGCTCAGAGCAGCCACTCGCCCAGAAACGCACACGACTCTTCGCTCAATTGATCGATGGGCTGATCAACGCGGCCATTCTGTTCCCGTTGCAATACCTCACCGGGGCCTACCATCGCATCGCGACGGCGGCTCAAGCAGGCCAAACCCTGACGATGGACGCGATCGTCTGGGCGCTCATCGGAGTCGGTGTCTACCTAGCTCTTAATTGGCGACTTCTCACCCAAGGTCAAACCATTGGGAAGAGGGCCATGGGGATTCGCATCGTTAGCAAAGACGGGACACCCACCGACCGGAAGAATATCCTGACCAAGCGATTGCTACCCTTGTGGCTGGCCGCCCAGGTTCCTTACATCGGCATGGTGATCGTGTTGGTAGATACGCTCTGCATTTTCCGCGCAGGTCGCAATACGCTGCACGACGATCTTGCGAATACCAAGGTGGTCAAAGCTTAACGGTCAGACCTGGATCAGCCGACCACTTCAAAGCGCCGCATCTGGATCGCGTTCTTCCCAGCTTTTTGGGCCGGACGTGGTTCGGGTTGGGCGTTGTCATTGAGATCGACGCTGCGTGCGCGCAGCTCATACGAGCCCGGTTTCAAGCCCTCCAGCTTCGCATAGAACGCGCACATGCCATAACGAGGCGGCCACGAGTGCGGTCGACCGCTGTCCGCATCAAAGCCGAGCACGCGGCGCGGATCAATGCCATCTGGCAGCACCTCCGACCATGTCGGTTGCGCTTGAAGAGAGCACGGCAACCACGGACCCCGCAGCAACTCGGGGGCATCGTCTGCCAGTTTAGCGGCGCCGACTTCCACACGCCGCAGCCAGTACTCCACGCGATTCACGCCGGACAAACCGCTAATCACTTGACCGGTCAAAAAGACTGGTTGGCCCGCTGCAACTTTGTCCGGACCTTCATCGACATAGGCGGCGGTTTTCAGGAAGGAATCTGGATCGTTATTACCCTCAGCATAGGTGTCGTTGTTGCGGGCATCATTCGTCACAAAAATGTGCTGCAACCACTTGATGGATTTGTAGCCATGTGACCAAGGCACCACCATCCGCACTGGCCCACCGCGTTCGAGTGAAAGCGGTTGCCCATTCAGCCGATAGGCAAGAAAGGGCGGCAGATCTCCTGGTGCCGTCTCCATGCACTGGGTGTAGCTCACCGACGATTTAAACACCTGCGACGGATCGTCATTGTGGTAACCCCAAAAGTAGATGCGCCGCACGTTGTCCATCTTGCCACAGAGCTTCAACACTTCGCGCAAGGGCACGCCCGTCCACAGCCCTTGACCGAGCGGCGTCGAAATGTTCAGACACTGCATCGCCTTCAAAAAGTGCACCTCATGTTTTTTGCCAAGCTCAAGCAGCCCCGGCAAGTCCAAGGCGCTGCCATCCGCGAGCGACAACGGCTTTTCCAGCGACGCCGCTTGCTTGGTGTGGGGTGCTTCAACGAACGGGTCGGCACTGATTTCCAAACGCCATGTCTCCGCCGTCAGTCGGGCGGCCACCTGCGCAGCGGGATCGAGCGTGTGCGGCTTCGGTTTGCCCCGCGACACATCGTAAAAGTCCAAGTCCGGCGTGAGGATCGGGGGAAAGTCAAGTTGCTCAATCGTCGGTGCCGCCGATGATCCGGCCGAGCCGTGGACGGCCAAGCCCAGTGTGCCCATCTGGATAAAGTTGCGGCGAGAGATGGTAGCGGCGGACATGCTTTGGTGTACGCTCGATCAGCCGCCAATCTCATCCCTCTTCGAGGTTTGCTAGGCCTCCAACATCAAGGCTGCACTCGCGGCGGGCTGGCGGGGAGCTCGGGCTCGAACTTGAGGACTTCTTGGTGGGTGCGCAGGGCTTTGCGGGCGTTATCGAAGAAGCTGCTGAGGTCTTCGGCATTGGCGCTTTGCTTATCTTCCATGAGCTTCTGCAGGTTCTTGATTTCGGCTTCTGCATTGAGATTGACGGAGGCCATGGATCGCTGGGCGGCGGAGTAAACCTCTCCAAATTTTCCTTGGGCCTGCTCAAAGGCTTGGCGCATGCCTTCTTCGCGGTAGTAGTCGCGCTCTTTTTCGCGGTAGTCGCGGCTGAAGGTGCGGCGGAAGAAGCCAAACCGTGACTGCGGCTTTTCAGGTGTGGCCTGGGCTTGGCGCTCAAAGTAGTTCTGGAGTTCGCTGAACTCTTGGAGCGGCTTTTGATACTGCTTTTGCAGGTAACCTAGTGCGGTAGCGATGACGGCGAGACGATCCACTTCTTGTTTGGACACTTCTTTTCCGGCTTTCACTTTTTTCTCCAGCTCGTCGATGTAACCGATGGCTTCTTTGTTGCCTTCAAAGATGCTGTCGAATTCCTTGAGCGCGGCGGTGAGCTGTTTGGTGCTCTGTCCGGCCATGGCGGCGGCGCGCTTCTCAAAATCTTCATTCAGCGTGGTGATTGCCTGCTGATGTTGCTCGTTTTGTGCTGCGAGCGCTTCCTGCATTTCTTTGTCTTTGGCCGCGACTTCAGCGACGTGAGCCGCACGCAGGGCTTCGAGCTCTGCAGCGTGGTCCTTGGTCTGCCTCCACAGCGTGTAGCCCAGGCCACCTGCTCCGAGCAGGGAGATAATGAGCAAAATGATGGGAGCCTTGGAAGCGCGTGACGCTGGCTCGTTGAGTTCGGATTCAGGGGTCATGGTGATAGATTACGTCTCCTGTTAGCGCAGGAGTCGTGCCGTCATTGTGCATCACGCTGCGATTATTGCAAAGCGGAAGGCGGCGCGAATCCTGCTAGCATCTCAGCGCCCAGCACGGTCCACCACACGATGCCGAGGCCAGTGCCGAGACTTCCACCGTTTTTCATGATCCATGCGGCGAGGAGGCTGAGCACGACCAAGCAGGCGACCTGCATGAGCGACTTTATCTTTTCATGCTCATTGGCGAGACTGGTTCTGAGCAAGGGCACGACGATGAGCGCGATGCAGGCGATGACGGTGCCCTGAACAAAAAGAAACCACACGATTGGCCATGCGATGAGGCGTAGGAGGAGTTGCCACGCGCGCATCTGCGCCGCACCATGGAGCCACCAGAGGCCGATGGCCGCGAAGGTCCATACGCTCATAAAACGCGCCACCCAACGGGCCTCGATGGCATCTTGCCGTGATTTGGCAGGAAGAAAGGATTCCGCGGCGCCGGTGTGGATCGGGGCTTTCGGTGTGAGGAATAGCCGCGAAAGCGCCAGACGCATGGGCGCGGGGGATTCATTTTGGATGGGAATCTCGGGGTTCATGTGGCGGGAGGGCCTCCCTCGGGGGCGTTGCGTTTTTCAAAGGCGGGCTCGAAGACAAACCACTGGTTCCAGTGGGTCTCAATGACTTCACGCAGGCATTGGCTCCACCACTCCTCTAACTCGCGCTGTGAATCGCGACGATTAGGGGAGGCGGTCTCCCAGCGGAATTCTGGACGGGCCTCAATGCGGTAGCGCCGCCAACCGACCCGTATGACAAAGAGGGGATAGATCGGGCAACGCGCGACTGCGGCCAGCACGCAGGGTCCTTTGGGCAGCCGCCAATTGTAGTCCTTGCTAAAAGGCACGGGCATTGGGGACACATCAAACATGACGCGATCTCCCTGCACGGCCAGGACCTCGCCAGCTTGCAGCACTTTGGTCAGCTCTACCGCCAGCATGCTGCCGGGCGTGTTGTAGTGAACGACGAATTGATCATCGATTGCATTGCCAGTCGGCCGATCCTGGGTCGCGTATTCTTGAGTTTCTGCAACGCGTTCGGGGGCCCGGACGGTGTGTAGGCGGCGCCGAAGTTTCTCGACAAAAAGCGGCGCGGCGAGGTCGTAGCTGCCCATGTGAGCGGTGAAGATCATGGCGGCCCCAGGCAGTTTGCCCAGCTCAGCAAGGCGCTCCTGGCCGGCCACTTCCCAGTCGATCACGTCATCGCCGCTGCGCTGGTGGGCAGAATCCGTGAGCACCCAGGCGAAGTTCAGAAATACCGCAAACGCACGCCGGTGGATGGCCCAAGCGTCGTCTGCGGGAAAGAGTGCGCGCAGATTTCCCTGCACAGCGCGGCGCTGCCCCCCGCACAGCAGATAGAAAAACGCGGTGAAGGCCGGGATGATCACGGGCTCCAGGAACCACGGGCAAAAACGCACCCCCAGCGCTAGGTATCGTCGCCAGAAATCACCATAAATATTGAACCGCCGCAGCCAGGGGGGCATTTGACAGCAGTGGCAAGGAAGCACCGCAGCGCAAGGAATGGCTTTGCAAAAGGCCCATCCGCGTCGTCCAGTTCTCAGGAAGATCGACCCGCCAAGGTGCGTTTCAGCGGGCCAGCCATGAACCGTCTTACTTCTCTGCTCTGCGTCGGCCTTGTCGCCATCACCGCTGTCCCCTTCGCTGCCTCGGCCGCAGGTAGCCGCACCAATGTCCTCTTCATCGCGGTAGATGATATGAACAATGACTTGGGTTGCTACGGCCATCCACAGGTGAAATCGCCAAACATTGATCGACTGGCAGCACAGGGCGTGCGCTTTGACCGCGCCTACTGCCAGTTTCCTCTGTGCTCGCCGAGTCGCTCCTCCATCATGACGGGTTTGCGACCCGACACGACGCGGGTCTTTGATTTGAAGTATCACTTCCGCACCGGGCTGCCGGAAGTGGTAACGATGTCGCAGATGTTCATGAAGGCCGGCTACCACTCGGCACGAGTTGGGAAGATTTACCACTACGGGAACCCTGGAGACATCGGCACCAGCGGCCTGGACGACCCGCCCTCATGGCAGGAATTTGTGAATCCAGCCGGTCGCGACAAGACCACGCTGGAGCCCGATATCATCAACTACTCTCCCCAACGCGGGCTCGGCAGTGCCATGTGTCTTCTGGCAGACAAAACGGGAACCGACGAAGAGCATACCGACGGCAAGGTCGCCACCGAGGCGATCAAGTTGCTGGAGGCCCACAAGGAGGGTCCCTTCTTTCTCGCGGTCGGTTTTTACAAGCCCCACACACCGTATGTCGCCCCGGCGAAGTACTTTGACCTGTATCCGCTGGATCAAATCAGCCTGCCAAAAATCGGGGATGATTTCCAAAAAAACGCCGTCCCACTGGCGCTCGGCTCAACCAAACCTTGGCCGTATTTCGGTGTCACTCCGGACCAAGCGCGGGAGTGCAAGCAGGCCTACTATGCGACGATCTCCTTCGTTGACGCGCAGATTGGTCGCATGCTGGACGCGCTGGATCGACTGGGCCTGAGCGAGAACACGGTGGTCGTCTTCTGGACCGATCACGGTTATCATTTGGGAGAGCATGGTCTGTGGATGAAGCAGAGCTGCTTTGAGGAATCTGCCCGTGTGCCGATGATCATTTCCGCACCCGGAATGAAGGGCGCAGGCAAGGCCAGTGCACGCACCGTGGAACTGGTGGATGTCTATCCAACACTGGCTGATCTGACCGGTGTGACGCCGCCCGCTGGGCTGGAGGGCGAGAGCCTGAAGCCGCTGCTGGACGATCCATCTGCCGCATGGGATCACCCCGCCTACAGCCAAGTGCAGCGCGGCGATGTCCCGGGGCACAGCGTCCGCACGGAACGCTGGCGCTACACGGAGTGGGGCTTTGGCAGCGAAGGCGCAGAGCTTTACGACCACGAGTCCGATCCCCAGGAATTGAAGAACCTTGCCAACGATCCGCGGCACGCAGCCACTGTTGCGGAGATGAAGACGCTGCTCAAAAAGGTGCACCCTGCCCCGGTCACTGGTGGTGGTGATAGCGGCGGCAAAGGAAAGAAAAAGGGCAAAAAGAAGAAGGCCTGAGCCCAATCGTCTGAACGAATTCACGATCATGAAACTTTGCTGTCTCCTCCTCGCCCTCTCCACAGCCATCGGCCTCGCTGCGGACAAGCCCTACAACCTCCTCGTCATCCAGACAGACGAGCACAACTTCCGCACCCTGGGTTGCTATCGCGCGCTCTTGCCCGACGACCAAGCCTTTGTCTGGGGACCGGGTGTAAAGGTGGAGACGCCCAACCTTGACTGGATCGCCGCGAACGGTGCCCTCGCCACGCATTGCTACGGCACCTCCCCCGTTTGCACGCCCTCACGCGCAGCGATGATGACTGGCCGTTACCCCCAAAACACCGGGGCGATCAACAACGACATCCCCATGACCGACGACATGGTCACGTACGCCGCCGTGCTCCGGGATCATGGCTACGCAACGGGTTACGCAGGCAAATGGCATCTCGACGGACCCGGCAAGCCGCAATGGGAGCCCAAGCGGCGCTTTGGATTTGATGACAACCGTTACATGTTCAACCGCGGTCACTGGAAGAAGCTGGAGGAAACCGCAGAAGGTCCACGCGTCGCCGCCATGAATGCCAAAGGCGAGCCGAATTACGATCTCGCCGGTGCCGATGACAAAACCTTCACCACCGATTTCCTGGCAGATCGCACGGTGGAGTTCATTCGCAAGCACAAGGACGGGCCCTTTGCCTACCACCTCAGCATTCCAGATCCCCACGGCCCTAACACGGTGCGTGCTCCATATGACACGATGTTTAATGACCTGGACTTCCAGCAGCCGAAATCCGCTCAGACAGACGGCGAAGGCCTGCCCGCCTACGCCGCCACCCAGCGCGGCAAGTTTAACAAACTCCAAATGGCGCACTACTTTGGCATGGTGAAGTGCGTCGATGACAATGTCGGCAAAATCTTATCCGCCCTGCGCGAAGCTGGCATCATCGACCGCACCATCATCGTCTTTACCTCCGATCATGGCGACCTTTGTGGCGAGCACGGGCGCGATAACAAAGGAGTGCCGATGGAGGGCTCGGCCCGCATCCCATTCCTCGTTCACGCACCCGGGTTGATTCAGCCTGGCACCGTCGTGACTCAATCCCTGGGTTCGGTCGACTTCAAACCAACGGTGCTGGGCCTCATGGGCGTGACGAGCAGCAGCGCCGATGAAGGCCGCGATGCCTCACCGCTCTTCACGACCCAAGAGGCGGCAAAGTCTTGGCATGACACCACCTTCCTCCGCATCGGCCCGAACGGCAAGAGCGGCTGGTTTGGAGCCTTTACCCAACGCTACAAACTCATCGTGGCTCCGGGCGCCCCTGCCAGCTTCTTCGATCTCCAGACCGATCCGCACGAGATGAAGAACGTCATCAGCGCAGCAGAACATCGCGAAACGATCCGGCAATTGGCCACAGAACTCAAAGCCTATGCCACGAGCCATCACGACCCCTTGCTTGAGTCGACAGCGATCCAGTCGGATCTCACCTGGGCCATCGAAGGCGCCGGAGCCTACAGGCCAGCCCCCAGAGACGGCACCGCCCGCGGCAACGCGGAAGAAGACGAGCCGGGCAAGGGCAAACCCAAAGGGAAGGGAAAAGCGAAAGGCAAGGGCAAAGGAAAGGCCAAGAAGTAGTCCATCCAAACATCCCCCCACATTCCCGAAGGACATCGCGCCGTCCTTTCGTTTCCCTCCTCACGATTTATGCAACGCCTTCATTCACTCCTCCTCCTCGCCATCGCTTTTACCGGAACTCTTCGGGCAGATGAAATCAAGCATCGCTTTCTCTGCTGTGATTATGGTGGTGACAAGGTCTGCATCGTGAATGCAGAGGGCAAGATCGAGTGGCAAACGGAGGGGAAACACCCGCAGGATTGCTGGTTGCTGCCCAACGGCAGTGTCCTCTTTGCCTATGTCGGCGGTGCCAAGGAAGTCGCGCCCGATCAAACCGTCGCCTGGGAATACAAGGCCCCCGAAAAGGGTGTGGAATGCCATGCCGCGCAGCCACTTCCCAACGGCAATGTCTTGGTCGTCGAATGCGGCAGCAGCCGTCTGATTGAGGTCGGTCGCGATGGCAAGATCGCCAAAGAGATTGCGCTGGTCACCAAACCAGAAATCAAGATGCACAACCAGTATCGCGGTGCTCGGAAGCTGGCGAACGGCCACTATGTCGTGGTCTTCAAAGGCGAAGGCAAAATCGTCGAACTGGATGGCGATGGTAAAGTGCTGCGCGAACAACCCGTGCCGGGAGACCCGCACGAAGTGCTGGTGCTCAAGAATGGCAACTGGCTCGTCACCTGTGGGGATGGTCATCAAGTGGTCGAGGTCAATCCTGCGGGCGAAACCGTGTGGACACTTACCGAAAACGAGCTGCCCGGCAATCCGTTGAGACTGATGGCAGGCGCGCAACGTCTTCCCAACGGCAACACTCTCTTCTGCAATTACCTCGGCCACGGTCACCTCGGGGAGAACCCACAGATCTACGAGGTCACTCCCGACAAAAAGCTCGTGTGGTCTTTCGCGGATCACACCCAGTTCAAAACGATCAACCAGATCCAAGTTCTCGACACCCCAGTTGACGTCATCCACGGCGAGATCTACCGCTGAGTCAGCCCACCGCCTCCCACACCCGCTCGGCCGTCCAGCCTTCTGCCCTTAGGGTTCGCAGGCTGCGTGCGTCGTCGCGTTTGGCGAGGCGTTTGCCGTCTTCGTCCACGATTAGGCGATGATGCCGCCAGCGGGGGACGGGCAGATTCAAGAGCTCTTGAAGCAGGCGATGCAGGTGTGTTGCCTCCAGCAGATCGGCACCTCGGGTGACCAGGGTGATGCCCTGTAGGGCGTCATCGACCACCACGGCGAGGTGATAGCTGGTGGGCGTTTCTTTGCGCGCTAAAACCACATCGCCAAAAATCTCCGGCCGAGCTTCATGGGTGCCATGATCGATGTCATGCCACAGCAGCGGGGCGGTCACCGTTGACTTTGCACGATGGACATCCAAGCGCAGTGCATATGCATCCCCCCGCTGAACACGGGTTGCCCGATCCGGGATCGAAAGGGCTCTGCATGTGCCTGGATAAAGGGCTCCATCGGGGCCGTGGGGGGCGTGGCCAGCGCGGGCAATTTCTTCTTGGATTTCCTTCCGAGTACAAAAACAAGGGTAGAGCAAATCCATTGTGGCGAGTCTATCTAGCGCCTGCTGGTAGTCGGCGAAGTGTTCGCTTTGGCGGCGCACTGGCGTTTCCCATTCCAATCCCAGCCAGGCGAGGTCCTCGTAGAGCGCGGCTTCATACTCTGGCTTGGTGCGCGTGATATCGATGTCTTCCAGCCGCAGCAGAAAGCGCCCGCCTGCCGCTGCCTGTGCGGCGAAGCCTGCTGCAAAAGCGTGCCCAAGGTGGAGCAACCCTGTGGGACTGGGGGCGAATCGGGTGACCTCTGGGGGCGTGCGATTTGTTTCGGGAATCATTGACGGTGGTGCGCCAACTTGTCTATGATTGCCGCCATGATCAAGGTGATGCGTTCCCCGAATCGCGTCCGGCTCCTCGTCGGTGCGGTCGCGCTATTGGGTGGCTGGATATCGGCCCAAGCGGAGGAGCCGCAGATCTTTCGCCTGTCTGCCAGCTTGGATAAGGTCATCGATTGGCATCAGCCGCTCAATGCGACGCGGCAGACAGTGGAGGAGAGCTATGCGTCTGAGGGCTTCAAAACGAACCCTTACTACGAGGCAAACAAGGATGGCCGGCGGCTGCGGTTTTCGTCCCAACCCTTCAGCAATGTCTTTGTGAATCTGACTTTGTTCGAGGGCAAGGTGGCGGTCAATGAAGCGGTTTTCGAGTTTGATGACGAAGTGCTGCGCTCCATTTCCATGGAGTTGGCGTCAGAAGATCCGCGCCTCTCCCTCTTGCTCAAAGGGCAGCTCGGCGGCGATCCCTCCATCCGCAGCCTCGATGTGCCATCACTGGGAAAAATCACCCGCGTGCTCTGGGCATCTGACGGCGTGATGGTGACGCTGACGGGCGGTGGTGCGTCCTCTGGGATCAAGCCAATGCTGCGGATCGGCCGACAGACGGCCATGGACCACTACGTGATGGTGGACGGGTCAAACATGGTGTGTGCCTCGTGCGACCTGGACTTCCTTTTTCAAGGCGCAGCCCTTTGGCAAATGGGGACTGAGACTTTTGAAAAACGCTTCGCAGAGACCGGCTATGACAAGAACATCTATTTTGAATGGCTGACCACAGCCAAAGATCGCGCGCGATTTTCGCGAAAGCCCTTCTCGAATGTGATGATCGACCTGCGCTTGTTTGGTGGTCGAATCAAGGTCGAGGAAGCGACGCTGGATTTCCAAGACGGGCGAGTGGTGCGAGCGACCTTGTCGATCTACAATCGCGGCGACTCTGGGCAGATGGGAAAGAGCGAGTTTGAGGCACTCTACAAGGCCTGTGGCCAAAAGGTTGGGCAGTTGCTCACGGTGACGCCGCGTCAGCAACTTCCCGGTGCCAATACGGCGGTGAAGACGGTGGGTTGGCTTTGGACCGCCCCTGCGGCCACCGTTCTGATGGAGCACAATCAACTGGAAGGACGCGGCGTCCCATCCGACACACAGCCTGAGTTCGTGCGCATGAAGATCGCCCCACCAGGATTGCGGGACTGGAGCATGGGGGCCAGCCCGACAGGCTTGCTCTCCACCAACATCAGCAAGGCCAGCCTGCAGAAAAACGTGAAACGCACCTCGGATGGCGATGTGGTGATCCAGGGCGTGCCGATGGTCGATCAAGGCGCCAAGGGTTACTGCGTGGCCGCCTCTTGCCAGCGTTTGTTTGAGTACTACCAGATCGCCTGTGATCAGCACGAGCTGGCGCAGTTGTTTGCCACGGACGCGGATCGTGGCACGAACTCCTTGGCGATGGAGAAGTCGCTGGACAAGGTGGACAATCGCTTCCGCACACGCTTCAAGCCTTTGCTCAGCCCATCCCAGAGATCCGACCGGGGCACCACCTTTGCAAAATTCGTGGGCATGGTGAAGACCAATGTGGATCAGGGCATTCCAGTGCTCTGGACCCTACAGCTAGGCCGAGCGAAGGAAGATCCACCACTGCCCTCGGGGGGTCAGATTGCTGGTGGGCACATGCGGATGATCATCGGCTACAATGAGGCCAAGGGGCAGTTCATTTTCACCGATTCTTGGGGTGCAGGCCATGAACTGAAGCGCATGGCTCAAAGTGACGCGGCGCAGGTCACCGACGGTCTCTATGTGATGACACCGCGGTCTTGACCTCCGCAACCCACGGAAATATTCGATGGCGGGCATTCGTTCCTCTTTGCCCGACCCATGAAGTTCTCCCTCCTCCCCCTTGCTGCCGCCGTCATCGCCTGTCAGAGCCCCCTCATTGCTGCCCCGCAGGATGATCAATACCTTCTGGGCCCTGATTCACAGGTTCAGCCCGGCGTTCCACAGGGCAAGGTCACGCAAATGCCTGCTTGGGATCAGAGCAAACTCTACCCTGGCACCACTCGCGACTGGTGGATCTACGTGCCGGCTCAATATCAGGCCGACAAACCCGCCAACGTGATGGTCTTTTGCGATGGCGGCGGCTTTGTGAAGCCTGATGGTCAATTCCGCGCGCCAGTGGTTTTTGACAACCTCATTGCCAAGGGGGAGATGCCCGTCACGATTGGCATCTTCATCAATCCTGGCGTCTTCCCTGCAGCTGATGGCAAAGAAAAGCCACGCAGCAATCGCAGCTTCGAGTACGACTCTCTCGGCGATCTATATGCCCGTTTTCTGCTGGAGGAAATCCTTCCGGAAGTGAAGAAGAGCTACAACCTCACCGATGATCCAGAGGGCCGTGCCACCTGCGGCAATAGCTCTGGCGGCATCTGCGCCTTCACGGTCGCCTGGGAACGTCCCGATGCCTTCCGCAAGGTCGTTAGCCACATCGGTTCGTTCACGAACATCCGTGGTGGGCACGTTTATCCGGCACTGATTCGTAAAACGGACAAGAAGCCGCTGCGGGTCTTCCTCCAGGACGGTCGCAACGATCTGGACAACCAATTCGGCAACTGGCCGCTAGCCAATCAGCAGATGGCTGCCGCACTCAAGTTCGCGGGTTATGATTACGATTTCAAACTCGGCGAGGGCACCCACAATGGCAAGCACGGTGCCTCGATGCTCCCTGATACGCTACGCTGGCTCTGGAATGCCCCTGCCACCAAGTAAGCACCTTCGCCGATCACCCCACACCTTTTTCTATCCTCATGACTCGCTCCCTCCTCGCCCTCACTGCCACGTTTCTTGGCCTTTCTTTTGTCCAAGCACAGGACACCTCGCTGCATGATTTCCTCGTCGATGGTGAAGACTGGAAGGAGGCCGCATCAGGCTTCGCTTTCACCGATGGGCTTTGTGTGGATGCCGCTGGAAATTTGTTTTTCACCGATGTGAGGGGCGGAAAAGGCATCTACAAAATTGATGTGACAACGGGTGCCACTTCATTGGCTCTGGACAATCTACCTGGCATCAGTGGCCTGCAAATTGGCCCTGATGGTCGGTTCTACGCCTGCCACAACAAAGGTCAGCGCATCATCGCCATTAGCCCAACGGGCGAGGTCGAAGAGCTGGCCAAAGAGGTGAAGTGCAACGATCTTGTCGTCACCAAAAAGGGCTACATCTACTTCACCGAAACGCCGACCAAGCGCATCCATGTCATCACGCCCGACAAACAAACACGCGTCGCGGACGAGGGCAATGTGACCAAGCCAAATGGCATCACGGTCTCTGCTGACGAACAAACGCTGGTCGTGTCCGACTACGGCGGGAAACACGTTTGGACCTGGCAGATCCAGGCCGACGGCAGTCTCACCGGAGCAGAGCCCTACATGACGATGGAACTGCCACTCGGGAAGGAAGAGGCCGCCGGCGATGGATCCACCACGGACGAGAAAGGCCGCTTCTTTGTGACGACCGAGCTTGGTGTTCAGATCTTTGATCCCACTGGCCGACTCTCTGGCATCATCGCCAAACCTGTGCCTGGCGGCAAAGTCGTTAGCGTGGAGTTCGGCGGCGCCGATCACCAGACGCTATTCGTTGCATCAGGCGATAAGATCTTTTCCCGCAAGCTCCAGACGCCGGGCCACTTCGGGAAGTAAGTCGTTGGTCTTCAGGCAGAACGCCCCGCGATTCCGTGTTGAAGCCGACTAGGCAGCGGCGATGGTGCGCAGCGATGAGTCTTTCCACCCGATCCCTGCCACAGCGTCTCTTGCGGGCCGCCTGCATTGTTGCATTGAGCCCGCTCATCGCGGTCGCCCAACAAGCGCCGGCGGTAGCAAAGCCAGCGACAGAGCTCTTCCTCCTTGTCCCCGAACCGCGGGCGATGCGGACGGAACTTTCCATCGTGCCGGAGGGTTCCAAGGAGACGGTGCTTTCCCCGGCCCGTGAGATCGCAGAGCGGCCGGGTCTCGCCACCTACAGCAAGGAGGCATTCGAGCGCCTGGGGGTTGGCGTCGATAAGTTTGCCGAGCGTGCCAAGGCCGCTGCGGATCGCCTGCTAAGTACACTGCAGGTAGAGTGGATCAAAGGCGCAGACGGCAAGGTGGCGTATGCGGTGTTTCGCGGAGACCGTCCCATCATGGCCAGCCTGCTCGTCGCACCATCGTTGCCAAAGGTTTTCTCCCAGGCATTTGGAAAGGAAATCTGGCTGGTACTGCCGGATCGCCACTCGCTCTATGTCTTCCCAGCAAAGGCAGAAGCCTTGGTTGAATTCACTGGTGATTTGCGCGAACGCTATGAAAACGAGCCTTACGCAGCGAGTTGTGAGGTCTTTGAGGCGAATGCAGAGACGGGAAAGCTCCGGGTCGTGGCCTCCTACCGTGAGTGAAAACGAATGCGTCAGTCGCACTTTAGAGCTACCAGAATTTCAGGCCATGCATTGTGCATACATTACCATGTGACGTGCATAAACATACGGCTATCGGCGACCGCCTCTATCACACCATATAGCAACCAAATAGAAAAACTTTTTTGCGGCACAAATACGTCGCCAAGTCCCGAAAACAGTGCTACTGTTCGGTCCTTATGGCTACGACCACTCCTCGCAAAACACGTTTTTCTCGCCGCGTTCCTGACCATGTCACTGATGAATTGGTTAATGTCCTCTCAGACGGTAACACCTATGAGTTCAACGAACTGTTCGGACTCGTTTACGACAATCTGAAATTGAAGAACGCTGTTAGTGGAGGAGAAGAAATGCTCCGCCTGCGCTCTTACGAAAAACTCCAGAATTTGGTTAGCCGTGGATTGGCAGCCAAAGTCGCCAAGACCTACCGCGGTCTCGACGGCCTCCGCCAAGCCCACAGCACCGCTGTCGCCGCCCGTTCGGCTGCCGCAGCCGCTGCACGCTAAGCTGTTTCTGTCAGTCCCGTTCCTTCCTTCCAAGGACCAATCAACAGCCGCAACCACGCTTCCATGCAGGTTGCGGCTTTTTGTATCCACTCTGAACCACCCTCATCGTTTATGGCCACTGCCCTCATCACGGGTGCCAATCGCGGACTCGGGCTCGAGTGCGCACGTCAGCTCGCCGCTGCCGGGCACCACGTCTTCCTGTCCTCTCGTGACCTGGAAGCAGCCACTGCTGCCGCCGCCCAGCTTTCTGGAGAGGTAGAGCCGCTGCTTTTAGACATCACCAAACCTGCGACCATCCAAGCCGCCGTCAAAGATCTCGCGAATCGACTGCCGCATCTTGATTTGCTCATCAACAACGCCGGCATCTATCCACCTGGCGATGAGAACCCCGTCACAGTTGATGCAGATGCGATGGAGCAGACACTGTTATCCAACGTCGCCGGTCCGCATCGGCTGATCCAATCTCTTGTGCCCCTACTTGCAGCAGCGCCGGCGGCTCGGATCGTGAACGTCTCTTCTGGCCTCGGCTCCTTTGAATACTGTGATCCACGCGGCGGAGAATTTGCCAGCTACATCGGAGTCTGTTATTCCACGTCCAAGGCCGCGCTGAACATGCTGACGCTGTCTTGGGCCAAGATCCTGACTCGCACTCGCGTGAAGGTAAACGCCGTCAGCCCCGGCTGGTGCCGGACAGAAATGGGCGGAAGCAGCGCACCACGCAGTGTCGAAGAAGGTGCGGCCACGCTGCTGAAGTTTGCATTTCTTCCGGAGGATGGTCCCAATGGCAGGTTCTTTGGTGCCGATGGCGAGATGCCATGGTGAGTCCCGTGCTTGCATCTTCAAATTGCCGCGCCTATCGTCCAACTGGGTCGGCCGGAGTGGTCGCTCGTCGGTAATGCGGACGAGAGGAAAGTCCGGACATCTCAGAGCAGCATGCCACGCGCAAGCGGCGGGGGCCTATGGCGCGAGCCTGGGCAACGGAAAGTGCCACAGAAAAGATACCGCCCATCTGACCTCGAAAGAGGAAGGAAGGGTAAGGGTGAAATGGTGAGGTAAGAGCTCACCGCTCCGACTGCAAGGAAGGAGGCAGGGCAAACCCCATGCGATGCAAGACATAACAGGAGGAACGGCCCGCTCTGGTCGCAAGTCCCGCTTCGGCGGGATGGATATCTCCGGGTACTAGTCGCACCCCGTTTCGGCGGGGGCGGTGGTCGCGAGATCGCCGCAGATAAATGACCACAGCGCAGGTGTCGCAAGACATCGGCGACACAAAATCCGGCTTATGAAGGCCGACCCAACTTTTTCTTCATCTGGCGAGCGCGAGGCCGCCCCCTCCTGAAACAAAGCCCACTGCCGCTTCGTTGACGGCCCAATGAAAATGATGCGCTTATTGACGGGGATCGTCGCACTGGGATCAGCCGTGCTCCATGCAGGAGACAGACCCAACGTCCTGATCATCGTCGCCGATGACTTGGGCTATGCTGACGTGGGCTTTCAAGGCTGCAAAGACATCCCGACACCGCACTTGGACAAGCTGGCCACGCAATCCGTGCGCTGCACCAATGGCTACGTCTCCCATCCCTTTTGCAGTCCCACCCGAGCGGGGATTCTGACGGGCCGCTACCAGCAGCGGTTTGGGCATGAAAACAATCCCGCTTGGCTGCCAGAGAGCACGGTCGCAGGCTTGCCGGTGGATCAGGTGACAATGCCAGACCTAATGAAGCAGGCTGGTTATGCCACTGGAGCGGTTGGAAAATGGCACCTGGGCGCGCATCCGCAGTTTCACCCCAATCGGCGCGGCTTTGACTACTACTTCGGCATGCTGGGCGGTGGGCACATGTACTTTCCGCAGGTCAAGGGAGGTGCGGAGTACACCATCCCACTGAATCGCAACGGACAGGACATCCCGCATACGAAGTACCTGACCGATGAAATAGGCGATGACGCGGCCTCATTCATTAGCCGGGAAGCAGGCAAGTCCTGGATGCTCTACGTCGCCTTCAACGCGCCGCACACACCGCTACAGGGACCGCAGGAGTGGATCGACAAGCTCTCCAGCATCCCGAATGAGCAGCGCCGCATTTACGCATCTATGGTCGCCAGCATGGATGCCGCTGTCGGCCGAATCTTGGCCGAGTTGGATGCCAGCCAGCAGGCAGAAAACACGTTGGTGTTTTTTGTCAGCGACAATGGCGGCCCAAACCTTGCCGCAAAATCTGGCACCTGCTTTACTGACAACTCTCCCCTTCGCGGCTACAAGGGTGACGTCTATGAGGGCGGTATGCGAGTGCCGTTTTTGGTGCGCTGGCCAGCCGTCTTGAAGCCGGCCGTGTATGAGAATCCCGTGATCGCCCTGGATTTCTTGCCGACTGCCGTGGCAGTGGCAGGTGGGCAACTCCCGGCAGATCGCACGATTGATGGTGTGAACTTGATTCCCTTTTTTACGGGTGAAAAGAGTGGTGCACCTCACGAACAACTCTTCTGGCGCTCCGGCGGTTCCAAAGGAAATCACGCGGTGCGCGAGGGCGATTGGAAACTGGTCCGTCTTGGTGCCCAAGCACCGCAGCTCTACAATCTCGCCAGCGACATCGGAGAGGCCCACGATCTTGCCGCAGAAAATCCGGACAAAGTCAGCGCGCTGACCGCTGCGATCAGCGAGTGGGAAAAAGGCACCATCGAGCCGATCTTCCAAAGCCCGAAGGCAGGCAAACCAAAAGCGAAAGCAAAGGCCAAACCGTGAGTCTAGGCTTCAACCAACAAACCGCCTAACGCCTCGCCGTGGTCCGCGCGGTCGCCGTTGGGTGCGGCTCGTCGATTTCGATCTTCAGACGCGGGACGGGCTCCAGCTTGATGGGTACTTCAGGCGGTGCTTCATCGATGGCTTCCACAGGCTCAGCTTTGCGAGCTTCCGTGCCGTCGTCGTTCACAACGGTCGCGCGCGGAACAGGCTGCACGGAGTTAAAGGGATCGCGGCCAAGAATCGTCAATCCCACCATCCGAACGGGCTCAATGTGGGCGTACTTGCCGTCGTCAATGCTGCCAATAGAGTCTTCGCCGATTCCCAAACCAATGTGACGGAAAGCGAGGATATCCGAGGCGATGCCCTCGCTGGTGTGCTCTGTGCAGAAGCCATCCATACGCATTCCGGGACGGACATACTCCTCATGGGTAGCTTTGACAGATTTCTTGGTGCCATCTTTCATCGGCACCAGCTCATAGCAGAAGTCCGTGGCGCGCATGCCGCTCTTGTTGCAAAAGTCGACCCGCTCAAGCGTCGGAGGCGGAGTGATAGGGCTACCAGGGTGCTCAAGCTCCGCCGCATTCATGATATCGGTCCAGATCGGCAGCGCGACTTTATTGGAAAACGCCCCTTCGTAGATCGTGCTGTGGTTATCAAACCCGACCCACACCCCACAAGTGACAGCAGATGTGTATCCCATGAACCACAAATCTTTGAAACCATACCCCGTGCCAGTCTTCCCTGCGCATTCGTAGCTTCCAAGCCCGAACTCCGAAACGGCCGGATTCCCAGTTCCGCGATGCAGGGCGTCCGCGAGGCAGGAATGTGTCTGGAAGGCCGCGACCTCATCCATGGCCTGCACCATATTGCGGTCGGCTTCAGCCACCTGGAAAACGATGTTGTCCTCTGCATCGGTGACTCGCTGGATGATGTGCAGCTTTGGAGCCCGGCGGCCCGAATTCGCGAAGGTTGAGTAGGCGAGGCACATCTCGTCGAGACGAGCTTCGCTAACGCCCAGGAAGGACGCGGGCAGCTCTTTGACCTCGGACTCAATCCCAGCGCGGAAGGCCAGTTCCTTCACGGCGGCAATGGCAGGCATCCAGGAGGAGCGCTTGTCTTCCTTCGCCCCAGGACGATCTTGGAGCGTCCGTCCCAGCAACTCGCCCAGGCGTACCGTGGCCGCGTTGCGCGATTCCACCAGGGCTTCCCTAGCGGTGATGGGCTTCTGCGGCCAAGTGGACTCCAGCTTTTCCGTGCCCCACTCCCCGAGAATTCCCGTGAGTCCACCGATCATGACGCGATCATTCCCGATTGGCGCATCCTCCACCATCGTGCCGGGAAAAAGCTCCGGCTGGGAGAAGGCCGCCGCGTATAGCATCGGGGTGAAGGCCGTGCCAACTGAGCGCTTCCCGGAGAGTGCGATGTTGTAATTGCTATGGGTGAAGTCCCGGCCACCAACCATTGCAAGGATGGCACCAGTTTCATTTTCAATGATCAAAGACGCCCCCTGGAGGTAGGCGGCTTTCGGCATCGGCTCTGACGGACTGATCGCACCTGTGCTGAGCTTGGCCTTGTAGTCAGAGAGCAATGCGTTGAACTGCAAATAGGTCTGATGGCCGTAGTTTGGACGCTTCTCGACCTCCAGCAGTCGCCTTTGCAATGCCTCATCCGCTGTCTTTTGCAGTGCCTGATCCAGGGTCGTATAGACTTGGAAGCCTCCTACTGCGGCCTTTTCATCCCCGACCATGTCGATGAACTGCCGGCGGACTTCCTGAATGCTGTAGCTGAGTTGCGCGTTGCCAACCTGAGGGGCCGTAATCAGCGGCTTCGCTTGGTAGATGCGGCTTTCTGCGGGGGTCAGGTAGCCCTCCACAGTCATGCGCTCCAGTACCCAGTTGCGTGATTTGATGGAATCATCCGGATGCCGTAGGGGAGAGAGACGGTTCGGGCTCTTGATCAGACCGACGATGGTGGCGGACTCCTCCACCGTCAGGCCCTTTGCATCCTTCCCAAAGTAACCTTTGGCTGCGGATTGGATCCCGTAAAAGCCGCTGCCGAAGTAGATGCGGTTCAGGTAGAACTCGAGGATCTCTTGCTTCGAGACGTGCTTCTCGATCCGCAGGGCCAGAAAGGCCTCAAGGATCTTCCGCTTGTAGCTGCGTTCCCTAAGTTCGTAGGTGTTGCGCGCTAGCTGCTGCGTGATGGTGCTGGCCCCCTGGGTGACCTCACCTGCGCGAAAGTTCAGCCAAATGGCACGGATGAGCCCGATGTAATCCACGCCCTGGTGCTGGAAAAAGCGGGAATCTTCCTGTGCAACCAGTGCATCGATGAAGTGCTGCGGCACTTCTTTGATGGCGACAGGCACGCGATTCTGCATGTAAAAGCGCGCCATCTCGGTGCCGGTGCGGTCAAAGATGACGCTCGCGGCCTCCAGTTTGCTCAATTCCGTCAGGTCGTAAGTATCTGCTTGTTCACGCAATGGCGTGACGACGACGGCGACGATGGTCACGGCTGCCACCCCGCCCAATAGTATCAGCGCCATCAGGACACTGAACCACGCCCGTTTGTAAAATGGTTGCTTCAGCCCGGTGGGACCGCGCCAGTTGGATTCGGGAATGATTTCTTTTTTGCGGCCCTTCATCGAGAAATGGGTGGAGGGAGGAGGGAAGCCATTCTACTACACTCTCATCCCCTTGCCAATGGTTTCGACATGACCGACTGCCAGCGCCTCCTCATTGATCGGCTACGCACCCTCCCGGGCGGCGTTTTGCCCTTTGCTCAGGTCATGGACTTCGCCCTGTATGACGCCGCGACGGGCTACTATGGCCGAGCGCCCAGGCGCATCGGACGGAGTGGAGATTTTTACACCGCCGTTAGCGTTGGCCCCCTCTACGGCCGTCTGTTGGCGGTGAGCGTCCGCCAATGCTGGGAAAAAATGGGTTGCCCCCAGGACTTCCTGATCATCGAGCAAGCCGCGCACGACGGCCAGCTGGCAGAGGACATCCTGACCGCCATCACCGCCCCAGGAGACGCATTTTCCGCTGCCGCCCGCTACCACATCATTGAGCCCCAGCCTGCCTACGAAGCCGCCCAACATGCGCGATTGTTTCCCCAGTGGCCGGATCGGGTGACTTGGTCGGCGACGTCGGCAACCGTGACTGGTCCTGCCTTTTTCCTCTGCAACGAGCTGGTGGACGCCCTGCCAGCCCATCTTCTCCGTTGGTCGCAAGGGCAGTGGTGGGAACGCGGGGTTGCGGTGGATGCGGCGGATACCTTGCGCTGGCAAGATTTGCCCATTTCAGATCCCGAGCTCGCTGCGGAGGCGGCGAAATTGCCCCAGGATCTGCCGGAAGGTTTCGTGACGGAGATCAATCTGGCGGCGCTCCAGTGGTTGAGAGGGATCGCCGCTGCCACGTTTACCGGGACAGTGCTCATCGCCGACTACGGGCTGGATGCGGAGGAATTTTGGACCGCCAGTCGTGCCGAGGGCACCATCCGGCGCTACGCCAACCACCAGATGGACGGCGACGTGCTGACCGACCTCGGCGATTGCGACCTGACGGCGCAGGTGAACTTTTCCCGGCTGATCGAGGAAGCCGAAGCTGCCGGCCTGACCGTTCGCGCCTATCAGGATCAGAGTCGGTTTCTGACCCATCTCGCCGCCGATTGGCTGCGCAGCCTAGACGGTCGCCCGCCTGACGCAGACACGCGGGCCGCACTGCGGCAGTTCCAGACCCTCACGCATCCTAGCCTCATGGGCCGCTCCTTCCGCGTCTTGATGCTGGAAAAGACTGCCTAAGGTGCCCAGGCTTCCATCGCTAGACTCGCGGCACCCAACGCCCCGGCGTCGTCGCCGAGCGTTGAGGGCAGCAACCTCGTTGGGGAACCGAGCAGAGCTGGCATCAGCTCCGCCGCGGTGGTCCTGATGGCGTCGCAAAATCCATCGCCCAGCGCTGTCAGCGGGCCATGCAAAAAGAAGACCTCGGGGTCCAACAAGAGGTGCACGCAACCGATCACCCTCGCGTAATCGTCGATGACACCGTCCCAACGTTCACCACGCGTATCTGCGAGCGCACGCAAAGCCTCGTTCAAGTTCTCCGGCAATCGCGCCCGTGAGCCCAGACCCGCCAAACGCCGATACACCGCCGGCGCGCAGAGCATCTGCTGCATTTCCGGTGCGCCTTTCCCGGCGGTCATGGGCCACGGCCAGCGGCCGATTTCTCCCGCTGCATGGAAGGCACCGCCGACCAATCGCCCGTCCTTTACGATGCTGATCCCGAAACCACTGCGCGGCCCCAGCACCACGAAATCGCTCAGCTCGCGCCCACCACCGAACCAGCGTTCCGCCAAGGCGATGGCGCGGAGGTTGTTTTCCAGTGTGACTGGCACATTGAACTTTCGCCGCAGCGGTGCTGCCACCTCGACGTGTTTCCAATCCGGTAAAAAGGCGTAATCCATACCGATCCCACGCGCCGGATCCACGATACCGGGCGCGCCGATGCCGATGCCCAACAAAGGACCTGCCGCACCCTTTGCCAAGGACCCGATCACATCTGCCAGCATTGCCATGACTTTTTTGGTGTCGGCATCTTCCGGCAAATGGAGTTGGTCCGCAGCGGTGCGCACCCCCGAAAAATCGATGCGCACCGTCTGGATGCGCTCCGCATTGAATTCTACCCCGGCGAACCAGCCTGCACCCGGGACACTGCCCAGCGTGCGCTTGGGCCGACCTTTGCCGCCGTGCTCCAGGCCAGACTCATACAGGTGCCCGGTTGCAATGAGTTGGTCCACGTAATAGCCGGAGGTGGTCGGCGAAAGATGCATCACGTCCGCCAATCGCCGCCGAGATGTCGCCCGGCCACTGCGGACGTTTAGAACCGTCTCAGCGAGGTTTTGGCGGAGTTCTTCGGGACTTCTCATGCGTGGCAGGCTGAGGCACAGCCTCTCACAGGGCTGGGAGCGGGGCCAGTTCTTCCTGGCTTTGGTCTTCTTCCACCGCAGGAAGGGCAGAGGCCGCAGGATTCACCGCATTGGTTCCGGCGACGTTGCGCAGCCAGGCGCTCATCGCCCCCACCTGCGGCGATTGCCCGCGGGGGAAGCACAGCGTGATGGATCGCGTTGCAGCCGTTAGTGTCAGGTTTTCGCTCAAAAAGCGCGACTCAGCCTCCACCTTCGTGCCGCTGAGCGGGATGGCGACGAGGTATTGGCTGAAAAACTTCCGCACCACCAAGAACACCTGATTGCCCCCGACGCGAGCGACCAAGAGGCCCTTCAGATTGCTGCGTACACCTTTGAATCCCTTCGCGCGACCCGTCACGCAGTGCGCCGTCCACGCGACATCATGCTCTGCGGTGTCTGCCTGGATGGCCAGCAGCATCAGCAAATCTCCGTTCAGCTCTCGCGGCAGGGTGCTGGGGTCTCCCGCAGGTTCGGTGCGGCCTGGCATCCGCAGCTTGTTCCAAATCAACCAGGCAGAGCTACGGATCAGGCGGAAGATGCGCGGCAGGATCAGCCACAAGATCACCATCACCGCGCCGAAAACACACAGCGCTATATACGGATGGGCAAAGATCAAGAACACCCCGCCACCCACGGCGACGTCTTCGGCGGAGCTCATCAGCACATTGGAGAATGGCTCCGGCGAGTGATTGATCAGCAGGCGAGTCCCCGCTTTCGCACTGTGCGTGGTCAGGGCTGCAGTGCCCGCCAGCAGACCCGCGATAACTTCCATGTACGGAGGCATCGTGCCCAGCACCTGCAAGGCCAAGATCGTGCCGCCAATCGGCCGGATGCCGGTGTGAACACTGTCCCACAGCGAGTCCACCCAGGGAACTTTGTCCGCAAAGAACTCCACCAAAAACAGCACCCCCGCGACTGCCAGCACCCAGTTGTGCCCCAGCACCGCCAGCGATTCATGCTGTGCGGCCAGATGCATGACATCAAACCGCACCATGATGCCGACCAGGAGGACCGTCAGATAAAGATTGATGCCAGCCAGGGAGGCCAGCCCCAGGGCCATGCCGAGTTGATCAAGCGAATGCATGGGAAATCTGTAGCACACCTGAAGCCACTTCGCGAAACCTCCATTGCCAAAAAATTGGCCATTTGGCAGATCGATAAGGGACCTAAAAAGTCAGGAAGCCGGTGGGAGATTCAGCGGTTCACCGCTGCGGCGGCTCATAGCGCACGATGTTTCGGTGGTAGACCTCGCACTCCTTCTTGTGCAGCCACAGGCTCAGCCAGAAGACCCCCAGCCCGCCTATGATCGTGATGAAGAGCAGGAACTTGCCCTTGGCTGATCGGGCGGAAAGGATCGCCAGACCCGACACCGCCGTCATCAGATAGTAGACCCAGTTAAAGTCCGCCCGACGCGCCGCCTGCTCGCGAATCAGCGGCGCATACGTCGCCTCCTTCGTCGCAATCACGCGCGGGATCGCCCGAGTCAGCATGTCTGTGTAGGGCCACACGCTCGCGCAGGACGCACAGATCAGGATCAGGGCTAGGAGTCGACTTTTCGTCTCCCCCGTGATCATGGAGATGATCAGAAACACCAGCCCGATGCCCACCCCAAACAGCGGCACCGCCTCCAGCAACAGGTGCGCATACGCGGGATCGCGCACCGATTGCCAGAGAGAAGTCAGTTCCTGCCACATGAGATTTTCAGATTGAAAGAACGCCCGTCAGAACAAATCCGGCTGCCCACTGACAGGCGGCATCAGGCCTAGCTTGCGATACGCCGCCGGCATGGCGACACGACCGCGCGGCGTGCGCTTGATGAAGCCCTGCATCACCAGAAACGGCTCGTGCACATCTTCCAGGGTGGAGGCATCCTCCCCCACGACCACGGCTACCGATCCCAGCCCCACCGGACCCCCATCGAACTTGTGGATGATCGCCTCCAGCATCCGCGTGTCCATTTCATCCAGACCCGTTTCATCGATGTCGCGCATCGTCAGCGCCTGATTGGCCACCGCCTCCGTCACCACATTTTCCGCCCGCACCTGCGCGAAGTCACGCACCCAGCGCAGCAGGTGGTTCGCGATCCGCGGCGTGCCACGGGAGCGCCGCGCGATCTCGTGCGCACCGCCCTCTTCAATCGGCACATTCAGCAGCCGGGCAGATCGCATCAGGATGTGCTGGAGCTCCGGGATCGTGTAATAGTCCAGCCGGTTCGGAATGCCAAAACGCGACCGCATCGGCGCCGTCAGCATCCCGGCCCGCGTCGTCGCCCCGACCAGCGTAAAAGGCGGCAGATCGATGCGGATCGTGCGCGCCTTTGGCCCTTGATCGATGATGATGTCCAGCCGGAAGTCCTCGATAGCTGGGTAGAGGTACTCCTCAATGCTCGGGTGCAGGCGGTGGATCTCGTCGATGAAAAGGATGTCCTTTTCTTGCAGGTTCGTCAGGATTCCCGCCAAATCTCCCGCGCGCTCAATCTGCGGACCGCTCGTCGTGTGCAACCGCGACCCCACGGCGCTCGCGATCAAGTTCGCCAAAGTCGTCTTGCCCAGTCCCGGCGGGCCACAGAGCAGCACGTGGTCCAGCGACTCGCTGCGCAGCTTTGCCGCCTCCACCATCACCAGCAGTTGCTCCTTGACCTTCGTTTGGCCGTGGAAGTCCGCAAAATCCGCTGGCCGCAGGGCCAGATCAAACGGGGAGTCAGGTTCGTTGAGGGTAGGGTTCACAAGAAGATCAGCTGCGCCAAAACGCCCCCCATCCTGCGCGCACCCGGTCGAAAAAGAAAGCGGATATCGGGACAAAAACTCCCCACCGCAATTCCGCCGGGGTAGCTCGATGAAGATCCCAGAGACCGCCCCAGCCGCGCGGGGGACATCGTACGAAAGTTCTAGGCCCTTTGTCCAATGGCTGGAGGCACCGCCACGGTTACTCTTGGGAATGCTAAATCCCAACAGGTGGTCACTCATTGCTGGTTTGGTCTTATTGGCCAGTGGCGCAGCTACGACGGTTCGCAGCCATGATGTCTACGTCAAGGCGTCCAACACGAAGTTCTTCAGCAAATTTGGGCAGTCCATCGCTATGTCTGGCAGCACGCTGGTGGTGGGTTCCCCATATGAAAAAAGCGGGAGTGCCGGTGTCAATGGAGACCAGAACAACACGAACGGATCCCAAACCGGGGCCGTGTACGTCTACGTTCGCAACGGCACCGAATGGGTGCAACAGGCCTATCTCAAGGCCTCGAACCCCGATATCGACGACCACTTTGGACAGACTGTAGCGATCTCTGGCAACACGATCGTCGTGGGTGCGCCCGACGAAGACAGCGCGGCGCAAAGCGTGAATGGCGACCAAGCCAACAATGATCAGGCCAGTACGGGGGCCGCTTACGTGTTTGTGCGCACGGGCACCAGTTGGGTGCAGCAGGCCTATCTAAAGGGCTCCAATATTGATTCGCTGGACTCCTTTGGCGTCGCCGTGGCGATTGATGGCAACACGATCGCGGTGGGGGCCGACGGGGAACAGTCAGGAAGCGGGTCCGCTTACATCTTTGTGCGCAAGGGCAGTACCTGGACGCAACAAGCCCGGCTCAGAGCCTCTAATGCCAACAACAGCGACGGCTTCGGCAGCGCTGTTGCGCTGACTGGCAACACCCTCGTCGTGGGTGCGCCCTTTGAGGATAGCCGGGCCAGCGACCCCACGGACAACAGCGCCCCTAACGCTGGGGCTGCCTACGTGTTTGGCCGGAAGGGCACTGCTTGGACGGAGCAAACGATCCTGAAAACCTCGACAACCTACAACGACAATGGCGATCTGTTTGGCTGTAGCGCGGCGATCTATGCCGATACCGTGGTCATCGGGGCGCGGGGTGAGGCCAGCAATGCCACCGGCGTGAATGGCGATCGGTTCGATAACAGCTTCAATCGCTGCGGGGCGGCGTTTGTTTTCAGAAACCAGGACGACAACTGGGTTCTCCAGGGCTACTTGAAGGGGAAATTTCCGGCTGCTTTCAACGATTTCGGTGCCTCCGTCGCCATTCATCGCGATCGCATTCTGGTCGGCTGTCCTGGGGATGATCTGGGCATCCCCAATACCACTGAGATGGGGGCCTCCTACCTGTTTGAGCGCTCCGAAAACTACTGGGGCTTTGTTTCCAGGCTCAGCCCGGCCGCGGGGAACTATTCCAAGGCATACAACAACGAGACCGGAACTTCCGTGGCCTTGTGGGGAGATGTGGCGGCTGTCGGTGCTCCAGGGGAGGCGGGCTCCTCCACCGGCACCCACGGGGACATCTCCCAGGATGGCCAGTCGGATGCGGGGGCGGCCTTTGTTTTTTATGTGGGAGCGCGCATTGACGGCGTGGCCAAAACGGGTACCACCGCCCCTGGCGGTCCCAGCATCGTTTACAGCAAAATCGGCGATGCCTCAGTGGACCCCAGCGCGCAGGGCGGGATTCTCTTCCAAGCTGCTGTGTCGGGTCCGGGGGCTCCCGCAGGGCAGACCCAGGCCATGTTTAATCTGGATCGCTTTAGCAGTCTGACCTGGATGTCGATGCGCACTGGCACACCCGTCGGCGGTCTGCTGGGTCTGCCCTCCACCGCCAAGGTCTCCTCACTCTCCAACCCGGTGAACACGGGGTCCATGAGTCGCGGCTGGTTCACGGCCATGGTCGGCAGCAGCAAAGTCGTTTTTGTGGACGATCAAAGCACCGTTTCGCCCGTTATCCGCACCGGACAACTGATTCCGGCGCTGGGCAACCGGGCGCTGGCCAGCATTCGGGAAGTACTCCCCGCCACCCATACCGATCAGACCGCCCTACTCTACACCCTGAAGGGTGCCACTGCGGCCAGCGATAGTGGTTTACTCATCGTCGACCGCACGGGTGCGGTGGTGAATGCGACGCTGCGGGAGGGTAGCTCCTTCTTCGGCATGGGCAGTGCCACGTTCGGCCAGTTCATCCATGGCACCCAAGTCCACTCCAACACCCGGTTCATCGCCAAAATGATTCCCGGCCCCGGACAAACGGCGAAGGACGCGATCTGCACCCCCACCCAAGCTACCGGCATCACGCAGGGCGATCTGGCGGCGGGAACCTCCGCCGGGGAACGCTACCGCAGCTTCCTCGGACTCGGCCGCGCCTCCATCTTTGGCCTCTTCCGCGCCACGCTTACCAATTGCCCAACCGCCACCAACGAGGGATTGTGGCTGGACAGTGGCGCGCCGGTGGCACGCAAAGGTCAGGACATCGGCAACGGCATCAAAATCGCCCGCATCCTCCGTGTCTGGGGCAATGACGCACCGGAGTTCCTCCTGCATGTTGTGCTCTCCGGCACCGGGGTCACGCCCGCCAACAATGTCGCGCTGGTGGCGAAACCGCATACGGGTGCCTTTAAAATCGTCGCCCGCACCGGCTTCCCCGTCCCAGACATGGGCGATCCGAACATCAAGATCCGGAGTTTTGCCGCCGTGGACGCCGCCACTGCCGGAGGTCATTTTATCCTCTTGGCCAACCTCAGTGGTGCCCCCGCCTCCTCCAATCAGGTGCTGCTGGCGGGTAGAGCCACGCCCTCGGACAATCCCGTCCCCCACGTGATCCTCCGCAAAGGCGACCTGCTGCACACCGCCCTGACCCCATCCAGCGTGATCACCGGCATCTCCGTCCGCACCGCCCCAGACGTTGGTGCGGTCGCCACCGGCTCCCGGCGGACCCAGGTCAATGCGGGATGGGCCACCGCCCTAGTGACGCTGTCCTCTGGTGCCAAAGAACTCATCCGTTTCGACCTCTCTTTCCTATGAAGCTCCTGTCCCTGCCTGCCCTCCTCCTCGCCTTTGCGCAGATCGCCGCTGCGGCAGACGATCCTTTTTTAAAGGCCACCAACACCGCCCCGGAAAGCCAGTTTGGCCGCGCCGTTGCCGTCTCTGGCTACACGCTGGCCGTCGGGGCACCCAAAGAGAACAGCATCGCCACCGCCTCGGGTGCGGTTTACGTCTACGTCCGGGACCTTTCCAATCCCGCCAGTTGGCGGCTGGAGGCCTTCATCAAAGCGCCGAACCCCGACGTCAGCGATGGCTTCGGCAGCTCCGTAGCGCTGTCGGGGAATACCCTGATCATCGGCGCCCCCACCGAGGATGGCAATGGCAGCAGCCAGGCGGACAACACCGCCATGTCCTCCGGTGCCGCTTACATCTACCAGCGCATCGCCAATACCTGGGTCTTCCAAGCCTACCTCAAGGCGTCCAACCTGGGGGACTTCGATCTGTTTGGCCAATCCGTCGCTATTGATGGTAACACCGCCGTCGTCGGAGCCTATGGTGAAGATGGCCCGACCAATGCCGAGAGCGCCTCCGGTGCGGTGTATGTCTTTGTCCGCTCCGGCAGTCGTTGGATCCAGCAGGCCTATCTCAAAACGACCACCTCCACGGCCGGGGATTTCCTGGGTCTGAGCGTCGCCCTGTCCGGCAACACCATCGCCGCCGGCGCGCCCTACGACGATGCTGGGGTCGCCGATTCCGGGGCCGCCTTCGTTTTTGTCCGCAACGGGAAGACCTGGACCGAACAAGCCCGACTCAAAGCCAGCTCTCCCGTGAACTCTGAGCTTTTTGGCTGGAGCGTCACTGTCTCTGGAGACAGCGTGGTGGCAGGCGCACGCAATGCCACCAGCAGCGGCCAAGCGGGCGCGGGGGCAGCGTACGTGTTTAGCCGCTCTGGCACGTCATGGGCCCAAGAGGCTCGCCTGACAGCCTCCACCCCCATCCCGACGGGCCGCTTTGGAACCGCCGTCTCTCTCTGGGGGGACAAGCTCATCGTGGGTGCTCCCGCCGACACCGCAGGCACGGGCAACGCAGAGGTCTTCCAACGCCGGGGCACCCTGTGGGCTTGGCAGCAAACACTCACCCACCTAGATCCCGACGTTGGCGACGCCATCGGCAATGCGGTGGCCATTGAGGAAAACTGGATGCTGGCCGGTGGCGATGGCGATGACGCCAGCGGCACCTGGGGTCCCAACGTCGAGGAGTACAACAACTCCGCCAGCAATGCGGGCTGCGCCCTGCTGTATCCCTCAGGACCCAAGCTCGAATCTCTGAGCAAAAGCCGCCTGCCCGCCCCAGGCACCACCGACATCAACTATGGCACACCCTTGGCCACCGCCATCAGCCCCAGCGGCTACGCTCTTTTTTCATCGCAACTCACCGGGCGCGGCGCAGCGAAGGGTGGCAACAGCGCGGTCTTCGCCGCCGATGATGAGGGCACCGACCTCGTCGTCCAATCCGGCACCCTCACTGCAGGTGCCAAACTCAGCGCCATCACTGGACTGTCTGCCAACCACGCCACCGCAGGTGCGGTCTTTCAAGGCAGCGCCGGGAAAGCGCGCCTCATCTTCGTGGACTACGGCACCCATGTGACCCCGGTGTTTCAGACCGGGAATCCGCTGGGAAGCCTCGGCACCCCTGACAAATTCCTCGACCTCACCCAAGCTCACACCTTGGACCGGCTCGGCCTCGTCTACCACCTCGCAGGCGCTCCCACTGATAGCGATACCGGGCTCGCCCTGACCAATCACAATGGGGTGATCATCGTCAGCACCTTGAAGGAAGGCGCCAACGCGCCCGGCGGGGGTGTCTTTGGTGAATTCGTGCGCTCCACCTTTACCGGCAGCTTTTTCAGCTGCATCGCCAAATGGGTGCCCGGCGCGGGTCAAGCCCCCAAGGACGCCCTCTTTCGCCTCAGCAGTCGCGACAATCCCCTGCAAGGCGACCTCGCTGGCGGCACCAGCAAAGGCGAGCGCTTCGGCACCTTCACCAGCCTCACCCGCCGTGGGTCCGAGGCAGTGCTGCGCGCCACCCTCACAGGCAGTTCAGCAGCCACCAACGAAGGCGTCTGGACGCAGGCGGGTGCACTTTTGATTCGCAAGGGCGATGACATCGGCGGTGGGATCAAGATCGCCAAACTCATCCGCGTCTGGGCTACCGATAGCAACCAGCTCGTCGCCCACGTCGTCCTCACCGGCCCGGGCGTCACCTCCGCCACGAATCAGGCCCTGCTCTGCAAGCCATCCACCACCAACGTCGTCCAAGTGCTGGCCCGCACCGGCCAGACCTGCCCCGGCAAGGCCGCTGCCTGCCGCCTCCGCACCCTCTCCGCCATCGACGTCGATCCGATCTCGGGGCGCTACGCAATCCTCGCCACACTGAGCGGTGTCCCCACCGCAAGGGCCCAAGCCGTCTTGGCGGGCCAGACCACGCTGGGCAATGACACCAACCAAGTCGGGCTCCGGCTGCCCCGCATCGTCCTAGAACGCGGGCAATGGTTCAACACCCCCACCACCCTAGCCGATAGCATCGCCAGCATCGCCATGCGCCCCGTCCTCGACCCCAGCGGCACCGGCGGGCGCGGGCTCGGCCAAGTCATCGCCTCCGACGGCAGCCTAGTCCTCATCATCACCGGCAAAAGCCGCCAATCCGAAGTGGTGCGCCTGACCATCGACTGATGCCCAAACTCGTCCGCAGGACCCACCCCAAAAAGGCTTGACCCCCACGGACCAACCCGATATTCCGAGCGCAATATCAGCTCCTACCGAATCCCAAAAGGTTCAGCCACCCAAACAATCCCAAAACCCAACCCCAGAGCACGAAACCCTTGACCCATCAGCCTCCCAGCCTCAATCTCGACTCACCCCACCCGAAAAAATATCGCCCAAACCGATATCGCATCGTACCATTTACACTGTTCGGCAAGAAACAATCATGGAACCACTATCATCTATAGTTCGCGCAGCCAATCACGCTCTGATTGAGAACGGTAACAGTGATGCGATCGCCACCTATTTTGCGCCCGATTACATCGCACATCTCACCGATCAAGACGTGGCGGGTGGGCACAAGCTGATCCGTGGAATGCTTGACTTGTATCAACGTGCATTTCCAAGTCCAAAGGTGGAGGTCGAGATTCTATTAGAAGGTTCTGATCGCGTGTCATGGCAGCGAACGATCCGAGCCATACAAGAGGGCGCTTTCAAGGGGTTTCCCGCATCTGGTCGTGATATTGTTTGGCGAGACGTCGTGACGAGCCGATTTCGTGATGGCCTCATCGTGGAGGAATGGGTTATATCGGACCTCGCGGAGCAGCTTCTGCTCTCCAGGAAGAAGTGACAGCAGGCGAGTAGCCGCTGCATCCCAAGAATCGAAGAGCCGAACAAGACGAGACACAGCAACCCCTATCAGCCGCCCAGTTTACATGCCTTTCCTTAGCTTCAACCTCAACCCCGTGATCGACGTTCGCCCTCGCTGATGGGGGTGCGTGCTCTTTGACGTTAGCCAGAAATTACTCCCATGGGACTCTTAACCTTCACTATCAACGTTACCTTAGACGGCTGCGTCGACCACGAAGTGGGAATTGCCGACGACGAGACAAATGCCTTCTTCACTCGCCTCTTGGACGAGAGCGGGGCGATGCTGTGGGGCAGAGTCACCTACGAAATGATGGAGAGTTACTGGCCAGCGGTCGCCAGCGGCGACGTGGAGGCGCCACCATCGTTTCGCGATTGGGCGGTCATGCTGGAGGCCAAGCCGAAGTATGTTGTGTCTTCAACGCGCAAAGACTTCACTTGGACCAACAGCCATCACATCGGCGGCGACTTGCA
>JACKQF010000009.1 GCA_024232965.1 Verrucomicrobiaceae bacterium | reverse complement strand
GTTCGGGAAGACTTCGTGGATGAACACAACCTCCTCGTCATCCTCACCCCCATGCTCACCGCCTTCGGCATCGCCATGCTGGCCACCGCTTGGGCTCGATTCAATCCCCTGTTCGGAGCGTTTTGGAATCAATCCGGCTACGCTGTTATCGCCATCCTCCTCACCTCCCTCCCGCTGATCGCACGCATGCCCACCGCCCTCAAGGCAGGCCTCGCCATGCGCAATCAACTCGCCAATTGGCCACCTTACCTCCCGGAGCGATTGGCCGTGCTCCCCCTGATTTTGGATGAAACCGAAGTCATCGCCGCAGACGCCCCCTGGTTTTCCGCATGGTATGCCGATGTGCCGTCCATCTGGATCCCTGCGCAACGGTCAGACTTCGATGCCATGCGCAAGCAGGCCGCCGACAGCGGTCACCCCATCGCCGGATTCCTCATCACCCCCATCTCCGCCATGGTGCCGGACTACCTCGGCCAAATCTTCGAAGGTCCCTACGCCGAATGGCCAGACCTCGTCTTCCGCGGCCCCATGCTGGGCTTCGACCGCGAATTCCTCCCGTGGCCCGACTTCCCTTACAAAGTGCCGATCCCCCTCGTGCCCTTCACCGTCACGGGAGGCGACAGCCAGAGCATGCTGATGGCCTTCTACACCGACCGCCAGCGCAACATCAAGCCGCGCTGACGATGAATCCATGGGCCAGGACCAGAGCGATCTCCCGCCGTCGCCCAGACCGATTCTTTCAAGTTTTCCGCGTATTCGGTGCACTCCGTGGTTTGTCCCTCCCGTTTGCGCCCAAACCTGAAACAAGTTCCAAGCACAAGTTGACACCTTGCCGTCCCGGCCTAGATTAACGGCCTTCAATTCCTCATGGCGAGGTAGCAAAGTGGTAATGCACTGGTTTGCAAAACCGGTATGCGCGGGTTCGATTCCCGCCCTCGCCTCCAATCTCAGCACTCTTCTCTCCAGCATGAAGACAATAAGTCTGATCTGCCAGCAATGTGGTGCACTCAGCTCCTCACCGCCCTATGGGGCACCAGGGCCGAACTGAAGGCAGCGCCCGCAGCCGCCGCCTAATCAACGAAGTTTCCCCGGTCCGCCGCCGACCGGAGAATAGGCATCCCTGCCTGTCACTGGCCTTGGGCTTTCAGCATCCAGGGCCCCGCCCCAAAAAACCAATCCGGATTTGGCCGCAAAGGATCACAAAGAACGCAAAAGAAGGATTCGGGCGACAAAAAGAGTCTCCAATCCCTTTAGGCAGCATGGCCATTCATGCCATCCGCGAATACCTGCGCGATCTGCGATCTATGCGAGGCTTCATTGACCCACTTCGGCAGCTCAGGCAGCCTGCTCACCAACGGAGGCCAACCGTTCCCTGGCGGCGCAAGCCATGCTTTATTCTGACAACTATTCAGCTAACTCTGACTCCACGTTGGCATCTATTCTTCATAATCTAAATAACAACCGTTCGCCCAGCCTTGAATTCCATTCCAAACGACGGGATACCAGAGGTCACTGCCGGTTTGTTCAAAGCTCGTGCTAATGAGCTTGATGCCTTTGGCGTCGAAGGGAATATCGGCCAACTTCCGCGATTTCGCACTTGGACCACTGCGGAGAGAAAGCGTATCATTACGCCGCACACTCGTTACCCTTACGGTAGCCACAAAGGAGATGGTTTCTGTTCGTGACGGTGCGCTTGGGGGCGCATGGCTGCTTTCGTCAGACAGGGAAGGAGGCGGCTTTGAACGCCTCACCGGAGGTTGAGGGTCCGGTTGCACAGTGGGAGTCACTGCAGTGGCAGCTTTAGGCGCTATCGCCGTTTTGGCGGGTTCTTGAATGGCCCCAAAACGTGAGGAAAATTGTTCGTTGCCGCCAGATCCGCCCGCGCTGGACATCGTCGGGGGTTGCCCGACTGCGACCCTATTGCCGTCTCCGTCAGTTCGGTTAGGAAATTCGGGCGCTATGGGCTCAGCACCCCGTCGTGCCTCGACAGAAGTCCCTTTGGGACCAGCACTGGCGTCATTCTTCGGAGACGTATCGACCACAAAAGCCCACGCAAGTAATCCCCCAACTACAATGAAAATGAAAACAGTTACTACTCCCGCAGCGGGTGATTGCACTCCGGCTTCTTCATTGGCTGCCTTCGGAAGCCCCGGCTTGACTGCGACGCCCGGCGTTGGGACAGGATGAGATTCGGCTGTTCTCTGGCGGGTCCCGCCCCTCTTCATCTTTTCACCCTTGGATTCACTGACCAAGGAGTCACGTGCCCCTCCCGCTGCTGGAGAAGTTGGCGGCACCTGTGATTCTAACGCCGGGGGAGCGCTCTGCGAGCGCCGCGCACTTCCTGCAGGCGGAGCGTCGGGCAGAACAATTTTACGTTGTTGATCGGCCATGGTCCATTATATCTCAAACTTCGATACATCCAATTCAACAGTCTGATTTCGGACTTCCACCCGAATCATACTGCCCGGGTACACCTTGCCGGAGAGGATCAAGTTCGACAAAGGCTTGGCGATGCTCTGCTCAACGGTCCTTTCCATATGACGAGCTCCAAATTCTTCATTGAATCCCTTTTTTATAAGCCACTCAGCCGCATCTTCGCTCAGCAACAATCGCAGCCCTTTTGTACGTAGACGCCCGTTCATTCGTTCCACGATCAAATCGAGAATTTTCCTCACAGCCTCTGTGGATAACGAGTGAAACATTACGATTTCTGTAATGCGATTGATGAACTCCGAGCGGAACGCTTTGGCAACAGCCTCTCCAACGTCCTTTTCCAAGGAACTGTTGTCCGAGTTGCTTTCCCCGTCGCTTCCAAACCCAAGAGTGCCGTTGGGTTTGCGCGCCCCCAGGTTTGAGGTCATGATGATGATCGAATTTCGGAAATCACAGCGCACCCCGTGAGAATCAGTCAGAAAGCCGTTGTCGAAGACCTGTAGAAAGATGTCGAGCACCTTCGGATGAGCTTTCTCCACTTCATCGAGCAGCACAACGCTGTGAGGCTGGGTGCGAATGCGTTCAGTAAGCTGCCCTCCCTGATCATGACCAATGAACCCTGGTGGCGCTCCGATGAGCTTGGAGACGCTGTGGGCTTCCATCATTTCTGACATGTCGATCCGCACTAAGTTGGCTTCGTTTCCAGTCAGCACGACCGCGAGAGCCTTCGCCAATTCAGTCTTACCTGTGCCGCTTGGTCCGCAAAAGAGGAAAACGCCAATCGGCCGGTCCGGATTTTGCAGTCCTGAGCGAGCCAGTCGCACAGCCTGACTTACCGCATGGATTGCGTCAGGCTGCCCTTTGACACGCTCGCTCAGTTCACTTTCCAGACGCAACAGGCGGTCTGATTCACCCAACTCGAGATCCCCCACCGGGACTTTGCAACGATGTGCGACAGCCGCCGCCACGTCCCGCGCTTCGATCTTGATGCCCTCGTTGAATTGAGCTCTGAGATCCCCTGACAGGGACTTCATCCTTGCCTGAGAACAGGCCTGATCCAGCACGTCGATGGCTTTGTCCGGCAATCGGCTGGCGGGAAGGTAGCGGACAGTCAGATCAACTGCCGCATCCAGGGCAGACGGCAAAATTTGGACTCCATGATGAGCCTCAATGCTGGGCTTTAAACCCTCGAGGATGGCCAACGTATCGGTCCGGTTGGGCTCCAACACCTCAATGACCTCAAACCTGCGGGCCAAAGCAGGATCACTCTCAATGAACTTCCGATACTCTTGGGTGGTGGTAGCGCCGATGACTCGAACCTCTCCGCGCGACAGTGCCGGTTTGAGTAGGTTGGCCGCATCCATGGCAGATCCTGACCCCTGGCCTGCACCTACCAGGAGGTGAATCTCATCGATGAACAGAATCAAATTTGCGTTGTCCTTTGCCTGATTGATCAACCCTTGTAGCCGTTCCTCCATGTCGCCTCTCAAATTGGTGCCGGCGACCAAGCTGCCCATGGAGATTTCGACAATTCGTTTGCCTTCAAATTCATGCGGACAAGTCCCATCGGCGATCCTTTGTGCCAGTCCCTCCACAACCCCAGTCTTGCCGACGCCCGCCTCCCCAATCAAAATGGCGTTGTTTTTTCGACTGCGCATCATCGTCTGCACCAGAGACCGCATTTCATTCTTGCGCCCGATCACAGGGGCTAGGGCACCCGCCTCTGCTAGTTCAGTGAGATCACGCCCCAGCCTCTCTGCAAGACCCTTCGTTGCCTCTCGTCTTGGCGTGAAGATGTTCTTTGTGGCTGGTTCCCCGCGGGATGAGCCTCCGTTCCGCGGGACTGGCAAACCTTCTCCAGTCTCTTCTGCAATGAATTTGGCAAGGTCGCCTTTTGAAACACAACCACGTTCCAGCGCCTGATTTACAAAGGGGCAATCGGATGCCACGACAGCATCCAAAAGGTGGAGAGGCTGGAGGACCCCGTTTGGGCCATTATTGAGCTGGCCTTCAGCCACCGCAAAGAGGGCCCTTGCCGAAGCGCTCCGCCTCAGGTGCTGACCAATCTTAATGTCGGACGATTCCTTGGGTAAGCTGTGCCTCAGCTTCCTGCGCACCGACGTCGTTTTTAAGCCGGCCCGTTTCAGACAGGCTTGCAGATCCTGAACTCCACGAAGCTCGTTCTGAACCTGGTTGGGAGAAAGGTTGGTGTTATCCTCAAGGATCGACTCGACATCCAATTCCGCGAGTTTGAGCAATCCAAGGAAGAAGTGAACCACCTCCAGCTCCGCTTTTCCTTGGTGTGCCGACTCCAACTCGGCCAATCGCCAAGCAATCAAAACGGCTTCCGAATGGCGAATCGTCATGAGTCTCCGGTTTACTTATTTGTGAAGGAGCATCGTGGCCAAGGACCAGATTCCCATTGCCAAGGCAGCTATCAGAAGGGCCAAAGTGAGGCGCCACTCGATTCGCCTCCTTTGCAGATGGCTGGCTGAGTATTTCGCCAACAATCGCAGGCAGTCCCTGAACTTGTCCCGGTTGTGGTCATCGCAGGCGATGGCTTGCTCCCACCGCTTGCGCGCATCGTCGAATCGCCCCTGCTTGATGTGAATTCTGGCGAGTAGATCCAACCCTTCAGGAGAAGCGCTCCTCAGGTCGGTTCCCTGAAGCAAAGCCTCCGCTTTGAGCAGGTGGCCTAAGTTGGCCAACTCAGAAGCCCGGGCAAGCAGAAGCTTCTGATCGAACTCGATCAGGGTCGTAATACCAGTGCCGCGCGACATGTGATCGTTAGATAATGGTTGCTCCAACGCCACGCTGCATTCGCTCCACTTCCTTTTCTGGCATGAGTTGCCACAGCCGGGTGACGACGTCCTTCAATCCTTCAAGGTTGTTGCTGTTCAGGTAACCTCGACCACGCTCCAAGAGTCGTTCTGCCTCGGTCGGGTTGCTGTAGTCAGCGTCAGCACCCTCCATCCGCTGGAACTGCGCCACCCAAAAAGCGGGAATGCTGGCCAGGACCCTGAAGTATATGGTGTTCCCTTCGCTGATCTTTTTCTTAATCCGCTCGGCCTTCTTCCCTTCGATGATGCGCTCAAGCGACTCTGACCATTCTTCAGCTTCCTTCCGCATAGCCCGATCACCGTGTTCGTCGACCAGACTCTCGAGTTGTTCTTGAAGCTTTCTGGCTTGTTGAACTTGTGTGGGCCACTCCGCCTGGCCCTCCAACCGGTCCAATTCGAGTTGCAGTTCCAAGATGCGCGCCTGGCCCTTCTCCGCCGCAGCAGGGTCGCTGGCAGCGGCCTTGACGAGTCGATCCCGTTCGCGATCCTTTTCCAGATCATCCAACTGATCAATCAATGCGTCATCATTCGAATCTTCGGCCTTCTCCCGCAATTTCTCCATACGACCCTTCTCTTGTTGCAGCAGTTCCTTGAGACGATCTGGATTGCTGCTTTCCTTTTCAACATCAACCTGCTTGGTGAACTCCTCGTCCAGCAGCGGGAAGTACGCCTCTAACGTCAGCGTTCGGGACTCCGAAATCTTGAGCGTAATCTCCATATCAGATCCCGTCGGAAGGGTCCGACGCACCATCGAGGAATCAATGACCAAATTTCCAACAACCCGATTGCGGTCTGCTTGATCTTGTTCGCCCTCCACAATCGGTATCAGAACTTTGTCTTTGCCCGTGCCCGGCTCAAGAGTCACCGTCGTCCTGTAGGGTGTGTTCCAGCGTTTTTTCTGAGGGAGGCCGGAACCGGCCTTGAAAAACCAATCGACTGAATTGTCCGCCTTACCCAGTCCGATGGACTTCAATAGCGGCTGTTCCTCAATAACGGCGCCTACCGTATAGAGCACGTGATCCGGGACTGCGCGTTGCTGGTTCCCAGTCTGATCCGTCAATTTGATCTCGAACCGATTTCGACTGCCCTTGTCGGCCAGGAGGTTGATCATGAAAGCCCCGTCAGCATTGAGGGGCACCTGACCACTCCGCCATTTCGTTGCTACGTTGGAGAACTCTATCGAGAGCCCGGAGGCTGGTTTGCCATCTGAGTCGTTCACTTTGCCGGCGATCAAGGGATCCGTTTCGTGACCTACCGTCTTGTATTTATCGGAGATATTGATCTGAAATTCCCCCGCCTCAGCTCCCTTCAGTAGTGTCTTGTCCATTTTTTGGGTGCCCGCGAAGATCGCAGCTCCACGGGCAACGACGGTCAGTGGATCCTGACTGAAATCGATTTCGACGCCAAGCCCGCTGGCGAGAAGGTCCCGGAAATAGGGAGCCTTTGTGGGGCCTCCAACGACAATGACCTTGGCTAGAGACGATGGATCGAGGTTCTTCTCCTTGAGGATGCGCTTGCAGATATCGATCGACTTCCCGATAAGGGGCTTCGCCGCTGCTACGACGTCATCGCGAGACAATTCCAGTTCGTCTCCGAGCACGGTTTCCCCCGAAGCATCCTCGAACTCAAAGACGGGAAGTGAGGTCCGCTCCTTGGTCGATAGGTCAATCTTGGCGGTTTCGACGGCGTGCTTGATGCGAAGTATCTCCAGCTTCCACCTCTCGGATCCCCGCTCAAACCCGGGCAGGTCGTAGTTTCGTTTCAGCTCCGGCATGATGACCTGCTCCACGATGGCCCAGTCGATGTCAGAACCGCCGAGGAAATTATCGCCCCCGTGATGGACCACATTGATCATGCCGTCCTCCGCCTTGATGATCGCGGCGTCAAAGGTGCCCCCGCCAAAGTCATAGACCAACCAATACGCCTTCTCTGAATCGACCTGAAAACCGTAGGCCAATGCAGCCGCCACAGGTTCCTGGACTAAAGCGCAAGCGCGCAATCCAGCCAACGTGGCTGCTTGGCGGGTCGCATCACACTGATGAAGTTCAAATGCGGCTGGGACGGTGATCACCGCCGACGAGATTACCTCACCTGTTCGAGCTTCCACCGCCGCCTTCAAGGCTTTGAGAACCTCAGCGGACAGGTCCTCCGGTTTGCGCCGTTCTCCACTCGCCTCGAAGTGATACTCGGTGGGCGTGCCCATCAGGCGCTTGAACTCGATAAAGGCATTGGCATGGTCACGTTCACTGGCCGTGGCCTGCTTGGCCCGACTGCCGACATGCACCACGCCCTTCCGGTTGATCCAGACGGCCGATGAGGTGATGTCCAGGTCGTCGTTGTTCTTGATGATCTCTGGTTCGATGTCATTGAGCACCGCAACGGCGCTGTTCGTGGTTCCGAGGTCGATGCCGAAGTCGATAGTGGTTCTGCTCATAGCGATGGTGGTTTTTTTACATTTTCCCAAAGAAATTCGTGATGTCGAAATAGACGCTGGCTGTGGTCCCGGACTTGAAGCGGATGTCGTAGACGTCGAACGACCTGCCCTTTTCAGAAGTGGAATAGCGTTGTTCGAGCGTGCAGTCGGCACCTTCCGTTCCATACAATTCGGCCAGCTTTCTGCGCTCCAGCGGGATGCCAATGATTGAGGACTTTGTATGAATCACAATGGCATCGTCGAACGAGGTTCCGTTTCCCCCAGAAAACAACCCAGAGTCGGATGATGGTGACTTGCGTTTGAAGAAATTGAAGAGTTTCATCGGTCAAATTTTCGGATGAACTGGTGACGCTAGATAGCTCCGTCACTGGATTGTTTAGCAGGAACGGCAATATCAATTTGGCCCTGCTGGACCATGGTGAGACCCCACATGATGGTGGGCCGAATGGTGCGGATGATACGATCCCGCGAAATCCCCTCGCGGGGTTCCTCGGTGATCACTTGGTCCGGCAGTCCCGGATCGAAGTCCTCACCGCAGCGGTCAAGCACACGAATACCCACGTTGGTGATGCTTTCCCCGAGCGCATCGGCTGCTTTCGCCACACGACGGATGTCCTGACGGGCAAGCTCCTCCTTGGGTTCTCCGGTTTCTGGATCATTGACGGATTGTCCAATTCGCCAAGCGTGATTGGTCATTTCGATCAGCGCCTTCTGAATTTCCGCAAACTTGGTCTTCAGTTGTGCCACACTTGTATCGCCAGCCTCATCGGGGTGTGCGACCGCTGCCAACTCCTTGGCTGCGGTGGGGAAGGGCGTATTCGGAATTTGGAGATCGTCTGGTATCTTCATTGCATTTTTGGGATTGGAGGCGGACTGGCTAGCTGTTGGCAGCGATAATCAAAATGATGATGATGACGACGGCGACGATGCAGCCAACGTTGTTGTCTTTGTTGCCTCCCTCGTGCTGTGCGGCGCAGACTGAGCAACGCGGAAGGGTGACTCCTCCATCCTCAGTGATCTGGCGGATTAAATCGGGAGTCATGGAGGCCAACATCCCTGTTTGGCGCATCTGCTCCGCTGTGAGCTTCAGTGTGCTGGAAGGATCAGGCGTGCGTTGCTTGCAGAACGTGCACTTGTGGTTTTGCTTGTTTTTGTTGAGCGCCTTCAAATCGCCGTCGAGACGTTGCTTCAGTTCTGACTCCCGGGCAAATTTCTGTGCAAGCTGAATGGCGGCAAACGCGGTGTCGAAATCAAAGTGCTCATTGTGGGCACGAATGGATATCTCACGAAGCACGTGAGCAACAGAGTCCGACAGGTAGCCGTATACCTCTGACGAAAACCCTTCTTCCGTAGCCACCTTTGGCAGTAGTGGCAGAATTTGAGCCTTGATGCTGCCGAGTTTTGTCTTGGGCGAGGAGGAAGACTCCTCGATCTGTTTGAGCTTCTCAAAGAGCGGCGCAAGCTTTTCGCTCGCGACATCGCCGCTGACGATTTGAATGGCTTCAATGATCTTCTCACGGATGCGTGAAGCCGCGGCAAAGTGAAGGGCTGCTTTTAAGACGGGCAGTAGCGCAGAGTGATCTTCCGTCTCTTTCCGAAACGTGGCGCCAGAGGAATAAACTGTTTGCGCGACTTCGTCGAAAAGTTCGCTCCGCTCTTCCGATTCCGATCCGTAAAACAAATCGAAGAGCTCCATCAAAGGTCTGGCCTTTTCCATGAGGCTCGTTGCAACTTGGGGAAACTTGGATAGGTCCTTATCAATGGCGTCCTCAGAGCTTCGCAGCAATTGCTGAAGTCTTTTCTTGGTCGGTGCCAAGACCAATTCCGACGTGCTCTCAACATCATCCAGTCCCTGATGGGTCTGGCGCATGAGGTCGACATGGGTCTCTGCCCAATTCATTTCCCCGCGCTCTGCAAACTTCAATGCCGCCTCAGCATTCACCCGGTCAAATGCCTGGGGCAGGGCTAGGCGCATCCTGCGAACGAAACCCGTCGTCAATACCTCATCGTTAAGGGAGCGGACGCGGTCCTTGATGACGTCCCACATCACATCCGAATCGGCGAGGTCCTCCCATCTCTCAAACGCATTGAGCCAGTGGTCGCGGACCTTTTCCTCCCGTTCCTCTTCAAGACCATGGTTTACATGGTGATTTGTCCAGTCGACTGCGAACATGTGAAACATGACGGCAAGATTGTGAGTAGCCACGATCGAGTTCCCATAACTTTCCCGTTCGACCCAGATGTCGATTGCTTTCTGCGCATCACCCGCGAGCAGCGCCTGAATCGCCTCGTCGTTCTTGCTGTCTCCAAATTTTTCAGGCCAATACCAGAAGAACTCGTCGACCATGCGGTGCTCGGGCTCCTTCATTCTCGCCAGGGCTTGGCGGATGTCTTCGGTGGTGGGAGGCGGAATAAGGGGGAATGCAAAGACGCCACCTCCAACTGTCCCCATTTCCTCCATCATTTGCAGCTCCTGTGCGCGTCGGGAAACTTCCCGCGGAGTGGCGTCAACCGGTAGCCCGGTGATACGAAAGATGTTGTTCTGGTAGAGGCGCAGAGTCGAAGCCTCTATAAGGGGCGGGCACTCGCTTGAATGGGTATCGTCGGGCATGGTGGGGGCGTTACATCGTGATTCCACATCTCCAAAGACGGACTTGGCCGGCATACTTGTCCCTCAGGTCGGGCCACTTATTGAAAGCCTCCTCCATCAGGTCTGCAGCGTCCGCTAGACGACCTTCCTTCTTCAGATCGAGGGCTTGCTGGGCCTTTTGCTTGGCGAGTTGTTCGTTGGGCGTGGAGATAGCGCTGCCCAGTGCCGTCTTCGACACGTCTGGAGGCAGCTGCTTGACGGGAACGTGATCGCTGCCTGGGCGCCACGACTCCAGTGCATTCAGAAGCTCCCGTGCATCTCGATAGCGATCCTCAACCTTGATTGCCAGAGTTTTTTGGAGGATGTCATCGAGGGCGCGGTTCACATCTGCGTTGAACTCGGACGCTGGCCGAACCTTCTGCTGGAAAAGATCCTGGCTTCCCCAGCCCAAGTCATGAGGCATCTCGTAAGGAAGGCGATCCGTCAGCAACAGGTAGAGGGTGGTTCCCAATGCCCAGACATCCCCGGCGCAGGAATCTCCCTTGGTCTCGGAAAACGCCTCTGGTGCCTTGAATGTCAGGGTTCCTGCGGCAGTAGCCAGCAAGGTGAGAGGATTGACACTTTTGGCCAGTCCGAAATCGCTGACCCGTGCCCGAAGGCCATCCACTTCGTAGCCGACAAGGATGTTTTGAGGTTTGATGTCCCGATGTATCACTGGCGGATCGGATCGATGTGCCACGGTGAGGCCCCGGCAAACCTGCTTCATCAAGTCGATGGTCGTTTCCAGCGGGACAAATTTGGTCCCATGCGATTGCCAGAATTTCTCGAGGCTTCCTCCTGGGACGTTCTCCATCGTGAAGTATCCAAATAGACCTCGATCAGTCTCGAGGGTGTTGGCGTCGAAGACCCGGACGATGTTCGGGTGTCCGATTTTTGAGAGCATGATGGCTTCACCCAGCATCTCTTCGATGTCGCCCAACGTCATGCCGGCGGCCTTGAACACCTTCATTGCTTGGCGTCCCAAAAAGCGATGCTTTACTCGATAGACTTCCGCAAAGGCACCTTCCCCCAGAAATCTTTCGACTTCGTAAGTGTCTCGGATTGTTTGACCTTCGGACAGAATTGCCATGGCTTAACGGATTAGTGTGCCGACCCTCGCAAGTTCAGCGTTGAAGGAGTCCACATCGCGATTGAAACCATCCACGGCGGGCTGAAGCGCCTCAATCATTGCATTGAGTCGAGAAACGTCCCGATTAAAGGAATCGATCGCATATTGACTTGTGCGGTCGAGGTAAAGTCGCGCTTGATCAATTCGACGCCGTAGCGTGTCCACTTCTTCTTCGCGTTGGTCTAATCGCCGCTTCTGCTCTTCCAGCGTCGACTTCATCAAAAGCAGACGCCCGTATGCAGAGTTTGGGACCCTGTAAGTCCGCCCGTACGCATCGCGGTACAGTTGCGTATCCAGATCAACCCTCGGAGCGGGTGGTGAACTATAGGTGGGCGGCGGCACCGATGTCGGCTGAGTGTAAGAGCGGGGCGGCGGAATGGTGGTGGCGAGGTGGCTGGGTGGTGGTGGCGGGGAATAGACAGTTTCCGAGATTCGCGGTCTTTGCGGGGGCGTGGACGTTGGCAGCGACTGGGGTCGGACAGGTTCGCGGGAAGCGTAACCAGGCGAAGATTTCGTGCTGGATCTCGAGTCGCTAATTTGTGCGAAGACCCAAAATAGCGTAAAAACAGCAAAGATGCCTACCAACCAAGCGAAAACAGTCTCGCCGCCAATCGGACGGGCTGAATTTTGCGCCGACTTAACCGTATCGACACCACCAGGGGGCATCCCCGTATTATCACAGCGCTCGGACGGCGAAAATAAACTATGCGGGACCGCAGTTCCGCCCCGCATTTGGCGTCTCTCCGTCCTCTTGGGCAAGGTTTGGGGACACCCTGATTCCTGGTCCCACTTAAATGTATTGGTTTCTCCATCACGACTGACCAGAATCGAAGAAGGGTAGACCCCAGACATCACCATCGCTTCGATAAAGGACTTATCAAAGGGGCCTTCCGTCAATCCATCCCGATGGACAGTATAACGAGTAGTTTCGCCATCATCGCTACTGATCACTTAATTTCCTGGCTAAAGTTACTTGGTTTCTTTGAGTACATACAAATCCCCAATAGAAGCGTCAACCTTGCAGCGAATCTTTTTTCACCCTGGTGAAATTGATCACCGGGGCCATCCGATGGACTTCCACCACTATTTCCATGGCGATCAGAGGCGTTTACTAGAGGCCACTTCAAGTGGTCAACCCCTGCGAATTCGAATCGGCCGGCCCAGGACTACCCCAGCCAGCCGCACCCGAAACCAGGAGGCATCGAATCAGAATGCGAGACGCACGAAGTTGCGGTCCTCCCGGGAGTGTCCTTCGAGTCCATTGTCGAAGGCGACAATTTCCGTGCTGACGTGGATCGAGGTGGCCGACGTGATGCATCCCCATCTGGACGTAGGTCGACAGAAAGTGCGCAAATACGATGTTGGAAAGAAAACGCGCCACTGTCTTTCGACGGTGGCGCGTGCTGAGGTGGTTCGTCTCAGGGTAAGAGGGGCCTTACTTCACTGCTTTTTGCAGGGCAGTGGCTTTGGCGGTGCTTTCCCAGGTGAGGTCGGGATCGTCTTTGCCGAAGTGGCCGTAATTGGTGCTCTTGCTGTAGATCGGGCGCAGGAGGTTCAACTGCTTCACGATGTCGGCTGGCTTGAAGGAGAAGACCTGCAGCACGGCGTCGAGGATGGCGTCGTCACCGACGGTGCCGGTGCCAAAGGTATCCACATGCACGCTGACTGGCAGCGGGTGACCGATGGCGTAGGCGAATTGGATCTCGCACTTGGTGGCGAGGCCGGCAGCGACGATGTTTTTGGCAACCCAGCGGCCCATGTAGGCGGCGCTGCGGTCCACTTTGGACGGGTCTTTTCCGGAGAAGGCACCACCACCGTGACGGCCCATGCCGCCGTAAGTGTCTACGATGATCTTGCGACCGGTCAGGCCGCTATCGCCCTGAGGACCACCGACGACGAACTTGCCAGTCGGGTTGATGAGGAACTCGGTGTCCTTGGTCAGCATGCTCTTTGGCAGCACCTTCTTGATGATTTGCTCAATGCAGAATTTTTCGATCTCAGCGTGGGTCACATCCGCTGCGTGCTGGGTGGAGATGACGACGTTGACGATGCGTGTTGGCTTCCCGTCCATGTATTCCACGGACACTTGGCTCTTGGCGTCTGGGCGCAGCCACTTGGCCAGCTTCTTCGCCTTCCGAACGCGAGTGAGTTCGCGACCAAGGCGGTGGGCATACATGATTGGCGCCGGCATCAGCTCAGGCGTTTCGTCGCAGGCGTAACCGAACATGATGCCCTGGTCGCCAGCACCCTGTTCGGCGTGCTTTTTACCTTCGGCCTCAGAAGCGTCCACGCCCTGAGCGATATCGGGGCTCTGGATGGTGAGGTAATTGTTGATGAAGATTTGGTCGGCGTGGAAAATGTCGTCGGTATTGGTGTAGCCAATCCCACGCACGGCATCACGGATCACCTTGCCGACATTAATGACTTCATCGATAGGCTTGGTGGTGCCAAGTTTTTTGTTCTGGAGCTTCGGAATGGTGATCTCACCACCGACTACGACCATGTTGCTCTTCGCAAAGGTCTCGCAGGCCACACGGCTCTTTGGGTCCACCGTCAGGCAGGCGTCCAGGATGGCGTCGGAAATGGTATCGCAAACTTTGTCAGGGTGACCTTCTCCGACGGACTCGGAGGAGAAAATATAGGAGCGGGACATGGTGGAATTTTGTTTGATATTGATGAATGATGATACGTTGATACGTTCGACCTCCAGAGAGTATCTCCCTACTGCATGGCGTCAATCTTGAAATCGCTCAGTCTGATCGCTGATCCCACCCGGGTCAGGATCCTGGTCTTGCTTCGGCAGGAAGAGCTGTCCGTGGCTGAGCTTCAAGAGATCCTCACGCTGCCGCAGTCAAACATTTCTGCCCAACTGGCCAAGCTGAAGTCTGCCGGGCTGGTGCAGGATCGACGCTCTGGGAAAAATCGTCTTTATTCGCTTGAAGAGCCTGCCGCCCACGAGCGTGAATCCCACGACCACTTTCTGGCGCTCCTGGAAGCCGCAGCAGCGGAGTTGAAGGAATCGCGCAAGGATCACGCAGCGCTAAAGGTAGCGCTACGCAAGCGCGCCCAATCTGCCCAAGCCTACTTTGATGCGCTGGCGGGAAAATTCGGGCGCCACTACATCCCCGGTCGTTCCTGGAAGGCTTTGGGCGAGACACTGTTGAAGCTTCTTCCTCCACTAGTGATCGCTGATCTTGGAGCGGGCGAGGGCACGCTGTCTCAATTGCTAGCCCAGAGGGCGGAGAAGGTTTTTGCCATCGATAACTCGGAAAAGATGGTCGCCTACGGGGCGGAATTGGCGGAAAAGCACGGCTTTAAGAACCTCGAATTCCGGCTCGGCGATCTAGAGAATCCGCCTCTGGATGCAGAGAGCGTGGATCTGGCCATCCTGAGCCAAGCGCTCCATCATGCGACGCATCCGCTGAATGCGCTGAAGGCTGCCCACAAAATTTTGCGGCCTGGGGGCCGGATCGTCATTCTTGATCTCCTGAGCCACCACTTTGAGCAGGCACGCGATCTGTACGCAGATGTGTGGCTGGGATTCACAGAGGCGGAGTTGGGCGAGATGCTCCAGCAAGCGGGCTTTAAGGCGATCGAAACCAACTTGGTCCACCGGGAATCCAAAAGCCCGCACTTCCAGACCGTCCTAGCGATCGCCTGGAAATAGGCGCGCAACGCCCGAAAATTCAGGGACCGCAGCAATCTTGGACTAGCCAAGGTTAGCTCTGAATTATGGATATTACCAAAATGTTAACTTTTTCACTTGATATAATTTATGGATATTATAGAATGATCTCGCAATTCAGAAACATCACACTTATGAAAAAGCTCATTCTCATCCAAAACGACCATCCTGGCACTGGGAAGTCAGCCCTGGCTAACTCCATCCACCACTACCTGCTGAAGGCCGATTCCGGTCATCAACAGGTCCACATCGTTGATGAACACTCCGATAGCGGAGATAGCGACGCGACGATCTTTGATGCGAACACTCTGAATCCACGTGACTTTTTGGCCACGCTCGATGCTGGTTCAGTCACGGTGTGCGAAATTCAGACGGGTATGGGCGAGTTTTTTGGTCGCTTCTTCCAGCAACATGAGCTCGATAATATCCTGAATGAAGCCGGCATCAGCCTCACGGTCGTGATCCCCGTCACAGGCGAGGCCGAAAGCTTCGAATCGGTCATCGAGGCAGCAGAGGTCTACTCTGACAACGCAGAGTACACCATCGCCCACTTGGTAACGAGCAGCTACGACGACGACGACAAAATCTGGGATAGCAGCTATGCGGCCCGTGTGATGGATATGTTTGAGGCCGTTGAAGTCCACATCCCTGAGACGACATTCCAACTTGAAATGGAACTCCGCAGCCAGCACGTGGATCTCGCTGGTGCCCTTGCCCAGCCAAATCCAGACGAGACCTACGGTCGCGAATTCACCAAGTGGTTCCAGAAGGTGCTGGTCCAGATCGATGGCGTCCGCCAATATCTGTTTGGCGACGACTTCCGTGCGCCAATCATCGAACACAAGCCCGCTCGCCGTGCGACGGCGAAGGCCCGCTAAGCGCGTTCCCGCTCCCCTGTTTCAAAGAGATCAGGGTAACACTTCACAGCCACAGCCCGGCTCAGGTTTGCAATCCTGGCCGGGCTGGATTCTTTTTCAACCTCCGCCACCAAGGCCTCGCAGACACTGGTATCGAGCCTGCGCACGGCATGCTTGAGACGCGGCACGACCGCCGCAGCCACGCTGAACTCTTCAAGGCCCAAGCCGATCAGCAGCGGCGTCAGCCCCACGTCGGAGGCCATTTCCCCGCAGATGCCGACTCGGATGCCAGCATCCCTGCCCGCATTCACCGTCAACTGAATCAGGCGCACCACCGCCGGATGCGAGGGCTGGTAGAGCCCGGCGACACGATCATTGAGCCGATCCACAGCCAGTGTGTACTGCGTCAGGTCATTGGTGCCGAGGCTCAAAAACTGAACGTCCTTGGCAATCTGTGCTGCGCAAAGGGCCGCGCTGGGCACCTCCACCATGGCCCCAATCTCAGGAACGCCGATGGGGACGCCCTCCGCCTCGAGCGCAGCGGCGCATTCATGCAGAATGTCCCGCGCCTCCTGCACCTCATCCACCCCTGACACCATGGGGAACATGATACCGACCCGGCCATGGGCCGCAGCCCGGAGCAGGGCGCGCAATTGGCGTTTGAACAAATCAGTATGCCCCAAGGAAAGTCGAATCCCACGCCAACCAAGGAACGGATTGGGCTCTGGACTTTGCATCCCGACCTCATCCACCTTATCCCCGCCGAGATCCAGCGTGCGGAAGGTGACCAAGGAGGGTGAAAGCGCGCGGACCACCTGACTGTAGGCATCTGCCAACCAGTCCTCGGACGCACCAGGTGATGCGAGGTGGAGGAACTCGGTGCGGAAAAGTCCAACTTCTTCTGCGCCACTGTCCTGGATGACGGGGATCTCCTCCAAGAACTCCGCATTCACGCCCACGCGGACGAGTCGGCCATCCACGGTCTGCGCGGGCTCGTGCCGCAGCGCGTGCAGCGCGTCCTCACGCTGTTCGGCCGCCTGTTCGCGCACCGCGTAGCGGGCCAGAGTCTCCGCACTGGGCCGCAAGATCAGTTTTCCTTCGTCGCCATCCAGAAGCACAGGGTCGCCCGAGTGCAATTCATCCCCGATACCGTGCAGGCGCACGACCGCAGGCAAAGCCAAGGATCGAGCGATGATCGCGGTATGGGAAGTGGTGCTGCCTGATTCCACGCCAAAGCCCAGCACCTTGGTGCGATCCATCTGGACGGTGTCGGAGGGTGTCAGATCGTGCGCGATGAGGATGACGGGGTGGTCAAACATCGGTTCATCCAGCAATTCGCCACGGAGGTGGCGCATCACGCGCTGGGTGACGTCCTTGATGTCCAAAAATCGCTCTCTGAGGTAGGAATCGGCCAGTCCGCGCAGCGCATCCATGTGCTTCAGCATCAGCTGATAGTAGGCGGCATCGACGCAGACAAGGTCCTTGCGCACTCGCTTCTCCACCTGCGCCAGCATGGAGGCGTCTTGGAGAATCAGTAGGTGGGTCTCAAAAATATCCGCCTCGACGGAACCTTCGGCGCGGCTGACCATGACCTGTAGGTCCTCGATCTCCATCCGCGTCGCCTCCAGGGCCGCACGCAGGCGGCCCATCTCGCCATCGGCATCGCCGGGTTCGATACTTTCAACTTCGGGCTCGTCGAAATGATCCTTCAGAACATGGGCGACGGCATGCGCGATCCCGCCTGAGACAGGGATGCCCTGCCAGGTGATTTCGGTTTGTAACGGATCTTGTTCCATGAGTCGCGGCCCCTATGATCCACGGGCGGAGCGCGGCGTCAATGAAGGCCTTTGGTCAGGTGAACAAAAGGTTAGCCCTACGCGGTCAATCGACCGCGATCTGGGCAGATCTAGACTCAATCCGCATCGGTGCGACGTGGGCCACCCCAGCTATCGCCGCCACCACCTTCGCCACTGCGGCCACGATTGCCGCCTGGCTTGAACGGACCCTTGCGAGGGCCGCCAAACTTTCCTGGGCCACCGCCCCCATACTTCGAGCCGCCGCCGTATCCGCCGCCTCCACCATAGCCGCCGCCACCACCGCCACCAAATTTATTGAATGGCCGACGCGGACCTTCGCTGCTGAAGCCGCCTTCACGAGGCCGACCGCGGTCATCTCCACGACCAGCGTCATAACGGCGGGGACCTTCATCGCGGCGAGGACGGTCATCACGACGACCCGCATCAAAGCGGCGTGGACCCGCGTCATCACGACGATCAAATCGCCGAGGGGGTGCACCTGCGCCAGCACCGCCACCAGAAGCTCCACCGCCTGCGGCGCCGTCTGCCCAATCCATGCGCAGTTCGCGACCACGCATCATGGCACCTTCGATCTTGGACAGGACCTGATCTGCAAATTCTTCGGGAACCTCAACGTAGCTGCTGCGGTCGCGGATATCGATCGCCCCCAGAGAGCCGGGAGCCAGTTGGGTCGTGTTATAAATCACGCCAGCGATATCGCCTGGGCGGGCACCGTCGATGGCACCCACATTGATGAACAAGCGAGCCATACCTTCACGGGTGGAGTTCGATGAACCACGACGCTCATGCGCACGGGGCTCTTTGCGAGCCCAATCCCGCTGGGGACGCTCCTCACGCGCAGGCGCATCCGCGCCGACGTCAGAGCCCCAGATTCCCTCTTCAGGAGTCGGTGCATCTTCGTTATCAGAGACGGGCTGAGCAACAGCCTGTGGCGTATCCGCTGGAACCGGAGCATCGGAGGTTTGAGAATCGACAGCCTCGGCACTCACGCTCTCCTGAACTTCGCTCGCAGCCACCTGGGCACTATCACCGTCCACGACCTCAGAAGGTGCTGGGGCAGGAACCGGTGCGGCGACCTGAGGGGCCGGGGCACTGGTCGGTTTTTGGCCAAAGGTGTCTGAGGCGAAGGGGCGAGGCGCTGGACGTTCGCGGACAGGGGCCTCGCGATCCCGAGTCGGGCGCGGCTTGTCATTGCGCTCTGGGCGGGCGCGGTCTTCTGGGATCATCTGCGTTTCGCAGGTCGATTCCTGACTCAAAAGATGCAGGAGGGCACCAGCAATGGCGGTGCTATCAAATCCAGCGTCAATCAGACGGTCAATCGCGCGTTGGTCAACGTTAACGGTTCCTTCTTCGAGGAGCGCTTTGACCCGCTCAAAAAGCTGATCCGCACGGCGGTTTTCCATTTCATCCTGGGACGGCACCTTGCAGCGCTGGATCCGGATATTGATATAGCGCTGGATACGCTGAAGCAGATAAATATCGCGACCGGCGACCAAGTTGATGGCCATACCTGTGCGTCCTGCACGGCCAGTGCGGCCGATACGGTGGACGTAGTCTTCCTCGTCATAAGGCAGGTCGTAATTGACGATCAAATCGACATGTTCCACATCCAGACCGCGTGCAGCCACGTCGGTTGCCACCAGCACTTCGACAGTGCCAGTGCGGAAGTTGCGCATGACGCGATCACGCATGATCTGGTTGAGGTCACCGTGCAGGCGATCCGCGCTGAAGCCACGCGCCACAAGGGCGTCCGTGACGTCATCGACCATCTTTTTCGTGTTAGCGAAGACGATGGAGAGCCGAGGGGACTCCATATCCAAAAGGCGGCAGAGCACCTCTGTTTTGGAGCGACCCTGAACCTCATAGTAACGCTGTTCAACCGTCGGCACCGTGAGAGCTTTGTGCTCAATGGTGATGGTGACCGGATTGTTCGTGTAGTTCGCGATCAGGTGGCGGATAGCCGGCGTGAAGGTCGCGGAAAAGAAGATCGTCTGGCGCTCCTTGGGCACCACTTTCATGACGCGCTCGATTTCATCGCGGAAGCCCATGTCCAGCATCTCGTCCGCTTCATCAAAGACCAACGTTTGGAGATTTTCGAGCCGCAACAGCCCGCGTTCAATGAAGTCGATCACGCGACCTGGTGTGCCGACGACGATCTGGCTACCGCTTTCCAGCGCGCGGATCTGTCGGTCATAGGAGGCCCCACCATAGACAGGAGTGGCGCGGACACCTTGCTTGAAGGCTGTGAATTTGTGAACCTCTGCGCAGACCTGGATGGCCAACTCTCGCGTCGGGCACAGGATCAAAGCCTGGACACCACGAAGGTTGGGTTTCAGCCGCTGCAGCGCCGGGATAGCGAAGGCCATTGTTTTGCCCGAGCCAGTCTGCGACTGGCCTACGACATCGCGTCCACCAAGGGCGACAGGGATAGCCTGTTCCTGAATGGGCGAAGGTTGTTCAAAGCCGAGAGACTCGATTGCCTTGAGGAGGTCTGCCTCGATACCGAGGTCGGGGAAGGGATGTTTTTCCATGCCAAATGTCCCCGTCATGATCTAGACGGTGGGCATCATCGCATACCTGAATAGTTTCGCAAGAGAATACATTGCGGCCTCCAGGGGCGCACGCGGCGCGGCCTCAACACCTCCAATCGCCCCCCTCCGCTGCAGACTGCGGTTCGCCACGCTAAAGCGCAAGGCCACGGCGGGTGGCTCCGCCCCGCTTCACAACTTTTCGTTGGGTTGCGCGTGACCTTGGCTTACAGCTGCGCAGCACTGATCCCATGGCCCCTTCCCCTCTCCGGCGACTCCTCTCCTTTGCCAAGCGGCATTGGCGGATCGCGGCTTGGCAGTTGGGGCTTGCGGTTCTGGGAACGCTCCTCATCCTGGTTTTCCCGGGGGTTGTTCAATGGTTCATTGACGACATCATCCCCAATCACCGCACCCAGGCTGTATGGACCGCAGGCGGTCTAGCCATCGCCGCATTCCTGATCCGCGAGATCCTTTTCTACGCCCGCACTCGGGTGAACTGCGAGTTTGAGCAGCGCATGATCACTGATCTGCGAGGACAATTGCACCGTAAAATCGTTCGCCTGCCCGTCGGGTGGTTTGATCGGCAGAGCACTGGGGACATCCTTACCCGGATGGCCGACGACGTACCCTCCACGCAACGCGTGATCTTGGAAGGCATCGAGCAGGGCGTGACCGCCGTGCTGCAGATGTGCATCACCGCCATCATGATGTTCGTCAGCGATTGGCGACTGGCGCTGATCATCCTCGCGCCCACTCCCTTGATTGCCGCAGGCGGTTGGATCTACAGCCGCTGGGTCGCACCGAGATCCACCCTGGCCCGAGAGGCCACCAGCGCCCTGAACTCCACCCTGCACGACACCATCGCCGGCATCCGCCAGGTTAAGAGCTACACCGCCGAGGACCTGAAGCAGCAGGACTTCCTGAACGCGAGCGACCTTCTGCGCAAGCGTCAGACTCACCTGATGGCAGCGTGGGCATTTTACAGCCCATCCATGACTCTGCTGGGGAACCTGGGGCTGGTTCTGCTGCTCATGACCGGTGCCTGGTGGTGTATCGACGGAGAGATGACGGCTGGAGAGTTGATGAAGTTTCTACTCCTCGTGGGGTTTCTCTACGAACCCATCGCCCGTCTTCATGGCGTGAATCAAACCCTACAAAACGGCCTCTCTGCCGCCAGGCGAGTCTTTGAGATTCTCGATCGCAACGACGCAGAAGACCTCGAAGACGGCAGCCCCGCCGCCGATATCAAGGGCCACGTCCGCTTTGAAAACATCACCTTCGCTTACAATGAAGGAAAACCCGTGTTGAGGAACGTCAGCCTGGAAGTCCCCGCCCGCCAAACCATCGCCGTCGTCGGTGCCACGGGTTCAGGAAAAACCACCCTCTTCCAATTGCTGGCCCGATTTTACGATGCGGAACAAGGGCAGATCACTCTGGACGACAAGCCACTGCAATACTACGCCAAGACATCCCTGCGCCAAACCCTGAGCTACGTCACCCAAGACGCCTTTCTCTTTGCAGGCACCATCCGTGGCAACCTCTTGCTCGGCTGCCCCAGCGCGACGGAGGACCAACTCTGGGAGGCCCTACGTCTCGCCAGCGCAGAAGATTTTGTGCGAGCCAAGACCGACGGCCTCGATAGCCAAGTCGGCGAGCGTGGCGTCATGCTCAGCGGCGGCGAGCGCCAGCGCATCGCCATGGCGCGAGCCTTCCTGAAAGATGCGCCCATCCTCCTCCTCGATGAGGCGACCTCCGCCGTGGACACCAAATCAGAACACGCTATTCAGGCGGCACTGGATGCGCTCCGCAAGGATCGCACCTGCATGGTCATCGCCCACCGACTCTCCACCGTGATCGCTGCGGACCAGATTTACGTGCTGCGACTCGGTGAGATCGTCGCTCATGGCAGCCACGAAGAACTGCTCAAATCTTCACCCTACTACGCCGAACTTGCTGCGCTGGCTTTCGACAGCCAAAAACACTGATCCGGCCAAATCTTAGGCTGACCCAAAGAACCCACCGAGCTTGCGGATGCGGGTTGGGTGACGCAGCTTCCGCAGCGCCTTTGCCTCGATCTGGCGGATGCGCTCGCGGGTGACCTGAAACTGCTTGCCCACTTCTTCCAAAGTGCGTCCTGAACCATCGGAAAGACCAAATCGTTGCTCCAGCACTTCACGCTCGCGAGCGCTCAACGTGTCCAGCACGTCGCGCAGCTTATCGCGCAAAAGATTCATCGCCGTCAACTCCATCGGGTTGGAAGCTTCCTTGTCTTCGATGAAGTCACCAAACTCCGTATCCCCCTCGCCATCGCCGACCTTTGTCTGCAATGACACCGGCTGCTGCGCCATGCGCAGCACCGAACGCACCCGATCCACGGGCAGATGCACCTCTTCAGCGATTTCCTCTGGCGTCGGGTCGCGCCCCAGTTCCTGCAGCAGTTGCTTGTGCACACGCATCAGCTTGTTGATCGTCTCGATCATGTGCACGGGGATGCGGATCGTCCGGGCCTGATCTGCGATTGAGCGCGTGATCGCCTGACGAATCCACCACGTCGCGTAGGTGGAGAATTTGTAGCCGCGGCGGTATTCGAATTTCTCCACCGCACGCATCAACCCCATGTTACCCTCCTGAATCAAATCCAGGAAGGACAGGCCACGATTCGTGTACTTCTTCGCGATGGAAATGACCAATCGGAGGTTGGCCTCGATCATCTCCGTCTTGGCGCGGGTAGAGTCGCTCTCCGCCTTCAGCGCATGAGTCACCGTCTGATGGTATGACTCCGCGCTCTGCCAAGCACCCTGCTCAAATTGGCGGAGACTTTCCTGCGCCACTTCGTTGTTCTTGTTGGCAGCAATCTGACGCTGGATTTCATAGAGCTCGGTCTGCTTTGCCTGTAGCAAGGCTACGAAATCCTCATTGATCTTCTGCTTGAAGAAGAACTTCCCGCACACCTTGAAATAGGCTGCGCGGGCGACATCAAATTCTTTCTGCCGAGCCTCCAGTTTGGTCTTCGGCGCAGCGGCAAACAGCATCGCTGCGCCCTCCGCCTTGGTAAAGGCATCGCGGGCTTGCGTGATCAGGACGGGTAGTTTTTTGAAGTAGCTCTCACGCTCATCAAATTTCCGGTCAATTACCAGACGATCAAATCGCTCGATGCCAGTGGCAAGACCTTCCGCCAACTGGAGCACAGAGTGGCCGACGAAACCGACGCTCTGGAGGCACTCCAAGAGATGGTTTTCTGCCTTCTCAATCCGTTTCGAAATTTGAATCTCTTGCTCCCGCGTCAGGAGTGGCACCTGGCCCATCTGGCGCAGGTACATCCTCACGGGATCATCCAGCATGTCCAGCTTTGCGGTGCTGTCATCACCACCCTCAGCACTCGCTGCAGCGCGTGGTTTCGCGACAGGCGCAGAGCGCTCTAGTTCGGTGTCTTCGACAATCTTAATCTCTAGACCACGGAGACGCGTCAGCACCTCATCCATCAGGTCAGGCGTCACAAAACCCAAAGGCAGGGCCTCATTCACGTCGTCCCAGGTCAGGCGATCCTGCTCTTTGGCCAGGAGAATGAGATCGCGTAGGCGTTGCTGAATCTCCGGATGCTCGATGTCATCGTACGTGGCCCCAGGGGCCGCAGCAGCCGGGGCTGCATTGCTCTTCGGCGGACGTCCTCGTTTGCGCTTCCCCTCGGGCTGCGGTCCCGCAGCAACTGTCGCAGGCTGTCCGGCATTCTTCCGGGGGCGACCACGACCACGCTTCACGACCACTGGCGCTTCTTCGGCTGCGGGGGTTGGCGGTGCTTTTGGAGCTGATGAGGACGTTTTTTTGTTGGCCATGATTCCCGCTAGGACCTTGTTCGAATCGATGTGGGAGCTTGATGCGGACCCGGGTTGGAGAGTCAGCCACTATCCGGTTCCGGGCGGATGCGGTCAAGGTATTCTTTCTGTAACGAAATAACCTTCCGCTGCATCTCCATGGCCCGATCTGCTGGCAATCCATGGGTTTTTAATTGCGTCTGCAACTGCTGGATTTGCGTCTGCATACGCAACAGTTCCAGCGATGCCAATGCCTGCTGCGCATCTTCCAAACCACCCTTGGGTTCCGCGCCCGCCAGGACTTGGGTCAGCGCGCTCTCGGTATTCCGGTCCAGCGTCGCTAGGAAACTGCTCATCGAGGTGGCGTCCATCGGATCAAAGCGCCCCTGCCACACCAACCCCAGCAGTTCCGTGCCAGGCAGGCCACTCAACAAATCGGGACGATCCACAGTCCTCAACCACTTCAGCACCTCCGGCTTATTCAAAGCCATGCGGCAGAGCAGCAGTGCCGTCTTGTCTTGGCTACCCAAAAGGTTGCGCCCTGGCCTATCCCCGACCGCGCCGGGTGCGCTCGGCTTCTCTTTCGGCTGTGTGCCAGCCCCGACTTGCCGCCGGATGGATGCATCCGCGAGGCCCAGCCGCAGGGCCACACGCTGCATCGCCGTCTCGCGCGCCATCGGGCTTTCCAGCAGGCGAATATTGGCCGCCACCTTTTCCGCAAAGCGCACACGCTCCCCCATCTGCTCCATCGCCGGATTGGCCATGGCGTGGTCCATTTGGTAATCGAGAAATTCCACTGCCCCGGCGATCCGATTGGCGAAGGCATCTGCCCCCTCTTTGCGGATCAGCGAGTCAGGATCCTCCCCCTGCGGCAGCGCCACCATCTTGATGTTCAGACCCGTGGGAGCTAGGATTTGGAAGGTGCGCTCGGCGGCCTTTAGACCAGCGTTGTCCGAGTCAAAGCACAGCACCACTTCATCCGCATGACGCTTGAGCAACCGACCATGATGCTCCGTGAACGCCGTGCCTTGGGAGGCCACGACGTTTTCGAGCCCCGCCTCAAACACCATGATCACATCGATCTGACCTTCGCAAACAATTACCTGCCCCGCCTTGCTGATGGCGCGACGGCTCTTATCAAAACCAAACAGCACCTTGCTCTTGGAAAAAATCGGCGTCTCAGGAGAGTTCAGATATTTCGCCGCCTTGGCATCGGCCTGTAGCAGCCGCCCACTGAAGGCAATGACCTCTCCATTGTCATTGCGGATCGGAAACATCAGGCGATCGCGAAAGCGTGGATAAGCCCCGCGTTCGTTCTCCGTCAAAATGCCGGACTCTAGCAGCAGCGCCTGACTGAAGCGATTCTCCCCCGCCCACTGCCGCAGCAATTGGGGTGAACCCGGCGCGTAGCCGATCTGCCAGTTTTTGGCGACCGCTGAAGTGATCCCGCGCGACTTCAGATAAGCGCGGCCCGGCTCACCCAGTGGACTTTTCATCAGCAATTGGTGATACCACGCAGCCGCCGTCTGATGCAGCCGGATCAGCGCCGACCTCAGCTTGGCCGCCTTTTCCGCATTGGCATCCCACACCTCTTCCTCGATGCGAATCCCCGCCGCATCGGCGAGACGCTTCACGGACTCGACAAAGGTCATCCCATCGTGCTCCATGAGGAAGCGAATGGCCGTACCACCCGCACCACAGCCAAAGCAGTGGTAGGAACTGCGCGAAGGGCTGACATTGAACGACGGCGACTTTTCGTTGTGAAAAGGGCACAGCCCCACAAAATTCCCGCCCGCACGCCGCAGCTTCACATAGCGCCCCACTACCTCCACGATGTCCGTGGCGGCGAGCACCTGCTGGATCGTCTCTTCAGGGATGCGCGGCATGAGCGGGGGTAAGGAAAACTCAAAAAAATGGGGGGCGCAAGATGCAGGCACACGTGGCAGACGCAATGGTGAATCCGACCAAGCCCAACGAACACCGCCATCCGCTTTTGGGATTTAATCGTTACTTTGGGGAGTCGTATGCTCCGCACAGCACTTATGGAGAAAAAAAACATTGTCATTCTCGGCGGCGGATTTGCGGGCCTGATCTGCGCGAAGCATCTCTCCGCAGAACAATTTGAGGTGACCTTGGTCGATCGCTGGAACCACCACCTGTTCCAGCCCTTGCTTTACCAAGTCGCCACCGCCGGGCTTTCCGCTCCCGAAATTGCCCAACCGCTTCGCTCGATCCTCTCTGATCACAAAAACGTCACCACGATCATGGACCAAGTAGTGTCCGTCGATCTGGAAAAACGCACCATCGAACTGAAGGCGCACCACCTCAGCTACGACTACCTCATCATCGCCTTGGGCGCCAAGACCGGCTTCTTTGGCAACAATCATTGGGAGCAATTCACCCTGGGGCTCAAAAGTCTGGACGACGCCATGCGCATCCGGCGCGAGGTCTTGCTGGCCTTTGAACGCGCCGAAGCCTCCCCCGATGCCAAAGAAGTAAAACGCCAAATGACCCTCGTCGTGGTCGGCGGAGGGCCGACCGGCGTGGAGATGGCCGGGGCCTTGGCGGAGCTTTCGGGCGTTGTTTTGAAGGGCGACTTCCGCCACATCGATCCCACCCTAACGGAGGTGCACCTCATTGAGGCCGGCCCAAGACTCCTGCCGACGTTTGAAGAAAACCTCTCCGCCTACACCCAGACGCGTCTGGAATCTCTCGGCGTCACCGTGCGCCTCCAGAGCCCTGTCAGCGAAGTCGGTGAAGGCTACGTCATCGCTGGCGGACAGCGACTGGAGTCGCAGGTCATCATTTGGGCGGCGGGCGTGGAGGCCAGTCCCGTGACGCGAACCCTCGCGGATATTCCGCTGGATCGCGGCGGGCGCATCCAGGTCCTGCCCGACCTCAGCCTGCCCGGACATCCAGAAGTTTTTGCAGCGGGAGACATCGTCAGCCTGACCGATAAAAACGGCGTTCGCGTCCCCGGCGTCTCCCCCGCCGCCATCCAGATGGGGCAGCACATCGTCAAGATTCTGAACGGCGGCCTCAAAGAGGGCGAGCGCCCAGCCTACGCCTACTTTGACAAAGGCAGCATGGCGACGATCGGGCGCAAAGCCGCCGTGGCGAGCATTGCCAACCGCACGGTCAAGGGATTCCCCGCTTGGCTGCTCTGGCTCTTCGTGCATCTCGTCTTCCTCATCGGGATGCGCAATCGCATCTCCGTCTTCCTCCACTGGGTCTGGTCCTACTTCACCTGGCAACGCGGTGCCCGGATCATTTTTGGTCAGCCCAGCGACGAAAAAAGATAGTCCCCCCAAGTTTTCGGGGTGACCTCCCAAACACATTTTCGGTCGCTCTAATCCTGAGAGTGACCTCCCAATACATTTTCGGCCCCTGCAATTCTGGCAGCTTCAAAAACACCGATTTCGGCAAATCTCATGCCAAAGCGGATTTCCAGGACCCTAGCAACGATCCAACCCCTTCAAGACGTGTTCCTCCTTGCAAAGACGGTTGGGCGGGGTAAGAGCAAGAAGTTTACCCCCACCCAATCCCCCTGAATGAAGGCACTGCTTGCACTGGAAGACGGACGTTGTTTTGAAGGCGAATCCTTTGGCGCCCCTGGAACGCGCACGGGAGAGATTTGCTTCAATACCTCCATGACCGGTTATCAGGAGGTGCTGACAGACCCCTCCTACAGAGGCCAGATCGTCGCCATGACCTGCCCACAGATCGGGAACTATGGGATCAATCATCACGATGCCGAAAGCCACGAGCCTCATGTGCGCGGTTTTGTCATTGAGGAACTCAGCCCCGTCGTCAGCAACTGGCGCTCCGAAGAGAGCTTGGACGAATATTTGAAACGCTGGAGCATCCCCGGCATCCAGGGCATCGACACCCGCGCCCTGACCAAGCACCTGCGGACGCTCGGTGCGATGCGTGCCGTCGTCACCAACGAGGTCTCCAGCGTGGCCGAGGCGGTGCAATTGGCCATCGATAGCCCACAGATGTCCGGCTCTGACTACGTCAAAGAAGTCACGACCAAAACCGCCTACACCTGGGATCCCGATGATACCCTGAGCCGCGAGTGGGACATCCCCAGCCCATCCCAAAACCGCGCGGGTGGGCCAGACGGTGCTTTTCACGATCTGGCACCTATCAAGCACCACGTCGTCGCCTACGATTTCGGCATCAAGCGCAATATCCTCCGCCGCCTGCGCCAGCAGGGCTTCCGCGTCGATGTCGTGCCCGCCACCGCCACGGCGGAAGAAGTGCTGGCCAAAAATCCTGACGGCGTCTTTCTCTCGAACGGCCCCGGTGATCCTGCGGCGCTCGGATACATTCATACCGAGATCAACAAGCTCATCGGCAAAAAACCAATTTTCGCCATCTGCCTCGGCCACCAGATCCTCGGTCACGCCTACGGTGGTAAGACCTTCAAGCTGAAGTTCGGCCATCGCGGCGGCAATCAACCTGTCAAAGATCTGCGCTCAGGAAAAGTGGCTATCACCGCCCAGAACCACGGCTTTGCCATCGATCCGAGCAGCCTACCCTCCAACGTGGAAGTCACGCACATCAACCTGAACGACGGCACCGTCGAAGGCATGCGCCACCGAGACGAGCCCGTCCTCAGCGTCCAATATCACCCCGAAGCGGCCCCGGGCCCGAACGATGCGAAATACTTCTTCGACGAGTTCACCCGGATGATCGAGAAGGGCGTGTGATTCACGGGTCCGTCGCCACTTTCACTCCGGAAAACTCCGCCCAGCAGGGACGAGACGGTGCCCAGGTCTTGTCGCTGCCGCCGTGGAAGGTCTCGAAGTAGAGCGAGTCAATCGCAAAGGCATCGACGCTGCGCCATTCCATGTTGGTTCGACTGACGACCAACTGTTCCGTCATCGGTTCGCCCATTGCGATCCAAACGTAGAGCTTGCCGTTTTTTCGGCCAGGCTCATTCATCTCCACGCGCATCCGCACACGAATCGGCGCGACGGTTGGAAAGCGGAAATCTTCTGGAAAGGCAAAGCTATCGCCATAGTCGCCCTTTTGGTTCTTGTGATAGACGTAGGCTTCCCCGCGCCCATCCCGACGCCACATCAAACGCGCTGAAAAGCCATTCGTGCCATCGGCGGGACGCCCGCCGCTCACGTTCGAGGGACCACCGCTCAGGCCAGGCAATTTGCCGCCCTTTACCCAGTCGAAGTCGTCGCCAAAACGCACCGTGTAAGTCAGTTGTGCCACCTCCGCCTTCCCAATCGGAAACCGCCAGCCGACACCGCAATTCTCTGGGCCAATCTGCCCCCGCGCATAGTCCACCCGAAAGGCCTTCCCATCACCGCGCGCTACCACTGAGAGATGCCCCTCTTTGACTCCGTCTTCCCACTCGCAGCCCGGCCAATCCTTCTTCCACTGGGCCACCGAGCATGGCCCCGGGATAGCGTGCGGCTTGATGACGATCTCGTCTGCAGACACCCAGCTGACAACAATGAACAGGTAAAGAACCAAGCCGCGCATTCGCAAACAAGAGCCCCCAACCAAAAGACCGTCAAGTGAGCAGAAAAGTTTGGCACTGCGCACAACCCGAGGGCAGCGGCACCGCCCTACCCCTCCTTCGGAGCGGGCACCCCGAGGAACTTGCGGACTTCGGCGAAGCCTCCATCTGGAGCCATCTCGGCGACGTGTGTGCGGGCACCTTCCAGCCATTGACCACTGGTGGGGTGGTGGCTGCTGGCCACTTCCAAAAGACGATCCATTGAGATCGGCACCGGCTTGCCAGTGTGAATAACCTCAGAAAGCGCGAGCTCTGCCGCACGATCGAAGATCCATTTCAAGTCAGCACCTGAATAGCCTTGCGTCGCCTGCACGAGGACGTCGGGACGCAGGTTAGAGATAGGTTTGTCACGAGCCAAGAGGCCAATGATCTGAGCGCGTGCGGCATCGTCTGGCGGCGGAACAAAGATCGTTTGATCAAAGCGACCCGGGCGACGGAAGGCAGGGTCGAGATTCCATGGCTGATTGGTGGCACCGATGACGAGGATGCGCTGATTTTCGCTGCGAATCCCATCGAGCTCATGCAAGAATTGGTTCACCAAATTGCGCATCTGCGTCTCGCGAACTTGGCGGCGGTCTTGCGCCAGTGAATCGAGTTCGTCAAAAACCAGCACGCAAGGTGCCTGGGCACGCACGGTCTCGAAAATCTGGTGCAGATTGCGCTCCGTGCTGCCCCAATAGGGATCGAAAATCTCATGCAGCCCGACGGAGAAGTAGTTGCAGGCCACCTCCCCTGCCACTGCGCGCAGCATCAGTGTCTTGCCACAGCCCGGAGGTCCGTAAATCAGGATACCCCCGCCTGTGCGTCGGCCGTAGGCTTTATACAAATCAGGGAACTGCAGCGGGTAGATGATCTTCAGACGGATCTCCTCCTTCAGCGCATCCATGCCACCGACATCGGCGAAGGCCACACGGGTGCGTTCGGGATCACCTGGGGCGAAGAAGGTCTCCGGCCGCCACTCGAATGGCACGTCTTCCAAGAAAGGATCTTCAAAGGCATCGCTCTGCGACTCGTTCTCGAAAAAGCTTTCCGTCGAGGTAACATCTTGCGCTGGGGGGGCAGATGCGCGGCGTGCCTCCTTTGCGGTGCGTTCCAGATCTTTTTCCAACGCAGGATCGCTCATGGTTGCATCGAGTTGCGCCGCCTTGTCAAAATGCTCCACAGCGCGGGCGCGGTCGCCTTCGCTGAGTAGCACACGGCTCAGCAGCAAGTGCGCGGCGATGTCACCCGGGTCGGCCTGGAGGACACGCTCAATGCGCACTGCAGCGCCGGAGGGATCGCCCTCCATGAAGTGAACTTTGGCGATGCCGAGTTGCGCATCTTGATGATCGGGATCGATCTCCAACACACGCTCAAAAGCGTCGCGAGCCTTGTCCAGCCGCAACTCATCCAGGCAGGAGCGCCCAAATAGTAACAGCAGAGAGACGTTTTCAGGAGAATCCCGAAGCGCGTCACGGAGGGCGGTGAAGGAAGACATTATCGGACTGGCAAAAATTGAGATCCACTAGAGCTGACAAAGGATCAGCGCCAAGCGTTCACTCAGACTAAAGCGGCATCAAGCCGTTATCTCCAGGAAATTCTTCAACAACTGCTTTCCAGAGGTGGTTAAAATCGACTCTGGATGGAATTGCACGCCATGGATCTCCATCTCTTTGTGGCGCAGGCCCATGATTTCGCTCTCATCATCGTCCGCCACTGCAGTGATCTCCAAACAATCAGGAAGAGTGTCCCTTTTCACCAGCAGCGAATGATAGCGCGTGGCCAGAAATGGATCTGGCAGACCGCGAAAGACGGAGCCGTCTTGATGGCGGATCATGGAGGTCTTTCCATGCATCAACCGTCCGGCACGCACGACATCGCCACCAAAAACATCCCCGATGCACTGATGCCCAAGGCATACGCCAAGCAGTGGCACCTTGCCTCCAAACGTGCGGATGACATCGCAACTGATGCCTGCCTCCTTCGGCGTGCAGGGTCCTGGCGAGATGCAGATGTGGTCAGGCGCCAGAGCGCGGATTTCGTCCAGCGTAATCTGGTCATTGCGCCGCACCTCCATTATCGCGCCCATTTCTCCGAAGTACTGGACGAGGTTGTAGGTGAAGGAGTCGTAATTATCGATGATTAAAAGCATGGCAGCGCCTGTGTATGGGATACGCTTCACCCGTCTACGAGGGAAAGCAAAGTTTTCTGCTGGCCGGCACTAAGGCCTAAAGTAGGCGATGAGGAGCACCAAAAACAAAATAAGAGCCACCCACCACCAGAGCTGGCGTGTCAGACGGTCATTACCAGCCTCGCCGCCAAACTCCCGCTCCACAAAGTCGTCATAGTCAAAGTCTTCGTCTGGCAAATCCACGCCATCGTAGGCGCGATCTTCATCGTTCCAACCTGACTTTGCGCACGAGCCGCACTGGTCACAAGCCGCCGCACCGCGAGGCACCCACTCTCCGCACACGGGACATTGACCGGGCGGTTTGAAGGTGCTCATGACACGAGGGATGCAGCAGAGCGCCGACTTACAGTTTGGCCAGAGCGTCATCAAGCGATGCCAGCAGGCTGGAAATCGTCTCTTCCGTTTCATCACCCATGTTGGAGATGCGGAAGGTCTTGCCCTTCAGCTTCCCATAGCCGCCATCGATGACGAGGTGATGATCCGCCTTCAGATTCGCATTCAGCTTTGCCACATCGATATCGCGATTGTTGGCGACGCAGGTCAAGGCCTTGGAGCGATAGCCCTCAGGCGCAAAGAATTCAAAGCCATTGCGCTGCACCCAGTCGTGCACCATTCCGTTCAGCTTTGCATGACGAGCGTAGCGGTTCTCTGGCCCTTCCGCCAAAATCACGCCAAGCTGATGACGCAGTCCGTAGATCAGGGAGATGCAGGGTGTGCTAGGTGTCATGCTCTTTTCCCCGTTGGAACGGAACTCGATAAAGTCGAAGTAGTAGCCACGGTCTGTCATCTCAGCTGCACGCTGAAACGCGGCCTCGGAGGCTGCGAACAAGGCCAAGCCCGGAGGCATTGCCAGCGCCTTTTGGCTACCTGTCAGCAAGACGTCGATACCCAGTTCATCAAACGCGACTGGCACCGTGGTAAAGCCTGAAACGGAGTCGACGATGAACATCACGTCAGGGAACTTCTTCTTCAGCGCAGCGATCTCTGTCAGCGGATTCAAGACGCCGGTGGAGGTCTCATTGTGGATCAAGGTCATCGCGTCGAACTCGCCTGTTGCCAGACGTTTTTCGATCTCTTCAGCCAGGATGGGTTGACCCCACTCGACCTGATAGGCCTCAGCCTCTTTTCCGCAGCGGCGGGAGACGTCCAGCCACTTGTCGGAAAAAGCGCCGCAGCAGCAGTTCAGGACTTTTTTCTTCACCAAGTTGCGGATGCTACCTTCCATCACGCCCCAGGCGGAGGAGGTGCTGAGAAAGACTTGCTGCTTGGTGCCAAACAGCGTCTGCAACTGGGGCTGGATCTCAGCGTAGAGATTCTGGAAGTCCTTGCTGCGGTGACCGATCATTGGCTGTGCCATGGCGGCAAAGGTGCCGGGCGAGACTTCGATAGGACCAGGGATGAAGAGTTTGATGTGCTGACTCATGATGGGGGCGGAAAGAAAAAAGGCCCGGATCGGAAACGCCGCCGGGCAGCCAGTCATAGCCGCACAAGCCGCACACGCAACCAATCCTTGGCACAATTGTGTGCACTTGACGTGAAGCCCCAGCCGCCCACCAATGCCTCATGCACGCAGCTGGCCCCCAAAACCCCCTTCATGGCATTACCCTGGAAAAGATCGTCCGTAAGCTTGTCGAGCATTATGGCTGGGAGGAACTGGGCCGCATCATCCGGATCAACTGTTTCAACTTCGACGTCAGCATCAAATCCAGCCTGACCTTCCTGCGCAAAACACCCTGGGCACGCACCAAGGTCGAGCGCCTCTACCTGGACACCCTCAGCCAGTTCGCGCCAGAGCCAGGATCGACACCGGCGGAGGAGCCGCAGTAGCTCGTCATTAAAGGCGGTATTTTCGTCGGATGTTGGAATTGGGCGCTGGGTGTGTCTTCCCCGCATTCACGACCGCCTAGGCTCGTTCAGGCGAACGAGCCTACTGGATAAGTCCGTTTTGCTGGCTTAGGCTGGGACGCCAGCGAGATCACCCGGAAGTGAACCACCCTCGTTGTCATCCTGCGCGGCGCTGCGCTGCTCGTTGGCCTTCGGGATCGGAGGTGGCGCTGGTGGCTTGGGCTTGGATTGCGGGGGATTCAGCATTCGGCCGTGCTCCATGATTTCCTTGATCTGTGGACCGTCGAGCGTCTCGTATTCGAGCAACGCCTGAGCGATGGCATCTAGGCTAGCGCGGTGCTTGATCAGGATCTGTTTTGCGTTGTCGTAGGCTTCGTCAATGAGACGCTTCACTTCCTCATCGATCTTCTGCGCGGTGACGCTGCCATAATTCCGGCTGCGACCGAGATCGCGAGCGAGGAACACGGCGCTATCAGCCTCCCCATATTCCACCATGCCGAGCGTGTCGCTCATGCCCCAGGCACAGACCATGCTGCGTGCGATCGCCGTCGCTTGGCGGATATCACCCATGGCTCCATTTGTCACGTCGCCGAATTTGATCTCCTCAGCCACGCGGCCCCCCATTGCGACCACCAGGTCATCCAGGAGCTCGCTCTTGCGATGGGTAAATTTATCTTCCTCTGGCAACCACATCGTGGAGCCCAAAGATGGCCCCCGAGGGATGATGGTGACCTTGTGCAGAGGATCCGTGTGCTCCAGCACCTCGATCAAGATCGCATGACCAGCCTCATGGTAGGCGGTGTTTTCTTTTTCCTTGTCGCTGAGGGCCAGACTGCGGCGCTCGCGACCCCAGCGCACTTTGTCGCGCGCTTCTTCCAGCTCAGGCGTGCCGATGGCCTTCAAATTGCGACGCGCAGCCAGCAGGGCGGCTTCGTTGATGACGTTTGCCAGTTCAGCACCGGAGAACCCTGGAGTACCGCGCGCCACCTTAGAAAGGTCTGCGTTTTCGCCCAATTTCACCTTCTTCGCATGGACGCGCAGGATCTCTTCGCGACCCTTCACATCTGGCAGGCTAACGGTGACCTGACGGTCAAAGCGGCCGGGACGCAGCAAGGCTGGATCAAGAACGTCTGGACGGTTCGTCGCGGCGATGATGATGATGCCTTCTTGCGTATCAAAGCCATCCATTTCCACAAGCAACGCATTCAAGGTCTGCTCGCGCTCATCGTGCCCGCCACCGAGCCCGTGACCGCGATGACGACCCACTGCGTCGATTTCATCAATAAAAATCAAGCAAGGCGCATTCTTTTTACCCTGTTCAAACATGTCGCGCACACGGCTTGCACCGACGCCGACAAACATTTCCACAAAATCTGAACCACTGATACTAAAGAACGGGACATCGGCCTCACCAGCAATTGCCTTGGCGAGCAGAGTTTTGCCCGTCCCAGGCGAACCGACCATCAAGACGCCCTTCGGGATCTTGCCTCCGAGGCGCTGGAACTTCTTCGGATCCTTCAGGAATTCCACCAACTCCTGCACCTCCTCCTTGGCCTCATCGCAGCCAGCCACATCCTTGAAAGTGACCTTGTTGCGCTCTTGGGAAAGGAGACGCGCGCGGCTCTTGCCAAAACTCATCGCGCCACGGCCAGCCGTGCGGATTTGCTGGCGCACCAGCACGTAGATCAAGACCAGCAGTAGGACCAGTGGGATCAGGGGGACCAGCATCGCGCTCCACACATGGTTCTCATAAACCGGGTTCAAAACCAAGCCCTTGGAGTCCAACAGCTTATTGATCTCGTCACGCTGGAGATCCAGATTCACCGCCACACGGAACAGATCCGAGGCAGCCGCGGCAGGCGCCTTGTCGACGGGCTCCGAACCCTCAACAGGAGGCACTTCAGTTTTGCCAGACGAACGACGGTAACCACGGATGATCTCCTCCATGGTGGAGTCCTGCCGCACGAGCTGTAGATCTTTGGTGCGATCAATCTGGTCGCTCTCCACCAGTTCTTTAAATTGAGCATAGGTGAGCGATTGGCTGCCCTTGCTGGCGGTATTCACCATCAGGGCAGAGCCCACCAGCAGCAGTGCCATAGCAAAGAGCAAAAAGCCCCGCCAATTAAAGTTGGGCTCTTGGCCTTTCCGGTTAGGGCCTTCGTTGCGATTTCCAAATTGATCGTCTGACATGTTGAACAGGGTTACGCTTCGCGCGGGTGGATAGCATACACTTCCAGGAGGGAAATGCAAAAATCCCGTATCCGGAGGCAAAATGAGGCCGAGCGCTCTAAGGCGTCGCCTCCCTTTGCCCTAGAATCAACTTGATTCTGAACCATACGCAGTGGCATTCTATCGGGTCCCTCCTCCCCCAAAAGTCAGTCGTGCCCGCATTATGCATACTACCCCCCCATTCCCCACGAGGCCCCACTCCGCCGCCCACCAGCGGACTGGCGCCGCAGCCCCCGTGCTGATAATCGTCCTCGCCCTGGCCATCAGTGCCGCAGTATTCTTCCTCTTCACCCGCAAAAAAATTGAAGAACAAAAGACGGCCGCAGCCCAAAAAATCACCTCCACCGTCGGCGCAGACCCCGCTCCCGGCCCACCTACAGGCGAAAAACCCCAGCCCGGAACCCCTCCACAACCAGGTGCCACGACTGCCCCAGGTACAACGCCCCCCAGTAGCACCCCATCACCAAAGGCCGCCACTCCAGCGCCAGCAGCTAAGTTCGGCTTCGCCCGCCCCCTGGATGCCGCCCAGGAACTCGCCCGAGCCCTTGCGACAGGCGACATGAGCACCGCCGCAGCGCTCGCAGCTGCCGGAGATCCCAACCAGACTGAAGCCGCCGCCGCCTTGTGGAAAAACCTGACAGGCCCAATGGGGCTCAAAATTGGCCCCGCCGACCAAGTGCAGGTTATCGGTCAGGTTGATAACTTCACCCGAGTCTCCATTCCCTTCGTAAAGCCCGATGGCTCCATCGTCCGACTCCAAATGGACCTGGAACGCGACGAAAAAATGGGCTGGAAAGTCGGCCGCCTTCACCTGCCAAAGGAACTCGCTGCCGCCCTCCCTGCAGCTGGGCCCAGCACTGCCCCCACAACTGCGCCGACAACACCCACCGTTCCCACACCCACAGGGCCGACCGTCGCCATGGCCCCAGGCTCCGCCACACCACCTGTGCCACCAGCCCCCGGCATGAGCAGCGGCAAGGGCATCCCTGGCGCGCTCGGCACCACCACCAATTCACTCTTCGTCGTCGATGAAACCCAGGACGCACTGTCCTTTTCGAGCGACTTTGTGGGCGCCCTCCTTCGACACGAATTCACGACCGCTCGCGAATGGATCGTCGAGTCCAAAGTGCCCGCCGAACGTCTCGCCGGCCTCTGTATTGTGTTTGAAGAAGGCGAATACGAGCTCAAGCCCGGCAAACCCCTCATCCTCACCGTCGCCAACCCCGAAGTATCCTGGGTCATTGCGCAGGTGCAGTCCGAGAAACTGCAGCAAAACACCGAGTTCGGCCTCGAACTCCAGCGCGATGGCATCGACAAACCATGGCGCGTGGTTGGCCTGAACCTTTCTGACATTCTGGGCTCCTTCGCCCAATCCGCTTCCAAAATGGGCGTCCCCTACACTCCCATCGTCAGCAACCCACGCGGCGGCGAATCTCTTGCTCTCTACTTCGAATACGACAGTGCAGAACTGCACCCACGAGCCCTCAAGCAGCTGGAAATCGTCGCAGGCCTCCTGAAGTCCGACTCAAAGAAGAAGCTCACCATCGCCGGTCACACTGACGCCATGGGCACCGACGATTACAATATCCGCCTTTCGCAAAACCGCGCTGAGATCGTTAAAAAGAAACTCGCCAGCCTAGGAGTTGCCGCAGAACAAATCGTCACCACCGCCGTCGGCAAGGCTCAACCGCTGAGCCCCAACCAAAAGGCAGACGGCACCGACGATCCAGAAGGGCGCTCGCGCAATCGACGTGCAGAGATCTACCTGGATTTTTAGCACACCGCGACTGATTGGCCTGGGGTGCATCGCGCAATCCGCGATTGCAAATTCAACCCCAGGCCCATAACTTTCCCGCGATATGGTGCCCGATCCCCCTGCTGACCCTCCACGCCGCAATTCCGGGCCCATCATCGATGTCGAGGCACATCCGATTATCCCGAAGATCGAAGAGCAGCCCAGTCCAGCACCCGCCACCGTCGTCGAAACCAAGGACGACCAGCCGCAGCCGCCCGCAAGTACGCCCCCGCACCGTCTAGGCTGCTTCGCTTGGGGGTGCGTCACGGTCATTTCCGTTGCGCTCATTCTCGGCCTGCTCGCATGGAAACTCCTCGATAGCGGCGTGGATCTCGCCAAATACGGCTTTGGCAGCGTCGCCGAAGCCACCAAAAATCTCCAGCAACAGCACATTTCCAACGTCTTCCACGAGTCTGTAACGAAAATCTCGTCCATCAACGACACACTGGAGGTCGCCACGCTGGAGACCGATGTTACGAGTTCACGCTCCGATGTGCGCACTCTTTTCGGCAGCGCCATTTCGCTGGGCGAGACCGTTTCCGAAATCAAAGTCCCCGTCGTTTATCGCTATCACATCAAGCTCTCTGATCCCTGGGAGATCCAAATCGACGGTGCCCGCTGCGTCGTTAAGGCCCCAAAACTGCACCCCAGCCTCCCACCTGCCGTCCGCACCGACAAGATGGAAAAACGCTCCGCTGCTGGCTGGCTGCGCTTCAATGCCTCCGATCTCCTCCTGCAGACCGAGCGCGGTCTCACCCCCTTCCTCGAAAAGCGCGCCGCCACCAAGGCCAACATTGATCTTGTCCGCGAACAAGCCCGCGATGCCACCGAGACCTTCGTGAAGAAATGGCTACTCAAAGACAAACCCTGGGGATCAGGAGGCATTGAGTCCATCGAAGTCATCTTCCCCGACGATCCCCCGCACGCAGGCACCCCAGAGGCCGCACCACCGCAGTAGGCAACCGGGCTGCGCTAACACCCCGCCCACATCGACCAACAAGGAAAGCAGCATCGTCCATTCAGAAAGGACGTTTTGCGGCGTATTATACCCGTCCCCAACGCAACCCCCTGCCCGTTTCCACCATGTTCCAGTTTTCCGGCAAAGGCTCCATCACTAATTGCGACGGCATCTCGCGCCGTGATTTCCTCCAAGCAGGCGCGCTTGGTGCCATCGGGCTCACCCTCCCCGGCTTTGAAAAACTCAAGGCCGCCGGAACCGTTGACCCCAAAAAGGACAACAAGGCTTGCATCATGATCTTCAACCTCGGCGCGCCCAGCCAGCAGGACCTCTGGGACATGAAACCTGATGCCCCCAGCGAGATCCGCGGCCCCTTCAAACCCATCCGCACCAAAAGCAACGCCTTTGAGATCTCCGAGATCCTCCCGCTGCACGCCAAGATCGCAGACAAGTTTTCCCTCGTCCGCTCCTGCTACCACAACGCCGCCGCCGTGCATGACACCGGCCATCAGATGATGCAGACCGGCAGGCTCTTCACCGGTGGCGTGAACACCCCGCACGTCGGGTGCGCCCTCGAGTTCCTCAAAGGCCGCCGTAGCGATCTGCCGGCCCACATCATCCTGCCGGAAACGATGGGACCCACAGGCGGCAACATGCCGCACGGCCAGGACGCCGGCTTTCTCGGCAAGGCCCACGATCCCTTCGTCCTGAACGCCGATCCCTCCGCCAAAGACTTCACCGTCCCCGACCTCCTGCCGCCCAAGGAAATCGGCGAAGTGCGCCTGGAGCGCCGCAAGGAACTGCGCGAGCTCGTCGATAGCAGCGTGCGCAATTTTGAATACAGCGAGCAAGCCAAACTTATGGACTCAAACTTCGAGTCCGCCTACCGCATCATGACCAGCGCCCAAGCGCGCGAGGCCTTTGACCTCACCAAGGAGCCCCTCAAAGTGCGCGAGCGCTACGGCCTCAACCGCTTCGGCCAGAGCTGCCTGCTCGCCCGCCGTCTGGTCGAACGCGGCGTCCGCTTCGTCACCGTGAACACCTTCATCACCGTGTTTGGAGAGATCACCTGGGACATCCACGGCAGCAAGCCCTTCACCAGTATCGAAGGCATGCGCGACATCGTCGCCCCCATGTACGACCAGGGCTATAGCGCCTTAATCGAAGACCTCCACCAGCGTGGGATGCTCGATGACACCATGGTCACCTGCCTCGCCGAATTCGGCCGCACGCCCAAGATCAATCCCGCTGGAGGTCGCGACCACTGGCCAAATTGCTGGACCGTGAACTTCGCCGGTGGCGGTGTCAAAGGCGGCGAGGTCATTGGCAAAAGCGATGACATCGGCGGCTATCCCACCGAGCGCCCCGTCGCGCCCAAAGAGATCGTCGCCACGATCTACCAAGCCCTCGGCATCGACCTCCACACCGAACTCCCCGGCCCCCAAAGCCGCCCCTATCCCGTCGTCGACTTCGGCACCCAGGCAATCAAAGAGCTGTTTGCATAGGAGACGACGGTCTCAACCGCCCCCGAATCCAAATTTCACCACCAAACTATGCAAATCAGGATCCCCGCTCTCCTTCTCATTGCCTGGGCATCCGTTTTGACAGATGAATGCGCTGCAGACGGACTGCCCTACCACACAGACGATTCGGGCAAACGAGCCATGATTGGTGACTACCTCGCTCTAACGATCTCAAAGAGTCAGATCGAAACAATCAGCAAAACAGGAGTGATCCTCTTCGATCAGGCGCAGTTAAACAAAATTCATTCCTTCTACACCAACTTCCCTTCCGAAGCAGGTGTCGCCGCATCGACTTTTAACGACAATCTGGAACGCTTCGGATCCTTCGTCGACGTCATTTGGTGGTTTGCGGATGAAATTCGGATTCCTCTGGTGACAGATCGAAACGAACAGTCCGTCGGAATGCCGAATGAAAAAGCTTGGACTTCTGAAAGTAATGTCCTGGCGCGCATTGCGCCCGATGGAACCCCCTACCGAAACGGTAAAGAAACCACATACAGTGAACTTCTGGCGGCCATCGACGCTTTGGCTGCTGAGCCGTTTCCCGACCCGCGCCAGCGCTCAACCTTTTGTCTCATCGTTCCGCCGCCTCATCGAGGTTGGGCCGAATCGAGCGCCAAAGTCATCAAGGAACTCCAATTCGAAAACATCGACACTGATCCCAACAAAATCGTTCCCCGAATCTGCGAGTTTCTTGAGACATATGCCCACGTCAAAGGCGTCGGTCTCAATAAGTGCTGGTAATCCCTATGTATCGTCTTTGCATTTTTTTCGCCCTGATGGGTGCCACGTCGGCCTCCGCAGCAGCCCCATCCTTCCGCAACACCATCCAGCCGATCCTTACGAGGTATGGTTGCGCTATGGGTGCCTGTCATGGTGCGGCGGCGGGACAGGGTGGCTTTAAGCTTTCCCTGCGCGGCTTCGATGACGATGGCGACTGGTTGTCCATCACCCGCAGCGCCAACGGGCGACGCCTCACCATGGAAGATCCGGCGCGCAGTCTTTTTCTCCTCAAGGCCACCAAGCTCGTCCCGCATAAGGGGGACAAGCGATTCGAAGTCGGATCCCCCGAATTCAATGCGATTGCAGACTGGATTGCGGCAGGTGCACCTGGACCCAAGGCGGATGACCCACGCATCGTCTCTCTGTCCGTGGCGCAGCCCCATCTGGTCACGAAATCAGGCACAGTCTTGCAGCTGAAAGTCACCGCAAAGTTCAGCGATGGACACAGCGAGGACGTCACCCGTTGGTCCAAATTCAACGCGACCAATGCCAGCGTCGCTACCGTGGATGACAACGGCCTCATCAAAACCACCGGTACCGGAGAAGGCAGCGTCAGCGCCTGGTATCTGAGCCAATTGGCCATCACCACCGTCACCGTTCCCAATCCAGACCACATCGACGAAGCCGAGTTTGCCGTCCTGAAGCCGCGCAATTTCATTGATGAACTAACCCTCAAAAAGCTGCGCGAACTTAACATTCCACCCTCTGAAGGGGCTGAAGACTACGAGTTCCTGCGGCGTGCCTTCTTGGACACCCTCGGCATGCTGCCAACCGCAGAGGAAACCCGCGCCTTCATTGCCGATAAGGGGGCTGACAAACGCGATCGAGTCATCGATTCCCTGCTGCAACGCCCCGAGTTCATCGATTACTGGTCCCACCGCTGGAGCGATCTCCTCCTGGTGAACGGTGACAAGCTTGGACCGCCCGCGATGTGGTCCTATTACAACTGGATCCGCCGTCACGTCGCAGCGAACACCCCTTGGGACGTCATGGTGCGCGATCTCCTGACCGCCACCGGCAGCACCCTTGAGAACGGCGCGGGCAACTTCTTCATCCTCAACGATGAACCCACCAAGTGCGCAGAGACCGTCAGCATTGCCTTCCTCGGCACCTCCATTGGTTGCGCCAAATGCCACAATCACCCACTGGAAAAGTGGACGAACGAGCAATACTTCGCCTTCGCCAATCTCTTCGCCCGCGTCCGCACCAAGAACGGCGTGCAGGCGGAAGAGCGCGTGCTCTTCTCCGACACCCAAGGCGATCTCGTTGCACCGCTCACCGGCAAACCGCCCGCACCACGTCCACTCGATGTCACCACGCCTATTTCGATGACCTCCACCGAAGATCGGCGCATTGTCCTTGCAGACTGGCTCACCAGTCCGGACAACACACTTTTCCAACGCGCCATCGTCAACCGTGTCTGGGCCAACTTTTTTGGCGCAGGACTGGTTGAAGCAGTCGATGACCTGCGCGTCACCAATGCCGCCAGCAATGAAGAACTCTTCGCCGCGGCCTGCGTCCACCTGGTAGAGAACAAGTTCGATCTCAAAGCCCTGATGCGCACGATCATGCAAAGCCAGACCTATCAGCGCAGCAGCATCACCTTGCCAGAAAACGTCGCCGATCTCCGTTACGGATCGCACTACGTTCCTCGCCGCCTGAAGGCAGAGGTGCTGCTCGACACCATCTCCCAAGTAGCCGCCGCGCCGACGACCTTTAAGATCGACAAACGCAACGCCAACAGGGGCACCAGCGAGAGCTACCCCATGGGCTTCCGCGCTCTGCAACTCCCCGATTCCAACATCGCCAGTTATTTCCTCAAGAGCTTTGGCCGCGCCGACCGCGTCGCCACTTGTGAGTGCGAACGCACCAACGAGCCCAGCATGGCCCAGGCGCTCCACATCGCCAATGGCGACACGCTGAACCAAAAGCTTGCCCAAAAAGACAATCGCATTGATGCCCTCTTAGCCTCCAAACAAAGCGATGAAAAGATCATCGAAGAAGCCTATCTCCTCACGCTCGCCCGACCACCGACCGAGCGCGAGACCCACAAAGCCACCGGCCTCCTCACCTCCGCCAAACCCGAAGATCGCCGCACCACCCTCGAAGACATCTTCTGGAGCCTGATGGGATCGAAAGAGTTTTTGTTTAATCACTGAGCCCAGAGAGCGCAACCTTCACTCAAGCCCACGCCATGCGTCTCATTACACCGATTTTCATTACTCTGCTGGCTGCAGCCGCCCACGCCCAAACCGTGGACTACACCAAACAGATCGCACCACTCCTCGAAGAGTATTGCATCGATTGCCACGGAGCCGATGACCCAGATGGCGAGTTTATTTTGGACACGTTCTCCGCCCTGATGAAAGGCGGCAAAGAAGGGGTGGCCATCGTCGCAGGCAAGGCGGACGAATCTCTGTTGGTGAAGTTTCTCGAAGGACGCTCTGGACGCGGTGGTAAAAATGAATTCATGCCACCAGGCAAGCGTGAGAAACTCAAGCCTGCCGAGATCGCGCTGATCAAATCGTGGATCGATTCTGGAGCCAAAGGCCCGCTTGTCGCAGAAGCGAAACCGATGCCGAAGGACGTGGCCACACCGAAGATCACCCCAACGGTGCCAGTAAAGCATGCTATTCAGGCCCTTGCCTTTTCTGCGAAAGCGCAGTTGATCGCTGTGGCTCGTTACGGCGAAGTGGAATTGATCAACCCCACGACGCAAGCCTCCGTGCGCAAGCTTACCGGCATCAAGGGTAAGGCCAATGCCGTGCTCTTTTCTGCCGATGGCCAGTCGGTCTTTGCAGCGGGTGGCGAGGCCGGAATCATCGGCGAAGTGAAGCAGTGGAAGACCAGTGACGGCACCCTGATGCAATCGTACGCGGGCCATTTGGATGCGGTTTATGCACTGGCATTGTCCCCCGACGGCAAGATGCTGGTCACCGGCGCTTACGACCAAAAGATCCGCCTCTGGGATGTCGGAAGTGGGAAAGAACTGGCAATGCTCAAAGGACACAATGGCGCAGTGAATGGTCTATCCTTTCGGCCCGATGGCAAGGTGCTCGCCAGCGCCAGCGGTGACCGCACGGTCAAGCTCTGGGCCATCCCCGGCGGCACGCGACTCGACACACTTTCGCAGCCGACCAAGGAGCAGACATCCGTCGTCTTCAGCGCGGACGGCCAACAATTGTATGCAGGCGGTGGTGACAACCGCATCCGCATTTGGAAGATCAGCAGCGATGCCAAGGAGGGCACAAACAAGATTCTCACCAGCCGCTTTGCGCATGAAGGCGGGCTGTTAAACATCGCCATCTCCAGCGACGGCAAGCTTCTCGCCACGAGTGCCAGCGATCGATCGCTGAAGATCTGGAATACGACAGGCCTTACCGTAAAACAGCTCTTGGAAAAACAGCCCGACTGGACCGGAGCGCTCGCCTTCACCGACAAATCACAACTGGTCACAGGCCGGGTCGATGGCAGCCTCAGCATCTACGATTCCACCACTGGCAAAACCGTGATGGCACCCAAGCCTGCCGCCCCAGCAAAGGCTGTCGCCGCAGCAAAGCCTGAGCTTTCCCGCCTCACACCGCGGGGCATTCAGAGTGGCACCGAGATTCTTTTAACCCTGAATGGCAAGAACATCACGGAAAACACCAAAGTCATGTTTTCGCATCCCGGCCTTGTTGGCGTCATCGCAAAGAAGTCTGTCAAACCAACCAGCGCCCGGGTAAAGATCACAGCCGCAGCAGACATTCCCCGCGCGGCCTACGAAGTCTGGCTCCACAGCAGCGGAGGTGATTCCGCAAAGATGAAGATCTACGTCGATGATCTCGCCACGACCATCACCACAGCAGATGACTTCAAGGCCGGCCCGGTTCAGATCAGCAAGCTCCCTGCCAGTGTCTGGGGCACCCTCACCGAGGTGGGTCAACACGATGCCTACCTCATCCAAGCCCGAAAGGGTGAAGAGCTGGTCTTCGATCTCGGCGTCGCCCAAATCGGCAGCGCCGCCAAATCACCCACCATTGAGATCGTGGACACCAACCGAACCGTGCTGGCGGTCAATCGCGGACTCGATAGTGGCAGCGATCCCTTTCTCGCCTGGGCAGCGCCAGCCGATGGTAACTACATCGTCCTGGTCAGCAACACCACCATGGACGGCAGCGCAGATCATGTGTATCGCCTCACAATGGGAGCGCTGCCGTATGTGACGGGCTGGTCGCCCCTTGCTGCGCAGGTCGGTAAACCGGCTGAGATCACCCTGATCGGCCACCACTTGACCCAGGGCGCGACCGTCAAAATGGTGCCAGAGAAAGTAGGCACCATTCCCGCCACAGGACTAGCGAAAGACCTGCGTTTCCGCAGCCTTCCCATGTTGCGAGTTACCAGCATTCCTCAAACCCAAGAAGCACCCGGTCATGACGACCCAAAGACCGCGCAAGTGGTAACGACACCAATAACAATCAGCGGCAGCCTAGACGGCCCAAAAGCCGACGCCGACTTCTATGCCTTCGATGCAAAGAAGGGCCAAACTTGGATCATCGAGACGCTGGCGGACCAGGCAGGATCTCCAGCAGACACCAAACTCGATTTGCTCCACCCAGACGGCAGCCCCGTGCCGCATCTACTGCTGCAATCCGTCCGCGATAGCTACAACAACTTCCGCAGCGTCGATGCCAACAACCCAGACATCCGCCTGCAAAACTGGGAGGAGATGGAGCTCAACGAATACGTGTGTTTCAATGGCGATGTCATGCGAATCTTCCGCCAGCCACGCGGCCCGGATGGCGGCACGTTTTTTTACATCACAGGCGGCAAACGCCGCGCCTACTTTGACACAACGGCCACCTCTCACTCCCTCGATGAACCCTGCTACGTCGTCACGCCCCAGCCGCTCGGCAGTGAGATCGTGCCGAACGGTCTACCGGTCTTCACACTGAATTATTGCAATGACGACGCCGGCAGTCGCAAGCTAGGCCACGACTCCAGCCTCACCTTCACCGCCCCCGCTGACGGTCGTTATATCGTCCGTGTCACCGACACCCGCGGTTGGGGTGGCGAGCGCTTTGTCTACGCCCTCTCCATCCGCGAGCCAAAGCCCGATTTCAGTGTCCAACTCGCCGGCGTCAACCCCACCGTCATGCCTGGTGCCTCCGTCGGTTTTTCCTTCCGCGCTGATCGTCGGGACAACTTTGACGACCCCATTCAGATCGAAATCACGGGAGTTCCCATCGGCTACTTTGCTTCCTCCCCTATCGTGATCGAGGGTGGTCACGACCTCGTCAGCGGTTCCTTGCACGCCGCACCAGATGCGCCCGCCACCGCCGACTGGAGCAAACTCAAAATCACCGCGAAGAGCGGCGACCTTGCCCGCGATGCAGGGAACCTGGGAAAGGTCACCCTCGGTGCCAAACCCAAATTTGTGATCGTCATGGAACCCGACAATGGCGGCAAAGCTGTGATGCGCGAACTAAGCGATGAGAAAGCTCCCCTCGAAATCACCCTCGCCCCCGGCCAGACCGTCAAAGCCTGGATACGTGCCGTCAGAATGGGAAATGAAGGTATCATCAATCTCGATGTCCACGGCCTCCCGCACGGCGTCATCGTCGATGACATCGGACTCAACGGCGTGCAAATCCGCGAAAAAGAAAACGAGCGCCCCATCGTCTTCCGCGCCGCCAAGTGGGTTAAGGACCAGGACAAGCTGATCCACGCCGCTCTCAGTTCCGCCCGCAACGAGCACGACAGCGCAGGGCTACAGACCAGCTTTCCCGTTTTGCTAAAGATCCGCAAACCGGATGGAGTAGCAGCGAGGTAAGAAGCATCAAACAGTCCGCAAGATCAGCGACTTCCCGGTCATCTCTGGTGGCTGTGCAACGCCCAGCATGGCGAGCATGGTCGGTGCGATGTCTGCCAGGATCCCATCCTGCAGTTGCACCTGATCTTTGTCGGCGCCGACATAGATGAGGTGAACCAAATTGGTGGTGTGCGCCGTGTGCGGGGAACCATCCTCGTTGCGCATTTGTTCGCAGTTACCGTGATCAGCCGTAATCAGACACTTGCCACCCAGCGCGAGCACACGCTCCACGATCATTCGCACACCGAGATCGATGGTTTCGCAGGCATGAATCCCCGCCTCGACCACGCCCGTGTGGCCGACCATGTCGGGATTGGCGAAGTTCATGATGACCGCATCATAATCTGGCAAGCGGCGATACACCTCAAACGCGACGTCGGGTCCGCTCATCTGCGGCTTTTTGTCATAGGTCGGCACTTCCTTCGGACTGATCGCCAAATAGCGGTCTTCGCCTTCGAATGGGATTTCCCGACCGCCATTGAAGAAGAAGGTCACGTGCGGATACTTCTCCGTCTCTGCACTGCGCAACTGCTTCAGACCCGCATTGGAAATCACCTCGCCCAGAATGTTAGACATGCTGGTGGAACCAAAAACTACTTTGCAACCGAACTCAGGGTAGGTCTGGTCGTATTCCGTCAGCGTGTAGTAAGCCGTCTTCGGCGTCACTTCGCGATCAAAGCCATCAAAACCGGGCTTCAAAAAGGCATCGCTCAACTGGCGGGCACGATCCGCTCTGAAGTTGAACCACAAAATCACATCGTCATCGCGGATGCGCTGCTGGTCAGCCAAATCAAAGATCATCGGCGGCATGAACTCGTCACCGCGGGGTTCGGTCGGGTAGGCAGACTTCACCGCAGCGGATGGGGTATCGGTCCGCACATCCCCACGCCCGAGCACGATGGCATCCCAGGCCAACTTGTTCCGATCCCAGCGCGTGTCGCGATCCATCGCGAAATAACGACCGATGACCGTCACGATCTTGGCACCACTTCCTTCCAGATCCTTCTCAAGCTTGGCCAGGTACCCTGACCCACTCGTTGGCGACGTATCACGACCATCGGTGATGGCATGGATACAAATATCCGTCACACCTGCGTCCTTCGCCGCATGGCAAAACGCCGCAAGATGATCCTGGTGGCTATGCACCCCGCCATCGCTGACGAGACCCAGCAGATGCAGGCGATGCCCCTTGGCCTTCTCAAAAGCTTCTTGGAGCACGGGATTGGTGGCTAAATCTCCGTCGCGGATGGCTTTATTGATTCGGGTAAGGTCCTGATAAACAATGCGCCCCGCCCCCAGATTGAGGTGCCCCACCTCGCTGTTCCCCATCTGCCCGTCCGGTAGCCCAACGTCTTCGCCAGAGCCAGAAACCTTGCTGCAAGGATAGTTGGCATAAAGCTCGTCGTGGTACGGCGTGTCCGCCAGCAGCGTGGCATCACCGTTTTCAACAGCCTTGGCTCGACCGCCGGGATTGATACCCCAGCCATCGCGAATGATCAGAACAACAGGTTTTTTGGACATGAGAAGCGTTTTGGGAAATGGAATTTAGAGCGCATTCATGCTCCAGCGGAGGTGGAGAATCAAGCCCGGATGCCCAAGCGCCCCTCAGCCCGCCATTGACTCCCGGCCCAGCCTCCCGAAAATCAGGACACGATGAGTGAACCTGCGGCGACCCCGATGATGAAGCAGTACCTGGCCATTCGGCGGGAACTGCCGGAGGATGTGCTGTTGTTTTATCGCTTGGGCGATTTTTACGAACTGTTCTTTGAAGACGCCAAAGTTGCCTCACCCATCCTCAATGTGGCGCTGACAAAACGCAACGGCATCCCCATGTGCGGCGTGCCGCATCACTCCGCGCAGGGCTACATTGCCAAACTCATCCAGGGCGGTAAACGTGTAGCCATTGCGGAACAGACCTCCAACCCTGTTCCCGGCAAACTGGTGGAGCGCGAGATTTCCCAAATCATCAGCGCCGGCACCGTCAGCGATTTGAATCTGCTGGAATCTGGCCGCGCCAACTATCTGGCCGCCGTGTTTCGAGAAGGCAAAAAACTCGGCATGGCCTACGTCGATCACACCACCGGCGAATTCGAGGTAGGTGAGTTTGCAGACGCAAGCGAACTTCAGGACGAACTGGAGCGACTCCAGCCCTCTGAACTTCTCTGGAACGATGAACAGGAAGACCTCTTCGCCACCCTTGGTCGCCCGGTCTGTGGTCTCCGCACGGAGGGGTATCTCTTCCTCCACGACCAGGCCGTCTATAGCCTGACCCAACACTTCCAGGTGCAATCGCTAGATGGCTTCGGTTGCACTGGTATGCACCCAGCGATCTGCGCAGCCGGCGCGATCCTGCAATACCTTCAGTTCCAGTTGCGCCGCAGCGTGGATCACATCAAAAGACTGCGGGTCGCGCAGCCGGGCGAATGCGTCCTGATCGATTCCGCCAGTCAATCGCACCTGGAGTTGGTGACGAGCCGCTCTGGCAATCAGCACACCCTACTCCACGCGCTCGACCGTACCTGCACGCCGATGGGCGCGCGCAAACTCCGCCACTGGGTACTGCATCCGCAACGATCCTTGGACGTGCTGACCGCCCGCCAAGATTTTGTGGCGATGCTTTTGGACGAACCGATGCTGCTAAATCAGATCCGCACCCTACTCAAAGAAGTGCGCGATCTGGAGCGCACCAGCAGCCGCCTCAGCCAAGGCAGCGGCAATGCGCGAGACCTGCAAATGCTGGCGCAATCACTGGAAGTCGTGCCCGCAGTGAGACTGGCGCTCGAAGAAACTCGCGACCGTCAAGCGAGTATGGGCGGCACGCAAACGCTGCCTTTGCTGGAGACCCTCTTCTCCAACCTCCACGACCTGTCGGGTCTGGCGGCAGAGATCCACGGTTCCATCGTCGAAGAGCCGCCCATTCAGATCAAAGAAGGTGGCATCTTCCGCGAAGGCTACCTGCCAGAACTGGATGAACTCCGTGGCGCAGCAACCCTTGGCCGCCAATGGATCGCCGATCTGCAAAATCGCGAGATTGAGCGCACCGGCATCAAGAGCCTGAAGATCAAATACAACGCTGTGTTTGGCTACTTCATCGAGATCACCAAAGCCAACGTCGGTGCCGTCCCGGACGACTACCATCGCAAGCAAACGACGGTAAACGGAGAGCGCTACATCACCGACGAACTCAAGCGCATGGAGGACAAGATCCTCGGTTCCGACGAGCGCAGCAAGGCGCTTGAGTATGAGGAGTTCATCAAACTGCGGAGCCGCGCGATGGAGCACCTTGTCCTCATCCAAGAGACCGCAGAGGCTCTGGCCATTCTCGATACGTTGAATTCCCTGGCGGAAATTGCACGCCTATTCAATTACACGAGGCCCATTCTCAACGACACCCAGCACCTCTACATCCGCGATGGTCGGCATCCCGTGCTGGACCAGAACTTAACGGGTGGGGATCGCTTTGTCCCCAACGACACCACGCTGGAACCAAGAGAGAATCGACTACTGCTCATCACCGGCCCGAACATGGCGGGAAAGAGCACTTACCTGCGTCAGGTCGCACTGCTAACCTTGATGGCACAGATTGGAAGCTTTCTGCCTGTTGGTTCTGCAGAGATCGGGCTGGTGGATCGGATCTTTACACGCATCGGAGCCAGCGACGACATCGCGCGCGGGCAATCCACCTTCATGGTGGAGATGAACGAAACCGCACTGATTTTAAACAACGCCACAGATCGCTCACTCGTGATCTTGGACGAGATCGGGCGCGGCACCAGCACCTTCGACGGATTGAGCATCGCCTGGAGTGTGGCGGAGCATCTGCATGACAAGGTCGGATCGCGCACCCTCTTTGCCACCCACTATCACGAGCTCACGGCCATGGCCCAAAGCCGTAAGGGCGTGAAAAACTACAACGTCGCGGTTAAGGAGTGGAACCAGCAAATCATCTTCCTGCGCAAGATCCTCCCCGGCAGCGCTGAGAAAAGCTATGGTATCCAGGTTGCAAGATTGGCGGGACTTCCCGATGAAGTTATCGCTCGCGCCAAAGAGGTGCTAGCCAAACTGGAAAGTGGCCATCAACCAGCGGAAAGCGTCAGCGATGTGCCAACGCCCACCGCCGTCAGCGCCCGTCCGCCAAGGAAGAAAAAGGTGGCCGAAGAGCCAGAGGAATTGGTGACGCAGATGAGCCTCTTCGGGTAAGCGCAATCTGGCGATTGCGCCCCTTTGGGTTCTCTAATGGTTAAACAAGAATGCGGGACTGTTGATCAGAGCCCAGGCCAAATCCTGTGCGGAGGTCAACCGCTTGGAGCCTAGCTGGGCCTTGCTCAATTCCACGTCCCGACGCAACTGGATCAACTTGGCATCCAGCACCACTGGTCGCTGCGCATCGGTGTGCTTAAATTCTAGCGCCACCAATTGCTCGTCCACCGGCAATGGTTTGCTGGCGCTCGCAACGGCCTTTTGGGCGGTTTGATATTCGCGGAACTGGGCGATGAAGGTATCGCTCAGAGCCTTCTTCTGTTCAGGTGTCCGCTTGGCAACCGGGGTACGAATCGCATCCGCCACAGCCTTCGGTGCGCCAAACCGTGCCATCGGATTGGCGGAAACCCAGATGCGGAAGCGACCAAGATTGTACTTCCCGTTCTGGAAACCCTGCACCAACTGGAAGCTCAGTTTTACACCACCCTCGGCACCGATCGCCGTATCAGGGTAGAAGATGGCCTCATGGCGACTGCCCGCGTCAGGAGACACCGCCCAGCCACGATCACGATTGCCCTTCTTGAGCGACTCAGTCACGGGGAATTTGTCCTGACTGAAATCAGCGATAGCGGTCTTCAGCGTCACTAGACCCACACCCTTCTTCGCGCGCTTTGCATCGAGCGCAGCTTGCTGGACAACGAATTCGCTCAGCACAAAATTGCCGTCTGGAGCAAGGCCGGGGCCATTGCTAGGCAAACGGACATCCGGCAGCACCTCCAATTTGATCGCCGTGATTCCGGCAAGCGTGGTCTTGGCCTTCAATTGATAATTGCCAATGGCCATCTGCCCAGCAGGCAGCGGCGTGGCAAAGAGCGAGCCATCCGCTTGCTTCTCCAACTTTTGCACGCCGGTGGCACGAACAACTTCGACGTCGAGCGGTTGCCACTCAGTGCTGAGATCCACGTACTGCTCCCACTGCGGCTGTTTGGTCACGGCTGTTTCCGCGACCTTTTTGGCGGCTTCCTGAGCTTTGGCAATCGCAGCCTTGCGGTCCGCTTCTTTTTTAGCCACTTCGGGGGCCATCTTCACACGATAGGCATCCAGTTCCTTTTTGGCGTTCGCGATGGCGAGCGCCCTCTCCGCTTCCGCCTTAGCGATGATGGGCTTTTGCTCCGCCTCCTTGGCCTGCCACGCGGCGGTCAGACCTTGGTGCTGCGCGTCCATACTTGCAGCACTGGCAAGGACCGCATCAATTTCCTTCTCCGTTGCTGGACGGTTGATGATGCGCACAAAGATTTCATCCACCAACTTCCGGTCATCCGGAATCGTGGCGACGAGTTTTGCGATGGCGTTCTTAGGATCGCTAATCGCATCGCCCACCGTTGGGCCAGACATCAGCGCCATCACTGGACCAAGGTTCACGTCATTGCTGCGTTCGCATTCGCAAACGCTCTCACGGGCGGGCTTCCCAAAGTTGGTGAGGAACCCGTCCGGTAGCTTTGCCTGCGAGTCGGCGAGCTGTGCCGCACGCGTTCCGGGTTGCACGCCGGGAATATTGGGCATCGAGCCAGTAACGGTAAAGACGGCGTCAAAAAGAGCCTCTGCGGAAAGGCGGCGCGCTTTGGCGTGGGAGTAATTGAGGGTATCATCCTCGTTCCACTTGTTGGAAGCGAGGCTGAGGTGGTAGGTCCGGCTCATGGTGATGATGCGCATGAGGTGTCGCACATTAAAGCCACTCTGGACGAACTCATTGGTCAGGTATTGCAGCAACTCTGGATTGCTCGGCGGATTCCCCGCGCGGATGTCGTCCAGCGGTTCGATGACGCCCGTTCCGGTCAGGTAACCCCAGATACGGTTGGTATAACTCATCGCAAAGTAATCGTTCTTTGGACTGGTCATCCAGGAGGCAAACTGCTCACGACGAGTTGGTGCCGATGCCGTCACGAGATCCGCGTCGAAAGGAACGGTGGGCTTGACGGGCTGATTCGTGCGGAGGTGTAGGACCTCGCCTGTTTTGTTGTCGCCAATGATTTCATACAACGGCTTTGCACCCTCAACTGCGGTGCCACCAATGGTCTTACCTGCGCTGGCCGGATCGCCTTTGATATCCACCTGAGCAAAGAATGCGGCCGTCTGATAGTATTGGTCCAGCGTCCAGCGCTCGAAGGGGTGGTCGTGGCACTTATTGCAGTTAAAGCGAGTCGCCAAAAAGAGGTGCGTAGTATTCTCCGACATCTCCTCTGGGGTGCGAACCACTTTAAAGTAGGCGGCGGCAGGATTGTCTTTGGTGGACCCGGTGGCGCTGATGATTCTATAGGCCATTCGGTCGTAAGGCGTGTTGGATGACACCTGCTCTTTGATCCACGTGCGTAGCGCCGTCGCACCTTCGACACCCAGAAACTTGCTGTTCACCTGCAGCATGTCGCACCACTTGTTCGTCCAATGGTCTACGAAGTCGGGATTGCCGATCAGTTTGTCGATGACCTCCGTGCGCTTCGTGCGCATATCCCGCTTATCCGCGAGGAAGGCGCGCACTTCTTCTGCCTCTGGCGGCAAACCGGTCAGGTCGATATGAATGCGGCGCAAAAAGTCCTCATCACTGCAAACCTCCGAAGGTTGGATCTTCAGACGCTGCCACTTCTGCGCTACGAGTTCGTCAATCTTGCTCCACTTCTCCGGCTCCGACCAGGCGAAGCCAGTGCGGTCACCCATTACAGTGACGGTGGTGGCAGCGTAGGCGCCTTCAAAGCGCGCCAGCACTGGGGCTTCTCCACGACGCAGAGTCGTCACCAATCCAGCCTTGTCCGTGCTGACAATCTCAATGTTGCCGCTTTCCACATAGGCCTCCGCCGTGACGTCTTTGACATATCCATCGGCATAGTGGGCAACAACTCGGATCTGCTGGCGGGCACCGATCATTTCTACCACTGGATTCTTCGGAAAGAGCTCGATGCTAGTGACTCGAGGCGTCTTCAGGTCGAGCTTTGCCCCTTGGCTGATCCAGGCGCGCAGGGTCTCGTAGTAAAGCTCTCCTGGCACTGTCAATTGCCCGCCCTCATGCGGCACCGAGCCACTGGCTTTCAGCAACATTAGCGAGTGATCAGGAGAGGCCACATTCGCGCGGCGGCTTGCGAGTTCGTCAGCAAAGGCCAACACGTCAAACATTGGATCGTAACCGCGCAGGGACAGTTTGAACCCAGCTTTGCCTTCCTTGGAACCATGGCAGGTCCCCATGTTACAGCCCAGCTTTGAGACGATAGGCATGACATCCCGCACATACGATGGACGGAGGGAGGCCTCCATGCCTTTGACTTCTACAGGCACGCTGGCCGTCTTCCCCATGAAAGCGACTTTGACGACGCCCTTCCCATCTTTGTCTGGGCGAACCATACCACGCTTATCGATGCTGGCCATGCCACCCTCTGGGGTCAACTTTGCCATACGGGTAATGTCGGCGTGAGTCCCATCGCTCAGCGTGGCAGTGATCAAAAGCTGCGCATACTCCGTCGGCTTGCCGATCGCGATGCTGGCAGGTTCGACCGCGATGGAAGCAATCGTTGGACCTGCGTGAATCGTCTCCACCTTTGTGTCCTCACGCACTTCAGGCCGGACGCTGTCATCGACGATTACGTCCTTCGCTGCGAGCGTCTTTTCCTGAGCCAAAGGCACGCTGACGATCTCTTTGGAAATCTTACCAGTACCGGCATCAATGAGGCGTAGGCGACCGTCCTGACCTGCTGCAGCCACCGTTTTACCATCAGGACTGAAGGTGACTGAATAGATGCCACTTGGGATCGGCGTGCTGCTGATGAGCCTCACATCTTTGACGATCCAGTCATCCAGCTCCTTGCCCTTGCCGTTCACGGTCTCGATGATCTTTTTCACCGCATCCGGCAGCGTGCTATCGTAGTCGGAGGCATACACATTGACCATCCCCGTGCCTTCATAGCTGGCCCCTGCAGCGATGCGCTTGCCATCCGGTGCGAAGTCCACACCAAAGATTCGGCCCTGCATTGCGGGGAATTTGCGGATGAGATTCGCATTATCCCCAATCACGCGCTTCGTGGTGCGCTCCATCCGATAGATCTGCGGAATGCCATCCGTGCCACCGATAAGGATTTCATTGCGAGATGGATGCCGCGCCACAACGTGCACGCCGCCCTTCAGTGCCCCCGGTGTGATAGAGGTGATGTTGTCCACAAAACGCTGCGTCGCCACTTCGGTGAGCTTCACGCTCATGTCGCGTCCGCAAGAAACGAGATTCTTGCCGTCCAAACCCCAAACAGTGTCGAGCACCCAGTCACTATGCCCCCCCATGAAGAGTGTCTCTTTGCCGGTGGCGGCATCGATGGCGCGCACACCATTGTCAGCGCAGCCAAAGGCCACCTGCTTCCCATCAGGCGACCAACTGGCACCATAGATAGTATCAAAGGTCTGGCTCTTCGACATCTCAAGCTTCTGCTTGGCCACATCCCAGACCTGAATTTCCCCCATACGGGCGGGGCTGCCACCAGTGACGGCTATTTTCTTGCCATCTGGCGACCAACTGACTTTTTGAATCCGCTCTGACAAGCCCACGAGACGCGCGACGATGCCTCCGCCGTCTGCTTTGTGGATGAGCACTTCGTGATAACCAGCGACGGCGATGAGACTTCCGTCTGGCGAATAGTCGATCGAGGTAATCGCTGGCGCGGTGGTGTAGACCGGCGGATGCTCCATGTCGAATTCCTGACGCGCCGAGGCTGGTGTATCGTCCTTCGCACCTTCAGCCACCCAACGCTTGATCAACGCCAATTGAGTCTCGTGCAGAGGATCTCCCTTTGGCGGCATTTCCGCTTTGCCGTTCTCTGGGGTGGCCAGTTTCAGCAGGTTGGATGCCTCCGGCTTGCCAGGAACAATCGCATGCCCTTCTTCGCCGCCTTCCAGCATCTTCGCGAAATCCGTCATCACGTAGTCACCCTTGGCCTTGGCGGGCTGGTGACAACCTGTACAACTCGCCTGGAGGATCGGCCGAATCTGCTTGTAAAAGGAGATCGGGGCATTGGGGTCCACCACTTGCTCTTTCTTCGGCGCATCCGCGCTTGCCATCGAAGCGAGCATGGAGAATGAAAGAGACAGCAGAATGTGTGGGCGAGTGTTCGCGGATCGCATAAGCGGGGCTGGATGGGGGTTGATAGGCAGCCGATGAAAACGCCACTTTTCGCTCTATTCTTGCGATTTGAGCGCCCTGCGTTGGCGCTATTGTGGGCTGCGGGCGGAATCCTTCATCCCAGCAGGTGGCATCGGCCATCCCTCGCCGGCACAATTGAGGAAATCCTCTTGTGGTTGGGCTTGAGCGCTGAGGCCGAGGGAAGCTTGCTTCCCGGGGTGGGGCGTTACGGTGGACGCTGTGTTCGTCCGCGACAAGAACCTGTCAAAAAGTATGCACAAACAGGCCAGAGCGCAGCTTGGGCTCAAACCAGGTACTCTTGGGCGGCATGATTTGACCGGCGTCGGAGATGGCCATCAACTGATCCACCGTGACTGGATACATCGAGAAAGCGACGGCAAAGTCGCGACTATCCACGAGCTTTTCCAACTCCGCAGTGCCACGGATACCTCCGATGAAATCAATGCGCTTGCTGGTGCGCGGATCATCAATCCCTAGCACCGGCTGGAGCAATTGATCCTGGAGGATACTGACATCCAATTGATCGATGGGGCTGGCACCCGCCGCAGGAGCCCACTCCAGGAGATACCACTGACCCTTCATGTACATGCAGCACTGACCGGCCTGTTGCGGAGTTTTTTCCGTGGTGGGTGTGACCTTGAAGATGCTACCAACCTTGGCCAGGAACTCTTCGCGATCCTGGCAATTCAGGTCCTTCACGGCGCGGTTGTAGGGCAGGATCGCCAGTTCATCACCTGGGAAAAGGACACTGAGGAACCAATTGTAATCCTCATTGCCTGTGTGGCCGGGGTTTTCTTCGGCGCGCTTTTTGCTGACGCGAAAGGCACTGGCAGCGCGGTGGTGACCATCCGCGACGTAGGCGCAAGGGACTTGGCTTTCGAACAGCGCGCTCAGGGAAACGCAGGCACCGTGGGGCAGTCTCCACAACTGATGACGCACACCATCTGGTGCAGTGAGATCGTAGATCGGAGCATCATTTTCGAGGTGGCCGTTGATGATCGCATTGATGCCAGCCTTGCCGCGATAGGTGAGGAAGATCGGACCGGTGTTGGCACTCAAAGTGTCCACCAATCGGGTGCGATCATTCTCTTTGTCCGGGCGCGTTTTTTCGTGCTTCTTGATGATGTCGTTTTCGTAGTCGCCCGTGTGGCAGACTGCTACCAGACCCGTCTGCGAATGCTCGCCCATGATTTGGCGATACAAATACATGGTGGGTTGCAACTCCCTCAGCAGCACGCCATCGGCCTGCATCGTCTTGAAATTCTCCAGCGCCTTCGCGTAAACCGCGTCGCTGTAAGGATCGATTTCCGGATCCAGATCGATCTCTGCCCGGTCAACGTGCAGGAGGTTCAACGGATTATCGTGCGCCAGCGCGTGAGCTTCATCGCGATTGACGACATCATAGGGAACTGCTGCGACATTGGCAGCGTGTTGCGGGGCGGGGACGAGACCTTGGAATGAACGGAGGCGCATGATAAGGCCTGTAGTTGGGCGCGCGGAGCGGCCCTGTCAATGGGAACTGGGTGAAGAAGCGATTGAACAACCCCTGGGGTCCGTCCATACTGGCCAGCGACCTGGACAAAATAATACTGCCCCCTCATGATCTCCCGCCTAAGCCCCCCTGCAGCGTCTCGCCGCCAATGCGTGATGACCCAGCTCAGCGCAATAGCGGCAATTTTGGTAAGTGCGCAGGCTGCCATGGCTCAGGATCTGGGCCCCGCCGCGACGGATCCTGCCGTGCCCAAAGATCCCGAGACTATTTTGCGGGTGCAGGTCTTCTTGGATCGTAAATTTTTCGGCCCTGGCAAAATCGACGGAGCCTTGGGCGAGTTTACCTACAAGGCCGTGGTGAACTACAACTTTGCCCACGGAAATGACAACCTCTACGATTGGCAGAGTGTCATCGAGTCCGCAGAACAGGCTGTGCCCACCGTGTATGCCGCCTGCAAAATCAAGGAAGAACTCGTCCAATACGTCAATCCAGACCTGCCAGTGAAGCCCGAAGAGCAAGAGGCCTACCCCTACATGGCCTACCGGAGTCTCGGCGAATTGGTGGCAGAGCGCTATCACACCGACGAGACTTTCCTCGCCAAGGCAAACCCCGGTGTAAACGTCGAAGCATTGAAACCGGGCGACATCGTCCGAGTGCCAAACGTGGCACCTTTCTTCATCGAAAATGTGGCCAAATACAAAGGCTACAAAAACGATGCGGTGCTGAGCACGAACACGATCGTTGTGGACACCACCGAGCGCATGGCGGCGGTTTACAATGCGAGCGAGGTAATGCTGGCCGCCTTTCCGATCACGCCCGGCAAGCCTGAGTTCATCCCCATCGGCACCTGGAAAGTATCCACCATGATGACCACACCCAACTTCCGCTACGACAAAAAATTCCTCGAAGAAGGCACTCGTGGCGATACCGCCTTCCAGATCCCACCCGGCCCCAACAGCCCCGTCGGCATCATCTGGTGTGGTCTCAGCAAAAGCGGCATCGGTCTGCACGGCACGGCCTCACCTCGCACCATCGGACGCTCCCGCAGCGCTGGCTGCGTTCGCTTTGCCAACTGGGATGCCATCAGACTCCCTGATCTCGTCCGGCCCGGCTCCACCGTCATCGTGCGTTAGCATGACGCCCCTGCGCATCCTTTTCGTTTGCAGCCGCAATCAATGGCGCAGCCCCACGGCAGAGGCGATCTACCGCAACGACCCGCGCATCGAAGCCCGCTCCGCAGGCACCAGCTCCGCCGCCCGCTACCGGGTTACCGCATCCCTTCTCCGTTGGGCAGATCTGGTGCTGGTCATGGAGCACGAACACAAGCAACGACTGCGAGACCAATTCCCCAAAGAATTCCGCGATGTCGAGGTCGCCGTGCTAAACATCCCAGATGACTACCAGCCCATGGATCCCGAACTGATCGAACTCCTCCTCGAGCGCGTAGAACCATGGATCGACCGTGGCCAAGACACTCCTGTCTGAGACATCGCATAAAAACCATCGCCCTTCGAACCAGTTCAGCTTGTCAGCTCCTGGCTACGACGACGGCTCCTCGGCTTCCGCCGCCACCTTCGCAGCTTTGTTAATCTTAGCAGAAAGCTCGCCTGCTTCGGCCTCGGAAAAACGCCCTGATAAAATGGCTTCGCCACCAGTTATCTCATCGCGGATGACGGGAGCCATCAAAATTTTGCCATCGTGGATGATCGCCAATCGCATGCCGATACTTGCCTTTGTAACTTTGGCAAAGCGTTCCGAACCTTCCTTCGTAAACTTGATCGTGACAATGGGACCATTGCGATCCGCCCCCAAAGCCGCAGACGCGATGTCATTATCGTCGATCAATATCTCTTTCTCGACCCAAACCATCTCGTCCCCAGTCTTCATTTCCGAAACGCCCTCATGAGGAGTTGGTGACAACAACCGCATAGCAATCACCGGCTCTGCCGCTTGACTGAACGACCACAGGGACGCGAGGAAGAATAACGCTACGGCTTTACGCATACTCACAGAATGATGGGCCCGTAGGTGAAAGGCAAGCCAGAAAGCCATGCGACACTATTCCAAATAGCTGAGCCCACTCTCACTGCACCACCGAAGGCGCAACTTGCACGTCGATCACCTCTCCACGATGAACCGGCTGCATCGGAGTTACGAATCGGTCCTGGCCGAAGAACTTTCGGGAGAATGTGTCCGCAAGCAGCGGCAGCGCCGTCACTGCGGCAGTGCGTAGGAGAGGAGCGACCACCGTTGCGGTGAACGAACGCCCAGTCAGCCGAAAAAGAAAGGGCACCACTTTGGCAGCGACGATGCCTGCGGCTGCACTGATGGATAACCACTTGAGCGGATGTGCGTCCAGTTCGGCACGAAAACGCCTGGGAAGATTGAACTGGTGTTCCACGTCCAGGGCGGATTCCCTCAATTCACCTCGGGCAATCGCAAGACGCCCTCTGAGAACTGCAATTTCGTCGGTCATTGGCCTTGTTGCCATTTTAGATCCTCCTCGATCTCTTGAATACTGTGTTGAAAGAATCTGGCCCTGCGAATCAGACGTCGAGCTACGTAGCCGGCAGCGATGGCAATGAACAAATCGATGGCGGCTACGGAGAGCGCCGCGGGAAGCAGGTCCCCATGCCACCAAGAGCGCGCAGTCCAAACCACCAACGCACCGGAGACCGCAGCAAACGCTACGGCTCCGGCGGTGAAGGCTAACAAGAGAACGGCGAGGGCAACCACTCCCGTTGATGCCGCCCCCCGTGCTTCTGCCTTCAAAAGCTTCAAACGCGCATCTAGGTAGCTGAGAGTTCGCTGTAGCAGCGACTGCACGGATCCGGTATTCCCAGATTCGTCCGTTGTCGTTTCAGAGACCGATGCGGGTTCGGATAGCATGATGATGATTGAGAATTGGATTCGCGTGGTCGCAGCTCCCGTTTAGCGCGAAGTCAGGGCAGACTTTGCGAAGAACAGGCCAGCAACAAAGGCCACCCCGATAGCGGCAAGGGGATTGGCAGCGGCCCATTTCACAGCCGTATCGCATTGCTGACGAGCGACACCACCGGCTTGACTCAACTGCTTCGTCACCGCTTCACGAGCATCCTCATACACATGCTGGGCATATTGACCAGCATTCGCGGCGGCATTGACTGCTGGCGCGACGACACGGTCCCGGGCGTTCTCAATTGCGGAGTTACCCAGATTGATGGCTTCGTCCTTGAGGTGGTTTGCGGTCTGTTGAAGATCAGCGGAGAGTTGCGTTTTCATAGTGGAAGAGTTGTTGTTCGTTTTGATCGCGCCATTCTCGGCGCCTGCTACTCCAGGTAGTTGCAAGCAGCATGCCAATCACTCACGACGACCAGCCAACGCCCATAACATGGGGATTCCAGCCTCAAACAGTTTCCCATCCCCCCGCACAATCAGTGCAAATTGCAGTAGCAAAACGTGGCCAAGTTGCAATTTGCAAAGCCTTGGGGCACACCCATCTAGTCCTTCGTTAAGCCTAGCTTCTTGCGCTTCCGATAGAGCGTGGCCTGATCAATGCCGAGTACGCGAGCAACATCCGCAAGATTGGATATCTTTTCCAGCAGAGCATGGATGTGAGCGGTCTCCAGATCCTCTAGGGTGATCGAGTCACCCACCCCAAGTGCATCTGACTTCAATTCGCGGCGGGTCACGGCATCGCCCAAGGGCAAGTCTGCGGAGGTGATCTCATCCCCTTGACAGAGGATCACGGCACGCTCGATGGCATTGCGCAATTCCCTCAAATTTCCAGGCCAGGTGTGAGCCAACACATGCTTCTTCGCATCACTCGAAAGTCCTTTGAGCTTACGACCGAACTGTCCAGCAAAGAATTTGACGTAGTTCCCCGCAAATTCCAAAAGATCCTCCGGCCGCCTCCGCAGGGGAGGCATCTCCACGGTAATGACGTTCAGTCGGTAAAAGAGATCTTCGCGGAACGTGCCGTCCTGAACCGCACCCTTCAGGTCCCTATTGGTAGCGGCAACAATGCGGACATCTGCCTTTCGGGTGGTGTTTTCCCCGACTCGCTCATATTCGCGATCCTGGAGAAGTCGCAGCAACTTTGCCTGCAGATCCATTGGCAATTCGCCAATCTCATCCAGGAAAAGAGTGCCTCCATCCGCCGCCTTGACTTTTCCCCAGTGATCACGAATCGCCCCGGTAAAGGAGCCCTTCACATGCCCGAAGAGATCGCTCTCCACCAACTCGCGCGAGAGTCCTGGCGTGTTCACCGTGATGAAAGCTTTGTCCGCACGACTGCTGGCCTGATGCACTGCACGTGCAGCCACGGTTTTACCGGTTCCACTTTCACCCAAGATCAAGATCGACGCCGGACTCCCCGCCGCGCGAAATAGCACATCGTAGATGCCTCGCACTTCGGGACTGGACGATTCAAAAACCGCCTCCGGCGATTGAGATGCCACCTGTCTCTGTAGATCCACAACTTTCTCCACCAGTTTTTGGTGCTTCTGGATACGCGACAAGACCATCGTTAACTGCTGTCGGGTGAAAGGCTTCTCCAAGAAATCCAGCGCACCCAGTCGCATTGCTTCGACAGCCGTTTGCACGGTTGCGGCGGCGGTAAAGACCACAACCGGAATGCCAGGATGCTTTTTTTGGATCTGAGCCAGGACATCCAGACCACTCTCTCTGCCAAGATTCACATCCAGCAAGACCAGTTGGAACTCTGCCTCTGACAACGACTTCAAGGCGGAATCGCCGTTGTCCGCGCACTCGGTGTAGTGATCGGCGTCTTCCAAAAGTTGGGAGACCGAGTCACGAATAATCTTTTCATCATCTACAATCAGAATGTCCATCAGGAGGAGTGGTTCGTATCATCGACAGCTACGCCAGCGGCATCCTCAAGAGACACAACAAACTCTGCACCACCAAGTCTGCCGGCTCCAGGACTCAGAGTGATATCAGCATTCATCTGCGTGAGTAGGCGCTTCACAATTGAAAGCCCCAAGCCAGTCGAAGGCTCATTACCAGTGGGCACAGCACTGAGGCGCTGGTAGCGCCGGAATATTTTAATGCGATCCTCTTCACTGAACCCCGGACCACTGTCGGTGACGATGCATTTAACCCGGCCCAGCATCGGGCGTTCGATAATCACTTGAAGCGTCCCGCCCGACGGCATGAACTTCACGCCATTGGAAACAAGGTTTTCCATGGCCTGCGACAGCGCCTCATGATCTGCCTTCACCAAAACGCCATCGGTGTGGTTCACTAAATCGAGAGTGATGTCCTTTGACTGCGCCGCCGGACTCGCCTGCGTGATGATTCTTTTGACCACTCCATGCAGATCTACTGGCGCACAGTGCATCTGCAAATGCTCGGCACGCTGGTTTGCCAGAAAGATCTTCAGGTGATCCAGCAATCGATCAGAAGTCAGGCATATATTCTCCGCCAAGGAGGCCGATCTGGACGGCAGAGCACCCGCCCGTTCCATGAGCAATCCTGCGCTTAGCTGAATACCCACAATTCCGTTTTTTAGATCATGCGCTAGGATCCCGAGAATCTCGTCCTTGTCTTCGGCGAGACGTTGCAGACTGTCCCGAGCCTGTTTGAGAGACAGATGCGTGCGAACACGAGTCAAAAGCTCAGCGCGATTGAAGGGCTTCGTCACATAGTCCACACCTCCCGCTTCCAGAGCCTGAACGATGACATTCTTATCATCCGCCGCCGAGAGAAAGATGATCGGAATTTCCGCCCAGCGGGGATCCTCCTTGATCTGACGGCAGGCGGCAAGCCCATCGACCTCTGGCATCATAACGTCTAGCAAGATGATGTCAGGTGTCCGCGCTTGTAGCCGCTTCATCGCCTGCGCAGCACTCGTCGCAGCAATAATGTCGTAGTTCATCAGCGAGAGTACACTGCCGACGACACGGATATTCTCTTCCTGATCATCGACGATGAGAATGGTCTGGCGAGATGGGGAATTCATAGGGGACTCGTCTGTTCAATAGCTACCCCTCTTTCCTCGATGTACTTTACGAGCACCGGAAACGATTCCAGACTTTTTTCAAGTTCATCAAGCGAGAAGGTCTCCGCTTGCGACCTGATACGATCTGCGAACTGCTCCAGGGGCATGCATTCTGAACTTTCTGCTAACGAACGCAAATTCGCTGCAAAGGCAGCCACTTCGCCGCTTACCATTCCATCACGAACAGCGGGCCAGTCAGAAACCTCAATCTCCCTCAACCGCCTGGCGAGCAGAATCCACTCTGGCTTCGGCGCCTTGTCGGTAAGATCAAATGTAGTGCTCGCAGCGGAACTTTGTGACTCTACCCGATGAAGAAAGTGCGATAATTCTTCAAACAGACGTGCGCGACTGAATGGCTTGCGAACATAGCCGTCGAAGGCTCGACGCAGCTCTGCCTCGTCACGCGCCATGCTAGATGCGGTCACCGCGATCACGGGAAGCAGTGCACACTCTTTCATTGTGCGTAGCTCGTCCAACGCAGTCCTGCCATCCATCACCGGCATTCGGATGTCCATCAGCACCACATCTGTTCGATGCTCCGAGAGCCAGTCCAAAGCCTCACGGCCATTTGATGCAGAATGGAGGGTGTGGTGAGTTCCTTCAAAATAACCGGTTACCAACGCAATGTTCACGGGATTGTCATCCACCACTAAAATCGTAGCCGGCCGAAGGTCGTCAAAATCCACGTCGGATTCCTGACGTAAACTCGACTCCGGAATCCGCGCTGAAATCTCTACACGAGGGAAGATCAGAGAAAACTTGGAGCCCTTTCCAACCGTACTCTCCACGCTGACAGCCCCCCCCATCATCGTCGTCAGTCGCTTGACGATCGCAAGACCAAGCCCCGTGCCTTTCAATTCGATATCGCTGTTTACTTTGGCCTGCACAAAAGGCTCAAAAATTGCCTCCACCCGGTCAGCGGAGATACCCGTACCAGTATCTTCGACATCGATAACCAACTGAAAAAGGCCTCGCGAGTTACCGACCGTCGCGCCATGGATTCGCAGATCTACCTGCCCTTCACTCGTGAACTTGATGGCATTGCCGACTAAGTTGATCACGATTTGGCGCAACCGGGCTCCATCAAGAACCAGCGACGTTGGCACCGACGAGTCGACCTCCACATTTAGTGCCACACCTTTTACTGAACATTGATGCGAAAACAATTGCCGACAGAAGGACGCGATCTCGCGAACGCTGGTCGGCGCGCTGGCGATATCAAGCATTCCCGCTTCGATCTTCGAGAGATCGAGAATGTCATTGATCAGCTGCAACAAAGCCTGACCACTCTGCACGATGGAGGTTGCGTACCGTTTTTGCTTTTCATCACGACCATCCGCCAGCAGGAGTTCCCCAAAGCCTAATATCGCATTCATCGGGGTCCGGATCTCGTGACTCATGGTAGCGAGGAAAGTACTCTTTTCGCGATTCGCCTGCTCCGCCTTCCTCTTTTCAAGCGCCAAACGCTCGGAACGTCGGGCTTGTAAAAGCAAATCACGCAACAATGCCCAAGCAGCGAAGCCCGCGAGGATGGCAGCAAGGCCCAGTGCAATTATGCTACGGGCACCAATCGACAGGTCCGTTTGTAGGCGAACGTCCAGCGCGTGCAGGGACAACTCCAGCTCCGCTATGCGCTGGCCACAGAGCTTGCGTACGCTATCCATCGCAGCCTTTGCGGAGTCGTCCTCAAGTACTTCCACGGCGCGAGTTTGCCCCGATTCTCGAGTCACCGTGATGATTTCTCTCATTTTGCCGAGGAATTCATCGACCTGTTTTTGGAAGTCCCACATGCGTTTGCCAGCCCAACCTCCTTCCACCTTCTGCTCAAGACCCATCAATCCTTGGAGTTGAGCTGGAAATGCTTCCAGCGCGCTATTAAAAGGCGCCAAATACGGCTCCTCGCCAGTTAGCACAAATCCACGAGCGCCCGTCTCAACATCCTTCAAAGAAGAGTAGGCATCCTGCCACAGCAGCAGCGACCGCCTCGTCTGCGCCCGAGTCTCGAGTCCTGTCGTCAACCGCCCCCAAGTCCACACGCCCGTCAAGCATGTCGCCACCACCAGTCCTGCGGCGAACAACACCAGAGCAGACTTTAATGATTGGGTATTTGGCATCATGAGGCTGTTGAGAATGCGGCCTTCAGCGCCGTCTGGCAACCTTTCGATTGCCGGCTTTGCAAATTGCACTGCCACTGCCTCGGTTCGTGCAAAATGCTAGATCTCCCACAGCACATAACCCACGGCACGTTTTCCCTTCAACACCCTGGAACCCCACGAATTCAGGCGTTGAAGCCTACCCCTCACTCAGTGGCACGGTCCCTGCAAAACAGTGGGTAGGACAATATTGAAATGTATGAGCACCTCACTTGCCGAACTCCTCCACGAGCAACTGCGCGATCTCTTCGACGCCCAGGAACAGTACAGGGGACTGTTACCTTGCATGGTTGAAAACTGCACCCACACCGATCTAGCGCTTCGTCTGCGAGAGATCCAAGAAACGACCGCTCAAAACCGACAGGACCTTCTGGACGTTTGCCAACTTCTAAAGATCAATCCGGACGGCGTTACGTGCGAGGCTATGCAAGGCCTCATTCGCGAAACCTGTCGCTCTGCGACGGGAATCGATGATTCAGCCACCATGGATGCTGCCCTGATCGCCAATGCCCAGAGGATAGCTCACTACGAGATCGCAGGCTTTGGCACCGCCAGCGCATTTGCCCGGTGCATCAGTGCCCACGAGGCGGCCGCAGCACTGGCGCAAATCACGGAACGCGCGGCGAATATTGATCAACGACTGACGCGGATCGCGCAAGGCGGCTGGTTCACACCTGGCATCAACCACGAAGCCGCGATCGCCGCATAAGTCGGCACCACTTTCCCTACAAACCCAAACCGAAACCCAAATACCAATATGACAAAACTCGAAATCAAAGGCCGCTGGAACGAAGTCAAAGGCAGTATCAAACAGAAGTGGGCTCAACTCACTGACGACGATCTGCTCTTTGAAGAAGGCAAGGAAGAAGAAGTAGTCGGCCGCATCCAAGCTCGCACAGGCGAAACGAAAGATAGCATCCGCGACTTCATCGCCAACCTCTAAAAACAACCAGCGGCGGACTCACCATCAGCCGCAATCTTCCCCCCTCCACAATCATGCTCCACTATGCACTAGTCTTCTTTATCATTGCGATCGTCGCCGCCGTTCTCGGATTCGGCGGCATCGCAGGTGCTGCGGCCGGGATTGCTAAGATTCTGTTCTTCGTTTTTCTGGTGCTGTTCATCGTCAGCTTCGTCATGGGCCGCAAACCCAGACTATAGGGCAGCTAACCCTGACGCCTTACGGCCGGGGAGCGCGAACCCAACATTCCGAATCCGGAGCGTTCGCCTCCCCGGTCAGCAACCCTTTCCATCCCTCGCACCATGAATCTCGACTCACTTGAAAAACTCTTCGTCCACGAACTGAAGGACCTTTACAGCGCCGAAAAGCAAATTGCTGTAGCGCTTCCGAAAATGTCACAGGCTGCCCACAGCCCGCGCCTGCAGAAGGCATTCAACCATCATTTGGCGGAGACAAAAACTCACATCGCCCGCATCGAGACGATCTTTGAACAGCTTGCCTTCAGCCCTGGTGGCGAGCACTGCACCGGTGCCGAGGGCCTCATTGCCGAGGGTGAAGACATGATCGAAATGGAAGGAGACCCGAAGGTCAAAGATGCCGGTCTCATTTGCGCTGCGCAACGCATCGAACATTACGAAATGGCTGGCTACGGCTGCGCCGTGGCGCTGGCCAATGCCCTCGGCCTGTCCGACGCCGCTCAAACCTTGCGGCAGACACTCGAAGAAGAGGGCAAGACAGATCGCGACCTCACCTACCTGGCCGAAAAGGAGATCCTCTTCCAGGCCGCCGTGGCGTGAGGAATCAAAACCCACTCCTCCAAATCCATATCCCAAACGACATGAAAACCACCCTCGAACCGAACACCGCATGCATCGACACCTGCAACAGTCTTCTCCGCGGAGAACTCGCAGCTGTTGAAACTTACGTTCAAGCCATCACCAAATTCGAAAAGGATAGCGATGTGTCAGAGCTCCGCCGCATCCTGGTCGAACACACCGACACCGACACTGAATTGCATGAAAATGTAATCAGCATGGGCGGCACTCCATCCACCAGTTCTGGTGTCTGGGGCGGCTTTGCTAACGCCGTTCAAGCCACCGCTAGTCTGTTTGGCGAGGGCTCCGCCATCGCCTCGCTGATTCAAGGCGAGAAACACGGCCAACGTGAATACGAGGCAGCGCTGTCCGCAGACACGACGATGCCAGAGTGCCGCCCCTTGATCGCAACCAAGTGGTTGCCCCGAGTTTGCTCTCACATCGATACGCTCGAGAAGCTCGGATAACCCCGCCGCTAATCGCGCGCCACTAATCCCCCGAAAACCTAACTCATCCTACTCCTACAATGAAAACGTTCCGACTCCTGACACTACTCTCCCTTGGTGCTGTGCTGCTCACCCTTTCCAGCTGCCGAACCATGCGTGGCCTCGGCAGCGATGTGCAGCATCTCGGTTCCCGCATCGAAGAAAAGGCCGAGCAAACGAGTCCTTATTGATGCGGCTGAAAAGCCGCGCCGCATGAGGTCTCCTGCCATGCACCCTCCGTCTTCGCCAAACCGCAGCCAGCGTGTTTTTCACGCGGCTGCGGTTTCATTGTGGATCCAAATTCGGAGTTGGTGGGTGATTCTGAAACGGACCGCCGAGGAATGGGTGGAGGACAATGTCCTGCGATTGAGCGCCGCCCTGGCGTTCTACACCATGCTTTCACTATCACCCCTGTTGATGCTCGTCCTGATGGGGTGCGGCTGGCTTTTTGGTGCTGATGCAGTGCAAGGAGAATTGGACACGCAATTACGCGGCGTCATGGGTCCGCAAGCAGCTGCAGCGGCCCAGGCGATGGTCAGCAGTGCCGCGACCAGTGACTCGGGTCTTCTTGCCGGGATCACAAGCTTAATCGCCATGCTCTTCGGCGCGACCGGCGTTTTTGGCGAGATTAAAGACGCACTAAACACCATGTGGAGAGTCAACCCGCCGGTCGATCATCCAGCACTCCGCACGTGGGTGCGAACCCGACTTCTCTCGTTTGGAATGGTGGTCGTGGTGATGTTTTTGCTTGTCGCATCGCTGATGATCAGCACGACGATTTCCTTCGCCGCCACTTACTTCAGCGAGGGCTACTGGATCGCACCTCAATTTTGGGGAGCCGCCACTTTTGCCGCTGGGTTTGCGATGGAGATCGTCCTCTTCGCACTGCTCTTCGTGGTTCTTCCCGATGTTCGAATCCCCATCAGCGACGCGCTGTGGGGGGCGACCATCACGGCGTTGCTCTTTGAGATCGGCAAGTGGGGCCTTGCTTGGTATCTGGGTCGCGAGTCAACCGCATCTGCTTACGGGGCAGCGGGTTCGCTGATGCTGGTCATGCTGTGGACCTACTACACCGCAGTGATCGTTTTGACGGGTGCTGAATTCACTCAAGTCCGTTCCAAAGTCCGAAACAGCAGCTTCAAATCCACGACCCAATGAAAGACGCCGCCACCAAACACATTCGCAGCATCGCTATCGCCGCTCACTTGGTCACGGCTACCTGCATCCTTGGACTCCTCTATTATGGCCGCCCGGTTCTGATGCCCCTGGCCCTAGCCGTATTGATCGCATTCGCCCTCCACCCGGCGGTACGTCGACTGATTCGCCTGGGACTTCCGAGGCCACTTTCAGTGGCGATCACGGTGGGAGCATTCGCCCTGGTTTTGACAGGCCTGTCGTGGTTCATCGGAGGTCAGGTCAGCGCCTTCGCCCTCGATCTGCCGAAGTATCGGGATAACATTGGCGAGAAAGTTCACGAGGCTAAGTCGACCTTCTCTGGCGGATTGTTTGACAAGGTGCGCGATACCGTCGCTTCCGCATCGACTGAAATCGGCGGGTCGAGTGAACGCGCAGCAGCTCCAGCCGATGCCCCTTGGACGGCCACGGAGTGGCTGGCATCCGTCGGTGCCGTCACCGATCCATTGACGACATTCGGTCTGGTCGCACTTTTGGCGGTCATGCTGCTCCTCCAGTGGTCCGAGCTCCGCGCGCGGCTGCTGGGACTGCTCTCTGGGAGTGTGTCCCATACCACGCAAGCTTTGGCGGACGCCGCACAACGTGTGGGCAAATACCTGGCGCTGCAATTCGTCTACAACACGAGCTTTGGGATCGTCGCCGCCACAGGTCTTTGGCTCATTGGTGTCCCTTACGCACCGTTGTGGGGACTCTGCGCCGCGATCCTTCGTTACGTCCCCTACATCGGTCCCGCGATTGCCGCCGCCTTGCCGGTGCTGGTCAGTCTGGTCACCAGTTCGGGGTGGTCCCAGGTGGGAGCGGTCGCGGCCTTGTTCCTTGTTTTGGAGGTCATCAGCAACAACTTCATCGAACCCTGGCTGTATGGGTCTCGGCTTGGTGTTTCTGAGATCGCGATCGTTCTGGCGAGTGTGGGTTGGACTTATCTGTGGGGCGCACCGGGCTTGGTGCTGGCGACTCCGCTGACCGTTTGCTTGGTCGTGCTCGGCACGCACGTTCCTTGCTTAGCCTTCATCGCGCGAATTCTCGGGACCGAAAAGGTCTTCACCGATCCCCAGGCCATCTATCAACGATTGCTTGCTGGAGACGGTCACGAAGCCGCCGAGCTCGCCCAGGATCACATGGAGGAGATGGGTGCATCCACCTTCAAATCTGACATCCTTCTCCCGGCCCTAGCTTTAGCGCGTCGCGACCAAGCTGCGGCATGGCTGACCCCTGATGGCACCCAGCAACTCCTTGAAGGAATCGACGGTCTTTGCCGCGAGATGATCGAAATTGAGGCCGACGAAGATCCCCCCGATTCCACCAGTCCTGAGACGAGAGAGAAACCAGCGAAACCGGTGATATTCTGGTCCGCTTGTCCCTTTCTCGACGCCTCAATGCCTCTGTTGAAAAATGATCTCATGCTAACCGACGGCCCGCCAACCTATGTCTATCATCGCGATCTGGTAGGCAGCGTGCTGGAACAGAGTCCGCCCGTCGCCGTGGTCATCGCTGCCCTCAGCAGTGTCGATACTCACCGAATAACGCTGCTGGTGAAACGGATCCGCCGCGCTTGGCCCAACACCCCGATCGCCGCTGCGCTGTTGGGCGGCATCTACCCTTCTGCTGAGGAAAAAAACGAAGCGGTCAGTGTGGGCGCATCGACCTTCGTCACGACCCTTGCCGAGGTCCGAGTATTGCTGGCGACTTATGCAGCAAACAACCGCAAAAAGCCCGTCGAGGCGGCCGCATGAGTGCGGGAACGGTTGCGTGGGTTCAGCATCAAAGTTGGCGCAGCGACGGCCCGTCCATCGCCGTGAATACCTCCACGACGGCGACCTCGATATCCATTGATCGCCCAACAAAAGGACCGCTACCTGAAGAGCTGCGCATCCTTTCGCAGATGCAAACTTCGGCAGCGGCCGATGACTCAACGATTGGGGCGTTTTAAAACGTCCACCCAAGGGTGAGCGAGCCAAACAATTGCTCATCCTCCTGCCCCTTGAACTCCTTCGAACGCATCACGTACGAATAAGTGAGCACGGTGTTCTTCCAATTGATTGAGACACCAGCAGCCAGATCTCCAACAAAAGGCTCTTTGTCAACGGAGTGACTGTTGCCGAAAGTATTGCCATCCAAAAAGATATCGTGTGCGACCGCACGCCCCTCCGCCCGGAGAAACACATGCGCACCCAACTTGTGGCGCCAGAGCTTGGCCGAACCCACGCTTTCAACAGGAGCAGGTGTCGTCGTGGCGGGATCAATCGCCGCCGTGCCGAAGTCGTCCGGCAGATTCCAGCCCAGGCGGACTTCCGCTCCCAGCCGCGCGTTGATGGCCACATTCCCTACCGTCGCCCCCGCATAGGGCAGCAGATCCCAATCCCAGCCCGAGTTGTCCCGCGCTGGGCGGAGCCGCCAGACGTGCTCATAAGCGAGCGCGACGCCCAGCTCGTTGTGCAACTGATTGTCCCAACCACGCGGGGTGATGATGTTTTTCGCCTCGTGCACCAGTCGCTGAGTCTCTTGCGCATACGACCAAGGTCCGACCACACCGATGTTCAAGACCAGGCTGTTCTTTTCGGTGCCATTCTTCCAGATCAAGCCAAGCCCTGCATACAGCCACCCCGCGTATGGACGATCCTCCGTGATCAGATCCGTGCGCAAAATGTCGGTCGGCGTATACATGGCCTGACCGAGCGTGAAAGCCACGTTGCGTTCGAACCCCGAGGCTCCAATCCAAGGCATGTCATCAAGGACGCTACCGAGCCGTCCCAGAGTCTCCTCGTCCGCAAAGTGTGCGAGCCGAGGCGAAGTCCAACTGAGACGGACACCATTGGTGTAGCGTTGGTCGGTACCTCCAAAGATATCATTCTCAAAGTAGAATGAAAACGTGCCGTGCTGAGGCGGGTCAGTCGAAGCTTCCGCCGCGTGAACGGAAGTCAAACACGAAGCAAACAGCGTGGAGCACAGAATGGGAAGGAGTTGTTTCATCGGGATGAATGGGTCAGTAGAGTTCGGTCGGGTTTCGCATCGTGATCACGCTCCATGCGCATCCAGCAGCCACAATCCCTTGTCGAGAGACCGCGAAATCGCCGTGAGCAGGTCAGCAGATCCGGCGTCGTCATGCTTTTCAGCAGCGATGTCGATCGAGGCCCGCACGCGACCAGCGCAGTTTGCGACACTATCTGCCAGAGCGGCCACCGCCTTCAGCGGATCGTCAAAGGAATCGGGGAGATCCTTCAGATTGGTTGCAGCGGCCGCGCGCTGGACGGTTCCTTGTGCGAAACCACCTAAAGCGGTGATACGCTCTGCAATTTCGTCCAATGGCTCGCGAACCATGTCGGTCAGCAACTCGAAAAGTTTGTGGTAGGTCATGAAGGACCGGCCACGAGTATTCCAGTGAACGTGACGGCAGTGCGATGCCAGATCCGTCATGTCGGCGAGGGTCGCGTTGAGAACTTCGCACACGGCAGCCCTATTTTTTGGCGACATGTCATTGCGGGACTCACGAAGCTTTGCAGAGGCGGTTGCGGCAGATGTTTTTGATTTGGTTTGAGTAGGCATAAAAGGCGATGGCTGACGTTGCGCGAGATGCCCATCACACACTGGTGGCGACAGGACCTCATGAAGTCCTAGCGCAAGGCTGAAGCCAACTGGCCTAAGCAACGCTCCAATCCCCTTGGAATGGGCGGCCTAGCCGCTAGAACGCCGCCGCTCTGCAAGGCTGACTTCTTGCATTTTGCACGTAAACGAATCGCGTCCTCATGCACCCTGCACGCTACTCTCAAAATGACGCACTTGCTATCTTGCCACCCTGGGTGGAGTATAGCGCCCGTTTGCCATGACTCAGGGACTGCCGAATTCACAAAATGCCGCCCTATGGGCTGGCGATGCGCTGACCCTGGCGAAGCGCGTGAGTCATGACCTTCGATCCCCCCTTGGCGCCCTCTCAACGACAGCGGAATTGCTCTCCGAATGTCTTGACACTGGCCGGGAGACTTTGGAACCTCTGGTAGGTGGAATGATGTCATCCGCGACGCAGGGACTCGATCTACTCGGCCGCCTCGTTTCCGTACTTCGGGCAACCTACGGGCCGCCCCCCGAATGGGAGGAAGTCTCGATTGGCATGACCGTCGATGCCGCCCTGGCAAGCCTCCATAGCGTCGTAAAGAAACACGAAGCCAATGTTATCCAGCCCAAGGATTGGCCGACCGTCACTGCCGTTCAAGACTGGGTCACCCAAATCTGGAAGAATCTGCTCAGCAACGCCATCATTCACGGCGGCAAAGAGATCTCTATCGGATGGGATGAAGATGATACGAGCACGCGATTTTGGGTTCGGGATAACGGCGCTGGTCTAGCCGGAAAGCGTCTTGCGACGCCCTTTCCAGCCTTTGAGGCTCTACACTCACACACCGACCTCCACGGGCTCGGACTGCCCACCACTCGTCGGTTATTGGAACTCATGGGCGGAACCATCCAGTTCACGCGACTGGCGGACGGCATTTCTGAGTTTTCGTTCGCGCTGCCGAAGCCGCGGGATCCAGAGCCAGTCGCTCTGAGCCCTGTCGCCGAGCATCCCTTCATCGAGCCGATCGACTTAAACATGTCGCCCCCCGACCAGGAATTCGCGACGATGTTATCGCTGGCGAAGCGGGTCTTGCAGACACCGTTAGCATTCATCTCACTGCTGGGCGAAGACGATCTCATCATCAGCGATGGTGCCGGGCTCCATGATGCATTCGACTCTCAAGAAGAACTGCATTCAGGAGCGATGGAGTGCATCGATTTCTGCCAAAACGTCATCGAATCCGGTGCTGGCGTGATGGCCAGTGCACTCGATGATGCTCAAGCACGATCGGTCAAAGCGGTGCTCGGCACGCCCATTTATGCGCTCGATGGCAATGTGGCGGGAAGCCTGTGCGTTGCGGAACTGGCACCGCGTGATTGGACCCAAGACGACCACGATGCGCTCGCAGAACTGGCTGCGCTCGCCCAAAAGGAACTCAAACTCCGGGAGAAACGTCGGCGCTTGGCTTTAGCCATCAATCGCCTCCGGGAGGACGAAAGACTCAACACCAGCCTCATCGAAAACAGCGGAGACTGCATCAAGTTGTTGGATGAGTCTGGACGCCTGCTCAATATGAACGAGCCAGGCCGCAGCCTGATGGAAATTGATGACCTTTCCACCATCATCGGGAGTGATTGGGTCGCCCTATGGCCCGAAGAAAGTCAGGGCACCGTCACCACTGCCATTCGTGATGCCGTTGCAGGCAGAACCGGTCGGTTCCGAGGCTTCTGCCCCACTGCCAAGGGCAACCCCAAATGGTGGGACGTCATCGTGACAGCCATCCACGGCGAGAACTCGACACTCCAACACTTGCTGAGCATCTCTCGCGATATCACGAGCGAAAGGGAAACCCAACTGCAGTTGGAAGAGCGGGAATGGAATTTCCGCACGCTGGCCAACCACATGTCGCAGTTCGCCTGGATGGGAAATGCCAATGGCGATCTCTTCTGGTACAACCAACGCTGGTTCGACTACACCGGCTCAACCCTGGAAGATATGAAAGGCTGGGGTTGGAAGGCCGTCCACCACCCCGAACATCTTGATCGGGTGGTCGCCAAATTCCGCGATTGCCTCAAAAAGGGCATCGACTGGGAAGACACCTTTCCGTTGCGCGGAGCCGACGGGACTTATCGCTGGTTCCTTTCCCGGGCGGTGCCCATTCGCGATGAAAAGGGAGAAGTCGTGCAATGGTTCGGCACCAACACCGATATCACCCGGCAGATCGAGGCCGAAAACGCTCTTCGACGTGCCTCCCAAGCAAAGGATGATTTTATCGCGGTGCTCTCCCATGAACTCCGCACCCCACTCAATCCTGCGCTCCTCGTCGCCAGCGCCGCATCCTCCCGCACCGATCTTGCCGAAGATGTTCGCGCCGATTTCGAAGTGATCCGCAAAAGTGTGGAGATGGAGGCCCGACTCATCGACGACCTGTTGGACATGACGCGCATCCTGCGTGGAAAGATGCCGCTGGTGGTTACCACCGTGAACATCAATTCTGTCATCGTTGAATCCATCGAATCATTGGCAGAAGAGGCGCGGCGCAAGGACGTGACCTTTAAGACGAAGCTGGTCACGTCCTCTGAACACGTTCAGGGGGACGAAATGCGTCTGCGCCAGGTGATGTGGAATGTGCTGCGGAATGCGATCAAATTTTCCACCGTCGGAAGCACCATCACCGTGGAAACCACCGTGCGAAAGAAGAATTGGGTGGTCCGTGTGACGGATCATGGGCTTGGAATGACAGAGGAAGAGATTCAGCGAATCTTCGAGCCCTTTGCACAAGGCGACCATGCGATCAACGGAGTGGACCACCGATTCGGAGGTCTAGGCATCGGTCTGGCCATCTCGAAATTGCTCGTTGAGCAGCACGGTGGATCGATCAAGGCAGCGAGTGAAGGCAGAGGAACGGGCACCTGTGTAACCATCCAACTGCCGTTCACCAGTGCTGCAGCGATTTCGCAAGACGACACTCCCAACGACTCCCCAACGCAAGCCGACAACGAGCGATCTGTGCCCGCCCAGATGCGAATCCTTCTGGTCGAAGATCACGATCCGACCCGCGAGACGCTTTCGCTCATTCTCACAAGACGCGGCCACGAGGTCATTTCAACGGCCACCATTGCAGCCGCAAAAGAAGCGGCCGTGCAAGGTGCCTACGATCTGATGATGTCGGACATTGGCCTGCCTGACGGTCGTGGCGACGATCTCATTGTGACCTTACGCGCCCGAGGTTTCACCGCACCCGCAATCGCCCTCAGCGGCTATGGCATGGAAGAAGATGTGCTTCGCTCCCGACAAGCCGGCTTTTCCCAGCATCTGACAAAGCCGGTCTCGATCCAAGATTTGGACCGCGCACTGAGCCGAATCGGCAGCGCACGGGACACGCCCGGTCAGTGAGCAATTTGGTCACCCCATCGCGCTCGGCAGCGTGATGACCAACTGCGTGCGTCCGTCCGACGTGGTCACTTCGACTTCCGAATTCGACTGGTGAGCCAGCGAACGCAGCGGCTCACTCAGCACCACCGTCGCAAGTTTGGGTTTTGCACGGGGCTCGTAATGCGGTGTCGCTGTCAAGCAGATCGCGACCCCTTTGCCCAATCCCAAGCAACGAATGCGGACATCGAAGTCACAAACGTCGGCCATGCCATCGAGAAAGGGCCGGAAAGACTCATCCACCAAACGCCTGGCGACATCTGGGGCGATGCCCGCCAGACATGCAGGCACCTCGCCACGCAGAGAAAATCCAACGCCCCGGCGCAAACAATTCACGTACCATCCAGAAACAATGGCCCGCAAATCGCTAGCGCTGGTTTCCCCAAGATGAGCGCTGGTGCGCGCGGGCGAGGCCTCTGTCGGCATCGTGAAGAACTGCTCCATTTCTTGGTGAAGACGTTTCAGTCGATCAACCAAATCCTCAGGAAAAGGTGCGGCCTTTTGGGTGATGGACTTGATCGAATTGAGCCATCCCAGAGCATGCTGCTCCAACTGCCGAGTGCGCCGCAAGAGCCTTTCCGCCTGCAGCATTCGCTCGACCCCAGCGTTGAGGTGAGTTCGCACTCTGGCCAGCACCTCAGCCTTCCGGAACGGCTTGCCGATGTAGTCGACCGCCCCCAATTCGAAGCCACATGCGATGGATGCGGTATCGTCTTCGGAGGACAAAAAGATCACGGGAACCTGCTGATAATCGGGATCATCAAACAGCGAAGCGCAGAACTCGAAGCCATCCATTTCAGGCATCAGCACATCCAGCAGGATCAAATCAGGCCGCCATAGAGGCAAGACATCCCAGGCCTCCCGCCCGTTGCCGGCGGAGCGGGCCTCATAACCGTCCTGCCGCAACAGTGAACACAAGGCTTCACGATACAGCGACTGGTCATCTACGACCAACACCCTTCGATTGTCTGATGCCGGGTTTTTCATGGAAGTGAGCCTGAGGCATCCGCTGGCAAACCCACGGCGGGTGCATGCTTTGTAACTACATCTCGACTCGATTTTGTCCAGTAAAGACCGCCCAAAAATAAAAGCACGGCAGCTACCAAAACAAGCGCGAGGCTCATCCCATGTTTCACCCTCTGGCCTGAGTGCTGGATATCTCCCGGGAGGGCCAAAGGTGCTTCATTGCGCAGCAGAGTGATGGGGCACAGAGCTTTCATGGTTGGGAAAAATCGTTTAGTTCAGAAAATGGGAGGGTCGCGACTGCGACAGCAGTCGCGACCGCCTCCGGTCTTCCTTATTCAAGTTCTTCGAAGATCTTGTCGATCTCCTCGCGTGTCTTGCCCAAACGCTTTTGGAGGCGACCATAAAGCTCATCCTCCTTACCTTCGACATACAACATGTCGTCATCGGTGAGGTCAGCAAAGCGCTGCTTCAACTTGCCCTTCAAATCATTCCAGTTGCCTTTGATCTTGAGCTTGGTGGGAGATGCCGTCGCGGTTTCTTCGACTCTTTCGGCGTGGCGCTCTGCGGCGGCGTCAGCGGCATCGACCTTCTTTTCAAACGGGGTTTTATCTTCGCCGCAGGAAGCAAGAAGAACAGCAGAGAGACATGACAGGGTAATGAGGGTTGATTTCATAAGTTTGGCTTTTGAGGTTAGGTTTGGTGAACGACCGTCTCGTGTGATTCCGCGACGGTGAGGTCTTTGGGTATCGCAGGGGAAGTGCCAAACAGCGGCATGCCCCAGAAAGCTTGAATTGTAAGGGTTCAGCGGGTGATTTACGGGCGCTAAGCCACGTGCAACATGCAACGCTTCAGGTTACTCGGCTTGCAGTCTGCAACCGCTGCCTTCGTCCGCCGAAGCGCTTTCGATCACCACGCTGTAACCCTCATCTTCTGGCACAGAACTGAGCACAAAGGTCAATGCTTCTGGGTGGAGGGCAGTCGCGGCCGCCGCGAGGTCTTGATCATTCAATACGACGATCATCGTCAGCTCTCCAAAACGAGGGAGCTGGCCGTAACGCAGCGGCAGAAATCGAACGTCATCCACATCGTGGGTCTCGTTGCAGGCCACATCTGCTATATAGACGTAGCCGTGCTCTCTCATTCTTTCTGCAGCGGCGAAAAGGATCGCGCGCTCAATGGGGCTGGCATTATCGGTGATGGCAAAGAGGTAGTTGCGATGACGTCTGGATCTCCGCAGACTCCCGCCAAGGGGAAACGCGGGAAGTGGGATCGACAGACCAAGCGTGTTGCGTAGATTCATCATAAAAGTCTAAGGTTTGGGGTGGATCAGTTGGACTTATCTTGCGAGAGAATCGCTGCTGCATAAGCACCCACGGCCACTTGGATGCTAAAGGGTTCGCCATCCCAGTCTCCGGGGATCGCCTCGGTATCGACGCAGGGATGGCCCTCAAGTTCTGCTCCGTAAACGGCAGCGTCCGTGTGCAATCGGACCCGCCACCAACCTTGGCTCGGAACGCCGATTCGAATGTCGTCGGCAGGGAAGGCAGACAGGTTGGCGATCACGACCACATCATCCCCCTTCCCACCCTCCCGCCAGCGGCGGAAGCCGACCACGTTTCGATCGTCTTCCACGTGGTGAACAACGATGGATTGCCCCTGCAATCCAGCAGTGACACCCTGCGCATTACTGCGGCACCGCGCCAGATCACGATAAAGGGCATGCACGCCGCTGAACTCAGCTAGGCGACTCCAATCCAACGGCACATCATCGCGGAACCACTCGTCTTGCAGAAACTCCTGCCCCTGAAAAATCATCGGCACGCCGGGAGCGGTAAAAACGAGCGCGGCGGCCAGATTGGACCGCTGGAACGCAGGAAGTGCCGTGGGTTCGTCAGGGGCGATCTCACTTGGCAATCGAGCGTTACCGTTCGCCACCTCGTCATGAGATTCGCTGTAGATGACGCGCTTGAAAGCATCGCCATCAAAACGGCAAGTCAGCGCCGCGTGCAAAGCCGCCAGATCGCGGTGGGCATCCTCGGTCCGGGTCATTACATCCCGGATGGGGTGGACGAAACACGCATTCCATTGCGTGCTAAAACCCGCCCCACCCGCGCCCACGCCGCGCACGAGCCACTCGCTGTCGCGCAGATCTTCCGCAATGGTGATCGCACGTGGAAAACGTTGATGCACCTCCTTGTTGATCCATTGCATCAGACCCCAACCATCGGACAAATCGTCCATCGGATCTCCGGGGTTCCCTTGGCAGCTTCGGATGAAAACGGTCATGTCCCAGCGCAAGCCATCCGCCCCGTATTCCTCCAGCCACATCATCGCGTTGTCCCGAATATAGGTGCGGACCTCGCCGCGACCGTAATCGGGACGTGTATTCCCCCAGGGTGTTGCCGAACGATGGTCATTGTAAAAGTAGATGCCACCACCCTCTCCCTCCGACCAACCGTCGAATCGCCACAGTCCCAGGTCGGACGGGCCAAAGTGGTTGTAGACCACATCAATGATCACTGCGATGCCAATGGCATGCGCTTCTTTGATCAAGTGCCGCAGGCCCTCAGGACCGCCGTAGGCTGATTCGACGGCGTACGGGCAAGCAGGATTGTAGCCCCAGGATAAGTCCCCCGCAAACTCTGCGACTGGCATGAGTTCGATGGCATTGATTCCGAGATCCTTCAGGTAGGGCAGTTTCTCCGCAGCAGAGTCGAAAGTGCCATGAGACTTCCCTTCGGGTACGTGGAACGAACCGACGTGCATTTCGTAAACGATCAGTTGATCGAGCGTGGGCGGACTAAACCGATCGGGCTCTGGGATGGCGTCCCTTCGCACAATCAGCGAATGACTCGATGAATTCTCCATCGCCCGTGCCCGTGGATCTGGGCGTTTCAAGACGCCAGATGGTGTCTGCAATTCATACAGGTAGCCCTGACCCACTCGAGCGCCTTCGACGAAGGTATACCAAGTGTCATTGGCTTCGCGAGTCATCGCATCAACGCCCTCCGTCCAATCATTGAAGTCCCCCACCACGGAGACGGACTCCGCATGGGGTGCCCAAACACGGAAAGCAACGCCACCTTCAACGGGCATTGACCCCATACCGGAAATCACCGGTGCCTCCGTCACTATCGATGTGCGATCACTCATGGGGTGCGCCTCCAATTGATAACGGATGAGTCTAACGGCGTCCTGCGATCACGCGGTAGATCAGGAGACAGACAGCAGATCCCAGCACGGCGAGACCGATGCTCCGAAGGTCAAAATCGGTGACGGTGCCGTGCCCCAATTGAGTGCCGATCCAACCACCGACGGAGGCACCTACCACGCCTAAGATGATGGTGACAATGCATCCACCTGGGTCCTTCCCCGGCATCAAAAACTTCGCGATACCGCCTGCAATCAGGCCCATCAAAATCCAAGAAAGAAATCCCATAGCGTTAAAGGAGTGAGTTGTGGTCGTGTCAGATTGTTTTTTTGCTCCCCCAAACCGGGTGCCAAAATTCGGCACGCCGGTCGGGGATCGCGGCGCTACTTCGTCAAATCTTCAGCAGCGTCGCGAAGGCCTTCAGCGGGACGAGCATCCAGAGCGTCATCGATCTTTTCGCCCACCTTACCAGCGGGGCCTTTTTCTTCTTTGCAGCTCGTCACCGCCAGGGAGAGGCTCAGGGAGACGAGGAGAATGGAGAGAAGTGTGAGAGATTTCATGTTTGAGCTATGTTGGGTTGTTTGGTGTTTGTGTTTTTCGGGCGTGTGGGACGCCTTCCCTGTCAATTGCAGGTGCCATGCCAGCAACCCTCGACCACCCCTTATCGACCACGGCACTAGGCATTCAGCTTCACAAGCATCACCACCGCGCAGGCAAACAAAGTGCAAAATGCCCGATGCCAAAAGTGGGCTATTGCCATTTGCACGATGCTCCACAAACCCAAAAAAGAGCGCCCGACTCAGGAGACGAGCCGGGCGCTTTTGTGCTGGGAGTTTTTGTGAATCAATAACGGCGCGGGTGACCGTAGTAGCGGCGGTCACGCGAATCACCAATGGCGTTGCCAGCCAATGCGCCGAGACCGGCACCGATCGCGGCACCTTCAAGGCCTCGCCCACTTTGATTTCCAATGATGCCACCAACGGCGGCTCCACCCAGACCACCGAGGACCGTCCCTTGGCGGGCATTCGGACCACCCGCGCAGGAGGCAAATGAAAGGGAGGTCATGAGAACAAGTATTTTAAGTTTTGCGTGTTTCATAAGTTAGATGAGGCGGGGATTGAATCGCCAAGCTTCTAACTTGCAGAGACCGTGCCGAACGGTAGATCGGGCCTTGAGGGCGCATCGTACGGGCTTTCGCTTGCAGAATGCAGGCCCGCAACATGCGTCCTGCACGAATTTGGCCAGCGTTAAGCCAAGGCGGCGCGGTAGATCTGCACAAAATCATCCCGGGCTATCGGCCTGGGATTGAATTGTGCCGTCCATTGTTGCGCCGCCATCTCTGCGAGCCGATCAAGGTCCGCTTCGGAAACTCCATAGGTGCCGATCGTGCGCGGCATCTTGGCCTCCCACAGCAACTCCTGGACGCGATCTGCAAGATCGCCGTCGAAGTAGCTCTCGTAGATTGCGGCGATTTCAGGAACCTGGGAATTGAAGCGGATGATGTGCGGCAGCATCACCCCGACCGCTTCTCCGTGCACCACATCGAAAAACGCCGTGAGTGGATTCGCGCAGGAATGCGCTGCCCCCAGCATGCTGTTTTCAATCGCCGTCCCCGCGTAGGCAGCACCGAGGAGCATCATCCCACGCGCTTCGACATCTTTGGGATCGCGCAGGACACGGCTGAACCCCGCATGACAAAGACGAAAACCCTCCCGGCTGTAGAGCGCAGACAGCGCATTGCGCTTGGTGGTGACTGCCGTCTCAAGAGCGTGCGCTAAGGCGTCGATGCCGGTGCACGCAGTCACGCGCTCCGGCTGCGAAATGGTCAGCTCAGGATCGAGAATGGCCACCCGCGCAGCGGCTTTGGGGTCACCACAGGCCATCTTCGCATGCGTCTCTGCATCCGAAATCAGCGCAAAGCTTTGGCACTCGCTCCCTGTCCCAGAGGTCGTGGGGATCGCGATCATGGGTAGCATGGGTTGCGTGGCCTTACCGACACCCCAGTAGTCCTGCATTCGCCCACCGTTGGTTAGGATGAAATTGCAGCCCTTGGCAGTGTCCATGCTGCTGCCACCGCCGAGCCCGATGATGAAGTCGGCACCGCACTCGCGCGCGGCGTTGACGCAACGATCCACATCGAGTGTGCTGGGGTTTTCATGCACTTCTCCAAAGATCGTCGCCTGTAGCCCAACCTCTTCGATGCTAGCAACCGCTTGAGCAGAATAGCCTGCCCTAACGATACCAGGATCGCTGACGATCAGGACGCGCGTGCCGCCGTTCTCTCGCACCAGTTCGCCAACACGAGACAGGGTGCCGTTGCCAAACACGATGCGCGTGCGTGGGGTGTGATCAAATGGCCGCAGATCCATGAATCCTCGTTCGTTTCCGCTGGTGGATAATCCGTCAGGTCAGCGTATCAAGCGCAGTCGATGGACCGACGCTTGTAGAGGAATTCAAACATGTTCCCTTCATGCGGCTGATCCCAGGAGATCTTCATGGTGGAAATCGCACCGATGTTCAGGCGGTCGATGGTGGGGCACTCGAGCAGTTCGCTGATGAACTCTGGATCTTGAGTGATGGCGGTGACAATGAGCGAGTAGCCGATTTTGCTCAGCACTTCCTTTTGTGGCACCTCGACGACGCTGGCAAAGGGGCAGAGAAACTCGCGATTCGCCAAAGGGTGGTCATACGAGTCGCAGCGAATAACCGTCGGACGCAAATAGGTCCCCCCTTCAAACTCAACCTTGCGGGGGCCGCTGCGATACTTCGCCGTGGCGTCTTCAGCACCGGGAGTCTGGAGGTCGGCGTCAATGGCCGCATCAATGTAGTCGGCCATCTTGGTGTTGGCGAAGCCGGACAAGCGAGCGTTTTCATCACTCGGTGCGAGAGGCTCAATAGCCCCAAGTTTCTCAGCAATGGCATCGGCGATCTCTTTGCTATACTTGGGCACCAGCACGGCCGAGGCATTGATGCAGGAGCGGCCACCGTTGTCCGAGATGGAACTAACGATGACGTCAATGTACTCACGCCAGTTTTCGATCTTGTCTTCGCCAATGATGATCTTGCTCCAGCCTGGTCCGTGCACCTGCACTGCTGGATTGTTTTCATACATCTTCGCAATGTTCACATCGCCAAACACGAGGCAGCGGCCATTGAGCTTGATGACCTCGCTGGAGCCTTCGTGATCGGTCGGGTAAAAGCCAAATGCTTCTGCAGGCGCGCCAGCGGCGATGAAAGCCTGAATGAGGCGGAAAGGTGTCCAAGGCTCTTCACGGCCAGGTTTGATGACGACCGGGATCTTCAGAGCAATCGACGGCAGCCACAGGGAGTTCACCGCAGGGGAATTGCTGGGCATCACGAGTCCGAGGCTTTTCGTCGTCGGGAAATAGGCGACGGGACTGCCGGCCTGTTCGCCAAAGCCACGATCGATCACCGTCAGGTCGAGCCCACGGGATAGACCGTTGAGGATGACCGGCATGTGGGTCAGCGCATAGTGGATCTTGGCCATGTTCCGCTTCACCATGATGTGAGGAAGACCGCTGGTGCGGGACAGCGTCTCGATGTACTCCTGGGGCGTCTGGGTGTGGCCTTTATCTCCGAGCGGCAGGGTGCCATTCAGAAAAAGTTCCCCGGCCTTGGCCGTGATGTCGATGAGTTCCTGGACCGTGAACTTCTTGAGCGCTGCGCGGGCCTCGCCAATTTTGCTCATGTCCTTGCGGACGATGCCGGCATTGACCTGGCTGACCTCAGCCATCACTTCGCCACTGCGGTGATCTTTCACCTGGACCTTGTCCAGACTTTCATAAGGCTTACCACGGCGGAGGGCAGGGAGGTGGGGGATGCTCATCAGATTTCAGGTTCGTTTTTGGAGAAAAGAAGTAACGCGCCGAACGGCAAAAATGTTGCCTTCAGCATCGGCCCGCTAGCGCGGGGCGGCATTTTCGGCGGAGAATCGGCAGACGCAACTGCCGTTTGCGGCCCATGCCGCTGTTCTCCGGGGGGGAAGGGCCTCCCGATAAAGCTAGGTATTGTCTTCGTCAGGCTGCTGTGCCGCATCGAGATCGGGTTTTACTGAAGCACCACTGTTTAGGTTTTTCGTGCTCGCAGCGTGGGCACAGCCATCCGCCTCTGCCATCCCGCGCAGGTCCTCCCAAAATGCAGCGAATCGTTTTCCAAAAGTGCCTTTGGACTGGTTCCAGGCCACATTCAGCACCTCGTTATTGGCCCACTGCTTAAAGAGCGTGTACCAGCCGACGTTGTCAGGATGGTCCAGGTCGTGCTGAAGATCCAAGTCCAGATAGACATTCTCCATCAGCTGAATCATCTGCTGCGCGGTGTAGTAGAGGTCCCTGGGGGCCGCCTCTGGCAGCTTGGCATCGATCTTCTTCAAGTCCGCCACGAACTGCTCAAACTGCGGCAAGACCGCTGCATCCGTCAGGGTTCGGGTCGCCTCTGCCCGGTCCTGTGCGGCGCTCTTCCAGAGATCCGCCAGGGCTCCTGCATGATTAACGAAAGCGGAAGACGGTGCCGCCGGGGGCTGATCCCAGTAGAGGTCCAGATCCCGGCTCAGCAAATCAATCGCGTCTGCCCCATCGTGCCCGGCCTCCTGCGAGGATCGCGATTGCCTTCTCACGGCCGCGTCGAGCGCACTGTGCGCAGCGTGTGCCCCAAGTTTGCGGTAACTTTCAAACTGCGATTCGCTGAAGAACTGGTCGGCGGTGGACTCGTGCGGAAATTCGGCGGCACCATGGGAGTACTGCACAATATCCGTGTCTTCATCACCAGTGAGGCTGGATTTGATGTACAGCAGGGAGCCCTCACTCCCATCCTGATAGCGAATCTTCCCGGTGGCGCAATGGGCTTTCGAGGCCCCCCTAGGAGTCTGTGGGCGGAGCTGCTCCACATTGATTTCGATATGCGCTCCAAAGTCCACCTTGCAGCGCCGGATCGCCGTCCCGAGGGCATGGAAGCTGTAGTTTCCATCCTGCTCTGCATCAACAGCGATGATGAAGCGACAGCGGCGGCGGACCAGCTCATAGATGCCCAAATTTTCAAAGTGACCACCGTCGGAAAGGTAAACAAATTTCTCCTTCGGCGTAGCTAGCCCAAAGAGCTCATAAATGAGGTATCGGAAAAAGCCGAAGACGCTCGCTGGCGCGGTTCGCCACCTCTCATCACGGGCCGGATGCGGCACCCACCAGCCGAGACGCGCATTAAACAGCGTCAGCAGAAATGCCATCATTGGGCTGGTGTGGTATCCGCTATTCGGGCTGGCCGCAGCGCCAGAGATCGATAGCGCAGTGCCTAGAGTCAACTTCTCTGGCTGTCCCTGTGGCTTCTGAGGATTCACGCTGGTCATCCACTCTTCCGTCTTGCAGTAACCATCATGCTGTCGGCCTTGATCCGGCGTCCCATCGGGCACCAAGGGCAAGTGGTCGGTCTCCGCATTCGACGGTGCATCCCCCTCAAAAAGCCCCTCACGCACTGGCTCTTCTCGACGCGGCAGCGCCACCGCTCGACGGCGCTTGTACCCCGCGTGCAGTGGTGAGATCACGAAGGATTCCGCCTGACGTTCCTGCGCGTCAAGGTCCCCGCCTTGGGCAGTGTTCAATGCGGTATTGATCAAGGGGAACGGCCCTGGGTAATCTTTCGCGGCCAGATCCGTCATCGGTAAATCGTCCTGGAAATCAAATCCAGTGAAGGGATGCGGCCGACGATCTTCCCGCAATTTCGTCGCACCGAGATAGCAGCGAACCAGTCGGTTGCGATAAAACTGGTTCAGCGAAAACTCATTGATATCGACCAACTTTACCAGCAACCAACCCGCGAAGGTAAAACCCCCAAACCAAATCAAGAACCGACAGGCACCACCCTGCTGTATGCCATGGAGAAACGAATCTGGATTGATGGCCTCGTCTGGCGTCAGACACCACCGGGTCACCCACGCCGCGCCGATCAACAATCCTGCCACCACGATCAGAGGGATCATGCCTTTCAGGACAGTCATCGGTCCGCTACTCCTGCCCTTTCCACTTGTCTCTGGGCTTTTGCCCGTTAGGACCGAAGTCAGCGTCGCCAAGCCCCAGGCCACCACAGCGGAGTCTGCCAGCCAGCCATCCCATTTGGAGCCCAACCAATCAATCAAGACCGGCCCCCAAATGCTCAGCCCAAACGCCAACAGTGAAGCGATCGAATAAATCAAAAGCCAAGCGCCGAGACGGCTCCACCACTCCCTCACCTTATCCGGAATACGCCTGCCCATCAGCCCCAGACAGGCAATCAACACCAGCGTGTACGTCATCGTCACCATAAAGGGACCCCACGAAGCCACCATCGCAGCACCAGCGTTCACCCCGCCGAGTTCGCCGACCAGTTTCAGGGTGGTCATCCAGCGGATGATCTCTTGCACAGCATGGAAGAGCCCCGCATTGATCAACGTAACGGCAGCCCAAAGCATCAGAAAAACCAACGGCTTCTTTCTCTCGAGTCGGTGCGCAGAGGCCCTCACCAAACAGACACCGAGGAGCGCAATAAATGCCGCCAGCAGCCAAGCATAACCATCCTCCAGCACATCTGGGTAACACCGCAGTGCCCGCCAGTACAAGCCTGACGCACCAAGCATCGCGGAGATGATGACCACCAGAGAAATCCCCTGAATCCCCATAATGTTTCCCTGCGGCGATGCTACCGGCACCTCTTTTGGAGGCCCCGCTTCCGGCGGATTGTCCCGGTCAATGTCGTATTGCTTTAACTCCCGCGAACAAAGCAGAGTACCCGCAAACAAAAAGATGTATTGGAATACCATGAACGGAAACGGACGGACACCCATCGGTCCCCTGATCTTCTCACACACCCATTCCGGTACAGGCCACGTCCAACTCGAAAGAAAGTCCACCGCAGGCAACCAGGCCCGAGCGGCTAACAGACAAGCCGCCAACATGCAAAACACCATCGCTTGGATCAGGATCGTGTTGCGCAGCCAGATTGAAATCATCGTCCACGTATCGGCGCTGGTAAACCCCGCCTCTGGTGCCAAGTAACGGCTGTAGCGACGCAGGTGATTGATGCTGGGAGAGCCATCCTCACTCGCAAAATCCGTCGATGCCCCAGACGCCCTGCGACGCTGACGATTCGCAGCCAGCCACGAACCGATGTAACCACCACCCGATACCGTGGAGACATAGTCAATCCAGTTCAAAATGCACTGCCCAGGGCCAGGCTTGAAGGCACGCAGCTTCAACGAAGTGAGCGCCTGGATCACCCCCAGCCCAAAAGTCGCACTGCGGATGCCTCCACCCGAAAGCGCTAGCCCCACCGCACCGGGAGGCTTCCCATGATTGATATCCTCCGGGAGACGAATCTTCCGCTGATCCTTGATGGCATCTGCCTCCGCCTTGATCACTGGGTCTGGCGAGGGCACTTCAGATTTTATTGGCTGCTGACTCATAACGGTTTCGGGAAAACGGTTCTGGAAACAAAGCACAAGCGCATAAGAAACTATGCCAAGTGATTTTGACGGCAACCCATTCTCCTGTCGATACGAAATCCAACAGTCATACAGAAAAATGTTCAGAGACTCCAGAGGTATTAGATTAACCACTCCCCACACTTGAACTCCTGGGTCTCCGGTCCATGGGTAACCCATGCCATCGCCTCTGCCAGACCTCCTCAAACAAACGTTCGGCTACGATACGTTCCGACCTCTTCAGCGGGAAATCATGGACGCTACGCTGGCGGGAAAGGACGTGGTGGCCATTCTGCCAACGGGTGCGGGAAAGTCGCTCTGCTTCCAATTGCCAGCTCTGGCACGGGATGGGGTGACGTTGGTCATCTCCCCGCTGATCGCGTTGATGAAAGATCAGGTGGACGCCCTGACCGCCAGCGGTGTGGCGGCGACGTTTTTGAACTCCTCCATCCAGGGTAGCGAGGCCCAACGCCGCCGCGCCGGACTTGAAGAGGGACATTACAAACTGCTCTACGCCGCGCCGGAGCGCATCGTGACCAGTGGGTTCATGGACGACCTGCAACGCTGGAAGGTGACCGCCATCGCCGTAGACGAGGCCCACTGCATCAGCGAATGGGGCCACGATTTTCGTCCCGAATATCGGCAGCTAGCACAACTGCGGCAGCACCTTCCAGGCGTCCCCTTTTTGGCCCTGACCGCAACCGCCACGGGTCAGGTGCAGCAGGACATCATTCGGCAACTGCAACTGCCGGATCCACAGATCTTTCTCGCCAGCTTCAATCGCCCCAACCTGAACTACTCCATCGTCCCCAAGAGCAAGTCCACCCAACAAGTCTACGAATTCGTCCAGAGCCGCCCGGGCGAGGCAGGCATCGTCTATGTGCAATCCCGCAAGTCTGCGGAAGGCATCGCCGCTGCACTGATGGCGGAAGGCATCAAGGCCGTCGCCTACCATGCCGGGTTGCAGCCGGAGGAACGCGCCGCCAACCAAGAAGCCTTCATTCGCGATGAGGTGCGAATCGTCTGCGCCACCATCGCCTTTGGCATGGGCATCAATAAACCGGACGTCCGCTTCGTCATCCATGCGGACCTACCAAAGAACATTGAGGGCTACTACCAAGAGACTGGCCGCGCCGGACGCGACGGTCTGCCCTCAGACTGCGTGCTGCTGTATTCACGCGGCGATCTCGTGCGAAATTTGAAGTTCCTCGACGAAGTCACCGATCCGCAGGCCCACCAGATCGCCACTCAGCAAATGCGCCAGATGGCAGACTTCGCGGAAGGCACCGAATGCCGCCGCACCGCCCTGCTTCGCTACTTCGGGGAACAATGGCCCGGAGACAATTGCGGCGGCTGCGACATCTGTCTGGAGCCACGTGAGAAATGGGACGCCACCACCCAGGCGCAAAAGCTGCTGAGCTGCATCTTTCGCATTCGGCAAAAGAGCGGCTTCACTACCGGACTCAATCACGTCGTGGAAGTCCTCGCCGGAGCCAATACAGAAAAGATCCGCAAGTGGGATCACGACCGACTCAGCACCTACGGCATTGGCAAAGACATGCCGCGCGAAGAATGGACGGCGCTGGGGCGGCAGTTAATCCGGCTCGGTTACATCGACGCCAGCCCCGACAGTTTCCAGACATTGTCACTGTCCCGAGAAGGCTCCGCTGCCTTGATGAATCGCACGCCCATCATCGTCACCCGCACCCCGCCCGCAGCGCCACTAAAATCAGCCACCAAGGTCGCACGCGCCGGCAGCATCGTCTGCGATGAAGGACTCTTCGACGAACTCCGCGCGCTGCGCAAACGTCTGGCCGACGAACGCGGCGTGCCACCCTACGTCGTGTTTGGCGATCAAAGCCTGCGTCACATGTGCCGCAGTTATCCCCAGGATGAGCGCGCCTTTTTGGACATCCCGGGCGTCGGCAGTCAAAAGCTCGCTGACTACGGGCAGGCCTTTGTCTCCAGCATCAAAGAGTGGCTCAAGGACCACGAGCCCCAAGCATTCAGCAGCGAAACGCCAGCACCGCCAACGCCCAAGATGAAGACCAACGGCACCTCCAACACCGCCTTGGAAAGTGTTCGCCTGTTTCAGCAAGGCATGAGCGCTGAAAAAATCGCGGAGCAGCGTGGGCTTGCCGCCAGCACAGTTCACAACCACTTGGCTCAAGCCATCCAAAACAAGTTGCTCCCGGCAGAGCCGCGAGATTTTTACAGCGCGGAGGATGAAGCCATGCTGCGCAAAGCCGCAGACGAACACGGCATGGAAAGCCTTTCCGTCCTCCGCGAGGCCCTGCAGCAACGCTTTGACTACCCCACCCTGCACTACTTCCGCGCTTTCCAACTGCGCAGCCAAGCCTAAATCCCAAAGCTCCCCCACCCAGACACTGTGTGGACTGCGGCAGCCCTGCTGCCGCTTTGGTAAAGCCAGCCCTGCTGGCGTCGCTCGCCACCACCCCAACGCTCAAGCCCAACCACGCCCCCGCTTTCACCGCGATCCCAACGTACCACCAGAAGGTCGATCCACCTCGACTCCAGGACCTACCGCGACCAACCACCGCCGAGTGCCTTCATCAGCAAGACAGTGGAGGCGAGCCGTTGGCCGTCGAGTTGAGCAATGGCGAGACGGGTGCTGAGCACGGTGCGATCGGCTTCGACGACTTCGAAGTAGCTGGCGAGTCCCTTTTCGTATCGCAGCGTCGCCAGTTTCTTCGTGTCTTGCGCGGAGTTCTGCGCGCGGACGAGGGCCTGGCGTTGCTTGCTGAAGGCTTGCAGGTCCAGCAGTGCATCTTCCACTTCGCGTAGAGCGTTGAGGATCGTCTGGCGGTAGTTCGCCAGTGCTTCTTCATAGCGCGACTGCGCAGCGCGCTTGTTGGCTTTGAGGCGACCACCGTTCAGCAGGGGAACCGTCACCGAGGGACCGATGGAGAGCACGCGATTTTCCCAGAGCGCAAAGTCGCTGGCCTTCACGCTCTCCAGCCCACCACTGCCGAGCAGTTTGATGGTTGGGAAAAAGGACGCATCGGCCACACCAATCTCGGCATAAGCAGCACGCAATGTTTGCTCCGCAGCGCGGATGTCGGGGCGGCGCTCTAACACATCGCCGGGGAGTCCGGCGGGAACGCGTGGCGGGCCGGGCAAGGCCCCAGAGCTAGCCACCGAAAACACCGAGGGAACTTGGCCACAAAGCACTGCGAGAGCGTGTTCGGCTGAGCCCCGTTGACGCTCGGTTGCAGCGAGGTCGTTGTTGGCAAGCTCGAGTTCAGTCGTTGACCGGGCCACATCCATGTCGTTGGCCAAGCCACCTTCAAAGCGGCTCTTTTGTAGATTCAGAGCATCTTGGCGCAACTTGATGGTATCACGCAAAATATCGCGCTGCTGATCGATGGAACGCAGGATGAAGTAGTTGCGTGCGACCTCGCCTGCGAGGGAGAGCCGTTGGGTATAGACACGCTCTTCTTCAGCGGCTGCAGATGCTGTGGAAGATTCGATACCGCGCCTCACACGGCCCCACAGATCCAGTTCCCAGCCCGCATCAAAGGCAGCGCGATAGCGCTCGCGCTGGAGTTCGGGCAGGGCACCACCAGGAAATCCGCCCGCAGGAAAATTCGCGCCCATGGATGAGGCGGAGAGCCGCTGCGTGCCGAGATCCCCCCCCAAGGAAACCTGCGGAAACCAGTCGGCGCGCTTCACCCCGATCAGGGCACGCCCGGTCTCCAGTCTGGCGAGAGCGCCCTTGAGATCTTGGTTGGCATCCATGCTCTGGGTCACGAGGCGATTGAGTTCCGCAGAACCAAAACTGCGCCACCATTCCTCAGGCAGTTTTGCAGCGGAGGTCTTTCCAGAGCGTTCTTTCCAGCGCTTGGGCATATCCACCTCTGGCCGTTGGAAGGGCTGAAAGTTTAGGCAACCGGTCAGCCCAGCGACGAGCAACGTACTACTGATCAGCGTTCGGCAATTCATGGCTTTGTTTTATCTCCCGCATCAATATACACATCCACCTGTTGTCCGACGTAGAGCGGCGTGTCGGTGGGACGTTGGAGGCTAAAGATGACCTGTAGCACGCGTGTATCGACACGCTCTGTGCTGGAACCGGTGAGGGATTGCTTCGGGATGACAAAGGGCTCGATGCGCACAAAGGTCAACGCAATGGGGTGAAGTGTATCGCCTTTAATGAAGGCCTTTGCAGGCAAGCCTGGACGCACTCGAGTGGCGTTTTGCTCATCCACGTCGGCGCGCACTTGCAGCTTCTCAAGATCGCCTAAAACCATCGGCGCATTCTTTGCTCCGGGGGAGGCGTATTCGCCTTCGCGGGTATTCACTTGGATCACGGTGCCATCGCGAGGTGCGCGGACAGTGAGCCGATCCAGGAGCAATTGCGTCTGCTGTTGCGATGCCTTTGCTGAGGCCAAGGCCGCCTCTGCCGCAGCGACTTGCGCTTTGGCCACAAGGGTGTCGTTGGCACGATTGCGCAGATCATCCTGACTGATGGCACGCTGATCGGTCACGGCCTTGAGGCGATCCAGCATGTCCTGAGCCTTGATCATCTGTGCGCGAGCGACTTCCAGGTTTGCCTGGGCCACATCAACGGCAGCCTTTTGCACACCGGTTTGCGCCTGGAGTTCGCGATCATCCATGGCGAAGAGCGGATCTCCTTTCTTCACTTTGGCAGAGACTTCAGCAAAGACTTGGGTGACCAATCCAGGAACCGGCACCCCGACGGAGACGTTCTCGCTGAGCGCCTCCAGCAGACCAGTGGCGGCGACGGTGTGTTCGTACGTTTTTTCCGGTGGAGCAACCTTGGGCGGCGGGATCGGCACCTCTTGGCTCTTGATGGTCTGGAGGACGCCGGACATAGCCCAGACACCGAGGATGGCACCGACAAAGGTGGCGTAACGAATAAAGCGGGCAAGGATCATGGGCTTCTTAAACTAGTGAGAAATAACCGGCGGAGCATCGCGGTCAACATCGTGGACCTCCACAATCCGACCGTCGTCCATTTGGGCGATTCGATCAGCGTGGGAAAAGATGCGATTGTCGTGCGTGACGACGACGACTGCGCGCCCTGGAATGCGGGCGATTTTTTCAAAGAGATCCATGACAATGGTGCCGTTCTTTGCATCGAGCGCAGCGGTGGGTTCATCACAAATGACGAGCCGTGGCTCATGAACTAGCGCTCGCGCGATCGCGACGCGCTGCTGCTGACCACCGGAGAGCTGCGTGGGGCGATGTTTGGCGCGATCCCCGAGGCCGACGAGCTCTAGCATCTCGCGGGCTTTCTTTTCTGCCTTGGAGGTCGAGACCCCTTGGATGAGAAGCGGCACGCTGGCGTTCTCCACGCAGGTGAGCGTTGGGATCAGGTGAAACTGCTGGAAGATGAAGCCGATATTTTGAGCGCGAAACCGCGTGATGGCGGACTTGCGCATGGTCGTGAGGTTTTCACCAAAAACAGTGACCTGCCCCGCATCCACGCCGAGCGTCCCCGCCATGATGCTGATGAGCGTGGTCTTGCCACAGCCAGAGGGGCCAACCAGCATGGTGATCTCGCCAGCACGGACATCCAGCGTGATGTCCTTCAGCACTTTGAGACGCGCATTGCCATCGCCGAAGCTTTTATCGACGCCCTGGACATGCACGGCCAATTGGTGCTGTGGGTCGGGCGTTTTGAGTTTTGGTGCCGAGTCCGTTTTCATCCGCGGAAGACCATCGCCGGTTCGAGCCTGCTGACGCGCCAGATGCCAATCAGTGCGGAGAGCATGCAGATGCAAAGAATCACGCCCAGCACAGCAAACGGGACGATCTCGGGCATGTAAAAGGGCGGTTCCTCGTTGGCCAGCGCCCCTCTGCCAAACATGGCAGTCGCTCCAATCCCGAGCCCATAGCCGATGAGGCCGACGGTCAGCGCTTGGCAGATGAGCATTTGGCACAGCTTGAAGTTGGATGCACCCATGGCCTTGAGCGCGCCGAGGTGCTTCATGTGCTCCATGACAAAGGTGTAAAACGTCTGGCTGCTGATCGCGGTGCCGACGATGAACCCGACGATGACAGTGATACCGAACGAGATCGGGATGCCGGTGTTGCGCACATACCACCAGATCGTCGAGGTATTGAATTCCGTCTTATCGGCTCCCTCATCGAGAGAGAAATCTCTGTTTACAAAGGCCTTCAACCCCGTGGTGCGCTGAATGTCTGCAGCGGCATCTTCTGGACTGATACCTGGCTTTGGCGCAGCAAGAACTGCGGACAGCATCTTGCGCTGAGAGGGCGCGTATTGCAGCGCGCGGTTGTAAGTGGTCCACACATACGGTCCACCGGTAAAGGAGGTCATGGCATCGGCGATGCCGACCACCCGCGCCTCTTGATCATTGATTTCAAACGCATCACCCACTTTCACCGGCTTACCACGTTCAACCGCCAAACGCTTGATGCCAAGGTCATCAATGATGACCGAGTGCGGCTGGCGGATGGACTCGATCTTCCCTTCACGCAATTTTACCGGTGCCCCCGCAAAGGTGGTGGAGTCGATGCCGATGAGTTGGATGACTTTGAAATTCCCATTCGGCAGCCGGACTCTCTGCATGCCCACATAGACCGGCTGCGCCCAGGCGACGCAATCGACCGAGCGCACCCGAGTGACATCGGTATCGAGCATGGGATTGGTCTCGTTCACCTGCTCCACGCGTCCCTCGACCACCCAAATCGGCGCTGGGACGTTCTTCAGCGTAGCAGTAGTCCAGCGGATGAGCCCACAGAAGACAGCGACTTGCTGCGCCATCAGGAAAGTAGCAAAAAACAGTCCCGCGACCAGCATCAGATACTTCCCCGTGTCGCCAAATAACATCTTGAGTGCGAGCCGGATCATTGAGCAAAGGGGAACGTCTTGGACAGCGGGATAGAAGCGAAAAAGATGAACCTCAGATGTCGCAGTGTCCCATGCAAGGTCAAAAGGAAAATGCCCAGCCCTCGATCGCAGAGTGCAGTAGGTTGAGCCGCGCACCCCGCTGCCCTACCGCTTTCCGCAGAAGCGCAGTACAGAAACAGACAATGCCCACCTATTTCGACGTTTCTCTCACGAGGACGCGGATCTCGACCCAACTGCTTCTCGCTAAGTCCAGGCCCCGTACCGTTTTCACTCCTGCCTCTGGATGGCGGGCGATGAGGGCGTCATTCTCAGCAGTTTGATCTCGCGCGGTTGGCTGCGGTTCCTTGGAAAAGGGCTGCTTGAACCAGTCGGAGAGCGTCCATTCGCGATCCAGCAGCACTAGGGTTGAGCCAGACTTTGCCTGCGCGAACATCTTTTCCGCACTGCTTTGCTTCCCGGCGAAGGACCACGGATACCCTGCATAAAAGACCAGGCTAGGCTCCGCAAAGACGCAGCCGATGCGCTTTTGCCGCGAGGCCTCTGGAGTCGGCGTGTCCCCGAGACCTTGCATCACGTTGGCAATGTTGATGGCGGGGTTCGTGATGCGTAGCTCATCCGCGACATGCAGGACCCGCGACGAAAAAATCAGCACCGCCACCAGCGCCACCAATGCAGTCGCTGGCGCACGCCCCTTGAGGCCCACCTGCATACCCATCCAACTGACCAAAGCCAGCGCTCCCAGTAGCAACCCACCGTTCGTCAGCACAGGGATCAGGTCTGGATCAGCGCCAGAGCCGGGTGCCAGCTTCCAGATGGCGAGCCCGCCTCCACCCAGCACCAGACAAAGGACGGTCAACAGCGCGGGTGGATCTTTGGGCCGATCCGGCCCCATCAAAAAGAGCGCCAACAGCAGACTGAAGGCGGGGAATCCCGGCATCGGGTAGTGCGGCAGTTGCGTGGCATAAAAGAAGAAGATGACCTGCGGCGCCAAAAACCAGGCCGCCAGGAAGGCATAACGCGGGTTCCAATTCTTGCGCAGGCTCTTCCACATCGGCACTAGCAGCCCAATCCACGGGAAGAGGCTCAGGAACGCCGTCCCCAAATACAGCCCAGGGATGAAGCGCCGTCCGTTGAAGACATCCGTGCCACGCTTCACGACGTGCTCGCCAATCCCAGAGCGCCAGTAGTCACCATGCGTCGCCATCAGCGCAGGCACGCCCCAGGCAGCAGTGATCAGCAGCGTGATCAGCACGCCCGGCCAGAGCCCCAGCCTTTTCCACGGCAAAGCCCCACCGCGCTGAAAGGCATAACGCCACAGTACCACCGTCAGCGCTGGCACGAACCATGCGATCGGCCCCTTGGCCAAAAATCCCAGCCCCAGCGAGACCCACAGCACCCAACGCCACCGCTGCAGCCGATCTGCCGACACCTCTTCTGGCGTCAGAATCTCATAGAGCGCCCACGAGCTGATCGTGACAAAGAGCACCATCGGCATATCGGCCACACACAATCGCCCATGCACCAGCACCTGCAGCGTCGTGACCCACGAAAAAGCCGCCAGCAGCCCCGCCCTTGCTCCCGCCATCCGCGTGCCGAAAGCAGCCAGCACCAGAGCGATCAAATACACCGAAAAGACGGAGTGCAGGCGCGCGGCCATTTCATTCACCCCAAAGAGCTGGTAGTGCGCCGCCATCCACCAGTAGGTCAGCGGGGGCTTATCAAAACGGTACTCCTCATTAAAATAGGGGATCGCCCAGGAACTGCGCTGCATCATCTCCACCGTGGCGTGGGCAAAGCGCGGCTCATCACGATCCATCAGCGGAATCGTACCGGTGCCGGGTAGGTAGAGCAACAGAGTGACCGCAAGGAGCAACCACCGATGGTGTTTCTGACACCAGGCGTCTGTCCAGGGTTGAGGGGATGCAGCAGGCATGAATCGACGAATTGGCACAGTTTAGGCGTGAATGCAGGGAAAAACGGGTCGGAAAATGTCACAATTCTGCCAGGGGATTGCCGCTTGCATTCCCAGGCAGACACGTTAACCAATGCGGTCCCCTGTGGGGCTCCGACCGCTGTTGGTTGGAGATTTTTCATGTCTGACGATCACTCGAAGAAAAGCTGGGGACTGGCGCTTGTAGCGCTGGGTGTGGTCTTTGGAGACATCGGCACCAGCCCGCTGTATGCCCTGCGGGAGTGTCTCGCCCACGCCAACTACGACCCGGCGATTCACGGCGCAGACATGGTCTATGGGCCGATCTCGCTGATGTTTTGGTCGCTGACCATCATGGTGGCCGTGAAGTACCTCTCCATCCTCAGCGCCGCCACAGCCAAGGGCGAGGGCGGGATGTTTGCGATCCTTTCCCTGTTGCGTTCAAAGCGCGAGGCCTTCTCCCCGAGGGTAAAGCGCATGCAGGTCTTGGTCGTGCTTTTTGGTGCTGCCCTGCTCTACGGCGATGGCATGATCACCCCCGCCATCTCCGTGCTTTCCGCAGTGGAGGGCCTCAAGGAGCTCAACCCAGGCTTCAGCCCCTTCGTCATCCCCGTCGCCGTCGGCATCTTGATGGCATTGTTCTTGGTTCAGCGCCATGGCACCGCAAAAATCGGCGTCGCCTTTGGGCCGATCATGATTCTCTGGTTCAGCATCCTGGCTTCACTCGGTCTTTATCGATTTCTTGAGCACCCCGGCGTCATCGCCGCCCTTTCCCCCCACTGGGGTGTTCAATATCTTGCCCACCACGGCCTGCATGGCATTGGCATCATGGGCATGGTGCTCCTGGCCGTCACTGGGTGCGAGGCCCTCTACGCAGACATCGGTCACTTCGGCGCGAACGCCCTCAAGCGCGCTTGGTTCATCCTCGTCTACCCAGCCCTGACGCTGAACTACCTCGGCCAAGGGGCCCTCGTCCTCAGCAATCCCGAGGCGCTGGACAATCCCTTCTTCCGGCTCGCGCCCCCTGCCCTGCTGGTGCCCATGATCCTCATGGCCACCGCCGCCACCATCATCGCCAGCCAAGCGATGATCACCGGGGTGTTCTCGCTCACCCAGCAGGCTGTGCAACTCGGCTATCTTCCCCGCCTGAAGATCGTCCATACCAATCCCGATGTGCGCGGCCAGATCTACATGCCGCAGGTGAATTTCATCCTCCTGACCGCCTGCGTCGCCCTGGTCGTCGGCTTCAAAACCTCCAGCAACCTCGCCTCCGCCTACGGGCTTTCCGTCTCGATGGAGATGATGCTGACCTCCATCCTCTTCTTCTTTGTCGCGCGCCGCATCTGGGGCTGGTCCTTTTTTAAGGCCTTCATTCCCGTGCTGATCTTCGTCACCATCGAGGCCTCCTACGTTGCTGGCAGTCTGACCAAATTTGTCGATGGTGCCTGGTTCCCGCTCGCCGTCGCCGCCGTCATCTGGGTCGTCATGCGCACCTGGACGGATGGCCGCGATGCCCTGCGCAACGCCATGCTCCGTGGTCGCTTGCCGGTGGAGTATCTGGTGGATGAGATCAAAAACGACCGCATCGTCCGCGTGCCCGGCACCGCCGTCTTCATGTCCGCCTCCGCAGAAGGCCTACCCCTGGCGCTACTGCACCACTTGAAGCACAACAAGGCCCTGCACAAGCAAGTCGTCCTCTTGACCGTTAGCTTCACCGACGAGCCCAGCATCGACGAAAAAAACCGCCGCGAGATCGACGAATTCTACACCGACTTCTACCGCGTCGTGCTCCGCTACGGCTTCGCCGAATCACCGCGAGTCTTCGACGATCTCTGCATTGCCCTGAGCGAAAAAGGCAAGGTTAAGCCCGGCGGCATCAGCTTTTACCAGAGCCGCGAACTCCTCCACACCAGCGGTCCCTCGACGATGGCCACCTGGAGAAAGAAACTCTTCGTCATGCTCTCCCGCCTCGCCCGTCCCGCCACCGGCTACTTTGAGCTGCCCCCACGCCAAGTCATCGAGCTCGGCATTCAATTGGAGCTCTGAAACGGCGGACAGCGCCTCCCGCTACGGCGGTGCGACCAGAAATCGGCGGACGACCTCACACGTCTCCTCAAACTCCAACTGCTCGCGAATCACCGAGACTAGCGGGCATTCAGCGCGGACGAATGCTAGGTCCGTTGGCAGATTCCGCCCCCAGTCGTTCCGCGCCTCGTAACCCTCCGCCCAGGCCATGAAGCTCTCATGTTCCTCCCGCATGTCCCCGCCGACCTCAATGCGCCCCGCAAATCTCGCCCGTTCACGCTGGGCCAATCTCGCCAGTCGGACCGGGCCGCCGACATCCAAGACCACACCGTGGGTCAGCCCGAGATCCGCCAGTCCCCAGGTCGCAACAGATCCGCTCAGAATCCACGAATCCTGCGCCTGCAAATCCCGCGCGATCCGTGCCCGCCTCTCCTCCGGCGAATACGGCTCCTGATAAGGCGGATCGGTTGGCTTATGAAAGTAGGCGTCCGAGTCGAAATGCAGCACACCCAGCATCGCCGCCACCCGCGCCGCAGTCGACGTGCACCCCGCCCCAGGTCCGCCCGTGATGATGGCTCGCATTGGTGGGTTCATTCCAGCTCGGGGGCGCGGCGGTTCTGTGGAGTCCCAGCATCGGCCGATCCGACGCTCCCGCTTTGCTTGCGTCGTCGGCAGGGCCCGATCACTTCCGGCTCTCGATGGTCAGGATCGAGTGCATCGGCACCCAGAAGATCGAATGTTCGACCGTGGTGTCGCTGGTGTTCATCCGGTAATGACCGTCGAAGAAAATGCCATCCTCGTGGACCTCCGTGATCTTTCCGTCGATCGACAGCATCGTATTGTTCTGCCCGGTGACCGTGGGAGCAATCGGATTGCCCGCCGCGCCCAGCGCATCTCGGTTGAAGTGGACGGTGACTTCAGAGCCGATCCACTGCTTGAGGCCACCGCCGCCCGCACCGGTTTGTGAGTCGCAGGCGGCCAGCAGCAAAAGAGCAATCCAGGGAAGAGCGTGTTTCATCATGGTTCACTGAGGTTTCAGTTCCGGCGACGGCAAGCGGGAAGTGTCGCCGACACGACAGATGCCATACGATCCGCTACCCGCATCCGTTTTGTTCGGCCTTGGTGGGATCTCAGTGTCTGTCATGTTGCTGTGAAAGTTCTACACGGATTCTGAAATCAAGTCCCAAAATGGGAGAGCTTACGCTGAAGCCTGAACGGGCCAATGTCTCGTTTGGCTCCGCTGGTGCATCCCCCCAAACCCCGAGAGCCATTTTTTTGGCAACCTTCTCTGCAGCAGCGAAACGGTTCCACTCATCGGCGCTTAAACCTTTTGTCTCGTGATCAAATTTTGCGTAGCCGAGTCCGATCATCATTTCGTTGAGATTGTGCTGCTCGAAATGGGCGTCTATCGAGTCGTTGCCGCACCAGTGGTAGAGCCGGACCTCACATCGCAGAATCTGCTTCGTGGCATTCTCTATTTCCTGAATGATCTCGACTCCTTTTGCGGTGGTTGCTTTCAGAAACACATCGGCATTTAATCGGCTGCTTTCGTCGTCAGGGATAAAGACGCCAGCGAGAACCAATTTTCGGACTGGTGTTATCAAAGTAGTGCCCTCAACAGCGGATACTGGGATGGGGGACGTAAGCGGGTGGTCCCGAACGATGCGACGCTCCCATACTCCACTTGGTGTGACAAACTCAGGCAGAACATAGTAACCCCACACCACAACGCAGACCGCCACGAACGTCCAAATAATCCATCTGACTATGTAGGCGGTGGACATCTATTGGTCGAATGTTTCAGATCAGGCGACGCTCGTTCCGCGCTTGGAATGATGCGTTGTGAGGGAAGAGCGTGTGGAAGACAGGTAAAGGTCGGGCCGACTCCGCCACTCGTGCTCGATGCCCCGCATGAGCAACGCGCAGTCCAACTCAGCCGTCCCAGGAGGAAAGCGCTGGGGGTCATCGAAGAAGCAAGACTCTGCCCGGTCGATGGCGAGCGGCGAGACCTCCCAGTTGAGCGAGTGCAGTTCCATGCCGTGGTAATGGTCTGCTGAGTAGGTTACGGAGTAACCCGTAGCACCCAGAGAAAAGAAGCCCGCCGCAGCCTCAAGAGTGGGAAAGATGCTCATTGAAGGTAGCTGGTCGGCGAGATGGCCGGCAAAGGCGATCTCTGTCCCACCGTCCTCACGAAGGATGCGCAGCGAGACGGAAGAATCCGTCTCTTCTCCCTCGAATCGGCTGCGTTGGAAGATGCCAGGAAAGACGCGACCGCCGAGAGTCTTGTTAAACCACGAATTGGTATCTCGGCGCGGAATGAAAACCCCTTCACGCATCCCACCATCCTGATCCCATTGGACAGCGATGCGATGAGCCGCGTTCTCGGAGCTGAGCCCAAGCCATGCAGGGAGGAAGCGCGGACGAAGCTCCTTGAAGCGGATCATGCACACCCCGCCGACACCATGGCCGTCGTAAAGCTTCGGCTGGAAGGGCGGCGGCAGCACACGCCTGAGTGCATCTGGATCGAGCCGGTAATTGAGCAATACCCGCCGGTCGATGATGCCATGGATGGTGTCGAGAAACATAAGCGGGGGGCTGAGGTCTAACGTTTCGGATCAGATACCGCGAACCCAAGACGTGGCAAATACGACAGATAGCCCAGAGCGGTTATCTGCATCCGTCTTGTTCGCCCTTGGTTGCTCGGTTGTTGTCGTCATGATGAAAGGATGGCTAGGATAACCTAACGGCTGGAATGATGCGCAAGAAGCCGGTCTGTGCAAAGTCCGAAATGCCAGCGAAGCCTCGATATGATGGTGTATAGTCCGTCAGGATAGCACTGCCACTCTCGCTGGTGTAGCGGTCATGTAGCCACCTCATGAATGACGGCACTTCGATCCGAAGATAATCAATCTCATCCTCGGTCGGTGGTGACTCCGGTGCTTCGGCTGCGATGGACTCGTCAGGGGTCCACCAAACTCGCAAAGGTATCTTCTGAGCCTGCTCAAAGATCAGTGAACCTCGTGAACCATGTTCCGACCTTTCAAGAATGGCAGGCCATGACACAAATCGACCCTGTCTCCTCATGCTAGAACGGTGAAGTCGCTCCGTGATCCACTGGCAAATCATAACGATAGGCCCCCAAATCGGGAACGTCACCATAACCAGTGTCCCGAAGGGGATCAGTGCGAGGCAGGTCAAATACTCTCGAGCCTTAGACTTCATGGCGATGACTCGGTTTCTTGGGCGAACGTTAGATGTGGTGGCACCCGCTACCGGGAGCGCCAGTCCAATTCAGGGTAAAGGGTTCTCATCACGATTCAATCTCCGACTCGCTGCGGGGTAGCGGGTTGTCCACCCACGCCTTGTTCTGCCAATTTGTTTCGGGAGGCGACCATCGATGCGCACAATTCCGCTTGTTTAGGAAAGGCGGCCGCAACTTCGAGTAACACAGATTCCATCTCCCGTGGATCTCGGAAGGGATAAACATCCAAATTCATGGCTACGAATGCTCGTCTCTCGTCAGTTCCCGAAGCAAGCCAGCGCTCGGCATCCTGCATGATTCTCGCGCCATTGTCGCTGGTGCTCCAGATCATAATGGCCAGAATCTCGGCAACGCTCTCCCACGGTGTCATCAGAGGCGAGGAATCTACTACCCAGTCAGCTATTCCATCCTCACCTTGCTCCCAAATCAGTTGGTCAACTAAGCTGAACGTTGTCTGGGATGGACGCTTCTCAGGCGAGGTGCGAGCGATCTCCGCGTAGGTTTGGTCGAGAGTGCTCATCTTTTCCGGCAGAACAGTGCTAATGGTACGATGCAATATCGGTTTGAGTGATATTTTGGGGAATTCTCTCGTCCGAGATTGAGGCGGTGAGGCTTGTGCGTCAAGGGTTTCGTGCTCTGGGGTTGGGTTTGGGGATCGTTTGGGTTACTGAACCTTTTGGGATTCAGGAGAAGCTGATATTTTTGCCGAATATCGGGTTGTTTCCGATTGCTAAAGGACTTTTTCATGGAGGTCGGCGGCAATCGGGACGGGGGGAACTGGCAGTGAAGGTGCGCTGCATGGCGCGGACGCCGGGAACCCACTGCCACGGCTGCCCAGTGCGCACCCATCGACCTAGGCCAATCCGAGATCTAATTGCGTTAAATGACGGGATAGCGCTAAGACGATCTTGCCATTTTGCGCGGTTTTTGCTATTTCAGATTAAATGAAGACCTTCCCTCGTTCGGTCGTCCTGCCAATCCCGGGCATTTCTCCCGTCTACCCTGGCGTTGGTACGACGACGGGCCGTACGAGGCTCGGCCACTCCATTGTCGGCACGACGACGGGCCGCACGAGGCTCGGCCACCCCATTGTCGGCACGACGACGGGCCGCACGAGGCTCGGCCACTCCATTGTCGGCACCGTTTTTGACCTTTCGCAGCCATGAGAACTCTCCGCTGGGATGATGGCACGACTTGGGACGACCCGAACGCCCGGTGGGGGTCGCCAAGTTATGTGCTTGAGCCCGGAGATCCTGGCTACCAGCCACCCCTTCCCCCGCCACCACCTCAACCCAAACAACACCACCGCATTATGAGCAGTAACGCCACTCCAACCAACCGCATCGTCCTCCTCGCGCTCGGCCACCGGATCAATGCCGGGCAGATCACCCATGGCGCCAGTGTGGGGCTACACCACCACCCGGCGGCTACGCTGACCAGCCGGATCAAGGCGCTGGAGGGGGATGACGCCGCCGCCCCTGGCACCCCAGCGCGCAGCGGTAGCCAGCTCGTTTTTAAAACGGCCCAAGATAGCACGGGGGACGCCTACGCGGCGCTGAATGCGCTCAGCGATGGGGAGGTCAAAACCTGGCTGGCCGGGTATCGGAAAGTCATCCAGGGCCTCCACGGCAGTAGCGCCAACACTGGCTGGGAGTCCGCCGGATTCCCCGCAGGCAGCACCGCCGTCCCCCGCAGCCACGCTGCGCGGGATGGTCTGCTGAATGCGGCCAGCGCCTACCTGTCCCTGCACCCCAGTCACGAGGCCACGCTGCCACAGCTCAGCGGACCCGCGCTGGCCATCACCTCCGCCCAGGCGATGACGCTGCACACGGCCATGCAGGGTGCCTTTGCGCTGATCGATACCCGCCAGACGGCGCAGTCTGACGCCAAAGCGGCCCGCGATGGCGATGTGGAAGCGCTTTTCCAGGAGGTCTCCAGCACCATCGCAGAGCTGGACGACCTGCTGCCTGCCGACGACACCCGCTGGGAGCTGTTTGGCCTGAACATCCCGGCAAACCCCAGCCCGCCGGAGGGCGTATCCGACCTGACCCTGGCCCCTGCGGGCAGCGGTCGGTTGCTGGCGCAGTGGTCCTATGCGGTGCGGGCGGAGTATTACCGCCTCTTCCTCAAGCGCCTGGGTCAGGATGACGAGCCGGTGAACATCGCCGACCCCAAAGATCTGGAATACACCCTCAAAGACCTCGCGCCCGGCACCACGGTGGAGATTTCCGTGGTCCCAATGAACGCCGCCGGTTCCGGCCCCGCCTCCCCGACGGTCACAGCCATCGTTCCTGCTTGAGCCGGATCCACCACGAGCCCTGCGACACCTGACCGCCGTGGTCAGGTGTCAGGACCGGGGAGAAAGGCGCCTGTCGATGATGCCATGGATGGTGTCGAGAAACATAAACGGAGGTCAGTGGCTTAACGTTGAAGCGCTGGCACCCGCTACCGGGAGCGCCAGTCCGACTCAGCGTAAAGGGTTCTCATCACGGTTCAATCTCCGACTCGCGGCGTGGTAGCGGGTTGTCCAGCCGCGCCTTGTTCTGCCAATTTGGGTATGCGGCTTGTATCGAAGACAATCCTGCATGTCAGCACCTTGCCGGTCTTCTTCTCGGTCAATGCCCCTCTGTAAACCGCGATGCCTGTGCTCCTCCCGCTCTTCGTGTTGCCGTCGCCAAACCTCAAACTCGGAGGTGGGGATTCATTGGCATTCGTGAACCAGTAGCTGGATGAAGCAAGCGGATCGTTAGACCAACCCTTAGTTGCGATTCCAGAGTTCGTCGATTCGTGGACTAAAGAAACTTCAAGTATCTCTGGAATCTGGAACAGTGATGCATCAATCTCCTCGGCACCCTCTGGAGGAAACTCAACACCTCGCCCTTCGGTGAAATGCGTGAAGTTCTGAGCGTAGTAGTCCAATCGCGATAGCTGATCTGAATACCGCAGCTCAATCTCGGCTGGCGTAAGGTTCGAGCGAGTCATTAGCTGGGTCAAAAGGAGAACGCCGACTGCTAGCAAGAGAGCAAAGATGAGCCATTTCTTCATTTCAGGCAGAACAGTGTTAATGGTACGATGCAATATCGGTTTGAGCGATATTTTTGGGGGTCCAGTGGCCCGAGATTGAGGCTGTGAGGCTTGTGCGTCAAGGGTTTCGTGCTCTGGGGATTGGCCCATTGCCATTGCGCTGTGGAGAAATTACGAGGGTCGGCGGCTGAGTCGATGGAGGATCACCAGATACGGCACCAAACCGACCACCCACAAAACAGACACCGCCGCAGTGTGCGACAAATGTCCTTCTAACTCAGATGGCGCAACCGCCCAAAATTCCACAATCAGAATCGACAGGATCGCGAACTCAAGAATGGCCAAAGGCGCGTGCCCAGCCTGACATCCACGGATGGCAGAAGCGACTGCAAGCGCAAAACAACCCAAAACTCCCACGATTGAGGCAATCTGAATCATCGCGGGAGAATAATGGAATAGAGCGGTAGGGAAAGGGAACTCCGTTGGCTGTCAGCCCCCCTCCATTGATGGCCGATCCCGTGGCCAATCGTTTCATCAGGCGGATTACTCTCCAATTCTGTCCCACGACTCCGTGACCGGGGTTGCGGGGATATGGGCAACAGCATCCAAAAATGCGGAGTCGTCTGCGCGATCCGCACGTTGGCGGATGTAGCTCTCGGCTTCCATGACAGCGATCTTCTCGGACACTGCTGTGGCGAAAAACTGATCGACAGTGAACCCATCCTCAGCAGTGAGGCGCTCTACCTGACGGCGAAGGTACTCCGGAATCTGGATGGTAACGGAACTCATGGTGGTGGAAGAATACTGCAAAACGCCCCCGGCTCAAGCACGGTGATTCCCAACTTCTCGGCTGGCTTGAGGTGAATCAAATTGCTGGTGACGATGTATCCTGCCCGAGCAGCAATGGCCAACTCCACCAGCATATCATCGTCTGGATCATTGAGAAATGGCCTCCAGTTGAAAAAGATCCGCTGCTCGTGTCCACGCGCGCAAACCAAATCGAGGGTTTCTCCAAAACAGGAACCGCCAGACAGCGGCGGGACGCGCACTGCTCCATCGCGGTGGGCGGGCGGTGGTCAGCGTTCTTCGACCCAGGTGGGGGCGGGGTAGCTGCCGAGGACTTTGACGGTGGAGCCGTGGTCGGCGAGTTCGGCGGTGGCGGCGCGCAGTTCTGCGTCTTCGTGATGGCCGCCGACTTCTAAAAAGAACCGCACCTGGGCTCCGGTGGGATCTCCGGGGACGGGGCGATTTTCGATCTGGCGGACATTCACGCCGTGGCTGGCGAAGACCTGCAGGACCTGGAGCAGCGCGCCGATCTTATCGCTGGCGTGGACCATGAGCATGGTGTTGTCCGTGCCAGATGGCGCGCCAGTGCGGCGGCCGAGGATGATGAAGCGGGCCTGGGAGGAGTATTCCTTGGGCGAGTGGGCCAAAATCTTGAGCCCATGAAGCTCTGCACTGAGGGGGGTGCCCAGCGCTGCGTGGCGGGGATCGTCTTGCGCCCGACTTGCAGCCATGGAGGAGGAGGGGGCCTCCACCAATTGCGCGCCGGGAAAGCGCTGCACCAGCCAGGCGCGGCAGTGGGCGAGAAGTTGCGGGTGGCCGTGGATAGCGGCGATGTCTGGGGCGGCATCGCGGGTCATGACCACGGTTTCGGTCTTCCACAAAATCTCGGCGTAGATCTTCAGATCGGATTCCACCAAGTGGTCCAGCGTGTGATGCACCGCGCCTTCTGCGGAGTGCTCGATCGGCAGCACGCCGTAATCGACTCCGGTGGAGCCGACGCGACCAAAGACGCCCTCGGTGCTGGCCTCTGCTACGTATTCGACGCTGTTACCGAACTTGCTGATCGCCACCTGATGCGTCCACGATCCGGCCGGGCCGAGGTAGGCGATCTTCATGCTGTTTTCCAGCGCCAGCGCGGCGCTCATGATCTCGCGGAAAATGGCGCGGATGGCGCGCTCAGTCAGCTTCCCACTCTGCGCATCGTTCAGGGCGACGAGCTTCTTCAGCAGCGCCTCTTCCCGGCCAGGCACATACACATCGAGGCCGTCCTTGCGCTTGATCTCGCCAATCACATGCACCAGCTCGGCGCGCTCGTTGAGCAGGCGGATGAGCTGCTGGTCGATCGCATCGATCTTATGGCGTGAATCTTCCAGAGACATGTTCTTGGGAGGGTCTGATCAGGATTCCTCGGATTCAGGGGCAGACGGTTCGCCCCCAGTGGCTGCAGACGGTGCGGGCTGGAGCGAGAGTTGCTCCGCAGGTGCGGCAGCGCCGGGTTGCTCTTCAGGGGCGGTGGGCAGCTTGACGCGGCGGAGCTCCGCAGAATTCGGCAGTTCGTCCAGGGTCTTGACGCTGAAGTGATCCAGGAAGGCCTCGGTCGTGCCGTAAAGGAGCGGGCGCCCTGGGAGATCTGCGCGGCCTTCGATCTTCACCAGCCCGCGGTCCAGCAGCTGCTGCACCATGGCATCCACAGACACACCGCGGACGGCCTCGACCCCGGCTTTGGTGATCGGTTGGCGGTAGGCGATGATCGCCAAGGTCTCCAGCGCGGGCTGGGTGAGGCGCTGCGGCTTTTTGCCAGGATACAGGGAGCGGCACCAATCGGAGTACTCATACCGGGCGCAGAGCCGCCAGCCATGGGCGCGCTCCACAACGGTGAAGGCGCGGTTGTCCGCCTCGTAGTGGGCGATGAGGCTATCGAGGGCGACGCGGACCTGATCCTCCGTGACGCTCAAGAGTGGGGCGACCCAGTCGGGGGCCGAGGGCGCGGCGAGGGCATCGCCGTCAGCAGGGGTGTCTTCCCCGGCCTCCACGATGTCTTTGGCAGTTTCCTTCACCGCAGCGCACATCTGCGGCACACCCAGGGGTTCCTGTGTGGCGAAGAGTAGGGATTCGATGATGCTGGCCAGTTCCATGAGAGGGCCGCCAACATCAAGCAAGGTAGACCCACCCGTCAACCGCTGCTTTTCCTTCAATGACCGCCCATGGGGGCTGTTTGGCGCAATTCCGACCATTCGAGGCGCGTTCTGAGGCGGTCATGTCACGTCTCGCCACCCTTGCTGCCCTGGTTTTAACCATCGCCCCATCGATCCATGCCGCCAAGCCAAACGTCATTTACCTGATGGCGGATGAACTGGGCTACTACGAGCCCTCGTTCATGGGGAACCCGAATATCCAGACGCCCAACATCGACCGGATGGCGGCCGAGGGCATCCGGTTCAACAACCTGCTGGCGGGGTCATCCGTGTGTGCGCCGACGCGGTGCTGCTTTCTGACAGGCAAACACAGCGGGCACACCAGTGTGCGCGCCAACGGCGGCGGGACACCGATGCGCGCTGACGAAGAAACCATCGCGTCGATCCTAAAACCGCAGGGCTATGCCACCGGCGGATTTGGCAAGTGGGGCAACGGCGGGCGCGACTCCACTGGGGTGCCGGAGAAGCACGGTTTTGATGAGTTCTTTGGCTACTACGACCAAGTCCACGCGCACACCTACTACCCGCCCTACCTGATCCGCAATAGCGAGGAGGTGCCTCTACCTGGCAACAAGGGTGGCACCTCCGGGCAGACCTACTCGCACTACGAAATCCACAACGCGGCGATGAAATTCATCCGCGACAATGCCAAGCAGCCCTTCTTTGCCTACCTGCCCTACACACCGCCGCATGGGAACTTCAACATCCCCGACAGTGATCCCGCCTGGGCACTCTACAAAGACAAACCGTGGAGCGAAGACGCCCGGCGCTATGCTGCGATGGTGACGATGATTGATCGCGAAGTGGGCGAGATCATCGCGCTGCTCAAGGAACTGGGCATCGATGGCAATACCCTGTTTTTCTTCAGTGGGGATAACGGCGGCAACGACTACTTCAAGTCTGCGGAATACCCACGCGGGGTGCATTTGGCCAACAAAGATCCCAAGACCGGCGTCGAGTATCGTGGCACCAAGGGCACGCTGTACGAGGGCGGGCTGCGCATCCCCTTCATCGCCCGTTGGCCGGGCAAGATCCCTGCCGGAAGCGTCTCTGACTTCCTCGGCTACTTTCCAGACATGCTCCCAACCGTGGCAGAAGTCGCCGGAGCCACGCCACCCGCAGACATCGACGGTATCTCCTTCCTACCCGAACTGATTGGAGCCGCCACAGCCGGGCGCGCCCAACCCCAGCACGACTACCTCTACTGGGAGATCGGCAACTGGACCGCGCTACGCCAGGGCACTTGGCGCATCGTGCGGACCAAGGCGAATGCGGCTTGGGAGCTCTATGATCTGGCCACTGATCCATCGGAATCTAAAGACCTAGCCGCTGCACAGCCTGACCTTTTGGCAAAGCTGACCGCCCTTGCGACCGCAGCGCATCAACCCGCGCAAGAAGGCAGTTTTTCCAGAACGGATCGCCACGAGCGTGACCGCCGCGCGAAGTATGGCAAGCAGGACGACGCGAGCTATGAGGCCAGCCCCGCCGGCGTGAAGAAAAAGGGTGCAAAAGGCAAGACCGCCGCCATGCCGACGCAGGGCATGCTATCCAATACCGACTGGAAAGTGGTGCGAGTCAGCAGCGAGAACATCGCGAACAAGAAACTGGCCACCAATGCCATTGATGGCGACACCACCACTCTCTGGCACAGCAAGTTCAGCGGAGGAGCCGCCAAGCCGCCGCATGAACTCGTCATCGATCTCGGCGCACAGCATACCGTCCGCGGCTTTGTGTATCTCGGCAGGCAGGACGCGGGCTGGAACGGTGCTTTGAAGGAGGTGGAATTTAGCCTCAGCGACACCGCAGACACCTTCGGCGCCCCCATTGCCAAAGCCTCCCTGGCGAAGAGCAAAGAACCCCAAACGGTCGAGTGCCCTGCGACCAAGGGCCGCTACCTGCTGCTGCGCGCCCTGTCCGACCAGAGCGGTGGCGACCTAGCCAGCATCGCAGAGCTCGGGGTACTGGGCGACTAGTGCTGCCCAATCCAGTCCGCGAGCATCTGAGTAAACCGCTCCGCACCGCGTGCGGCGAGGTGATCGAGGTCGTAAAACTCTGCGGACACAAAGTCGTTCTTCCCAGCGAGATTGAAGTCGCGGAACGAAACGCCCTCGCAGTCTGCGGCGAGTTTTTCAAGGCGTTGCACCGTCTGCAGCGCACCTGCATTCGTCGTGCCATCTGGATCAGCCACCTCGCGCCCGGCAAAAGTCGGATGGAATGGAGGCGCCACCAGCGCGACCTTGATCCCCTTCGCAGCCAAGGCCCGAACGGTGCGCTCAAACACCATCCAGCTTTTTTCATCAAAGGTAAATTCAGGGTGATTAACGTTTGCCGCCAAATACTCTGCAAAAGGTGCCGCCTCGGCCGGAACGTGTGAGGTGCTGCGCGACTCCCAGCCCCAGGCATCGACAAATCCTTCCGAGGGCGGCTTTGCTTCCTGAGCCGGAACCAAGCGCCAGTTTTCAGCGGAAATGGCAAACTCCTCGGGATGCAAGCTGTCGTGCGCATAGGCGGAACTGGCCAGAAAGTCCCGCTCTTTGCGGCCTGACGCCATTTGCTGGTTGAAGGATCGCAGGCTCATCACCCAAATCACCGTGCGGATCTTTGGCAGAGTCGCCACGTATTTTTCCGCCAACAGGCACTGCAGGTTCACATTTGATCCCGCTGCGCCCAAATTCAAAACCGCCGGTATCGACTCATTCTGCCCCCACTTCAACAGGTGCGGCGCGATGTCCTTGGCAGCATGTGAATTCCCGAGGACGACGCCTTCCAACTGGCCCCGCAGCTTCCAATATTGGCGCATTTGGTTTGAAAACGTGCCGCCATAGTCCCAGCGAGACCACTCATTGGCCATTCCCGCCTGGAGCGGTGCCACGTCCACAAAAAGAGGGATCTCCTCTGCTGTCACCTCAAGATCATCACTGGAGGCTACGGACTCCAAACCTGGGAAGTGCCTGAAGGGCCGAATCCTCAATTCCACCTGCTGATTCAATGCCCCAACGGCAGGCAATTCCTTCCCGTGCAACACTGTCCAGTGTGCCACTCGAATCCGGGCAGGTCGGTCACGCAACTCTCCCAGGAGGATCTTATCCACCTGATATTCCTGCCAACAGATTGCCTCATCGTAGGGAGCGATTTCTCGCAAAGTCTTAGCTCGCGATCCTTGCACGAGAGTCACTCTGACCACTGCCTCATCCATAGGCAGGGCATCCCCTGCCCCGCCATCGCAGCCGGAACACAATAAAAGCGCACTGCAAAGCGGGAGGAGAAGTAGTTCTCTCACACAGCGACCATGGTGCAGCCGCTTTCAAAATCGCCAAGAGAATTTTGGCAACAATATCAACAAATCAGATCAGGGCTGCTTGGCAGCGACCTTCACGTGGGAGGCGTAGCTTGAGGGACTCTTATCGAATTTGTCCTTACAGTCCGCACAACAAAATGCGATCACTTGATCCTTGTATTTTGAGCGAAAGATCAATCGGATCGGTTTGCCCGAGATGGGGCACTCCGCATTCACCGGCATACCGGCCATGACCGAAGCAGCAATGCCGAAAGAGAAGACAAGAACAGACAGTAGAGTTTTCATGATCGTTGCAGTTGGTTGTTCGTACCCGCCCTGTGGCACACACGGTGGTTACAATGGTAAAAACGTAATCACGCCGCAGCCCTTGGCCTGCAATGCTGCGCCATCCTTGCTACCCGTTGTGCATCGCTTGCTCCAGCTAGGCCTTAGTGTGTGTAGCGGGACGCGCGCGAAACTCGCGCCATAGTCGCGCAATCGCTTCTTCAGGATCTTCCAGCATCATCCCCTCGCGAATGCGACTGGCGTACATCCCAAACGCAAACGGACTAACAACGGGCACGTCCACAAACTCCCAACGCAGTGCGCTCGCTTCTGCAAGAAACTCCAGCGCGCGGGGCAAATCCAGATAGGTGTGCGTGGCCTCTTTTTCTGCCTGAACCAACATCGGATGATCCGGCTCGTGCTCCACCAGCACGCGGAAGAGAATCTCGCTACTCCAGCGCAGTTGCTTTACCTTGCGCTCCTGTCCAGGTCGATTGCGCGGCACCATCAATCCGGTTTGTGCGACACCACGAAAGTTCCACTTCACCAACTCAGATCCCTTCAAGGCCTCGCGCATGTCTTGCTGCGCATTTTCCGTTGAGAACAACTCCTGCCAGTCTTCCAGCACCAGATCTTGGAAGCTCTTCAGCGTCAGCAAAAAGCCGTAGTCGTCAATCGTCACCAACGCATTGCCACCCACCGCATTCTTGACACGCCATGCGACGATACGGGACAACGCATCATTGGCGGCGCGTCCGATGAGGGAGTGGAAGAAGAAGCAGATAAGATCCTCGTCTGCTCCAGGCCGAGTGTCCCTAAAGCGCTCAATCAAAAACGTGTGCTTCGTGGGGATGTGGGAAATCTCCAACTGATTCAGGCAATGATCCACCACCGCCCGGGCATTTGACGCAGAAATGACAAAGCGTTCGACCATCCAGTCAGCGATCTCCGACGCGGGCAAACGCAGGGCCAACTGACGCGCCAACTCCGTGCGCAATTGCCGCACTTCCTGCGCCAGTCCACTGGCAAGCGGCATCTTGTTGGCGTTCCATGCGGGCACGGTCGGCAAAGCGCTCGCTGCGGCCTCGACCTTGGCCTCACCGACCCCTGATTCAACGAGTCGCACGGTCTTTCCTGCCAGCACAAAGACATCGCCAAGGCGCAGGCCCTTCATGAAGCCTTCCTCAACTTGGCCCAATCGCCGTTTCCCAAGGATGATGTTCACCATGCCCTCGGTGTGGATCACGCCGATGTTTGCCAAATATTCGCGCTCGACCTTTTTCGATGGTGTCTTCAAAAGACCTTCCACCAGCATGACCTTCCCAAAGTTCTCGCGATACTGTTTTTCCAATGATCTCCCACCACCTTCGAGATAGCGCATGACGCGATCAAAGTCCGCGCGATCTAGCCCGACGAAGGACCGCGATTTTTGCATCAAGGCAAAGGCATCATCGGGAGTCGATCGGCCCTCCATCGCGATGCCTACCAGATGCTGTGCGAGAACGTCCAGAGGTCGCTCCAGCAATCGCACGGCATCTAGGCGCACATCGCGCGTCATCTCCGAACACACGATGCACTCCATGAGGTCATTGATATTGGTGGCTACCAGAATGCCATGGCTCTCCTCATGAATCGAGTGCCCGCTGCGCCCGATGCGTTGCAAGGCACGGCTGATTCCCTTCGGCGTGGAGATCATCACCACGCAGTCCACCGACCCGATATCGATGCCAAGCTCCAAACTCGTGGAACAGACGACGGCGCGCAGTTCGCCGTTCTTGAGTCGATCCTCCACCTCCAACCGGACATCCCGATCCAGCGAGGCATGATGGGCCTCGATAGAGTCTGCCAAGTCCGGCAGGGCGGCCTTTAAACGTATCGTCAGACTTTCCGTACCACTTCGAGTGTTGCAGAACACGATCACGGATCGTTTGCGCTTCACGATCTTGGCGATGTCATTCAAAACCCGCGAGGCCGTGTAGCCCGATGCCGGATAGGGATCTTTGCTCAAAGGCGACAGAACCTCCACCCGACGACGACGCGCCATGCTGGCCTCTGCGATCACGCAATCACGACCCACTCCGACGAGCAATTCGGCAAGCAATGCCAAAGGTGCCGCCGTAGCCGAGAGGCCCACGCGACAGATCGGGCGCTCAGCAAGCACCTCTAGACGCTCCAGGGTCAGCGACAGATGCGCGCCGCGCTTGTTTTCAGCCACGGCGTGGAGTTCATCGATGATCACAAAGCGACAGGCACTGAGGGCGCGGGCCTGCGCTTCCTGCGGCAACATAATGGCGAGACTCTCCGGAGTCGTCAGCAAGATGTGCGGCGGACGTTTGCGCAGCTTTGCCCGATCCGCCGCGCTGGTGTCTCCACTGCGCAGACCGATGCGTACGACATCCTCCAGCCCCATCTCGCGTAGCGGTTCCGTCAGGTTCTTCTGAATGTCATAAGTCAGCGCGCGCAGTGGGGAGACATAGACAGCGCGAGTCTCCACTCCCAACTCCCCCGCCTCATGCGCCCGCAACAGATGATCCAGCACACCAAGAAAACCTGCCAAGGTCTTGCCACTGCCCGTGGGAGAACTGAGCAAAACAGAGCGACCCGCAATGATATGCGGCAGAGTCAAACCCTGCGCCTCGGTCAATGCGCCAAAGCGTCCAGCCATCCACGCGGCGAGGCGCGGATGCAGAAGCGACATCGCATCGTTGGGCGGTTCAATCACAACGGCCATCATGCTGGAGACTGGCCACTGTGCAATGGATTCAGCGTTGCAATCCGCTGCGCCCTGACCAATCTAGCCAAATGATACGCGCCATCTTCTTCACCGCTTTTGTCTTCACGTTTGTAGGTTGCAAAAAAGACCAACCCACCGCGGATTCAGGCCCAAAGACACCTCTCTCAAAACCCAAGATCGAGGTAAGGGAGGATGGATTGGCATACGAAGTCGGTGCCACGACGCCCTTCACGGGTTCGGTCAAGAAGCTCGACGCCAAAGGACAACTGCTGTTTGAACGCCCCTTCACCGCCGGGAAACGCAACGGCGTCGAACGACGCTTCACCCCAGGAAATCCGCCGGTTCGGGAACTCGAAATTACCTGGAAGGATGGGGAAAAAGTCCTTCACATCGACTACTGGCCCAACGGTCAGAAGAAGCGCGAAGGCCCGATGCGCAACGGCGTCCTTTTTGGTCTCGTGCAAAAATGGTATGAAGATGGCGCGCTGCGATTTCGCGCTACCTACGATGAAAACTTCCAATGGCACGGCCATGCCTATGATCGCGACGACGACCGTAATCTGATGTGGAATGCGGAGTTCAATCACGGCAAATACATCAGCGGCCACCATCCCGCTGACTTTGTCCCAAAACCATGAGCCTCACCCGCCGCCTGCTTCGTCTCATCACCATCGCAGTCTTGACTCCCGTGATCTTCCTGCTGGGCTGCCAGTCACAGATGATCTACCAGCCGAGAGGTTACGAGGCCGCACAGCTTGAAATGCTGCGCAAAGCGGACGGCGTCAATCTGACCTACACCACCTCGCAGGGCTCGCAGACGGCCTTTTACATCCCACCCTGGGACAAAGCGAACCGCGAGCCCACAGCCATCTGGGTCTGCTTTGGTGGCAATGGATCGCTAGCGCTCGACTGGCTCTATTACACGGACAACTGGGACAGCGGCAACGCGTATCTACTGGTCGATTACCCCGGCTACGGAAAGTGCGCCGGCAGCCCCAATCCGGCGCGGATTCAGGAAAACATCAGGGCAGCAGCGGAGGCGCTGACTACCCACCTCGGAGCCAAGGATATCGCTGATCTAAGGCCGCGTCTACGGGTCATGGGGCACTCGCTTGGTGCGGCGGCCGCGCTGCTGGCTGCGGATGAGTTGAAGGTGAATCGCATAATCCTCTTGGCCCCCTTCACCAGCATGACCGACATGGCCAACAAGGTCCTTTTTTGGCCCCTCGGTTACCTCAACCGACACCGCTATGACAATCGCCCGCTGGTCAAAAAATTGGCAAGTGACGGCGCTCAGATCACTCTGTTTCACGGGGTCGACGATGGCCTTATCCCGCCGGAAATGAGTAAGGCGCTGGCAGCAATTGATCCCCAGCACGTTAAGGTCCACCTCGTTGAGAGGGCAGAACACAACGACGTCATCTACTTGGCGTCGGGTGAAATCCGCGCAGAAATGGCCAAGTAGCGACTCAAGGAGCCTTTGGCTTTGCGACCGCAGCAGCGACGGGCGAAAAGGCTTCCTTGACAGGTTTGCCATCAAACGAGGCTGGAACGGGCACACCCAAAAGCCAGATGGCGGTGGCAGCGGTGTCAAAAGTGGTGACCGCCCCCTTGATCTCGTGACCAGGATTCACTCCTGCCCCCCAGGCGATCCATGGGATATTCATGTCGTCCGGGATGTTCTCTGAGTGATTCTTGTCGTGCCCACCGTGGTCGGCGCTCATGATCATCACGGTCGAGTCCGCGATGCCTGCGTCCTTCACCGCTTTCACGATCTGGCTCAGCGCCTGATCACACACCTTGAACGCCTCTTTTTGCTCAGGCGAGCCCCAACCGCTCTTGTGACCTGCGCTATCTGCATCTGGGAAATGGATGAAGCAGAGGTCAGGCTTGTTTGCGACGATGTAGGCGGCGGCTTCTTTTGCTACGGTCTGCGCAGGGACAACTGCTTTGTTTTGGTCCGCAGGAACCGGGGCACCATCTTGCTTCCCGCCGAAATTGAACTCATCCAAAGAGTCCTTCACCCACAAATGACGGAACTTCACCTTGCCAGCAAACAGGGCAGTACTGAGTCCGGCTTCTTTTGCCAGCGAGAACATCGTCGGCACTTTCACTAACCCGCGGATGGGCATCCAATCGTTCCAGAGGATTTGGTGTTTGTCTGGACCTACACCCGTCGTCATGGAGGTATGGGAAGGGAGGGTTTTTGGCGGAAAAATCGTATTTGCCACCCAGGTGTGCGCGCCTTCTGCGGCGAGTCGTTTCAGCACGGGCATCTCGCTCTCCGCGATGACAGCAGGCTTGCCCCCATCAAAGCTGATAACGATAACGTGCTGTGCCCGACGCTGCGGGACATCGGCCTCCGCACGGGCCGAGAGGGTAGCGCAAAGGACCGCAGCGGCGGCAATTCCAAAAGACAATTTGTTCATCATGAGTGGATGGCTACGAACGGTCGCCCAAGCAAGCAACTATCACGAAACAAAAACTCCTGGTCGCGCGGACACGACCAGGAGTTTGTAGTTTTTGAGCTGTTAGCCGCAGAGCGGATCAGTTTTCCACAGGCTTCGCGCCTTCTTTGAAGCAATAAAGGTGCGTGTCTGTAGCAAGGAAGAGCGCGCCGTTTGCGGCAACCAAGGAGCCCTTGAGGGCGGCTGGGAACTCAATTTCCTTCAAAACCTTCAATTCCCTACCTTCGGCCAAGATGAAGAGCTCGCCTTCTTCGTTGCCGAGGAAGATCTTGCCATCCGCGAGGAGCGGGCTGGACCAGATATGGCCCTTCGTATCATACTTCCAAACCTGCTTACCTGTCTTTGCCTCAAGGCAGAAGAGGCGGCCGGTGTAGTCGGACATGTAAACAAGGCCGTCCTTCACCGCTGGGGTACTGATGGTGCGCTCAATGTCGCGGAAGGTCCAGACTGGCTTATCCGTAAGGTCACCGGTGCCAGTGGGATCGATGCAGCTCATCATGCCGACACCTTCGCCGTGCTCAGGGTCCTGACCGATGGAGACGTAGATCAAACCATCGTGAATGACAGGCGTGCTGATCAACTCGCTAGGACCATCATATTCGGCGTATTTGCGCTTCTCGCCGTTTTCATCAACGCGATACTCTTTCGGGCAGGCGTTGTATTTCCAAAGGATCGGCAACTCGGAGATTTCGTCGTCCACCTTCACCTTATCAGCAGCGGTGCCCATGCCATAGACCCAGCCATCGCCAGCTGCAAAGATGATCTGCGCCTTGCCATTGACCATCGCCACCGTTGGGGATGACCAGTTGCAGTGCATGATGTTTTCAGACACTTGGGCCTCCGCCGCCATTTCAGCGACGTACTCTCCCTTATCAGCACTGAGGCAGAGAAAGGAAGGTGCGGTCGGCGCAGGGATGTTCGTGTGGGACCAATCAACCCCGTTGGAGGTGGCGACATAAACATTGCCCTCATAAACCAGCGGGTAGTTGGAGGCGATGTTGTGTGGGAAAACACCAAGCTCTTTGCGCATGTCATAGACCCACAGGATATCGGCGTCTGTCGCGCCGATTTCAGGCTCAACAATCTTACCGTCCTTGTCTGCCGTGGCGGTGTATTTGGCCTCATCTTGGAAACCCTGGTTACCGTCGGACATTCCATTGAGGTCGATGCAAACGACCTCGCAACGGTTTGTCACCACGTAACCCTTGGTGCCGACGACGGTCGGGGTGGAGCACATTCCAAGGTATTCCCAGTCAGAGACCTTACCTGCGCCAAGCTTTGGAGAGATCATCTGCCATTTGAAAGCACCCGTGTATTCATCAAACGCCATGACGACCCCGCGGTCGCCAATGTGGCCTTTGTTGCGAGGAGACTCGTTGTTCGTGCCGACATAAACGAAGCCACCAGCGATGTTGGGGGTTCCGTAGGATTGGGAACCTAGCTTTGCGATCCAAGCCACGTTTTTGGTGGTGGAAAGATCGACTTCATCGGTGCCCGCCTTTTTGGTGCCCAGTTCGATATCGATCGGCAGGCCTTTTTCATCGGAGACCATGTTGCGGGTCTCGTTTTTGCCCCAGGTGGGCCAGTCTTCCGCATTGGCGGAGGGAACGTAGGCACTGCCGGCCAGGAAGGACGCAGCAAGCACGCCGCCGAGCAGCGCATTGATTTTCAGGTTCGTTTTCATGAATCGTGTCTAAAGAAGGATTGCGTAGAATGGCAGAGATTAGGGATTGGGAAGCACTTTGACGTTGTCGATGAAGACTCGCTTCTGGTTCTGTGGAGTGAAACCAAATAGACCAGGGCTGCCCTGTTTGTGCACTGGATTGACCTTGGCCTCCAGCGTCCATGCCTCTGGCTCTGGTGTGCCTCGCTCCCAGACTTTGGCGTAAACCGTGCCGTTCAGGCCGTCTGCTTCAACTTTTACCTGAGTCTTCAGTGTGTACCATGTCTGGGCAGCGATTTTCAGCGGCGCTGTGCGTGTGAGACGCTCGAAGTTCGAACTGATTTCAAGCACATTTGCATTGCCCTTGAGGACGATCGCATAGCGCTGGTTGATCACGCCTACGTCGGACTTCACACGGCGATTGCCGTCGGTCATGAGATCTGCCTGCACTGTGTAGTCATGCATGTCAGAGGTGCCCATGAAAACCGTGCCGCGCTGGAAGAGCAGACGGTCAAAGCTTTTGCCGAGCACGTGCTCGCCACCTTCATCCATGATCTGGAATTTGAAACGGGCACCGATCCAAGGCAACGGAGGGAATGCGTATTTGTAAGCAGGGTAGGCAGAATCCGCTGGGAATTCCTGCGTCAGAGCAGCGGCACTGAAGTCCTGCTCAAATGGAGGCTTCGGCAACACGCGACCGCGAATGACGCCAGAGAGACCATCTTCAGTAGTGGCCTTGAAGGCACCAGCACCCATTTTGGCGTCGTCGTTGGCGACGATCTCATTGGCATCGTTGAACTTCGCATCATCGATCTGCGCCTTCACCTTGGCGGTTGGCGGGATGAAGGTAGCCCAGGAGACTTTCTTCACGTCACCGACGACATTGCCGCTGGCATCCACAGAGCGAACCCGGAAGGAGGCCTTGCCCCCTGGATTCAGGACGAATTCCGACGGGATGATCTGGAGCGCTACAGCCGGGCCAGGGGTTGGAGCTGGAGCCGCCTCAGGCGCGGCATCCACGGTCACCCCTTCGTTTTCAATCGGGAAGCAGTAGAGCTTCTCGGTCGTGTGCACATAGAGATGGGAATTGCAGAGAGCCACAGCGCCGATGCAGTTGCCCTCAAGCTTGATCTTCTGTAGCTCCTTGCCGTCTTTAGCATCAAGAACGAAGACTGCGCCTTCCATCAGCGGTGCATAGATCCGGCCATCCACATAGATTGGTGAGGAATGAGTGTTGCCGTTGCTGACTTTCGCCTCCCAGACGATTGCACCCGTCTCTGCGTTGACGGCAATCACCGAACCCGTGTCCGTGATCTGATAGACGATGCCGTCGTGGATGGTTGGGGAACCGGACGCCGAAGACTGAGAATTGCGCCAGACTTCATTGGCCTTCCAAGCTACGGGATCAAGCGTCGGGTCAATAACGATCTGCTCTTTGCCAAAAGTTGATGGAATCTTCACGCACATCATCCGGCCTTTATCAGCCGTATCGACGTTCTCGTCACCCTGAATGCAGACGGCAGTGCCTTTGTGTAGGACCACGGTCGCATTGACACCAGCCTTGGCTAGCTTGTGGCGCCACAACGCCTTGCCGTTGAGAGCATTCACTGCCACGCAGTTCCCGCAGCCAGTAGCAGCGATGAAGACGCGGTTTCCATCAATCGTCGTCAGAATCGGTGTGCTGAAGGAACTATCGACCGGTGGCACTTCGCCAGGGGAGCTGGACCAGACCAGTTCCCCAGTGATTTTGTCAAAGCCGTAGAAGCGGTCCGAAGCAGGGCCTTCGGAGCCCCAATTCGCTGTGATGCCGCGCACGATGACGAGGTCGCCCTCGATCACGGGGCTGCCCACCTTGGAGTTCGGAAACGTGAGACGGCCAAGGTCCTCCATGAGGGAGTGCCTCCAGAGCTCTTTGCCATCAAAGTCCCAGCAGCCAAAAACGCCATAGGCAGTCAGCAGATAAACGCGCTTCGTGATCGGGTCCACCGTTGGCGATCCAATGGCGTAGCGGTTATAGACGGTGTCGGAAATGAAGTCCTTGATCTCGATCTCCCAGAGCTTTGCACCGGTCTTTTCGTCCAGGCAGCTGAGGAGTTCGACGAGATCTTCCTTCTCGCCACGGTAGCCAAAACTGAAAACCTTACCCTGGGACACCACAGGACAACCACGGCTGTGGGAGTCATAGGTCCAGGCCGGAGTCTCAGCGATTTTGGCATTCTTGAAGTGCTCCAGACTTTCGCCAGTCTGAAGAGGACCACGCCAGGAGGTCCAATCGGTTGCTTCTGCCGCGTTGCAGGCCAGTAAAGAGATCGCCGCAGCAGTGAAGACGCTCTTGGTTAGTGAACGGAGTATTGAGTACATTTTGGGGGGGGATGAAAGCAGAGCGCATCGTCCGTTGTTCCCGTCTCGCTTCAACCAGTATTCATTCAACAGGTTGAAACAACAGGGCGTCTCCAGGCGAAACGTAGCTCTGCTCAATGCGTGATCAACGAACCCCTGCCCTGCTATCTTTCTTCCGACGTTAGATCGATAACTCCCCGAGCTCCTCCCAAGCTTCGATATCGGGCCGAATCAAGGTGCCAGTCAGTCGAAAAGCAGCGCCCAACCCATCCCCGAACCCAAATAGTCAAGCAAGGTTAATAACAAGTTGTTGTAGTTATTCACACTCTGCGGCGATGACGCCGACCTCTGTCAAGCGGCAATTTATTGAAATTTTAATAAATTCGGAACAAATCGCCCTCTCGATATTGATAATCACCCTCTCTTTTTGCAAAAAAAGGCCGCACAGGTTGACGTTCCCACAAAACTTTTTAACATGACTCTGTCTGTCGGAGCCGGTCTTCACAGGCCACGGCTGCTCAGCTTTCCTCAGCTTAGCATTTCGTGCCAACGATCCTCGTTGTTGGTTGCTGGATCGCCTGGCCCTGCGGCTACGCATGCCGCAGGGCCTCTTTCTTTTCAGATTGGGCCGATCACGAGAGTGGCATTCACGCGCTGGGATACAACTCATCCAATACCGCGCGCCCACACTTCATCACGACGGTAGAAACGCTGCGGAAGACAACGTCAGGCATCGCCTTCTTCCTCACTCCACTCGTCCACGCCTGATCAAGATCGGCGGAGTGCTTCTCGAGAACCCCATCCACTACTGCCCGCCAGTGCTGTGGTTGCTCACTCTCCTGCCAGCTGCCACGTCCGCGACCAAAGTGAGCCACTGCCAAATAGCAAAGCAAGGCTAGGCGTGTCTGCTCACGAAAGTGCTCGCAAGACCAATGCAGCCGATCATCGCCACCCCGCACAAGATTGTAGCTTCGGATCAGCGCGTAGGCACCCAGTCCCGCGCCGATGCCGCCGATCAGTGCACCACCGCCAAAGGTCATGCCGCCAGACTTGAGATCCGCGATGAGACCACCCATCGCTCCGCCAGCAAAACTGCCCAAGATCCCCCAGACACTCTCTGAAACTTTTTCAGGGGAGTGGAACTGCTCTGCCGAAAATCGCCCCTCTGTCCTCGATGCCAAACCCTCGAGATCGTGCAAACGAATCAGCGCATTGGTGGCATGCTCGGCACGCTCTGCCATCTGCACCGCCAGCTTTTGGCGAGCCTCATTGTATTCGCGATTGATCTCCCCGCGACGGATACCGACACGCTCCATCAGCGTCTCATCACGCACGTCAGCAGCATCCAGAACGGCCGCCGTCAGTTGCTCCGCCAGGAGTTTCATCGCCCCTTCAAAGGTTTGCACGTTCCGCTGGTGCCATGCCATTCGCAGGGTCTCAAAGGCAGATTTTTTGCCAGGGTCCATCAGTTGCTCCAGGGCCTCCATGAAGCGATCCTCCTGCACCCAGCAACGCGCAAAAGCATCGAGACTGAGTACGCCCTTCACAAATTCATAGGGCCTGAAATGCTCCTTCCAGAGCTCCACCTCCGCTTGCTCGATCGTGGGAGAATGGGGTGGGCCTGTTTGGTTCAGCAGCACCAGCACCGGCTTCCCCACCCAGCTGAGGATCTCCATCTCCGCGGGGATGTAGCCCGCGACTTCAGGCGGCTCTCCCGCATTCACCAAGTAGAGCACGACGTCCGCATCATCCCGCACATTTTTCAGCGCCTGCTGGCTGCACCACAGAGGACGATCCGTGAACCGGTCCCATGCCTGGGACAAGAACCACATCACCGGATTTTTTTCCCGTTGGAGCCGCTTCAAGAGCCGGGTGCTATCGCCAAAACCGGGCGTATCCCACAGGCGCAGCGTTTCATCAGCCGTCTCGATCAATGTGTGCGATTCATTGAAAAGTGTGACATGCGGCGCATCCTGCACATCCCCGACATCACGGCGCAGCAGTGTCCGTGCGAGCGTAGTTTTGCCCGCATTTGTATGGGAGATAAGGCTCAGCGTCACCATATTGGCCACTGAGGCAACGCGATTGGGCGCAGACATCTTTGGACTCCTTTGCATCATCCTCACGGCTTACGCAAGGGGGGCTGTACGATTGGTCCCTCTTTCCCCACCGTCAAAAGTTCATCCACAACACCGCTGAGCGTCTCCCGCCACAGCTTCTCCCGACCCGCCAAACGGTCCGGTGTCCAGCGACTTGCCAGCGCACGGGCATCCAGCAAAACCCAGAGCTGCGCATCGGCAAACTTGCCCTGCAACTGCGCTCTCACCTGCGCACACAAGGCACGCTGCACCTCCATTTCCGGTGTGGTTGCCAGTTGAAAAATCAACACCGCCCGTGGAGTGTCAGGCACCCAGGCCGCCAGCATTTCTTCTTCCTGACCTGCGATCAGCGTGCGCCAGTCCAGCCGCAGTAGCCCGCCCATGGCCTCGCGCAACTTCAGCGCAAGCGGCTCGCTCGAGTGCCCGCCGCCGTTGGTTAATGACGCCTCAGGCAGATGAGTCCAGACCGGGATTCGATCATCCCCGCCCTCCGTCGCACGCAGTAGCCGCGCCGCATAGCGCTCCCAATGCAGCGCGCGCATCCTCTGCTGGATCTCTGCCGCCGCCCTCCGGTCAACCCAGATCGCCAACATCAGTCGCGGCATGATGATGCCCAGCAAAAGCGTCCCCGCATAGAGGTGGATCCATGGCAGAGCAGGCACACCCGAAACCTCCGTGTCTCCGGTTCGGTGCATCGCAGGGATCTCGTCCAAAGGCAGCTCCAAGCCCAGGACCTTTGAGGCAGGCGTAAACAAGACCCCGAAAAACTTTTGCGCGCCAGCATCCTTGAGCACCGTGCTCTCCCACATTGCCCGATACTCCCGCGCCCAGCCCCGGGCATACAGCGCTGCTGCACTTCCTAGCGCCAACAGAGCGGCCGCAATGTGCAACCAGCCGCGAAAGCGCAGCCATAACCTCTGGAAGGCAACCGGCCATACCAACTGCTGATGCCGCTCCGCCACAATTGCCCTCGCGCCCCCCTCACTGGCATCCGCCCGCACACCAGCAAGCCACATCAGCCACTTCGGCGGTGGGGTCGCCTCCGCCGGCCCCTGGTCCTTGCCCGCAGGCCAGAATTCCACAATCAGGCTCAAACTAATCACCAGCGCATTCCACAAAAGGATCCCCACCAGCGGCAGAGCCAACAAATTCAACTCCCCAGCCTGCCCCAGTTCGGTCATGCCAAATCCCAACACAACCGCACCGCCCCACCCAGCAAGCGCCAGCGCCCAGTGAATCTTGGGGACCATCAACCGTCGCCTCAGGGCACCGAGCTGGACCGATTGCGTCGTGATATCAGCGTCCAATACACGAGCGCGATCCCGTAGAAACCGCATCATCCCCGCTGCATCGCGACCAGCCGACACCTCGTCCGATACAAGTTCACCCGCACATCGAGTCGTCGCCTCGGTCCTCGCCTGCACTGAGACCAATCCACCCTCGACGTCGCCCTCTTCAAGAGCCCGCCAGGCACAAACGCGCAGCCAGTCATTCCATCTCATTGTGTGATAACCGCAGCGATATCAACCATGCTTGAACCGCACTTCTTTGAGGAAATTCTGCCCAAGCTTTTCTCGCAAACGCTTCAGAATTCGGGGCCGCTCCTGCATCAACGCGTGGTGGACCGCCGGCTGCAGCACACGCACCACCAAGACGCCTCGCTGGATCGTGTCGGGCTTTGATTGACCATAAAGAAAATCGCCCACGACCTCCTGCCACGCATTTTGGACCTCCTCAAGCTTCAATCGTTCGTTGATCCCACTCTGCGCCACCACCTTTCCCACCATATCCGACACCGTCCGCGTCGGCATGTCCCCCAGTAGACCCGGCTCCACACCACGCCACGCCGTCAGCATTCGATGTCTCCGCACATCAGCGAATGCGGGCAGTCTGGGATCAGGTGGGGAAGGCATAATGGACCCGACCACTGTGCGTGCGGCTGAGCGCTAACGCCACTAAAAAACAAAACCCCCAGAGTTCCTGCCCAAACACTGAGCAAGCACCTCTGGAGGTTTAAAAGAAGTCAAAAACGACGAGGACTACTCCTCACCATCGTTGCCAATGGCTTCGACAGGGCAACCTTGAAGGGCTTCATCGCACTGTGCGCGCTCGTCGTCGTTCTCAGGCTGCTTGTAAAGGTAGGAGTGACCTCCGTCATCGTCACGCTTGAAGTTAGCCGGCGCAGTCTCGCGGCAAAGGTCACAATCAATGCATTGATCGTCCACGTAGTATGCACCGGAGACGTTCTGGGAGTATTTGTTAGCGGCGTCGGCCATGATTCAAAGGTATGGGTTCAGGTTTCGGGGCCGGGATGATAATTCCCTGTTCAATCGTTGCAATGAGAAATTGAACGAGATTTTAAAATGAACGTTCAATTGCGGCGACGTTCCGCCAGCGCAGCCTCCGGCAGGTGCAAATCCCATGCCAAGCCAAGTTTTTCCCAGGTCCAGAGGAGCATGTAGGAAATATCGATCTCCCACCAGGCCATACCACAACGTGCACTGTTCGGGAACGCATGGTGGTTGTTGTGCCAGCCTTCGCCAAAGCTCAGGAGAGCAACGATAGGGTGATTGCGGGATTGGTCCTTTGTTTTAAAAGGACGGGCACCCCAAAGGTGGCAGACTGAATTCACAGACCAAGTCACGTGGTGGAACAAGAAGATGCGGATCGGGCCAGCCCAGATCCAAGTCGCCAACGTGCCTTCCCAGGTGCCAGTGAGCAGCCAGCCCACCAGAGCGGGCGAAAACAAGCTAAAGAGCGTGATCGCCGGGAACATCCGGTCCACCCACATCACCATCTTGTCTTTCGCTAAGTCTGCGACCGCCTTATCGAGCGCAGGAGGATTCTCACGGAACAACCAGCCCATGTGCGAGTGCCACATGCCCTTCAGCAAGCCCTTGACACCTTCGCCCTCAGTGTGAGGAGAATGCGGATCGCCGTCATGATCGGAATACTGGTGGTGGCGACGGTGCACCGCACACCAGCGAAGGACGGACCCCTGAGCGGACATTGAGCCCAAAAAGGCGAGCCCAAATTCAATCACACGATTTGCACGAAACGCACGGTGAGTGAACAACCGATGGAAGCCGAGACCGATCCCCCACACTGTCAGAGAATAATAGACCGCTGCAACCATGAGCGGCACCCAACTAGCCCCGTTCTTGACGGTCATGATCGCGCCTGCAATCACTGCCAGAAAAGGGCCAATAACAAAAACAGCAACCCAGCCGCGATTGACTGGACGCACAATAGGTTCAACTGACTCTGAATCCATGTATGTGAAGAGGAATAAAGGAACGGGTTCTAAAGGGGCCGCGCACTGAGGCCCTTTTTTTGAAAAGGTCAATGAGTTTCACCCTCATTCAGGTTCCCGGGCACCGAATCTCACCCCTGCTATCCTTTTCCGCACAGTAGAGCGCAAAAACCGACCAATCCGGGCGATTCTTCGTCAAAAAGGGACGAATACCGCCCACAAGCAAGATCCGATTCTCCGCGTGATGAACAGTTGATCCTGCCCGAACCTTCGGCAAAGTGCAGAGCCTACCGACAAAATACGCCCCATGTCCAACCCCACCCACGCCCCCGCCGCCTACACTCCGCCTGACCGTGCCACCTTGATCCCGCAAGAAGGATGGGTCGTGCAGCACCTCTTTTACAACATCGACCACGGTTTCTGGGCAGCCCTCACCCCCGAAGAAAAGCGCGAGCGCCTGACCCATTTCACCTCCACGCTGGCAGACATCCGCAGCGCAGAAAAGACCCAACTCATCTCCCTGGCAATCGTCGGCCCCAAGGCAGATCTTGGGCTCATGCTTCTGACGCCAAGCCTGCACGATGCCAACCGATTCGAAAAACGCCTCAACCTCGCGCTAGGGCCTGATGTCTTGAACCCCGTCTATAGCTACCTCTCCATGACGGAGTGGACAGAGTACTCTGAAAAAGAAGAAGACGCCTCAGCCCGCATCGCCGCCGCCGAAGGCGTCGAAGTTGGCAGCGAAGTCCATACCGCCAAACTGGCTGAGTGGAAGGCGCACATGAGCAAGTACTTCAACGACCGTCTCTACCCCAACATGCCCGATTGGCCAGTGATGTGCTTCTACCCCATGAGCAAGCGTCGCGATGTCGGTGCTAACTGGTATGCCACCGAATTCGCCAAACGCCGCGAGTTCATGGCCGGCCATGCCAAAAGCGGGCGTAAATACGCCGGCAAGGTGCGCCAACTGATTACCGGCTCCACGGGGCTCGACACCCATGAGTGGAGCGTCACGCTCTTTGCCCACGATATTTTCCAGATCAAGAGCATCGTCTATGAGATGCGTTTCGATGAAGTCAGCGCCATCTTCGCCGACTTTGGTGACTTTTACATCGGCCTCCAACTCGACCTTCCTGAGCTCCTCGAACGCCTGCAATTGCGCTGAAATGGCCAACGCCCCACTCACCATCGCCGGGCGGGTTTTCCAGTCGAGACTCATGCTCGGCACTGGAAAATTTGCCTCGGGGGAACTCATGCGCCAGGCCATCATTGCCTCGGGCACCGAGATCGTCACCGTCGCCCTCCGCCGTGCTGACCTCACTGGCCAGGGAGATCCCTTTGCCAACATCCTCGATTTCATCCCCGACAATGTCCTCCTGCTGCCCAACACCAGCGGGGCAAATACGGCCGAAGAGGCGGTCCGTCTCGCCAGACTCGCCGTCGCAGCAGGGATGCCAAATTGGGTCAAGCTAGAGATCCACCCTGACCCTCGCTACCTGCTACCAGATCCGATCGAAACGCTGAAAGCCGCGGAAATCCTCGTCAAAGAGGGATTCAACGTCCTGCCTTACATCAACGCAGACCCTGTGCTAGCTCGGCGACTCCAGGACATCGGCACTGCAACAGTGATGCCGCTCGGTTCGCCGATCGGCTCTCATCAGGGCATTACGACCCGTGGTCAGATCGAAATCATCCTCGCCCAAGCGACCGTTCCCGTCGTCGTCGATGCCGGCATCGGTGCCCCCAGCCACGCAGCAGAAGCCTTTGAAATGGGCGCAGATGCCGTCTTGGTGAATACCGCCATCGCCATCGCTAGCGATCCCGCACGCATGGCCTCAGCCTTCAAAGCCGCCTGTGAAGCTGGCCGAGCGGCCTACGAGATCGGGCTCGCAGAGGCAGCGACCGAAGCCAGCGCGACAAGCCCATTGACCACCTTTCTTTACTCAGAGAATTAGTCTGGCTCGACAGTCTCAGCGAGATCGAAAATACTCCACCACCTTGACTGATCCGGCAAAGACGACATAAAGGCTTCCAACAAGAACTCCCGCCCCAGTCACTTCCGGTTTCGAGCCGTCAACGAATACTCGCAGCTGCGAATCTGCCACCATTCCAGCTGACAGGTCACCAAGCGAACCTTTTGGGATCAGTCAGCAGGAGCGATCGGAAGCAAAATGTGGGAAGGATGATCGCGATCATGGTAGAGTGTGTTCACTGCTTTCTGGGTGCGTCGGTTATTACCCAGGGGCTCGCCGGTGTTAGGGTTGATGTCGAACCGAGGAAAGTTGCTGCTACTCACATCCACCCGGATGCGATGGCCCTTTTTGAAGACGTTGCTCGTGGGGTAGAGCCGCACGGTTAGCGGATAAATCTTGCCCGGCTCCATGAGCGACTCGCTGGTCAAGGACTCGCGGAAGCGGGCGCGACAGATGCCGTCGGCGATGTTTAAATCAAAGCCGCCGGGCCAATCTGCAGAGGCCGGACAGACGTCGATGAGCTTCGCGGTGAAATCGGTGTCCACAGCATCCGAAGAGATCCAGAGTTTAACCTCCAACTCTCCGGTGACCTCAACGTCCTCGGTCAAAGGTTCAGTCTGGAACACGAGGATATCATTCCGGGCTGAAAGAGGCAAGGGCAGCTGCCAATTCCATACATGCGGACCTCCTCGCTGATCCCACCCACCTTGGAGCATGATGCCATCGCCACTAGATATGTTTCCACCGATGGTCGGCACGGGCTCAGCCGGGTCAAAAACGTAACTGGTCTGGGAGTCTGCCGCTTTGGGTGGAGTGGTAGAGAGCTCACCATCGCTCCCAAAGTAGTAAGGCACAGACATGACCCCGGCTGGGGGCCAAATGTTTGACTCCCGCCATGAGCCCCCATGGAATAGCCGTCCTTCCGGCGTCTTATGGTCATCGCCGCGACCCATCGTGAAATAGCGGACCCGAGTCGCAAAGGGAGCATCCTTGCCGACGCTGTTATCCTTCCCCTTCAGCGTGTGATCATACCACTCCAACCGCCAAGCCAGCTCGTCAGCGATGGCGGCATCCGATCCGAAATCCACCTGGCCATGCGAACTCTTCGCCTGCTGTCCGTGGATCCACGGCCCCATGATCAGATAAACATCACTCTTCAAGACAGCAGTCAGGGCTCGGAAGTTTGACGTGGTGTTCCCAGCCCATGAATCGTACCAACCTCCGACCAGATAGACGGGGATGTCCTTATACGCGGCCGCATGATCGATGATGTTGTTCTGTTTCCAAAAGTCATCGTTCGCCGGATGCCGCATGGCCTGCACCAGCCAATCTTCGTATTCGGGGGCGAGTTTCAGTGGTGTCATCCCTGGGCGCAGCGGCAATCGCGCGAGGTAGCTGAGGCGGTTGTCCGCCATCTCTTTCAGCACGGCTTCAGTGCCCGCGTCCTGAGCCGCATTGCTGCCCCGACCACCGTTCAGCATGATCCAATTCCAAAATCGCAGTTCGAACGCGCCGGCATTGCGCATGGACTGAACACCGCAGTTTGAGACAGCATCCACCGGGATCACGGTGGATAAACCAGGAGCATCGGCCAGCGCCATTGCGTGCTGAGTGCCGCCAACGTAGCTGGTACCGATCATGCCGATTTTAGCATCGCTCCAAGGCTGGGAAATGATCCAGGCAGCACAGTCCACACCGTCGGGGCCATCGTCCGTCATCCAGTGCCAAACGCCCTCGCTGGCGTAACGACCCCGCGTATCCTGGGCAACAAAGATATAGCCGTGCTGGGCAAAGTACTGGCCGTGCCGTTTCGCACCATCTTTGTTGTATGGGAGCCGAGTGAGGATGACGGGCAGTTTTTCCGCAACGGCGACCCCATCCTTGGCCGGACGATAGATATCCGTCGCCAGTTTCACACCGTCGCGCATTGGCACCATGACATTGGTCTCCACCACAATGTCAGAAGGCGGCGGCGCTTCCCTCGCAGACATGATTGGCACGAAGCTCGAAAGAGCTATGATCTGGAGGAAGAATCTAACATTCATAGGCTGGGCTCTTTTCAATTAGGCCGTCAGCTTCCACTCGTCACGCATGGGTCGGATGAGCAGTGCGTTGGCGTCGGCATCGCTACCAAAGTTCTCCGCTGCGGGATCAAACTTCAGCGGACGTTTCAAGACGGCGGATATGGCACCGAGATGACAAACCGTCGCCGCACGCTGAGCCACGGGAGCTGGGGCCGCAGGCGTTTTTCGAGACAATACACAATCGATGAAATTGCGATGGTGATTCTTTGATTCATACAAGCGCACATCGTTGTCCTTCATTTTGATGCGGAGGATATCGATGGAGCTCGCCTTCAGCGTTTCGTTCTCGGTGAAAATCCAGCCTTCACTGCCAATGAAACGTGTGCCCCACTTGGTCTTGTCATCAGTGCTCAGCATCACGACCTTGAGCCCGTTTGCGTAGTGATACTCAATCCGGAAACCTTCCGCCGCATCATAGATCCCCGTTTTTCGGCGACGCACCTCAGTAGCGTCGATTTCGGTCGGTGAAGTTTCATCCATTCCCGCTCCCCACTGGGCAACATCCAGGAAGTGAGCCCCCCAATCGGTGATGTAGCCCGGTGCATATTCCTCGATCCAACGGAAATTGAAATGGCAGCGTGCAGCGGTGTAAGGTCGCTCCGCTGCCGGCCCTAGCCAACGTGCGTAGTCGAGATGGGCGGGCACAGGTTGAGTCTCCTCCATTCCAGTGTAGCCGCCGCGAATGGCGAAGGTGCCTGGCACACCGACTTCGATCTCTTTCAAAGTGCCGATGTAGCCGTTGCGCACCAGTTCACAGGCCATCCGAACCTTCAGCCCAGATCGACGCCATGTGCCGCACTGGAGGATTCGCTGATGTTTTTCCACCGCAATGCACATGGCACGCCCCTCAGCGATACTGGCTGCCAGTGGCTTTTCTGAATACAAATCTTTGCCCGCACGAGCTGCTGCCGTGACGACATTCGAATGCCAATGATCTGGCGTGGCGTTCATGATCACATCGACATCACCACGCCCGATGATCTCGCGAAAGTCGCGTGTGGTCTGTTCCATCTTCAAGCCTGCCAGCTTAGCCGCAGCGGCGCGATGCTCGTCATCGACGTCTGCGATGCCAACGACTTGCACACGCTCGTCCGTCAGGAAGGCGCGCAGATTGCTGGTGCCCTGCCCACCCGTACCGATACAGGCCAACTGAATCCTAGAATTCGGCGCGACGGCCCCAGCGCGCCCCAACACCGAGGGTGCGACGATCAATGGGGCCGCGATCTTGGCAGAATGACGGAGAAACTCACGACGAGTGACGGGTGGAGTGGTGTTGGTTGGCATGGTGAAGAAACCAACGCTCCACCCCCACCAACCTTTGCCAGCTTCCTTCGAGGCGGCGACAAGGACAATCAGGTCGCGCGACGCAAACCGCGCGCACTGAGCACGTTCTTCACTAGGCGAAGAAGATCGGTCGGCTCATACGGTTTTGGCAACACTGCCGCGAAACCGTAGGCAGCGGGCCGGGCCATCACTGGGTCGTCGGAATAACCGGACGATACAATCGCCACGACTTCAGGATCGATTCCGCGCAGTTTTTCCATGGCGCGCACGCCGCCCATGCCGTTGGGGATGGAAAGGTCCAGCACCACGAGATCAAAGGTGCGATTTTCATTCATCGCTTCTTGATAGAGGCGGACGGTCTCGCTGCCTTCGGCACTCTCTACGATCTCGTAACCTTGGGTGGCTAGATTGCGGGTGATGAGGCTGCGAACAAGTGGATCATCCTCGAGCACCAAGATGCGAGCGGCGGCGGCAGGAGGGGCTTCGAAGTTGCGGGCCATTCCCATCGCATCGACTTCCTCCGAATCACTATCGACGGGAAGATAAAATCGCACGGTGGTGCCTTTGCCAACATCGGAACGGACGGAGAGAGAGCCCCCATGCGCCTTCGCGATCGATTCACACACGGTTAGGCCTAGACCTGTCGCGTTCTCTGCCTTGCGGGTACTGAAATAGGGCTCAAAAATGTGCGCCAGATGCTCTGGGGCGATGCCTTCGCCTTTGTCTTCGACCTCAATGACAATGCCCGTACTGTTGGCTGGGAGGTCGGACACCATCTCCCCTGGAAACATCTCGGAGGCCTCAGGAACGTAGCAACGGATGGTAATGTGGCCACCGTTTGGCTGCGCCTGTTCAGAATTGCGAACCAAGTTGCTAAAAAGTCGGCGGATCTGAGCCGGATCAACGGCCACAGAGGCCATACCGGGCTGGACTTCCACCCGATAGTCGATGCCAGCGCCACGTGTGTGATGCTGGAAGAATTTATCGATCATCTCGCCCAAATTCGTCTGGCGTTTGATCGGTGCACCACCGCGAGCAAAGGTCAGAAGTTGCTGCACCAAGTTTTGTGCCTGGAGAGTGGCCTGCTTTGCCGTCTGCAATTCAGGGGATGAGTTGTTGCCGCGCTGCCGCATTTCTGCAAGTGACAGATTCCCCAAAAGCACCGTCAACAGATTGTTGAAATCATGGGCAAAGCCGCGAGCCAAAAGACCGAGCGACTCCAGGCGATCCATACGGCTGCGGCGCTCTGCCTCTTCACGGCGGGAGGTGATGTCCTTGATGAGCAGGAGCAGGCCTTCCGCAAAGGGATAGCTACGCACTTCCAGCCAGGCCTGTTTTTCTTCAAAGTAGAGTTCCCGATTGGTCGTCTCACGATGCAGCATCGCATGGGCCATCGCTTCATGATGCGCATCACGGGTAGCGGCTGGCAGCAGGTCCCAGAAATAGGTGCCCAGCAACATTTCCGATGACCTCTCAAACATGCGTAGCGCACTGGCGTTGGCGTATATGACCCGCCAGCGGCCGTCCAAGGCGACGAGAGGGTCCGAGATACTTTCTACCACATCGACGAGCGGCGCAGGAGATTCAGCGGGAGCCTCGGTGGCAGCGACGGCGAGTTCGGAACCTTCCGGCTTTTCGGATGCGCTACTGGTAGCAGCGATTGCATTCCCAGCAGAGGCAGCTTGTGTCTCCACTGAACTCGGCGGTGCCAAGCGGCGGAAAAGGATGATCAAGCCCGTGAGGCTATTGCGCTGGTCGCGCATGGCCGCACTGCGGTCGCGGATGGCTACACGATCCCCACTGCGAGTCGTGAGCCAAACAGTGCGGTCCGTCTGTGATTCGGATTCGTCGGTTAACTGGACTTCAGCCTGTTCGCCACCGGGTTTAAAGATTCGGAAGACCTCGTTCAGAGATCTGCCCACGGCCTGATCCACTGGCCAACCGGTGATCTTTGCCGCAGCGGGATTGATGAAGACCACGACTCCGGCAAGATCCGCAGCGATCACTCCGTCGGAAAGACTCTGGAAGGCCTCGAAATAACTATGCTCGCGACGATTGCGCTCGACTTCTTCCAGATAGCGAGTGGCGGCAACCTCTACCGTCAGGCGGAGCTCATCTTCGCTGAAGGGCTTCAAAAGATAGCCATAAGGCTGGGTTTCACGCGCACGAGCGACGGTCTCCAGATCCGCACAGGCGGTAACATAGACGACAGCGACGTGGCCGCGTTGGTTGAGCTTTCTGGCGGTCTCCACACCGTCCATGTCCCCCGCGAGATGCACGTCCATCAGCACCAAATCGGGGCGCAGATCATCATACTTATTTAGCGCATCTTCGCCGGAGCGAGAGATGGCGACGACTTCATAGCCGAGCTTGCCGAGCGTGTTGGCGATATCACAGCCAACAAGCCCTTCATTCTCGACGATTAGGATGCGAATACGTTCCAAGCCAGTCATTGATTGCCCTCAGGGCACCAATCTAACTCTAATTATCAGCAAACGCTATAGAAAAACGAAGTTTAATTTCAGTTTTTCCGTTTTGTGGAGAGTTCACAATCAATTGTCCGCGCATCTGTTCCGCAAAAACGGAGAGGATTTTCAATCCCAGCCCCCAACCATCCCCCTGCGAAATTTCTGGCGGCAACCCGCAGCCATCGTCGGCCACGGTGAGTTCCCCCGACGTCTCGGTCATCCGGAGCGTCACACTCACCCGACCACTGGCGTCATTGGGGAAGGCGTGCTTGAAGGTGTTGGACAAAGTCTCGCTGAGAGTCAGCGCCAGCGGCATCAGCCACTCAGGATGGAGCGCCCCCGCCTGGAAATCGAGATCGACCGCCACGCGATCCTCCGAAACCCCGTAGCACTCCCGCAGGTGGCCGACGAGATGGGTGGCGAATTCCGCAAAGCTCTCCGTCTGCCCGATCGCGAGTAGGTGCAGGTGCTCATGCAGCGCCGCGATGGACCGCACCCTCATCTGGCTGGCACGCAAGGCCGCACGCGCGTCGGCATCTGAGAGTGACTGGGCCTGGAGGTTCAGCAGGCTGGAGATGATCTGCAGGTGATTCTTGATGCGATGGTGAGTCTCGCTGAGGAGCAACCTCTCCCGTGGGAGATCCAGCAAGCTCCAGCGCTGGTCGGGCCTCAATACCGTCCCTTCCGAAAGATCCGAAGCCGTTGGCGACTCTGCCACCTTTATAGAGGAGAGAAAAACTTCGATCCTGACTGCCAGCGGCGAATCCCCCTCAGAAATACTGCGGACCAGACATGTGCCCTGCAGGCCTTGGTGACCGTAGAAAGGCCAAAGCGATTCCTCCCCAGATGCGGTCAACTCCTCAAGGACCTCGTAAAACTCAGCAGGGTCCGTTGGGCTAAAAAATGCGTGCAGTAGATGACCAATCACGTCTTCCCCAGCATAGCCCGTCATGGCCTCTGCGGCGGAATGCCATGAGACAACCCTGCCCGTGGCATTCGTGGCCAGGAGGGGCTCCCAAACATCCAGATCCGCCTCCGCTTCAGTGCTAATCGGTACATCAGCTTCCAATCCAGTCCCGGCGGACTCCTGCATGGACTCGACGACGGGCACCACGGGTGGCAGGTCACGTTCCAGGAAGTGGATCGTGCAATGCGGCTCCCCTGCCCCGTTCAGCACTTGATTGACGGAAAGCCTCAGCGGCTCGGATTCAGGCGAACCTTCAGCAAGGCGCACCGTGAGATGCGCAGAGGAATCCCCCGACTTCATGCGCAATTCCCGCAGCGCTTCTTTGCGCGCTGCGATGCTTTCTTCGTCCAAAAGCTCGTCAAACGGCATGCGGCGTAGCTCACTCTTGGGCTGCCCTAGCAGATCCTCGGCGGCATGATTGACCTCAAAAATGGTCCCGGTCTTATCCACCAAGACTACTCCCATCGGACATCCGGCGATCATCGAGCGGAATTTCGCCTCAGTCGCAACCAGTTGATCTCCAGTGCGGCGGCTATCGGTCACATCGCGGAAGCTGATCACCAATCCACCCCCAGCAAGCCCCGCCGGATGCATCTCAACCTCCTTCATCATGCCCTCAGCGTTTGCCAGAGAGACGGTGCGAATGATTTGCCGACGCCAAACATACTCCCGCCACGTCGCGGTAACCTCCTCGCGGTGTTCCGCATCACGGCAGGCACCAGAGAGCCAAGCCTCCACCGATTCATGGCGCTCAATGGCGCGGCCAAACATCTTTGCCAAGTGGGAGTTTTGGAAGACCACGGTGGCGTGCTCATCCAGCACCAGCAAGCCGCAGGGCAACACCTCTAGCACACTGCGTTGGCGATTTTCGCGTCGCACGAAACCACGCTCCGCTTCCTCCATCGTGCGCAGTTCTTGCTGCGTACGTGCCAATTGCTCCTGCAGACGGCGCAACTCCAAAGCATCAGCTGCGGGTGCCACAGGGATCGAGGTCATGGCGGGTGGAGTGAGCTGAATCCCGGCCTTCGCAATCGGCGCAGACTCAACCACATTGCCGAGGCCGATGGCCACCACGTTTTGTCCACCCTTTTGACGAATCAACATCCAGCGCAACGGCGGATTTTCCGAAGTCGTTCCCTCGACGGCTCGAAGCAGCACCGTTTCGCTTCCAGTGTTCCCTGGCAGATGAATTTTGGCAAGGCTGGTCAGCATCGCTTTGCGATTCGCCGCGATCTCACGGCCACAAGCAAAAGCATCCCAGAAAAAGCTTTGCCGCTCCTGAATTCCACGCGCTAGACAAAGCTGCATCGCCGACGGATTCGCCTGCTGGACGACACCAGTCGAATCCAGCAAGACGACAGGCACAGACCACTCATCGAACCCGGGGGTGGGGGCGCCCTCAGCAACCGTAGGCGGCGTAGGAGCAAAGTTCGCCGCAGTCGCCTCAGTGTCCTCGACCGCTTCCGCCGGCAATACCACAGGGGCAAATTTGTCACAGGTCACCATGATGCCAGCGACCTGCACATCGTTGCCATCCCGCCAAGGGCGAACCTCCCAGCGGAAGACCACCGGTTGGCCATCTGGACCAGCGATCAGATCACGATCACTGCGAACGACATGGCCCTGCATTGCGCGCTCATAGACCTGCCGCCATCCATGATGGAGCGCCGGAAAGACCTCATATTGCACACGTCCGACCAGTGGCCCCATGGCTTCAAGATTGAACTCCGTCACCCATTGCCGATTGGCTAGGAGATAGCGCATTTCGCGGTCAAAGACAGCGATTGCCACCGGCGCATGCTCCACAACCATGGAGAGCAACTCTCCACCATCCTGACCTGCCACTAATGCGGGCGCAACAACGCCACCCCCTCCATTTTGTGGTGGCGGAACTTTTGGGTGAATCACGTTATGCAAAACAGACGGGGGCATCGGGAGGAGCACCACACAGCTCATGTGGACACATCTTGAATATCATGATCCAAGGCGTTTCGCAACAAGTGGAATGATCTAATATTTGCATCGCAAATCTGCAACAATCTGAATGCCGCATCATCCCTCGCGATGGTACGGTTCACCACGATTGATTGAGTAGGCGCGATAGATCTGTTCAAGCAAAACCACCAGCGCGAGTTCATGCTGCAGAGTCATCGCAGACAGCGACCACATCGCGTCTGCCATCTTCCGCATCCGATCACTATGACCTTCTGCTCCACCAACAATCAGGCTGACCTTTTTCGTCCCAGCAACCTCGTGTTGCTGGATCCACTTGGCTACCTCCATGCTGCGCAGTGATTTTCCCCGCTCATCCATCAAAACACGCAACGTTCCCTCTGATGCAGCGAGAAGACGCTCCTCAACAGCCACAGCAGCACCGTCTTTGACGGCGATCAATTCCATTCGAGCCATCCGTTGCAAACGTTTTGAGTAGTCCTCGATGCCAGATTTTGCCCATTTGAGGCTGGGTTCACCCACAAAAACGATCCTCCAGTGCATAAAAAAGGGAAAGTTTATTTATTGTTATTATAATTGTTTATGGCTATTTTGTCGAAAGCGATCAACTTTATAGCCTTACCTGTGGACACTGTTGCACAATCTAAAAAATTCCATACAATGGCGACGGTTATTCAAAAAAACAAACGACCGATTATGCAAACCTCTCGACTGTCTTCAATCGCCCGCCTTGGATTCTGCGGCCTCGCTGTTTCCATCGTCTCGTCATGCTCGATGCCACCTGCACAAGCATGGCGTCAAATTCAACGCGAAGGTCTCATCCCCTACGTGATGAATGAGGTCAAGTCAGACAGTGCTCCTGCATCGGCACCTGCCACCGCTCCTGTGCAAACCAAGCAAATGGTTGCCAGCACCAGCACCCCATCCCTCATCGGACCTGCCGCGCCCACTACTCCAGTGATGCCGAGCACTCCGCCACCATCCCAGGTGAGCACGCAGGCCCCAGTCGCCCAGGCTGTCCCAGGACTTCCAGGCTATGTTCGCACCCCATTTACTACACCGTCCCGCTTGGTCGATGTTCGTGGAGTCGCCGCTGGTTCCAAGGTCGTTTGCCCATTCACTCAGAAGCCATTTATTGTACCATCTGCGGCAATCCAGGCTCCAGTCGTAGCCGCCGCACCAAGCCCAGCGCCGACACCCGCTCCGCAGCCAAAACCAGCCGCAGCGCCGCAACCACGCCCAAACGCTCCTAGCCAAGTCGCCGCAAATGCACCCGCGACAAAGGTGGCAGCCAATACGCCAGCTCTCTCCAACAACCCACCTGTCGCCCCGACGCAGCCAAAGCCCAGCGCACCGCCCGCAGCCAACAACCCGCCACCAGCCGTGGCAGAAGCCGCCACCATTCCTTATGGCTCCGCAGTCGCAGGTCGCCCAGGTTTTGTGAATAGTCCCTACGCCGCCAAGCATCAGCTTGTTGACGTCACTGGCCTCCCAGTGGGGATGGAAGTGAAGTGCCCTTATACCGGTAAGCTCTTCCGCGTTCCACCACAGGATCAGGCGAAGAAGTAATCAGGTCGCATCTTTTGGTGGGCCTGCCACGAGCCAACCCACCGAATCACCAAACGCGAGTGAGCCGAGAGGCCGCTCGCGTTTTTGCTTTCGCTGACTCACATCGGCACATTTTTTGAAAATTCCCTGACTATGCAGGTTGGTTAAGCAGTTGCTCTCGCCCATTAGATGGCCAATGTGCACTCCAAACCGCAGCCCACTCATTGCCTCCGATGTCTGAAAAAGAGCCGACCTCTAGCCAACCCGCTTGGTACGTGGTCCACGCCAAGCCAAAATGCGAGCACATGGCAGCCGGAATGATCGCAGACCTGCCTGACGTTCAGAGCTACTGTCCACGGATCCGTTTTCAGCGCAGTACCCGGCGTGGGAAAGTCTGGTTCATGGAAGCGCTATTCCCCGGCTATTTTTTTGCCCGATTCACCCCCGCCGCGTCCTATCGCGCGGTCAAGCACGCCCAGAACGTCCTACGAGTCCTCGAATTTGGAGGACAGCTCGCCCAGGTGGCGGACTCTTTCATTGCGGAACTCAAAGAAGAGATGCAACACGAGGACATCCGCCTCGTCGAAGTCCCCATCGCACTTGGCGACGAGGTCGAGGTGACCGCTGGCCCAATGCAAGGTCTGCGAGGAATTGTCTCCAGTCTCACCAATGCCAAAGAACGCGTCCGTATTCTGATGGAGTTCCTGGGCCGCGAAAACCTGGTGGAAGTCCACACCGACACGCTGCTGACAGAGCACACCCCGCGCAGCGTAATCGGCAAAAAGTAAGCCCCGTTAGGCGCTAAGCCCAGCGGCGGCGACCGCGGTCTCGCCATTAACGACACGCCCTGCAAGCTCTGGCTTGCAGTCTCCCTTGAGCTCATCGCGGAACTTCTTGATGAAGCTCTGGGTCGGCCAAGAGCAAGCCTCACCAAAAGCGCAGATAGTCTTGCCTTCAATCTGATTGGCCACCGTCTCCAGCGTGTCCACGTCATCGGGGCTGGCTTTACCTGCCACGATACGATCGCTGATCTTCTTCATCCAGAGGCTGCCTTCACGGCATGGGGTGCACTGACCACAGCTCTCGTGCGCATAGAAATTGTTCAAGTTGTTGATCACCCAGCTCATACTGCGGCTGTCATCCATGATGATGACTCCACCGGACCCAGCCATCGTGCCGCAAGCGGCCATGGTGTCAAAATCCATCGGAATGTCCAAGATGCCCAGTTCACGGCCGTCCTTCAGTTTGAAGGTCTCATCCGCGCGCAGAACTTTAGCAGAGGAGCCGCCAGGAATGATCGCCTTCAGCTTGCGGCCAGGCTTCAAACCACCGCACAGCACGTCGATCACTTCTCCCATCGTCACCTTGCCGACTTCTACCTCGTAGTAGCCCGGCTTTTGAACATCGCCGCTGACGCAAAGAATTCGTGTGCCGGTATTGTTTGGCGTGCCCATCTTTGCATATTCAGCCCCCCCCATCTGGATGATGTGCTTCACGTGGCAGAGCGACTCCACATTGTTCACGATAGTCGGGCACATGTAGAGACCCAGCGCTGCGGGGAAATACGGCGGCTTGATTCGCGGGTAAGGGCGCTTGCCCTCCAGAGACTCGATCAAACCCGTTTCTTCCCCGCAAATATAAGCACCCGCGCCGCGGTGCACGTAAATCTCGCAGTCAAAGCCGGAGCCCAGGATGTTCTTACCCAAGAAGCCCTTGGAATGCGCTTCTGCGATGGCTTTCTCCAGGATGATCGCCGCTTCTGGGAATTCCTCGCGAACGTAGATGTATGCCAGCTTAGCACCGACGGCGAAGCAGGAGATCGCCATGCCTTCGACCAGTTGATGCGGATCTTGGTGCATGATGTACCGATCCTTGAACGTGCCGGGTTCGGACTCATCCGCGTTGCAGATCAGATAGACTGGCTTTGTGTTGGTCGGAGGGATGAAACCCCACTTCACCCCGGTCGGGAAGCCCGCACCGCCGCGACCGCGCAGCCCTGCCGCCTTCACCTCGTTGATGATGGCGATCTTCTCCATCTTCAGGGCCACCTTGAGCTGCTCATAGCCCCCGTCCTTCAGATAACAATCAATGGATGGATCGTAACCGACACGATCGACATTGCGGAAAATCAGACGCCGCTCACGGGCATGAGGTTCCTTTCCGGGGAGGTACTGGACTGCAGCAGATGACATGCCGCTAAGATGGGGACAGCAGGAACCCCGGCAAGCGCCATTTGTGAAAAATTTCACAAGCCCCCGCCATGTGCACCGGGCGCAAAAAAGGACGGGCGGAACAAAGCCCCACCCGCCCCAAAATTAACCTTTCCGAACTACTTCGCGGCAGGCTGGAAGTTCTTCAGCCACTCCAGGCATTTGGTAACGTCTGCCTGGCTGGTCAGCCAATCCTTTTCCCACTCGACGTCCAGCGGGCCATAGAAGCCCTGTTCGATGTAGAGGTTCAACACCGCAGGAATGTCGGACATACCAGTGCCCCAGATCTGATCTTTGGCCTCGCGAACGCCAAACTGATCCAGATCCTTGACGTGGCTGTCGAGGATGCGGCCCTTCAGAATGCGGATCGCATCGACAGGCTTGATACCACTGCGGACAAAGTGACCGATATCACAGCAAGAACCCATGCGCGGATCGCGATCCTTCACCCAGCTAAGGACGTACTCAGGATCCCAATACTTGTAGCTGCGATCGAGCGGCTTTTTCGGGTGATTGTGAATCGCCATCTTGATGTCGAATTCCTTCACAAGCTTCTCGATGATGTCGAAGGCCTCCTTGGTTTCCAGCGGCTCTGCGACAACCATGCCGATACCCATGTCCTTGCAGAATTCAAAGACCTTGCGGGCACTTTCTTCATCCTTGCCCAGACCACCCACGACGCCGAAACCCACTGGTGTGAGCCCCAGTTCCTTGAGCTTCGCCTTCACCGGGGCGCGCTGTTCCATCGTCGTGTTTTGGTCAAACTTCGTCTTTGGATCATCGGCACTGAGCTTGTGCCCCGGGAAAAACTCCACCGTCTTTCCGCCGCAAGCGGCGATCTTATCCAGCGCTTCGAGCACCGGAAATTCCTTGAAGGTGTAGATCTGGCAGCCAGCATAAAATTGGCCGACCTTGGCGCTGTCCGGCAGCTGCTGCTCTGCCATCGCCATGCTGGCGAGACCGAGAACGAGGGTAAGTAGGGTGTTTCGAATCATGGAAGAGGCAGAACGCCCCGCCTTTTCCTTTCTTACACGGATTCGTTGGCCGCAGCAGCCAGTGCAATCTCTTTAACGCGGCGCAGGTCCGTCTTCCCCGTTCCAAGGACGGGCAGCACCTCCACAGGCACGAATTGATCCCGCTTGGGTTTCCACAAATTGGGTAGATCCAGAGTGGCCAGCTTCTCGATGACTCCGTCTAGTGAGGTCCCCACCAGAGTGTGCAGCACCATGAGCCGCTCCCCTTTCTTTGCGTCGGACACGCTGGTCACGCTAAAGGTTTGCGTCGTGACCCCAGCGAGTTCGTGCAGTTTTTCTTCGATCTTGATGTGAGGAACCATCTCACCGCCGATCTTGCTGAAGCGACTGAGTCGATCTGTGATCGTCAAAAACCCGTCTTCATCCGCAGCAACAATGTCCCCCGTCGTATACCAACCATCCCGGAGAACTTCGGCGGTCTTTTCAGGGTTGTTCAGGTAGCCCTCCATCACATTCGGCCCCTTCAGCAGCATCAATCCTGGCTGCCCCGCTTCCACAGGCTCCATTGTCCCAGGATCCACAATCCGTACCGTCATGCCTGGCAGCGGATGGCCTATACTACCGCGTTTCCCACCGATCTGATGAAATCCAGACGCTCGAAAGTCCATCCGATTCACACTGACGGCAGGTGAACACTCTGTGCAGCCATAGGCCTCCATCGGGCGAATCCCAAACTGATCCGCGAAGGCTTGCGCCAAACGCTCCGGCAATTTCTCCGCCCCCACCATGATGAAGCGCACGCTGCCGAACTGCTCCGGCTGGCAACCGCGCATGTAAATCTGGAGGAAGGTCGGCGTGGCCAGGAGGAAGGTCAGCTCATTCTTCAGCGTCAAATCACCCACTACTTTGGAATCGGTCGGATTGAAATGGAACGCAACTCCCAGTCCGAGTACCGCTGGCGCGCCCAAAGTTCCAGTAAACCCGAAGGAATGGAAAAACGGCAGCACCCCCAGAAGCCGATCATCAGGTTCAAAGGCAAACACTTGATTGATCTGCTGCACATTGGAAACCACGTTAAAGTGGGACAGCATCACACCCTTTGGCTCTCCTGTGCTGCCGCTCGAAAAGATGACCGTCGCCAGGTCGTCAATGGTTCGCTTGCTCTTTGAACCCAACGCCTTTTCAATCAACCGAATCGGAAAAACGGCCGCCATCAGCAGGGCGTAGAGCTTCTCGCCAAGGCCTGGTTTTGCAGCGATTTCTTCAAGCTTCACCGCCTCAACGGGCAGGGAAAGATTCAGCTTGGAAAGGAACTTGTCCGACGTCACCACATGCTGAATCCCGCACTGCCGAATGCAGGAGGCGATGCCATCGGAAGAGAGCGTGTAGTTCAGATTCACCGGCACCTTACCCGCCAGCATCGCCGCATGATTGACCAGTGCGCCGGCTACTGACGGAGGCAGCAGGATGCCCACCATCTCATCGTCGCTCCACACCTTCTTCAATCGCCGCCCGAGGAACAACGTCTTCATCAGCGAAGTAAAGAAACCGATGCGAGGAGAAGTCGCATCCGTCATCGCAAAGCGCAGCGGATGCCGACGCGCCGTCTTCACATAGGAACGATGCAGCGTCGGCATGTCGGGCTTCCGTAATTCCCAGGCCGCCGCACCCAGTTCACCCACAGCCTGCCGAACGACCGATGGTGCAGCATCAGGTGGCAATGGCGAACCGTAGCTCACTGTGATCGGATACGGAAGGGAGCTCGGCAGCTTGGTATAGAAACGACCTTTTTCGAAGCTGAAGATGCTGCCCCAAACATTGTCCAAATGCACCGGCACGATCGGTGCATCTACCCCCTTCATAATGCGATTCATGCCGCGACGGAAAGGCAGCATCTGCCCGATCCGCGTGATCTGTCCCTCGGCAAAGATGCACACCACCTCACCTTTTTTGATCCACTCCGTCGCCGCCTGCAGCGACTTGATCATCTCGCGAGGCCGAGCCTCAGAGCTGATGGGGATGACCTTCAGCATCTTTGCGAAGGGCTTCACCCACCACTTATCGTAGATTCCCTGATACATGATAAAGCGGATGTGCCGATCGGTGGAGGCAATGAGAAAGCAGGCATCCATCATCGAAAGGTGATTGCACACAAACAGCGCTCCACCGCGCTCAGGAATGTTTTCCCGACCTTCCACCCGCACCCGATAAAAGGTGTGCGTCAAGATCCACAAAATCAGGCGCACCAACGAGTCAGGCACCAACCACATGGCATAGATCGTCGCCACCAACGTCACCGCCGCGCCCACCAAAAAGATCGTTGTTGGAGCAAGGGCCAACTGCGTCTTCATCAACCAAAACGCTCCAGAGGCCACAAAGATCCCCACAGATGTCAGCCACGATTCGGTCGCAATAACTGAACCCTTATTCTTGGCATCCGGCCGATGCTGGATCAGTGCGTTCAGCGGCACCATGTAAAAACCGCCGGAAAACCCCAGCAACGCCAGCAGGATGCCGACATGCACCGCCGTCAGCCCAGGGATCCCCAGCAAGGCAGCGCTCATGGCCAAGCCCATCGCCCCCAGTGGGACCAAGCCATACTCGATCTTCCGTCCGGATAAAAAACCCGCAGCAGCACTTCCGACGCCGATTCCCACGGCCAGACAAGCGCGGATGATGCCGATCTCAGTATCGTTCAGATGCAGCAAGTCTTTGCTGTAAACCAAGATCGTCGGATCACCGAAAAGCGCTGCCAAGAACCAAAAATACACGCTACCGGAGATCGCCAACAGCAACACACGATCCCCACGAATTCCCTGGAGATTGGTCCAGATATCAGCAAAGAAATTGAGGCGAAACTTCTTCTCTGGAGCCGCTGCAGGCAGGTTCAGAATGCCGCGGCTAAAGGTCAGGCCCAGCACCGCCAGCCCCACCAATCCCAGGCCCGCCATCCAAGTCTGATCACTTGCCAACCTGTCAGAGAGCACTCCGGCCACGATCCCACCCGTGATGATCGCCATAAAGGTTCCCAAACTCAGGATGCCATTGCCCCAGGACAACTTTGGCTCCGGCAGCATCTCGGGCAGGAGACTGTATTTGGACGGTCCGAAGAAGGCGCTCTGCACGCTCATCAGAAAGACCACAATCAGCAGCAACGGTAGGTTCTGCAAAAACAGACCCAGCACACCCAGCACCATCACCGCCACTTCCAAGACCTTGGTGTAAACCACCACTGTCCGCTTGCGATAGCGATCCGCACAATACCCGCCCGCCATGGCAAAGAGAATGAACGGCAGCGCAAAGATCGCCAGCACCACGGAGATGTATTGATCCCTGACCTCGACCGCCACCTTCGCGCTGGCCATAAAGATCACCAGATACTTGAAGACATTGTCGCTAAACGCGCCTTGGAATTGCACCACGAATAGGCTCCAGAAGCCGCGCTTCCAGCCGGGGGGTTCTTGAGATGATTGTGTGTCCATTTTCGGGAAGAATTAGGCGTTGCGACGGGTGGCAAATCTTTTGAGAAGCACGTGCGTGGGAAGATAAGCCAACACATACAGCAGCGCCATCCATACGATCAGATAAAGCCCCTGTGGCATCATTTGCTGTGGCTGGGCATCATCCAAGCCGAAAACGTAGTTGACGTTCACTGGCAGATTCGGATCCGCCACCTGAGCCCCAGCCGGAGGCAAGAAGAAGAAAGCCACCAGGCACAGCACCCACGCCAACACCGTCCACGCCTTCAAGGCCCGGGCATCGTAACCAAGTCGCGACACCAGGAACAACAATAGGAAAGGCAGCCAACCATGGAAGAGAGACAACCCGCGCAGGAACAGTGATTTGTGCTCGTCAAACATGTAGGCAGTCATCCCGGAATGTTCGGCACCACGCATCGTCTGAAAAAGCTGCCAGCCGAAGTCCAAGCACCAAAAAAGCTGCGGCAATAGAATCCCCACCGCAGCCATCGATGCCGCCATCTTGCTCTCCGCCCAAACCGCATAGAGCGTGATCAGGAGGGCGACATCGCAGAAGTAAACGAAGTTTGTCGGCCCGTAGTTTTTCAAATAGGTCGGGATCATCACCGCGAGAAATGCGGTGTAGGCAATCTTCAGCCAGATCGGGATGACGGATTCGGACCGGGCTTCAGAGGTCATTGGTGGAGTCATTGAATGTGTTGTTGTTTTCATGCACCGAACTCTCCCGCACCGCACCAATTCCATCGAATCGATAAACCATTGTGCTGTATTGACGGGAACGATAACCAATGATCTGTGGTCAAACCGAGACAAAAATCGCAAATTTCGCTCTCAGGTCACATTATGTGGAACAGTCATCGCAGCGGTACGTTAGAGTGGACCATGTGGATGCCCCGCCTCATCACCCTCAACAACCTAGCGCTTGGCCTCACGGGCCTTTGCTTGACGGCCTGTGTTCAATTCCAGTCCAGCCCGCTGTCTGCCGACGTCAGTGCATCTGCATTTGCCAATCGTTCCCTGGCCGACCCTGCGCTTCAGGCATTTCTGGTTGAACAAAAGGCAGGCGGCTCTTGGACGACGGACAAGCTCGCCCTCGCCGCCGCCTTCTTTAGTGGCGAAGTAAGGGTCGCTCAATCCATGGTGGCCCAGACAGAAGCGGGCATCACGATCGCCAGCGAACGCCCAAACCCGACTCTGTCGTTTTCCCCAGGCTACAACAGCTCCACCAGAGGAATCTCGCCCTGGATCATCACCCCGTCCCTGAACGTGCCAATCGAGACTGCAGGAAAGCGCGCCAGACGGCTAGACCAAGCCCGGGCAGAACTCGAGTCCGTTCAACTTCTGGCATCCGCTGCAGCCTGGACGGCCCGCACCAAAGTGCGCGATGCAATGCTGAAACTCTACGCGGGAAGAGAAAACGCAGCCCTTCTTAAAAACGAAATCGCTTTGCACGACGAGACCCTCCAAAAACTGGAGGCCCAGGTCAAGGTCGGCGAAGCACCCGCCTTCGAGGTGACCCAGGCACGGCTGTCACTCAATCGCGCAAAGCTTGCACTTCACGATGCAGACCAGCAGTCCGACACCGCTCAGGCGCAACTCGCCGCCGCCATTGGTATCCCTTCGTCAGCACTTCGGGCGGTAGATTTGGACTTCTCTGACTTCACCCAATTCCCTTCCACCCCTGGAAGCGCAGCTCGCAGGACCGCGCTGACTCACCGCAGCGATCTACTCGCTGCCCTAGCCGACTACAAGGTGGCAGAGGCATCCCTGCGGCTAGAGATCGCCAAACAGTATCCCGACGTTCAACTCGGCCCTGGCTACGAGCTAGATCAAACAGTCAACCGATGGACACTCGGACTCAACATCGGACTACCCATTCTGAATCAAAATCGCGGAGCTATCCGCCAAGCCGAAGCCAAACGCCAGACTGCAGCAGCCGTATTTGAGTCCCAGCAAGCCACGGTTTTTGGCGAAATCGAAACAGCGCTCGCCGCCTACCATGGCGCCCAGGCCAAGGCAAAAACCGCCGCGCATTTAGCAGAAGAAGCCACCCACTCCAGCGACACAACAAAGCACATGGTAGAGGCCGGAGAGCTCGCCCCCCTTGAGCTTGTTCGCCGCCGTATTGAGGCCAGTGCCTCCGCACTTTCACTTCTTGAGGCCCGAATCCAAGCCCAAGAAGCCCTTGGCCAACTCGAAGCCTCGCTTCAACTCCCCTTGCGCTCGCTCCGCTAGTTCCGACCATGAAAATTCCCACCCACCTGCTCCTCCTTGCCACTTTTGCGGTGTCAAACCTACGAGCCGAGGAAGGAGCGACGGAGCTCGTCACTGAAGTCGAAGTCCAGGTCGCCAAAGTCGTCAAGGTCACCCTTCACCAGACAATCACCGCCTTTGGCGTGATCGAGCCTGATCCCCTCGCCTCAGCAAAGCTCTCCCCCGCCACCGCAGGCCTGATCACTGTGGTCAATGGAATCGAAGGACAACAGGTAAAGAAGGGAGACGTCCTCTTCCGACTCGACAGCCGCGCCGTCGATGCCGCGGAGGCCACAGCGGAACTCGCCATCCAGTTCTCCCAGGCCAATGTCGATCGGCAAAAAGCGCTCATCGAAGTAGAAGGCACTTCCGCCAAACAATTACTCGAAGCAGAACAGGCGCTCGCAGCCGCCAAAGCGGAAGTCGCTGCCGCAAAGGTGCAACAATCGCTCATGCAAGGAGAGGCCCCCATGAACGGCACCCTTGTCAAATTTGACGCCAAACCGGGTGAAGCCGCTGATGCATCACGAGTGCTCGCAGAGATCATCGACCTGGATCGCCTCGTCGCCAACGTTCGAATCCCGATTGCAGAAGCATCTGAAATCCGCGCCGACCAGATCGCGCAACTCATCTCCGGCACTGACGCCACACCGATTGAAGGAAAGGTCATCTTCATCAGCCCCCAAGTAGATCCAGCCACAGACACCGTGCTGGTGCGCATCAGCGTCCCCAAAAAGAGCACACTGCGGCCCGGCCAATTCATCCGCGCCAATATCGTTAGCGCAGAGCATAAGGATAGACTGGCCGTTCCGCTCAAGAGTTTGGTTAACGACCCCGAAGATGGCCCCGTGATCTCCCTCGTCACCGATGGAATCGCCACACGCAAAGCAGTAAAGACCGGTTTTCGCGATGCTCAGGTCGTCGAGGTCGAAGCAGAGGGATTGAGCGAAGGCCAGACGGTTGTCACTTTCGGAACCTACGGCCTGCCCCACGAAACCAAGGTCCGCATCACGACAGCTGATTCCAAGTAACCCACCGGCATGACCAGCAATTCCTCTCTGGGTCGATGGTCCATCCATCATTCCAAGGCCATCGTCTTCGTGACGCTGATCCTCTGCCTCGCAGGGGTTTACTCGGCGCTGCACATGTCGTCTTCCGTCTTCCCGCAGACCAACTTCCCGCGCTGCGTCATCCTCGTCGATAACGGCGTCATGCCAGCGGATGAAATGATGGCGACCATCACCCGCCCCATTGAAGAGGCAATGAAGGACATTCCCGGGGCTACCCGCATCAGTTCAGCCACCGGCCGCGGCTCTGCGGAGATCAATGTCTTCTTCACCTGGAAAGTAGACATGGTGCAGAGCGAACTTTACGTCCTCGGGCGACTCGGACAAATCCGCAGCACCTTGCCACCGACCGCAGAGAGCACCGTGTGGAGGTTGACCTTCTCTGCCTTCCCCATTCTCGGCGTCAGCCTCACCAGCCCAGAGCGGGACATCACAGAACTCTGGGAGACGGCGCGCTACAATCTCAAGCCGCGCTTTCTCAGAACCCCTGGTGTGGCCCGCGTGGACATCGTCGGGGGCCGCACACCAGAGTATCAGGTCATCGTAGATCCCATCAAACTGGCGGCCAAAGGCATGACTATGGCCGACGTGACCGATGCGCTGGAAAAGAACAACCTCACCGCACCCGCTGGTTTGCATGAGGAGAATTACACCCTTTACCTGACGCTCGTCGATGGCCGGACGCGCAATCTCGACGACATCGCAAACTTCACGGTCGGCGTGGCAAATGGCAGACCCATCTTCATCAAAGACATCGCCAAAGTGCAACGCGGCCCCGAGCCTGTCTTCAACGTGGTCACTGCGGAAGGCGTGAACGCAGTGTTGCTCAACGTGCGCATGCAACCCGATGCCAGCACGCTGAACATCGCCCAGGATCTGGAGGCAGAACTCGCAAAACTGCGCAGCGAGCTTCCACCTGACATGAAGCTGGCCTTCTTCTACGACCAGTCCCAACTCGTCCGCTCCTCTGTTGGCAGCGTCTGGGAGGCCATCGTCTTTGGGCTCATCCTCTCCGTCGTCATCATCTTCCTCTTCTTGAAAAGTTGGGGCACCACCTTGGTCGCCGTCGTCGTGATTCCCGTCACCGTGCTCGTCACACTGGTGGCAATGAATCTCGCCGGGCTCAGTTTCAATCTCATGACACTCGGCGGCATCGCTGCTGCCATCGGTCTCGTCATTGATGACGCAATCGTCGTCGTCGAAGCCATCTACGCAAAGCTAGCATCGGGCCGCAACAAGTTCGAAGCCATCACCGAAGGCGTTGGCGAAATCTTCCGACCTCTCGTCGCCTCCACCATCACGCCCGTCGTCGTCTTTGTGCCCCTCGCCTTTCTTGACGGCATCACCGGCGTCTTCTTCCGCGCCTTGGCCATGACCATGGTCGTCTCCCTTCTCACATCGCTCGTTCTTGCGGTTACGCTGACTCCGTCGCTTGCCGGATGGCTCATCGGTAGCCGTGCACCCAAGCACGAAGAAGGCGGCTTCATCTTGCGCGCACTGATCCGGCTCTACGAGTTCGCCGTGCGGGGCGCCCTGAAATTGCGCTGGCTCGTTCTGCTGCTTTGCCTCGGTCTCATCGGATTCGGCGTCACCATGTATCAAAAGCTGGAGAGCGATTTCCTCCCCGCGATTGATGAGGGCGGCTTCGTCATCGACTACACCGCACCATGGGGCACCAGCCTGGAGGAAACCAGTCGCCAACTCCTCCAAGCGGAAGCCATCATCAATGCCACCCCGGATGTGGAAAGCTACTCCCGACGCACCGGCGCACGCCTCGCGCTTGCCGTCGCAGAGCCCAACACGGGTGACTTCCTGGTCAAGCTCAAGACCGATCGGCAGCGCCCCACCGAAGAGGTCATCTCGGAACTCCGCGAAAAATTCCAAGCAACCGTCCCAGGCATCGAGTGGGAATTCCCGGGCATTCTCGGCGATCTCATCGGCGATCTCACTTGGTCGCCCGAACCCATCGAAGTGAAGCTCTACTCCAACGATCTGGAGTTCCTCCAAAAAAAGGCTCCCGAGATCGAAGCCGCCATTCAACAGGTGGAAGGAGTCGTCGATACCTTTGACGGCCTCACCTACACTGGCCCGTCGCTGACCCTGCGTGTCAAGCAACCCGACGCGCAACGGTTCGGTATTTCCGCAGAAGACATCGCCACCGCCGTCAACATCGCCAAGCTCGGCAAGACCGCCTCGAGCGTGCTGGAAGGAGATCGCGTCATCGACATCCGCGTCGTCGGCGATGCCACTCAATTCAATCGCATCACCACCTTAAACGACCTCCCTTTGCGCACATCGACCGGCGGGCTCGTAAAGCTCTCTCAAGTCGCCGATATCAGCGAAGCCCCTGGCCAACTCGAACTGCGCCGCGAAGATCTGCGCCAGGACGTCGCCATCACCGCCCGACTCGAAGGGCGAGATCTCGGCAGCGCCATGACAGAGATTCGGGAAAAGCTCAGCGCAGACAAAAGCATCCCTCCTGGCAGCATCGAGTTCGGTGGTCTTTTCCAGCAGCAACAGGAGTCCTTCCAGAACCTGCTGATGGTGCTCATCATGGCCATCCTGCTTGTCTTCACTGTGCTGCTCATCGAGTTTCGCGGCTACGCAGAACCCATCGCCATCGTCTTTGGCAGCGTCCTAGCTTTGCTCGGCACCATCCTCGCCTTGTGGTTGACGGGCACCACGCTCAACATCATCAGCTTCCTCGGGGCGATCATCGGCGTCGGCATCGTCGCGAAGAACGGCATCCTCATGCTCGATTACGTCGATCATCTTTTGGCCGAAGGCAAAACTCTCGACGAAGCCCTCGTGCTCTCGGGTCATCGTCGGCTCCGCCCCGTCCTCATGACCTCCATGGCCGCCGGGCTCGGCATGCTCCCCCTCGCCTACGGCATCGGCACCGGAGCCGACATGCTCAAACCGCTCGCCATCGGCGTCATCGGTGCCCTCTGCATCAGCGTCGTCCTCTCCCTCGTCGCCACACCCGTGGTATTCCGGATTCTACGGCGGCGGTAAGTCATTCAGGGGCACCTCTTTCCCACCTTCGCCCCCCTTCGCCAACAGCGTGACCAGCAGGACGAAAAAGCACATCACCATCGAAAAGAGCGGAAACTGCAATGGGCCAGGCAGGCTGTAGATCAACGCCACAGCCGGGATCCACACGATCCAGTTGGTGATCATGACGCTTGGCAGCGTGTAGGTCCAAAATCGCCGGTCTAGCGACCTCCACGTCTGCCGCCACACACCGCCATGATCGATCCACCGCAAAGCGATCACATAGGTAGGCACTGCCCAAAAGGGGCTGTAAACAAACTGGTCCATCGCCACCTTTCGGATCAGAGTTCCGACATCATTGCCTGCGCCAAACAATTGGGTTTGAAATTGGTAGAGCAAATCGATCTCCATCCCGCGATACCCCCAAAACAGCGCCAGCAGCAACAATCGGCGAACTCGACCCTCCTCTGGCAGAGTCCCCATGGCCCACTGCACAGTCGAAGGCAGTACCACAGCGGCAAAGATCGTCGATGCCAGGGAAAAGCCAAAAGACCAAGTCGTCTTGAAATCACCCACCGCGCTCCACAGTCCCGCCACAGCTGGCCAGCGGTAATAACTCGTGACCAGCGCAATGACCACCACGTTCAGCAAGAGGCATGGCAACCGATTACGGCGAAAGGCTGTAGCGATCGTCGCCAAAATGCTGGGTGAAGCTGCGGTGGAATCGAGCATGAAGAGAAACGGGGAACGCCCTCATTCCAGAGAAAGCCCCAAGACGCAAGCGGACTCCGCAGTCAACCCACCAGATGCACCGCCTCCCGAAACGCCCGTAGCTGCCCCACTTCACCGCAAAAGCCGCGGCCCCGCGACGTTTCCTCTCCTCCCCATGCTCTTGCTCCGTTCCGCCTTTATCCTTGCCGCCCTGTGCTCCGCCCTTCACGCCGAAGACTGGCCGATGTGGCGCTATGACGCAGGTCGGACCGCAGCCTCTTCTGAGCAACTGCCTCGAGTGCTCCACCTCCAATGGGAGCGCCAGTACTCGCCGCGCGCTCAAGTCTGGGACGACGTGCTTAATCACGACCTCATGACCTACGACAAGGTCTTCGAACCCGTCGTCTTGGGCGATCGCCTCTTCATCAGCTTCAATGACCAAGACAAAGTCGTGGCGCTTGATCTGCACAGCGGCCAAGAACTTTGGACCTTCTTCACCGGTGGGCCTGTGCGCCTGCCGCCTGTCGCCTGGAAAGACAAAGTGTATGTCACCAGCGATGATGGCTTCCTCTACTGCATCGCCGCCAATGATGGACACCAGCTGTGGTCACTACGCGGCGGCCCCTCTGACCGCAAGGCCCAAGGGAATGGACGTCTCGTCTCCGCATGGCCCGCGCGTGGCGGTCCCGTGATTCGCGATGGCCAGCTCTACTTCGCTGCCAGCATCTGGCCCTTCATGGGCACCTTCATCTATGCGCTCGATCCCAATACGGGGCACATCAACTGGGTGAACGACGGCAGCGGTGCGCAGTTCATCAAGCAACCCCACAGTGCCCCAGCCTTTGCCGGGGTGGCTCCGCAAGGAGCACTGGTGGCTACCCAAGATCTACTTCTGATCCCCGGCGGACGTTCCGTGCCCGCAGCGTTCGATCGCAAAACCGGTGCCCTGCGCTACTTCAATCTCGCCGATGGCGGCAAAGGCAACGGCGGCTCCTTTGTGGCGGCTGGCGACAGGTACTTCTATGTCCACACCCGTGGCCGCGAAGTTCGCACCTACGATCTGGCCACAGGCACGCAGGGTAAGTCCACCTGTGGAGAACCCGTCATCACCAACGATCGGATCTACGCTGCTGCGACGACAGAGAAGGGTGCTGCCGTCGTGCGTGAGCTCGGCACCAGCGAGACCGTCTACTGGGAAATCCCCGTCGATGCTTCGGGCGACCTCATCAAGGCAGGCGATCACCTTTATGCCGCAGGCAAATCCAGCATTACCGCCATCCAGCTGCCCAAGAACACAGGCAAGCCAACGATCGCTTGGTCGATGCCGATCAAAGGCAACATCCAGAGACTGCTCGCCGCGAATGGCCACCTCATCGCCGTCACTCAAGAAGGGAGCATCCTGACCTTCGGCGCAGCAGAGCACGAAGCCAAGACCATCACGGATACACGGACTCCCCAGAAACCCGATCCCGACGCCCTAACACAGGCGCGCGAATTCCTGCAACTCATCGGTGATCCCAATGGCCAGATCGTCTGCCACGGCACCGAGGACATGGCCTTGATCGATGCGCTCGTTCACGAATCTCAGGTGCCCGTGATCATCGTTGAGCCCGACGCGGCTAAGGTCATCGCACTTCGCACAAAATTGAATGCCGCAGGTCAGAATGGCATCCACGCCACCGTCCAACAGGCCTCCATCGCGACCTTCCAGCCACCTTCCTACTTTGCGCATTTCACGCTGATCAATTCTGCCGCAGCCGCCACAGCCTTGAAGGACAAAGCCATGTTGCAGAAGTGCTACGAATCCGTCCGACCCTACGGTGGCATCTTGTGTGTGCCACTCGGCACCGTTTCCGCGGAGCTTGTCAAAGAGGCCGGCCTCGCCAATGCCAGCCTTCGACCTTCAGAAAAGTATCTCTTCCTCGTCAAGGAAGGCGCGCTCCCTGGCGCAGCCGATTGGACCCATCAGTACGGCGATATTGGCAACACAGTGAAGTCAGACGATAGCCTCGTGAAGGCACCACTCGGCGTTCTTTGGTTTGGCGGCAGCAGCAATGCCGATGTCCTCCCTCGACACGGGCACGGTCCACCAGAACAGGTCGTCAGCGGCCGCCTCTTCATCGAGGGCATGAATAGCGTCAGTGCTCGCGACGTGTATTCGGGTCGCGCGCTTTGGAAGCATGACTTTGGCGATCTCGGCACCTTTGGCATCTACTACAACGAGACCTACGAAGACACGCCGCTGAGCACGGCCTACAACCAGAAACACATCCCAGGGGCCAACGGGCGCGGCAGTAATTTCGTCGCCACCGACGATACCGTGTACGTCGCCGTGAAGGGCGAATGCCACGCCCTCGACGCGCGGACGGGCACCCTGCGGCAGCGCATCCCGCTGCGGTTTCAGCGCGATGGAAAAGCCCCCGCAGAATGGGGTTACATCGGCGTCTTGGACGATCTCCTTTTGGCAGGCGATGGCTTTGCCCATTACAGCCTGAAGCTCGGTGGTGATGCCAGCAAAACTCCCGCGGCCACGGTGGATGATTATTCCGCGAGCGATGGGCTCGCCGCCTTTGACCGCCACACGGGACAACTGCGTTGGCGCATCAAGGCACGCCACAGCTTCCTCCACAACGGCATCGTCGCTGGCAATGGCCGCATCTACTGCCTGGACAAGCTCACCACCTATGCGGAAGGACTCCTGGATCGCCGTGGCACTCCGTTGCCGAGCGACTACCGCATCATCGCCATCGATGCCAAGACCGGCACGATTCTCTGGGAGCAGAAAGAAGACATCTTTGGCACGTGGCTGGGATATTCGAAGACCTTTGACATCCTTTTGCAGGCCAGCTCAAAAGCAACGGACCGCCTCGGCAGCGAAGGTGGCGTCGGACTAGCGGCCTCACGCGGCAGCGATGGTCAGGTACTTTGGCAGGACTTGAAGAGCAGCTACACCGGCCCCTGCATCATTCACAACGACCTCATCTTCACGGGGGCCAACTCCTATCAAGCCTCCAATGGCGTGATCAACCTCCGAGACGGAACCCCACACCTCGTGCGCAATCCCTTGACGGGTCAAATGGAGCCTTGGCGCATCAACCGCACCTACGGTTGCAACACGGTCATCGCTAGCGAGAACCTCCTCACCTATCGCTCCGGCGCAGCTGGGTTTTATGACCTTGCCACCATGAGCGGCACCGCCAATCTCGGCGGCTTCAAGTCTGGCTGCACCTCCAATTTGGTCGTCGCCAACGGCGTCCTCAACGCCCCTGACTACACCCGCACCTGCAGTTGCGCCTATCAAAATCAAACCTCGCTGGCCCTCGTCCACATGCCTGAAATGGAACTCTGGGCCTACAGTCAATTCGGTCTCGATGGCAAAGATGGCGACCGCATCAAACGCGTCGGCATCAACTTCGGAGCGCCCGGAGATCGTCGTGCTCCCGATGGCACTCTCTGGCTCGAATACCCAAACACCGATGAAGGCATATCGCCCGGTCTCACCATTCAAGTCAAAGGCGGCGATCAAAAGTGGTTTCGGCGTCACTCATCGCAGATCGCCAGCCTGGATCTCCCTTGGGTCGGGGCGTCGGGTGTGTCGGGCGCCGTTGAGATCAACATCGAACCCACGTTGCGCAAGGGCGAGCTCAAAAAGCCACCATCCGCCTCAGAGGAGGACGAAGCCAAAGGCAAAAAGAGCAAGTCCAAGAAGCCCGCACCGGAGGTCAAACCACCGCCACCCATCCTTCACGTCAACCACCCACCCGCCCCATACACCGTGCGCCTGCACTTCGCTGAGCCCGATGATCTCGCCAAAGGCCAGCGCATCTTCAACGTCATGATGCAGGGCAAAACCGTGCTGCAAAATTTTGACATCGCCCAAGCCGCCGAAGCTACCGCGACAACGATCATGAAGGAGTTTCGCCACATTACCATCGGGGGCGAATTCAAACTCACGCTCACACCGTCAAAGACCTCCAGCGCTCCACCGGTTCTTTGTGGAGTCGAACTCATCGCAGAATGAGCGCGGTCCTGTCATGCTTCCCCAGTAGCGGGCGTCACCCCAGCTGTGCACACCTCAACTGATGCGTTTGTCGCACTGCCGCACCCCTGCGCCGATGCACTCAAAAAAGAGACTTCCCCGCGATGGTCCGACATCGCGAGCAAGTCTTTGCGGCCAATGGCGCACGGGCTCAACCCATCAACATGGGGCACCATCAATCGCTCAATGAACAACGCAGCTTCGATCAGCGCCACCGGACGACCCACCGCCTCCACCCACTGTCAAGATGCCCCAAACGTGCCCGCCATTGAAGGGGTCAATGGCGGGTAGTGAGGTGGCGACTTGATGTGGCGATCCTGTCGGCAGATTCAATCCGCATTCGCTCCAGCGCTTGCACCTTCCTCAATTCCCGATGTTTCCCTACTGATTCATCAAGAAATAGCCCGCGGTTCGATAAGCCCCAACGGGAAGGCCGGGGCCGCTCACCGGGACTTTGAACAGGCCCAGGCCGGGGAAAGGGAAGATAAATGTCTCTTGAGCAAAAATGCCGCTCACGGTGGTGCGGGTGGCGGGGGCGGGAAGCTTGATCGTGCCGACGAAGGTGCCGTTTTTGGGGTTTGCACGGGCCGTGGTGGGATGGGTGCCGGCGGAAACATTCACCAGGGAGAGGTTATCCCGCAGAACCCATTGCGTCGGCATCCCGGTGATGGGCAAAACCTCTCCCATCGATGCAGCTGGCGGCACCATGTAATTGATCATGAGATTGCGAAAACTGAGGTCGAGCGAACGTCCGAGATCTTCGGCGGTGCGGAGAGGGGACCAGCGACTGACAAAAGGGTTGAGGGCCAGAGGACCGCAGCCACCAGAGTAGGCCTTGGCCTTGGCATCGGGACGAACATTCCACTGGAGTCCACCACCGATCGGGGGTGGAGGCGAAGGATTCCGTCCAGGAAGGAATCCAAATATTGGGGTAGTACCCTGCTGAATCGTGAGGATCCCGCCGACATAGGATGATTTGTTCGCGTAAGGGGTGAGCCAGACGACCGCCTCGCTCGTCTGGGACAAACAAAGGGTGCCAGTGAAGGGCTGGGCATCCCCCAACAGACCGCGAATCGGAATGAGACCTGCGGTCGTGACCGTGGAGGTGCCATAGCCCAATCCCCCCGGATTGAAAACACCATCGGGAGAGTAGCCGGGATAGAACCCAAGGTTGAGGGCGACGTTGCCGGTGGGGATCCGGTGGGGACGAATGAGACGGAAACCCCGGGCAGTGACCGTCGGGTCACCGTTTTGCACGCCCGTGACGTGATCTGTCGCTTGATTGATGGTCAGATCGTAGACGGCTTGTGGCAGCGTGCGGGTGGCTGGGACAGTGACGGACACGGCCTGCGTGGCTCCTGGGGTGAGGGTGAACACGCCGCGTGCCGTGCGCCGCGGATGTCCCATGCGTTCAATGACTGCCGAGTAAGCTGGGTTGACTGACCGAGTGGTGGGTGAAGCGAGCGTGACCTTGATCTTGCCGATCGGGCCGAGCAGGTCAAACTCCAGCGCCCACGACGTCAGGGAGCCGACATCACCTGACGCGTCGTCTTTCACAAAGAGCTTCCACTGACCATTGACGTTACCCGCGGCGAGGGCATTGAGGCTGGTGCCCACCGCGCCGACGGTGCCCGGCGGGATCTCTCCCAACCCTCCCGGCGTCACATCGGTGGGTTTGAAGGTGCCCGTCGTGTAGGCGCTGCCTGTTGTGGTGCCTGGGAACGAGTCGGCAGCAGCGTCATCGAAGATGAGATTGGCGTTGACCGCATCGTCACCGCCACTCACGTCGGACATCACGGCGCAGACCTTCCCGCCGGGTGCCATGAGAAAGAGGTCGAGGTCAGCCAGGAAAGAATGGTTGAGACCATTGAGCTTCACCCGCACAGCGGTGACAGGGAGAATGATCCCTCCCACGTCGATGGTCGAAGGGTAGGGCGTGGCGTCGCTATTGTCATTGATGGTGATACCGTTCGTATTGGTGAAGTTTGGGCTGGCGGAGGCCGGACCTTCCAGCAGCACCTCGAACCCGCCTGCATACGGATAAGGATCCACAGCTAGGTTGTAAGGCAGAGAGCGCAGGACTTTGGAGCCTTTCCGGACTTCGATTTTTACGCCACTGACACCCACAAGCCCCAGCACCCGGCCAGAGAGCAGGAAGGTAGCAGGGTCAAAGACCACCCCGGCAGGCAGGCCAACGAGGCGGACGGACTCGCCCGCAGCACCATTCGGAACCAGCGCACTTTCGATGAGCACCGAAAGATCCAGTGCCACGGTGTCCCCCACATTGAAGCGCGCCCCTGGCCCGCCAAAGGAGAGCGGAGCAAAGCTAACCAGCTTCATCTTATCCCCCGCCCCGGAGTTGGTACTCAGCTCAAGAACATTGGTTCCCCTGGGAACCCCTGCGACGACAGAGAACACGCTAAAATCACCGGACCTGCCCCAAACAGAAGAGGCAGACGGCTGGGGTTGCCCGATCCAATCCGCGGCCAGATTGAGCGCATCGCCGATCGTGAGTATGTAAGTCGTGAAATCAGAAGTGCTCCAGGTGCCGTTGCCGCTGGCAGCCCCCGAAACGGTGATATCGAAGCTGGTCACGACCGCACCCGAGCCTATCGCCGCCAAGCTAAAACCTGGATTGAGTAGGACCCCTTCGTCAATATCGACCCGGGCGATGGCCTGGGCAGTATTGCCATAGGAGGCCCCAGACCAAGTGGCGAGGTAGGTGCCAGCCATTACCTGAAAAGGCGCAGCGGCGGTAAAGAGCAAGAGCAGGAGGGCGGAGCTAGACCGGATTTTCATGAGGGTGAGAGGGTTAGATTTGACCCCCAACAACCGTGGCTTGTGGGGGAACGTCGCTTGGAATCGATGCGGCACAGTTCTTGCCCAGAATAGGCACCCCACTTCAGAAGGGAACGGAGCGCGGAACCGCTGGCCTCCCGTGAAAGCAACCCGATGCTAACGGCACTCCGCAGAGCAGTCAATAGAATCGCATTTCCTACGACGACGTTCGTCGCACGTCATAGTGCCCGATCAACTCCGGCATTGTCATCCAGCGGTCGCGCAGGAAGTTTCCTTCAAATCTGGCCCGGACCATGCGGACGAGGGATCTTTCCTTGTTTTCCGTAACCGCTGAATCATGCTCGAATCTCCCGCCCGTCACTTTGACATTGCCATCATCGGCGGAGGGTTTGCGGGTGTTTATTGTGCGCAGCAGATCATGAAGAGGTTGGGCGTGAATACCCTGCGTGTCGGGATCATCGCCAGCGAAAACCACATGGTCTTCCAGCCCATGCTGGCAGAGGTGGTTGGTGGCTCTTTGTCCCCCCAGCATGTGGTGAACCCCATCCGCCTCATCTGCAAAGGTGCCGATGTCTTGAAGGGAACCGTTAAAAGTCTCGACCTCCAACGACGCGTGCTGACGGTCGACGGTGGTAAGTTTTCGTCCAACGTCACGATCAGCTTTGATCATCTCATGCTCGCACCCGGCGCGAGTGTGGATCTCCGCCGCATCCCCGGGATGTCAGAACACGCGTATCTGATGCGCACCGTCGGGGATGCCATGAAATTGCGGGCGACCATCATCAGCCGAATGGAGGAGGCGAACCTCATCACCAGCGCCCAGCAGCGCCGCGACATGTTGTCTTTTGTCGTGGTCGGCGGCGGCTACTCCGGCGTGGAGACAGCGGGCCAAATTCAGGATCTCATCGCAGGCGTTCGGCAGTACTACGACAACATTGCGGAAGACGAACCCAGCGTCACCCTCGTGCACAGCGGCGAACGACTGCTGAGCATGCTGGGTGAAGGGCTCGGCGACTACACACGACGCTGTCTGGAGAAAATGGGGCTCAAGCTCATCTTCAACAAACGCGTCAGAGCCGTGACTGCCCGTACCGTTCAGCTCAGTGATGGCAGCACGATCCATTCGCATCTGGTTGTGTGCACCGTGGGCAATGCGCCGCATCCGCTGATTCAGGCCTTGGGAGAAAGCGGTGCCTTGCCCCTGGAGCGCGGAAAACTGGTGGTCGAGGCGACGGGACAGGTGAAGGGGATCGACAGAGTGTGGTCCGCAGGCGATTGCGCCGTCTTCCCAAAATCAGACGGTGGCAAATGCCCAGAAACAGCGCAGTTCGCCATGCGCCAGGGCGCATTGGTTGGCGACAACATCGTCGCCACCATTGCCAAGAAGCCTCTGAAGACATTCAAGTTCACCGGCCTCGGCGAACTCGCCACGATCGGCCACCGCAAGGCCGTGGCGATGGTCATGGGCATGCGCTTCTCCGGCCTGCTGGCCTGGTTCATGTGGCGCAGCATTTATCTGATGAAGTTGCCAGGCCTCGATCGCAAACTCCGCGTCATGGCGGAGTGGACTTTTGAGCTGTTCTTCCCGCGCGACATCAATCTTTTGACACCGAGTTTCTCCTCTCCTCTCGGCGAAATGCACCTGGAGTCTGGAGACTCACTCTTTCGCTGCGGCGAACCTGCTCAATCTCTCTACGCGGTGAAAAATGGCTGCGTCGAAATCACTGATGCCGAGGGACATCTCGTCAAAGCCGCACGCACGGGCGAGCACTTTGGGGAACGCGCACTCTTGGGGGATGGCGTCTGGCGTTTCGATGCCACCGCCACAGAGCCCAGCGAACTAGTCGCCATTGATGGTGAGACTTTCAAAACGCTGGTTCAGAGCATCGGTTCACTGGACAGCCTCTTCCGCGCTAGCGCACAGCAGTATCATCTACCGGAGGAAATCAAGAAGACCATCGATGCCATCTCCGAATCAACGCGCCAGGCGAAGGCCTCGGACGTGATGACCCAAGATGTCGCATCGTTAGACGCCAGTCTGTGCATTCAGGACGCCATCGCGGAATTTCAATCTCATCCCCACAGCACCTATCCCGTCACCACAGATGGCAAAGTGGTCGGCCTGCTGCGACGTTCCGTAGCCTACGATTGGCTGAAAAACCATGGTCTCACTTGCCGGGACCATTTGAAGGATCTGCCGCTCACCACCCCCTTTCGAGTGCGGGGCGAAACCCCCGTGCCCGAACTCGTGCAGACACTCATGCGCAGCGGTGTCAGCAAAGCCATCGTGGTCGATGGCGATGACCGCCTGCTCGGCATGGTCACGGTCTTTGACTTGTTGCGGGGATCACGCTAACTCTCAACGTCCGCCGCGCCGCACCACCACCAGCGCGTCACCGACCAGCAGCGTTGCCGACGGGTTGGGATTCATGTCTGTCGTGCCTTCTTTTCGGAGAATCGCCACCGCCAGCATGCGGCCTGCCGCCTCGGTCTCGACTTCTCCCACCGTGCGGTGCAACCAAGGAGAATCAGGCCCGATTTCGATCTCTTCCATTCCCAAACCCAATTCGCCAAGATGATGCTCAAACTCCACCTTGGACTTGGTCTTTCCTCCCAGCAGTTCTCGGGCATTCGGATGCAGAATAAGATGGGCGATGCGGTCCGCGCCGATGTGAGCTGGCAAAACCACACGATCGGCGCCTGCCTGCATCAGCTTCCGCTCGGTGGTAGGCACCTCCCCTCGCGCGATGATCTGGACACCCGGATTCATGTTCCGCGCACTCAGCGTGATGAACACATTTGCGGCATCATTCGGTAGGACCGTTGCCAAAACTCTTGCGCGAGCGATGCCAGCATCGCGCAGCACGGACTCGTCGGTCGCCTCGCCCTGAAGCGTCAACCATCCGGCCTCCCGGGCGTCTGCCACCCGATCTGGAGCCTGATCCACGATCACAAACGGAGTGCCACCGGCCTCCAACTGGCTAGCAATCATCCGACCGATGCGGCCGAAGCCACAGATGATGGCGTGGTTTTTGAGTTTCTCGATTTCGTTTTCCATACGTCTGCCTCCAAGTACTCGTTGAATCTGTGCCTCCGTGAGCCACTGCACCAGCGTGCCAGTGATGAAGATGATGCCCGTGCAACCCAGCACGATCAGCGCCACCGTCCAGGCTCGCAGCCAGGGATCCGTCACTGGCATCACCTCGCCAAAGCCCACGCTGAAAGCCGTAATGATGACCATGTAGATCGCATCGCCCCAAGACCATCCGGCGAAACGATAGCCCAGGGTAAACACAACCATCACCGCAGCGACGAAAGCGGCGGCATACAGCAGGTTCGCCTGCGGTCTGCTGAGTGTCTTAGACATGTGAGGTGGCAGCGGCTAATTGTAGCCAGAGGCGTGCCAGGAGCACCAGACACCTTTCCAGTCGGGATTTTCGCACTTACATAAGGGTCACTCCGAGCCCCAGCACCCCAACAAGCATTCTGGCGAATGCTCCGCCATCCACCCCTAGCCCCAAGAGGGAGGCGCTTGTTGAAGGTCTGCGGTCAATGAGGGGCAGATGAAGGGCGCAAAGTCCAGCGCCCATTCCATCCGAGCGACAGGAGGCCGTCAATCGCTCGGGGCCTAGCCGAAGGCGACGTGCGTCACTCCATTGCTGTTGCCGGGCCACGAGTGCCAGCGGCGCAGACCTCAGAAAGGATGGAAAGCACTCGCTTGTTCGTCTCTGCGTCTTTTACCGCTACACGAATGGCGTGCCCCCCGAGCTTTGCACCCATCCCAACCGCGTCCCGGACAAAGAGTCCCCTCTGCTTGCTGCGGGTAACAATTTCCGCTGCGGTAAGCCCACGCTCCGGCAAGTGACAGAGCAAAAAATTGGCTGTTCCCGGGATGACCTCCCAGCCTAACTGCGTCAAGCCCAACGCCAGGTGATCACGCAACAATCCTGTTTCCCGCCACTTTGCCGAATAGTACTCCGGCGACTCAAGCGCACGGACTGCGGCTACCTGCGCGAGCAGACTGACGACCCACGGAGGAGTAAAGGCGCGCAATTCTTCCAATTGATGGGCACCAGCGCATAGGTACGCCACCCGCGCACCGCTCAGCGCATAGGCCTTGGACATGGATTTGCAGACCGAGACGTTTTCGCTCTGTGCTGCAAACGCCTCAAGCGATTGGTCGGGTCCCGCGAAGTCCACATACGTCTCGTCCACCCAGATCCGTGCCTGAGGATGCGCCGCAGCGATCAGCGCGCGCAAGGTATCCGCAGGCAAGTGGCGTCCCGTGGGACTGTTTGGATTAACCAGCACAACGAGGTCGTAAGGCTGTCCCAGCGCGACAGCCAGCGCATCCAAGGGGACTTCATATTGATTCTCGCGTCGTAGCGTGAGGCGATCCACCCGGCAACCGATGACTCTTTCCAGCACATGAGCGTACTCGCCATAGGTAGGGTCAAGCAGCAGCACTCGCGAATCTGAGCGCAACCAACGAGGCAGCGCACGGAAGATCAGATCAGACGATCCAGCACCCATCAGAACATTGCTCGGCGCGACCCCGCGTGCGCGCGCAACGGTCTCGACTAGGCCTTCGCAACCCGTCGGCGGAGAGGTTCGCAACAGCCATGGAAGGTACTCGCGAATCGTTGCCTGCACCGCAGGCGCTGGCGAAAACCATGCATCAAGGACATCGGCATTGATCACCTCTTCTACCTTTCTCAATTGATCAAAGCGCGGACCAATGGCATCAAAAAACGCCCCACCGTGGAAGCAGGTTGCGGGTTTGCGTAGTGGGATGGACAAGTTCCAGACAATGTTTCGTTCCGCCCAATTGAGCGGTCGAGGATCTGCATCGATAGACGCCCGCAGCTGGCTGATCGTTGCCGAAAGTAGATGATAACGAACCGCGCCAGACCTTACCCCCATGCAACAATCCACCAAGCCTCCTCGCAAATAGAGGGAAAGAACCTCTTCACGACCGATGGCCACGATCCGTGATCCACCGTGGGCCTCCACCCAGCGAAACGCGGCTACCATGAGCAGGGCCGCCACTCTGCTGCCACGATGCGCCTTTTGCACCGTGAGCAGCCGCACCTCAAACAGGCCCGCATCGACAGGAAAGGGCAGGTCGGAGCGACGGAAGTACTTATCGATTGAATAGTGCCCAGCGCCGGGCGGAGTCACGCTCACAAATCCGATGACCTCCGTCCCGCGCCCAGCCACCAGATAGATATTCGCATGGTCCAAGGGGTCCCTCAGCAGTCCTTCCGGGTTGACTTCATGTTGTCCAATCTCTGTGGCGTACACGTCGTGCCGCATCCGATAAATCGTCGGGCGATCCCATTCGGTGGCTAGGCGAACCTCAAAGGAGCCGCCACACGTCGGACGATCTGCGCAAGGGGAGGGTGGGCCATTCAAAGTTGCGTTCATATGGCGAAGAGTCCCACGGGATGATCAGACCACCTCATAGATTAATTCAATCCGCCATCGTTTTGATCGATGGCGGGGCCCAAGATGCGCTGCAAGTGGTGAAGGGCCGCTATCCAGTGGTCGGAGCGCAGTCAGCGGACGCTTTCCCCTTGTGCATCCCGTCACCAGATCGTGGGGAAAGGGGCTCTGAGGAGAGGAGCATTCGCCAGAATGCTTTGGGGCGGTGGTCGGCGCTGGGGATCGTGCTCTGGCGAGCCTGAATACAGGGGTGGGGCGTGGAGGCCGAGGACGAGCACGAACAAGCTTCGCACGTCCTCAGCGCACTTCCCAGGCCGCCGGTAGATCCTTTGACTCCGGCCCGTAGCTCTGCGAGACCACGAAGCCACTCGCCTGCGAGGTGTAGAAGATACGTCCGTTCGACACGACCGCGCCCAGGCATTCTCGCGAATCAATGGCGGGGCCCGTCGAAACCAGCTTACCGTTCTGGGATAGATCGATCATGTCCATGTTGGCTCCGAGCACAAAGGGCTCCGAAAGCGTGAAGCGGCAGCAGGCGTAGTTCGTCTGGATGCTGTAAACGACCTTGCCCGTAGTGCGATCAAAGACATTGCCCTTACCGCGCAAGGCGTTGGAAAACATGAAGTGCTCCCCGACGCTGACGACATTCAGCGCAGAGGTCACGGCATCTGATTTCCACACCAACTTGCCGGTATTCGCGTCCAAGCACCAGACAAAGCGGTCATCCGTGCCTTGCTGTGCCTTGTTGTAACCGCCAATGTAGAGCTTCCCATCGCGGGCGCTCAGTGTGCACTTGGCGGTGACGTAATACTCGTTCGTCTGCCAGAGAATCTTCCCAGTCTGCGGATCGATGCAGCAAGTCAGGCCGTTGTTTTCCACCGGGAGACCGCGACGCCGCTTCGTGTCTGCATCGTAGCCGAAGAAGACACTGTAGTAGAGCTTACCATCGAGAATGCAGATGCCGCAGTCATTGCCGCCGCGACCTTGATCAAAGAAGTCCTTCTCCCACACCACCTTGCCGGTGTCGAGATCCCAGGCCCAAAGACGCGGATGGTGGTTCGATGGGTAATACGGATTGTCGTTCGAGTAGATGAAGCTCATCACCTCGCGACCGTCCGCAGGCTTCACAAGATCACCGCCAAAGGTCCAGGGCTTCTCGCTGCCCTGAGGCGCATAATCGCCGCTACCGCTCGCATAGATGGCGATCTTGCCTGCGACGACCGGCGGAAATTGCCGACTCCAACTGGGTGACCCGGTAAAGGGCGCCTCCCACAGCATTTCGCCGGTTTCTGCATCGAGACAACGCACGAAGGACTTCTTGATGCCCGCCTGCGGCACCAGCAGCTTGCCATCAATGTAGAGCGGCGAGGTGAAACTCAGATACACATCCGGCCACCACTTCCGCCACAGCAACCGCCCCGTATCCTGCTCGCAAGCGATGATCTGTCCTTCCGCCGTGTGCGTATACATGCGCCCACCACCGCAAACGGGCAAGTGCTTGACCGTGCCCTCAAGCCGCCGCACCCACCGCATCCGCAACGGCGGCGCGAGGTCCTGGTTGTTCGAGTTTTGCCCGGCAAAGTTGCCGTAGTTCGTATACCAGTCGAATTTCGAAGCCGCGAGTATGCCAGCGAGGGGTGATCGGATGCCAGAGAGGTTAGTCTGGATCGCGACGAGTTCCTTGTTCGGATTTGGCCCGATCACGAAGAGCAGCCCATCTTCACACGCCACAAAGACTCGACCATCGGACACCGCCACCGGGGCCGAGATTGCAGCTCGATTGCCACCCAGCGTCACCGTCTTGCCACCACTCAACGAAGCAAAGACCACAGTGCCATCGAGGGTGCCAAAGATCGCGTGCTCTTGGGTGAGCACCGGCGGCGCGATGGCACCTGCCTCACTCAGGACGCGCGACACCTTGGTATCCATGCGATGCCCAATCAATCCGCGCCCACTCTCCGGCTTGACGCGAAACACCTCCTGCCCACGGATCGCCACGGGCGAAAAGCTCATCAGCCCATCCATGCGGATGTTCGTATCGGTGCCGGGCACAAAGTCACCTGTCGTCAGCGTATCGCCTTCCAGACGCATGATGTCCACACGTCCGGCGTTATCGCGGCGATGCCATTGCACATAGACATTGCCCTCGTCATCCGCACTTTGACCAAAGGTCGCGGGGAATTCTTTGCCAGACCAGTCGGGGATCTCGCCCGTCGCCTTTAGCCTGGGGGCAGCGCCTGTGTCTTCAAGAAACAAAGTCCTCCCCCCCGCTGGAATGACGACGACCTTGCTCTTGATCAGGCAGATGTCCCTTGAACAAACAAAGTGGTCGCGCCACGTCACGCGACCATCGCTGGAGGTTGGCGTCGTGCCGGGCTTCAGCGTCTTGAGCATGCGCTCCGTGCAAAACGTGGCCCAGGATTCGCCGCTCCAGCGGTTCCCATCAAACTGGATGACCTCCTTGACAAAATCCCACTTCCACTGCTGCTCCCCGGCATAGGTCAGAGCGAACACTTGAGCACCGAGCGTGGCAACATAGACGCGCTCCTTGCCAATGACCGGCGTGCTGAAGATTGGCTCGCCGCAATCGATCTCCTTCACCACCGCACCAGTTGCGCGATCCAGCACATAATAAATCCCCGCCGTGGTGCCAAAGTGCAGATACTTACCGACGACGGATGGTGAGCTGACGTTGTTCACGTTTTGCTTCCCGCCTTTGCTCTGGAACTTCCAGACGGGTTTGAGCGTCGCCGCATCAAAGCAAGCACACAGCCCCGAGCCATCGACGACGAACACCTTGCCATCAGCAACAACCGGCGAGGTGTAGATGCCATCGCTCATCGCCACCGCGCCTTGCAGGCCTAGGTTTTCCACATCCAGATCGATCTGCGCCGCATTGCCGGAATGGGCGGAATTGAACATGAACTGCGGCCAGTCCTCCGCCGCAGCGGGGATGGAAAGGAAAGCACACAGAGACAGAAGCAGCACTTTTTGCATGGGAAGAACTACGTCGCATGCCGTGCAAACTCGCAGCTCAGTTTTCACCGATGCTCATGATGCCGAAGTAGTAGGCGCTCATCATGCTGACGATTTTCCAGACAATGAAAAGCACCGCGAGTCCGTATGCGATCTTCGGCATCCAAGTCGCCGCGCGATCGGTTGCGCTCACCGCCATTTGCGTCTCCGCCTTGGCCCAACGCTCCAACTCACGATCCAAGGTGCCGGATTCCTCCGCCGTCGAAACCGAGTCCGCGAACAACCTTGGGAAACCGCCCGCCGCCCGCAGTGACACGCCCAAGGGCTGACCATCCGCCACCATCGCCTCCGCGCGAGTCGCCGCTGCCGCCATCGCACCACTGCCTGAAGATGCCCCTGCCAACCGCAGGCACTCCTGCATGCGAATCGCTGCAAGCAAGGCTGAATGAAACACCTGACAAAACCTTGCCAAGGCCCAGTGCTTGCGTGCCCCACCCACCAGCGGCACCCTGTTAAGCCAACCATCCGCAGCAGGCGAAGTTTGCGCCTTCCGCGCTAAGAACTTCCAAACATAAACTAGCCCCGCAATGCCCCCCCAAAGGATCGTGATTGGCAAAACGATGACCCACCAGCCACCAGGCGATGTGCCCAGAATCAGAGTTGGTACCGCTGGCACCAAGATCGCCAGGTGCGCTAGGATCAGTGGATAGATCAATGCTGACTTGGCCTTGCTGGCGCTGTCCGCCGCAGACTCGTAATAGCGCCCCAAGTGCTCAAATGCCTGCTCTAGGCGACCGCTCTTTTCACCAGCAGAGATCAGTGCGAGCTCCAGTTCCGACGCATCGACATCTTTACCACCACGAATCGATTCCGTGATCCCCTGACCTGCACGCAGCCCATCAGCCACACCTGATAACCACACCCGCCGCGCCGTCGGTGGGCCTTGATCCAGCAGGAGCTCCACCGACCGATCCAGATGAAAATCTGCGCCGGTAAGCTTGGCCATTTCGTGGTAGAGGACGGCTTTGTCAGTAGCGTTCATCAGAAAATAGAATCAACGCAGTGTCTCCCGGCTTCGGCCTAACGACCAGCGTAAACTTGCGTTCCTGTCACATTAGGCACACTATCACCACTCATTTTCAGTCTGATCCGCCGCAAATGCTCAATTCCAACGAATCAAACAATCCCGACAACCGCTGGATGGAGATGGCACTCGATGAAGCCCGACGCGGTGTCGGCCTGACCAGCCCCAACCCACCTGTGGGCGCTGTCATCGTTGCAGACGAACGCAAGATCGGTTCCGGACATCACCAAAAAGCGGGAGGTCCACACGCAGAGATCGAAGCCCTGCGTGATGCCCAGGCAAACCATCCCCGACTCATCAAAGGTGCGACTGCATATGTCACACTCGAGCCTTGCTCTACTAGCGGCCGCACCCCGCCATGCACCGAGGCCCTGAAAGCCGCAGGGATCAAACGCGTCGTCTACGGTGCCAAAGATCCGAACCCCAGCCACGCCGGTTGCGCCGATGATATCCTCAAGGCAGCAGGCATCTCCGTCAGTTCCGGCGTGCTAGCCACGGCATGCGAAAACTTGATTCGCCCATTCACGAAGTGGATCACCACCGGCCTGCCCTACGTCATCGCCAAGGCTGGTCAGAGCCTCGATGGGCGCCTTACCCGCCCGCCAGGGGAACCGCAGTGGATCACCAGCGATTCCGCGCGAGCCCACGGCCGCCGCCTGCGGATGCGTGTCGATGCCATCCTCATCGGCGCAGAGACCTTACGCCGCGATAACCCCAAGCTGACCCTCCGCGACGGCAGCAGCTCGACGAAAAAGGAGCAGCCTTGGCGTGTCGTCCTGACCCGTTCTGGAAACTTACCTTCAGACTCGCTCCTTTTCACAGACGAATACAAAGACCGCACCATTGTCCTTCACGGCATGGATTTCATGGACGTGCTGCGAGATCTCGCTAAGCGCGGCATCACCTCCGTTCTCGTTGAAGGTGGCGGCATCATCCTTGGGCAGGCCTTCCAATGTCGCCAGGTCGATGAAGTCCACTGGTACATCGCCCCTAGAATTTGCGGCAGCGGGCGTCCATCCATCGCTGGACTACCACTGCCAGCGTCGATCGAACTCGACGATGTCCGCCTCCTCCCCATGGGTGACAACGTCCTCGTTTCAGGATACCCCAAATGGAACCCACCCTCATGACCCCGGCTCATCGCGCTGTTTTTTTTGATCGCGATGGCGTCGTCAACGTCTCCCCAGGCGCGGGCTACGTCACGACTTGGGATGCGTTTCATTTCAGCCCCGGCGTCATTGATGCGCTGCGCCTGTGCAAAGAAAAAGGCTACCTCACGGTGCTCGTCACCAGCCAGCAGGGCGTCGGTAAAGGCGTCATGTCACAGGCAGATCTCGATAATATCCACGCCCGGATGCAGGCAGCACTCCATCAAGAAAACGCCACCTTCGACGGCATCTACTCATGCACCCATCTCGCCGGCACCTGCACCTGCCGCAAGCCTAGCGCAGAGATGATCCACAACGCCGTCAAGGACTTGCACATCGACACCGCGCACAGCCTCCTGATCGGAGATCACGATCGCGATATCCAGATGGCACACAACGCAGGAATACCCATCACCATACGCATTCGCGGAGAAAAAGAGATCACCGTGCCCGCAACCACCACGCTAGACTCCACCACCGAGTTACAAGCAGCGCTAGCGCAACTCCTCTGAAGCCCGTTCGGCATCTGCACGCACTTTGATCTTGCGAAACGCCCGCACTGCCAAAACCAGCGCCACGGTATCGACACACGCGCTCAGGTAAAATGCCGCGCCCGGCAGATGCACAGGCGCATGGTCCGAGATGAAGTAACCGAACAAAGTCGCCGCAGTTGGGGGCCCCAAGATCCCGGCGACACTAGCCAGACTATTCAGCGTGCCCTGAACCACTCCTTGCTCATCCGCCGCCACCGATTGCGACACGATTCCCTGCGCAGCCGGATTGGCGATGCCTGCGACCGCACCAAAGACAATGATCGTGTAAATCATCCAACCCGCAGTCGCCGATCCGAAGCAAGCATACTCCACCACCCCAATCCCGATCCCCCACAGCACCGCGCGCCTTTCGCCGATGCGCGGAATGATCAATCGCGTCAGGCCACCCGACACAATCGCCGAAGTCACGCCCACCAGCGCCAGCGATAACCCCGTCTCGCGCACACCCCAGCCAAAGCGATGATCCATGTACAGCACCCAAGTGCTCGGGTAAACCTGATGGGCAAAGCTCAGCAAAAACCACACACCCGCCAATTCCAGCACCATCGGATAGCGCTTCAGCGCTAGCAGCGCCCCAAAGGGATTTGATCGCGACCAACTGAACTGGCGCCGGTTTTCAGGAGCCAAAGACTCCGGCAAAACCAGCAATCCGTACAACCAGTTGACCAAGGTCAAACCCGCCGCCGCAAAGAACGGCACCCGCAGGCCATAGTGCCCGAGTAGGCCCCCAATCGCCGGCCCCGCAATGAAGCCCAAACCGAAGGCCGCGCCCACCAGACCAAAAGCCTGCGCCCGCTTTTCCTTTGGCGTCACATCCGCGATGTATGCCGTCGCCGCACTGTAGTTCGCCCCCGTGATCCCAGAGATCATCCGCCCAATGAAGAACCAGCCCAGCGAGGGCGCGAAGGCCAGCAAAAGGTAGTCGATCCCACTGCCAAAAACCGAGAGTAGGATCACCTTCCGCCGTCCCACCTGATCCGAAAGGCTGCCCAAAAAGGGTGCGCAAAGAAACTGCATCCCAGAATACAGCGCAGCCATTAGCCCCACCATCTGCGCAGCCTTCTCCACATCCCCGCCTTTGAATTCCTCAATCAACTTCGGAAGGATCGGCACAATCAAACCCACGCCCAGAATATCCAGGAACAGAGTGATGAAGATAAAAACGACAGCAGGTTTGCGAGAGTGCAGCATCAGAGCCTCCAGCCATGCCACAAACAGCCGATCATTGCCAGAGTAGATGGGTCCTTTTTCACTCCTCGATCCGCGCGAGATACGTCAATGACCGATCGTCGCCCCGTCGAGCGACGACGATGATCTGCGCACGCTTCTCCCCCACGTAACCGGTGCTGGTGATCCTGCGCACCCGATCATCGCTGGTCAGCGTCGCTTTCAACTCCGCCGCGCGATCCCCCTCGAGTCCGAGCAGACGAAAGGACTCATTGTCCGAGATGCGCTTGTCGTCTTCGGTCCCGGGGATGCCGTCGGCTCCATCACGCTCGCGGATGAAACGATCCACATCCGTCTCAGAGGAGCCAGTGACTGCCAGCAAGGTATCGCGAAAGGCGGTGCGCAAATCGATCGTGCCATCTCCATAGACGCTGAAGTAGTCACGCCAGTCGGGCTTCAATCGGTCCACTACGTTCATGCCGCGCACCTGCAACATCTCATCCACATTGATAAAGCCCCTCTGCCCAGGCGCGCTGTAAATGCCGTGCAGTTTGTAGAAGTCGGATTCCGCCCCATTGGCACGCGGTTCATCGTCCGTGTCCTGCCAATCAGAAAGCGAATCAACCGCGATGGCTGCTTGGTCTCCGTTCAATCCCCAGCGCACAAACAAATTGTAGACCGCCTCGCGCAAGCGGTCGTCGGTCATGAAGTTCGCCGGAATGCGGGCCCCCTCGTAATTGATCACGACATCAAATCCACTGTCCGCCCCGACCTTCTGCTTCAAGACAAGATCCCCACGACGTGCGCTGGGATGCAACCCAACTGCCAGCCCACACTCTGCCATGTAAAGCGCGCGAAACTCCGCATTGTTCAGGATGCCTTCGTCCGCAGCGTAGCTCATGTATTCGACCACGCCCATGACGGTGACACTCATCATGAGCACCGCCCAGATCATGACCATCAAGGCAGAACCGCGACGACTCGGACGCGAACCAGCCGTTTGTCGAATGGTTGGGTTAACTATCATCGACCTCCTCCTCCACTCGGCGCACCACCACCACCGCCCGGTCCGCCTCCGCCGCCCCCAGGGCCACCACCCGGAGGACCGCCACGGCCACCACCATCGCCGCCGCCGCGAGGTCCGCCGCCGCCTGGGCCGCCGCGACCACCGCCATCGCCGCCACGTGGACCACCACCCGGGGGACCTCCACGTCCGCCAGCATCGCCACCTCTCGGGCCACCGCGCGGGCCGCCATCAGGACCACCGCGACCAGCGCCTGGCGCACCTCCGCGACCGCCGTCGCCGCCGCCACCGTTAGAGTTCGAAGCGGAACTGCTGCCTCCAGTCGTCGTCGTGGATGTGCCTGTTCCCTTTGTCAGCAAGATGATCGGCACACTAAAAACCATGCGAATCGGGTTCATGCGGTCCTTCATCGTGAGCTGGAGTTCGATGACATCCGGCCACTCAGTCTTAGCCCATTCTTCATACCAAACGTCCTCTTTGCGGACGTAGAAACGCCAATGTAGATTGACCACGTCCGGTAGCAGCGGCATCCAATTGCGCCCCTGTTCATCCGGCGCAGCCAAACCCGTCAATTCCTGACCCAGGACCATGTCATTGTCATCCGTCTTGGGGATCAAGTCTGGACGGGTCAGGCTGAGGTAATAAATCGGAGCTTGATTGGAGTCCACGGCCCCATCGGGATCGATGCGCAAACCCAAGGTGGTGGCACCATAAGTGAAAGGCTGAAGTCCAAAGCTGAAGCAACCCGGTGCCCCAGTGATCGTCAACTCTTGGGCCGCCCCTTCCCCCGAGTCCAAGGGCGTCAGTTCCAGTGTGGCAGTGCTTGGCAGAGTTGAAAAGGTCTTGCGGCACAGATCCAGGAAACGGTTGATGGAGTCGTTCTCCCGCTGCACCAACTGGATCTCGGCCGCGCCCTTCACCGCTCCACGAATGATCGCGAAAAGCGTGCCAGTGATCAACGTGAGGATCGTCAATGATAGCACCACCTCAATCAGCGTGAAGGCACGCCGGGCGAACGCGGAGCCTCGTGAGCTATTTGGTGGACGGTTTGTAAACATACAAATCAATACTGTCCTCCCGGGGTTCACCCGCTGCCGTGTAATTGGCAACGACCTTCAAATTATACATGTCCGCCAGCGTCTCTCCACGCGTGGTCTTCAGGCTGATCGGCTCCGTATGACTCGTGTAGGTGACGCCGAGCACGGGATCCTCAACCGTCGTGTTTAACTCCTGCAAAGTCTTGCCGCGAATCTCCTCAACAAAAGAGCGCATCCCGATGCGAATGGCATTGTCCTTGGCCAGAATGTTCGCCACTTCCATCGCTGCATTGAGAGACTTAGCCAACCCCAAGACCGCGATCGAAAAGATCGCGATGGCGATGACCAACTCGATCAAAATGTAGCCACGTTTTGCCTTCATTTGAGGTCAGACTTTTCCTTGATGATGTCCGCCGTCAGTGCGCCAAACTGAACCTCAAAACTCGCCGACGGACGATCCAGCCGCATTGTCAGCGGTTGGCAAATTCCGCTTGGCTGGAAGACCCAGAGCTTCACCTGATCTCCCTCAATGAAAACGGGCTCTTGCTCGTGCCAAAACTGGATCGAGTAATGCGTGTCTTGTGGCAGCGTGTAAGCCTCGCTCCACTGATCGTCGGCCTTTTTGGGTGGTGGTGCCAGCGGCAGATCGGTGCTTGGCTCCTTGAGTCCTTCTTGCACTTCTTCGTCATCCCCATCTTGATCTGCCTGTGCAGCCAAAGATGTCTCCTGCATGAATTCAGAGAGCTCTTGCATCTGCAGGTACGGATTAAAATGACGCGAAGCCGTGAAACCCGTGCTGTAAAAGGCGATCTGGTAGGGACGCCTCTCCTTCATCGCCCGCAACCGCGCCTCTTTAGCCAGCCTTGCCAGCGATTGCACCGGCTCGCGCGCGATTTGCTCGTCACGCAGACCTCTGAAAGTCGGAATCGATCCCGCCACGATGATCGTCACCACCGTGAGGGCGATGACGATTTCGACCAAGGTGAAGGCGGCGCGCCCCACATAACCCGCCCCAGGCCGACCTCGCAGAGGCCAGCTAGGAGCTGGGCTGATGGGCTTGGACACGTTCATGTCTCATTGCGACCGAGATTACTTGGCGGCAGCGGTCGATTTCCAGTTACCCAGGTCGTCTTCGTTACCGTCAATGCCGTCTTGGCCGACTGTCCAAACGTCGTAGCCCTTCTTGGACTTCGTGCCCGGGTTCTTGTACTTGTAGTCCTGACCCCACGGATCCTTTGGCACTTCTTCCATCAGGGTGGTCCAGCGCTCTGGAATGGGTTCGGTCGTCGGCTTTTCCGCCAGTGCCTTCAGGCCTTGATCCGTAGTGGGCATGCGCAGATTGCGAGCCTCATACATCTGGAGGGCGGACATGATTTTATCGATGTCTGACTGCACCCGCGTCTCTTTGGCCGTATCAATGTAGCCCTTGGTCATGAGGATGACGCCTGCTCCGAGGATGGAGATGATGGTCAGCACGATGACGATTTCGATGAGGGTGAAGGCGCTGCGACGATGGATGGCCGCGCGATGGGTAGCGTTGGTCTGTTTCATTGGAGTTGTGGGGTAAAAGATTAAACTCGCCCGCGAATGCCGCTGACGGATTGGAAAACGGCTGAAATGATCGACCAGGCGACGACGCCCACGATCACGGCCATGAAAACGATGATGATGGGAGAGATCATAGCGGTCATCCGCTTGATCTTCTGGTCCAGTTCCTTGTCGTAGCGACTCGCACATTTTTCCAGCGATTTGCCGAGCTGTCCTGTCTGCTCGCCGACGGCCAGCATGTCCACCAGCATCATCGGAAAGCCGCCGGTCTTGCGCAAGGCGGTGGAGGTGGAGGCCCCTTCGGCAACGAAGTTCGCCGTCTTCCCCAGCAAGCCTTGCATGTAGATGTTCGGCGTCATTTTTGTCACCAGCTTGATGCTGTTCAGAAGAGGCACGCCATTGTTCACCAGATTACCCAGCGAGTGCGCAAACTGCGCGTAGAACCGCGCACCGATCACCGGACCAAACAGCGGCAGCTTAAACAGCGTCGCATGCCACCAAAGTCGCCCCTTGGGCGTGGCGATATGGCCTTTGAATAGCAGAAAGCCAATGGTCAGCAAAATCAAGATCACCCACCACCAGCTACCGATGAAGTTATTGAAATGGATCAGCAACTGCGTCGCCGTCGGCAATTGCTGACCCGACTTACCCAAAAGGTCCGTGATCTGCGGAACCATGAAGGTCATGAAGACAATCATCAGACCGATGCAGGCCGTCGTCAGGAAGGCTGGGTAAATCATCGCCTGCGTGACCTTGGACTGGAGCTCAGCCATCACGGTCAGATTGCTGGCCAAGCGCCGCAGGACGCTCGTCATCGAGCCACTGACCTCGCCCGCCGCGACGAGGTTGCAGTACAAATCGTCAAAGGACGGAGAAGCCTTCCGCAGCGCCTTTGACACCGTGGCCCCCTCCCGAACCTGATCGCGCAAGATTCCGGCGACCTTCTGCACGGCTACCGATTCCTGCCGCTCCTGCATGACGCGAAACGCCTGATCGATCTGTAATCCCCCGTCGATAAGATCCGCCAGTTCTTCGGTAAAAAGGATCAACTGCGCTCGCTTCAGCTTCACCGGCTGGTTCTCCGCTTCAGCCTTCGCTGCCTGTGCCGCCTTCGATTTGGCGTCGCCGGCCTGCTCTTTCACCTGCACTGGCGTTAGCGACTGCGACTCCAATCGCCGAAAAGCCTCCGCCCGAGAGCCCACAGTCAAGGTTCCGGCGACTTGTTCTCCGGAGGTATTCAGGGCGGTATAAGCAAAGGCGGGCATGGATAGGACAGGACGGGGCGCGTTAGAGCAGTGACTTTAACTATGCAGAAACGGCAGAAAAGCGCATTGGTTGCGGGAAGTTGTGCTGTTGCGAAAAATGGTTCCACCGGAAAGGCTGGAACCCTGCCCTGCAACACCGAAATCCCGACCTCCAGCGCGTGGAACCGATCTCGATCCAAGGCCATGAGCGGGCTACCTGATGGAAATAGAAGATGGCGCACGATAGCGACCCCAAGCCGCTCCCGCGAAGGCAAAGCCGCCCAGCACCGATCCCCCCAGGCCCGGCCCGCCAGAATAGCTGCCGCAGTCCACGGAGCCTACAGCTCTGGAGTGGCGCCGCCGCCTTGGACTGCGCGCAGCCTGCTGCCGCTTTAACCTGCTGGCAGCCCTGCTGCCGGGGGCAAACGACGATTTCAGAAAAGATTCACCCGTCAGAGCTACTCCGGCGACCTAGCTGGATTGCACGAACGACCGAAAGGAGATGCTTTAGTGCGCCGATATGCATTGGATTTCATCAAGCTCACTTGTGGAAAGAACGCCGGGAAACGGGTCAAATCCTTTCGTGTGAAGGGATTCATCGGAATCACTTCGCAAAAAAGCGGTCAGGAGAAACAGGTCCGCAGGCGAACGCTGGGCAGCGCGGATCATGGTCCGCCACTTCTCCAGATGGAACTGTCCGGCCAACCCTGAGGAGGACCAGCGGCTGATGTTGTCCAAAGGGATTTGCAGGAGCGAGGGGTCAGTTTCTAGCTTATCCGCAACTGCTTCCCACAAGCGGCGATGTTCTTCAGTCTGGCGGGGGCTTCCGCCAGCGCCATACGGCTCTTCCGCAACGAGATCAGAACGATGGGTGCTACTCATGCCGACCACTCTACCCCACCCCAGCCATCGCGCAAACTTCAGAATGGCACCCTCACTCACTCGCTGCGGTGACGGTCATCACCTCTTCGAGCGTCGTGATGCCCTCCGCCGCCTTGCGGAAGCCGTAATACCGCATCGGCACCATCCCGTCCTTCAGCGCCTGCGCCTTCAGCTCCATCGATGTCGCCCGGGTGTTGATTTTTTCCTGCAACCCTTCCGACATGCAGCAAATTTCCATGATGGCCAATCGCCCCGTGAAGCCCGTATTTCGACAGGAACGACATCCGACGGGCTTCGACATCCGGTCACGCCACTCCAGCGGGAAGCCAATGGCCTTGAGGTAGCTCTCCTCATATGAAGTCGGCTCCTTGCAATGCGGGCAAAGGGTACGAACCAGCCGCTGCGCCTGGAAGGCACGTACTGATGACGAAATCATGAAGGGTTCGATCCCCATATCCAGCAGACGAGAGATCCCGCCCACCGCATCGTTCGTGTGCAGGGTGGAAAAGACCAAGTGACCCGTCAGCGCGCCGCGGATCGCGATCTCCACCGTCTCTTGGTCGCGCATTTCCCCGACCATGATGACGTTCGGATCACCGCGCAAAATGGACCGCAGGCCCGCCGCGAAGGTCAGATCGATCTCGGGCTTGACCGCGATCTGCACCACACCGTCCAGCTTGTTTTCCACCGGATCTTCGATCGTCACAATGCGGCGATCCTTGGTGTTCAGCTCCTTCAGGAAGGTGTAAAGCGTGGTGCTCTTCCCTGAACCGGTCGGACCCGTCACCAAAATGATGCCGTTTGGCTGCGCCAGCTGCTTCCGGATGATCGCCTCTGTCTGGGCATCGAGCCCCAGCGCTGCCATGTCGAACTTCTTCCGCGTCAAAAGACGCAGCGCCACGGACTCACCGTTCACTGAAGGAATCGTCGCCACGCGGACATCGATCGGCTCGCCATCGAGCTCCAAATTGATACGGCCATCCTGCGGCAGACGGCGCTCCGCGATGTCCAGATGCGCCATGATCTTCAGGCGAGAAACCAGCGAGTTTTGCAGAAGTCGCATGTTCGGCGGCACTGGCACCTCGATCAGCTTGCCATCGATGCGGTACCGAATGCGCAGATCGCGCTCCAGCGGTTCCACGTGAATGTCCGTGGCGCGCTCCTTCAGGCCTTCGCGGAAGACTTGGTTCACAAAGTTCATCACCGTCGCCTCTTCATCATCGGCGTCCAGGACGTTCACTTCCTGCTTCAACTCATCGTCGTCATCGCCCGCCTCGCGGCCTTCCAGCAGTTGCTCGAAGTTTTCAGCACCCACACCATAACCCTGATGCAGCGCCTCGAGAATCCGATGCCGACTGGCCAACTGCCAATGCACCCGCTTGCGCAGGTCCTGCCCCACCGCCTGCCGTGCCCCTAGATCAAAGGGATTGTAGGTCAGCAAGGTCGCCTCCATCCCCGTGACATGGGTCGGAAAGATCCGATGCCGCAGCGCTAACCGCGCCGGGAAACGATTGTGCAGCCCCTCTTGCGGATCGGTCTGTCCCTCCGCGATGTAGGGCAGATTCACCGCAGCGGCCAGTTCCTGGAAGAAGCGTTCTTCATCGACCACGTTCTCATCCAGCACTCGATCCACCAGAGGCTGGCGACGGTCGGCCGCATCCTCCAACACCGTGCGGAGATGCGCCGTATCACGGCAGCCCGCTGCAGCGGCGGAGCGTACAATCAGTTCGATCAAGTTAGGGCCAGGCATGGAATAGAAGCAGGTAAACGTCGATCCCCGAACGAAGTTGCGGCGAAACCTTGCCATTTCCAGCTTCCGGCAGCTACATTGACCGATGGTCGATACCCTCCTGCGCAGCGCCCTGCATTTTCTCCATCCCCTGAGCCTGGGGTGGCTACTGCTCACGCTCTGGACGCTGCGCCAGGTTTGGCGACGCCGCTGGCGCACCCTCATTCTGCCCGGCACCGCCTGGGCACTGCTCTCCCTCACCCACTGCACCGCCCTCCCCTCCAGCCTCATGCGGCGGTTGGAAAAGCCCTGGCTCAACGTCAAAATCGATAGCCTGCCCACCAGTGACGCCATCGTCTGCCTCGGCGGCGGCACCGAGCCCTCCGTGATTGAGCCTGCGGGCATCCACCTCAAGGACGCTGGCGACCGACTTCTCACCGCGCATGCCCTGTTCCAACAAGGCAAAGCCCCCCGCATCGTCTTCGGCGGCGGCACCGTGAAACGGGACGGCCAAAAGCTCGCCGAATCCCAAGGAGCACGGGATTGGGCGCTCAAAAATGCGCCAGGCACGGCCAAAGAAAACCTCATCGCCTTGGAACCCTGCGCGCACACCCGCGATGAAGCCCTAAAAACCGCCGCCCTCGCCAAGGAGAAAGGTTGGAAGCAGATCATCCTCGTCACCTCCGCCTATCACATGAGCCGAGCCAAGGCCACCTTTGAAAAGGTCGGCCTCACCGTCATCGCCGCCCCCTGCAACTTCACCAGCCACCGCCTCCGCGATGACGAGGTCGACTGGTTCCACCTCCCCGGCCTCGCTGGCCCCCAGGTGCTTTCCTTCTGGCTGCATGAAGAAGTCGGCAGTCTCGCCTACCGCTGGCGCGATTGGCTCTAGCCGCTGAGAGCCCTGACGCTTTCTGCCGTGCCAATTCCCAAACGCACGCAGCACCCCCAAGACACAAAAAAGCGGGTGCGTGACCTGCGTCACCACACCCGCTTCAACAATCATTTCAGCAAACCTTATGGCAGCTTCTTGACCATGATCTCCTTGTAGAACGTGGTGCTCATGGGGTCGTGGCCTTGAATAGCAAAAGTGCCTTCGGCGAGTTTGCGGCCGGGCATGCCCTTCAGTTCCTTCGCGGGATCCCAGCCCTCAGGCTCGGTGAAGTCCACGGTCACCTTGCCGTTGACGGACAGGGTGATGTGCTTGCCATCCACCTTGATCTCGTAGTCGAACCATTCGCCGTCCGTGCTGGGTGCAGCAGGGACCTTGATGTGCGTTCCGCCTTGAGGTTCCGCCTGACCTTCTGCCAAGGCCAAGATGTTAATCACGCCGTAGAGGCTGCCCGTCTTCTTCGGGTCCTTGTGGGTGCTGTTCACCTGGCACTCGTAGCCCGCATCCGGCCAACCCGTGGCTTGGTATTGGGTGGCAAAGTACAGACCGGAGTTCGACCCTGGAGTGGTCTTCACTTTGGCCTTCAAGATGAAGCTCTTGAAGGAAGCCTTGCCGTCTTCACCCACGTAGAAAAGGTGAGAGCGGCCACCGCTGACCTTCAGTTCCCCGTCCACTACAGAGAATACATTGGGCACCTCGTCGTTAGCCTTCCAGCCCGTGAGGTCCTTACCATTGAACAGGGAGATCCAGCCATCATTGTCTCCTGCGCGCAGGGAAGCGGTGCAGGCCAGCATGCCCATCAGGGCGGTCAAAGTCAGTGAACGTAGTTTCATGAGGCGCGCAGCAAAGCGCAGCCCATCGACTTGTCCAGCGCGGGTTTACTGCGCCGCATCCAGGTCAAACACAAACGGCTGCCCCTGCTCCAGCAGCATCTTCTTCTCCGTCGACAGATACTTGTCAGCGATCCGAGTAAACGAACCATCTTTTCTCATTCGACCCAGCGTCTCATCCACGACTTCCCTCAGACCATCGCTGCCTTTGCGCAGGCCGACCGCCCACTCTTCCACCCGCAGGGGCGCCAAGAGCGCGCGGGTTTGGTCCGGGTGCTGGGCGTGATAGTTCATCACCGAAACCTGGTCGTACACCCAGGCATCGACGCTGCCGTTCACCACCTCCAGCACGCAAGCGCCGTCCGTATCCAGGCCCACCAGTTTCGCTTCCGGCAGGTTTGCCTTGGACCAACTTTCCCCGGTGGTGCTGATGCGCACCGCGATGCGACGACCGGGCGCTTTCAGATCGTCTGCCGTCCGGATCGGCGACTTGGCAGAGACCAAGACCGACAGCCCCGTTTTCACATACGGATCAGAGAAATCGATCGATTGGCGACGCTCGTCCGTGGCACTCAGTGATGAAATGATCATGTCAATCCGACCCGTCTGCAGCGCCGGAATCAAGCCGTCGAACTGCATGTTTTCAAACTTCACGGGGCGGCCCATCGTCTTTGCGATCTCGTTGCCGATCTCCACACTGACGCCGGTGATTTGCCCATTTTGATCGACAAACTCAAACGGCCGATAGGCAGCCTCAAGACCGATGACCAAGGCCGCACTTGGATCGTCCAATCGGTTCTTCGGGTTGCAAGAAGTCAGGCAGAAAAGCAGGGCGGCAGTCAGGTATCGGGTCATGAAATGCATACGAGTCAAAAGTTAACCACCGAAGATGAATCGCGATGCCCTCACCCACAAAGGCAAACGAGCAGACACGCGTGGAGCGGGATCGCCAGCCGCAGCGCTGAGATCGCGCAGCGTTTCCTTCACCTCCGCATTCAGATCCCAACGCAAAAGCAGACTCTCCGCCCCGCGCAGGGCGGCCCCGCTCAGCTTCACCGTCAATCGGCCGCGACCATCCAGCATCAGCCATTCATCCACTCCAGGCCCCGAAAGTTGCACCGCAGGACCTGCCGTTCGGACGCGCAGACCTTCGAGCCTCTCACCCGTTCCCTGCCCGCGCAAAACATCCAGGCGCAGGTTCCGCACCCCTGTCGCGCGCCCCAGCGCATACACCGTGAGCACCCAGTTCCCACCGGCAATATCCACACTGTCCGGCATCAATAATTCCACCTCGCCGCGACCATTGACCGGACCCTCCCAGGGCTCATCGATGACCACTTCGGCGTCGTCGCCGTCCCGATGCAGGGTCACGCGGAACTTGGCACCAGCTTGGCTGGCCAGTCGCAGGCGATCCACCGCGTCAGCCGCCAGCGTCAGGGGTGATGGCAATGCCATCCGCCGGATGATCTCTAAAATCCGCACCCCAACAGCATCGGGATGACAAAGCCTCCGGGCTGCCTCCAGGCCTTGCCCCCCCGCCTCGCCGCTTGCCCGCACGCAGGCATCCGCCATCGCAGCGGCATCGCCATAGGGCACCAGATGACCGCCTGCCTCCCGCACAAACTCCACCACACCGCCGCTACCGATAAATCCGATCACCGTCTTGCCCAAGGCCGCAGCCTCCACCATCGCGAGCGGATACGGATCTTCGCGAGACGTCAGTGTGAAAACATCGGCTTCCTTCAGCCAGGCATGCGGATTGGACTGCGAACCCGTGAATAGGACATGATCTTCCAGGCCCAGCACGCGCAGTTCGTGCTTCATCCTGTCGGCATCGGGACCCGTCTCCAGATCGCCAATCCACAGCCCGCCCCAGCCCATGCCGCACGTAGAACGCAGACGCGCGACGGTTTGCAAAAACAGATCCACCCCCTTGCGCCAGCTCACCGTCCCCATGCCGCAGACGAAATGCTTGATCCCGGACCGCATCCGCCATTGCTGCAAGGCCTCGGGCGAGGGTTCCGCCGCCTGACGCAGTGCACGATCCACATCGACACACTCGGGGACGACGCTGATTTTTTCCGCCTCCACCCCGAGAAGCCGCATCATGTCTGTCTTCACGGCCTCAGAACACGCAATGTAGTGCGCCACGTTCGCGCGCAGTTGGCGTAGATTCGCATCGCCCGTCACATGCAGCTCAAAGTCCATCTCATGCACATGACACACCACCGGCAGACCCGCCAAATTCAGCGCCTCAGCGAACGGACCAAGCGTCGCCGTATTCAAATACGCCAACTGATAAGGGCCGGGTGCCACACCATCCAGATCCCGCCCCGCCACGATCATCGGCCCCAGTGGACGATGGTCGTTCACGGTGATCCCACCATGCCGCAACCAAACCGTTGGCTTCACTGTGCCGCGATCCTTCAGCCATTGCATCAGGCTCAAAAAACCAATGGGTGCCCCCGTACGGCTGGCCTCATGACCGACAAAAAGAACGTTGAGAGGTGAATCAGACATGATCGCGGAATCCAAACACATTGAGCCTCATATCCATGCCCAGGCTCAATCCAGGCTCAATAAACGGACGCTGGGTCAGCGCGTCTGACACAGTCACGGCCAAACGAAAACCTGCCACGCGAAGGATTGCCAGCAGTTCATCGAGACACTGCGACTGTCCCTCAAAGGAATGATATTCCACAAAGATCCGCTGCACTTGGCCGAGCGCGTTTTGGCATTCACGCAGCACTGCCATTTCCGCACCTTCAATGTCCAGCTTGAGCAGATCGATGCGTTCGTTCAGAAAAGGGGACAGACGCACGGCGCGCACCTGCTGGGTCTTGCCCGCGCCCGACTCTCCAACACGCCCAGCATCGCTGCCTTCGCCGCTGAAGGTCAAAGATCCGTCCTCGCTCCACAACGCCGCTTCAACGACCTCCACAGTCTCAGCTCCTGCAGCTGCCAAGTTCTTGCGCAGATACACCGCCACATCGGGATCTGCCTCGAAGCAGGTGACCCGCGCCCCTGGATACTTCTGACAAAAGAAGATCGCTGCCAATCCAATGTTCGCGCCTCCGTCGAGGATGCGCGGGGACTCCATCGCTGGAATCTCATACATGCGCTTGGCAAAAATCTCTTGGTGCGCACTGAAAGCCGCAGGTCCATCAGGGAAGACCAACGGGATCCCCTCAACCTGTGTGACCCCAGGTTGGTGCCGTGGCAGTTTCGGCAGCAGGTGAAACGGCACCTCCGCGGGCGAACCTGCGAGAAGCCCTTGATCAATCCGATCCAGCGCGGCATTCAATTGGCGATCGAGGCGTTTCCTCGCGTCCTTCAGTGTCCGGCGTGCTGCGCCCGTGCGACCCGCAACGCTCTGCGCCTCCGCCTGCAGACAAAGCACGCCCACATCCAAAGCATCATCCCCCACCAGACGTTCCAGACGTTCCGCCGCCTTTTTGGCTTTACCGCCCTTCAGTTCCGCGATGGCAAGCCGTAGCTCGCGATGGTGGCGCAGCGCCCCTAGCCACGACGGCAGCTTCGGCGGATCGAATTCAGAGGGAGAGGCAACAGGCATGTCGAACGAACAGTGACAACCTGCACAGATGGCCACGAAATACGACGACGCACAAGGTCATTTTGGGACCATGCGACGTCCCGCCTTTTCTCTTGGCAAACACGTCAGGATCGGATTTCGTGCCGTCTCACATGTCGAAACCCAAAGAGATCCCCGTCACCCAGGTCATCCCTCCCCCGCGTAGCAGCGGCAGACCAGGGATCAAGCCGGAAGAATTTCGTGGTGTCACCGGCATCATCGCCAAATGGTTGGATGAGCTTTTTCATCTTCCCATTGGGAAAATGAAAATCGGACTCGACCCGATCATCTCCCTCTTCCCAGTCGTCGGCGATGTCATCGTCTCCAGCGCCGGGGCAATCATCATGCTCGAAGCAGTGCGGAAGCATGCCCCCGCCAGCGTGCTCGCGCGCATGGGCGGCAACATGCTGGCAAATGCGGGCTTGAACATCATCCCGATCCTCGGGCCTGCGGTCTCGATCTTCTTCAAGTCCAACTCCCGGAATTTTGGTCTCCTTCAAGCTTGGCAGAGGGGACAGATGGACGAAGTGCGCCGCAGCACACGCCGCCTCATCTTTGGCGTTCTGTTCATCCTCTTGATCCTCAGCCTCATCTGGGCCGCCCTGGGGCTGGCCCTGTATTGGGGCTTCCAAAAAATCTTCGGTGGTTGAGCGGCTATCGCTCCCCTGCCTCTGAGAGCGCTTTGCTCTCGATATCAAAGAGGAACTCGAAGTCCGATTTGTCCAGCGTACTGGAGAATCCACCTTCGCCCAGGATGTTGTTCGCCATCAGGTTCTTCTTCTGCTGCAGCAGCATGATCTTCTCCTCAATGGTTCCCTTGGTCAGCATGCGATAGGCCATCACTGGCTGCGTCTGGCCGATACGGTGGGCACGGTCAATCGCCTGCGCTTCCACGGCAGGATTCCACCAGGGATCGTAAAGAATGACATACGATGCCGCCGTGAGATTCAGCCCGCTGCCGCCTGCTTTCAGCGATAGCAGAAAGACGGAAGCATTCTCATCCTCTTGGAACGCCTTCACGATCCCAGCGCGATCCGTGCTGGCCCCTGTCAGCCAGTGATAGGGCACCTTCATCTCTTCCAAACGCTCGCGAATCAGGGTCAGCATCGTCACGAACTGGCTGAACAACAGCACCTTGTGTCCCTCGGCGTGGAGCTCCTCGATCAGATCCAACGTCGCCGTCAGCTTGGCACTGTCAGCGGTCTTATCCGCGACGTGAGCCAGAGTCGGATGGCAGCAAATTTGCCGCAACCGCGTCAACGCCTGTAGCACCGCGAATCGCTTCTTGTTCAGAGCATCCAGCGCAGAATTTGTCAGCACCATCTGCTGGGCGCGAGCCAACTCCGCCTGATAGAGACGTGCCTGCTCCTCACCCATTTCACACAGCATCATCTCCTCACTGCGCGGTGGCAAATCACGCGCCACCTGGCCCTTCGTCCGACGCAACAAAAATGGCCGCAACCGTGCCGTGAGCCGCTCACTCGCTTGCGTATCCTTGCGCCGATCAAAGTGACGCTGGAAATACGCGCGATCACCCAGTGCACCAGGTGTTGCGAAAGTCATCAGGCTCCACAGATCCAGCAGCCGGTTTTCCATCGGCGTACCCGTCAGCACCAACCGATTTTGCGACTTCAATTGCCGGGCAGCGCGCGCCGCCTTGGAATCAGGATTTTTGATCTGCTGACCCTCGTCCAAAATCACCGCCAGCCAATACATCGGCCCCAGATCAGCGATGCAGCCACGCAACTGCGCATAGTTCACCACCAGCACATCGACTCCCGTCCGCACGTGCTGCATGTCTAGCTCATCGCGTTCGCGCAGCACCACCACGCGCAGGCTCGGCGCTGCTTTTCCAAATTCCGTCGCCCACACATCCAACACGGATTTGGGGCACACCACCAGCACCGGTGCCTCCGAAGCTGCGGTCTTCCGCTCTCTGAGCCAAAGGATCCATGCGATGCTCTGCACCGTCTTACCCAGACCCATGTCATCGGCCAAAATACCACCGAAACCGTTCGCAGCCAGGTAAGCAAGGAAGTGGTAACCCTCCACCTGATATGGACGCAGCGTAAAGCCCAGATTCGGGGACACATCCGGCTTCATCTCCAGGTTCGCCTGCGTCAGCCGCTCGTTCACCTTTTGCCAGGCCATCGGGTTGATGACCTCTGCGGCCTTGCCCTCGGCCAGCTGCCGCCAGTGCAGACGATGCACCTCGCCCGCATGCTCATCCAGATCGATGCCCATGCTCTCCATCAGTGACACCTGCTCCTCTGTCAGCTCCAGCTTCACCCGACGCCAAGTGCCATCGGCCAGCAGCACAAATCCACCGCGCGCAGCGATCAGGCGACGCAGTTCCGCAGGCTTCAAGTCCACGCCCTCGATCTCAAAGACCATCTTCAGGTCAAACCAATCGATCGTCTCCGTCTGGGACGCCTCGATCCGCACGCGTGCCACCAGCGGGTCCGCCAAGATGCTGCGCAAACGAGTGTCGCAATCCAGCTCCACATCCGCAGGCAGGTTCGCTGCCCAAGCCTGGAACTGCTCTGGAAAATCCTTCGTCAAGCGCACCCGAAATCCATCCACCGCGCCCTCATGCACCACGCGAAACGCGTTCAGCACATTCTCTGCACCCAGCAGAGCGCCACGATCTCGACAGATGATCGCGTCCTCCACTAGCATCGTTTCCTCCTGTGCCACAGGGGCCCAGCCGCGATCTCCCAAGCGCTCTTTGACCACGCCACGCTGGTCCAGAGCCTCCACCTGCATCACGGCAAATTCAGCCCCCGACAGCGGAGACTTGGCCATGCAGTAGGCGCGCAGGCGCACCTTCAGCTCCTCACGTCGGATCCGCTTTCCCAGCGTAACGGGCACCTCAACACCGAGTTGTTGCAGAAAGTTGATGCCATCTTCAGAGGCCAGCGCCGGCATCGGCAGGGAGACCTCCCCCTCGACACGCCATTCATCGGCTAGCCATCGGGGTCCTTTAAAAACCGTGTCCGCACTCAGGTAGAGCGTCTCCACCCCATGTAAAATGATCAAGGGCAGCGGCGCATCCGCCCCATCCTCCGTGATCAACTTCATCAGCAGAGTGCCCTCGCCTTCACCATCACGACCAGTCCAGCGCAGCGCCGTCGCAGGCCGGGCAAAAGGCACCTCATCCAGCGTCACCAGACGATCCGCCAATCCTGGCTGATGAAAAAGGCCCGCCAGTGCCGCAGTCGCCGCACCACCGTCCATGCGCCAGACCTCCCCCAGACCGCCGTCTTCGCCCGCTTGACAGGCACGCAACAGCAGCTCATCCGCGGTCTCCAGCGCTAGCGCGCCTTCCATTTGCTCGCTGTAAAGTCGACGCAAACCCACCGGATCCACATGGCTAAAGTAGTCCTCGCCCTCCCGCTTTGATTGCAGCCGAGTCTCCGCCAGCGTCACCATCATGCGCAGTTGGCAGCGCTCCCGCGCCTTGGGCAGCTTGCGCAGACCATCCAGCGCAAAGTTCCGGATCCGCTCTCGCCACAGCGGCAGTTCATGCGCCTGACGCCATGCGTGCAAACGCTTGCGAGTCGCATCCACATCCGCCACACCGCGCAGGAAGGAAGGCACCGGTAGATTCTTTTCAAATAGCGCCAATGCCACGTAGTCCCAAAATTCACGCACCGTCGCCGGGATCTCTGGCCACAGGTTCAGCGGCTCCACGCTCTCGATGGCCCACTTTGGATGCAGGCGCACCATGTCCTGATCCAGGATGTGCCCCACCTGCTTCACACGCAGGAAGCGCTTCTCCAGCTTGCTCAGGTAAGCATCCTCATCAGGATTCACCGTCCGCGCCAGCCGCAGACTCACGAACTCCCGCAGATCCGGCCCCGTGCTCGCCTCCGCAGCTTCGCGTGCCGCGCGCCGCTGCACCGCCACCAGCACTGCGCACAGCGCCAGCAGATGCAGCTCCGCGTCTTCGATATCGGACTCCCCATGCCAGCCGGCCTCACCCTTGGCCCAGCGCACATTCACGGCCCGCTGGTCCAGCATCACCTCGGCCAGGGCCTCGTCTTCCACCTCGTCCAGCCCCAGCACTGCGCCGTCTTCGACCAGACGCAGGGCCTCCTGGCGGACGGTGGGCAGGAACTGCTGCAACAGTCCGGGAATCGCAGTGGCTAAATCAAACATGGTGGCTCAAAAGGCCCGCCCAAAACTTTTCGGGGGGAATTGATAGCCATAGCAGGTTTTCCGTCCGCGTGCCAGTCTTCGCTGCCATTCTGCGCATCTTTCTTTAAAACCACTCCTCTGGAGCGGCATCCATTTGCAATTGCTCGCATCCATCCTATGCTCAGCGCCCCTTTTTGCCTCACCCCAACTTCTCCACATGAAAAAGAAAATCGTCCTCGCTTACTCCGGTGGTCTCGACACCTCCGTCCTCCTTTCCTGGATCAAAGACACCTATGACGCAGAGATGATCGCCTTCTGCGCGAACGTCGGCCAGGACGATGAACTCAAAGGCCTGGAGAAAAAGGCGAAAGCCACGGGTGCCTCAAAGATCTACGTCGATGACCTCCAAGAGGAATTCGCCAGCGACTTCATTTACCCCATGATGCAGGCCGGTGCCATTTACGAAGGCCAATACTTCCTCGGCACCAGCATCGCCCGCCCCCTCATCGCCAAGCGCATGGTCGAAATCGCCCGCAAAGAGAAGGCCCAGGCCATCGGCCACGGTGCCACCGGCAAAGGCAACGACCAAGTCCGCTTTGAGCTCACCACGGCCGCACTCGCCCCTGACCTCGAAATCATCGCCCCTTGGCGTGACGAGCGCTTTCGCACCGAGTTTCCTGGCCGCGCAGAAATGATCGCCTACTGCGCCAAGAAGAAAATCCCCATCCAAGCCAGCGCCAAGAAGCCCTTCTCCATGGACCGCAACCTCCTGCACATCTCTTATGAGGCAGGCATCCTTGAAGACCCATGGTTCGACGCTGGTGATAAGAAGAACAAAGACTACTTCACCGTCCTTTCCTGCTTCCCCGAAGACGCGCCCGACAAGCCAGAGATGGTCACGCTCGACTTTGAAAAGGGCAACTGTACCGCAGTCAATGGCAAGAAGATGAACCCGCTCAAGGTCATGCAGACCCTGAACAAAATCGGCGGCAAGCATGGTGTCGGTCGCGTGGACATGGTGGAAAACCGCTTCGTCGGCATGAAGAGCCGCGGCGTCTATGAAACGCCCGGCGGTGCCATCCTGCACTTCGCCCATCGCCAGATCGAGAGCCTCACCATGGATCGCGAAGTCATGCACCTCCGCGACGGTCTCATCCCGAAATACGCAGAGCTCGTTTACAACGGCTTTTGGTACGCGCCAGAGCGCCTCGCCATCCAAGCCCTCGTCACCGAGAGCCAAAAGAACGTCACCGGCACCGTGCGCGTGAAGCTCTACAAAGGCGGCATCCACGCCGCAGGCCGCAAGTCCCCCGTCAGCCTCTACAATCCGCACATCGCCACCATGGAGGCAGACCCCACCCAGGCCTACAACCAGGATGACGCCACCGGCTTCATTAACCTCAACGGCCTCCGCCTGCGAGTGAACAGCAAGGTTAACGGCACCAAGAACCTCGGTCGCTAAACGCCACCGCCGCCCGTCGCAGCGTGATGCCCCGGCATCCCGCCCCCATCCACCGGATCACCCCAAAATTCCGGCAGGATCACCGTGCTCAGGCCACTCGGCCCGCCGAGAATCCGCCCTGATCCAAAAAAATTCCCCCACAGCCACCCATCTACCCTTTACAGCCGGGAAGCTCCGTGCAAGATACCGCGCTTTCCCGGTTGCCGCCGCAGCGAAGAGTGGTTTCACCGAAGCCGCAGCCCCAGTCGGCCCCTCGAAAGCGCCCAAATCATACGCTTTCCCTCCCAACTCAGAGATTCGCCCTTCCGAATTCGTCATTCGTCCTTTCACACCCCATGCCCAAAGACACCTCCATCAAACGCATCCTCGTCATCGGTTCCGGCCCCATCGTCATCGGCCAGGGCTGTGAATTCGACTACTCAGGCGTCCAAGCCTGCAAAGCCCTGCGCGAGGAAGGCTATGAGGTGGTGCTCATCAACTCGAACCCGGCCACCATCATGACCGATCCGGAGTTCGCCTTCCGCACCTACATCGAACCCATCAATCCAGAGATGGTGGAAAAAATCATCATCATCGAGAAGCCCGATGCGCTGCTACCCACGCTCGGCGGCCAGACTGCGCTGAACTGCGCCATGTCGCTTTGGAATGCCGGCACGCTGACGAAGCACGGCGTGCGCATGATCGGCGCGAATGCCGAGGCCATCGAGAAAGGCGAAGACCGCCTCCTTTTCAAGAACGCCATGCTCAAAATCGGGCTCGATCTGCCGCAGTCCGGCGTCGCTCACACCATCGAGGAAGCCCGTGCGATCGCCGAAGAAATCGGCACCATGCCCCTCATTATCCGCCCTGCCTACACGCTCGGCGGCACCGGCGGCGGCATCGCTTACAACAAAGAAGAATTCGAATCCATCACCGCTAGCGGCCTTGATCTCTCGCCCGTCACCGAGGTGCTTATCGAGGAATCCCTCCTCGGCTGGAAGGAGTTCGAAATGGAGGTCATGCGCGACAAGGCGGACAACTGCGTCATCGTCTGTTCCATCGAAAACCTCGACCCCATGGGCGTGCACACCGGCGACTCGATCACCGTGGCGCCGATCCAGACGCTCACCGATCGCGAGTATCAGATCATGCGCGATTTCTCCTTCGCCTGCATCCGCGAGATCGGTGTGGAGACCGGCGGCTCGAACATCCAGTTCGCCGTGCATCCTGACACGGGCCGCATGATCGTTATCGAGATGAATCCGCGCGTCAGCCGTAGCTCCGCGCTCGCGTCGAAGGCCACCGGCTTCCCCATCGCGAAGATCGCCGCCAAGCTCGCCGTCGGCTACACGCTCGACGAACTGAAGAACGACATCACGCGCGAGACACCCGCTTCGTTTGAGCCGTCCATCGACTACGTCGTCACCAAGCTCCCACGCTTCACCTTCGAGAAATTCCCCGGCGCCAACGAAACGCTCACCACGCAGATGAAAGCCGTCGGCGAGGCCATGGCCATCGGCCGCACCTTCAAGGAATCCATGCAGAAGGCCCTGCGCAGCTTGGAGATCAAACGCTTCGGACTCATCGGCGATGGTGCCGATGTCGTGGTCGATGACGAGACGCTCACGACCAAGCTCACCGTGCCGAATGCCGAACGCATCTTCTATCTCGGCCTGGCCTTTGCCAGAGGTTGGGATGTCGAAAAGGTATTCGAACTCACGAAAATCGACCGCTGGTTCTTGTGCCAGCTTGAGGAGATTGTGAAGGAGCAGCAACAACTGGACTCCACGGACCTCCGCAAAGCCAAGCGCATGGGCTTCTCCGACCGCCAGATCGCCATCGCCAAAGGCATCACCGAAGGCGCTGCTCGTGCCGAGCGCAAAGCCGCCGGCATCATCCCCACCTACCGCCTCGTGGACACCTGCGCCGCCGAGTTCGAGGCCTTCACGCCTTACTACTACTCCACCTACGGCATCGAGGACGAGGTGCGCGATGGCGACAAGCAGAAGGTCATCATCCTCGGCGGCGGCCCGAACCGCATCGGCCAGGGCATCGAGTTCGATTACTGCTGCGTTCATGCCACCTTCGCCCTGCGCGAGCTGGGCTTCGAGACCATCATGGTGAACTCGAACCCCGAAACCGTCTCCACCGACTACGACACCAGCGACAAGCTCTACTTTGAGCCCCTCACGCTCGAAGACGTGCTGAACATCTACGAGCGCGAGAACCGCAACGACCAGGTGCTCGGCGTCATCGTGCAGTTCGGCGGCCAGACGCCGCTGAATCTCGCCAAAGGCCTCGAAGAAAACGGCGTCCGCATCATCGGCACCTCGCCGAAGAGCATCGAACTCGCCGAAGACCGCAAACTCTTCGCCAAGCTGCTCGACGATCTCGGTTTGAACCAGGCCCCCAGCGGCACCGCCACCTCGCTGGAGGAGGCCTTGGCCATCACCGCGAAGATCGGCTACCCCAGCCTCGTGCGCCCCAGCTTCGTGCTCGGCGGCCGCGCCATGCAGATCGTCTATAACGACAACGAACTCGCGCACTACATGCGCACGAACCTCGAGCTGGAAGGCTCCAGCCAGTCTGGCTCCTCGCACATCGCGAACAAGCCCACGCTCTCCGCCGACAAGCCCCTGCTCATCGACCGCTTCCTCGAAGACGCCACCGAGGTCGATGTGGACTGCATCACCGACGGCGAAACGACCGTCATCGGCGCCATCATGGAGCACATCGAAGAGGCCGGCATCCACTCCGGCGACAGCGCCTGCGTCATCCCGCCCTTCAGCCTCACCCCGCAGATGCAGGACCGCATCCGCGACGCCGCCAAGAAGCTTGCGAAGGCGCTCAACGTCCGCGGCTTGATGAACATGCAGCTCGCCGTCAAAGGCGACGACCTCTACGTCATCGAGGTCAACCCGCGTGCCAGCCGCACCGCGCCCTTCGTCAGCAAGGCCATCGGCGTCCCGCTACCCAAGCTCGCCGCCAAGATCATGGCCGGCAAGACGCTCAAAGAACTCGGCTTCACCACCGAAGTCGTCCCCTCGCACTACAGCGTCAAAGAAGCCGTCTTCCCCTTCAGCAAGTTCCCCGGCGTGGACATCATCCTCGGCCCCGAAATGAAGAGCACCGGCGAAGTCATGGGCATTGATCCCGACCTCGGCCTCGCCTTCGCGAAGAGCCAGATGGCCGCCGGCGGCACCCTGCCCACGAAGGGCAACGTCTTCATCAGCGTGAAGGAAGCCGACAAACAAAACGTCGCCCGCATCGCCAAAGGCTACGCCGACCTCGGCTTCACCCTCTACGCCACCCCCGGCACCGGCCAGGTCATCAAAGACGCCGGCATCGACGTGAACATCCTCCCCAAACTCGCCTCCGGCCAACGTCCAAACGTCATCGACCTGATGAAGAACAAGGACATCGCCTTCGTCATCAACACCCCCAGCGGCAAAAACACGCGAGAAGACGAAATCAAAATCCGCACCGCCGCCATGCAAAACCGCATCCCCATCATGACCACGCTGCGTGGCGCTGATGCCGCCCTGATGGCCATCAAGTCACTCCAAGCCAGCGAGGTGCAGGTGAGGGCGTTGCAGGAGTATCATGGGTGAGGCTCGTCACCTGGCGCACCCAGTCGAATGCTTCTCGAACACCCAATTCCAGCTCCACCTTGGGAATCCACCCCAGAGTGTTCTTGGCAAGATCACAGCTGATTGCCCTTGATCTAACGCCTGCTACTTCGCGTAAATCATACTCGCGGATCAGCTTATGCCCGCAGACTTCCTCGACCACAGAGATCAATTCGTTAATCGATGTCTGCCGATCCGAACTAAAATTTACCGGAGTGGCAACGCACGCATCTGAATGAGTAAGTTGGTCGATTGCCCTCACGCAATCGCTAACATGCAGAAATGCACGAGACTGTTCGCCAGTTCCCCAGACTTGTATGGTGTTGTGACCTGCATTCAAAGCGTGAATCACTTGATTACATAGAGCTGGGATCACCCTCGCCTTTTGACCACTGAACCTACAGTAGGGGCCATACACATTATTAAATCGAGCGATGAACGTCTTTAGCCCGCGCTCCCGCCAATATTCTTGGCACATGATCTCTGAATACAGTCGCTCCCAACCGTAACCACGTTCAGGATTTGCTGGGTAACAGTTGGCCTCGGGCAGTGCCCCTCCAGCAACTACGCTGTGGGTGTCGTAAACGCAGGCGGACGATGCGAAAAAGTATCGCTCAACTCCGCAGCGCCATGCAGCCTCGACAAGATGTGTATTTATCAATACACTGCGCATGCTCTCGACATGGCAGCTACTCATGAAGTTCATACCTCCGACATCGCATGCCAAATTGTAAACCTCCGCAGCCCCCTTGCAGGCAGCGTAACACTCTCCTTCCTTGCGAAGATCAAGATGGACATATTCCACTCCGGGAAGCCGCTCACACCAAGCGGGTAGTTCGCTGTGAATAACTGCCCTTATTTTTGTTCTGCCACGATCATGAAAATACCTGACCAAATTGAAACCGATAAAACCTCCCGCGCCTGCAATTACTATCGGCGGATTGAGGTCCAATTTAAGATTGGTTGATTCGTGAGCCATGTAGCCAGAGTTATAAATGCAGGGAAAAAACCATTGGTGGCAGACCCGCTGTGTGCCTATTCAAGACTAGATTTAGAAGAATCTGTAAAGGCATTGCACAGAAAGCCATTGTAACACACCACCTTATCATCCATGACTCCCAGCCGACCCTTTCGATCAGCATCCCGGACAGCAAGCAAAATCCAACCGCCGCCACCGAAAAATTGAAACACACCAGAGCGCCCATCATAATCAAAAGGCCTGCAGCCAGTTCCGCGAAACGTGGGGGCGCCCAAGTCGATACCATGCTGCCAACGAACGCGCCACCCAGTTTGTTGGCACCTTGATTCTGGGCCTCCAATCTGACACCTCCGCTTGTGAAGCCGCCGAGTGTCTTACCCGTGAGGCAAAAGCGCACAAAGCCACGAAGTGAGACTACCATGGCTGACATGTATGCTACGAAACTGTTGGCGAGCAACTTAATGGGGTTCAATTTGCCTTTCACTCCAAGCACCACGCAAGCAAACGCAGGGGAAAAAGAAAGCAATAGTGAGAGAGTGGTGAACTGCCAGTCCCATAGTGGCGCAAATCTCGAGTCTTCGACAACAAGGGCAGGCAATAGCGGCCATTCTGTTGCCCCAACGATCAGGGTCGGATGACGCCAAGTGCCAAGCAAGACCCCGACGCCAAAAACCGAAATCAGACAGAAACACAGTGATAGCAGCGGCACGAACAGAGGCACAATCCAAAGGCAAAAATCAATACGTTCAACCAAGGTTAGCTTCGAACGCAGTAAAACTCGTTTAGACAGGCGGCTCGAGATCTCTAGAGCCCCAGCAACAAATCTCTCATACTGTCGCTTGAATTTGAGGTAGCCGTCAGGGAAGTCCTCAAAGCAGAGCAACGAAGGGAGATAAATGCCGCGCTTGCCTCGCAACGCCAAATCACCCGTAAAGGCAAAATCCTCGAGAGCCACATCCGAGAAGCCGCCAACAGCTTCCCAATCACTCGTTCGGATCAACGCACCGTGACCAACATACATGACAAGCCCGTATCGGTTTCTTGGGCGGCAGTGCATATCCCAAAACGGCAACAACGTCGGACCCAGATCGCGGGCAAAAGCAGACGACTGAAACGGGCTTGGGGCATGGTTGGCTTGCACAAATGCGAAATCAGAGGTTTCAAGATATGGAACGGTGCGCTGCAAAAAGTCGGGGGGGAGCCTTTCATCGGCGTCCATGACCACGAAATATTCATAGCCCGAAGCGGCACCTCGGAGACAGTCATTGAGGTTGCCAGCTTTGAACCCATGCCGCACTTGACGGCGAATGACAGTCGTGTTTTGCAGATGGCACCGATGAAATACATCGACTTGATGCTGAGACGACTCCAGCCAACTGTCGTCGAGCAGAAAAACATGATAGTTTGGATAATCTTGGCTGATTGCTGTCAGAACAGCCCCCTCCTGAAAATCATTACATACCGTGTAAAGTAGCGCCACCGACGGATAGTCGGCCTCATTTGGCTTCCATTCTGGAGTGGGCGGCTCTGAAGACAGCATGCCAAACGATGTTACCCCAATGAAGTAGGCCGACATTGCGGCATAAAGTAGCAATGTAAGTGCGTAAGCAATGAGGACAGCAACATCAAGCGGACCTGAGTATGCCGATACGACTGCCCACAGTCTGGGGCCGAGAATCATGATAAACAGCATGTATAATGCTGCACACATGATCATCATCGCTGGCGACTTGGCGGTGATCTTATTTGACGGATTCGCCTTTGGGGTGTCGGAGTTGAAGGGATTGCGCGGAATCACCAATGCATTCAGCGTATCGGGGGAAGTTGAACGTTTCACTGTGTCACGGCGCGGTAGAATCTGCGGGAAAACCCGGACGTATTTGGATCACGGGTCTCAACCAGATTGCCAGTCCCCTGAATATTGTCTTCAAGAACCGTCCAGGCTTCACTTCCCAGATTGCTGCAAACCTCCACGCGATATGCCCTGCCAAGCACAGTCGTAAAGCGGATTATAAACTCGTTGGCTTCCTTTTCAGAAGCGGCCATTTGGAAATTGCTGGAGGCGTTCTTGGGATCGGTGTCCGCACGAAATTCGGCGAGATTGGAGTTTCCGTCGCCATCTGAATCCATCAATGCGTCTTGTGGACTGACGGGGTTCAGACCGTGTGTAGATTCCCACACGTCGGCAATCCCATCTCCATCTGTATCGGTGCTGCTTACCGTCAAATTGGTCGGCACAGAGGTCACAGCAGCAGGCTTCCATTGAGAGTCCACCAATGTTTCGACTGCTGCGCTTAAGGTGGTGGTGGTTCCATTTCCACCAATCGGCTGCCAGCGAACTGCGCAAACAATTTGCTCGCCGTTCACTGGTTGAGACTGCGAAGTCTGAAAACCTGTGACTCGTGTCTGGCCGGAAGCGAAGGAACTGGAATCAGCGAACAAGTTGTTCAAAAATGGAGAACCGGTAGCTGGCGTCACGGCGAGAATTCTGACAATGGCCGGATCGTATTGCAGCAGGAAGGAGAAAGCTCCAACAACGTTCGTCGTCGAGTTGGAGGTCGTTTGCGTCACAAATGACATTTTAGGCGCCGCCGCAACTGAAGCGGGTCCTGTAGTGAGATCGATGTCGGCAGCGAATGCTGAGCAAACAAAACCAGACATTCCGAAAGTGCGGGCGATGGAGAAAACTCGGTTGGCATTCATGTCAGTGCGTGCTGTAGAGTTGAGTGGTGGATTTCCGTCAAGGCTGATGAAGGGAAGAGTTCATTTGGCGGGTGTTGAATTGGTGTTCTTGCCAGTAAGTGACGCAGCCGTGTCTGTTGAAGGTTCAAAACGAAGGTCATCGATGAATACCGTGCCTGATTGGTCCGGCTCCTCGAAAGCGGTTTGAAGTCCTTCAAGCAAGCTGAGGTCGAGTCCCGATTTGGCGCACTCGGCCAGATCAATCCTAACCTCACTCCATTCGGTCGAGAGTGGGGCGTCATGACCTGTTACGCGAAAGACCATCCCACCGTCTCTCAAGTAGTAGCGGGGCATCTCTCCACCCTTCCGGCCCCGGATGCGGAAGGCCAATTGTGCAAATTCCCGTGCATCTACGGCATGTAGCGGGCATTCCCAATAGCACCTGGACTTGCCGCTCACATTTGGGGCGTCAGCTCCAATCGAACCCCCATAGGAAAGTTGGCAGACATGATTGGTCGCGTCACGCGTTTCGAAGGTGTCGTCAACCACCGCGAAAGCCAATGCGGACGGCCCGATTACCACGGTTTGTTTGAAAGCTGCGGTTTCCCAGGCTTCGCTGCACTCAAAGTCGGCGATTCGCAGTCCGTGTGACTGGTTAATGACAATGTCATCCACGATCATGCTGCCTTTGCCACACTGCCTTTCGTTTGTGACAGAGAAGGTGAGATACTTTGTTCGTGAGAGTCCTCGTTTCCCCCTCAATGCCCCAAGAGGGATCTGGACCGTGCACCATCCGTCCTTATCTGGCGGAGAAGCATAAGGAGCAACCAATGCTTTGGCTTCCGAGTCATCTTGACTCAGGATCGAAATGCTCATCATTGGAAAGCTCCCTGATTCTGGTCTCAATCTGCATTGGATCGAACCGTATCCAGACAAGTCCATCATGGGCACAGGCGACCAGAATCCTGTGTAGGAGCCTGGTTCCGTCACATCATAATCGAACTTCAACCCCCTAGACTTCGCTTTGTCGCCCACACCACTTGAAGGGGTATCATCGCTGGACAACCGCGATTGGGTGTTCCCTGGGTTGCTGAAGAAACCTGTCTTCATCTTTGTGGGATCTTCAAAATCATCGACCACGATGGTTTGCGGCTGCTGGGTTGGGTGAGGCGCTTCCGAAATCTTGAAGTTGTCCAAATACAAGACCTCCTTCCCTGCGTGAGTGGACGGGACTTTGCTGCCGTGTGCGGATCCGGCTTCAACCAGGATCATCTCATCAACTTGACTCTCCCTTGTGTATCTGCGCAGGAGAGCGAGCAAATCCACCAAGACCGTGTGCCATTTCCCATCGAACTTTGCGTTGGGCAATCCATCAACGTCAATAACAGGAGCGCCATCGTGGTCCGGGGACGTCGCCCCCCTCGCACCTGAAAAGGCCATTGCATACTTTCGCCCATGGACCGTAAGCAACAGTTCAAACCTCGGGCTGCCAACTACATTGTAATCGAAGGCCAAGGCCCTGTATTTTTTAGCTTCGAATGCTTTGGCCGGTATTTGCACTCCAAATCGGCCGCCCGAAATTATCTTTGTGATGCGCAGGCAGTAAGAACCATCTACCGTGGCATGGCTGTCACGGGCAACTGTCGTCGATTCAACATTCGTTGCCACAAAGCCATGGCTTTCAGTTTCAAATGAGCAATTAATGAATGTTTCAGGCAAAGGAAAAGGAAAGGACACTTGTGCATTTGTTCGTTGGAAAGAAGGCAGCAAAACCAGAACGGCTTTAAAAACCGAAACCAGAGCAATGGATCGTGAACAATTAGACATATACAGCAAGCTAATAGGCTAATTGGTGGTCGACCATGAGTATCCAATGGATACGCCTGCACCAGCCCCCACCATTACGCCTCCACTCGATCCACCACCTTGTGCCGACGATCCTGTAGCTCCTACTCCCCATGCCCCATACGCAGATACCGTAACACCTGTTGGAACACCACCAGTTGAGACAAATACGCCCCCTCCGATACCTGGACCTATAGAGATAGTCCCTGAGCCGCGACCTGTAGAGTCAGCGGTTGCAGTAAACCCAAAAATCCCCCATGAAAATGTCCCCCCCCAGCTATACACTCCGCCATGACCGCCACCATAGCCACCACCATAGCCACCACCTGCCGAGCACATGCCCATCGGGTCGGAAAGGTTGGGGGAGCTGTTCAATGCGTAGGCGTATAAGTTCAGTCCACCATTAACATTGATGGGGTCCGGTTGGAGAAAGCGCCCTAGCTTGGTGTCATACCAGCGGGCACGCATGCAGTTCAAGCCTGTAGCGCGATCTGAGAACGCTCCGCTAAATGAGAATGGGTTCCCGGTCAAGGCGGCCCCACTTGCCTCCCCGTTCACCTTGTAACTGTATTGCTCCACCACGTCCCCGGTGCCACTGGTTATTTCCGTCACACTCATGAGCGCATCTTGCAGAAAGTAGTAATCAGCACCTGAGCGACGCATGGAAAGCGCCTCGTCCAAGCCACCACCCCAAGTGTAGCGGGCTTGGGTCGAGTGCCCCAAATCCTCTTCCAATAAAATGTGGCTGCCTTCCCACAGGTAGCGAACCGTCCCCGCCCCATCAGAGCGGGAGGCAAGACGCCCCAGCGCGTCGTAGCCGTAAGTGATCGTGGTTCCCCCAGGCAACTGAACCTGTTTCAAGCGATTTTCGACGTCGTAGCTGTAAGAGGTAGTCTGGCCGCCAGATGTGCGACTCGTGAGGTTACCCTTTGGATCGTAGGTCAAGCTGTCCGTGCCGACGGCAGTGTATTGGTTCAACTGGTTGGTCACATAAAGCACGGGGCTGTTGCCTGAAGTCGTGACGCTGGTTCGATTGCCCGCCGAGTCATACTGGTAGCTCTCGGCGCTCCCACCGGGGTAGGTGGCGGCTGTGATCTGGGAGGTCTTGTCGTAGCTGTAGGTTTCAATACCTGCTAGACCGGTTTTCTTGGTTCGGTTGCCAAGAGTGTCGTATTCATAAGCCCAGCTTGAAATGACAGTTCCGCCGGCCTGCCGATGGACTAAATTCGTGACCCGACCCGCGAAGTCGTAGGTGAACTCCGTGGTGACTCCATTCGCGAGTGAACGGGAAGTCAACTGACCGGCGGCATCGTATGCATAGCTTGCGACCGGGCCAGCAACCGCATCTCGGATCTCTGCGAGGCGTCCCGCTGCATCGTAAGTGTAGGTCAGCACGCGGCCATCCGGGTCGGTCAACTTCGTGCGCCTGGACATCGAGTCATACTCGTAAAGGATCGTCCGGGTTCCCGGATACGTCACCTTGGTGAGCCGGGATAGCACGTCGTATTCAAAATTGATCGAGCCTGTCTCGTTGTTGGTGGCAGAAGTGAGGTTTCCCCGTGCGTCATAACCAAACGTGGTCTCTTCACCACCTGGGTAGATCTTCTTGGAGAGAAGTCCGCGCTGGTCATGCTCATAACGAACGATCTCACCGCTGCGGAGCTGCCGATCCACGTTCCTACCTGTGACTGTGTCTGTGTAGGCGGTCATTTCCAACGCACCGCCTGGGTAGGTAATCTTGGCGAGTTCGCCGCTGTCGTAATACTCGAAAGTGGATTGGCTGCCATTGCCATCAATCAAGGATGTAATGGCATTGTTTTCCGGAGAGAAAGCCGTCGTGATGGTGCGCAGCTCGGGATCGGTGGTCTGGGCTGGATTGCCGCTGGTGTCTGGAACAATGCCCCAAGCGTTGTTCGCAGGGTCAGTGACTCCCGCAAGACGAGCATTGGCATCGTAGTGGTTCAGGGAGGTATGCCCCAAGGCGTTCTCGCGTTCCAGAACCAAGCCACGAGCGCTGCACAACGTGCGGGTCGTTCGCCCCAGGGCATCTGTGTTCAGCTCCTCCAGACCGGCAGGGGTCATTTGAAACGAGAAATTCATGAACCATCCCCCATCCGTTGACAACTGCTGGAGGTGCCGGGTTGTGGGATTGTAAGCGATGGACCGGTGTCTTCCATCCGGGTATGAAATCTGAACGAGGCGATGCTGGGAGTCATACGAGTAGGCCGTGGTGTTGCCCAGCGCGTCGGCAACCGAAACCAAATGCCCGGCGACATCGTATCCATACAAAACCTCCCTGCCGGTGGAGTCGGTGGCACGGGTGATCCGGTTCTCGCCGTCGTAGGTGAATGTGATCTGCTGTCCGCTATCAGCGGTCAGGCTCACGAGGCGCCCCTGCGCATCATAGGAGAAGGCAACCTTTCTTCCCGTGATGCTGCGGAAGTAATCGGCCCGCAGGTCACTCCTGAATTTCCAGATCTCACCGGTTGCCAACCTCAATTGGAACGAGCCATCGGGGTCGCGGGTCAACTCGCTGTAGTCGCCGGGGGTGGATTGGTAGGTTCCGGCATCCACCTTGCGGTAGTAGCGGCCGTCACCGGGCGTTGAGTAGTAACTGTCATCCTTGGTGCGACCACTGCGGCTCCTGCCCATCGTGTCATAAAACAAGACTGAGCCATCCGTGAACTCTGTGAGTGTGGCCCCAAAGACGTGAATCCAGCCATACCCCAGCGCACCTTTGAATCCATAGAACGCGGAGGTGTAGGGGAACACACGGGTGAACTGAAGACCGATGTCCCAGAAGGGCAGGAACAGATCCCGCTCCGAAGCCAGGATGTATTTGTCAGGCACCTCTGGAGCCAAGGCGATTCCTGTGGAGTGGGTAGTGGGGCCATTGGCAGTTTGCGCGGTGACCGTCACTTCGTAGTCCGATGTTGGTTGGCGCAATGAGGTTGGCCAGTTGAAATAAAGGCTCCGTCCATCCTGCTCAAAAGTGAGCGGTTGGTCGCCCGAGTCATAGCCCGCACTGGCCGAGCGGATGCGGACGGTGCCTCCAGTAACCGTTAACGGGAAAAAGTGTTCGGTAATCCTGACGCAGATCGGATCCCCAGTGTGAAAGGCAGAAGATTGGGCGTGACGGACGGAAGTCTCCAGAACCCTCGATTGACCGGCGACATGCTTGGCAATGGCGAACGCATCTTCCATATTCACCTGGCCATCTTGTGTTGCGTCGGCAGCGCCGGGGTTTGGCAGGGAAGCAATCTGATTTGTCAGAAACCTCGAAATCGTGCGGGCGTCGTCTGCGTTGACGACTCCGTTTCCATCGACATCGCCAGGGATGGCATGAACTTGCGCTGCGAGCACTAGAAGAAAGATCAGCGCAAGGGCGGGCGACGGGCTTTTCATAACGGCTTGGATTGGAGTTGAGTGCAATTGCACCGGGAGTGGGAATTGATGTCAAGGGAGTTTTTGCTTTTTTCTGCCGACGAAGGGACGACGTGCTGAACATCTACGAGCGCGAAAACCGCAACGACCAGGTGCTCGGCGTCATCGTGCAGTTCGGCGGCCAGACA
>JACKQF010000008.1 GCA_024232965.1 Verrucomicrobiaceae bacterium | reverse complement strand
CCGTTTGTTGGGCTATACATCTTTTTCAGCAACTGGAGCAAAATTGCCTCGATGCGCTGGGTGCAAGACTTGTTCCTTAAGATCCCAATTGTGGGTACGTTGGTGCGAAAATCTGCCGCTGCGGTTGCCTTCCGAACATTGGCAATGTTGGTGGACTCAAACGTGCGTTTGAGCAGTGCCCTTGAGATTACTGCCCGTGCGGCACCCCATTATCATTACAAGGAGCTGTTCACTCGTTTGCGCGACCATATCGCAGTCGGCCGGACCATGCATGAGGGATTCCTCATGGAGTCTCATTGGCTGGGTGAAGATGGGCGCAATATCTGCGGTCTGATCGAGCTAGCTTCTGAAACCGGCACCGGCACCGAGATGCTGGCGGAAATCGCTGATGACTACGAAGAGGAACTCGACAACTTGGCCAACCAAATGGACAAACTCATCGAGCCCCTTACCATGTTGGTTCTCGGTGTCATGGTGGGCTTCCTCATCTACGCCATTTATGGCCCGATGTTCAGCCTGGGTGATGTGATCCTGCCGAAGAAGGGCAAGCACTAACCTCCGCTACTTCCGACCGGAAACGTTCTTCAGGGCTGCCATGCCCTGGAGAACGCGCAGCTTCCCGCCGCGTGCGCGTTGGGCGATCTCTTCGAAGTGGCTTTCCATGGGGATGATCTTTTCATCCTTGCCGACGAAGAGCACAAAATTGATCTGCGGTTTCGGTTTGTCTTTTGAGCTATAGATCGCACGCATGGCATTGATCACTTGCTTCTCCCGTTCTTCGGCTTCGATGTTGGGGCTGGGCTTATGGCGGACACGGATGCCCAGTTCGCCAACGATTTCGTGAATGCTACGGATGACGCGCTGAGGTACTCCTTTGGCCAGTCGGTCTTGGTTTTCTTTCTTCAACCAAGCATTCGCCTCTGCCACAGCGGCTACCCAAGCGGCTTCCTCTTTGGGGCCCCACTTGACGTCCTTCAGATACTTTTCGTACTCCTCGCGGTTCTCAAATTTCCCCATGTGGCGCCAGCCGCTGGTGATGATGAAGACCGTGTCCACATCGCTTTCCAAAGCATACTGGATTGCCAGCATATAGCCCTGAAGCATCTTGTTGCGTATCGGTTCGATTTCGGTCTTGGGCTGTACCTTGGGGTAATTGATGGCTGCTAGGCCGATCTTTTCAAATTCTCTGTTCACGGGGTAAAACCAATCACGCACCTCATTGATGTTGGAGGTAGTTGCAGGCACCAGTTTTTCGCGAAAGGCGGACAGGCTGAAGTGATCAAAAAGGAGGACGTTGAAGGCTGTGTTGACGCCGAACTTGGCAATCATGTTGGCGATCTCATCCTTCACGATTTCATAAGCAGGAATCCCGCCTTTGGGGTCCGTGAGCATGTAGCGTTCTGCCTCGATAAGGAATGCGATGCGGCGGCCCTTGGATTTAATCCCAAAAAAGTTCACCTGCACGGTGCCTTTGGGCTGGAATGCGGCGGAGAAACTGTTCCCGAGATCCGTAGTGGCGACTTCGGCAACGGGTTCCGCTGGTGCCTTGAAGTCAAATTCGGGCAGAGAGACTGCGGACACTCCCACCGCCGTCATGGCGGAGGTCGTGGGACGCGCGACAGCTGCGGTGGAGGTGGTGGGCTGCGGGACGATGATCTTTTTAGTCTCTGGCTTTTCCTGTACCTGCTCCGCTGCCGTCATGGCGGTGATCTCGGCGGTGGGCGTCGTCGGCACGGCCACAGCGATGAGGCCTAGCAGCGCGATGAGGCCGGCATGGATTAGAAGTGCAGTCGTTGCAGCGGTGAACTTGGCTCCGAACATGCGGCGTTCTTTGGGCCGTGCGTCGAGCAGTTCATCGCTGACAGGTTCATCCGTCAGTGCGACAGCCGCCGCATCTGGCGGCGGCATCGCTGCCCATGCAGTGGGTGCGTCATCATCATCGACGACTGCAACGGCGACGGGCTCATCGTCTTCGTCCGCGACCGCTTGCAGGGACTGTAGAACGACGGGGGCGGTGCCTGGGCGGGGGGATTGATCGGCGTTGGCTTGGATCCAATCGCGCAGAGCTTGGGATTCGTTCTCAAGTGAGGGGTCCAGCGTGACTGCGGTCAGGTAGAATTTCTCCGCCTGTGCTGGATCGCCCTTTTTTTTCCAGGCATTGGCAGCCAGCAGTGAGGCGGCGGCGTTCATCTCGTCGTGGCGCATGACGTCGTTCGCGTATTCCAGGGCGCGATCCGTGGCCAGATCGAGCAGGTGGTTGCCAGCGTGGATCAGGTGGCCCGCTTCTTGGGGGGGCGCGGGAGCGGTGGTCAGCAGAATCGTCGCGTGTGCGGCTTCACCCGCAGCTCGATGCGCGTCGGCCAGTCGAAGCCTCAAGTCCCAGTCGTCGGGACGGTTTCGCAATTGCTCCTTGAGATCTGCAATGGAATCGTTCATGGGAGGGAAATGGGGGTTACGGTCATTCAATCGCTTTGCAGTCGTAGCTGCAAGATCAAAAATTCAGCCCGCCTGCCACTCGATGACCAAAGGGACGATATTTGATACGCTGCAACTCTGGCTGGACGATGCCCCGCATTCGGCCCAGTGGAACATGGCGGAAGATCAGGCCTGGCTAGAGCAGGCCGCGCATCCCGTCCTGCGGGTCTATCATTGGGATCAGCCATCTGTATCGATTGGCTATGCTCAGCGCTTAGAGAAGCTAGCGGGTGAACTGCCCCCGCTGCCCATCGTTCGGCGTTGGACGGGTGGCGGGGTGGTGTTTCATGGGGATGATGCAACCTATTCGCTGATCGTGCCTGCCCATGTGGATTGGTCCTCACTAAACCCTGCCACGACCTACCAGCAGATTCACGCCAGTCTGGCAGCGGCACTGATCGATTGTGGCAATCCGGGCTGCCGTTTGGCTGCGGCGGAGGACTTGATTGACCTTCCTTTCTGCTTCGTCGCCCCTGCTCTGCACGACATCGTTCGGGGAAAAACAAAACTTGCGGGCGCGGGTCAGCGCCGAGGCAAACTGGGCCTTTTACACCAGGGTAGCGTGCAGCAGGCGGTGATTAGCGGCGATTTCTGGTCGCGCTGGGCGGGCGGTTTGGCCGCGCGGGTAGAGGTCGTTGAGGAACTGCCGCCTGCCATTTTCAGCCGCGCAGAAGAACTGGTGCGGCTGCGTTACGGTCTGCCGCAATGGCTCAATGAACGGGACGATCTGCTACCATGACGACACGAGTTTTTGTCTACGGCACTTTGAAGAGAGGCTGCTCCAACTTTGGCTGGATCCGCCAACAGCAGTTTGTCGGGGAGGCGGAGACGCTGCCCATCTATCGCATGTTTGATGCTGGCGGATTTCCTGCTTTGGTCGCGGATGAACGGGACGGGGTGGCGATTCAGGGGGAACTCTGGGACGTCGATGCCGCAGGGCTGGCCCGTTTGGATGTGTTGGAGGGCGTCGCGGAAGGGGAGTATGAACGCGTCGCTGCACGACTGCCATCACAGCATGGTGAGGCGGAAATCTATCTCTGGCTGGGCTCGACCCTTGGAATGCCGGAGATCGGTTCTTGCTGGAAGGAATGATCCCAGTCAGTATCCGCCCACGATGTTGGAAGTCTTCTGTTCACCCGAGGGTACCCTAGCGCTTGAGGGCGCGCCGGAGAGCGCCGTGGAGCGGCGGCTCGCTGCGGAATGGGGGCGGGGATCTGGGGCGGCGCTGATGCTGTTGGCGGGTGAGTTTTTGCAGACACCGGATCTCTCACCATCGTGGCGCTGGTTGCGGGAGTGGGCTCGGCTGTTTTACTCGCGCCTCTGCCAGACTCGTGATCCAGCGCTGACGACAATCTCGCCCGCAGACGTCATCGCCCACATCCATACCGCGCCGCCATTTCCTGGCGTGGAGCACGTCACGGAGGCGACGCTCCAGCAGCTCTGGGAGGCAGTGGCGAAGGCGGTGGCAGATTCGTCCGCAGATCATCCAGACTCCCTAGCCGGTTGGCTGCATGAGGCTAATCCAGCCTGGCATTTGGTCGGGCGAGTGACGTTTCATTTGGCGGAAAATAAGACGGACTCTCAGCGACCGTTTGCCTTTCTAGCAACGTACACGGAGCGGCTGGCGGCATCGGGAAAACCGCAACACCTGCCGTTGATGCGAGCGCTGCAGACATACGCCGGTCAAAAGGATCAGGCGGCGCTGCAAAGCCTGCTGGAGCCGGTGCGCGCTGCGGCCGAGCGAAGCACACTGATTCGCGACTGGTTGCAGAGTAGGCGACTTTTCCAGCCCATCGCGCTGGCAGCGCCTGAGGCCTGGCGTTTTTTGCAGGACACGGGCGCGATGCAAGAAAGCGGGGTGATCGTAAAGATGCCGGACTGGTGGAAGGGCGGGCGGCCTTCCAGAGCGACGGTGCAGATCGCCATTGATGCACCGAAGGGCGTGAGCCTGCACGCGGGGGCACTGCTGAACTTCAAGATCCAGGCTGCGCTGAATGGAGAGACACTGACACCTGAAGAATGGGATCGATTGTTGAGTGCGGATACGGGTCTCGTTTCACTGCGCGGACAATGGGTGGAAGTGGATCGGGAGCAGCTCCAGTCCGTTCTGAAGCATTGGCAAAAAGCGGCCACTGCCCACAGCGATGGCACCGTGGCCTTTCATGATGCGATGCGCTGGCTGGCGGGTTGGGGCGGTGACCCTGGGGCGGCGGAGGGAGGTGATGGCGTTTTGGTGGAGTCTCTCCAGACATGGTCGGAGGTCATCGCTGGGATGGGTTTGGAAAAGATCCTCCAGCAAATGCGCGATCCTGCGACGACCCAGCCGCCCGAGACGCTGAATGCGACGCTGCGCCCCTATCAGCTCAAAGGCTTGGCGTGGTTGGATTTCATGACGCAGCTCGGCTTTGGGGCATGTCTTGCAGATGACATGGGACTTGGTAAAACGCTGCAAATCATCGCACTACTAGCGCTACGCCATCAGCGTGCGGAGACATCGCGGCAGAGATTACCTCCCGTTCTTCTCGTTCTCCCTGCCTCTTTGGTGGGAAACTGGATGGCTGAGTTTCGACGCTTTGCTCCGCATTTGAAGGTGCTAGCGGCGCATCCTTCGATCCTGGATCGCGAGACGTTGCAGATGCTGTCCCAAGATCCTGCGCATCACTTGGGCGATCACGAGATCATGGTGACGACGTATGGTTTTCTCCAGCGCAATGCCGCGTGGCAAACTCATCCGTGGGGCATCGTGATTTTGGATGAAGCTCAAGCGATCAAGAACGCAGGCTCCGCCAGCGCGAAGGCCGTGAAGGCTCTCACTGCTCCATGTCGCATCGCACTGACAGGGACTCCCGTGGAAAATCGGCCAGGCGATCTGTGGAGCCTCTTCGATTTCTTGAACCCTGGACTCCTGGGTGGGGCGCGGGTCTTTGCGGAGAAGGTCAAGGCCTGTGCTGCCCGGCCAGAAGGGTTCAGCGTCATTCGCAAGCTCACCAGCCCCTACATCCTGCGCAGATTGAAAACGGACAAACGCATCATCGATGACCTGCCGGATAAGACCGAGATGAAGGCTTGGTGCGGATTGACGAAACGCCAGGCGACCCTCTACGCGAAGTTGGTGGAGGAACTGTCCAAATTACTCAAAGACCCGCAGATCAGCGGCATCCAGCGTCGGGGGCTGGTGCTGGGCTTTTTGATGAAGTTCAAGCAGGTGTGCAATCATCCATCCCATTGGAATGGGGATGCCGTCTGGCAGGGCGCGGACAGCGGGAAATTCCAGCGGCTTGGCGAGATCTGCACGGTGCTGCACGAGAAGCGTGAACGGGCACTTGTCTTCACTCAATTTCAGGAGGTGTGTGAACCGTTGGCGCGCTATCTGAGTGGCGTGTTTGGTCGTGAAGGCCTGATCCTTCACGGCGGGACACCCGTGAAAAGGCGGGCGGCTCTCGTGGAGGACTTTCAGCGGGCGGGTGGCCCTCCCTTTTTTGTCATCTCGGTCAAGGCGGGTGGCACTGGGCTGAATTTGACGGCTGCCAGCCACGTGATTCACTTTGATCGGTGGTGGAATCCTGCGGTGGAGAATCAGGCCACTGATCGGGCGTTCCGCATTGGGCAAAAGCGCAACGTTCTCGTGCACAAGTTTGTTTGCCAAGGCACCATCGAAGAGCGGATCGATGCGCTCATCGAAGAGAAGAAGGCGCTGGCCACCGAGCTGCTAGGGACCAGCACTGGTGGCGAAACGTTGCTGACCGAGATGACGAATGAGGCCCTGCTCGACTTTGTCCGGTTGGATATCTCCGCAGAAATGCAGTGATGACTTTTACGGAACGGGCACCGTGTAGGTGAAGCGGTAGAATAGCGTTGTGCCTGCAGGGACGACATGTTGCACGGTGCCATTCGCATCGGCGGTCAAGGTCGTGACGGGGTCCCAATCCTTCAGATTGGTCGATGACTTAAGTTCATACGGAAGGCCGGGGCTGGCCTGGCAGGTGAGCGTGGCCGTGCCGTTCGAATTGGGTGCGATGGTCATCGCGGATTGCGGCAGAATGATCAACTGCAGTGATCCATTGCTATCGAATGGGTCTGACCAACGCTCATCCGTGTAAACGTTGCTACCAGTCAGCGTGCGCAAAAAGGCCACCAAATCGGCACGTTGCTGGGTGCTCAGGTTGAGGTTCTGTAGCCCGCCCCCAGGACGGCGCAGGCGATTGTCGAGATTGGTGTTGTCTGCCGTGATGACGTTGTAGTGGCTGATGACTTGATCCAGGGTGGTGAGACTGGCATCATGCATGAAGGCACCATTGGATTGTCCGCCAGGACCCAACAGATCGCGCAGACTTGGGGCGCGGGTATTGGTCAGGTCCGTGCCGTTGAAGCCGGTGGTGATGCCGTTGTTGCGGCTGTTGGGATCGATATCGAACTCCGGTGGGCGATGGCAGCCCGCGCATCCCGCGCCCCCACCAGGGCCGGGCGGGGCGAGGAAGAGCTGCTTGCCTGCGTTCTCTGAGGCCGTGAAGTTCGGGAAGGGTTGATTGTCGTTCACCAGAGCGCGGCCTGCATCGTACTTTGAATCAAAGGATTGAATGCTTCTGACGAACTGCCCCAGCGCCCTTTGTATGCGAGTCTCGTTGATGACTTGATCGCCAAAGGTCATCGCAAAGAGCACTCGGTATTCGTCGATGGCGGAAAGCTTGGTAACGAGGTTTGCAAAGGTCGGGTCGCCACTGGTGCCGCTGAATCCCATTTCCACATGATCCTGAATGGGCTGGGAAGTTTGGTTCTCCAGACTGGTCGCGCGCTCGTCCCAAAAGAAGCGAGTCTCTGTGGCGAACCGCGCATTAATCAGCCGCATCGCATGTCGTCCCGTGGTGCCACTCACCCCTGCGCTGGCGGTAGCGGTATCGCCAAAGGCCAGGGATTGCTTGTGGCAGGATGCGCAGGAGACGGTGTCATTGCGGGACAGGCGCTTGTCGTAGAACAGGATTCGCCCGAGAGTAGCGCCCGAGTTGGTGATGGCGTTGTTCCCAGGCGTATTGTTTTTCGTGATGTAGCTGGGGACTGTCTGTGCTGCGTAGTTGGCGAGAATGGTAAGATCGACGAATCCCTCTTGAGCTACTGAGGAAGCTAGGCTGAGGGCAAAAAGAGCGGAGGACAGAGTCGAGGATCGGAGGGTCATGATGGCACCGGAGCGCGGGTTGGAGGCTACTTTTAGCCAACATTCCCCGCTTCCAACCATCTTTACCCGACCTTAACAAATCTGCTTTTAGCGCAGCATCCGGCTGACCAGATCGGCATACGCCTGCGATTTCAAAGACTCGATATTCTTCGCGGTGGAAAGCTCTCGTGTGATGCCTGCGGTCATCTTGCTGGAGACAAAGGGCTGGGAAGCAAAGGACTGCCAGGCCCCGCTCACGGTGTCCATGACGATGCCCTTCAGACTAATGCGCGTGACCGTGCGGCGACCCGGGATGAACTCGCCGACAATGGGCACCCAGGTGACGGCGTCCAGTCCCACACTGTCATTGGCAGACTCCAGTTGGCCCCAGACGCAGACGATTTTTTTGGCACCCGCTCTTGCTGCTGCGTAGCGAAGGGCGCTGGGTTCGAAGCGCTGCGTGGTGCCGCGATCCTGCTCTGGAACGCCGGAAAAGGGGCTCACGCGCAGGTGTTTTTCAAAGGCTGCCGTCAGGGCCGGATCTGGCTGTTGGGCACCGGATTGAATCAGCATGACCGCGTCGCCAGTGGTGAGTCTCACTCCGCCTCCAGAGGATCTGGCGAGCGCGCTGCGGATGGCGTCGTCCGACACCGACCGCCCTGCCGGGAAGCCGAGGAGATCGATGTCTCGGAGTTCACCTCGATAGAACGGATTACGGCCAGTATTGCTGATCGACATGGTTTCGCAGCTGCTCAGGAGCAGGGTGGGAACGACGAGCAGGAGAAGGGATGTGGAGCGATGGATGATTTTCATGGCTCGCCACGTTGACGGGGCGGCGGGCGATTGTCGTATCGATAAACTGAATGGTGCCATCGACTGAATCGAAGCGGCCAGAGTCTGGGGTTGGATTTGGGCATCTGTTGAAGCGCGATATCTCGTTGACCAGATCGGCATACGCCTGCGACGTCAAAGGCTCGAGTGACAGCGAATTGGAGGGGGGGAACTCGGCCTCGCTTGAGGAGATGCTTAGGTTGGGGTTGCCAACAGGGTAATGAACCAGGTGTTGTCCTTATCAGTCTCGATGGCTAGACGGCGGGTTGTAGCAAATTCTTCCACCGCGCGTTTCACCCCTTCTTTTGGCCATTGCGGACGATGGTAGTCGTGTCCGCAAAGGAGGCCTCCCGGCTTCAGTTTGGGCACCCAGGCGTGGATATCATTCTGGCAACCCTCGTAGCTGTGATCTGCATCGATAAAGACGAAATCGAGTGAGGCATCGGGAACCTCCTGCGCGGCTTCGACCGATGGTCGCGCGATGACTGTTCGCCGCTCCTTGGCAAAGTCGGTGGCGTTGAGAGCATTGGCTTTGGCACCGTCAAAGAACGCTTGTGGGCGGGAATAAAAACGGGGATCCGTCGGATCAACAGGGTCAGTTTGCCATCGGTCAGCCATGATGAGATGCAACCCCAAGTGGCCCCTGAGCAATTGGGCAGACATTTCTCCGTTGAGCACGCCAACTTCTGCACCCCGGATGGAGGTTGCATCTGGGATGGCTCGTTGGAGTTTGCGGAAAAGTGCCCCCACTCGCCCCAGGTGCCGGGGCATCTTAGCACTTCCTCGATGGAAGAACTCGATTGCCGCCACGACGTCAGCAGGCTTGATCAAGGTCATGCAACGCGGCGCTTTACCACTGCCAGGGAGTCGCTCAGGAAACTCACAGCTTCCCGAGCCGAATCGACTGTGTCCACATCCTCCGCTGGCACAGCATGGCAGTAGCCCGACAGTGTGGAGGACACGATGCATCGGATAGTTGATGTAGTGGGGTGCTTCTCTTCCTCCGGCCAGCACGACACAGGGTCGCCGTGGGAACGGTGCGTCTGGCGGCATGGGAATCGCCGCCGCCAGATGCATGAGAGAGGTGATGGGGCACACCACCCCGTCTGCATAGTAGATGAGCCTGATCAGCTCCCGCAGCGAAGTCTTATCCACTGCGTCCACCACTCCCGTTAGTGGCGGGTGCCAGGCACGGTTTGCCCCAGCTTGGACGAAAAGAATTCTGCCCCGGAGGTGGTCCACCACTTCCTGGTAGTTTTGGGTTCCCCATCCCTTCGTCGGCACTCCCGTTTTGCAGCCAGCGGCGATCACCCAATAGGGCGGGCGCAGTCCGAGTAGGGGGCCTTGGGCGATTTCTTCTTGGGTTAGTCCGACTTCGCCGCCGAATCGGGAGATGCGATGGTCTCCTTCAAGCCCAAGAGCCGATCTCAGATTCCGAACGTATTGTTCAAGGAAATGGAGCGGAGCCTCGTCCATGCGGCGAAAAGGTGGGCAATGGTGGTTGGTCAATACGAGGTCCTCCCCGCCGACCGCACCCACTCCGGCCTTGCTCCCCGGATGGAGCCAGAGATCGGGCCGTTGGGTATTGACTCGGAAACTCCATCCCGTTTGTAGAGCGAGTTCCCGGACGGCCCCGGTAAAGACGACCTCGTCACCCAGGAATCCAGGGGCTTGCAGGAGCACACGTTTCATTCGCTGTCTAAGGGGCTGAGGCTGGGTGTGCGGTTGCCACCGCAGCGGCCTGCTTGTCTTTCAGTTCCTGGTACATTCCCTCGGTTCGTTCTTTCGAAGGATTTCCCAAATTTAGGCCCGATTCGGCCAGTGCCTCGTCGTACGGATGAAACGGGAAAGCCGTCAATCGGCTTTCGGGATTGCAGTTTTTTACGATGTAGCCAGCCTTTAGAAACAGAGGCTGTAGCTCTGTGAACCAGCACTGTAGCTTCGAATACGTGTCCATGTTGCAGCGGATGGCACTGGCCGTGCGCTGCTCGTTGAAATGGTACCGCTTCGTTTCAGACATTTCGAAATCCACACCCAGCAGGTACACCTTGCGGAAGCCCAGCAGGTAAAGGATTCGCAGCGATGCCAGCAGCACACTCCGGCCACCACCATACTGTTTGTGATTCCCCCAGTTCACGGTCTCTTCGGTTAGCCAGCGCGGCGCATGGAACTTTTCGTTGCGCCGGTATCCGATCACGTTTGGGCAGTCCCCGACCCGCAGCTTCGATAGTTCCCAGCGTTGCTCCCATCCCACCGCCGTGTGCAGTAGGCGATTGTCCCACAGTGGTTTCTCAAAATGAGACATCGGCGCAAATTTCATCAGCGTTGGGTCCAACCACATGGACAGGCTGAAGCGGGAGGGATCATCCACGATGCAGTTGGCATTGCCACGAAAGGTGGCGACACCGTTGTTTAGCGTCATCACCCATCGTCGATGCAGGGGATTGAGGTCGAGTCGTGACACAGACGGTCCATTCGCCATCAGAAACGCAGCACATCCCCGGTAGGACCCTTCAAGGGCCATTGGGGCACCAGCTCGCGAATAAAAGAACGGCACGTTCTCGCCCACGCCCCGAATCGGCACATCATCTTCCTCCCGCCAGCGGGGTGAGTGGAGCGCCGTGGCATCGCCATGATCTTTACAAAGGGAGCGGGGTGAGTTCATTTTTTGCCCTCCGCTTTTGCTGGCATTGGCCCCAAGCCGTATGCATCCCGAAAGGTTTGGAGTGTCACTCCGGCCATGGCGAGGATCTCGTCAAACTCGTCTCGGAAAACGTAGTACTCGGGATGCTGGCGTTGATCGCGGTCTATTGTGCCTTTTCCTCCATCCTTTGACTCCGAAGTTACTGCGATCGGTCCACTAGAAATAACAGGTCCGTTGTCCCTCATCATGAAAAGGGGGTGAACAGAAGTCAACTCAACATCGACATTGCCCGCTTGGTAGCGAATGGACACCATTGGGTAGTCCGGGATGTCCCATAGCCTAGGGAGATGCGAATCCTCAGCGTAGCGCCTGATGCAGTGCTGCCAAACTTGATCCAGCACACTTCGATTTTCAGGCGTAGTTCCGTGGATTACCCGTATCAACCGCTTCTGGTCATCAAACTCAGGGGAGTAAGAGTCAACCATGATCGTCAGCTTTGGGACTAAACCCTCACTTGCGGTGGTTCCTTGAGCATCAACAAGTGAGTAGTGCTCACGGAACCAATGGCCGCCGACTAGTAAAAGCCCCGCAAGGAAAACAACCCCAATTAGTAAAAGCCACCGGAAGCGTGGCTCATTCGTTGCATGTAGTGGGGTATTCATTGCACTCCAGTGTATCCTTGAAGTTGTTTTTTCCGTTCTTTCTTCCGCCTCTCACATACGGGGTCCCCTTTGCAATCACATTTGTCCAAGCAGTCCATCTCAACACCAGCTGCCATATTTTCAGCGTGGCGGCGATCTCCGGGGTCGGAACGCCCTGGGCTCCAGTGCGCATTCTCCGGTTCTGTCTCGCCTTTGCCCGCACAATCACCGCTGTCACCCCTTTTTTGGTGGGCTCGTTCGTGGGCACAGATACAATCATTGATGCAGTCGCCAGTGGTCGGGGCCGCTCCTTGCTCGTCCGCTTCCGGACATGTTTTAGCGCCACTGGAGAACGAGCAGCTATAGAGTTTGCCTTTGCAGCATACATTGGTGCCGCCAATTGGAGTGCCTCGTGGGCTTACTGCTTTCCCTGCGTCGCTGTAAGCTTTGCACGGATTGCAACAATCCGGCGGGCCATCCGTCAGTAAGCCATAATGGTCCACTTTGTTGACGCATCCATTATCCATTCCGCGATATAGGTTCGTCCCCCCATCTTCCCCAATGGGATCCTTCGAAATCCATCTGCCGAGTCCAGGGGCGTAGTAGCGGTAGCCGTAGTTGAGCATGCCGCTTTCGCTATCCAGGAACTGGCCTTGGAAGGCGAAGTCGAAGTCGCATTCACTCGAGGCGATGTGGCTGAAGTTGGGGGCCATGATCGAGCGGAAACCGAAGGCACCGAACGCGTAGCGCTCGGTCACCGCCCCAGAGGCGTCCGTAATCGCTGCGGGGCTGAAGTAGTCCATGAGGACGTAGCGTGTTTCATTCAAAGAGGTGCCTGCACCGACGATGCGATCCCGCCGGGCGAGGTCGTCCCGATGTCGGGCACCCCAGAGGTACTGGACGAAGGCGTAGGTCTGATCGTCGCGCCGCTCCTCCAAGGGCCGCCATTGGTCATTGTAATAGGTGTGCAGCGTGATGCCGCCGACATCGCGTGTGATGCGGCGTGTCAAGCCGTCGTAGCTGTAGCTCCCCACCACCACGCCGCCACTTTTCACCTTTGTAACGCGGCTCCAGGCATCCCAGGTCACCTCCAGCTTGGTGCCAGTGCTTCCAGGAGGATCGTTGGGGAACTGGCGCATCCGACCTGCCCGATCAAGCACCACGGGGAAGGGGAGGTCGATCACCTGCGTCAGGCGATTGCCACGGTCATGCACGCGGTTCTGCGTGTTTGCGGGCAAGCCGTCCGCTGCGAGGCTCCAGCTTTGCCAATTGCCGGTGGGGTCGTAATTCCAGGCTTCGTCGCTGGCAGGTCTGCCAGCGATGGCGGTGGTGTTCAGGTTCAGATTGCCTCGGGCGCTGCTGATCACCTGCCCCAGGCCGTCGTAGCCGTAATGGTCGTCTCCACCCGTGGTCAGCGGGCGCCGCCGCCAGGTGCGGCGGTTATCGCGATCAAATCCGTATTGCAGGCGCTCCAGCATCGTGCCTGAAGAAATCATAGTCCACCGCAGATCCACCGTGCGGCCAAAGCGGTCATAGCCGGTGTAGGGATCGCCAGCGTCACCGTCGGGGGTGCCGCTCGGCTTTCGATACTGGCACTCGATGCCCGGTGCGGGATAAGCGATCCGTGATTGCCACTGCGTTCCAAGATAGCTGTACTCGACCAGATTGGCGGATTCGCCCGTAATCTTGAGCGCGGAAATCCGCCCAAGGTGGTCATCCATGCTGTTGGCCGCGCCGTAGGCTGAAGTCAGAATCCGCCCATCTGGATAGGTGATGGCCGTGCGCCGCACCGTATTGGTGGAGCCGTCTGCGTAGCTGTATCCCACCGATGGCGTGCCTGCCGTGACGGGTCCGGAATGGCTTTGCTTGTCGGCAATCAGATTGCCGAAGGCGTCGTAACTGAACGCGACCTGATTTAGAACGGTGCCGCCGATGGGGATCTCGTAACTACTCACAGTCTGCACTTGGCCGCGCTGATCATAACTGCGCTGGATGCGCATCACCGTATTGTCCAGATCTGGCGAAATGGCCGTGATGCGGTCCTCGGTTTGGCGGCCTAGCTTGTCGTAAACGTACTCGTGCACGGTTTCGTCCGCATCCTGGAACCAGGTATTTTGGGACTGACGGTTGTAGCGGAACTCCTGCCGGGCGTAAACGCCATCCGGTCCGTCCGCAGCTGGGGCAGGGCGGTCATCGGATTCGGGATAGATCTTTGTCCGCAGCAGATTATTGGAGGCAATGGCACTCTCCGCCAGCGTGGTTCCGAAGATCCACCGGGTTACCTGATCGCCAGTTTCCGCGTTCACAAGGATGAGTCTATCCAATTGTCCGTTTGGATGCCAGACAAATTCTGTCACGCGGGCCACTTCGGGTGCGGAGGCGATGAAATTCTCAATGAGGCGCACACGCCGACCTGCCTGATCATTTTCCCAGCGGGTCTCATTGCCCATGGGGTCAATAAGGGCATTGGCGTCGCCATTGTCCTTGTAGTGGTGGGTAGTCACCAACACGGTATCGGAGCGGTCCGGTGCAACCTGTGGCCTCACGGGAGGCACGCCGCCATTGGTGCCATACTCGGCAGAAGCGGTGGGGCGTCCGATGGCGTCTGGCCAAGTCATGGTCCAGATGTCCCTGGATTTTGGTTCGAGCAATGGGCCGCCCAGCGGTCCAGTTCCACTGGCGTCGTCGAACCGCCGCTTTAGGGTTTGAGCCACCACGTTGCCGCCACGATCATACGTTGTATTGGTCTGCTCCATGACGGTATCCGAGGTGACGTTATTGTCGTCACCCGCAGGGACGCCAGCCTGACCCGGCTTACAGGCTAGATAGGTCACCGTCTGGCGGTTTACCGCATCAAACACGGTCTTCCGGAACGAGGTTGCGCCAGCTTTCGCCTCCTTGATCAGGTTGCCAGCGAGATCGAACCATTTTTGGGCCGTCAACATCCCGACCACATTGCCATTTGCCGGGTCAATGCCATCCGTTTCTTCTTTGTAAACGCGACCCAGCGCATCGTAGAAGATCCGACCACGCTGCAATCGGTTGGCATTGGTTTCAGCGGTCTTGTACAAGGTCGTTTGGAGGGGGCGATCAAGGTTGTCAAACGTGACCTTCCTCAGCCAAATGGTTGAATCGTCAGTGGTTGAAGACAGCACCCTTCGGTTGCGGAAATCGTACTCGTATTCGGAGATGCGGTCGTTTCCGGGCAGGTCATCGACCGGCAAGGTTTCTTTGGTGAGGTTCCCGTCGCCTCCGGCGGCACCGTTGTCGTACTCCTGAATCAGCACCGGTTTCATGTTGTTCCCGGTTGCTTCTGCGCCTGAAGGATCTGCGTCTGTCGCGCCAAAATCGTTAGTGCCGACCCATCGGGCAACGCGCATTCCCCGCACATCAAAAACGCTCCTTTCGATGGTCCCGGCGGGTTCGATCACGAGGTTATCTCGGCCCATCCCATCGTATCCGTATAGCGTCTCGAGATAATTGGTGCCCGGAAGGCCCTCGCCGCGCGCGGGAATTTGATGGTATTGGCGGCGGGCGAACAAGCGCCCCCAGGTATCGAAAACTTGATGCGTCCACCGAACCCAACGCGATTGGGGGAAGGTTTCAGTGGCATTGAGCGTCCCACAGTCACAATTGCGGGTGGCCTGAATCTCGTCAACTAGATTGCCACTTTCGTCGCTTCGGGAGATTCGCACGGCACCAATGGTTTGGAAGGCAGCCGTAGGTTCCTCTCCCGTCATGTAGCCGGAAGCACGCCTCACTTCGTGGGCAGTGTCGACATAAGCGGTGAACTCAACTCTCCTGATCGAAGTCGCAGTCGTATCTGAGCTACAGAGCTGAACATCATGCCAAGGTTCACGCACCTGAGTCACCCGTCCGAGGGCATCGACCACGCGGTCAGTGACAAGATGCAAGCCCCAGCCAGCGAGAGTCGTCCACCCCGACGGCACGTCGCTTGATCGGGATGTATCCACGTCGTCAATCCGGCGGATCATGGCACCCGTGGCGAGATCGTAGCTCATTGAAGTAATCGCCCCTCGGGTATTCATGGTCCAGATGAGGCGGCCGAAGATGTCAAACACCTCCCGAGCAACCCCCGCAACATCACTGCCGTTTTCCGCCGCAGCCACGACTGGGTAGGTAGTGACCTTTTCACGAACTTGGAAGGAAGGTTGGCTATCTGCATCGTCGTACCAGGTGTAGCTGAAGGCGGTGCGGCTAACATCGCCCGACCCACTGCTGCCCGTGGCATACGCTGTCCGCGCCCGCAACGGATGAATCGTTTGTCCGTAGGCGGTGCGACTATCGTACTCCAACCGGAACAGGGTAACGGGTGTTCCCGCAGTGCCCTCCTTCACAACGGTCTTTTCCAAATACCCCGCAACCGCTCCAGTGCTCGGCTCATCGGCGGTATAAAAAACTTGTTGGGTGATCATCCCTGCTCCTGACTTTAGGACAACGGTGAGCGGACCCCCTGAAGGGCCTGGTTCAGTTACAGACTGTACGGCAAATGAACTTGCCGTCAAAGCTACAGCGTAGGTTGTGGTGAATTCGGTGTACGTGAACCATTGGCGTCCTGTTCCCACTTCCCGAAGGATCTTCAGGATTACCTGCCCGGCTTTATTGGTGTAGACACGGTTCTCGTTACCATCAGGGCGGCTCTCAATCGTTTGCATCGCCCAGGTGTTCACTTCTGAGAGTGCGGGATCGGCAGGATTCTCAAAATAGGAAAAAGTGAACTCTTTTCGCCCGCCTTCAATCCGCTCCAGGGTCACTCGACGTGCGGAATCGTACTGGAAGAAATAGTTCGCGAAATTGGAGACTTCAGCGTCGGTCGATGTCTCGGGATTCAATCCAGAATCCACCATTCGCTGGTAGGCGAGCCCTTGCACAACGTACTTGAGCCCCGCGACAAAACCGTTCGGTTCACCAGACACGTAGTAACGGTAGTGCTTTCGAGTGACTGGCAACCAAACACTTTGACCCGCATCAAACTGCTCAACGACGACAGACCTCAAGTCGCCTACTGAACCTCCACCTCCAGTGGAATAATAATCATATCGGGCACGTCGCACGTTTTGATCATTCACAATCAGCGTTACTGACGAAAGTTTGCCATTGTTGGCTACTGTTTGAATGTATTCGTAGTAGTAGCCACTGCTCAGATCGCCGTCCGTCTGAACGAAGCTGCTGATCCGTCCCTCCGTGTCCGCGTACGACGCCGTCGTGACCTTGCCGCTCTTTTCGATGATGCGCTTCAGTCTCCCGGTCATCAGCGGTTGGGTTGCGGTGGAGTTGTCAAAAAAGACAACCCGTCTCCCATCGCTATAAGTCAATGTAAACTCATGGGCGACATCGTTGTGAGTCATTACTTCGAAACCTCTGAACAGCGAAGTATATCGCCCCGCATCAAGAGGATCCTTCTTCAACCACAGACTGCCCGAGGCGCTATCCACAACACAGATGGTGTCGGGCGTATTTGTTCCGTAAGCCACATCGACGAATGACAGCCGCTTCAGTTGTTTCACAAGCCAACTAGAACCATTGATGCCAACACCATTGTTTGTCAGCACGTTGGCATAACTCCTGGAGTGTCCCCAACGCAGACCAAAACCGTCAGTTGCCAGATCCGTTTCAGAATATTGAATTTGGCCAGTTGCGTATTGGACTGGATAATCGCTCGTTCCTCCAGACGAACATGACTCCCCGTCTGGTGGCGGATTTTCGCAATCGCAAGGCGGGGTAGGGGGCGGCGTAGTGTCATCATCGTCAAACCAACTGTGCGACTCAACTTCAGACGACGTGCTGTTCGGCTCACTCGAATTTGAAGAACTGTATGAGTCGCTTGATTGCGACGAACTGTAAACGTAGGACTCACTGGAGTGTGACGAGCTGTAAATGTAGGACTCACTGGAGTGTGACGAACTGTAAATGTAGGACTCGCTGGAGTGCGACGAGTTGGAAATGTAGGACTCGCTGGAGTGTGACGAAGCAGGGAACTCTTCACTCGACATGGATTGGCTGGAGGACATGGCTGAACTTGGTTGAGATAGTTAAAATCGACAGGTTATTGCGCTAAGGAGAGGGGCTAATAGAAACTTCGTTCCTACGTGCTCAAGACGAAGGCACACGAGGAGTGCTGGAGTGCCCAGGTTTCGGGGGCAGGAATTCCTTGTGAGTGGAATCCGATAGGCGGATAGCAAGCGCCGTGTGCTCGAAGAATGGAGCTATGCGATTGCCGCGAAGTGCCGCGAAGTGCCGCGAAGTGCCGCGACTACCAAGAAGTAGTGCTTCTGGTTTCATGAGGCTATCATATCGGGACCGTTTAGAATGGCAAGCGATTTAGATGCAGTTATTAGCACCCAGTGTCGTAAACCCCTCATTATCAACGATAATCTGGGGAAATATTTTTTTTGGTGGCCAAGATGGATGGGATTGTTCCAGCTCCCGTTCTGATGGTAATTTAATCTAATTATGAATCTCCAGAGGCGAGTGTATGTAGGTCGTCACTTATTACATGGAAGGGCTGGGAAGTGGTTTTGTTGGGACGGGATATGTTGTTTTCATGGCCCCTCCCGTTGAGCGGTCCGTGTGCGCCTGTCGTATCGATAAACTGAATGGTGCCATCGACAGAATCGAAGCGGCCAAAGTCCGGCGTCGGCATATTCGTGTTTGAGTTTCTGGCACACTCAGCTAAGCAGAGGCGTAACTTAGTCCGACCTCATTTCCCCCCATGCCCAACGTCGAAGAAGTCCGCCAAGCACTCGCCACCGTCCGCTATCCTGGATTCAGTCGGGATATCGTTTCTTTTGGTCTCGTCAAAGATGTCAAGATTGACGGGAGCGATGTCACCGTGGAGATCTCCGTCGCCACGCGCGATCCAAAGATCCCGCAACTCGTTCACGAGCAGGCGCAGGCCGCGCTGAAGGCCCTTCCTGGCGTGGGTAAGGTGCAGTTGAATTTTGATATCAAGGAGCCTCCCGCCGGAGGTGCCACGGCCTCCGAGGGCATGGGCAAGTCTAGCATTCCGGGCGTGAAGCGCGTGATCGCCGTGGCCTCTGGGAAAGGCGGCGTCGGAAAGAGCACCGTGGCCTCCAATCTGGCAGTCGCATTGGCTGCCACCGGGGCCAGTGTCGGGCTCTGCGATTGCGACCTTTATGGTCCCAGCATAGCCCACATGTTTGGTTCAGACGAGCGTCCTTGGCAGAACGACAAGCAAGAAATCGTGCCGATTGAGGCGCATGGCCTGAAGCTGATGTCGATGGGATTCCTGCTGGATGAGGGTTCCCCGGTGATTGTGCGTGGTCCGATGGCGACGCGCTATACGCAGCAGTTCCTCCGTCAGGTCGCCTGGGGAGATCTCGACTATCTGGTGCTGGATCTTCCTCCTGGCACTGGCGACATCCAGTTGACCATCGTGCAGACCGTGTCTGTCGATGGCTCGGTGATCGTGACCACACCGCAGGAAGTGGCGCTAATCGATGCGCGCAAGGCGGTATCGATGTTTGGGAAAGTGAATGTGCCGATCACTGGTATCGTGGAAAACATGAGCCACTTTGTCTGTCCGTCCGATGGTGTGGTTTACCACATCTTTGGACAGGGCGGCGGTCAGCGCGAGGCGGACCGTCTCGGCGTGCCATTGCTGGCCCAGATCCCGATTGAACTTTCCGTGCGTGAGGCTGGCGATGCGGGGCTTCCGGTCGCCTTCCAACCGGTGGATCAGTCGGCTGCGAGCAAGGCATTCCATGATCTCGCTGGCAAAGTTCGGGCAGCGATCCCGGTGCAGGGCTGAGGCTTTGTGCTCGACTTCATCCCAGGCATAGCGGAAGTTTGGCTCCCATGAAAGCGGTCCTCTACATTCTTTTGGTTCTTGGTCTCATCGCTCCATCGCTGATGGTGGCGCAGGCTCCCGTCACCCAGACCCCGAAGGACGAGATGACGAAGAACCTTTTCAATCCCGAGAACACTCGGGAACAAATGGAGGCTGCCGCGAGGGAGGCTGAGCTGGAGGGTGCGGACCCGCAGGTGATCGCCGAAGCAAAACTGATGTGGGCGCTGAAGGGGGGCTCGGCAGAGGACGTTGCGGAGATGATGCCAGAGTGGCAGGCTGCGGTGAAGAACTACCGTCCAGAGCTCGGCGTTGCGGTAGGTTCTGCTTCGGAATTTCAGGGGTTGGTGGAGTTTCTTCAGGCCCGAATCGCGATGGCCAAGGGGGATGAGGGTGGGTTTAAAAAGCACATCATGGAGGCCTTTTGGAACACGCCCGCCCAGGCCGCACAATTTGCAGAACTGGTGCAGGCCTATCGCCGTGCGCAAAAAATGGCGAGTCTGAAAGTGGATCTCTCTGTGCCGCTGACGACCTCGACCGGCGAGGCCACCACGCTCCGCGATGTCATGGTGGGGCAAAAGGCGCTGTTGGTCGATTTTTGGGCCTCCTGGTGTGGCCCTTGCATGATGGCGATGCCTGAATTGCGCCGCCGGGTCGACTACCTGCGCCCTTTTGGAATCCTGATCGCGGGAATGAATACCGACCAGAAGGACCCCGAGGCCACTGCAGAGCGCATCCGGCAAGAGCAGGACATCCACACCGCATGGTTGGTAGAGCCGGGCAATCGCCCTTACTCGCGCACTTTGGAAATCACCAGCATTCCTAATGTGGCGCTCATTGCCCCGGACGGCCGGGTTTTGTTTCTCGGGCATCCGCAGGATCCGCAACTGTGGGTCGCTCTCCAAAAGATCGACGCAGGCATTGAAGCGCCGAAGTCTGAGTAGGCTGCGCTCAGGGAAATCCTGAAAGATTGGCTGACTCTGGTCCGACCTTAATCAGGCCCTATGTCGCGGGCCGTTATCTGACCATGAAAGCCAAGCAGTACTCTTTAGCCCTCCTCACGACTCTGTCTCTCGTGGCCCCTGCGGCCAAGGCAGAGTCCCCCAAACTCAACGCCCCTCCCGAAGGATTCACCGCCCTTTTTAATGGCGAAAACCTCGACGGCTGGTACGGCTGGAGCACCCGTGATCCTGCCGAACTCTGGGCCATGACGCCAGAGCAACAGGCCGAATACAAAAAGCAATCCATCGAAGGCGGCCTGCCAGAGGGAAAGGCCGGTCCGGAGCACCTGAAGGCGCATTGGACCGTCCAAAACGGCGAACTCGTCAATGATGGCAAGGGGCTCTACCTGACGACCGACAAAGACTACGGCGACTTCGAACTTTGGGTCGATTATAAGATGCTTCCCCTCGGCGATAGCGGCATCTATCTGCGAGGCACACCGCAGGTCCAGATCTGGGACTACACGGAAGAAGCCAAGTTCAAGCTCGGTGCAGACAAGGGCTCCGGTGGTCTTTGGAACAACAAGAACGAGGACGGCAAATACCCCCTCAAACTCGTGGATAAGCCTTTTGGCGAGTGGAACACCTTTCACATCAAGATGATCGGCGAGCGCGTCACGGTGACTCTGAACGGTGAGAAGGTCGTGAACAATGCTGTGCTCGAAAACTTCTTTGCCAATCGCAAGGCGGGTTATCTGGCTTATGGCAAAAAGGACGGCAAAGCTACCGATGCACCTGCGGAGAAAGCTCCGAATGGCTGGATGCCTGATCCAGTTTATGCCAAGGGCCCAATTCAACTCCAGACTCACGGCAGCGAGATCCGCTGGCGCAATGTCTTTGTGCGTGAGATCGGCGCTGAAGAAGCCAACAAAACCTTGGCCTCTGCAGATGCCGATGGTTTTGTAGAATTGATCAACGGCAGAGACCTGAGCAACTGGCAGGGCGCGGTGGATAGCTACGAAGTGAAGGACGGCGCGGTGGTCTGCAAGCCTGGTAAGGGCGGCGATCTGCTGACCATGGACGAGTTTGAAAACTTTGTGCTGCGTTTCGAATTCAAGTTGCCGACCGCTGGCAATAACGGCATCGCCCTCCGCACTCCGCTGGGTGGCCACTCCGCTTCGGATGGTCTGGAGATCCAGGTCATCGATAGCGATGGCTACAACGCCCGACAGGCAGCCGCTGGCAAGAAGGGCCTGGAGCCTTATCAATACCATGGCAGTCTCTATCATTGCGTCGGTGCCAAGCACGGCTACCTGCGTCCTGTGGGCGAGTGGAACTACGAGGAGATCCAAGTCAACGGCCAGCACCTGACGGTGACGCTGAATGGCACCAAGATCCTCGATCTTGAAATGGATAAGCTGGATCGCAGCCAGATCGCACATCCACCCAAAGGCTTGGATCACACCAAGGGCCTGATTGGTTTTGCGGGTCACAATGACCCGGTCGAGTTCCGCTCCTTTAAGGTGAAGAAACTCTAAGATTCCCAAACGCAAAAAGGGCACGGCTGTTGAGGCCGTGCCTTTTTTTTGGATCAACGATGGCCGCTTAGGCCGCCTTAGTCTTGCCGGCCTTTCCACCGCTGCGGGTTCCCGTGGGACGGGTGGGCTTGGTCGGCGAAGCCACCTTCTTCCGAGGCTTCGTAGGCGCTGGCTCTTTCAGGAGTTGAACTTCAGGCTTGGGCTTTGGGGTGAACTTCTTCTTCAGCTTTTTCAGTTCCGGCCAGTACTCCACTCCGGCGATGAAACCGACACAGTTATCGGATCCGCAGAGGCAGGGGTGCTCATTCCAGTTCTCGAGATCGAACCCGTAGTTGAAGGTCAGCTCTGTGCCTTTTGGGATGTCTTTGAGGGCGGTGATCCAGATGCGACCACGGCTCTGCACGGCCTCGCAATTGGGATCGCAGGAGTGGTTGATGAGGCGTGCCTTGTTGTAGGCCATGCTGCCGTCGAGATCCTGTTTCTTGTTCAGGTTAAAGATGTACACCGCTGCGCATCCGGTCTCTTTGGACTTCTTCAGCAGGGCCTGCGCGCGACGCTCCGATTCTGCTTTGCTGATTTTTTCGCCAACGTATTCAATGACAGGCGCTTCCTTGGGGATGTCGCAGCGTGCGAAGACACCGCGATGATGAATTTCGGAATTGCGGACGATCCAGTAGAGAGGGGGAGTGGAGGTGGCTTTGGCCATGCGGATATTTTGGGAGCGCATCAGATGCCAAGTGCTCAGAAAAAGTCAAGAGGCGCATGAAGTTAGTGGTCACGACTTGGTCGTTCGGGTCTGGACATTTGGCGCTGGCTCAGCAGGTTGGCTGAATGAGTAAGAGACCCTGGATAGATGTGACGGTAGGACTCAAGGACGGCATGCCGCATTGGCCGGGCGATCCTGCCTGTAAGATTCGGCGGGTCGTCAGCATGGACGATGGGGCGGTGTGCAACCTGACGCACCTCTCCATGAGCGCCCACACCGCGACCCACATGGATGCGCCACGCCACTTCATCGCCGATGGTCAAACCATGGAGCAAATGCCGATGGAGGCCGTGATCGGGCGCTGCCGCGTCATTGAGATGAAGAGCCGTAGCCAGATCTCTGCCAAGGAACTCCAATCCCTTCGGTTGCGCCGAGGTGAACGCGTCTTGTTCAAGACCCGGAACTCAGCGCGCAGTTGGAAGATGGAGGAGTTTGATAAGGACTTTGTTTCTATCCGCCAAGACGCCGCAGCCTATCTGGTGGAGCGTGAGGTGATGACGGTCGGCGTCGACTACTTGAGCATCGGCGGTTTTGAAAAAGACGGGGTGCAGACGCACCAGATCATGCTCGGCGCTGGCATCTGGGTGATCGAAGGATTGGATTTGTCAAAAGTGAAACCCGGCTCCTACGACCTGATCTGCCTGCCAATGAAGATCATCGGCGCCGACGGCGCCCCCTGCCGGGTCGTCCTGCGTTAGCTAGCTCTATGGTGGGACGTGGATCGCGTGAGACCGCCGCATTCTGGCGAATGCGCCTACATTTCGCAATGCCGGGGCGATCCTTCGCGTTTACATCTCGCTATGACCAACCGTCGCCGCTTTCTCACTCAGTCGGTCGCCGCTTCTACCGGCGTTTTCTACATCGCTAAAACCTCCTGGGCGCAGAAGAGCCCGGGTGATACGCTCAACGTCGGCGTGATCGGCTTCGGCGGGCGCGGTGGCTCCCACATCAGTGGCTACAACAAGCTCAAAAAGGAGGGGGTGCGAGTGGCGGCGCTTTGCGATGTAGATCAAAACATCCTGAACAAGGGCGTCGCCAATTTTGACAAGAACGGCCAAAAGGTCGGCTCCTACACCGACCTGCGCCGCATGCTTGATGATAAAAGCATCGACGCCGTCAGCATCGCCACCCCGAATCACTGGCACGCATTGGCATCCATCTGGGCGATGCAGGCGGGCAAGGATGTCTATGTCGAAAAACCCGTGTCCCATTGTGTCTGGGAAGGCCGACAGATGGTGAATGCAGCCCGCAAGTACAACAAGATCGTCCAAACCGGCACCCAGTCGCGCTCCAGCGTGGAGGGGATCGGTGGCGCGGTGAAGTGGGTGCAGGAAGGCAATCTGGGGAAAATCCTTTTGTCCCGTGGCCTCTGTTACAAGCGCCGCGATAGCATCGGTAAGACCGACAGCGTCGCAAAGGTGCCCGAATCCGTGAATTACGACCTCTGGTGCGGACCTGCGCCGCTGGAGCCACCGCATCGCAATGGGAAGAAAGGGCCGATCCACTACGATTGGCATTGGTTCTGGGCCTATGGCTGCGGGGATCTCGGCAATCAAGGTATCCACCAGATGGACATCGCACGCTGGTTTCTGGGCGAGATGGAGTTGTCGCCTCGCTTGTGGAGTGTCGGTGGTCGTCTCGGCTACGTGGATGATGCGGAGACACCCAACACGCAGATCGTCTATCACGCCTATGAAAAGGCACCGTTGATCTTTGAAGTGCGTGGTTTGCCGGAGAACAAAGAGTCCAAGAACATGGACAAGTTCAAGGGCGCTGGCGTCGGTGTCATCGTCGAGTGCGAGGGCGGCTACGTCGTCGTGCCAAACTACTCCAGCGCCGCTGCTTATGACAAAGAGGGCAAGCTCATCCAGGAGTGGAAAGGTTCAGAGGATCACTTTGCGAACTTCATCGAGGCCTGCCGCAGCCGCCGTAAAGAGGATCTGAATGCCGACATCCTGGAGGGTCACCTCTCCAGCGCTCTCTGCCATACGGCGAATATCTCCTATCGTCTGGGCAAGAAGATGAAGCAGGGAGAGATCGTGGATCAGATCAAAGGCGACTACGATGCCGAGGCTAGCTTTGCGCGCATGGCGGAGCATCTGGGCAAGAACGAAGTGGATCTCGCCAAGGATCAACTGACGCTCGGACCTTCGTTGAAAATGGACGGTAAGGCAGAGCGCTTCATCGATAACGATACGGCGAACGACATGCTGAAGGACCAATATCGTGCCCCGTTTGTGGTGCCAGAGATCGGCTGATCTGCCGTCTTTTGAGTTGTTCCGAAGCCTGGATGCTGGTAATCGAAAACACATGAAAATTTCAGCCAAACGATGGATGGTTCTGGGCTTCGGCCTGCTGGCGCTGGCGGGTATCGCCCCTGCGCAAACGCTGACCTTGAAACAAGACGGCACTGCTGTCCGCGCCGAGATCGACGGGCAGCTCTTCACCGAGTACTTCGGCAGCGGTGCCCAGCGCCCTTACCTTTACCCCATCATCGGTCCCTCTGGCGCTAATTTGGCTCGGCCCTATCCGATGGAAAAAGGCGGCGCAGAGGATCACCCTCACCACCGGTCCTTCTGGTTCGCTCACGGTGCCGTCAATGGCACCGACTTCTGGGCCAATGGCGATGACAAAGGCCGCCAGGAGCATCTGGGCTTTGAGGACGTCAAGGCAGAGGGCGCTGTTGGCAGCTTTACCGCCAAGACCCGCTGGGTCACGGCTGCTGGTGATGAGCAGATGACGGATGTCCGTCACGTGCGCATCGAGGCACTGCCTGAAGGCGAAAAGATCGTGGACTTCACCGTGGCCCTGACGGCCACTGCGGGTGACGCCGTTTTTGGCGATACCAAGGAAGGCAGCTTCGCCCTGCGCATCGGCCCAACGCTGAGCATGAAGGGCGAAGGCGCTGCGGGCCACATGCTGTCGAGCGAGGGCATCAAGGACAAGAAGGTCTGGGGAACCCGTGCGAAGTGGGTGACGGCTTTTGGTCCTGATGAAAAAGGCCAGGAGGTCTCCATCACCATCTTTGATCATCCAGGCAACCTCCGCCACCCGACCTGGTGGCATGCACGCGACTACGGTCTGTTTGCGGCCAATCCATTCGGCATTCACGACTTTGAAAAACTCGACGATAAGACCAAGGGCGACTATACGCTGGCGAAGGGCGAGACTCTCACGCAACGCTATCGCGTCTGGATCACTCGTGGCGAGCCAGAGATGGCAAAGATGAACGCGATGTTTGAAGCCTTCAGTAAACAATGAGCGTGCCGCCTACCTCCACTCGGCGTAGTCTGCTCAAGCGTGCGGCGCTCATAACGGCTGCCAATGCGCTGCCGGTTGGGTGTTCCCGGCCCAAGGGTTCCAATTCGGACATCCGTGTCGGCATCTGCGGTTTCCACGGGAAGGGGATGCATCACATCGAGGACCTCCTGGACATGGACGGCGTGCGCATCGTCGCGCTCTGCGATGTCGATGGCCGGACCATGGATAAGGGCATCGAGGTGCTGGGTAAGCACAAGATCAAAGCCCGGACCTACAAGGACTACCGCGAATTTTGCCAGGACAAAGACATGGACGGTGTCATCATCGCGACGCCCAACCATAGCCACACGCTCATCGCGCTGACGGCCATCGCCAATGGCAAGCATGTGTACGTGGAAAAGCCCGTCTGTCACAACATGATGGAAGGGCGCAAGCTGGTCGATGCCGCCGCCAAGAATCCGAATCTCATCATCACCCACGGCATGCAACGCCGCAGCGATGAAGGCTGGGACGAGGCCATCGCATGGGTTAAGGAGGGGCACCTCGGTAAGGTGACACTTTCCCGCGGCCTGAATTACAAAGCTCGCGAGAGCATCGGCAAGGTCACTGGGCCTGAGCGGGTCGCCTCCTACATCGACTACGATCTCTGGTGCGCCTGCCGTCCTGTGGTGCCCTTGATGCGCGACAAGTTGCACTACGATTGGCATTGGCAGTGGGCCTATGGCAATGGCGACATCGGCAATCAAGGCCCGCACCAGATGGATGTGGCACGTTGGGCACTGGGGCAGGAGACTCTGCCAAAGCGCGTGATGAGCCTCGGCGGACGCTGGGGTTACGATGACGATGGGCAGACACCGAACAACCAGTTGGCCTTCTTCCCCTACGAGCCTGCCCCTTTGCTCTTTGACAATCGTGGCCTGCCCATGAAGGACATGAACTGGGGCGTTGAGCCCGTTTACAAAGGCATCCGCATCGGCAACATCATCCATTGCGAGGGCGGCTACGTCGCTGAATCCAAGGCCTACGACACGTCCGGTTCCTCAGTGAAGAAGTTCGACATGCGCGATGGTGGTGCCCACATGACCAACTGGCTAGAGTCGATCCGCCAGGGCAAGCTCGTGAAGCAGAATCTCTCCATCACTCACGGTCATCTCTCTGCGGCATTGGTCCACATGGCGAATATCTCCTTCCGCCTGGGCAAGCAACTGAACCCGGATGAAGTCCGTGAGCGGCTGCAAGGCGATGCCGAGGCGATCACGACACTCACCGATTTTGAAGCCAATCTTCAGGCAAACGGCATCAGCGTTAGCAAAGAGCAAAGCATTGTCGGCCCCTGGCTGGACCTCGATCCGGCGACGGAACGATTCACGGGCGAGTTCGCTGCCGAGGCCAATGCGCTGATCGAGGAAGAATACCGGAAGGGTTTCGAACTGCCAGTGATCTGACCTTTTCAGTGCGGCATCATCGCCAGCAGCGTCGGGTCTGCATCGGGCAGATCCGCGTCAGCGAGGCGGGCACCCATCTTGCGCAGGCCCCAGCTCATTAGCGTCCGCCCGTCGTCCCAGATGTACTTGGTCTTGGTTCCCAGTTGGACCAGGATCACATTGCGTCCGCCGGAGGATGCAGAAGAGATCAGGCAGCGACCGGCGGCATTGGTGTAGCCGGTCTTCATGCCATTGCATTCGGGCATCATCCCCAGCAAGTTGTTGGTGCTCTTCAGCACTGCCGTCTTTCCGTTCGCATAACGGAAGGTAAAAGAAGTGCGACGCACAGCATCGCGAATGATCTGATTGCGATAGGCCGCCATGGCGACACGGGCCATGTTGCGTGCGGTGGAATATTGGCCGGGGGCGGTCAGTCCATGAGGATTGCGGAAATTGGAGTCCGTCCCGCCCAGGGAGCGCATCTTTGCATTCATCTTCGCGGCAAAGGCGCTGATGCTGCCGGCGTTGTCGCGGGCCAGGACATTGGCCACGTCGTTGCAGCTCTTGATGAGGAATGCGTAGAGAAGTTCGCGTCTGGTGTAAACATCGCCGGGCCGGATGCCGAGTTTGGTCGGCTCGACCGCGACATCGGAGGAGGCCACCCGGACCTTGCTGTCAAGATTTCCGGCATCAAGGACCACCAGCGCCGTCAGCAACTTCTGCGTGCTCGCCACTCCGCGATGCACATCTGCTCCCACCGATGCAAGGTTGGCCCCCGTGCGCGCATCGATCAGCAAATAGGATTCCGCCCGAATTCGAGGCGCGCTGGCGGACATTGGCAGCGGCGTGGCAGAGATGTAGTAGGGATCGACAGGCGCGGGGGCAGGCGTAGGCGTGCTGTAACCGCCCTGTGGATTTTGCGGGTTCCACGCGATCGCTGCGGGTGGGTTGCCGCCGTAGTAGGCGGTGCTTCCGGGACCTCTGGGGGCCGCGCTCTGCTGTTGGCTGCCACAGGCCACCAGTCCCAGAGAAATCAGGATCGGAAAAAACGACTGAAACGACCAACGCGAAATCCAGCTAGACATGATGGGAGTTAGATAGGGAAGGGGGGCAATTCTCCGAGCTGTGTGCCATGATATTCGGTGGCCCGCTGCCCGGCACCCGTCGTCACGGATGCAGGGTCACCTATTGACCTCAGGAACCGCTTGTCAATGCGGCGTCTCAGTCACTGCCGGGGAATTACCCGTGCTTGCAGCCCGCCCAGCTCTGTTCCATCATCCGCCCTTATGGCACTCATTATCAATGGCGAGGAAATCGACGAGGAAATCATCGAGGCGGAATTCCGCCAGATCAAATCCCACTACGAACGCACCCTCCAGGTGGCCTGCTGCGAGCGCGATCCTGAATTTCGCGGCTACGCCAAAGACCAGATCACCTCCCGCATGCTCCTCAACCAGGAGGCCATGAAGCGCATCCCTGTGGTCTCAGACGAAGCCGTCACCGAGCGCCTCCAAAAGCTCATCGCAGAGGCCGGCGGCGAAGAGCAGTTCTACATGAACATTGGGCTCCTCAGCAAGGACGAGGCCGTTGTCCGGGAGAACATCTCCGGCGGTGTCCGGCTGGATCTGATGCTGGCAGATGTTTACGCACCGGAGCCCCAACCCACGGACGAAGAGGCCCGTGCCTGGTATGAGGCGCATCTGGATCTTTTCATGACGGATGAGCAAGTCAGCGCCTCTCACATCACCAAGAGTCTCGCCGGGGCCAAGAGTCGCAACGAGGTCTATGCCCAGATGCGCGCCCTGCGTCGCCGACTTCTCGATGGTGCCGATTTCACCGCCTTGGCAGAAGAAAACCGACTCGACTCCGAGCAGCAGATTGATCTCGGCTGGTTCAAGCGTGGCGAATTCATGGAGGAATTTGAAGCCATCGCCTTCTCCATGGACGAAGGGGAAATCAGCCCCGTCTTCACCACCCAGCTCGGTTTCCACATCTGCACCGTGACCGGTCGCCGTCCGCCAGAACCCAAGCCTTTTGAGGAAGTGAAGGAGGCGGTCATCGGTCGCATCCTCGATCAGTATCGCGACGAAAAATTCAACGAATTCATCGCGGAACTCAAAGCCTCGGCCACCATCGAAGACACCGACCCGGAAGAGCCGGTGTATGAGCATTGATCGCGCAGGCCTTGCTGGGGTTGCTGTTTGGGTGTTTGCTTTAGCCACCTGGGGTAGTACCGCTTCGGGGGCGGGCTGGATCGTTGTCTTGCTGGTCTTTTCGTGCGCAGTGCTCATGCCACTGAGCTTGGGATTAATCCCTGGAGATCCGGGGGCGGGCGCGGCAAAGTGGGTGATGATTTTGGCGGCACTGGCCGTGGTGGTTTCGTTTCGTGCGGCTGCAGGCCCACGGGCCGCGATGCTGGTCTTGCCGTGGTTCGCGATTTGCGGCTGGATGGCATTGCGCGCCGCTTCCTATTGCTGGCGGGTTGGCGGTTCGGTGTCGCAGTTGACGCTGCAGTCTGCCCGGTGCTTTCCTTTGGTCGGTGCCGCATGGTTGTTGGCGAACCGTGCCGGATGGATGCCGTTTGGGTTTGATGCTCTGATCGTGCTGCTGACGGCTGCGCACTTTCATCACGCAGGATTCACGCTACCGCTCTTGGCCGGGAAGGTGTCCCAAACATCGCCCGGCAGGTGGTCACGTGCCACCTGCTTCGCCGTTCTCGCTGGCGTGCCACTGGTCGCCGCCGGAATCACGGCGACGCACTTTGGTTTGCTTCCATGGCTGGAGCCAGTGGCCGTCGCGCTCGTCGTCGCGGGCAGCCTCAGCGCAGCGGCGCTGCACCTGCGACTTTCATTGAGCACGAGCCGTTTCGGAAAATGGCCACGTCTCCTTTGGGCCATCGCAGCCACTAGCCACATCGCCGCCATGGCGCTGGCCTTGGGTTTCGGCCTGCGCACTTGGTTCCCCGCGCTGGCGCTGCCCATGCCTCAGATGTGGGCCATTCACGGCAGCCTCAATGCCTTCGGCTTTGGTTTCTTGGGCCTATCGGCATGGGCGCTCCAGCCGCAGGATGCTGACTGAATCCGCGGTGCCTCGCCCCCAGGCGTCAGCTCATGGGGGGCATCAAAGGATTGCGAAAGAGAGCGTTTACTCAGTTGCTCCATCGCGAAGCGCGTTCGGACCGAACTGGAGGAAGCGGTAGGCGAGGGGTACCAAGAGCGTGACGACGGGAATGGCAAAGACCAATCCAATCAGCAAGGCGAGAACGCCCGCCAACACGATCAACATCGACATGATGCCGAGCCCAAAAAGGGACAGCGTATTATTTGTGGTGATCCGATAGCTATACTTCAGGGCTTCGATCGGTCCGAGGTTGCGGTCCACGATGGCGGTCATGAAGAAGCTGCAGCGGATGGCGATATAAATGCCGGGCACCACCAGCAGGATCAAGCCAATGAAGACCATGATGTAAAACACGAACGACGCGGCGACGATATTGACGATCTTCCCGGTCTCTCCAAAAAGATGCTCCACTTTGGCCTCTTTGCCTGAGACGATATTCAGGGCAGCGCGGGTCAGTCCGGCACCCAGCACCACAGAAACGATGGCAGAGATCAAATTGATCGGAATGAGAAGTGGGTGAAAAGCCATGTCGCCTTGCTCAGCAACGGGTCCCGTCACCATTCTGGAAACAAACCCCTCCACAGCGCCCGTGGCCATCGATAGGAGAAGATAGACAACCCCAATCGGTAGGATGATCTTAAAGTGCCGCTTCGTCAGTTCGATACTCCGCTTGATGCAATTCATCACTTCCAGGGGCACCGAGCCTGGCTCAATCTCCCCCAAACTGCCGCCAGAATAGGAGGCTCGGAGATTGTCGGGAGAGGTGGTCGGCGCGGCATACGGATTGAAACTATCCGGAGCCGCCGCAAGATCAGAGGACGGGGCAGCGCTCTCGAGCAGGGTCGGGATCTTCCCCAGCGGTTCCCAGTTCGTCATGCCTTCCTTCCAGCCTAGGTCCGTTTGCAGATTCAATCCGCCACTGCTGACCAGACTGCGCAATTCGTCCAGGGACACGGGGCCTCGCTGTTCGCCATTTTTTGAGTAGTACCACGATTGCATGAGGCTGAATCGTGACAGCCAGCAATCAAAACACAAGCAGTTCGTGTGTACAAGATGCACTCGCCCACTGTCTGATTCCGAAGCGCTGCGACTGTGGTGCGAGAGTGTTTGAGGTTGGAAAGAATATTGTCTGCTAAGTGGCACCCAGATTGCTGAGGGAGCAGTCCCCTACATCGACTGTTACACTCTCTGCTACCATGGATCGGTTCGCGCCGATTACGCCGAGGCTGTAGCCCGCCCTCTCGATGGACAAACCCCCTATTTGAATGTCCATCTCCAAATCTTCTTTGTGCTGCGTTTTCGCAGCTACGATCCTTTCGTGTTCTGTTGCGAACCTTCAGGCTCAGACGCTGGTCTGGGATGCCAATGGCGCGTCGGCAGGACAACCCATCGGCCCGGGCCAATGGTTCGGCACCGCACAGTGGTTCGATGGTGTTAGCAACGGCGCATGGAATAACGTCGGCAGCACCATAGCGCAGTTGGGCACGCCAGGAGCGGCGCTTGTCTCTGGCAATACGATCACCATCACCGGTGCGACCGCCAATGTGGGCGGCATCGATTTCATGAGCCTTGCGGCTGCGCCGGGTAGCACCAATCAGTTTTCCATCGCAGGTGCCTCCGGTGGCTCCTTGAACTTTGCTAACGATGCTGTCCTCCAGTTTCAGCAGACCACATCGACAGGCAGCGCCTTTGCGACGTTTGCCAGCACACTACCTTTGACCGGGAACGGGCTCACATTCCAAAAATACACTGGCAGCGGCACGACGATGCAGTTTGTGCGGGTTGACAGCGCCAGCAATCCTGGACTGACCGGCCCTCTAACGATCAAGGGCAACGACGGCGGGATCTTTTTGCGAAGCGCTGGCGCGGGAACCTTTGCCGCGATGAGCAGTGTCAGCGTCGAGACGAACGGAACCTTTAGTGTGAGTGGCGGCGGCGCTTATACGGTGCCCATTAGCATTGCCGGATTTGGCGGTGCCTCGCAGTATGGCGCGATCCGAGTCGATGTGAGCAGTACCACCTTCACTCAGCCCATCACGCTAACCGCAGATGCAGGGATCCAGACAAATACGGGCGGCGTTACCGGGACGGTCCTTGCGGGTGGGATCACCGGACCGTTTGCGTTCACGCGATTTGCAACGGGCAGTGGCAATGGCACCTTAACCCTTTCGGCGGCGAGCGACTACACCGGTGCGACGACGCTCGGCCGCTTGGGCAGTTTTGCCGGCGGAGTGACGGTCCTGGATTTCGCCGCAGCGGCGACGGCGACGGATCTCCTCTACAACGGTGTGGCCACTCCAGGTGCGGTCGGTTTGATCGGTGGCTACAATTCGCCGACGGTTCTGCGCTTGAATGGCATGACCGATACGGTCACTTCACAGGCGCTGGGAAACATCACCGTGGGTGGGGCATCAAGCGCCATCGGCGGTCTTGGGATCATTGACCTGATTTCAAATGGTGCCGGTCAGATGAATCTGAGCATCGGAACGATCACGCGCGACTCTCGCGGCATGCTGGCCATCTACGCACCCACCAGCGGGACGGTGACGACGACCCAGGCCGATGGATTCTTGGGGCCATGGGCCACTTATCGAGGTGCCGATGGTAAGGCGACCTGGGCACAGGTCTCCGGCGGTGTCGTTCAGGGCGGTTTCACTGGCAATCTGGTCTATGAAACGGCCACGGCTATCTCCGACATCGCCGGGTATTCGGCGGCCTCGCACCTGACTCTTTCGCAGAGTTCTCAGGGCCCCGCATCGTTGTCAGGTGCTACCACTGACATCGCGACCGTTTCGATGACCGACGGCCTCATCGACCGGACGCTCACCCTCGGTGGCAATAGTCTGCGATTGGGGGCGACGCCCACGGGCGGTGGCATTCAGCTGGCCCCAGATGGCAAAAACTTCACCATCACGGGTGGCACACTTACTGGCGGCGGGACTGCTGCCAATGCGGCTGGGCAACTCTTTCTGACCAACCAATCCAGCAGCTCGGTCTTGCAGGTCGATGCCAGCATCACGAACAACGGCTCCGGCGCGATTTTTCTGATGATCAATGGGGCACCCGATTCCAGGACGATACTGACGGCAGCCAATACCTTCACTGGCAATGCGACGATTGCCTCCGGCTCATTGGAAATCCGCAACGCGGGGGCATTGGGCTCATCGGGCACTGCAGCCGTGCTTGAAGGTGCGGCGCTCCTGTTATCGGGTGAATTGAGCCTGACCCGCACTCTCAGCATCGCTGGCAGCGGCCCGGGCGGCACCGGCGGTCTCCGTCTTCTTTCGGGAACCACCACTTTGAATGGGGCTGTCACTCAAAATTCCCCCAGCCTCATTGTCGCGGATGCAGGCGCATCGCTCACCCTTCAATCTGCAAGTGCCACGACCAATGCGCTTGCTGGCAGCCATGTCGCGTCCTTTGGGGGGTCTGGAACGGTGACGGTCAATGGCCGCATCGCGACCAGTTCATCGGGCCTGACAAAGACTGGCAACGGGCTTCTCGTTTTGAATGGCGACAACAACTTCACCGGAACCGTGGTGATCAGTCAGGGCACGCTGCGCGTCGGTCATCCCAATGCACTTGGGGTTTCGGGGACCTCCTTTAGCACCACGTCGATCGGTTCAGGCGCTGCCTTGGAACTGATCGGCGGCATCACACTGGCTGCAGAGCCGATCACTCTGACCAGCACTGGCGTGAACAATGGTGGCGGCATTCGGAACGTGAGTGGAGACAATACCACCACGGGTGTCATCACCCTGAATACCACCACCATGCGGATCCACTCGGATGCCGGCCTCCTCACGCTCGGCGGCACTGGCAATGCCACGACCCACCCGAGCTCGAGCGCTCGAACCTTGATCTTCGGCGGGGCCGGAGATATCCAGGTCATCCGACCCATGGCGCGAACCAGCAGCGGTGCGTTCACGGTTTCTAAGGAGGGGAATGGTACGCTGACCCTGGCTTCAACCGTGGATAATACGATCACACTCGTCAGCGCCGGTCTCATGAAGCTGGACTTTTCCGTAGCCAGCAGTCCGACGAGCAACATCCTAGGTGCAGCAAACGCGCTCACGATGGGGGGCGGCACATTGCGCCTCACGGGTCGGTCTGCCACAACCAATGCCCAATCCTTTGGCACGTTAACCGTCACCAACTACTCCCAAATTGAGTTTGAGCAAAACGGCGCCACCGCCATGAACGCGACGTTTGGAAACTTCTCCCGCAGTTGGTCTGGGATCTTATCGATCAGCGGACCGACCACAGGTGCCCTGACCACCTCTGGAACCACCGGTGTGGCGGACAACGAGGCCCTCAGTCGTGATGGACGTGTCTATGCGGTGATCCGCGACCCCGTCGGCGGTGACGAGTGGGCTGGCACCTCCGCGATCTCAGCGGGGTTTCGTTCGATCGTCAAACTTTCCGCATTGGGACTCTACACGCCCTCGACCGCTACCGCATTGTCTGGTCATGCTGACATTGCTTCGGGCATCTCTACCACGACGTTGAGCGCGGAAACCGATGTCAGCAGTCTGCGCTTTGCGGCAGCACAGGCCACGACTATCGCCCAGAGCGGTTCCCAGATCCTGAATGCCGGCGGCATTCTCGTTAGCAGTACCGTCGGAGCAAATGACACCATTATCGAGGCCCAGACAAGACCCTCGGCATCCACCGAAAACAATCCCGAGTTGGTCATCGTGCAGAACAATACCGCCGGATCACTGATCTTCCAAAACGGCATCATCAACCGGACGGAGACTGGCAGGACCATTGTCAGCGTCGCCAAGGCCGGACCAGGGCTGGTGGTCATCGGAGGTGCCAGCACCTTCAGCGGCAACTTGAGAGTCTATGACGGCGCGGTGCAGTTCGCTGGGGGATCGACCGTCAACAGCGGCATGGAGTTCGTCCTCGGATCGGGCTCCAACAGCGGCACGATCATCCTGGGCTCGGCCACTGCCGCTTCGCCCTTGATCGATTACATCACCACGGCTGGCAGTGGCACGGACAATCGCATTGTCGGCGGCTCCGCTGCGATGTCGCGTCTCACCATCACCGGGTCCACATCGATTCCCAGCACCTACGCATCAGGGTATCTCGGCGGCAGTGGCCTGAACGAAAACAATCTGGAACTGCGTCTCGCGACGGCAAACGGTCGCCTGGCTCTGGGTTCCGATAATACCTACAGCGGCGCCACCATCCTATCGCGTGGCACGGTGGAGGTGACACGGCTGGCGGATGCAGGTCTCGCCAGTTCATTCGGCACAGGCAGTGCCTCCAGCACCATCTCTGCGGGCGATGCCACCACCAGCGCGGTGGGATCCTCCGCAATTGCGATGATCCGGTATTTGGGCGCGGAAAATTCGTCCACCAATCGGGCAATCCATCTCCTGAACTCGGACGCATCCACAGACATCGCCCTCGTCTCGCTCGTGCTAGAGAACAATGGCAGCGGCACGGTCAAGTTTACATCGCCCTTCACCGTGGCAGGTTCCAATCCGGTTGGGCGCGTCTTCAAGCTCGCAGGCACCAACACGGGCGAAAATGAGATCGTCAGCCTGGGGGAGATCAGTCCCGCCAATCCGACGTCCTTGGTGAAAGAAGGGGATGGCTCATGGACCGTTACCGGCGCCAGTGTCTATACGGGCGGCACAACCATCGTCGGCGGCAGTCTCATGGTGACCAATGGTTCCGGCTCTGCCACGGGGCTCGGCACGGTCACGGTCGGTTCTGGCACCATCTTAGGCGGCACGGGGCGCATCGCGCCAGCGGCGGATCATAGCCTCAGTGTGGACGGCGGAACGCTGCAAGTGGGTGCTGAAGGTCCGGGTGCAATCGCCATCCCATCGACGCTCACCCTTGCCACCTCAGGCAGCGGCGTCACCAGCCTGTCCAACAGCGCAGTCGTCGCTTTGGATCTTTTCAGTGGGGCAGGCTCCGGTGACAACACCGGCACCGCAGGGGCCTCTGACCTGTTGATCGTTGGGGGCATCCTTCAGCTCGACTCGACCATCCGTCTCCGCATCAACAATCCCAATGCCATGACGACCTGGGCCGCCGGAGATTCTTGGTTGTTGTTCGACTGGGCCACACTCGGCGGTTCCCTCAGCGGCACCTTTGCGGATACCGAACTGCCGACCCTACCCGAAGATCTCGAATGGGATCTCACGCAGTTGGCCACCACCGGCACCGTCAGCATCCTCCAAGTCCCAGAACCCTCCCGCCTAGCACTGGCCGCCTTCGCCTCCATCGCCGCACTGCTCCGACGGAATCGCCGCCGCTGTTAGCAAGTCCAAGCCAAAGCCATCTTTTCTGAACCACTGAGGAATTAGGAATCGAGGAAGGAGGAAAAGAGGAATTGTGTAGCTGGCCTTTCAGCCTTTGACTCGTTCGCGCCCCACGCTCATCTCGCCCGTCGGGCAGCTTCCTTACAGTCAGCTGTCTGTCTCGGCTCCACCAGTCGCCTCGGCTCAGCGTTTCAGAATTTGACTCGTTCGCGCCCCACGCTCATCTCGCCCTAGCGGGCAGCTTCCTTACAGTCAGCTGTCTGTCTCGGCTCCACCGGTCGCCTCGGCTCAGCTTTTCAGCGTTTCAGTCTTTCAGCGTTTCCACCGTCAGCGGTGTAGTGCATTAATCAGCTCATCCAGCTTATCGACAATCGCCTGCACCTCCCCCTGCGTGGGAGGATCGCTGACGTAGGTGCCTACGGTGCTGACGGCGTTGGTGTTGTTGCTGGTCTGGTAGTTGATGGCGTTCTCCAGATCCCCTTGGCTCACCTCGCCTGGGGGGCCTTGCTCTCCGGGATCGCCTTGGGGCAGTTCAAAGGAGAAGTGCACGTCCGTGCCGTCAAACCAAGTGCTGACGCCCGCCGGACTCCCCGGCGGGACGGTCGTCACGCTATCGACCACGGCATTCGCAAAGGGCGGCCCCGGCGCGCCGTCATTGCCTTGGGGGCCCTCCGCCCCCTGCGGGATGCCAAAGCTCAGATGCAGCACCCCGGCGGCGATGCTCGCCGTCACGGTCGCCGGATTGCCCGGGGCCAGGGTGCTGACACCATCCACCTGAGCACTGGTGATCGTCGGCACGGCATCGATCAGGTCCTTGAGACCGTTGAGCTGGCCGCGCATTTGCACCGCATCGATTTCGGTGCCCGCTTGAGGGAGATTGGGATCGAACATGGAGGGAGGGGGAGGGGAAAAGCTGAAAAGCTGAGATTCTGAAAAGCTGAGAAGCTAGAGTGATGGAGTGATGGAGTGATGGAGTGATGGAGTGATGGAGTGATGGAGTGATGGAGTGATGGAGTGATGGAGTGATGGAGTGATGGCTGCGCAGCCGCGAAGCGAACGCTGGAGGGCTGAAAAGGGGGGCTTTACTGGATGGGCTTGTTCCCCAATTTCAGCATCTCAGCGTTTGACTCGTTCGCGCCCCACGCTCATCTCGCCCTTCGGGCAGCTTCCTTTCAGTCAGCTGTCTGGTTGCCTCACTGCGTTCGCCCTTCGGGCAGCTGGTCGCTGGCTATCTCCACTTCGTTTGGGTTCAACTCCACCAGTCGCCTCGGCTCAGCCTTTCAGCATCTCAGCTTTTCAGCCTTTCAGCTTTTCTCAAACTCCCACCGTGACGCTGAACACCTCCGTCCAGTCGCCGATTTCCGAACCGTTTTCCCAGAAGCGGCTGCGGTATTCGCGCATTTCGGGTTGGCCGGGGACGGCGAGGGGGCGCTCGTCCAGGTAGGGGCTTTCGGCGTCGATGCCCAGCAGCTCCCAGGGACCACCATTGCGGCGGCTGTAGATGGCGACGGCGTAGTGGCCGAACTTCTTGAAGCGGATGCGCACGCACTGGCAGCCGCTGCCTTGCTCCAGTTTTAGCGAGATCTCCGGCGCGGTGTGCGCCGTTGTGTCCTCGCCGCCGACGATGCCCAGCAGCAGGCCGATGCCCTCCGTGTAGGCGGGGCGTTTTTTGATGACCTGCACATAATCAAAGATGCGGTTCAAGGCACCGGGTTTCACCGCCGTCAGACCGTCGGGCGGCGCGGGGGCGACAAAGGACGGCAAGACAAAGGGGTCGTCTCCAGTGCCATAGCGCAGCGACTCAAGTTGCGCGGTGCTGCCGGGGCCGAACTCGCGCACGGTCGTCAGCCAAGTGCCCAGGGCATAGCCCAAATGGCGGGAGTCATTGACGGTGGCGGTCACCTCGGCAGGCACGAGGCCCAGAGCCGTGGCTTGCTCCGTCAGTTGGTCAGCGTAGTTGAAGTGCCACTCGGGTTGGTCGGCAAGGATGCGGGGATAGTAAGGTTGACGTTTCATGGTTCGGTGACGTGTAAGTTGGTTGCGTTGTTGAGATGAAGAGGGCGAGTCCGGCCCCCAGAGGGCGCCAGAGTTCCACAGAGTGCCGCTGTTCCATGTCGCCATCAGCGGGGCCTCCGGGTGATGAGGGGTGGTGTCTGCCAGAGCCTCTCCGGGGCCCGGCAGCGTGGTTTTGTGACGGTGCAACGGAGCGCTGCACCGTCGCAGCGCGGTTTTGTAGCAGCGCAACGGCGTGTTGCACCGTTGCAGCGAGGTTTTGTAGCAGTGCAACGGCGTGTTGCACCGTCGCAGCGCGGTTTTGTAGCAGTGCAACGGCGCGTTGCACCGTTGCAGCGTGGTTTTGTAGCAGCGCAACGGAGCGTTGCACCGTTGCAGCGCGGTTTTGTAGCAGCGCAACGGCGTGTTGCACCGTTGCAACGAGGTTTTGTAGCAGCGCAACGGCGTGTTGCACCGTTGCAGCGCGGCGTCGTAAAGCACGTTTGCCGCTCCGGCGTGGGACCAATCAGGACAACCATCCGACGGTGGTCGGGAGTCAGGCGGTGGGTGGTTGGAACCAGCGCGGTCATGGGGGAAGGATTCCCGCAAGTCCTCCTGGTAAGCAATGCAACTATAGTTGCAAACGAATCTTGAGCTCCAGTTTGGCGATGAGATCCAACTCAAAGAGATCGAGCCCAAAGGCTTCCGCGAGCTTGCTCAGGCAGTCGCCTGTGGGGAAGCGCTTCATGACCAGGATCATTCCGATCATCTGGCGGGGGACGTTGGATGCCTCTGCAAGCCTGGATTGGCACCACTTGCGCTCATCCAGGAGGGTCTGGATCGCCAGGACATGACCTGCGCAGATGTCGGCTCGTCCGTTTTTCCGACAATGCGCCAAAAGCTGTTCCGCAGTCATGGGTGGCGTGGGCGGGCGCATCGAAGTCGAGTGTTGTTACTAAATGCATATACAAGAGTTGGCAGCAAATGTGACAGCGTTGCAGCCACTTTCTTTCCGCTGAGCCGACGCCAGTTCCTAGCCACCTCGACTTTTCCGTTGATAATGAGGGGCTTTCGTCGATCCGACGCGGACATCGCCGCAAAAATAGTTCCTTTTGCCTGATCTCTGGGCCTGCTCCGCCCGCCCGGGGCATCCCATCTTCTGACATTTTACTCCTGACTTTTCACTCCATCCCACCCATTCCTCCTTGCCAGTCCTAGCACCAACCGCTTTGATAAGCGCAGTATCTCTAAGATTCCCTTGAGGATTTAAACGACGGCGCAATGATCCACCGTTTGGGGATCGGCACGCCTAAACGTTTGCTTTCGGCTCTCAGCTTTCCTCCTCCCCTCATGCCCACCTCCAACTTCCACTATGAACCCTCGCCAGAGTTCCAGAGCTCGGTGATTCGCGAAGACGGCGTCGAATCCGGGTTCATCGGCAAGCTCCAGGGACTCAGATACGAATACCGCACGGAGATCACCAACCGCGCCACGCTGGAAAAGAACTTCCGGGAGAAGTTTGAGGCCCCGAACAGCGTCCGCCTCACCGACGCGGAGTTTGTGGCGCAAGCATTTCAGCAATGCCCGAAATACGGAACCTTCGCGAGGATTGCGACCCAAGCAATCTCAGTGGCTCCTCGTGGCAGTTCAAGGTTCCGTGCGCTTGAGTTGGCCTGGCCGTCAACGATTGCCGAACAACAACGCATCGCCACGTGCCTGAGCAGCCTCGACGCCCTGATCACCGCCGAAACCCAAAAGCACGAAGCCCTCAAGACCCACAAGAAAGACCTGATGCAGCAGCTTTTCCCATCCCCGGAGGAGGGTTAAAACCCCCAACCACCAACAACTACGTCATGCCAAAACTCGACAAGTCCCAACAGGCATTCTGTGATGCACCTGCTGTAAACATCCGCCTGCTAGCTCCTGCGGGCTGCGGCAAAACCCTCTCCATCCTTCACCGCTGCTGCGCTTTGCACCGGTTGGCATCAAGCAGAGCGACCCGATTTCTCGTTCTCACTTTCACAGTGGCCGCACGTGACGAGTTGAAAGCGCGGCTAACGGAGGACCCAGAGTTCGCATCAATTCGGGACCACGTTGAGATCACCACGCTAAACGCTTGGGGTTTCCGCCGAATCAAGTCACAGACAAGGAATCCCCGTCTCCTGACGAATAAGGATAACAAGCATTTTACCATATTGAACCAGCTTGCGCCTGTTTGGGCGAAACATAAGGCTGTGAAGGATGCCATTGAGAAACGATCCTCTCGAACGAAGGAAATTCTCGAAATCATGGATGCGCTGAAGGCATTAGGCTTTGATCATACCCGAATCAAGTCGGCGGAAGAATTTAACGCCCATGTTCAGGACCTTATCGACCTTGAATTGGGTTGGCGCTTAGAAGAGCTGTGGGAAACCCTCATCAAAATTGGAATCCTTACGTCTCGCCCCAAAGATGGCAACGATCCGCAAGGGTTTCTGAAGCGCGTTTACACCGGTTTCTACAAGTTCTGGCTCGAAGCGACTGATCAGTTGATTAAAAGCGCTACTTTCACTTTGGAAGATCAAAAGTATTTCGCTTTTATCGACGAGCGGCAGAAGGGTGAGGATGCCGACAAGCCACTCACCGGCGTTGCCAAATACGACCATGTAATCGTGGACGAGTTTCAGGACATCAACCCACTCGATCTCAATCTGGTGAAAGCAATTGTTGAGCGGCACCGTGCGACTGTCACACTTGTTGGCGATGACGATCAAGCGATCTACGAATGGAGAGGGACGACTCCGGTATACATTCTTGAGCCCGAGCGATTCTTTGCAAGTAGGTTTAAGACCTTCACACTTCAGACGAACTACAGGTCTCCAGCCAATATTGTTACTCTCGCTCAAAAGCTGATCCGCCACAATCAGCGGCGAGTCGATAAAGACACACAAGCTTTCCAAACGGCAGAGGCCGAGATCAGGGTTGAGGAAACTGAGGATATCAATGCTTCACTAGATCTTGCGGCTGAATTAGTGGCCGAGCACATCAAGCCTGATGGTAGTCCCACCCGAATTGCGCTGATTGGGCGAAAGAAGGCGCAACTTATTCCATATCAAGTGTATTTTGCATCGAAGAACGTTCCGTTCTGCGCTGCGGAAGACCTTCAGATCTTTCTGAGCAAAACCTTTGATCAATTGCTGGAACTTCTCGAAATCAAGCAGCGCGCAGATCAACGTCGGCGACCTCGGGAAGTCGCGGCCGATTTGCTAGAGCTTTGTAATCTGGTGAAGCGTTACCGTCTGAACAATGCTCAGAAGGAACAATTGGATGGGCATTTCAGAAGGTCGGTGTTTGGGAAAATTTGTGATTCGATAGACGCGGTCGCGTCTTACAGGGGGCCGCTAGCAGGGCCCAACGTTGGAGGGCGAACGAGTATTGAATTCGCTGATGCTATACGCTCGTATTTGGACGCGACCACAGTAGCTGATGCGATCACGGCGTTAAGTTGTAACTTCGAAGGTCTTGCGGCAGACTTCGGCAAGGCGGAGGAGGACATTTTTTTCAAGGATCCACCATTTGGGCAGCTAGCTGAATACGCTCAGCGATATGGTGACGATTATTTGCAATTTTTGGATGACATTGAAACTGCAAAAGATCACCTTGCCCATGTCCCCCCGACTGACGACGAGGCTCCCGACTCGAACGATGTGCAGAAACGCCCAGTTCATCTAATGACCGCTTTGCGAGCAAAAGGAAAGGAGTTTGAAACGGTGATGGTTCTCGATTGCGTCGAAGACATGTGGCCCATGAAATACGCCCAAACGCTTGCTCAATTTGAAGCTGAACGCCGCGTGTTCTACGTCGCGTTTACTCGTGCTAAGAAGCGCGTGGTCTTCCAGACCGCAAAACGACTCGGGAAGCGAACCGCAGCACCTTCGCGATACCTTTCTGAAATTGGACTCTTGTAGCGGAGAAAGCCATGATGCAGCAACTTTACCCATCCCCGGAGGACCCGACATGAGCTATCCCTACAAGCCCCATCAGATCGAAGAGATCCTGCAAAAGGACAAATGCCTGCCGCCCGGCGACACGCTGGAGCTGGAGAAGATGAGCAAAGGCGGGATTGGGCGTCATTTCGAATCGCGCCCGCAGTTGGTGGACGGTCCCTTTGTGGACATGCGCTACCTGGGCAAGGCTCCCGAGCTGGACAACCCTGAAACCTATGACGCCAGTTTCCTGCTGGCTAACCAACGGGTGCGGGGCGTGGGCTATAGTCCGATCGGCCGCCAGAACTTCCGCTTCAAGAAGCGCATCCCTAAAGGCTGGCACGTGAATGTGTGCGATCCGAATTTGCCGACCAACGACCCAAAACAGAACATCCACCAGCCCCTTCTGGACTTCTCCACCACGGATTTCCGGGACTTTATCAACCAAACTGCCAAGATGTGGAAGATTGATCTTGGCTGGGAATGGGAAGGAGAGCTATTCTCGTGATTGCCGACACTATCCTTTCATCCACCGACCTGCGCGCCTTGCTGACCTCCTTTTGGGATGAGGCGCTGGAAATCGAGCCCACAGCCAAGGGCCTGCTGTTCACCATGCCCGCCTCCTATCCCGACGGCTGGCAGGTCGTGCTGGAGCTGAGCCAGTTGACCCCCAAGGGCGTCCGCATGAGCGACCGAGGCAAGACGCTCTCCTGGCTGACCGGACAGGGGCAGAACATCAGCACGGATGCGATGAAGCATCACTTGCAGCGCCTGTGCGCCGAACACTCGCTCACGGAGGAGCACGGGGTGCTCTGCCGCTGGCTGGAGTTGCCTTTGGATGCCTGTGACATCCAGGTTTTTGCCGAAGGTCTGGTGGCGGTGTCCCGTCTGGACATCCTCAACGACCACCGCATGGCGGAGGAAGATGTGGCCGACACTGTGGTGAAGCGAATTTTGAGCGACGCCGGACTGGAGGCGAAGCGCAAGCACAAGCTGCACGTCACCAAGGACCGCGCCATCGCTGTTGATTACTTCATCGAGCAGCGACGGCCTTCAGCAATTCAGATTCTAAGAGCCAAGTCGGACATCTCCGGTAGCATGGAAAAATGGGGCTTCCGCTGGCATGAGCTCAAAAGCAATTACACGGGTCTTGCGCCCATCATGCTCTACGACCGCGACAGTCAATTGATTGACCCCTACAGCCGCCACATCGGCGAGACCGAATGCTCTCTCTTTTGCGGTTACGATGAGACCGACCGTATCCACGACGCTCTGAGCTCTCTCGGCTAAAGCGATGACCGACACCAACCAAAAGCACCTGCGCGAGGCGATGGACGCGGACGACTTCCGCGACTACATGCTGTCCTTCCTCTTCCTGCGCTACCTCTCTGACAACTAGGAGACGGCGGCGAAGAAGGAACAGGGGAGGGATTACCCCCTATGTGGGCGGGGACGCCCGCAAGGTGCCGCTGGCGCTGTGGTATGCGAACTACTTGGCTGACATCCCGGAGTTCAAGAAGCAGATGTGGCTCAAGGTACATTACGTCATCCAGACCGCGCACCTCTGGAATAGCATCGCCAACTTGCCCTGCATGAACATGCTCCCGCACGGGGTGAAGGACACCGAGTTCGAAATGAAGGAGTTGGGGCTAAAGCTGCTTCCAAAGAGCGAATCTTTCTCTTTGTGATCGTTGCGATCCTTTGCGGCGAATCCCCGTGGCTGTTGGCGGTTCGTGAGCGGTTCTTTGGCTTTTTCATTGGCTGGGCGGGCTGGAAGCGCCGCGCCCCGAAGCACTGCTGCGCGGAGTCGGGAAGATTCCTTTGCCCCCATTCCTCTGCCGATCCTCCCCGAATGCCTGGGCACAGCAGAATGGTCCAACTGCAGATCTCGCAGAAAGCGCAGATGTCTGGAGGATTCGATTCATCCTGCTTTGATCTGCGGACCTCTAGGCGATCTGCGGTTAGGCAGTTTGGCTTCGCTTTGGGTGAGTGGGCGGCGGCCCGTTCTCCGAAGTACGACGAAGGACAAAAAGCCAGCGCTCTCAGGGGCTGCCGCCCCAATCAAAAACATTCCTCGATTCCTCCTTCCTGTGTTCCTAATCCCTCATGGATCAGCGGCTCCCCTGGGTAGCGAAGGTCGAGAGACGGGGGGCTTGCGTGCGGGGCGGGATGGTGGAAGTTTTGGGCGATGTTGGATGCGAATTTGGCACAGGTGGATGAAATGCTCTCGGCAGTGGCCGGATGTGCGCCGCATGAGGCGGCGGATCTTTTGGAGCGTGTGGAGCCGGCCCTGGCGGTGGCGGTCCTGCAAGGGCTGAACCCGATGGTGGCGCAGCAGGCGCTGGATGAACTGGAGGAAGACCACCGGACGGCCATCCTGGCGGCGGCGGCACCGGAGACGGCGGCGCAGTGGCGGCGCAATCAGGAGTATGAGGAAGACAGCGTGGGGTGGCTGATGGAACCGCCGGTGGCGGTCTTTCGCCCGACGATGCGAGTGCGTGAGGCCATCGATGCGCTGCGTCGATTGACAAAGAAGGCGCTGATCACTTATGGCTACGTGACGGATGATTCGAACAAGCTGCTGGGCGTGCTGGTGATGCGCGATCTGATGCTGGCGGAGCCGGAGCAACTGCTGAGTGCGGTGATGCTGGATCAGGTCTTTTGGTTGAGCCCGGAAATGGAACTGACGACGGCGATGAAGAGCTGCGTGAACCGGCATTACCCGGTCTATCCGGTATGTGATCCGGAGGGGCATCTTTTGGGACTGGTGCGTGGGAGCACTTTGTTTGAGGCCCGTGCGATCGAGATCTCTGCCCAAGCGGGGACGATGGTGGGGGTGGAGAAGGAGGAGCGCCTGTCCACACCGGTGTGGCGGAGTCTGCTGTGGCGGCATCCGTGGCTGCAGGCGAATCTGCTGACCTGCTTTGTGGCAGGGGCGGTGGTGGCTTTTTTCCAGGGCACTCTGGATCGGGTGGTGCTGCTGGCGGCCTTTCTGCCGGTGATGTCTGGCCAGTCTGGCAATACGGGCTGCCAGGCGCTGGCGGTGGCGCTGCGGGGGCTGACCCTGGGGGAACTGAAGCCGGGCGAGGAGCGCCGACTGATCTGGAAGGAGGCGCTGCTGGGTCTGATCAATGGGGCCCTGGTGGGGGTGACCGCTGGCCTGGGCATGTGGGCCTATGCGCACTATCGGGGCAATCCGAATGCGGTGATGCTGGGGGTGGTGGTGCTGATCTCGATGCTGCTGAGCTGTGTGATCAGTGGCGTGACGGGGGCCTATGTGCCGCTGCTGCTGCGGAAGTTCGGGGCCGATCCGGCGACGGCTTCAAGCATCATTCTGACAACGGCCACGGACGTGATGAGCATGGGCGTCTTCCTGGGCCTGGCGACGTGGCTGGGGACCTGAGCTCCTGCCCGAAGTTCGGGGATGAGAATTGGCCGCGAAGGAACGCAAAGATCGCAAAGAGACGGAGATCTACCCAGCGTCACCCTGTTTTGTGGTTTCCAGCAGATTCAGGGAGGCCAGCAGATTTGTGCTTTGTCTTCATCTGTTGGCCTCCTCGAATCTGCTGGAGATCAAATCGGCGTTCGCAAGACCTGATGGCTCGAAGGAACGCAAAGATCGCAAAGAGACGGAGATCTACCCAGCGTCACCCTGTTTTCTGGTTTCCAGCAGATTGACTTCGTCTGTCTCGGGGACTCGGCTGAGGGAGGCCCGGAGATTTGTGCTTTATCTTCATCTGTTGGCCTCCTCGAATCTGCTGGAGATCAAATCGGCGTTCGCAAGACCTGATAGCTCGAAGGAACGCAAAGATCGCAAAGAGGCGGAGATCTACCCAGCATCACCCTGTTTTGTGATTTCCAGCAGATTGATTTCGTCTGTCTCGGGGACTCGGCTCAGGGCGGCCAGCAGATTGACTTTGTCTTCATCTGTTGGCCTCCTCGAATCTGCTGGAGATCAAATCGGCTTTCGCAAGACCTGATGGCTCAAAGGATAACCAAACGCGATCACGCGAAGTCTTTGCGCCATGCGGCCCCGTCTGATTCCTCCATCAGGTGAGGGTGATCAAGATGCCTCACGCATTGATTTGGCGCTCTCTGCGCGCTTTGGCGGCAACCCATTCTACTCCTGCCCCCACCACTCCCGCAATTGGCGCATCTGCTGCTTGTTGGGCTTGGTGAGCATCTCGTGGGGATTGGGGGTTTCCATGGCGCGTTGCTTGCGGCGTTCTGCGGCGCGCTGGTAGTTCTCCACTGGGGTGAGGTCCTCTAGCAAGGTGGGCACGAGCGGGGCGCTGACGCGATTTGGCGCGAAGGCTAGGACGCGCAGGTGGAGCTCAAGCTCGCCTCGCTTGACCAGCACGACATCGCCGACTCGAAACTCTCGCGAGGGCTTTACGTTCTGACCTTTGATGGAGACGTTGCCTTTATCACAGGCCTGCGCGGCGATGCTGCGGGTTTTGAAGATCCGGACGTGGTGCAGGTATTTGTCTGCGCGTTGGGAGGTCAATGGCTCTGCCATGGTCGGTGAAAAAATGCTTAGCCGATCTTGCGCCGTCCATGCAGTGCCTGGAAGAGCGTGAGCTCATCGACATGATCCAGTGCCCCCCCGGCAGGCATGCCCTGGGCGAGTCGTGTGACGCTGACGCCGAGGCCGGACAATCCATCGGCGATGTAGCTGGCGGTTGCCTCCCCCTCCACATCGGAGCCGACGGCGAGGATGACCTCCTCTGCCTGAAGGCTCTGCACGCGCTGCATGAGTGAATCGATGCGGAGATCCTCTGGCGTGACGTTGTCGAGAGGTGAAAGCTTTCCACCGAGGACGTGATACATGCCCTGGAAGGCGCCGGAGCGCTCCAGCCGCAGGACATCGGCGGCTTGTTCGACCACGCAGATCAGTCTGGCATTGCGGCGCTCATTGGTGCAGAGCAGGCAGTCGGCATCCTTTTCGATGAAGAAGCCACACTCATCGCAGGCGCGGACGGTATCGTGCAGCAGCCCGAGCGATCGGGCGAGGGGATCGACGCGCAGTGGGCCGACCTGCATGAGCCAGAGTGCCAAGCGCTCTGCACTGCGCGGGCCGAGACCGGGCAGGGACCTGAGCTGCGCGATGAGGCGCTGGATCGGTGGTGGATAGTCGAGTGCGGGCATGGCGGGGAGGGGATCAGGCCGGCATGAGCATCCGCACGTGACGGGCGCCGCCTTTTCCTTCTGCGGAAGAGGATCCGTCTTTGACGCCTGCCTCGACGCGCTCCGTGAAGTACTTCAGCGGTGCGTCCTCGCGATTCTCGTTCTTGGCTTTGGCGAAGTGCTCCAACGCAGACTTGTAGTCGCCTTTGCGGAGCTGGATGACGCCCTGCCAAAAGGCATCGCGGGCTTTGGCCTCGTCCTCGCTGAGGCCACCGCTTTCGGCGAGCAGTTCATAAATTTCGCTGACGGGATGGAGGCGCGGTGTGAAGACCATCTCCATGGGGCGGACTTCGATCGCATCCTTGACCAGGGAATAAGTGCGCGTGCTGATCAGGACATGGCTGCCGTAAACCGTATTCACGGCGCAGAGGCGATCCCCAAAGTCGAGGGGCTCCCCCACGGCGCTGAAGAACTGGAACTCGCTGAAGCCGAAGAGGCCGCAGGTCATCTCCCCGGTGCTGATGGAGGCGCCAAAGACGGGCTTTTTGTGCCAACGCTCCTGCATCTCTGCGGCGAGATTGACGAGGCGCTGGCGTAGCTCCAGGGCGACGCGGCAGGCGTGTTCGGCGTGGTTTTCGTTGCGCAATGGGTAGCCGAAAAAGACGCGCACGCGTTGCACGTTGCAGGCGTCGAGATACGCGCCTTTGGAGACGAGGAATTCCGCGACGACCTTGAGGAAGCTGGAGCTGAACTTTTCGAGATCCGCAGGCTCCATCTCGCGGGCGAGCTCTGCGTGATTGAGCAATCGGCAACTGAGGATGGTGATCTCTCTGCGGCCGGTGAGCTTGGCGAGGTCCTTTTCCTCCATCAGCGACTCAAAGCTATCCGAGGAAAGGCGACCGACGAGATGGTGACGCATGCGATGGCGACGCAGTGCGCGATCCGTGCCGCCGGCGACGATGCCGAGCAAGCCTGCGCCGATGATGGCGGCGCTGCCGGAAAAGGGCTCAAACAAAACGCCATTAAAAGCGAGCACTGGGGACAGGGTGAGCGTGAGGAAGACGGCCCCGAGGATGAAGCCGAACTTGCGGGACTGCAGCGGCAGTTCCACGCAGATCCATGCGGTGACGAAGGCGAGGGCGGTGTAGTAGCCGTACTGAACCGGGAGAAACTGGCGCATGCCACTCTGCGGTAAATGCAGGGTGGATTCATAGACGCCACGCAACCATTCGGCGACCTTTCCGAACATTCCAAAGTGATGCAGTGCCAGCAGCGGCACGCAGACCAAGACTCCGATCAATAGAGCTGCTGCCCGATTACGCGACATGTGGGGATTCAGGGGTGGTGGGGGATTCTGGGGCGGCGGGTGCCGCAGAGCGATAGGTGTTTACCACCAGATCGCTCAAGTACTTTTCTGGGTTCTCCGCAGCGGCGCTATCCAGCACAAAACGAGTCTGACCATTGGTGCGGGTGGCGAGGCGTAGGCCGAAGGGGAAGTCTTTAAAGAGCCGCTGGCAGACGGCGTCAACGCTGCTGCCTTCGCGTTGCGCGCGGTCGACCAGACTGCGGATGGCGGTGGGTTCGAAGACGAGTTCGAGTTTGTGCTCCTCCTGAAAGCGGGCGGCAAATTGGCGGACCTCTGTCGCACGCACATCCGACTCCCAGGTGGCGGCTTCGAGGCGGCAATGATCCAGGGCTGCGGCGGGGTTTTCGACGAGGTTGCCATCGACTGTCAGTTGCGGCAGTCCGAGGCTGGGGAGCTCAAACTTAAATTCACGCAGCACTTTTTCCCAAGCGGTGACGAGTCCACGCGCACCGGTTTTTTCCTCTGCGGCGCGCTGGGCGACGATGTAGAGGGCGCTGTCTTCAAAGGTGGCATTCACGCCGTAGGCGGCGAATTCGCGCTCGTATTGGCGGATGAGGCTGCCTTCGGACTTCTTCATGATCTCGAAGAGGTCGGCGGCCTTGAGGGGATCGCAAACGACACGGACTGGGAGGCGGCCGATGAATTCGGCTTCGAATCCGTAGTCGATGAAGTCTTTGGTCTGGGAGTCGTGCAGCTTGTTTTCGATATCGCCTGCATGGCCACCGTGAGCGCTGGCAAAACCGATGGAGTTCTTGGCGGTGCGGCGGTCGATGATCTTTTCAAGACCAGAGAAGGCACCACTGACGATGAAGAGGATATTGCGTGTATTGATGATCTCTTTGCCGGTGCGTCCACGGCGGGTATCAAACATCATCTGCATCTGCGAGCGGAAATCATTGGAGGCATAGAGAGGGACCTCCGTTTCCTCCATCAGCTTCAGCAAGGCCGTCTGAACGCCGCGCCCGCTGACATCGCGGCCTCCGCGTTCGCCGCCGCCACCAGCGAGTTTGTCCACCTCATCCAGGTAAATGATGCCGTGTTCCGCCAGTTCGATATTGCCACCGGCCTTGGCGACGAGGTCGCGCACGAGATCATCCACATCACCGCCGACGTAGCCGGTCTCGCTGAACTTGGTGGCGTCTGCTTTGACAAAGGGAACCCCGATGAGATCGGCGACGTGCTTGACCAGATACGTCTTACCAACACCGGTAGGGCCGACGATGAGGACGTTTTGTTTGGTGAACTCAATCGCTGGCCCTGCTGCGGTGGCGGTGCTTTGCTCTCGCAACATCCGCGCGTGGTTGTAGTGATCGCACACGGCGGTGGCCAGCACTTTTTTGGCCTCGTCCTGCCGAATCACGAAGCGGTCGAGGTGGGCCTTAATTTCGGCAGGCTTGTAGTGAAACTGGAAGGACTTGCTGATGTCCTCTTCGTCATCAACGGGCGGCGCATCGCCAGAGCCGTCTGAATCGGGGGTGGAGCCTCCCGTGGTGGGGTCAATGCGGGTAAAAAGAACCTGCCCGCCGAGGCTGTGCTTGATGAAGTCCTCCAGCTTACGCGTGATCTCTTCCGGCGTGCCGGGGGGCAGTGGCGGGGTGGGGGGCTCGTTGGGGGTATCACTCATGGAAGGGAAGGGGACGCGGGTAATGTCCACACTCCCGGGTGGATGACAAGCGTGGAGATGGGCGGTGCCTAGAAAGCGAAGCCGAAGGTGATGTGCAGCGCGCCGCTGGGTTCGCCTTCGCGCCGGTCCGGATTGTAGCCGTAGTCGATGCGCAGCGGGCCCACGGGAAGCTTGTAGCGCAGGCCGGCACCGACGGCGTAGCGCAGATCGGTGGGGGAGGCGGTGGGGTTGCTTTCATCGCGGGAGAGAGTGCCGGCGTCTGCAAAGACGGCGAATTCGAGGTTGTTCACGATCTCGTAGGACAGCTCTGCGTTGAAGACCTGGGCCAAAGTTCCACCGAGGGGTGTGCCTGACTTTGCACGCAGGCCCATTTCCCGCTCCGGAAAGCTGCGCACCGTGTTGGCACCTCCATTGAAGAGTCGCAGGTCGATGGGTAGGGATTCGACCCCGTCACTGGTCTGAATGGCGGAGGTGCGGGCACTGACGGCGGCGCGGAGTCTTTTGGTGAGGGGCTGGTAGAAAGCGGTGTTGATCTCGCTCCGCAAAAACGCGACGCCGCTGCCACCCACGTCCTGGGCGGCGATGATGGTGCCGGAGGCCAGCCAGCCTTTGGTCGGGGAGACGGGGTTGTTGCGGTAGTCAAAGTTTGCCGAGGTGCCGAGCGAGACAATGCGGTAGTCGTCGGGGCCGAGTTCAGTGGGCGTGAGCACGTCGCTGTTGGCAACATTGAGTGATACCTCGCTGAAGAGGCTGGTGGTGATGTGTGCGTTCCACTGGCGGGAGAGTCGGGTGCGGAGCGCGACGCTATTCCGATCATAGTCGAAGAAGGTGAAGGTCTGCGCGGAGAGATCGACATCCAAGGAGAAGGCGGAATTAAGAAAGGCGGGGTCCACCCACTTGATTCCTGAATCAATGCCGCGTCCGTTCAACTCTGCCTTCAGGCGCAGGGCATCGCCGGTGTCCCAGAGGTTCGCATGCCGCCACTCCGCCCCAACGACATAGCCTTGGAAGGTTTGGAATCCACCATAGAGACCGAGCCGACGACGTAGCCCTTCTTTGCCAGTGATCTCAAGGTCGAGCGTGTCATCGCCCAGGGGCTGGGGCTTCACGTCCAATCGCGTAAACATTTCTGTCTCTAAGAGGCGGCGATTCAGGAGGGTGAGATTGGGCGGCACGTAATACTTCCCAACGATGGGCTTGAAACCACTGCGAATAAGGCGCTGGGCTCCGCGAGAGAAATCGGGCGATATCGTGAGTGTCGCCACGCGATGCCGCTGACCCGGCTCGACGGAGAGGTCAACATCCAACTGACCCTCGTGCGCCGCATCGGGTTTCAATGCGCTTTCCACGGTTGCAGCGAAGTAGCCCCGCTCTTGATACAAACCAGTTAATGAGGCGCGGAGTGTTTCCACATCGACCTCGTTGAACGGTTGACCCTGGAGAGCATTGGCGAGCAGTCGTGCCTCTGGCTCCCGATTTAAAAGATCGCCCGTCAGAGTGACATCGCCAATGTTGTAGCGCTGACCTTTGGTGAACTTTACGGTGACGTCGATTGCGGCGGCTTCGCTGTTGACCTCGAGGATGGGCGCTTCGACTGCTGCGTCTAGATAGCCTTCCGATTGCAGATAACGCCGCACCAGCCCGACGCCTGCGTCTAGATCTGCCTCAACGGCTGGCGTCTTGCCGTTGGTTTCTCCGGTACGTTCATGGGTGGGGCGGAGAAGATACTTTTCGAGTGCGGCGATATCGTCTTCGTCATCCGATCCGGGGAAGGAAAGCGATCCGATGTGGTAGAGGCGACCTTCACTGGCCTCGAGAACAGCTCGACCATTCTCGATGCGCCAGTTCACGACGGCTTCGCGATAGCCTGATTGCCAGTAACGAACGGTGAGAAAGTAGGCCATGTCGTCCGCCAGTGGTGGCGACATTTCGGAATCGTTGGCGAGCGCGAGTTGCTGGCGGATGATTTGCTCCACCTCGTCTCGCATCGCCTCACTGACACCTTCGGGATGGACTCGAAGTCCGTGGGCTTCGATCTCCCAGACACCATCCTGTTCGCCCTCTCTGCCTGCGCAGTGGAGCGTGAGAATGAATAAAAGACTGGCGAGCAGGCGGTGCATTAGCGGAAACGAATCAGGTAGTAGAGCAGACCGCGAAATCCACCGTCTTCGCTGACGGTGCCGACGGCTTGGACCTTGGGATTGATCTCGTAGATTGCAGTTAGACTACGCCGCGTGGAACTTGCGTTGAGGAGCGAAAAATTGAAGCTGAGCTTTGGGGGCTCCTCATCGTATTGCGACTTGCCGTTTTTGTTGAAGAGCTTGCGATACATTTTGGTGACGAGCAAAAAGGCGGCCCGATTTGCGGCGACGCCTTCGCCCGATTGCAGGTCGTCTGCGGTGGCTCCTGTCGCGAGCAGTGTGGCGATGTCTCCTTCTGAAAGCGGCGGGCTGGAGGTGAATCGGATGACGGGATCAAGGGCTGACCCGGTGGCGTAGAGAGCGACACGATAGTTGTTCACGACGGAGTTTCCTTCGATGTCTACCTGGGGTTCAAATGGCTTGTCCTTGGTGAAGAGGATCTCGCCATGAGAAAAGATCATGCGACTGAAGGGCAAGCGGAGTCGTGCGTCTTTGAGGGAGGCCTTTCCTTCGAGTTCGGGAACGGCGCCTGTGCCATGCACGCGGAGATCAACTTCTACACCACCATTGAGCACGTTTCCCAAGAGGCGAATCTGGTCCTTTGTCGCCACAGCGATGTCAAAGGTCCACTGATCGAATGGCGGCGGTGCCTTGGCTCCTTCCTGGGATATCTTGGCCGCGCGAGGTGGTGGCGGGAGTTGCTCTGGGAGTGAGAGCGGTAGGAACTCAACTTCTTTAAACACGCGGCCTCTCACGAGATCAACGCGTCCACTCACATCGCCTTTCTTGAGTGAGCCGGTGATGTGGAGATCTGCATTGGCACGCTGACTCAGGGCCTCGTCGCGCACAATCAATGCGTCTGCTGCGGTGATGTGGATGTCAAAGGCGGGGTCCTTCAGATGGGTGAGATCTACCGTGCCAGTTGCGCCGACTTGCCCGCCTGCGACCATCGCGCTGAGTTCTTCGATGGTGATGTTTTGTCCGGCAAGAGCGAAGCGTGCATTCACGTCGCGCAACTCGGGGGCACCTGGCGCGGTGGCAAGGACGCGGGATGCTTTCAACGTGAGGAGCCCCTGGTAGTCTGGTTTTGCGAGGGTGCCGCCGACGTTGACTTTCATGCCGATCTTCCCATCGATCTCTGCGATGGCTGGGACGAAACTGCGGACGATGTCGAGGTCTGAGTCAGGAAGATCGATCTCTGCATGGAGGGGTGCGTTGGTGAACGCGGTGGGATCGTTTAGCAGTGCCGGCAGGTCCAATGGCAGATCGGTGCTGGCGGTCAGCGGCTCGAACGGGGGCTGGTGTGCACTGAGGTCGGTGTGGATCTTGCCGTCTGCGAGATGGGCTGTGAATTTGACCTGGGCAGGCTTGAGTTTGTCGCCCGTCGCTGCGCTGCTAACGTCTGCTAGGTCCACGGCGATATCGCCAGCCAATGATTGAAGCGGCCCGTGGAGATTCACCTTCGCCGTGGCAGTGCCTTTGATTGGGAGGGGCTTGCCGATGGCTGCGGAGATCTGGTCAAAGCTGAGGCTCTCCATCTGCAGATCGATGTCGAGCGGGCGCGTTGCATCGATGGGTGGTTGAGTTCCGGGTGAAAGTGGGACGTTCGCAATCAGTGCTGCAAGTTTGGTGTCGTCAGACCAAAGCTGAAGCCCCCGTAGGTTGATGTCTGTCTCCGAAGCAGTGGCGCTACCTTCGATGCGGAAGCGTCCCGTGCTAGCAGTGAGCTTTTCGACTTCGAGTTGCTTCCCATCATGCGTGATCAGCAAAGTGGCAGAGACCGGATCGGGGATGCCTGCCATTTGAAAGCCCTGCAAATCCACGTCTCCTTTGCCATCGATGGTTCGCTGGGAGAGATCGCCACTGCCCTTCCAATTCATGTTCAAAGACCCAGCGGCGATGGGGGGAGCCTTGGCGAGGGCGAGCCATGCGCCAAGCTTTCCAAGTTCCGGGAGTCGCGCCTCCGCCTGACCCTGGAAGGGGCCATCGAGTTTCAGTGGCGCCTTGCCTTGGAGAGCAATGTGGTTTTGATCGTCAAGTGTCAGCGACAGGTTTTTTACCGAGGCAATGCCTGCGTCGGAGGAGGCATCCAACTTGAGCTCTTGAAGACTTGCGCCCTGCCACTTGGCCTCGGTCAAGGTGAGTTGAACATCTGCTTGGACGCTTGAAAAATCCTTGGCCTTGAGTGCCGCCAGGGTGCCCGCGGCGTGGCCGTTGAGCTTTAAGTTCCCGGCCTCGGGCAAAGGTTGATCTTTGATGCCGGCGAACTGCATCACGGCGGCGAGATCGTCGGATTGTGCCTGCCAGTTGAGGTCGAAGGGTCGATCGCGATTGGGAGAAAAATCACCACTGATCGCGAGCCGATTGCGGGGATCGATTTGGATGTCGATGGCCTTGATCTGGATCTGATCCAGCGAGCCAGCGGTGTCGACGTCGAGCTTGTCGATTTTTCTTCCATCAATGTTGATGGATGTGAGATGGAGTTGCGAAGTGAGGTCGGTGAGTTTGCCTTTTGTGAGCGTTACACTCCCGGTGCCATTCATCCGGCCGGAGAGTTGCAGGTTCTTTAGGGGGAGGGTTTCGAGGGCCGTGCAGTCGAGCTTCCATTGGACCTGACCATCAATGCGGGCCATGTCTTTCCACTGGGCTGGGAGGGTGGCATCGGCGCTGGCCTCCAGCGTGGTGGCACCGGAGGTGAAGCCGAGTTTGCTCACGTGAAGCTGAGCGTCGCTCATTTGGAACTCGGTTTGAACATTCCCTGCGATCGGCACGGTGGGTAATTCAAGGCGGCCGTCGAGCGCAACCTGCGCCTTCAATAAATCGGGGCGCAGCGGTGGGCCCTGCGCGGTGATGGTGAGGCTCTCTGCGCTCCAGTCCGGCGACTCTGGGAGCTTTATGAATTGGCTAAGTCTGGCGCGGTCGAGAGCATCGATTTGGATATTCACATCCACAGTGAGCTCGTCGGAGAGTCCGCTGACACTGCCGGACAGTTGAACTTTTGCAGGTCCGCTGGAGACATTCAGTTCGATGGGGAGTGGACCGTCTGGAAGTGCGGCGAGATCTGCGTGCAAGCGGTGCACGATAAGATTTGGAAGCAGATTGACCTGAGTGAGAGTCAGTGCGCGTCCGTGCAACTCGGTGGTGCCATGCACATCGACAAGATGCATGCCGTCGGGTAAGGACAGTTCCTTGAGGGTGAATTGCCCTTTGCTGCCCTCAATGAGTTCGAGCGTTAGTCCCCGCAGGTTCACATCGCCCTGCGGCAGGTGGAGTAGAACATTGATGTTGTGCAGCCGGATGTCATCCACACGGATGTCTGGAATCTGGGGCTTCTTTGGGATGGCTTTGGCCGTCGGGGCTGGTGTCGGGGAGGGGGGGCGGAGGTCTAGCTCGATGTCGGCATCCGTCAGGTGAAGCTGCTGAAGAAATCGGTCCGGCCCATGCTGCCAAAGTTGCCAAAGATCGTAGCCCATCGAGGCATCGTGCAGGGTCAGCGATTTGAGAGGTCCCGTTGGTGGACCTGAGAGAGTGAGACTCTTTAACTCCAAGTCAGAGGTCACCGAGCCGCCAACTTGCCATCTCAGTTCGTAGCCAAAACGTTTGGCAATCGGAGGCGCTAGGTGATTCAGCGTGAAGCGCAGTAGAGCCTGATGGAAAATCAGCGCCACCGCCAGAAGCAATAGTCCCGCCAAAAGGATGCGCCGAAACCAACGCGACAGAAAGGAACGTTTTTTGGCGGGAGGTGGAGGGGCTTCTGGCATGGCCTTCCAGCTGGCGATTGACGGGGACTAGCAGGTGGGCTGCATCACTTGGTTTCGTCCCAGAGGTAGTGATCGAGGCGGATTTTTGTAGCGAGATCTTTGGCCTCGGTAGCACGATCGCCAGAGGTTTGTGCGATTCGTTCTGCGGTGCGCGCGGCGGCCTCCCACTGCTGCTTTTCCACCAAAAGATCGACAGCAAGGAAACCCGCTTTGTAGAACCAGACAAACTCTGTGGGCGTTCCAGGGTGGTCGTAGTCGGCCTTCTGGACGATGCTGTAGCAGGCTTCCAAGGCCTCATCCGGCTTCCCAAGGGCACGCAATGCAGAGGCTCGCTCGCTACTGGCACGTGCTAGCCAGTCGAAGGGCAGGTTTTTTTCCGCTGCCAATTGGCCCAGGGTTTTGACGGCTTCTTCGAGTAGCTTGGGGTCCTTGGCGCCGAGCAATTGCAGGATTTCGGCCTTCTCGCAGATCAATGAGCGGCGCATGTCTGTGTTAACTTTCGTGTCTGTCAGTAGGCTTTCGATGACCTTGAGTGCTTCTGTCTCGCTGCCTTCGCGTCGTTTGGCGACGGCTTGTTGATGGCGTGCTTCAAATGCCAAGGGGCCGCCGCGATCTGCGAGTTCCTCCCAGATCTCGATGGCTGTATTGAGGCTATCGGCACCACCGACAACCATGGCTGCGCGACCAGCGAAGAAGAGAGCCGTGTCTGCGTATGGGCTGTCGGGATAGTCTAGGGCGACGATCTCAAATTGCGTGCGCGCGTTGGCCATGTCTTCCATTCGAAAATAGGCGTCTGCGACCTTCATTCGGATCTCTGCAGCGAGAGGAGCCTCTGGCCATTTTTTGAGAAAGCCGAGACCGATCTGCGTCAACGTTTTCAGATCGCCCACGGCTTCACTGGCCCACAGCCGGGTGTAGGCAATACGCTGCTGGAGGTGCTCTGTGAGATTGGGCTGCTTTTCGGCATCTGCCAGGGCTTCTTCGGCAGCTTTGACGCGGGCTGGTACGTCAAGTAGGGCCATTTCCGCTTGGGCGATTTTGGCCTCGGCGCGGCGAGGGTGATTGGGGTTCTCTTGGGCAAACCGTTCCAGCTCCCTCTCTGCCCCATTGGTGCCTTTAGCGGCCATTTCGAGGGCGCGATCAAGTTCGAGATCCTCTGCGGTTTCTCCCGAAGTTGGGCGTGGCTGCGGATCGGTGCTGACGTTTTGCAACTGGGCGAGGAGAGTTTGGAAGAGCGCGACCTCGCCTGCCTTGAGGGCACAGATACCCGCATTGTAGAGCGCACGACGCCGATCCGCGAGGTTGCTGGACAACTCTGCGGCGCTGCGGAAAAGGTCCGTGGCCTTGCCGTATTCCGTTCGAGAAAACAGGATCTTTCCAGTGACAAAATCAACCTCTGAGGATGCACCTCCACCGTAGTTCTTGCGCCATGATTGTGAAAGGGCGAGCACGCGCTGATCGGCGTTGAGACCTCCATAGATCTCCATGAGGAGCCGCATCGTTTCGCTCTCCTTGCGGTGTCCTGGTGCGATCGCCAAAAGGGCTTCGAGTAGTCCTGCAGCTTCCGCTTTGCGGTCCTGGCGGGAAAGCCAGCGGGCGGCGAGGAAAAGCGCATATGCCTGCCGCTGAGGTGCGGTGCTATCGGCAATCCAATCCAGAACGGCGGAAGGCAAGGGGGTGATGTCCTTCCGCTGTTCGGCGTCGCGTGCGCGGGAGAGCGTCTCAAAGGCTTCGTTGCTGAAATCGCTGTTGGTGGTCTTTTCGAGGAATTGCAGGAGGATCTTCGATGCTTCTGTGGGTTTGCCGCTGCGCCGCTGAACCTCTGCCAAGAGAACGGTGGCTGCATGATGGAGTCGCATGCCGCCTGTGCTGGTCTTGAGCAGCGCGGTCAGGCCTTTCCTCGCAGAGGGATAGTCACCCTGTTCCATGGCCACACGTGCGCGAAGATAGGCGAGCGGGCCTGGCTCAGAATTGTCTTTTTCTTTGCTGAGACGATCCGCAACGACTTCGATGCGTGGCACTTCGAGTTCCAGTTCGTTGTAGAGGAGCCTAGCGCGACGGGCAATGTCTGTGTCTTGGCTATTGCGGAGGTCTTTGACTTCTTTCCGGGCGGCACCATCTCGGCCGCCGGCCATTTCGATCTGGGCGATGGCCATGAGCGCACGTTCGGCCATCGGGCTGGACTTGTCACACTTGCGCAGCGTGGCTTCGGCCTCTTCAAGCCGTTCCAGCTTCATCAAGGCGAGGCCGCGCCAGAATGGATCGTCTTGGATCTTGTGCTTATCAAGTATCGAGAGTGCCCGCTGTCCGTCCTTTGCGCGCAGCCAACCTTCGACGGCCATGGCTGCGAGTGTCGCGGTTTCGTCCTTTGAGCGCTTGCTGCCATCGCCGAGGAGCCGCTCTGCCTTGAGAGCCGCGACGCTTCCCAAGCCGTCGGCAAGGGCGCTGCGTGCGGCTATGAACTCGGGCTCAGCGTCCAGAGCTGCGAGTGCTGCACCGGGCCAACTGATCGCCAAGGCAAGGATGATTTGTCGGGTCATGAAGGCGGGAGCTTAGACCCGCCTGGGCTGCGCGGCAAGACTAACGCTCAAAGAAGGACTCGTCTTCACGATCTGCGACCTTCAGGTAGCGGTAATAGACCTCCAGTTGCAAGGTGCAGAGGGCTTGGCGGTAGATCGCGTTGCCCCTCGTGCCGCCGGACTCCCAGTTTGGGCGCTCGGTCTTCCAGCTGCCATCGGCTGCTTGGTTGTTGAGTAGCTGAGGGAGGACCTGCTCGTTGTAGAACTTCCAGTCGTCGCCGCCCTGCTGGAAGAATGCCTGGGTGTAGTAGTACCAGCAGTAGAGATTGCAGTTCTTGTTCCAGTCCAGAGGCTCGGCGGTGATGAAGTCACGGAGAAACTTCATGCCCTTGTTGATGGCCGATTTTTTGCCGGATTTGCCGAGGGTTTGGAGGCCAAGCACGCCAGCGCCGGTGAGGCTCCACTGGTTGTAGTGGGCGTCACGAGAGGGTTTGCCAATCCCGCCGTCCTTGGTCTGCAGACCTTCGATGTATTTGACGGTTTTGTCGATGGCACTGTGGAGACCGGTGATCTTGAGGCCTGTATGTTTGGCTGCCTTGAGCGCCTGATATTGCCAGCCTGCAACAGACAAGTCTTCGCGAGAGCTGGTGGGCTTACCTTCGGAGATATTCTTCGTGTAGTAGTCCCAAGAACCTTCTGCCTTGCCCTCGGTGTTCTGGCATTTGATGATCAGCTCAACGCCTTTTTCAAAGGCTTCGCGCATGCCAGGGAGCGACTTGCTGCCGAGTCGGGCCAGGGTGTACATCTCCCCCAGCGCGTAGGTGGCGATGCCGTGCTCGTAGGCGCCGGCATTGCCTTTGAAGTCGTCGGTGATCGCTCCGTATTCGTTCTTCTTGGACAGTTCGATCAGATAAAGGATGCCCTTCATAACGTTGTCGCCATAGAACGGGGAGTCTGGCGTTTCACAGCGGCCTAGGTAGCAAAGTAAGGCCAGACCGGTCATCGCTGCCTTGTTTGCCTTGCCCCATGATCCGTCCGGATTTTGCTGGGTTTTAAGCCATTCCAGGGAGCGGGACACCGCAGCCTCGCACTCAGGGGATCCGCCGTTTTGACGGAGTTTTTCGAGACGTTCCTGGGTGGAGCAACGGCTGCGCATCGCGGGGGGCAGGCTGACGAAGCCGGAGGCGCCGCCGATGCCCATGCCATTGCCGAAACCGCCGCCGGAGCCGCCTTTCCCAAAACCACCACCGGCCATGGCACCGCCGCCTAGCATGGAGCTAACGTCGGGCACATCGAGCATGTCTGGCGGGGCCTCTGGCAGGGCGATGTCTGCAGTGACGCTGGTGGAAACGATCTTTTTCATCGGCATGGCCTTGCTGATGACGGAGCGCTTTTTCTGCTGCACCTTGTGCTGCATGTCTGCGCTGGCGTCTTTGCCTGCCTGAGTGCCGCCACCGGGGAGGAAATCCACCTGCGGCTGAATTGCCTGCGCGGTCAGGACGATGATCCCCGCCAGAAGGATGATGCCGGCGTGAATGGCGAGGCTGAGGGTCAGCGAGCCGCCACCGATCTTCTTCCACATTTTGACAAAACCATTCTGCGGCTTGGCTTCCTCGAAATGGGTGAGCGCAGGGGGGTGAAAGATGTGGACACCATCGGCATCAACTGGCTGCGCGACCGCTTCTTCTTCGAAGACGGCGACCGCAGGCGCTGCCACAGATGACGGGGCTGGTGGGGCGGCTTGGATTGATGGTGGCGGGGGTGCAACTGCGGGGGCCGGGCTCGTGACGCCCGAAGGAGCTGGAATTGCGACTGCACCGCTGCCTGTGGGTGGCGGTGGCATTCCGCCGGGCATCGGCATCGGATGCCCCTGCACAGGATAGCCCTGTGGTGGCGGGTAAGGCATGGCTGGGTAACCCTGGGGAGCGGGGTAGCCTGGAGGCGGAGCGTAGCCAGGAGGATAGCCGTATCCCGGTGGGGGCGCGTAACCCTGCGGATAGCCCTGTGCTGGGTAACCTTGAGGCGGATACCCCGGTGGGTAGCCTGGCGGCGGGTAGCCCTGCGGATATCCTGGAGGCGGTGGTGGGGCCGATTGCGGATTCGGTTGCGCTGGGGTTTCGCTGGCTGGTTGGCTAGGATTCATGGCACTTAGAATGTGTTATCGAGGGGATTGTAGCGAAAAAGGAGAAAGACTTCCAGGTCAAATCACGCCTAGCGGTCAAGTCTTCTTGGGGTGCGGTTTGATCTTTTTTCAAAAAGCTCAAAACCTGCCCAAAACCAAGGCATTGACGGGATGGCAGTGCGCCGTGTAGTCTGCCGCCGATGATCGTACGGCTTTTGGTTTTCTCTTGGTTAGTGGGTGTCGGTAGCGCCCAGGCTCGCATCGGCGAAACCGTCGCTGAGTGCACTGCCCGCTATGGGCAACCGGTGGAGCACCGGGAGGCCTCGCTCCAGGCCAGCGATCCGGACGCTCTGTTGTATAGCAAGAGCGGTGTATCGATCCTCGTCGAATACCACGAAGGGGTGGCCTGGCGCATCTTTTTCCGCAAGGCGGATCTGACTGCGCTGGAGGCGGAGGCGCTGCTGCGCGCCAATCTGCCACCGGGCGGGTGGAGCGGGGTATTGACCTTTGCTGGCGCAGATTTCCGCATGGGCGGGGACCGCTCTCGCGTGTCCTGTTACAAGGCTGCGCCAGGGGGCGGCAAAGTCGGAACCCTGGAAGTGGCGACCAGTGACTACTGCACGGCAAAGCGTCTAACCGTGGTTGACCGCTTGCGCGTGGCCCTCACGACCGGGGTCTTGGGACGGTCTGAGGCCCTAGACGCCGCAGACCGCCGATTTGAGGGATTTTGAGCCTTAGCTCGACTATCTGCGCTTCTTCTTTTTGCGACCACTGAGGATGGCGCGTGCGCGATCTTCTTCGTCGAGGACGGTGGTGTATTTGTAGTCGAAGTCGGGCAGCTTTTTGCGCTCGATTTTCTGGTCGATGAGACGTTCGATGGAGGTGACAAACGGCAGTTCTTCGGCGGAAAAGAGCGTGTAAGCATCGCCTTCCTTCTGGGCGCGGCCGGTGCGGCCGATGCGGTGCACGTAGTCTTCAGGGTTCTCTGGAACCATGTAGTTGATGACGTGGCTAACACCACTGATGTCCAGACCGCGAGCGGCAAGGTCGGTGGCGACAATGACGTCGAATTCGCCACTGCGGAAGCCGCGCAGGGCTGCTTCCCGCTCGCTTTGGCGGATGTCGGAGTGCATGACCGCGGCCTTATATTCGCCCATCTGCTGGAGTGCGGCGTAGAGGTGATCTGCCTGCACCTTGGTGCGGGTGAAGATCATGACGCTGGTAAAGTGAGTCTGCTTCAGGATGGCCAACATTAATTCCTCCCGCTGATCACCAGCGACCGGGTACATGTAGTGGCTGACGGTCTCCGCAGGGGAAAAACGGATGCCAATTTCGATCGAGACGGGGTCTTTCAGGGCGAAGTCTGCCAGATTCTGGATCTGCGGCGGCATGGTGGCGGAGAAAAACAGCGTCTGACGGGCAGCAGGGGTCTTGCTGACGATGCGGCGCACGTCTGGCAGGAAGCCCATGTCGAGCATGCGATCCACCTCATCGAGAATGAGGACTTGGATGTCATCGAGGCAGGCGGTGCCGTCTTGCATGAAGTCAAGGAGACGGCCTGGGGTGGCGACGACGACATCGACGCCGCGTTGCAGGCCCTTGCGCTGGCGATCATAGCCGACCCCACCGTGCACGAGGAGGGTGCGCAGTCCGGTGTGCTTTCCGTATTTTTCAAACTGCTCTACCACCTGGGCGGCCAACTCGCGGGTCGGCTCTAGCACGAGGCAACGGAAAGTCCCTGGTGGGCCGAGCCGAGTGAGGGTAGGGAGGGCGAAGGCTGCTGTCTTGCCCGTGCCTGTCTGGGAGGCACCGATGACATCGCGTCCTTCAATGACTGCGGGGATCGCCTTTTCTTGGATCGTGGTGGGCGTTTCGTAACCGGACTCCCGGATGCCGGCGAGAACGGCAGGGCTGATGCCCAGGGCTTCGAAAGCGGCGGCGTAGGGGCCTGCTGGCACTTCTGGGGGCGCTGGCGGAACCTCGCGTGGTTCAACTTCGCGGGGCTTGCCATTGCGTGGTTCGTCGCCATCCGTTTCCCGGCGAGGACCACGGTCACGACGGTCACGTCCGCCACCGCCGCCGCGTGGGCCGCGATCACGGTCTCGCTCGCGGCGTTCGCGTGGTGGGCGGTCTTCGCCGCCTTCGGTGCGCTCGCGCTGTGGACCGGACTCGCCGCGGCTGCGCCTGCGGGGATCGCGCTCCCTGGGGCGGCCTTCGCCACCTTCACGCTCGCGGCGAGGGCCTTCATGCTCAGCTTTTGGGCGTGGTGGGCGATTGGTCGGGGCGGGGGAGGGCGTTGGGGTGGCCTTGGGCTTACCGCCGATGACGCTTTGGATCTTGGCCTTCAGACGGCCGAGAAGAGATGGTTTTTTGGGTCGTTGCGGGTCGCTCACACTTTTAAAGGGGCAAATATAATCAGAACCGTCCCCTATGCCGCAGGATGCGAGCGATTGCAAACGTTCGATTTTTTGCCGCTGCCTGCGTCTCACTCTCATTCGGGAACTTGCGCGGGTGGCAACACCATGTTTTGCTGCGGTCATGTCTGAATCTTCCCCGACCAACCGCTTTGTGCAGATCGATGACGCCGCCAGGGAGACCAATCCCTGGACCAACAATGAGTGGCTCTGCCGTCCAGACCTCGTGGAGGCAGACAAACTGCTGCTTGTCCGGGCCAATATGGACCCGATGCATTGCCACCCCTTTCACTATCACCCGCATCGGGAAGAGATCATTTACGTGATCTATGGCCGCGCGGAGCAATGGGTCGGCCACGAACGCCGCATCTTGAAGGCGGGCGAAATGGCGCACATCCCACCGGGCGTCGTCCACGCCACCTACAATCCCCACAAGGAACCGCTGGTCTTCTTGGCCATCTTGTCACCCGCGGTGTTGCCTGAAGAAATCGCCGCCGATCCGGATCCCGTGGACGTTTCTGCAGATCCACAGTGGAGCGGGCTGCGCACCGGTCTGCCAGCCTGCACCACCATGGACGGCAGCGCGGGCTAGGCCGTCGCCGATGGCTTCCTGCCCCAAACGCCAGGGATGTTGGGCAGGATGAGGAAGATGACAATCGCGTAGATGTGCTGGATGAAGTGCAGGTTCATCAGTTCGCTGATGCCCCAATGGAGGGAAACCATGCTCAATCCGAACCAGAACGCCCAGCGGCGATTGATAAGGATGACGAAGGCGAAGAGTTCGATGATGAGTCCGCCGCCGAAAAAGGCTCGGGCAAACCAGGGGTGATCCACCAGAAACTGTGCCGCCTGCTGGGTCCACTCCCGTGTGGGCTCCAGGGTGTCGTAGAAACTGGCCCAATTCGTCTTCATGACCTGCACGGCGAGGTAGGGGCTCTTCCAGACCCACAGGCCGTTCGATTCCACCACTTTGACCAAGCCGCAGACCACGTAGCCTCCAGCGATCACCACCGTGCCCCAGTAGGCCGCGAGACGTTGGATGTGTAGATCTGGTTTCAGCGCGGATCGTCGGCAGTGCACCAGATAAACCACGAATTGCGCCAAGGCCATCATGGTGACCAGTTGCCAGGAATGCTGCATCGGCCCCTGGGAGAGAATCAAAGTCCCGATACTGACCGCAAAAAACACCGCTGGCAGGAGGCCCAGGACCGGCAGGATGCCCACCACGTAGAGGGCCAACCCTGCAATCGTCAGCCCCTTCAGGCCCCAGCCAGGCTGAACCGTGGCCAGCCAGGTAAAGTCAAAGAAATGGGCCAGTCCGTTGGGATGGTCCTGGTGAGTGTATTTGCGCGTCTCCCACTTAATGTTCCAAAACAGCAGGGCGGCGAATCCCAGTCGGATTAGGAAAAGCTGGGCGCGGCTATAGTCAAAAGGACCGGGTTGCCACCACGGGCGGGCTGGGGTTGCAGGGGCGTCGTTCATGGCGCGGAAGGGGTGAGGGGGTGTTCAGCCAAGAGCTCTGGGGCCTGATCCTGGATGGTGTCCGAATCTGCCAGGGAAAAAGTGCGGCTATAGAGGCGCACCGCCGTGGTTCCGGCGGGCAAATTTCTCGTTTTCATGGACCGGACCAGAGTGTCGAGAGTGTCCTTGCCTACCGCCGCGCGTTCGGCATCCGTCGCATCTCGGGTATCCCGCCTAGGCTCGCCCGTTTTTGCAGCCGTTTCGGCCAGAAGGTTACTTAGCTTTGTCTTGAAGAGCTTCTTGGTGTTGCTTGACCCGGTGTCAAAGACGCGATCCATAGCGAGAGGGTGATCGGCCTGGTCCGTGGCAAAATAGACATCGGCCTCCTCACTGATCCCTGAGTACATGGGAAAGTTGGAGAGTGGAAACGGCTGCTTTTTCCCAAAAATATAGAGAATAACAACAATTGCCACCATGTGTTGGAAAGGCAGGCGTCGCCAGAGCCTGAGGGCCTTTTGGAATCGGGGGGAAGCGCTCATAAGGTGTAGATTGATCGTTCCACTAGATCAGAAAATTGCTCTGATGCAAAGAAAGGTAATGACAAGACAAATCCAGCTCTTATATTGCCAATTCCCAACCCACCCGTCTGACGGGCCGAAGTAGCTCAGGGGTAGAGCAACGCATTCGTAATGCGTAGGTCGTGGGTTCGATTCCCACCTTCGGCTCCATTTTTGGCGTGAGTCAACATGATGCAAACTAAAGAGAGGCCAAAACTCAGCCGTTCAAGACGCCACGAAGCGCTCATGGGCCTCATTGGGAAGTTACTTGGCGGTTCTGCCTTAGTTATCATGGTTGCCTCCGTGTTCTACGTGGTCATGCAGCGCCTCTGGGATGCTAACGGCCAAAGGTCTCGGTACATGGAGGAAATCAAAGAGATCCATCTCCAGACCGCAGAACGTGCCCAGTTGAGCAGGAACTCCACCCCGGTTGTGCCGAAGGCCGAGGAGTTATCAGCGATGCCGAGGCCGCACGTCGCCTCGACGATTGTCCCGGAAATTCCGGCCGTGCCGCGGGCCGTTCCAGTAACGATGGGGGCTGCGGGGATCGATTCTAAGAAGGCCGAAATTGAGACCTCTGTCCGCAGCTTCTTCGAGGCTAAGACTATTGAGGATATGCTGGCTTTCGTCCGTGATCCTGAGCGTATTCGGCCCTTGATGGTGGATTACTATAAGCGCCACCAGATGCCCAATTTCACTTGGGCGCGGATCGGGGACGTGAATCCTATCCAAGAACCCGGGTATCGCATGGCCTACGTGCAGGCTCAATTTGTCGGCGCAGATCCGGTTTATGTGATCGTCGAAGAAGACCACGCGGGTGCGATCCGCGTGGACTGGGAGAGCTCCGTCCGCTATGGGGAGATCGCCTGGAAAGAGTTTCTGCAATTGAAGCCAGACCAGCCCAAGCTGCTGCGCGTCCTGGCCTCCCGTCCGTCTGCTACTGCGGCAACTGACTCTTACTCAAACGACGAGGTGCTTGAGATCAAGCATCCCGAGGAAACCGGCACCGTTTATGCCTACTTCAACCGCAATGATCCCCAGTTCGCCACGCTGATCGAGCAGATGAAAGGACGCCAGTGGAAAAATGTTCCGCTGACGCTTCGTCTCTGCTACCCCGGCAGCGCGGATGATGGGCGGGTGGTACGCGTGGCAGGCGTGGAAGGAAAAGGATGGCTGATTTTGCAAAACACAGGGAGCTGAGCACGTGACCAAACGCACTAAACCAACGACCAAGGCCAAGCCCACTGCGGCGAAGGCATCCACCAAGGCAGCAAACAAAGCTAAGCCCACGGCAAAGCCAGCGACAAGCAAAGGGAAACCGGCGCCGAAAAAAGCTGCTCCCGCTAAGGCGAAGTCAAAGTCTGCCGCCAAAAAGCCTGCCGCCGCTGCGAAGAAACCAGCCCCAGCCAAAAAGCCTGCCGCCCCTGCAAAGAAGCCAACTCCGGCCAAGAAGCCTGCTGCCCCTGCAAAGAAGCCAACTCCGGCCAAGAAGCCCGCTGCCCCTGCGAAGAAGCCTGCTGCTCCCGTCAAAAAGGCCGCTGTTCCGGCTAAGAAACCAACGCCAGCCAAAAAAACAGCCCCTGCGAAGGCCGCCGCGCCAGCCAAAGCGACCAAAACTCCGCCTCCAGTGAAGGCCGCTGCGCCTGCGAAGGCTGCTCCGACTCCGAAGGCTGCAAAAGCTGCTGCACCGGCAGAGGTTCCAGCAAAGGTGCAGGTGATCGCCGAGGCTCCGCCTGTTTTTGCCCCGCTCAATGACCCGAAGGCGGAGGCGATCCGCGATGCCGTGAAGGTCTATGATTCCCACATGCACACGCCACTGTGCAAACACGCTTGGGGCGAGCCTGCGGAATACGCCCAGCAAGGCATCAAGTCCGGCATGAATGGCATCATCTTCACCTGCCATTGCCCGATGCCAGATGGATTCTGGCAGAGTGTCCGCATGGCGGAATCTGAGTTTGATACTTACGTGGATATGGTCCAGCGCACCCGCGATGCCTTTAAAGGCAAGATCGACGTGCTCCTTGGGCTGGAGAGCGAATACTACCCTGGCTGCGAAGAGTGGATCGAAAAGCTCCACCGCCGCGCCGACTTCCACTACATCCTCGGCGGTCTCCATTGGCAGGCTAAGGAATACCTTGCCAAGTACGAGACCGGCACCATTGAGGGCTTCCGCCGCACCTACTTCGACCACCTCGCCAAATCCGCAGAGACGGGGCTTTACGATTGCCTGGCCCACCCTGATTTGGTGAAGAACTACAATCCTGACTCTTGGTGCTTCCCCATCATCAAAGGACCCGTGGCTAATGCCCTGGACCGCATCGCCGCTACTGGCGTTGCCATGGAATTGAATACTTCCGGCCTGAACAAGAGCTATTCAGAAATGAATCCCGGAATGGAGATGCTGAAGATGATGGCAGAGCGGGATATCCCGATCGTCGTCGGCTCAGACTCCCACCGGGCTCATCGCGTTGGTGAACATTTCGTGACCGCCTACAATCACCTTTTGGAGGCCGGCTACGAATACGTCTCCTACTTCATCAATCGTCGCCGCCACGAGATTCGCATCTCCGACGCGCTGGCCAGCATGAAGCGCGCCACCGACGCCCAGTCCTAATCGGACGGGGCAGGCCTGGTAAATCTGATCCTAGATCGGTCCGTCCCAGATGGCGGGCGCTGTCCGCTACTTTGTGCAGCCCCCAGAACAGGGGCTTCATGAGTATTTACAAGGGACACTAGGCAGGGTATGATAACTGTCCCTCCCAGGATTTTCCCGTTCCATCTCCCATGAATCAGAGTCGTCTCTTCCTTTTTCTCTTCGCCGCGAGTCTCTCTTGGCTCTCCCAAACGACCGTGGGTTTTTCCCAGACGTCGGGTGGCGAGGCTTCAGATATTTTCTTCCGTGGTTACATGGCCAATAACGCTGGCGAACGCATGGAAAAAGCGGGCGACCTCCAGGGAGCGATTCGCAAGTATCGCGAGGCAGAGGAGGTCCTGACCAGTGTCGCCAACACCTTCCCAGCCTGGGAGACCCGCATGGTGGCCTATCGCCGGGGCATGGTAAAAGACTCGATCGCTCGTGTCGAAATCGCGATTGCTCGAGGCGCTGGAGCTGCGGCCCCCGCCGATGCGAGCGCTGGAGCCGCTCCGCAGGCTTCCGCTGGATCCGTCCCGGCACCCGGGGCGCTCGCCGGTTCGACTGGATTTGTGCAACCCAGTCAGGATGGGGATCCACCAAGCCTCAACGACATGCTCTCTCAGTGGGAGACCGCCTGGAGGAAAAAGGTCGAAGCACTCCAGCAGCAAAACCGAATTTACGAGGGCGACCTCTCCAAATGGCAGCAGTGGTACCAATGGGCGTCTGGAGAAATCCAAACCACCCGTGCAAGCCGCGACCAAGCCGCCGCACGCGTGGCTGCTGTCGAAGCCGAACTCCAGCGGGCGCAGATGGCGATGAAGGCCGGGCAAACGACGCAGGCTCAGGTGGATCAGTTGATGCAGCAGAAGGCCGCTGCGGTCGGCCAAATGCATGCGGCTGAGACAAAATTGAAATCCGCTCAACAGGCCGCGACTGAAGCCTCGCAAAAACTCGCAGAAGTCTCCGCAAAAGTCGCAGGCCTTGAGTCGGAGCGCGATAAAGCCCTCAAGGAACGCGACGAAGCGATGAAAAACGCGGACGAGGCTACCAAACAGGCGGCTGCGCTTTCCGCACAAAACATGGGTTTGCAGACTCAGGTCGATGACCTCAAAAAACGCGGCACCACCGACGAGATGAAGCGCCTCACCGCGGAAAATGAGCGGCTGAAGAAGGAATTGGACGACGCACAAAAGCAGGTGGTCGCACTTCAGGCGGACGTGACTCGCAAGGACCAAGAGATCGCCAGTCTGAAGACGGAACTCACCAATATTCAGGGACAATTGACCGACCTCCGAAAAGAAAACACCGCCTACCAGACACAGATCTCAGAACTCACGCTACAACTCAAGCAGGTGCAGGAACAAATGGGCACCAAGCCTGCGGATGGCAGCGCAATCCCGCCAGAGCTTGCGAACGAAAACGAAGTCCTGCGCAATATTATCCTCCGCCAACTCCGTTCACAGGCACGCCAGCAACAGGCCAAATCCCTGGTTATTGGCGAGCTCCAAAAGATGGAGGGTGCCTCCCAGGATCTCCTCCGCCAAGTGCAGGAACTCGAAGACAGCCGCGTCACTCTGAGCCCAGAGGAGCAAAAGCTTTTCTCTGATCCACAGATCAAGGAACTCCTCGGTGGCAGCGCCATCAAAGCCACACTGATGGTGCAAAATGAACCTGCCACGGGAGCAAAGCCTGAGGAGACCACGGAAAATTCTGCCGATGCTTTGGTGCAGAAGGGCAATGAAGCTCTGCAAGCCAAACGCAATGACGAAGCCGCTGGGTTTTACTCCGATGCCCTCCGCGCTGAACCCAAGAACGCTAGCGCATTGATCGGTCAGGGGTTGGCGTATCAGCGGGCGGGCAAATACGCGGAAGCAGAGGCGGCGCTGAAGAAGTGTCTGGCCTACGACCCGGAAAATTCCAACGCCGCCTTCACCTTGGGCGTGGTGCTGTTCAAGCAGGAGAAGTGGAGCGATGCCATGACCTGGTTTGAGAAGTGCCTCTCCGTGGACACCAAGAACTCCCAAGCCCATCACTACCTCGGCATCATCGCCAATCGCCTCGGGCTCCTCCAGCGGGCGGAAAAGGAATTCAAGACGGTGCTCGCCATCGACCCATCCTTTGGGGAGGCCCACTTCAATCTCGCCGTGCTCTACATCACCTGGGACCCCCCTCAGTGGGACAAGGCCCAAGCCGAGTACAAAGACGCGCTCAGCAAGGGCGTGGCCGCAGACGAGAACCTCGAAAAACTCCTCAATAGCCGCGTGTCCGCCCGCTAGATCGCCGGGATCGTCATCGCTGCCAAAGTGCCGCCGTCAGGGTGATTTGCCACGGTGATGGTGCCGTGGTGCAGATCCACTGTTTCTTTCACGAAGGCCAGTCCCAGACCCGTGCCCTTTCTGCCCGTTTGCTGGTGCTTCAGGGAGTAGAATCGCTCAAACAAACGCGCTGCTGCATACTCTGGGATGCCCGGTCCGTGATCGCGAATCCGCACCTCCACGCTGGTTCCTTGCCGTGCGGCGGAGATCTCGATGGAGCTTTTCTCGGGCGAAAAATCGACGGCGTTTTCGATCAGGTTGACGAAGGCACGGCGCAGCAGCGCAGCATCTCCTTCGACCTTCAGAGCGGTGTCATCCTCCGGCATCACGATGCGGATCTCCTTCGCTGCTGCGGCCGTCGCCGTTTCTTGCAGCGCGGCGCTTAGCGTCTCACGCAGATCAAAGGTCTCCTTTTGGTTGAGCGCCCGCCGGCGTTCCACCTCCGATAGCCGCAGCAACTGCCGCAGCAGCCGCTCGCTGCGATCTGACTCAGCCTGCAGATTTGCCAGGAAGCGGCGGCGGTCTTCCTCCGGCATGTCTTCTTCCTGCAAAAGCTCCGCCGTCCCACGGATCGCCGCCAGCGGGCTCTTGAGCTCGTGCGTCAGCGTCTGCACGTAGCTCGTCGCGTAGTCGCGGCCATCCAACTCTTCGCGCATGTTGTTGATCGCCGCTCCCAGAGCCCGGACCTCAAGGCCGCCGCCGAGGTTTGGCTGTGGTGCGCGACGTCCCTCGGCAATGGACTGTGTCCAGGCCGTGAGCAATCGGATGGGGCGCAGCACCCAAAACAAAACCGCTGCACAGAAGGCCGCGATGCCAAATCCGATCAACGCGGAGGAGATGATGACGTTGTTGCGCTGGCTCTCGATGAATCGCCACTGATCCAGTTTCGCTTTGCGGACCACCAAGGCACCGATGATTTTGTCACCGTGCCGGATCGGGGCTGCGACATGGATCACGGAACTCATTTCATCTGCCTCATCGCTGCGGCTGGATCGTGCGCCGTACTGGCCTTGCAGCGTCAGGCGGACATCGTTGAATTTGGAAAGATCCGTGCCCTCAAGTGTTCCCTTGTCGGAGTCAAAGATCACGATGCCGTGGGCGTCGGTCACGTGCACGTGACAGGTGACGCTGTTCTTCTCTAGATCAAAAATGAGCGCGTGAATCTTCCGTTCCAGAGCCTTGGGCAGCGCAGTGCGGAGGAAGTCGACGTCGATGACGTCATCCTTGGTGTCATGCTCGACGACGGCCGCCAGCACGTTCGCCATGTCCACCATCGTCTCTTCGGTGGCCTGGAAGTTTTGATTCGGCAGATCGCGCAGGGAGTTTTCAATCAGCAGCATGAACCCCACGGTCACGACCAGTGAGATTGCCGCCAGACTGAAGGTCGTGATTCTCATGCCGCATCAGGCTCGCGAAAGGCATACCCGATCCCGCGACGCGTCTCGATGGGGTCGATGTCCGGAGCAGATAGACGGATCTTCGCCCGCAGGGAACGGATGTGCGCATCCACCGTGCGGTCACCCGCCGCGCCAGGATCTTGCCAGGCCTGATCCATCAATTGATCACGGGAAAAGACCCGCCCGGGGTGCTTCATCAGTGCCAGCAGAAGGTGGTACTCATTGCGGGAAAGCTCCAGCGGCAGGCCCCTGCACAGGATGCGCTTGCGCTCGTCATCGTGGCTGAAGGTCTTGCCGTTGCCGTTCGCCACAGGCATGGGCGCGGTGGGCGTCGATGTTTGGGTGCGCCGCAGGATGGCCCGAACTCTGGCTGCCAGTTCGCGCGGGCTGAAGGGCTTGGTCACATAATCGTCCGCCCCCAGTTCCAGGCCCACAATCCGGTCGATTTCCCCATCGCGAGCCGTCAGGAAAAGAATCGGCGCGGATGAATGGAGGCGGATGCTGCGACAGACGTCAAAGCCGCTCATGTCTGGCAGGCCCACGTCCAGCACCACAAAATCAAAAGGCTCTCTCGCCAAAAGGTCCAGCGCTTCCTGGCCGGTGGCGCAGGGGGTCGCTTCAAACTGCTCCGTGCGGAGCGCATACAAGATGGTCTCAGAGATGGAGGGCTCATCTTCGACGACGAGGACACGTTTGGTCATGGCCCGCAGGGTAGGGAGCGTGGCTGGATTGGTAAAGGCAGATTTTTTCGATTTGTCGGAGTTTGACTGGACGTTCGCGCCCGATTCCCTCAAGATTCAGCGCAACTCCTAACCTTGCTTCCCATGATCCGCTCCGCCTTCATCGCCGCCTCGTGCGCCATCGCGCTGCCGCTTGCGGCACAAACTTCATCCAGTTCTACTGCCCCCGCGCGACCTCTCGATGCCCTTGTCGCTGGCGCGCAAGTCTGGGACATGACGCCGGAAGTGTTTGAGCAGACCTTCTCCTCCGCCCGGTTTGACTGGCTCTCGGATAAGAAGGAAGGCGCGCGCTTCTTTGGGCCGGGGCTCAGCCTTTGGAATGCGGAATTGAAGATCGCCGAGGCCATCATCGAGTTCAGCGGTGGCAAGGTCGCCCGGATGAATTTTTCCATCTACAATCGAGGGGACTCGGACGCGTTGATCAATGACCGCAGCGTCTTTGAAAAGCGTGTCGAAGACCTCCGCACCTTCATCACCAAGCAGCTCGGCGTCACCTCCACAGAGCGCCCCAAAAACAACGCCACCGCCGTCTCTTCGGAAGGCTACATGTGGACCAAGGCCCCCGCCGCCTTCCTCCTGGAGTACAGCTTTCAGCGCGAGGTGAAAAGCCGCGGCGTTCCCTTCCGCGCCGAGTTCATCCGCCTCCGCGCCGCGTCCATCGCCTCCCCGACCGCCCCCGGCGTCGCTGCCACCTCGACCGCAGTCGCCAAAGCCTCGCTGGTTGAAAACGTGAAGAGGGAAGAGAACGGCGACGTCGTCATCCTCAGCGTGCCGATGGTGGATCAAGGGCCCAAAGGCTACTGCGCCGTCGCCACCGCAGAGCGTGTCTTCCGCTACTACGGCATCCCGGTGGATCAGCACGAGATGGCCCAAGCAGCCGATACCAGCGATGGCGGGGGCACCAGCCCCGACAAAATGTATGAGGCTCTCAACAAGCTCGAGAACCGCTTCCGCGTCCGCGTCCGCGCCGTGGAAGACTGGGACTACCAGAAGTTCCTGCGCTTCATGGATGACTACAACCGCGAGGCCAAGCGCGATGGCAAAAAGGAAGTGGACGTGCGCAACTACGTCTACAACTCCCTGACCGACATCTACGCCCGCATGGATGGTGCCACCCTCCAGAAGGCCAAGGTGGAGCGCGACAAGGCCGGCTACGGCAAGTTCCAGCGCAACGTGCAGGGCCTCATCGATCGCGGCATCCCCGTGATGTGGAGCGTCACCGTCGGCATGTTGCCAGAGCCCGCCATCCCCCAAGGCGGCGTCGGCGGCCACATGCGCCTGATCATCGGTTACAACCTCAAAACCAACGAGATCCTCTACAGCGACTCCTGGGGTGCCGAACACGCCCTCAAACGCATGCCCACCGCCCAAGCCTTCGCCATCATGAACGGCATGTATTACATGGAGCCCATGAAGTGATGGAGTGATGGAGTGATGGCTGCGCAGCCGCGAAGCGAACGATGAAGTGATGGAGCGGCTGTAGCTGGCCTCTGTGAGGCCGGGGCCACTGGATCGTCAAAGAGAACGCCCAGGAGTGTAGGAGCAACCAGCGTAACTCCCCAAAAGCCAATCTAGCCGGACCATGCTCTGTTCAACCGTGAGGGCATCGCACAAACACCTTTTTCGAGTTATGGAAGCAGCCGACTTTGCACGAATCGAGACAAGTCTCAGCATTGAACTGCCCGACGCCTACCGATTATTCATGTCGTCCTATCCATCTGAAGCGGATGAGGACATAAGATCTCATGCTCTTTTTTCAGACTCAGACCTCATTGTTGCTGAGAATCTAGAGCATCGCAAAGAAGGTTGGTTTGGGATTAAGTGGCCGGACGAGTATTTTGTCATCGGCGACGACGGCTGCGGAGACACTTACTTCATGGTGCTCGGAAAAGACGAAAAGGTCTACTTCGCAGACCACGAAGCAGGCCCCCATCCGACGGAGAATCTCGAAGAGTGCGTATCGAGTGATTCGCTGCAGGAGTACATGGCGGAAGCATTGGAACTTGCCAGGGAGGTGGAGGAGGAGTTCCGCCAGCGAGAAGAACGGAGACTCAACAAAAAGTGGTGGGAGATCTGGAAATAAGGCCCCCACCAGCGCATCCAGCCCCGCTTCCTACGGACCACTTTTCACTTCCGCCTTCCGCGCCCCTGATGGGGGGTAGGCCAGCAGCACATCAGCACAAAGCCGTCGCACCCAGCATCCAAGCCAAATCAGACCCCAAAAAAGAGATGCGCCCAACCATCCAGATATCGCTCACACCCCCAGCCCCACTCTCAACCCATCCAACCCCAAAAAATATCGGCGAAACCGAAATTGAATCGTACTAATACCACTGTTCGCTAAAGAAAAATGTGCTTCGTGCTCTACATCGGAACCGACGAGCCTTTGCCCTCGATTCCTTGGGACGAGAAGAATCGTCATCTCAACACGGAAGATCTCGGAGAACACGATGGAACGGTTGCGAGGCATTTCTCCAAGGCGCACACCAAGTATTTGGGCTCTGAGCAGGGATGCGGATGCGGATTTCGCCATGTCACCTTCCAGAATGGCGAATGGCCGGAGGAATGGAATATTGGCCACAATCCAGACTATGATGGATCGGATGAGGAGCAGATTCATCAGGAGCTTTACGATTTCATTTCTCCGCTTCTGAATTCCAATCCTACAATCGAACTTTACGGTTGTTGGGACGGCGATTTCGCTGACCCCATAGAACACCGCGAGGAGATCACTCTTGACCGTCTCTTGGATCGGAAGTTCTTTTTCCGGGAGCGTGGCTTCTACAACGTAACCAATAGCGAACAAGACGGTGGCGGACAACCGGCTACCCGCTCCGAGTCGAAATGATCACCTTAACTACAACCTTTAACCCAGTTGCGGAGTTGCGCTCCCGGTAGCCGGTGCCACACCTCATCGTTAGGCCACTAGACCTGCCTTTATTTATGAGTGCCTCCGCGACAACCGCCGTTCCAGCCGCAATCGAATCTACTGCAACTCGCTTGTCATCGTGGTCCCTCCGGCGAGGTCTCACACTTGTCGCGGCGCTCGCCCTCATTGTTGGCGGTATCGTTTTCGCCTGCGCCAGTCCGAAAGGATTCATCGAGGCTCACCTCATCGAGCGTCGCATCATGCTTGGTGCTGCTACGATGGTGGGCGGATTCCTCCTTCTGGCCGTCCACGTTCTGACGGGAATACTAGCAGTGCAGCCTCAGCATCATGAACCCAAGTCGTAATCGAACGAACAAAACGGATGCAGGAAACGGCTCGAAGGCTATCTGTCGTGTCAGCAACGTATTGCGCTCGCCGTCGCCTGATCCGAGCCGTTCGCCCAACTGAAAATGCGTGCCACTTGGATCACCAGCCTCATCGGAGGAGCTTTCTGCGGATTCTTTGTCCGTCTGGCGGAAATCGGTAGAATCGACGGCCGACTCAACATCTTTTGCTTCTTCGTTGTTGTGATGGTCTTTGTGATCGGCATTCCACAGCTTTGCGAGGTTTATCGTGGTGCCAAAGGACTAAGAGGCCTCTTTGATCGAAGGCCAGATTTCAAAACATTCTATGTTCCTACGTGGTCTAGAATGTTCATTTGGTTCATTTCCACTGGTGTTTCGGTCGCCACGACAAAAGCTCTCGGTTTATGACAACCAAGGAGGCGAACCTCCAAGTGAGCATTGAGACGCGGCGCTAGAGGTGTGGGTTGGTGGGTGGCGTGACCGCCGTGGCCTCGATGCTAATTGTTGTTGGACGCCTGTCTTGCTGCGATAGCGGCATCCCTGAATGCGAAGCGATTCCGCAGAGGCTGAGGCTAGGAAGTCACCCCCGTGGTGGCCTTACTCGCGCTGGTGACCGAAGTGAGGGACTCTTATGCGCTTTGCTTTTTGATCTGCCTTTCCCTGGTGTGCCAGCATGCCTGTGCTTCGCTGCTTTGGTGTGCGGATCGTTCGATTTTGACCTGCGTTCAAGCGCTTGTTTTGGCGGTGCGGTGTTGGGAGGTGCTGTCTTGGCTCTTCATGCGGCTTGGGGTTGGGGTGTTTGTTCGTTTTTTTGATGGCAAAAACATGGTTCGCAAAAATATGAAGCCATCGTGTCGGGACGCTGCTTTCTTGGCCCTGATAAAGCCCGGTCCCTACGTCCCCGTGGCGGAACTTCCCCGCCACTCGGCTGACCCAGGTGAGGTAAGGTCCCTGAGTGCGAGCGCGCAGGGATTTGAGTTGAATGAAGCGGATGAATGAGGACTATGAACCTGCTTTTGATTTCATCGTGCTCCGGGATCGTCTGCCTGTGGCTACAATGAATTCTCCGCATCGGACTCGTCTCCGGCTGGGCCCCGTGCAGCTACCGCGATCCTCAACAACCTCGCCATGTCGCCACCACCCCGCGCCCAGAGTTCCGATCAGGCCCGCCTGGCGGCTTCGTTTAACAAGACGCGAGCCGCAACCGGCGACAACGTCCTTCTGTAAATTCAGACTCGCCACCGCCGGTCCATCCCCTGAAACGTCCGCTCGATATGAAAAAACGGTGCACGCTCATCTTTGTTTTTGCACTGTTGGTTATTTCCTACGTTGGATCTTATGGCGTCAGAACGCTTGGGGGATTTTACAACCCGACCGTTTATGGGCTGCGCCAAGGTCCCAACAATACAGCGATAATAGCCCCCAAAGCCTGGGGGCCGTATATTTGGAATCCTTATTCGGATCGGCCGATCACAACCTATGAGAATATTGATGGTGGGGCATTGCGTCGCCTCAGAGCACTTCACATTTTTTATTACCCCCTTCATTTTGTGGACAGAAAGGTCTGGCACAGAGATGCCGATTTATCGAGGCGGGCCGAAGGAATTCTAGGTTTCAAGTATCCCGTAAAAAACTATTTTGATGAAGCCACTTTCACTTATAGCGACTACATGAGGTGGACCCCGAAATTCGGGCCAGTAGTGAAGTTATGAGAGTATGGTGATTGCGGTTTGGGAGAGACAACCCAACCCCCCCAATACCAAGTGAAAGCCAAACGTAAAAGACATGACCCACAGTTCAAGGCCCGAGTGGCTTTGGAGGCCCTCAAGGGCATCAAGACAGTCCAGCAAATCGCCAAGGAGTTCGACGTGCATCCGGTGCAAGTCAGCGACTGGAAGAAGAAGCTCAGCACGCAGGCAGGTAGCGTGTTTGAGACCGGCAGACAGCAGGAGCAGGAGGACTTCAGCGCGGAGCGCACGGATCTGCACTCCAAGATCGGCGAACTCACCGTAAAGTTGGACTTTGTGGTAAAAAAATCCAAGCAGCTCGGAGTGTGGAGCGGACTGCAGGACTCATCGAACCTCAACACCCGAAGCTAAGCATGAGAACCCAATGTGAACTGCTGGGCGTGTCCCGTTCCAGTCTAGATTACTTGCCTGTGGCGGAGGCCGAAGAGAACGTGAAGATCAAACGCCTGCTAGATGAACTCTATCTGCGTGACCCGTGTCTGGGATCGCGCCGACTCGTTACGGTGTTGGAGCGCGATCATGGCCTGCAGGTCAATCGCAAGCGACTCCTGCAGGTCAATCGCAAGCGACTCCAGCGGCTGCGGCGTAAGATGGGGCTGGAGGCCATATACTGCAAGCCGCGCACCAGCATCGTAGACAAGGCCAATCGCATTTATCCCTACTTGCTGCGCGATCTGGAAGTCACCAGGGCCGACCAGGTGTGGTGCACGGACATCACCTACATCCCCATGCTGCGAGGCAGCGCCTACCTCTGTGCGGTAATGGATTGGAAGACACGTTGTGTGTTAGGCTGGGCCGTGAGCAACACGATGGATGTGTCGCTGTGCCTGTTGGCGCTGGAGCGTGCGAAGATGTATGCCGGTTGTGTGCCGGAGATCTTCAACACGGATCAGGGTAGCCAGTTTACCAGCGAGGAATGGACCTCCCGACTCAAGAGCTGGGGCGTGCAGATCAGCATGGACGGGCGCGGTCGATGGATGGACAACGTGTTCATCGAGCGGCTGTGGCGCAGCATCAAATACGAGGAGATCTACCTGCGCGAGCACACCACGGTGCATGAGTTGGAGCGCGGAGTGGAGCGCTGGCTGAAGCACTACAACACATGGAGGCCGCACGAAGCACTGAAGAACAAAACGCCTAGCCAAGAGTATCGGCCAACGCGGGAAACAACCGTGAAAAAAAAGAAGATGAAGAAGGCAGCCTAACGTCCACGTAACGAAAAAAGACCCTGAAGGAGGGGGCGACCGCATTTTGAGCTGTTCTCAAGAAGGCCACTCGCTCCGCTCGTCGCCTTCTTGAGAACAGCTCAAAATGCGGAGCAAAGCCCTTGCAAAGCGCCCCCAGAACCCCGAACGAATCACCACCCTCAGCCGTGATCACCATAGCTTAACTTCACGCAATCCTGGCCGAAGAACGGGGTCCACCTCAACACGCCAAAATAGTGAACCCGCCTAACCAGCAGCGACACTTTTGATGCCCACGAAAGACCAGCTTCCTGAACAGATCGAGACCGAGCGGCTGATCATTCGAGTCGCCCGCCCAGGCGATGGACCGATGTTCAATGAGGCGGTTTTGGAGTCGTTGGAGACGCTCAAGCCGTGGTTGGGCTGGGTGACGCCTCCCCCAACACTTGAACAGTCCGAGTTTGGATGCCGGAGGGCTTACGCTAGGTTTCTGCTGAATGAGGACTTGATGGTGTTCTTTCTCCTGAAATCCGATGGGTCGTTGATTGGGGGCAGTGGGTTGCATGACGCAGATTGGGCGCTGCGGTGCTTCGAGATTGGTTATTGGGGGCGCACAAGGTTTGGTGGCCAGGGATTGATGACTGAGGGCGTCAAAGCGCTGGCTGATTACGCCTTGCGCGACCTTTCCGCGAACCGCGTCTTCTTGAGCACAGACGCTGAGAACGTCCCCAGCTGGAGACTCGCTGAGCGGGCCGGATTCAAGCTTGAGGGAACCTTGCGGAACGAGCGTTTCAACCTCTCGGGGAGACTTCGAGATACGAGGATGTATTCGAAAATTAAGGAGGCTAGTCCGTGAGCAAGAGCCCACCTTCGCAAACCAAGGCGATCAAAACGGATGCAGGGAAGGGCTCGTGTGGCATCTGTCGTGTCGTTGATATGGAAGGGATCGCATCTGACGTGGTCCACCCATGGGCAAATAGAATAAGCGCGAACAAGTCATGTTGCGCCAACAGGCCATAAGCTCTTGAACTTCAGCAAAGGAATGAATCCGAAAATTCCTCTGCCCCCATTCCTCTGCCTTGAGATATCTGGCCGGTGACAGTAGCTCCGAGCGCGACCCAGGCCCACCCAAAAAGTTCAGACGCCCAAACAAAGTCCGCGCCCACCCCCTCCGCACGAAACCCTTGACCCACAAGCCCCCCAGCCTCATCATTGAGTCGGCCAATCCCGAAAAATATCGCGAAAACCGATATTGCAGAGCACCAACAACACTGTTCGCCTAACACTCAACCCCTCTCCTTGCGATGAAAGCGAAGTTTATTCCGCGGATGATGGCTGCTGGCTTCATCCTCTCCACAGGCAGCATTCTGGCACGGGATGAGGTCTCCCCCAAGACCGAGACGGAGCAACTCCGAGATCGTGTCACCCGCCTCGAAGAGCGCATCGAACAGTTGGAGGCGCTCCTAACAGCGAAGGAGATACTACCCCCATCCAGATTCGAGCGGCCTGAGCTTTGGACTTCACTGAAGATCACGATGGATGCTGCTGGAGTCATTCGGCTTGGCGATGCAGTTGTTGATACCGACGGCCTCAAGAAGTCCATCCAGAAAGTGTTCAAGGATGGAAAGTTTCCTGACGTTTCGCTCTCTGCCGTGCCCGACGTACCATTCAGGAAGATTGAGGTGCTTCTGAACTACCTTGGAGCGGCAGGTGTCCCCAATATTTCATTTGAGACATCCAGCAAATAGCCCATGGAACATCAACGACCAACCAACAAGTCAGTGGTGGCAACGGCGGGCGACGTCGCTCGTTCGCTTCGCTCTGTGAGTCCTCTTTCCGCCGTGCCACACTTTTGACTTTCGGAGTAGCCATCCCTCCACTCCCATGAAAGCCCACGGATACGTAAAAAAGCAAGTCACGCCCACGGGGCTTTACGAGATGTCGGAGGTTACGTTCAGCGGTTCTTCCACGTCCATTCGCCAGATTGCGCAGTTTCTTTTGGCCGCCGCCGACGAGATGGATCGTCGAGGACTTCAGTTCAGCCATACTCACATCGGCGAGCAATTCAGCGATTGGAACGAACGGTGGCCTGACATTATCGTAGCTCGTGCCAGTCGGGATTGACCACGAGGATCTTCTTCTTCCCATGCTCGAACGCTTCTTCCATCCACTCGCAACGCCGCACAAAACGGATGCAGTCAACGGCTCGTATAGCATTGGTCGTGTCATCGACGTTTCCCGCTCGGTGTCGTTTGCGCCGAGGCGTTGCTATGGCCATGAATCATGAAGAAGGTCGCGATATACACGATAGGGGCGCTCGGCGGTGCTGCGGCAGCAATATGGTTCTGGTGGGCGTTTCAATGGTCTTGGTGGGTGGGAGTCGTTGTGACCCTGGCTTTTGTCTCTGTGTCAGGTGGCTGGCTCGGGCTGCAATTCAGCAGTGGAGGACCGTCGGTCTCGCACAGGAGCCCAATCAAGGTTAGTTGGATCTTTGTCGGGGCGTCCTGGGTTTGTCTCACTGCGTCCCTGATGCTTCCTCTAGTTTGCTGGTTTCTCATTCCACAATATCGGATTACCGATGCTCAGGAAAGCAAGGCTCTGGCCGATCAATTGGTCCAACTGCTCTACGTTGAAGGGGCTATTGCGATAGTGGGCCTATTCAGCATGGCTGGGGTCAGACTCTGGCGACCGATCGGGATCGTGGTCAGGTTTGTCTTGGCGGCGGTTGCTGTGGGGTTGGGGGTTTCCATGATGTGGCAATGGGCATTCTCGCTTTCGTTCTGGCGATAATGCCGCGTCGCTGAGCGTGATGGTGGAGGGGGCTTCCGAGGTGGGCGGGGCATGAGCTGACGCGACCTTGACCGTGGGGTGAACTTTTGCCGGCGGGCACCCTGATTCTTCACTTGCGCCTTTCTGGTGGCGTGGGACGTATCATCGGCCTGTTTTGTGACCGCTCAAAAACGATCATCGGCGGTCCCGAGAAAGTCGGGGCTGCTTCGTCAACGTCGTCTGCCACTCAAGGGGGAAGGTTCTCCTGAGGGGATGGCAGCGCTTGGTCTGGTGGATGCGGTCTTGAAGACGCGGGAGTTTTCGGCGCGCTTGGCTAAGCTGGGGAAGGCAAAGGGGGCGGATGCCGGGGCGCTGGTGCTGGATCACGTCTGTCGCGAGGCTCTGCCGTTTGCGGCGGCGCTGGTCGTTCGGCATTTGGAGGTGACGGCACCGGGGCGGAGGGTCTGGCTGTTGTGTGAGGACGTGCGGACCCAGGATCAGGTCCACACGGAGCTGGGGGTGTGGCATTCGCAGGCGCTGTATTTTCCTCGGCTGCACAGTGCGGCGACGGAGGAGGCGCTGCCGGACCCGGAGCTGATGGCGGAGCGGGTATCGGTGCTGAGTCGTTGGCGATCGGCCGGCGATGGGGCACCGACGGCGATCGTGCTGTGTGCGGACAGTCTGGACGAGCCTGCGCCGATGCTGTCGGCGGTGGAGGGGAATCGGCGGCTTTTACAACCGGGGCTGAAGCTGGATGTGGAGGCGCTGCTGGTGGAACTGGAGGCGGCGGGTTATGAGCGTGTGCCGGTGGTGACGGAGCGGGGCCAGGTGGCGCGGCGCGGGGGCATCATTGATTTTTATTCCTGGCAGGCGGAGGAGCCGCTGCGGGTGGAGCTCTTTGATGATGAGATCGAGTCGATCCGTGCCTTTGACATCCATCATCAGTCGAGTGTGCGAAAGCTGGATGAGGCGGAGGTGATCTTTCATCTGGCGGATGGGGATGCGGACACGGGCGCTGTGCGCGACTATCTGCAGAAGGGCGACATCCTGGTCGCTGTGGCGGTGGATGTGGAGTCGGCGCAGGTGCGGATCACGTCGGGGGCATCGCCATCGGGCGGGATTGAGGACTTCTCCTGCGCGTTGCTGGAAAATCCGCTGGGCGTCTTTGATGCGTCGGACTTTGTGATGCACGAGGTGCGTCGGCAGCAGTTTGAAAAGCAGGTGCGCGACTGGCATGAGGCGAAGTGGCGGGTGGTGATCTTTTTTCACAATGAGGCGGAGAAGGAACGCTTTGCGGAGGTGTGTGATCCATCGATCAAGGATGCGGTGGAGCCGGTGCTGGGGCTTTTGTATCGGGGCTTCACGGCGCCATCGGCGCGGCTGGCGGTGCTGACGGGTGCGGAGATTTTTGGTCGCCATCAGACGGTGCGTCGGGTGAGGGGATCGAAGCTGGATGAGACGGCAACGCTGAGAAAGGCCCGCGATGTGCTGCGCGATCTGCGCGTGGGGGACATGGTGGTGCACATGGACCACGGCATCGGGCGATTCTCCGAGGTGCAGATGCGGGAGGCCGGGAAGCGCAAGGAGGAGGTGCTGGTCATCGAGTATGCGGATCAGGCGCGGCTCTTTGTGCCGCTGGGGCAGGCCCATCTGGTCAGCCGCTATGTGGGGGTGGGCGGGAAAAAGCCGGAGCTGAGCAAGCTGGGCGATGCGCGCTGGCAGCGGGCGCGGAAGAATGCGGAGCGCAGCGTGGAGGAATTCGCGGCGCGGATGCTGACGATCGCGGCGGAGCGCCAATCGGTGCAGGGCACCGCGCATCCAGCGGATGGGAAGTGGCAGGTGGAGTTTGAGGAATCCTTTCTCTACCACGAGACGCCCGACCAGCTGCGCTGTGTGGAGGAGATCAAGCGCGACATGGAGTCTGAGAAGCCGATGGATCGACTGCTGTGTGCGGACGTAGGCTTTGGCAAGACAGAGGTGGCGATCCGTGCGGCCTTTAAAGCGGTCATGGGTGGGCGTCAGGTCGCCATCCTGGTGCCGACGACGGTGCTGGCGCGGCAGCACTGGCAGACGATCCGGCAGCGCATGAGCGAATTCCCCGTGACGGTGGAGATGCTATGCCGCCTGACGCCGAAGCATCGCGAAAAGGGTATCCTCAAAGGAATCACGGATGGGTCAGTGGATATCGTGGTGGGCACGCATCGGCTGATCTCCAAAGACGTGCGCTACAAGGATCTGGGCCTCGTGGTGGTGGATGAGGAGCAGCGCTTTGGCGTGAAGCATAAGGAGAAGTTCAAGGAGCTGTTTCGGCTGGTGGACGTATTGACCCTGTCTGCGACGCCGATCCCGCGCACGCTCTACTTGGCGCTGATGGGCATGCGCGATATGTCCACCATCGAGACGCCTCCGCCGAACAAGCAGGCGGTGCAGACGATCATTTGCCCCTACGACGAGCGGGTGATCCGTGCGGCGGTGGATGCAGAGTTGGATCGCGGAGGGCAGGTGTTTTTTCTGCACAACCGGGTGATGAGCATCGAGAAAGTCGCCGCCAAGATCCGCAGTCTATGTCCTCGGGCGCGCGTGCTGGTGGGGCACGGGCAGATGGATGAAACGCTGCTGGAGAATGTGATGCACACCTTTGTGGATGGTCAGGCAGACGTGCTGGTGTGCACGACGATCATCGAGAGCGGGGTGGATATCCCGAACGCGAACACGATCATCATTGACCGTGCGGATCGTTTTGGGCTGGCGGACCTGTATCAGCTGCGCGGTCGCGTCGGGCGTGGTGGGACGCAGGCCCACGCCTATCTGATGCTGCCGCGGGACTTTGTGGAGGGCGGAGACGCGCGGAAGCGGGTGAACGCGATGAAGCAGTATGCGGGGTTGGGATCCGGGTTCAAAATTGCCCTGCGCGACCTGGAGATCCGTGGGGCAGGGAACCTGCTGGGCACGGAGCAGAGCGGGCACATTGCGGCGGTCGGGTTTGATCTGTATTGCCAGATGCTGAAGCAGGCGGTGAACAAATCGCAGGGGCGGAAGGTGGCGCGACCGGTGGACGTGACGCTGCGGGTGGACTTCCTGGTGACTAGCGAGGCGCTGATGGACGACGCGATCTACGGGGCGACGCCCGCTTTTGTGCCGTCGAGCTTCATCGAGGACGCCCGAATGCGCATCCAGGCCTATCGAGCGCTGGGGGAGGTGATGACGCGGCGGGAACTGGACGAGCTGGAGGAGCAGTGGCGCGACCAGTATGGCGACAAGCCGCCCCACGCTATCCAAAACCTGCTGACCTGCGCGGCGATCCGGCTAGCCGCAGCGCACGCTGGGTTCACGGAGGTGGAGATCAAGGACCGCAAACTGATGCTGACCCGGAACCAACGCTACGTGATGCTGGACGGCAAGTTCCCGCGCCTGACCGCCAAGCCCGGGCACCTGCAATTGGCGGAAACCCTGCAAATGCTCCGCTCCTGGCCCGGTGGAAAGTAACGAAAATCGCTGAATTTCCAATGGGTGAGGGGATTGGTGGGGCTCCGATGGTTGGGAGGGGCACGGCCCCGGGGGCATTAAAATCCCTGAACTTTCAGTTGCGGAAGAGGTGGGCTGTGCTTTCATTTCCGCCCTCAAACCAAAAAATCTAAGAAACCAAAACCTGCCAAGGTGGCGGGCTTTTAAAACTCCATGAGCGACACTACTGCAACATCAGCCACAGCATTCAAACTGCACGAAAAAGACACCGGAAGCTCCGATGTCCAAGTGGCACTGCTTACTCAGCGTATCAACCAGCTGAGCGGCCATCTGAATAAGCATCAGAAAGATCATTCCACCCGTCGGGGCCTCCTCAAGATGGTCGCACGCCGCCGGAAACTGCTCGACTATCTCAAGTTGACCGCAGAAGACCGCTACCAGAAGCTCCTGAAGAGCCTCGGTCTGCGCCGCTAATTTTCCTGATCGACGGAAGGGTGATGTGTTTGCATCACCCTTCTGCTTTTGGGCCTTTCATCTTTAACGGACCGCTTGCGGCCGCGCCCCATGGCGTGGTTGTTTGGCTAGGCTCGAAGATGGAAACTGGTGGCCACAGCATCGCCTTTTTGGCGTGACTGTTTTTCATGCCAGTGCTCTGGGCGTCCGAATTGAAGCGCCCACCCCTTTCCCTAAAACCAAGAAACCAAACCAAAGAAACAAGCCAACCTATGGCCATTCATAAAGTAACCGCAGCCCTCGGACAGGGCACAATCGAAATCGAAACCGGCAAGCTCGCAAAGCTGGCCGACGGAGCCGTGACCGTGCGTCTCGGCGACACCATGGTGATCGTCACCGCAGTCTCCGCCACCAAATTGAAGGACGGCCAGGACTGGTTCCCCCTCAGCGTGGAATACAAAGAAAAAGCATCCGCAGCTGGCCGCTTCCCTGGTGGCTACTTCAAGCGCGAAGGCCGCCCAACGGAGAAGGAAATCCTCACCTGCCGCATGACGGACCGCCCATTGCGTCCGTTGTTCCCGAAAGGCTACCTCTACGACACCCAGATCGTCGCACTGCTTCTCAGCGCTGATGGCGAAAACGATCCGGACATCCTCGCGATGAACGGTGCTTCCGCAGCGCTTTGCGTTTCCGACATCCCATTCGCAGGCCCAGTCGGTGCCGTGCGTGTTGGTCGCATCAACGGTCAGTTTGTCGTGAACCCAACGCAGACCCAGCGCCTCGATAGCGACCTGGATCTCGTTTACGTCGGCAGCAAGAACGACGTCATCATGATCGAAGGTGCCGCTGAGGAGCTTCCAGAAGCTGACTTCGTCAAAGCTCTCCACTTTGCTCAAGAGCAGGTGCAGCAGCTCGTCGCAGCTCAGGAAGAACTGATCAAGCTCGCCGGTAAGGTGAAGCGCGAAATGCCGCTCATGCTGGTGAAGGACGAACTCCTTGAAGTCGCCTACGCCGTCGCTGGTGATCGCATTGAAGCCGCTCTCTACACGCCCTCCAAAGTCGCACGCGGCAAGGCCGTTGGCGCTCTGAAGGACGAAGTGGAAGCCGCCATCAAGGCTAAGTTCCCAGAAGCCACCGGCTTTGAAATCAGCCAGGCCTTTGATTACCTCCAGAAGAAAGCCTTCCGCATCTCCATCTTGGACAAGCAAAGCCGTTGTGATGGTCGTGGTGTGGATCAGCTCCGCCCGCTGTCTGGTGAGGCCTCCGTGCTTCCCCGCACCCACGGTTCCGCTCTGTTTGCCCGTGGGGAGACTCAGGCCCTGGCGATCGCCACCTTGGCTCCTGCGGACGAAGCTCAGGAAATGGACACCTACGCAGGTGGTCCTGAAAGCAAGCGCTTCATCCTGCACTACAACTTCCCTCCGTTTTCCGTCGGTGAGACTGGCCGCTTTGGGGGTCAGAACCGTCGCGAAATCGGCCACGGCGCACTTGCAGAACGCTCCATCGCTCCGGTCATCCCGAGCAAAGAACAGTTCCCTTACGCGATCCGCATCAGCAGTGAAGTCATGGAATCCAATGGCTCCACCTCAATGGCTTCGGTTTGCTCCGGCGTCATGGCTCTCATGGACGCGGGTGTGCCTCTGAAGCGCCCTGTGGGTGGCATCAGCGTCGGTCTCGTCAGCGAATACGAAGGCGACACCATGAAGCGCTACTTGACGATGCTGGACATCATCGGCAGCGAAGACCACTTTGGCGACATGGACTTCAAACTCTGTGGCACCAGCGAAGGCGTCACCGGTTACCAGCTCGACCTGAAGCTCCCAGGCATTCCTTTGGCTATCCTCGAAGAAGCTATTGTTAAGGCCAAGGCGGGCCGCACCCAAGTGCTCGCCGCTATGGCACAGGGCATCTCCGAAGTGAAGCCGCTCAGCAAATACGCTCCGCGTATCGAAGTGCTCAAGATCAACCCAGAGAAGATCGGCGAGCTCATCGGCCCTGGCGGTAAGAACATCAAAGCGATCCAGGCTGAGTCCGGCGCTGAAATCAGCATCGAAGACGACGGCACCGTTTACATCTACGCCACCCGCAAGGAAGGCATGGAGCGTGCCGTGGAAATGGTCAGCGGCGTCTCCGCAGAAGTCGAAGTCGGCAAGATTTACACTGGCAAGGTGGTCAGCACGACCAACTTCGGCGCCTTCATGCGCCTCTTTGGCAGCAAAGACGGCCTCATCCACATCAGCGAGCTGGCAGACTTCCGAGTCAAGGCCGTCGAAGACGTGGTCAAGGTCGGCGACATGGTCACCGCCAAGTGCGTCGGAGTCGATGACAAAGGCCGCGTGAAGATGAGCCGCAAAGCCGCGATGGCAGAAAAAGACCAGGCTGAACAAGCCGCCGGTTCCGCCGAAGCCTAAGCGATCCCGCGCCACCGAGCGCAACACAATCACGAAGCGCGGGCTGGAAACGGCCCGCGCTTTTTTTGGTGGCCGAAAGGCGGGGCCGAGATGTTGTAGCTGATCCGTATAGCGAGCTTCTCTTGTAATCCTGCGGGATCTAGGCACGTTCTAACCACCTGTTTCCAACTGATCTAATTTTATCCATGAAGCGTCTCTTTCAAATCGCCACGTTCTTGCTGCTGGTCAGCGTTTCTGCCTCTGCGGCAGACAAAAAGCATATTCTGATGATTGCGGGCAAGCCATCGCACGGGCCGGCGCAGCATGAGCACAATGCGGGCATTCAGTTGCTGCGCAAATGCTTGGAGCAAGGGGCTGCGGAGGCGGTGGAGATCAAGCATCACCTCAACGGGGAGTGGCCTTCAGCCGAGGAGATGAGCTGGGCAAACACGATCGTAATCTATTCCGATGGTGGCGGTGGGCATCCGGCGTTGCAGGGCGATCATTTGCAGACTCTGGACAAAGAGATGAAGCGAGGGTGTGGATTGGTCTGTCTTCACTACGCCGTGGAGCCGACGATCGAAAAGGGGAACAAGGAGTTCATCGACTGGCTCGGCGGAGCCTTTGAGATCAACTGGAGCGTGAATCCCCATTGGGAAGCAGACTTTAAGGAGTTGCCAGATCATCCGATCAGCAGCGGAGTGAAGCCTTTTGCCACGAATGACGAGTGGTACTTTCACATGCGCTTTCGTCGCGGCATGAAAGGGGTGACGCCGATCCTGACCGCGGTTGCTCCCGATTCGACCATGAGTCGTCCGAACGGCGATCACAGTGGCAATGATGCGGTGCGTGAGGAAGTGAAGAACAAGGTGCCGCAGCATGTGGCCTGGGCGGTGCAACGGGAAGATGGTGGGCGTGGATTTGGATTCACGGGTGGGCATTTCCATGCGGGCTGGGGCAACAATGACCAGCGCAAATTGGTGCTGAACGCGATCTTGTGGACGGCTGGCGGCGATGTGCCTGCGGAAGGCGTGGCCTCGGTGGTGACGGAGGAAGATCTAAAGGCGAATTTGGACCCGAAGCCGGGTCAGGGATTGCCAGAAAAACCCAAACCAGCGAAGAAGAATCCGTAGCCTACAGCTTTCAGCGGGGCGGGATTGGGTTTTCCCACCGAGGAGTGCGGAGCTTCTGGGGATGTTTGTAGCGGGGTGTCTGCGACCACCGCAAATGTTTGGGGGGAAGCGTGGCTTTTCCCCGGAAGTTTGCGACGGTCGTAAATCGTGCGCTACAGGGTTTTTGGGGCGTGGGCTACTTCTGGGCTGCGGCGGCTTTGATGAATTTGGCGAGGTCGCTCTTTTGCTTCTTTAGGTCGGGCAGATTGAGATACATCATGTGCCCGGCGGTATAGTCGTCCATGACGATGTTCTTCATGAGATCCGGGTGGATATTCATGTGCCAGAAGGTGTAGCGGGTGGCGTAGTAGGGCGTGGCCATGTCGTAGAATCCGCTGGAGACGTGCACTTTGAGGAAGGGATTGGCGGTCATGCTATCGCCGAGAGTCTCTGAGACGTTGGCGAATTCGTTGTCGGCATCCCAATTCCAGCGGCCGACGCCAGCGAGGATGTTATAGGGCCGTTCGTCTTCGAATTTGAGATCGTTGCGGACGTAGTGGTTGAAGGTGGAGGCAAAGGCGCTGAAAACGGCGTCGGCACTGGGATCACGCTCGGCGCTCTCGCTGAGGGGATCGCGGACGAAGCTGGTGTAGCGGCTATCAAAGCGGCCCGTGACGAGTTTCTGGCCGCGCAAGAGCTCGGCGTTGAAGCGTGAAAGGCTGACGCGTAGATTTGCTCCATCGACGAAGGACTCACTCAAACCGGTGAGTCGAGCCATCGTTTTGACGACGGAGGCGCGCTCTTGGGGGCTGAGGCTGGTGCCTTTGAGGAGGGCATTGTTGTAGTCGCCCGAAGCGAAGGCTTCCGCCTGCTTGAGGACTTCTGTGAGGGGGAGCTTCTGGAGATCTGCGGGCAGTTTTTTGTGATACCAAGCGGTGGCGGCGTAGCTGGGGAGGTAGAGGACGTGGGGTAGGTCATTGCCTTCGCCACCCCAGACGGTTTGGAAATTGAGGACCGTGGAGACGAGCATGATGCCGTTGAGGTTCATGCGGTGGGTGCGGATGAGTTCACCGCTCAGGGCTGCGGCGCGGGTGGTGCCGTAGCTTTCGCCAATCAAAAACTTGGGCGAGAGCCAGCGATTGTTTTGGGTGACGTAGAGACGGATGAACTCGCCGATGCTGCGGGCATCTTCGTTGACGCCAAAGAAATTCTTGGCCTCGTCGGGTTTGGTGGCGCGGCTGTAACCGGTGCCGACGGGATCGATGAAGACGAGGTCCGTTTCATCGAGCAAGGAGTACTCGTTGTCGAGCAACTGGTACGGCGGCGGGAGGGCGAAGCCATCGTCGCGAAGTTTGACGCGCTTGGGGCCGAGCAGGCCCATGTGCATCCACACGGAAGAGGAGCCGGGACCGCCATTGAAGGAGAAGGTTAGAGGGCGGGTGCTGAGATCGCTGCTGCCTTTGCGACTGTAGGCGATGTAGAAGATGTTAGCGGTGGTTTTCCCCTCTGCATCCTTCAGGGGCAAGGTGCCGGCCGTGGCGGTGTAGTCGATCTTCTGGCCGCCGATGGTGATACTATGCTCAGTGACGGAATCCTTCTTTTCGGCTTCGTCCTTCTTGGGTTCTTCCTTCTTTGCCTCGGCCTCGGCTTTTGAAGGCTCAGGTTTGGCTTCGGGCGTCTGCGGATGCGCCGGTGCGGGTGTCTGGGCGCTGACGCTGGCGGAAAAGGCGAGTGCTAGCGCGAGGTAGAGGAATCTTGGTCGGATCATGGGCGAGAAATCTACTGCACAGCAGCCTCAGCGCAAAGGCGGCTTTGTTCGGGTTTGCGGAACGTCAGGTTCATCGGTTCACATGCCTTTGGGCATCCAGGGCTCAAGTTTTTCGACGGTGGCCTTTGCGCTCGAACTGACTGGGATCCCCCAGGCTTCAAAGAACGGGCCGAGGTTTTTGTTGGTGATCTTGGAGTAGCGGATGAGGAATTGATCGCGCTTTTCGTCGTCGTTGCTTGGCGGTGGGCCAAAGGACGGGTCCTCGAAGGAATAAAGGTAGCTACGCCAGCTAGGCCAGCCGAACTCTTGAACGAGTTGGATGTAGGTGGTGAGTGCAGTGAAGGGGTTGCTCTTCCACTCTTGCCATTTGTTGCTGGCCTTCTTGATGTCTGCGATGTGCTCTTTGCGCGCCGATTCGGAGATGGCGGGATGGCCGATGAGCCAGTCTTTGCCCATGACGGCTTCGTAGCAATACATGCCGAGGACGTTGTTGGTGACCTCTCCGGTGCCATCGAAGGTGAAGTCGCCCCGCTGGTGATTGTGGCCAAGTTCGTGGTAAAAGCCCCAGCCGGGGAACTTGAGTTTGTTGAAGGTGATCATCTCTAGCGAGGTGCTGGTGGGCACCATGATGGGGTAACCGCTGTGCATGTATCCGGCGCTGATTTGCACGTCGGCAACGATGCGTTCTGGTCGTTTGCGCTCGGCGGTTTGGTTGGCGATGTCGTCTTGGGCTTCGACGACTTTTTTCCAGAACTCCATGAGCTGCGTTGGATTATTTACGGTGCGTGCCGCGTCCGTGGGGGCGGAGAGGATGACTTTGTCGCAGGCAAATTCAGCCCAAGGAGCGGTATGCTTTTTGATCGTAGAATTCCACTCTTCGTCGGTGGTTTTGCCCAGAATGAAGAGCGGTGCTGGGACGCCGCCCGTGATGGTGACGGTGAAGGGCGCGGTCTCGGTGGTGCGACCCGGGACCTCGATGTAAATGAGACCACCAAAGGCACTAGCGGCCTTGGTTTCTGGGGCGCTGAGGGGCTGGGATTTGGTGATGTCTGGTGCGCGCAACCATTTGTCGAGGTGGTAAAGGGTGTCGCTATGACAACCGATACGGAGGGCGTAGCTCTTCTCTGCCAATGCGGCGGGGATTGTGACGGTGATGGTCTCTCCCGCGGTTGCATAGAGTCCCGTGCTGGCCCAACCGGGGATTTTGGGATCGATGGTGACCTCTTGCGTGACACGAGGCGCGTCTGCAGGAGGTTGGCCAGGGAATTTGGCTGATGCGGGATGGGCTGGAATGGTCTCGGTGTGGGTGAGGCGTAGCATGCGAGTCTCCATGCCGAGCTGGATGCGTGCTGAGGCGTGCTGTTCCTGGGTGAGCGGCGATTCCTGGCTCGGAATAGCGGAGACGACATTGCCGCCCATGGCGCTGGCGACGGCGGTTTGGAGGTTGCTGCGCCCTGGGGGCTGTGCGGCGAGGGCGATCTGGATGGCGCTGGTACCTTGTTTGGTTTCCTCTGGTTGGAGGGCTGGGCCACCGGTGCGCTGCGCTTTGATAGCGCTGATGGCTTCTGAGGCATTCATGAAGCGCGGTAGCTCAATGCGGGCCTGGAAGGCGGGGAGTTGGTCAAAGGCGCTCATGTCGGTGAAGGCGATCCCAGCGGGGAGCAGTGCCTGATTGACGCCGTGAGTGGTGGCCAGTTCTTTGCCTCCGCTGGTCTGGCTATAGGCCCAACCGGTCATGCCTGCGACGAGGCCGCCGCCGTTTTTGATCCAGTCGATCAACACGGCACCTTCTTCGGGATCGGTCACGTTTTGGGCGTTTAGAACGAGGACGTCACAATCATTCAATGCCCCTTTGTCGATGGCTCCATCGAGTTTTTCGGTTTTGAAGCCCTGCTGATCGAAGAAGCCAGCCTGTTGCACGCCTTTGATCAGGAGTCGGGGTTTTTCTTTGTTGCCGACCCAGCGGAGACAATTGGTCAAGAGTTTGGCTGAATCGCCACCGGCACCACCGTTGAGATAGGCGTTCTGACCGAAGAGGATGATGCGGCCTTTGCCGTACGCTGCGGCTGCAGCGACTGCCATCTCATTGCCATCGCGCCCGCTGGATGCAGAGAGGATGGGGAAGGCGATATTGCCCCAAATACCAATGGGCCCTGGTGTGCCTGCTTTGGGGACGGACTTCACGCCTTCGAGCAGTTTGGCGCGCTCGGCATTGACCATTTGCTGGGGCATCTGGCCAACTGCAGTTGCGGCAAGGAGCAGGGTGAATAGGCAGGTGATCTTGTGCATGGTTGGGGCGGCTGGTTGGTTGAATTATCCCAGGGTGCGATGGGCGATTCTTGCCTGAAAACGGGCGCTGTGCTAGATTTTTGGACGAAAATGGAAATTCCGATGCCAGACCAGAGTTGTCAGATCCAAGAGGATTGCGGGCGCGAAAGGGAGGCAATTTGACGTGGCTGGCCCTGACGTCGAGATCTGCGAGGCAGAGCATGGTTCGTCGCTTTATGCGGAAGCACTAAAGTTGCGCTATGAGGTTCTGCGTAAACCGTTGGGCCTGACGTATTCCGATGAGCAGATCGCGGCGGAAAAGGGTGAAACTCACCTAGTGGCTGTGATCGGAGGCCAAGTGGTGGGGAGCCTCAGCCTTGTTTGGGAGTGCGATCATGTGCGGCTGCGGCAAATGGCTGTGGGGCCCGACTGCCAGGGGATGGGGCTAGGCCGCACGCTTTTGACCAAGGCGGAGGAATTGGCATCACTCCGCGGGCGGGACCGGGCGGAGTTGCATGCGCGTATGTCTGCTCTGGGGTTTTACCAAAAGGCAGGCTATGCCGCCGTTTCGGGGGAGTACGTTGAAGTCGGGTTGCCCCACCGAACCATGAGCAAAGCCTTGGGCTAGCGGCGGGCTACTGTTCGTCTTCGTCATCGGAGTCCTCTTCGTCGTCGGAGTCCTCTTCGTCGTCGGAGTCCTCTTCGTCATCGGAGTCCTCTTCGTCATCGGAGTCCTCTTCGTCGTCGGAGTCCTCTTCGTCGTCGGAGTCCTCTTCGTCGTCGGAGTCTTCTTCGTCATCGGAGTCCTTTTCTTCGGTCGATGAAGGGACATCAGGGACAGAAGTGACGTCAGGGACCGCCGGGGGCTCTGCGGCTTCTTCTTGGGTGGGCTTGGTTTTTGCGTTGGGCTTGAACTTGCCGTCTGGGCCGGCGGTCATGCCGATCGCTTTCGCTGCCTCTTCCACGGGACCAGCGAAGCCCAGTTGAAAGGCGATTTCTTCTTGGACTTGCTCGAGTTCGTCGAGCCTGAGCTCGGGATCCCTGACTACAAAGACGTCGCCCGTTTTTCTGTTTTCGTAGAAGAGAAGTCGGCCGTTTTCTGTCTCCTTGACGTCTTTGGGGACCAGTTGCTTTTTGCGCTCTAGCATCAGCGCGAGAATGTAGCGTGAGTTTTCGGTTTCTGGATCGTCTTCTTCAACAAGGCGCTGCAGCATGGACTGGGCGTTTTCGCGGGGCGTTACCTCTGATTTCTCTTCGGTCTCTGGCTTCTGGTAAGAAGACTTCCAGTGGGAGTAGGGCGTGCGCTCCTTGAGCTCGTCTTTCCAAGCATCTGCCGCTACATCGCGGCGTTCGTAGAGGGCGGTTTTTGGGTCGAGGTAGATGGCGGTGTAAAACGAATCGCCCTCCTCGAAGGGGCGGCCGGTCAGTGCGCATTGGTGGGCGCGGGAGCGGAGGTGCCAGTTCTGTTGCATGATGAAAAATGGAGCGATGGTCTCAGGCAGCGGCGCCGGAACTGCGATTCCGTGGGCGGGCGATTTGGGCTCGCTTGAATCCTTTGAATGAAAGCTTGGGGAGATCCTTGTTGGTGGTGCGGTAGTAGAGCAGCACGGCCGCGATGGTTCCAAACACGAGATGGGGAATCCAGACCGCGAGCCAGGGGGGCAGGTGGCCCCCCTTGCCGAGGCTGAGGGAGAATTCGTTGAGGAACATCAATCCCAAAAAGATGAAGATAGCCCCGGCTACCCCGCCTAAAACACCGCGCCGCGAGTAGGCGATCCCAAGAGGTGCGGCGACTAAGGCAAGGATGAGGCACTGCCATGGCTTTGCGAAGCGCTGCCAGAGATTGGTCTGGAAGGACAAGAGCTTCTCCGTGCCGCCGCCTTCGTGGGCGGTGAGATAGGAGACGAGCTCTGGGACGGAGAGATAGTCAGGCACCAATGCGGAGCTGACGATGCTCCAGGGGGTTTCTGAGAAGGCGGTGACGTCCATTTTGGTGGGGCCGCCGTCCTGTCCCTGGAAGAGCGTCTGCCTGGGCATTGCTTCTCCCTGGACGTAGGTCATCTCGATCCCATCGTAAAACCTCCACAAGCCATTGGGCCACCAGTTGGCGGAGCGGGCAATCCAGGTACGCTGAAGATGGCCATTTCCGTCTTCCTGACGCACCTCCACATTGCGCAGTTTGTCATCCCGAAGATTGAAAGGAAAAGAGCCCGCATACCATGTGCGATGGGTATCTTTGTTTCGGAACATGAGAGACTCAGCCATGATCGAGCCGGACTCTTTTTTGTTCAGCGCCCGCATGATGGCTTCGCGATTGCCTTCTGCACGCGGTGCCCAGTAGTAGCCAGCTGCCATGCTCAGGGCCGTGGTCCCGAGGGCGACGACGAAAACTGGCTTGAGGATCTGCATGATGCTGCGCCCTGCGCCCAGCATGGAGACGATCTCGTTCGAGCGGGACATGCGGGTCAGTGAGTAAAGCATGGCCAGCAGTAGGGATGCGGGCGCGACGTATTCAAAGATGTAGGGCAATAGGTCGATGTAGAATCCGACGATGGCGCCAAACTTCACGTCCGCCTCCTGGAAGTCACGGAGGTTTCCGGTCATGTCGATGAGGATCATGATCGCAGCGATGGCGATGAAGCAAAAGAGCAGGGGTTGAAGAAAGGAACGCAGGGTGTAACGGTCCAGCAGCTTGCACCGGACATAGTAGTGCAGTCCCAATGGCGGAATGAGACAGACCATCAGAATCATGCCCAGCTTCACCACATAGGCTGTGACGCTGACAGGTTCTCCATTAATCGTTAGCTGGGCGTAGCGGAGGCGCTCTGCGACGTCTGTCGAGATGAACCAGGTGGCAGCATAGATCCCCGCTCCCCAGGCTGGACGGACCATTTTTTCAAGGTTTGGCAGGGCTCTCAGTAGAGCCAGATGGAGGAGGATCCCTCCCAGTAGGGCACCCACCTTGAGGTACGGCAGGACGCAACTGAGGCCATAGCTGATGAGCGAAAGCCTTTCGGAAAGGGCGTCGTCTGGGATGACGATCAAATCCAGATCCTCGTCCGTCATGGCGAAACGCAGGTGCCAGTCGTTCATCCGTAAAAAGACGATCACGGCCAGCCCAAGCAAGGCTGCCCATGTCCCTAAATGCGGTGCGCGGCGGACGAACCGCCAGAGCGAACCGAAGGCGCGGGAAAACGAAGCTGGCCAGAAACTCATGGGCGGTCAGGGTTGCGCAGAACTTTGCCAGCGTCAACCGCCACACCCGGTGAAACGGTGCAGTTCTGTAGTTGTGCGAAGGCGCTACCGTGATTAGAATTGGAGCCATCATGAAAAATGTCTGGCTTTTTTCCTTGCTGGTGGGCGTCCTGTCCTTCGCGTCGATCTCCATTGTTCAAGCCCAACAGGGGGGCACGCCGGTAAAAGAGTTGCAGCAATGGGCGGAGCGCGGCGATGCGGACGCTCAGTTCGAGTTGGGAATTCGCCAGATCACGGGCGAAGGCGTGGAGAAGAACGAGGCCGAAGGCCTGAAGTGGGTGAAGAAGGCGGCGGAGCAAAATCACCTGCGCGCACAACACATCCTCGGATCGCTCTATGAAGACGGAGTGGCTGTGGAAAAGGATTTGGTAAAGGCGGCGGAGTGGTATACAAAGGCGGCCGATGCTGGCTTGCCGATGGCACAACACAGTCTGGGGATTCTCAATGACCTGGGTCGTGGTGTGAAAAAGGACCCAGCCAAAGCTGCGCAGTGGTTTCAAAAGGCCGCCAGCCAAGGGTATGCGCCAGCGCAGGCAGCCTACGCCTCAAAGGTGGAGCGTGGTGAAGGGGTGGAAAAGAACACCGCCAAGGCGGCGCTCTGGTATCTGAAGTCGTCCCAGCAGGGTTACGTGCCAGCGATGACACGTCTGGCTTACCTCTACTACACGGGCAGCGGCGTTCCGGTGGATTATCGCCGGGCTGCCGCTTGGTATCTGCGCGCGTCTCGCAGCGATGAGCCCTGGGCCACCAACGATTTGGCTTGGTTCCTGGCCACATGCCCTGATCCTTACTTGCAAAATGGGGATGAGGCCGTCCAGCAGGCGAAGATCGCGCTGAAGATGCTGGCAGAGGCGGGCGCTGAGGAGCGGCACGAGATGGTCGATACCATGGCGGCTGCGTTGGCACGCAATGGTGAATTCATGGAGGCGATTCTGTGGCAGAAAAAGGCCATCGCGCTGCTTGCTGAAGACAAGGACGTGACCGACGAAGAGCGGAAGGAACTCGAAGCAGAGTTCAAAAGCCGACTGGCGCTGTATCAGGATCAAAAGCCCTACACCGATAAGGAAGAGGAAGGGGAAAAAGGTGCCACCGCCCTGCCGCAGGACACGATCCTCCAGGAGGAGAACCTCCCCCAGGGCAAGCCGAAGTCCTCCAAGCCAAAGCGTAGTCGCGGCACTGTGGTCTGAGGCGGGTGCCAAATGGGTTGCGTCTTTTCCCAAGCTCGCAAGGGTGGGGGGATGATCGCAACCTTTTGGAAGAGACTGTGGGTTCCTGCTTGTCTGGTTTTGCTGGCATCGGGCTGTGGGAAAAAGGAAGAAAGCGCCGCTGCACCTAAGGCGTCCCGAGGCTTGATCGGTGCTTCTTTGCTGACACTGCAAAATCCGTTCTTCAAGGTCATCGGCGATTCTCTCACCGAGGAGGCCGCAAAGTATGGCTACGACACGGTGGTGCTGAGCGCAGATAACAACGTCCAGACGCAGAGCAATCATGTGGAGGACTTCATCGTGAAGCGCTGCGTAGCCATTGTGTTGAGCCCCGCAGACTCCAAATCCATCGTGCCAGTGATCCAAAAGGCGAACGCGGAGGGCATCCCCGTTTTTACCGTGGATATCCCCTGCAACGAGCCGGGTGTGAAAATCGCCACGCAGATTGCGACAGACAATTTCGGTGGCGGTCGCGAGGCGGCGCAGGCGATGATCGAGGCGCTAGGAAGTTCAGGTGGTCAGGTTGGCGTTCTGGATTTGAAGCAGGTGGAGTCCTGCATCCTGCGCGTGAAGGGCTTCAAGGAAGTCATTGATCAGCACAATCAAACTGCCGCGGGGAAGATCGAGATCGTTTCGGAACTTGATGGGGGTGGGGCCAAGGATCAGGGCCACAAGGCTGCGGAAGACATGCTCCAAGCCTTCCCTGGGATTCGTGGCATTTTTGCCATCAATGATCCGAGTGCCCTCGGGGCACGGGCGGCTTTGGAAAAAGCAGGTCGCGCGGATCAGGTGGTGATCATTGGCTTTGACGGACAGCCTGAAGGCAAGCAGGCGATCAAGGATGGCAAGATCTTCGCCGATCCGATCCAGTTCCCAGATAAGATGGGGATCGAGATTGCGAAGGCAATCGTGGCTCACTCGAAGGGCCAGGCCCTGCCAGCGCAAACGTTGATCCCCACCCAACTGTATCGCAAGAAGGATGGGGAGGCGGATGCTTCGCTGAAGTGATCGTTAGTCGCGGCGGCTATTCAGTTTGGCCAGGAGGCGGAGGATCTCGATGTAGAGCCAGACTAGAGTCACCAACAGGCCGAAGGCGGCGTACCATTCCATGTATTTGGGGGCACCGCGTTCGCAGCCGTTTTCGATGAAGTCAAAGTCCAGCACCAGATTCAGGGCTGCGACGATCACGACACCGACGCTGAACAGGATGCCGATGGTTCCGTTGGAGTGAATGAATGGAATTTGGATGCCAAAGAAGCCCAGCACGATGCTCACGAGATAAACGAGTGCGATCCCGCCGGTTGCCGCAAATACGCCGAGTTTAAAGTTCTCCGTGGCCTTGATGATGCCCATGCTGTACGCTGCTAAGAGGGCGATGAGTGTGCCGCCGGTCAGGAGCACGGCCTGGATGACGATCCCATGGAACTGGTGCTCATACATGGCAGAGAGCCCGCCGAGGAAGAGGCCCTCTGCGATGGCATAGAGGCTGCCGGTGATGGCTGCCCATTCCTTTTTCCAGGTGGTGAGGAGGACGAGGACAAAGCCAGCGATAGCGCCTCCAATGATCCAGCCGCCTGCACTGGCTGGGTTCTCGATGGCAATCTTCCAGGTGTAACTGGCGGCGGCCATCATCATGAGGACCAGCATCAGGGTGGCATTGGCCGTTCCCTTTAGCGTCATGACCTGGGTGGCCTGGGCGGCGTAGCCCTGAGGCGTGAAGGTGGAGTTGGTGAGAAGTGGATTGCTAGTGCGCATGGGCGTGAATGAGGTTACGCGGGCAATGATGCGTTCGCTAGGGTGGATGTCGATAACAAAATGGGCGCGTTCTTGGAACGCGCCCATCAGGTAGGACTTCAAATCGGGTTATTGGTAAGGTCTAGTCGTCGTCTTTGGTGCCGGCCGAGAGCGCGGCGACGACGTTAAGGTCTTCCAGCGTAGTGGTATCGCCTTTGATCTTTCCGCCGGAGCAGATTTCCTTCAGCAGACGGCGCATGATCTTGCCTGAGCGAGTCTTGGGCAATGCGGCGGCGTAACGGATATCGTCTGGCTTGGCGATCGCGCCAATGGCGCTGCCAACGTGATTTTTGAGCGCCTTTGTCAACTCAGGGGAGGCGGTTTGGCCTTCTTTGAGTGTAACGAAAGCGACGACGGCCTGGCCCTTGATTTCGTCAGGACGACCCACGACAGCTGCTTCTGCGACGGCGGGGTGGGAGACCAGGGCGCTTTCCACCTCGGCGGTGCCGAGACGGTGGCCGGATACGTTGAGGACGTCATCGAGGCGACCGACGATCCAGAAGTTGCCGTCCTTGTCACGACGGGCACCGTCACCAGCGAGGTAAATACCTTTGTAAGTGCCCCAGTAGGCGCTCTTGTAGCGTTCGGTGTCGCCGTAAATATTGCGCAGCATGGATGGCCAGGGTTTGCGCACGACGAGTTTGCCGCCCTCGTTGGCCTTCACTTCTTTGCCGTCTTCATCAAGGATAGCGGCATCAATGCCGAAGAAGGGCAGGGTGGCTGTGCCGGGTTTGCATGGTGTTGCACCGGGGAGTGGCGAGATCATGATCGCGCCAGTTTCCGTTTGCCAGAAGGTGTCGACAATCGGACAGCGTCCGCCGCCGATCATCTTGTGATACCACATCCAGGCCTCGGGATTGATGGGCTCGCCGACGGAACCAAGTAGGCGCAGGCTGGAGAGATCGTGCTTTTTGACCCACTCATCGCCCCACTTGATGAAAGCGCGGATGGCGGTCGGTGCCGTGTAGAGAATCGTGACCTTGAGTCGTTCGATGATGTCCCAGAAACGGTCAGGCTCAGGGAAGTTGGGCGCGCCTTCGTACATGACGATGGTGGCACCATTGGCCAGCGGTCCGTAGACGATGTAGCTATGGCCGGTGATCCAGCCCACATCGGCCGTGCACCAATAAATGTCGTCATCGCGGAGGTCGAAGACATACTTGCTTGTGCAGTAGGTGCCAGTGAGGTAGCCGCCGGAGGTGTGCAGGATGCCCTTGGGCTTGCCTGTGGATCCGGAGGTGTAAAGCAGGAAAAGGGGATGCTCTGAGTCGAAGGCCTTGGCCGGGCAGGTGGTTTTCACCTTCTTCACTTCATCGCCCCACCAGAAGTCGCGACCTTCCTTCATCTCTGTCTCCTGGCCGGTGCGCTTCAGCACCAGCACGCACTTCACGTCTGGGGTGTCTTTCAATGCCTCATCGACATTCTTTTTCAGCGGAACGACAGAACCGCGCCGATATCCGCCGTCTGCGGTGATGACCACTTTGGCCTGGCTGTCATCGAGGCGATCTTTGATGGAGGTCGAGCTAAAACCGCCGAAGACCACATTGTGCACGGCACCGATACGGGCGCAGGCGAGCATGGCGATCGCGGCCTCAGGCACCATCGGCATATAGATCAGTACGCGGTCCTTGGACTTCACGCCATGGGCTTTGAGGACGTTGGCAAAGCGGCAGACCTCGGTGTGCAATTGCTGGTAGGTGAGGGTGCGCTGCTCGCCGGGTTCACCTTCCCAGATGATCGCGGCCTTGTTCTTGCGATGGGTCAGCAAATGGCGATCGACGCAGTTTTCGGAGACGTTGATTTTGCCGCCGACGAACCACTTGGCAAAGGGCGCCTTCCAATCGAGCACCTTCTTCCACTTGGTCTGCCAAGTGAGTTCGCTGGCTTCACGCGCCCAAAACTTATCCGGTGTCTTGATGCTCTCTGCGTACAATTTCTTGTACTGCGCCATGCTGGAGATGCGGGCTTTTTTGGAAAACTCTGGCGATGGCTTGAAGACTCGATTTTCGACAAGGACGGACGTGAAGTCGTTACTCATGATGGCGATGTTGTTGAGAGAGGGAAGAACGGTTAGAAAACAGAGCGTAGAGAGTAGCGGAGGACTGCTGCCGCTGACAACAATAAACGCAGTCGAAGGGGGTTATCCTCCGTGAAAAATGGCGATTCGACAGGGTTTTAGATTGATGGAACCCAGCGTGGCCGCCGTCTGGTACGCTCGGGGGGATTCGAACCCACGACCAAAAGATTAAGAGTCTTCTGCTCTACCAACTGAGCTACGAGCGCTTTTACAGAACGGGGAGGGCAATAATAGGGGGTTCGATTCATTTCGCAAGCGCGTATTTGACCTTCTTGTAAAGGGCGCTACAATCCCGGGTCTGGTAAACCGGGCAATACTACCCCGTGGTGTAATGGTAACACAGGAGATTCTGGATCTCTCGTTCAAGGTTCGAGTCCTTGCGGGGTAACCACCCGGGCCCGCGCTGAAACCTGCGCCGGCCGTTTGAGAGGTTGCACTTTGGATGCACGCCCGTATGATCCCGGCCCCAAAACCTACCCTTAGACCCATACTCATGAACCAACTGGACCAATTGAAACAGCACACCATCGTGGTGGCGGACACTGGCGACTTTGAAGCGATGAAGGCCTACAAGCCTCAAGATGCGACGACCAATCCTTCCCTGATCCTTCAGGCATCCCAAAAGGAAGAGTACCGTCCGCTGGTCGATCAGGCTGTGACAGATCACAAAGGGTCCTCTCTCTCAGGCGCAGCCCTTGTAGAATCGATCATGGATCGCATCTTGGTCAATTTTGGTCTGGAAATTCTGAAGATCGTCCCGGGGCGCGTTTCGACTGAAGTCGATGCGCGTCTCTCCTTCGACACGCAGGGCACGCTGGACAAAGCTCGCCACCTGATCGGGCTCTACGAGAAGTCCGGGATCTCTCGCGAGCGTATCCTGATCAAGATTGCCTCCACCTGGGAGGGCATCAAGGCTGCTGAGATCCTTCAGAAAGAAGGCATCAATTGCAACCTCACCCTGCTTTTCTCCCTGGCGCAGGCTGTTGCTTGCGCGGAAGGCGGCATCAAATTGATCTCTCCTTTCGTGGGTCGTATCCTCGACTGGCACAAGAAAAACTCTGGCAAAGATTTCTCGCCACAGGAAGATCCAGGCGTGCAGTCAGTGACAGCGATCTACAATTACTACAAGCACTTCGGTCACACCACTGAGGTGATGGGAGCAAGCTTCCGCAACAAGGGTGAGATCACTGAGTTGTGCGGCTGTGATCTGCTGACCATCAGCCCAGGTTTGCTGGGCGAGTTGCAAGCTGCCGATGAGACCATTGAGCCAAAGCTGAATGCAGAGGCTGCCAAGTCGCTGAAAATTGATCGTGTGGCCAGTGACGAGAAGAGCTTCCGTTGGCTCTTCAACGAGGACCCGATGGCGACCGAAAAAACCGCTGAAGGGATCCGCAAGTTTGGCGAAGATATCGTGAAACTGGAAAACTTGGTCGCGGCTGCGATCTAAGTTCTAAAGTTTTAAGTCAACTTTGGGCGCGATCAGGGGAACTCTGATCGCGCCTTTTCTTTGTCGAGTTGATGGTCCGTTATCCGCAACCTCTGGGAGAGCGTGCGGATCCATGTCGGTTAACCAAACAGCGCGGTGACTGGCTTGCCACCATCGGTGATAGGCACCGGGCGGGAACCATCCATGAGTTCTTTGCTTGGATCAATCCCCATCGCGGCATGAATCGTGGCGTGGAAATCGACCAGTGGCACAGGGTTGTCGACCGGCTTTTTAGCGAGTTCATCGGTGACGCCGTACGCACCGCAGTGATTCAGTCCACCGCCCGCGAGCACCATGGAGAAGGTCGTGCCTTGGTGACCGCGTCCACCACGTCCGTCAAATTCTGGTGGGCGCCCGAACTCGGTGCCGACGACGATGAGTGTCTTATCCAGAATCTTTTGGGCCTTCAAATCACCGATGAGTGCGGCGAGTGCGGTGTCGAGTTCTTGGATGAGAAGGTGCTGATTCTTGTAGCCCTCATTGTGGATGTCCCAACCGGTGCCGTTCATGAAGTTCAGATTGTGGGAGACTTCAATGAAGCGAACGCCTGCCTGAACCAGACGACGGGCCAGAAGGCAACGTTGGCCAAACTCGCCACCGTACTCGTTGCGCAGGGCATCGGGTTCTTCCTTCAAGTTGAAGTGTCGCATGAACTTCGGTCCAGCAAGGCGGAGAGCCTCCTGCTGCGCCATCTCGTAGTCGGCCGCTGAAGAATCCTTGGCGGCGCGTGCCATGAGGGGTTTCAGCAATTCGTGGCGGACTTCGGCGCGTTTTTCATCGACGTAATCGGGGCGAGTAAATCCAGCTGGACCTGTATTGGTATCCGTCAGATACACATAGCCACTCTTAGCTCCCAGAAAGCCGGGGCCGCGGCTGACATTTGGGTAGCCGATGAGGATGTATGCCGGCACATCGGGATCCGCTGCGCCCCGCTGGTTGGCGATGATGGAGCCGATGCTGGGATACACGACGTTGCCTGAAATCATGCGTCCAGTGTGAACGAGGTTGGTGGCAAAGGCGTGTTCATCGATGACGTGATGATTCACCGTGCGCATAGCAGTGACATACTCCATGACCTTGGCTGTCTTACTCAGGTGCTCCGTGACCTGCACGCCTTTCACCGAGGTGTCGATGGCCTTGTAGAGGGAACCGGCGATCTTGGTTTTATCGACATTATTGCCCAACTTTTTAGGGTCAAAGGTGTCGATCTGCGCCATGCCGCCACCGAGCCAAATGAAGATGCAGTGTTCTGCTTTGCCCTTGGGCACGACGACGGGTGTGGTATTGGCAAAAAGCGGTGCTGCGCCAAAGGCGGCGGCTTGGGTGAGGAATGTGCGACGTTTCATGATGATGACTTGGTACGTGAAGTTTGGAGCTGATTTTGCGAAGGGCTACGGGCTGAAGGCCCACTCTGGGGCGTTGAGCATGGCCCAGAGGACGTCCTCCATGCGTTGACGCCACTCGGCGTTCAGTTTGGTCGTGGGTGGATCTCCTGCCCGGGCGTCTGCCTCTTGCTGCTGGCGGACGATGGTGGCTTCGCCATCCAGGTGATTGCTCCAGGAGACGTATTTTACCCGTTCGCGCGTGATGGGTTGATTGCTGTCAGCGCTCGGCAGATCGGTGAGACGTGTGTCGAATCCTTGAGACAAATGCTTCGTGTAGATGGCCTTTTCCTCTGCCGTCGGACGACGGGTCAGGAGCTTGAGGAAGAGGCTTTCGACCAGTTGATCCACGGATTGATTTTCCAATGCCAAAGTGGTGATGCCGTGGTCGTCGCTGAGTCGGGTCAACCACACGCCGACGGTGCCGTTGCTGAGAATGGCGGGCTGGAGAACGTTCGGGTCTGCATCGCGCTTGCTGACCGGATCCTGCCGGGAGCCGCGCCAACCGAAGGCGGCAAGGACGTCTGTGACGGCTTGGATTCTCGGTAGGGCAAGGCTTGGGCGATCTCGCTCGTTGCTGGTGCTTGTCAGCATCCAGCAGCGGCGGGGCTTGCCGAGGTGGATGGCGTTTTTCAAGTCACGGGTGTTATCGATGTCCAAGCACACTTCCTCAGTGCGGAAAGGCTTGCCGGTGGCGGCAAAGAGGGAATCGACAATCTGCTCGGCATACAGTCGCCTTGGGGCGGGGGAGGTGTAGAGCGGGCTGGTGGCCTTTAGGATGGGGTCCGTTGCTCGCTGGTACGCTTGAGAATTGAGGATAAGCTTGGCGAGCTCTTTCATGTCGTAGCCGCTCCTCACAAACTCGCGCCCAAGCCATTTTAGGAGCTCTGGGTGGGTTGGCTTTGCCTTTTCCCAATCGTCCACGGGATCAACAATGCCGCGCCCCATTAGACGCGACCAGATACGGTTGGCGATGACTTGTGCGAAGCGCTCATTTTGTGGCGCGGTGATCATGGCAGCGAGTTGATCGCGTGTGTCCTTGGGATCTTCGGCGAGGGAGGCGGCGGATTCGTCGCAGAACTCTGCAAAGGGCCACTTGGGCTGGACTTTGGTGCCAGGCTTCAGGGAGATGGTGATGAGCGGCTTCCTGGCCATCATCTTGAAGCGATCTGGGTTCACGCTGCTGGTGATGGGGAGTTCGATCTCTTTGGTGCCGAGCATCGCGGCGAGTTGGAAGAGATCTTCCTGCATGGACTTGTTCGTGGGGGAGTCGTGGCAGCGGGCGCACTTCATTTCGACACCAAGAAACGCGGTGCTGACGATGGTGCCCTTGGCGGCCATGGGGACGTCGTTTTGCGATGCCGTACCAAATCCAGCGGGGCCGCCAAGTCTCTCGCTGCCTTTTTGGCGGAGGAGTTCGGTGACAAAGAGGTCCATCGGTTTGTTGTCCTGGAGGGACTCATAGAGCCACCAGCGGAATGGGCCGGTGTTGTTGAGAGTCGGGTTGAGGATGTTGGGATTCTCCGCCAAAACATCTTGCCAGTAGCCCATCCAATGGTCTGCCCAGCGGGGATCCGCGACCAGTCGATCAATGACGGCGGCGCGATCTGGATTCTTCTCAAAGGCTGCGATTTCTTCCAGCGAAGGCACGACGCCCACGGTGTCCAGGGTGACGCGGCGGAGGAAGGTGAGGTCATCGGCGGGCTGAGTCAGGGTTAGGTGATCGGCACGGATCTCCGGCCAGTAGGCACCTTCGCTGATCCATTTGGTGATGAGGGCGGTCTCCTCTTTTGAGACTCTTGAGCCTTTGGGAGGCATGACCTCATCTTCGTCATCGCTGGTGATACGGGCGATGATGGCGCTCGCAGAAGGCTTGCCCGGTTCGACGGCGGCACCGTCGGACTTGCCGCCTTTCATCGCATCAGCAAGGGAATCGAGGCGCAGACCGCCTTTTGCCTTGGTGCCGCGGTGGCACTCGACACATTTGGCTTCGAAGACTGGGGCGACGTCTTTGAAGAAATCGACACTGCCCTGATGGGTAGCCTGGTCGGAGACTTCGGCGATTTTTGCTGCGATGAACTTGTCGATCGGGTTGCTGGCTGGGAATCCTTTGACCAGTTCTGGAACCTTGACTTCAGGTGTCTTGGCGATCCAGGCTTTCGCTGCTTCTCTGCGCTTGTTCCAGTAGTCATCATGTGTGGCGCGCATCGCCGCGCGGGCCTTGGCGTCCACTTCGGCATAATAGGAATTGCGCTCTGCCTCATAGGTCTCAATCCCCTTGTCGGTAAAGGCGACTTCGCGGTTGCCAGGGGTTAGGAGTTGCCAAGTCTCGGTGCCCTCACGGGACCAAGCGACGACGGTTTCTCCCAGCTCTGGGCGGCGGACGCTCTTGCCAGCGAAACTGCCAACGACAGTCTCGAGCACGACAAATTGAGGTTTCCCGGTCGCCTCAAACTCACACCAGGATTCTCGGTTGCCTGGAGGCACAAAGCGGAAATCGGGGCCTAGATCAAGATAGCCCTTTTGATCCGCGACAAGGTGATGTCCATCGCTGTCGGTGGGTGGAAAGGGGGTGTTGAGAATGGTCTTGCCGTCAATGTAAAGGTTGGTGGCCCCGCGAGCACGGAGCAGCAGGCGATGCTTGCCCTTGGGCAGGGTGACCGTGGCGGCCGCGCGTAGGAGGAATGGCACATGACGGTCGCCGCGGACGCCTGTTTCTACGTATTTCTGCGGCACGTTAAGGAATCCAAAAGCGTCTTCGGTATAGGTCTCTGCGACCTTTGGTGGCTCACTGGGCCAAGCGTTGGCGTCCGGCATGCCTTCCTCCGCGAGTTGAACAAGCACCCGTCCAGCCGGGACGTCTTTTGCGACGACCGCAGGTGGCGGTGGCACGAATTGGTAGCGGGACTTGATCAGGTCGAAATCCACAGGACCACGATAGATGGCGACATCATCAAGCCATCCCTTCAGCGCATGGGTTCCAGTGCGGGTGGAGCCGGTGCCGACAAGGAGGGAGTCTCCATCCACGACCGGGCCGCGATCCGTAGCGCCGCCCATGTCCCAGGTGCCGTCGGTTTCGCGTCCGTCGATGAAGCCCTTGATGCTCTTGGGCTTCCCAAAGGTGTAAGTGACCGCTACGTGATGCCAGCCTGCGGCGGGCATCATTTCTGTGGACCACCATCGGTGCCATTCGCCCTTTTTCCCTGGGACATCGGCGCTGTGGAAGAGAAACCCGATCTGCGCGCCGGTCTTGCCGGCTTGGAGGCGAAAAGCGTAGTTTTGATTGTTGGCACCAAACTCCTTCGTGCCCAAGCGCCCCTTGCCCACAATATAAGGAGCCCCCGAAGTGAGGCCGGCGGTCTTGACCCATGCCTCAATGGTGATGGTGTCGTTCAGTCCAAATCGAATCGATTCGCTGTCTTTGACCTCAATGACGCCCTTTTTTCCATCGCCTGGAAAGAGCATGGCCTTGTTGTCGGCAGAGAAACCTAGATACGATGGTGAACGAGGACCCGCCTCGGTGGCATTATCAAAGCGCCACTGCATGACGGGGGCTGGCTGGACCTTATCGGTTGCATCATTCCCGCCCGCGTCGTTTTGGCCGCAAAGCGGTTGCGCCATGAGGCAGGACAGGAGGAAAAGGTAGGATGCGTTGGTTGGACGTGGGATCATAGGTTGGCAGTGATGGCGAGTATGAGAGAACCAACGTCCCCAGCCCAGCTCTTTTCGCTGACCGGACATCCCACTTTAGTGGGGTGTTCGTCAAACGGTCACCAAACCGCGCCGAATCGCCTCCGCTGTCGCTTGGGCTCGGTCGTTGACATGCAGCTTTTGCAGGATGCGGCTGACGTGTTGTTTTACGGTGTCCTCCGCGATTCCTAACTGAGCCGCAATTTCTTTGTTGGCGTTGCCGAGCGCAATGCGGGCGAGGATTTCCCTCTCGCGAGGCGTGATGTCCGGTTCTGCTGACAAGGTGTCCAATCGCCGCGCAATATCGGGCGGGAGGGAGGTGTGACCGTCGGCGACCGTCCGAATTGCTGTCAGGAGATCGTCTCGCGACGAGGACTTCTGCAGATATCCGAGCGCACCCGCTCTCAAAGCGGCCTGAATTTCTTCATCACGGGCGAAGGTGGAAAAGATCAATACGCGTGCTTCGGGATAGGCGGCGAGCAGTGCGCCTGTGGCCTCGATCCCGGACATGCCGGGAAGTTGCAGATCCATCAGCACAATGTCAGGGCTGCAGTCAGCGTAGCGGGATAGTGCATCCTCCCCTCGCTCGGCCTGGCCCACGACACGAAGATCTGACTCCAGCTCCAAGGAAGCAATCAGACCGCTGCGAACGACAAAGTGATCGTCAATGAGAAGGATATTGGGCATAGTGGACGAGGACAAAGTGGGGCAACTTGCTTGCGCTATCAAGCTTGGACCCAGGTTAAGGGGGGAGGTTGACCTATCCGGGTGTTTGGATGCCTCCAAATTAGCGAATTTTCTGATTGTGTTTTCTTGTGTGTTCCCGCTATCCTCCACCCTGAACCCTCCTCCACCACAATCGATGAAAATGAAAACTTGGCTGGCCCCAGTCGCGGCTACGGGTGCCCTATTATTGACGGGCATATTGATGATGAACGGACCCTCAAGGTCTGAATCTGACTCTCAAGCCGGGGCAGTTGCGAGTGTGCCCACGTCGAGATCAGGCGTTCCTTCCGCGGCCATTGATCGCGGTCCCTCGCGGGTGGGTTCTTCGGTTGCTGTCCGTTCGGTATTTGGCCGCCCAATGGCTCTTCCCGCGCCGGTTACTGCGCCATTGCCAGAAGGTGAGCCTTGGAGTCTCGCGACTGATCCAGCACAGACGCTCTCCTCATCAGCGATCAAGGCTGGGTCCTTCCCTCGTTTGAGTTCACTCAGCGTAGGGGACCTAATCGCGATTCCCCTCGAAGAGGGGCGTGAGATTCAAGGGAGAGTCAACGGTGTGCGTGTCGAAGCCGACGGTTCAGTACTTGTGGGTGGGGCGGTTGATGGTGACGATTTGGGGAGTTTCGCCTTTGCGGAGCGTCCATCTGGGAAATCGGGAATCATTCGTCTGCCACATGAAAAGGTTGGCTATGTCGTGGAGACCTCGGCGAACGGGCAGGTATTGCTGCAGAAAAGGCCGATTTCGGTCATCGAGTGCGCTGGGATGCCGGTTGCCCCGGGCGAAGGTGGCGCGACCCAGCAGGCCGGCAATTCAGGGCCTCAATCGATCGTTGTGCCGCCAAACTTCGACAGCCGCCCGAGCGCAACGGCGGTTCTCTATTTGGATTTCGACGGTGAAACGGTGACCGATCCTCTGTGGAATCGTGGGGGGACCATTGTGGCCGCACCCGCGACACTGGGTGGATCCGAGATTACTCCGGGGGGAATGCTGGCGGTTTGTGAAGCCGTCTCTGAGGACTTTAAGGGATTCAACGTGACGGTGACCTGCAATCGTAGTCGGTACGACGGTGCTCCGGTAGGCTGGAGAATGCGTTGTATCGTTACGACGACCAAGACGGCTGCGCCAACTGCGGGGGGCGTCGCCTACCTGAATAGCTTCTCCGGGGCCGGGGCTGGGAGTTTTTCATCAGATATTCCGTGCTGGTCATACAATCAGAATAACGTGGAAATCATGGCGATGACTATTTCACACGAACTCGGGCATACGCTAGGATTGTCGCACGACGGTACATTGAGCGCCGCATACTATGGCGGGCATGGCACTGGTGCAGCATCGTGGGGGCCGATCATGGGTGCGCCGTTTGGTGCCAATTTGGTTCATTGGAGCAAGGGTGAATATTTTCAGGCGAACAATACGGTGGAAGATGATAACGCGATCATTTCCTCCTCGCGCAATCACTTTGGGTTCCTTGCGGATGACTACCCAAACACCCGCACAGCGGCTACTCTGATTGATAATGAGACTGGAACAATCGACAAACTGGGCGTCGTTGAAAGGCTAAGCGATGTTGATTTCTTCAAGATTAACACATTTGGGGGCCCTCTTTCCGTCGCGGCGGGACCTGCGCAACCGGTCCCGAGCTACGATGCAAAACTCGAACTGTATGATTCAGCTGGCACCCTGCTAGCGGCCGCATCCGACGTGGGCACTCTGAGCGCAACCATCAATGCGACACTGGCCAGAGGCACCTACTACATTGCGGTGAGTGGTGGAGCAGAAGGGACACCAACGGTTCCTAGCCCGACAGGTTGGACGAACTACGGTAGCCAAGGGGAGTATCAACTGACGGGAACGTTTGTTCCCTTGCCTGATATTCCACTCGTTACACTTGATCCCATCCCCCAGGCCGTAAACGAAGGCACTGCCGCTACGTTTACTGTAGCAGCAACTTGTCGCGGCCCGATCCGGTACCAATGGCAAAAGGACGGCGTGAATGTGAAGGGGGCCACTTCGGCGACCTACAGAATTGCGCGTGTCACCCCAGCTCAACAGGGAATCTATCGGTGCAAACTGACCAATGGTGCAGGGGACCCTTTGGTAGACTTTGTCTATAGTGCTGACGCCGCGCTCGATGTTCGGCAGAAGCCCAGAGTCACGACTCAGCCTTTGGCCGTGGCTGCCAATCAAGGAGACAATGTAAATTTCTCGGTGGTCGCGACCGGTTATGCCCCGCTTCTTTATCAGTGGCAGAAAAACAATGTAGATCTTGTCGGGGAGACGAGCGATACGCTCAGCCTCTCAAACGTGCAAATTCCTGACATTGCTAACTATCGCGTCAGGATTTCCAACGCGGCAGGTTTTGTGTATAGCAATGCAGCTAAGCTCACGGTGAGTTCCGCGCCTTTTATTCTCGTTCCGCCCCAGGATCTGAATTTGGTCACGGGGAGCACCGGGAGGTTTAGCGTGAAGGCCGCTGGTGATCCACGTCTCACTTATCAATGGTTCTTTAACGGAACTCCCATCGCCCGAGCAACAGGAACGACTCTGACAGTGAAGGGGTTGCCGACTTCCGTCGGCAGCTACTTTGTGGTGATCTCTAACCCAAAGGGGCCAACAACCAGCGCAGCAGTCAATTTGGCGATTTTTGATCGGCCGATAATCACAAGCCATCCGGTTGGTGCTACGGTTAACGCAGGGGATTCCCTCACGTTATCGGTGGCGGCCACCGGGACCGATCTGCACTATCAATGGCAGTTTAAGCGAGTGAACATCCCTTCGGCGAATTCATCGACTTTGGACCTGAGCCCTGTTGGGTGGTTTGATGCTGGTGCTTACCGATGCATTGTTTCGAATGCCGCAGCATCCGCCACAAGTCGTGAGGCGACGGTTAAAGTACTGTCGCCGCCCATCATTACCACTGAGCCTGCTGACACAAAGGTCGCTCGCAAGAAGACTGCAGTATTTCGCGTCGTGGCCACGGGTTCGCCTGCATTGAAATACCAATGGATGAAGAACGGGGTCGATATTCCAAGGGCGACTAAGGCGGTGCTGACAATTAGTCGAGCGGATGCGGCGAACGAAGGCAACTACTCGGTGCGAATCACCAATCCGTTTACTGCTCCGGCGGTTCCAGGTACCCCTGCCGTGGTTAGCCGGGCGGCGTCACTGACGGTCGAAGATCCACCGGTAATTACAGTCCAACCAGAAACTAACAAATACTTTGCCATCGGATCATCGCTGACCCTGTCGGTAGGGGCCACGGGGTCACCGACTCTGCTCTACCAATGGCAGAAATCGAATGTGAACCTCGTCGGACAAACTTCCGACACGCTAAACATCCCAAATGCGCAGACAACGGACGCAGGCAAATATCGCGTGCTTGTAACGAATGATGTCGGCAAGGCTACTAGCCGGACGGTGACAGCTTTTGTGATCGTGGGACCTTCGGTGACGGTTCACCCGCTGAGTCAGAACGCATATGTGGGTGACGCCGTCACGTTGTCTATTGCAGCGGTTGGCGGTAAGCCACTCAAGTATCAATGGAGAAAGGACGGTATTGCCATCCCACGTGCGACGGCCGCAACTTATAAAATCAGCAATGCACAGTTGACCCACGCGGGTTCTTATGACGTGGTTGTGAGCAATCCGGTGGGATCTGTCATCAGTAATCCTGCGAACCTGGTCATTGATCCAATTCCTGCGCCAGTTGTGTCGCTCTTCACTCCTACCCAGGGGAAGGTTGGCGCAAAGGTCGAGATCACCGGCCAAAATCTCCGCTGGACAACTTCAGTCAAGATCGGCTCCAAGCCTGCTGCTTTCGTGAGGACTGGTGATGATCTGCTGGTCGCAACCGTTGCGTTCGGGACGGTCAGTGGACCGATCACTGTGACAACCAAAGGTGGTTCCGCGACGACGGCACAAAACTTCATTGTCACCACTGCGTACGCGAACGACGATTTCGCTGACTCGATGATTTTGACAGGCACTGGAAATTCTCTTCTGGCTGACAATAGGGGCTTTACTCGTGAAGGCGGTGAGCCGGCCCATGCAGGTGTCTCGTCAGGCCGGTCGGCTTGGTGGAAATGGACTTGCCCGAAGAGTGGGCGGTACGCGATTGATCTCGTTGGAAGCAAGTTTGATACAGTGTTGGCCGTCTATCGTCCCTCCGCAACAGTAGCTGGTTTTGGTGGGCTCATCTCTGAAGCCTATAACGATGACTTCCGTTCCGATTTAACGAGTCGCGTCGTGTTTACTGCAATCCAGGGCACCAGCTATTACACGGCGGTCAGTGCCTATGGTGGCGGCCTTGGGGGCTATATCATCTTCTCCCATTTGACGACCGCCCAGTCGCCACCTGAGCCTGAGGCAACATTCGATGTTAACGCTGGCTTCGTGGTTGGGGCGGCATTGGGTGGTCAGAAGGATTGGAAGGCAGACAGCGAGGAGGCTACTGCCGTGGTTACCGATCCGATAGGGGGTGGGCAAGTTGCGAAATTGGGCGGTGTGAAGGGCGTGTCTGCGGAGCCAGTCTGTCTATGGCATGCATTGCCGGAGTCGGTAGAAGGCACGGGCCAGAAAGTGTATGTATCCTTCGACGCCAATCTGGATCTTGCCGCCACGGGGAATAGCAAGGATCAGTTTTCATGGAGCATCTACAATGAGAGAGAAGAACCTTTGCTGGCGCTCTGGATGTCAGCAGAGGATGGATCCATGCGTGTCGTCAATGCTTCGGGACAGGCCTGGGATCTTGATGCGAAGTTGGTCGCGGGTGCCTCCCAAAAATTTGCATTCGAGGTCGATCCTGTTGCCGCGACTTGGGGCCTGAGCTTGGACGGTGTGTCCATGTTTGATGGCCAATCCCTTGGCGTTGATTCCAGTGAGGCGCGCCTTGGTGACGTCTCTGCCATCTGGCTGCCGGGCTCGACCGAGCCTGCTGCGCTCGTGTTTGATAACTTCAGTATCACCACAGAATTGGATTCCGCTTCGATTGCAGCGGACGGTGAAGCCGAAACGGAAGCCGCTGCCCAGGCAACTCTAATCGTTAAATAGCGCGCGTATTCCGTCCACACTAACACGGGAAGGGCTGGGGAGAAGACTCCCCAGCCCTTCTTGTTTCGTTGAAGTGGCCGATTAACTGTCTGATGCGTGATTTAGGAACATGTCCCAATCCCGTACCGAGTGGGAATTGCGGATCAGCTGGGTGACCGGAAGTTCCCGCGGGGTGAAAGGATTGCGCAGCAGTTTCAGACCCGCCTCTTCGGGCAGCTTGTTGCCCTTCTTGCTGTTGATCTTTTTGTCTGCGAGAACGCAATTTTCCCAACTGCTCGCTCCACCCCGGGACACCGGAACAACGTGATCGATGTTCCCTTCGTTCGGGCGCAGTTTTCGGCCGGTGTATTGGCAGACACCACCGTCTCGTTCCCAGATGGCCTTGGCGCAAAACTTGGGGCGTCGCCTTGGCACGCGGTCAAAGCGTGCGAGCACTAAGATCGTCGGGACACGGACCGGGCCATTAACGGTGCCGATGCAGTTATCTTCATCCCGCACTGGCAGGCTCAGCCAGTCTTCCCACCGGACGGGGCGGAGATCCTCCTGGCCGCAGATATCTAGCGCTGTCGCATTGCCTGCTGCCATCATGCTGAAGGCATCAATGGGCGTCTTTACGTCGATGGCTTGCCAGTGCCGGTTCAGTACCAGCACGCTCGTTTTGTTCAGAACGTCTTTCATAATTGGTCCTCTTGGTGAGAAAAGGGAGAGCACGGTTTCCCATTGGGAGTGGGAGCGGTGTTCGTTCTGGACGTTAAGCATAGCCAAAACTGGCTGTTTGCCAAGTGGCAAGGCTGGCACAGTGCTGGCGTGGAACCCCTTGCCCCGCCAGTGGATGGGCGGAGCAAACGGATTGTGGGGTGTTTTAGAGGTCGATTTCCTCAATCTGCCGAATCAGCGCCGCTGGATCGTGGTCCAGATGGGCGAGTGTGTCCATCGTCTTGTCGGAAAACCCGGCTAGACAGAAGACGTTCCGCTCCGGCAACTGTAGCGTGCCGTAACCTTGGAGGTCAAAGCTGAAGACCTTTGGGTTGCTGCGATATAGAGACTTCCACTGATTGAAGGTATCGGTCGGTGCCATGTGGCCGATCCATCCTTGCATGTCTGAAAGGATGATGATGCGGTCGTAGGCGCGGTTGGCGGTGCGGAAGATGCAGTGAAAATCCGTGCCTCGCGCCTGGGCCATACCCTCAAGGGTTGATGCCAGTGTCAGTGTGCTGTCGCGCTTGTTCAGCGTGACGTATCTAGCGGATTCGCTAAACGTGATGAGGTCGGCATCGTTGGCCTTCACCAAGGCTGCTGCAAACAGCGAGCCTGTCTTCAGCGGCCGACCGATCATGGAGCCAGAGTCATCCAGCGCAATGAGGGTGCGGCCCGGAAAGGTTGGCACGTTTGCGAGCGACATATCCACCGCATCGCTGAGCGCAGCGAGCACGTCGGCGGCGCGAGCTAAGTCGGCGGATTTGATCGCTTCCACCGTCGTCTGGAAACGGAATGGCATCACCAGCGATTTGCGGATGAGTTTTTCATCGCGCAGCATCGCCAGGGCGGCGTCAATGACGTCGTCACTTTCTGCTGCTTGGACCTCCAGTTTATCCAGAACGTCGAAGGGGCTGCACACTGGGGCGGAGAAGGCCTGCAAGATGTTGCGTAGATTTCGCAATAGAGCGAAGTAGCCGATCTTGCGAGTGCGGATCAAGTCGGACCAAGCCTCGCGCTTGAGGGCTGATAGTTCGATTTCACTGGCCGCTGTCGAGCCTGCTTGCGTGAGTTTTGTCTCCCACGTTTCCGCAGACGCTAGCGTGCCTTTGACCAGTTTCCCCAGGGCTTCTGTGGCGGGCGGGTGAACGAGATTCACGGCATCGACCAGAGATATGTCCGCAGTCTTCTTGCGGTACTTGGCCAGTTGATACTCATCAAACCGAGCTAGGGCACGGCCGAGTCCCTTCTTGAGGGAGTTTGGGATGATCTTCCCGTGCGTACCATGGTAGCAAGCAAGGATTTCCATCACGTCATCAGGCCGATGAACGACGCGGTCATAAAACCTCGCCGTCCAGCTTTCGCTCTTCACGCTATTGGCAAGCTCTGCGGCTGCCAGATGAGTGACACTGCGCATTCCTGCTTCTTTACGCGCAAACAACGCCGTCTTAGCGACGAATCGCTTGTCTGGCTGTTGCGCGATGAGTTGGCGCAGGCGCCGCGCCGTGGCATCGGCCCTGCGGTAGAATTGGTCCTCGAGCATGGATGTCAGCATCAGCGAAGCCAGTTCCATTTTTGGCGTTTCGAGGAATGCTTCGCCACCCGCGAGGTTGACCGTGTCACCGCGTGGGCGCTTTTTCAGGAAGTTAAACTTCATGGTATTTTGGGATGTTGAATGCGGAGGAAGTTTGCCAGGGGCACCGGCTCGTGATGAGCCGCCTGAAGCCCGCGAATGGGGCGTTTCAGGTCCCGAAGTAACCCCGGCATCGCTGCCGCATGTTGAGGTGATTTTTGGGAAGGGGATTTGGGGAGAAAATCGACTGGAGAATCGTAGGCGTGGAAGGCGAAGTAACTCCGGTCTCGCTGCCCCAAAAGTTGTTGGTCGCCGGTGAAGGATCTGCCCCCTTCGATTTCTGGATATAAGCCAGACGTGATGCTGTTTCACCAACAGGCGGGAGATGGTGAACCGCCACGGTACTGCCCCGTGTTCAGCAGATTAAAAGCCTGCTGCTTCACTGTTAAAGCTTGCGGTTCTGAGAAATTGGCAACCCTGGCGGGATTCGAACCCGCAGTTATCCGATAGAAAGTCGGATGTCTTAGCCAATTAGACGACAGGGTCATTGAAAGGAAAATGGCGGAACGCCGAGGACATGCTCCTCATGCCAGCCCGTGAAACTGGCACTGTCTAGTTAGCAACTAGCCCCGGCTCGCTTGTCCGGTTGACGTTCCATAAAAAAGTGGAGGTGGCGCTCCCGGAAGGACTCTAACCTTCATCGTCCGCGTTAGAAGCACGGCGCTCTTTACGATTGAGCTACGGGAGCAGGAAAGAGTGTCCCCGGCAGGAGTTGCACCTGCGGCCTGCTGATTCGTAATCAGCCACTCTTTCTGCTGAGCTACGGGGACATGAAGTTGGTGCCCACGGCAGGATTTGCACCCGCACTCGACCGCTTCTGAGGCGGTTGTCTCTGCTGTTGGACTACATGGGCAAAAGTGAAAAATGGCAGCCTCAGGTGGAGTCGCACCACCAGCCTTCCGGTTCAAAGCCGGATGCTCTGACGATTGAGCTATGAGGCTGCAAGGGGAAATGGGGAGTGCCGACGACTCGTCGGCTTTCCATGGGGATCCGACGAGTCGTCGGAATCCGGAAAGCGGTGCAACGGGGGATGGTTGCGCTGGTTGCCAACAACCAGGGTCAATCGGTTGGTCCAGCGTTTGCGAGGACGGGGACGATGGATTGGGTCGCGCACCCCGGTGCTGCCCCGGGCGCCTCCTGTCTCCAAAACAGGCGAGTTCGCTGGCCCTCTCATGCGCGATGAAACTGGCACCCCTGGCAGGATTTTAACCTGCAACCTCTGCGTTCGAAGCGCAGCGCTCTGTACGGATTGAGCTACACGGGCGTGTGTTGAGAAATGGACGTGCACCCCAGACTTGAACTGGGTAAAGCGGCTTTGCAGGCGGCTGACTCGACTCTTTGTCTTGTGCACGATGCATTGAAATTGGTTCCCTCAGCCGGTTCTGCCCCGGCACCGCTTCGTTCACAACGAAGAATGCTACTGTTACACTATGAAGAGACTCTGAAATGGGTCCTCCGGTGGGGTTCGCGCCCACATGGGCCTGTTTACAAGACAGGTGCCTTTCTATGTCGGCCACGGAGGAGTGTGGGTGTGATTGGTGCGGTATGCCGGTTCTGCCCCGGCGCGATCTGTTTGGAAGACAGAAATGCTACTGCTACATCAATACCGCTAAACTGGTCGCTGGAGTTGGGAGCGCGCCAACCTCTGCGGATTTTCAACCCGCCGCTCATCTGTCTGAGCCATCCAGCGTCTATATAGAATGGTCCTTCCGCGTGGTGACGCTCCACGGTCTGCCGGTTATCGACCGGCTGCTCTGCTGTTGAGCTACGGAAGGATTGTTGAACAAACTGGCTCCCCGGCGTGGACTTGCACCACGACGAACGGCTTAACAGGCCGTCAGGCTACTTTATCTCACTGGGGAATTGAAATGGGTGGACCCGGACGGTAGCGCTCCGTCTCTTGCTGTTTGCGGGACAGCCGTGCAGACTTCTACACTACAGGCCCTATGAATTGGCGGTCGAGACGGGTGCTGCCCCCGCTTTCTCCTCCCTGACAAGGAGGCGAGTCTGCTGTTCTTCTTCACGACCGAAGATTGGTTGCAGGGATGGGAACGCTTGCGCGTTAGCGCATCATTCCCGGCGAAGCCTGGCTGCATAGCCGAAGGCAATTGCACCCACCAAGTCTGGCTTATGAGACCGGACAGAGCACTGGCTCTCCCTGCGATTTGGTTGAAATTGAAATGGTGCGGCGTCACGGTAATGCTCCGTGCTGGCCCTTGGGGCACTGGGGTTACAATCCAGGTCGCCTCTTTAGCGATCTACCGCCGCATGGCACGGCGGGTGGGTACTGCCCCCACATTGACGCGGGTTTGGAGTCCGCCGCATTGCTTGTCTGCCACCGCCGTGTGTTCTATGAAATGGAATGGCCGCAGCAGGGGGCGGGATCACTGCCTTCTGCTGCGGCCATTCATGGGTGACGTGGCTGCCTAGTAGGCACATCCTCGTCACGCATAAATAGAACGAACACCGCTGCCATTCCACCGTGGTGGAATCGCACCCGCAGGTATTTCACGGCGGATGTTTCGGTGTTTGTAGCACACCTCCCAGGGAAGCTTTTTGGATATGGGAAAATCGGAGCAACGTGAGCTGTAATCACGTCGCAATGGCTTAAGAATTCCTACGCATATACGTGGTCCTCCCGTGGCCTTCAAGTTGAGCGCATTTTTGAGGCGCCAACCGAGGGTTGCAGATGCCCTTTTGGGACTTGGTGTCTCGTGGCTCTGAGCTGAGTCCCGCACTCGGGCGATCAGGTGGGGCGGCGGTTGCCGCCGGTCAGACTGGTGAGACTGGGGGGATGGGTTGATGCGGTGGTGTTGATGCAATTCAGGTGAAGAATGGTTCTGTGGGGTTTTCTGGGTTTGTGTGAGTGGACCTCGTGCGGATCCTCAGTTATCGTTGAAAACAAAAAAGCCCTGCTGGCTACTGGGAGCGAGCAGGGCTGCAAAACTTGCGTGTGTGACGCGAAATAATGTTCTCTACTCGGAACCTCCTTGGTCGGGGCTATAACCCCCCAAATTAAAGGCCTGGCTATCCAGAATCCCACACTCGGAGCACCATAGTCCCATCCGGCGCACGGTATGCGCTCTGGGTGTATGGGTTGATGCTGAAAGTGTTTTCATTGAAGGTCGGATTTGGATCGAAGTGTGTGGACATTAGCACGCCTCAAAAAGGCGTCAACAGAAAAAGTGATATTTTCTTATGCGCGGAGGTGCCGCTGCGAAAATGTGGGCTTAGGAATCCCTACGCGCTATGGAAACGCCTTTTCGAGGTTCTCGACATCGCTGGTGAGGACACTGATGAAGTCCCCGCTATCGGGTGTGTTGCCGCATGGATCAAAGACCACGGACTCGATGCCGATCGCCTTCAGTTTGGCCACACTTTCTGCGGCGGGCTCGCCCTCCCAGATCATCCACTTGGCTGGGTGGGTGGCGATGAGTGTCTGAAGGTCGGTCATGGCCTTGTCATCCGGGACGACCTCTGGCTCCCAGAGCATGGGCTTGAGATTGATGCCATAGCGCCGTGCCAGATATTGGTAGATGGGGTGTGAGGCGACGATGGGTGCGTTGTTGATCCGCTTGCCAACGGCTAGGAGGCGCTGGTCTAGTGACTCAAGCGTGGCTTTGATCTCGTTGAAGCGCTCGGTGATTTGATCCTTCTGTGCTGGGATGAGTTTTTGGAGCGCATCGCGAACCGCTGCGGCTTGTTGGATACCTTGCTGGAGGTCAAGCCACGTGGTGAATGCTGTGCCTGAATGCGAGTGTGCGCCACCTGGGCCGTGGCTGTGGGTGACTTCACCTTGGGTAACGATGAAGTTAGGGGCAAAGCCTGCGGAGGTATCGACAATCTTGGACGATGGTAGCGTCACCTTGTCTGCCCACTTCGAATAGGTAGCTCCGTTCATAAGAATTAGATCCGCTTCCTGAAAGGCTGCGACGACATCGTCTGCGGGTTTCCAAAAAGCTGGATCTTCGTCAGGGGGTGCTGGGTAAACGACGTTTGCGGCGGAGCCTGCCATCTTGTCTGCGAACCACTTCAACGGATAATTCGTGGCATAGACTTGTGGCTTATCTGGATGCTCCGATTGGCGAGCAGTTTCTTTGCCGGGATCGCCACAAGAGGCGAGGGTCAGAGTGCCGATAATGCTGAGGATCGTGTGGTGAACTTTCATCGTGAATATCAACGATTCAGCGATGTGAATTGTGGCATCAAACGAAGGGAGTGGGTTCTGGATGGATCGAGAAATTCCTGTTCGGTGAATTCTACTTGGCGAAAAGCCGTCAACCATGGACACTCTAGCCATTCGTTCACCCTCTCGTCTCCGTATTTGAAATGAATCTCACCATCGATCTGATCGTCATCCTTTGTTACTTCGGCCTCATCATGGGCATCGGGCTATCGCAGCGCAGCAAGAGCGGTAGCATGGAGGGCTTTACGTTGGGGAATCGCGAGATCGCTTGGTGGGCGGTTCTGGCGTCGATCTTGGCGGCGGAAATCAGTGCTGGTACGTTCTTTGGGGCACCGGGGGAGGGGTATGCGCTGCGCAACTACACTTACATTCAACTCATGGCGGGCTATTTGTTGGCCCGCGTCATTGTGAGCTGGGTGTTCATCCCCGCTTATTATCGTCACGGGGTGGTCAGCGTTTATGAGTTTCTGGAGGCACGTTTTGGACCGCGCACTCGCCGCTGGTCTTCGGCCCTGTTTTTGGTGACTCGGGTGCTGGCCAGTGGGACTCGGCTCTGGGTGCCGACGGTCTTGCTGGTGCTGGCTTGGCGGCTCTTTGTCAATCCGGCGGTCACCCCGATGCAGGAGTTTTGGCTGTATGCGGCAGCGCTTGTTGCGATCACCGTACTCACGTCGATCTACACCGCGCTCGGCGGTATCCGTGCGGTGATCTGGACGGATGTGATTCAGGTCTGCATCCTGTTTTCGGCTCTAGGGTTCGCTCTTTGGTATTTGGTGGGGCAGAGCGGGGGCTGGAACGGGCTATGGGCTGCGGTGGAGGAACCGAGGGTCATCGATTGGGGGAAACCCGACGCCGATTATCCTGGTTGGTTCGGCTGGGTCAAAGGGGTGCTCGAAACAGAATACACCGTGTGGGCGGCATTCCTCGGTTCGACCTTCGTGACGCTGGCGACCCATGGCACCGACCAAGACATGGTGCAGCGCATGCTTACCGCGAAGAACAAGACTCAGAGCGCGAAGGCTACGATACTCTCTGGCGTGGCGGATATCCCGGTGAATTTCATGGTGCTGAGCATCGGCATCCTACTTTACGTTTACTTCCAAAAGAATGTGGACCCTGACCTGCCAAAGAATCTCAAGGGCACCATCGATAGCAGCCAGGTGTTTCCCTTCTTCATTCTGAACGTGATGCCGGCGGGTCTAAGGGGGCTGGTAATCGCGGGAGTACTGGCAACGGCAATGGGTTCCCTCAGCACGGCGCTGAATTCTCTGGCGACGAGCTACGTGCGCGATTTCCACTTCCGTTGGTTCGGCGAACCTGATACCGAAAAAGGCAAGGTGCGTGTTCTGCGGATGGGAACCGTGATGTTTGCGTTTTTCCTCATCGCAGTGGCGCTGGGGACCGCCTGGGTGAAGGCGCATAATCCTTCGTTGCGGATCATTCCCATCATTCTGGGTATTTTTGGCTATACCTATGGATCACTTTTGGGCGTCTTTATGGTGGGACTCTTCACGAAGACCCGAGGAAACGATTTGGGCAACGGGATCGCAATGCTCGTCGGGTTCCTTTTCGTGGCCTACTTTAGTGGTTTGGACACAGATGTGGCGGGACTCTTCGGTGGGCATGGTTTGCCGCGCCCAACAGGTATGCCGGTGATCGAGTTCCCTTGGCGGATTCTCTTTGGCACGGTAGCGACCTTTGGCATCGCCGTTTTGTTCCGGACCCCGCCGCATCAGGTGCATGAGTGTTACTTGGCTCAGCAGCCGAAATGATCGTCTTGAGGGGTTTTGGGAGTCGTGTGGCTACAAAGTGCGCAAAAGGGTTCAAAAACAAGTTGCGCACTGCCCAGAGTCAGCCATCTTCCCGGCCCCTCGTTCCAGACCCTGATTGTGTATGGCGTCCGCGGGGAATCCCCCCCACCGGAGTGTGTTATGAGCAATATCATCGACAAGATTCAAACTGAACAGCTGAAAAAAGAGGTCCCCAACTTCAAGGTTGGCGACACCGTGAAAGTGCACACCCGAGTCGTTGAAGGCGATAAGGAACGTATCCAGATTTTTGCAGGCATCGTCATCTGCCGCCGTGGCAGCAGCCTGAATGAGGCCTTCACGGTCCGCAAGATCTCCTACGGTGAAGGTGTGGAGCGTGTTTTCCCTCTGCATAGCCCAAAGGTGGCTACGATCGAAGTGACGAAGTCCGGTAAGGTCCGTCGCGCTCGTCTCCACTACCTCCGCAGCCGTAAGGGCAAGAAGGCTATGCTGGTGAAGGAAGAGAGCCGCGCAGTGTCCGCCTAGGCCTGAGCTGTCATCCACTTTAAACCCGCTGTTCTCCTTGAGATCGGCGGGTTTTTTGTTGCTGCGGGGCGCGCGGCATCGGCGTATGTCTTTGCCACATGACTGAAGGCGACTCTTTGATTTTAGGCATCGATCTGGGCACCACAAATTCCCTGGTGGGGGTGGTGGATAGTGGGCTGCCGATTCTGCTGGCAGATGAGCATGGATCGCGGATCACCCCTTCAGCCGTCTATTTCCCAATGTCTGAGGGTGCCCCGGTGGTCGGGGCGGCAGCTTTGCGGCAGCGGGCGGTTGATCCGGCGAGGACGGTCACTTCGGTGAAGCGCCTGATCGGTAGGCGTCCTGGGGAGGGGGATTGGGTGCCACCTTATCGTTTGGGCGAACTTGGGACGAGTGCCGTCGATGTGTCGGCGCAAATTCTCGCGCATCTGCGCGGAGTCGCTGAGCGGGCGATGGAGACGACGATTCGGCGGGCGGTCATCACGGTGCCGGCCTATTTCAACGACGCCCAGCGCGCTGCGACGAAGCGTGCGGGGGAACAGGCGGGGCTGACGGTGGAGCGCATCCTGAGTGAACCGACTGCGGCGGCATTGGCCTATGGCCTGCACCGAATTGATGAGCGCAAAAAGGTGGCTGTCTATGATTTGGGCGGCGGGACCTTTGATCTTTCGATCCTGGAAATGCGTGATGGCGTTTTTCAGGTGCTGGCGACTGCGGGTGATACGGAACTGGGCGGGGATGACCTGGACCGGTTGCTGGCGGAGTGGATTTGGGCGCAGTTTGATGTGGGCGGCCGCAGCGGCTTCCACGAGTTGCCGGCGGTGCCGCGTGCTCGTCTGCTGGAGGCTGCGGAGGAGGCGAAAAAGCGGCTGTCCAGCTCCGAGAGCCACACGGTGGAGTTGCCGTTTTTTGAAGCGCAGCGCAACCTGCACGTGGTGATTACTCGCGCTGATCTGGAGCGGATTGCACGCCCTTGGGCGGAGAGGACGCGAACGCACTGCCTGCGTGCCCTCACGGATGCAAAGCTGGCGATTGGGGACTTGGACGAGGTGATTCTTGTCGGAGGCAGCACCCGGATTCCCCTGGTGCGCCAAGTCGTGGCGGAGATCTTTGGGCGCGAGCCAAATACCAGCCAGAATCCTGACGAGGCGGTTGGGCTCGGGGCGGTGATCCAGGCCGGGATACTCTCTGGCAGTCTCCGGCAGGTTTTGCTGCTGGACGTGACGCCGCTCTCGCTGGGGATCGAGACTTTTGGGGGTCTCATGAACATCATTATCCCACGCAACACCACTCTGCCCTGCAAGGCTGGGGAGATGTTTACCAATGCGGTGGCTGGGCAGGACTCGATGCTGATCCGTGTGCTGCAGGGGGAGCGGGAGTTGGCCAAGGACAACTGGGAGCTAGGCCAAGTGGCGGTGCCGTTTTCTCCAGGGGCCAAGGGATCGGCCAGGGTGGGCGTTCAGTTTTCGATCGATGCCAACGGCATCCTGCAGGTGCTGGCGCGTGATACGGTTACGCAGGTGGATACGGTCCTGGAGATCCAGGGCACAGCCGTGGATGTGGCTGACGAGCGGGTCGAACAGATGATCTCAGAGTCGGTTGACTTTGCCTTTGAAGACATGAACGAGCGGATCTGGACGGAGGCAAAGCTAAAAGCCGAGGAGTTGCTCCCGGCCGTGGATGCCGCGCTGGCTCAGGCGGGCGATGCTATCGGGGCGGAAGATCGTGCGCAGATCGTTGGAGCGGCCGATCGTGTGCGCAAGGTCTTAGCCGACCCTGAGCACAGCTCGCGCTTGCTGAAGGAGGCGACTCAGGTGCTTGATGACGCCACCCAGTCTCTCGCCGTGATCCTCGTGGAGCAGGCGATGGAGGCATCGCTTGAACGCCGAGGGCTACTTTAGGCCTGGCGCTTCATTCCGCCTCGGGCGGCGATTTGGGCAAAGGCGCGGGACAGGGCATCGTTGAGTTCGTCGATCGTCGCCTTTTCGAGCGCAGGATCGATGCTGCTGCTGGGGGCGGTCGCCTGCACCAGGAAGGAGTCTGCCGAGGTCGTCTTGGCGGTGATCACCTCGGGCTCGGCCAAGGCGACGCCACCATCGGCATCGGGTGCTTCCCAACCCCAGTTGCTGCCTGGGGCGTTGTCAAAAAGTGATGCTCCACCAAACTGGGAAGCACTGGTTTCGACGTCTGAGCTGTCTCCAAAGAGCGCTTCAAGCGGTTGCGCCTCGGCGGCTGCCGAGTAGGCGGGGGTAGCCTCAGCCATAGATGGAACATCAATGACGACTGGGCCTGCTTTGACTGGAGTTTCCACTTCGTCTGGAACATCCACCAACTCCGACACTGCCTGCCGCATCTCTTGCAACTGCACCATCTGGTATTCCAGTTGGCGGACGAGGAAGTCTCGTGCCTGAACCAGTGCCTCCATCGCAGCGTCCAATCGCATCGCGATAGACTCCAGAATGGGCCGTTGGGAGGAAGGAGGGGTGGAAGTTGTGCTCATGAGATAAAGTTGGGTTAGAGGTCCTATGGGCTCTAATTCCGTCAATTTAATATGGTTATTATGGTTTATCAACAAAATAAGGGTAATGGCCATAATTATTTCAAGTCACCAATATTAAACAATACGAATCTGTGGAGGGCGGGGATTGGACTTTCCGGGGGCCTCGGATCGCCTGTATGCTCACCTTCCCGCCTTCCGTAGGTTATTTCTCCCATCACTGTGAAAACGCTCATTTTCCTCCTGACTGCGCTTCAACTCGGGTCCGTCTGTGCCCAAGAGACCGCCCAACGCCTCGTTCGCGAGAGCGATGCCCAACCGCCGGAGGTTGAGCAAGCCGGGTTCCATGTTCCCGAAGGTTTCAGTGTCCAGCTCTTTGCGAGTGAGCCGATGATCAACAAGCCGATCAACATCGCCTTCGATGCGAAGGGGCGGCTCTGGGTGAGTTCGACCGTTGAGTATCCCTACGCCGCTGTGAGGGATCGCTGGAGTGATGCGACCGGTCACCATGTCAAAGACAGCCGGGATGCGATCAAGATTCTGGAAGACACCGATGGCGACGGACGGGCGGACAAAGTGACGGATTTCGCGGATGGACTGAACATCCCGACGGGCGTCTTGCCTTGGCATAAGCCCGAACACAAGGACGGCTGCATCGCGTGGAGCATTCCGAACATCTGGTACTTCGCGGACACCGATGGGGATGGACGGGCGGACCTGCGCGAGGTGCTTTTTGGTCCCCTGGGATTTGAAAAAGACACCCATGGCATGTGCAGCAGCTTTCGGCTGGGGCTGGATGGCTGGGTGTACGCGACCCATGGCTTTAACAATACCAGCCACTTCAAAGCCAAAGACGGCAGCACGCTGGATCTGAATAGCGGCAATGTGTTCCGCTTTCGCCCAGATGGGTCGCATGTGGAGATCTGGTCCTGGGGGCAGGTAAATCCCTTTGGCCTGTGCTGGGACCGCTACAACAATCTTTACAGCGCTGATTGTCACAGCAACCCGGTCACCCAGCTCATCCGCGGTGCGCATTATCCCAGCTTTGGGAAACCGCACGACGGCCTTGGCTTTGGCCCGGTAATGTGCCAGCACAGCCACGGCAGCACCGGACTCTGCGGCATTGTTTATATCGATGGCTGCGTCTGGGGACCGGAGTGGGACGACCACATGCTCCTGGGCAACTGCGTGACGTCCAAGGTCAACCACGATACCATCACGTTCGTCGGCAGCACACCCAAGGCGAACGAAGCCCCTGACTTCATCACCAGCGATGACCCCTGGTTCCGCCCCGTCGATCTGCAACTGGGGCCGGATAACGCCCTCTACGTTGCAGACTTTTACAACAAGATCATCGGCCACTACGAGGTGCCGCTGGATCATCCAGGGCGGGACAAGGAGAGGGGGCGGATCTGGCGGGTGGTGAAGGATGGCACGAATGGGCAACCGCTAAGTGTTCTCTCAAGAAAGCCGTTGGGGGAATTCTCTGACCTGGATCGAACGAATTCGATGACTCGGCGATTGGCGTTGCAGACGATGACGGAAAAGTACGAAAAACCGTTTTTCCTAACGTCACCGAGCTACGCGACGAGCGTGATGCGAACGCAGTGGTGGCGGCTGGCTTTAGCCCGCAGGAGTGGGAGAGCCCTAACTCCGGTCAACGGGTATGAGTTCGATCGCGGGGCGCAGGCCCTTCAAATCACTGACGAAGACTTCATTGAGGTTCTTCAGCAGTTCATTGAGTTTGGGCCGACCACGTCCCTTGGGGGCGAAGGTGTGCGCGCAGGACTGCTCGAGGGGCATTCGAGGGTGAAATTGGCGGCGGCGCTGGCGATGCGAGCGCATCCCGATCGTGCCTACATGGAGCCGTTGTTGCGGACGTTGGAGAATTGCGATGCCCATGATGAGACATTGCGACACGCCCTGAAACTGGCGGTCAGAGAGCATTGCCGTGATGGAGAGTTGTTCAAGTTGGCTGCCGATAGCGGACCTCGATCCCTGATCGTCGAAGTCGCGACAGCTTTGCCAACATCAGAAGCGGCTGAGTTCTTGCTCCATGACCTTGAGTCCGATAGATCCTCGGGTGAAGCGACGAGGCTCCATCACATTGCCCGCTACGGCAGGCCGGAAACCATCACCCAACTCGTCGCCATTGCGAGCGAGCGTGCACCGGAGGATGTGCAGGTCCTCGCTGCCATCTATGGCGGTCTGCAGGAGAGTGGCGTCGTTTACCCGAAGGAATTGCTGGCCTGGGCCACACAAGCGGCTGAAGGGCTGCTCGGGTTGGAGGTCGCGAATCGGCATCAGTGGACCTTTCTGGGTGATGGTGAGAACCCCTTCTGTCTCCAAGAGCGCAAGTGCGCGGATGGAAAGTCCGTCTCGGTGATCAGCAGTCTCAATCATGATTTGAAGGGACCGGAAAAACTCACGGGCATCCTGCGTAGCGCTGCCTTTTCTGCGCCGGAGCGGTTGAGCTTCTGGCTCTGTGGTCACCAGGGCTTCCCGAATGAACCGGCCAACGAAAAAAACTTCGTCCGACTGGTGGATCAAAAAGGTGCCCTTCTTCAAAAAGCTCTCCCGCCCCGGGATGACGTCTGCCAGCGGATCGAGTGGGATCTGAGCGCGATTCAAGGGAAACAGGTGCGGATGGAGATAGTCGATGGCGATGACGGAAGGTCATACGCCTGGCTGGGAGTGACGCGGATCGAACCCGCTGTCGTCGATGTGGCAACTTTTGACAGTGATGCCACGCGCCAAAAAAATCTGCGCACACTCGCAGGGATTCTCCAGTACACTGCCCCCGCCACGCTGCGCGAGAGGCTCGCCGCCTATCTTCCCCCACGTCCTGCGCCACCTCCATTGCCGGTCAGCGCGGAGCAGCGCCAGCAGCTCGATGCGCTGATCCAAGCGCGAGCAAAGGCCTTTGCCTCCGCAAATCCAGACACCCAGATGGGGAAAGTTCTTTTCACCAACAACTGCGCCATTTGCCACCAAATCGGCGGGGCTGGCGGGCTCATTGGGCCGCAGCTTGATGGTATCAAGAATCGCGGAGTGGATCGGTTATGTGAAGACATCCTGGATCCGAACCGAAACGTCGATGCACACTTTCATCTGCACGTCATCAAGATGAAAGATGGTAACGCCGCCGCGGGCTTCCTCCGTGGGGAGTACGGGCAGGTGGTGGAGCTCGTGGATACCGCAGGCCAATCCCACCGAGTCAGTAAGGGAGACATCGTGGAAGAGCAGATTACGCCGATGAGTGTGATGCCTCCCACCTTTGGGCAGACCCTTGATGAAAAGAACTTCGTCGACCTGGTGGGGTGGCTGATGACTCAGTGATGCGTGAGGCATTCTTATTGCCTGATCGCTGCCGTTGATGCTAGCATCTCCCTATGAAAAAGTTTTTCCTGCGGTTCTTGATGGCGTATGCGGCGGTGATGTTGGTCTGGGCTAGCTGGTATTTTTTGTTTCGCTCTATCGAGGCTGAATTCCATGCGACCCAGGCGAATTTTTGGCGCTCGGTGGAGAACCGAGATTGGCCAGCCATCTCGTATGTGATTTCTCCGAATTACGAGGATGCGGGTGGGTACACGCGTGAGACAGGAGTCAAAGAAGCGCAGCAGGCATTGGGTGGTTTTTTGACGCTAACGGTGAAGGACGAATTGGCTAGCGAGGAGGTCACGCGCCAGCCAAACGATCCGGCTCATCGAGCTCTGGCGGTTGCAAATGTGAAGCTGAGGCTGGACGGCAATGGAGTCGGTGCCAGCCGGTTTGTAGTCAGTAAGGTCAATGCAATGACAAAGCCGTGGATCATTCACTGGGAGAAGACTGGGCCATGGCCTTGGGATTGGCACATCACCGAGATCCACCATGATGAACTCTTTGGCACCATCGAGCAGTAGTGACGGTCAGCTGAGAGAGAGGAATTCCCGTGCCGTGTGATTGAGTGCGCGGCGGACCTTTGGATAAGAATCGGTCAGTTTGTCAAAGACCTCCACCAGCGCGAATTCGTCCGCCAGGATGTGCTGCCGAGCTGCGGTCAGGTGGCTAACGACGACGTCCTCATAGTAATCCACGTCAGGGGCACCACGCCGAATGGCGCGGGCGTGCAGGAAGTCTGGGTAGAGGCTTGTCAGCACCAGGAACTGGTTTGCACACTGCACGTGGAGGAAGAATCGCTCGTGGCGGTTGGCGTTTTGCAACGCCTCCAGGTAGTCCACGCTGTAGAGGTTGCTGATCTGCCTATCGCCGACCTTGGGGCCGCTCTCGGCACGGCAGCCAAAATCTGCACACACGACGGCGATGTAGTCTGCGACCTGAAACTCGACCACGGCAATGCGAGATAGCGCCTGCCGAACCATGATGAAAAAGAAGAGTTCGGGTGAAATGAATGAACCGCAGCGCCTCTCCATTAGCGCATCAAAGAGGTGTGGATTGGCCAGGATTATTTCCAGGGCTTCGGGATCTTTGAACAGCTTGCTCAGGCCTTCGCGTCCGGCCTCTGTTTCGGCTAATGTATCACCAATGAAAGCCCAGTCGGCATCAGTGAACCGATGCCAGCAGCCGGGCCGGGGCAGAGTCCTCGTTTTCAAGAGATTTTTCGTCACTGTAGGTCGTTCGGATTCGGGCGACCGGAGGTGCAGTGGATGCACACGGAGTCACTGCGATTCGACGTAACCTGATTTCCCGATGTTTAAAACATTCGGTTTCGTTTCTGACACAACTATGCTAACGCCCCCCATGCCCAGATCCGATGGCCGCAGTGCCGACCAACTCCGCGAAATCCGTTTTCTTCCCGACATCGCGCCTCATGCCACCGCCTCAATGCTGGTGTGCTTTGGCAATACTCAGGTGATTTGTGCGGCGACGATCCAGGAGGAAGTCCCGCGTTGGATGAAGATGCAGGGCGTGAAGGGCGGTTGGTTGACCGCAGAGTACTCGATGCTGCCTTACTCGACCCTGGATCGCAAAGACCGTGATAGCACCCGCGGGAAGCTCGATGGTCGCAGCATCGAGATTCAGCGCTTGATCGGGCGCAGCTTACGTGCCGTCGTGGATCTGGAAAAGCTGGGTTCGCGCACACTTTGGATTGATTGCGATGTACTGCAGGCGGATGGCGGCACTCGCACGGCTGCCATAACAGGTGCCTGCGCCGCCGTAGCAGTGGCGATCAATAGGCTCATGGAAAAGGGCAAGATTACCCGCCAACCTCTGAAGAAAAAGGTCGCAGCGGTCAGTGTCGGAGTTGTCGGTGGTGAATCGCTGTTGGACCTCTGCTACGAAGAAGACGTGAAAGCCGATGTCGATAGCAATATCGTCATGACTGAGGATGGTGAATTTGTCGAGATCCAAGGGAGTGGGGAAGAGGCTACTTTTACCCGTGCGCAGCTGGATGATATGATGGCCCTGGGTCAAAAGGGTATCATGGAACTTTGTGCGATGCAGCAGGCCGTCATTGATGCGGCCATGAGTCCTGCCGGCGGGGAGCAGATCGTGAAGTTGGCCGACTTTTTTAACAAGCGTTAAGCTGATGGCTTAGCGATGATAGTTCATTAGCTCTTGTGGTCCAGCATTTGGCATTTCTGCTTGCAGGCCTTCGATTGGGGTGGGACTGTCGACTATCCAACCCATGATTGACCTGCCCCCCGGAGACCTGCTATCTGCGCTGCAGATGTCCTTTGCGCTGGCCATCGGTCATGCGCTGGCGGATTTTCCCTTGCAGGGGGAGTACCTCGCGCTGGGCAAGAATCGGCGGTATTTGGAGAAACTCGGAGACCCAATGCGCCCACCCGAAATTTGGGTTTCCTGTATGGGGGCGCATTGCCTGATCCACTCGGGTGCGGTATGGGCAGTGACGGGTTCATCTCTCTTAGCCGCGATCGAGTTTGTCCTGCATTGGACGCTGGACGTGGGCAAGTGTGCTGGGCGCACAAACTACACCCAGGATCAAGTTATGCACCTCGTCTGCAAGGCGCTCTACGTGGGGGCCGCATATATGGGCTGGATTAGCCTGACGCAGGTAGCTTGACCCGCTCTATATCGCGATGGAGAGAACAGCTGTCCTCAACGTTGTGGGCCTGACCACACGACTCATCGGTCAGCATACGCCAAACATCCGCGCATTCTTGGAGCGCAGCCGCTCTGCCCGAATCGAACCTGTCCTCCCCGCCGTCACCTGCACAGCGCAGGCCACATACTTGACTGGAAAACTGCCGCGTGATCACGGGATCGTTGGCAACGGTTGGTATGATCGCGAATACGCAGAGCACCGCTTTTGGAAACAGCCCAACCAACTCGTCGCTGGAGAGAAGCTCTGGGAAATGCTGCGCCGTGTCGATCCTGAATTCACCTGTGCGAAGCTTTTTTGGTGGTTCAACATGTATTCCAGTGCAGATATCTCCATCACTCCGCGCCCGCTTTACCTTAGCGATGGGAAGAAGGTCTTCGACGTCCACACGCAGCCCATGCAACTGCGGGACCGATTGAAAAAGGAGTTGGGTGCGTTTCCCTTTCCTCATTTTTGGGGCCCGGGATCAGACATTCGTTCCACTCAGTGGATCGCCGAAAGTGCGCGTTGGGTGGAGGAAAAGCATTGGCCCAGCCTGTCACTGGTTTACCTGCCGCATCTCGATTACAACCTGCAACGTGTCGGCATCGATATGGATGCGATTCGTGATGATCTGCGCCAGATCGATGACGTGGTAGGGGATCTCATCCGCTTCTACGAACATCGCAACATTCGCGTCGTGCTGCTTTCGGAGTACGGCATCACCGATGTGGATCAACCCGTGCACCTTAACCGCGTGTTTCGGGAGAAAGGATGGCTATCGATCAAAGACGAACTTGGTCGCGACGGCATCGATCTGGGAGGTTCGAAAGTGATCGCCATCGCGGATCATCAGGTGGCCCATATCTATGTGGGCGATCCGGCGATGATTCCCGAGGTGCGTGAGGTTTTACTCGCGACACCCGGGGTGGATAAAGTCCTGGGTAAGGCTGAAAAATACTACGCCGGGCTCGATCACGAGAGGGCGGGGGATTTGATCGCCGTATCGGATGCCCGCAGTTGGTTCACCTATTACTTTTGGGAAGACGATAAGCGCGCACCAGACTATGCTAGGTGTGTCGATATCCACCGCAAGTGTGGCTATGATCCAGTCGAGCTCTTCCTTGATCCGAACCTGCGTTTTCCAAAGTTGAAAATGGGCTGGAAGCTGGCGCAGAAGCTCATGGGCTTCCGCATGCTCTTTGACGTGATCCCTCTGGATGCCTCGCTGGTGCGTGGCAGTCACGGTCGCGTTCCTGAAGATCCTGGCGATTGGCCCGTGCTGATTGGTGATTTCGACGGGCTGCCTCGCTCAGGTGTCGTCGGCGCGCACGAGGTCTGCGGCCACCTCTACAACCTTTGTGCACGCGGTAAGGGCTACAACTCCGTCGGGCTCTAGCCAATTAGGGCAACTGAGAACTGCGGGAGGAGCCTGGATTGCTCCCACGGATGCGATTCAGTTCCTCTAGCCGAGCGCGTTGATCGTCGTTCATGCCCTCCAGCTTCTTGCGCTGTTCTGCCGTGATGCCGACGACAAAGCAACTGACGTCTGCAATCAAGAAAACCATGGCGACGAAGATGCCGTACTTCTTGAGGTTTTCGTCGATTATCTTGTTTTTATTGACCGAAAAGTCGTCCGCCTTGGCAAACATCGACTGGAAAAGACGGCGCCATCCGCGTGGCTCCCTGGCGATGCTGAAGGACCAGATAAACAGGGCCGTCAGCACGAGGCAGGCGATTTGGTAGCCGATGGGTAGCTTTACATCCATGGTGGGAGCGCGATTTTCTCTGATTTTCCAATAAACGAAACTGTACATAGCGGACCGCGCGCCGCCATGCAACCCTGCCTTTTTTTTCTCACACCTTTAAAAACCTATCACCAGCGGGGGCCGCGCCTAATTCGGCTAGACTGACGCGTCCGTTGTCGGCCAAATGGTGCAGAATATGAAAGACTTCCTCGGTGTCTGCCCCAAGCTTTGCAGCGATATCCTCTGCCGTAGCGCCCGCGCCGGAGGCGGGGAGGGCATCTGCGACACCTGCGAGCGTCTGGAGGAAGGCTTCGGCGGCCTTTTTCCCAGCCTCCACACCTGGTTGGTGGTAGGCATTGACGTTCACCAGCGTTGCGTAGAAGCCGACTGCGCGCTCAAAGAGAGCGATCAGCATGCCCAGAGAAAACGCATTCAGTTCTGCAATGCTCAGCGTCACGGACTCGCGTCCGTTTTCCGCCAGCGCCTTGCGTGTGCCGCGCAGAAATCCCTGGAGATAGTCACCACTTGTGAAGATGCCTTCGACCTCAAAACCAGCGGTGGCGCGTTCCTTGCGGACCTCAACGAAGACAGCGAAGAAATTGTTCACCCCGTCGCGCAACTGTTGCACGTAGGCGTGCTGGTCGGTGGACCCCTTGTTGCCATAGACGGCGATGCCTTGGTTCACCTTTTTACCATCCAGATCCAACTCCTTGCCCAGTGATTCCATCACCAATTGCTGCAAGTATTTGCTGAAAAGTACCAAACGATCCTTGTACGGCAGCACCACCATGTCCTTGGCTCCACGACCGCCACCTGCATGGTACCACATCAGAGCCAGCAGCATCGCGGCATTTTCGCGTGCGGGTTTGCTCCGGGTCAGTTCATCCATCGCAGCGGCACCGGAGAGGAACTGCCGCACATCCACGCCCTGAAGCGCGGCAGCGATCGTGCCGACGGCGCTCATGAGGCTCGTGCGCCCGCCCACCCAATCCCACATCGGGAAGCGTGCCAGCCATCCCTGGGCGACGGCGTGCTTGTCCAAAAGACTATCCACACCCGTGACTGCGGCGGCGTGTTTGGCAAAATCGAGGCCGCGAGCTTTATAGGCTTTTTCGGCCTCAAGCATCCCGTTGCGGGTTTCTTTGGTTCCTCCCGACTTGGAAATGACCAGTGTCAGGGTCGTTGCCAGTGCGTCGCCAATGCGGCCGATGACGCGATCGATGCCGTCTGGGTCAGTATTGTCAAGAAAGTGGATCGCCATCGGTGGGCGAGCCGCGCTTAATGCATCAGCGACCAACTGCGGGCCCAAAGCAGAACCGCCGATCCCCACGACAAGCACATCTGTGAAGCGTGAGCCACTGGCTGCCAGGATGCGACCCTCCCGAACATCGTCAGCGAAGCTCAGGGTGGACTCCAGTGTCTCGTCGATTTCTGCTTTCAGCTCGGGCGTGGGAGCCAATGCGCTGTTGCGCAGCCAGTAGTGCCCCACCATCCGGCCTTCGTCTGGATTTGCGATGTCGCCAGCCTCGAGCGCCTTCATGGCTGCAAAAGCCGCCTCCACCTGCAGCGCCATTTTTTCAAAAAGGTCGTCCTCATAGCTCATCCGACTCGTGTCGATGGCGAAGCCAATTTCAGGGTAGCGAACGAAGCAGGATTGGAAACGGTTCCAGGTGGAATTGCTCATGAGTTTTTTGGGGTGGAAGGAGGAAGGGGAGAGGTCTACGGAGCACGCAGCGTGCCCGCATTCAACTGATTTCCAGGTGGAGAGGTTCCCCGGAGGATTTTATATGACGGTGGAAGATCAGGCTTTTTCTTCGAACTCGAGTCGTGGGAAAAGCGGGACGGGTGTTCCGAGTTGGTGACCATCTGCCAGCAGGCCCCATTTCAGATCGCTGACCACGAAAGCATCTGGCAAGGTCCAACCGATCTGCGCACGCAGCGCTGTCATCGCATCTGGAATGATGGGGCTCAGCAGCACGCTCACGTGCAGGAGCGCCTCCGCCAAGTGATAGAGAACGCTGTCTAGGCGGGCGGCCTGAGTTTCATCTTTGGCAAGCTTGAATGGTTGCGTGCTATCCACGAACTGGTTCGCGTGCGTCACGATCTTCCACGCGGCAGCAATGCCCTCATGGATGTCCCAAGCAGCCATTTTTGACACGTATGCAGTCGGTGCAGCGGCCACGGTCTCGCGGAGCGCACGGTTTTCGTCATCGTCGTAGCTGCCAGGAGCCAAGACGCCGCCGCGATATTTATGTGCCATGTTCAGAGAGCGGTTCAGCAAGTTGCCGAGACCGCCCGCCAGCTCCTTGTTGTAGGACATGATGATGCGTTCCTCGCTGAAATCACTGTCGTAACCCGTGGCAATGTCTCTCATCAAGTAATAACGAAGGCCATCGGGAGTAAAGGCATCCGCTAGCACATTGGGGTCGATGACGTTGCCGAGGCTCTTACTCATCTTGGCGCCCTTCACATTCCACCAGCCATGGACGACGAGCTTGGGCATATCCTCGTCAGAGAAGCCCAGGGCGTGCAGCATGGTCATCCAGTAAATGGCGTGTGCTGGGACGAGGATGTCTTTGCCGATCACCTCTGCATCTGCGGGCCAGAGACGTTTGAATTCGGGCAGGCCCTCGTTTCCACATTCGTCTGCCAAGTAACCGGCAAAGCTTATGTAGTTGGTTAAGGCATCGAACCAGACGTAGTTCACAAAACCAGGATCAAAAGGGAAGGGGATGCCCCAGGTCAGGCGCTCCAGCGGGCGGCTGACACAAAGATCTTGGCCGCCACTGGACTCCAGCGCGTTCAAAATATCGTTCGCGCGGAAGGCCGGGGTGATGAAGTCTGGATGACTGCGAATGAAGCCCTTCAGCCATTCGACGTGTTCGCTCAACTTGAAGTAGTAGTTGTCCTCTTCCAGCTCAATGACCTCGCCCCATTCCTCCCCGAAGACTCCGTCGGGGCCGCGTTCTTTGTCGGTCAGGAATTGCTCCTGCCGCACGCTGTAGTGGCCCTTGTAGGTCTGCTTGTAAAGTTGGCCGCAGTCGAAGAGTTTTTGCAACATTGCCTGCACGACCCGCTTGTGCCGATCATCAGTGGTCGCCGCCCAGCCATCGTAGCGAACGTTCAGCCGCTCCCAGAGCGCCAAGAACTTGCTCGTCACGCCATCGACAAAAGCCTGTGGGCTCAAGCCTGCCGCATCCGCGCTTTTTTGCACTTTTTGCCCGTGCTGATCCACCCCCGTCAGGAAATAGACTTCCCGCCCTGTCAGCCGCTGAAACCGAGCCATTACATCTGCCATCACTTTTTCATAAGCGTGACCGATGTGCGGAGGTGCGTTGGTGTAATCAATCGCGGTGGTGATGTAGTAGGGCTTGGACATGGAAAAACAGGGCGGCCAGAGTCGCGGAGAACTCTCGCAGGGTCAAGCGCCGGGTTTGATTCTCGCCTGCATAGATGACGCCCAAGCTGGATGAACATGAGCGCTGCTAACAGCGATGAAGAAGGAGCCTGCGCTTGCCCTTTCCTTCCCCCAATCGAGTGAGGACCAGCTGTTGAATCACACACAGCTACAATCGATGGGCTCGCTCCATCACCTTTATCATGGTTGGAGCGGACAAGACCTGAGGTGCATGATCGCAAGGAAATTGTCAGTTTTGCTCCCAATGCAGTCTAGATTTGAATACAATATTCCCCGGAAAAGGGTTCAACGTCTTTCTTTTTGCGAGTCTATGACCAACATCTCGATGAAATGCCCGGTAGCCGTATGTGGATTGATTGGATATCTTGCACTGTCGTTGATAGCAGCCGGGGCTGAGCGAATGGCGATTGTTGTCGGCAATGCTGCTTACGAGGCAGCACCGCGGTTGGACAATGCATTGCGAGATGCACGGGCGGTGGCCGCCCTTTTGCAAAACGAGGGTTTCAGTGTCACCCTGGTCGAAGACGGCACCACGGAGGCTGTGTATTCTGCGGTGGGAAGTTTCCGTGAAAGTGGTGGGGATGCGAGTGTGGGCTTGTTTTACTTCGCAGGGCATGGCGTAGAGGTGGCGGGGCGAAACTATCTGCTGCCGGTCAACGCCGTGTTGGAGACGGAGGCGCAACTCCGGACCCAGGCAATTGCGGTGGATAGCGTCCTGGCCGACATGAAGGAAGCTGGGGTTAAGGCGAAGCTGGTGATTCTTGACTGCTGCAGGGACAACCCGTTGAAGCGGTCCTGGGTCGCTACCCGCGGCGTCGGTCGTGGCTTGGCAGAGGTTAAAGAGGAGGTCCTGCCGGACGCCACCATGATCATGTTCGCGGCAGGTCCTGGCCAACCTGCGCTGGATGGGGAAGGCCGCAATAGCCCGTTCACCACGGCACTTCTGGAAAACTTTGCTCGCCCAGGGATCAGCGCCTTCGATGCCTTTCTCTCCGTCAGCGATGCGGTGGATCAGTCTACCCAAAAGCGGCAGACGCCGTGGTTGAAGTTCGACGGGGCAGGTAAGGTCTTCCGCGATTTCACCATTGCGCATGGCGAGCTGGGCGCCAGCCGACCCGTCGTTGTGACGAATCGTCCTGTGCCGGGTAGCGGCATGTCGCCGAATGTTCCCACGGCACCTGCGGCGGTTCCACCCAATCGTGGGAGTGTCTCGCTCGATCAGATTTTTCAAGGCAGCAAGTACGAAACCTTCAATGCCTACAGCCGCACCAAGATCCTGCTAGGGGTTCAGTCCAAGCTGGCGCAGATGGGGTATTATCAGGGCGTGCCCGATGGGCAGACGGGTAGCCTCACCCACGAGGCCATTGTCCGTTGGCAGGCTTCCAACAGTCTACCCGCGAATGGTTTGCTTTCGACCGACACGCTCGCACGGTTGGGGATGGATGGCTTAGCGGAGCAGCGCGCCCCACTGCTTACTGGAACGTGGCGTGGCACTTACTACTACGGCACGGGTTATACAGCGCAGCAGCGTGCCAATCCCGTCAGTTTTGACGTCGTGATACCCGAAGGCAACGGCGGACCAGAGTTCACTGCGGTCTATACCGAGCCATATACCGGTTTTGGCACCGCCGGTCCCGATGGCCAGATGCATGGCAGCCTGAAGGGCACTGTGCTGGAGAGGGACGGGCGAATCTTCCTGCAATTCGGCAAATCTTACCGCTACTTTACCCAGCCTCCGGCTGACTACCTTGGGCAATTGGACCCTGCCACTGGCATTATCATGGGGAAGTGGGGCTTCAGCAACGGCAGTGGCGGCACCTTCAAACTTGTTCCCAATCCCTAATTCGACGCCAATGAATCGACTCACCGCGCTGTTCATCATTAGTTTCGCCGCAGCCTGGCTGCCTGCTCATTCAGACACGACCACGGTTTCAGGTCGGTTCATTCTTTCCGGCTTTGAGCCGTTTGGCGGCCGCAAAGTCAATGCATCTTACCAAGTTGCCAAGGCCATTGCCGCAGCCAATCCTGGGCGTGATCTCACGCTGGTGGAGGTGCCAGTGGTCTGGGGGGCGCCGGAAAAGGCGTTGGCAGCCGAAAAGTCCAAACCATGGACGCTCTGGTTGGCCTTTGGCGAGGGCACCCCGGTCTTCAGCATCGAAACCGTCGCCGACAATCGGCGGGCTGATTACGCGGACAACCAACGCAAGAAGCCCACACAAGAGCGTATCCTGCCAGCAGCGCCTGATCAGTTGACGACGCCCTTTCCTGCGACGGTCCTCGCCGAAATGCTGCGGAGTCAAGGCCTGCCAGTGCGGGTTTCCAAGGAGGCGGGTAACTACCTTTGTGAGGAAATGCTGTTCAATCTCCTCAATGCAAAATCGACGGCGGCTGAACCCACCCCGACGGTGCTCTTTATCCACACACCGGTGTTGGGAGCCAAAGTGAAGATGCCGGACGGATCGGAGCGCCTCATGGATGCGGCGCTGATTGACCAATTTGCCAAAGCCATCCTGCCTTGCATTGAAGAAGCCCTCGCCAAATCGAATCTTCCCACACCTCCATGACACCCGAATCCTGCCCAGCGTGCAACCACCCTGTCCCGAGCAGTGCCACTCATTGCCCGACTTGTGCGGCGACTCTGCCCCGTCCCACGCCACGCCCTGCTGCCTCTGAGCCCGTGATTGGCGGGAACACCATCGACCGCAGTCGCACCGAACATCACGATCACAGCACCAGGGTGGAGACCAACATCGGTGCCCAGCGCAATACCGTCATCAATGACCATCGCACCATCAACCACAGCTCAGGCAAGCAGGGCGGTGAATGGACCTTTGCCTTGGTCGTCGCGATATTGCTGGGACTGATGGGGGTGGTGCTAGCCTTTGGCTTGTTGAATAAAGATGAGCGTCGTCAAAGGGGAGACGATCACAAATCGACCAAAATTCTCCCCGACCCAGATCCCCCGCCACGTCCCATCTCCCAGGCGCTCAAGCTCAACCTGAACAAACTCAGCTACGAAGAGGGCGAGCTGATGACACTTTCGGTGGAAATCCCGGAGGACGGCTACCTGTATTTGTATGCCGTCTGGGCCGATGGTCGGGTGGACACGCTTTACCCGAACGAACTGCGTCCAGACGCATTTCAAAAAGCCGGCACGACGCTGCGGTTACCAGGGGACCTGCCTCCTGCGCCGGACGGCACCGTGATGCGTTATCCCATGGGCATGCCACAGCTCCCTGGCGATCCGCAGATCGTCACCGAATCGATCGTTGCTGTGCTCTCGAAAGTGCCGATGAAGCCCATCAGCCGCGCAGGCAGCGGGTTGGGAACCTTGAAAGATCCCGGCCTGCGCACCCGTGGGCCGCAGCCGACCTACATGCAGCTCGATACGCAGCGGCTGGATTTCACCGGCCTGCCGCACCACGCAGTCAGCTATACCATTCGTCGCGCAGTTTCTGCTGTGCCCTCGCTCTCTCTTCCGGTTCAACCTCCTGGTGCCTCCCGCCGTGTTCAGTGACTCACCCAATTTCCTCGCCACTTCCATCCGATGAAACCCTTTCTCTTGGCCTTCTCCATCCTTGCCAGCCCCCTCCTGGCTCAAGATTCATCTCCGCCGCTTACCACGGAGGAACGCCTCAGCCGCATCGAGCAGCAAATTGCCGTACTCCTGGAGGAAGTGCGCGCCCTGCGGCGCGAGCAAAACGGCGGGCAGCCCACACCCGGCCCTGGCGGTAGCGTTGCGGTGGAGGAAAGGCTTGTCCCCGGCTGCAGCGTGAAAACCTTCGTCCGCACTGGCGGTGCTGATCCTGCGTCTCCGCCGCCCTCAAAGGTGACCCCTTCCGATGAACGGGAGGACACCGGCAAACTGTTTGATGCATTCACTCATCGTGCGGCCGCAGGGTATGCCAATGAAGCTGTCACCGTCTTGTGGGACGGCTATGTGCGCATCACCGAAAAAGACGTGTACGAGTTCATCTTCACCGGTTATCAGGGGCAGGTGCGGATTGGCGACCAAGTCATTTCGCAAAGAGACACCACCACCCGGCTGGAGCTGACGCCCGGCTACCACCCCGTGCAGGTGCTGGATTTTGTCAGTCCATTCAATCGCTCCACCCCGCCCGCCTTCAGTATCAAGCGCAGCGGTGCCGACCCCCTGCCGATGACGCCAGGCACTCTCTGGAGAATCGAAAGCAACTAACCCCCACCCACCATGCACCATTCCATCCTGCTTCTCAGCCTCGGCATTCTTGCCTCCACAGCCATCGGCGCCGATCCCTTGCCGGCACCACGGCCCAGCCCCCAGGAACGCCTCAATCGCGTCGAAGAGCAGATGGCTCTTCTCTTGGAAGAGCTGCGTTCCATCCGGCGCGATCTGGATGCGGGTGCTGTTAGCGGCAGCACCGCAGCGGAAGCACCGGCGATGATCCCCGGTTGCATCGCCAAAACCTATGTCCGCACTGGCGGGGCGAACATCACCTCGGCGCCGCCCGCCAAGGCGACCCCCTCCGATGAGCGCGCAGTCACGGGCGATTCCTTTGATGCGGCGCGCCATCGCAGTGCTGTCGGGTATGGCGATGACCGGGTCACGGTGCTGTGGGAGGGCTTTTTTCTGGTCACCGAAAAAGACACCTACGAGTTCATTTTCGGAGGACGGCAGGGCAGCGTCCGCGTCGGCGGGCAGATTATCAGTTCCAAGGAAAAAAGCGTTCGCCTAGAATTGCCACCCGGCTATCACCCGATCCAGGTCATGGACTACATGATGGGAATGGTCAAGTATCCCAGTCCCTCCCTCACCGTCAAACGCAGTGGCCTCGACCCCATTCCTCTGACCCCAGGCTCCCTTTGGATGGCTGAGACCGTCGGCAAATGAACCAACCAAGCACCCCATGAAACGCCTCCTTCCACTACTCTTCCTCCCCATTCTTACTGCCCAAGCGGAAGACACAGCCCTCAGCGCCCCGGCGGCTGCGGCTGCCCAGCAGATGCAGGACACGTTCAAGCCGCTGACTCGTGGGCTCCGGCCTCGGGGCAGTGTCGCCACACGGTCCGGCAGCGTCATCCGCAGTCGCGGACCTGTGCAGCAGCTCATGACACCGGTGGAGGCCGCTGCGGCGGATGCGGCGGGTCGTGTGGATCCGCCTGCCCAGGTGCCAGCCGTGCCTGCGGGGCAGTCCCCGGCTCCTCTCGCCGCCGCTCCCGCTCCGCCACCACCGCCGCCGATTCCCTCGGAACAGATCGACCAGATCACCACCGTTGAGGCCGACTTTCAGGTGAATGCCACCGAGATGATCGCTTTTGACAGCATCCGGTTTGAGCTCGATTCCGCCACCGTCACCCCAGAGGGGCAGGAGATCCTGCGCGGCATTGCCCACGCGCTGAAGACCCTGCCCAACCGCCGTTTCTTGGTGGAGGGCCACACCTGTGATCTCGGTACTGATGTTCACAACCAGCGCCTCTCCTGCCTGCGGGCAGAGGCCGCCTGCGCTTGGCTCCTGCACTTCGGCGTCAGCCCCCGCCAGCTCCAGCCCGCTGGGTTTGGCGAGAGCGATCCGCTCTTTCACCCCAACCCTGAACTCAGCAGCTTCGAGAATGAAGCCCTCCGCGCACCGAATCGCCGGGTGGCCTTTCATGCCTTGAGCGACTAAACACATCCTTCGTCTTCGCGCTCGCCCTGTTGCAGACGTCCTATGCTCTTATGAGCTGCACCCACCGTCCGTGCTCGTCCTGTCTCCCCATGCGCCTCCGATTGTCCATCCTCGTTCTCGCCTGCGCCGCGTCGCTGTCCGCCCAGGATGCTGCGGAAAATCGTACCGCTCTGTTGATTGGTGTCGAAAAATACGCGGATCACTACTTCAAGACCCTGGGGACCGCCGCAGCGGACGTGAAGGCGCTGGGGGCGATCTTGGAAAAGCTGGGGTTTGAGGTCAAGGTGGTGACCGACCCGAATCGAGCCGGACTGATCGCAGAGGTCGACGCCTTTGGGGAGCGTCTGGCGGAGCGCAAGGGCGTGGGTCTGTTCTTTTTTGCCGGACACGGCTGCATGAAGGAGGACGAGAGCGATCGCAACTTCCTGATTCCCTCTGGTACCGCCATCCGCAGCCAGGCGGATCTTCCCCAGGAGGCGGTGAATGCCCAGCGTGTGGCCAACCGCATGAAGGAGGCTGGCAACCGGTTGAACCTGGTGTTTTTGGATGCCTGCCGGAACAATGCCCTGCCTGCTACCGGCCGCAGTTCCGCAGCCGGGCTTGCCGCCATGCGGGGTGCCAGCGGCCTGGTTTTTCTCTTTGCCACCCAGCCCTCCCAGGTGGCCTATGAGAGCGATGATCTGGGGCACAGCCTTTTCACTGCCGCGCTGCTGAAACACCTGGGCAAACCGCAAACCAGTTTCATGGATCTCTGGGGCGATGTCACGGCGGAGACGGAATCCATGGGCGGCACCCGCAGCGATGGCCAGCCGTTGCAGAGCCCGTTCATTGCGGGCACTATCAGCGGTCGGTTTTATTTCAATGGCCGCGCTGCGGCGATTGAGCCACCTTCGGCATCGGTCACGAAGCCCCCACCCGTCGTCGCCAAACCTGCTCCCCCGCCTCCCCCGCCCGGCACGTTTTCGCGCAAAGGTTTTGCGGGACGCTGGGTCAAGGTGCGCCAGCTGCGCAACAGCGAGGTCGAAGCGACGCTGGAATTCACGACCGATGCCGCGAGCCAGGCGGCGCTCGCCATCGGTCTGGCGCAAAAGCAATCCGGTTATTCTCCCGATCCCGGCTGGCAGTGGGAGCAGGTCACCAGCCGCCTCGTCGGGCCAGATGGCACCGTCTATCTCCCCACCGGTGCCAATGGCATCAACTGGGTCGGGGACAATCCACTGCTTTCGAAAGGCACCGAGATGCCGCCCGGTGAGACGCGCACCTTCACGCTGACATTTTCTCCGCCCACTTCAGCGCCTCCCTCACAAGCCGGAAAGGAGCCATGGTCGCTATCGCTCGATCTCTCCGTCCGCGCTGCGGACGATTTCGCGGGAGGGGAGCGGCAGACCCTGATGCTGGAGCTGCCAGTATCGCAAACACAGGCGGAGACGATGGCCGCTTCGGATCTACCTACCGCGACCCCGGTCAACGGCAGACCCGGCTTTGTCATCGCACCTTTTGGTCCGGCGGACACCTACATTGACGTTCGGGACATGAGACCCGGATCGAAGGCCAAATGTCCCTACACAGGCAGGGTATTCATCGTACCTGAGCCCAGAAGCACGGGTTCACAGAGCCTCCCCATCCAGTCCCCCGGCGCAGGCCGTCGCGTGCAGTGAGGGCCGCCAGCCGCCGCCACCCCCGAGTCTCTGGCAAGCCCCAAGGAAGGGCGGTTTGTAACCGCCCAGAGGCGCTTGAAAAGCGCCCTTCCTTGATTTCCGAAGGCAATAAGCACCTTCCAGCAAGTTCAGCTCTGGCAGCTTCCCAGTGGCGACGAGGACCCTGGGTCACCACCCCGCCGAAATCAGACAGTGGGGCAGCGATGGCGGAGCGGAGTGATGGGGCGCGATGAAAACACTTTTCTTCTCTACCTCCAACGTTAGAATCATGTCCTATGAGCAGCCCCACACTGACTTGGGCCGAGGTCTGCGCCATCCCTTGGCTGAAGGACATCCCAGCAAAGATCGAAACCAATAAGGATAACAAAATCATGATGAGTCCCGCATCGGCGTGGCATGGCGGATACGAATCGGAGATCAACCACCACCTGCGGCGTTTGCTCCCGGCAGGAAAGGTCATCAATGAATGCCCGATAGATACTGCCGAAGGCACACGCGTGGCGGATGTGGCATGGATTACCAAAGAGCGCTTCAAACCCTACCGCCGCGCCATCAGCCTGCCTATCGCCCCGGAGATCTGCGTCGAGGTGCTGTCTCCCTCCAACAACCGGGTGGAGATGCTGGGCAAGATGCAGCTCTACTATGCGGCAGGAGCCCAGGAGGTGTGGCTGTGTGACGAGCATGGCCATCTGGAATTCTTCATCAAAGAACAGCTCGAACCCGTTCCACGCTCCGTGATGTGTCCGGACTTTCCCCTCTGCATCGACGACGAAGAGGACGATTGACACCGCTGGTGCCTGGCTGAACCGAAGACCGGGCCCGGCGGCTCTTTTCCTGGCGTTCCATTGGCGGACGGCCTCACTGAGGCCATCTACAGCCAGCTTCTGCCGCAGCACCTCATGGTCGATGGAGTCAAAGAACTTCCCCAAGTCCTATCGTAGCACTCTCACTGATCGCATCCTGAGCCTGACACTGGATGCTGTGGAGCGGGCCCTGGAGGCCGCCTATACCCCGGCTGGCCCAGCTAAAAAGATCTCCCTCCAAGGGCTCAATCTCATCTTGGAGAAACTGCGGTTTCTTTGGCGCGTGGTTCATGCCCGCAGGTTCCTTTCTAACCAACAGCATACTTTTGTTTGTCTCAAGCTGGATGAAATCGGCCGCATGGTAGGTGGTTGGTTAAGGTCGTTGGAGGGGCGCATTTCTTGAAAAAAAATTTCCTGCGCTTCGCGCAGTGTAAAGGGTAACAGGGTAAAAGGGCAAAGGGAAAACTCAATCCGCCAGAGCTAGGGGGAAGACCGCCCTCTCACCACCAACACACAACGGAAGCCGCAGCTGAAGTTGCGATCGCCGGGTGCGAGGCTGAGGCGGCGGGACGAGAGCAAATTGACGCTATCGCAGTTGATCCAGGAACCACCGCGCAACACGCGGGCGGAACTACCGGGCTCCCAGGCAGAGCTAGTCCACTCCCAAAGATTTCCGCCCATGTCATACAGGCCAAGCGTATTTTCATTGAAACGACCCACGGGGGCTGTCGTGGCGTAGCCGTCGGTGTAGCCTTCGATGATTCCCCAGTCACTGCCGAATTTAGACTTGGCAGTGCTGTCTGCATAATTCCCGCTGCCCGGTGGCGGTGGGAAGCCTGTCCCCCAGGGATACACGTCCTTGACCCCCATGTACTTATCCTTCGGGCTGGCTTTGGCGTCTTCCTTTTCCCCGATCCCCACCGCGTAGCTCCATTCCGTGTCCGTGGGCAGGCGGTATTCATCTTGCGGGCCGATCAGACCTGAGGCGCGGTCTCTTTTCGTCAGCCATGCGCAGAAGGCCACGCCATCGTCGTGGATCACATTCGCGACCGGATGGCTGCTGTCCTCCGCACGCTCGCCTTCGCCGCGACCCACGGGCACTTCTTTGTAACTAAAGGTGCGCCAGTGCTCTCCAGCATCGTAGTTACTGTTCTTCACGAAGGCAGCGTAGTCCTTGCTACGTGTCTGCCAGATGCTGAAGAGCACTTTTTGCCCGTCCTGGTAGTTCGCGACGGGGACGAACTTCATCCCGAGGCTGTTTTCAAACGGGGCATTCTTCGTCGCGCAAGCTGGGGTGGCCACTGGAATCACCGGCGGCGAAGCTGCGGTGAGCTGCCGGAGGATGGCTGCGCCGCTGAGGGGCCGTTTTTCCGCTACGATGTCCATGCAGGCGGCGATGGTACGCTGCCAGTTTTCAGGCACGGGCTCAGCGTCCTCAATGCGCAGGATGCTGCGGCGCTCGGAGATGGTGGGCAGGTTCCCCCGCTCGATCTGCGCCTCGATGCTGCCAGCGTAAAAGGGAGCCTTGCTGGTTAGCAGCTCATACAACGTGGCCCCGAGGGCATAGACGTCATCCGCCACAGTGCGGCTGCCCAGCAGCAGGTGCTGCGGGCTCATGTAGGGCGTGGTGCCGCTGGTGTGGCCGGGGCGGCTGTGGCGGCTGCGGCTCTCTGCCATGCTGCCGGCGAGGCCGAAGTCGCACACTTTCAAGACACCGGCCTCGGTGACCATGAGGTTCAGCGGTTTCAGGTCGTGGTGGATGATGCCCTTTCCATGCGCGTAGTCCAGCGCGGCGCAGAGCTGCCGCAGCCAGGGCAGCAGCTGATCTGGGCTGAAGACGCGACTTGGCTGCTGGCGACGCAGGGCACTGAGCGTGGCGCCACGGATGTATTCCATGCTGATAGCCACGGTTCCCTCGGCCTCGATCAAGTCGTGGATGCGGACGATGTTTTCATGCGTGAGCTGGCGGCTGAGGCGCAGCTCGTGCTTCAGGTCGTCGATGGCATCGGGATCGTGGCAAACGGTCTCCGGCAGGAATTTCAGGGCCACCTGCTCCTGGATGCGCGTGTCCTCCGCCAGCCAGACGACCCCCATGCCGCCTTGGCCGAGCTGCTCGATCAATCGGAAGCGCCCAGCGAAGATGCCGTCTGCCTTCAGGCTGCGGGCCACGGGAAAACCATCCCAGCTCAGCGTTACCGGCTCCATCGGCACGGGCAGGTGGAGCTGAAGGAAGTCGTTCAGCGTTTTGACCTTGCCGATGTCGAGCCCGCCCTCCGCAAAGACGCTGCCAAAGAAAGCCTTTTCCTGGATCTGCACGGTGAGGCTCTGCATGTCTGCTGGGCGCTCCAGGATGCTGATGCCCGCCTGCCCCGCTGGCCGCACGCTGCCATGGGCAGTGAAACGTCCGCGCGAGGTGCTGGCGTGAAGGTGGACGGTCATGGACGGCGTGCCTTTGCGCTCCGGGTCGATGTCCACCTCCAGCAGCAGTGTCTCAAAAGCGTTCAGGGGTCTGGACAAGCTCTTCTCCGCCAAACCACCGCAGAGTCCGGTGCAACGGAACTCCAGCACGATGTCCCGCACTGGCTCCGCCGCGATGGAAGTGAGGCTGACCTCAAAAACACTGGGACAGCCCTCCACCAAAGGACGGCAGAAGCGGCAGGAGATCTGGAGTGGGGCGGTGTCGGACATGGGGTGAGGAAAAGCGGTGGACCCGCTGCTGGCTGAGTCGAGCTCTTAAGGGCAGGATCTTGCCCGATGGGAAAAGAACTGTCATCTGGGATTTTCCGTTCAGGGATGACCAAAAAAGCGCCTTTCCTCAATGGCTGATATGGGGACCACGGGGTGTCTCTGTGGGGTTGTTTCGGAAAAAATAAGGAGCGCGTCCTTCTCATCGCATCAGCCCACGGCGCGTGATGGATCACGTGGTCGCGCGGAGGATCCGCCTGTGCCGGTTGCACTGAAATCTCCATCCTAACTCCTCATGAAAGCAACAACCGCATCCATCCTTCTTGCCGCGCTGACCTTGCTCTGCGTCGCATCTCCCCTCACTGCTGGCGATAAGAGCCCTGCTCCGGCTGCCAAACCTCGCCCCGCCCTGACCACCGAATACAACGCCATCGTTTCTGCGACCAAAGCCGGTATCGCAAAAGATCAAGAAGGCCTGAAATGCCGCGTCAAAGTTGAAAAGGTCGTGGACGGTTGGGCGCGTGTCTTGATCATCCCAATCGGCGTTACCTCGGACAACGCCATTGGCTACCTCCAAAAGAAGGAAGGGAAGTGGACGCTCGTCGACTTCGGCACCGGCAACGATGACGAGTTTGCGCGAAAAGCCATCGGTGCGCCCAAGTCGGTCTGGGCCAATTAGCCTCCGCATCCAAGCCACCGTTCGCGGGAAAGTTCTGCGCGGGCGGTGGCGACCTCTAAACTCAAGATTGCCAACGAAACACCTCACTCTTTCCCATCCTCCCATGAAACTTTCCCTGCTTTTCGCATTGAGTTTGATCTGTGTGCTGCCTGGTCTGATGCAGGCGGCTGGACTGCCCAAAGCCACGCTCGAGAACCCCTACGGCGTGGTCTTGATCTCGGGCAAACCTGACATGGACGCCGTCAGCGACCCTTCGTCGGTGGTAGCAAAAGTGCGCAGTGGCACAGCTGTTGAAGTGATCGGTTCTCCGGTTCGTGATCCCCGCATCAACGTGGTGTTTTGGAGCCGAGTTCGTGTCCTTGAGGGTAGCAGCACCGGAACAGTTGGCTGGGTCAGCAGAGCTCGATTAAAGATGATGGATGCGGATCAAAGTGGTCCTACGCAGGGGCAGGGGCAGACACCAGCGCCCCGACCCGACACCGCTGGCAATGGGAATGGTGGCATGATGCTTCTGGCTCGTCCAGACATTGGCGCTGGGGCGGATCGTGATGGCGTGGTCGCGGTTTTGCCAGAAAATACCCCGGTCGAGGTCATGGAGCGCAAGCCGTCGACCCCGTTTGATTGGATGAAGATCCGCGTCGCCGAAGGTCCGGACGAGGGCAAGATCGGCTGGATCAGCATCAACCAGTTGAGGGATGCGGTGCTAGAACTGAAGTTTGCCGCCTTTATCCCATCACCCGCAGCGGTGGTGAGATTGCCTATTCTGGACGTGGGTCCTGACAATGTGGCCGGATCCAACGTCGTCGAGAATTGGGTGCTTGGCGGAGACAACCGAGGATTCAACTACCAGGGGAGCAGCTCACGCGCTGTGCAGAAGATCACCGTCAGAGTGCCATGGAACGAGCGACCCACGAAACTCGTGTTGGGGGAGGCGGAACGCGTCTGGGGGCAGAGCAGTGCCTATCGCTGGGATCGCGCTCGCCGTGTTCCCGGCATGCCGACGTGGTGGGTCGAGATTGCCGATCCACGGAAACCGAGTGACGACTTTGGAACGCTGCGGCCAACCAATGAGAACAGTCGGATCACGGTATGGCGGACTGGTCCCGTCAGCATCAAGGTTCAGTTCTTCCTTTCGGGTGGTTTTCCGCTCATGCACCTGCCGCTGAACGACATGGTCACTCCGGCAATCGATGCCGATGTAACGATGCATTTACGCCGGAGACCGGACGGGGCCATGGAATACATGCTGGAGGGTGCCCATGACGGATTCCCAGCCTACGAGCTCTACATCAATCGCAACCTAGCCTATTCCCATGATCCCGTGAAGCAGAAGCAAACGCCGCTGAGTTTGTTCCCGCCGATGGAGTTCAAGGTGAATCAAGGCTGGCAGCGTTTGCCGGTGCGGGTGTCATCCCGATAAGGTCCGCCCCTTTGCCTCAGGAATCCTCCAACCGAATCCTTGTCATGAAACACAGGCTCCAAATCCTTGCGATCCTATCCTTGTCTGCTCTGGTGAGCAGTTGTGGCCCCAAGTGGCTGAAGCCAGACGCCACTGAGGTTACTTATGCCCAGGGTAGCGTTGTTCTCTTCGAACCTGGGCGTAGCCATCAGGTGGGCGAAGTGTCTGCCCTTTTTTGGAAAGTCCCGCTCGAACTGCAGCCAGTCCGTCGGGTCTCCGATGGCCACACGCGCTACACCGTTCGATTTACGATCGGTGATAAATCGTGGGAAGAGGAGGAAGCGACCATTCGCAACCTGACCACCGCCTACGAGGCCTATAAGGATGCCAAAGTCTCAAATACAGAAGTCCTCCTCAACTCTTGGATCTCCGTTCAAGGCGTCAGTGGCGCCTTTGAGTACTCGTTGCTGGATGATGAGATGAACATCGACGGCACCAACGTCGGAAAGGCCGCCGCCTTCATGAAAGCAGCCAATCTGGTGTTGGAAGAAACGGACAAGATGAAGTCGGTTTCCCCCACTGTTAGTCCGTGACAGCGGGGTGGGGCTCTGCCCCATTGAGACGCGCAGAGAAGGTGTCCTCACTTTTTTCTTCCCACTCCCTCCTCGGTTTCATAGTCTGCCGCGCATGAACCAGTCTCAGCTCAAGATTAAGTTGTCGATATTCATGTTCCTTCAGTACTTCATCTGGGGGGCGTGGTATGTGAGTCTGGGGAACTATTTGTTCAACACGCTGCATTTCAGTGGGGCGCAGATCGGCTTGGCGTATGGGGCTTTTGCGATTGGGGCCATGATCGCGCCGTTCTTTGTGGGATTGATTGCAGACCGCTATTTTGCGTCTGAAAAGATCCTCTTTGTGCTGGGGGTGCTCGGCGGGGCACTGATGTTCACGATCGCTAAGGCGGGCGATTTTGCGACGTACTATCCGCTGGTCATTGCCTATTGCGCGACCTACGTGCCGACTCTGGCCGTGGGGAATTCACTTTCGCTGCACCATTTGGCGAATGCGAAGTCGGATTTCCCACGCGTCAAGACGCTGTCGGCGGTCGGCTGGATCGCTGGTGGCGTGACGCTAAGTTTGCTGAAGGGGGAGCAATCCAACATTCAGTACTACATCGCCGGGATCGGTTCGGTCGCACTCGGGCTGTTTTCGCTGACCCTGCCACACACGCCGCCGAAGAAAACGGGAGCGGACGTGAAGATTGGCGAGATCCTCGGGCTGGATGCCCTTGCGATGCTGAGAAAGCCGTCCTTCGCGATCTTCATTGGGTGCATGTTTCTGATCTGCATCCCGCTGTATTTCTACTTCGTCAACATGAACCAGTACATTACGGAGCTGGGCTGGACCTATAGCGCTGCGAAGATGTCGCTGGCTCAAGTTTCCGACATCATTTTCCTGGTCTTGCTGCCCGTGATGTTGGCGAAGTTTGGCTACAAAAAGACGATCTTTATTGGCATCGCCTCATGGGTGCTGCGGTATTTCCTGTTGGCCGGCAGTACCGATGGCAATGCCATGGCGACGACCTATATCTTTGCTGCGATCCTCCTACACGGAGTCTGCTACGATTTTCTGTTCATTGCGGGCCAGCTTTATGTGGATGATGAAGCCACCGAAAAAACGCGGGGAGCGGCACAAGGGTTCATTGCCTTTATTTTGTGGGGAGTGGGGAACTTTGTCGGTAGCACGTGGGCGGGCAATCACCAGGGGAAGTTCAGCCTCGCTCAGCCCCAAGGAACCATCGCGCATGACTGGTATCAAATCTGGATCCTCCCCGCTTGGATCGCGCTCGCTGTTTTGGTGGTCTTCGCGATCTTCTTCAGAGATCCGGCCAAGAAGAGCTGAGAAGTCGTTGGCCCGTGAGCTTTCCGGGCTAGTCCTCTGGTCGAAAAGTGCCGCCTATTCCTGGGTTGTAGAGCTTCAGCCCCGTGATATCCGCCACGGACTCAAAATGCGCATCAATGGTAAAAAGTCGCACCTTGTCATGCAGTGCTAGGGCAGCGATCACAACATCCATCCAGGGGATGGTAAGCCCCCGATCACGGATGCGCCAGGCCAACGCGGTGGCGCGATCCCAGTCCTCCTCTTTGCAGATGCGGTAAGGAATGACCGAAAAGTGCTGCCCCAGCCTCGCACGATCCATCGGACGCGCCCCCCCAAGCACCTCCAGACGAACCGGAGAGCACCACTGCGCCTCGTATGCCTCCAGCAACCCCTCCAGAGCAACCTTCACATCCAGGCGACCGTTGCGGCGGAGAGATTCAATCCAAACTGATGAATCAACGAGAACCATCGGCGGGTTACTCCGTAATGAGGGGTGGCACAGGGTTCCCTGGATCACTGCCGTACGACACTGTGTCCTCAGCCACCACGGAAGGGTAGTCAAAGCTCCCTTCCCGCATCAATTTACCGAATTCCCGGGCCTTTTGTCTTCGGACAAATTCAGTGACGGCCTTGGCCAAGGCAGGGCTTCTATTTTTCTCTCCTGTCAACGTCATGGCGTCGTTCAAGATGCCTTCATCGATTTCAATGCTTATCCTCATGTCGCCATATATGATGCATTTTGAATCATTTTTCAACAATTTTTGAATCATGGGGGCGTTTTAGGTGGTGCAACGGCTGCAATCGGCGGGCTTGTGCCGTCAGCTCGGCAACAAGTTCCGAGGCATTGAGTGCGCGATTCCAACCAGGTATGGAGAGCTGACGACTCGTCGGCATTCCCCGCAGCGGTCACGACGAACGCATGAAGTGAGGGCAGCGACGTTCCCGTTCCAAAGCCTGACGCTTGTGAGGTCCCAATCTTGTTTTCCCATGGGGGATCGGGAAAAGGAGTGCGCCCGCCCGGATTCGAACCGAGAACCAAGGGATTATGAGTCCCCTGCTCTAACCGTTGAGCTACAAGCGCAGAATTGACCCCGACTATGTACCGTTCCGGGGAAATGAGCAAGCCGTTGGAGCAGTTACCCCTACCTTAGCAGCCGATCAAGCTCGCGCTGGAAGGCGGGGATGTCTGCTGGAGGTGGCTTGTAGCCGTCTTGGGAGGCGTTCAGGCCGAGGCGACCAAACTGATCTACATACCAACTAGCCAAAACGCCATCACTGAAGGTGACCTTCCCGCTGACCATGGTGCCGGGTATGGTGATCTGATCGACCGTTACACTGATGGTGCCACCCTCTGGCGGTGGGCCGAAAGGTTGTTCTGTGGGAGTAGTGGTGGCGTCTTCCGCGAACTCAGCGTCAGGCACGTCGTCGGCGACTGGGGCGGATGGCTCTGGCTCAGCTACAGGCTGGGGTGGCCTGGCTTTTTCCTTTAGCTTTACCTCCATGTCGATCATCAGGAGCCTCGCGTCCATGTAGGTCAGCGTAATGCCGAATTCCGTTCTGATGCGGTCTTGGATCTCATTCAGGCTCGCGCCATCGGCTGCCCAGGATTCAACTTGTTGCTTCTGATCGGGGGACAGGTTGGCCATGATTTCGATGTAAAAGGGATGCGGGCTGCGCGGTGTTACTTCGTGGATTCTGAGACGATCTCTTCCAGCAGGGCTGCATTTTCATGCAGTGTCTTCACCTCTTCCGGAGTCATTGATTTGCCCTCTGGCACATCCACCAGCGGCAAAAGGGCGCGCATGGCTTCCATCAGCGTGCTGACGGGTTCGCGCTTCTGGATATCTGGGTGGAGTGTTTCGAGATTGATCATGTAGTACTCCACGATGTCGCGTCGGGCGAGGTGGCGGCTCTTCTCTTCGGAGTAATTCTCCGCAACGGCCTGGGTGGAGATGTCAAAGGCACGAATCCATCCGCCAAGGCTGATGAGGTGGGCGATGTCGGTATCCCGCAGTTGCACCATTTCTGCTTCAACATCTGCCTGAGTGCGGGCGAGTTCAGCACGCAGATCACTCCAGTTGCCCTTGATGCTGTGCTCTAGGAGGCTCTGGGTGTGCTTATTCACCCGACTGCCGGCACCGAGGCCCTTGGCCATCTTGAGCATGGCACGGCCGATGCCCTGCATTTCTTCAACCTTCTCGCACTGAACGACCAGGAAACCATCGGCGATCAGGGTGCCGAGTCGCAAGGAGACGGAGACGCGGTCCGCAGGGACCTTGTCGTTCACAGGGCGCTTCAGGTTTTCATAGGAAAGGGAACCCAATCCGTCCATCATCTCAAAAAGGCGGCGGATCGACGGCGTGGTGAATTCGTTCACGCCGAATTCCTCCCGCACATGCTCATCACCGACTAGATCCTCGGGGATCACGGCTTTTTTGACCTCTTCAGCCTTCCCTGTTTTGGGTTTGGCGTCCTCGGCAATGAGCTGCGACGTCAGTACTGCCGCGAGAGGCAGGAGCAAAAACCGGGTCCAGGGTGAAGGAGTTCTCATGAGGTTGGGCAAAATCATAGCGAGCAAGCGGGCGAATTCCAGCGAGACTGCAAGAAAGCACAAAATAGGACTCAGCGCCGTCTCAGGACAAGCAAGAGATCGGAGTATTCGTCGTCGAACTTTCGGGGCGACTGGATATCGTAGGTGAAGTCGAAGCAGCCGACGACCTCAAGGTTTGGCGCTGCCTCGCGGAGCGTCCTGCGCAACTGCGCTGCTGAGTAAGTGCGGAAGTTCCAGCGGGTTTCCTGTGTGTGGCGTTTTCCACCGCGCGAGATCGTCAGGCGCGTGCGTACCGGCTCCAGTCGCGTTCGGCGATCAGCCGGCCAGCCTCTGGTGTTGCAGACGACGGAGACATCGCCGCGCTGTTCTGTCCAGCGTTCGTGCTCGCAGGTTGTGCGGGTATAGTCAGTGAGGTGCACCCCCAGAAAATGGAGTCCGCCCGGCAGCAGCGCCTCACACACACGGCGCAGATGGGCTTGGGCAGCCTCTTCAGTGAGGAGGTATTTATAGGTGCTGACCAGACAGTGAGTTAGGTGATAGCGGGTCTGGTTGGGCGCGCTAAACTTAGCCATATCATCAATCCAAAGACGAGCAGAGAGGGCGGCCTTCTTCATTCGGTGTTTTGCAAACGCCAGCATCTCTTGGCCGAGGTCAAATCCATCGACACGCCAGCCTCTGCTGGCCATTTCGAGCACTAGACGACCACTTCCGCAGGCGGGTTCAAGCACGCGGCGAGGTCCTCTCGCTTCGCTGACCCGGCTGAACCGCTGCCAGGCCGCCTCCATGAAATCCGCCTCCTTGGCTGTATCGGCATCAAAAATGATGTCATAGTACTCTGGGGTGTCATACCAGTCACGGTGTTCGGTTGTGCTCTTGGCCATCTGGGTTCATAGCGGTCAAAGTTTCGGCATGCCAGCAGCAAAGTCTGCCTGCTGAACGCGCTAGGCGAAAAAAAGCCTTGTGTTGAGGCCTCGGTGACACGTTCTTTACACCGTAATGGCCAAACGCTCCAGACGCCGCAGCAGCAAGCCTCTCATCCCAGGATTCTGGTTCTTGGTGGTTGCGGGGCTTTTGGTAGCGGCATCGATCGGGGTTTATTGGGTCTTGGGTAAGACGACGCAGATGTCGGTTCAGTCCTTGCCTGCTCCCACGGCGGCGAGTCCGGTGAAAAAGCCGGGTCCGACGTCCGCTACCGCAAATCGCTGATTTCTGAACCCAGCCTTGTCAATGGGCCAAGGGCATTCAATGATGGGGCAGGTATTTCCTCCGCCCTATCATGCCTTCATTTTTCAAATACTCTCCTCGCGCTGTCGTCACCATGTTGGCGGCGACGTCGCTCTGCAGTTGCCAGACGATCAAGAAGATCACCCCTGACTTGCACATTCCAAAGCCAGGGCTGCCGGATCTGTCCAAGGTGAAAAAGATGATCCCAGGGCTCGATGATGGTCTTCCTGTGGATGATCCTACAGTTCCATTCAACGCTACTGGAGCCTTGGGCTACGGCCACAGCATCTCGATGGATATCTACGAAGGTGTGCGCAATCCGAAGCGCCTTTTTGAGGGCAAGCGCATGGTGGATGAGAATGGTGTCATCTCCTTTGGAAAGGTCGGCTCTGCCAAGGTCGGTGGTCGTAACTTAATGGATGCTGAGCGGATGATCTCGTCTGTCTTCCGAGTGGGGGGGCGCAGTTCCTTTGCTCTCACGGTCCACCTACCATCTGTGGAGGGAGTGAACCTCGTGCGTGTGGATGGAGATGTCGCAAATCCAGTCTATGTGCCCATGTGGGACCGCATGCATTTGCGGGATCTCGTCCAGCGCGCTGGTGGTCGGCGGGCGGGGTCCACGGCACGGAGTGTTTACATTACTCGGGAGGGACAAAAAATGTTCTTCCCGAATCTCGAAGCGGCTGAAACGTGGTGGAAATTCCGCCCCGGTGACATCGTAACGCTTTCGCCTGATCTTTGATTTGCCTCGACCAAGGCCCAACGCGCTCAACCACACATGCTCGAATACACCGGAGAAAATCCCGCTACCCCCCAGAGCCCCATTGGCTCCTTGTTCAAGACCGTCGCCATCCTGCGGATCGGAACCGGCACACTTCTGCTGACCCGTCACGCGATTGACGCACTACCCGACGCGTATCACTTCCTGTGGAACAATCAGCCCTGGGATTGGGCAAGCTTCATGGCGGAAAACAACGTCCCCTACGCCCATCTCGTCGCGCCAGCGGTGGCGTTGATCGTCGGGTTGGTCGCAGTGTTTTGGGTGTTGGGTTTCCTCACTCGCTTCTTTGCGGTCGTCTTTCTCCCCATCGCCGCAGGTGCCCTGGTCCTCGCACAAAAGGTCGGATCGCCCATGGTTGAAACCTGCTGGCTGTATATTTTTGCCGCAACCACGCTGCTGCTATTCGGCTCCGGTGCCATTTCTTTGGATAAGCTTTTCAACCTCGGGCAACGCCCCAAGAAGAAAAAGAAGCCATCCTATTGATCGCGCCCGATGCCTGAGCCAACCCCTACTGTCGAGCGCGTCTTGGCCATTGATCCTGCACTGCGCAAGACCGGCTGGGCCATCTTGGAAAAGTCCGGTCGCGACATTCGAGCGATCGCTTGGGGCGTTATTCACAACGTTCCCAAGCTCCTGCCTTCGGGCTGCCTAGTGCAGATTCGCGAGCAACTCAATGCGGTGATTGTGGAGCATAGGCCGACTGTCTGTGCCATTGAGGCCACGATTTTTGTTCAGAGTTTCAAGACCGCTATCGTGCTGGGAACAGCGCGCGGAGCGTGCCTCATCGCGGCAGCGGAGCATGGTTTGGCCATCTTTGAGTATGCCCCGAGGGAGATCAAACAGGCTGCCGTGGGAAAAGGCGCGGCCCAAAAAGAGCAGGTAGCGTTCATGATTCGCTCGATGCTTCGACTCAGAGAGACACCCTCACCAGACGCCGCTGATGCGCTGGCTGTGGGCATCACCCACTTCCAGAATGCGGATGCGGGTCGGGTTCTGGATCGCGAGGCGCGCCGGGTCTGACGCCTAGCCGATTGCGCGGCGCAGCAGGTTTTCCGTTACCCGCTGCACGCGCGTATCTGGGCCATGAGGCCTGGAGTAGTGGCTCCACACCGGCATGTGGCCTGGTGGTTTGCTCAGGCCTTGTGCCCACCAGATGGTCGAGGCATTGAAGATGAAGTTGCCCTTTGGGCCATCGAAGATGACGGCCTGCCATTGCTGCGGGTTCCTACCTCCCTGCCAACAGGTCCCACTTGCCAAGATTTGCAGCCCAGGTAGATCCGCTGGTGCATCGCCATGGTATTCCCAGCCGATCAGGCCCGGAATCGAGTCGCCTTTTTTCATCCCGGTTCCCTCAAAGACCCAGTGCTCTGGCTCCTCGCAGATCCAGTCGCCGCCGCCATTGACCGGGCTGATGTTGCGCACGCCCATCAGGTAGCCCTCGTCAGGTCCGCGGTGGGGGTAGGGGCCGTAGTTTTTCTCGCGATCTACCGCATACTTGTAGTCGCCACCATAGGGGCCGCCCCGGAAGATACGACGCTTTTCCGCACCCTCTGCGTTCGCAGAAAAAGGCGTGACCCAGCAGACGGAGTTGCCGGATAGGAATAGCAGATTCACTCCCTCGTCGCGCATTTTTGCCACGCTATCGTGCTGACGGATGTCCCAGTATTCATCGTGGCCTACGCTGATGAAACTCTTGCACTTAAGCCCGTGGGCGGGCGTGATCATGTCTGAGTTTGAGCAATACGTTACGTCATAACCGTGCTGCTCAAGCCAATACGCCAGGGGGAATTCAAAGCACAACCACTCCCCGCTACCCACCGACTGTGGGTTCTCGTAAATCTGCGCATACTTCGCATAGGGGCGATCAAAGCTCACCTGCGGCCAAGGCCCTTGATTGCCTTTTGGGTCGGTGTAAAGCGAGTAGCTGTCTGGCCATCGATTGTAGGCCTGCCAAGTATTGTCGCTGCATTGAAAAAGAATGTCGGCAGCGCGATCATCGGTCACGATAAAGACCACGTAGCTCTGCCAGTAGGGTTCGTCGTCGCTTGCAGGCAATGTCGTCAGGCGACCCAAGTAGACACCGCTGATCCAATCTTCTGGGATCGTCAGACTCAGCGATTTTTCCCACACACACTCGCGCAATCGCATTTCTCCCACCTCCGGCACCGTTTGTGGTTTGCCCTCAAACGGCCCATATTCACCCGTCAAGCGGGCACCTCGGCCGCCGTAGTAGCCAGTGCGGAATACTTCCATCTTGAACCGGGCGGCTGGCTGCGTGCTGACAAAAATTTCCAAAGGCTCACCTGCCCTGACCGACTGCCGCGAGCAATAGCCTTCAATCATCGGCGACCGAACCCCCTCTGCCTTATCCAGACGCATGCGTGTCAATTGCCAATCCAGCGCACCTTCCCGCGTATTCTCCATCTCGATGAGATTCATGGGCAAATTACGGCTGATGCCGCGATGATCTTCCTGGAATGACTGCTTCTGCAATGGTTTGGCACTACTGCCGAGCCACCCGTCGGCGGTCGGAATTGGCCCTGAAGCCGTATCTGCGGCTGCTGGCGTGACAGATACGGCAATCGCAATAGTGTGCTGGTTTGGCGCGTTATGAAGGCTGTTGATGATGTCTCGTTATTTGTTGCCTTTCTCAGTCTTCTTCTCCACCTCGGTTTTGGCGCAGGGGATTGATTTTTCCCGCGATATTCAACCGTTGCTTTCGGACAAGTGCTTCCAATGTCACGGGCCTGATGGGAATCGCCGGAAGGGGGACTTGAGACTGGATGAGGAGAAGTCCGCGAAAAGTGCGAACAAGGAGGGACTCGTCGCCATCGTGCCGGGGAAATCTGCGGAGAGTGAGTTGGTGAAGCGGCTTTTCACGGGGGATGCAGACGAGGTGATGCCTCCGCCGAAGAGCAATCTGCATCTGACGGCTGCGCAAAAGGATCTGCTGAAGCGGTGGATCGATGAGGGTGCTGTCTGGGGTCGGCATTGGGCGTTTGTTCCCATTCAGCGACCGATGCTGCCGGCGGGGACGGGACGTTCTGGCGCGATCGATACCCTGGTTATGAAGAAATTGAAGGAGGAGGGGATCAAGCCATCGCCGTCGGCTGCGAAGGAGACTTTGATCCGTCGGGTGTCGCTCGATTTGACGGGGTTGCCGCCTTCGATTGAGGAGGTCGAGGCGTTCCTCGCGGATGCGAGCCCTAATGCCTATGAGCGTGTAGTGGATCGGCTGCTGGCCTCGCAGCGATTTGGCGAGCGCTGGGCTTGGGATTGGCTGGACGCGGCGCGGTATGCTGACACAAATGGTTATCAGGGGGATCCTGAACGTACGATGTGGCCTTGGCGGGATTGGGTGGTGAAGGCGATCAACGAAAACATGCCATACGATCAGTTCACGGTGTGGCAGTTGGCGGGGGACCTTTTGCCCGAAGCGACTCAGGAGCAGCGGTTGGCGAGTGGATTCAACCGCAATCACATGATCAATGGCGAGGGGGGGAGGATCGCGGAGGAGACTCGGGTGGAGAACGTAATGGATCGCGTGGAGACGACGGCGACGGTTTGGTTGGGTCTGACGATGGGTTGCACGAAATGCCACGATCACAAATTTGATCCGCTGACGATGCACGACTACTTCGCGATGTACGATTACTTCAATCAGACCAGCGAGGACGGAAAAGGGCGCTCGGGACAGGCGGCTCCGGCCATGGATCTTTCGACGCCGGAAGATGTTGAGCGTGTGCGCAAGGCGACCCTGAGGGTGAATGCCATCGCAGAGGAGGTGGTGGCTTTTGAGTTGAAAAAATTCCCGCGCCCCGAGGGCAAGCCTTTGACAGAATCGGCGGCTGTAGATCTGCCGGGGAACCTGCCTGCCTACATTGCGAAGACTGAGCCTGCGAAGCGCGGGGTGGATCCGCTGCTGGAGGCCGTGAGCTACTTTAAGGAGCGCGATGCCGCCTATGCGGCCTTGCTGGGTAAGTTGCTGGCGGCAGTGAGGCAGCGGGTCGCGGCGACGAACAATGTGACGAAGGTGATGGTGATGGATACGCTGCCAAAGCCGCGGGAGACTTTTATGCTGGTGAAGGGGGCGTATGATAATGTGACGACGACCAAGGTCACGGCGGGTGTGCCAGCGAGTCTGCCACCTTTGCCACCAGGGGCAGAGGCGAATCGCTTGGGCCTTGCGCGCTGGATTGTGAGTCCGGAAAATCCACTGACGGCCCGTGTGACGGTGAACCGCTTTTGGCAGAGTTTCTGGGGCAGGGGATTGGTGAAGACGGTGGAGGATTTTGGTGTGCAGGGGGAGACTCCGGTGCACCGTGAGTTGCTCGACTGGTTGGCGGCAGAATTCATGGAAAGCGGTTGGGACGTGAAGGCTCTGATGCGATTGATCGTGACAAGTAGCACCTACAAGCAGAGTTCCAAGGTCGGGAGCGAGGGTGGGGCAGGGACGACTCACGATCGCGACCCCGAGAATCAGTTGCTGGGGCGCGGCCCGCGCTTCCGGATGCCGTCTTGGATGATGCGGGATCAGGCGCTGATGGTGTCGGGCTTACTGAAAGACCAGCTGGGCGGCCCTTCCGTGAAGTCTTACCAGCCCGAGGGCATCTGGGAGGAAGCGACCTTTGGCAAGAAGAGTTACACGATGGACTCCGGCGATGCACTGTATCGTCGCACACTTTATCTCTTCTGGCGACGTATCGTTGGGCCAACGGTGATCTTTGACAATGCTGCGCGCCAGACTTGCTACGTCCGCGCGATCCGTACGAATACTCCACTCCACGCGCTCGTGACGATGAACGATACAACGTATGTGGAAGCTGCGCGTGCGATGGCTCAAGGGCTCTTGCTGGCTTATCCTGGGGATGATGCGGGTGCACTGGCGGCTGGTTTTCAGGCCGTCACTTCGCGACTTCCTCATGAGGATGAATTGGCGGTGCTGAAGGCTCAGCTACAGAGGCTGCGCGCCCAGCAGGCTGCGGATGTTGCTGCTGCGGAGAAGTTGTTGAGCGTGGGTGAATCCAAGCGTGATCCGAAAGTGCCAGCCACGGAGCATGCGGCTTGGACGAGTGTATGCCTCCTGTTGCTCAACCTTGATGAGGCGATCACCAAGGAGTGAGTCTGCGTGCTTTCTATTCCTTGGGTGGGATGCGACTGACGACACAGCGGAAACCAATCGTATTACGCCGCGTGTCTGGTGGAACGGCGATTCGTGCGGAGGAGAGTAGTTCTTCCTGACTGGCGCTGCGCCAGTTGCCACCACGCACGGTGCCGAGTGGGGATTTTTGGGCAGGGGCTGGCGTGCTGGGATTAGGCTCGACCTCGGGCAGAGTCTCGAAGTCGGTGTCCACCCACTCCGAAACATTGCCCGCCAGACCGCGGAAGCCGCGTTCATTGGGCTTCAGCGCTGTGGCTGGGGCGAGGAACGGGTATTTGTCCTCGTACTCTGGGATCACGTTTTCCATCGCTGCGCGGCGTGCGCCGATGAGGTCGGCAAAGTTGTCGGTATCGTTGGGGGGCGGCCAGTCAAAGCCCCACGGGTAGATGCCCCGGATGCGGCCATTACGTTGCGCGGGATCGCTGCCGCGTTCGAGTGGGAGACCGACTGCGCGGCTCCATTCTTCGTCGGTTGGCAGTCGGTAGGTGTCTTCTGCGGTCAGCAGGCCGGAGTTGCGTTCGCGTTCCGTCAGCCAGACGCAAAAGGCACGGGCTTCATCGCGGGTGACGCCGATGACGGGTTGGCTGGCGAGTTTGCCTCCAGCGTTGCCTGCTTCGTCGAGGCCGGTGGGTTTGCGAGTACCGGTTGCTTTGGCGAATTCAAGATAATCCCTGCGTCGGGTCTCCGCAGAGGCCATGACGATATCGCCCAGAGGGATGAAGAGTGCTCCGAATCCATTGTGCCACTCGCGTCCATACGAGATGCCGGTCTTCGCCTCCATGTCGGCGTAGAGTTCGAGGATTTCGCCCTCCTTGACTTCACCCTCTAGGACGGTGTCGGAAAAACCCTCTTCGCGCAGTTCAAACTCTGCGGACCCAGATTTCACGCGGGGGATTTCTAGCGGTGTGCGACCCAACAATTCGTCGTGTTGATAGACGCGGACACCATCTGGGGTGGAGTGGATGGTGACGAGGCCGTAGGTCTGGCGGACGACGCGAAGGTGAAATGCCTGCCAGTTTTTGGCCTCATCGTTTTCAGCATCGGGTTCGCGACTGTCGGCAGGTTCGTCGGGCGAGGATGCATCATCGACGAAGTAAAAGGGCTCCACCTCGTAGTGATGCTCTTGGCTCATGAAACCAGCATTGCGATCAAGGTCGGTGAGCCAGTAGCGGAAAGCTTCCGCATCGCCCACGGGGGCCACGACGATGTAGCTGGGGCGGCCAGTTTGTGGTTGGGTGGAACGCACGACTTTTCCTTCGAACGAGCGATTGGAGGCTTCTAGGAATTGCTTGAAGAAGCGCATTTCCACCGGGGCGATTGTGACGTGGCCACCGCTACGAGGCTTGAATTCCATACCGATGCTGTTCACCCAGCGTTCGCCAGCTTGGGGCAGCACCGATTTTTCTAGCTTGATGTCAGCGGTAAATTTTTCCCCAGCCTGCGCGATGTGTTCTACCTCTTGGTGGCGGTAGCCAGGGAGGCGCAACTGATAGATTACGGGAACGCCTTCGCGTGGATTCACCTTGAGCGGGGTGGTCCCCAGATTGTCTTCGCCGGCAAAAACGGTGGCACCCGATGGATCGGAGGTGATCGTCAGCAATGGTTCAGCGGTTCGAATTCCGAGCATCTCCCTGCTATTCGGAGACTTGGCCAGCCACATGCCGAAGCCGATGGCCAGCACGAGGGCAGTGATGCCCGCGACGGCCCAGTAGATGCCTCTGCGATGAGAGGGGAGGGGTTCACCCAGCAGATCGAGCGCCATCTCGTGAGCGTTGGCGTAGCGGTCTTTGGCCTTGGGGGCACAGGCGCGGCAGGTTACGCGGTTGAGGCGGCGCCAGACGTCGAGGCGCTCACCGGTGGCCGAAGATGAGGGCACGTCAGGGAAGTCGAGACGGTCTTTGCCGGTGCTGGCTTCATAGAGCACCATGCCGAGACTGAAAATATCGGAGGCGGCTGAGCCTGGGCCTTCTGGGGCGACGAAGCCCTCGGTGCCAACAAAACTGCGCTGTCCCAGCAAGGCAACGAGCCCGATATCCGCCAGCCGCCAGGTGCCATCGATGTGAATGAGGTTGGACGGTTTGACGTCGCGGTGGATGAGCTTGTTGCCGTGCAGGTAGTGCAACGCCTCTGCGATGTTGGTACCCAGCTTGGTGCACTGGGCCGCGCTGATGCGCTTATCCCGGCGCATCTGGCCGCCCAGCGTGTGGGGCTTGTAGGTGGCGGCGTCGATCTCGCGTCCGGTGTTCAGGTCGTCCGCCAGCTCCATCACGTAGTAATAAAAGCCTTCGCTATCATTGCGGCCGACTTGGAGAATCGGCACTAGGCCTTCGTGTCGGCGGGAAATGGGTTCGTAGCGCTTGATGGCCTCGAACTCGCGCTCAAAGGCATCGGAGTGATCGTAGTCATCCCGCCAGACCACCTTCACTGCGCGCATCACCCCGGTGACGCTGCAGCAGATCCACACCTCACCAAAGGCTCCGCGACCGATCATACGGATCGTCTCGTGATCACGGATATCTGGCGGCGTACGGCCGGAATTTGAGGGTGGTTGGTTCAATGGACCGGAATTAAAGCGTTGGGGGACTGCTAGGAGATCAGTTTTTCTCCGGCTTGTCCATGCTCATGTACGTCCTGGCGACCGTTTTCCCAGAGGCGGGATCAAATGTCTCGATGCGCATTTCCTTCAAAACGGTGGCGTCGCCTGCCTTTTGGATTTTACGAACTTGGAACTTCTTTATCTTTTTTCCGCCGCGATCGTAGGCCTCCATCTGGGCCATGCCGCCGCTTTCCTGGTGCACCCAGACGTCCACGGTGCCGTAGGCACCAGCACCATCGGGGCTGGTGACGCGGACCTTCCAGCAGCGCACGGTGGCCACTTTGTCATCGCCGAGCATCTGGCCATTGGGCCAGTCCAAAAAGCGCAGTGCTAGGTCTTCGTAGCTCACTGCCATACCGCGGACTGGGGCACCTAGCATCGATAGCGGCACCTCCTGCCTCCCGCCCGCGACGACTCGGGACAGGGTTGGGGGCGATGTGGCGAGGTCGAGATTGATGATTTCATTCGGGTTGCTGAAGCGGAAGCGAATGACCCGCTCTGCCATGGTCAGCTCAAAGGGTTGTGTTGCGCCGCTGTCGTCATCGCGGAGCTGACCGGTGAGCTTGTAGTTTTGCAGGGCATAGCTCAGCCTCACGAGGCGGAGAACTTCATCGGCGGTTGGTGGTGGGTCTTCAGCGCACAGTGGACCAGGAAGCTGGGTGGCGAGGGCGGCGAGGGAGAGAAATTTACGGCGGTTCATGGTAGTTTGGGGATTAAAGGGATTGTTTTTTTTCGGGTTTATCCATGGTCATGATGGTCAGGGCTTGTTTTTCCCCAGAAATCGCATCGAAGGTTTTGATGCGCATTTCCTCAAGCACGGTGACGTCGCCAGCTTTCTGGACGCCTCGAACTAGGAATTCTTTGACGAGCTTGCCGGAGGTTCGGTCGTATGCCTCCATCTTGGCCATGCCGCCGCTTGCTTGATGTACCCAAATTTTTACCGTTCCGTAGGCACCCGTGGGTGCTGGATTGTTGACCTGAATGACCCAGCACTTTGCGCCCAGTTTGATTGTGTCGTGGCCGACTAATTTTGGGTTTGGCCAGTCGAGGAAGCCGAGGGAGAGGTCTTCGTAACTCATCGACATACCTCGTAAAGGCTCGGAGAGTGCGGACGGCGGCATTTTTGATTTGGAGCCAGACTTGATCTGGGTCAGCGTGGGTGGCTCGGAGGAAAGGTCCACGTTTACGATCTCTGCCGGATCTGAGAAGCGGAATCGGATGACCTGGGCGGCCATCGTCAGCTCAAAGGGCTGGGTGCGACCGCTTTCATCATCGCGCAGATTGCCACTCAATTTGTAGTCCTGCATGGCGTAGCTCATGCGGACGAGCCGCAGGATTTCGTCTGCCGAAGGATCGGATTCTTTGGATAGGGCCAAATTTGGTAGGCCCACCGATGCCAGTGTGGCTATCATAGACTGGGCGAAAAGGCGTCGATTCATGATGGCTGGGGTGGGGATGCTGGCCGACAGAAATGTCGATGCCGCTTTGACATGTCCGGCAGCGGCTTTATTCAGTGGAGAAATTGCGATACTTCGATCCTTTTGGCAACCTTCGTCATGCAGCGTCAGCGCTTTCTTCTCATCGGTCTCGGCTTGCTCACTCTGTGGCGGCTGGCGCTGTTACCTGTGCAGGAGCTTTCTCCTGACGAGGCGCTGGTGGTAGTGAGGATGCAAATCGGCCAATGGCTGGGCTTTGAGGGCTGCGGCCCCTTGCTGGTGTGGGTGGTGCGTCTGACGACGTGGATTGGCGGCGCAGGGGAGATGGGGGTGCGGATGATTGCGCCATTTGCTGCTCTCTGGACGTCCCTCTTGCTTTGGCAGGTGTCGCGTCGGCTCTATGACGCAGCGGTGGCGAGCTGGGCGGTGGTGATCTTGAATGTGGTGCCGGCTTTTAACCTCGTCGCCATCACGCTGACCCCGGCGACGCTACTAAACCCGTTGATTCTCTTTGGCCTTTTTCGCAGCCTAGGCACTCGGGATGCTCCTGCGGACCGTCGGGATCGCTGGATCGCCAGTGCCTGCCTGGCTGCGGCGGTGCTAGTCCAGCCAGCGATCATTTTGGCGATGGTGGTGGCGACGCTTGGCTGGCTGGCGACGCCGTGGAGCGGTTACTCTGCGGTATTGCGGACGGAATGGAAGAAGATCGCGTGGGTGCTACTGCCGATGCTGGTGATGTTGATCGCCTGGGCGGTGTGGGAGACTCTGCGCGGCTGGCCGTCTGGGATCGATGGGGGTTGGGCACCGTGTCTCTTCATCGCGCCGAATTTCCTCCGCTGGGCGGTGATGGTCTCGCCGCTGCTGCTGACGTTTCTTGTGTGGGCGGCCATGAAATCGCGCGACGGTGGGCGCGGGAGCTTCATTCTGCTGTGGCTGGTGCCGATGGCGGTGGTGGATTTTTTCTGGGGTGCCTGGAATCGATGGCCGGATGGCGGTGCTGCGCCTTGGCTGTTGTTTGCGGCAATCCTGCTTGGGTATGAGGCCGTGACCAACGCGGCTGTGCGGACGGAGGATCGCATCAGCTTGCGCACGATTGCGATTGTGCTAGCGGCGGTGCAGAGTGCGTTTGTGCTGTTTTCAGACCAACCTCGGAGCCTCGGTGTGCCATGGCAGTTTGCCAAGGAATCGACAAAAGGATCCATCTATGTGCGGTTCTTTAGTGCCGATCCAGCGGCGGTGATGCGTGGCTGGCGGCAGACGGCCCAACTGGTGGGAGATGTCCTGAAAAAGGGTGAAGTGCCTGGCCAGCCACCCTGGTTTGTGATCGCCGAAGACTGGCGGATGGCGGCACCGCTGGAGCACTATCTCGCTGCGGACGTACCGTGCTATCGTGCCTCCACTGGGCATCCGCGAGTGCAGGCTCGCCAGGATGAGCACTCCTGGGACGAGCCGTATTCCTGGTGGCCGCGATACGATGGGCTGGAAAATGGTACCTGCCCCTACATGGCGCATCCAGCGCTCTACGTGACCGCAGATCCTGCCTCCCAGCCACCTGCTAGTATCCGGCGGGCTTTCGGTCGGACGGAGATTTTGTCGGTTGCGCGGATCATGCATGGAGGTCAGGAAGTGCGAACGATCAAAATCTTTGCTTGCTACGACTATCGCCCGCCGGAATTTTGACCTCCCCTCCGTCGTTACGACTCCAAACCCTTTCCCATGCCCGAATCTCCCGCCGTCTCCATCGTCATCCCGCTTTACAACGAGCAGGACAATATCGTCGCCCTACAGACAGAAGTCGCCGAGGCGCTGGTTGGCATCGATTATGAATTGGTGCTCGTGGATGATGGTTCCACGGACGAGACCGTGGGCCGGGTAAAGCAGAGCGACGGTGTGCGGTTGATGATTTTTGAAAAGAATGCCGGTCAGAGTGCCGCCATGCATGCCGGCATCCACGCGGCCAAAGGAGCGGTGATCGTGACGTTGGACGGCGATCTGCAGAATGATCCGAAAGATATTCCGGCGCTGTTGGCGAAGCTGGACGAGGGCTATGACCTCGTATGCGGTTACCGTGCAAAGCGCAAAGACACCGCTTTTAAGCGGCTCCAGAGCCGCATTGCAAATGCGGTGCGTTCCCGTTTCATCGGCGATGGTGTGCGCGACACGGGTTGCACGCTGAAAGCGATGAAGAATGAATGCAAAGAAGCCTTGCTGCCTTTCAACGGCATGCATCGCTTCATCCCAGCCCTGATTCGCAACATGGGGTTTAAGGTCACCGAAGTACCTGTAAATCATCGCCCTCGGGTGGCTGGGATCAGCAAATATGGCTTTGGGAATCGCGCCCTGCGTGCAACGATGGACATGTTTGGTGTCCGTTGGCTGAACAGTCGGCGCGTCACTTATCGGGTGAAGTGATTCAGCCGTTTACGTAACACAGCAGGATGCCTCTGGCGCTCCAGGCGATGGTGCGTAGCCAGTTGGTGCGGACCAGTTTTTGGATTGCGGCATCGTCGCGGCCTTGCATCAGTTTGGTGTGCAGCGGTGCCTGAAGGATGGCAGTGCTGAGGATGATGACAGGAAACATGGCTAGGCTGATCACAAACGGAAGGCTGTTTAGGCCTTGGAAATAGAGCCAGGCTGCGGATCCCATTTCCAATAGCATCAGCGGTGCAATCATCAGACCGATGCGCAGGCAGTGCGCGAAGTGGTAGTTGCGGAACTCGGCCTCGCCAACCCGCCGGAACTGCGGATAGACAATGATTTGAATGACCCAAATGAGTCCGACGGTCATCCAGGTGATGGCGAGGTGAAGCGTGAACATGGAGTGGGGCGGGGCTATCGCGGTGTGATCGATTCCGTCTGGATGAGGACATCTGCAAAAGGCAGGTGATCTAGCATGCCGAAGCTATCGTGTCGGGTGAGGCGATTCCGAGTAGTGGCGGGGCTCGTCAGACCGCAGAAAAAACGGGCGATCTGACGCGCGGAGCGCAGAGCGGCGTGGCGTTCTGCCATGACCTCATGCATCGCAGCGATTGCCTCTGGCTCGATGGGTGGGCGCTGAGTTTGCGGGATGATTCGTGGCTTTTTTGGGCGTTCCTCGCAACTGCTGCACTGGCCGCAGCGGTTGGGCATTTTTTCACCAAAATAGGCGAGCAGCCATTGCTGGAGGCAGCCGGGGTGAGCGGCCAGTTTGAGGACTTGCTCCAGCCGCTCGACATCGCGTGATTCGCGGTCTGCAAAGAGTTCACAGAGCTTCTTTGCGATGACGCCAGGGTCGCGAGTGGTGGGGTCTCCGCAGAGTTCGTAGCGCTGGCGGATGTGAGAGGGGCGCAGTTCGATGTCTCCCGCTTCGGCTAGCCAGGAGAGAGCTTTGATGAGGCGGGCGGGCTCTTCGTCCAGGGCGATGGCCTCGTCATTGAGGGTGAGTGTTGTCCACTTGCTGCCCCGCTTGCCGGCGTTCAGGAGCTTGGTCAGCAGTGTCTTGCGGCTGGGGCTGTGGCCGGAGATGATGCGGTCGAGCGGTTGCAGGAGGCGAAATTGGTAGGAGGCGTAAAAGGAGCCGAGCGGGCGGAGGATTCCCTCAAGTTCGAGATGGGTGAGGACGGTTTCGATTACGACCGATTTGATGTCGGTGGAGTGCGAGAGGTCGTAGAGAGAAAGGTCGAATTCTTGGCTCTGGCGCAGGAGGTGGTCAGTGAGTTGGCGGAGGCTCTGCGCGGTGGGCGTGTCGCCAAACACAAAGTTCTCCAGCACGATCCGATCATCGCCGCAGGCAAGCATTTCGCACGTGGCCGGGAGACCATCGCGCCCGGCGCGGCCGGTTTCCTGCTGGAAGTTTTCGATGGTTTTGGGGAGGTTGTAGTGAAAAACGGCGCGGATATCGGCCTTATCGATGCCCATGCCAAAGGCGATCGTGGCGACGATGATGCGAGTCTGACCCTGCATGAAGGCGTCCTGAGCCTCGCTGCGTTGATCATCGGGTAGTCCGGCGTGATAGGCGCGGGCGCTGAGTCCGGAGCGTTGCAGGTGGGTGGCGACGTGTTCTGCGGTTTGCTGCAGCGTGACATAAACGATGGCTGCTCCCTCAAGTTTTTGCAGGCGCTGGGTCAGGAGTGGCAGTCTCTCGTTCGCAGTGCAGGGCGTGATGTGATAGCTGAGATTGGGACGGCGGAAGGATGTCTGGATATGATCTTTAGGCGCGATATCAAAGGCGCGACGGACATCGGCGGCGACTTCGGGCGTGGCGGTGGCTGTGAGGGCGAGGACGGGGTGGATCTTCAGGCGTTTGGCGACGTGGGCGAGTCGCAGATACTCTGGGCGGAAATTGTGGCCCCACTCGGAAATGCAGTGCGCCTCATCAATGGCCATGAGCGCGATCTTGGTGCGCTGCAAATGTTGCACAAACGCTTCTTTAATCAGGCGCTCTGGGGCGATGAAGAGCAATCTCAATTTGCCCTTGCTCATCGCGTCAAAGACGCCTTCCACCTCGGTTGCGGAGAGTGTGGAGTCGAGCCTAGCGGCGGCGATTCCTCGCGCTCGCAGGCTTTCCACCTGATCCTTCATGAGTGCGATCAGCGGGCTAATGACCAGGGTCAGTCCGTCCAGAAGGAGTGCTGGTAACTGATAGCAGAGGGATTTTCCAGCACCCGTGGGGAAGAGGGCCAGCGAGGACCTGCCCTGGAGGAGTGCGGTGATGACCTTTTCCTGACCATCGCGAAAGTCGGCGTGGCCGAAGTGGTCGCGCAGGGTGGTACGGAGCAGTTCGGGATTGGCCTTGGCGGCGCTCATTTGTACCCGGTGATGAGGGCGCAGGCGGTGGTCTTGTGCTTGCCGCTTTCGGTCTGCCGGATGGCGACCGCGTAGGCTCCAGTCTTTTTGGGTTTGTAGGAAAGGATCAGGCCTGAGCCATCTGCTAGCGGTTGGATGTCTCCGCCGGGTTTGCCAGAAAAATCCAGCACTGCGGCCGTGATCTGCACGCCACTGCGTCCGGGCACTGCAATGCAGAAGCGGTAGTCGTTGCCTTTGAAGAGCTGCACGCGAACGGCCTTGCCGACATCAGCTTGCAGATCCTTGACCCAAACGTCGGAGCGGAATTCAAAGCCCTGCTTCTCAAGTTCGGCGGACATCGCCATGACGGTGGCCGTGGCGTCCTCTTCGCTCCCGGCGCGTGTGGATTGCAGCGGGTGCAGCAGGCTAGCGGCTAGTAGGGCTACTAGAACTAGGAAAGGGGACTTTCGAAAATCGGACATGATGGTCGTATGATGGCTGCAAAGATGGATACGATCAAGATCGGAACATCGCACATCAATCTTGGGGGAGGGGAAGTCAAAAAAGGAATATTCGCTAACTACCTATTGCGAAGGGCCGTGATCCAGCCCATTTTTGCGCTCCCCATCATGGCCAGTATTGCAATATATCTCGAGGACGGCTCCCACTTTGTTCAACCGTTGGACAGTGAAGTCATTACCGTTGGTCGTCATCCCGACAGTTCGGTGACGCTCAGTTGCGCATCTGTCTCCGGCCATCATGGCCTCGTGAAGTGGCGCGAAGGCGATGGCTGGTACGTTCAAGATGTAGGATCGAGCAACGGCACCCGGGTCAATGGCGCGCCGATTGAGGAGGCTCGGCTCAATGATGGAGATCGGATCAGTTTTGGGGATATCCAGTGTATCTTTTACGAAGGGGATGCGCCCGAAGAGGCCGCTGCGCCAGCCTACGTGCCTGCGCCGACTATCGCGCCGCCGGAGGTGCCGCCTGTGCTGCACGCAGTGGCTGCGCCCGGCATGAAGCGCGCTCGCGTGCCGAAGCGGTTGGCCGTGTATGAGGATAGCTCTGGCGGTGGTTGCATGACGGCGATATTGGTGACGGCGCTTTTTGTGGTCGCTTTCATTGTAGGGTTGGCCATGCGTCATTACCAGGAAACGGAGCGCAACATCGTCAACGACCTGATTGAAGCTGCGACGAAAGACATGCCGAAGATCAAAATCGAGCATTGATTCGCGCTCTCGGTGCCAGTTTACGCGGATAAATAGCCTTTCCCCACGGGTGGAGCCTCGCTTAAAGTGAGGCATGGCTCCCGTGATCGCACTGTTTGTTATTGCCCTTGTATCCCTCTTGGCTGTCCGAGTGGGATCTACTGCCCTGATGATGACGGGGCTGAGTTGGGATGCGGCCAGTTTTCAGGCCTACTCCGCTTTTTTTGGGGTTGGGTTCACGACTCGGGAGGCGGAGTTGGTGATGAACCATCCCTTACGGCGACGCATCATCCGTGACCTGATTTTTGCTGGCAATGTGGGGCTAACCTCAGCGCTGGCCACGTTGGTGGTGACGCTTTTGCAGAGCGGCACTGGGGGGCATGCGGTAGTGATTGTTGGAACGCTGCTAGCTGGACTGATTTTGTTGTGCTGGCTATTTCGGGTCAGTTGGTTTCAGCGATTACTGGATCATATCATCCAACGGACACTGGAGAGTGCCGGGATGGTAAAGGTGCTGGACTACGAACTGCTGCTGCGCATCCGGGCTGGCTATGTGGTTTCGGAGATCGAGGTGCTACCGGGCACGCTTTTGGATGGGCGCACCCTCAGGGACACTCGGCCGCGCGACGTTGGCGTAATGATTTTGGCCATTAAAAGGTCTGGTCAGGATCTCCCTGGTTTGCCAGGGCCAGCCCATTTGATCCAGGCCGGGGATGTGCTGACCGTGTACGGAAAAGAGGATGGCTTGGAAAAACTGATCGAGCAGAACAAGGCCGCTCCAACTCCGTTGGAATCCAAAACCTAAGCTTGGCAGACTGGGGTGGATTGCGCATGATGCAGTGATGAATTTGACTGAATCAGTGTGTGTCGTGACGGGTGCTGCGCGAGGGATTGGCATCGCAATTGCTGCGGATCTCTTGAAGCGTGGCGCTGCGGTGTGCCTGGCCGATCTGGATGAGGCTGCGCTGGCGACGGCAATCGAGTTGCTACCTGAGGGCAAAAGGCTGGCGGTCGTCTGCGATGTGACCTGCGGGGAATCCGTGGCCAATGTGGTCCGGCAGTGTGAGGCGGAGTTGGGCCCTCTGCGGGTGTGGATCAATAATGCGGGCATGGCTCGGCATCGCTGGATTCCGGATTACACGGAGGCAGAGATTGATCAGATGCTCAATGTAAACCTGAAAGGCACCATTATGGGATCACAGGCGGCACTGCGGGCGATGATTGCGGGGAAATCGGGCGGGCACATCGTGAACATCATTTCCACGGCGTCGCTGCGTGGGATTCCCAGCGAGACCGTCTATTGCGCTGCAAAGTGGGGTGTGCGTGGCTTTACGCAGGGGCTGGCCGAAGAGGCGGCGGCGCATTCCATTCGCGTCACGGCTCTGCTACCAGGTGGTGTGGCGACCGATTTCTGGGCGGGTGCTTCGGATCGGCAGGCTCCGATGGAATTGTTTTTGCAGCCAACGCATGTGTCAGCTGCGACGGTGCAGTGCCTGGAGATGGACGATTTTTGTGTGCCTCGGGAACTGGTGCTTAGATCGCTGAAGGACAGCGACTTTTCGGTGAAGCCTAGCTAGTGCAATTCATCGCTGCAACAATGCAGCGGCCTTCTTGAAGGTGGGCAGGATTTCTTTGCCCTTTGGATCTCGCCAGCCAGCGTTTTGGACCATGAAAATGGTGATCAGACCTGCGCTGGGATCGATAAACATGTCCGTGCTATACGCGCCACCGTGGCCGAATCCACTGGGGCTGACGGCCCAGCCGAGCCCATAGCTGGCGAGCCCCTCAGCCGTCTGCCGACGGGTCATTTCGCGGATGGATTTTTCTGTGATGTAGCGCCGGCCGTCCATCGTGCCGCCATTGAGGATCATTTGGCAAAAGCGGGCGATGTCTGTTGCTGTGGAAAAAAGGCCCCCTGCTGGCATCGGCTGCCGGGCGGGGTCGGTGAGCGGGTATTGCAACTGCGTCACGGGTGTGGCTTCGATGTTGGACTTGTCCGCAGTGGCTTTGTAGCTCAAGGCGATGCGCTTCACTTGGTCTTCTGTGGGGTAGAAGGTGGTGTCGAGCATTGCCAGCGGATCAAAAAGCCGCGCCTTCATGAAGGCGGCGTATTCCTGGCCGGTGACGACCTCCATGATGCGCGCGGCGGTATTGATGCCTGCATTGGCGTATTGGTATTTGGTGTCGGGCTCAAACAGAAGGGGTTGCATGGCATGGCTTTTCACAGCGGTGGCTAGAGGGATCATGTCCAGCGTTGGTTCCTCAATGGCGGACTTGAACGGTAGACCGCTGGTGTGGCTGAGGATGTTGCGAATGGTGATGGGGTGTGCTGGCTTTTTCAGGAGGACGTGATCGTCATCTTTTTCTACGGTGACCATCTGGCCTATAAACTCAGGCAGATACTTTTCGACTGGGTCATCGAGGCTCACTTTCCCTTCATCCACCAGCATCATGAACGCCGTTGCGGTGATGGGTTTGCTCATGGATGCGATCCAAAACAGCGCGTCGGGGCTCATGCTCTTCTTGGCAGCGATGTCCGCAAAACCGACGGTGGAGACATCGAGGACTTGATCCTTTGTCGCGGTCAGCACCACGGCACCCGCGATGAGATGGTCGTCCACAAAGGGTTGCAGGACATCGCTGATGCGTTGTGGGACCTGCGAAAGTGCTTGGTTCGTGGCGAAGACGAACAGCATGGCGGCGGTGAAAACGGTGCGCATAGGTGGGAGCTGATAGAACGCGGGGATCGTCTCCTTCTTCGAAGAACTGTGGCGAGCTGTGGCGTATGTCTTACCATGGATCGCCGAGACTTTATCAAGACCACTAGCGCAGCTGCCATTGCTGTAGGCACTCGCACCGCTGTGTCTGCTGCATCAGGGGCGCAGCCGGATCTCATTCGAACGGAGAATGCGCGTGCTGGGGCCAGCTTCCAGCTCACGAGGGTGATCCCAGACAACGCTAAGAGCTATCGAACCTCCGTCATCGAGGGGTATTGCTCTCGCCAATCCTTGAAGGTTGGGGAAAAAATCGACATCTTTGTCAGCACGCGACCTGCAGCAGAGTTTCAGATCGAGGTCTTCCGCATGGGTTGGTATGGCGGGGCGGGATCACGCTTGATGACGACGATGGGACCGCTCAAGGGCAAGGAGCAACCCGTGCCGGAAATGGGTGAGCAACGACTCCGTGAGTGCCAGTGGGAGGCCTCCACCACTCTGGAAATTCCCGCAGACTGGCCCAGCGGCGTCTATCTGGGCAGGCTGACGACCCTGCCGGAGTCCCCTGATAAACCTTACTGGCAAAGCTACGTCGTCTTCATCGTGAAGGACGACCGTCCGGCTGACATTCTTTTTCAATGCAGTGACAACACTTGGCAGGCCTACAATCGCTGGCCTGAAAACGAAAGTCTCTACACCGATCCACGTGCTGCCCATGCGCCTGGCGTTAGCGTCAGTTTTGATCGCCCATATGGGAAGTATGTGCAGATTTTTGAGAACCCACTGAGCTTTGGCAGTGGCGAGTTTTTGCTGTGGGAGTATCCGCTGTGCTTCTGGCTGGAGTCGCAGGGCTACGACGTGACTTACTGCTCAAACTCAGACAATCTGGAGCCTGCCAATCTATCGCGCTGCAAGGCCATGATCAGCGTCGGGCACGATGAATACTGGGACGTCCGACAGTATGAAAACGTGAAGGCTGCCATTTCGGATGGGCTAAGCGTGCTGTGGCTATCAGCGAATGATGTCTACATGGTCACGCCGTTCACCGCGAATGCGCAGGGGGCAGGGAACCGCCGTCTGACGCGCCAGACGTGCTACGGAGAGTTCCGAGAAGAGGAAAAAGAGGCTTATTCAAAAGTGCTGGGGCCCTTTGAAAATCCTGGTCCAGACGAGCGCGATATCATCGGCGCAAGGACGACCGTGCCGTTCAATGGCGGAGGGGATTGGACCTGCGCCTTGCCGGATCATTGGCTATTTGCGGGCACCGGCATGAAGAAAGGTGACAGCATTCCTGGTCTAGTCGGCTGGGAGTTTCATGGTGATCCCGAAACCGATCGCGCTGGACTAGACGTGGTGGCAGAGGGCAATGTCTGGGCGGGTGGGACTCGGCTAGGCAAGTATGCAGCGACGCTTTTTGAGGGGCCGAAGAAGAACATCGTCTTCAATGCGACCAGCATTTTTTGGAGTCAGGGACTCAGTGATCCTCCTGGCCACATGATCCCGTGGAGCCACTGGTCCCGACCTCACGGACCGGACGCGCGCGTCCAGCGCATCACGAAGAATGCGATTGAACGCGCGATCTCGTGATGCCGGGCACTAGAGCACGGGGCCTTTGACCGACCAGCGCTTCACGATGAAGCCGGTCGCGCTTTTCTCACGCCAGACGGCAAAGTGCGGTGTCTGATAGTGTGCCTCCATGGCTGCTTGGTCCACGTAGGACTCGCTGAGAGCGAAGAGGTTTGGCTGCTCAAACTGGCGGTTGATCTCGAAACGCAGGCAACCGGGTTCCTCGCGGGAGGCGCGGGCATTTTCAGTGATGACTTCCAAAAACTCATCTACCCGGGTCGGGTCGACTTCCAAGATTACGATAACATTGACCATGAGGTATGGATTGAGCCGATTTTACGATAGGTTGCAACCCTCTGAACACGTATTTACACAGTCACCCAACCCTATTGACTCCCTTTCTTTGGCCATGAAGTTACGCATTCTCTTGCCCGCCGTTCTTACTTTTGTCGGAACCGTCGCGGTCGGCATCGCTCAGGAAAACAAGCCAGCCGCCGCGCCAGCCAAGCCTGCGACACCACCGGCACCCGCTCCAAAAGCCGCTGCGGCTCCCGTAGCAACCCCAGCGGCCAAGCCTGCTCCTACGCCCGCGTCCACGCCGAAGCCTGCGACAACACCACAGGCTACGAAGCCCGCTACTCCCGTCACGCCGCCGAAAACCACGCCTGCGCCTGCCCCAGCAAAAACTGCCGCGACACCCGCTCCAGCAAAACCTGCTGCAACACCAGCTAAGCCAACGCCAACGCCAACGCCAACGCCCGCGAAAGCCACTACGCCGCCAGCCAAGCCGACTCCTGCGCCGGCAAAGCCAGGTACAGCCGCTGCGCCGAAGCCCGAAGCTAAGCCCGCACCCGCGCCAGCCCCGAAACCACAGCCCATCTTCAAGGATAAGAACCTGGAGGACGCTGTGCGTAAACAGGTGTTTTCGAAACGCGATAGCAAGGAGCCTCTGACCGCAGACGACGTGGCTAATGTATCGATCGTGGAAGGTAAAGGTCTGGGCATCAAGGACCTGACCGGTCTCGAAAAATGCATCGCGTTGGCCTCGTTAACGCTGCCGGACAATCAGATCACCAGTCTCGCTGCGATCTCAGGCATGGAGCGATTGCAGTTCTTGGATGTGTCCAACAACCAGATCGCCGATCTTGCTCCATTGGCTACTTGCAAGGCCCTCCAGTACGTTGAGCTGACCGGGAACAAGGTCGCGAATGTCGCCCCGCTGGGTGGCATCCAAGCGTTAACCTCGCTGTATTTGGCGAATAACCAGATCAAGGACGCCTCAGCGCTGTTCAAGCTGCCGAAGGTCTGGACGCTCTATCTTGACGGGAATCAGGTCACCAGCCTGCAAGGAATCGGCGGAATGAAGTGGCTGTCGATGCTCTCCCTCAAAGGGAATGGCGTCACGGATATCGCACCGCTAGAGCCTCTGACAGAGTTGCAGTTCCTTTTCCTTGATGGCAACAAGATCACTGATTTTGCACCCCTGCATCGCATGTGGAAAAAGGACAACGACAGCAACCGCGAGTGGGCGCCCTACTGCCAGATTTTCATCGGCGGAAATCCGATTAGCGAGCCTTCGAAAAAGCTCATCGACGAACTCAAGACAGCTGGGGCGAGGATCTCGCCATAGCCTTTCGTGCGTTTCTTCCCCTAGCAATCGTCATCATCTGTGTCTGCGTCGGGTGGTCGGCGCAGTTCGGTGATGAGGGTTTCGTAACGCTTGACGGGCGAGGTTTCCGCCAAGAGTTGATTGAGTATTTCTTTGCGCCGGACGAAGTGGAAAGTCAGGATGTCGCAGACCGTTGCAGGATCATTCATGGCTAGCAACTTCGCGCGAAGTGTGTTCATCATTTCCGCACAGGCAGGTTTTTGCTGGGGCAGCGATGCCAGCGCAACTGTCTGCAAAGCGAGGAGTGCATCAGGGTCGGAAGGGCGGTCGGGGAGCGGTTGAACGTTCGCGACGACATACGGTTTGTCGTGCTGAAACCCCGTGAATTGAACCCGCTGGACCCCATAGAGCATAAGGTGGCTGGTGCCGTCTGGCTGCTTGCGGCAGGCTCGGATCAGGCCCGCGGTGCTGGTTGGCAGGACGCCGGATGGGTGGTCGGGACTGCGTAGGCCGATACAAAACATGCGGGTTGATCTCAGAGCCTCTAGCAGCATGAGTCGGTAGCGCTCTTCAAAGATGAAAAGGGGCAGCACGCACCCTGGGAAGAGGTAGCAATCACTCAATACCATCAGAGGAAGGGTATCGGGGAGTGCAAAGAGCTCTGGCGATTCGGGGCTATGTTCCATGAAAAAGACCTGGGTCGAGTCAGGGCGATTTTCTGCCTGACAGGAGTGACTACGTCTGATGTGTGCTTGGGGATTGCAAGACAGTGTGCTATCTGTTCCAAATGCGTACACTTGTCATTGGCGATATTCACGGATGCTTGAACGCCCTGGAGGGCGTACTGGATCTGTCGCGCCCGGCAAAGACAGACTGGATCATCACACTGGGGGACTACGTGGACCGTGGGCCGGACAGCAAAGGCGTGATCAATCGGTTGCTGCGGCTTGATCGCACGCACCAGTTGGTACCGATTTTGGGGAATCACGATCAGCTATTCCTGGATGGTCGGGAGCCTCAGTTTGATGTGCGGCAGTGGTTGTCCGTCGGCGGTGGGGCCACGCTGCTTTCTTATCACGATAACATCGCGCTGGCCTATGACGCGGTGCCGGATTCGCACTGGGATTTTTTGGAAAAGCGCTGTCGGTTGTATTGGGAGGCGGAGAACCACTTCTTTGTGCATGGCAGCGTAGATTCCATTCTTCCGCTCAGCGTCCAACGGCCTTCGGAGTTGCTATGGGCCCGGGTGACGAGCTCCCGGCCCCACATATCTGGGAAGCAGATGATCTGTGGTCACACGGCACAAAAGAGCGGCCTGCCATTGATCCTGCCGCACGCCATTTGTATTGACACTTGGGTGTTTGGCGATGGATGGCTGACCTGCTATGACCTGGAAGCAGGGCTCTTTTATCAGGCGCGGGAGGATGGCCAAAAGCGGACGCTAACCATCCTCGAAGCGGCGGAGATGGCTATTGCAGCGGATTAATTTCGTAGTACTCCAAAGCCCATTCACGCATGTAGCGGACTTGGTTGGGCACCATCTTGTAGATGATCAGCTCCGGGTTATCAGGAGTGCGGAGGTAGGCGCGGAGGAGGGGATTGGAGTCCCAGATTTCCGCCAGCAGAACCGCATCCGTCAGGACCTCTGCGGTAGCGGTGATGCGCACCTGATTGTGGTCGTCATCGGTATAGCAGAGCTCCACCTTTGGGTTGGCTGCGATCTCGCGCGTCTTTCCGTAGCGTCGTAAATTGGCAACGTAAACGGTGAAGCCATCGGTGCGCACGGGGGATACGGGGCGGACCCGCGGCTGGTCTCCGTCCATCGTGGCCAGCACCGGAAACTTGGCCTGGCGGATGGTGGTGCATGCCAGACCTGGCAATTCTGCGGGATCGATGGGTTTGGGCGTGGGCTGGGACATGGCTCAGAGGATTTCAGGTCGCAAGACAACGATGGCTCCAAGAAGGGACTCCTGCTCAACCTGGAGGTGGTTCAGCTTCATCAGTTCCAACATCGCTAGGAAGGTGACCAGCACCTCATTGCGACTAGCCGCGCCGCTGAAGAGGCTCTCAAATGGGATCCGTGCACCGACAGGGATCGTCTCCAAAAGATGCTCGATCTTGTCGGCGACAGTGAACCGATCATCGACGATCTCGCGGATGTCGGTGGTGTTTTCAAAGCGCTTCAGGACGCGCTGAAAAGCGCGGATCAGGTCAAAGATCCCCACCTGCGCCATCGGGCTGGGTGCGGAGAGGTCTGGAAGCTCGGGGTTTGCCGCAAAGAACTCTTCGCCCTTTACCTGCTGCGAACCAAGGAAGCTGGCGGCGTCTTTGAATTTCTTGTACTCGACCAACTGACGGATCAGCTCCCAGCGTGGATCGTCCTCATCTGCTTCATCATCCGGCGGTTGCTGGGCCTTGGGCAGCAACTCGCGGCTCTTCATGTACATGAGGTTGGCCGCCATGACGATGAATTCGCTGGCTACCTCGATATTGAGCATCTTGAAGGTGCTCATGTAGGCCAAGTATTGCTTGGTGATCCGCTCAATCGACACGTCGTAGATGTCGATTTCGTCCTTCTTGATCAAATAGAGGAGCAGATCGAGGGGGCCCTCGAAAATCTCCAGTCTTACCTTGTAATCCTTGTCTTCCACAGTGGAAGATAAACGCAGGAAAGCGGGCGATGCGAGGGGAAAAACGCCCGCTCGTTAGCCACCGAAACTCATTGCCACGTCGCGGTAAAATGCCGCAGCCTCTTCCACCTCTGTGGTAGGCACCCATTCGACAGCGGCGTGCGCTTGGTCGATGCTGCCGGGGCCGAAAATCAGGGTCGGGATTTCGGCGCGGGAGAGCTTGCTGGCGTCACTGCAAAAGGGAACCCCTCCCGGCGTGCCATCCCGCCCGAGCCTTCCCAAGCATGATGCGGCGGTCTGGGCGATGGCGCTGTCTGCGGCGGTTTCCAGTGCTTCATCGATCAGCATTGGGGGCTCCATCGTCGCACGGAAATCGGCGAACTGGGTGCTGAGTTGATTCAGAAGCTCTTGATAATGCTCCAGCACAGCGGTGGCTGTCTCTCCTGGGAGAAGGCGGCGGTCGATTTCGATTTCACAGTGATCGGGCACAAAGTTCACCTGTACCCCGCCGTGGATCACTCCCACGTTGCACGTCCCGGGCCCCAGGAGCGGGTGGGCGGTGGCGGCAAGGGTTAGGGTATCTTTTTCCAGTTCCAAAATCAGGCGTGCCATGTGCTGGATGGCGTTTGTGCCCAGGTGTGGCTTTGCGCTGTGGGCGGACTTTCCCTCCACGCGGATCTTCCAGCGCAGGCAGCCTTTGCTAGCGGTAATGCAGCGCATTTCGGTGGGTTCGGCCACGATGGCGGCGTCCGCTATGAGTCCTTCGCACAGCTTCACGACGCCCCGGAACGAGAATTCCTCATCGACGACTGCCGCCAGCCACACCTCGCAGGGTGGGGTTTCACCTGCAGCGTGAATGTCTGCCAGCGCGTGCATCATCGCTGCCAGCCCCGCTTTTGTATCCACCGACCCTCGGCCGAACATTCGTCCATCGCGGACGACTGGATCAAAGGGGTCAATTGTCATGCCCTTCACAGAGACGGTATCCATGTGAGCCTCATAGATGAGCCGTCGGCCTGATTTGCGACCTGGTAGGCGAGCGATCACATTGTTGCGCCCTGGAAAAACTACCTGCTCCCAGGTCTCGATGCGTCGACTTGCGAAGAACTCCCGCACATAAGCCGCGACGCCAGCTTCGCCCGGCCCTCCTTCATACGAGGAATTGACGCTGTTGATGCGAACGAGATCGGCCAAGGTTGAGAGGACGGGCGACATGGACGGAGAGTATCTCATCGCCTCCTCTGCACAAGAGGCAGCGTGAGGAGAGTGAAAAAACGAGTCGTTTTTTTGAGCCCATTTTACGGGACAGTGTCTATGCTAGCCATCATGTGGTCGGGATTTATCAATCCCTTGAGGGAGCAGCTCTGCAATTAGATCGTTACCGATGGTTTGGCGCTGAAAACCGCTGGTGCCGTCATCGCATTGGTGCTTCGAATCGGGCTAAAGGTCTGGGGAGGGCTGCGGCGATTGATTGTCGTAACTGCGGTGATCGGGTGTCGCAATGACATCTTTAGTACCTTGGTGAGGTGGCTGAATAGTCGGCCAAGATGGATATCAGTTTCGCCGGTCTCTTGAACGCCCTCGATGATGCCGCCCAATCACCAGCGTCCCCTCGATCTCGTCCTCATACGTCCAGGTCGCATCGATGTGAAATTTCACCTCGCCAACGCCGGCATAGACGAACTGCGACGGATGATCCTACGCTTCTTCGCTGATGCATCGCTTTCCATGCTGGGCGAGGTCGTATCCATCTACACAGACGGCAGGCTGAGTCCTGCACAGATTCCAGCAAGCGCTGCATTGGCGCAGCCGTGTCGACGATGCACTGGTGGTGCTGAGGGCAGGGGAGTGATGGACACGGTTCGTGTTCGTCCTACGCCCATCGTCGTCGAGATGGAGTGGTGGCTGGTGGTCGCTGGGTTCTACGAGTCCAGCGTCAATGACTCGCCGCCGGACACGATGCCTGGGCATCAAATGCGCCCTCTACATCTCCGGTCATCTTCAGTTGACGAGTTTGTTGTATTTTTCGACGAGGGCGTTGAATTCAGCTGTGCGCTGGTTGAGCTGACGTATGGCTTTGTCACGTTCGGCGGTCAAGGCCTTGAGCCGTGTATTGGCCTCGGTGACCACGCTGTTTTGATCGGTCACCTCGCCATTCCGCTCGGCGATGGCTTCTTGGTGGGCTGCGAGTTGCGCCTGAACGGTGGCTACAACTTGACGGCTCTTTTGCAGTTCGCCGGCAAGTGTGGCGATGCTGTAGCCTCGGCCTTGTTGATCGGCTTCGGTGAGTTGGAGTGTTGCTGTGACCTCTATCAGCTTAGCTTCCGTGTCTGCGCGGAGTTGACTGATGCGTGCGATTTCTGTCTCATAGGCGGTGGCCCGGTCTTCAGCCTCGATACGTGCCGCAGTCTCTAGATTGAGTTCACGAGTGAGGTTTGCTTGGATTTTCCGCAGGTCTGCTTCCCTTAGCCACTGTTGGTAGCAAAGGGCACATAGGCCGGTCGCGGCGATGCTGAGAAGAATGAGGAGCAGTTTGTTCATCCGGGAGGGGGATGCCGCCTCAGGGCGCGATGGGCTTGACGTTGAAGGCCACCTTGGCAAACCCGATGCGGCGGATCAGATCGAGAACGCGGATCATGTCCGCATGCCGAGTTTCTTCATCGCCGCTGATGTAGATGGGGGTTTGGGTGTCGAGTTGGTAGCGCTGGTATAGACGGGTTTCCAGGTCTGGAAGGGTGACGGGCTCTTTATCCCAAAACGCATCACCAGCGGCATTGATGCCGATGTTGATCATGTCCGGCTGGAAGTCCTTTGCGGTGGTGGCGGCGACGGGGAGATTGACTCCTATTGTTTGCTGCTTGGTCATGGTGAGGCTGACCATCATGAAGGATGCGAGCAAAAAGAACATCACGTCGATCAACGGGATGATCTCCAGTCGGCTCTTTTTCGCAGGGAGTGGAGAGCGCAACTTCATGCGGGGTCGGTGCCTTCAGCACGGGGTTTGCGGCCGGCGAGAATGAGGACGTTGTTTGCGGCGGCTTCCAGATCAAACTGAAGCGAAGCTAGCAGGGAGTGGAAGTAGTTCATCGGCACCAATGTGATGATGGCGACCCCGAGTCCGGCCGCAGTGGCGATCAGTGCTTCACCAATGCCACCGGTGACTTTTTCCACTGCCAGTTCCGAGTCACCAATGGAAGAAAAGGATCCCATAATGCCGGTGACGGTGCCGAGCAGGCCAAGGAGGGGAGCCAGCGTGACAATGGTGTCCATGGCGCTGAGGAAACGTCCTGCCTGCCGCAGTTCGTGACCAGCTGCGACTTCGAGGGCACCCTCCATGGACGTATGCGGGTGTTTGAGCCCTTGATTTACCATGCGGACGACCGGGTCTGGCGTGGTGTCGGAAAGAGCGGTGGCTTTTTTCAAATCCCCTTCTTCCATCGCGGTGTAGACTTTTTCCAGAAGCTTGGCGTCACGATGCCAGCGGCAGCGGGACCACCAGAGGCTGCGCTCCACGACCACGCACACGGCGGCCACGGCGACGATGACGATGGGATACATGATGGGGCCGCCATCACGAATGAGTTCTACAACGATGTTTCCGAGGATCATGGAGAGGGATTGAAGAAATTAGAAGGGTGAAAGCTGGGCTAGCGGAGCTTGAAGACGAAGGGTTGACGGTAGGAACCACCTTTACCAGTACTCCACTTCCAGCGGCTTTTCACCCACTCTGAGGCGTAGCGGTCGAGATCGCTGTAGCCGCTGCTGCGGGTGATTTGGACGCTACTTACCTGCCCGCTGGTGGAGACCTGAATACTCAGGTAAACCGTGCCCTGCATGCGTCGGTTGCGAGCAAAGCTGGGGTAGGGCGGTGCGGGAAATGTGCCCGAAGAGGCACCCCCGGAGCCCCTGCCGGTGCCGCCAGTCGCTCCACTGCTGCCCGATCCATTCGAGCTCATGCCAGGGGGAGAGGAGGAGGTGGTGGAGGAAGCGGTGCGTGGCGTCGATGCCGCCGGGCGTGTGCTGGGCGTCGGGCGTGGGGTATCTGGCGTCAGCGCCTCTTCGATCTTTGGCGCGGCGGGCACGGTGAAAAGGTCCGCGAGATCGAGTTTAGGGATGACTTCTGGGGGGAGTTCGTCGACGACGGGGGCCACCTCTGGTTGAGGCCCGATTAGCACACGTTCGGTGGAGGCCGTCTCCGTGGGTAGCGCTTCGGTTGATGCATTGGCCGACATACCAGTATCGACCATCAGCCCTGCATCGGCTGCGGCTTGGCTGCCGACATCGATTTGCGCCCGGTGGCTCTCCTGAAGGGGCCGAGTCAGGCCAAGGCCCCCCGCGCAGAGAAAGCCGATGCTGACGGCTAGCACCCAAGACGGGAGCAATGGCCACCGCTGGTGGGGGGTGCGGACGTTGCCGCAGCGAACCCCAAGCGCACGCTCATGGCCGGCTTTGCTGGCCGGATGTGGCGGTAGATCGTCAAAGGTCATAGAGGGGAGGTGGACCGGCGGAGCGTTTTCAGGACGTAATGAACAACGACGAATGAATCTATACAGATGCTATTGCGACGCAATCGCAAAAAAGAATTTGCGTTCAAGCTTGGTTTGCGGCATGGCTGCTAATGCGACTCAGTCGCAAAAGCAATTTGAGCACAAACATGGACCTGGAAAACTCCCCGCGAATGAACCCTCGTCCCCCTAATTCTAGCCAACAATGATGATCCCCTCTCTACTCTCGTCTCAACGGATTGGTTCACGCCGAAATCCTATCTTGAAGTCAATCCTTTTGGCCATGGCCGCTGCCTCGCCACTCCATGCCCAGGACGGCGAAGTCGCGCCCACCTTGGCCTCTGAAGCCGTGAACCTGGCTCCCGTCACGGTGATCGGCAGTCAAGCAAACATCCCGACCATTGCTGGAGCCGCAGCGTTTGTGTCTGAAGAGCAAATTGATCGGCAGACTTACACGAATCCCAACCGTGTGCTGCAACAGGTGCCAGGCGTCTATGTCCGAGAGGAAGATGGTTTTGGTAACTTCCCCAACATCTCTCTCCGTGGTGCCGATGGCGGTCGCAGTTCGAAGGCTACCATCATGGAAGATGGCATCATGATGTCGCCCGCACCGTATTCGGCACCTTCGGCCTACTACTCCCCTCGAATTGGCAGGATGAGCAGCATCGAGGTCCTGAAGGGCTCTAGCCAGATTCGTTACGGTCCCCAATCGACGGGCGGGGTGGTAAACTACCTTTCGACACCCTTTGTCGACCTCCCGCAATTTGATCTGCACCCATCCGAACCCTCGGCTAAAAATGCCAAAGCCCCAGTAAGCCCCAGTGCGCCAGCCACTGAATCGGCGGACGAGTTCTATTTGAAGTCCACCTACGGCACCTACAACACCTGGCTCAATCACGCCTGGTACGGTCACACCCAAAAGACCAGTGCGGGGACTTTGGGCCTGCTGGTAGAGTTGTTTCACAATCAATCGGACGGCTTCCGCACCATTGATGACGTCGGAGGCAACACTGGCTTCACTACTATCGAGCCTATGATTAAGCTCTTCTGGGAGCCCGATTCGCTGTTGCCACAGCGCTTCGAGTTCAAATTTGGCTACACCTACTTTGATGCCAACGAGACCTACCTGGGCGTGGAGAGCGGGGATCTGGCGGACGATCCGCTGCGCCGCTACCTCAGCACCCAGTTTGATAACATCCGCAGCGATCAATTCCGCTACTCGCTGAATCACACCCTCCAAATTCGGGACAACGTGCGGCTCCAGACGGACGTGTATTACACCGCTTTTTCTCGGGATTGGTACAAGCTTGATCAGATCCAGGATACCGAAGGCAACGACATCGAACTGGCGAACGCCCTTGGCCGCACTGGGCTGGGACTCGACATCCTCCGTGGAGACGCAGCGGGATCCTGGAAGATCCGTTCAAATGCCCGCGACTATTCCACACTGGGCATCCAAAGTAGTGTTGACTGGAGCTTTGAAACCGGTGCGCTGGCTCACGATCTGACTGTGGGCGCCCGCCTACACTTTGACGAAGCGTCCCGATTCCAGCGTGATGATCGCGCTTTCGTGAACAACAATGGCGATGTCACCCGCGTGGATCGGGGGCGTCAGGGAGAGGCCGGCAATCGTGAGGAGAGCGTGCTCGCCTATTCGACGTTTATTGAGGACAGCATTAAACTTGGCCGTCTCACCGTGAAGCCAGGTGTGCGTTGGGAGCATCTAGAGATGGAGTACACAGACCGCGCAACGAGTGGCGATCTTGGCCGGGTGACAGATCGTGGAACCGGCAGTCTGGATGTTCTCGCTCCTGGAATCGGGCTGGTTTATGAGATGGCAGACACCTGGAGTGTGTTTGGTGGCTACTACCGTGGTATCTCCACACCGGCGCCTCGTGAATTTCTGAGGTCCCAAACCGAAGTGGAGACCAGCGATAGTCTCGAGGTCGGTGTGCGTCATTACGGAGAAACTGTGCAGGCTGAGTTGGTGGGCTTCTTCTCCGACTTCAACGATCTGATTGTCCGGGACAACATCGGCGGTGCTGGCAGTCTTAATGATGCTAATGCGGGATCGGCAGAAGTGGCTGGCATCGAATTGGCCGTGCGCTGGGATCCTTTGGCGTCCAAAAACACTGACTGGCGTTTGCCTTTGCGCGCTTCTGCCACCTATACCCACGCAGAAGTGACTTCTGATAGTCCTTCTGGGGATGCTGAGTCGATTTTCAGTGGTGCCCGTGCCGGGAATCGTCTGCCATACGTGCCTGAGTATGCAGCCTCCGCTGGGATGGGGCTCGAGTATCATGGATGGGGCGTTTACCTTGATGCCACCTACACCAGTGAGATGTTCGGCACCGCCAGTAACTCCACCAACCTCCGTGACACTGCAGGCACACCGGATGCGCGTTATGGAATGACGGGTGCGGCGCTTCTCGTTGATCTCTCGATGAGCTACCAAGTGAACCGCAATGTTCGTTTGATGGCTGGCATCAGCAATCTGACTGGCGAAGAATACATCACGAGCCGCCTGCCGTATGGGGCTCGCGGCAATCAGCCTCGCACTTTCTTTGGCGGCGTGGAGATCCGCTTCTAGCCGTCTCTGTTGGTTCGGTCGTGTCGCATGCCCCGGCCACCTCGGTGGTCGGGGCATTGTCGTTCTATGGTGTCCTGAGGTGGAGTGGAGGAGATGGTTTGTCCTCGTCCTCCGTCGTGAGGATGAGCCAGTGGAGTAGTGGCTGGTGGCTGGCTGTAGCTGGCCTCTGTGAGGCCGTAGCCAATGTAACCTCCGCATCTGAGTCAAATTCGTATCTTGCGGCGCTGCTGACTAACTCAGAATCGATTCGATGATGGGGCGGGGGCGGCGGAAGACGTCAGGGCTCCAGACTCGGCGCAGGGTCCAGCCTGAGGAGGTGAGCAACTCGTGGCGAAACATGTCCCAGGCGATGGCGTCTCCGGCCTGGCGGTAGCGGGCGAAATCGACCAAGACGCCAGTGCTTCGCTGGTTGGTGATGGCAAAAGCGGTATCGATGGCGAGGCCTTCACTGCCCCAACCAATCTGGATTGGGGTATTGATTTGGGTGCGCAGTTGTGCTGCCAGTGCGGCACCAAGTTTGAACTGTTCCGACAGCGGTCCGCCGTGACTGGCGGTGCGGGTGATGCTGTTGCCGCTGGACACGTTTAGCGTGTGGGCAAGATAGGCATAGAGATGGAAGCGGCCGCCGGGTTGGGTGCCTGTGGGAATCTGAGGCAGGGCGGCGAATTCGGAGCGGGGAATCGAGGTGAAGACATGGACCTGCCTGCGAGCGCGGGTCACTAAAACATTCAGCCGACGCCCTCCGCCGGGCCGATTGAGCGCGCCAAAGAGGCGACGGAAGACGCCCTCAGGATCTGGGCCAAAGGTAGTGGAGATGATCATCACATCGCGCTCGTCACCCTGGACGTTTTCCAAATTCCGCACGAAGAACCCTTCAAAGGTGGAGGTGCTGCGTAGCGCGCGGGCGCGGTTTAATGCCTCGGCAAATTGGGCGTCGCTGGCGGCTAAATTTTCGAGTGCATCATTGATGAGATCCCTTTGGGAAATATTGAAGCAGGCAACTCCGATGGAGGGCGGGTCTGGTTGGCTCAAGAGATCACGCACTAGCCTGACGACCGCATTGGCTTCATCGGCGTTTGTTCGGTCCTTGTACGTGCCGGCGACTTCATGCAGGCAGAGAGCGGGGCTGGTGGAGGTATCGTGAAGGGTGGGAGGCAGGGTTTGCAGTCGGTCCTGATAGAAGGCTTGGTTGGAGTAGGCGATGAGCGCTTCGTTTTTTGAACGGTAATGGACATCCAGGAATGCCTCATCGACGGGTAGATTCAGCGCTGCGCTGAGGAGGTCTTCGGCGCTGGTCTGTCGTTTTTCAAAGAGGTCATCTGCAGAGCCTGCGATGGAATCTTCGTTTTCCTGAACCGAGGCCTCAAAGAAGCGGGTGGGTGGCAATTGCTGTTGGTCCCCGGCGATGACTACGCGGTTCGCGCGCAGGAGAACTGGCAACGTTTCTTCAAGTCGACATTGGGAGGCCTCGTCAAAAATCACGACGTCAAAGAGTGCTTGGCGTGGCATGATCTGGGCGACCGTTGATGGTGCAGCCATCCAGACGGGACAAAGATCGAACAAGGGATCGCCACCTTCGGCATCGGCACCGGCGGCGATCATACTGCGCATCCGGAGGGCTTTGACTCCTCGGATAAATAGACGCTGCTTCAGTGCGGCACCAGTGGGATTCATGCGCGATCCAGTTGATGCGAGCAAGCGCTCGCGCTGTCGCGTGGACCAGAGTTCATTGATCCGGTGGCGTGTGGAATTGCGACGTTTGGCTGCGAGTTCCCGCAGTTCGGTGAAGGCGGATTCGATGCGATCGCCATCCATGCGCGATAGCAGGGGATTGGTCGCGAGCATCTGCCTGATGTCCGTGGACAGGGCGCAGGATCGCAGCACGATACGTGCTTTTTCCCAGGGCAATTCGGCGATAGCGGCGTGCTCGGCAGCGGCGCGGAGTGTTTCTGGCATGGAATCCAGGAGTTCCTGGATACGTGCCATATCGGGAGTGGTATCGATGCTGCTGGCCCAGGATTCTGATAATTGGCGGAGATTTGCGCCTCCTAAGATAGCCTTGATCAGGGCGGCGTCTGCGGCTGGCGCGAAGACCCTGGTGTCGCGCAGTTTTTGGAGCCATGCGCGTCCTTCCGTAAGCCGACGTGCTGCGCCATCGAGATCGTGAACGAGTGTGGAGACTTGCTGGGGATCGCCGATGGCTGCACGGATCGCGTCATCGCAACCGGCCAAGGGGGTGCCCGGTAAAAACCTGGACAAGAGCACGCCGAGAAGTTTTCGGGCTCGCCAATTTTTTGCAAGCACATCATCTGCGGGCATCGCACCGAGGCTGCCACCGAGTTCTCTCCCGAGCGCCAATCGGATTTGTAGCGCTTGGTAAAAGCTTTTTCCGCGTGATGCATCGCTATCTGTCAGATCGAGCCCCAGGGGGGTCAGTGCACGGCGGGCGGCACCGGCGTGGAGAAAGCGGATCCACCGTTGCAGGCCTCGGGCATCGTTCCAGCGCTTGATGGCTGCGAGACGGCGATTGATCTCAGCGAGCGTAGCGTCGCCCTCGCTGAGGGTTGAGAAGAGGATGGGATCGAGCGGGGTGTCGACAAGGCTAACCGCTGCGGAGGAGAGACGCTCTGCTTGCTCAATGAAACCGCGCAGGGTGTTTGGATCTGCTTCGGCGTAGCGTTGAAGCAACTCGTCGTCACAGAGCAGGGTGATATCGCCGAGTTCCACTGCAGTGTCGTTGAGTGCTGCGGCAGTCGGCTCCAGTTGAGCCACTTCGAGCTGCATCAGATTGAGCAAACGGCGTCCAGTTGCGGTCGGTTCTGATGCCTCGGCGGATTCGAAGGCTTTGCGTGCCTGGCTTAGATCCACCCGTGCGAGATCATCTGGGTTTGCCAGGGGCCAGTCACGCCAGGGATTCGTAGCAAAGTGAACCCGGCAGGCACGGCGCATGATTTCGTCCAGGGCAGCGGTGTGTTGGTCGAGCGTGACGACATCAAACTTACCTGACCAGTCTTCGAGATCGGGTGCAATGCCCTGGGCGATGCTGCGTGTCTCAAACCATTCGCCCGCTGCATCGTGAAAGGGTTGACGACCTTCGGCATTGCTGTGCAATGCTGACCAACTGGAGTACAACTCCTTTCGGCATTCTTGCCAGCGGCTGGTGAGCGCTTCGTCTTCCTCAATGCGGCCTGACTCTGCGGCGGTCTCCGTCAGTGCATCGAGGCGCGCTCGAAGACCCATGTAGAGCGGGGTGCGGTCTGCCGTAGCGTCGTGAACGATGCCGCACAGATGGCCGATGCCGAGGGCGTCGAGACGATGTTTGACGACGTCGAGCGCGGTGCGTTTGTCGCTGACAAAGAGGACGCGTTGGCCGAGTGAAAGGTGGTCCCCGATAATGTTGGCGATGGTCTGGGACTTGCCAGTGCCGGGCGGGCCATGAATGATCAGCGCCCGCGAAGATCGCGCTTGCCAAACGGCGGTCGTTTGGCAGGGATCTGCGGGGGCGATGAGATGGGTTTCTTCTTGGGCTCTGGATGCATCATGACCTTCGGGTGTGGAGGTCTGGGGGGCTTTCTCCTCGGTTCCATCGATGGCTCTGGGGTCGAGGAATAGGGATGCGGGTAGATCCAGATTTGCCTCGTTCTGCTGCATCCATTCCATGTCGCGCAGCAGACCGGAGTTGTGCATTGGGAAGAGTCCGAGAACGGCTCCTTGCAGCAGTGCGGGCTCTTTCGGGAGGTCTTCGGTCTTGGGAACACAAGACACCAGTCCATCCCAAGGCAAGATGGCATCGTCTGGCAGACCCGCTGCCTTTTGAATGAGTGATGCCAGCGCGGCGATCTCGGCCAAGGGGTCGGTAGGATCGTCATCGATATCTTGCAGGGGCAATTCTAGGCCGGTTTCGCGCTCTAGGAAGGCGAGCAAAATCTCATTGGGCACAATCTTGCTAGCCCCTTCACCAGCGAGGCTGAGCACGATGCCGGGCCGAACATTGCCTTTGCCGCGCACCTGCAGTTCAACGGGAATAAAAGCCAGCGGCGCGACGACTCGCGGTGCTTTCCCGTGGCTGCTGCGTTGCGGTGGCAGACTGATCAAGGGGCAGCCGAGCGCGAGTGCGCTCTCGCCATGATCGCCAACGTAATCGGCGGCGTCGGCGGCGATGGTGCGCAGTTTGCTGAGCACCGACTGCTGATTCCGCCAGGCTTCCAAGGCGGCAGTCTTTTCCGGTGGCCATTTGGCGAAGGGAACCGAGGGCCATTCGAGCGCAGGAATTTGCGCGGGAATTTCCACCCGCCCATCGCGAAGCAAGCGCTGCAAGAGGGTCTCCGTCGTTTCACTGCCGAGCGCGGCGAGATCCTGGAGATCGAGCCGCTGTCTGCTGAAGTGCGGTCGCGCATTGAGCACTGGACCACTGACCAAAGACTGCATTAACCGTTCCGTCAGCACCTGAAGGATCGTGGCCCGCGTGGTCGGCTCTGGATCGGTCGGTGGGGAAACGGGGGAATCGGTCATTGGAGTTGAAGGGACAATTGCGGTCGCATTCTGGTGGCAACTTCAAACACTGGCAAGGCTGGCATGTTGTTGGTGACTCAGGCAAGAAGGGCTGCCGACGGGCGTATTGTTAGTTGGACCTATATGAACCCTACGTTGCCAGCGACTTTGCGAGGTTTGGCGATGAGCAGCCTGATCGGGCTGCTTGGCGGGGTGACGTCGCGTGTTGGTGCTGTCGAGCCCGATGCTGCGGGGGTGGAGTTTTTTGAGAAGAAGGTGCGGCCAGTTTTGATTGCCCGTTGCTACGAGTGCCATTCCGTCGAGGCTGGAAAATCAAAGGGCGGCTTGGTTCTGGATTCTCGAGAAGGTTTGCTGAAGGGCGGTGATACTGGCCCTGGCCTCGTGGCGGGCAATGCGGACAAGAGCCTGATCATTGAGGCGGCTCGCTACAAGAATCAGGACATGCAGATGCCGCCGAAGAAGGCGATTCCCGCGGATGAACTGAAGATACTGGAAGATTGGGTGGCCATGGGGGCACCGGATCCTCGGTCCGCAGTTGCGTCCTCCATGCCGGTGAAAAAGGTTCGGGTCATTGATATCGCTAAAGACAGCAAGCACTGGGCCTTCCAGCCAGTTCTTGCGGTGACGCCGCCAGCTATCGAAGGGGTGCGGAATCCGATCGATGCGTTCATCGTTTCACGGCTGCGGAGGGCGGGTCTGGAGTTGTCTGCGCCTGCCGATAAGCGTACGCTGATTCGTCGGGCGACCTTTGATCTGATCGGACTACCGCCGACGGTGGCGGAGGTCGATGCCTTTCTGGCGGACACGGCACCGGATGCCTTCGCGAAGGTCGTGGAGCGACTTTTGCGCTCGCCCCACTACGGAGAAAAGTGGGGGCGTCACTGGCTGGATGTGGCGCGTTATGCGGACTCCAATGGTCTTGATGAAAATATCGCGCTGGGCACGGCCTGGCGTTTCCGTGACTATGTGGTGAACTCCTTCAACGAGGACAAGCCGTTTGATCAGTTCCTCACGGAGCAATTGGCAGGGGACCTGTTACCGGCGCGTTCGGTGGAACAGCGGCATGAACAATCGGTGGCGACGGCATTTCTCAATCTCGGTGCGAAGGTCCTGGCGGAACCGGATAAAGATAAGCTGGTGATGGATGTGGTGGACGAGCAGATCGATGTGATGGGGCGCGCATTTATGGGCATGACCTTTGGCTGTGCGCGCTGTCATGATCACAAGTTTGATCCGATCCCTCAGGACGATTATTATGCGCTGGGGGCGATATTCAAAAGCACCGCCTCTTTTTCCTCGGAGCGCACTGGCGCGATCTCGTATTGGTTCGAAACGCCGACTGGATCCTTGGATGATTTTGCGGCCGCAAAGGCCGCGGAACTGGCACTGGATGCGAAGAAAAAAGCAGTCAGTGCGGCGGTGTCGGCTGCTGATAAAGCGCTGAAAGACGATGCCCGTGCTCATGCCGTCGATTACCTGATGGCAGCGACGCGGCTCCCATTGCAGCCCACGCTGACGGAGGCGCGCCAGGTGGCTGAACCCCTCGGCTTGAAGGGCGAGATTCTGGTGAATACTCGCGTGTATCTTGCAGCGAATACGACGGACGCGACCTTTGCGCCTTGGCATGAGGCGATGAAGGCGGGGCATCCTGAAAAGATTGCGGCTCACTATAAGGAGCTCTTTGCGCTCGTGGAAAAGACTCCTGAATCTGTGGCGAAGAAGACGACCGCCAAAGTGGCCGACGGTGAAAATGTTGCCGAGGCAGAAGTGGACAAGGGCAGTGCCGAGTCCAGCGCTGTCGAAGCTGCACGCAAGGCACTGAATGATCCTCGTGGATTTTTGGCGCTGCCGCCGGAACCGCACCTGATCTATCCCAAAGACGTCGCTGAAAAGGTGCATCGTCTGAAGGATGAGCAGGACGAGACCGAGAAGCATCTGCCGGATCTGCCGACCGCGATTGGAGTCCATGATGCAGATAAGATCTTGAGCGACCTCGCGGTGCACATTCGTGGGAATCATATGGCGCTGGGAAAATTGGTGTCTCGTGGGGTGCCGCAGGTCATGCAGGTGAACATGCGCGGGAAGACAAGCTTTCCGAAGCAAAGCAGTGGTCGCCTAGAGCTTGCGCAGTGGCTGACCAGTGCGGATCATCCACTGACATCGAGGGTACTAGTGAATCGCGTGTGGGCTTGGCATTTTGGAAAAGGTATCGTGGGTAGCGTGGATAACTTTGGAATGCTGGGGGATACGCCGTCGCATCCAGAATTGCTTGATTGGCTTTCGCGATGGGTCATGGAAAATGGCTGGAGCCTGAAGGACTTGCATCGATTGATTCTGACCTCCGCTGCGTGGCAGCAGGGTAGTGCACCGAAGATTTCAAATGTAGATCCTGAGAACAAGCTGCTGTCGTTCTTCCCGGTGCGGAGACTGGAGGCTGAGGAAGTGCGGGATGCGCTGCTACAGGTGGCCGGAAAGCTGGATCTGAGTATGGGCGGGAAGACGGTGCCCTTGCGCAATCGCCAGTTTGTCTTCAATCACACTTCGATGGATGCGACGAAGTATGATAGCCGCCGCCGCGCCCTTTACCTTCCTATCATTCGCAACAACCTCTACGATCTTTTTCAGCAGTTCGACTATCCCGATCCTGCGGTGTCCACTGGCTTGCGCAGCAGCACGGTGGTCTCGCCACAAGCTCTGCTGCTCATGAACAGCCCGCTATCGGCTGACGCCGCCCAGGGCTTAGCTGCGCGAGTCGACGCAGTCTCCAAGGATGTGGATCTGCGGTTGCGGGCCTTATGGAAGATGGCTTATGCTCGTGACATCTTGCCGGATGAGGTGGGGCGATGCCGCAATTTCTTGGTGGCGGCAGATGCCTCTTTGGCTTCTTCCGTCAGCAATCCTGAGGCGAGGGATGCTCGCGCGTGGGAGCTTCTCTGTCAGGCTGTCCTGATGGCCAGCGAATTCATTTACCTGCGTTGATGCCCCCATGAATGCCGAGTCAACACCACTCTTTAGCCGCCGGGCGATGCTGCAGCAATCGTCGGCCGGATTTGGTTGGCTGGCATTTTCTGCGCTGGCTTCATCGGCAGCCGCTGCCTCGGCTCCACGCGATCCGCTGGCGCCCAAGAAGCCACATTTTCCGGCGCGTGCGAAGCGGGTGATCTTTCTCTTCATGAAAGGCGGCCCTTCGCATGTGGACACCTTTGATCCGAAACCGCTATTGGATCGTGATCACGGAAAACCGCCGCCCTTTGATCTGCCGCGCGTCAAATTTGCGGAAACGGGGAACCTGCTTCGATCACCCTGGAAGTTCCGCCACTACGGGCAGAGTGGTCTTGAGGTCAGCGATCTTTTTCCTCATGTGGGGCAGTGTGCGGATGATCTGTGCGTGGTTCGGTCGATGTACGGCACCAATCCGGCGCATGGTGGCGCGTTGCTCAAACTGCACACCGGGAGTGATGTTTCGGTTCGCCCGAGCATGGGTGCCTGGGTGAGCTACGGTCTTGGCACGGAGAACCACGATTTACCTGCTTTTGTGACGATCTGCCCGACGCTTGCCCACGGCGGGGTGAACAATTGGGGGAGCGCCTTCTTGCCCGCTTGGACGCAGGGCACACCGCTCGGGAATGCCAGTGTGCCGGCTTCCCAGGCAGTCGTGAAGCACATCGCGAGAGCGGGGATGACGGCTGAGATGCAGCGGATGCAGCTGGACCTAGTCGGCGATTTCAATCATGCCTACAGTGAGATCGCGGGTCGCCAGGATGCGCTGGAGGCGCGGATCAATTCTTTTGAATTGGCTTATCGGATGCAATCGACTCTGCCAGAGTTGCAGGACATTTCGGGTGAGACCCAGGCGACTCGCAAGCTCTACGGTCTGGACGATCCAGTGACTGCGAATTTTGGCCGGCAGTGTTTGATGGCACGGCGGTTTTGTGAGCGTGGGGTTCGCTTTGTACAGGTGACCCACAGCGATGCCTTTGTGCAGTGGGATCAACATGGCGATCTGCTAAAGGGTCACAGCAAGAATGCTGCGGAGGTGGACAAACCGATCGCGGGATTGCTGAAAGATTTGCGTTCGCGTGGGTTGCTGGAAGATACGTTGGTCCTCTGGGGCGGTGAGTTTGGGCGGACGCCGGTGGCACAGGGGACGAACGGACGAGATCACAATCCGCATGGCTTTACGATGTGGATGGCTGGCGGCGGGGTGAAGGGTGGTCACGTCCACGGTGCCACCGACGATTACGGCTACTACGCACAGGAGGACAAAGTGCATATCCACGACCTACACGCCACGCTGCTGCACCTGTTAGGTCTCGATCACGAGCGCCTGACTTACCGCTACGCAGGTCGGGATTTCCGCTTGACCGACATCGCCGGCCACGTGGTGCATGAAGTGATGGCCTGAGTGGCGCGCGCTATTGGCGGCTTCCCACAAAGGCCATCAATGCCCCAATCGCAATGAAGCCAACGCCAACGCCAGCCTCGTTGCCTTCTCCGAAAATGCTGATCAGGGCGAACTGCATGTTCATCGCCGGAAGGATGAACGACCCAATGCCCAAGATAATCAGTGTGATGCCCCAGCCTTTCATAATTGTTGTGGTAGTAAGTTTTAAAAATGAACTAAGGAGCAGGATTGCACTAAATTAGTGGTAAATTGGCAAGCGCAAAGTGGACGAGGCAACAAGTCAGTTCCCGATTTGATTCGGACTTTGGGGGCGGAGAACGGTTTTCGCGAATAAGAGGAGACGGGCAGCGTCGGGCGGAAAGTCCTTATTGAGCCGGAGACTGGAGAGGAAAAATAGACGGGGCAGGCCGGTGCGTTGGGCTGCATCCTCAGCGGCCCCTTCGCTGACCAATCACTGGCGCAGTGTGGGCACAGCGTCCTACCCTGCCGACATTCACATCGTTTCGGCGACGCGATTGCAAAGGGCATTGGGCGGTTGAAAACCGCCCTTCCTTGAAAGCTGCGTTTGTTTGTGCCGAAAGCGCGGGCTACTTGACGCCATTCGCCAGCGTTTTCACTCGCAGGAGAAACATATCGGCGGTGATGTAAAGGGTATCGAGCTCTTCACCACCCCAGGCGCAGTTTCCGGTGGCTTGGCCGGTGAGGATGGTGCCGAGGTGTTTGCCTTCTTTGGTGACGATCAGGACGCCGCCGGGGCCGGTGAGCCAGAGGTTCCCCTGCGTATCGACTTTCATACCGTCGCAACTGCCTTTGCGATCCGGGCTCTTCAGCGGAGTCGCGTCGAATAGGGTTCGCGGGTGTTTGACGCTGCCATCTGGCTGAAGGTCGTAGGCCATGATGCGCGGAGCGTCGGGATCAGAGACGGCGACGTAGAGGATGCTGCCATCTGGATTGATAGCGATGCCGTTGGGGAAGGTCAGATCCTGAACCACGAGACTGACCTTGCCATCAGGTGCGATGCGATAGACACCGTTGAAGTCGATTTCTCGAGCGGCAGCATTGCCCTTCATGCCGTACGGTGGGTCGGTGAAAAAGATGCTGCCGTCCTTGGCGATGACGAGGTCGTTGGGGCTGTTGAAGCGCTTGCCTTCGTAACGATCTGCGATGGTGGTGAAGGTGCCGTCTTTTTCCAGGCGGGCAATGCGACGCGCGCCGTGCTGGCAGAGGATGAGCTGGCCCTTGGCGTCGGTGGTCAGGCCGTTGGAGCCCTGGCCGCTGGTGTCGGTGCCGTCATTGCCGCTGGGTTTGAGGAAGGTGGCGGCTGCGGTGTCGCCTTCTTTCCAGGCAAAGACGGTGTTTTCGGGTACGTCAGAAAACTTGAGCTGCCCGTCGTGCCAGGTGGGGCCTTCCGACCAATTGAAGCCTGTGGCTAGCACTTCAATCTTTATGGATGGGGCGATCAGGGCGTCTAGCTCGGGATTGAGGCGCTCGATGCTGCCAGAAAAAGTGGGCAGGTCTTCGGCGCAAACTGGCGCGGCGAGGGCTAGGGCGACGAGGGGAAGACGTTGGAGGAGCTTCATGGCTGAGCGGATTATGGCGAAGGCACGTGGACTAAACAAGACGGAAAACTGCGGTCACTGCCTTGAACCGCAACAAAACATGGGGTTCAGGCGTTTGATCTGTCAGAATTGTGGCGTCTTTCTTGCATGGTGGAGGTCGATCCATCAGGATGAGCTGCAAAATAATTCAAAGAAAGGCTTCATGATCTCCCAACAATCCTTCTTGCGGTGGTTGAGTGCGCTGGCTGTGATGCTGGCGGTGGGGGTATTGATCGGGGCCGATGACAAGGAAGAGGAAGGTGGGCAGCCGACGAACTTTGGCATTAAAGACGGGTCGATGCCGGAAGATCCCCGTGAATGGCGGGATGGTCGCTACCTGGATTTTCCGACGTGGAAGATGAGCAAGGAAGCTCCGGACGATAATTTTACCTTTGCGCGGCTCCGCTACAACTCCAGCAGTCGCTCCCGATTTGGCCGGAGTCACTTTGGCCGTTGGTTGACGGACTATCCTGACTCGGACATGAATTTCGCGCTGCGTCTGCAGCAACTGACCTCTCTCCAGGTAAATCCAAAGGGGGCGATCGTGGATATCGATACGGAGCAACTGCGTCACTACCCGTTCGTGTACATGATTGAGGTCGGATCGATGAACTTGTCCGAACCGGAGGCGGAAGTGCTGCGCAATTACATGCTCAATGGTGGTTTCATGATGGTGGACGACTTTTGGGGGTCGGAGGAATGGGCAAATTTTTACCAGTGCCTCAAGATGATCTTTCCTGATCGTGAACCTGAGGAATTGCCGCTGGAGCACGAGATCTTCCACGCTGTGTTTCCCCTGAAGGTGAAGCCGCAGATTCCTAGTGTGGGGCATGCGCTGCAGGGGCGGTCGCAGGGGATCACGTATGAGTGGGACAAACCGGACGCGGAGACCGTGCACTACAAGGGCGTCTTTGACGACAAGCGCCGTATGATGATGATCATCTGTCACAACACTGACCTCGGCGACGGCTGGGAGGAGGAGGGCACGGACCCTTGGTACTTCCGCGAGTTTTCAGAAAAATACGCTTACCCATTGGGCATCAACATCATCTTTTACGCGCTGACTCACTGACCGATTTTTGTGCGACCTATCCGGCGCTCTAGCATTCTATCCCCACTATCCATTTCATGACTGATCCAACAGACAACGACACGGCGGGCATCTCTGAGCAGGAGCGCGAAAAACGGGCAGTGGAAACTCTGATGCAGGCTCGTGAGACGATTCTGGCGGAGGTCGGCAAGGTCATCGTCGGACAGCGTGCGGTGGTGGAGGAGATGCTTATCGCGCTGCTGTGCGGCGGTCATTGCTTGATCACGGGCGCACCGGGTTTGGCCAAGACCTTGCTGGTGAAGACGGTGGCAGATGTGTTCGATCTGAGCTTTCAGCGCATCCAGTTCACTCCCGACCTGATGCCTTCGGATATCACCGGCACGGAGTTGTTGGAGGATACGGACAATGGTCGTGAGTTGGTCTTCAAAAGAGGTCCCATCTTTGCGAACATGATCCTGGCGGACGAGGTGAATCGTACGCCGCCCAAGACGCAGGCAGCGCTGCTGGAGGCAATGCAAGAGCATCAGGTCACCGTCGCTGGCAAGAGCCTGACGCTTGAAGAGCCCTTCTTTGTCTTGGCAACGCAGAATCCGATTGAGATGGAGGGTACCTATCCGCTGCCGGAGGCTCAGCTGGATCGCTTCATGCTGAACATCGTGATCGACTACTTGAACGAAGATGACGAGGTCGCGGTGGCGATGCGTACCACGGGAGGGACTTCTGAGCCAGTGCGGCGGTTGTTCACAGGCGAAGATTTGAAGATTTTTCATGATGTGGTGCGTCGCGTTCCTGTGGCAGAGGATGTGGCGCGCTTTGCAGTGCGTTTGGCTGCGCGGTCTCGCCCAGGTCGTCCCGAGGCTCCCCAGTTCGTGAACGATTGGGTGAGCTGGGGTGCAGGAACTCGGGCGAGTCAGTTTTTGGTTTTGGGTGCAAAGACGCGCGCGCTGCTGAGTGGTCGTGCGCATGTGACCCTTGACGATGTCAAAGCTCTCGCTGCGCCGGTGTTGCGTCACCGTATTCTGGTGAATTACCGTGCCGAAGCCGAAGGCGTGACGGTGGGTAAGGTGATCGAGCGTTTGTTGGCGGAATCTTGAATGAATACTGATTGCTGAAATGGCTCCGCTCCTCACAGATCCCGCCGCGCTGATGCGCATTCGTTCGCTTGAATTGCGAGCGAAGGTGGTCGTCGAGGGCATGTGGCGTGGCCTGCATCGCAGTCCTTATCATGGGTTCTCGGTCGAGTTCAGTGAATATCGGTCGTATGTGCCTGGCGATGATCCACGCTACATCGATTGGAAAGTGGCGGGGCGGAGCGACCGCTATTACATCAAGAAGTTTGAAGATGAAACGAACTTGCGCTGTCAGTTGGTCGTGGATCAATCGAAGTCGATGCAGTTCGGTTCAGGCGGGTTTAGCAAGGCGGAATATGCGGCGACGTTAGCGGCGACGCTTTGTTCCTTTTTGATGAAGCAGGGCGATGCCGTGGGGGTGACGACTTTTGCGGAAGGGGTGCAGGACCACGTGCCAGCGCGAAATCGCCCAGGGCATCTGCGTCGGGTGATGATGGAGCTGGAAAAGCCGATGCGCGGCTCGGGTACATCCTTGGAGATGTCGATCAGTCAGATGGCAGGGCTCCTGCGAAAGCGTGGGATGATCTGCGTGATCACGGACGTGCTAGCGCCGGTGGATCGTCTGGAGGCACAACTGGGTCTGCTGGGCGCGGTCGGGCATGACGTGGTTTTGTTTCACCTACAGGATCGGGCGGAGATTGATTTTACTTTTGAGAAGGCAGCACACTTTCGTGATGCTGAAACTGGGCGCGAGATCTTTGTCGATCCTGCGAGCGCCAAAGAAAACTACCTGAAGAATATGGCAGCGCATCAGGCGCTGGTGAAGAATACCTGCGAGCGTTTGGGGATGGAGTATCATTGGTGCCCAACGGATCGCCCGCTGGAACTTGCGCTGTATGAGTTTGTCTCAAATCGTGCCAAGCAAGGTGTGCGCCAGCGCGGAAAGGGGGCGGCGGCATGACTTGGCTGTTTCCTCTTTATCTGCTCGGCGCGGGGGCGGTGATCGCGCCGATCCTCTTGCATCTGCGGCGGCGTCCACCGCAGGATCGAGTGGAGTTTAGCTCGCTGATGTTCCTCGATGCCAGTGAGCGTTTGCCGGTGAGGAATCGGCGCATTGAGAATTGGCTGCTGCTGGCGCTGCGGTGTTTGGCGATCTTGTTGCTGGCGGGAATGTTCGCCCGCCCTTGGTGGAGCAGTGCGTCGGCAATGCCCAAGGCAGATGGATCGCGATGGATTGTCTTGGTGGACTCAAGCGCCTCCATGCGACGCGGTGATATGTGGGATCGGGCGGTGGCGGTTGCTCGCAAAATTGTGGCGGATGCGGCGGCGGTGGATCAGGTAGCGGTGGGTGTTTTCGACCGATCCGTGCAGATGTTGTGGAGCTTTGACGAAGATCAGCGCGCTGTGTCGGCACGTGCGGCGGGTGTCAGTCAGCGCCTCACTGCGGTGAAGCCGGGGTGGTCGGGCACGAAGCTTGGTACGGCGATGATGGAGGCTGTTAGTTGGGCGGGGGCTCGCGATAGCCTCGCGGGTGGTGGTAAGCGTGCGACTCGCCTGGTCGTGATCTCGGACTTGCAGGAAGGGGCATCGCTTGAGGAGCTTTCGACGGCAGTCTGGCCTCGGGAACTGACGGTTGAGTTTCGCCGCATTGAAGCGCCAGACTTGAACAATTTCTCGGTTCAGTTGGCTGCTACCGTCGATGAAAATGTGGACGATGAGGCAGCGACCAAGGTGGTGCTGAAACGGGGGGATCGGGTGCGGGTGTCGAATGCTCGCGGGTCCAGCGTGACGGATCTGGCGTTGCACTGGCAGTCGCGTCCCAATGAACTCAGCCAAGGCTATTTGCCCGCTGGGACTAGTCGAGTGATGGCGGTGGCAGCCCGAGCCGAAACGGACGGGCCTGGAGTGCTGGTGTTATCGGGCGACACTTGGGATTTTGACAACCGTGTCTTCGTCGCGCCTCCGCAACCGTTGAACGTGCGCCTGACGTATGTGGGCGAGGCAAAGACCCGCGATGAGGCTGCGTCGCCGCTGTTTTTCCTCTCCAGAGTCTTGCAGCCGACACCGAGTCTGACGCCTGAGTTGATCGTGACTGAGTCGCTGGATGCCAGTTCGCTGGCGGGAGTTCAGGTGGCCTTTGTGCCAAACAGCAGCGCTGCCAAAGTGAATGCGGCGGATGTGAAGGCGTGGATTTCTAAGGGGGGGCTGCTGGTCTGGGTGATGGATGATGCCAAGAGTAGCGCTGCTTTTCCCGCCCTCTGGCCGCGTGGCGATGTGGTGTTAACGGAGGCTGCTGAGTCCGATGACTATCGGCTGCTGGGTGAACTGAATGCGCAGCATCCGCTGCTGCATCCCTTTGATGATGCTCGATTGCGGGATCTGACAAAGGTGCGGTTCTGGCATCATCGCGCCATGAAGTGGTCGGACAAAGGGGAGGGCTCTGCTCCCGAGGTGCTGGCCAGTTTTGACAATCAGGATCCAGCGATGGTGGCGGCATCGATTGGCAATGGGACTCTGCTGGTGCTGACGGCGGGCTGGCATCCGCGTGATAGCCAGTTGGCGCTTTCGACCAAATTTGTGCCGCTGGTTTTTGGCTGGCTTGAGGCGGCGGGTTATGCGCATCAGGAGCAGCAACGATTGGTGGTCGGGGATGCATTGCCATTGGGGAAAACGGCGGTCACTGCGGTGGTGGCACCGGATGGGGCGACCGTGGTGCCTGCTGCGGATGGCAGTGTGGTGACGGAACAGATCGGCTTTTACAAAGTGCGGTCTGCGGATGGCGCGGAGCATGTGCACGCTGTGAATTTGCCGCCCGAGGAAGGTCGCGTGATGCCCCTGGAAGATGCTCGACTGCGGGACGCGGGTGTGCCGATGGTGGGTGCTGCGGCGCAGGAGTCGTTGCCGGTGGGGGCGGAGGAAAGTCAGCGATTGGCTGCGACGGAGCAGGAAGCGCAGCAGCGCGTGTGGTGGTGGATTTTGATCGGGCTACTGGCGGTGCTGGTGGCGGAAACTTGGGTGGCAGGTCGGAGAACCCCGGTGACAACCACATGAAAATGAGGAAGGACACAATGCTATGATGGAGAGTGTGATTCTGAAACGAAAGCTGGGCATCTTGCGCAGCACTTTGCAGCGCGTGCGAAGCCTGCGCGGCTGGTGCTTCGTGATGTTTGTTGGCGCGGCACTGACGGCGCTGGCAGTCTGGCAGATGGATTGGCTGCGATCCCATGAGCGCGTGTGGTCGCTGGGTCTATTGGGTTTGCTGGCGGTTGGTTGGGCCTTGACGGCGTGGTATTCGCGGCGTCAGCAATGGTCGGACATGGAGCTGGCACGTCGCGTGGAGGCGAATCATCCCGAGATGGATTCAGTGCTGCTGACGGCGGTGGAGATCAGTGAGTCGCGGCGCGCGGATGGTTTTGCTGAGCCGGGGTTTTTGCAACGTTTGGTCTTGGGGCAGGCTGCGACCGCTGCGGCTAGGCATGATTTTGCGGAGAGCGTGGTGGGCCGGGAATTGCGTGGTTTGACGAGGTGGATGGTCTTGGGGCTCATCTTGTTCATCGGGGGGCAGAGTGTGTTGATGTTCCGAATGTATGCCGGACGCGAGTCGGTGCGAAAAGACGTGGTGCACAGCAGTGAGCCCGTGGCAAAAACAAATCTTGGAGGCATCACGTTGACGGTTAGTCCTGGCGATGCTGAAGTGGAGCGTGGGAGTCGTTTGGTGGTGGAGGTTCGCGCTGAACCGTCCCTGCCTGCGGATGCGGCGCTGGTGTGGACAGACGCAGACAAGAAAGAGATCGGGCGCATCGCGATGCGGCTAACGGTGGATCAGCAGGTGATGGGTGGCCTGATATCTCGGGTTGAAAAGGACGGTTACTACCGGGTGGAGGCAGAGGGTGCGCAGTCTGACGATTTTAAGCTGACGACTTTTGTCTTTCCTGAACTTGAGCGTGCCGATGTGAAGATAAGACCACCGGAGTACACCGGTCTGCCGATCAGAGAGATCAAGAACACGCTGAAGGTGTCTGCGCAGGAGGGGTCTGATTTGGCATTCACTTTCAAAATTAACAAGCCCGTGGCGGCAGCGGAATTGTTTGGCGAGGACAAGACGATCATCACTCTGACTCCGACGGCAGCGGATCCCGCTGCGCTGACGGGAGACTTTAAAGCGGTCACCTCGCAACGATATCGGCTGCATCTGGTGGATGATCGAGATCGTGCGAACAAGCAACCACCTTGGATCAAGGTCACAGTGCTTTCGAACGAGTTGGCTCGCATCGAGATGACCTTCCCGAAGAAGGATGTGCAGGTTTCTGCCCTTCAAGAACTGCCTGTGGAGGCAAAGGTCTGGGATGACATCGGGGTGACGAAGAGCGGTATCACCTTCAATCTGGGTGAAGAAGAGCGCGATATGCCGCTGCCTCTTCCGACATCAGCACCGCAGAAGAAAACGGAAGTGAAAACGGTCTTCAAACTTGAGCCTGAAAAGGTGGAGCCGAACCAATTGGTCTCCTACTACGTTTGGGCCGAAGACAAGGGCCCCAAGGGCGAGGTGCGACGCGCGATGAGCGACATGTTCTTTGCGGAGATCCGTAGCTTTGAGGATATCTTTCGTGAAAAAGAAGGGTCGCCACCTGAGCCGGGATCGCCTGAAGAAGAAGGTGATGCCGCGAAGCTGGTGGAGCTGCAGAAGGACGTGGTGAATGCCAATTGGCGCATCGTTCGTGATGTCAGTGGTGGTAAGGAAATGGAACGCGCCGTGCCTGATGCGGAAGTGGTGCGGCAGTCGGAAGACATTGCCTTGAACAAGGTGAAGGAGGCGATGGAAAAGGCAGAGGATGCCGACGTGAAGAAGGCAATGACAGAAGCCTGGAAGGCGATGCGGGATGCGTTGGAGACCTTGCAAAAGACGGTGGATGAAAAGAGTCGCACGGCATTGAATCAAAGTCTCGCTCATGAGCAGTCTGCGCTGCGGTGGTTGTATCAGGCTCAAACGCGGGAACATCAGGTATCGAAGGCGAAGCCCTCGTCCAAGGGTAAGCCCAAGCAGTCCAATCAAGACCAGATCCAAGCGCTCGAACTCAAACAGGACGATCAGCGTTACGAAGAAGAGAAGAAGGCGACTGAGGAACAATCCGCCGAACAGCAAGAGAATCTACAGGTGTTGAATCGCCTGAAGGAGTTGGCTCGCCGACAAGAGGCGCTGGCCAAGAAGATGCAGGAGTTGCGGGATCAGATCGAAAAGGCCAAGACCGAAGAGCAGCGCCAGGAGTTGGCCAATCAGTTGGAGCGTCTACAACAGGAGCAGGAGCAACTTTTGCGCGACGTGGATGATTTGCGCGAGCGCATGGAACAGCCAGATAACGCCGCCAACATGGCGGAGGCCAAGGAGCAGTTGGACGATGTCCGTGATAAGGTCGAGGAGGCTGCGGAAAAACTGAAGGAAGAGAAGTTGGCGGATGCGGCGAACTCTGCGACGCGTGCGCAGCGGGAGCTTGAAAAAGCCCAGGAAGACTTCCGCCAAAAGACCTCGCGCAAGTTTGCCGACGACATGAAGCAATTGCGGACGGCGGCTCGTGAGGCGGCAGAGGAGCAGAAGAAGATCAGCGAGGCGCTCGAAGGCCAGAAGACGCCGGATAGTGATGCCACTGACACGTCGCCGGATTTGCAGAAGATGCTGGCTGGTAGTGATACCTCCCGCAAGATGCAAGCGCAGACCCAGCGGCTGGAAGACTTGCTCAACAACATGAGACGCATCAGCGAGGAGGCGGAAGGGAATGAGCCTCGTCTTTCGCGCAGTCTGTATGAGGCGGTTCGGGGCGCGGAAACCGGCGGTCTGCAGGAGAACCTGAGGGAGGCGCAGATGCAGTCTCGCTACGGTGAACGTGCGGCGGCTCAAGAGGCGGAGCGCAAGGTGGCGGTATCCGTCGATCAATTGAAGGAGCGTGTGGAAAAGGCGGCGGACTCAGTGCTGGGCAGTGAGTCGGAGGCATTGCGTATGGCCAGGAAAGAGCTGGATGACCTGCTCAAAGGCGTTCGGGAAGAAGTGGAAAAGGCTGGTGGCGAATCGGAGCCGGGCAAGGGAACTCAAGTGGCTAAGAACGATCCCAAAACTGCGCAACCAGGTCAGTCTGGGGAGGGCGAGAAGGCAGATCCATCGAAGAAAGCTCAGGCCAAAGGAGATCAACCCGGCGAAGGCGAGGGTGAACCTAGCGATCAAGCGAAGGGTAAAGGCAAAGGCCAGGGGAAGGGTCAAGAGGTTGCGGAAAAAGGTGAAGGGCAGGGGGCCGGAGAATCCTCACCGGACGGCAAAGGAAAGGGCAAAGGCGAAGAGCAATCAACTGCCGCTGCTGAGGGCGGCGAGGGGCAAGGCAAGGGCGAGAGCAAAGGTGAAGGCAAAGGCCAAGGGAAGGGCGATGCCAAAGATCCTAGGCAGCAAATGGCGGAGGGCCAGGGTGAGGGACAAGGATCAGGGCAGGGGCAGCCTGGAGGTCAGCCTCAGCCGGGTGGTCAACCAAAGGCGGGTAAACGTGGCAGTGGTGGCGGAGGTTTTGCTGGAGGCTCGAATGCTGGAGGTGATGATCGTCGCCGTGGTGCGCCAGTGGGCGGTGCTCTCTTTTTCGAGGAGGGAGCAGAGGTTGTCGATCAAAGTCCGCTAACGGGGGCGGGCTACAATGAGTGGTCCGATCGACTGCGCAATGTGGAGGAGTTGCTACAGGACCCCTCGCTGCGCAACGACGCTGCGAAGGTGCTGGACAATGCACGTGCGATGCGGATGGAGCACAAGAGCAACAATGAGGCCCCGCAGGCGGAGCATTTGCAGGCAAGGATCGTGGCGCCGTTGGTTGAATTGCGCGATCGGGTTGCGGAGGAGTTGGCGCGCCGTGATGCGGCCAATCCCCTGGCTCCGGTGGATCGCGATCCGGTGCCACCGGCGTTTCGCGATCTGGTGCGGCGCTACTATACGGAACTGGGGGGCGGCAAATAGCCTGAGGTCTGATTGATGACTGGGAATCTCATTTGGCAACATCCTGAACGAGCCTGGTGGGTCGCGCTGGTGGTCGTGATTGCGGCGCTCTTGGCGTGGCGTTCATCGGGCACAGCGCGATTGGCTGGATGGCGGCGCTGGATTTCATTGCTGTGCAAAGTGGCGGTGTTGGTGTTGCTTGCACTTTGCCTCCTGGATCCGCTGCTGACCCGTGAGGTCCCGCGTAAAGGTGCCAATGAGTTGGCAATCGTGGTGGACGATAGTGCATCGATGATGCTCAAAGATTCCGGCCAAACGAAGTCTCGCGCGGAGCAAGCGACAGCGGTCTTAGATGGCGCTGCGTGGATGAAGTCGTTGGAGACAGACTTCAAAGTGCGTGGATTTGCCGTGGCGGATTCCTTGACGGCCGCCGCAGATTTTGCGCAGCTCAAACACGAGGCGCAGTCATCGAACTTGGTGCGTGCGGTGCAGTCGCTTCGGGAGACGGGACGTCATGGCGCGCTGGCGGCGGTGGTGCTGTTTACCGACGGCAATGCGACGGATGCTTCGCGATGGAAGGCTGATGCGAAAGGTGCCGCAGTTTTTCCTGTCGTAATTGGGAGCAAGGCTCCGAAGGAAGACTTGGCCATTACCAGTGTGATCGCAGCGCAGTCGCCATTTGAGGAATCGCCGGTGACGGTGACGACGCGTTTGCGCGGTCTCGGAATGGCCGGACGGACGGTGGTGGTTTGCGCGATCAATGAAGCTGGTGAGCGTGTGGCGATGGAGAAAGTCAGCTTCAATCAAGCTGCGGACGAGCGTATGGTGAGGCTGGAGATTCGTGGCGCGAAGTCGGGGGTGTCCTTCTATCGGGTGGTGGCTGTCGATGCGAGTCTCTCTGACAAGGTTGCTGACGGATCGTGGCGTGCCGTAGCGACGCAAGAGGCGACTTTGGTCAACAATGAACGATTGGTTTCGGTGGATCGCGGCGCGGGTCCGTATCGCATCCTGTATGTCGCGGGTCGACCCAACTGGGAGTACAAGTTCATGCGGCGGGCGCTATCTGTTGACCCCGAGATTCAGGTGCCTGCGCTGATTCGCATCGCGAAGCGGGAGCCGAAGTTTGAGTGGCGTGGTCGCTCTGGGGAGACCAGCAATCCTTTGTTCAGGGGCTTTGGATCGCAAAATCCAGATGAGGCGCTGCGCTATGATCAACCCGTTTTGGTGAAGATGGAGTTGATGGATAAGGACGAGCTTTCCGAGGGTTTCCCAAAGACTCCTGAGCGTCTGTTTGGCCGCTATCGTGCGATCATCATCGACGATCTGGAGGCGGAGTTTTTTACTCAGGAGCAGATGCATTTGATCGAACGTTTTGTCAGCGAGCGCGGCGGTGCCTTGCTGACTTTGGGGGGGCAAGAGTCCTATCGAGCTGGCGGCTATGAGCACACGCCCGTGGGTCGTATGTTGCCAGTGTATCTGGATCGGGGGGTGACGATGGCCGCGGTGCAGGACGGTCGATTTGACCTGACTCGCGAAGGCTGGCTGGAGGCGTGGACTCGTCTGCGATCCAAGCAAGAGGATGATGAGGCGCGCATGGTTACGATGCCGGGATTCTACACGGTGAATCAGGTGACCTCCATCAAACCGGGTGCCAGTGTCTTGGCCACGGTATCTGATGCGGCGCAACATGCACATCCGGCGCTGGTGGTGCAACGGTTTGGCGCGGGGAAGGTTGGCAGTGTGATGATTGGGGATCTTTGGCGCTGGGGGATGCACGATCCCGAATCCCATGCGGACCTAGACAAGGCTTGGCGGCAACTGGCGCGGTGGCTGGTGGCCGATGTGCCGGACCGTGTCGAGGTGGCCTGCGTGCCACGCGAAAATGAATCTGCAGGTGCGATGAATGTGCAGGTGCGGGTGCGTGATGAGGGCTTCCGTCCCATGGAAGATACCCTGGTGAAGCTGAGAGTCACTGGTCCGGACAAAAAGGAGCAGACTCTCTTTGCTGAGCCGAGCTTGGTTGAGGCGGGATTGTTTGAAGCCGCCGTCTACTCACGCACACCGGGCGCCTATCGAGTGGTGGCGACGGTGGAGAAGTCTGCGACGAAGGGTCAAGATGCGGCGACGGATTTAAAGTTCGCGGAGAAGGGCGGTGGCTGGGCATTCGATGCTGAATGGCAGGAGTGGCAGAGCCTGGAGGCAAATCGAGATCTGATGAGTCGCATGGCGAATGATACGGGCGGTCGTTTGTTGAGCCTGGATGAGGTGGGGCAATTGCCGGATCTGCTGAAGACGATCGAGGTGCCGATGCATGATCTTTTGTCTGAACCACTCTGGCATGCGCCGTGGTTCATGGTGCTGGTGTTAGGCCTCTTGTTGGCGGAATGGGTGCTGCGTAGAAAGGCTGGCGGGATATGATGATGAGGATGAAATGGATGCTGATGCTGGGACTGCTCTGGGTGCCGATGGCGCTGGCTGCGGAGCGTGAGCTTGAGGTCGTGATCGTGCGTGGTGCGGATGGGGCAGAGGAATACGGCAAGCGCTTCGATGAACAGGTGCAGCTCTGGCAGGATGCCTGCGCAAAGGCGGGGGTGACCTGTGATGTGATCGGCCTAGACCCCAAAAGTGACCAGGATGCGGAAGCTTTGCAGCAACGGTTGGCGAAATCCGCTGCTCCTGATTCGAAGTCGCTGTGGTTGGTTTTTATCGGTCACGGCACCTTCGACGGTCGCGAGGATAAGTTTAACTTTCGAGGCACCGACGCAGGCTCAAAGGAGATCGCGGGCTGGCTGAAGCCGTTGAAGCAAGAAGTGGTGGTGATCCAATGTGCCTCTGCCAGTGGTGGTTGGGTGAAGGCCTTGGCGGGAGCTAATCGAATCATCGTGACCGCCACAAAGGGGCCGGATGAGGTGTTTTACACTCGGTTTGGCGAATCCTTTGCAAAGGCCATTGGTGGCCTGGCTGAGGCGGATCTCGATGCCGACGAGCAGGTCAGTCTCCTTGAGGCGTTTTTGTTTTCTTCCCATCAGGTGGTAGAGTTTTATGAGAAGGAGGGTCGCATTGCCACTGAACACGCGGTGCTGGATGACAATGGCGATGGGGCTGCGACCAGGTCAGAGGTGTTCCATGGCGTCGAGCCGACTCTGGCTCCTGAGGGAAGCAAGCCGGATGGAGATCGTGCACGGCAATTGACCCTGGTGCTGAGTGAGGACGAGCAAAAGTTGTCGCCGGAGATCCGCGTGAGGCGTGATGGGCTGGAAGCCAAGTTGCGGGCGCTGAAAAGGAAACGTAGCGAGATGCAGGAGGACGCCTTCTTCACTGAGGCCGAGAAGATTTTGCGCGAGTTGGGCACTCTCTACGCCACGCCCAAAGTAAACTGAAACTTATTGGCTCCTGCGGCGTCCGCGTGGCTCTGGAATAGTGCGGAGGATGAAGATGGAGATCATCGCAAACGCTGCCGCCGTCGCTGCCACATACTGGAAGGACTGGGTGTAGGTGTAGATTTGACCGGAGATGGCGACCGCTAGGAGCAGCGAGCCGGCATTGCAGAAGGTAAGCACGGCTTGGAGGGTTGATCGTCGCTCGGGCGGGCAGAGTTCGGCGGCGAGTGTGAGATCGCCCACACGGTCAAGGAAGAGTCCGCAGCCCAGCACGGCATAAACGGCCAGGAAGGAGGGGAAGGTCTCTGACCAACTGGCCCAAAAGCAAACAATGACGCAAAACACCCTGGAAACGATCAGTGCCAGTCGCCCGCCGCTGCGGTAGCCCAACCAAGCGGCGAGCGAACTACCGACGATGGTGCCGATGTTTTGCATCGTCACAAAACGGCCCTCATCTGCCTCGGGTCGTCCGGTTAGTTGCAGTGCATGCAGCGTCAGAAAGGCCGCAATCATGAGGTAGCCGAGACCAGTAAAACGGACCGCGATGAAGCGGATCAACTCTGGATGCCCAGAGAGAAACTTTGGCAAGCTCTTGAGGTAGCTTGAGTAGCTCTCGCGCGATTCTCTTGGTTTCGGGCGGATGTCTTCACTCTCGATCATGAAGAACTGGGATAGCCACGACAGCATTAAAAACCCGAAGGTGGTGAGATGCAGGTAGGCGTAGCCTTGGCGCCCAGGGTAATGGGTCAGCACATGATGGATGACGGTGCCGGCTGCCATCCCGATGCAGGCCTGAATGATGTAGCGCACGGCCCAACCAGAGGCGCGGGTGCGCTCTGGGATCATGCGGGTGACCATCTCCATCCACGCAACGACTCCAAAGCCGCCGATCGTGCCGGAGATGACGGGAGTCAGAACGACGATGGGCAGCAGGGCGTCATCAATGTGTCCGGCAAAAAGGAGAATCAGCCCGGTGATGAGATATGGCAGGCGCTGACAGATGCCGATGGTCATGACCCAGGGTTTGAAGTGATGCAAGCGCTCGACGACCGGAGCGATAAAGAGTCCCGCCAACGCAAAGGCCGCAGGCAGTAGGACGGGCATCATTGCCACCACCCAGGCCTGGCCGCCGAGGCTCTTGGCCATACTTGGCATGACTGTCTCTGGTGCTAGGAAGGCCACCCCTCCCATGTACAGGCCGCCTTCGAAACAGTGACAGATGAAGTTCCGCCAAACATGGGGCTGTCCAGGAGTTGCAGAGGCGGAGGGGGAACTCATGTGAAAGGGGCCTCAATAAGGCAACTTGCGGGGGCTGTCGTCAACTCCTCTGCGGTTACAATGACGGCCCGCACAGTTCCCGGCAAGGCTCCTCTCGCTAGCTGCGTTTTCTACCTCCGATGATGCACCGCCGCCAGTTTCTCACCACCACCGCTGCCGCTAGCATGGCTTTTCAGGGCCTGCCTTTGCTGGGGCAAAAATCCACCAAGAAGTATCGGACCGCCCTCATTGGTGCGGGGTGGTGGGGGATGAATCTTTTGCGCGAAGCCATGGCTTCTGGTCGCGTCACCGTCTGCGCCCTCTGTGATGCGGATGAAAACGTGCTGACCAATGATTTTGAGGATGTGAAGAGCGATAGTGGCGATGAGCCGAAGCTCTATCGCGACTATCGCGAGATGCTGGAAAAGGAGAAGCCAGAGATCTGCATCATCGCCAGCCCTGACCATTGGCATGCCTTGCAGACGATTGCCTGCGTGAAGGCGGGTGCCCATGTGCTGGTGGAGAAACCGACCGGTCATACCATCAATGAGAGCCGTGCCATGGTGCATGCGGCCAAGGAATCGGGAGTGGTCGTGCAGGTGGGATTGCACCGCCGCATTGGCCCGCACCATGTTGCGGCCATGGATTTTTTACGCAGTGGAAAAGTGGGTAAGGTGGGAATGGTGCGCGCCTTTGCGCACAGCAAAGGCGGGCCAGAAAAACCAACCCCCAACAGCACCGCTCCCAAATCCATGGATTGGGAAATGTGGTGCGGACCCGCGCCGATGCGGCCATTTTGCACCAAGATCCATCCAGGTGGTTGGCGGAACTTTCTCGATTACGCCAACGGTACGATGGGGGACTGGGGCGTGCATTGGCTGGACCAGATCCTTTGGTGGAGTGGGGAAAAAGGACCAAAAAAGGTCTTCTGTACGGGGGGGCGGCCGATCTTTGGTGCGCCCATCTTGAATGAGCAGGAACAGACGACGGACGCGCCGGATCATCAGTTGGCGGTGTTTGAGTTTGAGCAGTTCACTGCCACCTGGGAACACCGCCGTTTTGCTGACAACAACAACGAGAAGCACAAGATCGGCACCTATTTTTACGGAGAGAAAGGGGTGCTGCACATTGGTTGGAAAGACGGGTGGACCTTTTATCCGGTGAATTCCAAAGACGCCACGGTGCATGGCGATAGCCAACTCCAAGAGCCCGACGGGCACAACATCGCGCTGTTGTGGGAGAACTTTGTGCAGGCCATTGAGACCGGAGCAAAACCAGTGGCGGATATCGAGAGTGCCCATCGCTCTAGCTGCCTGCCGATGCTGGGTATGATCTCGTGGAAGACGGGGCGTAGCCTAGACTGGGACGCGGACAAGGAGGCCATCATCGGCGATCCAGAGGCCGCGAAGCTAATGAGCCGGGCTTATCGCGGGCCTTGGGAGTATCCGACGGTGTGAATTCGATGGCTGGAAGCCACCGCACCTAGGGATTCGAAAACGACGCATTTCTTGTTTGACGATTCAGCGGGTACGGTCCATTAATGGTGCTGTTCACAGCGCGGCAAGCGCTGACGGATATTGGTGAGGTGGCTGAGTGGTCGAAAGCACATCTTTGCTAAAGATGCGTAGCCTTAACAGCTACCGAGGGTTCGAATCCCTCCCTCACCGCCACTTCTTAGGTTCTCCCCAACTGGGCCCGCTCACTGATGTTTGTGGCTATAAAATTGGGATTATTTGAGCAGCGGGATGGCCGATCGTAGCATGGGGGCTTTAGCCCGTCCGGTGCGGCTGCGGGGTGAGCGGGGATCGACCGTTGGGCAAACAAACCGTTAACGTCGCATGAGAAACTCGTCCAGATTCATCACGACATTGGCGACGGTCGTCCAGGCGGCGAGTTCGGGAATGTTGGCCTCTTTTGGGGCGGGTCCGAGTGGGTCTGTGGCCATTTTTTGGGCTTCGGCTGGCGCTGCCTTGAAGCTGGCGAGAGCTTCGTCGTGGAGGTGGCTGAGTGTGGACACTTCCGCTGCGCTGGGTTTGCGGGCGAGGCAGAGTTCGAAGAGTCGCGCTAGACGCTGCGGCGTGTCGGGGCCAGCATCCGCAACGAGGCGGCGTGCCATGGCTTGGTTGGCTTCGACGAAGACCGGGTCATTCAGGGTGACGAAAGCCTGGAGTGGTGTGTTGGTGCGGCCTCTGCGAATGGTGCAGACCTCGCGATTCGGGGCGTCAAAGGTGCTGAAACTTGGGTAGGGACTGTTACGGCGGACTTCGGTGTAGAGGCTGCGGCGGTGACGGTCTTCGCCCTCGCTGATGACCCAGTCGTTGCTGCGTCCGAAGGCGGTGCTGAGGCCCATGTTCGGTGCCAGCGGGCGCACGGCAGGGCCTCCCATTTTTTGGCTGAGGAGACCGCTGACGGCGAGGGCTTGATCGCGGAGCAGTTCGCCGGAGGGGCGGAAACGGGGGCCTCGGGCGAGAAGGCGATTGTCGGGATCTTGCTCGATGACTGCTGCCTCGGCTTTGGAAGTTTGCTGATAGGCCTGGGAGGTGACCATCAGTCGCAGCAGGTGCTTCACGTCCCATTTACTGTCCATGAGTTCTGCTGCCAACCAGTCGAGCAGTTCAGGATGAAAGGGTAGGTCGCCTTGGCTGCCAAATTCTTCACTGCTGCGGACAATGCCGACGCCAAAGACGGATTCCCAGAGGCGATTGACTTTCACACGTGCCGTCAGTGGATTTTCCCTGGCGACGATCCACTTGGCTAGGGTGAGTCGGTTCATCGGTGCGCCTGCAGGCAATGAATTGAAGGCAGCGGGCACCCCCTCGGTGACCTCGTCGCCAAGCGCCTGCCAATTGCCGCGCAGTTGAATGTTGGTAATCCGGCGGTCTTTGGCGGGCAGATCCTGCATGATGGGGACCGTCACGGCTTTGGTCTCGCTGAGTTGCTTGGTCAGCTTGGCGAGTTCCTGGCGATCCTGAGTGGCTTCTTTGGCAACGTTGCGGACGTAGTGGGCGATGAGTTTTTGTTGCTGCGCTGCGGTGCGTTTGGCGGCTGCGATGGCCAGAGCAGCGCGCACCTCCTCTGGCAGGGCCAAAGTTTTGCTGACGCTGGGATCCTCGCTGAGCCGGAAAGCAAAGTTGCCCAAAACGTGCTGTGGGTATTCCGACTGCTGCGCGATGACGATGCGCAGTTTGGATCCGGCCGGAACTTCGATCGGTGTCTTGGTGGTGAGCGTGAGGGTGTGTGGCTTTTCGGTGGCTCCGGCGATCGCCCAGCCTTTGCGGTCTTTGGTCTTGGGTTGAAGGACCGATGCTGCGGAGAATCCGCTCTGCTCGTAATCGGCTTGCGCGGCAGCGAAGACGATGGGGATTTCTCCCGAGGTGACAAACTCTTGGCTGACCTGGGGCGCGGTGGCTTGTGGTTCACTCTGCCAAACGGGTCGGCGTTTTTCGTCGAGCGCGATGACACGATAACCATCGAGCCGACTAGCGGTGCCGCCGTCGGTCCGATTCCACACAACGATGCGTTGCACGGAGTGCTGCGCCTGCAAATCGACCTCCCACCACGGGTTCTTTTCGTTGCCGGATGTGTGGGAGACACTGCCCTTGTTGTAGTCGCCCTCCGTGCGACCGTCGATGGCGCGTTTGGCTTCGGCGACCGTGTATTGGCTGCTCTGGGTGGCGGTGCCTTTGGGGGCAATGTTTTCGGTGCCGCTGAAGACCTGCACTTCCGCGAGTTGAAGGAACTTTTTATTGCCTGGGAGTTCGATGCGGACAAAGCGCGCCTTCGGCGCTGGCGTTCCAGCGGGCGGGACGATCTCGGCGCTGAGCCCGCTGATGACAAAGTTGCCAAAACCTGGCTGCGGAAGGGTGTCCAGTGCCAGCGCAGTGATTTGTTTTTGGGTGAGCGGCAGTTCGATCGTGTAGCTGTCGGTCTCGGCACGAGTGGCAAGGGTGACGTGGCCATCGGGGGTGAGGGTGGCGGGATGACCGCTCTGCGTTTTGGCGGAGAGGGGACGCGCCGCCTGCCACGTCAGGGGCTTGGTCAGCGACTGCTCCCACGCTGCAAACCCGGTGAGCCAGTCGGTGGGGGGATGGTCGAAGCGTTGCTCGATCGCGGCGATTTGATTTTGCAGTGCCTCATGCTTGGCTTTGACGGCCTCAGGCATGAATTCGTGCAGTGGTGATTCGTCTTTTTTGTCCGCATCGGCGCTCTGATTGAGGAAGGCGTAGAACTGAAAGTATTCTTTTTGCGTGATGGGATCGTACTTGTGAGTGTGGCATTGGGCGCAGGCCATGGTGGTGCCCATCCAGACAGCCATGGTGGTGTTGACGCGGTCAATGATGGCGGCCACGCGGAATTCCTCATCGCTGGTGCCGCCTTCGTTCTGCGTCATGGTATTGCGATGAAAAGCGGTGGCAATGAGCTGATCATCCGTGGGTTTGGGTAAGAGGTCGCCCGCCAGTTGCTCGATGGTGAACTGGTCAAAGGGCATGTTTTGATTCAGTGCATCGACCACCCAGTCGCGGTAGCCCCAGATCTCGCGAGGTTGATCACTGGGGTAACCAGAGCTGTCGGCATAGCGCGCCAGATCCAGCCAGATGCGCGCCCAGTGCTCGCCATAGGCGGGACTGTTGAGGTAGTGATCGACCATGGCTGGGTAGGCTTTGGAATCGGCAAACTTCTGGAGTTCTTCGAGCGTCGGAGGCAAGCCGGTGAGATCCAGCGCGACCCTGCGGACGAGTGTGGCCGGGTCCGCCTGCGGCGAGAAATGCAAGCCCTCGTCTTGGAGACGCTTGGCCAAAAAGGCGTCGATGGGATTGTCGGAAGGGCCCTGGTACTGCGGCACTTCGGGGCGCACTACTTGCTCATAGCTCCAGTGTTTGCCCCACTGCGCTCCTTGGAGGATCCACTCTTTCAACAAAGCCACCTGCTGGGGTGGGATGGTCTTGTGCTGCTTCGGCGGGGGCATGACCTCGTCTGGATCTGTGGAGAGGATGCGCTCGATGAGGGCACTCCTTTCTGGATGCCCAGGCACCACCGCGGTGACGCCGTCGTGGTTGGCTTTGGCAGAGGCTTCGTCGTCGAGCCGAAGATCGGCTTCACGTTTCTTTTCGTCCGGTCCGTGGCAAAAGAAGCAGTTCTCCGAAAGGATCGGGCGGATCTGTTTGGAGAAGTTGATCGGAGTCGCAGCATCCGCGCCTGCGGCACTTACCAGCAGGACGAGCGCGACTGAAATGAAGGGAACGGTACGCATGAGGACAGGAACTACATACGCTGCGGCGCGGCTTTGTCTTGAGGGGAAAGAGTGGCCGCGGCTGCGGGGGCAGCGTGTGGCCTCCGCAGCCCTTACGGAATTCCGACGATCCGTCGGAACGCCACGTCCGTGGGCATCGGCAAGCAAGGCACCCTACGCTGTGCATCCTTCAGTGACCTGAAATCAGCGCCGGTTACTCGATCACTACCTGGCCCCGGGGAACCGTTTGTAGATTCATGATCTTCGATCATGATCCAGCGTCGGGTTTCTCTACCATCTGAGTATGGATCGCTGGACGGTTGCAAACTGCCTTTTCTCTGGGCTTGGCGTTTGTGGGGGTGGAGTTCCGACGACTCGTCGGCATTCCATAGGGGGCGGTGGTGAGGTGTGCTTTCTTGGGGGCTGGAGTGGCGGGAGTGCCGACGACTCGTCGGCATTCCGTAGGAGGGCGGTTGTGAGTCGCTAGGGGGTCTCACCAGGATGGCTAGGGCGGCGAGGACTGCTGTTGCTAGCATTTCGATCTTGGGCTTTCTGCCTGCGCTCAGGATCAAGAGGGTGGGGACGATGATTGCCCCGCCTGCGACGAAACTGACGGCCCAGGCGATCCAAGGAGCCCACGAAATGCCCGCTTGGGCTGTCCAGTGAGACCAAAGGGCGATGGGGATGGAAATCAACGAGAGTCTCCGACTGCTGCGGGTAATCCGGTCGAGATTTTTGGTGCACCGCAATTCAGCTACAGGCCGAATTTTTAGCACCGGGCGGATTCGCAGGATGATGAACGCGGGCCAGAGGACGTAGCAGAGAATCGCTGCGTCACGGAGCGAATGGGGGTAGGTGGGTAGCAGGCGACGGATGAGTATTGCCACCAGCAGGAAGATCAAGCCGTGCCAGAGCACGAGCCGGAGAAAAAGATTGATGGCGATGACATCGGTGCGCACCGACGCCACGGCGGTTCTGCGCATGTCGAAGTGGATCGACTGCATCCGGTTGACGGAGGAGATCAGATCAGGATCTGATGACGACTTGACCATGGATCGCGGAGTTTTGCGTCTTCTGGCTGGGACGCAGGCCATTGCTCAACACATGGCGGGAACTAGGCCGGTAGCAGCAGATCAAAGGCGGTGCCTTGGGGTTGGGGGTGGTGCTTGAGGTCGCCGCCGATTTCTCGGGCGAGGCGGCGGCTGAGGGCGAGGCCGAGACCGACGCCGGGGGCGGAGTGGGCGGCTTCGGTGGCGGATTTGGAGAAGGGCTGGAAGAGCTTGCGCCGTTGGGCATCGGGGAGCCCGGGGCCGTGATCGCGGACTTGGATGGCGAGCCGCTTGGAGTCGCGGCGGATGCTGATCTCGATCTGTCGTTTCTCGCAATCGGGGGCGGCGTATTTGCAGGCGTTGTCCACGAGGTTGAAGAGGATCTGTTCGACGACGCTGGTGTCGGTCTCGATCTCCTGCGTGGCGAGTTCCTCGGACAGCGCGAGTTCGAGGGTCAGCCGACATTCGCTGGCGCGTGTGGTGAGGCGGGGTTCGACGCGCTGCCAGAGTTCGCGCACAGTGAGGCGTTCCGTTCGGGTCTGGGCGCTGCCACGCTCGATGCGGGAGTAAGTCAGCACGTTTTCCACGAGGTGGGTCAGGCGGGTGGATTCTTCGCAGAGAGTGGTCAGATAGCGGTGCCGTTGCTGGGGATCTGAGACCATGTCGTCTGCCAGCATTTCTGAGTACATGCGGAAGGTGGTCAGGGGGGTGCGGAGCTCGTGGGTGACGGCGGAGACAAAGGCACCGCGTCGCTCGCTGAGCTGGATGGACTTGTGCAATACCCAGGCGATGGCGATGGCGGCGGCGATGAGGCAGCCCCAGGCGACGAGCAGGCCGCGGGTCATGGGCGAGAAAGCGGTGATGGTGTAAGGCAGTGATCCTGGAGAAAGTCGGATCGGCAGAGTGACGAGGGAGAGGGGATCAGTGGGAGTATCCGTCGGTGTGGTGGGGATCAATTCGCCGTTGGGGAAGAGATCGCTGATGGTTTCCTTGAGCCGATCGCGCAGTTTTGGCCAATCCATCCACACACCCTGCTGGCGGGTGATGCCGCCGACGGTGGCCGTGCGGAGCAAGAGAAGATTTTCGCCAGCCCAGGTGGCGGTGAAATCAGTCGGGGGGGCTGCGGGCTGGGAAGGGACGCTGGGTTTGGCTGCGACAGCCGCTGGGGCAGCGGATGGTGCGGCAGCGAAACGGTCAAAGCCCACGGCGGAGGGGGCCATCGTGGGAGCTGGGCTGACGGCGATGGTGGAAGTCGCGGGTGCTAGCTGGGGAGCCGGGGCCGGGCTGAGTTCGGAGCCACTCACGGGTTTTCCTTCGCCAACGAGGGTGGGCAGTCCTTCGGAACGTGAACTTCCCCCTGTCGTCATGGCCGAACCGGCGAGGATGATCGTGTTGCCCGGTCCGGCTGGTGGTGCGGGCACTATCGAGGTGGAGTCGCCAACCTTGTCCATTGGGATGGTTCCACCGCTAAGCTGGACGTCACCGGTAAAGACTGAGCTGGGCGCATCGCGGCGACTGCTGCTATCGGCAACAAGGTTTTTGGTGAGGGTGGCGTTGCCGAGCTCCTTGGCCGTCATGGCGTTCTCTGTCGTGATGCTCATGCGTTGCCTCAGCTCGCGCTGGTCCAGCATCCCTTGGTTCGCATCGGCTGGGAGCACGATGCCCTGAACGGCGAGCTGTTCCTGAGCGGCTTGGGTGCTTGCGGCGGCGCTTTCTTTTTTATACCCGGCCCTGTCCCCAGTCGCGGACAAGGGAGCACTGGTGGCCGGTTGATCGCCCTTGCCATCGTCGGCCTTTCGTGTGAGCTGCGGGTGGGTGGTGAGGATCGTTTGAAGCTGGCCCAGCCGCTCCGTGGCATGTTGGATCTGGGGGGTAACGGCATACCAAGTGGTGGCGAGTTGGTAGGACTGGCCGACGGGCACCTGAGGGCTACAGACCATCGGGGAACTGCCCTGCGGCATGATCTCGAAATGCAGCAGCACAAACTCCGGCGGATCGGCGAGAAGAGGCGAGGGCATGAGGGCGGTGCCTTGCTCGACGGCGCGGTTGTCTTTGCCGGTGTAGAGGTCCTCTGGCGAGTGGAAGGACTGGTATTGGCTGGGTGGGCGGGCGTTTTCCCGGATCAGCAAGGCGCTGGCAAAGGAGTCCATGCGCCAGAGCGCGAGTCTTTGTTGCTCGGCGAGGTTGCGGTCGTTCTCCATCGTCAGCGTGTTGCGCGTCACCCAAAGCATCGCGCCAAGAAAGAGCGATAGGCAGAGGGCAAAGAGCAGCCAGCGGAGGACGGGGCGGATCATGGCGTTGCGCAAAGTTTACGCGGTGGCGGCGCTGGCGTCTATGGCCAGCATGTAGCCTTTGCCGCGAACGGTGAGGATGAGGCTGGGGTTCTGACCGTCATCGCGGAGCTTGGCGCGCAGATGGGCGATGTGCATGTCGATGGTGCGGGTCTCCGACTGGCGGGGCTCGATGCGCCAGACGCGGCGCAGGAGTTCCTCGCGGGAAATGGCGCGCCCACGGTGCATGCCGAGGTAGCGGATGAGGTCCGCCTCTCGCTCCGACAACTCTTCTCGTCCGCCCTCCGCGTAGCGCACCTCCATGCGTTCAAGGTCGGCGATGCCGCCGGGGAAGGGGATTTTTGCGAGCGGATCCGGCCGCTCTGGGCTGCGGCGCAGGACGGCCTCCACGCGGGCGAGGAGTTCGCGGATGCTGAAGGGCTTCACGACGTAGTCATCGGCCCCGAGTTTGAGGCCTTTGATGCGATCGGGCTCTTCACCGCGGGCGGAGAGGATGATGACGGGTGTGCCGGGGCGGTGATCGCGGAGGGCGGTGAGGATTTCAAACCCGCTGTGATGAGGCAGGACCAGATCAAGCAAGACGAGGTCAAACGTCGCCCGCTGTGCCTTTTCCATCCCCGCGAGCCCGTCCGGTGCCTGCAGGACCTCGTAACCGGCGAAGGTCAGTGCGTCCGACAAACCACGACGGATGGCGCTGTCGTCTTCGATGACAAGGATGGTGGGCATGAGCGAAAGAAGCGGGGTTGGGGAAGCTTGCACTGCTTGCATCGATCCGGCTAGTCGAACTTAAAGCCTTTGCGCGCAGCTTGATCGCGGACGGTGCGGGTGACTTGGTCGTCAAAGCTATCGCTTTTTCCAGCGGCGGCGACCTTTTGGGTTTCTGCACGGAGCCAAGCGGCGCGTTCTTGGGTCAGTTGGGCGATGCGGGCCTGGATCTCTTTGCGGCGGGCGGCTTGCGCTTCAACGTGGGTCTTGAGTTGCTCCGCAGTCATGCCTTGGAGGTTTTCGGGGAGTTCATCGCGCTTCACCTTATCGAGGGTGATTGTGCCTTGGGCGATCTGATCCAGCAGCTCGCCGCCGCCCTGGACGGTGACTCCGGTGAGGGCGTTGTAACTCAGTCGCGACGCGTTGCTGGAGGCGGATAGGTTCATGGAAGCACCTTGCTTCATCTCCACTTCCCGACGTTTTGAGGCCGGTCCACAAGGGATGAGGGTGGCCCCGACTTCGGCGTTCAGCCTTTGCAGCTCCGCGTCCTGCGGTGCGCTGATGGAGACCATGTTACCGTCCTGAGGGATCTGGGCAAAGACCCCGTTGCCATTGCTGGCGATGGCCTTCCAGACCTCGGCAGTGCCGGCGATATTGCCGCACTGCACGGTGTTGATGACGATGTCTTTGTTGCCTGCTTTTTTGCAAACCTTCTGCCAGTCCTTGCCATCCTGGTAGTGCTGAGGAGGGGCATCGCCGACGAGATACATGACGCGAAAGACGCTGACATCTGGGGTCCAGCTGAGCTTTGTCACGGCCTCGTGGAGGGCCTCGCTGACGCTCTCTGGCGTGTCGCCGCCGCCTGCGGCCTGGAACTCTTGAAGTTGGGCATAGAAGGTGTCCATGTCGTTGGTCAGATCCACCCGCTTCGTCACATAGGCATCCCCGCGATCACGATATCCGACGATGCCCATGCGGACTTCGGGCTTGGGTTTCGCTGAGACGATGGCGGTGGCGATGGACCAAATCTTTTGCTTGGCACCTTCGATCAGCCCGGCCATCGATCCGGTGGTGTCCAGGACGAAGCAGACCTCGATGATGCGCTTCTCTGCTGGTTTTTCTGGCTTGGGGGCGACGACGCTGGAAGGCGGTGTTTTCGCCGACGCGGTGTCTTTGGCTTGGACAATCAGGGCAGCACTGGAGGCGCCCAAAAGCAGGATTGGAATGAGATTTTTCATAGCAGGACCATGCTCGCGCACGGGCTCTGCTGTGTCTGTAAACGGCCTGTAAAAGACGCGGCTACAGTTTCTCCGGGCTCTGGAGGAGCTCTGCCACGCGGGAGAGGAGACGGCCAGCGCCGCCGCCATCCAGGATACGGTGGTCAAAGCTGAGGGTCAGTTCTGCCATGGTCAGCGGGATGAATTGATTCACCTCCGCGCTCCAGTGCGGGGTCTTCATGCCAGCTCCGAGGCCGAGCACAAGATTCTGCTCTGGCAGCGGAATGGGGGTGGCCCAGACGATGCCAAAGGTGCCGAAATTGGTGACGGTGGCGATGCCGGGGCGATTCACGTCGTTTGGCAGGCGGCGGGAGCGGGCCTGTTCGACGAGGGTGTTGTAAGTCTTCACCATCGTGGAAAGCGGTGTCTTATCCACCTCCCGCAGGACTGGCACGAGCACGCCGTCATCGACTTCCACCGCGAAGCCGATATCGATGGCGCGGGGGTGCACGATGCGACTCCCAATGAGGCGACCGGCCACGGCGGTGTTTTCTGCAAGGGCGAGAGCAAGCGCACGGATGGCGTAAAGGGCGGGGCCAGGTTTGGGGTCGGCTTTTTTGCGGTGCGCGAGTATGGCATCCAGCACGACGGGGCTACCGACGGTGGCGAGTGGGCGGCTCCAACTACGGCGCATGGAGTCCGCGACGGCGATGCGCATCGGCGAGGCCGGCGTCATGCGGTGCTGCTCGATGGTGCGGAGGAAGGTCTCAAAGTCATCGACCGTCACACGACCACCCGCGCCTGTGCCAGCGACACCGGCGAGGTCGGAGGAGTTGATCCCGAGTTCCAGCATGCGGGCGCGCATGCGAGGGGAGATGAAGCTCGCGCCCGTCGCGCCTGCGGGCACCGGCAGGCCGCCGACGATGGGCTCTACCTTGGGCTGGATGTCGTGGATGGCATCTTCATCGCTGAATTGAAAGTGAACGGAGTCGGTATTGGCGGGTTGGGCCGCATCGATGGGGGCCTTGGGGTCGTTCTGGAAACCCAGTGCCTGGGCATCTTCATCACTGACGTGGAGGGAGCCGAGAGCGGCACCGACGGCGTAGGATTCATTGGCCTTGGCGATCACCTGATCGACCAATCCACCGCAGGGTGCGGCGACGGCCATGGTGGCCTTGTTGGTCTCGACCTCAAAGATATCTGCGCCTGGATCGACCCGCTGTCCGGGCTCGATGAGGATGCGGACCACGGTGGCCTCGGCGATGGACTCCCCTAGCTGGGGCATCAGAATGGGAATGGTGGGCATGGCGAACTTTGAAGGGCGCAGCTTAGAAACGCAAGAGACGCCGCAGGGCGTCGCAGATGGAGCCAACCGTCGGACGGTGGGCCTTCCATAAATTGGGGTGGTAAGGGATGGGGGTGTCCTTGGAATTCAGACGCATCGGTGGGGCGTCCAGCATGTGAAAGGCCTCCGTGCTGACACGGGAAATGACCTCAGCAGAGACTCCGCCCCAAGGGAAAGATTCGCCAACGACGAGAAGACGTCCGGTGCGGGCGACGGAGCCGAGGATGGTATCGGTGTCCATGGGTTTCACGGAGCGGAGATCGACGACTTCGATCTGGTAACCTTCCATCTGCAGTTCGTCCGCAGCGCGCAGTGCCTCGTGCACCATTGCGGAATAGGTGACGACCGTGGCGTGTCGACCAGGTCGCGCAACACGGGCTTTGCCGATGGGCAGGGAGTGCTCGCCAAAGGACTCTGCCTTGAGGTGGTAGTAGAGGAACTTGTGCTCGCAGAAAATGACTGGGTCGTCGAGCTTCACGCTGTCCAGCAGCATCCAGTAGGCGTCTTCGACAGTGGCGGGGGTCAGAATGACCAGGCCCGGGTAGTGGGCGTAGATCGACTCCATCGACTGGCTGTGAAACGGACCGCTGCCGGCGGTGCCGCCGCTGGGCAGGCGGATGGTGATCGGGCAGGGCGTATTGGTGCGCCAGTACAGCGTGGCGGCCTGATTGACGATTTGGTTAAAGCCGACGGAGGAGAAGTCCGCGAATTGCATCTCCACAATGGGGCGTGCGCCCTCCACGGCAGCCCCGACGGCCATGCCGACCATGGCGTCCTCGCTGATGGGGGCATCAAGGACGCGCCCCGGGAACTCGCGGGCGAGCCCTTTGGTCGCTTTGAATGCACCCCCAAATTGGCCAATGTCCTGCCCGTAGACAAAGACGTTGGGATCTGACCTTAGTGCCTCGAATTGGGCTTCGCGAATCGCTTCCAGGTAGGTGACGCTCATAGTTGCCAGCTTTCCACGAGTTCACTGGAGGACAGCGCCTGCCAGGATTCGCGATAGGGGTCGGGAATGGGTTCTTTGCTGACGAGGGAGACCGCCTGGTCCACGGTCGCACGGGCTTCTTTGAGCCAGGCATCGATTTCTGCTTTGGTGGCCCAGCCTTCGGCGATCATGAATTTTTCCGCCACCAGCAGGCAATCCTGGCCGACTTTAGAAAATTTGACCTCGTCCGGGATGTAGGCGGCATCATCGTGTTCGCCATGGCCGCCGAGGCGCAGCATGGTGCCGACGATCAGTTGTGGCCCACCACCAGCACGGGCTGCAGCGACAGCGCTTCGTGCGACCTTCAGGCAAGCGGCGAGGTCTGTGCCATCGACCTTCCAGCCAGCGACGCCGTAACCGCGAGCGCGGTAGATGAGGTCTTCGCAGGCAAACTGGCGGTCGTTTGAGGTGGAGTAGGCGAACTGATTGTTTGCCACGCTGATGATGATGGGCAGCTTTTCTACAGCCGCCATGTTGATCGCCTCGTGGAAGGAACCGGTGGAGGTCGCGCCATCACCGATGCTGGTGGCACCCACGGCGTCTGCAATCGTGCCACGCAGGCGCTTGGCAAAAAGTGCGCCTGCAACGACGGAGACCATGGCCCCGAGGTGGCTGATCATCGCCATTTCGCCTTCCTGGGGTCGGCCACGGTGAATATTGCCATCACGCCCACGCATGGGGCCAGTCGCCGCGCCCATATAGGTGCGGAGAGCGTCTGTGATGGGCTCGCCAAAAGCCATCCGCCCAGCTTGGTCACGAATGAGAGGCGCGTAGACGTCCTGCCCGCGACGAAGTTGCATGGCGACTGAGGCGCTGAACGCCTCCTGACCTCGCCCGAGGTAAACGCCCCCAACGATGCGGCCACCGGCGCGGTAGAGGCTGCCCAATTTCTCCTCCAGCACCCGGGAGGACTGCATTTGTCGATAAGTCGCTAGATACTGATCCCGGAAGTCAGGGGTCAGATCGGCTTTGGTGCAGGTAATCGGAACGGCGGGTGTCACAGAGGGGTGTCAGTCGCAGTGGATCAAATCATGGGTTCAACTTCTACGTTCACCGCAGAAAAATCTCACCGATCCTGTCACAGGGCTTCTTCATTGTCCACAAAGATGCGCAATCAAGGGTCGAGAAATGCTGCGGAGGCTTCAGCGTCTCGTCTGAGAAGTGCAACTTCGGGCGGTCAAGCCCTGGAAATGCTTGATCGTAGCGATTTGGGATTGTGACAAAATAGACGGCGGTAACTGCGCTGCACTGATCATTTTTTGAGCGGATAGCTGAATAGCCAGTCGTGCAATTCTTCCGTCTCAAAAACCTGGCCCACGATGCCGTGCCCGCCGGTCGGGTACTCGGTGTACTTGCAGTCTTTGTCTCGCTTCAATGCCTCATAGAGATCGCGCGAGTATTTGACCTCGACCCGTGGATCGTCGGCCGCATGAAAGAGCCAGAGCGGTACCTTTTTGAAGGTGCCTGCCGTATCCGGCCCGGTGCAACCGGCAACGGCGACGCCTGCTGCGAAGAGGCGTGGGTCGCTATTGATCAGGTAACAGGTGCCGAATCCGCCCATGGAGTAGCCGACGCAATAGACACGAGATTTGTCGATAGGTAGCGATTTGAGCAACTCCTTTACCAGGGCCAGAGCCTCCGTGCCGGGGGCGTTGTTCCAGGCGGTGCCCTCGCCGCCAAAAGGTTGGTAACCGAGTGGGGCTACGATGATGCATGGATTCTTGGCATAATGGGCCTCGGTGGTGAAGCTTTTCATCCATCCGCCGACCTGTTTGCCATTTTCCGCGTTCTGGCTACGTCCGTGCAGGGCGAGAATGAGAGGGTAAGTCTGTGCCGCGCTGAGATCCTTGGCTCCGTAGATCGCGAATGGGAGATTCTTGAACTGCGACAGAGCCCAATCGCCAGTGATCAGTTCAGCGTACGGTCCCTCAAGAGGTTTGGCGGGACCTTCAGGCTTGGCGGCTTGTTCTTGGATGAACGCCTGATCTGCGGGGGAGAGTCGGCTCTGAGGGAAAGTCATCACCTGTCCATCGGGCAGCCGTTTCAGCGTCACGTCAGCTCCCGATGCCGAGATGAAATCCGCCTGAATCTTTCGACCATCCGACGATGTCCATTCGCGGGCAGATAGAGTTGCGACGGCCAGCAGGAGCGTGAGAGCGATGCGTTTCATGACGGAACTCGAATTAGGGGGCGGGTTCGTATTCAAAAATTTCTTCGATCAGGTGGGTTTTACCAGATCGCGGCGGATTCAGTCGAGAAAGTTCTTTTATGAGTTTTTCCACAGATAAGTGATTGCGGAGCTTCTTGAGGTGCCTGTCGCGGGGTGTCTGTTAACGGGTGTCACAGGGGGGGCGTAAGGGTTGGCGTTTATCGGAGCCAATTAAACACCCCATTGACGTTTGTGGAGACGGGGTGATGTTGGGTTCGTAACTGGTTGAAGGACAATTGCTATGCGTTTCCTGCTTCACTTCTTTTGCTTCCTTGGGCTGCTGGGCCAGATTTGGCTGCCGCAGACTTTGGGGGCAGGCGTGGCTGAGAAGCGTTGCGAGATGGCTTGTTGCCAGTGGATGGAGGCTGCAGGGGATGCGGGTTGTCATTGCCTTGATGGTCAGGATGTTCCCTCGGCTCCAACTCCCGCCCTACCTGCACCGGAAAAGTCCGGTCTTGGCCAAGTCGTCTGGATTCCGGTCTGGAATGAAGGCGTTTCGATCCAGCGTGCTCCTGGCGAACTGACCTTGCTGCGCGTGCGGGAATTTCGCCAGGGACCTGAGGCTGCGCATGTTCGCTTGCCGGTGCTGTTTTGCTCCTTCCTGACTTGAGTCGGCGTCTGTGACAGACGCATTGTGCCCAGGCATCGCCGTCCCATGAGGACGCATGGGTGCCGGGGATTGGTTCGGAGAATCGTTAACGACTCAAATTTCTATGCAAACACGCAATTTTTTGCCTGTCCTGGTGCTGATCCTGGGCACGGCTGCGCTGGCCGCTGATACGCCTGCGCCACTCACATCAGCCCTGCTCGGACGTCTTATTCGCGAAGCCGTCTCCACCCATCCATCAATGGCCGCAGCGGAGGCTCGATCTCAGGCTGCAGCATCCGCGATCGGCGCGGTGAGGCTTTGGGAGGATCCTCAAATCGGCCTTGGAGTCACCAGTGCACGGCAAAGGATGCGCATGGACGCAGGCGATATCCGACTGGGGATTGATCAGATGATTCCTCGCCATCGACTCTATGGGGCCGAAAAGAGGCGCGCCGCTGCGGGGCTGCAAGTGCAGCAGGCCGCTGCACGCCAGACTGCGAATGAACTCGGTTTGGCGGTGGCAGAGTCTGCCCTTGAACTGGCTTTGGCGGATGAACTTATCCGCATTCAGAATGAAAATCTCTCGTGGTTGAAGACGATCGTGGGCATCACGCAAGAGCGCTCTAAAAATCCTGATTCATCTCCGGCAGACACTCTGAAACTGGAAAGCGAACTGGCTGTGAGAGAGCAGACGTTGGCCTCACTTCGAAGACAGCGGACACAGTATGCCGCGACCTTGAATCTGCTTCTGGGTAGACCCACAGACAGTCCCTGGTCGTCGCTGAAGCTGTCCGAAGAAAATCCAGAGATGCGTGGGGTCGAGGTTTTGCGGGAGAAACTTCGAAACGGCAACCCGAGGTTGGAGGCGCTGCGTCACGAAGCTGAGGTCGCGCAGGCCGAAGCAGATGCGGCGAAGGAAAAGCGCAAGCCGATCTTCTCCGTTGGGGTGGAGACCAATACGTATTCCGGCGGCGACTTTCGTGGGGCGATGTTTGGGGTGAAAATGACCCTGCCGTGGCTGCATCGCTCTGTTTATGCAGCGGACATTGCGCGAGCCGAAAGCATGAGCGCTGCGGCGAATGATGATCTGGCCGCACAGGAGCGAGGGCTACACTCGCAACTCATCGCGCTTCTCACGGAAGTGGAAAACAATCAGCGAATCGTTCAGGCCTACACCGACGAGGTCTTACCGAAATCTGAAAAGGCGGTGGAGACGCTGCAAAGCGCTTGGGTCTCATCGAAGGCGACTTTGCTGGATGTTCTCGATTCGCGACGGGCGCTTCTGGATGCATTGCAGGAGAAACGGCGGGCCGTGGCGGCAGTGCAGGTGGCGGAGCAAGGGCTGGCGGCACTAACGGGTAAGCTCATTCAAACTCACGAAAGGTAATCTTCATGAAAAACTTCATCATCTTTCTTCTACTCATCACCGCTCTTGGCGCAGGCTGGTTCTTGCGGGGGCGTGTGGGTAGCGCGTCCGAAGCATCGACCACCGCTGGCGAACGCAAGGTCTTGTTCTATCAGAGCGCGATGCACCCGTGGATCAAGAGTGACAAGCCCGGGCGATGCACGATCTGCGGCATGGAATTGACTCCCGTTTATGAAGGCGAAAAGGGCTTTGATGCAACGGCCTCTGGTGACGTGGTGGCGCTGACGCAAAACCAGATTCAGGTGCTGAATGTGCAGACGGCGAGCGTCAAACAAGGCGGACTTACGAAGACGCTGCGGGTAGCTGGTCAGATTGATGACGATGATCGGCGGCATCGCATCATCAGCGCCTATATTGATAGTCGTGTGGATAAGCTCTTTGCCAATCACATCGGTGTTGAGGTGGTGGAAGGGGAACCCCTGGCCTTGATTTACAGCCCCACGTTGCTGCAGGCAGAGCGGGACTATCGGCAACTGACGGGCGAACTCAAAAAGAGCACTGCCCTGCGTTTGCGGCAGATGGGGCTGACGGAGGCGCAGATTTTGACTCTGGAAAAGAAGACGGACGACACTCTGACATCGGAGATTTTGTCTCCTATGAGTGGCACGGTAGTGGTTCGCGATGTCTATGAGGGGCAGTATGTGACGATGGGGCAGCGTCTTTTTGAGATCGCGGACTTTAGCGTCATGTGGTTCATGTTTCGCGCCTATGAGCAGGACATGCCGTGGATTCACATCGGCCAAACGGTGGAAGTGACGACCCCCTCCGTGCCTGGTAAGATCTTCCTCGGGAAGGTGACCTTCATCGATCCAAACTTTGATCAAACGACGAGATCAACTCAGGTGCGTGTCGAACTGCCCAACCCGCTGGTCAACGGTCGGCGCGAGCTTTTGCATCGGCTCTATGCGGATGGCGCGGTGAAGGTTGAGACGCCAGACGCATTGACGTTGCCAAAGTCTGCAGTGGTGCAGACGGGTCCTGAAGCCGTGGTGTATGTGGATCAAAGCGGCGGTGCGTATGCACGGCGGGTGGTCACCGTCGGGCGTCGCGGAGACACGATGGTGGAGGTTTTGTCAGGGGTAAAGGCTGGTGAAAAAGTGGTGACGAATGGAAACTTGCTCCTGGATGGGCAGTCAGAGATGAATCGATCCTTCATGACGCCCGTGGAAGTGGTGCCACCGCCCAAGCCTATGACTGCAACGCTGTCGATGCCTCAGCAAATGGCGATCACGGCCTTTCTGAAGGTTGCCGATGCGATGGCAGCGACGCTCTCCGAGGATGATCTGGCTGCGTTCAACAAAGCAAGTGAGCCCGCGATGAAGGTAACCACTGATTTGGTGGCGTCTCTTCGAAGTGTGGAAGGTGTCTCGCCTGCATTGGAGATCTTGGACAAGGTGAAGCACTTTCATGGGTTTGACGATATCAAGAAGGCGCGGGTAGCTTTTCATGCGTTTACAGTCGCCGCTACAGCGGTGTTGGAACCGCTGCGTACGGTGGAGAGTGCGCCGACGTTTGAAGTCTGGGAGTGCAGCATGGTGGATCAGGCAATCCCTGGGGTGCCCAAAAAGGCGCGCTGGATTCAGATCGGTGGACGTCCTGGTCACAATCCTTTCTTTGGAGACGAGATGCTGGACTGCGCTGCGCCGATTGAGAAAGGAGCCAAGGCACCATGATCGAGCGACTCATTGAATGGAGCCTCAAAAATCGGTTCCTGGTCTTTTGCGCCACACTGATGCTCATCGCGATGGGCGTGCGAGCCGTTTATCTGACGCCAGTGGATGCGATTCCAGATCTGACGGAGAACCAAGTGCTTGTATATGGCGAGTGGATGGGCCGCAGCCCGCAGGAGGTGGAGGATCAGGTGACATATCCGCTTTCAACCGGACTGCAGGGGCTTGCGGGTGTGAAGGAAGTGCGCGCGACCTCAATGTTCGGTTTCTCTCTGGTCACGGTGATTTTTGAGGACGGGGTTGATACTTACTTTGCGAGGACGCGAGTGCTGGAGAGGTTGAACTTTCTCCAGTCTGCCATGCCTGAGGGGGTGACGCCGCAACTTGGGCCAGATGCTTCTGGGCTTGGCTGGGTTTATCAATACTACTTCGATGTCGATCCTGCTCTGTCGCCACAAGGGGGCTATGATTTGGCCCAGTTGAGATCGCTGCAGGATTGGCAGGTGAGATATCAACTGGCTAGTGTGAAAGGCGTCGCTGAGGTCGCGAGCATTGGCGGGTTTGTGAAGCAGTATCAGGTGGATCTGTCGTCCACGAAAATGCGGATGGCCAATGTCACGCTCATGGATGTCATGACGGCGGTGCAGAATGCCAATCTCAATGTTGGTGGCAAAGTGGTGGAAGAGAATGGGGCCGAATTTGTGCTGCGCGGGATCGGGTTGGTGACTCGGAATGAGGATCTCGAATGGGTCACAGTAAAGGCGATGGAGGGGACACCCGTTTACCTGAAGGACATTGCTACCGTCCAGATTGGCGGGGATTTCCGGCGTGGTGCATTGGATATCAATGGCCACGAGGTGGTGGGAGGCACCGTTGTGATGCGCACGGGTGAAAACGCCAAGGCAGTTATTGAGCGCATCAAAGCGCGCATCGCCGAGATTGGGCCGAGTCTGCCGCCGGGCGTCAGCATCAAGTCCTTCTATGATCGGAGTGAACTGATTGATCGAACCATCGATACTTTGAAGCACGCCTTGTTTGAGGAGATTATTCTGGTGACGCTGGCGCACATCCTCTTCCTTTGGCATTTTCGCAGCATCCTGATCGTCACTCTGCCTCTGCCAGTTTCGATTTTGATCTCCTTCCTCCTGATGAAGGAGTTTGGCATCACGAGCAACATCATGTCTCTGACTGGTATTGCCATTGCGATTGGCGTGCTGGTGGATGCTGCGATTGTGGTCACTGAAAATGTGATCCGGCATGCGGAAAAAGCGGAGGAGGAAAAAGGGGGGCGGCTGACATCTGTGGAGACGTGGCAGGTGACGCTGGCCGCCTGTAAGCAGGTGGGGAGACCTATTACCTTTGCGATGGCGATCATCATCTTGGCGTTTGTTCCGGTCTTTGCACTCGGAGGTCAGGAAGGGAAACTGTTTCACCCGCTGGCCTTCACGAAGACCTTTGCAATGATCGGGTCCACTCTGCTGGCGGTGACATTGGTGCCAGTGTTGTGCTCGCTTCTGGTGCGCGGTCCCTTCCATTCGGAGGAACACAACGTGGTGATGAAGTTTCTACTTCGAGTGTACGAACCAGCGCTATCTTGGGCACTGGATCACCGGAAAACAGTCGTTTTTGCCGCTATGGGCATTTTGGCGACTTCGTTGTTGATCGCCTTTGGTCTGCCGCGATCGACGGTGAAGCAACTTCGCGATGCCGGTTATCCGAGGTTGGCGAACCTCACCGCAGGGTTCGGTCGAGAGTTCATGCCTCCGCTCAATGAAGGGAGTCTGTTGTTTATGCCAGTGCTAATGCCGAAGACGGGACTGAAGGAGATTCAGCGGGTGATGGCTTGGCAGGATAAGGTCATCGCTGAAGCGCCGGAGGTGGAAAGTGTGGCAGGTAAACTGGGCCGTTTTGAAACAGCGACGGATCCTGCCCCCACCGAAATGCTAGAAACGACGATCATGCTGAAGCCAGAGTACGTCCCTGACGGTGCCTTCGGCGTGAAAAAGAATCCTGTCTGGCGCGAGGGCATGACTGTGGAGAAGTTGAAAGCGGAGTTGACCGAAAAGATGAAGCAAGTGCCTGGATACGTGCCTGCCTTTTTGCAGCCGATCGAGAACCGAATCCTGATGCTTTACACTGGCATTCGCGCGCAGGTGGGGATCAAAATCTATGGCGATAACTTGGATAAGATTCAGCGCAAAGCCTTCGAAGTGGAAAAACTGATCAACGGGATCGAAGGGTCTGCGGGTGTCTCCGCCTCGCGGGTGCAGGGAAAGCCGTATCTCAACATCGAAGTGGATCGCGAGGCTATGGCCCGCTACGGACTGAGCGCAAAGGACGTTCTGGATACGGTGGAGGTATCCATCGGTGGAAAGAACGTCAGCACGACGATTGAAGGTCGGCAGCGTTTCCCGATTCAGATTCGCGTTGAGCGCGGAGAGCGAGATGATATCGAAGATCTGAAGCGCATCCTTGTGGCAACCCGTTCTGGGATGAGTGGCAAAGGCGATGGCAAGATCGCCTACATCCCCCTGGGGATGGTCGCCAAAATCAGCAGAGAAGTCGGCGCCAACGAAATCGCGAGTGAGGATGGTCGGTTGCGTTCCTTTGTTCAGACCAATGTGCAGGATCGCGACTTGGGTGGATTTGTGGCCGAGGTTGAGCAGGCGCTGACGACGTTGAACTGGGATGGTATGACGTGGAAAATGACGGGTGAATACGAAAATCAGCGGCGCTTTGTGCAGACGATGCAGATGGTTTTCCCCATCGTGTTGCTGATCATTTTTGTCCTGCTGTTCATGGTTTATCATAGCGCCCTTGAGGCTGCACATGTGATGCTTGCCGTGCCGTTTGCGCTGAGTGGTGGCGTGCTCTTGCAGAAGCTTCTTGGTTACAATTTCAATGGAGCGGTGTGGGTCGGCTACATCGCTCTGTTTGGCACCGCAGTGCAGACGGGCGTGGTCATGGTTGTCTATTTGGAAGAGACCGTGAAGGCTCGCATGGCAGCGCTGGGCAGTGCGTTTTCGTATGGGGATTTGGTGCAGGCGGTCAAAGACGGTGCGCGACTGCGGCTGCGTCCCAAGGTCATGACCGTGGCGACGATCGTTGCCTCCCTGATGCCGATCATGTGGAGCCATCGAATGGGCTCCGAAGTGATGAAGCCCCTCGCCACGCCGGTCATTGGTGGCATGATTTCCAGTCTCCTGCATATCTTGATCGTCACGCCGGTGATCTTTCTCTGGCTGCGCGGACGTGAGTTCCGGCATCAACGTTCCGTCGCGGACTGAACCTTTTTTGCGACCCCATTAAAAGTCGTGAATAAACCCAACCAAACAAGCATCTCACCTATATCTATGAAAACAATCCTGTTGTCGACACTCCTCGGAATGGCCCTCATCGCTTGCGCTGATGAAGGCAAAGACAAACCCAAGGCGGAGGCAAAGCCTTATCCTCTTGAAACCTGCGTCGTGTCCGGCGAAAAGCTCGGCAGTATGGGCAAGCCGGTAGTGGTGATGCACGAAGGCAAAGAGATTCGTCTCTGCTGCAAATCCTGCATCAAAGAGTTCAAGGCAGACCCGGCGAAGTTTGCCGCGATGGTGAAGTAGTCATCATTCCCCGCAGCCCCCTCCCTGCGTGCAGGAAGGGGGCTTTCTCTTTTTGAAGAGGTTGTGCCTTTGTGAGCGTTTTGCCTGTGCCATGATTCATCGCTATTTGCTGTCGGTGTTGCTTTGCAGTTCTGCTTTGGCGGAAGTGCGGTTGGAGACATTGCCTGAGGATGGGATGCAGCCGCAAATTGCGGTCTCCGCATCTGGCATGGCCCACTTGATCTATTTGAAGGGCAATCCAAAAGGCTGTGAAGTCCGCTACACTTCGCGTGCTGTCGATGCCCCCACCTGGGCTCCACCGATGACCGTGAACAGCGTGCCGAAGTCTGCGATAGCGATGGGCACGATTCGAGGAGCGCAGCTCTCTTTGGGAAAAATGGACAGCGTGCAGGTAATCTGGAATGGGTCCGCTGCCGGGGCAGAGGATCCCGCGAGCGCACCGCTTTGGTATGCAAGGCTGGAGCAAGGGGCGGGGGCGTTTTCGCCTCAGGTCAATTTGATGGAGGGCGTTGCACTCGATGGCGGTGCCTCCATCGCCGCGAATGGAAACGGTTCCGTGTGCGTTGTCTGGCATGCGGCTCCAAAAGTTGCAGAGGGGGAGAGGGCCCGGATCGTTTGGGTCAAACGATCCGCCGATGACGGCTACACTTTTGCGAAGGCAAGGCCTTTGAATGCTGCTAGCCCAGGTGTTTGTGCCTGCTGTTCGTTACGGGCCAGTTTGGGCGATGACGGCGTGTTGCATGTGCTCTATCGAGGCGCGCCGGAGATGGATGAGCGCGGGATGCGTTGGATCTCGCAGCGTGATGGAAAGACGACAGTAAAAGTGCTCGATCAGTGGAAGCTTGCTGCCTGCCCCATGAGCAGTTGCGCCATTCATGGCACGGCTATGGCCTGGGAAAACGACGGGCGGATCTGTGTGAGCTTGGGCAACTCAGCAAGCGTGGTATCGCTGGCGACCGCTGGCGCTAAACATCCGGTGATAGCAAAGAGTCGCAGCGGTTTGACCTTGGTCGCCAGTGTGGTGGGGTCTGGATGGGCGAAGTCAGGAACCTTGCGATGGGACCTCTTAGACGCCAGCGGTCGAATTGTGGACTCAGGGACGGGGCCGAAACTCCCCGTGTGGAGTTTCCCGGCTGCTTATGCGCGCACCGATGGCGGGTTTGTTGTGCTCAGGTGAGCGGCTTCAGTGCGCCGTCGGTTGCGGCGCGGCGCGTTGAATGCGGGCGGGGACGTCGTTGACGGACACCCCCGCGGCGCGAAGGGCGTCCCAGATTTTGATGAGCAGTCCCAGCGGGGCGTCTGAGTCGGCCTCGAGTTCCAATTTTACGCTGGGGTTGGCGCCCTTGAGCGTCTGCAAGGCGGTGGCGAGGTTTTCGATGGGGATGGGTGTGCCATCCAAAAACAGATCGCGCTTTTTATCCACACTGATGGCGACGCGGACATCGCGTTGAGGGGCGGCGCCGCCCATGACGGCGGATGTGGGTAGGGCGATCTCCAGGTGTGCCTTATTGCGGTCCGAGTTCTTTTTGAAGGTCGTGGTGGCGATGAAAAAGATGAGCAGGATCACCATGATATCGATCAACGAGACGATGGGAATCATCGGCACGGATCGCTTGTGGGGACGCAGGTTCATCATGGTCGTTGGGCGTGGCTAGGCTGGTCCTACGATTCTTCCTCCCGATGCACTTCAAAGTGAGCAAAGAAGGTGTGGATGACGTCGTGCAGTGTGGACTCGATCTTGACGGCGATGGCGTCGAGTCGTCGTGCAAAGTAGGTGTGGGCCAGCACGGAGGGCACCGCCACAAAGAGGCCAGCGATCGTGCATCGCAGTGCGACCCCGATCTCGCGAGCGACGGCCGTTGTGTCGGGGCCGTTCTGACCTTCGGCCCCAAAGGCGCTGAACATCCCGACGAGGGCCGCCGTAGTGCCCATCAGGCCGAGCAGCGGGGCGACAGTGACCATGACCTCCAGGAACGGCACGCCGCGTTCCATGCGATGAATCTCCTGCTTGGCCTGGGTCGCTACCGCTTCGACGCAGTCGGCCTTGCTGGTGTATTCTCCGCTGATGGCGAGACTGCCCAATCGGGCGAGAACGGAGGGGTCGCGCTCCAGAAAGTCCTGCAGTGGGCGGATATCGCCTTTGGCTGCGTAGTTGGGTAGGGAGCGCAGTTGGCTGATGACGCTGGCGGGCAGGACGACATCATCGCGGAGTTGGAGGTAAACCATGATCATGACCGCAACCGCTGCGATGGAACAGAGCACGATGAGCGCCATGACGTAACCGCCTGTGGATAGGAAGTCCAAGATGAGACCGATGCCGCTCGTGGGTGCTTGGGCTAAGATGGGGAGGTGGGAATCAATAAATGAGGACGTCATATTCTACTTCGAGACGCTGTTTTTCCAGCAGCGGCAGCAGGTCTTTGGGGATGGGAGGTATCTCTGCTTCCATGATCGCCTGCAAGGTGAAATCGATCATGGCTGAATTTGCCTGGGCGCGATCACTCAGCAGTTCCGGGGGCAAAACGTCGCCATTGGCCTTGACGTAGAAACGCAGTTTCATGGAGCCAAACGTCGCGGCATCAAGGCGCTGGCGGCGCAGGGTGTGCCAACGTTTTTCCACCGCACCCGTGACGATGCGCATGTATTTGCCCAGGGGTGTTTCGGCGGCATCGACGGCGGCATCACCACGATTTGAAAGGGTGCCTTTGACTCGGCTTGTGCGGGTGAAGGGGGAAAACGAATCTGCATCAGGCTTGCCCGCCGTTTTTTTGACGGGCGTGTCGGCTCCGCCTGGCACTGCGGGTCCGTTGCCGGGACCCGGCGGCAGCATCCCAGCCGGGGTTTTTGGGGCAGGGGGCGTCGGTGGGCTGTCGACTGGGGATTGGGCTCGCTTGATCTCCAGTGGCAGCTTGGCGTTTCCGTCGTCGGGTGTTTCCCTGACCATGTCTTCGATCACAGGTGTGCCGGGTTTGATCGGCTCCGCCTTGGCGATGACAATGGGGGGCTGCGGGGCGGCGACGGGAGTCTGCGGCGTCGCGGTCGCAAGGCCACCGCCGCCTGCGGATCCGGTCGCGTGCATGGCGGCCTGTGGGGTAGCGGCGTCGTCTTTGATTTGTCCGTCTTTGTAGTCCCTGTCTGCCAGTTCCATCTGACTGGGGCCATTGCCATCGAGCGTGGGCATATCGCGCACACCGTCGGGGTCAGGCGCTAGCATGGATGCGGCGCGCGTATTGCGGTCGGAGACGAAGGGGGCGTTTGTCGGGGCAGAGTCGGCGGTCGTGTTTTGTGTGGTGCGGATGTATGGGCGCTCTTTGGGCTTGGGCGGCGGCGGTGGTGGCGGGGGAGGCTCTGGCTCGGTGTCCGTGCGCATCAGTGGCACGGGTACTTCCATGATCTGATCAGGGAACAGCAGTGCGACGACGGGTTCTTCAATGACGGGCTGAAGCGCGAGTTGGCGTTTTGCGTCCTCGATTCGCACGCTCAGGATCCAGGCCAGTATGGCGAACAGCACCAAGTGCACCGCCAGGGATCCGGCGATGCCGATCGGGAGTGTTCGGCCTGGGTCTTCAGAGATTGTCAATTGGCGGGTAATTTGTCGCTTTCCTGGAGTGGAATCAATGGGGAATGCCGGGAGGCTGCCTGTGGAGGTGCTTTGGCGATTGACGAAAGGCGGGGGACTGGCTAGGACTGGAGGCGAACCCTATTTTCTAAAACCAACCTGTCCGTTTCCATGAGCAATAATTCCGCCAAGAAAATCATCAATGATCCCCTAAAGTGTGCCGACGAACTGTTTGACGGTTTGGTGCTGGCCTATGATGGCAAGGCCCGCAAGGTGGGCGAGCGGTCCATCGTGATGAACAATCTGCGCCCCGATGCACCAGCCTTGCTGGTGGGGGGGGGGGCCGGGCATGAGCCGATCTACCACGGCCTGGTCGGCAAGGGCATGGCAGATGGCGCTGCGATCGGTGACATCTTTGCAGCGCCTCCTCCGAACATCGTGCTGGAGGCCACCCAGGCTGTCAGTCGTGGCAAAGGGGTGCTGTTTCTCTACGGCAACTATGCTGGCGACGTGATGAATTTTGATATCGGTGCGGAATTGGCTGCTGACGAAGGCATCGAGGTGCGCACGGTGATCATCGCCGACGATGTGTGCTCTGCCCCGCCAACTGCAAAAGGCAATCGCCGTGGGGTGGCTGGTCTGGTGCCGATCACCAAGCTGGCAGGCGCTGCGGCCATGACGGTGAGCACGCTGGACGAACTGGAGCGCATCGCACAGAAGGCCGTGGACAACACCCGCACGGTTGGGGTTTCGACCAAGCCCGGCTCCATACCTGCCACCGGCCAGCCGACCTTTGAATTGGCGGACGACGTCATTGGTCTGGGCATGGGCATTCACGGTGAAAAGGGCGTGGGCCTGATCCCGATGTGCACGGCGGATGAACTGGCTCCAAAGATTCTGGACTTGATTTTTGCTGACGACCTGGAGTTGAATGCTGGCGATGAGATCGTGTTCTTCGTGAACAGCCTCGGTTCGACCCACATGATGGAATTGCTGATCCTCTTGCGCGCAGCGGTGCCGCTGATCGAGGCTCGTGGCATTAAGATCCACCAGACCATTGTGGACAATATCGTGACCTGTCAGGAAATGGCCGGCGTGTCCTTCAGCGTGACGAAGCTGGATGCAGAGCTGAAGGCTCTCTGGGATCTGCCTTGCGAGAGCATCGGTTACACGAAGCTGTAATTCGTTTCAGGGCTGGCGCGTGTCGGCCCTGATTCCCTTTGATTTTGGAACCCAAAAGAAAACCCCGCCCGGGATGACCGGGCGGGGTTTTTGTTGAGTGGATCACTCGAAAGGCTTGGTCAACTAGGCCCAGCCGTGAGCGTCGCGGACTTTCATCATTGCGCCCAGGATGGTGTTCCAGGTCTCCACTTTTTCGAGAGTGGCGTTCGGGAACATGCAACCATCCCAGCAGATGTGCTGGATCCCACGGGCAGCGGCGTCTTTGAGCCAGTAGCCGGAGGCCTTGGTGATGTCCAGCTTGCCATTTGGATCGTCCGCAGGGCAATGCTTGCCAGTCTTGTCGTGGCTGCCAGCGCCGTGCACGGTGCCGTCGTTCTGGGCGACGTGGAAGTCGATGGTCCAGGGGCGGAGGGCGTCCGTCATCTTCTCGTAGGCGGCCCAGAATTCACCATCGCTGTAGCCGGGCTGCAGGAGGGCGTGCTCTGGGGCGTTGTAGCCCAGCGTGTAGAGGTAGGTGTGGGCGAGGTCAGCCTGGAAGCCGAGCGTCTCTGGCATACCGACCCCTTCGAGGACGTCCAGCATGTCTTTCCAGGAGTGCATCCCGGCCCAGCAAATTTCACCTTCAGCGGCGAGGCGCTCGCCATGATCTGCGGCGATCTTGGCGGCCTTGCTGAAGGTGTCGATGATGCGCGCGGTGTTCGTCTTTGGATCTTCCTTCCACTTGGCCACGCCGAATTCGGCGGAGTCGATGCGGATGACGCCATACTTGCGGACGCCGTGCTTATTGAAGACACCCGCGATACGGCAGGCCATCTTCACCGCGTTGAGGAATTTTTCCTGCTGCGCATCGTCGCCCATGGCGGAGTCGCCGACGGTGCCGGGCCAGACGGGGGCCACCAGGGAACCGACGGAAAAGCCCTTACTGGCGATCAGATCGGCGATGCCCATGATCTCGTCATCGCTCGCCTCTGGATTCGTGTGGGGGAGGAAGAGGAAGTAGTCGATGCCTTCGAACTTCTGGCCATTGACCTCGGCGGCAGCGGTGAGATCGAGCATGCGCTCCAGAGAAATCGGCGGCTCCTGTCCTTCGCCATCGCCTTTTCCGACGAGGCCTGGCCACATTGCGTTATGAAGTTTCGGCTTGGTGTTGCTCATAGTGGGGTTGGGTTGTGCTAGATGTTAGGATTGAAACGGAGCGTCGATGATAAGCAAGGCGGCGGGGATGAACAGGAAAATTTTGCGCTCGGTTGATGCTTTGGGAGGGCATACGCACCAAAATCACGGAGATTGGCCGTGTTTCGTATCGAAAAGGATGCGCGATCTCGTTAAAGCCCTGCACAACCCATTCATTCCAACGCGAATGAAAAAAGAATGACACTCGAATGGCCGCAAATCTGTCCATCCGATCCCTTCGCGGTCATTCGGAATCCCATTCGGCTCCTTTTTGCGTTCAAAGCCGTCACAGCTTGCTCATTTCAGGGTGGTCAAAGAGCCAGGGCAGCTCGCCGAAAGCGGTCAAACTCGCGGAATAATCGGGCGACTTGAGTCGGATCGCAGGCACCCCGAAACTGGTTTTCGCTGACGTAACAGTGGAGCCAACGTGGGGCGAGAGGTTTGCCCGCAGGATTGATGCCCTCTTGGAGCGGTGCCATTGGGTGTCCCTCCAATTCGGTGTGAATCAGGTCAACCGTTAGAAGCCAGCCTGGGTTATCGAGTGTCTCAAGGCGGACGCCGTACTGATGCTCCCAGGAATCATCGCAATGGCTCTGATACCACGCAATGAGGTCGCTGAAATCTACCGTGCTATCAGATGCTGGTGGGTTGGGGGCGTTCATTTGGACGAGGGTGGGTGATCTATGAAGGCAGGAAAACTGGGCAGTTGGCTTGATCACGCAATGGCCGAACTAGTTCCGCTGATGACTCAGTGATAAAGCTGCTGACAAGTGGGCCTTTTCGTGGAGGATCCTCTCGTGGCAGCCAAAATTATGAAGACCCAATCGTTGATCAGTTTGATGGCCGTTTCTTGTTTTTTGTCATCCTGCGCCACGCGTCTCTCGTGTGATTCTGATGCTCCGAGGTTGCCGCTCGTTCGTCCTGAGCCGGGTCGTTCGGGCAGTCAAGCGGCACGAGTGACTGGCTATGTGGCGGGGTGTACTCAGAACTCCTTTACGATCTCGGAGGTCGCAAGCGTTCGGACGCTGCCTTCCTGCGGTATGGATCTTTTGGCAACCGTGGTGAGACTGGGCCCGTTCCACACGCCGCGCCACAGCCGATGCAGGCGACGGTGACGGGGCGCATCGATGGGAAGATGGTGACTCGGACCTACCGGCTCACCCTGGCGCGCCACACCTCGATTTGGCATGGCTTGATCCCAACCGGGTTTGAGGATCGTGCGGTCGCGCGCGCTGTGCTTCAGGCTATCCGCCGTGGATCGGAGGATCCCACTTTGTGATGTCTGAGGTGAGCTTGTAGGACTTCACAGCGCGGAGCGAGAGCCAGAAGAGGACGGCCCCGAGCCAGGAGACTGCGTTGAACAGGGTATCGACGACGCCGACGGTGAGGTCGTGCTCTGGGAGTTTTGCTGGGAGTTGTGCTGCCAGGCGTAGTTGCTCGAAAGCGGATACAAGCGAAGCGGCGGCGAGCAGTAGATAGATGGCGTTCCAGAGGTAGTAGCGGAGCGATGCCGCTGGTTTCCAATGGGTGATCTTCATCGGCCCAATTGGGTAGCGGGTGAGGGCGGCAAGCGAAAGGAGAACGACGAACGGGACGAGATAAAGGGGTAGCAGCATCGCGCCGATTAGCTCACCAGCAGCTACGCCGTTGGGATCGATTTGCGAGATGAGACCGAGGTAGTCAAGGGCGCGCGCTCCAGACGTCGAGGAGAGACTGATTCCGAGGATCCAAAGGGAGATGGGTGATTTTGGCAGAGCGAGCATCAAGTGGCTGGGGCGCATCGCAGAGTAGCAGGAGTGATGACTCCTGGGAAGACGTACCGTTGAGGCACGGCAACATGTTACTGGTTGGGGGCGTTCTGTTTTGAACCACTTCTCTTATGATCGCGAAAATGAAATGCTCCAACTGCGGAGCCGAAATGTCGAATTTGAGCCTGAGCTGGGGCAAGAAGTACCTGTGGCTGATGATCCCTGTGATGCTGATCGGCTTCTTGCCGCTGCTGAAGCTGACGCTGTTTAAGGGGGACGTGACCAAGGATCTTTCCATCTCGGACATCCGGCAGCGTCCCGTGGGAAATTCAGTGGAGGTCCTGGGCTTGATCACGAACAACGGCAGTCACACGTGGAGCGGCGTGACCATCGAGGCAGAGTTTTTCGACGCGAACGGCACCTTCATCGATGAGGCGGAAGAGTATGTCCGCTCGGATGTGGCCAAGGGAGCGAAGGAGCATTTCAAGATGACCGTCAAGAACCCCTCTGCGGCAGTGAGCGATCCCTCCACGAAGATGGTCCTAAAGGTCAGCGGCGGGCACACGATGCCTTTCTGAGCACTCGGAAAGGTGCTGGTCTCGTGAACCGTCACGGGCTTATCAGCCCATTCTGCCTCGCCTCGAAAAGCCACGACTTCATGGCAAAAGCTCTCAGACCCAATCCGCACACAGCAGCTCCGCCTGTTGCAGCCCGGTTTTCACGGCTTCCTCCTGGAGGCTGGCCTGGTAGCAATCTCCCCCCAACTCCGCGGCGACGTTCTTGCGCTTGATGCGGCGCAGCTCGGCGAGGAATTTGTTGCTCAGGATGGAGCCGTGGGAGGTTGCGGGGCGACCGAGATGGACAACTCGAAGAGTTGGGCGCAACCCGACTAAGCCGGGGGCGAAGGACTCAAATGTGCGGCTGCCATTCGGGGCCATCATCGGCGCTGCCGACCATGATCACTTTGACCACCGTAGAACGAGTTTTCGAACTCGTTCCCTCCGCAACGGACCGGAGAGTCCGTTCGACGTTTTCGTCCCCGTCGTCGCGGGCACTCCCCCATTCGGGCCCCAGCTTGATGAGCGCCTCGTAAAGGTCCACGTAACCAAGAACCAAAGGAGGTAGGCGGGCCGACCGAGATAGACACAACGCGGTGCTGGGCGAAGCCCGACCGAGCTGGGCTGCGAGGGAGTCAAATCCGGCTCTCGTAATAGATCGGCACCGTTGCCTTGTCGGCGATTGCGAGCCATATACTGCATCGCGAAATTCATGCCAAACGCTCGATATGCCAGCCCGCGTTTTCTAAGAGTTCGATGTCCTTGTCGGTAACGTGTTCAGAAAAGATGGCGAGGCACAGCAAGTCAGTTGGACGCGTGACACCGACAAACAGCCGCTTGCAGTGTTCAAATGCAGTGCTGGTCAAATTAGTGGCCTTTTGATTCCCGGTGAGGATGGGAAGCAGAGACTTTAAGTCATGCGTTCGCGCAAACGTCTCCAGAACGAGAGTAGCTGCGTGGGTTTCGCCTTTTACACCGTGGATGGAGTCGAACCATAGGCTAATTTCAGCAGTCACTCCGCGGTGCAGCAAAATGTTTTCAGCTTCCGCTTCGATCACAGCACTTCCATTTGCTTCTGATTCGGAGTGGCCGGTCCATGCCAAGAACTCACGCACCCTTGGAGCATTCGCTTCTGGCATGATTGTTTTCAGCAGCAAGAGGAGACTTTCGATCTTTGCGTTCCACGTATTCTCGGAAATGTTAGGATCGGATCGGAGAAAATCCCACATCAGCTTTTTGAACTCTGGATATGAGTCGCCCGCTATCAGGAAGTCTTTCAGTTCGGTGCGAGTTTTGATCAGCGGTTTTTGCTTATCCGGCGTCGCACGGCGGACGGCTTCCAGCACTCCACCGGTGATTCTCATGGTCGGCTCAGCAAAGGAATTGTCTTTGCTGACCAATGCCCGGGCTTCGAGGACAAACCCATAAAGCGTATCTGGCATCCGAGCCTTGCGACTGAGGTCGGATTGAAAGCCCTTCCAGTAATCGCCTATCGCTTCTGGAAAATTCTTTTCCTTTGGCTCTTTGAGATTCTTTCGTCCACCAACAACGCATACGCGATTCTTTAGACGGCTAGATTCAGGAACCTCACTGAGCACCAAATCAGCAAACGAGGTAACGACCCGATGAATCGAACCGCGATCGAATACAAATATCGTGTGCCTCCTTTTGTCGCGAGCAACAGTTGCTTTAAGAGTTTGCGGTTCGACAATGGATAGCGGTGAAGCGAACCGGGCAATGTCGTCTCCAAACCGATGTGTCTCAGACAACGGCAAACTCGGGCGGCGTCCAAACAGCTCAGGCGCAGGTATCGATCCAGCGTCGAAATTGAAAATAGCTTGGTTCTTGTCACCAAACTTCTGCATCACACACCCGTCTGCTGAAAACAGTGTCTCTAAGATTCGGTCCTGGCTTTCATTGGTGTCTTGCAGTTCATCGACAAACACCCACGGGAATCTGTGTCGAATGATGCTGATTACGTATTTCCGATGAGCGAGACATGCCTCTGCATACCCATACATGTCGTCGAAGCGGAAATACCCATCACGAGCTAGACGTTCTTTTAGCCGCTTCAACAGTTGACCAGTAGCAGACTCCGGACCTGGAAAGAGTCGATTGCTCGCTGCTGGGTTCGTGACAACCAATTGAGGTCCATCAAATCTCAAGCCTCCAATAATCGTCTCCAGTCCTTCATTCCGATTTTTTAAGGCAAATTGGGCTTTGGAGAATTCCGGTTTTGAGAAGCTGGCCAAGGCACGCGCCACGAACTTATCGTTGTCGATGGCCGTTATTTCGACCCCCTCTTGCCTTAGATAAGGGAGCGCGAGAAATTGGTCCACGAATGTCTGGAATGTCCCAATAAAATGAGGATATCCGAGCAGTTGGGCCAACGATTGTGACTGACCAAGACGAGTTTCTATTTCCCGCCGGGCAACATTTGTGTGAGACAGGACTAAGACGCCCCGATTCGACCACCTCCATTTTTTTGCGAGCAGGGCGAGTTTCGCCGTCAGGATCGTCGTCTTTCCGCAACCCGGTCCGGCTTGTATATCGCAACTCGTTGACGACTTGAGGACCGCGATCTTCTCCGCTGAGGAGAGGTCGATTGCGAGTTCTGTCGCCAACGAAGTAATCTCATCATCGCTGAACTTAAGCTGGGTTGGCATTGGCAGGAACACTCGGGGTTATGCCACAGGCGTATTCGATCGCCTCGACGAGGTAGAGCGGCAGCTTTTTGCGAAGGTCGGCTGGTGTCGGCTTGGTATCCTTTAGAGCCGCGGCGAGTTGCTGTGCGGTTTCAACCTTGGACGCCTGTTTTTTGAACAAGGGCTTGAACACGAATGCGGCCAACTGTCGCGCTGATTGCTGTTTTGCCTCTTCTGCGATGAACGCTGCCTCAGCACTAGTGAGGTCATCTGCGGCTGGTGCGGTTCCCTTTTCTGAGAGAGCCTTCGCTGTGGCAATCGCCATGTGAAGTTCCTTTGCAAGACCAGAAAGTGCCAAATCGTATTCGAGCGTCCATTGCGGAGAGACGAAGGTCTTTACTCGCTGCCCGTCATATTTCCTCAGACTCGCATCGAGCAGTGCAACCTTGCCCTCCGCGATGAGAACGCTCTCCTTTTTGCGGTCGCCGAGATAATCGGAAGCTTCGTCAGGCGGAATATCACGGTCAGAAATGCATGCTACAGGTATCGGCAGCTCTGGTCCTGATGCTCGCTGAAAAACTCTGCCATAGCGGAAAAGGCCACGGTGCCCAACGTTCACGACTGATACACCGTTGCGGGAGAATGAAGCCCCAATGAGTTCCGCTAAAACGGGAATAAGAATGTTCTCGGCGTCACCTTCCACAATAACCACGCCTCTCGCGAAAAACAGATTTGCTCTCGTCGCATCCAGAAACTTTTCCAAAAAGCGATAATCTCCTGGAGCTAGGGATGTATGGTTCTCGGATAGCGAGAACACTCTGCCGCGATCCACGATAGACACATCCGCCAACTTGGCTTTAGAAGCCAGATTTGGGCTGTGCGTTGTGAGAACCGCCTGGACTCCCGACGCGATTGCTTCCTCTTCAAGAAACTCCATCAAGCGAAGCTGAAGCTGCGGATGTAAATGCGCCTCTGGTTCCTCGACAAGAAGCAATGGCAGTCCAGTTTCAGCCGACTGGCTTAGAAGGAGTAATTCCGCAGCTATGAACAATAGATTCTTGAGGCCAAGTCCATGACGGGTGTGATCCGCCACACCTTCTTTGGTGAGCCACAATTCAAGTTTTTCGAGAATGGAGCGGAGCCCAGTCTGCCCGTGTATTGTGATTTCTCCCGTCAGCTTGTCTGTGCCCACAGAGAGCTTTTGCAGGTATTCAGTGTTTAGTTGACTGCGAGCCGCCGCAATTGCGGGACTCGCGGCAATCCATCGATCTGTAGTCTCGACGATGCCCCGCAGGGTTGGAGGGGGTTGTTGTGGCTTTCCGGCCTCAAGGAGCGGCAGCTCACTTGGCTTGTCTTCGTCTTTGAACGCGGGGTGATTGATTAAAAGTTGAGAAAGTCGAGACCCTCTACCCGCCGCCATTTCGGCGTCCGCATCACGCAACGGCTTGAGATAAGTCAAACGGAGGAAGGAACGGATTTCCCCGTCAACAGCCTTTCCCTGGCCATTCGGTCCGGTGCGCGTCGATGCATCGACCATCCATACTTTTGCACCAATCTTGTTGGTCCTTTCCACCCGGCGAGCGCGAAGAGTTAATTCCAAAATCGGCATTCCCTGAGTAAGAGAAAGCCATTCGAGAAACCGCGCCGCTTCGCTGTCTGAAAGATCCTCGAAGCGACAATAGATCGAAAACTCCTCGGCAACAGCTCCATTCGAGCGATGGAAATCGTCTTCTGTGATGCGGAGCCAATCTTGACTGGTTGTTCCCAAGACGAGACGGAGAGCATCGACAATGGCGGATTTGCCTGAATCGTTTTGCCCGACCAGCAGGGTCAAGCCCGGTCGGACTGCCAGCTCTAAGTTGGCAGCATTTGCCTTCGATCCATAGATGCGAAAATTGTCTGCAGATAAATGGGCTAGGCGCATAGTGGGTATGTAGTGCTGATTCTGTCGCCGTCGCGGAACTGGTTGGAGGACATACTGCGGTTGGGGAGGACATACTGCGGTTGGGGAGGACAACCGGAGCGACGCGGAGATGGACGCAGTCAAACCCGGCCATGCCCTGCGGGGCGAGGTGGTGGATGAAGTGCTGGAACCAGTTGAAGTTGGCGTTGCCCTTGGGCGGAACGCCTAATTGATGAACGCCTCCGCGTTCACCCTGCGGGCTGCCTTTGGCAGTCGATCTCGCTCCACTCGGTTGCCAGTGCCGCGGTGCGGGATCGTCGTCCGTGCGGAAATCGGTGCCGCGCCAGGTCCCGCAGACGCCGGACTCGAAGCCCAAGTTGCCCGTCGAGTCTTTGGAGGTGGCATTGGCGGCTTTCGGTGGTCGTGGCATTTCAGTAATTTTCCGTGGGGCTCTGGCTATCAGAGCGTGTACGGGAGCTGATGGCAAGGGAATGCCCCTGAAATTGTCGCGAAACCCTTTTAGGGGTGAATGTGACCCTTCTTTTTTCTGGAGAGACCCTGGGTCTGGCGAATGTGACCCTTGTCGTGGCGAATCTGACCCTTCGGTGTGGTGGCAGAGACCCTTCTGTGTGGTGACAGAGATCCCTCTGTGTGGGGACAGAGACCCTTGTGTGGGGTGGCAGAGACCCTTCTGTGGGGTGGCAGAGACCCTTCTGTGTGGGGACAGAGACCCTTGTGTGGGGTGGCAGAGACCCTTCTGTGGGGTGGCAGAGACCCTTGTGTGTGGTGGCAGAGACCCTTGTGTGTGGTGACAGAGACCCTTGTGTGGGGTGGCAGAGACCCTTGTGTGGGGTGGCAGAGACCCTTGTGTGGGGTAGCAGAGGCCCTTCGGTGTGGGGACAGAGAGCCTTCTGTGGGGTGGCAGAGACCCTTCGGTGTGGGGACAGAGACCCCTCTGTGGGGTGACAGAGACCCTTCTGTGGGGTGACAGAGCCCCTTCTTTGTGGGGGTGGCAGACTCTTGTGTGCTTGGGGGTTTGGCTTCGCGTGGGGAAGGAATGCCGACGACTCGTCGGCGCTCCCAACTCCCCAGTGCGCCCCGCAGATGCGGCCTTAGTTTTGGGATACCTTAGGGGCCGGGAACTTTTTTATTCTCCGGCCTTCATTCTTCTGCCAGTTGGATTTTGAGAACTTTTCAACGCGAATGGGAAGGAATGCCGACGACTCGTCGGCGCTCCCGAGTCCCCAGTGCATCCCGCAGATCTGGGGGCGCTGTCCGCTAGGCCTCTGGCCGCAGGGGGACGATTTTTTTGTCCAGGTTATGCAGGGCGTTGATGCGGCGGACGGTGCCGCTGCGGGCGCGCATGAGGATGGAGTGGGTCTGGACTTGATGACCGATGAATTGCACGCCGGGGAGGAGGGCGCTTTCGCTGATGCCGGTGGCGCAGAAGAGGGCGCTGTCGCCGATGATGAGTTCGTCCACGCAGAAGACCTTGTCGAGTTCTTCGGGGGCGACCTGGGCGGCGACTTCGGCGCGGTGCTCGTCGTTGTGGAACCACATGCGCAATTGCATGTCGCCACCGAGGCACTTCAGCGCGGCGGCGGCGAGGATGCCTTCGGGGCTGCCGCCCATGCCGACGTAAAGATCGACACCGGTGCCGGGCAGGGAGGGGGCGACGGCGGCGGCGATGTCGCCATCCGTGACCATGCGCAGGGCGGCCCCGGTCTGGCGGACGGCGGCGATGATCTCTCCGTGGCGCGGGCGATCCATGGTGCAAATGACGACATCGCGCTCGTGCTTGCCGAGCGCTTTGGCGACGATGGCGATGACCTCTGCCATGGGCAGATCGAGCAGGCAGGGATTGCCGAGATCCGTGAGCGCCTGCTTCACGGCGGGCCCGTAGGCCATCTTGTGGCTGTAAAAGCTGGGCAGGCTCTTCATTGCTGAGGGCGCACCCGCTGGGACTTGGGCGGCGGCGATGACGGCGATGCTGTTGGGCAGGCCTTTGGCGATATTCGAGGTGCCGTCGATGGGGTCGAGGGCGATGTCGAAATGCGGGGCACCGGGTTTCCAGGTGCCGAGGTGTTCGCCGACGAAGATGCCGGGCGCGTTGTCTTTGATGCCTTCGCCAATGACGACCTCGCCGCAGATATCGAGGAGGTCAAAGACCCCATAGATGGCAGCGCAGGCGGCGGCATCGGCCAGTTCTTTTTCACCGCGGCCGAGCCAGTGGATGGCCTGGAGGGCGGCGTTTTCTGTGGCACGGACGAATTCAAATTCGAGCAGGCGCTCAAGGTCCAAGGTGCTGCGAAGGGGCGGGAGGTCTTGCTGAGAGTTGGGCATCTGGGTGCATTGTGCCCTGAGTTCATCGCTGGCGCAAGGTGGGGAATCAGTTGGGCGAAAATCGTTCATGGGTGGCAGAATCGTCGAATTCGTGAGTGTTTTTTGTTCGTGATCTGGTGGGAGTCGGGCACAATGCGGGGAATGTCTGCTCCTTCCTCTACCTCCAAAGCTCCGGTGCCCCAGCCGCTGGGGCGGCGTGTTGGGGTGACCTTGCTACTCTTTGTGGTGCTGGGCTCGGGATCGCTGATCGCTTGGTTGGGCTGGCGGGAGATGCAGGACAGTCGGCGGGTCTTTGAGGCCTGGACGCGCACGGATGCGGAGTTCATCCGGCAGATGAACCTGCCGCGCAGTCCAAAGCTGGCGCGGGATCTGAGTCGGCTACTGGATGTGGAGGTGATGTTCCGGGAGCGGCCCTTGTTCGGGGAGTCGCCAAAAGGAGTGCAGTTGCAAGCGGACGGTCGCGAGGTGGTGGTGCATGCGGTGGATGATGCGACGGAGGCGGTCTTTACGCGGGCGGCGCCGGCGGTGGCGCTGTGGCGGGGATCGACCCTGGGCGGACTGGCGGTTTTTTGGGCGCTATCGGCGGGGCTGGCCTGGTATCTTTCGCGGAGCCTGGTGCGGCCTCTGCAATCGCTAAGCGGTCAGTTGCCAGCCATCCTGGGGCCGGGTGCGGTGGTGCCTGCGGAGGCCGGGAGGGGGGATGAGATCGGGGCATTGGCTCGGGCGCTGGTGCAGGCCCGCGATGAATTGAACCTGGAGCGGGAGCGCCGCGCGGAGAGCGAGCGTCTGGCGCTGCTGGGGCGGATGGCGACGGGGCTGGCCCACGAAATCAAGAATCCGCTGGCCTCGATCCGTCTGCATGCGGAGCTGATGGAGGCGGGGGCACGGGCGGAGGATGAGGAGGCACTGGTGCACATCCTGGCGGAGTCGCAGGTGATCGAGGGGCTGGTGAATCAATGGCTGTTTTTGGCAAAACCGGAACTGCCGCAGCGCGTGAAGTTGGATCTGCGGGCGGTGGCAGAGGGCGTGATGTCTGCGCTGGCAGCGCAAATGATGCACGCGGATGTGGTGGCGGATTTGCGATTGGAACCGGAGGCTGCATGGGTGATGGGGGATCGGCAAAGACTGGCGCAGGCGCTGCGGAATCTGGTGGTGAATGCAATCCAGGCGATGCCGAGCGGTGGCACACTGATGCTGACCGTGGGTCGCGATGTGGAGCGCGGGGAGGTGCGGGTGGAGGTGATGGACAGTGGGCGTGGCTTTTCTGAGGAGGCACTGCGGCTGGGGACGGATCTGTTTTTTTCTGAGAAAGAGGGCGGCATGGGGGTGGGGCTGAACGTCGTCGCGGAGATCATCGCGGCGCATCAGGGGACGCTGACTTTGCAAAACGGTGCTGGCGGTGGGGCGTGCGTGCGCGTGTCGCTGCCGGGTACGGGAATCGAAAATCTGAACTCCGGGAACTCGTGATGTCTAAGGTCTTAATCGTTGAAGATGAATATGCACTGGCCGCCGCGCTGGCGACTCTGCTGCGTCGCATGGGGGCGGAACCAGTGGTGGCGGCCTCGGGGCAGGGTGGGCTGGATAAATTGACGCGCGGCGCTTTTGATCTGGTGCTGCTGGACATCGGCCTGCCAGACATGAGCGGGCTGCGGGTGCTGGAAAAGGTGAGGGCGCTGCCGGTGCCGCCTCCGGTGCTGGTGATCACGGCCCATGGCAGTCTGGAGAATGCGCTGGAGGCGAGGCGTCTAGGCGCGCAGGAGTATTTTTTGAAGCCGCTGAAAATCGGCGAGATCCAGCTGGCCATCCGCGCACTGCTTGAGGCGAAGCCGGAGGCGCTCGCGGAGGCGGCAGCTCCTGTGGTTCAGCCAGCGCAGGGGACAATGATGATCGGCGCGGCACCGACGATGCAACGCTGCTTTGCGATCATCGCGCAGGCCTGTGGATCGGATGCGGCGGCGCTGATCAGTGGGCCGCCGGGATCAGGCAAGACCTTGGCTGCGCGGGTGATCCACGCCCATGGTGGTCGGGCGGGGCAACCTTTGCGGACGATCGAGTGCGGGCCCGCCAGTGAACCGCTTTTTTTACCGGAGAACTTGGGCGAAACTTTGTCTGGCGGCGTGGTGGTCCTGCGGGGAGTTCAGGTGCTGTCTGCCGGGGCGCAAAAGGCGCTGATGGAGTGGATCGATGCGGGGCACCGCGAGGCGCGGTTGATCGCAATCAGTCAGGGAGATCTGCACGAGTGTGTGTGGCAGGGGAAATTCCGCGAAGATCTGTTTTATCAACTGGCGGTGCTGCATGTGGCGATGCCGGCACTGGTGGATCGGGTGAGCGACATTCCTGCATTGGCGGCTTTTTTCCTCAGTCAGGCGGCACCAGATCGGGATCTGCAATTGGCGGAGGCAACGTCTGCCTGCCTGCTGGCCCACGAGTGGCCGGGCAATGTGCGGGAACTCCTCAACGCGATGCATCATGTCGCGGCTGTGTGCCCGGGGACGGAGGCACTGCCGCATCATTTGCCTGCATCGGTGCCGCGACTGAAGGTGGCAGGGGAATCGGCGACGCATCTGGATCGGCGCTTGCGTGAGGCTCTGGAGAGCTGGCTGGATCTGCAGATGAGCGTGCCTGAGTCTGAATTGCCGGAATACGAAAAGGTGCTGGGGCAGGTGGAGGGCATGCTACTCGCGGCCCTGCTGCGAAGATTTGATGAAAAGCCGACGCGGTTGGCTGCAGCGATGAACATGAACCGTGCGACCTTGCGCAAACGGTGTCGAGAGCTGCTGGGTTGGGATTGAGGGGGCAAAAACTTGCTTCCCTCTGGGGGCGATCCGGTGGAGAGTTCCGCGATGTTTTTCCTGCGTAAAGTGATGCCGCTGCTGGTGGTCGTGCTGACCCAGTGTGGTCGCGAGACTGCACCGACGGTGGATGCTGGATTCCCGCCGCCGACGATGTGCGCGGATCCGCATCGCATCCTGGCTGCGAACGTGCGCGGTCTTCCTCCAGTTCTGATCCGCGAGGGTGTGGGAAGCTCTGCGCTGAAGATCACGACTTCGAGCCCGGAGGTGCAGGCTTATTTTAACAACGGCCTGAACCTGCTGCATGATTTCTGGGAGTTCGAGGCCTATCGGGCCTTCCTGCGGGCGACTCAACTGGACCCGGATTGCGCGATGGCCTACTGGGGCATCGTGATGTGCATGCCGGGTCGCGAACCTGAGTTTGCAGCGGAGCGTGGTCATGCGCTGGAGCGGCTGGAGGCTCTGGCACTCAAGGTGACGCCGCACGAGCAGGCCTACATCGCGGCGCTGCGCGTGCTGACGACCCAGGGCAGCGATGCCTTTGCGGAGGCGATGCAGGCGATCTACACGCAGTGGCCGGACGATATCGATGCTGGGGCGCTGGCGGCTTATTATTACAAGTCGGGATACGATGAGGATGGGAAGCGCCGCCCGAGTCAGGACAAAGGCATCAAGCTGGTGGAGGAGCTCTTGAAGAAAGCTCCAAATCACACGGGCGCGCTGCATTACGCGATCCATCTCTATGAGCTGGGGCCTGAGGTTGCGCTGGCAAAACCTCTGGCGGATCGCATCGCGGCGACGGCACCGAATGCGGGGCACATCGTTCACATGCCGGGGCATGTGCGGTTTTTCATGGGCGACTACGAGGGGGCGCGGGAGCAATTCTTGAAGGCCTATGAGGTGGATGTCGCCTATTTAAAGAAGGAGGGGATCTCGCCAGCGGATCACAAGAACCTGACTCACAATGTGCACTTTCTCGCGCTGGCCTGTGCTGAGGCGGGCCGGATGAAGGAGGCTCTGCAATGGGCGGCGTACCTGCGCACGCAGCAGATTGCGACGACTCGTCTGGGCGGCGAGGGCGCAGCAGTGGTTGCTTATGAGGGGCGATCGCTCGCAGCGCGAATGCTGATCCGCGCAGGCGACTGGAAGGCGGCAGAGGCGGAGGTCGATGAGGAAGTGAAGGGACTGGGGCCGAGTGCGCTGCGTTTCTATCTGGAGAGCCTGCGGGCCTTTGCATTGGGGATGCAGGCAGCAGCGGAGGGTGATTCGGCGGCCGCAGCCGCGGCGTTGGGCAGATTGGTGGAAAGTTCCCAGAGCTTGGAGACCGCGGTGCAGGAGGTACGTCGAACGAACGAGAGCTTTTACGCGGGGCGTGCCAGTTCGGTGGCGTCCGTATTGCTGCAAGTGTTGCGTGCAGAGACGGCCTCATCCCCAGCAGCGGCCCGCATTTTTCTGGAGAGATTGCGAGAAGACGATAGCGATCAGGCACGGCTAGATCCACCGCTGCTGCCGATGTCTTTGCACGAGTTGATCGGGGCGGTGATGCTGAAACAGGGGGATCTGGATGCGGCACGCGCGGCTTATGAAACGGCGCTGAAGCAGCGGCCTAAATGCGGCTACGTCTGGTTGGGCATTGGCAAAGTGGAGGCGGCACGTGGCGACAAGGCGGCTGCTGAGGTGGCCTTTGGCAAGGCGCTGGAGTGCTGGCCTGGGGCGGATGAAGCCGTGCGTGGGGCTGTGGCTGAACGCTGAAATAAGGCTAAGCTAAGGCACCCAATTGGGGGGAGAGGTGGGTGGGGAAAATATTCTGAACGTTGTCAGGATGTAATTGTCATAAAAACTGTAATCGCGGTTTGATTGCACAATTGCCCCCTAACAATGAAAAAATCCCCCTCACTACTCCTTGGTATCTGTTGCCTCCTGGCCTGCCTTTCAGGCCGGCTTACGGCGTCCGAGACTCAGTATGCTACCTCTAATCTGTTGTCTGTCGCCAACGGCGGCTTTTCAAATGCCGACGATGCCTTCTCGGCCGCCGTCCCGATCGGCTTTAACTTCACCTTTGGCGGAACCACGTACTCCCAGGTGTACATGTCCACCAACGGGGTCATGTACTTCACCGGACCCTCTACCGCATATAGTAATACAGGTCTGAGCACCCAATCGACACGATTGGGGGTGTATCCGCTTTGGGACGACCTTTACGTTGGTACAGGTGGGGTGGAGGCACTTTCCCGGGGCCTCTACTATACGACAGGTGCGCCTGGCAGTCGGGTCTTCATCCTGCAGTGGACCAACTGGTATAGCTACAGCGAAACATCGGAGGTGGGGACCTTCAACGTGGTGCTCCACGAAGGCACGAACAAGATCGACATCTACTATCGCAACATGCTCGGTGCTAGTGCCCTCCGGCAATACGGACTCGGCGCAACCATTGGGCTTTCGGTTAGCAGCAGCTATTACACTCAGTATTCACTGAATTCCCCGGTCGCGACGGAGGGCAAGCTCCTATCCTACACCCCATCAGCGGGCGGGACGTCACCGTACGCTCTGACGGTGCAAGAGGTGACTCCCGCGACGACGGCGGGGATCGAGTCATACTTCCTTACCTACTTGCTGAGCCCCAAGGTGCCGGTCAATCTTTCGGCAGCGCCGAACACTCCTGCTTCAACTTCAGCGACGCTTTCTTGGGATCTCAGTGTGCAGGGCGTGACCCCTGCAAGCTACACGCTTCGCTACTCAACAAATGCAAACATGACGGGCTTCACTCAGGTCACCGGGATCATGGCGCAGTCATATGTTCTGGGGGGATTGAATCCAGGAACAACGTACTACTGGCAGGTCGTAGCGACTGACGGAATCCAAAACTCAGTTTCCACCACATCTGAGTTTACTCAGGTGCTGAATCATGTGCCTGTTGCCCAGGCAGGTTCACTGACGATGGCTAGCAGTACCAGCGGCCATGGCTTCATGGAGGCAACCGATTCGGACAATACACCCACCACCAGCGGTCTGATCTACTCCGTGACGACTCCGCCAGGCGTGGGAACCGTGACAATCACCAATTCGGCTACGGGGGCATTTACCTACACTCCACCAGTTGGATTCACCGGGACCATTTCGTTTGGATTCAAGGCCTTTGACGGCACCGCCTATTCAGCTGAGGCGACCTTTAGCATCGATGTTCAGCCAGGCATCGAAATCGCAGTAGCCGGCAACGGTCAGGACATTGCATCTGGGGACGTCTCTCCCTCGGTTGGGGATGGCACTGCCTTTGGATCCGTGGCTGTGTCCAGCGGATCGGTGGTGCGGACCTTTACGATCTCAAATTCTGGCGGGGCTACGCTGCACCTCAGTGGTGTGCCCGCAGTCTCACTAACGGGCTCGTCAGCCTTCAGTGTCAGTAGCCAACCGCCTGCGACGGTTGCTGGCGGAAGTTTTGTGACCTTCGCGGTAACGTTCGATCCTGCCTCTGGTGGTGGACATGCGGCGACGGTGAGTATCACCAGCGATGATGCTGACGAGAATCCCTTCACCTTTGCGGTGTCTGGAACGGGGTTGCTACCAGAAGTTGCTGTTCATGATGGCAACAATACGGGTGCTGCGCAATTGACGGCGGGCCAAGCCGCAGTAGTCGATTTCGGAACGACGCAGTTGGGGGTGGCGATCAGTCGCGCGTTCACCATCGCGAATACCGGTGGCGATCTGTTGGCGATCTCGGCGATTACGGCCCCTGCAGGTTTCACGGTATTGGGTGCCCCTACATCTGTGGCCGCAGGTTCCTCGGCGACTTTCATTGTGCGCTTCGATGCGGCTTCGGTCGGGGTTTTCACCGGTGCACTGAGGATCAATAGTGACGACCAAGACGAGTCGAGCTTTGCCTTCCCGATAAAAGCAACGGGAGTCTATCCGCCGCTGCCTTTAACCAATCAATTGCTTTCTACAGGGGCACCCGCGCCGGATATGCCTGGTCAGGTAATCAGTGGATTCTTTGATTATTCGATCAACGGCAGCGGTAAAATTATGATCCATGTGCTGACTCGCGGTCCGGCGGGAGCGTTGCTGGATAATGCCGTCTATTCGGACGCCAATGGTCCGCTAGAGATGATTGTGCGAGAAGGCGATGCTGTCCCAGGCGCTGCTGCCGGGCAGGTCTGGACTGGGACCAATGTGGATTTCCGACTTTCGGAGACTGGCAAGGGCTTCTTCCTCTCGCAGGCTCGTGGCCCTGGGGTGACATTGCTCAATGACTATTTTGGTCAGGTGGACGATGGAGTCGCTGTGAAGCTGTTTGCACGTGAGGGTGCGTCTTTCCGGACGATCAATCGCTGCGAAGCCATGGCAGCGGATGCGGATCTGGCATTCTTTGAGGGGGGCTTGATAACGGGGCAGGGTGGTGTGGTCGCTGCAAACGACACTGGCATTTGGTCTGTTGACGCTGGTACTGCATTCGCGACCGAAGTAGTGCGCGAAGGCACTCCTATCAGTGGCGCAGGGAAACTGGGCCAACTCGCCACGCGGGTTTCGTCGTCACTGGATGGAACGATCGCCTATCAGGGGTCGCTCGTTGGGGTGCCTCTATTGACCAACACTGCTGTCTTTAAGCTGCCTGCTGGCGCGACAGTTCCGACCGTCCTTGCTCGCAAGGCGGATCCGGCACCTGGAGTTCCCGGGGGTGTGTTCAATAGCTTCCTCGGCGAGAGTGTGAGCGCTACAGGCGATGTGCTCATCGAGGCCTGTCTGAAGCCGAACGCTGCCCTAGGCATTGCTGCATCATGTGACGAAGGGCTGTGGGTTGAGCGGTCTGGTGCATTACAGAAGGTTATTCGCGAAGGTGATCCTGTCGGCGGTGTGTTGCTGAGTCGTGTAGATCGTCACTGGCTCTTGGCGGACGGTACCGTTGTGGTTCGGGGTGTTTTGAAAGGAGCAGGTGTTGGCACTGCAAATGATGTTGTCGTGTTCTCCGTTTCGCCTGCTGGTGTCGTTGAAGTGTTGCTGCGCGAGGGAAGCCCTGTTGCCGAATTGGGGGGCTCTAAGGTGGCGCTGCTCAGTCGCTTTGACATCAGTCCTGCCGGGAAGTGGGTCTCTGTGTTTTCTCTGGTGAATGGGACCGGAGATGCCGTGGCGGCGAACAACGTGGCGGTCCTCAAGGGCACAATGGGAACCGCAGGCTACGAGATCGTCTTGCGACGCGGTGAGATGTACCAAGTCGGAGCTTCGGCCAAGAAGCTCAATGGATTCCTTATGACTGATAGTGTCGGCAACCTCGCTGGTGGCACCGGTGGGCAGGGTTCTGCGGTGAACGATTCGGGCACCGTTGCTCTGGGGATTTACTTCTCCGACTATACGCAGGGATTCTTCGTGGGTCAGTGATCCTCTTCAGTGGCTGCGCACATCGAGAAACCAGATGCTGTAATTCGGCTGGTCATCGGTGTGCGTAGCTGCTAGGATCGCCCACGATGAAAACAAATCCACGTGCGTTGCTGGGCGGAATCTGTGGCTTGATGATGTTGGGTGCGGCACCCATCGCTCTGGCGATCCCGCAGCAGTTTGGCACCATCGCGGCGGCAGGATCGCCGCTGGAGGAATACCTGCGTGAGCCGAAGAACTGGGGCTCGGGAGTGTTTATTCCGGGCGAAGATAGCAACGGCGGGGTGATCTCCAGCAATGCAAATGTAAAAGTCAGCCACATCGAGCGCCCCATGATGGTGCTGGGTCAAATGGCGAAGACACTGTCGATCACGCGCTCTCTAGACGGGGCACTGGTGAGTGTGGAGGTGAACTACGACGGTGGTGCTGCGGGATCGCGATTGGCGGAGACGCTGCGACGCACGGCGACGGCCTGGGGTGGCAAGTCTGCCAAGGTCGTCAACGGAGAGGTGCTGGCTTACGGGATGAAAGTGTCTGTGGTGCAGCCGAAGGGATCGCAGGCGGTGATCGTTCGTTTTGTGCGAGTGGGGAGCTGAGTGTCTGGCGGGGGCTTTTATGAATCGATGCGTACGGCTGATCCTGGTGCTGTGTCTCAGTGCCACGATTGGTGGACGCGCCCAGACGACTCCATCGCTCGCATCAGTGGCGCTGCGCAAGGCCTTCACGGACACGGACGTGTGGCGCTCCGCAGATTTCGCGGGGCTTTTTCGGTTGGAGGAAGGGGATCGGCAATCGCCGGTGGCACGTGTTTGGCTGAAGGACAGTGTGCCTCTGGGGACGCTGCGGTATCAGTCGATTTCGGCGCGATTGATCGGTGGGCGCATCCAATCGGTGACGGTGGTGATTCTTGATGCAGGCGATTTCTTTGGGTATCGCGGGGTGAACCTGCCGGGCGGGATGTCGGCCGAGGCTGCTACGGCGGCATTCGAGGCGGAGTATGCGAAGCGGCGGGTGGACTGGATCAACTTTCTGCAAGACCTGGGAATGGCCTCGCTGGGCGAAGTGTATCCAGGCGAAAAAGAGGACTTTCACTGGAGGGCGCAGGCTTTCCAGCACGGGAAGGTGTATTCTCGGCTGAGCTCGTTTCCTCGCCAGGGGTTGATCCTGGATTTGTTTCCGAGTCGAGCGCTTGCCAGTTCGGTACTTTGTACTTTGACTCCAAAAAGTAGCAGTAGCGCCGGGCCGGATTATCAGAGCAGGGTCGCTGCTCTGGAGAACGGGGATCATCGGATCGATTCCATTCCGATGCTGGCGCAGGGAAATCGCGGCTACTGTGGGGTGGCCGTGTTGGCGATGGCGGGGCAATACTTGGGGCTCCAACCCGGTGCGGAGGAGTGCGCTGCATTGACCGGGATGGTCTATGGCCAGGTCCAGGAATCGGATCCTCGTGAGTTGATGGAGAGCATGGCCAAGGCGGCCGGATTGAAGGCGGAACGAGTGGGGGCATTCGATATGCGGCGCGCGATCGCGAGCATCAATCAAGGGCTGCCAGTGATTGTTTTTCGAAGGTGGTCGCAGGAGCGGGACTACATTCACACGCTGCATACGAAGCGTCTGGCTAAAGGTGAAGACAGCGAACTGCCGGTCGCTGGGATCGAGGATCGTCGGTCATGGCCAGGAAAGGATGCGCTGGCTCATGCGTCGATCATGAATGGCTATCATGCGGGCCGTGGCGAGGTGATTTTGACGGAGAGCTGGGGACAGGAGGCCCGCAACCGCCGGATGCGTTGGGAGGAATTGGAGGGCACGGCCTATTACGTGATCTATCTGACGCGATGAGACGATTGCTATTATCTGTATTTGGATTCGCCCTGCTGGTTCATCCAGTGGCGGCGAGGGAGTGGCATGACCTCAAGGGTCGCGTGATCGAGGGGGCGATGCTGGGATTTTTAAAGGGAAAGGTTTTGATCGACCTACCGAGTGGAGAGCGAGCGCTTTTGACGGAGACAAACCTGAGCGCCGATGACCGGAACTGGCTGGAGGAGTGGCTCGCTGCACATAGTGGTGAGGCGGCGCTGGCTCCGGTCGTGTGGTCGCAGCGAGTGGCCCACCCACCGGTGAAAGTAACCCAAGCTGAGCCGACTGGGAATGGCACGCTGTTTCGCAGTGCCAACTACGAATTCCAGACGGACAGTGCGGTGTCGGCTGGCATCATGAATGACTTTGCCACGGTTGCAGAATCGACGCTGCGGCTCGTCGATGATCTGCCGCTGACCTTGCCAGAGCGCGGCGATTCCAAGCTCCTCGCGCGGATTTTTGGATCGCGAGCAGCCTTTGAAAAAGGCGGTGGCCAGCCCGGTGTTGCCGGCATGTATCTGGGCAGCATGCTCGGGAGAGGCGGCTATTTGGTCGTGCCGATGAGCAGCCTGGGCGCACAAGTATTCGCGGGGCGATTTACGAAGGGTTATGGCTACGACGCACAAGTGCTGATCCACGAGATCGCGCACCAGGGCATGGGGGAAGTGCTCTCCTTTTTGCCGCAATGGCTAGCTGAGGGCCTGGCAGAGTACGTGGCCTGCATGCCCTACCACGATGGTGCGTTTCACACCACGATGCGTGATGTTGGCGCTGGTATCCGCCAACGTCTCGTGAAAATGCGCGAAATCGGCCAGGAGCGCGACTTGTTTGATCAGCGTAAAAAGACGGGGACGACGATCGTGAAAGTATCGCTTCCAGATCTCATGAAAGCCGCAGAAACCGGCTGGGCAGGCGACCTGCGGCAAAAGCACCGCTACTACTTTACAGCGCAATTGCTGACCACCTACCTGCTGCGGTTGGATGGGGACGGACAGGCGACGAAGCTGCGGCTGGCCCTGGATGAAGCCTGTGCGGCCCGAAAGTATCTCCTGACGCGTGGGGAGCAGGGTAAGTGGCCCGTCGATCTCTCAAAAGTCCCCGCCATCGATTTCAATGTGGTGCCCAAGCGTATCAATGAGCTGGTATTGGCCGGTCGCACCTGGGAGCAACTGGAGGCGCAGATGTTAGCCGCTTTTTCAAAAGAGTGGGGGCTTACGTTTTGAATCCGGTTGATTCACAACGCGGGTGCCGCGGGGTAGCCCTTGCGCTGGAGGTCGTCTAAGGTGCCAGGGGTGATCAGCATGGTTTGGAACTCGTAGCGGGGCTTTGGCTTGAAATTCGGGTCGGCCTGGTGGCGCTCCACAATCCGCCAGGCGAGATCGACGAGGTAGGGTTGATAAAAGGTAGCGTCGATGTGGTGATTGCGCAGGGCCTCGATCCCGAGGCCCTCACCGCCCAGACCGTCTGTCCCGACAATAAAGACATTTTCGCGGATGCCAGCGGCCACGGCGGCCTCTGCGGCAGCCTGGGCGATGATGTCGTCGTGCGCGTAGATGACATCAAAATTCTTTTGCAGGCGCAAGGCTTCCTGGAACCGATCGAGGGTATCCTTGGGGTTCCAATGGGTGGGGGCGTCGTGGACGAGGATGACTCCCGGCTCGGCTGCGAGTGCGGCATTTAGACCCCGATCACGTGCAGTGCAGGAAGGGGATTCGTCGGTGCCGCGCAATTCCACGACACGGCCACTGACGGTGGTTTGGCCTTCGTCTTTGGCTTTCTGAGTCAGGGCGCCTACTATCAGCTCGCCTGCCTTTTTGCCGAGCGTTTCTTGGTTTGCAAAAAGGATGGCATCACAGGCTGTGTTGGGGCTTTGGGCGTCGAGGCTCAGAATCAAGGCTCCGCCGGCCTTCGCCTGCTGCATATCGCTGGCAAGGTCGAGGGCGTTGACTGGTTGAATGATGATGGCGGCGGCCTTGGCACTGGCCGCCTGCTGAAGCTGGGTGGCCTGAGTGGCTGTATTTCCTCGAGCGTCCGCGATCTGGAGAGTGAGGCCAGAGGAGGCTCTGGCGAGACTTTGGAGGAGGAGAATCTGGGAGGCTTGGTGAGAAACTGAGGCGTCAGCAGCCAAAAAGAACACCGTGCTTGCTTGGGTTGTGGGCTGCGGCCCATCCAAAATGGGAGCTTGGGAAGGGGGTTGTCCTTCCGGATGTTCGGCGGCGGTTGTTCCTTCAGGATCGCTGGTATTGTCTCCGCAACTGCTCAGCATCAGTGCCGCAGAGAGGGCAATGAGGACGATACAGAACAGGTGGAGCGGCTGATGTGAGCGTGACATGAGTTTCTTTGGCGGGGCGTGGCGGTGCACGTCTCTCCTATGAAGCCATGATCTGACTGCGATGACAAGACATTGTGATTGGCAAAAAAACCGAGTGAGCTTGGCCCTGCGAGGTTTTCTCATTCTTGTCATCGAAAAGCCTTTCGCTTGCAAGCTGCGGCATTCCCCGCCACAGTCCCACCCTTCTTTTTATCGGCATGGCAAGCACCAAAAAAACAGCGGTAGTCACCGGCGCGGCCGGATTCCTTGGCTCCCATCTTTCGGATCGTCTCCTCGCGGAGGGTTATAAAGTCATCGGGATCGATAGCCTGCTGACTGGCAATGTACGCAATATCGAGCACCTCGCGGGCAACCCTGATTTCCAATTCATCAAGCACGATGTGACGAATTTCATCTTCCTTCCGGGGGATGTACATTTGGTGTTCCACTTCGCATCGCCAGCAAGTCCGATCGACTACCTCCAACTGCCGATCCAAACTCTGAAGGTGGGTTCACTGGGAACCCACAATACTCTTGGACTGGCCAAAGCCAAAGGTGCGACCTTCTTGCTGGCCTCGACCAGCGAAACGTATGGGGATCCATTGGAGCATCCCCAGAAGGAAACTTATTGGGGGAATGTGAATCCCATCGGCCCGCGTGGTGTGTATGACGAGGCGAAGCGTTTCGCTGAGGCGATGACGATGGGCTACCATCGCTTTCATGGGCTGGACACAAAAATTGTCCGAATTTTCAATACCTACGGGCCAAGGATGCGCCTCGAAGATGGTCGGGTCGTCCCGGCATTCATCGGTCAGGCGCTTCAGGGGCACCCGCTGACCGTTTTTGGTGACGGCTCGCAGACACGCAGTTTTTGCTACGTTGCAGATCTGATCGATGGCATCTTTCGGTTATCACAAAGTCAATACCATGAGCCTGTGAATATTGGCAATCCGTCCGAAATGACCGTTCTGGACTTCGCGAAGGCGGTGCTCCGTTTTACGGGCAGTGAGGCGCCGATCGACTTCCGTCCGCTGCCAGTCGATGACCCGAAAGTGCGTCAGCCCGATATCACGCTGGCGAAGAGAATCCTCGGATGGGAGCCAAAAGTCGGTTTTGACGAGGGTGTGGCGCGCACAATCGCGTATTTCCGTGATTTTCTCGCAATCCCTTCTTGATGAAGAGCGCTGTTACCTGCTAAAACATCAATTGTCTGGCGCGAAACGCCGAATAATTGCTCCGCTTCAGAAAACCATTCTTCTATCTTCCGATCTCCATGAAAAAAGCACTGTATGCCATTGCCATCGCCGGACTCGCTGCTGGGAACATCAGCGCACAGGACTCCACTCAGGTGAAGCTTGATGCCAAGAGCATAAAGCTTGAGCAGCAGCAGACGCCGCAAATTCAGGCGTCAAACATTGTGGATAAGAAGTGGCGGCCCAAGAATTGGTTAGAAATTGATGCTGAGTTCGCCATCAAGTTGGCCCGTGATGTGGGGGGTCGCGACGGCAGCCTCGCGGGTCTCGACGTGAAGTATTATGTTGGGATGAATCAGAACTCCAAAGATGGTAAGCCCATTGTACTTAGCGGCACAGTCAGCTATCAGAACGTTCCTGCAGACGATGATAGCCATACTCTGGCCTTTGTTGCGCCCTCGACTCTGAAGCGGATTTTGCAAAAGGACAACGGTGGTAAGGGTGACGTTAAAGCCGTCGGATGTGAGTTCCTTGTCGGTGGAACCATCATTGCCGTTCAATCGAGCACAGGTTCGCCATGGTGGTACGATCCTGCAACCAAGGCTCCTTCCGATAAGTTCTCCTTTGAAGATGGGGCTGTGCTCGGGAAGAACAAGACTCCATTTGCGCCTTTCTGGGGCGATTATGACGTGCCTGTGCGGGCTCAATAAGTGTCACGGTCCCCGAATTCGAATTCATCAGAACAAGAACCAGCGGTTTGAAACAACGAATATTGCATGGCTGATACCAAAAACATAGCAGTCCTTAACCTTGGATCCCAGCGCGTCAGCGGGGCCCTGTTTGGGAAAGTGGGAGGCGATCTCGTATTGAAGCGATACGAGTTCGTGGACCTTTCGGGCGATCCTTCCGTGGATGTCTCCCGCGCACCCCAACTCCGTGTAGCGCTCCAAGAACTTGCGGAAAAGCTGCGCTTGTCGAAGCAATCCGTCTGGTATTCCGTCGCGGGTCACGTGGTCTTCACGCGTTTCGTTAAGTTGCCGCCAGTTCAGCCTGACAAGGTAGATCAGATCGTTGAGTTCGAGGCCCGACAGAACGTGCCTTTCCCGATCAATGAAGTGATCTGGGATTACGAAACCGTGGCGTCAGACGGGCCGGAGACAGAGGTCGTGCTGGTCGCCATGAAGGCGGATTCGCTCAATGAGTTCAATGATCAAGTCGTTGATGCTGGCCTCGTGACCTCGGGAGTGGATCTCGCCCCGATGGCTCTTTATAACGGCTTCCGATACAATTATCCAGACGTTCAAGAGTCGGTTGTTCTGATCGATCTGGGCGCACGTTCTACCAATTTGGTGTTTGTGGAAGGCGACAGATTCTTTACCCGTAACATCTTGGTTGGCGGCGCTGCGATTACCAATGCGATCGCGAAAGAGTTTGGTGTTGGATTTGGCGATGCTGAGCAGCAAAAGGTTGCGAACGGTTTTGTCGCACTTGGTGGAGCGGTTGAGTCCCATCCCGATGCCGCCGTGGCTGCTCTGTCAAAAGTCATCCGCAATTCCATGACCCGTCTCCACGGGGAAGTGGTGCGAACCATCAATTACTACCGCAGTCAGCAGGGGGGCAATCCTCCGCAGCGCATCTTCCTTTGTGGTGGCGGCGCGGCGCTCGGCTATGCGGCTGATTTCTTCCAAGAGAAACTCAAGCTTCCGGTGGAAATCTTCGACGGTCTCCGTGGGGTGCAGTTGGACCGGGGCATCGATAGTGCAGAGGCGGCGCAGGCAGCCCCTTCCATGGGGGAACTGGTCGGTCTTGCGCTTCGTTCATCGGGCGGTTGCCCCTGTGAGGTGGAACTTGTTCCGGATGCGCTGGCTTCCTCGCGTGATGCCAAGCGCCGGATGCCAGCCTTGGTGATGGCGGGTCTTTGCCTCTGGGGGGCACTTGGAACTGGAATCGCTTACTTCAAGCGGGCCGATGCTGCTGTGCAGTCAAAAGTTCAAGCCATGGCTTCTGAGCAAGCAAGCCTCAAAGGCATTGCTGACGACTTGACGGCGTTGGACACACAATTGGAAGAATCAAAAGGCCAAGCTGCCCAACTCGAGGCCGCCGTAAATGGTCGTTCTTGGTGGGTTAGGCTCCTCACTGAATTGAATGGCCGGATGGAAAATGACTTGCTTTGGCTGACCCTGGTGGAGCCTACCAAAGATGGCAAATCCATCACTCCTATGTTGGGGGCGATCTCCGCGACCACCGAAACGCCGGTCGCTCCGCCTCCCGGCACTCCGGTAACTGAACCCGTATATGCTCTGCATATCTCAGGCCTCTACCGGAAGAATGCGGAAGGTGAGCAGATCGTCTATCGCTACGCGAGCGCTCTGGCACAGTCTGAATTTTTCGATGCCAAAGATTTTGAAACCAAACGCAATGAATATGTGAGCGCTGAAGTCGCTGTGGATGAGGATCCATACGCCAGCCGCTTCGATATCAAACTCCCTCTGCGTCAACCTCCGCAATTTAAAAAGTAAATGGACTGGATTCGTGAAAACAAAGTGTTGGCAACCGTCATGGGCATCGCTCTGGCGGGGGCGATTGGTCTGGCAGCAGTGCTGTTTATGTCATATTCGGCATACGGCCAGTCCATGGAGCAATTTCAAACAACTGACTCAAGCCTTGCTGCCATCAAAGGGCGTAAGCTGGCTCCGACCCAGGAAAACCTGGATAAAAAGACGGAACTGGTCACCGCATATACCGACGCGGTCAATAACCTGGGTACCGCTTTGCTGAGCCTTCAACCTCCGGTGAAGCCGATCTCTGACACTGAGTTTCAAGTGAAACTCAAGGAACGCGTCGCAAACATTCGTGCTGCTGCCGCCGCTGCGAACATGGAATTGCCGGCAGATTTCGCCTTTGGTTTTGGCGAGTATGTTGGTGGATTGCCTCGCAACGCCGAAGCTGCCACAGCTTTATCGGATTATCTTGACGGGGTTGAGTCTGTGATTCAGACGATGGTGGATGCGGGTGTCAAAAAACTTAGCACCATTGAACGCACTGCGCTGGCTGTCGAAAAGGGCGAGCCACCACCGAAACCTGCGGCACCAGCACCGACTCGAAAGTCACGTCCAAGAGCTGGGGCCAAGGCGGCAAAACCTGTTCCTGTGGTCAAGGAGATCGCTGCGGTCGTCGAGCCACGGACCATCTCTCTCACCTTCAGCACCGATCAGGTTCCGCTGCAGGTCGTGATGAATGCGTTGGCAAGTCCAAGCAAGACAATCCACTTTACGGCGGTTCGACTATTGCGGATCGAAAACGAGAAGCAGGATGGCCCATCCAAGTCTGCCATCCAGATCGAGATGAGCCGGGAGTCTGGGGTAGATGAGGCCTCACAGGGTGCTCCGCCCCCAGCGACTCCGACGGGAGCTGCGGATGCAGCAGCTTCTGGTGCACGAGTTATCGAGCCAGTCCTTCCAGCCAAGAAGGATGCAATCGATGTCCTTGGAGCAGAAATGCTGAATGTTTACATGGAGATCGATCTGATTCGTTTTCTCGAGCCAGTTGAGGAAGCGGACGAGAAGAAATAGGCGATCGCTTCAACCAAAAATTTAACCTCATAAACCACTCTCAAAACCATGCAGAAGAAGCAAGGTAATTACGAAAAAGTGCTGTTGTCGATCGCAGCGATCATTGCAATCGGCGTTGCTGGCTGGCTTTACTGGCTCAGCCAAGGCTTTTCGGAGACTCTCACTACGCGTTCCGTTGCCGCCCAAAATGAAATGGGCGAGATACCCATCGATAAGGTAAAACAAGCCACGGAACGCTTTTCAAACGTTTATAACTGGATCTCGCCTGAGCGTGCGAAAAAGCCCGTCCCCCTCAATAAATCGATTCGGTTGATCTACAACGGTAGTGACTCTCTTGTGGATTTGCTCCTCGAAGATCAGCCCCTTCGTCCGCCTTTGACCAATGAGTTTTTGGTCAAATACAACTTGCCGGATCTCTTGGCTTCCAATCTGATTGATCTAGACCCGGATGGTGATGGGTTCAGCAATCTCGAAGAGTTCAAAGCCGGAACGAGCCCTCGTGACAAGATGGACACCCCGCCGATCACGGACAAATTATTCCTGAAAGAACGTGTCCAGCATGATTACATCGTAGAGTTGCGCAGCAGTCAGATGCCCGTTCAGGTCGGCCGCACGGCCCCGGAACCCAGGGCCAACCGATTTGTTGAAATCGACAAACCATTCGGCTTTGACAAGGGTGTAAATCGCTTCATTGCCAAGAAGTTTGAGTCCAAGACCGTCAAAAATGAACGCACCCAAGTCGAAGAAGACAAAGCCGAGTTGGTTGTGCTGGACACAGCGACCAATGAGACATTCGTTCTCGTGAAGGGTACTCCGCTCAATCTCGCAGCCTATGAGGCGCGCTTTGAGTTCTGGTTGGGCACTACGGTGCAGGAATTCACAGTCAAAAAGGGCGAGAACTTCCAAATCCCGGGGACCGGGAAAACCTTCCGTGTTATCTCCGTTGAAGAGGACTCTGCGATCATCAGTTCCGTTGACGGAAGTGGCAATTACGGCCCTCAAATCCCCATCAAGCGCCGTTAAAAGGCAAAAAAATGCGTCTCAAAAACAAAAAGGACTAGCCAACTAGGTCCGAAACCTGTTATTCACTAACTCTTACCGCGAAAAATCGCCTTTATTCATTCTATGATCCGTCCCTCCCGATCTCTGTTCAAATATCGTTGGATTGCCATCGCTGCTGCGGTGGCTCCGGTTGTCTCGTCGTCCGCCATTGCTGGGGATGGAGCGGGAGGCTTGGGCGGTATCGCCGAGCGCGAAATTGCCCGCCGTATGGCTCGTGCTGCTGACGCCGCAATGTCCATCGAGCGTGGTGACAAAGCCTATGCAGAAGGCGACTATGAGGCCGCCCTCAGCGAGTATACTGCCGCCAAGAACGCATTGCCAAATGCTCCGCTTGTTCAAGCACAAGCAGACATGGCTAAGGCCAAATTCGCTGATTGCAGTGTGGCCCTCGCTAGAGAGCGGGCGAAGAACGGTCGCTACAAGGAAGCCCATCAATTGCTGGATGCTGCCCTTGAAGACGTCCCAGGGCACAAAGGAGCACTGAAATTCCAGAAGGAACTTGACGACCCGGATCGCTGGCCGCGTGGTTTGACGCCAGAGCATGTCGCCAATGTGCAGGAAGTTCAGCGTTTGCTGGAGTTGGCTAACAGCCAAGTTGACCTTGGTCTCTACGACGCTGCTGCTGAAACCTTCCGCGATGCACTGCGCAAAGACCCATACAGCGTCGCTGCGCGCCGTGGGATGGAAGTTGCTGAGGAAAAGCGTCGAGTTTACTTTGAGTCGGCACGTGATCACACCCGCGCGAAGATGTTGAATGACGTCAATAAAGCCTGGGAAGATCAAGTTCCGGTTTCTGCTTTTGTTTCAGTTCAAGAGGTTTCGACCACCCGTAGTGCATCCGCAGAGATTAGCGCCAAGATGGATCGGATCATCTTCCCTCTGGTGCAGTTCACTGGTGCTTCGGTCGAGGAAGCTATCGAGTTCCTGCGTCTGAAGAGTCGTGATCTTGACCTCCAGGAGTCAGATCCGGCGAAGAAGGGTGTCAATATCATCTTCAAGGCTGGTGATACGCCAAGCACGGCACAAATTAGCCTCGATTTGAAGGATGTGCCGATGAAGGAAGCTCTACGTTACATCACGGAGCTTGCTGGAATGAAATACAAGGTTGAAGCATATGCTGTGCTCGTGGTGCCTATTTCTGAAACAAACACAGAGATGGTTCAGCGCATCTATCGCGTTCCACCAGACTTCCTGACACAAGGTGTGCCAGCCGACGCTGCGCCTGCAGCGGCTGCTCCTGCCGATCCCTTTGCAACCGGCGGTGCGACGACTGGTGCCACGACCTTGATCAAGCGTCCGTCGGCTCTCGAGATTCTGAAAGCCCAGGGAATTCAGTTCCCGGAAGGCTCCACCGCTGTCTTCAATCCAGTGAATTCCCAGCTGATTGTCAAGAACACACAGCCCAACATTGACCTCGTTGAAGCTTATGTAGAGTCTATCCAGAACAATGTTCCGAAGCAGATCTTCATCACTGCCAAGTTCGTTGAGGTGACCCAAAAGAATACCGAAGAACTCGGCTTCGATTGGTTGGTTGGCGGCTTCAATGTCCCAGGAAGTAATAGTATCTTTGGTTCCGGCGGCACCGAAGGCAATTCTTCCGCCGGTCCTCTTGATTCGAACGACTTCCCGATGGGTTATCCTGGTGCTGCCACGATCCCATTCGGTCAGAATCCTTTGAGCCGTGGTCTTCGTTTTGGTAGCAATGCTATCGCTAGCGACTCGATCGACGGCCTTCTTTCAACCTCCGCAGCAATCTCATCGGTCTCACCTGGTATTGCCGCGATCGCTGGCGTGTTCTCCGATCCTCAGTTCCAGGTCGTGATTCGTGCGCTGAACCAGAAGAAGGGTGTTGATTTGATGAGTGCCCCAAGCGTTACCACCAAGAGTGGTCAGCGTGCTACGGTTGAAGTGGTTCGCGAGTTCATCTATCCAACGGAGTTCGATCCACCAGAAATTCCCCAGCAGTTCGGTTCCCTTGGTACAGGTACAACCGCTGGTATTGGTGGTGGAACGACAGGTGGTGCTTTCCCTGTGACTCCAACCACACCAACGGCGTTTGAAATGCGCCCTGTTGGGGTTCGTATGGAAGTTGATCCAGTTGTGGGTGCAGACGGTAACTCAATCGATTTGAATCTGGCTCCTGAAGTGACGGAGTTCGAAGGTTTCATCAACTACGGTAGTCCGATCCAAACCACCGGCACGGATGCTCTTGGTAATCCGCAGGCGGTCGTTCTCACTGAGAACAAGATTCAGCAGCCAATCTTCTCCTCCCGCAAGGTTCAGACTTCGGTCACGATTTGGGATGGTCAGACAGTTGCAATGGGTGGTCTGATTCGTGAGGACGTGCAGGACGTTGAAGACAAGGTGCCGCTTCTTGGTGATATCCCAATCCTTGGTCGCCTCTTCCAGCAGAAGGCTGAGGACCACTTCAAGCGCAACTTGATGGTGTTCGTTACTGCTTACCTCATCGATCCATCCGGTCAGCGTATCCATCCTCCTGGTGGTATTGGTAACAATGCTGCTCCAGCCGCTACTGGTGGTGCCGTGGGCGAAGGTCCAAATCCGTTGCTGCCTCCAATGCAGTAATCTGGACGGTTTCACCGTTTGTTTTCAAAACGCGCCTGGTACTCCCAGGCGCGTTTTTTGTGTTTGGTTGGGGCTGGCTTCTTTCTCTTTTTGGTTGATCCCTCTCCCATGCTTGGGAAGGTCAGGAGCGGTGAAGTGCCGTATTTCCATCATGAGACGTTGGGTAATAACAGGTGGGCTCGCCTGTGGAAAAAGCAGTGTGACTGAACTCCTCCGGCATTATGTGCCTGAGGCTGCTATGTTTTCATGCGATGCCGCCGTTCACGAATTGTTGGACAAGCCGGAGGTGGGTGCCCAGATTGGGAAGACTTTCGGGGCGGGCGTCTTAGCAGCCAATGGGATTGCCGTGAATCGGGATGCCCTGCGCGCAGTGGTGTTTGAATCGGAGGAGAAGCGATTGGCATTGGAGTCAATTCTCCATCCTTTGGTCTTGGGAAATTTGGAAAGATCGGCTTTGGCCGCAGCAGGTACTGGGCGGAATCTTTTTGTTGCGGAAGTGCCGCTCTACTATGAGATTGGCGAGTCGGTTCCAGCAGACCTGGTCATCACCGTCGCATGCAGCAGGGAGTTGCAGAAGCGGAGAATGAAGGAACGGCGTCGTCTTGACGACGCTACCTGCGAGCAGATGCTGGCCACACAGTGGCCGGTGGAAGTAAAGATCGACAAAGCCGATGTGGTTCTCTGGAACGATGGAGAACGCAATGCGCTAGAAGACCAAGTGTTGCTGCTGGCTAACCAGCAGAACCGTGAATGATATTGATACAAGAACGATGACAGATTTGGAAACCCCAAAGGCCAGCACCGATGAAAGTGTGGCCGCAACTTTACCAACTGAAGTGCCTACCGTGGCTTCTGACTCAGAGGACGCTCATGCTGTTCCTGCTGGTGCCGAAACGTCTGATCAGCCTCCGGCTGTTGAGACTGGACCGGTGAGCAGCCCCGCCACAGAGACTACTGCTGACATCCCGGCTCCAGAGAATGGCACTGAGGAAAAGAAGACGCCGCCGCCACCTCCTGGTCCACCTCCTGGTTTCCCAGAGGAAATCAGTGTGAATGATCTCCAGTCTTCATCGCTGGCGGAGTTGCAAGAGCTTGCCGATAAGGTGGGATGGAAAACCAATGCGAGCCGTACAAAGCACCAGATGATTTATGATCTGATGTCTTGGCTCGGGGAAAACCGAACCCGCTTGGTCGTGGACGGTATTCTTGAGATCGGCTCGGAGAACTATGGGCTGATCCGCTACCCGAAATACAGCTTTGCACCGCTGCCTGAGGACATCTTTGTGCCTCTGTTTCTTGTGCGTAAATTTCAGCTACGCAGTGGCCAACGTGTGAAAGGGTATGCAAAAGCCCCCAGAGACAAGGATAAGTATCTGGCCATTGATCGCATTATTTCTGTTGAGGAAATCGCGATCGATTCCTGGGAGCCACCGGAGCATTTTGACAAGCTGACAGCGACCTTTCCGACCAGCCGGATTATTCTGGAAACTCACAAAGAGCCAACGGTCACTTCACGTGTCATTGACCTCATTGCTCCGCTGGGCAAAGGGCAGCGTGGTCTAATCTGTGCGTCTCCAAGGTCGGGTAAGACGATGGTGCTCAAGGACATTGCGCGGTCCATCACCCTGAACCACAAGGAGGTGCACCTCATCATACTGCTTCTTGACGAGCGTCCAGAAGAGGTAACGGATTTTGAAGAGAGTGTCACGGGTTGTGAGATTTTCAGTTCCACCTTTGATGAGAGTCCCAAGCGTCACACGCAGGTGGCGGAACTCGTCAGCGAGCGTGCCCGCCGTTTGGTGGAGCTTGGCAAGGATGTGGTGATCCTTTTGGACAGCATTACCCGGCTTGCGCGTGGCTACAATTCGATGACTGGCGGCAAAGGTCGCATCATGTCTGGCGGTATGGATGCCAAGGCGATGGCCAAACCCAAGAAGTTCTTTGGTGCTGCCCGTAATGTGGAAGAGGGTGGCAGTCTGACAATCATCGCGACTGCATTGATTGAGACCGAGAGCCGCATGGATGAACTTATTTTTGAGGAATTCAAAGGCACCGGAAACATGGAGGTGACGCTTGAGCGCGAGATTGCAGAGCGCCGTATCTATCCGGCAATTCATGTGCTGAAATCGGGCACTCGCCGCGATGATCTCCTTTACCATCCAGATGAGTTTCGGCGCGTGGCGATGGTCCGCAAACAATTGGCCCAGGTTCCTGCTGTAGAGGCTTTGGAGATGTTGATCCGTAATATCGGGCGTTCCGCCAACAATGCTCAACTTTTGCTGACTGGACTGAAATGAGTGCTGACAAGGACGTGGCCTCTGACCCACTTGTCCCTGGTGCAGCACCGGCCGAAAAGAAGGACTACGTGTTCATCGATACGCTCGATGACCTACAGGCGTGGGTGGCCGAAAGCAGTGCTGCTCTCGACCGATGCGGCGACTATCGTTGCTGCCTCGACACAGAGGCGGACAGCCTCCATCATTTTCGCGAGAAGCTCTGCCTGCTTCAGGTAGCGATTGCAGGGCGATTTGCGCTCGTAGATCCTTTGGCGATTCAGGACGTTTCCTGCCTCTTGGAGTTGCTAGACCGCTGCGAGGTCTGGTTCCACGGTGCAGACTATGATTTGACGATGCTACTGCGCACCTATGGCTGGAAGCCTCGTCAAGTGCGCGACACGCAAATCGCAGCGCGTTTGCTGGGGCAGCGTCAATTTGGATTGGCTGCATTGGTTAAGGAATTCTTCGGGCCAGAGCTGTCCAAAGCCTCCCAAAAGGCGGATTGGAGTCGCCGACCACTTACGCCAGTGATGTTGGCTTATGCGGTCGATGACGTGCGGTATCTTTTGCCTTTAGCGGATCGCTTTGTGAAGTCATTGAAGGAACAGAATCGCGAGCACTGGTTTCTGACGAGTTGCGCTGACCTTCAGCAGGATGTCAATGATCGGCTCAATGAGCCCCGCGAAGATCCATGGCGAGTCCAAGGATCTGGACGCTTGCATCCGAAAGGGCTGGCGCTGCTCCAGGCGGCCTGGAAGTGGCGTGAAGGTGTCGCAGATGAGAAGGATCTGCCTTGCTTCCGGGTGATGTCTAACAAACAGATGCTTGCCTATGCAGAGCAGTTTGAGGCAGGTGGCCCGGTGTCTCCGCCAGCCGGCTGGCGCCCGCGTTGGAAGCGTGAGTTCATCCAGATCGTCGAGGATGTGGTCAACGGTGATCCGACTACTTTTCCGGTCCGTATCAAAAAACAACGCGGTCGATTCACCGATGTGGAACGCGACCAAGTGGACAAGCTTTGTGCGCACCGCGACAAAATTGCGGCAGGTCTCAACATCGAGTCATCTCTACTGGGATCACGTGCCACGCTGGAGCAGGTGGTGGCGGCTGGTGCTGCGACGGAGGAGTTTCTCCTCGAGTGGCAGTCTGAACTCCTGAGTGAAGCGCTTGAGGAAATCAGGGCTGCAAATAAGGCGCGGGCGGCGGTGTCCTAACCTCCCCCTGGGCTCCCTGGCAGAGGGTGCGACGTGGGTGGTGAAAAATAGGCTTGACGAAAATTACAAATGTAGTTCAATGGTGAAATTACATTTGTAAAATCATGCCGTCTTCGCCATTGGCCAACAATAAACCTGTAGCAGTCCCTGGGATCTCTGACGCCGAGTGGACGGTGATGCGTGAATTTTGGGCGAGGGGCGAGGCGACTTCTGCGGACGTGATTGAAACCTTGCTTGAAACACAGAGTTGGAAGCCGCCGACCATTCAGACGCTGATTTCCCGCCTGGTGAAAAAAGGTGCGCTGGGCTTCACTCGCCAGGGGCGCGAATATTTGTATCGCCCACTCGTCGCCGAAGAGGACTGCCGGCATGAGGTCAGCCGGAGTTTTGTGGACCGAGTTTTCGGCGGGAAGCTGGCGCCGATGCTTTCCTGCTTTTTAGAGCGGGAAAAACTTTCCGCAAAGGAGTTGGATGAACTGCGCAAAATTCTGGAGGCTGGAAACCAATGAACGATCTGAAGGCGCTATCACTTTGGGCCGTCGAAAACGCGCTCTGGGCTCTGCCCCTGGCATTGTTGTTGATGGGGCTGAGTTGGGCTCGGGCGGGGAGTGCGAAGCTGCGCTGGTGGCTAGGGGCATTGATCTTGTTCCGCATGGCATTGCCGTCATTACCAGTGGCCCTCTTTACGTTGCCCGCCCTTAACCGGGGAGAAACTCCAGGGGCGTTGGATCCTGTGCCCTTTTTGCAATCGGCAGATTCTTACCCATCCGTATCGATCAGTCAGGCTCCGGGCGTCAGTCCTGGGATCGTCTGGGCGCAGGTTTTGCCTCTCGTGTGGCTGGCTGGGGTTTTGGTGGTGTTGGTGTGGCTGATGCTGGGGGTGTTCCGTACCGCTTCGTGGGTGAGATCGCTGCGGGTAAGGAATGATTCACGGGTGTTGGCGCAGTGGCATGAGTTGGGCATGCAGATGGGGATTCGCGAGGTGCCGGAGGTGGTGACACTTTCGGGGTTGGGGCAGATCGCTGTGCGTGGTTTTTGGCGGCCTCAGCTGCTGGTGCCAGCGGGATTGACGGGGAGTCTGACACCGGCACAACTCAACGGGGTGTTGGCGCATGAGATGGCCCATGTGCGGCGCTGGGATGTCGCTTGGAATTGGCTGGGGCTCCTGGTCTGTGCCTGTCAGTGGTTCAATCCTGTCGCTTGGCTCGTTTATCGGAGGCTGCGTGCGGATACGGAGTTGATCTGCGACGAGGCGGCACTGCAATCTGCTGTGGCTGGCCGCCAGGAATATGGGGAGGCGATGCTGACTCTGCTGGCGCGTTTTTCGGATCCAATGCCTCTCCCATTATCATCTTTCTTGTGCCACAAAACGGACCTGAAACATCGCATCCAAATGATCGCAAAAGCAACCACCCCAGCACCGGGAGCCCGCCTATTGGCCTGGCTCATTCTGCCCGTCTTCGGAATCGCTTTCCTCACTGCTGCGGAGCGAGAGGGAGATCGACCCGCCCGTGAAGGCGAGGGGCGCTCAGCGGAGGGAGAGCGCGCTCGTGACGGCGACCGTCCCCGTGCTGAAGGTGCCCGCGATGGAGACCGCCCAAAGACCGAAGGCAAACGCGACGGTGACGGTGACGGGGCGAAGAAAGAGGGTGCGAGAGACGGAGAACGTCCAAAGCGCGAAGGCGAAGGCGACCGCGCGAACCGCGAAGGTGAAGGAACCCGCAAGAAGGAGGGGGACCGCGCGGCTCGCGAAGGCGAGGGGACCCGCAAAGAGGGGGACCGCCCTGCCCGTGAAGGTGACGGTGCCCGCAAAGAAGGCGACCGCCCTGCTCGCGAAGGCGACGGTGCCCGCAAAGAAGGCGACCGCCCCATGCGTGAGGGTGAAGGAACCGAGCGTCCGCGTGGTGGTGAGGCCGCACCTGCGCCTGCGACGAGGACCCGCCCGGCGGCATCTGCGTCTGTGCCGATGGTCTTGACGATGAACGCGGCAGGCGAGGTTGTAGCCAGTGATGGAAGGGTGATCGCCCCCGCTGAAGTAAAGCGTCGGCTATCAACGATCTTCGCTTCGAACCCAGATCAGGAGATCACAATCAAAGGTGAGGCCTCGACTAAGTACAGTGATTTGATGGCACTCATTGATCTCCTGCATGAAGCGGGTGGGAAGAATGTGGAGCTCGGCAAATAATCAGCCGATTCCAGGAGCCCTCAAAGCCGAAAACGCCATGAAGACACTGACCATCGCCACCCTTGTCGGGTTGGCCGGACTGTCCACGATCACGGCTGCTGCTGAGAAGATCATCACCCCTTGGTCCTACCAGCCCTTGAAGCGCCCCGTGGTGCCTGCTGCAACGGCAGCGGTGTCGGTGGGGGATGATCTCGACCGCTTTGTCCTGGCGGGTCTCCAGCAGCAGTCTTTAGGCTTCAATCCGCGCGCCAGTCGTCAGACACTGCTGCGTCGGGCGACGCTTGATCTGCATGGCTTGCTCCCGACGGAGAGGGAGATGGATGACTTTTCGCGAGATCCATCTAACGATGAAGAAGCTTTTGCGACGGTCGTGGATCGGCTCCTGCGTTCGCCTCGCTTTGGCGAACGCTGGGCGAGGCATTGGTTGGACGTCGTCCGTTATGCTGATTCCGTCGGGCGCTTGTGGAATGCACCCTTTACGCATGCCTTCCAATATCGCGATTACGTGATTGATTCGCTGAACGCTGACAAGCCCTATGACCGCTTCATTATGGAGCAATTGGCGGGTGACTTGCTTCCTGCGCAAGACGATGCAGCACGGCGCCAGGCTTTTCTTGGCACGGGAATGTTGGCACTGGGGTGCATGGATCTGACCTCGGGGATGCAGGAGGCGTTTATCATGGATCGCATCGATGATCAGATTGATGTGACCTCTCGGGCATTCCTCGGGCTGACGGTTGCCTGTGCACGTTGCCATGATCACAAGACGGATCCGATCAAGCAGTCGGACTATTACGCGATGGCAGGAGTCTTTTACAGTTCGGACACTTGGTCGGGGACGGCGCACAAGGCGGATCTGGGGCCGAATCTCTATGTCGATCCTGATCGACTGATGCTGGTCCCTTCGTCGTCTCGATCCACAACGGCGGCAGGAGCGCCGAAGGTCATCAATGCCATGGATGACAATGCTGCGAATCAGATGACAATGGTGCCTTCTGGGAAGCGGCCTGTGAACCATGTCTACGATCCCGCGCTGGCGATGGGCATCACAGACGGGAAGCCCGTGAACTGCCCCATCCGAGTCGCAGGCGACGCGTACGATGAAGGTCCAGCCCCCCGCCGTGGGGAGATGGAGATTCCTCTGCTTCCGCCGCTGCCAAAGGCCGGGCCACGCGAAAGTGGGCGTCTGCAACTCGCCCAGTGGATTGCGACTCCGACGCACCCGCTGACGGCGCGTGTGATGGTGAACCGACTGTGGGCGCATCTTTTTGGGCAAGGCATCGTGAAGACCGTGGATGACTTTGGCATCACCGGGGAAAAGCCCTCGAACCCGCAGTTGCTGGACCATCTGGCCGTGCGGTTCGTGGAAGGGAAGTGGTCGATCAAGACGATGCTTCGTCACATGATGCTCAGCACCACCTACACGCAGTCAGGCGGCGTGCAGCCTGCTGCGACTGATGCCGATCCGGGAAATGAATTGCGTTGGCGGATGCAGCCACGTCGAATCGAGATGGAGGTCTTGCGCGATACTTTGCTGCAGTTGTCGGGCAAGTTGACTGAAGGCCGCCCCTCTGGAATTCAAGTGGCTGGCAACGGAGGGAAGGGGAATACCGCACGCACCCAGAGTCTTCTGCCCATCAATGCACCTTGCCGGACAATTTACCTGCCTGTCTTGCGGGACCTTTTGCCGCCGATGTTTGAGACCTGGGATTTTCCCAATCCAAGTCAGATCAAAGGGGCGCGAGACCTGACGACGGTTCCATCGCAGGCGCTGTTCTTGATGAACAACGACTTCATCGTCGATTGTGCTGAGGAGATCGCCTGGAATCTTTTGGAGGAAAAGGAGCTGAGCCAGGACGATGCGCGTGTGGCTGCTTTGTGGCGGAGGATCTATTCCCGGGAACCGGCGGCGGATGAAACGACTGCGGCCCTTCAGATGTTGCGTGACCTTGAGCCGTCCTCGGAGCTCAAAGACCCCGATTTGTATCGCTGGAGGGCGCTGGTGCAGGCCTTGCTGGCCAGCGCAGAATTTCGTTACGTGCTCTAATCTTCAATTCGTTTTCGATATGAAATCCACCCCCTCTTTTCTGACGCCTGTGGCGATCTCGCGCCGTGAAATGCTGGAGCGGACCAGCATGGGATTTGGCTGGTTGGCTTTCTCCGCCCTGGCGCAGGCTCGGTCCGTGGTGATTGACCCGACCGCACCCCTTGCGCCGCGTGCGGGGCATCATCCGGCGAAGGCGAAGCGGGTGATCTTTGTCTTCTTTGGCGGTGGTCCTAGCCATCTGGACACCTTTGACTGGAAGCCGGAGCTTGCAACGGCCGGCGGTCGATATCTGGCACCGCAGTTTGAGTTCAAGCCGCGCGGCAAGAGCGGGTTGATGATTTCAGATGCTTTCCCGACCTTCGCGAATCAGGCGGATGATCTTTGCATCATCAACAGTGCACAGACGAATAATCCTGGGCACTCGCAGGCGATTGCAGCGCTTCATACTGGCAGCGAACTGTTTGTGCGGCCATCTCTTGGTGCCTGGACGACCTACGGTCTGGGCACGGAGGCGCAGGATCTACCGGGGTTCATCACCTTGAATCCGATCAGTGATCAAGGCGGCGCGATGAACTATGGTTCCGCTTTTCTCCCTGCAACCTTTCAGGGTACCCGAGTCGGCACCGGCGGTGGTGTTCCTGATTTGTATTGTCAGCATCTGAGCACCAGCGATCAGCGTCGGCAGCTTGATTTGGTGCAGACATTGAATCGGCGTTTTCAGCAAACGATGGATCCGGGAAGTGCGGAGGTGGACGGCATCATCCAGTCCTACGAACTGGCTGCGAAGATGCAGACGTCCGTGCCAGACGTCTTTGATCTCGCGTCAGAGCCCGATCACATCCAGGACCTTTACGGAATTGGCGGCGGTGCGACAGACTCCTTTGGCCGCTCCTGTCTCATGGCGCGGCGCTTGGCGGAAAAAGGAGTGCGCTTCATCCAGCTAACCACCACGGGTTGGGATCATCACAACAACATCCGCACGGCGCTCGAAGATCGGGCGGCGGGTGTGGACGTGCCTCTTGCTGGTTTGATTGCCGATTTGCGGCAGCGGGACATGCTCAAGGACACCCTCATTGTTGGGTGCGGCGAGTTTGGTCGCGGCGCTAGCGAAGACAATGGCGGCGGTCGCGGGCATCAGGCCAGCGGATTTACTGTTTGGATGTGCGGCGGCGGGATCAAAGGCGGACTTCGCTACGGATCAACCGACGAACTGGGCATTCGCGCTGTGGAAAATGTGATGCCCACCGCGGATCTCCATGCGACGATCCTGCATCTCTTGGGCCTGAATCACATCAAGCTAACGTATCGCTACGCAGGCCGCGACTTCCGCCTGACAAACGTCGATGGCGAGGTCCATCACGGTATCATTGCTTGATGCATCAGCGGGTGAGTGGCCTTGATTCACCCGGCCTCCTCATCCCGTCTGAGCGGGAGGGAAAATGGTCGGGCTGGCGAGATTCGAACTCACGACCTCTTGCACCCCATTTAAGTGGGTGGGGGGCTCGAAGGCTTATGAAATGGGCGTTCCAGACCACCTGTGCTAATCCCTATGTGCTAAGGGGTGCGGCAGTTGCAAAACCTGCAATCTCTGCATTTTCCGCAAGGTGCATGAATTGATGAGCCGATGAGGCCGGCGCCTGCTCGGCGAATGGCAGATTGCAATATCCGAACACCGCTTTGATCCGTTCGAAGATCTGGCGTTCGCTCATCCCGACCCGTTCGCACAGTTCGTTCATCGGAACGAAGCCGACGCTGATGAATTGGAGGATCTCCAGCGGCCAGGACCCACCTGCACTTGATCCCGCCCCTGGACACACTGAATGCGGAAGCGCAAAAGTGCAGGGAGGTGCACCTCTTCGTCCCGAACTTTGATATCCTGCCTCTGAAACCCCGTAGTGTCAAGGGTTTCAGGGACCGTGTGCTAAAAGGTGCAGCGTTGGCAGTTGGGAAAATAGACATAATCGTAGCTGTAGCGTCCCTCCGCCTGATCATGCGTCCACACCCGCGCCAGGCGGTTTTGGTGATCCCACTCATAGCTCTGCCGGTAGAGCCCGCCCTCCAGCTTCTCCGTCCGGTTCCCTACCGCGTCATACGTGTAGCTCACCTCTCGCCGCACCCCGCCACCCCAGCTGCCGCTCTCCGTGAAGGAGGTGAGCTGGTTCCAGGAGTTGTAGCTATAGTCCCAGTGGCCGGTCTCGGTGCAGAGTGTGTCGGCGGAGGAACGCAACGCCGCCCCCGCTTCGGGGGAGGAAAAACCACGCCCAACAGGCAAAGCCAGCTCATCCAGAAGCGGAACAAAGGCTGGCGGAGGGCGGTCATCACCGGCGGAGAGTGGCGTTTACCGGGTCAGCGCAAGCTCCAAAAGAGCAGCTCTTGGGACTGGCGAAAAGTGCAACTAATTTGACGCATGGTATCTGTTGAAAGTAGTCGTGAAACTAAGCCAAGACGGTGAACCGTCTCAGAGTTTTGGCGGAGGTGTTCGTGAGATATGACTACTTTTTGGGTGAACTTGTATCCCTGCTAAACCAGCACTGCTGAAGTTTCTCCCACGCCTTAACATCAAGGCGCTCCACAAAAACTCGTTGAGCAACGATGTCTGGCAGGCACGCGGAAAACTTGAGATTTGCCAGCCACTGAGGGGATGCTCGAACATGGCTCAGCAGTGTTTCCCTGCCCATCGCCGAGAGACGTTCGCTGATCGTTGCAAATGACGCTTTGGCGTCGCGGTCAATCACGATGCTGAAATCATTGGACTGGGTTACTGCGGGCAACGTTGTCGCCAATGCCTGAGAAATGACCAGATTGAGATGACCACCGGCGTAGTTGTGCCACTCCAGGCCACGTTCGGTTGTCATACACACGGTGGCATTGGTCCTCAGAAACTGGTGTTCATCACGCGCGTTTGACAGAGCATCAGTGCCACGACGGGTCAGCCACGCTGGAGTCTCGTCACCGACCAGCACGTTTAGGATGGACTGGCACAGCTCAAACGAAAGCGCCTCACCTTGTCCCAGCCACATGGGTCTGCCCTTTTCCTGAGTGGGCGTCACGTAAACAAGCCGCACCTTCCAGTCGATCGAGGCGATCTCCCAATCCCGTCCAGCAAGACGCAACAGGCGCTTGTCCGCAGCCTGAAGATTCCACAGCAAATTCTGGTCGATAGAACCCAGTTCCTTCGTGCCATGCAAGACGACAAAAACGGGTGGCGACGTGAATGCTGAAACAAGTTCCAGGAAATTCTTCCTGCCAAACTCACTTTGGCTCGCATCACCAATGGTCAGGAAGCCGGCGTCTTCAAAAAAGAACCCATTGCCCACGAGATGGACGAGGATGTCCTCCATTGTCGGACGGTCAATACTCTTGAAGGATGCCACACGATCTAGCCGCTCGAAGCAGGTGTTCTTCGCGATTCGGCCCTCCTGAAGAACCATGGCAATCAGTTGTTGCGCAGCCAGGTGGGCGGGGAATGGGGGCGGGATGATGGGTTCAACATACCCATGCTGCCAAAGCCGGAGCAACCCGGCCGCCTGTAAAAACGATTGCTGGCTCGTCGCAAGGAACAGGCAGTTGCGTGTTGTGCCAGCCCGGCGGCCCGTTCTTCCCAATCTTTGCAGGAATGACGCCACGGTGTTGGGCGAATCGATTTGTATGACCCGGTCGAGATCACCCACATCGATGCCCAACTCCAGAGTGCTGGTTGCGACGATCACGCAATCGCGTGACTCAGCAAAAGCCTTCTCCGCTTCAAGCCGCTGCTCACGACTGAGCGAGCTGTGGGACAGAAACGTTTCGATACCGAGCGCACGCAAGGCGACACCGAGTTCCTCCACCCGCCGCCGACTGTCGCAAAACACCAGCCGCTTCTCCCCTCGATGAAGACGGGAGATCACAGTCGCCGCGTTGTCGAGGTTTCCTACATAGTCGAGCTGGACATCGATTTCGGCTTTCTCGCCCTCCGACCGCACCACCTCAAGATGGCCGGGCGAAGCATTCACCAGCCAGTGAAGAAGTTCCTCCGGATTACCGACGGTTGCCGACAGGCCGATGCGATGGATGGGTTTCCCTACAAGCGCCTGAATGCGCTCCAGCACCGCCAGCATGTGAATGCCTCGGTCGTCACGTGCAAAAGCGTGGATCTCATCGACCACCACCGTGCGCACATTTTTCAGCCGCTCCCTTGCCAGACCCTTTTGAGAGATCAGCATGGCCTCCAAGGACTCAGGCGTCGTCAGCAGGAAGTGTGGAGGATGATCGACCAGTTTGCGGCGCTGACTCGACGACACATCTCCATGCCAAAGGCCAGCCCGAAGACCAACCATGGAACAATAGCCATCCAACCTCTCGAACAGATTGTTCAACAGTGCCTTCAAGGGACAAACATAGAGCACCGCAAAGCCTGGCGACTCAGACGAAAGCAACTGTGAGAGCAGTGGAAATACCGCCGCTTCGGTCTTGCCGCCGGCCGTCGGTGCGATCAGCAGACAGTGAGAGCCTCCGAGAATCGCCTTGATGCTCCGCTCCTGCAGCGGCCTCAGGCGCGTCCACCCGAGCGAGTTGACGATGTGATGGCGCAGCAAGGGATGCAGCAGCTCAAATGAGGATTCGTCATTCACCACTCAAGTTTGATTTCGTCCGCGGAGGATGCAGGCAACTGTGCCTGTTCCTCCTCGGTCAGTTCATTCATCCTCAGCGTCAGCTTGTAGTCCCTAGCCGCATCAAATTCCGGGAATTGGTCAATGCGATCCAGCACGTCTGCGACCAGCTTCTTGAGGAAGATGCGGGGCGCTATTCCTGTGCGGTTCCCCAAGGCACCGCCAACCCTTTCGGCCAGACGTTGAATCAGATCATCATCCGCCTGAGTGAGGAGCCGTGCCTTATCGTGACATCCCTCCGCAAAGATGTCCCGAACACGCCGCCCCACCTCAACAAGGTTCTCCCTCTGAAAGGGCAGAAGCCGCAACTGTGGCGCACGTGGATTGTCGAACCGGCCGTCTTCGTCGAAATCAGTCGCTAACCGCTGCGCCAGAGGAGCCAGTTTCTTGACGCCCTGCTGGCCATCAAAAAACGTTGGTGTTCCCGTGATCACCAGGAACAGGCCAGGGAATCGGCCGGAGTCGATTTCGTCGATAAACTGCCTGAGCGCATTCAATCCCTTTTCGCGGGCGTCTGACCGCACGCGTTGCAGGGTCTCAATCTCATCGAGCACCAGCACCAAGCCTGCATGCCCCGAATCCCGAAGCATGACGAGCAGTCCCTGCAGGAAATTGAGGGCCGTGAAATGATCCACGTCACCTTTGATCTGCGCCGCACGCTTGATTGACGCAGCGACATTCGGCTGGCCTCCGAGCCAGGCGAGCAAGCCGTCGGCGGTTCCTACATCGCCGGCCTGGATCGTGCGCCTGTAGGCACGCAGCACCGCTGCAAAGGTGGCGGATGTCTTCGAGACGGTCGCCAGACGTTTTTCCATCAGCGCATCGGCGGCTTCGAACAACTTGTTAGGAGACGATGCATCGGCGCCGGCGGCAATCGCGTCTTCCTCCAGCGTGTAGAACCAGCCATCCACGACCGAGCGGAAAGCTCCTGACTCACAGGTGGAGGTGGAGAGGTGTTCGATCAGACGTCGATAGACGGTCTCCAGCCGGTGAAGAGGCGTTTCCGTTTCAGAGATCTGCACCTCGGCCACCGCAAAACTCTTCTGCTTCGCCCGCTCCTGCAACCACCGGGCAAAGAACGTCTTGCCGCAGCCATAATCACCCCGCACGGCTTTGAAGCCTGATTGACCTGCGGCCACGTGCGACAACGTTTCGTCGAGCACGTTCTCGAATTTCGACAAGCCGACCGCGAGCGCATCGAGACCACGTCGGGGCACGGTTCCACGCCTGAGGGCATCGAGCACTTCGAGACGGCGTTGGGGACTGAGGTTAGACATGGGATCAAGGCTTGATGTCGAACTGCTTGAAGAGCAGCTCACGATTCAGGCGGAGGGTTTGTGAGGTGTCCGTTTCCAATACCAGATAGCCTTCGACATTCAGGATACGCTGCAACTGAGCTACGAAGCCGCCCACGCGGAACTGGGGGAGATTGAGTTCCCGCGCTAGCACTGCGACGGGCACGACGCCTGCTCTGGATTCAAGCAGCGCAAGAGAGCTGGAGATCATGTCTTCAGCAATTTGAACGCGGTTGGCGAGGCTCTTCTGTTGCTTCATGACATCGCTCTTGAGAAGAGCGGGCACCCATGCGGGCGTTTCGCCCTTCACGCCGGTGAGAGGAGGTGTCGATAAAACGACTTCCGTATCCTCAGCACCCGTAGCCGCCCAAAGCTCCAACGGTGGGGCCTCTCCAACAGCGGCCTTCTTCTTTCGCGTTTTTGATGTCGCAGCAGGCTGGCCGGCAATCCCGGGTGAGCTTGCAGGCAAATCGATGGCCCACCATTCGGGCGCCTTAAAGTCAGTGGCTTCAAAGTCTCCGATGTCTTCAGACGATGCCGATAGGACAGCCAAAGGCACAACGACCTCCTGGTCAGCGACGCCACCGTGGTAGCCGCTCTTCTTGCCGCCATACCGAAGCCTTTCGCTTTGACTGAAAATCCAATCATTCGTTCCTGTCGCGGCTTGCAGCCTTGGCCCAGAAACGAGCAGTTCGCCCTCCTTCGCCTCTGGCGGTCCGATCCGGTGCCGGTCACCAGCGGCATTCTTGAGCTGCAGACTACGGTCCGTCTCCTTGGCCGGAACGTGGCCATGATCCGAGATCAAAACCACCGCGCGTTGCCCTACAACCGCAGCGTCGAGGAGGTCCTTGAGCCAGGTGATCTGGTTGACCTTCCAGTCGATGGCAAGCTGTCCCAAGGTTGAGAGTTGATCATCCACCGCATTGATAACGACTCCGACCACTCTGCTGTCGGGCTCGGCAATCGCGTCGCGGACTTCCGAAGAAAGTCCCGCCCCACCTGCATCGGCCAGGCTGGGTTTGAGGAAGAGCTGCGGCTTGGACTTGCTTTGAATCGACCGATGCAAGGACGGATGCTCGCGGAAGTTGACGACTTCGGTCGTCGTATCCTTTGCGTCCAGGCGTCCCCGAAACAAAGCGGCACGCGATACGGCGGTGATGCACGGAAGTGCGGCGATCACAGGTCTTGGAATGTTGTTCTTCGTCGTGCGCATGGAATGCCACCCACGACTTTCGAGATCGGTCATCAGCTCTGCAAAGACTGCGCCGCTCATCCCGTCCATCACGAGAAGCAGGACTTTGGTGTTCTTCGCCAAAGGCACGATGACCTCCTCAATCACGTTCTCGATTGGAATGATCCCATCGTCCTTGGAATCTTTGGCGATCCAGCGCTGCAACGACGAGCCAAACAAGGCATTCGTTTCTTCCCGGCGCTCGTCCACCTTGGAGAGCAACGCCGTATAGGCCTTGTTGAGCGTCTCTCTGCCATCACCACGCCGCAGTTTTTGCCGCGCCCAGTCCACAAAAGCACCGTCAGCCAGGAAGGCTGACGCCAGCGACCCAAGCCCCTCGTCGTTTTCTGCCGCCGGAAGCTGCCTCAGCCATTTCGTCAGACGCAGCGCCATGCGGATTACCTCCAGACGCGCACCTTCCACACTGGCCATCCAGTGACTCTTCACCCACTTCTCAGCGTCCAGCAGTGCGTCCCATGATTTCGCAGAGTCGCCGCGGCGAGCCGTCTGCAAGGCGGCCGCCAGAGCGTCCAGCCGCAGGTTAAAGCCGTTCGGGGAGAACTCGGATTCACTGGCCAGTTCGGATGCTTTCAACTCGTCGAGCCAGGCATCCACATCCCGGAGCAGTTCATGCTGAAGCCGGGAATCGACGTGACCCAAAACGGCCTTGGAGGCTCTGTGCCAAGCCTGCGCTGCCGAGGGTATGACTTTCACATCCCCCAAGTATCGCTCCAGCCGGATGGTGGCATTCCGGGCTGCCTCGGATGGCATCCCCTCTGCAGGAAATACGGCTCCGAGCACCAGCCCCAGCGACACGAGTCTGGCGGCATTGTCCTTGAGTGCCTGCTCGATCAAGACCAGGGCTGTTCCGTTGGTTTCACGCAGCCAGTCAAAGAAAGCACTTTGCACAGCAGGTGGTGCCTGCAACACCGCTGCCAGACCATCGTCCAGCGACCATAAGAGCAGACCGAGAAGATCGGGAGGCTCTGTGGCAAGTTCTGGACGTCCAAGGAGAAATGCAAACGCGCGTCCGCACTCGATCACGTTCGCCGACGATGTGAGCCTGACATCGGCCCGCCAACGCTGCACCAGCAGGTCGATGACGTCACGATGCAGCAGCAAACGCGGATCGATTGCCTGTGCGCCCGCCAGGTTGAGCAGAGTGTCACGTGGGTTGAGATCGAGAAGACGGCCCTTGGCGCAGCGGGAGAGGGTGTCCTCTGCCAGCAGGCCGTCCGACGCACGCACCAGCAGCACCAGTTCATCCGGGGCGCCCAATCCCATCGCCTCGCGCGTTTCGAGATCAGAACGGCACTCCTTGACCGTCAAATGCTTGTCCTCGAACGCCAGCGTCTCATCGCCGCTCCAGGTGTCATAGCTCCGAAATGCCAGCGGGCGTCCTGCTCGTGTTTTGGCACGGGCGGCCTTGACCTGGGCGCTGAGGATGGGCGGCGTTAGAGCAGGCATGACGGGTTCAGTCCTCCAACTTCAATTCGAGATTCCACTTCGGCAGATTCAGCGTGCGTCGATCGGCCGACAGCGTCGCTTGCGGATCGAGCTGGAGCAGTCTGGCGACTGTCGGCGTGACGACCACCTTCTGACTGTTGCTTGTGGACGCTTCCACCAGGAGTTCGGGCGCGGAGTCCTTGGGCAGCCAATCCGGGAGATTGTCACCCTTCACCTGACTGCGACGGCGGGTTGTCCGCAATGGGGGAGTGGGCACCGGCACATCAATGGTGTCTATCGTGCGTGGCCGTCCGTCATCGGGTCCCGGTTTAACGGGCGCATCACCTCCGCCTGAAGCACCTCTCGCGGCTTCATAGATCAGCTCATTCGCGTTTTTCGATGCCGTCTCCAGCGTCTCCTTCAGCGACTGAACCAGTTCATCGTGGCGCAATGCATCGGCGATTTTCTGCACGAGAGCTTCGACACTGGATGCTGATGTTCCGCCCAGTTGACGGGCACGCTCGATGGCTGTCAGCCATGCTGTCTGGGAAAGGTAGGAGGCCAGTGACTCACAGGTGGCCAGGCCTCGGGCGATCATCTGCGGTTCACTAGAGAAGCTGGCGGTTGCCACCATCTCCACCAATTCGGAACCTTCAGCCTTGTCGAGTCGGCGAACCCAGGCGGCAGTCTCACGGGCGGTGATCATGCGTGCTGAATTTTCCCCCTCGATACCAAACGTGGCCAGCACCGGAACCAGTGCTGTCTGCAGCGCGCTCAGACTGGCCGCGGCTCTCTTTTCGGTCAGGTAACCATGCACCTTGCTGCCAAATGACATGACGCCGGCAGCGGTAGGCATCGCAGGCAACTGCTGCAGTCCAAAGATCTCCTCGGCCATCGTCCGTGCACTCTCCCAAATTTCCGCGGAGGGGAGCACCTCCTGTTTGAGCACGTCATCATCCTTCAATTCCCCGAGGTCGCCGGGAACGGCGGATTGATAGCGCAGAATGGTCCGATTGGTCTGAGCGGCGAAGGAGAGAATCAGGAGATCCTGCAAATGCAGCGGCAGCCCTCGTGGTTTGGGCAGGTTGATCGCGCGACGCATGGCGGCCACCGTGAGTGGACCGTTCTGGGCGGCCTCGTGACGGAGAAAATGGTTCTTCCATTCCTCGCTCTGCACATAAGCAGTGTCGTGCATGGTTCCCATGTTCAGCGGTCCGGTGATCTGGCGCACCAGCACCCGCTCATTCATTTCCACCTCTTCACGCCCCACGGGCGACTCCGCAGCGCGACGAGCAACGTCGAGAACCTTCTGCACTTTGCCTTTGGTCAAATTCAGAGCGTCATCAAAATTGGGATGCGCCGAAAATTGGGACGCCAGGGCTTGATCGAGCCATTGGTTCAAGGCCATCGCCAAGGTCGGTCCTGCCGGGACCCGGCAATTGAGGTCACCACGCAGGGAATTGAAATGCTCTGCTGGATCAATCGTCTGGCCAGGATCCAGCACGCCAGATGCCACCTGATTGTCCAGGCCATAAGCCGCCAGCAGATGATGCTGCAAGCGCGAGCGCAACGCGGAACGCTGGTTCTCCATGATCGTCCGCGCCTCCGCCCGCTGAATGTCGGTCAGGTGGGTCACAAAGGTGGCAAAGCGATGCTCCGACAGCACGTGCTCCAGCTTGACCAGGCGCCCCAGTTCCCGCCGTGAAGTTTCGCTGAAGAAGGAAGGCAGCCAGATCAGGGTTCTGGACTGGTCGTGCTTCCGGCGGCGGTAGTCGTCCAGTTTGGCGATGTCGTCATGCACCGTGTGTCCTTCGCGGTCGAAGGGATAGTCGATCAGCAGCTTCCATTCAGCGGTTGGGTTGTCGAGGTGGTCGTCTCCCAGTTCGCGGATGTTGGCCAGCCGGACTTCACAGGTGCGGTCCGTGCCGCGCCAGCGGAAGCGATGCACTTCGAGCAGCTCGCCCTTGTGATCGATCTCCAGGGCATCAAACAGCGCCTTGCTCAGCAGTCGCAGTTGGCTGCCATCATTGTCTTCGCTCTCGGCACGTTCCAAAATGGCGTCGATGTCCACGGCGCTGAGTTGCAGGGAGATCACGGCAGGTCCGCCGCCCTCCTGAACCTTGATCTGACCCACCCTTCCTGCCCAGTCGCGCAGCTTCTTGAGCACGATTTGACCCTCCTGGCCTGGAATCGGCGTCTGGATGGATCCATGGTTCAGTGCAGCTAGCCGCGCCGGCGTCAGTCCGCGCAGGGATTCCACCTCGGGTGCCAGCGCTGAAAGCAGCAGGGTCTTGATCAGGCGATCATCGTTCCTCAGCGCCTTGCGCTTTGCGTCGTTCCAAGGAAGGCCTGCGACCTCCTCAAATTTGATCTTGTGCTGTTCTTCCAACAACGGGCGAAGCTGTGTGCGGTAGAGCTTGTGCGCCTGCTCGAAGTAGCTCTTCATTTCGGCGGAGAAGGCTTCGTCCCCTTCGGCAATGAGATCATAGAGATCGCCCACGGCCACGAGTTCGCCGAGTTCGAGGTTGTCCCGGCGCTGCACCAGCAGTTCCAGCATGATGCGGATGGCGGTGCGCTCGCGTTGGAGCACGGATGAAACACCGACCAGTGTCTCGACCAAGGCCGGGCTGAAAGGATACAACCGGCGGAAGTCATCCTTGGAGCCCTGCTTGGTGAGCAGGATCGCGAGCATTTCCTCGCGCGCCTGGGTGGACTTGGCAAAGGCCTCGTCGATCAGACGTCTTGCGGCCTCATCCTTGGGACGCAGGAGACGCTTTTCAGCAATCGCGCTCAGGTTGCGGTCTTCGAGATTGATCGTGCCGAAGCGGCCCTGCCAGAAGCGCAGGATGTCGGTAAAATTGACGTTGGCCGCCCCGGTGATCATCTCGCCGATCAGTTCCTTGAGGTCACGCTGACGGGCGATGAAGCTCACCAGCGGGGCGGGGCGCTCCGAGTTTCCGGATTCCACCAGCTTGGCCACCTTCGGCACCTCACGGTTGAGGAAATTGATGTCCGCCGCATGACTGGCCAGCCAGAGGATCATTTCGTCCAGGAAGAGGATCACCGCATCGTAGCCGAGCGATTTGGCATGCTTGGAGATGGCGCTCAGACCGTTGTCGATACTCACGTAGCGTCCTGCACTCGACACGGAAGTCAGCAGGGTGCGCACGAGGTCTCCCACCAGCCTTTGATGGTCGGCGTGTTCGGGCCACTGGCCTGCAGCGGCATCGTAAGAGGCGGCATCCCAGCCGGATTTCAGTTTTCCCCAGGTGCCTCCACCGCCAGATGCCGGAGACGATGCGGAGTTGAGCTTGGCAAAAAAGGCAGCGTCTCCCATGGCCTCACGCAGGCTGGCGGCGTTGGTCAGAAGCTCCTGAGAAGGATACACCGCAGGCGGTGATGCCTCCGGGTGCAGCTTGGCGATATGCGCCACGTAGCCCCCCAGCACGGCGCTCTCGATGTTGTCCGCACCGATCAGGTGGTAGGGCACCAGAAGGAACTTCTTGCCGCGCATCCACTCATCGTGCTTCGAGATCGTCTTGGCCAGTTCCGGCTTGGCCCGGGCGCTGAGATCACCGCCAAGGAGCAGGTGCAGCACCGCCATGAAGTGACTTTTACCACTGCCGAAACTACCGTGCAGGTAGGTGCCCTGGCTGGCTCCGCCTTGCATGGCGGTCTTGACCAGGGACAGGGCAGAGTCAAAACAGAGCGCCAACTGCTCCGTCACGACATAATCGGCCACGGTGTCGCTGGCCTTGGTCACGCCTTCGCTCAGGCGCATCACGAAGTCGCTTTTCGAAACGTGTTCAGGCAGGTGAATGAGGTCGCGGAGAAGTGGCATGAGGGAAGATGATGAAGGGTAAAGTCCGGATGACGAATGTTTCTCAGCCTGGCAGCGGACCGGCGTCTGCCCGGTCTTCGATCAGCCGGCGCTCGCGCTCGATCTCCTGCTGGAGTTCCTTCTCGGTGGGCAGGTAGAGCATGTATTTGGAGGCGAAGATCTGTTTGCGGTCCTTCAGCACGGAGTATTTGGCCACCACTTCGTTCTTCTCCGTGCAGAGGATCAGGCCGATGGTCGGGTTGTCACCTTCACTCAGGCACTGGTCGTCAAAGATGCGCACATAACCATCCATCTGGCCCACGTCCTGGTGTGTCAGCTTGCCGATCTTCAGGTCGATCAGCAGGTAGAACCGGGACTGGATGTGGTAGAACACGAGATCCACATAGCGGTCATCGTCGTCGATGCGCAGTCGCTTCTGCCGGGCCACGAAAGCAAAACCCTTGCCCAGCTCCAGCAGGAAGGCTTGCAGGTAGGATAGGATGGCCTGCTCGACATCGTCCTCGTTCAGTGCAGCCACCTCGGGCAGCCCGAGGAACTCCAACACATAGGGGTGCTTCAGCGTGGCGATGGCGGGATCGGGGCTGGCCAGCGTGTGACGGCCCTCGGCCAGCATTTTTTCCGGCTTCTGGCTCTTGAGCAGGCGCTCGAAGTAGAAGGAGTGAATCTGCCGCTCCAGCGTGCGCTTGTCCCAGCCGCCGGCGATGGCTTCCTGCTCGTAAAACTCACGTGCTTTCACGTTTACCACCCGCATCAGGGCGCGGTAGTGGGACCAGTTCAGTTGCGGCGAGAAGCCCATGAGCGATTCGCTACCCAATGGGTGCCCTTTTTCAGGCAGCGCCAATTCAGCGCCCGATGGGCGACCTTTTGATGGCGAGATGGAGGGAGAAGTGAATTGGTCGCCCATTGGGCGACCTTTTGGCTCCAGCCGGTCCTCGTAGGCCTGATAGAACGTCCTGAAGTATTTCAGGCTTGTGATGGAGAAACCATTTCCATATCGCTCCGTCAGTCCTTGGGATAGGTCCCTCAATATTTTTTGCCCATACGCCGCCCGTTCCTTCCCGCCCTGGATCTCCTGCACGATCTCCCGACCGATCAGCCAGTAGGCAAGCACCATGTTGCTGTTCACCGCCCGCACCACGTTCGCGCGGGCCTGCTCCAGAATGCTCGCCACGCGGTCAAACAGCACGCCTGTGGGTAACGCAGACGCGCTTTTCAGCGGGCGCTTCTTGGGGCTGGCTTTCTTTTTGGCAGGCATGGCGAGATGGTTTCAGGTTATTCGAGTTCGTCCTTCTTGTCAGCTTCCCGCCCTTCGATGAGTCGGCGTTCGCGCTCGATCTCCCGCTGGAGTTCCTTCTCGGTGGGCAGGTAGAGCATGTATTTGGAGGCGAAGATCTGTTTGCTCTCCTTCAACACCGAATAGCGGGCCATGGCACCACTTTTCTCCGAACAGAGGATCAGACCGATGGTGGGGTTGTCTCCTGGGCTGAGGCACAGATCATCATACATCCGCACATAGCTGTCCATCTGCCCGACATCCTGGTGCGCCAGTTTGCCCAGCTTCAGGTCGATGAGGACATAGCACTTGAGGATGCAGTGGTAGAAGACGAGGTCGATGTAGAAGAACTCACCATCGAAGTCGATCCGCTTCTGCCGCGCCACAAAGGCAAAGCCCTTGCCCAGCTCCAGGAGGAAGGTTTGCAGGTTGTTGATGATCGCGGACTCCAGCTTGGATTCGTGCAGCACCTCAGATTCTGGCAGGCTCAGGAAATCCAGCACATAGGGGCTCTTGATCGCGTCGATGGGCTGCTTCACCTCCTGCCCGGACGTGATCAGTGCCATGACGCCTTCCTTGTCCCGACTTTTGAGCAGGCGGGCGAACAGGAAGGAGTGAATCTGCCGCTCCAGCGTCTCCACCTCCCAGCCCTCCTTATCAGCCTCGATCTCATAGAAAAGGCGCTCCACCCTGTTGTCCACCCGCATCAGGGTCCGGTAGTGCGACCAGCCCAGGCGGGGCGAAAAGCCCCGTGCGGCGTCCACTTGCTCAACGGCCTCCGTCATGTCTGCCAAAACACCACATCCGATGTGTTGAATTGCGGGCGACTCAAATTGGGCACATTCGATGTGCCCAATTCCCGGCACGGTAACCCCGTGGGTTGCGGCCTCATCCAATTGGGCACTTTGGATGTGCCAAATCACTGGCAGGCGATGTGCATAGGTTTGATAAAAGAGCCGAAATGCTTTCAAGTTGGTGACGGAAAACCCCCGCCCGTATCGCTCTCCCAGTCGCTGGGACAGCTCCTTGATCACCTGCCGCCCATACGCAGCCCGTTCCTTCCCGCCCTGGATCTCCTGCACGATCTCCCGCCCGATCAGCCAGTAGGCCAGCACCATGTTGCTGTTCACCGCCCGCACCACGTTCGCGCGGGCCTGCTCCAGAATGCTCGCTACGCGGTCAAACAGCACGCCTGAGGTGCCCGCTGACGCGCTTTTCAGCGGTCGCTTCTTGGGGCTGGCTTTGGCGGGTGCTCTCTTTTTGGCAGGCATGGCGTGGGTCGTTCAATATGCACGGCTTATCCGAGCCGTGCCTTTTCGATGTCCTCGGCGGTCAATCCCAGTGTCCGGCGTTCTTCTTCCACGAAATCGGCAAAGTGGTCGCCCAGCCTTGTTTGGTATTCAGGGTCCACGTCGTTGTGCCACTGCTGCAGCCAGGGGATGAGTTCTTGGAGGCCTCCAAGGATCGGAGTGAGCTGCTGGGCGTCCCAGCCGTCCTGGTCTTTGCGTTGCACGTAGAGGGCGGACAGGGCTTTGGCTTGTTGCAGGTGATCCCAGCCGGCCCAGGCGTAGAGGGGGCTGGGGGAGGCTTGGGTTTCGAGACCGGGATAGGAGACCCAGCGCTCCTTCGGCACATCGAGCTTGCCGCGCAGCTTCCACCAGCCGGGCTTCTTGAAGTCGGCGCTGCTGTATTTGGGCGGCACGGGGATGGGACCGACTTCCTTTGCCTGGCGCTCCTTGACTTCCTCACGCAAAAGACGTTCGGCGATTCCCCGGGCCGTTTCCATCTTGCTCTCAGGATCAACCTCACCTGAGTCTTCCACTTTCTGCGCCTGCTCGGCGAGATCGATGGCGATCTTCCTGGCCTCGGATTCCAGATTGGCCATGACCTCGGCCTCGATGGCATCTTCGCGGCGTTGAAGCTGCCAGGTTTCTTCCCAGGCCCGGCGTTTGCGCAGGCCGGGCTCCTTGTAGCGCAGCACGGGCAGGTAGGGCACGCTGCCTTCGTTCAGCAGGTCGGCGATCTGGCGGGTGAGGTCAAAGGCGGGCGTGCCGGTGTATTCCTGCATCACCGCCTTCAGGGCGGCATCGGTTTCTGCCACGGCTGCGATCTGGGCCAGGGTGAAAATCTTCGGCTCCTGTCCTGCCGCCCACGATTGCCGTAGCACGGATGGCGCGGAGCTTTTCTCCCCGTCTCCTTGTCTCCCTGTCTCATTTTCTTCTGCCTCCGCCGTCATCCGCTCGCTCTCGAAAAAATAGGTCTCCAGCCGGGCGAGCAGCCAGTCGCGCGCGGCCTGGGTGAATTGCTCGTCCCACGGCTCGGTGTTCCAGCGGCGCTTGTATTCGGGCTGCTCGATGAGGCGGATGGCCGGGTCCTCGGCGATGCGGGCGATGCGGCGCTCGACCAGCTCCCGATACGGGGCGGGCCAATGGCGCGGGACTTCCGTGATGGGCGTGGAGCCGTGCCGTTCAAACCAGGTGCTCTGCGCTTCGCCCGCGGCCATGCGCCGCGCCAGCACGATCTCGAAGGCCCGCTGGCCCAGCTCGATGCCCTCTGGCGGAATGGCGTCCACCGCGGCGCCCTCCGGCAGGCTCACGGCGGCGGGACCGCTTTCTGCCGCGCCCTCCACGAGGCCGAAGGCTTCGTAGATTTGCCAATCCAGCTCCTCCTGCCAGGCGATGAGCTGGCGCCGCTGGCGGGTGGCCAGGTCGCGGGCGCTCGCCAGCCACGGGCGCAGGTCCCCGCTCTCGGGGCCGCCCCAACTCGCCAGCGTGGCCGCCGGCGACTGGCCCTGCAGGGCCGTGCTGGTTTTGACGAGCGCGGTCGGAAGCTGCGTGGGCTGGTAAGCGGGGATGGGAAAGCTCGCAACTTGGGTGCCGTTCGAAGTCGTATCGTTCGTCCCAAAGCGTTTTCCGCACCCTTGCACCTTCGGTTCCGACATGGTCACCACCTTTCGGGTAATATACCTGCTTCATCCAAAAGAGTCCGCCGAGCTGTTCAGGAATCCAAGCAACATTGCACTACTGTGCTCGTGCTCAGGGCTTCAGCTTGATAACAGGCGCAGACTGTTTGAAAACCTTAGTGCCAGTATTGAGAGCGAAATGGTTGTGGGTGGCGACAGCACCGAAACGAGCAACTGCGGCTGCTTGATTTCGCTCGATGGGAATCTGGTGGTATTCCCAGAAGGCCGTCCTGTCTCGCGTAAGGTTCCTCCGCTGAAATCGGGCCGGTTCGCGAGGACGGAACTGCAGAGGCCAAAGGCATTTCAGCAGGGATGGGCTCGGCAATCAGGCTAATGCTTCGGTCATACGGAAAAAGTGCTTCGTCTGACCAAGAAATATTCCAGTCAAGAGGTTCATCTCGCCCTCAATGACGGGACTCTGAACCTCACTGGGGACAGCAACCACGCGACGACTCGCAATGGGATAAGAAAACTTCTTCCTCCCCGATGATCGCACCGAAGCCAATGACGGGTTTCTTTCGACGGTGGTTTTCGACAAACTCGATCTCGCTTGGTTTCGCATTCGTCGAGTTCCTCTCTTAAGTTCGGCCGCTCCACCGCCGCCGATACTCCACGGGTGCTTCTCGAAGTTTGCTGGCGCGTGGCGAGTCTGCCGCGCTCATCCATTCACTCACACTGCCGGGGTCGTCGATTTGTCGGAGGATGGACTGCCAAACAAGGCCCAGCGCGGGTTCGGCGGGTGTCGCCGGTTCGCCAGTGATGCCGAGCACCGTGCGAATGGTGCCACTCACGGGCGGCTGATTTTTCCCAAAAAGGATGACCGTGGGCGTGCCGTGGCCGGGGATGTAGGCGCCCGCGGTGTCGAGGACGTGCGTGAGGTCCCATCGCGGGAGGTATTCCTCGATGAGCTTCTTGCCAAACTCGCGCTTCATGAAGGAATTCGACGTAATCTGCCCGACGAATCCGGCCGGCTGCTGCGGGGTGCCGTCGCCTTTGACCGCGAGGTCGAAGAAACGCTCCATTAAGGGCACGGAGAGCGAATACTTGCGGTGGCACGAGGGGTAGCGCGCGCGGTAGAGCTCGCTGACGGCGCGGTCCTTCACGGTGATGTAGGGCGGATTGCCGACGACGGCGTGGTATTGCTGCCCGAGGATGCGGTGCAGGGCCTCGACGTCCTCGACCTCGTAGTGGTGCTTGAGTTCGTCGCGGAAGACTTCCTCGGTGTCGAAGGTCATCTCGGTGGCGTTGTCACCCTCGAAGTCGCGGAAACGGCGGCCGTGCAGCAGCGCATCCCCCGTGGCCACATTGATCTCGAAGTCCGGTGCATCGGCCAGACGCTTCACGCCGCAGGCATGGCAGGCCTCGATGATGAGGCGGAAGCGGGTGATGGCGACGGCGAAGGGATTGAGATCCACGCCATGCACGGCTTTCAAGGCATTCACGGCCGCTTCACGCGCCGTGGGGACCTCCTTCAGCCAGAGAGCAAAGAGCCGCCGGAAGCTGCCGAGCATGAAGTGCCCGGAGCCGCAGGTGGGATCAATCATGCGCACCGTCTTGAGCCCAAACTCCCGCAGCGCCGGCGTGAGGGTGCGGTCGAGGATGAAGGCCTCAATGAAGTCCGGCGTCTGGAGCAGCGCGTAGGTCTTGCGGGCGGCCTCCGAGAGGTCCTGATACAGATCCCCGAGGAAGCGGGTGTTCATGGCCTCGTCGGTGAAGTCATGCCGCACCGCACCGGAAGCGGGGTCAATCTGCCGCCAGAAGGCGATGAGTCCCTTCAGCGCATCCGGGCTGGGATGGAGGGCATGGAGGGAGTTGTGCGGCCCGAGCAACTCGGTGAGCGCGGGATACTTCCGCAGCTCGCTGAAGTGATGCAGCAGGTAGTCCCGCTCGGATGCCCCGGGATGCTGCATGAAGTGATGGGAGAGCGCATCCTGCGCCAGCCGCAGCCGCTCCGGTGGCCCGGAAAGGATGGGATCAGGGATGAGACCATTGTCCTCCAGGAAGCGAATGAAGACCGTGGCCAGCACCCAGGCCACGGCGGCCTGCGTGATCTCCTGCTCCGCCCAGGCGATGAAGGTGGAAGCGGTGCGCTTGGACTGGAAAGCCTCGTCGTATTTCGCCTTCAAGGGCGCCGCGAAGTGCGGCTCCTTCTTGAGCCGATCATGAAGGTCTTTTTCCAAAGCAGTGACCTGCTTCTTCAAATCATCCTTCAAGCGTGTGGGGTCGATCATGGTCGGGGAAAGCGGGGAAATCAGGTCTTGGAGGCACGGGCTTTGCCATGGGCATTGTCCAGCCATGCCTGTGGCAGGGAGATGTGCTGGTGCTCGGAGATGACGGGCACGGGCTGGCCATTGAGCTTCGGCAGGGCGCTCTGCACCACAGCAGGGATGAGCAGCCAAAGGCCGTGCGGGCCATCCGCGCGGCCGACGTCATTGCGCAGCTCGGCGAGCATGCCCATGAGGCCGTAACGAGCGAAGAGGCCGGGATTCACCAGCAGCAACGTCTGAGCGGGCGAGACGAGCGCCTGCCGGAGCTGCGGTTTGATCATGTCCACGAGGCGGCGCAGGTTTTGATTGTCTTCCGTGCCTTCCTTGGCGGCGTCGGCCAGCAGGATGGTGTCCCACGGAATCTCATACTCGGCGGCCTGGGCATGGAGCAGGCGGAGGAACAGCGCGTCACCATCCACCCGCTGCACGGGGAAGCGGGCGAGCAGCTCCGACTCGGCACGCGCGAGGCGATCCGGCGGCACGGAGAGCACCAGGAAGGAACCGCGGGTGGCACAGGAACTGAGTTTCTCCTCCAGCAGCAGCGCGGTGGCGACGTCCTCCTGCATGACGGGCATGGGCAGCGAGTCCGTGAGCGTGCGCATGCGATGCGAGCTCTTCTCCGTCATGGTGAAGAGGGAATCGAGATCCACCGAGTTCACAAAAGCCCCCTGACCGGACAGCGCCGCGTCCGACCAACGCAGAGGAACATCCGCCGTCTTGAACAGGGCCTCCAAGGCACTGCGATCCGGGGGCAGCGGCTGGGCCTCCGGGAAGCGGGAAGACACGCGCCGCCCAATCTCCGCGATGCTCAGAGGACCGGTCTGGAAGAAGCTGCTGCGGCACAGCAGCAAGGAACGCGCCGGGGGCAGACCGATGGGGTAAAGCTCCAGACGCGCGTTGGCACGGGCAAAGGTGGCCAGCGCGGTGGCCAGCGAGACGAGCCGGGTGGCATCAGGCGCGGGACAGTCCTCACGGCCCTCAAGCTGGGGTCGCGATACTGCCTGCAGCACCTCGACCGTGCGGGAACGGCTGGGCAGCGTCTCTCCCGACTCCAGAATCAAGTCATCCGCCGCCTTCGCGATGCCGAGCGCCCAGTCCGCCAGCGGACGATCCAGCGCGATGAAGATGTGCCCGCTGCGGCGCACCTCCAGAAAGCGCGGCTCATCCAAGCCCTTTTCGGTCTCCACCGCGGCACGAACAACGAGAGACGACATCCGGGTGCGCTCAGGCTCGTTGAGCGCGGAGCCACGGGCGGAAAGCAGCGCGCTGATCAACTCCCGATGCGTCATGACACCGCCCTGATTGCGCAGGATGCGCTCGATCTCATGGCGGACGCTGGTGAGCGCGGGCAGCTTCGTCCAACGATCACGCGCCTTCTCCACCACCTGCCCCACACGGGCGCGAGTGATGCCGAGCAGCGGGGCGACATCGCTCTGACTGATCCAATCCGCAGGTGGTGCATTCTCGGGCAGATTGACACCGATGAAGCGCTCCAGGATGCCATGCTCGGGGCTGCCTTTGACGCCGGCTTTGCGGACGACAATCTGACGGGCGATGAGATCGATGCTCTGCGCATCGGGAGCGACGTCCTTCGGCGAGACTTGATCTTCGACGATGACATCCAGCGAAGCCGCACTGTTCGTCGTCGATCCTGTGGTGGTGGAGGCAAAGTGCTCCCGCAATGCACGGACGAGGTCCGCCAGCTCCAGGCGTGTTTTATGCCCGACTCCCGGCATCCGATAGATGCGTGCGAGCGGGTATTGCAGCAGGTCCTCTACGGTGATGAGGCGCAGGCGGTCCACGGCATTGAAGGCACGGGTGCTGAGCCCCAACTGGATGAGCTGCGTGTCTTTCGTGGCATGGCCCACAAGATCTGCGGCCGCAGGCGCGGGGGCGTCATCGGTAACCGGACGCACTGGCACGACGGGTTCATCGACATGCTGAAACACTTCCGCCCAGGCCGTGCGCATCTGCTCCCAGGTGTCGAAACGCTTGCGGTAGTCCCGACGAAGCGCACGGGCGAAGAAGGAGGCGAGCCTCTCCCGAAGATCAGAAATGAACAGCTCCGGCTGAATCGTGACCTCGACATCGAGCAGGTGCGGCGAGCTGTGACCATCGCCCCACTTTGGCAAGGTGCCGGCGGCCATTTCATAAAGAGTCATGGCGGCGGCAAAGCGCTCGGCATGCGAGTCCCAGCGCTTGATTTTCCGCAGCGGCAGGAAGGGATCGAGGTAAGGCGGCGTGCCCACACGAATCTCGTCCAGCGAGGCATTGGTGAGCGAGAAATCGAAGAGGATCAATCGCACCCGGTCACGCGAGCGCGGGATGCGCAGGCCGATGTTGTCCGGTTTCACATCGCGGTGGGCGAGACCGCAGTCGTGAACGTATTCCAAGGCGGTCAGGAGATCGGAACCAAACGACTGCAGAAGATCGATCTCCAGCCGCCCCAAGCGCCGAAGATGCACGGCGAGGGTTTCAGCCTCCGAAAAACGGGAGCGCTGCTTCGTGCTGATATCGTTGACATTTGTGGCAACCGGTTCGACGTCGGTGAGCCATTCCTTGGGAACTTCAACCGCGCAGTCCATGAGGAAGCCTGCGATGCCACCTGACGTGAACCAGTCCTGAACCTGGACGATGCCTGGATGCTTGACCTTGTTGAGCGCATCGAACTCGGCTTTGAGCCGCTCGTTGTATTCCGGCTGAACGGCAAGCTTCAGCACCAGGGGTTCTTTGCTGTTCGGGCTGCGAACCAGAAAAACGATCGATACGGAACCCGAGCCGAGGCGGCGAATGACCTGCAGGCCACCTTCCAAAACGTCACCCGAACGAGCGGTCCGCGGATCCTGCACATGCTGAGGCTCAGGGCGCGTGAGCTCGTCCTCCACCTCATCGAGCTGCTGGGCAAACTCGCGCGCTGAATAGCGCATGGTGGCATCGCGATGGGTCGCGTAGAGGACCAAATCTCGCAGGGAATCTGGGAGGCCATCTTTGACGGTGGCGACATCCAGAAAGCCGGGGCCATCACGCAACAAGGTGGCCAATTCGATGGACGAATGCGCCGGCGGCTGATCGGCGAACAACCGGTAGGCGATGGCGCCGAGCGCAAAGGTGTCGAGCTCTGGCGCGTCCAGATTTACCCCGGCAATGGATTCCGGAGCGAGGTAGGCCGTGGATGCGTCCTCCAGCAGGTCGGTGGCATGCAGACTCCGCGTTCCCGTCGTGGCCGTGTGTGTCAGTGGCCCGCTGCCAAGCTGCCAGTTGTAAACGTGGGTGCGGTAGCCATCGCCATCCGCAGGGCTGACCAGAATGCTCTGCGGTGTCAGGCCGCGGTGGATGACGCGGTGATCATGCGCGTAAGCGATGGTCTCTGCGATCTGCCTGAGCAGAGACAGACGATCCGAGACCGTCAGCGCATCTCCTTTCTCCCGGAGGAAGTGATCCAGTCGTCGAGCGTCCTTCGGGTAGCGATAAATCACGGCGGGACCACGCTCGGTGGAGATCATCGTATCGACACGCAGGAGGCCAGGATGATCCAGAGGTTCGATCAGCTCGAAGTCACGACGAGCTGCCCTGGTGAGCCGATCACGGTCTTCTGCGGTGGCCGCTGAATTGACGAGATAGAGCCGAGCCAACCGTGGACCCGATTTGGCGACGACATGGCTGGCCTCCCAGTCCTGCACGGTGTGCGCCGGGCTTTCATAAAGCAGGCTGCCCAGCTCGTAGTCCCCCGCCCGGCGAGCGCCGGTCTTGGGCTTGAGCCCCAGCTCGTGCATCGCACGCAGGACGACGGACATCGCAGGCTTGTTGATCGGGGGATGATCAAACTTTTTCAAGCCTTCTCCTTCGCGTCGGTTCAAGGCGGCGCAGATGCCAGGTCGGTTCGTTGAATCACGCAAGAACACCCGCATGCGTGCATCGGGTGGCAGGGCGATCTGGTTCGACGCATGCGAAAGAAAGATGACGGGCTCCAGGAAAGGCATCGTCTGTCCGCGCATGGCCTTCTGCTTCGAAAGCAGGGCCTTGAGCTTCTGGCACTTTCGCTGTGCGAGCATGAGGGGATTGTCAGCGGAGAAAACACGCTGCCCGTCCTCCCAACGCCAAGCCTGCGTATCCCCCCGGATGACTCCGGGCCGGCTCTTGATCTCCGTCAGGAAAAAGCCCCATGGTCCGATGACTAGGAGATCCACTTCGTTCAATGAACCGTCGAGCCCGATGAAGGTGAAATTGGCGAAGGCATGACAAGCTGGACTAAGACTGGAGCGCACAAATTCGAGGGCCTCGATTTCGTGCGCAAAGGCGGATGGGGTGATGACGGTCCAGTTGTCCAAATTGGAAATTTTTCCTCTGTGTCATGATGGGCTTGCAGTCTCTTTATGTCTACTGAGAAAGACACCGACCAATAAGGGATTACGGAATGTTTAAAAACTTGACACGCTTTTGCGGCGGTAGACGAGGGTGACTGGCTTCGTTTCAGTGTTTGCCGTTAATCATCAACAACCCAGATGTCACATGGCGCGACTTTGGGTCCTCCCTGGAACTTCACGACCTTCTCAACCTGTCTCCCAGGCCAGAATCCACGCGTTCAGATCGAAGTTTTAGCGCTCGGCCGTTTTACGCGGTAGTAAGTTGCCGCACCCGTGCCAATGGATTCCAGTTCGAGTGTAATTACACGCAGGTCGCGCTTCCAGGTGGATGCGGAGTGGCCGAACTTCTTCATGTAGGTGGACTTGGACGGTTTTTTGCCCTCTGCGGCTTGGTCGATAAACCACTGCTGCCTCTCCTCCGGGGTGGGTTCACGCACAGTGTTTGCCTCTGGGATCGCCACCTCCGACTCTGCCTCGATGATCGCAGCGAGTTCGTATCCGCTTCTTCCGCGGGCGATCACGGTATCCTCGTTAGCGGCAAATCCTGCCTCCCTCAGCTTCTCGATCACAGTTTTGCGGAACGGACTGATCGCCTCGGGCACTGCCTTGTCGCCTCTCTCAAGGTTCAGGATTTTCGCGAGTCCTTTGCAGGTCCGTGCACAGCGTTTGCCTGACTCGGTCCTCTTGCAAAGCTCGCGGAGAATTCTCCCGATGATGGTTGCGGTGGATGCCAGCCGGATGTCCTCAAGGAAAATGCCCTCCTCAAGGAACGTCAGCTTGCCGCCGGGGAACGGCCGTTCCTTCGACACTGCCGAAGTGCCCGCAGCCTTCGGCTTTCTGGCCTTCTGTTCATGCTTGGCGAGCACCGAGCGGATCTTCTCCTCAAGCATGCTGATCTGCGGTTTGTGGATGAAGTAGTCGGCACCGTCGTGGAAGAGATCCGCGATGGCGACAGAGTCATCCCCATCATGGGCAGTGACCACGATGACGGGCGTTGACTCGTTGTTGGCATCCTGACGGATGTGCACCAGCAGGTTTCGTCCGACCTGCTTGTGGGTGGGCTTGCCCTTTTTGACGGGCAGCTCCTGATCCAGGAGGATGAGGTCGTAACGGCGCTTTTGCAGCAAGGCCGTGGCAGCGGTTTGGCAGTCCGCCGAATCAAAGTCGAAGCCCATGGACTCAATGCGGTCCTCCAGCGTCCGTAGCACCTTTTCGTTGTCGTCGATGATGAGAACAGTCTTTTTCATTCGGGGATTTCAGCGGGCAGGCGCACCACCACGGTTGTGCCCTTGCCGTCCTGGCTTTGAATTTCAAGCGTGCCGCCGTGGAAGGTCACGTAGCGCTGTGCGATGGGCAGGCCGTAGCCGGTGCCGTTGTTTTTGGATGAATTACCGGGGATGAACTTCCTCACATTGGCCAGTTCATTTTCATCAAGGCCCATGCCATCGTCCGCGATGCAAATTTCGTGATGATCTCCGTCCCGGCGGGCGCTGATGCGGATGGCTCCCACGCCCTTCCGGCTGTCGTCTTCCAGGATGGCTTCGTGCGCGTTCTTGATGAAGTTGCGGAGGGCCATGACGAGTGGCTTGCGGGCTGCGGGCAGAGTCATGTCCGGCGGGATGTCCACGGTGAGTTTGATGCCGTCCAAGGGCTTGCGGGCGTCTGCGAATCCAGCCTGCACCATGTGCAGTGCGCTTTGCACCAGGTCCGCCACGATTTCCGTGTGACGCTGCTCCTGCGGAAACTCGGTGTAGCTGCGCATGTCCTCCAGCAGGTGCTCCATGAACTGCATGGTCTCTCGAAGGCGGGGCACGAACTTGGAGGTGCCTTGCTCCGCCCTGCCCTGGGTGATTTCCTGCACGAGACTGTCCATGTCACCGCGCAGGGCGGTGAGGATTGCCCGCAGTTCATGCACACTGCCTCCCACCAGTCCCTCGAAGAACCGGATCGCCTGATCACGAACAGCCGTCGCCACCTCGTTGCCATGGGCTTTGGCGATGAGCTCAATTTCACTCTCCGCCTTTTTGAGTCCGCGCCCGTGCTTGCGGCGGCTGACCTGGGCCTTGCTGCGACGGTCGAGCGCCTTCTGCGCGGCGGTCCTCACGAAGTGATGGCTGTCGGCACCGAGCTGAGCTGCCAACTCGCTGAAGTGTGATTCGGGCACCAGGTGGAGGACATCGGCCACGGCCTTGCGAACCTCCCACTTGCTGTCCGCCGCCAGAATCCCGAGCACGGCAGCGGACTGCGGCGGGAGTTTGTCCTTCCAGCCCAAGCCTTCGGTGAGGCTGGCAGCAGCCGCCACCTTCTCACTCCAGGGCAGCGAGTCGGGGTCTTGTTGAAGCAGGGTACAGATGCTCGTCAGTTTCATTTCCGTGAAATCTTATAGCGATTGCCGCGCCGACGGAAAGCCTCGTCTCCGCCCTCCAGCAAGGTGACGATGTGATCGCGACAATGATCCACATCGCCAGCGCTGGTCACACCTCCATGGTCTCCGTCCGATTCCATCACCACGACCTGCCCGGCATCCCCGAGCACGGGAATGTTGGGGTTGTGGGTAATGAACACCAACTGCCGGCTCTGCCGAGCCTGTTCAATCTTGCTCACCACGGTGTTGAAGATGAAGCGGTTGTCCAGGTTGTCCTCCGGCTGGTCGATCAACAGCGGGTTTGCGCTCTCCAGCAGCAGGATGGGCAGGATGGTCGTGCACTTCTGGCCGGTGGAAAGCGCGCTGGAGTCCTTGTAGCCGGAACCGTCCTGCAGTTCGATCGTGGGCTGGTCGCGCAGGTCCACGGATTCGAGCTCGGCCAGTCGCACCGGATGGTTGAACGCCTGCATCACCTTGCCGGCCTGATCGGGGTTCAAATCTCCCTGCTCCATCAATGCCTTGAGGTCACCACTGCGAACGATGGCCGCAAGCTGGCACGGCGGCGTGGACTGCGAGAGCCGCAGGGCCACGTTGACGTGACGCATGTTCATCGGCTTGAGATGTTCCTCCAGCAGTTCGCGATAGCAGGTGGTGTCACCATCCTGAACGAGCGTCACACGAATCGTGGGAGAGAGGTCGCGATTGAGACGGTCCGCGATGTCCTTGCGGATGCTGAAACGGCGGTCCCGCTCCTCGGACAGCTTCTTCTGCAACTCGCCCTGCTGCCGTTCGATCTTGTCGAGTTCCTGCTCCTTCTCTTTTTTGATGCGTTCGGATTCAAGGAACTCGTTCAACTGACGGTCGAGACCCGCCCGTTCAGCGGACTGCTTCTGAAAGTGAGCGTGCTTCTCGATGAGACCGCGGAACGCGACTTCCTGTGTCTGGTGCTGCTCAACGAGCTTCGTGCTCAAGCCGTCTTGAGCCGCGACACATGCATTTACGGTCTCGACGGTGAGCGTCAGATGCTTGTCCACCTGCTGGGAGGTGGCCCGCAGGTTATCCACGATTTGCTGAATCAATGGACCATTGGCACCCGCGAGGAGTTCCTTGGAAAACTTGCCGGTCAGCTCCTGGCTCAACCGGCCGATCATTTCGCTGACATCTGTATGGAAGCGTTCGATCACTTCATCAGATGCCCGGACCGCCCTGGTTTCCCGATCACGCATGGCCTTCGCAGCATGCGCCTTGTTGACCTCCTCAGCCGAGTCACCTCCCTCCATGGTGAAGGCCTTGAGCCGCTCTCTCAGGTTGGGCACCTGCTTGATCTTCTCATCAAGCGCCAGAATCTGCTGACGCAAGGGTTCTGTGTCGCGCGCTGTCCTGACAATGTCATCGCGGATGTCATCAATGCTCCAGTCCAGTGATGCGAGGTCAGCGGAGGCGAAACTGTCGATCAGATCGAGCTGAAAGCGCTTCTGGTCGGCAATGCCCTCCACCTCATTCTGGCTGAAGATCTCCGCACGGAAGAATCCCTGCAGTTTCACGGGCACAGGGTTGCGTTTTTTGTCGAGCACCATCGGCTCCTCGCCCGCAGCGCGGCTGATGAAGTAGCGCACGCCATCGGCGTTCTCGATCTCAAGCTCGACACGCCCGCCGTTCAAGTTGCCGGCAATCAAACTGTCCACTCGCTTGCGTGCGGCAGCGGACAAATCCTTCTTGGGAAGCTGGTCCAGGCAGAAGCGGATCAGTTCCAGAATGGTGCTCTTGCCGGTGCCGCGGGCACCGATGATACAGGTCAGACCGGTATCAAAGTCGAGGGTCAGGCCGTCCAGAAATCCGCCAATGATGCGGAGAGAAATGATGCGATTGGATTTCATAACCCTGGATAAATTGCATCCATTGCAGGGATAGCGAGTGAAGAAGCTGTGGGTGTCACTTCCCATATGGGCGCGTGACATCGGGTTCATCCACCATACGGGGCCAGCATGGGAGCCATATGTGCGCCCATATGGGATGCGGATTTCAAGGTCGCGCCCGGCGACATGACACCGGTCGGTGTGGATAAATCTGGACGTCGCAATCAGCGGCAATTGACATTCTGAACCCTGCAAACCCACATGCCCAAACTCCTCCCCAATCCCCGCGTCATTACCCTGGCCGATGTTTACCGGCTCCTGGGTCGCCAGACGGCTGATGACGCCATCCGCAACGGCTGGTTAAAGCCGTGCTGCCTCAAGGACGTACCGCGCGGCCCACAGCGCCGCCTCTACGCCCTGGCCGACATCCATCGTGTCGAAGACCGCCTCCTTTCCGGGGAATACCCCGGCCAAACCAAACCCTGAATCCTCCCCCCTCAAACACCCATCCATCCAAATCCATGAAACTGACCTCCCAATCCAGCAAACCCTTCGAGTCCCACCCTGAATACACAGGCCCCGCCGTCTGTGTGGACGTCACGCCGCCCAAAACCGTGCAGACTGATTTCGGTCCCAAGGACCAGTTCCGCCTGGTCTTTGAAACCACCGAGCTGCGCGATGATGGCAAACCCTACCTGGTGTGGTCGCGCGGGTTCAACACCACGCTGGGCGAAAAATCCGCGTTGCGTGCCTTTCTCAAGCAATGGTTCGGGCGCGACCTGACTCCGGCCGAACTGGCGGAGTTCGACACCGAAACCCTCATCGGCCGCACCGCCCACCTGGTCATCGTCCACAACGATGGCCGCAACGGCGAGACCTACGCCAACATCGGCCTGATCCGCCCGGACAAAGCCGGCAGCAACTTGAAGCCCTCCGGCAAATACACCCGCGTCAAGGACCGCCAGGAGAAGGACGCCACCTACAACCGGGTTGCCCAACCCGCGTCCCAGGCTACGCAACCTGCGGATGACTGGCGCACCGTGAAAGTCCATGTCGGCAAACACAACGGGCTGGAACTCTGCGACCTCGATCCGGAGGCGGTGCGCAATCTCTGCGAGCACTGGCTGCCGGTGGCCGAAGCGATGACCAAGCCGCTCAAGGCGGATCGCGACCTCATGGCCGCGCTGGTGAAAGCGGCGGAGGAACTGGGCTTCAAGCAGCCCGGGCCGGAGGGCGACTCCATCCCTTACTGAACCCCGCCCAAACCCTGAACCGATCCCAGGACCATGATCCTCATCAATCGCGAATCCGCCTCCCACTGGTATCTGCCTGATGGCACCCCTTACCATGAGGTGGTCCGGGCGGACGGCAACGGCATGCGCCCCGTCACCCTGCGTGACGCCCGCAAATCCAATGCCTACCCGTCAGTCACCAACATCCTCGGCGTCCTGGCCAAGCCCGGCCTGGACGCCTGGAAACAGGAGCAGGCCATCCTTGCGGCCCTGACCCTGCCCAAGCAGGACGACGAACCTATTGATGCCTTCGCGCGGCGGGTCGTTCAGGACATGAGCGTGCAGGTGCGCAGTGCTGCCGATCTGGGCAGCACTGTCCACGCCGCCATCGAGGTTTACCTGCAAACCGGCGAGCTTCCGGAGAACCCCGACATCCTGCGCCTCTTCGACCCGGTGCGACTCTGGATCGACGAGGAGATCGACCGCGTGGCCCTGGTGGAAGCCGTGGCAGTGCATTCCGAGTTCGGCTTCGCAGGTCGCATCGACCTGGTGGCGAAATTAAAATGCTCAGGCACCTGGGCGGTGATCGACTTCAAGACGCAGAAGATGAAGCCCGACAAGAAGGGCATCTACCAGGCCAGCTTCTACGAGACCTGGCCGCTGCAATTGATGGCCTACTTCCAGGCGCTCAAGCACATGGGCGAGTGCAGCCGGAAGCTGGAGGACCTCTGCTCGGTGGTCATCAACTCCGTCGAGCCGACGCCCGTCCAAGTGCTGGTTTGGCCGCGCGAGGAACACACCGCCTACTGGCAGGCCTTCCAATCGGCCCGCGAACTGTGGTGCTTCACGAAGGACTACCGCCCGCAATCCCTCCCGGAGACGGCCCAGGCGGCCTGATCCGGAACCCTCTTTCAATTCCGCAATCCCCACCCTGCCCATGCCCACCTTACTGACCTCCATGCTCGAAGAGCCGCTCCGGCTTCGCTCTGCCTCCAACCGTCCTCGCCATACCGATCTGTGGCGGCTCATTTTTCTGCTCGCCGGCTTTTGTCTGGGCTGGATTTTGCGCACCCATCTCATCGGCTGAACCTCCCGCCATGCAGACTTCCTCCCTCCTTAACTTGGCAGGGCAGGGGCGCAACGTGCTGCTGACCGGCCAGGCCGGGACTGGCAAAAGCACCCAACTGCGCACCTTCCTCGAGTCCGCTGGTGGTGATGTCGCCATCACGGCGTCCACCGGCATCGCCGCGCTCAACGTGGGCGGCAGCACCTTGCACCGCTGGAGCGGCATGATGCTGGGCCCCAAACGCGGCGAAGATCCGCAGTGCTACCTGCGTGAGCTGATGCGTGACAAACGCCACTCCGTGCGTGCCGGACTGGACCGCATCCGCGGGTGCCGGTCACTCATCATCGACGAGGTGTCGATGCTGTCAGGCACCACGCTCGCATTCTTTGACCTGCTCTGTCGCACGGTGCGGCGGGATTCCTCACCGTTTGGCGGCATCCAGGTCGTTGCCACGGGGGACTATTTGCAATTGCCGCCGGTGCGGACCAATCCGGCCGAGCCTTACGACTGGGCTTTCCAGACCAGAAGCTGGAGCGAGGCTGACTTCGCGGTGATTCACCTGACCAAGGTTCACCGCCAGGACGAGCCTGAGCTTCTCCGCGCTCTGGGCGAGTTCAGAGTCGGACGAATCACCCCGGCGAGCGCCGATTTGCTCGCGTCGCGCGTCGTGCAGTTTCCAGGCGCGGACATTCCCCGGCTCTTCACTCACAACACCCAGGTGGACAAGTGGAACGGCTATCGCCTCAGCTGCATCGACGCGCCTGAGACCGTCTACCAGGCTGGCACCACCGGACCGGATCACCAGATCGACTTCCTGCGCAAGAACCTGCTCACCCCCGAGCGGCTGCTGCTCAAGCCCGGTGCCAAGGTCATGTTCACGGTCAACAAGCCTGACGCCGGGTTCGTCAATGGACAGACCGGCACCGTCATCCTCTGTGGCCGGGAAGAGGTTCTTGTGGACTGCGATGGCATGCCGATCCGCGTTGGTCTGCACGAGTGGCGATTTGATCCACGCGACCGCCACAGCGCCACCTTCAGCCAACTGCCTCTGCGGCTGGCGTGGAGCCTGACGATTCACAAAGCGCAGGGCCTCACGCTTGACAGCGCCTACATCGATGTGCGCGCCGCCCGCGAACCCGGTCAGGCCTACGTGGCCGTGTCGCGGGTGCGCACGCTCGCCGGACTCAACCTCAAAGCCTGGTTCGGTGGCGTGTTCGTCAGCCGGGCCGCTCTCGAATTTTACGAATCCCTTTCAGCGCCGGTTGCCGCATGAGCTTTGCCATCCCCGACACCATCAACGAGCTCGACCGCCTGCAGGCGGCGCAGTTCTACCACGACCAGCTCGGCTGGGCCGTGCATCCGCTGATGCCGCCCGATCGCGGTGATGAGCAGGAGCGTGGCAAGAAGCCCCTGCTCAAGGGCTGGCGCAACCATCGTGCCGGGGAAGTGACCCAGGACTTCATGCGGCGCCACTTCAACGGCACCAGCCACACAAACGTCGGCTGCGTGGTCCGGCCTCCGTTCATCCATGTCGATCTCGACAGCAAACCAGATGCCGGGGAATCCGTCAGAGTCTGGCTGGCGGCGCAGCCGGCCTTGGCAACTGTGCCGCGTGAACGCACGGGAGGCGGTGCCCACCTGACCTTCGTCTGCCGTGACCTGCCTGAGCCGGTGCTCAAGTCAAAGAAGGCGGTCACCTGCCAGATCAACGAGAGGGTCAGTGCTGAACTCTACTTCGACGGACTCAACATCGTGCTGAGCCCCTCCGTCCATAAAAGCGGCCACCGCTATGTGTGGGAGACCACCGGCATCATTCCCGAGGTCAGCTGGGAACAGTTGCGCAACTGGTTTGGGTTTAAGCTGCCCATGTCGGCCAAACGTGGTCGTCCGAAAAAGGAGGCACCCTGGTGGGCCGGGTTCAACGGTGATCTGTCCACTCTGGACATCATAAACCTGTTCAGGCAGTCAGGCCGTCTTGGTGACTGCATCGATCCCGATGAAGACAAGTGGGCGGTGCGCTGCCCCTGGGAGCATGAGCATTCCAAATTGAACGACAGCATTGGCACTGACACTGCCATCTTCGCTTCCGAACCGCCCGGCTTCCGCTGTCTGCACGCCCACTGCGCGGAACGCACGGTCCAGGACTTGTGCCAGTGGTTCGAACAGCATCAGCCCGGCCTGGTCGACAAGTGCTGCCGCGTGCAACGGGTCTGGCAGACGGGACAGACCGATCGCGAAGGCCGCCCGCGGATCGAGTTGCCGGGGCTGGACCGGGAAGACTCGGAGTTTGCCAACGAAGTGGCGCAAATCATCGCGCCCCGACAAGTCTGGTTCAACAAGGCGGAGCGAGTGGTGGCCGTGCGCCTGCTGCGCTTTTCCGAAACCTCCCAGTCCCTTGGCTTTCAAGCGGTCGAACCCATTGAGGCACGCACCGCCATTGAGGACTATCTTCAGACCGGCATCGTGCAGATGGATCGTGACAGCGGTCAGCCCGTCTTCAGCGCGCGCACCATGACCCGGGAATGCGCAGCCGGTTTGCTTGCCGCTCCCCAGTTGCGGCGGCGGCTCCCTGAGATCATCCGGATTTTGGATTTTCCGCTGCCAGTGCGCCTGCCTGCTGGCGACATTGCCCGGCCTGAGCCGGGATACGACGCCCGTTTCCGCATCTACACCGACCCAGCCACGCCCGAACTGCGACGGATGTCGCGTGACGAGGCACTGGAATGGATCCGGTTGGCTCACATCGGCTTCGGTTTCCGCGATGAGCAGAGCCTGGTCCATGCTCTGGCGCGGATGCTGACACCTTACTGCCGCGGGCTGATGGGCTGGGACGGGCGGTTTCCACTGTGGCACTTTTCGGGCAACCGGCCCAGGGCAGGGAAGGATTACCTCGCCGGTGTCACCCAGATCATCTATGAGGGGCGCAGCATCGAGGACGCCCCGCTGGAACGCGAATCCGAGGAGACGCGCAAACGCATCACTGCCGCTCTGATGAGTGGGCGGCGGATGCTGCACTTTGCCAACTGCCAGGGCCACATTCAGGACGCCGCGTTCATTGGTGCCATCACCAGCAAGACCTTCGGTGCCCGCAACCTGGGCAGCACCGAGGCGAAGTCGGACCTGACATTGCCCAACGAGATCGAGTTCAGCCTGTCGGCCAACATCGGCCTCACGTTCCGCCCCGATGTCGAGCCACGCACCCGGCGCATCACGCTGGAGTTTCCCGACGACAATTCCAATGGCCGGAACTTTCCAAACCCCGAACTGCACGACTGGGTGCGACGGCACCGGGCGGACTTGCTTTCGGCGATTGATTCACTGGTGGCCCTCTGGATTGAGGGGGGCTGCCCGCCTGGCAAACGGCCCTTCAACAGCTTCCCAGAGTGGGGACTGGTAGTTGGCGGCATCATGACCTTCCACGGGCTGGGGGATCCATGTGAGCCGCACCTGGACGATGGCGGATTGCCCGCAGACCGGCAGACCGAAGCGATGCGTGCCCTGTTCGTGATTGGCTACGCCGCGTTCCCCGACAAGTGGATCAACAAGGCGGAGATCTACGAGATCATCGAGACCAACGCGGAGACGGAGGCCTTCTCCTGGTTTGGTGATTTGGCCGAGAAAGGTGCCAAAACGCGGGTGGGTAAGGACCTGCGGCAGTTCAAGGAAAGGGAGCTGGATGGAGTCGTCATGCTCATTGACGATCACGCCGACAAAAGCCAGCAGCACCGCTACCAGTTTACTAAACGCAGCTCCGCACGTCGCAATGTGCTGGGGGATCTCTTCAGCCGCCTGCTGCCCGGCTCAGGCGGTCCGGATACTGACTCCACCGACTCCTCGAATGGGCACATTGGGCACTTCGGGCACTTTGTAGCTCTGCCAATTCCTGGGGGAAATAAATGTGAGGAAAAAAATAAAAATAGAGAGAATAAAAAGAGTGTACGTACGGGGAGAGGGGAGGATGTGCCCAACCTGCCCGAAGTGCCCAAAGGCAGGGTCATCACTCGTGGCGCGGATCTCCCGGCCATCGCCGCAGTCATCCGCTCCGCAGGCTCGGTAGCTCTCGACCTGGAAACCTACGGCCCACGCAAAAGCGACGGGTTGGACCCCTGGGCGGGGGACATTCGCCTGCTCTCCCTCCGCGTCCGGGGCGAGGCCCCCTGGCTGCTCGATCTGCGGTCCATCGGCTACGATCTGGGTGAACTCAAACTCGCCCTCGAGTCGGTGGAGATCATCGCCCACAACGCCAAGTTCGACCTGCTCTGGCTCCGCCACAAGGTGGGGCTGCGCGCTTCCCGGGTGTTTTGCACCCTGGTCGCCGCCCGCCTGCTCAGTGCCGGCACCAAACCCGGCAACGACCTGGACAAGTGCCTCGACCGCTACCTGGGCATCGAGCCCGCCCCCGATCACAGTCTCTCCGACTGGGGTTCGATGTTCCTCGGCGAGGATCAGCTCGCCTACGCGGCCCGGGACGTCGACTATCTGCACGACCTGGCCGACAAGCTTTGGGGTGATCTTGAGCATGAGCGTCTCGACGTGGTGGGGCGGTTGGAGTTCGAACTGGTACCGGTCATTGTCGAAATGGAGGCGGCTGGCATCGCCGTCGACCAGGCCAAACTGCGGGAGATCGAAACCCGGGCCAAGGCGAACGCTGCCGAACACGCTGCCTTGTTGCGCAACAAGCTGGGCGATCCACGCCTGAACCCGGGCAGTCCACAGCAGTTGCGCGAGGGGCTCGCGCGCTACGGCATCCAGGTCGAAAACACCAATGAGGAAACCCTCAAGGCGGCGGACGATGGCGATTTGATCCTACTCATCCTGGAGTTTCGTGGCGCCGAAAAGATCGCGCAGCAGGCCCGCTCGTTGCTTGACTGCGCCAGGGGCGATGGCCGCATCCACGGGCGGTTCGATCCCACTGGCACGGCGACCGGGAGATTCTCCTCCAAAGATCCCAACCTGCAGAACGTGGGACGTGGGGAGTTGCGCTCGTGTTTCGTGCCGGCCCTTGGCCACAAGCTGATCGTGGCGGACTACTCCCAGATTGAGCTGCGTGCCGCCGCTGCCATCGCGGGTGAGACCAAGATGATCGAGGCCTACCGCAACGGCGTGGATCTGCACAAGCAGACGGCTGCGGAAGTGCTTGGCAAGAGGGCCGACACGGTAACCAAGGAGGACCGGCAGATGGCCAAGGCCGCGAACTTTGGGCTTCTCTACGGCCAGAGCGCTCCGGGCCTGGTCCGCTATGCCGCCGCCAGCTACAGCATCCACCTGGAAATGGAGCAGGCCGAGCAGATCCGCCGCCAGTTCTTCCGCACCTATGGTCACCTGCGCCAGTGGCATGGTCTCAGCCGCAACCAGGCCGATGCCGGCGCGCGGGAGGTGAGGACCATCCTTGACCGCCGCCGCCTCATTCCTGAAACCGCCTCCGAATGGGAGCGCTTCACGGCCCTGGTCAACACGCCGGTGCAGGGGAGCTGCGCCGATGGCATGAAGCGGGCGCTGGTGCTGCTGGCATCACGGCTTCCGCGGGAGGCGCGGTTGCTCTCCACGGTGCATGACGAGGTGATCGTGGAAGCACCGGAAATGATGGCGGACGAGGTTTGCAGTCTGGTCCGGGAAACCCTCATCGAGGCGATGGCCGCCCTGTTCCCGCAGGTGCCCATCGAGGTGGAGGCGGGCGTCTGCTCGAACTGGGGCGAGAAATGAAGGGAGCGACGGCCATGGACTTTGAGGACGATGATCCAATCTTTGCCGAGGGTGCCAATTACGCTTCCCGGCAGCGGGAGCGCGATGACGACTACCGCCGTGCTTACGACGAATGGGTGGGGGGCATGTCTCCCGAGGACCGTCGCCAGCTCGAAGGCATGGGGTTGGAGAAAGCATATCTGCCCTGCGGCTCCGGTGGGGCGGTGAAGGACGCGGCCGAATCCTCCCGCGCCCGCTGCGAAGCCGAGGCCCATGCACTGGACGAGGGCGGTGCAGAAGCGCCGCCTGCAGCGGTGGATGGCGAAGAGTTGCACGACCTGCTGCGCCGCCTGGTGGGCGAGTTGGTGAGTCAGAGCAACGCCCGGCTTTCCCTGGAGTGCCTGGCCCTGGTCACCGGCCTGGTCTACTGCGGCGATTCGATGACGGAGATCGCCAAACGCCACGGTGTGACCCGGGCGGCCGTTTCCAAGCGCTGCGTCGAGTTGACGCAAGCCCTCAATCTGAAGCCCAGCCGCGCCATGCGCTCACTGCTCGCCCGTCAGAGCTATCGTAAGGCCCGGCTCCAACGACTCCACGACCATTCATGAAACCCGTCCCTGCCAGCATCCAAAACAAGATCGAAATCACCCGCACCGGCCTGCGGATGCAGGACGGCCTCAGCTTCGAGGAATGGCAGGCGATGGCCCCCAGGTTCGGCGCCGCCATGTCCAGCGCGGCCTTCGTGATTGGTGACTGGCTGGTCTATGGCGAGGATCACTTCCGCTCTCCGTCTGCTCTGCCTGGCCTTGAATCACAGGCCGGGCCGCGCGGTCGTGTCAGCTCGGAGATCTACGACGAGGCGCTGCGGCTCACCGGCCTCGACCGCTCCACCCTCCTGACCTACGCCTACGTGGCGAGGCGGGTTCCTGCCCCGTTGCGCAACGAGCAACTCTCCTGGGAGCATCACAAGGCGGTGGCGAAGTTGGAACCGGAGGACCAGGAACACTGGCTGGACCTGGCGCTGGAGAGCGGGGAAGGGGGCGCACCCGTCTCAACCCGTCGCCTGCGCAAAAGCATCACCATCGGACACCTGCTCACCCCGGATGAAATGACCGCCGACGTGGCGGATCGCGGCCAGCCAAACCACATCCCGTTCATCAACCGGCTCTGGTCGTGGTGGACGCAGATGAAGGAGAGCGGCTGGAACACCCGCGCCACGCCCGAACAGAAGGAAACCCTCAAGCGTGATCTGGGCGTCGTGCTCAAGATCATCCGCGAAATCGACTGACCCCTCATTCATCAACCCTCATACCCATCATGCAAACAGACACCGCCCAACCCATCCAAAACCAAGCCCTCGATCATGTCCGCGAACTGCTCGCCACCCACTGGGGCGAGGCAAAGGACTCAGCTGACGAAGATGGCAAGTTCGCCATCGGCCTGCGCATCACCGTCCAGGACGGTGCTCCGGCCAAGATCAAGGTCAAGTTCAGCATCAGCAAGACGGTGACCGACGAGATCGAGAGCCATGTGGATGATCCCGAGCAGATGAATCTTCTCTGAACCCAAACCCCAAACCTACCCATGATTCCATCCGATCTATTCAACTGGTCACTCGCCATTGGCCTCGCCTGGGCTGTGTTCGTCTTCTTCATACCCATCGACCGATGGCTGGCGAAACTCATCGGCAGAGCGCTCACCTCCGATCTCGAAAAGAGGGTGGCTGTTCTGGAGCAGCGCTTGAACAAGGAGGAAGATCACACAAATGTCACCCCTTCTGAGAATTCAGGTAGCTGAGAAGAGAAGGCAGGTGGATTAATCGTGCGCCACGGATTGCGTGCCTCCGGCGGAGACAGACGCTGCGAACGGGAGGGGAATAGCCGTTCTCCTTGCTGGGCACGGCCAGCATGTTCAATGAACTTCGGCTCAATCCGCTGTATGGGCACCTCGTCTTTGGTGACGGCAGTCGGATCCATTCTGGCTGCACACCTTTGGCGTCTGAATCTTCGGCCCGGGCGATCACCGTTCTCAACTCAGCCGCGCTGAATGAATCATCGCCAAAATTGCAGAAACCGAGAAGGTCACGGGCCATTTGAGCAGCGAGTTTCAGGGTGTCGAGGCGAGTCTCGGGAGGGAGGAATGCGAGACGCTTTTTGGAAATCTGCGGGAGTAATGAGACGGCGAGATTTGCTAGGGCAAGTCAAGGGCTAGTTGAGGTTTGCATCCTCGAATCTTGTGGGAACCACACCGTTTTCCAACAAAATTGCACATCAAGGGTTGACGCTCTGCTCAGGCCATGCCCCGCCTGCGCTACCGTGCCGCCAAATCTCCCTCCCGCCTGGAGGACCGTTTCCTGATGCTGTGGAAGGCAACTGGGGGGCCTCCCCTGGAGAGGGAATACCGGTTCCACTCCGAGCGGCGTTGGAGGGCCGATTTTGCACATTTACCGACCCTTTGCCTGATTGAGGTGGAGGGTGGGATCTGGGTGAACGGGCGACACAACCGGGCCGCCGGGTTCAATGCGGACCTGGAAAAGTACCTGGAGGCGGGGTTGGCCGGTTGGCGGCTTTTTCGTTTCGGCCCGGATCAGATCACTTGGGAGAACGTCCAGCGATTGGTCAACTTCATGAAGGTTCAAGCGGTCCCGAACTCCACCCAACTTTACTGACGCGGAACCCCTGAATCCTTTCATTTTCAGGGGTTTCGAGCGTCGTGGATGGAAAAAAGTGGAAAGTGGAAAAAACGCCCCTCATACGATTTGAGAAGGGGGTTCCCTACCCAAGTTTGAGAGCTATCTCGGAAATAGATTCCCTTGCACTCAGCGGCAAGGAAGCGCACCCGCAGGCGTGAAGCGGCAACAGTGAGGGTGCGAACTGATCCCGGAATCATCAGACTCCTCCCAAATCTCCCGGATGAACCATTTCCAACGATCAGGCGGACTTTTTCAAGCGCTGAACCATGGGGCAACTCGTGAAAAACATATCTTATTTCCATTCTTCACGCCGCCGACTAATATTATAAACTTCGCCTGGTATGATTTCCAGGATTGACCATCTCACGATGTCGGCGAAGCTTACTGAGTCTCGTGTAATGAAACGCTTTTGGCAAATCCTCGCATTACTGATGCTGGCCCTGATGGTGCCAGCTTCGGCCTGCTGTTATGGGCCAGATATTTGTGCCAACCAGGTCTCCTGCTCGTGTGCGGACCATGAACAGCATGATGGTGACGAGCACCACGTTCCTGCCGACTGCCCGAGTGACACGATTTCCCACAGCCAAGTTCCCGCGCCAGTCATGCTTCCTGCGATGCAGATGGTGGAACTGGTGGAGTTGCTTCAGGCGATGATCCGTCTTCAAGACGAACTCGCGACAGCCCTGGAGTCCTCCGGGTTGCCAATGACCACCGCGCCGCCGGAGATGCGGACGACGTGGCATTTCACGCGACGTGCAGCCTTGCTGGCACGCGCTCCTTCGATCCAGGCTTGATGCTTCGTGCGCTGCGCCACCCATGAGGTGGTGACTGATTGCGCCGGAGTGCTCCACACGCTCGCACTCTGATGCAGTGCTGTGCCTATCGCCGCCCCATTTCGGGGTCTCGTCATGCCCATTCGTTCATCCACACCTCATCTTCATCATGCGCTCACTCCTCTTTTCGTCCCTGCTGCTGGCAGGGATACCATCGCTTCCGGCGGAGACCCCGCCAGCACCCAAGTCGATCGAGCATCTCGTCTCGCAGACACTTACCACCAACCCTGAAATTCGCTTTTACGAAGCGGAAGTGGCAAAGGCGAAGGCGGATCGCTCCACCGCAGGACGACAGGGAAACCCCACCATCGACCTCCAAGTCGGAAAAAACCGTGTCTATGGCCCTGACGGCAGTTCCGATGGCTTGGCCTTTTCGGCGAGTCTTGCGCAACCCATCGAATGGCCGGGGCGGCTTGGTCTGCGCAAGGCCATCGCCAACCGCGACATCATGCTCGCTGAGCTTGGTTTGGAGCGCTTCCGTTTTCATCTGGCCTCACGGGTGCGCGTGCTGGCCTACTCTCTCGCAGCACAGCAGGATGTCGCGACTGCCGCGAAAGCAGTGGCAGGTCGTTACGCATCACTACGGGAGGTGATGGTGCAGCGCGAACCCGCAGGCATCGCGCCGCAGTTGGAGATCGTCACCATTGAAGCGGCGGCGCTCGTGGCCGAGTCGAGTGCGGCCAAGGCTGCCGTGGCCGTGCAGCAGGCGTTGCTGGAGCTGAACCAGCTCATGGGCCGCCGCGCTGACACGCCGTTGGTCGTGCTGCGGGCCGCCTTTGAGATGAAGTCGGCAGCCTCGCTCGATTCGCTGCTGCTAGCAGCCATGCAGAACCACTATGACCTGCGTATCCGGCAGGCGGAACTCGAACAGCAGGGCTTCAAAGTCGAACTGGCAAAGAATGAACGCTACCCCACCATCACGGTAGGCCCGTTTATCCAGCAACAGAACGCCCCCGCGCTGGAGAACCAATCCGTATTCGCCGTCGGGGTTTCATTCCCGCTGCCGTTCTGGAAGAATGGCAAGGCGGCGGTCACTGCCGCCGAAGCACGGCAGATGCAGGCACAGTCCAGCCTCAGCACCATGCAGCGCGAAGTCGAACGGCAGGTGACAGCGTCCATGTTGCTGTTCCAGACGCAACAGGCTCGCCTTGTTCTGTGGAAGAACGACACCATGTCCAAGTTCAGCAACGCGGCAGAATTGGCGGATCGTCATTACCGGCTGGGTGCCGTGCCCATGGCGACGTTTGTCGAACTTCAGGACAAGTATCTAGCCGCTGTGGAGGCGATCAATGAAACGCAGATTCAGGCGCTCGAAGCCGCACTCTCGCTGGAGGCCCTCACCGGTTCTCCCGGCAGTCTGGTCATTCTCACCACAGCAAAACCGTAACCACCCCCTTTTATGAAACTCGTCTTTGTCTTATCCATCTTCGTCATCATCACCGCCGCTATGACGGGCTGTAGCGATTCCAGTGCCAGCTCTGCCGCAGAACCGGCCACCCCGCCGGAAAACGGCGCACAGTTTAAAGAAGGCAAAGGTGTGGCGCTCACCCCTCTCATGGCGCAGTCCATCAGACTGCAAACCGCCGAGGTGCAGGAGGAAACAGTTGCACCGGTTTTCACCATCGCCATGCAGGCAGTGCAGGGTGGCACCCGTGCCAGTGGCTGGCTCACCGCAGATCAGGCCGCACGGGTGCAGCCCGGTATGATCGTGGAACTGGGTGGTTCGAAAGGTCGTGTGCTACACATCGAGAAGGCACCGTATGTGACGCTCGGCGACTTTGAAGTCACCGTGGAAACCAGCGAACCCCTGCCAGCGGGCACCGCCATCAAAACCACGTTTCGATTTCCCGCTGGCGACCCCGTGACCGCGATTCCGGCAGCGGCATTGCTCACCACGGCCGAGGGCACCTTCGTCTATGCCAGGAATGACGAGTTCTATCTGCGCACGCCCGTCAAGACCGGAGCCATGAGCGGCGAGCAGGTTGAAATCATGGACGGCCTCTACACCGGCGACGAGGTCGTCACCTCGGGAGTCATGGGCCTCTGGCTTGCCGAATTGCAGGTCGTGCGGGGCGGCAAGGCCTGCACCTGCGGCCTCTGAAACACACGCCATGCTCCCTCATCTCATCACCTTTGCCATGCGGCAGCGCGCCGCCGTTGTGCTCGCCGTGCTCATCTTGGTCGGCGTCGGCAGTTGGTCGGCCATTCACCTACCGATTGACGCGGTGCCAGACATCACGAACCCGCAGGTGCAGATCAATACTGCGGTCAACGCACTCGCTCCTGAGGAGATCGAAAAGCTCGTCACTTTTCCCATCGAAATCGAGATGGCAGGTCTGCCGCAGATGGTGGAACTCCGCTCACTCTCGAAGTTCGGCCTGTCGCAGATCACCATGATCTTTGAGGATGACGTGGACCTCTACCGCACCCGGCAGCTCGTCACCGAGCGGCTGCAAAGCGTGCTTGATGAGCTGCCGCCCGGCCTCACGCCCAAGCTCGCACCCATCGCCACCGGCCTCGGTGAAGTCTTCTACTACAGCCTCGACTACAGCGATGCCGCACCGCACAAGCCCGCCACTCGCGAAGCCCAGCTCATGGAACTCGCGCAAATCCAGGAGTATCAGGTCAAGCCCCTGCTGCGCGGCACTCCCGGCGTGGCAGAGGTGAACACCAGCGGCGGCTATCGCAAACAGATCGTCATCGAGCCAGACCCCGCCCGCCTCGCCGCCCGTGGACTCTCGCTCGACATGCTGGCGGAAATTGTCGAGCAAAACACCCGCAACGCCGGCGGCGGCTACGTCGAGATCGGCGGCGAGCAGCTCATCATCCGCGCCGCCACACGCGTGAATGAGATCGAGCAAATCCTCGCCATTCCGCTCAAGTTCGCTGGCGGCGTGCAGCCCATCCTGCTCAGCGAAGTCGCCACCGTCAGCATCGGCAGCGCCTTCCGCACCGGAGCCTCCACCGACGACGGACAGGAAGCCCTCATCGGTGCCACCATCATGCTCGCTGGTGAAAACTCGCGCCTCGTCGCCCGTGCCGTCCGCGCCAAACTCGTCGAGATCCAGCCCAAGCTGCCGCAGGGTGTTGTCATTCGGACACTCTATGATCGCAGCAGCCTAGTCAGCCGCACCATCGCCACCGTGGAGAAAAATTTGGCCGAAGGCGCGCTGCTCGTCGTCGTTGTGCTCTTTGCCCTGCTGGGAAACTTCCGCGCCGCCTTCATCGTCGCCCTCGTCATCCCGCTTTCCATGCTCATCGCCATGACCGGCATGGTGCGCTACGGCATCAGCGGCAACCTGATGAGTCTCGGGGCCATCGACTTCGGCCTCATCATTGATGGCGCAGTCGTCATGGTCGAAAACATCGTGCGTCACCTCGGCGAGCGGCAGCACGCGCTCGGTCGCACCCTCACCCTCCGCGAACGCACCGAAGAAGTCCTCAAGTCCGCCAAGGAAGTCGCCAACCCCATGTTCTTCGGCGTGCTCATCATCACCGTCGTCTATGTGCCCATTCTCGCGCTGCAGGGCATTGAAGGGAAAATGTTCAAGCCCATGGCCCTCGTCGTCATGCTCGCCCTCGGCGGTTCACTCGTTCTCGCGGTCACCTTGATGCCCGTCCTGTGTTCCTTCCTGCTCGGTGGAAAAATTCAGGAGAAGGACAACTGGATCGTCACCCTCACAAAGCGTCTCTACACGCCACTGCTGCGCTTTGGGCTGCGCTACAAGGCGCTCATCGTCCTGCCCATGATCGTTCTGTTTGGCTCGTCGCTCTGGGTCTTCTCCCGCCTCGGGTCCGAGTTCATCCCGCAGCTCGACGAGGGCGACTTTGCCTTCCAGCTCATCCGCACCAGCAGCGCCGGCCTCAGTTCATCCCTGGATTTGCAGAAGCAGAGCGAGGCCATCATCCGCCGGGACTTCCCCGAGGTGAAGGAAATGTTCGCCCGCATCGGCACTGCCGAAGTCGCCACCGATCCCATGAACCCCAATGTGGCCGACACCTATCTCATGCTCATCCCGCGTGACCAGTGGCGGCAGGAGAACGGCAAACCCATCGGCAAGGAACAGCTCGGCAACCTCATGCGCAAAGCGCTGCTCGATCAAGTCCCCGGCCAAAACATCCTCGTCACCCAGCCCATCCAGATGCGCTTCAACGAGATCATGGCCGGAGCACGCGCCGACCTCGTGTGCAAAGTCTTTGGCGACGACTACGACGAGCTGGAGCGCCTCGCTGGCGAAGTGCGCACCGTCATCAGCGGCATTCGCGGCGGCGGCGAAACCGAGTTCGACAACATCGGCAAGAACCCCATGATCGAAATCCAACCGGACCGCGACGCCATGCGCAAGTTCAACGTCCATGCCGATGAACTCAACCGCCTCATCGAATCCGCCCTCGCCGGCACTGAAGTCGGCATCGTCATCGACGGCAACAAACGCAGCCCCATCGTCGTCCGTCTCGGCGAAGACCGTCGCAGCGATCTGGAAGGCATGAAACGGCTCGCCTTGCGCACCGAAGACGGCGGCATGCTCGCCCTCGGCCAAGTCGCCAAGATCGTCCTCGTCCCCCAGCCCGTGCAGATCGCCCGCGAGAACGCCCAGCGCCGCGTCAGCATCCTCATTAACGTGCGCGGACGGGACACCGAGGGTTTCGTCGCGGAAGCGTCTCGCCTCATCCATGAGAAGGTGGCCTTCCCAGACGGCTACTACTTCGAGTTTGGCGGTCAGTTCAAGAACCTCCAAGAAGCCAAAACACGCCTCACCATCGTGGTGCCGCTGGCCCTTGCCTTGATCTTCGTGCTCATCTTTCTCAGCTTCGGGTCGTTCCGGCAGGCGGCCCTCATCTTTCTCTGTGTGCCGCTCGCCACCACTGGCGGCATCTTTGCCCTCCATCTGCGCGGCATGCCCTTCACCATCAGTGCCGCCGTCGGCTTCATCGCCCTCAGCGGCATCGCCGTCTTGAATGGGATCATGCTCATCAGCTACATCAATCAACTGCGCAGCGAAGGCCGCACGCGGCGTGATGCCGTGGTCGAAGGCACCCTCACGCGCCTGCGCCCCAAGCTGATGACCGCCCTCGTCGCCAGTCTCGGTTTCGTCCCCATGGCCATCGCCACTGGCGCGGGGGCCGAAGTCCAGCGCCCCATCGCCACCGTCGTCATCGGCGGCATCCTCACCTCCACTTTCCTCACCCTGCTCGTCGTGCCTGTGCTCTACGACTGGATCGAACGGAAAACCCAAACCACAAACACACCATGAAAACACTGCTCAACATCGCCATCATCATCGCCGCCCTCGCCACCACGTCCGCCTTTGCGGATGCCAAAGTCAAAGCAGGCCCCCGCAAAGGCCTCATCCTCGATCTCGGCGGCAAGCAAGCCGAGTTCTTCGTCGAAAAAGACCGCAGCATCAGCATCGCCGTCTATGACGCCGCGCTGAAAGCCCAGCCCGCCAGCACCGAAGTCATCACCGCCACCGCCGAAGCACCGACCGGCAAAACCAAGATCGAGTTCGCGAAGAAAGGTGATCTTTTCGTCTCTACCACCAAGCTCCCTGATGGCGAAGGCTACCAAGTCGTCGTCCAGGCCAAATCCACCCCCGAAGCCAAGACCAAGAATTTCCGCATCAAGCTCCAGCTCCATACCTGCAAAGGTTGCGGCAACGCCGAATATGCCTGCACCTGCGACGAGTGATTGACCCGCTGGAAAGCTCCTGATTCCAAGTTCTGGGATCAGGAGCTTCAAAATTAAAATTGAATACTTCCAGTCCCGAGAGCATCATAGCACCGCTCATGTCACTTTTCCGCAAACGCATCCTCCCCACGCTGGCCGTTCTGGTCGTCGCGTGTGCGCAGGTGTTTGGCGTGCAGCGTGGCTATGCCTGTGCCCATGGCGATGCGCCGGTCGAGACGAAAGCGGAGCACTGCCATCGCGTGATCGTGGATAACCACGCGGGTGAGGTGCCTTGCGAGGAAAGCTCCACCAAGGACTGTGACGACCAAGGCGAAAAAGAGCACCACACGCCGCTGAGCGTGGACATGCAGGCTTCGACTTCAAACTTCGCAGCCGTTTCGATTCCCGCTTTCGTCGCAGTGCTCGTCGCTGAGACTTGGTTTCACGATTGGGTGCTGATTCAGGCACTCGCCGAAAATGAATGGATGAGGATGCCCCTGGACACCGGGGGAGAGAGTCCGCCTGCATCGTTGCAGGTGGCACGTTGCATGGTGATTTTGGTTTAAGGCAAGAAGCCCGCGCTGCCGTCCACGACTGACGGCTGAGGCGCACTGGCGATCTTCTCATTGCTCCAGGCATGGCATGTCCACGCCTGCAAACCACAAACCACCACCCTTTTCATGCTTCGCTCAATCTCTCTGACTTTCTTGTTGTTCCTTGCGGCTGCTTCATCCGCTTCCGCACTCACCCTTTCACTTTCCGACATCGGGCCGCGTGTCCGCGCCTCGCATCCTTCCCTCAAAGCCGCTCGCATGGCTGTGGAGGAGGCACGCGGTCGCCAGCTCGGCGCAGGTCGTCTCTCCAATCCCACCGTGGGCTTGGATTCGCGCAATGAAACCTACCTTTCACCAGGCGAGGTTATGCTGTCACTCGATCAATCGTTCCCCATCACCCGGCGCTTGCGACTGGAGAAGCAACTCACCGCGCAGCTTGTCACCGCAGCAGAGCTGGAAGTGAAGGATGCCGAGCGCCGTTTGATTTCCGAGGCGCAAACCTTGGCGGTGCAGATTCTCGCCATCGAGCAGCAGCGCGGTTTGCGTCAGCAACAGACAGAGCTGGCGACAAAGCTCTCCGAGTTTGTGCAAGGCCGGGCTAAAGCAGGTGAACTCTCCGCGCTGGATGCGGCGCAGGCCCAGGTGGATGCGCAACGCCTTATCGTGGAAGCTCGCAAGCTGGAAGGCGAGAGCCGCAGCCTGCTGGGCACGCTCAAGCCCATGCTCAATCTCGATCCCGATGATGCGCTGTCGCTCTCTGGCGCACTCCCTGAAATGAACGTGCCAGGCAAAGGGGCGAATTGGGTGCTACGTGCCGACTATCAGCTCGCCGAGGCCAAAGTCATCGCTTCTCAAACCGACATCAGCCTCGCCAAAGCCAACAAGTGGCAGGACGTGAGCGCGGGCATCTTCGCCGGGCCAGAGACTCAAAACGCATCTGGCGATGATCGGCGAACCAATGGCGTGATCGGTTTCCGTGTCTCGCTTCCGCTCCCTTTCTGGAACAAGAACGAAGGGCAGGTCGCCGAGAAAACCGCCGCCGCAGAGCGTGTGCGCCTGGAGCAGGCAGCGCTCGCCAAGCAAATCCGCAGTGATGCAGAGAATGCCCGGAAGGACATGCAGACCAGCGCTGATCTCGCGCACGAGACCCGCGACAAGCTCCTGCCGCTCGTCATCGAACAAACCGGCAAGCTGGAAAAAGCCTATGAGAGCGGCCAGACCGATCTGCTCACCATCCTCCGTGCCCGCGAGCAACGCCTGCAACTCGAAGCCGCAGCGCTGGATGCCGTGCGTGACTTCCACCTCGCCCGCATCCGCTACGAGTCCGCCATCGGCAAGCACGCGCCCGCTGTGCCAGTCACTTCCACGAAACGCTAACCGCAACATTCCCACTTTGATTTTCTCACCATGAAACGACCCCTTGCCCAACTGTTCCTCTGCCTCGCCTTGTCCGGCTTGGCTCATGCCGCCGATGCTAAACGCGCTGCCAACACCGTCGTGCTGGATGAAACCGGCGTGAAAAACCTCCGCATCGAAACCGTCGAGGTCGAGGAAACTGACTTCGAGGCCACCATCTTCTCGCTGGGCCGCGTCGAGGCTATTCCCAGCAAGATCGCGGCTGTCAGCAGCCGCATTCCAGGCCGCATCATCGAACTAAAAGTCTCTCCAGGAGACACGGTGAAGCTGGGCGATGAAGTCGCCAAGGTCGAGAGCCGTCAACCCGGTGATCCGCCGCCCGTGATTGCACTCCAAGCCCCGCTGGCGGGCCTCGTCACGCATGTGGACGCCAGGCTTGGCGATCCCATCGACCCAGAGAAAGCCGTGCTTGAGATCACTGACCTGAGCGAAGTCTATGCCGTCGCCCGTGTGCCGGAGCATCAGGCCGGACGCATGAAGCCCGGCACCGTGGCTCACATCAAGGTGGCCGCACTGCCGACCGAGAAGTTTGATGGCGAGTTGCTGCGCTTCGGCACCAGTGCCGACAAGGCCAGCGGCACCATTGACGCCATTTTCCGCCTGCCCAATACCGGCGGTCTGCTGCGTGCCGACATGCGGGCGGAGTTCAGCATAGTGATGAGCAAGCGCAGCAACGTGGTCAGCGTGCCGCGTGCTGCCTTGCAAGGCGAGGCATCGAACCGCTTTGTCTATGTGAAGGACTTCGACCTCGCGAATGCCTTCGTCAAAACGCCCGTCACCGTGGGCGAGATCAATGATCGTTTTGTCGAGATCACCAACGGCCTGCTGCCAGCGGATGAAGTCGTCACACGCGGCGCTTATTCGCTGTCCTTTGCCGGAGCCAGCAGCGTGTCGCTCAAGGAAGCACTGGATGCCGCGCACGGCCACGAACACGCCGCCGATGGCAGCGAGCTGACCCCTGAGAAGAAAGCCGAAATGGACGCGAAAAAAGGCGGCGCAGGTGGTCATGCACATGAGGAAGGCGGAGCCAGTTCGCTGTGGATGTATGCCACCATCGTCCTTTTCATTCTGCTGCTCATTGCCGTGTTCACCAAGAAGCGTGGCGCTGCCGCTGATGAGGATGAAGCCCCGGTGAAACCCATCAAGAAGGAGGCTGCGTAAGCCATGCTCAACAAAATGATTCATTGGGCGCTCGCTAGCCGAGCGCTCATCATCGGCGTCTCGCTCATCCTCATGGTGATGGGCTTGAAGACGGCCACCGAGCTGCCCGTGGAGGTGCTGCCGGACTTGACCAAGCCCACCGTCATCATCTTGACGGAATCCCCTGGCCTTGCGCCGGAAGAAGTCGAAATGCGCGTCACGCAGCCGATTGAAAGTGCTCTCATGGGCGTAGCGGGACTCACCCGCTTGCGCTCCAACTCGGATGTTTCACTCTCGCTCGTCTATGCCGAGTTCGGCTGGGACACGGACATCTACAAGGCACGAATGCTGGTCCAAGAGCGCCTGCAAGGCGTGCGCGAACAGTTGCCCGAAGGCGTGCAGCCTTTCATGACGCCCGTGGCCTCGCTGATGGGAGAAATCCTTCTCGTCGGTGTGCGCTCCACGATCAAGGAGGGCGAGGACGGCTACATTCCGCCGCGTGAGGTGCGCTCGCTCGCTGACTGGACGATCAAGCGCCGACTGCAAAGCGTCTCCGGCATTGCCGAAATCCTCAACATGGGCGGCGGCGTGAAGCAGATCGAGATCCAGCCCGACCCCTACAAGATGCAGGCTAATGGCGTGAGCTTTGACGAGCTGGAACAGGCCGCTGTCGATTCGGCGAACACCACCACGGGCGGCTTTATCAACACCGGCCCCACCGAGATCATGGTGCGCAATCTGGCGATGACCGTGGAGCTGAACGACATCGCCCGCACCATCATCAAGAAGGTGAATGACCGGCCCATCTCCATCGGTGACGTGGCGGAAGTGGTGTGGGGCATCGAACCCATGCGCGGTGATGCCACCGTGAGCCAGGCACCGGAAAAATCGCCGACCTATGGTGTCATCATGTCCATCACCAAGGCACCGGGCTTTGACACCCGTGCGCTGACGGAGCAGATCAAGAAAGCGCTGGAAGAACTCAAGGCCACCTACCCCAAAGGCGTCGAAACCACGCTGCTGTTTCAGCAAAAGGACTTCATCGACCACGCCATCGGCAATCTCACCGAAGCCATTCGCGATGGCGCGATCATGGTGACCATTGTGTTGTTCCTGTTCCTGCTGAACTTCCGCACCACGTTCATCACATTGATGGCGATGCCGCTGTCCTTTGGTATCACCATGCTGGTCTTCAAATGGTTCGACATCAGCGTGAACTCCATGACCCTCGGTGGCCTCGCCGTCGCCATCGGCATGGTCGTTGATGATGCCATCGTCGATGTGGAAAACGTCTTCCGTCGTCTGCGCGAGAATGCCGCACTGGCCCAACCCCATCCGCGCCTGCAAGTCATCGCCAAGGCATCGGGCGAAGTGCGAAACTCCATCCTTTACGCCACCGTCCTGATCATTCTCGTGTTCCTGCCCTTGCTCGGCTTGACGGGTGTGGAGGGCAAACTGTTCGCCCCCATCGCGATTGCCACGATCATCTCGATGATCGCCTCTTTCGTTGTCTCACTCACGGCCATCCCGGTGCTCTGCTCGATCTTGTTAAATCCCAAGCACGGCCACGAGCACAAAGACGGCTTCCTCACCCGTGGCATGAAGTGGCTGCTGGAGCACACGCTGCTGCGCTTTGGCCTCAGCCAGCCCTTCCTCATGCTGGGCATCGTGCTGGTGATCGTCATCGCTGCGTTCTCGCTGTATCCGAAGATGAACAAGGACTTCCTACCCAAGTTCCAGGAGGAAACCGCGCTCGTCGCTGCCACTACCGCGCCCGGCACATCGCTGGAGGAGATGAACAAAATCTCCGACGTGATTGAGCAGCAAATCCTCAGCGTGCCCGAGGTGCGCAAGGTGGGCCGTCGTCTGGGCCGTGCCGAACGCGGCGACCATGTGGTGCCTGTGTCCACTGCGGAGTTCGATGTCGATTTCCGCGAGATCGAAGGCGAGCACGCCAGCAAAGGCCGAGGCCGCAAGGAAATCCTCGACGACATCGGCAAGAAGCTCCGCACCATCCCCGGCGTCTTCGCCGTGGTAGGCGGGCCATTGGCCGACCGCATCGGCCACATGCTCAGCGGCGTGTCGGCACCTGTGGCGGTGAAAATCTTCGGCCCCGACCTCGATAAACTCCGCCAGCTCGGCATCGAAATTCAGAGCGTCGCCAAGACCGTGCCCGGCTTTGAAGACTGCAAGCTGGATCAAACCTCCTCCATTCCACAGCTCCGCATCGAAGCGGATCGTGACCGTGCCAAAGCCTATGGTATTGCCCCCGGCCATCTGAATGAACAGCTCTCCGCGATGATCGGCGGCAAGGAAGTCGCCGAGCTGCGCGAAGGCCAGCGTGCTGTGAACCTGGTCATGCGCTTGCCCGTGGAGTGGCGCGACTCACCCGACAAGATCGCCGAGCTGCCCATGGAAACAGGTGAGGGTCAGCACATCCCTTTGTCACTCGTCGCCGACGTGCGCGAGGCCAAGGGGCCAAACGTCATCTTCCGCGAGAACAGCCAGCGCCGCTTCGCCCTCGCCATCAAGCCCACCGTGCGAGACGTGAGCAACCTCGTGGTGAAATTGCAGGAGGAAGTCGCTGCCAAAGTAAAACTGCCCGAAGGCTACTTCGTCACCTTCGAGGGCGAGTTCCAGGCCCAGCAGGACGCTACGCGGCGCATTGCCATCTTCACCGGCATCATTCTGCTCGTCATCGCCTTCCTGCTCTACGGCTATTTCCGCACGCCGTTCTTTGCCATTCAAGTGCTGTGCGACATCCCGCTGGCGATGGTCGGTGGCCTCGTCTTCACCTACTTCAAGCTGAACAACATCAGCATCGCCACGCTCGTCGGCTTCATCGCTGTGGCTGGGGTAGCTGCACGGAACAGCATCATGCTCATCAGCCACTACCTGCACCTCATGCAGCATGAGGGCGAGAATTTCACGCGCAAGATGGTCATACGTGGCACCAAGGAACGCCTCGTGCCCGTGCTCATGACGGCGCTAGCCGCTGGCATCGGCTTGATCCCGCTCGTGCTCGCAGCGGATCAGCCAGGCAAGGAAATCCTCCATCCCGTGGCCGTCGTCATCGTCGGTGGCCTCATCACCAGCACCCTTCTCGGCCTCGGCGTTACGCCCACGGTCTTCTACACCTTCGGCAGAAAAGCCGCTGACGCTGCCATCCAGAATGAAGCGCCTGCTTCGCACTAAACCATGAATTTCCAAGGTGGCCAGCGCTTCCAAGCGTGCGCCGCCAAGGCAAGCCAAACCAAACTGAATCGAAACCAAACCAGACAAACAAACATCATGAAAAAACTGCTAACCACCACCCTGCTCGCCCTCGCCATGGCCTTCACCGCCACGGCTGCTTATAAAGACAAACACGACCACGAACATGCCGCCAAAGCTGGCCCCACCGGCGGCAAGCTCATCACGGAAGTCGAACCCCACGTCGAGTTCTTCGTGAACAAAGACAAGAAGGTCGAAATCCGCTTCATCGACGACGACATGAAAGTCGTCGCCCCTGGTGAGCAAGTCATCAGCGTCACCCTCGGCGACCGCTCCGCTCCTACCAAGCTGAGCTTCACCAAAGACGGCGACAAGCTAATCTCAGACAAGGCCGTCCCCGAAGGCAATGACCTCCCCACCGTGGTGCAGATCAAGGCCAAGCCGGATGCGAAGTCCGTGACCGAGAAGTTCAACCTGAACCTCAGCGATTGCCCCACCTGCAAGAACAAGGAATACGCCTGCACCTGTGCGCACGGCGATGAGAAGAAGTAATCCCTCACTCGCCAGCGTCATGCCACAGCGCCGTCCCACCGTGAGGGCGGCGCTGCTGGCTGTGCGGCACCACGACCATGAACACCCCTGCACGTCTTGCATTGTTTCTTGTGGTTGGCTTGCTCTCGCTGCCCACTGCCGCAGAAGCTCACCGGCCCAGGGGCACCCCCATGACAGGCATCGTCCGCAGTGTGGACGCCTCCACACGCAAGATCGTTTTTGCTCAGGATGACGGCCCCGTTCGTGAGTTCGTATGGTCAAAGATCGCCAAGTTCTGGCGCAATGAACCCGACACCTCCCCCACGGCCTTGAAGCCAGGCATGAAGGTTCAGGTCAATCTCCACAATCCGCTCTTCGGCCCGGATTACGTCAGCCGGATCGTGCTGCTCCATCCTGCACCCGAAGCACATACCAAAAGCGGCAAGTATGAACTCAAGAACCATGCAAGATGAACCTCCCTCATCGCTCACGCCCTTAGCGAAAGCTGCGCTCTATTTATCGTTTACCGCATTGGTCATCTTCATTGCTGGTCTTCTGACAGGAAGCCTCAGTCATCACCGCCCTGGCGAAGAAACCGGCGACATGATCGCCTTTGTTCTCTGCCGCATGATCAGTCCCATTTTCGTCTTCGGTGGTTGGATCGTGGGTTTTGTCGCCGTGCTCAAACGCCCCAACGGCCCCACCTGGAGTGCCGTCACCGTCATGGTGTTAATCCTCATTTTCATCCTGCTGGTCTGCTTCAGCGCTTGGCGTGGCACCGCCGCCTTTCACTCCAACATCTTGATCCCATGAATACCCCACGACTTTTTCAATCCACATCCCTCATCCTGCTGACCCTCTTGCTCGGATTCGGAACCTCGCTCAAAGCGCAGTCCACCAATTCCGTCCGCATCTCCGCCACGATGAAGACCGATCACGATGACCCCAAGGGCAGCATTGCCGAAGTCGTGAAAAAGCACCTCGAAGTCGAGCTTTTTGGCAGTGCCTCTGTTCAAGGCGAGGTCAAAGTCATCTGCACCTTCTTTGCCGATGATTTGGCGGCTGGCAAAATCGTCGCTCTGAAATCCAATGATCTCAGAGCCACGCTTGAGGCAAGCAAAAGCACCCGCCTCATCTCGCCTGTGGTCAGCTTTAATTTCACGCCTCAGCACTCAGAGAAAAGCGGCTCTGGCAAACGTGCCAAATACAAGCGCATCGAAGCCACCGGGAACCGCTACCATGGCTGGGCCGTGCGGGCCTATGTGGGCGAAAAACTGGTGGGTGAAGCCTACAGCATCCCCACCATCAAGAAGCTCTTGGACGACAACCGTTGATGCACAGGCATGAGAGCAACCGCGCAGCCCATCAATAAAAAGCCCACCGGAGATCGCTCTCCGATGGGCTGTGCTGTGAATCCCAATTCTCAGCACACCTTGTTAATGACGGCCACTGCCGCCAAAGTCGAAATGAAAGCCCGGCAGGCTGATGTGTCCGCCGCTGCTGGAGCCATGACCGGAGCCGTGTCCTCCACCATGACCCGAACTCGAACGGCAGCTATGTCCGACCGTGCGGTAGCCAAACACGGGATGGCCGTGGCGGTCGTAGCCATTGAATGTGCGTTCGCGATACACGGGCGATCCGCAGGAGCCGCAGTTGTGAGACACGCTGCGACTGGAGGAGTGGCCATGATCATCGCGTGCCTGCACCGAGGCAGGAGAGAGAACGGCGAAGCTGGCGGTGACAGCCAGGAGGGTGATGAGTTTTTTCATGATGCGTTGGGGTTTGGTTTGAGTCGTTGCCGCACAACAGCGGCGTGTCAGTCAGACGCAGCGCCCATGCGGCTATTCAGCAGCACAACATCTTTTCACACCTTTGATCTATGAGCACCGAAGACACCCACACCGATTCCGAATCCAAGTCATGCGGCTCATGCGAGCACGGGCATGATGACACACCGCTGCCGCGCAACGCGCTCGTCATCACCTCTGGCACTCTGCTTGGCCTCGGGATGCTTTTGCAATGGCTGACACTCGGGCCAGCCATGCTGCACACGATCTGCTTCGCCCTCGCCACACTGGCAGGTGGCTTGCTGGTCTTCCCTGCGGCCTTCAAGGCCCTCAAGAAACTGCGGCTCGATATGAACGTGCTCATGACCGTGGCCGTCACGGGCGCATGGCTCGTGGGCGAAGGCGCGGAAGGTGCCGCTGTCGTCTTTCTCTTTGCCCTGTCGGAACTGCTGGAGTCCTGGAGCGTGGGTCGTGCGCGGCGTGCCATCGCCGCTTTGTTAAAGCTCACGCCACAAACCGCCTTGGTCAAAGGAGCCGATGGCAGTGCCAAAGAAGTGCCCGTGGCAGAAGTGACCGTCGGCTCGGAAATCAGCGTGCGCAGCGGTAGCAGCATCCCGCTGGATGGCGAAGTCATCGCCGGTGACTCCGCTGTGAATCAAGCGCCCATCACGGGCGAATCCGTGCCGGTGGAGAAGAAGCCCGGCGACACCGTCTTCGCAGGCACCATCAATGGCGAAGGCTCGCTCACCGTTCGCGTGATGAAAGCCGCCAGCGACTCCACGCTCGCCCGCATCATCAAACTGGTCGAGGAAGCGGAGGAACAGAAAGCCCCCACGCAACGCTTCGTGGACAAGTTCGCCACCATTTACACGCCCGCTGTGTTTGTCGCGGCCTTGCTCGTCGCGTTGCTGCCGCCCTTGCTCATGGGCGGTGCGTGGTCGGAGTGGACGTATCGTGCGCTCGTGTTGCTCGTCATCGCCTGTCCTTGTGCCCTCGTCATTGCCACACCCGTTTCCATTGTCTCCGGCCTCACCGCGCTCGCACGGCGCGGCGTCTTGATCAAAGGCGGTGCCCATCTTGAGGCCGTTGGCAAGCTCCGCGCCCTCGCCGTGGACAAGACCGGCACCATCACGCAAGGCAGGCCGCAGGTCACAGGCATCACCCTCATCGGCGACATAACGGAGGAGGAAATCATGCGTCGCGCTGCCGCCATTGATGCACACTCCGAGCATCCGCTGGCAAAGGCCGTCGTTGCCGCTGCACAAGCTAAGGGCATCACTTGGAGCGAATCTGCACAGTATCAATCCGTCACCGGACGCGGTGCCACCGCCGTCATCGACGGCCACCCGCACTTCATCGGCAATCACAAGATGGCGCATGAGCTGGGACTATGCAGCCCGGAGATCGAGACCCGCCTCACCGAGATCGAAGGCAAAGGCCAGTCCCTCGCCATCCTCGGCCACACGCCGCATGAAGGCTGTGCCGGTGCCATCCTCGGCATCCTCAGCATCGGCGACACCATGCGGCCCGAGGCCGCCAACGCACTCACCCTGCTGCACGACGCAGGCATTGAAAAAGTCGTCATGCTCAGCGGCGACAATCAACGCACCGTCGATGCCATCGCCCGGCAAGCGGGCATTGATGAAGCCTATGGCGACCTCATGCCTGATCAGAAGATCGAGCACATCCGCCGCCTCATGGCCGAGCATCATTATGTCGGTATGATCGGCGATGGCGTGAACGACGCCCCCGCACTCGCCCTTGCGAGTGTCGGCATCGCCATGGGAGCCATCGGCAGCGACACCGCCATTGAGACCGCCGACATGGCCCTCATGAAGGACGACCTCACCCGCGTGGCCGAGGCCGTCATGCTGGGCCGTCGCACCCTCGGCATCATCCAGTTCAATGTCGCCTTCGCACTCATCATCAAGGCCGTCTTCCTCATCCTCGCCTTCACCGGCCACGCCAGCCTATGGCTCGCCATCCTCGCGGACACGGGTGCGACATTGCTCGTGATCTTAAACGCGCTCCGACTCCTCGGAGGCGCGAGAACCCTCACGTAACAGCGCCATGGGCAAAACCTCCCGCAAACCGAAAGCCGCGCCCGCGCCCACCAAATTGTCGCTGCGGGATAAGTCCATTGTCTTCGGCATTCTGTTCATGCTCCTTGTTTTTCCGGCCATCTTTTTGCACATCCATTCGATCAACCAGCAAACGGCTTCCATTTCAATCACTGTGCAGAAGTGGAAGTCCACCTATCACATCAATGACGAGCAGGCGGAGCGCATTAAACAGATCGAACTCGACTTCCACGGCAATGGCAGCCCTTTCAGCATCAAACCCTCCCGCACTCGTGACGAAAAGTACCATCATCATGAGGACATCAGCCGCCTGATGTCCCCCGAAGACGGTGCGCGCTTCATGAAGGAGATGGAGGGAAGCGAAGGCAAGCATTGAGCCGCTGCTCAGTGCCCAGGGCACCAGTAGTCTTTACCATGACCACACCATTGATGGCCGTGGTGGTGATGATGATTGCCGCAGAAGCGCTGGCACAGATGCATGACCGCAGCGCGTGCGGTGGACATGGCCTTGTCGGCCACATAAGCGGCCTGGGAAGGCATGGCGAAAGCGGCGACAAGCGCCAGGGCGAGCACAGCACCCGTGACGGTGGCCGTGCGAGAGAGGTTCGTGAATGACTTCATGGAATGTTGTTTTGATGGTTTGAATGACCGCCCATCTGATTTCAATGTGGGCAGCTCAATTTCGACGGCGCTCGTGCCGAACTATTCAAAGCGCGTGAGATATTGTGCAGAAAAACCGAGGGGTTTGGCAAGGGGTGGAGTTGCACTGGATGAGCGCACAACATCGCGCCCAACCAAAACCACCTAGCAAACCAAATCCAACCATGAAAACGAAACTCACCCTCCTCGCTGTCGCCCTTGTTGTCAGCTTCAGTTCCACTAGCGCCAGCGCCAATCCTTGGAAAGGATTGCCTCCGGCCTTCACCGCCCCCAAGTCTAGCGCACCCGCCAAGCCTGCCTTCAAGTCCTGCTGCGAAACCAAGTCGCGCTACACCACGAACGGCATCAAGAACGGCCTCGTGGTGAACAAGAGCATCGAATGCAACACCGGCTGCGCGATGCCTCACGCTGGTAAGAACTGCAAGAAAACGGAGCGCCAGCAGTGCGCCAACTAAGGGGTCAACCACCCTTCCAGCCCGCCAGGCATCGGATGTCCTGGTGTGTTGAACTTTCAACCATCATCCGACATCTTTCTGCGTCATGAACGATCACGAACTCGATTCTCTCATCCGCCAGTCCCACCCCAGAATGGAACTGCCAGCCTCTTTCAATCGCGAGGTCTGGGAACGTGTCTCCGTGGCTTCCCCGGCGTCCATCCTTGGCGGATGGCGTGAGATCGCGGAGGCGTTGTTACTCTGGATTTCCAGGCCCGCGCCTGCTGTCGCTGTGATTGCGGTGATGCTGGTCTTTGGCGCGAGTCTTGGTGGTCTGACCGTGAGAGAGAGCAGCGCATCCGCTCAGCGCACGGCCTACTTCGCCTCCATCAATCCGCTGCATCCAGCGCATCTCGTCACTCAGCAATGAAACGCGGACTCATCATTCTCCTCCTTGCCGTGACAGCCTCCACGGCGGCCTTTTTCATCACCCGCAATCAATGCCAGTGCGGCACCCGTCTGGACACCACTTCACATGATGGCGAGACGATGCTGCCCGAATTGGAATGGCTGCACCAGGAACTCAAGCTCGACGACGCCCAGTTTGAGAAAGTCAAAGCACTGCACCTCGCCTACAAACCCACCTGCGAGGCCATGTGTATGAAAGTGATGGCGGCCAGGAAAATGCTCAGCCACCTCGCTTCTCAAGGAAACCTGTCCACGCCGGAGTTTGATGCCGCCTTGCAGGAGCAGGCAGCCGTTCACGTCGAATGTCAGAAGGCTCTCTTGCGCCACCTGCATCAAACAGCAGGCGTCATGTCCAAAACCCAGGCACGTCAGTATCTCGATGCAATGCTGCCGCAGGTCATCGGCTCAGCGGAATCCGTCGGCCACGGGCATTAACCACGCGTGCCGCTCATGAGCTACCCAGACGAGGAAAACATCCCGCTCATGCAGAAGCTCGCTGCGGGCGAGGATCTGGCTTTGAACGAACTGATGCACCGTTGGCGGGATCGAGTGGCCTCCTTCCTCCTTCGCATGGTCGGAGATCATGCCACGGCCACCGATCTCGCGCAGGAAACTTTTGTGCGCCTCTACACCAGCAGGAAGAGCTACAAGCCGACCGCCGCCTTCTCGACCTACCTCTTTCACATCGCCTCCAATCTCGCCCGCAGTCACGCCCGCTGGAAAGGCCGACATCCCACCGTTCCGATGGAAAATGAGGCCGGCGATCTCACGTATGATCCGGTCGATCCACAACCCACACCGGACGACGCCGCCGCGCTAAACGAAAAGACCGCGCAGGTGAACAAAGCCATCGCACGGCTACCCTCGGAACTGCGGGAGGCCTTGCTCTTGTTTGCCGTCGAGCAGATGAGCCAGGCCGAGATCGCAGCGGCGTTGCGCTGTTCGGTCAAAGCGGTGGAGGTGCGTGTTTATCGAGCACGCCAGATGCTTCGTCAGATGCTCGATGCCAGCCTGTGATGCGCTGATCTTGCGCTGCATGATGAGCGGATTGGGAAGCTGGAGGGGTTCTCGCGGACGTGGAGTTGCAGACCATGAGGGCGGGTCAGATACTCGCTCCGAAAACCAAACACAAACCAAACACATCCATACCATGAATACGAAACTCATCCGCACCTCGCTTCTCGGACTTGCTGCCATCGGCACGCTGCTTCTCGCGTCCTGCCAGGCTCCATCCTCCGCACCCACCGCCGCCGTGAGCTGCGACAAGTGTGGCACCGTTCACTTCAAAGCGCCGTTCACGGGCTACGGTCCAGGCAACAAAGGCATCGTCACTCTACGTGACGCCAGCCGCATGTCCTGCCCCGACTGTGAAAATCAGATCATCGCCATGATGAAGACCGGCAGTCTCACCAAGCATGTGTGCAAATCCTGCGGAGGCACTCTGCGTCACTGCACGCAGCACTAAGCACACTGGCAGCCCCCGAAGCCTCCTGTGATTTGCCCCGCAGGCGGCTTTTCATTTTCAGCCACCGCCGAATTGAAAAAATTTGAGGGGTAGGCCTTCCGTCGGAGTTGCACCCTCCGTCCGCACCTTTGGACGATCACAAACCCAAACACTGAATCCATCATGAAACTCACCCTCGCCCTCCTCTCCGGCCTGCTCCTCGGCGCAGGAATCCTCTCCGCAGCTGATGCAGGCGTCCCCACGAGCTATCCGCTCAAAAAGTGCGTGGTATCTGACGAAGACCTCGGCACCATGGGCAAGGCCGTCAAAGTCACCCACGAAGGCACCGACGTGTATCTCTGCTGCAAATCCTGCACCAAGGACTTCCACAAAGACGCCGCCAAGTTTGCGGCGAAGGTGAAAACCGCCAAGAAGCCATAAGCTGCTGGTCCGGTCCGTGGGCGGCTGGTTGCTCTGCGACCAGCCGCCTTTCGTTTCCAAATCGGCGTGGCGGGTGTCGGTGCGGGATTTAGAATGCGTGGGCAGGAAAACAGCTACTGATGGTATTCGATAATAATGTTCTAACGACTCCTACCCGAAGGCATTGTTGGGATTCAAATATTTGCAATTCGCATGTTCAGTAGCCAAACCCAATCTTCCTCCGACTCTTCCCCTTCTCTCCCGCATGCTCCGCCTTCGCTTTCTTCACCTTGGCGATTTCCCGCTCCAGCATCTCTTGAGTGACCTGCCACTTCGCCGGATCAGTATCCGCGCTTCCCGCATGAATCGCGTTCACGCACACATTCAGGATGTCCCCGCCACTGAGGCCCTTGGATAGCTCCGCGAGAACCGCGTAATCAGCCGTCACCCGGTCCGGGTTGGGGAGGTGATGGGCGAACAGCTCCCTGCGCATGGAGGCGTTGGGAAGGCGAAAGTGGATGTGGCGCTGGATGCGACGAAGGAGGGCGGGATCATAGTTCTCAAACAGGTTGGTGGTCACGATCACCACGCCATCAAACCGATCCAACTCCTGCATCAGCGTGTTGCGGTTTTGGTTGATGCTGGTCGAGCAGGATTCGCCTGTGGCGACGCGCTTGGAGAGTAGGCTGTCGGCCTCGTCAAAGAACAGCACCGCGTCCTGCTCTTGCGCCGCCAGGAACACTGCCTTGATGTGCTTGGCGGTGTCCCCCAAGTATTTGGAAATCACGGCGCTGTAGTCCACCTGGTAGAGCGGCTTGCCCAGGCGCAGGGCGATGCCCAGGGCGGCGCGCGTCTTTCCGGTGCCGGGCGGTCCGTAGAAGTTCAGAATGCAGCGCCCCTGCTGCGGCTGGATGGCGCTGAGGTTCCACACGGCCTCAAGGTGCTCGCGCATCTCCAAGGCGCGCAGCCCGGCGAGGATGTCGGTCTTCACCTGCGGATGCAGGATCAGCTTGTCGATGTCGTGGCGGGGCTCGGGATGGACGAGATCGCCAACCGGCTGGGGTTCAGGCTCGGCAGCGGTGCGCCGCCGGCGCGGGTTGCGGTGGTCATCGGCGGTGGCGGCATCGGGCGGCAGTTCAATTTCGGGGCTGTGCTGGGTTAGGGTGGTCTGGGCGGGCATGATGGCGGCGGGTTGGGGTTCGGGTGGCGTGTCCGCAGCTTGCGGATGAATCAGCCAAAGACCACCAAGGCGGCGAAGAGAGCCGCCACGGTGATCCAGGCATAAAGGGCGTCGAGATCGAAGCGCATGGAGGTTCAGGCTGGAGGGTTGGTCAGGCGCACGGTGAGGATGCGGCCGTGTATTGCGGGCAGCAGGTCATTGGCTGGACGGACTTCGCCGTGGGAGGCGGTCACCTCGTCCACTTGGTAGCCCTGGGCGGTGAAGAAGGCGCGGGTATCGGCAACGGCGGCGGCATCGTCGGCATACCAGTCCTTGAAGGTCTGGTTGTCGCCGACTTGGCTGCCGTTGATGAACAAGAACACATGGTAGGGCTGAAGGGGAGCTTCCATGCCTCCTGCATCGTCACCGTGGGCGCGTGTGTCGCACCGATTTTGACGCCATTTTTTC
>JACKQF010000007.1 GCA_024232965.1 Verrucomicrobiaceae bacterium | reverse complement strand
TTGAGAGTCGATCAAGATTCGTCCATCGCGCAGTATTCGAGCAATAGCTTTTGTTCCATAGCTGGCGCTTTGGACGTTGTCTTGAACCGATTCGAGTTCTACGGTCTGCGGCGGTTAAACTACCGCTGCCTTGTGATGACCGCACCATCGCCTTCTGCACCCTCTCCATCGCCTTTTCCGGCCACCCGCTGGTCACTGGTGCTACGCGCCAACACCGGCGACGAACGCACCGCCCTTCAAGCTGTGGGGGAATTGCTGAAAATTTACTGGCGACCGTTGTATGTCTTTGCCCGACGCTCTGGGCTCACGGCAGTGGATGCGGAGGATGCAGTGCAGGACTTCTGTGCGGATGTCGTGCGCCTCGCATCGATCAAAACCGCGAGCGAGAGCCGAGGTAAGCTAAGATCCTTTTTGTTGAGCGGGTTTCAGAATCATCTCCGGACCATGCATCGGGATCAGCAGCGGCAGAAACGCGGCGGCAGCGCACAGGTGATCTCACTGGATGACGCGGAAGACGCGCTCATGATGGACCCGGTGGATGGAAAGACGCCGGACAAGGCCTTCGACCGCCGCTGGGCTCACACCTTGCTGGACCACGTCCTGCAACGTCTGCGCGCCGAGTATGAAGAGCGGGGACGTGGCGAGGTTTTTGCCGTCTTGGAGTCGACGTTGGTGTGGAACGGAGCGGCGATGAGTCACGATGCCTTGGCGCGCAAACTCGGGATGAATGCGGCCACCGTGGCGCAGAATGTGAAACGCTTGAGGGAGAGGTACCGCAAACTGCTGGAGCAGGAGATCGCCGATACGGTCGATGGCCCAGAGGCAGCGGAATCAGAGCGGGAACATTTGATTCAGGTGCTAGCTAGCGGCTAAGGCAGGATTCGCTGTCATAATGGATTCAATTTGGGGAAGACTATGCACGTGGACGCATGCCCAATCTGCCAGACTAGCTTCGACCCGGTGAAGTCACCTGGCGGAATGTGCCCACGTTGCTTGATGATGGGGGGATGCGAGGAGGATCCTTTGCACGGCGCGGTGTCGGCAGAACCGTCGTCGGGGATGGCTAGTTTCGAGGTGATCGAGAAGATTGGGCGGGGCGGAATGGGAGAAGTTTACAGGGCATGGCAGCCGTCGCTCGGGCGGACCGTGGCCGTCAAGGTGCTGCCATCGTCTGAAGGGCGGCCAGATGCGCTGGAGCGTTTTGAGAATGAAGCGCGCGTGCTGGGGCGACTCGAGCACCCGAACATCATGCCGATTCACGATCTCGGTCGGGATGCCGAGGGGCGAGCTTATTACTCAATGAAGTTGGTCAAAGGGCGGACTCTCCAACAGATCCTGGATGACTTGCGCGGAGGAGACGTCTCCGCAGCACAGCAGTATCCGTTGGCGGCGCTGCTGACAGTCTTCGACAAGATCTGCGACGCGGTGTCCTTTGCGCACTCGCAAGGGATACTGCACCGAGATTTAAAGCCGGACAACATCATGGTGGGGGAGTTCGGGGAAGTGCTGGTGGTGGATTGGGGGCTCGCCAAGGTGCGGAGTTGCGAAGGCAGGACCACAGAGGGCGTAAAGACACCGGCCATCGCCGATGTAGTCTTGGGGATGACTCTCGAGGGCGATGTGATGGGGACACCACAGTACATGTCTCCCGAACAGGCGGAAGGTCAGGCGGATGATCTGGATGAGCGGTCGGATGTGTTTTCGCTGGGTGGTGTGCTCTATGCGATCCTGACCCTGCATCCGCCGGTGGAAGGTGAAAACGCGACTTCGGTGCTGAAGCGTGTTCGCGAAGGTGCGGTGACGCCCCCTTCGACGCGTGGCACGCAAGCGCAAGATCACGGCCGAGTGGCTGCAGGTGAGGTGCTAACCCCCGCGCAAAGCCGGATGGAGCAGTTGCCGCATTGTCCCGGCGGTCGAGTCCCACTGGCACTCTCTGCGGTGGTGATGAAGGCGCTGCGGGTGGATCGGGGTTCGCGCTATCAGTCCGTGACAGAACTCCAGGCGGAGGTGCTGGCCTATCAACGTGGATTCGCAACGAATGCAGAAGGTGCTGGTGCCTGGCGACAACTGCATCTCTTGATGCTGCGCCACAAGTCTGCCTCGTGCGCCATGCTGGCTCTGGTGGTGCTCAGTGTCGGGTTTGTTTTCAAACTGGTTCATAGCGAAAAACAGGCGAGGCACAGTGCGGAAGCGGCCAATGCTGCCAAGATCGAAGCCCAAGCGAGAGGCGAAGCGGAACGACAAGCGCGGGCGCAGTCTCAACTCGCACTCGCTTCCGCTGCCTACCGTGCCCATGACAGCAAGGCAATGAAGAGTGCGCTGGACGGAGTGCCTGAGAATTTGCGCGACAAATCCTGGCAGTACCTCCGCCTTCGCGCCGACAATTCCACGTGCCAGATAGAGGCAGGAGGAAGCAGCATCTTCATGGGCGCCGCACCGCATCCCAAACGTCCGGGCGTTTTTGCAATGATCGATGGGAAATCGGGACAGATTGCCCTAGTGGACGCACCAACGGGGTTTCGTGTCGCCGAGATTCATGCCACGGAAAGGCAGCGAGCCGTGCTCTATGACGCATGGGCACTGGACTTTTCGCCGGATGGGAGCCTGCTAGTGTCCGGGCGACCTGATTCAGCAGGTGCCTGCGTTTACGATGTAGTCAGCGGCAAACCGCTGGGAGACTGGCCACCGATGTATGTGGCGTGGGCACGCTTCCATCCCGATGGCAAGCGCGTGATTCTGGCGACGGATGCCAGCATCCTCTCAATGCATAATGCCATCACCGGGGAAAAGCTGTGGCAGAAGCCCTTGGTCAGCCGCGCTATCTTTCTCCCATCTGGCCAGATCGTCGCCGTCTATGGCGGCGCGTTGCGGATTCTCGATGATGCCACTGGGGACGAATTGCGGCGGTTTTCGCCCTCGAGAGCCCGCATCCAAAGTCTGGACGTTTCGCGTGATGGATCGGTCCTCTTTCTGGGTGGCGACGATGGCTGGGTGCGTGCATGCAAGGTGGCGAACGAAGAGACCCTTTTCAAACTACCTGTGAGCGAATCTGCTCAGCAGGTGCACGTGGCCTTAAGCGGTGATGGCCGACGCCTCTTGGTCGCTGCTGGACTCGATTCGGGCGGTCGAGTCGTGCGCATTCTGGATGCCACCACGGGTCGCACCCTGCAGAACCTGATGGGAGGCGCTGGGGTCATCTCTGCGGTCGGCATGCATCCGCTCAGCGGCGATGTCGTCGTCAGCGGACCCGACACACGGGCCTGGTCCAATGAGTCTTTGCCTTTTCCAGAACGATCCCTGTTTGCCAACCATCTGTCCTCAGCTTTTTGGGGCGCGGGAGATATGTTTCTCAACGACAACCGAGTGATTCCCCTCAGTAACAACCAGCCAGGCACAGCCACAGTGACCCTGCCAATTCCCAAACCGCCCACGGCATCCCTCAACGACTTTTGGTGCGCCAATGCGGTTGGCGACATCGCTGCGCTGGCGATGGTTGCAAGAGGTGCGCCGGTCGGGCGCACCACTCCCTCGAATCTCTACACTGTGCGACGTGAAGGTGGCACCTATCGACTGGGGGTCACGGCAAAGTCCCAACAGCGGGTAGAGAGTCTGTTTCTGAACGCTGACGGCTCCCGCCTGGCTGCCAGCAATGGAGCGCAACTGATCGAGATATTCGACACCAAGACCGGCCAACGGATCTGCGAGTGCGATGTTCAGCTCAACAAAATCCACTGCGAACTTGCGTGGCTCGGCATAAGCCGCCTAGCCGGCATTGGCTTCGATCATCGCCGGGAGATCTTTGTTTGGGACGCAGAAACCGGCGCGATGGTGGGTCGGGTAAAGAGTCCCTCCCGCGTACTCGTCTTGGCATCCTCGGTGGATGGAAAACAACTTGCCGAAGGTGGTGAAGATCGTCGGGTGCGGATTCGTGACGCGGATACACTGCAAGTGAAGACTGAGTTTGTGGCTCACGACGCAGGAGTGACGGCGCTGGCATTTCATCCCAGCCTGCCCCTGCTGGCCACCGGTTCAAGGGATCGGAGTGTGCGTTTGTGGAACATGACCGGCCATAAGTTGGTGAGAGAGCTGGAGCCCTCCAGCGAGGCGATCGTTCATCTCTCTTTCAGCCCCGATGGAGAAGTGCTCGCGTGCGCAGATCATGCGCATTTCACGCACTTCGTGCGACCGGTAGGAAAGCACTGATTTTCGCAGCCTGAATCGGCGACCAAAAAAAGTGAGCAACGCCCCGTCATTTTTCGGCGGGCGCGGAGAAGAACGCAGTTGGGACAAGTCTCGTCCGCAACACCCACATCGCGCGCCTCGTGGCAAACGCAGCGCCCACCTCCACCTCCGTCGCTCATGAAGTCCCAAATCCTCTCATTCTGCCCACCGTTCGGTGGTGCCCAATGGCTCGTCCGCCGTCTCATCGTGGCCAGCCTAATGGCTTTTGGGTGTTGGACGCCAGCGCAAGCCAGTGTCTGGCATCCTCACGGACCTGGCGGTGATGGCAGAACAGTCAACGCCACATGGTTTGCCAATTCCAATACCGGATGGGCTGTGGGTGAGTCCGGGCGCATTTTTGCCACGACGGACGGTGGCGCGACCTGGACATGGCAGGAGTCTGGAACGACGCAATACCTCAGTGGTGTGTGGGGCACCGATGCCAGCAACGTTTGGGTGGTGGGCTATGGCGGTACGATTCTGAAGTGGGACGGTTCGGCGTGGGTTGCGCAGACCTCCGGCATCACCAACGCGCTTCTGTCAATTTGGGGTGCAGATGCCAGCAACATCTGGGCGGTGGGAGGCAACGGCAAGATCCTGAAATGGGACGGCACCAGTTGGACTTCGCAGAGTTCGAATACAACGGAAACCTTGTATGCTGTCGCCGGTGTCGATGCCAACAATGTCTGGGTGGTGGGCGCCACCGCCATCGCTCGCAAGTGGAATGGCACAAGCTGGCTTTCGATATCGCCGCTGACTTCGACCCATTTATTCGGCTTGTGGGCTGCCAGCACCACGGACGTCTGGGCGGTGGGCGACAATGGATTGATACTCCGCTGGAATGGATCGAGCTGGGTGGGGAATTTCTCCGGCTCCGCGAACTTCCTCAACGGCGTCTGGGGCACGGATTCCAACAATGTGTGGGTGACGGGTTCCGACGGCATCATCCGGCATTGGAACGGCAGCGGCTGGACGGCGCAGACCTCAGGCACGCAAGGCTACGTGTCCGACGTATTCGGCACGGATTCGAACCATATCTGGGCGGTTGGCGACAGCGGGAGGATTCTAAAATGGGACGGAGGGAACTGGAGCACGCAGGCATCCGGATCGGACGCCTTCTATCTCTACGATCTGTGGGGAACGGACACGGACCACATCTGGACAGTAGGAATGTCCGGCACCATCCTCGCCTGGAACGGTGCGGTGTGGAGCGCGCAGGCATCTGGTGTGGCGGTGGATCTGCATGGTGTTTGGGCAGCGGACACCAGCAATGCCTGGGCGGTGGGAGCCAGCGGCACCATTCTCAAATGGAACGGCACCGGGTGGGCCGCACAGATCTCCGGCACGACACAACTCTTGCGCGACGTCTGGGGCACGGATGCCAGCAACATTTGGGCCGTTGGTGACAACGGCACCATTTTGAAATGGAATGGCAGTGCGTGGACGGCCCAGACTTCCGGCACGGCGGCCAGCCTCATGAGTGTGTGGGGAATCGACGCCAATAACATCTGGGCGGTGGGCAGCGGTGGCACGATTTTGAGATGGAATGGCGCGAGCTGGAGCCCTCAGGCTTCCGGCTCCACGCAGTCGTTGTTCGGCGTCGGCGGAACGGACGCCGGGAATGTCTGGGCGGTGGGTCAGGCGGGGACGATTTTGAAGTGGGATGGCGGAAACTGGAGTCCGCAGGCTTCTGGCGTCACCGGCTACTTGAGAAGTGTCTGGGCCATCGACACCAACAATGTCTGGGCGGTGGGCGACAGCGGCAAAATTCTGAAATGGGACGGAGCCGCTTGGAGTGCTGAAGACTCCGGCATCGGCGGCCCCACGGCCTATGTCTTCGGTATCTGGGGGACAGATGCGGCCCACATGCTGGCGGTAGGCAACCCTGGCCTGGTCCTCACCAACGGACCCGTCGCAGCGCCGCCAGCCGTTCCCGAAATTGTGGTCTCCGGTGCGGGTTACAGCATCGCCAATGGCGACACCACACCGGCCGCGGCCGATGGCACCGACTTTGGAGGCCTGTCCGTGGGTGGCGGCAGCCTGGTGCATCCGTTTGTGATTTCGAATCTTGGCGGAGCCCCGCTGAATTTGACTGGCACCGCACCGGACTACGTGACCGTCAGTGGCAGCAGCGACTTCACGGTGACACAGCAGCCTTCAAATCCAGTTTCCGCTGCCGGTGGCAGCAACCCCTTCCTCGTGAGCTTCACCGCCAGCAGTGCCGGAGTGAAGACGGCCACCATCAGCATCGCGAGCGATGATCTGACGGAGAGCCCTTACACCTTCACCGTTCGTGGAGCGGCGGCGGTGCCGGAGACTTGGATGTCGAGCGGAGACCGGGTGGACGGGCGGGATCTCTTGGGCACCTGGTTTGCAGATGCGAACGTCGGGTGGGCCGTAGGATTGGAAGGGGTCATTTACCGGACTGCGGATGGAGGGGGCGTTTGGAGTCCCCAAGTTTCCGGCATCCAGTCGAGTTTGCTCAAGGTCTGGGGGAGCGACGCCAACAATGTGTGGGCGGTCGGCAGCAGCGGCACCATTTTGAAATGGGATGGCGTGAGCTGGACCCCGCAAGCCTCTGGCACCACAGCCAGTCTCACCGGTGTCTGGGGCAGTGACTCCAGCAACGTGTGGGTTGTTGGATCCAATGGAACGATATTGAAGTGGGACGGCACCAGTTGGAGCTCTCAGGTCTCTGGGACGACCGCGAATCTCAACAGTGTCTGGGCGGCTGATGCCAGCAATGTCTGGGCCGTGGGCGCTAGTGGCACCGTTTTGAAATGGGATGGGCTGAGTTGGAGCGCGCAAATCTCGGGAACGAGTACCAGCATCAACGGCGTCTGGGGAGCCGATGCCAGCAATGTCTGGGCGGTCGGCAGCGGCGGCACGATTCTCAAATGGGATGGGCTGAGCTGGAGCGCCCAGACCTCGGGAACCACGCAGTCTCTTTTTAATGTGTGGGGAAGCGGCTCATCGGATGTGTGGGCGGTGGGCAGCACCAGGACCATCGTGCACTGGGATGGCACAACTTGGACGCCGGACGCGGGAGGAACCACACAGATCTATCGTGGTGTCGGCGGCAGCAGCGCCAATCACGCAGTCATCGTTTCGAGCTCGGGCACCATTCTGCGATGGGATGGCACCAACTGGACGCTGCGACCCTCAGACGGGATTGGCGGCAGCCTCTGGGGCACCGCGTCGGACAATATATGGGCCGTCGGTGCGGGCTTGGTGCTGAAATGGGATGGCACCACCTGGAATCTGGACCCTGCGGGGCCGGCTGGCAACGTTCTCGCCGTGGACGGCTTCGATGCCAGCCACATTTGGGCGGTGGGAAACAGCGGCTTCATCGCCATGTGGGATGGTGTGGGCTGGACTACGCAGACCTCCGGTACCACCTCCTCTCTCACTGGAGTGTGGGTGCATGATCCGAACAACGTCTGGGCGGTGGGCAACAGCGGCACGATTCTGAAATGGAACGGCTCCAGCTGGAGCACCCAGGTTTCTGGCACCACACAACATCTGGACGCCGTCTGGGGGAGTGATCTCTCCAACATTTGGGCGGTTGGCACCAACGGCACCATCCTCAAGTGGAATGGCACGAGTTGGAGTGCGCAGGCTTCAGGTACAACGCGAAGTTTTGGCGGGGTTTGGGGCACCGATGCCAGCAATGTCTGGGCCGTGGGTGACCTGGGCACGATCCTCAAATGGAACGGCACGAACTGGGAATCGCAAATCTCCAACTCAAGTTATTCTTTTGATGCCGTTTGGGGCACCGACGCCAACCACATTTGGGCGGTAGCAGCCGGTGGGGGGATCCTCAAGTGGGATGGTGCGGGTTGGAGCGCTCAGATTTCTCCGGTTATCAAGAATTTAGGTAACGTTTGGGGAATTGAGCCTGGACACATGTTTGCGTTGGGACAAGGCGGCATCATCCTCACCAATGGCGCGGCAGCTCCGGTGACAGCTCCCGAGATCGCAGTCAGTGGCAACGGTGTGGACATCACCGATGGCGACGTCACCCCGGACACGGCGGATCACACGGACTTTGGCAGTGCGACGGTTTCTGGTGGCACCGTGGTGCGCACTTTCACCATCAGCAACAGCGGCACCGCTGGCTTGAACCTGACGGGAACGCCGCCCGACTACGTGACGCTCAGCGGCAGCAGTGATTTCACGGTGACCGCGCAGCCGACGACACCGGTGGCACCGGGCGGTGGGACGACGACCTTTGAGGTGACCTTTGCCCCGAGCAGCTCAGGCCCGCACACAGCGACGGTGAGCATCGCGAATGATGATGCTGACGAAAATCCGTTCACGTTTGACCTTGCGGGTGCTGGGATTGTGCCAGCTGCTGGCGATCTTGATCCGCTGAATGCCTCGGTCGTCGGTCTCGGTATGTTTGCCACGGCGGTGCAGCCAGATGGGAAGACGATCATTGCTGGCTCGTTTACGCAGGTGCTCGGCGTGACCCGCTACAACATCGCTCGGCTGAATGCGGATGGCACGCTGGATACCGGCTTTGATCCGACAGCGGACGGCGACGTGAATAGTGTAGCAGTGCAGGCGGATGGGAAGGTGCTGCTCGGGGGGAACTTCAACAGCCTTTGGCCCAATGGCGGGGCAGCGGTCACGCGCAAATACATCGCCCGGCTGAATGCGGATGGCACAGTGGACACCGGCTTCAATCCCAATGCGGACGACGCTGTTTTTAGCATGGCGATGCAGGCAGATGGGAAGGTGCTGCTCGGGGGGAACTTCACCAGCTTCAGGCCTAATGGCGGGGCAGCGGTCACGCGCAACCGCATCGCCCGGCTGAATGCGGATGGCACGGTGGACCCCGGCTTCGATCCCAATGCGAACAGCTTCGTCAATAGCGTGGTGGTGCAGGCGGATGGGAAGGTGCTGCTCGGGGGGAACTTCACCAGCCTCTTCCCCAATGGCGGGGCGGCGGTCACGCGCGGACGCATCGCCCGGCTGAATGCGGATGGCACGGTTGACCCCGGCTTTGATCCCAATGCGACCAGCATGGTCCATAGCATGGCGGTGCAGGCGGATGGGAAGGTGCTGTTCGGGGGGAACTTCGGCAGCCTCTCGCCCAATGGCGGGGCGGCGGTCACGCGCAGGCGCATCGCCCGGGTGAATGCGGATGGCACGCTGGACACTGGCTTTGACCCCAATGCGAACGGCTTCGTTTACAGCGTGGCGGTGCAGGCGGATGGGAAGGTGCTGCTCGGGGGGGAGTTCAGCAGCCTCTCACCCAACGGCGGGGCGGCGGTCCCGCGCAACCTTTTTGCCCGGCTCTTCAACGATGCCGCCACGCAGACCTTGACGGCCACCAGCCCCTCGCAAGCCGACTGGCAGCGCGGTGGAGCCGGGCCGGAGGTGGAGCAGGTCACTTTCGAGCTGTCCACCGATGGCGGCACGAACTGGGCGCCGCTCGGCGCTGGGGCGCGCGCGGGCAGCACGGCAAACTGGCAGATCACCGGCCTGAGCCTGCCCGCCAGCGGCCACCTGCGCGCTCGCGGCCGCACGGCAGGCGGCGTCCAGAACGGCAGCTCCGGGCTGATTGAGCAGGTGGCGGTCTTTAGCGGGCTGACGCTGTTGACCCCTGAAATTGCAGTCAGTGGCAACGGTGTGGACATCACAGATGGCGACGTCACCCCGGACACGGCGGATCACACGGACTTTGGCAGTGCGACGGTTTCGGGTGGCACCGTGGTGCGCACCTTCACCATCAGCAACAGCGGCACCGCGGGCTTGAATTTCACCGGCACGGCGCCGGACTACGTGACGCTCAGCGGCAGCAGTGATTTCACGGTGACCGCGCAGCCGACGACACCGGTGGCGTCGGGCGGTGGGACGACGACCTTTGAGGTGACCTTTGCCCCGAGCAGCCAGGGACCGAAGACGGCGACGGTGAGCATTGCCAACAATGATGCGGATGAGAATCCCTTCACCTTTGACCTCGCTGGAAATGGCACGCCGGTGCCCGCGCTGAGTTTGACCATCAGTCCTGCCTCCATGAGTGAAAACGGCGGTACCGCCACGGCCACCTTGACGCGCAACACCGGCACCGTCGGCAATCTGCTTGTCAATCTCAGCAGCAACGACACCAGCGAGGCGACCGTGCCCGCCACCGTGACGATCCCCGACACGCAGAGTTCGACGACTTTCACAGTTACGGCTGTGGACGATGCGATTCTCGATGGCACGCAGACCGTGACGATCACGGCCTCTGCTGGGGGCTTCATTGACGGCACGGACGCCATTGATGTCACCGACGATGAAGCGCTGCCCACCATCACCAGTGCGACGGGCGCGACCTTCACCGCGTTTGTGCCAGGCAGCTTCACAGTAACCACCACTGGCAGTCCGTTCCCTGCTTTGATCAGGACTGGCGCGCTTCCCAGTGGGGTTTCCTTCACAGACAACCATGACGGCACGGCCACCATCTCCGGCTCACCCATCACGCCGACAGGAGGCACCTTCCCAATCACCATCACTGCCAACAACGGACTCGTGCCGAATGCCACGCAGTCCTTTACCCTCACGGTCAATCGGTCTCCGGTGATCACAAGCACGAACCAAACGACTTTCCCTGCGGGCAGTCCGGGGAATTTCACGGTGACAACGCAGGGCTTTCCAGTGCCTGCACTCAGCACCATGAGCAGCCTTCCTGCCGGAGTGACCTTCCTCGACAACGGCAACGGTACAGCCACGCTGTCCGGCACGCCCACCTTGGGAACTCAGGGTGTGTATCCTGTGTCCATCACGGCTAGCAACGGTGTCGGCTCCGATGCCACCCAGAGCTTTACTCTGACCGTTCTCGATCCCGTCAACTTGGTGGTGGATACCATCAGCGATTCCACGCCTGGCACCGCAACCGATTACGATGGTGCCAATACCTTGAGAGAGGCGATCGCGTATGCAAACAGCGGCATTGCAGGAGCGAATCCCGTGATCACGTTTGCCTCGCCCCTGTTCGACACCGCGCAGACGATCACGCTGAATGGCGCGGAACTTGGCATCCATCACAACGTCACGATCACGGGTCCTACAGTGGGAGTGACGATCAGTGCCAACAACACCGGTCGCGTGTTTCAAATCAGCTCCGGCAGCGTGAGCATGAATGGACTGACAATCACCGATGCTGCGGGCGGTGGCAACGGTGGCGGCATCAACATGGATGGCAGCAGCAGCTTGACGATGAATGGCTGCATCATCACCGGCAATACGGCGGCCAATGTGGGCGCCGGCATTTGCAAAGCCAGTGCGGGCTCTTTGGTGCTGAACCGATGCACGATTTCGGACAACACGACGGGTGCCATTGGTCGCAACGGAGGAGGTGTCTATTCCTCTGGAGGCAGCGTGCTCATCACCCACAGCACGATCTCCGGCAATTCGGGGTCCTTTGGCGGTGGCGTGAGTGCGGAAGGCGGTTCGGTGACGCTGATCAACTGCACCGTCTTTGACAATGCGGCCCAGGTTGACGGAGGGGCCATTTATACCAACGGCTCCACCAGTTTGACTCTCAACCACAGCACGATCTCCGGGAACTCTGGTGTCTTTGGTGGCGGGATTCGCTGCTTCACCAACGCGCTGCTTCATCACACGATCGTCGCGGGCAACACGGTCTCTGGCGGTGGTCCCGATATTCAAGGATCGGTGAATCCTGTGAGCAGCTACAACATGATTGGTGTGGACAGTGGCATGACCGGCATCAGTGATGGAAGCGACGGCAACCAAGTGGGGACGTCCGGTTCGCCCATCGATCCACTGTTGGGAACGCTGGCCGACAACGGCGGACCGACTCTGACGCTAGAGCTGCTTTCCGGCAGTCCGGCCATCGATGCGGGGGATCCAGCCTTTGATCCGAACGCCTTCGTTCCACCGCTGAATGAAGACCAGCGCGGCACGGGCTTCGCGCGTGTGGTTAACGGTTCCATTGATATCGGGGCCTTCGAGTTGGGAGTGATTCCTGTGCCAGAGATCGCCGTGGATGCGACGCCAGCGACGGATCTAACCAGCGGCGTCTCGTCAATCAGTTTTGTGAACACCAACGTCGGCAGCACCAGTCCTACGCGCACGGTGACGATGCGCAATGTGGGAACCGCTCCTCTGAACTTGACCGGCGTGTCAGTCAATGGCTTGAACCTGAGTGACTTTGTGGTGAGTGGCTTTGCTCCGACGACGCTCGCGCCGTCTGCGAACATGAGTTTCCAGGTGGCCTTTTCCCCAACTGCCAGCGGATCTCGCAGCGCGATCCTGCAGATCGCCAGCGATGACAGCGATGAAAACCCTTTCACCCTTGGCCTTCAGGGCAGTGGCACGCCAGTGGCTGATCTGTCCCTGGCCATCACCGACAGCCCAGACCCAGTCTATGCCAACAGTGCGCTGGCTTACACCCTGACGGTCACCAACAACGGGCCATCGACCGCAACGGGCGTGCAGGTCAGCACCACCCTACCTGCAGGTGTGAGCTTGGTCTCAACTAGCGGTTCGTCCGAGGATCCCAATGGCGTGCCGGTGGCGACCTTGGGAAGCATTGCCTCAGGCAGCTCGGCATCGTTCACGATCAATGTCTTCGTCGCCTTCACCACCGTGGGACCGATCACCTTGAACGCGACTGCGAGTTCCGCCGTGTTTGATCCGACGCCCGGAAACAACTCCGACTCCGAAACAACGACGGTGCTGGCGAACAACATCATTGGAAACTTCGTGTGGAATGACCTCGACGGCGACGGCATTCAGGATGGAGGGGAACCGGGCCTGTCGGGAGTGACGGTCTTTGTGGATCTGAACACCAACGGCCAATTTGATGGCGGTGAACCCAACGACACCTCGGATGGTTCCGGCTTTTATTTGATCGATCACCTTCCCAGCGGGAGCTACTCGGTGAGCGTGGACGACAGTTCGATCCCCTCGGGCTTCGTCGCGACCACCAGCGACCCGCTGAGTGCGACACTGACGCCTGGCAGCGCCAATCCGAATGTGGACTTCGGTTTCCAACAGCAGGATGCCTCGATTGGCGACTTTGTTTGGAATGACACCAATGGCGACGGCATCCAAGACGTCGGCGAGTTGGGACTGTCGGGGATTACGGTGTTCATCGATCTGAACACCAATGGCAACTGGGACGGTGGCGAGCCGCGAGACACGACCGATGGCAGCGGCGCCTATGACATCACGGGACTTGCGACGGGGAGTTACCAGGTGCGAGTGGATGAGACGACGCTGCCGGTGGGCTACGTTTTGACGACGGCAAACATCCCGTTGTCGGTTAACCTGGCGGTGGGAGAGGACTACAATGCCGCGGACTTTGGCTATCGCCAGCCGGAAGCACCGAGCTTGGTGGTGACGACGACGGCGGATACGGTGGATGCTTTTGACAACCAGACCAGCCTGCGTGAGGCGATTGCTTATGCCAACAGCGGCAGCGCGGGACTGAGCCCAGTGATCACGTTCGCTTCACCCTTGTTCGACACCGCGCAGACCATCACTCTCGGCGGCGCGGAGTTAGAGATCACGCATGTCGTCACCATCGCGGGCCCAGGCGCGGAGCTGCTGACCATCTCGGCAAACAATGCCAGCCGTGTCTTCAACATCGGCAGTGTGACCGTCGCAATCGAGGGCGTGACGATTTCAGGGGGGTATGTGGCCGGGGCCGCGAACAACACTGGCGGGGGCGTGCTCAACTCGGGCATCCTTCAGATCAGCCACTGCGTCATCTCAAACAATTCGACCTTGGGAACGGGGTTTGAGAACTCCCAGGGTGGGGGAATCTTCAATAGCGGTACCCTGACCATCACCGACAGCACCGTCGCGGGGAACGCGGCCCTCGGCCCCTACGATTTTGGAGGTGGCATTCGGAATGCCGGGACTTTGACATTGATACGGTCCACGATTTCCGGGAATACCGTCGCAGGGCAAGATTCCGTCAGAGGTGGTGGCATCAACAATTCAGGCACCCTCACGTTGAATCAATGCACTTTGTCGGGCAATGCGGCCAACGGTGGTGGCAGCGGGTCGGCAACGGGTGGCGCCATCCACAGCAGCAATTCCCTGGTGATGACCCATTGCACGGTGTCTGGTAATTCCGTGACGGCACCCAGTGGAGGGCGCTTTGGAGGGGGCTTGGACCTCTCGGGATCGGCCCAGTTGGTGAACTGCATCGTTCTCGGCAACAACGCCGTGAATTTCCCCGAAATCTCCGGCAGCCCGACTCTCACTGGCGGGAACATCGTCGGTGGCACAGTCTCGGTGGACGGCGCACCCACGGGAACCACGACGGCGACCGAGGTCTTCGCGAGCGTGGTGAACAACGGCGGTGTGGATGCCGGCGTGCTGGCAGACCATGGCGGGCCGACGCAAACCATCGCACTGGCAGCAGGCAGCCCGGCTCTTGACGCAGGGAGCAACGCATTGGCTCTCGACATTGACAGCAACCCTCTAACCACTGACCAGCGCGGTTCGGGCTTCCCCCGAGTGGTGAATGGAGTGGTCGATCTCGGGGCCTTTGAGTCCGAGTTGATTCCTGTCCCCGAGATCGCGGTGAGCGGCAACGGCACGGACATCGCCAATGGCGATGCGACGCCTGACTCGGCAGACCATACCGACTTCGGCAGCACCGCGATCACCGTGGTGCGCACCTTCACGATCAACAACTCTGGCTCGGCACCACTCGAAGTTTCCACCATCACCGCTGGTGGCGACTTCGCCGTCGGTGGCATTTCTTTGCCAGCGAGTATCGGCAGCGGCAGCAATGCCACCTTCACCGTCACCTTTGACCCCAGCACCACTGGTCTGCGCACCGCGACGGTGAGCATCGCGAACAATGACGCGGACGAAAGCCCCTTCACCTTCGCCATCCAAGGCACAGGACTGAACTCCCCTCCCGTCGTGGATCATCCCCTCCCCGATCGCACGGCAACGGTCAATCAGCCCTTCACCTTCACGGTTCCGGCAAACACCTTCAGCGATCCTGATGCTGCGCAGTTCTTGAGCTACAGCGCCTCCGGCATGCCCGCTTGGCTTAGCTTCACCCCTGCCACCCGAACTTTTTCTGGCACACCAGCTCCCGGAGACATCGGCACCACGACCATCACCGTGCAAGCCACCGACAATGGCGCGCCACCGGAAAGTGTCACCGATACCTTTGACCTCACCGTTGCCCTTGCCTCCTCGCTCCCCATCGCACCTGTGGGAGGCGAAGCAACAGGGCTCGTTTCTGGCAACCCCGCCCCGCAGATGCCCGGCCAAACCTTCAGCGGCTTCTTCGATTACACGCTCAACGGCAACGGCAACATCCTCGCCCACATGAACACTGCCGGTCCTGCCGGAGCCACCGCCGACGCCGGTGTCTACTCCAACGCCGCCGGCACTCTCGACCTGCTTGCTCGTGAGGGCGATGCCATGGCACCCGGGGTCCTCTCAGGCACCTTCTTGGACTTCCGGCTCACCGACGGTGGCAATGGCTTCTTCCTCAGCCAAGCGACCGGCCCCGGTGTCACCACCGTCAACGACTATCTCGGCTTCGTCGACGATGGTCTGGCGGTCACCAACTACTGCCGCGAAGGCACCCAATTTGCCACTATCTACCGCGGTCTGGCCGTTGCCCGCAACAGCGACTCCGCCGCCTTCCCTGCCACTCTCTTGCTCGGGGGTTCTATTACCTCCAACAACGACACCGGCATCTTTAGTGCCGATGGCACCACCGCTTCCACTTACCCTCTGGCCCAGGAGGGCACACTCATCATCGGCACGATGAAGCTGGGCACCGTGGCCAACCGTGTCGTCGTCAGCGCCAACGGCACCGCTGTCTACTACGCCACCCTCACTGGCACTCCTCTGACAGCCAATGCTGCCGTCTTCAAACAAAGCCTGAGCCCCGGCAGCAGCCCGACGCTCCTCGCACAAAAGAGCGGCAACGCACCCGGCGTCACCGATGCCGTCTTCAATGCGTTCTACGGGGAAAGCGTTGACCCCAACGGCAACGCCCTCATTGAGGCCACCCTCAAAACCAACGCCGCCTTGGGCATCACCGCCGCCAACGACGAAGGCCTCTGGGCAGAGCGCGCTGGCAGTCTCGCATTGGTGATCCGTGAAGGCGATCCCGTGGACGGGGTACAGCTGAGCCGTGTGGATCGCCATAGCTATTTGGCCGATGGCACCGTGGTGGTGCGCGGCTTGCTCAAGGGCACCGGCGTCACTGCCGCCAATGACGGCGTGATCTTCACGGTCTCTCCGCTCGGAGTGGTGGACGTGCTGCTGCGCGAAGGTGATGCGGTAGCGGATTTGGGTAATAGCCAGATCGCCGCCATCACTCGTTTTGATGTCAGTGCGACAGGTCACTACGTTGCATGGTTCACCTTGGTGAGTGGCAGCGGCGATGCCACCACGCTCAACAACATCGCGCTGGTGAAAGGCCAAGTCGGGACACCGGGCTATGACTTCGTGCTGCGCAAGGGCGAGTCCTACCTTTACAACGGTGCGGTGCGCACGCTCTACGGCTTCCTGATGACCGACGGCGTCGCGAACACCGCTGGTGGCAGCGGTGGTCAAGGCGCGGCAGTCAACGACGCAGGCCAGATCGGCGTCGGGCTCTACTTCAGCGATACCACTCAGGGCATCTTCGTCGGGCCATAACACAGGCGCTCTGGGATAAGAAGGGAAATCCACCCGAGACGCATCCCTTCCTTTCGAAAATACGCGGGGGGGGCGACTATCGCCTCGTGCTACCCTGTCAGCTCATCAGATTGGTTGACCGTCTAGAGAAGTTGAATGCTTTTTCGTTGCAGCAGGAAGTCGTGATGCGAGCCAGAGCATAGCTGTCTTCCGCACGGCGGCATCTTTAACGGAACCTCACGACGGAAATCCACAAGAATGAGGACGATGGCACTCCCACTCGCACGACGGGATCCCCATAAATATTGACTGGGAAGAATTCAGACGAATAAGCAATATATTTATATAATAATAAGCAATTTATCCGATTGTCCTCTCCCTTGACGATTGTTTAGCATTGATCGCCTCGCTGAGAGTCGCATGCTTGACCTGTGAACGCGCCGCTGCCTCGGGTGTAAGACTTTCTTCATACGGTCAATTTTCACTCAATTCCGTCACTCTCCCCACAAGAGCGATCCGCTCCCCTGTCAATCGCGCAAGCTGATCTGGCAGCATGGTGGGCTGCTCAGGACGGACCTCTCCCTCTCAGCCCATGAACTCACTCCGCCGACTCTCTCTCGCCGCACTCGCGCTCTTTGCGTTTCTGATTCCCGCGCATGCCAGCGTCACGGTGACTTTCACTTCGGCCACCGATGTGGGGGCGTCCGGCGCCGGTTACACTGCCAGCGGCACGGCCACTCTTGCGTTGGGTTACGCGCCTGTTGCCGGGACGGACCTCAAGGTGATTGAAAACACGGGGCTGGACTTCATCAGCGGTGAGTTCAGCGACCTGACGCAGGGGCAGACGGTTTCGCTGATCTATGGCGGCGAGACATTTGAGTTCGTGGCCAACTACTATGGTGGCACGGGCAACGATCTGGTGCTGGTCTGGAAGAACACCCGCCCGGTGGCCTGGGGCAGCAACGGCAACGGCCAGCTCGGCGATGGCAGCACGACCCAGCGCAACGTGCCGACCGCGGTGGACACCAGCGGGGTGCTCTCGGGCAAAACGGTCGTGGCTCTCGCAGAGGGATTTGCCCACAGTGTGGCGCTGTGCTCGGACGGCACGGTGGCGACGTGGGGACTCAATTCCACCGGCCAGCTCGGCAACAGCAGCACGACCCAGAGCACGGTACCGGTGGCGGTGACCACCAGTGGAGTGCTCTCCGGCAAGACGGTGGTATCCGTCGCGGCGGGGAGTTCTCATAGCTTGGCGCTGTGCTCGGACGGCACGGTGGCGGCGTGGGGCTACAACCTGAACGGACGACTGGGTGACGGCACGACGACCCAGCGCACCGCCCCAGTGGCGGTGAACGCCAGCGGGGTGCTCTCCGGCAAGACCGTGGTGGCCATCGCGGCGGGGGCCTCTCACAGCATGGCGCTATGCTCGGATGGCACTGTGGCGACGTGGGGACTCAATACCAACGGCCAACTCGGCAACAGCAGCACCACGCAGAGCACGGTGCCGGTGGCGGTGAACACCAGCGGGGTGCTCTCCGGCAAGACGGTGGTGGCCATCGCGGCGGGGGCCTCTCACAGCATGGCTCTGTGCTCGGATGGCACGGTGGCGACGTGGGGGCTCAACAGCAATGGCCAGCTCGGCATTAACAGCACGACGCAGAGCACGGTGCCAGTGGCGGTGAACACCAGCGGGGTGCTCTCCGGCAAGACGGTGGTGGCCATCGCGGCGGGGAATGCTCACTGCATGGTGCTGTGCACGGACGGCACCGTGGCGGCATGGGGATTCAACAACAGTGGCCGGCTGGGTGACGGCACGGCGACTCAGCGCACCACCCCGGTGGCAGTGAACACAGCCTCCGGGACATCGGTGCTCTTTGGCAAGACGGTGGTGGCCATCGCGGCGGGGAGTGGTCACAGCATGGCATTGTGCTCGGACGGCACGGCGGCGGCGTGGGGAGTCAACAGCAGCGGGCAGATCGGTGACAACAGCACGACGCAAAGGGCCGTGCCGGTGGCGGTGGACACGAGCACGCTGGCCGCCAGTGAACTGTTTACCAAGGTCATCAGCGGTCAGGGGGCCAATCACACCCTGGGCTTCGTGGCGGCACCGCCTCCTTCCGAAATCAACATCACTGGCAACGCCCTACCCATTGCAGACGGCGACACCACGCCCGACATCGCCGACCACACCGACTTCGGCAGCATCGACGTTTCCAGTGGCACCGTGGTGCGCACTTTCACCGTGGAGAACACGGGGGTGGGCAATTTGACGGTCAGTTCCATCGTGGTGTCCGGCACCGGTTACGCGGCGGATTTCACTGTCGGCAGCCTCACGCCCGCAAGCCCGATTGCTCCCGGCGGCAGCGCGACCTTCACGGTGACCTTCGATCCCTCGGCAGGGGGCCCGCGTGTCGCCACGATCACAGTCAACAACAGCGACATCAATGAAGCGGCGTATGATTTCGCGATTCAGGGGGCGGGAAACGTACCGCCGTTTGGCTCCATCACGGCTACCTACACCACCGGGACGGAAGTGCCCGCAACTTCATCTGCTCCAACGATCACTGGCGGCAGCACGGCCACTCTGACGCTGGATCACACCCCGGTAGCGGGCACCGAGTTGATGGTGGTGGAGAACACCGGGCTCGGCTTCATCAGCGGGACGTTTGATAACCTGACGCAGGGGCAGACGGTGTCCTTGAGCTACGGCGGGCTGACGTATGAGTTTGTGGTGAGCTACTACGGCGGCACGGGCAATGATCTGGTGCTGGTGTGGAAGAGTAACCGCCCGTTTGCCTGGGGCAGCAACGACAATGGCCAGCTCGGCGACAACAGCCTAACTCAGCGGACAGTGCCGGTGCCGGTGGCGGAACTTACCAGCGGGGTGCTCGCCGGGAAGACGGTGGTGGCCGTTGCGGCGGGAACCAGCCACAGCATTGCTCTGTGCTCGGATGGCACGGTGGCGGCATGGGGACTGAACTCGAATGGCCAGCTCGGCGATGGCAGCACGACGCAGAGTGCGGTGCCGGTTGCGGTGGACACCAGCGGAGTGCTCTCCAGCAAGACGGTGGTGGCCATCGCGGCGGGGAATGTTCACAGCCTGGCGATATGCACGGACGGCACGGTGGCGGCGTGGGGCTACAATGGCTATGGCCAGCTCGGCGATGGCAGCACAACGCAGAGCACGGTGCCGGTGGCGGTGGACACCAGCGGGGCGCTCTCTGGCAAGACGGTGGTGGCAGTTGCGGCGGGATACTATCACAGCGTGGCGCTGTGCTCGGATGGCACGGTGGCAGCGTGGGGCAACAATGGCAATGGCCAACTGGGCAACAACAGCACGACGAGCAGCAGCGCGCCAGTGGCTGTGAACACAACCTTCGGGACATCGGCGCTCGCCAGCAAGACGGTGGTGGCCATCGCGGCGGGATATGGACACAGCGTGGCGCTGTGCTCGGACGGCACGGTGGCGGCGTGGGGCTACAACGGCTATGGCCAACTGGGCAACAATAGCACAACGCAGAGCACGGTGCCGGTGGCGGTGGACACGACTGGAGTGCTCTCCGGCAAGGCGGTGGTGGCCGTCGCGGTGGGAACCTATCACAACCTGGCGCTGTGCTCGGACGGCACGGTGGGGGTGTGGGGCTACAACTTCTACGGCCAACTGGGCAACAACAGCACGACGAGCAGCAGTGCGCCAGTGGCGGTGAACACCAGCGGGGCGCTCTCCGGCAAGACGGTGGTGGAGGTCGCTGCGGGACAATTTCACAGCCTGGCGCTGTGCTCGGACGGGACGGCGGCGGCGTGGGGCTACAACGGCTATGGCCAGCTCGGTGACAGCAGCACGACACAGACCCTCGTGCCGGTGGCGGTGAGCACCAGTACGCTGGCCACGGGCGAACGCTTCACCAAGGTCGTCAGCGGTCAGTATGCCGTGCACACGCTGGGCCTCGTGGCGGCGCCGCTGGCGCCTGAAATCAACATCACCGGCAACGCCACAACGATCGTGGACGGCGCCTTCACGCCCAACGCCTCCGACCATACCGATTTCGGTAGCATCGACGTTGCGGCTGGGACGGTGGTGCGGACTTTTACCGTGGAGAACACCGGCGTGATCGACCTGACGGTGAGTTCCATCGCGGTGTCGGGCACGACCTACTCGGCGGATTTCACCGCGGGCAGCCTCACGCCCGCCGGACCGATTGTTCCAGGAGGTAGCGCGACCTTTACCGTGACCTTCGATCCCTCGGCAGGGGGCCAGCGCACGGCCACGATCACGGTCAACAGCAATGACATCGATGAAGCCGCTTATGACTTCGCCATCTGGGGCACGGGCACCTTGCCGTCGATTGGCTCCATCACGGCCACTTACACCACCGGGATGGAGGTGCCCGCGACGTCTTCTGCGGCGTCGATCGCCGGCGGCAGCACATTCACCCCAACGCTGGACTACGCGCCGGTGGCAGGCACGGAACTGATGGTGGTGGAGAACACCGGGCTCGGGTTCATCTCCGGCACGTTCAGCAATCTGGCGCAGGGGCAGACGGTGACGTTTAGCTACGGCGGGACCACTTATGAGTTCGTGGCGAACTATTACGGCGGCACGGGCAATGATTTGGTGCTGGCGTGGAAGAACACCCGTCCGCTGGCTTGGGGCTTCAACAGCACCGGCCAGCTCGGCGACAACAGCACCACCCAGCGCAACGTGCCGACTGCGGTGGACACCAGCGGAGTGCTCGCCGGCAAAACGGTGCTGTCCGTCGCGACATGGGAGAGTTTCAGCCTGGCGCTATGTTCGGACGGCACGGTGGCATCGTGGGGAATCAACGTCTATGGCCAGCTCGGCAATGGCAGCAATACGCCGAGCCTCGTGCCGGTGGCGGTGGACGCCAGCGGTGTGCTCTCCGGCAAGACGGTGGTGGACGTCGCGGCGGGGAGCGTCCACAGCCTAGCGCTGTGCTCGGATGGCACGGTGGCGGCGTGGGGATTCAACACTTTTGGCCAGCTCGGCGACGGAAGCACAACGCCGAGCTCGGTGCCGGTGGCGGTGAATACCAGCGGGGTGCTTGCCGGCAAGACGGTGGTGGCCATCGCGGTGGGAGTGTCTCATAGCGTGGCGCTGTGTTCGGACGGCACAGTGGCAGCGTGGGGAGCCAACGACCAGGGCCAGCTTGGCGACAACGGCACGACGTATAGCAGCGTTCCGGTGGCGGTGGAGCATAGCGGGGCGCTTGCCGACAAGACGGTGGTGGCCATCGCGGCGGGATACGCTCACAGCTTGGCGTTGTGTTCGGACGGCTCGGTGGCGACCTGGGGTTACAACACTTTTGGCCAGCTCGGCGATGGCAGCACGACGCGGAGCCTCGTGCCAGTGGCGGTGGACACGATCGGGGTGCTCGCCGGCAAGACGGTCGTGGCCGTCGCCGCGGGATACTACTACAACTTGGTCCTGTGTTCGGACGGCACGGTAGCGGCGTGGGGCCAAAACCTTTATGGCCAACTGGGCACCAACAGCACGACACAGAGCCTCGTGCCGGTGGCGGTGAACACCAGCGGAGTGCTCTCCGGCAAGACGGTGGTGGCCGTTGGGGCGGGGCAGTATCACAGCTTGGCTCTGTGCTCAGACGGCACAGCGGCAGCGTGGGGCCGCAACGTCTCTGGCCAGCTCGGCGACAACAGCGCGACGCAGAGGCTTGTGCCGGTGACGGTGAACGCCAGCGCGCTGGTCGGCGGCGAGCGTTTTGCCAAAGTCATCAGCGGTGGGGGCGGCCACACCGTGGGCCTCGTGGTGACGCCGCCTTTGCCCGAAATCAACCTCATCGGCAACGCCACGACGATCGTGGATGGCGATACCTCGCCAGACGTGGCGGATCACACCGACTTCGGTGACGCGGATGTCCCCGGCGGCAGCGTGGTGCGCACCTTCACCGTGGAGAACACGGGCACGGCGGAGCTGACGGTGAGTTCCATCGCGGCGTCGGGAACAAACGCGGCGGAGTTCACCGTGGGCAGCCTCACGCCCGCCAGCCCGATCCCCGTCAATGGCAGCGCCACCTTTACCGTGACCTTCGCTCCCTCATCGCTGGGCCCGCGTTACGCCACGATCACGGTGAACAACGATGACACCGATGAAGCGGTGTATGACTTCGCCATCCAGGGCACGGGCACTGACCCTGTTGGCTCCATCACGGCCACCTACACCACGGTGACGGAGGTGCCCGCCACCTCATTAGCACCCCGGATCGTCGGCGGCAGCACGGCCACGCTCGCGCTCGGCTTCACTCCCGCGGTCGGGGCGGAGCTGAAGGTGATCGACAACACGGGAGCGGACTTCATCAGCGGAGAGTTCGGCAACCTGGCGCAGGGGCAGACCCTGGTGCTGAGCTACGGCGGGGTGATTTATGAGTTTGTGGCGAACTACTACGGCGGCACGGGCAATGACCTGGTGCTGGTGTGGAAGAAGAACCGCCCGCTGGCCTGGGGCTACAACTTCTACGGCCAGATTGGCGACAGCAGCACGACGCATCGTCTCTTGCCGACTGCGGTGGACACCAGCGGGGTGCTCTCCGGCAAAACGGTGCTGTCCACCGCGGCGGGAGGAGCATTCAGCATCGCGCTATGCTCTGACGGCACGCTGGCGGTGTGGGGCTACAACGGCTATGGCCAGCTCGGCGACAACTCGACTACCCACCGCACCACTCCGGTGGCGGTGGATGCCAGCGGGGTGCTCGCGGGCAAGACGGTGGTGGCCATTGCGGCGGGGCAGAATCATAGCCTGGCGGTGTGCTCTGACGGCACGGTGGCGGCGTGGGGTTACAACGCCCAAGGCCAGCTCGGCGACAACAGCACGACGAATAGCAGAGTGCCGGTGGCGGTGGACACCAGCGGAGCCCTCTCTGGCAAGACTGTGGTGGCCGTCTCGGCGGGAGTCTCTCACAGCGTGGCACTGTGCTCGGACGGCACGGTGGCGACGTGGGGCCTGAACACGAACGGCCAGCTCGGCGACAACAGCACCACGCAGAGTCTTGTGCCGGTGGCGGTAAACACCAGCGGGGTGCTCTCCGGCAAGACCGTGGTGGCCATTGCGGCAGGGGCCTCTCACAGCATGGCATTGTGCTCGGACGGCACGGTGGCGGCGTGGGGACTCAACACGAATGGCCGGCTGGGTGACAACACGGCGACTCAGCGCAACGCTCCGGTGGCGGTGAACACAGCCTCCGGGACATCGGCGCTTTTTGGCAAGACCGTGGTGGCCATCGCGGCGGGGAATGCTCACAGCATGGCGCTGTGCTCGGACGGCACGGTGGCGGCGTGGGGACTCAACACGAATGGCCGGCTGGGTGACAACACGACGACTCAGCGCACCGCCCCGGTGGCGGTGAACACGGCCTCCGGGACGTCGGCGCTCTTTGGCAAAACGGTAATGGCCATTGCGGCGGGGAATGCTCACAGCGTGGCGCTGTGCTCGGACGGCACGGCAGCGGCGTGGGGGCTGAACACCAACGGCCAGCTCGGCGACAACAGCACGACGCAGAGGCTCGCGCCGGTGGCGGTGAACACGAACACGCTGGCCGCCGGTGAACTCTTTACCACGGTCGCCGTCGGCATGGTTGCCAACCATACCCTGGGCTTCGTGGCGGCGCCGCCCGAGCCCGAGATCAACCTCACCGGCAACAGCATCACGATCCTCGATGGCGACACCTCGCCCGACGCGGCGGATCACACAGACTTTGGCAGCGCGGAAGTCGCCAGCGGCAGCGTGGTGCGCACCTTCACCGTGCAGAACACGGGAACCAGCATGCTGACGGTGAGTTCCATCGCCGTGTCAGGCACTCACGCGGCAGATTTCACCGTGGGCAGCCTCACGCCCGCCAGCCCGGTCCCGATCAATGGCAGCGCCACATTTACGGTGACCTTCGATCCCTCCGCAGGGAGCCTGCGCACGGCCACAATCACGGTCAATAGCGATGACAGCGACGAAGCCGCGTATGACTTCGCCATCCAGGGTACGGGAGTGCTTGGGAATCTCTCGGCCACCTACACCACCGGCACGGAGGTGCCTGTCTCCTCATCCGCGGTCACGATCGGCAGCGGTAGCACGGTCACCTTGACCCTGGGTTATGCGCCGGTGGCTGCCGTGGAGCTGATGGTGGTGCAGAACACGGGGCTGGCGTTCATCAGCGGAGAGTTCAGCAATCTGGCGCAGGGGCAGACGGTGACGCTGAGCTACGGCGGGGTGACGTATGAGTTCGTGGCCAACTACTACGGCGGCACCGGCAACGACCTGGTGCTGGTGTGGAAGAACCAGCACGCGATGGCGTGGGGACTCAATATCGTAGGCCAGATCGGCGATAACAGCACGACCCAGCGCAATGTGCCGGTGGCGGTAGATACCAGCGGAGTGCTCGCGGGCAAGACGGTGGTGTCCGTCGCGGCGGGGAATGTTCACAGCCTGGCTGTCTGCGCTGATGGCACCGTGGTGGCGTGGGGAAGAAACGTTGTCGGCCAATTGGGCGACAACAGCACGACGAACAGCTCCGTGCCCGTGGCGGTGGACACCAGCGGTGTGCTCGCCGGCAAGACGGTGGTGGCTGTCGCCGCGGGGCAAATCCACAGTCTGGCGCTGTGCTCGGACGGTACACTGGCGGCGTGGGGTGGCAACAGCAACGGGCAGCTCGGCGACAACAGCACGGTGAATAGCAGCGTTCCGGTGGCGGTGAATACCAGCCTGGGGCTCGCTGGCAAGACGGTGGTGGCCATCGCGGCGGGACAGTTTCACAGTCTGGCGTTGTGCTCGGACGGCACGATGGCAGCGTGGGGGCTGAACACGTATGGCCAGCTGGGCAACGGCACCACGACCCAGGCAACGCGGCCGCTCGCAGTGTCCACCGGTGGAGGGCTCGCTGGCAAGACGGTGGTGGCCATCGCGGGGGGAGAGTCTCACAGCCTGGCGCTGTGCTCTGACGGCACGGTGGCGGCATGGGGCCGCAACACCTCCGGCCAGCTCGGCAACAACAGCACGACGCAGAGCAACAACCCGGTGGCGGTGAACACCAGCGGGGTGCTCGCGGGCAAGACGGTGACTTCCGTCGCTGCGGGACAGTTTCACAGCGTGGCAGGGTGCTCGGACGGCACGGCCGTGGCCTGGGGTTACAACTTGTATGGCCAGATCGGCAACAGCGCCAACAGCAACGTCATCGTGCCGGTGGCGGTGGATGCCAGCGGGGTGCTCTCCGGCAAAACGGTCGTGTCCGTTGCGGCGGGATACATTTACAGTCTGGCGCTGTGCTCGGATGGCACGCTGGCGGCCTGGGGCTACAACGCCCAAGGCCAGCTCGGCAATGACAGCACGACCAACAGTAACGTTCCGGTGGCGGTGGACGCGGGGACACTGGCTATTGGAGAGCGATTCACCCAGGCTTCCGGGGGTAATACCGCCAGTCACAACCTCGCACTCGTCGCTGCGCCACCGCCCCCGCCGACGGTCGTCACTGGCATCGCCCACAGCATTACCGCAACCAGTGCCACACTTGCCGGCTCCGTGAACGCGGAGGGCTACGATGCAACGGTGTCCTTTGAATACGGCACCACCACCAGCTACGGCACCACGGTGACGGCGGCGGAGTCCCCCGTGAGCGGCAGCAGTGACACTGCGGTGAGCGCGGCGATCAGCGGACTGACGCCGGCGACGACCTATCACTACCGGGTGTTGGGAACCAACATCGTGGGGCCGAGTCAGGGGGAAGATGCGACCTTCACCACCTCCATCGACGACGTGAATGCGACCTACACAACGGGGAACGAAGTGCCGGTGACGGTCGGGAAGGCATTCCTATCTGGAGCCACCGCTACGCTGACCTTGGGCTATGCGCCGGTGGCCGGGACGGAATTGACGGTGATCGACAACACCGGGCTCGACTTTATCGACGGCGAATTCAGCAACTTGGCACAAGGACAGACGGTGACGCTGAGCTATGGCGGGGTCAGCTACAAGTTCGTGGCCAATTACTACGGCGGTACGGGCAATGACCTGGTGCTGGCGTGGAAAAACACCCGCGCGATGGCCTGGGGCTACAACTTCTTCGGCCAGATCGGCGACAGCAGCACGACGAATCGTCTCGCGCCAGCGGCGGTGCTCACCAGCGGGGTGCTCGCAGGCAAGACGGTGGTGGACGTTGCGGTGGGAGGGTATCACTGCGTGGCGCTGTGCTCGGACGGCACGCTGGCGGCCTGGGGCTACAACAACGTCGGCCAATTGGGCACCAGCAGCACGACGAATAGCTCCGTTCCGGTGGCGGTGGACACGAGTGGCGTGCTTTCCGGCAAGAAGGTGGTCAGAGTGGCCGCCGGCCTGTATCACAGCCTGGCGGTTTGTTCCGACGGAACACTGACGGCCTGGGGTTACAACTCCGATGGCCAGCTCGGCATCGGCAGCACGACCCAGAGCACGGTGCCTGTGGCGGTGGACACCAGCGGGGTGCTCGCTGGCAAGACGGTCGTGAGCGCTGCGGCGGGCAATTATCACAGTGTGGCACTGTGTTCGGACGGCACACTGGCGGCGTGGGGGGCCAACAACTATGGCCACCTCGGCAACGGCACCACGACCCAGAGCACGGTGCCTGCGGCGGTGGACACCAGCGGAGTGCTCGCTGGCAAAACGGTGGTGGCAATCGCCGCAGGCGAACGCTATTGCGCCGTGGTGTGCTCTGACGGCACCGCGGCGGGCTGGGGCGACAACACGTCCGGCCAGCTCGGCAACAACCTCATCAACTACAGCGTTGTGCCTTTGGCGGTGGATACCAGCGGGTTGCTCGCTGGCAAGGCGGTGGTGAGCATCGCGGCGGGGACAAGTCATAGTGTGGCGTTGTGCTCGGATGGCACGGTGGCCGCGTGGGGCAACAACTCCAATGGCCAGCTTGGCAATAACAGCACGACGCAGAGCAAATTCCCTGTCGCGGTAAACACCAGCGGGGTGCTGGCCGGCAAGACGGTGGTGGCGGTGGCGGCGGGCGGCACTCACAGCATGGCAGTGTGCTCGGACGGTACCATGGCCTCGTGGGGCTACAACGGCTATGGCCAGCTCGGCAATAACAGCACGACGCAGAGCCTGGTGCCGGTCGCGGTTAGCACGAGCACGCTAGGGGCTGGCGAGCGCTTTGTACAGGCAAGCAGTGGTCAGGCGGCCAATCACACCCTGGCGTTGGTGGCCACTCCACCGGCTGCGCCGGAGATCGCCGTGAGCGGCAACGGTGTGGACATCACGGATGGCGACACGACGCCGAGCACGGCGGATCACACGGACTTCGGCAGCGCTGGGGTGGCTGGCGGGAGTGTGGCACGCACGTTCACGATTACCAACAGTGGTCCTGGGGATTTGACGCTCGCTGGCACCGCGCCGGACTATGTGACCCTGAGCGGCGCGGGGGCGGCCCATTTCAGCGTCACCACGCAGCCCTCCTCGGCCACGGTCATTTCTGGTGGCGGAACACAGACTTTTACCATCACCTTTGATCCCAGCACGGGCGGCGCGCAAACGGCGACGGTGAGCATCGCTAATGACGACAGCGATGAGAACCCGTTCACCTTTGACATCACCGGCACCGGCGTTCCGTACACCGTCACCAACTCCGGTGGCGTGCTGACGATTACCGACGGCGACGGCTCGGTGAATGGCATCACGATCGGTGTCAGCGGCGGGAATTTGATCCTCACCGACGCGGGCAGCGGTCTCAATCAAAGCATCCCGCTGGCCGGCCTCACTGAGATTGTCATCAATCCGGAAGGCGGGGATGACACGGTCACCATCGGCGATCTGACCGGCTTCACGGGCTCGGTCACAGTCAACGAGGGCACCGGAACCGACAACGTGGTGGTCAACGGGCCGGTGAGCACGGGCGGCGGTGGCTTTACCATCCATGCGACCGGCGATATCACCATCGCAGGCAGCGTGCAGACCGGCGGCGGGGCGATTGATCTGTTCGCGGACAGCGATAGCGATGGCAGCGGCGATCTGATCGTTGCAGCATCCGGATCTCTGGCGAGCGGGGCCGGGTCGATGGACCTGAAAGGCGCGGACATGGATCTGAGCGGGCCGGTCTCCGGCACCAGCACGCTGGCCATCGTGCCGAGCGTTCCTGGCACCACCATCGGCCTCGGCGGCGGGGCAGGGGATTTTGCGCTCAGCGATGCGGAGCTGGGCAACCTCACCGACGGCTTCAGCAGCATCACCATCGGCAACGCGGGCTCTGGCGACATCGGCATCGACACAGCCTCCTTCCTCGACCCGCTCACCCTGCTCACCGGTGGCGACGTCAACGATGCGGCTGGCACTGACCTGACGCTTGCCGAAGGCGGCGCACTTTCGAACGGCTCCGTGCAACCCGGCGGCAGCTCGGCGGTGGGCGAGCTAAGTGTCAGCGGCAGCCTCGATCTCGCCGGGACTTTGGTGGTGGACATCAACACGACCGGCACCGCAGGCACGGATTACGACACGGTCAGCAGCAGTGGCGCGGTGAACCTCAGTGGCGGGCTCAGCTTCAACAATCTGGCGGGCTACGTGCCCGATTTTGGCGACAGCTTCACGCTCGTCAGCCGCACTGGTGGCACGGGCACGTTTGCGGGCCTGCCGGAGGGTGCGGTGGTGACGCCTGACTTCCTCGGTTCGGGTCGCGGGCTGCGGATCACTTACATGGGCGGCGATGGCGACGATGTGGTGGCTTATGTGCCTGATCCGCTGGTCGTGGGCTTCAGCTTCAAGCCGACGCTGGTTTCCGGCACCGATCCCCATGGGTTTGAGAATGCCACCTTCACCTTCCGCTTTGAAACTCCGGACCTGTTTTATTCCAATCTGGGCGGTGGAGCGATGGCGGTCACCAGCTCGGCACAGATGACCATCACCGGCGCCACCAACCCCAATGTCAACGGCACCTATGCAGTGGTGGACAACGACAGCTCGGGTGAGGTGGCGCTGGCACCCTACGCCTACGGGGACGCGTTCATCGTCGACACCACTGCCAACGGGATCGAGTACACTTTCTCATCGGAGAATGTGACCGTGGGCTTTTTCGCCCAGGCTCCCGAAGTCACGACGCCGATCCCGGGTGATCCGGTGTCGGCCTCCGACTTCGTCGGCCTGACCTTTTCGGTTCCGAATTTCACGCTCAACTCTACGGCAGGCAATGGCACCTTCAGTTTCACGGCGGAAACGTCCGCCGCAGCAGGGCCCGAGATCCAAGTCGCGGGCAACAGTGTGGACATCGCCAGCGGCGACATCACGCCCGCCACGGCGGATCATACCGACTTTGGCGCCACGCCGGTCTTCGGCGGCACGGTGGTCCGCACTTTCACCGTCAGCAACGCTGGCTCGGGGGACCTGAATCTGACTGGCACGCCCAAGGTGGCCGTGAGCGGGACGAATGCGGCGGATTTCACGGTGACGCTGGCTCCGAGCACGCCGATCGCGGGTGGTGCCGGCAGCACGTTCCAAGTGACCTTTGACCCGAGCGCGCTCGGTGTGCGGACGGCCACGCTCAGCATCGCGAGTGACGACAGCGATGAAAACCCCTTCACCTTCGGCATTCAGGGAGCGGCGGAAGACACGACGCTGGTGACGCAGAGCTACTCAGTGGGCGGTTCCAGCAACAGCCTGACGATTCCGGCGGGGGTGACATCCCTATTCATCACGGCGACAGGTGCCGCAGGGGGCGATGGCAGCGGCGGTGCCCGGGACGGTGGCAGTGGAGCGGTAATGGGCGGCACGTTCCCGGTTAGCGGCGGCGATGTGCTGGACGTGTATGTGGGACAGCGGGGCGAGACCTTCGGAGGTGACAGCCGCCGCGGCGGTGGTGGTGGCGGTGGCAGCGCGGTGATTCTCAATGGCACGAATGTCCTGGTGGCGGCTGCCGGTGGCGGTGGTGGTGGCCGTGGTGGCCAGGGGACTGGCGGTGGAGCCAGCACCAACAGCACGCCAGGCGGTGGCACTGCGGGAGGCGACCTTGGGGGAGCCGGCGGCGGCGGATTCAATGCGGCAGGTACGGATGTTTCAGGAGCCGGCCCCACCGATGCCACAGGCGGCGGGGCGGGGACTCTGACCGGGATCGGCGCGGGCGGAACCAGGGACACAGCCAACATCGGAGGAGCCGGCGGGGCTGGCTGGGGCGGCGGCGGCGGCAGCGATGGCCAGGGTGGCGGTGGTGGTGGCGGGTATCGGGGCGGCGACGGAGCGGCCAATAACCTGTCCGATCCGCAGGGATCAGGAGGTGATTCCTTCTTCAATACCACCCTGGGAACTTCCGTGACAGCCGTCGCCGGAACCCAAGGCGGCGCCAATGCCCAGTCCAACGCGGGCCAGGGTCAGGTGGTGATTTCCTATGCGGTTCCCAATGTTCCTGAGATCGCTGTCAGTGGCAACAGTGTGGACATCGCCAACGGCGATACGACGCCGGAAGCCGGCGATCACACGGACTTCGGCAGCGTGGCGGTGGCCGGCGGCAGCGTGGCGCGCACCTTCACGATCAACAACACCGGCACGGTTGGACTGAATCTCACCGGCGCTGCTCCGGAATACGTGACAGTCAGCGGCGCGGGTGCTGCCCAATTCAGCGTCACCACGCAGCCTGCCTCTGCCACGGTCACTTCCGGTGGTGGTTCGCAGACCTTTATCATCACCTTTGACCCCAGCGCGGGCGGCGCGCATACGGCGACGGTGAGCATCGCCAACGATGATGGAGATGAGAACCCCTTCACCTTTGACATCACCGGGAATGGCATTCCCTACACCGTCACCAACTCTGGCGGCGTGGTCACCATCACCGACGACACGGGCGACGTGAATGGCATCACTGTCAGTGTCAGCGGTGGCAATCTGATCATCACCGACGCGGGTAGCGGTCTCAATCAAAGCATCCCGCTGGCGGGCCTGACCAGTCTCGTTATCAATCCGGGCGCCGGCGATGACACAGTCACCATCGGCGACTTGACCGGCTTTACGGGCTCGGTCACGGTCAACGAGGGCACCGGCACCGATAACGTGGTGGTCAACGGGCCGGTCAGCACGGGCGGTGGCAGTTTTACCGTCAGTGCGACTGGCGACATCACCATCGCAGGCAGCGTGCAGACCGGCGGCGGGGCGATTGATCTGTTCGCCGATTCCGATACTGACGGGAACGGAGATTTGATCGTGCAGGCAGGCGCTGCGGCCGGCTGGGCGACCCAATCTGTGGACACATCGACCCGAGGGGACTATACCTCGCTGGCGGTGGTGAATGGCAAGCCTGCCATCAGCTATTACGACGTCACCAATGGCGACCTGAAATACGTGATCGCGAATGATGCGAGCGCGAGCACCTGGGGCACGCCCGTAACGGTGGATGCGACGGGGGATGTGGGCCAGTACACGTCGCTGGCGGTGGTGGATGGCAAGCCGGCCATCAGCTACTACGATGTGACCAATGGCGACCTGAAATACGTGATTGCGAATGATGCGAGCGGGAGCACATGGGGCACGCCAATCTCGCTCGATACCGCCATCAACTCGGGCCAGTATGCTTCGCTGGCGGTGGTGGATGGTAACCCGGCCATCAGCTACCACGACTTTGACAACGGTGATCTCAAATACGTGCGGGCCAACACGGCAAGCGGAACCTTGGTGGGCGATTGGGGCACGCCGCAGACGCTCGACAGCACCGGCATTGTGGGTCAGTTCACCTCGCTGCTGGTGGTCAATGGCAACCCGGCCATCAGCTACTACTACCCGAACAACGCCGACCTCAAGTACGTGCGGGCCGATGATGCCAGCGGCACGAGCTGGGGCGCGCAGCAGACGCTCGACAGCACCGGCATCGTGGGCCTTTACACCTCGATGGCCATCGTCGATGGCAATCCGGCCATCAGCTACCACAACGGGCTCAACTTTGACCTCAAGTATGTGCGTGCCAGCGATGCCAGCGGCACAAGCTGGGGAACACCCGTGACGCTCGACAGTGCCACTGTCGTGGGCCAATACACCTCGCTGGCTGTGATCAACGGCAACCCGGCCATCAGCTACTACGACGACAGCACGGACGACCTCAAGTACATCAGGGCCAATACCTCCAGCGGGACGTTGGCAGGGGATTGGGACGCGCCCGAGACGGTCGAGAGCACCGGCACCGTGGGTCAGTTCAGTTCCTTGGCTGAGGTGAATGGCCAGCCCGCGATCAGTTACTCCAGCGTCGGCGATACCGCTCTGAAGTTCGCCCGTCTGCAGACTGCGACATCTCAGGGTTCCCTGGCCTCCTCCAGCGGCCAGATCGACCTGAAGGGCGCTGGGATGGTTCTGGGCGGGCCGGTCTCCGGCACGAATGCACTGACCATCGCGCCCAGTGTTGCGAGCACCACCATCGGCCTCGGCGGTGGCGCTGGGGATTTCGCCCTCGATGACACGGAGCTGGGCAACCTCGCGGACGGCTTCAGCAGCATCACGATTGGTGACACCACCAGCGGCACCGGCACGGTCACCGCGGACACAGCGACGTTCAACGATCCAATCACGCTCGCGGGCGGCAGTATCGTCGATGGTGCAGGCACAGATCTCACTCTGAGCCCGAACGCTGTTCTCGACGGCTCGGTGAAGCCCGGCGGCAGCGGTGCGCTGGGGGATTTGAATGCCTCGGGTGCGCTGTCGTTGGGCGATGGCAGCGGGGTGACCTTCGAGGTCTCCGGAGCCGCGACTCATGACACGATCACCGCCGCCGGCGCGGTGAACATCGGAACCGGCGTCACGGCCACTTTCACCAGCCTCGCCAGCTACACTCCGACCGGCGGGGAAAGCTTCACACTGATCAGCCGCACCGGCGGCACGGGCACCTTTGACGGCCTGCCGGAGGGCGCTTTGATCCCGAATTTCCTCGGTTCGGGTCTCACCGCCGTGATCACCTACGCGGGCGGCGATGGGGACGATGTGGTGGTCGCCGTCAGCAGCGTGTTGGCGGCAGTGGATGGCAGCGGCAACCTGATCATTGGTGGCGGCAGCGGCGCGGACGGCATCACTGTGGCGGTCGTGGGCGGCAACGTGGTGATTACCGACAACACCACTGGTGCCACAACGACCATTCCGCTGAGCAGCATCACCGGACCCAACGGCATCACAATTTCCCCGGCGGACGGTGATGACACCGTGACCATCGGCGACATGACTGGCTACACCGGCCCGATCACGGTGGATGCAACCACCGGCAACAACGATGTGGTGGTCAACGGACCGGTAAACACGGGCGGCGCGGACTTCGTCGTCACCGCGACCGGCAACATCACGATCAACGGCAGCGTTCAGACCGCTGGCGGCGCGATTGATCTCTTCGCAGACAGCGACAGCGATGGCAGTGGTGACCTGATCGTGGCTGCGGCCGGATCTCTGGCAAGCGGGGCCGGGTCGATGAGCTTGCGAGGCGCGAACATGGATCTAAGCGGGCCAGTCTCCGGCACCAGCACGCTGGCCATCGTGCCGAGCGTTCCGGGCACGACCATCGGCCTCGGCGGTGTCACCGGCGAGTTCGACTTGGATGATGCCGAACTCGCCCTCATAACCGATGGCTTCAGCCGCATCACGATTGATGGCGATCTCGTGGATACCCTCGCCGAAGACTTCAGCGGGGGCACCCCGCCAGCGGGATTCGATACCAGTTTTGACGCCACCGTGGGCTCGCCGACCGTCTCCTTCGCGGGCGGAAATGCGAATTTCAACGGGGCCAACGATCTTTACCGCACGTATGTCCGCAGCCTCGATACCGGTTATTACTCCCGGGATTTCGTCGCGGAAATAACAGTCACTCAGGGGTCGTGGCTGGGCTTCTTCGGCATGGGCGTCGGGACCCCCACTGGCGGCTCCAATGAGCCAGGAGTCCCGCAGCTTACCTTCCGTCTCCCTCCGGGCACTGGGCAGGTCTCGGCCTACGACAATGTGGGGGGACCACCACCCTTCGGCATTCTGGGCGACGGCACTCACCGACTGCGGCTCACCTGGAATGCGACGGCGAAAACAGCCCTGTTTGAGGTGGACAAGGACTACGCTGGCGGCCCCTTCGTCGCCGATCTCACATCAGCGGTGGTCGATGGTTCCGACAACGGCTTCGATGCCACGAACTCGCGCATCTTCTTCGGGGGAGCGGCCGGGATGGTGTTTGACGACTTGACGATCACCACCGGGGGCCGGTCTGACATTGTGGTCAATTCGGCGAGCTTTAACGATCCAGTCACCCTCGTGGGCGGCAGCATCGTCGATGGTTCCGGCACGGACCTCACGCTGAGCCCGGACGCTGTCCTCGACGGCTCGATCCTGCCGGGCGGCAGCGGTACCGTCGGGGCTTTGCATACCGCGGGTGCATTGGAACTTGGCAATGGCAGCAGCGTGCCCTTTGAGTTCGGTGGAGCAACTGCGGCGGGCACGGATTACGACACCATCACCGCCACTGGGGCGGTGAACATCGGGACCGGCGTCACGGCCACTTTCACCAGCCTCGCCAGCTACACGCCGAGCGCAGGCGATAGCTTCACGCTGATCAGCCGCACCGGCGGTACGGGCACCTTCGACGGCCTGCCGGAGGGCGCTTTGATCCCGAATTTCCTTGGTTCGGGTCTCACCGCCGTGATCACCTACGCGGGCGGCGATGGGGATGACGTGGTGGTCGCCGTCAGCAGCGTGCTGGCCACGGTGGACGGCAGCGGCAACCTGACGATTGGCGGCGGCAGCGGCGCGGACGACATCAGCGTGGCGGTCGTGGGCGGCAACGTGGTTGTGACTGACAACACCACCGGCGCCACGACAATCATCCCGCTGAGCAGCATTACCGGACCCAACGGCATCACGATTTCGCCGGCGGGCGGTGATGACACCGTCACCATCGGCGACATGACCGGTTACACCGGTCCGATCACAGTGGATGCGACGGGCGCGGGCAACAACGATGTGGTGATCACCGGCCCGGTGAACACGGGTGGAGCTGACTTCATCGTCACTGCGACCGGCAATGTCACTCTGAGCGGCGCGGCGGCGGATGTGACCACTGGCGGCGGAGCCTTCACCATCGTGGCGGACTCCGATGCGAACGGTTCGGGCATCTTTGCTTCCACAGACCCCGGCAGCGCGGTGGATACCACCGGAACCCCCGACGGCGTGGTGAGCATCACCGGAGCCGACATAGACATGCTGGGAACCATCAATGCGGGTGCGGCGCAGGTTGCCTTCCTGCCATCGGTTGCAGATGCGCCGATCGCCTTCTTTGGCGGTAACCGGGCGATCGCGGATGGATTTGACGATGAGACTGGGGCTCAACCTCCCGCAGGCTGGAATGTCACCCTGGGGAGCGCCGCCAACGCCACGGAGAATGCCGGGGCGGTGACGCTCAATCCGTCGAGCGGCTCGACGCGTATTGTCTCCACGGGTCTGCCTTCCATCGATCCGGCATTGGGGACCGTCAGCGTATCGGTCGATCTGGCGAGCCTTTCGGGAGGTGAGTGTGTCTTTGGACTTTCGGATGCAGGGGCGACGTCCTTTTTCACCGTGCAGTTGGATCGTGCGACGGGTCAGGTGAGGACCAGTGCCCTGCCTGTGGGTGGGAGCACCGACTCCATCAATGCCTTTGTGCTCGCGGGCTACTCGGGCGGCCCGGTGACGCTGAACCTGGAGGCGGATGCCGACGGCTACCGGGTCTTTACCGACTACGGCGGTGGCTACGACACGGGCTTCCTGACCTGGGCTTCCCGCGGCCATCCGGAAGGGTTTACGCTCGACAGCATCGGCTATGACATGTTCGGCCTGCTGCAACAGACGAGCAGCCCAACTGTCGGCGCAGCAGTGTTCGACAGCTTCGATGCACATGTGGATGGCTTCATGCTCGGGGATGCCGAACTCGACCTGGTGACAACGAGCGCCCAGATTGCAGTGGGCGACTCGAACAGCGGCGATGTGATCTTCGGCGAAGCCATCAGCCTCGCCAACGCCTCCACGCTGGAGGTCGTCAGCGGCGGCGCGGTGGCGCCTGGCGGCAGTTCGGCTGCCGGGGAGATCCGCATCGATGATGATTTCGTGATCGGCGATGGCAGCACGGTACCCTTTGAATTCGGTGGCGCGACCGCGGCAGGCACGGATTACGACACGATCACCGCCACCGGCGCGGTCACCATCGGCGCAGGTGTGACGGCCACCTTCAGCAGCCTCAGCGGCTTCACGCCGAGCGCCGGCGATGTCTTCACGCTGATCAGTCGCACCGGCGGCACGGGCACCTTTGACGGCCTGCCGGAGGGCGCTACGATCCCGAACTTCCTCGGCTCCGGCCTGGTGGCCACCATCAGTTACGTGGGTGGCGATGGCGATGATATCGTGCTGCGCCTCGGCAGCCCTGACATCGTGGTGGAGCAGCCTGCGGGCACCAATCTCATTGATGGCAGTGCCAGTGTGGACTTCGGCACCTTGGCCCAGGGCAGCGCTACCCGCACCTTCACCATCAAGAACATCGGCAGCGCCGATCTCACCGGCCTCGGGATCACCATCGATGGCACGAACCCGACCGACTTCAGCGTCACCACCAGCCCCGTGGCACCGGTGAGCGCTCCTTCCGGCAGCACGACCTTTGTAGTGACCTTCACGCCGGGTGGATTCGGCACCCGGACTGCCGCACTGCACATTGACAGCAATGATCCGGACGAGACGCCTTTTGACATCACGCTGACCGGCAGCGGAGCGAACCTCGCACCGGTGCTGGACAACCCGATTGACGATCAGATCGCAGTGGCGGGCTATGCCTTCAGCTTCACGATTCCCAGCACCGTCTTCAGCGATCCCAACTCCGGCCAGACGTTCAGCTACGGCCTGTCTGCGTTGCCGGGATGGCTGAGCTACAATGCGATGACGGGTGAACTCAGCGGCACGCCAGTGCTGGGAGATGTGGGCACCTTGACGATCGTGCTGACGGCGACGGACAGCGGCAGTCCACCACTCAGCGCTACGGATACTTTTGTCATCGAGGTGCTGCCCGCGCGTCCGCTGCCAGTGGATCCTGGGGCGGGTGACGAGTCAACAGGTTTAATCTCCGGCAATGATGCGCCGGAAATGGCAGGCCAAACCTTTGCCGGCCTGTTTGACTACACGCTCAACGGCAGTGGCAACATCCTCGCCCACATGAACACCGCAGGTCCTGCCGGTGCCACCGCCGACGCTGGCGTCTTCTCCGACGCCGCTGGCACCCTGGATCTCCTGGCTCGCGAGGGCGATGCGATGGCACCCGGGGTCCTCTCAGGCACCTTCTTGGACTTCCGGCTCACCGACAGTGGCAATGGCTTCTTCCTCAGCCAAGCGACCGGCCCCGGCACCACCACAGCCAACGACTATCTCGGCTTCGTCGACGATGGTCTCGCCGTCACCAGCTACGTCCGCGAAGGCACCCAATTTGCGACCATCTACCGCGGTCTGGCCGTCGCCCGCAACAGCGACTCCGCGGCCTTCCCCGCCGCGCTCTTGCTCGGGGGGGCTATCACCTCCAGCAATGACACCGGCATCTTCGGTGCCGATGGCACCACCGCTTCCACTTATCCTCTGGCCCAGGAGGGCACACTCATCATCGGCACGATGAAGCTTGGCACCGTGGCCAACCGTGTCGTAGTCAGCGCCAGCGGCACCGCTGTCTATTACGCCACCCTCACTGGCACTCCTCTGACAGCCAATGCTGCCGTCTTCAAGCAGAGCCTGAGCCCCGGCAGCAGCCCGACGCTCCTCGCACAAAAGAGCGGCAACGCACCCGGCGTCACCGATGCCGTCTTCAATGCGTTCTACGGGGAAAGCGTTGACCCCAACGGCAACGCCCTCATTGAGGCCACCCTCAAAACCAACGCCGCCTTGGGCATCACCGCCGCCAACGACGAAGGCCTCTGGGCGGAACGTGCTGGCAGCCTCGCATTGGTGATCCGTGAAGGGGATCCCGTGGACGGGGTACAGCTGAGCCGTGTGGATCGCCATAGCTATTTGGCCGATGGCACCGTTGTGGTGCGCGGCTTGCTCAAGGGCACCGGCGTCACTGCCGCCAATGACGGCGTGATCTTCACGGTCTCGCCGCTCGGAGTGGTGGACGTGCTGCTGCGCGAAGGTGATGCGGTAGCGGATTTGGGTAATAGCCAAATCGCCGCCATCACTCGTTTTGATGTCAGTGCGACAGGTCACTACGTTGCATGGTTCACCCTGGTGAGTGGCAGTGGCGACACCACTTCGCTCAATAACATCGCGCTGGTCAAAGGCCAGGTTGGAAGCGTCGGCCACGACCTCACCCTTCGAAAAGGGGAAGACTACTTCTACAACGGAGCGGTGCGCACCCTGTATGGGTTCCTGCTGACGGATGGCGTGGCCAATACTGCGGGAGGGACGGGGGGCCAGGGCTCGGCGGTCAATGATGCCGGAACGATCGGCGTCGGGCTCTACTTCAGCGATACCACTCAGGGCATCTTCGTCGGGCCTTGATCGGCAGTTCTTGCCCCTGCCCCGCTCACCCCAGTTCCGTGCCGCACTGGTGGCAGTAGCGGGCAGTGGGTGGGTGGCCCGTGCTGCCGCACTCGCCGCAGGATCTCGGCGAAAGCTTCGTCGCCCCCCCTTCAGCGATGCTCCGCCCGAGTTCTGCGGTAAAGACACCGGTCGGCACTGCGATGATGGAAAATCCGGTCAGCATGATCACGCAGGCCATCATCTTTCCCAGCACCGTCACCGGCGCGATGTCCCCATAGCCCACGGTCGTGATGGTAACCACCGCCCAGTAAACGGATTGGGGGATGCTGCTGAATCCTGCGTTCTGCCCGTTCTCGATCACATACATCACCGTCCCTTCCACACACACCGCCGCAGCGATGGCAAAGAGGAAGACGCTGATCTTGTGCTTGCTGGCACGCAACGCGTCGAGCAGCACGCTAGCCTCGCCCAGATACTCCGCCATCTTGAGGATTCGGAACATCCGCAGCAGCCGCAGGATGCGGACCACCATCAAGAAATGGGTGCCAGTCAAAAACAGCTCCAGATATGAGGGCAGGATGGACACCAGATCCACGATCCCGAAGAAGCTAAACACATACCGCAATGGACGGCGCGCTACCCAACAGCGCAGGACAAACTCCGCCGTAAAAGCCACGGTAAAAAACCACTCCAGCCCGCGCACCAGCACGCCATGCTCGACGGCAAAGGATTCAACGCTCTCCATCATCACCAGCAGCACGCTCAGCACGATCAGCCACAGCAGCACCACATCAAAGAGCCTACCCGCAGGCGTGTCTGACAAAAAGATGATCCGCCACAGGCGCTGCCTGAAGGGCCCGACGCGAGGGTTGCCTGCTGCATGGTTTGGCTCCGGTGCTTTCATCCGTTTACCAAAGCCAGTCCCCACCCTGTGCCAAGCCGGAATTGATCAGGGAACGGTCACCGCAACTTCGGGTCAGGGCCCGACGGTCAGCGTCACCACTTCGGTCCAATCACCGAGCGGGCGCCCCCCATCCCAGAAGCGCAGGCGGTAGTGCCGCAGCTCCGGCTGCCCAGGATGCAGCAGTGGACGGACATCCTCATAGAGATGGCGTGCGGAGATGGCCAGATCTGCCCAGTCGTCCTCCTCCGCGCGGCGGCTCTGGATCAGGACTGCATAGCGACCGTGCTTCGAGGTGCGGATGGCGACCTTTTGATTGGTGGGACCTGGCAGGACCTTAAACCGCGTGGTGGGCAAGGGGTGTTCCGCGTTATCATGCCGCGGCAGAATGCCCAGCAGCGCTCCCATCCCCTCCGTGTAGCCGGGGTCGGCCTTGATCTGTGCCACGCAGCGGAAGATTCGCTTCAAGGCACCCGGGAGGCGTGGCTCCACACCCTCCGGCAGCGGCGGCAAGGTCCAGACCGGCAGCACTGGCGCAGAATCTTCCCTGCCGGTCTGGGCCGACTCAATGCCAGCCGTGCTGGCCTTGGCAAAGTTCCTCGCCGCGGTCCGCCAGCGGCCGACCACATAGGCCAGCCAGCGCGCATCTGCCACCACAGCGTCCAGTTCATGCGGCACGACCCTGAGCTGATCGCGGTGTTCTGGCAGCGTGTTGGCAAAGTTTTGCAGCCACAGCACCTGCTGTGGGATGGGCACAGGATAGTAGTCTTGGCGTGTCATAAGAGGGACGGGAAGGCGGGGTTCAGAACGGCGGGCAAAGCAAAGAGCACGGCAGGCGGTAAGGCGTAGCATCGCCCCGGAACGCATCCCCCTTTGTTCCAGGGGGGACAACTTAGCCGTCCGGTCACCCCCCCCGACTTTCGGGGGGTTTTGCAGAATCGCGCAGTCAATCCCCCTGCGGGCCAGGGGGCATGACGAGCTGCGGCCGCAACACCCCCCAAGGTCCGGGGAACGCCCCCCAGGCTCCAGGGAGACCGCAAAAACGTCGCCGCACGACCCCCCGAAATCCAGGGGGATTGCCCGAGTCCCGCCGCACCTCCCCCCGATCGCCCGGGGGCGCTACGGCATGGCGCAGTGAAGCCCCCCGAATTCCAGGGGGCTTTGCGCAGCCGTCCAGTTGCGCCCCCCGATTCGCAGGGGGCTTTGCAAAATTGCGTCGTCAATCCCCCTGACCTTTGGGGGGAACGCCAAAACCTCACCGCTCCCGTGCAGGAAGGCGCGGTAGGACCTCCGTCAGGGCGGCGCCCTGTCCCGAATGTTTCACCACACCACCCCAGTTCCGTCGCAGGAGGGCCTGCACACAGCATCTCTCGGCGGTTGCCCATGGAGCCTTAATCAAACCCAAAGCCCGGGAATCTGGCAAGCCCAAACTTCGATCAGATCCAGCGAAGCGATGCCCGTGCATCGCCAGCGGATTACTCGATCTCGACGGACAGGTCCTCGCCCTCGATGACGACGTCGTAGCTGCGCACGTCTTCGCCTGCCAGCGACGTCTGTTCCTTGCCGGTGCAGAGCTCAAAAGTCGCGCCATGCCATGGGCAGGTCACGCAGTCGTCCTCCATCATCCCTTCCGACAGCGGACCCCCGTCGTGGGGACAGGTGTCGTCGATGGCCTGAAATTTCCCACCGATGTTGAAGACGGCAATGCGGCGCCCAGCAACCCCGAATGCCCGAGCTTCCCCAGAGGGGATGTCGGTGGTGGCGGCGATGCGGTGGAGGGCCATAAGTCGAGGGTTGGTGGGTGGTTTGCCTGTCTATTTCACGCCGTTTTTGAAGCTGGAAGGTGCTGTTGAACGGGAGCCTGCCTCGCGATCGAGCACGAGCAGACTGGCGGGATCGTCGCCAGCCAACTGCAAGCGCTCGAGCATGTCGCGCACACTTTTTTCTTCCTCCATCTGTTCGTTGAGAAACCAGAGAAGCAAATTCTTGGCCGCGTGATCCCGCACCTTTTCGGCGACTTCGTAGAGGTCGTTGATCTGCGCGGTGACCGCCTCCTCCTGCTTCAAGCTGCAGGCAAAAACATCCTGCGGCGATTTGAAGTCATGCTGTGGTTTCCCGATTGGTTCCAGAACCACCTTGGCGCCACGATCCACGAGATACTGGTAAAACTTCAGCGCGTGAACGGTCTCCTCCCGACTTTGGGCAGCCATCCACCCGGCAAAACCAACATACGGTGTCTGCTCAAACCACGCCGCCATGGCGAGGTAGGAATACGAAGCGGCCATTTCATTGTTGATCTGGTCGTTGAGGAGTTTGGCGAGTTTAGGCGAGAGGCTCATAGGGATGTGATGGTGTTTGTGAGATTGAATTCTGGCAAATGAGGAAGCGGGCGGGCGGTGGCGACTGCGATCTGCGCTGGAAAGCCCACCCATGGAGGCGATTGCGTCATGGCGGGAGCATTGCTCCTGCGGGAACCGCGATGGCTGGCGGTGCCTTCAGTCCGTCGGACTTCGCGGCAGCGGAGGAGGGTCGGGTGTCCGGCTCAACCGCTCGTTCAATGGGAATGATCATCACAGGCCAAGCTGCGTGTTTGATGATTCCCTGGGTCACCGAGCCGATGACCAAATTGTAGAGCGCACCATGCCCGTGTGAACCCATGACGATGAAGTCAGGGTTCAGCTTCGGCAGATGAGCCAAGAGCGCATCCAGCACCGTCCCGTTCAGGAGCTCCGTGCGGACCACCGTGTCCCGGTTTGTCAGTGAGTCGCGAAGCGCCTGGAGCTGCGCAAGCCGCGCCTCCGTTTCTTCAGCGTCGGAGGTCATGGCGGGTGCGTAGTCGACGGCAATCGGCATGGGCGGCACGACGTGGACGAGCAGGACCTCGCCATCGAATTTAAGGGCCAATTCAAGAGCAGCATCCACCACCTTTGGGGTGAGCTCTGAGAAATCAACAAGGGCAACAATCTTCTTCATGGCAGTGAGAGGTGTCATAGTTATCTCGGTCGTGGTTGCCAAGACTGGATACGCCCCCAAGGACGCATCGGGTACACCTGTTCAGTCTTCCAGCGTCGCTCCACTCGAATCCGTCAGCAGCGCTATGCTCCGGCTGCGGTCCCCTCCGGGGCCGTCATGCGGGCGGGATCGAGCGCTTCCTCTAGCTCGGCTTTGCTGATGCCCAATTCATCGAGGCGGTCGAGGCAGAGTTCCCTCACCGTGATGCCGGTGTTGGCGCTTTCTTTCGCGATGATGGCCGCTCTATCATAACCGATCTTCGAGATCAGGCCGGTGACCATGGCGAGGCTGGATTCGATGAGGTCGTTGCAGCGCTCTTTCTGTGCCTCGATGCCAGCCACGCAGCGCTCACTGAAAATCAGCGAGACATTCGCCAGCAGGTCAATGCTCTCCAGCACGGCTGCGGCGAGGACGGGCATCATGACGTTCAATTCAAAATTGCTGCCCGCGGCGGCGCACCAGGTGACTGTGGCATCATTGCCAAAGACTCGCGCGCAGACCTGCATCACGCTCTCACACAGGACGGGATTCACCTTGCCGGGCATGATGCTGCTGCCGGGCTGTATCGCGGGCAGGCGGATTTCGCCAATGGCGCACTGCGGTCCCGAGCCGAGCCAGCGAATGTCGCTAGCGATCTTGAAAAGGCTGGTGGCGATCGTCTTCAGCTGGCCGCTGACTTCCACCAGCGCATCCTTGGCCGACTGGGCTTCGAAATGATCCTTCGCTTCGCGGAAGGGGAAACCCGTCTTTTCCGCGAGCAGGGCAATGACCCTGGAGGGAAAGTTGGGATGCCGATTCAATCCAGTGCCCACCGCCGTGCCGCCGAGCGGGAGTTCGGCGATGGCTTTGAGTGCTTTGTGCACACGATCCACGCTGTGCTCAATCTGGCAGGCGTAACCTCGGAACTCCTGGCCGAGCCGTACGGGCGTCGCATCCATGAGGTGAGTGCGGCCAATTTTGAGCACCTCCCAAAAGGCATCGCCCTTCAATGCGAGGGCCGCATGGAGACTCTCGAGAGCGGGCAGCAGCTTGCCTCTGAGGTCCTGCGCCACGGCCATGTGGATGGCAGTGGGAAAGGTATCGTTTGAAGACTGACCCAGGTTCGCATGATCGTTGGGGTGGATGGGATCCTTAGCACCCAAGGGCCGCCCGGCGATCTGGCAGGCGCGATTCGAGATGACCTCGTTCACGTTCATGTGGGTGCTCGTGCCGGAGCCCGTCTGGTAGATGTCGAGCACGAAGTGAGGATCGAGCTTTCCCTCTGCGACTTCCAGCGCCGCCCGTTCGATAAGATCCGCCTTGTCCTGCGACAGAAGCCCCAGCGATTGATTCACGCGAGCAGCAGCCCATTTGATGAGACCATAGGCGTGAATGATCGAGATGGGGATGAGCTGTCCGCTGACCGGAAAGTTCAGAACGGCGCGCTGGGTGCTGGCTCCGTAGAGGGCATCCGCCGGCACGGGCACCTCACCCATGCTGTCTTTCTCGATGCGAGTGCTCATGGGCATCACCATCGCAAGAAAGTGAGGCTAGCGAAAGGCAAAAGACGCCCGGCCTTTCCATTGAATCAAAAGTGGATCAACCCGCCACCAGGACACCTTCCTTCAGGTGCAGCAGGCGGTCGCCGCGTTTGGCGAGTTGGGTGTCGTGGGTGACGACGATGAGGGTCTTGCGCGATTCTTCCACGACCTTCAGCAGCATGTCGATGACGCCGCCGCCGGTCTTGGCATCAAGGTTGCCCGTGGGTTCATCGGCATAGAGGATGCCGGGGTCGTTGATCAGGGCGCGGGCGATGGCGACGCGTTGCTGCTCCCCGCCGGAGAGCTCCGTCGGCAAGTGGTCGAGCCGCTGGCTGAGCCCGACTTTGTCGAGAAGTTCCAGAGCTCTCTCCCGAGCGACTTTCCCGCCGATCATCGCGGGCAGGAGAACGTTCTCCAGCGCGGTGAGTTCCGGCAGCAAAAAGTAGTGCTGGAACACAAAGCCCATCATGCGATTGCGCGTCGCGGCGCGCACATCCGCCGGGGCGTGGTAGAGCGATTGGCCGTGCACCAGCACATCCCCCTGCGAAGGTTTTTCCAACCCGCCGAGCACGTAGAGCAGCGTCGTCTTACCGGAACCTGAGGCACCGCAAAGGAAGATCTTCTCCCCAGGGGCTACGGTCAGGTCCACGCCCTTGAGCACGGGCAAATCATGCCCTCCGAGATGGTAGGTGCGGTGAAGATCAGTGGCGACCAGTGGGGCGGCACCTTGGGGAATGGCTACGGACATGGTGCGTAGAGACTGCCGCATCTGTGCGGGGCGTCAAATGCTCTGTGGAGGTGGGCGCGGATGCTTGAGCGCGGGCTCGACCTGTTGTAAATGCCACGCACCCGCATCATGAACCGCCCACGCCCTGAACTCCGCGCTGTCCTGCCTGTCTTCCAGACGCCCTGGCATGAAGACGAATCCATCGATTTTGAAACCCTGGAAAAGGAGATCTCCTGGCTCTACGACTGCGGCGCAGCGGGGATCGTGATGGCGATGGTCTCCGAGACCTTGCGGCTGGACAGCGACGAACGCGAAGCGCTCGCTGCCGCCGCCTGTCGCTTTGGCAGAGACCGTGGCGCGGTGATCATCAGTGTCGGCGCGGAGTCATCAAAGACGGCAGAACGCTACGCATGCCATGCCGAAAGCGTCGGCGCTGACGCCGTGATGGCTATTCCACCGGTCTCCGTCGGCCTGGGCGAACCGGAACTGCTGCGCTACTACACCCGCATCCTGCACGCCATCCAGATCCCCGTCATCGTGCAAGACGCGAGCGGTTACGTGGGCAAACCGATGCCGATCGCAATGCAGGCGCGACTGCTGGATGAGTTTGGGCCCGAGCGTGTCCAATACAAGCCTGAGGCCAGCCCCATCGGGCCGAAGTTGAGCGAACTGCGCGATGCGACTCAGGGCCGGGCGCGTGTCTTTGAAGGCACGGGTGGCCTTGCGCTGGTGGATTCGTTCAAACGCGGCGTCAAAGGCACCATGCCCGGCGCCGATCTAGTCCGTGCACTGGTCCCTCTGTGGCGAGCGCTGGAGGCGGGCGATGCGGAAACAGCAGACCGCATCCATGGGCCATTGGCCGCGCTGGTGTCCATGCAGACGAGCCTGGATGCCTTTTTAGCGGTGGAAAAGCATCTACTGGTCCGCCAGGGGATCTTTACGAGCACAAGGGTGCGTGGTCCCGTGGGGTTCACTTTGGACGTTGAAACGCGGCGGGAGGTGGATCGACAATTTGATCGTCTGATTGCTGCCGCCGAGCAGTAGCGTAAATGAACCATCGCCATGATCATCGACGTCCACTCCCACGCCTGGAATTTCCCCGCCGACTTTTCGGCGGACTTCATCCGACAAGCAGGTCGCGCGCGGCCGGGCCACGTCGTGGACATGAGCGCGACGTATGAGGCCTACCGCGCCACGGCACCCGAGGAGACCCGCACCCTCGTCTTCGGCGGTAAGGCCAGACTCAGCGGGCTGTGGGTCGATGACGCGACCGTAGCGGCGTATGTCGCCCGTGATCCAGAGCGACTGATTGGCTTTTTATCCATCGATCCAACCCAGGAAAACTGGGTGAGGGAAATGCAAGTCGGGCATCAAGAGCTGGGACTACGCGGCATCAAGCTGCTGCCGATGTATGCGGGGTTCAGCCCGGACGACAGCCGTCTGGAGCCGCTGTGGAACTACGCAGAGGCACACCGTTTGCCAGTGCTGCTGCACATGGGCACCACCTTCATCGCACAGGCACCGCTGGCTTTCACCCTGCCCCGACTCATTGAACCCGTCGCCACTCGACACCCCGAGGTGAAGATCATCCTCGCGCACCTCGGGCATCCGTATGAGGGCGAGTGCATCGCGACCATCCGCAAGCACGAGAACGTGTATGCCGATGTCAGCGCGCTGCACTACCGCCCCTGGCAGATGTACAACAGCCTGATGCTGGCCCAAGAATACGGCGTGTGGCATAAGCTGCTGTTTGGAACGGACTTCCCCTTCACCACCGTCAATGCCTCGATCTCTGGCATCCGAAAACTGAATGAGATGCTGGAAGGCACCCAACTCCCGCGGCTCGATGCGACCCAGATCGAGGCGATGATTGATCGCGATAGCCTGCCCTTATTGGGCCTTTGACGACCGATCGATTTACTCGGGATGGTAGCGGTAGTAACCGGTCAGGGGAAACTCAAAGAGCCGATCTTCCAGCTTGGGACCGCTGCCGATGTTGTGCACGATCCAAGGCCGCGCACCGCCATCGGGATTGGGAACGACGATGGCGATGTGGGGCAATCTGCCCGCCACCGTGCAGGTGATCAGATCCCCCGGTTTGTAGTCCGCAGGATCTTGCGTAACGGCCAATGACGCACCGCGACGTTTGAAAAAGGTGCGCAGATTCGGCACGCGACGGTGGTCGATGTTGGTGTCCGTGCGGGAAAGTCCCCAGTCCTTGGGGTAGGCCTTGAAGTTGGCCTTCATGTCCTCGTGCACCAGTTTTTGCAGGTCAAAGCCGAGTGCGCGATAGCTGCGGATCACCACGTCCGTGCAGACGCCCGTATCCGCAGGGACATCGCCATTCGGATACGGGATCGAAACGTAGGCCGGATCGTAGCGGACACTTTGCGTCGTGCGATGCAGCGCAGCTTTGACCAACCGATCAGCAAAACCGTCCTGCTCTGCCCGTCCACTTCCACTCACAAGGGCCAGCACCAGCAGCGCAACTCGACGGCAAAATTTCATGACGACTCAGACCTTCGCCCACCTCTTGGTGCTCGAACTTTTCAGCACGGCCTCGCACACCTTGACCTCGTAGTGACCATCCGCCGCGCTGGCAAAGAGTGCGGGGGATTTCCCTTGGGTCGCGATGTGCTCATACACCGCGCGACAATGCATCTTGTGGCTATCCGGGAAGCCCTCGGGATGACCACCGGGGTTATCGGTGAAGTTGGCGATGTCTGCGGCAAAGCCCGCCGTGTTGCGCTGGAGGATTTGATTCGGCTCGTCTCTGCGGCCGAAGATGATTTCGTTGGGCTGCTGGAATTCCCACTGCACGCTGCCCTTAGTGCCGTAGATGCCGAGGTAGAGGCTGCACTTCCATCCGGCGGCCACTTGGGACACCGCGCAGTTGGCGTGCACGCCATCGGCAAAGCCGTGGTCGGCCTTGCCATAACGCAGGAGGACGCTGGCAAAGTCTTCCGTATCGACAGTGTAAGGCACCATCTTTTTGGGATCCGCCTTGGCAAAGGTCTGCACCTCCCCCTTCGGCCGGAAGCGCTTCTTGTGGAAGGTCTCCAGCGTCGCGAAGACCTCCTCCGCTTTGGCATCCAAGATGAATCCCACGGCATCAATCCAATGCGTGCCAATATCGCCCACGGCGCGCAGTTTGCCGCCTTCGCTGGCGAGCAGGCGCCAGTTGTAGTCCGTCTCCATCATGAGCCAATCTTGGAAGAAGTGGCCCTGCACATGCATGATGCGGCCCAGATCACCGCGCTCCACCATCGCGCGCATCTGCAACACGGCAGGGAAGAAGCGGCACATGTAGTTCACGGCAAACACGCGATCACTGCGTTCGGCGGCCTTCACGAGGCGGGCAGTCTCGCGCGTGTTCATGCCCAAGGGCTTTTCACACACGACGTGCTTGCCCGCCTTGAGCGCGGCGATGGCCTGATCGACATGGACTTTGTTGGGAGAGGTGATGTGGACGACATCGATGTTGGGGCTGGCCAGTAGCGCGTCCACATCGTAGTCCCCATACACCTCCGGGATGCCCCACTGATCGGCCAGGGCATGCGCGCTGCGAGTCGAACCGCAGAGCGCATTGACCTGGACCCCGATGCGCTTCAGCGCCTCGATGTGCACAGGTCCGATAAACCCGGTGCCGATGACTCCGGCCCGCAGATGATGAAGAGGCATCATACCCGAAAGAGCAGAGTGGGATCAGCCTTCGCCAAGTGCTTTTTCGACTGCCGTCGCAAGGTCAGCACCACGCAGGTCAGCACCGACGACTTTGCCATCTTTGCCAATGAGGAAGGTGGCAGGAATGGACGTAATGCCAAACTTCTGCACCAGAGGGCTATCCCAACCTTTGCCAGAAAACTCCTGCGCCCAAGGCATGTCGTTTTCTTTGATGAAGCTCTCCAGCTTGCCTTTTTCGTTGTCCAGTGAGATGGCGACGACTTCAAAACCCTTGTCGTGATAGGCCTCATACGTGCGCTTCACATTCGGCAGTTCGGCCACACACGGCCCACACCAGGTGGCCCAGAAATCAACGAGAACGACCTTACCCTTCAGGTCTGCCAGATCCACCTTGTGACCTTGCACGCTGGTGTAGGCGATTTCCATGACGTCACCGACACCGGGCTTGTTGAGTTGGCCAGCGAGTTGGTCGAGGAATTCGTTCATCTTGTCAGCCATTGGGTGACCCTTCACGTCTTCGCGAGCGGCAGCCAGCACCTCTTTGCCGGTTGCTTTATCGTCCGACTTGCTGAGCGCCTCAAGCAAGGCCTGCAAGGCACCAAAGTATTGCTGTGGAGGAAGATCCGCGCCCTTGGGCATGGACTTCAAATTGGCCTGCAGGAGTTCGGCGATACGTTTGAAATTCTCTAGACCGTTGTAAGTGGCCACCAGTTCATCGCGAGCATCTGAGGCATCGGGGGCGTCCGGGGTGGCCTTGAGATAAGCCTCCAATGCCTCTGCCTTCTGCGCGTCAAAGCGTTTGACGATTTCAGAAACGGATTCTGCGGAGACATTGACAGCGGCGCACAGCAGTGCGGCGGTCACGGACAGTAGAGCATGGCGCGTCTTCATTAGACGCGGAACATCGCCGCAATTCACCCAACTTCGCAAGTTCAATCGCGAACTCCTTTGTCGGCCCTCAATCGGGAGACAAATCGCGAAACACCCGCCCAAAGACATCAGGGAATCGCTGTTTCAGCAGCGGCATGAAAGTCTCCGGGGACTGCTGGCTCGCGGAACCTTCAGGTCCCTCGATGCGCTCCATCCACATCTTCTCTGGCACGATGGGTTCCCAAAAATGTTCCCAGCCAAATGCCGCCTGCCAGCCATCGCGGATGAGCAGCATCGCCTCGCCATTTTTACCAGCATAGTGCGTGGTGATGACGGTGGTGCGGTCCTGCGGATGCAGGAGAGACTGCCCAGGCAGGTCTGCCCAGGTGCTGGCATCCAATCCCACGGCGTCAAACAGCGTCGGCAAAAGATCCAAATGACTGGCCTGCTTGACCACAGGGCCGCGCCCCATCTTTTTGGGCCACTTAATCAGGATCGGCACGCACGTTTGCATCGGATTCAGGGCGGAGCAGTGGAACCAACTGCCCTCTTCCTTGAATTCCTCCCCGTGATCTCCAGTGACGATGATGATCGCGTCGTCGTAGCGATTTTGGGCCTTCAGGAAGGACACAAAGGCCGCGATCTGGTTATCTACCCAGGCCACGGAATTCCAATAGCGATGCACAATGCGGCGCACCTCGTCAGGGGAAGGCTGCACCGGGAACATCGGGTCCTCTTCATAGTCCGGCACCGGGGGCGCAAACTTGCTGTTCCACTGATAGGGGTAGTGCGTCGCATCAAAGGCCGTGATCCAAAACCCACCGCCAGCAGGTCTGCCCTGCACCGATTCGCGCACCCGATCCAGCATCCGCACCTCGCGCTCCGGTGTTTTAAAGAGGTGCTCGCGACTGGCTTCATTCAGATACTCCAGCAGATCCATTTGATGAGGCCGTCCGAAGTTCGTCCGGATCATGTCCATGTAGTCGTAGTCACTGACCATCCGCGCCTCCACCCGATAGCCACCGCGCCGCATCGTCGCCGGTAAAGGGGCAGGACCACCGCGCAGCCGCCCATCTTCCCAATAGATCGGCAATCGACCGCTGAGCATGGAGAACCACGAAAGATGCGTGGCATTGGAGGCCGCCCAGGTATGCTGGAGTTGCTGGCATTCCTCGTCCCGCCAGCGACACAGAAAGGGCGTCGATTCTGGGCGGAGCGCGTCCGAGCGCAGTGTCTCCACCACGAAAAAGAATACGTCAGGGCGCTGCTTCAGCGTCAACGAATCGCTCGGCGAAGCCAGTGGGTCCGCCAGCGCAGCCTTAAACGACGCAACCCCTGGCGGCGGCACGAAGGGGGTCATGCGGAGGCGATAGGTCTTCATCTCCCACCAGCGCCAGGCTCGACTTTTCAAAAACACACCCGCCCCCTGCTCCACCTGAAACGCGACCCAGGCCACAGCACCGATCAGCACCAACCCACGCGGGCTGATGGTCGCGCCCATCCGTCGCGACAGCCAACTGCATCCCCAGAAAACCGCCACCGCAAGCGCGACCGCCCCGAGAGCGATGCTGATCGTGAGCGGTCCGACCTCAACCCCACCCGCGACGAGGGCGCGATGCAGCTCAAATTTCCCACCGACCTCCAGTTCTCCGAAAAGTGTGATCAGGCCCTTGGTCCACGACATCCGCAGAAGTGTATCCAACAGTACAAACAGTGGCATCAGCACCACGATCACCCAACCCGTCCAGCGTACCCCGCGCGGCACCCAGCGATCATGCCAGGCCAGTAAGACCCAAACTAGGGCGGCCACGAAGACATGGTTCAGCAGTCGTCCCAAAATGCAATCCAGCACCGCACCCACACCACCCGGGCTGCCCCGCATCAGCACGCCATCCGCCACCACATTCATCAGCACCCAGAGCACCATGAAGATCACATTCCAGGGGCGTGGCGCGGTCAAAAACACCTTTGTCTCCGCCCATCCTCGACGCCAATTCCACAGCGTCGCCACAAGCGCTAGGCCCAGCCAAAAGCCCGCGCCTACGACAAATCCTGCGCGAGGCAACCCGCCCAAGAGAGCCGCCACTGACCAAGCAAAAATAAAGATCGCACCAACTCCCGACACTGGCGACGAGACCGCCGGACGCACCGCAGCCCACCACCAACCCGCCGCCAACGCCCCCAGCACGAACAGCCCAGTACCGATGAGAAGCTCGATGATCAAATGGCCCCGCCACGGATGCAGACCCACCGGACCGAAGGGCGTGGGCAGCGTCCAGTCGTTGAAAAAGAACGCCATCATCCCAGCAACTCCACCCGCCCAGCAGAGCAGTTGCAGGGCATCAAATTTCCCTTCGGCAGGAGACGGGGCTGCGCTATCGGAGAGTCGGGCGGGCATCAGTCGGGGAAGAGTCAGGACAGACCGCACCCACTAGCTCACGTGTGCCGCATTCGCCAGCGCATAAACCTCCACCGGCTCTGGCTGCCCCTTCACGGGATGAATTCCAGCCGGGGTAAAGTGTTGCACACCTGCTGACCACGTCTGCACAAAGGCAGCGCTGGCAAGCACGGGAACCTGGAGTTTGCGCGTCAGACTCTCGATCCGGAAGGTGACATTCACCGCCTCTCCGACCGCCGTATTCACACCCCGCCCCATGGCACCCAGAGCGACTTCGCCGACGTTCAGGCCGACATGGCAATACACCTCCGTGCCCAGATTGTCCCGCAGCCATTTCCGTGTCGGCGAGATACTCGTCTCCGGCATGCTAAGGAGCCGCGCCGCCTCGGTGGCACGAGCGCGGGATTCTTCATCGTTGGAGGGCCAGTAGGCAAAGACACCGTCGCCGATGAATTTATCAATGATCGCCCCGCGCGGCTTTAGAATGGCCTCGCAGTCCGCATACCACTCACGAAGCATCGCCGCCACCTCCTCTGCGGTGAGTTGGGATGAGATCTGAGTGAAATTACGCAGATCCCCAACCAAGAGCGTGGCCTTCACCGTCTTCACCGGCAGCGCAACGGTGCGGAGCACCTGGGTCTGACTGGAGAGATCGCGAGTGTGATCGGAGTCATCGTTGTCAAAAACAAAGACCGAGGTACCAAACTGCAGCCGATCCCCGTGTCGCAGAGCCCGCGCCGTGGAGATCGCGACCTCATTCACAAAGCTGCCATTGGCGCTGCCAAGGTCCGCCAACCAGTAAAGGCGACCATCGCGGCGGATGGTCGCGTGCTGCCGAGAGACCCCATTGTCGGTCAGGCGAATGGTCGCGTCTTGGCTACGCCCGATTAGGTTGAAGTCCTCAAGGAGGAATTCTTCAGCTAGATCAGGAGTTTTTAAGGAAGCGGCCATTTATTGTTGGGCAGACTCCCTTTGAAGCAAGTTGCGGGAGTGAAGTCAAGCACACCCTCAGGTATTGCGAAAAATTAAAGGGCCCGTTCGCTTGTGGAACAAAGCCCGATTGCTTGCAAAAACATGTTCTCTGCGCGACGGCTTTCCATCATGGATCGTTCCGCATGCCTCGCCATTTTCATCCTCTGCACGACTGTGGTGCGGGCCCACCAAGTACCCAGCATGACCCTGGAGACGGCCTTTGGAGCAGACGGAAAGGCCTCTTTTACGATCAACCTAGATCCCCGCTGCTTCCTCGCCTCAGACCCAACCTCGTTACCCCCTGTGCCTGCAGATTGGTGGCGAGATCAGTCCGAAAGCGAGCGCGCCAAGACATCTGCGGACGCCAATCGCTATCTCGCAAAATCCATCCAACTCAAATTCGCGGACAAAGCCACCGACTTGCCGATCTTTGCCATCCGTCCGATGGACGCAGCGACGAATCAAGAATTCACCGCCGAATCCGCAGAGGTTCACCTCCTTGGCACCCTCGAATTGCAGGTACCAACCGGGGCGGAGAATTTTGTCCTGGAGTACCACCAAACGGCCACGGTCCCACTGGTGCTCCTAAACTCCATCACCACCAAGCCCGCTGGTCGCCCGCAGATCCTCTTTCCTGGAGAAACCGCACGCCCGTTCAAATTACCAGCCCCAGCGCCACCCCCGGTTGAGGAAAAACCAGCGCCTACGCCCATCGCACCTCCCGCTGCCTCGCAGTGGTGGGTTTGGGGCACTGCGGTTGCGCTGATCCTCCTCGGCATTACTGCGCTCTGCATGCGACGGGGCGCGCACAAGCGAATTGTGGGCAAGTAAACGCGAACCTCCCGCGTTTCCATTTTCACGCGCATCCGTTCCAACGCTGCCCCCCTTTCAATCATGATGACCACCCGCCTTCCCCTACTTTTACTGGCATTGCTGACCCCGAGCTCTGCCCTACAACTTCGCGCTGACGACATCGCCGCGGCAGCCACACCAGTCAGCCTGATTCATGTGGCCAAGGATTTTAAAGTAGAGCTACTCTACTCCGTTCCCAAGGGGCAAGAAGGATCCTGGGTATCGATGTGCCACGATGATAAAGGTCGGCTCCTCGTCTCAGATCAATACGGTCGCCTCTACCGCGTCACACCACCGGCAGCGGACGGCAGCCCTTCCGACACCAAGATCGAGCAAATCGATCTGCCGATCGGCGCGGCCCAGGGGATGGTTTTTGCGAAGGGCAGCATCTATCTCCAGGTCAATGGCGATGAATTCCAAGGTCGCGGCCTTTACCGAGTCAGCGATACCAACGGCGACGACAAATTTGATAAGGTCGAACTCGTGCGCGGCTACACTGGCACCTCCGGCGAGCACGGTCCGCACGGCGTCGTTTTGGCACCCGATGGCGAGTCGATCTACCTCACCGTCGGCAATCAGACCCCGCTGCCAGAATTCAACAAGTCACGCGTGCCACAGCTCTGGCAAGAAGACATCCTGCTGCCACGCATCATTGGTCGAGGCTTCATGCGCGATGCCATGGCCCCACGCGGCTGGGTGGCCAAGGTCAGCCTAGATGGCAAGAACTGGGAACTTATCACCACGGGCTTTCGCAATGAATACGACGCCGCCTTCAACCGAATGGGAGATCTATTCACCTTTGACGCCGATATGGAATGGGACATGAATACCCCCTGGTACCGCCCGACGCGCGTCTGCCAAGTATTCAGCGGCGCCGACTACGGCTGGCGCAATGGATCCGCAAAATGGCCAGTGCGCTGGGAAGACGGCGCGCCACCCGTCGTCGATATCGGCCCAGGATCACCCACGGGCGTCAGCTTTGGCTACGGTGCCAAATTCCCCGCAAAATACCAAGAGGCCTTTTACATCTGCGACTGGAGCTACGGTAAGCTCTACGCCGTTCACACCACGCCCAAAGGCGCGGGTTACACTGCCGTGTTCGAAGAATTCATCAGCGGCCAGCCCCTGCCCCTCACCGATTGCATCGTGAACCCAGCGGACGGTGCCTTGTACTTCACCATCGGCGGACGCCGCACACAATCCGGCCTCTATCGCGTCACCTACATCGGCAAGGAAGACATCGCGGAAAAGCCAATCACGGTCACGGGCGATACCCAAGCACTGCACGAACTTCGCCGCAGCCTGGAGGCCTATCACGGCGTCCAAGACCCCACCGCCATCGACGCCGCTTGGCCGCAGCTCGGCCACGCAGACCGCATCATCCGCAATGCCGCACGCGCCGCCATCGAAAGTCAACCCGTCGCGCAGTGGGAGGCCCGTGCGCTCAGCGAGACCCAGCCACGTATCGCCCTCACCGCACTCATGGCCCTCTGCCGAGCAGGAGACCCGGCGCAGCAGACGCGCGTGGTGGAGGCGCTGGACCGCATCCCCATCGAAGGCCTCAGCGTCCAGGACCTGAACACCCTCGTGCGCGACTACGTCCTCTGCTATCTCCGCCTCGGTGCCCCCAGCAGCTCACAGAAGAAGCACAGCATCAGCCGCTTTTCCCCGCTTTTTCCACATAGCGATGTCGGCCTCAGCCAGGACCTTTGCGAACTGCTCGTTTACCTCGAAGACGATGCCGTCGTGGCCAAGGGCGTGCCGCTGGTCAATAGTGCCCCAACCCAGGAAGAACAGATCGGCTACGCCAAGTCCCTGCGCCTAGCCAAGAGTGGCTGGACCCCAGAGTTGCGCGAGAGCTTCTTCAAATGGTTCCCACGTGCCGCGAACTACACTGGCGGCGCCAGCTTTGGCCTCTTCATTGAGGACATCAAGCGCGATGCCATCGCCGGACTCAGCCAAGAGGAAAAGGCCGCGCTTCAGCCAATCCTGAGCGCAAAGCCTGAAGCCAAAGCGCCTGTGTTCGGAGCCAAAGCGCTGGCCTTTGAGAAAAACTGGTCCGTCGCAGAGCTGGAAAAATCTCTCGGCGTCGGTCTTGAAGGTGGCCGCAATTTCGAAAACGGCCGCAACTGCTTCGGTGCCGTCGGCTGCTTTGCCTGCCACCGCTTGAACATGGAAGGCGGCGCCGTCGGCCCAGACCTGACCAGCGTTTCTGGCAAGTTCAGCCCACGCGACCTGCTAGAGTCCATCATCGAGCCAAGCAAAGAAATCAGCGATCAGTATGGCTCTATCACCTTCACCATGAAGGACGGCAACATCATCATGGGCCGCATCGTCAACATGAAAGACGACGTCGTCCAGGTGAATACCAACATGATGGACCCCAATGCTCTAGCACCACTTAATCGCTCAGAGATCAAGAGCATGGAACCCTCCAAGATGTCCATGATGCCACCGGGGCTCATCAACACGCTCAAGGAAGACGATATCCTGGATTTGCTCGCCTATCTCCTATCGAAGGGCGATCCAAAGCACCCCTACTTTAGCACGAAGTAAAACGGAGTGAGGGAGAGGGGCTCAGCCCTTCTTCCATTCTTCGCCTTCGTCATCATCGTCTTTACCGCCAAAGCCGCCGAAGATATCTTCGTCGTCTTCCTCGTCATCATCCTCGTCCTCATCCTCGTCCTCGAGGGCATCTAGATCGGCGAAGAGTTCCTCATCTCCCTCTTCATCGACGATGTCATCTTCATCATCGTCGTCGTCATCTCCAAAGAGGTCATCCTCATCATCGTCATCCTCCCCCTCGTCGTCCATATCGTCATCACCGCTTTCTTCCAAAGCCGCAGCAGCAGCCTCAGCAGCGGTGCGTTTTTCGATCTCCACCAGGGCCTCTGACATATCCTGAACCTCGTCCCATACCTTCTGTGCCACAAAGATTGGCGCACCAGTCTGAGTCGCCATCGCGATACTATCGCTCGGACGCGCGTCCAACTCGATGACCTTCCGGGCGTGTAGTTCATTTTCGGCGGACAAAATCAACCGAGCATGGAAGATGCTGCCATGCACGTCGTTGATCACCACACGTTCTACCTTGCCGCCAAAGGCCTTCAGCATGTGACCCAGCAAATCATGCGTCAGCGGTCGCTCCTTGGGCACACCCCGCATGAACATGGAGATCGCGGTGCCAACAGATTCATCAACGTAAATAACAAACGTCTTTTCGGCGTTGCCGAGGAACACGGCAAAGCTCCCCTCCAGCGGTAGGACGGCCCGCACCTGTGCTTCCACGACATCTCGATTCATGACTCAGAACTAAAGCCCCGTGTTTCGGAAAGGCAACCACGCTAACTCGGATAATTTTTCACTCCCATCCCCATTTCACGATAGCGCGCGGCCAAGGCCACATACTTCGCCGCTAGATGCAAATTGCCAGCGCGCTCATCATCCGTCAGCGCACGCACGACTCGAGCGGGCGATCCCATCACCAAGCAACCCGCCGGCACACGCATTCCCTTCGTGACTAACGCGCCCGCCGCAATGATGCACTGAGGACCGATCCGCGCCCCGTCCAGAATGATAGCGCCCATGCCAACCAAAGTCCCCGCACCGACCTCGCAGGCATGCACCACAGCGCGGTGCCCTACAGTCACGTCCTCATGCAGAACACAGGGTTCGTCGTCGCTGACATGCAGCACGCAGCCGTCCTGGACGTTGCTGCGTGCACCGACAAAGATGCGATTGATATCCCCTCGCAAAACGGCACCATACCACACGCTGGATGTCTCACCCAGTGCCACCGCTCCGATAATTGTAGCCCCAGGCGCGACAAAGACTGTGGGGTGAACTGCCGGCTGCTCAGTCGGCAAAAGGAAGCTTTTTAGGGGGGAAGGGTTCATTTTTGGCGGATTTCAGTGTTTAAAGGGCTTCCAGAGCAAGAATGTGTTTGACGAATTCACGCAACTCAGCACATAAATTCTCATCTTGCCGCGTAATTCCGTAGCAAGGTTGCCACGACACCAACAACGAACAGAAAGTAACTGCATACCATGAATAAAGCTGAGCTCATTGAACTCGTCCAAAAAAACCTCGGTGGTGAGACCTCCAAGCGCGCCGCCGGCGACGCTCTTGAAGCAGTCTTGACCGCAATCTCCAAAGGCGTGAAGGGCGGCAACGTCCAACTCATCGGCTTCGGCACCTTCAAGGTTGTGAAGCGCGCTGCCCGTACTGGCCGCAATCCAAAGACTGGCGCTGCGATGAAAATCAAGGCTTCGAAGACTGTGCGCTTCGTTCCTTCTTCCGCCCTCAAAGGCTCCCTGTAATTCTGGGATTCAACTCCTGGTCAGCAAACCCCGTCGCGGCGCAGGCCGTTGCGGGGTTTCGCATTTTCAGGGAGGTTCACTCTTCGGGCCTCGCCGGGACCCCTGTGGACGTCAGCAACACACGAAAGCCCAGATCTGGCAACTGCGCCGCCGCAGGCACACGACGGCGGTAGGACGATAGCAATTCATCCCGCTGTAGCGTCGTGAAGCTCCCCCCACGCGCCACCCCGTCCGTGGTCGTTCCATTCCAGGAATCCGCGACCCACTCCCAAACATTGCCAGAGAGATCTCGCACCCCGCGACTATCCGCCGGGAAGCTGCCGACTGGGGCCGCTGCCAAAAACTTGTCCTTGTACCCAGAGATCGATTTCTTCCCCGTCTTGTCAGAGGACGCATCCGCAAAATTTCCGGACTGAGACATCGGCGGCCAAATGAACCCCCACGGGAAGACCCCCGTCACGCTCAGATTTCGTGCTTCTGGGGTGTCGCCCCTCTCTCGCGGAAGATCCACCGCCAAGCTCCACTCATCATCCGTCGGGAGACGATACTCGTGCTCCGCCTGGATCAAGCCCTTCGCGCGCTCACGATCCGTCAACCAACGGCAGAACAGCTCTGACTCAATACGGGAGACATAGGTGACAGGAAGCGTCGGTTCCACGTCCAACGCCTGATCGGCAATCACACCCGCACCCGTTGATCGCGCAAACTCAGCATAATCCTGTCGCCTCACCTCCGTCACACCGATCATCACACGCTCCAAGGGCACGAACTTCATGCCCAAACTGTTTTGCCAGGGCTTCGTAAAAACCACCGCACCACTGGACCGCAGCCTGAAGTTAAAGCTGATCAGTTGCCCCTCTTTGAGAGTACCCTTTGCCGTTTCTGGCGCATAGCCTGGAAGGCGGATCTCATAGGCAAACTTGTCCGCTCGCACACGATTCATCACCAAGGGTGTTCTCCCCATTAGAAATCCATCATCAAACACCTCCGCACCACTTGGTGTCGAGCCGATGCTGAGACGCCCGTAATACACCCGAACGATCTCGCAGCGGACCCCGGTTACTCCCCCCTTTGCGGGCGCGTAACCGGATGGCCGCGGGATTTGCATCGGCTTCCAGGCGTACTCATGCTCAAGATCCAAGTGCCCACTCTGCCGCTCGATAGCGGTAATCCAGGCGCAGTAGGCATCCGCATCCGAAGGCTGAATCAACACCGCTGTAAAACCCTTCGCATTCGGCACCTTGAACGGCACCACATCCCCCTCAAACGGGCGTCGAGTGACCTCAAGAAAGCGATTAAACGATGACTGCCGTGCATATTCAAGAGGCAGGTCCGCTACATGCCGATCCCCCTTGAACGAAAACCAACGACCTTGACTATTTTGCCAAGGCCGACCGATGGTCGGGATGGAAGGCCTGTCCTTGACCACGGGCGGAGGACGCTGCGGCACCGCAATGGTGTAACTCCAATTCTTTTGGTAACGGGCCATCACGAGCGATCCCGCCAAACAGGCGCTACCAACGAAAGTAAAAATCGCCGCACGGGAGAAGCGCCGCACCCAACTCTCCGAGCGCTTCACACCAACCTGCTGCAGCGCCTCAGCCAGATCCCCCGCTGTCGTGTAACGCTCCTTCAAGTCCGGAGCACAGGCTTTGCAAATCACTCGATTGAGATCCAGCCACATCGGCCACTCCTCATCACTCAGTTCAGAGGGTACCTCCGGGAACTCCATGCGGTCCTTCCCAGAACTCATCTCATACAGCACCTTGCCAAGACTGTAGATATCCGCAGCTGGCGTTCCTGGGCCCTCCGGAGGGACAAACCCCTCAGTGCCGACAAAGGATCTCTCCCCCGATACCGCGACAAGCCCAATGTCCGCAAGCTTGCAGACTCCATCGACGAAGATGATGTTCGACGGCTTAATATCGCGATGCGCTAGCCCTCGTTCGTGCATGTAATTGAGGGCATCCGCCAAGTAGATCCCCTGTTCTTGACAAAAGTGCGGATCTAGCCGCCCGTGACGCTTTAAGTCCGTTCCCAGCGTGCGCGGCACATAGGAATGGATATCCAGCATGGTCGGCCCGTGCTCCGCATCATCGGCCAATTCCATCACGCAATAGTAGAAGCCGCGCTTCTCATTCCAGCCAACATGGAGAATGTGCACCAAGCACGGATGCCCACGCGAAATTGGCTCAAACTGCTGGATGCCCTCAAACTCTCGATGGAACGTGCGGGTCAGTTCGAAGTCCTCCCGCCATACGATCTTCACCGCACGTAGCGCACCCGTAACACTCTGCGCCATCCAAACCTCACCATACGCGCCCGATCCAATCCGCTTCAGCAGGGTGTAGTCAGGAATGATGATGTCATCACGATGAGACGTCTCTTTCGTTCTCCGCAGAGAACTTGGCCCAGGACGATCGTAATCTTGCTGTGGCGACATTGGGAGGGAGCCAGTGTCCTCTTCCTCACCGCCGCGCCATGGGGACACCCCAGGGTCCACCCCGGATGGGGGCGGAAGATGATGCGGCGGAATTGGATCACCCTCGGGCATGGAAAAAGCGGGAAGTATCGACAGGCAGAAGCGGTCCTCGCTCAGCCATCGCAACAGAACCCACAGACCCTGCCACTATAGCATCTGATTCTCAAGTGCCTGAAGCTCTTTCTTTACCAGATTGCCAACACGATGCTTCGCCAAATAAACCTGTGCAGCGTTGATGCCCAGAGCTTCAGCGGTCTTCTTCACGCCCCAACCCTTCATCACATAGCAATCGAAGATTTGGAACTGACGAGGAGACACCCTGGACTTCACACGTTCAAGAGCAGCGGAGGTAATGTTGTCCCGCCATTCACGGTCCCAGATTTTCTCCAGCAGGTTGTCCTTATCCTGAGAGAGTCGGTCCAGGGTCAGACTCTGGGTATCCTCACTATCGGCATTGCCCTGATCTGCCAGGGACGGCTGACGTTTGCGGGCACGGAAGACATCCAAAATGCGCCAACGTGTCATCTGTAGGAGCCAGGCCTTGAAGGAACCTGCACGGGGGTCGTACTGCCCCTTTTGGACCTGCCGGGCAATGGCGATGATCGTCTCCTGAACGACATCAAAAGCCTCTTCGCGAGTCAGTCCCGCCTTGGTAGCCACGCTAAACACCAACCGCCAGTACGTCTGGTAGAACTCGTTCCAGGTACGCTGATCCTCCCAGTTATTCAGACGCTCGATCAGACTTTTGCGGGTTTTCTCCCACAATGTCTTCTCTTTCTTGGCATCTTCAGACTGGTTGTCCTCCGACGGTAACTCAACGACTGGATCGCCCATGGTAGATAGATACTCAGCGTTTAGAGGCCGCTGTCAAACGCGCGATAACAACAAACCGCCCCCGCTCAAAATCGAATTTTCTATCGGAAAAGTCTCAAATCGAAAAAGCCACGGGCGCATTGCTCTGCGTTCAAAAAGCATCGACGCTTGCATTTGTCGGCGTTCCACGCGATTGGTACGAATGGAAGAGTCCCCCACGTCACCCATTCCTTGCTGGACAAGGAAAGCCCGACGGGTCTTGGTGGCGATTGCACTAGCAACAATGGGTATGCAGGAGTCATCCGCACAGAATCTCAAGATCGGCATCATCGGTCTGGACACGTCTCACGCCGAGCAGTTTACGATGCGCCTCAATGACCCGGCTCACCCGAACCACGTCCCCGGCGGTCGCATTGTCGCAGCCTTTGCGTCTTACAGCAAGGATCTGGATGAAAGTGTCTCCCGCGTCGATGGCTTCACCGCCACCGTTCGGGACAAATATGGCGTCGCCATATTGGATTCAGTCGAGGCCTTGTGTGCAGAGGTGGACGCAGTCATGCTCCTCAGTCTCGATGGCCGCCCGCACATCGACCAAATCAAGCCCGTCCTTGCTGCAGGAAAGCGAGTATTCTTGGACAAACCGGTCGCAGCATCGCTGAAGGATGCGATCGAGATTTATAAAATGGCCGACCAACTCAAAGTGCCGATTTTCAGCGCCTCGTCACTGCGGTGGTACCCGGGCGTGATTGAGGTGGCCACAGCGGCCAAGACTCCCCCTGATGCGGTCATCTCGTATGGACCAGCGCCAATTCTTCCCTTTCATCCAGACCTGTACTTCTATGGCATACATGCCACCGAAGCGCTTTTCACCGTGATGGGGGAAGGTTGCATTTCGGTCACCCGGACCACCACGCCCGCGTCATCCGTCGTCGCTGGCATCTGGCGGGACGGGCGGAGCGGCACGCTGCACGCGATGCACAAACTACCGCAAGGCTCCACCGATTACAGCGTCACACGATTCGATGGAGATCATGTCACTACTCAGAAGTCGCAGGGAGACTACACCCCGATGCTGCGCGAAATCATTCAGTTCTTCCAGACTGGCACACCGCCGGTAACCGCCCAGCAAACCCTTGAAATCTACGGATTCATGGAGGCAGCGGAAGAAAGCAAAAGACGGAATGGCAGCCCCGTGAAACTGCGGGATGTTATGCAAAAAGCGGGTGCCCCCGACAAGTGGCTACCTGCCGCCGATGCCCCAGTAAGCCCTGAAGTCGAAGCAAAAAGCGAGTAGGGCGGAGCCAGCCATGTGGTCGCGACCCGTTTTAATGGGAGGAGAAGTCAGGACGCTCAGTCTTCAATCCACATTAGACAAAATGGACCAAATTTAGACAAATAGCCCCGCCTTCTGACTTTTGTCGCAAATATTTTGACGATTTTGTTGACCTTTGGCCCAAACCGTCCACTTTGCTGTCGAAGTTACGATTCCTATCGATACCCCTATGAACACTTTGACCCCTGAAGAAATCGAGCAGACAATCCAAGAGGACACCGCTTTGCTTCAGCGCATTGCAGATAAGGACTCCGCCAGTTTCCAACAGCTTTACCGCAAATACGGTGGTCTGCTGTTCACAGCCATCTCGCAGGTTCTGAATGATCATCACGACGCTGAAGATGTGATGCAAGAGGTGCTGGTCCAAATCTGGAACAAAGCCCACCTCTACGAGCCACGAAAAGGCAAGCCCCTAACTTGGTTAGCTACCATGGCGAGAAATCGCGCCATCGACCGCATCCGCTCCAAACAACGCCGATCCCGCTTGAACGACGAATTCGAAGTAGAGAACAAGTCCGTACAGCCCGAGTTCGAGGAGTCCGTTAGCGAAACGCTCGAAGATAAAGAGCGCAACCAGATCATCCATAAGGCAGTCAACCGGCTGACGGAAGATCAGCGGGAGGCCATTCAACTGGCCTACTTCAGTGGGCTGACCCAGACTGAAGTCGCAGAGCGGCTAAACGAACCTCTCGGCACTATCAAAGCTCGCATCCGCAGGGGTGTTAGCCGCTTGGAGACCCTCGTAAAGCAGCGCATTTGATTGGCGCCCCCGCTACAGGCTGTTCGCAGATTTCCTCGGCTTCATGTCGGGATCAACGATAGATCCTACCTGTAGCGGCAGGGCCAGTTCGATCACTTTTAGCATCGTGGGTGAAGATGCGTCCGTTGCGATGGTGTTCCCGCTGGCATCGCGGATTGCCAATACAAAACCGTGGAGGCGATATCCCTGACGGAATGTATTGGCATCATCGTAGACCGTCTGAAACTCCTTCCCCTCAAGTCGCTGAGACTTGTGGGCCTCTATGGTTACGGGCCACTCATCGCGATATAAGACTTTGTATTCTTTATTGTCCACCACAGACCGACCGAAAACGACAAGGGTCGCCGTAGCACCGTCAAGATTGCGAGACACTTCCCGATTGGTAATGTCGATGCTGTACTGAGACTTCACCACCCTGTCGTCGGAATAGTTTTTTGACACCCTACTGGATTTCCCGCTGTTCGTGCGGATCTCAAGCCGCCAAGGCTGATCTGTGGGCACTGAAGGAGCAGTGGTAGGAACAACTGGAGTCGGTGCCGGGGTCGCGGTGGACGCCGCCGAAGGTATAGCAGGTGTTTCTTCAACCAGGCCCTCTCGATGAGTCTTTGCAAATGCCTGGTCCTCAGGGTTCAACTGAACTAAAGGCACCGTGAAGAACTTGCCATCCATCCGCCGCAGGATCACTTGATCCCCGCTGATCACCGCAGAGTCCGCTTCGACCACCACCCCCCTTAAGGTGGTGTAGGTATGCCCAGCCGCCTGGACAGTTTCCGCAGCGATGGTGCAGAGGAGCGCTACCAGTAATACGCTGCAATAAAAGGATGGCCGGGGGAGTTCTGACTTCTTCATGGTGAGTGTCTCCTCTATGGAAAGAAATTCGCAGTCATGGAGCAGCCATTGGCTCCGACCGCCAATTACTAACACGATCTCTAATTGTAGTCAGCACGTTTTTTCTCGCCTCCATCGCGTTATGCCCTAGAGGTAAGCTCCGACGGATCCAAAAGTCAGCACTCCTCCCGTATGCCAGCAGTTCCCGACGCAGACGCACCTCACTCCGAGGAAGAGGTCACTTACACCATGCCCTCTGCGGAGGAATTGGGTGCCCTCTTACCCCAGTATGAGATCCACCGAATCATCGGCCAAGGAGGCATGGGAACCGTTTACCTAGGCCGCCAACCCGCACTGGATAGACTCGTCGCCATCAAGCTCATGCCCGCATTCGGCGCTGGCTACGAAGAGTTTGCCAACCGATTCGTCACAGAAGCACGCGCCATGGCAAAACTGGTGCACCCACACATTGTCAGCGTGTTCGATTTTGGGCAGACACAGGAGGGCCACCTTTATTTCGTCATGGAGTACATTGAAGGCTCCAACGTCCACCAACTCATCCGCGACCGGAAGCTGACCGAAGATCGGATCAAATCCCTCACCGCACAGCTTTGTGATGCCCTCCAGTATGCTCACGACCACGGGGTAGCCCATCGCGATATCAAGCCAGCCAATCTCCTGGTCACCTCCGAGTGGCAAATCAAGGTCGCGGACTTCGGACTAGCGAAGCAGCTACGCGGCAGCGCTACATCCGACGAAAACGAATACGGCACACCCGACTACTCAGCCCCGGAACGCTTCATCGCCGGAGCTCTCTCCGACCATCGAGCAGATATCTTTGCCGTCGGTGTGGTCTTGCATGAGATGCTCACAGGCATGACCCCCGCCGCTGCGCAGGCCGCAGCTTCAAAGCCTGCACTGCACCCGATATATGCCAGCATCATCTCACGCTGCCTGATGTCAGAGCCAGCCCTGCGCTTCCAGCATGCTAAAGATATCCGCAGTCTCCTGCTCACTCAGCATAGTTCCCCGGTCCACAGCCCTGCCCCATATCGACCTCCCATACATGCACCTAGCAGTGCACCACTCCCAGCGCCGAAACGCAATGCCAACGGAACTTTTGCAGCCATTGCCCTGGCATTGTTGATCGGCGGCGTGGGTATCTTTTGGCTCAAGAATCATCCAGCAAAGGAGAACGCGCCAGTCGAGCCAATCATCGCCGAAACCACACCCAAAACTCCGCCGCCGCCCATTGAAGCACCGACGCCTGCCCCCAAGCCAACCGCCCCAAGTGGCCCACTACCCGCGTGGGTCGTGCCGGACGGGCCGCCTGGAGAGATTGGCCAACTGGTCGGACATACAGCTCCGATTACAGCTGTCGGCATCCTCCCTGACCAAGGCCGCGTCGTGTCTGCGAGCTCCGATGGCACCGTCCGAATTTGGGACCCAAAAGAGATGCGCGAGCTGCAGCTGATTCGCTCGCAGGGTGGCGGCATCGCACGGGCAACCATATCACCTGATGGAACGAAGATCGCGATTGGAACGGTACGGGGTCGCATTGAATTGATAGACCTCGCGGCGGGTAGTTCAATTCTCAGCGATCCCCTCGATCAATCACTCCAACTCTCTGGCATTCATTTTTCCCCAAATGGCAGCACCGTGCTGATGACGTTTTTCGAAAACGAAAACGGCATCTATTCTTGGCTCGCAGACGGTAGCCAGCGCAAACCCGAACGTCTTGAAGGATGGAACTTTGGTATCTATGATCTGGCCTTCCTGCCCGGCAGTGCAGATGAATTCCTCACGATCGGCAGCCATCGCCGCGAAGTCGGGGAACCTGCCGGACCACCCAAACGCGAAGTGGGAGTTGGATCGCTATCTGCCAGAAAGATGACAAGCAGACTTGCCGCCGATGCCCTTCCCGGATCGCGCATCAAGTTCTCGAAAGATGGCGGTCTTCTGGCAGTCACCACGCCAGACATTCTCCTCCTGGACTGCGCCGATGGCAGCCGTTATAAGCGCCTAAAAGGCCCCAGTGGATACCATCAGGCACAGTTTTTGGACGGTGATCGCCTCCTGCTCTCACACGGCTTTGAATCCGCAGCAACGCTCTGGGATCTCGACACGGGCGAAAGCGTATTGAAACTGAACGCAGAGGGTCACGCACTTACCAATGTCGCCATCAATGCCACCGAAAGCTGGGCCGTCAGCGGAGGCTTCTTTGACATCGCCAAACAAGGCGCTCCCCCTGATCACGATCCTGCCCACTTCTCTCTCCGCCTCTGGCGATTGCCGGACCTCACGACGCTTGGATCAGATCGTGGGCGAGAAAGACTCGCAATGCGACAGTCAAAGAATCTAGAAGAGATTGACCCTGAAGTCGCCGCGCTGCAAAAAGCAGCCCTCACCGACGTGCCAGTCCCAGATAGCGCTGCAATGAATGCCCAGCTGCAGGAACTCAATGCAAAATACAACGCCGCGCTGGATCGATCACTCGTCGGCGCCTCTCCTCGCGATGAACTCGATATTCGCGCCGAAAAAGACAGACTCACCATCAATGCGCCATTGCCCGCAGACGACAACGAAGTCGGTCCCGTGATGCAGCGCTTCAGACAGATCTACCGCCTTCAACTCCAGCAACTGGAAGGGATTCGCAACACCGCAGCGGCCGAATCGGCCATCGCTTTCCGGACCAAGGCTGGCCCACTTTTGCAACGGCGCAACAGCGCAGACGATCAAGTCGGCGCAGAACGCATCCGCGTCACCGAAAAACGTATGGCGCGCGCACTCTCGCTCGCCGAAGCCCTGAACCCTGCGGCCATCGAAAACGATCCGGCCCGCGGCATTCGCTCCCTCACAGAGTAACGCTCCGCATCAGTCCGCAATCTGCACCGTAGTCGTAACCATCGCGCCGCGCTCGTCAGTCAGCGAGACATACCAAGTGTTCGCCCCCTCCGGCGGCGGCGGCGTGATGACAAGATCTTCGCCAATCGTCGCCGGCATGCTCTTCCACTCCCGCTTGGATCGCAGGCCACCATCAGTCGTATAATGCAGGGCCGCCTCCTTCAGCGCCACAGCGCTGGAATAGGGCACACTCACTTGCCCACCGGCAAGGACCGGAACCCCCGGCACCGGCAGCGGCCTCCCGCCTCGGCACTTGGAATCAATGAAGAGCCCGATCTCTTGCGGAGCCCAACCGGGCGGATGACCGTGGGGCATTTTCACCTGGATGCGAAGATGCTTCTCCCCTGGCACCACGTTGTAGCTCTTCATGTAGCTGTCCAAAACGTAATGAACGTCATTCGTGCCATTCACAAAAAGGATCGGCACATGGCAACGCGGCAACAGGCTCCCCGGATCATATTCCTTCACCCAAAGTGCCTTGCGGTCGCCAAGCTTATCGATACTCGGCTTCTGAACTGACTCGCCCTCATGCAAAAAACCACAGCCATAGACCGGCACAGCCGCCTTGAAGCGATCATCCAAGGATGCGACCAAACACGTCGTGTAGCCCCCCCAACTGATGCCCGTCACCGCAGTATTCTCAGCATCCACCTCCGGAAAGCTCCGCAACAAACTATGCGCACGCATCACGCTCGCCGCCGCATGGAACGGCCAATCGTCGCTCGTGTCGCCGCCAATGGAGTCAAACTTCTCTGCACTGCCATGGGGTGGCCCGCCATTCGGCAGCCGAGTCCGTTCGCCTCGATGCCCATTGCCATTCGCCACACCATTCGCATCATACTCCGGATCAGGCGGGCGAGATCCATTCAGATCCATCGCGATCGCCGCATAGCCGCGCTTTGCCCAGAGATACACCCAGTCAGCGAAGGCCGTGCCGCCGCCTCCATGAATGCACACCACGCCAGGGAACTTCGCCCCCGGCTTGGCCTCCCCGAGCGTGATCGGTGATGCATAAAAGGCAAAGACCTCCGTGTCATGGCCCTCATATTTCTCGCCAGCATAAGTCAAAGATTGCACCGCGCCCTCATGCTTCACCCACTGCATCGCAGGCACCTGAGACTTCAGCGCATCGAGGTTCCACGGCCCAACTTGTTCGGCAGAAACGGCGCCAGTCATCAAAGCGCAGAGAGAGAGTGTGAGTGGACGATTTCTCATGTGGCTAGTTGAACGTAAACAGCCAGAAGCAAATTTCTATTTCCGAACTTCAGGCTGCTCAGATACCTTGACTCCGCCGCGCCCAAATGGCCGATTTAAGTCTACCAACGACTACTTCAAGAGAATCTTCGTCGGCAACTCTGCCAGTTCGACCTCCGTCAACATGGTGTCTTTATCAGCGTCCAGCTTTGCAAACATAGCGTCGGAGAGTTTCGTGAACTCTTCTTTGCTGATGAGCTTATCGCCATTCGTATCGAGTGAAAGCAGCACTTGCTTGATCAGCGCTGTCATGAGGACACCCACGGCCTCACCAGCCTCCTTGTTCAACTCTCCGCTGATGCCATCGATCTCGTCCATCTCAATTGAGTCATCACCGTCCGTATCCAGACTGGCAAAGCTGTCGGAGAGCCCTTCGTTCCACTCCCCCGTATCCACCTTGGAATCAGAGTTCGCATCAAACTGAGACAAGATCAGCTTTGCCAAAGCATCCGCTCCTGGAAGCGCGGCGTGCACGGGAGCAGTGCAGAACAACAGCTGCAGAGAGAAGGTGACAGCGAGAAACGGTTTCATGATCGGCATAAGTGGTGTGAAGACGAAAGGACTGTGCCCCAAGTTTCAGCAATCGATGAATCATCGGTGCGCAAGCCGCCCATTCACGGCCCAAAGTCCACGTTTGCCGCCGATCATCGCATTCGTGATTGCAATGATGGTTCCATCAGCCAGCACAACCAGGGAGTTCCATTCGCAATTCGTTTCGGGTGGCAATCCGAAGGGAAGAGATCTCGCCGCAAAGTCTTTCGCCTGCGGGTTGCCCACATAGACCACGGTCCGATGCCAACGGTGCTCATCCTCGTTGCTCTGAGTGGCCAACAGAGTCTCCCCGGACGGCAACCGAGCGAGATACGGCGCGGCGACGTTGCAGTTGTCCGGCGGGCTATGCTTCAACGCCATCCAGCGCTCGTGCGCTGCGGGAGCGATGATCGATGGCCGAAAGGGCGGGTGCGGGCGGTCTTGACCCGCGATGCCATTGTCCTCCACAGAGATCACCACCTGCCCATCCCTGAGCAACAACGGCACTGGCATCCCATCCCGACGACCTGGGCGGAGAGAGCATCGCTGCGCCGTGCTCCATGTCGCCCCATCATCGCGAGAAGTCATCATGAGGATCTCCTGCTGCCCCGGCAGTTCATGGGCAAAGAACAGCCGCAATTCGCCATCCGGCATCTGCACACCAGCAGGCTCCCAACACGCAGAGGACTGCGTATTGCCAGCTCGGTAGACGGTCTCAGATCGAGGCGTCCAACTCTTTCCGCCATCACGACTGCTGCTCAGGCCGATCGCGAAATGATCGTTCTCGTTCTGCTGTTTGGGGCGTTCGTTGAAGAAACACAACACCACACCGCTCTGCAACCGGCATAGCTCAGGATTCGCCGCCACACCTGCGTCAAAAGCAGCAGCCAGCACCGGCTCCCCCCAGGTGCGAGCTCCATCAGCACCACGCCGCGTCCATGATCGCCCACCTCTTTCATAACTCAGCAGCACGACACCATCCGCGAGTTGTCGCATCCGCCCATAGGTCGCTCCAGCCTGAAGCAAACGCTTCGTTGCGGGTTCCCAGCGGATGGTGCCGTCTGCAGAAACTGGCGAAGGCAATATGACGGCAAACACAAGCCACAGCACTGCGGCACCAGCACTGCCCTTCCAAAAGGACTGACAAACGAGGTAAGGACTGCGCACCTATTTCCCCTTCTTCTTATCTTTGCCCTTCCCTTTACCTTTACCTTTACCTTTGCGGGGCTCCACATCGCTTTTCCCCTGCCGCGTGGGTGCCAGCTTTTCCGTTTCGATGCCTTTGTCACCCTGCTGCGCAATCCAAGCATCCAGTTGAGTTTGCAGCATTGCTTTGTGCTCCGCAAAGGCTGGATCAGCGGCAAGATTATGCATCTCTAGCGGATCAGTTTGCAGATCGTAGAGCTCCTCTCCGGGCCGATTGAAGAGCCACTTGACCCGGTCCGCTAGCTTGTAGTCGGTATCTGCATCCGCCTTCCAAGAATCAATTGGCTCTCCTTTGTGGATGCCGCCAATGGTATAGGTCAGTTCGGGAGCAAGATTCCGCACCAGCTTGTATCTCGTATCTCGCACCGCCCGCATCGGATACGGGCCGATCGCCCCGTTCGTGCCAACCGTTGTGTGCTGGGCAAAGATGTAGTCGCGCAGGTGATCAGCCTCGCCAAGCAGTACTGGCAAGAAGCTGAGCCCATCAAAACCAATGCCGCCTTTTGCATCGGGGCAACCCACATCAATCTTCGTTGGATCGATGCCAGCAGCCGCGAGGAAGGTCGGTGGAACATCGACGTATTGCATCAGTGCGCCACTGCTGCTCCCGGGCTTCACCTTCCCCGGCCAGCGCAGAATCGCAGAGGCGTGGATGCCATTGTCATAGACGCTCCACTTCCCGCCGTAGGGGAAGCTGCTTCCTTGCTCGCTGACAAACAATACGACGGTGTTCTCAACCTGCTGAGTGTCTTCCAGCATCTTCATCAGCGCGCCGACTTGTTCGTCCAGTTTCGAGATCTCGCCAAAGTAAGCCGCCAAGAGATCACGCGTCACGGCGTTGTCGTGCAGATACTCAGGAACGCTGATTTTAGCTGGATCATACTTGGGGCCACGTGTCCACGGTCCATGCGGATCGTTGGATGCAAACACCATGAACCAAGGTTGCGCGGCATCACGAGTCACAAACGCCTTGGTGACCGTCAGATCATCTGCTCCCTCAATGTGCTCGTAAGGGAAGGAGGGCTTCGGCCCGATATGCTCCTTGTTCTGCAGCGCTGTTCGGTAGCCAGCCTCCTTCAAGTAAGTGAATAGACTCTTCGCACCGTCATAGACGCGGGTGTGATTCGGAAAGGCACCACTGCGGATGGGATACAATCCGGTATAAAGCGAGTGCCTCGTCGGCGAACAACTTGTGGCAGGGTTAAACATGCCACGCAAATGCATCGATTCTGTGCGTAGCTTGTCCAAGTTTGGCGTCTTGACATCAGGACTGCCCTCATACCCCAAATCACGCCAGCACAGATCATCAGCAATGATGAGTAGAAAATTCGGCGTCGCACAAAAGGCGGGATGACAGAGACAGAGTGTCGATAAGAAAAGGAATAGTGGCTTCATAGAGTTGGATCGAACGTAATCACTTTGTCCCCTTCGGAGCCTCAATCAGCGCCTCTGGATAACGAGCGAGAATGGCGCGGAGCTGCTTCACTATTTCCGGTTTTTCGTTCGCTAGGTTTTTCCGTTCAAGCGGATCCGTTTGGTAATCGTAGAGCTCAAAGATCGCTGTATCCGCTGAGGCGGCGGCTTTTTTCCATTCGACGAGCCTATAGCGTTCCGTGCGAATCGCGCGACCCAGTTTTTCCTTGGGGTAAGCGTGATAGGCGTGATCTCGAATACGTGCCGCCGGGTCCTTGAGCACGGGCACGAGGCTAAGCCCGTCGATGGGCTGGGGCCCGCTCGGCGGCGGCAGATGAGCCAAGGCCGCCAGGGTGGGAAAAATGTCAACCGTCTCCGCCAGTTGTCGGGTACTGCTCCCAGGCTTGGTCACGCCAGGTGCAATGAAGAGCAAAGGGATGTGGTTAGCTTGCTCGTAATTTGTGTGCTTCGTCCACATGCCGTGGTCGCCCAAGTGAAACCCATGATCTCCCCAGAGAACCACGATGGTATCATCCGCCAAGCCCAATCGATCGAGTTCTGCCATGACTTTGCCAATCTGTGCATCGACGAAACTGGTGCTGGCATAGTACCCGTGGATCAAGTGGCGCTTAAGCTCGGGCGAAAACGCTTCTTCAGGGTCCGCCGGCACGGGTTTGTAGGCGGCAATCTCCCCGCCACGTTTCTGCGCCACCTTCGGAGAGCCTGCCGCGTGATCTTCAAACTCGGGTTGTGGTAACTTCGCTGGATCGTGCATGTCCCAATACTTCTTCGGCGCACAGAACGGCAGATGAGGCCTCACAAAACCAGCAGCGATGAAGAAGGGGGCACCTGAATCCTCCCGGCGCTTGGCAGCTCTTTGAAGACGCCGCATCACCTCTGCCGCGACCCTCCCATCGGCGTAGTCTTCATCTTTCGCATCTGGAGACTCAAAGGCAGCGCCACGTGGCAGGCTGCGGATTTTATCCAGCATCTGATTGGTGAACAGGGCTTCCTCGCGCGTGAGTTGCCCGCCTTCCGTGCTTTCTGGATCGAGGTATTCGATGACCTTATCCTTGAAATGCGGAACCGAGAACGACTGTGGATCGCCCTCATTGCCGTGACCGATGTGGAAGACTTTGCCAATCGACTCTGTGCGATAGCCCCCATGGACCGCAAAGTGCTGCGGTAGCGTCACCGCATCCGGCCAGGACTCACGCAAACGACTCCCCAAACCGTACAAGCCTGTGGAGGTCGAGTGAGAGCCCAGCATCAGAGTGAAGCGCGATGGTGCGCACACCGCTTGATTGCAATACGCCAAATCAAAGCGCATCCCACGTGCCGCCAGACGGTCAATATTCGGCGTCTTAGCTGCGACATCGCCATAGCAACCCAGCGTTGGCTTGAGGTCATCGACAAGGATGAGCAATACGTTCGGTGCCGCCGTAGCAGAAAGCAGCGGGCAAAGTGCAAAGAAGATGAGAAGGTGTCTCACGAGGTTGGTGATTCGATTCGGCGCGAGATGCTGCTAAACGCTAGTTTTTCTTCCCTTTGCCTTTACCCTTACCCTTCTTCTTGCCGCTCCCTTCAGCTGGATAGGGCTTCACATGGGCACGCTCGGCCCAACTCTCCCACTTTGCCGCCAGTTCCTTCACCTTCTCTGGCTGCGCTGCGGCCAGATCGTGCAATTCGGTACGGTCAGTCTTCATGTCGTAGAGTTCCCAGGCACTGTTGCGACCTTCGCGCACCAACTTGATATCACCGACTCTCACCGCCGCGTTTCCTTCGTGCTCCCAGTACAGAGCATCGCGCTCGATCACTTCATTGGCAAAAGCACCGCGTAGACTCTTACCCTCCATCGCAGTGATTGGCTTGTTGTTGAAGTGCTGCGGATAGGTAGCGCCACCGAAATCCGCGCAAGTGGCCATGATATCAATCAAATGCGCCGGCTGGGTTCGCAACTCGCCCTTCGCAGCAATCCCAGCCGGCCAGTGCGCGATGAGCGGCGTCGCAACACCACCTTCGTGATTGTAATGTTTGAAGAGGCGAAAGGGAGTGTTCTCGACAAAGGCCCAGCTCTCGCCGCAGAACCAGTTGGAACTTGCCTGGCTCGGATCACCCTCTGTCTTACCTTTTGGACCAGACTCTGCGTTCCCTCCATTGTCGCTCATGAACATGATGAGGGTATTATCAAAAACGCCACGCTGCTTCAGGCCCGCGACAAGATCGCCCACTGCTTTGTCCATGTGAAGCACGACAGCAGCATACGTGGCCATGAGATGATCAAAGCGATCCTTTTCCTCTGGCAACACATCCTTCCAAGGCTGAACGGGTTGAGGGCGCGGTGCCTTGGCCCAGGCGGGATCAATGATGCCCAACTCCTTCAAGCGAGCATATCGTTTGTCCCGCGTGACTCCCCAGCCTTGTTTGTATTGGCCACGAAACTTCGCAATCTCCTCAGCCGGCGCTTGCAGGGGAAAATGGGGCGCGTTGTGGCAGAGATGCAGATAGAAGGGTTTCTTTTCTGCCAAGGCCTCGTCGATGAACTTCAATCCATAGGTTGTCCAAAGGTCAGTGCTATACCAATCCTTCGGCAAGCGTGGATCATCCGCTTTGATGGCCTCTCCGTTCAGCGAAAGATCGTAGCGCGACGAACCGCCGTAATAAAATCCGCCTGCCGCAGGATTCAGGCTGCGATCAAAGCCACGCCCCCAGGGCGTGACGCCGAGGTTCTGCCCGACGTGCCACTTGCCACTCATGATGGTGAAGTAACCCGCAGGCTTCAGCACTTCCGCAATGGTCACACACTGATCGTTCAATCGCCCAGCATAACCGGGAACACCTTTGTCATCCGTCATGTGACCCACGCCTGCCTGATGCGGATACAATCCCGTCAGCAAACACGCGCGAGTCGGGCAGCAACGACCCGTGTTGTAAAACTGCGTAAACTTCAGCCCGTCCGCAGCAAGAGCGTCGAGGTTTGGAGTTGGGATTTCGCTCCCGTAACATCCGAGATCAGAAAAGCCCATGTCATCAACGAGGATGACAACGATGTTAGGCTTGTCTGCGGCTGATGAGATACAGCAGAGAGTGCAGAGGACTGCCGAGAGAATAATTTTCATAGAGCGCGATGGATTAGTTTGCCTTGGTCTTCTTGTTCTTACCTTTGCCCTTCCCTTTTCCCTTGGCTTTTCCCGTTGCAGCGGGGTCATACTTTGGATTGGGCTCCGTTGGGATCAGCGCGTCGACGGACTTGAACCAAGCATCCAGGTCTGCCAGCAGTTCATCACGCTTCTGTGGATTCGAGGTTGAGACATCGGTGCGTTCACCAATGTCGTCCGCGAGATTGTAGAGTTCCACCGCATGATTCGAGTCCAGTTTCTCACGCCCGCCGTCGAGTTGCCATTCCTCGTGATACAAATGCAACTTCCAATCACCCTTGTGAATGACACTCACGGGCCGACTGCGGAAACCCGTCTTCACATCGAGCTCGCGACCACGGATCACCGGGTTATCCAAATACCCAGGAAAATGCCAGTAAATCGCGCTGCGCTTGAGCGCGCCGTCCCCACGCAGCAGCGGTAAGAGACTCTCGCCGTCCAGAATCTTGCCGTCGGGAACCCCCGCGCCCGCCGCTGCCAGAAAGGTCGGATACAGATCCACATTGATGACGGGCACATCACAGCGGCTACCCGGTTTGGTAACACCGGGCCAGCGAATGATAAAAGGCTCGCGAGTCCCGCCTTCGTAATAACAGCCCTTGTTTCCGCGCAGGGGTTCCTGCGATGACTGTTGGGTGCCTCCGTTATCGCTGGTAAAGACAAACAACGTATGCTCTTCGAGCCCGAGTTCCTTGAGCTTGCTCAACAGGACTCCGACGCTTTCATCCAAATCGTACGTGCAGGCGGCATACAACGCATCGTGGTGTTGAGCACCCGGAGCCTTTGCCTTGAAGTGCTCCAATGTCTCCGCCCTGCCTTGCAAGGGAGTGTGGATCGCGTGATGCGCGATGTAGCAGAAGAACGGATGATCTTTGTTGGTCTCGATGAATTCACAGGCTTTGCGGGTCAGGGTGAAAACGCCTTTGGGATCCTCGGGAGGCCCCTTTTTGTTACCTTCAGCGCCTTCTTTTTCCGGACCTTCACCAAACGAATCGAACGACACATCGAAACCTTGCTCCGTTGGCAGCGCCCCGTCTTTGCCAGCCAGATGCCACTTGCCAAAATGCCCCGTGGCATAGCCTGCCGCTTTCAATGCATCAGCCATAGTGACATTGTCCTTGGGGAGTCCGTTGTGATTCGGAATCGGCACCAATCGTTGCGCCGCTTTGTTGCCGCGATCCGTGCTGCCCACAGCATAGACGTGATGTCGCGGCGTGTAGGTCCCAGACATCAGACAGGCTCGGCTGGGTGCGCAGTTCCCTGCGGCGGCGTATCCGGCGGAAAACACCATGCCTTCTTTAGCCAGCGCATCAATGCGTGGGGTCTCCATGAAATCGGTGCCTTGATAGCCGACATCTTTCCAGCCCAGGTCATCGGCGAAAACGAATACGATATTTGGCGGGCGACTCTCAGCGGCGATGCTGGCAGTGCATAACGTTAGTGCGAGAAGGAGTTGCTTCATGGTTTCTTACCTTTCTTTTTTGGGTTCAAAGGTTCAGCAGTGGGCCCGTAGGCCTTGGGATCACTCAGTAGGCGCGGCTCAACTGGCACGTTCTGATGATCACCCTGCTCTTTCATCCAGGATTCCACCGCAGCCCGCAGCTTGACGAGCTCACCGCCTCGCCCAGGATCCGCCGCGAGGTTGTGCTCCTCATGCGGATCGACCTGAAGATCATAAAGCTCTTCCGAAGGTCGCTCGTGATATCGCTTCAGGATAGCCGCCGCCACGGCATCCGTTTTAGCCTTCTCCTCCCAAGTCACAAAAAAGTCGCGTTGCCCCAGGTTCACCGGCAGATCGATGTGCGTGGTAAAGGCGAACTCGGGGTGCAGATTGCGAATGTATTTCCAGCGCTCATCCCGCACCGCACGGGACGGGTAAACGTTCACTCGGTTATCATTGCTGTGCGTCGTAAAAATGCGCTGACGATGCGTCGTCGTTTTCCCCTGAAGGACGGACAAGAAAGAGCGACCATCAATATCCGTCGGCGCAGTACCGCCCGCGGCCTCCACGAGTGTCGGCAGGAAATCCGTCCACTGCACCATCGCGCTGCTGCGGATGCCTGGCGCGATGACGCCTGGCCAAGAGACAATGAGCGGCACCGACACTCCACTCTCGTAGAGGTTCCATTTTCCAAACGGCCACTGTGCGCCGTGGTCCGCGCTGAAGAGGACCAGCGTCTCTTTGCCAAGTTTTGTCTGTACCGCATCATAGACGATCCCGAGATCATCATCCGCACGAGTCACCGCTGCCGCGTACTTGGCGCGCCATTCGCGTGTTTTGGCCGTGTCGATACTGCCCGTAGGCAGAGTCAAAGCCGCGCCGTCATAACCGATCTCGGTCTCTGGCCAGGGCACATGTGGCCAGTTGGTGCCGACCATGAAGCAAAGTGGCCTTTTGCTCGTGCGATTCTTTAGCCACGCTACCGCATCCGCGATGCACTCGTGCTGATGGAACGCGTCATCGGCAAAATAATCGAAGCCGTAATCCGCCGTGTGCTTGTAGTGGGAAACTTTTCCAAAGGACACCACCTCATACCCCAGCTCCTGAAGGTATGCGGGCCACTTCTTGATATCGGCGCGAGGCCTTGCGTGATTGGACTCCGCCCCATTGCGTGCTGGCATCAGGCCTGTGAGCAGTGCAGCACGGCTTGGAGCACAGCTCGGTGATGCGACATAGGCGCGATCAAAGGTCATGCCCAGATCCGCAAGGCGCTGCATATTCGGGGTGCGGATATTTTTCTCCCCATACGCAGAGCAGTCGAGCTGACTCTGATCGTCCGTTAGGAAAACAAAGATGTTGGGCGGAGCCGAAAGCGCCGTGTGCGCAATGGCGATGGAGACAAGGCAGAGCAGAAGAACTCTCATGGCAGTTATGGTAACGTCCAGTTGACCATGAAATTCCCGATCATGTCCACACCAGACTATTCAGGATGCACAACCCACGCCGCGACGATCCACTAGAGACAGTTTTTCACCCCCAACCATCGGCCTTCCAGGGGAATCTGAAACACTAGGATTGACTTTTCCCGCCAAATTTGGTGAAATCTTGCACGAAATCTCAACCGATCATGAAAAAATACATCACAGGACGGGCAAAGGGTTCCACGGCGGTCACCGGTTGGCTGGCTGCCATTGCGATGAGCTTGATAATCCTGGGCATGCACGCCCAGGCGGGGGAGGACCTAAATGCAGTCTTCCAGCAGGGACGCCAGGCGTACTTCAGGGGCGATCTTGCCACAGCAGAGCAACTCTTGGTTCGCGTCCAAGCAGCGAATCCTAACCACTTTCAGACCAACGCTATGCTGGCGCAAATCAAGGTGGCGAAGAAGGACAACACTCCAACGCTGCGAAAAACTTACGAGGGCGTCATCGTGCCTCGCATCGAGTTCACTGATGTCACCCTCCCTGAGGCTGCTACCGCACTTCGCACGCTCTCTAGCAATGCCTCTGCCGGTAAGGTGGTGCCAAATTTCATCGTCAAGGACAGCGATAAACAGACCAAATCGATCACGCTGAACCTGAAAGACGTGCCTCTCACAGAGGCCATCAATTACCTGGCTCAGATGTCAGGAACCAAGGCGACGTATGAGGCTCATGCAGTCGTGTTTGGCAGTGTGGCGGAGTGATCAGTCGTGGGGTAGTGGTGTGGCGGCCACGAATGAATGAAGGCGCAGGCGTGACCGTGTGGTGGCCGAAGCCGGAGTTCATTCGTGGTTCGCTATTTCTGAGGTCAAAAGATACCCCACTGCCAGAGTGGCATAGGCCGACTCCTGCGCTGCCACCCACGCCGAATCACGCCCCAGTTCCTCCGAAAGCCAACGCGCAATCATTGGCGCAGCCGCGATGGATGCCCGTGCATCGCGCAACAGCCAACGAGTCCGCCGCGCCAGTACATCCTCGACCGATCGAGCCATCTCTTCCCTCGCGAACCAAGCGACTTCGCCACGCGTGATCGACACCGCAGCCGTGGCTACCAATGCCCCATCGACGAGACTTTTTTCCAACTCCGCAATCGCGGCCCGATCACTTCCAAAGACGTCAGTGCTGACTTCCGCAGTCGCCCCATGCAGGCGCAGCGACTCCGTGACACAAGGTGCTGCATTTAGGCCCGCCACCCATTGCGCCTGATCCACCGCATCCTCCGCCATCCGGCGATATGTCGTCCATTTGCCACCCGTGATGGTGATCAAGCCCGAGGCCGCCACCTCGATGGTGTGGTCCCGCGAAAGCGATGCAGTATCTTCATCATCCTGCGCCGCCACCAATGGTCGCAGCCCAGCGAAGGCGGAAAGCACGTCAGCTGCCGTTGGATCGCGCGTCAGGTAGCGCGCAGCATGCTTCAGCAAAAACTCGATCTCCTCAGGAAGCGGGCGCGGCTCCAGATCTGGAGATTCCACGGCGGTATCCGTCGTGCCTAGAATGACGCGATCATGCCACGGCACCGCAAAGAGCACGCGACCATCATCCGTCTTCGGAATCATGATCGCCGCATCTCCCGGCAGGAAACTGCGCGGCAAAACCAGATGGACCCCTTGGCTTGGGCTCACCAGATTTGGCGCACCTGGGCGATCCAGTTGGCGCAACCGATCCACGAAAACACCCGTCGCATTGATCACACAGCGAGCACGCACCACCGCAATCTCACCCGTCTCATCATCAATGATCTCAACGCCCTGAACATGTCCGTTCTCTTTGCTCAGTCCAATGCATCGGGTGTAGTTCAATAGCACCGCACCGTGGGTAGCAGCCGTCATCGCCAAGTGGATGGCCAACCGCGCATCATCAAACTGGCCGTCATGATAAATGATCCCACCAGTGAGCCCCTGCGTCTCGATCGTGGGCAGCAATTCCAGCGTCTCTTCCGGCGTAAGCAATCGCGAGGGCTCCATGCCCAACTCCCCCGCCAGCGCATCATACATCTTCAGACCCGCCCCATAAAACGGCCCCTCCCACCAATGGTAAACGGGAATGATGAAGGGCAGAGGATGCACCAGATGCGGAGCATTCCGGCACAGCAAGCCCCGCTCATGCAAAGCCTCCAGCACCAGCGATACATTCCCCTGCTTCAGATACCGCACGCCTCCATGGACCAGCTTAGTGCTGCGGGAAGAAGTGCCTTTAGCAAAGTCCGCCTGCTCCACCAACACCACCTTGTGCCCCCGAGAGGCCGCATCCACCGCAATCCCCAAACCCGTCGCCCCACCGCCAATGATGGCAATGTCCGCAACACCGCCCTCAATGCCCCCAAGCCGTTCCCACATGTCCGCACGATTCATGGCCCCAGGCTATCACACGGCACCCACCAAACAAGACCCGATGACTTCCATCCATCTGTCCAATCTGGTCCACCAACAGCGACTTCACCAAGCGGCAACTCGGCTGCGCTTTTAGATTGCAGGGCATCTATGCGCTTACTTAGCACGGTTCACGCGCTTACACGCTTCGTTCAAATCTTCAGCCAAAAAGGTTCCCTGGTATCTATCCGCCAGAGCCTGCAATGCAGGCGCAATAACAGGATGCGCCAATTTCGCTAGCGCATGTGTGAGCGATTGCTGAACGCCTTCCCATTGTCCCCCTTCTCGCCCTAGGACTATTTGCAGCTCAGCAACTAGCGCTTTAGAACACTCCTCCGAACGCACTTTGGCCGAGATAAGAGCCCCCGAGATCGCCATCTTTATTTTTGGATGGTAATTTTCGCAAAGATTGGCAAGCAAAATCGGGGCAAGCTCGGCATGGTCGGTGTGATAGTTCACCAAATCCCATATAGAATCGATCTCCCAACCCAGAGCTCTAATCTCGGCTACAAGCGGACGCTCCGACTCGCCAGCCAATTGAGCATCTTGATCAATAGCGGCATCATGGATGCGCCGTTCTTCCGGTGTCATTCGGAAAGCTTTGAGGAATTCCTTTGTCGTCATGAGCTACAGTCGCAAAGCTACGGATTGGAGAGGAGTACCAGTTCTGCAAGTTCTTGCAATCCCCATCACTGCTCAAAACCCTGCCTCTTGCCTCCCCAACGACCACAGCCTGGGTGACCACTACGGTAACCACGATCCGACGAGATGCGACGTTTTGGGCCATCTGCTCCTCCTAAACCGGTGTCGCGATCAGGGGTGTGACGCTGTGGCCGATCGCCATTTGATCACTTTCATCATCCTTACAAGCTGACAAAGAGCTTACATGGTCCTTAACAGGAAATGATTGACTTAAGACCTGGCGATTAGTTATGGTAATTATATGACATCTATCTTAGCGCTTTTCGCCGTGCTAGCCTTTGCTACCAGCTCCTGGCTACTGGGTACCGAGATAGGTGGGCAAAAGGGAGACCGACTTTGGTGGGTCGTATCCGTGATCGCTTTGACAGTTCTGAGTTTTGCTACCCTAGCCATTTATGTGCGGGAGCTTCAGTTTGTGGCTCCGTTCTCCTGGCTGGTGAATGGGAGTAACAGACGTCATTGTTTTGCCATCGTTCTGCCGTTTTTGATTGGTGTGCTGTCAACACGTGCGACGGGGCAGAATCTACAAAGTGGGTTACGAATCTTCAACATGTTGGCGCTAACCAAAGCGGGCTTGATTCCTGCCATTGCTCCGGTGGGAGCAAGTGCGGAAGTCACTTCGCTCCACAATGTGTTTGATAACGATGGCGTCTGCCGTCAACAAACGTGGTTTACGAACGGTGCAGCGGCTGCAGCAACAGCGCTGCGGCGGGTTGGTATCCGAGCGACCGAGGCCGAATTGGCGGTCACTCTGGGGGCTTCAAAATACGTTGGGACGCGCGATGATGTTCTGGCAAACGAACTGGCCAACCGTTACGACAGCGCTGACTTGACCATCCGGCATCGGTTTTTACAGGGGACTGACAATTTACGGATTTGGCCGGTATCAATCGCAGTACTTAAGTTGGGGCCGTTCCTAGACCGCTACGTCGTGGTGTTGGAGATCAAGGATGATAGCGTGGTCGTCGCAGATCCACTTGTCGGGAAACAAACGATCCCACGCAAAGAGTTTGAAGTATCTTGGCGTCGTACCGCGATTGTTTTTAATACACTGCATCGCAAGTAGCTGTAATGTTGCAGCATTTACGAGGCCGAGGCTTTGCACCCATCCACCGATTGTTGATGCTCCCAGTCGATAGGATACCTTGCTTGCCTCAGGCCGAAACCGTGACCGCCCATGACACAGAACTGTGTGCAATAGATGGAGCTCATCCATTGGCTAGCGCAGATTCGATCGAGTCGAATCACACCGCTGAGCCCACGGAAAACCTTACCGTTTCCCACCCCGAGGACCACGGCCTGGGGGTCGCTTGGAGCTGTCGCCGCGGCCGGGTCGTCGGGGACCTTCTGGGCGGCCGCTGCGGTCGCCTCGATCGGACGAAGTGCGGCGTTTGGGACCGTCTGCGCCTCCGAAACTGGTGTCGCGGTCGCTGCTGCGCCCGGGGCGCCCGGGGCGTCTTGGACGCTCTGGACGGCTGCCGCCTTCGTCGCGTTCTGCGGATCGGCGCTTGGGCCGATCGGAGCCGCCAAATCCTTCGTCTTTGTCGCCGCGGGCTGGACGCCGAGGACGATCGGAGCGGTCACGGGTGTCTTTGCGGTCGGTATCGCGACGGGTTGGGCGCCCCTTGCCTCCGGAGCGTGCAGGTGTACTGAAAGAGGAAGTAGCTGGGGCCTTGCGGGCCTTCGGTGTGGGTGTCACGCCGATGGCGCGGGGCGTTTCGGAGAAAAAGCGCTGCACTTCTGTCTCGGAAAGCGGACGCCAGGCACCGCGCGGCAGCCCTTTCAGACCGAGCCAACCGATGCGCAGGCGAATCAGGGTCTGGACTTCAAAGCCCAAGGTGTAAAGCATGAGGCGAATCTGCCTTTTCAGGCCTTGCTTCAGCACGACGTGCAGGCGGTGATCCGTGGCCATCCAGGCGCGCTCGGCCTTGGCGTAACCTTCTTCCGTCTGCATCCCGCGCACCAGTTTGGCGATCACGGCGGTGCTCAATTGCTTATCGACGACGACTTCGTACTCCTTTTCGACGCCCTGGCTGGGGTGCATCAAGCGATGGGAGATATCGCCGCGATTGGTCATCAAAAGCAGACCTTCGCTCTCCTTATCCAGACGGCCCACATGGTGCAAGGTCTGGTATTCCGCCGGGAGCAGGGCGTAAATGGTGGCCCGGTTGTGGGTATCCCCTCGGGAGCAGACGTAGCCGCGTGGCTTGTGAAAGGCGATGACGACTCCGCCCGCAGGCTCTACACGGCCGCCATCGACGACGATTTCGTCCTCAGGCCCCACCGTGGTGGCAAGATCTTTGCAGACGCGACCATTGATCGTGACACGGCCTTCGAGGATGATTGCTTCACACCCACGACGCGATCCGAGACCGCACAAGCTGAGATGGCGGTTAAGTCGCACTGGAAAAAGGCCGGGAGGAGGAGGGACGAGCGCTCAGCAAGGATTGCTGAGGCCAGATCCGCAGGTTATTCCGGCTTTGTCTTTGGCAGGCTGGTTGGAAGGCGACCTTCCGTCCACAGACCACGGGACTTAAGGAGCTTGATCCGCTCACCGCGCTTGAGAACGCTACGCTTGGTGGCGACGGAACCGGCGGTTTTGAGGCTGCGATGCTGAGACATGGCTGGGAATGGGTGATAAAGATTTGCGAATCCCACAGAGGGAAAGGGGGCCGTGAGGATACCCGAGCCCGCCCCATGCGCAACCTGTTTTTAATTTGTCGGCTTTTCCCCGGTCAGCACGAAGAGCTGGCGGCTCGCCAGGAAGGCGTTTCCCGGCCAACTTACGCTTGATCCTCCGGTGAGCCTGTGGACAATCTCCGGCATGGTTAGATTCACGGTCCTTGGCAGCGGTAGTTCGGGCAATTGTGCCCTGGTGCGCACGGACGACACCTGCCTGCTCATCGACGCCGGCCTGAGCGCTCGGCAGATCTGCCAGCGGCTTGAGAGTGTGGGCTCCAGCATCGACCAGATTCATGGCATCTTCTTAACCCATGAGCATGGGGATCACACCCGCGGCCTGGAGGTGCTGTCTGCGGCCCGGCAATTGCCTATTTTTTGCACTGCGCTAACCCAGGAGACGCTGCTGGGAAGCATCAAATTCCGCCAATCCCCGGCCTGGCGGCTGATGAATACCGGGACCAGCTTTGCCTTTCGCGACCTCCACATGGAGTGCTTTCCCGTGCAGCATGACGCCGTTGACCCCGTCGGTTATTTGATTGCGAATGAGGTATCCCGGTTGGGTGTGCTGAGCGATGTGGGATTCATCACGCACCTGATCAAAGATCGGCTCAAGGGTGTGGACAGCGTTTTTATCGAGGCCAACTACGATACCCGACTGCTGGATGCCGATACCAAGCGCCCCTGGGCAACGAAGCAGCGGATCAGTTCCCGCCATGGCCACCTATCGAACGAGCAAGCGGCCGAACTGATCGAATGCATCGCGCATCCCGAAATGAACCACGTGGTGCTGGGTCATCTCAGCGAGGACTGCAATGCGCCGGATGTGGCCATGCAGTGCATCCGCCGTGCGCTCGAAAACGCGGGGGCCGGCCAGGCCAATGTGCATTGCGCCGGGCGGAGCCAACCAACGCCTCTCTTTGATGCCGCGCGTCCTCGGCCGCGGGGTGCCCTGTTTGCGGCCGTGCCCGAGCCCGTCCCGCGTCAAATGGCGCTGTTCTAGCCCCCACTTCCAGCCATGAAATACATCCTCGCTCTCGATCAAGGCACCACCAGTTCTCGGTCGATCGTCTTCGACGCGGATGGTCATCCCGTCGCCACTGCGCAAAAGGAGTTTCGCCAGATCTTCCCCCAACCGGGTTGGGTGGAGCACGACGCGATGGAGATCTGGACGACGCAACTAGCCACTGCCAAGCAGGTCCTCAAAAAGGCGGGGCTGAAGGCCTCCGATATCGCTGGGATCGGCATCACGAATCAACGCGAAACCGTCGTGGTCTGGGATCGCAAAAGCGGGAAGCCTATCTCCAACGCTATCGTCTGGCAGGATCGTCGCACAGCCGGATTTTGCGATTCGCTGAAGAAGCACGGCCACGCCGCTATGCTGCAAAAGAAGACGGGACTTGTGATTGATGCGTATTTTTCTGCGTCCAAATTGCGCTGGATTTTGGACAACGTCCCCGGAGCTCGGAAGCGCGCCGCTGCGGGCGAGCTAGCCTTTGGCACCATTGATACCTGGCTGCTCTGGAACCTGACCGCCGGCGCGGTGCATGCCACCGATGTCACCAATGCCTCGCGCACGCAGTTACTGAACATCCACACAGGTGAGTGGGACGAAGATTTGCTAAAGCTCTTCAAAATTCCGCGCGCACTGTTGCCGGAAGTCCGCGCCTCCAGCGGCGTGTTTGGCGATACCACCGCATTGGGCGGCAGCGTGCCTGTCGCAGGGATCGCCGGAGATCAGCAGGCGGCACTTTTTGGCCAAGTGTGTGTGAAGCCCGGCATGGTGAAGAACACTTATGGCACGGGTTGCTTCATGCTCATGAATACCGGCACCAAGCCCGTGCTGTCCGGCCATCAGCTGCTCACCACCATCGCTTGGCGCATCGGGGATCGCACCGAATACGCCCTGGAAGGCAGCATTTTTATTGGCGGTGCGGTCGTGCAGTGGTTGCGCGATGGGCTGGGCATCATTCGCAATGCCGCAGAAGTCGAGAAGCTGGCCGCTGAAGTGCCCGACAACGGCGGCGTCTATCTGGTGCCCGCATTCGCAGGTCTGGGCGCACCGCATTGGGATCCGTATGCGCGTGGCCTGATCATCGGGCTGACCCGTGGAAGCAGCCGCGCCCATATTGCTCGGGCTGCGCTCGAGAGTGTGGCGCTGCAAGTCGCGGATCTGATTTCCGCGATGCAAGCGGACTCAGGCATCAAGATCAAAGAGCTGCGTGTCGATGGTGGAGCCTCGCGCAATGACCTGCTCATGCAGATGCAAGCCGACATCCTCGGCTGCGCGGTGGTGCGTGCCGGAGTCACGGAGACAACCGCCATGGGAGCAGCTGCGCTGGCCGGACTGGCAGTCGGCGTGTGGAATGACCTGCGCGATCTCCAGGCCCACTGGTCAGAAGACCGTCGATTCACACCGCAAATGAAGCCCGCCGCCCGCAAAAAGCTGCGCAACGAATGGGAAGCCGCCACCGCAAGAGCAGCCGGTTGGGTGAAGTAGATCACTTCTGCCCGCGCAGATCGTAGCAAACCATGCGCGTGCTCGCATCCCCGGTCCCGGGAAGAGCGTTTGACTGCTGGTGAACGTAAAGAAGACCGTGACTCAGGGCTGGGAGGCTCCACGAGTGCAGGGCATAAAACAGCTGCGTCTGCTGTTTCACCTCACAACCCTTTGGTGAGAGATCCAGCCACAACAGCGTGCCGACCTCGCCCAGGCAAAGGAAGGACTCATCGACCCGCAGCAGGCTTCCGCGCAGCACGCCGAGCTTCACCGGTCCGCTGCGCCCCATCATTTGGCCGAGCGCGGCATCTTCCCACTCGATGGTCTTTGTCCACACCTCCGTGCCAGTGTCCGCATCCACACAGACCATGCGACTGTTGTCTTCGCGCTCGCCATCAATGGCGTAAAGATGTCCGTCGTGATAGACTGGCGTCATCCAGTGCACGGCCACTTTTTTGGAAGTCCAAACCTCGTGCGATTTGAATTCCGCATCATACTCCACCATCACCCCACCGAGCGGACGCCCCTTGGGATAACAGGTGGAAACAAAGACGCGATTCCTCTCCGGCACCACAACCGGTGTCGCTGCCGTCGCCGAGATGTAGTCATCCGCGCGCCATGGGAAGCGATCATGCAGGATGCCCGTCTCAGGATCGATGCACATCAGGCCACCTGTCGGAGGATCGCTTTCACCGCCAGCAAAGATGATCACCTTGTCCTTGCCATGCAGTTTGGCCAACACGGGCGAAGCGTAGCTAGCACCCCAGTCGTCCTTGAGTTCCCACTTCACGGCACCCGTCTTCAGATCAAACGCGGCGACGCTCACACCTGCGGTTGCTAGCTTCCTGGAGCGCTCACGTTTTGATTCCTCGCCGGATGTGTCCTCAAGTTTGCCGCCCACTTGGAGGATGACTTTTTCACCCACGATCAGCGGCGACGATCCATGCCCAAAGAAGTCCTGGGGCACGAGATACTCCTTCCGCAGATCGTGCGACCACAGCACCTTACCCGTTTCCAGATCGATACCGTGCAGCAGGCTCGTCACGCCTAGGACCACCACCACGCCATCCGCGATCACGGGACTGCCACGCGGTCCGGCAGCGAAGCCGTAGCGATCCCGATACTCAATGGGATAGTCGGTGGACCAGTAGCGCTTCCCAGTTTCGCGCTGCAAACACTCCACCGTTTCCTTGCCATCCAGCGCGTGAAAAATCACCAATTTATCTCCAGCGATCGCAGGTGAAGTGTAGCCCTCGCCCATCGCCACCTCCCAGACTTTTGCCAGCCCGTCCGCCGGGAATTCCTTGAGCAACGGCTTCTCCGTCGAATGCGCATTGTCCGTCGGCCCCAGGAATCGCGCCCAATCCGTCATCACCGCCTCCGCGGCCAGCGCCTTGGGTGCCGCATGAAAGGTCAGTCGATCAAATGCCTCCGGTTCTGCTGCGGTGGCCGCAGAGATGCTGAAAAACAGAAGCAGTGAAGAGAGAAGAGGGCTGGTTCTTTTCATGGAAAGAGGAAACGCTAACGGATGAAGAACCATACGCCAAGCAGGAATGAAAACTGGCGACCACCTTGGCCTCAACCCTCACTTCGCCACTTCTGCCAAGGTCTCGATCCAACCACTGTGATTTAGGATCAGCGGCTCGCCCTCAGGATCGGCACAGATCTGCGTGGGATTGAATCTTTCCTCATTCTCCCGATGCACGAACAGCAAGGTGTTCACCGACTTCGCCTCACGGGTCTCAGCACGTCGAAACGCCCACACTTTCCCGTAACCCCAATCGCCATACAAGTAGCAGCCCACGAGCTTCGGCAAACGAGAACCGCGATAGACGAACCCACCCGCGATGCAGATGCCTTCGCCCGTCGTCCGCGAGTAGCTATGAACCGGGTCGATGAATTCACCGGGTGCCTGCTGCGTCTCCCCTTTCGCCATCAAACGTTTGGGACCATCCCGCTCCGCCCAACCGTAGTTCCCACCTTTGGTCACCACATTGATTTCCTCAAACATCTCTTGGCCCACATCGGCCAGCCAGAGCTCGCCGCTGCCCGGATCAAACGACATGCCCCAGGGGTTGCGGAAGCCCATCGCATAGATCTCGCCACGCCATTCCTGCTTGTCCGCAAAGGGATTGTCCGGGGGGATCGCGTAGGCCCGTGAACCGCTGCGGTGGTTTACATCAATGCGCAACACCTTGCCCTGCAACAAAAACGGATGCTGCGCCATGCCGTGGGGATCATCGCGCATGCCCCCATCGCCGATCGACCAGTACAGCATCCCGTCGGGACCGAAGGCCAAGCTGCCACTGAAGTGATCCGCCAATTGATGGGGCACCTCCAGCAGAATGCGCTCCGTAGCCGGATCGGCGCGGAATTCAGCGCCCTCGCGCACCATCATCTCGCTCAGCACCGCACGCCGAGGCTCACTTTGCGAGTAGCTCAAATACACCCGGTGATTCTTCGCAAAATCGGGATGGAAGACCACCGCATGAAGTCCCGCCTCAAAGTGGATCTCGTCTTTGAGCCGATCCTTCAGGTCGAGGAACACGGGAGCGACGGCGGCCTCGCGATCCGCCGGCAACACATGCACCATCCCGCGTTGCAGCACCACGATCCCTGTGGGCGACGGCTCATTCGTGAAGGCCACCCCCACGGGGCAGTCGGGGAATTGCAGCTTAGACCAAGCGTGTCGGAGTTCATAAGCTCGATCTTCCGTCGCGATCGCAACGGTGGTAAGAGTCAGCCACAGCAAAGAGAAGGGTATTTTGGCCACAAAAGGTACGGGCAATGTAAAGCATCTTTGGTGCCGAGGCCCAACCGACATTTTGACGATTTCGACCCACGTTATGACGATGGGTGGGTTCGGCGCTAATGCGCGCCACGAAGTGTGCCGAAGTCTGCGCAGCGTATGATCGACACCCATCCTGCGTGGTACGGCTCGACCGGCTAAAGCCGCAGGCCACGGTGCGGGGCCACGGCGATGAGTCTGCCAAACGTAGCTTGGAGCTTTAGCTCGTCCAGTGTGGCCGCAGGACGGTGATGCGCGTTGCAATGTCTGCACAGCACATTCATCAGACGGACCAAGTCAATCCGCTTGAGAACGTTCGGCCCCACCAACCTGGATCGTTTGCGATGCCCGTCCCCCCGAAAAACCCCGACGCACTACCGTCGCCCGTGATCAAAATCCACCGGCTTGATCACTGTCGTCGCCCCCTGATTGGCCTCGATCACGGCATTCTGACAAGACGGGTCCACCACGATGACCGCTGGTTTGTTCTGAAAGGTGTTGCCCGTGAATTGCAGATCGTGGCCATGCGGCGCAAAGGTTACGACCTCTTCGGGCGCCGCATCGCCAACGATAAAAATATTGTCACGCACAATGACGGGACCGTACACCGCCTCTGGATCATAGATCGTAAAGTAGAGCTCCGGGAACTGCCCAGGCTTCCCAGTGCGGTAGCTGATCCGACCGCGATGCATGTCGGGCTCGTTCTTCGTGGTGTTGTTGACAAAGACATTGCCCATCATGACAAAATTGACGGGCTGGTTGATCCAAGCACCACGTCCGCCATTGCGAAAAGTATTGCCCGTCATCGTCACGTCGGTGCAACTGCGCTCGACACTCACCACGCGACTGCCGTTGGTCCCATCAACCAGATTCCCCGTGATCGTTGCGTTCTGACAATGCTCAGCCAGAAAGAACGCCCCCATGCGACTCCCCAGGATGTGATTGTTGGCAAACACCACATTCTTGCAGCGCTGGATGTGCATCGTGTCACCGATGGCGCTCAACTGACATCCGGTGACGCGCACCTCCCTCGCACCCACGATGTCAAAGGCCCCCTTCCCTGGACCACTTCCCGTCGGTGCATAGGCTGATAAATAAGTGGCGCTGAGATTGAACGCCAATCGCCCGCTTCCCGCGCCCTCAAAACGAATCGGCGTGCCGCCAGGAACATCGGCGATCTTGATGAAATCCGGCGTGGCCTCGACCACGAAGTATTGGCGACCACGGACGATGTTCTTCGGCAAATCAGAGCCCAGAAAAGTCAGCGCTTGGCTCGGCTCATCATTCTCGCTCACGGCGATTGGCTTGATCGTATTGTCCAATTTCACCTGATCCCCACCCGCCGTCATCGTCACCTCGCGGATCAGATCCGTGCGGAAGTAACGCCCAGCGCGGTCCACTTCCCAGGGTTCGTAGGCCTCTGGCCAAGTCATGATCTGCCACAAGTAACCGTAGTCCCACATGAATTTCCCGCTGCGCAAAAGGGTGCAGCTCTCGACGGCGACACGATCCGCATAAACCTCCACCTCGCTCTCGCTACTCTTGCCATATTTGCCATGCACACCGATCACCGCAGCAGCCATATCGTTTGCCTTCACGTCACGAAACAGAATGTCATGCGTTCCGCCCTCCCGAGTGGTGGTGATCTCGATTCCTTTTGTGTTCGCATTCGGCTCCCAAGAATTCTCCTGCTGAGCAGGATCAAAGACGTGCCCCACAAACTCGCCTCCATGCCAGGCAAAGTTAGAAATGTCCTCACCCGCAAATAAAACGACCCGCGCCTTCTCAGGCAACACTTTTGGAAGCACGAACCGCGCGCCATAGGCAAACACTGTCATGTCTGAAGCAATCGCAATCGGCACAGCCCCATCCAATTCGTAGTCTCCCGCCGGGATGGTCACCACCCCACCCTTGGCGAGCAACGTCGCCAGTTTGTCGGTATCATCAGCGAACCCGACAGAGCCACACGCCAAACCGAGAAGAACCACAACCGACCAGTAAGCATTCATGACCCGCATCCTATCGGAAACCGCCGGTGACCTCCACGACAAATCGCATGATAAATGCGACAACTCAGTCGCCGATTTCCTGTCAGGCCAAAGCAACGACCACGTCCCCATTCTGAAACGTCCCGCGCATGGTCTGGCGATAGACGTGCCGTTCAGGGCGAACCATGTCGTGGGTCAGCCCACACTTCACCTTGGTGACAGCGAGAGCGGGTGACTCCACCCAGCCTCCATGTGCTGCCTCAGCTCGATCTCCCTGGAAATAGAGAACGTGATCAAAAGCCTCTTTGTCGTGAACCTTGCCATCATGGATATGAAGCGTCGGGAAAAAGAGCTTCTTCGGTGTCGCCGATGGAAAGGCAAACGCCATTGGGTGCACCTTACCATGACCCGCCTTCAACTTAAACACCGCAAAGCCGAAATCACTGTAGCCGGGAAGCTGATCCCATACGCCCTCAGGCAACCGAAACCGCTCATCGAGTCTTGAGAAGTCTTTGATCGTCGGGACAAAACTTGCGTCATAAGCCCCCACCGAGACTACTTTCAGTTTGGGTGCCATACTGCGCGGGGGAGCGACACCAAAAGGACCAGCAGCCCCAATTGACGTCGGAAAGAGCTTTCCCAAGTCGGCAAAGAATTGCGGATAGCCAGAGAAATCAAAAAACTGCACCACCTTTTCATCGCTCCCCTTCGTAACCGGGATCGGCAGGACCATCGCCAAATCTTCTGGCGCATGGATCGACATTTGATAAACGATCACTTGATGCCCCTTGGCACCCATGCGCGCAAAGATTCGCGTGTTTTTGACCTCTTTGACCTTTCCGGAAAAGCAGCACATGCCAGTCATTCTGCTTCAATCGGGTCGGCAATGTCAATCCCCTTGTCCGCAAACACGGTCCCACGATTCTCCTTTTCGACAGCGCAATGAGGTCGCCGCAAACGGCAAACCAGTGTCGTTTGTGGGGGAGCCATTCGCGGCTTCATTGGATGGCCCTTTTCTTGCTTCCCAGTGGGGTGATGCACCCCTCAACCGCCTACTTCCGCCATACCAAAATCATCGCGACACTCGGTCCGGCGACAGAATCCAAGGAAATGTTGGCGAAACTGATCCTCGCAGGGGTGGACATCCTACGTCTCAACATGGCGCACGGCACGCACCAGTGGGTCGACGATGCGATGTGGTTCATCCGTGAAGCTTCGACGGAAGTAGGCCGCCATGTTGCGGTCATGATGGACGTGAAAGGTCCCGAAATCCGCACAGGCAAGGTGGACACACCCATTGTCCTGAAAGCGGGCGATCACTTCGAGTTTTACATTGAAAGCGCCACCGCAAGCGGTGACGTCCCCGCGGTCTCTGTCAACTACCCAGGTCTGCCGGGCGATCTGGTGGTGGGCGCGACCATTCTGATCGACAGCGGATTGATCCGCATGCGCGTGCTATCGAAGGATGAAGCCCACGTCCGTTGCGAGGTGCTGACACCCGGCGCGATCGGTTCCAAACGACACATCAACCTTCCGGGTGTTTTTGTGAACCTGCCCTGCCTGACCACCAAGGACGAGGAAGATCTCAAGGCTGGCGTCCGTGCCGGGATCGACTTTGTGGCCTTGTCATTTGTCCGGCAAGCGGAGGATATCCGTACGCTTCGGAGCTTCCTCGACGGTCTTGGGTCGGCTGCCAAAATCATCGCCAAGATCGAAGATCAAGCTGGGGTGCGGAACATGAAGGAAATCATTCGCGAAGCCGATGCCATCATGGTCGCACGTGGCGATCTCGGCATCGAGATCGACTATCATCGTCTACCACTGGTGCAGACCGAACTCGTCGCTGCCTGTCAAGCTGAGGGCAAACCGGTCATCATCGCCACCCACCTGCTGGAGACGATGATCTCCTCTCCGATGCCGACCCGAGCAGAAATCTCGGATGTGTCCAATGCGATCCGTGAACAAGCAGATGCGGTCATGCTTTCCGGCGAAACCACGATCGGCGCTTACCCGCTCGAGACGGTGCAGGTGTTGAAAAACATCATCGAGAGCATCGAACCCTCAGTGAAAGGTGCCCTGAATCGGACCATCGAGCTCACCGAACCGAAGTCAAAGATGCTGCGCTCAGCCGCTGTGCTGGCACAGGAGTTGGGCAACTCATCGATCATCGTTTTCACCCGCAGTGGATTCCTCGCTTACATGCTCGGTGCCCTGCGCGCCCGGGGCGTGCCAATCTATGCCTTCACTGACATCGAGTCCATCTTCCGCCAGTTGCTTCTCCCCTGGGGTGTCGAACCATTTTTGATGCCGTTCTCGGAGGATCCAGAAATCACCATCACCAACGCACTCAACACTCTGAAGACCAAGAATTGGTGTCAGCCCGGTAGTTGGCAAGTGGTCATCACCAATGCTCTCGCCCACGACAAGATCATCGACACCTTGCAACTCCGGCAGGTAACCTGAGCTTCCCTCAAGACTGCGGCCAGTGCTGCGCGATTTTCCGTTTTAGAAACTCCACGCTGCGTGCGAGTTGCTCCATGCCATCAACGCCGTCTTCGATGCTAATCCAGCTGTCGAACCCCTTGCTTTTCAGCTCAGTGAAGATCGCATCGTAGTCGTTGAGCCCCTTGCCGATCTCCCCATGACGCAAGCGCTTCGCGTAACCCTGGGCACCGCCTTCTTCTTTGCGCAGATCTTCAATCGTGCCCTCGGCGAGATAGCGATCGCTGGCGTGCATGGTCACCACGCGGTGCGACACACGCTTCAGCAACTCGATCGGATCTTCGCCCGCGAGGTAAGTGTTGGAGGGATCATAGTTCACCCCAAAGTTGGGATGGTTGACCGCATCGACCAACTTGCAGAAGACCTCCATCTTCTGCGCAAACTCGGGGTAGTCCCAAAAGTCGTCCTTGTAGTGGTTTTCGAGAATCAGCGTGATGCCACGCTCCTGCGCATACGGCAAGCAAGCATAGATCGACTCCGCCGCAAGCTTCACGCCCTCATCCATGGACAACTCCGGACGACGCTGGCCACTGAGCACACGGCAGAAGGATCCGCCCAAGGTATGGGTCATCTCGATCCAGCGCTTCTGCTTGGCAATCTCCTTTTCCCGAAACGCCGCCTCAGGATGCGTGAAATCGGGGGAGCAGCACATCATCGGAATGACCTTCCCCGTGTCTTCCACCTCCTTGCGAAAGCGCGACCAATTGGCCTCGTCCTCCATCTCAAGGAACCCGGCATACCACTCAAGGCCTTGGATATCAAGCTTGGCAGCAAGTTGAATCCATTCGGACACAGTCATGGTCCCATCTTTGCAGAGCGCCTGCATGAATGCTTTGGGGAAGGCAGCGAGTTTTGGCATGTCCATAGCATAACGAGCATCCACCATTTTTCACCACGACAAAGAGTGTGCGAAATACGACAACGATTCTAGAACCGTAGGATGGGCTTTCCAGCCCGTCAATGGCCTGGGGCTTTCCAGCCTCCAGGCACTCCCTCTTTGGGCTAGAAAGCCCCGAGCCGCTGACAGACCGGAGGTCTATCCTCCTACTTGGTGGGAATGGTGGTGCTATCTTTGGGGGGATTGCGGCCGATGAACGGGTGCTGCTCCAGATCCACGACCTGGCCGCTGATCGGACCGCTTTCATCCGCCAGCCAGTAGATGGCAGCAGCGGCGATCTCTTCCGGCCACAGGATGCGACCCGCCGGTGCATAAACCTTCGGCAAATCCTTATACCAGTCGTCGCTGAGACCGTGTTCGCGCTTGCGCTGGGCCTCGTTCTCCGTCAGCACCCAACCGGGATTGATCTGGTTCACGCGCACGCCGTCTTCACGCATCAACGTGTCACCAAGGTTCCGCGTGAGGGTCATCAGCGCGCCTTTGGAGACGCTGTAGGGCATTAGGTTCGGCTCGCCACTCCACGCATTGACGCTGCCGATGTTTAGCACGCACCCGCGCACCTTAGTCAGTTCTGGCAGGGCAGCTTTAATGAGGGCAAAAGGAGCAAGCGTATTCACCTCTAGCATCTTGCGAAAGAAGGCCAGATCGGTCGTGTGAATGTTGGCAGCGACAACCATTGCGGCATTGTTTACCACGGCATCGAGCCGACCAAAAGTCTTCACCGCCAGATCGACCAAGCGCTGCGGGCACCCTTCAGTCGTGAGATCCTCCACATGCGCGACGGCTTTATCAGAGCCGATCTCGGCGACGACATCCGCAGCCAGATCGGTCTCCAATCCGTGAATGATGACCCTGGCACCTTCCGCGACGCAGCGCCGTGCGATGGCTTTGCCAATACCGGTGGCGCTGCCTGTGACGAGAATGACTTTGTTGTTGAGGCGAGACATAGGTTTTAATCGATACAAAACATTTCTTCGACAGGCTCGGAACGATGACTGTAGATCCTCTCCGCCGTTCCGTTTTCCCGGATCGTTTTTTGATTGAACTCGATGAATTCGAGATACGCGTCCAGCTCCATTCGCAAAGGCGGTGAAGGCGCATCCGTGTCCGAAGGAAACTCAAGATCCATATCGATATTCATAAAAAATCAGCGAGGCGACGAGCAAGCTCGGAATTGCCAAACTTATCGCAGATTTGCATCAGTTCAGCTGGCGAAACCTTACCTGGGTTTGCACGTAAAAGCTCAATGACATCGCCCATATCTTTTTCAGTCCGATGCGTATTCTTTGCGGCATGCAATTTGAGCGCAATCAAATGCTGCAATGCGGGGATGCGTAGATCAATTCCTCCCAGCGAATATTCCTCTGAAGCACCCCACATTTTTTCAAAAGTGGAAGCATTGACCCTCATCACATCAAGCACCAGCCTGTCGTCAAGCCGGTGCTGGTAGCGTCGGAATGAGGGTTTTTCATCGAAACACACAAAGCCTACTCGTTCCAACTCCTCTGCGACAGCCGGATCGTTTGGGATCGACGCCAAACAATCAACGTCAAGCGTGTTACGTGCGTACCCATGCGCCTGCACCGCCCATCCCCCAATGAGCAAAAGGGGGAGGCTCCGGCGTTTCTGGATTCGAAGCAAGAGATCAAAGACTTCGCGCATGGGGGACTCTAGCCGTGTTCAGTTTCTCCTCAAGATTCATTCCGCCATCTTAACGAGGGCACGCTGCACCGGCCACGACAAAGAGTGTGTCAAATACGACGGAGACTCCGCCAGCACGCAAGACCCACTAGCCCTGCTGAGAGATCGCGACAGACGATGACGTTTCGATCTCATGCGACTCTCCGCCCTCCCAATCTTCGTCTTCGCTCTCTCGGTTACCCTGCACGCTGAAACGCCAAACGCCGGACTGGTGGTCGCGATGAGCACTGACCGCGCCGATGCGGTCTACCACGTTGGTGAAACCGCGACCTTCACTTTCAAGGTTACATCCGCTGGCAAACCAGCCACGGAAGCAAACGAGGCTCAGTGCGTGTTCTCCAAGGACGGCTGGAAGCCCCAGGCAGCGCAGCGTGTGGAACTCAAAGACGGTGTGGGCACGGTCACCGGTTCACTGGACGAGCCAGGATTCTTGCAACTCCGAGTCACCGTCCCCGGCTTAAAGACGGCCGCGCTGGCGGGTGCCGCATTTGATCCTCAAAAGATTCAACCCAGCCTACCCGTGCCTGACGATTTTGATGCCTTCTGGGCCCAACAAAAGGAAGCCCTCGCCGCAGTGGAGATGAAGGTCACGCTCACCCCAGTCACTGGCCCATCAAAAAAGATCGACGCCTTTGACGCACAGATCACCTGTTTAGGCGCACCAGTGAGCGGCTACTTTGGTCGCCCCAAAGATGCCAAACCCAAGTCGCTACCAGCCATCCTCTTTACTCATGGCGCAGGCGTCGGTGGCTCCAATCTCGCGGCAACGGCATGGGCCGAGCGCGAAGGTGGCATGCTGGCGATGGACATCAATGCCCACGGGCTCCCGAACGGCAGAGATGCGGCCTTTTACAAGGACCAGGAAAACGGCCCGCTCAAAAACTACCGCTACGTCGGACGCGATGATCGCGAGACGAACTACTTCAAGGGCATGTTCCTGCGCCTGATCCGCGCCATCGATTTCCTGACGGCTCAACCCGAGTGGGATGGCAAGACGGTCATCGTGTACGGCTCCAGCCAAGGCGGCTTTCAGGCCTTCGCCGCAGCAGGTCTGGATGAGCGAGTCAGCTTCTTCTGTGCGGGCGTTCCTGCTGGCGGTGACCACAGCGGCGTCTTGGTTGACCGCATCAACGGCTGGCCCAAGTTGGTCACCATTACCGATGGCAAACCCAACGACGCCGAACTGCAAACCGCGCGCTACTTTGACAATGTGAACTTCGCCCGTCGCACACACGCCAAAGGGGCCGTCGTCACCGCTGGATTCATCGACAACACCTGTCCTTCCACCAGCATCTTCGCCGCCTACAACGCGCTAACCATTCCAAAAACGATTCATACCGAACCACTCAGCGGTCACACCAACACGCCAGCGGCATCCAAATTCATGCAGGAAGCCGCCTTCCGACATGTGCGCGAGATGCGTCAGTAGCTAGTCTACTTGCTCGATCCGCACGGAGCATGCCGCAGTGCGCCCTTGATCATCCAAGACTTGCAGGGTGCGGCGACCAGGTTGCGCGCTCCAAAGCAATGGCTCGCTCGCATCGCTGATGCCGAGAAATTGTCGACCATCGAACCAGTAAAGTTTCCGCACGCCTGGCGCAGCCTCCGCCCGCAGCGGAATGGTCTCCGCGGCCAGCGTCCTTGATCGCAGCGTATAGACCAGTGTGGCCACGGGACTGGTGATGCGCGGTGGGTTGGTGGTCCCGGTGGCGGCGAGCAAGCCACGCGGTTGTTCCAGGGGCGGTGGTTCGCGTCGCGGCAGTCCGGCTTTCTTGAAAAGCTCCAGCAGGCTGGGTTCCCAAAACTCATACACATCGCTGCGCAATCCTGGGCGGCCATCATTCGCAGCGACCCGCAGTCCCGTGTTCGTGTCGATCCAGATCTCGCGATGGATCGAGCATGGCGCGATGGGCGAGACACCGGGAATGAACCAACCGCGCAAACGATGCGAGCAGCAGGGCGTGGGCAATTGACCGGAGACGGCGCAGAGTTCCAGTTCTTCAACCCCAGTCGGCGGCACATCATTGACGCGTGGCAGATTGAGCTGGCGGAAGCACTCAAACAACAAAGGTGTCGCGCATTCGCGGGCGACGAAAGACGGGTTTGGTTTGCCATTGAAGTTGCCGATCCAGACCACGATGACGTAGTCGCCCCGGATGCCTGCGGCCCATGCATCGCGAAATCCATGCGAGGTGCCGGTCTTCCACGCGATGCTGTGATCCGCCACATCCGGATCATCGGCAGGCGCGCGCAGCATCTGGCGCAGAAGGAAGCAAGCCTGCGGAGAAAGCAATGAACGCGACTTTGTTGGCGTGGAATTTGATGCGGTGAATTGCAAGGGGCGAGCCTTCCCATCGGAGGCGATCATCGCATACAGCTTGGCCATTTCTTCCATCGACACCTCCGCTCCACCGAGAGGCAGGGCCAGGCCGTAGTAACTCTCCGGCTTCGGAAAGGCCACCCCTGCGGACTTGAGAAATCCATACAGTCCGGGCGCGGCGAGTTGATGCGCGAGCGCTACGGCGGGAATATTGCGGCTGCGGAACAACGCCTCGCCAGCGGGTAGCGGGCCGATGAAAGTGCGGTCGAAGTTCTCCGGGTTGTAGGAGCCAAAACTCACACGCCCATCCACCAGCAGACTGCGCGGATGGATCAATCCCTGATCGAGAGCGAGCCCATAAATAAACGGCTTCAACGCAGAGCCTGGGGACCGCCTTGCGGTAACGCCATCGACTTGGCCGAGGATATCGCTGTCCAAAAATCTCGCCGACCCAGCATAGGCCAGCACCCGTCGCGATGGCGCGTGGACTAGCAGCGCGCAGGCGTTGTTGATGCCGAGTTCGTGCTTGCGCTCCACATACGTGGCCAGCGTGCGTTCGACGGTGCGTTGGGCTTCGCGGTCGAGGGTCGAGGTGATGTGTTGCTGGTCAGGCTGCTGCTGCAAGAGCCGCCGCGAAAGATGCGGAGCCTCGCGCGGGGCGCGATTGCCAGCGATCAAGGTGTAGCCGCTCTCCAGCGGATCGGGCGTCATACCCCGCCGGGATTGAATCGCGCCGATCAGCCGGGCCTGGGCTTCCGCCAGCGCCACATTGTGCTGGCCAGCTCGCGGGCGACGCCGGGCGGGGCTTTGCGGGATCACACTCAAGGCAACGGCTTCGCGTAGCGAGAGTTCCGCAGCAGAACGTCCGCACCAGAGCAGTCCAGCAGCACCGATGCCTTCGACATTGCCGCCATAGGGAGCGAGGTTCAGATAGGCCTCCAAGATCTGGTCCTTGGAGTGGTGCCGCTCAATTTGCAAAGCGCGCAGGATTTGCAAAAACTTGCCGCCGACCGAGCGAGTCTCCATCCCGAAGCGCAGCCGCGCATACTGCATCGTGATCGTTGATCCGCCGCCCATGCGAGATCCGCTCACCACGCCCCACACGGCGCGCAGAATGGAAAGAGGATTCACTCCAGGATGATGGCGGAACTGCCGGTCCTCGTGCCACAGCGTGGCCTCGATCACATCCGCACTGATGTCATGAAGCGGGGTGAAAAGACGATAGCGCCCCTCCTGCGTCAGGGTCAGGTGCAGTACTTTACCGTCGCGATCTCGCACCTCGCGCGACCAAGTGATGCCTTGGGGATAGAGATCACAATCCGGCAGAAATGCATAGCTCAGCGCCCCCGCAGCTAGGACGGCAACAGAAAAACGGAACCACCATTTCCGCAAAATCCTGAAGATGACGCTGGCGAATTGCATCGCTCAATTCACAGGTTTGACCTCAATATTGCCGCCTCCGGCACGAGCGTGAAACCCGCGATCATACATACATTCGGCAAAGACCGGTGGTACTTGGAAACTGCCCGCACACACCGGCTTGATGCGGTAGCTGAACTCCACCATGCCGCCTGCTGTCAGCGATGTGAAGAAGACATTTCTATCCTCTCGCACCTCCGTAAACTCTGCACCGGACATGGTCGAACGCCCGGGAACCAAGTTGCCCGGCTCCACCTCAAAACCGCCCGGCAGCAGGTCCATGCACCGCGATGTCAGACAGGTCGTGATCGCCAAGATTGCGCACCCGGATGCGGACCGTGATGCTCTCGCCCGTGGTGATCGCCGTGGCAGGATTGCCGTCGGCTCCCAGCAGATCACGGATGACCTCCAGTCCATCGCGCACGACTTCACTCGAGATCTCTTTGTCATAGCCAGACTCGGTGACTTGATAAAACGCCCCAAGATCCGGAGCCCCGTCCGGTCGGATGCGGCTGAAACGCAAGAGCCGTGCGGTCTCAGGAAAGGACCGGGTCAAGAGCCCCTCCGTGTCGGGTGACAGCAACTGCGGCTGGGCCTTGGGATCAGATCCCAGCGCGCTGATGGAGACCCGCAGTCCGCTTTTGGCAGCAAGTTGTGAATAGGACTTCAGAGCCAAGATCGTGCACGCAGAAGAGATGGTGTTGAAGCGTCCGCGCGTGATCGGATCGGTCACAATCGATAGTTGATCGTAACCGATAGCATTCGCGATGTCGGGGAAGTGACGGCAGAGCAGCGCGAGGGATAGCGCGTTGCGAACTTGCGGATCTTCCGCGTAACCACCCCACCAGCGCTCGGGTGCAGGTGTCGCTTTCACGCTGCGATGCGCCGCCATCAAGCGCTGGCCCTCGTCTTGTTTTTGTAACATCGCGTAGGTGGCTGCCAGATAAGCTCCGGTCAGATCGCCACGCCAGGTGTCCTTGAACTGGGTCTCCAGACTGTCTCGCAAATTCAGCAGATAGTTGGTGGTCACCTCGCCATTCCGGGTCAGGAGATAAATCGCGCCCGCCTGGATGGAAGCCTGCGGTAGGGTGGTGATTTTTTGTTTGGCCATCGTGCGCATTCGATCGCGAGCACCGTCCAGCAAATCCTCTGGCACGGCGAATCCCGCATCGCGTGCCTCCGTCAAAAAATGGGTGACATAAACGGAAAGAAAATCAAAGCCCGAGTCATGCCGTGCATCCCAATAGCCAAAGCCGCCGTCGCCTGCTTGTCGTGAGGCAAGGAGATAAAAGGCGTCGTTGAGCTGCGCGGTGGCCTCGGCGCGATCAAACCCGAAGTCAGCCTCGTCGCTCAGCAGCAAGCGCGACATCGCGCGGCTCGTGATCTGTTCGGAACAGCCGTGAGGATAGTCGCGCAGATAGCCCTCCAGCCCCAGTGCCAATCCCAGCGGCAGGACGGATACGCTGGCCTGCTGGCGGCGGAACTGCGGATGCATATCGCGCTCCACCTTAACATCCTGAGAGGCCAGCCTGAAGTAGCCGCTCTGCACTCGTGTCTCATAGGGCATCGCCGGTCGGATGCTGAGCGTGGAGTGACGTTCCAGGCGCTGACCACCACCTTCAGCAGTAAATACCAGTTCGGCCCCGCCCAGTTCTTCTTTGGCGCGCAATTTGAAGCGCGTGGTGACCTCCTTGCCCGGCGCGACATCGACCGGCCCCTGCGGGCTTTCGATCACCTCCACCTGCGGCGATGAATTGCAGGTCACCGTGACAGGTGCTGCCGATGCGGTGCCTTCCAAGTTGTTCGCCACCGTTAGCGTGACAGTGAACTCGTCACCCGGCGCGGCAAACGTTGGCACGTTCGGTGTCAGCACAAAGGGACCACGAATCGTGGATTGCGTTTCCGCGGTTCCGATAGCCTCAGTGTCCACAGCCACGGCCATGATCTTCAGGCTTCCCGCAAAATAATCTGGAACGGGATAGGTCACCTCAGCCCGTTGTGGGCCAGAGGCAATCACCCCCGACCAAAACACCACAGGCGGTTCTTTGCGACGTTTGAAGGGATTGAGATGAATCTTGGGTGCATCATCTTCATCGCCACCGAAGGCCTTGGAATGGGCAATCAAGGAATACTCAGGAAGAATCAGATCCAACAACTGCGCCGTCTCAACCTCCAAGGAACGCTTCCGCATGAAGTGTGCGAGAGGATCGGGCCGAGTGTAGTTGGTGATTTGGTGAATCCCCTCATCAACAGCGTAGACAATGATGTGCGAAGGTCGCGCACTGCGATGGCCGATTTTCAGGGGCTCGCCAGGCTTGGCGATCTGAGCCACGTCCAGATCCACCTGCAGTTTGCGCTTGTCAGGATTCGCGGTGAAGGGCTGCACCGCGTAGCTGAGTGGACTCATGAAGACTTCCGGCGAATCCAGCGCACGGACAAACGATACATTCACATAACCCGTGCTCTCCAGTCCCTCCGGCACCGTGATGTGCTGCACGCTGCTAGTGGTGTTGCTTTTGAACCATTGCCAGCCCAGCAGGTGATCACGCTCAATTGTAATCAAGCCCGCGCCGGTGTAGGGCGCGGTGATGCTGAGTTCCAGTGACTCCCCGCTGTTCCAATCGGCCCGCGCCAGCTTCACATCCAGTTCCGCATTGCGCTCCAGACTGCGGCTGCTGTCACCCTTACCGACGACGGTGAAGGGACAGGCGCAGATCACCTGGTTCTCGCTGTCGCGAAGCTCGAACCGGAATTCGCCCGATTCCGTGGTCGGCAGCGCGTAGTCCGCACCGTTTGAGCCGAGTTCGAATGGACCCTCTGCGGAGACTGTCTCGCGCTTGGTCGAGACGTAGGCGTAACTGTCGTCATCACGTTTGGTCAGCACGGAAACGTAGCTCTTTTGAATGAGGCGATACGTCAGGCCGTCTGCCGCAGTGCCCTTGAGGTCAGGAGACACGGCAATGAGGTGAATGTTGCGCGCGCTGTCTTTGCCGATGTAGTCGAGATCGCCGTCCGGCTTGTAACCCACCACATACGGAAAGGGGGATATCAGCAGCGTTCCACCACTGCGGACACTGCGGCCGCCTTCAGCTTCAAAGGCCTCCACTAGCAGGGACATGCGGAAGCTGGCACCTGCGAAGCGTTTCAGATCCAGGTCAAACTCCGCCTTTCCTGACGCATCGCTGCGCAGTTCTCCCAGTTCGATGGTCTTGCTGGCGAATGGCGTATCTTCCCCGTCTTGGCGGTTGTGGAAGACGTAGCCGGGATGCTGGGGAAAGTTGAAGTCGGCGGGCGAAAGATTCATCTTTGCCTTCAAGCGACGGTCCGCCGCAGCAAAGCCAAACAAGGTCTGCACCGTGGCGGTGGCACGAACATCACGTCCGTTCACCCAGCCGGCATCCGCTGGTGTGTTGAACTCCGTGGCCAGCTTCATGCGGTCGGGTTGAAAGTCTTCGACCCGGAAGGCAGTGCGCCCGAGGAACTGGCGGTGCCCCTCTTCGTCATCACTTTTCGGCTGAATCAAATAAAGCGTCGCCTGGTAGGTGCCGGTAGGGTTTGCTTCATCCGTCGCACAATCCCAGGTGATGTAACCGTCGTCGCTAAGGGCCAACCGCTGGCTGTCCACTTCGACATCATGAGAGTCTAGCACCTGGATCTCCACCGGTAGTCCACCAAGCTTACCCTGCCAGTCGCGCTGCCGAACAATGGCCGCCAGGTGCACGGTGTCACCCGGCCGATAGACGCCGCGCTCGGTGAACAGATAAGCGTCCAGCGCTTCGCGTTCCGAGGCCAGGATGCCGTCGGTGTCAAAGCGGGAGAAGTCCAGCAGGCGGTCGGGTCGTTTGGCGGGAAAGAACGAAAGGTCGCTACCCAGGCGTGCAATCAAAGCCACTGGTTCCTTCTCGTGCTTGAGGTGCTCCATCGGTGGAAACTTCACATGGCCATCGGCACCCGTGATCTGTGTGTCCAGGAATTCACCGTTCTTTGCCAGGACCTGGACCTGCACTCCGGCCACCGGTTCACCCCGCTGAATGGATTGCACAAACACGTCTGTGGACTGATCTGCAGACGACTTCACCAGCAGCCCCAGATCCGTCATCAGGACAAACCGCCGCGCGTTCACCTCCTGATCGATGGCCCAGTCCGGGTCGGCATCATCTTCATCTTCGTCTGGATGTCCGTCATCATCCGTCCGTGGATGCACGGCCTGCGCCGTGATGAAAAACAGGCCTCGCGAAGCATCAGGATCACTGGCGTCGGGGCGCTGAAGTTCGGGTGAAAAATCAAAGGTGCTGTAGTTCGCCTCGTAATCGTTTTTGAGCGCCACAGGCTGAATGGTCCGGCTGATGCGGGCGATGTTCTGTTCGTTAAAGAGCCACCGCGCCTGGAACTGAGGCGATTCAAAATCACCCTCCGTCATGTTCACCAGATGATTCACCTGTCCGGCTGGCACCCGGGCGACGGTGTAGCGAATGTGACTGGTGCCGCGTGACTTGATCGAAAGCTTGCGCTCGCCATTGAGCGCCAGCAGACCGCCCTTGCCGAGGATCTCAATCTCCTGCGGAAAATCCGGAGTGCTGATGACCGCCTGCCATTCCTTGGCCAGACGAAATCCACCCAGGGCCTGCAATCCGGCTGGCACTCGCAAATAAAGCCGCCCAGGCTCCTCCACCAGGAATTGGAAGGAATGACGCGACGTCACCGCAGCCTCAGCTTCGACATGCTTAAGCGGGATGCGCTTGGCCAGTTTCAGAACATCCGCTGTCACCTCTCCCGCTGACCAGTCATGATCTTCACTCAACGGGCTCTTCGCCGTCGCCGGCTTGTCCAACGGCAGCAGCCAGGCTTCCAGATGCTTCGCCAACTCGGGCCCGGCCACGTACCCTTCGGTGTCGATAAACACAAACTGCTGCGGTTCGCCCTCCTCCGTGCGAACGATGGTGGGATCGACTTCTTTGATCTGAAAACCGGTGAGCGCATCCGGCACGCGCACCTTCTCAGCAAGCGCCTTTGCAGTGGGAGTACCGCCATTGGTGCTGGCGATGCCTTCGCTGAGGGAGATTTTGACAAAGTCCTCCTTGTCTGGCACGGCGATGCGTGTCGTGCGGATCCAAAACTGCTTCTGGTGCTTGCCCTCGACGAGGTTGAAGAGTTTCGCGGGCGTCTTGTCCTTCCAGGAGAAGATCGGCGAACCGCCCAGCACTTCGATGCCGATATGCTTCTCCAAGTCCGCCTTATCCAAGGGGTGTGAGCTTGTGACCCGAGTGACCACCTGATGGATCGTCGGGTCCTGAACGTCAGTGTAAAATTCCGCGTCCTCCAGGGCGATCACCAGCGGCTCTGAGGCAAACTTCACCACGGCGCTCTCAAGGATCGTTTCCTTGGTCAGGGCGGCAGGTTGCAATTTTAATTCATACTCCGTCCCTGAGGGCCAGTCTTTGGCCGGATTGAAGGTCAGCAATTTGTCGCTCGCCCATTTCCAGGTTCCCTCAGTCACCGGCGAGAGCAGGACCTGGCCTTCCGTCAGATCCTTGCCGATCAACTCCAGCGGTGCCGCCGACTGGGAGAACGTCAGCCGCAATGGGCGCGGCGTCACTAGGCCGTCCTCATCGATTTCGGCGAGCCCAGGTGGGGCGACCTTGATCGTCGTTTGCCGCTCGGCCACCTGAATCTTCGGGCGCGGCCGATGCGCCTCCCACCAATCCCAGCCCTTCATGCCTCCGACGATCAACAAGCCCAGACCAAGCAGTGAAAAGATCCATCGCTTAGGATGCCCGTTCACGCTGCTCCAGAGCGATCCACACAGCCATCGCAACCACCCTGGCGGCCTCCAGCTAAAATCTCCGACGAGCGCGCTCAACGAGCGTGCAATCCACTGAAGACCTGGAATTTTCATGGTTGGAAAGGTTGGGAAAAGAATAGGAGCATGTCTGAGGAAATCAAAGGCATTGCAGAATTTCTAGCACCCCAGCCTCCGAAGTGTGACAATTACCTCGTCCCAATGCGAAACCCGTCCCGTATCACTCCTTTCCGCCGGAGTTTCACCACATCATCAGCATCATTGCGCACATGATCCCGTTGTTCAGGGCATGGGCAGTCATCGGTGCGATCAGGCTTTGCCGCCACATCCGCAGCAAGGAGAAGACACCTGCCAACGCCATGATAGCTGGCACTCCCGCCCAGCCTTGAGGATGAATCACCGCGAAAATAAACGCCCCCGAAAGCGCGCCAAGCAACCAGCGCAGCCAAGCAGATAAGCCCGGGAACAAGAGTCCGCGAAACATGATCTCTTCAGAAATTGGTGCCCACACCACGGCCAGCACCACCGCGCCTAGCTTTGCCCAGCCGTTGCCAGCAAAGACTTCAATGATCGGGTGCGACGGATATTCACCCGTGTACTTGATGATCCAGGAGGCAGCGATCATGCCCAGGATCATCAGGGGCAGGCCCGCCAACCAACCCAGGAGTCCAGCGCCTGCCTCACTCAAAACGCCAGCACCTAGATGCAGCCCCAAGGAGTCCGACCACAAAGTGCGGGTCATTCCGCGCAGCAGCGGCCACGCCATTCCTGCAATCAGTGCCACCAGCATTGGGGCATACACCGCCCACCTCGGCAACTCCAACGAAAGCGCCCGAAGCCCCATCGGCAGGACCAAAAACAGAGTCAGATAAATCGCAAAACCCTCCAGCAGAAGCCCCCCGTTTCCCTCGTCCGTGGCACCAAAGTGAATTGAATCTTTCCACTTCGAATGCGCGAGATCGCCAAGAACATCACTACCACCCCAGCCACCGCCGCCAACATTCCCATCATCCCACCGATCAGCAGTGCCATCGCTGTGCCGGTGGCCTGCGTTACCAGAAACTCTCGCCCAGCGGCATTTCCTTCGTCCGCCTGAGCCCTGGCCAATCGAACTATCCAACCGTGCCTCAAAACCAATCGCTTCCACGCATCCTCGTCCACCTGCCCCTGCATGGTTTTCATGGAGCGGATCACCTCCACATCCCGCTTGAGCGAATCATTTTTCGTCGCGATCGAAGCCAAGTCAGACTCCGAAGGCCAGGCATCATTCATCCATCCCTTCAAGATCAAAACACGCAGAGCGTCCGCATCACTGCGCGCAAGATTATCCGATCCGTCGAGCATCGTGCTCGTCAACTGCGGCTTCCACTGTCCCGTCTGCTGCATCAACCCCTTCACACCTACCGCGTAACGCGCGACCAGTTCCAGCATGCGATTTGGACTTGTCGCGGGCGAATGGTCCACCTCCACCCGATCCACAGAATGAGTCCGCACCACATACACAGCGCACCCCATGACCGCCAACAAAGCCAAACCAGCCCCCAACTTTGCACAGCGATACCGTGGAGGAATGGCAGGGGATGCAGGCAGCGGTGGTGGTTCGACAGAGGAATCCATAAGACAAGACCGATCAAACATCACCTCGCCTCACATGCACGCACTATTCCCAGATCAGTGATCAAAGCAGAGGCCTCGAACCAAAACCCAAAACTCGTCCGTTAGGCGCCACCGGCAAAAAAAAGAACCCGGCAGCACCAGATGAACGGCACTGCCGGGTGGCTTGCGCTAGGATGACGCTAAACTCTTTCAATGCACGTGATTGCGCCCGTTCAGCGGCGTGGCCGCATAGGGGAAGACTTTGTTGTAGCCGATGTCGTTTTGTGTGACGTGATCGATGTCGGTCATGGGATCTCCGAAGATCTGCGGTGGATTGGTGCGCAGATCGCTCAATACCGCGATCACGGCGATATCGACCACATCATCGCCAAAGCGACGCCCATTGGGCCAACCGCCGGGCAGCGCACCACCGCCGAAGCCATCCTGTATGGTGCTGGTCAGGACATCGCCACCGAAGATCCCGAGGCGATGAAACCCGACATCATCTGGGGCAGCACCACTCGCAGTGCCCCCTGCCAGACGGGCCGGACCGGTGGAGAGATCCACCTTGATGACGTCTGGGATGAAGATACCGACAAGGTCAGACCGATTCACCCGGCGATCAGGCTGGATGCCGAGAATGCTGGCAAGCTCTGGGGCGCTGGCATATTTGGTAAACCGCGCGACATCATCCTTCACGGGAACTCGGTTGTAGAGGTTCTTGTCGTTGCCACCAATCAGCGCTTCGCAAAAAAGTGGGTTCCCCTGCCGCCCGACCTGCACCCAGGTGCCACGAGCAATATTGGCCGGGTTGCGCAGCACCGTCACCGATTTGCGGAGCGTCTCTGCCCACACGCCTGCGCTCTGCTGATCACCACCGAGTTCAGACACTGGAATATTGAGCACAATGGTGTGCACATTGTATCCGCCTTGGCTGTCGAAAGGCTTGTTTGGCCCACTAAAGCTAAAATCGAGATCAAAGATGCTCTGCACATCCGCGTAGAAGCCGTCGTCACGCTGTCCGGCAAAGACTTGGTAGCCAGCAGGATTTGTGAAGATACCCGCCTTCGTGTAATCATCCAAGCTCATGCTATCGGCCGCGCCTTCTTTGGCAGGATTGTTCCCATCGTTGCCCTGATTGTACTTTGGCGTGCTAAGTCCCTGATTGTTGGGAGGAACGATCACGTTGGAAAACAGCGTGGTCCGTTTCCGACCGACCACCTTACTGACCGTGTAGGTTTGGGTTAGGTTCTGGGCGGCATCCCCGACCGTATCGATCACCCCCAAATAGGACTGAGCAATGGTGTTGCGGTTCTTGTAGCCCGTCTTGAACGAAAACTCGTAGGTGACCGGCGCCACCTTGGGATTCGGCACCGCCTGGGTTGGCAGCGCCGCGCCTGCACCGACACGAATGCGATACAGGACGTTGTCGTCAAAGTTGTATTTATTGGGGCCGACTCCCGGTTCTTCGTGGGGATACACAGAGAGGGCTACAGTCAGATACTTGACCATGTTGACCTCGCTCACGAAGGCATAGACATCAGTGGTATTGGCAGCGGGATCGAGCGTGATCAGAGGTGCATCCATGTGACTGGACCCATTGACCGTGATCGGCAAGAGTAGGGCAGCAAGCACAGCCCAAAGGGATGAAGAATTCATTTTCATAGAGATGAAGCTTTGAAGGTTAAGATTGGTGTTTTGCCGACTCAGTTGTGATGATGATTGCGCCCGTTCAGCGGTGTCGCCGCATACGGGAACACCTTGTTGTAGCCAATGTCGTTGCGGGTGACCTTGTCGATATCCACGCTAGCATCGCCAAAGATCTGGGGAGGGTTGGTGCGAAGGTCGCTCAACAGAGCGATGACACCGATATCGACGACATCGTCTCCAAAACGGCGTCCATTGGGCCAGCCTCCTGGGACAGCGCCATTGCCGAAGCCTTCCTGGATGTTGCTGACCAGAACATCGCCACCAAAAATGCCGAGGCGGTGAAAACCCGCGTCATCAGGAGTAGCACCGCCCGACACCCCACCAGACAGGCGGGCGGCAGACGTACTCAGATCCACCTTGATCACATCCGGAATGAAAATACCTGCGAGATCTGTGCGGTTGGTTCTGCGATCAACCGCAGCGCCAAGGATGGTCGCCAACTCAGGGGTCAGGGCATACTTCTGGAAGTACCTTTTGTCGTATTTGATCAGCGAACGGTTGTAGCGATCTTTGTCGGTGATGGCCACAAAAGCCTCGCAGAACAAAGGATTCCCCTGACGTCCGACCTGCACATAGGGACCGACGATGGCCGTTCCTGAGGAACGCAGAACAGAAGTGCTGCGGCGGCAGGTCGTAGCCCACACGCCAGCGATCTGCTGGTCACCGCCGAGCTGTTCAATGGGGATATTGAGCACGATGGTGTGCACATTAAAGCCGCCCTGGCTATCGAAGGGCTTGCTGCCACCAGTGAAGGTGAAGTCCAAATCAAAGATGCTCTGGATGTCTGCATAGAAGCCATCATCGCGCTGACCGGCAAAAACTTCGTAGCCGCTGGAGTTGCTGAAGACCCCTGCCCTGGTGTAGGGGTCGAGGGCTGCCGAACTGGCGACGCCTTCTTTGGCGGGGTTTTCGCCATCGTCACCTTGGTTGTAGAAGGGTGTGACAAGGCCCTGGTTGTTGGGAGGCACAACGCAGTCCGCGAAGAGTGTCGTCTTGGCTCTTCCCGGGCCGAGACGCCTCACGGTATAACGCTGCGTCAGGTTTTGTGACTGGTCGTCGTTTGCGCCGACCACGCCGAGGTAAGATTGTGCAATGGTGGAGTTGTTTTTGCTGCTCGTTTTGAACTCAAACTCATACGTGGCAGTGGGCGGTGTGCGTGGGGAGGGGTTAGTGCCCGTGGGCAGACTAGCCCCGGTGGCTACGTGAATGCGATACATCACTTTGTCATCAAAGTTGTAGCGATTGGGACCGACGCCGGGTTCTTCGTGAGGATAGACTGACAGCGCGACGGTCAGATACTTCGTCAAGTGATGCGTGCTAACGAAAGCATAGACATCCGTGGTGTTGGCCGCCGGATCTAGCGTGATCAGAGGGGCATCCATGTGACTGGATGCTCGTCCACCCAAGGGCAGGAGAAGGACCGCCGCAAGGGCAGCCAGGAGGTGACTGGTGTTTGGTTTCATACAACTTCGTTTTGTTTATTTGGTGACCACTTGCGGCGGGTCTGACCGTGGGCTTTTGACCGCAACCTCTGCGAGGCCTTGGTCGAGAAAATGTTGTTCCGAAGGTAGAAGCTGAGCCCGCATCTGCTGCACCTGTTTCAGCAAATCGCCCGCCTCTGCATCGCCGACTCTGATGCCAATGATTCCGGCATGCAGCAGCAGGCGTGCATCGCGTGTACCCTCCGCCACGGCGTGCCGCATACTGATTTGGGCGGCCACAGACTCTCCAGCCGCAGACTGAGCCCAGGCCAAGGCATCCCAGGAAAATGCGTCGCGCCTCGCCATCATCTCCGCCTTGGCCAGATCAAGTGCCGCATCGGTCTGAGTGCTTGCGGTAGAGAGCCAGATGGCATAGGACCTCGGATCACCGCGCTGCCCGACCTCCTTCAGTTTCGCAAGAGTCCGCTTGGAATCATCGCTCCTACCCGCCAATTGCTCCGCCTCAGCGAGCGCCCAGAGCACTTCAGGCAACAGCGAATGATTTGCAGCCGCACGAAGTGATACCACGGCCTTCTCAGACTGCCCCTGCCCAAGTTCGATGCGCCCGCGAAGCCACAGCGCCTGTGCATAGTCAGGAAGGATCTGGAGAGCACGCTCACAAATTCTGGTTGCCTCATCCACCTCTCCCTTTTGCCAAACATACGAGGCTAAGCGCGTGGTGCACCAGACCATTGGCTCAGGATCACGGTAGCTGCCGCACGCGACTGCCTGCGCCATCATCTCTATGGCTCCATCGAGATCACCACGCAGCCAACGAATATGGGCGATACGGCTGTAGCTTGGCAGACAGGGCTTTGCGTCGATCATCGCCTGATAGTGAGGCAGCGACTCTTCGATGCGTCCTTGTTCCATAAGAGCATCTGCCAGCAGCGCATGATCCACCATCTCCTGGCGCAGAGTCAGAAGCCGACGTCCAATTTCTTCAGCATCATGAAACTGATGCATGGCCAGCAAAGCGTGCCCTCGAAGCAATAATCCCGGGGCGCTTTCGGAGTCGCTCATTAGCATCAGACGTGCACAAAGATCAGCTCGCTGGTAGCCCTTCTCATCATTTAGCAGTCGCGACTGCGTGATGAACAACCGCCCGAGTTGCTCGATCGTTCGGAGATCAGACGCATCCTCTGCGAGCTTGGCCTGGGCTTTGGAGATCGCTGCACTTACAGCCGACGTGGGTGGCGCAGCAGCCAGTAGTTTGATAGCCTCATTCCATGACACCAGGGGCACTGGTGTCATGTGCGCTTTTGCGGTGACGGCAAATAGGCCTAGCCCGAGAGCCCAGAGTTTCAAAGGTCGATGATGCATAACATGGAGTCATGCGCCACCGCCTTTCGGCTGGATTCAAATAACGTTCTTTTTTGTTTTAGCTCTCCTCGCAGCGACAATTCACAGCGGGCCCGAGAATGTCTGCGTGCTACTTCTCCACCTTCACAAAAATCGTGAAGTAGTTTTCTTTGAGGAAGCTCTCCTCACCTGTTTTCTTGAAACCGGCCGCGGTGATCTCGGCTTCAAAGACTTCTTGCCCTGCCCGCACATGCCCCATGATGAAATCGCTGCTCTGACCAGCGATTCGTTTGAAATCAACCAGAAGCAAACGGCCACCCGGTTTCAATGCTGCGTGCAAACTCTTGAGGGTGTCTGCGGGATGTTCGAAGTGGTGATAGGTATCGCAGATGAACGCCATATCGATAGACGCCGCAGGCAACTCCGTGCTGCTTTCCGTGCAAAGGACAGTCTTGATGTTCTCAAGACCGGCAGTCTTTGCGCGCACTTGAAGGTGCTCGATAAACTTCGGTGAGATATCCACTGCAAACACCTTTCCCTCTTTTCCGACGCCCACCGCCATCGGCACCGTGAACAAACCTGTGCCTGCTCCGACATCTGCCACGGCCATTCCGGGTGCCATTTTCATGGCCGAAACAATTTGCCGACGCTGTGCAAAAACTTCGCGACTCTCGGTTTCAAACTTGCCCGCCCACTCGTCCACCTTCAGGTCGGGGTCGCGAAATTTTGCATTGATCGCCGGGCTTGCACCGGGCTCCGGAGTTTGGGAAAAAGCAGTGCTGCTAAGGGCGGCGACGATGGTGAGGATATGGAGCAGTTTCATGAGGTTGGAAGAATGAGTCAACGTAGCGAAGGCTTCAATAATCGCCGAAACCAAGAACTACCGGAATGAACGCGGGCCGCAGGCTGCCCGTCGTGGACGATCAAGTGACCATCGTTGGCCCATGCAAAGATCCCTCCGGACAGATTCACCACTTTCGAAATCCCGGCCGCCTTCAATCGCTCCGCATACTGCGCAGCGCGGTAGCCACCAGCGCAATAGACATAGACGGTCCGCGATGAGTCCAACCCCTCCCCGCAGGCCGGAGAATCCACATCGACCCGTGTCGCGCCCTGCAAATGGCTGACCTCAAATTCCTCCACGCTGCGCACGTCCAGAAGCTGGGGCCTATCCTCTGCCGCAAGTGCCGCTGCGAACGCATCCGGCAGACGCATGTCTTGATCAGGAAAGTGTCGCCGCACGACGTATCGCGCCCAGGCGATTCCGCGCATGTCATCCGTGAGCCACCAAAGTGCCCCGAGCAGCAACAAGGCGACCCCGACGATGATCCACATAAGACGCCAATTCATTTTTTCGATCCCCGGCCGAATGACGGACTCTATCCGCTCAATCGCTTTACCTGCTGCGACAGTCGCTCTTGAAGATTTACGCAAACGGTATTGCAGAGCTGATGGATGCTCGGGTCAGCGATGTAGCAAATGGTCACCAGTCCCGCCTTGCGGCGTCCGACGATGCCTGCATCCACGAGAGATTGCACATGGCGAGAAACGTTTGCCTGCGTCAGCCCAGTGGCAGTGACGAGCTCGGTGATGTTTTTTTCCCCCTCTTCCAAGGCACGCAAGATCTTGAGCCGGCTCGGCTCTGACAACACGCGAAACCACGAAGCAATCATGGCCAGCGCTTCATCGGACACGGCTGGAGGGGCAGTTTTGGGTTTGGCAGGCATGATGAGTGAGAAAGGTGAAGGGGCTCTGTAGGATGCGTACAGGCTTATATAGCTACCCAGCAGAATCACCCAAGAAAGCCACTCGGTCCACCAATTCCTACCGTGTGCACCACCCGAGCAAAAACAAGTTGCACAGCTTTGTTATATGCGTATAAACTCATATAGTTACATATAACCATACCATGAAACTCGAAAACGCCATCCGCGCCCTCGCAGGCACCTTTGTCCTCACCAGTGTCGCCCTCGCCCATTGGGTCCACCCAAACTGGATCTGGCTATCTGTCTTCGTCGGGGCTAATCTCCTCCAATCCGCCTTCACTGGCTTTTGCCCTGCTGAGACGATTCTTGGCAAGCTTGGTGTCGGCAAAGGCAGCAAGTGCTGTGAGTAATTCAGCCTCTCCCGAACTCATGAAGTCGTTTCCCCTCCTCTCCTTTCTCCTGATGCTGGCCTCGTGTGGAAAGCACGAAGTCGCTCCTCACGCCTCCGCGCCAGATGATCGACCAGCCATTGCGGTGCAGACGCAAAAAGTCACCACCCAGACGATGCAAGCTTTTGAAGAAGTCGTCGGCACCGTGCGATCCCGCCAGCGGGCGCAGGTGGAGGCGAAAGTCAGCGGTCGCATCCTCGACTATCTGGCCACTCCAGGTCAGGTGGTGAAAAAGGGTGACCTCCTCGTCCGCCTCGACGTCCAAGAGATTGACGCAAAGCTAGCGCAAGCCCGCGCAGCCCTGGATCAAGCAGAAAAGGAGATGGCGCGCTATACGCAACTGCTGGCCGCCAATGCCGCCACCAAGCAAGAGTTCGACAACGCCGATGCACGCCTCAAGATCACCAAGGCCGGAGTCAGCGAGGCAGAGACTATGCTCGGCTACGCCAGCGTGACGGTGCCTTTCGATGGTGTCATTACGAGGAAACTCGCAGAGGTGGGAGATCTCGCCATGCCGGGCAAGCCTCTGCTTGAAATCGAGGCCCCCACCAACCTCCGCTTCGAGGCCGACCTGCCCGAGGCCATCCTGGATCGGATCAAGCTCGGCGCAAAGATGCAGGTAAAGGTGGCATCCATTGCGACACCGCTCGATGCCACCGTCAGCGAGATCGCCCCCATCGCAGACGCAGTCAGTCGGACTTTCCAGGTCAAATTTGATCTCCCACAGGCCGACGGTTTGCGCACCGGACAGTTTGGTCGTGTATCCGTGCCAGTCGCAGATGCGCAATCCCTCATGGTTCCTGCCAATGCCGTCATCAAGCGTGGACAGATGGAGATCGTCTTCGTCGCAAACGATGGCCACGCGCAGTTGCGCCTCGTCAAGACAGGAAAAACCACGACCGCTGGCACAGAAATTCTTTCCGGACTCGAAGAAGGAGAAGCTGTCATTCTCAACGACATCGCCCGCCTCCAGGATGGCCAACCCATCACCGTGAAACCATGAACTCCCCCACCGAACAGTCCCAAGAGTCTCACGGCATCGCAGGGCGGATCGCCGCTGCCTTTATCGACTCAAAACTGACGCCACTGATCATCGTAGCGGCAGTCTTACTCGGCGCAGCGGCGATCGTCTTGCTGCCACGAGAGGAAGAGCCGCAGATCAAGGTGCCGATGATTGATGTGATGGTTTCCATGCCTGGCTCCAGCGCCAAGGAAGTGGAAGAACGCGCCACGCGTCCGATGGAAAAGCTGCTCTGGGAGATCTCTGGGGTCGAGTATCTCTACAGCACCTCTCGGGATAGCGAGAGCCTCGTCATCGTACGCTTCAAGGTGGGTGAAGACCCCGAGAGCAGTCTCGTGAAGCTGACGGAAAAACTGCGTTCAAACTTTGACCGCATCCCGATGGGTGTCACCGCGCCTCTCATCAAGCCCAAGTCGATCGACGATGTCCCCATCCTCGCGCTGACCTTTCACAGCAGCCGCTATGATCACCTGACTCTGCGCCGTTTGGCCGCACAGGTGGATGAAAGCGTCAAGCAAGTCCCCCTCGTCGCTGAGACCACTCTCATCGGTGGTGCGCGCCGCGCGGTGCGGGTGCAATTGGACCCTGTGAGACTGGCTGCGCGCAATCTGAGCGCTGTGGGGCTGGTGCCAATGCTACAACAGGCCAACCGCCAATTCCGCGCAGGCGGGCTCACCACCGGCAATAGCGAAATCCTCATAGAGACGGGCGCGTTTCTGAATACCGCCGAGGATGTTGGCAACGTCGTGGTGGGGGTGTTTAGCGGGCGTCCCGTGTATCTGCGTGAAGTCGCCGACATCATTGATGGCGCCGCCGAAGCCACGGACTATGTGTTTTACGGCTCCGAAGAAATCGCCGGCGACGAACCCGCCGTTACGCTTAGCATCGCCAAGCGCCCCGGTGCCAACGCCATCACGGTGGCCGATGAAGTGCTGCGTAAGGTGGATATGCTGAAGGGCAGCGTCATCCCCGCCGATGTCGAAATCAGCATCACCCGCAACTATGGCGAGACCGCGTCGGAGAAATCCAACGAACTGCTCCTTCACATGGGTATCGCCGTCTTCAGCGTCGCCATCCTGATCTGGCTCACGCTGGGCTGGCGCGAGTCTGGGATCGTCGCCGTAGCTATTCCCGCCACCTTGGCGCTCACGCTGCTGATTTTCTACCTCTACGGATTCACCCTGAATCGCATCACCCTCTTCGCGCTGATCTTTAGCATTGGGATCCTCGTGGATGATGCCATCGTGGTCGTGGAAAACATCGTTCGGCACTTTCATCTCCCCCACAATAAAGGCCGCAGTTGGTCCGCCATCGCGGTGGAAGCGGTCGGCGAAGTGGGGAATCCCACCATTCTCGCGACCTTCGCCGTCATCGCCGCCGTGCTGCCGATGGCCTTCGTCGGTGGCTTGATGGGACCTTACATGCGTCCCATCCCCATCGGTGCCAGCGCCGCGATGTTTTGGTCTTTGCTCATCGCCTTCATCGTAACGCCCTGGGCTTCGATTCGGATTTTGCGTTGGGGCAAAAAATACTCCCAACTGACCGAAGGCGTTCCCTCCGAAGGCAATCACCATCACCTCGCCTCAGAACACGCGGAGGATTTCTTCACCAAGCTCTACCGCCGTATGATGGGGCCACTCATTCACTCCACCCTGTGGCGTTGGATTTTCCTCATCGGCATCACCGGACTCCTGCTGGCGTCCATGGCCACCGTCGGCCTCGGGTGGGTCAAGGTGAAGATGCTGCCCTTTGACAATAAGAGCGAGTTCCAAGTCATCCTCAACATGCCCGAAGGCAGCTCCCTGGAGCAAACGGCTGCAGTCGCTCGCGAGATGGCCGCAGCGATCCGCGTGGAGCCAGAGGTCACCAACTATCAGGTCTACACCGGCACCGCATCGCCGTACAACTTCAATGGTCTCGTGCGTCACTACTTCATGCGGCGCGGGGCCAACGTCGCGGATATTCAAGTCAACCTCGTCGGCAAACACGAACGCACCGCCCAATCGCACGACATCGCGAAACGCATTCGCCCACGCGTCACCGAGATCGCCGCGCGCTACAACGCCCGGGTCGCCGTCGCAGAGGTGCCACCCGGCCCGCCCGTGCTGCAAACTCTGGTCGCAGAGATTTATGGCCCCACCGAAGAAGGCCGACTGAAGATGGCTGAACGGGTGCGCGATATTTTCAAAGCCACCCCGGGCGTCGTCGATGTCGATTGGTACATTGAGGCCGACCAGCAGAAGGCCAGATTTGTCATCGACAAAGAAAAAGCTGCCCTGCACGGGATCAGCGCCGCCACCATCTCCCAGACCTTGAAGATTGCGGTCGATGGGCAGGCTGTCGATCTCCTGCACCAGCCTGCGGAAAAAGAAGACGTGCACGTTGTGTTGGAACTGCCGCGTTCCGCCAAGACCACGCCGCAGGACCTGCTGGCGCTGCGAGTCCGCTCCGGCGATGCCAACGCCCTCCCAGAGCCTGGTGCCCAGGACGGAGTGCCGTTGGTTCCACTGCGCGAACTCGTCTCCGTCGAAACCGTCACCGTCGAAAAGAGCCGCTACCACAAGAATCTCATGCCCGTGACGTACGTCATCGGCGATGTCGCCGGCGTCGTGGAAAGTCCCGTTTATGCCATCTTTCAGATGAACGAGGCCTTGAAAAAATTGGACGCGAAGCAGTTCGGCGGTAGTGGCGCAGAGCTCAAAATCTTGAATGCCTCCATGCCATTCAGCGATGAAGAACCTTCCATGAAGTGGGATGGCGAGTGGCACATCACCATTGAGGTCTTCCGCGATCTCGGTGCCGCCTTTGGTGCCTGTTTGATCCTGATTTATGTCCTGATGGTCGGCTGGTTCCGCAGTTTCATCACGCCTGCCATCGTGATGATCGCTATCCCCTTCTCGCTGGTTGGCATCCTGCCCGCCCATGGCCTGATGGATGCCTTTTTCACCGCAACCAGCATGATCGGCTTCATGGCTGGTGGCGGCATCGTGGTGCGGAACTCCATCATCCTGGTGGACTTCATCGAGCTGCGGATTCGCGAAGGCATGCCGCTGAGCGAGGCCGTCATCGACGCAGGAGCCGTGCGCTTCCGCCCCATGCTCCTCACCGCCATGGCGGTGGTCGTCGGCGCTGCGGTCATCCTCGCAGACCCGATCTTCCAAGGTCTCGCCATCGCATTGATGGCTGGAGAAATCGCCAGCCTATTCATCAGCCGCATGGCAGTGCCAGTGCTCTACTACATGGCCAATCATCGTAACGCGCCGCCCCCAACCCAAACCACAACCGCATCATGAAAAAGAATATCGGAACCGCAGATCGCGCCCTTCGCATCCTCGTCGGCCTTGGCCTCATCGCCTACGGCGTCATCAACCACAGTTGGATCGGTGCCATTGGTGCCATCCCCCTCCTCACCGGTCTCATCCGCTGGTGCCCCGCTTACTGCCCACTAGGAATCAGCACCGTCGGTGACGACAAATCCAAAGGCGGTGGCGGCTGCGGGTGCGGCGGCGGTCATTGCCATTGATCAGGCCATGAAAACACTTCTTCCAGTGCTCATCGGTGCCTCCCTCGGTGCGCTGATGGGTTACTTTGGCCAGTGCTCATCCGGCACCTGCCCCCTCACTTCGACGTGGTGGCGCGGTGCTCTTTATGGAGGCTTCTTGGGCCTCCTGTTCTCCCTGAGCGGGCGCAACTCCTGATCGATTCCAACCCCTTTTCCCGCTACTGATCCAGTACGGGAAAAGGGAAATCTGCGGAATTCGTGTGCTGTTCCCGCATGATCTTTTCGACCTGAGCGACCACGTCTGGATGCTCTGCGGCGACGTCTTTGCTTTCCGTCGGATCGGTATCCAGATCATAGAGCTCGGTGTGGATGACGGGTTCGGGAGCCTTGGCCTTTCCCTTACCCCGCCGTGGCATCAGGTTTTGGCGCACCGCCTTCCACTGGCCCCTGCGCACCGCCTGTTGACCGCCGTAGCTGGGAAACTCGCGATACAAAAACGGACGCTCTTCCTGTTTCTGACCTAGCAGGGTCGGAGCAAAGCTGATGCCGTCGATGTCTTGGGGCGTTTGTGACTTATCGCCGATGAGTTCGAGCAGCGTCGGCATCCAGTCCTCAAATCCGGTCACCCGATCGCTCAGAGTGCCCGGTTGAATCTTGCCCTTCCAGCGCACGATGCCAGGCTCGCGAATCCCACCTTCGTAAAGTGAGCCTTTGCCATCGCGAAGACCGCCGCAAGAATTGAAAAAATTCGCGTCGGTACCAGCGAGGCCTTCATGCGTCCCGTGCAGAGCACCATTGTCGCTGGAGAAAATAAAGATCGTGTCGTCATCCAATCCCAACTCCCTGATCAAATCCATCAGCGCACCGACCTCGCGATCCAAACGCGTGATCATCGCCGCATAAGCTGCCCGGGGCGAGAAATGAGGAATGTAGCCCTTCCCGCCCTTGTAGGGTGGATCGTCGAACTGGCCGACGTACTCCTTGAGAGAATCATCCGGCACCTGCAGTGCGAGGTGTGGCACCGTCGTCGGCCAATAGAGAAAAAAGGGCTCGTCCTTGTGGTCACGCGCGAACTGCCGCGCCTGTTCGGCAATGAGATCTGCAGAATACTGATTGCCTTGGAAGCGCTTGTAGCTAGCCGCATCGTCACCGTTCTCGTCCGGTTTCAGTGTGTCATGCGGAGAGAACGCAGTGTTGGTGAGATCGATGGTCTTGTCATTATCCCACAGGTAAGTGGGATAAAAGTTGTGTGCCACCGCCTGGCAATTGTAGCCAAACCAACGGTCAAAGCCTTGCTTCATCGGTCGGCCATCGGTGTCAGGTCCACCCAGCCCCCACTTACCGAAGCCACCCGTCGCGTAGCCCGCTTTCTTCATCACCTCGGCCAAGGTCAAGGTCTCATCCGGAATCGGATACTGCCCCTCATGCTCCGGCTTGCCCAAGTCCGAGACTTTGCCGGGATGACCTTGCCGATTGTCGCGAATGAAGGCATGGCCCGGATGTTTCCCCGTCATCAAGACGCAACGCGACGGGGCGCAAACCCCGTTTCCAGCATAGTGATACTTGAAGCGCATCCCCTCCGCCGCCATAAGATCAAGATTCGGCGTGCGGATGATCTTCTGCCCATAGGCACCCAGATCACCGTAGCCGAGATCATCGGCCAAGATGAACACGACATTCGGCTTCCTCTCTGCGGCAGTCACCGTGATTGCAGTGGCACAGAAGAGAACTAGGCCAAAAAAGCCAACAGCACGAAAGGACAGCACGTTCATAACGGAGAAGGAGACGAACGCCAAGGACCTCATCTTGCCATCGACCTATCGTCGATCCCTGCCAAAGATCCGCCCGAGCACCTCACCGAGATCGATGGTCCGCGTATTGGAGGGGCGGTGGTCATCGTCGTCGTGGTGCTCGGGAGGCTCCGGGCGAATCTCTGGGAGGCTGAGTTGACGCTCGTCGCGAGAGGAACCACGCCCCCCCCTGAAACACGTGACGATCACGCACGATCGGCTCCAGACGCGGGTTTCTCAGGCCTGCCTCTGCCAAGCCATCCATGTGTTCATCAATGTCACGAAAGTAGCCCATCAGACTGCGACCGTAACCTGCGTCGAATGACAGTCTTTGAGCATTGTCTGCGGAATATTCCAGCATGTGGAAGGTGCGAAAGATGTGCTGCAGATCACCGCGCGCACACTTTGAGCAACGACCAAAGACATCATTCGTGAGGTGATCGACATCCTCGGCGAGATCGGTCAACGCCTTGGCCAGGAGCGTTTCGTCCGCATCGGCACGGCGATGGGTGCGGAGATGGTTCGCGAAGGATTGCTCCAGAACCCGGGTGGTATTTTGCAGATGCTGAAGATCGCGAGTCAATTCCGCCTGGCGACGCTGCTCCGCGGCCTGTGCCACCGCTCTGGCCCTAGCTTCGTCCTCCGCGCGGCGTTGGGCCTCGCTCTGTCCACGCGAACGGTTGAACTGAGCTTTGGCAGTCATTGGCAGAATGCATGCCGCGATGAGCAGCCAGGCTTGAAGAACGAATCGATCAATTTTCATGTGAGGCAAAGCGTAGGGATCAGCGCTGGTTTTGACAATGCCCGAATTGGGTTGCCACTAACTCGGAGCCGTGAGCTGACGCCCATTGTCCTTTAAACCCAGCTTCATGAGGAACGGCACGGCCTGCCGAGCCCAGTCCTCCGCCTTTGGATAATAGGCAGCCTCATTGCCAAAGCAGGAGCGCAACATCACGGTGTCGATGATGCCGGGGTTCAGAGGGATGATGGCCACCTTCCCCTGAGTCTCCTGCGCCGCAGCCTGGGAGAGGCCCTCGATCGCCCACTTCGTCGCACAATACGGCGCAACCTCCGGCGAGGCGCTACGCCCCCAACCGGACGAAAAGTTGACGATGACGCCGCCCCCCTTTTTCATCATCGGCGGCAAAAGGTGGCGCATCACGGATGCGGTACCTTTGACGTTGATGGCGAAAATCCGCGCGAATGCTTCATCATCAATTTCCCACAGCGGCGCGTTGGGATTCACCATTGCAGCGTTGTTTAAAACGAGGTCCGGCACGCCGCAAGATGCGATCACCTCAGCGCAGAATTGGCGCACTGTCGAATCGTCAGAGACGTCACACGGAGAAAAAAAGTTCGGCGAGGACAACTCCGCCGAAATTTTCTCCAGTGCGTCCACAGAACGTGCGCAGCCAGACACCGTCCAGCCTGTAGCTGCGAATTGGCGGGCCATGGCGAGCCCCAGACCGCGACTGCATCCAGTGATCAGAACGTGTTTTTGCATAGGTCGTGAAACGGAAATTGAACAAAAAAAGTGCTTCTAGGGGTCTCACGGTGGCGTAAAACGTTTGACCTTCAACCCCATCTGTTTCATGCCCGTTCTTGACATGCCCACCATCCAATCCGCCGCCAAGGATCGCGAATTCCCCGAGTTCGATCTTGCCCGCCTTTTGTCCTCCGTCTTCGAACCCGTCGCCGGGCGCAAGGTCTGCATCTTAATTGACCTGCCTGATCTCTCCGAAGCAAGGAAGATGGCATTCCTCACGAACCCGGATCGCCCAGTGCAGCAGAAGGCTTTCGAGTGCTTTTATCAAGGCCTGCAAAATGGCGTAATGGACGAGTTAGGCATGATCGGTGGCGACATGTTTGCCTATCAGGAAACGGGCGGCAGCAATCTGGACATGCCGGATCGCTGCGTGGACATGGAAGGCGCTGAGTTGAGCCTGGAACGCGACGTCTATCCGAACTACGACATCATCCTCTGCATCTCCACTTTCTCCGCGACGGCTCCGCTGACGGAGTTTGCCAAAAAGTACGGCTTCCGTGGCGCGACGCTGCACGGCCTAAACGATGTGATCCTCAACAGCGGTCTCGCTGTAGATTACCGCGAAGTCAGCCGCGACGCGGAGAAGCTGCGTCGCTGCATGACCGGTGCCGACTGGGTGGAGATCGACTTCACTGTCGAAGGCGGCGAGGAACTGACCGTTCGGCTGGAACTTGACGGGCAAGAGGCACAAAAAAGTCATGGACTCTGCCATGGTGACAAGCCCGACATCGCTAACCTCCCTGCGGGTGAAGTTTACTTCGTTCCAACTGGCGCGGAGGGACAGTTCCCGATGAAGTATGAAGACGGCACGTTGGGCAGACTGACGGTCATCGGTGGTTGCATCGTGAAGGCTGAACTCATCGCTGGAAATCAGGCTACTATCGACACGCACAACGCTCGACTGAAGGATGATCCGATGACTGGCGTTCTGGGAGAACTGGGATTTGGCACGCAGGTGCTACCGGTTTCTGGCGCGGACATCCAGGATGAAAAAGTGCTGGGCACCTGCCATCTGGCCACCGGTCGCGATGATCATCTGGGCGGTCACATCACACCGGATCAATTCAAGCGCCGCCAAAATGCGACCCACGATGACATTCTGTTCGCTCCCCATAAAACACCAAACTTTGACATCAGCCAAGTCCGCATGGGACGCAATGGCGAGACGGAAATCTTGATCGAGCACTTCCAGCCATGTGAATATCTTCTGCGGGCACTGGAAAGCTGATGTCGAACATCTACGAGACCCGGCGATTGCTGGATGAGTACCTCCTTTTCCACTACGGCACCGCTGCCGAAGTTCTGCCGTGGACGAAGGGTCCAACCGATGCGTTAGACTTCGCCCGGCGAACTGTATCAGAGCTCATCGATGCTGAGCGTGTAACCAAGGGTGGCACCGCTCTGGATCTTGGCTGCGCGGTGGGGAGATCCTCTTTTGAACTGGCAACTCTGGGGCTACTGGTCACCGGCATCGACTTTTCAAATAGCTTCATCGACGCAGCTCGGGAACTCGCCGCGAGCGGGCAAATGAGCTATGAGCGGCGCGATGAAGGTGCCACGCTCACGCCACTGATCGCCAAGGTGCCCGATGATTCGCCTCGTGGAAACGCCCATTTTGAGCAGGGCAACGCGATGGATCTGCGGGCAGATCTCGGCTCTTTCGACGTCGTCCATGCGGCCAATCTGCTTTGTAGGCTCACTGAGCCCACTAGGCTGCTCGCACGTCTCCCTGCCCTAGTGAAGTCGGGAGGGCAGCTGATATTAACAACACCCTGCACTTGGCTGGAAGAATTCACCCCTCCCTCAAACTGGCCCATCGGTTCCACCCGCGATTGGTTACAGCAGGAACTGGCGGAATCCTTTGAACTAGATCTGCAAGCAGATCTTCCTTTTCTCATCCGCGAACATGCGCGGAAGTATCAGTGGAGTGTGGCGCTAGGATCACGGTGGATCCGCAAGTGATGGCTAGACCAGCGGCAGGATGCGTGGAGCGATCTCTGCCCCGATCTCCAAGAGGCGCTTCTTTTCGTCATCGCTGAAGTCATAAGGGGTCAACTTGCCTATGCCCAAGGTGCCACAGAGGCGGTCACCATCCATCACAGGCACTGCGAGCGATCCTTGGACCTGCGTCTGCTTCGCTCCGGGCTTTGCCACGCCGGAGGTATCTGTCTGGAGATTGCAGATTTCTACGGGCTCGCGCCTTTGGGCTGCTGCCCCCGCGATTCCCTTGCCGATGGGGATCGACTGAACCACAGGCATTAGCACCTCCGGGATGCGCTGACTCGCGAGAAGCTTCAGGTGATTGTCACCTGGATCAAAACGATGCAGGGTGCCAGTGGTGCAATCGAATTGCTCGATGACATCGTGGAGGAAAGATTTCCATTCATCGCTCTGTGGCGGGCAATTGGAGGTCGGGGGATTAGCTTCGGGAGCGCTCATGTCAGGTGAAAAGGATTGCTTTGTGGAACGATAGGTGAAGACTGGATTTGTCATTGAGACTCTCGGCATCGGGGCTTAAGATGCACGGGTTCCACTTTCCATCATTCCGACCATGTTTCGCATCCCATATTTTGTCGTTTTGTGGCTGATGACTGCCGCTGTGGCAGGCGCACAGCAGGGTGGGCTCGGCGTATTGGGCCGCACGACCCTGCACCCAGACGGGACAAAATCAGAGACCATTAGCAACCCGAACAGTCGGGAAGTGACGGAAAAAACATACGATGCCAACGGCGTCCTGATCGTCCGCAAACACTACCTACTCAACGAGCGCGGCCAAATCTCCCAAGGCAACATCTACGATGGCCGGGACAATTTGCAGGCGCGATTGCAGGTCTATTTTGATGAATACAATCGCGTCAAAGAAGAGCGCCTCTTGAACCTCGGCGGCGAGGTATTCCAGCAAACCATCCATGAATTTGGCCCAGACGGCAAGGAGCTGAAGCCGAAAGTAGTGAACTTCAATGTGCGCAGTCCGACGATGCGACCTGCCTTGATCGACTTCACTCAGATGGCCCCTTCCCCTCCCCAAGGCACCGCCGGTGCCCAGGCAACAGCAGCGCCAACTGCCCAGCCAGCGACCCCGCAGGAGCCACCCAAAAAGTCTATCTGGAAAAGGATGTTTGGCGGGAAGAAGGACAAGTAATGCCGCAATGACCAGCGCCCCAGACCCAAAGCCAGCCATCATGGTCCTGGCCCCCCTGCCGGACTTCTTGATGGAGCCGCTACGCGTTTTGGGAACGTGCCATGATTTCTACCGGGAAGACGAGTGCGGCCGAGACTCCATGGTCGCCGAAGTCGGACCGTCAATTCGTGCAATCGTCATGGCAGGCGGCAGCGTGGCACCCGTGGCGCTGCTGGAAAAGCTGCCATCCTTGGAAATCATCACGGTCTTCGGTGTCGGCTATGACGGGGTGCCGGTAGACTGGTGCCGAGATCACAACGTCCGAGTGACGAATACTCCTGACGTATTGACTGACGACGTGGCAGACATCGCCGTGGCGCTGGTGCTCATGACCAGCCGACAGCTTGTTCAGGCAAACCACTTTTTGCATCAGGGGGATTGGCTGAAAGCCGGCTACCCACTGGCGCATAGCCTAAAGGGCAAAAAAGCTGGCATCGTGGGTCTAGGACGAATCGGTAAAGCGATCGCCAGCCGACTGGGGCCACTAGGGATGCAGATCGCCTGGACAGGCCGCAAGTCCCAGGACACACCCTGGACGTATGTGCCGGAGTTACTAGCGCTCGCCGCCCAAAGCGACTTTCTGATCGTCAGCTGCCCTGGCGGCGCGTCGACGCATCACTTGGTGAATGCAGAGGTCCTGGTAGCGCTGGGTGCACAAGGAACTGTCATCAATATTTCGCGCGGCTCCGTCGTTGACGAACTGGCGCTCATCACCGCCCTCCAAAGCAATGTGATCCGTGGCGCAGGTTTGGACGTTTTTGCGAACGAACCGACCGTGCCAGAGGCACTGCTTGCCTGCCCCAATGCCGTCCTGCTGCCCCACGTCGGCAGCGCCACATTTGAGACGCGCGGTGCCATGGCACAGCTCTGCCTCGACAATCTGGCGGCACACATCAGCGGCGGGGACTTGGTCACTCCGGTTGTCTAAGCCCCACTCCACAGCCAACAGCGCAGATCACCCACTCCGCAGTCTTCGGCGAATTCGGCGGCACCCGTTACCACCCCGCAATCACATGGGACGCGCTAAAGCTCTGAGCCACGTTCAGCAGCCCCGCTGCCAAAGCGCCCGTGGCTTGCGGATTTAGCAGATGAAGCCGCGCCACGCCGGACCAGCGCAAATCACTCTCCCTTGCTACGCTGACGAACGGACTCAAAAAGGACAATAGCCACAGCCGTGGCGAGATTCAGACTGCGGGTGCCCTGCATTGGAATGGTCAAGCACTGCTGAGGACTCGCGGCGAGCAAGGACTCCGGCAGGCCTCTCGTCTCTGGACCAAAGACCAACCAAACATCATCACCGCCCAAAGGGGCATGCCAATGAGCTTGACGGGCCTTTGACGTGAGGAACAACAACTTCGCATCCCCCGGCAATTTGGCCAGGAATGCTTCCCAAGAGGACCATCGGCAGACGTCCACCTCCTTCCAGTAGTCCAAGCCTGCCCGCTTCAGATGGCGATCATCGAGGCTAAACCCCAGCGGTTCAATCAAGTGAAGGCGGGCACCTGCCCCCAGACACAACCTGCCAATGGCACCAGTGTTATGAGGGATCTCTGGCTGATAAAGGACGACATTGATCATGTCAAAAGTCTCCCTTGGCACAAGGGCTCCACAAAGCGCCCATTACCACTTACTGCGCGCCACCTGCTCCAGCGGCGTGGAGTTCGTTCACAGGTTGCCCCGCCGGATTGATGACGCGAACGTTGACGAAGAAGATCACATTCTTTCTATCGATGGACGTAACATTGCTCTTCCAGAAGCGGCCGATGAGCGGGATGTTGCCGATGATCGGCACCTTGTCATTCACCTCAATGGCTTGCTCGTACATCACCCCGCCCAGCACGATCGTCGCACCATCCCAAATCTTCACCCCGGTAGTAACCTTGTTTGTCTGAAAAATGGGCTGGATGATACGATTATCAACCGGCTGTGGCACCAAGACAGTCCCACCAGCGGAGTTATAGGCAGGGACAAAGTTGTTGATGTCGGAGGCGTAGTCGATGAATCCCTCAAACTCGGTCAAAGTTGGGGTAAGGACCAGATCCACTTCGCGGCCATTTTCCGAAATCACTGGCTCAACTTCCAGAGTTACACCCACCTTGCGCATCTCAAAGGCAGTCGGGGTTGCTGGGGTGATCGGTGCCGCGCTATTGTCACCCACAACAAACGTATTTCCGCCAACGGGAACCTGCCCAACCTGCTGCGGCAACTCTGGCGGATCAAATTCAGTCGGATACAAGAACTCACGCGCCACATCAATCGTCGCCTTCTGCCCCGTTTTGGCGACGACACTCGGGGAGATCAAAATATCTGCCCCCTTCTTCTGATTCATTGCCCGAATGACGGCCTGGAACTGGGGATCCGTGAGCACGCCACTGACAGCGAAGACACCCGGTGACCGAGATTCCGCTGGTGGCACCGTAATGTTCTCGCCAAGCAAACCTTCCAGTTTGGGTTTCCCAAAGATTTCGCCAGAACTCCGCAAGCCCGAAGTCATCGGAAACTGACCCACCGGCAGACCTGAAAAAGTTTGGATAGGGAAGTCATCCGCCAGATTCCCTGACCGACCGTTCCCCGATGTGCCACCAGAGCCAAAGACGCTATTTGATCCCGGCACATTAAAGCCGCCCATCAGCCAATCAAAGCCCATCTCCACGAGATCGGTTTGTCGCACCTGAATCATCTTGACCGTGATAATCACCTGCTTTGGCCCAGCCAATGCAGCCTGGTCCACGAGGGCGTCAATCATGCCCAAATTGTCCATCGTATTGCGAACGATGAGGAGATTCGAAGCAGGGCTATAGGCAGCGGATGATCCCTCTGGAAAGGACACGCCACGTCCCTGGAGAAATTCTTGGGCAGTCATTCGACGCAGTGCCAAGCTCGACATGGCAGTGGCACCCCCCGTGGCAAAAGGATCTGGGTTTGCAACGCCAGGGTCTTGCACTGCTGCTGTCTCGATGAAACCGGGTGGCACCCGGTAGGTTTTTGAAATGATCTCCGTCGAAGCTTCGGTGAGAGAAACGAAGCGGACGGCAAATTCATCAATCCGCGTCGCAGAGTTGCTGCTCTCAGCAACATAACGCACCACTTCCTCCAGAGGGATTTGGTGAAGATTCAGATCCAGTGGCTTCGCCTGCGCCTCTGGGGACAGCGCCAAGACAAAATCAACGCCCCGCCCTTGGGGATCGAGGTCCCGACTGCGGATCCTTAAGTACTCCACTACTTCCTGGAGACTGGCCCCAGTGAATTCCACTTTCGGGATAATGATGTCCCTCAAGCGCTGAACGATCCGTTCGCGGTTCCCGATAACCGTTCCGCGCGTATCAGCGGTCTCCTGCGCATAACGGGCCAAGGCAGCAGCATTGGGTGGCACTTGATCCGCCCAGAGTTGGTTTACGCCATTCAGCATCTTCGACCGGGTGTGATCACGAGCCGCATCAAAATAGGTCGTGCGCTTGTGCTCAGCATTCTCCAGCCCACGCCGGGCAGCGACGTTGTAATTATCGACTCGAAGCACGTCCTTATAAGTCTCAATCGCCTTGTCGTAATCGCCGAGTTCAAAAAGGGAAGCCGCTTTCTGGAGGAGCTCCTGCACATTCAAAGTGTTCGCGATGTGCTGCGGGGTCAGGGCAGGAGGGAACCGATCCGTGTCTGCCAGCTCCTTTTTGATCTTCATCACCAATGGATGTTTGGGTGCCACATCCGGGGCAGAGACCGCCGTGAGGAGTTCATTCGCCTCCTTATAGCGCCCTTCGAGAGCCAGTTCCTTGGCACGCAGGGCAGCGCTCACTGCGTATCCTTCACGCGCCCGATCTTTGTACGCCAGGGCCAGCGGAGCTTCCGGCAGAGACTGATAAACATCAGAGTAAATCCCCAGTGCAGCTTCAGTCTTGCCTGCCTTGAGCAGCACATCTGCCTCCTGCAATTGCATGGCGGCCTCGCCGACCTTGGCCTCGCGGCGTTGGATTTCAGCAGCGGCGATGGAAGATAGATCACCGCCTTCACCGGCCTGCAAGACGACCGGTCCGCTGGCCAACAGCACGATCATCCCACCCGCCTGGAGCAAGGAAAGTTTGGGGAGGTGAGGAAGATGGGCGCAGAGCATGGACGCTTTCGGGAAAAAAACGGACCTCATGCATACCAGAGAATCTGTTTTCGCCCAAGACATTTTCACGCATCCAGACAAATTTCGCACTCAATCTCCCGAATTTCTCGGACTTTGGGCGAAAATCCTTGCCCGCCCGCCGCCGTGTCACCACAGTGGATGAACTCCCAACACGGCAAAATCACCGCCCACCCTGGGCAGATTTTCCCACTGGGTGCACTTCGAACCCACCAACCCCAATCCTTATGAGCCAAATCGTTCCCATGATCTCCTCCGGCGTCGCCGGTCCTCTCGGTGTCCTTCACCTCCCACGCGTCTGGCTGAAAGCCTCCCTGCACGCTGCTGGCAAAATTCACCCCGACTACACCGTCGGCTGCGGCTATGACAAGCTGACCACCGACGATCTCGGCATCAAGTGGGATGACTTTTACGCCTTCATCAAAGACACCAAGCCGACCTACGCGCAGTGCGAAGCCTGGGTGGCTGCGTACCCTGGCGTCAAACTGACCAAGGCCGATATCTACCGCCACAACGCCAACATCCGCGGCTACATCCACGACGATGAGACCCGCAAGAGCATCCTCGCCACCGCTGGCATGGCCGACGACGGATCCTGCAACCCTGGCGCTGTCGATCTGAACAACATCGACGACTGGGCCATCTTCCACGCCCAAGAGCTGAAGTAAGCCCCAGCAGGAATTCTCGTTCCACTCCAAAGCCGTCCTTGGATCGTCCGAGGGCGGCTTTTTTGTCGGCGTTCTGTCAATCAAAGGGGTCATGCAGGAAGATTTGGGGTCGGATCCAGTTGGATTGAGTCGGATTCACTTGGATCGGCTTCGTCCGCGTCGGATGACTCAGCGAAACCGATTGATTCGGGATCGCGCAAATATTTCAGGGTCTGATCTCGGACAGCCTTCTCGAACTTGGCCACGTTCTCGGGAGACATCCCCTTGGTGCCAGACCCGCAGCAGCGACGCCGAGCACGGCGACCCTGGATCTACGACCGACTGAGGTCGACCATAGGCATCGTAAGCGGTTGTGCAGCTTGCTCCCATCACGGCCAGCATACCGGCCGCTACCCAGCGAATGAAATTCATTTTTCATGTGGGGTCTGACGAACCCGACCTGAAGACTATTCAATATTGGAGAAAAAATACCTCATTCCGGCTTCAACAAAGCAGAGCGAAGAGGCGGATGCGCCTGGAGCCACCGATCGGCCGCCACAGGATCCTTTGATTTCCAATCGTCGAATACTTGAGTGGTTGATTCCATCCTTGAGGAGGGATCTTGTATACCCAGACTTGCTGCGAGCGCGCGAGCGGGATCAGCGTCCGAAAACCCGAGTGCGATCCGATGCAGAGCCTGATCACGCAGGGGGCCAGGGGCTTGACCAAGCGTCCACGAGGCAAGACCTTCCGGGTCAGACGAGGCCCATACCTGCAATGCTGCGTCCACGGCGTTTTGTCGGGTCTCGGGGTCTCGGCGCGATGCCGCCCACTCAAGCGCCGCAGCAGGCTCGTCGGCTGCCCAGCTTTGCACGGCACCGCCACTTAGACGAGCCTGCAAACCGCGATCGGCCAGCCCACCGATCCAGTCCAGCGCGCCTTTCGGATCTGCCGCCGCCCAAGTGGCGGAGATCAGATTAGATGTCTCTTCAAGGCCTGCGCCAGCGGAAGAGTCTTGACCCAATCCGCCGCAGCAACAGGATCCGATTGAGCCCAGATGCCTGCAACTTGGGTAAGCAAATCCGTGCTGGCGCCGTGCTGTGCTACCCATGCAGCCGCTTCGGCGGGGAACTGGTCTGCCCACTCCGCCATGCCGGACTGGAGTGCATTGTCCCGGATCGCCCCAGGAGGGAGAGCCGCAGCCCAGGTGGCGCCCGCCTCCAGGATCGGTGCTGGCCCAATGACGCATGACCTGCTGAATGGCGCCGATCCCCGTCGAGGTATTGCCCTGCGCCAGCGACCATTCCGCAGCTGCCTTCGGGTCCGCCCGCGTCCAAGCCCGTGCGACTTCGGTGATCGCCATCTGGCGTGCGCTTCCTGTCAGATTCTTGGCACACCACTTTGCTGCATCGCTAGGCTCACTTTGTGCCCACGTCCCAGCCGCAGCGGCATAACCCGTGGCACTTAACTCACCAGGCGGCAGGGTACACACAGGCTTCTAGAGCCACCGCAGGGTCTTTCTTGGCCCATTCGCGAAGGAGCGATTCTGCGAATGCCTCACGATCTGCAAGACCCGTTATGAAGGACAGAAGTTGCCACCCTTCCGAAGGTGCAACTTGGCCAAGCTCAACCCCAACTCTCGCAGAGATTGCCGTCTGCGTGACGGATCAAACTCTGCGAGGATCAAGGATAGTCGCGACTTTAAGCCCTGCCCGTCCGGAACGGAAGCTCCCGGTATTACTGGTGGAGAACCAACCGCCGGAAGATCACCCACATTCGCTCGAGGCGAGCCATCCAGCGTGCCGATCTCGGGCAATACGCCAACAGCGGCACCTTGAGTGGGATGCGACACGTAGCGGGCGAACCAGCCAATTGCTATGCCAACAAGCAGAACGACCAAGGCCGAGATCAATGGACGGCGATGCTGCATGAAAAAGGTCCCAAATCCAACCAACGTGGAACTAAGGTGCTACGGAGAAAGTGCGAAGTTGCCGGTATCTGTATCCTTCAAGACACCCCGCTCATACTCCATGCGGGTAAAGGTGCCATGGGCAAAATCGAAGGCGTAGTCATCATACTTCCGTGCACTGTAAACCACCCGCACATTTCCGAACGTACCATTTGGTGAAAGGACATACGTAAACGGAGAGATCTCAGGATCACCCGTCTCCTGGGAAGTTCCATCGGTAGCCGACGAAAACACCAGGATCAGAGGATCTTCCGAACCGTTCTTGCTGGCTTTATATGCCAACCCGGTTAGGGTCAGACGGAGAGTTCCCATCTCCGACTTGCGCGGCAGGAATCAGATCTGGCGCACCGTCATCGTCATCATCGTCCTTTGTGCCATCACCGTCGTCGTCATCGTCACGGTCATTGCGGACTCCATCGCCGTCAGCGTCGTCATCAACATCGTCCAGTCGCCCATCGCCGTCGGTATCATCTTCGTCGAGCGCGGAATCCAGCCGATCGTCGCCGTCGATATCATCCTCTGCGATGGAGTCATCGTTCCGCCCATCACCATCGATGTCTTTTTCCGCTGGAGAATCATCCGCAAGGCCGTCGCCGTCGATGTCTAACTCTGCGTCATCATCGTCGTCGAGACCGTCTCCGTCGATATCAAGCTCGCCGACTTCGTCGTCCAGACGCCCGTCGCCATCAATGTCCAGTTCAGCCGCTGAATTGTCCGCCCGGCCATCGCCATCGATGTCGAGCTCATTCGCAGAACCATCCAGACGCCCATCTCCATCAATATCGTCTTCGGCAGCATCGTCATCCAAGAGACCGTCGCCGTCGATATCCAGTTCATCAAGTGCATCATCGGGATCGCCATCGCCATCAATGTCAAGCTCGCTGGCAGAGTCATCCGCACGTCCATCACCATCGATATCGCGCTCCGTCAGGAGTCGTCCGTTCGGCCATCGCCATCGATATCGTATTCGTCAGAGGCCGAATCGAGCCTGCCATCACCATCGATATCAAGCTCCTCAGGGAATCGTCCGCCTTACCATCGCCGTCAATGTCGCGCTCGGACCGGGAGTCATCATTGTATGCATCACCATCTATGTTCAACTCATCGGCTGCGTCGTCTGATTTACCGTCGCCATCAATGTCATCCTCCAAGACGTCGTCATTTTTGAGACCATCGCCATCAATGTCATTTTCGATCAAGGAGCCATCGGCGAGACCATCGCCATCAATATCACGCTCCGATCGATGGTCGTTATTCAGGCGGTCCCCGATGTAACGGCCAGCTAAAGGACCGCTGACGCAAAGGCCGCCGTCCACATTAGGATCCGTTCCATTCGGCAGGCCGTCATTATCAACGTCGGGATCGGAAATATTAGGAATGCCGTCTTGGTCGAGGTCGGTTACCGCAACAGCGTGCACCGAAGCCGCACCACTGATGAGAATAAAGGCACTCGCGGACAAGAGTTTTCCGATTCTGCGAGAACGTAATGTATATTTCTTTTCATTGGTTGGAGGGTATCGAATGTTGAACAGATAGCGTTAAGCTGTCCTGTCACGGAGCAGGACACTAACCCACAAAGTGCCCAAAATAACATTACCAAACGGTCATATACCGTAATGGACAAAATCCGACCACAGATGCACAAAAAAGGCCCCAGACTCTATGGGAGCCGGGGCCTTGCCCTCAGAAGTCTTACAGTGCCTTCATCAGCCGAGCGCCGCAAGGATCGCGTCGCCCATCTCGGTGGTGTTCACCTTGCGGGTGCCGGGGGCTCCGGTGAAGATATCGCCAGTGCGGAGGCCATCGCCGATGACTTGACGCACCGCGTTTTCGATTGCGACCGCCGCCTCTTCCAGACCGAGCGAGAAGCGCAGCAGGAGTGCTGAAGAAAGAATCTGCGCGATCGGGTTCGCGATGCCCATGCCTGCGATGTCCGGGGCAGTGCCGCCGCTAGGCTCAAAGAGGCCGAAGTAAAGGCCATCGCCTTTGACCTTGCCCAGACTGGCGCTGGCCAGCATCCCCAGAGATCCGGCGATCATCGCCATCTCATCGCTGAGGATATCGCCAAAGAGGTTCTCGGTGACCATCACGTCAAAGCTGCGTGGGGCCTTGATCAATTGCATCGCCGCATTGTCCACGTAAAGGTGAGCCAAGGTGACGTCGGGGTATTGCTGGGCCACCTCCACCATGGTCTCGCGCCAGAGGACGGAATTGGTCAGGACGTTGGCCTTATCCACGGAAGTCACATGCTTATTGCGAAGCTGGGCCGCCTTGAAGGCCACGTGGCCGATGCGCTCGATCTCGCTCTTCTTGTAAACCATGGTGTCGATGACCTCGATGTCTCCATCGGGCAGGGTCGTGCGGCTTTTCGGCTGGCCAAAATACAGGCCGCCCGTCAATTCACGCACGCAGAGCACATCAAAACCGCCTTCGACAAGGTCGGCACGCACCGGAGAGGAGGCGGTGAGAGCTGGGTAACAGATGCCAGGGCGAAGGTTGGCAAAGAGGCCGAAGTGTTTGCGCAGGGGCAACAGGGCGGCACGCTCTGGCTGCTCGTTTGGAGGCATTTTTTCCCATTTCGGGCCACCCACAGAGCCGAACAAAATCGCATCGCTGGCCTCGCAGGCGGCGATCGTTTCAGCAGGCAGCGCCTTGCCCACAGCGTCGATCGCGGCTCCGCCGACCAATTGGTGGTTGTAGTTAAAGGCGATGTCGTTCTTGGCGGCAACGGCGTTCAGGACCTTGATCGCCTCGGCCATGACTTCAGGGCCAATGCCATCACCGGGGAGGACTGCGAGATTGTATGTACGGCTCATGGGGCGATTCTGATGGACGTGAAATAGGGCTGGGTCAAGCGGGCGATATTGCGAGACCTGAGCTTGATTTCTGTGTGATGCCAAGGTAGGACCGGAAAGCATCGCGAGAGACGCGGAGGCGCAGAGTTTTTCGTCGGCAACGATCTGACCCGGCCCGCATTCCCTTGCTGGTGACGCAGCCTGTTCGTAGCGGGCACGCAAGATCATCCCGAGCCTGCCATATGCGCAGAGGAGTTAGACTTGCTGGCAAGAAGCTTATCTGACGCCACTAGAAAAGGCCTGTCATTAGCGCCTGATCAGCGTTGAATTAGCGGTTTGACAGCACCAACAACGATCCGGGCTGATGGCGTATGGGGGTTACGGCAGCAAAGGGTTCCAAACCCGATTAAATCCCTGCCCCACAAAGTCCTTTTCATTGGAGGTCGCAAATTCTGTGACGCCGTGGTGCAGCAACGTTTGCGCTAAACGCAGGTCGATGATCCGACGGAAGGCGAAGCCGGAGGTCGCCGCCTGCGTCCAGACATCCTCCATAACCGGGGCTGATTCAATGAGCGTCCACGCCCGGTTTTTGCGGTAGGTTTGGCAAACGGCAGCGGCTTGCGGTGCGGTGAGAGGACGGGGAATATTTTCTCGTTTCTCAACTTCAAATACAGTTCCACCAGGACAAGTTCACAAATAGCCACATCCTTGCGCCGGGCCAGTGATTGCAGAAATTGGCGGGCAGCATCGTGCCACGGAGAGGCCCCATTGGCGGCATACACCGCGATGTTCGTGTCAAAGCTTATCATCTTCAATAAACGGAGGCTTACTCGTGACACAACCTCGTCCACTCTTCCTCTGGGGCGAGCGCTTCACCCAAATCATAGGAGGGCGGCAAGGTCCAGACTTCCGCTCGCGTTCTTCCAGGCGGGTGGTGCCGGATGATCTCCTCAAGCCCGCGCCGAACGACCTCGGCAAAGCTCATCTCATTCTCCTCTGCCAAACGCTTGGCCTCACGAAAAAGCATGTCGGGAATCTGAACCTGCGTTTTTACCATGATGGCAAATTACCCTCTATGACAACTTTTGTCAACCCACCCGGACGGGGCAGAGAGCGACGAAGTGCGGGACGTGCCGACCGCAAACGCTTCAAAACAATTCACCGGAGGCATTCATTCTACCCAGCAAACAGGCGGCGGGCCAAGCCTTATCTTGGACCAATTTCCGATCTGCTTCTTGTTGCCAGCGCCCTTGGCAGGAGGACCAGCACACAGGCGAGCGAGCCCGCAAAGGCGACGCTGGCGACCATGGCGAAGCCTTGCACGGGAGGGAAGGCGCTGAAGGACAGCGGGATGAAGACGGCCAGCAGGACGACGGTGGTAAGGGTGATGGGGCCGCGTTTTTCCCGCAGGGTTTCTTGAGCAGCTGCGGCCGATGAAAGGCCCGTCGCCACAAGTTCCTGCCAACGGGTGACGAAGTGGACGGCGTCATCCACGGCGACACCGAGCACGATGGCACCGGCCATAACGGTGATGCTGTTCAGCGTGACCCCCAACCACGACGCCAACCCCAGAGCGGCCGCGAGTGGCACGCACACACAGAGCACGGCCGTGATCGAAAGCCTGAGCGAGCGCCACACAGCACCAAGAGGCAGAGGGCGATGGCTGAGAGGGACGCGCCGGCACTGGCCACTTGGCCTTCCACCACCTTGCGGTCCGCCTCGAGGAAATCCCGCAGTCCTGGGGCCGGACGAGCTGACACGCCTTCGGGGGCGAGCTTTTGCGCCTCGGCCAAGATGGAATCGTGCAGTGCGAGGTATTCATCCGAGGGCAGAATGCGGGTGCGGATGTAGAGATTGGCCACCCGCCATTCGGGGTCCGCGAGGGCGTCGGTCATGGGCAGTCCAGAACCGAGCAGGGCCTGCTGAAAAAGGCCCAGCATGAGGGGCGAATCTGGCAGCTTAAACGAGCCCTCTGCCCATCCCCCTCCCAAACCTGATTCATCATTGCGATGACGGACGCATGTGAATAAACGGCGGTGACATTTGGCAGCGCGGCGGCGTAGCTTTCAACCTTCTGCACATAGCGGAGAAAGTCCCCATCGGGCACACCGTTGGCCCTGCCGGAATCGAGGTCGATGCGCAGGAAATACATGCCGTTGAATTCCTCGTCAAAGAAGTGGGCAACCTTGCGCGACGGGCTGTCTTTGGGCAGAAAGTCTGCGAGGTTGATGTTCGGCCGCAGAGAAGGAAGCCCCGTGAGTCCCACCAACAAAACCAGCCCGATGACCACCGGAGTGAATCGATGGGAAGAGAGCCGGGTGACAAAACCCGGGGTTTCACTGACGTCGATCGTCGCGCGCGTCTGATAGCCGTGATACAAGAGCAGCAGCGAGAGTGGCCCGACCGTAAAAAGCAGCACAAATCCCAGGGTAACGCAGGCGCCACCGAGCAGCCCAAACGCCTGATTCGACGCCCCCGGCGCAGCCACTAGCGCGACGAATCCCGCCACCGTTGTGAGTGCCGCGAAGAGCGAGGATCGGAAGACTGCGCGCACTGCCGCGCGCAAGGCTTCTGCGGGAACAAGCCCTAACTGAAGGCGATCTCTAAAATCGCTGCAGAGATGGATCAGCAGCGTCAACTGCACCGCCGCGATCAGCGGAAAAAGCGCAATCAAATAGACCCCCGACTGCATCGGAAACAGCACACACAACCCAGCCGATAACAAAGCGTGCACCGCCAGGTTCAGGATGATGAAAAGGATCATTCGTGCGGACCTGAAGTAGCGAGCAAGCGCAATGAAAACACAGAGCAACACCACCGGCACGAGGAAGCTCAGGTCCTGCTCCGCGCGCAGGCGGACTTCGTCCTCGACCAAAGGCAGGGAGACGACTTGATAGGAATGCTGCGCATCCGCGAATTTTGACACCACTTCATCCACCACAGCTCGCGAAGGATGCGTCGATGCATCTCTAAAGGTGACCAGGAGCACAGAGTTCCGCGAGTTGGGAGAGACCAGCAGATTCTTCACCAAGGGATGCCCGAGGAGAAGGCGCGGACCTTGGCCAGATTTTCATCGGTCCACTCCTCAGGAAGGAAGGGCTCCATCACCAAGCCAAAGCCACGTCGGGCAGGGATCGTGGAGTGGGTAAAGCTCTTCACGTCCAGCACATCGGGCAGGGCCGCGAAGGCTTCAGAGATTCCGCGCAGCTTTTCGAGCGATTCCCTGGTAAAGACCTCCGGACTGGTCTGCACCACGACGAGGACGCAGGTGCCATGCAGGCTCTTTTCCACCATTTCATAGGTGAATCTTGAGCGCGGATCGCCCTCCAGCAATCCACCTGCACCCGACCGCAGGGAGAGCGCGGCCGTGGCCCAGATCAGTGGAGCGCAGGCCGCCACAAGGACAGCAAACGAAAGCCAGGGGCGGCGGAGTAGATATTCAAGCATAGCGTTCGCTCGGAAAAGCCGACTGCACCCTCCGCAACGCCGACGAGAGTAGCGGCGATCAAGCGCGCGGCAACTCTGAACTGTGCTCCTGCCGGTCCGGCAAGAGCGACCCCCACGACAATATTCACGTCAGGTCCCCAAATTCCGCCTCTTGCATCTGATTCAACACGTATCCATGATCACTGTCACAGTATTTGAGACCGTGAGCTACTGGATAAGGTAAACGAAATGATGCGCTTCAATACATTGATCAAAAACCCCGCCGATTGGATGCGGGGCAGCGGACCCCATTCCGATGTGGTCATGACCTCTCGCGTTCGGCTGGCGCGGAATCTTCGCGGCAACCCATTTCCAGGATTCAGTCAGGAAAAGCAACGCATCGACATGCTGGCCAGTGTCCGCCCCATCATTGAGGCACTCCCAGAGATGAAGGACGGTTTTAGCGAGGACTACAAAGACACCAGCAAGATCAAAAAGCAGGTGCTTGTGGAGCGCCACCTTGTCAGTCGGGAGCACGCCGCGCGCTCCAATGGCTGCGGCGTCGTCGTGGATCGCAAGCAGAGCATCAGCATCATGATCAATGAGGAGGACCACTTCCGCATCCAGGGTATCCGCCCAGGGCTGAACCTCCGCAGCGCCTACGATCTCGTGGATCGCATCGATTCAGAGATGGAGGCCCAACTGCCCTATGCCTTTGATGAGAAGCTCGGCTACCTGACCGCCTGCCCCACCAATTTGGGCACCGGGATGCGCGCCTCCGTCATGTTGCATCTGCCCGGTCTGGTATTGACTGACCAGATCAATCAGGTTGTCAAAGCCGTCGGCAAAATTGGGCTCGCAGTGCGCGGTCTTTATGGCGAGGGCACCGAGGCGCTCGGGAATCTTTTCCAAATCTCCAACCAGCACACTCTGGGAGAGAAAGAGGCGGAAATCATCGGGCAGATTGAAAAGGTCATCGAGGGCGTCGTTCGTTCCGAATCCACCGCACGCACGAAACTTTTGGAGGACCAAACCATCATGCTGCGCGACCAAGTCGGCCGCGCCTACGCCATCCTGCGGAATGCCTTTGTGCTCTCCTCAAAAGAGGCGCTCAACTGGCTGTCCATGCTACGCCTTGGCGCCGACCTTGATTTGGTGCCCGATTGCGATCGATCCCTCCTGGACATGCTGCTGCTGGAGATCCAGCCCGCGCACCTTCAATTGGCCGCTGGTCGCGAACTTTCCCCGAAGATCGGGACGTTTTGCGCGCCGAAATTACCCGCACAAGGTTGCATTCTTTGCAGGGACCCACTACCATACCACCACAATTACCACCACCACCCCCAACTGGAGGCTCCGAACACGAGCATAATGATGAATAATTTTACCCCACGCGCCCAACAAGTCCTCGCCCTTGCACGCAAAGAGGCGGACCGATTCAATCACAACTACGTCGGGACGGAGCACCTCCTCCTCGGCCTCATCAAGCTGGCGCAAGGCGTCGCTGTGAATGTTCTGACCAAACTCGGCCTCGATCTCGAAACCGTGCGCATGCAGGTCGAGCAGCAGGTTGGCTCCGGCCCCGAGACCAAGATGGTCGGCAACATCCCCTACACCCCACGGGTGAAGAAGGTGTTGGCCTTGGCCTCTAAGGAAGCCAAAGCCCTGAACCACAGCTACGTCGGCACGGAACACATCCTCTTGGGCCTCCTGCGCGAAGGCGAAGGTGTCGCCGCGCAGGTTCTGCGCAATCTGGACATCAATCTGGACAAAGCCCGCAACGAGATCCTGAAGGAGTTGGACCCGAACTTCACCTCCCAAGAGGACGATGATGCCGATGAAGAAAGCCCAGGCAACGAGAGCACTGGATCAAACAGCCCAGGACAGAAGAAGGACAGTAAGACTCCTGCCCTGCGCGCCTTTGGTCGCGACCTGACTGAACTGGCCCAGAAAGACGAGATGGACCCCGTCATTGGCCGCTCCGAAGAGATCGCCCGTGTCATCCAGATCCTCTGCCGCCGCACGAAGAACAATCCTGTGCTCATTGGCGAAGCTGGCGTCGGCAAGACGGCGATCGTCGAAGGCCTCGCTCAAGAGATCGCCTCCGGCAACGTCCCTGAAATCCTCCGTGACAAGCGTGTGATCACCCTCGACCTGGCCCTCATGGTTGCTGGCACGAAGTATCGCGGTCAGTTTGAAGAGCGCATCAAAGCGGTGATGGATGAAATCCGCCGCCACAAGAACGTCATTCTCTTCATCGATGAGCTGCACACCATCGTCGGTGCCGGTTCCGCCGAAGGTGCTATGGATGCCTCCAACATCATCAAGCCCGCGCTCAGCCGAGGCGAGCTCCAGTGCGTTGGTGCAACAACGATGAACGAGTACCGCAAGTACATCGAGAAGGATGCCGCTCTCGAGCGCCGCTTTCAAACCGTCAAGGTCAACGAACCTTCCGTCGAAGACGCGGTCAAGATCCTCATGGGTCTCAAGAGCAAATACGAACTGCATCATAGGGCACGCTTCTCGGACAAGGCCATCGAGGCCGCTGTCAACCTCAGCTCACGCTATCTGCCATCACGCTTCCTGCCGGACAAAGCCATCGACGTCATGGACGAGGCGGGTGCCAAAGCGCGCATCGGCGCGATGACACGTCCGCCGGAGCTCAAAGTCATCGAGGGCGAGATCGAAACCATTCGCCTCGAGAAGGAAACCTCCATCAAGGAGCAAGACTTTGAAAAAGCCGCTGCACTGCGTGACAAGGAAAAGAACGCCAAGAAGCGTTTTGACGATCTCCTCGAATCCTGGCGCGCCAGCAATCAGGAGAAGATCGTCGATGTCGGCGAAGAAGAAATGATGTCCGTCGTCTCCAAGTGGACTGGCGTGCCTCTCCAACGCATGGAGCAGGCAGAAGCAGACAAGCTACTGCGCATGGAAGAAGAGCTCAAAAAGCTCATCATCGGCCAGGACGAAGCCGTCATCGCCATCAGCAAGGCCCTGCGCCGCTCCCGCGCCGATCTCAAGGATCCACGCCGCCCAATCGGCTCCTTCCTTTTCCTCGGCCCCACGGGTGTCGGGAAAACCTTCCTGGCAAAGAATCTGGCAGACTTCATGTTTGGCAGTTCCGAGGCACTGATCCAGATCGACATGTCCGAATACATGGAGAAGCACACGGCCAGCCGTCTGATTGGCGCACCTCCAGGGTATGTCGGTTATGAAGAAGGCGGTCAGCTTTCTGAAGCCGTGCGTCGCCGCCCATACTCCGTCGTGCTCTTTGACGAAGTGGAAAAAGCGCACCCAGATGTGATGCACCTCCTGCTTCAGATCCTTGAAGAAGGCCAGGTCACGGACAACTTCGGACGCAAGATCGACTTCCGGAACACCATCGTCATCCTGACCTCCAATGTCGGCGCCGAAACCATCAAGCGCCAGACCTCCCTTGGATTTGCTGCCATGGCCTCCAACGATGCCGACAACGACGGCATCAAGGGCAAGATCACTGAGTCCGCCAAGAAGTTCTTCAAACCTGAGTTCCTCAACCGCCTGGATGACATCGTCATCTTCAAAATGCTGGAGAGGGAGCAGCTCAACAAGATCGTGGATCTGGAAGTCAACAAGGTGCTGGTGCGCCTACGGAACAAGAAGATCCACCTCGTTCTCGACGACGCGGCCCGCGAATTCCTGATGAAGGAAGGCTACGACCCGCAATACGGTGCGCGCCCAATGCGTCGCGCCGTGGAGAAACACATCGAAGACCCGCTGGCAGAACACGTGCTGCGTGGTGATGTGAAGGAAGGCGATACCGTCCAGGTCGGCTTCAACGAAGAGAAGAAGATGCTGAAGTTCTCCGCCGAAGCCCGCGAGGATACGCCAGTAGAGGAGCCCACCAGCTCCGCTTCCTGATCCCAAGCTACACTAGAATCAATTCATCAAAAAACCCGCAGCCACTGGCTGCGGGTTTTTGCGTAAAGACTGTCGAATCCGAGCGATGAAAACTCCGCTCAGCTAACGAAGCGAATCGCACCGCCGGCCTGTTGAGCGGCCATCGCGGCGTGTTGGGCATCGGTGCAGGCGGAATCCGTCGGCGCATCCGCAAGAGCATCCGTCGGTTGGACGATGTTGTTGTTCAGCATCCAGGCTTCCACCTCATCGCCGCTGATGTCAGGCAGCATGTGACCGTTGATCTCCACACAAGGAGACAGAGGCTGACCGCTCTTTTGTTCCATTTCCCAGCGGAAGGCGGGATTTTTGATGATGTCCTTTTCTTCAAAGGCGAGCCCGTGCTTGCGGAAGATGGCGCGGACGCCTTCGCTCCAGCCGCAGTAGGTTTTCAAATAGGCAGTGATTTTGGGTGCTTCCATGACGCGTTGTGGGGTGGGTGGTTTGGTGAATGAAGTTACGCCGCCAAGCTACGAGCCGATGCGGCATTTGCAAGAGAGTGAATTGCTACTTGCATCCGGTTCGGAAACTTATAATACTTTATCAGTTTCCATTACCCACCCGATGCCACGAGCCAAATCCACCTCCACCAGCGCTGATGCCCGGCAAAAGATCGTCGCGGCAGCTCGCTCGCACTTTTTGGCCCACGGCTTCCGCAGTGTCACGATGGATGACCTCGCCGCAGAGGTCGGCATGAGCAAAAAGACCTTCTATGCCCACTTCCCGAGTAAGCTGGCTCTGGTGGAGGCTGTGATGCAGGAAAAAATCAGAGAGGCGGAGGCCGACATGGATTCGATACCTTCGGCTGCGGCGTCGAGTTTTCCAGAGACACTGCATGCCTTACTCGCCTGCATGCAAAAGCACACGGGGAGATCCAGCCCGCCTTCATCCGCGACGTGCGCCGCGATGCTGCGGATATCTTTGCCAACGTAGAAACTCGCCGCGCCGCAATGATCAAACGCAGCTTCACCCGATTGCTGACCGCAGGCCGCAAGGCTGGCATGATCCGCGGTGATGTGCCGCAGACATTGATCATCGAAATGCTGCTTGCGGCGACTCACCAGATCATGAATCCGCAAAAGCTAGACGAGCTCAATCTGACGGCCAAAGCCGGCTACTCGGCCATCATCGACGTCATCCTGCGCGGAGCCATGACTGCCCAAGGGAGGGAAGAACTATGAAGAACTCATATCGTGCCTGGTCATGCCTCATTCTCCTGCCCGCCGTGCTAACGTCGTGCGAAAAGTCTCCGACAGACAGACTGCAAGGCTACGTCGAGGGCGAGTTCGTGTATCCCGCGCCACCCATTGCGGGGAAGTTGACCAAACTGGCAGTGAAGCGCGGAGACCAAGTTAAAGCGGGAGACCTGCTCTTCACCATCGAAAACACACTGCAAAAAGCCGCATACGATGAGGCCGCACAACAGGTGCAGCAAGCGCAGGCCACGCTGGCAGATGCCAAAAAGGGGCGACGGCCCTCAGAGATCCAATCACTCCAGGCACAACTCTCGCAGTCGCGGGAGGCGATGTCACTTTCCGCCAAGGAATTGGCACGCCAAGAAAACCTGCGCACGTCTGGTGCCGTTCCCGAAGAAAGCCTGGATCGGGCGCGCAGCCTCAACGAGCAAAACCGATTCCGCGTCGCGCAGATCGAGGCGGAAATGGCCACCGCAGATTTGGGTGCGCGTGCCGACCAGATCGCTGCCGCAGAAGCGGAGGTGAAGGCGCGGGAAGCGACGCTGGCCAAGGCTGAATGGGATCTGCAACAGACACGACAGACAGCCCCAGCAGCGGGGTTGATCGATGATACGCTCTACAACGTGGGCGAATGGATCGCAGCTGGTCGTCCAGTGATCTCGCTGCTACCGCCAGGTCAGGTCCGGGTACGGCTTTTTGTGCCCGAGACAGAGATCATTCACGTCCATCTGGGCGACGCAGCCCAAGTCAGCATCGATGGCATGCCGCAACCCGTGCAGGGCGAAGTCAGCTTTATTTCCCCAGGCCGAATACACGCCGCCGGTGATCTACAGCCGCGAAAACCGCGCCAAATTGGTTTTCATGGTCGAACTCCACTTTGAGAAGGACGTGGCAGAGCAACTGCATCCTGGACAACCCGTCGATGTCCAACTGGCACACCACAGATGAGCGAAGATCTGGCCATTGATGTACACGGCATGACCAAGCGGTTCGGTAATCGGACCGTGGTCAACCACATTGACCTCCAGGTGCGCAGCGGGAGATCTACGGATTCCTGGGGCCCAATGGCAGCGGTAAAACGACCTTCATCCGCATGCTCTGCGGCCTCCTGCGTGCCGATGAAGGCAGCGGCACTTGTCTGGGACACGATGTCATCACGGAGAGCGAAACCATCAAGCGCCAAGTCGGCTACATGACGCAGCGCTTCAGCTTTATGAGGATCTGAGCATTCGCGAAAACCTCTCCTTTGTCGCCCGGATGTATGACGTGCCCAATCGCCGCGAAGCCGTCGATGCATCCATTGAGCAACTGGGGCTAACGGGTCGCGAACGTCAATTGGCGGGGCAGTTGTCCGGCGGTTGGAAACAGCGCTTAGCACTGGCGGCTTGTTTGATTCACCAACCGAAGCTCTTGCTGTTGGATGAGCCCACCGCCGGGGTCGATCCCAAAGCGCGTCGAGATTTTTGGGAGCAGATCCATCAACTGGCAGCACGTGGGCTGACCTTTCTCATTACCACTCACTACATGGATGAAGCCGAGCGCTGCCACCGGCTGGCCTATCTCTCGTATGGCGAACTGCTGACGCATGGCACGCTGAAAGAAGTCGTGGACCACGCCAAACTCACGACCTGGAGCGTCAGCGGCCCAGACCTCATCGGTCTCGCTAACCAACTACGGCAGCGGCCCGGTGTGGAGCAAGCAGTCGCCTTTGGAACGACTCTGCACGTTAGCAGTGGCGATGCGGTCACGCTGGAGGCGGCCATCGCTCGCTTTCGCGGATCGCCGCATGAATGGAAACAGATCCCGTCCGGCCTGGAGGACGTGTTTATTCACCTGATGGATCGATCCAAGGACAATTTTGCGCCATGAGTCGGTTACGCCATTTCTCAAGCACGCGATTCTTCGCCATCGTCATCAAGGAGTTCATCCAGATGGGGCGGGACCGGGTCACATTTGGCATGATGGTGGGCATTCCACTGGTGCAATTGACTCTGTTTGGCTTTGCCATCAATTCCGACCCAAAGCACCTGCCTGCCGCCGTCCGGATGGCGGACAAAGGCCCGATAGCGCGCAGTTTGCTGAGCGCGATCCGCAATAGCGGCTATGTGGATTTTGTCGCGGAAGTGAGGTCCGAGACCGAAGCACGTGCGGCACTGGAGCACGGCGACGTGCAGTTCGTCATCACCTTCCCCCTAGTTTTTCCCGTGATCTGCTGCGTGGAGACAAACCCGCGCTCTTGATCGAGGCAGACGCCACTGACCCTGGTGCCACCAGCAACGCGATCAGCACCATCCGTGCCCTCATCGGCACCGCGCTGCGTAACGACATCAAGGGGCCGCTCGCCTACCTAGCTGGGTCAGAACCAATCATCGACCTGCGTATACATGCGCTTTACAATCCGGAGGCCATTACTCAATACAACATCGTCCCTGGGTTGATGGGCGTGGTGCTGACCATGACCATGGTCATGATCACGGCGCTGGCCATCACGCGAGAGCAGGAACGCGGCACCATGGAGAATCTGCTCTCCATGCCGACTCGGCCCTTTGAGGTGCTGGCTGGGAAAATCATCCCCTACATCCTGGTGGGCTATGTTCAGGTCGTGCTGATCCTTGTCGCCGCCCACTTCCTCTTTCATGTGCCGATGCTCGGCAGCTTAGCGCTTCTATTCCTGGTCGCCCTGGTCTTTATCACCGCGAATCTGGCGGTAGGCATTATGTTCTCCACCCTGGCCACGAACCAGCTTCAGGCGGTGCAGATGTCGTTCTTCTTTTTCCTGCCATCGCTACTTCTGTCCGGTTTCATGTTTCCGTTTCGGGGATGCCGGTCTGGGCGCAGCACATCGGGGAAGTCCTACCGCTCACCCATTTCCTGCGGATCATACGCGGGGTGCTTTTGAAAGGCAGCACGCTGGCGGACATCTCGCTACAGCTCTGGCAGATTGGCCTTTTCGGAGCCGTCGTCATGGTCATCGGCGTGAAACGCTACCGCCAAACCCTGGACTAGAGTCACCTAAGATATTAAGTGGTCAAAAACTCAAATATTGACATAATGTTAATAATTGTTAAACTTTAGATAAATAAGGAGCTCTTTTGAATTGAGCCATAACCTCCAATCTGTACTAGCGTGCCAGCCACCACATACATCATCTCGGCGCAGATCGCCCTGATCGCGGCGTCAGCGGCTTACGTCGGATACAACCGGAAGCCCGGCGGTGCCGATGCAGCGGCGCAAGCAGCCAGCGCCCAGCAGCAGGCGGCCCGGGAGCTCCCACCTTCTCTCCCTCCCCAGCCGAATGACACCGCTGGTGAAATCACGGTGCCCCAGTGGCCCCAGGCTACTTTCCCACGTTATGCCCCAGCGGAAAAACTGGCCCAGAATGAGGCCCAGAACGCGACCGCTTCCCGTCCCATGGGAGGTCGTGCTGGAGACGTAGGGCGAAGCCGGAACCAGTCCCTACCTGCCGCACGGGTCCAAGACAAATCCTCCGCCGCCCGGGTATCCTCCAGCGCCGCTGACGAGCCACCCACCTTCGCGCCAGTGCAGGATGGCCAGGGCTATCACATCACGGCAGATTCGGCGACGAACTTTGACCTGAACGCCAAGACGGTGGTCTTTTCCGGTCACGTCGTGGTGGAATCAACAGACTTTGTCATCAAGACGAATCGGCTCGTGGTTTACAACGGCACCGGCGGTTCCATGTCAAAAATGGTGGCCAACGGAGCCGTGGATTTTCACCTCGTCGGCGTGCCCGCAGAGCAGGTCTATCGAGGCCAGAGCGAGGAGGCGGTGTTTGAGCCCGGCAAAACCTCATCACCTTCATGGGTTGGCCCCGCATCCAGGGCAAAGGACGCGAACATCGCGCCGCTGATGCCAGCACGATCATGCGACTCTTCACGCAGCCATCACGGCTCGAAACGACAGGCCGCGCCAGCACCCGCATTATTCCGGGAGAGGGCGGCACGGCGATCTTCGCCGCACCGGTTGCTAAGTCGAACTAAGCGCCGATTCAGCGCTTAAACCAAGGCAGCGCAGACAACCAGTTGCGGGAACCGCCACTGCGGACGCCTTCCACCTCGTCAATACTGGCAAGGATGTCTGGGTCTCCAGAGTCAAAGTCCTCTGCACGTGGCAGGCCAGGAGGCAACTTCAATGCGGAGAGTTCCTCGTGCGCAGACTCCGTGTCAATGGCATCAGCAGGCGCGATCTCAGCAGGTTCTGCAGCGTCTGTAGGACGTTGATTGAGAGGCGGCACAGACCCACCGGGTGGCAGGAGACCACCCGAGAAGATCATCTTTGTCGCCTCCTCCAGCGTCATCGCCGCATCGGTGACTTTTTCAGAATCCACGACCAAAAGCAGGCCCGTCATCGGATTCGGCGCGGTCGGGAGAAACACAGAGGTCATCGCCTTACCAGACACACGATCCGTGAACTGGCCCGTCACAAAGCCGATCATCCGCATGCCAGGCACCGGATAGTCGATGTAAGCGACGCGCTTGAAGTTCTGACCGCCACCCAGGCTTTTGAAGGCATCAATGACCTGCTTCAGGGATTTGTAGATGAAGGCAATGACCGGAATGTTGAGCAATAGTCTCTCAAAAAGCGCAACGACCCGCACCCCGATGACATTGGTTGCCATGACTCCCAAGGCCACGAGGAAGGCGATGGGAATGATCACTCCGATGAAGTGCACCACCTTTTCAAAGGTAGGATTGGTGGCGTCCAGCACCTGGTTGCCCGCCATTTCATTGACCAGATCAACGAAGTAACGAACGAGCGGCTCGCTCCAACCATGGAGCAGGTTGTAGATCGAAAAAGGATCCACCAGGTGATGACGAGAGGAAGAGCCAGGGCAAAGCCGGCAAGGAACTTATTGCGCGTCCACACCAGCGCGCCGCGGTGGTTAGACGCGGCATCAGCCGATGGATGGGACGCGCCGGCTCCGGGGATTGAGACGGTGCGGACATGGAGTTAGGTCAGTTCAGAACCACGGCAGAGCGCGGTGTTCAAATACAATCGCACAGCAAAGCTGTAAAAACAGGAGAAAAGCGCACCAAATTGGCGCACATCCAAAGCGCTGCCTTGAATCGATTCCAGATACCGCCACCATGAGCCGAACCCACCCCCATTCGTAACTTCATGCCGCACTGGATCTCCCCGCACGATGTCGAAAACGTGAGACGCTGTTGGGCTAAGATCCCGGGGCCGATCCGTCACGGACTCACCGCCATCACGGAAGAAATCCAGGCGCATGGCAAGGATGCAGGTCAGCTCACCATCGCCGCCATCAAACGCTGCCGATCCCACTGGATTGGCTGGGTTCTTTTCATCTCCTCCGCCTTGATCGGCATCATTGGTTGCGTGATGCCCCATGACATCAGCCTGCTGTCAGAGGTGTCCCACGCAGGTCTCTCTCACTCGCCCCATCTGTTGCGGAATCTCGCCATGTTTCTGAGCTGGTGGGGAGATCTCTTTGGCTTCAATCTCGGCGTTGTGGTCCTGATCTATGCTTGGTCGAAGTATCGCCGATCATTGCACTGGCGGCGGGTCGCCATCGCCTGTGTACTTGGCACCGTTTTCTGCGGGAGCATCGCCACGACGCTCCGTTTCGCCACCGGACGGGCACGCCCGACCTCCGGGCAACCGCCAGCCTTCCACGGCCCCGATTTCCGGGCCAGATATCAGTCCTTCCCCAGCGGACACACCGCCACCGCCTTTGGCATGGCGATGCCGTTAGCCGTTGTAGCCCCTGTGGTCGGCGTTCCGACACTGATCGCCGCAGCCTCAATCTCGTGGTCCCGCATGCAGCGCAACCAACACTATCCGAGCGATATCCTGACCTCGATTCTGCTCTCGATCTGCATCGGCGTGCCGCTGGGCCGCGCCGTCCGCAGACAGCGCAGCAGCGGCGCTCCGTGACCTACTTCATTGGGGAAAAATCCGTCGGCTTCATGTAGATGCTCTTCACACCTTCAGGGCCGGCGATCGTCAGCGATCCGTCTTTTTCAGACTCTGCTTTGGCAGCGATCCAATCGGGATCTTGGCGGAAGGCACCGAACGAGGCCAGACCCGCTTCCTTGCTGGCATGGGCCAAAAGGTAAATCAGCTTGGTCCCTGCACCCTTGTCAGCATCGGTCGGCTCCCAGTAAATCACGTTGGTCATGCCGTGCTTGGCAAACAGAGCCATCGTGTGATCGCGGAAACGCGCATGCAAGGCAGGCAACTTCCCTTCAGGGGTGGTGTAGGTGCGCAACTCAAATGTCCGTTCGGGATTCGCGGCGTCGATCTTCAGCGCTGGAGAAAAATCGGTCGCAGTCATGAAGATGGATACCGGCGGCTTCGCGAGAATTTTCCCATTGGCCTCGCTCGCCTTGCGTGCCTCCTGCCACTCGGGGTCAGCGCCAAAGGCCTTCCAGGACGCGGTGGCCGCGTCGCGACTGGCGTGAGAAATGACGTAGATCAGAGTGTTGGAGGCACCATTCTCCTCATCCACCGGCACCCAATAACCAATGTTCTTCATCCCAACGCGCTCAAAAATTCGGCAGGTATGATCGCGAAACCGGGCCAGCAGGTCGGGCAACTTTCCCTCATTGGTGGTGTAGATGCGCAGTTCGTAGACGGTGGCAGCAGGATCAGGTTCTGCCACGGCAGGCAGGATGGCGGCGATGGCCAGGGAGAGATAGAGAGCGATTCGTTTCATGGTGAAAGGAAACGCTGACAGAAGCGGCAATGTTTTGCAAGATCGCGATCTTCTCGCCCAGTCTAGGACGCTTCCGCCGGCTCGGTGAGAAAGGGAGCGAACCGCGATTCAAAGCGCTTCGGCACCACGCACTGGATCTCGGCGAGACCGTTGTCGTAGTTTTCTTGCAGCACCTTGCCCTCCTGATGCGCAAAGGCGACGAGGTCCATGCGCTCCAGCAGGATCGCCAGATCCATGCGCACGACGCGGTCGATCAGCATCTGGTGCAGGCGATGGTGCAGGGCATCGATCCCCTGCCCCGTTTTGATCGAGATCGGCACCGCCTCTGGAAACATCCGCTGCAGCTCCGCCAGTCGCTCCGCATCGATGAGATCAATCTTGTTCAGCACCAGCAGCACCCGCTTTTCCCCGCGCCGAGCTCTGCCAGCACCTCCATGGTCGTTTGAAAAAGTTGATCCGCCTGGGGCGAGCTCGCATCCAGCACATGGATGAGGAAATCCGCCAGAATGGACTCCTCCAAAGTTGCGCGGAAAGACTGCACCAGATCGTGGGGGAGATTGCGAATGAACCCAACCGTATCCGTGACCAATAAGGATTGCCCGTCTGGCAATTCCAAACGCCGCGTCGTGGTGTCCAGCGTCGCAAACAGCTTATCTTCCGCCAGCACCTCTGAACTGGTCAGCAAGTTCAGCAGCGACGACTTCCCTGCGTTCGTGTAACCCACAATGGCTGCGTGCGCGACCGCCACACGGTTGCGCTCCTTCCGCATCGTATCGCGCTGGCGCTTCACCTCTTCGAGATCGGCACGCAGCTTGTCCAAGCGCTTGTGGGCGAGCCGACGGTCCACCTCCAACTGCGTTTCACCCTCACCACGCGCCGCCTGTGCACCACCACCGCCGGAACCACCCGAGGCCGCGCCTCCCCAGAACCAGCACCACCGCCCTGACGGTCAAGGTGAGCCCACATGCGCGTCAGTCTTGGCAGCGAAATACTCCATGCGCGCCAGTTCCACCTGGAGGCGCGCCTCCCGAGTGCGTGCCCGCATCGAAAAGATGTCCAGGATCACCTCGTGACGATCAATCACGGAGCGTTCCGCCTCCGCCTCCCAGGCCCGCTGCTGGGCTGGGGTCAGCTCATTGTCAAAGATGATGCAGTCCGCGCCCTGCTGCTTTGCCAGTTCCATCAGCTCCTTTGCCTTGCCTTTGCCGACCAGGTAGCGCGGGTTGTACTCACGCACATTGACCAACTCGGTCGAAGTTGCCGTGATCCCCAGCGTATTGACCAACTCCTCCAGCTCCTCCAACAGCTCTTGTGCCTTGCCAATCTCGCGACGGTCAAAGTAGGCGCCAATCAGGAGGGCGGTCTCCACTTGGCTGGGTTTTTCACGAACATCAAACATCCCGCACCATAGAGGCGCTGCACAGCATTGCCAAGAGCCACAAGTTGCCTGCCAGCAAAATGCGTGCAAAGGAGTGCGCCATGACTCTCGCCGCAGCCCTCCGCTCCATCCGTCACACCCTGCCCCTCCTGGCTGCCTGCTGGGCCTTGGTGGGATGCCACTACTCGGATTCTGAGGGGATGCCTGTCGCCCTCTATGAGTCCGCAGATGGCGAGGCCGTCATCCGCCAACTCATCAAGGAACTGCCGGACCCCAATCCCGGCGTTCCGAAGAGTCACGCCATCGTCCTCGGAGACGTCGGCGCTCGCGGCGATTACAAGGCCGCCTCGGTCGCCTTTATGAAACGGTTTCAGGACACCGGGCGGCGCTTCGTCAGCGCAGATGTGCTCTCCCCGAACGGCCCCGATCACACCATCGTCGATCCCGAAACCCGAGTCGCCGTGTACGTCCTGCAACTGCGCCTCATGAAGCAACTCGACGCCAGCACCTGGGATGTCGAGGCCGCCTGGTCCTACAAGAAGCTCTTCGAACGCCGCCGCTACAAGCTCGAACAAAAGACGGCAAACCCGTCGTCACCTTTGTCGAACGCATCGAGGGCAATTGGCCTGAGGCAAAGTAAGCGCGGCTAACCGAGAACGCGTGCCAGCAAGGCCATGCTAGCATTGCCGCCCGAGAGCACGCAGGCCACACGCTGACCCTGCCACTGTTCGCGATTCTTTTTCAGCGCGGCAAAGGCGAGGGCCCCGGCCCTTCCGCGATATTGTGAGTCGCCTGCACCAGCTCCCTCATCGCCGCCATCGCCTCGTCATCGGTCACCGTGACGACATCGTGCGCCTGCTCCAGGACATGCCTCAGCGCGTCCTCGTTCGGCGTCATGCAGGCCACCCCTTCCGCCACCAAAGTCGCGCTACTTTGCGTCATCAATCGCCCCGCCTTAAACGACAAAGCATACGCTGGCGCATGGGCGGAGACCACGCCCACGATCTTCGTCTTCAGGCCCAGCGCCGCCCGCGCCGCAGCGATCCCACAAAAGCCTGAGCCGAGCCCGATCGGCACAAACACCACATCCAGGTCCGCCACGCTGCGCAACATCTCCAGCCCATACGTCGCCACCCCACGCACCAGCCAGGGATGAAACGAGGGCACCGCGTGCAGCCCTTGATCGGCCGCCAACTGGCGGGAAAACTCCAGCGCCTCCTGGAACTCCCGCCCATGCTCCACCAGCTCAGCGCCGAGCGCACGCATCGCCGCATTTTTCTCCGCGTTATTGCCCTGCGGCACCACGATGACCGCGCGCAAACCATTGCGTTTTGCCGCCCAGGCGATCGACTGCCCATGATTCCCCGTCGATGCCGCGATGACGCCCCGCACCTCAGGCTCGGCCCGCTTGAGTTCATCCATATACACCAACCCACCGCGAATCTTAAAGGCACCGACGGGCGTGTGGTTCTCGTGCTTTAGCCACAGTTCGCAACCCAAGCCCGACTCCAGCAAAGGCCAGCGATACGTCGGCGTCTCGCGGATCAGCGGACGGATCAGCGTTTGGGCAGCTTCGATCTCAGGGAGCGTTGGCAGGGGCGACATGCATCGCAAAGTGAAGCACTTCCCGTCCACTGCAATGCGTGTCTGCTACGACCCGTATGACTCCCACCATGAGCGCCACCTCTTCCTCACGTCGTCGTTTCTCAAGACCACCTTGGCCGCATCCGTCACCCTTCCCGCCTGGGCAAAGCCGCTGGGTGCCCATAGCGATGTGCGTGTCGCCGTCATCGGCTTTCGCGGTCGCGGTGGCGGTCACATCAAGGAACTGCTGGCCGTCCCCGGCGTGCGTATCGTCGCACTGTGCGATGTCGATCAAGAAGTCATCGACAAACGCGTGGGCGAACTGGCCAAGAAAAACGTGACCGTGAAAACGTATCGCGATTTCCGCGAATGCTGCGCAGATCCAGACATCGACGCGATCACCATCGCCACACCGAACCACAGCCATGTCCTCATTGCACTGACCGCACTGCAACATGGCAAACATGTGTATGTGGAAAAACCCGTCTGCCACAATCTGATCGAAGGCCGCAAGCTCATCGCCGCCGCCGAAAAAGCCGCCGCAAAGGGCCTCGTCGTCCAGCACGGCATGCAGCGCCGCTCAGATCTCGGTTGGGCCGCCGCGATGCAGTGGGTCAACGAGGGACACATCGGCAAGAAAAAGCTCTCTCATGCCCTGGTGCACGGCATGCGCCTGAGCATCGACAAAGTGGACGGCCCACAGCCACCTCCGACCAGCGTCGATTACAAACTCTGGTCCGCGCCACGCCCCGAGATGCCCGTCATGCGCAAACAGTTCCACTACGACTGGCATTGGCAGTGGCCGTATGGCAATGGCGATATCGGCAACCAGGGACCCCATCAATACGACGTCGCACGTTGGGCGCTGGATAGCCCTGCCACTTTGCCCTCCCGAGTGATGAGTTTTGGCGGCCGCTGGGGCTACACCGACGACGGCCAGACCGCGAACTGCCAGATGGCCTTTCACCCGTATGAGCCCGTGCCTCTGCTCATGGACATGTTTGGCCTCCCCGCCAAGGACATGGACCAAAAGTCCGGAGAGCCACCCTACAAGGGCATCCGCACCGGCAACATCATCCATTGCGAAGGCGGTTACGTGGCCGAATCCAAAGCCTACGACAACGAGGGCAAGACGATCATGAAGTTCGAAAACTTCCAAAACGGCCCCGACCACATGAAGAACTTCATCGACTCCGTCCGCGCCGGGAAATACACCAAGGACGTGCTCGATATCCATCACGGCCAGCAGGCCGCCGCGCTGTCCCACCTCGCCAACACCTCCTACCGTCTCGGCAAAGCCATGAGCAACGACGAGGTGCGCGAGCGTTTGCAAGGCGACAAATTCGGCCAAGAGATGCTCTCCCAATTCCTCGACACGCTCACCGCCAATCAAATCGACACCGCCACTGCCCAAATCACCGCCGGCCCCTGGCTGGACTTTGATCCCCTGAACGAAGTCTTCACTGGCGAATTCGCCGCCGAAGCCAACGCCCTGATGCAGGAAGAGTACGCCGCCGGGTTTGAGTTGCCCGAGGTATGAGCAGGGCAGCAATCGCCTCTCCACACGAACGCCTGGACTGGCGGGTGGGGGAATCCATCCTGACCAAGGATCCTCCCAGCCCCAGTCGGGCTCAGCCTTGCTGAGGCTTGCCGGATTCGCTGCACCCTGCGCGGGTCGTGCCTCCGCCTGCGCTTGGCCGGCCGATCCTTCCGCCACGGCAGGCATCGGCGCCGTGGAATGAAAGGGAGAGGCCTGCGATCCGAGCCCTTCCTGACCACAAGCATACCCTTCTCTTGGTAAATCTGACCCTTCCTTCAGTGAATCTGACTCTGAAGCCTAGCACTTCTATATCGTATTGATTAGCTTTTAGATTGCATATATTGATTTGCAAATAGCACCTTTTAGGTTCGATCTCGTTTCTTTTGTTTCGTATCTTGAAATTGTAAACTTCAAGATTGCTTTTGTTATATTCGTTTGCTTTTTTGTTGGTTCTGATCTTGTTTTTCTTGTTTTAGGTCTCGAATCTTACGTCTTCGATTTTATGATTATTGACATCTAGATTGAATTGGATTGCTTCAAAGTCACTTTTCGGGTAAAAGACCCTTCAAATAGCCCATTTGACCCTGCCATGGCCAGACCTAAGCTCACCCTTCGTAACCGTAGCGATGCCGAACTTGAAGCCTATGCGCGAAAGGTTTTTGAGCGCCTTAGCTCCGGCGGTGCCTTTCCTAGCCTGCAACCGGACCTCGCTACCTTTGGGGATGTGATTGCTGGGTATCAAAGCTCCCGCCTTGAAGTCAGTTCCCTGCAGACAAACCTGCGTGCTGCCTTCGCCCGCAAGAATGGACAGCGTCGCCATCTGGAGACGGTCCTGACCCAGGTGGCCTCCTCCCTTTCCGCCGCGACGCTCGGCAATGCGAAAGAGCTCGTGGCGGCGGGCATCGATACCATCGATCGCGGGAGCCCGGTCGGCGTCTTGCCAGCCCCGCTGAATTTTCTGGCGAAGCCCGGGGACCGCGAGGGACGCATCAATCTGCGCTGGAAGGCCATGGTGCGCGCCCGCATGTTTGAGATCCAGTCCCAGCTCGAAGGGGCAGGCGACGACTGGACCAATCTGCGCAGCTCCACCCGCAGCCGCTGTTTTTTCGACGGCTTCACCCCAGGCAAGCGCTACGTCTTCCGCGTCCGCGCCATGTCCACCGCCGGCCCCGGCCCCTGGTCAGACCTCGCCTTCTGCCGCGCGCCTTAGCGCTGGTGCTTTGGTTTCCGTGGAGGCGGACAAGAGTGTCCGCGCTCCCGCCTCAAGCTCCGGTGGTGAAATAGGATTGCCTCGGCGGGGTGTTTTAATCATGCTGGCGGCGACTCCTCCCTCATGAAAACCAGACTCGCCCTTGCTATGGTCGCCGTGCTGCTGCTCGGCGCGGCGGGTCTGGATTTTGCGGGCAAGGACTCCCACATCGCGCGCTGGCTTAGCAAAGTCACACCTGCCGCCGCACCCCCACCTGAAGCACCATCGACGGCTGCCGAACCCACCCCAGCAGAGAGTAAGCAGCACGCGCAATGGCTGGCTGAATCCAAGGCCATTTGGGCGGAGGCCATGAAGCTCGATCGCGAACTGGTCGGCCGAAATTCTCCTTCATTCCAAGATCTTACCTCGGTGCCTGCGGAGAAGCTGGCCGCGTTGGCTCAACGATACGTGGCAAAGCTCAACAGACAAGACAAGCACCGCGAAGGCTAGAGACGGTTCATTTTCTATCGCTCTGCGCCTTGGGCTGAGGTGCCGCTGGTTTCCGATTTCCCCACATCAGAGCCGCGGCCATCTCCGACGCTCGCTTCCCATTGGTGCATAAAATCCCGACCGCCTCGATGGGCTCGTCACCACTAGCGTCATCCCAAATTTCGAGCTTCAGGAAACTATCCGCAGCGTTGAATTTTGGAAAGAGTCTTGGCGGCAAATTCCCCTGAAACCAAATGCGATTCGGCACCGACTTTCTAGCCGAGCCAAGGTATTTTCCATCTGCGTCGCGCACTTGGATGGATATGTGGGTGGATCGCTGCAATCCGGCTGCATCAAAGATTGGAGAGGCCATCAGCGTAGCTACCGCGTTTTCGGAGTGCCGACGGATATTCGAAACTCTAATAGTGAACAAGGGATTGCCCCCCATATCATCCTTCGGATATGCCACAAGCACCGCCAACTGCTCATCGTCCGCTGATGCACTTGCACGTGCTTGATGGTCGATGATCCCAAGGTGCAGCATCAACTCTCGTAACCCTGGTTCCGGTAACTTATCTTTAGGTTGAGCAACACTTTGGGGGGCATCCGCAGCGGATGCACCTGTTCGTATTGCTCCAACAAGAAGGCCCACCATGACAACTCTTGCCACGCACGCAGAAAACGAAGGGAGAGTGGAACGGATCATATTTTTGGACTATTCGAAGTGTTCAAGGAACCGACGGAAGGTTGGCTGATCGTTGCCGCCTGCGTGAGCTGAGGCTAGGCCAAGTCCGGCGGAGCGGATCGCCTATGAGTTCAAGTTTGCCTTCCCATGGGGTGGATGCTGCATTGTAAATGATTTCGACTGCCTAGCTTGGGGACCCGGGACCCATTTAACCAAAAGTGACGACGAATGGGAAGAACGAAACCGTTCATGCCTAACCTCTACAGCGGCAATCCTGAGCGGACTGCGCCGTTTACCAGTGAAAATCGAGCGAGAGGAATCCCGCTAGCCCTTGGGAAATTATTGCTCTCGATGTATCTGGCGGAGGGCTTTGAATGGTGAGCATCCGCTGGGGGTTTGGCTCTGTCCTCGGGCAGGATTCCCGGGGCACAGGGGTCAGGCGAGACGCCTGAGCTACCTACTGAGGATGATGCTCGCAGATCGCGAAAAGTTCCTTCGTGGCCATTCCTCTGAGTATTCTGGCGAATGCTCCCGGGCTGGCGTTCGGCTGGTGCCCTGAGTTGTCATTGGCAATTCGGCCGCTCCGGGCTCATCGAGCCCGGCTACAGGGATCCACCACCTCAACGACGGGGGGGAGCGCGGCGGGATGTTTGTGCGATGGGGTTACGCGAGGGCTTGGGCCACGGCTTCCGCAGTGATGCCGAGCTCTTTGAAGACGATGTTTCCAGGGGCGCTGATGCCAAAGCGGTCGATGCCGATGACTTGGCCCTGGGTGCCGACGTACTTCCACCAGAGGCCGGTGACGCCGGCTTCGATGGCGATGCGCTTGGTGCAGGCGGCAGGGAGGACTTCGTCTTTGTAGCTCTGGGACTGGCGGTCAAAGCGCTCCATGCAGGGCATGGAGACGACGCGGACGCCGGGCTTGCCCTTGGCACCTTCGACAGCCCATTGAACTTCTGAACCCGTGGCGATGACGATAGCCTCCAGTGCAGCGGTCTCTTTGACGAGGACGTAAGCACCTTTCAGCGTGCCTTCGCGGCGGGTCGTGGCGCTGGCGATGCCTTGGTGCGGCAGGTCCTGGCGGCTGAGGGCGAGGAGCGTGGGGCCGTCTTGACGGCTGAAGGCTGCGGCAAAGGCAGCGGCGGCTTCTTCGGCATCGCCGGGGCGGATGACGTCGAGATTTGGAATCACGCGCAGGCCGCTGACGGTCTCCACCGGTTGGTGGGTGGGGCCGTCTTCACCGACGCCGACGCTGTCGTGCGTGAAGATGTAGGTGACCGGGAGCTTGGCCAGCGCCGCGATGCGGATGCTGGGGCGGCAGTAGTCCGCGAAGACCAGGAAGGTGGCGCAGCTGCCGAGGAAGAGACCGTCGTAGGCGATGCCGTTGCAGATGGCGCCCATCGCGTGCTCGCGAATGCCAAACCAGATGTTGCGACCGGTCGGGTTCGTGGCGCTGAAGTCGCCGCCGTCCTTGAGGTAGTTCTTGGTAGAACCAAAAAGATCGGCGCTGCCGGTGATCAGATGCGGAACGGCTGCGGCGATGTGGTTGAGGATCTCCCCACCACTGTTGCGGGTGGCGGCTTTGCCTTCCGCCGGATATTCAGGGATCGCCTTGAGCAGCTCCTCTGCACTGAGGCTGCCGTTGCGGGCGGCGTCGAGCTCTTTGGCGAGCGCGGGATTGGCGGCGGCCCAGGCGTCGAAGCCCTTCTGCCACTCGGCATGCGCAGCGCTGCGTTTGGCGGCCAGATCGCTGAAGTAGCTCTTCACTTCATCGCTGACATAAAAATGGGTGCCTTCGGGGATGCCGAGGCCTTTTTTCGCCGCGTCGACGAACTTCGCGCCGCCTTCGCCATGGCCCTTGGCGGTGCCGGCGACTTCCGGGATGCCTTTGCCGATGATGGTCTTGGCGATGATGATCTTGGGCTTACCGTTATCGGTCTGCTTGGCGGATTCGATGGCCTTAGCCACGGCGTCGAGGTCGTGGCCGTCGATGGTCACGGCGTCCCAGCCGAGCGCGGTGTAAAGAGCCTGGGTGTCCTCGCTCTGGGTGACCTTGGCCATGGCATCGAGCGTGACGTCATTGGAGTCAAAAATGAGGATCAGGTTGTCCAACTGATTGTGGGCAGCAAAGGCGACGGCCTCACGTGCGACCCCTTCCTGGAGACAGCCATCGCCAGCGAGCGTGATGACGTGGTTGTCGATGATCTTGTGGTCAGCGGTGTTGTACTTCGCTGCGGCCATTTTGCCGGAAAGGGCATAGCCGACGGCATTGCCAATGCCTTGACCCAGGGGGCCAGTGGTGGACTCGACGCCAGGAGTTTCATGGAACTCAGGGTGGCCTGGGGTCTGGGAATGCAGGACGCGGAAGTTTTTGACTTGGTCCAGGGGCAGGTCGTAGCCGGAGAGATGCAGCCAGGAGTAAAGGAACATGGAGCCATGGCCAGCACTGAGGATGAAGCGATCGCGATTCAGCCATTTCGGATCAGCAGGATCGCACTGGAGGCTGTGACCGAAAAGAACAGCGCCGACATCGGCTGCGCCAAGGGGCAGGCCGAGGTGACCGGAGGAGCACTTATGCACCGCGTCCATGGCGAGTCCACGGGCTTCGTTGGCGGCTTGGGAAAGGAGGGCGGTGTTCATGTCTAAAATCGGTCGCGTTTGAATGGGTTTCTTTTGGGGTGCGCCAGGCGATCTGGCACGGGGCGCGGTAGTTAGCGGACTCTGGGGCCACTTTCAAGACGGAAATCCTCCCTTGCTTGCAGCTCGGGAGCGAGGAAAGGAGTGTGCCCATGCAGACACCTGCCGCATTTGTCCTCTCCGAAGCCCCAATCACTGCCCCACCGCCTGCGTTTGCTGCGGAGGAGGGTGCGGAGGTTCAGTTCCTGGGCGTGGTGCGGGGCGTGGAGGACGGAAAGGCAATCGCTGGCATCGACTACTCCGCCTATCTGCCGATGGCGGAAAAGATGCTGGCAGAACTGATCGCCCGCGGTGCGGAGGTCCATGGGTCACACCGCGTCTTCATCCAGCATCGGCTGGGTTTTGTGGCAGCGGAGGAGCCCAGCATCGTCATCCGCGTACAGACGAAACACAGCGCGGCGGCCTTTGATGTCTGCCGTTGGTACTTGAAGGAAATCAAGACCAGTGTGCCGATCTGGAAAAATCCTGTCTGGTCAGAGACGGATCATTGATCGCTGAAAAGCGGCCGCAAGAGGTCGTCCTCCGTCACTAGACCGACGGCATCGTGGGACCCGTCGGAAACGATGGCGACCATCCGCCCGCGTCTGCGCATGCGCTGGAGAACAGACAAAGCAGTGTCCCCAGAGGCAACGGTATCCAGCGCCCGCATGTGCTGCCGGACGAGACGATCCTCTGGCAGATTCGGCGGGCAAAAAGGCGCCTCAAAGACACCGATGATCTTGCCATCCGTGCCCATCACCGGCAGCCAGTCGCAAGCGCGCTCTCGGGAAAGGATCAGCGCCGCGCTGGTCGTCATCTCAGGGGAGAGCGCGTAGCTGCGATTGAGTGGCAGCATCAGGTCCTGTGCGGTCAGCCTACGGTAATTCAAAATGTGCCTAACGAGCTGCGCTGCGGAAGGCTCCATCTGCCCTCTCTCAGCCAGCATATTGGCCAGATCGATCAGATCCGACCGCGCCTGGGACAGCTGCGCAGGCTTACCGGTGTCCTCCCCGAGACCCTCCGTCCGTCGGATCAGCCCACGAAACACGGGCCGCAACCAACCGACGACCACCAGCAGCGGCGTCAAGTTCCGCAGCATGCGAAAGGGGAACCGGCGGAAGAGCTTCTTGGGCAGCACCTCCAGACCGATGAGGAAGACCGGCAACGCCAAAAAGAATGCCGCGGCATAGCCCGCATTCCCCAACCACTGCACCAGCCGCCAAGTCACGATCAGGAAGGCCCCCAGATTCGTCAGATGGTTCACCAGTGTGACGGCAGCGAGGGTCGCATCCCTTTCTTCAATCAAGGGCAGCAATCGCTTCGCCGAGTGATCACCTTTTTCATTCGCCGCATGGCGCACACGGACACGGGTCACGGCCAGGACGGCGCTTTCGCAGCCGGACAGGAGAAAGGACAGCACTAGGCAGAGGCAGACGATGGCCCAGATCATGGCACCTCCTCCTCGGTTGTCTCCGCCTCAGCCGCAGCTTCTTCAGCGTTGCGCAGGCGCAGTTCCACCTGCTGCACTCGGGCACGGACGACACGCCGCACCTTGATTTCCAAATCGTCGCTCACAGCGATGCGCTCGCCCGCCTTCGGCACATGGCCCAGGAGGTTAAAGACTAGGCCGCCGATGGTATCGATGCCGCCACTGTCGAGCTCGATGCCCAATTCCTCCGCCAGATGATCCACCCGCGCCCCGCCATCTGCCAAAAAGCGCCCCTGCCCCAGTTCGCGCACCTCAGAGTCCTCACCCAGCCACGGTGCCGCGTCGTAGAGCAGCCAGTCAGCGATTTGCTCCTGGCTGACCATGCCTTCCAGGCCGCCATATTCGTCCACGATCAGGACCACCGCAGACGGATCGCGCAGGTGCTGGTTCAGCGCCTCCAGCATCGGCATCGTCTCCGGGACAAAAACGGGCGACTGGATCACAGGTCGCGTCTTCCAATCGCGCCGGCCATTGAGCTTCCATGCCACTGAATCGATGACGCCCTCCACTGCGTCCGGGGTATCGCGATACACCACGACGAACCGACCCGTCGCGCGCTCCAGCGCCTGGCGTGCCTCGGCTTCCTTCGATCTCAGCGGCAGCAGCGGCAGGTCCACACGCGGCACCATGGCATCGCGTACCGTCAGGTCCTCCACATCCAGAACCTCCTGGATCATCTCGGCCTCTTCCGCGTTCACCAGACCCTGCTCGTGGCGCATTTCGACCAAGGTCTCAAACTCATCGCGAGAGAGCGCAGAGCGGATCTTTAACTTCTTGCCCACCAAAACGCGCAGAATCGTATCCGCCACCCGATCCGCCAGGCCCGCAATGGGATCCAGGATCACCCGCGCTGGGCTCAAGAAACGTGTGCAGCCTACCAACACGGATTCGGGACGCCGCACCGCAATCAACTTTGGCAGCACATCCCCAAACAAAACGGTGATCAAAAACAGCGCCGCAGCCATCACCCACGGATGCCCACCCATTCCACGCAGAGGTCCCGTGACCAAATGCAGGCCCAAGGCCGCCAACGCCAAATTCAATGCCGCCGATAGCAACAAGGCCTGCTGAAGCTGTGAAAATGGATTTTGTGAGATCTGCCGGAGTCGCTCTCCTACCAGCCCACCGCCAGCACGCTCGATGCGGTTTTCCAAACTACCAACGCTGTGGATCGCCGTCTCCATGGCAGATATGACCGCCAGCAGCATGAGCAGGGAGGCATAGAGGATCACCGAGAGAGCGAGAGACATGGGGGAGAAACAGCGACAACTCGTCGCCAAGGCGCATAGGCCAGAGACCCAAGACTCTCCCGAACGCGCCCCTTGGGTCAACACCAGATTTTCTGCATCCAATTCGATGCAAACCGCCCCGCACCGCATTCCCTCTTGCGATTCTGGCTTTACTCCCGGCGTCGAACCGGGTAAAACTCGTATCCCGGCGGAGAAAATACCGTCGGACCGCAATCATACCCCAACATAACCATCATCATGCTCAATATGAAAGCCAGCCGTACCTGCCTACTGCTCGCGGCGCTTCTCCTGGCCACATCGTTCCTGCACGCGGACATTCTCGTTTTGAAGAATGGCCAACGGCTTGAAGGAAAGGTGCTGTCCGAGACGCCCGAAGCCGTCTACTACGAATACAACATCACGGAGAAGATCAAGGATCAAAAGAACTTCCCACGCACTGACATCGAGCAATTGATTCGCCAACGCCCTGAGGAGTTGGAAATCGTCGAAGTCCGCAAGAAACTGCCGACGCCCGACATGATGACGGCAGACGAGTATGAGCGCCTGATCCAAGACCACCTGCGCCCCTTTGCCAACAAGTACAAGGGCACGCCTGAGGCCGCCGAAGTGGAGAAGATGATCACAGAGGTCACTGCCGAGAAGGAGAAGGTCGTCTCTGGACAGCTCAAGGTCGATGGGAAGTGGCTGGATGCCGATGCGGTGAAACGCGACGCCTACAACATCGACGCGAAGAAACTACGCAACGAGTTCAGCGAGCTCGCCGAATCCAACAAGATGGAAGACTGGGTGGCAGCCCTCAGGATCTACACCCGCATGGGGGATGTGCAAAACGGCTTCCCCGCTTCCCTGGAGTACCCAAAAATGCTCGAAGATGTGCAGCCCCTCCTGAAGAAGTTCGGCGATCAGGTCAACAAGATGATCCAGGAACAGCCCATCTTGGCCAAGGCCCGTGAAGACAACCTCTCCAAACTCATTGAACCCGACCTCAGCCGCACCACTGCCGCCATCAAGGCAGAGGACGACCGCTGGAGAAACAACTACGAAGCCGAAAAACGCGCCCGCATTACTTGGCTCATCCCCTACAAGATGGATCTGCGCTCTCTCCAAGACGCCCAGAAACAGATCGTCAACGAGATCACCAAAATCAACACCACCGACATGCCGCGTCTGATTGCCGTCAACGAACAATTGACCGCAGCCCTTCGCTACATCGCCGATGAAAACGTTGCCGAAGCAGAAGGTGCGCTTGATGGCGCGACAAAGGCTGCTGGAGGCAACACCAAGGACTACAGCCGAGTCATCACCGTTGTTCGCGCGAGCATTCAGAGCCTGAAGTCAGACCTCAACAAACGCAAGTCCGCCCAACGCACCGGCCAGACCGGCGCAACCGCTCTCGGCGGCGCCACTGACGCTCCGATCAAGGACGACCGAGTCGCAGCAGCGCTCGCCGCCGCCCAAAACAAGGGTAAGGGCGATATGAAAGGCGAAGAAGCCCCAGCAGCTGACGCGAAGGGCGATGCCAAAGCAGACGCGAAAGCCGAATCGAAGGCAGCACCAAAAGCAGCGCCGAAACCAGCCACACCGAAACCCGCCCCAGTGGCTCTGCCCGTCGAAGAAGAAGAAGGGATTAGCCCCCTGATCGTCGGAGCCGTTGCCCTCTTGGCCATCCTTCTTATTGCCGTGTTCTTCCAGAAGAAGAAAAAGGCAGCAGCCCAGGAAGACTGATAAGCCAATCGGCTGATTCCCGAATCAACATCAACGGGCACCGCTGCAAGGCGGTGCCCGTTTTTTTGCGACGAAGAAGAATCCTGACGCAGCTGCCCTGTAGCCGGGAGACAACGTCGCCAGACACGAACCCAGCAAGACCCACAAAAAATCCCCACCAGCCAGCCTTGCGGCTGAGCATGGTGGGGATTTGGAATTTCAGGGAGAGATCCCGCAATCTGCGGGACCAGACTAGCGGCGCTGGTAGTATTGCTGATAGACGTTGTCGTTCAGCTTCAACTTACCGCGAACAGCCTCAAGAGCAGCGGTATCCGATTCAAATTGGATGCTGACAAAGTAGCCAGACTCCACGTGACGTGGTGCAGTCGGGAACTTGCGTTTGCCGAGCTGGTCGATCTGCTCAAGCTTCATTCCAGCCTTCTCCATATCGTGGCTGATTTGGCTGACGAGTTGCTCTGCGGACTCTTCTTTGCCCTTGGTATCGAGCACGATCATGGCTTCGTATTTGCGTGTCATGGTGAGGTAGTATTGGGGTTGCGGTTCAGGCGTCTTCTTTGCGGTTGAAAAGATTCATGGCGGCTCCGAGGCCGGAGCGAATGGATTCGAGGACGGCGTCTGTAGCACGGCCTACGGTCAAAAGCACGGTTTCCTTTTCAGATTCCGCAAATCGACCCAGCACATGACCGACCATGCGGTCCCCAGCAGGGCGTCCCGAGGTGGCGGCAATACCCACTTTGAGGCGGGGGAAGTCCTGGGTGCCTAGCTCCTGGATCATGGAGCGGATCCCGTTATGCCCGGCCGCAGATCCACCGGGGCGGATGCGGAGGCGGCCCAACTGAAGATCAACATCATCAAAAACCGCCAGCGTTTCTGCTGGGGTAATCTTGAAAAAGCGTCCCACATTCGCAGCGGCACGGCCACTCGCGTTCATGTAGGTCTGCGGTTTGACCAACCAGCCATCGGAAAATTTCGCCAACAGGCAATTCCAGCGCTTCTCCAAAGTGAAGGAGATACCGAGCCGGTCTGCAAGGGCGTCCATCACCATAAATCCAATGTTGTGCCGGGTGTCGCGGTAGTCGATTCCTGGATTGCCTAGGCCTACAATGAGTCGCGGACGGGTGTTCTCGATCAGCTTAGCTGCGCTATCAGGCCGAGAAGGGGCATCCACGAATCAACTGTGCGGCTGCACGCAGAATTACTTCTTGGCAGGAGCAGCAGCAGCGGCGGCCGGAGCAGCGGCGGCGGCACCTGGGGTAGCGACCTCAGCGACCTTTGGTTCGGCGACAATCGCCACGATGACATCACCATCGAGGTGAGCACGGACGTTGGCAGGAAGAGGAAGATCGCGGATGTGAACAGCAGCGCCAAGCCCGAGAGGTGTCGCATCGATCGTGATCGAAGCTGGCAGATCCTTCGGAAGGCAATGCACTTCGACAGTGTGGTGGTGAATTTCGAGGAGGCCACCGAGACGGACACCTTCACACTCACCGACGAATTCGACAGGGACCTGGGCGTGAATTTCTTCGTTCATGTCGACTGCGTGGAAATCGACGTGAAGAATGCCACCGCGGAGGTAGTCGTGCTGGACTTTCTGAACGAGTGCCAGTTGGTCACCCTTGCCGCCTTCGACCTTCAAATTCACCAGGACGTTATCAGAGGCGCTGTGGCCCATGAGTTCGCGGAACGCTTTGGCGTCAACTTTGATGTTGGAAGCCTCAACCTTGCGACCGTAAATGACGGCAGGAATGATTCCTTCTTTGCGAAGGCGGCGAACGGCTGCGGAGCCACTGCGCTGGCGGGCTTGGGCGTTGAGATCAAAGATAGTGGCCATGGTCGTGGGAGGTCTTCGGGGCTGAGTTCAGGGGGGAAAAAGGGCGGGGAGAATACACGCCTACCTCCGGATGTCAAAGAGAGATGTAACTGACTCGTCTCCGTGAATGCGTTTGATGGCCTCCGCCATCAGCGGGGAGATGTCCAGAGTGGTCACTTTTTCCCCAGTAGCAAGGGGTACAGAGTTGGTGGCGAAGAGTTCAATTATGGAACTTTTAGCGATTCGAGCCCGGCCTTTGTCGCCCAAAACGGCGTGGGAGACCCCGGCATAGATGTTTTTTGCCCCGTGTTTTTTCAGCAAATCAGCCGCTGCGGTCAGCGTCCCGGCAGTCTCGGTGAGGTCATCGACCAAAAGCACGTTCTTGCCATCTACATCACCGATAACGTTCAAGGCCTCCACCTCCTCCGCGCTAACGCGGTTCTTGGCAACGATGGCCATCGGGGCTCCAAGCGTCTTGGCGTAAGCGTGGGTCATTTTGATGCCGCCGACATCTGGCGACACGACGACGAGATCCTCAATTTCACGTTCGCGGATGGCCTTGATCAGCACTGGCGCGGCGTACAGGTGATCCACCGGAATATCAAAGAAACCCTGAATCTGGCCTGCGTGCAGGTCCATCGTCAGCACACGGTTCACGCCGGCGGCGGCGATGAGATTGGCCACGAGCTTCGCCGTGATCGGCACGCGGGGGCGGTCCTTGCGGTCCTGACGCGCATAACCAAAGAAAGGCATGACAGCCGTGATTCGCTCCGCACTGGCGCGACGAGCGGCATCCACCATGATCAGGAGTTCCATGATGTTCTGGTTCGTCGGCGGGCAGGTGGGCTGCACGATGAAGACGTCCCGGCCGCGGATGTTCTCGTTGATCTGAACGAAAGTCTCCCCGTCCGGAAATGCATCCAAATCCACCGAGCAGAGCTCGGTGTCGAGGTTTTGGCAGATGAGTCGGGCCAATTCAGGGTGTGCGGAACCGCTCAGGACCTTGAGAGAATCTTTCATGAGGGGCGGAGTTAGGCGAGAACGCTGAGGAAATCAACCCTGCAACACGAGCTACCACCAAGGACGACGGATCCGGGCACAAAAAAGGCGGGGTCGCCCCCGCCCTTGATTGGTTCCCAAGCTTTGAATTTCCGAGATCTACGGCGCTGTAGCCGCCGCAGCGGCGTGCCCGAGCAGTTCCCGATATTTTTCATCCCAGCGCACGGAACCCTCCTCATTCCAGGCCCGCGACCGCCCCGCCCAGAGGTAAGCCTTTTCCGCCTCCGCAAAACGCTGCTGTCGGTGAAAATGAATCCCGAGCGCAAGCCGCGGTTCCTCGTGCTGCGGAGCCAGCTGCAGCGCACGCGAGATCGCCACCTGAGCAGCATCCGTGTGCCCCAGGGCGTCCTCCGCATCTGCCAACGCCAGAAAGTAGAGGTAGTCCCAGGGATTGAGCCGAGTCGCCGCCACCAAGTCCTCGCGAGATCTCTCGATCAGAGCCTGCCGGGTGCCAGCGGACTTATCCAAATAGATCAATGCCCGCTTATAGAAGGGCTCAGGATTGCGGGGATCAATCTCTATGGCCTGCCCAAGGTGCTGGATCTGGGAAAAATCATCCTGCATTTTCCCATCCACATCTGCCAGTGCCGACGCGTAATCCGCCCGACCAAAGAACCATGTGCCGAGCAAGAGGCAGGCACTCGCAGCGATCACCGCCAATCGCATCCCGACCCGCACTCCAGGGACTCGCAGCGGCTTCGTCAGATCACCCTCAAAACCCGGATTCGCCAAAATCCCCAGCACCACCGCTGTCGCGATCGCGATGGAACCGACGTGCCAGTGAAACTCCAGCGCCGCATGCGCCACGCTCGCCGCCAGCGCCGCCAAGGCACCGATCGTCAGCCCGAGGCCATTGCTCTGCAGGAGTCCGACCCGAGCGAACTTCTCCGAGACAAACCAGCGCAAAAAGCGCAACCCCGTCCAGGCATGAGCCCCGATCACCAGGACCAACAAAACTAGGCCGACCCAACCGTAATCCGCCATCACCTGCAGGTACTCATTGTGGGCAAAAAGAGCATCATTCTCATAAACCGCAGACTCCGGATCGCGATGCCGAATGGACCCCTCGTAAAACATTCGAGACCCCTGGCCCCAGATTGGCGCCTCGCTGTGCTGATTCAGCGCTGCCTTCCAGATATGCAGTCGCACATCATCATCGATCGGATTCACCATCATGCGATGCTCCACCGCGTCTTGATTCACCTTGTAGAGAACAGCACCACCAAGTGCCATAACCGCGATGCCCCCAGGCAGCAGCCAGCGGAAGAGATGTCGATTGGTCCGCCACACGATCCACAGACCGATCATTGATCCCGCCATCATGCCGACGCCCATACCGCCCATCCCACCACGACTGCGGGTGAGACTCAGCCCGATGATCATCGAGATCACCATAAACGTCAGGAAGAACTTCCACACCGCGCCGCCGCGCCCAAAGCACAAAACGCCCCCCGCCAGCAGGGCTACCAGAGAAAAGAAAGCCGCTAGATGGTTCGGGTTATTGTAAAAACCGCCAATCCGACCCGGCCCATACGTCCGGAAAAAATGCGGCACCACACTGAAATCCCAGCGGCCCGAGAAGTGCACCAACCCCACCACCAAATTCCCAGCGCCTAGCAGCAGCAGAGCCCCCAGCACAGCGATCCGCCAGCGCGGGTGACTGACCAGCGTGACCATCAAGACATAGGTCACCAGCGCAGCGCACAGCATGAAGAAGTCTTCCCGAGCAAAGACCTGCACCGGAGACATCACCGCGCGAATCGCCACATAACCACCCGCGAGCAGCACTGAGGCCAGACAAAGATCACTCGGCGGAAAATGCAACCGCATCCGACCGCGCACCATCGCCACCATCCCGACCAAGCCTAGCAGGATGCAGGCGGGCCACAGAAAAAGCAGACGAGTCTCCGTGCCCAGCACACCCGCCGACACAATCCCCGCCAGAAAAAACACCAAAAGGGTCAGATTCATCGCACTCAAAGATTTAGCTGCCCAACCGCGCATACGCTGCGCACAGGCTCACCACTGATTTGTTCCAGCTCAGATCCTCTGCCAACCGCCGACGCCCCTCCCGCCCCATGCGCTCGCGCGCAGTACGATTCGCCAGGAGTTCCACGATCGCCTCCGCAAGACTCGCGGCAGAATTCTCCATCACATACACCGCCGCATCGCCCGCAGAGAATCGCCCTTCGCGAGTGCCAAACATGACCTGCGGTTTCCCAAAGGCCATGTACTCGAGCGTCTTGTTCATCGTGCAGTGATCGTTGTACTCATTGATCGGATCGCAGGCCACACCAACGTCCATCGTCTGGAGCGCGGTGAAGAGGTATTCATTGCTGACACGGCCTGGCATCGTCACATAATCGGCCAGCCCGAGCTCATCACGCAACTGTACTAGCGCCTCAAATTCCGGCCCCGTTCCCATCAGCAAAAACTGCACGTCTGAGCGCCCTTGGTTCACCACGATCTCATGTGCTGCACGGATCAAAAAGTCCACGCCATCCGCATCCCCCATCACACCGATGTAACCGATCAAGTAGGTGCGTCCCTTTTTCAAAGACCCATCCACCGCAGCAGCCGTGTCCATGTCATTCGGTGCCGTACGGACAATTGTCACTGCAGATTCAGGTACCGCGCTACGCTCCAGAATCTTCGCACGCACACTCTCATTGGTAGCGATCACCGCATCAGCCACCTTCAGCGTGCAACGCTCCGCCACTCGCACCAGCGCATGCACCGGACCGCAGCGGCCAAACTTAACAGCGAACATCTCGGGCCAGAGATCATGCACATCAAACACCACCTTCACCCCTGCCAGCCATTTGAAAGGCAAAGCAACGAGGAAGAGAATGTCCGGCGGATTGCACAGGTGAATGACATCAAATCCGCCCGCTCTCCAGGCCCTCACCGCGCACCACCACTGTCCCCACAGCGCCGTAAGATACTCCCAAAAAAAGCCCAGCTTGGATCGAGCCTCGCCCGAGATCCAATGCCGATAGATCGTGATCCCCTCCAGCACCTCAAAAGACGTGTCATAACCCCTCATGCGCGGACACACCACCGTGACCTGATGCCCCGCATCCCGCAGCGCACCCGCCTCCTGCCACACCCGCCGGTCCAGCGGCACAGGGAGGTTTTCGACAAGGATCAGGACGCGGGACATGGAATCACCAGCACAGGCCCTCATAGACCCAAGGCAGCTTTTGCAAATCGCGCCATCCATTCACATCGATCACTCGTTGATCGGGACGCACGACAGAGCGGAGCGCATCCAAATCCACACAACGCTGCGAGGCCACGATCAGGTCGCTGTCCCGCACGACTTCCTCCGCCGTGGGCTTGAGCAGTTGCGCGAGATGCGGCATGCGGCGCTGGATTTCTGCCTCGTTGGCACCGATCAGGCGAGACAGATTCAGCGACTTGTCATACACGCGTAGCTCATAGCCACGGCCAAGCAGCGTCTCTGCCAGCGCCACCATGGGACTGCCACGCAGATCATCCGTGTCTGACTTGAAGGCCAGACCCAGCAGCCCCACACGGCGCGATCCTTGGCCCGTTACTAACTTTAGCAGCATGTCGAGATGCGCTTGATTAGAGTCGAGCACGCTTTCCAAGATCGGCAGATGGACTCCCTCCATTCGCGCCAGAGACTTCAGCGCGCTCACGTCCTTTGGCAGGCAAGATCCACCAAAAGGATTGCCCGGCTTCATGTAGTAGCGGGAGATATTGAGGCGCTCATCGCGACACACCACATCCATCACCCGCGCGCCATCCACCTCAGCAAACTTGGCCAACCGACCAATCTCGTTCGCGAAACCCACCTTCAGAGCGTGGAAGTAGTTGCAGGAATACTTGATCAATTCGGAGCCTTCCCAGGTCAGCACCTCCGCGCCATCGCCAAGCAGTTCGAGTGCCTCTCCTGACGCCGGCGCCTGACCGTCAATCGTCCCGATCACACTCAGCGATGGCACGCGAAAGTCTGCCACCGCAGTTCCCTCCCGCAAAAATTCCGGGCAGTAGTAGATCCGCACCTTTCCGGACTTGAGCAGGGCATCAAAAAAATCTGCCGCCAGTGCCCGAGTGCTCCCCGGCAACATCGTGCTGCGAAAAATCACCACATACGGCGTCGCCCGCATCGTGATCGCGGCCGCGATTTGCTCCGACACCTTGCGCACATAGTCGAGGTTCAGTCGGCCCGACTCCAGTGACGGAGTGCCGACGCAAACAATGGCCGCATCCGTCGCCTGCACCGCCTCCGCAGCATTCGTCGTCGCGCGCAGACGCCCACCATCACGAGTCGCTGCCAGCAGCGCATCCAGCTCCGGCTCAACGATGGGAGATTCACCGCGATTGAAGGCATCCACCTTCCCCTGCTGCACATCCGCACCGACGATCGCATGCCCGCGTTCGCCCAGACAAGCCGCCGTCACAGCGCCAACATAACCAAGACCAAAAACCGCCACCTTCATCGCTCGATCCCCTTTCCATCAGACAAGAGCGTCCATTCAGCCGAAATTTGATGACGAAAAGCACAGGCGACAACCAACCCCTGAACAACCTGCCCAAACCGAGGGGAAAGGTCGCCAGGAGACACCGAGAGGTTTTCTATCGAAGACGCGGAGATCATGAGCTGCACCCGTAAACCGCTTTTGGCGCGACGGAAAACAAATTGACGATCCAAGTGCGATTCGACTTCCCATTCCGGTGCCAATCGCCAGCGCACCACGTGCGACACCTTCGTTGGCGTCTCGTCCACGACTCGCCAGCCACCCCCATCCGGCAGCATCGAAACACTGCGCTTCACAAAACCTGCCTGGCAGGCAAAGCGCACTTCACAGGCATCTCCATGCACGGTCAGCAATGGCACATCGTGGTGCTCCGTCCACAGGAAGGGACCCGTCCGCTTTGGCACGCTTCTCCCCGCCAGCGGGACCGGACCATTGTGATACTCCCAGTCCGCCAATCGCGCACGAAGCGCCGCGTCCGCATAGTACGCGCCCGTCCCAGGATCTACCACCAGCGCACAATCACCCACCCAGAGCGAAAGATGCATCGCATCCAGATGGCCATGCGCGGCGATGCCGCCCAACCCCAGCGGACTACCGTCCAGCCGAGCCTGCCACGACCCACGACGGGCAACCGCCATGCCACTGTCAGAAAAGACCTGCCAATCCTGCGACACCCGCGTCTCATCAGTCGGTGCCTCACCCAGCCAAAACTGTAGTGCTCCGCCCATGGCTTGCCCCGTCAGCCAAGCACGCCACTCAGTCGCCATCGTCTCCCGCCGCAGTGTCAGTGGAGTGATCAGTGCGTCATCAGAATCTCCAAAGTCCCACCCATCAGAACCTGCCGTCATGGCACAGAAGAACTCTGCCGACCGCCGCAGTCGCCGCCAAATCTCGCCACTAACGTCACCCATCATCCGCGCAGACTGCCAGATCATCTCCCAGGCAAACAGATGGTAGTGCAGCGCCTGCTCGCGATTGCCGCCATCCGGCGCAAATTGCCGTAGCGTCTCTGCCTTCATCAGATCCCAGGCCCGCTCCGCGCAGCAGCAGATCTTTGCCAAACTCGGCCAACGTCGCGAGGCCATCAGGACTCCCGCCAACTCGCCGATCAAATGATTGTTTGCAGACGAACCCACGGATCGATTGCGCCACACCCACATTGCGTGCGCAGGCACCACGGACTGCGCCAACTCATCCTGCTTCTCCGTCAGACCGGCATCGCCGAGAGCACGGACCAGCGCATCGATCCAAACAAAATTCATCAAACGCAGGGCCGCCTCCAGCGCACTGGTCCAATTGATTCCCTGCCCCACAGGATTTTTCTCCACCCAATCCGCAATCCATCGCTGTGCCAATCGAGCAGACTCCACATCCGACTCCAACCAAGCGTGCTGCATCAGGCGCACCACCTCGGACCAACGGTTCACCTCCCAGATCGCACGAAAATCGGCACCGGTCGGCAGTTCGCGATGATTGATTCCAGCACTATCCCCTGCCGCGGGCCCATCTAGACCGCGAATGAAATCACGATGCCAAAGAGGCGGCGATCCGACATGGGCCTCGTGCCACCCAAACAGTGCAAATTTCCCTTCGGCGATTAAAGCCGCATCAGCAGCGATTTGCGTGCGCAACTCCGGCGGGCACAACTCCTTGTGGGCAGTCAAAGGCAATACACCCACGCAGGGACCAAGCCGAAAACGAGCCACTTCCTGCGCCACAGGACACGATACCATCTTGCGCGCCTTTGCGCAGAGGCGCTCGCCAATCTCAGCGGCATCCATCGCCAGGAGGCGATTCCAATACCAGCCTATTTGTTGGGTCACACTCATCGTTTCAAAGCTCCACCATCCGGCGTTCGCGGATCGATTCCAGGGCTGCAAACGTCAGCACCATGCTCTGGCGTGACTGCGCATACGGCAGCGGATGTTTTGTTTTCCGCTTCAGAAACGCAAGCCATGCCGCCATCTCTTCCGCGTGCCCCTTGCCACTATATCTCTTCACCTTCGTTTTCCGATTTTGATGAATCTTCAGCGTCTGAAAGTTCTCCCCGTCCACCACGACACCACTCCCGAACACTCTGAATGACTCTTTGGGATAAGCAGGATCTCCCTCCGCCGAATAGATGATCTGCGCGCTGGACCCATCCGCAAATTCGACCTGCGCGGTGATCGAATCCGGCACATCTGGGCGCCCCACCGTCTGGGCCGATACTCGAGTCGGTCGCCCCAGGATGCAGCAGGCAAAGTCAAAGAAGTGGCAGGCCTCGCCCAGCACACGCCCACCGCTTTCGGCCACGTTGGCATACCAGTGGTCCGGCGCTAAAGGCCCCGCAAAGACATGAAACGCCAAAGACTTCGGACCCGGCACCGCCTGCAAGACTCGCAAAAGCTCCACCGTAGCCGGCGCAAAACGCCGATTGAATCCCACCATCACGCTGCCCCGGCTCGCAGCCACCGCAGCATCGATTTCAACTAGTTCTTCGCTCGTCAAACAAAGCGGCTTCTCAACAAAGACATCCCGCCCCGCGCCGAGCGCGCCCAGCACCTGCGATGCATGAAGATGATGCCGCGTCCCAATCACCACAGCCCCCGGCGCAGCCGTTGCCAAGACCTTCGCCGCATCTGTCTCCGCCGTCTTAAATCCAAACTTTTCCTTCACCTGACGCGAACTCAGCCCCGTCTGATTCACCACCACCCCAAGCGGAATAGCCCCCTTCAAATGTGGCAAAATCATCGTCCGCAGGAAATTACCCGCACCAATGGCATGGAGCTCAGGCGTCTCGCCTGAAGCACGTGGAGCAGGAGTCTCGCTGACTCCGACTTGACCGGGCAGAATGCCCGATACATGCCCCACAGGTAGAATGCCTGCGCTACCGCCGCCATACCGAACTACCACACCCAGATCCGCATTATCAGGCAGCAATAGCGACTCGTAAACCGGCACGACTTCCTCAAACGGCACCTCACGAGTCGTCACATGTCGCAGATCGAGCGAACCACTTTTCATCAAGTGCAGACAGGCCTCGAACTGGCGATTCTCCGTCCAGCGCACATAACCCACCGGGTAGTCTTTGCCGCCCCATTCATACTGCGGATCATAACGCCCCGGTCCGTAGCTGCGCGAATAGCGCACCTGGATATCCTTCATGCACGCAGATCGCCAAGGCAATTCCACGTCATAAATGCCCACGATCACCATCACTCCACGATCCCGCAGAGAATTGATCGCCGCATCCGTCACTGCCCCCCCTTTACCGCCCACACAAATCATCACGGCATCCGCGCCAAGTCCCTCTGACCACTCGTCCACAACGTCTTCCATTCGCGTCGCACGGGGATCAAGCACGCGCTCCGCCCCCATATTCAGAGACGCCACCAAACGCTGCTGGACCAAATCCACGGCTAACACCCGAGCACCTCCAGCGGCCAGCATCGCCGTCGCCAACTGGCCAACCAAGCCCTGACCAACGACCACCACGCGATCCCCGAGCCCTGCTCCCGACTGACGCACCGCCTGCATCGAGATGGAAGCCAGCGTCGTGTACGCAGCGGTCGCGTCACTCACCTCATCCGGCACACGAGCAGCCAAGAGATCCGGCACCGCAATCATCTCAGCATGGAAAGCACACTCCGCACCGCCGCATGCCACACGATCTCCCACACGGAAACGCGTGTTTGCCTCATCAACGGCCACCACCACGCCCGCAGCGCTGTAGCCCAGCGGCGATGGTGACTCCAGCCGATTGCGGACCTTTTCCAAGGCCGAGCGCCAACCCAGCGTTCGCGCTGTATCCAGCACTTTCTTCACCTGGTCAGGTCGAGCCTTCGCCTTTTGCAGCAGGGACATGCGCGCCTGCTCGACCTTCATCTTCTCCGTGCCTGGCGAGATGACAGAGCAAACCGTCCGCACTAGGATTCCCCCGGGCGGAGCGACAGGTGGCGGAACTTCCTGCAGTTCCAGCCGACCATCTTGATACTGTGCTAATTGCTTCATTCCGGTTAGGCATGGGCCTTGCGCCAGCGCTCGCGAAGGAAGGCCACCACAAAACGTGAATTGTTCGTCAAATACCGCCCGATCAAACGGCGCGGCTCCTGTAGCAAGCGATAGACCCAGGTCAGACCACTCCGCTGCATCCATTCTGGCGCATAGCCACGAAGACCCGCCAGCAACACAAAGGCATCCCCCACCGCCAAAAACACACCGCGCGTAAAACGATTCCGATTCGCCGCAATCCACGTCTCCTGTTTCACCCCGCCGAGGGCGACCCAGACGAAGTCCGCCTTGGCCTCATTGATGTGCTGGATCAGTCCAGCCTCAGTCGAGGGATCCCATTTTCCAAAAGGAGGAGACATCGTCCCGGCGATCACGACATCGGGATTCAACCGTTTCACACCTTCACACAATGCCGCGAGACACTCCTCCGTTCCACCAAAGAAATAGTGGCGCATCCCGGCTGGCGATTGGCGAATCACATGCTCCATGAAATAAGGACCATAGACCCGATCTGGAATCTCGTGCCCATCTAGACGAAGGGACCACACCAGCGGCATGCCATCCGGTAAGACCAGATCAAACCCACGCAAAATGTCCGCATACTCTGGATTTGCGGAGGCCTCACTCACTAGGTGCGTATTCGCCGCAGCCACACAGGCCACCGATCCACTCTTCGCCCATGCGGTCACGCGATCCATTGCAGACGAATACGTCTCCACATTGATTCGCGTACCGAGCACCTCGCCACTAATACTCCGCTCCATATTGATCACAAAGTCGCCTCTCTGATTTCACTGATCAGCCATCGATGCTTCCCGGCGGCTGTCTTTTCCACCCCGCTAACCGCCCGCAACTCGAGACTAAAATCATCGCCAAGCTTCTCCATTAGGCCCGCGCGCATCGCGGACTCTCGCTCCGTCCGCCAAGCAGATCCAGGTTGGTAGCGAAATTCCACCACCCCTTTTTTCCCTTGGAAAAACTGCACCGCCAGCAATCCATCAAAGATCCCGTCATGCATGTTCACCGCCGTTAGCGAAACGCGACGTCCGTTTTTGCCAACCAAGAATTCATAGGCGCGCCCCGTGACCGCCTCGACCTCCATCATAGCGAACTCGCCATCACGACTCGCCGGCAGCTTCACATAGTCGCCCGTGCGGTAGCGGATCAGCGGCATCACAGCATTGTGAAAAGAAGTCCCGATCACCTCACTCAGTCCGTTCTCGTCTGGCGCACCCAATTCCGCATAACCATAGGTCGGCCAAAAGTACAGGTGATCGCTCTCACGCCCCTGAGCCGCCAAGATCACACGCTCGCTATGGCCATACCAATGAAACACCCGTGCGCCAAAGGCATCCTGTAGAAAACACTGCGACTCGCGGCTGAGCTTTTCAGAACCGCAAAGAACCGAGGTTAATTTGAAATCAAGTTTCAACCCCGCCTCCGTCATCCCCTTTGCCAACATCAAGGCCGCGCTTGGATAGGCGTGCAGATGCTTCGGGCGGAAATCATTGAGCAATCGCACATACTCAGGCAATCGTGCGTCCGTCAGGTGATAGGAAGACAGCACCAACCAGTTGCGCGTCGCGTCCAAGTAACTGACACCACCATCCGAACGTGAAGACGTCACCGCACCCCGAATCACCGCGACTCGATCCCCTACGGAGTATCCGCGCCGCGACCACTGCGCCTCCAGGTAGGCTTGCTCCTTTGGACGGCTGACCCCCTTCTGCAAATAGAAGCCCACCGGCACGCCCGTCGATCCACCCGTCGTCACCAGCAACCGTTGCGAAGCCGCAACCTCAGGATTCACCAACTCTTCCCGATGAGAGATCAGATCCGCTTTCGACAAACAAGGGTAATCAGCCAATTGCTCCAAAGACGCAAACCTGTCCGGATTCACCCCCGCCTCCGCAAAGCGCGCCGAATAAAAAGGCGCACGTGCAGCCGCCGCCAGCGAGTCCTTCACCGCCTGAACTTGATAGGCACGGACCGCCTCATCATCCCAGCCCTCCACTACTCGAGCCTCTTCCTGAAAGCGGGTATAGGCCGCCCCATAACGCAGCGCAGCAGGGATCGCCCGATACGCACGCCCTGCCAATGACTTCAAAGGCTGCGGTGCCCGTTCATAAAGTTTCAAGAACGGATAGAGGGTGTCTTCAATGCCCATAGTTCGAGTTCGCATCAATACCCACCGATCAAGGAGTCCGGCAGGTCATCCTCACTCCATCTCCACCGCCCCGACCCAACCAAAGTGTGGCTTGAAGCCCAGGGCATCTGCTCTCGTGAAATCTGCCAACGCCTTCGCATAACGAGCCTCGTTAGACACCACCTGAATCTCATCATGATGGAACGGTGCCACTGGTTTGCGGACAACATCAAACGCGCCCGCAAGCATCTTCAGCTTCTTCCAATCAAAGCCCATCACAGCGCAGCACACGCTGTCCACCGCCAGCGGATTTGCACCCGCGAGGATCATACCACAAGCCTTCGGATCGGGTGCCATCGGGCCATTCCCTTCTCCCGCGATGATCGCATCGACGACCGCTAAATAGCGCAAGGGCTTCTCTCTCGGCTTACCTTCTCCGTCAAAGTAGAATAGGCACTTGTTCAGATCCACCACCATGCGCCAGCAAGTGTCATTGCCATACCAGTTACCGCTGCGCACTACCTTTTGCGTATCTCCAAAGAACACTCGTCCGATTTTTTTCAGCGGTACGAAAACCTTGCTCAGCAAATGGCGGCCCAGCAGCAGACGCTTGATACTCCCCATCCATGAATGCTCCAGCTTCGCTTTTAAGGTCGCCGCAGGAAACTGATCCCCCCCTTTGTCTGGCGTGCCCTCAGTGTGATGAGGCAGCCAATTCTTGTTGGAGTTGATGCCCACCATGTTCTTCAGCGCACAAGTTAATCCCACCTTCTTGTGGCACTTGAGTTTCGGAAGATTGATCAACACATCTGCCTCCATCGGCGTTCGGCACAGCATATACTCATGCGTCGTTTCACGATGACGTTCATTCGTCTCCGCCATGTCAAACGATGCCCCATAAAGTTGACCCAGCCCGTGAAAGCCCACGAACTCGCTGTCCTCGTTCAAACGCACATGGCTTGACCCCAGCGGATCGCCAGGGAGCTCCGTCTTGCTCACCGTTACCCCATCCACCGCATGCCACTCCTCTGGACGCAGATCCAAAAGCCCAATCGTCACCTCAGGAAAGGCCAAACGGCAGCGCTCAATCATCCCGTCGAGCCCACAGTACTCACGCAATTTTGCGAAGGAGGAATCCGTCTGCGGTGCATCACAGACCGTGATGCTGCCAGCAGCTTTCAACCTCGGTGCAACCCAATGGATCACCGCCTCGATCACGGCCGGATGCGTCACCACATGCTGCCACTGATCGGGCCCCGGATTCCGCTCATCATATTCCTTCACCCAGTTCGGCTTCAGCACCACCTTGTCCCCAGGCTTCACAAAATCAGCCTGCAACTCCAGCGCATCAATGGCAGCAGCCACCTGATGCATCACGGCAGTGGTATCGCCATAACCAGCGGCACCTGACCAAATTGAAACTGTCGAAGGATTCATCATCACATCGCCATTCCGACCGGCTTCACGAAAACGCGTTCAATCGCCCCGGCCCGCCATTTCAACAACCGCGCCTCAACCCACGAACCTAGACCTCCCAGAATCAACGCAGAAGGCAGCAGCAGCCAGGCTATCCGCGCCATAGGCGGTGCCCATAACCAACTCGGAAGAAAGGTTACCACCGCCCAATCCGTCAGGCACATCAGCGGCATGTGAAGAATGTAGCAAGGATAACTCAGCAATCCGAGACGCTTGCAGCGCAGGGCCAATTTCTCATTGATCGCCAGTTTCAAGTGGCGTCCACCAGCCAACACGATCACCCAACCAGGAATCGAAACCACCGAGAGCGGATCGATAAAAGTTGGTGCCGTGTCATAGAACTTCAACACGCTGACCATCGCCACATTCAGAACACACATCGCGATCCCCAACACCCAACGCCGGAAGGTAACCCACTGGCAAACCCGCTGCCAGTTCATCGCGAGCGCAGCACCAGCTAGCCAGGTGGGAAACAGCACGCCGATGACCCAAACGCCATTCAGCACCGTGCTTCCCGACACGCCGCCAACCCACCAAAGCACCGCGACGCCAAGAGCAGGAACGACCGTCATCAAAACAGAAATACAAGCAGCGCGCAAAAGACTGCCCGCACCCAAGAGCAGAGCCAGCGGCCACACGACGTAGTAAGCCGCTTCATTTGCCAAGGTCCACGACGGATCAAAACCTGGAAATGCATCCGTAAAACCGTGCAACATAAACAGCGTCGCCACCAATTGGCGCCATGGATGCACACTAGCATTCGCAGTGATCTCCGCACCATGCGGCAGTGCGATCACAGCCACCAGCAGAGCCAAAAGATGCAGCGGGTAAAGTCTGGTCACCCGTGCATAGAGGTAGCGTGCCCACTGAAAAGCACCCCGCGCCATATCACGAGCAATCGACTGATGAATGCATAGCCCAGAGATCACAAAGAACCCCCAGACATAAAATCCACCGTGCCCCACTGTCGAGTGCAGCGTTCGCCAAAACAGAGGCATCGCGGGAACATCGTGACCAAAGGATTGACGAATCCCCAAGTCAAACGCGTGCGATACCAACACCGCAATGGCCAATACCCCGCGCAGTCCATCGACGAAGACTTCGGAATCCGGATCAAGCCGATGGCGGGACGTCATGGGGGAATTTGGCCGGCCTACAGTTAGCCCTCTTCAGCGACCAAGCCCAATTGCAAGGTAGCCGCCGCCCGCGCGGCAAAGCTCACATCATCAATGCTGGCCCCAGAAGACCGAGCACAAGCGGCGCAGTCCTCATACTCTGGCGCAATCTTTTTTTGACCACCACCTAGTTCCGCGATCTTCACCCGCACTTTTCCAAAGGTCGTCTCTACCTCCATCACTCGCCGCTGCAAAGTCGCACGACGCAGTTCCGACTGCCGCACACCAAGCGTTGGCGTGTGTCGGAACATCAGGGCAGTCAGTGCGGCGACATCTGCTGGCTTGCACAAGACACTTAGCACCACCGCAGGGCGGTTCTTCTTCATCTGCGCAGGAACCAGCCACACGTCCAGTGCACCCGCATTGAAAAGCAACTCCATCACGTGCTGATAGTGCTCCGGGTTCTCGTTGTCGATGTTTGACTCCAGTAGGGCCACAAACTCCGCATCGACGGCGGCGGCATCAGTCTCACCCACAAACAGGCGCAGCAGATTCGGAATCTTCAAATTCCATGTCCCCGCACCATAACCAACGGACTGCAAAGTCATCGCTGGTAAGCCACCAAAGGAAACTGCCAAATGCTTCACCAGCGCCGCCCCCGTGGGAGTCACCAATTCCGCCTCGATCTCTGAGCCCGTGACTGGCAACCCCTTCAAGATTGCCACCGCCGCCGGAGCTGGCAGCGGGATCGCCCCGTGGGCACCATCGATGAACCCACGCCCCAGAGGCAACGGGCTGCAAATGATGCGTTCCAAGCCAAGTTTCTCCACCCCGAGCAGCGTGCCGACGATGTCGATGATGGCATCCTCTCCACTGACCTCATGCAGGTGAACTTCCTCCAGCGGCATCCCATGAATCGCCGCCTCCTCCACCGCGATCAGTCGCATGACCTCGATCGCGCGACGCTTCACGCTCTCGGAGACACTGCTGTCCATCACCACTTTTTCAATCACTGGCAATGGCCGTGAGTGCGGTTGTGCCCCGACCACGACATCCACCTTCGTCGCGGCAAAGCCATTCTTATCCACCTTGCTCACCTTGAGTTGCCATCCCTCGATGGGCAACTTTCCGAGCTCCGCACGTAGCCATTCCACGTCGAGTCCGACGTCAATCAGAGCGCCCAGCAGCATGTCGCCACTCGCTCCCGCAATGCAATCCAGATAAGCAGTCTTCATTTCAAAATCCCTTGGCCAAGCAAAATGCGCAGCGCATGCACCGCCGCTCCAAAGCCGTTGTCAATATTCACCACAGCAAGTCCCGCAGCGCATGAATTCAGCATCGTCAATAACGCTGCGATGCCTTGAAGGCTCGCGCCATAACCCACGCTGGTCGGCACCGCGATCACTGGCTGGCGCACCAAGCCACCGACCACAGACGGCAAAGCCCCGTCCATTCCCGCGACAACGATGACCACACTGCAGCGCTGAATTTCCTCGACCCGCTTCAACAAACGATGCAATCCGGCCACGCCGACATCCACGACACGCAATACCTCTACCCCACCAAACTCGAGAACCCGCGCCGCTTCCTCGGCCACTGGTAAATCTGACGTCCCTGCACAAATGACTGCGACCGGCGCAACCTCCGCCATCTGCGGCAAAGCACCGCGACTCCAGACTTGGGAGATCTCATCATAAACTGCGCCCTCCGTGGATAAGACTGCCGCCACTGCTGGGGAAACACGAGTCGCCAGAACGCAACCGTTGGCCGCATGCAAAGCTGATACCGCCGCCTGAACCTGTGCTACTGTCTTGCCCGCAGCATAAACGACCTCCGGCAGGCCTTGGCGAGCCAGCCTTTGAACGTCTGCGTTTACGCCAGCCATCATGATTGCTTCTTGCCCAGCACCCGGTTCATGCTGCCGTGTTGGAGACCATCCAAGTCTAAGGTCACATATTGCCAACCAAAGCGTCGGATTTCCGCTGCCACCGCTTGGCCCATCTCCGCCATTCGACGATGCTCGCTTATTGGCACCTCGATCCGCGCCACATCCCCATGATGCCTCACGCGAGATTCGTTGAACCCCAACGCATGCAGCACATCTTCCGCACGTTCGATCCTACTCAGTAAGCCATCGCTGACAGGCAGACCATAAGCGACACGAGACGCCAGACAAGCCGCCGCTGGCTTATTCCAATTCGGCAACCCCAGAGATCGCGCAGCCGCGCGCACCTCGTCTTTGGAAAAGCCCAACTCAGACAGTGGACTGCGCACCCCTTGTTTCATCGCCGCAGCACGTCCTGGACGAACGTCGAGCGTGTCTTCGCGATTCATTCCATCGACTACCATCGGGATCTCCCGCCCTGCCGCGAGCGTCGCCACATCGCCATAGACATGCTCTTTGCAATAGTAACAACGATTGGCTGGGTTCGCTTGGTAGCGAGGATCCTGCGTCTCTTGGGTGTCAATCATCTCCACCGTGACACCAATCTCAGCAGCAACACGCAGAGCTTCATTCCGATCTCGAGTGGGCAGACTTGGGGAGATAGCCATCACAGCCAAAACAGAATCGCCCCCCAACTCATCCACTGCAATCTTGAGCACCAACGAACTGTCCACCCCACCCGAAAACGCCACAGCGACGCCCTTGTGCTGACGGAACCAGCACCGCAGCGCCTCTACTTTTTCGTTCAGATTTTCGGTCAAAGCAGTCATAGCATCAGTGTTTCGCGGCGACATCAAGCGCAACCGCCTTGGGTTGAGCGAAGTCTCTTTGGAAAGTCGGCACCAATTCCTTGATGAGCCCCGTGATCATTTCCATCGTCTCCGCAGAGTTCCGGGTGCGTTGTCCGATCTCTTCCGGGGTGAAGCCCTCTGTCACATAGGCCATGACGCTTGGATAGGCCCAACGATGGTTCACATTGCGAAAGACACTGTCCCAGGTGCTCAAAAGAATCCGGTCTAGATGGCTTGGGGTGGTAACATCCGTACCCACAAACCAATACACATAGTGTGCCCTCAAGCGACGCGTCTTCGTATCGCCCGCATTCATGTAAATCGGCTTTTCAATGTAAAGATCACGCACCTTCAGCGTCTGCCCGGGTCGGATCTCGACCGGGATCGTCTCTGCATTAAGGATGGACCAACCCTGCCCCGTGAGGCACACCTCTGGGCGATGGATACTGCGACGTTCTGCCCCTGCCAACACGATCGTTACGTGTGCATCGTCTTTGCGTGCAGGATCTGACGTCACTGTGTGGTAACGCATTTTAACAATCTGCGTATCCTCTGGCAGTAGGGCACGCTCAAGTTTGTCGGGCTCTTCGGGATCGCCGATGTAGCGACTCACGCCTACCGGTAACCGCATGGTCACGCCCGCCCCCTCACCGCTACTAACTTGCGGGGAAATGCGGCAGGCCAGCAGTGAGATCACTGCCAGAGCCAAGACAAAAAGAGGTTTCGGATTCATGCTGAAATTGAAGTTTTAGTCACCCGACGCTTGCGCCAGATGCGACTGATGAGAAACGAAATGCCCTGCAATCCCATCAGCGCCACCATGAAGACAACCAGGCCCGAGAGGAAGTGAAAATTGGAAGTCTCCTTCTGTTCGTCCCCCACGGCAAAAGCCTGCCCAAAAAGCGCAGACGCTCCCAGCAGCACCATGATGCGCGAAAGATTCGCCAACACCGCCAGAGGAAAGCTCCAGAGGAACAAGAATATCCGCCGAAACAGAGTTGGCTGCTTCACATAGCTGAAAATGGCCCCCACCATCAAAAGCGCAAAGAGTGACCGCATCCCGCTACAGGCCCCTTCAACGTTCAGGCTAAACACCGCACCGAGCGCCCGCCCGTGTGCAGGGTCTGGAGCCGAAATCAGCGTCGTGCCCTCGCGCACCACACCCACGCCCAGGAGTTCCAGCAGACCGCTAGAGGCCTTCACCATGATCAGCCGCAGATGAAACCCCAGCGATTCCTCCAGGAAAATCAGCGGCCAAGCAAAACCCAGGATCAACCAGGCAAAAAAGCAGGCCTTAAACCGCTGCCAGCCCCACATCCACACGCAGACGCCCGCCACCATCAACTGCACGCTGGCAAAGCCGAAGTAATAGTTGTTCCCCTTGTAACCGACGTAGTAGAGGAACGCGGAGAACAGAATCACAATCAGCCCCCACCCCGCTGGCCGGACTGCCACCCTAGAAATCTTGACCCGCTCCCGCCAAAGAAAATACACCGCGATCGGGAGCGCCAGCGCCCCGTGTTGCCATGTCGGATCGGCCCAGCGCTGCAGCACCGTCGCCAGCAGCGTTTTGCGATAGGTGCCATACCCCGCTGCATACGGTTGAACTGCGATCAGCAGCACCGCAGCTACGGCAAAGCAGAGCCATCCAAACACACCCATTGCCCGCTCTTGAGAGGGTAGTTGGATTTCAGATGATTGAGTCGTTGCATTCATAGAATGGATTGCATAGGGATTATGAGTTCCCACTTTTCATGGTCGATGCCAATACCAGTGCCGCCCCCAAGCTGCTCATCTTCAAGGTGAACCAGCTCGGCGACAACGTCGTCTTTCTTCCCACCGTTCAGGCGCTTACCCGAGCCATGCCTGAAGCCAAGATCACAGTCGTCACCAGCCCCGTCGCAGAGCAACTCTACCGCGTCACCTGCCCCCAAGTCGATACGCTGACCTATGAAACCCGCGCGTTCAATCAGTCCTGGCGGCATCCGGTCGAGTTGTTCAAACTTTGCCGCACCTTTCGTGCCTTGCGCCCTGATGCCTGCCTGATCGCGGATGACCAAGGCAATGCCTCCTACATCATGGCCCGCGCCAGCGGTGCGCGTACTATCGTCGGCCCGCTGTTGGAAAAGAGATTCACTGGCTTCCTCATTCAACATCGCGTGGCCATCTCCCTGCACGATTCCGTCGCTAAGCAGAACTGGCAGATCGCCAAGGCCCTGCTGCAAGATCTCAAAGTCAACACCGCATCCCTCCCAGACAGCCCGCCCGCGCCGGATCTCAGCAGTTTCGGTGCTGATACGCCTTGTGGCATTCTCATTCATCCGGGTGCGAGCCGAGACTACAAGCGCTGGCCGATGGATCGCTACGTCGCACTGGCCAAGGAACTCGTGCAAAGCCATCCCGTCGTCTGGATCACCCAAAACGTTCCCGAAGAGGAAGCTCTCCCGCCTGCGGTGCGACGGGAAAAGCCAGCAAGTCTCGCGGCCTTCATATCGCTCATGGCAGGAGCCCAGTTCTTCATCGGCAACAACAGCGGCCCCATGAACATCGCCTCCGCTCTGGGATTGCCCGGTCTCATTTTCAATGGACCTTCCACCCCCAACTGGGATCCGCCGTGGCATCCTGAGCGGCTCTTGCTGCTGCGGGATCCCGCGCTGAAATGCCAGCCCTGTGATGCATTCACTCATCCCGTTGATACTTGTCAAAACAGTCAGCAGCCGATGATATGCATGAAGCGATGGAGCGTCGAAGAAGTCGCCCAGTTGACGCTAGACCGACTGCGGTCTTCGCCACCAAAGGGATCGTGAGGAAAGCTGGAACGGCACGAAACCTGCCGCCATTAGCTCCCTGCTCATCAGTTCCATCTCATCCGCACCGTGCGTCTCCGTCACTACGTAACGCGTTCTGCGCAGCAGCTCCCTACCACCCTGCATCGCAAAGCCGCCAAAGCCCTCGATATCGCACTTTAGCAGCAGGATCTCCTCTGTGTTCGTCGCAAAAAGACTGTCCAGACTGCGCACCGGGACGCTTCGTTTCGTTCCACCCGTCGCGTCCTTCGCACTCGTTGTGCCCTCCAAAGGATCGCCGAAACTGATCTCCATATTGTCTGCATCTGCCGCCGCCACCGCGCAGCAGAGCGGGTTCCACTCGCAACCAGGATGGCTCTCCTTCAGCCTATCGGTCGTGTAGTCCAGGGACTCCTGCATCATCTCCACCCCGCTGACTCTGGCCTTTTCATTCAGTGCAAACCACCAGCGAATGCTCATTCCCAGATTCACCCCCAAGTCGATGATCTGCGGTGCTGGTGAAGTCCTGATGGCCTGCTCCACATCATCACAGCGCAATTCCCCCAGACAAAAATTATCCAGCAAACTACGCGCCTCATTGCGCCGTGAAAGGGCACCAAAGCCGGGCAGAGTCACCGGCACCGGGATGAAAGTCAGCGCAATGTCACAAAAGGCCAGCCACGCACCCTTCAGACCGAAGTTTTTCCCAGCTTTAATCAAAGCCAGGGGCAGCGACACGATCAGTTCTCTCAGATAGATCAGCATAATGAAATGAACAAGAATCAGGCCTTGCGGGCAATCGCCATCAGGTCGGGTTGTGCGTTGTATTGATCCACACCCCGCATGGTCCCGCCTCCACCATGGCGAACCTTTAACAAAAATCGGGCCACCGCGTAGAGCCCCAAGCCAAGCAAACGTCGCACCTGCCCACCGATCGACCCAGAGCAGTAGTGAAAGCCGCCGACCCGCATTTCCCCAAAGCCACAAGCACGTAGGCACTGACCCATCGAGGCAGGCGTCAGCCCGATCTCGTGGGTAAAGTCTCCGTATCGGGTCATCCCGGCAAGCGGACTCTGCGCATTGTAAGTCAGCAACCAGAGCTGCCCACCCGGTCGCAACGCCTTTTGACAGGCCCTCAAGAATTCGATGAACTCGTCCTTGGTGAAGTGTTCCACCACGTCTTTCGCATGAAGGATATCAAAGTGCTCAGGATTGTCAGCCAAGAAGTCCATCAAGCTGCCTTCCACCCATTGCACTCCGCCATCATTCATCTTCGCCACCGCAAGATCCGCCGGCGACAGGTCCACACCCGTGCGTTGTTTGATGCCCTGTGCGCCCATCCACTGAAGCCACTCGCCCTTGCCGCAACCCAGATCAGCAACCACCACCTTTTTGTTCTCCGGCACCATGCCCTGGTAAACCACATCATAGGATGACCACTGCAACTGAGCGTCATAGGTCTTGCCCCCACCAAAATTTGCGGAGTAATCGCGATACAAGGTTTCTCGATAAGACATGATGCAGCTCAACTATCTTTTGATGCCATCGACCACCAGTGAAGGCAGTCTTCGGAAATAGGCAGTAGTGGAGATCAGTTCCGGCTCCAAACAACCCGCATACCCATCGGTCTCGGAGGTTGGGAGGACATTCACAAACTGGCCATCCTTGGTGCAGCACATCACCGGCACAGGCTCCAGTCCCGCAATTTTCAGCGCCTCAGAGAGACTATACACAGACCAACGACTGAGATGCTTTTGATGGTGGGTCCATGGGACACGACTCGATGGATAGCCTGGCGGTTCTGCGGCCGCATACGTCCGCAGGTCAGCGTCTGGCACACATGTTCGGATCACCCCACCCGGCTTCAGGATTCGGTGGCACTCGCGCAGCAGTGCGATCGCATCCCCCAAAAAGAGATGTTCGAAAAAGTGCTCGCTAACGATCATCGAAAACGTGTTGTCATCAAACTCCAACCGGTCTCCCGCTTGGAAGTAGAACTCCCGAAACTCACACCTTCCATAGAGTTCTGCCAACTCCGCCGCACTGTATCGGGGGAATCGCTGGCGATAAAGCGATGCCATCCACAAACGCAGTCCACCCAGCCATTGGCCAAAGCGAAACTGCTCGCGAATTTCTGCCCCCCAATCAATCGGTGGCTCACCCATATGGATCCAACCGGGTTGGCAAAGGATCTCGGTTGCGTCGCGGGACAGTCGCTCAAATCGTGATGCCGCCAGATGAAGTCGTTGGTTCATGCTATCAAAAGATTAGACCGAGACCGCCTCCGAACGGCGCCGTGCGATATGTCCAGACATAGCCAAAATGCGGTTTCTGATAAATGCCAGCCACTGGCCAGCGACTGCCTCATGCGTATAGAGCTCGCAAATCCGCTGGCGCTGGCTTGCTGAAGTGGATTCGCGCAACTCAGCATCTCCGACAAGTGGGCGCAGGATCTTTTCCAAGCCGTCAACGTCCCCCCACTGAAACACAAAACGCTCTTCGCCAATCACCTCCGGAATCGCACCGCTGTTCGCGCCCAGAGTCACCACGCCACAGGCCATCGCCTCGATCAACACATGACCAAATTGCTCTTCCCAACACTCGCCATCGGCCCGCACCGGTTTGCTTCCCAAGACAAACACATCCAGCATCTGAAGAAACGAAGGAATGCCCGTATGAGGACGCGGCGGCAGGAGATGCAACCATGGGGCAGTCTGCTGTCGCATTTGGAATTCCGACAACAGACTTCCCGCCCCCAAAAGCACCAAATTGACTGGCGAGCCCCGCTCCCGCAGCGCCACGCAGGCATTAATGAGCTCGCGCAATCCCTTCTCCTCAACAAAACGACCGCAGTAGCCAAGCAATACTCCATCCGCAGGCAAGCCGTTTTGCCGTCGCAAGGCCTTCTTCTCTTCAATCGACACCGGACTGTGGGAGACCGTATCAACCCCCAACTGCGGAGAAACGACCGACGCATCTTCATCTAATCCGTAGCATCGGAACAGATTCACTGCAGCACGGTTCCCACCGATCACAAAGTCCAGCACCAGGGCCGCAAATCGATACACCGTCGAAAGAATCAATCCACGCAGGCCCGGGCGAGTCACGTTCTCCCAGGTAAACTCCCCGAAGACAGCCTGTGGTTGCGAACGACGAGACTGCCACCAGGCCTGCCAGAGGACCACTGCCCAAGGTTCATTTTCAACAAGAACCGCATCAAAGGCACCGCTATCACGCATCACAGCCCCCAGTCCTCGATAGTAAAAGCGAGTGATCGAGGCACCAACGCGAGGCAACCGAACCAACCGATAGGACCGATCCGGCGCATCGTCATCGCTATCAAAAGCAGATGCAGACTGACCGAGAATCTCCTCTTGGCTGATCTCAGACGTCACACAAACAACATCCGCCAGCAGACCGAGCGCTTGAATCTTCTTTCGATTTTCAATCGCAGCATAGGCATGGCTGACGATCAGCAATCTCAGACGCTGGGAAGGGGAATCCATGATCAGTGCCATCAGTTCACTGGATGGGCCGCAGTGCCTCCGCCCTGCAACCCGCCTGCCGCCATCTTTTTGAGCCAAACCGAGCGCCACCTGAGCAGCAACCATTCCGCCGGAATCCCCGCGAGCCACACCACCCCTAAAGTGAACGCGCCAAGCAAAAATCCAAACGTCATGGGCTGCGTCGGCGACTCCCAGAGACGTGAAGCTGCATCCAGGACAAGCTGATGCAGCAAGTAGAGCGGGTAGCTCAGGAGTGCCATGCGCCGAACCAACCAGCCCCATTTTGTAACAAGCTCAAAATGCGCCGAAGCAACCAGCAACAACAACCAGCATGGCAGAGCCGCATACCCGCAAAGCAGCAGCATCCACTGCCGCGCATCATGTTGGACGAGCCAGCCTTGCAAACCAAAAAAGCCGATCAGTCCCAGCACCGCCAACCCACCCAACCGCTGGAGATTCAATACTGAAACCCACGACCATGAATGCGCCAGAAAAGCCCCACCCAACCACAGCAGAAACTGCGCAGAAATCAGCCAAAACGGAATCAACCACGATGCGGCGCTACCGCCATGCGCGACCTTCCAAAAAATCACCACCACGGCGGTCACCGCCATCGCTAAACCAGCCCCCAACCAAAGCGCCCGGCCCACACGACCGCCTGCCAGGAGAATCAGCGCAGGCCATGCAGCATAATAGATCATCTCGTACGTCAGGCTCCATGCGGGCTTCAATTCATGGAACACGCCGGTGATCCCTTGCAGCATGACCAAATGCCATGCGCCCCGAACCACGGGATCGCCCCCCTGATTCGCTGGGTAAGGCCCCAGCCACAGCCAACTAGCCCCGAATAGGATCAGCGACAGCAGAAACATCGGATAAATCCGCGTTGCGCGTGCCCAGGTATATTCACGCAGCCAAGGCTGCCCACGTTCTAGCAACTTCTTCACTGAAAGATGTACACAAAACCCCGACAGCACAAAGAATCCACCCACCCAAAACCCTCCCTGCATCACGAGGGTCGGCAGCCAAGTGCATCCCTTCCCCGTCACCGGCAAGTGCGCGGAAATACGCGCCGTCTCTACCGTGTGCGCCACCAAGACAAGAATCGCCAACACACCTCTCATGAGGTCAATCGTAGCGACCGTTGCGCCCGGCAGACGGACACCTGGCAATGAATGCTTGGAGTTCATCGAATCGGACTATTCCATGGCTCCGGAGGACGTGGCGCCCCATTCCCATACCTTGCAAATGCGGGCTGACCCTGCCGCCCCGGACGGCGCAGCTCAGGTGTCGGCTCGGCATCCTCGGCCGTACTTCGTGATTGAAAACCAACGAGCACGCAACTGACCAGCACCCAAAAGAACACATTGTTCGGAAAGACCGTGAGCAAGCTACCGCTGAGCAGCGACGACCCGATCATGCCCACCACGATTCCCATGCAGGCGGCCGCCATTGAGCGCACACGGAGCTCTCGGATTTGGAGCAAATTAGTATGCAGCCACACGGCCACCCACACGGCGATCACGGACCCAATCCCGACTGGAACCAAACCAAATCGCACAATCAAGTTGCTCAACAGGTCATGGTTGTACAGCGGATCACTCGGGTCGATGCCACGATCCGCTCCATACCCAAAAGCCGTCAGGAATTCCGGATTCTTCAAGAGATTGGAGAAGCCCTGAAGACGCTCCGTGAATGTCCCGAGACGCGTCAGTTGCTCGCCAAATTTGTTCGAACCAAAGATGTCATACACAACTAGACTGGCATCTCGCAAATGGTCCAAAAGTGATTCCGCAAAGACCATCAGCATCAACATTCCCGTAACCCCGGTGAAGTACGCCAAGAATGTCCGCGGCCCAGAACTAAAACACCACCAGCCAGCAGCCCCCATCAGAAGGATCACGGCCGCGGATCGACTCGTCGATGACAGCCACCCACCGACGAAGATGCAAAACAAGAAGACGCCTACCGCTTTACCCAAAAACGGGCGACCAGAAGCCGTGTGACGCATCTGCGTCAGCACGATCGAAAGCACGGCCAGTATCATCGTCACAGCGCCCAGGGCCGTCGGTGAATTGAGAGTCGAAAAGGCACGCACCTCGCCATACACCAGCTGCTTGATCTCGATGGACAGACCCGTCAGCAGGTAGGCGATCTCGAAGTCCTGGAAACCGTGAACCTGCTGATACATGCCATACAATGCCACTGGCACATAGCAGAGGAGAACCTTCTTCAGCATTGCGAGGGAGTCCTCCATGGTCGGAAACAAGACGGGAACCAAAAAAACGATCACGGTGTAGAACGCAGAGTTGGCCAACGCCGGCAACAACTGTCCCAGCCCCCAACCAGTCTCTCGCACCTGCGCGATGATCGTCACCCCCATCATGGCAACGGCTAACGCCAGCCAGGTCCATTGCCGTGAGCGGATCTTGACACTGCCAGACATGGCACCTGCAAGGGTCGAAACCAAAATGGCCCCCAACGTTATCGGTGGAATGCCCAATACATAATAAAGATCGAGTTTCGAGATCTGCCCATCTACCACCAACAGTCGCTTCAACAAATCCACATATCCACATGAGATGAGAAACAAAACCATCGCTGTCCGCCGGGCCGCCAGACCAGCCAGTGCGCAGGGGATCATGATCATCAGACTCAGCCGGGAAAACATGTTCCCCGATGTCAGCAGCAGATCCACGATCGCATACAGCGCGACCAACATCACCACCAGGATGATGAGCAAGGAGCCAGAAGATCTGCCTTTCATGCTATGATCAGTTTGCCCTCACGGCTGGCTGGGTCAGCGTTCGCAATTCCTTCAGCATCGTTGGCAGGTGCCAGAGCCCTTGCCACTGTAGCGCAACAAAACGTCGCCCAGGCTCAAACATTAAAGAGGTCGCGATCCAACCGACAGCCCATGCCGTCAGTACGGACATCGCAGCCCCATTGCCTCCCCACTTCGGGATCCACAGCAAATTCAGCACATATTGCACGGCCAGAGCGATCACCAACGAAAGTGTATTCACCCACAACCGTCGTTCTGCCGTCAGGTATTGCGACCGAGCGATGCCCAACGCATACGGAACAAACGTCCACGCCAAAATCTGGAGGATGCCAACGCTGGCGGCGAATTTTTCTCCCCACAAAACCGCCACCACATAAGGTGCCGTCACCATCACGCCAGCGGACACGACCACCGACAGCACCAGCGAAAGCGCAAGATAGTCTCCCAGACGCCGATCATACCGTTCACGTTCGCGATCACGCAAATCCACAAGGCGAGGCAACACGATGCTGGCGAGCAGGAGCGGAATGAAGGTCGGAATCTCCGCGACCCGAACCGCAGCGGCATACTGTCCGGCATCACCATCTCCGCTCATCACTTTGACCATCAGACTATCGATGCGAGAAAACGTCAGCAGGGCCAAGGTCGATGCCAATTCCTGCCAGGACTCCTTCAAAAAGGTCATCGCACGCGCCCCTTGCCAGCGCCACTGGAGCAGTCGCCCCCCCGTAGAGTGATAGCGCAGCCACACAACGAAGTGAGTAAACCATTGCTCCGCCGTGAACGACACTGCGAACCATTCCACGGGTGCTCTCATGAACAGACCGCTCAAGGTCAGCGCCACGGACAGAAGAAAGCCGCCAAACTGCGCCACGACCACCTCTTTGATCCGATTGCGCGCCGTCATGATCGACGACATCTCCACAAATCCATTCGTTAGCAGCGCCAGACCAAAGATCAAAAGCAGCCAGCGATCCTCCCAGCTTCTCAGCCACGCCACACCACACAAACAAACAAAGACCAGCAGACCCACCATTGTGCGCGAGAGGAAAGCACTGCCAGCAATCGACGATTCCTGATCGCGGTAACTAACGTGATCGCGAGTGGGAATCCTGGCCAACCCGAGTTCGCACACACCCATCAGAATCAGCACCACCCCCTGCGCAACGAAGAGCCGACCAATCTGCTCATCACCAAGGTAACGGCCCAGCAGACCGACCATGCCGAGGTTCAGCACCATGCGCGCAAGGCGCAGCGTCAGCGCGAGACTGAATGCGCCCATCAATCGGCGCATTACTGGAGTTTCTGCCGTCACTTGATAAACACCAACCAAGGCCGACTGCCGAGGCAGGATCAGGCCTGCTTCTGCGCAAAGGCGTCTTCCACCCAATCGCACAGCACATGCCCGACGAGCATGTGGCACTCTTGGATGCGCGCCGTCACATCCGACGGCACGTGCAAGACCAGATCCGCCAGCGGCGCGCAGGCACCGCCGCCAGCTCCGGTGAAACAGATTGTCACACAGCCAACTTCCTTCGCCGCCTTCAGCCCCGCCATGATGCTAGGACTGTTTCCGGAGGTGGAGATCCCTACTACCACATCTCCCGGCTGCGCCAGTGCCTCGACCTGGCGGGCAAAGACCGTCTCGAAGCCGAAGTCATTGCTATGCGCTGTCAGGATCGACGTATCCGTGGTCAAGGCAATGCCTGGCAATGCGCGGCGGTTTTGGCGGAAACGCACCACCAACTCTGCCGCAAGGTGCTGCGCATCTGCGGCGCTGCCACCATTGCCAAAAAACAGCACCTTTTTCCCGGCCTGCAAAGCCGTGAGCCATGCCTCTGCCAGAGGGCGAATCTGCGCAGTCATCCCAGACAGTGCCTGCGCGACACTGAGGTGATCGCTGACGTGGGCGGAAAAGAGTTGGTTAAAGTCGCTCATATCAATGTTTCTCAAAAGCTGCCAAAAGTTCCTTCGGCGTGACCTGCGCAGTGCCAAGTTTTCCCACCACTATGCCGCTGGCATGGTTGGCCAGATCCGCCGCAGCCGTGGCCTCTAGACCCGCAGCCAAGGACAACGTCAACAGCGCAATCGCCGTATCGCCCGCACCGGAGACATCATAGACCTCTCTCGCGCGGGTCGGGATGTGGTGGGGTTCTTCACCCCGCTGAAACAGCATCATGCCCTGTTCCCCAAGCGTGATCAGGATGCAATGCGCATCCCATTTCTCCTGAAGCACCGCCCCGACACGCAGGATTTCTTCATTCATTGCGGGCGGTATAGACAGCGAATGGTCCTCGATACCGGCAGCAGCAAAGGCTTCAGAACGGTTTGGCTTCACCCAGGTCATTCCACGCCAAACAATCGGGTTTCGAGGCGAAGGATCCACCGTCACTACTAGCTTAAACTCCGCCGCAATCTCTGCGACCACGTCCGCTAACTCCTGTGTCACGAACCCCTTACCGTAGTCTTCAATAATGACCGCATCCAGATCCGGCGCAATTGCCCGCAGGCGACTGCGCACTTCTTCAAGCTCTGCAACGGTCAGCGCAAGGTGCGTCTCCCGATCAACGCGGACGATTTGTTGCTGACGGGCTGCGACCCGCGCTTTTGAGATGGTCGGGACGGCCGCATTGATGAGCAGGGGATTCGGGTCAACGCCATCCTCTTCCAAAAGACTGCGTAGCATCTGTGCCTGCGTATCTTCACCGACGCGACCCATCAGATGCACATGGGGGGTGAATGGGGAGATATTCCTCGCGACGTTCGCGGCACCACCAGGATACCAGTCTTCCTTGGTTACCTCAACCACTGGCACAGGTGCCTCCGGCGAGATGCGCCGCACATTGCCCCAGATGAAGTGGTCCAGCATCACATCCCCGATCACCAAGATTCGGGCGTTTGTGAATGTCTCGATGGCCTTGCCTGCCTGGTCGGAGGATATCATGAAGTCTTGTTACTAGGCTCGCCCATATCTTGGCCCCGATCAACCCCGGCGCGTTTTCACCGCATCGGCCAGTTCGCCGAGCATGGCCTCTGTAGTCTGCCACGACACGCATGCATCCGTGATGCTTTGGCCGTAGGCGAGCTCTGCGCCTGGTTTCGCGTCCTGACGCCCTTCGACGAGATGGCTTTCGATCATCACGCCCGTGATGGATCGGCTGCCAGACCGGATTTGCTGGGCGATCGACGCGGAGGCTTCTGGTTGGCGGCGGTAGTCCTTGAGGCTATTGCCATGGCTGCAGTCCACCATCACGTGGGGCGGCAATCCGCGCGCGGCGAGTTGGTTGACTGCGTTTTGCACGGAGGCTTCGTCGAAGTTCGTCCCGCCTTTACCCCCCCGGAGGATCACGTGGCAGGCATCGTTGCCCTTCGTTTTCACGATGGCGGCCACTCCATCTTTTGTTACGGACAAAAAGAAGTGCTGCCCACGCGCTGCCTCAATGGCATCCAGCGCGATCTGGATTCCACCATCCGTGCCATTTTTAAAACCAACCGGCATCGACAAGCCCGACGCCAACTGGCGGTGCACCTGACTCTCCGTCGTGCGCGCACCGATGGCACCCCACACCACTGCATCCGCGATGTATTGCGGCGTGATCACGTCCAAAAACTCAGTCCCAGCCGGCACGCCCATTTTGGTGAGCTCGATCAGCAGCTTCCGCGCACCCCGCAGTCCGGTGTTGATGTCGTAGCTCTCGTCCAGATGAGGATCGTTGATAAAACCCTTCCAGCCGACGGTCGTGCGCGGCTTTTCAAAATACACCCGCATGACCAGATCGATCTCACCAGCGTAGCGCACCCGCGCCTCTGCCAGCAGCTTAGCATACTCAATTGCAGAGGTCGTATCGTGGATGGAGCACGGGCCAGCCACCACGAGAAGTCGATCATCTTCCCCGCGCAAGATGGCCTCGGCAGCCTTGCGTTCCACCTCCACAAAGGCCGCCTGCTCCTCGCGCAAGGGGAGCTCGTGCATCAGCAAGGCGGGCTGGGAGAGTGGGAGGATTTTTTCGACCCGCAGATCGTCGGTTTTGTGGTTCTGGCTCACGATGGAATGAAGGGCTAAGTTTTGGGGGCCGTCATGGTGCGCGGAAATCGGCCCGATGAAAGCGGTTCTTCGTTTTCTGCCGTGGCAAAACTTTCACGTACCACGTCGGGCGCACCTTCCAGACAAGCTGCCGCCCCTGGTCAGATCGCAACGCGGTCACCACTGGCTGTTGATTCGAGGTGGGGGTCAGCATCAAAAGACTGGTTCCCATTGACAGATTCTGATAAGAACTATGTCAATTACGGAAAATTTACACAGTTTAGCGCGTTCGCAAAGCTTAAAAACTAACATTTACGAAGTATTCCAAGCTCCTACTGGTGCCTAGCAGGCCCCTTTTTCCGTCTCTAATCCACCGAGATCACCCCAGTTGAGCACAAGGCTCCACTTGCCTCTGTGCGTCGTGTGGCTATGTCTGGCAGTCCCTCCGGCGACTGCACGCCCTGACTGCAGATCATTTCATGAACGATTATCCCGAAAAACCCATCTTTGTCCTCTTCAGTGGAGGCGATGCCCCAGGCATGAACGCCTTCCTCCGCGCCGTCGTCCGGCTCGGGCTCAACCGCCACAATGTCGCCATTCTAGGAGTGCGCGATGGCTACCGCGGCCTAGTCCGCACCGCACGCAATGTGAGTGGCGATCCCGAAGCGATCATCCGCCTGAAGCAGCAGATCGCCAATACCACCGGTCGCGCCGGACTGATCAATGCCCAGCAGCACATCATCCGGATGGATCACGCCTCGGTTTCCGGAATCATGGGCAAGGGTGGCACCATCCTCGGCTCCGCACGCTGCCTGGAGTTCATGGAGCCCGAAGTCCGCGCCGGAGTTTATTCCCTCCTAAAACAACTAGACGCTTGCGCGGTCATCGTCGTCGGCGGGGACGGATCTCTCAGCGGAGCACGTTGCATCGCTGAGGAGAGCGACATTCCCGTCATCGGCGTGCCAGCCACGATCGACAACGACCTCCAATTCACAGAGATGTCCCTCGGTGTGGACACCGCCGTGAACACTCTGGTATGGGCCGTGGATCACTTCATCGATACTGCCCGCAGCCATCGCCGCGTCATGGTCCTGGAAACGATGGGACGGGAAAGCGGCGATCTCGCCCGCATGGCCGCGCTGGCCTCCGGCGCAGAAATGGTCATCACCCCAGAGCCCGGGCCGTTGACTCAGGCGCAGATGGAATCGCTGGCAGCTCGTATCGAAGGCGGCATGACGCGCGGACGTGGTCACGCCATTGTTCTGGTAGCAGAGGGCGTCAAATTTGACCCGCCCCAGACCCGCAACCGCGCCTACGTGCTCATGGACGCCTTCCAGCAGTACTTCCAGCGACCCGGAGGCCCCTTCCCCGACCTTGAGGTCCGGCCATCCGTGCTGGGTCACCTCCAACGTGGAGGCCACACAACGCCGAACGACTGTATCTTGGCCGCCCGATTTGCAGAGGAAGCCTTGGAGGCCATCGCCAATCCAGCCATCGGCAATGGCATCACCGCCCTGCGCCACAATCGGGCTGAAGTCGTGCCGTTCGGCGCAGATGCGCTGCCAGACCGGGCACGATTCTCCCGCGCCATGGATCGCCTGCACGAAGATCTCAGCTCCTGGTAACCCCCGCCTCATGCCCTCGTCCCCACACGCACCCACCGTCGTCATCGAGAATTTCTACCCCTGCATCGAAGGCGGGCGGCATCCGGTGAAGCGCATCCTCGGCGAAGACTTCACCCTTTGGGTGGACATCTTCAAAGACGGCCACGACATCATCACAGCGGTGCTCAAATGGCGGATGGATGGCCAGCAGCGCTGGTTCGAGGCCCCCGTGACCCCCACGGAAAACGACCGCTGGACCGCTACCTGCGCCTTTGCAGAAATCGGCCGCTGGGAGTACTGCATCGAGGCTTGGGCAGATACCTTTCGCTCCTGGAAAAAGACCTTCGCCATCCGCGTCGGCGCTGAGGATCCCGATGTCCCGATCGAGGCCGCTGAAGGTGCCCGCCTCCTTTTGGATGCCTCCACCCGCGCCCGCGCTGGCGGAGCAACTGATGCCTCTGCCCAGCTCAGCGAGTGCGCCACCCTCCTTCAGACGCTGCCACCAAACGAGATGCTGGAGGTCCTGCTTTCCGAGGAACTCCAGAAGCTCATGGATCGCTACCCCGATCGCAGCCAGTCCACCGTCTCCCCACCCCTGCACGCCATCGTAGAGCGTGAACGCGCGCGCTTCTCTGCGTGGTACGAGTTTTTCCCCCGCAGTGCAGAGGGATTGGTGAATAAGCACTCCCGCTTCCGCGACTGCCTTCCGCGCCTCCAATATGCGCAGGACATGGGCTTTGACGTCGTTTATTTCCCGCCCATCCACCCCATCGGCATAGCCCACCGCAAGGGGAAGAACAATACCCTCACCGCCCAGCCAGATGATGTCGGCTCCCCATGGGCCATCGGTGGACCCACCGGCGGCCATCGCGATATCGAACCCGCACTCGGCACAGAGGAAGACTTCGTCTGGCTCCTCGGAGAAGCCCAGAAGCTCGGCATGGAGATCGCGCTCGACTTTGCCATCAACTGCTCCCCAGACCATCCGTATGTCAAAGATCACCCGGATTGGTTTTACCAGCGCCCGGATGGATCCATTCGCTACGCAGAAAATCCGCCCAAAAAGTACCAAGACATCTACCCCATCAACTTCCATTGCGCCGACTGGAAGAACCTCTGGCGGGAACTGATCGACGTCGTCCTCCACTGGGTGGACCTGGGTGTGAAAATCTTTCGCGTGGACAATCCACACACCAAGCCCGTTGCCTTCTGGGAAGAGCTCATCACCACCGTGCAGCGTCAGCATCCTGAGGTGCTCTTCCTTGCAGAAGCCTTCACCAAACCACGGATGATGCAGGTCCTCGGCAAGGTCGGTTTTACCCAGAGCTATACCTACTTCACCTGGCGCGAGACCAAGGCCGAACTCACCGAGTACGCCACCGAGCTGACCCAGGGCGAGATGCGCTGGTACTATCGCGGGAATTTCTGGCCAAACACCCCAGACATCCTCCCCGGCCATTTGCAAAACGCCGGCCCACAGATGTTCCGCCTCCGTGCGGCGCTCGCCGCCACCATGTCCTCCACCTGGGGCATGTACTCCGGCTACGAGTTCTGTGAAAACGAGCCATACCCTGGCAAGGAAGAATACAACCACTCAGAGAAGTACCAGCTCGTCGCCCGCGATTGGAATGCGCCCGGGAACATCAAGGCCTTCATCCGCCAACTGAATCGCATCCGCCGGGAAAATCCCGCCATGCACCTGTATGACAACCTGCGCTTTCACCACGCAGACCACGGGGACATCATTTGCTATAGCAAGTGCACACCGGACTTCTCCAATCGAATCCTCTGTATTGTCTCTCTTAACGGGCACGAGCCAACTGCCTCCACGGTCAGACTGGATTTGGCGGCTCTAGGGCTAGGCCCAGATAGCACTTACCGCGTCACCGATCTCTTGCACCCAGGTGCCAGCTACGAGTGGAGGGGCGCAGAAAACTACGTCGCACTGCGGCCGGATGGTGTATCCATGCACCTCTTCAGAGTGGAGACCTGACCATGCCCGATGATACCCCCACCCCGGACAAGCCAAAGCCGCAGAAAGCTAGTGGCCGGTCGTGGTGGCGACTCATTTTAGCACTGCCTGCGCTGGCCGCAGTCGGTTGGTATGTCCAGCAGGAGCAGAGCAGCGGCCGCTTTCAGCAGGTCGATGAATACTTTGAGGACTTCCTCATCGCCAACGGCCGGGACCGCTTTGAAAATCCCATCGCCATCCCGACCGACAGCCCCGTCGTCCTCATCCGACTGCGCGAAGAAGATACCGCCGAATACGCCAGCTGGCCCCCACCGCCGCTCGACTGGCGGATGATTTTAGAAGGACTCAAAGAGTACCAGCCCGAGGTCCTCGTCATCACCCAACCGCTGAACTGGGGCCGACCCGCGCCTGAGTTCATCCCAGCACTGGCAGACAGCCTGCTAGTCTTCCCCAGCATCGCGCTCGGCATGGAGGGCCAGATCATTCCTGCCGGTGCAGACTCAGCCAAAGACGCCGCCCCCGCATTCACTGGCGGATTGGATGCCACGCTACCGTCCTTTCCACGCGTCCGAGGTGACGCCACTGCCGCTCCACAGCTAAGCACACTCATTGCAGCACCAGAGGAAGCCCTGCGTCCCCAGGCAGAGCTCGGCCTCGTCCTCCGTGCGCCCGACGGCGGCGCTCAACTCCCTTATGCGGTGCGCATCGGTGATAAGGTCCACCCCACCCTGATCGCCCAGGCCATCAGCCGTGCGACACGCAGCCCCTTTGCCGCCCAGCGGCTCCGCTTTGGAGCGGGCGCAGGCGCGCGATTGGCAGACGGCAGCTTTGTGCCACTCACCCCGCAGGGAGACCTCTCCATCAAACCCGATGCGGTGCCCGTGCCGCTCATCAATGCACTCGACCTCATGACAGGCGGGCTCACGGATGCACTCACGCCAGAAAACAAGGCCCATCTGAAGTCCGCAAAAGTCATCGTCATCGGCATCGATACCGATCTGCCAGATCGCCCACTTTCCACCGCCCGACTCCACGCGCAGGCGCTTGCCCAAGCCCTCAGCGTGCCACGCATCCAAACGCTGGGTGTTCAGCAGCAGTGGATCGCCTGGGGCATCGCAGCACTCGCAGGCCTATGGATCGCAGCCCGCACTCGTCGTGGTCGTGCGCTCTTCACCGGCATCCTTTTCATCACCCTCGCCCTCACCGGCTGCCTCCTGGCCTTTCAGTCCGCCCTCATCTGGTGCCCACCCACCATTCCTACCGCCCTTATCGCGGCAGGTTCCCTGCTCGCATTGATCTGGGGACGGCGGCCCGCAACCGACGCCTGACACCCCGCCGTGATCCGCTACCTTCGCCCTATCATCACGCTCCTCGCAGCTGCGGCGATCATCCTTTCGATCTGGCAGCGACTCGCCCCCCGCTTTCAAGATCTGGCAGCGCACGCTACGGTGGCCAAGCCTCTCGACACCGCCTTTGCAAGACTCACCCCACTGCAAATCGCCAGCCTTCCAGAGGCCGTCCGCTTTGAAACCCCGATGGGCTCAGAACATGGCGCGCTGACCTACAACGCCCAGCCCTTCCGCATCACCCGGCATCTTGGCGATGACCTCAACGGTATCGGCGGCATGAACTCCGACCTGGGCGATCCCGTCTATGCCGCTGGTGCAGGACGCGTCGTCTATCGCGGCATACCGGGCGATGGCTGGGGGAACATGGTCATCATCGCCCACCGCGTCGCACAGCCCGATGGCACCACCCAAGTCATCCAGTCCGTTTACGCCCATCTGGACGAAAGCTTCGTCACCCCCAATCAGACCGTGCAACGCGGCGATCAGATCGGCACAGTAGGCACCGCCTTTGGAGCCTATCCTGCCCACCTCCATTTTGAGATCCGCCGGGGCCCCTACATCCACCCCGGTGTCGGTTATGCCGACAACCCTCTCAATCGCCTCTCCCCAGATCGTTTTGTCCGCGAGCACCAAGGCGCGCCCGACACCCAGCTCAACCCCGCCCCACAAACCGCGCAGGTTGAAGTAGAGATGATCAGCGAGCAATAGGCAGACTGACAAGCATCCGTCTGGACCCCTAAACACTCCCGCGTTTGATCTTTCCCCGCACTGCGCCATGATCCTGGCGACATGCCCGAAATCCGCCGCTCCCCTCACCTTCTTCTCGCCGACGCTTGGCAAGACTACGAACTGCTGGACGCAGGTGATGGCATGAAGTGCGAGCGCTGGGGCTCCTACGTCCTCGTCCGACCCGACCCTCAAATCCTCTGGCCACGCCGCGGCAGCAAGCGCTGGACTGGCTGGGATGCCTTTTATCATCGTAGCGAAAAAGGCGGCGGACGCTGGGAGTTTGCGCGGCCGCTTCCAGAGCACTGGGACATCCGCTATCGGAACCTCAAATTCAAGATCCGCCCCACCAACTTCAAGCACACCGGCCTCTTTCCAGAGCAAGCCGTGAACTGGGACTGGTGCGCAGAAAAAATCACCGCCGCACGCGCCCAGAAGCGCGAAGTCAGCGTGCTGAATCTCTTCGGCTACACCGGTGCCGCATCCGTCGCCGCAGCAGCCGCAGGTGCCCAAGTCTGCCACGTTGATGCCGCCAAAGGCATGGTGGACTGGTGCGGGGAAAACGTCACGCTCAGCGGCATGGATCGCAATGCCGTGCGCTACATCGTCGATGACTGCGTCAAATTTGTGCGGCGCGAGGTAAAGCGCGGACGCCGATACGACGGACTTATCATGGACCCACCGAGTTACGGACGGGGTGCCGGAGGCGAACTCTGGAAGCTCGAGACCCACCTCTGGCCACTGCTGCGCGAGTGCCTCGACGTCCTCTCCGACCGCCCCCTCTTCTTCCTCGTCAACGCCTACACCACCGGGCTATCACCCACCGTGCTCGGCAATCTCCTCGACGAACTCTTCATCGACCACGGCGGCAAAGTCGCCACCGGCGAAGTCGGCCTCCCCATCAAAGCCGATCAAAAAGTCCTGCCCTGCGGCATCTATGGAAGATGGGAGGCGTGAGGCCCCGACACAATCTCGTCTTGCCGTCTTCCACCACACTGCCGTATCACAAGGCGATGAAAAACAACACCGTCGGGAACCTTCACCGTTGGCTAGCACTGGTTCTCATCAGCGTGATGATCCCAGCTTGCGCGCACTACAATCCACTGGAGGATGTATCGTTGCGGCTTCCCCATCACACGGGCGGATTGAAGGTGACCTTTGTTGGAAACTCCACCTTTCTTATTTCCGATGGAAAGACGCACTTGATGGTCGATGGCTTTGTCTCGCGTCCAGGCCCGCCGCAGACTTTGTTCGGAAGAATCGGCCCTGACTCTCGGGAGATTCAGCGCGTCTTGGATGCCTTAGGCGTTAGGAAGCTCGACGCGATCCTCGTGGGACATGCCCATCACGATCACGCGCTCGATGCAACGTCGATGGCGAAGACCACCGGTGCCGTCGTGATTGGTTCGGACTCGGTTGGCTACATCTACGAAGGAGCCGTCGGAAGCCGCAACGATGGCGGATTCATCGAAGTGCCACACGATGGATTAACCCAGCGTTGGGGTGCCTTCACGATCCGCTTTGCTCCCTCAGATCATGTGTCATCCCATCTTCTACCACAGACACTGGTCGAGGGCTGCATCAAAGCGCCACTGAAAATGCCTGCCCACTTTTGGAGATTCAAGTGCGGGCAGGTGTTTGCCTTGCACATCACGCACCCCGACGGATCTTTTGTCGTGACCACCACAGCAGGCGCAAAGGCCGGACAGTTCAAGGGTCTGAAGGCGGACGTGGTCTTCCTCGGCGTCGGTTTTCTGTCCAAAGAGTGTTCCGCAAAACAAGATCATTACTGGAAGCATACGGTGCAGAGCGTTGATCCGCGCACCGTGATTCCGATTCATTGGGACGACTTTTCACGCAAGCTGCACCGCGGCCTAAAGCCACTGCCGACCGATGATCTGGAGGCCGCCATTAATCTTGTGCGGACTAAGGCAGAGGCAGAAAGGAGAGTGGTGCGCGTCATGGATTGCTTGGAGACCTTGTGGATGAGAAAAGGAAAGGTCATCGGATCTTCACGGGATCCGCTTTGACCTCGTATGAAGCAATCTCAAGACAGCCGCTATTGACGAGCGGTCGTCTTTCGTCGATGACATGAGCCTTGATGTCATTGCTTCATCTCAACCCCAAACCACTCGTATGGCTGGCCCTTTGGCCCGTCGGCGGCATGGCGTGTGCTGGTTGAGACGATCGATCGAACTTCCTGATCCCATCCTTCTCCCGCCCGCTCCGGACTTTCCCGTTGCGGGCTTTTTGTTTTTTCTCGTATGTCTGCTAACACCGAATCCCAACAGCCACCTGAAACGGCACTCGGCACTTTCGTGGTCGTTGCACTTTCTTCTGCCTGCTTCAGTTGCAAAGGCGTCTTCGCCAAATGCGCCTACCGCTTGGGTGCAGATGCCATGACCGTGCTGGGGCTACGCATGCTGTTTGCTCTGCCCTTCTTTCTGCTCGGCGGTTGGTTGATCCGCCGACCGGATCGCGCAGCGCTGACTCGCAAAGACTGGCTGCAACTGACTCTGTTGGGGTTCCTCGGTTACTACCTCAGCAGCCTCGTAAACTTCATCGGGCTTCAGTATGTCAGCGCCGGGCTGGAGAGGATCGTCCTCTACACCTATCCATCGATGGTGGTGATCGGTGGTGTGCTTTTTCAGGGGCAGCGACTCAATCGAAGAATGGGGCTGGCCGCCATCACCGCCTACCTCGGCATCGTGATCGCCTTCATTGGCGAGGCCCATGCGCGCAGCGAAGATTTGCACCAACTCTTCATCGGCGTGGCGTTGGTCTTCGGCAGCGCGCTCTCATATGCCAGTTTTATCCTCCTCAGTCTGCCAGTGGTGCGACGCGTCGGCTCCAATCGCTTCACTGCCATCGTCAGCAGCATTTCTGGCGTCATGATCCTAACGCACTACGCGATCGCACGGCCCATTCCCGCCTTGTTTCAGCAAAGCAGCGGCATCTATGGTTGGGCAATCCTAGTGGCCATCGTCGGCACCGTTCTACCTTCTTATTTGCTCGGCATTGGGCTGCGTCGTGCTGGATCGCAAAAGTTCGCGATCATTGGCTCCATCGGCCCCATTGTCACGCTCTTCCTTGCCTGGGCATTGCTGGGAGAGACGCTCGGCCCCGCTCAAGCCATCGGGTTTGCGCTCACACTGTGCGGAGGTCTCGCGGTCAGTTTGATGAAGGACAAATAACTCACTTCTTTGCCAACTCAGGCAGCTCATAGCATACCGCCTCTTCCGCATTGCGCACCAGCAACCAACGCCCTGCCAAGGATGGCGGATTCCACGTCATCGCGCTGAGCGCATTCACCCTCGCGACCTCTTTCAACCCGGTTGGATCAAGCTTCACCACCGCCACAAAACCCTGCTCTGCCTGGATCAGCAGATAGCCGCCAACCCGGATCAACTGACCAAAGCCGTAGCGCCCCTCGCGCCACAAACGCTCTCCATCCGCCAGATTAACACAGGCCAGGGTTCCCTCATCATTGGCATAGATATGGCCATCATGAATGACCGCGCTGCTAAACTTCGTGCGTGGCGAACTGCTGGCCCACAGTTCCTCACAGGACCATCCCGCATCGCCCTTCTTCGCGATCTTCAAAAGATGCGACTTCATCCCGTAGCTTGCCGTCACGAGGACGCGATCATCACCAGCGGCGATCGGTTGGCAGACCTTGGGCATGCCGGCGGGCCAGTCAAAATTCCACAGCTCGGCACCCGAAAGTGGCTCATGGCCAGTGACGGAGTTTTGATTCACACTCACGATCTGTTCGACACCCCCGAGGGTCATCAAGACCGGACTGCTGTAGCTCGCTGCGGTCGATTGCGTCTTCCATGCCAGGCTGCCATCAGCCTGCTTGAAGGCACACAACACAGGACCACTGGCACCCCCGCTCACGACCACCGATTCTCCCACCAGCAAAGGCGCGGTGCTTTTTCCCCAAGTCACATTGCCTCCTCCGGTGACCTTCAAAACATCGACCTGCCAGCGTTGCTTGCCCGTTGCGAGCTCCAAACAATTCAAGAGTCCAGTCGCCCCAAAGGCATAGACCAATCCAGCCTTCGTATCGATCGTTGGCGTAGAGCGGGGACCATTGCCGCCCATCTTCTCGGTGAAGTTCGCGGCATCGGCATGAGACCAGAGCACATCGCCCGTCACGACATCATAACAAGCCGTCGTCTCCTCCTCACCGCGCTGTTCCATCGTGATCGCCCGCCGCCCTGCCACTGAAAAGCCGGACCAACCTTCACCCACAGGCTTCCGCCAAACTTCACGCGGAGGATTCGTCTCCCATTGCGGATCCCATGTCAGCTCAGGGAAAACGCCGTCCCCGTTCGGGCCCGAGAAGCGAGTCAGATCCGCGAGACCCGCTGGCAACTCCCCCGCAGCCGGTGCCGTGCTTGGCGCAACGATGAGGCTTGGCAATTCACGTTTCGGCATCCATTTGAAAACAAAGCGCGGCAGGGCAGAGCCGTCCGAGGAGCCGTCGTAACGAAACAATCCGAAAAACGCCGCGATCGCAAGTGCAAGCCCCGCGACGAACTTCAACAACCGGCCCACCTTTCCGGCCCGGGGCCCAAAGGCCCACCACAAACCGATGACCATCACCCACAGCAGTATCAACGCAATCGATGCAAAAGACCGAACCACCTGACCCGTCGCATACATCCAGGCAATCGCCGCCACGACGGCCAGCGTGACAATAATCGGCAAACGGCGAGAGCGAGAACTGGAAGTAGCAGACATGGGAGGCATGATCAGCGTTTACGCGCGCCACAGCAAGTCCCAACCAACAATGTTCGTGAAGATGCCGTCACCCGGCGCTGAGTAGCTTCAAGGGCGCGGATGGAACTTCCGGTGCACTGCTTTCAAGCGCCCCTGATCCACATGCGTGTAGATCTGCGTCGTCGCGATGTCTGCATGCCCCAGCATCTCCTGGATGACACGCAGATCCGCCCCATGATTGAGCAAATGCGTCGCAAACGAATGACGCAACTGGTGCGGATGCACACCGACATCCAACCCACACATGGCCGCACGCTCGCGCACAATTTGCCAGACCCGAGTCGTCGTCAGCGAAGTGCCGCGACGAGAAAGGAAGATGTGACTCTGCGTCTTTGGCTTAACCAAACTCGGACGCGCAAACTCCAGCCATGCCGCGATCGCCTCTCGCGCACTCGTCCCAACCGGAGCCAGGCGCGTCTTCTTCCCCTTCCCCGTCACGCGAATCCAGCCCTCTTCCAGACTCAGATTTTCGAGTCGCGCATTCACCAGCTCCGCCAACCGCAAGCCGCTGGCGTAAAACAACTCGAGAATCGCACGATCTCGGCGGTCCAGTGGCTCCTGGCCAGACACCGACTCAATCAACCGCCGCACCTGTTCCTCGTTCAAAGTGTCCGGCAGATGCTGCTCTTGCCGTGGTCCCAGGATGGGCTCCACCGGGTCGCCCTTGCGCATCCCACGACCACCCAACCAACGGAAAAAGATCCGCATCGCGATCCACTCAATGCGCGCACTCGAAGCGGCAAGTCCCCCATGCTTCCGAAAAGCCAAATAATCCGCGATATCCTGCGTGGTGACATGCGCCACCTCCTCTTTGTGGCGATCCTTTTTCAACCAAGTTGCCAGTGCCTCCAGCGAACGCCGCACGGACAGCTGATAGTTCACGGAGAGCCCACGCTCCGTGGCTAAATACAGCACAAATCGATCAATGAAGTCCAGCATCCGCAAGACATTCATCCCTTGAGCTGCGGCGCCACGCAAGCAGTGAATCGCATTCATTTGCAGTTCGGGTGCAAAGAACGATGCGGCGAAGCAGTTGATGTTATCTCACACCCACCGGCCCATGATGCGTCCCATTCTAGCCCTCCTGTTGTTTGCAACCTGCGCTTCCGCCGCCCCGGAAATGCTCGGCCAAGGTGACTTTCGCTATCAGCTCGTCGAAGGTTGGGCAGGTGATGCATTGAAGAGCGTGTCGATCAAGAATGGTCACGCCATCACCCTCGATAAAGCGGGTCGCATTCTCTTCCTGACGGACGACGCCAAGAACAACCTCGTTATCCTCAACGCGGATGGCAGCCTCATCACCACCTGGACCGCGCGCATGCCGGGGGCGCATGGCATGACCTTGGCCGAGGAAAACGGCAGCGAAGTACTCTTCATCACCGACACCGTGCTGCATGAAGTCCGCAAGCTCACGCTCGATGGCAAAGAACTCGCCGTCTATCCCTGCCCCGAGTCCACCGGACTCTATGCCAAGCCCGCCGAATACAAGCCCTCCAAAGTCGTGATGCTTGAGGGCGGCGATTTCTGTGTCTTCGACGGCTATGGCAAAGACTACATCCATCACTACCGCGCCGATGGCACGCTGCTACGCAGTTGGGGCGGTAACCTTGGAGAAGGCGAAAACCAGCTCGCCCACTTCGGTCCGCATGGCGGCGGCATGGATCGCCGCAACCCCAGCGATCCCGTTCTCTTCGTCTGCATGAGCGATAAGCTCGAAGTCAAACGCTTCACGCCGGAAGGCCAGTTCATCGACAAGTTCGCCATGCCCGGCGGCAATCCTCGCGACGCCGTCTTTTTTGGCGACTACGTTTTCATCCCTCATTTAAGCGATAACTGGCCCGCCGACAAAAAAGCTCCCGGCTTCGTTTCCGTGCTGAATCGTCAGAACCGCGTCATCTCCAACATCGGAGGAACCGCGCCGGAATACGACACCAATGGAAATCTCCAGCCCATGAAGTCACTCGGTGCCCCCTTCATCCATCCCCACGGCATCGCTGTGGACCAACACGGCAATCTCTACGTCGCCCAGTTCTCCTCCCCCGCCGCCCCCCTCCTGAAGTTTGTGCGGGTACGCTAGCATCGGCTACTTCCGACGAAAAGGATACCACCACTGCTTCCAGTAACCGTTGGGCACGGGATGATTGTGGATGCCGTAGCCTTCCGGCCAGCGATCTTCCGGCAGGTGATGGGTGCCGAAGATCTTGTCGAGCCACGGGAAGTGAATCGCGAAGTTCACATCAATGGCTTCTTTCTCGATGCCATGATGCCAGTGGTGAAAGCGCGGTGTGACGAGCCACCGATCCATCCAGCGCAAGCGCCAACCAATGTTGGCATGCACAAAGGTGGACCAGAGATACACGATGAAGATGTAAACACTCACGGCCATCTGACTGAAACCCAAAAGCATCATTGGCATCACAGTGGAACCACGCAGCACCAGGATCTCCAAGAAATGCATCCGCGCCCCAGCCATCCAGTCCATCGACTTCGCCGAATGATGGACCGCATGAAAGCGCCACAATATCGGGATTCGGTGAAATGCGCGGTGCACCCAATATTGAACTAGGTCAGTAAAAAACATGATCGCCACCAACTGGACGATGAAGGGCAAAGCCGCCACCCAAGCCCGAAACTCAGCCCAGCCCGTCGCAACAAAAAGCAACCTCGCGGGTCCGAAGCTCAGCCACGTGATGATCTGCACCATGAGGCTACTAACCAAGTAGTAAAAGAGATCTTCCCGCCACTCCGACCGAAACAACGGTTGCTCATTTCTCCGCGGGAAAAGAGTTTCCAGGGGGATGAACACCACACCCGTGAAGAGCACGTTCAGAACAAAGAAGTCTAACCCGAGATAAAGCGGCGTAACGTCCGGTGCCACAGCCGTTGCACGGCAACCCCCAATGACTGATGCCAGCAGCGTAATCGCCAATCCAAATCCGCCTAAGGTCTTCGAAGACCGCAAGATCAAGCTCAACACGGAGCTCGCATACGCGATCAGCAGAAGGCCAAGCAACACGATGCGAAACCACGATGTCGTTAAGACCGCGGTCAACTCCTTCGCACTGAAGGCACCAGGAAACCGCAGTGCTAACACCAGCGCCAGTCCAGCCACCCCGAGAACAAGCCCCACGACACCGCTGATCCACCCACTGCCAAACCGTCGCAAAGCCGGCGCGCACTCCAGTTCTTCGCGAATCATCGCACGGGATTTTTGGATGGGTCTCATGGTGTAAGTCGAGCGGGGTGTGTTCAATCGTATCCAGGATTCAATCTGCGAACTACTTGAGCGCGGCAACCACTCGGCGGATGCAGCGCGGTTCAAAAATAAAGGAAAAATGACCCAATCCCCAAGCACGGACGTTGTGCGCCTGAGGCATCTCACTGCTGCGTGCGGGCACGATGATGAGATCGGTTGGAGTCCAGAAACTCGTGAAGGCGACAGCCCTCAATCCATCGGCTGCCGAATTCAACTCCGCCAAGAGCGCACTGTCCCGCCGCATTTCTTTGCCGCCAGCGCCCCAATTCATCCGCGCCAAGATCGTCCCATGATGCGGCGCGCTGAGTGTCACATAGCGACGCACCTTTTTCAGTCCATCCAGACGCTGCAAGTAGTAGCGCGTCACCACGCCACCCATGCTGTAGCCGATCAAATCAAACGGTCCTCGCTTCACATGCTCCGCAATCGCAGCATCCAACTGCTTCGCCAATTCCTCAATGCTGGCGGTGCCATCGTTGGGTGTCAATGTCGGCGCAAACACCTCCCGCCCATCCGCCCGCAGGGCTCTCACCAATCGCGTCATGTCCTTGGCCGTGGCATGAATGCCATGCACCACCACCACGGGCGGCTTCGCGCTGTCGATCGGTTTCGGAGCGGGGTCGAGTCCCGACAGTGCACTGGCCAGCCATGCGACGATTTTCATGCCGCGACGCTGTCTGCATTGGTCGCCCGTTTCAACGAAAAATCAAAAGACGTAGCGGAATCCCGCACTACCCACCCAAGAACTCAGATCTATCTTCGCCGTTGCATGACCCGCAGAAACCGTGTGTGCAGGCACCCAATCATAACCGCCACCCGCCTCAAACGACCAGCGTCCATCCTGCGAAAGCGCCACCGAAACCAGAGCGCGCAAGGTTCCACCCACCGTCAACCGAGTGCCGCTATCTGAGGCTTCGGAACTCGCAAACCTCCTTCCATTCAGCAACCAATCCGTGCGACTATTCAGTCGATGATGAATGACGTTCAGCGTGGGGCCCGCCAAAAGACTCAGAGCCATACGCGGAGCGGCCTGCCAACGGATGTCGGCGAGCATGGGCAGCACTTGGGCATTCAATTTCAGGTCGGCCCTCGAACGTGCTTGAAGCAGGACGATCAGTCGATCGGAGCTCCGTCCATTGCGGAGCGTCCGTGCGGAGCGCACAAACTCATCATCTCCGGGGCTGAAGCCTCCAAAGCTATTGTAGGCGTCGGGGTCGACAATCACGCCCGTCGATGACGTGTTGTCATACACCGGTGGAAAGCCAGTCGGTGCTCCCCCGGCACTGGCGGGCAGATCGTAGACGTAGGTGTAGTTGGTTCGCGTCGCGGTCTCCACCACCGCCAGACTGGCGACGTTTTGCCACCCACTCGAATGCGAGCTCTGAAGCCAGGACCAGCCCACCGACACCCCGGCGCTGAGCCGATCGTTTCGGAAGAGCTCACGCCGCAACTCGATGAACGGGCTCAGCACTACCTCATTATCCTCACCTTCATAGGGTGTGGCGGAAAAAAGCGTCGCATACTCGTAAGCAATCCCACTGCTGTGAAAAGTGACGGTGCCCGGCGTCGCAAAATCGGCCCCCGGAGGTTGATCTCCAAAGACAACCTGAGAGGCAGAACTGACGGAAAAACTCGTGTCACCTCTTTTGAAAAAGGAGAGATCTACCCCAACAGTGCCGTCTTCATACCTCAGGAACTGGGTTCCACTGGTGGCAACGCCAACATCGCCAAGACCCGCAGCGCGACGAAGCGAGTAAGCGCCAGCAGCGCTGATCGCGGAAGGAGCTGCCAGCTGAAAACCAACATTAACCTGTCGGGTCTGGAGGCCGGCTGAAACCGACCATCCTGATTCCGCAAGGGATGCATCTGTGGAAAGTACACTGACACCCACCAGTATCAGCCGAAAGGAAAGTTTTCTTTTCATGGGTCAAATGGACCGCCTTGATGGCAAATCTTCGGTAAGTTAACCTATGACACTGCGAAGAGTCAATCAGCGGATTGCCGATAGCAGTTCTAGGTCCAGCCGATTCAAACCCGTCCAACCCGTATCGAAATGGGCCAACGGACTCGGCGTTCGCCCTCTCTCCATGATTGACGAAGCTTTTCAGCAAGGTCAGGAATCGGACTCGACCCTTTTGTCTGGGCGCAGCAAACGGTTGCCGACCAGGTCGAAAAATAGCCAAGCAACTCTCCAAGGCTCCACGCTGCAACGATCTCCATCGGATGCGGACTAAGCTCGTCAAATGGGAAGGTCAGAGCATCGTAACCAGCCTCGACGATCTTCCTTTCCTTCGGCCAAAACTCCCCGACCACCTCGTCATAAAAATGGTCACAGATTGACTGAACCTCCCGATCGGCGATCTGAAATCTCCCATAGCTCCAGACGGCGACCAGTCCGCCCGGTTTCAAGATGCGTCTGACCTCTTGCCAAAAAACCGTCAAATCAAACCAATGCAGAGCCTGCGCCACCGTGATCAAATCTACCGATTGCGATGCCAAGCCACTCTCTTCAGCACGACAAACCTTCCATCGCACGTTGGGGATTACCGGTGCTTGTGCGATCTGGGACGCGCTCAGGTCGGTCCCGATCACTTCAGCAAACCATTCTGCCAAACCGACCGTCGCCTGCCCCGATCCACAGCCGCAATCCCACGCAACACCGCGCTGGGCACTCTGGTCACAAAGCCAGTCGTAAAGCACCGCCGGGTAAGTCGGCCGAAACCGCGCATACTCGGTGGCTTGCAGTGAAAAGTGATCGTGTGAACTCACGGCGCGGTCCCAACGGTGAGGATTGCCGTCATCGTCATCGATTGTGGCCCCGCACCGAATTGGCGGATCAAACCTTCACCCAGCTGACGCTCGGCATCGATCCAGCGGTCTGCCGCGACTTCAGCCACATGGGCAACCATCGCGTTGGTTCGTCGCAGCGAATCCACAAAATCGTCCATCGTAGCAGCGTCAAAGGTCACCGATTGCTCGGCAGTCTGGACGTTCTGAAACCCAGCCTCCTCGAACTCTCGCCTGCAGGAGGTTGCATCGTTGAGAACAGGTGGCAGCGGTTTCGACGGCAGTAGATCGGGCAGTATCTCGCCGAGAAGGGTCATCGTCGTCGCAAAAAGTGGCAGCTGAGACATCGGAACCCAGCTCGATATCACCGCCTTGCAGCCAGGCCTTAAGACCCGTCGCAGTTCACTCAATCCCTTGTGCCGATCACTAAAGAACATCAAGCCGAACATCGAAAAGACAGCGTCAAAAGCAGCCGCATCGAACGGCAACGCCATCCCATCGGCAACGAGCGCCTCCACCCCCGGCCACTCGGCAGCGCGGATTCGTTCGCGAAGCCGCTGGATCATCCGAGGAGAAAAATCGATGGCATTCACCTGTGCGCCTCGCTCTGCGGCGAGCTCCACCAATGTTCCCGGACCCGCCGCAACGTCCAGCACCTTCATGCCTGCCCCGACATTCGCTAGATTCAACGCAGATTCGGAAAACGCCGCAAATACAGGTCGAACCTCCGCATCATAGCCCTCCGAAACGCGATCCCATGTCGCAGGAAGTGCCAGTGGCGACATCGGCAAGGGAAATGCGGGCAGTCCATCAATGCTCTTCGCATTCTTTTTCTGACGATACGCCGCCAGTCCCGAGTCGCCCTGACCCTGCGCCCACTTTTGCAGAGTATCACGATCTTCAACGAACGACATCTTTGGCACCCCAAAACCACATGAGTCTGAGACCCGCTCCACATCGATACGGATGATCGAGCGAGTGCCTGGATGCGGCGGAAACAGGGTGGCGAGAGATTCAAAGCGAGGATGTCCCGGAACGATCACTTCACCCCGGCCATGCAACCGCACGATCTTGGGCCCGCCTTCGAAGGCGCAAAACATGATCAGAATCCGGCAGTTCTCTCGCAAGTGCGCCACCGTCTCAGCGCCGCTCCCATGAACGTCCTGATACGCCACTTCGAGTTCTCCCAGCACCCGGAATGCATCCCCGCCTTTCGGCGAGCAGTTGACGTGGGCATCCGCAGATAGCGGCGCCGTCGCGACGAAAAACATTCGTTGAGCACCGATCCACTCGGCCAGGTCACCATCAATGTGAGAGCGTAAATTTCCCATAAGCTAGGTTGAAGCCAAAGGTTTACGCGTGATCTGGCATTTGCGGCTAAAATACACCGCAGCTCCCACGAGGCTGGCGACCAAGACACCGCGTGGCCCAAAGTGTTCGCCCATAAACACGGCCGCAAACGCCATCGTCAGGAACGGTTGAAGCAACTGCACCTGCCCCACACGCGCCACACCACCCAGCGCCAATCCGCGATACCACGCAAAGAAACCGAGATACGCGCTGAACACACTCACATACGCCATGCCTAGCCAAGCCGATGGCGTTCCGTGGAGCCCCTGCTTCCAGATCAACCATGCGACGGGACCCACCACAAACGGAGCTCCGATCACCGTCGCCCAACTGATCACCTGCCACCCCCCGAGTTCGCGCGCCAGCATCGCCCCTTCCGCATAACCAAACGCCGCAAAAATCGCCGAACCCAGCAGCGCAAGATCCGCGACGCCAAAATGGCCACCGCCCTCGGAGTAGGCAAAGACGATCACACACACACTCCCCGCGATCCCCAGTGCCCAAAACGCCAGCGAAGGCCGCTCGTGCGCACGCACCGCACCCGCCATCGCCGTCAATAGCGGCAGCACGCCAAGCATCACCGCCCCATGCGCCGCCGGAACCTTCTGCATGGCCCAGGACATCAGCACCGGAAAGCCGAACACCACACAGATCATCACGAAAAACAATCGCCGCACCTGTTGGGCGTTCGGAAGTTTTTGCTTGGTCCAAAAAAGGATGACCGATGCCAAGCAGGCCGCTACTAACTCACGTCCTAAACCCACCAGCATCGGATCAAACGAAGCCACCGCCCAGCGCGTGGCTGGCAGCGTCAGGCTGAAGCAAGCGATTCCCAAAAACCCGATCAGCATTCCTTTCGTGGTCTCATTCATAGGGCGTAAGATCGCATCACCTCGCAGATGCGGACTTGGTAGGCTGCATACCAAACGCTGCGGCCCACCTTTTGCGCCGCTTCATGTTCCTCGTGTTGTTTCCATGCCTGAATGTCCTCCAAACTCCCCCAATAAGAGACGGTAATTCCCAGTCCATCATCCCCCCGAGCACTCTCGACGCCGAGGAATCCCGACTGTGTGGCGGCCAACTCCAGCATTCGCTGCGCGATCCGCGCGTAGCCTTGGTCCCCATCGGTTCGCAGCGAGGTGAAGATCACCGCAAAATAGGGTGGCGCCGGGGTGGTTGCGATCGACAGGGACATGGCAGTGGCCTTTAGCCAGACAGTCCCTACGACCGCGAAGATGGACAGTCAACGCGGAACCAGAAGCAGGGAGCCCGAACCAAGACGCCCCGCCGTGCAAAATGAACTCCGCCCGCCATCAAGCTTGCGCCAATCGTCATTTGCTTAATAATGCACCGATGGTCGCCCGCACACACTCAGCCACGCTCGTTGGGGTCAATGCCACCGAGATCGAGATTGAGTCGCTCGAATCCGGCGGCACCCCCAAGATTGTCATCGTCGGCCTGCCCGACACGGCGGTGAAGGAGAGCAAAGAACGCGTCACCGCCGCCATCAAAAGCAGTGGGCTCGGCACGACGGAAGGCACCATCACGGTCAACCTTGCACCCGCTGACCTGAAGAAGGAAGGCCCCGGCTTTGACCTGCCCATCGCCCTCTCTGTCATCACCGAAAAGCTCAAGATCTCCGAGGTCGCACTGGATTCTTCAATGATCATTGGCGAGCTCGGACTCGACGGCGCCCTGCGCCCTGTCCGCGGCGTGCTGGCCATTGCGCTTGAGGCTCGGGCTCAGGGGCGCGCACGTCTCATTCTTCCCAAACAATGCGCCATCGAAGCCAGCGTCGTTTCCGGTATCGATATCATCGGCGTGAATAATCTGCGCGAAGCTGCAGAATACCTTCGCGGTGCCTTTGACATCGAGCCAGAGCCAAATCGCGCCACCGAGTTCTTTGCCTCCGCCAGCGCCTACGACATCGACTTTGCAGACGTCAAAGGTCAGCACGATGCGAAGCGCGCCATGGAGATCGCCGTCGCTGGCGGCCACAACATCCTCATGGTCGGCCCACCCGGCACTGGCAAGTCGATGATTGCCAAGCGCATCGTCACCATCATGCCACCGATGGATGAAGAAGAAGCCATCGAAACCACCAAGATCCACAGCGCCGGAGGCCTGATCAACGAGCAGCACGCATTCATCGCCACACGCCCCTTTCGCAGCCCGCACCATACCATTAGCGATGCCGGGCTGCTCGGCGGCGGCACCAACCCCGGCCCTGGCGAAGTCAGTCTCGCCAACAACGGCGTGCTCTTTCTCGATGAACTCCCCGAGTTCCGCCGCAGCACGCTGGAGGTCCTGCGCCAACCGCTTGAGGACAACAAAGTCACCATCTCCCGAGCCGCAGGCAGCGTCACCTTCCCCGCCCGCTTCATGCTCGTGGCCGCCATGAACCCCTGCCCCTGCGGTTTTTACGGAGATACCAAGCGCGCCTGCAAATGCAGCCCGCCCGTTATCCAACGCTATCGTCAAAGGATCAGTGGGCCGCTCCTGGATCGCATCGATCTGCATGTCGAAGTCCCCCTCGTAGAGTACAAAGAACTCTCCTCCAAAGAAGTCGGTGAATCTTCCGCAGACATCCGCAACCGAGTCATCGCCGCCCGCGAGATCCAGGCAGAGCGCTTCAAGAAGCATCGCGGCGTGCATACCAACAGCGGCATGACGCCGCGCCTCATCAAGCAGCACTGCGAACTCGATGCCGAGTGCAATGGCTACCTGGAGCACGCCATGAACGACCTGAACTTCAGCGCCCGAGCCCACGACCGAATCCTTAAAGTCGCCCGCACCCTCGCCGATCTCAACGCCCGCGAAAAGATCACCGGCGACGACATCCTCGGCGCCATTGGCTATCGCTCCTTGGATCGGAACATGTGGAGTTAAAGCGACGAATCGAGACCACTCCACCCTCGCCATCTTCCCATTCGATCGCTCTAAAGGAGAGAGTCATCGGGCTCCAATCATTCGTTGGAATATTGGCAGATCGGATTGGGATTCAAACGAGCACAGGAAGAATCTCAAGCCAAAGACCGTTAGCTCGATCATGAACGTTCTCCGCTCGATTCCTCTCATCATTGCAGCTACAGGTGCAGCGCTGACTTTGACGGCCTGCAACACCCCTTCACCTGAGCCGAAGGCTGAATATGCGGCACCCGTAGCAAAAGGAGACTCCAAGGATACGGTGTTAGGCAAACTTGGGCGTCCCACGTCTGTGCTCCACACCAACGGGCAGGAAAGGTGGATTTATGTGGCCAGTAATGCGCGCAAACTGGACCGTGACATGCATGCGCGATCCCTCGTTCCCATCGTCGGGCCAATCATGATGTATCAATACGCGAAAAGCGCACAGCACGAGAACTCGATGGTGCAGGTAACGTTCTCCGCATCGGGGCGCGTTGCGAGCGTTAATCGGACCCTCTCGCAGACGAATATGCTGAATCGACGGTAGCTTGGCGTGGGACGCCTGAAAGCTCTTGCTGGTTCATTCCGAAATTCGGACTGTGGGCAATGCTTTGAGTCGATGGTGATTGCGGGATACGAGAGACGGCCCAACCCAATTCAATTCATGCGAATTCAACACGTCAAATTCTACCCTCGACCGACATGATCGAGGGGATCAACGACCGCAACAACACCCGACGCCTCTCATCTGCCAGCAAATAACTAACGCGCACCCGTTGCAAGGCTAGGCTTCAAGCTCATTCATTCACCCGCCGTTCAAAATCTGTGCGATCTCATCGACCAAAGCACATATTCCAGAATAAGCCTTGCTATGTGGGGAATCGCGACGACCCTGTGTACGTTAGAGCTGTTTGTCCTGATGAATCATTGACATGGAAGTTCATCAGGTGAGTCGTAGGATTCAGTGGTGTGCCTTACCCCGACGACCGGGGCCATTCTAAGATTGGCCAGATTTGACACAGTGCTAACATTGCAAACAATGAACACGAAAATGTACGTCGGAAATCTTTCTTTCGACATGTCAGAAGTTGAGCTGCGCGATCTCTTTAGCGAGCACGGCCAAGTTAACGAAGTGGCGCTCATGATGGACCGCGAAACCAACCGTCCCCGGGGCTTTGCCTTTGTGACCATGGACTCCAAAGACGGCATGGACGCCGCTATCCGCCAGCTCGACGGCAAGAACGTCGCTGGCCGCAACCTTACTGTGAATGAGGCTCGTCCTCGCGAAGAGCGCCCGTCTTACACGGGTGGCGGCGGTGGCCGTAAAGGGGAACGTTACGACCGTCGTTAATCCTCGGCACCGATTTCCGCACTCAAACGCGGAATGATTGATTGAGAGAGACTCGTTCGCGGGTCTCTCTCTTTTTTGGCTCAGCCGTAAAACGGCCAGTCAAGAGCAGGCAAACCGAGGCTCTCCTGCTCGAAGGCACCTTTATTGCCGGCGGACTGCATCGCTAAAAGATCCTGCTGCACATCATGCAAGAGCGGATCGCCAATCAGTCGCGTCAGAGTTCGTACGTCCTGATTTCCAAGCTCCAGGCCTTGCTCATCGCTGCGGAAGCGCATGTGCAATGCACCGATGGCACGTCCCGTCGCAGCACGCAGACTGCGCAGAATATCGTAACCTGCGGGGTCGGTATCACCAAAGTGCCAGCACTCAAGATCGGTTGGCAGCTTTGCCAGCAAAGCTCGCACAGCGCGACCTGGAAAGCTGGTGTGGATCAGCAGGGTCCCAGAACCGAGCTTTGTCAGTTCAAGAAAAGTCGTCTCGTTCTCCACCGTCAAGACGCGCACGGTGGGATCGATGATGATCTCTGCTGCATCGATATCGATCTCTGACAAAGCCACGGGACCGCGCAGCAAACCCAAATTCAATTCGCCTCTGGGTAACTTCAACAGCATGGGGCCATGAACCAGCACGCTGCGCGGTTTTTCCAATAGGCCGATGTCCTCGAACGTCATCTGGGCTACCCCATGCAGTTGGGCGAGACAAGACTCCAGCTTGGGTTGCAATTGCTCAAGGCGCTTCGAATCCCCACAGACCACGCAACTGGCAAATCGCACCATGGATTCACCGCTCCACCCCAGCAACCGCTCCAAGATCTGAAGCAACTCCGCATTGCCAGAGAGATCGCCCCGATCAAAAGGCGTGATGGGGCCACCCTTCTCGCAACGCGTCGCAAGATCCTCACAATACCCGCGCCAACGTTCCGCCCAGGCCTCGGGAACACAGTGGTCAGCAGCGATAGTGAATACCTTTGCCAGCAAGGCCCGCTCCTGAGTGGGTGATGATTCGCCAATGGCGCCGAACAGCCAAGACTCCCCACCCTCCAGAGCCAGTCGAACCCGAAGAAAAAGACTGGTATCGCGGCTGTGGGTTTCCAGGACCAACAAACCACCGGAGACACGATGCGCATCGCGCAGATCCTTGCGCGCAGTCTCCAGCGCCTCGCCATCTGTTGCTTGTGCGGATTTGATCAGTTCGCGGTAGTCCACGACAAAATCTCCCGTCGCGGCGCCCGTCCGGCCCACCTGCGATGCACGGTAGCGCCGGGCGATGGTGCGCAAGACAACGGAAGATTGGAACGCAGGATTCATCGAAGGTTAACGCGTGGTGGCTCGTTACCATGATCGATATCTCACCCGACTGCCACTCATGATCCGATCAATCTGCCTCGCGCTCACGCTCACGCTCAGTGTCGCCCATGCTGCCGACAAGACCAACGTGCTTTTCATCGCGGTGGATGACCTCGCCAATGTCCTCGCGTCTGCAGGTTCATCTCAGGCACTGACGCCAAACCTGGATCGGCTCGCCGCGCGTGGTGTGCGCTTTGATCGCGCGTATTGTCAGATCCCACTCTGCAATCCGAGCCGCGCTTCGATCCTCACCGGCATGCGACCTGATGCGACCACCGTTTTCGATTTGGATCGCCACTTTCGCGATCAAGCACCCGAGGTGGTGACATTGCCAGAACTCTTCAAGCAGCAAGGCTGGTTCACCGCGCGCGTCGGCAAGATCTACCACTACGATGTGCCCAAAGGTATCGGCACCGATGGCTTGGATGATGGCGCATCTTGGCAACAGGTGATCAATCCCAAGGGACGCGATGTCGCCGATGAGGCGCTCATCACCAATCCGACACCTGAGAAAGCAATCAGTGCTGCCATGTGCTGGCTTGCGGCGGAGGGCACCGATGACGAACAAACCGACGGCATGATCGTCAGCGAGGCGATACGCCTGCTGGAGGCCCATCAAGAACAGCCTTTCTTTCTCGGCGTCGGCTTCTTCCGACCTCACACGCCTTACGTCGCACCGAAGAAGTACTTCGACCTGTATCCGCTCGATCAGATCAAGCTACCCACCGCACCCGCCAATGATCGCGACGACATCCCGCCTGCGGCCTTTGCGCACAATTGCCTGATCCCCAACTACGGCCTGCCAGAGCAGACCTGCAGGGAAGCGCTACGTGCTTATCTCGCCTGTGTGTCGTTTGTGGACGCCCAGATCGGTCGAGTCATCGACGCGCTGGATCGCCTGAATTTGGCGGACAAAACCGTCATCGTTTTTTGGAGCGATCACGGTTACCACCTGGGCGAACACCTCGGTGCCTGGCAGAAGCGCAACCTCTTTGAGGAATCATCGCGTGCTCCATTGATCATTGCCGCACCCAAGGCGAAGGGCAATGGCAGCGCTAGCCAGCAGGTGGTCGAGTTCACCGACATCTACCCCACTGTGGCCGATCTCTGCGGGCTCGCCACGCCCACCACTGCCCAGGGACGCAGTCTCAAGCCTTTGCTGGATGACCCGGCGCAGGTGTGGAAAGGCCGGGCCTTCACCCAGATCGTCCGCCCCGGCGACGGCAAGCCTTTTGTCGGTCGGAGCCTTCGCACGGATCGGTGGCGCTACACCGAATGGGATGGCGGCGCGAAAGGCAGCGAACTCTACGATCACGACCAAGACCCTCATGAGTTCACCAACCTCGCCAAAGACCCGCAGCAGGCGGACTTGATACGAGACTTGCGAGCCATGCTAGAGACCCACGTCCGTGCCGCCGCGCCAACGACGCCCGTGGTGGTAAAGCGGCTGTGACTCGTTGCCCGATGGCGATGCTTCTTCAGCGATGTTTGCGGTTGGCATAGAGGCGGCGCGATCATCATGCCGTCTGGATTTTTGTGGGGGGCGTATTCAGGGGGATGTTCTCCAAAATCTTTCGCTCCGTCGCCGCGACCGCTCTCGCCGTGTTGGCCTCTTGTTCTTCTGCGGGTCGCCCGAAGCTGCCCCCGCTGAAGACGGTCTCTCATGTAGATCTGCAGCGTTACGCTGGTGATTGGTATGTCATCGCCAACATTCCCTATTCGCTGGAGAATGGCAAAGTCGGCACCTTTGATCGCTACGCACTGCGGCCTGATGGGAAGATGGACAACATCTATTTCTTTCGCCGCGGCAACCTGGACGCACCCTTGGAGAAGTGGAGTGGCGTCGCCTGGGTGCACAACAAAGAAACGAATGCGGAATGGCGGGTTCAATTCATCTGGCCATTGCGCGTGCCCTACTTGATCACGGACCTTGATCCCGACTATCAGTGGAGCGTCATCGGCTATCCGTCCCGCAAACTTGCCTGGGTGCTCAGTCGCAAACCGACCATGGATGATGCGACGTATCAGGGAATCTTGAAGCGACTCGAAGCGCAAGGCTACGATCCAAAACTGATCACCAAGGTCCCGCAGCGCAGTGAGCAATAGCAGCGTTAAGGATGCACGGCAGCAGCAGCATCGAGATCGAAGCCGCTGCTACCTGCGCCCGACAGGGCATTGTTCGTCGCGGTGTGTTGGATGGGAATGCCGCCATCATCCAGCCGCACTCGATCTCCTGTGGAGGTGATGCGGATAAAGCGCACCCAACTCAAGTCAGGCACTCTGAGCGCATCGAGATCAAAGCTATCACCACCGCTGCGATTCGGATCGGTGGGATCATCGCCAGTCGTCGCATTGATCCCAGCGAATCCCTGCACGTAGTAAGCGGGGTTGGCCAAGTTCACAGCGCCATCGGCGGGAGGATTGACACTTGTGGGAAAGCGATACCACTCGCCCTCAAAAAGGGCGACCTCAACAACGGCAGGCTCCATGAAACGCTTGTTCGGATCACCGCCTTCAAACATGACGTTTTCAAACAACGTGAAGTCTGGGCCGGGACCCGACTCGATGATGTTGTCAGTGAATTCGAGCACGATGCTACCACCGGCTCGGTTGCTGGCATTAAGAGAGGCGACTTCGGTGGACCGATAGGCGGGCGTGAAGGTATCACGCCCATCGGGCGGACCCGTCACATTGGCAGGGATGCCGGAGGCACCGTAGGCCGAGGCACTGAGCGGCGCATAGCTCTTGACGCGATCCGCAAATGGATCCGCCGTGCCGTTCGATGCCCGACTCAGGCTCATCGGCAGCAACTGAACCTGTGCAGCGGCATACGGAATGCTGCGACCGTCGGTGGTCCACACGTTCAGCGTGTATTCATAAGTGGCACCCGTGATCAGTTGGTGATCGACGACGTTGTTCCCGATGCCGCGAAAGATTTCCACCTCCCCGCCTCCGCTGCGACGCGTTACGCTGAAGCCTGCAACCGGCTCGCCGATGGACCGCAGGATCGCAATGGGTTGCCAAGCTAGACCCACTTTTTCCTTTGAGGCAATGGCGATCAATCCCTTGCGAACAACGAGGTCAAAGGGCTTCCGATAGCTGCGCCCATCCGCATCCTGAACGATCACATTCACTCGACGCAGACTCTCCACATTCGGAGCGATCCCTTGCACAATGCCATCGCTGCTAAGATTCCAACCAGGAAACAAAGCGCCATCCACGCTCCATTGATAAGGAGGAGTGCCGCCCACGGCGTCAAAGGCAAACTGATACGGCGCGCCCGGCGCTGCGGGTGGCAGCGGCGCTTCCGTGAGGATTTCCAGCCCTTCGGTGACCCTCATCGTGAACTGCGTTTGCACCTTCGTTTTTTGCGAGTCTTCGACCGTGATCGTGATCTCCGTTTCACCGGCCACAGTGGGTTGACCGGAGACGACGCCAGTGCCTGCATCACAGCTCCACGCCCCTTCCCCGCCGGCCAGTTCCCATTGATAGGGCGGCACACCACCGACGGCATTCACCGCTACAGAATAGGCCTCTCCCAAGGTGCCGACAGGCAGTTGAAAGGTCGCGATCTGCAAGGGCTCCGATGGCTGCATAACCAGGACATTGGAGGACGAGACGCTGGCACCTTCTGCGTCATCGACGCTGACAGAGATCGACAACGTGACTGGGTCATCCGACTGACCCGATAGCACTCCTGTCTGCGGATCAAATTCAAACCCACTACTATCCAGACCTTGCACGCGCCAACGATAGGGAGGTGTGCCGCCAACGGCACTAAAGACGTGCTGATATGACATACCCACACTTCCAGGAGCAGGCGGCGGTGAACTGATCGTCAGCGCGATCTCTGCCAGATCTACCTTTGAAGGATCATAGTCTTCGTCTTCGGGAGAATCCTTGGCTTTGGAGACATCAAACACCGGGAACCAGATATTGCCCGATTTGACCTGACGATTGAACCCCTTCCCGCCCATGCCATCGAAACGGCTGATGCCTCGTGGTAGGAAGCGAGCAAGTTGTTCATCCGTAAGCCCTGCAAAACCAGAGCGCCGCGCTGCACCTGCATTCTCTGGCAAAGACGATAGAGCGTCCGTCTTGGGGCCCAGGTCGTTTGCTTCATCGGCTCCAATTGCATCTTCATCGATGGATTCGGAGCCATCGGCGGAGTTCGCCGCTCCAATTTTTTGCTTCGCGGTGTCTGAGACACCACCGCCTTCAAAGCCCAGATACGCCCCACCCAAAGCCGTGGCGATGAGCACCGCAGCGATGACGATTCGTCTGCGGTGAGACGATCTGGGTTTGATAGCGGTCATGGGAGATCCGGTGTCAGTAGCGCGAGACCTGAGCGCCGCAACGAAGTCCTCGTGGCGGGTGGCTCAGGTAGCAAATAGTAGCCGACTCCGAGCGCATCGTCCACTGGCGCTGTCAACGGCAGCGGGACGATCAGACCTTGATACGTCACCTTCCGGCGGACGGAACCATCTGTGAGCGTGAATGATCCCGTGAAGAGTCCCGTGCTATTGGTGATGCGCAAAGATACCGCGCTCGGATTCGGTGAGATCGCCGAGACTTTGGTCGTGCTTGAGATGCGCAAGGCCGTATCTGGATCCGTCGTAGAATCGCCCAAGCCTGTTCCCACGCCACCACCTTCAAGGTCCAAGAGCACGTTGTTTACGTCCGGCGCAGTCGCAGCCAAGCCAAGCGCAATCCCGGTCCCCACACCAGCTTTTGCAGGAGTGTAAAGGCCTCCACTGACTTGCAACTCAAGCGGCGGACTCCATCCGAGCGGATACAGCAACGAGCGCGGATTCGCGACGCGGCTCCAGGTCAAACCACCTCCTAATGTGTGCGGCGCATCCATGGCGATGATGAGTTGACCACAAAACGTCGCCGTCCCGGAATCGAGCGCACGATAGACGCGGGCCTCTCCGTTCGCTCCCAGCCGTGCGCTTGAGACGATCACATCACCCAAAGCAGTGCGCCCACTAACGGTGACGATCCCCGAAGTGGCGACCGTTGCTGAAGCAAAACTGCTACCCTCTGGAACCGATGGGGCGGGACCACCCGCAACATCTGCAAACCAATGGTGACGCCCCAGACGCGCGGTCAGGGCCGCGTCTCCGCGCGAGACTGCACGCCAGCCATGCAGATTACCAGACTGGGCGGTCACAGCTCCAGTGCTGCCATTGATCGCAAAAACGAGGGTCCATGCAGGCAAGTTTTTCGGCTGGATGGTCGCAGCGCCAAAGGGAAAGACAAAGCTCGTGTCCAGCAAACCTTTGAAGGGATAGGCACGCGTTCCGATCGTGACTTTTCCCGTAAACGATCCGGATCGTGTCGTCACCAAATCAAAACGTGCACCAAGGCCTTCATCGACGATGGGCCCGGTGAAGCTTCCACTGCGATCAATCAGTCCCACAAAGGTTCCTTGCGCTCCCACGTCATAGCCATCGACCATCAGCCGATACGGCCCCTGGCGGATGCTGCCGCCGATGTTCGCAGCGGTGATGTAGACGCGATCACGCAGACCCGCCACCGTTGGGCGACCCGAAATGACGCCCGTGCTGGCATCGATCTTTAGCCCCACCGGAAGCCCTGTCGCGGCGAAACGTGTGGGTGCCACATGCTCCTCTGAATCAAAATCTGCAAATGTAGTCGTGTAGGCCGTGCCCACCCGACCCATCGGCAGATCCACTGACGTTGGCGCGACGGCAACAGGCGCAGCTGTGACGATGAGTTGTTGCGCACCCGTGTCCAAAGTGGCACCGCCCAATGTCTCGATATGGCAGCGATAGGCCCCCTCATCGAGAGCGCCGGCAGACTTCACCGTCAGACGTGATGTCTGCGTGCCAGCGTAGTCGGCACCATCCGAGATCGGCGTTCCGTCTTTGCTCCAGGCAAAAGTCAAACCGGGCCCGGCCGCAGCGATGCTGATCAGCGCATTGCGCCCCGGCAATACGCGAACCGTTCTCGCCGCATCATCGACGACGCCGACATCCACATTCGGACCATAAGTTGATCCGGCGGGGTTTGTGACTCGCAAACGGTAGCGGCCCGCATGGCTCACGGCTGCGGGCGCAATGTTGAGATCGTTCAGCGTTTGACCAGCGACACGGCGCGCATTGCGCTCCCATTGGAAGGCTAGATCCGTGCTGCCAGTCACGGTTGGCGTCACTGCAATCGCACCGCCGAGCCCCACCAGCACATCGCCTGATTGTGCGGTCACTTCGGGGATCTCGTCATTGTCATTGACCGTCAATGTGAATTGATTCTGCGCACCGATCTCCACTGTTTGCGCGCCGGGCGTGGTGCTGGTGATGGAAAGGATGATCGTCTCCGTTGGAGTTGCTTCCTCTTGAGAATCATCGCGCACTTGGACGGTGATGTCTTTTGTCGTTTCCCCAGGCGCAAACACAAGGGGTGATCGCGTGATAGTGAAGTCCCCACGCGTGCCCAGAGTCGCGGTGCCACTGACTGCGAACGGAACCGTCAGCGCAGTCTGCAAGGCCGCATCCAGCGTGACCGTCACGTCGATGGAACCAACGCTTTCATCAACAGTCTGCGCTTCCATTGCGAAGCTGAGGACGGGTCGCACCGTGGGAAGTTCGAACTGTGGTTTGTAGCCATAAAATATTGTCGATCCCGGCGTTCCCCACGCGTCCGTGGCCAGATAGGCGATGTAGGTGGCACCGTTGCGAGTGAAGGTCTGAATCTGATAGCTCGGTGCACCTACCGCGCCGACGAGAGCTGGATGATCTGGCACGATCGTGCGCACCTGCGCCAGCACTGGGTCATAGCACTCTAGCGCACTGATTTTGAAACCGGTCGCCCACACACGCCCCTGCGAGTCCACCGCGATGGCGCTGGCGCTGGTGAACTTGTGAATCAAGGTCGCGATGGACCGATCCACCGGTGCGGGCGCAGAGGCGATCACCGCTGCCACGGCGGCATCGATCTGTGCGGCGGTGAACTTCATCACCTTGTCCGCATCCGCCTCATTCGGTGAACCATCGAGTTCGAAAAGGGCAGCGAACAAGTTCCCCTCGACGTCCACGGCCATCGCGCCGCTGTAGGTGGAGAGATCACCAGTCACCGGACCAACGTGAAGTCCATCAGTGGATACAAAAGTGACGTTGTGCATCCCGCCCGTGCCGTTTCCGCCCCCGATCAGCCAGCCTTCGCGTCCCGAGGTCGGATGGCGCCAAAACACACCGGCGTAGTTCTGCAATGTGGCCAAGGACGCGGAAGCGATTGCTGTAGCCGGTGATGAAGGCTGGAAGTTATGCAGTCCACTGGGACCGGAAAAACCACCTTCCCCCAGCAGCGCATGAGTATCGTCCTGCACCGCCACGAAGGACGGATCAAAGGCTACCCCGCCATTTTTGAAGACGCTTTGCGCGGGACTGCCAAAGGTTTTTTGAAGCTTCAGGACGCCTTGCGAACCAAGGATGAATCGACCATCAGAACGATGATCAAAGACGGTGGAAAAGATGCCGGAGTCGTTGAGCTTCCCGATGTTGAGGGAAGTCCACTCCGCGCCGGAAGCCGCCGCGACGCTGATCCACCAGGCCAGAAGGCCGGTGGCACAGCGCGCCGCAGCCCGATGAATGGGGCTGATGTGCATGAGTAGGGTGCTTTGTCTCTTGGATGGATGTTGGGTGCGAGAGACGAGGCACCGAGGCGCTGAACTTTTTTTGAATGAGTTTGGCGCGGACGATTTGGCATCTCTCACGCTTCACTTTTGCGATGAAGGGATTCCACGGCTGCCACTCGGCAGACATGGAGTGAGTGATTCGCAGGAGGATGTTCGGACTCCGGGTTTGTGAGGCATCTAACGATGGCTCGCCTTCTTTCGCGCCTTCACCCGCTTGTGGCAGATTGACGTTGTCCCAGCTGGAGGTGTGACGTACCTCGGCTGGCAAGAAAGTTGTGACCCGATACCGCAGCGCAACTGTGGCCGATTCTAACGGCCTTCCCCTGTTCTACGAATCGATGATAGGACTGTGTCAAAGAACCACCAGAAGCACTGGCAAGCAGCGCGACTGAATACTGCCAATGAGTCGCAGACTCGTGAAAAGTCAACGCACGATGCACCGACAGTCAGACAGGAGGATGGCGCTCCGGCCCGTCAGCGGACTTGGGCTTTCAGCCTCCAGTCGCCTTTGATCTTGACGCCCCGCTCGTTGCCTGCACCACTGTGCGCATGACTGGCCCTTGGTTGATTCGCGGCACTTCCCACTTTCCCCATCAACGGGGGATGGTGATGGGAATCGTGAACGTGACGCCAGACTCCTTCTCCGATGGCGGGCGCTTCCGCGACGCAGGTCGTGCCGTCGAGCACGCGCTGCGATTGATCTCGGAGGGCGCGGAGATCCTCGACATCGGTGGGGAATCCACACGACCCGGCGCGGAGCCCGTGGATGTGGCGGAAGAACTGCGGCGGGTGCTGCCCGTGATCCGCGGCGTGCGCAGCCAGACCCAGGTGCTCATCTCCATCGATACAATGAAGGCCGCCGTCGCCAGAGCCGCCCTTGACGCTGGTGCCGACATTTTGAACGACGTCTCCGGGCTGCGCGGTGACGCTGCCATGCAGCGCCTGATGGCGGAATCCGACGCTGGCATCGTGGTCATGCACATGCTTGGGGAGCCTCGCACCATGCAGAAGGACCCGCACTATGACGATGTCGTGGCGGAGGTTCGCACTTGGTTCGCCCAACGTCTGGCCATTCTCCAGGAAGTCGGCATCGCTCCAGAGCGAGTACTTTTGGACCCCGGCTTTGGCTTTGGGAAGACGCTGGATCACAATCTGGCACTATTGCGTGCCTTGCCAGAACTCACGGTGGGCGATCGTCCGCTGATGGTCGGTGTGTCTCGCAAATCCATGATCGCCCACCTGCTGGGCAGCCCAGCCATGGAGGACCGCTTCTGGCCCACTGTAGCTCTGACCGCCCACGTGCGTGATCGCGGAGTCGGCATCGTGCGCGTCCATGACGTGAAGGGAAATGTCGAAGCACTCCGAATGATGGAAGCCATCCTCGGCGCCGATTAGGCGTACGCGCTGCGCCCTGCCACACATCACCGTCAAAATCTCGCTTTGCGATTTTCTTCCTTTGAGAAACTCTCGCCGCCGTGCGAGGTTCTCCATTATTCCTCCATCGGGCGATGGGCAGGCATTTCAGGGCATGGTGCAGTTTTTCTACAATCATTGGCGCGACGGCGTGGAGATCTTGATCCTCGCCGCATTGGCGTATCATGGTTACATCTTCTTCCGTGCAACACGTGGGGCGCGCATCTTGACCGGTCTTTTGGTGCTGCTGCTGAGCCTGTTTTTGATCTCCCAATTGCTGGAGCTCAATCAAATCAGTTGGCTCCTCTCCCGCTTCTCAGTCTTCCTCGTCGTCGGCGTCGTGGTGATCTTCCAACCGGAGTTGCGGCGCATGCTGGCAGAACTGGGCAGCAGTCGGCTCTTCTCCTTTAACCGCCCGGATGACGAAAGCCTCGACCTGCTCATGGAGGCCATGCAGCAGCTCTCGGCACGGCGCTATGGTGCGTTGATCGCCCTGAAGCGCGGCATCGATATGCAGTCGTTTGCAGAATCAGGCGTGGAACTGGACGCAAAGATCACCGTGGAACTCCTCACCACCATCTTCCATCCAAAAACGAGCCTGCACGATGGAGGCATCATTATTGATCAAGGTCGCATCCTCGCAGCGGGCTGCGTTTTCCCCGTCAGCCAGCGTGAAGTGCGCGATCGCGCCATCGGCCTGCGCCACCGTGCGGGGATGGGCATCACGGAGGAAACGGATGCGCTGGCACTGGTCGTTTCTGAGGAGAGTGGTGCGCTTTCCATCTGTTACAATGGCCGAATCGAGCACGATCTGAAACCTCAGACGCTACGTGAGCGGCTCAACTACCTACTGGTGCACGGCATTCCCACTGAAGAGGAAGCATCCGCAGCTGCGGAGCAAGGAAAGGAGGCCGCATGAAGTGGATCCTGATGTTTTGGCGGATGCTGTGCCGCAACTGGCGTGAAAAGATGGTGGCGATCCTCTTTGCATTCTTGTTCTGGTACCTGATCAAGAGTCAGGCAGACCGGGATACGCCGCGCTTCAATCTGGAAAACTTCCGCCAGACCGCGCCGTCCGGGCTTTGACTTGCAGGCGGTTTTGGGCTACAACCCGCGCCTATGTCGATTCAGAAACGCCAGTTCTTTGGCACCGACGGTGTCCGCGCGGTGGCCAACCGCCATCCCATGACCCCAGAGTTTGTCATGCGCCTCGGCCAGGCCGCCGCCATCGTCCTCAGCCCGCCGAAGGAAGGCTCTGAGCGTCGCCGCTGCGTCGTCGGGCGCGATACGCGAGCCTCTGGCGAGATGCTAGAGGCAGCCATCGCTGCCGGTCTGAACTCGTCCGGCGTGGATGTGATCCTGGCCGGAATGCTACCCACACCTGCGGTGGCAATGCTGACGGCAGATCTCGGCGCGGACTTCGGCGTCATTGTTTCCGCCTCCCACAATCCCTTTAGCGACAACGGCATCAAGTTCGTTCACGGCAATGGCCGCAAGCTCAACGACACCACAGAGATCGCCATCGAGCGCATCGTGCTGGGGAGCTACGAGGGCGAAGAGCTGCGCCCCGAGGGACGCGGCATCGGCCGGATCACCAAACTCACAGACGGAGCCGAGCGCTACATTCGCCACGCGATCAACTCCATGCAGGGCGTGAAGCTGGACGGCATCAGCGTCGCACTCGATAACGCCCATGGTGCCGCCTGCTACACTAGCGCCGATGCCTTGACGCGACTCGGTGCCGACGTGCAGGTCTTCCACTCCGAGCCCGATGGTTTCAACATCAATGAAGACTGCGGCTGCACCCACGGCGATGAGCTGGAGAGCATCATGCGCCGCAGCAGTGCCAATGCCGGTCTCGCCCACGATGGGGATGCAGACCGCATTCTCCTCTGCGATGAAAACGCTGTCGCACTCGACGGTGACGAATTGATGGCCGTCGCCGCAGAGTCCATGCTGCGCAAAGGCACGCTGAAGCAAAACACATTGGCTGTGACCATCATGAGCAACTACGGCTTGGACGAACTTGTCAGCGGCCTAGGCGGACGAGTGGTGCGCACTGGAGTCGGTGATCGCTACGTGCTCGAGGTCATGCACGAACGCGGCCTAAACCTGGGCGGCGAGCAGAGCGGACACATCATCTTTGGCGACTGGAATACCACTGGCGACGGACTCATCTCGGGTCTGCAGGTCCTGAAAATCATGAAGGAAACAGGCGAGCCTCTTTCCCAACTGCGCCAGTGCCTGAAAAAATTCCCCCAAGCCGCGCGCAATCTCCGCGTCCGCTCGAAGCCTTCCGTCGATGATCTGAAGGAAGCTCAAAAAATCATCAAGGAGACGGAGAAACGCCTGGGCGATTACGGCCGCGTGTTGCTGCGTTTCTCCGGCACGGAGCCTCTCATCCGTCTCCTGATCGAAGGTCGCGATGTGGAGTATCTCGAGGCCCAGGCAGACAAGATCGCCTCCGCCGTGCTGGCACAGATCGGCTGATATCGTGAACTACTTCATCACTGGCACTGACACCGATGTAGGCAAGACCTACGTCACCCGATTGCTGCTTGAGTCCCTCAAGCGGGAAGGTCGCATCGCTGCGGGTTATAAGCCGTTTTGCTGCGGCTCCCGCCAGGACACCATCGAGCTGCTAGAGGCCAGCAGCAGCCAGCTCGGCCTGACGCTTGACGAGATCAATCCGCAATGGTTCAAGGCCCCCGCCTCGCCCTTCGCCGCCGGCTTGCTAGAAAATCGCCCCACCGATCTCGATGCCGCCGTGGCAGGTTTTGCACAACTCCAGGCACGCTGCGAAAACATCCTCGTCGAAGGTGCCGGCGGCTGGGAAGTGCCGCTGACGGCTGATGCGACCATTGCCGACCTTGCCCAAAAGCTGGCCCTCCCGGTGATCGTCGTGGTGAACAATAAGCTGGGTGCTCTGAATCACACTCTCCTGACCGTGCGCGCCATCGCCGCCCGTGGTCTCCGCTGCGCTGGCATCATCCTCAACCAAGTCGCGGACGAACGTGACCCCGCCAGCATCTCCCACCGCCACATCCTAGAGCTGCACGCCCCCGACGTGCCAGTCCTCGCCGAAATCATGCACGGCGAGACTCACCTCGTCTGGCCTCCCGAGCTCTGAGCGCCCCCCAGGGTTCAAGGTTTACTCCTCCCGATTCCGCATCGAGTCCGCAACCTGCGCAAAGAATGTCCCAATCAGCGGCGCGGATTTTTCTGGGATCTCGGCCTCCTGCATCGCCTGCCCCATTAGGTCCAGCCAGCGATCACGCTCCGCCAGACCGATGGAAAACGGAAAGTGTCTCATACGCAGGCGTGGGTGACCGCGTTCTTCTATGTAAACGGGTGGCCCGCCAAATCGATACACGATAAAGTCCGCCAGACGCTTCTCCGCACCCTCCCAGTCACTGTCAGGGTACATCTTCCCGATCAGGTCATCCACCCTCACTCGACGGTAAAAAGCTGCAACCATCTGGCGCAGGCGGGTTTCTCCGACTTGGGAATAGAGCAGGCTGAGGGGATCCATCCAGACACCAAAGCGATGCCTCAGAGGTTTGCAAATCTCGGGACAGTTTTCGACCCAATACCGCGCAACGGGGGATTGAGGGTAGACAAAAACCACCAATTTTGGCTATAAAAGAGGCCTGAACGTCCCCGACCGCCTCATGAATCACGATCAAGACCCCCAAGACCTGCCCCAGCCCGTTCCCGTCGAAGAAGACTTGGAACCCGCGATGGCCGTTCTGTACGAGGACGAACAACCTGTACTGATGCTCTCAGGCGCGGACGAATTGCCGACTGAAAAAGAGAAGAGCCTCGTCGGTGCAAAGGTCTCCGCCCTCGGGCTCGCCATTCTTGTGCACGTCGTGCTCGCCTTTCTTTTGGCCGCCGTCTTCGTCATCGTGCCTGGGCCGCCCTCATCGGAGATCACTGCGCTCTCAGCCCCCGCAACACAGGAGCAGGCCCCGCAGATCCAGAAGGTGGTGGAACAGCCACCGCAACCCACCGTCAGCCAGAGCGCCACCACGATGCGCTTCATGACATCCACCAATGCCTCCGCCGTCGCCATGCCCACGGTGGACTTTGACATCTCCGCCACAGAGCTCGACATGGGCACCACCATGGGCTCCTTCGAGGCCAATATCGGCGCTAGCATGGGCGGCTCCATTTCCTTCATGGGCAACGCCGGCCAGGGTCGCCGCGTCGTCTTTGCCGTCGATGCCTCTGCCTCCATGAACAGCCGTGGGAAAAGGGGCAAGGGAAAAGGGAAAAAAGGCCCCGATGCGCCGATCTCGAAGTTCGAGCTCATGAAAAAAGAGCTGGATGACAGCATCAAAAAACTACCCCCAGGCACAGAGTACCAGATCCTGTTCTTCTCCGCCTTTGCCTGGCCCCACGACGAAATCGATACCCGCAATAAGGCTCAGTGGGAGTCGTACCGCTGGAAGATCGCGCCAAATGACCCCAGCCCAGAGATCCCCAAATTCAAATACCTGCGCTCCACCACAGACCAGACCAAAAAGAGCCGCCAGATCATTCAAGAAACGGCCACCACGCTCGGCACCCTCTGGGGTCCGCCTGTGCTGATGGCGCTGAGCATCCGGCCCAAGCCAGACATCGTCTTCTTCATGACCGACGGCGCCACCGGGAATCCGCGGATGTGGATCGACATGATCAACGCTGCGAACAAAAAAGGTGGCAAACGCGCCGTCATTCACACCACCGCAATGATGGAGCCCGACGCCGCGAAGGACCTTTCCGACCTCGCCATCGCCAATGGCGGTGAGTTCACGATCATCGGTGCGGATGGCAAGACCACCAAGGGTGTGGACTACTTCAAGGCACAGGCCGCCATGCCAAAGTGACGCCTGCGGGGCGGATCAGGCCGCCCGCATCGTGTGCGCCTCCAGCGCCGCCTGAAAATCCGCATACGCCCCGCGTAGACCTTCCGCCAGGGGAATCCCAGCGCTCCAACCCAGGGCATCCATGCGGCTCACATCCATCAGCTTGCGAGGTGTGCCATCAGGCTTGGAGGTATCAAAGACCAGCTCGCCTGTGTAGCCCACGGTGGCCTTTACCAGCTCTGCCAATTCTTGGATGCTCACATCGCAACCCGCTCCCAGGTTGATCCAGTCCGGCGGGTCTGCCACCTCCAGCAGATGCAGACAGCCCGCCGCCAGATCGTCCACATGCAAAAACTCGCGCCTAGGCGTTCCCGTGCCCCAGACCGTCACGGACGGCGCACCGGACACCTTGGCCTCGTGAAAACGCCGCAGTAGAGCTGGGATCACGTGGGAGTTCTCTGGGTGGTAGTTATCGCCGGGACCGTAAAGATTGGTTGGCATCGCCGAATGAAACAGCACGCCGTGCTGCGCGCGGTAGTGCTGGCACAGCTTTAGCCCTGCGATCTTTGCGATCGCGTAGGCCTCGTTGGTCGTCTCCAGCGGACTCGTCAGAAGGCAATCCTCGGGCATCGGCTGCGGGGCGAGCCGTGGATAGATACACGAGCTGCCAAGGAAGAGCAGGCGGCGGACGCCGGTGCGAAAGGATGCGTGCACCAGGTTCGCGGCGATCATCAGGTTTTCATAAATAAAGTCCGCCGGATAGGTCGCGTTAGCGTGAATACCGCCCACCTTGGCCGCAGCGATCACCACCACCTGGGGGCGATTTTTTTCCATGAAGGCGTTCACCTGGGCCTGATCCACCAAATCGACGTCTGCCCGATTGGCCGTGAGAATGCTGCGGTGGCCACGGGCCTGGAGGCCGCGCACCAGCGCCCCGCCGACCATGCCGCGATGCCCTGCGATGTAGATGGAATCGTCCAAAGAAATACCCATCGGCAAACTTAGCCGCAACCCCGGCACACCGCCAAGAGCAAATTCCATTGCCCCCGGCCCCCTGCACCGCTATGGTCACTGCCCAAATCGTTCCCCGCACTCAACCATGGCTTCTATGCGCATCCTTGTTACCGGCGGCGCCGGATTTATCGGCTCCAACCTCGTTCATTATCTCCTCGGCCAAGCCGGGAAAGACCATGGCGTGGAAATTGAGCGCGTCGTCAACCTGGACAAGCTGACCTACGCCGGGAATCTCTCCAACCTCACCGCGCTGAAGGACGATCCCCGCCATGTCTTTGTGCAGGGCGACATCCTGGATGGCGAAGGCTTCGCCAAACTCCTGCGCGACCACGATATCAACGCCGTCATGCACCTCGCTGCTGAGTCTCACGTGGACCGCAGCATTGATGGTCCAGAGGATTTCATCATGACGAACTTCGTCGGCACCTTCCGCCTGCTCGATGCCGCGCTGAAGCACCACAAAGAACGCAGCGCCGCCGGGAAGGATGACTTCCGCTTCCTGCATGTCTCCACCGATGAAGTCTTTGGCTCCCTCAGCGCCACCGACCCCGCCTTTTCCGAGACCACCCCATACGCTCCAAACAGCCCGTACTCCGCCAGTAAGGCCGGCAGCGATCACCTCGCCCGCGCCTACGTTCACACCTTCAATCTGCCGCTCGTCACCACGAACTGCTCCAACAACTACGGCCCCTTCCAGTTCCCGGAAAAACTGATGCCCCTGATGATTCAAAAAGTCATCCGCGGCCAGAACCTGCCTGTGTATGGCGATGGCACCAACGTCCGCGACTGGCTCTACGTCGAGGACCACTGCCGCGGTCTCTTCCTCTCCCTGCTCAAAGGCCGCATTGGCGAGACCTACAACATCGGTGGTATGTGCGAGATGAAGAATATCGACGTCGTCCACGCCATCATCGACGCCGTGAACGCCGAGCGGCCCGAGCTGAATCGCTCCGCTGAAGCCCTCATCACTTATGTCAAAGATCGCCCTGGGCACGACCGCCGCTACGCCATCGATTGCAGCAAGATCCAGGCAGAACTCGGCTGGGCCCCCCAAGAAACCTTCCAATCCGGCCTGCGCCGCACCGTGAAGTGGTTCATGGACAACGAAGCCTGGGTCAAAGAGATCGAAGACAAAAAATACCAACTCGAACGCCTCGGCGCCGCCTGAGCCCCCCTGGGAGCGCTGGCCTCCGGCCGGCCACTCATAAACGCGCGCAGCGCCAAATGTCCCCGAAACGTTTGCCGTAACGTACTAACTCTCCTCATTCACCGAGGGCCTTAGCAAGGCCCTCTCCTTGAGGCATACACGCCCAAAACGCGGTGGGATGATGGCGCACAACGCCAGCAAAGCTTCACGCACTCAAAAACCGTACTCCTTAAAAGAGCGCGAAGCGCCAAACCCAAATGAGGCTATGCGCAATGACCAAAGCCGAGCCACTAATCTCACTGGCTGGAACCCGAGTCGTTCGCCAGCGTGCGCACTTCGGCGACGGCCTTCAGCATCGCTTCCCCCTCTCTGACTGCCCACTTTTCCACAGAGGCCCAGTCGATCTCATTCACGGCAGCGATCAGCGCAGCCTGATCGAGACACTCACGCGCCTCGAAGTACACATACGATGTCAGCCTATCCTTGACCGAATCCGTCGCCGAAATTCCGCGTACGAGCATCGAATCGACCGCCCATGTCTGAGGCTCTATTTGGTAGTCTTTGCCGATGTGTAGCGAGTTTCGGATGAATTCGACAAACAAATGGTCACATTTGGGATGCCTAAAGTGGCGCCCCTTTGCCTCAAAGCCAATCTCCAACATCGCATCTCTCAACGCCTTCTCAGAGGGAGCTGGGAATGCATCGATGAGAAGGTCAATATCACCCGATCGATAAGCTCCCTTAGAGTGCACCGCAGCAGCCGCACCCCCGACAAGGACGGTAGCAATGCCCCGTTTCTGCAACTCAACAGCGACGAAGAACCAGAGTTCCCTTTCGCTGCACGATGACCAATCAGGTTCAGTCATCGGACACAATCACGGGTTTGCCCTTCAGCCGGGGTCTCCTCCGCGCCGCAAAAATCTGCTGCCTCTCCCGCAACGGGATGCCTTCGTAAACGACACGCACCAGCTCCTTTAGCGCCGTAGCGACGGGTGATCTTGGATCGAACTGATACAGCCGACTGCGCCCGACCAGCTTCGCCACCACCAACCCGGCTCGCTCAAACCTTTCTAGTTGCCTGACCACTTGGCTAACAGCCATCCCAAAATCTGCCGCGATGGCTGAAGCGTGGATCTCGCCGTAGTGGTAAAGGTGCAGCAAAACCCTTTCCGCCGTAGCGTTGCCGACAATTCCTTCGAGCGGTGAGTTCATTGACGCAAATTAAGTCCGTATCGACTCATTTCAAGTCGATTGATCTATCCAGAAGACCGCCTCGTCCGCCTCAGTTCCCAGCGCCAAGACTTTGGCTTGCTGACAGGCAGGGACCGATGGGTAATATGTCCTCCCGCGTCGCCGCCCCTGCGCCCCCATGATCCAAAACATCCACCTCAAAGGCTACCGCTCCCTCTCAGACCTCCGCCTCAAGCTCGCGCAGGTAACGGTGCTGCGCGGACCCAATGGCGTGGGAAAGTCCAATGTGTATCGGGCCCTGCGACTCCTCTCCTCCCTGGCCGATGGCAGCTTTGCGCGGGCTGTGGCCGATGAGGGCGGGATGCCCAGCCTGCTCTGGGCCGGCAATGAAAAAGTCAAGCGCACCACTCATTTGGAGCTGAGCGTCGAGACCGACATCTTCAAATACGAGCTCGACTGCGGCCTCATGCCGCAGGCACCCAACGATCCCAATCCCTTCAAACTCGATCCCGACATCAAGACCGAATCCCTCAAGCTCGGCGGACGGGTCGTGGGGAAACGCAACCGTGCCCAATTTCGCGTGACCGATAGCCGGGGAAAGTTCGGCGAAGACCAGCCCATCGACTCCGCAGTCTCCATGCTGACCCCGCTGCGGGATGCGCAAAACTACCCAGGGCTGCTGCATGCCCGCAATACCCTCGCCGCTTGGCGGTTTTACGACTCCATCCGCACCGATCCCGCCGCCCCACCCCGGCAGGCGGTGCGCGGTTACTGGTCGCCCGTGCTCGCAGAGGATGCGTCAAACCTGCCGGCGGTCGTAGCTAGCATCGCCCAGTCGGACCAGGCCACCGAGTTTCGCGAGGCGCTGGCACTCGCCTTCCCCCAGGCCAGATTGCAAGTCACCTGTGACCGTTTCTTCGAGCTCAGCTTTATTTCGGAGCACCTCCCACGACCGCTCACCGGCGCAGAATTGTCCGATGGCACCCTGCGCTTCATTTGTCTCGCCGCCGCTCTTTGCAGCCCCCAACCGCCTCCGCTGCTGGTGCTGAACGAGCCCGAATCCAGCCTGAACGAATCCCTCATCCCCGCGCTCGCCACCCTCATCGCCAAGGCCGCCGAGCGCAGTCAGATCGTCATCGTGACGCACTCCACCGTTCTCAGCCAAGCCATCGCCGCCCTCACCCAAACCCGCCAACAAGCCCTCGTCATGGTCAAGGGCGAGACACGCCTCCAAGGCTACGAACTCGGCCGCCGGGTTTACATCATTGATGAAGAAGATGAAGATGAGTGAAGCCAATTCAGAACGCAGGCGACGAACTGCCCCTCAATAATCACAACAGAATGAATCCGTCCAAAGGCTTCATTCAAAGTGAGGCGCAGCCCTCACCATGGACTGCGCGCAGCCTGCTGCCGCTTTCCAAAGGCCAGCCCGCTGGCCGTACCCCACGCGGCGCAGCCGCCAAACCAATACAGGCAGGGAATCGGGAACCCGCTCCAGGCGGCCTCACGGGCGGAAGGAAATTTCGGCCCATTCTCAATCCACCCCATATTCGATGGACATGAACGAAAAGGACGCGTCCGTCGTCACCCGGTGCATCACCTTTTCGTCCGGGTTTACGGGCAAATAGACGCGCTCTCCGTCCACTCCCGAAGACATGAAATCTGGGATTCGAAATTTTCCGTTCTCGAGGATCGCCCTGATACTCTCTGGATCGGCCTTGAACTTCATCGCGATGACGTAGTCCGTCCAAATGTCTTCGTAACCCTCAAACTCCGTGATGTGGGCCGGGATATCACCGAAGAGGCAAAACTTGATGCGCTCCCGCCACACCATCCACTCAGTATTGACGAAAGAGACCCAGCCGAGCGCGATGACTGCCACACAGGATCTCACCCAATCCACACGAGCAGACTGCTTCTTGAGCTTCCTGAAAACCGGCCCCACGACGCATTGCAAGGTGACAATTAAGGCAGCGAACACGAAGACATTGATCTTTCGGTAGGCGAAATAGATGGCGGCGACGCTCGCAACGGCGGTAATGAGGGATGGCGATACGCGTTTCATCATTCAGTAGCTCAACGCTGGTAGTGCTAGGGTAACGCAATGAGTCCACATACCGAGCTTCAACACGTTTTGTTATTTCCAGCAGATTCAGGGAGGACCGCAGATTTTTGTTTTCTCTTCATCTGTTGGCCTCCCTGAATCTGCTGGAGATGAAATCGGCATTCAACGCGTTTTCACAAATCACGTTAGCGTGTGGTATGTCAAGCGTCCCAGCGGTTGGCTATCCGATCTTGGTTCAGCTTCATTGCCTGATGCCAGCTTCAATATTGTTGCCGTCGGGGTCAATCAGGTAGGCCGCATCGTAGCCATCCCCGCAGGCTTCGGGCGCGCCATTGTCGCGTCCTCCGTTCTGGATGCCAGCGGCGTAGAATGCGTCCACGGCCTCGATGCTGGGAGCGCTAAAGGCCAAATGGAGGGGGCGATGGACACTGGGCGAAAGCGGAGTGCCGTGGTAGTCGCCACGAGCTGGCCCCACCCAGAGAAAGGGAAACTCAGACGCTCCGGAAAAGATGACCGCATCCAGCTCCGGCTGTCGCTGCACAATGGCGATGCCCAGCGGTGCAAGACAGCTCTCATAGAATGGGATGCTCTGGAGAGGGTCGGAAACGAAAATGCCGATATGATCAAACATGGGATTCAGGGGTGCTGGGTGATTGAAGTGTCCAGCGAAGGCTCCGGCCATCGCCCTTGTGCCGAACCAGCCCGATCTCCTTTTCCAGCCTGCGCGTCCATTCCGGGCAAGGTCGATCATAAGGCAGCTTCAGAGTGTCGCGCAGCTCACTCCAAGTGGCACCGCCGGAACACTTTTCTAAATGCCGCTGAAGGGTGGTTTTGAATTCGACGTAGCTCATGATCAATCACCGAGCAGCTTTTACCAAGTCCTTTTCATCACATCTGTGGGAGGGGTGGAGGAAGGGGTGGCGGGAAACTTGGGGAAAGCCACAACGCCTCCTCAGCATCGACGAACTTGTTCTGTAGATTCTGAAGCACGTCCTGGAGTTTCATCTCGAAATAGTGAGGGTCGCAAAAGAACGGCGCTCGATCCCCAAAGGCATAGACAGTGACGTCGAAATCGCCATCAAACGTCTCAACTTGTAAGCTCATGAAGGGCACTTCTGCATATTGGTCAAAGCGATCATAGAATAGCTCAGACCATGTCTTGAGTTGGGTCGCCCGTTCTAAATCCACCGTGCGCTGCAATACACTCAGCTCATACTTCTTGGTGAAAACACCCTTGGATGAAATGGCACCAATATAGAGCCGCCGGTTGCTCAGCACGTAGTAGTGCTTGGGACCATAGGTGTGGGCATGAAGAAACTCGTCTGCACGGAAGTGCTTCCGAATGTGTTCAGGAAAACTGTCCCGCAACTTCTGCTGTGAAAACTTCACTTTGCGAGCAATCTGAGAGATCGACTCGTCCATGAACTGAAGCGCCCCGCAATGGCCACAGAAGCTCTGGCCATCGATGATTTCCGCCCCGCACGCCGAACAGCCAACGACCTGAGACGAAGCCATCGTCATTAGGTGCGACCCACAAAAATCGCAACTACCCGACTGAGGTCGAGCCGCCGCGCCACAGCATGGACACTTCAGGACGACCACAGGGGCCGCAGGCAGCGGCGGAGGAAAGGCAGACATCCCGATCGCGATTCCAACACCACACTGGGGGCAGGTAGCCGCTCGGTCGGATACTCGGTGACTACATTCTGGACAATCTATCAATGCCATGCGCGATTCGATCTGGGTTCTTGGGTTGGCGTCAGGGGTTGGGTGCCGCCTTCCAGCACCCAGCCTGTGGTGCGTGAGCTAACGGTTAGAGCGACTTGGGTCATTCAAAATAGCGATGGGTGGGATTCTCAGTCACCGCCTTTTTCACGACCGCGGCTCCGATCCACCAGGAACTGGGAGATGAAATCCGCCCGTTCCCTGACTTGCGCGTTCGGGTGGCTCGCCATGGCCGCCAGGATATCTTGGCAGTCCTCTTCATCGACCCGTTTCGACCAGAGCAATTGATCGACGACTCCAGCCCCCCAAATCTGGATCCCTTCGTCTGGATCATTGAGAAATTCAGGCACCCACTTCAATGCGGTTTTGTCGGCCACCACGCGCAGCAGTTCCACCGCAGAGCATCGTCGCGCTGGATCAGTCGCCTCTTTGAAGATTTGGTAGCAGTAGTTCATCCCCGCTTCCGGCTGGATATGCCACAGAACGGAACGCGCCAGCTCCGAGCCCGCCCCACCCGCAATGTAATCATCCACGGCTTCCTTGATGGCATCCTCGCCAAGAATCTCCGCGAGCGCCTGCTGGGCGAGGTGAGTGCTACCCCTCGAACCGCAATTGAGAACCTCAGTCAAGTTTGCCCAATCGATGTGCATTTGTTTTCGAGAGTTTGAGTTGAGCTAGGCCTGCAGCAGCGCGGGAACGGGCGGAGGCATTGACGGGCATTGATAGCCGAGCGGTAATCATTGTTCAACTTCGCTGGAGTTTTGTCTCTCATTTTCTAAACCACCTCTCGGGGCTGAAGCGAGAGCGATCGATGACACGATGGATGCCATGGGAGGCGCAGGCAGACGACGCGTAGATCCAGCGAAACCTAAGGGTGACTCATCGCCGCCATTCGTCCGCTTCATTCAACTCAAATCACTACGCCATCGGCTTGGGGTAGACACCCCATAGAACAGAACAGGTGCACCCTGTATCGATACACACACGCCCTAACACACGCCCTAACCATAGCCCCGGCACCCCAACCAACTCCCATGAAACTGCCTTACTTACTTAGCGTCCTGTTAGCGACGATACCACTCTTGGCCTCTTCCGTTTGTGCCCAGTCCGTTGACCTGGGGACTGCCACCAGCTTTGCCGTCGTCGGTGGCTCGGGGATTACCAACACTGGCGCCACCACAGTCACCGGAGATGTGGGCTCGTTTCCCACCATCAGCCAGACAGGTTTTGGCCCCGGTGCCAATAGCGTTACCCTGAACGGGACAAACTTCGGCGGCAACGCCGTCACCCAGCAGGCGAAAAACGATATGGTCACGGCGTACAACGATGCCTTTGGGCGCTCCGCCAATGTCGTCTTCGCCCCCGCCTTCGATCTCGGTGGATCGACACTCGTCGCTGGCGTTTACAATGACCCCAGCTCCTTTGCCATTACGGGCGTACTGACGCTCGATGCTCAAGGCAACCCCAATGCAGTCTGGATTTTCCAAACCGGGTCCACTCTCGTCACTGCATCGAATAGCTCCATCATCCTCGTCAACGGCGCGGATGGGTGCAACGTCTTCTGGCAGGTCGGCACTTCCGCGACTCTGGGTGCCAACACTGTCTTCATTGGCACAATCCTCGCCAACACATCCATCACCGCGAACACCGGCGCCACCGTCACGGGCCGCCTGCTCGCCTTAAACGGTGCCGTGACCATGGACACCAACACCATCGCAGCAGCGATCTGTAAGGAGTTGATCAGAACCTCCACCAGTGACGTCAAACCCAAGGTGGAAGATCTGAAAGCCGCCCTCATCCTCGCTGCCATGACCGTAGATGTCAGCACGCTGCCAGGTCTCACCTCCATCTACACCCAGGGCTTCGCCCAGTTCGATACCGAAGTATTCACCATGCAGCAGCGCTTTGCCGACCTCCGCGCCAACCAACCCTTCCGCACCGGACGGCCTTCCTCTGCCGCGCCAGATGCCTACACACCCAGCACCAGCGAGAAAAACCCAGTCAGCGGAAAGAATCCCTGGGGCGGCAAGAACCCACTCAGCGCCAAGGCTGGCAAAGTCGGCCTCAGCGTGCAGCCAGATCCCGTGCAGTTGGAAGAAGATAATCGCTACGGCTTCTTCATCACCGCCACCGGCAACTCCACCATCGCAGGCGATGCCAACAACTACGACGGCTCCAGCATCGGCACCAGCATCGGCATGGACGTGCGCCTCAGCGACAGCTTCGTCGCTGGCGTCACCATCGGGTACTCGCACTCCAGAGCCGACCTCGTCGGCGATGGCAAGGTAGAGACAGACGGCGGCAAGGCCGCGCTCTACGGCATGTATCAGCACGGCAATTTCTACACCGAAGGACTCGTCGGTGGCGGTTACAACAGCTACGATATCGAGCGCAGCGCCTTCCTTGGCATGGCTCGTGGCAAAACGGAGGGCGGGCAGTTCGATAGCTACCTTGGCGTCGGCTACGACATGACTGTTGGCGATTGGACCATCACCCCCATGGCATCGCTCCTCTACACCATCGTCGGAATCAACGGCTACGACGAAATCGGATCGCTCGTTCCCCTGAAGATCGAATCCCAGAGTGCCAACTCCCTTCGCAGCCGCATTGGCCCACGCATCGCCCATACCTCCCACTGGGGCGATACCCGCATCACCCCCTCCGTCAGCGCACAGTGGCAGCATGAGTTCCTCGACGAAGAACTCCCCTTCGACGCCCGTTTCGCCAACAATCCCCGCCGCCGCTTCACCGTTAACGGGCCCAAAATCGGACGCGATAGCGTGCTCGTCACCGCCGGACTCAACATCGCCTGGAAGAGCTACGCCGTGTACCTCGCCTACCAGGCCGATCTCGGCCGCGAGAATTACGAAAGCCAGAGCGCTCTCGTCGGCTTCCGCATGAGCTGGTGAGCATGAGGAGCGGGTGCTTCAAACAAGACATCCGCTATTCCGATTTGCTCTCTATCTCCCAAACTCTCACGTAATCCACGAGCATCTGGGTCGGGAATTCGCCGCCGCCAGCCTTTTCGTCCAACACCAGTTTGTTGTCTTTCCACATCAAATAGGGTGCGCGCAGTCCGAGCGAAAGCGCGACATTCATCGGCCGATGCCAGAATTGATTGGGCTTCCGTCCCACCTCCACACCATCGACATACCAAAGGATCAGTTCTTTATCGACACGGCATCCATAGGTGTGAAAATCCGTCCTCGGGTCGAAAGGCGTGCGATATTCGTTTGCCTGAGCTTCACGAAAACGTGCGTCATTGGGTCGATGCCACTCGCGCCCCGGCACCCCCGGCTTTCCGTTCGATAAGATGGCGTGGAGGTTATGGTCGGTGATGCGTTCATTCCCCTCCACATGCGATTGCCTCTGCGTCAGCTCCACGATATCGATTTCGCTGTACCGCACCTCTCCAATCGGAGTGATTGCGTCGTCGATCACGCTGTAGAGCCAAAATGCGGGACTGGCTCCGGGGAACATCGGGGCACCTTTGATTCGGGCTTCGTAGTAGCCATAGGTTCCCTTTGAATACGATTTCAGCATCCCAGACGTGTAGCTGCTGCCGGCTCGATCCTTCCCGTCCTTTCCTTTCATTGCCGGGGAATCGTTGCGGAGTGTGATCTTCAGGAATCCGTCTTGGGCAGTGACGTTTCCTTCGTTGTCCCATCTCCATCCACTGAACTGCTCGGGCTTTTTCTGCCATTTCCGCCAATCGACGTTGCTGTCATTGAAGTCATCGGAGCGGTTCCATCGAATCACCCAATTTTCACCAACCGCCGCCGTTAGAGGCCTGCTATTTTGTGCGGTCTGGCCCGAGAGTTGAGAAGCAATAGCGCCCCCAATAAGAACGAAGATGCGTAGCGATATGGCAATGGAGGGGCGTTTCATCTTTTGACAAGACACTGGTAAGGGCACGATGCAACACCAGTGGGTCCCAATATTCTGCGCCGCAATTTGCGGTTGGATTGAGGCCACCCGGCATTCACGTCAATGTTTGCCTCCGAATCGCCACTTCCATCTCCCGCCCCCTCACTCCACCTTCGTCAGGGGCCAGAGCGGGATTTGGTTTTGGAGGAAGGCCACGGCTTGCTCGTCATCGGAGGTGACGGCGGCGCAGTAGAACTCCATGTGCGCGGGGCATAGCTTCTGCGCCATCAGGCAGAAGTCGCTGTAGAACACGGGGTCCTCATGCCGCAGCCAGAGGATCACGCGCAGGTCATTCCCCGGCACCTCCCCTGTCTGCTCATCCACCTGATGAAACACGTACACACCGATGGGCACCCGTCGCCGCGCGCAAAAGACGCGGATCGCTTGGCGCATCTTCATCGGCACCTTTTTGTCTGGCACGGGGTAGAGCGTCACCGACTGCTTCTCCCTGCCCTCCTCATGAATCGGGCGCTCCCCGGTGAATTCACCTGCCACCAGGGAGGCGACGGCTTTCGGCTTGAGCCGGATGGTACCGCCGCCAGCCGCCATCACCCGCACGGTCGTCCTGCCGTTGTTCAGGAAAGCCATCAGCACATCCGCAGGCAGGGTGCAGATCAGGGGCTTCTCCGCGCCACTTTTGCGGAGATTGCGCAGCTCATAGGAGGCAGCAGCACCGCTGGTGAAGACCGCCGCAAAGGGCCCTTCCTCATCCGAATAGGTGGTCCAGGTAAAGCCCTCGTCCGTCGTGCGGGTGAACTCCCCCAGCAGCTCTGGATGGTAGGGCACGTAGATGGACAGATCTGACTTCATCAGCAGCCGGAACATGCGTCCCTGCAGCGATGGATCCTCCGCCGCCTGCCTGATCAGTCGTTCCAGTTCATTCTGCGGCTCTGGTGCGGGCCGCCAGTCTTCGTCGGGGATGTCGCTCATGGGAGGATGGGGTCGGGGAGGGTGGAGGGTATGGCGGGGTTCACCGCCGCAGGGCGTTGATTAGCTCGTCCAGCTTATCGACGATGGACTGCACATCGCCTTGGCTGGGGGGATCGTTGACGTAGATGCCCAGGGTGCTGACGTTGTTGGTATTGGCGCTGGTGTTGTTGGTGAGTTCGTTGCTCAGATCGGAGTAGGTCACCTCCCCCGCTGGGCCTTGCTCCCCGGCTTCGCCTTGCGGTAGCTCAAAGCTGAAGTGCACGTCCGAGCCATCGAACCAGGTACTAACGCCAGCGGGGCTACCTGGGGGGACGCTGGACACGCTATCGACGACGGCATTGCCAAAGGGCGGCCCCTGCGGACCATCGCTGCCTTGCGGACCCTCCGCACCCTGCGGGATGCCGAAGGATAAATGCAGCACCCCGCCGCTGATGCTGACGTTGACCGTGGCGGGATCTCCCGGGTTCAGGGTGGCGACGCCGTCCACCTGCGCCTGAGTCAGGGTGACGATGTTGTTGATGAGATTGAAGAGCGCCTGGAACTGGTCGCGCATGACCTGGGATTCTAGGGGCGCATTCGTGGCGGGGAGGCTGGGGTCAAAGGGCATGGCGGTGGCAGGTAGGCGTGGGTTGGGTAGGGCTGCGCTTTTCTCTGGTTGTGGGACCTTTTTCTCTGCTTTTGGGACTTATTTCTCTGCGAGAGGGTGAAATTAGACGCTCCGAACTCCGTGCGCGGAGCCTGCGGGTGGCGGTTGGTGGGTCAGCGCTCGCTTTTAGGAGGTCGGCGGGACTTGTCCGCTGCTGCGGGGGTGCTTTAGGAGGTCGCCAAGAGCTTTTAGGAGGTCTGGGAGACTTTCGCGAGGGTCTGGACTCCTCGTTGGGAGGTCGGCGATGGCTTTTGGAGCCTTGGGACGGGCAATTGGGGGGTCCAACCTCCCAAGAGGTACCCCGCCGGGAGATTTTGCCTCCCGACGGGGTGGTTTTCCAGGCGCTGGGCGCGGCGCATCACGGTACGCCCGACCATCACGCAGAATTAGGGGACGGGCGGCGGGGCGGGCACTGCCTTCGGGCGGCCAGGGAAGCGCTCGCGCAAGTCGTCGTAAATGGTGTCGGTGCCGGGCACGCCACGTTTGGAGGCCTGCTTGACGTTGGCGTGAAAGGCCAGATCCGCCACGTAGATGTCGGTATAGGCCAGGGAGACGGTGTCGTCTAGCCCCTCGCAGAGCGGGGCCAGCTCGCGCAGGCAGGGCAGGATATCCGCGATCAGGGCGCGGTCCTTGGCCATTTCGGCCAGGTCAATGAAGCCGGGAACGAGTTGCGGGCGGGCGGCCATGTAGGCCTGGCACTTTTCGTCAAAGGCCAGGGTCTTATCGGCGATTTTGGGCAGGCTTTGTCGCTCCTCCTTGGTGAGGTTGATGATGACGCCGGTGAGGGCAGTCTTCAGCGCTGCGACAGCGTCAGTGATGGCGGTCTTTTGCGCGGGCGTTAGCTCGACTGAGATGCGGTTATCGGAGGCCATGGTAGGATGGATGGGTTGATTAGTTTGCATCGCATCCCACGCGACCCCTGGCGAGGAAGAATCCACACCAAACCTGAATCCCATGTAAGAGGCAATGGCATAGTGGCAAATTCCACCAAAACTTTCCTGGATGCCAAGACTTTTTTGCCAGGTGCCCTAGAAAAAAAGAGAAAAACGACTGCCACGGCGGTGGGGCTCGGCGGGCCCTCACCCAAACTTCTCCCCCGTCCTGCAGGCTCTGCCGAGTGTGACGAGGCTTTCTAGGATCTCTTGGAGGTCTGCGGGTTTGGCTCGGGAGAATTGGGTGGAGAGTTCCTGGGCGGTGACGGGATGGCCTGCGGCGTGGAGGGCGGCTTCGACGGCGCAGGAAGCGGTCTGCGAGTGGCTTGGGCCCAGGGCGCTGCTTGGCGGTGGAGGCGCGGGCAGTGGGGGTGGACTTGGGCTTGTTTCTTCTGGGTGGGCAGATCCAGCGCGCCTTGGGTGGGGGACTTGGTGCCGGCCTGCTGATAATCGGGCCGCAACCAGTGGATGATGCCGCGTGCTTCCTCTGCGGCGCGCTGGGCGTTGAGGGCGACGAGGCGTTCCAGGATCTCTGCATCCGTCAGGGTGGCGGGCCAGCCGTAGGCGGCGAAGACGGCGGCGTCGAGGTCGTCATGCAATTGCTGGAGGATGGAGACGAGCCCCTGCTCGTGGATGAGTTTTCTTTGGCGTTGAGCGCCTCCCCGGCGCGCAGCTTCTCCAGCACGTTATACATGCCGGTTAGCGTCAGGCCGGGATGCGCGGCCTGACGCGCTTGCGGTGCGCGTCCAGCGCCTCCGCCAAGGCCCGGATGCGTTCCTTCTCGGGTTCTCCGCACAAGGGGAATGGGAAGGGGTCGAAGCAGCGCGATTTGTTATAACGAGGGGTGACCCTCCAAGATCGCCTCCTGCGGCCAGACTGAACATGACATGAATGCGACCGCTTAAAACACCCAGAAAATACGCGTCATTAAGACCTGCAACGACCAGAACATGTTCGGGCCTTGTGCCTGCCTCGAAGAACGTAAAGAATCGGTGCTTTGAAGTCTCGACCGTCACAATGAAACGATCGAGTCCTTTGATTGCATTCCGCACTTGTTCGTTACTGCGCCTGAACAACCACCACAGTCTTCGAAGTTTTGGATCGCTGTTCTGCTGACGTTCAGCATAAACGTGTGTGAACAAGTGTTGATAAATTTCAGGCGCTTCGGTTCTGAGGTCCTCTTCACTCCAGCCGTTAGTGTCGAGCACGAACATGTTGCGGCATACGTTCGTCAAATCCTCGCCATTACGTAGCGGGAAGATCAGCTTCTTGGCTGCCTCATTCTGTTTGGAGAAGGCGTTAGCATCTGCATTCGTTATCACAAACCCGCGCCCACCAAGAATTAGACCAGTGCTCGCAAGCAGATCATTTGCTCGCAAAGAACGCATCGATGATACATTGGCACCGACGCTGAGGTCAGCAGAAATGCGTTCGTGTTTTACAGCACAAAATTTTACCAACGATGATCCATCCTGCTGTGATTCCTCACTAGCAACCTCGAACAAATCGCCTTTTACTTCTCCAGGAATCCCGACGGTCATAGCGATGCGCACGGCGGCACCTTCGGCGATGTCTACCCACGGATGATCAGGGATGGCGAAAGCGAGGGAGAGCGGACGGCTGGCACTCCTGCCCGATTCATCTAGCTTTGCGGTGCCGTCGCGATTTTTTGAGGGTTGGACAAGGGCGTCCGCGCTCCCTTCCAGATGCATCTGTACTACGCGGCGGGCGAAAGTTTGGCGGAGACTGTTGGTGGTGATGAGGCCGAAGCGCCGGGCCTGACCCTGGCGCACGAGCAGGGCGGCCTTGTGCCACCAGTAGAGCACGAAGTCGGCGGACTCCGGCACGGCGGGATAGGTCTGGCGCAGGGTTTCGGCGTAACCATCGCCGAGGTCTTCACGCAGCTTTACTTTTCCGATGAAAGGCGGATTGCCGACGATGAAATCCGCCTCGGGCCATTCGGCGGGGCGTGGGTTGGTGTAGGTCAGCAGGGGGACGCGCTTGGTCTCATCCGGCACGTCGCGATTGGTGATGAGATCGGTCTTGTAACTGCGGCGGTCCCAGACGGTCTTGATTTGCCCGGCCTCGTCCAGCGCGGGCTGGGGATCGCCGTCATACTGAAGCACGGCATCGCGGCATTCGATGTTTTTGAAGGCGCGGAGGATGGGCTCCGGCGGGGTGCGCTGGCCGTGGATCTTGAAGTGCCACTGGAGGTAGCCGATCCAGAGGACGAGCTCCGCAATGGAGGCGGCGCGGGGGTTGAGCTCGATGCCGAGGAACTGGTGGGGATCGATGGTGTGGGTCTCTAGCTCCAGCTTCATGTTTTCCCCAAACTGGGCGGCGGTGTCGAGGACCTCGCCCTCAAGGATCTTGAGATGTTGCAGGGCGACGTAGAGGAAATTCCCGCTGCCGCAGGCGGGATCCAGCACGCGGACGGCGCAGAGGCGGTCGTGGAAGGTCTGGATCTCCTGCTGGACGCGGCGCATATCGGCGGCGGCCTCCTTTTTTTCATCCAGCGCGGTCTTGTAGTCGGCCTTGGCGCCATCGAGATCGCCTGCCCGGGTCTTGCCGGAGGAGCTTTGTTCCAGAGCGGCGGCGGCGGCGGCGTGCTGGGCGGAGCGGTTGGCGTGGGTGATGGCGGCGGCGCGGACGTCCTCCCACTCCTGGCGCAGGGGCTCGATGACGGTGGGGAGGACGAGGCGCTCCACATAGGCGCGGGGGGTGAAGTGCGCGCCGAGGGAGTGGCGCTCTGAGGGGACGAGGGCGCGCTCCAGCAGGGTGCCGAAGATGGCGGGCTCCACATTGCGCCAGTTCATCTTGGCCGCCTGCTTGATGAGGCCAAGCTGGAGGCCGTTCACGGGGAGGACGGTATCGTCTTTGAACAGGCCGCCATTGAACTGGAGGAGCTTTTTGCGCAGGACGACGGAGATGCTCTTGCCGGTGCCGGTATTCATCTCCCGGAAGAGGGTGCTGAGCAGCTCTGGGAAGCCGGTGCCGTCCTTGGGCACGGAATTGAGCAGCTCGGTAAAGGCATTGTCTGGGATGAGGTCTACGTCCTCCGCGAACATGCAGAAGAGGCAGCGGGTGAGGAACTGGGCGACGACCTCGGGGTCGTGCCCTTCCTGCTCAAGGGACTTGGCCAGCTCCGCAAGGTAGGCGGCGATCTCGCGGGTGACCTCGGCGCTGACCTTGGCGGGATCGAGCGCGGTGGGGTTCGTCCAGATGAGGCGTAGTCGCTCGCGGATGTCCTCGCGCTCAAGGTCGCGGAGGTGGATGCGGAAGCTGCGGGGATCTGGGAAAGGGAGGTAGGCCTTGCCGGCCTGGGTGAAGTCCGCATAGACCTCGAAGCTGTGGCCGACATCGCAGACGATGATGAAGGGCGGATTCGGCTCGTCGGCAGGGAGGGAGCGGACGTAGCGCTCTGCCTGGCCCTTGGCGCGGATCATGGCGTCATCCCAGGAGCCGGTGCCACGGACGGGGCCGGACTTCTTTTTATCCTCCGCCGCACCGGCCTGAATGGCGGCGAGCTCGAGGGTGGTCTGCTCTAGCTTCTGCGCGGTGAACTGCTTGGACTCCAGGACAAAGTGCCCGCGCCGATAGAGATCGAGGAAGTTCGTGCTGGTGCCGCCGGGGACCTTGACGGGAAACTCGAAGCTGTAGCCGACGCTGTGGTCGTTCGAGGGAGCGGGGACGCCCAGGAGCTGGGTGAGGCCGAGGAGGAAGGACTGGGAGTTGGCCCGCTCGTTCGCGCCCGCGTTCGTCCAATGCTGGATGAAGGCTTGCAGAGAGGCAGTCGATTCGGTCGAGGGCATAGGGGGCTCTTTTAGCGCAGACAGCGCAAAGAGGAAAGTGGGAATGCGACTGGCTGGAAGTGGTGCGCGGAAGATCAGGCTCCGCGTGGGAGGTGACTGCGGCGAGACGCGTGCCGCTCCGTGGGGGTGGGGCTCCCAAGGCTCAGTTGTTTTTTGAGTCGGGTCCCTTTTGTGGGGGAGTCTTGGCGCTCTGTCCGGCTGGGTCCGGTTGCCGGAGGGAAAGGAAGAAGGGATGGGTGAAGGTGGCGTCGAGCTTGTGGTAGAAGGCGATGGCGAGTTCGGCTTTGGCTTTGACCTTGGGGTAGTGCTCGATGGCGTTCCAGAGGGCGGGATCGCCGAGAAAGAGGCGACCGGCGAAGGAATTAAAATCCTCCTCAGGGCTGGCCTTTCCATACTCGTTCAGGAAGCCCTCTTCATGCAGGGCGGCTCGCAATCGCTGGGAAGCCTGCTGGGTCTTGATGGCCTGGACGCCGCTGCCGCGATAGTGGAAGCCGGGGGGATTGAGTTGCTGCCAAGCGACGCTGTCCAGATGGTGTGGAAAGTTGCGCAGCAGGATGCTGGAAAACTCTGCATGAAAAATCTCCTCGATGGCGGTGAGGGAATATCTGTCTTTGCTGACGAGGTAAACGGCGGTCCGCGAATTGGTCCCGCCGGTCGGGACTGCGCTGTATTGAAGACTGCCTAGCCCATAGACCTTTTTCAAATTCGCGCGCAGCACCCCGGTCGGATACTTTGCCAAGGCCCGCTCGATCAAATCCCGGCATTGCGGCTGCCTTTCCGCGCTGAGCTCTTCTGCTTGCGCATTGATCTTGGGGGTGCGCCAGCTTTCGGGAAAGATGTCCGGCGCGGCACGGTCAACGATGATCTGCGGCCCGTCGTCCTGTGCCAGTGAGAAGGCCGGGATGCTGGTGACGAAGAAGACGAGGAATGCCGCTGTGCATTTCATGGTTTCGGTAGGCCGGGGGGCTGTCTAGCGGCACTCATCTGCGCCGCGCCGCGATCCGTCCAATGGATTTTGGAACTGGCGATTCAGTGCGATGCAGTGTTTTGGCAGCGAGACGCGGACCCCTGTGTGGGAGCATCATGCGGCTGCGCGGAGTTGCGGCTTTCCGGCGGTGATGAACCCGGAGGGCGTGAGGACGGGCTCTCCATTCCAGCGGTAGGCGGTAAGGGCGTTATCGCCAAAGGCGGCGCTGTAGTCGAGGCAGGCGATGTTGGTGGTCAGAGGTTGGCGCTCCCAGGTGGGGCGTAGCCAGTAGTGACCGATGAACACGGGCGGCTGATCCTTGCCGTAGTTGGCGACATTTTTGAGATCTTCGGGGCGGAAATCGCCTGGCGCATCAAAGGGCTCTGGCATGGCCACGTGGCTAATCCGGCCCTGCGCGGGCAGATCCCACCAGCGGACACGCACGGTCTGGCGGCCGATGCCTTCTTTGTCATAGAAGAGGTTCCCCTCTGGCATTCGCAGCTCAGGGCCCTTCAACACGGCCTCGACGGCGAGGTACTCCCAGGTGGAACGCGTGGCGCTGCGCACGAGGAAATCGGGATCGGCGATGGTGAGCCCATCTAGGCTGGCGATCTTTGCGGCATCCCAGCAGGCGTGAACGGCCCGCAGATCACCGAGATCCAGATACATCGGAAGGTGCTTCATCCACTGCTTCCACTCTTCCCACTCGGCCTCAAACCCGGCGAATTGACGCTTGGTTTCCAACTGACCGCCGCGGTTCACCTTCTCTGGACGGAGAAAGTCCCCCTTTCCGTCGGGCGTCTCTGCGGCGACGGCATTGTATTCGTGGTTGCCCATGATGGCCAGCGCCTCGCCCGCATCCACCATAGCGCGCACGGTGTGGAGGGTCTCGCGGATGGTAGGGCCGCGGTCGATGTAGTCGCCGAGGAAGATGACCTTGCGCCCCTCAGGGTGCTGCCAACTGGCCCGGAGGCCGCTGCCGCGCTGCTGATATCCCATTGCCTCCAGCAGGCCCACGAGTTTTCCATGCTGGCCGTGGATGTCTCCAATCAAATCGTAACCTTGTGTTTTCATTGCGCCGTAGGATACAACTGGCCGCGAAAGGCAAAACATGGCAAACTGTAGTATTACCTACTTTTGAGTCATGTTTGAATCTCTCTTTAGCAAAGGCGGTCTGTCCCTGGAGCGGCTGCGCAGTTTCCTCGAAATGGCCACCGCGGGTAGCATCGCGAAAGCAGCGCCGCAAGACCTGACGAGGCAGAGCCTGATCAGCCGCCAAATCAAAGAGCTGGAGGAATACTTTGGCACAGAGCTGACACTGCGACGCGGGAAGACGCTGTCTCTTTCGCCCGCTGGTGAAAGGCTGGCCACGCTGGTGAGGGAGCAATTGCAGGACCTGGATGATTTCCGCCGGGAGCAGGATCTGCAGCCGAAGGTCTTCACCATCGGCGCGGGTGTCAGCACCCTGGAATGGCTACTGAGCCCGCAATTGCCCGCCATCGCAACCATACTGGGCGGTGCACTGCTGCGCACGGAGCCAAGGCGGAGCCAGCATCTGGTCGAGGGAATCCAGGACGGGCGCATCGATCTTGCCATCGTCCGCAAGGATGTAATCCCAGATGCATCCCGCCACAATTGCCAGCAGATCGTGAAGCTAAGCTTTCACCTCTGCATCCCCAAGCGCCTACTGAAACGCGGCACGACGGGGGAGCAACTGTCCGACGTCAGCATTTGGCAGCATCTGCCCTTTGCGGCGGGTCGCGACACGGGGACGATGGACATGGCGGTGCGGCAGGGCATGACGAAGCTGGGCGTGGACTTCAAGCCGCAGTTTGAGTGCGGATCCATCCTGCAAATTCGGCAACTGGTGCGGCAAGGCCACTGCGCGGCGGTGCTGCCGAATCTGGCGATGGTGGGTCTGGAGGAAGCCAGCATTCTGACTGTCCCATTTGCGCCGCTGACCAACTATGGTCGGCAACTCGTCCTGCACTGGAATCCGAGGCAGATGCAACGCCGGGGGATCGAGCCCACGCAATTGCGGGCGATTGCTGCCACGATGGCCTAGCGCCTGCGGCCCCACCAGAACGGCAAATCCAGCACGGTGTAGAGCACCATGGCCACTCCAGCGAGGGCACCGACATACCAAGGCCAGGGGCCGAGGTGATCCATGAGGCTGGGGCTGGGTGGCTTGTAGCAAAGGAAGCCGTAGTTGGTGTGCAGAAGGGCATCCAGTGTGCCGACGATAGCGGCGTAAACAGCCGTCCAACCCATCATGCGCAGGATCGCGCCGGCTCTGGGGGAATGGCGCATGGCAGTGACGACGTGGACGGCGGCGATGACAACTCCGCCGTGCCAAAGGAAGTGATAGATAAATCGTGGGTGCGGCCAATCAACATCTAGTGGCGGGGTGATGAGACCCTGAAGCGTGCCGGCCATCCCGAAGAAATAGACGATCTCGCAAAAGACCTGTCGTCTTGTCCAAAGAGCCAGCGCGCCGGAGATCGCAGAGACGTCGCAGTAGTGCAGCGGTAGGGCGTCGTCGAGCGTCAAGGTGCCCGTGCTGAGGTAACCGATGAGGCGCATGGGCCAAACGGCGAAGAGGATGAGCGCGAGGAGATGCTCGCTGCGGCGTTGCCAGGGATCGCCGATGCGCACGGCGGCGACGGCCATGATACCCCCGATCAGGACGACCGCCACCAGCGCGGCGAGGTGCGTTTGACCGAAGACGGCGAAGGCTCTCATGCCGTAGGCCCTGGATAGAGGGGATTGGCTTTCACCACCTTGGCAGGAACGCCCGCGATGATCATGCCGGGCTCAGTAACGGACTTGTTCACCACGGCATTGGCGCCGATGTGGGTCCAGTCAGGGATGGTGATGCCGCCGAAAATTTTAGCCCCTGGTTCAATGACGACGTGATCACCGATCACAGGCACCGCTGTTTCATGACTGCCGATCCCGATCACGACACCGATGTTCATGCGCAGGTGACTGCCGATGCGGGCGGCATTGTGAATCAGGATGTCGCCTTCATGCACGAGTCGCAGCCCGGGCCCGATGACATTGGGCGGGATGTTAAAGCCGAGCCGAAGTCGCGCACATTTGTAGCGATACTTGACCCACATCCGCAGGGGCCACCAGAGGGCGGAGGTGCGGCAGTTGAGGGAAAACTCCAGTTTACGAAGGAGCCGCTGGAAATACCAGATGGGATCTTGAATCAAGAAGAGTGGCGCACGTCCGGTGCGACCCAACGCGGTGCGGTCGGCTTCAAGGTAGGCCAGATAGTCGGCGCGGGATCGGATCATGCAGTGGGTCGGGAAAGATCAGCGCAGCGGCGGAGGGAGTCAAGCGAGGGGAACGACGGGTCGCACCCGCGGCTGACTACTCCTTGCCCACGGTATCTTTCCAATCGCGCCAGAGCCAGCGCAGAGCTTCTGGCAGCATGGGCGCCATGCCTTTGCTGCCGTGGAAGCATTTGGTCCAATCCATGCGGTAGTCATAGTTCATGTAGCGCAGGGCGGCCTCCATCTGCTTGTTGGCCAGAGGCCAGTTGCCGAACTTGTTGTCCAGATCGTTTTCGCCATCGAGGAGGTAGACTCGGATGGGTTTGCGCTCGGTCTTGCGGATCAGGCAGGGGTAGATGTGGCCGCCTTTGAGATCGACAAAACTACCGACCCAAGACAGCACTTTGTGAAACTTATCCGGGCGCTCCCAGGCTGCGGTGAAGGAGCAAATGCCGCCCGACGAACCACCCGCGATGCCCCAGGCGCGGGGATCCTCTTTAAACGTGACCTGATAGCGGCTCTGCACCTCCGGCAGGATCTCTGTCAGCAAAAAGCGCACATAGGCATCGCCCAAAGAATCGTACTCGAAGCCGCGATTGGCGGCCTTATCGCCTTCCTTTTGTTCGGCATTGCGACCTGGATCAATGAAAACGCCGACGGTCGATGGCATATCGCCAGCCTGGATCAGGTTATCAAAAACCACTCCTGCGCGCATCTGACCATTGGGATCCACATGACGACTACCATCCTGCCAAACCATCAGGCACTGAGGTTTACCCGGTTGAAAGCCTGCCGGAAGATAGACCGTGACGGTGCGCACGGTGCCGGGAAAGACGGTGCTTTTGTCCCAGACAAAGGTCTTGAGTTCGCCCTTGGCCACATCAGCCTTGGGCTGACTATCGGGGCCGAGTTCTGCGTGCTCGATGCGCACTGTTCCGGCCGCGCGGACATTTCCCTGCACTTCGATGCGATAGATGATCTCTGAAAAGTTCGGCTGATCTAGCACCAGCACTTGCAGACCATCGGCGCTAAGCGGCACCATGTCTCCGATCAGAGTGCCGTCCGCATTCACCACCTTGGCGGGGTGCGCAGCAATGATGGCCCACATCACGGTCGTGCCATCGACACGAGCGCCCGCGCGCCCCTGCATCAGGTTCTTTTGACCAAAGGCACGCAGCACACGGTCATGCAGTTGGGCGATCTCCGCCTCGCCAGGCTTCGCCGCAAGGGCCTCGCGCAAGATGCCGGGTGTGATCGCTGGAGCACTCCCACCCTTCTTCGCGGGTCCGTTGGCCTTTTGCGCATGGAGTTCAGGAAGGCCCACAACGATGGCGAGCGAGAGACAGAAAGAGAGGGTGCGCAGCATGACAGCACTTGAAACGCCCCCTTCCCCAGGTGCTTTCGTCAGGTTCATAAAAAATGCATTCGACCTGCGCGCCGCCTTTGCTGCGCAAGACGAAGCCGCTGGAAGGCGTATTCCCACACCTCCCATGAAAGTTGGACCGCCTTCCTCTGCACTGATTACCTTTTCCCTGCTCGTCACGAGCTGGGCAGCGCACGGTGCTGCATCAACTGCCGGATCACTGTCTTTTGAAAAGGACATCCGCCCCATCTTCAAGACGCACTGCTTTCAGTGTCACGGTGAAGAGGGCGTAACGAAGGGAGATCTGGATGTGCGGTTGACGCGCTTTCTTCTCAAGGGCGGCGAGTCAGGCGCAGCCATCAAGCCCGGCGATGCCGAGCAAAGCCACCTTTTGCAGCTGATCCAAAAAGGCGAGATGCCCAAGGGCAAAACACGCCTCAGCGAGGAAAATATCGCCACCATCCGGCGCTGGATCGCCGAGGGTGCCAAGACACTGCGCCCCGAGCCAGAAAAGCTGGGACCTGAGCACGCCTTTACCGATGAAGAACGCGCCTGGTGGGCCTTCCAGCCGATCACACGGCCCGCGATCCCTGCAACGCAGACCCCGGGCAACCCGATCGATGCCTTCATCCAAAAAGCCCTCGCCGAAAAAGGACTGACAGCTTCGCCGCAGGCAGATCCGATCACACTGGTGCGGCGGTTTACCCTGGATCTGACAGGTCTGCCGCCAACACCTGAAGAGACGGCGGCTTTTGAGAAGGCCTTCATCGCTGACGCCACCGGTGCGACCAGCGCTCTGGTGGATCGCCTGCTGGCCTCCCCTGAATACGGCGAGCGCTGGGGCCGCCACTGGCTAGATGTGGCAGGCTATGCGGACTCGGATGGCTTTGATGACAAAGATCTGGAGCGCAAGTGGGCCTATAAGTTCCGCGACTACGTCATCCAGTCACTCAACGACGATCTGCCGTTTGATGAATTTGTGCGCGAACAACTCGCTGGAGACGAAATCGCCGCTGCTGAAGGCCTAAACGCAGACTCACCCACTGCCGACCAGCGCCAGCGCTACGCTAAGTTGCTGACCGCGACTGGCTTCCTGCGGATGGCTCCCGATGGCACCGGCGCGTCGAATGTCATCGCCACACGCAATGCCTGCATCACCGATACCATCAAGGTCGTCAGCACCGCTCTGTATGGCATGACCGTCGCCTGCGCGCAGTGCCACGACCATCGCTACGACCCGATTTCCCAAGAGGATTACTACCGCTTTCGCGCGATCTTTGAACCGGGGTTCGACATGAAAAACTGGCGTACCCCAGCAGGTCGCCTCATTTCCCTACAGACCAAGGTGGAACGCGAAGGCATCGTGGCCCAGATCGAGGCCGAGGCGAAAAAGATCGAGGCTGCTCGCCTCGTGAAGCAGGAGGCCTTCATTGCTGACGTCCTGGACAAAGAACTGGCGAAGCGCGACGCGGCCATCCGCGACGACCTCCGCGCTGCCTACAAAACCGAGGCAGCCAAGCGCACGCCGGAGCAGAAGAAGCTACTCTCCGCCAACCCCAGCGTGGAGAAGTTGAGCGCTGGTTCGCTTTACCTCTACGACACCACCTACAAGACGAAGTATGCGGATGAACTGAAGAAGATGACCGCTGAGGCCGCCGCAGTGCGCGCCAAAAAACCGGTGGAAGAATTCGTCCACGCCTTCACCGAAAAACCCGCAGCCAAGCCTGAGCTGATCCCCGCCACGTTCGTCTTCAATCGCGGCGAGCCTGATCAGCCAAAGCAGCAGGTGAAGCCCGGTGATCTGAGTGTGCTGGCCGGAACACGTGCCATTGAGATTCCAGAAAAAGCCCCCACGCTGCCCACCAGTGGTCGCCGACTGGCCTTTGCAAAGTCGATCACCGACGGCCGTCATCCACTGCTGGCACGGGTGCTGGTGAACCGCATCTGGATGAACCATTTTGGCAAGGGCATCGTCACCTCCGTGGGTGATTTTGGGGCTCTGGGTCAAAAGCCCACGAACCCCGAATTGCTCGACTGGCTAGCCACGGAATTCATGCGCCAGGGATGGAGCATGAAGCGCCTGCATCGCCTGATCCTCACCAGCGCCACCTATCAGCAGAGTTCTGCCCGTCGCAACGAGTCAGAGATCATTGATCCAGACAATCACCTCCTCAGTCGCATGAACGTGCGTCGCCTGGAGGCAGAGGCGATGCGTGATTCCCTGCTCTCCGTCTGCGGGAAGCTGAACACCAAACACGCTGGACAGTCGGTGCCCGTCATGTTCACGGAAGAAGGTCAGGTCGTGCTAGGTGCAGACACCACCGATACCGCTGGCCGCCAGACAGGGAAATATGTCCCGCTCAATGGCGAAGAATTCCGCCGCAGCATCTATGTGCAAATTCGGCGCACACGTCCGCTGGAGATCTTTGCCGCCTTTGACGCCCCCGCGATGACGGAGCCCAACTGCGAAGCCCGCCCGGTGACGACCGTCAGCCCGCAAAGCCTGCTGCTGATGAACAACAATTACCTGCGTGAATACGCCGGTTACTTCGCCCATCGCGTGCAGGCAGAGGCGAGCAATCTCACCGCCCAAATCCATCGCGCCTGGGAGCTCGCCTACACCCGCCCAATCAGCATGGCGGACGAGCAAGCCGCGCTGGACTTCATCGCTGCGCAAACGGCGTACTACGAGAAGCATCCTGCTCCGCTGGAGGTGGCGGCAGGTCCGGCAGCCAAAGAGAATGCCAGCGCGCCGCTGCTGGCACTTGCGGCGTATTGCCACGCGCTGATTAGCAGCAACGCGTTCATCTACGTGGATTGATTTGCCGGGGGGCAAGGACTTACCAGTGTAAGGCTCCTCTTCGGCGTCCTCTCTCGCCCAGCTCGCTTTCCTTGGTGCTTTGCAATTGACCGCCCGGTCGTCGTCGCGCGCTGCGCTGACCTTTGGATGGTACACGGAGAGGGATTCGAACCCCCGACCAACTCGGTGTAAACGAGCCGCTCTACCACTGAGCTATCCGTGCATGTCCTGCGTGGAGGGCCGACAATATGTCCCAAGGTTTTGCGGCGGCAACGGAAACTTGCTTTTCGTTGCCGCCCAAAAACTTAAACGTGGATCGGGTGACCCTTGGCGACCTCTGTGGCCTCCTTGATCATCTCGGACAAAGTCGGGTGGGCGTGGATCGTGCCTTCGATCTCGTCCCAGGTGGCTTCGAGGTTCATGGCGAGTCCGATCTCTGCGATCATCTCGGTGCTCTCGCTGCCGATGATGTGGGCGCCGAGGATCTCTCCGTGTGGCAGGCCGTAGATAATTTTCACAAAACCATCGGGCTCAGCCGCAGCCAAGGCCTTGCCGCTGGCGACGTAGGGGAACTTGCCGATTTTGAACTTCAGGCCTTTTTCCACCGCCGCACGCTCGGTCAGGCCGATGCTGGCGACCTGTGGGTGGCAGTAGGTGCAGCCGGGGAAGGTGGTGACCTTCTTCGGCGTGGCGCTGGTAAACATGCCTTCCACCGCTTGCACGGCCTCGTAGCTAGCGACGTGAGCCAACCAGGGTGGCCCGATGATATCGCCAGCACCATAGATGCCCTTGACGCTGGTTTGGTAGGTGTCGTCGGTCTGTAGCCAGCCGCGCTCGCTCAGTTTCAGTTCGACGCCCTCTGGCAGCAGGGGTTTCACGCCGATGGCGACGAGGCAAAGATCTGCCTCTAGGGTTTCATTGGCGGCACCTTCAACGGTGATTTTGACGCCATTTCCGTCTTCAGCGGTGCCGGTGACTTTGGTGCTGGTGAGAATGCGGATGCCAGACTTGGTCAGGCTCTTTTCCAAGGTCTGGCTGACCTCCGTGTCCTCCACCGGGAGGATGTCAGGCTGCATTTCGACGACGGTGACCTTGGTGCCGTAGGCATTGAAAAAGTAGGCGAACTCAATGCCGATGGCACCTCCGCCGATGACGATGATGCTCTTGGGTTGCGTCTCCAAGGTCATCGCCTCTTTGCTACCAATCACGGTCTTGCCGTTGAAGGGGAAGCCAGGCATGTCGCGGGTCTTAGCACCGGTGGCGATCAGGATTTTGGCCGCTTCATGCGTTTCCTCACTTCCATCCGCTGCGACGACCTTGACCTGGCCAGCGGCGGGGATGCTGGCGGTGCCGCGCAGGTAGTCCACCTTGTTCTTTTTGAAGAGGAACTCGATGCCCTTGTTAAGCTTGTCCGAGACCTTGCGGCTGCGGCCAACGACCTTGCTCCAGTCATACTCGATACTGCCAATCTTCAGGCCAAACTCCTCTGCCCGATGGGTCAGGGTGTGGTAGAGCTCGGCATTCTTGAGCAAGGCCTTGGTGGGAATACAGCCCCAGTTCAGGCAAGTGCCGCCCGCACGATCGTTTTCCACACAGGCGACTTTTTTACCGAGTTGAGCGGCACGGATAGCTCCGACGTAGCCCGCAGGGCCGCCGCCGATGACGATGAGATCGTAGTTCATGAAAAAAGGGAGTTTTAGCAGAGGGGGATGTGTTTTTTGGGAAGGTCGAAAGGGGGATCGGCCCGCCAGCCCACTGTGAAGCAGGGAGCGTGCAGAAAACCCTGCCAGGGTACGTTTGCAACCAGCATTCTGGATGTTAAGGGCCAGAAAGTAAGTTTTGCGGCCCAGAATGCTTGAACGGCCAGATTCGGAACGTTGACCAATTCTAACGTGGACCTTATCTTCGTCTGCGCTCGCCGCTATGACCTCGCCCAGATCCATATCCTTACTGCCCTGCCTGCTTCTGGGTGTGATGGCTTTACCCTTCTGCGGGGGTGCCCTAGCACTGGAAGGTCCCGGCGGTATGGCCAATGGCAAAGCCACCCTGGCGGAGCTGCTAAAGGTCCAAAAGACGGTGCAGGATATGCTGCCGGGTGTGAAGCCTGCGGTGGTAAACATCCAGCTCCGGGGCGGCACCGCCAGTGGAGTGATCGTTTCCTCCGATGGCCTGATCATGACGGCGGCGCACGTTAGCGAAGAACCAGGCAAGGACCTTCGAATCTATTTGGCGGACGGCAAGATGGTTCGAGCAGTGTCGCTGGGGCTGGACAAAACGACGGACGCAGCCCTGGCAAAGATGAAAGACCAAAGCCACCCTTGGCCCTATGTTCCCATTTTGCGCGATACCGCACAGGTCGTGGCTGGTCAGTGGTGCGTGGCACTGGGGCATCCTGGCGGATTGGATCCAAAACGCGGTCTGGTGCTGCGGGTTGGCAAGGTGGTCAAACAAACCGCTAATAGCCTGCAGTCCGACTGCGTGCTGATGGGTGGCGACTCCGGCGGTCCGCTGCTGAATCTGCGCGGAGAGGTCATCGGCATCCACAGTCAGATCTGGCAGGCGCGGGATCAAAACATGCACGTCTCGATGGCACCCTTTTTGAGATCCTGGGATGAACTGAAGGGATCCCAAGTGATCAAGGTCTGGGGCACCGGCAGTGGCGGTTACCTGGGTGCTGCCACGGAGCTGGATGCGCAGGGCAAGGTGGCCGTGCTGGAGGTCATCACGGGATCGCCCGCTGAGAAAGGTGGACTCAAGGTCGGTGATTTTATTGAGGCAGTGAATGGGACACAAATGTTGGATCAGGATAAATTTGCCGAGGCCATCCGCTCCCGCGCTGCGGGGGATCTGATCACGCTGAAGGTTCAGCGCAGCAACGCCACGCGTACCCTGGAAGTCAAACTGGGCGCTCGCCCCAAGGAGGACGAAAGCTGATGCAGATCCGGACGCTCTTGCTACTCGCAGCCACCGCAGGGATCGCCCTGGGCGATATCGACCCGCGCGGCCCTCTGCCAGAAACGCACCGCACCAATGGCAGCGCCACCCTCAGCGCCGTGGATGCGGTGAAGGCAAACGTGCTGCGTTCGACCGCGACGTTGGTCGATGAAAAAGGTGGCCACCTCATTGCGACGACGTGGGTCAGCGACGACGGCTACTTTTTGGCACCTGCCAGCGCCATCGTGAAGCCAGAGAAAGACAAACTCCGCCTGCCCGAGGGTCGCAGCTTTCCCTTCAAGGTTGTACATCGCGCGCCGGACCTCGATTTACTGCTCGGGAAGGTCTCTGACCTGCCCAAAACGCAAGCAGTCAACTGGACGACCTCGCGCTCCCTGAACATGGGCCAGTGGCTCTGCACCAGCAAAGGGGGTGGGCAGGAACTACGCATCGGTGTCATCAGCGCCTTGCGTCGGCAGATCCCCGGCATGGGCGCGGCACTAGGCATCCGCATGGATGAAGATCAGAGCGGAAAAGGCAAAGGCGTGAAGATCATGGGCGTCGCCGCTGATAGCCCCGCAGAATCCGCCGGCCTCAAGATCAATGATGTGATCGTGTCCCTGGCAGGCAAGACCGTGGCGCGCTTTCAGGAAGTGCACGACATCGTCTCGAGACGCCAACCTGGCGAGGAGATCGAGGTGCATTACCGCCGCAAGGACAAGGACGAATCCTGCACGGTCAGGCTCGCCAGCCGCACCAAGGTGCTCTCCAACTGGGATGGCGAAGACTTCGCCAACGGCGGCATTTCCATCCGCACCGACAATTTCCCCGAAATCCTCCAGCACGACATCCCGCTGGGGCCGGAGGACATGGGCTCGCCGCTGCTTGATCTCAATGGACGCGCCGTTGGCATCAATATCTCCCGCGTTGATCGGGTAACCACCTTCGCCCTGCCGATGGAGACTTTTTGGACAAAGGTCCAGCAATGGATTGCCGAAGACCGCAAGCCACCGCAACCAGTGGTCGTGGAGGAAGTGAAGAAGGCAGTGCGCGTCGTGCCACAGCCGGTGAAATCGGTGAAATGAAGAAGCGGGTCAGCATAGGGCTATTCGCCCTGCTTTTCGTTTGTGCAGGGCCGCCCCTCGGGAAGTGGGTGAATCGTCTGCGCACACCTACTGGCACCATCACGAAGTGGGAAACCGAATGGCGAACGCTGGATGTCATGCCCGCGAAGTCGGTCAGTCAGGAGAATCGACGCATCGAATTGCTCAAACTCATGAGAATGCGGGGAAGCGACCTCGACCGAGGGATCCGGGATGAAGGTATCGAGGACAGCTTTGCTCCCAGGAACATCGCCATTCGTGCATGGTGGGAATGGGAAGAGATGCTGGGACTCTAAGTGGCCAACTTTTCCATGGGAAAACCCGGAAAGTTGTGATACCCAAAGCGTCTAAAACCGCCTGCATCCCGTGATCATCGACCCCAGCCAACCCTCACCCATCGATCCCATCGCCCAGGATATGCGGCGACTGGAGGACACGCTGAAGTCGGTGGTGACGCCGCATCTTCAACTGCCGGGCAAAGATCTGCGCATCCTGAACTTAGCGTGCGGACGCTGCGACGAGGCCGAAACCCTGATCAAAGTCGGTGGAGAACTGGCCGGTGCGCCGTCCCAGGTGGAGATGGTCGCTGCGGATATTCGAATCCGCGAGATCCGCCAAGCACGGGAACGTTTTGGACACTTACCCGCAAAGTTTTTGATCGAAGACGCCACAAAAATCGATTCGCACGGCGAACTCGGCGACGACTTCGGGCTGGTATTTCTGCGCCACCAGAACTTCTGGCATGGGCAGGAGATCTGGAAGAAGATCTTCGATCAAGGCACCGCCAAGCTGGATAAAAACGGCCTCTTGGTCATCACCAGCTACTTTGACAAAGAGCATCGGTTGGCGCTAAAAGCACTGGAAGAACTTGGCATAGAGGTCGTCGAATCCCGCCGCACCAAAGGATCGCGAGCGCTCGCAGATGCGCCCGGAAAGTCGGTGGATCGCTGGGTGGCCGTCCTGCGCCGGAAGAAGTGAGCCCTTCCTTGAAGTCTATCGCGCCAGCTCAATGGCTGGAGCCGCGTCTCGGCAAAGCCAACACCTTGATGTGATTCGGGGTTGTCGGCACGCTCTCTGCGGAGGAATAGTCCCTCCCCCAAAAGCATGATTTTCCTGGACCTCCATCGACTCCCTATCGCCGCAAGTGATGCGGGCGTTCCGCCCGTGTTCGCGCTGTTGGCGATCATGCTGGTCGGCGTTGTGCTGGTGTCGCTGATTTTGCTGCGGCTACAACAATCCCTGCTGGCGGGCTACTTTCTATGCGGGGTCGCAATCGCCAACAGCGGGATCATGGATCGAGTGGGCACAGGAACGACGGAGCTCGCGATCACGCAGATGTCTGAGTTTGGCGTCATGCTACTGATGTTCACGCTTGGGCTGGAATTCTCGCTGGGGGAGCTGCGCTACTTGCGACGCCAAGCATTTCTAGGAGGCGGTTTGCAGATGGGCATCTGTGCCATCGGTGCAGCTGCAGTGGCCTGGCACTTTACGGGTGTGTCGTGGCAGAGCATCGTCTTGATCGCCGTCGCGATGGCGATGAGCTCCACCGCCGTGAGCGTGAAGTCGTTCCAAGACCTCGGGCTAGCAGCCAGCCCGGGTGCCCGCATGGCACTAGCGGTGGCGATTTTTCAGGATCTCTTCATCATCGTTTTCCTGCTCTTCCTGCCGCTGGTTCTGGGCCAGGCCGAGGTGGCTGGAGCCAAGCTTTGGACTGGCCTCGCATCCCTTCTGGGGCGTGGCCTGGTGTTTGGTGCACTGTCGTGGGTACTGGGAGCGCGAGTCTTCCCCTGGCTGCTCCATTCCGTCACTAGGACGCGCAACCAAGAGCTCTTCACGCTCACTGTATTCGGTTGCTGTGTTGGTCTTGCTTTTGCGGGTGGGCTGCTGGGACTCGGCATGGCGTTGGGTGCCTTTGTGGCCGGACTGGCCGTCAGCGAGTCCATCTATAAGCATCGCATCCTGGCTGATGTGATGCCATTGAAGGACCTATTCCTGACCCTGTTCTTTGTGTCTGTTGGGCTCATGATCGACCTGAAGACTGCGAGCAACCACTGGCAGGCAATCGTAATTTTGACCCTGGGCTTGATGTTGGCAAAATCGATCATCATCACCCTCATTGCACGTGGTCTGGGGCTCGCCGTACGGCAGACCTTGTTGACCGGCTTGGGACTTTGCAGCGCGGGGGAATTCTCGCTCGTGCTCCTCCAAAAAGCGGCACCTGCGCTGGGTTGGAGCGCCGATCTTCAACAGACATTGCTGGCCAGCGTCGCCCTCTCCATGGGCCTCCTTCCCGCAACGATGCGATTGGCCGAGCCCCTCTCACACGCCCTCGAAAAACTCGGTCTGGGGAAAAAGCGCCCCGCTATACCGGAAGATGCCTCCCTGCGCCAGCGCCACGATGCCCTCAAAGATCACGCCATCATCTGCGGCCACGGCCCCGTTGGGGAAAAGCTCAACAAAGCCTTGCTGGATGCTGGCGTGCCCACGCTCGTCATCGAGCTGAACGCAGACACGGTGCGCACCCTCCGTCAGCAACACCAGCCCGTCCTGTTTGCCGATGCAGGCCACGAGGAGACATGGGCGCTGGCAAAGCTAGAGAGCGCACGCCTCGTCGCCTTCACCTTTCCCAGCGCACCCGTAGTGCTGCACGGCATCGAACTGATCCGTCTCGTCCGACCTGACGTGCCAGTCATGGTCCGGGCGCGATTCGCCTCCGACGTGGATCGTTTGAAGCGACTGGGTGCCACGCTCGTCATCCAGGATGAATCAGAAGCCAGCCGCGCCATCGTGGAAAATGCCCTGGTGCTGGCCGGTGGCCCGACGGCACCGACTGCCTAGAGCCGAGTCATCCCAATCCCCTTCACCGAAGATTCCGCAGCGGATAGCGCGCGGCATACTCAAGACACTCCGCGACGCGCTGGAGTCCGTTTGATGGCGTCGCATCGCGCAGACAAGAAGCCGCCGTACAAACGGCCAGTTCCAGAGTGCTCTCCGTGCTCCAGCCTTCGTGAATGCCGTGCAGGCAACCCGCTGCAAAGGCATCGCCAGCGCCAGTGGCACCCACGATGAAATCCTGCGGCAGCTCCAGCGATCCTTGAACCACGACGGAGGCATCTTTTCCTGCGACCACTGCACCGCGCTCAAAATGGATGATCACTTGCTGCCGCACTCCTCGATCCATCAATGCCAGCGCCGCCCGGGAAATGACCCGCACATCAGTCACACCGCGAAGGTCCATCCCAGCGACCTTTCCCGCCTCGATCTCATTGATGATGAGATGATCCGTGTGAGGCAGCGCAGCCTCCGCGATCTCGCGAAAGCGGGGGTTCTCCGTGCTGACAATATCGACACTGGTCTGCAAACCCGCCCTCTGCGCAGCCGCCAAAACCCGCGCCGCGATGGTGCCGCCTTCGACAACCTCGCGATCCATTTCATCCAGCAGCATCAGGTAACCCAGGTGGAAGATTCTGGCGCTCGTCTTTGAGAAATCAAAATCCCCCTCCCCCAGTAAGGCATTGGCCCCGCGCTGATGAAAAAACGTGCGACGCCCCGTCGACGCGACCGTCATCGCATCGGTATAGGAAGTCGGTGCACGATCGGTCTGATGCAGTTGCGTGGTATCAATCCCGGCAGCGCGACAGTCGTTGAGGATCCAATCACCATTTGCATCGGTCCCAACTAAGCCCGCCGCCTCCAGCGGGTAGCCCACCTGCATCGCAGCGAGATCTTTGAGCACGTTGTAGGGACCGCCACCATTGCTGGAAGTCTCGCGCAGGATCGTGGCCAGCATGTTTTCCTCCGGATACCCATCAATGATCTTCACATGATCCATGATGAAGTTCCCACCTGCGAGGATGCCTTTGCGCTGTGTATTCATGGCTGGATCAGTCTCAAAAAGTAACGACCACTCTCCGTGCTGAGCCTGACGGGCGCGCCGTAGATGTGGGTAAGTGCAGCATCATTCAGCACCTCATCACGCAGCCCGGCCGCGTGGGCCTTCCCGTCACGCATCAAGAGCACGTGACTAATGCACGGGAGGATCTCCTCCACATGATGCGTCACCAAAATCATCGATGGCGCATTCGGCCGAGCGCTGAGTTCCTGCACCCAGCGCAGGAAGCGCTCCCGTGCCACTGGATCCAAACCCGCGCAGGGCTCGTCCAAAATCAACACTTCGTAGCGCGCCATCAATGCGCGACAGATCAGAATTTTTTGCTTCTCACCCTGAGACAGCGGCCCCCAAACACCGCCGACTAGATAGCCGCAGCCTACTTCCTCCAACAGGTGCCGCGCTTCCTTGACCCACACGGGGTTTGGCGCTCCGACCAGATTGATCATCGCCTCGCGGCCACTCACCACCGCATCCAGCACCGGCTCGCCAGGTTCGAGGTAAGTCGTCAGCGTATTGGTGACCAGACCGACGCGCTTCCGCACCTCCCGCCAGTCCGCATTGCCAAAGCGACTCGCACCGATTTCGATCGAGCCTGAAGTGGCCATCTCATAACCCGTGATGACGTTGATCAATGAGGTCTTTCCGCACCCGTTCGGCCCCAGGATGCACCAGTGCTGCCCACGCTCAACCGTCCACGTCACCCCTCGCAAAATGGGGCGCCCCCGGCGGAAAGTGATGTCTTGGATGCGAAGCGCTGGCGAAGTCGGGTCTGGCATGGACCACCAGTTGAGCAGCAAATCTGGGGCTTGTAAATAGAAGCTACCGCCCCATCTGCCTCGAAGGCGGGAGTTCATCGACGTAGCTGGCACCGGTGCGGCGCAGTTCGGCCACGGCGGCTGTGCGGAGACGCTCCAGGTTTTCCTTTTGCGCTGCGTCGTCGGCTAGGTTGGTCAATTCCTCGGGATCTGATTGGAGATCGTAGAGTTCCTCAGTCTCGCCCTTTTTGAGATAGCGGATGTATTTCCAGCGACCATCGTTCACAGCGAAGTACCAGGGAACGTTGCTGTGGACTGCGCCGTCTGGATCGTCTTTGAGCATCGTGCCGACCTCGCTCCCATAGCTGCGTCCGGTGTGTTCGTAGAGGCAGAGGTGCGGCCAAGCGTCGCTTTCGGGCTCCTTCAAAAGAGGTGTCAGGTCGTGGCCGTGCATCGCCCAGGGTTCCTTGATCTTAGCGGTGGAAAGAATGGTGCTGACAATATCGACGCCATGCACGGGCTTGCCACAAACTTTGCCCTGCGGAAAGCGGGTCGGCATGGACACAATCATCGGCGAGCGATAAGTCGCGTCCCAAGGTCCGAGCTTCATGCGGAAGCCATGTTCGCCCATGCCAAAGCCTTGGTCAGCGGTGAAGATGACCAGGGTGTTGTCAAGCTGACCGCTCTCCTTGAGCGCCGCCATGACCGCACCAATACCTTCATCCAGCGCCTCTACACAGTCATTGGATTGGTGGACAAAATCCGCAAAGGTCTTGGCCTTGCCTCCGCCTTTGCCAAAGGCCTCGCCGCCCTTCGCCGCCACTGGTTGGCCATCGGGACCTTTGCTCCAGGCTTGGGTTTTGTCCAAATAGTCGGGTTTCCCTGGGCGCGGTCCAAAGATATCTGCGGGAACGATCACCTCGTCATTCTTGTGTTTGCCCTTGTGGCGATCTGCAGGTGTGGTGGGTCCATGGATGGCCCCGTAGCAGAGCCAGAGATACCAGGGCTTCTCAGGGTCGCGCTTTTTGCCTCTGATGAACTCCGCTGCCCATTGCGAATAATTGTCGGTGGAATAGCCGTCCACTTGCCGCTCGACTCCGTCCTCGGTAATGATCTGGTCCGCATAATAGGCACCGGAATTCTCGGGATGCAGCGGGCGATTCCAGACGATCTGGCGATCCCAATCGCGGCCCCATCCAGAATCGGTGCCGGTATGCCACTTGCCAATCTGCGCGGTGAAGTAACCCTGCTCCCGCATGACCTTGGGCCAAAATTTGCAGACTTGGGGATCGTATTTGCTGCCAGGGTAGGTGCCCTCCATTGTCATGGACTCAATGGCATGCGGATGATGCCCCGTTAGCAAGCTAGCGCGCGAAGGCATGCACCATGAGCCCATGTAGGCGTAGGAGAAGCGGACGCCCGTCTTGGCGAGCGCGTCTATGTTCGGCGTATTTACACCCGGCAGATGGTCCGGATAGCAGGAGACGGTCTTGAAGTTCTGGTCATCGCTAAAGATGAAAAGGATGTTGGGACGCTTTGCCTCAGCCGCCTGGGCGACCGAGGCGAGTGTGATCAAAGCGACGAGGGCGAGGAAAAAGCGCTGCATGGCAGGTGGGTGAACGTCGCAGAGTCGCCAAACTTTCCCGCGCAGCTGATCGACCCAGATTTGGAGGCGACAGTGCTTTTCTGCTTTGGTCAGGCCTGGCTTTGCGCTAGGGATGGAGGCCTTGAAAGATACCCTGGAAGACCTGGAAAACTTTATCATCGATGTGATCATCCACAATCGGCGGGGAGTGCGTGCCACGGGTCTGCGGGCCGTTTTCCGGGGCTTGTCCTGGATCTATCTGGGGGCAGTGAGGCTGCGATTGCACCTCTTTCGCGAGCGCTACATCCACGATCACCAGCTCGGCGTGCCAGTCGTGAGCATTGGGAACCTCACCGTCGGTGGCACAGGCAAGACGCCTGTTGTGGAACTGCTGGCCAAGGCTTTGCGGGAAAAAGGTCGCCGTGTCGCGATCCTGAGCCGAGGCTACAAGAGCAAGCGCCAGGCGAAAATCCCGCTGCTGCGGCGCATCGGCGCGAAGCTGGGTTTGGCAAAAAAGCCGGTTCCGCTGCCACCACGCGTTGTCTCCGATGGCGATGACATTCTGCTCGATTCCCATGTCGCTGGTGACGAGCCCTGGATGCTAGCAACCAACTGCCCTGGCGTGCCCGTGGTAGTGGATAAGGACCGCGTCAAGGCGGGCGCGTATGCGGTGAAGCACTTCGGCGCAGACGTGCTGGTGCTGGACGATGGCCTGCAATACATCAAGCTGAAGCGCCGCCATGATGTGGTTCTGGTGGACCGGACCGCGCCTTTTGGCACAGGCTTCATGTTGCCGCGCGGGACATTGCGCGAGCCACCTGAAAACCTGCGTCGTGCCAGCTTCATCTTTTTGACAAAATCCGATGGAGACAACGACGCCGTCATCGAGCAAATCCGCCGTCACAACCGCGTCGCTGACATCATCGAGTGCCGCCACAAGCCACTGTACCTGGAGGACATCCACACCCGGGAACGCATCCCACTGGAGGAACTACGCGGCAAGTATGTGGGCGCATTCTCGGGCATCGCGGTGCCAGAGAGCTTTGAAAACGGCCTGCGCAAACTCGGGGCCAAGGTGGAGGCCAGCCAACGCTTTGCCGATCACCATCGCTTCTCGGAGCGCGAGATCGTGCAATTCGTTGATCGCTGCCTGCGCCGCGATCTGCACTACATTGTGACTACCGAGAAGGATTTCGTGCGCCTGCCTGAGATGCCAAAAACAGACATCCCTATCTGCTTCATGCGTGTGGAAATCGAGATCGTGCGCGGTCGCGAACACTTTGAAAAGATGGTCAACCTCATCGCCGAGCCCCGCTACGTCGAAGGTGTAGTGAAGGAGAAGGAACGAGCGGTCGTCACCCCTTAGAGCCAGTCATGTCGGACCCAACGATCAGCCCCCTCACCCTCCAGCGCCTGCGACTCGATGAAGGCACAGCGGTCACCGTGCAGGACGACGTCGCACGGGAAGAACCGCTGGAGATTCGCGTGGAAGGTCGCGCGGTCGCCGTCGTGATGCGCACACCTGGGAATGATGAGGAACTGGTGGCGGGATTTTTGATCACTGAAGGCGTGGTGCAAAAGCGCCGTGACATCCTTGAGATAACGCAATGCCCAAACACTACCGAGGATGCCCGCGGCAACGTGGTGGATGTGCTGCTGGGCGGCGCGGTGGTGCAGTGGGAATCCTTGACGCGCCACGTCTTCAGCGCCTCCAGTTGCGGTATCTGTGGGAAGTCCAGCATCGAGTCCGTCTTCCAGCAGTTCCCACCTGTCACTGCAGACTGGCAGATCGATGCCGCAGTGCTGGCCAGCCTCCCGGACAAGCTACGTGCGGCGCAGGCGACGTTTTCAAAAACCGGTGGGCTGCATGCCAGCGCGCTGTTTGATCTGGAGGGCAACCTCCTTGTGCTGCGCGAGGACGTCGGCCGCCACAATGCGCTGGATAAGGTGCTTGGATGGGCGCTCCAGGAAGATCTGCTACCACTGAACCGCCACGTGCTGATGGTCAGCGGGCGGGTTTCTTTTGAGATCATGCAAAAGGCGCTGGCGGGCGGCATCCCACTGATCGCAGCGATCTCTGCCCCCAGCAGTCTGGCAGTACAATTCGCCGACGAAGGCGGCCAGACGTTGGCGGGCTTCATGCGCGGCCAGTCCATGAATCTCTACACCCATCCGCAACGCGTTCGTCTCACCTAGCCCAAATCTCGCCCCCGCCATGGAAGCACGCCCACCACCACCGATTGCCAAAACCGTGTTCATGATTTGGATGGCACTGCTGACCAGCACGATCCTCCTTGTCTTTGTCGCCGATGCCGCTACGCCTGCGGAAAAGCCCGCAGGTAGTGGCCTGGCTGTCCCACTGATGGTCGTGGGCGGCATCAATATCATGGTTAGTTTTTTGGTCAGGATGTTCATGCTGGCACCCTTTACCGATGGGCGCGCGTCCTGGCACGATGAGAAACAAACGGGACGGTTTGCGACGGGAAATATTGTCTGCTTTGCCCTCAGCGAATCCGCCGCCGTGCTGGGGCTAGTCATGCGCATGACCGGAGAGGACCCCACGATCTGCGCGGCGCTATTTGTGGCGGCGATCATGGCCATGGTTCTGCACGCGCCGCTGGCCTGGAGATTCCAACCGCGTACCTAAGATGATCAAAGGCACTCAGGGTTACTTTGACTGGAACGCCACGACTCCGTTGCGCGATGTCGCGCGCGATGCCTGGCTGAGCGCATCCTCCAACCACTGGCAGAACGCTTCGAGCCTCTACCATGACGCGGGCATGACCGCGCAGAGGCTGGACGCTGCCCGCGAACGATTGGCGGATCTTTTGGGCTGCGAAGCTGAGCGCATCGTCTTTACCTCGGGGGCGACGGAGGCAAACAACATGCTGCACGCAGCCCTCGCACGACGCACGGCGAATGCGAATCGGCGGGCGCTCGTCTCTAGCATCGAGCACCCCAGCGTTCGCGAACCCGCACGGAAGGCGTGGGGTGCGAACCGATTGAGTGAACTGCCAGTGGATGGCGATGGAGTGCTGGATATCTCAGGGTTTGAGAGGCAACTTGCCGCTGGCGACGTGGGCATCGTCTCCGTGATCAGCGCCAGCAACGAGAGCGGTGTTCTACAGCCCTGGGCAAAGACTGCGAGCCTATGCAAGCAGCACGGGGTTCCCTTCCACACGGACGCCACCCAATGGATCGGTAAACTGCCGTCTGAGGGGCTGGCTGCCTGCGATTATGTAACGGGTAGTGGCCACAAGTTTGGCGGCCCCAAGGGCACCGGTTTCCTCATCATGTCAGATCCAGATGAGAAGCTGACACTGCTGCACGGTGGTCCACAGGAAAACGGGCAGCGCGCTGGCACGGAGAACTACCCTGGTATTGAGGCCATGGTTTGCGCTCTGGAAGAAGCAACCGAAGAAGCCCCTGCTGCGGCTGGCATTCAGGCACAGCTGCGCGACCAATTTGAGGAAACGATGCGAGGCATTTTTCCTGGCCTCAAAGTCATCAGTGCAGGAGCAGATCGCCTGTGGAATACCAGCCTGATGGCAATGCCTGCGCACTCGAACTTGAAGTGGCTCACCCGACTTTCGAGGCGTGGCTTTTCGATTTCCACTGGTTCAGCATGTTCGTCGGGCCGGGAGGGATCTTCGGTGATCGTTTCCGCGCTGGGGGCATCGCCGGACGAACTCCGACGCGTGGTGCGAGTCAGCGCAGGATGGGACACGACTGCTGAGGCCTGGGCGGCATTGGCTGCGGCCTTTGCAGAGACCTACGCGGAGTTGGCGAGCGGCGCGATGCCGTGAGCGATAAGGGCCTCGATGACGCGCTCCACCGGCAGCCCCACAACGTTGGACCAGGAGCCATCGATCTCATGCAGAATGATGTCTGGCGCATCCTGGATGCCGTAGCCGCCAGCCTTGTCGAGGGGATTGCAGCGCTGGTGATAGGCTGTGATCGCGTCTTCATCCAGGGGCTTGAAATGAACACGGGTGATGACGGGGATATCCGCCAAAATGACATCAGGCGCCTGGGCTAAAACCACCCCGGTGCAGACCTCATGCCAGCGCCCGGAGAGGCGACGCAACATGGCGCGCGCCTCTTCCATATCGGCAGGTTTTGCGAGTGGCTCACCATCCACATAGACCAGGGTATCCGCGCCTACCACGATGGCGCCCGGATTGTCGATCGCGACGCGCAGTGCCTTACGGCGGGCGTTTTCCAGCGTCAGTTCGGCCGGGCTCAGGGCTGCATCATGCGCCTCTTCGACGTCTGGGACCTGGATATCGAAAGAAAAACCAGCATCCCGCAACAGCTCAACCCGACGGGGAGACTGGGATGCTAGCACGAGAGTTTTCGCGGAAATAGCGGCGGCCATCAGTCGCCCTCTTCGATCAGCAGCACTTCATCCGCGCGAAGCAATGCATCGCGGTCTTGGAAGGTGCGGTAGCGGTAGTAACCGGTTTTGGCCTGATACTCAGGCTCCCCTTCAGCGAGGAACTCCCGTCCGTCCTTGAGCGTAATCTTGTACGTCGTGGAGCCGCAAGAAGGCAGGAACACGAGAGCCAGACCGGTGGTAATGATGGCAATAGGGCGTGACATGACTTTGGTTAAACGTATTGGACAGAAAGAACTTCGCAATGTTCGATGAGTGGACACTTTGACACGATCAAATCCGGGAGTAGATCCCGTGTTTTTTTGATTTCGCTGTCCTGATTCCATAGCATAGTCCGCGCCTAATGTCCGCCCTGACCTTTCTCAGCGAGTTTTTCCGTAACTGGAAGACGGTGGGGGCCATTGCGCCCTCATCCCCCGCTTTGGCAGCGCGCATGATGGAATCTGCTGAGGTGTGGCGCGCGGAAAGAGTGCTGGAACTGGGTCCGGGCACGGGTGCGCTGACGCAGGGGATCGCCGACGTGATGCCCGCTGCGGCGCGGTATTTGGGTATCGAGCTCAGCGAGCCGTTCGTTTACAAATTGCGGCAGCGCTTTCCACAAATGCAGTTCGAGCAGGGTGCAGCGCAGGAATTTGGATTCGACTCCGTCCTGGGCGAGGACGCAGCGATCGATGTGATCATCAGCGGGTTGCCCTGGACAGCTTTTCCAGAGAGTCTGCAGGAGGCGATCCTGGACCACGTCCTGCCGCGCCTAGCGCCCGGGGGACGGTTCGCGACGTTTGCGTATTGGGGCCTGCATCAATTGCCGGCTGGCCGGCGCTTTCGTGCGCTCCTGCATGACCGCCTCCCGGGGGTGGAGACCACCCGAGTTGTCTGGGGGAATATGCCCCCGGCCTTTGTGTACGTGGCCCGCAAGAGCTGAGGCCCAAGCTAAAAGCAACCCGCTGTCGGGTGTCTAGGAACGGGGCGTCCTGGTGCCAATTTTTACGCTAGACTGGCATCAATTCTGCTTGCAAAATGGCGAGCTTTCTGGGTCCAACCACTTCCCAGGCTGCCCATCAACCAACCTACAACTCACACACCAACCAACCATGATCCGCACTTTGCTGCGCGGGTGGCGCTTTGCGCTGCCGGCGTTTTTGTTGCTGTCCACATCGTCCGCCCATGCAGCGGATGGCTCCTCCACGATTGATGCAGGCGATACAGCCTGGATGCTTGTCTCTACCGCCCTGGTTCTCTTCATGATGATCCCGGGGCTGGCTCTGTTTTATGCAGGGCTGGTTAACTCACGCAACGTGCTATCTATCTTCATGCAGTGCTTTGCACTCACTTGTGTGATGAGCCTCGTCTGGCTAGCCTGCGGCTATTCCCTGAGCTTCTCCGATGGCAATGGCTTCATCGGCGGATTGAATGAGCTTTTCATGAATGGCCTGACAGCGGATGCCACGCGACCCGACTGCCCGCAGATCCCAAAGGTCCTGCACTTCTCCTACCAGATGATGTTCTTTCTCATCACACCAGGGCTGTTTATTGGAGCTTTTGCGGAGCGCATGAAGTTCAGCGCCATCATGGTCTTTAGCGTCCTGTGGAGTCTACTGGTCTACGCACCTTGCTGCTACGGCGTCTGGCATAAGGCGGGGGCCTTCCTCGGTCTGACCGGTGTGCAGGATCTCGCAGGCGGGATCGTGGTTCACATCACGGCAGGCGTCGCTGCACTCGTAGCCTGTATCATGGTCGGTCCTCGCAAGGGTTTCCCACACACGCCATTCGTGCCCCACAACCTTGTGCTGACGATCACTGGTGCTGCAATGCTTTGGGTTGGCTGGTTCGGTTTTAACGGTGGCAGCCAATTGCACGCAAACGGTGCAGCGGCGATGACGCTGACCGTCACCCACCTCTCTGCCTGCACGGCATCTGTGGTGTGGATGGGTATCGAATGGGTCAAAAATGGCAAACCCAGCGTACTGGGGATTGCCACGGGCTCCATCGCCGGTCTGGCCGCCATCACGCCAGCATCTGGCGTCGTCGGACCGGTGGGAGCGCTGGCCATCGGTGCCACTTCCGCCATGCTCTGCTGGGCCGCCTGCGCGAAATTGAAACAGAAGTTTCAATACGACGACTCGCTGGACGTCTTTGGCGTGCATGGGGTCGGCGGCTTTGTTGGCACGATTTTGTTGGCTGTTTTTGGAACCAAGGGTTTCGCAGGTGGATTGGCCGATTTCAGCATCGGTGAACAATTGGTGACGCAGTCTCTCGCGGCACTTTACACCATCATTCTGTCTGGCGTCGTTAGCATCGCGCTGCTGGTGTTGATCAGTAAAACGATCGGCCTGCGTGTGAATGAACCTCAGGAACGCGAAGGCCTGGATCTGGCGGAACACGGCGAAAGCGCCTACAATTCCTGACCCCATCGTCTGCGTAATTTTGGCGTCTTTGGAGAGCTTAGCCTCTTCAAAGGCGCTATTTTTTTGCTCGCTAGAGCGTTATCAAAAACCATGCATCGTCTCCTACTGCCATTGATCCTTGCCATCGGGACAGGCAATTCCCCTGCGGAGCAACCCTTCATCGAGTACCAGCCGGGCACCCTGCCTCTGGTGTTAGCAGCGCCGCATGGCGGGACTCTGAAGCCGGTAGATCTGCCCAACCGCAACTTTGGCAGAGTGGCCCAGGACACCAACACCGCAGAGATTGTCCTAGCGCTGGCGGCGACCCTAGAGGCCAAAACGGGACAGCGGCCACACGTCATCCTTTGCCGACTGCATCGCACCAAGGTGGACTGCAATCGCGAAATCAAGGAGGCCGCCCAGGGTGATCCCGCTGCGGAAGCTGCATGGCACGAGTTCCATGACGCCTGTGCCACGGCATGTGAGGCGGTAACCCAGTTGCGCGGCTGTGGCCTGTTTTTGGACGTTCACGGGCATCGTCATGAAGAGCCTCGGGTGGAACTCGGCTATCTGCTGACTGCGAACCAACTCGCGATGAGCAATACGGCCCTGGACCAAGAAACCACAGCCATAGAACAGTCATCGATCCGTGAACTCGTCGCCCGCAGCGGCCGCAACCTCTCCGCACTCATGTATGGGCCAAACAGCCTTGGCTCTCTGCTGGAAGCACGCTCTATTCTCTGCGTACCCAGCCCTACCAAGCCCGCACCGACCCCTGGGGCTGACTATTTCTCAGGCGCCTACGATATTCAGGCACACGGATCGCGTGATGGCGGCACAGTCAGTGCGATCCAAGTGGAATGCCCGTGGAAAGGCGTGCGGGATACTGCGGACAACCAGCGAGCCTTCGTAGCAGCGATGGCGGAATCTCTTCTCCAATATTTTCCCGCAGTCTTCAAGATGCCCCTGGCAACCCAGAAAAGGCAAAAATGAGCCTCACTGTGGGCGCAGGGCCTTGACCTCGCCGCGGCTCAATTCCCGCCACTTCCCCTTGGGCAGTTGACCCAAGTTTAGATCGCCAATCGCAACACGGATCAAGCGCAGCACCTCGATCTCGAAAGCTGCCAGCAACCGACGGATGTGCCGATTCCGGCCCTCGTCGAGCGTGAATTCCAGCCAGGTATTCTTTTCCCCCGTGCGGAGGATCTTCACTTTCTTCGCGGAGAGATGGTCGCCCGAATCTTTGACCCCCAGCCGGAGTCGCGTAAGGAAGGCAGCATCCACGAGCCCCTCAATCTGCACGTGATAGGTTTTGTCCAAATGCGTTTCAGGATTGGTGATGAAGTCGGACCAGACATTATCGTTGGAGAAGAGCAGGAGCCCTTCGCTAGCCTTATCCAAACGGCCCACTGGCGGCAGATGAGGGAACTTGGTCCCTTCAAAACAGGCATAAACCGTATCGCGCCCATGCTCATCAGAGGTGGTGGTTACAAGACCTGCTGGCTTGTTTAGCATGACGTAAACTTGCGCGGCCTGGTTGATGCTGACGTCATCCATAACGATGATGTCCCGACCCATGATCACGGGGAACTCAGGGTTCTTCCGCACGGCGCGATTCACGCTGACCTTTCCCATGCGAATCAGCTCCGTGGCTCGACTGCGCGAGCAAAAGCCGAGCTTTGACATCGCGCGAGCGAGTCCAGTGCGAGTGGTAGAGGGTGGGGGCATGTGCGCACCCTAGCGCAATCATGCCCCCATGCCGAATAGAAGTTACTTCCGGCGGCGGCGCAGCACGAGGCCCATGAGTCCAAACAGCACCAGTATCATGCGCCCTGGCTCTGGCACCGTCACGATGCTGATCGTGCCACCCGCATAGATATCGCTGACGTCCCAGGCCAGGCTGTAAGTGCTGAGGTCAGGAAGATCCGTGAAATTCCCAACAGTGCCTGTCAGGTTCGTGAAGGTGCCGGTCGGAGTACCCGCCAAGGCCCAATCGAAGAGTCTCCACTTGTCTCCTGATGCCCAAGCGGTGAGCCCATTGGGATCACCGATCGCCAAGGTGCCACCCAACGTTACAGGGCCACTTAACACCAAAAGATCAGCAGCGCCGAGGACCGCTGTATTGTCGCCAGCGCCGTCGCCACTGAAGATATCAAAGCCGACTTTTCCATTGAGGATGGTGCTACCCGCACCGGACGTCGTCAGCGCCAGATCCGCACCCGCACTTGCTCCCGACATCCCGACAAAGAGATCGCCATCCACAATGATGCTCTCGCCCACCGCTGGCGCAATGATGCCATCACCACCAAGGATCGTCCCGGGATCGACGCTGACCGGACCCGAACCGGTCGCTGATCCAGTCGTGTTGTTCGCCAGAAGGATCCCGCCAGCAACATTGACGCCACCGGTGAACGTATTGCCATTGCCAAGCGTGAGGGTGCCTAGAGTGTCCTTGGTGAGGGTGCCACCATCATTGAGTTGGCCAAGATTGGACAACGACCCCGATTGAGCTTGGAAAGTGACAGGAGCGGAGCTGCTGCCGACGCTGTTCCCGCTCATGTTGAGGGTGCTACCGTCCAGAGTGACCGTCGCTGTCTCACTCCCAGCGCCGCCAGTGCGGATAATGTTGCCAGTCACGGTGACGTTGCCACCTTCCAGAGTGATGTTTGAGACCACGCTTCGTCCGGTCCCTGCATTGGCCATATTGATCGCAGTGCCACTGCCAGCACCGATCGTCACATCACCATCGGTCACGTTAAAGTCTGCCGTCACCGTGCCGCCGCTGCTGGTATTCACCGCCATGTTCAGGCTATCGATGGTGGTGGTCCCTCCTCCGATATTGACCGTGGCCGTGGCGCCACCCGTGCCTGTGCCAGTGCGGCTCGCCATGTTGAACGTGGTCACATCCAGCGTGCCCTGATCGAAGGTCAGTGTCGCGCTGGCTGCCCCGGAGTTCTGGGTGCGGGAAGCCATGGTCAAAGTGGACGCCAGAATGTCTGCCGAATGACCCGCAGTGTTCAAGACGGATTCCATACTCGACGCAGTGCTGCCAGTAGTATTTATCAGATTGATCACTGCCGGACTGGTGCCATCTGCGGCACGGACAGTCAGTGTCCCCGTGGTGTCGCCTGGATCAAAAACGATCGCCCCGCCGGAACGAATCGTACCCCCAGCCGAACCAATGTTCAGTGCATCAGCATTCAGGAGGTTCGTGCCGCCACCCAAGGTCAGCGTATGCGTCGTCGGGACTCCGCCACCGGAACCATCTCCGATCCGGATCTGCGCCGCCGTGATCGTGTTATCCACGGCAAGCTTCATGGTAGACGTATTGTCCTCCGTGTCGGTGTTGGGGTCCCCGATTCGGAAGAATCCAGTGCCAAGATTCGCCGTGAAGCTGCTCAATCCACTGAAGTCCACATCGACGCGGCTGTTGGTGGCAGCTGTTGAGGTACCGACGATGAAATTGCTGTTGCCGCTATTGACGACGACGGCACCTCCACCGAGAGCATTCAGGTTGGTATTGCCGTCCTCGACATTCGCTCCGATGGACACCGCGCCGTTGATGGTCAGAGTGTTCCCTGAATCGACGATGATCTGGTTAGTGACGGCATCCGAATTGGTCTGGACGAGCAGGGACCCGATAGCCTGATTGAAGCCGTTCAAGTCCAGTGTGCCTGCCGTCGTTCCGGTACCCAGACGCACGGTAGTCGTCGTCGGCAGGGCGTCTGCGACTCCGATCATCAACGTGCCATTGTCCACCTGGGTGGCCCCGGTGTAGCTGCTCGCCCCCTCAATCAGCCAGGTGTTGGCATCGGATTTGTTCACCGTCAGAACACTGCCCACCTCCTTGATGGTAGCAACGGAGTTAATCAAAGCTGGATCCGAGGTGCCACGGAGTGTCAGAGTCTTGTTGCCACCTGTGGCGGTCTGCACCTGTCCGTAAGCAATCGCACCGGTACCGTTGCCATTGAGTGTCAGTCCACCCGTCGTACCCTGCATTTCAATGATACGATCACTGACATGGCCGGAGCCAGTGTAGGTGAGTGAGGTCGCCGTTGAGGTGAGCCCCATGCGAATGATCCCATCTTCAATCGTCGCAGGTGCGCCCAAAGCGCTGGCACCTCCACCGACCATGCCGATCGAGTCGAAACTAAGTGTACCAGACTGCACCTCTGTGGTGCCGGTGTAGGTATTGAGGCCGGTGAGAGTCAAAACATTGGTTTGATTCTTGAAGAGGCCACCTGCCCCGGCCAACACTGCATCCACCGTAATGTTGCCGGAATTGCGGAAGGCAAAACCCGTGGAAGCGTTGATTGTTCCCGTGCCAACGATGGCCGGGCTCGCACCACTCGTCGACACTAAGCCCGCCGTGATGCTGTTAGCACCAAGATCGAGGGTGGCACCCGCGCCGATGGACAGATCCCCACCGACACCGGTCGCGTTATTGGCACCCACGGCCAGTGTTCCACCGCTGATCACGGTCGGGCCCGAGTAGCTGGCAGCAGCGTTCAGAGTCAGAGTGCCCAAACCTGTTTTGGTGATGCCCCCGAGCCCCGCTCCAATGCTGTTGGCAAGGGCAAGATCGATGCCGTTGGTATCGATTGTGCCGCCCCCATTGAACAGGAAGATGCTGCGCTGCGAGATGTCGTCAGCCATTCCAACTCCGAACCGCAAGGTTCCACCCGCAAAGATCAAGTCTCCAGTATTGCCGCCAATGTTGTCCAGATCTGCGATTTCCAAAATCCCTTCGTTGAGCGTCGTTTTGTTGGCTCCCCCACCCGCCGTGTTGACCCCCGTCAAGACAAGAGTCCCCCGACCCGATTTTGTCAAATCTGCCGAAGAACTGAGAGGGGACCCGATGGTCGCGGAAAGCGTTGCCGTAGTCGCTGCCGAGGAAGGGTTTTGCACGAAGAAGATGTATTCTCCATTGCCAGCCGCGATATCTGCGAACCCGCTCAGCGACGTGCTGTAAGCGGTGCTGGCAGCACCACCCGAGACGGTGAAGAGGAAGGTGCCGCTGGTATTGGTCAATGTGCCCGAGCCAGTCACGTTCACCGCAGCGGTAGCGGCGTTATTGACGACCAAGGCATTGAGTGTTTTACCTGTCAGTCCCGTTAGATCTGCATTCAAGCTCTCACGCACGTTGGAGGTCGCACCACCCGCTGCGTAGGTGGAGTATTCCGATGAAAAATCCAAAGCCCTAAAGCCCTGGCCACTCACATAAGTCGCGAGCGAATTCCCCATGTTGGCATCGCCGACAGCAGCGTTAGTGACCAACTCAGCCATCGCCCAAGGAACGATGCTTTGAGTTGGCGTACCAGCAGCCCCACCGCCACCGATGAGAGTCGCTACAAAAGCCGTTTGGTTGGTCGCATCACCAATGCGCAATCTCACCCGGCGCCCACTCGAAGCGCCGAGGTTCGTGCCACGCACATCAAGGGTAGCATTGTTTTGCCGTTCAATGTTATTCGCGATGATCTCTGTAAAGTTGCTTGTGTTCGATCCAGTCGCGTCAAGCCGTGCGTAACTCGCCCCAGACCGCAAGGAAATGACACCCACCGTCTCGGTCGTGCTCGAGTTTTGATCGCGCCGGATGGCCAGACCGCTGGGCCGTGTTTCGCCAGCCCAGGCACCATCCGCAGAATTGAGGGTGATCGTTGCCGTGTCGAGAATGCGGGCACCCGTTGTCGTTGTGCCGTTGTTGTCTATCAATAGGCTCGATCCGCTGTTCAGGATGTAATCCGTCGCATTCATCGCACCGAGACTGGTCAGCTGGAAGAGGCCTCCATTCACAATCACCGTCCCGTTGAATCCGGTACTTGCCCCAGCAAACGCCTGGTTGGTATTCGAGCCGGAGTTGTTTTTGATGAGTGTGCCAGACCCGATGATCTTTCCAGAGTAGGTCCCGTTGCCGACGCCGCTGTTGATCGTCAGCGTATTGACACCAATGTCCACCGTCGCCAGTTCATCCAAACCGACAGCATTGCTCCCGCCCGTTAGCCGACCGATGGCTTCACTATTGAGCAACTTCAAAGTCGCGACATGATCATCTGCCAAGTTGACGGGCGAAGCATCGCCGATGGACGTGCCATTAACCAACAAGATACCTTCCTGGATTTCAGTCTCGTCAGTGTAAACGTTATTACCCGTCAGCAACAATGTTCCGCCGCCAGTCTTCGTCACGGCATGGTTGACGCGGATGTCGGAGGAGATCTCGAACGTCGAGGCGCTATCATGGGTGATGATAATTTCGGTAGCGCCTGAAGTTAGAGTGCCGCCAATGATCGTGGGACTATTGCCAACGTTGCTGGTGAGAAGAATCCCGCCGCTAGAGATCGTGAGCAGACCACCATCTGGAAGAGTGATATCTGAACCCGCCGTCGCGTCGAAGCGCAGACTGTTGATGTTGGCGCAGAGCAGTGGGCTGGTATAACCGGTCGTATCGTCCGTGACGTGATCGCCAGGCAGCCACGTTGTCACATCGTTTTTCACCGTTGAGATTTGGGCGATGATGTTGCCTGAACCATCATTTTTCGCGAACCAAATCCCCGTGCCATCATCCACCGTCGCATAGGCGGAGTCGTTGGTGGAGGTGCTGCCGTTGCCCAGCAGTCCAGAAGTGCTGTTCGGACTGGTGGTTCGAATACCGTTGGTGGCGGTCTGAGCTCCTGTAGGCAGAATGAAACGCATCGTTCCATCCGCCGCCGTATTCGCACGAGTAATGGCGCCCAGATTCAAGACGGCGTCTTGACCCGTTCCACCAATGACTTGGATCTCACTGGAGCCGCCGTTGCCGAGCGTGAGACTGGCCAGCGTCTCATTCGTTGCAGCGGTGTTGTTACCCAACACCTGGATGGTGCCACCACGCAGATCCACCGCAGCAGTGCTGCTAAGCTTTGTCGTGTTGCTCGTGGTGTAGTCCAGAATCAAAGTTCCAGAATCGATCCGGGTGGCGGTTGTGGCCGTCAAGCCACTGTTATCACCGGACAGGGTAACGGTATCGACGCTCTGTTTGAGAATCGTCGATGTGCCCGCCAGGTTAGCTGAGATCGAGCCATCAAAAAGTCGGAATCCCTGCGCATAGTCGGTTCCGGTGTAGGTCCCAGTGATGGTTCCCGTCCCGGTGACGATGCCAGTGCGTCCAGGAGTTACAATGCCACCAAGGTCAAGCCTTGGCACGGTGACGTTGAACGTATTGACATTGAAAGTAGCGGGCGCGCCTGTCACGTCGTTGCCAATCAGAATGAAGTCGAGACCACCGGAGTTGTTGACGCCATTCACATCATCAGCATTGAGATTGATCACCCCACCGTCGCGAATATACCAACCATTGCTGGTTCCTGCAGTGTAGCTGATGCTGCCGGTTGTGTCGAAATTCAGGACGGCCGTGCCGGTGGTGGTCCCTGTCACGATGATATCATCCGCGAAGGTGCTGAGAGCACCTCCGAGATGCCAAATCCCAGAATTTACATTGATGTCGGCAGCAGTTCCCGTCTGGCTGATTCCGCCGGTGATGGAGCCTTCACCCGTACCGATCAGGCTCAGTGTATTGCCCGCAACATCCACCGCACCCGAGTAGGTGATGGTGGCCCCATTGGTACCATTCGCGGCCAAGGTGGAAGCCCCCGTGATCGTGATGGGTCGGTTGGTGGACTGGCTGGCGGTATCTCCGATGAACGTCAATGCGGCGGCCACCAAACCAATGCTGTTACCCTGGCCAAGGTTGCTGGCAGGCCCACCGATGTCGGATACGGTGCTGAACTCAAGAGCTCCTTCCGTAACGGAGAGTCCCCCAGTGAAGGTATTCGCCCCACTCAAGCGAATGGTGCGGCTTGTAACCGCCCAACCACCGAGCTCATCGTTGATGGCAAGACTGCGTGCACCACCGGTTTCTGAAATGATGCCCGAGATCTCAAAAGGCCGCAGAGCATTTCCCTGATAGCTGATGCTGGCATCGTTACCGAGAACCACGGAATTGGTGAGATTGATGATGCTGAAATTGTCGCTACTCTGCGTGATGCGCAGGGCGTTGTTGGCATTGGCGTTGCTGCCAAGAGTCACGGTGCCATTGAGGTTGATGGTCAGATCCCCCGACAACGTTCCTTGAGCATCGACGCTTAGTTCCAAGACGCCCCCAGCTCCATCGACGGTGAAGTTTTGCGCCAAATTGACAGTGTTGTTGGCAGGCAAATTGAATTGAATGCGCCCACCGGAAGCAGACACCGGGCCGGTGCCAAAAGCGTTCAGGCTCGTCGTCACTTGAACCGTGCCACGCGTAATGTCAAAGCCACCGGACCAGCCACTGTTGTCCTGATTGAGGACCAGCGTTCCGGTGATTGGATTACCACTAGAAAGTGTGTCGACGCTGTCGAGACTGATTTTGCCCGTGCCGGTCAGTGCGCCGGACAAGGTGATCGTGCGCGCTGTCGTGCTGGTGGTGGCGGAATGGCTGTCCCGAAGATTCACGAAGGAATCTGCCGTCAGGCTAATCGCACCGTTGTAGGTTTGGTTGGCGGTGCCTGCGGAAAGCGTGCCGCCGTTGAGTGTGAGAGGATTGTTCACCGTCCCCGCCGCCCCATTGTAGTAGAAGGCCGCACCGCTGTTGACACTGACATTTGCAGTATTGCCAAGCACTGTGGTCCCCAGGGCACCAGCATGTTGCAGTTCAACCGTTCCGCCATTGATGACGATGTCAGAAGTTAGGCCCGGGTTGAAGGTTCCTGTAGCAGCCGCACCAAGGATAATTTTTCCTGCACCAGAAATGGTGAGATCCTGCTCTCCCTGCAGCGCGCCTCCGAATGTGAGGATTGAGCCCGCATCTGCAACGCTCCAGGTTTGATCAGCACCCAGTCGGAAAGGTGCCGAAATGGTTACGGCTGCAGGTCCACCGGCGGAGATTTTTACGCCATCGGTCGCAACCTGAGGAGCCACCTGGAGTCGGAAACTTGGGTCGGTGCCGGACGCGATGGTCACGGACGTAGGGGTCGTCGTGCCTGCTTCAAAGGTCAGACTGTTGATTTTGAAATTCTGTTCCAGTGTCGTCGTCAGCGCCCCTGCGGGACCGGCGTTACTGGAGAAGATCACATCTGTACCTGCACCTGGGATGGTGATGCTTGCGGTCGTGCCCGCCTTGTCATCTGACCACTGACCGGCACCCAGATTCCACTCTGTCCCGGTCGCACCGTTCCAGTAGGACACACCTGTGACTAGATTACCCACGGTCAATTGAACCAGGTTGTCGGTCACCGTCCAATTGTAGGTGGCAAAGCCGCCTGGCGTTGTGCCCTGGATCACATTACCGATCCCAAACGCGTTCAAGCCGCCGTCTTGCAGATTCAACAGCGTATACGTTTGATTCGGATTCAATCCAGAATCCGACATGTTGATCGTAATGGAGTTGGCGAGTGACAGGGACCCACCTGAAAGGAGCGTGATCAAGTCCGTCCCCAGATTGTCACCCGCCGTATTGAGATCGCCAACATTTAAGCGGAGCAAAGCCGTCCCAACACCCGCTCCCAAATCCAACGAGGTGAGATTTGACAGTGGAGTGCCTGCGCTATCCAGACTCAGGCTCAAGGTGGAACCCCCACCGACCGCCAAGCTTGTCACACCTGTCGATCCGCTGAAGCCACCGTTGATATTTAGGGTGGACGAGTTGGTGACCGAGATCCCGGTCGTTGCCGTAACATCACCGCCAAAGCTGAGAACACCACCGTTCACCGTCGTCGTGCCCGTGTGGTCATAAGTTCCCCCAGTTAACAAAGCCGTATTCGAACCGGTTTTCACCAACGACAAAGCTCCAGCCCCGGTGTTCAGAACATTGCCGATGAGACTCACTGCCTTGTCCTGAGAACCAAAGGTGAATGTTGCCGCTATCGCCGCGGAGTTGTCAATGTTGGCCGTGCCAAGGGAATTGGCGACAAGGCCATTGATGGTCTGATTGTTGCCATTGAGATCCAAAGTAGCCGTCAGGCCTAAGGCCGGATTCATCGTGACATCGCTCGCCGTCGCACCGTTGGGAATCGCATCGACGACACCCACCTTCAACGTGCCGCTCTGGATGGTGGTCGAACCTGTGTAGGTGCTGGCTCCATTGCTGCCACCCAAGGTCAGGCTTCCGTAACCTTGGTAATTGAGATTGATCGTGGCCCCACCCGTGCTGTTCGTCACCGATGCGTTGAGGATGGTGTCGCCAGAACCGTTAAACACCAGAGTCCGGGCGGAGGTCGCCTCGGTTCCCGTGTAAGTCGGAGAATTGAGAGTCAGCAACTTCCCAGCCGGTAGCATGTTGGTCACCGTGGTATTACCGCCCGTGGTGGTCGCGATCGGACCATTCAGGGTAATGCTATTGATCCCGATGAAGTTGGCGCTGGAATTCCCGTTAAAGCGAACGGTGTTGCCGATGGTCCGATCTCCGTTCAAGGCAAAGACAGAGCCGTTGGAAATGATCAGAAGGCCGGTGCCTACTGGGCCTGAGGTCACGGTTCCAGCGGAAGGAGTCGAGTCGATCGCAAGCCCCAGCGGACCTGCGCTCACCGTAGTACTGCCGGAGTAGGTGCTGTCGCCAGACAGAATCCAAGTGCCGTTGTCGTCTTTGGTAACGTTCAAAACACCGCCTGCAGTATTATTCGACAGGGCGCTGGTGATTTCGTTGGCGGCATTCAAGTCTCCGCGGAGGAAAAACGTCTTCGCCCCGGTACCAGTCGAGGCGTTCACAACGTTGGTCAGGACGAGTGGCCCCGTGCCACTTGACTCGATGATGACGTTGGCCGTCGTTCCGCCGATTTCGATCAGACGATCAGTGGTTTCGCCGCCGCCCACGTAGACCAAGTTGCCCTGGGTGCCACCTGTACCGATGTTGATCTTGCCAGTGCCGGCGCCGAAATTACTCGCCGAACTGGTGGAGTTGCCGATGGTCACCGCGCGCACAGTGCCGCCGTTGATATTGGTGTCCCCATTGTACGTGTTGTCTGCCAGCAGGCGTAGGATACCGGTGCCTGTTTTGATCAGTCCCGCAGTGCCGGAACTTGTGCTGATCACGCCCGTCAGGGTTGCCAGATCGCTGTTGGTGCTGCTGTTCGTGTCCACCTGAATGGTGCGGTCGGCAGCATTTAGATCGATGGGGTTCAAAACTTCCACCTCAGCCAAGGCCGTGGTTGAACTGAGGATCAGTGTGCCCGAGACGAATCCGCCGCTGCCCCACTGGAGGGTGTCAGGCGTAACGTTACCGCCAAGGTTTACCGTCAGTTTATCCGCAGAAGCCGCGAAACCACCATTCCCAGCCCAATTTACCCCACCTGCTCCTGACGTAGGAGTGGCTGTGAGCGACCGGGTGAAGTCGCCGCTGCTCTGGAGCACACCACCATTGAACACGAGCGGACTAGCCGTCGGCAAAGTGCTGCCGTCGGCACGCAAGGCGCCTCCGTTGATCTGCGTTACACCAGTATAGCTATTTGCCGCATTGCCAAGAATCCAGAGCCCCGCGTCAGCCTTGTAGAGACTGACAACGCCGCTACCGTTATCGGTGATTTGCGGATTGAATTGGTTGTCACCAATGGATGCACCGCCCAAGACGAGACCTTGGTCCACATTGGCAGTTCCAAAGGCCAACGCGCCCGAGTTGCTCCAAATCAACGTAGCATTGTTTGAGCCATTCGCTTGGATCCGCGCACCACTATTGGCAGCAGTGCCGCCGAAAGTGAATAGACGGTCGATACTTAGAGAGTCCCTCCCATTGTAGTTGATACCTCCAAAGGCTTGTGTGGCGCTGGCTCCATCGAAAACCAAACTGGCCGCGTTTGTTGCATCACTGGTGGCATCACCCGCACCAAGACTGCTGGGGGAGCCAATGTTGGAGAGAATCGGAGTAACGACGATCCCGGTCGAGCCAATCGTGGTCACACCCGTGTAAGTGCTGGCCATGTTCCATGTCATGCCTCCGGTGCCTAGTTTGGTCACACTGACCGGCCCCACGCCATCTTCGATGATCCCGTTGGACACACCCGTTCCGTTACCGCCGCCCACCGTCAGTGTCACGGGCGTTGAGCTGCTGTTGGTGACGGTCCCATTGCTGTTGAAGCTCTTCACGTTTGAAGACGGTGTAACGCCATTCAGGTCATAAGTAGCCCCTTGGCGGATCGTAACGTCCTGGTTATTCGCACCTAGTACTCCCGAGCCAGACAGACGCACCGTACCCTCGTTGAGGGTGACCGTTCCCGTCTGCGTATTGGTACCGGCGAGGACAAGGACACCCGCACCGTTTTTGGTCAGGCCACCCGTGGCACCACCGAAAGCAGATTCGATTCTCAGCGAGTCTGCCCCACCGTCTACCCGAACGACCATCGTTGCGGAACCACTCATCGCGATTGGATCACCAGTAATAATCGAATTCCCCCCGGTGGCTAGTATGCCAACTCCGGTCATCGTCAAGGTGTTGCCCGGATTGATCGTCAGCGTGTGACCTCCGTTGATCTTAAGCGTGGCGATCGAGATCGAATTTGTGGCGAAACTGCCGGTAATCTCGTTATTTCCTGCGGCGAGTGCGGTAGCGGAGGTGACAGTGCCTGCGTCCACCCCATAAACAGGTGCGCGGAGAACTCCGCCTTGGCGGTAGGCAAAATCTGCCCCATTCCAATAGACGCTGCGAGTAATGATGCCGTCGCTACCAACCACCCCGTTGATCTGGGCAAGCGTAAACGTGTTGTTTGTGAAATCACCACCGACAAAGTTGACGCTTCCCCCAGCACCAGTGGTCATGTTGGCAAAGGTGAGTGACGCAGTACCCAGCAATCCTGGTGTGAGTTTGACGGTGTTAGCGCCAGCGCCGGCATAGGATAGCGTGCCCAGCGCCTGAACGTTGTTCACCCCAGCCTGGCCGACCAATTCAAGGGTGCCACCTGCGTACTGATTGACCTGGGTGAAGGTGATCGCTGCCGCAGCCGGCAAAATGGTCGAGGTGGCAGCGTTGGCCTCCAGCTTCAGGATGCCGTTCGCGATCGTTGTCGTTCCAGTGTAAGTGTTTTGTCCCGCAAGCACCCAGGTGCCGGGGTCGATCTTGGTCACATTCACGGCACCCCCAGCGGCATTGTTTGGAATGCTCCCCACAATCGTGTTATCCTGCGCGCTGGTGCCGCCGAGAGTCAGTGTTTTGGCATTGGCGGCGGAACCACCTGTGGCCGTAAAGTTCGCATTAAAGCGCACCCCCGGACTGGTGCCCGTCTGATTGGCTAGGATGGTTGCGCCGCCAGTGGTCCCGGCCAAGTTGACAACCTTGTTGGTAGTCACGTTGGCCCCGCTGAGGTTATTCCCGACGATGCTCAGCGTAGCCGAGGTCGTGCTGGTGCCGATATTGATGGTCGCCGTATTGTTGGTGATCGCGCGGAAGTCATTGATCGCCACAGTGCCACCATTGACGTTGAGGTTACCACTGAAGTTCGAGTTTGTGCCGTTAATCGTCAGGGTGCCAGTGCCCGTCTTTGTGACGTTGTGCGCAGCTCCGGTAGCAATGATTCCACTGGTGATCAGGGAGTCACCGTTGCCGCCAAAGGAGAAGGTTCGAACCGTTGTGTTGGTCTGATTCCAAAAGGTGCCTTGATAGGTGACAAGCCCGTTGGCGTTGTTGTTGATCGTGTTTGGGTTGGCAAGACTGCCACCGGTCATGTTGCCCAGAAAGGTTAAGCCGTAGCCGTTCCGTCCATTGATTGTCATCGTCCGGTTGGCGATCAAGGTCAGCGCCCCGAACTGAACCGTGCCGTCGAGGGCAGTGCTACCAATTGCGTGATCAACGAAGATTGTGGAGTTGGAATTCAGACGGACTTTGGCCGCCGAGGTGAAGGCATCCGACCGAATTTCCAAAGTGCCAGCGGTCATATCCACCGCATTCCCCGCCGTGCTGGTGCCAAGATTGGTCGGATCGGTGATACGTGTGAATCCCCCGTTGATGGTGAGCGTGCCACCAAAACTGTTGTTCCCATTCAGAATCAACAGGCCCGAGCCGGATTTGGAAAGGTTGCCCGCACCAGTGATGTCAGAGTTGATGACCCAATTGCCATTGCCCGTAAATTCAGTCGTCTGCCCGGAAGGATCGATGGTCAGACTACCATCAATGGTTGTGGTGCCGAAGGTCGCAGCCAAACGAGTGCTCGTCGCAGTGATCGGTGTGCCGCCTACCGGGCTCAATCCAGCGGGATTGCCACCGGTGACGATGTTCCCAGTGAAGGTGTTATTTCCCACACTGTTGAACGCAGCACCATCGCCGGATGCACCGCCACCAGTAAGGGCAAGATCGCGAGTAAAGAGAAGGCCATCAAGGTTGTTATTCCCACTGCCAACTACGAGAGATCCGCCACCCACCGCACGGGTGGTATTTCCTGTGACAATAACAGCAGAGAGATCATCGCCCAGCATCGACTGGTTCGTAATGATAACAGAACCCGCATCGATTTGTGTTACACCAGTATAGTCGTTGTCTGCGTTGGTAAGCTTCAGCGCACCATCATTCAGTTTGAGTAAGCCGCCACTGCCAGTCAGCTTTGATTCAATGGTGGATGCATTGCCAATCGTCACTGCGATCTGACCAGAAGTCAGTGCCAAATCACCACCGGTCAGGGTGTAAGGTGCAAAGAAGGTCAAAGAATTGGCCACGCTACCGCCCCCAAGTGTGATGATCTGAGGGTTGGTCAGCGATCCGGGATTCGGCACTGGTTTTGGCAGGAAGACATCACTGGTCAAGGTTGGCACCCCAACGTCCCAGTTGCCTGAAGTGCTCCACAGAAGATCGGAGCTACTACCAGCTGTCCATGTGACATCAGCACCCAACAGAGCACTTCCACTCAATAAAGTAACGATAAGATAAGGCAAGCCGCGGCGGTTACGACGTGTGGCGGAGGGCGAGTAGTTGATCATGGTTTGAGGCACAGATGGCAGGGGATTGCGGGAGCAACTGCAGGGTTAAAGCCATATCCCAGCGAGCCATGGAGGTTGGAGCTCGCAGGCTTGTGACGATCACCCTACAAGCCTGCATTGTTTCAAAGATCCGCCAATTAGCCAATTGGGATAATGCTTTGGCTTATATACAGCGGATCGTCTCTATTTGAATACGCCATTTCTTTACAACGACTCAAACAGGAAGGCCCCGCGACGGTGATCCATCGCGAGGCCCCTAAGGTTTGGTTCTTCGTCTATTCTTTACTTCCGGCGGCGGCGCAGCACTAGACCCATGAGTCCAAAGAACAGCAACATCATGCGACCTGGTTCTGGAACCGTCACGATGCTGATCGTGCCTCCAAAGTAGATGTCACTGACATCCCAGGCAAGGCTGGGGTCGTAAGTGCTGAGGTCTGGCAGATCCGCGAAGTTGCCGATGGGGCCTCCCGTAAGATTCGTGAACGTTCCTGTTGGCGTGCCAACAAGCGCCCAATCAAAGAGCTTCCACTTATCGCCAGAAGCCCAAGCCGTGAGGCCGAGGGGATCACCGATCGCCAAGGTACCAGCAAGGGTTACCGGGCCGCTCAGCACCAGCAAATCTGCCGCGCCGAGGACGGCGGTATTATCGCCAGCACCTGCACCACTGAAGATATCAAAGCCTACCTTACCATTGAGGGCGGTGCTACCAGCCCCGGTAGTTGTAAGGGCCAAGTCAGCACCAGTCGTTGCCCCAGCCATCCCGACGAAGAGGTCGCCGTCCACGATGATACTCTCGTTAACGAGCGGGGCGATGATGCCATCGCCTCCCAGAGTCGCGCCCAAATCGACACTCACAGGACCGCTGCCCGTGGCAGATCCTACAGTGTTGTTGGCGAGGAGTGTTCCCTCCGCAACATTCACTCCACCAGCAAAGGTGTTACCATTCCCCAGAGTCATGGTGCCCAAAGTCGTCTTGGTGAGCGTCAGCCCTCCGTTCAGCTCGGCCAGATTGGACAGCCTCCCGGACTCAGCCGCGAACACAATCTGATTGGTCGTGCTGCCAATGTTGTTGCCGCCCATATCAAGGTTAGCGCCGCTGAGATTGACGTTCCCCGTGGCAGTGCCACCGCCAGCAGCATCAGCACCGCGAGCAATATTACCGGAGAAGGTGATGTCACCACCAGTGAGGTTCGCCGTGGCCACAGCTGAGCCTGCCCCCGATGCTGTCGCCAGCGTCCAGGCACCCGTTGTCACCGTCCCACCGCCAATGTTGATCGTGGTGGTCGTTGTAAAACCATTGGCACCTTTGCTGGATGCGTTCAGGGTCCCGATGTCGAGCGTTCCTTGATCAAAGCTGAACACGTTGACCAGATCCGCAGCACGGTTTTGCGTTCCGATGTTTACGGTGGAGAACTTCAGGTCTGCGTTGTGGCCGGTCACATCGAAGGTGTTCTGATTGCCATTGAGCGCCACCGCCGTCGTCGCGGAGCCTGTTCCCATGTTGAACGGAACGGCGCTGGTGCCGTCAGTGCCTCGCACGGTCAGCGTTCCGGCAATATCTTGGAAGGTGATGGAACCCAGGTCACGAATACCAGTGCCAATGTTGACTGTCCCCACCTGCAGGAGAGTATCTCCCGTGCCCAGTTGCACCTGATTTATCTGGCCAGCGCCCCCATTGTAGGACCCTCCGCCACCTACAGTAAGCGCACTGGCAGTGATGGTGCTGTCCTGAGCCAACTTCAGAACGCCGTAACCGGTTGAGTTCGTGGTGCTGGTGCTGCTGACCTGGAGGATGCCAGCGGTAGGATTCAAGCCGACTGACATGGTAGCAAGACCGCTAAAGTCAGCTGTCGCCACGTTGGTGTTTGAGTTGCCTACCAGGAATGTCACGCCACTAGCAGTGGTGTTGTTGACCGCAAAGGTGCCAGCACCCGTCGCATCAAAGAGCGTCGTCGAAGTCGCCGCTCCACTGCCGAGAGTGACATTGCCATTGATCGTGATGGTTTTTCCCGCATCCACAACCAGATGGTTGGTGTTCGTTGCTGAATTTGTCTGGGCCAGCATGCTGCCAAAGCTGGCGTTTTCCTTCACTTCCAATGTGCCCGCTGTCGTGATGCTGTTGGCGCTGCCGAAGTTCAGCGCACCGGTCATGTTCTGCGCAGCAGAGACGCGCAGCACGCCATTGTTCAAACTGGTGGAGCCAGTGTAGGTGTTCGTGGCGTTCAGCACCCAAGTGCTAGGATCGCTCTTCACCAGGGACAACACACCCAGCCCGCATTCACTGATCTCCCCCATCGTGTTCGCCAACGACGGATCGGAGGCACCAATAAGGTTCAAGGTTTTATTGCCGGCGGTCACCATGTGAACGCCGCCAAGGCTTAGAGCCCCGGTGCCGTCTGCATCAATCGTTACCGCACCCGTGGTGCCCTGCATCGCAACGATACGATCACTATTGCTCCCTGCTCCAGTGTAATTCAGGGTGGTCGCTGTGGTGGTCAATCCCATTCGGATGATTCCGGTTTCGACTGTTGTCGGCGCACCCAGGGCGCTCGCACCACCGCCAACATTGGCGATGGTGTCGAAGATGATGGTACCTGCCAGGATCTCGGTCGCGCCGCTGTAGGTGCTTGCACCGGTGAGAGTGACGACATTTGTCTGGGCCTTGACGACACCGCCAGCGCCAGCGAGGGCAGCATCAATCGTTGTGTTGCCGGTATGGTTCAGGAAGAACCCGTTAGAGGCGGAGATCGTCCCAGTGCCGGTAATGAGGGGGCTGGCACCAGTGGTGGTCAGTCGACCGTGGCTGATGCTGTTTGTTCCGAGTGCTAGAGTTGCGCCTGCACCAACAGTAAGGTCCCCACCAACGCCGAGGGCGTTCGTGGCCCCGACCGTGATGATTCCGGTTGTCAGAGTGGTGGCTCCAGTACGGGCAGACGTTGCATTAAGGGTAAGGTTGCCCAGACCGATTTTGGTGAAGCTTCCAGAGCCCGTGCCAAGGGATCCTGCGAGTGTCGTATCGATTCCGTTGGTGTCCAGCGCACCGCCCCCCGTGAGGAAACTGATGCTCCGCGTGGAGATGTCATCAGCAAATCCCAAACCAAGACGCAGGGTGCCACCAGCAAAGACAAGACCGCCAGTGCCTCCGCCGATGTTGTCGAGGTCAGCAATTTCTAGGATACCTTCATTGATTGAGGTCTTTTTGGAGGCACCGCCTGCAGTGTTCACCTGAGTGAGAATCAAGGTGCCACGGCCGGATTTGGTGATGTCCGCAGTGGAAGTGAGAGGGGAACTGATCGTCGCTGTGAGGAGAGCGGTGGTGGCAGCGGAACTAGGGTTCACCACACTGATGACGTATTCGTTGGTGGCACCCACCATGATGCCATCGTCGAATCCGCTGAGAGTGGTGCCGTAAGCCGTGCTGGCGACACTGCTAGAGACCGTGAAGAGGAAGGCACCACTGGTGTTGGTAAGCGTGTTGCCTGGACCCGCCCCAGTCACACCGAGCGCAGCATTGGCTACGTTGTCGATAACAAGGGAGTTAATGGTCTTGGTGGTGAGACCCGTGAGATTCGCTGCCAAGGACTCACGAGTATTATCGGTGACACCTGCGGCAGCATAGGTATTGTATTCGGCAAGGTCTAGCGGACGAAGCCCAGTGCCGACACCGTAAGTGACAAGAGAGTTGCCCATGTCGTTGTCAGTGAGCGCGCCGTTGGTGCCAGTGTTTAGCTGGCCGATTGCCCAAGGAACAATGCTGATATTCTTGGAGGCCGCTGCCCCAGCACCACCGACGAGATTGTTGATGAAGGTGGTCTCATTTGTGGTGTTGCCAATCTTGAATTGATTCCGCTCACCCGAGCTGGCACCGAGAGCGCGACCTCTGACTGTCGCAGTTGCGTTGTTGTTGCGGAGGAAATTGTCTGCAATGATAAAGGAGCTCGCTGTGCCCGTGCCGACATCGCCTTCGCCAGAGAGGTAGCTAGTGCCAGAGTTAAAGGTGAGAGCACCGATCGTCTCACTTGTATTGGCATTCTGGTCTGTGCGGATGCTGAGGCCGCGGACGATGGTTTGCCCAGAGAAGGTGCCGTCGGCAGAATTCAGTGTGACGGTTGTGGTATCGAGAATACGGGTGCCGCTGCGGGTGGTGCTGTTATTGTCGAAGAGTACAGCGCCGCCTTTATTGATAGTCACGGCAGAGGCATTGTTTTGGCCAATACCGCTCAGCTGGAACAGACCTCCACTGACAACGATGCTTCCGGTGAAACCGGAACTGACATTGGTCATGTTGAGATTGCCGGTGTTACCTGCGTTCATGACGATGGTACCTGAGCCAGTAAACATACCCGCAAAAGTCGTGCTAGCGCTTTCATTGATGGTTAGGGTATTTGACCCCAAGGCAACGATACCATAATCAGAGTTGGTGTTACGCTGACCACCCTGGAGGCGACCGATGGTTTCGTCGGCGAGCAACTGGAAGGTGCTCTGGCGATTGGTGGCGAGGGTGACGATGGAGGTATCGCCGATGGCGTTTTCGCCGAAGACTTGGAGTGTGCCATCCTGGATCTCCGTGACGGCGGTATAGGTATTGTTGCCGGTAAGTAGCAGGGTGCCTGCACCGGATTTGGTCACCGCATGATTGGTCCCTATGCGGGAACCGATTTCGAAGGTCTGCGAACTGTCCTGGGTAACGATGATTTCAGCAGCACCAGAGGCCAGTGTGCCACCTTTGATCGTCGGAGTACCGGCGACGTTGTCGGTGACGAGGATGCCGCCGCTAGCGATATTCAAGACCCCGCCTGGTGCGATCAAGAGATCGGAGCCTGCCGCAGCATCTAGACGGAGACTATTGATATTGGCGCAGTCAAGGGTGCCAGTGAAGCCACCGACCGTGTCAGTGATCTGATCACCTGTGAGCCAAGTAGTGACATCATTCTTGGCAGTGCTGACGAGGGCGATGATATTGCCCCCTGCGGCGTTTGTGGCGTTCGTTGCGAACCAGGTGCCAGTGCCGTCATTGACAGTGGCCCACCCACTCGAACCGAGCAACCCGTTGGTGTTGAGCGTGGTGGTGGTGATGCCATTAGTGGCAGTCTGCGTGCCAGCAGGGAGGATAAAGCGAACGGTGCCATCCTGCGCGCTGTTCGCGCGAGTGATCGCGCCGAGATTGAGCACGATTTCCTGGCCAGCGCCGCCGATGAGCTGGACGGTGCTGGAGCCACCGCTACCGACGGTGAAGCTACCAACGGACTGACTGGTAGCAGCGCCGGCATTGCCAGTGAGAATGAGATTGCCGCCGCGCATGTCGAGTTGTGAAGCGGCACGAACTTTGGTGTTATTGTCAGCCGTGTAATCAAGAATGAGTGTTCCCTCATTGACGATGGTGGCACCCGTAGAGGCAAGGCCGCTGTTGTCTCCCTTCAAGGTGACGGTTCCAAAACCGAACTTCTCGATAGTGCTGGTTCCATTAGTAGCGAGTTTTGCGTTGATCGTGCCCTCGAGGAGATCAACATCACCACCTGTGACCGTCAGGGTGCCGGTGCCGTTGATGTTGCCGTTACGCAGCGTGGAACGCTCACCCAAGATCAATCGCGAGGTCGTGAGGTTGTAAGTGCTCATGTTCAAGTTCACCGTGGCACCGTCTGCGTCTTGCCCAAGGAACAAGCGGTCGAATTCGGTGGCCACAACGGCGTCGTTGGCACCAAGGTTCACCACCGCTCCATCACGCAACAGCAGCGAAGCATCCGCACTGAGCGTTGGAATATTGAAGGACAGAACTCCGGTGCCATTGAGGTTCAGCGTCGCACCTGCAGTAACAATCACATCGTTGCGCACCTGGAACAGTCCGCTGTCGAGATTGAAAACGGTGTTAGCGCCGGTAACTGTAACTTGGTCACCAATACGACTGGTTCCCGTCTGGTGGGTCCAGGTTCCGCCGTTGACGGTCATGTCCGCCGCATCACCGGTCTCAGCAATGCCGCCAGAAATCACGCCTTCACTGCCAGCTGCCCCGGTCAGGACGATGTTGCTACCGTCTGCCGTATTGGCGATGGTGATGGCACCCGTGTAGTCAATCTTCGTGCCCACGCCAGTGCCATTGGCGGAAAGGGTGAGAACACCTGCGGCTGAGCTAATTGGGCGGTTCGTGGACTGCGCAGTGGTGCCGATAAAGCGCAGATTGGCGGAGTTGGTCACGGCAATGGCCGTGCCCTGACCGAGGCTGCTAGCAGCACCGCTGATCCCAGTCACCGTATCGTATTCAAGGATACCGGAATCGAGGCTGACGTTACCGGTGAATGTGTTGAGTCCAGTGAGGCGAAGAGTGCGGTCGGTGGTTCCCCATCCACCAGCGTCATCGTTGACCGCGAGCCCGTATCCGCTGCCACCATCGGAAATCACGCTCGAGATTGTGGCAACTGCCGCTGCGTCTCCGCCCACGGAAATGCTGCTGTTCCCGCCGAGGATAACTCCGCCGGTGATGTTCAGCTTGCTGAAGGCATCCGCCAGATAAATGCGGACGTTACCACCGGTTCCACCGGAACCGAGTGTGACCAGGCCACTCTGATCCACCAAGAAGTCAGAATTGACGACTGCACCGGTGTTATCCACCCCGAACTCGCCAATGGCACCAGCACCGTAGGTAAGTGTGCCCGTGCGGGTCAGCGTGGCACCATTGAGCCCCTGGATATTGAGACGACCGAAAGCGTTATACGTAACGTTGTTCGTCGTGAAGCTCGGGCTTGCAGCGTTGGTGAGCGTCACCGTCCCTTCGTTGAAGAGTAGATCGCCGGTCCAGGTATTCCCCGCGTTGTTGAGCGTCAGGGTGCCCCCGAGTTGGTTGCCACTCGACACTGTATTGTTGCTATCCACCGTCAGGCTGCCTGAACCGCTGACAACGCCTGACAGGGTAATGTTACGCGCGGCGTTGGTGGCCGGTCCATTTGAATCCGCCATGTTGATTAAAGAGTTGCCACTGACATTCACCGTTCCGCTGTAAATCTGGTTGCCCGTGCCTGCGGAGAGCGTTCCGCCACCGAGAGTCAGCGGGTTGGCAACGGTTCCCGCAGCACCGTTGTAGTAGAAGGCAGCGGTGTTGTTGACGGTGACTCTGGCGAGGTTGCTGTTGATGGTGTTCCCCAAGGCTGAGCTGTTGGTCAGTTCCAACGTGCCAGCATTGACAGTGATGTCGGAGGTGACACCGCTGTTGAAGGTGTTGTCAGCGGCCGCAGTCAAAGTGACCCTCCCTGCCCCCGTCTTGGTCACGTCCGCTTCGCCCAGCAGCGAGCCCAGTGAGAGCACCGAACCCGCGTCGACCACGCCCCATGTCTGGTCCCCGCCTAATTTCACCGGAACGCCAATGGTGACCGTCGCTGGTCCGCCGGCGGAGATGATGATTCCCTTCGTAGGATCAGCCGCAGGATTCAACGGGGCGATCTCGAGACGGTTGGTGGAGACCGTGCCGGGATTGATGGTCACCGTTGTCGGCGTTGAGGCACCAGCTTCAAAAGTCAGCGAGTTGATCTTGAAATTTTGCTCCAGCGTGGTGGCGAGGGCTCCGGAAGCTCCGTCGTAGGCGAAAACCACGTTTGTCCCGGCCCCAGGAATCGACACCGCCGGGGTCGTGCCGGCCTTGTCCAGGGACCAGTTGTTCGCGTTGGCATTCCAGGTATTGTCGGTCAGGCCGCGCCAGTAAGAGGTGCCGGTAATCAGCGTACCGGTGGTCAACTTGACGAAATTGTCCGTCACCGTCCATGTCATGCTGGTGAAACCTCCTGGTGTAGCACCCTGAATCATGCTTCCGGTGCCGAAGGCCGTGATGCCCCCATCCACCAGATTCAGCAGCGTGTAGGTGGTGCCACCGCTCAGGCCTGCGTCGGTGAGATTGAAAGTAACGGTATTGCCCAGTGTTAGGGCACCTGTCGTCAACAAAGTCAGTGTGTCGGTCGCGCTATCGCCAACGTTGAGATTCAGCGTTACGGTGCCAGTGCCAGCCCCGCCGAGGCTCAGGCTCGTCAGGTTCGAAAGAGGTGTGCCAGTACCGTCAAGCAGGCTCAGGGTCGCGCCCGCATCCACCGTCAAGCTGGTAATCGCAGTTGGCGTGGTGATACCACCGGTCAGTGCCAGGGTGCTACCATTGGTGGCGCTGAGGCCAGTGGTTCCGTTCACCGGCGAGGAGATCAACATCGACCCGCCGTTCACATTTGTCGTGCCAGTGTAAGTCAGGGTCACCCCGGTAGGAATCGTGGCGGTGCCCGCGCCCGTTTTGGTTAGCGACAGCGCACCGCCGCCGCTATTTTGAATGGTGTAAACACCCGTCCCGCCCCCGAAGCTCACTGCGGCGTCTGCCGCGCCAAAGGTCAGCGAAGCCGCTGTGGCCGAGGTATTGTCGATGATCGCAGTACCGTCCGTATTCATCGTCAGGCCATTGATCGTTTCAGTCTTTCCATTGAGGTCGAAGATGGCGGTATCGCCATTGGCGAGTTCAGGACTGAGGACAACCCCCCCGAAGCCCGCGCCGTCTGGGATCACTCCACTAGCACCCAGCCGCAGGATGCCGCGATCGATGTCGATGTTCTGGCTGGCTTGGTTGAAATTTGATGCCGTGCCATTGAGTTGCAGGACGCCGTCGCCCGTTTTGATAATCGGAACACCAAAGGCGGTCGAGGTGGTGAAGTTGCCGCCGATGATCGTCTCACCAGATCCATCAAAGGTCCAGGAGCGGCTGGCGGTGATGGCGTTTGCCGTGACATCGCCAAAGGTTAGTGATTTGCCCGCGACGATGTTGTTGAAGAGGGTGTTGATGTTGTTTGCGCCAGCCAAGACTTGCAAAGTCGAGGAGAAAGTGAGGCTGTACTCACCCATGAAACCTGGGCCAGTATTGTTAAGCAGGCGCACCGGGTTTGCGATGGTTCGATCCGCTCCGTAAGCGAAGACGGAACCGTTGCTAAGGTCCACATTTCCGGTTCCCAAAGCGGAGTCGTTGCCGATGCCAAGCGCGCCAGCCCCAATGGTGGTGGTACCCGAGTAATCATTCGCGCCGTTCGTTAGAATCCACGCTGCACCACCGTCCACGGTAATATTCAGAGCACCACCATTATCCGACAACTGGCTGGTGATCATGTTACCTGCCGCGTTGGTTCCGCGGAGATTCAAGGTTTTGACTCCACCGACCCCCACATCGTTGACGACGTTGGTTAGGATCAGTGCGCCGACACCATCTGCGTGGATCTGCGCACCGCCGGTGGTACCGGAAAACGAGATCTTGCGATCGCTGACTTCGCCGAGACCGACGTATTCCAAGATACCTGCCGTGCCGCCGTTGCCGAGTAGGACTGCGCCTGTATTCGTGTTGCCTAGCGTCGAGTCGCCAACGCTGGTAGCACCGGGGGAAGCGCTGTTGCCCAGAGTCTCTGCGACGAGGGTGCCCGCGCGCACCAGCGTCTGGCCAGTGTAAGTATTGGCTCCCCGCAGGTTCAGGATTCCCACGCCTTCTTTGGCAAGGCTACCCGCGCCCGTAATGACACCACTGATCGCACCGAAATCCGCGCCAATGCTGGTGAAGTCGCCGACATTGACCTGGCGGTAACCACCAGCTGTGGTGGTCGCAGCCACACCTGTCGCTGTTGCCGTGGCCGCAGCGCTGATCGTGAAGGACGTCGGGCTGGTGATCGTGGCAATGGTTGCACCGGCCGGAATCCCGGCTCCGGAAATGGGCTGCCCAATCGCCAAGCCTGCAGTCGAACCCGCCGTCACTGTAATGGTCGTGGACGAGGCAGTCGAAACTGTCAGTCCCGTTGCCACGCCCTGTGTGATCTCGAATCCACTGACGACGTCCACGTCAGACTTGGCCACGCCGGAGTTGTTCAGGAGCAATGCTCCAGTGCCGAGGAAAGGTCCCGTACCCCAGACAGCTCCGGTACCCCAATCTACAGTCAAGGGCGATCCACCCGCAGAGAAGCCGCCGGCTGCGTTGGCCGTAAACTGGACCTGATTTGCACCCGTACCCAGTGTGCGGGTGAAGGCACCAGTGCGGGCGATCGAGCCGCCGTCGAGAACGAGATTCGATGCGGTGGGCAGGCTGGTGCCCGTATTCACATAAAGGGCACCGCCGCGGATCGTGGTCGGGCCGGTGTACGTGTTCGTCGCTTCAAGATACCAGACGCCTGCATCCAGCTTATAGACGGAGGTTACATCGGAACCGTTATCGCTAATGATCGGAGAGAAACGGTTGTCACCAGTGGATCCGCCGCCGAGCGCAAGACCTTGGGGATTACCGGTAGCATTCGGGCCGAAGGCCAGCGCTCCCGTGTTTGTCCAGCTACTCGTCGCACCATTCACTCCGTTTGATTGAATTCGCACGCCGCCGTTGGCACCGCCATCGAAGGTGAAGAGGCGGTCGGTCGCGTCATTCGTGGTACCGGTGTAATTGAGACCGCCGTACGCCTGGGTGGCGCTGGTGCCGTTGAAGATGAGGTTACCTGCATCGGCGCTGGAGGCACCGATACCGCTAGGGTCACCGCCATTCTGGAGGTTGTTGATAGAAACGATCCCGGTGGAACCGATGGTCGTCGTGCCTGTGTAGGTGCTCAGCCCAAGCCAGGACTGGGCACCCGTGCCGATCTTGACCAAACTCATCTTGCCTGCGCCGCCGTCCTCAATGATGCCGTTAGAAGTGCCGGTTCCGTTCCCACCACCGACCGTAAAGGTGACATCCGTGGTCGCGCTGGTGTTCCGGACGATGCCGTTGTTGTTGAAAGCACCTGTGGTGGTCGCTGGCGTTATTCCGTTGAGCTCCACGATGCCATCCTGGCGGATAGTCAAGGCCGCTGATGCCGCTCCAAGCTGTCCAGAGCCGATGAGGCGCACGGTGCCCTCGTTAACCGAGATCGTGCCCGTCTGGGCGTTGACGCCGCCAAGCCTCAAGGTTCCCAAGCCAACCTTGGTGAAACCGCCTGTGGTCGTGGCGGTGATAGGCGCATCAAGTTGCAGCGAGTTAGCGCCCCCGTCCACATTGACGACGAGTGCACCGCTACCACCAGTGGTGACTCCAGTGCCGGAGATGGAGCCGGAGCCACCGGTCTGGATAATACCGCCACTGGCGTTCGCAGTCGCCGCGGTGCGGATGGTGAGCAGACCAGTCATGTTGAGCGCCGTCGCACCTTTAATGCGGAGAGAGTCAATCGTCACCGCAGCGTTGTTGAATCCCGCACCAGTGATTTCCATGCTACGCGCCGCCGTAAGCGAGGTGGCGCTGGTTGCAAAATCTGTGTCCGTTGCATAATTGGGCGCACGTAGCGCACTCCCAGCCCCCGGCACGAAGGCGAAGTCCGATCCATTATAGAAAAGGCCAGCATTAGCGATGTTGTTGGTGATGCCTGTGGTCGTAAACTTAACCGTGTCACCAGCAGTAGGTGCCACGATATTCACCGTGCCGCCACCACCCACAGCGCCGAGAGAAGCAAACACGATGGACGCGGTGCCGCCGCTGCCAGGGGTCAGTTTGACCGTCCCTGAGCCGTTGGTGGGCGTGAGCACACCGAGCGTCTCAACGTTGTTCGTGCTAGCCTGACCGATCAGTTCCAGTGTCCCACCTGCATAAACGTTCGTGGCGTTGAAGACGATCGCAGAAGTATCCGCAATGATCGTCGAGGCTGCGGCATTGGCCTTCATCTGCAAGGTGCCCTGCGAGATCGTCGTCGCTCCGGTGTAGGTATTGGTACCACCCAGCACCCAACGACCCGCATCGATCTTGGTCAGGTTGGTCGTCCCGTTTTGAACAATCGCACCGTCGATGGTGTTGGCCCCGATGTTCGTGCCCCCCAAAGTGAGCGTCTTGGTGCCGGCACCCGTTGCGGTGAAGTCCGAACTGAAGATCACCCCTGGGCTGGTGCCAGTCTGATTGGCAAGAATCGTGGCAGCACCGGTCGTTCCGGACAGGTTGATCACCTTCGCAAACGTCAGGTTGGCCTGAGTCGCGTTGTTGCCGATGATGCTCAGTGTGCCCCCATTGATATTGATGTTTGAGGAGTTGTTGGTGACCGCACGGCGATCACTGATGGCAACCGTTCCTCCATTGACGTTAATCGCTCCGTCCAGCGTCGAGGCCGTGCCGAGGAGTGTCAGCGTGCCGGTGCCGGTCTTGGTGAGAATGTGGTCAAACGCGGCCGAAGTAGCGATGATGCTGCCGTTGATGGTTGTATTTCCGTTACCACCAATGGTCATCGTGCGGGCAGCTCCGTTGTCCGTATTGCTCCAGAAGTTGCCCGTGAAAGTAAGCTGAGCACCCCCCTGAAGATTGTTAGTGAAGGTGTTCGGGTTGTTGCCAGTGACCACAGGCGCTGTAGTGAAGCTCATTCCGTAGCCATTTCGGCTATTGAATGTCATGGTCGTGTTTGCGGCATAATTTAACTGACCGAAGACGACCGTCTGATCTTTGACCGAACTATTGGGTGTATGATCCGCGAAAAACGTACTGTTGGCACGGCCATAGACATTCGCCGCAGTTCCACCGGCAAGAACCGACGGTGAATCCATGAGGATAGCCAGGACGCCACCGTTCATGTCCAACACCGCATTCGTGCTACCCGTGCCTGTGCGCGTGCCGAGCACATTTGGAGAATCAATGCGCACCACACTCTGTCCGCTCGCGGCACTGCCGCTGACGCGAATGGCACCCGAGAAGCCTGAAGAGTCAGTCGGGTTTAGAAAGAGAGTGCCGCCACCAGAGGCCTCAAGTGTGCCCGTGCCAGCGAGGGAACCTGTCACATTGTAGAAGCTCGCACCCGCCTGATTCACCCCACCAAGATTGCTAATGGTCGTCGCCACCGTACCGAGCACATTCAATGTGCCACTAAAATTCAGCGTGCCATCCGACGCGATCATGCGGGTGTTAAAGAAGGTGCCGCCAGGCGCGGCGACACCCATGTCCACCGTGCCAGAGAGAGTATTGACCCCGGTGCTGATCAACGCAGCACCACGATCCCCGATGGGTCCCTGCCCCTGGAGGGATAGATCGCGGGAGATCGTGATATTCCCACCCGTGCCATCCAAAATGAGTGAACCGCCACCAAAACTCCGAAGACCTGTGTTTCCGATCGCTGGGTTAAATCCAGTCACAACGATAGCCGAGGTCTCCGTGACCGCCCCGAGCGCACTCTGATCCGTGATGATGAGCGATCCGTTGCTGATCGTTGTAGTGCCGGTGTACCCATTCCCTGCTGCGAGTCGAACGGTACCACCACCACTCTTGACGAGACCCGCCGAACCGACGATCTTACTTTCGATGGAGGCTGTCTCTCCCAGTTGGGCATAGATCCCAGCGCCTGCTCCAGCCAGAGTCAGGTCGGCCCCGGCCAGCGTGTAGCCTCCCCGGTTGAAAATGAGCTTATTCGCCGTCAATCCTGATCCTAAAGTAACGGTATACAGAGTCGGCGCACCTGTTGAAAGAGGCCCCGAAAAGATCGCCACATCAGCCGCAGTATTTGGCCATGCGCCCAGCGCACTGGTGTCCCACCAATTTGCTGTCGTCGTATCCCAAGTGCCCGTGCCACCGAGATTGGTCCCATCAACCAAATTCCCTGCACTAGTTGCATCTGCATCCCAGTAAAGATTTGCCGCACGCAACGGTTGCTCAAGCTGCCAGGTCAGCATTAGGGCGGTTAAAAAGAACGAGATTGGCTGCCGATTGCGGCGAAGGATCTTCATTGAATTGTCGAGCACGTGGTTGGCTGGAGTTGGAACTGTAGTTTGTAACGCAGCATTGATTTGCGTTCAAATACGCGGATTCTTTATCAAAATCGTCACTCTAGGCCAATATAAATCGGCAGATTGGCCTATTTTTTGCGTCACATGGACATTTCGGCCAGGCGTTATCCCAGTTTTTCTCCTTTCCCGAAAACCAGTGGCGCTGTCGGTTTTGCCCGCCATAGCTTGCAGGGATGTCTCACTCCCCCCGTTTCGATGTCTTTTCTCTCGGCGAAGTCCTTTTGCGCATGGATCCAGGCGAGGGCCGCGTCCGCACTTCCCGCACCTTTACAGCCTGGGAGGGCGGCGGCGAATACAACGTCGCCCGGGGTCTGCGGCGGTGTTTTGGCCTGCGCACCGGCATTTTGACCGGGTTTGCCGACAACGAAATTGGCCGCCTCTTGGAAGATCTTATCCTCCAGGGCGGCGTGGATGCCTCCCTGGTGAAGTGGGTACCTTACGACGGAATGGGGAAGCGGGTGCGTAACCCCATCAACTTCACCGAGCGCGGCTTCGGCGTCCGTGGGGCCAAGGGCAGCGTGGATCGTGGACACTCCGCCGCATCCCAGCTAAAACCTGGCGACTTCGATTGGGACGAACTTTTTGGTCAGTCTGGGGCGCGCTGGTTGCACACTGGCGGGATCTTTGCAGGACTCTCTGAATCGACCGCCGCCCTGACCATCGAGGCCTGCCAGGCCGCCAAAAGGCATGGTCTGACAGTCAGCTACGACCTCAACTATCGACCCAGCCTCTGGCAGGAGCGAGGCGGATTCGCGGGGGCTCAGGCCCTGAACCGCCAACTGGCCCCCTACATTGACGTGATGATCGGCGTCCTCTCCGACACGCCGCCCAGCGCTGGCGCTCCGATTGAAGGTAGCGATGATATTTTCTCTGCTGAAGACGCCGCCCTCCGCCCTGCCATCGAACGCCTCGTGGCCGAATTCCCAAATCTGACCACCATCGCAGCAACCCTTCGCCGAGTACACACCGCCAGCGTGAACGACTGGGGTTCCCTTTGCTGGCATAAAGGAAACTACTTCCGCAGCCGGAACTACCCACGCTTTGACATCCTCGACCGCATCGGGGCGGGTGACAGCTTCGTCGCCGGCCTGATTTACGGCTTGCTGGAGAAGAATGACCCCCAGGCGGCGATTGACCTCGGAGCAGCGCACGGCGCGCTCGCGATGACCACCCCTGGCGATACCAGCATGGCCACATTCCCTGAGGTAATGGCGCTCGCCTCCCAGGCCAGTGCCGCCGTTCAGCGTTAACTTGTTTTGGCACAAAAAAGGAGGGAAGCCACACTCGCGGCCTCCCTCCTCCAACACAACAGCCTAACAAAAACTTACGCGGCAGCCTGCATCACTTGGCCCAGCCATTTCCAGCCATTCCATTCTGGCAGGAATTTTGAGCAGCCTGGGCGCAGGCGGGACAGGGCATGGAAGGCACGGCACCACGCCTGATTTGTCTTCCCCGGCACATCCTTCCACTGCACATCTGACTCATCAAAGAGATCTGGGTTATCACGGATGAACTTCTTTAAATTGCGGAACTGCCACACCCGGCCATCCGGTCCCTGAAGTACCCATTCCTTGGCAGCGATGTGCTGCGTCGTCGCACGGAGCTTTGGATTCTTCAGGGCCGTTGCACGCCATTGGTCTTTGCACTCGCGGTGGATGCGCTCAAGATTGGCGCGGACTTTTGCAGATCGACGCATCCCTTCAACTCGGCGTTGCTCAAAGGTGGTCTTGTTTTGGGAACGCCAGCGGTAAAGGCGGGTGATGCGGGATTCTGCGACCTCGGCTTCCGTCTGCTCTTTTTGAGGAGCCACTGGGCGCTGGATAAGGATCTGCAGAGGGAGGGTGGACATGAGGGTAAGGGAGGGAGTGTTCATGGTCGCAATCATCGCTGGGTTTCTGATAACGTGTGTAATTATCACACAATTGCGACGCAACGCAATGGAAATTATCAAAAATTTGAATCCACCTTGTGATAATAGCGAAAATAAGGCCCTCCGAGCCTCTCAACTGTGCGCGAATTCTCAATCCCGCGATCCATAATCGCGAAACTGTCGCCTAGGACTCTCCTTCATTTCAAATTAGACGGTCCATCGGCGCGATTACGCTCTCTCGCCTGAGAACTCTACTGCTTAGAGTGACTGGACAAAACGATCCGCCTCGGCGATGGAGGCGTTCATCTGCGTCATCAAGCGCGCCAGATCCGCCTGGATCGAATCCGCCGTGCCCCTCAGCGAACCAATCGCGGCTGCGTTCAGGTTGTGCTTCAAATACAGCACTTGGTCGCGGAACTGTCTCAGCACCGGCTCCATGCTCGCCTCTGAAGAATGCAGCGCCGCCGAGACCTGCGCGTAGCGACTCCGTGTCAGCGACAGTTTTTGGCGACTGTCAGCAGCCAGGGAAGGATTCGTAAACTGGGTGATCTCCCCTTCCCACTCGCGGAAGAGATCCGCCGCGACCTTGTCCATGTCCTTGATCCGTGCCCGCACTGTGCGCGCCTGTGACTCGCAATCATCAAACTCCGCCTTGAAGCGATCATAACCCTTCTCCAGTGCGCCACCGTCAAACTTCGTCATCGCCTTCAGCTGCGTCAGCGCATCCTGGAATTCCTCCCCGGCCTCCTTTTGCTCATTGCGGCTGGCTTTCACCGCCCGCTTCAGCAAATCCCGCTTCTCAAAGCCAATCTCCTCCATCGCCTTGTAATAGACAGAGGAACAGGCAGGCAGGGAAACCAATACCAAAAGAGCGAGAGCCAGACGGAGATTCATCCCCGCAGGCTATCCCGGCACACAGGTCATGCAAGGCGAATGCCGAAAGTCCGCCACCCCTCAGGAGCCTGGCGTCACAGGCACCAGGACCTCATTGCGGCGCAAGAAGCCCGGTGTCCAAGGCGGATCATAATAGGCAGCAAAGGGCTTACCCGCCTCCGCCCACTTGTTCTCCGCCATCCATGCGCGCAGAGTCTTCAGGGCTGCGGGCTCGCTTTTGTCCGACCTCGCACCACTGTATCGATACACCGCCACTTGCTGGGCTTTCATCCGATCAAGCTTCACCTGAGCAGAAGTCGGCAATGGAGGTGCGGCCTGGTTTTTCTCCGGCATCACAAACGCCATCTTCCCATCAACCATGAACACTGGCGTGGTCATCGATATTTTTTCCTTCGTCGCGTTGCCCCCATCGATGTAGCGGAACAATCTCATGAAGCTGTCGCCGTCCCGGCCACGCTCCGTCGCGACGATCGAGATTTCAGGATACTCCCGGATCTCAAATGCACCCTCCGCCCGGATCACCTTGTAGGGTGCCGTGGCATAGCCTGCCCGCGAAGTCGCACATGCAGCCACGCCAAATCCAACGGCCAAAACACCCGTACCCAGCCAAAGCAACTTCTTCATGCCGTCAGTTACGCCAGCCAAGACCCCGGCCGCACACAAATCTCATCCCAGGAGGCTCATGAATATTCAAGGCTAGCAATCGACGCCACCCGCGCTATCAAAAACAGATGATCCTCGACCTCCCCAAGTGGTTTGACCTCCACACCCACTTCCGCCAAGGCCCAGCCGTGCCCGATTACATCCAGGCCCACCGCGCCATGGGATGCGCCGGGGCGCTCGCCATGCCCAACACGCAGCCGCCAGTGTCCCGCGTCACCGGACCCGCCACGCCCACAGCCTGGTCCATCGAGTCCTACCGCGCCGAGCTATCTGCCGCAGGGGCGGATGCCTTTGAGAAGCTCATCATCCCCCTCTACCTGACGCGCGAGACCACCGCCGCCATGATTGCCGAAGGTGCTGCCTCTGGCCTCCTGCAAGCCTGCAAATACTATCCCCCGCATGGCACGACGAACGCAGAACACGGCATGCCCATGGACGATCTCATCGGCAGCGATGTCCTCCGCGCGATGGAAGACCACAACATCATCCTCTGCATCCATGGGGAGCAGCACGGACTCAGTGGCCCCGACTACATCGACGCCGCGCACAATGCAGAGACCCGCTTTTACACCGAGCGCATGCCCCGCCTCATCGCGGCCCACCCCCGGCTGCGCATTGTTTGCGAACACATCACCACCCGCACCGCCGCAGAGTTCGTCAAATCAGCCCCCGGCGATATCGGTGCCACCATCACCCCGCAGCACCTTCTCTACACCCTCGGCCACCTGATTCAGGGGCTCAAATACCACCTCTACTGCCTGCCCATCGTCAAATTTGCGGAGGACCGGGAAGCCCTCCGTCAGGCCGTCATCGTCCCCGGCCAGTCCCGCTTTTTTGCCGGGACCGACAGCGCCCCCCACACCACCAAAGCCACCGCCTGCGGTTGCGCCGCTGGATGCTTCACCGGAGGCTGCGCCCCCCAGCTTTACGCGATGGCCTTTGAAGAAACCGGGATCGATCTCGGCACTGACGCAGGGCGCACCGCCTTTGAAAACTTCCTCTCCCTCAACGGTCCCGCCTTCTACCGCTTCCCCGGCTCCACCCAACGTTTCCGGATGGAAAAGGCCCCAAGCAATACCACCGTCCTTGACACCCCCGCCGGCCCCGTCACGCCACTACCAACGGGGATGGGCGTGGAATTGGCTTGGCGGATCAAAGCCTAGGCCAGAGGTTACCGCTTGGCTACTTCCGCGCCCGAATCACCGGGGCCAACCACTTCGCGGTTTCGTCTGCGATGACGTAGTAGCCAGCTTGGTTGGGGTGGCGGTCGCCGGTCCAGCCGGGGAGGTGGCCGAAGAGACCGTCGAGGCGATTGTCCAGCACCGCAATCTCGGGGTTCGCGCCGGGGAGAATGTAGGGCGTTGCGAGCGCCTTGAGGTTCTCTGGCAGCTTTGAGACAGCGTAACGGCGATAGTTGAGCATGTTCGGGCCCTTCTTCAGTTCCTCAGCGTAGCGTGGATAGATGTCGAAGAGTGGCAGCTTTTCGTCGGTGGCGATTTGCTGGATCAGTCCGTTGATCTTCGTGCTGCTGCTTTCTGCGCCGAAGGGAATGCAGGTCATCGGGATGAGCATCGCTTGCGGGTGGTCTTTGCGCAGACGCTCCAGAAGTTCGTGGAAGTCCTTGGCGAAGTTGACTTCAAAGTTCTCGCGCTTGGCCATGTCGTTGATACCGTAGCGAATGAAGATGTAATCTGCCTGCGGCTTGGTTCTCACAGCCCTATCGTAGCGCGTATCGAGCAGACGGCGGATGTACTCGCCACTGACGCCCTCGTTGTAGACATCGCATGGCGGTAGATCTGCCTGGGAGGCTAAAAGGATGCGCAGGGTGTCTTCAAACTGCGGCTCGTCGGGTGCCAGGAGCTTGGGGAATTTTGCCTCCGTCGTGCTATCGCCCAGCAAGATGATTTGCAGGCGTTTCGTCCCTGCGGTCGCATCCGAAAAGGCAAACGACTGCCCGCCGATCAGTTGATCGGAGGTGATCGTGGGGCAAATGCGTTTTTCGACATGCTGCACAAAAAGCTCCGTGCCACGAACGTGACTGACAAAGGGCCAGCGCGCCGGGTTGTACATCGTGTCCGTTAGGTCGCGCATCAGCACAACGTGCTTACCATTCTTGGCCATTTGACGCAGGCCAAAGGGGCGACCCGATACGCACATATTCAGATGCACGCCCATGAGGATGACATTGTCGATGCGTCGTTCCTCAAGCAGGTTCCAGATCTCCACGCCGCTATCGCTGATCGCATCCATTTCCTGATCGATGCGCAGGACATCAATCTGCCGGGTCCAGGGGGCGCGCGGATTCAGGCCTCTGGATTCCAATTCTTTGGCCCATGCCGCATGCTCCGCAGGATCATCGTCTTCACCGCCATCGGTCTGATCCAAAGGATAAACGGCCTGCTCTTCGGCAGGGACCTGTTTGCACCACTCGCCAATCTTATCCGGCAAACGCGCTGCGGTAGGCGCGGCCTTGGCGCGCTCCCTGGCAGGCGTGCCATCGTAGGCCTTCATGCAACTGCTCGGCGCATGAATGATCAGCACGCCCTGCCCGCGAGCCTTCTCCAGCACGTCGTTCATGCGCGGCGCCATTTCGCCCTCACGGATCACCGCATTTTTGCAATGATGCAGATCCCACATGTCGCAGACAATGATAGCCGTGCGTGAAGGCAACCACTGTTCCTTCACCAGAGCAACACGACCCGACGGCACGCGCGACTGGAGCGTCAGAGTGAGCGAAGATTCATCCGCGAAACTAGATACGGCAAAGGCAAGGAAGAGCAGCGAGAGGCGCATCATCCACATACGCCACATCGTCAGCAGATTGCGCAATCACATCACCAGCGATGGGTCCCCGGAGCGGCATGCGTCTCGCTGCCTTCATCTTCCACTCGCGAAGCGACGCTATCAAAGAGCATGCCCCGCATTGAAATGAACGGCGGCGAGACGCACTCCGCTCCGCTTCACCCCTTCAGGAAAAAGTGTCGCACCTTGCCGTGGCGTTGTTTGTTCGTTAGCGGCGGCAGATCCAAATGAAAGAGATGCCGCAGCACCTTCCCATGTTGCTTCAAGGCAGCCCGCGCAGCGGCCTGAAAATCCACCCAGCGCTGCCACGGATGCGCAGGGGCATGCGTGATGTGGCGCAGCAGGCTCAGCCACTCCACATACGCCCGCGACAGATCGCCTTCGGCCACACCTCGACGCAACTCCTGCACTTCGGGCAGTTCGGGATGCAGCAGCGCTGCTAGCAACTCCGCTGCGCCTTCGCCATAATCGACGGGCAAGCCATTTTCCAGGTAGCCGTGGTGATTGATAAAGCCATACGCCGCGCGACACGCCGCCGATAGACGCTCCGACCCACACGCATAGGGCAGCTCAAACTTCGAGCCCGCCCGTAGGTTCGCACAGTGCTGGATCAGCTCTTCCAATGGATAACCTTCATCTTCCAGTGCTGCAGCCACCGCCAATCCTTCGCCATGTTGGAAGAAGGAAAAAATCTCTCCACGCCGAGTCGGCACACCAGCGGCATCGATCAATCCCAGCGTCCGCCACGCATGAATCGGCGAGCCCGGCAGCGGCTCCCGCCGAGTTTGGGATGAGGTCTCGATGCCCGCATCACTGGTCCCACTGACCACGCGCTCTTGCGGCTCCAACAAAAACGCATGGAGCGAGTCCTCATACGTCTGCACCTCCACCTCACTCAGATCAAAGCGCGCATGCAGCAGGCCATCGCGCGCACTGTGAGTCAGCAGCGTCGGCGGCGCTGAATCCGCCAGCACCGACTCGACGCGCCCCAAGATCGCCTCCGCCAGAACGCGAGAGTAGCGACTCTCCAATTCACCCATCGACAGCGTCACTTGCCTGCGGGGCAGAGAGAGCAATCTGCGCAGACTCTTAGTCGGCAGCAACTCATCGGAAGCCTCTTCCGTCAGTTTACCCAGCGGCAACTCCACCCCATAACGCACCCCATCGGCGCTTGGGATTTTAAAAACACGACCCAACCCGAGAGCGAATCGCGAGACAAAAGACGCCACACCAAGAGCCATCCCACGCCGTTCGCCCTCCGTCACCCACACCTCTCGCAATGGCTTGCGCTGCGTGGGACGCCCCATGCGGCGCTCCCATTCACCGGCGGAGTTCAGGATCTGGCGCTCCATGGCCTCCAGTCCAAACAACGCTCGGCCCTCAGGCCGCCCCTCATCCGACACAGTCACCTGTGGCGCTGCGGACTCAAGGCCGAGAGGAGGTGGCACCTTGGCAAAGAGCCGCTCCGCAAAACGTTCTGCCGCCGTGAAGGGGCACTCGTCGATCAATGCCGCGTGCTTCATCACGCGCAGAAACAAAGGCCACGCCAGAACGCTCGCCCGCGAAAGCCTCGCCGCACGCGCATCCATCAGCGAGGGGCTCTGCCGCGTCGTGATGACCCATCCTTTTTCATCCAATCCACGACGACCTGCGCGACCATACATCTGCAGTAATTCATCCGAAGAGAGTCGGTGCTCAGCACGTCCATCGTGAAAGGTCATCGCCGCCACATGCACACTGCGCACGCTAAAGTTAATGCCCGCCGCCAGTCCCATCGTTGCCGCGATCACGCGCAACTGACCCGCCTTTGCCAGTGGCTCGATCACCCCTGCTCGTGCCGCATAAGAAAGCCCGCTGTGGTGAAAGGCCACGCGCTTTTCTAGCAGCGTGCAAAGATCCTTCCCGCACACCGCGCGCTGCTCATGCGTCAGATCTAGCGGCTCGCCAGGAGGCAGCTCCGCCGCCAGCTTGCGCGCGATCGATTCCGCATCCCGACGACGCGGAGAGAAGATCAACAACGGAGCCAGATCTGCCAGCAGCGCTGCCGCGACAAACTTCGGCCAATACGTATCGAACTGCCTTCCCATGCGTTGCGGCAGCGCCTCAAACGGTGCTTCCTCCAGCGGCACCGGTCTTTCTTTAGTCTCCACCACCTGCGCAGGACGCCCCAATCGCCGCAACCACTGCGCGATGTCCTCCGGGTTCGCCACAGATCCGCTCAGCAGTAGCAGTCGCGTCTCTTCACCCGCAAGCGCAATCGCCCCTTCGTAGTGACTGCCGCGCGCCACATCGGCGATCATTTGGTACTCATCAATGACCAGTAGCGCTGGCCCTTCACCACGCACGAGCCGCTCCAACTGCGTTTCCAGAGTGGCCACCACCACGGGTGCATCGACGTTTTCAGACACATCCCCCGTCGCGATGCCCACATTCCACTTCGCCTCCTTCCATTCCGCATACTTGTCGTTGGCCAGCGCACGAGTCGGCACCGTATAGACAGCCTGTCCTTTCAAATGACCCGACTGATGCAGCAACTCGAAAATGTACGTCTTTCCTGCACCAGTCGGCGCACTCACCACCACGTCGGAGCCCTCACGCAGAAGGTTCACCGCCTGGTGCTGCCAGACGTCGGGGAGTTTGAGCTGATTGAGGGATGGAAGCATCGACAAAGGCCCTATAAGCCTGCGGTTAGTGGTGGACAATCGGGAACGCACCGCCAACCTTAACGGACCCTATTTTTTCCCAACCATGAGCACCATCGCCGAACGCCTGACTGAAGACATGAAAACCGCCATGAAGGCGAAAAACAGCATCACGCTGAATGTCACCCGCAACCTCAAGTCCGCGATCAAGTACGCAGCCATTGAAAAAGGCGGTGCCGACGGCCAGCTAGACGAAACGGAAGCCATCGCTGTCGTCCGCAAGGAACTCAAAAAGCTCCAAGACTCCCTCGCCGGATTCGAACAAGCAGGCCGCGCCGACAGTACCGATGCCCTAAAGACAGAGATCGCCGCCATCGAAAAATATCTCCCTTCTGGAATGAGCGCTGACGAACTCACCGCGCTCGTCGAAGCCGTGATCGCCGAAGTCGGTGCCACTTCCAAAAAGGACATGGGTGGCGTCATGAAGGTGCTGCAAGAACGCGCCGCTGGCCGCGCCGATAATCGCGCCCTTTCTGCCGAAGTCGGCAAGCGGTTGCAGTAGCCGCCGCACAGAACGATCGCCAAGCCCTGGCGGAACTTCCCCACCGTGAACTCCGCCCAGCCAACCCCCCGTGACCCCGCCATCGGTCGGGCATGGGCCGTGGCGGTGTTTCTCTTCGTCGCGCTGCTGGTCGCCTTGGCTGTACTGTATTCTTCCGCTCCCAAAAAAGAAACCGGCATCGGCCTGAGCCGCCTCCTCCAAGAGGAAGAACTCTGGCGCATCGAACAGAGGCGGCAGGGTCGCAGCATCAATGATCGCGATCTTTGGGAAATCCAAGAAGAGGTCGCTTGGCGCAGCGAGATCTCCCGCGAAGGCGTCAAGGGACTCGTCCGTCGCGCCGCCAATGCCCGCGATCAGGCCTTCCGCGCAGAGGGCCTGCTGCTCGGAGGAACGCTCGACGCCGCCGCCGCGCTGAACCTCCGCCTTGCCAACCAAGCACCCAACCCCTTCACACCCGAAGAGATCGCGCGCCTCTATCGCCGCACCGCAGATGCCGAATGGCGCGGTGAATTCGGCGATCCCGCCGCGCATTACCATCAGGCCATTGAAGCCCTCAAAAATAGCCAACCTCAACTGCGGAGAGACCTCTGGATGGACCTAGCGCTCTGGCACTGGTCACGCGCGAACTTTTTCCCAGAAGACCTCAACGCCGAACTCCGTGCCGGTCTCGCCGCAGCCACCGAAGCTGCGCGACTCCTCCCCGCCCTGCCCTCCGAAGCCGCAGCGACCCAGTGGTTGCAGGGCAGCTTTCACCTCCGCCTCGCCATTCTTGAATCAGACACCACGCAGCTCGACGCCGCACGGGAGGCAGCAGGCGTTGCAGCGGACAAGGTGAACGCAGAAACCGATGCAGAGTTTAACGCCACCATCCAGCACACGCTCGGCCTAGTCCTTTACGAGCAAGCCCAGCGAAACCAAAAGGCCGATGCTTGGCAATCAGCCGTCACCGCCTTCAGCAACGCATTAGGCACTCGCACCGGCAAGATCGGCACCGGTAAAGTCGATGTCCGAATCGCCGAACGCCGGCTCACCGAACGTGCCGAATCCCTTGCAGCGCGCGCGCTCAGCCTAGCCACCATGCCCGGCACCCAAGACGATGCACGCAGTGCGCTCAGAGACGCACGCGGCACACTAGAACTCACACTCCCAGACGATCCCGGCCCCGCCTGGATCATGGCCAAGCAGGCAGAAATTCTCGCCAGCATCCGACTCCAAGCTGATGGCGAAGAATTCACCACCAACGCCCTCAAGGCGGCCGCTCAAGCCATCGACCAATACCCACTGGAGCTCGCAAACCACCCCGGCGTCCCCAGCCGCCTCCAGATCTTGCGCAGCATCCTCCCATTGAAAACCAGCAACAGCGCGGAAGCCCAAACCATCCGCCAATCACTCCAAAAGCTCGCCACCCAAACCACCGATCCCGCCCTCCAAAAAGCCATCGCCGCTTTCCTGACGCCCTAGCCGAGCAGCACGGAGGATAGGCCTCCGGCCTGTCAACGGCGCGGGGCTTTTAGCCTAGCGTCCAAATGACTGGAGGCTGAAAGCCCCAGTCCATCGGCAGGCTCGGAAGCCTACCCTCCAAACCACCGATCCCACAACCCAAAAAGCCATCACCGAATTCATGACGCCCTAGCAGAGCAGCACGGAGGATAGGCCTCCGGCCTGTCAACGGCGCGGGGCTTTTAGCCTGGCGTCCAAATGACTGGAGGCTGAAAGCCCCAGTCCATCGGTAGGCTTGAAAGCCCACCCTCCACGAATGGAGGCAGCCCCGCCATGCCGCCTTTGAAGAGCGCAATGTCTGGAGCCTGTTCAACGCCTTCACGGAATCGCTCAAGGAAGGCAATCTGTCCGAATTGCCAAAGCGTACCGAAGCTCTCCATGGCCTCCTGGACACCTACGTCGGTCTGTCAGCCTGACCGTTCTTGACTCCCACAAAGGATCAAGCTGCGGCAGGCGAGCCAGGAAAAAGATCTTCGCGCCATGCGGGGGTCTCTTTTTTAGCTGCCAGCAGTCGCACCAAAGCTCACAGCCGGATGTTGGATCGATTGAGCCGAAATCTTGTGCTTTTACCAAAGCTCATTTGCATCTCTCCATCATCCTCTCAACCTCGACTCTAACCCGCTTCTTCAGTTCTGGGGGACCGAGCACCGTTGCCTTGCTGCCCCAGCTTAGCACCCAGCGTGTGATTTCCTCCAGCCCCGAAAGCCGGGCCTGAAACTCGATCACGCTGCCATCGGCTTTGAGGGACTTGATCTCCTGCGTCGAATGCCACATCCGCTCTGCCACCACCCGCGCCGCGTAACCTTCAAACCGGATCTGGATCTCATGCGCATGGTTGCTCGTCCCTTCATAACTCCACACGCCGAACCCGTCCCCAAGATGGTCCTTGGCGTTGAATCCCGGGTCCCTGACGAATTTGGCCCTTTGGACCACGAGATTCGTGATGCGCTGAAGGGCGAAGGTTCGCATCCCTTTCCGCTTCGAATCATACGCCAACAGATACCAGCCGTGCTCGATCTGGCCCACATGGTAGGGCTGGACGGTGCGGTGCTCCGGTTTTGAACCGGTGAGCTTGTGATAATCAAAACACACCTCCCGCTTCGCCATCACCGCATCGAGCAAATCCCCGAACAGCGTCACATCAGCAGGCAGCACACCACAAGCCTTCACCGAAAACGCCTCTCCATGGATCAGATGGGTCCGCAAAGAAGAAGCCAAAGAAGACCCGCTAGTCTAAAAACTGCAATAGACCGCTTCGCCGAGCGCAGTTCAAATCGCGTTTGCAACTGCCGATTGAGGATCGATTTATGGTCCAGAGCTCGCTCATAGGTCGAGCACTCGGATGCAGAGCTCTGAGTCCACATGTTAAAGTGCACCCCGCCATAAATGACTGTCCGACCAATTATCAATGGGCCGTCGAGGAGGATCTATTTATGGGGCCGTAGCCTCTCAAGAGCGAGCAAGTAGAACGATCAAAGTATTCCCTGCTCATTTTGTGCAAAGCCATCACGAGTCCTTGCATCTCAGCCGATACAGAGCTTAGATGGTCAATCCGCCATAATAAGAATTAAATGTCTCAGACGAAATCCAGCTTCCGCTATTCAGGCCACGAAACCTTCGTTTGCCGGTATGCATGGCTCCCCAAGGCAGTGACGCACCTGAGCGATGGACGAAACGCCAAGCTGTTCAGCGACGAGGACGACGCCATGGTCCGGCTCGGCGTGGGAAAAAACATGGTTCGCTCGATTCGTTTCTGGGCGGAGACAGCCGGAGTCATAGAGTCTCTAGGCGATTCAAAAGGTTATGCAGTCTCCCCCTTCGGACGGGATCTGCTGGGTCATGATGGCTACGACCAGTATTTGGAGCATCCTGCGACTCTTTGGCTTCTGCATTGGAAGATTGCCACCAACCCCACTGGCCCCATCTACCAGTGGGTGCAGATGCTCAACCATTGGCATCGCGCTGAGTTCACAGAGGCCGAGGCATTCGGATTCCTGAAGAAGAACCTCCCGGCGAAGTCACAGAGCCTTTCAGACCGGACGAACGAAGACGGCCTGCGTGTGTTCATTAACAGTTACATCCCCACCCGAGGCCGCAAAGGCGAAGTCGCCGAGGATAATCTCGACAGCCCCTTTGTCGAACTGGGCCTGCTCCGCCGCTCCGGTGAACGCACGGACATCCGAACGGGACAGCGAGAATTGATCTTCTCCTTCGCGGTCGAGGAGAAGCCGAGCATTTCGCCCGCCCTCTTTGCCTACTGCCTCAACGATTTCTGGCAAAACGAACACGCCAACGAGCAAACCATCTCATTTGGCGCGGTGGCGGTAGGTGAAGGAAGTCCTGGGCAAGTCTTCAAGCTGCCGGAAGCCGCCGTCCGCCACTACCTCGATCAGATCAAGCAGACCACCAATGGAGCGCTTGCCTTCCAAGAGTCTGCAACGCTCCAGCAGGTGACCCGCTCCGGCAAAGCCGATGCGTTCGATTTCCTTGAAAACATTTACGTCTCCGACTGATGGCATCGCGCTCCATTAACAACATCCTTCGAATCAGCCCCCGCTTCCTGCGGTCGGCACAGCTTGAGCGTGACTTCCGTGACCCCGAGGCTCTCGGGGGGTATGTTTTGACTCATGACACGCGGATAAACCTTTCTCGCCTATTGAAAGGCACCCGCTCTATATCCGGTCAGCGCTCATGGCGCGTCACCGGTGACTTCGGCTCAGGCAAGTCGAGCTTTGCTTTGCTGCTGGCGAACCTGCTCTCTCCCAACAGCTCGGAACTGCCCAAGCACCTGCGCGGACTCCCGGCGGACATGGGACTTCCCCGTTCTCGTCGCGGGTTCCTTCCTGTATTGGTCACCGGCTCACGGCAGCAAATGTCCATGGCATTGCTCTCAGCGCTGTCGAATGCGCTCCACCAGAACATCGACGGTCGGAAGAAACTTAAGGTCAGAACTGCGGTGGACGAAACCCTTGCTGCTCCCAAATCCAATCTCGACCAGCGGGTGATTGCGTTGCTGATGCAGGCATCGGCGGAGCTGCGCCAGCAAGACCTTTTCGATGGAGTTCTCGTCATCATTGATGAGCTGGGCAAGTTTCTCGAATACTCCGCGCTCAACCCAGAGAAGCAGGATGTTTATTTTCTCCAGCAGTTGGGAGAGGCGTCATCCCGCAGTGGAGATAATTGCCTCTTTACCGTGGGACTTCTTCATCAGGGCTTCAGCACCTACGCTGACAAGCTGTCCGAACAGGCCCAGCGTGAATGGGAAAAAGTAGCTGAGCGATTCGAGGAAATCGTCTTTTCGCAGCCATTGAGCCAGGTCGCCGCTCTGTTGAGCGCTGCTTTAAATGTCAAAGAGGACGAGTGCCCGCGTGGATGGAAGTCGGAGGCTCATGCCGACATGCGCTCAGCAGTCGATCTTGGTTTGTTTGGTGCCAATGCCGGGAAAAGCGCGCTCGTTGAGCTGGCCCCCAGCTTGTATCCGCTGCATCCCACCGTTCTTCCGGTGCTCGCGAAGTTTTTCCGGCGCTTCGGGCAGAATGAGCGCTCGCTGTTTAGCTTCCTGCTCTCATCCGAACCCCACGCATTGCAGGACTTCGCGCAGAACGAGGCCACTTTGAGCTTCATCTACAGGCTGCCCGAGTTTTACGATTTCATAGCCCAGAACTTTGGAAGCCGCCTCAGCGCCCAAAGCTTCCGCAGCCATTGGAGTCACATCGATGCCGTCATTCTGAGCTTCCCCACCGAGCGCGAACTGGAGCTGCGCGTGCTGAAGACAATAGGAGTGCTTAACACCATCGACTCCACCGCAGACCTTCTCCCGAGCGATGAGCTTCTTGCTCTTGCGTTGGGCAATCCTGAGGGTCTGAAAAGAGCTGTAGCGAAGCTGAAGCAGGAAAACCTCCTGTTTTTCCGAGGAGCGAGGCGCGGCTATGCGCTGTGGTCGCACTCGAGTGTCAACTTGGAGCACGAGTTCGCAAAAGCTTCCGAGTCCATCCAGCAAATCTCCAGCATGGGCGAACTGCTTCGTTCTCGACTGGATGCGAGACCGGTTGTCGCCCGCGCTCACTACATTCAGACGGGCAACCTTCGGCAATTCACTCTTCGGTATTGCTCCCCCGATGAATTGACAGCGGATGCAGATGCCTTCCAGCCAGAGCACCCGGCCGACGGCCTGATGGTGATTGTTTTGAGTGAAACGGATGAGCAACGAAAACGGGCGGAAAAGGTGATTGCCACCATGCCAGCAAACTCGCAGGTCCTCTTTGGAGTGACTGAGGCACTGGAGGTCTTGAACGGTTTCCTTCTGAATCTGGAGCGGTGGAATCATGTCGAGCGCCACACACCCGAGCTGAAGGACGACCGCTTTGCCGCTGAGGAAGTTTCCCGGCAGATTGCCCATGCAAATCAGGCATTAGAAAACGCCCTCCATCGCTTTGTAGGGTTCCGTGGGCTTTCGCAGGATAAGCAGTCTGGCATTCACTGGTTCTACAACTCCAAAGCTGTGAAGGACCTGGGGCGTGGTGGTTCGCTGCAATCTTACCTATCGAAGCTCTGTGACAGTCTGTTTCCTAATGCTCCCAAAGTTCATAACGAGCTGGTGAATCGCAATGCCCTGAGTTCAGCAGCCGCTGCAGCCCGCCAGAGGTTATTTGATCTCATGTTGAACCATGGAGACGATCCCCATCTGGGACTTCCAGAAGACAAGGCACCACCTGAGAAGTCACTTTATCTCTCTGTGCTGAAGGAATCTGGCATCCATTCTAAAAGGAGTCATGGCTGGAGCATTGAGTTCCCCGAAAAGGACCCGCTGCACCTGCGCCCCGCATTGGAACATGTCATTCACATGCTGGAGGCCAAACCGGACGCAAGAATCCGGGTAGATCGAATCATCCACGAGCTTCGACGTCCGCCTTTTGGTGTGCGAGATGGGTTGATCCCCATCCTGCTCGTTGCCATCTATGTTCAGCATGAGGCGGAACTCGCCATCTATGAAGATGGGCGCTTTGTCAGTGATGTTGAGGAGTTTCTGAAAATGCGCCTCGTTAAGGCACCGCATACGTTTGAGTTCCAGCTTTGCCGCATCCACGGAATGAGAAGAGAGCTGCTGTCGCACCTTGCCGAAGTTGTGAAGCTGGAGCGTGCCGAGCGCACTGAGCTGCTTTCCATCGTTCGCCCCATCTGTTTGATGGTAGCCGAACTGCCTGACTACGCCAAGAACACCGACAACCTCAGCCCCCAGGCCATTGAGCTGAGGAAACATGTCCTGGCGGCAGAGGAACCTGCCGATTTGGTTTTCAAAGCCATCCCGGAGGCACTTGGCTTCAAGGGGGAAGTCAGCAAAGGAGAAGCCTCGAAGCTGGCATCCAAATTGGCTCAGGCTCTTTCTGAGCTAAGGCGTGCTCTGCCAGAATGCCGAAAGCGCATGACCGAGACCATTCTCGATGCCTTTGGCGAGAAGGGGGTGGACTTCTCGGCTTGGCGGCGGGCAGTCTCTGAAAGAGCAGAAACCGCGATTGTCGGGGTGACGAATCCCGAGTTGAGGGCCTTCAGCTTGAAGCTGATCGATGATGCCACGGAGGAATCTGTCTGGTTGGAAGCACTGGGCAGCTTGGTGACACGCGTCCCCCCCTCCCGATGGAGGGATAAGGACGAGACTGCTTTTCGTGAGGGCGTCCTCGCTCTGGTGAAACAATTCCAACGAGTCGAGTCCCTCCACTTCGGTGAAGGCTCGCAAGCACCTGAAAATGCCGTTCGTATCGCTCTGACCCAAAAGACCGGAGAGGAACGTGACCAAGTGTTTCATCTCAGCTCCTCACAAGCAAAAGACGCACTTGCGCTAAGAAAACAATTGCATGCCCAGATGCCGAACGATAAAAAGCTAGCCATTGCTGCCATTTCCCAGCTCCTCTGGGAAATGATGGATTCCTCCTCATGAAGCCCCCTGACTCCAACTTTGGCAGTGATGAGCCTGTCCGCCACGTCTTGAACGTTTCGGGAGGAAAAGACAGCTCCGCCATGGCGCTCTTGATGGCGGGCCGTATCCGAGGGTTGGAGCATTTCCGGCAGGACGACATGGAATACCTGTTCTGCGACACACAGAAGGAATTGCCAGAGACCTACGAATACCTCGCTCGCCTTGAGGCAGAACTCGGAAGCAAGATCACCTACCTCAATGCCAAAGCTGGATTCGATCACTGGCACAAAGTATTCGGTGGTTACCTTCCATCACCGCAGAATCGGTGGTGCACGAAGATGCTCAAGCTGAAACCCTTCGAGGCGCATGTCGGGGACGATCCGGTTATCAGTTATGTAGGCCTTCGAGCCGATGAAGACCGCATCGGATACATTAGCACCAAGCCGAACATCAAGACTCGTTATCCACTTCGCGAAGCCGGCATCGATTACCGAGGTGTTATCCGCATTCTCGAAGACAGTGGTCTTGGTCTCCCGACCTTCATGAAGTGGGGCAGGACCAATTCAGGCTGCACTTTTTGCTTCTTTCAGACTCCTTATGAGTGGGTCCGTTTGCATGACACTTATCCAGAAAAGTTTCAGGAAGCTATGCATTATGAATCAATTGATCCGAACGATCCAAACAAGCAGTTCACATGGATGGAGAATGCACCGCTTTCGAGCCTCTTGGAGCCTTCTGTAAGGCAGCAAATACTTGCCTCGGGAATCAAGAAGAAACCTTCAACTGCCAACAAAAGCCTCGTTGCAGTATTCGGGCATCACACAAGTGATGCCGATGTGGCATGCCTGCTTTGTCAAAAATGATTTTTTTCTTGCATCATGTCTCGCTTCGACCTTTTCCACACCGAAAAAAACAAAGCGCTGAGTTATTGCAGAAGGGTCATGTTGTGGCCAGAACAGTGGAAAGCTTTCACTTACGCAAAGCAATTAAACTGGAAAGCCATCAAAGCCAACAGTCAGTCTGCTAAAACACTGCCAGAGTCCACTGGGGTTTATGTGTTCATTATTCAACCCGGGATCGCTAGCTTGGAGTGCGCGGGAATTGTGAGCTATGTTGGAGAAACAGAGGGGCAAACTCTTCGCAAGCGCTGTTCATCGTATTTTCACCAGTCTGAATATGACGTAAGACCGCATATTGGCGAAATGATGCATCTATGGAAAGAGCATCTCCAGCTTTTCTATGTAGAAACGGATGCTGCGGATGCAGTCGCATTGGAGAACAAGTTACTTTCGGCATTTCTTCCTCCGTTTAATCGCAAGTTTCCTGGCACTTTTAATAAGCTTGCAAAAAGCATTTATAGCACATGATCTCAAACACCAAATCGGTATGCTTACCCTGCTTGCGCGGCAATATGGGCGACTGGACATACTACAGCACCTTGATGAGCCTTGCGGATGTCGCAGAAAGAATACGCCCTGCGCAAGAGATCCACAAAAGCCATACCCTGTGCGACATGATTCAAAGGTCGCTGTCGAATCGGCTGGAAGACATTTCCAACTACATACTGAGACAACCTCAACACCTGTTTAACTCTATTATCGTCGGTATCTACGAAGGGGATCCACAGTGGTATCAACTGGAAGCGACTGGAGGATATGCCCAAGATGGCAATTCAATACCCCGAGTGGTCTCTGAGTCACTAGGCGCACTTTATCTGACAGGCGCAGAAAAAATTTTTGCACTAGACGGACAGCATCGCGTAGAAGGTATCAAACACGCCCTGGGGAAAAAGAAATCTTTGGGATCCGAGCAACTGTCAGTTATTTTTGTAGCACACCGCAACGACCAAAAAGGCCTACAACGGTCGCGGCGCTTATTTGCGACACTCAATAGATATGCAAAGCCTGTTAGTAAGCTCGAGATCATCGCCCTTGATGAAGATGACCCTGTGGCAATCACTGTCCGCTCCCTGTTGCGTGACCATCCGGTGCTGAGCAAAAGAAATGTAATCGCAACCCCCAAGGGGAAAAACATGCCATCGGGAGATAATGAAGCGCTGACAACTGCGGTCACGCTCTATGAAGGACTGTTGTCGCTTGTGGCCGCCAATATGAAACTTGATAAGAACTCGCTTCGAGAGTTTCTAGCAAGTCGACCATCCGAGAAGGACCTTTCAAGATTTTTGGAAGAATCAACGCGGGTTATCGATTTAATGTTTTCTTCGTTTCCAGAGTTGATGAATTACAAGAAGAATGCCGGAGATGAAGGTAGCGCTCTGCCTTACCGGAGCACCAACGGCGGTCATTTATTATTCCGTCCAATTGGATTCCTCGCTTATATGAGCGCTGTAAGCAGGGCTCTTTCGGCCGGAGTTAAGCTGGAGCTTGTCATAAGAAGAATTGCGCAAAGTAACCTGGGGGAGATTAACGGCTTTCCCTGGAGGAATGTGATCTTTGACGGCGATTCTGGGACGATGAAAGCAAGTTCGGGCAAAGGCGCAGTAGAAGCCTATTCCACATTGGTTCTGTTGTGCTCAGGGCTAGAGGACGCAGTTTCAAGCGGTGACAAAAAGAACTGCAAAACTGTCATTTCTAAGGCCTTGGCCTCTGACGGAGGTGGATTGTCCAATAACTACAAGAATCTTTTCCAGCAATGAGTTCACAAGCTCTTTTTCTTTCTCTTATCGGCTGCGATGACGAATCGGAGGTGGATAAAAGGGTGCGCAAATTAATCGAATCTGGAGCCGAATGGGTCGCACTTGGGGGTAATGAGAATAATTACGGAGTCATAGAGAACCAACAAGCGTCCCCGATTGCTGCTTTGATCGAGAAGGTAACTAACTCCATCGACGCACGTCTCATGCGCTTGTGTTATGAGAACGGTATCGATCCCCGCTCAGCGCAAGCTCCCAATTCAATGAGCGCAGCTATCGAAGTGTTCTTCGGGTCGTCAGCAAAAAGCTGGCACTTGAGTGGTGTGAGGAAAGCGCAGGCGGAGGCTATTCAGATTGTTGCGAGTGGCTCCAAGATTCATCCTTGTCTCTTGGTTTATGATGATGGTGAAGGGCAACACCCTGCAGATTTTGAACAAACCTTCTTGTCCATTCTTCGGGGCAACAAGAACGAAATCCCCTTCGTTCAGGGTAAGTATAATATGGGCGGCACCGGTGCTTTGGTGTTTTGTGGAAACCTTCGATACCAGTTAATCGGCTCCAAGCGCTTTGATGGTACTGGAGATTTTGGATTTACACTGGTGAGAAAACATCCTCTGACCGAACAGGAGTCTAAGACCAAAAAGAACACTTGGTATGAGTATCTGAAGATCGACGGCAAGATTCCCAGCTTTCCCATCACCGAACTCGATGTGGGACTTGCTAACCGGAAGTTCAAAACGGGCACGATCATCAAGCTCTATGATTATCAGCTGCCTTCGGGCACCCGTGGAGCCTTGCCACAGGAGCCGCGCCGAGCCATCGACCAGTATCTCTTCGAGCCTGCACTGCCCATCTACTTGGTGGATAATGAGAAGCGCTACCCGAACAACAAAGTGCTTCAGATGGACTGCTTCGGTCTGAAGCGTCGGCTTGAGAAGGACGATAACAAGTACCTGGAAGAGAAGCTATCCGTCGAGGTTGAGGATCACCACATCGGCAGAATGAAGATCACCGGGTATGTCTTTCGTGCCAAGGTGGACAAGATGACGGTCAAGGAAACCCGTGACAACATCCAGCGCGAGTACTTCCACGACGACATGGCTGTACTCTTCAGCTTGAATGGTCAGGTTCACGGTCATTTTACGTCTGAATTCATCACGCGAGCCCTGAAGATGCCGCTGTTGAAGAACCACCTGATGATTCATGTGGACTGCACCAACCTGAGCTACGAATTCCGCAGCGAGCTTTTCATGGCGTCACGCGACCGCATGAAATCCGGCGAGCACACCGGTGAGATTCGCAAGCGGGTGGCGGCAGCCCTCGCGAAAAGTGAGCTGGCAGAAGTGTATAAACGCCGCCAGAACTCGATTTCGGTGGAAGGCGGGGATGCCAAGGATCTGCTCAAGGCATTCTCCAAAGACCTGCCATTCAACAAAGACCTGATGCGGTTGCTCAATCAAACTTTCAAGATCGAGCAGCACGAGCCACCGAAGAAGGAAAACAAAAAAACGGAGACTCCCAAGCCGGTCAAAACCAAGGAACCATTCCAGGCCAAACGCTACCCCTCGTTCTTCAACCTCAAGACCGGCAAAGGTGAGACCTTCATCTCCATTCCCGAGAAGGATGAGAAGACGGTGCAGTTCTCGACCGATGTGGAGAACAACTACTTCGACCGCTCCGAAGACCCCGGAGAACTCAAGGTCTCGATCCTCCAGTTCAAACGGAACGAGGCCACGGGTGGGAATGCCGCTGGTGAGGTGGGTGATCCGAGCAAACTGATCGACATCCGCAAATCCAGCCCCAAGGACGGCACCATCAAGATCGGCTTCAACGCGACAGAAGAACTGAAAGTCGGGGATGCCATTGAGATTCAGGCCCAGCTTGGCGGACCTGAGGATTTTGAATGCCGCTTCTGGCTCAAGGTGGCTGAGCCAAGCGCCAAGCCTAAAGAGGTCAAGAAGGACGAGCCTGATGAAGAGCCGCCAGGGCTGCCTGACTACGTCCTTGTTTACCAAGCTGCTCCCGAGGGTTCATCGGACTGCAAGACTTGGGAGCAACTCGGTGAAGCGGGCATTGATATGGATTTCCCAGTTGTGATGTATCCGGCGATGACCGGCGACGGCAATCTTGAGCGTGTTTACATCAACATGGACAGCACAGTGCTCCGTAGTCATTACGGCAAGCTCGGAGCATTGAGCGTGGAAAGCAAAGAACTGGCGGAGAAGAAGTACATTAGCTCTGTCTATTTCCACACCATCTTCCTTTTCAGCATCACCAAGAACCGAAAATACCAAATCCGGCAGGAGGAGAAAGACGTCGATCTCCAGGATTATCTCAAAGATGTCTTCAGCAGCCACTATGCTGAGTTCATTCTGAACTTCGGAGCCGAACAGCTCATGGCCTCTCTAGCTGACTAGATCTCCAAGCTGACTGATCTTCATGACAACGGTCTTTACCTCTTCAAAGGTGTTGGTGGAGGAAAGGCTAAACCGAATACTTTCCGATGATCGATCATGAGAACCAGACATTGCCTTGATCACATGGGACGGCGTAATGGCGCTCTCCATGCATGCTGAACCCGAAGACGCACAAATATCCTGGCTGTCGAGGAAGGTAAGAACCGCATCGCTGTCGATGCCCGGCAGGAATACATTCGCTGTGTTGGCGAGCCGTTGCCTAGCATTACCGTTCCGTTCGGCATCAGGGATCGAGCTGAGAATGCCTTCCTCCAACGCATCGCGAAGCGGCCGAATGCTGGCATCGTAGTCAGCCAGTTTCTTCATGGCGACAGCAGCAGCCACGCCGAGCGCGGTGATGCCGGCAACATTCTCCGTGCCGCCGCGTCGCGAGTGCTCTTGATGACCGCCATGCACCAAGGGAACAAAAGGGGCATTCATCTGCACATACAGCGCGCCGATGCCCTTCGGCGCTCCGAATTTATGTCCGGTGATTGAGACGTAGTCGACGGGAAGGTTCCGAACCTTGACCGGCAACTTGCCAACGGCCTGCACGGCATCGCAGTGATATAGCACACCCCGGCTGCGACAGATTTGGGCGATTTCCTCGACTGGGAAGAAAACTCCCGTTTCGTTGTTAGCCCACATGAGCGACACGACCGCAGTGTCATCGCTGAGAGAGTTCTCCAAATCGGCCATGGAAAGCAATCCCTCACGATCCACGGGCAGGTAGGTGACGCGATAGCCATGATGTTTCTCGAGGAACCTGCAGTAGGTGAGCACGGATGAGTGCTCGACTTGGGAGGTGATGATGTGCTTCTTGTCTGGTTGTGATACGGTAGCGGCGTGGATGGCGGTGTTATTACTCTCCGTGCCGCCGCTAGTGAAGATGATTTCCCTCGGCATTTTGCAGCCAATGAGGGCCGCAACCTGCTCACGGGCTCCCTCAATCTTGGCCTTCAAGTGCGAGCCAAAGCGGTAGGTGCTGGAAGGATTGCCCCACTCCTCGCCGAGGTGAGGCAGCATGGCCTCGCGGACTTCAGGCAAGACAGGAGTAGTGGCGTTGTGGTCGAGGTAAATCACGTTGATAGATGGCGTCGGCAAACGCCGAGCGCAAGGCAACTTGGCTCGGCTCCGAGCAGGACGAGATGTTCGAACAGGCGGAATGAGCGAGCGCCAGTTCTTCGACCGGACCAAGGCTGTGTTTGGGTATTTCAATCTGTCGTTTGACGTGGAACGGCCGGACTGATCCGGGCTCTGCCGGGCTGGCCCCGCCGCCCGCGCCGAGGCACCCGGAGCTCCGCGCCGCCAGCAGCAGGCTGCTTCCGCCGCAAAGCGGCAGCGGGCTGCCACAGTCCAAGGGGCTGCGCCCGGACTTCCGAGTGTTCCGCGTGTTGATGCGCTTCGCTTCCCTTCGGGCTGTCTATGACACTCTGTCTCGGTCCTTCGGCTCCGTAGGCCGTGACTTCCTGATCCGGTCTGGAGATCTACGAGCGCCCGCGCTGTCGGATTTGTTTGAAGATCGCACACTCCGCTCCATCTTCCCGCTGCGATACCGCCCCATGAACGACCTCATTTTCTACCAGTTTAGCCGGGATCGTGTCGAGGCCGGAGACATGAAGGATTTCCTGTCGCGCTTTGGTCGGTATCGGCTGCCTGTGGGCCGGGAACTGGCGGGGATGATGGATAGCCTGGCACTAACCATCAGCGGTTATGACGACGACATCCGGGAGGTGTATGCCATTCCAGAAATCCGGACCTTCTACCGGCAGTTGTGGGAGCGCTGGCCTTACTGGCTGTATTTTTGCAATCTGGAAACCGAAAACCTGATGATGATGGTCATGTGCTGCCTGGACTCACTGGATGCAATGAAGGTGAAAGACCAGCCGCAGGTCAAAGTTAGCATCAATCCCCTGGAAGTTGTGCGCTTCATCAGCGGCGGCTTTGTGCCCATGAACGAGATGTGCGAGCGGGCCGGCATGAGCGAGCGCCAAATTTTTGACCGAACCAAGGCCGTGTTCGAGTACTTCGATCTGCCGTTTGATGCTGAACTGTAGCCAGAGGCATTGAGTTTGCACGAACACGTCATTCAGCACATCACGATTGCGGAACGGCATCATCTGACCATCCTATTCCATGAAATTTCTCCTCGCACTCGCCTTCGCCGTTCTTTCCGCCACGAGTGGGTATTCCCGGACGCTCATCACACCCTCCTTCGTGGTCGTCATCATCAACAACGAACCCGAGGGCGTCGTCTCCTCCGACAATATTTTTTACGTAGGGGTCAGCAAGAAATCCGGCGACTCGATTAAAATTAAAGGACAGACCGTGCACACGACGGACGCCGATGGGGTAACGCCAAGCAAGTTCTTGGGATTCATGTTCAAAAAAGACGATGTCACCTACTTTGTGAGTGAGGAGGGCAGTCTGAGAGTCACCAAGGGCAAAAAAGTGATCGTGAATGAATCTGGCGAATGGGTCGATTAGAATACCGAGTCCTAGCACTGTCACCAACCCCTCCCATCGCTCTTTCTGCTCCTAGTGTAATCCGAAACCACCCGGAACGGCGACAGGCAATGATCCTGCCGCTGGACGGCGACTCAATCGATGGGTCGATCGTTGCCATTTCTGGGCTCGCGATTCATTCGCGATGGATAGAATGACCGAGACCTGCAGAAAATTAAACGATTGGCGGGCGGTGACGCATGCAATTCGCGCAATTCTGCAACGATGGTGAGCAACCCTCACCCATTCATCACGCTTTGCCGACGCCATGGTCGGCGTGACTGACGTAATTGGCTCAGAATTCGGTTCTTAACCTGCATTTCGTCTGTTTGGGCACCGAAAATGGGGGGCTAGGGGTGCACAGATCGGGTTGATTGGTGGTCAGGAATGTACCCTCCCCAGCTCAAGCGGTTAAGTTGGGGGGTAAGACTGAACTGAAGTTACTGACGAAAAGCCCCAGTCCATCGGCAGGCTTGAAAGCCTACCCTCCAAAATGGGGCTGGACACCGTCCGCGCAGCCATTATTTTTTGCCCAGTGATCTTTCGGGGATATAGCTCAGTTGGTAGAGCGTCTCGTTCGCAATGAGAAGGTCAGGGGTTCGAATCCCCTTATCTCCACCAAAGATTCATCTGCACGCAGCGCCAAGAACGCGGGCACCCAAAAGAGGAGGCCTTCGAATCTGGGTAGACTGGCCAAACTGGTCAGCGTCTGACCATCCACGCTCAAACCCATGGCTCCATACGCGAACAACACCAGAAGGGCGGGATCACTGTGGCACACACGGAGAGCAGCTCTTGCGACAAAGAAAAATAGCAGCGCAGCCAGTCCGAGACCGATCAGGCCACCCGAGGTTGCGGTCGCAACGATGACGCTGTGGAGGTGGTGCATGAGCCCGGATGGATCTGGCGGCAGATGCGGCGTCCACATCGCGCGACTGCCCCATTCACCAAGCCCGACGACGATTGCATCGCGCTCTGAGACGGCCTTCCACCCAGCTTCGTAGATTTGGAAACGGCCATTGTCCGCACGGCCGAGCACTGTTTGCATGGGCGACTCAAGCTCAGCAGAGGGGAAGTGCGGTGCCGCCAAAAGGTAGCTAGTCGCGATGGCAGCGAATATTGCAAACGTCACCCCACCCCTGCGCCAACCACGCACTAAAAGTAGGACAAGGTGGGCGACGAGCATCGCCAGCATCGGTCCACGACTCCCAGTTAGAAAGGCCGCAGAAGTTAAGACGATTACCGCTGACCAGAGCAAGACTCCTTCCCGCCGATTTGCAGAGTCCTCAACAAGCACGCAAAGCCAAAGCGCATGAAAGCCGAAGATCAAACCAGCACAGACGGGATTCTGCCCGCCATGTACAAAGGCGTTGGCCAACCTCTCACCAGGCAGGTGCCCGTCGAGCACGACGTAGTAGATCACCACCGATCCCATTGCCGCACTTGCACAAATCAAGCCGCTCGTCCTACCGATGCGCCTCAGCAATCCAACGTCATCTCCAACTTCCCAAAGCAGAAGACAGAGCAGAATCAGCAAGGCGAGACCAAAGACTCCGCGCACCACCTCCGCCATCGGAAATACTTCACCAAACGCCGCACCCAAGAAAGACCGCGCCGTCATCCAAATCAAAAACGCCGCTGCCGCCATACCTCCTGGTTGCCGTAGCAGCTCAGACAAGCCCCGTCTCCAATCCGTGGATCGCACGGCCAAACCACCTGCGATAGCCAGCCAGCCGAGATGATGCCACTCGCTGGGCAGCCAAGCATGCCCCGAGATAAATCCTGCTAGGGCACAAAAGAGACTTTCGCGCGAAAGGGAATTTGGAGAGGCCGTCATCCGGCTACCACTCTCACCACCGTCAGAATCAGCAATGCCAAACAGGCGATGGAACCGAAGGATGGCCCTTTCCAGGACAGAAGGCGCAGCGATGAATTCGTCGGACACTGTGGATCGTAAAAAACCTGCACAGCAGAACCCGGCCGATGGCGACCGATGAACGAGGCCAATGCGTGATCCCCTTGCTTTGGAACCCCGGGCTGAAAAACAGAGCTCATATATGCTTGGCCATTCACTTCATAGGTGTAGTTCAGCACAGGATCGTAGAGGCGACTTCCGTCGGACGTGATCTTTGACCCGCGCCTCATTTCGGAGGCCACCACGTGCCCATCGGCCTTTTGCCAACGACACATCGCAGACGCCAACCACGCCTTCATTCCGAAGTAGATGCTACCAATCGCCAGCAGTACCATCCAAACGATGAGCCCGACTTTGTAGGTAGAGAAATAGGCATCAGCCATGACACAAAACAGTCTCTCAATGTGGAGCCGCCGCCGTGTTTCGTCCGATGAAGATCCCGTAATTCCAAACGCCACCGTAGGCGTTGAATCGATCATCAACCAGGGGCTCAAAATTGGCCTTCAGTACTGGCCAGAGGTGGCCCTCCATGCGGACGTGATTCACCTGCATCCAGCGTTTGAACGATTCGAACCGCGAATCACAAAAGTCCACCACCGCGATGCAGCCATCCTCTGCCAAATCCGCAGATGCGCTCGCTATGGCGGCAGCCCAGCCGGGGTTAAACATGGACAGCGCATACGAAAACAAGACCAAATCATAGGCGGGCTCATCCCCGTGCACGGGTTGGTCATAGCAGCGCTCGATCAGTGTTGCGCCACCTTCACGGAGTTCGGGGCGACAACGTGCGACCTCGATCATGTGGGAAGACATATCCACCCCGGTCAACGACGCTTTGGGAAACAGACGCCGCAGCTTCGCTAGGTTTCTGCCGGTGCCACAGCCGACTTCAAGAATCCGCTCGGGTGTCATGATGGCCTTTACCCGATGCAGGATTTCGTCTCGGCCAAAGAGAAAGCTCCACCGCGTGGCGTCATAAATGCGCGAGTGCAGCGCATAATAACGCTGCACGGGATTTGCACCCGGGATCTCTGCCACCTGCCCCTGTGTCATGCGATCACCTCCGCAAAGTGCAGGCTGCCATACGTGCCCACTCGGTCCAGTTGATGAAGCTCGCGCGTCTTCTCGGTGTCCCACTTTAGACGCGACTGAATGTGCGCCGGGATAAAGTCCACGTCCAAGCCCGCAGAACGCATCAAGATGCGGGTGCCGGGACGGCTATTGGCAAGAATGAGATCCCATTCCTCCGCCAGCGCTGCCGGATCATGCCAAGCCAACCAATCCTGGTGATCCAGCAGCACGTAATGCGAGTATTCACCAGGGTTCCGCTGAAGAAAAGCAGAGACCGTGCAGCTATGCGTCCTCAGGCGTGGTGTGCGTTCTTGCAGCGCTGGCAGGTTAGACTCTGCCAAGTAACTCGGGCAGCAATTGAGTGTGTAGGAACCGGTGATGTAAACCCGCCAGAAGTAGTTGTCACTGATGGGCAGCTCCGTCATCACATGGCGCAGCTTGTCTTTCACATAGCCCGTAAGTCCGCCGGGATAGGAGTCCTGGATGAGCCTGATCTGCGGGCGAGGAACGCCCAGCAATGTCATCAGCGCGGGCTGTCGGACAAGCCAGTTGGCAAATTTTCCCCATACCTCTCTTTCAATCAAGGCGTAGGCGGTGCGTTGCTCCTGCAGCGTGCGCGCATCAAGAAGACAGCCGGCAATGTTGCGAATGTTTGGCCGCAGTTTGAAAAGCGTATTGCCCATGATCCAGGCAGCGATCCCAGAGGTGCCATGATAGTAAAAGGAGCGCTTCAAGCTCTCTGGATTAAAGAAGCCAATGCGGCGATCCCAGAAGGTCTGTGCCAGTTCGTCCAAGCAGCCTCTCACCGATTGATAGACGGCCTCGTAACGTGGATGTGACCCAATGCCGAACATCTGAAACAGATCATCAAAGTTGCCGCGCTGAATCAATGCCTTCTTCAATTCCAGCAGTGCGTTTTGGCGATGATTTACGTCGATGGCATGGATCTCTGCAGGATCATCAAGCAGATAATCCAGCGCATTGCAGCCAGCGCTGGTGATCATTACGATGCGACTCTTTGAATCGATGTTCATCAACTGCCGATCCAGTCTTGGATCCTCCCATGCAGCGTTGTAAATGAGATTGGATCCATGCACACGGCGGAAGACCATGTCGTGGGCTCGTTTAATGACTCGGTCAGGGCGCAGGGCTTGGAGTTCGCTTACCATCTCGCCTCTTGCTCTGGGATGATCAGTCTCGCTAGCAGGACGTGGTTTCAGTTCCGTCACATGAACGGGATGTGACAAAATCTTCAGGCTGAATCATTCGGCACACAGGTCATCCAGCGCAGCGTAGCCGGGACCGAACTTCACTTCCCTCACTGCCATGCTTTCAAACATCCATTCAGAGCGCTCACTGCGCGATGTCCCAACCGCAGATGCTGCACCATCGGAGAGCGTCCCCCACGCCGCAGTGCAGACGCTCTTGCACCTCTGGCAGGAGGCGATCGATTTGTGCAGTGCCGCGTTTCGTCATCGCAGAAGATCCATCGTCTTGTCAGTGGGATTGATCGCTATCGTTGTAGCCACCTTGATGCCATGGGATACCGCACTGCTGAAGGAGATCCGTCTATCGCGGTCTTCCAACCACTATCCAGAGGTCGATGGCTGGGCACGTTGGCTCAGCTATTGGGGCGATTTCTTGGGCTTCAATGTTTTAGCGTTCACCCTGCTGGGCCTGGCCGCCGTCGTGCGCAGGTCTGCCCTTCTCCGCCGCGTCGTTTTGGCTGCGGTGTGCGGCACCCTGTTCTCGGGTCTCGCGGCAAACGCTTTGCGTTTTTGCGCAGGTCGTGCGCGCCCCTCGACAAAGGTAGCTCCGGGGTTTTATGGACCACGCCTTGATGCGGGCTATCACAGCTTCCCCAGCGCACATACCGCCACTGCCTTTGGTGCGGCGGCACCTGTTGCCGTTGCCATGCCTCCAGTGGGCATTCCGATGGTGATCATTGCTGGCGGTGTAGCGTGGTCACGCATGCAGAACAATCGGCACTATCCGACTGATGTGCTGCTGGCCTGTAGCATCGCGACTCTGGTGGGTGTGCCGCTCGGGCGAGCGGCTCGGGAACTAAAACGGTGCTAGTCCGTGGTACCGCTGATAGTCAGCCAGCAATTCGCCACCCATCATTTTTGTCAGCAGTCGCGGTTCCGTTTTGCGCAGATCAACGAGGATGAGACCATCCAAAACCGACGAGAAATTCTTGTCCACATTGAAGCTCAGAATCGTGCCGTTGAGCTTCAAGTAGTGCTTTAGCAGGACAGGCAGACCTTTGCCATCGGCCTCCAGAGAACTGATGACCGCTGAACAGTCCTCAGCATCCGTGAGGCTTGTGGAAACAATCTCTCGCAGCAGGCTGCGCGCATTTTTGCACTTGAAGGGTTTACGTGGGCGCACGCTCCCAGCCAACTGGGCATCGCTGCGATTGTTCGTGAGGTATTCTACAATCAATCTGCGGGACACCGGATCGTAATCCTGCGAAATGGATACGGGACCAAACAATTTGGTGTACTGCGGATGACGCCCGATCCATTGCGCGATACCACGCCAAAGCAAGGGCAGAGCGGAAAGCTGACGCTGATATTCGGGGCGGATGAAGCTGCGCCCCATCTCGACTGCGTCATGCAGATGCTTCAGGAAGGGCCGCTGGAAGCGAAACAGGGTGTTGGTGTAAAGCCCACGGGCACCGTGTTTGCTCAATATCTGGTCCGCACGTCCAAGACGATAAGCACCCACGATTTTTCCGGCCGTCTCGTCCCACAGAAACAGATGCTGGTAGTAGGCGTCGAAGGAATCAAGATCGATGTCGTTGCCAGTCCCTTCGCCGACTGCGCGAAAGGTGATCTCCCGCAGCCGCCCGATCTCTCGCAGCGCCACGGGGATCTCCATCGCCGAGGCAGCGAATACTTCCAGATTCCCTTGGGCCACAACACCGTTGCCGCTAGCCCGCAGGGTTTCGATTTCGGTTCGGAGATGCTGGGATCGATCTTCCATCACGATCGGTGCAAGTCCGGGAGTGACTGCTGAGGGTTTTGCGCCTGCGCCACTGCGCTGAGAGAGCACCATCGTATGCAACCGGAGGTACTGCGTCAGTGCATTGGTATCCGTATATTTTTTGAGCCGCCCGGCGGTGATCACTTGGCCAATCTTCATCGGCACAGGCTCCTTCTTCGCCGTCAAAAACTCCCGCAACAGCAGGTTGGGTCCCCATTTGGGCCGAAGGAGTTGGGCTGTGTGAAAGAGCACACTATTGCTGCCAGAGAAGTAGACCGGCACCACATTCGCACCGCTGCGCAGCACGATCTCCCCGAGTCGATCAGACCACGCAGCCTCCCGCACGCCCTGACCTGGACGATATCTCGCCACCTGACCACTGGGGAAAATAATCACCGCACCGCCCGCCTGAAGGTGAGCAACGGTTGGCCCCACAGGGATGAATCCAGCATCGGCATCGCTTCCGTCTGCGGTGATCAGATGATCGCGCAGTTCGTTGACCGAGAGTAAGGCCGGGTTGGCAACGATGCGTAAATCGGGCCGCAGCCTGGAGAAGAGATGACCGAGCACCAGTGGATCTTTGAGGCCAAAAGGATGATTGGCGACGATGATCAACGGCCCTTGAGTCGGACAGGTAAAGTCCTTCGGGCAGTCCGTCTCGTAACGCGCACCGATGACCGATAGCACAGCATCCAGCCAGCCGTAGAGTCCTGCGCGCCCCCCCTTCTGGCATGCGTGGACCGCTTTGATCTGCTGATACAAATGCGTAGCACCAGTCCTCCCAATGGCAGGTAACAAGCGAGCACTGTTGACGATGGTGCGGTTATTGATCGCAGGTGGGTTGGTCATCGCGCTGGAGTCGTTTCCGGGTCAGAAGTTGATCTCTTTGACGACAGTCTGCGCCATGAAAAGTGCGTCAGTTTCGTCACGATAGCCGGGTCGGGCCTTAAAGTTGCATTTTTGATGCAAGTTTACACAACGACGCGCGTTTTAGTCATCACACAGGCGCTGCCTGCTACGACTATGAAGCTGAGCCTCTTTTCTGATTACTCCCTGCGGGTGCTGATGTTTGCCGCACTTAAGGGCAGTTCCTTTTCCATCCAGGATGTCGCGGAGTCGTTCCAGATCTCCCGCAATCATCTCGTGAAGGTGGTCAACTTCCTGGCCAAACTCGGCTACCTGGACACTCGTCGCGGTCGTGGCGGCGGCATCGAGTTGGGAATGGCACCCGAGGAAATTCGAGTCGGTCTTTTGGTGCGCCGCACCGAAAATAGTCCAGTCATCGTGGAGTGCTTTGACCCAAAAACCAATACTTGCCCAATCAATGGCAATTGCCGCCTCAAAGGCGTTCTGGCCCAAGCCGTTGAAGCCTATTACACCGCACTGGACCGCTACACCGTTCGTGACCTTGTTGCTGGGGCGGCAGGTAAACGAATCTACAATATCCTCATCCCTGTATCCGATGAATAGCACCCACCCACTCCTGATATTGTCTGCCGCAGCTGCGCTGGTGGCGACGCCCTGGAACGTGCTCGCAGAGAACGAATACGAGAACGCCCCTATCTCCTACTCCGACACCACGCCCAAAGATGCAGCGCAGGCTTTGGAGAAGCGGATGCTCACAGGCAAAGTGAAGATTGACCGCAAAGATGCCTGGACGGTTTTGAGTGGCGTAATGAAGGAGTTCCACATCCCTCCGGAGTCCCAGGTAATGGTCTTCTCCAAAACCAGCAAGCAGAACGATCGCATCTCCCCACAGACTCCCCGCGTCGTCTACTTTGGCGACGATGCGTACGTCGGCTACTGCCTGGGTGGCTCCATCGAGGTCTCGACGATTGATCCAGTGCTGGGTCCGATCTTTTATCTGTTGGACCCTTATGTTGAAGAGTCTGAGCCGCTGCATTTCGAGCGCGATCAGAGCTGCCTCAGTTGCCATGGCGGACCCTTTTCACCGGATGTTCCGGGCGTGCTCGTGCGCTCCGTCTTTCCTGGCCCCGAGGGCCATCCGATCATGAGCCAGGGCAGCACCGTGGTGGATACGACGACACCATTTAAAGATCGCTGGGGCGGCTGGTACGTTACCGGCCGTCATGGCACTGCGCTGCATCGCGGCAATGTCACCGCCATCGAAAAGGGTGACCAATGCGACATCAACTTCGAGGCCGGGGCCAACATCACGAATCTGGGGAAGCTCTTTGACCTCGACCCCTATCCACGCAAGCAGAGCGACATCGTCGCGCTCATGGTGCTGGAGCATCAGACCTCCACGCAGAACGTCCTGACCAAGGCCAACCAGACCTCCATCCGCGCCATGTACATGCAGCGCAGTCTGCAAAAGGAATTGGGAGAAAAAGTGGAAGACCAGCCCACAGGCACAGCCCGCCGCATCATTGATCATTGTGCGGAGGATGTGGTGGATGCGCTCCTTTTTAAAGACGAAGCGGAACTTCCCGAAGGCGGGATCGAGGGAGATCCGGCCTTCCAATCCGCCTTCGCTCGCAATGCCAAGCCAAGCTCGGATGGCCGATCCCTGAAGGACTTCCAGTTGCTCAATCGACTCTTCAAATACCGCTGCAGCTACATGGTCTATTCGCTGACCTTTCAGGCCCTCACTCCACCACTGAAGCAGACGGTGCTAGAAAACTTGTGGAAGGTGCTCGAAGGCAACGATCCCGAAGGTCGCTACGCCTACCTGAATTCTTCGGAGAAGAAGAACATCCAGCGCATCCTCGCAGAGACGCTCCCAGACGCACCGCCGCAGTGGAAGAAGGCAGTTGCAAGCCGTTGAGCCAGCAACCAAGCCCCTGCTTGCTACGTGCCAAACCAACACTACGATGTGGGCCACGCTGCCCATGATCATTCACCTTGATGCCGATGCCTTTTACGCCTCTTGCGAGCAGGCAGCCGATGCACGATTGAGGGGCAAGGTCATGGCAGTCGGTGGCAGTCGCCGCGGCATCATCGCCAGCGCCAGTTACGAGGCCCGCCGACTCGGCATTTACACACCCATGCCCACCGCAAATGCGCTGCGGCTCGTGCCCAATCTGACCCTGGTAAAGTCCAACTTCGACCGCTACGAATGGTTCTCGCGTCGGATGTTTGAGTTCATCGAAGACCTCACTCCTTGGGTGGAGCGGACCAGCATCGATGAAGGCTACTTCCGCCTCCCGGACGGGAATACCCAAGATCCCCTCGAAGTCGCGAGGCAGTTGCAAGAGACCATCGAGCGGCGCCTCAGAGTCACCGTCTCCTTTGGCATCGCCTCCAATAAGCTGATCAGCCAAATCGTCTCCAAACTGAAAAAGCCCCGCGGACTGGCCATGGTCCCGCTCGGTGAAGAGGCGGAGTTCTTGGCACCTCTCGATGTGAAGTGGCTGCCCGGCGTCGGCGGGCGCACGGAAACGGCACTGAAAGGTGCCGGGTTTCAACGCATCGAACAAATCCGCGAATCAAGCCTAGCAAGACTGGCCGCCGTCGTCGGCGATTACGCGCCACGCCTCCAGCAATACGCTGCGGGCATCGACGAACGCCCGCTCGTGGTCGAACGCGGAGAGGCGCTCAGCTACAGCCATCAGGAGACCTTCAACGTCAACCTCACTGACCGTGGCGCGCTGGAACGCACGATGAAAACGCTGCTAGACGATCTTATCCGCCAAATCGTCGATGATGGCAAAAGCGCACGCACCATCGCCGTCCGAGTTCGCCTCGACAAGATGCAGGACACTGAGCGCTCAGAGAGCCTCCCAGAACCCAGCAGCCTCGCAGAGGACTTCTATCCGCTCATCGAGCGCCTGCTGGATCGCGCCTGGGATGGGCGCGCATCGGTTCGACTCGCCGCAGTGCGTCTTTCCAACATCCACGAAGGCGTCGTCGCTGGTGATCTCTTTACCCGCGCAGAGAAAGGCAAACGTTTAGCCCTGCAAAAGACCATGCACGACCTGCAACGTCGCTTTGGCGAAAACGCCATCAAGCGCGGCCATGCCTGCGAAAACTGAGCGCTAACCCTGCCAATCCGCTGGTGTATTGGCGTTGTGAAAGAGCGGCAACTCGTCCGCCACAAGGTCAACCGCCGTTGCAATCCCCTCCCCCACAAACGATCTCGCCAGCGGCTGGAGCGCATACTTCCCTGCTGCAATCGCCGTCTGCAGGAGAGGCAACATCTGCGGCACATAAAGAGCACACAACGGTTCAAACTGTTCGCCCACCCGAGGAATCACACCTCGAGCGCCTAGTTCTGACTTTCGCAAGAGACCCTGCAATACAAAGTCCGCTGTCATGTTTGGCAAATCCACCGCCATGACCAGCAAAGGCCGATTCGCCAATGCAAGACAACGACCGATCGCCCCGATGGGACCGATGTCTTCGCCTTCTGGGTCATCAACTCGGATGAGGCTTTCATCCAAATGTTCCCAGGGTTGATCACTGCGCGCCGCCAAGAACAGGCGCACGGGCCTGCAAGCGCTAAGCACGCCGACTTGCCGACGCCAGAGAAGTTGGCCATCGGAATCAAGGAAGGCTTTGTCCCGCCCCATGCGCCGCGAGCGACCACCCGCCAATAAGGCGGCGTCGAACAGGAAGGGCAGCGGATCAGAGCTTGTCATTCACCGAGAGGGTCAAATCTCCACGTGGAAGCGGTCATTGGCCTTCACGGATTCAGCGAAACCGGTTAGCAAGCGAATGACATTTTCCACATCATTTAAGTCCGCCATCTCCACGACCGAATGCATGTAACGCAAGGGCAGCGAGACAAGCGCGCTAGGGATACCGCCCACCGAGTGGAAGATCACGTCCGTGTCTGTGCCTGTTAAGCGAGAGGAAGACTCGTGTTGGATCGGGATCTTCAATTTCGCCGCCACGTCCATCAGACGCTCCACGACCAAAGGATGATTTGCACTGCCATGAGTCAGACTTGGCCCACCACCAAGCTTCACCTGCCCATGCTTTTTGTGATCGACGCTGGGCGTGTCCGTCGCATGCGTGACATCCAGCACGACCGCAATGTCCGGCTGCAAACGATGCGCTATCATCTTGGCGCCGTGACCACCGATCTCTTCCTGCACCGCATTCACACCCAGCACTGTTGCAACACCACGCTTCTTCTTCGCCGCCAGTCGTGCAATAACCTCAGCAATGATGTAGCCGCCGATGCGATTGTCCAAGGCGCGCCCCATGATCTTGTCGCGCCCAATCTCCTCCACCGTGTCTGCATACACAGCGGGATGACCAACACGGATGCCCGCAGCCGCCACCTCCTTCGCTGATGTCGCACCGATGTCGATCCACAGTTCATGGACCTTTGGCACCTTCTCATTTTCCCGATCCCTAATGTGAATGGCAATGTTGCCAATGATCCCCCGCACGGTCCCGTTATCGCCCAGGATATCCACACGGCGACCCCTCGCGGTTGCGACATCGGAACCTCCCACACGATCCACGAAGATGAAACCTTCGGAGGAGATATGCTTCACCATGTAGCCAATCTCATCTGCGTGTGCCTCCAGCATCAATCGCGGACCATCGGCCGCCGAGCCCTGAATCGTCGCCCACGCCGAACCATAAGCATCGCTCTCCACCGTATCCGCAAACTTTCGGGCATAAGTCGCCCACTTCCGCTGCCCCCGAACCTCAAAACCTGTGGGGCTAGGCGTGGAAAGCAGATCAAACAAAAAATCCCGAGAAGCATCCGTCATAGTGACGCCTTCTTTGCGTCGGGATCGCCCTAGATTCAACCGCCTTCTGCGCGCTCCGCACTCCAGGCTTGAGAGACGGACATCTTGCCGGTCAACCCATCGCGCTCGCTAGCCAGCCACCGCCAATCACCCTCTCGTTGCTTGAGGCGATGATACACCCTAATCACTTTCAGCCGTAGCCGGGGAATTGCGCCGCCGTGAAACAGTTAACACTGAAATGTTGGATTAAATAGACAATTGACACTATTCCATTAGCCTGCTGAAATGTTCACCATGAGATCTCAGTTCTCCCGGTGTTGTGGTATTTTTCTACTTCTTATCTCATGGGCACCTTCGTGCAGTACGATCATTCCTCCGCGCGCCAATCGTGCCGTTCAGGGAGCAGCATTTGGAAACGCAGCCCGATTTGCTGCGACGTTGCTGAGCCCTGTGGCCGGTCTGAAGACAACCGGAAGATTGGAACGCGAGGCAGCGGCAAGACTGAATAGCGATCACGCTGCCAAGTTCCAAGGCGAGGCCAAGTTCCTTTGGGTTTCCCCCAATCTTTTCTGGTTTGAGCAAGCCGAAGACTCCCGCAAGGCGCTGCGATACATCACGGTTCATCCCCGCAGACCGACTCAGCAGCTGATCATTGAACCTGAAGACATGTTCTTCGATGGAGCCAGCGTGCCACGCTGGCTCTGGGAAGTGGACAGCCTTGGTCCGTTTGACTTTACCTACGCCGCACTTGTTCATGACTGGATATTTGAAGCCCATCATCGCTACGAGATCTATGCCAACGCGGAGAAAAGTTCGAACACCCCAGCAGCACTGAAGCCGAGATTCAAGGCAATGCGTGAAAAATACGAGCCCTACTCGTCCGCAAACATGAGTCTAGAAGATGCAGGCTGGATCTATGCGGAATGCATCCATCTGGAGATGGAAAGAGCCGGCGCTAGGATCGACTACCTGAATCAAGTGCGGGCAACCGAACTCAAAAATCAAAACAAAGGCGAACTGGGAGCCAACAATCTCGAGGGAATCGATCGACTCATGCAGTCGGTGGATATCAGCGCCAAGCGTCGTCATGTGCTTGGCTTTCATCGCTGGGCGACCTCATCCCTCTTCGCCAAGGGCATCTATGATCCAAAGAGTAAAAAGTCCCTTCACAACCGTTCTCCTCACACTAGCACGACAACAACTGTTTTGGCGCTTCTTGAGGGGGGCAAAGATCTGACAGAACAGCAGAAAGCAGTGTTGGTGAACGCCTCGCTCCTTGAGCGATTCCGAAAGGTAGCAGCACTGGACAAAGGGGATGCCCCGCGATCCGTCGCCGACTTGCCGACGACCAAGGAAATCAAAGACGAGCCTCTCCAGGAAGCGCGCATGCTAAAAGCTGCGATGCAATTTTATGACGCTGCTCTGGAAGTACAGTGAGGCCAGCCAACCTTGCCCACCGCTGCTGAGTCTCACCCCACCGCCGCGTTGATCGCCGCCGCCGCGACTTCGGCGGTGCGGGCGAGATCATCGGGACTGTGGGCCATGGAGATAAAGCCGGTCTCGAATTGGGAGGGTGCAAAATAGACGCCGTTGTCGAGACAGTGGTGAAAGTACTTCGCAAAGGCGGCGAGGTCTGCGGTCTTCGCGTCGGTGAGGTTCTTGACCTCTGTCTCCGTAAAGAACAGGCAAAACATGCTGCCGCGCCGATACCAACGCCAGCCGAGGCCTTTTTTCTTGAGCATCTCAAGCACGGCTTCTTCCATCATCTGACCGAGGCTTTCCAGATGCGTGTAGCCAGATTGCCGCTCGAGCTCACGAAGTTGGGCGAGGCCGGCGGCCAGTGCGACGGGATTGCCCGAGAGAGTCCCGGCCTGATAGACGGGTCCATTCGGTGCCAGAAAATCCATCACGTCAGCGCGACCCCCAAAAGCGCCGACCGGCAGACCACCGCCGATGACCTTGCCAAGGCAAGTGAGGTCCGGCGTGATACCCTCCAACTCCTGCACGCCTCCTTTGGCGAGACGGAAGCCGGTCATCACTTCGTCAAAAATGAGCAAGGCCCCATGCTTCGCCGTGATGTCCCGCAAGGATTGCAAAAAGCCGGGCTGCGGCAGGATGAGACCGGCGTTGGCGGGATAGGGCTCCACGATGATGGCGGCGATTTCTTGACCGCGCTGTGCAAAAAGGGCCTCGAGTGCGGGGACATCGTTGAGTGGCACAACGACGGTTTTTTCTGCAAAGGCTGCGGGAATGCCTGCGCTATCAGGGCGTCCATGCGTGAGGGCTCCGCTGCCTGCGGCGACGAGGAGGGAATCGACGTGGCCATGGTAGCAGCCCTCGAACTTCACGATCAGGTCCCGCCTCGTGAAACCGCGGGCCAGCCGGATGGCGGACATCGTGGCCTCCGTACCGCTATTCACCATGCGGACCTTTTGGATGGAGGGGACCCACTCGCAGATGGTGCGGGCCATCTCCACCTCGTAAGGATTGGGGATGCCAAAGCTGACGCCTTCCTTAGCGGCAGAGTGGATGGCCTCGATCACGGCCACAGGCGCGTGCCCGAGGATCGCCGGGCCCCAGGTGCCCACGTAGTCGATCAGATCGCGACCATCGACATCCCAGACACGGGCGCCCTTGGCGCGGCGGGCGAAGAAAGGCTGACCGCCGACGTTGCGAAAGGCGCGCACTGGGCTGTTCACGCCGCCGGGGATGTATTTCAGTGCCGATTCAAAGAGTTTGGTGGAAAGGGGGCCGTTGCTCATGACCTCATGAATAATCAGGATGGGCCCGCCGTCGAACAAAAGCTCCTTTCCATCGTCAAAGGAAGTCGCTATACTTCGACCACCACCCCTCTCCTGCTGTGAAAACTTACCACGCATTCGCTGGCCGGGCTTTGATGCTTCTAATCATCATGGCCACCTTCCCTGCCAGCGGTCAGTTGCTCAAGAAACGCAGTTCGTCGATTCTCGCGCCGGAGCCCGGCACGATCGACGTCGAAGATATGCTAAAGCAACCGCTGCGCCTCCAGATCGCGCAGGAGGCACCGATCTATTCGCATTCGACCCTGGATCGTGCTCTGGGCAGCATGGCACCGGGCACGGTGGTGACTTTGGTGGGGCTCGCAGACACCGCCTACCGAGTTCGCGGACGCGCGCGGCACGGGGACGTATCGGGCTGGGTGCGACCAACGGATGTCATCTCCCCAGATCCGAACATGGCGACGAATCTGAAAAAGATGTATCAGCGCCAGCAGCAGGTGAATGAGCTGATCGCAGCGCATCAAGTGGCGCTCGGGATGACGACCGAGGAAGTGGCCGAATCCATGGGCAAGCCGACCCGAAAGTCGAGCAAAGTCACCGCAGCAGGTCGCGAAGATCGAGTCGAATACGCCGTCTACGAAAAAGTGCCGCAAGTGACCACGGGGCGCGACCCTTACGGGCGGCTGGTGCAGACGGTGGTGTATGTGAAAGTGGAGGTCGGCACGCTGAGCATCGACTTCAAGGACAACCTGGTTGAGTCCATCGAAGAAACCAAAGGCAGCCCGCTGGGAGGCGGTGCCGTGAAGATCGTTCCGGGGCCGATCTTCTTTCGCTGAGAGCGGGCTGCCAGGTAGCTTGAAGGGGACTTCTTGCTCCGTATTTCGGAGAAAATGGATTGAGACTTGCTTCAGATGGTAAAGGATTAGCTTATCCGATCCATCCAATGGTCCTACCGACCTTCACCCACCATCTAACTCCCTTTGCTATCGCGATCACCGGGCTTACGCTCAGCCTGGTTTTGTCGTCGCACGGCGTTGCCGCCGAGGTCCCGGACTTCAACCGGGAGGTGCGGCCGATCTTAGCCCGCCACTGCCTGCGCTGCCATGGCCAGGATGAAAAGCAGCGCAAAGGAGATCTGCGCTTGGATCTGCGTGAGGCGGCCATCGAAGCCAAGGCGATCCAGCCAGGCAACCTGAGCGGGAGCACCCTCTGGGAGCGGGTCCTTTCCGATGATCCCGAGGAGGTAATGCCGCCCCCCAAAGAAAAGCGTCCTTTGAGCGTCGCAGACAAAGACGTGCTGAAACGTTGGATCGAGGGCGGAGCGCCCTACGCCGGACACTGGGCCTTCCAGCCGCCAGAACGACCTGCGGTGCCCACCACTCCAGAAAGCCAAGCATGGAGCCGGCAGCCGCTCGACCACTTCATCCACGCCACACTGAGCAAACACGGCATGAAGCCCACCACCGAGGCCAGCCGGGAAGAGTGGCTGCGGCGTGTCACCGAAGACCTGACTGGGCTCCCGCCGAGCCTAGCAGAAATCGACGCCTTTCTTGCCGATTCCCAAGATGGGGCCTATCAACGGGTGGTGGATCGACTCCTCAGCAGCTCCCGCTATGGAGAGCGGATGGCGGCAGACTGGCTCGACGTCGCCCGCTACGCCGATACCTATGGTCGTCATGAAGACGGCGACTGCATCACCTGGCCCTACCGGGATTGGGTGATCCGCGCGTTCAACCAAAACCTGCCGTATGACCAATTCATCACCTGGCAAACAGCGGGGGATCTGCTGCCAAATCCGACGCAAGATCAGATGATCGCGACCTGCTTCAATCGATTGCCACAGCAGTCCAATGAAGCAGGCTCCAACCCCGAAGAGTTTAGGATCGAACAAGTCGCGGACCGGATTCGCACCAACGGGCTGGCGTTTCTTGGGCTCACGCTGGAGTGCGCCCGCTGTCACGACCACAAGTTTGATCCCATCAGCATGCGGGACTACTACAGCATGGCGGCGATGCTCAACAACATCGATGAGATGGGGTTGTTTTGTGTCTACACCGGGGGCGTTCCGCCGCCGTCGATCTTGCTTCTTCCACCGGAAAAAGAAGCGCGGATGCAGGAGTTAAAGACCCTCACCGCGAGTCTCGAAGACCAGCAAAAAAACCTGCGTCTCCAGGCACAACCCCGATTTGCCGCATGGCTCAAAGATCATCGCCCGCCTGTCACACGTGGTGAAGGTTTTTTTGGTGCCGTGGCACGCGCAGTATCGATGCCGCCGATGGCCCTTCCGACCCGGCCCCTGGTGCATGTGCCGTTTGATGCCATCACCGAAAAGAAGGAGTTTTTGAATCTGGCAACGGGTCACCTCGACTCCGTCGCTCGCTTGAGGCCGAAACTCCGGCCGGGACGTTTCGGGCAGGGCGTCGAATTCAAGCAAGACAATGCGGTCTTTGTCAATGGGGTCGCGGACACCCACCGTCACGATCCCTTTAGCTTCGGCCTCTGGATCTTTTCGGAATCGCCCAACAAACGCGCCACGCTTGCCCATCGTTCGCGCTCGGGGATTGATTCGGCGAGCCGTGGCTTTGAGATCGTTCTGCAGGACGACAAGCCCGAGTTTGCTCTTTGCCATTTTTCCCCAGGAAACGAAATCCGAATCCGCGCAAGCGAGACGGTGCCGACTCAGCAGTGGGTGCACATCGCCGCCACGTATGACGGCTCCAGCAAGGCCTCGGGGATGCGGCTGTATGTCAATGGCGCGCTCTCCAAACACGAAGTGGTGCGGGACAATCTCTACCGAGACATCGTTTACCGCGCGGATTGGGGCGATGACCCCGGCGGGAAAGACGCGGTGGAGGAAACCGGTCTCGTTATTGGCGGGCGGCGCAACGACGGTTCCTTCAAGGATGGAATCGTCGATGATTTCTTCTTTTACGACCGGGAGATTTCGGCGGCGGAAGTCCGGCAGTGGGCTCGACTCGATTTGCCAGAGAACGATCAGGACTGGTTCGACTGGTATCTCCGAGAAGTGGACCAGCCCTGGCGTGATCACCTGAAGAAACTCCAAGCAGCCCGAGCCGAGGAAAATGATCTGAGTGGACAAGCCGTCGACTTGATGGTGATGAAGGAGTGGACAGGGCCACGACGTCCCACGCACATCCTTAATCGCGGCCAGTTTGACCAACCCAAAGAAGAAGTCACCCCCGCTACCCCGGCCAGCCTGCCACCCATGCCTGCGGGTGCTCCGGCCAATCGTCTCGGGCTGGCCCAATGGATGGTCAGCCCCACGCATCCCCTGGTGTCGCGCGTGGCGGTCAATCGCCTTTGGCAGATGTGCTTCGGCCGCGGCATCGTCCTGACAGCGGAAGACTTCGGCACACAGGGGCAACCTCCGTCCCATCCGGAGCTTCTCGATTGGCTCGCCACCCACTTCATGGATGGAGGCTGGAATACCAAAGGTCTGTTGCGTGAGTTCGTTCTTTCCGCCACCTACCGACAGTCGTCGATACCTGCGAATGCGGCCGACTGGAAGGATGATCCCGACAACCGCCTTCTTGGGCGCGGACCGCGGCGGCGCCTCAGCGCGGAGCAGATTCGCGATCTGGCCTTGTTTGCCAGCGGATGGCTGAACCCCGCGATCGGTGGCCCAAGCGTGAAGCCCTACCAGCCAGCACGCCTCTGGGAGGAATCCGGCACGCAGCACATTTACTCGCAGGATCACGGCGAAAAGCTCTATCGCCGGAGCCTCTATACCTTTTGGCGGCGCACCATGCCGCCGCCTAGCATGACGCTGTTCGATGCCCCAACCCGCGAGTTTTGCAAACTGCGCCGCGAACGCACCGCGACGCCACTCCAGGCGTTGGTTCTAATGAACGATCCCCAATTCATCGAGGCCAGCCGAGGACTGGCGGAGAACTTGGTGAAATCGTATCCCAACGACGATGTGGAGCGTGCCCGCTACGCCTATCGCCTGCTGACCAGCCGCCAACCCTCCCCCAACGATCTCGAGGTCGTAGCAGCGTGTTTGCGCGACGAACGCGAAGAGTTCCGCGCCCAACCAGACAAGGCCAAAAACCTTCTCAGCTCCAGCGGTGAACATGCCGCGGATGGCAGCATCGATTCCATCGATGTCGCCGCTACCACGATGATGGTGCGCATGCTCTTCGACTTTAGCGAGACCACCATGACCCCTTAAAACCGTTCGGCCCATGGCACCCCGCCTTCTATTTCCCCCCTCACCGCTTTCTCGACGCCACTTTCTGAGCAGCACGGGACAGACCCTCGCCACCGTGGCGCTGGCCCAACTGCTCTCGGAATCAGCCTCCCACGCCGAGGGTAACCCCGGCCTCCCGGGCCTGCCGCATTTCCCGCCCAAGGCCAAGCGGGTCATTTTTCTCTTCATGAGCGGCGGTCTCTCGCAGTTGGAGAGCTTTGATTACAAGCCGACGTTGAACCAGCGACAGGGCGAGGAGATCCCCAAGTCGGTGCTCGGTAGCAAAACGCCACTGGGCATGTCCCAGTTGCAAGCCCACTTCCCGCTCGTGGGATCGGCCTATCGCTTCGCCCAGCACGGGCAATCAGGGGCTTGGATCAGCGATCAATTCCCCCACCTGTCCGGCGTCGCCGATGAATTGTGCTTCATCAAGTCGCTCTATTCCGAAGCCGTGAATCATGACCCGGCGCTGACCTTCATTCAAACAGGTGCGCCACTGCCTCTGCGCCCCAGCATGGGTGCCTGGGTGACTTATGGCTTGGGATCGGACAATCGCGATCTTCCAGCCTACATCTCGCTCGTGTCGAATCGTCCAGCGGATCAGCCCCTGTCGTCCCGACTGTGGGACAGCGGCTTCTTGCCCTCCCGTTATCAAGGCGTGCAGTTCCGTTCAGGGAACGAACCCGTGCTCTATTTGAAGTCCCCCGCCGGGATCGACTCCGCCGCGAACCGCCGCATGTTGGACAAGCTGAAGCACCTGCATGAAGCCGAGCATGCGCGCGTCGGGGATCCTGAGATCCAGACGCGGATTGATCAATTCGAGATGGCCTACCGCATGCAGTCCGCCGTGCCAGAGGCGGTCGATTTGAAAGCAGAACCCGAATCCGTCCGCACGATGTATGGACCCGATGTCGAAAAGGCGGGCAGTTTCGCAGCGAACTGTTTGCTGGCGCGACGTCTCGCGCAGCGCGGTGTCCGCTTCATCCAACTCTTTCACCCCGGCTGGGATCATCATGGCGGGCTGCCCAGTGGCTACATGAATGGAACTCAAGAGATTGATCAGGCCTGTGCAGCGCTGATCAAAGATCTCAAGCAGCAAGACATGTTGAAGGACACCCTCGTGGTGTTCGGCACCGAATTTGGCCGCACCAGCTACAGCCAGGGCAGCATCTCAAAAACCACCGGAACGTATGGGCGCGAGCACCACCGCGACTGCTTCACCTTTTGGCTCGCCGGTGGAGGCGTAAAGCCAGGAATCACCTTTGGAGAGACCGATGAATTCGGCTTCAACATCGCCAGCGATCCGATGCATGTGAACGATCTGCACGCCACCATGCTGCACCTCCTGGGCATCGATCATGAGCGACTGACCTTCCCTTTCCAGGGACGCGACTATCGCCTTACCGACGTCGCTGGAAAGGTGGCCAAGAGCATCCTCGCCTGACCGCGAGCCTGCTACTGTGCCACAGGTTCCGTCCAACTGCTGGTCATCAGCGCCTCCAGCTCTGCCACGATCGCTGGGTTCTGGTCCGCAACGTTGGTTTGTTCGCCGAGATCGGTATCGAGGTTGAAGAGCAGCTTTTGCAGCGGCTTGGGTTTGCCCTTGTTCTTGGCATTGGGATTGGTGTTCAGGTAGATCAGCTTCCACGGCCATTTCAAGACCGCGCGCTTGCCTCCTTGCTCATTGAAATCCCAATACAGATGCGAGTGCTGTTTCTGCTCTCCGTCTTTTCCCAACAGCGTCGGAGCATAAGAGAGGCCATCGGTAGGAATGGTCAACGGCGTACCGCTGAGCTCGGCAACCGTGGGAAGGAAGTCTTGGAAGGCGCTCACGTGTTTGCTTTCCACACCCGCAGCGATTCGGCCCGGACTCCAAACAATCAAAGGCACGCGCACACCACCGTCAGTGAGATCGCGCTTGATCCCATTGAGTGGACCGTTCGAATCGAAGAAGTCCGAGAGATGCCCACCCTCCTGATGCGGGCCGTTATCGCTGGAGAACAATACGATCGTGTTCTCGGCCATCCCCGTCGCCTTGAGCGTGTCCATGACGCGGCCCACTTCGTTGTCCAAGAACCGAATGAACTGACCAAAACCCTTCTCCGCATCTGGCCAATCGCGCGCTGCGAACTCGCCATAGTTCGGTGACTCCATGCCGTGTCCCAATGGTGAGTCCTTGCGGGCTTCGTTATTGGCGTGGGGAATATTGAGCGCGTAATAAAGGAAGAAGGGGCCATCCTTCTTGGCACCACGTTCCTTGAGGTAGGCCTGCACATCTTCCGAAAAGAGCTGGGGCGCCCAATGTTTGCGGCCGTCTGCAGGGGCCACACCCGTGCCCGGCCAGGTGCCGTTTTGCGAACCAGGGATGACCGTGTTGCCCTCCAACATCACCTGCTGACCATTGCGGATCAGGAAGGGCGTGAAGAAATTGTGCGCGTGCCCCGTGCTCACGTAGCCAAAGAAATACTCGAAGCCCTTGCGTGCGGGGTCATCGTCGGGCAAAGGCTTGCCCAGTCCATATTTGCCGATCGCCGCCGTCCGATAGCCCGCCTTCTTGAGGTGACTGGGCACCGTGACATCGCCATCGGGGATGATCCAATCGTCATTGCCACGCACACGGCAGTGACCGGTGTGAAGCCCCGTCATCAAGACACAACGAGAAGGGGCACACACCGTCGAACCCGCATAATGCCGAGTGAAGCGCATGCCCTCCGCTGCCATGCGATCAATGTTGGGCGTCGTCAGCGTCTTCTGCCCGTTGCAACCGATGTCCCCCCATCCCAGATCATCCGCGAGGATGAATACGATGTTGGGCTTGTCCGCTGCATGGGCAGTCATGACCCAAAGGGTCGTCGCGATGAGGTGAGTTAAAAGGCGTTTCATGATTGGGATTTTTTGCCGTGCTTGCGGTTGGATTCCTGCTTTTCAAAGAGGGGCTGAAGGCGGGTGCGGATGTGATCGAAAGCGGCCTCAAGTCCCTTGTCGCGATAGATGATTCCGATGTCTGCCTCCACCTTCGTTGGATTGCCAAAGCAGTTCAGGAACTGATTGCAGGTAAAGCGCTGTTTCATTTCTGCATCCACGTTGCCCTGCTGATGGAGGATCATGGAGCGCACGTAGAGCTCCAGGACAGCGTCGCCCAACCAGGCATCGGCTCGCAGTGTTTCGATCAGGTCTGAGCTCATGCATTGCCACTTTTGGCGGGCTTTTTGGCTGGGTTGTTCTTGCCTTTGTTCTGTTTTGTCTTGGGCTTCTTTTCAACCAAGGGCCAATGGGGATCTGCCGTGCGGCCGTCCTTCATGAACTTTTCGGCCATGGCCACGATCTCTGGCATTTCCTCGGCAAGGTTGCGTGTCTCCCCCTGATCCTTGCTGAGATCGTAAAGTTCCAAGGGTTGATTGGGTCCATTCCGCACGGCTTTCCAGTCGCCAAATCGCACGGCTTGAATGGAGGTGCCTTCGTGCAGTTCCCAATAAAAACAATCGCGCTGCGGCGCAGGGCCACCTTTCAGGAACGATACCAAGGATTTGCCATCGGTCTGAAATCCCTCTGGAAGTTTTTGCCCGCTCAATTCCACCGCCGTCGGCAAAAAATCCCAAAACGCCCAGGGCTCGTCGCGCACAGTGCCGGCCGGGATCACGCCAGGCCAGCGGGCGATGGCTGCCTGCCGCAGCGCCCCTTCATACATCCCGCGTTTGAAGCCCCGAAGTTGTCCGCCCATGGCTTGATCAAACAGTTCCCCGAGCTCGGATTTGGGGTCAAAAGATGAGCCATTGTCACCCGCCGTCATCACCAAAGTGCGATCATCGATCCCGCAGTCTTTGAGCGTCTGCAAAAGCCGTCCAATATCGCTGTCAAGTCGGCTAACCATCGCCGCATAGTTCTTTTGCGTCTCCGTCCAGGGCTTGTCCTTGTAGATGCCTTGGTCATCGATCTCGAAATTTCCGTGGGGCAGAGTGATGGCGTAAAAGAGGAAGAAGGGCTGGTCTTTCTTCTCTCGCACCCAACGCAGCACTTCGTCCTCGATCAGGTTCTGAGCATAGGTTTTGCCCACGCCTTTTCCGGTATTGCCGGGCAGATCAAAGCGCTGATCGTCGTTGTAGAGGTAGGTGGGGAAGTAGCTATGCGCGTGGCGTTGGCAATTGTAGCCATAGAAGTGATCGAATCCCTTCTTCAGCGGACTGCCCGTGGTATCAAACATGCCCATGCCCCACTTACCCATCACCGCAGTGGCGTAACCCGCGCCTTTCAGCAATTGCGCTACGGTCGGCGTGTCCTCGGGCAGCGGCATTTGACCTTCCGGTTGGATCTCGCGATTCGCGCGGATCGGGCAGTGTCCGGTGTGCAATCCTGTCATCAAGGTTGAACGCGAAGGCGCGCAAACACTCGTGCCTGCGTAAGCCTGCGTGTAACGCACGCCTTCAGCCGCCATCCGATCGAGGTTCGGTGTCTGAATGAGTTTCTGCCCATAGCACCCCAGATCCCCCTGCGCGACATCGTCGCTGAGGATAAAAATGAGGTTGGGTTTGTCCTGTGCGGTGGCGATGCCAGCAGCGAGGAAGAGACAAAAGAGAGCACGCATCAGGGATGTAAACTGAGGGTAACAAGGCAAACTTACGCACGATCCGATCAAGGATTGCGCGAGGTGCTGATGGCCTCCGCATATTGGAACTCCCCTGTGCGACCATCAAAGTATTGAAACACCACCTGCGGATTCGGATAAGCCACCCAACGTGTGCCACCCAACTTTTGCGGCATGTTGAACACGTTGTTGATCTGCACGACACAGTAATAGGGGTAGAGGCGCTGTAGGCGCTCCAGGTCCGGCAAAATGTAGCTGGACCAGCGGATATCACAGACGCGCGGTCCGGATCGATAGAGACCGGTGGCGGGGCGATTGCTCTCGTCGTTCGCAGGCACATGATTTACCGAGTTCAACGGTCCGCTGGCGAACTCCCACACCCGATCCGTGATGCGGATGGCAAAGCTGTTGTGGAGGTCCGCCGTGAGCACAAACACGGGTTTGTTCAGCGCGTCAAAGGCATCAATCAGTTCCTCACGCTCCGCTAGCATAGAGGTCCACGCCTCGTCCTTGCCCTCAGTGAATTCATGCCCGCCAGCCCCAGTGTGGGGAACCATGAAGTTGACGGATGAAACAACGAAAAAGAAGTCCGACTGACTCTGGCGCATCGCACCGAGCAGCCAGGCCTTTTGTTCCGCCCCTAGCAGCGACAGTCCCGGCTTCGCTGGATTCTTTGGATCATGCATCTGCCGGTGGGTTTTGCAGTCGAGGATGAAGTAGTCACAATTGCCGACCGTCATCTTCCCGTATGAACGACGCCCGATCGAGTAGGCAGGTGTGCCGTCGGCATAAGCAGCAGGCGTGATGCGGAGTCGATGCGCATCGATCACTTCTGTGATACCAAACACGCCGGCATTTGGATCGCCGGGTTGACTATCGAGTCGGATGTCATCTTCTCCCGCCGTTTGAGTGCCCCAATGCACGTGAAGGTTCGCCATCTGACTGAGGTCAAGTTTGGTGAAGTCAGACTGCTCGTCGACCAGCACGTCGCTACCCTTGGTGAGCTTCGCTTTCCCAAAGTGGATGTCTTGCGTCGTCTCCATGGGATTGGCCCAGCCGAGGTAGTCCTCCCAGGCGCGAATCCCAATATCGCGGAAGACCGCGCGGCGCTCTCGAAAACCGATGGTGCCCGCACCACGAATATCGTTGACCAGTTCATGGTCATCAAAGGTGAAGACCGTGGGCATGTTGCGCTGCCAGGTGCTGAGATTCACGCCGCGCGACAGGTAAGATTTGTAATTCTGCCAGACGCCCACCACCGTCGGTGCCAAGTTCACTACCACAGGCGTTTGGGCAGGCGTCAAACCCACCTGCGCCGACCAATCCGTGACCGGCATGGAGCGATGCTCCTCATAAATAAAGTCACCGTTCATGATCGAGAAGGAGACTTTGTCTTGAAGCTCACGCTGCATCGTGGCGAAGGTTGGCAGGCTGGGGCCAATCCCATTCTTCGGGTTTTGATTGGCGCATGAGCCGAATTGAAAGCGATAATTGAAGAGCCCTCGCGGATTGTGCTCTGCATTCTGATAGTCCGCCGGATCAGGCAAGGTGCGAAAGCGACCTGGAGGCCCCGAGGCCAGATCATTGACGAAGACCTGATAATGGTAAGTCGTCCCCGCCTTCAGATCCTCCAGCGACACCCAACCCGTGTAATCGTGATCCGCGATCGTGGTCGCCGTTGCCGAGGTCTGATCCAGCACCGCCTCTGAGGTTCCATACTTGACCACAAAGGATCCCGCCCGCTCCGTGCGAGCCCAAACCCGCATCCGATGCGCCTCAGGCTTCCCCAACAGCGGACCATGGGTGACAAAGTTCGTGCTGTAGTCATCCTGCGCCTTAGCACACTGCGGGATAGCTATGATGGCGGCAGCGAAGAAGATGCAGCAGTAGGATTTCCAAAGACGAGAGATCATGACCTCAGGAAATACCAGAAGGCACCCACGGAGGCAACCTCCGGCTCAGAAAGATGCAGAAAGACGTTCCTGGAACCTAGGACGAAGGAAGGCGCTCAACCACAAAAGGCGCTGCGGTATCATGACGCTTTTAGAGTGTGCGCAGCTCTGCTTACGCTTTGGGGAAGCCAGCTTGCTGGCGTCGCTCGCCACCACCCCAGCTCCCAAGCCCAACCACGAGAAGTCCCGTCCCGGCACCCCACCGGCTCTTGACATAGACGCCGGGCCTGTCAGCATCCTGGAAGCTGGTCCATTCCTCATCACGCATGTCTGATCCTGTCTCTTCGGCTCCCCTGCAACGTTCGCCGCTGCACAACGTCCATCTGGAACTTGGGGGTCGGTTGGTCCCATTCGCAGGCTGGGAAATGCCGGTTCAGTTTTCTAGCATCGTCGATGAACACAAAGCTGTGCGCGAGAGCGTCGGCGTTTTTGACATTTCCCACATGGGTCAAATTCTCGTCTCGGGCACAGAGGCGGAGAGTTTCCTCAATCAAGCACTGACGAATGATTGCTCCGTGCTGGCACCTGGGCAGGGGCAGTACTCGCTTTTGCTCAATGACGATGGCGGCGTGATCGATGACCTCATCGTGTATCGCACCTCGCCAAAGGAGTTCTTCCTCGTGGTCAATGCCTCGCGCATCGCAGAAGATTGGGCGCAGCTAGAAAAACTCGCTCACGGGAACGAAGAGGTGGAGTTGGCCAACGCCAGCGCCGTCACCGCAGGTGTAGCCGTGCAGGGACCGCGCAGCGCGGCAGTGTGCCGGCATCTTTTCGGAGTCGCCGCCCCCTTCCCTCCCCGCAATACGATCTTCGTTGCCGCCAGCGCATCCGGCTTCATGTGGCTGTGTGGTACTGGCTACACGGGTGAGGAAGGCTTTGAATTTTTCATGCCTGCGACCGAAGCCGAAGGCTGGTTCCGCAAGATCCTAGCAGCGGTGAAGGAGGAAGGCGGGCTGCCTTGCGGCTTGGGGGCGCGCGACACTTTGCGGCTCGAGATGGGCTACCCGCTCAACGGCAACGACCTTTCCCCAGAGCGCACGCCGCTACAGGCTGGGTTGGGATTTTTTGTGAAGCTGGATAAGCCAAAGTTCGTCGGTCGCGAGGCTCTGCTGAATCAAAAGGAAGCAGGCCTTCCCGACAAGCTCACGGCCCTGCGCATGACCACCGCCAGCCCCCCGCCTCGGCCTCATTATCCGATTCTTGTAGGCGGAGAAAACGTCGGAGAAGTGTGCAGCGGCACGCAGTCTCCAAGTCTCGGCTGCGGCATCGCCATGGCATATTTGCCACCGCATCTGAGCGCCCCCGGCACTGCGCTGGAGGTGGAGGTTCGCGGTCGACGCTTCCCTGCGGAGGTCGTGAAGAAGCCCTTTTATTCTAAAAAGAACGGTTGAAACCTTCGCCGTCGCGTCTTGCATCCAATCAACCCCTAAAGTCATGAGCAACGTACCTGACAACCTTCGCTATCGTGAATCCCACGAGTGGATCGATCCCAAGCAAGACCCTGCACCCGTCGGCATCACGGACCACGCTCAGGCAGAGCTGACCGATGTGGTTTTTGTCGAGTTACCCAAGGTCGGCGCGCAGGTCCAGGCGGGCGATCAAGTAGCGGTCATCGAGTCGGTGAAGGCCGCCAGTGACATCTATGCCCCCGTCAGTGGCGAGATCGTCGAGGTCAACGAGACCCTCACAAACGAGCCCGGTCTGATCAACACCGACCCGTATCTCAAAGGCTGGATTTACAAGATGAAAATCGCTGATCCTAGCGTGGCAGACGTGCTGCTATCACCCGATGGTTATCGGACCCACATCGCCTAGACTTTCCGCCCCCTTTTTCCACACCACATGTCCACAGGCCACGCTGCCTTCTCCCGTCGTCACCTAGGTCCCACTGCCACCGACAGCACGGAGATGCTGCAGGCCATCGGTTGCAAATCGATGGATGACCTCATTGACCGGGTGGTGCCGGAGACGATCCGCGTGCGGACACCGCTGGATCTTCCACCGCCTTTGACCGAAGAGCAGGCACTGCGGCGGCTACGCCAATTGATGCAGCGCAACAAAGTGCTGCGCTCCTTCATCGGCCTCGGCTATCACGACACCTTCACACCGCCCGTCATTCAGCGGAATATTTTGGAGAACCCAGGCTGGTACACGGCCTACACCCCCTATCAGGCAGAGATCGCCCAAGGCCGGTTGGAGGCGCTGCTGAACTTCCAGACGCTGATCACGGATCTGACCGCGCTCGATGTGGCCAATGCCTCCCTCCTAGACGAAGGCACCGCATGCGCAGAGGCACTGGCGCTCGCCGTAGCCCAGCAGAGCGGGGCATCTCAGGTCTTTGTGGCGGACCACTGCCACCCACAAACGCTTGACGTCATCCAGACTCGCATGGGTGCCCTGGGGGTAAGAGTTGAAATTGGCGATGTCACCCATTGGAAGCACGACGGAAGCAAAGGTCTGGCTGCTGTGCTGGTGCAGTATCCCGATACACGCGGCATCTTGCACGACTTCGAAGACTTGGCGCAGCGCGTCCATTCTGCGGGTGCGCTGCTGGTCGTCGCCGCAGATCTTTTGGCGTTGACCATCCTGCGGCCACCTGGAGAATTTGGGGCGGACATCTGTGTCGGCAATAGCCAGCGCTTCGGGGTGCCGCTCGGATTTGGCGGTCCCCACGCAGCGTTCATGGCCGTCAAGGATGCGCTGAAAAGGCGGCTACCAGGTCGGCTGGTCGGTGTCTCGCACGACAGCGCTGGACGCCCAGGCTATCGGCTCTCCATGCAAACGCGGGAGCAGCACATCCGGCGGGAAAAGGCCACCAGTAATATCTGCACCGCACAGGTGCTCCTAGCCGTGATGGCGTCGATGTATGCGGTCTATCATGGACCCGAAGGGCTGCGCGCCATCGCGCGGCGTATTCATGGTGCAGCCACTTGGCTGGCGGGCGAGTTCCTCAGCGCAGGGATGGACATCGTCGCCGACGATTTTTTTGATACGGTGACGGTCACGGTACGCAACGCTGACGAGGTGCTAAAGCGCGCACTTCTATTCGGCATCAACCTCCGGCGTGTCGATGACACACACGTTTGCATCGCCCTGGATGAGCGCGTGCGTGAGGACGAACTGTTCAGCATCCTCACCGCCTTCGGCATCGTCCACCCAGAGCATCCGCCGCTGCTGGACGAGACCGCGCCACTGCATTGTTCTGCGCTGTTTCATCGAGAGTCAGATTTTCTGACCCAACCGGTCTTCAATCGCTATCACTCGGAGACCGAGATGATGCGCTACCTAGCACGGCTGGAGTCCAAGGACATCGCACTGAATCGCAGCATGATCCCGCTGGGTTCCTGCACGATGAAGCTGAACGCAGCGGCAGAAATGATGCCGCTGAGCTGGCCAGAAGTGAACGGGCTGCACCCTTTTGCGCCGAGCGAACAGACCGAAGGCTATCGCGCGATGTTCGCGGAACTAGAGGCCTGGCTAGCAGTGTGCACGGGATTTGACGCAGTCTCTTTGCAGCCCAATGCAGGCTCTCAGGGCGAGTACGCTGGCCTTCTAGCCATCAAACGCTATCACGAGGCAAACGGAGATACGACCCGCGATGTCTGCCTAATCCCGACCTCTGCCCACGGCACAAACCCTGCCAGCGCAATGATGTGCGGCTTCAAAGTCGTAGCTGTCACCTGTGACGAGCATGGCAATATTTCGGTAGATGATCTGCGTGCAAAGTTTGAGCAGCACGCAGGTAAAGTCGCCGCATTGATGGTCACCTATCCATCGACACACGGGGTCTTTGAAGAGAGCATCATCGACATCACACGGATAACGCATGAGCATGGCGCGCAGGTCTATATGGATGGCGCCAACATGAACGCCCAGGTCGGCTTGACATCGCCGGGCCGGATCGGTGCCGATGTCTGCCACCTGAATTTGCACAAGACCTTCTGCATCCCCCATGGCGGCGGCGGACCCGGGGTCGGTCCCATCGCGGTGGCCGCCCATTTGCGCAATCACCTGCCGGGGCATCGCACCTGGGCTGTCAATCGGAGAGATGGTGCCGTTTGCAGCGCTCCTTGGGGCAGTGCTAGCATTTGCACGATCTCGTGGATGTACATCGCGATGATGGGCCCGCAATTGGAAGAGGCGACAAAGGTCGCCATCCTCAACGCCAACTACGTGGCCAAAAAGCTCGCCGCTTGTTTCCCCACCCTTTACCAGGGTCGTGAAGGCTTCGTAGCCCACGAGTGCATCCTGGACCTGCGCGGCTTTAAGTCGGTCAGTGTCGAAGACGTGGCAAAGCGCCTGATGGACTACGGCTACCACGCGCCGACGATGTCATGGCCTGTGGCAGGAACCCTGATGGTAGAGCCCACGGAAAGTGAAGGCCGAGCAGAGCTGGATCTCTTCTGCGAAGCGATGCGCAGCATTCATGGCGAAATCCAACAGGTGGAAAAAGGCATCCACACGCAGGATGACAACCCGCTGAAAAATGCGCCACACACGGCCTCGGTCGTCGCGGGCTCTGACTGGTGGCACTCCTACACCCGCGAGACCGCCGCCTTTCCTCTGCCCTGGGTGCGCGAGAACAAATACTGGCCGCCCGTCGGTCGCATCGACAACGTCTATGGCGACCGCCACCTCGTCTGCACCTGCGCCTCCGTGGAGGAGACGGCGGGTGCTCAGTGAGTGGTGGAGCATTGGATGCTGAGTCCGGAGCGGCATGCGTCTCGCTGCCGTCGCAGCACACTCGCGAAGCGACTCTCTAAGGGTGGGGCTTCGCGTAGAAATGAGCGGCGGCAAGACGCACGCCGCTCCATCTGGCCAGCATCCTAACGTTCAGATGTGTTCAGGTGCAATCGGGGCATTCACTCCGCCAGCTTGCCACCGTCGAGGCGATCTTGGAGTTCCTTGAGCTCTGCCCAGAGTCCATCGGCAGCAAGACCAGCCTGCTGTGCCCAAGTGCCGGGGTTGGCCAGTGCGTAGCGATCACCGGCTGCTTTCAGGATCTCCGTCATGCGCTCGACCGTGGTCTCGCTGAGCTTCCGCCAAGTGGCGATGCCTTCTGCATTAAACAGGCCCTCGATCTTTGGACCGATGCCTTCAACGATCTTGAGGTCATCCTGCGCGACTCGCTTGCCCAAAATGGCCGTGGCCTCAGGAATGCGCTCACCGGATGGTAGTGGCGTGGTCCGACCGGTGTCGCCAAGAGCCAATCCAGGCAACAGATCGGGAGACTCCGAGCGCGGGGAAGAGCTAGCAACGACACCCACCTCACTGGATGCATCATCAGCGGCCTTGGCTTCCACCTCGGCCTTCGCAGCTTCTGCTGCGCTAGCTTCCTCAGCGGCTTTCGCCTCTGCGGCTGCCTTCGCTTCCTCCTCGGCCTTGGCGGCTTCAGCGGCCTTGGCTTCTACGTCGGCGTTAGCCGAAACCTCTGCACTGGCAGCGTCTTCGGTAGCTTTGGCTGCATTGCTAGCCTCTGCTTGTGCCTCAACTTTCGCGGCTCTGGCATCTTCGAATGCTTTTACTTTCGCGGCGGCAGCAGCGGGATCGACGGTTGAGGTGGTTCTTGCTTCGGGCACCACCGGAGTAGCAGCTGGGGTTGGGGCCGTAGTTGGTTCGGCTGCTTCTGGTGCGGGTTCAGCGGGGCTGCTGACCAATCCCAGGGGAGCAGCTGCGCGAATGATCTTGGGCATCGGGTACTCGACCTTCGGCTCTTCGGTCAGAGGCAGTTGGGCGATTGCCTCAAAGGGATCGATCTTTGTTTTGCGGGGAGCGACACCTGCCTTGGCCAAGCGCTCTTGCATGCGCTGCAGATCGGCGCGCGCAGCGTCGCGTTCACGTTGGGCATTGCCAAAGGAGGCGGTCGCGGTGGCGAGGGAGCGCCGCGTTTGCTGAAGTTCTGCCTGAAGCTCCGACAGCGAAGCACTGGCAGGCTTGTCCACCGTGGAGCGGAGACGAGCGATCTCTTCGCGTGCTTTGGAAAGTTCGTTCTCTGCGGCAAACACGCGCTCTTGCTGCTTCTTATTGCTCTCAGCCAACTTTCCAGAGGCGCTGTCCGCGGACTCGCGTGCTTTTTGTGCCTGAATTCGCAGGCTATCGGCCTCCGTTTTGGCCGCATCCAATTCCTTGCGCAGGGCGATCACTTCCGAACTGTCTGCGGGGCTGCCCTTGCCCTTCTTTTCAAGTTGAGCTTCGGCATTCGCCACGGCGCTGCGAGCGGCGCGAACTTCTGCTTCCAGCTTATCCGCCTTGTCGCGTGCAGCCTGGACTTCGTCGCGGGTGGCTCCGCATTTGCAAAGCTTGCAGCGCAGCCACCAGCCCAGCCGTCCGAAGAGGATAGCAGTGATTGCCAGGGCGAAGATGTTTTTAAAGATGAAGTAGAGGTAGCCTTCGAACATAATGTGTTGGGGTTGGATCGTTAAAAAGGGAATGCGCGTTAGGGTTGCAGCAGGACATCCACGCGACGGTTCTGAGCGCGACCAGACTCCGTGGCGTTATCAGCGATGGGTTCCTTCTGACCGGCACCGCGACTACTCAGCTTGTCCTGGGGAATGCCAGCCGCAGCGAGGTAAGCCACGAGTTTATCGGCGCGCTCTCCGCTGAGCTTCTGGTTCTGATCTGCCGCACCGACATTGTCCGTGTGGCCAACAACTTGGAACTTCACGCCAGGGTTCAGGGCTAGTAGGCGGCGCATCTGATAGAGTGCGCGTTCCTGATCCTTGGAACGATCAGAGCCAGTCTGGAAATAGATGGCGTGCACCAGTCCCGAACGGACAGCCTGTCCGGCCTTAGCAGCGGCGCTGCCGGGCTTGGTGGCATCGAACTTGGCCAAAGAATCCAGGGTGGCTTTCATGTCCGCAGCCTCCGTCACCAGCGGCGTTACGGATACTTCGTCTGTGATTCGGACCTTGTCGCCATATTGCGCCTTCAGGGCCTCAATCACTTGATTGCGAGTGCGTTCAGAGGCGAGCTCGCCACGCACCTGCAGCGTCTTACCATCGCTCAAGAGACTGATGTAAGGGTCATCGCGTTGGAGACCACCACTCTCAACGAGTTGCTTTCGAAAGCCTCCCAGTGCCTCCGACAATTCGTTGTCGCGGAACTCTACAGCAGCGAAGTCACGAGCGATTTCGGAATCAAACACATCGGCCTTGTAGCTCTTGTGATCGCCACCGGGAACCATCACTCCCACCAATCCCTGTTTGGCTGCGGGACCTGCTGCCATGGCAGCGGCATCCGCAGGGAAGGCCATCGGCACAGATGCAGGAATGGCCTCAATCGTTGGATCGATCCGCAGGTTAGGCGTCTGTAGGTCCATGTTGGGAAACGCAGCGGCAGCGGCCTTTAGCCAGGCATCTTTGGCAGCAGCATCAGGAACACGACCGAAAACGTTCACACCGGAACTGCTAACCGCCCACCCCAGGAAGGCAGAGCCATGACGCACCGCGCCGGGTGGTGCAGCCGCTTGTGGTTCCATTTGCTTTGCAGGTACGGGCGGGGCAGGCTCTGGTGGTTTTGGTGCCGGCGGCAGTGCTACGGGCGGTGTCACTGCGGTGGGCGCAGGAGTCGGGGGAGTTTTTGCCTCAGATTTCGCCAGTGGTGCAGGTGATGGTACCGATGGGATCGGAGGCGCGCTGAACTCCCAGGTGCGGACGGTTTTTAATGCCCGGCTGATCTCCGCAAACGTCAATCCCAGTGCTGGCATTGCCTCCATCAACCCCTGATCCGTCACTCCCTTCGGGAAGACCTGCCACGTTCCATCACCAGCACTGACGGCCATTGGCACCGCATCTGCGGAACTCCGAGTCGCGCCAGCAGGCGGTGCAGGGATTTGCGGGACGTTCTTCAGCGTTCCCTCCCAATCGAGCATGGGACGCGCTGCTGCTGCGGTGCGAAGGTCCGCGACCTTCCAGTCAGCACCCGCATTGGTAGCTGCCAGTTTTTCCGTCAGGGCTTTGACCTGTGCATCGTCCTTCAGGACCCCGCCGATCACAGCACCCTCTGGATAACGAGCGGCGACAAGCCAGCTCTTGGGGCGGCTCTGCGCCAGGGATTCATCGACGACGATCTCATTGTGCACGGCGGTCACTGGATTCAGCCCTCGGCCAAAACCAGACGTTGCCCGCACTGAGTTTGCCACAAGATCTGCCGCCGCTTTTTTATCTGCTGCGGATGCAGTCTGACCAGTCAGATAGGCCTCCTGACCGCTGAACCGAACGGCCACATCTGCAAAGGCACCGGTGTGTTCTGGAGCGCTCAAGACAGCAGTCGCACTAGCGCTCAGATCACGTTGAAGACTAGGCAAAGTCAAAAGTGATGATCCCCCTGACAAGAGCGCAACCAGGAGACCACCTTTTACATACCAAGATTTCATGTCCCCTTAGTAAGCGAGCGCCACCCAAAGCTCAATCTTTCTGAACAAATTTTCTTCCGTACACAAGTTTGACAGGCCCCTTATGACAAATCCGATGCGCAGACACCTGACGCTGCTGGTTGCATTTCTACCCAAATCGTTGTCCCTTTGCCGCCCATGTCAGCCCCTGATTCCCGTGAAGTCATTCTCGAAGCCCGCGCACTCACTCGCGAGTTTGATGGTGTGAAGGCGCTGGATGCCTTCAGCTTCAAGTTGCATCGAGGTGAAGTGCTCGGCCTGCTCGGGGCGAACGGCGCTGGCAAGACCACTGCGATGAATTGTCTGCTGGGTCTGACGCTGCCTTCCTCTGGCGGGCTTTACGCGTTCGGTCTAGAGCTGCAAAAGCACCGCATCGAGATCCTCCGCCGCGCAAATTTCTCCTCCGCCTACACTTCCCTGCCAGGCAATCTTTTGGTCTGGCAAAACCTCTTGGTGTTTGCCCGCATCTATGGCGTTCGCGAGCCCCGCAAGCGCATCGATGAACTGCTGGAGATGATGGAGATCAGCCACCTGCGCAAGCGTGTGACCGGCCAGCTTTCCGCAGGCGAAAGCACCCGCGTCAATCTCTGCAAGGCCTTCCTCAATAAGCCAGAGCTCCTCATGCTGGATGAGCCCACTGCCAGTCTCGACCCCGACATTGCCGACAAGGTTCGCAAAGTGGTGCGTCGCGTGCAGCGCGATTCAAACTGCGCGATCCTCTACACCTCCCACAACATGAAAGACATTGAGGAGGTCTGCGACCGCGTCATTTTTCTTCACAAAGGCAAGATCGTCATGGAAGGCACGCCCATGGAAATTGTCGAGCGCTCCGAGGGAGCCTCGCTTGAAGACGTCTTCATCAAGATCGCGCGCGATGGCGAGATCGTGGACGCAGCCGCAGCAAAGCTCGCCAAGGAGGAGTCAGTATGAATTTCCGCGTCGTCAGCGCGCTAATCCTGCGCCACCTTTTTCTTTATATCCGCTCTCCGATGCGCCTCGTTGAGCTGATCTTTTGGCCCGTCGTAGAACTGCTCATTTGGGGCTACCTGACCATGTTCATCCAAGAGAACACCACCGGCGATTTTCCCCGCATCATCACCTACCTCCTCGGTGCGATGATTCTCTGGGATGTCATCTTCCGCGCACAGCAGGGCGTAGCCATCTCCTTCCTGGAGGACGTCTGGACGCGCAACTTGCTCAACGTCTTTGTGGCACCCGTGCGCACCAGCGAGTTTCTCGCGGCGACCTTTGGTGTCGGGCTATTGCGCATCCTCATCACCGTTGCCGTGCTGTCCATGATGGCCCTGGCACTTTACTCCTTCAATGTCTTCAAGCTCGGCTGGACCTTGCTGCCCTTCTTCATGAACCTGATGGTCAGTGGCTGGGCACTGGGCATGATCTCCACCGCACTCATTCTGCGCTGGGGACAGGCAGCGGAGAGTCTTGCTTGGGCCGTTCCGTTCTTCATTCAGCCACTCGTCGCCGTCTTTTATCCCGTCAGCGCCATCAAGCCCGAGTGGCTGCAGTCGGTCTCATTGGCCCTCCCGCCCACCCACGTCTTTGAAGGCATGCGCGAGGTGCTCAGCACCGGGGTCTTCAGTTGGGAAAAATTTGGATGGGCAGTCGGGCTCAATATCGTCTTCATGGCCATCGCCGGCAGCATCTTTGCCTGGATGCTGACGATGACCCGCAAACGCGGATTGCTGACGAAGTTTGCAACGCAGTAAACAGCCCGGTTCGAGGCACAAAGAATCTCAAATTGACAAACTAGACCAATCGGTCTAATTATCACTCAGCCATGAGTGATCGCACCACCAAAGAACGCATTCTTGAAGCAGCCGAAGGGCTGATGCTCGAGAAGAGCTTTCATTCCGTGGGCCTCAGCGAGATCCTTGCTGCGGTGAAGGTACCCAAAGGTTCGTTTTATCACCACTTTGAGTCCAAGGAGCAGTTTGGCGTGGAACTTCTCAAGCACTACGTCGCCGGTTCGACCGAGTACAAGCGCAATCTCCTGCTCTCTCAAACACCGGAGCCAGATCCGCTCCAAAGACTGCTCACCTACCTGGAATCCAACGTCGCCAACGTCCTGGCAAACCACGGACGTTGCCCTTGTCTAGTGGTAAAGCTGTCGTCAGAGGTCGCTGATTTCAGCGAACCGATGCGCGATGTCCTCGCCCAAGGCGTGAAGCAGTGGACCGCTCTTTTTGAGGAGTTGATCGAAGAAGGCATCGCCAAAAGGGCCATGAAGCCCACTCTATCGCCAGCGCTGCTCGCACCGCTGATCGTTGACCTGTGGACCGGTGCCATGCACCGCGCCACTGTCACTCGCAACGTCACTCCGCTGCGGGAGGCGATCACCTTTTTGAAGACCACTCTGGCCCCCTGAGGCGCCAACTAAACTTTTTTCCAAAAAACTAAACCGACCGGTCTAATTTGAACGTAAATCCATCCATATCCCATGAAAACACCCTCCCTCACTGCTGAAACGTTTGACGCCACCCTTGCCGGCACCTCTCAGCCTGTCCTGATTGATTTCTGGGCCGAATGGTGTGGCCCCTGCAAAATGCTCAGCCCCATCCTCGACCAACTCGCGGAAGAACAAGCGGGCCGTGCGACCATCGCCAATGTCGATATCGAGGCCCAGCCCGAACTCGCCGCACGTTTCAACATCCGTGCTGTGCCGACGCTGATCGTCTTCAAAGACGGCCAACCGGTGCAGACCATCACCGGCGTGCGCAGCAAGGCCTTTCTCGAAGCCGCCCTGACCGCCTGAAACGTATCCTTTCAAGCTTAGCTCCCAGGCCCATGTCGATCGATCTCACTCAACGTCCCCCACGCAGCCCGCGCGTCCGTCTCGGCGGTTATGTTCTCCTGCCCCGCATGCTCGACAAATGCCGCGCCGAGCTGGCCGGCACGAATGGCGACTACCACTACAACTGCCCGCTGGATCAACGCTTCCTCAACTTCACGGGTATTGATCCTGAAGCCCTGAAGGCCGAAGTCGCCAAGGGTCTGGGCGATGGTGAAATCCTCGCGTGGGTTGAGGCCAATGCCACCATCCCGCATGGAGAGTGGGAGATCGCCCAATGGAGCGCTTTTCGCGAAGCCGCAGCACCTGCGGACAACGAAAGCCGTGAGTATTTCAGCGAGCAGATCGCCAGGGCAGGCGGTGCTCTGCGTGAAGATCTTGCCACCTGGTTCGACTACCTCGATTTCGATGATCATGTCAGCTTTGGCGGCCAAGCGTAACCCCTGACCCTACCTCCAATGAAAACTCTGCCTCTCGTCCTGACCCTTCTGTCGATCGCCATGTGCACAACTGCGGCAGACTCTCTGAAGCAGCAACTGGAGGCACGCAAAGCTGAATCCGCCGCCAAATCCCCTGCGGAGGTAAAGACCGCCTACGCCGCAGGCATCCAAGCCGTTGCGGATTCAGGGGTGGTCGATTCTGCCAAACAGGTCGGCGATCGCGCCCCAGACTTCACGTTGAAGAATGCCCTTGGTGAATCCGTCACCCTCAGCCAACTCTTGAAGCAGGGCCCTGTCGTCCTAACATGGTATCGCGGCGGCTGGTGCCCCTACTGCAATCTGACGCTGCGCGCCCTGCAGCAGGCGCTTCCAGAGATCAAAGCAGCAGGCGCTCAGCTGGTAGCATTGACCCCAGAATTGCCGGACAAGACGGCCACCACCACCGAAAAAAACGCCCTCGAGTTTCAAGTGCTGACCGATCTGAATCATCGGGTGGCGCAAGCCTATGGCGTGGTCTTCAAGCTCACGCCCGAGGTCAGAGATCTGTACCAAAAGCACTTCGACCTGCTGGAATTCAACGGCAAAGAGGCAGGGAACGATTCCCTCCCACTGGCCGCCACTTACATCATCGCCCAGGACGGCACCATTCAATACGCCTTCCTGAACGCCGATTACCGCAATCGCGCCGAGCCCGCCGAAGTGGTCGCGTTTCTGAAAACCCTCCCATCGAAGTAAACCCCATCATCCTGCCATGAGCCACACGATCTACGCCCTCGCCGCACTCGGCGCCCAACAGAAGCTGCAATCCTTTGAATACGATCCGGGCCCACTCGGGCCAGAGCAGGTCGAAATCGCCGTTGAGAGCTGCGGCATTTGTCACAGCGATCTCTCCATGCTGGACAACGAATGGGGCATCGCCACCTACCCCTTTGTGCCAGGCCATGAGATCGTCGGCCGCGTCGTCGCCTTGGGAGATCACACCAAGCGTCTCAAGATCGGTGATCGCGTTGGCTTGGGTTGGTATTCCGGCAGTTGCGGGGCTTGTGCCCAGTGCCTCTCAGGAAATCAAAACCTCTGCGCCAGCGCCGAAGGC
>JACKQF010000006.1 GCA_024232965.1 Verrucomicrobiaceae bacterium | reverse complement strand
CGTCATTGAAGTGCTGTGATTCCGATGGCGCGGACCTTGATACTTTTGATTTGGCTTGGCTTGCTCTGCACGGGTCTTGTGGCGGCCGATCTCCCAACCCTCTGTGAAAAACAGAACTGGGAGGAAGCGCTCCAGCGAGTCGCTGAGAAGGAAGACATCAACTCGATGCAGGCGGATGGGACGACCGCGCTGCATTGGGCGGCCTACCATGATCAGGCGGAGGTCGTTTCGCGGTTGCTGGCTGCGGGAGCGAAGGTGGATCTGGCGAATCGTTATGGCATCACTCCTTTGCTGCTGGCTTGTCAGAATGGCAACGCAGGCATCGTCACGGCTTTGCTCAAGGCTGGGGCGAATGCCAATGCCAGACAGCGTGGGGGCGAGACTGCCCTGATGGTGGCATCGCGTACCGGAATCCTGGCAGCGGTGAGGGCCTTGATCGATGCAGGTGCGGAGGTTGACGCTGAGGATCAGACAGGTCAAACGGCTCTCATGTGGGCGGCTGCTGAGGGTCACGCTGAGGTGATTGATTTGTTGATCGAAAAGGGTGCAGACTTTCAGCGTCGACTTCGATCCGGATTCACCGCGCTCTTGTTTGCGGCGCGGGAGGGAAAGAGCGCTGCGGTGAAGATGCTGATCCAACACGGTGCGGATGTGAAGGACGCCATCGTTACCGATCACGAGGCACGTGGCCGCGATGCGCCGAATGGAACCAGCGCGGTCTTGTTGGCGATCGAGAATGGTTACTTTGAGTTGGCGATGGATCTGATCAAAGGCGGAGCGGATCCCAATGACATTCGCAGTGGCTTCACCGCCTTGCATACGCTGACCTGGGTGCGACGGCCTCCGCATGGCGACGACGAGTCCGGCCAACCGCCTCCAGACACGCAGGGTCGTCTGAGCAGTCTCGATTTTATCCGCGAGATCGTCCAAGCCGGCGCGGATGTGAATGCGCCACTTGGTGCCATGGCAAAAGCAAAGGCCTTTGGTTCCATCGGTTTCAATCAGGCCACACCCTTCTTGCTCGCTTCGCGAAATGCCGATCTCCCGATGATGAAACTTCTCGTGGAGTTGGGTGCCGATCCCTTGCGACCCAATGCCGATGGATCAACCCCGCTGATGGCGGCTGCTGGGCTTGGCTGTTACGCGCCCGATGAAGAGGCTGGCACAGAGGAGGAATGCGTGGCTGCTTGCGATTACCTGATTGCCCTCGGTGCGGACGTCAATGCCGTAGACCAAAAGAACCAGACGGCCATGCATGGCGCTGCTTACAAGAGCCTGCCGAAGGTCGCAAAGTTCCTTGCCTCCAAGGGGGCTGACATCAAAATTTGGAACCGCAAGAACGACAAAGGCTGGACGCCCTTGCTCATTGCGCAAGGCTTTCGACCAGGCAACTTCAAGCCCAGCGTTCCCACCATCGAGGCCATCAGCGAGATCATGCGAGCTGCGGGTGTCACACCGCCACCACCACCTGACCGCGAATCATTGCCCAAGAAGAAGGGCTACCCACAGCGATGATCTGTTTTGGGTCGCACAACCTCCGCGAGGCCGTGCGTACTCTAGGGGCATGACGCTCGCCCGCCTACCCATCTTAACGACTGCTTTTGGCATCCTCTCTTCAACGGCTGCCAAGGAACCCTTCAAGCCAAACCTTGGTCCTAATCTGCCAACCATCACCGTTTCCTGCGGAGACGTGACCTTGCTGATGCGTCAGGCAACACAGTGGACACCCGGCCGCATCGACTATCGTGGCGCGGCCATGACCACGGAGAAGAGCGCCTATGGCACCGTGTTTTCGTTTCCCGATGTGGGGTTCATCGGTACCGCGCACTTGGAGAACGAACCCGAGAAACTCCAGTCACTCGCTTTCGCCATCGACGGCAAACCCGTGCCCACACCTGCTGCCTCGTTGACGGGCGATGCGTTCCGCTTTGAGCGCAAATCACGTATCCGCACCTTCGATCTCACCAACGTCATCGAGATCAAAAACAACCGGCTTGAAGAAATCACCACCGTTCACACCGATGAAGCGGTGCCGCTGAAACTGGTGTATCACTTCATGCACGCTTGGACGCCAACGGTATCGGCCTTCATCGCGGGTCATGACGATGCACCTGGCCAAAGCATCTCCGGTGCCTTGCTCGATGACGCCGAGGTGGTGCGTAAGTTTTACATCAACGAGCGTGTGGACTGGATGGCGGTGTATGAACCGAAAAGTGGGCAGTTCGCCGTCTCGCGCCTCATGGAGGCTCCTGAGTTGGGAGATCAGATCGCGACGATCTGGAATGTTCCCGGCACCTATCGGAAGTTCTATTTGAAGTGCTTCAACAACCAAACGGTGCCCGCAGGATTCACAGGGACCTGGCGCATGATCACCGCCTTCGGCAGCAGCACTCAAGACGCCTGGGAGTCTGCGGCAAAGAAGCTCGCCCAAGACTTATTAAAGCCATGAAGTCACGCCGGGAGTTCCTCACCAACTCCGCTGCGCTCGCTATGGGCGGTTTGACGGCGTCCACCGCTGCCGAGTCTCCCAAACCGTTTCATCTTTGGGCTTGTGGAGATTCGCATGTCGGCACGGACATCAAGAAGGGGCGTGAGTCTTTAGCGAAGGCGATCCGCCAGTCGGAGTTCGGCGACGAAAAGCTCGGAGCGCCTGCTTTTGATTGGGACATCGCAGTGCATGTCGGTGATCTGGCCGGAGGTCAGGGTGCGCCGGACGACAAAGAAGGGCGCGAGGTCGTGAAGCAATACGGTGAACTCAAAAAACATCGTCGCGAGGATGTGTATGATCTCGCTGGCAATCACGACGCCTCCGGTCCCGATGAGGAGACGCAGTGGTGGTTCAAGAAGTGGGTCGATCCGATGGGAGAAAACACGGCCACTTCAGGCATCGATCCGACGAAGCGACGCTATCCAGTTTCGGGCACGTGGGAGCGCTACTCGTTCCGCGTGGGCAACATGCTCTTCCTCATCATGTCCGACCGCAACGACGGCGGCCCGCCGCATGGTCGCGCGAAGAGTGGCGGTTATCCGGCTGGCGCGGTGACCAGCGACACCTTTGAATGGTGGAAGCAGCAGGTGGAGTCGAATCGCGACTCCATCATCATTTGCGCGCACCATCACATGTTGCGCGAGACAACGGTGGCGTCGGGGCCGTTCGAAGGATTCAAGAAGAACGGCGACAACTGGGCCTCCCACTACCACGGCTACTTTCCGCAGGGCGGGCCGAAGGGAGCAAGCTACCTCTACTGGATCGACGACAGGCCCGACTCGACTCCTTTTGAAAACTACCTCGCCTCGAATCCAGGCGCGGTCGATCTTTGGCTCGGTGGCCACACACACACGAATCCCGACGACACCTTTGGCGGTCGTTCGCACATCGAAACCAAGTGGGGCGTGAACTTCATCAACTGCGCCGCCTTGAGCCGCTACCATGCTGCGAAAACCACGCTGCCGATGTCGCGCCGGCTCAGCTTCACGCTGCAAACCCGCGACCTGCGTGTGCAATGCTACCTGCACACCGACCAGTTCGCCCCCGCTGGATTTTACGCCAAAGCCGAACGCCACCTTACCCTCTCCAAACCCTTTCAACCCGCATGAAAACCACCGCCGCCAATTAGCTTCTCTCTCTCATAAGGAAGTGGTGAGGTCTTGACATCGCATGCGTTTGTTAGCCGTCCTTCCTGTCACGTTGCAGAAGCTCACGCAGCACCGGGTTTGGAAATCGTCGGCTCGGCGTGATCGCGTAAAAGCTCTCTCGGATTCCTGCCACCTGATGGAGCTCGACTAAGTGGCCACTGTCCAGCTCTCCCCGCACCACAACTGGTGGCACGAGTGCCAAACCAGCACCTTCCCGGGCGAGCAAGCGCAGCATTGCCATGTCGTCCACTTCGGCAGCGATGATGGGGCGAATGCCGAATTGTTCGAGCACTAAGTCGAAGGCGACACGGATGTTGCTATCGAGACTGGGGAGAATGAGAGGTGTGGTGCGCAGGTCCTCGGGAAAGCTAAACTTCTTCCGTGTGCGTCGGCCCACAAGACTGACCGGTTGCTCATCGAGAAGATGGCTGTGCCACTTGGTTTCCGCATCTCGAGGCACGGGCAGATTGGATAACACGGCATCGAGTGTGTGTGCCCGGAGTTGGGCGAGCAGATCGCGCAGGTTGCCGGACCGGATGATCAACTCCACATCGCTGCGACCAATGAGCGGACGCAGCAGCGCAAGCTGGAAATTGCGCGAGAGTGTCGCGACGGCACCAATGCGGAGGACATGGCGGCGACCCGAAGCTTGGTTTTGCAGCACGTCCACGAGTTCCTCGCCAGAGCGGAAAATAGACTGCGCGTAGTCAAGCGCGATGCGACCAGCCTCCGTGAGGACTAGAGATTTGTTTTGACGAAGAAACAAGGGCTGGCCGAGACTTTCCTCGAGACTGCGGAGCTGAGTGCTCAGCGCGGACTGCGAAAGTTTCAGTCGTTCGGCGGCTCGGGTCAGGCTGCCTTCGTTGGCGATGGCGCGGAAGTATCGGAGGTGATTGTAGTTTAGAAACGACATTTTATCCTTCTACTAAACAGAACGATAATCTGCAAAAGGTATATTGGATGGAACGAAGGCTTCCGGAGAAAGGTCGGGCCACTTTATGAATCCAATGCCCACCGACTCTCCTTACCCCTTGCTTCATCTCGCCGCAGTTGCGGCCTGCCCTCTGGCGCTACTCATGGCACTTCTCGTTCCCACACATCTTGCAAACAGCATGGGTCGGCGGTTCGCCCGTCTGGCCTCATGGGTTTCGTTGGGTGTGTTTGGGCTTGCGGTGTTGGTGCTCATCGGGCGCTTCTTGGCTGGCCCGCTGATGGTCAAGGTGGCGGGTGATGAGGCCCTGCGGATCGATATCTACTTCGACACACTCTCTGCCGTTATGCTGCTGCTGGTCACCTTCCTTGGTGCGGTGGGAGTGCGTTACTCTGGCAATTACCTCGCGGGTGATCCGCAGCAGGGGCGCTTCATCAGGTGGTTGTGCGTGACGATTGGCTCCGTGCTGCTGCTGACGATCTCCGGCAATCTCCTGCTATTTGCTCTCGCTTGGGTGGCGACGAGTTTGAGCCTGCACAAGCTGCTCACCTTCTACCCGGACCGGCCTATGGCGATGCTCGCCGCGCGGAAGAAGTTCCTCTTCAGCCGACTCGGCGATGCTTGTCTCGTCGGTGCACTCGTCGCCACTTGGCAATGCTTTGGCACTTGGAACTTCGCAGAAATGTTCACCGCTGCCGATACGCTCCGAGCCCACGGCAGCGAGCATTCAGCGTGTCTAGGATGGACCAGTATGCTCCTTGTCGGATGTGCGCTGCTAAAGTCGGCGCAGTTCCCTTTCCATAGCTGGCTGCCAGACACGATGGAGACGCCAACGCCCGTGTCCGCGCTGATGCACGCAGGCATTATCAATGCGGGCGGTTTCCTTGTCGTGCGGCTCAGCCCCATCATCGCGGGCTCCCCGGCAGCGCTGAATGCCCTGGCTCTTGTCGGCGCATTCACGGCGCTCTTTGCCTCAATGATCATGCTGACGCAGACCAGTGTGAAGCGCTCGCTCGCCTACTCGACCATCGCGCAGATGGGTTTCATGATGCTCCAGTGCGGGCTGGGAGCCTTCGCGCTGGCGGTGCTGCACATCGTGGCGCACTCACTTTACAAGGCCCACGCCTTTCTTTCTTCCGGCAGTATCGTCAGCATGACGCGGGCGGCCTGGGTGCCGTCGGAGCGGCCCTCCGCTCATCCCCTCATTCTCCTCGGCACGCTCGGCTCTGCGGTGGCGCTGACGTGGGGCATCGGCATGCTCTTCGGGCTCAGCCTCACTAGTAGCGCTGGCGTGCTGCTGCTCGGCGCTGTGTTCATGATGGCGCTCGCGTATCTGCTGTGGAATCTCTGGGCGTCCTCGCATCGAGGCTCGCTAGTCGGTTGGGGTCTGCTCTTGGGTGCGGGTGCTGCCACCATCTATTTCGGAGTCCACTCAGCTTTCGAGACCCTGTTGGCGTCCTCTGTCGCAAACTATGCGCCAGTGCGCTCGCCGATCGAATACGGCGTGATGGCGCTGGTCGTCATGCTCTTCATGGCGGTGCTGATCTTGCAATCGATGCTCCCAAGTTGGTCTGCCACGCGTCTCGGGAGGGCATTCTACGTCCATTCCTCGCAGGGCTTTTATCTCGGCACTATCGCCAATCGGCTGACGCTGGCCCTCACGGGCAAACCTACCCTTTGAAACTTCAACCCTCAATCCACAAGAACACTCCAATGAATCTCATCGAATCTCCGACCTTAAACACCACGGTGCCCACAAGTCCTGCTGCCACTCTCGAAGCTGCCCACGCTGCGTGCAAGCGCATCGCCCCGCTCTGGCCTCTGCAAAACTTCGTCGCAGTCAACCCCTTCGTCGGGATCACCGAACGGCCATTCGTCGATGCCTGTGAACTGGTCCGGCGTGTCGCTCCAGGCGGCATGCAGATGCCGCTCGACTTCTATCGCGGGAAATATGTGTCGGGTGAGATCATTGACGTCGATCTCGATTCCGCGCTCTCCCAAGGGCGGAAGATACTGCACGGTCCCTGGGCTGAGTCGCTGGAGGAATTCGACGTGACGATGCTCAAGGCCGCGTTGAGCGAAAAGCCATCGCCATCGTCTGGGAATGGTATCCTCACGGTCGCGGAGGCCGTGGATGGGGCTCACGGGACGATGTGGGCTGCGGCGGTCACCGAGACCATCGCGCAGTTTTGCTCCGAGTATTTTGATGCGAACCAATCGGCCTGGCGTCTGCCCTGGCGGGCCTTGCCGCTCTATACGGCCTGGCGTGAGAAGGCCTTGATCAATGCCAATGCCGAGGTGCTCGGCCTGCGCCACTTTAGACAATGGGTCAAGATGCTGCCGGATGATGCCGAGGCGGTCATCACATACGCGATGCAAAAGCTCGACCTCCCCGATGCGGACGCCGCCGACTTTTTCCACCGGCAGCTCATGAGCATCCGCGGCTGGGCTGGGCACGTGCAGTATCGCGTGAGGGAAAACTCCATGCACGGACGGAGCGACGACGCACTGGTGCAATTGCTCGCCATTCGGCTCGCTTACGATGCTGCGCTGCTCGCACAATTCGATGGGCCTGCGTTGCGTGAGTTTTGGCCGGCAACGTCTGAAGCTGTCATCGAATCCCCAGAGGTGCTTCCACACTTCCTTTGGCAGCTCGCTCATGAGAACGCATGGCAGCGGCAGCTTATCGGGAAACTGCGTTCTGCAAAAGCAACGCCAAGCCAAGAGCGGCCCGCCGTGCAAGCAGTCTTCTGCATCGACGTCCGTTCAGAAATACTCCGCCGCGCGCTGGAGGCAGCCACGCCGAAAGTAGAGACCATCGGATTCGCCGGCTTCTTCGGACTCCCCATCGAATACATCCCATTCGGTAAGCACCACGGTTCCTCGCAGTGTCCGGTCTTGCTCACACCCAGCTTCCGTGTGCGGGAGACACTGAGAAAGGCCACTCCCGATGCCATCGACTCCGCGTGGAAGCGGCAGCGACTCGGCAAGCGGCTCAAGTATTCGTGGAACTCCTTCAAGACCTCCGCCATCTCGTGCTTCTCCTTTGTGGACACCATGGGCCTTGCCTTCGGTCCGAAGCTCTTCCGCGATGCCTTCGCTCCTGCACCAGAAAAGCATGCCCACAGACATGCATGCAGACCGCAGCTCGATAAATCCGCAGCAGACATGACGGGTATCGCGTCTGATGAGCGGGTGCAACTCGCCCTCGGTGCGCTGCGCAACATGGGCCTGACAAAAAACTTTGCGCGTCTCGTCTTGCTCTGCGGTCACGGTAGCGAGACCTCTAACAACCCCTACGGCTCCGGACTCGATTGCGGTGCCTGCGGCGGACACGCTGGCGATGCCAATGCGCGCGTCGGCGCGGCGATCCTCAATGACCCCGCCGTCCGCAACGCACTCACCGGACACGGCATTCAGATTCCCGAAGACACACACTTCCTCGCCGGACTGCACAACACTACCACCGACGACGTCACGCTCTTCGAACTCGACGAGGTGCCTGCCACACATCACAGCGACCTCGCCCAACTGCAAAGCTGGCTCTTCACTGCGGCAAGAGCTGCGCGGCGGGAGCGGGCCTCACAGCTCGGACTCGACAGCGCTGCTCCGGATCTCGATCGGCAAGTTCAGGCCCGCAGTCGCGACTGGGCGCAAGTCCGGCCTGAATGGGGTCTCGCGGGCAATGCCGCATTCCTGGCCGCACCGCGTCTGCGGAGCAAGGCAGCGCACCTCGGTGGTCGCGTCTTCCTTCATAACTACGACCACCGCTCCGACAAGGAAGACAGCACGCTCGAACTCATCATGGTGGCACCCATGGTGGTCGCGAACTGGATCAACCTCCAATATTATGCGTCCACCGTGAACAACCGCGTCTTCGGCAGCGGCGACAAAGTCACTCACAACGTCGTCGGCACGCTCGGCGTCTGCCAGGGGAATGGGGGCGATCTTCAGACCGGTCTCCCGTTGCAGTCCGTCCACGATGGCACCAAGTGGGTCCACGAGCCGCTACGTCTCCACGTTTTCATCGAGGCCCCGCGCGAACGCATCACCGCGATCCTCGCGAAGCACGCAAACGTGAGACAGCTCGTGGACAACGGGTGGTTGCTTCTCTTCGCCATCGAGGATGAAGGTCAACACTTCTTCCGCTGTCAGCCGGGTGCGAACTGGGAACCTGTGGACGATCACCTGCCCTCCATCGCTGGCTAGGGAAAGTGAGGTCCCAAAAATCATTCACCCGTGATGGCTGAATCAATCGAACTAAACACCATGACCAAACTACCGCACCTCAAGCTCATCGACGGCACCTTCACTCCCACAGAGGCTGGCCGCGTCCTGCTATCCCTCGTCAAAAGCAAAATCGACTACCACAGCCTGGAAAGACTAAGCAATGAAGAGCGCTTCGGCAGCGATCACTCACACTCCGAAAAGCGCATTCAGGAGCTTGAGGAGCTCAACCGCGAACTCAAGGAACTCCTCAAGACCGCAGCCAATACCAATCACAATCTCAAGGTGAACGGGTGGTTCGAAATCACTCCGGTCTAGCGGCTTCACACTGAGGCGTGGATGATTGCGTGGGGGCGATGACCACGTCAGGTTGAGATCAGGCGGATCGATCTAGCTGATCAGACTTTGCGCCACTTTCAAGCCCGCGCGAGCCTCATCGCGCCGGGAAGACGTGATGTGGCTTCATGTGCTTGGTTTTCGTTCGTCAGTGTGCCATGCTGCCCAAAACCAAAGCCAACCGCATACGGGCGCCTGCCCTTCCAAGCCGCATGAAACCCGCACTCCTGTCACTCCTCACGCTCACCGCCTCACTGCACGCCGGTGACTTCCGCGCAGCGGCTGCCCAAGTCGACATCACCCCGAAGAACGGCACACCGCTGGCCGGCTACTATCATGCGCGAGCCGTCGCTGGCATGTTGGACCCTCTTTATGCCAAGACGATCGTCATGGAGCAGGACGGCGTTCACGCAGCGCTGGTGGTGCTGGATGTCGCTTACACCACGCAGGCACTCGTCGATGCGGCGCGCAAGGCCGTGCAGGAGCAGTGCGGCATCGAGGGAGATCACGTCATGATCTCGGCGACGCACACGCACACCGGCCCGACCTTGCCGCGCCTGAACCTCATGGATAAGCTCACAAAGGCCGATTCACCGCCCGGCGTGGCCTACATGCAATCCCTGCCCGACTTGATCGCGAAGGCTGTGAATGATGCCAAGGCAAAGCTCGCGCCTGTGACGCCGTCATTCACCATCGCCGACGGCAAGGGCCTCAGCTTCAATCGTCGCGTGCTGAAGGAAGGCTCCACTCAGGCCATCTGGCAGCCGAAGAGCTTCGATCCCGCCACCATGCGTCCGGCAGGCCCCGTCGATCCAGAGATCGGCGTGCTCGTCTTCAACTCGACTGCCGCAGAGCCAAGACCCGTCGCGAGTGTGCTGAACTTCGCCATGCATCCCACCTCCGTCGGCGGCGGTGTCAAAGTCTCCGCCGACTTCCCCGGCGTGTTCACCAAGCTCATCAACGAACGCCATGGTCCAGACATGATCTCCGTTTTCGCCAACGGTTGTTGTGGCAACATCAATCCGAACGACTACTTCACGGGCAAGCGTCGCACTCACCTGCAAATCGGAGCCCTGCTCGCCGACGCCACCGACGCCGCGTGGCCCACTTTGAAACCCTTGAAGACCTTCGCTCCACGCATCGCTTCCATCCGTGTCACCCTGCAACGCCGCAGCTACACCGAGGCTGAAATCGAAAAGGCTAAGGACATCGCGACTCGCATGGTCACCAAGAACCTCGGCACCGTCACCATGGCTGAGGCCGTGTGCATTCTGGAAACCATCGGCAAGCAAGACGAACCGCTCAGCGTCGAAGTGCAGGCCATCGCCTTCAGTGATGAAGCCGCCATTGTCGCGTTGCCGGGCGAGATCTTTGTTGAACTCGGGCTCGCGCTTAAAAAGCAGTCGCCGTTCAAGCACACGATGATCGCCGAACTCGCCAACGGCAGCATCGGCTACATCCCCGACAGCCGCGCTTATCCCCAGGGCAACTACGAAGTCGTCAGCGCCCGTTGTGCCCAAGGCTCTGGTGAGGCGCTCGTCGAAGCTGCGTTGAAATTGCTCAAGGAACTTGCACCCTAATCAGCCACGACCATGACCTCACGCCTCCTTTTCTTTCTTCTGCTCGCCGCGCTGCCAGCAGCGGCCACGCAGATCGAGCGTGATGTCGCGGTGCCGATGCGTGATGGAGTAGTCCTGCGCGCCGACATTTATCGCCCGGAGGCACAGGGTTCGTATCCCGCACTGGTGCTGCGCACTCCCTACGGCAAAGGCCAGCCGAAGATGGATGCTTACACCAAGGCGGGCTACATCGTGGTGCGCCAAGATGCGCGGGGACGCTATGCATCGGAGGGAAAGTGGGAGTCGTTTTACCGATTCGACACGCACGATGCCGAGGATGGTTACGACACCGTGGAGTGGGCGGCAAGGCTGCCCGGATGCAACGGCAAGGTCGGCACTTTTGGTATTTCCTACAATGCCTTCCTGCAATGGCGGCTCGCAGCGCTGCGTCCGCCATCGCTGGTATGCATGGCGGCGGAGTCCATCCCCGCCAGTCTCACCGCTCTCGAAGGCCCGGGCACCATCCGACCGGGGCGGCGTTTGAATTGGTTCTATGCAGGCATGTCGCCTGACATGCGACTGCGATCTGGCGCGGATGGCGTGAAATCAAAAGCGGAAGCCAGCAAACTCTGGAAGGATGGCGAAGGCGATCGGCTACTGCATTTCCTGCCGTGGCTAAATCTTCCGAAGAACGTCTTTGAGGATGAAAAAGATGCCGTGGACGCCTGGCTGCGCGCACCGCACCTCGATCCATGGCAGTTCGTGGAAAAGTGCCCAGAGGTCAGCGTGCCAAATCTCGACATCGTCGGTTGGTTCGATCACTGCAATGATGGCATTGAGATCCATCGCGCCATGCGGCGAGTGGGGAGGACCGAGGCAGCTCGGGATGGTCAGCGCCTGATCATCGGCCCCTGGAGCCACACCGGTCATGGCAAGAGCAAGGTCGGCGATGTGGACTTTGGCAAAAGTGCGTCGCTGGACGTCGTGCAGACCGAGATTCGCTACTTTGACTACTGGCTCAAAGGCAAGGCCAACGGCGTCAACCAAGACGCCCCTGTGCGCATCTTCGTCATGGGTGCCAACCAGTGGCGCGACGAACAAGAGTGGCCACCCACACGTGCGACGCCTCACACTTTGTATCTCCACAGCGGCGGCAAAGCCAACACACCCGCAGGCGATGGCGCGCTCACATCTGATTCACCCACGCCCGCCCAAGACAGCTACACCTACGATCCGAACAACCCCGTGCCGACCTTGTGGAGTCCTCAACTATTCACGCTACCAGCGGATCAAGCACCGCTTGCGAAGCGCCGCGACATCCTTGTTTATCAAACAGAGCCACTCACAGCACCGCTGGAAGTCACCGGCTATCCCGAAGTCATTCTCCATGCGGCATCGAGCGCGCCTGACACCGATTTCTTCGTCAAGCTCATCGATGTGGCTCCCGACGGCAGCAATCGTGACATCGCGTCCGGGATGGTGCGCGCACGATACCGCGATGGTCTCGATAAGCCCAATCCGATTACGCCCGGCGTGGTCGTCGAGTATCGCCTCCAACTGCGCCCCACCTCGAACGAGTTCCAAGTCGGCCACCGCATTCGGGTCGACATCACCAGCAGCGATTTCCCAAACTACGACCGCAATCACAACACCGCCGCGGATCAGAACGCCGATGCCGAATTGAAAACCGCCAAGCAAACGATCCACCACGGCGGCGAAACCGCGTCACGACTCATTCTACCTGTGATCTCGAAGAAGGGAGGTCAGCCATGAAGCTCGTGACGTTGCTGCTGCTGGCTGGTGCAATCGCGAGTGCAGCAGAAAAACCAACGCCGCCCAACATCGTCCTCATTCTCGCGGATGATCTCGGGTGGTCAGACATCGGCTGTTACGGAGGTGAGATTCCGACGCCGAACATCGATTCGCTGGCAACTGGCGGACTGCGTTTCACTCAATTCTACAACAACGCGGTGTGCGGCCCCACGCGGGCTTCATTGCTGACCGGACTCTATGCGCAGCGTATCGGGCATTCCGGCATGAACTGGAATCAACCTTCCGATTTCACTCGCAGCATCACGCTAGGTGAAGGGCTCCAGCGTGCGGGATATCACACCATGATCGTTGGCAAATGGCAGGACCCTGATCTGCCTGCCAAGCGTGGTTTTGATCGTTTCTTTGGGCCCATGTGCGCTGGCAAGATCAGCTACTTCGATGAAGTGCAGTTCAATCCCTTCTACCTCGATGAAAAGCGAGTCCCCCTCCCCGATGACTTCTATCTCACCGACGCCCTGACCGATCATGCTTTGACCTTCCTCAGTGATCGCGAGGCCAGTCCAACAGCGAAGCAGAAACCCTTCTTCCTCTACGTTGCCCACGTTGCACCTCACTGGCCGCTGCACGCCCGCGAGGCCGATATCGCCCCACATCGGGCACGCTACCGAGAGCGTGGCTGGGATCAGTGGAGTGCAGAGCGAATGAAGTTCCAGAGAGCCAATGGCCTCATCCCTGAGGCATGGTCGCCCGCACCACGAGCGCCAGCAATTCATGCCTGGGCGGATGACGCATTCAAAGACTGGCAGGCCGAGCGCATGGCCGTCTATGCCGCGCAAGTGACCTCGATTGATCGCAGCACTGGCCGCATCCTCGATGCTCTGCGCGCGCATGGAGACTTGGACAACACGCTCGTGATCTTCCTGTCTGACAACGGCGCAGCACCGGACGGCGGATTGAGGCCTAGCACCGACGGCCTTGGATTCACCAGCAAAAAGCCCGACCCCAAATGGCGAATTGATGGCGTGACGATCCGAGCTGGCAGCGGCCCAGATCTCATGCCGGGGCCGCCCGATACCTTTGCCGCCTACGGTCTTGCTTGGGCACTCACGAGTGGCGCCCCTTTTCGCAGCACCAAACTCAGCGGCTACGAAGGCGGCATCCGCACTCCACTCATCGCGCATTGGCCTCAAGGCATCGCTGCCCGTGGAAAGATCGTCAATGATATTGGCCATGTGATTGACCTCATGCCAACCTTCCTCGAACTCGCAGACACAGAGTATCCCACCGAACTCGGCGACCGCAGGCCGCTCCCTCTTGATGGCCGCAGCCTGGTTGCTGTCTTGCGTGGACAGTCGTTGCCAGCGCGCGGCCCACTCGCTTGGCGCGTGCCGCAGCATCGCGTGTTTCGCTCCGGTGATTGGAAGCTCATCTCGAAGGACGCGCAGACACCCTGGGAACTCTACGACCTCGCGCTCGATGGCACGGAGACGACGAACCTCGCTGCCAAACACCCCGAAGTCGTGAACGATCTCGCCGCGCAATGGCAGGCCTGGGACAAGTCCTGCCGCGACTCGCAGTAGCACCGCGCGGTCAATCACCCCGACATCATCTTCCAAGCATGAAATACCTCGCCACCTTCTTCCTTGTGGTTCTTGTCAGAATCACCGTAGCGGACACCACCACCGCACCCGAAGGCTTCACCCCGCTCTTTGATGGCAAGACATGGGCGAACTGGGATCATCCCGCGCATCTCGATGGCGCATGGGAGATCGCCGATGGCGTCATCCGACTCCGCACCGACGAACCACCGCGCATGAAGGGCAAGGACTACAACCTTTCCACGCAGAAGCACTTCAAAGACTTCACGCTTATGGTCGACTGGCGCCTCACCGGAGAACCACATATAAAACCCCATCAATGGCTCCAAGACGACGGCACCTTCCACACGGATGCCGAGGGCAGGACGATCATGAAGGACAATCTCACCTGGGGTGATAGCGGCGTGTATCTGCGTGGCGCACGACTCGCGCAGGTGAACATCTGGTGCCAGCCCTGCGGCAGCGGCGAGATCGGAACGAAGTTCAAGGACATGAGTGCCACAAAAGAAGAGCGTCTCAAAACCATGCCCAGCACCCGCGCCGACAAAGGCCCCGGCGAATGGAACCGCTTCATCATCACCCTGCACGGCGACCGCGTCGATGTCTCGCTCAACGGCACGCAGGTGATCCAAGGTGCTCGCGTGAAGGACATCCCAGCTGAGGGACCTATCACACTACAAAATCACAAAGACGCCGTCGAGTTCCGGAATGTGTTCATTAAAGAGTTGCCCGCGCCGTGAGATCACTACAGGTCGTCGTGGCCTGGTGCATTTGCGGTCGATCACACGCGCCCATGACGCAGCAGACGACGGCTACATCAAGTAGCGCAGTTTGTCGTAGGCTTGTTTTTCCTTGGCTGCGTCGTCGATGGCTTCTGCCAGTTCATCGAAGCCGAACATGGTTTTGACGCGATGCGTGAGGAGCGCGCGATCGTAGGGAAGCTTGTCGGAGGTCCAGTAGGCGGCGGTGTAGGGGCCGAAGGCGGAGAAGGGCTCTGGGCCGAATTCATCGGCGACATTTGGCAGGGTGCGCCACAGCCGCAGGTGCTGGTGGTGGGATGCGATGGCGGCAGGCACGAGCTCGGGATAGCCGTATTGCGCGAGATCGGTGATGGCGGCGGCGTGGTTGTTCACGTGCACGAGACCACCGTAACCTTGAACGTGAATCTTTGGATCGTGCGTGATGATCGCGTCAAGCACGGCATCGACCATGCCCTTCACGTCGGTGTACTGCGGCGTGCCATCATCGTTCTCCGGAAGCTGGATCTTGTTGCCTTTGATCCGCCCCTTCGCCTTCCCGTAATAGCCGCTGCCGGGGTGCGCGTTGTCGAAGAGGGCGATCAGCTTGCAAATGCCGCCAAGGATCGCGGGCGTTGCGAACTCCGGGCGTTCCTTGAGGGCGTGGATGGCGATGGAGGCGAAGATCACGTTGTGCCCGGATTCACGCGGCGTCTTGATATTCTTGGCGAGCGCCTCGGCGATGGCGTCGATCCCGCTTGGATTCGCCTTCTGCTGGGGGAAGTCTTCAAACAGTTCTGCATCCGTAATCTTTGAAGCCTTGGTCATCTTGGTGCCGAACACGGACTCGCCAGCCATGACGCGATCGAGATCCCCTTGGATGCCCCGGTAGACTTCAGGCTCGAGATCGGGGCGTTGCTGCCCAATGAAATAACCGGCCACCAGCGAAGCACCGAGATGCCCGGCCATGGAGCTCATGCGATGGGCCCTGGCCATGGCGTTGAGCCCCTTTATGAGATAGGTTTCGTCGACGGCGACGCGCTCTGGCTTGGTGGGGTCGGCGGCGTGGACGCGAGGTTCCCAGAGGCCGGGAATGGTCAAACCCCCAATGATGCTGGTGGATAGCTTGAGGAATTTGTTGCGATTCATGGGGTGTCTTTTCTCCGGTGACGTGGCTTGGGTGTATCAACGTGATTGGCTTGAACAAAATAGCGATGAGGCCGGTTTTCCATCGGTGGCCCAAAGGCGATCGTTGCCATTTGATGAGTTCCTCCCGTGGTGTGCGTTTAACTGCTATCATGCGCTTCGCCATTGTCACCTCGTTGCTCGTCGCTGTTTCGCTGATCTCTGCGGAGGAGCGGCAGATTCATTCGTTTGAGCGCCTCCAACTGACCGACCGATATTACTCGGAAGGCATCAACGCGGCGGACATCAATGGCGATGGCCACATCGACATCCTGCACGGGCCGTTCTGGTTTGCGGGACCTGATTTCAAAGCGAAGAAGATCATCTATCAGGCGGCGCCGCAGAATCGGGAAGGCTACGCGAACAACTTCTTCTCTTGGCCTTACGACTTCAACAAGGACGGCCTGGTGGATGTGCTGACGGCCGGCTTCCCCGGCACCCCTGCCTTTGTGTATCAGAATCCAGGCAAAGAGGGACAGGATGCGCCGTGGCCGAAGCATCAGGTCTTTGACTGGGTCTCGAATGAATCTCCCCATTTTGTGAACCTCATTGGCGATGATCCGCCGGAGCTCGTATGCACACGCGATGGCTACTTTGGTTGGGTGGAGATCAATCCGGCGAACGGATTGGAGCCGTGGAATTTTTATCCGATCTCGGAACGCATTGCTCCAGAGCGTTTTGGGCACGGACTTGGCGTTGGCGATGTGAATGGCGATGGCAGGCTCGATGTGCTGATGAAAGACGGCTGGTTCGAGCAGCCGGAGGATTTGACGCAGGGCCTCTGGGCATTGCACAAAGTGCCGTTCGCACCTCGGGGAGGTGCGGAGATGTACGCCTATGATGTCGATGGCGATGGTGACAATGATGTGATCACCAGCCTCGCCGCGCATGAGTATGGCCTGTCATGGCATGAGCAGACGTCGCAGGGCTTCAAGGAGCATCTGATTATGGGTGATCGCGCTTCGCAGAACCGCTATGGTGTGCTGTTCAGCGAGCTGCACAGCGTCCAGCTCGCCGACATGGATGGCGATGGCCTCAAGGACATCGTGACCGGCAAGACCTATTGGTCGCATCACAAAAAATCACCGATGTGGGATGCGGGCGCGGTGGTCTATTGGTTCAAGCTCGTGCGCGGCAAGGACGGAGTCGACTGGATTCCGATGAAGGCGGACGGCGAAGCCGGAATCGGTCGTCAGTTGGTGATCCAGGAGGTGAACGGCGACAAGCTGCCCGACATTCTCACCGGTGGCATGGTGGGCGCGCATGTGCTGCTGCACCGCACCAAGACCGTGACCGAGGATGAATGGAGGACTGCGCAGCCAAAACCGCTGACGCCGGAGGAGCGCGCCGCGTTGATCGCCAAAGAAGCGCCAACGGCCGATGTGATGGAACGTGTGGCTGGTGCGCTGGAAGGCGAAGTCCTCGCCGCGTCGATCAAGGCCAGCGCGGGCGTGGTGAAGCCGCAGAACATGAAAAACTTCAGCGGCGGCAGATGGAGCGGCGGCGCGCAGTGCCTGTGGACTGGCGGCAAAGTCGGCGAACACATTGAGATCACGTTCAATGTCTCCGCAGTCGGCGATTACGCGCTCGAAACCGTCCTCACCCGTGCGCCCGACTTCGCCATCGTGCAACTCATGCTGGATGGCAAAGGCCTCGGCAATCCGGTTGATCTTTATGACGCCAAGGTCACCAGCGGCGTTTTGAAGCACCAGATCGGTCAGCTCACTGCCGGAACACACAAGCTCGTCATCCGCATCACCGGCGCGAATCCCAAAGCCAAACCAAACCGCTACGTCGGTCTCGACTATGTGCGGCTTGTGAAGACTGAGTGAGCTCTGAGTCCATCACTTAGCCAAAGGTGCCGAAGGATCCGCCTTGTTTGCCTCGATGATGAGCGGCGATGCGACCAGGGGATCGGTGGCGGTCGGGGTCACTTTTACCTGAATGAGGTGCAGGTTGTGCCCACCGAAGGTCTCGATGCGCGTGAAGTTTTCCAGAAGTTGGCCGGTGGCGGAGGTGAGCGGCTTGTCGATGCGGAAGTAGTGGCTGTCGGAGTGGAAGAGATACACGGGCTTCGGTAGAGTCTGCACAGCCTCGCGCAAGGCGGGAATGAAGTTGGCAAAGCCGGTGCCGCGTGGCTCGGAGCGTTTAGTTTCAGACAGCGGATTGGCTTGCATGAACAGCACGAGCGCTCGGTGCTCGGGTTTTGCCGCCTCGGCGAAGGCGGCCTTCAACCAAGCGATCGAGGCGGCGTCTCGTGCGAGGAACTCCGCCATCGCCGCGTCGTTGTCTTCGCGGGCATTGTTGTTGCTGCCGACGATGTGGAGCGTGTTGAAGAGGATGCCGCCTTTGCTCCAGCGATTGTGCTCGATGTAGTTGGCAAACTCAGGCTGCATATCGGTTTGGCAGGTCAGGGCAATTTTTTGCCGACCGAGACTCTCGTGCTTGTTGGAAAAAAACGTGCGGCGCACTAGCGATAGTCGGTTGACGGGATCAAACGAGCCGGCGGCTTCTGTGTGGCAGTCAGTCCATTCATTGTCGCCCGGCACATAGACAAGCGGCTGCGCGAACTGGTCGAACCAGCCGCGGATCTGACCGTAAACCGCGTCGTCGCAGGGCTTCTTCCCGGACTTGGTGTCACCGCAATGCACGCTGAACGCAGGGGCGAACTTGTTGGCTGCTGCGATGACGTGTTGGAATCGCTCGGCGTCCTGCGGCATGTAGTAGGGCATGCAGCCCATGACGAGAAACTCGAAGGGATCATCGCCTTCAGCTGCGGAGGTTGGCAACGGGCTAACGGCGAGAAACAGAAACAAACACAGGCAGGACAGGTGGCGGAGCATGGGGAGCAAACGAGTCGACACGCGGACATGTGTCAGCCGCTCGGTCGGAGGCACCGTGTGATTTGCAAGGTCAGACTCGACGAATGGGGTCACCTCCCGCTAAACTGAGCCATGCTTCGTCTCACTACCCTCGTCGCCTTTCTCTTTACCAGCATCACCAGCGCGGCGGCTGATGCCGTCTTGACGGACGTCTGTTACAAGTCGGGGGATGCGTTGACGGACTATGAGCAGTCGCGCTGCAAACTGGATGTCTATTTGCCGAAGGATCGCGAGAACTTCGCCACGCTCGTGTGGTTTCATGGTGGTGGCTTGAAACAAGGCGACAAAGCAGGCACCAAAGAAGACACGGTGCTCACGCCCGAGATCGCCCGCAGTCTCGCAGCGGCGGGGATCGCCGTCGTGGCGCCGAACTACCGACTGAGCCCGAAGGTGACGTTTCCAGCCTATCTCGAAGACGCCGCCGCATCCGTGGCTTGGACGCAAAGACATATCGCGGAACACGGAGGGGACACAAAGAAGATCTTCGTCGGCGGACATTCGGCAGGCGGCTACATCGCGCTGATGCTGGGTGTGGACGCACACTACCTGGCTGATGCCGGAGTGAAACTCGCTGACATCGCCGGCCTGATCCCTGTCAGTGGCCAAACCCTGACCCACTACACGGTGCGCGAAGAGCGCGGCGGAAAGAAGTATCAAATCACGGCTGACGATGCCGCGCCGCTGCACTTCTGTGGGCCGAAAACGCCGCCATTTCTCGTGCTTTACGCGGATCGCGACATGGCCGCGCGTGGCGAGGAGAACATGCTCTTCGTGGAAATGATGAGAGCGGCGGGAAATGAGGGCATGCATAGCATGCTCATCAAAGATCGCACACATGGGAGCATCGCCAGCAAAATCGCCGAAGAGGGGGATCCGACACGGATTGCGATTTTGGAGTTCATGAAGGCGAACAAAGGCAAGTGATCTAAAGCTGTTGCTGGAGGCATGCAGACTTTGTATTCACTCGCCAACAGGCAACTCTAAGAGGTTGTGAGCATCTAGACGCAACTGGTTTATGTGCCCCGATAAGTGGCGTATCGAGCCTTTTGCTCGGGCGTTAGATTCGCGGGATCGAATCGTGGATCGGGCACGTTGTTGATCTTGCTGTAAATGACATTGGCCATGTCCTCTGCACTGCGAACGATGACGGTGGCATTGGTGCCCTCAAACAGATCGGCGACTGTTTGTCGGAACAATACGAGCCAGTGTTCGAAGCTAGCGCGCCCCATGTCGGCCCATGGGACGAGCCGCGCATGAACACCTAATGGATCACCGCGAAAGGTTCCTGATCGGAAAAGCACTGTGTCCCAGAAGTCATACATCTTGGGCAGGTGCGTGGCCCAGTTGACCTTGGCGATGTCATTGAATATCGGACCAAGCTTTTCGTCCTTCCGAATGCGTTCATAGAAGGTATCCACGAGACGGATGATGTCAGTGCGGTCGGTGAGATCAGGAAGGGGGGGATTCATAGTGTTTGGGCGAGTTGGGTGCGCGGGACATCACGCTTGGCTGGTGAGTGAGGATGTCGATGAGTTGGAGCAGATCTTCTTCGCTGATGTCCACAAAGGTATCGAGCGACCGAATGGCAGCGATGACCTCTTCATGCTTGGGTGCATCTGCAGAGGGCGGTGGAGAGGAACGACGGAGAACCACGGGGTAGCGCCGCCATGGGAACGGATAGTTGATGATGACTGCCAGCATGACGATGATGAGGGCATTGGTTAGCACCGGAAACACGACAAACGAAAAACCAAGACTGCGCACCGCCTCTCCAGCTAGCACGGCCGTAAATGCTGTCGCTCCCCCTGGCGGGTGGATGCATTTCAACTGATGCATTATGCCGATGGCGAGCCCCACTGCGCAAGCGGCAGCAAGTGGCGGGCTCGGAATCCAGCGTGCACACGTCACACCCACCAGGGCGGAAACTCCATGCCCCGCCACTACTGGCCAGGGCTGTGAGAGCTGCCCATGAGGCACTGCATACAACAGCACGGCGCTCGCGCCCATGGATCCGATTACCAGCATGGCACCCTGATGCGGAAGGACGATTGAGGTGAGATAACTTAACAGCCAGATGGCGATGCCTCCACCCACTGCGGACACTATTTTCTCCGTGGCACTAACGTCGATCAGCTCAATGCCAAGCCAAGGTCGCAGAGATTGAAAGAGTCGCATGGTGAGAGTTAGCGTTCCGTGTTTCTTGCAGATTCAGTTCACCACAGGTGATCTTCAGCCATCTGTCGTGAACCGAATCTGTGGAACCAATGCAGTGTCCGATCCGCGATTACCGCAGCGGAATGTGTCCGCTGCGGCTTTCGGGCGCGGTAATCGAAAATGCACCAGGAGTCTATTTCGCCACGGGTTTGTTCAACACCGCGTCTTTGGTGCTGGCGGCGATAGCCATGACTTGGTCGATGAGATCTTTCGGCACCTTCAGTTCTTCGAGCGTCTTCTGAAGGTTCTCGGCCACGGCATTGAAGTGAGTCTCGTTGAGGCCGGGAAGGTTGGCGTGGGCCTTGCGCATGTCTTTGCCTGTCCAGGGATTCGGCCCGCCGAAGGCTGCGGAGAGGAACTCTTTCTGCTTCCGACGTTGCTTATTCATGTTGATGTCGTCAAAGAAGTGCTTGATGCGACTATCAGCTAGCACCTTCACATAGAACGACTCCACGGCAGCGTCTATGGCAGCCTTGCCCCCCAGTTTGTGGTAAAGGCTGTTCTCGCGTTCTGCCAACCATTTGGTGCGGCAGGCGTCCTGAGCAAAGGCATACGTTTGGCCCTCATAGACCGTGGTGATCTTCGGATCGACTGGTTTACCACTGATGGGGCAAACGGTATTGAACTCTCCTGAAGGGGCATTGGTTGGCGATTCATTCGCGAGGGCAAGAGTCGCTGAGAACGTAAGAGCAAGGGTAAGGTTGAGGAGCAACTGACTGAGTTTCAGCATGGGGAGTATGGGTTGATAGGTTGGTTTGGGTTTATCTTCACGGCAACGCCAACAGGGGAGCGACCTGAAAACAGGTATATCCGATACCTGTTTAACAAACGCAACATTGAATGAGATATTTCGATTGCCCTGTGGCCAGTAGCGCGAGATCGGTGCAGACTCTCAACTTCACCGTCCCCGTCTCTTCCCCTCAGCCATGAAACTCAGCTTCTTCAGCGACTACGCCCTACGTATTCTGATGTTTGGCGCACTGAAGGGCGACGTATTCCAGTTGGACGAAGTGAGTAAAGCTTACGGAATCTCACACCACCATTTGGCGAAGGTGGTGCAGGAGTTGTCCAAGCTCGGCTATCTCGAGACCCGCCGGGGTCGAGGCGGCGGCGTCCGGCTCGCGCGTTCTGCGGACACGATTCGAATCGGTAAGCTGGTGCGAGAAACGGAGAATCAACCCGCCATTGTGGAGTGCTTTGATGCAGCCACCAATACTTGTCCGATTAGCAGCAATTGCCAACTGAAGGGAGCACTTGCCCGGGCGATGACCGCATTTTACGATACCTTGGACGAGAACACGCTACAGGAGCTCGTCGCAAGTCCGCAGCGCGCTCGGATGATTAAGATTCTCCTGCCCAAGGGCGCCTGACCTAACCCACACTGCGCCTTTCGAATTCACGAAGGTGTACAAAAATCGGTGAGCCTAAAACAAGTGATACGCCTTCGCGTCCCACTCGTGCTTCAGCGCGGGATTATCGACGTGCCGCAGCAGTTCGTAGTAGCTGTAGGGATATTTGAAGACATGGCCGATGCCGAGCGTGCGCGGGTCGCGCTTCTGCCAGTACTCCGCGCTGTTCGGGCGCAGCGGGCTGGGCTGGTGATCCTTGAAGGTCTTGTCTTCCGGTTGGGGGCCGTTGCGTGTGATGGTGACGTATTTGCGGAAAGCAGTGCGGCAGCTTTCGGCCCATTCGACATCGCCCATCGCGGCGAGTTCGACGAGTGCCTGACCAAAGGTGAGCATGTGGCCGGTGAAACCTTGCCCATGGCCGATGAAACGATCGACGGTGGCGCTGGCTTCGCGCAGGACGAATTCGGACGCAGCGGCCGTGTCGGAGAAAGGCGGGGGATCGACCTCGGGGCTCGGGTCGATGTCACGCCAGGGTTTGATGGCACGGATGAGTTTGCACACGCCTTCGATTCGCTTCGGCGTGGCGGCGCTCGGCAGCATGCGGAAGCCTTTGATGGCCAACATCGCGAAGATGGCGTTATGACCCACCTCGCGCAGCACGCCCTTGCCGTCGGCGAGTGCGAGACCGATCTTGTCGATCAATGCGGGGTCCGGCTCCTCCTCGGGGAAGGGTTTGCAAAGCGGCGATGGAGCCCAATTCAGGTCGAACAACTCGGTGATGCGTGCGGTGGTCTTGTCATCCAGCTTATTGTCCACGCACATCAGATGCGCAGACACCAGGCTCGCGCCGCGATGGCCGTCGGTGAAGTAATTCATCTCATGGGCACGGGCGAGCGCGTTGAGGCCAAGAAGCATGAGACGTTTCTCGGCTGGATCATGCTTTTCTTCGGCGGCATGTCCGCTTTCGATCAAGGAACTGGTCAACAAGCCGCAGAAGCCCGCTGATGAAAGCGAAGTGAATTCCCGCCGACTAAAATTTGCGTTCATGAGTTGGGTGTTTTCATTCATCTTGGTGCAGGCTGGCCAATGAAACGAACAGCGGACAGTTGTCTCTCTCCCTTTCGCAAGTCGGCCTGCGTCATGACGGTGAGAGATCACGCGGTGAGGTCGTGTATGTTTGATCGCCGAACAAAGAGACGACGCCCCAAAACTGATCGTATGAAAAGATGCATTCAACTTCTCGCAACCCTCGCCTTTGCGAGTGGGATCATTGGTCCTGGTCGAACATTTGGCGAGGATCTCGGCGGCGTGAAGGTAGCGCTGAGTGCGGATCAAGGCCCTGCGGTCGTCCAGGCGCAGCTTCTGGATAAGTTCAAAGTGAAGGTGCATGTGGATGCCCATGGAGAGACACGCCCGCTTGCGGTTCGTGTGGATCTGCCGAACAGCGGGCCGAACATCTGGCCCGCTGCCGACGTGGAAGTGCGTGATGCAGGTGGAAAAGCGATGGTGGTACAGCGCACCGGCATTGAGTGGTTCAAGCTGTCCGTGCCGCTGCCTACAGGCGTGACGGACTTCGTCGTGCAAGCGGTGAAGCCCGCAGGTGGCTGGTCAAAGCCCACGAGTGAAAAACTCCGTGCTATCCAGGACGGTGTAAGCGGCGTGCAGATGCGCATCGCGAAATGGCACGGTGGTCGCGCTGCTGCGCTAAGCATTCGCTTTGATGATTCCCATCCGACGCATCTCACCAAGGCGGTGCCGATCTTGAGGGAGTATGGCTTTCGTGGCACGTTCATGATTTGCCCTGGGGCCTCGGAGTCGGGAGGTCGTCGCACTTCGGAATTCGATCAGCATCGTGCCGAATGGGAAGCGCTGGCGGCTCGAGGCGATCAGGAGTTTGCCAATCACTCCGCCCATCATCGCGGTGGCTTTGGCGATGAAGACATGGAGGCCGAGATCGGAGAGGCAGCCGAGGCGATTTGGAAACTCGTGCCTGATCGGAGCAAACTTACCGCGCTGAATCTAGGCGGTGGGACACGCTGGGATACGACGAGAACGCTGCGCTACTACCTCGACAAGTATCACCACTTTGACGCGTCAGAGAACAGCACGGGCATGGATGATAGCTATGGGAATCGAGTCGAAAACTTCCGGCGCATTTTGGAGCAGCATCTCCAGCGCGGTCTTTGGTGCCGAATCCACTACCACTACATCGGCGATGGGCTCAGCAGCACCGAGGCAAACTTTCGGGCGGCTCTGGATATCGCGAAGGAACACTCGGCCAAGCTCTGGATCGCTGGCATGGCCGATATCTTCAAGTATCAGCGAGAGCGGGATGCGGCCACACTTGAGCTTGTCGAGTCCGACGCTGAGAAGCTGGTCTTTCGCGTCCGTTGCACGACCGATCCGACACTCTACGACCAGTCGCTCACGGTCGAGATTGTGCTGCCTCCTGAGTGGAAGCCTGACGACACGGTCGTCAAAGACCAACAAGGAACCGTCATCTCCACCAAGGCTACGACGGTGGATGGGAAAGCCGCTCTGCGCTTTGAGGTGCCGCCGATTGAGGCTGTGTATTCACTTCGATCCGCACCGTAGGTATTGCAACTTTCCCGTCGTCAGAGAAGACTCTGGTCCGCGCTACTTTTCAATGAAACTGACCCTATCCTCCATCGCTCTGCTGCTAGTACCTCTGGCCGCACATTCCGCCGACTTCATCATCGTAGCCAAAGACGTCGCGCCCGCTCCGATCATCGTGGATGCGGGTGCCCCGCCACGCACGCATGATGCGGCGGTGACCTTGGCGGATTACGTGGAAAAAATCAGCGGCCAGCGGCCCGAGGTGATGAAGGGTGCGCCGCAGGCAATGCCAGAGCACGCGATTTGGGTGAGTGTATCGCCGACGGTGAAAACGCTGTTCCCCAAAGCGGATCTCGATTTTCAGCATCCTGAAGAGACGCTGATCCTCGCCAACGAAAACCATCTCGTCATTGCTGGACGCGATCGTTGGGATCCTGATCACATGGAAGCCAAAGGCCGATTGGCGATGAAGACAGACATGCAGCAGGAGTATGGCACCGCGAACGCGGTGTACAGTTTCATTCAGGATCAGCTCGGCGTGCGCTGGTTGTGGCCAGCTGAGGAGGACCTTGTTCAGCGTGATCGCATCGCTGTCGCCCCCTGCGAAATTCGCTATCATCCCAGCATTCGGGCGCGGAGTGGGCTGTTGCAGAAGCTTTCCCTGGGTGACAACAAAGAGGGTGTGGATGAGCTTTGGGCTCGCTTTCAGCGCGTGCAGCTCGACTCAATGGAGATCGATGGCGGTCATGGTTTTGGCGATTGGTGGGAGAAGTACGGCAAATCGCACCCCGAGTATTTTGCGGCAGCGCCAGATGGCAGCAGGCCATCGTTGGCACCCAACGCTGGCAACACCAAACTCTGTGCCTCTAATCCCGCTGTTTGGAAACAATGGCTGGCGAATGTGGAAGAAGAGCTGGCGGCGGACCCGACCAAAAACATCTTCAACGTCTCGCCGAACGATGGATATACCTCGGGTCACTGCACCTGCGCGAACTGTCTGGCCTGGGACCATCCGGATGGTGAGAAGATGACTTGGTCCTTTCCCGGTGGAATGAAATTTGAAGGCGTCTCGCAATCAGATCGCGATGTGCGATTTGCCAACACGCTGGGTCGCCTGTTGAAAGAAAAGTTTCCGAATCGGGAACTCTTCGTGATGCTGAATGCGTATGGTTTTGCCCGCAATCCGCCGATCGGGATCGTTCCCGATGACAATGTGATCATCTCCAGCGTGGCGAATTTCTCGATGCGGTCACCGGAACATCGCAAGCTTCCCATGGAGCAACACGCTGGTTGGGCAAAGAAGGCGGCACACTTGATTTGGAGGCCGAATTTGGGCAGCCAAGCGGGATTGAGCTGGGGCATGCCCGATGTCGCGATGACGCAGGCTGGCGAGGACTTCCGCTTCGCGGCGCAGTATCATTGCATCGGGCTGTACTTTGACCTCTTCTGGTTTCACTGGGCTACGCAGGGTCCCCATTACTATGCCCTTGCGCATCTGGCCTGGAATCCGCAGACGGATGTGGAGGCATTGATGGATGACTACTATCAGCGCGGCTTTGGGCTTGCTGCCTCGGACGTGAAGGCCTATTGGAAATTGCTGGAGCAGACAAGGATGGAATTCGTCGCCGAAGAACCGAGCCGCCAACGCGCCTACGACCTGCCAAAGAAATACACGCCTGAACTCTTCGCCAAAGCCCAATCCCATCTCGATGCTGCTGCCACCAAGATCGCGGGTGCCGATGAAAAATACCGCCGTCGTCTGCACTTCATTCAGTGCGGTCTCGATTACTCCAAACTCGTGGTCGATACTCGGGCCTGGATGCAGAAGCTGGAAGCCAGCAAGGGCAAGGACGCGGAAGCTAAGGCCCGCGTGATGGCGAACTGGGATCGCGTCGAGGAAATGAAAAAGACCTTCCCCGAATTCAGCATCAACTGGTCCGCCATCTTCCGCGCCCCCGAGCCGGGAAAAGACAGCAAGCGCGTGATGGGACTGCATCCCGATGCACCACTCAGTGGCCGCGTCCTCAAGGAGCTGAGGGAGGCAGGTCTGGAGTGAGGCTCAACTCGCCGCGAGTTTCTGCGTTTCGTCTTCGTTTGTTTTCACCCATGCGTTGTACTCTTCTCATTCCACTCCTCGCCGCCATTTCGTTGGTTCATGCCGAAGATAAACCTGATCTCCCCATCGTTGATCTTTCGGATCAAAAAGACCGCCAAACCGTGATCGCTGCGGGTACGGTGGAGACCTATCAGGGGCATCCGACGACGACTCTCTTAGCCGATGGCAAAACACTTCTCTGCGTGTGGTGCATCAATCACGGTGGCGCTGCGGGACCGATGGCGCGCAGTGAGGACGGCGGTGTGACGTGGTCTCGCGTGGATGAGCTGATGCCGCCTGGCTTTAAGACGCATCAAAATTGCCCGAGCATCTATCGCATGACGGATCCGGCGGGGAAGGAAAGGATCTGGGTCTTTTCCGCCGCGAAGGACAATCGCAAAGGCCCGGGCATGCCGAGCATCATGAGCGAGGACGCCGGCAAGACTTGGAAGGAGATGCCGCCGCTGGGGTTCCCTTGCGTGATGACCTTTAGCAGCATGGTGCGACTGAAGGATGGCAGCTACCTTGGCCTGTATCACAAAGGTCCTGGCGGTGCGGACAAGGCACCGCTCGAAGTGCTGCAAACGATCAGCGCCGATGGTGGATTCACCTGGAGTGAGCCGCATGTCGTTGCCAGTGTCGAGGGTAAGAATCCCTGCGAGCCCTTTGTTTTCCGCCCCCCCGATGGCAGCGAGTTGTGTTGCTTGATGCGGGAAAACACGCACAAGCAGCGCAGCCTGATGATGTTCAGCCAGGATGAAGGCAAGACTTGGAGCACTCCGGTAAACACTCCCTGGGGACTCACCGGTGATCGTCATGCAGGGGTCTTCACTTCTGATGGGCGCATGGTGGTGGCCTTTCGCGATCAAGCGCTCAACAGCCCGACCAAAGGTCATTTTGTGGCCTGGGTCGGAACCTACGACGACATCAAGATGAGCAAGCCCGGTCAGTATCGCGTGAAGCTGCTGCATAGTTATGCGGAGCGCGTTGGCGACTGTGGTTATCCTGGGATGGAGCTGTTGCCGGATGGCACCATCGTCGCGACGACCTATGTGAAGTATGCGCCGGGTAAAGAGAAGAACTCCGTGGTGAGTGTGCGCTTTGACTTAAAGGCGACGGATGCTTTGGTTCGGCAATGAATCGAACGGACCGCCTCGTCGCCATGGTCATGATGCTGCAATCCCGCCGCGTCACCACGGCGGCGGAGATGGCGGGCCACTTCGAAATCACCGAGCGGACGGTGTATCGTGATATCGCTGCGCTGGGCGAGAGCGGAGTGCCGATCGTGGGAGAGCCCGGGGTCGGTTACAGCCTGATGCGTGGTTACCATTTGCCACCGGTGATGTTTTCGTCGGAGGAAGCCTTTGCGCTGATCACGGGGGGATTGCTCACCGAGCGAATGACGGATGGCTCCATGCGCGAAGCGACGCGATCAGCCATTGGCAAAGTGACAGCGGTCCTACCTGCGCGACTTCAAGAACGGGTCGAACGGGTACGCAAAACCACGATGGTGAGAGGTCGCACGCCACAGCGTGGCGCGGTATCGCTCAGCACGGTGCAGGAGGCCTTGGCGGAGGGGCGCGTCCTCGAACTCAAGTATCACGGCGTGAATCGGGATGTGGCGACATCCAGAACCGTTGAACCGCTGGGTCTGGTGTTTTACCTCGACCACTGGCATCTGTTTGCGTGGTGTCGATTGCGGGAGGAGGTGCGGGACTTTCGCGTGGATCGTATCTTGCAGTGCCGCACGCTGACTGAGTCGATCCCGCCACGGCCAGGAATCAGTCTGGCGGGGCACCTGGAGCGCTGCATGACGCCCGAACGGACGTTTTCGGCCGTGATCGATCTACCACTGCATTCAATCGAAAGCGCCCGTCGTTATTGGGGACCCACTCTGATCGATGAGCAGCGGGTGGGGAAGAGCGTTCGTGTCCGGTTTGCCTTGGGCCCCGATGGCTTGGACTCCTTGGCGCGATGGCTTTTGGGATTGGGCACCGATGCCGATATCGTTGAGCCCTCGGCCTTGGCGGAAAAAGTCAGAGCACTTGCCTTGGCGACGGCGAATCATCATCACCAGCAAAAAAAGCATCCGGCCGTGAATCACTCCTGACATAGGGTTGTCAGGGGCAGGTGCGAAAACTTCGGCACTGCCAACGCAGAGCATGTGAAGCCAACTAACCTCCCCCACTTGATTCATGAGCCAGACTCCAGAACCTTCCGTTACCATCTCCCTGACCTGTCGCCGCGCTACGGACGCACTCGACTTTTACGCCCGTGCCTTCGGTGCCAAGGAACTCTTTCGCATGGGCGGGCCTGACGGCAGCGTGGCGCATGCGGCCTTCATGATAGGCAGCACCTTGCTGAACATTTCCGATGAATCCCCAGAGTGGCATGCCAGGGCGATGCCGGAGGGAGGTTCCGCTTCCTGCTTGTTTTCCATCGCCACTGAAAGCTGTGACGAAGCCTTCACCCGTGCGGTGGAGGCGGGTGCCACACCGTTGAATCAGCCCAACGATTACTTCTGGGGGAAGCGCAATGCGATGGTGCGCGATCCCTTTGGCTATCGCTGGTCTTTTAGCCAACACCTCGAAGATGTCAGCCCTGAAGAGCTCAGCAAACGTGCCCAGGCTTTGATGGCCGCCAAGCAATAGACGAATCACCCTTTACCCCCCAAAACACCGCCATGCTATTCACCGAAGTTGCCTTCACTTGTTATCCTGCCGCCGATCTTTCCGCCTCCCGTGCCTTTTACGAGGGCGTGCTCCAGCTCGTCCCCACCATGGTCACCCCGATGGGAGATGATGGTGGATGGGTCGAGTATGAACTGGGGCCACACACGCTTGCGATCGGCAAGGCACCGGGATGGTTGCCCAGTGCCGATGGCCCGAGCTGCGGTCTGGAGGCCGTGGATTTTGATACCACCATCGCCACGCTGAAGGCAGCAGGAACAACGTTCAAGATGGAGCCGTTTGAGACGCCGGTGTGTCACATGGCCATGGTCTTTGATCCGTCGGGAAACATTCTGATCATCCACAAGCGCAAGCCTGGGCATGCGTGATGACTATTCGCCAAGCTGACGCGCCGTAGCGGTCTCGACTCGGCCGGCGGGGCGTTGGCCTTTGCCGGGGCGGTCGAGGTCGCCGAGATCTGCCCGGGCTTTTTCGGCCATGGCGGTGAGCTTGGCGACGATGTCTGGATGTTGGGCGGAGACCTCATGGGTTTCGCCGACATCGTTGACGACGTCGTAGAGCTCGGCAGGTGCAGGGGCCGTTTTGCCGCTGATGGTGATGTGCTTGGTTTCGAGTGGCAGGTAATACTTCCAGGGCCCGGCGCGGACCGCTTGGAGCTGCTCTCCCTGGTAGTAAAAGAAGCCGATCTCGTCGTAAGGCGTCGCTGTCTGACTGGGCTTCAGGAGCGTGGGGCTGAGGTCGTGGCCGTCGATTGTGGCCTTCGGTAGTGGTGCTCCGGCGAGCTTCGCGAAAGTGGGCAGAAAGTCCATCATCGTGCACAGTGCGGTGGAGGTGGTGCCGGCGGGCACCTTGCCGGGCCAACGGACGATGCCGGGCATGCGCATGGCTCCTTCGGAGGTGTTGTAACCGCTGCCCTTGTAAGGTGCGTTGCTGCCCTGCGGCGGTGTGCGCAGTGGTGCGCCGTTGTCGCTGGTCCAGACGACCAGCGTCTTTTCGTCGAGGCCGAGACGCTTGAGCGCGTCGAGGATCTCGCCCATGGACCAGTCCAGTTCTTCAATGCTATCGCCCCAGTGACCGTTGGCGGATTTGTCTTTGAAGGCGGGGCTGGCGTAGGGGTCCTTGGTGCTGCCGGGCATCGCTTGCGGCAGGTAGATGAAGAAGGGCTGATCGCGGTGTTTCTCGATGTAAGCGATGGCTTCTTCGGTGTAACGCTTGGTGGCTAGATTGAGATCGACTGGTGCTTCGATGACTTTTTCATCGCGCATCAGTGGTAGTTCTGGCCAGACATCGGGCTTCTTGTCCTTGGTCATGTCATCGCTGTAAGGGATGCCGAAAAAGGTATCAAATCCTTGCCGGGTCGGGAGGAACTCGGGCTGATCTCCCAGATGCCACTTACCGATGATGCAAGTGGCGTAGCCAGCGCTCTTGAGCACCTCCGCCATGGTGACCTCGGCGGGGTTCAATCCTTTGGCTGCGACGGGCTGGAGGACGGCGGCGGTGTCGCTGCGTTGCATGTTGATGCGGCGCGGGTAACAGCCTGTCATCAGGCTCGCGCGGCTGGGGGTGCAGACGCCGCTGGCGGAGTAGAGGCTGGTGAGCTTTAGCCCTTCTTCTGCCATGCGATTGAGCCGTGGCGTGCGCTGCTTGGCATCGGGGTTGAAGCACTGCACGTCGCCGTTGCCCAGATTGTCGCAGTAAACAAAGATGATGTTGGGGGGCGTGGCATCCGCCCCGTGTGCATTGCTGAGGAGGGCAAACAATGCCAAGGCCAAAAAACGCGAGATCGTGTTCATGCCTCATCCAACCACAAGATGAGGGTGATGTGCGAGCACTAAAATCAATGGAAAAGCTTTGGCACAAACTCAGTCAAGTAGCTGCGCCACACAGGCCATGAGTGGCCGCCCTCTGAGAGCACCCATTCATGCTTGATTCCGCGTGACTTGAGGGTGTCGATGAGTTGGGTGTTGCGCTCCAGCAGGAAGTCCTCTTTGCCGCAGGCGATCCACAGCAGCTTCAGCCGGTCATTGGTTCCTTTGGCATCATCGAGCGCGGTCTTGATGGCGGCTTCATCGACAGCGCCGCTGAAGGAGCCAATCCAGTTGAAGCGATCTTGGTGATTGAGTCCGATCGTTAGCGAGTGCCAACCGCCCATGCTGAGACCGACAATGCCGCGGTTTTCTGGACCCTGCGCGAGACGGTAACGCGCTTCGACAAGCGGCAGCGCGTCTTTGAAGAGATCGTCTTGGAAGGCCTGCATGGAGGCCTCGCGGCGGTCGGCTTGATCGCGCGGCACCATGCCGAGCGGATGACCATCGAGCATCACCACCACCATGGGCGTGGCCTTACCGGTAGCGATGAGGGAATCGATGATCCAGTGCGCTTTGCCGTGCTCGACCCAGGTGCGTTGATTGTCGCCGGAGCCGTGCTGGAGCACGAGCAGCGGATAGGTATTGCCTTTTTCTGTCTCGTAGCCAGGGGGTGTATAAACCCAGAGCTCGCGCTGTTTTCCCAGTGACTTCGAGAGGTAGTTGTGGCGATGAACGGTGCCGTGGGGAATGTCCTGAAAATCCCAGCTCGCGGGCGGAGTGCTGGGCACATGGAGAATGCTGGTGGTGGGACTGCGCTGGGGTTTTTGAGCAATGTTGGCGGGATCAATCATCGCGACGCCATCGACGTTGAAGCCATATTCCCACACGCCGGAGGGCACGTCTGTCAGGCTGGCGCTCCACACACCGTCGTCACTGCGAGACATGGCGGTTGGCTTTCCCAACCACTGGCAGTGCACGTTTACCTCCTGCGCTTTGGGGGCCTTCAGGCGAAAGACAACGCTCTTAGCCGCGACATCGAGTTCTGGAGAGATCGTGGGCGTGGGTTGCGCAAAAGATGCGGCAACAAGGGAGAGACTCATCAGGATAGGGATCAGCTTCATCTCGGCAATGTGAAGTGGGGCCGGGCTGGATACAAGACCGAACCTTTGCAAACCGCCGACCCTGGGATCGGACTCTATTGTCCTGAGAAATGACTTGCTCAAGGCGAGGTCAATCGCATGGGCTCACCCCTGACGGATGCCACAGCCGCCTTTTTCGCGGAGCCATTGTAGGCTGCGTTCGAGTTCGCCTTTTTGGTAGGCGATCTCGGTTTCCTTTTTCGCTGCTTTGTCTTCGGGGGTTTTGAAGGTGTCGAGCTTGTGGCCGCGCTTGGCCATGCCGATCCAGGCGGCGAGTTCTTCGGCGCGGGCTTTTGGGAAGGGACCCCAGAAATCAGGCTTCAGGTAGTTCATGGGCTTGGCGAAGCCGGAAATAGTCTCGACTTGGAGAGGGACGCCGGGGGCGAGTTCGGAGAAGCGCTTGGCGTACGCCGCGTAGTCGGTGAGACCTTCGCCGATGGCGGTCCATTGGACGACGGCACCGTCGGCATCTTCCCAGACCATGGAGTCGCGCACGCTGCTGCACACGGTGTAGGGCCCTAGCACCTCCAGATGGCGCATGGGTTCTTCCAATGCCCAGACGGCGTTGCCGGGATCAATGTTCACGCCGACGTAGCTCTTCCCGGCTTCTTCGATCAGGGCTTTCAGCTCATGGGACTGCATGTCGCCAGCGTGGTTTTCCAGGGCGACCTTGATTCCTTCTCCCTCGGCTAGGGACTTGGAGGCCTTCAGTACTTTGATGACGTTTTCGATGTGTTTATCGATCCCACCATCGCTAAATCGGTCTTTTTGGTTGCCCAAAACACAACGCGCCACGGGTGATCCCAGGGTCTTGGCGATGCGGATGATGAGCGCCAGGTGCTCCTGCGCGTTGCCCCAGATCGGTTTCCAAGTGTTGGAGCTTTCGCAAATGCTCATGGAGCCGACATAGAGCTTCAGTCCGGCGGCATCGGCCTGGTTCTTGAGGCCTTTGAGATAGGCTTCTTCAAAGCTTTCAAACGGGCCGAGCTCGGAGATGAACAGGGTATCGAGCTTCAGAGAGGCGGCATAGTCGATGAGCTGTGCGGCCTTCATCCCCGCTGCACGCACTGCAAAGTGATCCATTCCCAGTGGGACATTGAGCGCTGTACTCGCCGCCTCTGCTGCCTGGGAAACCAGGGGCTTGATAACTGCTGCTGTAGCGGCAGCGGTGGCTGATTGGATGAGGGAACGACGATTCAAGTTCATGTTTCGGATAAAGCGATGCGCAGAGTGAATCAGGAAACGTCCGCTACGGCCACAGTTTTCTGTCGATATATAAAGTGACCTCACTCCGCCGGGCTCAACCAGCCCATGCTCTGCATCCATTCACCGCAGCGTTGGGGCCAGTCGTTGATGGGATTTCCGGCGGGGCGCATGCCGAAGCCGTGGCCGCCTTTGGTGCAGATGTGGAGTTCTGCGGGGATACCGAGGGCTTTGTATTTGAGATAGAGGTGGGTCATGGCGATGGGATTGTTGCCATCGTCATGCGCACACGCGAGAAACATGGGCGGTGCGTCTTTGGGGACGCTGAAGCCTTCTGCGAATTTGGTGGGATCCTTGGCATCCATGAAGCCACCGCCATAAATCATGATCGCGAAGTCTGGCAGTGCCCGCTCCACATCCTGCTGCGCATTTTCAGGGTAGCTGCGTGGGCCGCGATCACAGGTGAGATGGGCGAGGAGATTCCCGCCCGCGCTGAATCCGAGCACGCCGATCCGTGCGGGATTGATCCCCCATTCCTCGGCCCGATGGCGGACGATGCCGATGGCGCGTTGCGCATCTTGGACAGGTTTTTGGAAGGGTGCGGCTTCATCGCGTGTCGGCGTGCGGTAGTTCAGAAGGACGCCAGTGACGCCGAGGGTATTCAGCCACTCGCACACCTGGGTACCTTCATGCACGGCGGAAAGAAAAGCGTACGCGCCGCCGGGTGCGACAATGACACATGTGCCATTGGGTTTTGCTGCCGGATAGACCACAATCGTTGGCTCACTGATGTTGGTGACGGTGCTTTTGCCGGCGCGTTTCTGGATGAAATCCGCAGTGGCAGGAGAGGGGGCCTGCATCTGGCCTGGAGATCCCTCTGGCCAGAGTGGCAGTGTGATCGGATCTGCGCCGTGCACGTTGAGGGTGATGACAAAGGTGAGGAGTAGCAGGAGGAATCGCATGAGGGTTGGCGCACGCTATTGCGTGACCTTTAGACGAATGAAAAGCGGCCCACCTGTCAGCGAAAAGTCGCGCCAGTAGCTGCCGAACCCATCGGTTTGCTCGGAGGGGATTGCGTTGGGCCAATCGAGCGGTCCTGGCAGTGTGGTGGAGGTTTCCACCTCGTAAGTGAGACTGGGCTGGTCCTTTCGGTAGGTGAAGCGCAGACTGCTGCCACCTGCGAAACTGGCTGTGGGCAGGCTCGTTGCATCCGATTGCGTGGGGTCCATGCCCTGGGAGAACTCCATCAAATTGCTAGCGCTATCGTCATCGGGATCTGCCAATGCATCGGCAACACCGCCGCCATCTGGCAATGCGAAGTATTGATCCAGCCAAGCCTGCCACGCTGTCATCCACTCGTGCAGTCCCACATCGACGCGACCGTTCGCCACGCGTGAGGCACCAAAGAAGTCCTTCTCGCCAACGCCCGGAGCGAAAGCTGGCGCGGGCTCTCCCCGGTCTCGGCAAAAGGAGGTCTCTGCCAATTTGAAGTCCGTGGTCAAAGGATTGATGCCAGGTATGGCGGTGGCAAAGCCTGGATTGTTGAAGGCGCTGTTCGCCTCCCCACCTACGGCGGTCTGCCACTCGTCGAGTCCATAATAGGACTGATTGGAACCGGCTGGGTTCAGGCCAAATTCTGCGTCGCCTGCCACGCCATCGAAGTAGTAGACGTTGTAGTCAAAGACGTTCCCTGCGGGAAAGGAACGCTGGAGGGCCGTGCCACCGGTCACGTAGTGAATGATCATCTGCCCGGTGGCATTGGCCCAGACGATATTGTTTTTGAAGACGTTGTTTTGGAAATAGAACTGGATCGTCACCTGACCGCTGTAGCCCACAGCAGTATCGTTTTGGTAAATGACGTTGTTGGTGATCTCGCAATGGTCGGTGATGCCACGGTTCGGATCGTATCCGCCCATGATCAGTCCTGCATTGAGATTGTGATGCAGCAGATTGTTCCGCAGCAAGATGTAGTCTGTGGCACCCGCCGCATTCTCACTGGCGAGTTCGACGCCAAAGTTGCAGTGATAGCAGTGGTTACGTTCCACCACGATGTTAGTGCCGCCATCGACGTAGATGCCCGCCGCAGATTGGCTGCCCCCGCCTGTCGTGAAATCACCACCGTAGCCGGGGTTGAAGGCAGAATCGATATTGTAAACGGTGTTGCCGCTGCAAACGCCATCGCGAGCCCGATCAAATCCAGAGGGACCAGAACCTTCGTAACCGATGAAATCGATGCCGATGTTGTTGCAATCGTGGACGACGTTATTGGTCACGGAAAAGCCAACAACATTGCCATTGATCGCCACTGATTCGCTCTGACCAGTGCGCAAATCGTAGACCTCGTTCCCATCCAGAACAAAGTCCTGGATCGGAGTAGCCTCCGTGCCATACACTCCGATGCCAAAGCCGTTTGCGCCCCCGTTGGTGCTGCTTTGCCAAATGTGGTGCACTTTATTTCCGATGATTTGTAGACCGGTGCCGGCACCCTCTACTTGGATACCCATCGGGATGCGGCCACCAGCGGTGGTCACGAAATTGGTGACCTCAAAACCCTGAAAAACAAGGTAGCTACAATGGGTAAACGCAACCAGTCCCTGGCGCCCACCGCTCGGCACCGTAATTGCTGCTCCGTCAATGACTGGCGTCTCTCCTGGATAATTGCGGATGGTGATGGGCATCGCGATGGTGCCATTCTTGCCGATCAGCAGGAGTCGTTCTGCGTAGGTGCCGCTGCGGGCATAGAGGGTATCGCCAGCCACCAGCTGCGCCGCGGCATAGGTCAGGGTAGCCCAGGGTTGCGCCTCGGTGCCAGGGTTGCCGTTGCTGCCAGCGGGGCTGACAAATCGATCTGCTGCGGAGAGGCCACCAGTGCCCAAAAGACTCAGGAGGCAGAGCGTCCAGACGGTATTGCGTAGTCGTCTCACGGAGATAGCTACGCAACGAAGCACCCCGTTGGCTGACTTCTGCACCGTAAAAACACAAATTCAGGACACCCGCCGCCGCGTGGAGACACGGGCGGTTTTCGCACGGGGCCGGGCAACCGGTTTGGGCACATCGACGGGTTCTGGCTCGCCACGAAGTTCACGCAATTCGCGCTCAACCTCCGCAAGACGACGGGAAGTGGCGTCCAACTTCTTCACGACGAGACGCGCCACGAATTCGTAGAGCGCAGCGTGAAAGGCAGGATCTTCCTCGCGCGGATGGATGTCCTGCAGGAATTTTTGGTCCACGGCGAGACAAACGGACGGGGTCGCGGCGACCACGGAGGCCAGACGGCGGTCGTGATTGACGAGCGCGAGCTCGCCAAACACATCGCCAGAGCGGGAAATGGAGGCCACCTTCTTGTCGCCGACGCAGACGTCCAGTGTGCCACTGAGGAGGATGTAGATGCGGGAATCGATGGTTCCCTCCTTGATGATGTGGTCACCCACATCGCATTGAAGAAGACTGGACGAGTTCAGGACATCGTCCAGCTGTTCATCATTGAAAGCGTTGAGGAAAGGCACCGCCCGCAGGGAGGCCGGCAGCTCTCCGTCTTCGGGGATATAGGCGAATTCTTTCATGGGATAGGTATCATTTTGGCAGATTAATACCCGCTTGAACAGCCGAAAAAAGGCCAGCGCCGAAGAATTGATCGTCTATACCGGCTTTGGACGGCGAGGCCTCATTTCGTTGGTGGTTGGTTGGCCCAGAACTGTGCGGGTGGTACGAGATCCTTTCCCTGTTCATCAAAGCGAGTGCCAATCTCCTGCAGCGGTAGGCTTTTGGCCACGTCCATGCCGGTTTTGATGTTGGCCGGGGTGAAAACGAGGCGAGTCAGATTCGTCATGCCCTTCAGCGGGGTCAGGTCTTCCACTGGAGTCTCAGTGATGTGCAGGCGTTGGAGCGCAGTGCCGGACAGCGGGGAGAGGTCCTTCACGCGCGTTCCCTGCAGCGTGACGCTGACCAGCGGCATGGTCGCTAGGGCGCGGATGCTTTCCACCGGGGTGCCGGTCAGCCACAGCATCTGGATGGGGCAATTTGCCAATGGGGTGAGGTCGGCGATCTGGGTCTGCACGGCATTGAGCTCCTTCAGCGGCATGTTCTCTAGAGGCTTGATGTCGCGGACTGGTGCACGGGAAAGGTAGAGCTTCTCGATCGGCATGCCACGCAGCGGGGAGAGATCCTGGACGGGCGTGTCCTCCATGAAAAACTCCTGTAGCGCCTTGCCACGCAGTGGCTTGAGGTCGGAGATCTTGGTGCCACTGATGTCCAGGCTGATCAGGGGCCAGCGTGCCACAAAGCTCAGATCGCTGATATTAGGGCCAGGGCAGGCGACGGCGATGACCTCGCCCTCCTCGATGCCGAACTGCGCATCCCCCTGGTAGTTGGGGTTGAAGTGCTTGATCTCCGAGTGGACCAGCGCGTCATTCCAGACCAGCTTTTCTTTTTTCTCCTCTGCAGGTGGTGCGGCGGGGGCTGGGCTTGCCGCGGGTGTAGGCGTCGATTTTGGTGCAGCGGCAGCGGCCTGCGGGGCGGTGGGGCTTTCTGCTGCGGGCTCCTTCCCGCACTGGGAGAGCAGGCAGAGAGTGAAAAGTGATGTGCCTATAGCTAGGGCGCGCGCAGGTTGGATGGGACCGTTCATGGCAAGGCGGATCATGGCAGATGCCCATCCATGCAAGGGAAAAATCCCCCTGCGACCCAGCCAGATGAAAAGGAAATGTCTTTGCAAGATGACCTGGATCATGTTTCATGGTTCAAATCCAAGCGTACATGGGAGAACTAACAGGAAAACGACAGTTTCGGCGGGTACTTTTGAAGCTTAGCGGGGAGGCGCTCCGCGAGCCGGGCAGCGCGGATAATATCTCACCGCCGATTGTCGAAAGCATCGCCGCACAAATCAAGCAAGCGCACCAGACCGGGCTAGAAATCGCCCTCGTCGTCGGCGGCGGGAACTTCTGGCGCGGCGTCAGCGCCAGCAATCGCGGCATGGAGCGCGCCACTGCAGACTACATGGGCATGCTGGCGACAGTGATGAATTCCCTGGCTGTGCAGAGCATGCTGGAGGCCATGGACGTGCCGACCCGCGTGCAGAGTGCCATCGAAATGAAAAACGTGGCGGAGCCCTTCATCCGCCGTGTCGCCATGCGACACTTGGAACTCGGCCGCGTCGTCATTTTTGCCGCAGGCACCGGGAATCCCTTCTTCTCCACCGACACCACGGCCGCCCTCCGCGCCAGTGAGATCGGCGCTGACTGCGTCTTTAAAGCCACCAAGGTAGATGGCATCTACGATAGCGATCCGGCCAAGAACCCCGATGCTGTGCGCTACGACTCCGTCAGCTTCCACGATTGCCTGACCCGCCAACTGAAGGTCATGGACGCGACCGCCTTTTCCCTTTGCATGGAAAACAACATGCCCATCGTCGTCTTCAGCATGAACGAAGAGGACAATATCCGCCGCGCCTTGGTGGGCGAAGACATCGGTACCGTCGTCAACGCCAACGGCACCGTTTGATCCTGCGGCAATCCCAACCCTACTCACACCCTCCCTCTCATGGATCCTGAACTGACAATAATGGAGGTGGACGAGGCGATGACACGCGCTGTCGAATACGCCATCCACGAATTCGCCGCCGTCCGCACTGGCAAGGCCTCCCCCGCTGTGGTGGAGAACCTCGACGTCCACGTCCACAGCTACGGCTCCAGCATGAAGCTGAAGCAACTGGCGATGATCACCACGCCCGATGCGCGGATGATCCAGATCGACCCCTTTGACGCCGCGACCACCAAGGACATCGAACGCGCCATCCGCGAATCGAAGCTCGGCCTCAATCCCGCCACTGCCGGCAAAGTCATCCGCCTGCCCGTGCCAGAGCTTTCCACCGAACGCCGCGAGCAATTGGTGAAAGCCATCAAGCAGATGGCAGAAGAAGCCCGCGTCCGCGTGCGCTCCGCCCGTCGCGACGGCATGGAGACTCTGAAAAAGGGCGAAAAAGACGGCGCCATCACCGAGGACGATCTGCATCGCCTCGAAAAGGAAGTCCAAAATCTCACGGACAAAGCCATCAAGGACATCGACCTTCACGTCGGGTCAAAAGAGAAAGAGCTGATGACGGTCTGAGCCGGCCGCATCCCTCCGCCCAACCGCCCTCTCCTGATGGATTTTCCCGCCTCGGATTACCTGGACCTGAACCACACCGCCCACGCGATCCTTTTCCCCAAGGATCAGCCGGTGTGGGCGGCGCTGGCGCGGATCGAGTCGTACATGGAGTTTCGCCTCATCCGCGAAGTCCGCACCACCGTGCCCCCAGGGGCTTACATCGGCGAGGATGTCTTCATTGGCCAGGGGACCATCATCGAGCCCAATGTCGTCATCCGCGGCCCTGCCTGGATCGGGGCCAATTGCACCATCCGCAGCGGTTGCTACATCCGAGAAAACGTCTTGATTGGCGATGGCGTCATGCTGGGGAATTCCTGCGAATTCAAGAACTGCATCGTCTTTGATCGGGCAGAAATCCCCCACTTCAATTACGTGGGAGATTCCATCCTCGGCTACCGCGCCCATCTCGGTGCCGGCGTCATTTTGTCCAATGTCCGCCTGGATCGCACCGAAGTCAGCGTGCAGACCAAGGATGGCCCCAGCCCTACCGGCCTGCGCAAGTTTGGTGCGGTCATCGGCGACTTCGCAGAGATCGGCTGCAATAGCGTCATCAATCCCGGCTCCATGATCGGCCGCCGCAGCATCGTTTATCCGCTCAGCAACGTGAACGGCATCATCCCCGCGTCTTCGATATTGAAGACCCGGCAGCAACAGAGCGTCATCGCCCGCCGCGATTGATCAAGCGGAGGACCACGCCATGGACCCTTCCAACCCCCAGGATCTCGCCGCCGAAATGGCGCGCGATATGGAGGAAATCAGCCGGATGAAGATGCCATACGGCAAGTTCGGCCCCCAGCACTTCCCGCCGGATGGCGTGCCCATTTACGATCTCCCCGCCGAATACCTCGGCTGGTTCGCCAACAAGGCAGGCTGGCCCAAAGGGAAGCTCGGCCGCCTCCTCCAGATCGTCCACCAGATGAAAGCAGACGGCTCCGACATGGCCTTTGACCCCCTCCGCAAACGCGCCGGCGGCCGCACCCAGCTCAGGCCGGAGCGGCAGCGGCGCTATGATGTGGAGGAGGGCGGCTAGTTCCGCTGGTAAACCACTTCGCGGTTGTCAGTGTATTGCAGGCAGAAAATGGAGACAGGCAGCGGCCCATCATCACGCAGACTGCGCGGAAGCCCATTCAGCAGCGCGCCATCCGCGCTGATCGCCGGTGCGATCTTGATGCTCTTCACCACCTCAGCCCCATCCACATCGAATGCAGCCCCTTTGCGGATGATGGGCTTGGCCAACGCGAGACCGGGGATCGCCTGAGGCTCAGAAGATCCCTCGTAGAGCACGAGATCAGTGCCCGTCGCCGCAGTCGAGATGGTGCAGAGCGCCTGGAAGGTGCCTGCATCGGAAACGTCAAAGCGCTGGATGACATTGATGACTCCTCCGCCATACCCGGAGACTGGATCACCCTCTCGCAGCAGAATCGACGCATCACCCGTGGTTGAGATGACGATCACCGCGTTGTCGTTCGTCGTTTTCACGCCCGTCCCGCTGAGGACGCAGCGGACGATCACTTTTCCGCTGCCAAGCAGGGCGTAGTTGAGGAACTGCTTGATGGTGACTCCGCCCGGGAGCCCTGCGAGGGCAGTCCCTTTGCGGGCAACGAGCTCCTGTGAGCCGTTGCGATCTGACCAAAGGCCCTCGTTAGTGGCGGAGGATGTCCCGGTTCCGTTGATCGTAGCGCGCAGCAAATAGTGCGGGCCGTTGTTCGTGATCCCAATAAACGAACTGAAATTCCCACCTCCAGGGGCCGGACTGCCCTTGCGGGCTACCGGATCGCTCGTGCTCTCGTGGAACGCCGCTTGATTGGTTGCCGCTGCCGAAACCAAGGCCGCAATCCAGCTCATGGAGCCATCCAAAGTCTCGCTCCCGCCATTGATTGCCTGCGCGGGGAGGATCTCCCCATAGACATCTCCGCCCGTCACGGGGAGAACGCCCTCACGCACGAAGATGGAGCTCTCCGTCCAGGTGCCGAGTGCGGGCCGATGCTTCATCAACACGCAGTCGTTCGCCTTGGTCACTCCAGCGGTTTTTTGCGCCAGCTTAAAGGACGCGGCGGTAAACTGAACATCCTGGCGAATGCTGCCCAGCGTCGCCACCTTGGTGTTGCCAAGGCCGGATAGAACATCGCCCTCGCGGAGTAACAGGTGACTACCGGTGGAGTCGTGCAAAAAGAGTCCGATATCGCTTGCCGCCGTCACCCCCGTGCCCGCGCCTTTAGCGGTCGTGACGGCATACCGATGACTGTTGTTGCTGCTGACAAGGATGTCGGCGACGGTTGCCGCACCCGCAAAAACGTCACCGGTTTTTTGCGTAGCGAGCATCGCGCCGGTGGCAAAGTCCCAGACGCCCTCGCCCTTCTTCCCGGTGGTGGGGATCTGCACGAAGGGAACAAAGGTGGGACCGACCAGCATCTGAGTCGCAGCGCCCAGGAAACCGCCGTTGACACCTGGGGCATAGCTGCCTTTGCGATAGACCTCCGCAAACGGCATTGGTTTGAGAATCGGAGTGAAGATGTAGGCAGCGCCCTGGACCAAACCGCCCTCCGTCTCCCCAGGTGCAGCCGCCACGGCCGTCCGCCCCGCCAACGCCAAGGCAGAACCCATGCCCGCATTTTGGCCTGGAGCGGCAGGGTCCAGGAATCCAAGCGATGCGGCCCCGTTGCTAAGATCCAGCATCTCTGCGCGACCCGCACCGACGACTCCTGCTCCAACTGGGCTGTTCGAACCCGGTGCTCCGACGAGGAGCACCGTACCTTCGACCGCGAGCCCCGCGCCGTACTTAGCGCCTGCGGTCCCAACGATTTTCATCCTCTCCGCATCTCCGATCAGATCCAACCAATACACCGCGCCAGCGCTCCCACCACGATCTGGCGCTCCAACAAAAGCCTCAGCACCTTCAATCGCCACCGATGCTCCGAAGTGGTCCCCCGGCGCAGCGTCTGCAGCTTCGATCAGTCGGTTGGCTTGCAACTGCCGTGCAGGACTCGAGATATCGCAGAAGTGAACAGCGCCTTGCTCTGCACCAGCCCCACCCGTGTGCATCGGTGCACCCATCAACACTAGATTTCCAGAGATCGCCACGCTGTCGCCCATCCGTTCATCTGTCGCTGGCAGGGTCGCCGTCAAAGTCTTAGACCCAAACGGATCCCGGACATCCATCGCCACCACGATGCCTGCATTGGGATGATTGACTGCGTCACCATTCAGGGTGTCTTCAGGTGTTGGGTCCACCAACACCGATTTCCCCGGTACTCCAACGACAATAATCGGACCGCTTGCGGCGATGCTGTGGCCAAAGCCCGCCGAAGGTCCGAGCTGACCTCCGTAAAAAATCCCCACCGGAGACCCCGTGTTTGCATTGTACCAAACCATACCCCCTGCACCGTTCTGCGACCCCGGCATACCCACCGCCAGCGTGTTGCCGGTGATGGCCACCGCCGCGCCAAATTTTTGACCTGCGGCGGCCCCATAGGCGAAGATTTTCTTTTTGAAAACTCCCGTCGCTGCATTGAAAAGATAGACTGCTCCCGCATCCACACCTTTGGTGTCGTCGAGCGGCGCGCCAACCGCAATGACCGTCTCACTGGCAGCGACTGAGGCACCAAAGCCATCTTCGCGAACCACCGTAGGAACTGTCCGAAATTGATAGGCACCCTGAAGTGGCGCGGCCAAACCGAGGGCCGCCAGGAGCAAAAACGGGGGGATTTTCATAGGACGGCGAGGATGCCGGAATTCGCAGATCCCGTCAATAGTCCACGATGGCCCTCCCTCAAAAATTTTCCGCAGTCGGACAGCTAGGGGCGACGTCTGCGGGTGGCAAACAAGAGCAGCCCTAGACTCACGAATCCCATTTTTGAAGGCTCTGGGACAGGGAATACATAGATCTTCCCCTCGGAGCTTCTGATGTTTCCATTGCCATCCATGACGTACACCCGCCCGCCTGGGCCAACAATAATGTTGTGACTAACAATCACCGGAATCGTCTCCGTCCCATCGGTGATTAAAAGCTGCGCCTCGTGGATCTGGCTCACCTCCACGCCCTCTCCGACGGTCATCCGTGCCGCCTTGGTCGTGGGCTCAGTCAGTCTCTCCACCAAATGATGGGTGCGGGCTTGTCGGATTTCCTTCAGGGACGAACCCAACGGAATCTCGACCCGAGCGCCTGCAAACCAATGGCCGCCGCGATAGCGGTCGTCCTCGAACCAGGCTGCGCCGAGCACGAGGGCGGGCACTGGACGCACCTCAATCCCCGCACGCCAACCCGTGAATCCTTCTGCATACTCGCCATCGGCGAATCCATAGAGTCCAGCGATGAGCCGCACGTCGAGCACCTCGTCCAGTTTCGGCACCAAGGCTGACACCTCCGTTTCCCAGCCTTGGAGAGGTTCCTCGAAAAAGGTGAAGAGATCCAGCGTGTCAAAAAAGGTCGTCCGCGTGGTGCTATCGATGCGCAGGCGGGTATCGCTGATGTCGCTTCGGCCCGGGATTGGCTTCACCAGTAGCTTGTATTCCTCGTCCACCTGCGAATAGATCTCACGCTGCACGAGCTGTTTGCGACGACCACTCTCCTTCGCATCCGAAAGCGGCACGTAGTAGTTCGCACGGAAGGTCAGGTAGCGGCTGCCGATCTCCACCCCGGTGCCGAACTGCCAGAACCAGTTGTCGGCGGCGGTCTGGAGGCAATCGATGCCCACCGAGCCGCCATAATACCAGCCCTCTGCCAAAAAGCCCGGTGCCGTGGGTTGATCGAGTGCTTCGACGGTCTGATCGCTGTAGAGGTGCCGGAAGCCCAGAACCAAGGAAGCCCCCAGCTGGCCGCCTTCCTGCCAGCTCACGAAGGGCTCGACATAAATCATGCTGCCCTCCAGGGTGCGGCCTTCGCCAATCGTTGACCAGAGCGGATGCACCGCAAAGAGCGATCCCTGCGCCTGACCATCGAGGCTGGCGACTCCTCCACCCACGGTCGATTTTAGCAGGGCCTCACTGGCCAGCGTCGTCATTGCATCGGCTGGAATGGTCGCGGGTTCGGCGGCTGCGGCTGCGAGGCTCAGGCAGGCCAGTGAGATTGTGAGTCGGGAGGACATGGGGCCGAGCCTAGGGAGACAACGGTGGGACGTCAATATGGATTTTGGATGTCGACGCTCCGCCCACTCCCCCCTTGCAACTGTGGGCATTGCGGGGACGTTTCCTTCTTCACAGACGTAATCGTTCTTTGCCCTGACCATGAGTGATCCAGCCCCCAGCACCCCAACCACGCACACCAATGCGCTGATCAAGGAGAAGTCCCCCTACCTTCTCCAGCACGCCCACAATCCCGTGGACTGGATGCCCTGGGGGCCTGAGGCCTTTAAAAAGGCGGTGGCTGAGGACAAACCCATCTTTCTGTCCTCCGGCTACTCCACCTGCCACTGGTGCCACGTCATGGAGCGTGAGTCCTTTGAGAACGAAGAGATCGCTGCCTATCTGAACGAGCACTTCGTGCCGGTAAAAGTGGATCGCGAGGAACGGCCCGACGTTGACCTGACCTACATGACCTATGTCCAGGCCGCCAGCGGTCATGGCGGCTGGCCCATGAGCGTCTTCCTGACCCCAGAGCTGAAGCCCTTTTACGGCGGCACTTATTACCCCGCCGAAAATCAGGCAGGACGCATCGGTTTCAAAAACCTACTGATCGAGCTCGCCCGCGTCTGGAAAGAAGATCGCCCCGGTGTGCTGGAGCGCGCCAGCACCACCATCACCAAGCTCCAGGACTACCTGGACTCCGAAAACAAGGGCCAAGAGGCCACGGTAGATGCCGTCATCCAGAAAGCCTACGACGACCTCTCCGGCAGCTACGACTATCACGAGGGCGGGTTTAGCGGCGCGCCGAAGTTCCCACGACCGACCTCGGTGGAGCTCCTCTTCCGCATCCACTTGCTCTGGCAGGGTGACAAGGACAAAGAAAGCGAGGCCAACTGGGCGGCTGAAATGTCCGTCAAAACATTGCGCGCCATGGCGCAGGGCGGCATCCGCGATCACATCGGCGGCGGCTTCCATCGCTACAGCGTGGATGGCTACTGGCACGTCCCGCACTACGAAAAGATGCTCTACGATCAGGCGCAGTTGCTCACGGCCTATGTCGAGGGCTATCAGCTCTCGGAGTCCCCTTTCCTGGCTGATATCAGTCGCGAAATCATCACCTATGTCAGCCGCGATCTCGGTCAGGCGGACGGTGGCTTTTTCTCCGCCGAAGACGCCGATAGCTACGCCAAAGAAGGCGACGATCATAAGCGCGAAGGTGCCTTTTACGTCTGGACCGCCGCAGAGATCGACGAACTGCTGGGCAAGGAAGAAGGCAGCATCTTTCGCTACGCCCACGGCGCCAGGCGCGATGGCAATGCCCGCCCCGAGAGCGATCCGCATGGCGAGCTGAAGGGCCTAAACACCCTCTTCCGCGCCTTTTCTGTGAAGAAGACGGCGGAGTATTTCAAGAAAGAGCCCGCAGAGGTTCAGGCCATTTTTGAAAAGGGTTACAAGACCCTCTTCGAAGCCCGCAACAAGCGTCCGCATCCGCATCTGGATGACAAAGTGATCACGGCCTGGAACGGCCTCATGATCTCCGGCCTCGCCCGTGCGGGTGCAGGTCTGGGCGATGCGGCGGCCATTCAGCGTGCCGAAAAAGCAGCGGACTTTTTGCACCGCAACCTCTGCGGCAACGGCCCGGGCAAAGACCTGCACCGCAGTTGGCGCGATGGGCAGCGTGGACCGCGCGGATTTGCCATGGACTACGCCAGCCTCATTCACGGGCTCATCGATCTCTACCAAGCCAGCCTCGAGATTCGCTGGCTGCAATGGGCCGTCGCCCTTCAGGAGGAGATGGACAGCCGCTTCCTCGACCGCGATAACGGCGGCTACTACAGCGTGCACACCGACATGGCGGACTCCGTCCTGCGGATCAAAGAAGACTACGACGGTGCCGAGCCCTCGCCGAATTCCCTCGCCGCGCTGAACCTCGTCAGGCTCGCCGGCATGCTGGATCGCGAAGACTGGCGGCAGCAGGCTGCGCAGATCTTCCATCTGTTCGGTCAGACGCTGAGCGGCAGCCCCGCCTCCGTGCCGATGATGGTCCGCGCCTTTGACTTCCATCATCACGGCAAGCAGCAGATCGTCCTCGCCGGGGATCGCACCACGGACGCCTTCCGCGCCCTGGAAAAAACCATCCACAGCAAGCTGCGCCCCAATCTCAGCCTCCTCCACGCCGACAGTGGCGCGGCCCAGGCTTGGCTCGGCGAGCGCAATGCCGCTCTCGCCGCCATGAAACCCGTGGACGGTGCCCCCGCCGCTTACGTTTGCCAGAACTACACCTGCCAGGCTCCCGTCACGACGCCAGAGGCGCTGTCAAAACTCATCGACCTCTGATCCATGGAACTCGATCTCACCGGCGACCTCCGCGACGACGCCTACCTCATCCTCGCTGGACTCGTCACCCCACGACCCATCGCCCTGACGACTACCCTTGATGAAGAAGGCCGCGTCAATGCCGCCCCGTTCAGCTTTTTCAACGTCCTGGGCGATAGCCCGCCCATCGTCGGACTATGCCCGGGCGACCGTAGCCCCGGAGTCCCCAAGGACACCGCCCGCAACATCCGCCTGACGCACGAGTTCGTCGTCAATCTCGTGGACGAGGCTCTGGCGGAAAAGATGAACCTCTGCGCCGCCAGCCTACCGCCCGGTGCCAATGAGCTCGATCACGCCGGACTCACCGCCATCGCCAGCACCGCCGTCAAGCCGCCGCGCATCGCAGAGGCACCCGTCAGTCTTGAATGCAAAAGCTGGGGCATCCTGGAGATCGGCGATAACCGCCTCATCATCGGCGAGGTCCTCCGCATTCACGTCCGCGACGGCATCCTGGATCCCACCACCTGGCGCATCAATCCCGGCACCTACTACCCCATCGGCCGCATGCAGTCCCCCCACTGGTACTGCCGGACCACGGATCAGTTTGAGATGAAGCGGCCTGGGTGAGGGGGGCGGTGGGTCACCGGAAATTGGAAAAGGAGAGAGTCCCCGTCTGCTTAGAATTCCGAGTCAAACCAATCTTCTGGAACGACAAAGGCGATGCCAAAGATGATGCCAAGAAGGCAAATCATGCAGAGCAAGCCAATGCCGGTCGCGGCCCAAGCAGAAGCCTTGACGCCCCCCAGCGCGATCCGTTCCTCGTAGATCTTGCCTTGCAGGGCTTTTGCGACCTGATACATCCCAAATATGCTCCCTCCAGACAGGGCTGAGGTTGGAATATTGTCGGGTAGGAAGTAGGACAGTACCAGCAATAGGGCCGTTCCAATGAATCCAGCAACCAAGGTAACATTGGATGCCTTGGATTTGCCAAAACGTCGAAAGTTCGTCGCCAGAAGCAGACATCCGGCAAACGGCGAGCCGAGAAAAGTTGACCATGCCACCTGACCGGAGGAATACAGTTTGATGTCCCCTATCGGGATCAGATCAGTTTCGGGCGGTGCGTATGGATTGGTCATGCGGTGGATGGGGATTCCCGTCGTTGTGCGATGGATTTTCGAGTGCGGGCAATCGGGTAGAAATACCAACAATGGTCAGCCTTGTCAGGGGAAAAGGAACGCAGATCCGGCCACTGAAGGTCACGGGCTCTTCTTTACCCAGGGCGGACCATGCCCGGTCTCGAGCAGGGTTTTGAGAGAGGATGCGATCACTGGCCATCCCCCGGTGATGGGCTCCGCGTCACCACCGTAGCGGATCTTGACACCCTTCCTTTGCTCCAACGTGTGACCCGGGGCCGGGGAGATTGAACTATGATCTTCTTCGCGGTCAACGGAGGCTACCTACAGCGGGGCTGTCCTGTGACTGCGCGATTGCGGATCCAATCCGACCAGAGTTCGTCAGCGAAATGTTGAGGCGGCGCTCAGTGCAGGAGGAAGGTGAGCTGCATTACCTCGCAATCAAGTTTGCTGTGGGGGGGTGCGCAGTGCTGCTATACAATCCGCCGCCAGTGCGTTACTGATGCCCATGAAACTTGGTTTTGTCTCTGCCATCCTCCACGATCTGTCGCTCACCGATGTCATGTCTTTTGCCTCGCACGAGGGCTTTAGCACGGTTGAAATCTGCTCTTGGCCTTTGGGGAAGGCGGACCGGAAGTATGCGGGCGTGACGCATGTGAATGTGGATGAGCTGACTCGGGCGGGTGTGCTCGGGATCGTGAACCTCTGCCAAGACACGGGTGTGGAGATCAGCGCGCTGGGCTATTACCCGAACATGCTGCACCCGGATCCGGCGGTGACGCGGCCTGCGATTGCGCACTTTAAGAAGGTCATCAAGGCGGCCCCGAAGTTGGGCCTGAAAAATGTGAACGGCTTTGTCGGTCGCGACTGGACAAAGACGGTGGATGAAAACTGGCCACAGTTCTTGAAGGTCTGGCGACCTTTGATCAAGCTGGCGGAAGATCACGGCGTGAAGATCGGCATCGAAAACTGCCCGATGTCCTTTACCCGCGACGAATGGCCCGGTGGGAAGAACCTCTTCACCACCCCGGCGATCTGGCGGCGTGCGTTCAATGACATTGACTCGCCGAACTTCGGACTGAACTACGATCCCTCCCACTTTGTGCTGCAGGACATGGATCCGCTGAGCCCGCTGAAGGAGTTTGCGAGCAAGATCTTCCACCTCCACGCGAAGGATGTGAAGATCGATCGCGCGGCGTTGAACGAGGTCGGTCGCTTTGATTTCCCGCTGCGCTGGCACCAGCCGCGGCTGCCGGGTTATGGTGAGATCTACTGGCCGGCCTTCATGGCGGAGCTGATGCGCGTCGGTTATGACGGCCCCGTTTGCATCGAGGTGGAGGACGATACTTTTGGTAAGACTCTGGAAGGCCGGATGAGCGCGCTGAAGGTCGCCCGCAATGTGCTGTCGCCCTTTTTTGCCTGAGGCAGCCGCTCACGCGGCAGCCGCAGCGGCATCGGCGATCAGGGCATCGACGTCCTGCTCGGTGACGGCCCAGGAGCACATGAAGCGCGAGCCTCCGCCGATGAAGCTGTAAAAGCGCCAGCCCTTGGCCTTCAGCGCTTCTTTGATCGTTTCGGGAAGTTTGGCGAAGACGGCATTGGCATCGACGGGATAGAGGATCTCAGCACCTGGAAGGGCAGACAGCCCTGCGGCGAGTCGGCGCGCCAGGGCGTTTCCGTGCGTGGCATGGCGACGCCAAACATCATCGCCCAGCATGCGCAGCCATTGCGCGGAGATGAAGCGCATCTTGGAGCAGAGCTGGCCCGCCTGCTTGCAGCGCCAGGCGAACTCCTGCCCCAGCGCGCGATCAAAAAACACGACTGCCTCGGTGACAGCCATGCCGAGCTTGGTGCCGCCGCAGCAAAGCACGTCAATCCCAGCGCGCCAGGTGATGTCTGCCGGTGCGCAGTCGAGCGCGGCTAGGGCATTGAAAAAGCGAGCCCCATCCATGTGCACGCGCAGGCCATGCTGATGCGCTAGACTGGTTAGTTCCTTGAGCTGCGCTGGCTGGTAAGTGGTGCCGAGTTCGGTGCTCTGACTGAGGGTGAGCCCACGGGGTTTGGGAAAATGCAGATCGGTCCGCGAGGTGATAAGGCGCTGTACATCCGCGGGATCCAAGCGACCGTGCTGGGTCTTGGCCAGCAAGAGCTTGGAGCCGTTGGAAAAGAACTCAGGCGCACCGCATTCATCGGTCTCGCAATGCGATAGATCGCCCGCAATGACAGAGTGGTAACTTTGGCAGAGCGTGGCCAGCGAGAGCGAATTCGCCGCTGTCCCATTGAAGACAAAGTACACATCACAATCTGCCTCAAAGAAACTGCGGAAGCTTTCGCAAGCCTGCCGGGTGATCTCGTCATCACCATACGATGGGTGAAAGCCGCGATTCGCTTCATCGAACGCCTGCCAAGCTTCGGGGCAAATGCCGGAGGTGTTGTCGGAGGCAAAGTGATATTTGGCGTTGGCGGAGTCAGGCATGCGAGCGGGAGCGTTGATTGAAAAGGAAAATGAGCACTGCACCCAGCACGAGCAAGAGGCCATCGCGCAAGTAGAGCTCCAGGTAGGGCGAGGTGTCACCGCTGTCCCCAAAGCATCCGCAGCGAATATCCAGGCCGCGATACCAGGACAGCGTGATCACGCCGAGGAAGACGAGCAGCAGCCCATTGAGTACCAGCAGCCCCCCCGCCCGCAGCAGACCCGTGATGACGGCGAGGCCTGCGAAGATCTCCAGCCATGGCAGAAACATCGCGAGCCAAGCGGCATACGGATCTGGCAGCAGCTGAAAAGTGCGGATGTCGTCGAGGAAGGTCATCGGATGCATCGCCTTCACCACACCAGCATAAACGAACGCGCTGCCAAAGAGCAGCGAAAGCAGGCGGTTGAGCCAGAGCCGTTTCGTCATGGGGACGGACGCTACGCAGCAGAGAGGAAAAGGCCAGTGTTTTGAGGAAGGGGTAGTGATGAGACCACCTCTGGACGGCCGAGGTCCTCCGCCAAAACGCTCTGGTTGGGGGTACTAACCTTCCTGGGGGAGGGCGGCTTTGAGCCGGTCTTCGAGCGCGGCACGGTGCGTTTCGTACTCCTCTTCGCTCATGCGGCGTGGGACGGTCATCGGGGCGTCGAAGATGATCTTTACTCGGGCAAAGGGCAGGGGCAGCTCAAAGCGATCCCAGGTCTTGAAGCGGATGGCGCGGCTGTATTGGATGTGCACGGGCAGGATGCTGCCGCCGGTGAGCTGCGCCAACTTGATGATGCCGGGCTGGAGCTGGTAGCAGGGGCCACGTGGCCCGTCCGGGGTGATGCCGATGTCGTAGCCTTCTTTGACTTTTCCGGCCAGGGCGATGAGGGCGCTCATGCCTTGCTGAGGTTTGGAGCTGGAGCCACGCTCTGCCTCGATCCCAAAAGATTCACAGACGTCGGCGATGATCTGCCCATCGCCGCTGGGGCTGGTCAAAATCGTTCCAGGCACATGGGCGAACCAGTGATCGTGCAGCCAGGGGATGAGGAACATGCGGTTGTGCCAAAAGGCCCAGATCATGCCTCGTCGCGAGGTGTCAAATGCCCCGCCCCGGTCTTCGACCTCAAAGCTCAGCGTCGCACCAATGCCCCGCATGAGCCATGCGATGATCTTGCCTGCGGATTTGATGCGGATCTTGGCCATCTTTAGCGTCTTTCAGAATGCACCCACTTAGTTACCTGACACGTTCATGATGATACTGCGGACTGGGTCAACCATGGCACCAGCGATGAAAAAGTAGTGCGCCCAAAGCATGGCCGCAGCCGAGAATCCACCATACATTGAGACGCGAAACTTCGTGTGCACCCACAGTAAGCCTAACCCCATCAGAGCGGTCAGGGAAAGCAGCCCGCCGCCTAGCGTTCCGAGCCTGCCCCAATCGATCGCCGCCTGCGTCCAGAAAGGGAGAGGTTTCCCGCCGAGCATGTCTTGAAGCACGATTTCGTATCTCGCCAAGCTGATGTAGGCAGTGGCGGACATCCAAGCCCCCCCGACTAGCACCAGCGTGACTATCAACCGCAGAGCGAACTGGAGTTCCTGTATTGATCGGCGCAAATTTTCATCATCCATGATCGAATAGGAGAGCGCAGATTAAAGCCAGCCCACCTGCCCCAGCCTACCGGTCAGGTCCATCTGGCGTTCGAGCTGGGCCGCGTAGAGGGCGCGGTTCTTTTTGTCGGGTTTGCAGCGGGTCTTTTCATCCAGCTTAACCAGGTGTTTGCAGAGCTTGTCGTAGCTGGTCTTGCCACCGGCCTGCGTGTAGGCGGCCTGGATGGCGGCCCCGAGTGCGGCCCCCTCGGCGGTGCTGAGCGTGACGACCTCTGCGCCAAAGGCATCTGCCGCGATCTGTCGCCACACAGCGCTCTTACTGCCGCCACCGGTCAGGCGCACTTCTTTGGGGGCCATGCCGAGATCCCGGAAGCGCTTCATGCCGTAAGCAAGCCCCAGCGTCGCGCCCTCTACCGCCGCGCGGGCGAGGTGGGCTGGGGTGGTGTTGGAGGTCCGCATGCCGTGCAGCACGCCGGTGCCGTTTGGCAGGTTCGGAGTGCGCTCGCCATTCAGGTAGGGCAGCATCAAAAGACCGTCTGCGCCTGGGGCGATGGATTTCACGGAGGACTCCAGCTTTTTATGGTCCCAGCCAAACATATTGCGGATCTGCTCCGTGACGACGGTGACGTTCATCGTGCAGACCAGTGGCAGCCATTGATCGGTGCTATCACAAAACGCAGCGACCTCGCCTTGGCCGTCCACCACAGGCGTGGCGGAAACGCCGTAAAGGGTGCCGCTGGTGCCAAAGCTGGCGGTGACGACGCCGGGCTTGATGTTGCCGGTGCCGATCGCGCCCATCATGTTATCACCACCACCTGCGCTGATGACGACATCGGAGCCGAGCCCCCATTTTTTGGCCAGCTCAGGCCGCAGAGTGCCCTGAGCCTCGCGGGAAGATCCCAGCGGCGGCAGCATCTCGCGCACCCGAGGGTCGATGAAGTTGATGAGATCGTCGCACCACTCGCGGGTGCGGACGTTCAGGATGCCCATGCCGGAAGCATCGCCGTATTCCATGCGCTTCACGCCGCTGAGCCAGAAGTTGATGTAATCGTGCGGCAGCAGGATGGTCTTGGTTTTGGCGAAGTTTTTGGGCTCCTTCTGCTTCATCCACAGGACCTTGGGAATCGTGTAGCCGGGCAGCATGGCATTGCCAGCGAGGTGAATGACGCCGGGCTGACCGCCGAATTCGTGGGCGATCTCTTCGCACTGTGCCTGGGTGGAAGTGTCGCACCACAACTTCGCCGGGCGCACCACTTCGTCCTTGGCATCCAGGGCTACGAGACCGTGCTGCTGACCGCTGACGCCGATGCCGCGAATGTCTTTTTTCTTTGGGCCGATTTGCTTTAGGCACTGCTTGATGCTGGCCTCCACCGCAGTGAGCCAGACTTGCGGGTCCTGCTCCAGATGTCCGGCGGGCAGGCCTGGAATGAGGCTGTAGCTCTTGCTGCCGGTTGCCAGGATCTTGCCGCTATTGAGGTCAAGAACGATGGCCTTGGTACTCTGGGTGCCGCTGTCGATGCCGAGGAATAACATGGTTGTGAGAAGGGTGAATTTGTCTGCGCGCATGTTAGGCAGGAACCTGCGGCGCGTCCAGCGCGTCCGCGATAAACCTCTGGCTTATGGTTTGAATCGCGGTTATTTGGCGCGATGCCATTTTCCCAACTGGGTTTGAGTCCCAGCATCCTTCAGGCCATTCAAGACGCCGGTTACACTGAGCCTACCCCGATCCAAGCCGCGGCTATTCCTCCCATCATCGCTGGGGGAGACCTCATCGGCATTGCCCAGACGGGCACTGGAAAAACGGCCGCCTTCACGCTGCCAGTGTTGACTCGGCTGACCAACAATCCACCGCCCGCTGGGCAAAAGCGCTCTACCCGGGTGCTGATCCTGGCCCCGACGCGGGAGCTCGTGGTGCAGATCGAAGAAAACGTCCGCGCCTACGCCAAACACCAGACGCCACGTATCGCGAAGATCTTCGGTGGCGTGGGTGAGAACCCCCAAAAGGAAGCCCTGCGCGGCGGATCAGAGATCGTCATCGCCTGCCCGGGCCGTTTGCTGGACCTGATGAATCAGGGTCATGCCGATTTTTCCAAGGTGGACCATTTGATCCTCGATGAGGCCGACCGGATGCTAGACATGGGCTTCCTGCCCGATATTCGCCGCATCATCAATCGCCTGCCGAAGAAGCGCCAGACGCTGATGTTCTCTGCCACGCTCTCTAAGGAGATCGAGTCGCTGACGCATGAGTTCCAGCATTCGCCCAAGATCGTGCAGATCGGTCGTCGCTCCAATCCGGCAGAGACGGTCACGCAGATGGTCTATGAAGTGCCGCGCCACCTGAAGTTGGGTCTTCTGTCCCATCTCCTCCAGGATGAAAAGATGCAGATGGTGTTGGTCTTTACCCGCACCAAGCACGGTGCCGATAAAATCGCCCGCAAGCTGGAAGCAAGTGGAGTGCGCTGCGCGACTCTGCATGCGAACCGTTCCCAAAATCAACGACTGAAGGCCCTGTCAGACTTTAAGTCCTGTCTGGTGCGGGTGCTGGTGGCCACAGACATTGCCGCACGCGGCATCGATGTGGACGGCATCTCCCACGTGGTGAATTTCGATTTCCCCATGCACGCAGAAGACTACGTGCACCGCATCGGCCGCACCGGTCGTGCCCAGGCCATCGGGGATGCGATCAGCTTTATCTCTGAAGACGATCACGGTTCCCTGCGGGACCTGGAGCGCTTCATCGGCCGCGGCCTGATCCGCAAGCGGGCAGAAGGCTTTGACTACAGCGCCTCTGCGCCACCCCCTTCACCAGACTCCGACGGTCGTCGGCAATTTGGTGGCAGTCGGCTTGGTGGCGGCGGGCGGCCTGATCGCGGTGGCGGTGGTGGCGGAAATCGCGGGGGGCAGCAACGTCGCGGAGGCGGCGGTGGTGGACGCAGTGGCGGTGGCCAGCCTCGTGGGCGTTAGGCACGGGGCTTGCTGCTCCGGAACGATTGTGGCATAACTAAGGCCACACACTCTATTTTTCTCATGGTTACCAAATTACTGCACACTCGCTATCGGGTTGATGACCTAGCCCGCACGGTGAAGTTCTACACGGAGGTCTTGGGTCTAGAGGAGATCCGTCGGCACAAGTCCCCGCGCGGCTCCGAACTCGTATTTCTGAAGACTCCGAACAGCGATGAGTTGATCGAAATCTGCAGCTATCCCGCCAGCGGCCCGGTCACGGTCGGACCGGATCTCACGCATTTGGCCTTTGAAGTGGCGGACCTGGAGGCCTTTGCCAAGCATGCGGAAAGTTGCGGCTATCCGCTCTCCGACGGTCCGACAGAAAGTTCCAGCGGCCGGTTCGCTTTCATTGACGCCCCTGAGGGTTATGAAATAGAACTGATCGAGTACCGTAAATAACTTCGCTGCCGCGTCTGGCAGCATTTCTCCCGCACGCTCATGGAATTTGACTGGCTCGACGTTTCCTTCGATCTCACCCACCTCTCGCCGAAGGACATTGAGGAGTCGTTTGAAGACCCCTTCTCGCTAAAGTTACTGCCCGATCAGCACGCAGACGAGACTAGTGCTCGCTACTACAATCTGGGCAAATCTCTGAACGGACGCGCCGTCTTTTCCGTCTTCTGGACGGATGGGAAACGCTACCGAGTCATCTTTTCCCGCCAGATGAGCCAGGTGGAGGACGACTACTACGAGCGTAAGAAAGCAGAAGACCTCTAACAGCCCCACTCACTCCCTACTGTGGAAAAAACAAACCCAACGCCCCCTCAACTCGAAGTCATCCGGTCTTGGAAGGATGTTCCCGTGTTTGATTCCGACGAAGCCGAGGGCCGTTTCTGGGCCGCCCATCAGCTCGATGCGCGGCTCATGCAGCAGTCGGTGCATCGGCCGGACGTGCGGGAGTCCACGACTATCACTCTGCGGTTTGATCCCCGCATGCTGTCCCGCATTAAGCGCATCGCTAGGCGTCGCTACCTGAACTACCAGAGCATGATCAAACAATGGTTGAGTGAGCGCATGGAAGCGGAAATGAAGGACTGAGGCGCATCATGGCAGGTGAGAAAGCGGCTTTTTTGCGCAGTTCTACATTCTGGACAGTGCTAGTTGTGATATGGGCGGCGGTGCTTTACTACCTCTCCAGCCAGTCAAATCTGCACGTTGGACCAGACATCCCGCACATGGATAAGGTGAAACACGCCGTCTATTTCATGGGTGGGGCCACGATGCTTTTTCTGGCATTGCGCCTGCGCCGAACGCCGCCTGCACTGCGGGCGAGCCTGATCGTGATCGTCGTTTTTGCCGCCGTCATTGGGGCGCTGGACGAGTTTCACCAGTCCTTCACGCCGGGCCGCAGTGGCAACGACGTTTGGGACTGGCTGGCGGATGTGACCGGCGGTCTCCTGGCCACTCGACTGGGACCGCGCGTTCTGGCTTGGCTTCAGTAGGTGAAGATTTCGCCTTCTTTGAAGAAGCGCTTCAACTCCACTTCCGCAGCCTCAGGGCTATCGGATGCGTGGACGACGTTGGTCATTTTATCCACACCGTGATCGCCACGAATGGTGCCCTTTGGGGCGATGGTGGAGTCGGTCGGTCCGAGAAGATCGCGCACATGGGCGATGATGTTCTCCCCACTGAGAGCCACGGCAATGACGGGCTTGCTCTTCATGAACTCGGCCACGGATGGGAAGAAGGGCTTGTCAGCGATGTGGGAGTAATGCTCCTTCAACAGCTCATCCGTCAGCTGGATCATCTTGCAACCCCGCACACGGAACCCTTCCTTTTCAAAACGGGAGAGAACTTCGCCATTGAGGCCTTTGGATACGCAGTCGGGTTTGAGCAGAATCAGGGTCGTTTCTTGGGACATAAAAAATAGGTAAAGGGGGCGGCAAAGGTGCCCCGCAATGGCGCAGAGTCAAGGGAATGGAGGGTGCCTGTTGAAAACAAGGAGCTACTTCACCTTTGACCAAATGCCAGCCTTCACGGTTCGGGCGTGTTTGCCCAGGGCCTGTAAGGAGGCTAGATAGGTCTCCACCGTGCGACTATCTCCTGGCAGCATCGTGGTGACCCCAGCGATGCGGGCGTAGCCAGCACGCATGAGTAGATCCGCCAAATAAACGCGCTCGCCAGGCACGTGCTCCACGATGATGAGGGCGTAGTAACGATTGGTGCTGGGCACGCGCTCCCAGCGGGTCTGCACGAAGAAGGGCTTGGTCGTGAGCAGATTGCGCACGTAGTTAACGGCCTCCGTGCCGGTATCGACGATGGCTTGGCTGCTCGCATTCCCGAACCAGCGCGACTGATCATTGATGCGCTGCGGATGCGACCATGAGGCTTCCAAAGCATCCACGTAATAGAGCACAAAAGTGTGTTCATCGTTGCCGACCCGGAGTCGCAAAGTGTCTGCCTCATTGGCACGGGACTCGACCCATTCGGCCTTGAGGATTTCAAACTCCGCCTTCATCGGCAACGTCCCGACGCCAGGCTCCGCCTCGCCTGCTGTCTTTACCGGGACCGCAGGGGGCGGTGGTGGGCGGCTCTCGCGCAGGAGAATGGCCACGAGCACGATGATCAGCACCAACACGGCGGTGATGGCGAGATTCATCAGTGTCTCTTTTAATTGCATGGGTGGGAAGCGTTATCTCAAGAACACTTGGGCCGCCGGGTCAAGCGATTGCATCGCGAAGAGGTGATGTGCCGCGGGGGACCGAGGAAAATTTTTTGCGGCGTCTTGAATAACTGTCGCGCTCTCCCGTCGAACGCTCTGAACACAAACCAAACGTTCAACACCACATCATGAAAACTATCCTCGCTATCCTTGCCATCGTCACCGCTCTTGGAATCGCCACTCCAAATGCCGCCCAGGCTGACTGCGGAAGCGGTGCACGCCGGATCGTAAGCTACCTGCCTTGCGGTCGTCCCGTCTACGCCACTTACCAAGTCATTGGATTCGACCGTTGCGGCAATCCCATCGGTCAATGGGTCACCTCCCGTCCGAGCTGTGCCTGTAGCGTATGCAACCCACGCCCTAGCTATGGGAGCAGCTACGGTGGCTACCGCGGTAGCTATGGCGGTCATTCCCATGGCGGCAGTTCCTGTGATCGCGGCGGCAGCTACTATGGCCGTCCTAGCAGCGGAGTCCGCTGGTCGTTCTCCTTCGGTCGGTAACGAAAGGTACCCTTCACCCACACCCTAAAAACAGCGTGGCACCCCAATTGGGTGCCACGTTTGTTTGGGCTCAAAGGCTGTGGCACATCACCGGCTCCCCACCGCTGCCCATCCCACTGCTGAGCCGCCAAGCCATGACAAGCGCTGCGGTCAGGGCCAGTGCCCTCTGAACGGTGCGCAGGGTTTGTGGTTGGAGGCGACCGCTCATCCAGTGCAGCTGAGTTTGCGCCAGCCAGAGTAGTGGCAAGGTTCCCAAGGCGAAGGCGGCGGAAAATTCTGCCCCGCGCGAGGGAGATCCGTTTGCAGCGGCCAGTCCCAACATGAGATACAGCGGGCCACAAGGTAGCAAAGGCGTGGCGAGACCGAGCAAGGCCGCGCGGTAGGCGGGCGCCATCTGAAAAGCACGCTGCTGGAGCCGACGCAGGGGTTTTGAAAGCAGGGCGGGTTTTGGCAAAAAGCGATCCAACCCAAGGCCAACCAATGCAAAGGCAGCGACGAGCAACCAAGGCAAAATCCAACCGCCGCCACTCTGCACCCAGCGCAACGGCACCATCCCGATGGCGCCAGCGATGGCACCTGCCGTGGAGTAGGCGATGATGCGCGCAGCATGGTAGAGACCTGTCGCTGTGAGAAAGCGGCCGTCTTTTCCGCCGTGCTTTGCTGACAACGCCCAGGAGCACGACAAAGGCCCGCACATGCCGACACAATGCACGCTGGTGACGAGGCCCACCACAAAGGCGGCCGTGCTGGTATCAATGCTTTGCATGGACGGCAGCGCCGCCTCCAGGTGCTGACCCGCCGAGAGGGACAACGTCGGGCTGATGTTTCACGGCGAAGAAGATGAAGGCGACCCAGAGCGCAACGAAGCAGGTAAAGAAACCCACCACCAAGAGCCATGGCCTACTGGATAAAATCTTTGGCATTGAGAGGAGCATCGGTGTTGATTCTGGGGTCCGGTCCGAGCAATTCCAGACGACGAGTGATCGAGGACGATCCGCTCTGTAGATTGGTAGCACGAACATAGAAGGTGAGTCCAGGCTTGAAGCTATCCCTCGGGATGGTGACGACCAGACTTTTTTGCTCTTCGACCAGTGGGCCGAGGTCCAGCTCATCATCAAGGCCATTGATGGACACGCCCTCTGGCAATTCACCATCAATGGTCAGCTTGAACTTTTGATTGGCATTGAGCTTGTTAATGACGCGCACCAGGAACTGATTCCGCACGGTGGTCTCCGTCATGTAGTAGGGCGCACCGGCCATGCGCACGGCACTGGCACGTTGCGGTTCGATCTTCGTCAGGGCCGTCGCAAAGGCGGCGATACCAGCCAGCATGAGGAAGACATAAAGAATGATGCGTGGTCGGAAATAGCGAGTTTTACCCCCCTGGAAACCGACGTGAGAGTCATAGCGAATGAGGCCTTTGGGCCGGCCTACCTTGACCATGATCTCATCGCAGGCATCTACGCAGGCAGCGCAACCGATGCACTCTAACTGCAAGCCGTTGCGGATATCAATACCTGTTGGGCAGACCTGCACGCAACGATTGCATGAGACGCAAGCACCTGCATTCGGATCACTGACCTTCCCCCTTGGCTCTCCCCGAGCTTTGTCATAACCGATCACCAGCGAATGATCATCCGTCAGGGCAGATTGCAGCCGTCCGTAGGGACACATGATGACGCAGAACTGTTCCCGAAACCAACTGAAGCTGCCGTAGAGAAGAAACGTCAGCGCAAACACAATGCCAAAGGCCAAGTAGTGCTCAGAAGGTGGGCCCGACATCATTTGATAAAGCCCCTTGATCGAAACAAAGTAGCTGAGGAAGATGTGGGCAATCCCAGCGGCCATCAGCACAAAGATGCCGTGCTTTAGCACCCGCTTAAAAATCTTTGCTCCCGTCCAGGGGGCCGCATCGAGGCGGCGGCGGGCGGGGGCATCGCCATCGATCCAGCGTTCGACGCGGCGGAAGACGTGCTCAAGAAACAGCGTGTAGGGGCAGGTCCAGCCGCACCAGACGCGACCGAACAGTGAGGTGACAAAGAACAGAGAAAAGGCCAGCCCGGTGATGAAGAAGAAACCCAGCCACATGTCCTGCGTGGCGATGACCAGCCCAAAGAAGTGAAACCGCCTTCCCACGGCATCCAGAAAGACCGCCGGGTATCCATTGATCGGGATCCAGGGCAAGGCCACATAGACGATCAACAGAAGAGCGGCGACCAAACGCCGCGCCTTAGTAAAGGGCCCCCGAACATCCGATGGATGAAGGTATTTGCGGGAACCATCAGCGTTGATGGATGAGAGGGAAGTAAGATTGGGCTGGTTATTCATGGTGGGTGGATCAGCCGGTTTTCTGGGTGGCTGATCCGGTCCTCCGGGTCGTGATCAAATCAAGGTTTCGTAGGTGCTGGATTCGGGGCGGTAATCGGCGCTGGCGCTGGAGCTGCGGTGCCCGCATTGAGAAGCGGCGAGTCTGGGGCCAGAGTGGTGGCTTCTCCTTGCTTGTGGTGGCTGAGAATATAGGCCACTACCTCCGCTGATTTGCGGATGCCTAGCGCTGGTTCCCAGGGTGGCATGCCCTTGGTCAGGTCTGGTGAGCCCTTGCGGACGATGCCAAGCACCTGCGTGGGATTGGGGCCATACTTCCACTCTGTATCTGCCAGTGGCAGACCGATGAGCGTTGGAATCTCTGGATGCGTCTTCTTTGACATCAAGTCAGCCCCGTGGCAGGCGACACAGAAAGTGGTGAAGGTGACCTTACCGGCTTCCACCGTTTTGGCATCCAAGGACATGGACCAGAGCTTTTCATCGGTCAGTTCATTGGAAGCCTTTTGGCTCTCGCCACTGATCGCAGCTAGGGCCTGATCGATCGCCTCGTGATCGGTGCGGCCAACGCCGAACTGATAGTAGGCCAACCAGGCGATGACGAACCACACCATGGTAATGTACCAAGTGAAGAGCCACCAATTAGGCAGTTTCTGATCATACTCCTGGATGCCGTCGTAAACGTGATCGCGCAATTGCGGCTCGCCAGAGTTTTGCGGTGATGGATTGTCCATGGCTTTGTGGCGGGGTTCGGGTTAGAGAGGTTGATCTTTATCCAGTGGCAGCTCTGCCATGTGGTCCGTGCTATCCGGTTTGAGCAACATGGCGCGGATGACCATGACGCTGTAAAAGATCATGGTGAAGGCAAAGGCACCTACCGCGATGATGAGGCTCCAGTTTTCAAAGATGACTCGTTTAAACATGACGTTAAGAGATTGAGGATTTCAGCAGGGAGGATGGATCAGGATCAAGGGGCGGCGGCGGTTTTGACTCCACTGCGATAGACGTCTGGATTGCCGGGTTTAAGCGGGAATGGGACGACGGCGGGGTTAGCCTCTGGATCTTTGGGCTTCGGCGTATCGTAGTTGCCCAACTGGAGAAGATAGGCGGTCAGGGCCACGATTTTCATGTCTGGCGTGGTCTGTAGACCCTCCTTCTTGAGTTCTTCGACGATCTTGATGCCTTGCTCGATCGCTTCCTGTTTGATCACATCGGATGTTTTCGGCGGATAAGGTTCACCCATGCCAGCGAGCACAGCGATCTTTCCAGGCAGCGCTTTTTGATCAAACTTCTCTTCGAACAACCATGGGTAGCGAGGCATGAGTGAGCCAGCAGACATGCTCTCTGGATCACGCATGTGGTTGAAGTGCCAACTGGCGGAGCGACGTGCGCCGACGCGTGCAAGGTCTGGGCCGGTGCGCTTGGAACCCCACTGGAAGGGGTGATCGAAGATGGACTCGCCCAAGCGGGAGTAGTCGCCGTAGCGTAGCACATCAGGCAGCATGGTGCGGATCATCTGGCTGTGGCAGTTGTAGCAGCCTTCGCTGACGTAGATGTCACGTCCGGCCAACTCCAGCGGCGTGTAGGGGCGCTGCACGCGGTCTTCGACGTTTTGCGCCTTACTAACGACGACGGTGGGAATGATCTGGATCAATCCACCTGCGACGACGGCGACAAAGGTCAGCACGGTGAATGGCAGGTAGTTGTGCAGAAGTTTCTCATACCAATGGGACCATGCGTGATGGCTTTGGCGAAACTTCTTCACCGCGATGACTGCAAAGATACCCGCGCAGACCAGCGAGGCTAGGTTTGCATGGGCGGGGAGGAAGATAAACCCAAGCACCAGCAACATCCCGCCGAGCATGTAAGCGATGGGGTCATTGATGAAGGTCTCCTTCAGAGGCATCGTATCTTTTTGACCGCGTTGGAGCAGCACCACCTCGCGCTTCTCGTTTACCGCTTTACCGGAGCGGATCGTCAGGAAGAGGTTCACCGCCATGATGATCATGCCGACGAAGTAGAGCGTGCCACCGACGAGGCGGAAGGCCAATGGAGTCCAGATAGCCTGCACCGTTTCGAGGAAGTTCGGATACATCAGCGCAGTGCCCTCTGGGTTCACAGCGTTGAGCATCAGACCCTGCATGATTCCGGCGATCCAGAGTGCGGCGACGTAGAAAAGGATGCCGACGAGTGCGATCCAGAAATGGAAATTGGCCAGAGCGACCGAACGCAGCTTTGTGCCATAGAGACGCGGTGTCAGCCAGTAGAAAAGGCCTGCAGCCATGAGACCGTTCCAGCCGAGAGCACCGGAGTGAACGTGACCGATGGTCCAGTCTGAGTAGTGGGAGAGCGCATTGACGGCGCGGATGGAGAGCAGTGGTCCTTCGAAGGTGGACATCCCGTAGAAGGTGATCGCGGCGATAAAGAATTTCACCACCGGGTCCGTGCGGAGCTTGTCCCAGGCACCCCGCAGCGTCAGCAGACCGTTCAGCATCCCACCCCAAGACGGTGCCCAGAGCATCAGGCTGAAGAACATCCCGAGATACTGCAACCACATGGGCAGAGCTGTATTCAGCAAATGGTGAGGGCCCGCCCAGATGTAGATAAACACCAACGACCAGAAGTGCACGATGGATAGGCGGTAGGAATACACAGGCCGCTCTACTGCCTTTGGCAGGAAGTAATACATGATCCCGAGGATCGGTGTCGTCAGGAAGAAGGCGACGGCGTTGTGGCCATACCACCACTGAATCAGCGCGCCCTTCACGCCGGCCCAGATGCTGTAGCTGTGGGTGAAGCTGGTCGGGATGGACAAGTGGTTCACGATGTATAGCATCGCGATTGTGACAATGGTGGCGATGTAGAACCAGAGGGCAACGTAGAGGGAGGGCTCATTGCGCTTGTGAAGGGTCCAGAAGAAGTTCACCGCAAAAACTACCCAGATCAGCGCCACCATGATGTTGATGGGCCAGATCAGCTCCGCGTACTCTTGCCCACGCGTGAAGCCCAGGGGAAGCGTGACCGCCGCACACACGATGATGAACTGCCAACCCCAGAAGTGAATCTTAGACAGCAGGTCGGAAGCCATCCGTGCCTTACACAAACGTTGGGTGGAGTAGTAGATCCCAGCAAACATCATGTTGCCGACGAAGGCAAAGATCACCGCATTGGTATGGAGTGGGCGTAGACGACCAAAAGTCAGGAATGACGTGTCGAAGTTCATGAACCTGAAGTTCATCTGGGAGGCGATTAAGACCCCAACCAGCATCCCAACCAGCCCCCAAATGATGGAGGCCAGCATGAACTGGCGGACGGACTTGTCATCGTATTCGATGATCGCCTTGGTAGCGTTGGTGTTGGTGGCGGTGCTCATAACGTGAATTTTAGCGGGAGGGAGTGGAATCAGGGGCGGAGAGTTCGGTTGGCGCGGGTTTCAGGATCGGCGCGCCATCGTCCAGGGGCAGGAGGGCTTGTTGCTCGAGACTGCGCCGCCCTGTCTGGCTGCGCTCTGCAAAAAACAGGGCAGCAAACAGGCCGCCGAGCAGCAGGCTCACGAAGAGAGTTACAGCAAAGACTTCCATGGGGCGCGTTAGTGACGGGAGATTGTCCCCACCACGGCGATACTTATGCCGCCTCCACGAATATCTGCTCTTCGCGCTTTGTCCAAGGGTGTTCCGATCTTGTGAAATTTTTCACAAAGTCTGCACACCAGCGACAAAGAACGGACTTTTTTTGATTTACGAGCCCGCCTACTTCCGCGACTATCCGGTCAGGAACCCATCCAAAAGATGATCGAAGGCCTACTTTCCACCGTCAACGCACCGGAACTGCAATTGCTCTGCCTGAAGCGTGCCGACCAGCACCGCGCCAGCGCAGAGCAGTTGGGCAAAGATCTGAACACATCGCGTGGGAAAAAGAAGAACCGCCGCAAAGAAAGTCAGTTCGCGGATGAGGAGACGCAACAGCTCATTGACCGCCACCTCAACAAAGCCAAAGAGCTCGAGTTCATCGCCAATCACCTGGAGATGAAAGAGCAGTACCGCCTCAATCGAGATGAACTCTGCGAGCTCGGCATCATCGCCGCCGATCACGATTTCGCCCCAGCGGATCCCTACGACTACGATCCGGATGACATTCCTTTTTGATCAGCGATCACTCCGGTAGGTCTTGGTCTTTGGTTTCTGGCAGGAAAAGGAGAATCACCAGGCCCACCAGGAACAATCCACCCAGCAGTGAAATGGCTGTCGGCAATGGCAGGGCTGCCTTGATCTTTCCAGAGTAAATAAGCATTGGTGCCGCCAGCAGTCGCCCCGCATTGAAGCAGAAGCTGGAACCAGTGGCGCGCAGGTGATTGGGGAAAAGCTCCGGAAAATAGATCGCGTAGCCTGAATGAATGCTCAGCGATGCAAAGCCAAAGAGCGGTAGCAGCACCAGAAACTGCCAGTAGGCCTGTGGCAAAAAGCAGACGGCCAGGATCAGTACAAAGCTCAGGATGTGCATGACCGCAAACGTCGGTTTCCTCCCCCAGACAGCGCACAACGGGCCAAAGCTGAGCTGCCCCACACCCGCCCCCAGCACCTGAATGATCCCGTACGCAAACTTCGATTTGGCCTCCGCATCCGGCTTATCGAAACCCGCTTTGATCAGAAACTCATACGTCAGATTCTGGGTCGCCACACAAACTCCCCAAAACGTACCAAGGCCCACTGCGGCCAGCCCCATTCCCAGCAGAGCGCGCTTTCGCCAACGGGGATCGCCGAACAGTTCTGCATAACTTCCCATCGACTTGCCCTCATCCTTGGCTTCCTGCCATTGCGCGGGTTCCTCGACAGACCGCCGAACCCACACGGTCAGCAGGGCAGGGATGATTCCGATCAGGTAAGCCATCCTCCACTCGTTTTGCACCCCCATTGAGGTCAGCGTGGCCAGCCAAGTGCCCAGCACCCCCGTCGCATGAAAAATACCACCTGCGTGAGTCCGCGCATGCTTGGGGAAGATCTCCGCCACAAGAGCTGCCGCCACCGCCCATTCACCGCCCACACCCATCGCCACTAAGAAGCGCAAGACGCCGACGTGCCAGAGCTCCGTGGCAAAGTAGGTCATCCCGGAAAAGACCGAGTAAAAGAGGATCGTGATGACCATGACGGGCTTCCGCCCAATTCGATCTCCCATCGAGCCAAAGAGCAATCCACCGACCGTGCCGCCAGCCAAGAAAATGCCCAAAAAGACATCGCCCCATTCCTTTACAGCACCGCTATCCGACGCGACCCCGAGGATCTCTGCCAGCATCGGCCCGCGAGTTAAATTAAACAGCTGCCCCTCAAACGCATCAAAGACCCAGCCGAGCGAAGCAACAAGAAGAACAAGCCACTGATATCGAGTGACGGAGGAGTACCATTTGGGGGCGGGTGTATTAGGCATGACTGGGAATGACGAATGTGATACGGGCTTACTTTTCGCATTTACACCGGCAAAGTTGTGCCTGGAATCGCCACTGGATACCAACCATCGGCATCAGGCTTCACTGGCGGTTCCGTGTTCCAGGTCAGATTGTCCGGGGCCAGCGACTCGGTGGAATTAAAGGCCTGATCCCAGGTGATGACTTGGCCTGTGTAGGTCGCCATGCGACCCATCACGCCCATCATGGTTGAGTAAGCTGCATATTCAGCATCGACCCGCAGCTTGCCCGTGCGGACGTTTTCAAAAAAGGCATCGTGCTCAAGTTGATAGGGGTCCTCCTTGGCGGGCCGGCGATCCCTCCTTCCGCCTGGAGGCAGCCCGTTGATCAGAAACTTGCCGCCATTGGCCAGATCCGCCGCACCCTTGGTTCCGTGGAAGTGCTCGCTGACATCGCGGGCGCACTTGCCACCGATCTGGCAGCACTGACTGAGGATGCGCATGCCACTTTCGTATTCGAACTCCACGGTGTGATGATCAAAAATGGTGCCGTTTTCACGCGCCTTGCGTACCTGCCGCCCCCCCTGACCCACTGCCTTGATCGGCATCGCGCCCTTCATCACCCAGTTCGCCACATCAAGATTGTGACAATGCTGTTCGAGGATGTGATCCCCACTCATCCAGGTGAAAAAGTACCAATTGCGGATCTGATAATGCATCTCGCTCTCTCCGGGCTCGCGTGGAAAACCGGGGCGGGAAGTGCCATTCCAGTACACACGACCAAAAACCAGATCGCCAATTTCACCCGCGTGGATACGATCGATCATGTCCATGTAGGTAGGAGAGTAGCGACGCTGAAACCCGACACACACATTCAGCTTCTTCTTCTTGGCCTCCGCTGCCGCAGCCAAAACGCGACGGACGCCCACGGCATCGACGGCCACCGGCTTTTCCATGAAGACGTGTTTGCCGGCTTTGATCGCCTCTTCAAACAAGAAGGGACGTGGTCCGGGCGGCGTCGTGATCAGCACCACATCGGCCAGCGCAAAGGCCTTCTTGTAGTCTTCAAAGTCCGTGAAGATCTGATCTGGCGGCACATCGATCTGGCCCTCATGTTTCGCCTTCAGAATGTCCAACGCAGCCTGTGCCTTACCTTCCAACGGATCTACCAATGCCACTAACTTGATCGTCGATCCGGCGGACAGTGCCTGGTTGCAGGCCCCGGTTCCCCTCCCACCGCAACCGATGAGCGCGATCTTGATTTCGCCATCGCTGGGAGCAGCAAAGGCATGAGTAGCTGCGGAGACGGCAGCGGCTGAGGAGGCGGCCAAGAAGGTGCGGCGATCAGTCATGAATGGGATTGTAGCGGTTTCATAGAATGAGAACAGCAACAAATGTCCCTTTATTTCAATTGTGGATTAATGGGTGCAGCGGTTCGAAGCCAGCGCTCTCTGGTCACACCTTTGCGAGCGATTAGGATCAGCCAATTAGTGCCGCTTCCAGGCGATCAAAGTTCTCTTCGTTCGAGGGGATGCAGATTGGCTTCAGAGCGTTGCAGACTTCCGCCGTTTCGAAGGTCATGCGCCGAGTCAATAGTGTCCCCTCATCTTGCTCGTCGAAGGTGATCGTCATCCGAAATACGGGAGGTGAGACGTGTTTGAAGACAATCCGTTCCGAGGGCACAACCTCTTCGAAAACACTGTAGTTCGCGTAGTTTGACCCATCGGGTCCGTGCATCGTGAACTTCCACTCTCCGCCGGACCGAAGATCGAAGTGCTCAAACGTGTTCGTGAAGCCTTTCGGGCCCCACCACTGTGAGAGTTTTGCGGCATCGGCGAAAGCCGCAAAGAGTTGGTCGCGTGACACTGCAAACCTGCGTGTGCTGACGATTTCGGTTTCTGCAATGGCCATGGGAGTGTAGGTGGGTGGGTTGCCGCTATTTGTCTCCAACGAGTTCGATCAATTGGTCAAAGGCCTTGCCCCAGCCCTCGATGAAGCCCATGGCGGCGTGTCTTTCGCAGGCTTCCTTGGTCCAGTGCATAGCGCGTGCGGTGTAGCGGGTTTTGCCATCGGCGAGGCATTCGAAGGTCAGCACGGCGGTGAAGAATGGATTGGGATTCGGTTCCCAGTCGGGACCATAGGCATCGGTAAAGACCAGGCGTTCATTGGGAACGATGTCGAGATACACTCCAACGTTGGGAAACTCCTCCCCTTCCGGGCTCCGCATGGTGGTCTTGCAGGTGCCTCCTACGCGTAGATCGATCTCGCATTTGGTCGTGACCCAGGGACTGGGTGTGAACCACTGCACAAGCAGATCCGGCTGTGTCCAGCCGGCGTAGAGTCGTTCTCGTGGGACAGTGGTTTCACGCACGAGAACGATTTCACGTTCGGCGATGGGAGAGTCGATTGGAGGAGGAAAAGGCATAAACTATTTCGAATGGAGGACAGAGCTAGGGCTTTGGTGTTGCCTCGACGGTTTCTTTCAGGCTTTCAAGACCTTTGCTAAAGTCGTCACCGCACATCTTTTCGCAGTCGATGAAGAGGCCCGCCACCTTGCCGAGGAAAGGCTGCTTGCTCTGCATTGCCCACGTGACCTTGGTACCTGTTCCTTCGGGTACGAAGGTAAATTGCACGTCGCTCGTCCCTGCAAATGGGCGCACGAACTCCAGCTTCATCCCGATCATCTCGGCAGGCTTGCTTGCCACCAAGGTCGTGCTGCCTTCGCCGACTTCGTTGTTGCCAGACCAGCGATAGATTGCACCCACGCCTTCGCTGGGACCTTCAAAGCTCTTCTTCATCTTAGGATCCAGCTTTGACCATGGAGACCACGCATCCCATTGGCGGAAGTCGTTCACGACCTTAAAGATCGCTTCAGGAGGTGCCGAAACAATCGTGGAGCGCGAGACATTCATGTCATCGGATTTGACGGAGGCGATGACGAGGATGATGGCGATAACGGCGACGAGGCCGAGGAGGATCTTTTTGATCATGATTCGCGTTGGCTTGGTTTTGTTTACTGACAATCGGGAGAGCCAAAGGCAGCCTTGGCGTTCGCTGCGATCTGGTCTGGTGTGAGATTTTCTTTGTGCGTGGCGATTGACCATTGATGGCCAAAGGGATCGACCAGAACGCCGTAGCGATCACCCCAAAACATGTCGGCGGGCGACATCTTCACGGTGCCGCCGGCGGCGATGGCCTGGGCGTAGAGTTCATCCACATTGTCGACCTGTAGGTGAATGGTGACAGGGGTTCCCTTCAGCGATACCGGAGAAAAGGAGCCCCATTGCGGACACTCATCGACCAGAAAGATGGGCGATTCTTTGATCTGAATGCAGGCATGCATGATGCAAGCGCCGTTGGGTCCTGGCAGACGATGGCGCTCCACGGCACCAAAGGCAGCTTTGTAGAATTCGATGGCAGCGGCAGCATCGCTGCACACAAGGTGCGGCGTGACGGTGGCGGTAGGGCGTTGATCGCAGGGTGTGTCCATGAGGTTTGTTTGGGATTGAAATAGGTGGCTAAGCGGCAAACAATCCGTCCACATAGGCGCGGGCGAATTTGAGGTTTTGCCGGATCATCGCTGGCGTCTGCCGCGTCTTGCCGATGAGCATCGATCCCTGCCAAAGGCTATTGAGAAACCACGCCACGGCGACCGGATCAAACTTCGTCTTGGGACGATGCTTCTTCTTCGCAGCCGTCAGCATCCGGGCGACGTTCGCGGTCCAGATTTCAAGCTGCCGGGCACACTCTTCCCGCATCGCTGGATGCGTTTGCGCGAGTTCTTGGGACATCATCCCCACCATGCAAGTGCAGCCCTGATCTTTGCGTCGCGTGAACCCGCTCATGATTTCAAGCATGCGGTGAATCTGCTCCAGAGGATCTAGGCCCTCATCCTTCCATGCCTCTGCATAAAGGGAAGTGCCAAAGTCACCCCACCATTCCACGGCAGCTCTGCCAATGGCCTCCTTGCTTCCGAAGTGGTGGAAAAAACTGCCCTTTGTCAAGCCAGCAACTTCGCAGATCTGATCCACCGACGTGCCAGCAAATCCCTGGCGAAGCATCAACTGCACCGTCGCGCCAATGAGCCGCTGCCGAGTTCCGGCAGGGTTGCGCTCGTTTTTGCTGGCGGCTTTTTTGGGCATACAAACTGGTTGGTATGTAATGAATCCTGCACCTTGCGCAATCAATTTTTGGTTCGCGCGCCAATTCTACGCCATGAAGCCAAGCGGTGCACTTCCCCCGCTGGGGCTGTAAAAGTTGCCAATGTTCGGCAGCACCAGCGGCAGATCTGTCGGAGATACGCCGAGCCAAAGGGCCAGCTCCGCAAAGAATTCGTCACAACTCGTCGTGGGAATCAGGCGGCCGCTGCCGGTGTCGAGCGGGTTTGCCTCAGGCCCGCTATCTGGATTGAGCGCAAGACTTGGGTATTGCCCATACAACTTTTTGCCCTGAACACTGCCACCAACGACCAATTGGTTGCCGCCCCATGCATGATCGCTCCCTTGACCATTGCTGGTCAGGGTCCTCCCGAAATCTGAGGCCGTGAAGAGTGTCACTTGGTTTTCCATCCCCACCGCGGTGAGGGCAGAATAAAACGCCCCAATCGCGGCACTGACTTGAGGCAGCATCTGCGCTTGATAACCAAGCACACCGCTGTGGTGATCCCAGCCGCCCCAGTTCACAAAGAACGTTTGCCTCACCGCACCCAGTGCGGCATTCGCATGCCCTTGGATGGCCTTCGCAATCATCTGCAGACGGGAGCCCACATACGTCGCGGGAAAGGTGACGCCACCCGGCAGCGGCGCCGAGGTCGCCGTGGTGAAGGCATTGTAAGCATCCAACGCGGCCTTCTTGCGCGCGTTGAACGTCTGCATCAGAACGTTGTTGTACTGCAATGCCAGTTGGCTATCCACACCTTGGCTGAAGGACTGACTGCCGGTATCGTATTGCTGCCAACCAAATTTGTAATTCTGGAGCGCCACCGCACCGCCCGTGGTAATCGCGTACTCAGCAACTTCGCTTCCGGTTTGCCATACATTGCTGCCGTCCAGCGAGATGTTCATCGGCACCTTCTGATTGGTATTCAGACCCTGCAACAGGTCCGCCGTCCGGCCAGCCCAGCCGATGCCAGAACGTTGATGTGGCAGACTGGTTTGCCACTGTTCGATTTGATCGGAGTGCGAGAAGAGTCCCAAGGGCAACTGCTTGGCCAAGGTCGACACCTGCGTGCGATTCTGCACCGGCTCCACCAGCGTGCCAACGTTCGCCACAAAAGCGGCGTGACCCGCTTCAAAAAGGTTCGCGACTTCCGGCATACCACCATGAACCGCGAAGTCGGGCTGGCCCGTCGGGTGGATGTCGATGAGCGACCCAGGGGCAAGCGCCAAGTTCGAACGCGTATTCTGATACTGGGCGTAGGCGGTTGGCTCCCGTGGAACCAGCATGTTGAAACTGTCGTTCCCACCGGAAAGGAAGAGACAAACCAATGCACGATATTCACCGTTCGTTGGCGCCGTGACCGCAGAAATCTTTTCCGCAAAGGACAAGTTCAGCAATGTATTCAGGACCGGGATCGAACTGATACCCGCACAGCTCGCTCGACCGAGAAACTGTCGTCGGGAAGACGGAGGAAGGAAGGAGATCATGGTCGTGTAGAGCTAACGAAGAACATTGTACTCTGCGGAGGTGACGATCGCATTGATGAGCTGTCGCAGGCGCTCGCGGTGCCATTGCCAAGAGTAGTCAGGAGGTTTGATGCGGTCGACCGATTCGCGAATGCTTTGAAAGAGTTGCGGGCTCATTGTCCCTCCCAGCAGGGTGAGGTCGAGCCGCCGGATCAAGGCGTCAAGGTCCATCAGGTTGGCAACAGCGGGCGTATCCTCTGCAATGTGGGCAGCTGGCACGATCAAACTCAACTCTGGATCCAAATTCAGCCGCACATTGTACTCGGGCGTGCCACTACCCCAGCGATGCAGGCTATTGTCCCCAATGGCTTGCAGAAAATAGTTGGCGCCAGTGATGGCAGAACTGGCGTTCAAGATTTGAAATTCAGGAGCTACCAAGCCCATCTGTGTGATCGGCCCCGGTGGGCTGTGACCAGGTAAGAAGAAGTTAAAAACACTCGGCGAATTCTGGGGGTCTTGGAGGTGATCAAGATTGAACTGATCCAGCGGATAGTGGCCAGATGTGGAGGCTGCATTGAACCCTCGCGCCAGATTCACCACCCGGAGGAAGGGCTCGCGCAGTTTCCCAAACGTGGGCGAATCCATCATCACCGGATCGCGCGCTTCGGGGTCCATGAGGATTTGTTTGATGACCGCCTTCAAGTCCCCACGCACACCGCTGCCATTGTCATTAAACTTGGCGGCGACTCGACCAAGGTAGGCGCTGCTCGGATTGGACGTGACAAATCGCTGGATGAGTCTGAGCCCGATGAATGGACCAACGTTGGGATGATTGAAGAGGTGGGTGACAGCGGCGTCAATGTCCGCAGCACCCGCCGTGCCCGTATTGCCGGGGCTGGGAGTGCGGGCGGGCAGGGACAAGCCACCGAGCAACTTTTTGGCATCGCAGTCATGGTAGTCATCCCAAATCACCATCGGATGCAGGCGGTCGCCATTGACCAGATTGCTGGGATTGAAGCCGATGCTGTCATACCACGTCAGCCCTGTAAAGACCCTGGCCAGTTCGGTGATGTCTGCATTGCTGTAGGTAGGAATGGGCTGTCCCGCGTGCGGGTGACCGGCGGGATAGACTTTGCGCGTGCCATCGGTCTCCAGTTCCCATAGCCCGATGCTGAATAGCTGCATGATTTCGCGAGCGAAGTTTTCGTCTGGATGGATCTTCAGCGCTGGATTGGCCTTTTGGTTGCCCAGATGACTGAGGTAGACGCCCATCACTGGATGCATCGCCACCTCCTTCAACACGTCGAGGTAGTTGCCAAAGGCGTGGCGCTCAAAGATGTCGTAGTAGTTCGCCATCCCTTCATAATCCACCGCCAAGGTCTCGGGCCGATCCGAGGTGACGCAAATCTCACTGAGGGCGAAGGCCACGCGTTGCCGCAACGGGTCTGGCAATTGGGAGTTCACCGCATCAGGCCGAAGTTTCGGTGTACCCATCGCACGTCCCCACCAAGAGTGCTCCTTGTAGTTCCCATACAAGGCCATGCCATTGGCATACTGCAAAGCCCAGGTGACGTAGGGCTGAATGTAACCAATCGGGCGGCTGAATTGATCGTCGATCCAATTCTCCAGCCCCATGGCCATGACCTCCTCGACATTCTCAGGTATGCCATCCACATCCGTCCCGTCCTGATCTGGACCGAAGGCGGCTTGGATCAAGAATCTCGCTGCTTCCTTGGCTGATGGCATCGCAGAGGCATCGTCCAGCATTGCGCTGACACTTGTCACGGCTCCCAGCGAGTAGCCACTGCCAGCAGTGGCCGTGAGTGTGATGGTCTCTTGGCCTTCGACACTTGCGTCGTTGATGGGCGTGATTTCGACCCAGGCCTCGCGAGCCCCCAGCGGGATGGTGACCTGCGTGCTTGGGATGTTGGTGCTGTAGTCCACCCCCTTCGCGGCACTGCCGCTAAAAGTGACATTCACCGTGAGTGGTTTCAAACCACCGCTCCGACGGACAGCGATCACGCCTTTGTCCGGCCAGTCTTCCCGCATACTCCCATCCAGCAAGCCCAGCGTGATGGTGCTCGGGGCGTTCAATGACGACTGCACTCGGGCGAGATCAGCCGTGTCGTTACGATCGGAGTGATTCAGAAATGGATCGAAGCCGATTTGAAATTCTTCCCAGTCCGTCAGGCCATCGCTGTCGGTGTCGACATCGTGAATGTCCAGCTTGAAGAACCACCGCGGTTGGCCATTCGTCGCCATCACCTCATTCAGCGCCGCTCCATCGCCCATGACCGTAGCCACGAGAGAAAAATTGGCAGGATTGAGGTCTGGCCCGCCGAGAAGTGCATAGCTTTTGCCAGCCTCGCCCATCCAATGCGCCTGCAGTTGCCCCGGCACCCCGCCGATCAGATTCACCTTGGGATAGGATGAAGCGTCGAGTGGATCGGTCCCGGCCACACTTTCGAGAGCGTTGGAAAAGCCATCGTAATCGCTGTCGACCAAAGCCGGAAGGCCGAGTGCACCATAGCGAATCTCCCAGATATCGCTCTGCTGGTTCGCATTCTGGTCCAGCGCTGGTGAGTCCAGCAGGCAAGCTAGTTGCACCACAAGCATCCACGATAGGAAGGATCTCGGACGCGTAAATGACATTGGATTGGGTCGGTTCAAAGCTGCCCTCGGCACTGATTCATGGCTTACCAGTCACCAATTCCACACTACCGTCGCTAAATTGCAAGGTCAGAACCATTGGCCCACCAAATCCTATCGCCTGTGCCAAACCCTTGCTACCCGCACCCGTCGCGTCCGTTCCCGAGGGAGCAATACTCATGCTTCGAATCGAGCGCAGATTTCCTGAGGCATCCCGATAAAGGTTACCTTTGCGAAGGCGCAAGTCCGCTGCCCGAAGTCCCTCGAAGGGCATTCCTAATTTGGTGTTTCCCGTGAGGAGCGCCTGGTTGGTGCTCGATTTCGCCCCGCGCAGACCCACCAAAACCGCGTAGTCCCCACTGGTGCCATTCGCCACTATCCTTTGAAAATTAGAGATTCTGGCTCCAGATCCATCTTGGAGGTAGTCGCCTTCGCGCAAAAGCAAACTGAAGTTCCCAGCCTCATCTTTGAGCCAAAGCGCCCGATCATTCGCCGCAGAGATGCCATTCCCCGTCATGTCCGCAACAAACAACACTTGCTGTTCCGAGGCTCCATCCATGCCCCAAAACTGGACGAAATTCTTCCAGCGCACGCCGCTCAGAGGCGCTGGATCTCCTGGCACGACATTCGGAACCACATCGCCTTTTTGAACCACCATTTTGAGCGGCATCCCCGCCGCGGGTTTGTGCCAAAGTCCGAGGTTATTGTTCAGCGTCACTCCCGCGCCCGTGAGGGTTGAGCGAAACAGCGGAAAACTCAGGATCGAACAGGTCTCCCCAGTGAAGGTTCCGAACACCGCACCGCCGCCACCTGGCGCGGGATCGCCCTGTCGTGCGACCAAGGTCGGTGAAGCGCCGCTGAACTGAAGCAACGCTTGAGTCTGCCCGGGTAAGCCCGCGAGTCCAGTGGCGAAGCAGCTTTGCAGAGCGGTCATCGATACCCGACTCACCTGCCCCACGAGGCCACCCATCGGAGCAGGCTGTCCCTCCCGGACAGAGCCCACCACCGCTCCCGAATTGTCTAGAATCGCGATCGCTGAATCAGAGGCTGGAGTGACCCCACCACTCAATCGGACGGCCACAGCTTGCCTATTCACGAGAAACGACTGCACCACCTGAAGAAACTTCGAGACCTTCGTGCCAGCCAGTCCCGAGAGCTCGTCACCCAGTCCCGCCAGCCGAACGTAACTCCCCCCATTGCACGAGAGCAGCACTCGGTTGTTGGAGGCATTCACCCCGCTACCCACAAGCCCGGCTTCAACGAGGCCCACATCGCTCTGATTCATGATCGGGGGCAATATGCTAGAAATCCGCAGGCCTCCGACATCATCGCCTTTGCGTAGCGCCAGCCCCACTTGCTGTCCAAAATTCAAGGTACTCCACAGTCCCTGATTCTTCGAAGCCGTCGCCCCCGGTCCACTCAGGACACCGGTGAAAAGGGTTTCACCTTGCGAGTTGATCGCAGGATTCGCAAAGCTAGAGAACGTCGCACCGGGCACCCCTGGGGCGAAGTGCTTTTTGGCGACCAAGGTTTCTAAAGACAGGCTACTTGTTACTTGTCGGTACACATAGGCCGCTCCGGAATCGTCATTGAGATCATCATCGCGTGAAGCGGTGATTACCGCGACATTTCCTTTCAAACTTACAAAGTGGCCAAACAGGTCGTCGTCAGTGGCATCACCAGCAACAAACTTTTGCAGCTGCGTACCAGTCCGATGATCGAAGAGATAGGCTGCGCCGAAGTAGGCTGCTCCCACCTTCTTGGCAAACGCACCAATCAGAACCAGATCCCCATCTGCAGACACACTCTTTCCGAAATCATCATCAATGGCGGGATCGGTTGGACTCAAGATGGTTTCTGCACCCGTGGCGAGGTCATAAACATAGACTGCACCTCGATAGCTGTCATGGATCGGAGCTCCGATGATGGCGCGGTGCGACCCTAGCGCGACTGATTCCCCGAATTGATCACCGTTCGCACCGTTGGTTGGCGACATTTTGCGAATCTGTAGACCCGTGTGAAGATCATACGCATAAGCGGCTCCAGATCCGTCGGCGTACCTTGCTCCGATGAGGGCGGTTCTTCCCTCGACGGCAATACTCCAACCAAAGTAGTCGAACATCGCTCCATCGCTTGCCTTGAGGGTGAATAGCACAGTTCCCGTGTCCACATCAAAGACATGGACGACACCCGTCTGATCCACGAGCCCTGTTCCAGTGGGGTCACCCACCAAAGCATAGTCGCCACTGAGAGCCACCGAGACCCCATAATTTCCGTTCAATGGAGAGGGGCTGTAGAACTCTCTCAAAAGTTTGCCGGTTCTTAAGTCTACAAGCGTCGCTCCATAAGTCTGTCCAATCAGGCAGCGATCTCCATGAACCGCGACATCGAATCCAAAATGCTTGGTTTGTTGTCCAGGCGTCAGGGCGATGCGTCGCACGAAGACACCTGTTTGGGCATTGAAGACGTGCACGGCACCATCATCGGTCGCCAACTCCGTGTGGGAAGGTTCCCCGATCACGATCCACTTTTCATTGGAGGCGAGACTCTCACCAAATTCATCGCTGATTTGTCCTTTGGGATTCCCCGCATAGAGCTTCGATATCGCGGGCGCAGCCGCATTCAATGGGGCTTCCAGAACCAGCCCCCAAATAAGGGCGCAAATGCAAATGGGGGCGAGGCAGAGTGGAGAACGAGTATTCATAGCATTACGAGATATGTCGTATGTTTAGCGCGTTGGGGGTGGATTATTGGGAGTTCGATGATCGGTTCTTTGCATCGTCGGGACGAGGCAGGTACAGGCGTTTCGCTGCCGGAGCTTCGCTGGATGGTGCTGTTGCCTTTGGGGGGCTTTCCACCGGTCCCATCGCTACATGGGCAGCGAAGGCTGCGACCAAGCTTACTGGCATCGCGGCCAGCGCAAACGCCAGCCGGAGGGGCTGTAGCGGCTTCGGGAAATCACTCCCTAGCAACTGCCGCACCCGCTCCAATAGCGCGCCTTGATTTGCCCCCAAAGTTAAGCAGGCCTTGTGCGGGTGATGGGCAGCCAACTGCGCCAAAGCGTCCGCGAGGCGGTGAGGTTGGCCAAGCCGGACGACGGCAAGCTCGTCGGAGCAGAGTTCGCGCTCATTCCGAATGCGGTTCGTAATCCACAGGGCTGCCGGATGCCAGAAAAGAAGCGTCTCGATCAGACACTGGACAAAGTTCCAGATTGGATCGCGTCGAATCATGTGCGCTAGCTCATGTCCGACCAACATTTTCGCTTCATCTTGATCCAACGACTCGACAAAACCAGCGGGCAAAACCAGGGTCGGACGCCAGACGCCCATCACGACGGCTGATCCAAGAGCTAACGATTGTTTCGTTTCAGGTGGGTGTCTCATCCCCATTTCTCGAGCCGTTGAGTCCACCAACGCGATCGCAGACGGAGGGGCTGGCTCGTCGTTACGCGTGTGCCAAACCAACACCGACCAGCGCCGTCGAAGTCGCCAGAGCATGAGTCCCGACCCCAACATCCATGCCCCTCCCAACACCGAAAGCACCGCAACAGTCTTGTTTTGTTGAGCCTCATTCATGCGCACTCCAAGCACGGGAAAACCAGAGGTAGATTGCTGAAAGGTCACCGGGCCAAGTTGCCAGACTAGCTTCAAGGATTCCACAGTCCGCACCAGTCCAGAACTCGGATCTGCATGCGAGAGGAAGCGAAGGAAGGTGACCACGGGCAATGCCACACAAAGCACGAGGGCCAGCCACGAACACAGGTAGCGGCTGCGAGGCGAGGCGTTCTGCAAAAGCCGACAGGCCAACCAAAGCGCCATCGCCGCTACACCCGCCTGCCACAGAAAATGGTACAGGGCCCAGCTCAGGCTATGTGACCAAGATTGTGGCAATAGTGGCATCATTTCCTCCTCGTTTTTTTCGCTTCAGAGATCAGCTCATTGATTTTTTGCAGCTCAGCCGCATCAATCTTACCGCTTCCCAAAGCCGCCAAAACCAAGTCGTGCGCCGATCCTCCAAACACGCGATCCATGAAGGTTTTAACCATTGAGCGCCGGGTTGCCTCAGGCTTGACCGCAGCGGTGTAAAGATGTGAACGCTCCGAGTCATCGCGTTTGACGAGACCCTTCTCCAGCATGATTTGCATCACCTTCAGCGTCGTCGTGTAGCCAAATCCGCGCTCCGCATTCAACTTTTCGTGCACGGCACGTACGGTCGATGGGCCGCTCGCCCAAAGAATGGTTAACACTTCCATTTCGGCTTCGGTGGGATGGTCAGAAGGGCGTGCTGGCATGATCTACGTGACAACTCGTAGCCGCAGATCCACGAGTTGTCACGTACTTTGTTCCGACTATCGCGAAAGCTGCTGAACGACCTGCGGCGTCCGGGTTGGCCTAGCCTACCTGCAACATCTCGCCCACCGGCAGGGGTTTGCCTTGGCGAATGGATTCTTCGGCGACCAAGCAGAGCCCGGCGGACCAGAGTCCATCGAGCCCGCTGGCGGCAGGCTTCCCTTCGCCCCTCACCATGCGGATGCAGGTCGCGATTTCTTCACGCAGTTCGAAGACTTCTCCGCTGTGCTTTTCCAGCTTCACGTTCTCAAGGTTTTCGCCATCGAACACCTTCAAAAAGTATTCGGGTTCGAGCGTGCGATCCAGAGCCCCACTCCATCCCGCCCACAGCGCTCCTTTCGTCCCGCTGACCTTCACGGTCTGGTGGTGCTCAAACGCAGCTAGCGTTTGGGAAACCACGGCGTAGCTGCCATTGGCGTATTTGAACATGGCGCTAAAGTTGTCGTATAGTGTGGGGCGCTGCGGATCACGAGAGTTGCCATAGGCGTAGAGCTCCACGGGATCGCCACTGCCGCTTAGGTACCAGCGTGCGAGATCGAAGAAGTGAATCGGCTCCTCCAGCACCCAACTACCCACGCGATTTTGATCGTAGCGCCAGCCACTGGCACCCGTGCGGTAGGGTTTGCGCAGGAGCTCCACCAGCACGTACTGCGGATCACCAATCACACCGCGATCAATGATGCTCTTGATTTCGCCCCACTGAGAGGACAGGCGTAGTTCATGTCCAACGGCAAGGTGTACACCGTGCTCACGTGAGCCGGCGACGATGGCCTTGCAATCGTCGAGGGTGATGGCCATCGGCTTCTCCAAGAGCACATGCTTGCCCTTTGCCATCGCTGCCAGCGCGATCTCGCGGTGGGTGTGGCTGGGCGTGACGATGTCGATAATGTCAAAGTCTGCCTGCGCGATCATTTCCAAGCTGTCCGCATAAATCAACGCATCGGGATAGAGCTTTGCGGCCTCAGCGCGCGTTGCCTCCGTGGGTGCGGAAATGGCCACTAGTGTGGACTCGGGGTTCTCGTGGATGGATTTTGCGTGATGCTGGCCCCAAGCACCGAAACCGGCGAGAGCGAATTGAACAGGTGGCATGATGTACGGAGTGGTCGGAAAGTTGGGAGTTTGGACTTCGAGCTTGGTCCTTGGCTATGCCCTCGGGGCAGTGGTTAGCGGGGTGACAGGATCTTTCACCAACCGGCCTTGGAGTTCATTCAAACGGCAAGTAGGCAATTTGGGAAGCACATATTTGGCGAACAGATCACATTCATCCAGGTGGGGATAGCCGCTGAGGATGAAGGCGCGGATGCCCATGTCCATGTAGCGGTTGAGTTTGGCCAGCACCTGATCCGGATCACCCACAATGGCGCTGCCGCAACCGCTGCGGGCAAGACCGACGCCGCTCCAGAGATGGTCTTCGATGTAGAGATCCTTTGCCTGAGCGCGCAGTTCGTCCTGGCGTTGAACGCCGAAGCTTTGGCTGTCCTGAGAGCGGGCCTTGATCTCGGCGCCCTTGGCGGCGTCGAGCTTGGAGATCAATCGATCTGCGGCCGCGCGTGCCTCTGCCTCTGTCTCGCGGACGATGACGTGTCCGCGGAATCCAAAGTCGATTTTGCGATCGTAGGCGGCGGCTTTTTCGGACATCCCTTTCATGGTCTCAGCGATACGATCCTCCGTTTCCGGCCACATGAGGAAGACATCACAATGCTTCGCGCACAGGTCCTGCGCAGCTGGCGAGATACCACCGAAGTAGAGCATCGGACCGCCGTTTTGTTGGTAGGTCTTGGCGGGGGTTGTGTTTGGTAGGCTGATGTTGTAGAACTCGCCCTTCCATTCGAATGGGCCGTCGGTGCGCCACAGGCCTTGGAGGATTTGGATGATCTCGCTGGCGCGAGCATAGCGCACGTCATTGGTTTCCTTCATGCCGGGCATGTCGGATGAGATGATGTTTACACACAGGCGTCCCTTGGCCATGTGATCAACTGTGGCAATGGCACGCGCCAGCATCGGTGGCCAGACCTCCCCCATGCGCAGTGCGACAAGCTGATTGATCTGCGTGGTTTGCGGTGCCATCGCGGCGGAAAAGGCCAGCGCATCTTGTCCTGCGATCCAGCCGGAGGGAAGGAGGATGTTTTGAAAGCCATTGGCATCAGCCCTCCGCACGATGTCACCGCAATGCTCATAACTCGAACGGAGGCTGCCATCCGGCACGCCAAGGAACTCGTAGTCATCAGAGCAGAGCGCGGAAAACCAGGCGACTTCACAGGCGCGATCAGGGGTGCGAATCGGTGGGGACATGCTTTTCAGAAAGGGTTGAAATTCTCGATTCTTTCCAGTTAATGCAATATTGGAATATCTGCCAACTGGTTTCTTTCATGGCCATCATCTCCCAACTTGTAGTTTGCGTGGACAGGCATGAGTCGCGCAGCGGCGGAAAAGCTAGACTTCATTTGAATTCGGATCCGTCTTCAGGCTTCTGATGGGGCAATCCTCGGCCCTATTCAAGGCGGGCCTAGCGGGTCGGCTTGGCCAAATGTTGAAACTTCTAGACAAGATCGAAGATCAACAGCCAGCAGACAGCGGTTTAGCGAATCAAGCCGCTCGGATTGAGACCCATCTTTGCGCAGGTATGGTCAGTCAGGGAGCAAATCAGGAGCCTGGTCCAATGTCTGAGCTAAGATCAGCCGAATCCAGTCGCCTCCATCCTCCCGCACGTCTGATCACTCGGAGCGGCATTCCGCCCACAACCAATCCAGGCCGTCCATCCGCTGTGGCGCTGGCGAGTTCCAGCGCCGAGCTAAATGACGGAACGCGCCGAAGGAGTGTATCGGGTTCAGGTCGTTGGTTTTCCCACCGCTCGCTGACCACCTTTGCGTAGCGGCGCTTCCCCTGGGTTGCCCAATCTCGCGGGTGGCAATGGAGGATTGCGCAAAGCCCTGCAATTGCCTCAGCATCGCCGCAAAGAGCTGCTCCCCATCCGCTCCAGCGATAGCTTTCCGCACCCACCACGAGACGGGCTCTTACCGGATTGAGGTCGATGTAGGCCGCCATAACCCGGGCGATATCGACCGGAAGCTCGTTGCTCCGTCTGCCGACCTGCTCCTTGTCCTCGACAAGTACGCTTTTAAATCGACCCATCCATAGAGTGCCTTTGCGCTCGTGCCTCCGGTTGAACCAACGGCTGAAGCGCACCTTCACCTCTCGCATCCACTCACTGACATCGCACATCCGGCGCTTGATGGCCTCAATGCGACTATCCGCGAGTGCGTCCATCCCTGTGGCGCGGAGTTTAGCGAGATCCTCCTGCACCGCCTCAACGTGGTCTTTGCTGTAAAGGAAGCGCATGTGGGCGAACAACCGTTCTTCCCCCGTTGGACCACCGAATCGGGCGTCTAGCCAGGTGGCTTGTTGGGGGACGCGAATGAGAGCGTGGAAGTGGTTCCCCATTACGCAATAGGTCAGCAACTCTAAGCCGCAAAAGCGGGCCAGTTTCCGCATCACGATCACCAATGCCTCCTTGTCCATCTCGTCGAAAAATACCGATCCGCCGCAGGTCCTGCTCATCACATGAAACACGTCCGAACCCCCACGCTTAACGCGTTTGCGACGCCATGACGGGCGGTTCATTCCCAAATAAACCCCCGTCAAAGCCCGGGCAGCCCCCAAAAGATCAGGGAGCGGTTTTGACACCAGATCAGCAGCCTCAGCCATTCCGTTTTCTACTCAAGCTATATCGCCAGTCAACTAAAAGTTACACGGTAACTTTTGCGGCAACTTTTGGAGAACCTTTTCCGGGGGCGGCGGTCGTGGAGAATACTGCTCGACGCAGGGCGGGGTCGCGTGCATAGGGCCTGCCGACCAATTGCCAACCATGGGGCGACCAATTCCTGTCATTCTCAATCCTGCCGCGCACAGCACTAAGGCTGCGCGTCGGGCGGATATGCTCTTGGCCTTGCCAAACAAGCCGGATCTTCACTTCACGACCGGGCCAGGGTCAGCTGCAGAAATTGCGGAGCGATTGGCATCTGAGGGGCATGAAATCGTGGTTGCAGCGGGCGGTGATGGCACGGTGAATGAGGTGGTGCATGGACTGGCACGAGTGAATTCCACCCGCCCAGATGTGGGCGCGCATACAGCGCTGGGCGTGTTGCCTGTGGGGACGATGAACGTTTTTTCAATTGAGATGGGGCTGCCGGGTCGCGATCTGGAGGGCTGTTGGGCGCTCATCACCGCTGGTAATCCACCCCGAGATGTGGACTTGTGGCTGGCAAACGACCAGTATTTCATCCAGCTCGCGGGGGTGGGCATGGATGCGGAAATCATTCAGGAGACGCCCTGGGAAATGAAAAAGAAATTAGGCCCGCTGAGTTACGCGATCTCTGCGGTGCGGGTGATGACTCGGAAACCACCTGTTTTGTGCGTGGATATTCCCGGCAAACCTTCGATGCTGGGAAGCGTGGTCCTGATTGGATCCGGTCGGCACTACGGTGGGCCAGTTCCGGTTTTTAAAGAGGCGCGGAACAACGACGGGCTTCTTGATATCTTAATTTTTCGGGGCTTCGGCGGTTGGGAGGCTGCGCAGTTCCTGCGAGCGGTTTTTGTTGATGGCTATGGCCCAAGCCTTGATCTGGACTACTTTCAGGCGAGTGAGTTCACAGTCACAAGTAGCGTGCCCTCGCCCTTCGAACTAGACGGGGAATTGGCGAGGGGAACTACACCCGTTGTTTTCCGTCCTGCTCCGTTTCGAATGCGGGTGGTCTGCTAAATCGCCCAAAAGGTTCCGAGAAAACTCATCGTTGAACATTGTGCGGACGCCCCGATAGTGCGCGCCCCTCTGCATTTACACCTCCCTGCCCCACCTCAAATGAAGATCTACATCGACGGCCAATTCTACAGCGAGCAAGACGCGAAGATCTCCGTGTTCGACCACGGACTGCTCTACGGCGATGGGGTATTTGAGGGCATCCGCATTTACAATGGTCGCATCTTCAAGTTGGAAGAGCACATCGTCCGACTCTACGAATCGGCGCGCTCCATCTGTCTGACCATCCCAATGTCCCGCGAAGAGCTGGAGCAGGCGACGCTCCAAACCGTGGCGGAAAACGAACTTCGTGATGGCTACATCCGCCTCGTCATCACGCGCGGCGCAGGCAGCTTGGGGTTAAATCCGTATCAATGCCCGAAGGCAGGCGTGATCATCATCGCCAGCACGATCACACTTTATCCAAAGGACCGGTATGAAAAGGGTCTGAACCTGATCACTTGCGCGACCCGGCGGCCAACACCCGCAGCGCTTAGCCCGCAGGTGAAGTCCCTGAACTATTTGAACAATGTCATGGCCAAGATCGAGGCGATCCAGGCAGGCTGCGAAGAGGGCATCATGCTCAACGAGCAGGGCTACGTGGCCGAGTGCACGGGCGATAACATCTTTCTAGTCAAGGGTGGCAAGGTCGTCACCCCACCAATCTCAGCAGGTGGTTTGGATGGCATCACGCGCCAGACTGCGATCGAGCTACTGGCGGAAATGGGCATCAGCTGCCAAGAAGTGATGCTGACCCGCCACGATGTCTTCACTGCCGACGAGTGCTTCCTGACGGGCACTGCGGCTGAAGTCATTCCGGCCGTCCAACTGGACCGCCGTATCATTGGCGATGGCGCCCCCGGCCCGATCACCAAGGCTCTTGTCGAGAGGTTCCACGAATACGTGAAAAATGTCGGTGCGCCTGTGCCGTATCAATCTTGATTCATCGCGAGAACCTCACCCACGCTACTTTTATTTCGATCCAATGAAGCCTCTCCTCTGCCTTTGCGCTGCCGCTGCCCTTTTGACGTCCTGCGGATCCAGCAACTCCAATCGCGCTCCGATGCGCGTCGAGCGCTGGGACCCGACCAGTCAGTCATGGGTCGCAGCCACCCCTGGATCAACCCCTGCCCCGAGTCCTGCACCCGAGGCATTGCCTCAGTCGGTTGCGGCTCCCGATCACCAAGTTGTATCGACGCCCGCGCCTGAACCAAAGCGTGGCTGGATGGGCAAGATGAAGGACGCCGCCACAGCCCCTCTCCGCTGGGTCGGCGTTGGCGGCGCGAACTGAGCCCGCAACGGCTAGAGCCCTCCACTCCATGAGCTTTCGCCCCAGTCAGATTCGTCAACGACTGGCCGAGGGCAGCGCTGCTCATGGGCTTGCGATTCGGGTCAAAGATGATGCCGTCTTTGAGTTCGCGGCGATGCTCGGTTTCGATGCCCTTTGGCTAGACCTGGAGCATCACTGCGTCAGTGTCGAGACCGCCGCAGCTCATATCCGGGCTGCCCGCGCTGGCGGTCTTGCTGATGTTATCGCCCGACCAGGCAATGGCGAGTTCGCCCGTGCCGCACGACTTTTGGAGGCCGGAGCCCGTGGCATCATGTATCCGCGTTGCGAATCGGCGGCGGAGGCTGCGGAGCTGGTGGGTTGGACCCGTTTTCCGCCACAGGGACATCGCGGGCTGGATGGAGTCAGCCCTGACAATCCCTTTGGCCTGACGCCCGCTCCTGACTACCTGCGCCGCGCCAACGAAGAAATCCTCCTTATCGTCCAAATCGAAAGCCCCAACGCGCTCTGCAACATTGATGAAATCGCGGCCACTCCAGGAATCGACTTCCTAATGCTGGGACCTGGCGATTTCGCAGCCTCAATCGGAGTGCCTGGGCAGATGAATCATCCCGAGGTGGTCGCAGCGCACGACAAAGTCCGCGATGCTGCGCGACGCGCTGGAAGGCGCTGGGCCGTTACTTGCTTTGACCTCGACCATGCCCGTCGGATGCGGGAACAGGGGGCGGATCTGCTTTTTCATGGGTCCGACTGGCGCATCCTCAGCCGCGCTATGCAGGCGTTGGTGGCCGAGGTCCGTGCCATTCAATGATCAAGCGGCGTTGAGCTGCTTTCGGCCCTTCGGAAACAGGAGGCTGCCCAGAATCCCGCCCGTCATGTTGGCGACGAAGGCCCCTAGCTGCATCCATTGGAAGCTGATCGGGTCACGCCCGTCCACCATGCCAAAGATCGGTCCTGAAAAGGCAATCACAGCTGCGACTGCGATGCCACAGACCGCGCCAAGCCACACTCCGACTGGCGAGGCGAATTTCACGAACAGCGCAAAGACAAACAGACAGAAAATTGGGACCGTCAGGAGGTTCGCCGTCTTACCCGTAACCTCGGTTAGATTTCCTGGAACGTTCTTCATCAGCGAGCTGGAGGCGACAACGATTGCTCCGATGATGAAGGCAAGCCAGCGCGCCTGACGGAAGTGTTGCTCATCCGTTTTTGGACCCCAACCAAAGCGCCCCTGAAAGTCGCGCATGACGACTGCCGTGATGGAGTTGACCCCCGAGTCCAGGCTGGACATCGCTGCGGCAAAGAGCCCCGCAACGACAAGACCAGACACCACTGGCGGCAGGTGAAACGCGATAAAGCGCGGAAAGATCTTATCCGCGTCATCCTTTAGGCTCAGCCCCGTGCCGAGCCGCTCCGGAAAGGCCTCGAAGTACCCCAGAAGTGCGAACCCCACGCAGGACAGAGTCACTCCGACGATGACGGCGATCGACAATTGTACCGCTAGCGCCCGTCGGGCGGATTTTAGATCGTGGGTGGACATGAAGCGCTGCACCGAGAGCTGATCTCCCCCCATCGTCGCCACAGTCCAGAGCAGGACCGAGATGATCGAGCCAAGCACCGTGACCCGCTCGCTCAGGTCAAAGCTAAAAAAGGGCTGGCTGTCCCAGTTCTGCTTCCACTCCGTCGGGAACCACCCAAAACCGCCCATCTTCCAAGACACCGTGCCGATGACCAGCAATGCGCCACCGTAGAGCAGGATCGTTTGCATCAAGTCTGTGATGACCACCGCGCGCAGCCCTCCCATGGAGGTATAGATGATCGTCACCGTTCCGCTGACAAGGGCAATCCACGGGATCCAGTCTTCCCCGACGCCCATCAGGATCGAGATCGCCTTTGAGGTCAGGTAGATCATTAGCGCCATCCACACCAGCCGCAGGACCAAAAACAGACTGGCACCGAGAAGCCGCACGCTGAGTCCCAGCCGCAACTCCAGCAGTTCATACGCACTTTGCACCCGCTGCTTCATGTAGACCGGCAGCAAGACCAGAGACACGATCAAAAAGATCAGCGGATAGGCTAAATAGTTCGCCAAAAAAGCAGGCCCCTTGCCCAGCGCCTCTCCCGGCATCGACATGTAGCTGATGGTGCTGAGCAGTGTCGCGAAAAGAGAGACACCGATGAGGATCGGGTTCATCCGTCCGGAACCGACGAAGTACTCTGACGTGGTGCGATCCCCACGTGAATACCACCAGCCCAGGACCACGGTCCCGATTCCATAGGCGGCGATGATCACCCAGTCGATCCAGATCAACCCAATCTTCGGAGCCGCAGTCCCGGCGATCGCCTCTGCCCCCAAAGAAGTGCCACCCCCTGCTGCCAGGGTAACAGCCACCAAAGACGCCAAATATATCCGGTTCATCTGGTCATCCTGAAGACTGGGCAGACCCCGGTCAAGTCCTCTAATTGGCGAAGCACTCCCCTGAGAAGGAGCCCAATACCCTCGAAAACTCCCATCAGGGGAATTCCGTGTTTGCGATTTTCCGCTTCCGTGTTTAGTCTCGGCTCCCTATGGCAAAACAAGCGCTCGGAAAAGGGCTCGGCGCCCTGATTTCCGCACCTCCCAGTGTGGCGGGGGTGGCGCGTCCACCTGCATTGGCTCAGCCGGCTCCTGGCGATGTGGTTCAGCGGGTTCCGCTGGATCGAATCGTTCCCAGTCCGTTGCAGCCTCGCAAAGAATTCCTCGCTGAACAGTTGGGGGAACTCGTTGGCTCGATTCGTGAGCACGGCATCATCCAGCCCCTGATCGTTCGCCAAGTCGGTGGTAAATTGGAGCTGATCGCTGGTGAACGCCGCTTTCGCGCCTCGCGTGAGCTTGGACTCGCCGAAGTCCCCGTTATTGTCCGCCAGGCCACGGATAAAGAAGTGCTGGAGATGGCTCTCATCGAGAATATCCAGCGCGAAGACCTGAACTCCATTGAAGAAGCGCGCGCCTATGAGCGCCTGGCGACGGACTTCAAGATGCGTCAGGAAGACATCGCCCAGCGTGTCGGTAAGAATCGCGCGACCGTGGCAAATTGCATGCGTCTCCTGGACCTGCCTCTGAGCGTGCAGGACCTCGTTGCTGCTGCCAAGATCAGCACCGGTCACGCAAAAGTCCTGTTGACCCTCAAGAAGGACAAGGAACAAGAGCGTGCGGCAGATGAAATCATCAAGAAAGGTCTGACCGTCCGTGCTACTGAGAAGCTGGTCAGTTCCATCCTCAATCCACCGGCGCCGAAGCCAGAAGTGGTCGAGTCCGAGTTCACCCGAGCCATCCAGACCGTGGAGCAGCGGCTGATGGGCCACCTCAACACCAACGTGTCCATCACGCACAGCGAGAAAAAAGGTCGCATCGAGATCGACTACTACGGCACCGAAGATCTCAATCGCCTGCTGGCACTGATTGGCATTCAAGAAGAATCTTTTGACGCGTGAAGTCGCCCTCTGCCCACTTCGCAGACACCTCGTGCTGCCAGTGGGTGCGGCTCTTGATGGTTCCCTTATTCGGACTTTGGCTGACCAGTTGTGGTGCCGATAAAACCTCCCCACAGGAGACAGCGGTGCGCGCTTTCCTGGAGAGCTATTTTTCAACTTGGTCGAAGCAAGACATGGATGGCTACGGGCGGCACTTCCATGAAAGTGCCCGCGTGACCTATGTGGACAAGAGCGGCCAATCGCACACCGACGGCCTTTCCGATTTTCTTTTCGGTCAAAAAATGGGCCATCAGACCTCGCCTGAGCCGATGAAGGAAGTGCCTGAACAGATGACCATCCAGATGCACGAACTCGTCGTGCAGGCCCAAGTGAAATGGCGATTGACCAAAGGGGCTACGGTTGTCACTGGCACCGACTTTTTCACCCTTATCCGCACTGGCGAAGGCTGGCGGATCATCAATCTCGTCTTCAACAACGACTAATTCATGGCCAAACCTTCCTCCCCTGCGACGCAGTCATCCGCATCGACCACCCCTGCCGCAACGGAGGCGAACTGGAAGGTACGGCTCTTCCTCGGCATCGTCTGCTTCTTGGCGGGTGCTTCCGTCATGGTCATCGAAATCAGTGCGAATCGGCTGCTCGCACCTGCCTTTGGCAACAGTGTCTACACGTGGACCGCGCTCATCGGCGTCATCCTTGTCGCCTTCAGCGCGGGCGGGTTTCTGGGCGGTTGGCTGGCAGATCGTCGGCTGGCGCTGGATTTGCTGGGCTGGTTGCTGGCCGGCGCGGCGGTGTTGACCTTTTTCATTCCCTCCATCCACGGTGCCTTTGCAGGTTCGCTGGGTGCGCAAGGGCTGGTGGCTGGACCAGTGGCGATGGCGCTGCTGCTGTTTGCCGTGCCGGGAGTGTTGCTGGGTGCTATCTCGCCAGCGGCGGTGCGATTTTATAGTCTGACACAAAAAGATACCCATGTGGGTGCAGCGGCGGGGATGATCAGCATGTTGGGATCGCTGGGCAGCTTTGTGGGCACCTTTCTCTCCGGCTTCTATCTGCTGTCCACCTTTGGCGTGCGCCACATCTTCACTGGCACGGCAGCGTTGCTGATGGTGCTGGCGGTGCTGGCCTTTCTTCTGGCCAAAAACACCTGGAAACAAATGATGCCCATCCTGTTAGCAGGTGGTATCGCTGGGACGCTGAGCGCACTGGATCACGATACACTCCCAGATGATGTGCTGCATCAGGAGGAGTCCTTTTACCATCGGATCCGAGTTTCCGAAGATGGCACGGCACCTTTCCGTCGTCGGGTGTTGGAGTTGGATTCGACTCAAGAAGGCGGCATCAATCCTGATACCGCCGCAGACTTTCTGGATCCAAAAAAACGCGCTGCCATGCAGCCCGGGGCCAGCGCTTTGATCCTCGACTACCAGCACTTTTGGCGCATCGCCCAATTCAATGACAGTCTGAAAATCTCCAGCGCATTGTTCATCGGGGCGGGTGCTTTTGGCATGCCGGAGGAGGTCTCCCGCGAGTATCCCGAGGCCAGCGTGGATGTGGCTGAGATTGATCCACGTGTGATCGAGATTGGACGCCGTTTTTTTTTCTTGGATGAGCACCCCAAGGTCAACGCTCAGGCGATCGACGCCAGGCGTTTCCTGCTAAGGTCTGCGCCAGATAAGAAGTGGGATTTGGTGTTTGGAGATGCCTACAATGGCATTCGGCAAATCCCATCGCATCTTGCCAGTCAGGAGTTCTTCCAGCTCATCGCCGATCATCTCTCTGAAGATGGTGTGTTTGTGATGAACGCCATCACTGCGATCGAGGGGCCGCGCGCAGAGCTGCTGGGCGGCATGTTAAAGACGCTGCGCGCAGTCTTCCCAAATGTGGAGGTCTTTGCCGTTGGTGGTGGCGGCATGCGCAGCCAGCCGCAGAACGTCATTCTGGTGGCGACGAAGAGCGATTGGCGGCCCTACTTCAAGACAGGGAGATTCTCCCCCGGCACTGTATCGTATCGGGTCGCATCCTCTTACGTGTCGCCGCAATACCTGCCGGGTTCAGACGTCATCTTCACGGATGATCACAATCCAGTTGATGCCATCATCGCACGCGGGTTGGCGCTGCGGAACTAATGCCCATGAATAACAATCCTCATACCCTCCTCGCCTCGATGCTGCGGGGTGCGATTGGCTTTGCGCTGCTCGGCATTGCAGGTTTTCTGCCGTGGGCAATGGGCTGGACGCTGGGCTATGGAGAAGCAGGCATGTATTCGTTGTGCTTGATCTGCTTTGTGGTGCTGAGTGGACCGCTGCTGTCTGGATTGATGCGGGGTGGGCTGGTGAAATTTTACGCGGTCTTTTGGGCTGCTTTCGGAGCCTATGCTGCTCTCTGGTGTGCGTTTTGGTTCGCGTTGCCGGTACCGTTTCGGGACTACTACGGGCTGGCCGCAGGCTGCGCGGCGTTTGCATTGATCAGCGGGTGGATGCTGGGTCGTGTCTCAGGCTGGTGGCTCGGGGCGATCGTTCTGATCGTGCTGCATGGGATCGGCTATTGGGTCGGCGGGCAGGCGTATGCTTCTTTGCGACCGCTGCAGTCGCTCAACCTACTCGGTGTCATCACCCTGCATGGTTCACAATGTGCGCTGGTGGCTAAGCTAGCTTGGGGCCTTTTTTATGGAATCGGTTTTGGCGCAGGGATGGGTGCCGTGTTTCATCTTTGCCAAAAACAACGTCATGAGTGAACTCCCCACGCTGGCGCAATGCAGCGCCCTGATCCGCAGCCGCCGCTCCCTGAAGCCAGTGGACATGGAGCCCGCCCGCGCCGTTGCAGACGAGGTGCTGGCAGAGTTATTGGAAAACGCGACCTGGGCACCGACCCACGGCCTGACGCAGCCTTGGCGTTTTCGCATCTTCGCTGGCGGGGCACGGGCAGGGCTCGCCGCGAAGCTTCAATTGCTCTACCAATCGGCGACACCTGCGGCGGAGTTCCGCGAGGATAAGTTTGCCAAGATGGGGCAAAACCCACTGCTAGCCCCGGTGATCATCGCGTGCTCAATGCAGCGTGATCCATCTCACAAGATTGTGGCACTGGAGGAGATCGAGGCGGTGGCTTGCGCGATTCAGAATCTGATGCTCTCCGCGACCGCTGCGGGGCTGGGCTCGTTTTGGTCATCGCCTCCAGTGATCGGCCATCCCGAATTCGCCCAGTGGCTCGGCCTCGGGGCGGAAGATCAGTGCTGCGGGTTGATCTACCTTGGCTACGCCAAGGAGGGGCGGCAGCCAGCGGCGGTGCCTCGGCTCGCCGTCGAAAAAGTCGCCACCTGGGCCAGCGAATGATGGACTGGTTTCAGCAAGGCTGGGTCTGGATCGCCAGTCTGGATTACTCCGGCTGGATGGTCTGGGCCATCACCCTCAGTCTCTTGCTGGGCGGATTTCTGGGGGCGCTCTTGCCGTTTGTTCCTGGGCCGCTCTTGCTCTTTGTGGCCGGCATTCTGCACACCATCCTGCGGCCTGATGCGGGAATGAGCTGGCCCGGTATTGCGCTGCTGACCGTGCTGCTGATCGTCGCTTACGTCCTGGATTTCACCTGCAGCGCGATTGGGGCCCGATGGTTCGGCGCGAGTCGTTGGGGCATTGCTGGGGTCTTTTTGGGCGCGATTGTCGGGCTGTTTTTTGGAATGCTTGGCATGCTGCTGGGTCCCGTGATTGGGACACTGACGTTCGAGGTTCTCTTCGCCAAAAAGACCGCACGCCCAGCGATCAAATCCACTTGGGGCGTCGTGCTTGGCACGGGCATGGGCTTGGTTGCGCGGGTCGTGGTCTCCCTCGCGATGATCGCGGTGGTGATCATTGATATCGCCTGGTGGTGAGACCGCCGAAGTAGGGTTGGCAACTTTTTTGAAAAAAGTGGCCTCATGCGTGTCACGTTTTTCTGACAATCCGGTAAACAAGAGGAGGAATGATCGCTTCTCGCCACAGGAAGCGATCCGTCTTCGCCAATTTTGCCACACGGTAAACTCTTCCTGCCGCATGGGATCGGGCGCTACGTCACGGTGTCGCCCCGATCCGTGTGGTAGGAACGAGTGGGGCGGAAGGAGCCCGGCTTGGGCGATCCCCGCGGAATTACCGCGCACTACTACAGAGCGGGGACTCTTCAAAATTCAATTCTCTACTTTACATATAGAAAATCGGGTGAATGGTGGCCGCCATGTCAGCCGAGCAGCTTTCCGACCTCCAAAACCAGACCTCAGGCCTCTCCCCAGAAGAGCTCACCGCCTGGGCCATCGCCCACGCAGCGGGCGACGCAGTCGTTACGACGAACTTCCGGCCCTACGAGGCAGTCATCCTGCACATGGCAGCCAGCGTCCAGCCTGATGTTCGGGTTTTGTGGGTCGATCACGGTGCGAACCTCCCCGAAACCTATGTGTTTGCAGAGGCAGCCCGCCAGCAACTGGGTCTGAATATCTCCGCCTATGTCCCGAAACAAACCAGTGCCCACTGGCTGGCCACAAACGGCGGCACGCTGCCCATGCCGGACGAAGTCGAACGCGTCGAGTCCTTCAGCCGCATCATGAAGCTTGAGCCGTTTGAGCGGGGCATGCGTGAGATGGCGCCGAAAGTCTGGATCACGGCCTTGCGTCGCGAGCAAAACCCGCAGCGTGCGGCTTCCCTGCGCCCTGTCATGTGGGATGAAAAGTTCCAATGCTTGAAGGTGAACCCAATCTTGGACTGGACCACCCCGGAGCTGGAAGCTTATCTGGCGAAGTTCAATCTGCCCAACGAGCGCACCTACTACGACCCTGCGAAGGGCGATGAGAAGCATGAGTGCGGCCTCCATGCAAAGCTAGTCACCGACAAGGCCTGATCCTCCCACTTTTTCCAATGTCACAACCGATCACCCACCTTCAGTTCCTCGAGTCCGAGGCTATTTACGTCCTGCGCGAGACCGCAGCGCAATTTCAGAAGCCAGCGCTTCTGTTTTCTGGCGGTAAGGACAGCATCGTCATGGCCTGGCTGGCACGTAAAGCCTTCTATCCATCACGGTTGCCCTTCCCGCTGCTGCACGTTGATACGGGTCATAACTTCCCTGAGGCGATGGAGTATCGCGATTGGTTCGTGAAGGAGATCGGTGCGACCCTGACTGTTGGCAGCGTGCAAAAGTCGATCGATGACGGTCGCGTGCAGGAGGAAAAAGGCCACAACGCCAGCCGCAATAAGCTACAAACGGTCACACTTCTCGACACCATCGAGGAGCATCAGTTCGATGCCGCGCTGGGTGGTGGTCGCCGTGATGAAGAGAAGGCCCGCGCCAAAGAGCGCTTCTTCAGCCACCGCGATGAATTCGGCCAATGGGATCCAAAGAACCAGCGCCCGGAGCTTTGGAACATCTTCAACGGTCGCAAACACTTTGGCGAACACTTCCGCGTCTTCCCTCTGAGCAATTGGACGGAGATGGACATCTGGCAGTACATCAAGCAGGAAAACATCCCGCTGCCCAGCCTCTACTTCAGCCACCAACGCAAGATCATCAACCGCCACGGGCAGTTGCTGGACACGGAGACTGGCTTTATCCCTCTGCTAGAGGAAGAAAAGGACAAGGTGCAGGAGATGACCATCCGCTTCCGCACCGTCGGGGATGCGACTTGTACCGGCGCAGTGGAATCCACCGCCTCCAACCTCGATGAAGTCATCGCAGAGGTCGCCGCCGCCCGCCAGACGGAACGTGGCACCCGCGCAGATGATAAGCGCAGCGAGACCGCCATGGAAGACCGCAAAAAGGAAGGATATTTTTAATCGATCATGACCTCTACGACCCTCGATTCTTCGGAATCATCGCTCCTCCGCTTTACCACTGCTGGCTCTGTCGATGACGGCAAGAGCACTCTGATTGGACGCCTGCTTTACGATTCAAAGTCGATCTTTGAAGACCAACTCCTCGCGGTTGAGGAAAGCTCCAAGCGCCGTGGTGATGGCCATGTGAACTTGGCATTGCTGACGGACGGGCTCCGCGCTGAGCGTGAGCAGGGAATCACCATCGACGTCGCCTACCGCTACTTCGCCACGCCGAAGCGCAAGTTCATCATCGCAGACACCCCAGGCCATGTGCAGTACACGCGCAACATGGTGACGGGTGCCTCCACGGCAGATCTGGCCATTATTTTGGTCGATGCGCGTCAGGGTGTCGTCGAGCAAACGATGCGCCACAGCTATCTCGCCAGCCTTTTGCGCATCAAGCACATCGTGGTAGCCGTGAACAAGATGGACCTTGTCGATTTTGATCAAACTGTGTTTGATCGCATCGTTGCCGACTACCAACGTTTCTCTGCGGGTCTCGATAACATGCCTGAAATGACCTGCATCCCATTGAGCGCCCTGAATGGTGACAACGTCGTGGATCGATCCAAGGCCACCCCTTGGTACACTGGCCCGAGCCTATTGGAGCATCTGGAAACCGTGCAAGTGCATGCGGGCGAGACTCACCCTGCGGCACGACTTCCGGTGCAGTGGGTGATCCGTCCTATCTCTGACAGCTACGATGAGAAGCTGGGGGCGAATCTTCACGACTACCGCGGCTTTGCCGGTCGGATGGCCAGCGGCAGCTTGCGCGTGGGCGATGAAGTGATGGCCTATCCTTCGGAGATGAAGACCACCGTCACCGGCATTCACACTTTCGAAGGGCCACAGCAGGAAACGGTGCCAGCGCTGTCGTATTCCGTCACACTCGCAGACGAAATTGATATCAGCCGTGGAGATCTGATCACCTCTGCCAATGATCTGCCGCATGTGGCGCAGCACCTGGACGCGATGATCTGCTGGTTCACTGAAAAGAAGATGCGCCCACGGGGTCGCTTTGCTCTCCGCCATACGACGCGCGAAGTGAAAGCCGTCGTCCAAAGTGTACTCTACAAGGTGGATATTACGACGCTGGAAAAGACCCAGGAGAGTCAGGAGTTTTCGATGAACGAGATCGGTTGCATTCGCCTGCGACTGTCGCAGCCGATCTTCTTCGACTCCTACGCAGACAATCGTGTAACGGGCAGCTTTGTCCTTGTCGACGAGCAGACCAACAACACCGTGGCTGCCGGGATGATCCTGCGTGCGGTTGGCGATGCCACGACAGAAGATCCGGAAGCGTACGCGATCTGATTTCGGCTACGGCCTACCGCCGCGAAGCATCTGGCGCAATTGCAGGGCTTCGGGGTGGTTGGGCTGGATCGTCAGTGTTTTGTCCACAGCGGCGGCGGCTTCCATCATGCGGCCAGCTTGGGCTAGGATGGTGGCGCGGGCGTAAGGGATACCGGGGTCATTGGGATCTGCGGTTTCGCCATTGGAAAGAGCTTCCAAGGCCTCGGGAATCTTCTTTTGTCCGTTAAGGGCGAGCCCGAGATTGTACCAAGCACGAGCGAATCTGGGCTGGAGGCGCACGGCCTCGCGCAGTGAGGTGATCGTCTTGTCCAAGGCACCCGTTTCGCTGTAGGCGAGTCCGAGTTCGTAGTGGTACTGCGCTTCATTGGGCGAGAGGCGGATGCAGTCTTGGAGTTTTTGGATGGCCTTGGCGGTATCGCCATCGCCACTGTAGATCATGGCGAGATCGTGGTGGAAGGGCGGTGAATTGGGGTCCCATTGCACCGCCTTTTCCATGTGGGCGATGGCGTTCTTCGTATCGCGTCGGGCATAATAGAACTGCCCCATCTGCATCTGCCCGCTTGGTTGATCGGTGTTCAGGTTCAGCATGTGCAGCATGTCTTTGCCCGCTGGGGAATCGAGATTCACCTCGTCACGAAGTGCCCAGGCAGCGCTGACGCGAACACCACGGCTCGGATCATTGAGGAGTGGGCGCAAAGCATGGCGGGTACTGCTGGCGGGATCGGCGGCGACGCCCTCCAGAGCGCGGATTGCGGAGGTGCGGACCAGCGGGTGTTCGTGCTGAAGTTGCAGTGTGAGGGCATCGCGCACGGCGGACTGCCCGGTCCATTGATCTAGGACGAGGCTGGCGCTGGCTTTCCAGGCGGGGATCTCATCGCTGGCCAGCAAATCCAACAGACCCTTTACTGCGGAGGCATTGCCTTCGCGTGCCTTGGCCATGATATCAGCGCGCTGGCGAGTTCGGCGATCCATCTTTGGGCCGTACCATTTTTCCACTGCTTGCAGTGCCCAGTCGGTGTTCTGATCTTTGTGGCAGCGATTGCACGCATTCGGGATGCCGTGCTCCTTGGTCATGAGCGGATCAGGAATGGTGAATCCATGATCATGACGCCAGTGGCGTTGCATATAGACGGTCTGCGGCATGTGGCAATTCACGCATTGGCTTCCGGTGCTGTCCGCCAGGTGGAAGGTATGCGCCTCGGGCACGATGGCGGGGGCATTCGGGAAGCCGCCGGCGGTGTGGCAGCGCATGCAGAGTTGATTGCCCGGCAGGATGGTCTTCATGCTGTGCATGTCATGGCAATCCATGCAGCGCACGCCGGCGTGGTACATACGGCTGCTCAGGAACGAGGCAAATTCATAATCTTCATCGCGGATCTGGCCGTCTGGATAATAGGTGTCCGTTTGGTCAGTGACGGTCAGGAGGTAGTGATCCCAGAAGGACTCCCCAGGCTTAAAATCTCCGGTCAGTTCGCCGCGACGCGCGTGGCATCCGGCGCAGTTTTCGATGTGCTGATCTCTACTCCAATGGGGCAGCGTCGGATCCGCTGGGCGCTGCTCCTTGGGTGTCGCTGCGTATTGATTTTGCCATTCCACATGCGACTTGCTGGGACCGTGGCAGGACTCGCAGGAAACGGTCATCTCCACCATCGCGGTGTGGTAACTATCGGTCGTGGCGTCGTAGTTTTTGCGGACTCGTGTGTTGTGGCAGCTCGCGCACATCTGGTTCCAGACCATGCCGCGCCCCGTCCAGTGGCCCCACTCGCCTGGCTTCCGATCTTCGTCGCCATAGACATCGAACCACTCCTTCTTGGCAGGATCAAAGCAGGCCTCCATCGCATGCAGGCGGCCACCTACACCATCGACCAGGAACTGCCGCAGGGGGTCATGACCAATGACGCGCACGACCTTCCACGGCTCCGTTTTGTTGTTAAAACCTAGGCTCTCGATCTCGTAACCGCCGGTCTCGTTGCGACGGCACTCGGTCGTTTGTGTTCCGTGTTTGAAGGCCTGTGCGGGAACAAAGGCCGCATCATCAAGCGTTGGCGTGGGATCACGTTCGGCGAGTCCGTGGTGCGATCCCTGCCACTTCTCAAACTCTGTAGCATGGCAGGCTGCGCAGGTCTGTGATCCGGCGTAACCGGCATACGCCTCTGCCTGCGGCTCCATCTGGTAGGGCTCGATCTTTGGGGCGACGGCGGTCGGATCGACGAGCGGCACGCTGGCAGACTTTGTCACGGGCCACAGCGCCCAGGCGATCAGGCCGACGATGAAGCACACGATCCCAATTGGGAGCAGCAGATTTTTTGGCGCGGCATCCGACGAGGGAGCGGGTGTCTCGGGCGGGGAAGTTTTCTTTTGCGGTCTGGCGCCCGGTTTCTTCATGGGGTCGCCATCATACGCGGCCCCGCAGCAGCTTCAACCCTGGGCAGCGACGGATTCGCCCCTTACGGACTGAGGCGATCAATGGTCCAGCCGCTGTCCCTGCGAGTGTAGCGGATGCGATCATGCAGCCGACTGACGCGGCCCTGCCAGAATTCGATCTCCATCGGCAGCAGCGTGTAACCGCCCCAGTGTGGCGGACAAGGGACCTGCCCCTCCGGAAATTTGGCCTCCATCTCGACGCGCCGTGCCTCCAGCCATTCGCGGCTGGGGATCACCTCGCTCTGGTCAGAAACCCAAGCGCCGAGCTGATGCCCGTAAGGCCGACTGGCAAAATAAGCCTGCGCGTCTGCATGCGGCAATTTTGAAATCGTGCCACGCAGACTGACCTGACGCTGGCGACTGGTCCAAAGAAAGGTCGCGGCTGCGACGCTGTTGGCGGCGATCTCGCGTCCTTTGCGGCTATGATAGTTGGTGTAAAAGTGGAAGCCGCGCTCATCCAGGCCCTTCAAGAGCAGGGTGCGCGTGGTCGGGAAGCCGTCCAGGCCGATCGTCGCCACGGTCATGGCGTTGGGTTCCGGCAATTGGTGGGAGAGGGCGTCGTGCAGCCAGTTTTGGAAAAGGGGCTCCGGGGCGGCGGGGAGGGCGTACTCGTCCAAGGCACCGAGTTCATAACTGACGCGGAGGTCGGGAAGGTTTGGTTTGTCAGCTGAGCTCATTGCGGCTAAATCAAGCGCAGGCCGCGCCGACTTGCCAGCGCTGTCTTGTGCAAGGCAGTGTGTTTTTTGACTTTTTCCGACTGATGAAACCCCCGATCACTGGTGTCCTCAAGGACCTCTCTAGAGTCATGCTGAGCGCGCATGAAATCAGCGAGCGAATCGCCCAAATGGCGGCAGCGATCAGCACTGACTACGCCGGGCGCGAGGTCACAGTCCTGGCCTTGATGGATGGCGCGCTGTTCTTTGTGGCGGATCTATTGCGCGGTGTGGATTTGCCGGTGCACCTCTTTACTCTCAGCGCCAGCAGCTATCACGGCGGCACCCAGACCAGTGGAGAAGTACGCGTCGTTTGGCCAGAGAGCGTCAGCTTTGCTGGGCGCGACGTTTTATTGCTGGATGACATCCTGGACACCGGCCTGACCCTCAATGCCATCCGAGATCGCGTCCTCGCGCACGGTCCTGCATCGCTAAAGACGGGCGTATTGCTTTCCAAGAAGCGCGAGCGTCTGCGCGATGTGCCTGCGGACTACGTGGGCTTTGAGATCGAGGACGAATTCGTCGTCGGCTACGGCATGGACTACAATGGGCGCTTCCGCAATCTGCCCTGCATCGGCATCCTGAATCCATGAAGCTGCGAGTCCTCTTTTTCTCCGTCTTAAAGGATATCACCAGCGCTGAGGAAGTGCCGTTGGAGGTGCCTGAGGGCATAACCATCGAGCAGTTGCTGGAGAACCTCTTCACACGATGGCCTGCACTGACGGAATGGGAACCCAGCCTCTTGATTGCGCAGAACCAGACCTACACGACGCGGTCCGAGCCCGTCGTGGACAATGCAGAGATCGCCATCATGCCGCCCGTCCAAGGCGGATAGAGCCATGAACGAGCCCAACCCCTTTCTGCCGCAGATCGACCGTGAATATGGTGTCGCAGACATGGAGAAATTCGGCCGCGATGATCGTGGTGCGGCTTTCTACCATACGGCGTTGTGCTATGCGCAGAGTCATTGGCTGAAGGGTTTCCCGGCCAAGAGCCTGCTGCTCGTCAATCGCGCGCTGTCTCTGCCTCTCCCGCTCACGGACCGGATCCTGACGGAATGGCCACTGCCTTACAAAGCGGCTGCATGGCTCTTGCAGCAGCGGCCTGCAGACCAGTTCATCGGCAATCCACGCCGTCACTGGCAGCACCTAGCCACGCGCATGGTGGAGCCGAACAAACCTCTGCGCACCTGGCGCGCCTGGGCCTGCTGGTATTTGGCGAAGGAGATGCTGCCGGAGGCGGAATTCCCAGGTGATCATGTGCAGACCTGCAAAGAGCAAGTCGTCGAACCGACCTATCGCACCATCTTGAAGAATCTGCAGGACCTTTCCCCTGCGGACGATGTCCAGCGTTGGGTCGAGGCTCTCCGTTACGCGCACGAACTCATCGGCAAATCTGAATTGGAACCGGTGCTGGCAAGATTTCGCCGTATCGACGCCACGGAGCTGCCGACGGTGTGCAAGCTGGCTCGCGAGATCTGGAGGGAGTACTATCCGGGCATCATCACGCCAGAACAGGTCGAGTACATGCTCTCGGTGTGGTATGAGCCAAACAGCATGGCGCGGGAGATGGTAGCGCGTGGCACGTGGTTCGCGTTGATCGATGCCAAGGGCTACGGAGAGATCGGTTATCTGTCCTTTGAGCAGCTTCCCGGGAAGCCAATTCTTTTTCTCAACAAACTCTACCTCAAGCCGGAACTGCAAGGCCGTGGCATCGGTGCGGCAGCGCTGCGCTGGGTCGCTGATCGCTGCGCAGATCTCCGCTGCGAGGCCGTGCAACTGCGGGTGAACAAGTCCAACGTCAAGGCCATCCGTAGCTACCTGCGTGCGGGGTTTTCCATCATAGAAGAAGTCTGCACGGACATCGGCAGCGGCTACTTCATGGACGATTACGTCATGCAGCGCCGCTGCGATTGATCCTATTTGCCGAGCGCAGCGCGTAGCACGGGCTCAAAGATATCCGCCTGACGCATGAAGCCGAGATCATTGGCATGCGAGGCATCGGTGGAGCCTTCACTATCGTCGCCGTAGAGGTGATCTCCAGGGATGTAGGACAGACCCTTCACGCCAGCGGCAGTCAACTCGTCATAGGCCTTCTTCAGAGCTGAGTGATTGTCATCGTGAAAGCGATGCTTGTCTGGCGTGATCCAATCGTTGCTGAAACGGCGGTCTTCCACCAAGATGATCGGCGTATCGGGGCGCACTGCCCGTAGTTGTTTCACCAGAGGCACTGCGCGCTCGGTGACGAGGGTGGCATTCATGTTGGGCAGGCAGTCGATGACATAGACGGCGGCATCGAGCTCGCCAAGCAGATCACCCACAGCTGCATCCATCTTTCCATTGCCAGAAAAGCCGCAGTTGATGACGGGCACGTCGAGTCGACGACCGAGGATGGCCGTGTGGACCATGCCAGGCCGGGAGGCGCAGGCACCGTGGGTAATGGAAGTGCCATAAAAGACCACAGGTTTCTGGCGTGGTGCCAGCCCCTCAAACTTCGCGCCTTTCGTTACGCCGATCTCTAGCGATTCGACACCATTGTAGAGCGGCAGGTAGGCGGCGTATTCGCGATAGCCGGGCGCGAGTCCTGTGATGATCGTGGCTTCAACGTTTTGCGCGGCGGGCTTTGTCACCTGCACCCAGCGCCACTTGCCCTGTTCATCGCGAGCGTACAAATCGACACCACTAACCCCGGTCGCAGGCATGTGGGGCATGCCGAGCGTGCTCTTTGCCAACGAGTAACGCGCGCTGATGGTTGTGGCATCGGTCTTGAAGCGTACCATCATGCCAGAGCTATCGTGGCTGAGATTCCACACCGCCGGTGTGACGCGCCCCTCTGCTTTGGCGGGGAGGCGGTCAAACCAGCGCTTTCTTTCCTGATCCACCCACCCGCGACCCTCGACACCCCACTGGGTCACATCGTGCCAATCGGCATCGATGGGTGCCTTCTTGTTCGTTCCCATCGCGGGATCGAGCTTGGCGACGGAGGGCTGGCCCGTGGCGGGCTGCTTCGGTGCGGCGACTTGGGCAGCGGCGGTGACGGCGCAGGCGAGACAGAGAGCAAAGGTGCGGCGGATCATGGATGGGTGCGGTTAGGCGTTACTTGATGACAGGGCGGAGCACGATATTGCGGTAATCGACATTGGTGTGGTCTCCCTGAAGGAAAATCGGACCAGGGTGGAATTCATCGCTGGTCAGGGCACCGCCGGTGCAGCCGAGCACGGGTTGGTTGTCGATGATCGTCTTGCCATTCAAGATGACGGTGAGGTGGCGATCCACAAGAGTGATGTCCATCGTCTGCCACTCGCCGATTGGCTTTTCAGCGGCCACGCTTGGGGTGATGCGGCTATAGAGGGCGCCCATGTGGTGGGAATCCAGCGGTTGGCCGAAGCTCTCCATGACTTGGACTTCATAGACACCGCGCAGATACACGCCGCTATTGCTGCCTTCTTGAGTGCGGACTTCGAGCTTGATGTTGAAGTCTTCGAACTCAGCATCAGTGCGGAGATTGCCAAAGTGTTTGCCCTTTTCTTTCTCCACGCGATTGACCAGTGTGCCGTCTTGGACGCTCCAGCCGCTGTCAGAATCTGGCTTCACGAGCCTCCAACCGCTGAGGTCCTTACCGTTGAAGAGTGAGATAGCGTCACCAAACTTCACTTTGCTGAGGTCAGGCGCAGGTGGCAGGTCCGCGATGCGTTTGCCAGTGAATTCCGCGCGACCAAACTCTTTGCCATCGGCCTTCGTCTTCACCGTCACGAGGTTCAGCGCGTCGCCTGCGCGAGTGGCGGTGATCGTTTCGGTGATGACTTCTTCTTTGCCCTGCTTGTTCTTGGGCTTGGCGATACGGGTGACGATGAGCTTGTCTCCATCGACCTTGGTGCTCGCAGTCGGAACGACGCTGCCACCGCCCCAGAGCACGCTGCTGGTCAGTTGCCCGTCTTTTTCGTCGACCCCCAACCAGCCCGCACCACCGCCAGGAATGGTCAGCGCGTAGCGACCTACAAACGCATTTTCGGCACAGGCACTGCCGGCTGAGACGAGGGCCAGAGCGGCCAAGAGACAAAGAACGGATGATTTCACGACGGTGGGTGGGATTGGGTTGGAGTTGCGGCAAGTTTCAGCCGGACACATAGGAACGCCAAGAAGCGCACCGCCTATCCCAGAAATCTACCGACTAGCTCTGCGCTGGATCAAAGTAGATGCGCACATCGGCATCGGTGCGGCCGAGGATCTCCTGGGCGCGACGCAGGGCGTTGCGGGTGGAGAGGTTGGGGTTCGAGGCGCTGCCGAGGAAGATGTTGTTTTTGCCGATCACCTCCACCAAGCCCGAGTCGCGCAAGACACGATAGACGTCCTTCATGGCTCCACTAACGATGAGGTCTCGCCCCTCCAGTCGCAGCACGCGGATCAGTTCCTCCAAGGCCATGACGCTGGTGGCATCCAGGTGGCGTGCGTTTTTCAGCCGCAGGATGATGATGCGCAGGTTCGGATCCGCACATGTGCGCTGGATCTGCGTGCGGAAGAGCTCGGCGGCGCCAAAAAAGAGATCGCCTTCGACATGCACGATTGAGATGGATGGATGCGCACGTGCGCCCTTTTGCGCCTCTGCCAATTGGCCCTCTTGGTTGAAGGCGTATTCGATCAAGGATGGGCGGCTGGCTTTGCGCAGATAAAGGATGATGGAAACGCCCACGCCGGTAAAGATGGCAACGTGCAGCGGGACCATCATAGTCGCGATGAGAGTGATCAAAAAGGCCATGGCGTCGGATCGCGTCGCAGCCATGCAAATACGGATGTTACGGCGATTGATCAGCGAGGCGGCGATGGTGATGACCAGCACACCCAATGCTGCCTTTGGCACGTACGCGACGGCGTCGCCAAGAGTGAGCGCCCCTATCAGGCACACCACGCCGGATAGAATGCTGGCGATCGGCGTGCGTGCATGGCATTCGAAATTCAGCGTGGATCGTGTGGGCGAATTCGATGCTGGCATACCACTGAGGTAGGCACAGGCGAGATTTGCGACGCCTAGGCTCAGCATGTCTTGATTGCCATCCACCCGACGACCACTGCGCCCCGCCAAGGCCCGACCCATCATCGAGTTTTCCATCGTGCAGAGAAAGGCCAAGGCGACAGCAATCCCGAACAGGCGGCTAATATTCGGCAGAGCCCTGGCGGAGGCGAAGTCTGGGAAAACGGGCAACAGCTCCCGCCAAGTAAAGCGGCCCTCTGAGAATGTCGGCGGATCAAAACCGACCGGCGCAAGAGCGGTGGTCAGCAGCGTCGCACCGATTAATGCAAGTGCAAAGGCAGGCCAGTGGGGTCGCCACTTTTTGACAACGAAGTAGATACCGAGAGTCGCTGCAGCACAAAGGGCGCTCGTCCAGCGTATCGAACCCAGAGACAACACGATGCGATAGAGTAGGCCCGGCAGTGTGACGGCGCGATGTCCATCGGCCGCCTCTACAAGCGTCACTCCCAGCACGGAGGGCAACTGGTTGACGGCGATCAGCAGCGCTGCGCCGGTGATGTAGGCGACCACGACCGTCCGACTGATGTATTGCGCCAGATCCGCCACCCGCAAGTAGGCCCCGACAATCAGCAGTGCCGATGTGAGAAAGAGCAGCATCGGCATCAGCTCCATCCGGTTCAGATTGGGGAACGCGGCAAAGTAGGAAAAGACCATGAACGCCGTGGCGTTGGTCGGTCCCAAGATGGAGTAACGAGAACTGGCAAGCAGTGGCCCGACGATCGACGCCACTGCGGAACAGGTGATGCCGTAGTGCAGCGGCAAGCCCGCGACCACTGCATAGGCCATGCCTTGTAGCAGCGCCAGCAAACCTACCGTTCCAGCAGCGCGGAGATCTGCGAGAAAGGTGCGGCGACCGTAGCCCCGCAACGTTTTGGCCAGGGGAAAGGTATCAAGACCCGGCTCTGGGAAGAGGTCCCGCAAGTCCTTGCGGCCCTGCCGAAAGGCAGCGCTGACACGCTCGAACCATGACCCATGACCTCCAGACAACACAGCTATCCTCCGATTGATGATCGACTCTCCCGAGCAGATTAGAGGCGACAGGCGGTGATGGCAAGAGGCCAGCGAAGATTCACGCTGCGGCTATCTTTTTGACCGCCGGATCCCACAGCAACCGCATCGCCATCACCCCCATCCAGGGTACCAGCCCTGCCACCACCAGCCCCATGTCGTAGGACCCAGTGCGATCCGCGATCCAGCCAAAAAGCGATTGTAGCGGCGATGTGACTGCCCAGACCCACATGCTCAACAGTCCGGTCAACCGCCCGACGTGATCCGCGGATAGCTCTTGGACATAGCTGTAGTAGGAGGGGAATTGCGCCAGTGCCCCAGCCCCGATTAGCAGCAATACCGTCAACAAGATCCAGCCCTGCGGTAGTTTCGGTATCAGGACGCAGAGTGACGTCAACCCGCACCCTGCCGCATACACGATGCGGCGGGATGCATGCGGAGACACCATCCACTTTTTCACCAGCCAAAGTGAAGTTAGCCCCGCCAAGAAGCAGCCCACATCAGTGGCGATGTAGTAAGCAGAGGTAAAATCCAGCGCCGCTGTCTGGCTGTAGCCGCGACCTGTCTGGAGGAACTTCACGAGCCACACACGGAAAATGTGCCACACCGTCTGGGTGCCCATGATCAAAAGGGCAACCGCCCAGAAACGCCGCCCCATCAAGATGGGCCAGATGCTGACTGGCTTCAGGCTCGGCGTAGCCCGGTCCGCGATCTCTTGAGCACGCAACGACTTGGGCCGCATCATCACCAACCAGAGTAGCACCCAAACTAAGCCCACGGCACCCACCCAAACAAACACAGGCCGCCAAGATCCTAGCTCATCGGTCATCGCGACCTTCATGATCTGTGGGGTGATGATTGCGCCAATGGAGGCACCGCTTTGCAAGATGCTATTCCCCATTGTTCGGTCTCGCTCGTCCATCACTGCAAAGGTCGTCTTTAGCGCGCAAGGCCAGTGCCCAGCTTCAAAAAAACCCAGCAACACCCGGCACAACATCAGTTCCTGATAATTGTGCACCCATCCGGACAGCATCCCCATCACAGACCATCCCGCCAGCACGACTGGGTAAAGCCAATACACGGGCAGTTTGTCAGAGAGCAGCCCAAAGGCCAGTGATCCAGCCGCAAAGGCCAGGCCAAAGAAGGTCTCCAGATTCCCGTATTGTTGCTCCGTGAGCTGAAACTCCTCCGTGATCCGCACCGAGGCATTGCTCAGCGTGACTCGATCCATGTAGTTGATCATGGTCGCCAGCATCAGCAGGCCACAAACGATCCATTTCCAGTGAGTTCGCTTCATCACCCGATGTCAGCACCCCACGCGCAAAGGGTCAATGGAAACCTTGGGGAAATGATGAGGCGGGAGTTTCGAGCGGGTGGGATTTGCCGGCTCTACTGCTCCGAAGTTGCGACAACTTCTTCCATCCACCTGCGTATGACTGCGCATGCACCGCACCTTTTTCACTCTTGCTGCCACCCTCGTTTCTATCGTCAGTCCCGGCCATGGCGCTGATTTTGATTGGGTGACGATGGGCGGTGGGGCTAAGAATGACAAGACCCGGGCGGTCACGGTTGATCGTGAGGGCAACGTGCTGCTCGCAGGCGAGTTGACCGGAGATGGCGTCTGCGGCGACCAAAAGGCATCGGGTGGGGGCGGCATGGATTTCTTCATTGCGAAGCTCGATCCGACAGGCCGTTGTCTATGGATGCACACCCTGGGGGGTAGTGGTATTGATCGCGGTTACGGCGTCGTCACGGATGCCGTGGGCAATGCCTATGTGACAGGGCATTTTCAAAGTACGGATGCCAAGGTCGGGGATCAAATGCTGCCCAATGCGGGCGACTACGATGTCTTTGTTGCGAAGTATTCACCGACTGGTGAGCAGCTCTGGGTGCGCACTGCTGGGGGTGCAGGATACGACTATGGTCACGGCATCGCCTTGGACCGCAAAGGCGATGTGATTGTGGCGGGTGCCGTGGCAGGCGAGGCAGCCTTTGGCAATCAAACCGTCGGGGCCAAAGGCGCGCGTTGCATCTTTTGCGCGAAGTATTCCGCCGACGGCGATCTTAAATGGGCGCGTGGAACCGAGGGGAGAATCGGTGGCAGCGCGCATGGCGTGGGCGTCGATGCTGCGAACAACATCTACATCGGTGGCAATGTGAGTGGCGTGGGCTCCTTTGGTGGCTTGGCCATTGATGCAGGGAAGACCACCAGCGCACTGCTGCTTAAAGTCAGTAGCGAAGGCAAGGGCGAGTGGTTCCGCAGCATCCCAGGTACACCCAGTGCGCTGTCGCATGAGATCAGCGTGGATGCGGAAGGTCGGACTTGGTTGGTGGGAATGTTCAAAGGCACTATGACCGCAGGCGCAGACACGTTTTCGACCACGGGTGACAAGGACAGCGATGGCTTCGTCTCCCACTACGATGCGCAGGGAGCGCTGCAATGGACACGCGTCGTGCAAGGTCCTGGGACCGATTACTGTCTGGGGGTCTGCAACGATGGCCAAGGCGCCGCCTGGCTGACGGGGGAATTTACCGCCATCGCTCAGGTTTTTGGCCAGGCACTGACGAGTCGTGGCATTACCGATATCTATGTCGCTTCATTGGATGTTCATGGCAAATGCGGGACGCTTAACCAGGCGGGCGGTGAGAAGAATGACAATGCCTACACCGCCGCGTGGGATGCCAAACATCGTGCGGTAGTGATTGCCGGTGCCTGCAATGCACCGGTGTCTTTTGGTGGCAAATCCGTCGCTGTGTCCGGCGGCGCAGATTTTCACGCAGCGCGCATGCGTGCCGAGTGAGCCGAATCCGCTTTGCTGCTTCCCATTCTGGGCTGTTTGGTCGTATGCTCGCCGTATGAGTGCAAAAACTGCCGTTCTGGTCGGGGTGCTATTTGGATCGGTGATGTCCGTCCAAGCGTTAGAGCCGCAGCCCTTCTTTGCTGCGATCCAGCGACTGATCGATGCTGCAGACTATCTCGGGTCTCCTTTTACGGATGTGGAAAAAGCAGCCCTCAGTGCCGCCAGTCAGAAGCACGATGCAGACGGGGTAGCGAAGGCTCGCAAGATTCTAGATGCGCACACTCTATTCATCGTCAACATCACCCCCGAGCAGCGCGTCAAGGTCGCCGTAGGCACCGCGAAACCAGAACTCGATGAGGCAGGGTGGCGGCAGGTCTTGGTCCGTGTGGAAAATGAAGCGGGCGTAACCGCCGCGTTACGTTGCTCCAGTCCATTCGCCAAGGATGCCTTTGTCAAAGGCTCGCCACCCGTGTCACCGCACGCTCAGCCAAAAGATCCGGGGCTGCCCGCGTTGGACGCGCGGTGGCTGGATCTCAGCCTTTTTGAGGCGCAGCCTTTGTCTCCCACGCTATCAGGTTTGGAGGTGGAATATCGCATCCTCCAACTGTATAGCCGCGATGCAGGAAAGAGGGAGGCATCCTTCGCGTTTGATGTGGGCCAGGGGACGCAGGACTTAGGGTTCCGCAATGAGGTCAGTGTGCTTTTTGATTGCCGCCCAGCGCACACGGTGTCTCTCGATATCAAAGACGAAAATGGGCAGCCCTGTACGGCTTTGCTCGAGATCCGCGATACGGCAGGACGTGTCTACCCGTCGCAGGCAAAGCGACTGGCTCCCGACTTCTTCTTTCATCCACAGGTCTATCGCGCGGATGGCGAGACATTGAAACTTCCCTCTGGAACCTACGAGATGCTCTTCCAGCGCGGCCCCGAATCACTGGCAGAGCATCGACAAGTCAGGATTGACGAGCACAACGACAAACTCTCCTTTCAAGTGAAGCGCTGGATTGATCCGTCAATGCTTGGGTGGTGGAGTGGCGATCACCACATCCATGCTGCGGGTTGCGCACACTACTCGGTGCCAAGCCAGGGTGTGCATGCACCCGACATGGCGCGGCATTGCCAAGGGGAGGATCTCAAGATCGGCGCCAACCTTACTTGGGGGCCATGCTTTGACTATCAAAAGCGGTTCTTCACTGGCAAAACGGATGCTGCTTCAAAGTATCCATTTTTACTGCGCTACGACATTGAGGTCAGCGGTTTTGGCTCCCATCGAAGTGGACACCTTTGTTTGCTGAAACTCACAGATCAGATGTATCCCGGTGGAGATTCGACAGATCACTGGCCGACGCTGTGTCTGAACACCCTGCGCTGGGGCAAAGCCCAAGGGGCGCTCTGCGGACCTGCGCACAGCGGTTGGGGTCTACAGCCAATTGCGGAGAACGATCCGGATCGCAATCAGCCCTATCGAGGCCCCGGCAAGTACGCCTCCGCCACAGACGAACTGCCCAACTACATCATCCCACCTTTTAGCGGCATCGGCGCTTGCGAATACATCGTGGATGTCACTCACGAGGTGCCTGGCCCTGATGGCCAGCCAGTTCCCGCGGTTGACTTCATGTCCATGGTGGATACGCCCCACACCTGGGAGCTCAATATCTGGTATCACACGCTGAACGCCGGCTATCGCACACGCATCAGCGGGGAAACCGACTTCCCTTGCATCTATGGTGAACGCGTGGGGCTGGGGCGCTCCTATGTAAAGCTGGATGGTCAGCTCAGCTACAATGATTGGTGCGAAGGAATCCGTGCCGGACGCGCCTATGTCAGCGATGGTAAGAGTCACCTGATGGACTTTCGCGCGAACGATGTGGAGCTCGGTCGCATGCAGAGCGAACTGCGATTGAACGGCCCTGCTACGGTGAAGCTGAGTGCCAAGGTGGCAGCACGCCTTGACGAGCAATTGCATCCAGAAATCCAAAATGCACCTGTCGACAGGAAGCCCTTCTGGGATGTCGAACGCGCCCGCATCGGCACCTCCCGCGAAGTGCCAGTGGAAGTCATCGTTAATGGAGAGTCCATGGCCCAGCAGCAAATCATTGCCGATGGCAGAACGCAGGATGTGAGCTTTGAGGTACCGATCAAAAAAAGCTGCTGGGTGGCGCTCCGCATCCGCGCCAGTTCGCATACGAACCCCATCTTTGTGTTGGTGAATGACAAACCGATTCGCGAGAAACGCAGCCTCGACTGGTGCCTCAAAAGCGTGGACCAATGCTGGTCGCAGAAGGAGACACTCATTGATCCCAAGGAGTTGCCAGCCGCTGTTGCCGCCTACGAGCATGCGCGGCAGGAGTATCGCCAGCGGCTTTCTGAGAGCGACTGAGGTGCGCTCACTTTGATTTGATCTCGCGCAGCTTGCCGCCGCTTCTGCGTGCAATTTTTTCCCAGGCGGCCTTGTCTTCTGCGCGCATCTGGAAGCCAATGAAATTCAGCGGCAATTTTGATAGCCTGCCCTTTTGCATGTCCTTCAGTTTGTCCTCGAGTTCATCATTCGGAATGCGGCGATCCGTTGGATAGGTCTGTTCAAATTGACCGTCTGAAATCAAGAAGATGACATCGGGATTCATCGCGAAGGCAGCATCGATGACACAGACGACGCCATTCGGATCTGGGCTCAGCACGCCTCTTTGACCCCGTGCCATCTGACCGCTCTCGCTCCACTCGGTTTCGATCCACTGCTTTGCCAATTCGCGATTAGCGGGTGTTGATGCCACTAACTTCTCGCTGAAGGGTTTGTAGTTTCGCACGAACTGAATGATCGAAAAACTGGCGGAAGGTGGCAGGCTGGTGATGAGCTTCAAGGTCTCGTCTTTTATCGCTGCAAGCGGCAAACCGCTGGCATTGGCTTTGTTCACGACGCTCCCAGAAACATCGAAGCACAGCACGATGCGCTGCCCTTGTGACTGCAAGCCCATGAAGCTAAAGTTGGAGCCTTTGCCGAGACCACCCGATCCTGACAGTCCAGCGCCGCCGCCCAATCCAAACCCTGCGGTGCCGACAAGGCTTGTCACCTGATCACTAACGAGTTCGCTGGGGTCGAGCGGCAACATCTGCTTGAGGTCCAGCTTTGGAATGTCAGGCAGCGCAAACTTGGCGGGTCGGGTGCTAATGAGCTTGTCCTGAAACACCGGCTTCGGCGCGGCTGCTTCGTGGGCGGCAGTATTCATCCGATGTTCTGGCGTCTTTTGAATGGGTATCTTCAAGGTCTGCTTCACCTCGAAGACAGCCTCAGGTTTCGAAAATTGCCGCGCCACCACCCAGAGGCCAAATAGTACCAATGCACCCACATGCACCAGCACGGTGCCGATGATGATGCTGGCAATGAGTCCCCGCTGCTTCGGTGGACTTCCGTCTGCGGGCGGTGCTTTCGGCCGCCGCTTGGGTTTCTGTGGTTCGGGAGGCTGGGCGTAAATGACGACAGACATGCAATCTTTGGCTATTGCCCGCCCTCCATTGAAGGTTGATCAAAGGTTACATTCTTCACGCCCGCCTTGGCGCAGACATTGAGAACATCAACGATCCGTTGATGCCGCGCCTCGTCTTCAGGGGAAAGTGTGATCAAGAGTTCCGCCTTCGCCGCAGCGGAGGACTTCGCCAATCGAGTCAGGCCTTCGAGGAGCTTTTCAAGATCGTGATCGTTCGCACCCCCGATGGTTTGCTCATTGAGCTGCACAGTGCCATCCGCGCGAATTTGAATGCGCTGTTCATCAGGTAGATCGACTGGTGCGTCTTGCTCTGCCATGCCGGGCAGTCCCAGGTTTACGTCCGCCTCTGGTTTGATGGGTTTTGCGGTGACCATGAAGAAAACCAACAGTAGGAACACCATGTCGATCATGGGTCCCATCTGCATTTCCACAGCGCTATGTTCGCGGCGGCGGCGTCTCATGAGGTTCAGCGTTGGTAGGTGGCAAAGATGACATTGACTGCGCCAGCCTGGGAGGCCATCTCCATGAACTGGCGGATTCGTTTGGCCGGAGTATTGAGGTCGGCACGCAGATAGATTTTGAGCGGTGGTGTGGCGCGGAAACGCTCTTTCAAATAGGCGCGCATCTCATCATCGGTGACGTCACGATTGGCGACATGCAGTTGGCCCTGACCATCCAGGTTAACGATGTCGCGATTCGAAATATCTTCCGGCATCACCGCAGAGCTCGCCAAGGGCAATGAGATATCCATCTTCTTCTGTTCCTTCGTCATCTTCGAAGTGACCATGAAAAAGATCAGCAACAAAAACGTCATGTCGATCATCGGCGTGATGTTGAAGCCGATCTCGTCTTGAGCTGTCTTTTTGCGGCGCATGAGTGAATCCTTTTTTCCTCCCTTCCTAATTTGATTCTTCGCTCGCCTGCGCAGGCTCGGTGCTGCCGGCGAGTTTTACTTCGCCGCTGAGCACGCCGATCAGGAATGAAGCATTGCGTTGGAGTTCGGACATGATGCCGCTGAGTTTGGTGCGGAAGAAGAAGAATAGGAACATTGCGGGAATTCCGACGATCAGCCCGCCGGCGGTGGTGATCATCGCTTCGCCGATACCACCCGCAAGATCCGCAGGTTCGCTTTGCCCCGCTTTGAGCTTGTTGAACGCGGTGATCATGCCGGAGACCGTGCCGTAAAGACCCACCATCGGGGCGATCGTGGCGAAGACGTTGAGGTAATTGATCCATGTCATGAGTCGCGTTTCTTCGAAGTCCATGGCCTCGCCAGCTGCGTCTTCCATGGAGGTTTTGTTGGCTTGATCGCGATCAAAATTCACCTTCAGCAGAGCGGATGAAACCACTCGACTGAGGCTGTTGGGTTGCGCCAGGCACATCTGATAGGCACCACCGACATCGCGTGATTGCATGGAACGCGTCAGCGTATCTGATAAGGCCTTGGGGACCATCTTTCCCTGCGTCACCTGCGTGAAGCAATACACTGCCACAGCCACGGTCCCGACGGAGAAGAGTAGCAAGAAGTGCATCGTCCAACCACCCTGGGTGTAGAGATCGAGGAGTGAGGTTGAGCCCGTCTCAACGGGCGCGTCGGGCTTAGCATCTTGGGCACTGAGTGCGGGTGCGGCCAGCAGCATGGCAGCAAAAAAGAATAAAGTGCGGGCGGTGTTCATCATGGGCAGTCTAGGGTTTGTCATCCGGTTTGATGGAAGGGGCGGGTGCGGCAAGCGGTTTGGCTTTTTCCGCGAAGGGTGAGTTTGGATAGAGCTCCAAAAGATCGCGCGCGTGTTGAGCTGCGAGCGTTGGCTCCTTGGCGAAGAGATGCAATTGAACCACACTCCACAGAGCCTCCGCAGCTTTGTCGTCGACAGAGCCGTTGAAGAGCGGCGCATGCAGAAACTGATCCAGCACATCGTGATAAAGCCGCGTGCGTTCGTCGGTGAGATCATCGTCATCCATCCAGCGAGGGTGCTCTTTTTCGAAGGCTTTCAGCCGCTCAAAATCTGCCATGGCGAGAACTTGCCGCGCCTCCAGGAGCAACGATGGATCTTCGCTATCATTCGCGAGGGCCCGCGCCTCGGTGATCGCTTCGTCCACTCGCTGGAGCGCGATCAATGCTCGCAGACGCCCCTTTTTAGCTTCCGCCTGTCGCTCTTCATCCCAGTCATCGTTTTCGATTTGGATGAAGATGCGCAGAGCACGCTCAAGCAAGAATGGATCGCTCTGCTTCAGCAAGCGCTGCGCCAAGGTCAAGCCGAGCAGTCCCGAGTTGTTCTGCGCCCACTTTAAGTTGATGGATTTCTCCTGCCAGATCTCCCACAGCCGCTTCTGTCCGTCCGCAGTTTCTGTCTGCGCCAGAGCCTCGGCCTCCCCAGGGAAAGGTTCGAAGTCGATGAACTTGATGAGCGAGGGATCAAAGTCGCGCTTCGCAGAACCGACGCCACCGGGCAATTGCATTTCCATGGTGACCAGTGGTGTCGCCAGTCGCAGGATCTTGCCGCGCAGGATTTTCCCATCATTCAGATGCACCACATCCTCCGCATGGATCAGCAGCGGCATCATCAGGAGAATGGACAAGGTCGACCTCATTTTCCGACCTCCGTTTCTTTGGCACGAGCTTCCACCACTGGCTTCGGTGGTAGTGGTCCCAACTCCTTCATGCGCTGCTCCGCCGCGGCGAATTCGGGATACGCGGTCAGCGCTGCGGTGCGGGCAAACTCGTCATACACTTCGTGTGCCTCGCGCGCTTTGCCCATTTTTTCCAAGGCCTTTGCCCGCGCCAGATAGGCCTTGGCCACCAAATCAAGATGACGCCCATAGGCCACATACACCCGTTCATAGTAGGCGGTGGCGGGTAGCGGTTGGTTTTGTTTTTCCAAGAGCGCCCCCCAGGCCAGCAGCGCTTCCGCCTTGGCCCTTGCGGGCGTGAGTTTGTCTGCCAGCAGGTTCTTGTACAGCTCTGTTGCCTCCGCGATCTTGCGATGTTCAGCCAAAAGGGCTGCCTTGCGCAGAGCGACTCGTGGGATCAACTCCATGCTCACTGCGCGCTTTTCAAATCTGGCGTAGTAGTCCAGTGCCGCCTCCCATTCCCCCGCAGCTTCTGCGAGGAAGCCAAGTCCTGCATAGGCACGTCCGACCTCAACAGCGCGCGGGTGCCAGCGGATCAGCTCGGTATAAAGTTCCTTTGCCCGCGTCTTGCTGCCGGCCTCGGCGGATGCATCTGCGCAGTCAGCGATGATGCGCGGATTTTGCTTCTTCACGTTCAGCGTCTGCGCTGCCATCAAGAATCCAGCGTACGAGAGCTCTGGTTTGTCTGGGGGTTGCATGTGGCCTTCCATCCAGTTCAGCCGACACACCAGCACCGGACGATTCTTCTTTTCGCCTTCGGTGCGTTTGCGTTGGATCTCGCGCACGAGTTCCACGCGTTGGTCTTCGCCGCGATAGAGTTTTGGCAAGGCTAGCAGGATGTCCTCAACGCCATAGCGACCGGCCACATCGCCGTGATCATCGAGCGCCTGCCAATACATGGCCCTTGCATCGTCGCGCCGCTCCATCGAGTCACAGGCAAAACCCATCCAATAGACCGCCTCTGCTAGCTTCTTGCTATCGGGGCTCCCCTTCGCAAAGGCTTCGTAGTGTGCCAGCATTGCAGGCCAGTCCTGGCGCAGTTTTAAGACATTGCCGATTTTGAACTGCGCCTCGTCATACCAGTGGGCGGTGTCTTTTGAGACACGTTCATAGCTGGCGAGACCTTCATCGATCTGTCCCAGCGAACAGAGAGCATCTCCGCAGAGGACGAGAGATTCGGGAATATCTGGCCCCTCCGGATTGCGTGCCTGATACTCGCTAAGTTCTGCGATTGCTTCTTCATACTTTGCTAGAGCAAAGAGACAGTAGGCGCGCTTAAACTCCGCTGCCGCTGCGTATCTGCCTGACTTTGCGTACTTCTTGAGATGCTTCTCCAGATGATCGCGACAGGCTTGATAGTCTTTGTCAAAGCTCAGCGCCATGCCCAGCCAGTAGTCCGCATCCTCAGCCACAGGCAGATGATCAAAACGTCGAACCACTTCTTTAAAGAGTGCCATTGCAGGCTCCGTCTCATCTGCCATCAAACGTGCGAGTCCAGCCATCAGCAAAGCTTGCGGTGCCAGTTCGTCCTTGGGCAATTTTTGCGTGAGCAATTCAAACTCATGCGCTGCCTCTGGATATTCGCGCGCATCGTAACGTGCTTGAGCCAAGAGAAATCGCACCTTGGCAGCATCGCTGGATGCGGCTTTGTCTTCAAACTTGGCCAACCACACATCCGCAGCGGCCACAGCGCGATCATAGCGCTTCAGTTCGTGCCAGCACTGGACCACCGCCATTCCTGCTTGGGCTTGCTGGATGGGATCGCCTGGAAGTTGGACGGCATCTTCCAAAACCAGCGCCGCCTCGCGCCAACGTTCCAGACCTAGATAGGAAAATCCCAGCCGCATCCGCACCGCCAGATCGAAGCTGGCATTCGCTGCGAAGGTGCGGTGCTCGCGCTCGACTCGGGTCAGCACGCTTTGCTTTTGAAACACCTGTGGCTCCGTGCCGGGGCGAGCTTTCAGCGCCTCGATCTCTGCCTGCAATCTTGTGATGCGATCCGCCTGATGTTTGAGCAAACGCTGCGCGGGCCACACGCGCTGCAGGCAAAAGATCGCTCCATAGTAGTCCTGGTTTTCCAAGAAACGCCCACCCAGTTCTGCGGTCAGCCCTTGCAGGGAAACGATCTGTGTGACCTGCGATAACAAAGGCTGCACTGCCCGAACCATTTCGCGTGCTTTGCCGAGTTCTCCCAACTCTAACAGGCAGTGCAGGCGCAGCGTCTGCCCGCGCAGCGCCGCCTCTTGATTCATCTGCCAGAGCCGTGCCGACTGCTGCTCAAAAAAAGCCGCCGCTTCCGCCATCTTCCCTTCCAGAACGTAGCTGGTGCCGTACAGCAGCAGTGTCTCGACGCGTCGTTGTGCGTTAAACTCTGGCACTTGGAAGTAGTCGGTGAGGGCCGTGCGCGATAGATCATACTCCTGCATCTGCAGAAGGATAACGCCTTTCCAAAAGGCCAGCTCGTCCTTCAGTTTTAGCTCCAATTTTGGCAGCGCCAGACAATCGCTGACCAATTGCCCGGCGGCGGCGTAGTCGCGCAACCGGATGCGAGCCAAGCAGAGCAACGGCTTTACCTGGGCGACGGCTTCAGCGGCAGTGGGCTCTGCGGCGTAGGATTCGAGGAAGAGATCAAATTGCTTTGCCGCCTCTGCCCAATTCTGCGCGAGGTAGGCTGCATTTCCCGCTTTGAGCAGCTCTACTGGGCCGACCAGCGGCGCATCCGCAGGCGCCGCAGCAGGTGCCTGCGCCCACATAACAGCACCTCCGACCAGCAGCCAAAGGCCGATGGCGAAGCAAGGGAGAAACCTGCCGGATGGTGAAATCATGGAGACCGCGCTCAACTCATTTCATAGAGAATTCCCGACAAATGCGCAAGGCAGGACTGCGAAGTGCCGGAAAAGTTTCAATGCGAAAATGGGTTTAAGCAGGAACTGGGCCGGATGCCGATGAACCCCTTTGGTGGCCTAGCGTGGGTTGAAGTCTGTCCAGCGTGAAGTATGCATCAGGGTTCTATGATCGTTCGTTCTTCACGCCTCCTCATTGCGACAGATCTCGACCGGACCTTGTTGCCCAATGGTGGGCAGCCGGAGTCCGCCGCCGCTCGACCGATGTTGCGGCAATTGGTTGGCGAGGGTCGGATTGGCTTGGCCTACGTGAGTGGGCGCTCTTTGGGGCTGGTCTTGGAGGCAGTACCGACCTATGACCTACCGATGCCGGATTGGATCATCGCCGATGTGGGGGCGACGATTTATCATCGGGAGAACGATGCGTGGGAGCGAGACGATCAGTGGCATGCGCTCCTTTCTCGCCGTTGGCAAGGGAAACACTGGCAGGATGTGTTGCCCTTGGTGAGTCATATCGGTGGGATTTGTCTGCAAGCAGAATCGGCACAGGGTGATCACAAGCTGAGTTTTGATGTCGCGAAGATTGAAGATCGCGAACGTGTGATGACCGAAATGGAGTCGCACCTGGATGCGGCGGGTCTGGCCTATGAGTTGATTTGGAGTGTGGATGAAACGGTGCCCATGGGATTGATCGATGTGATGGCCAGTGGCGCGACAAAGCTAGGCGCGCTGCAGTGGTTGGTGGCGAGTTCTGGGACCGAGGAAGATCGGGTGCTCTACGCGGGTGATAGCGGCAATGATTTGCCGGTGCTGACCAGTGATTTTGCTTCCGTGCTGGTAGCGAATGCCACCGATGAGGTGAAGGCGGAGGCGCTGCGGCTGGCGGCTGCCAATGGCTGCGGTGATCGTCTGTATCTGGCGCGTGGGGATGCCTTTGGGATGAACGGTAACTATGCAGCGGGCATCATCGAGGGGTTGGCGCATTTTTTTCCGGAGACGCTCTGCGCTATCGAGGCAGCAGCAGTTTGAGCTTAGCAGGTGAATGGCTTACCGCCGTTAAGTCATATCCACGCCGTGGCCGTTTCGGCCTGAAATCAGCTATACCCTGGGGTAGATATCCACTGCCCTATGAGGATTCAATTGCACAGTTTACACGGCTTGTTCCGTGCCCACGATCTGGAAATTGGCCGAGATGCGGACAACGGCGGACAGATTGTTTACGTGATGGAACTGGCAAAGGCGCTGAGTGAACGTCCAGACGTCACCCACGTCGACCTGTTCACCCGTCGTATCGAAGATCCTGCCACTGGTCCTGACTACGCCAAAGCAGTGGAGGTGGTGAGCGAGAAGTTTCACATTCGGCGCATCACCTGTGGCGGAAAAAAGTATCTGCCCAAGGAGCGACTCTGGCCCCACCTGGATGAGTACGTGGCGAATGCGGTGACGCATATCAAACAAGAGAAAGTCTTCCCCGACTGGATCCACGGTCACTACGCAGACGCGGGTTATGCTGTCGCGGAGTTGTGCTCAATCTTGAACGTGCCCTTCTGCCAGACGGGTCACTCGCTGGGCATGCCAAAGCTCAGGAAGCTGATGGACTCCGGCATGCTGGAGGCAGATGCGACGGCGCGGTATCAATTTGACAAGCGATTCGGTGCAGAAGATGCGACGTTGGTGAATGCGGAGTTTATCGTGACCTCAACGACGCAGGAAATCAGCACCTATGAGGTGTATGACAGCTTTGACCGGGCGGAATTTCACGTTATCCCACCGGGGCTAAACTTTGGCCGCTACTTCCCTTATTACCAGGATGTGCTGGCACCGATGGAGATTCCACCAGAGCGGATGCGTGCGAAGATTTCCGCGCGCGAAACACTGGCAAACTTTTTGTCGCATCCCGAAAAACCCTTCATCCTGGCGCTGTGTCGCCCCGACACCAAAAAAAACATCCACGGATTGTTGGCGGCCTATGGTACTGACAAGGGACTGCAGGCGCTGGCAAATCTCGTCATTTTTGCCGGCATCCGCAGTGATATCGAGACCATGCCACATGGAGAGCGCGAAGTGCTGACGGATCTCCTGCTGTTGATGGACAAGTACAACCTCTATGGAAAGCTCGCGATCCCAAAACGCCACGATGTGGAGTGGGAGGTGCCAGAGATCTACCGCCTTTGTGCAGAGCGCAAAGGCGTGTTCATCAACATCGCCCTGACGGAGCCTTTTGGCTTGACGATCCTGGAAGCGACAGCATCTGGCTGCCCCGTCGTCGCGACGCAAGACGGGGGCCCGGCCGAGATTCTACCGAAGTGCCAGAATGGTCTGCTCGTCCCGCCCACTGATACCGGCGCTATTCAAAAAGCACTTCACGAACTACTCGTCGATCCTGAAAACTGGACGGTGCTGTCGCATCGTGGGATTGAAAAAATACGCGAGCACTACAGCTGGGAGGCGCATGTGGACCGCTACCTGAGTTTGGTGAAGACAAATCTGGAGAGCTCAAAAGGGCTCGGCAAAAAGAACGCCATCCAGAACTCGCGCATTTTTGAGCAGCTCAAAGTAGCGGATCGAATGATCGTAGCAGACGTCGATGGCACCTTGATCAGCGAAACGGGGGACTATACGGGACTCGATGAGCTGCGGACTCTATTGCGACAGCGTGGAACACAGTTTGTGTTTGGTATTGCCACCGGCAGATCACTGAAAAGCGTGGAGACGCTCTTCGCGCAGCACGACCTGCCCGTGCCTGATGTGGCCATCTGCGATGTGGGCACGCAAATCTACTACGGATTCAAAGAGAGCGACTCTGACAAGGCGTGGACGGATCACATCGACTACCGCTGGAATCCCGATGCCATCCGCCAGGCACTGGCAAAGGTCCCGATGCTCCAGATGCAGGAGAGGCACCTGCAGACGAAGCACAAGCTCTCCTATTACATTGATGAAAACTCGGGCGATGCCGGTATCGATGAAGCTGTCGTTCGTGAGGCCCTGGGCAGACTGGGGCGGCATGTCAGTATCATCATCACCCATGGTTCCTACCTCGATGTCTTGCCAAAGCGCGCCTCCAAGGGTCGGGCAGTCCGCTTCATCGGCAATAAGTGGCACATCCCACTAAAAAACACCGTCGTGTTTGGAGATGCGGGTAACGACCTGGACATGTTTACCGGAGCGACGCGGGGCGTCGTCGTCGGGAATCATGCACCGGAGATGGAAGTACTGCGCGGGCAGCGCCGCATCTACTTTTCCCCCCAGCCGAGTGCCGCTGGCATTCTCGATGGCATTCGCAGCACCGGTTTCCTCAAACCCTAGATCCAAAATGACACCCCAAACAAACAACGATTGGATTGCGCGTCAGAGTCGCTCTTCCTTTGAACGAATCCTTCCGCGCTTGAGGGATCGATTCCCCCAAGTGCCTGAGCCGGAGTGGGAGGTCTTTTCTTCACGCATGAGGCAGTACTTTCACCCGTTGTTTGAGCTCTTGCACCAGCTCTACAGTGGCCACTACGACTTCTTTTATCACCTGGAGAGCATCATGATCTCCGCCACTCGGATGTGGGTGGAGCGGCCCATCGAGCTAAAAGCACTGGATGCACAGCGGGAGATGCATCCGAGTTGGTATCGATCCAATCAGATGATCGGGTACATTGTGTACGCCAATCACTTCGCCGGCAATCTCCATGGCCTGCGGGAAAAGATTCCCTTTCTCAAAGAATTAGGCGTGACCTATTTGCATGTCATGCCGCCTTTTCGTTGTCCTGAAGGTGATAGCGATGGCGGTTATGCGATCAGCAGCTACCGGGAGACGGACCCCGCCCTGGGAACCATGGAGGACCTAGCAGAGCTGGCCGCCGATCTGCGAAACCACGGCATCAGCCTTTGTCTGGACTTTGTGTACAATCACACCTCCGACGAGCACGAGTGGGCCAAGAAGGCCCTTGCGGGGGATCCCGAATACCAGGACTACTACCGCATGTTCGATGATCGGACCTTGCCTGATCAATACGAGCAGACCGTCAACGCCGTCTTTCCTGACGAGCATCCCGGCAGCTTCACTTACCGAAGTCGCATCCGCAAGTGGGTCTGGACCACGTTCAAGAACTACCAGTGGGACCTCAACTACGAGAACCCTGTCGTCTTCAGCAAGATGGCAGAGGAGATGCTCTTCCTCGCCAATCAAGGCGTTGGCATCTTGCGTCTCGATGCAGTGGCATTTGTCTGGAAAAAGCTCGGCACCAATTGCGAGAATCTCCCCGAAGCACACAAGATCATTCGTGCCTTCAACCTCCTGGTCCGCATCACCGCGCCTGCGCTGCTCTTTAAATCTGAAGCGATCGTGCATCCAGATGAGGTGGCCAAGTACATCGATCCAGGCGAGTGCCAGCTCTCCTACAACCCCACGCTCATGGCCTTGTTGTGGAATGCCTGCGCAACCCGCAAGGTGGAGTTGCTCCGCCATAGCATGAAGAAGCGCTTCGCGATCCATCCAGACTGCGCTTGGGTAAACTACATCCGTTGTCACGATGACATCGGTTGGACCTTTTCCGACGAAGACATGGCAGAGATCGGCATGAGTGCGGCGGATCATCGGAAGTTTCTGACCCAGTTCTACACCGGAAGTCACGAAGCCAGCTTCGCCCGCGGATTGCCCTTCCAAGAAAACCCGCAGACTGGGGACGCGCGTGTTTCAGGTGCCACTGCCTCGCTAGCCGGGCTGGAAGAGGCTTTGGAAGAAGACGATCCAGAGCAAGCGGCGCTCGCTGTCCGGCGGATCCTGCTACTGCATGGGGTGATCTTCACCATCGGCGGAATCCCGCTCATCTATGCGGGCGATGCCGTCGGGACGCTAAATGACTACAGCTTCAAAGATGACCCCGAGACCGCCGGCGATAGCCGCTGGGTTCACCGTCCAATCTTTGACTGGGAATTGGCAAAGAAGCGTAGCGACCCCGGCACGTATCAAAACGAAATCTACCAGGGCATCCTCAAGCTTGGCGAGGTGCGGCGCAACAACGCTGCCTTTGACCGCACCGAGACGGAGATCATCGATACTTCCAACGTGCATGTCTTTGGCTACTTCCGTCATCACCTAGACCAGACCGCGCTGATTCTGGCGAACTTTTCCGACCACCCCCAGGAGCTCTCCGGCACCCGCCTTCGCCAATTGGGGCTGCGCCGGACGCTCACGGACCTGATGACCGGCCAAGTCATCACCGCCTCTCAGGCCCTGCACATGGAAGGTTGTCGTTTCATGGTCCTAGTCGGCGGTCCACGTTGAAGCGAGCTGGCTGCTATGACATTGATCAGACGTCCGCTAGGACTCAATCATGATCGCTTGACCGGTTAGGTCTTCCGCAGTGAGCGGTTGAAAGCTTTCTGACACACATGAAACCGACATGTTTGTCAGTTGCATCTGCCCGAAGATCGTTGCCACTGCGGCATCTGCAGCATCTCGCCCGGTGGCGATGCGCACGAGGCCATTTAGTGCTGCTCTTCGCGTTGGATCAAAGATGAACCAACGATTCCCGATGCAGGCCTCAAAACAGGCGTGAAAGTCTGGCGGTTCCATGTTGCAGGCGTAGCCAGCAAAGTAGCGCGCAGGGATCGACAATGCCCTGCAAAACGCGATACCGAGATGCGCAAAATCCCGGCACACTCCGGCACGTTGCGTCACCGTATCAAAGGCGGATGTCGCTGTGTCCGTCGCGCCGCTGAGGTAGTCGATGTTGTCAAAGATCCAATCCGCAATGGCCACGGCCTGGAAGTAGGGAGCGTTGATGTGGCCAAACATCTTCATCGCCAACCGACCGAGCCGGTCAGATTGGCAGTAGCGGCTGGGGAACAAATACGGGATCGCCGACCGCCTGACCTCCGAGATCGGGATGCCCAGAATCTGCTCGTGACTGACCATGGTGTGGCGCGTCTCCGCCATGACTGTATAGGTCACTTCGAGGGTTGTCGCAGTTCCCGTATCTAGCCGTACGTAGCGGGTATCACCGGTTCCGACACGCAAGGGCTCCCACTGCACGTCGGGTGTCACGGTGAAGTATTCCCCCCAGAGTCTTTGATTCTGAGTTGCCAACGCGTGAATGCTTAGCAAGACCGTGCTACGCTCCAGGACGTCGTATTGGAGGTTAGCGTTGATCTGAAAAGACATGTGCCGCAGCATCGTCCTGATTGCGCAGCAAGCAACGGACCAATCACTTCGCCTGAAAATGAATCTGGCATCCACCAGCGGCGAATCGGGGTTGGATTGTGGTTGTGTTTGGCCAGCATGGAGTCCAGCCTGACCGTCTATGAATGCTAAACCGTTTTGCCTTGGTTGGGCGCTTTTCTCATGCGCTACTTCCTCATTGTTGGCGAGTGAGCAACCAATCCTCCTCCTGCACGGTCCGGTGGCAAGTTCTGGAACTTTACACCGCTTCGGTTCCAGCGTTGCAGGCACGCAGAAGTACTCCATCATCGGCAACCCCGAAGACGACGACCTAGCGGATGCGGGAGGCGCGGTTCATGTCTTTGACAGCAAGACAGGCAAACGTCTGCGCTCATTGAGGCCAGAGGATCCCGAGGACGGTGCCAATTTTGGTGCCGCTGTGGCGATCAGCGGAAACTTCGCGGTCATTGGTGCGCCGATGGATGACGCAGGGATGGGTTCTGCCTACGTGTTCGATGTCAGCAATGGTCGCCAGTTGATGAAGATCCCGTCCAACGCTGCTGAGACACTGTCGATGTTCGGTGCCACGGTGGCGTTGGAAGGTTCAATCGCCGCTATCGGGGCATCTTCGGACGATTCACCCAACGGAACTGCCGAACCCGATGCTGGAGCGGTCTCCTTCTTTCAATTGGACACAACGGCAAAGACCTTTGCCCTCATCTTTCGAGGTGCGGGGAGTGATACCGATACGAATGACAGCTTTGGCAAATCGGTAGCACTTAGCGGTGGGATCGCCCTCATCGGCGCTCCGGGACAAGCCTCTCAGCGCGGGGCCGCGTATCTTTTCAACGCCGAGACTGGTGATGAACTCGATAAATGGCAGGCAGGTGATGGTGCCAGTGGTGACCGCTTTGGCTGGTCGGTAGCCATCAGTGGAGACCGGGCCGCAATTGGGGCACCAACGGATACAGTGGCGACCATCGATGGCGGCTCCGTCTATGAATTCGACGTGCCAAGCCGGAATCAGTGGGACAAGTACGTCTGGACTGATCGATCCAGCCAGGATCGTTTTGGTGAGGCCGTCGCCATCTACAATCGGACAATCCTCATTGGTGCACCTGGCGTCAATGGCAATGGTGCCGACACGGGTGATGTTTTCGTCGTTCAGAATGGCCGCTTTGTGGGGGAGTTTTTCTCCCCGGAATATCGAGCGGGAGATGCGGTTGGCAGTGCTCTGGCGTTTGCTGGTAACCATTTGCTAATCGGTGCACCGAATGCCCTCGAGTCTCCAGGGTATGCCGCAGGCAAGGTCTATCTGCGCCCAGCCGCCGCTCTGCAACTCTCCAACGTTGTCTTTGCCACTTACGCCCAAACCAAGGATTCCACACCGGGGGTTCCCGAGGCGACATTTCGATCCTTCACCAAATTCGGAGTCAGTCCGTCCCGTGATTCATACCTCCTAGCTGGCCTCACGGGACGTGGAGCGCCCGCAGGCAAAAACGTCGGGCTATTTGTGCAAAGGAACGAGCTTTGGGAACTCCGATTGAGGACTGGCGATACGGTTGGACCACTTCAAATCACTGGAATCTACAATCCGGTGGGTACTTACAGCGACCATTTGGTGGCTCAGGTGAAGGGAAAGGGAGTCGGGATCAATAGCAGCAACGATTACGCAATCATAAGGGACGATGGCAGCACCGTGGATATTCTCCTGCGAGAAGGGGATACGATGACGGGCGGGGGATTCACTGGGCAAAAGGTGGGTGCCATGGGTCCGGTGGTGGGGAGCAATGAAAACAGCGATGTGGCGATCTATTCCACGCTCAAATCGGGGACCGTATCAGTGAGTTCTGTAAGTGACTCTTGCGCCATGAAGATCGACCTCGAATCGGGGCTGATCACCGGGAGCATCATCGAAGGGACGGCCTCGCCCATTCCAGGGCTCTCTTTCGGCCAAGTTGGCTCCCGAGTCACGAACAACTTCTTTTCGGCCATCGCAACTACCTCCTTGGTGGGGTCTGGCGTCACCTCGGCCAACCGTTCAGCATTGTGGACAAAATCCCCGACAGCGTCACCCGCCACTTTGATCGCTCGGACTGGCGACGCTGCGGGTGGCGGCACCGTTAAGGCATTCCTTGGGGAAGCGGCCAGCTACGGAGACATGGTCTTCCGCTGCTCGCTGAATGGCGTGCCCAGTACCACCAATGAGACCATTTTTCGCAACTCCATTTCCAACCTCATCTGCCAGGAAGGAATCGCCAATGCCGGTCTGCCCAGTGGCGTCGTCATCAGCCAGTTTCTTCGCTACTTCCCTGGTGAGCAAGGCGCACTGGTGCTGGCAAGGCTGCGCGGAACTGGGGTAAAATCTACCAACGATGTCGCTCTGTTGAGATGCAATTCACTCACCGATTGGGAAGTCCTCATCCGCGAAGGTGATGCGGCTCCCGATACGGGTGGGGCAAAGGTCGGAACGATCCAGCAAATCGACGCCGAGAATGACTACGGCACCTACATCGTGCAGGTCTCTCTCACCAACTGCACGAGCGCCACCAATCAGGCTCTCTATCGCGGTGATTTGGGGCTGAACGCCGGTACGCAAGGCGATGAAGTCCTACGCCGCCCGCACCTCCTTCTGCGCAAGGGCACTTATCAATCGTCCTTCGGTAAGACGACAGCGCTCACCAGCATGAAGCTAGACGTCACCACCGACCCCACCGGATCCGGCAGCCGAGGACTAGGCTGGACCATTTACAACACCGACGTGGCGGTCCGCCTGACCATGAGCGACCGCTCCGTTCTTGCCGTCCTGCTCCGTTAGAGCAACTCTGTTACAAAGCTGTGGACGACCGCCCTGACCCTGACCTTATGCGATTTTCATCCCGACAAAAGTGGCCGTCGAAGGCGCTCCTGCTGCTGGCCATGCTCGGTGGCACGGTTCGGGCAGAGCGTGTCTTGGTGGATCAAGGTCGGAGTCATTATGAAATCGTCTGCCCAACGAATGCCACCCCCGCAGCGCTCATGGCAGCCAACGAACTGCGCGTCTGGGTCAAGGCCTCTACCCAGGTGCAGTTGCCCATCGTGCAGAATCCCAGCAAAGAGGCCGCCCACATTTTTGTCGGTGAAAACCCCTGGTCCACCGCTGCCGGTGTCACCCCCACGGAATTAAAGCCGGAAGGCTACGTGCTACGCACCATCGGCGAAGATCTCCACATTGTCGGCGTGGATGTCCTGCGCGGCTCACTGGCCCCGAAACGCGCCAGCGCCACCCAGACTGGTACCTTGTCAGGCGTTTACGATTTCTTGGAGCGTAGTCTCGGCATCCTCTTCCTTTGGCACGATCGCCTTGGCACCGTGATTCCGCCCAGCGATCACGCCGTAATTCCCGACCTTGACCTCCACACGTCCCCTGCATGGACCTACCGAATGCTCGCTTATTCGCCCGAGGGCATGGCGGGCGAAGACATCTTTGCACGGAAACTGCGTTTGGGCCACAGCTACACCGTCACTCACAGTCACGCCTGGCACATCATCGCTCCCATCGAAAAGTACGGTGCCACCCACCCCGATTGGTATGCTGAGATCGATGGCAAACGCCAGCCTGCCTATTACATGGAGCGGCACGGCGGTCAGGTCTGCACCAACAATCCGGAGGTCATCGACCTCTTTGCCAAGGCGGCCATCGAGTTCTTCAATCAGCAACCCAATCGCGACATGTTCTCCGTATCGCCGAACGACGGCAGCGGATTCTGCACTTGTCTGCGTTGCCGAGCGCTCGACAACGGGCAACGAAGTGACGGAAGGCCCATCCTGACGGATCGACTCATCACCTTTTACAACGCCATCGCCGAGCGCGTCGCCGTCGTGCACCCCAACAAATTGCTCGGGGCCTACGCCTACAGTTACTACCGCGAGGCACCGGTCCGTGTTGTTCCCCACCCCAATCTCTACCTCGTGCACGCTACGAATACCGCCTTTCACCAAGGCGTCGGCTGGCCCGAAGAACATGAAACCGAGGTCGCATGGCGGTCAAAGGCCAAACACCTTGCCAAGTATGACATCTACTATTCGCCCGACTCTTCGCTCAATCTCATCGCCCCAATCACCCAGCATTTGACCGAAAAGGTCCGTGCAGAATCGGCGGTCGGTATCGAAGGAGGCTACCTCTACATGGGGCAGAGTTATGAACAACTCGGCGCAGGTCATTGGCTTCTCGCGCATCTCATGTGGGACCCCGCTGCGGATGCGCAGGCACTGGCCAAGCGATATTACCAAGGCCTGTATGGCGAGGCGGCGACGGCGGTGCAGGCCTACTACGACCTGCTGGAAGCCCGCCTAGTCGCGACCAAACAAGCGCCCCTTGACCTCAGCCACCCCGCCATCCGGATCGCCCTACGCAAACATCCAGGAATCGGCTCTCCCGCCTACATTTTAGCCGCCTACAGACCTGTGCTGGAACAAGCGACTAAGCTCATCAACGCTGCTAAAGTCTGTCGATTGAGCCAAGAAGAATCCACCCGTCTGCAGCGTCTGCTCGATCAGCACGAACTCCTCATCACCACAGTCGAGGGCATGTTCGCGGCGGGAAGACTGGAAGCTGATGCGAGCTGCACTCGCGAGGATGCAGTAGCTTTCATGCGCTGGGTTGAACGCCGTCAGGCAGCCCGGACGAGGATCTCAGCCTTTGCGCCATCTCTGACCCGCAATCTGGAATCCGGAGATCGTGCGGAGACGGAGGCCCTCGCGCCAACGGGTCCGCTTGCTCATTTCGCCCGTGCCCTGCTAAAACTTGATCGTGATACTCAATCGGCTCAACACCTCAATCACGGAGACTTTGAAGGCCTCACCCAGGCAAACGTCGCCGCAAGACTCCGTTGGAATGCCACTGGAACAGCGACGCTGGAACTTCAATCGGATGCACCCCGCGCGGGTCGGCAATCCGTCAGGGTTAACGTGCCGGAATCGAGCACGGGAGCCATTACTCTGACTGCCACCGTAAAACCAGCGACGGCCTACCGGATCACCCTTGACCACTGGAACGATCCATCTCCCACACAGGCTCAGCAAGGTGACGATGCTGACGCCATCACTCGTGGCGAGGCGCCGATTGCTCCACGCACCCGGGTCATCTTTAGGGACTCAAACGGCAAGACCGTGGCCAAGAACCACTGGAGCGGAATCGGTGCTGCGGAACACATCAAGAGCTGGCACACCTTTCCCCATCTCTTCGAGACACCGCCAGACGCTCAACAGATCAGTTTTACCATTTTTCTCCAACAGCCTGGAGTGTATCAACTCGACGAGGTGAAGATAGAAGCCCTCGGTGGTGGCTAGTGACCCCACTCGATAGACCGGTGGGCACCGATCAGTTCAGCCCGTAGGAGGCATGACCCGGCAGGGGCTGGCGTAGGCTCAGGGGCGATTCTGAAGGGGCTTTGGGGCACTCGTCTACCTGGTCCTTTAACCCATCCAAAAGGACGGAAACTTGGAAACCATAAGTGCCATCGGCCCGGCGCACTGCTGGGCATTCGACGACATAGCCGATCACAACGGCCCAGTGCCCCGATCCTATCGGCAGCAGTTTCTTGAGCGCCTCTGGCAGTGATTCGACGCCGACGCGGATCTGCACCTCCGAGCCAATCTCGAATCTTTGCCGTGACCAAAGAATGATTCCGGCACGGGTGATACGCTGAAGCTCAACGATGGTTTGGCGGCCTCCGCGTGACTTGGCACTTGCTGCGGAGGCTTCCTGTTGTTGCTGGCTGTGGTCGGCCATGAGGACAGGATTGATTTGGGGAGGGGGTTCACCAGTCTGGCCATGTCACGCCAGACAAGGAAAGGAGGCGCATGCAGAGTTATTTGTCAAATTTCTGGCCGCCGAAATACCTGAAAATTAGCGCCTCTGCGCGATCTACTTTTTGGCAGTCCCAAGGAGATCCCGGATCACTCTTTGGTGATCGTCTCGTCCAGGTTCAGCAAGGCTGTGGCGATCGATTGCAGGGCCGTTTCCTCCCCCTGGGAAATCTGCGCCTCGTAGAGCCTCATCAGCACCTGCAATTCCTCTGCGCGGGGCTCGCGAGCGGTCGCCAGCCGGAATCCGTAGCGGATACGTTCGTCGGCAGCACTGCTGGGAGATTCTTTCGCCATTCTCGCCGCCAGGGCATGACCGGCCTCGACGTAAACGGGATCGTTTAGCAGGGTCAGCGCCTGCAGCGGCGTGTTGGAGCGGGAGCGCTTGATGACGCAGGCCATGCGCGCAGAGGCGTCAAACGTCACAAAGCTGGGGTAAGGTGCGCCGCGCTTTAGCACGACATAAAGCCCACGGCGATACTGCTGCTCTCCCGGACTGACCTGATAATCATACTGCTGGCCACCGACCTTTTTCCACAGGCCATCAGGCTGCGGTGGTCGAATCGGCGGACCACCTTTGCCGAGGCTGATCAGACCGCTGATCGTCAGCGCATTGTCGCGGATCGCTTCCGCATCCAGGCGGAAGCGGGGGCCACGCGCGTAAAGGAGGTTTTGGTCATCACGGGCCAACATCTCAGGCGTCGTATCCGACCGCTGGCGATAGGTGGCGCTGGTGACGATCTTGCGCAGCAGCGTCTTGATGGACCATCCCTGATCCATGAAGTCCACTGCTAACCAGTCAAGCAGCTCCGGGTGCGTGGGGCGCTCTCCTTTGATGCCAAAGTCCTCCAGAGTCGTGACGATGCCGTGGCCAAAGATTTCTGCCCACAAGCGGTTTACAGTCACGCGCGCGGTCAGCGGGTTTTGCCGGGATACCAACCAGCGTGCGAGTGTCACGCGGTTCGGTGGCCCTTCGCTGGCGGGCAGGATTGATGGGGTGTGCGCTTGCACGCGGTCGCCCGGCTGAGTGTAATCGCCGCGCTTGAAGATGGCAGACATTCGCGGCTGTGACAGTTCCTTCATGACCAGGGTCGTGGTCGCTGTTCCCCCCCCCGCCAGCTCTTTCTCAAGTCCAGCTCTCTCCCTCTTTAGCGCCGCCAGGCCGGGCATGGCCTGATCGAAGTGCCGGCGCAAAATCGCGATCTCTCGCGGCTTGCGGCGTGCTTCTGGCTTGCGCAAAACCTTGGCCGCAGCCTCCGGCAGAGAGCCTGCGGCAAGGCTGCCCGTGACTGCGCTGATGCGCACCCGACCCAGCGTGCGAGCTCCGCCATAAGTCTGGGCTAGGGTGAAGACCAGCTCTTGGCTGGCATCGATGTTCTGTGGTGCTTCAAGTTCAAATACCGCCCAGTGTGGCTTGTGAAATTCCGGATTGATAGCCCAGGCGGTCGCCGTGTCCGTATCAATGGCACCTGCGGGGTCAAAGTTCTTTTGGGCAAAATCTGCCGTGGCTCCGACAAAGGACCAAGGCTTCCCAGCATCATCATTGGCGGCGGACTGGCGGCTGGCGGCGCTGAAAGTATTGAGCACAAAGTTTGGCCGTGTGGCTTCGCCTCGTCCAGGACCTTGCCCCGGCAGTGATGGATCCGTGAGGGCCTCCAATTTGATCGCAGTGACTCCCTTCAGGTTTGCTCGGGCGACGATGTGATAGGTGTCTGTCGGCGCACTGGCTCCCTTCAGCAGAACTGAGTGATCGGGTAGAATCTCAAAGGCTGATCCTTCGTCAGAGACAAACTCCACGATTTCGAGGGGATGTTCCTCCGCAGCTTGATTGATCTCTGAGCTCATGCGCGTGGCCCATTTTGCGAAGCTAGCCTCGGCATCCTTTGCCATCTCCGCCATGCGCGCATCCAGATCAGCGATGGCTTTGGTCAGAGCCTCCGTTTCTGGATTGGCCTTGGCATCGTCCGCGAGCGTCATACTGGGGCCTTTGAATTGAATCGACCCAGGAACGCTTGGGTTTGTGCGATCCGCTTCTTGTTCCGTGTTGTTGAAAAAGGCCAGCAGTCCGTAGTAGTCCTGCTGGGAAAAGGGATCGTATTTGTGATTGTGGCACTGCGCGCACTCCATTGTCGTGCCAAGCCAAACCGCTCCGGTCGTATTCACTCGATCAATGACCTGGTTGATGCGGCTTTCCTCGGGCTCTGTGCCTGCCTCGACATTCGTCGGCGTGCAGCGATGAAAACCAGTGGCGATGAACTGATCCTGGGTGGCGTTGGGCAGCAGATCACCCGCCACTTGATCAATGGTGAACCGATCAAACGGCATGTCTGCGTTCAAAGCATTCACTACCCAATCGCGGAAGGCCCACACATCGCGAAGGTCATCGCGCTGATAGCCGTGACTATCTGCATAGCGCGCCAGATCCAACCAATGCCGCGCCCATTTCACGCCAAACTCTGGCGATTTCAGAAGATCGTCCGCTGCCTTCTGAATCGCTGCTTCAGGATCACTCTGCATTGCTTTCGCAAAAACCTCTACCGCCGCAGGTGATGGCGGCAGCCCTGTGAGATCAAAGGACAAGCGCCTATACAACACTGTCGCCTCTGCTGCCGGAGAGGGCGATAAATTCTCCCGCTGTAGCCGGTCCATCACAAAACGATCAATCTCATTGCGCGACCAGGTGTCATTGGCACTCATCGGCACCGCTGCCTTTACGGGCGGCACATAAGCCCAATGGCGATCCGCCTTCACATCGTCAGGCCACACCGCACCTGTAGCGATCCATTCGCGCAGGGTCTCGATCTCCGCTGCCGCTAAGGCCTTACCACGACGCGGCATGGATTCTTTATCGGTGCGGGGGAGAGTGACACGGCGCAAGAGCTCGCTCGCCTCAGGTTTCCCCGGCGAGATCACCGCGCCATGTTCGCTCCCCTTGAAGGCGGCGGCCTTGTGATCAAAACGCAGCCCCGCCTTTTGCACCTCATGTCCATGGCACTCAAAACAAGCACGCTGCAAAATCGGCAAAACCTCCCGCGAGAAATCGACCGCCCGCGCAGCAGAGACAACGGAGAGGGATAGTAGGAGGATCGGTAGCTGGGGCTTCATATCAGGCAAAGACGGGCTCTATGAAACGAAGCCCACCTGCCCTGAATTGCACCCCAGATCAGCGGGCTGGCTCAAAGAGGCCGCCCGCGATACTGTTCCGGAACTATGCTGAGGCACCCGGCCAAGGCACCTTTTTGAACTCCCGCGTGAGGCTGGTCAGCGAGTCCTCGACGCCCATGCGCTCCAGCGAGCTTGCACCCACAAAGCCGACGGCGGTGGTTTTGCTGAGCATCAACTCCACATCCTTGGGAGTATTGATCGGACCACCGTGGGTGAGGAAAAAGATGTCCTTCCGCACAGAGCTGGCTGCATCAATGATCTCCTGCGTGCGGGCAATGGTATGATCCCAACTGACCACCGCATTCTTCACACCGATGCTCCCACCAACAGTGGTGCCGACGTGGGCGATGATGGCGTCTGCACCCTGTTTGGCCATCTCGATGGCTTCTTCAGGGGAGCCGACATAAACGATGCTGAACATGTCCATGCGGTGGGCCAGCCCGACCATTTCAAATTCCTTTTGCACGCTCATCCCCGTCTCTTCGAGAACGCCACGGAAGTGACCATCGACAATGGTGTGCGTGGGAAAGTTGTTCACTCCTGAGAAGCCCATCTCCTTCACCTTGCCCAGCCAATGCCACATCCGACGGCGCGGATCCGTCGCGTGCACACCGCAGATCACGGGGATCTCATCCACCACGGGCAGGACCTCGTATTCGCCGATCTCCATCGCGATCGCATTGGCATCTCCATAGGCCATCATCCCGCAGGTAGAGCCATGCCCCATCATGCGGAAGCGCCCCGAATTGTAAATGATGATCAGATCAGCACCGCCGCGCTCGATGAACTTCGCGCTGATGCCCGTGCCCGCGCCTGCCGCGATGATCGGCTCTCCTTTAGCGAGCGTTGCATTCAGACGATCGACGACTTCTTGGCGAGTGTAGGGATTTCCTTTTCCGGTCCAGGGGTTGGGCATAGCGTTGTGATGTTTGAGTTACCGAGACTGGCAATGGTTTGCAGTGCTTTGGATTCAAGTGCAAACTGATTCACTATGCACGCTGCGGGTTCCATCCTTGAACTATCCGAAACGCACATTCACGGAGCCGACACCGTGTCCCGCGTCGTCCGCGCCCACACGGAGGACAACCGGAACTGGCTGCGCAAAGCGCCCGTCTGTAGCACGCTCAATACCCACCGCATCGCGCACGCCGGCGTCATGGAGGCCGCCGCACCTTACCAAATCGTCCGCATGCACCAGAGCGGGCTTTACTTTTTGGCCTGTCTCGAAGGCGAAGGCCGCGTGCTGGTGGACGGTCGCTGGCAAAAATGCGCCGCTGGCACTGCCGTCGCCCTGCCGCCCTTCATGGCCAACGCCTTCAAAGCGGTGCCCGGCAAAACCTGGCGCTGCTGCTGGGTGCGCTACGAACAACAGCCCGCCGACCAGCGCCTCCTCTCCTCCAGCTCCCCCGTCATGGCCGCCTTTGATGGCAAGGCGCTCTGGCATGCCATTGAGGGTCTCATCGACGAAGCCACCGGGTCCGCCCAACCCGCCGCGATGTTTCATTGGGTGGAACTGATCCAAGGTTATGTCGCCCGCTTTTCCCAGCCCTGGACCATGGACGACCGCCTCGCCCGCCTGTGGGAGCGCGTCTCCGCCGATGTCGGTCGCGACTGGACCCTGGACGAACTCGCCCACCAGGCCCACGTCAGTGCCGAGCATCTACGCCGCCTCTGCCGCCGCGCCCTGGGCCGCACGCCGATGCATCACGTCACCTGGCTGCGCATGCGCAAGGCCGCAGAACTCCTCTCCACCACCAATCTGAAGGTAGAAACCGTCGCCCACACCGTCGGCTACCAAAACGCCTTCGTCTTCTCCAACACCTTCAAAAAATGGATCGGCTGGCGCCCCAGCGAACACCGCAGCCGCATGACGGGGGCGTAACATTCCCATGCGACTTCGGGCGACTGCGGAGCGTAATACGCTACCCATGCCACTCCCTGTCGTCATTCATTGGTTCCGCCGCGATTTGCGGCTCACGGATAATCCTGCGCTGCACGCGGCGGCGGCAGCGGCGGTGCAGGTGGTGCCGGTCTATGCGCTGAGTTCTTGGCGCGGGCAGCATGGGTGGACGGGGCCGATCCGGCAGCAGTTCCTCTGTGGCAGTCTGGCCTCGCTGGCCGCGAATTTGCAGGCGATGGGTTCGCGACTGCTGGTCCGCACCGGCTCTGCCGATGAGGTTTTGGAAAAACTGGTGGTCGAGACCGGGGCGCAGGCGATCTTTTTCAACCGCGACTACGATCCCTATGGCCGCGCCATGGAAAAGAAGATCCAGTCCTTGTGCGACCGCTTGGGGATCGAGTGCCGATCGTTTCAGGATCGCGTCATGCATGAGCCGGATCAGATCTTGACGGGCGATGGCAATCCCTATCGCGTTTACACGCCGTACAGTCGCAATTGGTTGGCGCAGGAGAAGGCTCAACCGCTTCCCACGGTGAAAAGTCTCGGACCAGCGGCGGCGGAAAACATTGCTTCCGAGGCCTTGCCAACCCTAAACCATTGGGGGCTGCCCGCCGCTCCAGAGGGCGTTCCAGAGGCTGGCGAACGTGCAGCGCGGGCGCGGATGAAGCAGCTGATCGAGTCCGACATTCTGTTTGGCTACAAAGAAAAACGCGACCTGCCAGAAGGTGTCACGACCTCCCACCTCGGGGCTGATTTGCGGTTCGGCCTGATCGGGATTCGGGAACTGATTGCGCGATGCGAAAAGACGGCGGTGGGAGCCACGGAAACGCAGCGGACCTCGGTGCAAACTTACATCAAGGAGCTGGCTTGGCGGGAGTTTTATTTGGCGATCCTCTGGCACTTCCCCGAGGTCTTTGAGCATGAGTTCAATCCCGATTGGCGCGGCATGTCGTGGCCTGGAAGTCAGGAAGATTTTGCGGCGTGGTGTCAGGGCCGCACGGGGTTTCCCATCGTTGATGCAGGCATCCGTCAGCTGCTGGCTACGGGCTTCATGCACAATCGAGTGCGGATGATCGTGGCGATGTTTTTGACCAAGGACCTGCACTGCGACTGGCGCTGGGGGGAGAGCTTCTTCATGCAGCACCTCGTCGATGGAGAAAACGCTAGCAACAACGGCGGCTGGCAGTGGAGCGCTGGCACAGGTGCGGATGCGGCACCGTATTTCCGCATTCAAAATCCGTGGACGCAAACCAAGCGCTACGACCCCGAGGGCCGCTACATCAAAACCTGGGTTCCAGAGCTCAAAAACACGGCCGCAAGCGCGCTGCTGGAGGCACCAAAGGATGGACGCCCCATCGCGTCAGGTTATCCGCTGCCGATGGTGGAGCACAGTGCGGAGCGCGACCGCACGATGGCGCTGTTTGCGCAGCACAAGGCATCGAGACGCTAGCGCTTGGCGGGCAGCGCCTTGCCAATTTCCTCAGCTACCTTCTGCGCAAGGAATTCGTAGCCCGCGGGACCATAGTGCAGGTCCTTCGGATTGTGTAGTTCCTCGAAGCGCGGTGTCATCCAGCCATTCAGGTCGTCGATTTGCACGCCATTTTCTTCCATCACTTTGCGTGCAATGGCGTTGTATTCGCCGACATCGCCAAAGGTGCGATTGGGATTCAATTCACCTGCTGGGATCGGCGTGGTGGTGGCGAAGATCAGCGTCGCACCGGTTTGCTTGAGCCGAGCTACCAGGGTGCGGAGATTCTTCTCGTAGTCGGCTGGTTCGACTTGGCGTTTGCCGTCATCCATGTGGCGGAGGTCGTGGATGCCCCAGTTGAAGTGGATGACATCCCACTTCCCAGTGCCCAACCATTTTTCGATGTTGGCCGTGCCGCTTTTGGTCGGTCCACCGTTGGCGGGGATACGATGCACGTTGGCCTTGCCCTCCAAAAGCCTGCGCGTCGGGATCGTGTAACCCATCGAGATGGAGTCGCCGATCAGCAAGACGCGCGGCAGCCCTGCGACATCCTCAATGGGTGCCAGGACCGGATTCGGTGCTCGCTTAGCAGGCTTGGCTGCCGCCTTTTGGGCGAGAGCAGACGTGGAGGTGCCACTGACAAGGACAGCGATAGCAAAGAGGGAGCGGAGAACGTTCATGCGGCTAGCCTAACGACTGCCGCAGCCGCGATCATGCACGCAATCACCGCCGCCACTGATAGGTCCAGCGTTCGGAGATGGCCTTCTTATTGTCTTGCAGCTCGCAGCTCAGCTCTAGCAGGTTGGTGGTATCGGGGATATCCAATTTGAAAAAGGCACGCCAACCGCCGGTCTCCGGATTCTTCATTACGCGCTGGTCCAGAATTTTTGCAGCCTCAGAGGCCGTCGTTACGTCCACCTCCGGCAGCCAATCTTTGGGCCGGTTGGCATCGCCTTCCGCCGGGCTGAAGTCCACCACGTAGAGGTGATCATCCGAGTCCATGACAAAACCACGTCGAGTGGATATTACCCGCGCGAGAGTGCCGGGAAGATGCTCGCGGAGCCAATCGAGGCGATATTCGACCTCCAGTGGTTCATCGGGCGTGGAGGTGATTTTCTCAGGGCTCCACATGGCGACGATGTTGTCCCAAGTCTCCTCGCCAGTGGACAATTCCACGAGCGTCACGGCACCTTTGCCAAAGCCCTTCATCGGCTGCACCCAGACAGCGGGGCGATTGTGATAGGCGGCCTCGAGGTCCTGGAAGTTGGCGAAATCGCGATCGCGCTCCGCCAGCCCAAACCCCTTCAATTTGTCCGTTTCAAAGAGGCTCAGGCGCATGTCTTTGCCGACATCCAGTGCGCGCCAGATGGACGGGCCGCCTTCGATTTCTACCTGCAAACCATCGGAATCATGGACCTCGGGACGAAAGTCATAGGGCTTGGGATGGCTGTTTTCTCCAAACCAAAACATGCTGGAGAAGGGCGCAATGCCCAGCATCTTGACCGGCTTGCGCACATACAAACTGGCCCGCACAAACATCTCCGTGGTCTCGCCCGGGATCGCGGAAAAGTGGTAGGCACCCGTGATGCTGGGGCCATTGAGAAGCGCGAGGATCTGCACGGAGTTTTCCCCTTCCTTCGGATGCATGAACCAGAAGTGGGTGAAGTCAGGAAACTCTTCTGGAGCTCCGCCGATCGTATTCACCGCGATCCCGCGCGCAGAGATCCCGTAGCCGAGCTTCGTCGTGACAGCGCGGAAGTAACTGGCACCCATGAAGACCAGAAACTCAAAGCGTCGATCGGCCAACGAGTCGGGAGCCAGCACGCGAAAGCCCGCAAAACCTGGAGGATTTGCCACGGTCTCAGGCACCTTCAACTCGCCGTAATCAAAGAGACCCCGATCGAACGAGACCGGAGAGTTGTTGCCTTCCTTGATGTCAAAAAATCCCACCGGCTTTTTGAACATCCATCCGGGATGGAAGAACTCCATGCGGAAGGTCTGACCTTCACCGCCGAACAATGCCTTGTCCGGACGGAACCGAATCTGCCGATGTCCATCGTATTTCAGTTCCTCGAAATAGGGGTCCAAGGCGTGCTCAACCGGCTTGTAAGGTTGATGCGCCAGTTCGGAGGCGAGCTTTTTCAAGCTCTCAAAATCCGTCACATCGCCAGGCTCGACGGCCGATAGCGACGCGAAGCTGAGGAAACTAAGAGCAAGGCAAGGAAGATACGGAGTTCCAAAAAAGGCGTTCGCCATAGATAAGGAGAAGGGGGGGCTGCAAAATGAAGCCGCGCAGCATCGCCCATCCGGCCCCGGCGTCAACAGCGGCCTAGCGGGATACGGTCGGCACTGGCATCTTGCGGCGGCCCCATTTCTCCGCCACGATTGGAGATGCATCTGAGATCCAACCTCCTCTTTGTCCTGCTCGCCTCGACCCTCGCCGCCTCTGAGCCCGTCCAGATCAGCGGCATCTACCCGAGTTTGGCGATGTTTAACGATGAAGGCGAGTGCGGCACAGGGGCGGTCGTTCCTTTTGCAGACAGACTCTGGGTCGTGACCTATGCGCCGCACATGCCCAAGGGCTCTTCCGACAAACTCTACGAAATCACCCCGGACTTGCAGCAGATCGTCCGGCCAGAAAGCATCGGTGGCACGCCCGCCAATCGGTTGATCCACGATGAATCCGGCCAGCTTTTCATCGGGCCCTACGCCATCGATACACAGCGCAAGGTGCGCGCCATCCCTTACACCGAGATGTTTGGACGGCCCACCGGCAACGCACGTCACCTGACCGATCCTGCGGGGAAGGTCTACTACGCGACCATGGAAGAAGGCATCTATGAGGTGGATGTGAAGACGCTCGCGGTCACGAAACTGTGGGCGGATGAGGCAGACAAAGTCGGTCGGCATGCGGACTTGCCGGGCTACCACGGCAAGGGCTTTTACATGGGACAAGACCGTCTCATCTACGCCAATAACGGCGATCATGCCCGCGAAGCATTGCGTGACCCAAGCGTGCCTTCGGGCGTCCTAGCAACCTGGGATGGAAAGGCAGATGCCTGGACCGTGGTGCGCCGCAATCAGTTCACGGAAGTTACCGGACCAGGCGGGATCCACGGCAGTGCGCAGCCAGAGTCCGATCCGGTCTGGGCCGTGGGTTGGGATCATCGCTCGCTGATCTTGATGGTGCTCGACGCTGGACAGTGGCACACCTTTCGCCTGCCAAAATCCAGCCACAGCTACGACGGTGCCCACGGCTGGAACACCGAGTGGCCTCGCATTCGGGAGATCGGCGAGGACGACCTCCTCATGACCATGCACGGCTGCTTCTGGAGGTTCCCCAAGACCTTCACCGCCACCCGCAGCGCCGGGATCACCCCCCGCTCGAACTACCTCAAGGTCATCGGCGACTTTACGCGTTGGCAGGACCGCATCGTCTTTGGCTGCGATGACACGGCGAAGAACGAATTCCTCAACAAACGCAAAGCCAAGGGCGAGATCGCCGCGCCCCAATCGCAGTCCAATCTTTGGTTCTTAGCACCCGACCGAATCGACCAAATCGGTCCGGTGCTCGGGCGCGGTGCTGTTTGGCTAGAGGACGATGTTGCAGCCAATACCCCCAGCGATCCCTTCCTCTTCTCCGGCTATGACAAAAGGGCGGTGCACCTGACCCACGACGGCGAGACTCCCGTCACCCTGCGGTTAGAGGTCGACGCCCAGGGTGACGGACAATGGAAGACACTCCGCGAAGTCACCCTCCCCGCACGCGGCTATCGCTGGGTCGATCTGAGCAGCGATACCACCGCCACCTGGGTGCGCATCGTCAGCCCCCAAGCGATCAAGGGTGCCACAGCTTGGTTCCACTTTTCCAAGGACGACCACCGCGCCAATGAGGCAGACCCGATCCTCAACGGCGTGGCCACCGCCGCAGATAGCGCCGCAACCGGCGGCGTCATCCGCGCGCGCGATCGCAACAAACGCACCCTGCACTTCGCGGCCATTGCCCCCTCCAACGATGGCCCGACCGATATCGGGCTCTACGAATTGGACGCCGAATTGAAGCTCAACCGCGTCGAAGACGCCGCCGCGCACCGCTTTCAAAAAGAGCACGCCGCCATTCCTGCGGGAGTGCTGAGCTACGACGCGGCCTCGATCATTTTCATCGACGATCAAAACAAACGCTGGCGCCTCCCGCGCGGTGACGAGGCACTCGACAAAGAGGGGCCTCTCGGCCCCGCCCGCGTCGACCGCGAAGTCGCTACCGAACGCGATCTCTTCAACGCCGGTGGAACCTTCTTTGAACTGCCCGCCGAAAACGCCGGCGGTTTTGCCAAGGTGCGCCCCGTCGCCACGCACAACCGGCGCATCATCGACTATTGCTCCTATCGCGGGCTCTTCGTCATCAGCGGTATCGCCAACGAAGCAGCACCCAATCCGCATCTCATCCACTCCGAAGACGGAAAGACCGCCCTCTGGGTAGGTGCCATCGATGACGTTTGGAAGTTTGGAAAAGTCCGTGGCGAGGGTGGGCCGTGGCTCAATACAGCGGTCAAAACCAATCAGCCGAGTGACCCTTACCTCCTGACCGGTTACGACAAAAAGACCCTCACATTCGCAGCCGATAAAGAGGTCAACATCAAGGTGCAGATCGACATCGACGGCACCGGCCTCTGGAAAACCTATCGCACCTTCAAAGTCACGCCAGACAAGCCAATCGAACACGACTTCCCCGCCGCGTTCACCGCCTACTGGCTGCGCACCGTCGCCACCAACGACTGCAAAGCGACAGCGCAGTTGAAATACGATTGACCACCCCGATAGCCTACTTCTTCCGGCGCTCCAGATTGTCTTTGATCAGGCTTTCGGCATCTGATTCGATGGCGATCCAGGGCTTGCTGGCTTCCAGTTTGCGACCGCAATCGGCGCAGAGATTGGCGGTGACGATGAGGCCCTGGCAGGGCGCAGTGGACCAGATCGCGGCGGTCGAAAGGCCGGTGAAGGTGTTGCCTGTGATGGACAAGTTTTCGCAACCCTCAAGCAGCACGCCAGTGCCTTCGTCGATGCCCATTGCGGTTTTCGCCTCCGCAGGTCGCTTGTCCTGCCCTGCACCGATGTAGGTGTTGCAAAAGGCGTTGCCCGTGAGTGTGTTGCGGCTGGAGTCTTTGCTGACGCGCACGGAGAACTTGTGCGCGATGGTGAACGTATTGGCACTGACCGCGCATCCCGTTGCATCACGCAGATCAATGCCTCCCTCCAGGTGATGGGCGATGACGTTGGCACTGAGGGTGATGCCATAGCAATCGCGATCCAAGATGATCGCGGTGCCGTTGCATTCCTCAATCATGTTGCCGCTGCAGACTGAGCCATAGGTGTTTTCGATGACGATGCCGTGGCGCAAATGGTCGTCGATGTTGTTGCCGTTCATGCAGAGGTTGAAGGCATCAAAACAATGCAGGGCATCCAGGTTTTCTTCGAAGTGATTGGCGTTCACCACGATGTCGTGACAACCGTTGATCTCGATGCCGGACCCTTTGTTGTAGGTGAGGATGCTGTCGGCGATGCGCGGATCTTCGTAGCAGTTCACGAGGTGGATGCCATGCCTTCCATTGTGGTCGATGGACACGCCCTCAAGGTAAATTTCCTGGATGCCTTCGGCGTAAATTCCGTCCCCACTTTTTTCCGTGCCACTGATCCGCAGATCGGCCACCTGCACGCGCCAGAGCTTTGCTTTTGGGTCTTCTTTGAGGGTTGCCGGGGCAAGGATCAACGCAGGTTCGCCAGACTCATTGGCGTTGATGATGTGCGTTGCGGCCCCTGAGCCGACGATGCGCGTCTCTGCAGTCTTAACCTTCAACGGAGTGGTGATGGTAAAGTCTCCCGGCGGCAGCAGGACGACCCCGCCCGTCTCCGGCACGGCATCAAAGGCAGCCTGGAGGTCGGCATACTTCGCCGCATGGATTGCCTGCGCGCCTGGGCCTTCAGCGCCAAAGGTTAGGAGGGGAAGGATTGCGGAGCAGAGGCAGAGCAGTGTTGGTTTCATGACGGGAGAGCATACGCTCCCGCCATGGGCGATCTTCAGTCGCTCGATCCCGCTCCGACGCCTGCCCCGAGGCGCTGGCGCTCATTGGGTTGGGCGATGCGGAGGCTCTCCCGATCAGCGCCACCACTGGCTAGAGGCCAGATGTGAAAGCCACCCGACCAGTTCCCTGGGATCTGCCACGTGCCCCAGATGCCCGGGACCGGCCCTTCGCGAAAGCCCCGATAGATTACCTGGTGCCCATCGGGATAGCTCTTGATCCAGTCAGCCTCGTGATTGGTGTCGTCGTAGTGGCCATCGACAGAGAAGCCGCCTACCTCATCCAGTCCGGAACCCAGGATTTGCCCTTTGCAAAAGCGCAGTTGCAAATCCATGCCCCCGCGCCGCCCATCGGGATACTGGTAGTAACCAGTCCAGGGTCCAGAGGGAAAGTCATCGTCTGCCATATCTGCTCAGATGAGACTACACCCAGATTGTTCAACTCTCCAGCAATCTGATTTGGATTTCCCACCTCCATGGCGCAATGCCCTCCGCCTGCACAGCGTTATCTCACCCCTATCGCTATGAACTATCGCCTCCTCACCGCCCTCCTTTTTGCCTCCGCCCTCACCCCTGTCCTCCGGGCGGCTGATGAAGAGGGTTTTGTTTCGCTCTTCAATGGCAAGGACCTGAGCGGTTGGCGGCCCGTGAACGTCGCGGCGGATACCTTTAGCGTTCGTGATGGGATGATCGTCACCACGGGTGTTCCCACCGGTTTCATGGCCACCGATCGGCAGTATGAAAACTTCATCATCGAGCTAGACTGGCGTCACATGAAGGAGGGCGGCAATAGCGGCCTCTTCATCTGGGGCGAGGGTCTGCCAGCGCCGGGTGTCCCTTATGCCAAGGGCATCGAGGTGCAGATCCTGGATCTCGGTTACGAAAAGAACAAGGGAGCCTGGGAGTGGTTTACGTCCCACGGCGATATCTTTCCCATCTGGGGAGCCACGATGACCGCGATCGCACCGACGGCGAAAACAGGCGTGCGCAGCTTCCCCAGCGAAAAACGCGTCAAACCTTCGCCCGAGTGGAATCACTACCGAGTGGAGTGCAACAACGGCGAGATCCACCTGAGTGTGAACGGCAAAGAAGTGACCGTGGGCAAGGATTGTACGCCGCGTAAAGGGTTCATTTGCCTGGAGAGTGAAGGCAGCGAGGCACACTTCAAAAACATCCGCATCAAGGAGTTGCCCCCCACCGGCGCCACCGCAGAGCAGACGGCGGAGGCCTATCCTGGTTTTGTGCAGCTTTTTGATGGCAAGGGCCTCGGTGGTTGGAAGGTGACCGATGCCATCCAAGACGTGTGGAAGGCAAACGGTGCCACTTTTACCGCCAAGGCCGATGTCAAAGGCAGCAACCTCGATCTGTGGACAGAAAAGAGCTACAAAGACTTCGTCCTGGTTGCCGATTGGAAATTCATCACCCCACCCAAGAAGAAGAGTGTGACCAAGATCGCACCAAACGGGGAAGAACCCGTGCTCGGCGCGGATGGCAAGCCCGAGATGATCGAGGTCGAAGAGCCCGCCGACAGCGGCATCTACCTGCGCGGCAGCAGCAAGGCCCAAGTGAATATCTGGGTGCGCCCCATCGGCAGCGGCGACATCCGTGGGTATCGCGTGGACAAGACACTGCCCATGGACATCCGCACCGCCTGCACGCCCAAAACCGTGGCGGATGCCCCGGCTGGGAAGTGGAACCGCTTTGTCATCACGATGAAGGGCGACCGCTGCACCGTCGTTCTGAACGGGCAGACCATCATCGAAAACGCCCAACTCCCCGGCGTTGCCGCGGACGGCCCCATCGCGCTCCAGTATCACCACGACGCCATTCAGTTCGCCAACGTGTTCATCAAGGAGCTCTAACTTCCCCCTGGCGAACCTCCGACTCGGGCGGTTTGCGAAGAGATTACAAGTTGGTAACGCTTGCAATCAGCGCTGGAATTTGCGTGCCCGTAGCGGTAAGGATCTCCGGTCAGCGCGAAACGGGGCATTCTACCCCGGGCTGATCAACCCCTGGATCTTTTCCCATTTTTATGCCCACCCCTACCGACCAAGTTTTTGACTCCGTGGAGGACGTCATCGCCGACATCCATGAAGGCCGCATGGTGATCGTCACGGACGACGAAGATCGCGAAAACGAGGGTGACCTCATCTGCGCCGCAGAAAAGATTACCCCGGAAATGGTCGCCATCATGGTGCGCGAGGCCTGCGGCGTCCTGTGCGTCTCCGTCAGCGAGAACATTGCCCGGCAACTCAGTCTCGAAAGCATGGTGCAGCGCAATCGGGAGTCGATGGGCACGAACTTCACCGTCACCGTGGATGCTGCCCGGGGCATCACCACCGGCGTCAGCGCCTCGGACCGGGCCCAAACCATACGGCTGCTAGCCTCACCCGAATCCTCCGCCGCGGATCTTGTGCAGCCCGGTCACATCAATCCCCTCATCGCCCGCCCCGGGGGCGTGCTGCGCCGTGCCGGCCACACCGAAGCAGCAGTGGATCTGGCCCGTCTCGCCGGGTTGCGGGAGGCAGGCGTCCTGATTGAAATCATGAAGCCGGATGGCACCATGGCCCGACTGCCGGACCTCGTGGAATTCGCCAAAAAGCACCAGCTCAAGATGACCTCCATCGCCGCTTTGATCGCTTGGCGTCGGCGCCAGGAAAAGCTGGTGGAGTGCATGGAGATCGTCGATATGCCGACCGACTACGGCGACTTCAAACTGCATCTTTACCGCAGCAAGCTCGACGACGTGCACCACGTCGCACTGGTCCGTGGGGAGATCCGCCCAGACACGCCCGTGCTGGTGCGTGTGCATAGCGAGTGCCTGACCGGCGATATCTTTGGCAGCCGCCGCTGCGATTGCGGCAGCCAGCTGCACGCTGCCATGCGCCGTGTGGAGGAGGAGGGCACCGGAGTCATTATCTACATGCGCGGTCACGAAGGGCGCGGCATCGGCCTGCATGGGAAGATCCAGGCCTACAAACTCCAAGAGCAGGGACTGGACACCGTGGAGGCCAACCTCAAGCTCGGTTTCCCGATGGATCTGCGGGACTACGGCATCGGTGCCCAGATCATCTCCGACCTGGGTGTCAAAAAAATCCGCCTCATGACGAACAATCCGCGCAAAGTCGTCGGCCTCGATGGCCATGACCTCGAGATCGTGGAGCAAGTCCCCATTCGGCCCGAAGTGAACGAGCACAACGCGAAGTATCTGGAGACCAAGAAAGAGAAAATGGGGCACGCGCTCTGATTGACATTCCCCCGTTTCCCACTCTTATCCCACCCCCCCCACTTTCATGTCAGGAGTCATCCCCACCCGTCCCCGCCCATCGCAGGAGCGATTTTCCATCGCCATCGTGGCGAGCCTTTACAACGCCGAGTTCGTCCAAGGCCTCATCGATGCTGCCCGCGACGAGATCCAAGAAGTCGCGCCAAACGCCAGCATCACCGTCTACCGGGTGCCGGGTGCCTTTGAGATCCCCGTCTGCGTCGAGCTAGTGCTGCGTAACTCCGAGCCAGACGCCGTCATGGCCTTGGGTGTGATCCTGCGCGGGTCCACAGAGCACGCCGATCTGGTCGGGGCCTCCGTGACCGACGCCCTGCAACGGATGGCGATCGACCATTGCATACCTGTCGTTCATGAGGTACTGCTTCTCGACACGGAAGAACAGGCGGAAGAACGCTGCCTGGGCGCTACCATCAACCGCGGCACGGAGGCCGCACGCGTCGCCGTGAACATGATCAACCTTTTCAGAAAAATGCGCGCTACTTTTGCTGGGGAACCCCAATCCGCCCGCTTGTAACCTTCACGATCACCCATGGGAAAACGACGCGAAGGCCGCGAAGCCGCAGTTCAATACCTCTTTGCCCACGATCTTCACGGGCAACCCAAGCCCGAAGACATGTCCTCCTTTTGGGACGTGCACAATGCACGCCCGGGTGTCCGCAAGTACGCTGAAGAGTTGATTCAAGGCGTTCTGGGGGATCTACCCGAGATCGATCGGCTCCTCGAAAACGTGGTGCAGAATTTCCGCATCGAGCGTCTCGCCAGCGTGGATCGCAATATCCTACGCCTCGCGATTTACGAGCTCCGCAACGTGAAGGATGTCCCCACAGCGGTCATCCTCAACGAAGCCATCGAGATCGCCAAGACCTTTGGTGCCGGAGAATCCGGTGGCTTTGTCAATGGCGTGCTGGACCGTCTCACCGCAGAGATTCGCGGCCGCGCCCGCGAGGTTGCGCCCGCTGCCCCGACCGTTCCCTCACCCGCCGCCGAATAGCGGCAGCCCTCTCCTTTCCCCTCTCCCATGGCAGGATTCTTCAAGAACCTCATCAACTTCATCACCAACAAGGCAGACGTCGACTGGGATGAGTTGGAAGCCATGCTCATCGCCGGAGATCTGGGCCCCAAACTCGCACTCCAAATCGTCGACGATTTGCGCGATCAAGGGCGAAAGCTGAAGGATTGCGACATCGTCGCCGTCGCCAAAGAACACATTCGCAAGATCTTGCCCGCCCAGACCAGGCCCCTGGCGATCCAAACCGATAAGCCGACCGTCTTGCTGATGGTCGGCGTTAACGGCGTCGGCAAGACAACCTCCACCGCCAAACTCGCCCGGCACCTGCACCTCGCTGGACACGCCGTGACCCTTGCCGCAGCAGACACCTTCCGCGCGGCGGCTGTGGAGCAACTGGAAGTCTGGTCGCAACGTCTCAATATCCCGCTGGTCAAAGCACCGCAAAACGCCGACCCCGCCTCCGTGTGTTTCGAGGGCTACGAACGCGCCGCCAAGACCGGCGCTGGGTTTCTGATCTGCGATACCGCCGGCCGACTCCACACCAAGCACAACCTCATGGAGGAGCTGAAAAAGATCCACCGTGTCGTCGGCCGCAAAGACCCCACTTCACCCCATGAAGTGCTGCTCGTCGTCGATGCCACCACCGGCTCCAACGCCCTGAATCAAGCGCGTGAATTTCACAAGGCCATCCCCCTGACCGGCATCATCGCCACCAAGCTCGATGGCAGTGGCAAGGGCGGCGTCATCGTCGCCATCCAGCAAGAACTCGGCATCCCCACCCGCTTCATCGGCCTCGGAGAAAAAGCCGAAGACTTCCAGGTCTTTGATTCCAAGAAGTTCGTGGATGAGCTACTGTAAGCTCAGCGCGCAAACGTTTGGCGCAGCCTGGGCCATCAACTTGGGATCCCTCGCTGGCGGAGCGACGACTCAACGGTGAGTGGATCCTGCCGAAGGTCAATCAGAGCGAGAACGATGATCCTTTGTCCGTCCGTCGAATAGTCGAGGCCATGGATCCGATTTCGGCCAACAAGTACCCGCGCAACACCCGGAGTATGTCGGCACGCTCTACTCTTTCTTCTTCGCCGCCTTGCCCGCATCCCGCAGCAGGTCCTCGTAGTCGCGAACGCTGCCGTAGCCACTGCGGGCGGCCAGTTGGGTGCCGTCTGGTGCCGCGATGACGACAAACGGCAGGGTGTTGCCCACCACTTTGAACTTCTCGCCGAACAGACGAATCGTTGCAGGGTCATCGCAATCGACATCTGCATACACGTACTTCGACTCACTCAGACGCAGATCTTTTTCCTTCACATAACTGCGCAAAGCTTGGCAGTTGCTACAAGCATCGCGACCGTATTGAACGAAGAGCAGCTTCCCCTGCTCCTTAGCCTGTGCCAAAGCCTGGGACAGGTCAGTGATCTTTTCCGGCCCACCCGCGATTGCTGAAGCCGCCATGAAAATGAGCACACAGAGAGCAGAGAACGACTTTTTCATAAGAATAGAAGCTGCGGAAATTTTGCCACGGCGGTTCTGATCCGTCAACCCATGTCATGGGCTTGTGAAGGACCCGCAGTGCCTCATTGAAAAGGACATCGAGAGAGGAGAGACCGGGGGAGCCGGGGATAGTCGATGCCTCATAAAAGAGGACACCGTGGCCGATGGAGCCACGACTGATGAAAGAAAGCCTTGAAGACTACACCCGAGTGATGAGGGGGCGCTACGCCCGGCGGACGGGAAAACCCGCGCGCCAGAAGCTGCTCGACGAGTATTGCCAGACCACGGGGCTGGAACGCAAATACGCCAACAAAGTGCTGAGTGGACAGCGACGACGAGACCCCAGCGGAGTGCCTCGGGGTGCCAGCAGCCGCTACACCAAGAGCGACCTAGAAGTGCTCAAAAGCGTCTGGCTTGCCGCCGGACAACCCTGCGGCAAGCGCCTGGCCGGCGACATGCTCAGGCTCTGGCTGGGATCATGGCAGAATCATCACCGCAACCTGAGCCAAGCCCAGCGCGAGCGCGTCGAGCAGATCAGCGCCGCGCAGATTGACCGCGAGCTTGCCCCCTATCGCAGTGCCGGGCGCAAGCGCCGGATCGCAAGCAGCGCCCTGGCCTCCATGCAGCGGGAGGTAGCCGTGCGTTGTGAACCCTGGGCGGAGACAGCGCCAGGAGCCCTCGAGATTGATACCGTCGCGCTCTGTGGTGGCAGCATGGCCGGAGCCATCGTCTGGGCGCTGGATGCGACCGACATCCACAGCGGCTGGACCGAGGTGCGCGCCGTGTGGAACCGAGGCGCACACGCCACGCGTGAACGTCTCAGCGAAATCCAGGTCGCCCTGCCCTTCGCCATCACCAAGCTCGACTTCGACAACGGCACCGAGTTCTTGAACGCGCACTTCATCAACCACTTCAAAGCGCAAGAGCCCAAGATCGAACTGAGCCGCTCACGCCCTTATCGAAAGAACGACAACGCGCATGTCGAGCAGAAGAACTACACGCATGTGCGCCTGCTACTGGGAGACGACCGATTCGAACACTACGAACTGGTGGAACCGCTCAACGAAGTGCTGCGCGAGTGGAGCCTTTGGAACAACCTCTACGCCGCGCAGCGCCGACTCCTGCGCAAAGAACGGCAGGCTGACGGCAAAGTGAAGCGATACCACGAAAAGAAGGCCAGCACCCCATGCGCCCGCCTGTTAGCCCGCGAAGACCTCAGCCAAGAGCAGCGGCAGAAGCTGCAAGCCATGCTCAGCAGCCACGACCCCATCACGATGAGAGCGAGCATCGAGGCCAAACTGCGAGCGCTCTACGAGCAACGAGCCCGGCTCCAAGCCCAGCAGGAGGACAACATGGAGCCCCCAGCCGATAACGCCGCCCCCCCCAGCCGCGCCCGCACGGGGGATGGCGGGCCTGCGTTACGTTCGCTCAGTCGCCTACGGCTCCCTCGGCTCCCTCGACTCACTGCACTCCAGCCCGCCATCCCCCGTGCGGAGTCCCAAGCGAAAACAAGCCTTGCCAAGCCCACCCAAAAGCACCAAATCAGAGCCCACCACGGTGTCCCCCACCGTGAGGCATCGAGCCGCTTCCTGAAATCCCTCTCGGTGTCCTACTTCAATGAGGCATCACGGACCAAACCCAGTCGCCTTGGTAGTCGGCAGAGGACATTTTCTTGGCCATCGCCTCGTCGCTTGGTCGAACACCGCCACCATCCACACCATCGGGGCCGACACTCCAGAGCCGGTAGGTCCCATCGGTCTGTCTCTGGTAGTGCATGGGCTGACCACTCATGACGTCAGTGCGCTGGAGTTCAACTGGCAAGGTCTCAGGGTATCGTTGCGTTGCCAGTCGAGCTTGCTCCAATCCGCAAGCGATGATCGCCTGATCCACTTCAGCCTGCGTTTGCGCCAGTCGGGCGCTAATCAGTTGCACCGACGGGATGACGAGCTTGGCAAAAACGGAATCAACGTGCCACCAGCCACCGCGCCTCACCAACTCGTCCCTCAATTCGGTTGAGTGAATCATCGCTCGCAATCCACCTTCACGAAGGGGCTTGATCAGCCAGCCATGTTCAAGGTCGACCAGAGTCGCCATGTTTAGATCGACCCATCCCGATGGAATCAGGCGCCCCAATCGATCCAACTGCGACGATTCTTCGGGTTCAACCGCCATCAACAATGCCCCATTTTGGTTGGCGCTCTTGAGCCATTGCAGAGTCCCCACAGCTCCTGCCAATTCAGTTCGACAGGCGCGCAATACGGCAGCATGAAGATCGAATTCCGCAAGCTCCTCCGACAACACCCGGAAATCATCGACAGTGCCAACATGCAGGCGACAGATCTCCCAGATCGAACTCATCGCCATCTTCAGGACCGCTGCGCCAACCAATTCGCCAATCAAAAAAGGATCCTCTAACGATGCCCGTGCAAGGCGAAGCTGGACTCTCACCAAATCATGGGCCTGCCGTGCATCCCCAAGCTGCGCCGCCACCACAGAGCGCAGGCAGAGATACCGTGCCATCCGCTGCACCGGCAGGTAGTGCGGCATCGGGATGGCAAAGAAGTTCCCCGGTAGCGCTGCGTCCTCCCACTCTGGAATCCAGCGGCAACCTCTTCGATCCAGCGCCGCGACCAGTGGCTCCACGACCTCGTCTTTGGACTTCAGCATCTGCATGATCGTCGCCGCTGGATTTCCCTCAGCTTCGGGGAGCGCCCATCGCTCTTCGGCACGCAACCACTTCTCCCACGCCTTCAGATCAATGGCCTGCCCCCGTGTCACCCCATCAGCCAAGGCTGGGCGCTCGGAGCTTGAGCCGAGTTCCAATTCCTCCAGTCTGTGCCGCGCATCCGATCCTGATTCCAAAGCGATATCCTTCAAGAGCGGGATGGCCCCATAATTCTGCACCTCTGGGATGGGTTGCGGAAGGAGCTTGGCTATGTCGAGCGTCTCCCCGTCAGCGGAGTATCGATCTTGCGCGGCTTGCCATGCGCGGGCTCCCTTCCAATTGATCCACTGGTAAAGCAGCACTGCGACCAAGAGCAATGAAACCAGTGTGTAAACCACGACCCGCAACCAACGGCGGTGCCAAAAGTTTTTGAGGAATGAGATCATGGGAGTTCGAAGGTGAGTTGATCGAGACGAGTCTGAAAGGCCAGTAAGGAGAGAGGTTCATCGCCTGGAACCGGCGCGAGCTGATGCATGGCCGAAGCAGACGGTACCGCATCGGTGGTGTTGAGGTGCAACCAAGCGGCCGCGACCAATGCCGCCGCCCAACCCGCCAAGAGCCAACGCGGAGGCAGGAGCGCTGGTTTTCGCCGATGCGATGCCACTGCCAAGGCGTGTTCCAAGATGTCTGCCTTCCACGCAGCCGTGGGGTCGGGACGCTGTAGGCTGCTGGCAAGATCACGCAGCTTGGTTTCAAAGGGGTCAGTCTTCATTTCAGTTCCTCGTAGATGGGGCGTAGCAAAAGACGCAGTTTTTCCGTCGCGTAGCGATACCGGCTTGCGGCCGTGTTCAGGGGGATGCCTTGCACCTCGGCGATCTCTTCAAAAGTCAGTTCCTCCCACAATTTTAGCTGCATGACCGTGCGCTGCTCATCCGGGAGAGACGCTAGTGCTTGCATGAGGTGCACGGCCAGCGCTGCCCGGTCAGGGTCCACTCCTGAATCGCTGTGCATGGCCGTTTCCTGCACGATCTGCTCTTCGGTTTCTTGGCGGCGACATCTTTTGCGCAACCAATCAATGGCCAGGTTGTGGGCCAGCCGATACACGAACGATTTCTCGCAACGAAGTGTCTCCGCAGACTCGATTTGTGCCAACTTGATGAACAACTCCTGCAGGAGGTCCCGGGCATCCGCCTCCGTCTTGGCAAACGAGAGCAGATACAAAAACAACCCCGATGCATGGTCATCATAGAGTCGTTCAAGTTCCGGGGAAGTCATGGGTGAATGGATTGTCAGTCACACAGACGCCCTGTCGCGAGATTTTTGTCTGATCAAAATTTGCGATCACCGCGATGGTTGCGAAAAACCTCTCTCCTCCCGATCAAGCACCGCCCTCCACACCCACAGTGGATCGGAATGACAATACCGGGCTTTTCCTGCCGTATCCCTCAGCCTATGCGCACGCTGACTCTCTCCTTGCTCCTCGTCGTCACCGCCAGTGCGGCTGATCCGATTGCGATCGGTTCTCGACGCGAACTCTTCGTCGATGATGCCTTGATCGGATCCATGACCGCTGGTGCACGGCAGGTCTTGCATCATCCCGAAGCCAAGGACATCGCCCTGGTCCACGACGCAGCGTGGGAAGGAAGTGGCAGCGGTTACCATAGTGTGTTCTTTGATCCCGATCTTGGCAAATACCGGATGTATTACAAGGCTTGGCATCTGGCCGTGAAGGACGGCAAGGTGAACACGGGGTCGCACCCACTCTTCTGCTGTTATGCTGAGAGTGAAGACGGCATTCACTGGCGCAAACCCGAGCTGGGCATCGTCGAATTCAATGGGTCCAAGGCCAACAACATCGTCCTTGCACCCGCCACGTTTGGCGAGGTCACCTCTGACCCCGGCCATCCCGCTGTGTTTCGCGATGAAAATCCGGCCTGCCCTCCCGAGGCACGTTACAAGGCCATCATCCGCGCGGCAAAGCCCCATGGCTTGCTGGTGTTTCAATCGCCAGACGGTCTGCATTTCTCCCTGATGCACCCCAAACCCGTCATCACCGAGGGCGCGTTTGATTCCCAAAACTTGGCCTTCTTTGATCCCAACATCAGCGCGTATCGGGCTTACTGGCGGGTATTCACCGCGGGCAAAACCGATGGCGCCGACTGGAAGCCCGAGGGCAATCGCGCCATCCGCACGGCGGTCTCCAAGGACTTGGTCACCTGGGATCAATGGAAAGATCTGTCGTATGTGGATTCCCCGCCGGAACAGCTTTACACCAACGGCGTCAAACCCTACTTACGTGCGCCGCACCTCTTGCTCGGCTTCCCGACACGTTACGTGGAGCGTCCGTGGTCAGAAACCATGCGTGCTCTACCTGAACGTGCCGAGCGCGAAGATCGCGCCAAAGCATCCCAGCGCTATGGCACGGCGATCACCGAGGGGCTCTTGATGGCCAGCCGTGATGGGGTGAAATTCAAGCGCTGGAACGAGGCCTTCCTCCGCCCCGGCATTGAGCGCGCAGGCACTTGGCACTACGGTCATCAATATTTTGGCTGGAGCGTTGTCCCCACCAAAAGCGCGCTCGCCGGTGCTCCTGACGAACTCTCACTGTATGCGGTGGAGAATTATTGGACCGGCAATAGCAGCGAGCTGAGGCGTTACACGCTGCGCATGGACGGCTTCGTCTCGGTCAATGGTCCATTGAGCGGCGGTGAATTCATCACCAAACCACTGACCTTCACCGGCAAAGAACTGCGGCTCAATTTTTCCACCTCAGCCGCTGGCAGCATCCATGTGGAGATCCAAGATGCCGCAGGCAAGGCGATCCCTGGTTGGAGTCTCGAGGACAGCGACGAACTGTTTGGGGATACCCTGGATCGCGCCGCTCGGTGGAAGACAGGCACCGATGTCAGCGCTCTGGCTGCCAAACCCATACGACTGCGATTCGTGCTGAAGGATGCCGACCTGTATTCGCTGAAGTTTGCGGAGTGAGGCAGCCTGTGCTAGATTCGCACCATGTCGGTCCCGGCCACAGATCTGAATCAACGCCCGATCCCAGCCTTCCCCCCCTGGCTCGATCTGCCACCGGGTTACATCGTGAACGATTGGATCGCCTGGCAGAAAGGGAAGCTGGTCGCAGCGAGATTGCGGGCGCATCCGGAGGACGTCCAAATCGGAATTGATTGGCTAGAATCACATCGGGCCCGACTGTCTGGTTTCGATTTGGACTGGCTGAAAATGCTTCAGACACGGCCTGTCGAAGAGATCGCTGAGTTGATCGAGTCACCCTCGCCTGAGGCCCAGCAGTGGCGATCTGGGATGCCCTTCAAAGGCGAACCATTTGTAACCCAAGCGCAAATGGAGGCGATCCGTGAAAGAGCTTACGCCGGCTGATTTCGTCGAGCTTGGGCCTTTGCTGCGGCGCTTTCTTCCTGTGGCCGTCAAAGAAATCTGGATCATGGGAAGTGGCAGCGCAGCGCTGCTGCATCCTGAATGCCCAGCAACACTGCGCACCAGCCGGGATGTGGATGTCGTGCCAGTGGGAGTGCCTGTTCTTCACTTCGACGCCGCCATCATGGAGCGTGAACTGGGTGAAGACAGTGCGTTTTCGCGGGAGAACCTTTTCTTCGTTGACTACGTCACCCCAGACCTCCTCCGCTGCACGCCCCCAGGCTGGCAGGAGCGGGTCACGGTCATTGAGCTCGCCCCAGGGCTGGAGGGACGCTGCTTGGATCCGCATGATGTGGCTTACAACAAGCTGTGGGCAGGTCGTCCGAAAGACATCACTTGGGTAAAGGACCTGCTCGCCACGGGCATCATCAGCCTCGCTCGCCTAGAGGAGTTGCATCAAAGCAACCCGATTGCCAAAGACGAGCACGACAAGGTCTCGCGCAGTTTGTTGTCGATCCGTTAATGGATTACTCCTTCACCAGCGCAGGCGCGCCTTCGGGCAGTTTCAGGGTCGGCTCCCCGCCGAGGTAGCCGAGAGAACCGAGGAAAACATCCATCTGCCGAGCGGTCACCTCCAGCCACGGTTGCCGATTGAAGAAGCCGTGCGGCATCTCGGGCGCGGCATACATCTCAGCCCGGACACCGAGGGCCCGCGCCTTCGCGACGTATTCGTCGCCACCCACCTTCAGTTCATCGGCCGAGCCGAAGAAGAGGATCGCCGGAGGCGCGTCTTTGGTCACAAAGCTGTTTGGCGTGATGGCCTCTGCCATCTCCAAAGTGATGCCGTTGTTATCCCCCGTGGCGCGTTGTTTGAATAGGGTGGAGATGTTCATGGCGGGATTGAAGAGCACCAGCGCATTGGGCTTGGCAGAGATGGACTTGTCATCGCCATCCGCATCATAAGCGGCGCAAAAGGCCGTCGCTGCGGCCAGATGACCGCCTGCAGAACCGCCGGCGGCAATGACCTTGTTCGGATCAATGCCCAGCTCCACCGCGTGCGCACGGACCCAACGAATGGCGCTTTTGGCATCCTCCACCGCTTTGTCTGGTGTGGTCTTGTGCAGACTGAGAATGCGATAGTCCGCACAGGCTGCGACGATACCCCTGCTGGCCAAGTATTCTGCTTGCGGCACGAATTGCAGGTAAGAGCCACTCTTCCAGCCACCGCCGAAAAAGAACACCACACAGGGGCGCTGCACCGCAGTCTGCACTTCACCAGCGGGCGAATAGACGTGCAACTTCAGCTCTCCCTGTGGAGTCGTCTTGTAGCGCACCTCGCTGGTTTTCACCGGGGTGGTGATGAGATGCACGCTGCCCTTTTTGGCCTTGCCCTTCTGCTTTGCTGGGGCCTGCGCAGACGCAGAAGCGACGCTGAAAAGGCAGGCAATGCTGAGGACGAGGAGGGAGAGTGCTTTCATGGTGGACGGTGGAAACGCGCGCCGGCGGCGTAAGTTTCATCCCATTCCGGGAGGACGCGCCCGACGCAAAGCCGTTTGCGTTGGAGACTCGTCTGCCGAAGTTTCGATCGTGATGGATTCACCGCCGCTCAACCTCGACAAAGCGTCGCGCCCAGCTTTGCTTCTGAAGCTAGCGGGCATCGATCTGCGATCGCTCGCTGCCATGCGCATGGGCTTGGCAGCGCTTGTGCTGGTGGATGGTTGGACGGCGCTGATGAATGCGCGCGCCTTTTACTCCGACGCTGGATTTCTGCCGCGCAGCCTGTGGCCGACGATGCGCGATAGCCTGGTGAACTGGTCCGTGCATGGGCTGAGCGGCGATACCACTTGGCAAGTCCTGCTGATCCTTCTCCAGATTGCTGCGGGGCTTGCGCTGCTGCTGGGATGGCGCACCACGCTGGCGACACTTTTCTGTTGGGTGCTGGTGTGTTCCTTGCAAAATCGCAACCCTGTTGTGCTGTTTGGCGGCGATGTGGTGGTGCGCATGCTGCTCTTTTGGTCAATGTTTTTGCCGCTCGGTCAACGATGGTCGCTTGATGCCCGCCGCACCAAAAACGATACCTGCACCGCCAATCCCTTTCTCAGCACGACGACACTGGCCTTGCTGCTTCAGGTGTGCATCATCTACTGGTTCACGGCCCGACTGAAGTGGGGCGGGGAATGGACCCGCGATGGCACCGCAGTGTATTACGCGCTGAGCATTGATCAGTTCGTCAAACCCTTGGGCCTCTGGTTGCGCGGGTTTCCAGAGTTGGGTCGCTGGCTGACCTTCGCGATCTGGTGGGTGGAGTGCCTGGGCCCCTTCATGGCCTTCATCCCGTGGCGCACAGAACGCTGGCGATTGCTGACCGTCGCGATGTTTTGGGCTCTGCACTTCGGCCTTGGCCTTTGCCTACGGCTCGGCCCTTTCCCCGCCATCATGATGGTGTGCTGGCTACCCTTTTTGCCAGGATCGTTTTGGGACCGGCTGCAAAAACGCTGCCCTGCCGACGGCCCCCCGACAACACCTTCGAGATCGTGGCGAGAGCATCCCGTGACGCAGTCTTTCGTGCTTCTCTGTCTGGTGGTCGTCGTTGTGTGGAACCTGCGCAGCGTGGACTACGACAAGTGGAAACGCTGGTTCCCTGCGGCTTGGAATCCCCCAGCGCAGGCCTTGAAGCTGGATCAGTATTGGGCCCTCTTTGCGCCGCACCCACTCAACGATGATGGCTGGTTGGTGCTAGATGCGGAGCTGGCAGACGGCTCCCACGTCGATCTGCTGCGCCACGGACAGGCGGTTTCGTTTTTGAAGCCAGAGCTCATTTCCGCAGAGTTCCCCGACTATCGCTGGCACAAGTTGCTCATGAATCTTTGGGCAGCCAAGTATCAGACCATGCGCCATCCCGTCTGTGGATGGATTGAGCGACAGTGGAACGAAAAGTCACCGCCTGATCGCCAAGTGAAGGCCTGGACGCTCGTGTTCATGGAGGAAAAAACCTTGCCCGCCTATCACGCCCTGATTCCTCAGAAGGTGGAGCTTGCACGAAAGCCATAACGTGAGAAATGAGGCGCATGCAAAAAATCGGCGTCCTGCTTTTGTGCCTTTTCTCCCTGGTTCCCGGCTCTCCACTGCGAGCCCTGGAGGTGCATGTCTCGCCAGAGCTCAGCCTCTCCGCAGCGGTGAAACAAATCCGCGAAGCACGCCAAGCGGGCGCGACTGGACCGGCCACGCTCATACTCCCTTCAGGCATCACCGAAGTTCTACAGCCCATTCAACTGGAAGCTCAGGACTCCGATCTCACCATCACCGGCAAAGGCGCGACCCTCGTGGGCGGCCCAGCGATCAATGGTTGGCAGCCGCACCAAGGGGCCATCGTCAAGATCCACATCGGTGCGGTTTTGCCCAAGGGTTTCTTGCCCCGCCAACTCATGTTTCAGGGTCAGCGCCAGATCCTTGCGCGTTACCCGAACTACGCCGCCAAGGACCCGCTGTATGGCGGTTGGGCATTTGTTGATGCCTTTCCACCTTCCGGCGCGCCCGAAGGTCATCAATGGTATACCACTCTTTACGTCAAACCGCAGGACCTCCGCCAATGGGCCCACCCAGAGGATGTGGAGCTCGATATCTTTGCCCAGTACGGTTGGTGGAATTTCATTGAGCCGATCGCCTCGCTCGATGCGAAGACTCGGCTGCTGACGCTCAAGAAAAAGTGTGGCTACGCCCTTCATCCAGCGAACCGCTATCACTTCCAGAACGCGCTGGCGGAGCTCGATGCGCCAGGGGAATGGTTTTATGATAAGCACGACGGGATGCTTTACTTCTGGCCGCCCGCGGCGATCCAGGATGGCGACGTGCGACTGCCTGTGGCCGAGGCCTTTTTCAAGATCAAGCAGGGTGCCAAAAACATCGCCATTCGCGGGCTCACCCTTACCGGTTGCCACGGCAGCGCGATCACCTTTGAACGGGCAGAGGATTGCGTGGTGGATCATTGCACCATCACGCAGGTCGGTGCTTTTCACGGCAGTGGCATCGGCGTCAGTGATGGCAAAAATGTGCGTCTCACCCACAACGAGATCAGCTTCACCGGCAGCAACGGGATCAGCCTCAGTGGTGGGGATCGCAAGACCCTGACCGGCCCAGGTCACGTGGCGTCGGACAACCACATCCACCACATGGGTGTATTCAACAAAAACGCCTGCGGCATCAGCATCTACGGCGTCGCCAATACCGCCGCGCACAACCACATCCACGACGGTCCACGCATGGGCGTGCAGATGAGCGGCAACAACTTGATCGTCGAATACAATCACCTGCATCACCTCTGCCTCGAGACCCAAGACGGCGGCGCCATTTACACAGGTGGCCGCGACTGGATCAGCAGCCGGGGCAGTGTGTGGCGCTACAACCTCATTCATGACGTCATCGGCTGCGGTCAAGAGGCCGATGGACTGAAGCACCCCTGGTTCACCTTTGGCCTCTACCCCGATGACAACACCGGCGGGGTCGACATCATCGGCAACATCGTTTACCGCGTCGCCCACACGCCGATCCACCTCCACAACGCACGCGATTGCCTCGTTGAAAACAACATCTTCGCCCTCGGCGGCCGTTTTCAGTTTGATCTGCATGGCTGGACCGCGCAGCAGCATTATTGGATCGATCATGGCCCAACAATGGTCAAGGGTTACGAGTCCGTCGTGAATGAGCCCGCCTGGAAAGGGATGCGCGGTATGGAGCTGCATCCCAAGGACGCCTTCCGCGAAGACGGCACCATGATGAGCGGCAACATCGTGCGGCACAACATCATGTTCAGCGCCACGCCCGGCGTGAAGTATGGCGACCTGCGCAATGTCTCGCCACGCTGGAATACCATCGATTCCAATCTCGCCTGGAACGACGGGCACCCCATCGTCACTGGCATCAATCAAGTGGGGCCCGACACTGGGCCGCCGCTCGTCACCGAGACCTTCGACGCAGCCGCCGACGGCAAGACTCCACGCGGATGGGGCTTCAATCACCGACCCAACCCAAATGTGCAACTCCTCGCCGACCAAGGTGCCTTGCGCGTCGACTGTACTTTGGGCGATGATCCAAAGAACCCCAAGAGCGTGTTTCACGGTCCTGATGTCCCCATCAAGGCCGGTGCCGCTTATCGAGTGCGCCTGCGGATCAAGTCCACGGAACCAAGTGCGCCGGTGAGCTTGGCCTTTGCCTGTTACGAAGGCGGGAAAGGCTACTGGCAGGGCGGCAGCACCTCCATTACCGCCTCGAATCAATGGCAAGAGTTTGAAGCCACCGGCCGCATGCTGCGCGAAAACGAAACAGCGTGGGCACCCTGGATGAAGGACTTCTGGTTGCGCATCGATTGCCACCAGCCCAAAGGCCAGCTCTGGATCGATGATGTCCGCATCACCGAAGCCGCGCCGCTTGACGAATGGACCGCTTGGCAGGCAGCAGGCTGGGACCAGCACAGTCTGGTTGCCGACCCCATGTTTGTGGATTGGAAAAACGACGATTTCCGACTGAAACCAGATTCCCCCGCCTTCAAGCTCGGCTTCAAGGCCATTCCTGTGGATGAGATTGGGATCCGGAAGGAGTGAGGTATTGCGTGCGTGGATGCGGCAAAGACAGCGCGATCCACGGGCCTGGGAAAATTCACCCGACTCGCGACGTTCTGCTCTAATGCGATGGACCTCTCTCTGGCTTCTTAGTGGTGTGCTCGTGGCTCAGGCAGTGGAGCCAGCATCCCCGCGCGCTGATCTCCCACTGCCAAGCATCGCAGCTTCTGGCGGGCTGTTTTTTCACGATCTGAATGGCGATGGTTATGATGACCTCATCGTTTCCAATCCCAGCGCCTATGGCGTCTTCCTTTTTGTTCCCAAAGAACGCGAACGCAAAAATCTTCAGTGGGACGAGGGCTGGTCCCAGGTGCTGCGCGAGGGGAAAGCAGGCGATGCGAACAGCCTACCGTTGATCTTACACGCTGATGGCAGCCGCGCCGAGGTGGTGGCTACGGACAAAGCCTTGTCCATCACGGGGGCGGATGGCGCGTTGGTCGCGCTGACGTTTGATCAGTTGCTCAAGGTTCCAGGTCCAGCCCCCAAATCTCCGCAGGATTCGCTGCGCTCTTGGCACCTGAAGCCAGGGTTTACCGCCAGTCTGGTGGCGGCGGAACCCTTGGTGCAAGACCCCGTCTTCGTGGATTGGGATGCGCAGGGTAGGATGTGGGTGGTGGAGATGGGCGACTACCCTTTCGCACCCGGAGAGAAGACCAAAGACGGGCTCGTGGGACAGGACAAGGTCTCGGATCTGCAAACCGGACGGGTGAAGATCTTGGAGGATTCCGACGGCGACGGGCTGTATGACAAAGCTACGCTGTTCCTGGAGGGGCTGCGACATCCCACGGGCCTTGCATCCTGGAAGAACGGCGTTTTCATCGCGAACATCCCGGACATCTTTTATGCCGAAGATACCGATGGCGATGGCAAGTGCGACAAACGTGAAACCTGGTTCACTGGCTTTACGGCAGGTAATCCGCAGCACCTCGTCAATGGATTTTGCTGGGGACTTGATGGCTGGTTCTACGGCGCGAATGGGGACAGCGGCGGCGATATCGAGTGTGTGAAGACTGGGCAAAAAATTGCGCTTGGCACCAATGATTTTCGCTTCAATCCGATGACGGGCGTCTTTGAGATCGAGGCTGGACGCACGCAATATGGTCGCTGGCGGGATGACTGGGGCAACTGGTTCGGGAACAACAATAGCATCCTCGGCTGGAACTACTGGCTACCGCTGCGCGATCTGGCGCGCAATCCTGACCTAGCCGTGCGATCCACGCGGGAGGTGATCAACAATGACAAGCGCATCTTCCCCGTCAGCCAGCAATTGCGCCGCTACAACAACGCCAGCGCCATCAACACGCTGACCTCCGGCTGCAATGCGATGCCGTTTCGCGATGTGACCTTTGGCGCTGCTGCTACAAACGCGCTCTTTATCTGCGAACCCGCCAACAACCTCGTCACCCGCCAAGTGCTGGACTACCGCACGATGCCCATCACCTCGCATCGCCATGCAGAGGATGCGGACAACGATTTCTTGTCTAGCGAGGACAATTGGACCCGCCCGACCATGGCGCGCACCGGACCCGATGGCGCGCTCTATGTCGTGGATATGTATCGCCTCGTGCTCGAACACCCCGAGTGGATCCCTGCCGAGATCGCCCACGGCTTGGATCTCCGCGCCGGTCAGGACAAGGGTCGGATCTACCGCATCGCACCGAAAGATCTGGCCGCAGGCCCTGCCAAGGTGGATGCAGATCTGATCGCGTCCATGCAATCAACCAACGGTTGGCGGCGCGATATGGCGCAGCGCTTGATCCTTGAAAAGGGCGACACTGCCTTGGTGCCTGAGTTGGCTCGAGTCGTCGAAAACACCGCACAACCAGCGGCGGTGCGCCTTCAGGCCGCCTGGACTTTGCGCGGCTTGAACAAACTCAGCGACGAATCCCTTCGGTTGCTCTTGAGTGATGCTCATCCTCATCTGCGTGCGCAAGCGGTGGAGTTGGCGAGGTCTCGCCCCGATCTCGCTCCCACGTTGGTGGGTCTTTTGGCTGATGATCATCCCGTAGTGCAACGTGCCTTGGCCTTAGCCGCAGGGGATGTCGTGGAACCGCACCGCACTGCCTTGGTCGCGGGGCTCATGAATCAGCCGAACCTGTCGCAGCCCTTGGTCATCGCCACGCTGACCTCTGCCAAAGCTGCCCTGGCGGCTTTGACGCCTGAAGAGAGGAAGTCCTGGCAGCAACGCGCCAAAGCTGCGCCCGCTGCCAGTGCGCCCGCAATGCCGATCATCACGAACCAGAATCCGGACCGCCAAAAGATCGTCGCACAGTATGCCGGCGTCGCGGGATTGCAGGGAGACGCCGTCAAGGGGAAGATGCTTTACCAAGCCATCTGCATTGCCTGCCACACCGTCAAAGGCGCTGGCAACGAATTGGGGCCAGACTTGGGAACCGTCGCCGCGAAACCCACCGAGCAAATCGTCGAAGCCATCCTCGATCCGAATCGCGCCGTGGAACTGCGCTACACCACCCAAACTCTGAAGCTCAAGGATGGGCGTGTTTTTGTGGGGCTCGTCACCGATGAAAACACCAACAACCTCAGCCTTCGCACGGGTGCTGGACTGGAACTGATTTTGCTCAAGGACATCGCAGAACGGAAAAACAGCAACACATCACTGATGCCGGACGGACTTGAAGCATTGCTCAAGCCGCAAGACATCGCCGATATCATTGCCTGGATTCGGCAACCGTGAAGGGGGGGCTTCCCGTGGTTGGGTTTGAGCTCTGGTGGTGAGCAATTGGAAGGTGGGTCGCTATTTGCGCTGCTCACCCGCATTGGCGCTGGTGGGGCGGATCATCAGCACGATGAACACAGAGAGCAGCGCGACACCGGCAAAGGCACCGAAGATCAGGTTCAGCGGTACCTTTTTATCCAGCAGGTATCCAAAGCCCCAGTCGCCGAACCCTCCGCAACTGATGCTGACGAGGTTCATGATGCCATAACCGGTCGCGCGGGTTTCAGGTCGGGAGATCTGACAGAGGATCGGCATGTTGTTGGTATCAAAGAAGCCCCAACCGATCCCAAAGATCACCAAGCTAATGATGGCCGTGCTTAGCACCGTGGCATTGCCGACACCAAATAGCGCGGGCAGGAAGAGCACCATTCCGATCGCGCTGACAAAGATCCGACCCCGAGCTGAGCGGGACATCCATTTGTCAGCCAGCAGACCGCCGACCACCGCCCCGACCAGGGACGCGATCTGTACCCACAGCACCGCAGACACACCTGCCTGCCCTTGTCCGAGGCCGAACTTCTCTTTGAGGATGGCGGGCATCCAATCCTTCACAACCCAACCAGCGATCGCAGGCAAGGTGAAGTAGATGACCAGTAGGATGAAATTTCGATTCGTTACTAACTCCCGCAACGACGTCAGCGCACTGGCAGACGTCGCCGTGCGCGGAGCCCGCGGTGGATTGCGTAGCATTCCCAGAAGTGGTAGCGAATAGAGGATGCCGATGATGCCGCAGGTGCTAAAGGCCCAGCGCCAGCCGTGGTCTGGTGAGTCTGCCACATAGCCTGCAAACCCACCCAAGATGAGCCCTACATAGATCCCAGCCTGATGGATGCCGACCGCTCGGGATCGAGTATTGCCGGTGTGATAATCAGAAATCAGCGCGAGTGCTGCTGGGATATAAAAGGCCTCGCTAATGCCCATTGCCGCGCGTGCGGCGATGAGCTCATTCAGGCTCGTCACATGCCCTGTCCACCAGGTCACAGCAGACCAGCACAGCAGGCTAAAACCAATGACGTGGCGACGACTAAAGCGATCCGCCAAAAAGCCTGCGAACGGGCTCAGGATGGCATACACCCACTTGAATGATCCCAGCACCAATCCCCAGTCCTCCCGATTCTGAATTGAAGGAATCGCATCGACCATCGAGCTCTTCATCGTCGCCAGCATCTGGCGGTCCAGGTAATTCAGCACCGCCACAGGGAAGAGCAGTGCCACGATTGTCCACGCATAGCGGGACGGAGATTGCTGGTTGGAATCGGTCATCGGCCCCTATCCAATCAGCATCTAGCACAGGGTGCCAGCCTTTTTCGAAGGGATCACGTAGGGCAGGTCGTTGTTGCCAACGCAGAGCATGGCAATTTTCGAGTCTTGGAGGCGTTGTCTTTGAATGACCAAATTCATCCGCTTCGCCTTTTGCTCTTTTATCGCCGTGGTGGCTGCCGATCTCACTGCGGCTGCGCGTCCAAATGTGATTGTGATCATGGCGGATGATCAGGGCACTGTGGATTTGGGGTGTTATGGTTCAAAAGATTTGCTGACGCCGAATGCGGATGCCTTGGCGGCCAAAGGCGTGCAATTTACGCAGTTCTATTCGGGCGCTCCCGTGTGCTCTCCTTCGCGTGCGTGTTTGCTCACAGGGCGTTACCCTGTGCGGGCCGGAGTACCGACAAATTGCGCCTCCCAAAACGGTGCCAAAGGCGCGCTGCCTGCGACAGAGGTGACGATGGCGGAGATGTTCAAGGCGGCGGGTTATGCCACCGCGCACATTGGCAAATGGCACATCGGCTACACGCCCGAAACGATGCCTAACGCGCAGGGATTTGATCACAGCTTCGGCCACATGGGCGGATGCATTGACAACTACTCCCACTTCTTTTTCTGGAGCGGCCCCAACGTACACGATCTGCATCGCAACGGCAAAGAAGTGTTCTATGATGGCCAATACTTCCCGCAACTGATGCTGGAGGAAGCCACCGCGTTCATGAAGGCGCATCTCGATCAGCCCTTCTTCATCTACTACGCCCTGAATACGCCGCACTACCCTTACCAAGGGGAACCGAAGTGGTTGGAACGCTTCAAGGACCTGCCCTACCCACGCAATCTTTATGCAGCCTTCGTCGCCAGCCAGGATGAGCGCCTGGGAAAGTTGATCGCGACGCTCGATGAACTCCATCTGCGAGAGAACACGGTGCTGATCTTCCAGAGCGACAATGGGCACTCCACCGAAGAGCGTGCCCACTTTGGCGGCGGCAGCGCAGGCAATCTTCGCGGTGCCAAGTTCAGCATGTTGGAAGGAGGCATTCGCGTGCCTGCGATCCTATCCATGCCGGGTAGGATTCCAGAAAATGAAGTGCGTAATCAGGTGGCTCATGCCTCCGACTGGATGCCGACGCTGGCGGAACTCTGTGATGTTCCGCTGCCGGATGTTCCGCTGGATGGCCGCAGCCTGATGCCTGTGGTGGAATCTGCTGCAGCACCGAGTGCGCACCCCGTGATTCATTGGCAGGTCGGCGATGGACCCAATGCGGAGTGGGCGGTGCGTGAAGGTGACTGGAAACTCATCGGAAAATCCCGAGACACGTCTAAGGGCGGCGCGGGCGTGACTCAGGAGCGCATCCAGATGCTGCTGGTGAATATTGCCAAAGATCCCGAGGAGACCACCGACCTGTCGGCCCAGCATCCAGAGATCGTTGCGCGATTGAAAGGTCTGCACGAGACCTACCTGAAGTAACTCCGATCAGCGCCGCACTGCCGTCATGAAGCCGCGAGCTGCGGCGGTGTCGGCGTAGGGGCCGGGTGCAAAACCTGCAGCGTCCAGCATGGCTGCGTACTCGCTGGTGCTGTAGCACTTGCCTTGGGTGGAGTGCATGAGCAGGCAGGAGTACTCCGCCACATGCAGCGGGCCTGTTTTGTCTGCATTGATGAAGGCATCGTGGATGATCAGCAGTCCGCCTGGGGCTAGTGCGGCTTGGGAAACTGTCAGTAGCTTTTCCACCTCTGCCACACCCCAGTCATGCAGGACATTGGAGTAAAGGTGCACATCGCAGCCACTGGGAAGCCCGTCAAACATATCGCCTGTGGCGACGCTGACACGCTCCGCACAGCCACGCTCCGCGATGAGTTTTTCTGCGATACGATCTACGGGCGATTGATCAAAAACGACGGCCTTCATGTGCGGATGATGGGCAGTGATCGAGCATCCGTAGATGCCAGACCCTGCTCCGATATCGAGCACACAATTGCGACCAGTCAGATCCAGCTTTTTGGCCAAAGCCTGGGATAGATAGAGACCGCGACAATCCATCGCTGCGGTGAATTTGCGCGCAAAATCTTCCTGCTCCATTGCCTTGTGCCAATCAAAGGCGGCCTTGTCACCACTCCATCCAGCGGGCTTGTCGGTGCGCAGGACTTCGAGGTAATCACGGGCAATCGGGCGGTCGTGCAATGAGGCATAGTAGGGTCGCAGATCCCACATGGAGCCCGCGCAGAGGTGCTCCGCTGCCGTTGGGGTGGCGTGGAAGGTGCCGTCCACTTTGTTCACCCAACCGTTAGCTGCAAAGAGAGTCAGCATCACATCCGCAGGACGTTCTTTGAAACCAAAGTGCGCGCAAATGCTGGCTAGAGACGATGGATGCGCCTCCAGCCAGGTAAAGAAATCGAGGCTCAACGCCGCCGTGATCATGTCCACCGCATAGAGGCTATCGCGATAGCGATAGATGCTCAGTGGATCGTTGGCGGGGGCGGCGGTGAGGTCGATAAACATGCGCGGACGATGAAGCAATCGCCGCAGATGACCAGCAGAGAATCAGTGAATTTTAATCAATTGGCAGCGCCATACTGGACTGTAGCGACTGCCACTCGTCGGCGATGCTCGGCTCCGTGGTTGGAGGTGACTGACGCAGCAGCAGAGCGAGCTCGCAGAGGTCGTGGATCATCGCGGGAGTGATCGCGTTCCAGTTGCCGTAACGAGTGGTTTTTTCACCGTCCCAGACGCGCACCAGCCACTTCGCGGGTTGGTATTGGGGCTGGTGGCGGAATGCTTCACCACAGCCACCAGTGAAGTAGCGAGTCAGGGATTCCTTGGAATGGATCCACCCATCCGGACCATCCGCCTCGGAGAGCAGATGGAAGATGCAACCACCACCGTGGTCATCGCGGAAATGATTGCGGATGAGGCGGTGGGTGCTGTCGCGGAGGTGCTCCACACGATCTGCGCCGAAGTGGGCAAAGGCATCCAGCGCGTCTGCGACGACCTGCCAGGGCAGGGAGCGCAGTCCGGGAAACTGGGTTTCAATGAGGGGGATGATGTCAGGATGTTCAGAGGGTTTGTTCATGGTCAGGTTTGGGTTGTGGATTGCTCCTCACCTCTGACTAGGGCTGCGACACCGCGATTGTGACGAAAAAACGCAATGTTCAGCGCCCACCTGGCCTGAAGAGCGGATTGGTACGCGGCTTGCGAGTGGGCTCAATGGGTGCCACGGAAGGTTTGCCCGCACGGCCCGCAATGTCGCTGGCTTCTTGGAGAGTCTTCTGATCCGGTGCCTCGCGCATCTTATCGCCTTCCGTTCCGACCAGGTTGAGTAGGCGAGGTGTCCACTTGGGATCGCCCACGCTGCCGGCGGCCTCGTATTGTAAGAGTTCGCTGAAGGGCCTTAGCACCAGCCCAGGAAGACCGCGCATCCGCGCCTGAGCATCGAAGTTGATGCGGTCATTCAAGAAGTCCACTTTGCCACTGAGCACCAATCGAAACGCGGTCGTTAGTGCCTCGAAGTCCTGGGTGACGATGAACCCGTCCGCGACTTGGAAAGTGCAGTTGGCTTCCTTCGCAACGTTGTAGCCCTTGATCGGTGTGGGCAAAAAGGCACCCAGCAGCGGCGTCAGTGGCCCCAGAATGGGCACCGCGTAGAGGTTCGCATTCACGATGATGCCCACGCCGCCGCCTTTCAGCTGCCGCCAATCCTCCATGACTCCCGTGAACTTCAGATGCCCCGTTACATCGCCTTCCGTTTCGTTTCCGGGAGAGTAAACTTTGGCAAATTCCGTGAAGTCTACTGCATTGATGCGCAGCTCTCCCTGGTAAGTGGCTGGCTCGCGATGAATGTCCACGGTGCCCTCCATGGAAGCCTTTCCTTTCAGCACGGTGGCATTGACGTCGAACTTCACGAGGTCATTCTTGGCACCCACATTGGCGACCACTCCCATGAAAGGCAGCGAGTGGTCAAAGATATTGTATGGGAATTTGCCCGCCTTCACGACGATATCGTAATTCCCCACTTCGTCTCCCAGACCCACCGTGCCCTGCACATCAAGCGGGTATTCAAAGGCAGAGCCAGTGATCTTCAGCCCGAGTTTGGCACCCTTGAGTGCCAGCACTCCTTGAGGTCGGCTGATGAGGTAGTCCTTACCCCAGAGATGATAAGTTCCAGTGCCTTCGGTAGTCGCGAAGGTAATGGAGCAGTCGGTGCGCTGTGGGCTCTTCCACCCGATGGAACCATTCACATCGGTGATCGTGGAACTGGGCAAACGGTAACGTGCAATGAACTCTGCGGTCGTCGGTGCAAAGCAGCGAACAATGGCAGTGGGCTCGCATTCGGCGTGGGCACCCGTCAGCGTAACGTAGTTTTCAGCGGTATCGACAAAGACCTGCTGGGCAACTGCCGGACCGTCGGGACGCTCGAGGTGCGCATTGGTAAACTTGAGCTGCTTGCCATGGAATTCCAAATCGGTCTCCATCGAATCGAATTCTATGCCGTTGAAGCGGATGCTGCGTGCCTCTCCATGACCACGATTTTCGCAGAGCCCCAGGTTCGGTGCAGGTCCACTGCCTTCGCAGCGCAGGAAGATGCTGGAGGTCTCGCCCATCTGTAGCTTTTGAATTAAGGTGCGGGTGCTTTGCTGCTGCACAAACGGTAGGAAAACATTGGGATCCATCTTCAGCACCGCACGGTATTTGAAGCCTTGCTCTGGGTGGTTCAGCACCTGCATCGCCAGCGTTCCAGTCTTGTGACGTAGCAGACCTTCCCGCACATAAAAACCCTCTGGATCGATGCCGAACTGGCAGCTCATGCCGTCAAACAGTTCGCCACGGCTGTGAAACTTTCCGCACTGTAGGTGGCCGAGCATCCGCATCGGTCTGGGGCCCACCGCCTTTGGCCCGCGCACATACCAGGTACCGTCGATCGAGACCTGTGGTGGCTCATCGTAGAAGACCACCTCCTTGAGTCCATCGCTCTTGAAAAAAGCAGAAGCTAGGCTGGGAAGATCTGCCGTGGAGGTCAGGTGAAACCGCGCCTCATCGGCCCCATTGATCCAAGCTGCAGAGGCCGTCAACACGCCGAGGCGGTCGCGCACGTTGAACTGCTTTACATCGACGTATCCAGCGCGGTATTCTGCTTCGATGCGAAATTCGTCGCAGGTGTAGCCGCTGTATTCCAGTCCCTGTGCGGCAAATGACAGATTGGCATGAAGATCCTGCATCCGTCGGCTATCGCCCGTGAAGGACACGGTCAGCTGTGGAGGTCGTGCCGACTTGAATCGCGCCAGCCAGTCCAGCCCACTCTGAATTTGCCGCCGGTTTTCCCTCACAAACTCCAATCGCCGCGATGCTGCCTCCTGGGCCGACTTCTTTTCGGACGGCTCTTTGCTGGCGGGTGCCACCTCCATGTCGCCGGTGATCGAGACACGGATGCCTGCCAGTTCCCCATCCGCGCGGCGGACCTCCAGGTGACCATCGGTGAGGTAGGCGCGGGCATTCAGATCACGCACCGCTACGACGGTGAGTTCGGGATGCTCAGGGTCCACGGGCAGCGCTAGATTCGCGTTTTGTAGCTCCAGAGACTCCACTTGAAACTTCCCGCGCATGATCTTGCCAGAGTCAAAGGACAGCGTGATCTTGTCCACGGCCGCTAGCAGGTGTTTCTGATCTTCGTCGTTGAATACCTGCACATTTCTCGCCACCACGCCGCCAAAGGGATTCAAGCTCAGGCGATCAAAGTCCAAGTGCAGGCCATGGCTCGCCAACTCCTGCCTTACAAATCCGCGCCACTTGTTGGAGAATGCAGCCGAATTGAGATAGAGAACCCCCGCCAGCACTCCGCTGCCGATGATCAGCATCAATATTCGCCGAAGGAATCGCCACATGACTTCTCAGTCGGGCATCCTACCTTGGATGAGGCAACTGGGAAAGGAGAAGATCGCTCCTACTTCAGCCGAAAGGCCTCCGGCACAAAGGTCTTCTCCGTCGCCTCTGCGGCGGCGAGTGCGATCTGGAAGCGCATCACGTCTTCGCTGACGGGTGCCTGATACTCCAGCAGACAGTCCTCCAACGCGGCCTCTGGCGTCATGTCGCGGCCTTTGACCTGCCGGGTGATTTTTACCGAAAGAGCCTCAGCAGCACCCGCCGTCAGATAGCGGGGACAGTTGGCTGCAAAGATCGGCAACGGCTGTTCAGGAAAGACCAGCCCACGACGTTTGCACAGCGCACGCAGGAGAGTCCACGCCTCCGCCGTCGTGGCGGCAGGAAAGAGCGGGATCTTCACATCCACACGACCCGGGCGCTTCAAGTCCACCTCGATCAGATCGGGTCGGCTGCTGGCCAGCAACCACAGGATCCGGCCCCGCATCCGACTATTGCTCATCTCCTTGGCGATCATCGCATAGACACGGCCAGAAAGGCCGCCATCACTCGCGCCGGAGTCGCGCTTGCCGAGGGCCTGATCGGCTTCATCAACAAAAACCACGCAGCGCCCCAGGGCATGCAGGAGACGGAAGATGCGCTCCAGATTGCTCTCCGTGCTACCGACCCAGCGATCGCGAAAGTTGGCTAATTTCACCACCGGAACACCGGCCTCGCCCGCCAGACACTCCGCCATGAAAGTCTTGCCTGTTCCCACGGGTCCACACAGCAAGTAGCCCATCGGCATCGCGTCGGTGGCACCTCTTTTCCAAAGGGCGATGTCTTGTCGGATCCAGCTCTTGGCGGCTTCCATTCCCGCCACATCATCCAGCGTGCGCTCCGGCGGCACAAACTCGATCAGGCCCTGCGCATCGCGCTCCACCATGGACTTCTTCAATCCCGCCAAGTCCTTATCAGCAATGGGTTGCTTCTGGTAATGGCGCAGTTTGAGCAGGTGATTGACGGCGGAAATCGAGGCACCGACGAAGGCATCTGCCAGCGGGTCCAAATCATTTTCCCGACCTCTAAAAGCCTCTTTGCAAGGTATCGACAGCACCCCCAGCACATCGCGCAAATCATGCGCCTCGGGAAGCGGCACCTTCATCTGCGCCGCACGTGGATTGGAGGCCAACAGGGGGTGCAGGTCGTTGAGATTTTCGCTCACCAAAAAAGTCGCCAACGTGTAGGAGGACAGTTGGGCATCCGTGGCCCAGTCGCGCATTTGCAGCGCCAAGGCGCTAACGTCTTGCCCCATCCCCGCAGGCCCAGCGGGGGCGACGAGGTGGGCGTCTTTGATGACGCAGGCCACCTGCAGATTTTTGCCCTGGGCCTGATGCAGGTTTGCACAAAAGCGGAAGTAGTGCGTCAGATAGGCGACCGCTTCTCGGGGGGATGGCATCGAGGGAACGGCGGCTGCACTTGGCCATTCCTGGAAGATCTTGGCCCCCTTCTCCGCCCGCAATCCCGAACCCAGGTCATAGCGCAGCACCACATCAAAAGAGGGCAGTAACTCCGTCAGCAACTCGTCCATCAAGGAACCGAGCCGCGACGTTTCCTTTCCCTCAATGAGGAAGAGGTCGTTGACGTTGCCGTGCAGAATGAATTGGCTAGCCGCACCGCTCTGGTAGAGGGCGGCGACTTCATCGAACCAGCGAGGGGGATTTGTCATGAATAGAGTCTGCCGGGCGGGGTGCCAGGCTTACTGGCCTTCTTGCTGGCCCATGCTGCGCTCAATGGCAGGAGCTGGGGCAGCACCACCGCCGCTAGCACCTTCCATGGCGATGCCCTCAGCCGCAGCGAAATCTGCCAGCGCCATTTGCTCGAGCGCTTTCTGCTCAGCAGCCATCGCGCTGAATTGAGTGGTATCGATCGCGTCCTTCGCCACCCGAGCACGGCCAGAGGCCTTCGTGCGCTCTTCTTCGACCATCTCATGCAGACGGTTCAGCGTCTCACCGCCGCCGCCCATCTGCGTGATCATCCCCGACGCCATTTCATTGAGTTCCGCCGTGGCTTGCTTGATCTTCACCTCATTCAGACCGCGGGTGATTTCGTCAATCCGTTTGCGGGCCTCTTTGATCGAGGTGTCACGCACACTGATCAGCTCCTTGTAGGTCTTCTCCGCGTCTTCGAGTTGGGAGCGATTGTCTACCAACTCCTGCTTCACCGCTTGGAAGCGCATCGCCATCTGTCCGGCCAGCTCCTGGTTTCCAGCCTTCAAGTTAGCAGTGATTTTAGCGCGCAGCTCATCGTGCTCACGCTCCAAACGGCGCACTTGGGCGATGAGTTTTTCGCACAGACCCGCATGCGCAGCCAGGCCTTCATTGTATTTCCCGATCTGCTTGCGCAGGTTCTCCTTTTCCACCTCAAGGAGGGCCTGGGGATTCTTGCGCTCAAGGCCGCTGATGAAAAGGCTCAGAAAGCCACGAAATAGATTACCAATGCGTCGGAACATAATTTCTAGATGAGTTCGCTCTGTGTATGCCACGCCACGGCCTCAGGCACAAGGAAAAGCGGTTCCAAAATGGGGGAGTTGAATGTAAGGGCTCGGCGTTTTCATCTACGCAGCGGAGAGGTGAGGGAATGCAGGATATGCATTCGCACTAAACAATCACGGCCTTTGGAGTCCAGATCAGCAGGCAAATTGCGCCTCCTTAGACCCGACAAAGTCGAGTGGGGTAGGTGCAGGGGTGACTGGACTCCATATGGAGCGATGATTTTGACCCTCGTTCCCTTTTTTTGTCACACCGGTGCGTAAATTCGGTAGTCAGAAGGGTGGTTCCGTCCCGCAGGAGCGGGAATCTGAGCGCATCGTAGCAACGGCGGCACTCAACGTGTGATGCGATCCCATTCGCGAGAACCGAGTCTCCCGCTCATTTGCTGGCGCTTCGCTTCACCCTCTTCGAGAAATAGCAATCAGCCACAATACACCTGCAACGAGAGAATGACCGAGGTCAATTGGGAGGTAGCAGCACGAGTTCTGTCACGTTGCGATCTCCGGTGATGAACACGGCCACATCGCCGTTCGTGCCCATCGCTTGGGCCAGGCCCCGAGCGCCTGCGCCAGAGGCATCAAGCGCGGGCTTGATGTTCAAGCTACGAATCGTGTCCAAGGGCGTCTGCGCCGTGCTGTAAACTTCCCCTTTGCGCAGTCGCAATATCGGCAGGCGCAGCGCTTGTTGGGTGGTGTCATTGCCCTGGCTGGTGGAACCGGTCCAGAGTGCGAGATTTCGATTGTTCGCTGCACCGCGCAGTACACCCACCAGCGCATAACGGCCCTCGCCTGGGTTGACATCGACGGTGACGATGCTCCCCAACGTGGCGGTATCGATCCCATCCATACTGCCCCCAGTACGCGCCAGCACGAGATGTTGCCCATCGGATTGCTTCAGCAGCAGGGCTTGATTGTTCGTCGCGTTCACTCCTGCACCTTTGAGCTTCACCTGCGCGATGACTTGATCGTTCCATCCTGGCCAAAAACGCACGATGGCACTGATCATCACCGTCGGCTGTCCGGTCAGTGATTCGCCTTCGCGGAAGACCAGATTCGCACCTCGCCACAAGGCCTCGTTGGCGGTGGCTGGCACCCCTTTGATCAGGCCTTTGTAGAGCGCTACGCCCGATGACATACCCACCCCCGAAAAGCTGGAGAAGGTCCCTGGCGCGGCTCCTGGAGCCGCATTGCCCGCCTTTGCAACCTGAGTGGGCAGCGTTCCATCCGCCTTCATCGTGAACACCGCTGGCAAATTCAAGGTGCCCTGGCGTGCCACCGCACTGAAGCCAATCACATCACTTCCAAACGAGACAGCAGCGCGGCCTGTGAACTGGCCAAAGACCCCACCGCCAAACGCAGGCTGCCCTTCCCGCGCGAGACTCCCCACCCCGCTGACGGTGCCGCTGTGTTTCAGCACCAAGACGCCAGTATCGGTGCCACTCGATACACCTGCTGTTTGACTGGGAGCGAGTTGATAACTGACTGGAATGACATCAAGCGTGGGATGCTGCAACACCTCGCGAAACCCACTCAGCGCAGCCCCTCCCAACTCCGGCAGCGCTTGCCCCGTGCGCCGCACCAGCCACACGCCGAGGCCATTGTCTGCCATCAGTAGACGATTGTTCAGCGCATTGAGTCCACTGCCCTTCGCCGTGGCTTGAAACAAGCCGCGCCCAATTTGCTGTGTCACCAAGCCCGTGAAAGCCGTCGCCTGTGCATCGGCGGGCAATCCACCCCCCAGGTCAACCAACCCGTCCCGAAGTTGCATGACCAGACCCAAGGAACTCTCGCGTGAGGGAAGGCCAAACAGCGCTCGATTGCGCCCGCCATTCGCTCCTACTCCCGTCAGCGCAGCATCCAGCAAAGTGCTGCCCCCTGCACCGACCGCCACGCTGCCTGGTGCCCCAAAACCTAGGCTCGCTGCGCCCGGCGTGGCGACTCCGCTCTTGGCCAACACAGGACCCACAAGGTTCCCGATGATAGTGACCATGTTTTGCAGCTGCCTTCCCAGCAAGAGTCGCTGGTGCACCGCATCATACTCGTAAACCATTGATTCACCCGCGAAATCCCCCACGATGCTGAGTCCCCTGCTCACGGGCCCCACCACTCCGACAGCGCCATCCACGAGCATCCTCACCCCCACATTGGCCGTCGGCGGCACAGGCAAATCCCAGTTACCGGAGAGGATGACGAAGTGATCATCATCGTAGAAGTCCCCTGTGCTCATCGCGTCACCGACAGTTGTGCCTACCACGGAATTCGTGGCACTGATGGGCCCACGGGCCCCGAGGAAACCGTTGCACCAAGTCACTGCGCCCGCATTCGTGATGCCTCCGTTATCCCAATCGGAGCTCACCACGACATAGTGACCATTGTTCAAAACCTCGATGGCATCGCCACTGACAAAATCGTTAGCCGTGGTGCCGACCAGCGAATTCCCGGCACTGACGGTGCCCTTCACGCCACGCCTTCCATCCCCCCAAGTTACCGCGCCCGCATCGGGGATTCCTCCGTTGGCCCAACTGTCGGTGGCTGTGATGTAGTTGCCATTGGTCAAGGCCTTGATCCGGTTTCCCACACGATCGTCCTGAGTGCTGCCCACCAAAGAATTGGCGCTGGATACGACACCCCGTGTGATGCGCCGACCATCGCACCATGTGACGGCTCCGGCATCCGTCTGCGTGCCGTTGTCCCAGTTCGCACTGCTGACGACGTAGTTGCCCTGTGTCAATGGTTCCACCTGGCTCCCTACATTGTCTCCAGTGGTGCTGCCCACCAAAGAATTATTCACGCCAACGAAAGCATGCGTGCTAGCTGCTCCATTACACCAAGTCACTGCGCCGACGTCTGCGGTGGCACCGTTGTCCCAGTCCGGGCTTTTCACGACGTAGTTCCCATTCGCCAAGGCCACAGGAACACTCCCGACTTGGTCGTTGGCGGAAGTGCCCACCAACGAGTTGTCGGTGGTAACCAATCCGGTGATGCCAGCGCCACCATTGCCCCAAGTCGCGGCACCCGCGTTCACCACCGCTCCATTGTTCCATCCGGGGCTACCCACGACGTAGTGTCCGTTGGTCAAGGCCGTGACGCCACCACCAGCCACTTCGTCGTTCGCTTGACTTCCGATCAGTGAATTGCCAGCGGAAATCGCGCCAACAATGCCTGTGCTTCCGTTGGCCCAAGTCGCGGCACCCACATTGGCCACCGCACCATCATCCCACTGAGGACTCACGACAACGTAATTACCATTTGCCAGCACCGTTACCAATCCCGAACCCACGCGGTCATTGGTGTGACTGCCCACCAATGAGTTTGCCGCAGAAACGACTCCACTCACAACCGTGGTGCCACTGCACCAAGTGACCGCCCCAACGTCGGTGATGCCCCCCAAATCCCAGGAAACACTCCGCACCACATAGGCCCCGTTGGGCAACAAAACAATGCCGCCATCACCGACCCGATCACCCGCCTGACTCCCCACCAGCGAGTTGCTCGTCGAGACCAGGCCGACAACTCCTTGCAGGCCATCGGCCCACGTCACGGCACCTGCATTTGCCGCGACACCGTTCTTCCAGTCCCCGCTGAGCACCACACAATTGCCATTGGCAAGTGGGATACAACCTCCACTGCCCACCCGGTCATTGGTCTGGCTGCCCACCAGCGAATTGGCAGCAGTCACCGGACCCGTGGTGCCACCAGTGCCATCACAAAGCGTCGCCGCACCCGCATTGACTGCTGCCCCGTTGTCCCACTCTGGGTTGCAGACCACATAGTTCCCATTTCTCAGCGGAGCCACGATATACCCTCCCGACTGATCTGCTGCACTACTTCCCACAAGCGAATTCGCAGCGCTAACAACAGCGTGTTGACCTGGAAATCCAGTCGCCGCATGTCCCCAGGTCACGGCCCCGGCATTGATCAGGCCGCCATTGTCCCATGCTGGGCTTAATACCACGAAGTTTCCGTTCTCCAAAACGCGAACAGACGAACTGCCGACACTATCATTGGCCTGACTACCCCTGAGAGAACTGATCAGCACACCGTCCGGACTGTAAAGATAGACCGCACCGACATTGGCCACCACCGGGCTAGTGAGGTCAAAACTCGGGTCCATCACCAAAAAGTTGCCGTTTGGGAGCACGACGATACGCGTCCCGAACTGGCCGCTACCGGGTGGTCCCAACAGATCCAAACGCGTAGCTGCCCCAAGTGGAGCGCCGATGGTGAATAGAACACAAAGGATCCACCGACAGAGATGCGTAATCTGGCCCATGGTCGCTAAAATAAATCTTCGCGATCCAAATGCCAAGCACGGCTTGCAAGGGAAATTGGAGCATCGATCCCCGCATAGAATCATTCACTTGCGGGAACAGTAATCAGTTACAAAGCAGTTACGCTTCGGCTCGGACGCGCTAACCTCCCGCCATGGTTGCCATTCCGCAGCGGAGTTGACTCAGCGCTGCGACGCTGGGCACCTCCCGACGGCCCCACAATTCATGCACCAAAAGATGGCGTATTTTGCACTTTGTCCCTATAGTATGAACCGGGTGCCGCGTTCTTTGGTCAGAGCAGGTATCTTTGGGCGCTGCTGCGGAGGTCGCGATGGAGCCTGATTCACGTCAATATCGCTATCCCTTCTATGAATACACCGCTCACGCTCCCCCCGGTGCTGGAATCAAAGTTGTCGGATTTCCGGCGGCGAGTCTGGCTGGTGAAACTGGCGGAGGGCCTTCTCGCCGCAGTGTTTGGTCTGGCGCTGTCCTATGTGGTGGTGTTCGTTCTGGATCGATTTTTTGAAACCCCAGCTTGGCTGCGGGGAGCCATTCTTTGCAGCGGTGCTGCTGTGCTGGGCCTGGGGCTGCCGCTGAAGTGGCACCGCTGGGTGTGGCGCCAGCGGCGCTTGGAAGACGCGGCGCGGTTGCTGCGCTGGAAATTTCCGCGTCTCGGGGATCAATTGCTGGGCATTGTGGAGCTGGCCCGACGCGACGACGGCACGACGGGTCGCAGCGAGCGACTGGTGCAGGCAGCCATGGATCAGGCGGCGGATGTGGTGAAGGACCAGGATTTTTCCATGGCAGTGCCAGCGGCGCGGCATCGGCAGTGGGGCTGGGCTGCGGGCGGGGTGATGGCCTTGGTCGTGGCGGCTTTTGCGCTGGTGAATGATGCGGCGCGCAATGCGACGCTGCGCTGGTTGATGCCCTGGCGCGAAACGGAACGCTACACCTTTGCGCGTGTGGATAAGCTCCCGGACCCGCTTGTGGTGCCGTTTGCAGAGCCCTTTGAATTGCCGGTCACACTGGCGGGTGATTCTCGCTGGCAACCAGAGTCTGGCTGGGCGCAGGTCCTGGGGCAGCAGGGCATCGCGGTCACTCGCGCAGAGAAGGCCTATCCCTTTGCTTTTGCGCCGCAGAAAGTGGACACGGAACTCTTCGTCAAAGTGGGCGATGTGCGCAAAACCTTGCAGCTTCAGCCGCGGACGCGCCCAGAGCTAGCGACGCTGAAGGCGCGACTGAAACTGCCCGCCTACCTGCAATACAAGACGCAGCCAGTGATGGAACTGCGCGGTGGATCGCTGAGCATCTTGAAAGGCGCTGAGGCCGTATTTGAGGCAACCGCCAGCCGCACGCTGGCCTCTGCAGAGATGGATGGGAAAGCGCTGAAGGTGGATGGCGCACGATTGATTGCCCCCGCCACAAAAATTGATGCCGAGCGGCAGGCGCGCTTCACCTGGATTGATGAACTGGGCCTGACGCCACGCGATCCGCTGGTTCTGAACATCGAGGCCGGCGAAGACGCGGCACCGCGCATCGTGGCGCGTCGGGAGACACTGGAGCAAGTGGTGCTGGACTCTGAGGTGGTGGCTTTTGATGTGGGGATCAGCGATGACTTTGGCATTAAGCGCGTCGGTCTTGAGTGGCGCGGCGCGGATGCGGGCGGCGTGGTTTCAGCGACTCCGTTGGGAGAAAAAATCGCCGCAGCAGGTCAGCCAGAGATGCAAGAAATGGACACCCGCGCAACCTTTTGCGCCACGCGTGAGGGCGTCGCGCCCCAGACGCTGGAGGTCCGGGCCTGGGCGGAGGACTACTTGCCAGACAGACCCCGTAGCTATTCCGCGACCTTTGTGATGCATGTGCTGAATCGCACCGATCATGCGCTGTGGGTGACGCAGCAGATGACAAAGTGGCTGGAGTCAGCTCGCGAGACCTACGAACGCGAGCAACAGCTCCACCAGACCAACAAGGAACTGCGCGCCATGAACGCAGGGGAGCTGGATCGTCCCGAGAATCGTCGCCGCATCTCGCAGCAGGCCACGGCAGAAAACGCCAATGCGGCACGTCTGGAAGCACTGAATCAGGCCGGACGGAATTTAGTGGAGCAGGCAACCAAGAACCCCGAGTTTGAGGCTGCTAGGCTGGAGTCGTGGGCGACGATGCTGAAGAGCCTGGGCGATATCGCCTCGAAGCGCATGCCCAGTGTGGCGGATCTTTTGAAGCAATCCGCCAGTGCCAAGGCCGATCCAAAAATGGCCGCCACACCCTCCGCACCTGGCAAGCCAGGAGACAGCAAACCCGGCGAGTCCAAGAGCAGCGAACCCGCCCCTGCGGGGAAGCCTGGCGATAAGCCGAGCTCAGCCCAGGCGTCCGCGAAACCTGGGCAGCAGGGCAAACCCGGTCAGCCGCCTTCGCCAAGCGGTAAGACCGCTCCGCAGGTCGCCCAAGGTCCGCAACCACCTCCGGGAGATGCGAAGCCAAAACCAGTGGATCCAACGGCAAAACCTAAAGACCCTGCACCATCTGTGAAGCTGACCGAGAGCACGATGAACAAGCCGGACCCAGCCACCGCAGATGCGAAGCCGGGCGCGCCCAAACCCCCGAGTGCTGGCCAACTGAAGTTGCCCACGAACTCCCTGGCTGCGGCACCGGGTCAAAAAGCACCACCGCCCTCAGATCAGCCGCAGCCGCCTGCGAGTGCTGCGCAGGAGGAGTTGGAAAAGGGCTTGGGAGAGCAGCGCGACCTGCTGGCAGAATTTGCCCGCGTCACGGATCAGTTGAACGAGATCCTGGCCAGCCTTGAAGCCAGCACCTTCGTGAAACGCTTCAAGGCCGCGTCTCGCGCGCAGATGGAGCTCGCCTCCGGCATCAATCAAAACACTCTGGATGCCTTTGGGATTTCAAAACCACGCGCGGCTCTGCAAAAGATCACCGCCGAAGAGATGAGCGAGACCTCAAAACGTGGAAGCAAGGTGATGCGAGAAAATGGTGTGACCGTGGTCATCCGCGACCAGCCAAAAGCCAAGGCCGAACCTGCTGCACCCGAGACAGAGCCGGTGGTGCTGATGCCCTATGCAAAGACTGCGCGCGGCACTGCGCGGACCCAGAGTGATGTCGTCAGCATCATCCAGAGCGATCTGGAGGCCTATTCGCAGCGGAAGCCGGACCAGCACTTCAAGCGAGTGCTGGAAGAGATGAAGAAGGTGCAAGTGGTGCGGGCGCTGTCGAAGGTCGGCGATCATGCAGTGGATAACCTCAGCGGTCACGCCATCAATGGCGCGGAGTATTGGGCGGATACCATGGATCGTTGGGCGGAGGAAATGGTGGCCGCTGGCAAGGCCTCGAATTGCTCTAGCTGCAAAGGCGATAGCCTCCCGCCAGAAATCGTGCTGAAGGTGATGCAGGCGCTGCGGGATGAAATGAAGCTGCGCGATGAAACACGTGAGTTGGACAAGGCCAAACCTGCTGTCGATTTGCCCGATTACGAGCGCCGCGCGATGTTGCTGTCTGCGGAGCAGGTGCGCATCGCTATCGGCACACAGAGCGCCATCGATGATGTGGCGAGTCTGCCGAATGGCCCCCAGACTTTCCAAAAGGAACTGCAACTGCTGACTATGGTGCGTCGCGTTATGGATGAGGCAGGCGGGCTTTTGGAGTCACCGGACACTGGCCCGAAGGCCATCGCAGCGGAGACCGAGGCGATCGAACTGCTTCTGCAAACGAAGCGTCAGCCCCCCGGCGGTGGTGGCGGCGGGGGCGGTAGTCCTGGAGGCGGTGGGGGGGCGGCTACGGCTAGCGCGGCTGCTTTGTCTGAGCTTGGGCCTGGCGGCGATTCGGAGTCGGAGGTGAAGGCACGCCCAGTCGGGCAGTCCACGGGCCGCGCGGGCAAGGAGTTCCCTGAAGAGTTCAAGACCGGTCTTGATGCCTATTTTAACAACTTGGAAAACCAAGGAGGCGCCAAGCCGTGATCCGTTGCTTGCGATATGGGGCAGCGGCACTGCTGTGGATGGCATCTCCGGTGCAACTTCGTGCGGCAGATGAACCGACCAAAGAGGAAGCGGCAACGTTGCCCGACGATGTGCAAAAGTCATTGCGTGAGTTTGTCGGCAAGGTGGCCAAGTCACGTCGCGAACTGTGGGCAGACGCGATGAAAAGTGTGTGCGCGGACATTGCGAAAGCACATGGTCTTTCGGCGGACCAGACCTTAGCCTTGGAGGCTGGTGTGCCTGCGGTGATTGAGGTTTCGATGAAGGAGTGGGAGGAGAAGTGCTTCAAGTGGCTCACGCCGTATATCGAGCGCAGTCAAGACGCAGCGCGCGATATTTCCCGATGGAGCCCGAAGGACATCGCCACCGCAGCGAACGTTGAGGGCGTGCAGCCGCCATCAGACCTACCCGAGTGGGAAACCGCGGTGAAATCCGTGCTGCCAGATGCCGAGTTCATCAAGTGGCAGGCAGCACTTGTGGCGAGCCGGAAGCAACTGGCGGATGACATCACCGAATACTTGAACCGGTCCGAGGAGCAAGTGCGGGTGCCGCTGGATCAGATGATGGACGTCGAGCTCGCCGACATGACGGTACTTTTGAATCTGGACGAAGGCAGGCTCAACGCACTCAAAGCTGCGGGCAAGGCGGCAGTCACTTCGGCCATGACGGACTGGAAGCGCCGCGCCTCCGACATGCTGACGCGCATGGATGCGACCCGTCGAGACATGCTGATGACTCGCGAGGCTGGCATTTATGTCGATACCAACAAGGAGGAGAACCTCCCGCGTGGTCGCCCTGAATGGAAGGAAGCGGTGAAGAAGATCCTGACGCCGGAGGATAACAAACGCCTCACGGATGCACGCGATGGTCGCCGCGAGCACCGCTTTGAGGCGATTGCGCGCATCGCAATCGCAGAGCTGGATAAACGGGTGGGCTTTACCAGCGCGCAACGGGTTCAACTAGAGCCGCTGATGGAGGCGGCGATGAAGAAGCTGCCAGATCGCTTGGTGGATTACGATGAGCGCTACTACTACAACCTGGATCTGAAGCAGATCTTCAAGACGGCAGAAGGCCTTGACGATGAAGCGCTGAAGGTGGTGCTGGACACCAAGCAACTGGACCGCTGGCGCTCCGTGGTGAAGGACCCGAATGCGGGCGATGAGGAGGCACCACCCAACGCAGAAATCGTCGAAGGCGCGCCAGCAGACCCGGTGCCTCAGGATGAAATGGATCTGGAGCGCACCATCTCTGGGCATCTCTACTTTCTCGCCGAATCCCAACGTGTGCGGCTGCTGCAGGGAATGCAGGTGAAGGTGGAAGAATTGGAGAGAGTGGTCAAGCCCGCGCCGGAGGTCCTCGCCAATCTTCAAACGGCAGCCAAAGGAGCCGTCGAACGCGCTCTATCAACCTGGCGCGGAGAGGTGGAACGCTGGGTGCGTCAGTCAGTGCAGGGGGCGCGCCCACAAGACATCCAAAAGCGGCTCATGAGCATGGGATCGTACTATGGCGATCGCAATCTCACGCCAGTGGATCAGACGCTGTGGAAGTCCGCCATTGATCACGGTCTCACAGAGGCGCAGCGCGCCGCGTGGAAGGTGGAGACCGATGCTCGCGAAGGCTACCAGGGCGATGCCATCGTAGGTCTTGTTGTCAGCGAAGCCGAGCGACGCCTGCGGTTGGGGCCGGATCAAACGAAGCAACTGCAACCAAAAGTCAGCGCGATCATCAAGGAATACGGGCCAGACATTGCGCGCTACTTTTCCTCGCCTTGGTATCTACAGAGTTACTCCGTGCTGATCCCGTTGGCAGGTGTGCCTGAGGCGGAAATGAAGACCGTCTTACAGGAAGGTCAATTGGATGTCTGGAAGGAACGGGAGTTCAATCGCATCAATAGCTACTGGTCCAACATCGAACAAAATCGCAAACGCAAATAAGGCCATGTCTGCTCGACTTTTTCTCATCGGCTGCATCCTGGCCACCATCACCTCCACCAGTCACGCGCAAAGCCCCGAACTGCGCTTCGGCGCGGCCATCCCACCCGAGGTGGATGCGATCTATGAGCGCGGGCTGGCCTGGCTGGCCAATGCGCAGAGCGATGCCGGAAACTGGCAGGATGGAAACAGCGGCGCGGGGCTGGATGGCATCTGCGTCATGGCCTTCCTGGCCAGTGGCGAGGACCCAAACTTCGGTCGCTACGCGCAAAACATCCGCCGCGCAGTGCGGCACATCATTGAGCAGCAGGATAGCAATACGGGTTACCTGCCCAGCAGCATGTACCACCATGGCTTTGCCATGCTGGCGCTCTCGGAAGCCTATGGAGCAGTGGATGAATCGCTGCTCTGGCAGGGCGCTGCGGCAGGTGGGACAAAGAGGTCCATCGCGCAGGCTCTGGATCTCGCCATTCGTGCAGCGGGCACTTCGCAGAAGAAAAACAAGTGGGGCGGCTGGCGCTACACGCCAGACTCAACCGATGCAGACACCTCCGTCACGGGTGCCGTCCTGATGGGGCTGCTGGCAGCGCGGAATGCGGGCATGGATGTGCCCGATGAGACGATCAATGGGGCGCTGGAATACATGCGGCGATCCACGGGTAAGGATGGTTCTGTGGCCTATACCGGTGGGCTTGGTGGCATGGGGGAATCGATGAATCGTTCTGCCATCGCGACGCTGGTGGCTGCGGTGGGTAAGCAGAAAGATCCGCAAAAGTTTGATGCTACCTTGAAGCACATCACCAGCCGATTGGAGCATCGCGAGAGCGGCTCATACATCGAGTACTTCCGCTACTACATGGCGCAGGCACTTTTCCAAGGAGATTACGACTCCTGGCAGAAGTGGAATGCGGGCACCATTCGCCAACTCACTGAGACACAGCGGGATGATGGCAGCTTTTCCAATGGATCCTACGGCACCGCTATGTCTCTGCTGGCGCTGGCCCTGAACTACCGCTTTTTGCCCATCTATGAACGCTGACCGCATCTGTCGCACCGCTGCTCACACGCTCTTAGCGGCTGCATTTCTCGCCACTGGCGCGGGGTTGCATGGCCAGGGCGTCGTGAGGATCAATGGTGGACGCATCGTGCAGCTCGGGCAGGCCGATGCCGATACGACCCTGAAAGACAAGCCGTCGGCGACGGGGCCGCGGCTCGTTTCTGTGAAGCCGCCACTAGGCACTCCGCGCAGCAACAAAGACAACGCGACAGAGCCGATGCTGCACTGGTGGAACGGGGAAAAACTCTCCGGTAAACTCTTGGGCGCAGACAATGGCTTGGTGGAATGGCAGGCCGCCGTCTTCCCAGATCCCGTGCAGATCAGCACCGATGTGCTGCGCATGTTGGAGCAACCTGTTCCGGCGCGGGGAACCGCAGAGCCCTTCTGCTTTTCGCTGCACGATGGCTGCCAAGTTTACGGCACGCTCTTGGGTGTGGTGCCAGAGGGATGGCGTGTGCGCAGTCAGCAGCATGGGGACTTTACCATTGCCAACGGTCAACTGAAGGAGATGCGCCGCCTGAAGGATGCGGGCATCTTTTTCGCTGGACCAGTCGGGCTTCGCGATTGGGAAGCGGGTGACATGAAAGGCAGCGCGTTGACCAATTGGTACATGGCTGCTGGCGGTGCGATAGCGACGCCGACCTGGAATCGATCTATGTTTCTGCCGATCAAGACGCCGGAAAAATCGCAGATTCAAATTCGCCTGCACTCTTCGGTGCGACCGCAGTTTGTCATCGAGTGGTATGCGTTGCCGAATCAAAAAATCAGCCTGGAGACCTGGGATGATGAGGTGGTGATCGTGCAGGGCAGCCAGTTTGCCAGCAGTGTGAAGCGCCTGAAAACGACCGACCGTGAATTCGAAGTCCGCCTCTGCTGGGATCGTGAAACCGGCGAATGCACGGCCTACGGACCGGATGGAACGCTCCTCAGCCGCTGCCCACGTCCCGAGGGTGCACTTGCGGCGCTCAACCAAAAGAAGGATGGCATCGTCGTGCGCAACAAGGCGCGGGATCTTTACCTCGACATGATCAACGTCCGCACCTGGGGCGGTGCTGCCGCCCAGAGTGTCCCGGCGGATCAGCCGTGGGTAGAACTCGCAGATGGTCGCATCCTTTCGGGCACGCCAGGCAGCACGCCGGATGGTAGCCTGACGTTTAGCGACGCCGCAGGTGGTGCAACGACGGCAACGCTCGCAGAGGTGATCACCTTCCACCCCGGCACGCCCGTTCCTGCGGTGGAAGAGAAGCCAACTCCGTCGTCGCTAACAGAATTTTGGTTCGGCGATGGCACTCTCTTGAAGGGCAAACTCGCCTCGCTCAAGGACGGGATCGCTCAGGTGCAGGCAGAGTTTTCCAAGGATGCGCTGAAGAGCAAAATGGCGGACTGCTGCCTCGTCGCCTTTCCTGAATCGGCGCGTCCCACGGACGCGAAGCCGCTGGAGGAGCGGGATCGTTTGTTAACCGGTGGCGTGACGCTGCATGGCACGGTGGTGCCGGCGGATAATCCGATGCCGAGCTTCCTCCTGGTTGGCGCCAAGAATCCCGCACGTCTCTCTCAGGCCGAAGATCTGGAACTGGAGCGTTACCTACCGCCGAATGCGCCGCATCCGCGGCCTGCGGCACTGCTGCATGTGCGTGGGGATAACATCATCCCTGCTGAGATCGATGGCATCGGCCGCAGCGGCATTGAGTTTCACTCCGACATCGTCTCCGCCACCAGTCTGCCAGCCTCGCAGCTCTATGCCGTGCAGACAGCCACGCCCGAGGTGAATCCCAAGGGCTTTGAAGATCCAGGTTGGCAGCAGACGTCTGGCAAAGCAGAAGACCTCAAATTCAGTGGTGAAAAAGTCATCATGTTCCCCGGCACAGGCTTCGGGCATCCGAACATGCTGCAGGGAGACGAGATCAAGTTTAACCTCCACAACGAGAATGGCTCCAGCGTTGTCCGAGTGCGTCTTTTTGGAGCGGGCACAGCGTCAGGCGCGCCCTCCACCAATTTCCTCATCGCCCATTGGGGCAGCGAGATCTATTGCGGTCTGGAGCGCGAGGAAGGTCAGATCAACGAGCGGGGCGAACTCCATGTCGAGGATGGCAAGGCGGAGATTCGCATCTCCATTCAGCCAAAGATGATCGAGGTCTTTGCCAATGGCGTCAGCCTAGCACGAGCGCCTTTGTCTGCGCAGAAGCGCTCTGGGCTCGGCTTGGTTTTTGAGCCGGCCAGCCTCTGGGGGAACCAAGTCTATCAGGTCGGCATCTCCGATTTCTCACTGCGCCCGGCCTCCTGGCAGGCGGCTGCGCCCAATGTCCAAGAAGAAGCCCGCACCCAGGCGTTGACGGTCCCGCGCTTTCGGCGCGATGACCCTCCACGGCAGGTTCTTTTGGCGGCGAATGGAGATCTGCTGCGGGGCGAAATCGAAGCCTTCGCTGCCAAGCACTATGCCTTTCGGTCAGGTCTCGAAAACCTCAAGATTCCCGCAGAACGTGTCGCCGCCGCCATTTGGCTGCAACCCGCAGCAAAGCCGGAGCCGAAGCCGGGCGAAGAACCCACCGCGCCATCGCCGGCACCGGTATCGCCCCCTTCCAGTCTCCCTGCCGATGCCAAAATTACCTGGCTGGAACTGACCAGTGGCGCCCGCATCAGCCTCGCCATCGAGAAGTATGGTGCCGATGGGATCACCGGGCAGCATGCCACGCTGGGCATGTGCCGCATCCCGACGGAAATGGTTTTCGCCCTCCAGACACGGACGCCGGATCTTTCCCCCGCCATGAAGGCCCTGCGTGATTGGCAGCTACTGCTCACGCCAGACCCGGTGCTCCCAGATGGCGGCGGGGATCAATCGCCTTTCGTTGGAAAAGAGGCACCCGACTTCAAACTCACGAATTTGACGCTTGGGCAAACATCACTGGCCTCCCTGCGCGGTCGCGTGGTGGTGCTGGATTTTTGGGCCACCTGGTGCGGACCTTGTGTGAAGGCTTTGCCGGATCTGATCCAGAGCATGGAGGAGTTCCCCATCGACAAAGTATCGTTTTACGGGGTCAATCAGGCGGAACCACCAGAACAAATTAAGACCTTCCTCGAAGCCCGGGGCTGGAACCTGAATGTGCTGCTGGATGCGGATCAAAAAGTCGGCAAATCTTACGGCGTGGAAGGCATCCCGCACACGGTCATCATCGGGCCTGATGGTAAGATCGCCTGGGTGAAAACAGGTTACAGTCCAGACGGCGCTCAAGAGGCCGCCAAGACCGTACGCAGCCTTCTCGCGGCAGCGACAGCTCCGGCAATTGAAGCCAATCCTTCGACGAATCAGCAAGCGCCTCCGTCGCCAAGAGCGCCGATGGGTCGCCCAAATCCCATTCCTCCTCCAGGCACTGGGTTGAATCCAGGCCCGCAGCCTTGATCTACTTCAGCTCTTTGATGCGCACATTGCGATAGGAAACGCGCTTCGCCTCATCCTGGAAAGCGATGAAGCCTTCGCTGGGACGGCTCTTCATCTCGCTGTCGTCCAAGTTCACGTCAATGACCTGCTCGCCATTGAACACGACCTTCACTTGGCGGCCTTTGACTGTGATGGTGTAGCGGTTCCATTCTCCGGCGGGCTTGACCATGTTCTTCGTTGGCCCGATACAGCGGACGATGCCGCCGCAATCGTGATGCCCTGGTTTTTCCAGACCGTAGGTGTCGAGGATTTGCACTTCAAAACCTGTCTTGACCGGTTCACCGAGATCGCCAATGCGCATGAAGACGCCAGAGTTTCCCGTCGGCTCAAACTTGAATTCCAGGTCCAAGACAAAGTCTTGGTACTTTTTCTCCGTGGCCAGATACGCGCTCCATCGTTGCCAGCCGGTCTCGCCCTCACGTGGATGCAGAGCGACGCTGCCATCTGCCTCCACCAACCAATTGCCCGTGGTCTTCCAACCGGTCAGATCCTTGCCATTAAACATGGGGACAAAGCCAGCCGCATCCGCAGCGGGATGCAGATCTTCAGCTTGGAGAGAAAAAGCCAGGGAAAGTGCAATGAGGTAGGCGGGTAGTTTCATCAGACTTTGTATACGAGTTCGCTGGGGTTGTTCATGCAGCCGTCCCCAGATCCAGGAATCGCCTCAGACAGATGGTGAGCCCTTTCTGGCCGGTTTTCTGGGCTCTGATGGCCAGCGGCGAATTATTCTTGCGACTTCAGCGTTTGATGGAATCCTCTTCGCCCCCTGAATTCCTCGGGGCGCTGCTTTATTCTAGCCATGCAAGACAACGCGATCACATCGGTAGGCATCGATTTCGGTGGAACATCCGTCAAACTAGGCGTCTGCCGTGGTGGAGACCTGCTCATCACGGATGAACCTCTGCCCACAGCAAATTACAGCGGACCAGCGGCGCTGATTGGTGCAATGGCGGAGAGAGTCGCGAAGTTGAAGACGCAGTTCCCAGACATCGCAGCGATCGGCGTAGGCGTCCCGGGTTTGGTCGATTTTGATCATGGATTTGTCCACGAATTGACGAATGTCCCCGGATGGAAGCACGTGCCCCTGAAGGCCATCCTCGGCGAAAAGACCGGACTTCCGGTCGTGGTCGATAACGACGCCAATGCCATGACTTATGCCGAATTCCGCTACGGAGCCGCGCGTGGTCTGCGCAATGTCGTGGGCCTGACGATGGGCACTGGCATCGGCGGCGGCATGGTTCTCGATGGGCGCATGTATCGCGGCAGCGGCTGCGCAGCGGGGGAGATCGGCCAGATGAGCATCCACTTTGACGGGCGCCCAGGCCATTACGGCAACCTCGGTGCGCTGGAAAAATACACCGGGAACAGCCAGATCGCCGAACACGCCGTGAAGCGCTATGCCGAGGCCTGCGTCGAAAAGGAGATCGAAGAATGCACGCCGAAGAAGATCGCTGATGCGGCCCAAGCGGGCGACGACATCGCCCGGCAGATTTGGGGAGAGGTGGCCGACTGGCTCGGCACCGCGCTGTCCAGCATCGCCTGGTTGCTGAATCCGGACGCCTTTGTGATCGGCGGCGGGGTCGCACAGGCAGGAGATCTGATCTTCAGGCCGCTGAATCAAAAAGTGCAAAGCATGCTCTCCACCGTCGTTTGGGAGCGCCTGCAAATCTTGCCCGCCCACTTCAGCAACGAAGCCGGCATCATCGGCAACGCCGCCCTCGCCGCCGACGCGTTGAACGCGCCCCAGGCCTGAGGCTACGGTCGTGGCGCCAGCAGAGTTTCGCGGACCGGAGAAGCCTCCTGGGCTAGGCACGCCTAAAGGAGACGGGCTGGCCGTGCCCGTCGTCTCATCATTCAGCGGCGCTTGTCAGAAAGGCGAGCAGATCCCGCAGTTCTGCGTCCGTCAGCGAGGTCACCAATCCTGGCGGCATCAGTGAGGTGCGCAGCTCTGAGCGCTCGAGCACATCTGCCTTCGTGAAGGTGCGCTCTTTGCCGCTGAGATCGCGATACACATCCACGCTGGAGGAACGCAGCAGGATGCCGGTGAACTCGGTGCCGTCCTTCAACTTCAGTAAGGTCGGGTAAAACTGCGGTGCCACCTCACGCTGCGGCTCCAAGATTGAGCGTAGAATCGCGGTGCGATCTCCCTGTTGCGCGACCAAACTCAGGTCCGGCCCCACCACGTTGCCACGCCCACTGCGCCGATGACAACCAGCACACAATCCCACCTTAGCGGCGAAAAAGATCCGGCGACCGGCCTTCGGATTTGCCTGACCGGGCAACGCCTCCAGCCGCGTCAACCACGCCGCAGTATCCTCAAACGGCGGCCGGGAGGTATCCAGGGTGAAGGACTTGTCCTGGGGCGTGAAACGCAAGGCCCGACGCGCTTCATCGCGCAGCGTCGCGTCGTCTTCTGCGGCCAAGCGCTGGAGCAAATCGAGTTGCTCCGGCACGGCGGAGGTCGCGAGCCCAGCGATGGCTTCGGCGCGAAGATCGGTCGCATTGGCGCTATCCGCTGCGATTTCTGCCAGCGCGGCACGCGCATCATCCGCACCCCGCGCGGCCAGACTGCGGACCGCCTCCAGCGACAGCACGGGATCTCCGCTGGCGAACAACTCTTGCAGCAGCGGCACGGTCAATTGCTTGTGCGTCGCGGGTGCGAGCCGCAGGGCAAAGCCCTTCAACTTCGCAGGCACGGCCGGGTTGGTGATGCGCTCGATGAGGACCTCGGGGTTGGTGACGCCTGCACCGGGGTCTCCACGCAAGGTATTCCAGGTCGCGAGCGCTGCCTCGAAGAGACGAAAATCCAGCGTGGGATCGCCGAGAAGTTTTTCGACATCGGCAGTGAAGCTGGTCAGCACCGCATCGGCGATCCAACGCAAGCACTCGAAGCGAACCTCTGGATCAGGATCACCGAACAAGGCCCGCACCCACTTTTCATCGCGCAGATCCACGCGACGCAGTGCCACCAAGGCCCAGACGCGATCTGCTGCCGTCATGCTCTTGAGCTGCTCAGGCGTCCACTCTGCGCCGTATCGGGCCAGCGCTGTCAGTGCGGCATCCGACAAAAAGGAGTCGCTGCCTCGCGCCAGTTTCAAGAGCTCATCCACGCTGCGTTTGACCTCACCTGTGCGGAGCCCTTGGGCCAACTGGGCTGCGTCGTTCATCGGCTCTGCGTCTGCTTTCACCCAATCCGCTTGGGTGCGATCAATCTCCAGTTTCCACAGACGACCACGGCCATGGATCGGATAGGAGCTGAACACCCAGTCATTGAAATAGTAAGCCCCATCACGCCCCTGCGTCATGCAGGTGGGACGGAAAAAATCGCTGCCGCGCAGCAGCTCGATGCGATGAGAGGTGTAGCCTGCGCCCTGGCGCTGCAACGGGAAGTAGTCGATGCAGTGATTGCTCCAGGACGGAATCAAGACCCCGCCACCCAGTTCGGCCACGGCGCAGGGGCCTTCGCCAGAGGGATGGATCATGCCCAAGGTGCCGCGCAGCTCGCCATTCCAGGCGACAAAAGGATGCACTGGCGCACTGCCATACACCCACTGAAAGCCGTAGTCTGCACCTTCGACGATGTTCAGGAGGCGACACGGAGGACGGCTGCCGGGATCGTTCTCCGCAGCAAAGATCTCCCCATCCGCCCGCACCAGCAGCCCAAAAGGATTCCAAAAACCTCGTGCGATGCGCCGCAGATTTTTGCCATCGGCAGAGCAGCGAAAGACACCGCCTTCACCCCGCCCACTGACTTTGGAACCATCCGTTCCAGTCAGCGTCCAGTCCTTACCAAAGTTTTCCCCCAACGAAAAGACCAAGCCACCCTGAGGATCCCAGGCCATGCCGCTGAGGCCGTTGTGGGGATAGTCGGCAAGGGTATCGAGCGTGGCGAGATTCTCTTCCGTGTCGCCAAGGCCGTCGCCATCCGTGTCCTTCACCCGCAGCACACGATCCCTTTCTGCGAGGTAGATCCAGCCATCGGGGCCGATCTCCACGTGCATCGTGGCATCGGTCTTGTTGTAAAAGACGCGGCGGTTTTTGCCATTCTTGTCAAAGACTAGGACCTCGTCATGGGCTGGCCCGGCATAGCCCTCGGGACGGAAGTGCGTGTGGCAGGAGATGGTGTAGATGTTGCCGCCTTCATCCACATCGATCCCCGTCGGAGTCACCAAATCGGGATGTTCTGCCAATAGGGTGAGCTTCACTCCCTGCACCAAGGTCTCGATCTGCGGCGGCACCTCTGCTGGAACCTCAGGTGCCTTTGGTGGGGCAGTGGGTGGAGCTGCGAGCGCTGCTAGAGGGATGAGAGAGAGCGATAAGAGGCGTTTCATCGTGGGTTGGACTGTCTAATACGGCGGTATCGACGCGGTTTCTTGGTCGATAACGCCGTGCAAATGCGTGGACGTTTTATTCACAAAGGTTATGCTTCCGGCATGATTCGGTCATCCTCCCTCGCTACGGCTGCTTTGGTGCTTGGTGCGTTTTGCTTTGTTCCTGAGCCAGCGATGGCGGGGCCTCTGGTGCCGCGGGAGGTCACTCCCCAGGCCTCGATGCATCCGGCGGATCAATGGGAGCTTGAGGGATTTACTGGGGCGCTCTGGAGCCTGGGCGGTGGGGCTTCGCCGCTGGACTACACCTTTTTGCCGCAGATGATCTCCATCAAAACCCCGGCGACGATGCATGGCAAGCTTTGCGGTGGCGATATCTTTGTGCGGCATCGCCTTACGCTGGAGGGGGAGGCGATCATCGAAGGACCGGAGAGCTACTTTTTTGGCGTGACCTTTAGCCCGTCGATCGAGTGGTGGAATGCGCGCCAGACCTGCGCTTGGTATTTCAGTGCGGGTGGCGGTGTGGGCATCTTGGATGCTCAGGGCTACGATGTCCCGGGTGGTCAGGGGCAAGACTTCAACCTGACCTGGTTCGTCCATTCCGGTCTCAAATTCTCCCTCACGGATTCCTGCAGCCTGAATCTCGGCCTGATGTTCCAGCACATTTCCAACGGCGGAATGAACGACGTGAACCCTGGCGTCAACGCCCTGGGACCGACGCTCGGCATGGGCTGGCGTTTTTGAGTGGCTAGAATCGGCCTCTGAAACGAAAATCCCTGTTGCCGGGGGCCCTGTGCTTTGGATAAGGTGAGTCCATTATGGCCTCCTTTAATAAAGTCATGCTCATCGGCAACCTCACTCGCGACCCTGAGGTGCGTTATACCCCCAAAGGCACTGCGGTGTGCGATATCGGCTTGGCCGTGAACCGCGTTTATTCCACCGACGCTGGCGAGCGTCAGGAAGAAGTCACCTTTCTCGATGTGACGCTGTGGGGCCGTCAGGCGGAGATCGCCCAGCAATACTTGGTCAAAGGCCGCCCCGTCTTTATCGAGGGCCGCCTGCAGATGGATACTTGGGAAGACAAACAAACCGGCCAGCGCCGCAGCAAAATCAAGATCGTGGGTGAAGGCATGCAACTGCTCGGCAGCCGTGGTGAGCGCGACGAAGGTGGCGGCGGCGGGCCTCCTCCGCAGCGTGCGCCGCAACGGCAGAACTACGGTGGCGGCGGTGGATCCGGCGGCTATGGTGGCGGCGGGGCTGGCGCATCCCGGCCTCCTCAACGTGCACCCCAGGCTGCTGAAGACGATTTTGGTGACGGCCCAATCCAGGATGGCCTGGAAGGCGACGACATCCCGTTTTGATCCGCACCGCAGTGTGTGGACGGAAAAAAGGCCACCGCGACTTGTTCGTGATGGCCTTTTCTTTAGCTGCCTATTGCCCCTCGTAAGGTAGCCCACGCGGCACGCCGAACTGGATGGTGTCGTCCAAGATGCTGCTGCGACCACGCTCAATGCGATTCGGTTTATCCAGCGGATCGGTAGCGCTGATGATGTGCGGCTGGAGGAAAATGAGGAGTTCTTCGCGGGTCTTGGTCTTGTTGGTCGTGCCAAAGAGGTGCTTAATGATGGGCACACGCCGCAGGAATATCGTGCCTTTGCCGTTATCGCCATCGCGCTCCGTGATCAGCCCGCCAAGCACAACAGTGGAGCCGTTGCGGATGGTGACCTCGGTGACCAATTCTTGAGTGCTGAGAGTCGGGATGGTGTTTCCCGAGATGATCTGTTCCCCGACGATGTTGTCGTTCACTTGGGCGATGCGCAGGGTGACTTCATCCTCGGAATTGATCAAGGGGATGACCTCAAGCTTCAGTACCACATCGCGGTAATCGATGCTGGCGCTGGTGGAGGCAATTCCGCCGATGGCACCGCCGTTGGACAAGATCTGCGTCGGCACCGCGATGCGTTGACCGGAGGAGATGGTGGCCTTGGTGTTGTTCTTCGTGTACACGCTCGGCGTGGAGAGCACCTTAAAGCGGCGGTCGTTTTCCAAGAGGTTCACATATTTTGTCAGAGAGCCCAGCTGGCCATACAGGTTGAACGCTCCCCAATTAAAATCGCGCCCACTGAAGGGCAGGCGCACTTCGCCAGCCTCACCTAGACCTGTCTCGGAGCCCCAGGTCGAACTGCGCTCGCCAGTGAAGCTACCGGTTGTGGTTGGAGGCAGGCCAGTGCCGTACTCTGTGGAGAACTGACTACCATTCGTGCCGGTGCTTGAACTGGTCCTTGTCGTCAAGTTCTGCTGAAGAGTGAACCCATCGAGCGCACCGAGGAAGTCGAAACCATACTTCACCTCGCCGCCCAGAGTCAACTGACCGATGATGGTGGAGATGTAGATCTGCTGAGGGCGTACGTCGAGACGCTCGATCAACTGATCGATAATTTGAATGTGCTCTGGGGAACCAGAGACGATCAAGGTATTGGCGGTCGGATCACCAATCAAGAGGGTGCGACCCACCACGATGGACATCGGCGAAGCGCTTTGGTCTGGATCATCGAGAGCGCTACGGCTGCCTCCTGAACTTCCAAAACTACCACTACCGTTACCGAAGCCGCCATTTCCGAAGCCACCGTTGTTGTTGTTGCCAAAGCCGCTATCAAAACCGCCCTGACGGGAAGAACGCGCTGCATCTGTCGAAGGCGTATTCGAGGATCCACGTGGACGCCGTGAGCCTCCACCACCAGCGCTGCTGAGGCTATCACCTCCTTCGCTTTGGATATCCGTGTCGCGCGCCAAGGCGTTTTGTGCCACGGGCATGAATTCTTCCACGGAAAGGAACTTCAGCTTCCGCTCCAGGAAGTTGCCTCCGTCGGTCTGTTGATCGAGCTTTTCGACCAACCCCTTGATGTAGGTAATATCGACGGGTCGAGCAATGATCAGAAGGCTGTTCTGGCGGCGGTCGGGGATGACTTTGACCTTGGCTACGGCTGGGTTGGTGTCCGCATTGCTAGTCGAGCCACGGCCATTTGGAACGGGGCCGGCTGGACGCTGGCCGGGAGCACCTGGCTGCCCTGGCACTGCGGGCTGGCCAGCAACATTTTGCGATGAGTTCGAGGTAGAGCGCGCAGCGGCTTCCTCTTCCTTCGCCTCATAGATGTCGTTGATGATGTCGGCGATGCGTTCTGCGTCAGAACGCTCCAGCTTGATCAATTCGTTGGAGATTTCCGCAGGTGGCACGTCAATGACCTGGGCAATGTTGTAGATGGCGCGGATGGTTGCGGTGTTCTCCGTGATGATGAGGGAGGCCGCGTTGCTGACAGGCTTGATCGCGCCGTAGGAGTGCAGTTTGATGACCTCCTGGAAGGCCTTCGCAGCCTCCTCGGGGGAGATGTTGTTCAGGGACATCACGTAGTGGACCACTTGGTCGCCTTCAGGAAGGTCGCGGATGGCATTAAAAACGGGCAACCCCAGGGAGGAGGGATCTTCGCCGCCACTGTGGTGGATCAGCGTAACGGTCTCGTCATCCCAGGGGACGACGGCGTAGCCATTCAGAAGGAGTGTCGCCTCGATATACTGCACGGCTTCACGTTTCGTCATCGGCTTTGGCCCAATGATACGGAGAGATTCGCCCTGGAGATTCGAGGTCAGGATCATTTTCTTTCCCGTGAGTTGGGTGTAGAAGGGAATGATCGCCTGAATCGGAGAATTCGGGAAGTTGACCTTGATCACCGCACCTTCAGCCGTCGGAACATACCCGCCACCAGCTTCAGCAGGGGACGCACCTGGCGCTCCGGGGGCGGTGGGAGCTTGCGCAAAAAGAGGCTGAGCCATAGACAATGCCACCATGCAGGCACCAGCCAAAACCAGTGGGACAGAGCGATTGAAAGGGGTGGACGCCGGGAGAGAGCTGACGGATGGCGGTTTCATAGATTTAAAATACCATAATCACAATAATTGTGAAATCAAATAGTATATTTCATATCTGCTGATTTTCAGACTCTGGAACGCCCGATCTGGGGCCATGCCAGCGTTGTTGCGCCAAAATCCTTACTTGCCCGCAGTCTCACGGCTCACGCGCAGCGGTCCGCCCCTACGTACCTCTGTAAGGAGGCCATCGCGGATCTCTACCGCGCCGTTCACGATGACATGACTGAATCCTTCCGCGTAATGATGCGGGTCTGCGAAGGTGGCGACGTCCTGCACCTTGGCCGGATCAAAAATCACCAGATCGGCATACGCTCCCACCTTCAAACTGCCGCGATCCCGCAGTCGAAAGGTCCCCGCTGGCAGCGTCGTCATCCTCCGGATCGCCTCCTCAAGGGACAAAATCTTCCGCTCCCGCACATATTCCGCCAGCACCCGGGCGTTGTTCCCGTAGCTGCGCGGGTGCGGCACATCCTCGCCCAGTCGACGTGGCCCGCCATCGCTGGCAATCATCGTCAGGGAGTGCTGGAGGAAGCGCACCAAGTCGTCCTCATTCATGCCGTGGAAAACCGCACTGGCACCGCCGCGAGCTTCGATTTCCAAAATCGCTTCGACTTGATCCTCCAAGCGATCGCTGCCCCGCAAGATCTTCGCCGCTTCAGGGATCGTCTTGCCGTTCAGACTCGGGTCCGCCGCGAACTTCGCAATCACGGCGTAGGCATAGTCTGTGCGACCCGAGCGGGCGCGACTTTCAGCCATGTCCGCCAAGATCTTGGCCTTCGTCTGCGGATCGGCGATCCTCGCACGAAAGTCATCGCGGGTTCCTTCAAAAGCGCTGTCCGGCAGGGTTTGTCGCAGCCCGGTGCTGGAGGCGGTGTAGGCATACTGGTCGTGGGTGATGCGTAGACCCTGCGCGCGAGCTGCGTTCAAAACGTCCAGCACCTTACCCGACTGCCCCCAAGCCGAGGGACCGGTGACTTTGATATGAGAGACTTCCCCGCGAATCCCTGCCTCGCGAACGATGGAGATGAACTCCTCCAGCGCAGAGAAAATCTTGACCGTTTCATGCCGCATGTGGCTGACGTAGATGCCGTCATGCGCCGCCGCGACCTTTGCCAAGGCGACGATTTCATCCGTCTTCGCAAACGAACCCGGAACGTAGATCAGCCCCGTGCTCAGCCCCACCGCGCCGTCCTTCATCGCCTGATCCACCAAGCTCTCCATCTCCGCCAATTCGTTTCCATTCGGCGCGCGGATCGATCGGCCATGCATCGCTTTCTCCCGCACCGAGTTGTGCCCGATGAGCGTCGCCACATTCAAGCCCACCTTTGCAGCAGCGATTTCATCGAAGAACTTCGCCACATCCGTGCGCGAACTGCCACAGTTGCCAGTGATGATCGTCGTGACGCCCATGCGCAAGAAGTTCTCCGCAGTTGGGATCGCGCAGATGTCCTCAGAATGGGTATGGACATCAATGAACCCAGGCGCGACCACTTGGCCCGCAGCATCAATGACCTCCAGCGCACTGCCCTTCACCTCCCCCACCGCAACGATGCGATCCCCCTTCACCGCCACGCTGCCGACCACTGCCGGCGCGCCCGAGCCATCCAGAATCCGGCCCCCAGTGATGAGAAGATCAAAATCCGCCCCCAGCAGCGGCTGGGCCATCAGGCAGGCGACCGCACAGATTTGAGCGCGATTCATTCCGCAGGAAGGTGCTCCCACACTGCTGGTAGTTTTTCTTCCACAAGACGACGGCTTACCGCCGGCAGACCCGCGCGGGTCATCGGCACCACGCGCGTGTCTTCGACTCCCAAACGACCCACCTCCCTCCCGTATTTGTACGAAGGTTCCAGGCCGCCGCTCTCTGCCAGAGGCAATGCCTTATCGGCTGGGTTTGGCACGGACATGAAAAACCGATGCCTGTCCCCAGTCGCCGCCGCATTGCCTGCGGGTCGCCTTTGGCGCGCCCGCGCCAGTTCGCGGAAGAGCTCCCGCGCCGTCCACTCCGCTGGATTGATGTAGTCACGCGTCGCCGCGATGAAAGGGGCGAGGTCAGGATCCTCCCGCAGCTTCCCGAAGGCGGCATCGATCTCCCCAATCGCCAGCGGGAAGTGCGTGCAGCCCAGCATGACCTTCTTGAGCGGGACCACCTGCCCTCCGCTCCGCGCCGCGCGATGCGCCTCCACCAGCCCCCTCACATCCCCCGCGACCTGCACCTTCAACTCAGTATCAAAGGCGGGGTCTCCCTCGATCACCCCCGCCAGCCGGGCGCTGCCGAACTGCGTCACCCTCGCGATCCCACGCCCCGCCAAACCCAGGGTCCGTTGGATCGTCTTTGGGTACACCTCGCTGGAGCAGGTCCCAACCGTCGCCAAAACCCCCACCGCCCCATCCTCGGGGGCCTGCAAAAGCCCACGTGCACCCGCCTCCACCACCCCCACGACGAATACCGGCACCCCCCACTCCTTCGCAGCGGCACGCACATCCTCCAACCCATACGCCGTGGCCGTGTTGCAGGCGATGACCAGGGCCTTCACCGGTGGTTTGTCGAAGCTCGGCTGCGGCGCATCCGCCTTCGGCCAATAACGATTCCCCAGCAAAAACAGCGCATCTTTCAGGATCAGTTCCCGCAAGTAATCCGTCCTGCCGCTGGAGGGATAATTCCCGTACGGCATGTTGGCCTGATCTCCCAGATAAATGAAGCGCTCCTCCACAAAATCGGGCCGACCATCCGCACCCGGCTGCAAATTGTCGTTGTGAAAAACATCCGCCTTCAGCAGGGCCTCCAAGACGGTGAGCCCCCCAATCCCTGAGTCAAACACCCCAATCGGCAGCCCCGCCAGGTCCGCCCTCTTCGCATACGCGGCACGCGGGAACGAAAAGGCCGCCCCTCCGTCGGGATGCTCTGCAACATGGGCGGTCAGGCCTTCCAATACTGCGTCCCCAGCCTGCGCGAACGCCGCTGCAAAAAAAGACACCCCCAGCCAAATCAACCGCAATCTCATCCCCAAATTGTCGCCACCCCAATTCCAGAGACAAGAAAAATCGCCGGGCGGGCTACTCCTTCTGCGGTGCCTTCGCAGCGCTGATGTCCACGCCGAAGATCTCAGCGTTCACGTTCGACATCGCTGGGCGCATCATTGGGAAGAAGATGACGTCGTCGATGTTTTCCTGTTCGGTGAAGATCATCGCCATGCGCTCAATGCCAGGGCCGATGCCGGTGGTGGGTGGCATGCCGTGTTCCAAGGCTTCGATGAAATCAAAGTCCAGCGCGTGGAAGACACCGCTGTCTTCTTCACCCACCTTGTAGGCCTTGCGCCAAGTTTCGAGAAGCTGCACCGGATCATTCTGCTCGGACCAGTTATCGCCGCACTCCATGCCTGCGATGTAGATTTCAAAGCGCTCTGCCCAGCGGGGATCGCTCTCCAGCGGCTTCGCTAGGGGGGAGATTTCCACGGGCTGCCCATACACCAGGGTTGGCTGGATCAGAGTCTTTTCGCCGAAATGCTCAAAGGCCAACACCAGCGCGTGACCGATGGATTCGGCGTGCTCATGCACGTCCAGTTTCTTCAGCGCTGCCTGGGCCTCGTCCAAAGTCGTCATCGCGCCAAAATCCACACCGGTGACCTCGCTGACCACATCCACCATGCGCACCCGACGCCAGGCGGGACCAAAGTCGATGGTCTGATCCTTGACCTTGAATTCCGTGCGACCAAAGACGTTCACTGCCAGGTGGCGGAACATTTCTTCGACCAGATCCATGTTGTACTCATAGTTCTCGTAGGCGGCCATCGTCTCCACCATGGAGAACTCAGGGTGATGGCTGCGGTCGATGCCTTCATTGCGGAAGTAACGGCCAATGGTGTACACCTTGTCGTAACCCGCCACAATCAGACGCTTCAAATACAGCTCGTGAGAGATGGCCAAATACATGTCCGTGCTGAGCGCATTCACATGGGTGCGGAAGGGTTTGGCCGTGCCGCCGCCGTACTGCGCCTGGATGATCGGCGTCTGGAATTCGATGAAACCGCGCGCATTGAGGAACTCGCGGATACCAGCGATCATTTTCGCCACGGAGGCGTAACGACGATGGGACTCTGGGTCCATGATCGTGTCCAGGTAACGCTTGCGCAGGATCGACTCGCGATCCTTCAGTCCGTGCCATTGGTCGGGCAGCGGACGGATGGTCTTGGTCAGGAGACGCAGCGTGACGACCTCGATGGAGATCTCCCCGCGCATGGACTTCATCACCTTGCCCGTGCCTTCGACGATATCGCCAACGTCCAGCAGGCGCAGTTCCGTGAAACCGATGGCAGCGTCAGCGGGGCGGGTCTCGCCGAGGGTCTCACGGCGAATCAAAAGCTGAATCTTGCCCGTCTGATCCTGGATATGGGCAAAGGCCATGCCGCCCTGTTTGCGGAAGGACATGATGCGACCGCCGACGGTGACCGTTTTTCCTTCATGGGCCTCATACTCTGCCAAGATCGGACCAGCATAAGCGTCGCGCGCGCTCTTGGAGGGATAAGCGGAGATGCCAAGTTTCTGGAGTTCCGTAGCCTTTTCGATGCGGATGCGGCGGATCTCTTCCAGGGTGGAGTGGGCTTGTGTCATGAAGTGTGTCGGTCGAGGTGGGCGCGCAGAATAGAGCCTGTGGGAGGCCCTGCAAGTCTCCAGTGATCCTGTGCCAGAGGAAAGTGCCCCGCAGAAGTCCTGCACCCCCTGTGCAAAAACACGCCGATGCACCGTAGGTACAGCAGTCGCCCCCGCTATGTCCGCCCAACCACGCCTGCTCATTGCTGCCCTGTTTTCCTTCGCTCCCGTTGCACTTTCGGGGGCGGAACTGGATTTTTACAAGGACATCTACCCCTTTCTCAAGACCAACTGCATCTCCTGCCACAACAAGACCACGACCAAGGCAGACCTGAACATGGAGACGCCAGAGCTCATGCTGAAAGGCGGCGAATCCGGCCCCGGAATCGTGAAAGGCAAAGGCGCGGAAAGCCTGATCGTCCAGGCCTCCCTGCATCAGCACGACATGGAGATGCCGCCAGGAAACAACAAAAGCGGCGCTGTGGACCTGACCCCGGCAGAGGTCGCCCTGCTGCGGCAGTGGATCGATCAAGGGGCCGCCAGTTCCGTGCAGCAAGAGCGCAGCGTCGCCTGGCAGGCCCTTTCCGCCAGCGTGCACCCGATCTACAGCGTGGCCATGACTCAAGACGGGCGCTACGCCGTGTGCGGGAGATCCAATCAACTCCACTTCTACGATCTCGCGACACGCCAATGGATCGGGCAGATCGCCGATCCCAAAGAAAAATCCGGCGGCGCCCACCGCGCTCTCGTTCAATCGCTCGCCTTCAGCCCCGATGGCAAACGCCTCGCCAGCGGGAGCTTCCGCGAGGTAAAAATCTGGCGCCTCGAAAGTAGCAAAGCCCAAGCCGCAGCCACACCGCCCGCTTCCGCCGCCGTCAGTCCCGATCTGATCAAAAAGATCGAGACTACAGGGAAGGTCGCCGTGCTCAGCAGCGCTCTGTCTGCTGATGGTCGCCAAGTGCTGACCGGTTGCACCGACGGCAGCGTCCGCGTCTGGGAGGCCGCCAGTGCCAAGCCGGTCGCGGATCTGCGAGGCAGTGTCGAACTCGGCCAACAGATCGCCGCGCTCGATTGGACCATCGCGGCGCAGACGCTGGAGCAGGCCTTCCAAAAGGGCGAAGTCACCCGCATTGAGGCCCAGAACAAGGCGCTGGATGAGCTGCTGAAAAAGGCCACCGAAGCCATCGTGGCGATGAAAAAAGTGCTGCCTGAAAAACAAAAAGAGGTCAAGCCCGCTACCGACGAGCGCATCGCCGCGCAAAAGGTCGTGGATGAAGCCACCGCCGCCATCGCCAAAGCTCCGGGTGGCAAAGCAGATGCAGCCTTGGAGAAGGAACTGAAGACCGCCCAAGACAAACTCCTGACTGCAAAAACCAAAGAGACCTCCGTGCTGGCCGCAGTCAATGCCACCCAGAGCAACGTGACCGATGCCGAGGCAGATCAAAAGCGCATCACCGACAGCAAGGCCAAAAACGCAAAAGCACTCGCCACCGCGAATGCAGCGATCGCTGCCGCGAAAAAGCTACAGGACCAAGCCACCGCCGATCTAGCCAAAGCCAAATCCGCCCTAGCCAAACCGACCGCAAAAGCACTCGCCGTCACGTTTTCAACCGATGGACAGCGAGCGGCCGCGATCATGGATGACGGAGCCCTGCGCGTCTGGGGCATCGCCTCCGGCTTAGCGATCGAAAAAGTTGCCGTGCCCAAAGCCGCCGGGGCAACAGTCGCGGCGGAGGCCGACGGCAGCTTCACCGTGCGACAGGTCGGCGGTGCGGTGGTCTCCAGCAATGCGACGCCCCATTGGGTGCTCGAGCGGACCCTGGGCGGCGCGACGAATCACAGCCTCTTCACGGATCGAGTCAACGCGGTGCGCTTCAGCCCCGATGGCAAAACCCTGGCCACCGGTGGTGGTGAGCTTTCCCGCACGGGCGACGTGATCCTCTTTGAGACCGCGAGTGGGAAACCCATCAAAACCTGGAAGGATCTGCACACCGATGCGGTGCTGAGCCTCGACTTTTCGCCCGACGGGAAGCACCTCGCTTCTGGCGGAGCGGACAAGATCGCCAAGGTCACCGAGATCGCCACTGGCAAGCAGTTGAACGCCTTAGAGAGCCACACGCATCACGTGCTGGGTGTCGCCTTCCGCGCAGACGGTCGTGTGCTGGCCACCGCTGGCGCAGATGGCGTGGTGGTGTCTTGGGATATGATCACGGGCGAGCGCAAGAAGGTCATCGATGGCTGGACAAAAGAAGTGACCTCCCTGCAATTCATCGGTGCCAGCAATCAGATCGTGACCTCTGCGGGCGATAATCTGGTACGCATTGTGAACGACGACGGCGTACAAAGCCGCGCGATCTCAAAGCTACCCGACTACATGCAATCCGCCGCCAGCACCGCCAGCGGCAGCACCATCATCGGTGGCGGTGAAGACAGTGTCCTGCGCGTCTGGGACGGAACCAATGGTAAGGAGCTCGTCGTCTTCGGCGCCCCTTGAGGTGCGCCACAGGGCATTCGATGATGACTACTCGTCCTTTTTCTTGCCGCGTCCAAAGAGACGCCTGAAGAGGCCCACGGATTCTTGCGCGGCGGGCGCGGCTGGGATGGCTGCTGGTTTTGGAGCCTTTTTGGCGGGCATCGCCCCTGCTGCTGTAGGCATTGGCGCAGGTGGGGGGGCTGGGGCCTTCTTTTGAAAAGCCGCCACCCACCAGAGAGGATTGAGCTCGGCCACCGGCACCCAATCCGTCATCTCAGGGTGCCAGACCAGGGTCTCCGACCGCAGGTCCTGATCCCGTGCCATGCCGGTCATCGTGGCCTCATCGAAGGGACCTTCAGCGGCACCGTTGTTATTGACGTACCAGTTCATGGTTTGAGCGGGCCCATCTTCCCATTTCCAAGCGGCATCACAACCGGATTTCCATCGCACCGGCTGCCCGATGCGCCTTTTCCCGGGCTTTTTCGACCGTCTCCGCCCGCGCTAACGTCACCGCCATACGGCGCTGCCCACTGACATTCGGTTTTCCGAAAAGACGCATCTGCGTGTCGGGCTGGGACAGGACCTCATCCAAGGATCCGAACTGCACCTGCGCAGAGTCGCCCTCGACCAGGACCGCACAGGAAGCGCTAGGTCCATGCTGGTGAATGTTCGGGATCGGCAGCCGTAGGATTGCGCGCACATGCAGCGCAAACTCCGAAAGATCCTGCGAAATCAGCGTCACTAGACCGGTGTCGTGCGGCCGTGGGGAGACCTCGCTAAAGATGACCTCGTCACCCTTCACAAACAGCTCCACCCCAAAAAGCCCAAAGCCACCCAGGGCCTCAGTCACGGCGCCCGCCATACGTTCCGCTTCTGCCAGCGCCTTGGCAGACATCGGGTGCGGCTGCCAGGATTCGCGATAGTCGCCCTTGATCTGGGTGTGACCCACCGGCGCACAAAACGAGGTCCCTCCGACATGGCGGACGGTCAGCATCGTGATCTCGTAGTCAAAGTCGACGAAGCCCTCGACGATTACTTTGCCCTTGCCTGCGCGTCCGCCTTCTTGTGCGTATTGCCATGAGGTCATCATGTCGTCCTCGCTGCGGACGACGCTTTGGCCTTTACCGGAACTGCTCATGATCGGCTTGATCACGCAAGGCATCCCGATCTCTGCAATGGCAGCCCGGTATTCTTCCTCCGTCGCCGCAAAGCGGTAGGGGGAAGACTTCAGTCCCAGCTCCTCCGCAGCCAAGCGGCGGATGCCTTCGCGGTTCATTGTCAGCCGAGTCGCCCGCGCGGTCGGCACCACATTGAAACCCTCGGCCTCCAGTTCCAGCAGCGTCTCCGTCGCGATCGCCTCAATCTCTGGGACGATCAGGTCCGGCTTCTCAGCCTCCACCAGCCCGCGCAGGGCCGCACCGTCCAGCATGCTGATCACATGACTGCGATGCGCCACCTGCATGGCGGGGGCGTTTTCGTAACGGTCAACAGCGATGACCTCCACGCCGAAGCGCTGGAGTTCAATGGCCACTTCTTTGCCGAGCTCGCCCGAGCCGAGCAGCATGACTTTCGTAGCCGTGGGAGAAAGAGGAGTTCCGATCTTGGACATGGCAGTCCATTAGAATGAAAGCCGCGCCCTCGCAACGGTCAAAAGCAGTCGCTCAGGCATCCTGCCTGAAACGCGTGCCCCACTCACTCCGCCTTCACCTCGGCCGCCATCTCCAAAAGCGCGTCCATCATCTTCACCGATGCTTGTGGCTCCAGATTATTCGTGCCGGGCCAGGTTTCGTAGCCGCCCAACTCAAAGTGGCGTGGGGTCGGCATGTAACCGTAGTAGCCATGCGCCAGCTCCACCATGAAGGACTTCGCAAACGGACTGCGCTCTTTGAATTCCCGGCCCGTCTCCGCAAAGGTCTCGCAAGGCGTCGTGCCAATGCAGATGTCTCCGATGCGCAGCAACTGCACCGGTGCCTTCGTCTCTGGACTGGCCGCCGCCAGACGTTGCACACGCCCCGCATAGGCATTGGGCAGATCCGCCTTTCCCTGGATGCGAGGCGCATTGGCCTCCGTGTCCTTCGCCCACTTCAGCAGGTCCGCATCAATGCTGCGCCACGCAATGCCCAGCTCTCGGTATCGAGTCGCCAAAGGTGCGCTCGTCTGCCAGCTCATGTTTGCCAACGCCCCGTTCACCTTACCCGCCACGTCTTCAGCAACGTAGCGCATCTGCTCATACGCAGCCTTCTTGGGGCCGGGGTTGAGGAAGTTAATGTTGTTGGCATCACCGCTCGTGCCGTTCGCCATCATCGCAACAAACGGCGGATCTTCCACAGCGTCCTTTTGCAGCCGCTTCAAGGCCTCGCAATACATGCCGTAATAGTCTGCGGAGATGTGCGCAGTCCCCACGCCACCGACGTAGTGCAGCGAGTACGCAGAATAGACAGCGATCATCCGTCCCCCTGGTTCGCGCACGGCGATGAAGGACACCGTCGGGTCAGGCTTGCCCGCAGGCTCCACGAGATTGGGGTTCCCGGCTCCAGGGTTCATCTTCACTTTGTCGATCTTCCCAAAAGGATTCGGCGGCATCGTGCCCTCCTTCAAAAACCAGCGGCGGATGTGGACATGCTCGGGGGCATCGACCTGACCAAAAGCAATCTCCGCCGGACGCAGCAGGTTCACCGCACGACGCACCCCATCCGCGATGCGTCGGGCGACGAAGGATTGGTACTCAGTCAGCGCCATGTCCGAGTCATAGGTACGAGGATTCCCGCCCAGCGCGTTCGTCGCGGAATGCGTGTGAGTGCCAGAGATCAGGACATTGGCCGCAGGGATGCCGGTCGCCTCTTCGATCATCTTCCGAGCCTCCACCGACACGCTGCGGTGCAATCCCAGCAGATCGCAGACCACCAGGGCGATCTTCGTTTTACCATCATCCAGCACCAGACACCGCGCATGCAACTCATCATGAATGTGCGCCGAAGGAAAAGGCAAAAACCCACCCACGATTTCGCCCCCAATCGGCGGCGTGATATTGCTAGTCGCCGCCCCCGCCCGCAGAGGCGCACTGGGCACATCTGCTGCCTGGATCCCGACGACGATAAGGAAAGAGAAAAGGATGCAACGCATGCAGAGCTATACTGCCCACGCAGTGCGGATTTCGCATTTGGCCGAAAAACAAAAAACCAAGGTCTTGGACTGCACGCAGCCCTGCTGCCGGGAGAAAGCCACGATTCCACTCCAGCTCTCCACCTCCGATCACGTCATCGACCAGCGCAGATTGCCTGAAGTAGAGGTCACCTCCTAGGGCGCAGAACCTCCAGAGCGCAGTGGTTTCGGGGCGTGGTGCTTCCAGCCCGTATACGGTCTGCGGTGCTTCCCACCCCGTCATGAAAAGCCAAAGAACCGCTGATGAGACGCTAACAAAACGCTGATAAAGGCAGAGGAATGGGGAGGGAAGGGCAAGCCATCATTTGGCTGATTCGTATTCCCCGACAACGATTGGCATCCGGGCCTCGGCAGTGGCTCCGCACACCAAGCCACGCCTCTAGCAGCGCGTTCCAATGCTACCTTGGAGGTTCGGCTTTGGTTGTTCGTGGGGCATGTCCCAGCTTTGACTCCCAATCGATCTGAGCATCTCTTCCGGCCGAATCCCACCACCTCTTCCAGGTACCAAAATTATTGGGAAGATCCTGCCGAGTTATTGCCTTGAGATAAGCCACTGTGTCTTCATCTACCCTCCATGCCGTATGGCGAAGCGCCTTAATCAAGTATGGAACCGAGGATTCATGCTTGCACGCCCCAAGATAATGAGCCGCGTTGAGCCAAATGTAGTCGTCATCACTCGCAAGGTGTGCAATCGCCTTATCGACAGCGATGGGGTTTACTCGTTCGGTCAGATAGTAATATCCGCTCAACACTGTATCGCGATCTGATGATTCAAGGTTCGCTACAAGTGATTCGGTCGAAGTAAAGAAGTGTCGAAATACCGGCCGAAGAGAAATCTGCAAAAGGAGCAACGCTCCCACCGCAGCTAGGACAGTCCTTGATGATATTCCTCTCATTCTTCGGCCGAACAGTGTTAAGAGTGCGATTCAATATCGGTTGGGGCGATATCTTCTGGGGTCGCGTGGTCCGAGATTTAGGCCAGGAAGCAGGTGAGTCAAGGGTTTCGGACGGAATCACACAACCTGTTCTTCCCCATAAGGTGGGGCGGCCAGGGCAGTCACGGGCGGTGAACGTAGCTTCAGCGTCCCGGTGGGGATGCTTTCCTGAAAAGGGGGATCGTGGGTTGACAGGACTGTTGCTTGATGGGCTAGTGCGGGATGGCCCAGCTTACCTATGTGCTCGGGAAAATTGCCACAGTCGCCCCGCTGTATCCAGCGGTGGAATACCTCGACCCCGAAGTCGGCATCACAGATGATTGCGCGCAGATCGCGCATTACGTCGTCAGCTCGCTAGAGCAGGATGGCTTCTCTGCTCCGCAATGTGCGGTGGTGAAGAAGAATCGCGCCTATGAAGTGACGATCACGGCAAAGGGCTCCGTCACTGCGCTGAGGCAGTTTTCTGAGCGGCATCAGGCGATGCTGACTCCAGAGATCGGGGGCAAGGCGATCGAGGGCATGAAGCTGATGCAGCAACTCGGCGTCTGGAATCCGATGGAGGGATTTCCTGTCAATGGCAGCCCCACCGATGGGGACTGCAAGTGGAGCATTTTTCTCCCGCACGGCATGGGCATCCTGAATCATCAGGCGGTGTTGCTGCTGCATTACCCGCCTTGGCAGGCGCTGCGGGAGGGCAGTTACCTGAACAACATGACCCTGCAACGCTGGGTGCGATTGCTGGGTTGTGTCGGCATCCCTGAAGAGCAAATGGGGGCCTACAAGACGATCATGGATGTCAATCCCGTGGCCGCACCGGGCTCTGGCCAGAGTGAGTATCCGAACGACTTCTTCCCGATGATGATGTCCAGCGCGTTCTTCGACTCGGGACCACGCCGCGATTACATTCGTAGCATGCTGGAACTGCTACTCAATCCTCCGCATCGTAAGAAGGGGAAGATGACACTGCCACTTTTGGTCGGTGGTTCCCCACTGTATGATCCGCAGGCACCGGGTTGGTTGCGGGCGACTTGGAAAAATGACATGCCGAAGGATAAAACGACGGGCGTTCCAAAGGCAGATGTTTTGCAGACGGGTTCGATTCGCATCCGGCCCGATAGCAAGCGGCTGACACCTTACCTGATCACGAACCACATGATCGCTGCTGGGGTGACGGGGCAGTGCACCAATGATCCGACGACCATCCCAGACATCCGCAAGTATGAGGCCCAGGACCTGGTGGCGGCTTCGTTCCTGGCGGAGTATGCAAAGAATCCAGACATCACGCCTGAGGAAGCCAAAGCGGCGGCCTGCCAGAGGTGGTTCAACAATGATGACGGCTCCGGCGCTCCGAACCCGCCCAAGCCAGCAGATAAGCTGATCCTCTGCGCGCTGGCGCAGATGGATTTGTTCTTTACGCCGACACCAATGCCTCATCCGACCTATTCGATGGAGGAGGCGATGGCCCGCTGCAAAGAAGCGGGTGCGGACGGCGATGCGTGCGCAGCCTGCATCGCTCCGAAACCCAAGCGGAAGTCGAAGTCTAAAAAGTGAACTGGCGCGAGTTAGCGATTCAGGCGCTTCTCCAGCGCCTCGATCTGCTTGCAGAAGCTCTTTAGTGTGGTGCCTTTGGCCATGATGTTCGCCGCGATTTGTCGTGCTTGTGTGCGCGGCAAATGGCGGGTCAGGGTCGCGATGAGGCGAGGCCCCATGACTTCTTGGAGGCCATTGAGGGGGATATCGCTATTGGCAGCACCTTCGCGTGGGTTATTCACGTCGTAGGGGGGCTCGATCTTCACCACATCGGTGCGTGCCGTGGGGCGATTTACGACGCCTTCAAAGGTTGGTGCTGCCTTGATGCGATCCCCCAGACCCCAGCGCGAGCGCGGGATGCCTAGCCAATCGAGGAGGGTGGCCAGGATGGAGGTGGAGTCGTACGCCACGTCTGTCTCAGAGCGGAACACAGTCTTTTCTGTGATCCACGGCGAGATGAGGAGGGTGGGAATGCGCACGCCCATGATATCAAAGTTGAAGCCGTCTGCCCAGTCGTTCGGATAGGGCTTTGCAGCGTAGGGCGGCGGCACGTGGTCGTAGATGCCGCCGTGCTCATCAAAGGTGATGACAAAGAGCGTCTCATTCCAGGCGGGGCTATCTTGCAAGGCATTGAAGATCTCCAGCAGGTGCTGCTCCCCAGGGACGAGATCGCCGCCTGGGTGGTAGGAGGTGGTGCCTTGCGGTGCGATCCAGCGCGGTTCCAGGTAGCTGAAGGCAGGGAGCTTGCCCGCCTTGGCATCGGTCAGGAACTGATCGATCGGGGAGATCGGCGCATTGGGTGGCAGGTCCTGGTTCTGGGGATCGTCGGAGGTGGGGACGGGGGATAGAGATGGGATCTGCCCCTGAAGGAAGAGGTGGTAGGTGAAGACAAAGTTCATCCACTTCACCGAGTTGTAGATCTTCCAGTCCGTGAATCCATTGGCCCACAAGACCTTGAAGATGGATGGGCGATGTAGGCCGAAGGGCCAGTCGATGTATTCATCTCCGTTCTGGAAGTTGTTCAGAACGTTGAAGGAAGAACCCGTCAGCGAAAAGGCGCGATTCACATCGGTGCCACCGGGCATGGAGCAAAACCATTCATCAGAGATAGCGAAGTTTTTCCCCAGTCCATTGAGCACGGGCACTTGCTCTGGCGTGAAGGTCTCCATCACGTTGTCATTGCCGTTGTTGGCGACAAAGCCACCCATGTTCGGCTTGCCTTGCTTCAGGTAGGCCTCGGGGTTGCCGTGGAAGAGCTGGCGCATCACGTCGGAGTTGTCGTGATAGGGGTCCTCGTGGAAGATCTCGAGCTCCTGGCTCTCGTCCACTTTGCCATCGCGGAACTTGCTGAGGTGGACCTCCTTTTTTCCATTGAGGTTGAAGAACTTGGTGCTGGCCCCTTTGAAAGGCCCCTTACCGCCGATGATCTGTGCGGGTTTATCGTTCTCATAGAGCCAACCGCAGATGTGATCAAAGGAGCGGTTCTCCAGCATGATGTACACCACGTGTTTGATCTTGCTGCGCAGGAAATCCATCGAGCCAGGTGTCGCCGCCTGCTTCGCATCCACGGGGATGGTGGGCTCCACGCAGGTCAGCGTGGCGCTGTCGGTGATGGCCTTTGGCAGGGTGCCTTTCTTCAGCACCTTGGCGATGGGGTCCTTGGCTTTCGGGTCAAAGGCCAGCAAGCGATAGCTACCGTCGACGGGATTCCAGTGCAGGATCTTATCACCGATGCGGACGAGACGATGCCCCTCTTTAATGGTCTTCCAGGTTCCCTCCTGGATCACTGGCTGGCTGAGGGGGATCTTGTTCAGCGGATCAAAGCTCCACAGCACATACGCGCCTGTTGCAGGCACCCAGTCGATGACGTAGTCGCTGATGTAGATGAGCTCGTGCCCGAGTTCGATGCGGGCAAAGGCACCCTGCGGTCCATATTCCGCCAATGGGTCTGCCAGACCGGGATCAAAATTCCACAGACGGAAGGTGCCACGTCCCTGGGTCGGGATGAAGTTCAGCACAAAGTTCCCGCAGGAAACGAGGCACAGCTCCGTGCCATCCGAGTAACCGCCCTTGTCTTGTCCTTCGTGACCAAAGTCTGCGCGACCCCAGAAGAACTTGGCCTTGTCCCACCAGCCGCTCTGCACTGGATTGCGAGAGAGTGGCGTGGGGCTCGTCGGATCAAACTGCAGCAAACGGTAGGGATAAGCCGGCGTCGGCTCCCCAGAGGAAGCGGCATTCAGGGGAGTGGGATCATTCCCTTGGGCGCCCCACCCGAGCAAATAATTCCCCACGGTGATGAGTTGGATCTCGCGATCCAGCGTGGTGTTGGCGCGCGTCTTGACGGGCACCAGCAGCTCCTCTTGGTTGGGATCGACACGCCAAGTTTGATAGACATCGCTGTTTGGAGTGCGGCTGATGATGAATTCGTAGCTAGAACTTTGCATGATAATTATTCCTATTTTGGCGAGTTATCTGCTCGGGAATATGTCTGTTCCCAGACCCGGGGATGACCCCATGGATTTCCGAGACTACCTATAAGTCAGGTTTTGCACAAGCAATGAATTGACAATAGCTTTACTCCGCATGAACTGGCCTTCAGACATTGTGTTCTACTACTTTGGCTATGGTTCAAACATGAGCCTTGCGTCGATGCGCGCGAAGGGTGTGGAGCCATTGTCTTCACGAAAAGCCAACTTGCCAGGATGGAGACTGGCATTCAACGTGCGACATTTTTTTCGTCATGAAGGTGGAGTGGCAAATGTCGTGCCGAGCACCAATTCTAGCGATGCAGTGTCTGGTGTGGTGCATCAATGCGATGACGCTGCTCTGGAAAAACTCGATGCCGCCGAGGCCTACGGTTACGGTTATGATCGCATCGAGATGCCAGTCGTGACATCGGCTGGACCCGTGTCCGCAGCGGTGTATGTGGGTATGCCGGGCTTTCTCGATGACGACTGCCTGCCATCCCAACGCTACCTGAACATTCTCTGTAGTGGCGCTGAACAAGCCGGTATAGACACCACCTATCTCCAAGAGCTACGTACCCATCCGGTGCACCAAAAGCGGAGCTACCCTCCTTATATTACTCCATCGACACCCACGGACCGCTTCGATGCGCAGGCCCTGACGGCCCGACCAGAGTTGACGGCCCTGTGCAGCGCGGTCTTTGATATGAGCAACGCGCGCCCGCAGCATGAGTACTTGAAGAAGTTCTTTGGTGGTCGGGACATGACGCTCTTTCATCTGAAGCGCATGGACAGCAGCGATGGTAGCGAGACGGAGGAGGACATCCGCTTCGACCGCCTCAGCGCTGCGCAGCGCCAGTATTTGAACGAGTATCTCCATGAGTATGCCACGGAGTATGTCTTCGCAGGCACCTTTGACCGCCAGTAATCCCGAACCCGCAACCCAATGAACTCTGACATCTTTCCGCCCGCCATGCCGCATGGCCAATTTATCGAGCTGTATCCAGATGTGTTTTTCCTGACGGGAACGATGCGTGCAGAGCTACTCGGCTCTGACTGGCAGTTCAGCCGCAACATGATGGTGGTGCGCCAAGGTCGCGATCTCACCATCGTCAACACCGTCCGTTTGGATGAGGCCGGACTCGCCGCTCTCGATGAACTCGGCACCGTGAAGCACATCTCGCGCATCGGCGATTTGCACGGTCTGGACGATGCCTTCTACATGGCACGCTATCCCAGTGCGGAGTACTGGGGGCTGCCTGGAATGACGGAAAAAAACGGCGTGGCGCCGACCCAATTCTTCACCGCTGGTGGACGCAGACCTTTTGATGACTGCTCGATCTTCACCTTCGAGACCACGAACCGCCCAGAGTGTATCTTGCGGTTGGAACGCGAAGGCGGGGTGATGCTGGCCTGCGATGCACTGCAGAATTGGGAGGTTCCAGATGAGTTCTTTGATGAAAACTCTGAGAAACTCATGCGGGAGATGGGCTTCTTTACCAAGGCGAACTGTGGCGTGCTCTGGATGATGGTGAACAAACCGCAGCCGGAAGATTTCATTCGCCTGAAGGAGATTCCTTTTCAAAGCGCTCTTTGCGGTCATGGTGAACCGCTGCTAGTGGATGCCAGCAATTTTTACGCTGCCTCATTCAATCGCTTGTTTGGTGTTTGAAAATTGGTGGTTGGTGTCAATCATGAGGTAACATGTCCGTCGTCATTCCTGGTTATGAAATTGGCGAGCGGATTCACCATTCGCCGCTGATTACCGTTCATTACGCCACACGCGTGTCAGACGGGATGCCCGTGGTCATTAAGACCCTCAGCTCCGAATATCCCCTCAATCAAGATCTCGCCGAAATCCGGCATGAGTACTCCATTGCAGAGAAGTTGCAGGGTGCTGCGGGGGTGGTGTCGCTTTTCGGGCTCGAAAAGCACGGCTATGGCAATCTGGCCATTGTCATGGAGCCCTTTGGCAAGTCGCTGGCCATGGCGCTGGAGGCCGGAGATACCAGGCTGCTGGCGGTCGGCACCTTTTTGGATCTGGCCATCAAGACGGTGGAGGCGCTTAGCAGCATCCATCAGCGCGGTATCGTGCATAAAGACGTCGTGCCTCGCAATATCCTCTGGGATGATGCACGCGACGCCGTTCGGCTGATCGACTTTGGCATCTCGTCGGAGCTTTCGCGGGAGCGGCAGGGCGTCGCACTGGCCAAGCGGCTGGATGGATCACTGCCCTACATTTCGCCAGAGCAAACCGGCCGTATGAACCGGGATCTAGATTACCGTTCAGACTTTTACTCTCTGGGAATCTCGTTTTTTGAGCTGCTGACAGGGCAGCTTCCCTTCCGTGCTGCGGACACGCTGGAGTGGATTCACACTCACATCAGCAAGCCCCTCCCATCCCCGTCCGATATCAATCCTGCGGTGCCGCAACCCCTGGCAGACGTCGTGCGCAAGCTCACCGCAAAAAATGCGGAGGACCGCTACCAGAGTTCCTTTGGCATCCTGGCGGATTTACGGGAATGCCAGCGGCAATGGGCGCACGCCAGCAGCATTGCACCCTTCACCATCGGGGCGCAGGATGTGTCTGAGCGCTTCCAGGTTTCCCAAAAACTCTACGGCCGCGAAGGCGAGTTTGCAGCACTGGCCGGGCTCTGTGACCAGGCCGCGAAGGGGGATCTGCAACTCTGTCTCGTATCGGGTCATTCCGGCATTGGCAAGACGGCGCTGGTCAATGAGATCAACAAGCCCATCGTCAGACAGCACGGCTTCTTGATCCAAGGAAAGTTTGGTCAGCTTCAGCGCAACACCGCCTACTTTGCCCTGACAGGTGCCTTGCGCGGTCTGGTACAGCAGGTGATGACGGAGTCTGCCAGCCGTCTGGAAACTTGGCGGCAGCAACTGCAAGACGCTCTCGGTGCCAATGGCCAACTGATGGTGGACATCATCCCCTCGCTGGAATCCCTCATTGGTCCGCAACCTCCGGTGCCGCGTCTCTCTGCTGCGGAATCGCAGAATCGCTTCCAGTTGGTTTTCATCAGCTTCCTCAAAGTCTTCGCCGCTGCTGGGCATCCCTTGACCATCTTCCTGGATGACATGCAGTGGAGCGATGCCCCGACGCTCAGCCTCCTCCAGCGTCTCTTTGCCTCGCGAGATCTCAGTCACCTGCTGCTGATCTGCGCCTATCGCGATAACGAAGTCGATGAGGGCCACCCCTTCCAACTCGCCGTCAGCGAGATCGAAAAGCAACACCCCGTGAGCCGTCTGGAGCTGGGCACGCTTAGTGCGGACAGCGTCACGGAGCTCGTCGCAGACTCGCTGCGTTGTGATGTGGCCATCGCTAAGCCATTGGGAGACGAGCTCTTCCTGCGCACTGACGGCAATCCCTTCTTCATCAACGAGTTGCTCAAAACCCTCTACGAGGATGGGGCGATTGGGTTCTCAATCGATACCGGCACCTGGACCTGGGACTTGGGAAAGGTGGCGCTCGCTGGCGTCAGCGGAAACGTCGTCGAGTTCGTCGTTTCGCGTCTGCGCAAGCTGGACCCGACGGCGCAAGAACTGCTGCAACTGGCGGCCTGCATCGGCAATACGTTTAACCTGCGCACGCTCTCCGTGATCTCTCGCATGACGCCTGCCCAGGTCGGCACTGCGCTCATTGGGGCACTGAAGAGTCACGTCATTGTGCCCTTGGACGGGAACTACCACTACATCGCTGCGCCCGAGAGCAGCACTGAGGATCTGGAGGTCAATCCCGTTTACAAATTCCAGCACGACCGCGTCCAACAGGCTGCCTACGAGCTGATCGATACACCCCGCAAACACGCCGTCCACCTGACAATCGGCCGCCTCATGCTGGCGCACGCTGGAGACGATGATGAGCGCCGCTTGATTGAGATCGTCAGCCATCTCGATGAAGGTCGCCCACTGATCACGGACCCGAGCGAACGTCGGAACCTGGCGTTTTTGAATCTGCGCGCCGGTTTGAAGGCGCACGACTCATCTGCTTATGAAGCCGCGCTCCGTTACTTGGAAATTGGTCGCGATCTTTTGCCTGCCGATGCCTGGTCGACAGACTATCAGTTGACCAAAGACCTGCATACCGAGTACGCCCGCTGTGCCTATTTGACGGGACAATACGAGAATGCAGAACGCTGCATCGATACCATCCTGGAGAAGGCGCTGACAAACCTCGAACGTGCGGACATGCTGGCCATCCGCACCCGACAATACGCCACCACGGGCCGGATGGAGGAATCGATCGCTGCTGCCATCCAGGGGCTCGGTATTCTCGGCCTGCGCTTCTCTCGCCATCCAGGGCGTCTCGATGTTTGGCGCGAGACCTTCATGGTGAAGTGGAACTTGAATGGACGTCACATCTCCGACGTCGCCGATGCGCCACCTCTCAAGGACCCTGAGAAGCTCGTCGCCATTCGTCTGTTGATGGAGATCTTTCCGCCCGCTTTTCTTTCCGGCAGCGGCACGCTCTTGCCCTACCTCGTTCTGAAGTCCGTGAACATCTGCCTGCGGCATGGCAATTGTCCCGAGGCCGCCTTTGCCTACGCCGCGTATGGCATGGTGCTCTGCGGCGTGCTGGGCAAGCCAGCGCTCGGTTACCAGTATGGAAAGCTGGCCATCACCCTGAATGATCGCATTGATGATCTGCGGCTCAAGGCCCGCATCATCTACGTGTATGCGATGTTCATCCATCACTGGAGCAATCACTGGGGCAGCATGACCCCTTGGTTCAAAAAGGGCATTGAGGCAGGTTACCAATCAGGGGACCTCCTCTACCTCGCCTACAGCGCGCAGGACTGCGTCATCTGGGATCCGCGTCTGGACCTGGATACGATCTGCACAGAGCAGCGCAAATACCTCACCATCGTCCGCGATTGCGAATACAAGGACTCCCTGGATTCCGGCACGCTCTTTCTCCAGTTCCAGTGCAACCTGCGCGGACTGACCGAGGACCGCTTTAGTCTGAACGACGAGACCTTTGACGAGCAAGCCTGCCTCGACGGCATGCACCAGCGCAAGTTCAAGACCGGCATCGGGAACTACCACATCTACAAGCTCGAGATCGCCTTCGCCTATGAAGACTATCCCGCAGCGCTGAGGCACATCGCGGAAGAGGATCGGCTCATTCAGTGCTCCATGGCCTTGCCGCAACTGGTGCGCTATAACCTCATCGCCTTCCTCACCTTTGCCGCGCTCTGCCCCAGCATGAAGGGGGCGGAAAAAAGTGCCACACTCAGACGCATGCGTCGTGATCTGGCCCAGATGCGGGCCTGGGCGCGCAATTGCGATGCCAATTTCCTGCACCTCCAGCGCCTCATGGAGGCAGAGATGGCGCGCGTCACTGGCAGTGAGACAGACGCGATCCCCGCCTACACCGCCGCCATCGCGCTGGCGCGTCAGCATGAGTTCCGCCGCGATGAAGCGTTGGCCAATGAGCTCTTTGCAAAGTTCCATCTACGTGGCGGTCAAGACCGTGCTGCGGAAGGCTACATGAAAGCCGCCTGCCTTCTCTACCGCGCTCTCGGGGCAGAGCGCAAGGCGCAGCACCTTGAGCAGACTTACCCACGGCTGGTCCCACAGACCCCGGCAGGTCGCAGCAGTCGGGAACTGCCTCGCGGCAACACCACCTCCTCGGGGGTGCGGCAGGAGGCTCTCGATCTCGCCTCGGTCATGAAAGCCGCCCGGGCGATCTCTGGCGAGATCGTCATCGATCAATTGCTGCCGATGTTCATGGAGATCCTTTTGGAAAACGCTGGTGCTCAGTGCGGTGTTTTTGTCACCCATCAAAAGGGTCGGCTGACCATCGTCGCACGCAGTCCCGCAGACGATGCCGCACCGCCATTGCCGCATGACGTGACAGAGGATGAGGAGGCGCTGCCGCTCTCCATCCTGCACTACGTGCTGCGAATGCGAGAGAACGTGGTGCTGGATGATGCCAGTCTGGCTCACCAATTCCAGAGCGATCCCTACATCCTCCGCACCAAGCCCAAGTCCGTGATCTGCATGCCCGTGGCACGGCATCGCGAATTCGATGGCGTCGTCTATCTGGAGAATCACCTCACCGTCGGTGCCTTTACCGAGGAGCGACTGGAGGTCATGTCTCTGCTCACCGCGCAGGCCTCCATCTCCATCGAGAATGCCCAGCTTTACACCGGTCTGGAGGCAAAGGTCCGCGAGCGAACGCGCGAACTGGCCACCACCCTTGATGACCTGAAGCGCACCCAGTCGCAGTTGGTGCACTCAGAGAAGATGGCCGGGCTCGGCACGTTGGTCGCCGGCGTCGCGCATGAGATCAATAACCCCACCAACTTCGTCAGCCTGGGTGCCGCCTCATTGCGTGAGGACCTCGAAGAGTTCAAGACCCTGCTCTTTGGCATGCTGGGAGATGACAACGATCCAGAGATCACCGCGCACTTTGAGGAGCGCTTTGAGCGGCTCCAGTCCTCCCTGGGCAATATCAATGAAGGCGCAGTGCGCATCAGCACCATCGTCCGCGACCTGCGCACCTTTTCGCGATTGGATGAGGCGGAGCGCAAGACCGTGCCGCTGGTGGAGAACCTCGAGTCCACCATCCGTCTCGTGCGATCCCAATACCAGGAGGGCGTGGACTTCATCACCGACTACGTGGATAGCCCCGACATCGAGTGCCTGCCTGCTCAGCTCAATCAGGTCTTCATGAACGTGATCGTCAACGCCAGCCAGGCCATCATCACGCGCAATCGTCAGGAGGAGCGGCAGCGCGGCAGCGTCACGATCAGCACTCGTCTGCTAGGCCCGCGCGAAGTCGCGATCGCCATCACCGATGATGGCACCGGCATGAGCGATGCGGTCAGGCAGCGCCTCTTTGAGCCCTTCTTCACCACCAAAGTCGTTGGCGAAGGCACCGGCATGGGCATGTCCATTAGCTACCAGATCATCGAAAAGCATCGCGGCCGATTTGAAATTCAATCGACCGAAGGAAAGGGCACTACCATCACGATTGTACTGCCAGTGCGCCAGTCCCGCACCAAGTGATCCCACCCCCTCCTCCCACTCCCCCAACCCGCCATGGCACTGCGACTCAATAAAGACGTCTTCACGCGCCACCAGGAGCAATCCCAGGTCGAAAAGGAATTCACCGTCATGCTGGTAGATGACGAGGAAAAGAACCTCGACGCCATCTCCATGGTCCTGCAAAAGGACTACAACCTCATCCTTGCGCATGATGGTGTGGAGGCTCTGGAAAAGATCAGCAGCCTACCCCCAGGGCAGGACATCCACCTCATCATCGCAGATCAGCGCATGCCGCGACTGACAGGCGTCGGCCTCTTCAGTCAGACCAAGGAGATCCTGCCGGATGCCGTGCGCATCCTCCTCACTGGGTTCTCCGATGCAGACGCCATGATTGGCTCCATCAATGAAGGGCAGGTGTACAAGTTTTTGATGAAGCCCATCGAGCCACACGACCTCCGCGTCAGCGTGCAGCGCTGTCTCGAGTGGCGCGCCTTGCGCTTGGAGAATGTGCAGCTTGTCATCTCCCTGAAGAAGCGTGTCGATGAGGTCGAAAACCTCGTCGAATCCTTTGAAAAGTTCGTGCCACGGCAGTTCCTGAATCGCATCGCTAGCGAGGGCATTCAAAACGTGAAGAACTTTCCCATCGGTCGCGCAGAGATCGGGTACGTCACCATCCTCTTCGCAGACATCCGCTCCTTCACCACCCTGTCGGAATCGATGGCACCGCAGGAGGTGCTGGACTTTCTCAATAGCCTCTTCCATCGCCTCAGCGCCCCCGTGCATGAGCATCATGGCTTTGTGGATAAATTTATGGGCGACGCCATCATGGCGCTCTTTGATTCCGGCCCGGGTGAGGAGCAGGTACAGGCCGCCAATGCCATGCGCGCCGCCATCGGCATGCTGGAGTCGCTGGAGGACTTCAATACTACCCGCATCGCCGCAGGGAAGGAGCCCGTCCGCATCGGCATCGGCATTCACACTGGCCCCGTCATCATCGGCACCGTCGGGGTAGAGGCGCGCATGGACCTGACCGTGCTGGGAGACAGCGTCAACATCGCCGCCCGACTGGAGCAACTGAACAAGCAGCACGGCACCAGCATCATCGCCTCCTCAAAAACTCGCGAACTCGTCGGCGATACCTTCCAACTCGAATGGCAGGACCTCGGGGAGATCACCATCCGCGGCCGAACCGGCTCCATCTCCGTCTGCGCAGCCTCCGCAAAGTTGTAGCCGGGCCGTTGGACTCGTTGGCATTCGACTGTCCAGGGGACATGTTTTGGCACTTGCCGTTCCCCAGGTTTTAAGGATCTTGCCAACCTCGCTCCATTCATGAAAACTCGCCTGCTCTTCTTGCTGGTATTGATCCTTGTTGCGGCAGTTTGCCCTGCCGCATTGCCTCCAAAAACGATCCTGGCACCTCTGGGCGGCGACTACGCCTCGGCGATGTGCCTCACGCCGACGACGCTGGTGATGGGATTCCCTCAATTCGGGTATGACAGCTTCAATTCCGCAGGGGAAGTGAGGATATTCAGCCGCAGCACTGGCAAGTTAGTGAGGAAGATCCGCTCGACCTCCCCGACCACTGGCAACAACTTTGGGCACGCATTGGCCTGCGTGGGGAACACGCTGTTAGTGGGGGTGCCCGGCGGAGAGAAGGTGGAGATCTTTGCCCTGTCTAGCGGCAAGTTCCTCGGCCAAATGGTGCCCGCTACTCCGGTGGGTGCAGGCATCTTTGGCTGGGCCTTAGCGGTGGAGGGGCCGCGGGTGTGCGTGGGTGCTCCGAACGACAATGGATTCAAAGGGGCGGTGTATGTGATGGATCTGCGCACTAGGGGACAGCTACTCAAGCTGATTGCCGGCGATGGGGTGGCTGGCGATCAGTTCGGCTACAGCGTCGCTGTCAGCGGTGGACTCGTCGTCACCGGTGCCGTCAGCGATGATCACGGAGCCACGGCTGATGCGGGTTCTGCCTATCTCTTTGATGCCGTCAGCGGGAGTCAGATCAACAAGTTCATTGCCTCCGACATGGCTGCCAGTCGTGCCTATGGCGTCGCTGTGGCTCTGCGGGGCGAGGTGGCCTTTGTGTCCTCAATCAAGGGCGATACGAATCGCGGCGCCGTCTCCATGGTGGATGCACCCAATGCCTTCGAGACCCGACTGCTCACGGGCGGCGGCGTGGCGAATGGGCGCTTCGGTGCCACTTTGAGCCTGAGCGACAATCTGTTGGCGGTCAGTCGCCTCTACAGTGCAGAGGCGATTGGCGGCGTCACCTTCTTCGACTCCCGTACCGGGGAAAGGCTCGGCGAGTTGAATCGCACTGACTCTGCGAGTGCCAACCAAGCACCGATGCAGGTAGCGCTGCAAGGTGGGACCGCCGCGACTGCACCAACGGATATCGGGTCAGGCGCCACCAGTTCCCGATTCGCTGCGATCTATCCCGGCATCCAAAGCCCTGCCTGGGATGATGCATTCCTCGTGCGTGGGGCTGCCCTCACGGACAGGCTTTTTGTGGGGCAGGTGCGACAATACGCCTTATCGAGCTTAGGTGATCCAAAGGCGTTCGTTTCCGTCACGGGCCCAGACTCGACCGGCGGTCGGAACCAGATCTTCGTGTCGCTGGACGGGCTGCTAGTCGGGGTTGGGCTTCAGACCGGAGTGACCTCGTCGGGGATCGGGCCCAAGTCTCTTGCGCTGATTTCTGAAAACTTACCCAATACCAGCGTCCTTAGGCTCAATGGTGAAATCAGCGGCCTGAAGAACCAAGACATGCTGTCCATCTCGGGTGTCGGCGCATCCAGTTTCGTGCGGACGAGCGCGCCCATTGGCGGGGATGCGCCTGAGAGTCCCACCAAGATCCATCGAGTGCGCCAGTCGTATGATTCCACAAACTTCACCTGGGCCTTCCTCTACAGTTATGCGGGTCTGGGCGGCAACAAGGCGCTGGATACGGCCCTGCGTGCGGCCACGACCAACAATACGGGCTACTTCAGAGTGTATGAGGGCACCCCAGCTCCCACCAGGGTGGGAGATCCTCCAGGGCCCGTTTTTGGGGAGTTTGCGAAGCGTTTGTCGCTGGCCAAGGATGCGGTCTTCAGCGCCGCCCTCACCTCCGCTCCCACAGGGACCGGGCAGGGCGTCTTCCGGCGGGCGGTCGGCGGTGCCAATCAAATTCTAGCCCGGCAGGGAGAGGCTGCTCCTGGATCTGGCGGGGCGACTTACAACGCCTTCCTTGCCGAAGCAGGCTCCAACACCGGCATGACGATCTTCCGCGCCACCCTCAAAGGCGGTGACGCGACGACGGCAAAAAACGAGGGCCTCTGGCGCAGCATCGCCGGAGGCACGCCCACGCTGCTCGCGCGGAAGGGGTTCGCTGTTAATGGGATCGCAGGCGCCGTGTGGAAGAAGTTCATCCGGCTCTGGTGCATCGGAAATCAAGTTCTCATCCTCGGGCAGATCAGCGGCACGGGCGTTACCAGTGCGAACGACACCCTCCTGATCCTGCTACAGGAAAACGATACTTGGCTCACCTTGATGCGCGAGGGCGATCCCGCACCCGGCTGCCCAGATGGGGCAGTGGCAGCAGTGCAGAGGCTTGAGCTTGATCCCGACACAGGACGCTACGTCGCTCTGGTCAGTCTCTCCGGCGCCAGCGCCGCGACGAATCAAGCCCTGCTGGCGGGAGACACGCTGCTAGGCACCCCCTTCGGCACCTATGGGCGTCGCCTCCCCCATCTGCTCCTGCGCAAGGGCACCGCGCATCAGAACGGGTTCTCCGCGCTCGGAACGCTGAAGAGCCTAGCACTGCGCAGCGACGTCCAAGACCCCAGTGGCGCCACCGGGATCGGCGAAGCCCGCTGCATCCGTGGAGCAGAAGGCAGCGTGCTGGTCGAGCTAAACTACGGCACCGGCGGCACCCGATTGGTAAAGATGGCCATGCCCTGAGCCCGCCCCACCCTCAGCGCAACCGAGTGAGGGTCGCAATCAAGCCGAGTTCCTCCCAAGACGAGCGATAGCCCTTGGACTGCCCGCAGCCCTGCTGCCGGGAGAAAGCGACGATTCCACCCCAGCCCGCCACCGTCGATGCATCGCGGCCGAGGATGGAAGCACGCAGAACAAGGATGCAATGGAGGTGCAAGACGAAGAACACCGAAACCCCGTATTGCCCCCCATCAATGCCGTCCATCAATGCCGTCCATCAACATTCCCACGCTCATCAGACCAACCGGCCAGATAGCAAACAGTGTCCAAACAAGACATCTCCAAAACGGTTTTCCCTTCCACGGGACCAGGAAGACGTTGTCAGCCCTTTGGGTTTGCAGCGGCTGCACGGAGCGTGTCCCAGGTGAACCCACCCACGCCACTGGGGGTCTGAAGTGCGATCAAAAGCAGTCCAATTCGCTCGTCAACCGCCCTGGCACCGGTCGCAAGTTCATCGAGGAAGGAGTTGGCGAGTTCCGCAATCTTTGAACCTTGATGGAGTGCTGACGCTCGCACAAGCCAGTCACTGATGCGCTCCGTGGTCAGCGCTGTCGTCAGGTAGGCTACGTTCTCCTGCTTCCATGCCTCATTGAATCCGACGCTGTCGAATCTCCATAGCACTGGAGAGCCGCCGCCCTTATTGCAGGTCCACGGTGCGAAGATGGGATTCGAGTCCTCGTAAATTAGGCAAGAGAGATACTGCAAAAGCGCCACAGCGTGCCCCCGTTGCTCTGACTCCCAAATCCCAGACCACAAGGCCGGCATCGCCGTTGTAAATACGCCGAAAGAGGCCAGGCATCCAAACCAGTCGTGGCTCGTCGACACCCCGTTCACGGACAAGGCCTCCTCTGAACCAATCCTCTCCGACAAAGCTCTCACCATAAAAGCGCAAGCCGCCTCCTTCAGTGTCGGGCTAAGGGCTCTCTCCACAAAATCAGTGCGGCAGACCTCTTCGTGGAAATACTGGGTGAACCAGCTATCCCGCTCGTAAAGTGCAGACGCCCAGATCCGCAATAGGGGTGGAAACAGGAATCGTAGATCATCGTCTCCGCCGGTGGTGCAGTATCCGAGGTAACCCGAAAAATCTTCCGGCTTGAGGCTATCTGGATCGGCTTCGATGAGCCGAAGAATGTCTCCGGTGGTGGCATCGATCCCCCACGAATCGCCCTGCACATTGGTGGGACGAGGCACCTCCTTGCGAAATATCTGTGATAGCTCGGTGCTCGTCATTCTTGTGCTAATGTTAAGAGGGCCGATGGCGATGGAGCGAGTGACTTTGCTTCTTCGGCTAATGTCTGAGTGGATCTGCTGGCGGTGGCGAGCCTAAATTCAAAGAGGCGGCTTGTCGTGGTCGGATGCGATGCCTTGCTGGCAATTTTTTTTCGCGCCGGGTCGGAACTCGCATGACTTTGCGACAACCCATCCGTCCAATCCGTAGGACGACGAAATCTCGAACATTTTGCATCCGGCATCAGCGATCGTCACCATCATCCCTTCAATCGAATCCTGCCAAAATGATGGCCATCCACCGATCTTGTGCCCTTGATCGATCACCGCCTTGTCCCGAGCGATCGTCCTGGCAACATCAGCCTCTTCAACATCAAAGATGATCGACGGGAGCACTGGATTCCGGAAGTAGTGATCGAGCACACCTTCAAAGATTACATCGGTCTGCTCAAATGGCTCCTCGCCATACGCATATTCTGTCCGGAGAACAATCAAACCCGCACGGCCATCAACGGCATAGGCGTAAAGGTGATTATCGTGCACTGAAGGTTTCATTTTTGGGCCAACGTTTCGGATCAGGCGACGGCGAGCACTAGGCGTTGCTGACACGACAGATGCCATACGAGCCGTCGCCCGCATCCGTTTTGTTTGGGCTGGTGTTGCCAGTGATCATGTTGGGTCAATGCGGATTCTGAGGCTTCGTTCGGTCGAATTCAACCGTGCCATAAACCAGTCCCTTCTGTTTGCTGTAGGCGAACAAGCAAGGCGACTTGGTGCTGGTGCCAAAATACTTCATGTCTGAGTTCCTGCCATGCCACCACAACGAAAGGCTCCACCACAGAGGTGCCTGGTTCGGGGCCTCAAAATGAGATACCTCGGGCGCTTGTGCTAGCCAAGGCACCTCGTCGGGCGTCACAACTGCCTGATAGAAAATAGTCTGGTCAACGAAACCAACGCCCTCCGCATAGATCTCTTTAGACGCTGGGACAAGCCCAATAGACTTTTCTGCGGTATAGGAGTCATCGGAATTCGAGAGGTCAAGTCGCGCCGCTCGATGCGTGTAGGGGATCCATCCCGCCGCAAGCGTGACGACGGTCGCAATGCACAAGGTCACTCGCAGAATGTATCGTCGCATGGGATGTTGTGCGCTTCGCGGTTGCCCGATCCATTTGGATCATACGATTCAACATCCGCCAGCGCGATGTTTTTTGGCTTGGGTATGAAGAGAGATTCTGAAAACCTGAAAGGAACCACGGAAGACACAGAATACACGGAACGGACGGGATATTGATCCGCCAGCGGAAGCCCGTCCCTCGGGCGAGCCCATGCTCCGCCAATCATCCGCAGCGCTTCTCACGCCGAGTCTCCGTGCTTATTTGAAGATTTGGCGTTGCGTGTGCGCCGGAGAATGAGATGAGCGCAGATGAGAGTAATCAGGGAGCCAAGACATGTAAGGGCGGAGAGCGCGCCAATCATTAACGTCCAAGAATAGGCGACGGGGACTGCCTCTTCCGTGCCTGAAAGCAGAAGGACGAACGGCAGAATATGATTGGGAATGCGGCCGTTCAAATAGGCCGCGAGTTGCCACACGATGAGCAAAGCTGAGACGCCGAACCCAAGCCAGCCTGCGGCGATGATATGGAGCAGCTTCATTTCGGGGGCCCGTCCCACGGGACTGACCGATTGCAAACCACGATGCCGTGCCGAGTCCGCCGCAGCAGACGGTTGAGCCTCCATGTCATGGCGTGACTCTCTCCGAAAAACTCTCCGCAGCACATCAAGAACTGCGCCGAAAACGATCCACTGAACCAAAGCTCCGCCATACCAAAGCAGCACTGGAATGGACTGGATCGGATATAGGCGTTTCAGAATGAACGCGCTCAGCGGAAACAGATACCCTGACAACTCGACGCCTGCGTGTGGCTGGAACGTGGCCATCCAAATGACGACGGCGAGCACTCCGACTCCGATGCCGCACAAGGTCCCGATGTATGTACGAATGTGCATGGTTAGGCGTTGCGGTCATTTGGGAGAAGCCTTGACATAGATTTCCTTGGGAGCAGTCTCGAAATACTTGAACATCGCCGGACAAAGCCAACCCTCAATGCCTCGCTCGGCCCACGAATACCAGTTACCTCCGTGCTCGGGCCGGTTCCAATCGAAGCGCGCTGTGAAACCAGGAAATGGTTGCGGCGAGAAGACGAGCTTGAAGCCAGTGGCTGCGTCTGGAATGTCTGCCGTGAGGATCTCGATGATGTCGTCGGCCCCGCTGACAAAGGGCTCCTGACGCAAACCAACGGTTGAGTCGTCGAAGACCCAAAACTCCTCGAACTTGTATGGCGAGATGGCAAAGAGTGAATTCATAATCGTTCTTTACTCGGGACGGTTAGCGACGCCTAACAGTTTCTTATTCTCCACACAGGCGCAGAGGGATGACTCTATTTGTCACGACGGCGAAGGTTTTGGCAAGATGGAAGTCGGGCGGCAGGGATGAGATCGTCCGTATATCGCTAAGGATGACCCTTGCTTTCAGATAATGGGATCTCGCCCCGAGCATTCCGCTGCCTTTCCGCTTGAGCGGCAGCCGGGTCGAACCGGGGTCCATTCGCGGCTGCGCGGCCTTGGCATTGGTCTTGCGCTGCTGATTGACGAAAACCGAAGTGCTTGTCCGGCGTTTACAGCCCCGCATGAACCCCAAATCCCCCTCTATCGCCAGCCGCCGCTACTTTCTGAAGTCGGCCGGCTTCACCCTGGCTCTGCCGCTGCTGGAGTCGGTCTCCCAGCGCGTGCTGGGGGCCAGCAGCGCGCTCGCCGCGACGGCGGGGGCAGCCAATCAGGCACCGACGCGCCTAGTGGCGATCGGGAACCTGCTGGGTTTTTATCAGCCAGAGTTCTTTCCGAAGGTCACGGGTGCGGACTATGAGATGCCGCGCCTCTTGCAGCCACTGACGGAGGTGCGCAAGGATTTCACGCTGTTTTCTGGCCTGGATCATGGGGTCAAGGGCGGGCACTTTGCGGTGCATTCCTTCCTGACCGGGGTGCTGTCCATGGATGCCAAGGGCATGCCCGAGGGCAACATCAGCATGGATCAACGCGCGGCGGAGACGGTGGGGGGTGCGACGCGGTTCCCATCGCTGGCGATTGGGTCTGAGGACGGGATTCACGGTGGCTGCCAGATGTGCTGGACGCGCAGCGGCACGCGGGTGCCGCCGATCCCGGGGCCGCGCGAGCTGTTCCGGCGCTTGTTTGTGAATGAGTCTGCGGGGGATCTGGCGGGGATGAAGGACGGCTTCAAACTGAAGGGCTCCATCCTGGATGCGGTGCAGGGGGACGCGCGCAGCCTGCAGGGGCAGTTGAATCAGACGGATCGCGAGAAGTTGGACGAATACTTCACCTCGGTGCGCGATGTGGAGCGGCAATTGGAACTGCGCAAGCAGTGGGCCGATGTGCCAAAACCCAAGCCACCGCTGAAGGAACCGGTCAATACCAACATGGTCACCGATCTGGCGATCCTCTACGACCTGATCGCACTGGCCCTCCAGACGGACTCGACCCGCATCGCCACGCTGGAGATCGGCGGGGGTTTTGAATCCCGTTACCTGGGCATCAGCAAAGACTACCACGCGCTCTCTCACCACGGTCAGGTGCAGGCAAACATCGATCAGCTCTTGCAGCTGGAAGAGTACCAGATGCAGCAGTTTGCGCGCTTCTTGGCGAAGCTGAAATCGATCCCGGACGGTGATGGCACCTTGCTGGATCATACGATGGTGCTGTTTGGCAGTGGCATGGCCAATGCGAATGCGCACACCAACACCAATCTGCCGGTGATCCTGGCGGGTGGCGGATTCAAGCATGGCGAATACAAGGCGCTGCCGACCAGCGGTCTGGATCGCCGCCCACTGTGCAATCTCTACCTCAGCCTGCTGCAACGCTTTGGGCTGGAGGTGGACAAATTTGGCACCAGCACTGGCACCCTGGCTCTGAGCTAAGCATGAGCGCCTCTCTAAAACTAGGACTGGCGGCACTGGCGGTGTCGTGGCCGATGGCGCAGGCGGCGGAGGTGCCGCAGGCCTTTCTGAAGGACTACTGCATCGAGTGCCATGGCGCAAAGAAACAGAAGGGCGACCGTCGCTTTGACGAGCTGTCTTTTCCTTTGAAGGACAAGGCCGCCGCCAATGATGCGCAGGACATCATCGATCAACTGACGCTGGGCGATATGCCGCCGAAGAAGGCGGCACAACCGACAGACGCACAGCGCACGGCGATGATCGATCTGCTGACGCAAAAGGTCGCGGAGGCTCGTGAATCCCTGCAAACCACGGGCGCGCAGACGGTGCTGCGACGGTTGAATCGCCGGGAATACCTGAACACCATTGGCGATCTCTTTGCCCTGGACATGACGTCTTTTGATCCGACGGCGAAGTTCCCTCGCGATCAGATGGCGGATCACATGGACAACATCGGGGATGCGCTGGTGACGAGTGGCTATCTGCTGGATCAGTATCTGGATGCGGCGGACCAGATCGTCGAAAAGGCCCTGGGCACCCCGCAGCAACCGGCGGAACAGAGCTGGCATTTTGACAAGAACTTCCAGCAAGGGCAGGAGCTGAGCTACTCCCACAAGCGCGTGTACGGCTTTCGCTACCTCTGTGTCTATGAGGTGCCGAACACGGTGAATCATGAGGGCGGTTACGCAGCGATTCATGAGTTCAGCGAGGGTGTCCCCGCCGACGGCCTTTACGAGATCAAGGTGCTGGCCCATGCGATGAACCGCCACCACCCGTATGACGTGAACATCTTCAAGATGGACCCCGAGGATCCCTTTCGCCTGGGGATCGTGCCGGGGGATGTGCGCGTGGGCACCCTGCATCATCCGCAGCCGATCGAGCCCCAGCTAGCAGAAGTGACGGTGCGCGATGGCGAGCCGGAATGGTACACGATGAAGGTCCGGCTGGAGAAAGGCCAGACGCCGCGATTCATCTTTCCCAACGGCATGAAAAACTGCCGCAATGCCTTCCAAAAGATCGCCAGCCAGTATCGCGACCAATGGCCGAAGAATGATCCGTACACAGGTGGCATCGTCGAGGCGCGTCGCGTGGTGCTGCAGCATGGGCAGATGCCGCACATCCGCATTCATGAGGTGGATATTCGCGGTCCGATCTTTGATCAATGGCCGCTGCAGGAGCAGCAGATCGTGTTTGGCAAGGACGGCTTTGCCGCAGAGCGGTCGCGCGAGATCCTGCAAACCTTCGCCGACCGCGCCTATCGTCGGCCTGCGACTGAGGCCGAGGTGGATCGCCTGATGGCGGTCGTGGCGAAGCGTCAGGCCGATGGTCATTCGCCCCGGGAAGCCGTGATGGATGCCCTCAAGGCCGCGATTTGTTCCCCCGCCTTTCTCTACCTGAATGAGCCGGATCAAGCGAAGAAGCCAGCCGAACTCTCAGCGCACGATCTGGCGGCGCGGCTCTCGTACTTCCTCTGGTCAACGATGCCGGATGCCGACCTGCGCGCTGCTGCGGATAGTGGCGACATCCTAAAGCCGGAAGTCTTGCGCAGCCAGATGGAGCGTCTGCTGCGGCACCCGCGTTCGGAGAACTTCGTCAAAGGCTTCCTGGATAGCTGGCTGAACTTGCGGGCGCTGGGCGATATGCCGCCGGATCGCGATGCCTTTGATCTCTATTACGCCAAGGATCTGCAAAACGCGATGAAGCGCGAGACACAGCTCTTCATGCGGCATCTGATCGATGCGAATGGCCCCGTGACGGACTTTCTGGACTGCGACTACGCCTTTGTGAACAAGCCGCTGGCCAATCTCTATGAGCTGCCGGTGTCGTTCGCTGGAAAGGCGGCGCATGAGTTCCAAAAAGTCAGCCTGCAGGATCGGCGACGCGGCGGGCTGCTGGGCATGGGCAGCGTGCTGACGGTGTCTGCGAATGGCATTGAGACCTCGCCGGTGATCCGCGGGGTGTGGCTACTGGACAATGTCTTTGGCACGCCACCACCCCCGCCACCAGACAATGTGCCACCGATCGATCCCGATGTGCGCGGTGCCAAATCCATCCGCGAGATCATCACCAAGCATCGCGAGTCAGCGACCTGCTACGGTTGCCATCAAAAGATCGATCCGCCCGGCTTTGCGCTGGAGAACTTTGACCCCATCGGTGCCTGGCGCACGCGCTACACGCTGGGCAAAAAGAAGGGGCCCGAGATTGATCCCTCCGGCGAGCTGCCGAGCGGTGAGGCCTTCAAGGACGTGACGGAATTCAAGAAGCTGCTGATGGACCGGCAGCCGCTTTTCATCCGCATGCTGACGGAGCGCCTGCTGACCTATGCGACAGGCCGTCGCATGGAGGCGCTCGATCGCCCCGTCGTGAATCACATCGTTAGCGACCTGACGCACAAGGACAAGGGTCTGCACACACTGATCGATGCCATCGTCCAGAGCAGCATCTTCCGCAGACCGTAGCGGTCAGCCCGTCACGCCAGCTTCCAGTGTGCCTGGCGCAGGACGGCCCGGGGTGTCTCGCGAATGGCCTCATACCAGACCGTCAGCAGTGAGCCATCGCCCAGTTCCACGGTGCTGGGGTAGCCGAGGTCGCCGCCTTTGCCATCGCCGGAAAGGGTGACCGGTTCTCCCCAGGTCTGGCCGTTGTCCGTGCTGACGCGGGCTTGATTGCCATAGGGCGCGCGGCGGTGGCCATAGGTCATGACCAGGCGATCATCGCGCAGGCGGAGGAGATGGGAGGGAAGGCCAAAGCAGATCGGGCGAGGCTCGCTCCAGGTCTTGCCGCCGTCTTTGGACTCAGACTGCAGCGTCCAGCTTTTGTTGGCGGTGTTGTGATTGCGGATATGGGCGATCAGGGTGCCATCGGCGGCTTCGACCGCGTGCAGTTCGTGGTAGGATTGCTGGGCGTTGTCGCCCTTGCGCGTCGGGATCTCCGCCAGCCACTGCCAGGTCTGGCCGTCGTCCTTGGATTCGCAGACACCGACCTTTTTGTCATCGGTCCAAAGCTGTTTACCAGCGTAAAGCAGCCGACCGTCCTTGAGTTGGATGGGGCCGTGGGGACTGTTCACGAGGGTGGGCAGCCGGGTGGACCAGGTTTTGCCGCCGTCGGTGGAGCGGATTACCCAGTTCCCGAGCTCTGCCTTGCGTTCCTCGGCGGTGAGTCGGTTGTGGCAGCCATTCCAGTGGGCGAGTTCGGTCTCCGTCATTGGACGCATGCCCCAGCCACCCGACTCGAGTTCAGCAAAGGTCTCCTTCTTCGCCAAATGCGATTCATAGGCCAGCGAGGTGAAGGTGGTCACCAGCAGCGTGCCTTTGGCGGTCTCCAAAACGCCGGAGTCCCGGTCATCAATGGCGCTATCCAGCAGGACGCGGGGGAAGGTCCAGGTGGCGCCGTCGTCCTTGGAGGTCATGGCGTGGACTTGGCCAAACGGGCAGACGTGACTGACGCGCCCCCCGGACCAGGAGACCCACAGTTCTCCGTTCTGGCGCCGGGCGATCGTCGGCCAGCCGTGGTAGAACTCCGACTGCTGGGAAATCACCCGGGTCTCCAGGATCTGCGCGCCGGCGGACTCCGCCCGACCGATCCAAGGCGCAGCGAGGGCGGCAGCGCCGACTTTGAGGGAACCAGACATGAGGCGACGACGGGAGAGTGGTTGGGACTTCGACATGGGGAAGGCATACGGGTCGGGAAGGGGGATGCTTGCGAGCCATCGCTAGGGGCGGCACGACGGGTTGGGGGGGGGAGGGCTTTTCAGAGTACTGGAGGCTGAAAGCGCCAGGCCTTTGATAGGCGGTGAGGTCTATCCTCTGGTCGTATCGCGCGGGCTGGGGGGGCGGTGGAGGTCATTTCAAATGGGAGCTGCGGGGCTGTAGGCATTGGGGAATGCTTTTTTTACTAGCCATCGCTGAAAAGCCCGCTAGTGTGCGCGCCCCCTTCCCGAAAAAGGTCGCCCATGGCAGAAGCCCCCAAAAACATCCTCCGCATCGGTTTGCCGAAAGGCAGCCTTCAGGATCCGACGCTTGATCTCTTCAAGCGTGCGGGCTTCAACATTGTCGTCTCCTCCCGCTCGTATCGCCCAACTGTGGACGATGACGAGCTGGAACTGCGCCTGCTGCGCGCCCAGGAGATCGGGCGCTACGTGGACCATGGCTTCCTAGATTGCGGGATCACAGGTCGTGATTGGGTCGTGGAAAACAAGGCAGATGTCGAGGTCATCACCGACCTGCGCTACAGCAAGGCCACCTCCCGGCCGACGCGTTGGGTGCTGGTCGTGCCAGATGATTCCCCTGTCCAGACGGTCAAGGACCTCCAGGGCAAACGCATCGCCACCGAGGCGGTCGAAATGACCCGGATCTACCTCGCCAAGCATGGCGTCGAGGCAGAAGTCGAATTTAGCTGGGGTGCCACCGAAGTGAAGGTCCCTGAGTTGGTCGATGCCATCGTTGATATCACCGAGACTGGCTCCTCACTGCGCGCGAACAAGCTGCGCATCGTCGATACTCTCATGGAGAGCTTCCCACAGTTCGTCGCCAGCCGACCAGCGGCTGCTGATGCGTGGAAGCGCCGCAAAATGGACACCCTGGTGATGCTGCTCAAGGGTGCGCTGGAGGCTCGCGACAAGGTCGGCCTCAAAATGAATGTCCCGGAGATACAGTTGCAGGCGGTGGTCGCTTGCTTACCCTCGCTTCGCCTTCCGACCATCTCAAAGCTTGCCAACCCAGATTGGGTAGCAGTAGAGACGGTGATCGGTGAGAGTGTGGTGAGGGAGATCATCCCGCAACTCAAATCACTGGGAGCGGAAGGCATTGTGGAATACCCACTTAACAAGGTCGTCCCCTAGGGACCCAAAGAACAACCAAGGAGAATACGAACATGGGCTCGCTCAAGAAGCGGAGAAAGACAAAGATCAGCAAGCACAAACGCCGGAAGCGCATGCGCGCTAACCGTCACAAGAAGCGTTTGCGCTACAAGAGCTAGAGGATTAGCCTCCGGCCATGAGCTGCCTCCGCAAAGCGAATCGATATTCTCGGATCGCCAGAGGGAAACCTGTGCCACGCACCACCCGGTGCGCGGCCCTCGTTGCGGTTGCAGCCCTCAGCGCATTTTCCATTGGTCTTGCCAAAGCTGCGGCCGTCCCTGGGGCGCCCGCAGACCTATCGTTGGGTCGTCTCAAGGCCGTCTCCGACAAAGATCTGGATCTGTCCGCAGCGGGCGCGCGGCTGGCAACGGCGCTAGCCCACTACAGCACCGCACTCCAGTTCGAGTCCGCTGGCAAAATCCGCCAAGCGCTACAGCACTACGAGGAGGTCTTTCGTGCAGACCCTACCAATTCCGATCTCGCTGCGCATACCGCAGAAATTGCCCTGATCTACAAAGGGCGGGATGAAGCCCTGCGCATCCTGACGGGTGCCGTCTCCGCCAATCCCGGCAGTCCCGAGCCACTGCTGCATCTGGCGAACTTTTTCGCCATCCACGTCAGCTCCGACCCTTTTGCTGAGGATGATCCAGGCGACAAAGCCATCGCCACAGCGTTGAAGAAATTTCCCTCCGCAGGAGCAGTCTATCGGCAGGCCGCCACGCATTACCTCGCCCGTCGCCAACGCGACCGCGCCATTCAGGCCATGGAGCAGGCGTCCCGGCAATCAAGCGCCGATCCCCACTTTTGGCTGGCCGCTGGCCGCGCAGCGCAGGAGGTTTGGCCGCTGGCCCAGGCGGAATTTAAGGAAGAGCACCTCGCTAAGGTCAATCCCTTCTTCGACAAAGCGCTCGCCACCGCCACTGAAAGTCCCGAGCGCGAGTCCATCTCCCTCCAGGTCGCCCAATACTACCTGCTGACCAATCAACTGCCCCGCACCCGCAAAGTCTGTGAAACTCTGGCCAAAGACCTCGCCTCCCTCTCCGCCCGCAAGATCCTCTACCGGATCTACAAGGCAGATAAAGAGGAAGATCAGGCGCTCGGCACACTAGAGACCATCGTCAAAGATGCCCCCAACGACATCGAGCAGCGCCGCCTCCTGGCCAGCGAATACGAGCAGCGCAAGCTCCTCGACAAAGCCATCCCGCACTGGGAATCCCTCATCAAGCTCGGGGGTGCGGAGAGCGCCGAATACGAGCATCTCTCGGAACTGCTGCTCCAGGCGCGAGAATACGACCGCGCTATCCACCTCGCCACTCGCGCTACCAAAGTCTTTCCCGATGTGCCTGGGTTCCAGGCCCTGATCGCCGTCGCCTGGCGTCTCAAGGGAGATCTGCACCGTGCCGCAGAGGCCTACGCCGCCGCCGATGAGCTGACCAAATCCAGCGCCCCCGGTAACGTCTTCAACCAGCGGTTTTACTTTGGCTACGGCATCATTTTGGAAAAACTCGGCCGCTACGAAGACGCCAGCCGCCAACTGGAAAAGAGCATCTCCATCACCCCACAGGCAGAGGCAGAAGAGGCCGCCAACACCATGAACTACCTCGGGTACATGTGGTTGGAGCTCGATCAGCACCTCGACAAAGCTGGCGAACTGATCACCAAGGCCAATCAGCTCGAACCCAACAACCCCGCTTTCATGGATAGCCTGGGCTGGTATCTCTACAAAAAGGGCGATTACGCTGGTGCCCTGAAGGAACTGACCCGCGCAGAGGGCCTGCTCAAAGAGCTCCAGCCCGAGGACGCAGAGATCGTTCTGCACATCGGCCGCACGTACGAGAAGCTCAATCAACTCGACAAAGCCCGCGCGTACTTCGAAAAAGCGGACGCCCTCAACTGCCCGGATGAAAAAGTGCGCGGCATGATCGACGACGCCCTCGGCCGCAAAAAGCCAGAAGGCACTAAGGGCAAGCCGATCCAGATGAAAGAGAAAGAGGAGCCAGCGCCCCAGAAGAAGTAGGGCGCACGAGAGGCAAACACGATCCGCCCAGCACGCATGATCACCCTGCTGCTCCCCGCTTGGCTGAAACGCCTGATGGCAAAGATCATCTTTCGGCGGCAGCCCAAAGAAACGCGCTGCCCCGATTGTTTGCAGGTCGTCGAGGCGGTGCCCATCACGGCGGAGGCTCTCTGGGATACGCGGCTGGACTGCCCGTCCTGCGGGGCCGCCTTTTCCTACGCCGATACCGTCAAGACCGGGAATCGATCAGAAAGGCACATCGGAACAGTCAGCAATCGGGTCGAAGTGGCCCGACCCACCCACAGCAGGATCGAGGTGGCAGAGAAGGAAGGCGTCCGTGGCTGGCATCTGCCGCCGCGCAAAGGGTGTAACTTTTTGCTCGGTTTTGGCACCGTTTGGACTCTGTTTTCTTCGGGGCTGTTCTCAGTGTTTGCATTCGCTGGGCCAGCCTCCGGGCAGGCTGAGGCGAAGTGGGTCCCCCTGCTGATGGGTGGCGTCTTTGTCGTGATCGGCCTGGGGATCTTGTACGCTGGTATCCGGATGTCACGGATTCGCCATTGGATCTGGGTCACCGATGAAGCGCTCTTGCACGAGCAGCAGTTCTTTGGCACGAGGCGACAGATTTACGCGCGCAACGGCATTCGTTCCGTCGAATTGGTCGTGTTCTATACCCAAAACTACGAACCCGTGCACGGGATCGAGATTGTCGGGGCCGAGGGAAAACTGCGCTTTGGCAGCGGGCTAGATGCGGAGGACAAGGCATGGCTCTGCCAAGACATCCGCCGCACCTTAGGCTGGGAGGTGGCTGCGTCCGAGGCCCCTGCGGCGGCAGTGGCCGCGCCGCCGCCGTCCGGATCTTCGTTTCGGATTGACCGGCAAGCTGATGGCAGTTGCGCACTCAATGGTAGCTTTGGGAGCCAAACCACGATCCTGATGCTGGTCGGACTCTTCTTTGCCTTCATCGGTGGGGTGATGATCTACAATGGGCCCCAGGTCGGATCTGAGAGCTCACCCCTACCCTTCAAGGTTTTTGAGGTGGTCTTCTCCCTCATCTGGTATTTGCCACTGACCGCCTTTGCGCTCGCTGGACTGGCGGTCTCCTACACCGGCTATCGTCTCCGCAGGGTCCGCTACGAAGTGAGGGTAGATCGGAATGGGGTTGAGCTAGAAATTTGGGGCGGTAGGAACCCCATCTTTTACCGCCATTGGCCACCGCAAGCCATCTACTCCGTGCAGGTCCGCTCCTCGGGCAATGCAAAGAATGGGGCCAATGCCATTGGCCAGCAACATGTTCAGATCGCCGTCGATGGTCGGATCGTCAGTATCGGCGGGGATGCGAGGGAGCCCCAACTTCACGAAGCTACCGATGCGATCATCGCATCACTGGCTCCCTGGCAAAACCGCTCAACTGGATTGTCACAGTCGGCGCCTACCTAAGCTAAGGTTTTTCGATGCGCGGCACGCCTTTTGCGCTACTGTTTCTGAACGCAATCCAAGCGCCCTTGCTCAAACCCTTCAAATGCCCTCATTCGTCGGAAAACTTCTGTTGGCGGTACCTGCCATGCGCGACCCGAATTTCTCGCGGTCCGTCATTTACATGGCTGCGCACTCGGATCATGAAGGAGCCTTTGGCTACATCCTGAATCGTCCGCTGGACCAGCGCGTGGCCGATTTGTTGCCGGATGAAGACCTCGGTCCCCTCGGCGACGTGCGCGTTTTCATGGGTGGTCCCGTCGCCACAGACAAGCTGGCCTTTGCCAGCCTGCGCTGGGACAAAATGAAGAGCCGCCTCAAGTGCCAGACGCACCTCTCCGTCTCCGACGCCATTCTGGAGCTGACCAAAGGCAACGAAGTCCGGGCCTTCGTCGGCTACTCCGGCTGGACCGAGGGTCAGTTGGAAGGCGAAATCAAACGTCGCTCATGGATCATGACGCCGCCCCGCAGCGTCGTGCTACGAGTCCAAAAGCCCCGCCAACTCTGGCGCGCCCTGCTAGAAGACATGGGCCCCGTCTTCCGCCTCATCGCCCAAATGCCGGAAGACATCAGCATGAATTGAGCTCGGGGGATCAATCCTCCCAGACCTTGAGCAACTCCACTTCGAAGACCAGCGTCTCGTTGGGGGCTATGTCTGGCGGGGCGCCGCGGGTGCCGTAGGCGAGGTTGGGCGGGATGAAGAAGCGGAATTTGCTGCCTTCCTTCATCAACTGCACGCCTTCGGTCCAGCCTTTGATCACGCGATTCAGAGGGAATTCCGCAGGCTCGCGGCGGGAGTAGGAGCTATCGAACTCGGCACCGGTAATGGAGGTTCCGCGGTAGTGGACGACCACGGTGTCCTTGGCTTTGGGGCTCTTGCCTTCGCCTTCTGTCAGCACCAAGTATTGCAGGCCACTGGCAGTCGTTTTCACGCCTTCCTTCTTCGCGTTTTCTTCGAGAAACGCCTTACCGAGAGCTTGAGGGGAATAGTCCATGATGAGTTTTTGAGGCCCCGGACATGGACGCAGACCTCACCCCTCGCAACCAAAAAGCATTCTTCAAAGGCCGACTACTTGCCCGCACCCGCCGCTGCTTTTTCAGCAGCTTCCTTCTCCTTGGCCTGGGCTTCGGCCACGATGTCTTCAGCGCCGGGCATGGGCTTTTGGCAGTTCCAGCATTCGACGAAACCCATCGGGTTCTCTTCCTTGCACCCTGGGCACTCCCAATTCTCCGACACCGCGCGGATCGCCGCCATGAAGTGGGCGGGGATGGCCTCGATTTCTGCTTTGTAGGCAGTAGGTTTCAGCGATCCCGCCGCCAGACGATCGGTGATCTCCTTCATCGTGTCCGCCAGGGGCCGCTCTTCGGGCTCCACCTTCACATCAAAGGCGCACTTTTTGCAGCGCATGTAGGCCACCTTGTGCGGTGCATTGAAGGGCATGCCGAAGAGTTTGAACTGGCCCACCCCGGTGATGAAGTGAAAATCACGAGGTTCTCCACAGCGATGGCATTGCCAGACCAGAGTGCGCCCGTGGTCCTTTTCTTCATAAGAGAGCTTCGCGATAAAACTGAACAGGGAGAGGATGTTCATAAAGAAGAGCGCGGAGTCTAGGCCCATCCGTCGTCACGGTCCATACTTTCCTCTTCGGCCGTCAATGGAACTTGGACAGCAACGTCCCCCCGTGGCGCTGCATTGCACATTGCCACTTTGGTCTTCCCATGTGTTGCAATTTGCACGCGGCCTCATGATAGCGCTTCTGCTCGAGACGTGGCCCTTCCCTGATGCAGCGGGGCAAAGGGTGCGGTTGGCAGGTTCTCTGCGCTATCAATGGGTGGTTTTCAAACACCCACCACTCAATCCAACTCTTATGAATCGAATCTTACTTCACATTGTCGGGACACTCATCGTCGTGGGGGCCGGTGCCTATCTGGCCAATGAATTCGGCGTCGACGGGCGCTGGATTGGTGTCGGAGCAGCGCTCATCATCGGGCTGGGTCTCATGTCTGCGGCGACAGGGGCCAAGGGATCCGCGAAAACGAACGTGGTCATCGACGAATGAACTCCGCCGCAGAAGTCTTACCGATGGGGCGTTGGCGCCTGGGGCTGATGTGCCTCATGCTCAGCACGACCGCAGCGACTGCCGTGCCGATCGTGATGTCGCAGCAAGAAATCCTGGCTCTATGCCGAAGGCACACGGTTGACGAGCGGACGCACGCTCCGGTCCGTCCCCTCATGGATGCTGAAGAGGCGCTGGAGTTGCGATTGGACTTGATCGATGGTGCCAAGCGCTCGCTCGATGTTCAGTATTACTACTGGTTGGACGACTATGTGGGCTGTGTGGTGGCGGAGCATCTCATCGCTGCTGCGAATCGTGGGGTGAAAGTGCGGATCCTCGTGGATTCAGCGTCGAAAGCTCCGAAAGTGCTGCAATCCCCCGTCATCGCTTCGCATGCGAATCTGGACATCGGCCACTTCAATCCCATCCTGCGGACCGACGGCTTCTTCGAGGGAGCGCCGGTGCCGATTCTTGGGGAAATCGATCGGATGCAGTGCCGGATGCACAACAAGCTCCTCATTGCGGATGGAAAGTGGGTGGTGGGCGGGGGACGCAACTTGGGGGATCCGTATTTCTGCCTCAGCCGCAAACACAACATGAGGGATGCCGACTACCTCGGCGGCGGTTCTTTGGGCCCCATCGCCGAGCGTTCCTTTGAGGCCTACTGGAAGTCATCGGTGGTGCGCCTCTTGAGCAAACCCAAGTACGACCAGGAGGCCTTTCGGGCGGAATGGGCGGCGCTGCGCGGGCGGGTCGTGAAACTGGCCAAACAGCGCGACTTACTCACCGGGACCTGCCTTTCCGGGGAGCGGCAGCCCAGTCAGCAGGGCCGTTTGGAAGAGGGCCTGAGAACGGTCAGCGTGCGATTCATCGCCGATCCACCGGAGCGAATGCTGCGCGCCGATAGTGTCCCATCACCCGTCAGCCAGGGCGTGGACCATTGGGTGCGCGGCAGTCAGAGCTCCATCATCATGCATGCGGCGTATTTCATTTTGCAGGATGAGGAACTGGAACTGTATCGGCAGCGTATTGCCGACGGCGTGCGCGTGCGGGTTTTGACCAATTCCATGGCTTCCTGCGATACTTGCGCTGCGGCGGAGGGTATCTCGGGACGGCGCGCGAGCGCGCTCAGTGTGGGCATCGAGCTGTACGAGCTCAATGTCCATGCCAAGGTGGCTGATGAGGTGGGAAGAGTCGGGCACGATGTGAAACTCGGCATGCACACAAAGTCCATGGTTGTTGATGACCGCCGCGCGATGATTGGTTCCTTCAACATGGATCCGCGATCAAGATTCATTAACACCGAGTGCGCCCTCTTCATCGAGGATCGTGCCACTGCTGCGGAGGTAAAAGAGTACCTGGAGATAGACTTTCGGCCGGAAAACAGCTGGCGCACCCTGCTCAATGAGGCCAAGCGCACCCGATGGATCGGGGCAGAGCAAACCCGTCGACACGATCCCCAGGTCGGCCTGTCGCGGCGTCTCAGCGTTTGGCTGACGCGGCTGCTGCCCTGGGAAGGTGTCCTGTAGAACCGAGAGCAAGCGTTCGAACGCAGCGGTGACGCATCACGCGGGGTCTCGTTTCACGCAGGGCAGCATGATGGCGTCCTTCATCCCGTGCAGGATTTTTTTGTCGGCGGGACAAACCGACCATGAGAAGTCGCCGCAGCACCTGCATTGATGTCCAGCGACCGAAATTAGTGCAACGAAGGAGGGCTGATCCCCGTCCCCCCGAGCTCAGATCTTTTGGGCTTGTCAGGTCTCACGCCTCCAGGCATTCTACGCCTAGGTGCCATGCCAGAAGAAGCAGATCTCCACCAACCTCACGACAAGCTCTTTGTGCAAGGGTTTAGCGATCCAACCAACGCGGCAGCCCTCCTCAAGACTCAGTTTCCAGTCGAGCTCGCTGCCCGCATCGATTGGACCGCACTGGTACTGCAGAACGGCTCCTTTATCGATTCACAGTACCGCAAGACCCAGACCGATCTTCTCTTTACCACCACCTTCGCGGGTCGCAGTTGCAGGCTTTATTTGCTCTTTGAGCATCAATCGAGCCCCGATCCGCTGATGGCATTGCGACTCCTGCGCTACAAGATCCGCATTTGGGAGGCCTTCCTGAAGGAGCATCCCGGTGAGCCATTGCCGGTCGTTCTTGCCACAGTTCTCGCTCAGAATGGAAGCAAATGGGAGGTCTCTCAGAAGTTTTCAGATCTCCTCGATTTGCCCGAAGATCTGGTTGCTGTTTTGCGCCCCTTCATTCCCGATTTTAGCTTCGGCCTGATGCAGTTGGCAGAGACGCCGTTTGAATCGCTGCCCGGTACCCCTGCTGGCATTCTCATCCTGCGTGTCATGAAGGCCGAGCGACTCAACCAGTTGCTCAATGACGCCGTCTGGGATGAATCACTTATTGGGCAGGTGCCAACTCCACTGTTCGAGCTTTTGCTGCGCTACATCTTGTCTGCTGACATTGACAAGGAGGCCTTCGAGACTAAAATTCAGGAAATTCAGAACCCCGCTACCCGAGCTAACGCCATGTCACTCGCCCAAGTTTACCGCCAAGAAGGACATCAAGAGGGCCGTCGGGAAGGCCGTCAAGCGGGTCGTCAAGAAGGTCGTCAGGAGGGTGAGGTCATTTTCGCGGTCCGCCAACTGCAGAGGAAGTTCCCAACCATCGCGGCCCAAGCCACGCCGTTGGTGAGCCAACTGGATGAAGAACAGTTACTGGCCTTCGGAGAAGCAATCCTCTTCCTCACGACTGAGACGGACTGCCTCGATTGGCTCAATCGGGCAGGGAACTGAAGCGCATTCCGTGCGGACACCGCGCAGGGTGTTGGTGGCTCACATCCCTCAACGGATCAACGGCAGCGCTGCCTGGATGCAGTCTTCGGTGCTCGCAGGTAGCTTGAAACGGACATTGAACGCGTCACCCGCACTAGCCGCCCCCGCCGCCGCTGGTGGAAACCTAGAAAAAGGGGGCACCGTTCCCGAAAAAGCGGGTGCCGTTCCGGCCGATGGGGGCAACTTTTTCTTCCAGTACGACACCGTTCTGAGAAAAGGGGGCCCGGAATTTCGCAAATCGGCTGCCCCCATTTTGCGGAACGGTGTCGGAAAACTCTGGAACGGCGTCCGTATTTCGTAGAACGGTGTCGAAAAGCTCCGGTACGGTGCCCCCATTGCGCGGAATGGTGCCGGTATTTTGCAGGTTTCACACCCTCCTACCCCACCTTCGATGGTCCGATCTTAGGCTGGGTCACGGCCCACGCAGGGCAGCATGATGGCGTCCTTCATGCCGTGAAGGATCTTTTTGTCTGCTGGACAGACGGTCGCTAAAATGCCGCCCAGATCGGGCTGGCGGGCGGCGTCTGGAGCGAAGAAGTAGGGGCAGAGTCGCACCCGCGCCCGCATCGTCACCGTTCCGCCGAGGTCTTCCCGCCAAGCGGGATGATCCACGACGCGACCGCGGTGAAATGCCTGCAGCACATAGGGGTGATCCGCCGCTGAGGCCAGCGCCTCATCGATGGCAGCGCCCCATTGTTCTTGCGAGAGGTCATGGCCGATGGACACACTGCGCGCGCCCCAGCCGATCTCTGAGAAGCCGCTGATTTTGAGCACCAGTTGCCGATCTTTGCCGCCAAAGCGCTTCACCTCCTGCCAGTCGTGCACATTCAATCCGGGCCAGACCGCGCAGGATGGTAGGGGCGTGGGATCCATCAGCCAACCTTGCGGGATGGTGCGGCGTAAGAGATCCAAGTGCTCGGCAGTCAGCGCCTCCTGCCAGTAGTCTGCCAATTGCGGGTTCCAAAACAGCACCAGCCAGAGCTTCTCTTCCAAAAAGGCCTTCAAGGGTGGTGAAAACGTCAGGTCGCCAGCGCGAGCCGTCTCCAGCAGTGCGTCGATGTTCTCGATGTTCGGCAGGTCAAAGAGCTCGAAGAAGCGATACACGGTGCGACCGCGCAGCCGTTGCGGATCCAGGTCCCAAGGGTTCAGCACGGCGCGGCCATCGGCCAGTTGCGCGACCAGCCATTCCATCTCCGGTTGGTAGTCGGCGGACTCCCGGGAAATCAGGATGTCCTCGTTTGGAAAGGCCCCCCGAACGCCGCGCAGCATGCCGTCCCCGCCACCGATGACGGCATCCCCCAGGGCGGCGTAGGTTTGGTTCAGCCAACCCGTCAGGCCGATGCCGCCCGGGATGGAGTCCAGCTCCGTGATGCACACGCCGTCCTCCGTCAGCACCAGGTCCGGCCGCAAGACACGCGGCAGCGCATCCCGCCAGCGCGGATCACGCCCCAGATCTATGACGCGTTGCGGCTTGCCGCGATCTAACCATTCTGCCACCCACGGAAAGGCGGTGCCTGCGGCAGACAAAAAGTACAGCTCGTTGGAGGCACGCTGAAACGCCCTCAGCGCTGGCCCCAGCTTTTCGATCAGGTCCACGATCTCTGGCGAAAGCGGGAAGGGGCGATCCGACAGCACCCATTCTTTGTCGCGAAACATCCCCTGCTCAGGAAAAGCGCTGCGGATGTGTTGGATGCGATCTCGTGGGGACATTGCCTTCGTTACGATTGCGGGGCTCAACCAATGAGTTCAAAAATGCCAAACGCGCTCGGCACATGAAAATCTGGGCGCTCCGTCTGCGGGTCGATCCACGTCATCCAGCCGGGCCTGGGGCTGCCGTCGGCTTCGTGGGAAAACTCGCCGCGAAACACCCCTGCGTAGAACTCCTGGGCCCCAGTCTTCAGCACGTCCAGCGCCCGCAGAGTCGCCACCGGCAGACTTCCCGACACGCAGTAGCGAGTCTCCGTGAGCTCTGCCCTTACCACCAGCCCCGGGCAGGTCCAGTCGCGCTCAAACTCCCGATAATGCGTGGCGCGATAGTCCAGCACATCGCCGTCGGGGCTCATTTCCAGGCAGAAATAGGGTTTCAATTCCAGGCTCGGAGCCAAAAAGATCTCCACCCGATCAGACACCAGCACTCGATCCATCGCCGTTTCACCCTGGCCGATCACGATGTCTTCGTCCTCGCAATCGAAGCGGAAGGCCAGAGTCTGACCATCCCAGAGCGCCCGAAATTCGGTGCTTGGCGGCGGAGTGGGCTCCCAGGGAAAGGTGAATTTTGTCAGACACTCCGCGAGCGACCAGTCCGGCGTGGCGGCGGATGGGGTGCGGTGGACTTGATAGCGCGGCAGACTCATGGGCGGCCATGCTAGAATCGCCCAGCCAGTCAGGCAAGAGCCATCAATGCCCGCTCAAAGGCAGAACTTTCTTGAATGCGGCGGGTTATCTGTCTCAATCTACGCTTCCGCTGCGCGCCGATGCCTTATTCACCCCACGAAGACGAAGAAGACTTCAGCTTCCTCCCGACTGTTGATTCAGTGGGGCAGGAGGGCTTGGATAAGGCTGCCCTGTGGCGTCGATATAAAAAGGGCGGTCCGAACGCTCCCACACCGCCTCCATTGCCGGTAGAGCCGCCACCAGAGCCGCACTATGTCGCGGAGCCCGAACCTTTGCACACGCCGGAGGAAACCTGGGCCGAGGAGCAACTGGTCGAGTCGCACCACCTTGAGGTCGACCCACCGCTGCACCTCGAGCACGGCCACAGTCATGCCAGCGAGTGGGCGGAGGAGACCTTTCGCATGCTCGCCGACGAGCAGCAGGCGGAGCCAGAGCGGCAACCCATCCCTGCGCCACCGCTGCCGAGCAAGCGCAACACGCCCCCCGTCAGCCTTGGGAAAAAGAGCGGACCCGTCATCAAGATCGCCAGCATGGCACCTGCAGCCGGGAGCGTTTTTGAAGAGACCGCACCCGCCGAACCGCCGCCTTTGCCAGCGGAGGCGCCACCGCTTCCAGAGATGGAACCCAGCGGCGAAGACATCCCCGAGGTGCCTGCGGACAATGCGGACGAGATCAAAGGCGCCTGGAAGCGAGCCGCCATCATCGCCGCTGGTGCGCACCTCTTTGTCGCCCTGATTCTTTTGTTGGTGAAGGTGGTGCCGATGAACATCATCCGGCCGGAGATCGTGGCCGTGGCTGGTGTCGAAGAACAAGAGGCACCCGCCTGGCAGCGCGTCACCTCCCAGCCGCAGACCTCCGCCGCTCCCTCCATGGTAGCGCCCATCGTCGCCAGCGGGACCAGTTCCGTGGCGATGCCTCAGGTGGACTTCAGCCCCAGCGCCAGCGAGCTCAATGTCGGCACCTCCTTTGGTAGCTTCGGCGCAGGAGCCACCGGCGGCGCGGGCGGGACGATTTCGTTCATGGGGAATAAGGCCAGCGGAAAGCACATCGTCTTTGTAGTCGATGTCTCCGGCTCGATGTCCGCCTCCAGCAAGACGCAGAGCGGTGAATACATCTCGCGCTTTGAATTGTTGAAAAAGGAACTCGTGAAGAGCATCAGCCAGCTCAAGAGCGGCATCGCCTACCAGGTGCTGTACTTCTCCGACTTCGCCTGGCCGCATGATGAGGTGGATACCAACGACTTCGCGGCCCTCACCAAATACGAGTGGTCAATTCGCCCCGGTCAAAGCGGCGTGCGCATCCCGCCATGGAAGTATCTCGTCGCCGGACCCGACACCGTCCGCCGCAGCCGCAAGATCATTGAGGAATCCAATAACCCGGGCGGCACCAACTGGGGCAGCGGTCTGCTGATGGCGCTCAACGGCAATCCAAGGCCCGACGTCATCTTTTTCATGACCGACGGCAACAAATCCGACGCTCTCACTTGGGTGCAGGAAGTGACCAATGCCAATTCACGCGGCAAGCGCACCATCATCAACACCACCGCCATGATGGAGCCCGATGCCGCCGATGATCTCGCGGATCTCGCCGCCCGCAATCGCGGCAAGTTCACCGTGGTGCTCGGCAACGGCCAGGTGCTGCAGGGCGATGAGTTCTTCAAACGCAGGGATCAGTAGGATGGGAACGGCACGCGCAAAAGACGCCGCTTGCGCAAATGGCAATGTGCGGCATCATGGCGGCGTGATCCGAGTCGCCAAAGTCTTGCTCGTGGCCGCGCTGATGGTTTCCATCGGTGCGCACTGGGCTGTGATTCAGGGCGCGGCCTGGGTGCGGATGGCGGTTGAGTATACCGTTGAATCGGGCTCCGTGGTGGATGCTTTGGAGATGACCTTTGATGGCATGCACCCCTGTTCGATGTGTAAGGTCGTGCAGGAAGGCACTCAGGATCAGCAGAAGAAACAGGAGGATTCCCAGAAGCAGGACACCAGTCTGCAGAAGCTGAATGCGGAAGTCGTCGCTGCCATTTTCATTTCCCCCCCCAAGGCGGTGCGCAGCCCCTACTTGGTATTGAAGCAGCGCGCGATCACTCGCGCCCAAGAAAGCTTCACCCCACCTCCCAGGACCAACCTGGCCTGAGGACCCGTCACGCAAAGGGTCGCTTTGCACCGTCATCGCATCGACATGCGCTGGCGTCATCGACCGGCGATTGACCCCGCGACGCAGATCGCGCGTCATCGCGGCTGAATCCCAGACCGACAGGTTTCTCAGGCACTCGCCGTGCCATGCTACTGCCCCAGTTGGGGGCACTAGGGCCGCGCCATGTTTGCTTCAAACCTCTGTCCTGATTTTTGTCCGATGAAAGCTCTATCCCTTTTTCTCTTCAGTCTCGCTCTGCTCGCGATCTCGCCCCTGCGGTTGTCGGCACAAGAAGCCAATGCCCGCATGGAGGCGGGCAAGACCGTCTACATGACCGTCTGCTTTGCCTGCCATCAACCCACTGGCATGGGCTTGCCCAACATGTTCCCGCCGCTGGCACAGTCCGATTGGGTCAATGTGCCCAAGCCGGATCGCATGATTCGCATGGTGCTGCATGGCTTCACTGGGCCGATGACGCTCAACGGCAAGCCCTTCACCACGCCAGCACCCCTCATGCCGCCCCAGGGTGCTGCGTTGAACGATCAGCAGATCGCCGATGTGCTGACCTTTGTGCGTGCCTCGTTTGGCAACACTGCCTCCGCCGTCTCGCCCGAGGAGGTGAGGACGATCCGCGAGGCCGAAGCAGCCCGCACCGCCATGTGGACGGAGGCGGATCTCCAAAAAATTCCGGTCCAATAGGGTCAGCGGACCGGAACCCCGGTTGGGGCCGCCGGTCAGGCACTGATGTCTGATCGGCGGTAGCCACCCTTTCTGCACAACTTTATGATGAGATCCCCATTTCGATTCTGCCTCTTCGCTGTCGCGCTGACCAGTGCCGCAGTCGCACAGACACCCTTTGCTAGCTTTGAAGCTAGGCACGTGCATCCGGTCTGCCTTACGCCGGATGGCTCGCGGCTAGTGGCGGTGCATTCAGCTTCGGGAATGATCGCGGTCTTTGATGTCAGCAATGCGGCGGCGGCTCCGCAGCGGATCGCGCAGATTCCAGTGGGGCTGGAGCCCGTCTCCGTGCGGGCTTTGAGCAATGACGAAATCTGGGTCGTCAACGAACTGTCCGATAGTGTTTCCATCGTATCCCTCAGCGACGCGGTGGTGACGGAATCTCTCGACGCTGTGGATGAACCTGCGGACGTGATCTTCGCCAACGGCAAGGCCTTCATCACTTGCGCACGCAATAACCAGATTCAGGTGCGGGATCTCTCCACGCATGCCGTGGTGGCCAACATTACGCTGGACGGCTTGTATCCGCGTGCGCTAGCAGCCAGTGCGGATGGCAGCAAAGTGTATGCCGCCTTTCTGCACTCTGGCAATCAGACGACAGTGCTTCCCAAAGAGGCCGCGCCCGCTCCGCCTGCTCCGAGCAACGGCAGTTTGCCACCGGCACCGCAGACTGCGCTGATTGTTCCTGCCGACGATCCGCGCATCAACTACACCGTCCTAGATCACGACATCGCGGAAATCGATACCACCTCAAACGCCATCACGCGCTACCTCGGCGGCACCGGGACGAACCTCTTCGATATCGCCGTGCGACCCGGCAGCGCGGAGCTCTGGATCGCGAACACGGAGGCGCTGAACCTGATCCGCTTTGAGCCGCAACTGCGCGGACACTTTGCCGATAGCCGCCTGACAAAGTTGGATCTGGTGACGGAAGCTGCGTCTGCGCAGGATCTGAACCCTGGGATCGATTACAACGTCCTGCCCAATCCCACCGCGCAAGACAGCGCCCTCTCCCAACCGATGGCGATGGTGTTTGCGGCCGCAGGCGATGTGCTGTGGACGGCGGCCTTTGCTTCGGATCGGGTGGCCAAGGTGGATGCCGCCACCGGCAACGTGCTGACACGCGTCGATGTGCGAACGGGTGTGGATGATTCATCGTCAGCAATGCGCGGACCGCGTGGTCTTGCGTTGGATGAAGTCAATCAGCGGCTCTTTGTGCTGAACAAGTTTTCCAGCACGCTGACCGTCATTGATGCGACGGCAGGCACGGTCTCGCACGAGGTGGACCTCAGCGATCAAGAACCCCTGCCGCCGGAAGTGAAGGCCGGGCGCGGGTATCTCTTTGATGCACGGCTGAGTGGCAACGGCACAACTTCGTGTGGCATTTGTCACATCGACGCGGACAACGATGGTCTCGCGTGGGACCTCGGGGATCCCAATGGCGAGATGCTGACGGTGTTGGGCGCGAACCTTTCCATCCACGATCTGACACCGCGCAGTCGTGTCATGCACCCGATGAAAGGCCCAATGGTCACGCAAACGCTGCGGGGCATGTCTGGCGCGGCACCCTTCCATTGGCGGGGTGATAAGGCGCGACTTCAGGACTTCAACGGCACCTTTGCGAACTTGATGGGTGGCAGCCAAATCGACTCCGACGACATGGATAAGCTTGCGGCGTATCTCGAGACGCTGCGCCACCATCCGAATCCAAATCGCAATCTGGACCGCAGCCTGCCGACGAGTTTTGGCCAGGGCAATCCGGTGTCGGGTCGGACGATGTTTAACGATCACATCAAGTCACACTGCATCACCTGCCACCACTTGCCGACGGGGTCGGACAACAACATTGATCTGATGCAAGAAGTCGGATCCACGCAGCCACTGAAGACGCCGCAACTGCGCACGACTTACCAACGCGTATTCCTCGATCGCGGCAATGGTGCTACCACGCTTTCGGGCTTTGGGCTGCTACATGATGGCAGCGCTGGCGGCCTGAGTCTGCCGATTGTGCACCCGTATGTGCTGGACAATTTGAGCACCCAGCAAGAGTTCAACGACGTCACTGCATTCGTGCTTTGCTTTGACACGGGCACAGCGCCGATCGTCGGTTATAGCACCACCGTGACGACAGCGAACAGCGGGGACACCCAGGTCACGACGGACCTAGCCTTGCTAGAGGCGCGCGCCACCGCGGGGGATTGCGATCTTGTCGTTCGCGGTCGCATGGGCAGCGCGACGCGGTCTTTTTTCTTCAACACCACCACGCAAACCTACCGCGCAGATCGCTCTGCTGAGGGCAGTCTGACACGCAGTGCACTGCTGGCTGGTTTGGGAATGGGCGATGCCATCACCTTCCTTGGGGTGCTGCCGGGTGATGGTCAGCGTCTTGGGGGTGATGTCGATCTGGACACGGTGCTGGATGGTGACGATGAGAACAATCGCAGCTACGATGGTGCGCCGCGCATCACCACGGATCTGGCGGATCGCGTCGCGGCACCGGGTGCGGCGGTGACGCTGGGCATTGGCGTGCAGGGCGGCAGCCTGGGCTATCAGTGGTTCAAGAACCATCAACCCATCGGTGGTGCGACGGGCAGCACCCTGCAAATCGCCGCCGCCGCCGCGAGCGATGCTGGGACGTATGCGGTGACGATCACCAACACTTTGGGCAGTGCCAGCAGCCGGGCCGCATCACTGCAAGTCTTTCCCGCGCCGATCATCACAGCGCAGCCTGTGGCGCGTAAAGTCAACCAGGGTCAGACGGCAACGTTTTCCGTGACCGCCTCCGGCAACGGTCTCACTTATCAATGGCGTCGCGGTAGCAATGCCGTCGCAGGCGCCACCTCGCGCACCCTGACGTTGCGAGACACGAATGCGGTGGATATTGCGAGTTACTCCGTCGTCGTGAGCAATGGCGCGGGAAGCGTGACGAGCAATGTCGTCGCATTGGATGTGGTCCTGCGTCCCGTAGTGTTGCCACTGAACCTGCCGGATGCTGTCGTCGGGCAAAACTACACGCACACCTTGCAGGCGCAGAACAATCCCACGCGCTTCAGCGTCAGCGGTTTGCCACGGGGTCTGGTGGTCAACGTTGTCACCGGTGTCATCACTGGTCGACCCACCGTGAGCGGGCCGCTTTTCACCGTGAAAGTCACGGCGAGCAACAGCGCTGGCTCCAGCGGTTCCGCAGTCACGGATGAGATGGCCGTGCTGCCGTTCCCGGCGGATGCGATTGGCACCTTCCAAGGTTCCATCCCTCGCGAGACAACGCTGAATGCAGAGCTCGGAGGCTTGTTCTTCGCTACCGTGGGCCGGACTGGTTTGTGCAGTGGTTATGCGAAGCTCGGCGCGAAAACCTACCGCTTCAAAGGAGCACTGGATGTGACGGCCAGCATCGCTCCGCATCAGACCTTCACCATTGCTCGCAAGGGTCTGACACCACTGGAAGTGACGCTGACACTTGATCCATCCACACGATCGTTGAGCGCTACGATCACCGACACACCCGCCAGCGTGACCTTCCCCGCGCGTCTGCCGACATCGACTCCGCTCAACTATGTGGGCAATTACACGCTGGTGATGAAGTTGGCACCGGCAGATCAATCCAGCGATGCCAATCCGCAGGGCTTTTCCTTTGGGGCCTTCAAGGTCAGCACACGCGGCACCGCCTCGGGCTCATTGAAGCTGGCGGATGGCAGTCGGGTGACGCTCTCCGTTCCGGTCGCGCAGGATGGTTTCATCCGTGTGTCACAACTACTCTATGCGAACACGGGATCGTTGCTGGGTAGTTTGCAGATCGATCATTCCGATTCCAATCGGCTGAACAGCTCTACTATTAGTTGGTTGAAAAAAGCGCAGTCACGCTTCACGCAGCGCTTCATGGCGGGCTTTGGGCCGCTAGATCTGGTCGTACGCGGTGGACCGTATGCGATCCCAGCGAAAGGCACCGTGGCCATGGGTCTGACTGTGGGTGCGCCGAATGCCGAGCTGCGGTTTGCAGATGGTGGCGCGCCTGATCCAACGACGCGGTTGGATGTGGCGGAGATCGAATTGAAGCCCGGTCACCCGGCCCCCCTCGTCATCACGGCAGCAAATCCAGGTCTCGTAAAGCTCCGCGTCTATCCGGGTGTTGGCACCTCCTTCACAGCCGGATCAACAGGCAGTTTCAGCGGCACGTTTTCACTCAAAGATGTGGATACCTCCATCGCCTTGCAACCGCTGCGGACGCGCGCGGCTACCTTCTACGGCATGATCGTGGATGATGGCAGCGGTCCGCAAGGCTACGGCTGGTTCATCCTGCCCGAGATGCCCTCCGCCGGACCTCCGGCCACCACCACGCGCAATTCGCGCGAGCTTTCCGGCAACGTGCTGCTTTCGCCACTGCCATGACTTCTTTCGCTGACCCGAAAACTGAACACCACCAGACCCAAGACAAACACCACCCAATGAAACGAACACGAATGCTCACACTAGCCAGCATCGCCACGCTCCTCTACAGCGGCGGCGCGCGGGCATCGACCATCGCCCCCACCGATCCAGCGGCTGGCGGGATCGGATACGGTTACACCATCACCGCGTCAGGCAGCGATAGCGGCAACTTCTCTGATCACGTCGGTGCCTGGAGTTGGGAGGACAACTCTCTCTTTGGTCCTGGCGATGATCCCGTCGGCTGGACGCACACCTCGAAGTGGGTGGCGCTAGAGTTGCAAGAGGACACCATCTTCACCATCACGATGACACGCGATGCTAATGTGCCGTGGCCAAGCACCGAAGAACCTGATCGCAAGGCAGACACAACCTCCATGTTCCCTTCGCTGACCCTTTGGCAGAACTGGGACAATGACGATGGCGATCTGCACACTTACAACAATCACGGCAACGTGGCTTGGGCAGAAGACCTGCGTTACGTCGATCACATCGACAACTCCACGGAGGACACCATCACCCGCACTTGGGTGCTGCCTGCGGGTCAGTATTCGTTGGCACTCGGTAGCAATGCCCCAGCCAACAATGCCAACCGACAGGGCTTTCATTTTGCCTTCACGACGGTGAAACAGTCCCAGGCTGACCCCGCCCCGGGCGGTATTGGCTATGGCTATACAGTAGTCGCAGATGTCGGTGATAGCGGCAACTTCTCCGACCACGTCGGTGCCTGGAGCTGGGAGGACAATGCCCTCTTTGGTCCTGGCGATGAGCCCGTGGGCTGGACGCACACCTCGAAGTGGGTGGCGGTGCGTTTGCAAAACGAAGGCTTCTTCACCGTCACCCTGACACGCGATGCCAACGTGCCCTGGCCAAGCGTCGGAGAACCTGATCGCAAGGCAGACACGGTGTCCATGTTCCCATCGCTGACGCTTTGGCGGAACTGGGACAACGACGGTGGCGACCACCACACCTACAACAACCACGGCAACGTGGCCTGGGCGGAAGATCTGCGTTACATCGATCACATCGACAACTCCACGGAGGACACCATCACCCGCACTTGGCGTCTGCCTGCTGGTCAATACTCGCTGGCACTGGGCAGCAATGCTCCTGCCACGAATCCAAACCGTCAGGGTTTCAACTTCGCTTACACCCTGGCCGCCGCAAATGCAGTCGTGCCAGGCGATCCGGCGGCGGGTGGTATTGGCTACAGCTACACGATCAATGTGGCACCTGGTAGCACCGGCGGTTTCTCCAGCCATGTCGGCGCATGGAGCTGGGAGGACAACGCTCTCTTTGGTCCCGGTGATGATCCTGTGGGCTGGACGCATACGTCCAATTGGGTGGCCATGCATGTGGATGCACCGCTAACGATCAACGTGACGATGACGCGGGATGCCAATGTGCCATGGCCCAGCGGTCCTGAGCCGGATCGCAAGGCGGACACCACTTCCATGTTCCCCTCGCTGACGTTGTGGCGCGGCTGGGACAACGACGGCGGCGATCACCACACTTACAACAACCACGGCAATGTCGACTGGGCGGAAGACCTCAGCTACGTCGATCACATCAACAACAGCACCGCTGACACCATCACGCGCTCGTGGACACTGCCCCCGGGCAATTACACCTTCGCGCTCGGCAGCAATGCACCGGCCACGAACTCGAATCGCCAAGGCTACCACTTCTCCTGGACCACCAGCGCTCCGCAATGGACTACGCCGATGATCACCAAGCAGCCCGCCAGCCTCGCGCTGACGGAGGGCAAGAAGGCCGTCTTCTCTGTGAAGGCTGTGGGTCCGGACCTCGGCTACGAATGGCGCAAAGATGGCGCGACCATTGCTGGTGAGACTTCCCCGACGTTGACGATTGATGGAGTCGGTTCCGCCGATGAAGGCAGCTACGTCTGCATGGTGCGCAACTCCGCCGGAGCCGTGGCCAGCAATGCGGCCACGCTGGACGTGATCTCCAAACCCGATGTCGATCCGTTGTCTTTCCCCGATGGGGTGATTGGTCAGATGTACCAATACACCGTGACTTGCCCAGAGCCCGCCACCAGTTTCCGCATCACCGGACTGCCGCGCGGTCTGCGTTACAATAGCCGCACTGGCGAGGTGAGCGGACGTCCGACGGTGTCAGGGCCGTTCAATGTCACCGTCATCGCCTTCAACAAGGCGGGTGCCGGATTTTCGCAGACGGATAGCTTTGACATCGCTGCGATGCCCACTGGCACCACGGCTGTCTTCACCGGTGCGATCAGCCGCGCGCCGACGATGAATGACCACCTCGGTGGCAACATCAAGATCACCACCTCCACGCTGGGTGGCTTCTCTGGTGCCATCACGCTGGGCAGCAGCACCTACCGCCTCACCGGCATGATGGAAGCGCCAGTCGGGTCCCTCACTCCCACTGGCAGCGCTACCGTCACGCGTCGTGGCCAGGCCAATCTGGCGCTCAACTTCATGATCCGATCCGATACCGGCATCATGACCGGCACGCTGGGCGATGGCATCACGACGCTGCCCTTCACGGCGCGTCCGCCAGTCGATGATCCCGCACCGTTTGCCGCCAATTACACACTGGCCATGGCCGTGGACTTCATGTCCGCTGGCGATGAAGATGTGCCGCAGGGCTATAGTATTGGCGGCTTCAAGGTTAGCACCCGTGGTCTCGCTTCCGGCATCATTACGCTAGCGGACAACACCAAAGTGCCCTTCGCTTGCCCACTGGAAAAAAATGGTAACCTGACGCTGTTTAAGCTGCTCTACAGCAAGACGGGATCGCTGCTTGGTGTGCTGAATCTCGATGCCGTATCGTCCTTCACGCTGGCTGCCTCCGAGGTCAGTTGGTTGAAAAAGGCGCAAGCCGCCAAGTCGCGCGATCGCGTTTACAAAGCAGGCTTTGGCCCGCTGGATCTCGCCGTCGTCGGTCGCCAATACGCAATCCCAGCAACCGGCGATCTGGCGATGGGACTCACGCCCAACGCGGCTGGCAATGCCATGCTGACCTTTGAAGAAGGCGGCGCGCCTGATCCTGCCACGCGGTTGGATGTCGCTGCGCTGGAAGTGAAGGAAGGCAGCCCGAAGGCCGCCGTGATCGTGTCCGCCAATCCCGGCAGTGTCACACTCACCGTCACGCCCGGCAAAGGCACCAGCTTTGCGTCCGGTGTGACTGGTAGTTTCAAAGGTGGCTTCAAGCTTACCGATGCAGGCGTCAACCGCAGTGCCGTCTTCAACGGCATGATCGTCGATGATGGCAGCGGCCCGATCGGTTACGGATTCTTCCTCCTGCCCAAACTGCCCGAGGCCGGTCCCCCGGCCACCACGCTGCGCACCTCACCGATTCTGTCGGGCAATGTAGTGCTGGAAGAGCTGCCCTGATTCCAACGGAGCAGCGGGCGAGGGACGTCCGCTGCTCCATTTCTTCTGAAGTCATGTTGAACCGCAAGAAACTGCTCCTTCTCATCACGCTTGCCTGTAGCACTGTGCCACAAGCGCTCGCTCACCATGGGCTGGACTTCCTGCTCGTGCAGGACGCCTATGTTCCCACACCCGGCGACTTGACGCTCTATGGCGGATTTGATTGGGCGCGAAAATCTTCCGACGACTTCTTTTCGACCGAACCCGGTGTCGTGATCGGCCTCCTTCCAGGGCTATCGTTCGGCATTGGCACCGAGATCTCGGACGACGGCAATGGCTGGAACGCCTACTCGCTCTCGCCCTATTTCCAGGCGCAAATTCTCCCTCAGGCATGGAGTCAACGCGTCCGCATCGCCCTCCGGGTGGGCTACGACTTCAGCCTTACCCCTTACGAAAGCACCGCCATCGTGCCGGTGACGATCACCCGCAAGGTCACCAAGCCTGGCCGCACAACGGTGGTCAAAACCACCAGCACCGCCGGGGGCGGAGCCACTCCGCCTGATCCATGCACCGGGCCCGATTGCGGGAAATACACCCCAAAACATGCCGGACACACCGCCACGACCACTCACACGACTGTCGTCACTGGCAAACCCATTGTCACCAACGAAACCATCACCGTCTTCAAAGAAGTGCGCACTTTGGATCGCATCGAGGGCATCTCTTCTCGCCTTATTGTCGAGACAGATCTCACTCGCTCAGACCGACTGGTGCTCAATCTCACGCACTTCAGCCCCAGCCACGGTCCCGCGCAGCTAGGCTACGCTGCTGGGCTGCGCCATGCCTTCAATCACGACTTCGCCATGAGCGTCGAGGCGCTCGGCTCCTTTGACGATGACAACTGGCACGAGGCCGTGCTGGCCGCGCATTTCGGCCTCACGCATCACCTCTTGGTGAAGTTTGGTGCCTCCGTCGGCCTCACGAAAGACACGCCTGATTTCTCACTGCACACCGGATTTGTTCTCCGCTTTTGATCGACCATGAACGCCCAATCCCCAGCCATCAGCACCTCCGTCGGACCACGTCTGTGGGTGATCGTTTTCGGCGCGATCGCGCTCATCATCAGCGCCAGTCTATTTCTTTCCCGCCAATTGAATCAAAGCCTGCCAGGGCCAGCACTGCCGATTCACAGCGTCATCCAGCATGATCTCACAGCCATCGAGCGCAGCGGACAGACTGTGCATTTTTCGGACCTCAAAGGTAAGGTCGTCACCTGCGCCTACATCTACACCGTGTGCCCCCATGGCTGCGCTGCCGTTATCGGCCAGATGCAAAAGCTCCAGCAGACCTTTGGCTCCCGCGATGACTTTCATCAGGTCTCCATCTCTGTCATCCCCGAGCGAGACACCGCTAGCTTCCTTGGCAGCTACGCCCAAGGTCTCGGCCTGACGCCCGCGGATCCTTGGTGGTTCCTCAGTGGCCAGCAAAAGCCGCTCTGGGACTTCATGACGGACGAGTTGAAGCTTGAGCCCGCCAAAGCCATCCCCGAGGACGAGCGCATGAACCCGCTCGATCTCTTTGAGCACGATCTGCGCATCGTTCTCATCGACCGCAAGGGGCGTGTGCGGGGTTACTACAGCGTCTTTCACCCACAGCCAGAGATTGCCGCCCTGATGTGCGATAAGCTTTTCAAAGATACCCAACGTCTTCTCAACGACCCCGAAGCCTGAACCCCAAACCCAACGATCATGAAACCCAAAGTCCGATTCCTCACCCTCATTCTCGCCCTTGTTGCCAGCGCGCTCAGCAGCTTCGCTGGCGATCAACCCACCACCTTTCATTACGAAGCCGAAGTCGCTGGCGTCATGTGCAGTGCCTGCTCCAAGAAGGTGCAAACCGCGATGGAGAAACTCGAGGGCGTCAGCAAGGTCAAAGTCAAAGCCAGCAAAGAACCCAACGTCGCCCTCGTCGAGATCACCTCCACCAGCACCACGCTCAACAAAGAAGCGGCCATCCAGGCCCTCGGCACCGACGCCAGTTCCTACAATGTCCGCAGTCTGACCAAGAAGGAGTAAGCCAGTGGTGGCGCATTCCGTTGAGGCAGGTTAAGCTTTCGTCCCCGCATGTCCCGCAAACTTCTGCTTCTAATCCCCGCTGCCTCTTTGGGGACGGTCGTGCCGCAATACTTGGGCCTGGGGTTTTCCCACATCCTCCCGCACGGGCTTGATCACGTTCTGTTCATCCTCGGTTTGTTCTTCCTGGCTCGGGATGCCTTTACGCTGTTGGTGCAGGTCACGCTCTTCACGCTCGCTCATTCCCTGACGCTGGGCTTGGCGATGGCTGGAGTGATCTCCGTGCCAACCGTATGGGTGGAAGTCGTGATTGCTCTCAGCATCGCCTTCGTCGGCATCGAGAACCTTTTTCAGGACAAGCTCAGCCGCTGGCGGCCCTGGATGGTGTTTGGTTTTGGCCTCATTCACGGCCTGGGATTTGCCCACACCTTTCAGGAGATCCCCGTGGATGATGCCTCGCTACTCCCTGCCTTGTTCAGCTTCAATGTGGGCATTGAGCTGGGTCAGTTGGCCATCATCGGCATCGCGCTGGTGACCGCCGCCGTCTGGTGGAAGCGCGACTGGTACGTCCAAAGAATCGCCCGCCCCGCCTCAGCCACAATCGCCCTAGTGGCGCTGTATTGGGCGGTGGAGCGGAGTCTCTAACTTGACGGAGCTGCGTCTCCCCGCATAGTGAGGGCTTTGTGACCGCCACCCATTCTACGCGTCGATGGCTCTACCTGCTGGCCTTGTTCCAGTTGGTGGGCGGGCCCTTGGTGCTGATGCAGGTGATGGTGTTTTGCAAGATCACAGCGCGTGAAGCTCCCGTTCGGGGCGTGATGAAAGCGGTGGCGATCGCTTTGGAGAGCCCTGAGTTTCAGGCGCAATGCGTCGCGTCGAATGAGCTTCGCGCCGATCAACCCGGACGTACGGTGCCCCCCAAAAAGGTGGATGGTGGCAAAAAAATTCACGGGATTGGTTGGCGCGCACAGCCTTTCCCAATGGCCCTCTGGTCTGCCAACTTGACTTGGCAACCACTGGAGGACGTCTGCCTTTCGGCCTGGCCACAGGCACCGCCTGCGCCGCCACCGCGACTGGCCTGATACCTCCCCCAGCACCCCGGACCGCGCGGCGTGACGCCGTAGCGTAGGTCTTGGTGCGTCGCTGTAGGCCCGTGATGCCGGCTCCCCGCATCCCCGTACCTGCGTTGGCTTTGCAAGCTTCAGTCACTCGCGTCCAATCGTCATTTGATCTCCTCTCAATACTTTATGAAACCCATTTCTCTTTTCAGTTTGATCCTCTTCGCTCTCCCCGCAGTGGGACAGGAAACCAGTTCTCCTCCCGTCGTCGATCTCGACGAAATTGTCGTCACCGGTAAGGCAGATGACCTCATTGGCATCGTTCCATCTGCCTCGCAGGGTCAGGCAAGTGCCGAAGACATTGCCCGGCGGCCCTACCTCCGTCGGAGTGAGATTCTGGAGACGGTTCCAGGATTGATCACCACCCAGCATGCGGGGGGCGGCAAGGCGACGCAGTACTTTTTGCGTGGCTTCAATCTCGATCATGGCACGGACTTCGCCACCAGCATCGACGGCATGCCGATGAACCTCAAGACGCACGCCCATGGTCAAGGCTACACTGATTTGAACCCGCTCATTCCAGAGTTGATCCAGCGGGTCGATTATGTGAAGGGCACGTACACTGCTGCCAATGGAGATCTCTCTACCGCGGGCAGCGCGGACTTCCTGCTCTTTGACGTGCTGCCTCATGACATCGTGAGTGCAGAGTTCGGCCGCTATGGCTGGTATCGTGGTCTCATGGCTGGATCCTTGGACTTAGCGGCACCACCCGCCACCGAGGGCAATGCTGCTGCCAAAAACCCAACCCCCGCTGCGATGGCTGATCCCGAGACCCTGACCTATGCGCTGGAATACAACGCCTACGAAGGCCCTTTTGATTTGTCGGAGAACTTCGAGCGATGGAACGGCCTCCTGCGCTACTATCGGGGAGATGTGGATAACCACTTTGCGGCGACCCTGATGGGCTATCGTGGCACTTGGACATCGAGCGATCAGATTCCACAGCGTGCGGTTGATCGCGGGATCATCGCACGACTCGGCTACCTTGATCCGACCAATGGTGGCGAATCGCAGCGCTACTCGCTCAACCTGGAATGGGCCACGCGGGAGGGCGATGTCGTGACGCGCGCCAATGTCTATGGCATCTACTACGACTTGGATCTCTTCAGCAACTTTACCTACTTCTTGGATTATCCAGAGCAGGGGGATCAGTTTGAGCAGGCGGAACAGCGCTGGATCTTTGGTGGCAACATCGCGCGCACTTGGGAGAGGCAGAGCTTTGCGGGCAAAGAGGCCGACTTTACCCTGGGCCTACAGACGCGCCATGACCTGATAGAGGGCATTGGCCTTTGGCGCACGCAGCAGCAGGATCGCTTCAAGAACATTCGCCAAGACGATGTGTATGAGGCCAGCGTCGGTGTGTATGCGGATAGTGTCGTACATTGGAACGACTGGTTCCGCACCCAGGTCGGCCTGCGCGGGGATGTTTTCTACTTCGACACCGCTAGCAACCTCGCTGCCAATAGTGGCGATGATTTTGATGCAATCGTCAGTCCGAAGGTCAGCGCGATTTTTGGCCCCTGGCATGAAACGGAGTTGTATCTGAACTTTGGCACCGGCTTCCACAGCAACGATGCGCGGGGCGTCAGCACCATCATCGATCCGAATACTGGCGAGGGTATCCCGACCGTCGATCCGCTGGTCCGCACCATGGGTGCTGAACTGGGGATCCGTACTCAGGTCATCCCAAAGCTAACCAGCACGCTGACCTTCTTTTGGCTCGAGTCAGATAGCGAGCTCGTCTATGTCGGTGATGCGGGCTTGAACGAGGCGGGCCCTGGTTCCCGCCGCTTTGGCGCGGAATGGAGCAACTACTGGCGCCCCACCGACTGGTTCAGCATGGATGCTGAAGTCGCGTTGACGCATGGCCGTTTCGTCGATGCAGGAAATGACGATCACATCCCCGCCAGCGTCCCGATGATGTTCAGCGGTGGCGTCAACTTCGGTGCACAAGGAGATGCGGACGGCTTCTTTGCCAACATCCGCGCACGTGCCTTTGGCAGACGCCCGCTGACTGAAGACAACAGCGTCAAAGGCAAGTCCAGTTTCCTGGTCAATGCAGGCATCGGCTATCGCAAGAACCATTGGGAGGCTGCGGTTGAGTGCCTGAACCTCTTTGATCGCAACGACAACGACATCGAGTACTTTTATGCTAGCCGCCTGCCGGGCGAGGCCGCTGCTGGTGTGGAAGACATTCATTTTCACCCCACCGAGCCCCGCTCCTTTCGCGTGCGATTGACCTACAAGTTCTGATCCATCTATCCCCCGCAGCCATGGGCTTGCCTGCGTTTGCGGTAGCAGGCTCATGACAAATTCAAGCTAACGGGTTAGGCGAAACCGCAGGCTTGTCGGCAGGCAGAACTCATTGATGAGAATCAACCTGTCGCCTTGCTTGTGCGCTCGTCGTCTCGTACACTTCGCATCATCATGTTGCGCGCTCTTCATCCTTCTTGGCCACGCCAGTTTTTCTATGGGATCGGGGTTGCCGGGATCACGGTCCTGCTCTGCCACTGTTCGAGTTTTGCGCCAGCGCTGTCCGCCGGACAACGCCCAGACCTCACTCGCGTCGTGATTGCGACACCGCGCTTCGCAAGCAACGCTTACACCCAGCCTTCGGGCATCGACACTTCGATCTCTGACAAATGGGCCTCGCGTGCTGAGCGTTGGAGCGGTGGCGACAGCATCGTGGGTCTTGTCGGGGGCATTGTGTCCAATTCGATTGCTCTCGGGCAGCAGACAGATTTCGTTTCCAGAAATGCCAACTCGTTCGCTCAGGCGGAGGCGACCCTGCGTCGCAACATCGGCCCCTGCGTGCAGCGTGCGACCCACACCGCCGCGCAGACCTCTGTCATCGCACCGCGACTCGCTGCCAGTGGGCCCTCACGAATCCACAGTACCATCCGCCAGTTTGGTCTTGTCCGCACCGGGACAGATCGCAATGAAGAAGTCACCCTCTCACCCCAAGTCCGCATTGATTACACGCTGACCAATGACCAAGGCCAGACTGTCTTTGCCTGGACATCCCCACCGATCACCAGCACCCACGGCTATCCCCTCTACGCCTACGCCACCAACGCCAACCTCCTCGTCAACGAACTGACGAACGCCTGCGACCAGGCCGCACGACAATTCAAAGTCGCGCTCAACCAGTCCCTGCGGCGGTGAGGTGAATCGCGATTCACTCCACCTTGAGCACCCCGTTCATGACCATCCAGTGGCCGGGGAAGGTGCAGCGGTAGGGGTAGTCGCCTTTTTCTTTGGGGGCGGTGATGTGGATGGTGAAGCTACCTTTGGGATTGGTCATGTCGGTGTAGGCGATGACGTCTTCGCTCTCTGGCACGTAGTGACGGGCGGGACGCTGGAGTGAATCCGGCTTGGCCAGAGCTGATTTTGGCGCAGCGAGTCGAGATTTCCAGGGATCTTCAGTGCTTTGGATTATCTGCGGCCATTCATGTCTCTTAAAAGTGCCTCCGAACAATTGCCGGAGAATGTCGTCCCATACGTTGTTTAGGCTTGAATGAAACACCTGCCTACTTAGACTTCGGCATGGTAATGCCCGTTTCTTGGAAAAGACCGTTGTTTACCCAAGCTCTCCCTGTGAGTCCAGTTACATGTAAATGAAAGCCACCAAGTTCACTCTCCATCATGCCGTGCTACTTGGAGCGGTTCTCGGCTTGGGCCTCTTGGCGCTGAACCTCGGATGGACATTTGGTGGTGGCGGCAGATCGCCAATTGGTGCATCCAAGACTGCGGCTCCTTCACTTGAGACTGAATCGACAACACTGCCAGAGCCCCTTTCAAACCCGCCTCGCAAAGCTGACCATGGTCAAATGTTGATGGGGCTGGAGAAGTGCTGGGAAAAACTCAGCCAGGGCACGACTCCTGATCAAGCCCAAGAACTCATCGCGGAAATAACCGCAATGCTGTGGACCGCCGACCCCACCCAGGTAGGGGCGGCCATTCGAGCCTTCCTCGACTCTGGAAGGGATGCGCCCACAGGACTCCCTTTTCAGGTTGGCGAGAAGTGCCTCGCCAGCTCACCGACCCTGCGCGTTGCATTGCTTGATTTGCTAGAGCGCCTGGACATGGGGGAGGCGGCAGACTACGCGCGGTTGGTGGTGGATGCGATGAAGGAGGCGGACGAGGTCGCCGTTGCCTTGCGCACCTTGATGCATTTGCCGGAGGAAGATGAACGCCGGGCGCTGGCAGCGTCCGGCGTCGAACGATTGCTTCATCGTGAAGACTGGAAAGCCAAGCCCTCGGGTGGCTACCTGGAAGCCTTCGACGTGGCCACCGAGACCGAGCAGCCCGCCATTTGGAAACGCCTGCTGGGCTTGACTGCCGACACCACGGCCTTCCCCGGCACCCAACAAGCCGCCGCCCTGGCCGCGCACACCCTGGCAGTGCGATCACCCGAGTTCCGCGCCCTCATTGCTGACCGGGATTCGCCACTGTCCGTGAGCCCAGTTATCCGGGGCCAATTGATGGCACGCCTCGATCCACGGATACCAACGGAACTCGCCGCCTTGAATGCTTTTGTGACAGACGTGCGAATGACCTCGGAGGAAGCCCAGGCCTTTGCGGCGAACTTTCCGTCGCAGCGGGATTTGGTGGGCTTTCGTTTGATCACTAACACCGCAGCCCGAATCCGGCCGATAGAAGATGCAGCGAAGCTTGATATCGCAGCTGAAGTGCTAGTCCGTCGCTGGAGCCTTGCAAATCTCGCTGGCGAAATGACACCACTGATAGCGAAACTTGTCATACGCCTCGACCAGATCGCCAAGTCTGCTCAACACGCACTATAGCTCCTATCCAATGAACACCGCAATACTCCCAAAATCCATTTCCCATCATTTCGGCAGATTGGCGGCCCTGATGTGTCTTTCCTTTTTAGCGCTGAGCCATGGAGCGTTTGGGCAGATCCTTCCAGTGGAAGTGCCGACCACAAAATTGTTGGATCACCCGTATCGGTTTAGTGGTTTGATAAGAAGCTTGTATGGAGATCTTCCCGGGCCACGCACTGATAATTCAGGCTCAGGAACCTGTGCATTGCATCCGAAACTCATAATTGGCTGTGCTCATGTAGTCATAAACATCAGTCTTAACAGCGTTAGTCATGGAAACGACTTGTTTTTTAACAGAAATGCTGATTATCCCCTTGCCAAGGAAGTTCGCTGGTATCCCCGGTACCATGCGGATGGTGTGCCGGAAATCAAAACATTGATCGCAGATCCCGGCGGAGTTATCATTCGCAATATTTTGACGGCCGACGGCTATCAAGATTTGCACGCGATTGCATTCGATCCCGAAACTGGAACGTATAGGAATGGCGTCATGTCGGAGGCGACCCAGAATGCCGAGAGTCGCGATCTTGCTGTGTTTTGGGGTTATGACACGATGGGTGGCGACTACGCACCCAAGACAGCCACACCCACTTCTGCGTTAAGCGATCCGACCATTGCGAAGTTAGCAACCGGATACCCGGCGCCAGAAAGTGGCAACACAATATCAAATTATGTCGTTCATGGGAGGCTTTACGAAACCAATATTGGTGACCGTTCCTATGAATTTGGTTTCCTGGGCCGCAATGCACATGTCATGTATCCAATGCCATTGCAGAGCGTCACCGTATTCGGGGGCAACAGCGGTGGTGGCGTGTGGACCCGCCCGGCGGGTAGGAGTTGGGAACTGGCTGGAGTGACACTACTCGGCAGTGGCGGCATGTTGCCACTGGATGCCCCATTTGCAAAAAAGGCGATCGACAGCGCACTGGCAAAAGTGACCAACAAATCCTTGGGAGAATACACTCAAAAGTATTCCATCACTTCAACCTGGTCCCAAACATATGAATTGGGAGAAAAGGACTACAACGTGGACACCTTCCGCTTGCTGATTTCTGCCGATGGCGATTACCAGATTGAGACTTTGGCCGTGTTGCCATCAACGGGCCTCGACACGGTGGGGACGTTGTCGGGAACGGGCATCGGCACGCTTTATGGAACCAAGGTCAAATCCATCAGCGACGACAGCAGCGGCGACGATGGCAAAAACTTCCGCATGCGCCTACACTTGCTCAAAGGGGTTTACACGTTGGCGGTGCGCGGCGCCTACCCCACGGTGCGCGGGCCCTACGAGTTGCGCGTCACACCACTGCTTGGAAATGCCACCCAACAGGTCCAGATAAAGGGCGCTGGCAAGAGCGTCCCATTGCAGCCGGATCGTAATCCGACGCGGGCTACAGTAGCACTCGGCAATCACTTCGGCACCCTCACTACCGCTGCTCCGACGAAAACACTGTCCTTCTCTATCCTCAATACGGGAGGCGGCGTGCTGTCGCTCACGGGCAGTCCGCGTGTGTCTCTAAGCGGTCCTCATGCCTCTCAATTCACGGTGGCCACGCAGCCGTCGGACGGGGTGATCCCTGCGCGCACTTCAAAGGTTGTCTCCAGCACGGCTTTCTCCATTCAGTATCACCCGGATTCTTTGGGCAATCACTTCTGCATCGTCACTATCGAGTCGGACAGCCTTGTAAATCCCTCCTTCTCCTTCGCGATTCGCGGCACCGCCCCCAAGACCTTTGCAGAACCGGCCGGCGATCTTACCAAGCTCGTGAGCGCCTCGCTGGAGATCCCCGGCTGGGGCAGCACCGAGACTGTTTCAACCAGCTCGCTGGACTATGGCGGCGACATTGACACCTTCCGCTACGTGCTGACGCAGAAGAAGCTATGCACCTTCTTCACGACAGGCTCCACGGACACCTATGGAACGCTTTACAAGCTCGTTGCACCTAGATACACGAAACTCGCCACGGCTGACGCGGGTGGCGACGGGAGGAACTTCCGCATCAGCAAGCTGCTCGATCCCGGAACGTATGTGATCGCGGTGAGCGGGGCGAATGCCGATGTTGTCGGTGATTATGAGATGCACGCACTGCAGTCGGCAGTCGAGGCGACAACGGTGGTGACGAATGCCAAGGGTATTCCTATTTCCGATGACAGTACCTTGATTGATGCCACTCTGAACACCGATTTCGGCCGGATCGACTACCGCAAGGGATACGTGGATCGGGTCTTCACCCTGACGAACCAGGGATTTGCCGACGTCTCTCTCACCGGCACCCCTCGGGTGCAGATCGACGGAGCCGGATCGGCCGCCTTCAAGGTGCTGAAACAACCCACTGTGACGGTGCTAAAGCCGGCGGCAAAACTCAGCTTCACCGTGCGCTGCGATCCGGCGGAACCCGGTATTTACGACGGGCTCGTGTCGCTGGGGGTCAGCGATCCGAATCTCACAGACGGGATCTACAACTTCGCCATCCAGGCGACGTCCTTTGGCGCCATCACTCCGTTGGCACGTGCAACCAGGGTTGCCGCTTCCAATCGGGGGAGTTACTACTTTTATCAAAGTGACGATTTTCAATTCATCAACAGCATCATGGTTTGGGGCGTCCAGCCTAATATATTCGGAGATCCAGGTTCACTAGCAAATCTGCTTGAGCCCACGCCTGCCGGTGTGCGATACAACCCACCTCCGGTGAGTGTCATGGGCGGAGGCTATCGGATTCATGTTGTCACGACGGACGGGGATGTGGGGGGCTGGGGTGCCCCGAACGGCGCTGGTCTGGGGGATGGAATCGTGCCAACGAACGACTACTCCGTCGATTTCCCACAAACTACAGTTCGGTCATGGGGAACAGACAAGGTCGTTCAGGTAGCAGTTGGTGACACACACACACTGGCCATGACCGAAACCGGAGGCGTATGGACCTGGGGGGATCAAACATCTGGCAAGCTGGGCAATGGTGTGGTGAAGCCATACAGCAGCAGTTTCTCTCATGTGAGGGTAACTCCAATCTCGATTACCAGACGTTTCGCCGGCGCGAGAATCGTGCAAATCGCGGCCGGAGCGGGGCACTCCCTCGCATTGGACGCCGAAGGGAATGTGTGGGCATGGGGCTCGAACTACAACGGCCAGCTGGGCCTGGGAAGTACATCCTCGAAATCCGTGCCAACCAAAATATCAATCACCCGATTTGATAACCAGCGTGTTTTCGGCGTAGCCTGCGGTGCCGCTTCCTCTTATGCGGTAACGGAGGCGGGTGCGGTCTGGGCCTGGGGAAGAAATGATTCGGGTGCCGTTGGCGATGGCACGCTTGCCCAGCGAAACATCCCGGTACTGGTGACTGATCCGGTTACGGGACGCACCCATGACTTTGGGGGACAGTCCATCGTCCAGATCGAAGCAGGATCTGACCAGGCGTTCGTCCTCACAGCAGACGGGAGTGTTTGGACCTGGGGTGAGGCCGTTGCCGGTGAGGTGAGCATGAGCAACCCGTACGGGGAGAGCCAGGCCACGCTCAATTCGTGGACTTCAGTTTCTCAATCGCCGCGATTGTTGGTCGCAGGAACCACCGATCTGTCAGCTCGCATTGTGCAGATGGCTGCACGGGGCGAAAGTGTGGGCTTTTGGTCGGGAGATACGCTCCTCGCGGATATGTCACTAAGTCACTGTGTCTTCCTCCACGGTGATGGATCGGTGTGGGGATACGGTGCAAATCGCTTTGGCGAGGTGGGTGATGGCACTCAAACAAGCCGCACGACACCGATAGAGGTTCTCGCTGCGCCAGCGCCCGCGATTCCCGGGACAGTTGACGAATCGTTTGATCCATCACTAAGCGGTATCAACTTTGGATTCGTCAGTGGACCTGCGTACGGGATCGCCGTGCAAACGGATGGCAAGATCATTGTCGGGGGAGCCTTCACATCTGTTGGCGGGGTGACTCGAAATCACGTTGCTCGCCTTACTGAAAGTGGAAGCCTTGACGCTGGCTTTGATCCCAACGCAGACGACCTTGTTACCTGTGCGGGGGTCCAAACTGATGGGAAACTCCTCATCGGTGGCAGATTTACTGTAGTCGGCGGTTCTGCCGCCCCCTATATTTCACGACTAAACGCGAATGGCACCGTCGACAAAACATTCCACGGTAGTGCTGATGGGACTGTTTACTGTGTGCTACCTCAAGCTAATGGAAAAGTTCTAGTCGGTGGACAGTTCAGCAGTGTAGGCGGGACTGGGAGCAACCGAGTGGCGCGGCTAAACATTGATGGAACGCCGGACTATGGCTTCGTTTCTGGCCTAGCTTCCACCTTCAGCAACATTAGCACTGTCGTCAAATCGATCGCTTTGCAGGCGGACGACAAGATTGTGATCGGCGGGTCTTTCGCGTCGGTCGGGGGGACAGCGTGCAGTTCCGTCGCTCGATTAAACGCCAATGGTTCGTTGGACCCGAGCTTTTTTGTCAACGCATCATCGTACAGCAATATTCCGTACATCAACTGTGTCGTCATCCAGCCGGACGGCAAGATACTGATCGGTGGAGTTTTCAATACGATCATCGGGATACCTCGCAACTGTATCGCAAGGCTCAATCCCGACGGCTCGCTAGACGATAGTTTTGACCCCAACGTGAGTGGGTTCTCAATCTATGGCATCACACCTCAATCGGATGGTAAAATCATCGTTGTGGGAGATTTCGCCTCCGTAAGTGGCACGACTCGTCGCAATATTGCGCGACTGAATGCAGACGGCTCAGTTGACCCTACATTCGTTCTGACGCCAAGCGACAGTGTGCTGAGCGGTGCCATACAAGGTGATGGCCGGGCAATTATTGGAGGGGGTTTTACCATGCTAGACAGCACTTCCCGAAACTTTCTTGGGCGACTACTGAATGATCCGGCGGAGGCATCTCTTATTACGCTCGGAAATAATCGGGTTAGGTGGCTACGCAGCGGAGCCTCGCCTGAAGTGACACGAGTCACTTTTGATATGAGCATCAATGGAGGTAAAACATGGACGTCGCTAGGAGCAGGCCGTCTTGTTATTGGCGGATGGGAGCTAGACGGTCTGCGGCTACCAACGAGGGGCAAAGTTCGTGCCCGTGGACAAACCACAGGTGGCTTTAACAACGGCTCGTCCGGTATGGTGGAGGCTACCACTCTGTTCTTTAACTAGTCTGGCAAAGTTTGAGCGAACGGTGTGCCGTTGGGCGGCTCTCACTCCACCTTCAGCACACCGTTCATCACCATCCAGTGGCCGGGGAAGGTGCAGAGGTAGGGGTAGTCGCCCTTTTCCTTCAAAAATAGCAAGCAGAAACAATAAGCTTGCTATTCGCCCCAAGCTGCGTAAGCTCTCGCCCATGGCTGCTATTCCCATTCCTCGCCCGGCTGATCCGGCGGCATTGCTGGCGGATCCCATCGCGCCTTTGAAGGCTCGCACCAATCCTTATGTGGACATGTGTCGATTGCGGCGGCGGCGGTTGCGCATCAAGCAGGCGGGTTTGTCGCAATCCTCCACCTGCTTTCACCTGATGTCTCGCACTTGCGGGGGCGCGGTGTTCTTTGATGACACGGAGAAAGAGGGCCTGGTGCTGGTCCTGCGTCGGTTGGCGGCGTTTTGTGGGATCAAGCTGATCACCTACTGTGTGATGGGGAATCATTTTCATGCGTTGGTCCGGGTGCCGAATCGTGAGGAGTGGCTACAGCGCTTTGCGGGGGCGGATGGCGAGGAGAAACTGCTGGCGCACCTGCGCACGCTTTACAGCAAGGCCTTTGTGGAGCTGTTCCGATTGCAGTTGGAGCGCTTGCGCAAGGACGGGCGTGATAGCGAGGCCAAAGGTTATGTGGAGGCGATGAAGGCGCGGTTTTGTGATATCTCGGTGTTCTGCAAAGAGGTCAAATCCCGGTTCTGCAAGTGGTACAACAAGCGCCATCAGCGTCGAGGCACGCTGTGGATGGAGCGGTTTAAAAGCGTGTTGGTGGAAGGCAAGCGCGGCGATCGTGGGGAGCAACGGGCGAAGAGCCAGTTGGATGCGTTGAAGGTCATGGCGGCCTACATCGACCTGAATCCAGTGCGGGCAAAGATGGTGAAAAAAGCCTCTGAGTATCGCTGGAGTGGGTGGGGCACAGCGCTGGATGGGAACAAGGAGGCGATTGCGGGCCTGTGCGACGTGACGGAGACCAAAGCTGCGGAATGGGAAACGGAAGGTCACCGAATCTACGGGCGGTGGTTGGAGGTGGCGGAAGACTGGGAGGCCGTGCAGCGCCGCCGCGAAGGAACAGTGGTGGAGAGCGAAGCCAGAGGCGAAGAGGGGATGGGGAACTACCTGATGCGAACCGTCCGGGCGTTCACGAGGGGAGTGGCCGTGGGGAGCGAAGCCTTTGTGGAAGCGATCTTCCAGAGTCACCGACCGCAGTTTGGGCCGAAGCGAGAGACGGGAGGACGCTGGTTGGATGGCGACACACGAAAGGTGGGCGAAGGTTTGCGGACGCTGCGGGATCTGCGGAAAAAGGGATTCGATGAACAAGCTCGCTAGCCTGGATGCTGGTGGGCGTTCATCATCCGGTTCCAAATCCTCTGCGGTGCTTGCGCCGACAGCGTCAGCTCCCGGCATGTCGATCTGCGGGACGCTGCTCCGCCCACGATTTTGAGGGAGGCGAAGATCCTTTCCCGACACGCTTGTGAGATATCCAGTGTCTCACTCCACCTTGAGCACCCCGTTCATGACCATCCAGTGGCCGGGGAAGGTGCAGAGGTAGGGGTAGTCGCCTTTTTCTTTGGGAGCGGTGATGTGGATGGTGAAGCTGCCTTTGGGATTGGTCATGTCGGTGTAGGCGATGACGTCTTTACTCTCGGGCACGTAGTGACGGGCGAGGCCTTGCGGGTCTGCGATCATGAGATTGCAGGCGGCGCCGAGGCGTTGCAGTGAACCGGGTTTTGCCAGCAGCCAGTTGTGCGGTACGACGTCGGGATTCTTGAAGATGATGCTGAGTTTTTCTCCGGCTTTGGCTTTGAGTTCCTTCTGCACGTATTGCAGACCCAGCGCAGCTTCGACGACGAGTTCGCGGCCGCCTTCTCCTTTGGTCCAAGGATTGGGTTTCGCGGCGGGAGGTGCGGTCAGGCCGATCTGCGCGGCGTGATTGGTCTTGGCGATCTGGGTGTAGCCAGCGAAGTCGGTGAAGGGTTCGGCGAGTGCGTGCACTGTCATGAACAGATCTTGGCCGCTACTCAGGTGCAGGTGAATCTGGTTGGCGGGAATGATTTGCGGGATCTCGATGAAGATGGTTTTACCATCGTCCAACTTTTGGACACTGCGGATCTCCAGCGGGTCGTGACCAGGAGTGTCGGCGTACTTGACGGAGTATTCAGGGGAACCGTAAGCGGCGCTGTAGTGGTAGTTCCAACATTGGGCAAAGCTGGTCGCGGCATTGATCGACGTGGGATGGTTAAAGCGCAGCAGAACACCGTTTTCGCGCGCTTCAAAGGCCACCGGCACGGGCTTGTCCGTGCCGCCCGTGAAGCGCACGCGCTGGAAGCAGCCATCCTTGGGCGTGTAAGTGCCCCAGCCTTGCATGCCGTTGACATAAAGGTGTCCATCGTGCGGATTGAAGCGTGTGCACTGTGGCCCGGAGTCGAAGTTTCCGCTGATCTTCATCGCGGCGGATTGCCAGCGGCCCTTGACGTTCTGGCGCATGACGAGCCAAGCGCTGCCACCGCCCGAGGAAAGGTGCACAAGGTTGCGTGATCCAGACGATGCTGCCTGCTCGCCACTCAGCGACGCCCATTTTTCACTGGTGATGAAGGTCTGGCTGCTGGCGCTATTGTCTTCGCCGCGGGGCAGGTAGAGCAGCACGGGCTCCGGCGGTTGACCGTTCTTGGGACCACCAGCGCCGAAGTGAGCGCCGAGATTATGATCGAGCTCGATCTGGCAGATGCTGGTGGCAGGCGTCCAATCGCCCTCCTGCACGCTGGTGGTGACAAAGCGTCCGTCCGGCGAGAGACCCAGGCCATTGGGATTCCGGAAGCCGGTGCCGAGCACTTCCAATTGATCGCGACCGGTGATGCGACACAGGCCCTGATTGCCGGAGGCGAAATACCAGCGGCCTTCCTTGTCTTGTTCCAGGCCGACGACGAAGTCGTGTCCGCCAGGGGAGGTCTGCATGACGTTCGTCACGCACTCATAAAAGTCCGCTTCGTCATCGCCATTGAGATCGTGCAGGCAGGTGATCTGATCGCGGCCTAGGACGTAGAGTTTGTCCTTCACCACCTTCATCCCCAGCGGCTGATGCAGCCCGGTGGCAAAGCGTTTCCAGCGCAGGTGCTCCAGTTGATCATCGATGCCTTTGACCAGCCAAACTTCACCCGTCATCGTCGCAATCGCGGCAGAGCCATCACTGAAGAAATCATGCGCGGTGATGAAGAACAGCGTGCCGTAAGGGTTGTCGAAAGGAATGGTCAGGCGGTCGGTAGCGAAGGGTGTTTGCGTGCCGAGCTCGCCCTTGGTCTCGATCCACTGCGGCCATTGGGCTGGGCCGCCTTTGGTAAGCTTCCGCAGATCGATTTCATTGCCGCGAGCTGTCGCGAGCTGGTCTTTGCCATCGACGGTGTAGGAAAAGATCACCTCTTTGCCGTGCCGATAAAAGCCGCGGTAGGTGCCCTGGTGTTGCGCATCGGATTTGGCGATGACCTTGCCATCCATGGGTGCGCCTGCCATGAAGCCATGGCGGGTGTCATTGAGCTTGATGAAGCCACCGCTCCACACCACCGGAAAGGAGAGGGTCTGAGGATCAAAGACGGCGGCTTTGTCATCGAAACGAACACAGATTCCTTTTGGAATGATCAAGCCTGCACCTTTGAAGACACCGCTAAACACGCTGCCGAGATCGCTGCTGCCAAAACGTCCATCCTTCCAGGTGGTTTGATCGTTTTGATTGCCCCAGTGTCCTTGTTGCCCGCCATCGACTCCAGGGAAGGGTGCGATGAGTTCGGGCATCGGCTTTTGCTTCATGAAGTGAAGCGCTTGTTTGGTATAGAAATCAAAGACGCGGTCGCGATTGACGAACTCGTGCCAGTGCTGGTTGTCCGCTTTGTTGAGCGGTGGTAGATCGGGAGTGAAGCTGACAGGCTCTGGAGCGACCACCTTGGCAACGGCAGCTCCGAGGTCGTCAAAGCTCCACAAGCCCAGCGTGTTATCCATGCGAAGGCGCGGCGAATTTCCTGGGCGAGGCTTCATCACGCCGCGAGAGAGACGCACGTCATCGACGAGTCCATCGCAGCCGATAGTTCCTTCGACAAGCTGACCGAAGGCGATGTTCTCTGCACTGGCGTGCTTGACTGGGCCAGCGGCTCCGGTTGGTTTTTCGAAAACGTTTTTGCCATCGATCCACAACGTGACGAGTTGATCGCTGACACTGGCGACGAGGTTGTGCCACTTGCCATCGCAGATGTTGATTTTGGAATCGTAATCACCACCACGCCCCGGCATGAAGAGCGCCAACGTGCCGCGACCAGCATGGGTGTAGAGTTCCCAGTGGGTGCTTGCGGATTTGGAATTGCAGGCGACGAGGATGTTGTAGCGATCTTTGCGATCCAGTTTCGTGCGGCATTCGATCGAGAAGGGCAGGGTGCGGAAATCCGGCTTGCCGTCGATGACGAGTCCACCGGAAAGAGCCTTGCCAAAGTCTTCGCTCAGCGAAGGAACGCCCCCGGCTTTGGTCGCTGGGCCGGGTTGCGCCGCTGCGGCTTTCGCTTTGGCTTCATCCCAGGTGCGGTACTTTGGCTTGGGGCCGGGCAGATTGTCATCGAGCTGTGGGACCAACCACTTCAATCCATCGAGGTTGTCATGCAAACGTCCTTCCGCGTCTTCGTTGGTGTGATTGAGGATTCCGATCGGTCCGTTGTATCCGCTCGCGCGAATGATGCGCAGCACCTTCACATCTTCCGTGCCCGCTCCGAGCGGCAGGATCTTGCGGCCCTTCGCTTCGCCATCAATGTCCATGCCATTGAGGTTTACGCACAGTAGGTGCGGCAAGAGAGTTGGCAGCACTTTGGCCAACCGATCCAGATGCCCATGGCCGTGGTGCAGATTGTACACGATGCCGATGTTTTTGATGCCCTGCGCCTTGAGTGCCACCGTGACGGCCAGCGCATTTTCAGGCTCGCCACCCCAGCCCCCGTGATTGTAAATACCGACCTGACAGCCCTGCGCCGCTGCTGCCTCGCAGATGGGTTTGAATCGGGCGACTTCTTTGGCGATACGCGCAGTTTGCTCTGCTGCATCCTTCACCGCGATGGGTTCGCCACTTCCACTGATCCACAACTGCGGATGCACGTCATGCTTCTTGAAAAGTTCCAGCGCGCTCTTCGCTTCGTCATTCAGGGCACCCGGGAACCACCAGCCCATGAGCTCGACGTGATGTTTTTTGAGCGCGTTGAGTTCATCATCCCACTGCGGGATGTGCTCCTTGCGGTAGTCATAGACGAACTTCGTGAAGCCCAGTTTTTCCAACATCGCCGCCCGCTCTTCCGGTCCGCGCTTGTTTGCATCGAAAGGAACGATGCACCATGCTGCGAGATTGGGCTGATCAAAGACGGAGTCTGCGGCGACAACGGGTGCCGAGCAGAGGAGTAAAAGAAGGAGGCGGTTTAGCATGATTACGACTTGGGAAGGAGGACGGTTCGGCTCCAGTCTGACGAGGCCCTTGAGGCCGCCGCAAGGTGCGAAATCCGGCACTGTTTACAACGCGTCGGATGCCCCATTAATTCGTCCTTTGCTAAACTTCACGGGCAGCCTTCGCCATCACTACGAGCTGGAGATCTCCACGCAGTAGGCATGCCTATTTCACTCAGCGAGCAACCGAACTCAATCGCACCCAGCTCTGCCCACCATCTTCCGCAAAGCAGGCAGCATGGTGGAGTAGAGGGTGGTGCCGCCAGCGCGGCTCAGCTGCTCTGAGATCAGTTCTGTCTCGGTTTCGACATCGGCAGGGAAGATCTCGTCTTGGCGATGATCGCCACAGGAACCGCAAACGTGAACGTAGGGTGAATCAGCGTCGCGACTGATCACGGCGCTCATGTCTTTTCCCTTTAAGGAGAGGCTTTGCAGCGCATTGCCACTCGGCACTTCCTCAAGGGTGACACTAATATTTGGACCACCGGCCGCGCGTTGAAATTGGAAGCCCGGCAGGCGGTCGTCCAATTGCCCACCGAGACGTTGTGCAACCCAGGCACCGAGGAGCAGCGCTGCGACGCGATGACCTTTGGCATGACGGATGGCGATCTCCTCAATGCGTGGCAGGCTGGCGCAGGCGATTGGGTCCTGGAAGCAGGCTGCCAGCGCTAGACGCACGAAGTGAGAGCGTGTCCAGCTGAGATCACGGATGTCTAGCTTTCCGCCGCTGCGTTCGCGGGCGTCGATCAGCACATCGATTTCCGCACACGGATTGGCCCAAGTAGCACTGTCCACGATGAGTGTGGCGATGCGACTGGAGAGACGCTCTTCAAAGTTGCGCGTCAGCGTCCCCTGCCACCAAACGACGAGTGGGAGGTCGGAGTCGAGATGAGCAAAGACGATGTTCTGTACCTGTGCAGCGCCACCGCCATCGAGCAGAAAGGAGAGTTGCTCACAGCAGACCGTTTGTTGCCCGTGGTAGGGTCTGCAAAGCGCGTTGATCCAGGCGCGGGCACGTGGTTCACCATCGGTAGGACGGCTGAGGATCATCAGCGCGCGACAGGCATGCTGCGCGGTGATGCCATCCAGAAGGGCGTTGTTGCGGCCGAGATTTGCGACCTCTTCGCTATAGATGGCGAAGTTGATCAGCGAGGCGCGCGTCTTTGCGTTGTCAGCCTCCCAGAGTTTCTTCAGCTCTTTGTCCACCTGCGCCAATGGCACCTCCATGCCCAGTTGGGCGAAGGCTTCTTCGGCGGGATCTGCTGCGGCGGTTGGCATCGGTCGTGGGAAGAGAAGGGGTTTACAGAAGGCGCCATTCGCGACCATCCGCACGGAGGAGATTGTCTGCTTCTACTGGACCCCAGGAGCCAGCAGGATACTCGCACATCGGCGGTGGGTTATCGCTTTTGTGCCAGGCCTTCTGGATTTCGTCGATGAACTTCCAGGCGTTCTCCACCTCGTCACGACGTGCGAACAGGGTCGCATCGCCCGCCATGGCATCCAGGAGGAGACGCTCGTACGCCTCTGGGCTGGCATTGCCAAAGGAGGAGCTGTAGTGAAAGTCCATCTTCACCTGTTGGACGCTCAGGGCCTGGCCCGGTTGCTTGCATAGGATGCGCAGCGCGATGCCCTCATCCGGCTGGATGCGGATGACGAGGGTGTTTTCGCTGTTCAGCAGCATCTTCGATGTGGCGAAAGGCACCTGCGGCGGTTTTTTGAAGTGCACGGAGATCTCCGTCGCCTTCTTGGGCAATTGCTTGCCGACGCGGATGTAAAAAGGCACACCTTGCCAGCGCCACGTATCGATCATCAGACGCAACGCCACGTAGCACTCCGTTTTGGACTCTGGGTTGACGCGGTCTTCCTCCCGGTAGCCGACCCGTTGCACGCCATCCACAGAGCCCGCGCAGTATTGTGCACGGACCACGTTTTGCGTCACTGCCTCCGGCCCCACTAGGGGGCGCAGGGCGCGAATGACCTTCACTTTTTCATCACGCACGGAGTCCGCGCTGAGATCGGTCGGCGGTTCCATGGCCACGAGGCTGAGCAACTGGAAGAGGTGGTTTTGCACCATGTCACGCAGGGCTCCCGCGGTGTCATAATAGCCGCCGCGTCCGCCTTCCATCCCGAGGTTTTCCGCGCAGGTGATCTGCACGTGGTCGATGTAGCGGTTGTTCCAGTTGGGCTCAAACAGGGCATTGGCAAAGCGCAGCACCATGATGTTTTGCGCGGTTTCCTTGCCCAGGTAGTGATCGATGCGGTAGGTATCGGCCTCGTCAAAGGTCGCGTTCACTGTGTCGTTGAGCTTGCGGGCGCTGGCGAAATCTTTGCCGAAAGGCTTCTCGCACACCACACGCGCCCACTTGCCATCGGCACCTTCATTCAGCCCTGCCTCACGCAAGAGCTGCATGATCGGTTCGAAGAACTCTGGCGCAGAGGCCAAATAGAACAGGCGATTGGCGGCGGTGCCGCGCTCTTGATCATATTTGTCCAGTTGGACCTTCAGGGACTTGTAGCCTTCCAGATCTTGGAATTCGCTGCGGTGGTAGTGGATGCCCTGGGCAAAGGTGGCCCAGAGCTCGTCATTGTGCCCTTGGCGCGAGTGCTTGCGATTCGCGGCCTCGAGCTCGGCGCGGAAGACTTCGTCGGATTTGTCGCGACGCGCAAAGCCCACCACCTTGAATTGCGGCGGGAGATCCCCGCAGGCGGCGATGTTGTAGAAGGCAGGGATGAGCTTACGGTGAGTGAGGTCGCCCGTAGCGCCAAAGATGACGACCGTGCAGGGCTCTGCACGATTGCGTTGAAAAAGAGTTTCCTGGAAGGGGTTTTCCATCATGTAGGGGGTCTAAACAATAACGCTGCCCAAGCGGACAGGGCCGCGGAGATTAGCAGACCTTGTCAAACAGTGCAAGGAGCGCCGTCTCGCTGAAACAATGTCCTGTCTTTGATTCAACGCCGCTCTGGATAATTGAGCTATCTTGCGCCACAGTCGCCGGATGCAGTTAAAGCACGGGATTCATTTGGGTTATTGCACGAACATCCATCGCGGAGAGTCGTGGGAAGAGACATGGCGTGGCCTGCGGGACTACACCTTGCGGGTCAAGGATCGTGTCAGCGGCGGCGCGCCCTATGGAATCGGGTTGCGACTCAGTGCGCAGGCCGCACAGGAGCTTAGTGCCCCAGGGAAGCTGGATGAATTTCGCGCCTGGCTGGATGGCAACGGCTGCTATGTTTTTACGATCAATGGCTTCCCGTACGGTGCCTTTCACGGCACTCGGGTGAAGGAGCAGGTCTTCAAACCGGACTGGTCCAAAAAGGAGCGGCTCGACTACACCAATCTGCTTTTTGATATTTTGGTGAAGCTGCTGCCACCGGGCGTGAGTGGCAGCGTGAGCACTCTGCCAGGATCGCACAAGACCTTCGGCGTTGGTGAAGAAGAGATCGCGGCCATCTTTGAGAATCTGCGGCTTTGCAAAGAGCACATCGCGGATCTGTCGCAGTCCACGGGGCACGACCTGCACCTAGGGCTAGAGCCAGAACCGCTCGGCCTGTTCGAGACCAGTGGCGAGACCTTGAAATTCTTCGGGCTTTACATGGATCGCCATCCAACAGACCGGGACTTTCTCCGCCACATCGGCCTGAACTACGATACCTGTCACTTGGCCATCGAGTATGAGGATCCGGCACGCGCCCTGGAGCGCATCACGGGCTCTGGCATTCGTCTCAGCAAGCTGCACTTCAGCTCCGCCCTGCGTTTGAAACCAACGCCCGAGATGGTGGAGCGCCTGCGGCCTTTTGATGAGCCCGTGTACTTTCACCAAGTCGTCGCCTGGCACGGTGACAATGCGCCGCTGCGCCGCTTTAAGGATCTACCAGATGCGCTAGCGCACGCCAAGGCCTTTCCAGACGACTGCGGCCAGGAATGGCGCGTGCACTTCCACATCCCCATCCACGCGCAACCGACGGATGGCTTTGAAAGTACGCGAGATCACCTCGAAGGCGCGATGAAGTGGATGGGAAAAAATCCCCAGCATTGCCAACACATCGAGATGGAAACCTACACCTGGGAGGTGCTCCCCGGCGCAATGCGCGAGGGCGATGTCGTGGATCAACTCGTCAAAGAATACGACTGGACCCTAGCCGCGATGCGTGGCGAGGGGCTGGCCTAAAAATCGCTACTTCCCCGTGATCTGACGGCAGGCTTTGATCGTGTTGCTCATGAGCATGGCGATGGTCATGGGGCCAACGCCGCCGGGCACGGGGGTGATGGCGCGGCATTTGGGGGCGACTTCGTCATACGCGACGTCGCCGACGATGCGGTAACCTTTTTCGATGCTGCTGTCCTCGACTCGATTGATGCCGACATCGATGACGACGGCCCCTTCGCGCACGTGTTCTGCTTTGAGAAATCCTGGGCGGCCGATGGCCGCGACGATGATGTCTGCCTGTCGAGTGATGGCACCGAGATCTCGCGTGCGACTGTGGGCGACAGTGACGGTGGCATCGCCACCGGGGCCTTTGGCCATGAGTAGCAGCGCCATGGGTTTGCCGACGATCATGCTGCGCCCTATGACGACGGCGTGGGCACCTTTGGTCTCGATGCCGGCCTCAATGAGCAGGCGCTGGCAGCCGAGTGGGGTGCAGGGCACAAAGCCGGTGGGGTCTTCCAGGGCCAGCTTGGCGACGTTGATGGGGTGAAAGCCATCCACGTCCTTGGCGGGATCAATGGCGCGAACGACGGCGGCTTCATCGATGTGCGCTGGCGGTGGGCTTTGGACGAGGATGCCGTGGATGGCGGGATCTGCGTTCAGCTCTCTGACGACGGCCAAGAGTTCCTCCTGCGTGGTGGTGGCGGGTAGCTCGTGCTTCACGCTGTGAAGACCGAGATCACGGCACTTCTTATCTTTGGAGCGCACATACGCGCGGGACGCTGGGTCATCGCCAACCAAGACGACCGCGAGTCCAGGACGTATGCCCGCAGCGGCGAGCTCGGAAATTTGGGCGGTGCATTCTGTGAGGACTTTGCCTGCGACTTCGGTGCCGGAAATGATCTGCATGTGCCGCGCACGAAACACACGGAGACCGCTAAGTCCAGCGGTGGATGCGACTGTCGAGCTGGAAGATCTGGCCGGAGACGTTCTGCATGCGGTGCAGTTGGGAAATGAAGTGGGCGACTTCGCTGGGGGTATTGAGCCGACCGAGGGTGTGGGTCGCGAGGATTTCGGCCTTGCGGACGGGGTCATCCAACAGGTGGCGCGTCATTTTTGTGTCCAGAAAGCCTGGTAGGACGCAGTTTACGCGGACATTGCGCGCACCGTATTCGGCGGCGAGGCTTTGAGTGAGACCGATGAGGCCAGCCTTGGCTGCTGCGTAGTTGGCCTGTCCGGCGGGTCCGATCAGCGCGGAGTAAGAGCCGATGTGGATGATGTGACCAATGCGTTGCCGTGTCATTTTTTTCAAGGCTGCCTGGGCGCAGCGAAAGGCACCGGTGAGGTGAACGTCCAGCACGTCGGCAAAGTCCGCTGTCTCCATTCGCAGCATGGGGACATCGCGCAGACTGCCTGCCTGGTGGATCAGGAGGTCGAGACGGTCCAGCGGCGCAAAGAAGTCGCGGACGGAGTTGGTCTGGGTGACGTCCAGCGCGTCGCGGCCTGGGGCCAGTACTTCCCAGCTCTCGGTACGGAAGGCGGCGGCGATGGCTTGGGCGAGATCGCCCTCCCCACCGGTGATCACGACTCGTGGGGCAGGGTTCATGCGATGGGGTCGGGGCAGACATCGCGGCGCTGGCATTTGGTGCACCAGTCGCCGAGGTAAAAGGCATCCAGAAAGGCCATGAGCTGCGCGATGGTCTCGCGATCTTCGGTAACCATGCCTGCCTCAAAGTTTCGGCGGTTTTCGCTCTTGGCACCCATGCCTGCGCCGGTGAGATTGGCGGAACCGACGTAGGCGATGCGGCCATCGGCGATGACGCACTTCATGTGCATGCGCGGGCAGAGAATGCGCTCGAAAAGGTCGCTGCGGATGAGTTCAGGGAAGCGGTCAAAGTCATCGCGAAACCTGGGGCCGGGCTCCTTGGCGTGGATCAATCGGACCTCGACGCCTTCCTTCAGCTTATCTGCCAGCACCTGGAGAAAGGGCACAAACTTGCCAGCGGTGGCCTCCACGTGCAGGTCCTTGAGATCCGCCGTAACCAACCACAAATGACGGCGCGCACCAGCGACGATGCCTTGCAGCACTTCGTCGTACGTATTGTGATTGATGACCAGCCGGGCTGCCATGAGGGGGAGTGTAACACACGCAGCGCTGGCTGCCTCAGCTCTTCTTGCTGCGCCGATCGATCTCTCGGCTGGCACGCTCCAGAATGCGGCGCTCTTCGTCGGTCAAACTGCCAATGCCGTGATCGCCGATCTTATCAAGGATGGGGTTCACGTCGTCTTCCATGAGTTCCACAATGGGATCGTTCTTGGGATTTTGGCGGCGAGCGGCCTCGACATCCACATCGACCTCCAGATCGATGGCGCGGGAGCGTCGACGGGGGCCAGCGTAGGCGGGTTGGGACAGGCGACCCCTGCGGGAGCGGAGCAGGGACTGATAATTTTTTCCCCCGTACCCAAGAATGCGGAGGAGATACCAGCCCGCCAGCGCACCACCGACGTGGGCAAAGTGGGCAACCTTGACGGATTCAGGCATGTCTTTCCAAACTAGGCTCAGCAGGCCGAGCCCCAGATCAATGGAGATCATCACCATGGCTAGGCGCCAGATTCGGGCCTGGATGGGGATGATGAAGGAAAGAAAAACCGTGACGCGCTCTTCTGGAATCGCGACAGCCATGGCCATGAGAAGCCCAAAAATGCTGGCGCTGGCTCCGACCAGAGGGACCTCCGGCGGGGCATGGCTGATCCAGGCACCCACGGCCATTTCCAGGATTGCCCCTGCCAGCCCGGCCACGATATAGACCTGGAGAAAGGTGCGGGCACCAAAGAGCTGATACACCGCCCGGCCGACGAACCAGTAAAAGACCATGTTCAGCAGGTAGTGGCCCAGACTGCCGTGAACGAACATGTAGGTGAAGATGGTCCAGACGTGACCTTGCGAGAGCTCCCGGACGCTCACGGCACCCATCGGATAGAGCATGCGCTGGGTTTGGGGATCCACGACCCAACCAATCTCAAACAGGTACTGCGCTACGAAGACGATCGTGTTCGCGGCGAAGATCCAGTGGAAAGCGTTCCATCCTGCCAATGGCCCCGGACCCATCGGCGAAGGTGCCGAAGGTTCGCGCATGTAGTCACGGTCGTACAGCGGCATGGCGGAAAAGGGGGCGGAAAGCTACACCCCATGGTCTGGACTTCAATGTGCAATGTGGGCGTGATGTCCCGTAGCGGTGAAAAGGCTCGACTTTACCGCTTTTTCCACCGCCGTGCTGTCGTGGGTAAAAAAAGGGATAGGCGACGTTGACAGCGGGCGGTGCGGTCCAATATTGTCGTCTCTCGTATGACTTCCAAGATGCACGCTCACATTTGCCGCGGTATGGTGGCGCTCGCCGCAATGGCGATGGTTTCCTGCTCCTCCGTCAGCAAAGGCCCAGGCGGGCAAATTTCCAAAGTGAAATACAACCACCTAGTTCCGAATGAACGGCTGGTGGCTTCTGATCGTTCGATCCTTTTTGAGCGCCAATACCTCCTCTACGGTGCGGTCTCCCGCGCGGAGCAGATGGAGCGCGCTGGCCACTACTACGCCTTTAACTGGAAGGTGACCGACCGTAGCCAGCCGGTGACTGTGCATTTCGAATACCGCCAGAGCAAGTCGGGGCTTGAGGTCCGCACCATGGATGCCGAGGTGGATGATGTGCGCCGCAGCAATTGGACGAAATTTGAAGTGACTGGCCCTGCCTACCGTGCAGATGGCACAGTGACTGCCTGGCGGGTCAGTCTCCGCCGTGGCGATGAAGAACTGGCCAGCCAGCAGTCCTACCTTTGGGAATAGTGTGCTGTCACGAATGTCAGCTGCTGCTTGTCGATGGTGCCTTTGCTGATGAAAATCCCCGCGTCCTCTTGTTCCCCACACCCAAAGTGCTCTTTGAAGCGTTTTTGGTGTATGGTGCAGTGCGCGGAGCCGCATTACTCTAAGCGAGCCCGAAGAACGGGCGCTGAGTGAGCCGCGCTGCCCCAGGTTTTTCCCTCCTCCAAACCTTTCTCACTCTCCGCCCTTCGCACCGTGAATACGCCCATTCCCATCCTCGTCGGAAAAATAGGAGCCGTGTTTTGGGTGCGGGTCGAGGGCCGTGGCACTTTCCAAAACAGCGTCCCGGTGAAGCAGGTCCTGCGCACCATGATGGATAACGGCTCGCGCAGCTTCGTCGTCGATCTGGAGCGCTGTCCGCTGATGGACTCCACCTTTCTCGGCACCCTCACCGGTGCAGCGTTGAACCTGCGGGAGCTCGGTGGCGGGCACCTCAGCATCCTGAATGCAAATCAGCGCAACCAGCAGTTGATGACCAGCTTGGGCCTGGATTACATCCTTGAGGTGGATAAAGATGGCACAGCCTGGCCTGCCGAACGCGCCCAAGCGACTGCACGACTGGCGCTTTGCCCTGATTCTCTAGAGGTGCCCTGCAAAGAGGCACAATCCGCAAACGTCCTCGATGCGCACCAAACGCTGGCGGACCTCAGCGAAGAAAATGAGTGCCGCTTTCGCGACGTCATCGACTTTTTACAAAGGGAGCGGGATGCCGCGACCGCCGGGTGATCTTGGAATGACCCCTGCCGAAGGAGCAAATTCGTGCGCGTGACGGGGCCCCCTGTCCGTCCGCGCCGGTGCTATGAGTAATCTCGTCATCATTCTCCTCAGCATCCTTGCCATCGCATTGACAGCGGGCTGGATGGCCTTCGGCACTCGCCAGCGTCGGGCGCTGGCGCGGCTCAAGGATGAAGAGGACGCCATCGTTGCTGAAGAACGGCGCATGTTTGGGTTTCTCCATGAACTTGGGGAGGCAATCTCCCGCGCGGACAATCACGGCAATCTCCACCGCCTCATCGTCGAAGGCATGCAGCGGGTCATTGATGGCGCAGGCGGGGCGATCTATGTACTGGATGCCGAGGGCAAAATGCTGGTGCCCAAGTATTACTCAGAGCACTGTGCCCCTCTCATTGAGGTGCCGCAGCATGTGCGGGACATGGAGAGCCAAAACCCCGGCACCCTCCTCAGCTTTTTGCGGCTTCAGGACTGCACCCTGGCGCATAGCCTGCCGGGCCGCATTTACAGCGGGCAGAAGGCAGAAATGATCGCCAATGTCGCCGCGCCTGACGCCCCGCCGAGCGATGCGGAAGGATTGGCACCTCTGATGATCGGGCCACTCAGCTCCGGCACCCGCCGGGTAGGTGTGCTGGCGGTGGTGGGGCGGCCTGGGACCAAGTTTTCTGCCATCGATTTTGACGTCTTCAATAGTCTAGTCGAGCAGTCCGCCTTTGCCCTCGCCAACGCCATGGCCCACCAGGAGGCTCACGACAAGCAGCAGATTGAGGCAGAACTCCGCAGCGCTAGCGAGGTCCAGCGCATCCTTTTGCCGGAGGCTGATCCCGTCATCCGGGGGGTCGCCATTGATGGGCGCAACCTTCCCGCCCGCGTCCTCAGCGGGGACTATTACGACTATCTTGATCTCGCCGATGGAAAGCTAGGCGTTGTCATCGCAGACGTTTCTGGAAAGGGCACCGCCGCCGCCATCATCTCCGCCATGTGCCGTGCGCTGATCCGCGCCAAAGCGACCGCAGACAGTCCGCCCTCCGCCGTCCTCAGTGCCGTGAACCGACTCATCGCGGAGGACATCCGTGAGGACATGTTCGTTACCATCGTCTATTTGACATTGGACTGCCGCACTGGCGAAATCGTCCTCGCGCGCGCCGGCCATACATCTCCTCTCATCTGGCGTCACGCCACTCAGACGACAGAGACGCTTGAGGCCCCCGGCATGGCGGTGGGGATCGATTCGGATGGCAGCGTTTTTGACCGTGTCACCCGGGACGTCACGGCCCATCTGAGTACCGGCGACTGTTTGCTGCTCTACACAGACGGGATCAGCGAGGCGCTAGACACTGACGAAGAAATGTTTGGGGAAGAGCGGATCGAGAGCGTCTTCGCCGCCACTGCCGCCCTGGGGCCCAAGAAAGTCGTGGAGGTCATGCTCAAAGAAGTGGACCAGTTTGTCGGCGGGCAGCGTTCCCTGGACGACATCACCTTGATTGCGGTGCAGAAAACGGCATAGTGCCTACCCCTGGCGTGGTCCATTCCATTTGGACGCGCCATCGGCCTCCATCTGTGGCATTGCTGTAGATGGGTTGAACCACAACTTCAAAACATCCGTATCTACTCCTCTGTCCCCTGCCATGACTGACACGCCCCCACCCTCTCCTGAATCCATCGACGAAATCCTGCCCCCAGAAGCAGCTGCCGAAGAAGGTGCCGATGCAGCGCCGCTGGATCCCCTTGAGGCCGCTCTGAAGGACGCAGACCATTGGAAAGATCTCGCCTACCGCAGTCAGGCAGAGCTGGATAACTTCCGCAAACGCGCCGCCCGCGAGGCCCAAGACACCCGCTCCTATGCCAACGCAGAGATCCTCCGCGCTCTCTTTCCCATCCTCGATAATTTCGAAATGGGGCTCGATGCCGCTCGCAATGAGTCAGAGACTTCCATGATCTTTATGGGCATGAACATGGTGCATCGCCAGATGGCAGATTTTCTCCGTGACCACGGCGTGCAAGAGATCGAAGCCCTCGGCAAACCGTTTGACCCGAACCTCCACGATGCCATCACGCAGGAGCCCACCGCAGATCAACCAGAAGGCACCGTCCTACGCGTGACCCGCCGCGGCTACAAGCTGCGGGACCGCATGCTCCGTCCTGCGTCCGTCATCGTCTCCACCCTGCCCGGCGCTGAGCAGGCCTAGTCCGTCAGCGATTCCCCACCCTTTCCCCATCCCCGGCACCCACTCATGCCTGACAAACGCGATTATTACGAAGTGCTCGGCGTCTCCAGAGACGTCACTGCCGACGATCTGAAAAAAGCCTACCGCAAGCTCGCGGTGAAGTATCACCCAGACAAAAACCCGGACGACAAGAGCGCGGAAGAAAAATTCAAAGAGGTCGGAGAAGCCTACGACATCCTCAGCGATGACGAAAAACGCGCTGCCTATGATCGTTACGGGCACGCCGCTTTTGCAGGCGGTGGTGGCGGCGCGCGTGGCGGTTTCCACGATCCGTTTGATATCTTCAAGGACGTCTTCGGCGGTGGCGGCGGCGTGTTTGAGTCCTTCTTTGGCGGCGGCGGTGGAGGCGGCAGCAGACGCCGCACCGATGGCCCCCAGCGCGGCAGCGACCTGCGCTACGGAATTGAGATCAGCCTCGAAGACGCCGCCCATGGCATCGAGCGCGAGATCGAATACGAACGCCTCATCGCCTGCAAACCCTGCACCGGTTCCGGCTCCGCCAGCGGTGGTGGGAAAAAGACCTGCCGCACCTGCGGTGGCGCGGGTCAGGTCATCTCCTCCCGTGGCTTCTTCCAGATCCAGCAGCCCTGCCCGGATTGTGGCGGCAGTGGAGAGACCATTTCCGATCCTTGCAAAGTCTGCCGAGGCGTCGGCCGCGTCAAAGACAAGGCCAAAGTCCGCGTCAAGATCCCCGCAGGGATCGAGGACGGCTCCCGCCTACGCTCCCAAGGCAATGGTGATCTCGGGGCCAAAGGTGGACCGTCTGGGGATCTCTACCTCGTCATCCACCTCAAAGCCCATGACATTTTTGAGCGCGACGGCCACGACCTCCATTGCGAGGTTCCGCTGCCTTTCACCACCGCTGCGTTGAGCGGCGAACTCGTCGTGCCGACCATCGAAGGCAAAGCGACCGTCAAAATTCCAGCCGGAACCCAGGATAGCACCACCTTCCGCCTACGCGGCAAAGGCATGAAGATCCTCGGCGAAGACCGTCACGGAGACCTCTACGTCCATGCCAAGATCGCCGTGCCCACCAAGCTCAATGCAGAGCAGCGAGAGAAGCTCGAAGACTTCGCCAAAGCCATTGGAGACGAGGTCTCGCCGATGGAAGAAAGCTTCCTCAAGCGAGCCAAACGGTTCTTCAGTTAATCGGCAAGACGGGACGTCCGCTGAGCGATCAGCGGAATCCTCCCTTCGGCAATTCGAGGGTAGGCCCGAACCGGGAGCGCCCTTGAATGTTCGGGAAGATCACCGCAAAGAAGAAAACCAGAAAAAGGATCAGGCCAATCGCGCCCATCACCATCTGGAAGGACACGTAGCGATTCGCTGCCTCGCCGAGCGATTCCGCCGAAGCAGCTGGTTCAGATGGCGTCGGTATCACACCCAGGATCTTCCGCTTTGCCTGCGCAAATTCATCGTCGCTCAACGCACCGTCCTTGTGCAATTTGCTCAGTCTTTCCAGTTCATCCGTGATCTGCATACGCACCAATGATCGTGCCTTCCCAGATCAGGTCAACTCTGGGGTGTTGGTGCTTAGCGCTATTCAGCAGAGCACTGAAAATCACCCGATCCCTCTGAGAGTCAGCAGATTCGGTTCTTGACGGACTTACAAGGGTTAAGTTTGATTATGGGCGGGACTTCGACCCGCTCTCAGAGGGGAGTATTCCGTGAATTCATTCAAGTGCTCCGAGCGTCGGCATGGTGGGGCTAGTAGACCTCGGAGTTTCAATAAGATGGCTGATCCTGACATAGAGCGATGGCAGAACTGCGGATCGATTGCGATCTGGCGTTATGAAGATTTCCCCCGGAACTATCCTGGTTACCATCTCACAGCAGATGCCCGAGGATGCGCCTTTCTTTTGGGTTTGATCAAACTGTTTCAAAACGCCAAGTATCCTGCGCGGAAGCTTGTTGAGCTTACGAATCCCACGCCGCAGCATCTTGCAATTCCAAACTGCCCTCGAAAGTGTGTCCCTTTGAGAGCTGCTGAGTTTCGCTTCCGCAGCGACTATCCAGATTCGCATTGGTCTATCCGAGCAGTAGGCAAGAGGGCCACGATAGAGATCGGCTCGACTGGTCTTCATGATCTTGAACAAGGCGTTTCAGACATCGTTCTTTGCAAAGGGGATTGGGCGACTGGCAATGGGAACGATGCACTGTGGTTCTGGCCTCACCCGCACCAATCCATGTGCTAGTGGCACCACCAGAAGCTGGTGGTTGGGATTCCGCCGAAGTCACAACCCTGACGTCATTGCGATTGGCCTCGCACAATTTGACAGCGCTGATAATTGCCGGACTCTCCTGGCGTATTGACGGTGTTACCTAGCGGAATCACTGCGCAAGCCCCACACTCAGTCTGCCTTTGTCATGAGCCTTTTCAAACTCACCCTTGCAACAGCAATCTTTTCCGTGTGCCTGCCAGCAGCCGCTGAAGCCGCAACGCCCTACAGCTCGGCGAGCAAGAAGGCGTACGCTCGCTTGAAGGAGATCGACACATTCTGCTGGGACATGCATGAATCTGTGAACTCAAAATCCCCTGTCTATTCATTCCGAGTGCTCTGCAAAGATAGGGATGCTGATGCGTTGTTTAAGCAGTTGTTGAAAGAGGCGCGTCTCGCTGGCCAAATGTATGCCTTGTGTGGTTTGTGGTTCACAGATCCGGTAGCGTTTGCAGTTGCGGTGGAGCCCTACCGGCATTCGAAGGAGCAGATCAATGTGCTGCGAGTGATCGTGGAAGCAAAGGAGCCAGTCAGCGAATTTGTGGAGCATCATGGCGCTGCGGCAGTGCGACTCAACAACAACAAAGACACCTGCAAAGCATGGATGAAACGCAACCCCAACGCTGGAGGTATGGAGTACGATATCATCGGCGGGGGCCTGCCCTGCGCGATGCGGGATGACGGTGGCTTTTAAGTGGCGGACATTGTTAAGTTCGCAGCGATACCTCCCCCTGTAGTTTGCAGCGCCGGTCTACTTCCACTCATCAACCCTCGAAAATCCACGCACATGGCCTTGAAGATCAACCTCGGCGAATCTGGAAGGGTGCCTTGCCCTGAGTGCAAAGAACGCATCCACCGGGATGCGAAGAAGTGTCCCCACTGTCAGTCAGATCTGACACTGAACCCTGAGTGGGTGAAACAGAGTTCAGCACCGGGCTGTGCCGCGATGATCTGTGTCGCCGGCCTAGTGCTGGCGGTGCTGGTTTTAGCCTGAAGCTGTTGCGCTATGAGTCGCAAACCTCAGCCTCACAACGAATGGGTCAAAAGCATTGGTGTCGGCTGGCTCTGGAAGCTCGCCTACTTCACTGACTTCGGTCCGGTAGTTGCCGTATTGTTCATCGGAGCCTGGCTATTCTTCGATGTCGGTTGGTGCATTTACGCGGGGCTTGGAATCATTGGATTGGCGGTGGTCTCCACGATATTATACGCCCACCTTTTTTATCGCGTCATTCGGTGTCCAATTTGTGGACACAACCCGACGCGAACGAAGCTTGGCAGAGAACGGAAGAATCACCGCGCGACTGAAACCATCGTGAGTAAGCATGTCGAGTGCCCGAGGGCATCCCAACACCCCAGCGCCTTGGCCCCATGATACGCTGATGTCTAACCAACCCAATTCTTCTCAGCGGGCGATCCGCGTAGCGCGTTTGTTGCGTGTGTCGGGAGCTGCGCTCCTTTGTGTCTTGAGCGCCATCGTCATCGGAGCCATCATCGACATTGTTCGCAACGGGCACAGTGGCTATCCAAACTTCTGGAGAGGGGTGCGATCTCCGTTGGGCTTCTTCGTTGTGCTGTTGCTGCTAGGGCACGGAATCATCCTCAGAGATATGCGCCAGATCGGGCCGCGTGTGGCTGCGTTCTCGGTGGTGCTAGTGGTCGCATGGCTATTTCTCGGACCGCTTTGGCCGCGTGCATGACCCTCATGTCATTCACCACAACCGCCAGGCAGCCAGTTCCGTGTTGGAGCGGGCGAAGAGGGTGGTGCCTGCGAAGGCGGGGTGGGCCCAGGTTTTGCCGATGACTTGATGGCGTGCTAGTTCTTCGGCTCCGGTGTCCGATAGGCGCACGTAGACGAGTTCTCCGCTGGCATTGAGGAGAGCGGCGAGGCCTTCGGACTGGCGCATCCAGACGAGGCTCATTTGGGGATTGCGACCAGCAGGGGTGAGGGTGTTTTCGTCTCGCCAGAGGAGCTCGCCCGATTCCAGTCGCAGGGCCTGGAGGCCGTGGTTTTTATCCAGCAAAAAGACGGTGCCGTTTCGGTAGAGGGGTGCGGACATGAGGCCGCACATTTCGGTTTCGTTTTCCCAGAGCAGGGAGACTTCGTCGGGCGTTTTGCCCAGTTTCAGAACCTTGGTGCCATGCCAGTAGCCGCTGACGAGCAGCAGCCCATCGCGGTAGAGAGGTTGGGCGATGCTGACGCCGTAGGTGATCTTGTAGGGGTAGGTCCAAAGCGTGCGTCCATTGGCCGGATCGATGCTTTGGATGTGGGCTGGACCCCAGGCGATGAGCTGTCGTGCTCCTGCGTGTTGGATGATCTCGGGCGTGCAGTAGCCGGCGGGATCGGGGCCGCCACGCCAGACTTCTTTCCCATTGGTCTTGTCCAATGCGATGACGCTGCCGTTATTGGCTGCGCCGACGTGGAGGAGGACATGGTCGCCATCGACCAAGGGGGACGCGGCAAAGCCCCACTGCGGGGGTTTGGCCCCAAAATCTGCTACGGCATCCGCCGCCCAGAGTTGCTTTCCATCCGCGACGGAGAGGCAGGCGATCTGGCCGCGCGCGCCGAGGGCGTAACAGCTTGCACCGTCCACGGTGACACTGCTGCGGGGGCCATCTCCGTATTCCATCTTGCCATAATCGACCGGCCAGGAGTGGCTCCAGATTTGTTGGCCGGTTTTGACATCAAAACAGAGCACTCGTTCCTTGGGTCCGTCCGCGCCCTGGGCGTCGAGGTCCATCAAAAACACGCGCCCATCTGCGGTGGTAACGCCGCTGTAGCCGCCGCCGACCTTGGTGCTCCAGAGTTGTGTGGGTGCGGCTTTGCTGAGGTCCGCAGGGATGTCTTTCGGCTCCCAGGAGGCATCGCCGGCCGGGCCTCGCCAGCGGGGCCAGCCGGGGTCCTGCGCAGCGCTGGCGTGGGCCAGTGCGGTTAGGCAAAGAAGGGGGCGGGCGATGGAGCGGAGGGAAACCATCGGAGGCTTTAGTTTAAGACACGGATGCCTTCAGTTCTTGCATGGCGACTTTCATATCAGGCGGACCGAAGGAGGATGTGCCGCAGACGAAGAGGTTCGCGCCGTGCTTGCGGGCGATGGGGGCGGTGGTGGTGTAGATGCCGCCGTCGACTTCCAGGTGAAAGGAAAGGCCGTTCGCATCGCGGTGATCGCGGGCGGCGGCGAGCTTGGGCATGGTCTCTGCCTCCATGAAGGGCTGCCCACCAAAGCCTGGCACGACGGTCATGACGAGGAGTAGATCGATCATTTCCACAAATGGTAGCGCGGCCTCGAAGGGTGTGTCTGGATGGAGGGCGATGCCGCAGTGGAGGCCTGCGGCGCGGATGCGCTGGAGGGTCTCGGCGACGGAGGTATCGTAGTTTGCCTCTACGTGGATGGTGATGTTGTTGGCACCTGCTTTGATGAAACGCTCCAGGTAATGATCCGGGCGGTGGATCATGAGGTGCACGTCCAGGTACCGATCGGTGCACTTGCGGATAGTCTGCACCATTTGTGGGCCAAAGGAGATATTGTCCACGAAGTTCCCGTCCATCACGTCAAGGTGCAACCACTCGGCACCGGCGTCGGTGGCGCGCTGAACTTCGGAGCCGATCTTGCTCCAGTCAGAGGCGAGAACGGAGGGCAGAATGAGCGTGGATTGATGAGTCATAGGGCAATGCAGGATTACGTCACCCATCACGATTTCCGAGGCAAAAGAAAGCTTCGATTTACACCAAAAGCGTCCGCCTCTACGGGTGGGAATGCTGGTGGATATTCTCACACTCATTGTTGGCGTTGTTTTGGCCTGGTTCGGCGGGGAGTGGTTTGTGCGTGGATCGGTCAATTTGGCGACCTGGGCACGGTGGCCAGCTGCGGTGGTGGGTGCAACGGTGGCGGCTTTTGGCACTTCTTCTCCGGAACTGATGGTGGGCATCAATGCTGCGGTGGAAAAAGTGCCGCAGTTGTCCTTTGGCGATGTCATGGGTAGCAACGTCGTGAACGTGGGGTTGGTCTTGGGCATTGCGCTTTGCACGGCCCGTATGGAGGTGGCTCGCGGGGTGGTGCGCCGGGATCTGATTGTCGTGCTGTCGCTACCGGTGCTGCTGGCGGCGCTGCTGTGGGATGGTCTCTTTTCCCGCTTCGATGCGGCCATTCTGTTGCTGATTTTCGCTGGCTGGTTGGTGCAGATGGTCCGCTCCGCCCGCGCCTTTTCAGCGGTGCAGAAGGCGGTGCCGGTCGCTGAAGGGCCTGAGGAGAACCTGCACAAGTCCCTGGGGCATACACTGATCGGGCTGCTGCTCCTTTTTGCGGCCTCCTATCTGGTGGTGCGGGGAGGGAAGGGCATTGCTCTGGCGTTGGGGTGGAGCGAGTTTGTGGTTGGCGCAGTGGTGGTGGCCATCGCTACTAGCACGCCGGAGTTGGCGACGACGCTGGTGGCGCGGATGCGTGGTCATGATGATGTGAGCTTGGGGAACATTCTGGGCAGCAACATTTTCAATGGCGCCTTCATCGTTGGGGTGGTGGCGATGATTCGCCCCTTTCACATGCAGATCCAGGAGGTGCTGCCGAGCCTGATCATGGGCAGCGCTACGGCTTTGCTGCTGCTGCCGACGCGGTCCCGGCTGCTGGGCCGCCGGCGCGGTTGGATCTTGCTGAGTCTCTACGTGGTCTATGTGGGGTGGACGCTTCTTCATCCGGGCGCAGCCCCAGCGCACGCCGCCGCTCTGCCGGCGACTGGCGCTTGAGCTGGCTGAGCTGTGCGAAGAAGGCCTCAAGGTCGCCATGATGGTTTGCCAGCAGGTGCTCAAAAGCGGGCACAAGGTCGTAGTAGCTGGCCAGGGAGTTCAGTCGGGCGTTGTTCACGCTTTTGGCGAACCACTTTTTGATGTCGGCCTCCGCCGCTTTGCCGCGTGCCAGCGCCGTTGCCTTTTGCTGTAGTTTGGCCAGCACGGCGGCCTTCTTCTGGCGCAGAACCTCCGGCGGTGAATCGATCTCGGTCTCGTAGAGCTGGCGCAGCTCTTGGCGAGTTTTCAGCGCATCCTTGATAAAGCGATCTTCGATGCGTTGCGCTTCCTCGTAGTCACGCAAGGCCTGGGTGCGGCCATTTGCACGCAGCCAGCGGCGCACACCTTCGCGACCGACGGCGGTCGCCAGAGCCTCGTTGAAATCGATATCGCCGGGGAGGTAGAGGCGCTGGTGGGTCAACTCGTGAATGAGGAGCTCCGCCAAATCGGCCTCGTCCCGGCGGATGAACGTGTTTAGTACCGGATCGCGAAACCAGCCCAGCGTCGAGTACGCATCGACTCCGCCACCATAGACATCCAGGCCTTGATTGCGGAGACTCGCTGCTTCTGCGCGGGCATCTGCTTCGCTAAAAAAACCTCGATAGGCCAGACTGCCCAGCATGGGGTACCACCATGTTTTGGGTTCCAAAGAAAACTCCGGTGCCGCAAAGACGACCCAGACGACGTAAGGGCGCCCCAGGTCTGTGTAGCGGTCGTATTGGCGCGTGGCATCCAGTCCCAGGTGGGTGGCGGCAAAGGCGCGCACGGACTCGACGGTATCGAGGCGCTTTTTCAGATCGGCAGATGTCTTGGGATCGTTCCGCACGGTGTCGATGGGGCGCGCCTTGCGCAGGATCTCCCACTGCCCACCGACGGCTTGCCGGTAATAGTTTGCGGTGCGGCAGCCAGACAGAGTGGCGGCTAGAATCGCGACGGCGATTGCCCATCCGCGGTGTGTTAAAGATTTGCAATGAATCGCCACTGACACCAACATGCCATCAACTTCCCCCAACCGCATCATGCCATTCATTCACGACGATTTTTTGCTGGGCACCCGGACGGCCAGCCGCTTGTACCACGAATTTGCTGCTCCGGAGCCGATCCTGGATTATCACAATCACCTGCCACCGCAGGACATCGCGGAAGATCGTCAGTTTGCGAACCTGTTTGAGGTCTGGCTGGCGGGCGACCACTACAAATGGCGTGCGATGCGCTGTAATGGCATTGAGGAAAAGTACATCACGGGCGCAGCGACGCCGTTTGAGAAGTTCCAAGCCTGGGCCTCCACCGTGCCCCACACGCTGCGCAATCCCCTCTACCACTGGACGCATTTGGAGCTGAAGCGCTACTTTGGTATCGATGACTTGCTGAATGCGGACACCGCTCAGTCGATCTGGGATCGCACCAGCGAGATGCTCTCCCAACCTGACTTCAGCGCACGCGGCATGCTGCGCCAGTTCAAGGTGCGGGCCCTCTGCACGACGGATGATCCAGTGGACGATCTGGCGCACCATCTCAAGTGCGCTGCGGACGGGCTGGAGGTGGGAGTGTATCCGACCTTCCGCCCGGACAAAGCCCTGGCCGTGCATCTGCCAGAGGCATGGAATGCCTGGTGCGATAAACTTTCCGCTGCCAGTGGGATCGAGGTGCGCAGCTATGGCACACTGCTGGAGGCGCTGGCGCAACGGCATGAGTTCTTCCACAGTGTGGGCGGCAGGCTCTCAGATCACGGACTCAATCGCTGCCACGCCACCTTTGTCAACGAGGCCGAACTGGCGCGGATATTTGATAAGGCACGCGGCGGCACCGCAGCGACGCCTGAGGAGATGGACGCCTTTGCCAGCGGCGTGATGCTGCACGTGGGCAGACTGAATGCGGCACGTGGTTGGACGATGCAGCTTCACTTGGGGCCAATCCGCAATAACAACAGCCGTCTGGCGCGTCAAATCGGCGCGGATGTCGGCTGCGACTCCATCGGCGATTACCCGCAGGCAGAGACGCTCTCGCGCTTCCTGGATCGTCTGGATGGCGAGGATGCCTTGCCACGGACGGTGCTCTACAACGTGAATCCGTCTGACAATTTCGTATTTGGCACGATGAGTGGGAACTTCGCGGATGGATCCATCCCAGGAAAGGTACAGTTTGGCAGTGGCTGGTGGTTTGTGGATCAAAAGGAGGGCATGGAGTGGCAGATCAATGCGCTCTCGAACCTTGGATTGCTCTCCCGCTTCATCGGCATGCTGACGGATAGCCGCAGCTTCATGAGCTTCCCCCGCCACGAGTACTTCCGCCGCACGCTGTGCAATCTTTTGGGCACGGATGTGGAGGCAGGGTTGCTGCCGGACGACCTCGGAATGGTCGGCGGCATGGTGCGCAACATTTGCTACAGCAACGCCCGCGACTACCTGCGGCTGCCTGTTTCCTGAAGCATCATGACGTGGCAGCAGAGACTCGAAGCGCTACGCGGCCTGCGGGATCGCTGGCGCGAGGGTCGTCTGCAGCGGGATCTGATCCTGCGCTGGCGTGCCTGGATGGACCATCCCTACGATCCGGTCGTGCGCGGCTATCGCCTGAAGCCAGAGGACATTGGCCGCTATGGGGAATGGATCGCCGCTCGCTGGTTGGGCAGGCGGGGGCGTAGCGTCCTGGCCACCAACTTCAAGGGCATCCATCAGGGCGAGGTGGACATCGTCTGCCGCCATGGCCGCGTGCTGACCTTTGTGGAGGTCAAGACCCGCACCAGCACTCTGTACGGTCGTCCGGCTGATGCCGTGGATGCAGAAAAACAACGCTACATTCAGCGTGGAGCGATCGATTGGATGCGGCAGCTCGGCTTTCCGAACGCACGGCTGCGCTTTGACATTGCGGAGGTGGTCCTATCCGTGGGACAGCGGCCTTTTTTTCACATCATCGAAGACGCCTTCTCCTTCCCTGAGGGGAACCTTGTCGGTCGATCGTCAAATTGGACGGTTCAGTAAACCCAGGGCAGCAGTCGATGCACGCGCTGTGCGTAGTCTGAGTATCCGGGGAATTTGTGGCGCAGCCAAGTCTCCTCGCGTCGGGATTTCGCATCCAAAAACACGGTCAGTAGAACGGTCACCCCCAGTGCAGCGGCACTGCTGTGCCAGAGCCCCCAGCCGACGCCCAGCCAGATCAGACTGGCGTACAGCGGATGCCGCACCAGACCGTAGACACCGGTCGTGACCAGCGGCGCGTCAGGCAACGGGTGCGGGAAAATCGTCCGGCCGGAGCCGAGCCCCACAACCCCGGCGATCCCAAAATACGCACCGAGAAGAATGCACCCAGTCGCGATTAGGTGACCCCAAAACGCGACTGGCCAGTCGCCGCCCAGATACCAACCCGCTCCCAGCACTGCCAGCATCAGGACTGTTTGGATCAATACCCAACCGCCACCGCGTTCGATGAACGAGGGCTTGATGGGGACAAGATCGGAGGATTCTTCGCGCATGACGAGAGGTGTGTGGGCCGTTTCCAACCCATGCAGCATCTGATCGAAGTCAAGCTCGCGGAACTGAGCCAGCTCTTCAACTCCATGGATCCCTCACCTTTTCGGGAGCGAGATCTGGATCGACACGCAGAGGAGTTCATCGTCAGTTGGGCGCAGGAGCATCCCAAGCAGGCAGACTTACGGCTCAAGATCCACCTGACACGTCCGCATCCGGGCGGCGAAGATCCCACTCCTGCTGTGCAGCAAGCCGTTCGGCATTACTTCGACTATTTGGCGGTCCTGAAGTGGCGGGAATTCCGACTTCTCATGCGGGAGGGCCGCACGGCCATGATCATCGGTATTCTTTTCAATGTTGTTTGTCAGGTTGGCGCATGGCTATTGCCACCAGCGGTGGAGCCATGGCAGAGCATCATTCGCGAGGGATTGACCGTCGGTGGTTGGGTGGCACTGTGGAGACCGCTGGAAATCTATCTTTACATGTGGTGGCCAATACTGCGGCGGCGGCGCATTTATCAAAAACTTTCCCTCATGGACGTGCAGATCATCCAGCCGTTGCCGTGATCGACAGCATGTGCTTTCGTATAGGCCTCATCTGTGAAAGCCTTCTTCATTACCCTCTTCATCCTCGGTGCCGCTTTTCTAGCCTATGACTGCTTTTTGACGCCACCTGCGGATCGCATCATTTTCAAAAAGATCACCCCGGCGGCTGCGCCTGTCGCAGCTCCAGCGGCACCCATAGGCGATGTTGCCCCGCTGGAAGATACGATGAAGCCCAAGGCCGCCGGCACGGCCAAGGCAGGCACGCCGACAGTGGCTGTTGACCCGAATGCGTTCACGCCGCCACACCTCGACAGCGTGGAGACCCTGACGAAAAACTGGACATTCATCCCGCGCACGGCCTTCCCCCGCCCGGTCCGGCTGGGGACTGATGTGGAGATGAAAATGAGTGTTGGCAGCTCACGCATGGCTGCGGGTAGCAGCGTCATAGCCATCGGGTTTGAGGACGGCGCGCTCATCGTCACCCCCACAGAGGGTTCGATTGCGCGAGGACGGATCTCGCTAGGCATGACAGATTTCAAAGCCCAGATCGCCGAAGGGTACGAGCGCTGGAAGACCTGGAAGATTGATGCCGCAAAGAGAGCGTGGGAGGAGCGCAAACGTGCTGCGGCTCTTGCTTCTGCGAAAGCTGGTGTGGATATGAGCAACGCGGTCGCTGCCGGTGGCCAGCCAGTGCAAAATTCCGATGGAAGCTACAACCTTCTCCTGGCCAGCATCAATACCGGGCAGGTGACCGACATTCGCCCAGATAAGATCCGCAAATGGGGCAAGGCCTACCAGGAGATCGTCGATGGCAAAATGAGCTGGCTGGTGAATGTCGATTATGAGTCCATGACCATCTTTGGCCCTATGGATACCCAAGTCCGCGCCACCATTCAGGGCGGCAAGGTGGTGTCCTGGAACTTCACTGGCTCTGGCGAAGAGGTGCCCTAGTCCTGAGAGCGTGGCCAGAAGGACAGTGCTCCCAGCACTTTAATGCGAGTCTTACCCGTCTTCGGGCGTTGTCAGGGGATGGTAAGTCGAATTGTTCCCCTGATCGCTGCTGCGCTGGTTTATTGCGCGGTGGGTTTTGCTGCTGAGAAGCCCAACTTTATCGTCATCAACATCGATGACATGGGCTACGCCGATATCGGTCCGTTTGGGTCCAAGCTGAATCGCACGCCGAACCTGGATCGTATGGCGGCCGAGGGCATGCGGTTGCAGTGCCACTATGCGGCACCGGTGTGTTCGCCTTCGCGGTCGGCGCTGATGACGGGCTGCTATCCGAAGCGCGTGCTACCGATTCCCAGTGTGCTTTTCCCGGCAAGCGCGGTGGGACTGAACCCCAATGAGACGACCGTCGCCGAAGTGCTGAAGGCTGAGGGCTACGCCACCGCTTGCGTGGGCAAGTGGCATCTCGGGGACCAACCAGAGTTTTTGCCAAACGCACAGGGCTTTGATCACTACTTCGGCATCCCGTATTCAAACGATATGGGCCTGCGTTCAGAGGGTTCTAAGAGCAGTCTCGGCGATCCCATCCCGCCCGCGAAAGAGGTCGCCTCTAAAGGGGTGGACCCAAAGCTCTACGGCGCTGACGAGACCGGTCTGAAAGGCGATACGCAACCACCGCTCCCTCTGGTCGAAGACGGCAAGGTCATCGACCGCATCAAGCAAGATGGGCAGCAATCGATTACGCAGCGTTACACCGAGGATGCGGTCAAATTCATCCGCGCCAGCAAGGGCAAGTCCTTCTTCGTCTATCTTCCGCATAGTGCCGTGCATTTCCCCATCTGGCCTGGGCGGGATTTTGCCAATAAATCGCCCAACGGCATCTACAGCGATTGGGTGGAAGAGGTGGACTGGAGCGTCGGCCAGGTGCTGGACACGGTTCGCGAACTGGGTTTGGACAAAAACACGTTGGTCATTTTCACCTCTGACAATGGCGGCACTGCTCGCGCTGTGAATGCACCGCTGCGCGGCAACAAAGGCTCCACTTGGGAAGGCGGCATGCGCGTGCCGACGATCGCTTGGTGGCCAGGCAAGGTGGCTGCGGGTTCGGCGACGATGGAGATCACCAGCATGATGGACATCTTGCCCACCTTTGCAGCTTTGGCTGGTGGCAAGCTGCCGGAAAAGAAAATCGACGGCGGCGATATCAGCCCGCTGCTGCTTGGCAAAGCTGGTGCAGCCTCGCCTCATGCGGACCTGTTTTATTACTACCGTGGCCTGAAGTTGGAGGCAGTGCGCTCAGGCCCGTGGAAGTTGCAGCTCGCTGGTGGTGATTCGCCCAAGGGCAAACAAGGAAAGCAACCCAAAGCTGTCAAAGCAGCGACTTTCCCAAGGCTCTACAACCTGGCAGATGATATTGGCGAATCGACAGACGTCGCAGCGCAGCACGCAGACATCGTCGCAAAGCTTCAGGGCCTGGTAGAGCAGGCGAAGGATGATCTGGGCACTGATGGCGTCGGCCCCGGTTGTCGCGAGATGGGGCGTGTCGAGCACCCAGAGCCTCTCATCCACCACGACGGCACCATCCGCGCCGGATTCCAACCTTGATCTCACCGCCTGCTATGAAGCGACTCCCCTTTCTCCTCTGCCTCCTCGCCACCACCCTTGCTTCGCTGAACGCAGCGGACACGGTGGAGCTGCCCGCCAAAGAAAAATTCCACCTCTACCTCCTGATTGGCCAATCCAACATGGCTGGACGCGGCACGGTGGAGGCTCAAGATAAAGTGCCGCATCCGCGTGTGCTGATGCAGGACAAAACCGGAGCCTGGGTTCCGGCGGTGGATCCCTTGCACTCAGACAAAACTGCGGCCGGTGTGGGTCTTGGAAAAAGCTTTGGCATCGCGATGGCAGAAAATGATCCCAGTGTAACCATCGGCCTGATCCCCTGTGCCCACGGTGGATCGCCGATTGATGCCTGGCAGCCTGGAGTCTTTTATCCACCGACCAAAGGTCACCCCTGGGATGATATGGTGAAGCATACTCATCTGGCGCTGGAACACGGTGTACTGAAGGGCATCCTCTGGCACCAAGGGGAGTCGGATTCAGGGAAACCCGAAACCGCCAACGCCTACGAGGGCAAGTTTCACGACCTCATCCAGCGAGTGCGCACCGAATTCAAGGCCCCCGATGTGCCATTTGTCTGCGGGCAGATGGGGATCTTTTCGGAAAAGCCCTGGAGTGCGGATAAAAAGCGCGTCGACAAGGCCCATCGTGATTTGCCGTCCAAGGTTCCGCACACTGGCTTTGCCAATGCGGAGGGCTTTCATCATCGCGGTGATAGTGTGCATTTTGATAGCGCCTCCTATCGCGAGTTCGGCAAACGTTACGCTGCGGAGATGATCCGTCTCCAGGCTGCCCGTTGAACTTACCCATGAAACGCCTCTTCACTCTCCTGGCCAGTTTGGCAGCGCTCTCACCGCTGCATGCGGCCAAACCCAACATCGTCTTCATCCTGGCCGATGACCTCGGGTGGAAGGACCTGAGCTGTTACGGCGCGCCTTTCAATGAGACGCCGCACATTGACCGCCTCGCCAGTCAGGGGTTGCGCTTCACGCAGGCGTACACCGCTGGCTCGGTGTGCTCACCCACGCGCGGCAGCATCATGTCTGGAAAATATCCGGTGCGCACCGGCGTCACCGATTACATCCCAGGGCTGACTTCCGAAGGGCACAAGCTGGTCACGCGACGCACCAAGACGGAGCTGGCGCTGGAGGAAGTGACCCTCGGGGAGGCGATGCAGGAGGGCGGCTACCAGACGTTTTACGCCGGCAAGTGGCACCTCGGTGGCGCGGGTTTTGAACCCGATGCGCAGGGCTTCGAGGTCTATGTTGGCGATGGTGAGCTGGGCAATCACGGCAAGGACTGGAGCGTGGGCAAGCGCATCAGCGAATCAGCGGTGAAGTTCATCGACGAACACGACCAGAAGCGGCCCTTCTTTATGTATCTGGCTTTTCACGAGCCGCACATCCCTATCCTGGAGTATCCCGATCACATCGAGCACTTCCAGAAAAAGGCAGCCGGACTCCCTGAGGTGACAGCTCCGCAACGTCCAGAGCGTGAAGGCCTGACCCGCATCGTGCAGAACGATGCGGCGTACGGGTCCGAGGTTGCCGGGCTGGATAGCTTTGTGGGCACGGTTCTGGACAAGCTGGACAGCAGCGGATTGGCAGGGGAAACCATCGTGGTCTTCTTCTCCGACAATGGTGGCCTCTCCACCAAGTCAGCACCGGGTCCGACATCGAACGAGCCACTGCGCGCCGGCAAAGGCTGGCTCTACGAGGGTGGCGTTCGTGTGCCGCTCATCATCCGCGCACCGGGTGTGACAAAGGGCGGTAGCGTCACCGATGCGCAGGTCATCAGCACCGATTTTTATCCCACGCTGTTAGAGCTGGCCGGACTGCCCGCCCGCCCGCAACAGCATCAAGACGGGGTCAGCATCGCCAGCGTCTTGCGCGATGGAAGTGCACCGCAGCGCGACGCGATCTTCTGGCACTACCCCCACTACCATGGCTCCACCTGGGCACCGGGCAGCGCCATTCGTGAAGGGGATTGGAAGCTGATTGAGTTCTTCGAGGAAAACAAAGTGGAACTCTACAACCTCAAGCAAGACCTCTCCGAACAGCAGGACCTCTCCAGCGCCGAGCCTGAACGAACCAAGGCGATGCGGGACAAACTCACCGCCTGGCGCCAATCCACCGACGCCTATGTTCCCCAGCCTGGCATCACACCCCCGACACCCAAGAAGGGCGGCAAGCGCAAGAAAGCGGCTCAGGAGTAAAGCAAAAAAAGCGGCTGGAGCAGGGTCTTGTGCCCCACTCCAGCCGATGATTTTTGATCAGGTCAGATCAGATCAAGCCTGCGCAGGGGCAGGGTTGTGTGTATCGCAATGCTCTGCTTCGGGGTCGGTCTCTTCGATGGCAGCGCTGTCCTTCAGGAGCTGAAGGGTGTTTTGCATGAGGAGATCGTCCGCGACAGCGCGCACGGTGCCGTCGCGCTGGGCTTCGGAGATGAACTTCTTCACAGGCTTGCCGCTGCGGCTGGCCATGTTGGCGAGCACTGCGCTTAGCTGCTGCTCGGTCACTTGGACTTTTTCCTTCTTGGCGATTTCTTCCAGGATGAAGCTGACCTTCACGTTCTGGCGAGCCTGGGTCATGGCGGTGTTTAGGATCTCGTCCTGGTGTTCCATGAGCTGCTCGTTCGTCATCCCCTGGCGCAGGGCGCGGGCGGCGATGTCGTTGGTGTGCTTCTGCGCGGCGCGGTTCACGACTTCCTCTGGGATGTCAAACTGCACCTTCTCAAACAAGTGAGCGATGATTTGATTGCCCAGGGAGGTATCGCGGGCTTGCTCGCGGCGGCGGCGGATAGCTTCTTTGACTTCGCCACGCAGCGTTTCTTCGGTCATCTCTTCACCACCGATCTTCTTCAGGAATTCAGCATCCAGTTCAGGCATTTGCTTTTCCTTCACGCCACTGCAGGTGACTGCGAGCTCGACGGTCTTGCCGCGCAGACCTTCAAAAGCATAGTCTTCAGGAAGCTCGATCTTCAGAGTGCGCTCGTCGCCTTTCTGGACGCCTTGCAGACCAGCGTAGAAGCCGGGGAGGAAGTCTTCCTCCGAATCAAGCAGGAACCATTGGTCTTCGACCTTGGAGAGATGCACGGGCACGTCAGGGAAGGCCTCTGCGGTCGGTTGACCGTCCACGCTGCCAGTGAAGGAGAGTACGGCGCAGTCGCCATTGCCGGCAGCGCGTTCCACGTCGGTGTAGGACGTGTAGCGTTCGCGCAGATGAAGGAGATCGTGATCGATATCGGCGTCGTTGACTTCAATGCGTGGCAGTTTGACGGGGATCGCTTTGTACTCGGGCAGATCAAAGCGTGGAGTTAGGCTGACCTCAATCGCGAAGGTGAAGGAACCGTCCGTATCATGTACGGCTTGGTCTTTCACGTTCAAGACGTTGAGGATCTCCAGCCCTTCGCTCTTGATGGTCTGCTGCAGAGCCACGTTGGCGATCTCGCGCTGAGCTTCATTCACAATGGCTGGGCCATGCTTCTTCATGACGACTGCCTTGGGCACCTTACCGGGGCGATAGCCTGGCAGTTTCATTTGGGCGGCGTACTGGGTCGCGACCCGGTCTTCTTGCTTTGCCATCTCCTCGCGGCTGGCGTGGACGTGGATGGTAGCTTGGCAGTTGGGGTTGTGTTCGACGTTGATGTTCATGAAAATCTGGGGCGAAGACGGGCTGGTTGGATGACCCCCCGGTGTGGAGGCACTGCTGCCTGCCGGAACCGGGAAAAAGGGCGGGCAGACTAGAACAGGATTGTCGTTTTGACAAATAGAGAACTTTCCCGCACTGCTTTTGGCCTCCTGGGCTGGGTCGGGCGCTCTATTTGACACCGCCTGGGGACTCCAGGAGCGATGGCATTTGCTGAAAACCGGGGATCATGGGCGCTCCGGGCAGCGCAGCGGCGGGCGCGGGGGCCCCAGTCTCGCTCTTAAAGAGACGCAGAAAATCGCTGTCCGTGGTCAAAATGAGGCGCGTGTCGGGAGTGATCGCCTTTTTGTAGGCATCCAGCGTGGCGAGGAAGCGGAAGAGTTCCACCGCTTCCGGGCTCTGATTGTAGGCCTTCGCGTAAATCTCCGTCGCTTGGGCGTCGGCAGCCCCCTGCACCTCCTGCACCTTGCGGTAGGCACCGGATGAAATCGTCAGGAGCTCCCGCTCCTTGGTTCCCCCGATCTTCGCCGCCTCGCCTCCGCCCTCGGATCGGTAGCGCTCTGCGATCTGCTCGCGCTCGCTGATCATGCGGTCATAGATGGTGGCGCTGACGCTTTCATTGTAGTTCAGGCGCTTGAAGCGCACGTCCAGCAGTTCGATGCCCAGACCGCGCACCTTGGGCATCGCTGCGGCCAGGATGTCGTGCTCCAGTTCGGTGCGACCCCGGGTGATGGGTGGCAGCACCCCGATGCGGGAGTCCAGCGTGGTGGAGACGGTGTCATCGCGAACGGCTTGGCGTTCCTTGGAGGTGCGGACAGCCTCGATGAAATCGTGCCGGGCGATGACCGTGCGTGTTTCGCTGCCCAGAATATCATCTAGCCGCGACTGTGCACTGCGTTCGTCCCGCAATTGCTGGAGAAACAGCAGCGGCTCCGTGATGCGCCAGCGGCCAAAGGTATCGGCGACGATGTACACCTTGTCCCGGGTAGGCATTTTGGTAGCGGGACCGTCCCACTCCAGCACGCGCTTTTCAAAGCGGTTGATCATTTGCACAAAGGGCATCTTAAAGTGCAGACCAGCGTCCTTGATGGGCTCGCCCACAGGGTTGCCGAATTGGGTGATGATGACCTGCTCTACCTCGCTGACCGTGTAGAGGCTGGAGCTAAGGATGATGAAGAGCGGAAGGACGATGAGTCCGATGAGAAGGGATGGCTTCATGAGCTGAAAAGTGGGTGAAAAGGTTTAGCGGCCCTGGGGTGCGGCGGCGTCTGGCAGCGCCATGTGCGGGATGAAGTTGGCGGCCTTGTCATCCAGGATGACCTTGCCCGGAGTGGCGCTGAGGATTTCCGCCATCGTCTCCAGGTAGAGTCGGCGCCGAGTGACCTCCGGCGCCTTCAGGTACTCCGTCAGGATGGAATTGAACCGGGCCGTGTCGCCCTCCGCCTCATTCACACGGCGGGTGGCGTAGCCTTCGGCTGCGGACAGCACTTGATCCGCCTCGCCCCGTGCCTTGGGTACCTCGCGGTTGTAGTCACCGGTAGCTTTGTTGATCATCTGCTCCTTTTCCTGCTGGGCCTTATTGACCTCGTCGAAACTCATTTGCACCGGCGGTGGCGGGTTCACATTGCGCAGTTGCACCTGATCGATGTGGATGCCCATCTTCAAATCTGCCACCAGTTGCTGGAGACGATCCAGAGAGACGGTCTCCATCTCCTGGCGGCCGATGGTCAGCACCTCGTCCACGCTGCGGTCGCCGACGACCTCGCGCATGACGGCCTGGGACAGATCGCGCAGCGTCTGGGGCGGCTCGCGGAACTCAAAGACGTAGGCCTGCGGATCGGCGATGTGGTATTGCACCACCCACTCCACCACCACGGCGTTCAGATCCCCGGTCACCATGTTCTTTTCCCCCTCCAGATCATCGCGGGAGTAAGGACTCTGGTAGGGGTTCGTGTTGCCTGGAGTGGAGTAACCAAATTCCAGCTTCAACTGCCGCTGTACTTCCACGATCGTGATGCTGTCCACGCCAAAGGGCAGGCGGAAGTTCAGGCCGGGGCCCACATTTTTCAGCCAAGCACCAAAGCGCTGCACCACAGCGACAGAGTTTGCCGGCACCTGATAGGCGCAGGTCAAAGCACCCGTCACTAGGATGATAGCGCCCAGGATCCCGAGGGCAAATTTGGGGTTGAAACGAAACTGCGCCGGATCTGGTAGGCGGGCGAAAGGGGAGGAAGGATGGTCTGGCATAAGATTTTCAGGAAAGGGTTACGAATCCTGGAAGGACTGCTGGCGGCGAATCGACGCCAATGCAACCGATGATGCCACCCCAAGACGGTCGTTAGCGGATGGATAACAGATCGTAAACGAATCCGTATCTTCATTTGCAGGAATCGCCGAGCGCGCCATCTTTAGACACGATGGCGACAATTACGAACGAGAAACTCCTGGGTCACGCCCAGTGGTTGGATACCGAAGGCAAAAAAGGCAGGAAGCTGGATGAGACCGGAATGAATCTGGCTGGTGCGGTCCTGACCGATCTGAATTTGGTCAGGGCACACTTTGTGGGCACCACCCTTTCCAAGGCGAATTTTTCTGGGGCCAACCTCGTCGATGCCGACTTCAGCGGAGCCAATCTCGATGGCGTCAATTTCAGCGGAGCCGATCTCAGCGGCGCAGACATGGGTGGCGTCTCCATGCGTCATGCCAACCTCTCCGGGGCCAAGCTCTGCGGTGCGGATCTCAGCGGAGCTAACCTGCAACGCTCTAACCTGACCAATGCCGACTTCACCGACGCCGATCTCATCGCCGCCGACCTGACCGACACGGTGCAATCCGGCATCATCCTCCGCGGCGCCAAGCTGGCAGATACGCGTGGCCTGGCTCCCGATTGAGGCATCACTGAAAGCCTCGCTCCCACAGAGGTCAATGGTTCGAACAACGAAAGTCGCTCGGAGGTAGTTGGTTATTGTTGCTCAGTGGCTGTGTTGGGATTGCTTGGCTTGACGGTCGGATCAAGAGCGAAGATCGCTTCGGCAACTTTGTCGTGGTCTAGTGCATTCGAGACATAGGCAACCGTGCGACTACCTTCACCCACGATTAGCACTTGGCCGTGGAATTGTTCTCGAAGCGCTCTTGATGCGTCTGTGGTTGGAAAATGGTTCAGCGGGATCTGGCGGGTCTGCGTGAAAAGGGTAAGCACAGGGAAGAAGACGCAGCCAATTGCCACGGCATGAGGAGCGTGTTGCCATCGCCCCAGTTGGTTCCTTATCGAGGGAATGGCGAGGACCAAAAAGAGGATGGGAACCGCGATCCAGATTTCCTCAGCAATTCTGCCAAACGGAAGCCCAAGTTGTCTATCCCAACTGCCTTGGATCCCGCTAGCATCAGCCGCGAGGATCGAAACGATAAGTCCTTCGAAAATGTAGACCATGAGGCTGGGAAGTGACCAAAATTCCTGCAACGTCCCAGCATGCCATTGTCGGAACGACAGGTTTGTACTGGTGAAAGCCTGAAGGTTGATTGCATCGCCGACAAGACGAAAACGGAGGTTGGTTACCCTCAGATGCTGGCGCTACCGCTTGTTGAGGTTTGGCTGAAACGCCAATTCGCCCGCCTCGAATAGGGTGGTCTTCCTCAACTCCCTGACAATGCAGTTGCCAAGCTCAAAAGGGGATTCCCTCTGCGATCAACGAGCGGCGCAGCAGAGTTGAATCCACGCGGTTGATGCACAAAACGGAGATGGTGGCTTTGCCGATGGGCGTTTTGCCAAGCAGCGTCGGGCCGGACCAACGGAAATGCTCATCCCATTGGTCGGTCCGAGGGTTAAACAAACGGCATAGCTTGGGTGGTTGACCTGCCATCCCTGCGAGGTTTGGACCTTTGTGGGTGTTGCAGCGATAGCATGCCCACGCGAGATTCGCCGGATCATCGTTGCCTCCGTGCTTTTCGGCAACGACATGGTCAATCTGAAACGGGAGTTCTGATATACCGTCCGGCATGTGGCAGTATTCGCATCGACGCAAAGCCCGGCGCCGGACCGAAGTACGGATGCGGCTGCCGATGGACATCTCTCAGCGGGTCTCTTTGCCGATGCTGCGGCGAGCCTTCGACTTTAGGAACTCGAGAGCCGTGCCGACGGTGCGGACGCTTTCAAGCTCTGCAGCCTCGCTTTCTGTGAGATGACCGGAGCATGATTTGGCGGCGAGTGCGTCTGCGCGGTCACGATCTCGCTTGCTCAGTCGAATCTCCAAAAGCGCGCGGGCAGCGGCCTCATCCAGGCCTTTTCTGCCAGGGGCAATTGCCCGCTCCCAGATCTCTAGAGCGGGGTGGGACGGTGTCGCAGCTGTCATACCTGAGAAGGTTACAATGGTGGGCCTTGAAATCAACCCCGATTCAAGACGACGGATGCCCTGGCCGCAACCTTTTGTCCACCAAGATGGAACACCCACCTTACCAATCGGCAGGGGTATGATTGATGGGCTTGAAACGCCTAGACCCAGAGAGTGAACTCAGGGTACAAGGGCCTCGGTGATGCCCCAGCGGTTGGCGACGATGAGGAGGTCGTCGCGCATGGGCCATTCGTCGGGGCGGGGCTCTTGGCCGGCGTGGCGGCGGCTGGCACCTTTGAGGGCCATGCAGCCGGTGTTATCGCCGATCTGGCGGATGGTCTCCACGTCTTCGGGGGTCAGCGGATTGACTTCGGGCAGGGTCGCGAGTTCGTGGAGCTTCTCGTCGATGCTCTTGGCGCCCTCATGCGCTTCCTGGATCAGGGTCGGCACGACGCTCTCGACAGGTGATTGCGCGAGGTTCCAGAGGCAGGCGAGCTGCTGCATGGTGAGGCCGTATTTCTCCGCGATGGGGCGGATTTTTTCGAGCTTCTCGCAGGCGTGCTCCACCCAACCGGCGGGGCGGAAGGTGCGGTGGTCGCCATCGCGGAAGACGTGTCCGGGATGGACGTCGTCATGGAAGATGCCGCCGTAGTCCACGACGCGGGCGAGGATCTTGACGCCGTTCTTTTCTGCCGCAGGCAGGACGTGCTGGCCGGGCCAGGGCTCGAGGGGATTGAGGATGATCATGGCCCAGTCCATGCGATCGCCAAAGCGCTCGAAGCAATCGATCATGTCCAGAGTAAAGCCGTTCGCTGGTCCAGGAGCGATGCCGAGGCGGTCGGCGAGACCTTTTTCCTTGAGTGCGGTCATGGCATCCCAAACGACCTCGCTGGTGTAGGCGATGGAATCAGGGTTGTGGAGGAGGAGGGTGTCAAATTTCGAGGTCTGGCAGCGCTTCAGCGACTCCTCGGTGGCCATGGTCAGGTAGCCTTCGTACTCCTCCGGGCCGCGCAGGCTAGGCTCCGTAAAGCGTGGGTAACCCTTGGAACCTGCGCGCAGGCCGGTGTAAAAATCGTGGCCGACGATGCCGACGAGGCAGTATTCATCGCGCGGGATGCCCTTCAGCGCATCGCCCAGCATGGTGTCTGCGCGGCCTGCGCCGTAAACGTCTGCGGTGATGAAGGTGCGCACGCCCTGGTCAAAGGATTTGCGGATCATTTCCGCGTAGCGTTCGTCGTCCAGCATCTCGCCGAAGTGCATGAATTTGCCGCCGCTCCAAGTGCCGTAGGCTGTCCGTGTGATGTCCATGGTCTGAGTTAAAAAAGGGGGTTGAGTGGGGGATTCATACGCGTCTGCGGCGGTCTTGCAATCCGAGAAGCGTTTTCGGCAAGATCAGCGGCCTGGGCGCAAGATCGGAATAGGCCCGCCTGGGAGCGCTGGCCCGTGCCCTGTCAGGCTGGGGCCGTCCACTCTTGCGCGTGACGCTCAAAGGCGATCGCTGCGCGCCGCAGGGCTTCATCGATATCGGCTGCGGTGTGGGCGAGGCTTTGGAACCAGAGTCCGCGCTCGATGGCGCGCACGCCTTCTTCCAGGAGGCAGCGGCGCAGGTGCGCCCAGCGTGGGGCGTCGTGGCGGTGGACGTAGTCGCGATAGCTGGTGAAGGGGCCTTCGGCAGCGCCAGGCTTCAGCATGCCGCAATGAAAGACGAGGCCTGGACCCTGCGGCCGCAGGGGGATGCTGTGCTTTTGCGCCAGCTCCGACAGTCCTGCCATCAGCTTCTGGCCCGTCGCGATCAATCCAGCGGGGTGGGAGTCGCCTCGTGCGATGATTTCATCCAGGCACCACTTAGCGGCGGCGAGACAGAGCGGGTTGGCGTTCAAGGTTCCAGCGTGGATCACTTCGCCGCTGATGATCTTTTGGAAGGCAGATTTTTTCCCGGCCAAAGCCGCAAACGGAACGCCGCCACCGACAGCCTTGCCGAGGATCGTGAGGTCGGGCGTGAAGCCCAGGTAGTGCTGCGCGCAACCCCCACCAAAGCGGAAACCGGTGATCGTTTCGTCTGCAATCATGAGGATACCGTCGCGGTCGCAGAGCTCGCGAATGGTGCTCATCAGGCCCGGCACAGGCTCCATGCAACCGGTGTTGCACAGCACGGGCTCAAAAATGATGGCGGCGATCTGACCGCGATGCGCATCGACGCGCTGGCGCAGGTGCTCGGGATCGTTCCAGCGCGCCACGACAAAGGTGCCGGGCACTTCGGGGATGACGCCTTGGCTCGGGTGGATGTGCGTGGGCTCGTCCTCGGTGCCCCATTTGTCTGGAGGCGGCGCAAAGCCCACGAGTCCCTCGTCCGACCAGCCGTGGTAGTGCCCTTCGAACTTCAAAATCAGTGGCCGACCTGTGTGGCAACGCGCCAGACGCAGGGCGGACATCACGACCTCGGTGGCGGAGTTGTTAAAGCGCACCAGTTCAGCGCCGGGGATCATCGATTGCAGACGCTCGGCGACCTCGATCTCCAGCTCCGACTGCGCGGCCCAGTGGGTGCCTTTTTTGGCCTGGACGGCAATGGCCTCCGCCATCCCATCCGGCGCATGGCCGTAAAGCAGGGCTCCCTGACCTGTGGCGAAGTCGATGAACTCATTGCCATCCACATCCCAAAGCCGCGACCCCTTCCCATGCGTAAAATACAGAGGCACTGGGGCCTCCATCTTGCGGATCCCGCTATTGATGCCGGCGGCGATGCTGTTCTGGGCGCGCTCAAAGAAGGCGCGGGATTTGTCAAAGGTGTAGGCCATGAGAAAGGATAATGAACGGTTGGCCAAATCTTGCGAAAGGCTTGGTGGCTTGTCACGGCTTTTTGCTTGGTATTCGCTGGAGGTGACTCAGCGCCCCTGCCGCCTTGGCCCTCGGTCTTCAAGGCCCAGAAGTTAGCCGGATGCGGTAGAAGCCGCGTGAGTTCACCGGGACGGGGAAGGTGCCATAGTTCTCATACGAATTGATGGAGTCCGCACTGAAGGGGGCGAAGAGGTGCCTGACTTCGCGGCCATTGCCGAGGGGATGGGTGGTGAAGATGGTGGTGACGTCTGTCCACGTCAGGAAATTTTCCGTGAACTCGATAACGTACTCCAGATCCGAGGCGCGCTGGTTGATGTGGAAGAGCATTTCGCCCGTGGCAGGGAGGGCGGACGCGGCCAACTCGCCGCTGCTGCAGTCACCAGCATCGGTGGGGTCGGTATCGAAGAGGTATTCCAGCACGTTTTTGCAACCGTCGAGATCCAGATCATCGTCCGGCAGCGTTCCAGGACCTCCACCGGGAGCAAAGCGGGCGATCCAGGTGGCGTAGGTCATCGGCAGGGTCACGGTGAAGCTTTGCTCGATGGTCCCAGTGCCGTCAGAGATCGTGACGGTGTAAATGCCTTCGTCCGCGGCCTCGAGATCGAACAGCTGGATCTCTGGCCCGGTGAAGTGGTCGAGAGGTTCGCCGTTCCGGCTCCAACTGTAGCTGATGGCGTTTGGGCTTTCCACGCGGACGGCAAGACGCAGGTCATCGCCGGGGACGGGATTGGCCTTGCTGACGAAGGTATCCGCGACCTGAGTGGTACGCGCGGGAGCGCCAAAACTCAGCGTGCCCGTCTCGATGCACGCATTCAGGTGGGTGGGGACGGTGTTGAGGTCGGCATCGGTGGAGTTTTCCAGCACGGCCGTGAAGTGGCACTTTTCCTGGTCGGGATCGATGTCCAAATAAAACTTGATGGCGAAACCTGACACCACTCCGCTGCCGAAGTCATGGAAGCGGATTTGCGGCCAAGCGCTGCCGCTGGCGGGTGGTCCGTAGGCTTGCTCGGTGAAGGCCAGCCCGGTGTCGCGCGACCAGATGACAAAGAGACTGTTTTCACTGGTGCGGTAACCGAGTTGGGCTCCCTGCCATTCTTCAGCAACGCCGCTGGCGGTATCGAACCAGATGGCCGGTGTGGGTGCATTGTCGAGGTCGAAGGTGCCGACCACCTCGTCACCCTGCCGCCAACCGATCACGAGTGTGCTGGCGTTTTTGAAGAGCAGCGTGGGGGCTTCGTCTGCGACGCTGTTGGTGGTCAGGCGCACGGGCGCGGCCCAGATGCCGGCGGTTTCGCGGGCGAGCCAGAGTTCGGTATCGTCCAGGGTGCTGAGATCGCCATCCATATCGGCGACGAGGGCGATGGCGGCGGTTTGGCTGTCCCAGGCAGTGGCACGCCAGTCCACGATGTGGGGCAGACCAGAAACGGCGGTGACTTCAGGGCTCCACGCGGTGGAGGGATCGTTGAGCGGCGCTCCGGGATGGTAGGTGGTCCAGTTTCGGGTCATGAGTTGCACCGGCGAAGTGGAGCCCGTCAGGTCCATGCCGCTGCTGCGCACCCAGAAGAGCCGCACATCGGTGGTGGCGGTGCAATTGACCAGACTAGGACCGAAGTCTGCGGTTCTGTTGGAGGTCAGCTCGCGCTCGCCGTCCTCGAACGTGTCATTTGAGCCGTTGTAGTACTGAAAGCGCAGTTCCGTGCTGTCCATGTAGGCCGACAGATCGCTGGTTTGAACGGGAGCAGTGCCGGTGGCCTGTGCCCAGACGACAACGCCACGAAAGACGTTGGTGAACGTGCCGATGGAGGGTGTCGACGTTGGTCGTGCATAGACAGGGGCAAAGTTAGCCTTTCCATTCGACTGCGCTGTTGTGCTGCTCTGCCACTGTCCGGAAAAGTCCTGATGGCGCGCGACGATTTGAGTCGCTGGTGCGGGCAGCGTGGGGTGCGGTTCTGAATACAGGACGATGGGATCATCCGCCGTCACCGGGCCATAGACGATGTCGGCCATCACTTGCGCCGGCAGTTCGTTGACACCGAGGCTGGTGAGGGTGGATGGGCCAGACGTGAATTGTTGAGCCGACGGCGCGCCCTCTCCAAGCATCAGGGAAGGGGCGGGCGGTGGGGGATCGCCAAAGTTCCACTGCTTGTCCACGTCTGTTTCCAGATTGAAGAGGCGAGCTGTCAGCATGAAGTTCAAGTAGCCCGTCAGGCTGCTAACGGAGGGGCTGGGAGCCAGATCGATGACCATGATGGCACCGCCGCCGCCGCTGATGTCCAGATTCACAATGCCGCGCGCAAACTGTGGCACCGGGTTGACCTGGGCCTTCAAGTAGGCATCCGCCGTCAACGTGCCCGAGGTGAAAAGCGGTGTGGCGTCACCCGGTGTGGCCTGATATTCGCCACTCAGCGTGCCTTTGACGCCGGCCTCGACGGAGACCCCCGCGCCCCCGACCAACCGCGCTCCGAAAGGCCCCAAGGCAGACAGCGCCGCGTTGGCACCGGGCACGAGTGATAGGAGGGATGCACGCTGCTGCCACTTCGCACCCAGAGGCGAACTGCTAAACCTGCCCGTGGCTGTCAAGCCACTGCCATTGAGCGTGGTTTGATGCTTGCCCGACAAAGAGAAGCCCAGTTGCTTCTTCGCCACCTTGAACTGGATGTTCGCAGTCAGGTTGCCCTTTTGCGGAGTGCCTTGGGAGTGGGCGGACACATCAAAGGTGGACGAGGCACTCCCGCTGATGCCCCACAGACCCGTGAGGATGGAAGCCGATGCCAGCGAGCGGGTGGCCGACATGGAAATGGGCCAGTGCAAGGGTGACCGCCGATAGCGGACGCCTGCGCTGGCATTCCAGGCCCCAGCGGGGGCCGCCCAGGGGGAGACGGGGACCTTGATCAAGGGCTTGTTCAGCGTCAGCGCCACCGCCCCATCGGAAAGGATGTCCACGTCGATGGCGGTGGCGGCGTCGCCGTAGTCAAAGGAGGATGCTTCCGCATACCCGCTCTCGATGGAGGTCTGGAAGGTGCTGCTGCCGTAGCGGAAGCGCGCCTCCTGCAGCCCGCTGGCGGTGCCGTAGTTACCCTGGGCGTAAAAGCCAAAAGGTGCGTTCACATTCAGCAAGTAGTACTGGGTGTACTTGGCATCCATGTTGCCACTGGTGGGACTGAAGGAGAGTTGTGTGCCCTTGTAGGTCCAGGTTTTGACGACCTTATCCACAAATTCGTCACCCGATCCTCCCGGGAAGCCATCGCAGGGACTGTAGTTCGGCACCACGCGGTCTTTCCCATTGCGCAAGCTATCCTCTGCCGAGAGATAGCGGTCGCCCGTCAGATGTTGGTTCGCCAGTGCCTGAACGAAGGTCTTGAGCATGTCCACTTCAAAGGTCATCGCGCCCCCTGAGGCCGTGGCGGTCACGTTCACATTGTTGAGTGTCGCCATGAAGTTCTCCACGGTCAGCTGGGTGCTGTTCTCCGGTTTGTAACTGGCGGTGACATTGCAGGTCGAGGTGCAGGTCAGGTTCAGGGTGACGGCGCCCCCCCAAGTGCCAGTGGCCTGGGTGTCAAACTCGACGACCAACTTATTGCGCGGCCGCGGTGGAGCGTCGCCGCCGATGTAGGGGTAGTAGTTTTGATCCAGCCAGGCATTTTCCGTGTGCAGAGGGCAGGTCTCTGTGCCGTTGAGAGGGACCCAGGGGCGGGGCTGGTAATAGTCCGGCTGGTAATCGTAGGTGAGGGTGACCCGGTGCTTCCACTTGGCCTCCGCCGTGCCATCGGCTTTGAGGATGAGTTCACCGGGCCCGGTCATGGTGTCGGTCAGGGTAATGTTGCCGTGGTCGCTGCACGGAATGCCGTCCAGCAGCGCCGTCAGTTGCCAAGAGCGGCTGCCCGATCCCGATAGGGCTTCCAGTTTGTAGAGACCCTCTCCTGCGGCGTGTGATGGGACGGTGAAGAATGCAGGAAGAGCGAGGAGTGGAATGAGAACGGCGCGCATGACTTCAGCAGACGCATCGGGCACTGGAGCGTTTCGGGCAGGAAAAAAAATCTTCACGTGAAACGGGCGCTTCGCACTTGCGTCTGTTTCCGATGTGGTGGTCCTTTTCCAATGTCCGATGCGGAGTTTGACTGGAGCGAGCTGGTGCAGCGCGCCCGGTGCCGCGATGCTGCGGCGGAGCGTCTCCTGGTGGAGCGGCTCTATCCCCGCATCGCGGGTCTCGTGCGCACTTGGAAGGCGCGGCGCGAGACGGTGGAAGACCTCGTGCAGGAGGTCTATCTGCGCCTATTTAGCCGCTTGGATCAGTATCGCGGCGGGAGTTTTCCGGCGTGGGTGGATGTCATCACGCGGCGCGTCTGTTACGATGCCCTGCGCAAACGCCGGGTCCGTCCCGAGTGGACTTTTGCGGAGCTGGGCGAAGATGCGCCTGCCGAAGGCGCTGCGGTTCTTGATCCCGCCGACGTGGATGCGGCGCAGATCGTGGCGGAGCTTTTGGCGCGCCTGCCTCCGACCCAAGCCTGGCTGCTGCGGGAGGTGGAACTGGCCGAACGTGCGATCGGGGATGTGGCGAAAGAAATGGGCTGGACGGCGGTGGGGGGGCGTCTCCGACTTTTTCGGGCTCGCCAAGCACTGAAGAAACTTTATCATGAACAAAATCCGCATGAATGATCCACTGGACGATCTTTTGAAGCGCAGCCGCCGCGTTCTCCAGGGGCAGCTTGACCAGACGGAGAGCTCGCAAGAGGTCCCGCGACCCGGCTTCGTGGAGCGTGTTCTTGCGGCCCGATCCGCAACTCCGTCCGGCAGTAGTGAGTGGTTAACAGGACTGACAAGGGCAGCGCGTTGGGGTGTCGCCGCCAGTGCTTGCGTGGTGCTTAGCTTATGGAGTCTGCCCGCGCCTATGACCGCCAAGGCAAATACCACTGAAGCTGCGGCGAGCGCTTGGGATGCTGTGGGGCCTCGCGGCAAAACCATCACCTGGGGGGGGCTCTAACGATGAACTCGCTGTGGGTGCGCCTGCGCTTGGTTTTATTGATTGCTGGCATCTTCGTGCTGGGCGCTGCGGCGGGGCATCTTGCCACTAAACGCTGGCAGTCACCGATGGCTGAGGACAGCCCGCCGTCTAGTGCGTCCGCAGCCGCTGAAGATAGCGGTGACCGGCGGCAGATCATTCGCGCCACTCGCAAAGTCATGGAGCAGTACCGGGCGACGCTGAGCCTCACGGACGATCAGATGGAAAAGGTCAAGCCCATGTTTGTCAGTGCGGGGTTGGAAATGGGCAATCTCAGCAAGGACTCGCCGTTGCGCTTTGGGGTGATCGCGAATCTGCACGAAGAGATGCGCCCTTTGCTGAATCCTCATCAAAGGGAACTGTGCGAAGAGATTCTCGCCAAAGCCCGCCAAAACCACAGCCAACCGATCCCGACAGGCGCGCCGTAGGCTGCGCCAAGCCGTGAGGCCTTCGCTGCTGCTTCATCGGCCTGTGCTTTGCTAATGGCCCGAAGGCTATTTGAGGTGGTGGGTTGCTGCACAGCCGAGCACAGAATCGGCCAAATGCAGCCAAGGCTGGATCACGCCGTGCGCGGCGATTTCTGCACCGAAGGGGGTGCTCATGTAGGCAGGGTCTGGGATCATGCCCACGCGGCCGAGATCTAGACGGTCTGCATCCCAGCAAGTGCCTATGGTAGGGTCTTTGTGATGATGGCCGTCGGTGTGCCAGATGCAGGCGTATTGCAGCAGGGCAAAATCGTCGTCGGGAAGGTCGAACCACTTTCCACGCACACTTGCGGCGAAATCCGCCCCACGTCGCCCATGGTCGGGGTCGTGGCCGTCGTTCTCACGGCGGCTGTCGTGAAACAGGGCAAAGAGTCTCACAACGTTGACGTTGGCACCCGTCCTCGCAGCCAGGATGCAGGCATTGCGCTCCACCCGTCGCCAATGGTCGGGTCCGTGCACCGAATACGGGCTGCGATGATTGGGTTCACTCGTGACGGAGGCCCAGAGGGAGTCGAAGTTAATGGCGTTGGTCATGGCATGGCAGTGGGAGCCTCACAGGCACAATCCAGAAGGGGAAAACTCGCGCGAGGCGGCGAAGGTGCGGAATCGCTCGGTGGTGTCTGTTTGTTCCGGCTTCATTGTCGATGAGATAGTTTCTCCAAGGGTCTGTGGCAAGCGCAGGTGTCTTGTCCCGCATCCCTCCACAGCCTTGCGCTCCGGCACTTCAGCCTGCAAGGCAGAACCAATAGTTGTTTCGTGCTCTTATCCCCGGCGTTCAGTCGGCGACCATGCAGTCTGCCACCCCTCGTTTTTGATGGCGCTTTTCTGATTACCCACCACCGCCTCGGAATCCTGTCCCAAGGGCATGCACCTCCACTCCCGCGATGCTGCCAATACTCAAGGCCTTGCGCTTCCGCTGGTAGTGCTCCTTGCTCCGCTCGTAGTCCTCTTCGAAATACGCCGCGCTGCCCACCACCAGGCTCTTGCTCATGGCCGGAATGTGCCGCAGCAGGGACGAGGGACGGGCCTCCTCCCCCGGGCTCAGGCGTCGCTCGCTGACCTTTTCCCCATACAACGGTTTCACGTAGCCAAGCCACTCCGCAGGCTTGCAATGCATCACGGCGCACAACCCTGCGATCGCCCCCTTGTCACCGTCCAGCGCCGCGCTCCAGCCACTCCAGCGATACTCCTCCGCACGCTCCACCAGACCCGCCCGGACCGGATTCAAATCAATGCACGCCGCCATCACCTTCGCGATGTCTTCCGTGTGTTCATTGCTCCGCCGGCCCGCACGATCCCGCGCTTCAACCAGCACGCTTTTAAACGGCGCCATCCACAAGGTCCCCTGCCGCTCATGCCTCCGGTTGTACCAGCGGCTGAAGCGCACCTTCACCTCCCGCATCCACTCGCTGACATTGCACATCCGCGCCTTGAGCGCCTCGATCCGCTCCTCCACCAGTCGCGCCATTCCCTCCCCCTGCTGCCGCATCGACTCCCACTCCGCCTTGAGCGCCGCCACATGCGTCTTGGAATACAGCAGCCCCAGGTGGGCCAGCAGCCTGGCTTCCCCGCCAGCCGCCCCCGGCAGCCCAAACTTCGACTCCAGCCAGCTCGGCCGGTGCGGCACGCGGACCAGCGCATGGAAATGGTTACCCATGATGCAGAAGGTCAGGATCTGGATCCCGGAAAACCGCGCCAGCTTGCGCAGCACAATCAAGAACGCCTCCTTTTCCAGGTCATCGAAGAACACATCGCCGCCGCAGGTGCGTGACATCACATGATAAACATTGGACCGTCCGTCATCCCCCCGAATCCGCTTCCGCCGGAAGGATTTCCGATGCATCCCCACGTACACCCCCGTCAAAGCCTTGACCCCGACCAGCGGGTCCACCGGCTCCGATTCCTTGACCATGTCATCAGAGACGGGCTGGACATTGGGGGCAGATCCAAAGGCATTCATGGCAAGCATAGTCGGTCGACCAGACAAGTTGTCAACTAATTGATACCTGGTATCTTATTCATGTGGTATCTTATTCATGTGGTGTCTTATTCATGGCCGATCACAGCACGGAGCGCGACCGCACCCTGGCCTTGTTTGCGCGCCATTAGGAATCGCGGCGGTAAAAAAAGTTTGTGCGTCTTCCAGTGCAGTCTTGGCAGAATTTCTTGAAGCGGTAGTCTTGGGGAAATTCATTTTCCCAGACTGCCATGAAACCACCTCATACACTTCGATTTGTCGGTTGCCTCGTCCTGATGGGTGCCACTGGAATGACTTCGCGGGCTGCAACGGTTCGTCCCATCAACGACGGCATCAGCAACACCATCCTGCTCGCCGAACGGGAAGGAAGCTACTCTGATCAAGGTGGCTCCAAAGCGACCGCTGAATTTGGCGAGACGGATGTGGGCGGTACCCCGGCGGAACACTCAGTGTGGTATCGCTACGTGGCGCCTGCGGATGGGCGGCTCGTCGTGGATATCATCGATGACTCCGGTCTGCGCGCCGAATTGCGGCGGCCTGGCAACCCCGCCACCACCATCCCGCTGCAAACGCTTGTCGATGGCACCAGCAACACCATCGCCTCTGGCGAAGAGCGGCTGTCAGGCGATTTCTCGAAGGGAGAGGCGGCTTATCTGGTCGTGGATTCGACCCAGCCCTTTGACTTTTCGTGGCGCTTCATCGAGGTGCCCAATGACACCTATCGTGATGCGGAATCGCTGACCGGGGCCGAGGGCACGGTAATCCGCTACGACACGGGCGCGCGCCTCGGCAGCCATGAAAAGAGTCTCGGCTACGGTGGTGCGGCGACTTGGTTTGAGTGGACCGCAGGTTCGTCGGGTCTGCATCATGTGGATCTGGTGGGATCGCGCCAGCGGAACAGCGCGAACTATGGCCCTTTCTGGCTCTATGTTTATGAGGCATCGTCCGCCGGAATCCCAGAGACGCTGCTCGGCAGTGCGAATGGCAGCAGCCTGGATAATTCGACACGCGTGTCCTTCACCGCTGCGGCTGGCAAGGTGTACTACTTCGCCTGTCATGGCGATTTGGCCCCGGCGGACAATGAGATCTGGCTGTCGTGGTATCCGGATGGCGGCGAGGGTGTGTTCGCCTGGGCGCAACCGCAGTACCGGGCCTCCGAGGCGGATGGCGCCGTCCAAGTGCGGGTGCATCACCTGCGCGGTTGGGGACCGTGCAGCGCGGACCTCCTCGGTGTTGCCGGTGGGTCCGCCGCACCAGCGACTGCTGGCAGCGATTATCCCTCAGCCCCCGTGTCGCTGCCTTTCGTGGATCAGGATCGTTCGCAGCAGGCGTTTTTCCCGATAACGCCCGATGGCGTGCCGGAGCCTGCGGAATCCTTTGGCCTTTCGCTGACCAACCGAACGGGTGGCGTGGGACTGCTCGACGGCACGAGCAATACCATCCTCATCGGCGAAGAGCTGGCGACCGGCGCGTGCGGTTTCCCGCAAGCGGAAGTGCATGTGCGCGAAGGCCAGACCGCGTGGCTTGAGGTGCGGCGGTTGCGTGCCGGCACGGCACAAATGGCGCTGCCGTGGCGGATTGCCCGCACCGGTACGGCGAGCCCGCTGGAGGACCTGCAAGTCATCTCTGGCACGGCGTACCTCGGTCCGAATGAAACGAGCACCTTCATCCAGATTCCCATTCTGGAAGACGGTGATTTCGAAGGCGGTGAAAGCTTCACCGTGAGCCTCTCCGATGCGCCGCAAGCTGGCGCCATCGTGGATGGCAGCAGCAACACGCTGCTCGTGGTCGAAGACAACGATTACTTTGTGCCGCTGGCCGGCAAGTATTGCGGCCTGATCGACACGGGCGGCTGGGGCGCGCTGATCAAGTGCACGATCACGGGATTGGGCAGTGCGAGCGGCACGGTGGATTATCAAGGCGCGCGCTACAGCTTCCGTGGAGCGTTTGATGCCTCGGGTCAATTGGTCGCGGCCTTCTCACGGAACAATCGCGCCTCGCTAGGACTGCGATTGCAGTTCGCCCAAGGCTGGGCCGCCTGCACGGCCTCGCTCCGCGATCCGGAGGGCGAGTGGGCCGATGGGGTGGTGCGCCGCCTGCCCTACGACCGCCGCAAATCTCCGGCGCCGCAGGCAGGTGTGTATACCATCTGGTGTCAGGGTCAGGGCGCAGGCGGTGTGAGTGTGCCCGGCGCCTTCACTTCGACCGTGCTGGGTGATGGCTCGGTGCGCTTCGTGGGTCGATTGGCCGACAACACAGTCACCAGCTTTTCCGGAGCCATTGGTCAGGCGGATCCCGACGGGGGAGGGGCCGGTGAGTGCGTATTCATGGCATCGCTGTATGGTAAAGGAGGCAACTTGTACGGAACCCTCGACTTCGGTCTCGGACCGCAGCAGCCCGGCAGCGACACTTGGCTCGGCTGGCTGAAACCATGGCGCGCCCGCGACACGTATTATCCCGCGCTGCCTTTTCAGGCCTGCTTGAGCGCGCCCGTGCGCTTCACGCCACCGACGGGCGGTGATCGCGTGACGGATGGTCTGACCGCCTCGTTCGGCGATGGGAGTGTGCGTTTCATCAATGGCGGCACGCCGCTTGATGGCACGAGCAACACCTTGCTCGTCAGCGAACAAAACCGCGTCACCTTCCCCAGCGGCAATCCTCATAACTGCTCCATCACCATCAACCCCAAGACGGGTTGGTTCAGCGGTCGCATCGCGCCATCGTTCGCGCCTGCGACGCCGTTTTATGGCGTCTTCCTGCAAGGCGGCTACGACGTCGGGCGCGGTTTTTCGCTCGGCGGCCGGCAGTCGGGTGAGGTCATCATTGAAGACTTTTGAATGAATGGGCCGCCGCGCCCGTCAAAGCCGGTATGAAATCCACTTTTATCCGTTGGGTGGCCGCCGTGTTGCTGGCGGTCACGGGGGTCAGTTGTATCTGCTAGAAAATTATCTGCTAGGAAATTGCTTTTTCGGGTGTCGCGTCGTGTTGGCCCTGGACGCGGCGCGGGTCTGGGGGGAGAGAGGGGCGGAGGAATGACGAATTTGGAATGTCGAATGACGAATGGAGGCCCTGAATGACGGTTTCAGTCTGGTTTTAAACCGTCGGGGGATGGCGGTGGCGAGATTCATGACTCATTTTCAATGCTCATGAGCATTGCTTTCCTCCCCGCGGTGCCAAGATTTTTTTCGGCAGCGGGTTTTGCGTGGGCGAGGTGTGGGCTGATGCGGGTCGGGTCAGCCGGGTTCAATCGGCATCGAGGACGAGGATGCGGCCATCGCCGAGCGGGACTTCTGTGGGCTCCCAGGGGGATTGGTTGCTGTGCTGCGTGTCCAGCCACTGGAGGCCGGGCTCATCGTCATCGGCGGGGATCCATTCTTCGCTGAAGCTACGAATGGCAGGCCAAGTTTCGCTGACGCTATGAACGATAGGTCAATTCTTCGCTGAAGCTACGAATGGCAGGTCCATGTTTCGCTGACGCTATGAACGGCAGGGCAGACGGGGAAGGTCAAGTACGCAAAAGTCTCCTACGGGCGAAGGCTTTTCCAGATGCAGTCTTGAGATAGCGCTCAAAATCGATGGCTACGCTTTCGGATTCGAACCCACCATACCACGCCAGAGTCCAAGGAACGCCGGTTTTGGTCGAATGATTTCCACCTTGATTGTGGACATTGAGGCGTTTTTTCAGATCCGACGAGAACCCATAATAGAGGCGCTCAGGGTTCTGTTCAGAACGGAGAATGTAGGCGTAAAACATGCCATCAAATTGCGATAAGCCTCCTGCATGAGCAACCCTTCTTCGCCGCCCTTCTAAACCAAAGGCTACGAAGGGCATTCTCCACGCCCGTGAGCCTTCCGATGGCCTGCCATTCGAAGCTTCCCCATGGAAGCGAAGAATGGTGGCGGGGAAGACTTCGAAGTTGCGCTTGGTGTTCCAACTGCGGCGTGAGCGGTAGATGACCGTGCGGGTGGTGGGGTTCCAATGGATTTTCTGGAGGGAGAAGGGGGCGCGCAGCAGATACTCCGCCAAGCGCTGCCGGCCCTTGAGATCGCGGGGGCCGACGGGGGCGTCATCAGCATGGACGTGGAAGCCGCTGTGCTTCCAGGAGAGGAGGTCGGCGAGTTTGGCATCGCTGATGAGTTTGGCGTTGTGCAGGGCGTGGAGGAAGCGGGCGCGGAAGAGGTCGGTGAGGGGAGCCAAATCTTCGGTGGGCATGCAGTGGAAGCGGCCTTCTTTATTGAAGAGGCCGTCGGCGGCGAGGATGTGAAGGTGGGGATGGAAGACGAGATAGTCGCCAAAGGTGTGGAGGGCGGCTGCGGCGGCGAGGCGGCCTTTGGGGAGCTGGAGGCGGGCGCGGAAGTGATCGCGCAGGCAGGCGGTGGCGGTCTGGAAGAGGCGGGTGAGGAGTCGGCGGCGTTTGCGGAAGATGCTGCGGAGGACTTTTGGAATCGTAAACACGAACTGCCGATGCGGGACGGGGTGGCAGATGTAAGTGGAGATCCATTCGGCGTTCTGGCGGGTGCGGCGCTGGTAGCAGGCGGGGCAGATGTGGCGGGCTTTGCAGGTGAAGGCGAGGAGGCGCTCGTGACCGCAGTCGGGGCAGTGGTAGCGGGTGAAGCCGGTGGTGAGGTCGCCGCAGCGGTAGTAAGCCTGGACGGCGGCGACGGCCTCTGGCCGGAGTGGACCCATGGCGGGGCGGTGATGGCGCTTGTAGCGGGCGAGGAAGTCATCCCAGGCGGTTTGAACAACCTGCCAAAGTGGGGAGGCGCGGGGGCGGCGGGGCTGGTAGATGGAGGGTACATAACTGTTCTGGTGAACAGTTATGTGGAAGGCAAGGCTGCGAGTGCCACTCGAAGCTACGAATGATACTCCTGCAATGCCCGCACCTGCACCTCGCTGCCTTGGAGTGACCTGATCGCCCGCAGGGCCGCGTCAGCCCCACGAAGCGTGGTCATGATGGGGATGCGGTTTTGCATCGCGGCGGTGCGGATTTTGATTTCGTTGTCCCTTGGGTTTTTGCCGGAGGGGGGTGTTGATCACCATCGCCATGTCCTTGTTCTTCATCAGGTCGATGACGTTTGGACGCCAGCCCCTGGCGGGTTTGCTCAGGGTTTGGCTGGAACGAGGCGGGCTTGAGTGCGGACGATGCAGTCCCCCATCTGCTTCTCGCGCTCTCGAAGAGCATCGCCGATCTGTTTTTGATCGTGGCCAAAGTCCGATGTGAGTTTGCGCCGAATGGCACGTAGCCACTCAAGATCGTCTGGGTCGGGGGGCGGCGTTGATGGTGTGGTTTTCATGGGTCAACTCCTGATTCTAGTAGGTGATACGGCGTGATGAGCTTGGGCGATTCAAAGCCTAGCTGCTCGTTCACATGACGGATGTGATCGGCCTTGTTGGCATTGGCGATGCGTTTGCAGTTCCACGAGGCAAGAACATCACATTTCCAGAACGTGGCGACAGCCAAATGACGCGCATCACCACACGGCACGATGAACTGCGGCCACCCCACACCTGCCTTGCGCTCGGGCGGTTCATCCTCCAAGATGCCGCTCGTCATTTTCTCATGAGCAATTCTTCTTCCAACGAAACCGATCTCTGGCGCGGGCTCAGCCCTTCCGCGCGGCAGGCCTTGGCCATGCGTGACTACAACTCTGGCGATCTCGCCGAGAAACTTCTGACCGGGCGTGCCGAAGCGCGCGAGGTTCTGAGCGGTGTGATCCCGGCGGAGCTGAGCATCCCGGGGGTTGAGGTGTTTCACCGCAGGGTCTTTCAGCAGCGCTATCGTGGGTATTTCTCGGAGTTTGCTCGCGAAGGCGAGGGCATGTCCGGCAAGATTGGCATGTGGCCGAAGCAGTGGGCGACGGCGCTGATGCAGGCTGGAACGAGCAAGGGCTTTCACATTCACCCACCCGCGATCCCGGCAGATACGACGCCGGAGGCTTGGTTCCAGCGGCTGTTTGTACAAGAACCGGAAAACTACAGCCTGCGCCCTTACGCGCTGGAGCAGTGGGACATGATGTTCTTCATCCATGGCCAGGCGGAGATGTTTTTGATCGACGAACGCGCGGGGATGCCGCGCAAAAAGATGCGTTTCATCATCGAGGGCGATGACATGCCGGGACCAAACAATGTCGGCGTGGTGATTCCTTCGGGCGTCGCTCACGCGCTGCGTTGTGTGGGCAGCAAGGACCTGATCATGGTCTATGGCACCAGCACGACTTTTGTCCCAGAAAATGAGGGCCGCATCGCCCATGGGGTGGAGACAGCCCATGCACCTGCGGAGTGGGAAGCATACTTTAACTCCTGACCTGAGGCGAGCATGCCAGACACCGTCGCGCTGGACACCCAGACTGATCCCGAGATCGGTTACGACCGGGAGATCGTTGAGCGTGTTTGGGGGCTGGCTCAGGTGGTTCAGGGCAATGACGCCGCAGTCTGGCGCAAAGATGAGCACGGCGCGTGGATCAATCGCGCTGACTATCGGAACCGGCGTAGCGAATTCGGCTGGGAGATTGCCGACTACGGCTACACCCACCGGGCGTCGGCACTGATGGCTCTGCGGCCGCTGCATTGGCAAAACTACCTGGACTTCATGGTGGCGTCTAGCCGCAGCGCGGTGGTCAGCGCGGACGGCTTGCGCAATGCTCGGCGGCTGTTGTAGCTGGGTTCTGCCGTTACTCTTCGGTGAGTTTTTTGACGGCTTCTGCGGCGAGGGCGAAGCCGAAGGCTCCAGTCACGTGGGTGGCGGCTCCGAAACCGGCTGCGCAATCTAGGCGGAGGCCTTTTTCGGAATTGGAATCGGGCTCCGTGTTGCAGGTGCCGTCCCCTTGCGGATAGACGGCGCGTTCCATGGAAAAGACAGCGGGCACGCCCATGTGCAGGCCTTTGCCATCGGTGCTGTTGGGGAACTGGTGATCGCGGCGGAGCTTGCGCCGGACTTGTTGCAAAAGGGGATCGGCGCCTGCAAAACCCAGATCGGTCACACGGACCTGGGTGGGATCGCGTCGCCCGCCAGCGGCTCCGGAGGTTAGCACCGGTAGTTCGCGGTCACGGCATTTGGCGATGATGAGCGCCTTGATGGTCATGCGATCCACGGCATCGATCACCAGATCATAGCCCGCATCCAGCAGGCGATCTGCGTTGCTTTCGGTCAGAAATTCGATGCTCTGTGTCAATAGGCACTCGGGGTTGATGGCAGCGATGCGCTCTGCTAGCACAGCGACTTTGGGTCGGCCGATGGTGTCTGACACTGCGGGGAGTTGGCGATTCGTGTTGGTGATGCAGACATCATCCATGTCGATCAAGGTCAGTGCGCCGATGCCACTGCGTGCTAGCGCCTCGACAATCCATGAGCCGACGCCGCCGACACCGACGACTGCGACGTGCGCGGCCTGCAGTTTATCCATGGCAGCGATGCCATACAGTCGGCCGATGCCGCTAAAGCGCTGAACGTAGGCTTCAGTCATGCGATAGAGAAGCGAAGATCAGGTGCCAAAGTAGCGATCTCCGGCATCGCCGAGCCCTGGGACGATGTAGCAGCGCTCGTTGAGGCATTCATCGATGACGGCGGTGACGAGACGCACGTCTGGATGGGCCGTGCGAACCGCAGTGATGCCTTCAGGGCAACTGACCACGGTGACCAGTGTCAGACGCGAGGCACCTGCCGCTTTGAGCTGATTCAGAGCTTCGCAGGCGCTCCCACCGGTGGCCAGCATGGGATCGACCAGCAGCACTTCTGCTTCTGGTAGGGTAGAGGGCAACTTGGCGTAGTAGGGCTCCGGCAAGGCCGTTTCCTCGTTTCGGGCGATGCCGACATGAGCGATGGTGGCATCCGAAAGCAGTGGCAGCATGCCATCGACGAGACCGAGTCCTGCGCGCAGAATCGGGACAATGATGACGGGTCTGGTGAGCCGAGCACCCTGCGTCACGGTCAAGGGTGTGGTGACGGGGACGGCGGTGATTTCAAAGTGTCGGGTCGCTTCAGTGGCCAGGAGTCCTGCGATCTTGTTGAGCGTCTGGCGGAAGACGCCCGTGCTGCTGTTCACATCCCGCAGGGTGCTCATCAGCACCTTGAGCAACGGGTGATCCATCACGATGGCTCCATCGGGTGTGCTCATGCATCTTCTCCTTTTTCAGGCTCTTCTTTTTTGGCCATCTTGTGTTTCACGATCTCGATGGCGATAGGCAGCAAGGAGACGACGATGATGAGCAGGAAGACCAATTTGATGTTGTTTTTGATGACCGGGATCTGACCCAAAAAGTAGCCCGCCATCGTGAAGCTGATCACCCAGATGAAGGCCCCACTGATGCTGAAGCCGAGGAAGCGTCGATAGCTCATGCGGCCAAATCCGGCGGTGAACGGCGCAAAAGTGCGTATGATCGGCGCGAATCGCGCGAGGATGATCGCCTTACCTCCATGCTTGACGAAGAACTTCTCGGTCTTGGCCATGTAATCTTGTTTGAACCAGCGCTGATTCACCATCCAACCACCCGCCTTGCGGCCGATCCAGTAGTTGAGATTGTCGCCAATGATCGCTGCGGCGATGAGCAGGGGCACGATCACCTCAATGCGTACAAGATTCTGCGGGGCAAGGGCACCCACCGCAAAAAGCAAACTGTCTCCTGGAAGGAAGGGGGTAACGACCAGGCCTGTCTCGCAAAAGATGATGGCGAAGAGCAAGACGTAGATCAGCGTCCCGTGGCCTTGGGCAAAGGCTTCCAGGTGCTTGTCCACATGCAGGACGTAGTCGATGAGCGTTTCAATCATGAGCCGCCACTCTGCCGCCATGGGCGGTGGCGGCAAATGAAAATGTGTGGCGCTTGTGGGATGTTCTGCTCAGCAGGGGAGCCCGGGGGCCTTCTCGCTTTTCGGCAGGGGGGGCTAGGCTCCCTTCCCAGCGAGCCTGTCGCGAATGCTATCTGGGTTTTGTCTGAGGTCCATGACGCCAGCTACGATGACCCTTTGCCCCTCAATTGTGAAGAAGATGCCGTACGGGAATCCGTGCACTAAAAGTCTCCGATAGTGCCCATGAAACAAAGGTGCAGTCTCTGGAAGAGCGCGCAGTTGACCGAACGACAAATCCAGGTGTCGCAAGAAAACGCCTCCACGCCCCTCGTTGAAACTTTCGTAGAATTCGAAAGCCGCTTGGATGTCGGCTTCGGCGGAGAAGAGGAAAACCAACTCACTCACTGTCGAGAGTTCTACCGAGGATGCGTTGCTGGATCGCCTCCCAAGTGGTGACTTGGCTAGGGTCACGGCGATAGTTCTCCATGCGTCGATCGAGCTCCGCAATCTGCTCCCGCGACACGGGCACTTCAGGCGGATGGGCTGCGATGTCGTCCCAGAGTTCGCTGACAAGAATCAACTTTTCAGACGCTGTCAGCCGATTCACTTCGGGAATGGTTTCGAGGATCATGCGCGAAGAATACAACTTTCCGCCTGCGGAACAAGCGCAGAATAGGGGCGTTGGGGAGGCCTCAGTTGCCTCAGGGTGACATATTCGGCTCTTCGGACACGTTTCCTTCCTCCAATGAAAACTACGCTTCGTTTCGCTGCTCTCTGTTCCCTCGCAATCGCCACTGCTGCTCCGCTTCATGCTAAGGAAGACGGTTGGGTCAGTCTCTTTGATGGGACGAGTCTGTCGGGCTGGACACAGAAAAATGGCACGGCTAACTATAAGGTCGAGGATGGCACCATCGTGGGACGCACCATGGAGGGCAGTCCCAATTCCTTTCTTTGCAGCGACAAAGAGTACGGCGACTTCGAACTGGAGTTTGAGGTGAAGGTGGATGACGGCCTGAACTCCGGCGTGCAGATTCGCTCCCAGCAGAAGACGGCCACTTCCCCAAACGCGGCGGGCAATGCGCCTGATGGCCGGGTCTATGGTCCGCAGGTGGAGATCGAGTCCAGCCCGGGGCAAGCAGGTTGGATTTATGGGGAGGCGACGCCCTTCAAGTGGCTCTCTGAGGAGCCGAAGTCCGAGGACAAGGCTGTGAACGAGCATTCCCACATGAAGAATGGCGAGTGGAACAAGTTCCGCGTCGTCGCCAAAGGTACGAACATCCAGACCTTCATCAATGGTGCGCCAGTGGCCAATCTGACGCACGAAGAGATTTACAAAAGCCATCCCAAGGGTTTTCTTGGCCTTCAGGTGCACGGTATCAAGGCTGGCAGCGGTCCATTCAAAGTAGCCTGGAAAAACATCCGCATCAAAGAGCTTCACTAATCCTCCTTTCTCCATGCCTGCACCCTCATCGCCCTTTAGCCGTCGTCGGCTTTTTCAATCTGCTCTTGCCGGTGCCCTTGGTGCCCCGGTGATTGGCCAGGGTGCGGAGGCAACGGCCGCAGACATCTTTGCTGAGCCTGGACGCGATTTGCCCTTGGTCACTGACGCGGACGTGATCGTCTGCGGCGCTGGTCCTGCGGGTGTGACGGCGGCGATCACCGCTGCGCGTGCCGGGGCGAATGTGCGTCTCTTTGAGTGGAGAGGTTGTTTGGGTGGGGTATGGACGGCGGGGCTGTTGGGCTATCTTTTGGACTTTGATAAAACGGGGTTCGCCAAAGAACTGCTCCTGCGTCTCGATGCGAGCGGTGTGCGCCGCGGCACCAACATGAAGTCCATCTGCTATGAGCCAGAGGGAATGAAGGTGCTGCTGGAAGAAATGTGTGTGGAGGCAGGGGTGAAGTTCCAACTGCACACGCACGTCGTGGCAGCCTACAAAGATGGGCGTCGCCTGAATACCATCATCACGGAGTCGAAGTCTGGCCGACAGGCTTGGCGTGCGTCGGTGTTTATCGATACGACGGGCGATGGCGATCTCGGGGCGTTGGCAGGATGCGACTTTGAGTATGGCGAGGCTAAAGACTGCCCTTGCCAGCCGATGTCTCTGAATGCGTTGCTGGTCTGCAAAGATGCTTCCGCGCTGGGCAAATTTTTGCATCCTTCTGATCCCAAGAGCGGACCTTACAAGGCGGAGTTCCTTGAGGCGATCAAGAGCACGGGGCACTTCCCCTCTTACAGTAGTCCGACGCTCTGGCAGGTGCGGGACAACCTTTTGCTGGTGATGATGAACCACGAATACGGCGTGAAGGCGTTCGACGCGGCTCAAATCACCGAAGCAACGGTGCGTGCCCGTTCCGAAATGAACAAGATCGTCAATGGTCTGCGCAAGCTCGGAGGTGTGTGGGAAGGCCTGCAAATCGCTGCTACCGCAGAGCAGATCGGCGTGCGCGATGGACGCCGGATTGCGGGTCGCTACGTGGTGAATGAGAACGATGTGGTTATCGGTGCCCGGCATGAGGACGGCGTCACGCGCTCCACTTTCTCTGTCGATATCCATGCGCTCAGTGCAGAACACAACAAAAAGTCTGCCTATTCAAGTCGTGGCATCAAGGTGAAGCCTTATGACATCCCGTTGCGAGCGATGATCGCCAAGGACGTTGATGGTCTCATGATGGCGGGCCGGTGCATCAGTGGCGATTTCATTGCGCATGCGAGCTATCGCGTGACGGGCAATGCGGTGGGGATGGGTGAGGGCGCAGGGATGGTGGCCGCACTCGCTGCGGGCAGTCATCGTATGCCCCATGAGGTGGAGTGGAAGGAAGCGGCGGAAAAGATCGCGGCCCTGCCACGCACCGTAAAAATCTGATCCTCTCAGCTCTGCGCCTCGCTCCTGCGGCGACGGCGCAGCAGGAGGCCGGTTGCACCCAGGAGGTAAAGCGCGGAGCCTGGCTCTGGCACAACGGATGAGGCTTCAAAGACTTGGTCTGCGGTAAGGACTGGGTCTGCACCTGCAAAATTCGCTGCGTAGGACTGCGTGACGCCGTCGGTTGGCAGGACGAAGGATGGGTCCTGAAGCACTCCATAAAACGAGCCCTCGGTGCCGCTGTTGTTTGCAAACCAGATCAGCGCAAACGTATCGCCCGCATTGATGCCGCTGACTCCCATGGGGACGCTGGCGATACTTGTCGCTGAGCCGGAACCGCCGTCGGTGCCACCGATCGTTGAGGTCAGGTTTGAGCCAATGAAGAGGAAGTCGTCCGTGGGGATGCCGCCGTCAATGTCGAGATAGATGCCGAGGCCAGAGGTGACCGCATTCGCGAACTCCGTGTAGGTGGTGCCAGTCGGAACGTAGTCAAAGCCATCGCCAGCAGTATCGATCAGGACGCCCCAAGCCATGCCGTCGGTGACGATGCCGAGTTCGTTGGCGAGATTGGTGAGCTTTGCAGAGGTGCTGCTGAATTGCAGGGTGACCGTCGCCTGCGCTTCGGAGCAGGAAAAAGCGGCGATCAATCCAAGGATGGCCAGGGCGGAGGTAAAGTTGCGTTTCATGACGAGGAAGAGCGTGGTGGATTATTGAAGGAAGCTAGGCAGGTCTTGCCAAATGAGAGTGCTGGCAGGGGTAGTGCCCTTCCGGCGGAGCAGGTAACCATTGCCAGGCTGGAGTGCGTCGGCGATGTTCACAGGCGCAAAGGTATCCCCGTCTACCCAGCCATCTGCAGTGGTGTAGAGATAGATCTTGGAGGCGGATTTATTGGTGCCGGTGGTGGTATTATCAAAGACCAGGAGCGCGTCGTCGTTTTGCAGATTCAGCGACAGAGCCCCGATTGGCTCTGGCACAGGGCAGAGATAACCAAAGCGGATATCTTGGTCTGCACCGGTGGCGAGCGTGCGCAGGCTCATGCGCTGAGGGAAGGTGGGAACATTGCCTTGCACCTTGAACGCGTAAGCTGAACCCGTCGGGTTGCGCATCACGATGCCTTCGTGGAAGCCCAGCGCGAGGTCGTCGGCGACGCTGAAGTCGTCGGAGTCATACCAATGACCGGAGTCGTACTCCAGCGTCTTGCTGGCGGACAGACTGGTGCCAGCGATGTTGGCGCGGAAGAGCAGGATCTGCGCGCCTTGGGGTGGCGTGCCCGTGGCAAAGGTGGCTGGCGTCCAGTAAGGGATGATTTCAAGAGTGGCTCCCTGCCCACTGCCGTCGATGAGATCGCTTGGGATGCCAGTCAGGTCTTCCGCAGGATCGAGCCACAGGGTCAGCGAGTCTTCGGTGTTCGCGGTGATCATGCCAACGAGGCCTGCCTTTTCGCCAGTGGTGATGACCGCCGCATAGGTAGTGGTTTGTGGGCCTGATTTGACGAAAGCATTGGCTGCCCAGTTGGGGCCATCGGTGACGCTGATTTGATTGCCAGAGATGGCGCGAATGCGACCGCGGAAGGCGTGAGGGCGAATCAACGGTGCCGCAAAAGTGGCCTCGGAGGCCGCAGGGACTGCCATGGAGACGTAACCGGTCGGCTCCGTCGGCGGTGCTGGCTCGCCTACCAGCGCGATGCGAAAGAACTGGCGTGGCAAGTTCATCGGCGCGGTGAGGGAAATATCCGTGGTGGCTGGGCCGAGGTCCGTCCAGTTGACGAGATCGGTGGAGGTCTGCACCTGATAGCTGCGCTCGGTTGGAGAGATGGTGGTACCACCCTGCCAGTGAACCATTAGGTCCATGCCCTCAGGGCTGGTGGTGACTTCGGTGACGCGATGCGGAGGCCAGACGCGAGGCTGCCCGTCGGCGCTGAGGGTGGTGCTGGGGCTGCCTTCTGGGAGATTGTGCAGGGATTTGAGGAATTCGATCAGGGCGTTCTGATCTTGTGGGCTCAGCGCGTCGAAGGCTTGCTTGCTTGACAGCGCCTCGCCAGCATGGGCGGTGATGGCATCGCGGATCGTCGTCAGCATGCCGTGGTGGAAGAAGTTTGGCTTCGAGGCGAGACCCCAGAGTTTGCGGGTGATGAATTTGCCGTTGCCAGCAAAGAAGCCCGGGCTGCCGGCTGCCTGATTTTGATCGAGGGGCTCGCGATTGGGATCATTGGCGCCGGTGGTGATGTCGTGCACCTTCAAGTCCGTGAAAGCGGGCACCCAGGTGGTGCCGCTGCCGTCAGCGCGGAGGCGTGGCGTTGGCAGGGTGGGGTCATTGTTCAAATCCACGCTGTAGGTTGGGCCGTCGTCCAGCTGCATGTTGCCAGCGGGGTTAAAGGGGTTTGGCTCCGTGAAGATGTGACCGTTGTTGGTCAGAGGTAGCGATGGGGTATGGCAAACGGCGCAGCCGATGCTGACAAACTTCTGCTCACCCGCCAGCACTGCTGTTTCAGATGCGGAACTGGAGGGGATGATGCGTCCAGGCACTGCCATCGCGGCTTGGAAGACTGTCGCGGCCGTCACGTCGGCGCGGGTCATTTCATTGGTCACCCCATCGCCATCAGGATCGGCACCTTCGCCGAAGCGCTCCGTGGACTGAATGCCATGGTGGTGGTTAAAGGCGTTGTTGGTGAACTGGCGTAGCGAGACGACATTCGACACCTGGTGAAATGGGCGAATGATCAGATTTGGCTTTCCTGAAGCTGAGCCGAGACTCGGGGCAGGCAAACCTACGACGGCGCTCACATCCCAGGAGCCATCGCCATTGCGACTGAGCGTGCCAAAGCTGATTCCCTTGGCCGTCAGGGCTGCGGAAGCCCCAGGGGCGATACCGTCGCGGATTGTCTGGAGTTCTGTGGTCATCTGGCGGGCAAGCATCTCGATGTAACCGCTTCCAAACATCCCCGGCGTGGAACGACTGTTCGCGATTTGCTGAAGATTCGCATGTTTTCCGCTTTCATCGACGCCGCCCTTGGTCACGATGGACTCGCCCGCATCAAAAGTGGCAAAGTCAAAGCGCTGACCGAGGACAAACACGTTGGCCACAATGTCACCATTCCCACCAGCCACGGGGGAGTTGTGGCAACCGGCACAGGAGTTTGCATCTGGACCAGAGATCCGGTTGAAATTACGCGGAAATACCAGCGGGCTGGAGGGATCCGCCACAGGGCTGCCGGTGCCCTTGGTCAATGGGCGACCACCGCCATCGGGCTTCGTCCAATTGGCAACAAAGAGCTTCCTGCCGTGCTCGAGGAGGGAGGTAAGAGATACCTGATACTCCTGGCCATCTTGAAGGTGATAAGGCACCGCTTTTTCGGCTCCGATCTGGGCCTGAAGCGGGAACGACGCCACCAACGCTAACGCCCCACAGACGATACGGAGGCGGTGGAAATCAAAGTGGTAAAGGAATGATTGCATGACGAGAGGGGTTACAGACAAGCTAAAATTACGATTGTTATGGTAAATATCAACCATTTTTTTTTGGGAAACTTAGATTTCCCATTCTCCTCGCAGAAATCGCGCTCATCACGAAACCAGCGGACTTTTCCTTTGTTCACGCTTGTTCAACTGTGGCCCAGTAGGTTAGAGTGCACGAAATCTTTTTACTCCTGACCCCAGCCTATGACCCTGGACGAAATCCTTGATGCCGCCGATGAGCACCGCGCCAGCGATGTCTTCCTCCAAGAGGGCGAACTGCCACGGCTAAAAATCAACGAGGAGATCATGCTGTTCGGCGAAGAACCCCTCGAACTCCAGCAGATGGCGGGCCTGTGGCGGACTTGCGGGGGTGATCCGAATACCGACATGGACAAGGATTCCGGGCTGGTCTCCCGGGCGCGCACCCGCTACCGCGTGAATTTGCACCGCATCCTCGGCCGACTTGGGGCCGTCATGCGCCGCATCCGGACGGATATCCCGGACCTGGAGACACTAGGAGCGCCCACTCATCTGCTCCAAAAGTGGGCCACGAAGCCATACGGGATCATTCTGGTCACGGGTCCGACTGGGACCGGCAAATCCACGACACTTGCAGGCCTGCTGCAGTGGATGAACAAAACGATGGCGCGGCACATCGTGACCATTGAGGACCCAGTTGAGTACATCTTTTCCAACGAAGGGTGCCTCTTCACCCAACGCGAAGTGGGCCGTGATACGAACACCTTCGCACGCGGCCTCCGCAGCGCGATCCGGCAGGCTCCCGATGTAATTTTTGTCGGAGAAATCCGTGACCACGAGACTGCACTCATCGCCCTCCAGGCGTCTGAGACGGGTCACTTGGTGCTAGCCTCCCTCCACTCTGAACGCGTCTCCGACACGATGGAGCGCTTTCTCAATCTGTTCCCGCCGGATCAATTGAACCTGGGCCTGCACCTGCTGGCCCATCAGCTCATCGGCGTGGTTTGCCAAAAGCTCGTCCCCAAGGTGGACGGTCAGCTCATGCTGCTGACTGAATACCTGGAGAACGGCGGTGCAGTGCGCGACTGGATCGCCCGCCGCGATGTCGATCACATTCACGACTACATGTCCAGAGGCTCTGACCCAAACTCAACCACCTTCTTGCGTTCCATTCTCGCAGCCTATGAAGGTGGTATCATCTCAGAGGAGGTCGCCATCGGTGCCACTGGGAATGAGACCGAGTTCCGCCGCGCCGCGCGTGGTGTCAGCTCCTAAAATCCCAAACCTTTCCTCCGCTAAATGCATTCCCACGATCTCATTGAGTATCTCGTCATGGTCACCGAGCGTGACGGCTCTGACCTCCACCTCAGCGCCGGCGCACCACCGATGGCGCGGATCCATGGATCTCTGGTCCCGTTAACCGACGACATCTTGGATGGCACCGACACCCGTGAACTGGTGCTCAACGTGCTGAAGGAATCCCAACGTGCCGCCCTGGAGCACAATTGGGAGCTGGACTTCGCCGTGCATGTGGAAAACCTCGGGCGCTTTCGTGGCAATGCGTGTTACGTCCTGGGCCGCATTGAGGCAAATTTCCGTTACATCCCTGATTTCATTCCCCAGCTCTCAGACTTGGGCCACGGCGCGACGGTGGAAGGATTCACGAGGCTGCGTGAAGGCCTCGTGCTCGTTACAGGTGTGTCCGGAAGCGGTAAGACCACCACCTTGTGTAGTATCACCCAGGCAATCGCGAACGAACGTGCAGCCAACATCGTCTCCATTGAGGACCCCATCGAGTTTGTCTTTACCCATGGCGAACGCAGCCTCATCCGCCAGCGGCAGGTCGGGTCCGATACGCAGACCTTCGCCCAGGCGATGCGCAGTGCCCTCCGCCAAGATGCCGACGTCATCGTGGTGAGTGAACTGCGCGATCTCGAGACCATGCGCACCGCCATCACCGCAGCGGAGACGGGTCACCTCGTGATCAGCACCCTGCACACCACGGAGGCGACAGCCACCATGACGCGTATCTTTGACGCCTTCCCCGAAGAGCAGCAGGATTACGTCGCAGCGCAGCTAGCCAATTGCCTGCGTGGGGTCGTTTGCCAGCACCTCCTGCCCCGCATTGACGCACCGGGGCGAGCGCTGGCCACCGAGGTCATGACGATGAATTCTGGCATGGCGCGTTGCATTCGTGATCGGCGCTTTGCCCAAATGCCAGGCCTCATTCAGGTGGGCGGCCCCCACGGCATGCACACCATCGACGATAGTCTGCTAATGCTCCTCAACAATGGTTACATCGGCCTTGAGAGTGCCCTTTCCCACTGCCGCGATCAGAATTTCATCCACACCCAGCATGAGCGCGAACTGCGTGCGCGTGCCGACATGGCCAAGAAGAAGCGCTGATGAAGCTCCTGGTCTTTATTCTCTTCTGTGGCGTGGCCTACTTTGCAGGTCACTACGCAGTGCGTCGCTACGAAAAGGAGGCGGAGGAAAAGCGCAGCCATTGGCCGCGACAAATCGCGCCGTACCTGGAAACCCACATCGCCAGTCATTCTGTCCCCGCACTGAGTGGCGATGAAGGAGACGCCACCTTCTTTCAGATCCTCTACCAAGCGCACAGCGCCAAGGAAGAGGTCATCGATCTCGCCGTGACTCTCAAAGAAGCCGCCACCCTTGCAGGTGCCACTGCGAATGAGGCAGGGGCCATCGCGACATCCATCGAGCAGAATCTCGCCAGTGCTAGGCAACTCGGTGTGTTCGAGGACATCAATAACCTGCTGCGCATGGAACGTGGGGAGGCCCCCATCGCCAAGGCTAGCGGCTGGGATGGCGAGCCCTTGGCCATCGGCCACCTCATCCCACCCGTGCATGTGCCGAGCCTAGTGCGGAGCATCCCAAACATGATTTTGGAGCCCCAAATCGTGCGCGATTTTCAAGGGGATGACATCACCCCTGAGATTGTCCCCGTCATCCGTCAATTCCAAGGTAACCGCCTGATCACGCCCGAGACTGCCGCCGCACTCATCAGCATGGCGAACAACGTTCGGTGAGAAAGTGGCCGTCCCTGCAACGTGCCTCATCTCTGGAGCGTTATGGCCTGATGCGTCACGCTCTTCTCTCCCTCCTTGCCGTTGCCTCCCTCCACGCAGCAGAGCCTCCCAAGCTCGATTTTGGCACCGTCCGGGAGGAGCACCTCATGATCCCGATGCGAGATGGCAAGCGCCTCTCCGCCTATGTTTTTTTTCCGTCCGGCGGAGGCAAATTTCCCGCCATTTTTGAGCAACGCTATGCGGACATTAGCAGCGCGGGGTCTCGCAAAGCAGCCGCTAAATTCGCCGAAGCAGGTTTTGTCATCGCCCTGGTGAACTATCGCGGCACGCATGAGAGCGAGGGCGTGTATCGCGGCTATCGCGGGCTGCAATGGGGACCGCTTCGGGACGGCTACGATGTTTGCGAGTGGCTCGCCGCGCAACCATGGTGCACCGGCAAGATCGGCACCTACGGGGGATCGCAGGCCGGATACGCGCAGAATTATTTGGCCGTTACTCAGCCGCCCCATCTCGTCGCCCAATACATGACGGACACGGGGCTAAGCCTCTACCAAGAGGGCTACCGCATCGGTGGGGCGACAAAGCCGCAGCGCTTCATCAAGGGCGGCTCCGTTGCCCGCGAACTCAAGGACAATGAAGACATGCTGCGCGAATGGGATCAGCACCCAGATTATGACGACTACTGGCGCGATGAGGATGCCTCCCTGCACTTCGACAAGATGAACTACCCCTGCTTCACCATCGGCAGTTGGTTTGATTTCATGTGCCAGGGCAGCGTCGCCAGCTTCATCGGACGGCAGCAGCACGGTGGCGAAAAATCACGTGGGCAGCAGCAGCTCATCATCGGCCCGTGGTTGCATGGCGGCTATCCCAAGTCGAACAAAATCGGGGAACTCGTCTTCCCAGAAAACGCCTTCTTTGACGTCTATCCGCACATGGTCCGCTGGTTCAAACACTACCTGAAGGGCGAAGACAACGGGGCCGACAAAGACACCACTGTCCGCTATTACGTCATGGGTGCCACCGGTGAAGAAGGCGCGCCAGGCAACGTGTGGCGCGAGGCGAAAGATTTCCCACCAGCAAGCAATGCCGTCGATTGGTTCCTGCAACCCGATGGCAAACTCGCTGATAGCAAACCTTCCGCCGCGACCGCCAGCACTTCCTACGCCAGCGATCCGACACGTCCCATGAGCCTGCCTTATACCGGCTTTCCCGGAGCTCGCGACGCGCGTGGCTTCGAGGAGCAGGCAGAAGTCCGCACGTGGACCAGCGATGTTCTTTCATCGCCGCTGGAGGTCACGGGTCGGATCAAGGCCGAGGTCTTTGTGTCATCGACGGCCAAGGACACGGACTTCTTCCTGCGGGTCACCGACGTCTATCCTGATGGACGCTCCATTCTGCTCATGGACTACCCGCTGCGCGCACGTTATCGAGAAGGCTTTGATCGCCAGAAGTTGCTCGTCCCGGGAGAAGTCGCCAAGCTTGCCTGGGACATCGGTTGGACCAGTATCGTCTTCAACAAAGGCCACCGCATCCGCATTACCATCGCAAGCACCGGCGCTCCATTTTACGAGCCTAACCCTCAGACCGGTGCTCCCATCACCCACTTCGTCACCGACCCCGGCATCCCTGCGATCAACACCATTTGGCACGATGCTGCGCACGCATCTCGGGTGATTCTGCCTGTGGTGAAATGATGTACCCCATTCCACACGGATTCATGACTCCTACTCAATCTCGGCGCAGCTTTATCAAAGCCCTAGCCGCCTCCTCCATCGCGGGTCCATTGGTTGCGGCTTCCAACTCCGGCCCGCTCATCGCCTACGTCGGCACCTACACCTCCCCGCTGCAAAACATGCGGGCTACGCAGGTGGATCTGCCGCCGGGCAACGGGCGTGGCATCCACCTCTTTGAGGTGGATCGCGCCACCGGGGCGATGACTCCCTCTGGACTGGTTGAAATGGGAACGAGTCCCAGTTGTCTCGCTCTCAATCCAGCGAAGACGCATCTTTACTCCGGCAATGAAACCGAGCGGATTGGAGACAATGAATCGGGATCAGTCAGCGCCTTCGCGATTAATCCTGCGGACGGCCAATTGAAGCTGCTGAACACCGTGGCCTCTGGAGGCAAAGGTCCGGCGCATCTCAGCGTGCACCCTTCCGGTAAGTTTGTGCTGGTGGCGAACTACTTTGGCGGAACCGTCGCCGTCCTGCCCATCCAACCCGACGGCAGCCTGGGAGAAGCGACCGATGTGAAAAAGGACGAGGGAACGGTGGGCCCCACCAAGGCTACCCACGCGCCTTCCGGCAGCTTTGCCATTAGTGGCCACGACCAAATTCATGCGCACATGATCGAGGCAGATCCGACGGGCCAGTTTATATTCCACACCGATCTCGGGCTAGACTGCATCTACCAGTGGAAGTTTGATCCGCAGGGAGGGAGGCTCCTGCCCAATGACCCTCCCACGATCTCACTGCCACCTGGTGACGGCCCTCGACACTTTGCGTTTCATCCCAAGAGCGCGTGGTTTTACTCTCTTCAGGAAGAAGGATCCACCATCGTCTTGTTCGACTACGATGGTGCCAAAGGCACACTCAAAGCCCGGCAGACGATCTCCAGCCTGCCGCCTGGTTTTGCGGGCAGCAATTTCTGCTCGGAGATCATGCTCTCGCCCGATGGTCGATTCGTTTATGCAGGCAATCGTCTTCATGACAGCATCGCCATCTTTGCCGTGGCGGATGACGGCACGCTGACCTTTGTCTCTGAAGAATGGACACGCGGTGATTACCCGCGCAGCTTCAACTTTGATCCAAGTGGCACCTTCCTGTACTGCTGCAATCAGCGTGCAGATAACATCACCGTCTTCCGTCTCGATTCGAAGACAGGAGCGCTGGACTTCACTGGGCACTACGTTCCTGTGGGCAATCCGTCAATCATTGTCTTCCGCGATGCAGCGCAGTAGCCATCGCTACCTTGCAGTCGCTGCGGTGGGCATGGCGATGTCACCGAGATGCATCTGGGCTGCTTCGCCGAAGACGGCATCCCCGATGTCACCAGCCCCGTCAGCAATTGAGAGCTAGATTTCCTCATCGATCCTGGCAGTGGCTAGACGTGTTACGACAACAAGTCAGGCTGCAAGCTATGGGAGCACAACACCGAGGAAGAGTGTAAGGCCTCGCCAAGGATTATTGGTGGATGGCTCGATGTTGTCACTGCAAAAGGCACGCTGATCGTCTTCGATGCGGCACGCGAGTTCAAGGAATTGGCGCGATCTGCCTTGGCTGAGTAGGGTTATGCCAGCCTCGCCTTTGCAGGAAAGCATGTCTTTGTGCGTGTTGCGTCATCGGATCAGTATCGGGAACAACCTCGTTCCGATTACTTTGCCAACCATCGCACCATCACATCTGGGAAGTCGGTGAACAGGCCATCGATCTGCGCCTCATTGACAAGGAGGTCCAGCAGCTCATCTACAGAGCCAACACTCTTCGGCAGATCGTCGATGCGCAGCGTGTACGGATGCACCTTCAGACCCGCCTTGTGAGCAGCGGAAACGAGATCTGTCACTGTCCGTTCGGCAGGACTCTTGCCAGTGAAGATGCTGCCGATGGGAGGGCCGATGCCATCGGCGATGCCAGCCACTTCAGCCAACGGGGTTTTGTCAGAGCTGCCCATCAACAAAATCAAGCGACCCTGCCACTGCAGTTCGTTGCGCAGTCGCTGTACCTCTAACCATTCAAAGCATTGCAACCAGCAGGAGTGCTCTTTGCTGGCGTAGCCATACTTGCGCAGAATCGGCAATACGATGGCGCTGATGTCGTGGCCTTGTTCGCGATGCCAGCTGGGGCGTTTTATTTCGGGATAGATGCCCACATTGCGCCCGGTGCTGTGGTTGAGGCCTTGGATGAATTGCAGCTCTTCCTCCAGCGTAATGATCTCAAATTTCGATTGTCCGCCCGGAAATCTTCCGGCGTAGATCTGCTCACCCGTCTTTGCATCAAAGCGTTCCGTGGCACGCAATTGCTTCAGTTCATCGAGCGTGAAATCCAGAGCGTAGTAGCGTCCGTCAGCACGTTTGCGATCTGGGAAACGCGTCGCGACGTCTGTGACGGTATCGATTTGGGTATCATGCAGCACGACAGGCACATCGTCTTTGCTCAGGACGATGTCCTGTTCCAAAAAGTCCGCCCCTTGTGCGTAGGCCAGTGCTTTGGCCGGCAGGGTATGCTCGGGCAGATAGCCGCTGGCACCGCGATGCGCGATAACAATCGGTTGTGCCGCGGCGGTCGCGCAAACGGCGGTGAAGAGACAAGAGAGAAAACGAGTGATCATGAGGCGTTGCCAGAGCTTTCTGCGCGATGGCCCAAAGTGAACGCACTGAAGACCATGGTTAATACGGAACAGGCGCACATCGCGATGATGACCCCACTCCAGTCCCAAGTCTCCGCAATCCAGCCCACGCCCGTCCCGGCGAAGGCGGAACCAAAGACGTAGCCAAAGAAGCCGGTAAAACCAGCAGCGGTGCCTGCGGCCTTTTTGGGCACCATGTCCAGCGCCTGAAGTCCGATTAGCATGATCGGACCGTAGATGAAAAAGCCGATGGTGAAGAGCGCCGCCAGATCGATCCACAAAGGCCCGTTGCGATTCAGGCCGTAGACAATCAGACCCATCAGTGTTGGCACCATGAAGAGAATCGTCGCCGGTGCGCGTCTGGATTTGAAGACCTTATCAGACATCCAGCCGCACAAAATTGTCCCCGGCACCGCTGCCCACTCGAAGAGTGCCCACGCAGTGCTGGATTGCTGAAAGCTGAAGTGCTTGGCCGTCTGCAAATACGTTGGCACCCAGTCCACGACCCCGTAGCGCACCACGTACACAAAGGCATTGGCAATGGCGATGAACCACAGCAACCGATTGCAGAGGACGTGCTCCAGGAAGATCTCTCGGAACGTGAACGTGCGCTCGTGGGCAGCGCTGTAGTTGGGCGGGTAATCGTTTTTGTACTCCTCGATCGGCGGCAAGCCGCAGCTCTGGGGGGTATCACGCATCAGCCAAAAAGCAATGACCGCGATCACTGTGGAGACCATGGCATTGAAGTAAAACTTTGCTCCCCAATCGCCGAACAGCATGACCCCGGCCAGCGCGATCGTCGCCACCATCGCCCCTCCCACATTGTGTGCCACATTCCAGACGGAGACCGCCCGCCCACGCTCCTTGGTGCTGAACCAATGCACCATGGTCTTGCCGCAAGGTGCCCAGCCCATGCCATTGAACCAACCATTCAGTGTTTGCAGCACGATCATGAGAGTGAGTGAGAGGTAGATCTCCTTCACAAAACCAAAAACAAACAGAACCGAGCAGGCCAGCAGCAGCCCCAGCGGCAAAAAGTAACGCGGGTTGCTGCGATCCGATATACTGCCCATCAGGAACTTCGAGAACCCGTACGCAATAGACAGACCTGTCATCGCTGTGCCCAACTGCGCCTTGGAATATTGCGGATATTCTTTGAGGATGTCCGGCATCGCCAGGGAGAAGTTCTTGCGCACCAAGTAGTAGGCTGCGTAGCCCAGAAAGATCCCCGCAAAGACACGCAACCGCAGTCGGCGATATTCGCGGTCGATCTGGTCTGGCGGCAGGCGGTCGACAAAAGGCGCTGGTTTGAGAAATGAAAACATCTGCCCCGATGCTGGCAGGTTCCGTTACTGGGTGTCAATAAAACCGGAGAAAAAAACAGTTACCAACTGCCCCCGCATCGCGTTGAATCCGGAGTGTGGAAACTTTTGACGATCAAATTGCGCCAACGTGATGGACGACGCCTTCGATGTGACGGTGTGTGTGCAGCGCGTGAAGGCGGGGGATTTATCCGCCGCGAATGCGCTGATCGATCATCTCAATCCCCTGGTGCGGCGCATCGTGCGCAACCATCTTCCGCGTCGCGACAGCGAGGAAGACCTGATGCAAGAGGTCTTTGTGAAGCTGCTGCAAAAGCTCGACGGCTACCAGGAGCGCCCCGGTATTCCCTTCGATCATTGGGTATCGCGTCTGACCGTGCGCACCTGCCTAGATGCCTTGCGCGCAGAACGCGCCCGACCGGAATGGCGCTGGGCAGATCTTGGGGATGGGCAGGAACAGTGGCTGGACTTTCTCCTCAATCAGGCGGCGCCTGCTCCCGATACCCCCTCCTCGGATGCCCGGGCGATCGTCCTGCAATTGCTCTCCCATCTCTCTCCTCCAGATCGGCTGGTGCTGACTCTGCTGGATCTGGAGGAACGCTCCACACTGGAGATCAGCCAGATGACCGGCTGGACACGACCCATGGTCAAAATGCGCGCCATGCGTGCCCGCAAGAAGCTGCGCCAAGTCGCGCAGCAGGTGATGAAATCTGAATTTGAAAATCCGTCATGAACACGATCCCCTCTTTTGAAGAACGCTGGCAGCTGGCCGCCGCCTCTGCACGTGCGACTGCCGCAGAGGCTTGTCCAGAACTCCCGTTTGGCTTTCACACACGCGTCATCGCCAACTGGCAGGCTGCGCCGGTGGAGCCCTGGGAGGATCTGCTGGCCCTGTTTGGTGGACGCGCGCTGTGGATCGGCCTAGTAGCGTGCATTGCCGCGGGCGTGTTTGTGTTTGCCGACCTCTATGATTCCGGCATCACTCGGCCTGCCCTGGAACAAAACGTCAGCATGGAGGCCTGGATTCCCACATGGTGACGCGCCGCTTCAAGGCTGGATGTCTGATCACGCTTCTGGTGTTCGTCAGCATCGTGGTGGGATTCTTTTTGGGCATTGCTGTGGCCAAAGGCATTGCCAAGAAAAAGGAGGACCCCACCTTCTGGAACGAAGCCGCCATCAAGCAGTTGGAAAAACTGCACCCAACGGATATTCAGCGCGAGCGTTTCAAAACACTCGTCGGTGGCGCTGTGGATGAACTGACCGTCGTGCGCAATGAGACGATCACTAGCGTGCAAACGATCCTCATGCGTGTCCTCGCAGACCTGGACAAAGAGCTGACACCGGAGCAGCACGAGCAGTTTGAGAAGATGAAGCCCAAGGCAGCCGATATGTCTTTGGACCTGCTGAAGAAGACGCGGAAGAAGGATTAGCGGAAGTGTCCGCAAGTGGGGATCACCGTGGGTGACACACAATTTTATCTTTCTCGTTACCGATCTCGAAGCCTCCGCGTTTCAACCCTCAACGTGGTCGCAACCCAAACAACAACCTGCGGGCACTCCCTCAACTCATGTTATTCTCAACTGTTCTGACGTGGCTGCTCGTGGCAGTCGGTTTCGTGGTCGCGCTCCCGGCGCTCTGGCTTCTTTCCCGTGCCCTTTGGCCCGCTTCCGCAACGCGGGGTCGGGATGCGGCGGCGGGTGGATTACTGAAGCTCTTCTTGCTGGGATTGGTTCCAGTGATAGGTGCTTCGATCTTGGTCACCATCCTTGGTAAGGTGCTCCACAATGGATTCCTTTCCGCATTGATCGGGGGCTTGCTCCTCACTTGGGGATTCATCGGCGCAGGTGGCATTGCCACGCTCGTTGGCGAGCGTCTCTGGCCCCAATTGCATGTCGAACCTTGGCGGCAGACGCAGCGCGGTGGATTGGTGCTGGTGTGCTGTGCATTACTACCTCTGATCGGTTGGGTGGTGTTGCTACCCATGCTCGCCATCCTCGGCTGGGGCGTCAATGCGCGGGCCTTCCTTTCTCGCAACGCTTCTGCGGATGCCGCCCCGGCCCCAGTGGCACCACCGATCCCTTCCTGATCGCTTCCATGAATTCCAGCAGACGCCACTTTTTCAAGACCACGCTCGGCGGCGGTGGCGCGCTGCTTTTGTCATCGTGCGAGCGCATTACGACGGAGATCAACCAAGCCCTTGGCGAGGCCGTGCCTCCACGCATCGTCGTGCCTGAGGGCGCAGAGATCGATCCCGATTTCCACCTGCTCTCCCGCGCTGCTTATGGTCCTTGGCCGGGCGATCTCGCACGCATCAAGCGCATTGGCCGTGCGGCTTGGCTTGAGGAGCAGCTCCGGCCAGAAGGCATCTCCGACACGCTCTGTGATCTCCGTGCAGAGCGTTTCGAAAGCCTCTACTTCAGCGCGGGCGATGCTTATGAATTCCGCAAGCCCGTCCTGCGCGATGAACTGATGCGGCACACCTTCTTGCGCGCCGTTTACAGTCAACGGCAGCTCTTTGAAGTCATGGTGGAGTTTTGGACCGACCACCTGAATATTGATCTGAGCAAGGGCGACTGCGTCTACCTGAAGCCGTCCGATGATCGCGATGTGATCCGCCGTCACGCGCTTGGCAATTTCCGTGATCTCATCCGCGCTTCCGCGACTTCGCCCGCGATGCTGGTCTACCTGGATGGGAAGTCGAACAAAGTGCGCAGAGGCAGCGACGATAAGCCCAATGAAAACTATGCGCGTGAGTTGCTGGAACTTCACACTCTAGGCGTCGACGGCGGTTACACGCAGCAGGACGTGCGGGAGGCAGCGCGCTGTCTTAGCGGCTGGACTTTTGATCGCAATCGATTCTTTGCTATGAATCAGTCAGAGGGCTTTTTCCGCAACGACTGGCATGATGATGGCGCTAAGAAGGTGCTGGGCCAAACTATCGCCGCGGGTGGTGGCGAAAAGGATCTCGACGCGCTGATCGATATCGCATGCAGACATCCGAGCACGGCCAAGTTCATCGCCACAAAGCTCTGTCACCGCTTTGTTAGCTATGAGCCGCCCGCGAACCTGGTGGATCGTCTCGCCTCCGTGTTTGCGCTGAGCGATGGCGATATCAGGGCCACACTGCGCGCCCTCTTTGGTTCAGAAGAATTCATGGCCTCACGGGGCGCTTTGTTGAAGAGACCGTTTCGCTTTGTCGTCAGTGCCTTGCGATCCCTGGGTGCAGATACTTATGCAAAGGACGGTGCCATTGAGCCGCTGAATCGCATGGGGCAGGGCATGTTCCAGTATCCCACGCCCGACGGTTATCCCGATGAGGAAGCTCCCTGGCTGGGCACCCTGATGTGGCGTTGGAACTACGCGCTGGCGCTCGCGGCGAATGAGGCGCCGGATGTTCGAGTGAATTTGCAACCCATCGTCAAAGCATTGGGCGGGCAAAAGATCACCGTGGAAAAAGGCTTTGCCTACTTCACGGGTCGCAGCCCGACCAGCGATGAGTTGATCGCCTTGAACGAAACCATCAAGACCGTCCGCACCGATCCATCTGCCAAGGTAAAAACAGCCGCAAAGACCGCTGCTGAAGCTCTCATGTGTGGCATCATCATGGCTAGCCCGGCCTACCAGCGCTGCTGATTTTTTCATCGCTCCTTCGACACACTTTCACCCTCATGAACCCCACCCGTCGCCACTTCCTCACCCGGCTAGCTGCCGCCGCTGTGCTGCCCGGCATGACGCGGTTCACCTTTGCACAATCTGCGGAAAACCCTGCGGGCAATGCAGAGGCGCACACGCTGATCTGCGTCTTTCTGCGCGGTGGTGCGGATACGCTGAACCTCTGGGTGCCCTACGCGGATGATAACTACTACCGGCAGCGTCCGACCCTCTCGATCAAGGCACCGGGTAATGATTCAGATACCGCGATCAAGGTCACCGATCATTACGCGCTGCATCCGATGATGCGACCTCTGGAGGCTGCGTTTAAGGATGGCAGACTCGGCGCGGTGCAATCGGTCGCCGTGCAAAACACCAGTGGCTCGCACTTTGAATGTCAGGATCAGATGGAGCATGGCGATGCGGAGCAGGATGTGTCCATCGGCGGAGGTTGGCTGGGTCGATTCTTGCGGGCACGCATGGCGTCTGCAGACATGACTTCGCCACTGGCTGCGGTCGCGCTCGGCACCGTGCTGCCAGAGGCATTGCGCGGCGCACCGAGCGTCAGTGTGATGCAGAAGCTGGATGATCTGAGTTTGAAAATGAAGAAGGCCGATCCCGCACCCGTGATGGCCGCCCTACAGGCCTTGTACGCCAAGGATAGCGGGCAATTGGGAGGGCAGGGGAAGGAGACCATTGATCTCTTCCGTCGTGTCGCGGAGTTGCGAGACCTGGGTGCGAGACCCGAGCACGACGCCGTGTATCCGAAGGATGGCTTTGGCGAACAACTGTATGAAGTGGCGCGTCTGATCAAAGCCCGCGTCGGTCTGCAAGTTGCCTGTTTGGACCTAGGCAACTGGGATACCCACTTTTTCCAGGGCACGACGGCAGGGCTACAGGCCGATCGCATCAAGGTGCTGGCGGACGGCATCAACGCCTTGGACACGGACCTGAAGGCTCACCGCGCCAATTACACCGTGATGGTCACCACCGAGTTCGGACGTCGCACCTATGAAAATGCATCACTAGGCACCGATCACGGCCGTGGCTTCACCTTTATGGCTCTGGGAGATCGCGTAAACGGCGGCCAAGTCCACGGCAAATGGCCGATCCATGCCATGGATGAATCCAACCCCCTCGGCCCAGGCGGCGTCGAGATGGAGACTGAGTATCGCAGCGTGTTTGCGGAAATGCTACGCGGCACGTTCAAGGCAACCGAACCCGAACTCGTCCAGATTTTCCCCGGCGGAAAGTTGAGCCCAGTGGGATTGATGAAGGCGTAGCTTGGATTTCCCTGCCGAAGCAACGCTGCCGGGAGCGGCCAGTCCAGTCTACATGCCGAGAGGCCAGCGATTCGATTCTCGCGTCACTCTCTTCAGCCGCTCCTGCAACTCAGGAGTCAATTGCTCCCACGTAAATCGCCAAGTCCAGTACTCGCCCGTTTTGCCTGGCACATTCATACGCGACTCGGATCCGAGACCCAGCACATCTTGCAGGGGTGCCACGGCCAGTCGGGCCAGCGACTTCTCCACTGCGGAGATGTAGTCCCAGTTCAGATCGCTACCGTCAGTCTTCGTGTAGTTCAGGATGGTTCGCCGCTCAGCATCCACCTGTTCTTGGGTTCGAGTCGAGTCTCCGCCAGGACCGCTGTTAAATAGGCCCATCACCGTATCATTGTCATGCGTGCCGGTGTAGCCGACGCAATCTTCTGGGTAGTTCTCTGGGATGTATTCCTCCGCCAGCGAATCCGCTCCAAAGGCAAACTGCATCACCTTCATCCCAGGGAACCCGTGACGTTCACGCAGCGCCGTCACTTCATCCGTGATGATACCAAGGTCCTCCGCGATGATAGGCACATCCCCTTCAAAATCAGATTTCAGGGCATTAAAAAGTTCATCGCCAGGTGCCGGCATCCAGCGGCCATTGATCGCCGTCGGCTCATGGCCGGGAATCTCCCAGTAAGATTCAAAGCCGCGGAAGTGATCGATGCGGACTATATCCACCCAGTCCAGAGTCTTCTTTAATCGAGCCCGCCACCATTTGAAACCGTCCGCACGATGCGCATCCCACTTATACAGAGGGTTTCCCCAGCGCTGCCCCGTCTCGCTAAAATAATCGGGTGGCACCCCGGCCACGACCGTCGGTTGACCATGGTCATCCAATTCAAAGAGCTGCTGATTTGCCCAGACGTCAGCGCTATCGTGGGCCGCAAAGATGGGGATGTCGCCAATGATGGAGATGCCCAATTCCTTGGCCCGGGAGTGCAGACGCTGCCACTGCCGCTGGAAAAAGAATTGCTGTGCTTTCGCCTCATCCACCTCCGCTCCCAGTCGCACCATCGCCTCGGCGATCGCCTCTGGCTGACGGAGAGCCAGCTCTGCTGGCCAATCGGTCCAGGACTTTTGTTGGTGTTCGTCTTTCAGCGCAGCAAACAGAGCAAAGTCCTCAAGCCAATCCGCCTCGCGCTCGCAAAAGACATCGAAGGCACGCTTCAGCAGCGGGCTGTGCTCGCACTGAGTGATGAAACGCCGTGCTGCGAGCGTCAGAAAGGCCTTCCGCACCTCGATAACCGAACCGAAGTCCACCTTGTGCTGGGAAAATGCTGGCAGCATTGCCAGATCTTGCGGCACCAAGGCTCCGTCATTGCGCAGAGAGTCAAAGCTGATCAGCAATGGATTCCCCGCAAAACTCGACAGTGATTGATAAGGTGAATTTCCGTAGCCCGTGGGTCCCAGGGGCAGGATCTGCCAAAGTTGCTGACCCGTTGCGCGTAGAGTTTCTAGCCAGCGGATTGCCTCCGGTCCGATCTCTCCCAGTCCAAATCTCCCTGGCAATGAAGTAGGATGCAGCAGGATGCCGCTGGAACGGGGAATTGAGAACATGTGCCCCACCCGATAGCCGCGCCCAGCAAACGGTCAAGCCTGGAGGCGCCCATTTACCAAGAAAAAACATGCGAAAGAAGCATCTCGAACGATTGCAAGAAATAACCCGGCACCTTGCTCGAATTCTGCTCTCCAAGTGGGGTTTACCCCGGTACAATCCGTCATTTGTGAAGAACAAAACCAGGGGTTTTTCGGGGGAGCTAGGTATGGCGAGTGCCCATTCGAGAGTTGCCGATTGTGCGCTCCTAGCGGTGGCTGTATGCGTTGCGGATCTCTGATGTCTGAATCCGCACTTTCGATTCCTTGGTGGCGACTGCTTTTCATGCTGCCGCCTGTGGTCTTGTTGTTGGTGCTATTGTTTCGTTGGACGGATCAGGGGCGGGCACTGGTGCATGCATCGGCGCGGATGCTGGGGCAGTTGGTGATGATCGGTTATGTGCTGGTGTGGGTGTTTCGTGCGCACCATTGGGCTTGGGTTCTTTTGGCCTTGGCTCTGATGGCGGCTGCGGCGGGGTGGATCGCGTTGCGGCCTTTGAAGGGGAAAAAATCGCGGCTCTACGGACGGTCGCTTCTTTGCATTCTCGGATGCGGTGGTGGAACTTTGGCTTTGGTGATCTTTGGGGTCTTGCAGCCTGCTGTCTGGCATGACGCCCGCATTGTGATCCCGCTGGCGGGTATGATTTTCGCAGGATCAATGAATCAGATTAGCCTGGCTGCGGAACGATATGCGGCGGAGCGTGATCGTGGGGCGGACCATGTCACTGCGCGCGCCACGGCTTTGCGCGCGTCTTTGATCCCGCTGCTCAATACCTTCTTTGCGGTCGGGTTGGTTCAACTCCCCGGCATGATGACGGGTCAGATTCTAGCCGGAGCGGATCCGCTGATGGCAGTGCGTTACCAGATCCTGGTCATGTTAATGCTACTGAGCAGTGGGGGACTTGCAGCGGCGATTTTTGTGGAGTGGTTTGGGCGCACGCAATTTGAAACGTGTAGAGCATAGATCTTGGCCCGGTTGGCGTTGATAACGGCGTGATCAAGTTTCTCCTTTTTATAGGCCTCAGCGCATCGGCGCTGCATGCAGAATTGCCGGACATCCATGCGGTGCCGATGGACCTGAAGGTGCCAGCGGTAACGAGTGGGGAGCCAAGTGCGGGAAGCCGGGTGTCCCAGGTAACCGCCGGCTGGGAGGGCACGGCGGTGCATCATTTGTTGTGTCTTCCCAGCGATTGGACGGCTGGGGCGAAGCTTCCGGTGCTGGTGGAGTATGCGGGAAACGGAGGATACAAAAATGCGTTCGGCGATGTATCGGCAGGGACGGTTGAAGGCAGCAATCTCGGGTGGGGCATCAGTGCGGGGCGCGGTTTCATTTGGGTCTGCCTGCCGTATGTGGAAGTGGATGAAAAGGGCAAGCGAAACGCGATCAAGTGGTGGGGAAATCTGGCTGAAACGAAGCGTTACTGCGTCGCCACCGTGAAGGATGTCTGCGCGCGCTGGGGCGGTGATGCCGAGCGGGTGATTCTCTGCGGCTTTTCGCGTGGGAGCATTGGCTGCAATTTTGTTGGCCTGGGCGATGATGAGATCGCGAAGCTATGGCGCGCCTTTGTTTGCCACAGTCATTACGATGGCGTCATCGAAAAGTGGCCCTATAGCGGGGCAGATCGTGCCTCAGCTTTGCGGCGATTGCAGCGGCTCGGCAGTCGCCCACAATGGATCAGTCATGAGGGTAGTACGGCGGCGACAGAGGCCTACTTGAAAAGGACCGGCATCTCTGGCCACTGGACCTTTCATGCCTTGCCGTTTCGCAATCACACCGACGATTGGGTGCTCCGTGATCTGCTACTGCGCGAACAATTGCGAGAGTGGATCGCTGCTACCATTAAATGAGCGGCGCTACTTTCGATTGGGTGCGTCTGGGACGCTGGCGGCGAGGAATTCTTCTTTGCTGACAAAGCCATCATGATCGCGGTCGCGCGCTTTGAACCAGGGTTCGGCATCCGCCGTCGAGCGGCCTTTGCCAAACTCTTCGAAGCTCAGCTTGCCGTCTTGGTTTTCGTCTTTCTTGAGGAACATCGGCAGTCGGCTGGCATCGGCGTTGCTGCCTTTGCTGACTTTCTTTTTCGGATTGCTGGGAATGGGCAGGGGCAGATAGTCGAAGTCCAGGATCATCTTGCGCTGGAGGGCTTCTTTAAGGTCTTGGGTCACCGCTTCGACTTCTGCCTGACCCGCGAGGTTGTGTAGTTCTGAGGGATCGTTTTGCAGGTCGTAGATCTCGTAGACTGGGCGTGGGCTGGTGAAGTAGAGGGTCTCAAACTCAGAGGCCAATCCTTGTTCGCCGTGGGCCTGGACCATGGCGCGCCAGCCAGGATTGCCAGCGCTATCGACGGGCGAGTAAGGGTGGTTCGGTGTGACATTGTAGATCAGCTTGTAGCGTGCGGAGCGCACCGTGCGACTGTAGTCAACCGAGCTGGCCAGGGTGTTTTCCGTGAAGGTCGCGCCGCCATGGGGGCCGCGCTCGGCGAAGATGTAGTCGCGGCTTTTGAAGGGCTCTCCACGCAACAAAGGTAGGAAGCTGACGCCGCTCATGCGTTCTGGTGTGGGTAGTCCCGCTGCCTGAAGGCAGGTGGGTGCGATATCCTCGCCGGACATGAGCACGTCGGAATCAGCGCCTGCGGGGATGACACCCGGCCACCATGCAATTAGGGGCACATTGAGGCCGGGGTCGTGAAGATTGCCTTTTCCGCTGGGGAAGGCCATGCCGTTGTCGCCCATGAAGAGAACAAGCGTGTTCTCAAGTCCAGCGCGTTCCTTGATGATGTCCAAGACGGTCTGAAAATCTGCGTCTGCGTGCTCCACCTCGCCCATGTAGTCAGACAAGTCTTGGCGCACTCCGGGCAGGTCGGGGAGAAATCCGGGAACACGGACTTTTGCAGGGTCTGGCGGATTTTTTCCCGTGTTCCACGGATGGTGGGGATCGCTGAAGTTGACCCAGAGAAAGTAAGGCTGCTGGTCTGGGCGCTGATCAAAGAACTCCTTCATCTTGGCTGGTACGTTCTCTTGTCCACTGGCATCGACAAAGTCGAAGCGCTCTTTGAAGGTGACCATGTGGGCTTCTTCAAAGACCTGCTGACTCACCGCTGGTCCGCGTCCAGAGCCATCCAGATGATAGCTGCGGCCCAGGACGCCGACGAAGTAACCCGCATCCTTTTTCAGAATCTCGGGGAAGGTCACCTCGTCACGAGGCAATGGCGAGCTGAAGCGCGTGATGCGACATGCCACCGCTGAGCGCCCCGTCATGATGCTGGCCCGCGATGGGACGCACTGGGGTGCGGCGGTGAACATGCGTCTCCCCTTGAAGCCCTCGGCGGCAAAGCGATCCAGGTTCGGCGTCTTCATTTCGGGCTCGCCATAGCAGCCCAGATAGGGATAGCTGTGGTCGTCAGAGAGGACGAAGACGATGTTGGGGCGCGGCGCATCTGCTGCTGCCAGCACTGCTCCCCCAACGCCTAGTGGCGCCAGGCAGCCAAACAAAGAAAACCCGAAACGAAAGACCCAGTTCATCTAGCACAAAGCACTGGTCCTGGAGCGACTGCAAGGCGTCACACGCACAAAAGTGGGGCTACTGCAGCGTCGCCTGCTCGACCTCGCTTTCGGTGACGGTCTTGCGGATGCTTTCAAACCTTGGGGCTTGGAGGTCGGGGTCTTCGTCTAGTGTCCGTTCGGCGAGGGTTCTGGCGATTCGGACGAGGCGGGTATCGGCGAGGAGTTCGGCGAAGCGCAGGGGTGCGGCACCGCTCTGCGCTTTGCCCAAGACATCGCCGGGGCCTCGGCGCAGGAGGTCTTCCTCGGCGATGCGAAAGCCGTCCTGGGTCTGCTCCATGATGGCAAATCGCTGGCGCGCTTCTTCGTCATCGTCTTTGATGAAAAGGACACAGTAGGAGGTATGGCTGCCACGTCCGATTCGGCCGCGCAATTGATGCAACTGCGCGAGGCCAAAGCGCTCTGCATTGTGCAGATACATAACGGTGGCATTTGGCACATCGACGCCGACCTCAATGACGGTGGTGGAGACCAAGGCCTGATGTTTGTTGCTGCGAAAGTCGCGCATCACCGCGTCTTTTTCCTCGGGCGGCATCTTGCCGTGCAGCAGGCCGACGCTGAATGGCTCCAGTGCTTTGGCCCATTCTTTAAAGCCCTTGGTGGCTGCTGCGGCGTCGAGCTTTTCGGAGTCTTCGATGAGCGGATAAACGAGATAGGCCTGGCGGTCTGCCTCGAGTTGTTCACGGAGAAAGGCGACCGCTTCATCGCGCTTTCCGATGTTGCGGACCTTGGTGATGATCTCTCCACGTTCCTTGGGGCGCTCGTCGATGGTGGAGATGTCGAGGTCTCCGTACAGGGTTAGCGTCAGCGTGCGTGGGATGGGGGTGGCGGTCATGACCAGCACGTCCGGCGTATTGCCTTTCTGGATCAATCGGGCGCGCTGGGCGACGCCAAATTTGTGCTGCTCGTCGATGACGACGATTCCCATGTTCGTTAGGAGTTTGCGGTCGTGCAAAAGCGCATGGGTGCCGATGAGGATCTCTGGCGGGCGTCCGTCATTGTTACCCGTCCAGAGAGGGGATTCATCTCCGTCAGTCTTGCGCGTGCCTGTTCGCAGGGCGATGCGGAGGCCGAGTGGCTCCAGCCAGCGTTGCGCATTTTGGTAGTGCTGTTCGGCGAGGATCTGCGTGGGGGCCATAAGGGCAGCCTGCGCACCGCTTTCAACAGCGCGTAGCATGGCCATGAAGGCGACGATGGTTTTGCCACTGCCGACATCACCATGCAAAAGACGATTCATGGGCATCGGCGTGGCCATGTCCTTCCAGATTTCTTCAAGACAGCGCTGCTGCGCGGGGGTGAGCTGAAAGGGTAAGGCGGCAGCGAGTTGTGCGGTCAGAGTACCATCGCCTGGGTGAGGACGACCTCCTGCGGCTTCGGCCATGCGACGACGTCTCACGACCCGCAGTTGGTAGGTGTAAAATTCTTCCAATGCGAGGTAACGGCGCGCCTGGCGTAGCTCCTCATCATCGTCGGGAAAATGCACCGCGCGGAGCGCCTTGCTGCGTCCCCACCCAGCGAATTCGCCCTTGGGCGATGGCGGCGGCAGGAGGTCGGTGGCAAAAGGTTTTTCGCCGGCGACGAGGATCGACTGCCACACGGCAGTGCGCAGATTTTTCATCGTCAGCCCACCGCGTAACCGGTACACGGGCGTGATGCGCCCGGTGTAGGAACTGGCACTGACCTCTGCTTCATCCTCGAGGATCTCATACTCGGGATGATCCATGAAGAGCTGTCCTCTCCACTCTTTTACTTTTCCGTAGATGACCAGTTCCAGCCCCTCGGCGATGGTGCGCTTCATGAAGGGCATGTTCCACCAACGCAACGTGAGTACCTGCCCCAGGCTACCACCACCCCGAGGCTCGACTTGTGCCTCAAAGACGCCGGAGCCTCGAGCGCCAAAAAACTTGGAACGCGTCTTGCCAACGGTTACGAAGTGGCAAGCCGGTGTCTCGCTCGGATGGAAGACGCTACCCTGCATTTGCCGCCGATCTTCATGGCGAAAGGGCATTTGCCAGAGGATGTCACCGACGGTTTCGAGCGACTCCTTGGCCAGTTGCTTTAACGCATGCGGCGTCAGTCCCGGCAGATCGCTCAGGGGGCGGGAAAGAAGATTGGACGGGCCGGACATGACAGGCCGCGACGCAACTCCAAAATCGGGAGGCTGGCAAGTGGCAAGCGGGCAGGTTGGCGACGCATCTCTCCGAAGCCACCGCCAGACGAAAAGCCATCAGAACCCCCCAGGATCAACTTCACGGCACTGCCTGCGGATGTTGCAGCAATCTCTATTTCTGAATCTCATTCCCCAGCCTCTTCGAGCGCCTGTCCCAGAGCACCGTCGAGCGCCCACATGGTGCGGTCAAATTTCCGTTGGCGGGCCCGGAACTCGGCTTCGGAAGGTGTCGCTCGGATTGTCTCGAATTCGTCTTGGGCAAAAGCTAGGTGTTGCTCCAACGCTAGGAGGCGAGTCTTGAAGTAGTCGCGCCCAGCCACTCCCGAGGCGCTTTCTTTGAGCACCTTGATCTCGGCGGCGTAGGTGTCGAGCGCGTCACCCGCACGCTTTTCATAGTCGGGCCGCTTCATTTTGACGCTTTCCTTGGCGTCATTCCACCATTGGCGGCCCTTTGTTTCGACTTTATCGAGCGCCACGCCTGCCTTCTCTGCGGCTTTTTCAGCAGCTCGGCGGAGTTTATCGGCCAGGGATTCTTCGGCGCGCAGGGTCGCTGGCACTAGCGATAGCATCGTGAGCAGGAGGAGGATCGTTTTCATGATGAATTGGCGTTTTCTGGTACAGATACGAATGGAATAGCCCGTCCGTTCAGTTTACCTCCTTTAACATGATGATGAAAACGCGCCTGTCTATGAATCGATTCACCTTCCTTGCTTTCGGCCTCTCGTGCTCACTCGCGTCGGCGCAGCCCGCCACCTCCCCGCTGTTCTGGCCCGATAAGGCCGGCCCCACCTTGGATGGGATCGTGCCTGCAGATGAAGCCGCACGCCTACCGATGGAGTGGGATGGTAACTCTGGCAAAAACATCGTCTGGAGCGTGCCACTAGAAGGGCAGGGCCACTCCACGCCAGTGATCGGCGGCGATATGATCTGGTTCACCGCAGCGACAGACGACGGCAAAAAGCAGTTCGTGTACGGCATTGATCGCCACAGCGGCAAGATCATTCATCACAAGCTGGTCTTTGAAAATCCGGCGCCTGAGGAACTGGGGAATCCGCTCAATAACTACGCCGCGCCATCGCCCTTCTTGGAGGCGGATGCGCTCTACGTGCACTTTGGCACCTATGGCACCGCTCGCATCGATCCCGCCACGGGCGAGACCGTCTGGCAGCGGCGCGATATCAATGTGAATCACTATCGCGGCCCAGGCTCATCGCCAGTGGCGCATGGAGATTTGCTGTACCTTACCTTTGATGGCATCGATGCGCAGTTCGTCATAGCCTTGAACAAAAAGACCGGCGAGACCGTGTGGAAGACACCCCGGACCACCGATTACGGGGATCTCGATGCTGACGGGCAGCCCACGCGGGGCGGTGACATGCGCAAGGCCTATCACACGCCGCGGGTGTTTGAGATCGCGGGACGGCAGGTGCTGGTGTCGGTGGGTTCGCGGGCTGCTTTTGGTTATGATGCCCTGACGGGTCAGGAACTCTGGACGATCCGCCACGGAGGGTTTAATGCCGCCATCCGTCCGATCCTCGCGGGTGATGTGCTGCTGCTGAACACCGGTTCGGAGCGAGCCCATACACTCGGAGTGCGGGTCGATGACAAGATGCAGGGTGACATCACTGAAAGCCATGTCCTCTGGGATCGTGAGAAGCGCAATGCGAGCGAGTCTTTCCCGGTTCTGGTCGATGGCTTGCTCTTCCAGACGACGCGCGGCGGCATCGTCACTTGCCTGCGTGCGGCGACTGGGGAGGACATTTGGGAGGATCGACTGGAGGGGCAGCATCTGCCATCACCCATCGCTGCGGCGGGGCACTTGTATTTTAGCAATGATCGCGGTGCCACACACATCATTCGTGCTGGGGACAAGTTTGAGATCGTCGCTAAGAACCAATTGCCGGATGCGATGACGGCCTCGCCCGCCGTCGCAGATGGCGCGCTCTTTCTCCGGACCAAGACCCATCTCTACAAGATTGCGAATAAGTAGCTGAACGTTCTAAACCGTCGCTCTGTCCATTCCAGCACTTCGTAACCATGATCGATCCATTGCGCACCGCTTTCTTCCGCTTTACTCTTGTCACTGTGGCCCTTGTCAGCGGGAATTTGGCCGCCGTTGAACTGACCGCTCAACCCAAAGTTGAGGCCGCAGAAAAGTCCGCCACCATTGAGTGGAAGACCGACGTCGCCAGCGGATCACGCGTCAATTTCAGCACTCGCGAAGACATGCTGGATCAGCGTGCCAACGGAGAGGTCAGCGCGACCCACACCGTGACGATCACGGATCTTCAACCCGGCACCACCTATTACTACTCCGTTGGCAGCGCCCGTACCAAGCTGGCGAAAGGCTCATTTACCACGACTGGAGTCGCGTCCGCTGGCGCAAAGGCTGCCGCAAAGCCCAAGGTCACCACCCCTGAAAAGCCAAAGCCCGCGCCGCTGCCAACCACCGCTCCACCCACGCACGTCACCTGGGGTTACCTGCCCAGCCTTCAGGATCACTTCGATCGCCATGGTCGCGACTTCAAGTGCACCAGTCCAGACGACTATGCTGCCAAGGCTTGGCTCTTCCTTCAGCGTGCCAAGGCGGAGGGTCTCTCCATGAAGTTGGACGACGATGGCACCGTGCGCGTCTGGGACGGCTCCACCCGCTCCTTTGCCGCTTTCAATCGCAACGGTACCACCAAGACCTACTTCCGCCCGAATAACCCGCTCTACTGGACCGTCCAGCCGGGTCGCAAAATCAAGCCGACCGAGCTTCCCTTCAAATAATCCCGATCAAAAACTTCCGTTCACCCACCTTTCTCATGAAATCCACTTCCCATACCTGCCCCGTTTGCTCTTACCCCAAGCTCCGCGAGGCTCCTCGCGGCAAATCGGGCGGCGCCTCCTTTGAGATCTGCCCGTCGTGCGGCTTCCAGTTTGGCGTCAGCGATGACGACGACGGCATCTCGTATGACGAGTGGCGACAGCACTGGGTCGAAGAAGGCATGATCTGGAGCAGCAAAGGCATCCCACAGCCAAAGGGCTGGAAAGCCAGCGTGCCACTAGCGGAGAAGGCGGCGACGAAGAAAGCGCCAGCCAAGAAAGCCGCCGCAAAGGAGGCTCCGGTAAAGAAGGTCGCCGCGAAAAAAGCCCCGGCTAATAAAGCAGCGGTGAAGAAGGCACCCGCTCAAAAGGCCGCAGCAGCGAAAGCACCAACGAAGAAATCCGCCTCCAAGAAGGCAGCAAAAAAACGCAAAGCGTAAGGCCACGATCCAACGCACCTTCGACCTGGGATCTACTCGAAGAGGGTCAGGCGCAATCCAGGCCGCGTTCAGGCTTCGATTGCAGCCGTCCGCGTTCAAATGTGCCGAAAGAAGATGCCCAATGCGGGTGGCAAAGCTAGATCACCTGTAGGCAGGACCATTCTACTGCCGCAACGCCGCTTTCAGTGCCTCGAGTTCATCGTGCACACGCTCGGGATCGCTGACGGTCTGGGCGATCTCGGTTTTCACTGCCTCTCGAAAGCGCCGCCGCAATCGATGGATGGCGACCTTTACGGCTTCCTCGCTGATGCCGAGTTGGGTGGCAGCCGTCGACTGTGAGATGCCATCGGTCTCCGCGGTCAGCCAAGGTTTCAAGGTCGTGAATTGCACCGCCTTTCCGATGGCGGTCATCTCAGACTCCAGGCGCGCCAATGCCAAGGCCAGCAAGGTCAGCGCCCACTGCCGATCAAAGGCTGCGTCGGGGGGCTCGATGTGATCATCCTCAATCTGGAGGCCCGCCCCAGTTGCCGACTCTCCCTGGTCGATGATGACGTGTGACTGCCCTCCACCGCGTTTCGCTGCGTTGCAGCGTTCGCGCTGATCCGCAGCGAATCTCTTCACCGCTGCCAGCAAGTAGCTGCGAAATTTTCCTTTCGTCGGATCTGCGCCCCCAATGGCATCGCCGCCGAGGAGCTTCGCAAAAAAATCATGCGCCAGACTGCGCGCCTCATCGGCCATCCGACCATCGTGACGGAGGAACATCACCACGGGCTCATAGTAGGCCGCACAGAGTTCGCTCAAGGCCACTCGCGCCCCAGCATCATCCCCACGCGAACGGGAGATCAGCGTCCAGCGGGTGTCGTGGAAGGAAGAGGTCATGGCGCTGGAGTTGTGCCCGGCGAGAAGTGGGAAAACAACATCTTTCCCACGATCTTGTCCCACGGCATGAAGAACGCCTCTGGACTTCCACCGCGCTTCAGCTGCAGGCCTTTGGGCTCGCGTTTGATCACTCGGGCGATCCAGCAGTGCCCGCTTTCGTGATCGAAGAGAATGAGATCGCCGGCAGCGAAGCCGGTGTCGAGATGCGAGGCGAACCAGTGGCTGTTTTTGGCGACACCGGGTTCGCTGCCGACAGGGACGCGATACGCTCCGGCGATGAACGACCTGATGAACATGGCGATGACCACGGCAATGACGATCTGCGCCCCCCACGAGGCGAGACGGTTGCGTGGACGTGCGAGTCCATTCACGGGATGCTGGTGCATCCACCACAAGGTAGCGATCACTGTGGCGGCGACTGCAACCATTGTCAGTGCGAGGGCCGCCCATGGATAGGATTCCTGATGCCGAGGAAGCTGGTAAAACCCGGCGATGCCTGCGCCAATGATCGTGAGCGACCACCAGAACAGTTGTTTGCCGCAGAACGCGTTCACATCATACCAACGTTGATCGGAGGTAAAGGTGGACGGTAGACGCACGCCGTAGAAGGAGTTCATCGGCACCAGTCGCAACCACAAGGGCAGGCCCAGTCCGAAGAGCAGCAGACCGACGATCATGATCAGGCTTGGGATGACCCCTTGGGCAAAGCCCCCACCGACAACGGTTGCCGGATTCACGAAGGAGACCATGTCGGTCGTGGCCCAGCGCTCGATCAACCACCACAGCAGCGCGCAGAGAAAAGTCAGCGCAGGGATTGTCCACAGGATACCCTTGGAGCCATACCCGCTGCAATCAGGCGCTGCGCCAGCCTCGATCTGAATCTGTCGCCGCGCCCAGGACGACACGATGACAACGAGCAGGCCCATTGGGAGCCAGACGAAACCGAGAAAGTTCATGTAGCGATTCGCCGCCACCATCCGCTGCATCACCAAGGGGAGGTCGGCGATTTGGGTGATCACATGCGTGGCATCCACCATGCCACCCATGGCCTGACTCCCAACCGCCATGCCACCGTAGGCAGTCATACCCGCAGCCATGCCACCCACCGAATACCATCCCAAGGCCCCGCCGCCCATTGCCAGTGGAGCGATGGCCCCGCCACCCAGCGCTAGAATCAGCGCGATGGCGAGCCCCCCCAAAGAGATCAAGCCAACTCCCATCCCGCCAATGGCGATCCCACCGACCGCGAGACCACCACAGGCAAACACTCCGCGTGCGACGCCACCAAACGCGAACACACCAGTGGCGAATTCGCCAAAGGCAAAGAAGCCACGCGCGTGACGGCGTTTCCCCGTCGCCGGATCACGCCCGGCGGTGACGTGCAGCAGCGGCATGCCCCACAGTCTGCGTTTGGATTGGTACTCGAAGCTCTGAAGTCGTTGCGAAGCTCGCGGCAGCTTCTGGCCGGTGCCCAGCCCTTCGATCTGCGTCTTGAACTCGCCCGCGCTCTGCTGCCGCCGACTGCGCTCCTTTTCCAGCGCACGAAAGACCACCTCGTCCACGTTTCCGCCCACACTGGATTTTTCTGAAGGCGCGGCGAAACGGCCTAGTGGCAGCTCACCGGTGAGCATCTCATAAAAAACCACGCCCAGGCTGTAGATGTCCGCGCGGTGATCGACGCTGCTCGGCTGCTCGATCTGCTCCGGGGCCATGTAGGGCGCGGTGCCGAGTTTCGCGCCGCTCTGGGTCAGCAGCATCGCATCACCGGCATCTTCGTTGAGGATCTTGGCGATGCCGAAGTCGGCGATCTTCACCCTGCCCTTCGAATCGAGCAGGATGTTCTCCGGTTTGATGTCGCGGTGCAGCACGCCCTGTCCGTGGGCGAATTGCAGCGCATCGCAGATAGCCGGGATGATGTTCAGCGCCTGCTCCGGCGTGAACCGACCCACACGCATCGCCTGACGTAGATTGACGCCATCGACGAATTCCATGATCAGAAACCCAAAGCCGTCACTGGTGCCAAAGTCGTGCACCGTCACGATGTTGGGATGACTCAGCCGCGCCAGTACCCGACCCTCGCGGGTAAAACGCTCCGAGAATCCCGGAGTGGCGGCCAGGGACTTGGGCAGGATCTTCAGGGCGATGAGGCGATCCAGTTTGGGCTGCCGCGCCCGATACACCACGCTCATCCCGCCATGGCCGATGAGGTCTTGGATTTCCAAGTCGGGAAAGGCCTCAACGATTTCGGCTTGGCTCGGCCAGTCCGCCGCCGCGAGGGGTAAGGTGTCTGCGTCTGTTGGCAGCGCCGCCACCTCCATCAGCGACTCGGGATCGAGACCGTGGAGTGGATCATTCTCTTGTTGAGAGGAAGAGGTTATTGAGTTCATGACACCAGCTTCCTGGGGAAAGCAGTCACAGAGGTTACACGAAAACGGAGAAACTACTCCCAAACTCGCTCGATTGCACCTGTCGTAGCGCAGCGGATGAAGACACCCACTTCAATCAGGTGCGAGGCATCAAAGGCGTAGTGGGCGAATAGACCGACCTGCCATTGGAGGCGTGAACAGCCCCGGTGTCTGTCATATCGCCTGCCGCAAGATGTGGTGTTGTAGGCCGTTAATGCCAGCCATGGAGCGTATCGCCGTCTCGATTCTGATTGCTGTTTTCACGTCGCTGACGGCTGCTGCTACTCCCTATCAGATCGCAGCGGAGTGGGTGGGTTGCTGGGGCCAAGAGGGGACTGCGCCTGGGGAGTTTCACATTCCCATTGGGATCGCCATCAGCGATGAAGACCGCATTTTCGTCACGGATCATTACAACAACCGGGTACAGTCCTTCGATGGGGAAGGACGGCTCTTGTCCCATTTTCCGGTGCTGCCAAATCCTGGTGGTATTGCTGTGCACGAGGATCGGCTTTACATCGCGCACTTCCCGTCGGCAAGTACTCCAGATCGCGTCAGCGTGTATTCGCTTGAAGGGACGTTTATCCGCGAATGGGGATCAAGCGGGGCGGGGAAAGGTCAGCTGGATTTCGCAGGTGGCTTGGCGATCAGTGCAGGCGGAGAAGTTTTTGTCGCAGACCAGACCAATCGCCGGGTGCAGGTGTTTGATCTGGAGGGGAAATTCCTTCGCATGTGGGGTGCGTATGGAATCGTGCCGGGGCAATTTGGTGGCAACGTCTCAACCAAGTCGCGGGTGGGCGGCCCGCAATTTGTCGCTATCGATCATACGGGCGGCATCTTCACCACCGAGGCGAGCGTGGGTCGCATTCAGGAGTTCACTGCTGAAGGAAAACCCGTGCTTGCCTGGGGAGATCTTGCGGATAGATCCGGAAGTTTCGGGGGCAAGTTTGCTGCGATGAAAGCCAATCTTGTTGGCCCCATCGGCATCTGTGTGGACAACGAGGATCGGCTGTGGGTCACCGCCGTCAGCGGTCGTGTTCAGTGCTTCACACGTGCGGGTCGCTACCTGGGTGGATTGGGCGATGCACAAGGGAACGGCCCCGGGGAGTTCTCTGCCCCGCACGGCATCGCTATCAATTCCAAGAACGAATTATTCATCATCGATACCTACAATCACCGCGTTCAGAAATACCGCATCACTTTGCCGAGGGCGAATCCGTGAGATCGGCACCATCTTGATTCAGCGCAAGCTGTCGCATGGTTCGTCGTTAGAGCCTGTTATGAAACACGTCTTCCTTGCCATTCTCGTTGCCGCCACCGCTGCTCAGTGTGCGGATCTTCAGCCTCTAATGGCGCAGCCTGATGTTGTCGTGCAACAGGATGACTTTGCGACGGCGGGTGCGGTGGACAAAACTCTGTGGGGCGCGCGGCAGGGCACCCAGTGGGTGATCGCGGATGGGGTGCTGCGGGGTAAGCCCTCCACGCCAGAGTTTCAGGCCAAGCGCAAAGATCACTTCGGCTACGAGCCGCGTATTTCCGCACCAAAGACTCCGCAGCAATTCATCTTGAAGTTTTCGGTGCGCTTTGAAGGCGGCGGCGAAACATCTATCGTGCCCTTCATTGAGTTCGGGCATCATGTGTGCCGCCTGCATCTGACCAAGGACGGCTCAGAGATGGTCGCAGATCATGAGTCTGTGAAGGTGGCAGAGTCCAAGGACTTAAAGTTAGAGTCTGGTAAATGGTACCATGTCTTGGCGGAGATGAAAGGGGACGAAGTCGTCGTTCAATTCGCGGACGGCCCTACCTTTTATGCTAAGCATGAGTCCTTCGCAAAACCCAACGAGAGCGGAGCGAGCGGGCTCGGCATCGCGGGTCCGAAGGATGGCGTGGCTGAAATCGATAACGTTACGATCTGGAGCATCAAACCCGAAGCCCAGGCCACGTGGGCAGCGAAGCGCGACGCCCTGCCAAAAATCGAGCCAACCCCAATCGTCAAAGCCAAACCGGCGGCGAAGGGCAAAGGCAAAGCCAAGAAATAGGCTGTTCGGAGGAAAGAACCAGCAAGGTGACCGGCTGCATTTCGCTGCTGACGGACCCGCCAAGTCCCGTGATGGGAATGGGTTGTGGTCGCATGCCCAGGAATCAGGATTGAATGGCTGCAATGACCATAAAATTGGCTAGACAATGGCGGATTCGATGTGAAATTCCATAACCATTAACAATCGTAGCGCTATCCATTATGAGTGATGACTCACAAAAGATTCTCATTCCCGAAATTCGGGAAATCCTTACCCAGCACGGCCGCATGTCAGCAGAAACCATTGGCGAGGAAGAGGACCTCTACGGAGCTGGGCTGACCTCCCTGGCCACGGTCGCCGTGATGCTGGCGCTGGAAGACAAATTCAATATCGAGTTCCCCGAGAACATGCTTGGCCGCCGCACCTTCAAGAGCATCGAATCGATCGCCGAAGCGGTCACTCAATTGGCAGCCTAATCGTCACGTGTGGGTGGCTGCTGTCATTCACACGCGGCGCCCGAATGCCCCCCTCAATTAGCCACCAGCATGTCCGCCCCCTATAAACCCAAAGAGGACTTCGATCGTCTGCTGCGAGAAGTCCACGAGATCGGCAAATCCGTGCTGCGTGTTCACGCGGCGGATGTGGACGCCAAGGCGCGATTTCCTGAGGAATCGATCAACGCCATGCGGGAGGCGCGCCTTCTCAGTGCCTATGTCCCTGAAGAGTATGGTGGGATGGGCTTGAACGTGGCTCAGGTGGGCAAGATCTGCGAGGTGCTCGGGCAATATTGTGGATCATCCGCAATGATCTATGCCATGCACAAAATCCAGGTGGCCTGCGTCGTGCATCACGTGCAGGACTCGGAATACTTCCGGAATTACCTGCGGGAGTTGGTCGCGGACCAACGCCTGATGGCTTCTGCCACAACAGAGATTGGCACCGGTGGTGACTTGCGGTCCAGCGTCTGCGCAGTCGAAATCGATGGTGAGACATTCTCTCTGACGAAAAAGGCCCCGGTGATCTCGTATGGCGAGCACGCCGACGAGATCTTGGTGACCTGCCGCCGCGCTCCAGACGCACCGGCAAACGAGCAGGTCCATGTCATGGTGCGGAAAGGTGAATACACGGCGGTGCCGCTTTCAAACTGGGATACGATGGGCTTTCGCGGCACTTGCAGTTCTGGCTTTGAGCTGACTTCCAGCGGTCATGTGCAGCAAATTTTACCCGGCCCGTTCAGCGATATTTTGGGGCAAACGATGCATCCATACTCACACATTGTGTGGGGATCTCTTTGGTCTGGCATCGCGATGGATGCGGTGAACAATGCGCGGGCTTTTGTCAGAGCCGAAGCGCGCAAAACTCCGGGGGAGACCCCCATCTCGGCGATCCGATTGGCGGAGGCGGACAAGGTGCTGCAAGAGATGCGGCACAATGTGACAGCGCTTGCACGTGAGTATGATGAACTGCGCAGCCGCAATTGTGCGAGCGCCTTTGAGGAATTTGGCTTCTCCATCCGCACGAACAATCTGAAGCTATCGTGTTCCCAACTGCTGGTGGATATAGTGGGTCGCGCGATGCTGATCTGTGGCATCTCAGGCTATCGCAACGATTCCAAATTCAGCCTCGCACGCCATCTCCGCGATGCTTACGGCGCAGCGCTGATGGTGAACAACGACCGCATTCTCAAACTGAATGCCACGATGCTGATGGTCCACAAAGGAGAGTGATCTATGATTTGCGAATCCACAACTGCGGTGCCGATCACCGTCGCCTATCAGGCGTTTCTTGATGAATTGACAGACGCGGGTCTGCTGACTTCGCTGGGTGTCCCTGGAGTGTACGGCTACAGCGGGGTCTTCGAACATGTGCTGGAGTCGTTTGACCTCCTCACCACACGGCGGGTTCCACACGCACAGGCAGAGGTCATGCGCTTCCCCGGTCTTTTAAGCCGGGAACACTACTTGAAAACATCGCAGATGGAAAACTTTCCCGACCTGATGGGATCCATCCACAGCTTCACCGGACGTGAGCGCGAGCACATGGCGATGCTGGGAAAACGGGATCGCGGGGAAGATTGGACGCAGGACTTGACGCCGAGTGCGCTGATGCTGACGCCCGCCTGCTGTTACCAGATGTATCCCACCGCCACAGGCACCTTGCCCGCAGGCGGTCGCACCTTTGACCTGCGCTCGCCCGTGTTCCGGCATGAGCCGTCCATTGATCCCTGCCGCACGCAAGTCTTTCGGCAGCGCGAGTTTGTCAGGCTGGGCAATCCCGATGAGGCGCTACAGCATCGCGGCACTTGGTTGGCGCTGGGCAAAGACATCCTCAATGAGGTGGGTCTGAATGTTGAGATCATCCCTGCCAACGACCCCTTCTTCGGCCGTGCGGGACGCGTGATGGCCTCTGCGCAAAAGGAGCAGGAGCTGAAACACGAAATCATCATCGCTGTTTCATCGGAGGAAAAGCCGACCGCGATTGCCTCGACGAACTATCACTTGGACTACTTTGGCAATGCTTTTGACATCAAGTCATCGGATGGCGCAACGGCCCATTCAGCCTGCATTGGCTTTGGATTGGAGCGCGTCACGTTGGCTCTGTTTAAACATCATGGCCTTGATCCTGACTACTGGCCTTCGGAGGTAAAAAACGCCCTGGGACTATGATCCATCAGATCCTCAAGCTCGACCCACAGACCTATCAGCGCCACAGTCTCCATGTGCAGGAGCGCGACTGGGCGGAGACAAACTGCTACGTCGATGTGTGGATTGAACTCCTCCATGCCTGGGGACTGGAACCCATCGCGGCTTTGCCTTTTACACTGGGGATCGACTTTGAAGGGGATCAGTGGACCTTCTTCAAATACCAACTTGAGGACATCTATGAACTCTACTCGCTGGACGTCCAAGAGCTTGCAATCTGGCGGCCACTGACGTGCCATGTGGAAGAGCAGCTATCGCTGGGGCGGCCTCTGCTTGTTGAGCTGGATTCCTTTTACCTTCCTGACACAGCTGGCAGTGCCTATCAGATGGAGCACGTCAAAACGACGGTCGCCATCGTGGAGATTGATGTTGAGAATGAACGTCTCGGCTACTTTCATGGCCAGGGCTACTATCATCTGCATGGCGATGATTTTGCGAATGTCTTCCAGCTACGAGGCGAGAAGAATCCCGCAATCCTTCCGCCGTATTGTGAAATCGTGAAGCGCAGATCTGCCGCACCGCTGCAAGGGGCCGAGCTCTTGAATGCTTCGCTGTCCCTTTTGAAGCGGCATTTGAGCCGACTGCCAGAGCAGAATCCCTTCACGAAATTCCGCGCTCGATTCGAATCTGATCTGACCTGGTTGGTGAATGAACCGCTGGCGATGTTTCACCAATATTCCTTTGCCACTCTGCGGCAGTTTGGCGCTTGTTACGAAATCGCAGGCCGTTACCTCCAGTGGCTGCAGTCGCAAGGAATTGATGACCTTGAGACGCCTCTGACATCAGTGCTATGGCTGGCGAACAGTGCCAAAACGATGCAGTTCCAACTGGCACGGGCAATGGCGAGGAAGAAGCCCATCGACCTCGCGCCCATCGACCAAATGGCTGCACACTGGGAAACCGCGACCGATCATTTGAAAGCCAAATTCTTGTCATAAACTCCGCCCTATGACAGATCCAGCACTGCTGACAGAGCCATGCGAGGCGTTCTCGGGTGCCTCATGGTCATGCTGCGCAGTGCCGCCGGGAATGGTCTCGACTCCTGCGGGTTTGGAGGGGCTGCAAACCGATTGGATGCCTGCGGCGGTGCCAGGAACCGTGGCCTCTGCGTTGCGCGCCGCTGGGAAGTGGGACTATCAGCATCCGGTGGATCTTGACGCATACGATTGGTGGTTCCGTGCTGATTTCAAATCGCCATTACGAAGTGAGGCGTCCTCATGCGAGCTCTGCTTTGATGGGCTGGCGGGTATCAGTGAGGTGTGGCTCAATGGCGAGGGCCTGCTCAATGCAGACAACATGTTCCGCACCTACCGAGTGGATGTCGCATCCGCCTTGTTGGCAGAGAACGAACTGGTCCTGGTCTTTCGATCAATGACCGCAGACCTGAAAAAACGGCGTCCTCGGCCTCGCTGGAAGACGAACCTGATCAGCAACCAACAACTGCGCTGGCAACGCACCAGTTTGCTCGGTCGAATCCCAGGCTGGACACCGCCGCTGCCGGCGATTGGGCCATGGCGAGAGATTCGTCTGGAGTGTCAGTCCGTGGTGATTCGAGACCTGCAACGCACCACATCGTTGGATGGCGAAGACGGTGTCGTAAACTTCAGTGCGGAAATTCAAACGTCGTCGGCCATTGAATCTGCAAGCCTCTGGGCTGGTGATTGCGAGTCGGATCTGGCAATCGTTCGCGAAGCCAAAGGTGTGCGAGTGAGTGGTTCCGTGCGAGTGCGCAATGCGCCGCTGTGGTGGCCCCACACTCACGGTCAGCCGCAGCTCCTTGAATGCGGGATCAAAATCAGGACGGCGTCGGGCTTGTGCGAGCATGCTTTAGAGCGAGTCGGATTTCGCCGACTTGAGGTCGAGAGCGTTCCAGGATTCGCGCTTCGTGTGAACGGAGAAGCGATCTACTGTCGCGGTGCCTGCTGGACCATTGGCGATATCTTCACTCATTCGAGCGCGCCGGAGTCCTTGCGGCACGAGCTCACACTGGCCCGTGATGCTGGTGTGAACATGGTGCGCATTGGTGGCACGATGACTTATGAGGGGGATGCGTTTTACCGACTCTGCGATGAATTGGGAATCCTGGTTTGGCAGGACTTCATGTTTGCGAACATGGACTACCCGGTGGATGACGCGGGCTTCTCTGAGAACATTACCATCGAGGCGCGGCAACAACTTGACCGACTCGCGCAGCATCCCTGTGTTGCTGTGTATTGCGGCAGCAGCGAGATCGAGCAACAAGCGGCGATGCTCGGAATGCCTCGCGAACTTTGGCGCAACGATTGGTTTGGCGAGCGTCTGCCAGCCATATGTGCGGAGCACCATCCTGGCACAGCCTACGTGCCGTCTTCTCCGAGTGGTGGTGTTTTGCCGTTCCATGCTGCTTCTGGGATCACGCATTACTACGGCATCGGGGCCTACTTGAGACCGATGCGGGAGCTGCGCCAAGCAGATGTGAAATTCACCACGGAATGCCTGGGTTTTGCCAACATTCCCGAACCTGAAGTCATCGATGAAATCATGGGCGGATCGTTGCCAGTCACCCATCATCCGCGATGGAAGCAGCGCGTGCCGCGCGACACTGGTGCGGGCTGGGATTTCGAGGATGTTCGTGATCACTACTTGGAGGAAGTCTTCGGCGCAGACCCGGTGACCCTGCGGTGTTTCGATATGCCGCGATATCTCGAACTCAGTCGCGTCGTGTCCGGGGAGATGATGGCGCGTGCGTTCGCGGAGTGGCGAAGTGGGCATAGCCGCAATGCGGGCGGATTGGTGTGGTTTTTCAAAGATCTGTGGGCTGCGTCTGGATGGGGCATCGTCGATCACCATGGCATGCCGAAGGCGGCCTATTACCAACTCAAGAGGGTGTGGCAATCTCGCCAATTGACGATCACGGATGAGGGGCTTGACGGTTTGCATCTGCACTTGATCAATGAAACGACTGCACCCATCACTGGCTTCCTGGAAGTGCAGCTTTTGCGAGAACCAAACGTCGTCACAGCTCACCATGAAGTTGAAGTAGTCGTGGAGCCTCGCGCCACGAAGATGATCAGCGCTGATGAAGTCATCGGCGCATTTCATGACGTGAACTACGCCTATCGGTTCGGGCCGCAGACGCATCATGCGGTGGTTGCGACTTGGATGGACGAAAAGCGCAAGGTGATTAGCGAATCGGTCCACCTCACCCGGTGCAAAGATCCTGAGCCTCAGCCATTGACGGCGGAGGCTCTACAGACTGAGGGCGAGGCAATGGGCAACGGGACTTTCCGCGTCACGCTGACCTCGGATCGGCTTCTGCACGCGGTTCGTTTTTCAGCGAAGGGGTTCCTGCCGGATGACAATTACTTCCACCTTCCACCGGGGCGGTCTAAGACGGTGACGTTTTCGCCCTTGGGTGGCCCATCGGACAAGTTTCGCACTTATGTGGAGGCATTGAACCTGCTTGGGGAGGTGTCGGTCGAAGTGAAGCAACCTTCAGAGTAAACGATGATGTCTCCCTCACCAATGGTCGATTCCACTGCGTGCGCGCAGGAGGAAGGGTCGTGTGCTGGTGGCGTGCAGCGTTCTGCTTTGTATCTTGAGAGCGGTGCAGCATCTCTTCTGGCATGGGTGCATACTGCAGCAGTGGCGTCGCGCAATCATGCTGTGCTGATTTGCTCGCCGGTCGGGCATGAACAAGTTCACTCTCATCGATCGCTACGGCACCTTGCTGATAGGCTGGCTGCCGAGGGTTATACGGTGATGCGTTTTGACTACCATGGCACTGGCGATTCGGCGGGCACTGCGCTAGATCCTGACCGATGCCAAACGTGGCTGGGAAACATCCAAGACGCGATAACATGGCTGCGATCTGAAGCAGGTTGCCGAAAGGTGAGCCTAGTGGGGCTGCGCCTGGGGGCGACGCTTGCGGCGCTCTACGCGAGTGAGCATGAGGTTGATGGACTCGTGCTCTGGACACCGATCGTCAGTGGTCGTCGCTTTGTGCGCGAGCTCACCGCTCTGAGTCGTGTGGCACAACAAGCGACGAATGCCGACGCGCCGTTCCTGGAAGCGGTCGGATTTGTTTACAGTCGTCAGACCTTGGATGAGCTGGGGCGCATCGATCTCAGCAAACTCCACGCAAAGTGTCGTCGAGTGCTGATTGCTCACAACGACTCAGTGCCAAAGACCTCACCGCTCGGCGAGTCCTTCCATTCGCAGATCGATGAAGTGGCGTATCCCGGTTATGAGCAGATGATGGCCGAGCCGCACGAGACGGAGGTGCCACAGGCGGCGCTGAAGGGCATCGCTGATTGGCTGAGCATGGATGGAGAGGTGTCGGATGTGGCCTCAAAGACCTGGATTCTACAGACCTCAGCGAATTCATTGCACGAGACTCTTCACAACATCAGCGATGCGCCCAAAGTGTTCGGTGTGATGACGCAACCAGCCTCGCAGCAGGCGATGGCAGCGCTGCCATGGATCGTGATTTTGAATTCCGGTTCCGCGCACCGCATCGGTCCGGGGAGGCTGCATGTGACGCTGGCGCGCTGGCTTGCGGAGTTGGGGTATCCTTGTTTGCGGATCGATCTATCAGGATTGGGCGACAGTGTGATCGACCAATCGGAGTGGGAGAACGACGGTTATGCCGCTACGGCATTTCGCGATATCGCGATTGTTTGTGATTACCTGCAAAAACTTGATCCCGGTCGGCCCATCGTGTTGATGGGACTTTGCTCGGGAGCATATGCAGCCTTTCAATCGGCCGCACAGTTGCCACACCCGGCGTTGATCGAGAGTATCCTTCTCAATCCCCTGGTGTTCTTTTGGCGTGAAGGAATGACCATTGACGACGATACGAACGAACGTCTTTCTGCCTGGCACCGATATGGTAAGGCGATCTTTAAATGGGACAATTGGCGGCAGCTTTTGTCTGGGAAGACGACGTTAGGTTTTACTGGATCGATTCGTCAATTTGTCCAGGCCGTGATGCCGCGAAAGGCCGAACCTGCGCAGCAGCCTGCGAAGCAAGCGAAACCTGCCGCTGCGGGCGGTTTTGGGCATCCGTTGCGCAAGGATTTGCCGGGTGATCTGGGGCGTATCGCGGCAGCCTCGCGTCAGTTAGCGATGTTCATCTCGGACAACGATCCAGGCTACTTCATGTTGATGTATCAGGCTCGCCGCAAGGCAAAGCAGTTGATGGCAGTGGGGCAGTTGCGCTGTTTTTTCATCAAGGACGCCGACCACACCTTTTCCACGGAAGCCTCGCGTCACGCGCTGATGCAGTCGCTGGCGGAATACCTAGCCGATCGATTTGGTGGCTCGGCGAAGATGGAAGAGCAGTGAAGCCACCTTGGTGCGTCCTGGGCATGACAAGTGCTCTGCGTGGCGGATGATAGGCGTATCCTATGAAAAGAAGCGCTGCACCTGTGCGTTTCACCTGCCCCCCAAATGACTCGATTTTTGACATATTCGGGAGCGCTAGCTTCCCTGGCCATGTTGTGTGGCCAAGCCTCAGCGACGACGCCCATAGCCATGGCTGCGTTCATGGATCGACACTGTGTGGATTGTCATGACGCAGATGTGAAAAAGGGCGGGCTGGATTTGGAGGCCCTCCAGTTTGATCTGACGGATGCGGAGGCTTTTCGCCAATGGCAGCGCATCTATGAACGGGTGCGCGATCATGAAATGCCGCCGTCCAAAAAGCCCCAGCCGACCCAGGTGGATGCGGATGTTTTTCTGGCAGGCCTCCAGGCACCGCTGACGGAGGCGGACGCGGCGGACATCGCAGCGAAGGGCCGTGTGCATAGCCGCCGACTCACCCGCACGGAGTATGAGCACACGCTGCATGACCTGCTCGGCATCGATATGCCATTGAAGGACCTGCTGCCAGAGGACCGAGCATCGCGGGGCTTTGAGACGGTCTCAGCAGGTCAGCAGCAGTCGGATCACCTCCTGGCGCGCTACCTGGATGTGGCAGATTTGGCGTTGGATGCCGCCTTTACCCGAGCCCTTGAGGGCGAGGAAACGTTCAAACGGTTCTATACACCTCAGGATCTCGTTAAGAATCGCGGTGGCAACTATCGCGGCCCAGACCTGCGCAATGGCGAAAGCATCGCTTGGCCCATAGGGCTGCAATTCTTTGGCCGCACGCCCACCTTTGTTCCGGAATCGGGTTGGTATCGCGTGACGCTGAAAAACGTACGCGCCATCAACGCCGGACCGAAGGGCGCGGTGTGGGGCACCCTGCGTTCGGGTGAATGCGAGGCAAATGCGCCATTGCTTTTTATGGTCGGTCTGGTTGAGGCGACTCCAGAGCCGCGCGACATGGTTTTCGAGGCCTGGATCCAAAAGGGCCATCGGCTAGAGATGCGCCCCAATGATGGCGAGAATCGCTTGGCACCCTCGGGTGCAAAGGGCGGCAATGTCTCTTTCAACGGCCGTGACCTTGCGAGTGAGGGTTTCCCAGGAATCGCCCACCGTGGGATTCAGATCGAACGCTTTTATCCCAACGCTGATCGCGCCACGCTACGTCGCAATCTCTTTGGTGATGTCGATCCAAAAGCGGCGAAGCCCGGCGCACTGGATCGTCTGGTGACGCGCTTTGCGCAGCGCGCCTTTCGCAGGCCCGTCACCGAGGAGCAAACGGCTGCCTATCGTGAGATCGGGCACAAGTCCTTGGCAGATGGCGATTCGCTAGCGGAATCACTGCGCGCCTGCTACCGCGCCATTCTTTGCTCGCCACGATTCCTGACCTTCGTCGAAGCCCCAGGACCACTGGATGACTACGCCATCGCCAGTCGCCTGAGCTATGCGCTCTGGGTATCGATGCCGGACCAGCAGTTGATCCAATCGGCCAAAGAAGGAAAGCTGAAGCAACCTGTAGTGATGGCGCAGCAGATCGAGCGGATGCTGGCAGACCCGAAAGCGGAGCGGTTTATCAAGAGCTTCACGGATCAGTGGTTGAAGCTGAATTTGATCGACTTCACGACGCCAGACCCGCGCCAGTTCCGGACTTTCGACACTGTTTTGCAGCAGTCGCTGCTCCAAGAGACGCGTGCCTACTTTACCGAAATGCTGCGCAATGATCTGGGCGTTACCCATTTCATCGACTCAGACTTTGCCTTTCTGAATGGTCGTCTGGCTAGGCACTACGGGAGCAGCAGCATTCCTGCTGCCGTAAAGTTGAAGCCGAATGGCAAGAAAAAGCAGGTGGTTCCTGCGGCGCCAACGTCGGTGGACTCGCAGCTCTTTGCTGCGGTAAAGCCAGGCGATGGCCTGCAAAGAGTCAGCCTGCCTGCGGGCAGTCTGCGCGGTGGATTGCTGACGCAAGGCGCAGTGCTGAAGGTCACTGCGGATGGCACCTCGACATCGCCAGTGATTCGTGGCGTTTTTATCAACGAACGAATTCTCGGCAACGAAATCCCGCCGCCCCCGCCCGGGATCCCCGCGATTGAGCCCGATATCCGCGGCGCGACTTCCATTCGCGATCAATTGGCAAAGCACCGCAACAATGACTCCTGTGCTTCCTGCCACAAGACGATCGACCCGCCAGGCTTTGCCCTGGAGGCCTTTGATCCCGTGGGTGTGTGGCGGAAGAACTATGGCAAGGTCGGGGTTGGTGCTGCGATTGATCCATCCGGCACGACACCTGATGGCGTTACCTTTTCCGACCTACGCGAGTGGAAGCAAATCTACCTGAGGCGTGGCGATCAGTTGGCTCGCGGATTTATCGGCCACTTCCTCACCTACGCTAGCGGCGCGGCACCGCGCTTTAGCGATGAAGCAACGATACGGGGCATCGTGGACAAGACTGAAAAGTCGGCACACGGCCTGCGTTCACTCATTCGCGAGGTGCTCATGAGTACTATCTATCTGGAAAAGTAGCAGTGTTTTGCGTCCCCCATCTTTTATGAATCTTCCCTCTTTCACCACTCGCACGCATTTGTCTCGTCGCGCAATGCTGCGCGGCGCTGGCATTTGTCTTGGGCTACCACTGCTCGAAGCCATGACGCCAGCCTTTGCTGCGACGTATGAGGCGCGTCAGGCAAAGCGCTTTGTCGGCGTTAGCATGTCGCTGGGCCTTCACGGGCCAAACCTCGTTCCGCAGGGTGCGGGCGCGACCTATACGCCCTCGCGCTATCTCCAGTCGCTGCAGGACATTCGCGACGATTTCACCGTGGTGTCTGGCTCCTCGCACCCAGGGGTCTCTGGCGGGCATACGGCGGAAGGCAGTATCTACACCGCATGCCCGAACGCGCGCGGTGCGACCTCACGAAACACGATCTCTTTGGATCAACTCATGGCCAAACAGCTCGGTCACGAGACGCGTTTCCCATCGCTAGTGCTGAATACCAATAGCCAGACCAGTCCGTCTTACACAGAGAATGGCTCCATGATCCCTGCGGAAAACAGCGCCATGCGGCTATTCACGCGGTTGTTTGTCAATGACACGCCTGCGGAGCAGGAGCGCCAGGCCGAGTTGATCCGCCGTGGCCGTAGCGTGATGGATGTGGTGGGAGCAGAGGCCAAAGCATTGCAGCGTGAAGTGGGTGCAGGGGATCGTGATAAGCTCGACGCTTGGTTCACCAGTGTGCGTGATTTGGAACACCGCTTAGCAGCTAACGAAGAGTGGACGCATCGACCCAAGCCAAAGGTGGCGCTTCAAGCTCCGACTCGCATTCCACGCGACAACGAAGTCGCAGTGGATGGCATCTTTTTGGACATCGTGCACATGGCCTTGGCGACTGATTCGACGCGGTTTGTGACGCTGCACATCACTGGGAACAATGTCTCTGGCATCGAAGGTGTGGAAGAAAGCTACCACACACTCAGCCACCACGGCATGGATGAAGAGAAGCTGGAACAGCTCGCGATCGTGGAGCAAGGCGTTGTGAATCAGTGGGCTGGATTCCTCCGCAAGTTGAAGGCGGACAAGTTGCTGGATGAGACGATGGTCCTGCTGACCTCAAACCTCGGCAATGCCAGCAGTCACGACAACAAGAACATGCCGGTCCTTTTCGCCGGCGGTGGCTTTAAACACGGGCAGCACTTGGCCTTTGACCAAAAGGACAACTACCCGCTGCCAAATCTCTACCTCAACACTCTGCAACGCCTCGGCATGGAGGAAGAAAAATTCGCCACCAGCACAGGCACTATGAGCGGGCTAGAGGTCGCCTAAATTCAGCGCGTGATGGTGAGTCGCAGCGTTCCGGTGTTGTTCGTGAAGATGACGCTCGGGGATAGCATCGTGGAGTCATTGGCGGAGAGATAGAGCTCTCCGCTTGCGGGTGCTTTCCACACCACTTCCTCAGTCCACGAATCCTTCGCAAACCCAACCTCTGTGGTGACTCGGCCTCCGTCTTCCTGTTTCACATGGGCGAGGACGGTGAAGTAGGCAGCTGGTGTGCCGTCCTGATTCTTCTTCAAAAGCAACCAGTGGCGGCCACACTTCTGTGCCCAGTGTTCTTTGGCTGAGCCACCCGCAGGGACAGGAGTCAGGCCAGCATCCTGCCACCAGATCGAGCTGTCCCAGCGAATTCTCAATTCCTCGCCAGTCTTCACTTTGATGCCCGTTGCAGCAATGCCATGCGCCTTCTTGCGGAGATCCGCTTTGCTGGCAGTGCATTTGCCGGTCTTTGCATCAATGCCGTGGGCAGTGGCGTAGGCGGGCAGCCAAAACTCATTGGCAGGTTGGGGCGATCCTCTTCGGGCCTCGATCCATTTATGGATGAGCTTCGCGAGTTGCTGGGGTGCTTCGACGATGGATGCATGAGTGAGTTTGGTGAGCAGTAGGGTCGTGAGCTTTGCCTGCCCAAAGGGCGGCGGTGGATCTTGCCGCAGCGGGCGCAGGATCTGGTCAGAGTCGTAGCGGTTGACGAGCTCGTCTCCTGTCCCAAATAGTACTAGGACGGGGACGGGGACCTTGGCGATGTTTCGTTTCGTCTCTTTGAACTGGGCGGCACTTTGGCTCAGGAACCGTTGTGTGACGCTTCGCAGCAGGCCAGTATCCTCAGCGTTGAGCCACTCGTTTTGCGTGTCGACACACTTGGTATAGTCATCTGCAGTTAGACGCTTTGTCAGATCGACACGGCTGGCTGGTCGCACCGCAGACACTAGCTTTTGCAGACCTCGTGTAATGATGTTGGGATCTTTGGTGGTCGCGAGCGCTGGCGCAATCAGAACGCTCCCGTCAAACAGCTTTGCATCGCTCGCGATCAGGGTGCCAAGTGCTGTCTTCGCGCCCCACGACACACCGACCAAGTAGAGAGGGACACCAGGATGACGCTTTTGAATCTCCGTCGCTGCTGTGCGGATGTCGTCAATCCAACGGTGCCAGTCATCGATATCACCGCGCCATCGCGAAGCACCATTCGGCCCGCTGCCGCGACGGTTAAGCGCATAGGTTGTGGTGTGTCGTGTTGCCATCTCCTCACCCAGCAGCTCAAACCAGCCTGCGTGGGTTTGGATTCCGTGGAGACAAAGCAGTATCGCCTCCTCCTGCCCGTGGGCGCGCCAGCAAAGTGCCGATTGGCTTTCTGCCGATTCGGCCACCGGAAACGTTGTTTCTATGAGGGAGGATGCCATAGAGATGTTTGTGAGTGAGAGAATGATTATTGCTGTGGCTAACCCGCTGATGGTTGAGACACAGTTCAGGAATTGCTGCAGATAACGAGAAAAGTCTTTCATGGGAGCAAATTTAAATGTTATACCGATGTAGCATGAAATTAGTCCACCACTTTTTGTTGTTATTGGCGGCGTTCTTTGTCGGTTGCGTGGGTTCCGGCAGCCAGAGTACGGTTCACCCGGATGCAAGTATTCAGCCCGCAATCCCTGGCTTTCATCAGAAAGGTAAGCGGCAGATAGCCATCTTTTTTGATGGCACTTGGAACAAGCTGGGAGATCGAACGAACGTGAGGCGCCTATACGAAATGGTGGCGGCGCGGCATGATCCATCGGTATTGTGCTATTATGACCAAGGGGTCGGCACCGGGAAGCTTGGCAGTGCAGGAGGAGCCGTAACGAGGTTCTTCGGAGGATTGGCGGGGCAGGGTTTTCAGAAGAATCTGCGAGATGCCTTGGTGTTCGTGACCGAGCACTACCGACCCGGTGATGAGATCAGTGTTTTCGGGTTTAGCCGTGGCTCTTATTGTGGATTGGTTTTCTCTACCATCATTGGCGAGGCAGGATTCCCCGTTCTTACATCGGTTGATGGACAGACCGTTGAGCAGCGGCATTCGGCGGCGGTGGCGGCGATTGGTAGCTTTTATTCCGCGCTGGAAGACGCCGAATCTGTGGCGCGTAAAGAGGCCAACCATGCAATTGGGTGGGCTTGGCCGGGCGGGAGTAGCTCCCGATGGACCGGACGACCCGCCGAAGAAGCTTTGGCATGGCGGCGGGCGTATTGGACGTCCGTTACCGCGAGTCAGGCTTGGATCGCGTCGCCGGGAAGGTATCGGCCCGGAACCGCAGCACTCGCCCTCTGGGATCCAGTCGAAGGCATGTCATGGTCTCTCCCAGGTTTGGTCAAAACCGCCACTTCGAACTCTCGGAAGGCTGAGTTTGAGAGGCATCAGGGACATCGCTTTCACCCTGTAGGTTTGGGCAATCATGTGAAGGAGTGCTACATTGCGTTTTCGCTAGATGAGCAGCGCCAGGCCTTCATGCCGGAGCTGCCAGACCATGAACGCGGTCAACCGCAGCATTACGAGTTTGTTTGGTTTCCAGGCGATCATTCAGATCTCGGCGGTGGTCATGGCGATGGTAAGGATCTGGCGGGACTGTCTATGAATTGGATGCTGTCAAAGGTTGGAGATCGCTTGCTGGGGAGTGGTGGTGGGAAGATTCGTGTACACGCTGATCCGCTGGCTCCGCGACACGATCTGGAAATGTTCAGCTTGGTACATGTTCGGGTACGCGGGGAGGTTTTTGGTCCTTCGGCCAAGTGTCCGGTCGTGAACACTGCGGAACCATACGCGATGACTCCTGTGCGCTCTGGCGGTTGGAAAATGAAGATCCATGAGTCGGCGCTGTTGCGAATGCAGTCTGGCCAGGATTGGTTCTTGGCCCCCAAGGCAACTCAAGCAGTGAATCTAGCTACCTACACCCCGAAAGCGGAGCGCAATATGAAAGGCCCGTATTGCCCCCGTCCATTTCGTCAAATGCCTGTGGCAGATCATACGACTGGCGGTTGGGTTGATCGTCCTTGGACACAGGCTGACCTTCGTGATCACTACGAGATCGTCCCTTTCTAGCAGAATGATCGGTTCGTGAGCCAACCCAAGCACATCATCGCGCAATTTCTGCGTGGTGAGCGGTCTGGGCGCTATGGAGTAGGCGTGTTACACTTTCGTTTCAATTAAACAACATCACGCTTATGGCCACGACCCGCAATTCACGCAAGACAACCCAAAGCGCCCTCAGATCGAACGGTACGAAACCCCTCCTTCCAGCGAAGATCGTGGAGTCGGCTCCAGAACCCGCAGTTGTGGCAGCTAATGGTGGGATGAAGCTCAAAAAGCTGCCGATCGAGAAGACGGACTTCAGGCTGACCGATGAGGATGTGCGGCTCATCAACACCCGGGATGGATTGATCCAGATGCTGCGTTCCAATCGGATCAAGGTCGGCTCGGTGATGGAGACGCTGCGCTACGAGGCGGAGTTGGAGCGTCTGCAAGTCGAGTTGGTGCGTCTCCAACGCTGGGTACAGGAAAAGGGGCGACGTATTGCGATCCTCTTTGAAGGGCGTGATGCAGCGGGCAAGGGCGGTGCGATCCGTCGCTTTACAGAGCATCTGAACCCTCGCGCCATGCGCGTGGTGGCGCTACCAAAACCCAGCGAGCAGGAAATCGGGCAGTGGTACTTCCAGCGCTATGTGCGCCAGTTGCCAAATGCTGGCGAAATCGTTTTCTTTGATCGCAGTTGGTACAATCGAGCGGTGGTTGAGCCTGTGAACAAGTTTTGCACGGATGCCGAATACCAGCGGTTTCTCCAGCAGGTCCCTGAATTTGAGCACATGCTCTATGAGGACGGAGTCACGATCATCAAGTTTTGGTTTTCCATCTCCAAGGACGAACAACTGCGCCGGTTTGAGTCCCGTCGGCACAATCCGCTGAAGCAATGGAAACTGAGTCCTATCGATATGAGGGCACAGGAGCAGTGGAATTCGTACAGCAGGTTCAAAGAGCAGATGTTCTCCAAAACCCACACTTCATTCAGTCCGTGGATCATCGTCCGGGCCAATGACAAAAAGAAGGCGCGTCTGGAAAGTATCCGCCATGTGCTGAACATGCTGCCTTATCGCAATGAGTCCGACCCGCCGGTGAACTTGATGCCAGATCCGAATGTCGTCACTCGTTTCCATCGAGCAACCGTCTCACTCGATTGACGTCGGTGTTTGCACCCATAGATGATCGAAGCCTTTACCATCGTCGCCGCTATCGCGATCATTTTGGTCTTGGTGTTTGATTGCTCAAACGGCTTCCACGACTCCGCGAATATCATTGCGACCGTCATTGCCTCCCGCGCGATGACGCCTGCGATGGCGGTATTGATCGTTGGCGTTTTTGAATTCATTGGTCCACTCCTCAGCGGCACAGCGGTGGCAAATACGATTGGTTCTGTGGTCGACCTCAGCGAGGTGGAGCGTCTGGACGCAGTGAGGATCATCCTGTGCGCCGTGTCCGGTGCCGTGTTGTGGAATATTGTGACCTGGTGGAAGGGGCTGCCGTCATCTTCCTCCCACGCTCTTGTGGGCGGGCTGATTGGGGCTGTCGCAAACAGTGTCGGCGGGCACCATGTGGTGTGGGGCTTTTCGGAGTTGATGCGCGGCAACGTCACGGGAGTGACCAAGGTCCTGTTGGCTTTGCTGATCTCCCCTTTTGCTGGGTTTGTATGCGGGTTCATCATTCACAAGGTGGTGCGACGTCTGTTGAGTCGTGCCTCTACGAAGGCAAACCGTTGGCTAAGGGGTCTGCAGTACGTGACCTCAATGGGGCTGGCCTTTTCCCATGGATCGAATGATGCGCAAAAGAGCATGGGGATTATCACACTCGTTCTAATGCTGGCAGGGTGGCAGGAGGGTTTTCATGTTCCATTTTGGGTCGTGCTGGCGTGCTCCATCTCTCTGACGGTGGGAGTGATGAGTGGCGGTTGGCGCATCGTCAGAACGCTCGGCTTCGCCATCTATCGGGTGCGCCCATTGCATGCATTTGACTCGCAGTTGGCATCGTCGGCGGTCATCATCGCAGCATCGTTGGTGGGTGCGCCTGTCTCGACTACGCATGTTGTCAGCACCACCATTATGGGTGTTGGTGCGGCGGAGCATCCGCGTGCAGTGCGCTGGAAAAAGGCCGAGGAGATCGCCTGGACATGGGTGATTACCCTGCCTGGGGCGGCCCTGATGGCAATATTCATTGGGGCGCTCTTCCACGCGGGTGCTGGACTTTTTCAATAGAACCTTGGTACTCAAATGGAAACAAAACGGCCATCATTTTTCGAACGCTTGCGGGACCGATTGCTGCCCAAGATGCCGGACTTCCTGGCCATGCTGGCAGAGCAGAGCACCCGAGTATTTCACACCACGTCTCTGCTCGTTGATTTCATGGAGACAGGTGCTGCAACCTTGAGTGCGCAGATTGTGCAGGAAGAACATGACCAGGACGCGTTAAAAATCCGGAACCTGCAACTGCTCAACGAGGCCTTCGCGACGCCAGTGGATCGTGAAAACATTTACCGGGCCATCATCGAATTGGACGAAGTGGTGAACTACTGCAAAACGACCATTCGGGAGATGGACATGCTGGGGGTGACTCCAGACCGCTTCACGCTGGAGATCGCGATGCACGTCCGTGAGGGAGCAGAAGCATTGGCCGCTGGCTTTAGTAAACTGCAAATGGCACCTTCTGCTGCGAGTGACGATGCGGAGCGAGCGCGCAAAGCAGAGCGCAGCGCAGAGAAGGCCTATCGTCGCGCCTTGGCTGCCCTTTTCCAGGGAGAAGACTTTATCAACATGTTCAAGCGGCGGGAGATTTACCGTCACCTATCCAACGCGGCGGATCGTGCGGCGTCTGCGTCTTTTGCGCTGAATGACATTGTGGTCAAGATGGTCTGAGCAGGCCGAATGAACGACGGTGCCCACAGCCTTCGTAAGACTAGCCTGCCTATGAAGTTTGTTCCCACGATTGTCTTTGCCGTGTGCATGGTCATAGCCACGTCTGTCGCGATACGGGGCGCGGATCAGCCCCTGCGTCTTGCAGCTTTTCAGATCGATGCGACACCGCCGCTGGGATCGCCGCTTTGCAATGGGGCGGTGAAGCATGTCAGAGAAATCGTTACTCCGCTGACGGCGCGCGGGATTGTCCTCTTGGGTGCAGGCAGTCCCATCGTGCTGTGCTCATTTGATTGGGTGGGCATCGCGAATGAGAGCCACGATGCGTTTCGCGCAGCGCTGGCGGAAGCAGTCGGGACGGAGCCAGATCGCGTCACTTTGCACACGCTGCATCTTCACGATGCGCCGGGCAGTGACTTCGCTACGGAGCGACTGCTGGCAGAGAATAATTTGGCAGGAGAGTACTCGAACGCGACCTTTGACCGAGAAGTGATGGTTCGTCTCGCTGCGGCGGCAAAGGCGTCACTCGGCAAAGCGCTGCCTTTTACCCGAGTGGGATTTGGCAGCGGAAAGGTCGAACGGGTTGCTTCGAATCGACGGATTTTGGGACCGCTCGGCAAGGTCATCTTGCAGCGGCAGAGTGCAGCTGCAATGAACCCTGCGGCTCGGGATGCTCCTGAAGGAACGGTTGATCCCTTGGTGCGACTGGTTGCTTTTTGGAATGAGGACAAGCCCATCGCGGTGCTGACGTACTACGCCACGCATCCGATGAGCTATTATGGGCAGGGTTCGGTGAACTGGGACTTCGTCGGCATGGCGCGGGCGATGCGGGAGGCTGCGCTGCCAGGTGTACCACACATTCACTTCGATGGAGCGGGTGGCAACGTTGCCGCTGGCAAATACAATGACGGCAGCAAGGACAATCGCCCGGTGCTGGCACTGCGTCTAGCAGATGGCATGAGGGCCGCATGGGATGCGCAGAAGAAGCAGGAGTTGCATGCGGCTGACATCGGCTGGCAAGTGCAGCCCGTTTCCATGCCGGTGCGGGATACATTGAACGAAGAAGACCTGACCGGGAAGATATGCGATTCAAAGCTGAAGCTCACGGACCGCTTGCGTGCAGGCCGAGATCTCACCTTTCTCCGTCGCACACGAGCGGGGCATCAGATTCCCCTGGCCTGTTTGAGACTGGGATCCGCGCGTGTCCTTCACATGCCGGGGGAACTCTTTGTGGAGTATCAGATCGCAGCGCAAGGAATGCGGCCAGACGACTTTGTCGCCATGGCCGCCTACGGCGATTACGGTCCTGGTTACATCGGTACTGCGGTCGCCTACGGCCAGGGCGGCTATGAGACGGGCATCGTCTCGCGAGTCGGCCCAGAGGTGGAAGAAGTCTTGCTCCAGGGCATGCGATCTTTGCTCGGCAAAGAGCCAACCAATGAGCAAAAGACCAAGCTGGATGCGGCGGACCGGAAGTAGTCTCGATCACTCGTCCAGCCCTGGACGAACGAAGGCCTTCGCATTGGGAAAGGTTGAATCGGTCAGAACTCGCATATGGCGAAGTTGCTGAGTCGCGGCGTGGAGAACGGCGTCGTCGAGGGTACCTACCAACAGAAGCGACAGCCGATTCCAAGCGGCCAATGAGCGATCAATACCAATCAGGACAATTTTGGCGGAGCCATCCGAATCCTTGGGGAAGCTCGGCAATTCCATGTCCCCCTCCTCAGCCTCGTCTCCCACCGACATGAGCGCGCGGTGGAGCTTGACGTGCATGAGCGTGTGATACCAACCGATGACCTCCAGGCAATCATCCAAGTCGACGATTTGCTTCGCGGGTTCGTCTGACTCATCGTTGTCAGCGGCCTCCAATTTCTTCTTTTGCTCTTCGATCAAAGTGTCCAGCTCTAGCAGCACCTCATGCATGCGGTCCAGATAGGCTCTGGAAATTTGCGACAGCGGATGCCGCTGAATCATTTGGCGGCGGCGTTCATACTGCTCCTCGAATTTGGCAAATTCTTCGGCGTCGATTTCTGTGTCATCGCCGAGTCCAGCGGAAGCTTCGAGCGCCTCATTGTTCGCGTCTAAGCTGCTCTGAAGTTCTTGCCAGAATCGTTCATTGCCTTCGGCATGGCTTTCGGCGGCGGACTCTGAGGCGCGCTGATCAGCGTCGGCCTTTTCCGCCAATTGGCAGGCGTAGGTCAAGCAACGGTGGGCCTTGGGACAGCGCTCGCACCAGCGGTCGCAGTAGTTGTAGATGCCGGGAATGAAGCGGGGGTCGCCGGCAAGATCTCGCATGCGGTCGAAGTCCATGGCTCCTACTATACGAGCTAGGTAAGAGTTGGCATCAGGCTTCTGCCGAATGCTGCAGAGCTGCGGCGGCGGCCTGAACGCTGACTATCCGGCGGAGTTCCGGCGACGGCGTCTTTTTGCTGGGGCCACCGGCCATTCCCGCAATGTTCCGAATGATCTGAACGGGCGTCATGACGATGCCCCAAGGAAACCCCCACCAGCCAACCACGCCGGAGAGCAGCGTATTGCCGAGCTGACGTTTAACTCCACATGCCTTGCAACTGATCGCGGGATTGCTGGACCATGAGGTCATGATGAGAGCTGACCAGACGCGATGGGCATTGTGCACATCGACGGGTCCAGCACCACCGCAACGGGGGCAATTGCCCTGGTGAGTATCGGCGACCAGACGTTCCAGCAGGTCCGCAGGAATCTGTTTGGACACTTCGATGAGATGGCCCAACTGTTGGCAGTGGTCGCTGCAGTAGCGGCCCGTTTCATCAGTATTGCCACCAAACAAAATGAAGGTGCCGCAGTAGGAGCAGGAGGCCATGGCGATGGGGTGCGAGTGGGGTTAAGCCAAGGATTTAGAATGAATTCGATGCGAAACCTACCAGTTTCCATTCCGCAACGTCAAGAAAAACGCAGCGTCGAATTCACACTGCCGAGCTCAAGTGACGACAAACTTGCCGCATCCCTTCACCGATTTCTTGAAAACTCTGCCACGGCTGGCGGCGAACGGGTGCATGCCGTTAGCGAAAGGCTGTGTATGTGGGAAAGTCGCTCGAACGCACACGACGCCAATTGCCGGATGCCGGCATTGAGTTGGACAAGACCCTACTCATGGTCGGCAACTTCGTCGGCAATGCCCTCCTCGGTCGTGAAGATCGCGCGCTCAGAGCTGGGCGCATTGTGTCGGCAAGTTCTGCTCGACGCTGGCTTGCGGTCCCGTCATACTCGGTGGCTGACCATGAAAAAGTGTTTCGCTATTGCTTTCCTGGCGCCGATTTGTCTCGGCGCGCAAACTGTTGATGTTGTCAAAATTGGTGCCGAAAACGGGGTGGATGAGGTGGTGATGGTGCAGACAGCGCGGGAGGGGAAGCTGGCACTTCTGCCAGAGCATTGCTTTTTCTCTGGGGCCGATGGCGCAAAGTTGACCGGGGAGCAGCCCGGCACGGACGAGCTCAATGGCAGCAAGCGTTGGTCCCGCATCGAGGGGCTGCGGTCGCCTGATCAGCGCATCGTTTTCCCGTTGTGGTTGCGTGCGAATGGGGAAGTGACGGGGAAGATCAATGGCAGTGGTCGATTCAACGTGCAGTTGGGGGAGGCGCAGACGGCGGCCTCTGGCACCTTTGTTTTTAAATCGGCCAAAGAGGGTCGGGTGGATCTGGTACTATCACCCAATGGAGCCGCCAGCATTGAAAGCGTGGAGTTGTCCGGTCCGGGCGTCGTCGGTGCGCAGCTCTTGCGGGCTCGCTGGCGGCCGGCGGCGATCCATGCGGGATTCACCAGCTCGAAGCTCGGTGGAGCGAAGAGTCGGCTTTGGGTGATGGAGGTGCGGCCGATTTTTGGCGAAAAGGATTTCTACAGCCCGATCACGACGCCGTTTGGTTATTTTGGTTCCACTTTCAATGCGGATCACACCTCTGGTGGCATCAATTTCTCCATGTGGTCCTTTCAGGCAGGCGCACCTGAGCCGCCGTTGCCTCAGCTTTCCCACCTGCTTGCCGTGGGGAGTCCACAGGCGAGTTTTGGCGGGTTTGACCACGAAGGAACCGGGGTGAAGCTGCGCGACTGGAATCCCTATGAGGGGCAGAAGATCGAGTCCACCGCGCTGGCCTTGAGGGTGGAGCCGGGGAAACCGTATGACACCTACACCGGTTGGTTTTTGGACCAAAAGACGCGGCAATGGCGGCTCTACGCGAGCGGGCGAAAGTGGTCGGAGAAGCGCAGCGTGGAAAATCTGCTCCCAGGTTGCTTTGTCGAAGTTCCCGGGCCGCCTCACATCCAGCGCAGCGGACACATCCCCCGGGCGGCGGACATTCGCGGCTGGTGCCGTGACGAAAACGGCAAGTGGCACACGCTCGACACGATGAATGGCAGCAAGGCGGACGCGAATCGCGAGCAAACGAACTGTCTGTGGACGCGCAGCAATGACGGCTGGTTCCGCATGGCGATGGGCGGCATGGTGCACTATCGCTATCCGCAGGGCGTGGATGTGACCGTGCCAGAGACCAAGGTACTGCCCGACTTCATGAGCCCGGCTGCACTGGCGGCGCTGGAGACGCCACCAACTGTCTTAACCATCAAGCGCATCGCCCGAGTCGGTACTCGTGTGCATGTGGAGCTGGATCTGCAGACCGTCGCTAAAGACCGCAGCAAGGCGAGGGTCTTTTTTGGGAGCGAGGACGGCCTGACTTTCGAGAAACGCTGGAAGGGCAGCCGAGACCTGGGCGAAATCGCCCCTGGGACACAGCGCATCGCCTTTGACGGTGCGCCGACCTCAGGTTCCTGCCGGATTCTCGTTACCAACGATACCGGCAGCTACTTTACGGCTGAGCCGGGATCATGGAAATGATCCTACCTGCTCACGCAGCGTAGAACTCCGCGATCTTTTTGTTCACGGCGCGGAGACGATGGGCGATGGTCTTGCCGATGCCGATCAGCAACCAGGCGGCGGCTTTTGGATATTCGTTGATGTATTGCTCCAGCGATTGGCCGTCGATGCGCCAGACCTGGGAAAACTCGACTGCGGTGACGGTGGCACTGGCCTTGGCGGGATCGAGGACGTTGATTTCGCCAACGGTCTCGCCAGTCTGGATGGTGCCGAGCAGGACGCTGTGTCCGGCGCGCATGGCGGTGGCGTGCAGTTTGCCGGAGATGACGAAGAACAGGCTGTTCTGCGTCAGGCCTTCCTCGATGAGCGGGCGGTCGGGGTTTACGGGAAGGAATTCGCCGTAGCCGCTGAGGATATCGCGATCATCGTCGCCGAGGGGTTCGAGGATGCCGAGACCAGGGAGTTTGGGAGTATTAAAGTCAGCGCTCATGAGAAGAATGAAGAGATTGCCCCAAAAACACCGTACTCGTCAAGTCCAACCCCTTCGGAATGTTCGTTAATCCGGGTCAAAACTACAATGTGGAGATTCCAGGACGGGCAGATTTCGCTGGATTTCCCTTGTCAACAGGGCATCGTGCCCGCCCTTCGCAACCCGAATCTATCCCAACCCTATCGATATGTCAGCCGATTGCCATTCCAATAAAGTCCGCCTTGAACTGGTTTATGCCAACTTGATCCTCCGCCTCTGGGTGGGCCTCCGCCTCTTCTTGGCTGGTGTGGATAAGTTCCGTTCCAAGACTTCCACTACGTTCTCGATGGAGAATTTGAAGTCAAACATGACTCCGATTTACAATCTGATGGCGGATAACACTTTCCTGCCATCGAAGGCCGTTGCGGCATTTTGCGGTTATCTCCCTTACGCCCTGCTTTTCACGGGAGCATGGATCCTCATCGGTCTCTTCAGCCGCACTGCGTTGCTTCTGGGCGGATTGGTCTTTGTTTCGTTGAGCGTTGGCCTCATGGCCCTCCCTGACGATGATGCGGTGCTTGCGCGTGGTATCGAAGTCATGATCACCGCTTTTGCTCTCGCTACCTGTGGTCACAATAAGATCTCTCTCGATGGGATCTTCTTTCGCGGCAAAAAGTGCTGCGCTGCCACTACGGAAGACCAAGCTTGATCTGCCAACCGGATCAGTCTCGGAACCGTAACCTGTTTTGTGAACTCAGCTTTTGTGAATGCAATGAATTCTTCCCTTCCCACCCCCAACTCCGGCCTGAACCGATTCATGGATCGGCGCGGCTTTTTGCGCACCAGCGCGAAGGCAGGCGCGGGCCTCTACCTTGCCACCAGTAAATCCGCCATCGCTCAGGCTGAGAACCCGAACCGCGTGATCAACGTGGCAATGGTCGGCTGCGGGGCGCAGGGAGATCGACTCCGCGTGTCTGCTTCGAAGCTCGGCCCAGTGATGAACTGGGTCGCTGTCTGCGATATCTGGAACTACAATCGCCGCGCCTTTGCGCAGCACTTGAAGTACGAAAACAAAGATCAGGTCGGTGGCCCGATCAATGAATACACCGACATCACGGAGATGCTGGCGAAGGAGACGAAGCTGGACGCCATCTTCATCGCTACGCCGGACTTCCTGCACGCTCCTTACACCCGTCTGGGCCTTGAGGCTGGTAAGTCGGTGTATTGTGAGAAGATGATGACCAATACGATTGAGGCTGCTCGGGACATGGTGCTTGCTCAGCGTCAAACGGGCGGCATCCTCCAAATCGGGCATCAGCGTCACAGCAATCCCCGCTATCAGCACGTTCGTGACAATATTTTGGACAAGGAGCACCTCATCGGCCGCGTGACCCATTGTTACGGCCAGTGGAACCGGGGCGTCTCCGCCAGCCAGCCGCTGGGCACGCCAAAGAACCAGGAAATCCCTGCTGCGGACTTGGCTAAGTTTGGCTACAACAGCATGGAAGAATTCCGCAACTGGCGCTGGTTCGCTAAGTATGGCGGCGGCCCGATTGCTGACCTCGGTGCCCACCAGATCGATCTCTTCAATTGGTTCTTCCACGCACGCCCAACATCCGTGATGGCGACCGGTGGCGTCGATTACTACGACGGCACTGACGGCAAGGCCAAGTTTGAACTGCCAGACAACGTCATGGCGCTCTATGAGTACAATCTGCCGACCGGTCCGATGCGCTGCTACTATCAGGTGCTGACGACCACGGGTTCACAGGGCTACTATGAAAAGCTCATGGGCATCGATGGCACCGTTCTGATCTCTGAGAGTCTCTCCTCCAACCAGGTCTATCGCGAGCCAAATGCTCCAGACTGGATGCATTACACTGAAGGTGCCAACCCGCTAATCGCCCGTTCGGCAGCCGCTCCGGTGTACAACAAGATTTGGGAAAAACCCAAGCCCTGGACTCGCCCCAAGAAGTGGATGGACACCAACGGCGTCGCTGACGTGCGCGAATCCAAGGCGCTGGATCCCTTTGAGTTGCCTGTTCAGCTTGATGTCCCACCCCACACACCGCACGTGGCCAACTTCATTGAGGCCGTCCGTCGCAATGATCTGAATCTCCTGAACTGCCCCGTGCAGCAGGCGTATGACACCTGCGTGACGGTTCTGAAGTGCTACGACTCGATCAAATCTGGTTCGAAGTACGTTTTCAAACCCGAAGACTTCAACGTCTAAGCTCCCCCCCCTGCTACAACCCCAAAAAACCCAAGCCCCTTAGCCAAACAATGAAGAATAAACACATCGCCACCCTGTCCGCGCTGGCCGGCCTCATGGCCCTCACGTCCTGCGATCCGCTTGAACTCGACAAGAAGCCTGAAGGAACCGCCGCAACGGCACCAGCTGCCACCGCACCTGCGGCCCCAGCTCCTACGACTACTCCGGCACCAACTCCTGCACCTGCGCCTGCGCCAGTCGCAGCTGCCCCGACCCCAGCGCCAGCACCGATGCCCGCACCAGCCCCCGCAGCTACTCCGGCTCCGGCCGCAGCACCAGCCGCTGCCGGTGGCGAAATCACGATTAGCCCAGAGTTTCCGAAGCCAATGTTCATCGGCACCCCAGTGCCTGCTGAGCTGCCGAACCTCGAGAAGCCTGATCCAAGCAAAGTCGTGAAGTCCTTTACGGCCCCAGCTGGCACGGTGAATCTGGCCAAGGACAAGCCAGTGACTTCCTCCGACCCCGCACCGATCATCGGTGATCTGCCACTCGTGACCGATGGCGATCCAGATGGTTCTGACGGTTGTTTCGTCGAACTTGCCCCTGGTAAGCAGTGGGTCCAGATCGACCTCGAACAGGAAGCCAACATCTTCAAGCTATTGGTTTGGCACTATCACAAGCAAGCTCAGGCTTACGTTGATGTGGTCGTTCAAGTGTCCGATGATCCAGAGTTCAAGACCGCTACGACGCTCTACAACTCCGATCACGACAATACGCTCGGCTTCGGTGCTGGCACAGATATGGCCTACATCGAGACCAACCACGGTCGCGTCATCGACGGCAAGGGCACCAAGGCCCGTTACGTCCGCCTTTACAGCAATGGTAACACCTCCAACGAGATGAACCACTACTGCGAAGTCTCCGTTTACGGCACGCCTGCCAAGTAAGCGATTCGATTCGTTTTCATCAACCGCCAGCGGGTTCGTCCGGCTGGCGGTTTTTTTTTGGTCGATGCCTTCGCGCAGTGTGATGGGGCGCTTCTGTCGCTTACTCTCCCTGAAGGGCAAACCAGGCTTTCATTTGGTAGCTGCAATGGCATTTTGAAGCACCATCCGGTACCAAAACGAGACCCGACGCAGGGATGGCATTGATCCAGCAACTGGGCCGGATGCCGCCAAAGTTTTCGGTGCCTTTATCGTGGCCGAGATCGACGTAGCCGAGCGTGGCAGAGCGAAAGAGCAGCATGTTGCGACTGGCGGAGATTTGCCCGCAGCCATATGAGCGCGAAAACTCCCAGGGCAGAGGCGACCCCGTCCTCAGGTCCCACGCACCACCCTGAGCGTAGATTTTGTCGTCGTTGATCAGCGGGCGTGTCTCATACTTCACTTGCTGCTCCCAAAGTTTGGTTCCGGTCTTCAAATCAAATCCGCCGAGACGGCCACCGACCTCTGAGGGCAGCTCGAAGAAGTTGTGGCGCACGGCTTTATAATTCATCAGCAGCACGTTGTGCGCGGTGCTGATGCTGATCTGGGTGCCCCAAATATCGTCCGCATTTTGCCAGGCCACTTTGCCTGTTCTGGCCTCTAGCGCCAGAAGTGTGCCGCTGGGCACATCGCTGTGGGTGAGTCGAGCTCCAGACTTGCCTTCGCGCCTCGGATTCACTATGTGGTCAGCTTCCACGAGCGGGCGATCGATCAGGAAGAGGCGATCTCCGGCGATGCCGATGGAGTTGTGCCGAATGCTGCCCTTCGGCTGGTATTGCCAGAGTTGCTTGCCGGAATCTGGATCAATCGCAAAGAGCAGCACGGACTCTGTGCGCAGTTCAGTCATCTGATAGCGTGGACTTACATTGTGGCCCTCGTTGGCCACGGAACCAAAGAGGACGCCGTCGTTCCAGGCCAGGTAGCCCCAGTTTCTGTTTGCCGCATCTGCCGCGACGGGAGTGTCAAATTCACCCCGCACTTTGCCCGTCGCCAAATCGATCCGCACACAGCGCGCTCCGCTCTTTACATACACGGAATCGCCCCCAATGCAGAAAGGGCCGCCCGTATCGCCGACGCCGACATCGTGATGGATGCCGTCGTAGTCGATGAGGAACTCCTTCAGCGGGAACTCCCAAAGCAAGCGCCCATTGAACGCATCCACACAAACCAAACCATTCACTCCGCTCACAACCATGTAGCCCTGCGATACCAGGGGCGCGGGACCCTGTCCATGGCGGTTGGCGATCTCAAACTCGACATCGCGAAACCAAAACATCGAGAGCTGGCCTTTGACGATTTCGTCGTCAGAGCAAAGTGTGTTGGCTGCATTGCCGTTCTGGTGGGTCCACTCGCCCGCACCGGGTGGTACACCGCTCTTTTCCACAGTGATCTCTCCAGCCTTGCGATGGCAAATGACGCCGCCGTAGGGGCGCTGGATACGGGCCAGTTCTTTTGGGTCGGCGTCCTGCGGCGCGATGATCAAATTGGCAAAATGCTTCGGCAGATGTGTCTGCGCGGGGTCCGCGACGAGAACGGTGACGCGTGACCCATAAACACCTGCGCTGGTAAGCCGCAATCGTGCCTGCGCGGCCAGCGCAGCATCAGGCTCCACCACGATCAATTGCAGCTCCGAGAGCCTTGTGAGGGACTCGGTGAGAGCGCCGGAGGCATCGCCCAAGACCACTGCATAACCCGCAGCGATGCCACTGGCTGCGAGGATCTTTTGCGCCTCTGCATCTGCCTTGGCGTCTGGCGGGGGAGGGGCTGCTGCGACCTGGGGCTCGGGGCGTGGGCCGGGGACACCATCGAAGAGATAAACGATGCCGCGATCAGTCGTCGCCACTAACATGCCATTAGCCGCGGCAAGCCCGAGCACGCGACCTTCCACCGATTGCTTCCACCACTGGGTGCGCTGGCCATTGTAATCAATGGCGCTGATCTGGCCATCGCCACCGATGACGGCCTCGCTGCCGGTGATGATGAATGAGCGCACCTCGCCATCGAGCGGCACTAGCTTTTCCTGCTCCAGTGTGCGCAGTTTTTGCGTTTGGCCTTTGCGATCGATCTTTTCGACGTCCTTCCACTTGGAGATGATCAAAGACCGGCCATCGGCACGCACCACGCCACCAGGGATCGCGACCGCGCAACCCATGCCCTGCTGCGAAGCGAGCTCGCCCGTGGGAACATCGAACAGGCAGCCGGAGTTCATGAAAAACGCATCGGTCAGGAAGGTGCTGGTGCCGCCACGTTGCTGATTTTTTTGCAGCTGATAGTAGCGCAGGCTACCATCCATCCGCTCGAAAACCGCAGGCACGGCGCGACCGGTCGGAACGATCAGCGCGTCTGCATTGGCCAGCAGGTAGCCTTGGGGTGCCACGCCGCTGACGGCCTCGGCACCGCCATGAGGCTGATTCATTTTCATGCGACCGGTCTCGCTATTCGACCAGCGCGGTTTGCCCGTAGCCGCATCGAGTGCATGAACAAAGACGCCATCGCTGGGCCAGATCCCGGCGGTGTAATAGACGGCGTCCTCCCAAACGACCGGACCACCCCGGGCAGGCCAATGAGAAATCAGCCGCTCATTGCCGATCACTTTCTCTGGCCCAGGACCACCCTGGTGCTTCCAAATCACATGCCCATCTACCACGGACAGCGCGTAAAGGTAACCATCATCACTGACGACAAACACGCGATCCTGCCACGCCGCTGGCGCAAACCGAACGGGTCCGCCGGTAAAAAATCGCCAGCGCACCGCGCCCGTTTTTCCGTCCATGGCATAAACTTGGTCATCGGCGGAACTTCCAAACAGCACCACATCGCCGACGATGATTGGTTGAAAGGCGAGGTCGAACTCCATCCGGTCCGAGGTCGGCCAAGCGGGTTTCGTCGCATGGCCAGTGTCGAACTGCCAGCGCTGGCGCAGTTGATTGGGGATGGTCTCCGCCGTGTAGCCGCTGCGCGCTGCATCCCCGCGATACGTGGGCCAGTCTGCAGCTGGCGCGGAAGCTGCTGCGATTGAGAGAAGCAGAGCGAGCCGCCGGGGCGAAAAAAGGGAGAGATTCATCATGGTGGAAGGAGTCTATACGGGTGACGCCGCGTGACTTTCGTGAAAACACCATGCAAAATACCACGATCTCTCCATCACCATGCTTAGCATCCCCTTGCCCGTCCGATCAATTGCCGTTGCCCTTTGCCTGGCAGGAAGCGGTGCGCTCATGGCCTGTCAGATTCCGGTGTTTCGCTATGCGTTGGAGCGATGGGCGCCTGCGGAGTATCTCGTCACCATCACCCCCGGCAAAGGGGGGCTGAGCGCTGCTGAGCAGGCTTTGGTGGAGCAATTACGCAACGCCCCTGGAGCTGCGGAGCATCCTGCGAACATCGAGGTCACCCTCCATCCTGCCCCCTCCGTGACCAGTGCGCCGACACAAATCACGCTGCATTATCCGAACAAACTGCGCGATGACGGGAACCAACCCATCTGGCAGGCCCCCCTTTCGGGCGATGCCCTCAATGTGATCATCGACTCCCCGGTGCGGCAGGAGTTGCGCAAACGGCTTTTGACGGGGCAGTCGGCGATCTGGCTGCTGGTGGAGAGCGGAGATAAGGTCAAGGATGACGCAGCGACCAAGACCCTAACGGAGGCTCTCGAGAAAGCGCAATCCACCCTGGAATTGCCCGATGGCGTCATTACTCAGGATGAGGCGGAAAAGCCCGGCTCGACTCGCGCGCACGAAAACGCCGTCGACACCCTGCAATCGACTCTGCCGCTGAAGATTGATTTTTCTGTCCTGCGCCTGAGCCGTACTGATCCAAAAGAAGCGGCGCTGTTGGCGATGCTGCTGCACATCGAGCCTGATCTGGCTGACTTTACCGGAGAACCGATGGCCTTTCCCGTCTTTGGTCGCGGGCGAATTCTTGAGCCGCTGATCGGCAAAGGCATTCACGAAGGCAATGTCCTGGAACATTCCACCTACCTGTGCGGTGCCTGCTCCTGCGAAGTGAAGGATCAAAACCCAGGGATTGATCTGCTGATGGCGGCGAACTGGGATCCCGTCGATACCACGCCGGAGGTCGAACTCGTCACCATCACTCCAAAAATCACCCCGAGCACTCCAGCGCACCCGTCCGGCATGCCTTCATGGGTGTTTGGCCTCGGCATTCTGGTCATCATTGCCTTCGGCAGCCTGCTTATGACTGGCAATAAGATCCGCCGCTGACATGAGTCAGATCTTCCGCCGATAGTAGCGAAATTCGAGGTCTGGCGTGGTCTCCACGATGTGGTTCAGGTCGAAAAGGTGCTCGAACGGTGGCAGAAAGACATCGCCCTCGTAATCGCCCCGGACAGCCGTCAGGTAGAGACCGTCGCACTTCGGGAGTAAGTCGGCAAAGAGGCGCGCGCCACCGATGACATAGATGGTTTTTGCGTCTGGGCAGGCCGTAGCCAGTTCGCTGACATCTCGCAGAACGGTGATGCCATCGGTTGGACTCATTGTGTTGCTCAAGACGACATTTTCCCGCCCAGGTAGTGGCTTGCCGATGGATTCAAAGGTGGCCCTCCCCATGAGGATTGGGTGGCCCAGGGTCGTGCGCTTGAAGAACTTCAAGTCTTCCGGAAAATGCCACGGCAGCTTACCCTCCCGGCCAATAACGCGGTTGGCAGCCATGGCGACGATGGCGATGAGTTTGGGGGCAGGCATGGGCGCATCGTGCACGGATTCGGAGGGAGCACAAGCCCCAACGACGATTGCCGCTGACGGCCTGACAATGGACATGGCACGGTCCATGCTACTAGTGTAGCCTCAACCATGTCCTCCCTGTTCAATAGCTACGATACGGGCACTTTCTTCGACGAGGTGTTCAGCGATAACGCAACGGTACGCCCGCATTACCGGAGCCTGAGCCAAAACATTGGAGGACTCACCGCAGCGGAATACGGGCAACACCAGCGCGCGGCGGATGCGGCCTTTCTTAGACAAGGGGTGACTTTTACCGTTTACGGCGACAATCAGGGTACGGAGCGCATTTTCCCCTTCGACCTGATGCCGCGCGTGATTCCGCGCAAAGAGTGGGACCGGATTGAGGCGGGGCTCATTCAGCGCATCACAGCGCTGAATCTCTTCCTGCGCGACGTTTACCACGATCAAAAGATCATCAAGGATGGAGTGGTTCCAGCGGAGTTAGTCCATAGCGCTTCCCACTACCGACCCGAATTCCGCGGAGTGCATGTGCCACACGACATCTACATCCACATCTGCGGCACCGATCTTGTGCGCGGGGGGGATGGTGAGTATTATGTGCTGGAGGACAACGGACGCTGCCCCTCCGGTGCTTCCTACATGCTGGAAAATCGCAGCACGATGAAGCGCACCTTTCCGGAGTTGCTCCACTCCCTTCGGGTGCGTCCGGTGGATGCCTATGGGACCATGCTTCGCGATACGCTGGCCCATCTAGCACCTCCTGGACTTCCAGATCCAGTGATCGTGGTGCTGACGCCTGGTGTTTTTAACAGCGCCTACTTCGAGCACTGCTTCCTGGCCCGGCAGATGGGTGTGCCGATTGTTGAAGGTCGCGATTTGATCGTGCGCAACGATTGCGTCTTCATGCGCACCACGCGCGGGTTGGAACGGGTGGACGTGATCTACCGCCGCATTGATGATGATTTCCTCGACCCACTGGTCTTCCGCGAAGATTCGCTGCTGGGAGTTCCAGGGCTGGTGCAGTCGTATCAGCGTGGGCGTGTGGCTTTGGCAAACTCCATCGGCACTGGTGTGGCGGACGATAAGGCGGTGTATGCTTGCGTCCCGGCCATGATCAAATACTATCTGGATCAAGATCCGATCTTGGCCAACGTGCCGACCTTCCTGGGGATCAACCCCAAGGAGTGCGATCACATGCTAGCCAACCTTGAAAACCTCGTGGTGAAGGCCGTGAACGAATCCGGCGGTTACGGGATGCTGATGGGGCCGTCATCAACCAAGGAAGAGCGCGCTACTTTTGCCGACCGCATCCGAGCCAATCCGCGCAACTACATCGCCCAACCAGTGCTGGCGCTATCGCGGCACCCGGTCTTTGTGGATGATCACTTTGAGGGTCGACACATCGATCTACGTCCCTATGTCCTGACTGGAGACAAGGTTCGAGTCGTGCCGGGTGGACTAACTCGCGTGGCGCTGAAAAAGGGCTCTCTAGTGGTGAATTCATCCCAAGGGGGCGGAAGCAAAGACACTTGGGTCCTGTGGGGGGATGAGGAAGCGCCCGCTGGCGAGGCAACCACCACCACGATTAAAGGGGGGGCAATCTAATGTTAAGCAGAGTCGCAGACAGTCTATACTGGGCCGCACGCTACATGGAGCGGGCGGACAATCTGGCAAGGTTGCTTCTTTCCACCCATGAACTCTTTTTGGACGCCGGGGCAGAATCCTCGGACGAGGCCCAGTTCTGGAGCCCCGTCTTGATGACCACTGGGGACGAAAAATCCTACGCTGCGCGTCACGGTGAAATCGAGGGTCACAAGGTCGCGGAGTTCCTGGCCCTGGATCAGGAGAATCCAAATTCGATCTTGAACTGTATCCGCGCTGCCCGCGAAAATGCACGCACGATCCGCGATCAGATCTCTGACGAGGTCTGGGGCTGCATCAATGATCTGCGATTGTTTGTCGATTCAGCAAACGGCATCTCGATGCATCGTCACCAGCAAGCTACGTTCTACGAGCGTGTTTTGCGCGGCTCCTACCAGTTCCAAGGGATCGTGACTTCCACCACACCGCGGGGCAAGGGCTGGCACTTCCTGCGTTTGGGCGCCTGCATCGAGCGGGCGGATGCGACGTCGCGGTTGATTGACACTTGCTCCACCCTATCCCATGAGGTGCCACCGCATCCAGATGCACAGCCGATGCGCTGGGCGGCCCTGTTGCGATCCTGCTCTGCTTGGCATGCCTATCAGGAGTATCACAACCGTCTCGTGCCGACGAAAGTCTTGGAGTACCTTTTGCTCGAGGAATCCTTTCCTCGCTCCGTCGCCAACAGCATAGCGGGTCTGAAAAAGTCTCTGATGAGCCTCTGCGAGTATCAGTCTGAGGACTCCATGCCAGAGCCCGTGCGCCTGTCTGGACGTCTCTATGCCGATGTGGTCTATAGCACGATCGGCGAGATCCTAGAACGCGGGGTCCACGAGTTCATTGATGAGCTTCAGGGGAGATTGAACGAGATCGGGCAGACCATCTTTGAGACCTTCGTTGTGTATGCAGACCTACTGCCGCCGGTCGATGAAACGGCGCGGCTGGGCATCCAGCCTGGGTCCTGGAATACCTCCAAAAGCGGCGAGAGCCAGACGCAGCATCAGTAGTGGTTATCGCGCTATGGTTGCGTTGGCGGGATCTTGAAACGGCTTTGCGTCCGAGCTCGCGTGGTGCATGATGGCTGCCAGTTATGCAACGCGCCCACTGGCTGCTTACAGCCGTTTGTTTATTGATGTCCTCACCTGCTCCCCTGACCGCCGCTGAACCCTATCCACCTGCACGTCGCGCCGATACGGTGGACCTTTTGCATGGAATCGAGGTGCCTGATCCGTATCGCTGGATGGAGGATCTGGACTCTGAGGAAACGCAGGCCTGGGTAAAGGCGCAACAGGCTTATACGACGGCCTTTTTGGAAAAACTGCCACAGCGCGAAGAGATTCGCACTCGGCTGAAGGCCGCCATGGACTATGACAAGCATGGGTTGCCCCAGATCATCGCTGGACGTCTCTTTTACTCCCGCCGCACTGGTCTGCAAAACCAACCCGTCCGGTATTGGAGGGAAGACAAAGAGGGCGCGGAGGAGCATCTACTTCTAGACGCCAACACACTGTCGGAGGATGGAACCATTTCCATCTCCGGTTCCGCCGTCAGTGATGATGGCAAACTGCTGGCCTATGGGCTTTCTACGTCCGGTTCGGACTGGAATATCTGGCATGTCATGGAGGTGGATTCGGGAAAGGTTCTGTCCGACAAGATCGAGTGGGTGAAGTTCTCCGGAGCCAGTTGGGCACCCGATAGCAGCGGCTTTTATTACAGCCGTTATGCTGAACCCGCACCGGGCCAAGCACTGAAGGATACGAACCTGAACCAAAAGCTCTATTTCCATCGGCTCGGCCAAGCCCAGTCGGAGGATGTGCTGATCTATGAACGCCCCGATCATCCCAAGTGGGGATTCGGCGCAGGGGTCACGGACGACGAGCGGTTCCTCATTCTCAGCGTCTGGGAGGGTTCTAGCTCCAAGAACGCCCTGTTTTATCGGGACCTCCAAGCGGGGGCAGATTCGCCAGTGGTGGAGCTGTTGAACGACTTTGACGCGCAGTATGATTTCGTCGGCAACGATGGTTCCGTCTTTTATCTGCTCACTGACCGCGATGCCTCGCGACGGAAACTGATCGCAGTGGACGTGAGCAATCCCGCTCAAGGGGAATGGAAAACCGTCCTGCCAGAGGGAAAAAGCACGCTGCAATCCGTTAGCTATCTGAATGGCCAGTTCATTGCGCAGACCATGGTGGATGCCCACGACGATGTCCGCGTCTATGATCGCGATGGCAAAGAACTGCGCCAGATTGAAATCCCGGATCTGGGGTCTGCAGGCGGCTTCGGGGGTCGGCAGGACGATCGCCAGACCTTTTATGCGGTGACTGGCTACACGCATCCCGGCGCGATCTACCGCTACGACATCGCCTCTGGAAGTAGCACCTTGTTTTGGGAGCCTGCCTTCCCGGTAGATCTTTCCGCCTACACGACCGAGTTGGTTTTTTTCCCCAGCAAAGACGGCGCCCGCATTCCGCTTTTCATCACCCATCGCAACGACGCACCGCGCGATGGTTCCATCCCAACGCTGCTCTATGGCTACGGCGGATTCAATATCTCCCTGACGCCGGGCTTTTCTGCTGGCATCACCGTGTGGCTAGAGTTAGGCGGTTCGTATGCCGTGGCCTGCCTGCGGGGCGGCGGTGAATATGGCGAGGACTGGCACAAGGCGGGCCAGCGGCTGAAGAAGCAAACCGTGTTCGACGACTTCATCGGTGCGGCAGAGTTCTTGATCGCAGAAAAATACACCTCGCAGCCAAAGCTCGTCGTCTCCGGCGGTAGCAACGGGGGTCTTCTGGTCGCGGCCTGCGTCAATCAGCGTCCCGAGCTCTTCGCGGCCGCTTGCCCAGATGTGGGCGTGATGGACATGCTGCGTTTCCAGACCTTTACCATCGGTTGGGCTTGGCAGGAGGAGTATGGATTCCCAGATCAAAAGTCGGACTTTGACAATCTCCTGCGCTACAGCCCCTACCACAATGCCACAGCAGGCACGCACTATCCCCCGATGTTAATCGAGACTGCTGATCACGACGATCGCGTCTTTCCCGCTCACAGCTTCAAATACGGTGCCGCCATGCAACACGCCCAAGGCGGCGATGGCCCCATTCTGATGCGCATCGAGACCAAAGCGGGCCACGGGGGTGGCACTCCCACCGCCAAGGTGATCGAGAGCCTCGCGGATGAATACGCCTTTTATCTGAATGCCGTCGGTCACGATGGGGCGCCGAAGTGACGAGGGCTCCCGTTCTTCTCGTGCCCGATGTCCCTTCTGATTGCGTTGGGAGATTGTTCTGTGCCTAGATCCACGTTAGTCTCTGCACATGTTTCTTCCTCTCATCGTTGTCATGCTGGCGTTTGGCGTGACTTACATGCTCAGCAATGCCGCAAGGGGTCGCTTTGCGGCCGCTATCGCGCGGGCTCGGCGTGAGCGGGCACCGACGGCACACACGGCCAGCGAGATCGCGCAGGCCTTTCTCGCGAGCGAGGGCGTGACGGATGTCGAGATCGTCACACACGACGGGATCGTGACGGATTTTTATGACCCAGCGCGCAAGCGCCTCATTTTGCGGAGCGCCTACGTGGACGGGACTGACCTGGCCTCTTGGGCGGTAGCCTTGCATGAGGCTGCGCATGCGACGCAGCAGGGGGAGCAGTTGACGGAGCTCCGTTGGCGGCAGAGCTGCATTCGATTGGCACGCTATGCACCGATGTTCCTTGCCGCGATCGTGGTGACGCTGGCCTTTCTCAAGGTGATGCCCTTCAAGCTAGGAGTCCTGGCTTTTGGTGCGCTATGGATCGTGATCTTTCTCCTCAATCTGGGCAGTGTGGCAACGGAGTGGAACGCGAACAAGCGGCTCCAGCGATTCCTCGACAAATGGCTGGAGCGCCATCCTGCGGCCCGGGAAAAGTTGGAGGAAGTTTTGTCTGCCACAGCGACACGTGAGATGGGAGACTTGGTCCAAAGTCCACGTTATTTCTTTTTGTCCGCCCTGCCCGGGACTGGCAAAATTCGTCCCACCAAGCCCAAGACTCCGGAATCCTAATCTCTGCCATTTGTCATGCGTCTGTTCGTTCTCATCGCCGCCGTTTTTAGCTTAGCCATCTCCAGCTATGCAGGTTTACCCGACGTCAAGCGCATCGTTTTTGTGGGCGATAGCATCACGTATGGCGGCGGTTACATCGAATTCATTGAGGCCGCGATGATCGCCGCGCATCCAGATCAGGTGGTGGAGGTGCTAAACATCGGGTTGCCTAGCGAGACCGTCTCCGGCCTCTCTGAGGATGGTCACGCTGGTGGCAAATTCCCACGGCCTGACCTCCACGAGCGCCTGGATCGTGTCCTTGCCAAGTCCAAACCGAACCTCGTCATCGCGTGCTATGGCATGAACGACGGCATCTACTATCCTCTGGGCGAGGAGCGCTTTGCTGCCTATCGAGCGGGCATGGAAAAGCTGCGCGAAAAAGTGGCCGCCGCTGGCGCCGCAATGCTGCACCTGACCCCGGCTGCTTTTGATCCCATTCCGATCAAGGCCAAGGTTCTCCCCGCTGGACTGGATGCCTACCCGACGCCGTATGAAGGTTACGACGAGGTGCTTTCAGCTTACACCGACTGGTTGATCAGCCGACGTGCAGATGGTTGGGACGTAGTGGATGTGCACGGCGCAATGAAGGCCGCGCTGGCGGAGCATCGCCGCACGGATCCCGCCTTTTCCTTTTCCAAAGATGGCATTCACCCGAATTCCGAGGGGCACTTGGTGATGGCTCACCCATTGCTCGATGCCTGGGAACTTCCAGTCGATGACCAAGGTGTGCCGGTGCATCCGCAGGGTGCGGCGATCTTGAAGTTGATCCAGGAGAAACAGCGCCTGCTGAAGGACGCATGGCTCTCTGAGACCGGTCACAAGCGCCCAGGCATGAAGCAGGGATTGCCTCTGGCAGAAGCGCAGGCGAAGGCGGCAAAGCTGGATGCGGAGGCTCGCACCCTGGCTCGGCAGACGACGGCGTCAGCTCTTCCACCGGCGACTGGCGATTGGAATGGTTATGCAAAGCACGATATCGATTTCCATGGCAAGAAACTGACGATCGTTGAGCCAAAGCAGGCCGCGCCCGGAATACCCTGGGTCTGGCATGGTGAATTTTTTGGCCACAAGCCCGCACCCGATATCGCGCTGCTCGGCAAGGGCTTGCACATCGTTTATCTCAGTCTCCCGAACATGCTCGGCTGCCCAGACGCCGTCGCTCAGTGGAATGCTCTCTATCTGGAACTGACGGGCAAATATGGGTTCGGCAAAAAGGCGGCACTGGTGGGGCTGAGCCGGGGTGGTCTTTACTGCTACAACTGGGCGGAGGCGAACCCTGATAAAGTAGCCTGCATTTATGGTGACGCACCCGTTTGCGACTTCAAGAGCTGGCCCGGAGGCAAGGGAAAGGGCAAGGGAGATCCCACAAACTGGGGTTACGTGCAAAAGCTCTGGGGCTTCAAGTCGGAGGAAGAGGCCATGGCCTACACGGGCAATCCAGTGGATAACTTAGCCCCGCTCGCCGCTGAGCACGTGCCGCTGCTGCATGTTTATGGCGATGCCGATGACGTCGTGCCCTGGGATGAAAACACCGGTCTTATTGCGGAGCGCTACAAGGCGCTCGGTGGGACTATGGAGTTGATCGCCAAGCCCGGCGTTGGACATCACCCGCATGGGCTGGACGATTCGACCCCGATCATCGACTTCATCTTGAAGCACACGTCTGCGGTGGAGTAGCGCCGTCCGGTTTGGAAAATTTTCTTGGGTTTGGGCGGAAGAGTTTTGTCACTCCGCACCACTCTATGCGTATGGTTGATTGACAAGGCAACCCGCCAACCTTTCATTACACCATGTCTAACTCAGAATTTGATTTCCCTTCATTCGTCCGCCCTTCCAATTACATTGTCCCTACCGTGATCGAAAGCGAAGGACGTGTGGAGCGTGCGTATGACATTTATTCCCGTCTGCTCAAGGACCGGATCATCTTTATCGGCACAGGAATCGACGATCAGATGGCCAACATCGTCATCGCCCAGCTCCTCTTCTTGCAGATGCAGGATCCGAAGAAGGACATCAACATTTACATCAACAGCCCTGGCGGCAGCGTCACCGCAGGCCTTGCCATTTATGATACGATGCAGTTCGTCACATGCGATGTGAACACCTATTGCATTGGCATGGCTGCCAGCATGGGTGCCGTTCTTCTGGCCGCTGGCACCAAGGGCAAGCGTTACGCTTTGCCAAACTCCGACATCATGATCCACCAGGTCTCCGGTGGTGCCCGTGGAACTGCGAGCGATGTGGAGCGCACCGTTGACTTCATGTACAAACTCAAGCGTCGGCTCAATCGTATCTTGGCTCACCACACCGGCAAGAGCACGGAACAGATCGAAAAAGATGCTGACCGCGACAACTACATGAGCGCCGCAGAAGCCGCCGAATACGGCCTCGTGGACAAGGTGCTGGAAAGCAACCGCGACGTGAAAGCGATCGCTGATGCTGCCGCCGCCGGCGCTAAGTAGGCCCCCTTGGAGCGCCGGCCTCCCGGCCGGCCAGATTCCGATGCGCGCAGCGCCAAGTTTCTTGGTGCTGCGCCGATGTCGCGTTGTATCCGAAACGTCTCGCAGCGACAAGCCAACCGGGACTTGTCATCGTCCCAGTCAAAGTTCCACGCCACAAAAGGATGGAATCTCCATGGCCTTAGCCGCGAATCTTGCGCTTGAGGCGCATCCAGGTCGGAACGTCAAGGTTTTCGCCGCCGTCGGAGGCGAGGGCGGGCTCGGTGTCTTTGAAGTGCTTGCCGCGATCTTCATCGCCGAGGCGGAAGGTCGCTTGATCTTCGGCAGCGCGTTTGGAGCCGTTGCCATTTCCACGGGCAACCACTGCGGCGAGGGTGCTACCGTGTTGCTTGGCTGGCGCTGCGGCAACCGGCGTCGGTGCTGGTGCAGGAGTGGGTTCCTCCTCGGCGACTGGGCGGCTGGCGACCGGAAGTGGGACGTGAGCTGTGTCGGCGACTGGAGCTAGGACCTGAGGAGCGTCGGCGATGAAGGGAGCCTCGTCCTCCTCTTCTTCTTCGATGGCGGCCTCTTCGAAAGTTGGCTCGTCGGCAAAGTCAATGCTGTCAGGAATGGTGGCGCTTGGTTCGTCCACTTCTTCGGGCTCGTCTTGAATCGCTGGCTCCTCGACCGGGGCGTCCGCCTCGGCGAAGAACTCTTCTTGCTCTTCCTCGATTGGAGCTGGGACTTCTTCGATTTCGGCAATGGGTTCCTCCTCCGCGACTGGCGCTGGAGGCGGCACGACTGCCGGCAATTCTTCAGGGCTAAAAAGCTCCATCGGCTCCGGTGCCGGAGTGACGGCTAAGAGTTCTGGTGGTGGAGCGGTGACCGGCGGCGCCGAACGTGGCGCAGCCCGGGCGGGTGCGGGGGTGTTCAATGCGACTGGTGCGGCGGCTGCGGAACTATGCGCGGTGAGCTGTTCCAGTCCAAGGGAACTGATCAGGGTGACTGAGGTGGATTCGCCCAGTTTGGCGTCCACTGCAACGCCGAACAGGATGTGGGTGTGATCCGGCACGTTGCGGCCGAGCTGCTTCATGATGGCTTCCACTTCCATCAGCGTCAGGCTTTCGCCGCCAGCGACGTGCACCAGCAGGCTGCGGGTCTGATGCAGGAGACGGCCTTGATCGATGAGCGGGCTCTTGAGAGCGCGCTTGAGTGCCTCAATGCCGCGGTTCTGGCCGCGAGCTTCGCCAAACCCGAAGAGGCAACGACCGTTGGATGCGGAGAGGGCAGTGGTAAGATCGTCGAGACCAAGTTTCACCAGACCAGGAATCGACACCATCGTTGAGACGGCACGCAGGCTCTGGGCGATGAGTTGATCGGCTTGGCTGAAGGCTTTTTGGATGCCGTCTTTTGGGAGGATGAGCTCTCCCATGCGGTTGTTTTCAAAGAGGATCAGCGCGTCGGCGCGCTTTTGCAGCAGTTCCAGAGCTTCTTCGGCCTGATTGACGCGGCGGCGTCCTTCGAAGCTGAAGGGCATGGTGGCGACGACCAGCACCAGCGCACCGGTGCTCTTGGCAATTTCGGCAATGACGGGTGCGGCACCAGAACCAGTGCCACCGCCGAGACCGGTGCAGATGAAGATGATATTGAAGCCCTGCACGGCGGAGCGGATCGCATCGCGCGAGAAAAGGGCTGCTTCGCGACCCAGATCTGGATCACCACCTGCGCCGACACCGCGCATGAGTTCGCCACCCAACTGCAGTTTCAGGGGTGCCATGGAATGGCCGAGCACACGCACATCGGTGTGCATGCTGATCAGATTGGCCTCGACCGTTTTGTCTAGCGTGATGCGGTCCAGGACGTTTGAGCCTGAGCCACCGACTCCGACAATGCAGATTTTCAGGCCAGCGGTGCCGGGTGCGGCCTGGAGTTGATTGCGATCATATTCGACCATAAGAGGCGGTGTGTTTGGGTTGGGTTGCTGGGGCTTTTAAAAAGGTTTAGAGAGCGACGGTATTCAGTAGATCCGCCATACGGCGGCCTAGGCGTGCTAACGGGGAAAGAAAGGGCTTCTCGCTGTCCAAGATCTGCGCATAACGGATGAGGCCGATGGGCGTGGAGTACTGAGGATTCTCAAACATGGCAGACACGCCACTGACCGGAGCCGATCCGGCGCGCGTCACCTTCATTTGAAACACGTCTTTTGCCACGGAGTCAATGCCTTTCATTAGACTGACGCCGCCGGTCAGGTACACGCCCGCAGCGAGGCGGGAGAGGTGGTCTTGGCAGCGCTCCTTGACCTGGTCCAAAATCTCCCGAGTGCGCAGGTAGGCGACCTCGTTGAGGAAGGCGCGCTCTACTTCGCCGATGACGAGGCCGCCATCGTCTTCGATCAGCAGTATCTCGTCCTCTGGGACGTCTTCGTACAGGCAGCTAGCGTCTTCGATCTTCACCTTCTCTGCCCGGCCGTTCGGGATTTGCAGGGCAAGGGCGATGTCGTTGGTGATGTGGTCACCCCCCAGCGGGATGGAGCCCGAGGCTGTGATCATGCCGTCTTGATAGAGGACGTAGTCAGCGGTGCCTGCGCCGAAATCGATCATCAGGGAACCCTGATTTTTGGCCTCGCGGGTTAGGACGACTTGGGCTGCGGCGATCGGGTTAAAGACGACGTCTTCGACCTCCAGTGGGATCTCGCGCACGCAGCGGATCGCATTCTGGATACGCGCACGCATGCCGTGGATGATGTGGTAGTCTGCCTCCAGCATGCGGCCTTCGCGGCCGATGGGTTGCTTCACGCCTTCCTGTCCATCCACGATGTACTGGCGGGTCACGCTGTGCAAAAAGACGTTCTGCTGTGGGATTGGCACATTGCGGGCGATTTCCTTGGCCTCTTCGACGTCGTCTTCGGTGATCTCTGACTGCTCATCCGGCAGGCGGTAGCAGCCGCGGTTGTTCAGGCTTTCGATATGCGCACCGGTCACGCCGAGGAAGACATTGCGGATCATCACATCACTGCGGTCTTCGGCACGGACGAGCGCATCATTCAGACAGGTCTGAACCTTTTCGAAGTCAACGATCTCGCCTTTGCGGACGCCACGAGAGGGGGCCTGACCGACGCCGAGGATACGAATCGCGCCGTCGCGCTTAGCTTCGCCGACGACGACACAGATCTTTTGGGTGCCGATTTCTAGGCCTGCGTAGATGGTGGATTTGGCCATGATGGTCTTGAGGGTTAACGGTGGGAGGGAGGGGTAGCGATAAGCGTTGCCGTTGGGACGGCGCGCAGGGCGGCCAGATCGGGTGGGCGGCGGAAAGTGATGCTGGCATTGTCCACCGGGAGCAGGTCCAGGGTGTCGATCTGCCAGTGGTACTGCCGCGCCTGGATTTTGACACGATCGAAGCGGGCGAGTTGTGATTTCAATTTCCCGGGACCAAAAGTGACGGAAGCACCGTCTTCAAATTTGGCGACGAGGGACCAGGGATTGGGGATTTCGATGCGGCGCACGGTGTCTGCGCCTTCTTCGCAGCGGGCTTCCAGTTCTTTGAGCAGGCTGATAGCCTCCCGCACGCTGACGTCCTGGATTTCCCCGCCGGGATTCATCTGGTTCAGGCTGTGGTTTTGGATGACGGGCAACGAGGCGTATTCGTCCAAGATCACTTCGCACGGGATGGCGATGCCCTCTGCATCGACCAAGCACCCAAAACCACTTTTCATTGGCGTCAGTTTCAGGGCTGAGCTCTCGATCCAGGCGATTGGATCACGCTGTGTGACGTTAATGATCAGCCGTCCGTCGTTGTCTTTTGCGATTCGGGCATCCTTGACTTCGGGGAGGCGGCGGAGCTTTTCCGCCAGATGATGCATGTTCAGCGTCAGGACGCTGCACCCCTCCGTCAGGCCCAGCACGCGAACGATTTTGCGCGGGGTTAGGGCACCGCGGGTATTCACGATGACTTCGCGAAGACCAAATTTCGGGTTTTCAACGAAGGTCTCTTTGATGACTGCCCAGCCGACGGTACCAACGACAATCAGAATGACCAGCCACGCGGCATATTTGAAACCACGACGGCGAGCCTCCGCCTTTTTGTGTTCGCGAATGACCGGAGAATCGGGCTCGAGATCGACCTCGTGTTGTGTCGCGCCTTCAGTCTTAGGCCGCTTCGCACGCGTCTTCTCGGCTCGACGCGGGGCCTTGGGGGCCACCGCAGCGGGCTTCTTGCGACGATCTCGAGAGAGGGGAAGCATCGGAGCTGTGGATCGAGTGAGCGCAGGAATCGCGATCACCACTCCATTTTGTTGATGAAACCCTAATAATCAAAAGATTTGAAGCAATTTTTTCAGTTTTTAGCAAAATTATCGATTCTCGCAGTGGCTGTGAACAATCCTGCTGGCTATTCAGCGGCCGCACCTGCCAATGCCGATGCTGCCCAGGCCAAAAGCTGCTGTGCGGGTTGGAAGCCGGAACTGCGATCCTTTTCTTTGCCGTGGTGGAAGAGGATGAAAGCAGGGATCCCTTGAATACGCAGGCGCTGACCCACTTCTGGAACGACCTCCGTGTTCAATTTGGCAAAGATGGCTTGTCCGGCAGTTTGGGCTGCTGCCTTTGCAAATTCAGGTGCCATCATCTTGCAGGGGCCGCACCATTCCGCCCAAAAATCCACCACCACGGGGAGGTTGGGCTGGCCGATGAGACCTGCAAAGGCGTCAATGCTGGTGATCTCCACAGGCGCAGCCAATCCAGGGAGAGGCTTTTGGCAGGAGGCGCAGCGTCCACGTTGGCCCAGGCGGTTGTAAGGGATACGGTTAACGGTGCTGCATTCTGCACACGGCACCAGCACCCCACGGGTGTCGGTTTGGAAGGAAGAACTCATAAGGAGGGGGATTGAATTTGACAGGAACTAATTACATGACTATACATGCATATAACGAAACGGTTTTCAACTCATTTGTCGGTTATGGCTCTCTCTTCATCATCGGTTCTTTCAGGCGGGGCATTGGACCTCATCGCTGCTTGGTTTCGGGCTCTGTCCGAACCCAGCAGGTTGAGGATCATCCGCGCTCTCGAGAGCGGGGATAAGAACATCAACGAGTTAGCGGACGCTACCGGACTCACCCAAGGCAATGTTTCTCGCCATGTCCAGTCTTTGGCGGATGCTGGCATCGTTGGTCGGCGTCGTGAAGGCATCTCGACCGTCTGTTATATCGCGGACAACACCATCGTCGATCTCTGCGAAAACGTCTGCACCAGCATTCAGCAGCGCCTGACCGCGAAGGCGCAGCGTCTGACCGATCCCAATTGAGGTACCTGCGACCGTCTTAGCGAGCTTCTCAAATCCAACTACCTATCTCTATGAATCCCAAGCATCTACTCATCCTCGGCGGAGGCACCGCTGGGACCATGATCGCCCATCACATGCGCCGCAATCTCGCTGCTGCGGACTGGAAAATCACCGTGCTGGATCGCGACGAAGACCACTACTACCAGCCCGGTTTTCTCCTCTATCCCTTTGGCCACTACCGGCGCGATCAGATCGTGAAACAAAAGCGTGACTTCATGCCCAAGGGCGTGGACTTCCAGATCGCTGAGGTTGAAAAAATCTCTCCGGATGCGCACAGTGTCTCTTTAAAGGGAGGCAGCACCGTCGCCTACGACTTGCTCGTCATCGCCACCGGTTGCCGCACCGCCCCAGAAGAAACAGAGGGCATGCTGGGCGCAGAGTGGCGCAAGAGCATCTTTGACTTCTACACTTTTGACGGGGCCGCAGCTCTGCGGGAAAAGCTGGCCACCTGGGAAGGCGGGAAACTCGTCGTCCATGTCACGGAAATGCCAGTGAAGTGTCCCGTTGCTCCATTGGAATTTGCCTTCCTGGCCGAGTCCTTTTTCCGCGAACGCGGCATGCGCGAAAGGGTGCAGATCACCTATGTCACGCCGCTGACGGGTGCCTTTACCAAACCCAAAGCAGCCAAAAAGCTGGGCCACCTCCTCGGGGACAAAGGCATCGCATTGGAGACGGATTTCGCTGTGGAAAAAATCGATGCGGAGGGGCGCAAGCTGATTTGCTACGATGGCCGCGAAGTGCCGTTCGACCTCCTCGTCACCACGCCCACCAACATGGGTTCGGAGGTTATTCGCGATTCGGGGCTCGGTGATGATCTAGACTTTGTGCCGACTCACAAGCACACGCTGCAATCGTTGAAGTACCCAGACGTCTTCATCCTCGGCGATGCCACGAACGTCCCGGCCTCAAAGGCGGGCTCGGTCGCGCACTTTGAGTCAGAGGCTCTTTCCGCGAACCTCCTGCGCCACATCGCTGGGCAGCCCCTGGTGGAGGACTTTGACGGTCACTCAAACTGCTTCATCGAATCCGGCGACGGCAAGGCGCTGCTCATTGATTTTAACTACGAGATCGAACCCCACGAAGGCGGATTCCCCTTTGCCTTTGGCCCCATGCGACTGCTCGAAGAAAGCCGCCTCAACCATCTCGGCAAACTTGCCTTTCGCCATGTCTATTGGCAGATCTTGATGAAGGGCCGACCGCTGCTCGGCATCAGTCGCATCAAAAAAGCCCCCGCCAACGCCTAACCCTACACCAACCCCACCATGCAAAAGACCATCGCAGGAACCACCGTCGAAGTGAACGAAGAGGGCTACCTCACCGACATGAGCCAATGGACAACCGCCATCGCAGATGCGATCGCAGCGGAAGAGTCTGTCGGACCGCTCACAGAGAGCCACCACAAAGTCCTCAACTATCTGCGCGACCTGCAAAAGCAGAGCGCCACTATCACCATCCGCGGCGTCGGCAAAAGTGGAGTCGTCACCACCAAGGAACTCTACGATCTCTTTCCTGGCGGCCCCTTGAAAAAGGCCTCCAAGATCGCAGGCATCCCCAAGCCCGTCGGCTGCATCTAACCTTCACTCCTCCCCACTATGTCTGACACACAACCCGTCAAAAAAGTCTGCATCATCGTTTCCAAGGGCTCCTTGGACGGTGTGTATCCCGCCCTGATCATGGCCAACGGTGCCCGCATGGAGGGGATCGAAGCCTCCTTGTTCTTCACCTTCTTTGGCCTTAACGCGTTGAACAAAACCACCCTGGATCACTTGAAGGTAGCGACGGTCGGGAATCCGGCTCTGAACATGGCGATGCCAATGCTGGGCATGCCCATGACAATGCCATTCCCCACCTGGATGGGCGCCCTGCCCGGGGTGTCCGCCTTTGCCACCTCCCTGATGAACAAGGAGATGGAAAAGCTGGATATCCCGCCCGTGCAGGAATTCCTCGAACTGATCTCCGATTCCGGCGGCAAGATCTATGCCTGCAAGCTGGCCATGGACATGTTCAAGCTCAAGAAAGAGGATCTCTGGGACCGCGTGGACGACGTCCTAACCGTCGGCCAATTCTACGAAGACGCCGCCGGCGCAGGGACCCACATCATCTTCACCTGATGCATGACTGATCGAAACACCCGCCGAATCTTCCGCGGGGCGCACGAAAGCCTTCGCCTTACGGGCTAAAGGCCCATTCGGGGGCGTTCAGGATGGCCCAGAGGACGTCTTCGAGGCGGGTGCGCCAGGCGGCGTCGAGCTTTTCTGTGGGCGGATCACCTCGGCGGGCAGCCTTTTCCTGCTCGATGCGGACGGTGTTGGCCTCGTCGTTTACGTGGTTGGACCAACTGACGTATTTTTCGCGAACGCGAGTCGTGGGGGCAGGGAGCGATTCGCGATGAGTGATGCGTGAATCGTAACCGGCACTGAGGTACTGCGTGTAAAGTTCGCGTTCTTCGTCAGTCGGGTGGCGGGTGAGGAGCTTGAGGAAGAGCTGGTCGATGAATTGATCGAGGGATTGTTCCTTCAATGCGAACTGGGTGATGCCGTGGTCGTCGCTCAAACGGGTGAGCCAGACGCCGAGGGTGCCGTTGTTGAGGATGGCTGGCTGAAGGACATTGGGCTCGGCATCACGTTTGCTGACCGGGTCCTGGCGTGCGCCACGCCAGCCGAAGGCGGCGAGCACGTCGCTCACGGCCTGAATGCGTGGCAGGGCAAGGCTAGGGCGATCGCGTTCATTGCTGGTGCTGGTGAGCATCCAGGATCGATGTGGTTTGCCCAGATGGATGGCGTTTTGGATCTCGCGAGTGTTGTCGATATCGAGGCAGACTTCCTCGGTGTGGAAGGGCTTGCCGGTGGTGGCGAAAAGGCTGTCCACGATCTGCTCGGCCTGCAACCGACGCGGCGAGGGGCTGGTGTAGAGCGGGCTGGTTTGTTTAAGCTCGTGGTCCGTGGCGCGTTGGTAGGCGTGGCTGTTCAAGATGAGGCGGGCGAGGTGCTTCGTATCGTAACCGCTGCGCACGAGTTCGCGGCCGAGCCACTTCAGCATCTCGGGATGCGTGGGCCTGCCCTTCTCCCAATCTTCAACGGGCTCGACGATGCCGCGTCCCATGAAGCGCGACCAGATGCGGTTGGCGATGACTTGCGCGAAGCGTTCGTTTTGCGGCGCGGTGATCATCGCCGCGAGCACATCGCGCGTGTCCTTCGGATCTTCGGCGAGTTTGGCGGCGGCTTCGTCGCAAAACTCTGCGAAGGGCCATTTGGGTTGCACTTTGGTGCCGGGCAAAAGAGTGACTTGAATCAGCGGCTTGCGACCGTCGGCGTGCATCTTGTCCATCGGCACGCTGCTGGTCTTCGGCACTTCGATTTCCTTCGTGCCGAGCATGGCGGCAACTTCGAAGAGATCCTGCTGGAGTGACTTGCCGGTCGGCGAGTCGTGGCAACGTGCGCACTTCATTTCCACGCCGAGAAAGGCCGCACCGATAATTGTTCCCTTGGCGGCCATCGGCACATCGTTCTGCGAGGCCGTGCCAAAACCCGCCGGTCCGCCGAGACGCTCACTGCCTCGCATGCGCAGCAGTTCTGTGACAAAGAGATCCATCGGCTTGTTGTCCTTGAGCGATTCATAGATCCACCAGCGGAAGGGCCCGGTGTTGTTCAGCGTGGGATTGAGGATGTTCGGGTTTTCGGCGAGCACGTCCATCCAATAGCCCATCCAATGGTCGGCCCAGCGCGGGTCCTGCAGGAGTTGGTTGATGACGGCCTTGCGATTTGGATTTTTCTGGAAGGCTTCGATCTCCGCGAGCGATGGCGGCACGCCGACGGTGTCGAGATAGACGCGGCGCAGGAAGGTGAGGTCGTCGGTCAAAGGCGTGAGCGTGAGGTGATCGGCGCGGATGTCGGGCCAGTGAGCGCCTTCCTTGATCCATTGCGTGAGCAGCGTGATCTCATCCTTGGTCAACGGCTTGCCCTTCGGTGGCATGACCTCGTCTTCGTCGTTGGATGCGATGCGTGCGATGAGCAAACTGTGGTCCGGCTTGCCTGGATCAACGGCGGCACCGTCCGATTTGCCGCCTTTCATCGCATTTGCGAGCGAGTCGAGATGCAGGCCGCCCTTGGCCTTCGCGCCGCGATGGCATTCGGTGCATTTGGCGTCGAGGATCGGCTGCACGTCTTTGAAGTAGTCGATGCTGCCCTTGTGCGAGTCCTGCGCTGTCACGCCGTCGATGCGTGCGGCGATGAAATGGTCGATCTCGTTGCTGGCGGGGAAGTTCTTTGGCAACTCGGGCACATCAACCGACGTGGTTTTTGCCAGCCACATTTGTGCAGCCTCCCGACGCTTCGCCCAGTAAGGATCGGACTTCGCGCGAAGCTCGGCGCGCTTCTTCATGTTGATCGCGTCGTAGTGCGCATTGCGTTCTTTCTCGTAGTCGGCCCAGCCTGCATCGTTGTAGGCCACCACGCGTTTGCTGGGGGTGACGAGCTGCCAGCTCTCGGTGCCCTGCTTGGACCATGCGACGACGGTTTCGCCGAGTTCGGGTCGGCGGATGTTTTTGCCGATGTAACTGCCAACAAGTGTCTCCAGCACGAAAAACTGCGGTTTGCCCGTGCCTTCAAACTCGCACCACGATTCGCGATTTCCCGGCGGAGCGAAGCGGAAGTCGGGGCCGAGGTTCAGGTAGTCATTCTGTTCGGAGACGAGATGATGGCCGTTGCTGTCCGTCGGCGGGAACGGCGTGCTGAGCACCGTTTTGCCATCGATGTAGAGATTCGTGGCACCGCGTGCCCGCAGCAGCAGGCGATGCTTTCCTTTTGGAAACGTGACGCTGGCTGCGGCGCGGAAAAGGAAGGGCACATGCCGGTCGCCGCGCACGCCAGTGTCCACATACTTCTGCGGGACGTCGAGGAAGCCGAAGACGTCCTCCATGTAGGTCTCGCCGACTTTGGGCGGCTCGTTCGGCCACGCGTTTGCATCCGGCATGCCTTCCTCCGCGAGCTGCACGAGCACGCGGCCTGCGGGCACGTCGTTTTTTGCGATGGGCGGCGGTGGTTGGACAAACTGATACTTCGCCGTCAGCGCCTCGACGTCGATACGTCCTCGGTAGATGGCGACTTCATCCAGCCAGCCTTTGAAGGAATGCGGAGCGGTCAGATTGTAGCCGCTGCCGATCACCAATGCATCTCCATCCGTCACCGGCGCACGATCCGTCGCGCCGCCCGCGTCCCAGACGCCATCGGTGGGACGACCGTCGATGAATCCCTTCATGCTCTCCGGTTTGCCGAAGGTGTAGGTCAGCACGATGTGATGCCAGCCATTGAGCGGCATCGTGTTGTTCGACCACCAACGGTGTCCCTCTCCCTTTTTCCCCGGCAGATCCGCGCTGTAAAACAGAAAGCCGATCTGCGCTCCGCCACCTTTTACCGTCTGCAGCCGAAGCGCGTAGTTTTGATTGTTCCCGCCGAACTCCTTCGTGCCGAGCCGACCTTTGCCGATGAGGTAAGGCACCCCATTCGCCTCGGGAGCCATCACCCAAGCCTCCATCGTGATCGTGTCATTCAAGCCGAAGCGCAGCGCCTCGCTGTCGGGGATCTTCAGCGCCGTCTTGCCATCGCCATCGAAGCGACGGGCCGTGTTGTCCTTGGAGAAACCAGGGAATGATGGAGATCGTGGGCCGGCATCTTTGGCATCGTCAAAACGCCACTGCATGACCGGCTTGGCGACGATGAAGTCCGCAGAGTCGTTTCCGCCGCTGTCGTTCTGGGCGAGAGCAAAGGAGGTGCAAAGAAGGAAGCTGAGAAAACCTGGCCGCGTCATGGATCTATACAAACGGGCGTTTGGGGCTTTTTTCAGCATCCAGCGCACCCCCCTTTTCGTGCGGGGGGACCAACCACGGTAGGGCTTTCTGCGAGATCTAAACCGGAAGGCTTGTCTGCTGCGGAATTGGTCTTGAAGGGGGCGGGCCCGAGTGGCGCTAGCGGGCCACTAGTACCTCACAGGGCGCGTGCCGTACAACCCGCTCCGCCACACTGCCCAGTAGGTAGCGAGTAAGCCCCGTTCGGCCGTGCGAGCCGACAACGATGAGATCATAGCTCCCTCTTTCCGCTTCATCACAGATCACCGCGCCAGGTACGCCTTCCAGAATCAGGCACTTCGGAGTTGGACTCAGGTCAGACGCTTCCTCGGCGAGCCACGTCATCAAAGTCGCCTCAGCTTCCTTTTTCATCTGCTGGTGCAAATCAGTGGTCTGCACCCGCAGTCCAGTGTGAACCGGCTCGACCACCGCCAGCAACGTCATTCTGGAACCAGGCTGACTGCGGGCAATGGCTACCGACCTTCGCAGCGCATCTCGCGAACAATCAGAGAGATCGAGTGGGACAAGGATGCTATTCCAGACAAGCTCGGAGGGCAACGAAGTAGACATAATTAGAAAACTGGGGTTGTGGGGCAGTTTTTACTTCAGTCCCTCGAAGTTCAAGTTTCAATCCCCGGCTGCTCTCACAGATTGATTGCGTCTGTTGTCAAAACTGATCATCCTTTGCGCCCACCATCCATCGGAGGGTTGGGCTTTGATGAAGGCAGGGTGAGCTTGGAGATCAAGTGGCGGAGGACGGCGGCTGAAAGGATCAGCACGCCGCCGAAACTGAGCAGCACGCTGCGCTCGGTGGTCACAGTGAAACCGAGGATCAGGATCCATGCGCCGAGGATCAGCAGACTGAACATGACCATGCGGGCGGCGAAGGGATCGAAGGGGAGGGCGTGGTGTTCTGCGGTAGCGTGGGCGTCGGCGTGATGCTGCGCGACCCGGACCGATCCGACATCGATGCCTTGTTTTCGCCACTCGAAGGCGATCAGCATGGTGATGGGAAGCAGAACGCCGATGATGACCTCGATGTTCTGCGTGTGCTCGGAGAGGAAGACGGTGAGTGGCCAGAGTGGGTTTCCTTCGGTGATCCAGGGGTTCCCGGCGATCCCGAAGCGCAGGGACAAGCCGACGAAGAAGCTCGTCAGGGCGACGATGATCATGTCGCGGATGCCGATCTTGCGGCTGAAGAGTCCCCAGAGGGTGGGGGCGAAGAGGGGGACGACGAGCAGGGAATTGATGGAGATGATGAGCTTCTCCGCACCACCCAGTCGCGGCACGAGAATGGCGGCGGTGACCAGCAGCGCACCGAGCACAGCGGTGAAGATACGCCCGGTTTTGACGAGGGTGGATTCGCTGGCCGTGGGATTGAAGAAGGGGCGGTAAAAATCGTTGGTGAGGACTCCGGCAAAGACATTGAGCTGGGAGCTGACCATGCTGGCCGTCGCGGAAAACATGGCGGCAAACATCAGGCCGAGCATGCCGGGAGGGAGGACGGATTGAGAGGCGAGGATGTAGGCCTGCTCCTTGTCCACGCTGGAAACCTGGCCGCGATACAGGAGCGGCGGCAGCATCCAAAAAAGCGGGGTGATGAGATACATGACGCCGAAGAGGTAGGCGGATTTTTTGGCATCGCGTGGGCTGCGGACGGCCAGATAGCGCTGCACAAAGGCCCACTCGGCACCGATGATGAAAAAGTTGATCGTGACCCAACCGACGAGGAAGAACCAACCATACTTGGCGGTGACGGGATCGAAGAAATGCGCGGGCACACGGTCGGTGAAGCCATCGAAGTCGGTGCCAGAGATCATCATGGCGGCGACCATGAGGACCACGACGGTGAGCACGATGAACTGGAGCACGTCGGTCATCAGCACGGCCCATAGACCACCCTGCATGGTGTAGAGCACGACGATGCTGCCGAAGAGAATGATGGCGAAGGTGAGGTCAAGCGGCACCAGAGCCACCAGCAGCACCGCCAGGGCGTAGAGCGAGACGGAGACACCAAGGATGCGCTTGACGAGCATGGTCCAGGTGAAGAAATGCAGGCCGGTTTTGCCAAAGCGCAGCTGGACGAACTCGGCCGGAGTGGAGACGCCCAGGGCGTTCCACTTTCCGGCGACGAGGTATCCGGCGAGCAATGCGGCGATGCCGTAGCAGGTGTTGATGGCCACGGCGACGAAGCCGTGCTCGTAGGCGATGCCGCCCCAGACGACGAAGGTGCCGGCGGAAAACATGGTCATGAACCCGCTCAATCCCGAGGCCCACCAGGGGGAGCTGCGTCCGGCGGAGAACATCTCCTGGTGGTTGGAGGTGCGCCGCGCGGAGAGTGTGCTGATGACGAAGAGCCCCACCACGTAAAGCAGCAGCGTGATGTAGTCGGGCGCGGTCATGGCAGCATTCGCGTCATGCGGGCGAGCATGGCGTCGGAGGGTTCAACGCCGAGGCCGGGACCCGTGGGCAGCGAGTAGGCACCGGCTTCGCAGCTCAGGGCATCGCCAGTGAAGTGGCGGAAGGGGCCGAAGATGGAGTGTTGAAACTCGTGGGACTCGATCCCGGTGAGCCCGGCGCTGGCGTGAAGGCTGGCTGCCAAGAAGATGCCGGAGCCAATGGTGGCGTGCGGGATGATGGAGAGATGGTGGGCCTCCGCGAGCTTGGCGATGCGGAGAAACTGCGTGATGCCCGTGTGGCCCATCTCTGGCTGGACGATGTGGCAGGCCTGGGGCTCGATGCGGAGGCGGGCGTCGTAGTGGGTGCGCCATTCTTCACCGACGGCGATGCGTGACTGCGTGCGTTCGACCACGCGGCGGAGAGTGTGGATTTCTTCCGTGGGGACAGGGGCTTCGAGAAACCAGGGATCGAAGGGCTGAAGATCGGCAGCGAGTTGGACGGCGGTGTCTTCGGTGAGCGACCAGTGCAGGTCCGCCGCGATGCGGGCGTCGTCCCCCACCGTGAGGCGGAGGGCGCGGAGTTCGGCGAGGGCACCATCGTCGGCGACGGGGAGGGCGAACTTGAAGGCGTCGAAGCCGAGACTTTGCCACTCTTTGGCGAGCTCCAAACGTTCGGCGAGGGTGGGCTTGGGGAGGCCGGAGACGTAGGCGGGAATGAGGGTGCGCTGTGGTGAGCCGAGGATCTGGTGGAGGGGCAGGTTTTGGATTTTTGCGACGATGTCCCAGAGGGCGATGTCGATCGCCGCGAGCGCATCAAGGTAAAAACCGCCGGTGTAGCCACGCACGCGCATGAGGTCGTAGAGGGCATCATGGATGGCTTCGACCTCGTTCGGATCACGGCCGACGACGAAGCCGGTAAGGAGATCGGAGATGATGGCGGCGGTGGCGAGCGGGGCGACGAGTCCGTAGGTCTCCCCCCAGCCGATCACGCCGTCGCGCGTCACGATCTGGACGACCAGGGATCGGTTCTTTCGCGGATACACAGTGCGGTTTCCTTTGCGCACAAAGTAGCCCGCTTCGTTGACGACTTCGCCCTCGCGCAGGGCACCGAGGTAGGGCTGATCCTGACTCAGATCGACGAGGTAAATCTGGATCTCGGCGACCCGGTCCTGCGAATCGGTGATGCTCATGCAAAGGCGGTCTGGAGGTCTTCGAGCATTTGGTCGATGTCGCGCATGGCGAAGTCATCCAGCTCGATAATCGGTGCGCGCACATGCTGGGCATCGGCGATTTCGCGGCGGCTCAGAACGTACTTCGTGAAGCGCATGCGGTAGATGGCCTGGGCGACGAGCAGCGGCAGGCTGAGGCGATACAATTCCCGCGCGCCTTCGTGGTCGCCCGCCTCATGGGCATTCCAAAGGGCCACGTGAAGGTCGGCGAATTCAACGGCGGGCATGGCACCGCGAGCGCCGCGCGCGAGTTCGTCGATGATGTAGCGCGCGCCACCGCCACCAAAGACGGCTTTCAAATGGGGGATCTTGTCGGCCAGCAAGGCGGTGATGGCAGGGCCGGAGGGGAGCGTCTCTTCTTTGATGTAGGTGATGGAGGGATTCCCCGCGGCGAGATCGGCGATGGCAGCGGCTTCGAGTCCGGCTCCGATGGGCGTCGGTGCGTTTTGGAGAATGATCTCAGCCTTGGGCAATGCCTTGGCGATCTCGGCGAAGAAGGCGCGATGTGCATCGAGGTCTTTGCCGAGCCCGCCTGGCGCCATGATCATCAGATGATGGATGCCACTGGCGGCGGCCTGCTGCCCTGCGACGATCACTTCTTCCGCTGTGGCGGCGCTAGCTCCACCGACGATGGGAATGCGGCCATCGACTTCCTCGGCGACGAGAGCAATGAGGGTGCCGCGTTCTTCGGGCGAGAGGAAATTGTACTCACTGGCCACACCGGGAAAGACGACGCCATGAGCGCCGACATGGATGGCGAATTGAACGACCTTACGCTGCGCATCAAGGTCGAGCGCGTTGTCGTCGGTGAAGAGGGTGGGGATGACGGGGAAGATTCCTTGGAGCATGCGGGTGGTGTTAATCGGCGGTTTGCAGGACTATTGGGTGCGGAAGGTTCGGCTGTCGATGAGGGCGAGCACGAGGTCGCGGAAGCCGTTTCCGTTTTGGTGATTCTTTTTCACGATGGCCTCGATCTCGCGGCGTTCGGCGAAGTTGGGGACGCGGCCGGTGGCGTAGGTCATGAGCTTCTCGGCCACGCACTCGGAGAAGAGGTCGATGTTTTCCAGCAGCCAGGCTTTGAAGCTGTGGATGTCTTTGATCGGGGTGCCGTCGGGCAGGATGCCGGAGGGGTCGATTGCGGTAGCGGTGGTGGGCCACTCCTGGCGCCAGCGGCCGACGGGGTCGTAGTTTTCGAAAACGAAGCCGATGGGATCGATGCGGCGATGGCAGCCGGCGCAGGAGGCGGCCTGGGTGTGGGCGGCGAGCAGCTCTCGTGGTGTGGTGCTGCCGTTGGTGTCGGGGGTGAGGGCGGGCACGTTCTTTGGCGGCGGTGGCGGTGGCATGCCGAGGATGTTTTCCAGCACCCAAACGCCGCGAATGACGGGCTGGGTATCGACGCCGTTCGCGGTGGCCATCATGATGGCGGCCTGGCCGAGAAGACCGCCGTGACGGTGGTTCCGGTCGATCTTGATCTTCCGAAATTGGAGCAACTCTTTGCGGTCGAGTTTACCTCCGGGTTTCTGTGCGAAGGCGGGAGTGAAGCCGTAGTTGCGCTGCACGAAGGAGACAGAGGAGAAGGTAAAATCGGGATCGATGAAGTCGGTCATCGGCAGGTTCTGCATGAGCATTTCCAAGACGAAGCGCTCGGTTTCCTGCTTGGCCATGGCGGTGCTGGATTCGTCGAAGTTGAACTTCGGATCAGGCATGATGCCCTGCAGGGTGGCGGTATCGAGCCACTGGCCGACAAAGCTTTGGATCATCGGGTCGGAAATCTTGGTGGGCAAAAGGCGCTCGGCCTCGCGACGCAGCACCCAATCGGGAGACAAGCGTTTTCGCTGCGCCAGATCGATCAGCGTCGCATCCGGTGGCCCCTGAGTGAGGAAGTAGGATAGGCGGGTAGCCAGGTCGAAATCGTCCATCTTTCCGGGCTGCAGGCAACGATAGAGGAAGCGTGGTGAAATGAGGACATTGCGCAGCAGGAGGTGCAGGCCTTCATCGAGGGAATGGCCGGCGTCCCAATGGCGTTTCGCGATGGTGAGGTAGGTCTCGACGGTTTGATCATCGACCGGGCGGCGAAAGGCGCGGGGGAGGAAGCTCTGCAACATCGAGCGGGCGAAGTCTTCGTTCGATTGGCCCTCCTTCCGTGTGCCGGTGATCATTTCCCGCAAGGCGGCGCGTGCGAGATCAGCGGGGCTTGGCACGAGTTTCGACGGGCCTTCGATGGTGAGGTGATGCAGCTCCAGCGCGGGGCCGCGCTCGTGGTAGAAGTGACAGAGGGCGTCGGCGAGATTGAAGGTGCCGTCGTTGCCGTCCGCCAGTTTGAGAAAGGCCCCTGTCATTTTCGACTCCATGGTGGCGTGGCTGAGGTCGAGCTGGGGATCGGCCCAATACTCAGACACCTTGTCCCATCCGTTGCGGCCGCGTAGGACGGTGGTGCGCGGGCTGCGGATGTCATCGGCGGGGAACTTCGGGAACACAGCTTTCTGCCAGGCGGCGAGGAAGCGCGGATCCTTTTTGAACCACTGCTTGTAATGGGCTGCGAGTTCGGTTCGGGAGTGGGTCATCTCGGCGTTCGCCCACCAGAAGATGAGGGTTTCACCTGCGTAGAGATCGGCTTCAAAGGTGGTGGTCTCCGGCGACTCAGCGTTGATCTCGATCTCGGTCAAAAGGCGGAAGGCATCGATCCGGGAACGGTCGGTGGCGGTGACGGCTCGGGCGCGGACTTCGAGCTTCATGGGGCCTTCGAAGGGGTGGCCTTTCTCGGAGAGGAACTTCGATGCTTCGACGGTGATCCGATAGGTGCCGGAGTCTTGGATTTCAATTTTGCTGGGCCAGGTGCAGCTGCGCATGATGTCCGGGCTGCGGGAGACAAGCCGGAGGGCATCGCCGTGCACTGTGGCGGCGGAGAAGCTGAGGACGAGGTCGTCGGGGCCGGCGGTCCATTGTTTGGACTTCGGCTGCGGTTTCGTGGGCGGGAAAATCTCGTCGGCGATTTGGGCGGCGACCTGGGTGTAGGCATCAAGATGGCTCGGGGAGAGAACGAGGCCTTCGCCGAGGTTGTCGAAGCCGTGCAGCTCAGTATCGCCGGGGAAGCCGACGGGGAGTTCGAACTTGGGCAGGTGGCAGAGCGTACGGATCGTTTGTTCAAACTCGGCCTGATTCAGCCGACGTGGCAGGGTGCCGCCGATGGGGATGTGCTTGAGCAGGTTTGCATCGAGAAAGGCGAGCACGGCCTCCTTTTCAGCGGTGGCCGGGCGCTCTTTTTTGGGTGGAGGCATCAGGCCTTGTTCAATAGCGTCGAATGCGCGCAGCCAGAGATCGATGTCGTGGACGTTGGTCCAGTCGATGTGATCGAGCTCGAGATTGACGTCGCCTTTCTCGGTGTCGGCGTCGTGGCACTCGAGGCAGTTTTTCGCGAGCATCGCCTGCACGGACGCAGGGATCGGCGTGGGCTTCTCCGCTGCGGCGGGGAGGGCGAGCAGGCTGGAGAAAAAGAGAAGCGCGGCTCTCATCAGGAAAAGAGCTGGTTCATGTTTCGTGACGCATTGGAGAACTGGTCGGCCTCCATGCCGAGGCGCTGCATGAGGGTGATGTAGAGATCGCCGAGGAGCGGGGCGTCGGGCTTCTTGCTGTCGATGGCGATGTGGCTGCCGTGCTTGAACCCGCCGCCTGCGACGAGGGTGGGAAGGTTGGCATTGCTGTGGCGGCTGGCGTCGCCCATGCCGGTGCCGAGCAGGATGATGGTGTCGTCGAGGATGGAGCGGCCTTCAGGGTTTTTCTTTTCCTTCAACTGCTTCAGGAATCCGGCGAAGCAGTGGATGTGGGCGGTCTCGATGGTGACGAGATCCTGAATCATCTTGGGATCGTTGCCGTGATGCGAGAGGCCGTGATAGCCGGCGCTGAGGGCCTCGCCCTCGAAGGAAAAGACCTGGCCGAGTCCGTGGAGGAAGAGTGTCATCACGCGGGTCGATTCCGTCTCCAATGCGAGCGTCATGAGGTCGTAGAGGATAGTCTCGGCCTCGATTTGGAGATTGGGCGTGATGGGGTCGTAGTTGGGCAGTTTGTAGTTCGGCTCGGGGACGGGGTTGTTGAGTGACTCGAGCTGGCGGCCCATGCGTTTTTCGACGGAGCGGAAGGATTCGAAGTACTCGTCGAGCTTGTCGCTATCGCGCTGCGGCAGGGACTTCTGCAGGCGCAGGGCGTCCTCCAGCACGAGGTCGAGCGAGCTGCGACCGCTTTGAAGAAGGTACTCGGTGCGGGCGCGGTCGGCCTTGGAGAGGAACAGCTGTTTGTAGAGTACGCTGGGGCGCTGGATCATCGGCAGGCCAACGCCTTGGCGGGTGAAGCTCATGGCTTTAGAAACTTCGCCCGCTCCGGCGGTGAGCTCGATGGAGGGGAAGCGTGTTTTTTGACCGATCTCGTCGGCGATCCGCTGATCCAGCGAGTAGGTCTGGGGATTGGCTCCGCAGATGAAGTTGCTCCACGCGCCGTGACCATTCGGCGCACGGTGATCGAGGCCGGAGAAAACAGTGAACTCGTCGCGAAATCCTGCAAGCGGCTGGAGCGTAGCGGGCATCTCGTAGTCGTGCCCTGTTTGCTTCGGGAAAAAGGCGTTCTGGTGCCAACCGAGATAGGTGCCGACGGCGATGAAGTTCTTCGCGCGTGCGGCGGCTTTCGCGGGTGCGGCAAAGGCCTCAAGTGAGGGCAGCGCGATGGTCGCCAAAGCGCTGCGCAGGAAGAGTCGGCGATCCACCTTGGAGTGGTGGATGGAGGAGGGGCGGGCGGTCATGGCAGAAATAAAAGCTCATGACCATAGCTTTCCTGTCCCCATTGCCAAGACTCTTCTGGCAGCTGTTTATCGTTGTGGCGGTGAGGTCTATCTCTGTTCTCCTGCAAAGGTTGGCTTTATTCGGACACCCGGCGAATCGGGATCGGCATGCAGCTGGAATGAATCCTGTGGTGCGTAGCGTTTGCTTCGCTCATGAAAACGATTCTGCTCGCCAGCCTTGTCTTTGCCCTCGCCAGTTTTGCGCAGGAGGTGAAGCGCAGCCTGCCGTATGTGGAAAACGGTCACGCACGGCATGTGCTGGACATCTACGCGCCTGCGAATGCCAAGAACCTTCCCGTTGTGTTTTGGATTCACGGCGGTGGCTGGCAGACGGGTGATAAGGCGAACGTGCAGGAGAAGCCAGCGTGGTTCACGAAGAAGGGTTTTGTATTTGTCTCGATCAATCACCGGTTGTTGCCAGAGGTAGACATGGGCACGCTGGTTCGCGATGTGGCAAAGGCCTTTGGCTGGATGCACCGGCACATCGCCGAGCATGGAGGTGATCCGCAGCGGGTGGTGGTGGGTGGCCATTCCTCCGGGGCGCAACTGGCGACACTGATCTGCACGGATGACCGCTACTTGAAGGAGGAGGGGGTTGCATTCAGTTCACTCATCGGTTGCGTGCCGGTGGATGGCGACACCTACGACATTCCTGCGATCATCGAGGTGGCAGAAACGCGTCGTCGTGTGCATCACGAACCACCAGCGAAGTTTGGGCATCGGGAGAAGTTTGGCAATGATCCAGCAAAGCACATCGATTTCTCCGCCGTGACGCACGTGGCAAAAGGGAAGAGCATTCCGCCTTTCCTCATCGTGCATGTGGCTGATCACCCGGATAACTCTGCCCAGGCTCGTCGCCTAGCGGCGGTGCTGAAGGAGTCAGAGATCCCTGTGACGGTCTTTGGAGGCAAAGAAACCAATCACACCAAGATCAATGCCCTGATCGGCACCGAAGGGGATGCCACAACGCAGGCGCTGGAGGATTTCTTGGCGAAGGTGCGGTGAGGAAGTTCAAATCGGCTCAACCTCCTGGGTGACCGGTCAAGGCAGCTCAAAAACTTGCATGTCATTCCCTTTGCAGCATTGATTTGCCGCCGATTTCTAGTTTGGGACTAGTTGAGTCCCGGGTCTGTGCTCGACAGAATCCGTTGAGTCATGATACAAGGGAGGATGAACCGGAGAAGTGCGACTGTTTGGGTCATTGGCTTGGTGGCAAGCACCCGCATGCTCATGGCAGTACCATATGTGGATGATGTTGAGTTCCTGCTGCGTGAGTTTGAGTCGAAAGCGGGGGAACTTATCAAGGTCAAGGGTATCGACTGGCCTGCCGTTACGCGAGAATTCCAGCAGGCTGCGGCTCACACCACTACCGATGAAGCGCACCTGCAATTGGTCGCCCGACTGGTGGGGCAGTTGCGTGATGGGCATGCAGGAATTGTGAAATCGAAGATCAAGTGGCCGGACGAATCCAAGGGACGTCGTTTCACCGGACCGCGTGTGGCTTTGCTGACTCTGCCGGATCGTGTGCTCGTGCGCGCTGCCTTCAAAGATGCCCTCCAATCCGGCCTGCATGCGGGACAGGAGGTGACGCGTATCGATGGGGTTCCGGCGCTGGATTGGCTAAAGCAAAAAGCGGAGTGGATGCGCGATCGCGGACAGGGATTCTCAACGACACAGATGGCGCTCTATTCCGCCTGTCATTGGGGTCTGGCAGATTACGAAGGCACGCCCATCACCTTTGAAATTAAAGACGCGAGCGGCGCAGAGCTCAGCATCCAGCGCGTGCGCAATGGCGGACCCAATTATGCGCCCATCGGCCCATTGTTTCCGCCGACCGACCTGAAGTTTACCGGACGCCAGTCCTATGGCCACACGGAGCACGGGCTTGGCTACATCCACCTGCGCGATGTGCCTGGAAACCTGCCAATGCAAATCCAGCAAATGCTCGCCACGCTGGGCGAAATCCCGGGCCTCATCCTGGACATGCGTGCAAACGGCGGAGGAGGTTGTGATCATGAGGCGGTGTTTGGCCACTTTCTCGCCAAAGGCCAGAGCTGGCGGGGCTATGTGGGCAAGTTTGACGGAGGCTACACGGGACCGATGGTGGTGATCGTGGATGCCGGCGTTCGCTCTGCGGGCGAGACCATCGCTGGCATGTTCAAAGAAGATGGGCGCGCCTACATGATTGGCGAGTCCGCCACGGCTGGCACCTCATCGCAGAAAACGGAGATCACGACGCCGAGCGGCCTCTTCACCATCCGCTTCTCCGTGGGCAGCAACAAAAGCCGATTCAACAACGGACGCGGCATTGAAGGCATCGGTGTCCAACCCCATGAACTCGTCCTTCCCACCGCTCAGGACTTGCTGAATGACAAAGACACCTTGATCGAACACGCCACGAAACTGCTCAAAGCCGGTCTCCCAAAAGGCATCGTCCCCTACCAAGGGCCTGATTCCCAGTGAGTAGCGGCGTGACAACCGGCGACTTGGAATTTGTCGCGCACAGCGCAGCGCGATCGAAATCCCAGTTCACTAGACGCCTAGCACAGTCTTGCGCACTTGATCCAAGGCTTCCTGGCCGGGTAGGCGGGCCGTCTGGCCATTGCGATCCTCGGCGATTCGGCGATGGACTTCCTCGAGTTGCGCTTTTTCGACTGCTAAATCGCACGGCACGCTGGCAACCAAGCTCCGCCGCTTCTAGCCGGTCCTCGGGGACCACGTCAAGGCCTCGGTTAGCAGCGTGTTTATGTCTAGTGTGGAAGGCATGAGTGAAGCACGGGCATTCTTGGACTTGCTCAGTGTCGCAAAGTTGTCCCGCTTTCCAGTTGTCCCGCTTGGGAAATTTTGCAAAGGTTGGTTTGGAAGGAACGGCGGCGCAAAACTGCCCGCCGTCTTTTCTCAAACCATGGAAAGCGTGTGCCAGTCGATTACTGACAAGCCTCACTCTTCGCCGTTGCGGCGAGCCTTGAGGGAGCAGGCTGCATTTCCTCAGCGCTGTATTCGGTTTGGCGGCGGCTCCAGCGGCGCGAGGCGGCAGCCTCGACGATCCAGTTCCAATCGATGGCGCAGGCGGTGGCGAACTTGCGCTTCGGTTCGAGCGGGATTCCTTTGATGCTTTCGATCTCGCCGTCGAGGACCAACGAGCTCGAATAGGGTCCCTTGATGCTGGGCAGTGCATCGCGTGCCTCCAGCATGGCATTCTTCCCTGACAGATTTCGCTCCGCTACCGGGCGGACGGAAGTCGTAAGAGGCAAAATGATATCCCCGGTTCCCATTTTTCGCCCGCGCAGTCCCGATTCGGAACTCCCAACGATCCAGGGTCTCTTCGATCTCTGCGGGTTGGATCGGCGCAACTTAATTGTTTCTGACTGCTATTCTGCTGGATGGTGCCGTCTTCGCTCCGGAGGGTGGTGGTGATTCCTGCGGTATGTGCTCCAAGGCACAGACGCGGTGGAAATCATGACGGGTAGAACTTCAAACCTACAACCCTCAATATCACGTCATAACCTCGGCGGCTTTCGATCCTGGACGCGAGCTGATTCAGGTGGATTATCACTTCTTCAAAGGATAGCTTCACGCTCCCGTCTCTACTCGACCAAGTCTTCCTGCTGCCGTTGTCTGTGAGTAGAAGGCACCCTGCTCGGCACTCGCGATGCCGCAGATATTGGCCGACGAGTTGCTTATGAAGTGCGTCCTCCAGATGCTTCAAAGTCCAGCGATTATCCGCGATCTTGATTTCGATAGCAGCCTTTACGCTTCCAGCGTCAGCGAGCAATCGAATGTCCGTCTTCTTGTCGTCAGCGACTTCTTCTTCGCGTGCCACGGCATAGGCTCCGTTCGCTTTCAGGTCGAGTTTGAGGGCAATCTCGCGTTGCATCTCAGATTCCTTCCGAATCTTCATCAGTGTCTTTCGATTCGTAAAGTCATGATGGAGGATGTCGTGCTGGAGATCTTCGAGTCGATCCACCATCACTTGAAACAGTTCGTCGCGCTTACTGGGAGGACATTCGAAGGTGCGATCCAGTGCTGCGATGTCTTCGGCAGACCAAGGTTCATATTCCGCATCTTTAGCCGCCCTCTCTCTGGCAAGATGCCTTAGCCTATCTGGAAAGTGTCGGAATGAACGCTCACTAGCGAACTTCATTAAAAGTCGCTGCGCCACAGGCCCTGGTGTCTCGATCAAAGCCGACAACAAGAAGCTGCGGGCCCGTTCGGCTTCGTCGCGGGTATCCGGCGAATATGCCCCTTCGTGCTCAGCATCGTCCTCGGGCCTGACATATCGATACGCGCAGCGAATCAGATCACCGAGAGCAGCGGCTCGCGCGTCGTCTTCTTTGATCTTTAGTCCGATGCCGTCCCAGCCCCCGAATAGTGTTGCCAGGGCTTGCATCGCGAAGTCATCAGCACTCTTGCCTCGGCGTTTCGTAAGGAGTTCAGTGAACACCTTCACACCCTGCTCAGGAACGAAACGAAACACCCCGAGCAACCACGTCAAAGCGAGAGGGTTGTTCGGTGCCCGATTGAGGTGAGCTAGACAGATTTTGCCAACAGACGTGGATTCCTCTGGAGTGACTGTCTCGGCAAGGATGCCAAGAAGCTGACCAATATTGTGCGGCCAGTGATTCGCATCCTCGGGAATGGCAAATCGGAGACGAGTAGATAGGAAGCTCATCAATCGTGGTTTCATCAACTCCTTCACCACCTGATCCGCGTGGGTGAGGTCCTGGAGAGCCGGAAGATGGGAGTGTGTTCCCGCAAGCTCGAGCTGCGCCGACAACTCGACACCCAAGACGGCATCGACCTCACAGGGGCGATCCGTCGCCAGGTCTTTGATGAAGGGCGCGAATCCATTGATCTCTACCATTGCCAATCGCGTCGCAAGCCTTGCCTCAACCGCCGTGAGTAATCTAGCCCAGCCAGGCGTCTCAGCTTCGGCCATGACACCGCACAGGCCATATACCCAGAGATAGGGAATGCCCTCGCGTTTCGACGCAAGGCGCTCGGTCCAGACCTCTGGCGCAGAGGTGCGCCACTCGCGCTTGAACGCTTCTCTCGATCTATCAGCGATGTCAGCGTTGAACATTTCCACCAAATTCGCATGGCTCCACACGGCGTGTGATCCGCTGGAGACGCTCCGCCCATCGAGAGTGCGGTAAAGATTGTCGGTAGTCGCGCGATGCCACTTCGCCGTGAAGTAGTCTGCGGGACTCCGTAGCATCTTAGTTCGCCACCTTTTCCAACCATTGATGCGTTTCGCTTCTTTGGCTGCTTGTTCGGCTGCAATCCTTTTCGACTCGCGCTCGTATTTCTTGATGCTCTCAGAGTCCTTCGGCTTCTGAGTCCGCGAATCAAAGGCTGGCATTAAAGAAGGTATGCCAGCGATTTGCGATCTCATCCCAGAAAGCTTTGCGCGTTTACGTCCGGCCATGGCCCATAGGTCTATCCAGGCATGAAGAGCCACCTCTTGGTGACCTGGATTCCCTGAGTTAAAAAGCGCCTTCTCGACCCATTGCCTATCTGTTGGAATGAAGCTCCCGTTGAGTGACCTGTATTTGGCGTGAAAGAAGCGATCCCAAGATTCCTTGCTTGGGTCCAGTAGATCCATCAATTGCACCTCAAGCCAAAAGATTTGCTCTCGAAATTGTGTCCGGCCCGAGAACCACCCTCTCAGTTCCTTGATAGATTCTTCGCTCGCCTCTCTGTCGCAAAGGTGACAGGCAATCACAGATGCTTCCAAAAGCGGTTCATCCACAGTGCCGTTCGTTTTCTCAAGCACTCTCAGACACAACGTCGCAAGGGATGAACAAAAGCTCTCATAATGGCTCTTGATATTATACCAAGAGCTGCCCGGCTCTGCTCCACCTCGGATGAGGGCGGCGAGCCGAACACAAAGAATCCGGTCATCATACCGAGGGTCCGGCTGATGCACCACAGCCCGAAGTGCCCATGCGGTGCCATCTGAGGCTCCACTTCGCCTCTTCTTGGACTCGTGCCTCGAAATAAGCTGGACTAACTGTTCGCAGGTCCAGAATGCAGGGAACAGCTCGGTCACGACTCCATTGACGACGTTCAACGGCCATTCCTTGGGTTCCGACAGGATGGCGCGTGAGATCGCCCTCACTTCTGTATCCTTCTCGCAAGCGATGAGTGCTCGAATTGCGGTAACCCTGTCGTTTGCTGAAGCAGACGCATCCAGCGCGACTTGATAGGCAATCGGGGCACATTCCGAAATGCTCCCTTTGTGAATCAGGCTCAGAAGTAGATTACGCACTTCCGCATTCTCTAGTCTCTTACCCCAGCATCGCGTGATGACTGTGGCGAGGTCTGACCGTGCGATTCGCTCAATCTGTTCCATCGGGAAGCGAAATCCACGCCATCCACCTTTCGCATGGTTGTTCACGAACCCTTCGATAATTGAAGTTCGCACCTGCAAACTTAGCGACCCTGGGTCTCCATGTTCAATCAGAACATCGGGTTCGCGCTTTACCACCTCGCGCGACACATCTGAATCCCACAAGGACAACCAGGCGGCGACGGGCCTCATCGAGGGAATGATGACGCGTTCACCATACTTCTCCCCGAGCAACAAACGAAACACCTTGTTCAAGGACATTCCCTTCTCCCTCAGTCGGAAAAGCCTGCGTGCAGCGAGATACTCATGAACTGATCGATGATGAAAACGCACGCGGCCGAACGTGGCGGGATCGAAGATCGGGCGACGCAACAGTGTAGCTCGCTGCTCCACTGTCCATCCGTGAAGAATGTCCGCTGTGTCCAGCGAGTGCTCGGAATCATGAGCCCCTTGCTTTGAACCCGGCGACTTGGCAGTGCGGCATCTCATCAGTGTCATCGCAAGAGCCAGTCGCTCGGCACCATCGTTCGCCATCTCGTCCGTCAGCACACCCGAGTCAGGACGCTCGGGGTCGTCGCGGAGTTTGCATCGTACGTTGTTGGCGTGCTGTTCCTCACGAGTTCCCAACTTGCCCGTGGTCTTCCAAAGCGAAATAAGGTCATCGAGATCCAAGGGGCGACGTGCAAAAATCCAGGCGTTGCTCTTTTCAATCTCCGCAAAGAGCCGATCAGCGTCCGCGACACCACGCGATTTGGTATATGCCTTGATGTGTCGGTCCGCGAGAGGCAGCAAAAGCACGGTGATCAATCCGTCGTTCTGTGGGTGCTTTTCCTTTTTCGATTCGTTGGATTGGCCGAATCCAGAACGACTGATCGCTTGGACGAAGATGGCTTCAGCCGAGGACTCTTGTTTGATCACCACCTCTGTAGTTTCCGGGATAGGCAGCCATTGCCGAACCAGAGCCTCATCGCTTGGGGTTCGCCAGTCGCTTGGCCGACTCGAGATGATGATGTGTGCTCGATGTAAATGCCCATCTATCGCCTGTCGCATGCGACGCAGCGATTGCTCCAGCTTGCCCTGGTTCAGCTTCAGCTCATCCACTGCATCAAGTAGGAACCATGCTTCACACTGAGGTTCGGTCTTCCATTGCTCGAATCGGGCCGCCTCATCTGGCAAGAGCAACTCAACAAGGGATTCCCTCGCCAAATCCTCCAGCCGCACAAAGAAGGCTAACCGTCCGTCACGCATCAGGACGTCGCGCTGCGTTTGAAGTTCATGCGTCTTTCCCGAGCCAGCTGCAGCCAGCATGATGGCACGCTTGCGCTCGAGTAGGTCACCCCAATTCAAAGAGGCGCTCCACTCGTGGTCCACATTTGAAGCAGACAAGACTTCAGCATCATCAAGTTCTTTCTGACTGAATTCACGAAAGTGCCGATCAAGATCGACATGCTGACTCTGATTTTGGTTGGCTGGAGTTCTCGAATTCATTACTACTGAGTAGCTCCATCGGCTGAAGCCGCAGCCACTTTTCTTATGGCCATGTTACTTTGAGATGCACAATACACCAGCCGGTGGAACCGGAACAACAATCAGCAACCATCTAGTCGCGCCCCAACTTTGCGCCTGTTGCTGCAAAAGTTTTGACACCGGGGGGGGGAATTGAAGGAGGGCTGAAAAGGTCGTTGACTCAGAAAGCCTGAAACCTGCCCCGACGGGTTGATAACGGTTAAGCGCGGCGCAACTTTATTGATTCTGACTGCTACTTTCTTCTTTCGGGCGGAATTTGCTTTTTTCGCGGCAGTCCCAGAAACGGTTGGGAGTCCTGGCTGTTGGTTGTGCAACGCGCAGCGCTCTATGTGGCTTGTGGCGGTTGATGTGAACTCCCAGAGGGGCGGCGGACACGCCACCTCCAAACTGCAACCATAAGCAACGCCACGACGACCCAACCAGAAACACCAGCGATTTTTGAAGTCAAATACGAATCTTTGCTTGGCACTTCGGGACCCACCTCCGCCCAAAATCGTTCGGAACCAGGTTGGTCGATGAACGAATGGACAGGGCGAAACAGGCCTTCCCAAAAACGGTAATTGAGGTCGCCCAACCAAGTCGTCGAATTTGCGTTAAATGCTTCCTCACGAATCAATGTGTTCGTGTAGGTTTCGAAAAAGTGATCACACTCCGCCTTTTCCGCAGGACGTTCTTTGTGGAAAGCGTCTTGAGCACTCACCTTCCACTTATCAAGCGAGTGTGCTCTCTCTTGTATTGGAGTTTGGGGGGCGAAGTGGGGGGCTAACGGAGCGATAGACTTGATTTGATCCAGACTGGGCTCAAATGGTGGGATACTGTTCTGGGTCTTCCAAAACGACAATACCTCTTCTGCAAGAGATTCAAAATAATGACGATTTTCAGCATCATCTAAACGGTGTATTTTAAGGAATTCATCTGTATATCCCTTAACGTATTCACCATATTGGGTAGTATCTAATGATGTAAAATCATTCTCAGAAAACAATGATCTTAAGTTTGCCTCAAACGGAATTGAAAGCTCGTAATTCACCTGCTGTATATTCCTAATGTGCAGTGAATGATGTCCAACGCATGCCTCGCTCCGACAGCATCCAATTCACTCGAATAGGCCGCATGAATCGATTTTAAGAGCCGTTGTGCGTTGGACTTCGCAAGGTTTACAGCCAAACGAATTTGGCGTTGGTCGATCTGTGAGAATGAGATATCGCAGACGCTACCATTGAACAAAATTTGTCCCGCAATAACGCAGGAAGAACCGTGTGCATCATGCTCAATTTCCGACAAATGAGAGCCCTCGAAGTGCTTCTCGATAGCCCTTTGGAGCCTGTGGCAAGCTGAGTGTGCGCAGCAATCAGCCTCCACGATATACATAGTTTTCATGGGCGGATGTTTGGTGTGAATCCAATCCTACTGACAAGCCTCACACTCTTCGCCGTTGCGGCGGGCTTCGAGGGAGCAGGCTGCTTTTTCCTCGGCGCTGTATTCGCGTTTGGCGGCGGCGACTCCGGCGGCGTGGGTGCCGACGATGCCGCGCTTCTCTTTTTCCACTTCGGAGGTGGCTTTTTCGATGTTGGAGGCGCCGCGGGTACGGAGGTAATAGGTGGTCTTGAGACCTTTACGCCAGGCGGCGCGGTACATGTGGGAGAGCGGACGGATGTCTTTGTCCCCAAACCAGAGGTTCACGGATTGGCTCTGATCGATCCACTTCTGGCGGCGTGAGGCGGCCTCGACGATCCAGTTCCAATCGATGGCGCAGGCGGTGGCGAACTTGCGCTTCGGTTCGAGCGGGATTCCTTTGATGCTTTCGATCTCGCCGTCGAGGACCAACGAGCTCGAATAGGGTCCCTTGATGCTGGGCAGTGCATCGCGTGCCTCCAGCATGGCATTCTTCCCTG
>JACKQF010000005.1 GCA_024232965.1 Verrucomicrobiaceae bacterium | reverse complement strand
CCGGTTCCGCAGTTCCCATGCGATAACCTGCAAAGGAAAAATCCGGCAGGGGCGAAGCCGGCGACCACCGCTCCCCTGCTTTTCCCCACAACTCGGAGGTGGCGGCGGACAGTGTTGATATGGCTGCAAGCAACAGGCTAAAAAGCAACGCGACGGGGCATTTCGGTGGTTTCATGGTGTGTTAGGCAGAGCGGTTGAGTTGGAAAGACATGATCTGATCGCCGGACAGTCCCATGGGGATGAGAGAAGCTGCTTCATGCGTCGGCTGTGAGTTGCCGGGCAAAGAGGTAGCAGCGTCGGCTTTGGTGTTCGATTTCGGGATAAGGTTCCCGCTCTATGATCTCCTCGATCTCAAAGCCCGCTGCCATCAGCCAGTCCGTCATCTCGGCTGACTGGAAGAAATGGAAATCCACGCACACCTTTTGGTCCCACCATTCGTCGAGACGAATGGTCTGCTCGCCGATGTGAAACGCGAGCAGTATCAATCCGCCAGGCAGGAGAACGCGATGCAGTTGACGAAGCGTCTGCACCATGTCGCCGCGCGGGACGTGGATGAGGGAGTAAAAGGCGGCGATGCCAGCAAAACCCCCATCGGCTTCGGCCAACGCCATCATGTCTCCCGCTCGGAACTCGATGCCGGGATTCAGGAGACGCGCCCGCTCGACCATCCTGGGCGACAAATCAATGCCACAAATCTGAACGCCGTGTTCGTGCAGGTAGCGAGTGACCGGGCCGGGCCCGCAACCCATGTCGCACGCTGGTCCAATCCCGCGCACGCTTGCTGCAAAGCGGTCGAGAAGCTGCCGGTCGAGTGGCTTGTGCTGCAGCTCATCGTAGATGCGCCGAACGTATTCGTCCGCGACGGCATCGTAACTGGCCCGGGTGTTCATGGCTTGGGTGCGCTCAGCTGGATGCGGGCACGGAGGTTTGCGGCTTGGTCCTCCAGCAGGTGGATCTTCGACTGGAGATTCATCACCTCGGGGGCGGAGTCGCCTTTCTCCGATCTCAACAAGGCGAGCGCGACCTCGCTCTCCTGCAACTGAGTCAGCACCTTCTCTAGCTGCTGTTGCGCGACTTTCAGTTCGATGGCGGTCGGCGGATCTGCGATGACTCCAGGTTTGTTACTGGCGTCGATGGCTGCGGCTGCGTCGCGCTCCTTCCGGTATTCCATGCGCTCGAAACTTCCGATCCCGCCCTGCCTGCGCTCCTTCTCCCGCCAAGCATTGATGACCTTGCGTTCCGCTTCGCCGATGATCCGCGAGCCGAGTTGCTCCTCCTGAATCATGATGCACGTCGTGCCGCCGGGGATCACTGTGCCCGGAATGCGCAGACGCACCGACCACACGTTGAAAACAACCTCCTCGTCCTCGTAACTTGTCATCAGTTCCAGCTCGAAGTCGTCTGGCAACATCTGCGTCTCGGTGACGCGACCCAGCGCGGCGAAGGTCGCATTCGTGACACTGAGTTTCGGACGGTCTTGCATCGCCTGCCGGATGGCCGCGAGAACCCCCTCCACTGTGAGGTCTGGCTGTTTTGCTGCGATGGCGGCATCGTGATTGCGCTTGTTGAAATCATTCACCGCCTGAGCCAGTGAGATCGAGTCGTCGGCGGTGGACTCCGCCGCCTCGTTCTGCACCAGCTTGTAACGTATCTTCACACTGCGTGGATTCTCCGTGAATCCGACGATTTGCAAAAGACCGACGCCGCCCTGGCGGGTGCGAAAGACAAACGCGCCATCACGGTCCAGGTCATGGCGATGAAACATCGTCAGGGGCGGCATGGCCTCGTTGTCCCTTTTCCTCTGTTGGGAGGCATCGTCCGCTATCCTCAGCACTTCGCTGGCGTCGGCTTCATCGAATGAAAGCGTGGGAAAGACAATCACGCCTCCATACAAGGCCAGAGTGACGTCGGGAGAAGTGAAGGCGAGCGACAAGTCGCCTCCGCTCGCCTGCGCCCAGTTCTTGATGGGTTCGTCCGTCTGGCCAAGTTTCGTGACCTTGTCAAAGCGATTGCTTAGCAGGGAGAATACGTCATCTGGCGCCGCGAGAAATTCTCCAGAATCGAGATCCAGGAAGTAGTCCGCCGTGCCGTCGCTGGGATGAGTGACGACCCGCTCGATCACCGGGCTGAAGGTCTGCGGCGCTTTTGTCTGCAACGATGTGAAACGGATCGGTGTCTCCGGTGCTGGATTGGATGAGGGAGACTGCTCGGACGCAGAGGGAAGCAATCGACTGCGCGAAATTGCAGTCGCAAGGAGAGGCCAGATGAGCGTGCCGAGAGCCGCGATGATCAGCGCGCTTTTTCCCGCCGCCAATCGGCGCGCGGGCAGCGCCATGATGATCGACATGCCCGCAAACAGCAGTGAAAGAGCCATCGCAGGCCAAGCGCCTGTGTTGCGGATCGCGGCCAGCGCACCCAGGGCCGTGGCGATCAGCGCGAGAATGATCGCGATCGAGGCAGCCTTGATTGCATTGCCTGTTGCACTGTTCTCTGGCGGCGCTGATGCCACCTCCCTGCGCACGGCGTGCAGCACGGCTCGGACGATGAACACATTTACCACGATGGCTGCAATCACACCGACGATCACCGCGATTTCCTTGTTCAGCGACAGCCAGTTCGCCATCCGCGTGACGAGCGCTACGTGTGGCTGCCCGACGACCGAAAGATTCGCGTAGAAATCCACAAACAGCTTCGCCAGCGCCACGCTGGCCAGGGCAATGACGGAGCTGAGCGCCATCAACGGAAATAACAAACCGTCGAACACCGCCAGTGGCAGTCCACGGATGCGCCCCGCTGACCGCCGTATCTGCGACACGGCCACCCAGCCGAGAATCGTGGTGCCGAATGGAGCACTGACACCCAGGATGAGCGCGGGAATCAGGATGGCTAATTGCCACCATTCAGGGTCGGTGGCGGGGCTGCCGCCCCGTCTCTGGTAGCTGGCCATCGCGACCGCCAGGAAGGAGAGGAAGGTGAATGGCACCCAGCACGCACCAATGATCGCCGCGCGCGAAAAGCGCGGTGGACCGGTGCTGTGATCGGCCTTTGCATCAGGCGACGCGCCAGAATTGAAGCTGATGCGCATGGAAGAGACGACCGTCAGGAAGGCGGCGATCCCGGCCAACGCCACGATGACTAGAAGTGGGATCGCTCCCGTGACGACAAGTGACGAAGCTGCTCCCACGATGAGAGCGATGGCAAAGACGGCCAAGGTCGCGGCCAAGACGCTCCGCCAGACGATGACACGACGACCGTCGCGTGTTTCGACAAGCCTGAATCGGTTTTGGGGCGGAGGACCCGCCGCAGTCCCACTGCCAGAAATCCAGCCAGACCAGCGTGTGCTGAGGCGTCCGTTCTTGCGGGACAAAAGCAGCGTCACGGCGGTGGCCGCGGCGACGATCCCCGAGAGGAAGGAGGAGGAGCGGAAGTTCCAAGCCAGCGCGCGGACCGAGCGCGTATCGTCCACCGCCTGCGGATGCACCACGAGCCACGGCTGGGAGAGGCCGAAGGTGATCGTGGATTCGGTGTTGTTGCCAAGGCGTGTGACGTGAGGTCCGGCGAAGTTCAGAAGGCACACGAAAAAGACCGCTCCAAGAATCAATCGGAGCCTCAGCGGAATCACATGGTTCGCACGGAATGGATCACGATCTGCTCTCTGATCGCTGGATTCCGAGCTCCCGTTTTCTGTAGCGACCGTCTCCACCTGCGCCCGAAACTCCGCTGCTGTGGCGAAGCGCATTTCCGGTGTCTTTTCGAGTGCCTTCAGAACGATTTCATCGATGCGGATGTCCACCTGCACGCGCTTCGAGGGCGCTTCCAGTTTGGCGGTGGGACGCTCGCCGGTGAGCATCTCGTAGAGCACGACGCCGAGACTGTAGATGTCCGCGCGGTGGTCGGCGGTGCCGTTGGCTTGCTCGGGCGCAGCGTAGTCGGGGGTGCCGAGCGGGAGTGAGGCAGACGCTTTTGTCTGCTCAGAGCCGGAACAGACAGGAGTGTCTGTTTCACGATGGATGATCTTCGCGATGCCGAAGTCGGCGATTTTCACTGCGCCCGTTTTGTCGATGAGCAAGTTCTCCGGTTTGATGTCGCGGTGCACAATGCCGTGGTCGTGCGCGCATTGCAGCGCCTCACACACGGGCGGCACGATGCTGAGGGCTTCTTTGGGCGTGAGACGCTTGGTTTGGAGAAGTTGGCGGAGATTGACGCCATCGACGAACTCCATGAGGAGGAAGTAGGTTGGCGTCTCAGACAAGAGTGTCTGAGTCACGCCGAAGTCATACACGCCGACGATGTTTGGATGGTTGAGCGCTGCGAGTGCGTGGGCCTCCTTTTCAAACCGGGCCGCGAACTGCGGATCATCCGCACGCTCTGGCGCCAGCAGTTTCAGCGCCACGAGGCGGTTCAGCGATTTCTGCCGGGCCTTGTAAACCACACCCATACCGCCCCGACCGAGATAGTCGAGGATCTCGAGCTGTGGGAAGTGTGGGGCGAGTTCTGCAGGCGTGAGTGAGGGGATTGGTAGCGCGTGATCGCCGGGTTGGGTGGGCTCCATGATGCCTGCCATGAGGTCTTTCGCAGACAAGCCATCCAGAAGGCTTTGGGGTTGCCCAGGCAAAGTCGGATGGGGAATGGAGTCGCTCATACCTATGATCTGATGAAACGGCGGCAGAAGCTTACATACTTTTTCAGCCGCCCAGCGCTTCGAAGAGGATTTGCATCTCATCCGTCACAGCGGTGGCATCTTCGACGGTCCCTGCGATCTCCGCTTTCACACACTGACGCAGGCGTTTTTTCAAGCGATGCACGGCCACGCGTAGGGCGTCGACATTCATGCCGCAGTCAGCGGCGATGGCTCCCTGATCTCCATAAGCTGCATCGCCTGTGAGCATGGGGCGCACTCGATCGAAAAACGTCCCTTTGCCCTGGGTTACGCATTCAGAACGCAATGCCTCCAAGCTGCGCTCCAGCATCGTCAATGCCCACTGGCGGTCAAACGCCGCATCGGGAGAGAGGATACTGCCATCCTGCACCTCGGGGACGCGGTCATCATCCATGGAGAGAGCTTCAAAACCAGCGCCGCGTTTCAAACTGCGGTTCTTTTCCCGCTGGCTCGAGGCAAAGTGCTTCACCGCGCCGAGCAAGTACGAGCGAAACCGCCCCCGCTCACGATCGGCACTCTGGATCGCGCCACCGCCGAGCATCTGGGTAAAGAATGCATGACTCATCTCCCGCGCCGCATCGGCATCCCGGCACACACCCCGCAGATAAGTCACCACGGGCTCATAATAGGCATCGCACAAGTCGGCCAAAGCCTTGCGTCCATCCTCCGAGTCCGCCTTGGCCAAACACACGCGAGTCCATCGCGTGGTGAGGAACGGTGCTGCGTGGAAGTTCGGTGAAGGTGTTGGGGTCATCGTGCCTCGATCATGCTGCCACAGATTCATGAGGTTTTGGAGGGGAAAGGTTACACAGAATGTGGGCTCTTGGGGGAAAGTTGCTTCCTGTCGGAAAAACTACCGACAGCACTCCGGCTTGTCTCTGGGCGGTTTCCCAGCGAGTTTGTCAGATGCTTCGCTTTCTTCTTGGTTCTGTGATGCTCGCCCTGGGCGGGGCAGCGTTGGCGTTGGAGGCGAATCCGCTGGTGCGCTCCTGGCAGACGGAGGACGGGCTGCCGAGCAATACGATCCGCTGGATCACGCAGACGACCGACGGCTTCATGTGGCTGGGCACCGAGGCGGGACTGGCGAGATTTGATGGATCAAATTTCATCGCGTTTGGCCCACGCGAAGGAGTGCCTGCCGTTGCTGTCAGCGCCTTGGCGGCAAGTAGCGATGGAGCGCTGTGGGTGGGTTACTGGCGGTATGGAGTCATCCGGCTCAAGAACAACGAGTTCACGACGTTCACGACTGCTCAAGGTCTGCCGACGAACACCATCCGTTCGATTTCCGAAGGGCCTGATGGCACGCTGTGGGTCGGCACCTCGGGAGGGTTGGCGCGGTGGACGGGACAAGGCTTTGAATCGATGCCAAATCCACCCGGCCTTAGCGATACGCTGGCGATTCTGGCGCGACGCAATGGCGAGGTGTGGGTGAACTTTGAGACTCGCTCGTTGCGCATTTGGAAGGGCAACGAGTGGAGCGAACCCGCCCTACAGCCGCCAGGCGAACTCGCGCGGCTGACCTCGCTGGCGGAGGATCCGCAAGGGGCATTGTGGGCGGTTTCCCATGCAGGGCCAGTCTTGCGTTTTGACGACCAAGGATGGGAGCAATTATTGCTGCACAAGCCTCCGGCCAAAACCAATCCGCGACCCATTGCCATCAGTTCGAATGGTGAGGTCTGTGTCGGTCATATCGGAGCCGGGCTCTGGCAGTTGAAGGGGAAGACTTTCGAGCCCGTGAGCGCCAATGACGGCAGCGGTGAGGCCTTGGTGGAGGGACTTTATTTTGATCGCCTCGGGCAATTGTGGGTGGGTAGTTTTTCCAGCGGGCTGCTATGTCTTTCGCAACGAAGGGTGGAATCGATTCGCCTCGATCCCAAAACCAATGCCGATCCTGTGCGCGCCTTGTTTGAAGCCAAGCCGGGCGAGCTGTGGATCGGCACGCAGGGAATGGGACTGTGGCGGAGGGTTCAAGGCGTGAATGACCGACTCGATCTCGATCCCGAGACGGGCAAAGAAAACTTTGCCCATGCCATCGTGCGCGGTCATGACGGAAGCCTCCTCGTCGCTAGCACCGTGATTCGTCAATACGTAGACGGCAAATTGGTCGCCACCTTGGAACTGCCGCAACGGAAAGAATCCATACCAGCGCTGGTGGCAGGTGCGGATGCGGTGTTCGCTGGCACGGCGAGCGGACGGATCTTGAAGCTGCAGAATGGAGCGCTGAAAGTTCTCGCCGAGCCAAAGGGCTCCGGTGTCGTTTGGTCGTTGGCAGTCACGGCAGACCAGACGGTGTGGGCGACGACGGCGGGAAGAGGTGTCCGCCGGGTGCGTGGCGGCGAGGACACCTTTCTCACGATGGCCGACGGACTGCGGAGCGATGTCGTCAACGCGTTGTATGTGGATGCGCAGGACACGCTGTGGGTGGGCACCCAAAGTGGCGGGCTGGCACGCTGGCACGACGGTCGATTTCAATCGATCGGGAAAGAGGCTGGCCTGCTGAACGACACCATCAATCAGATCATCGAAGATGGAGAAGGCCAGCTGTGGCTCGGGGGACTGCGTGGACTCTCGGTGGTTCCCAAGGTGGAATTGGAGGAGGTCTTTGCCGGTCGCGCCACGACCGTGCATCCCCGCAGCTTCGGCAAAACGGATGGCATGGCTTCGTCAGAGTTTCTGGAGATGCAGCCGATTCAGGATTCATCCGGTTGGCTGTGCTTTGGCACGAGCCGCGGCTTTGTGCGAGTGGATCCACGGCGCGAGGCGTTCGGGGTTGAGGCACCGCGCATTTCGATTGAGAGCCTGAGCGTGGATGATCGGAATCGTTTCACCTTGTTTGATTCCACGCCGCCGTCTTCCGTCGATCTGGCCCCTGGGGTTTCGCGGATCAACATCGGTTACACGGCTGCCCAGTTCAGCACGCCCACGCAGATTCGCTTTCGCTACCGGCTCACCGGTGTGGATGACCAGTGGCATGGCGTGGGAAACCAGCGCGAGGTGAGTTTTAATCGACTGCCTCCCGGACGTTATCGCTTCGAAGTCGCCGCAGCAGCACCGGGCGGTGCATGGACTGCTCCTGCCGCACTGCCATTCGTGCTGCGCCCATACTACTGGCAGACGAGTTGGTTCTTCGCGTGCGGCATTCTCGCCGCCCTGATTCTTGTCGGGATGGCGGTCTGGGTCGTGATGCATCAGCGCTCCGTCCGCAAGATGGCCCACCTCGAAAAGCAGCTCGCCGTGGATGCGGAGCGGGCGAGGATTGCTCAGGATTTGCATGACGATTTGGGCGCCAGCCTCACGGAGATCGCGCTCTACAGCGATCTTGCGAAGGCCGATCTCGCGTCGCCACACGAGGCCTCCGAGCATCTGGAGCACATCTTCGTCACTGCGCGCAATAGCACCCGTGCTCTGGACGAAATCATCTGGGCGGCGAATCCTCAAAACGATTCGCTCGACCACTTCGCGGCTTATCTTTCCAAGCAGGCTCAGGATCTGGCTCTCGCTGCGGGCATAACCTGCCATCTCGATGTTCCGAATCCGCTGCCGGACATCGAGCTGCCGACGACCTTCCGCCATCACCTCTTCCTCGCCACGCGCGAGGCGCTGCACAATGCCGCCAAACATTCCGGTGCGCAGAAGTTGGTCATGCGGCTGGTGTTAGACAATGCGCCGGGCTTCTCCCTGATCATCGCGGATGATGGCCGCGGCTTTGCCGATGCCGCGCATGATGCCGATGCCGACGGGCTGGTGAACATGAAGCGCCGCATGTTAGCCATCGGTGGCGAGCTTCAAATCGACACGGCCCTCGGAAAGGGCACGACGGTGATCTTCCGGGTGCCGATGCCGGGTCAGCCTCCGTTGTCTCGCTCCCGACCTGGATGAAATCTTCGCTGGTCAGTTCCTGGATTCTGTGAGACAAGAGCCTGTGCCTGACCCAAAAAACAATCCGATCCGTGTGGCCATCGTGGAGGACGATCCGGGCATCCGCCGCGGCCTCGTTGCCATTCTTGCGCGAGCTCCTGAGGTGAGCTGTGTCGGCCAGTTTGTCAGCGGGGAAGAGGCGCTCGCAGGGTTGCCGGGGCTGGAGCCGCGGGTGATCCTGATGGACATCAATCTGCCCGGCATGAGTGGTGTGGAGTGTGTCGGACGTTTGTCTGGCAAGCTGCCGCAGGCCCACATCGTGATGCTGACCGTGCATGAAGACACGGATGCCATCTTCAATTCGCTGGCCGCAGGTGCCAGCGGCTATCTGCTGAAACCGCCACGCGCTGCGGAACTGCTGGACGCCATTCGCGATGTGTTCACAGGCGGTGCGCCGATGAGCGCCTACATTGCCCGCAAGGTGGTGCAGTCTTTTAAAAAGGCACCCACCGCCGTGAGTGAGGCGGAATGCCTCTCGCCACGCGAGAGTGAGATCCTTGAACTGCTCGCGCAGGGCCTGGCCTACAAGGAGATTGCCGCGCAGTTGACGGTGAGCTATGCCACGGTGCGGACTCACATCGAGCGCATCTACACCAAGCTGCACGTCCATTCCCGCAGCCACGCAGTCGCCAAATACCTCGGCGACTACTGACGGCTGCCGACAGGGCCTGTCGGTAGTTTTACCGACATGATGAATCTGGCAGAGGGAGGTAAGAATGGGGTGTGCATCGACCCAAGAAAGGGTCTGCGCGCATGGACTTGCCCGAGATTCCATGAGAACCCACCCGCCCGGAAACACCATGAAAGCCACCTTCATCGTCCTCGCGTCACTGGCGCTCGCGGCTTCTGCGGAGGCCGCCACCATCATCACCACCAACACGCCGACGGGCAATGTTACCCCTCAGGCGGGTTCTTCCTATGTGTCTCTGGTGAATAGCAGCGGTCTTTCCGCCACCGTCAGCACTGGCATGGACACCGCGTCTGCTTTGGCTGTCACGCAATTGGGGACGGCCGCCACTGCCGATACCTATGTCACCGGCTCAACAGGCGGTGGCACGGATTATTTTGTTGCCGGTGGAACGGTGCCTGTGCTGACCTTCACCTTGGGCGGCATTTACGACAACATCGACTCGATCATCCTGTGGAATTACGTCAATTTGCAAAACACGACGACGCAGTTTTCGCTGTCCTTCTTCAGCGATGCATTGGCCACCACGCAGATCGGCTCCACCATCACTGGCCTGAGTGCCACTGCCGATCTCACCAACGCACAGCAGATCTTCTTTGGCGGTGGCGGCACTGTGGATTTTGACGGGGTCCAGGCCATTCAAATGGCGCTCACCGACAACAGTGGTGGCAACCGCGTGGGCCTCGGTGAGGTCCGCTTCAGTCAGCAGGCGGTTCCCGAGCCTTCCCGACTCGTGCTGTTGGGGCTCGCTAGTATCGGATTGATTTGGCGCCGTCGCCGGTAGGCGGGCGATGCCTTCGATCGCGATCATCGGAGGCTCCGGGCAAAAGGGTCGGTAGTTCTTCCGACATGATGAATCTGGGATGTCGGTCACAGTGCCGACGATGTTTTTCAAACGACAGATTCAGGCTTTTGCGATGACGCATGATCAGCGAGAGCATCGCCGCTACGACTTCATCTTCGATGCGCTTGGGCCTTGTTGCGGCGCATGGATGGTGGGGGTGCTTTGCCAGGTGCTCTTCGCTTCGGCTTTTGCAGGTGAGATCAAGGTCGTTGGCGATCAAGGCGCTGCCTCCGCTGGTAACGCTACCAACAGTCAAGTGGGTGCGGCGGGTGTGGCGGGGTCTGGTGGCACGGGCGGATCGGGTGGGCAATCGCCTGGAGGCAGTGGCGCCAATGGCGTGATCAATGCGGGCACGCCCGTCATCGGCAATGGGCCGACGGCGACCGTGAGTCCGAGCACCTTGTCCATTCTCATTGATGGCGGCACGAGCACGACCTCCGTGACAGCGGATGCCTTTGCCCTCGGTGGTGGCGGTAGTGGCGGACGTGGGGGATCTCTCAACGGCCTTGGCAACGCGGGCACAGCGGGCACCTACACGTTGTCAACTGGAGCCAACTGGACGGTCAATGGCACCTCTGCTCCGATCAATCCGACGAACCTCACCGTTGGCGGTGGTGGTGGCGGCGGTGGTGCGGGCTTTGGAAATGGGAACGGAAGTTACGGGGGCGCAGGTGGTGCGGGAACGTTCAACGTTCTGCTCGGAGCCCAACTGGCCACCAATGGCGCATTGATCGGTGGCAATGGCGGCAGTGGGGGTAACAAGGGCACCGCTGGCACGGGAAGAGGCGGGCAGGGCGGCGGCGGTGGCGTCGGCGTGATGTCCGTATCGGGTGCCGCCACTTGGACGGCTACAGACATTCAGGTCGGCGGTCAGGGTGGGAGTGAAGGCTCAAGCGCTACCTCGTCCACGCTGGGTGGCGGCGGCAATGGTGGCAATGGCACCTTGAATATCTTGGGAACGAGCACGTCCGTCACGTTGAGCGGAGCCCTCACGATCGGCGGCACTGCTGGCTCGGGAACTTTTGGCGGAGCGGGTGGCAGCGGCACCGTCAACCTCCAGGATGGAGCGGCCTTGAATTCCAGTGGTGCGATCACGCTTACCTCAACAGGAATGCTCAACATCGGTGGGGACACTGCCAAAGCCGGAACCGCTGGCACGATTGGCGGCAGCGGCACGTCGATCGTCAGCGAAGGCATCATTCGCTTCAACCAAACGAACAGCTTCACCTTGAGTCGGGTCATCACCGGTGGCGGTGCGCTGACTCAGGTCGGCGGTGGCACCACCACGCTCTCCGGAGCGAATAGCTACTCCGGCACGACGACGGTCAGCGGTGGTGCCTTGCAGGTCGGTAACGGCGGATCAGGCACTACAGGCACCGGTGCCTTGACGGTGCAATCCGGTGGCACCATTCTGGGATCAGGCGTCATTCAAGGCAGCAGTTTCACGGCATTGAGCGGTTCCACCGTGCATGCTGGGGATAGCACCGCAGAGGGCAGTTACGGCACACTCACGTTCACGCCGGTCTCTGGCTCTGGCAGTTTTGAATTTCAATCGGGCAGCTCCGTGATTCTCGGCCTCAATCCTGGCGGCCCATCCGACAAGCTCGTCTTCTTCGGCACTGGCAGCAACACGCTCCTCTTCGACAGCAATCTGAAGATCGGCCCCGATACGATGACACCGGTCGCCCCGGGCATCTTCGACTTGCTGGATTGGTTGGCGCTGGCCAGCGGTCCCGCTTTTGGCAGCCAGTTCTCCACCGACCTGCTGCGCGACGGGTCCGCCGATGATGGCTCCGCCTGGGATTTGCCAGATATCAGTGGCAGTGGTTATCTCTGGGACCTCTCTCAATTTACCGCGAATGGCAGCATCGCCATTGTCGTGCCGGAGCCAGGGCGGAGTGTGCTGTTGCTGGTTGGCCTTGCGATGCTCGGCTGGCGTCGCCGTCGGTGAGACGGCTGAAGCGCTATGGATCCAAGCGCGGTCGAGCCCCGTGCGGGCTCGGGACCCGATCAGCCATTTTTTGCTGAAGGGCGACGCTTGCGCCGAATGGGCCATATGAGACAATGACGCTAGCCGTTTGGCTTTGTGCGCTCATTCAAACTCAACCTGAATACCGCTATGAATCGGAACCTTTTTCGATGCCTCGCTGTGATCGTTGGCCTCAGTGCCAGCCTGTCTGGCACTTCGGTCTCTGCGACGGATCTTGCTGCTCAAAAGTTGTTTGGCCGTTGGGCCACCACGCCGCTACGCTTCTCTCCCGCGCTCTGCCTGTTCGTAATGTCCTCGCTTTGGACGGGTCCCAACGCACGGTCTGCCGATCTATGCATCGAAAACAGCACGGTGCTCACGAGTGCCGGACCCTATCACTGGTCGCAGTCGCGGCCCGCAGTGCTGCCGGATGGGCGGGTGATCGTCACCACGCAGGAGATCGAGAAGCGTGGGTCGCACGGGTATCGTGACATCTATCTCACCCAGACTACCGATGGCGCGAAGAACTGGAGCGCGCCGAAACGCATTGAGGCACTGAGTCGCAAACGTTTCCCTGATGGCATCGAGCGGGTCATGGGCGATATCTGCCCACAGTGGCATGCGAAGTCTGGTAGGCTTCTCGTCACGGGCAAGTGCTTTGGGTTCCTGCCCAAGGCCAATGACAACAAAGCCAAAGACGACCGCTCCCAGGAGCGCGTGGCCTATGCGGTCTATGATCCAAAGACCAATCAGTGGAGCGGCATGAAGATCATGGCGATGCCGGAGAAGGATCACGCAGGGCATTCCATCATCGAACCCAATGCAGGCTGCCACCAGCGTGTGGATCTTCCCACTGGCGAGGTTTTATTGCCTGTGCGCTACCGCGCCGATCCCAAGAGCCGCGTTTACACCACCATCGTGGCGCGTTGCACCTTTGATGGCGAGTCTCTGACGTATGTCGAGCACGGCAGTGAACACACAATCAGCATCCCCCGGGGATTGTATGAGCCCTCGATTTGCGCGTTCAAAAGCCGCTACTTTCTGACCATGCGGGGTGAGCAGAACGGTCATGTGGCGTGCAGCGACGATGGTTTGAACTTCACGCCGACGGTCGAGTGGAAGTTCGATGACGGGCAGCCGCTGCTCAGCACGAACACGCAGCAGCACTGGATCACGCATGGCGACGGCCTCTACCTCATCTACACACGCAAGGGAGCGAATAACGACCACGTCTTTCGCAATCGAGCACCGATCTTCATCGCGAGGGTCGATCCCGACCAGTTGCATCTCCTTCGTGCCACCGAGCAAGTGCTCATGCCGGAGACGGGCGTCGATCTCGGCGGCGGCTTTGCGCCGGTGGATGTGAATCCGCACGAGACGTGGGTGATCAGCAGCGAGATGGCCTTTCCCAAAGAGCGCGAAGACGAGCCCAATCGTGTTTTACTGGCCAAGATCCTCTGGAATCCAAGCGCCAAGCCATGAAACGAAGAGAATTCTTCGTCACTGCTCGCATTGCGGCGTCGCTGCAAATCGAAGCTCGGACGGATTGGAAGGCAACGTAGCGGTCCTTTTAGTTGCCTAACGAGTTCTCAATCGCCATTGCGAAGGACGGGATGGCGTTCATCGTGGGGCGACTTGTTTGTTGTCACTCTCCGCCCGCATGATTGCCAATCGTCTTTTCTTCTTCCTCTTGAGTGCCACCGTGGTGACGGCGGTGGAGCTTGCACCGTTGAGCCCATTTGGGATTGGGGGGTGCCACATCAACAATCGCACGGCGGCGGATAATGCGCGGTGGATTCCCCAAATGGCGGCGATCGGGGTTTCGGTGCATCGTTGCGCTCAAACAAGTTGGGGGGCGGTGGAGCCTGAGGAGGGGCGCTGGACGTTTGCGGCTTTGGATGCGCAGATGGATTACCTTGAGGCGCAGGGCTTTTCGTTCGGTGGCATTTTGATGGGCTCACCGAAATGGAACACCAAGGACGCACCAGGCACTCTGCCTGTGAACAATCTCGCGGCTTGGTCGCGCTATGTCTCGGCAGTGGTGGGTCATGCTAAGGGACGGATCAAGTATTGGGAGGTCTGGAATGAACCGCCCAATGGCACGGGCAAGGATCAGACGGCGGCTGATTATGCAAAGATTGTGGTGGCTGCTTACGATGCAGCGAAGTCGGCGGATCCAGAGTGCTTGATCGGACTCGCGGCGAAGTCGGTGCACATCAACTACCTCGACCAAGCCATCGTCGCGGGAGCGAAAGGACACTATGACTGCATCACTCTGCATCCGTATGAAGTGATGAACAGCCTCGCCACAAACCTTGGCATGGAGCCCGTGTATCTGAACATTGTCCCGATCGTTCGCCGAATGCTCGCGGTGCGTGATCCGGCGAAGCGGGACGTGCCGGTGATCTTCACCGAGTTGGGCTGCGATGCAGAGAAAAAAGGCAGCGAGGCCCAGGCGCAGTCTTTGGTGAAAGCTTACACGATGGGCATCGCCCAAGGGGTGAGTTGCATTCAGTGGTTCGAAGGTCGGGATGGCGACAGCGGCCCCATGGGCTTGATGGATCGACAAGGCACACCTCGACCTGCTTATCATGCGATGGCTCGGATGATCGAGCATTTCGGTCATCAGCCGGAGTATCTCGGCTGGGTTTTGTTGGCGAATCAGCACTATGGTTTTATCTTTCGCGGAGCCAAAACAAGCCTGCTGGTCGCATGGGCGGCGAAGGGGAAGGAGGCTCCGGTGGATTTTGGCGAAGAGATGAAGCTGTTGGACGTCGTTACTGGTAGCACGTTGTCTGATTCGAATTGTTCGCTTACGGCCGCTCCGATGATGGTGCTCGGTGTGCCGGAGAAGTTCATTGCGCAAGCGAAGGCCAATCTCTCACGGCCTTTGCCCTGGGGAGGAGATTTCAGCGGGGCGGAATCCGTCTCGGTGACCATGGGCAAAGTGAATCAAGAGCAAGGATTGCACACGCTATCTGGCGCAGCGGTAGCGGAAGATGTGCTGCTTTATGGAGGCTCCGCAAGGTCCGGTGGCACACCGGGCGGCAATCTTTTTGTCGTCGATCCCAACTTCCTTTCCTACACCACCACGCCCATCGAGATCAGCGTGGTGGTTCGTCGGAACGAGGGCAATGACAACGCTGGATTCAAGCTCGTATATGAGTCCACCACTGGCCTCAAGACTGCGGGTGGCTGGTTCACTGTGCCGGACAACAAACAATGGCACACCCAAACTTGGCGCATCGAGGATCCGCAGTTCGTGAACTACTGGGGCTACAACTTTGCGCTGGAGTCGGACGGTCCCAAGTTCAGCAAATACTTCATTCAAAGCGTGACCGTGCGGAAGGTGGCGAGGTAATATGAGCCATGATTCATCGGTTCATCATCAGCCTTTTCTTGTTTAGCGCTTGCGCCCTCAGTGCCGAGGAGTTGACGCTGTGGCCGGAGAAACCGCCCCAGTATTTGGAGGGCGCGGGGCCGGAGGTTCATGATGCCAAGAAGGGATCGTATCGGAATGTAACGCTGCCTTCGATCACGGTCTTCCCGGCTCCAGCGGACAAACGCACTGGGATGGCCGTCGTGGTCTGCGCGGGCGGTGGCTATGGATCGCTGGATTGGAAGACGCATGTGATCTACGCGGCGGAGGTGTTTAACCAGATGGGCGTGACGATCATCGGGCTGAAGTATCGGCTGCGACCTCCGCACAAGTTGGACAACGCTGGCATCCAGGCCCTGGTCTTGCTGGATGCCAAGCGGGCCATGCGTCTGGTGCGTAGCAAGGCCAGCGAGTGGGGCATTGATCCGCAGCAGTTGGGCATCGCAGGCTATTCCGCTGGGGCGAATCTGGCTATGAATCTCGCTGCAAACTTTGATGAAGGCGATGCCACCGCCGCGGATACCGTCGAGCGTGAGAGCAGTCGCCCTGCCTTTGCTGTGGGCTGTGCCACTTGGCACTGGCGTCAGAAGGAATCGCTCTTCAAGTTCAGCAAGAACTCCCCGCCCGTGTATCTGGTCCACGCCACCAATGACGGCATCAACGGAGGTGCGCCCATTGAGCTACCACGCGCCATCAAGGCCGATCTCAAAAAGCTCGGTGTGCCTGTGAAGATGGATGAGTTCGACGTGGGTGCACACGGCGTCGGCAATCTGATTCCTCAACGTGTCGCCCACGATTTCCCACCGGCGAAATGGCCGCAGTATTTGGTCGATTGGCTGGCGATGTTGGCGAAGCAGAAGTGATCGCTACTCCTGGTCCGACCAAACGGCGAGTTCGTTGCCGGCGAAGACGTGGAGGGTGATGATGCCTTCGGCGTGGGTGTCGGCTGAGTCTGCGGGAAAATCGATGGGGGTTGGACTCCGGGGGTGACTCTATTTGGTGGTGGAAATGGGAAGATCGTTGGGGACTTCGAGCACTTGGCCATCGGCGAGCAGGCGCTGGCGGAGCTTGGGGTAGGCGATGTTTTGGACGGTGACTTGGTCGTCGATGGCTTGGGCGGCTGCGGTGGCGGCGGATTGTCCGGCGATCATGAAGTTGAACTCCAGGCGGAAGGCACCATAGGCCACGTAGCTCATGGAGGGGCAGGTGGGGGCGAGCAAGTTGGTGCACTCGGCGGCCTTCGGAACGATGCTGCGGTAGGCGTGACCGAAGGGAATCCAATCGTGTTTTTCATCGAAGACCGCTCCTTCCAACCAAACGGCACCGTCTTTGATGAGGCGGCGTGTATTGTGCAAATCATGCGGCCACCAGATGAGGCCGATGGGGTCGGTGACGGGCTCGGGATGGTCTTTGCGACCGTGTGCCTCGGTGACGACATGATCACTGATCATGCGGCGTCCATTGCGCACATAGAACATGCGCGGCCAACCGCCGTTGTCGGTGAATTGGTCATTGCGGGTGCCATACTTCAGCCACTGGTCCCGCAGTTTTTGCGGGATGCTCTCGTCATGCTGCATGAACCAAAACAGGCCCTTGAGGTGATCGAGGCTTTCCTTCAGCATCTGGTCGCGCTCGGCATAACTGGCGGTATTCCAATGATGGTAGGAGCCGGTGAAGAATCCTGCCAAGGGATGCCACGACGCGGGAGCGATGGTGCCACCTGCGGCGATGCAGCGCTTTTGCAGTTCGTATTGGGTGGGGTCGTAGGTGGCGGGTTTTGCGATGGGGATGAGTTTGTCTTTTTGCGTGGTCATCAGGAGCCGATAGTTGAAGCCTTGGATGGCCTCGCTCGCGTCGCCTTGTTGGCCATTGGGTTCAGCGGAGACGCCGTAGATGGTGCCACTGCCGGGGTCTCCGGGCGTGCGGTAGGGATCGATGCGCTCGTGCAGTTGGCTGTGGGTGGTGACGGTGCGGACACCGTTTTTCGTTTCGCCATACTTGGCATTTCCTTCGCGCCCTACCGTGAAGCTGACGCCTGCTGCGGCGAGGAGATCGCCTTCATAAGTGGTATCGATGAAGACTTTAGCGAGAACGTCCGTGCCGTTATCGCAATGCAAGGCGGTGATGCGGGCCTCTTGTTTGGTCACGCCTTGGCGCTCTTTGAGTCGATGAGCACGCAGAGCGGTGACGCCTGCCTCGGCGAGCCAATCGTCAAAGATCTTTTCGGCCACCGAACAATCATGAGTCCACAGGCTGCGGTTCTTCGCGCGAGTGCGGAGCATTTCTTCAAAGGCAGCGGAGCGTCCGTAGTGCGCACTGACGCGACGATAAAACTCCAAGGCCAGGCCGCCCACGGCGGGGCTGTTTTGGAAAGGTTGGTTATCGATGTCCGGGCCACCGATGCCCTCCACGCTCATGCCGCCGAAGTGTTGGCCAGCTTCCAGTAGCACCACTTTTTTGCCCATCTGCGCGGCCTGCACCGCAGCGATGACGCCCGCGCTGGTGCCGCCGTAGATGCAGATGTCGGTCTCGATGGTGTTTGTCGCTGCTGCTGAGAAGGCAGCAATTGTTGTCGCGGCGAGAATAAGGAGAAGTTGAGGGCGGTGCATGGATGAGAATGGATACGCCGTGGGGACAAGAACTTGTCTGTCTGGCAAGTCATGCCTACTCTTGCACATGAAACGATTGTTTGTCATCGCTGCTCTTGTCTGCGCCGGTCCTTTGTCTGCGGAAGTGCGGGTCAGCACGGACTTTGAGGGTGGATCTGCCAAGGTGGAGTCGGTGGATGCGGGGGCTAAGGTGGTGCGGTTCATACCGGGTGGCGATCCGCAACGCGGCTGGGTCTGCTGGTGGCATCTGCGGCTTGACGGTGTGCCTGCGGGCGAGCACTGGACGCTGGATCTGGGCGGGAGTGATCGGCCCACACGCAACAACGGCGTGGATACGGATGCGCCGCTGGCTGCGACTTGGGCGCAGCCAGATAGCGCGACTTTTTCCAGCGATGGTCAGACGTGGAAGCTCACCGAGCCAGGTGTGCGCGAGGGCAAACGCATCCGTTATGAGGTGGTTGGCGATGGTGGACCGATCCGGATTGCGTGGGGGCCGCCGTTTGGTTCGCGGGAGGTGGAGTCGCTCTGCAGCGCCACGAAGCAGAAGTTGCCGAGTGTGGAGGTGATCGAGTTAGCGCAGAGTCGTGAGGGTCGGCCAGTGAGGGGATTGCACGTGCATGAGAGCAAGGCGGAGAAGCCCTTGGGCCTGTGGGTTCAAGCGAGACAACATGCCTGGGAGAGTGGCAGCAGTTGGGTGGCGCATGGATTCACCGAGTGGGTGGTGAGCGATGCGCCTGAGGCACGTCGACTGCGGGAGACGACGGAGATTTTTATCGTGCCCATCATGGATGTGGATCGTGTCGCCACGGGGGATGGTGGCAAAGAGGCGAACCCGCGTGATCACAATCGCGATTGGACAGCGGAGCCGGTGTATCCTGAGGTGGCGGCGGCACAGGCGCGGCTGCTGGCACTGGTGAAGGATGGTCGGCTGAAGCTCTTTTTGGATCTGCACAATCCGGCACCGGGCGACAAGCATCCGTTCTTCTTTGTGGGGCCGGAAGAGTTGCTTTCACCCGAGGGAAAAGTGAAACGGGCGCAGTTCATGGAGCAAGCGTTCGCGCATCTCACGGGACCCTTGGCGGCGGAGAAACGACTCCGCACCACGGGAGCGAGCTATCATCCGCTCTTCAGGCAGATCAGCGGAATGTGGGTGGATGCCAACGGGAATCCCGATACCGTTGCGGCTTGCCTTGAAACTTCCTGGAACACTCCCCACAGCACCACCGCGGGCTATCGCGATGTCGGCCAAAAGCTGGCGCAAGCGGCAGCGGCGTATTTGAAGCATCGTTGATCATGAAGAAACTACTTTTGGCCTTCATCGCCACCACCAGTCTGATGTCTGCGGCTGAGGATAAACCTGCGCCCTTGTTTCGCGATTTCGTGGGGCTCTGTGGGCACACGGTGAACTTCAAGCCGGAGTTGTATGCACCGGTTTGCAACTGGGTGCGCGACTATCACCCGGTGGAGTGGGATTTGCAGAAGGACACGAGTGTGCTGCCAGAGTGGCCGTTCGCAAAGAATCGGGTGTCCTGGGACACGGTGTATGGATCTTGGAGAGCGAAGGATCTGCGCATCAGTGCCTGCCTGATGTTTGATGGGATGAAGGACGTTTGGAAAGATCCCGTGAAGGATGCAGAGGCCTATGCGGCGGCGTTTGCCAGGCAGTTTGGTCCGGGCGGGAAGTGGCCGTTTGTGGACTGCGTGGAGATCGGCAATGAGCCGGGCTTGTATAGCGATGAGGAGTATCTGCGAATCTTTGATGCGATGAGCAAAGGCATCCGCGCGGCGAACCCGAAGCTCAAAATCGCGACCTGCAATGTGGAGGCGGAGAAGAGTGATCGTTACTGGAAATGTGCGCCGATGTTCAAGGATCGGGCGGAGGCGTATGACGTGCTGCAGATCCATCGCTATGCGATTGCGGAAGGCTGGCCGAAGTGGCGACGCACGTATCCAGAAGATGCCTCGGTGCCCTACCTGAGCAGCATCCAAGCGCTGTTGGATTGGCGCGCGGCGAATGCTCCGCAAAAGGAAGTGTGGGTGACGGAGTTTGGTTGGGACACGAGCACCAAGAAGCCCGACCCCAAGAGCGACATGGCGCAGTGGATGAGCAGCACCGACGATGAACAGGCACGGTATCTGGTGCGTTCCTTCTTTCTCTTTGCGGGCATGGGAGTTGAGAAGGCCTTTGTGTATTTCTTTGACGACAAAGATGAGCCAAAGTTCCACGCCGCCTCAGGCCTGACTCGCAACTACCAGCCCAAGCCCGCCTATCATGCCGTGGCGTGGATGCTCAGCTCGCTGAAGGATCATCGGTTTTCCCGAGTGATCCAATCCTCGCTGGACGAGGGTTATGTGTATGAGTTCACCCCGGAACAACCTGCTGGCCCGGTCATTTGGGCGGCTTGGCACGCTACGAAGGACGGAGTGAAGATGCAGCTTCCTGCAGGTGGACGTGCCTTTGTCAAAGCGGAAGCCATGCCGGTGAAGGAAGGTGCTGCACCTGCGGTGGCGGAGAGTGACATCGCGGTGATTGGTCAGCATCCGACGTTGATCTGGTGGAAGTGATGGAGGTGGCATGCGTGGTAGCCTAGGCTTTCTAGCCTGGGCTCTTCCACAACGGCACAGCCTAGAAAGGCTGTGCTACTTTCCGGCGGCGATCATCATTCCATTCCATCCACTGCGGCGCACATGGTTTGGTGGACGACACGTGGTAGCCTAGGCTTTCCAGCCTGGGCTCCTCCGCTGAAACACAGCCTAGAAAGGCTGTGCTACTTTGCGGCGGTGATCATCATTCCATACCATCCACCGCAAAGCACACGGTCTGATGGGCCTCGCGGTGGTTGGTCCAGAAGTCGGTGCCGTCGTGGGCGAGGGCGCGGGCTTGGAAGGGGACTTGGGCGATGTCTTGCGCTTCTTTGGTCACCCGGTGGATGCGGGTAAGGAGGAAGTCGGTGGTGGATTCGTCGTCGGTGCCCATGAGGTAGATGAAGTCGCCGACGATGACTTGGCCGCAGATCTGATGCGGGGAGTGGTAGGTGTCCAAGACTTCGCCGGTGGCGCTGATGCGGAGCACACGCTGGCGATACCATTGGCTGACGTAGAGGCTTTCGCCGTCGTAACCGAGTTGGGAACCGGTGTCGTCGGGGCAGGGGAGGCCAAAGTCGGGATCGAAGCCTTCATGGGGCACACAGCGACGAATGAAGCGATTGTCCTCGGCGGTCTCGCCACAGATGACACGTAGTTCATTGGCGACGTAGGCGAGGCCGTAGGGCTTGCCGGGGGCCTCGGTGGTCCAGCCGAGCGTCCAATCCTGCGGGTTCACGGCACCGACTTGACTGGTGGCGAGTGAGGTCATCCACAGGGTATCGTTGGCCCAGACGAGGCCTTGGGGGCGCTGAAAAGGGGCGGTAAGGCGGCGGATTTCGCGAATGGTGGTCATGGCGGTGCGGAGGGTTGGTTACTCGGTGATGATAGCGATGGAGCTCCAAAAGCCGAACTCGTTTTTCCAGTCGTTGGCTTTGTTTTCAATGACGAGATCAATGGTCTGACCGGCGAAGGAGGTGAGATCGACATCGAGCAGCAGCCACTCATCTTTGACGGTGCCGTAGCTGACGATTTTGTCTGCAAGGACTTGTTGGCCAGCGAGGACTCGCAGTTGCCAGTCACCATGGGGATGATAGCTGGCACGAATCTTGAGGTGCGTCTTTCCGTCCTTGGGCACGGTGACTTGGCGGGCGATGGTGCAGGGTGTTTCGCGATCGAGAGGATGGGTCTGCACGGCGGGTTCATTGCGGAAACTCGCGAGAGCGAGGACGCCGCCTTCACCGACGTTGCGGACTTTGAAACCGGGAGCAATTTTCTGCATCACGGCCTGCGCGGCGGCATCGGCTTCACCACCTGCGGGTTTGGCTTTTTTGTTGGTGTTGGGAAGATCACCACTGACGAGACGGCGGGCGGTGAACTCTTGGAGGTTGGGCAGCTTGCTGCTGATGGCGAGGGTGAGGGCTTTCTCTGGGGCCTCGGGCACCATGGGCTCGAGCGCGAACCAAAGCATGCGCGGGAGGTTGTTATCGCCGATGTCTTCTGCGTGTTGGGAGAGTGCGGCGAGAATGGGCCAGCGTTGGTCGTGCGGCAGGCGTTGCAGCGCTGCGGCGAGATAGAGGCGCACGACGGCGGAGGGATCTGTCGTGCCGAGCTGTGCAAAACGGTCCAGCGCAGCGGTGGAAGGTGTGCCTTCTTCAGCAAGAAACTGGATGCTGAAGGCGCGGAGGTATTCGTCGGAATGATTGAGCAGTTCGAGGAGTCGCGCCTCGGACAAGCCGTCGATGACACGAAGCGCCCAGAGTGCGCGGAGGCGTTTGGTGGAGGTGGTGGCCTTGGCGAGCATGGCTTCCAATGCGGTGCGGGTTGGCTCCTTTTGGAGTTTGCCGCTGCTGGAGCGCATCTGGAGTTGGAGTCTGGCCTGACGCACATACCAGTCGTTGGCATGGTCTTGCATGGCCACGAGTTCGGCATCGCTGAGGGTGGCAATGTCGAAAGGCGCGATGGCCTTAGTGGATTTGGGTAGGATGCGGTAGATGCGACCACTGTTGGGGAAGTTGATGGCATTGCCGCAAATGTCGGTGTCATGCCAATCAAGGATATACACGCCGCCCTCGGGGCCAATTTGCACACTGAAGCCGACCCAGGCGAGGTCGTTGGTGGTGACGAAGTCTTCGCCGTGACTGCCGATGAAACTTGAGCCTTTGGGCGTCATGATATCCGTCAGCACTTGATGCTGGTGAATGTTGCACATGAAGAGTTGGTCGCGGTATTTCGCGGGGAAGGCATCGGCCAAATAGAAACGCGCACCACCGTGAGCCGAGCGATGGGTGTGATCGCGGATGGTCTTGATGTCGTCGTAGATGTAGGGATTGAGGTGTGGCTTGCTTTGCTTATCATAGACGCCGCCCTGCACGATGTGGAAGAGATGGGGAATGACACAGCAGGTGGCGAAACCTTGGCCGACGTCGTTAAAATCAAAGCCCCAGGGATTGGAGAGACCGCGAGCGAAGACCTCGAACTTCTTGCGTGTGGGATGATAGCGCCAGATGCCGCCGTCGATGAATTGACGCTCGGCTGCGGGTGCGCCGGGATGGCCGACGAGAGATTCGGTGAACACGCCGTGGCATCCATAAAGCCAACCGTCGGGTCCCCAGAGGAAGCTGTTGAGGGTCTCGTGACGATCATTGATGCCCCAACCATTGAGAAGAATCTGCGGTGGGCCGTCGGCTTTGTCATCGCCATCGGCATCGGCGATGAAACTCAGGTTGGGCGGTGAACCGACGAAGATGCCACCGAAGCCCACAGCGATGCCGGAGGTGAAGGTGAGCTTGTCGGTGAAGAGTTTTTTGGTGTCGAAGACGCCATCGCCATTGGTGTCCTCAAGGATTTGCACTCGGGTGACATGGTCTTCTGTATGCGAGCGGCGATTCACGTAGTTGTAGTTTTCCACGACCCAGATGCGACCTCGGTCATCGAAGGTGAAGGCGATGGGCTCGCCGATGTCGGGCTCGGCGGCGAAGATGCTGATCTTGAAGTCGGCAGGGAGTTCCATCTTGGCGACGGCTTCCGCAGGCTTCAGAAACGGGGCGTTGCTGGTCTTCGCCTCCGCAGCGACAAGGGTTTGCGCCGCGAGTGGGGCGAGGGTGATGAGGCTGGCAAAAAAGGTTTTCATCGGGCGGGTGCGACTTGCTCGGTGGTTTGGAGGTATTTCACGAGGTCGATCACTTGAGAGTTATTGAGTGCGGGCAGGAGGCCCTCGGGCATCATGGAAACGGGAGCGATGACGCGGGTGGCGATGTCGGCTTTTACGACGGTGGATTTTTGTCCGACCATGTTGAGCACCACGCGTTGATCGTCTTCCTCAGCGAGGGTTCCGGCGAAGATCTGACCGCTCTTGGTGGTGAGGGTGATGAGCTTGTAGGCATCGGGGATGTCAGCGCTGGGATCGATCATGTTGAGCAAGATGTAGTTCAGATCAGCGCGGTTGGAGCCGGTGAGGTCGGGGCCGATGGCGCCGCCTTCGCCATAGAGCTTGTGACAGGCGGCGCAGACGGCTTGGAAGATCATACGACCGTTGGCGGCCTTGGCGGTGGCGAGTCGTTCCGGGGTCAGCAGGCGTTGGTATTGGGCGATGAGTTCCGCTTTGTCTTTGGAGAGCGCGGCGAGGTCTCCGTAGACGGCAGTGAAGGAGTCGCCGAGGAGACCGGCAAGGGTGCGAGCGATGTAGGCGGGGATATCGCTCTTGGGGAGGGTGCTGTCTTTGAGCGCCGCGAGGAGTGCGGTGGCGTAGCTTTTGCGTGAGCAGAGTGTCTCAAGAACGGTGCGCTTGGCTTGTGGGCTCAGCTTGGGATACCGGCCGAGCAGCAAGGTCGGGACACTTGGGTCGTCCAGGGAGCCGTGCGCACGAATGGCATCGAGTTGCAAATCGGGATCGTCCAACAGCGCGGCGAGGGATGGCTGCAACTGCGGATGACCTCCAGTGACCAGGGAGCGTAGATTGGCGCGGCGCTCATCAGGTGATGCGTTGCGATTAATGACGGTGGTCAGCGCGTGTTGGCGGGCGGATTCATCGCCAAAGATCAAACTGAGTTGGCGACCCAACTGCCGGACTTCGGGACTGTCACTGGCCTCCAGAAGGGCTGCGGTGTGTGCCCATGTCTTCGGCGGCGTCAGTCCTCGACGACCCTCCAGACCCTGCAAGATGCCGCGCAGGAGTGCTGCCTGAGCGCTCGGGTCTTGTGTTGTGGCGAGGGCATTGGAGAGCAGATCGAGCGAGAGTTGAGAGTCGATCTTGCGGACGTTTTGCTCGCGAAGTTTTTGGAAATTGACCTCGATGGGTGGGGCATCCGCTGCGGCGAGCACGGGGCCGCCGCAAGCGAGAGCTGTGAGGTGAAGAGAAAGGACGCGATGAAGGATGTGCATGAAGCCGGAGAGTGCTTCATACAACGGAGAAAAGGTGCTTGTCTATGCGGTCGGTGAGTGATCTTCAGCCTTCTGCGGTTACTTGGGTATGAAGGCGGCACCGTTCAGGCCTGCGGCGAAGCCGGCGTTTTGACTGCCCAATTTCATGGCGGAGATGCCCGAGAGCGTGATGCCGGCACCAAAGCCTGAGACGGGCACGCTGGTGAGGCTGCCGCCATCCAGACCGATCATCTGAGCGATGCGTGTGGCGGTGAGGTTGAGACCACCTGCGGCGACCAAGTTTCCGCCGCCAGCTGCCACCATGTTGCCGCCACCCGCAGCAACGAGGCTGCCGCCGTCATTGCCGATGAGGTTGAGACCGCCGGCGGCGACGAGAGAGCCACCATCGAGGCCGATGAGATTGAGGCCACCCGCGGCTACTATGTTACCTGCACCTGCTGCGACCATATTGCCACCGCCTGCAGCCACCATGGAGGAGGCAATGGGAGAGATTGGCACGAGTGAACCGCCGTCCAGGCCGATAAGGTTGAGACCACCTGCGGCGACCAAGTTGCCTCCCCCCGCAGCGACCAAGTTGCCGCCGCCAGCAGCGACCATGTTCGCCACGCTGTTGGGCACAAGCAGGCCGCTGAGGAGTGCGCTGGGCGCGAAGGTGCGAGTGCCGGAGAATCGGGTGCCAGTGATGCCAGAGATGCTGACCGAAGAGACGGAGGAGTGGCTGACGGCGATGCGTACCTCTCCATCATCCGCAATGATGTTGCCTGGGGCGGAATTGACAAGGCTATCCGGCCCGATGACGGCGGAACGCCCGTCGGGTAGGCGGATGACGACGCTGCCATTGGTGAGTTGGAGGAACTCTGCGTTGGCGATGTTGATGTGTCGTGATCCGACACGGTAGGTCTGATTTCCCAGCGCGGGGGTTCCGTTGAACATCACTCCTTCCAACCAAGGCGTCATGCCGGCGAGCGTCACCGAAGATGGTGGCAGGAGGCCATTGATGCGCTGCGGCACACGGATGTGCATCGGTGGGGCGACCTTGGCGTAAATATTGGAGGTGCTGATGCAGAGGAAGTTGTCGGTAATGGTGGTGCCGTTAAAATCCGGGCTGACGCGGAAGGTGAGATGCACCGCTGCGACAGAGCCGGGAAACAGGTCCAACGTTTCTATATGGAAGACTTTCTTGCCGTTGAAAACTTTGGTCGTGGCGACGTTGTAGCGTTCGTAGATGTGGTCGTCAGAGGGAGTGTTGCCGGGGTAGTAGTAGGTGACCGGCGTCTGTGACTCGAGCGTGAGGCCATCCGGGATGGGCATGCCGACTTTGCCGCCTTGCACCAAGGTGTCGGAGTGATTGCCGAAGAAGACGATCATGTCGAAGGCATCTCCGGGATTCACCGTGAACGGGAAGGTGCGACCAACGAAGACTTCACCCATGGGTTTTTCTGGGACCGGAGCGGCTGCGCCAGCAGCAGCGACGGCCAGTGCCACGGGGCTGGGCGCAGGCAAAGGCATCGGACAGAGGACGCAGTCTGCGCTGACAGCATTGAGATCGGCGATTTTTGGCAAGGTGCGTTTGCCTTTGATCTCTGCCCGGATGGTGACCGGGTCTTTGATATAGCCCTCCGCTGTGCGGAAGGTGGCGGGGATGCTGGAGGGTAGGCTGACGGTAGTGGCGATGACGCCTTTTCTCCCTGCGGGGAGTGAAGTGAGATTGAAGGTCACCAGCGTGTCGTTGGTGCGCGAGGTGATGGTGTGGGATTCGCCGGGCTGATAAGCGCGGAGGCTGCGCGAGGTGGCGTTCAGCGGTTGGGTGATGTCCACCTGGCCATGGCCGTTGGTCGGCACCGTGAAGGGCTTGGGCACAGTGACGGTGACGGTCAAATCCTTGATGGGGGCAGTGGTGGAACCATCCACGGTGTAAGGGATCTCCAGCCGCACGGATTCACCGGGTTTAGGGGAGCGATTGGTGGGTTGAATGTAGGTCTGCACGAGGCTGTTCGGCGGGACAACATAGCTGGTGAGAAGGGGTGGCGTAGCCACGCCGCCGACGAGGCGATTGTCACACCAGATGGCGTAGCCTTCATATTTGGGGCTACCTGCGGTGGGTGCGGGAATGAGTGAACCCTGGGCGCGGCTGATGAGCGGGCTGCCCTCTGCGGCGGTGGCGCTGACGTCGTAGGTGAGATAACCCCAAGCACCAGCACCGAGGTTACCCAAGGCAACTTCGATGAAGCGAGTCTCGGTGAAGCGGGGACTGTTGCTGGGTATGACTTTGCCTGCCTTGTCCCGGAAGGTGAAGTCCGCATCGCTGGCCAGCAGGACGCCATTGAGCCGGATGAAGCCCATGAAGGTGGTGCCGGCGGGGATTTCATCGCGAAGGATGACGTTTTTGGCCTCGGCAGGCAGGCGAGTATCGGACGGATCGGAGGCGGGGTAGAGCGCATTTCTCCAAATCAGCTGGTAGGTGATGCGGGTGCCCTTTAGCGGCGCTGCGACGGTGCCAATCCCCTTGACGCTGGTGGTCAAGAATGGGCCAACGGGCAAGTTGGTATCCGATGTTTTGCCGTCGGCGTAGGCTTCTTTTTTCAGCGTTAGGTTGGGGGCACGCAGCAAATACGGATAATCGCTGAGCGAAAAGAAGACGGGCGGGATGTTGTTGGTAAAGGCGCGCAACACTTTCGTGCCGGACTTGCCCGTGAAGTTGTAGTCGCTGATCGCGATGGTGTTGGTGATGGAGACGCCGTTGTCGACACGGTAGGACTGGAGGTCATACATTACACGTAGCGTGAACTTCATGACCTTGGTCTGCGTTGACAGCAGAGTGCCAATCGTCCACGTGATGGAGCGCTGCTGCTGGTAGCCCGGCGGTGAGACGATGGGATTGGTGAAGATGGTGGGATCCTGTGTCGCACGATCAAACTCGCCGGTGACGCTGTTCATATAGCTTATCGCTTCCAATTGCAGGCCGAGTGGCACCTTGAGGGTGGCGACGGCGTTGTCGAGAGTCTTGCCGCTGCGATTCTCTGCTGTCAGTGTGTAATACACGGGCTGTCCGGCACTGAGCACACCGGCGGAAGTCTGAGAAGAAGGCGAAGCACTGGACGTGAGCGTGAGCCTGAGCGCGGAGAAGATCTTGGTCTTGATGTCGGTCTGCACCACGTTGGGATTGCCCGAGGTATTCAAGGGGCCAGCGAGTTCGTCTGATTTCAATATGACGGCGGTCTTGAGTAGGACCACATCGGCGGAAGTCGTATCCTTGACGGTCACCCGGATCTCCTTATCCACTCGCACACCGGGGGCCAGGGAGGGAATGGACCAAGTGAGCTTCTTGATGGTGTTGATGTTTTGGGATGTGACAACGGTGGTGAGGTCTGCCGATGTGCCGCCGCTGAGAACGGTGCCAGCGGGAACGGGTAAGCTAGCGAGGACGTCGGTGGCGGGAGCGGCACCGTTGTTTTCAAACCTCAAGGTGTAGGTGATGGTATCACCGGTGGTGGCGGTTTTTCCGCTGCCATCAGAGGAGCTTTCGCAGCGGACGCTGGCAAAGGACCAGATGGGGCCGGGTGTGATGTTGACGGGGCCGAGGAGCTTGAGGACGGAACTGACAATGGGGCCTGCGGCGGGAAGCCTGCCGTTGCCTTTCGTCAGGGTGCGGAAATAGATGCCGGGTCCGGCGGGTAGCGTGGGGGTAGAGACCGTCCAGAGCTTGGTGGTCTTGTTGTAGGTGAGGGTTTGGTTGTCCAAGCTGTCCCAGCTTTGATCGTCGGCAGGAGTGGAGGACCATTGCACCACGATATCTGGGTTGGGGGTACCAGGAGGAAGTGGCTGGGTGATGGTGAACTTGGCCACTTGACCTTGTTTGGCGGTGGTGGGGCTGGTTTTGCCATTGATGCTGTAGGTCACCTTACTGGCGGCGGGCATGGCGGTCAGCGGGGGATCAGGTGGCGGTTCGCCGGGGGTGCCGATGGCGATGGGGTTGGTGCCGGGTTCGCCGAGGGCCTCGACGCCAAAGGCAGGCCCTGGGCTGTCGGCGTAGCCAGTGGCTGAGGCGACGACGCGGAACTTGTAGTTGCCTGCTGGCACCACGAAGTAGGAAGCCAGCAGCGTCCAGGTGTCTTCTCCAGCCTCCGGCGGGGTCATGGAGTTGGTGCCGTCTTCGACATCGATGTCGTGCCAGGTATCGGGTGTGTTGGCCTCGGCATACTGCACTCGCAGTGAGGGATTGACGAAGCCTGGGGTCGGGAACTCGGTCTCAAAAATCCACACTCGCTCGGTGGTGGGTGGTGGGTCAGTCTGGATGGTGAGGTTGGCAGGGCCGATCAATGAAGGGCCGAGATAGACTACTGAAGCGAAGGTGCCGGTGCTGTCGAAAGAGGGGGATCCGTTGGGTCCGATGATGAAGTCAACGGTGTGGCCCGTTTGGGCATCAATCACGCCGGTGAAGGAGTGGCCATTGCCCATGAACTCGGAATTCACGATCCCATTGGCGGCGTCACCGTTGGTCTGCGTCATGGGCAGGGTATTGTGATACACATGGACGTCAGTGCTGGTGCCATATTCATCCAAGCCGGTGAACGAACCGCACACGGCGTATCGGCCTGCCGCTGGAGCTGTCCAGCGGACCACGGTTGGTCTTCCGCTGCCCCCAGGATGCTGCCGGATTTGATTCGGCAGGGTGTGGATGTAATAACCGCCCGCACCGAGTTCTTTGAGGGCGGTCGCGGTGGGATTGATCGCCACGGTGCCGCCTGCCAAATCACCCCAGTAGCGGATACTTCCGGCCGTCACTAGGGTTTCATTCAGAACGAAGGTGGAAGGATCGATGTCGCCGGTATCGATGCCACCATAGGTCCAGAGACTTACTTCTTCTTGGGTGGAACCCATGAAGAACTCTAGGCCCGCGTCGTTGCGCTGCTTCCCGCCGGCACCGGCCAAGTAGAGAGCCTGCACTTGCTCAGGGCTGAGTGCCGCCCAGTAAACGGAGGGTTCGTCGATGGCACCCTTGAAGAAACGTAGGGAGCCATAGCCGGTGTCATCGTTATGACGGCCGATGCGAATGATGTCGCCGCCGTTGAGTGCTCCCTGTTCAAAGTCGTAGCTGTCTTTCAACTCGCCATCGACGTAGGTTTTGACGTTGCCGTCGGTGTAGACCACCGCGACGTGAACCCAGGCACCATCGGTGAAGGTGACATTCGGCACGGTGCGGAAATCTTCCGTGGTTCCTTCGATGCCGACTTTGAGCATGGAGCCGTCTGGGTAAAGATGGGCACCAAAGCCATGTCCGCCGAAGTTCTGCCGGTCATTGGCGATGACGTTGGTCGGCAAATACGAAACGATGTTACCCGTGGTGTGGGCCTCCGGTTTGATCCACGCCTCGATGGTCAGTGGCAGATGTTTCATCAGATCCGTGGGGGCGGTTTGCAGACTCTGACTTGTGCCATTAAAGCTGAAGGCACGACCGACTTTGCCTGCGGTGTATTGAGGGCTGTTGTCGGGAGCCGAGAGGTGGTCGCCACCGATGATATCCGCCACGGTATTCTGCGCTGGCCACCATGCGGCTAGGCCGGCAGGTGGCGGGATGGCATTTTCTAGGGTGCCGGTGAATATGCGCACGGTGTAGTTGAGGTGATTCCCAGATTCTGCGACGCGCAGGGTGAAGTTGTAGGGGCCATTTGCCGCCGTGCCAGTGACGAGTCCACCTGCCGAAAGACTGAGACCAGAAGGCAAGGTGCCGTCGGTGATGCTGACTACCAAGGGACCAGTTCCGCCTTCAAGAGAAAGCTGGCCACCGGCGAAGGGGAAGGTTTCATCGGTCATGACAGGCTTCACGCGGAAAACCTTACCCAGGTTGTCGGCGCCAGCGATGGCACTGATTTCGGAGGCCTTTAGTGCCCGGTCATAAATGGAGAGTTCATCAATGAATCCGTCCCAGTCGCCGAATAGGGTGCCGCCAATCAGTCCCCCGCCGATGGTGAGCGGTGCGGTGGTGGTGGGTCGCAATGGATGGGTGCCCGTGTGCACCAGATTGCCGTTCAGATAAAACTTCATCGTGGAGCCTGAGCAGCTGACCGCCACGTGCGTCCACAGTCCGTCGTTACCGACCGTCACACCCGCGGGGGTGGAGGTCTCCACCCAGTCGCGGGTTTGGCTATCAAGCGCACGGGAGGCAAAGGTGAGTCGACCATCCGCCTCGACGAAGAGCACGTAGGAGACTTCGCGTCCGTCGGAACTGCGTTTTGACACGATGGTCGGCTCTTGGGCGACGTTGCTGTAAAGACGCACCCAGGTCTCAATGGTAAAATCGCCTGTGAGGTTCAGTTCAGAAGCATCCGGTACGGTAAGGTAGTCGTCGTCACCATCAAATAGGAAACCTTTGCCGCCGACGAAGCCTCCGGCGACGACATTGGCGTTGCCGCCAAAAGTGGCATGATGGGTGCCTGCGCTGTCCTCGCCCCCCTGGTCTCCCTTCCACCAAGCGATCATGCTGCCTGGCGCTGGTGCAACGTTCACGGTGAAGGACTTGGTCGCCTCTACATCCGCAGCGTCTTGCGAACGCACGGTGAACGTGTATTGCCCTTCTTCCGTGGCGCGGCCCTGCACGGTTTTGTCGTTGATGGTGATGCCGGGAGGCAGAGCACCCGCGCTGATCGTCACCGGATCGTAGGGAGCCTGTCCGCCGACCAGAGTGAGCGGTGTGCCACTGGCAGGAAAACGGGAATTGATGAAGTAGGGATTGGAATCGATCTCCAGCCTTGCCTCAAAGGCACCGCTATTGTCCTGATAGGCACCAGCACCGGCGGCATTTTGGAAGGGCGTTCCGTCGTAGGCATCGGCGACGCCAAGGTAGAGTCGAGTGGCCCCTGCGGGCACAAAGAACTGCTGCATGGCTCCAGTGCCGCTTCCAGTGAGTCCGTCTCCGATAAAGAAGGGCTGATTCAGCATCGGCGTCAGGGTGGTGAAGTCCTGCCGGTTGGCTCCGCTGGAGAAGTCCAAGGCCGGTGGCAGCGTTGCCACGGAACCGTCTTCCTTCACGAACACCCCGACCAGAAATCCTCCGCCGTATCCATTGACCAAGCCAGCATGGCCATTGAAGCCGGCTGTCGGTGAAATGGTCGTGGACCACGTTGATGTGCCATCTGGTGGGAAGTTTTGCAGGCTCCCGGTGCCTCCGTAGGACACGCTGCCGGTGATGCTGGAAAAGGTGATGGCGCTCGCCCCCGAAGGCAGACTGACGTACGGCGGTGCCGAACCGCCAGTGCCGCCACCGTTGACGGTGGGCGTGGTGCTTTCCGGCGGTGTGCGCAGATCGGCACCTGCACCATAGATGTTCGCCGTGCCTGGCACCGATGTCAGGTAGGTCGATACGCCGCCGCCTGTGCCGGGAAGCTCGATGATGCCACGGTAGTCACTGGTTTCAGGGAAGCCCGCGTTCTTGATATCACCCCACGTGCTGCGCCCACTGAACACCGAAGGGTGAAAACACGCATAGTCCTCCCCGGCTCCGTAGGCGTGATTCGGCTCGCTGCCGCCATACTCGGCATCGTTCCAGTTCTCATAGACTCCGGGCACGGCATCACCATTGGCCTGATTCAACACCGTGCCGTCCATCCAAGTCCAGCCCCCGCGTGGTTCTGTATTGGACTGGAGCGGATTCTGCCGGAGGCCGATGTAGGTGCTGGCACTCCGACTGAAGGTTTCAAAAACCCAATCGTTCTCGTTGGCTGAGTTGATGGAGACCAGATGCCCGCCGTAGCTGACGGCTTCGGCTTCACACTGTTCCCAGGTGCCCCGCGTCAGGGTGAGGGCATAACGGTTACCACCGTAGCTCACCCAATAGGGCTGTGCTGCGATGACGCCAGTGTCCGCGACACGAGTTCCAGTCGCCGAGATTTCAGAAACGGAGATGAAGTGATTTGTTCCCGAGCCTGGCCCTACCACGGCAAACCCATAGCCTGTGCGCTCGGATGCCGTGAGTGATGTGAGGTCAAATGTATAAGCAGGACGCCCCGCGGCATTGTCCGACTTCACGGGAATCACTGGCAGTAGGGCATAGCGCTCATCCGCCACGGGATTGCTGGAGCCCGGATCTGAGTTGTGCCGCAGCAGAAAAAGCCGCGGCAGCTCTGCGAAGTCGCCGCCATCCGGAAAGGCTGTACCGATGTCCAGCTTGACCTGATCGAACCGTGTCGCCTTGCCACTTCCAGGGTTTTCAGAATAGAGCAGACCAGCGAACTGATAAGGGTGCCCGCTGCCGGGATAGGTGTCGAAGCAATCCAAGTCCGCCGCCGTAGCCACGCCATCGGTGACCAAGGCAAAGATCAGCCCACGCGTGTCCTGAGCTCCGCTGCCGGTGGAAAACTGCGGAGAGTTGTAGTTGGTCGCCACCACATTGGTGGGCACAGGCACATCCTCGGTGACAATCCATGCCACGGCACCTGTCGCGTCCGAGTTGTAGGCTCCATTTGGAAACACCGCGAAGTCGATCGTCGTGCCCGGCGACACTGACGTCGTGAAATCGAACGCCACCGGTGTGGGGCCAACCAGCTCAGCGTAAGGCAACCGGAATTCGCGCTCCAAGCCACCAGCATCACCGTCCGGGTCCACTGCCACCAGCACCTTGGTGGAACCTCCGTTGAGGTCGTAGTAACGTCCGACAACACGGACTGTTCCCGTGTAGGCGGGCTCGCCTGCTGAACCGACCACATAACGCCTCACCGCAGGTTGCCCGGCTGATCCCGGGTGTTGCATGAAGGAGACGATGCTGGGGGCATTCGTGCCTCCCACGTCAGCCCACCAGATCGGACGGGGACCATCCATCCCCGGCTGCATTAGCCCGGCCCCGCTCGTGCCAGTCGTGAACGCACCACCGGTGTTGTCCACTCCGCCGTAATAGCCGTAATAGAATCCGTTCGCTCCGAGACCAATGTTGTTTGGCACATCCGGTGGCCAGACATTGTTCACCACACTTGTATTGGAGAAATCCGCGTGTGTGATGGCCAGCACATCGGCTGAGCTTTGGGGGACGATGCTGAGCAGCAAGCCCAGGGTGAGAGAAAAGCGCAATACTTGGCTCATAAAAGGCGTGTCAGATAATAAGCGGAAAGCTTATCTATCAGGGGGTGGTGCGCCAATATAATTTTGACGGAACGTTTAGGTTTGGCAGTGGTATCCATCTTGCTTCACGGAGTGGATCGGTGGCTGAACCGACGGGAAGCGCAATGCCAGTCTCCTGTTGCGTGGGTTGGTTAGTTGCCTTTACCAGGCAGATGCTACCTCAGGATTCGTTGGTTTGATCTCCGCCATGAAATCCAATCTCCTCCTTGCCCTGTCGTTTGCTTTCTCCGTGGTTATTGCCAGAGCCGAACCTTGGCTCGAGAAACAAGATCTCTTTGTCGTGGGCGACGACCCAGCCTTTCAGCTGTATCACATCCCGGGGATTGTGGTGACGGCGAAGGGCACGGTGTTGGCTTGGTGCGAGGCCCGCAAGCGTGCGGCGGGCGTGAGTGACTGGGATGACATCCGCATCCTCATGCGCCGCAGCACGGACGAGGGGAAGACCTGGAGTGCGCCGAGGAGCATCGCCAATGTCGAGGGCCCGAAGGTGAAGAACCCCTTTGCCCTGAAGATGAAAAACGTGGATCCCAACGATGTCACCTACAACAACCCGGTGATGATCGCCGACAAAGATGGCACGGTGCACATGCTGTTTTGTCTGGAATACATGCGCTGTTTTTACCAGCGCAGCGATGACGATGGACTGACGTTCAGCAAGCCTGTGGAGATCACGGCTACCTTTGACGCCTTCAAGAAAGACTACGACTGGAAGGTGCTGGCAACGGGACCCAATCACAGCATTCAGCTCGAGAATGGGCGGCTGGTCGTGCCGGTGTGGCTCTCCACTGGCACGGGCGGCAATGCGCATCGCCCAAGCGTGACGGCGACGATCTACAGCGATGACCAAGGGGCAACTTGGAAGGCCGGAGACATCGCCGTGCCATGCACGGAGGAGTGGATCAATCCCAATGAGACCGTGGCCATTCAGCTCAAGGATGGCAGCGTGATGCTGAACGTGCGGAGTGAATCCAAGGCGCATCGCCGCCTCGTCACGCTCAGTCCTGATGGCGCGACGGGCTGGAGCACGCCGAAGTTTGATGACGCCCTCCTGGAGCCCATCTGCATGGCGGGCATCGTGCGCTACGACCACGACGGCCAAAGTTTGATCCTCTTTTCCAACCCCCACAATCTCGAAAAGGAAAAGGGCAAGGCGGAGCCGGGGAAGAATCGCGATCGCAAAAACGTCAGCGTGAAGTTGAGCCGCGATGAAGGTGAAACGTGGCCAGTGAACAAACGGCTCGAAGACGGGCCCAGCATGTATTCGGACATCGGCGTGACCAAGAGTGGAACGATCCTGTGCTTCTATGGTCGCAGTGGGGGCGGCCAGGGGGTGGCCGCCTTCGCGGGTGGTCGGCTGACGCTGGCGCGATTCAATCTGGAGTGGCTGACGGCACCCTGATGGGTTGACCACCGGATCAGTTGGCGGCAGACTCGCCATCATGTTCCGTCTGTTGTTTGTGATCTTCTTTTGTCTGGCCGCAACGCCTTGGGCTGCGGCAGTGCCGAATTTTGTCTGGATCGTCGCCGATGACATGTCGCCGGACACCGGTGCTTATGGTGCCCCGGGGGTTACGACCCCAAATTTGGACTGGCTGGCTTTGCAAGGCCGACGTTACAACCGGGCTTACGCTACGGCACCGGTTTGCAGTGCTTCGCGGTCGGCCTTTATCTTGGGTTGTTATCAGACCACGACCGGTCTGCACGCTCATGATGTGGAAAATCCGCAGCCGCTCCAGGCACCCTACATCCCGCTGCCGACGCTGCTCCGCGAGGCGGGTTGGTTTGTGACGAATGCGGTGGCTCCGGGCACGGTGCGCAGTGGGAAGTTGATCAAAAAGGGCAAGACGCACTACAACTTTGCGCACGATCCGGCAGTGCTTTTCAATGGCGACGACTGGAGAAAGCGCAAGCCTGGGCAGCCCTTCTTTGCGCAGTTCCAGATCGCGGAACCGCACCGCCCGTTTCCGATTCCTGAAGCGTATGACGAGGCCAAGCTGCGCGATATCAAGCTGCCGGAGAACTATCCAGACCACCCACTGATGCGTCGCGACTGGTATGCCTACCAGCGCAGTGTGGAGATGGTGGACAAGCGGGTGGGAGTGATCCTGGATCAATTGCGCGAGGGTGGTGTGCTGGACAATACCATCGTCATCTTCTTTGCCGATCACGGTCGCCCGATGCCGTGGGGCAAGCAGTGGCTGAGCGTCGAGGGGTTGCAAGTGCCCTTGATCATGCGCGGGCCCGGGCTGGCCGCTGGCGGGGTGGAGGATCGCTTGGTGAGTTTGATCGATCTGGCTCCATCGGTTCTTGAACTTGCGGGGTTGCCCATTCCGAATTGGATGGAGGGGAAGCCGATTTTGGGCGCTGAGTTTCCCGTGCGTTCGGAGGTCTTTGCTGCGCGCGATCGATGTGGCGATGCTCAGGACCGCATCCGCGCGGTGATCGGCATGGATCACCTGTTGGTGAAGAATTTTGATCCGAGTCTGTCGCGCTTGAATTGGTCAGGCTACAAGGAGGCGAGCTATCCCGGGATGCCGCTGCTGCGGTTGCTGGGCGCAGCGGGTCAATTGAATGCCTTTCAGGCTCAGTGGATCGCACCGACACGACCTGAGCTGGAGTATTATGATCTGAAAGCGGATCCTGCAGGATTGCACAACGTCGCAGCCTCAAGTGCCAATGATCCGCTGATGAAGCGAATGCAGGACGCGATGGACCAGTGGATCAAGGCCACCGGGGATCGCGGGGCGCTGCCTGATCCGCCGACGGAGCCGACCCTGGAAGAGATCCAAAGGGCGAAACGCGGTGACTACGAGCGCACCTGGAAAAAGCGTCTCAAAAAGGGCGAGCCGACCGATGCCGAGCGAGTGGCCTGGTGGGAGGAAAGCTACGGGCTGCCGCCCAAGGTCATCGTGCCTTGAGGATCACCAACCGAGCAACCGAATGACGGCGGTGCGCAGCGCGGTCTCGAGGATCGCTGCCTCTGCGTGAGTGATGGGGATGGAGACCTTGCGCACCGATTTCTGGGATTCATCCTGGCGGGACATGGTCATCATGTAAGGCGCGCGCTGGGCATCTTCACGGGCTGAAAATTCAAAAGCGCTGTTGGCCTTTTCTGCCTGATGAAAAAGCTTCGTCTGGGGTTGGCGACCCTGCAGCGTGGCCAGCATGGCACCGAGGTCTGACAGCCCCCACTTCATCGTGATCTTCTTTTCCCAATCGAACTGCTTTTCCCCAGACTGAAGGGCAGCATCGACGAAGACGGACGCCTTGGCCTTGTTGATCTCAAATCGGATCACGCCGCCCGTTCCGCGACTGTTGGGTTTATAGATTGCGTAATCGGATGGCTGGTGGGTTGCCGATTTGGACGAGCTGGAGCGTGAGGTGGATGGTTTTTCTGGTTCCGTGTTCATGGCGAAGTCTTGGTGAAAGTGCTTAGATTGACGGATTGTTTGCGGAATGGCAAGCACAGAAACGGAGGGCAATGGAAGGTTGGTCAAATGCGTTGACCAGCGAAAGCTGTGGCCTCAGGATCGTCTTACCCAGCATGACACGATTGATCCTGACCCTTCTCGCTGCCGCAGCCACTCCTTTGATGGCGGTGGACAAAGTGGATGTTTTCCCCGCAGGCATGGGTGGCGTCGCTTTGTATCGCATCCCTGGAGTGGTCGTCACTGAAAAAGGAACGGTCCTGGCCTATTGCGAGGCGCGGAAGAACAGCAGTGCGGATTGGGGCGAGATCGAGATCCACCTGCGTCGATCAAGCGACGGTGGTCGCACCTGGGAGGCACCGCAGCACATCGCGCATCACGCGGCGCGGTTGGAGGGGAATCCGCGCAAGAAAGACGAAACGGGTGCGCGCGAACAGACCGTCAACAATCCGGTGGCGATCGTGGATCGCGACACGGGGGCCATCGAGTTTTTGTATTGCATCAACTACGCACGCTGCTTTTCGATGCGGAGCACTGATGATGGGTTGACTTGGAGCGATCCAGTGGACATCACGGCATCCTTCGAACCCTTGAGGAAGCGGTATCCGTGGACGGTCATCGCCACAGGTCCAGGCCATGGCATTCAGATGAAGAGTGGTCGTCTGGTGGTGCCGATCTGGCTGGCCTATGGCAAGGAAGGTGATCATTCGCCATCGGCCAGCGCGACCCTTTACAGCGATGATCATGGCAAGACCTGGCAGGCCGGTGAGGTGGCCGTGCCGAACGAGGGTGAGTATGTGAACCCCAATGAGACGATGATCGCGACCTTGTCCGATAATAGAGTGATGCTGCTGACTCGAAGTGTATCGAAGCCAAATCGTAAAATCATCACCACCAGTGCTGATGGTGCCACAGGATGGAACACCCCCGCTTTTCATCCCGATCTTTGGGAACCGGTGTGCATGGGCAGCATCGCCTCGCATCCGAGTGTGGCAGGGACGCTGCTCTTTTCCTGTCCTCGGCGTGTCTCGGACAAACCAGCGGGGCGTGGCAAGCGCGAGCAGCTATCGATCATGCTCAGTCGTGATGATGGCAAAACGTGGCCGGTAGTGAAGCTCCTGGAGGATGGCCCCAGTGCTTATTCCGATCTGACGGTCTTGCCAGATGGCACGGTGCTCTGCTTGTATGAAGGGAATAAAACGATCAAGGCCGCACGCTTTGGTCTCGACTGGCTGACTCAACCATGAAGACACTCCTCTTTTTTCTAACCGCGCTGAACATGCTCGGTGCTGAGCAGCCATGGACCCAATTGCCTCCCATCCCGGATGCGGAAGGTTTTGCTGCGCCGTTTGCAGGTGTTAGCGGTGGTGCTTTGATTGTGGCGGGTGGTGCGAACATTCCGAAGGACAAATGGGCGGACGTTTTCACCAAGGTTTGGTATGACACGGTCTATGTGCTCGACAAACCCGACGGCCAGTGGAAGGCGGGCGGTAAGCTGCCTCGTGCTTTGGGTTATGGGGTCTCGGTGACTGCGGATGACAGCGTTTTGTGTTTCGGTGGCAGCGATTCAGCGGGCCATTATGCGGACAGTTTTCGGCTGAGTTTGGTCGATGGGCAGGTGAAGGTGGCGGCTCTCCCTGCTTTGCCAAAACCCTGCGCGAACGCGTGTGGCGCGCTGGTGGAACGGACGGTTTACATCGCTGGGGGGCTTGAGTCGCCTTCGTCCACGGAGGCCTTGCACACTTTCTGGGCGCTGGATCTGGATGCCAAAGAACCGGCTTGGCAGGAATTGAAACCTTGGCCTGGACCGGAGCGCATGCTGGCGGTGGCGGGGGTGATGGATGGTGCGTTCGTGCTGTGCAGTGGTGTCAGTCTCGCTTCAGGGCCGGATGGCAAAGCGGTGCGGACTTATCTGCGGGATGCTTATCGATTTGATCCTGGTAAAGGCTGGAAGCGCCTCGCGGATCTTCCTCGCGCCGCAGTGGCAGCGCCTTCGCCAGCGGCGTTGGTCGATGGCAGGTTGATGATCGTAACCGGCGATGATGGTGCCAATGTGACGTTTGAGCCGGTGAAAGAGCATCCAGGTTTTCCGAAGGACGCGCTCTTGTATGATGCCACTGCGGATGCCTGGAGCACCCAGGGTGGCGTGCCTTTTTCCCGTGCTACCGCTTGCACAGCGGTCTGGCAGTCGCGCTACATCGTCCCGAATGGCGAAGTTCGGCCACGTGTCCGTTCGCCTGAAGTCTGGACGCTTCCCCTTTCTCAATAAACTCCCATGTCTGCCAAAACTCCACTCACCGGCCTCGTTGCCGCCACCCACACTCCGTTTCATGCTGATGGTTCGCTGAACCTGTCGGTCGTGGAAAAACAAGCCTCCCAACTCCTGATCGATGGCGTCTCGTACGCATTCATCGGCGGCACTACGGGCGAAAGCAGTTCGCTGACTTTGGTGGAGCGACGGCTGCTCTGCGCGCAGTGGATGGAGGTGGTCAAGGGATCAGCCCTGAAAGTGATCGTCCATGTCGGCGCGAATTGCCTAGCGGATGCTGCCGCGCTGGCCTCGCAAGCGGAAGACTTGGGCGCGGCAGCGATTAGCGCGCTGTCGCCCAGCTACTTCAAGCCGCGCAATGTGGCAGCGCTGGTGGAAAGCATGGCCGAGATCGCCTCCGCCGCGCCAGATCTGCCTTTCTACTACTACGAGATCCCGACAATGACGGGACTGTCTGTTGCGCCGTCTGAATTTTTGGCGCAGGCCGCGTCACGCATTCCGAATCTGGCAGGCATCAAGTTTACCAGCAGCAACCTGATGGAGTATCAACTGTGCACGGCGGTGAATGAGGGGGCCTTTGACATCCCGTTTGGTTTTGACGAGATGCTGCTCGCAGCGCTGGCCTTTGGCGCTAAAGGGGCGGTCGGCAGTACCTACAACTTCGCGGCACCGATCTATCTGCGCATCATGGCTGCGTTTGAGCGTGGCGATTTCGCAGCGGCACGTCGTGAGCAACTGCGGACCGTGAGATTCATTCAGCGTCTGGCATCCGTGGGCTACATGGGCGCGGCCAAAGCGGTGATGGCGATGCGCGGTGTGGAGGTGGGCCCTCCGCGATTGCCTAACACGGCGTTATCGGCGGCGGAGATCGACAGCCTGCGCGTTGACCTTGAGAGCATGGGATTCTTTGACTGGATCAAGCCAGACGCATCCGCATGATCCTTCAGTTCGGAGCTGGTAATTTTTTGCGCGCGTTTGCAGATCTGTTTATCGATCAGGCCAATCGCGATGCGTCCACAGCCGTCGGTCCGGTGGTTTTGGTGCAGTCCACAGGCAGGGAACGTGTGGATGCACTGAATGCGGCGGGATGTCGTTATCATGTGGCCATCCAGGGCAGGCTGAACGGCGCTGTTGTGGATGAGACGGAGCAGGTCAACTGCATCGAATCGGCGCTTCATGCGGGAACGCAGTGGGATCGTGTGCTGGAGGCAGGAGCGGATCCTCGTCTCTCGATGATTCTTTCCAACACGACCGAAGCCGGACTGGCGCTGGCTGATGAAGATCGTGTCGCAGGTGGTGTGCTGCGTTCCTTTCCGGCGAAACTTTTGGCGGTCTTGCTTCATCGATATCGTGCTGGTTTGCCAGGTCCGTGGGTGGTTCCCTGCGAGCTGGTGGAGGCAAATGGTGCGAGGTTGCGAGATCTGGTGCTGGAGCAAGCTGCGCTTTGGGGTGTCGATGCAGAGACGGTGCAATGGCTGCGTGAGGAGTGCCGCTGGGTGAACACGCTGGTGGACCGTATTGTGCCAGGGGCTCCCAGGGTTCACCCGCTCTTGGATGTCGATCCGCTGCTCATCGCGGCGGAACCCTTCGCCTTCTGGGCGGTTGAGACAGAGGCCGATTTTCCGCTGAAACATCCTGCGATTGTGACGGCCCGGGACATTGCGCCCTACACGCTGCGCAAGGTGCGCATTCTCAATGGGGCGCACAGTGCGCTTGTCAGCAAGGGGGCGGCGTTTGGCATCGAGACAGTGCGTGAGTGTGTGGAGCATCCAGAGGTGGGGCCATGGTTACATCGACTGCTTTTTGACGAGATCGTGCCGGTGCTGGAGGGGCGCTGCGATGATCCAAAGGGCTTTGCCGAGGCTGTGCTGGACCGCTTTCGCAATCCTTTCATTGATCATCGACTGGCCTCCATCGCGCTGCATCACGAAGCCAAGGTTGCAGTGCGGTTGCGGCCCACCGTGGTTGAATACCGCGAACGATTTGGCGAGTCGCCGGAGTTGTTGAGCGAGGTGTGTCCGTAGTCAGGAGCTTCGGGTGGTTGCGGCTTGGGGCTGTCTTGCCGTGCGGCTTCCGAAACCTTACCGGCCTGGATTTGCGACAATATTCGATAACTTGCCTCCGTCTGCGTCGTCATAAACTGTTCCTGCTTTATGTCGTCCCTTCGTTGCTCCCGTACTTTTCTTCTGCGATGTCAGTTGCTGATCGTTCCTGCATCCGCCCTGATGCTGGTCGGCGGATCCTTTCATGCGGGCGCCCAACAGGCGGATCCGGCAAAACGTAGCCTCGTCACCGACGAGCCTCGCGTGCCCAAGGGGAAGCCTGAAGGCGCTGCCGACTATGTTCCGCAAGCTGCAGAGATGGATGGGCAGCATCTGGCGCTCACGATGCAGAAGCTTGAAAACGGCATCGATCCTCCACGACCTTTTTTGATCTGGGCGCTGGGATCGAGTTACACGAACATGCTGGGCAGTGGCGAGTTTTGGCAGCAGGAAATCCCGAAGCACTTCCCCAAGGCCCCGCCGATCGAGTATCGCAAGATGGTGGGGAATTCCTGCCCCTGGCAATACCTGCGTGGCTGGGCGCGGCATCTGGTGGAGCCTGATCAGCCGGATCTGGTGATCACTTACACCATCGGGAATCCTGAAGACCTGGAGAAGCTGATCATCGAAATCCGCAGCCACACCACCGCAGACATCATCGTGCCCAGCATCCACTGGCGTGAGCGGGATCAGGAGCTGTGGGGCAAGTCGGAGAATGCTGCCGATCAGGACGTTGCCAAGGTGCGCGAGGTCTGCAAAAAGTATGATGTGGAGTTCGTCGAAAGCCGTCGCGACTGGGCCGCCTATCTCAAGGCAAACAACCTGCCCATCCCAGCGCTGCTCAAGGATGCCGTGCATCAGAGCGACTACGGCGCGCAGATGATCAATGGCAATATCTTGGCCCACCTGCGGCATCCGGCAAAGTTCAGCTATGACCCAGCTTCACGGGAAAAACGCGTGCAGCCAGGGAAAGCCGCCGATGGTTCCATCAGCGCCACTTTTACCGGCAACCGCATCGATTTGATCGGGAAAAAATCGCCCACGGGGGGCAGTTACAAAGTGATGATCGACGGAAAGCCCGCTACGCAAGCGCAGGCTTGGCTGATGAGCTACATCCAACCCGATGCAAAGAATGCCAAGGAAGGGAAGGGGGCCAATGGGCGCGATCAATCTCCGCACGGGGTGACTTTGGGCACCGGCGTCATTCCCCAAGAGTGGACACTGGTCATGACGAGCGATAGCGGCGACTACGAGCTGAGTGGCAACATCACTGGACCCGATGGCAAAGGCAATGCCTTCAAGCCCTTCACCAGCACGTCCGGGCAGATCATCATTGATCCTGATGTGTGGCGTCGTGCGGAACGCAATCGCACTGGAGATCGTTTCACCTTCAGCGTGCGCCGCGCTGCGGTTCCAGAAGTCAGCTTCCAGGGTGCCGCTGGCGAGCGCTTCGTCGTCAGGCTCGTGCAGATGTTGACCAACCAAGAACACACCATTCAATTGGTCCCCGCCACTCCTGGCGCTGCCGATATCGAGGCCTTCGAAATATTCACCCCACCCATGACCCAACCATGAATCGTCGCCATTTTATCCAAAAGTCTTCTGCGGTCACTGCAAGCGTGCTTGGCTTCCCAGCCATTCTGCGCAGCGCCTCGCCAAACTCCATGCTACAGGTCGCCAGCATCGGTGTCGGTGGCATGGGTGGCAATACCATGCGCAGCATCGCCACACATTCCAAGGTGAAGATCGTGGCCATCTGTGATGTTGATAGGAAGCCTTTGGATAAAGCCGCCGAGGCGCATCCTGACGCGACGAAACACAAAGACTGGCGCGAATTGCTGGCTAATCATGCAGACAAGTTTGATGCCGTCAGCGTCGGCACGCCGGATCACATGCACGCACCGATTGGTATCACCGTTTTGCGCGGCAAGAAGCATCTGTATTTGCAGAAGCCAATGGCGCCAACACTGCACGAGTGCCGTGTCCTACAGCATGAGGCGGTAAAGGCCGGCGTCGTCACACAGCTAGGCAATCAGGGACGCTCCAGCATTGAGAGTCGCATGACTGAGCAGCTCATTCGTGGCGGCGCGATCGGTAAGATTAAAGAGGTCATCCTCTGGGAAAACAAGCCGCTGAGCTGGTGGCCCAAGAACACTGAGCTGCGTCCGCAGGGTGATGCAATCCCCGAGGGCTTCGACTGGGACAACTGGGTAGGTGTCCGGACCGAGCGGCCCTACTTGGCCCAGTCCTATCATCCGCAAACCTGGCGTGCCTGGTTTGACTTTGGCGTGGGCGAGATGGGAGATATGGGCTGCCATCACTTTGACACCTCCTTCGGAGCGCTAAAACTCACCGCCCCGCTGAAGGTGCGTCAGTTGGGTGCGGGAAGCAGCGGTCCGCTGTGGGGTAAGACCCGCAAGGTGGAACTGATCTTCCCCGGCACCGAATACACGGCGGGCGATACGATCAAGCTCACCTGGCACGATGGCGACACACGTCCGGATGCCTCTCTGATCTCCCTGCCCAAGGGCGTGGACAAGCTGCCTGAGTCCGGTACCTTCTGGATTGGCGAGACGGGCAGCATCTTCAAAAACTACCGTGGCGGGCGGCCCTTTGTACTGCCTGAAGAAAGCTTCTCCGCAGAAAAATATCCGCGTGGTCTGAAGGGGCAGGATCACTATCACAACTGGGTCGATGCCATCTTCGAAGGAGGCAAAGCGACCTCTGACTTTAGTCATGGTGGACCGCTGACCGAGACCGTGCTGGTCGGGGCCATGGCGGACCGTGTGGCTGGTGAATGGCTGGAGTGGGATCGCGACAAGCTCGCCTTCACCAACAGCGAAGCCGCCAATAATCTCGTCCGCCGCGATTACCGCGATGGCTGGAAGATTGAAGGGCTGGGATGACCCAAATGCTCACCGAATTCCGTCAACCCTGCTTCACGTTGCGAGCTCTTTTCTTTCTGCTTTTTGCCAGCTCCCCGTTGGTGGCCGCTGAACCTCTTGCTGTCTTCAAGGCGGCCGAGGCTCATCAAGGTGTGGCTGTAGATGCCGCTCACCTTTACGCCATCACGAATCATGCCATTGGCAAATATCGCAAGGACAGTGGCGAGCGTGTTGCAGGCTGGGAAGGACCAAAGGATGGGCGCATCAAGCACCTGAACGCCGGTGTGGTTCTCGATGGGCGGCTGTATTGCGCGCACTCCAATTTTCCCTCGGTGCCGGAGGCGAGTTCGGTCGAGATCTTTGATGCGACGACCTTGCAACCGATGGAGTCCCACGTTTTTGGGCAACCTCCCGGCTCGCTGACATGGATTGATCGTCGCGAGGGGTTTTGGTTTGCCTGCTTTGCCCACTACAAAAGCACCAGCGATCCTGCGCTGTCGGTGGTCGTGAAATTTGACGCTGATTGGAAGGAATTGGCGCGCTGGCACTTCCCGTCCGCCCTGATCCAGCGCTTTGCTGGGAACAGCAGTTCTGGAGGTGGTTTTGGCCCGGATGGGAGCCTCTATGTCACTGGGCATGATGCGGCCGAGTTGTATGTGTTGAACGTTCCTGAGCAGGAAAAGGAACTGGTCTGGAGTTCCACGATTAGCATCGCATCCGCCGGTCAGGCCTTTGCTTGGGATCAATCAAACCCGGGTGTGCTGTATTCGATTCAGCGCAAAACAAAGGAGGTGCTGGTGTCCCGCATTGAGCGTGGATGGGTGACGTTGTTTGATGGCAAGTCCTTTGACGGCTGGGAGCAGAGCGGGAACTGGGTCGTCGAAGACGGTGCCTTTTATCGCAAGGCGCGCGGAGGTCAGTTGACCTACACGGTCGCCACTGTGCCGGATGACTTTGAGATCGGGTTTGAATGGAAAGTGTCCGCAGGCTGCAACAGCGGACTCTACTATCGTCCAGCTCAATACGAGTATCAGGTGCTGGACAACATCGGTAGTCCGTATGGCGAAAATCCTCGACAGGCTGCGGCGTCGCTCTTCTTCTGCATGGCGCCGAGCAAGGATGCGACCAAGCCTGTGGGCGAGTGGAACGAAGGCCGGATTATGTGCAAGGGCACGGTCATCCAGCATTGGCTGAATGGGCAGAAGGTGATCGACTTTGACTACACTGATGCCAGGTGGGCCAAGGAAATCGAACTGCTGCGCATCCGTGGGGCTGATCTTTCCGCACGCGGCGGAAAGCTCTGGCTGCAGGATCACGGTCAGGACGTGTGGTTTCGAAACTTGAAATGGCGTGCAATTCCAGAGGGCGAAACCTTGGCGCGCGCCGACTTCACTCCCATGCCCGTGCCGATGGCCGCGCTCGAAAAAGAAAACGAACGCGTCCGCAAAATGCTGGAAGCGAAGAAGGCGAAATAACGCCACCCAGTCTCAGTGCGTGGAAGCCTTTGCCTCCACCTTTGAGACCACGCGGAAGACGACTGCTGCCAGCAGCACCAGGGCCACATACCAGACCCACTCTGGGAGCGATGCCAGCTCAGGCAGGCGCTTTTTGCCCAGATCGGCGACGGGCAGCACGTTGGCGGCGATCCAGTCGTAACTCAGCGCATAGGCCACACCGCCCGCGATCATCCCTGCCAGTCCTACCAGCGCATCCATCCTGCCGGTCGCAATGGCAGCCACTCCGGTGCCGGGGCAGTAACCATACACGGCCATGCCAATGCCAAACAAGCCTGCGCCGACAATTACGGCCAGCATGTTAGCGGGCTTGATGTGCAGATTGGCCAGTTCTTGGCCTTGCAGGATGAAGACACCGACGCCGCCCACGACGATGGCGGTAAACATCACCTTCAGCACTGTGAAATCACGGAACTGAAACTGTCGCACGATCACATTAAAATCGGTGACGCCACCGCGATGTAGCAGCACGCCAAACACGATGCCAAAGAACAGCCCCGCCCACAGCAGGGTATCGCCGGAAATAAAAGCAAGAATTGGAGTCATAAAAATCAGTTATTGGAGGTGGAACGATAGAGCAACCGGGTCGTCAGGACTCCGGTGGCGAACATCACAAGGAAAAAGGTCCAGCCGCTGACGGCCAATTGCATCGTGCCGCTGATGCCATGCCCGCTGGTGCATCCATCCGCCAGTCGCGCGCCATACAGCAGCACCGCGCCGCCGATGAATGCTGCGATCATTCGCTTTGCCACCGACGGACCCACTTGTCTGCGCCAGACTTCCGGCACGAGTTCAAAGCGGAAGCTCTTGCTGACGAGAGCGCTGATCAACGCCCCGAGAAAGGTTCCTGCCACAAAGAGCGAGCCATAGTCCCACTTGGGCACGGCCTTCTTGCTCCAGTAGGCGTTCGCAGCCACTGCATCGGTGCCGAGTATCGGCATCGCGCAGGCACCGGACGCCTGGGCGACGCCGGTGGACATGCCGATGGGTTTGTCTGCCAGAGCAAAGGTCACTATGCTCAGCACCCCGATGAGGGCGCCGACGAGATATGGATTCCAACGATATTTATTCATGAGGTGTGTGGGTTTGGGTTACTCAAATTTGATGTAGGCGTAGCCTTGCAGTTGGAGGTCGATCAATCGCGGGTAGGCCCCGACGACCAACTTCACTCCTGGCATCAGCTCTGAAGGCTTTACGCCTTTGGATTGCATCGTGTTCTCGCAAAGCTCCACCTGCACGCCGCGCTCGATCAGTTCCGCCAGGATAGCGGCATTAGGATTTGTGTCCTCGGTGCCTAGCCGCTTGCGCGCCTCGTCATTGACCACGGCGGCGATTCCTGTGCCGTGATAGACTAGATGGAGATGCACCTCCTTCGCATTGATGCCATGCGTCTGATAGGTATTGATGAGTTTCCGCGCGTAAAAGAGCCCTTTGTTCACTCCATCATGCGCTGCATCATCCGTGACCTGATAGACGATGCGCAGATTTTCGCGCACCTGGATGGGGATGACTTCAGGCTCCGCACCAGATGCGGTGCAGGCGCTGAATGCAAAAAGGATCAGGGGAAAATAGAAGTGTTTCATTGGTGGAGTGGTTTCAATACTATATGAGTGTATGGTTATGCGAGATATAAGAACGGCCAACCTGTTGGGTTCTTTCCATGAGTTGTCCTCAGTGCTTGCGGATGTGTCTGCAGTGATCCTACACTGCGCGTCATTCCCTTTTCTCATGCTCAGCCGCTTCGCACTGCTCTTCATCCTCCTTTTGCCACGTCTTGCTGCCGCATGGGGAGCCGGGCATGACGATGTGATGCGTGCCGTGTTGGAACGCTTGCCGGAGGAGGTGCTGGCGAAGTTTACGCCGGAGATCGTGAAGGAAGCGATTCATGAGGACAGCCATTACCCTGACAGTTTCCAGCCGTTTTTGCCCGGGGAAGTTGGCGAGGCAGCCGTCGCAGCGCTGCAAAAGGCGGGGCTGAAAGTGCGCTACGATTTGCATCACGACTATGGTCGAGTGGCCAGTTTTGCGATGCTGGTGGCTGCCTTTCGCGAAGACGACGCTGCACACATCGCGCACTGGATTGCCTCGCACTCGCACGTCATCGCAGACATGGCCGCCTGCAATCACGATCCCATTGTCCACTCCGCCACTTACGGATGGGGACCGTGGAAGGTGAAGCTGCCTCACGACGCCGATATGTCACGCGTGGCACCGTTGCTCGATCTCGCGGGTTCCGCGCACGACACCGCAGGCGGCGCGGAGGCCTTTGCGTCGGCCATCGACCGCCTCATGCTGCACGATGACGGTCGCGATGGCCTGCAGCAGGTTCACGAAATCATGCTCTACGGTCACGAAGGCGCACGCTTCTGCAGTCCACGCGGCGTGAAGGTGCTGCAGGGGGCCGCAGCGTGGATCGATGCGCAGGACTTAAATGGGCGGGAGTTGCTCTGGCAGACGATTGGCGAACTCGGTGCCTGGGCTGTGGTCCGCACCCTGCGTGATGTGGAGGTGGCGATGCGGTTGGCAAAGACAGACACAGTCATCGAACGAACCCCCGCCACCGATACTGCAGCGAAGGCCGCCATTGAGACGCTCATGCGCGAGCGGCGTCTCGATGAGGACGCGCTCTTTGCTCCCATCCTGCGCGACCTTCAACCTGCGGATAAAGACGTCATCGGCGTCGTGCTGGAGCCCACCTGGGATATGAACGACGCCATGCTCGGCTTCTCCAGTCGCGTGCAAAGCGCAGCCACGGTGCGCACTCTGCAAAAGCTCAATCGTCCGCATGCCACCTTCGATGTGCGGCGGTTGCTGGAGGAAGGTATGCCCTCGCCCAAACAGGTGGCGCTTATGGTCATCGTTGCCACCTCGTTCAACAACTACCACTGGATGAAGACAGACGTGCTCGACTCGGCTCTGTCCGACTACGTGACGCGTGGTGGACGCGTGCTCTGGATCATGGGCAACGGCACCTTGCCTCGCAAGACCTTTGCCTCCTTCACCTCAGCATTGAAGCGCACGGAGAAAACCACGCTACCTGTGCCAGGAAAGCGCTTCGTAGGCTCAAAGCTCATCGCGCACCTCCCCGGCAATCCCTCATGGCAAATTCTCAACACGCCCGAGACGCCCGCTGGTTGGCAAAGGCCGCTCTGCGCTTGGCGAATCGAACCCCAAACCAGCAGCGACCTGGAACCGCTGATCACCCTCGAATCCGAAGGCGCGAAATACCTTGTCGGAGCTTGCACTGCCGATCACAAACTCGCACTGCTGCCAATCTATGCGGTGACCCCACACCTCATGCAAAAGGACCGCCCTGTAGCCTCGCCTGCGGAACCCGAACTCGACGAGCCCAGCGCCAAGGTGCTCATGGGCGTGATCGGGAAGATGATGCCGGGCAGCGCACCCATTGAGCGCATCTGGCTCACTCACTCGAGCAATGACGTCAGGCGCATCACCATCAACTGGGAGACCGCTCTACCTGGTCCCTCCAAGGTTGAATACGGCACGACTTCAGCATTGGGCAAAGAGACTGTCGCCGACGCGCCGGTCACCCTTCATCATGTGGAGATCGCGCTTGATCCAATCGCTGCGGTGCATCATTACCGAGTGCGCAGTGGCGAGGAGGTTTCGTCCGTGCATTCCTTCAAGAGCTATTCCGACGGCGAACTGCGCGCCGTCATCTTTGCTGACCGGGGTTATGCTCGTGATCGCGATCTCACCCTGCTGCTGAAGGAGGATCCGCACCTCGTCCTGACATGCGGGGACAATGTCGCCAGCCTTCACGAAAAAGGCATCGAAGGCACCAAGGCCTTCAGCGCGCTGATTGACTCCGCGCCGGAACTCTTTCGCAGCACACCCTTCATGCCGATCCTCGGCAATCATGATCGTGAACTCACTCCCCGAGGTCCGAAGCCACCACTGCATCCCGTCTATGACGTCGAGGCCACCGCCTACCGCGAGTTTTTTCCGCTACCGGATGAGGGCTGGAAGTGGCGTTTTGACATCCCCGCCTTTGGTCTGCGTTTCCTGGCGCTCGATGCCAGCCACGTCAAAGACCAGGGCACCACCTGGCAGACCAATCATCCCGTCACAGGCGATTCCCCACAGCACCAGTGGTATGCGAGGGAGGTTGCAAAAACCGACGCGTCTTTTGTCATCACACTCAACAACGAGCAGAACGCCATGATGCGTGGCTACGACAAAGGGGCCTGGCTGCCGCTGTTCCGGCAGTCCAGTGCCGTCATCACCGGCTTCGGCTACTTTGGCGAACGCGCCGAGGTCGATGGATTCCCGTATTTTAACACCTGCCTCAAAGGCGATGGCGACCTCTACAAAGATCCCAAGTCCGCCTTCGTCACCCGTGAAGACAACTACGTCCTCCTCACGCTGACCAAAGATGCACCAACGATGAAGATCCAGTTCAAGAATCTACGCGGCGAAGTCCTCGACACTCGAGAGATCCAGGGCCGCCTCGGGCCATAAGCGGTTCAGTGTTTCTCCCCGAAATCAAGCCATTGAGAAGGCGGCTTCGCGGTGGGTGTGTCGAAGGAACCTTGTTTGCTCAAAGTCCTCACAATAGCCATTCGCCTTCCGACGTATGTTCTCTCTCTCATGAAGTCCATCGCACTCTCCTTTCTCTTGCTCGCCAGTTCTGCCGTATTGGCTGCGGATGAGGTGCCTCAGACTCTGATGACCACGCGGGGGAAGTTGCTGATGAGCGAGGACTTCTTGGCGGCTCCTGCGCCGTTCACGGGGAAGCCGGTGGGGTTTGCCAGTGGCTTTAATGGGTGGCGATACAACAGTGCTGCCACGGGTGGGAAGTCGGGGCGGTGGGAGGTCGCAAACGGAGAGTTTCGTGGCGTGGAGACACGAGGGGCGAATCATCCTGGAACGGCGTCGTTTGGCATTCAATACAAGGATGCCATCATCCAGTGCGAGGTGCGGCTGAATGATGTGCCGGACGAAGGGCGCAAGTATCGGTCGCTCTTTTTGAAGGCGACGGATGCCAAGGACTATGTGGTGTCGCTGAGCGTCGGGACGGGTGGCATGTTTTTGACGCCGTATGATGCGGCCAAAATCAATCCCACGACGAAGCAGCGCGACAAGGGGTCGGTGAGTCGCGTGCTGACGCCGATCAAGCTCAACGAATGGCACACCGTCGTGATGGAGATCCATGGTGATGAAGTGGTGGCCACGCTGGATGGCAAGAGCACGACCTTGAGCAATCCGCTCATCGGCAGCGACAAGCGCAGCATCATGCTCGGCGCTGGCACGGAGGCGAGCTTCCGCCATCTGCGCATCTGGGAAGCGCTGCCGAATCCAAAGTGGGCGGAGAACAAGGCCACACTCACTGCAGCCGCGAAGCCGTAAACGGATCCAAAAACACCATGTTCTCACGTTTGCTCTTTCTCCTGCTTTGTTTCGCTTACGGTTCGTTTGATGCTGCGGAGAAGCGCCCGAATGTGCTGTTCATCGTCGCGGACGATCTCCGGCCCGAGCTGGGATGCTATGGTGTCGAGCACATCATCACGCCGCAATTGGATCGGCTCGCGGCGGGTGGGGTGGTTTTTGAGCGGGCCTACTGCCAGGAGGCGATTTGCATGTCGTCGCGCTTTAGCATGTTGAGCGGTTGTCGGCCGGACACGCGTGATATTTGGACGAATCGCGATGTGCGCAAGCAACTCGCCGACCTGCCTTTCCTGCCCGCGCATTTCAAAAGCCACGGCTATCACAGCATCGGACTCGGCAAAATCGCTCACAATGGTTGGGAGGAACCTTCGTGCTGGTCGGAGCCGCATTTCCTTCCGGCGCATTACCCTTTCGAATATCGCACGGAGGCTGGTCAGGCACTGGTCGAAAAGATGCAGCGCGACGCTGCTGCCGCTGGGAAACCTGATCCGTTTCGAAACGTGCCGCTGAAGATTCGTCGTGGTCTGCCTGTGGAGTCCTTGGATGTGGCAGACAGCGATCTGGGCGATGGTCAACTCGCGGACGAGGCTATCGCAGCGCTTCGTCGGGTGAAGGATCGACCGTTTTTTCTAGGCCTCGGCTTTCTTCGTCCGCATCTGCCCTTCGTCGCACCGAAGCGCTACTTTGACCTCTATGATCCGGCGAAGCTGCCGCTCGCACCCGTGGGCACGAAGTCGCCATCGGTGCCGGAGATCGCCTCCTCCGGTTCCGGGGAATTGCGCGGCCAATATCGCGGCATGCCCGCCAAGGGGCCGCTGCCGGAGTCGCAGACGCGTCATCTGCTGCATGGTTATCTTGCCTGCGTGAGCTATGTGGATGCGCAGGTTGGGCGTGTGCTCGATGAACTGGACCGCCTGGGCCTGAGCGATAACACGATCGTCGTGATGGTCAGCGATCACGGCTTTCACCTCGGCGATCTGGGCATCTGGGGAAAGGCCACCAACTTCGAGGTCGCCACGCGCATCACGCTCATCGTCCGAGCACCGGCGGCCAAGACTCGCGATGCCCACAGCCGCTCGCTGGTGGAGCTGGTCGGTCTGTATCCGACGCTGTGTGACCTCGCCGGTCTGCCAAAGCCCGCGCACCTCGAAGGCCGCAGCTTTGCCGCGCTCATGGATGATCCATCGCAAGCCTTGTTCGCCGATGCCCGCAGCCAGTTCCCTCGCAGTGGGGCGATGGGCCGCAGCCTGCGCACCGATCAGCATCGCTACACCGAGTGGATCGATCAAAAGAGCGGCAAGGTCGTGGCGCGCGAGCTTTACGATCACGAGCGTGAACCTCACGAGGCGGACAACCTCGCCGCCAGGGCCGAATTCGAGTCGTTGATCGCGACGTTGTCGAAACAACTTCATCAGGACCAGTCACATTAGCCTTGATGATAGGTCACATTGTGATCGAAGAAGCTATCGAAGCCCGAGTGATAGAAAGAGGGTAAGCCGGATCTGGGTGGCTTTTTCCGCGAAGGGATGGCGCGGTGCGGCGTAGGTATGGAATGCGTTTTCTCGCCATCGCTTTTCTTTGTTCTACTGCTTGCTGCTTGGTTCGTGCCCAGACCATCGCCATGCCTGCCGGCGTCGTTGGCGACGGCAAAGCTGATGACACAGAGGCGATCCAAAAGCTCGTGGATAGCGGCGCGGGGGTGGTGCGTCTGCCTCGCGGCGTGTATAGGCTCACCAAGCCGGTCGTGATCGATCTCGCTAAGACCGGGTTCACCTCCATTTGCGGCGATGGTGTGGCGCGGTTGGTGATGGAGGGCGGAGGGCCGGCGCTGCATTTCATCGGCACGCACGGCGGCACGGCTGATCCGAACAGCGTGAAGCCGGAGATCTGGGAAAAACAGCGCATGCCGATGGTGGACGGCATCGAGATCGTGGGCGGGCATCCCGAGGCAGATGGCATCGAGGCCACAGGCACGATGAAGCTGACAATCACTCGCACTCTGGTGCGGCTTGCGCGGCACGGTATTCATCTGACCACACGCAATCGCAACGTGATCATTAGCGATTGCCATCTCTACGACAACACGGGAGCTGGTGTCTTTTATGACAATGTGGATTTGCATCAGTCGAACATCACGGGTTGCCACATCAGCTACAATGCGGGTGGCGGTGTCGTCTCGCGTGGTGGTGGCGTGCGGAATCTGCAGATCAATGGCTGCGATATCGAAGGCAACATGGCACCGGATGCTCCGCCTTCGGCGAATGTGCTGATCGATTCGACCGGCGGGTTGGCGGGTTCCACGGCGGAGGTGACGATCATCGGCTGCACGCTCCAGCACAACAGCAAGTCGCCCGGTTCGGCGAACATCCTTTTCATCGGCAAAGGTGAGGAGCGCTTCAGTTCGCCCAACGGTGAGCCTGTGAAGTGGGGGCATCTGACGATTGCGAACAACGTGATCAGCGACGTGATGATCAACATTCATTTGCAGAGCGCCCGGAATGTCACCCTCACGGGCAACTCCATTGCACTGGGGTTTGAGCACGATCTGATCATCGAGGATTGCACAGCTGTGACGGCGACTGGCAATGTCTTTGATCGCAACCCCCGCTACGCACGAAGCGATGCGGCGAAGGCCAATAGCGGCATCGTCATTCGTGGTTCGCAGGATGTGGTCTTCAGCGCCAACCAGATCGATGGCGTGTTGCGTCAGCCAGCGGCAGTGCAAATCCTTGACTGCACCGATATCAATGTCTCGGGCTGCACGATCGTCGATTGCGATGGCCCAGGTCTGCTACTCAAGAATGTGCGTGACAGTTTGATCACTGGCTGCCTGATTCGGGATCGCCGTCCCGACCGCCAGCCTGCGCCGTCGATTCGTAACGAAGGTGGCAGCGACATTGAATTCAGCGGTAACAAGCTGTCGCATGGCACCGAAACTGTTCCCTAGTTTGCCTCATGAAACGACTCCTTCTCTTCCTCGGCTGCATCGCGTCCATTCACGCCGCCGACATCGCCATGCCAGCCCGTGGGCTTTGCGCGCATCGTGGCGCGATGAGCACGCATCCAGAGAATACGATCCCGGCTTTTGAAGAAGCGATTCGTCTCGGCGCACAGATGATCGAGTTCGATGTGCAGCTCACGAAAGATGGATTTTTAGTGCTGATGCATGATGCCACAGTGGATCGCACGACGAGCGGAAAAGGGAAGGTCTCTGAGCTGACGCTCGCGGAGGTCAAGGCGCTCGATGCAGGTGGTAAAATGAATGCGAGGTTCGCAGGCACGCGCATACCGACGTTTGAAGAGGCGCTCGCCGTGTTTCCGAAGAATGTGTGGCTCAACTGCCACCTCAAAGGCGGTGCCGCAGTTGGCGAGGCGACTGCCAAAGTGATCGCCAAGACTGGGCGCACGCATCAGGCTTTTCTCGCCGCCACTGCGGATGCAGCGAAAGCCGCGCGGGCAGTGGTGCCGGACATCCTGATCTGCAACATGGAGCGTCAGGGAAGCTCGCTAGCCTATGCGCAGGAAACCATCGCCATGAAGGCGCAGTTCATCCAGTTGCTCGGCAAGGGCGAGGTGCCGGTCGAGGCTGTGAAGCTCCTCAAAGACGCGGGCGTCCGCGTGAACTACTACCATGACGAGTCGCCCGAAGGTCTGCGGCGTCAGTGGACGGCGGGCGTGGATTTCCCGCTCGTGAATGACCTCGCGGCGGCCATTCCGGTGGCCAGCGAGTTCGGCATCAAGCCGCTGAAGTGATTTGGTTGGAGGCGGGCTCGACGGAGGCGTAGCCACCTTGGACTGCGGCAGGCTCCTGCCGCTTTTTGGAGGCCAGCCCTGCTGGCCGGGGTAGGTCTGACGGGTGGATCTTTTCTGGAATCATCGCTCACTCCCGGCAGCAGGGCTGCCATCGCCCGAAAGCGGCAGCGGGCTGCGCGCAGTCCAAGGAGCCTGCGGCTCGGTTTTCTTGGGTGATAGACGGCTGAGGGTGTGCTTAGGGTGACGCATGCTCCGCTTTGTTTCTGTTGCCGCTGCCATTGTCGCTACCACTGCCTTCTCGTTTGCTGAGGATCTCGTCATCTACGGCGGCACACCGGCGGGAATTGCGGCTGGGGTCGTCGCGGCACGCGAGGGCTTGTCGGTGGTGGTGGTCGAGCCGACGAAATGGATCGGAGGCATGGTCACGGGCGGGCTTTGTCGGTCAGATGTGGGCAAGGAGCAGACGATCGGAGGTTTCCCTCGCGAGTTCTTCACGCGTGCCGCCGGCGCGAAACCCGACACGCCGATGTGGTATGCGGAGCCCAGTGTGAACCTGGCCACGTTTCAGGCGATGCTGGATGAGGCTGGCGTGAAGGTGGTGACGGCACAGTCATTGAAGTCCGTTACCAAGGATGGAGCGCGCATCATGAGCCTGACCACGAACGATGGCACGACCTACTCGGGAAAGATGTTCATCGATGCGAGCTACGAAGGTGATCTCATGGCGGCGGCGAAGGTCAGCTACATCGTCGGACGTGAAAGCAGCGCGCAGTATGGCGAGCCGCTCGCCGGTTATCACCCGATGGACATTCGGCCGCGCACCGTCGAGGTCATGGAGAGCGACTGCCCGAGCATCGGCGGCACAGGTCCGAGCTACATCCACGGCACGCCCGCGAGCATCTCGGGAGTCGATGCTAACGGTAAACCGATTTTCGGCGTCTATCCCGCTGCGAAGTTGCAGCCAGGCGATGCAGATCATCGCACGCAGGCCTACAACTTCCGCATCTGCGTGACCCAGCGCCCAGACATCCTCGTTCCGTTCCCGAAACCAGCGAACTACGATCCGTCGCGCTACGAGTTGCTGCTGCGATTGATTCAAACCTTCCCCGGCATCCGCTTCGGTCGCCTGTTTCACCTCGGCAATGTCGCGAATGGCAAGTATGACCTCAATGCGCAGGGGCTTTTCTCCACTGACTATCCCGGAGCGAACTTCGACTACCCGGACGGCGATGCCGCCACGCGTGCGCGCATCTGGCAGGATCATATCGACTTCACTCAAGGCATGCTGTGGTTCCTCGGTCATGACGAACGCGTGCCGCAGTCATTGCGCGATCAAACGAACTCCTGGGGCCTGTGCAAAGACGAGTTCGCCGACAACGACCACTGGCCCTACGCACTCTACATTCGCGAAGGCCGTCGCATGATCGGCGAATACGTGATGGTGCAGAAGGACCTGCAAACCGACATCTTCAAAGACGACGGCGTGGCCATGGGTTCCTTCGTCATCGACTGCCACATCGTGCAGCGCATCCTCGCCGCCGATGGCACCGTGCGCGACGAAGGCAGCTTCCAGGACACACCTGCACTGCCGTATCAGATCGCCTATCGCAGCCTCACGCCGAAGCGTGCCGAGTGCGGAAATCTGCTCGTGCCTTTCTGCTTGTCTGCCAGCCACATCGCCTATTGCTCCATCCGAATGGAGCCCGTTTACATGGCGCTCGGCCACGCCTCGGGGCTAGCGGCCGCGCAGGCCATCAAGGCGAACCAAAGCGTGCAAGGCATCGATGTGCAGGCGCTCCGCAACAAACTGCTCGAACAAAAAGCCGTGCTCGAACTGGCCGAGCTCGCCAACATGCCGCGCTCCGCGAAACTTCCCGGCATCGTCATGGACGACCAGCAGGCTGAGAAAACCGGTCACTGGACGGGCAGCAACTACGGAAATCCCGTCGATGGCGCGAGCGTGCACGATGCGAATGCGGAGAAGGGAGCCTTGAGCATTTGCTACACCCTCAAAGTGCCCGCTAGCGGACGCTACGAGGTCCGTGTGTCTTATGCGTCCGCACCGAACCGTGCCAGCAACGTTCCCGTGCGCATCCAGCACGCGGACGGCGAGAAGATGATTCGCGTAAATCAAAAGAAGACACCGCCGATCGATAAAATCTTCCTCAGCCTCGGCGTGTTTCGATTTGAGGAGAGCAAGCCTGCCACCATTACTGTCGAGAACTCTGACACCGATGGCATCGTGGGTGCCGATGCGGTGCAGTTGCTGGCGGAGTGAAATGGTGCCTCACTTCTTGATCCCGCGCAGGTGCGCATCAAACCAGTCCGCGAACTGCTCGTAGTCCGGTTGGCGATCTGCCCAGCCGTGGGATGCACCTGGTTTGACGACGAGCTTGGCGGTGGCACCTGCTTCTTTTGCTTTGGCGACGAAGGTCTCCGATTGCTGGATCGGAACGAGGAAGTCCTGATCGCCGTGAATGATGAAGGTGGGCGGGAGTTTCGCGGTGATGAAATAGATCGGCGAGACTTCCTTGCCGAGACGCTCGCGGCCTTCCAGCGTGTCGGATTCGGCCCCGAAGGCGCCTTTGTAGTTCTTCAGCGTGCCGACCCCCACTGCGTCCTCACCGGGCTTGCCGTAGTTGAGGAAATCGGTCGGCGGATACAGGCAGGCCACCGCTTGGATGGCGCTGCTTTCGCGATCCACCGGATCTTTGGCCCTCGGGTCGCCCGGACCTCCATGCACGGCCATAGTCAGCGAGAGGTGCCCGCCCGCGCTGCCGCCGCTGATGCCGAGTTTGTCGGGATTGATGTTCCACTTGGCCGCATTGTGTCGGACAAAACGAATGGCGCGGTGGATGTCCTGCGTGATTTCCGGGATGATGAACTTTGGCTGGCAGCCGTGGCGCACGGAGAAGACCGTGTAGCCATGTGCCAGAAAGGGGGCGTAGTAGTCTGGCGTGTTGGGCGAGTAGCCCGAGACCCAGCCGCCGCTGACCATGTACACGATGCCGTAGCCATTGGGCTTCTCCGGCTGCACCACATCGAGCGTTAGCGCGACGCCGAACTTGCGGCCATACACGACATCTTCCGTCCGTGTGTGAGTCGGGATGGTTGGTCGAGCTCGGGATTCTGCATAGAGTGGGAGACTGCCAAGAACGATGGACAGAGTGAGGAGACGATACAGGGTTGGCATGTTGGTTTGTTGGGGGAGAACTGACGGGGTGATTTTACGGTGAGATACGCTGTGTTTGATCGTTCACTGCATCTGATTGTGTTGCGTCTCATGAAATGGATCATTTTTTGCCTGGTGTTCTGTGTGGTCTTGCCCGTGCGGATCACGGCTGCGGACCGGAAGCCGGACGTGCTGGTCATCATCGCAGATCAGTGGAATCCCCGATACACAAGCTGGGAAAACAAGGAAGTGCGCACGCCGCATCTGGATCAGATCGCAAAGCAGGGAATGATCTTCGATGCGTGCTACACCACCTCGCCAGTATGCATGCCGGCGCGGGTCTCGCTGCTGACCGGACTGTATCCGCACAATGCTGGGCATGAGATCTGGGGCAATGCGTCGGGCTATTTCCCCGCGCCTGAGGACGCGCCGATGTATCGTGACATCCAGCGTGCGGGTTTGACGACGGCGCACATCGGTAAGACGCATTGGACGGCGGGTCCGCTGTGGAAGGAGCAGTTCAAAAACAGCGGCGCGTTTTATAAGGCGCTGGGACTGAATCACGTGGCCGATATCCCCGGGCCTCCCGATTCGACCAAGGGGCGCGATGCTTACTCGCAGTATCTCTGGGACCGTGGTCTCTTGGAGGCGGTAGCAGGTGACCTGCATGGCCGCTATGTGAAAGGCGAGTTTGCGCCCCGTCCAAGTGTCGCGACGACAGAGGACTATCATGATTGGTTCACTACGGGCCTCGCGGTGGACTTCATCCAAAAGCAGCCGAAGGACAAACCCATGTGTCTGGTGGTCAGCCTGCACTCGCCCCATCCGCCCTTGGATGCGCCGGGCAAATACGCGACAATGTTTGATCCGGAGAAACTAACACTTCCTGCCAATGTGCCCGAGAAGTATCTGCGAGAGGGGCACGCGCTCGATCGTGAGAAGACTCGGGCGATGTTGGCGAACTACCTGGGCAAAATGGCACTCGTGGATGATTGTGTTGGCCGCCTGGTGGAGGCGATGAAGACGCGCGGCACCTGGGACGAATCATTGACGGTCTTCACCGCAGATCATGGCGAGATGATGGGCGCCCACGGCTACCTGACAAAGGGCCGCTTTTATGAAGAGTCCGTGCGAGTTCCGCTGGTAATGCGTTGGCCGACGAAGATCCAACCTGCGCGCAGCAGGGCACCGGTCCAGATGATGGATGTGTATCCGACGATTGTCGATGCGGTCGGTGGCGAGTTGACGCCGGGTCGCTTTGCCAAGTCACTCCTGCCCATCGCTACCGGTCAAAGCGAGCGCCTTCGCCCCATCGCCATCAGCGAGATCGGCGACAAGGTGCCGCTGCGGATGATGGCGCGCGACGATCGCTACAAGTACTGGGCCGACGAGGAGCGGGAATACCTTTTCGACGTTGAAGCCGATCCCTTGGAACAAACAGACCTCTCTGCGTCACCGGAGCATCACGAGACACTGAACATCATGCGCGAAAAGCTGCTAACCCACCTCCGCTCCACGCAAACAAACCTCGCCGCAGGCTACAAGCCGAAGGTCCAGCGCCTACGTGAGGCCGAAGCGAAGAAGAAGTAGCTACGGTTTCCTCCAAGCGAGTGAAAAACTCTGTCTGCCGGAATAGGGGCGTCACCTTTCTTCTCCAAAACGTCATTGAACTGTGACAGGATCTCTACCGCCCATGGACTCCACCCCACCATCAAACCTCCCGGCAGCGGCGTTTTACACCACGCGGTGGACTCGCGTGTGTATGGCGAAGGCTGATTCCGAGGAGGGCCGTAGGGCGCTTGCAGACCTGTGTGATGCGTATTATGAGCCCGTCGTTGCCTACCTTCGTAGCGTGTTTCGGGATGCGGATGCGGCGCGGGAGATTAGCCATGCCTTCTTTGCTGAGATGCTCGGCGGTGGAACCATTCATACGGCGGACCCACAGCGCGGGCGGTTTCGCTTCTATCTGCTTGGCGCAGTGAAGCACTTCGTCGCCCATCATCGCGAGGCGGCGTCGAGGCAGAAACGTGGTGGCGGAATCGCGCAGCTCTCGTTGGAGGCAGACTCAGCCGAATCACCCGCCCTGAATGTGGCGGCGGACGCACGCTTATCGCCCGAGGTGGTGTATGATCGCCAATGGGCCATCACTGTGCTGGAGCGGGCGATGCAGGCCCTCAATGCGGAGTGCGAGGCACAGGGAAGGTCGAAGGTGGTGCATCTGATGAGACCCTGGCTGATGGGTGAGTCTGGCTATGGAGATCAGGGTGCTGTCGCCGCCGCTTTGGGCCTCAGCCTCCCGGCCATGAAGGCCGCCATCCACCGCTTGAGATCACGCTTTCGTCATCATGTGAAGGCAGAGGTCGCCGGCACACTTGGACAAGACGGTTCTGTGGAGGATGAGATGCGTTCTCTGTTCGCTGCTTTGGCCGGTTGAAAAAAGTTTGCATCCATTGCCTGGCGATACGGCATCGTAAATTATGGACACCAACCTATTTGCCGACTCCAAGTGCCCGCTCTGCGGTGTGTCTCTGCCAGTCGATGCCGTGAATGGCTGCTGCCCACGCTGCCTCATGGCAGGGGCGATGCAGCCGACGCAAAGCGGAGAAACAGCGGTCCCGATACCAGCGCTCACACCGGAGGAACTCTCCCCGCACTTCCCCCAGCTTGAAATCATGGAGTGCCTCGGACGTGGCGGCATGGGTGTCGTGTATAAGGCGAGGCAAAAGTTGCTTAATAGGCTCGTTGCACTGAAGCTGCTCGCACCGGAACGTGCAGACGATCCACAGTTCGCCGCACGCTTTGAAAAGGAGGCGCAGGCGCTCGCTGCATTGAATCATCCGCACATTGTCGCGGTTCACGACTTCGGGCAGGCAGGCGGATTCTACTACCTGCTGATGGAGTTCGTCGACGGGGTGAACCTGCGACAACTGCTGCAAACGAAGAAGCTCACGCCAAAGGAGGCGCTCAGCATCGTGCCGCCCGTTTGCGATGCGCTGCAATGCGCGCACGACCACGGCATCGTGCATCGCGACATCAAGCCGGAGAACCTGCTCATCGATAAGGCGGGCGTGGTGAAGATCGCGGACTTCGGCATCGCGAAGATCGTTCACCGTGAAACAGACACTCCGATCTATTCAGGATCAGAACACACGGGAGAGTCTGTTTCACTTCCCCAAGGCACACCCGACTACGCGGCGCCAGAGCAGGCCAACGGCTCCGCTGACCACCGCGCGGACATCTACAGCCTCGGCGTCGTGCTTTATGAAATGCTCACCGGCGAGCGACCAAGGGACAAGATCGAGGCGCCTTCGAAACGTGTGCAGGTGGACATCCGCATCGACGAGATCGTTTTGCGCGCCCTGGAAACGGCGCCCGAAATGCGCTTTCCCACCGCAGCTGAATTTCGGAGTCAGGTGGAGGCTGCGGTTAGTGGAGCCGAGTCGACAAAAGCCTGTCCATGTGTGAAATGCCGGACCTGCGGACACACGCGGGCCGCGGACCATGCGCACGGTATTCAGTGGAGCGCGAGTCACAAGGAGCGCCGTATGTTCATTTGGTGTCCGAAGTGTGGTTGTCCCCGTGTGGGTGAATGGGTGGAGAGCGGTTACCCGTCCGAACAAGGGGAACTGCACGATTCAAACGGCGAATTGCAAGGGATTCAGATCTGCGGGGATCGGGCCATTGCTCGGGAAATCGTGCGTCACTTTACGCCAAGCGAACGGAAGGAAGCGTTCTGGCGGAGTGGCCTATTCGGGATTTGGAACGCCGCGACGTTCTTTGGCCCTCTATTCTCGGTCATGTTCCTGCCGCCGCCGGTGAATTGGATTCTCGGCATCGCTGTATTGGTTGCTGGGTTGGCATTTTATCCGTTGTTTCGCAGTCTCGAACGAACGTTTTTGTGCGGGACCGATTGGGCCCGGCAACAAGGACTCACTCCGGAGATTTGGAACAAAGGACTTCGAATGGTTCAACCAGGATCGCCGCAGGTCGCGGCTGCAAGAGAAGCCAGTCTAAAAACGACCGTCGCGGCAGTGGTTACCCTGTTCTTTGCGGGTGCGGGCTTGGTTTCTCTTCTGAGCATATTGCGGTTGGGCGTGCTCGAGACTCTCCTAATTGGCGCGGTCATGGCTGTCGTTGTTTGGAGGTTCGGATTGCTGTCGCGCGTGTCTCACTCGGGGTTTCGCCGTGGGCTCTCGTGGGCCGCCTTTGCTTTGTCGTTGCCACTCATCGTGATCGGCGGTTTTTTGATCACCCAATTATTGAGTGAATCTGGGGGGTGGCATCCAGGACCGTCGGAGGTGGTGTTTGTTCCACTGGCGTTGCTTGGAATGCTGGCACTCCCCTGGGCGGGCGTTGTGCTCTGGCACGCTTCCCAGACGATTAGCGAACAGAAGAACACCGGGCGACGTCCGGGTTGCCTTGTCGTCCTAACTGTGGTCGGGCTCATTGTGGCCATGCTTGTGGGATTGATGATTGCCACGTATTTCTGGTCCTATTCACGGTCGCCGCGCCTCGAGGCCTCGTGCGTCGTGCGTGAGGTGCGGGACAATGTGATCATTCTCGACACGCAGGTCATCGCTTCGGAAGGAACGGCGCAGGTGGGTTTCTCGTTTGAAGGCCCGGCCTTGTCCGCCGACCAGTTGGAGCAGGCGCGCCGAACGGTGGCGGACAGCCATGTGGGCATCATCGGCCCTCATCCGGATCCGCATCCGCGAATGGTCCAGGGTCTGCTGGCAAATCGCGATCGCATGAGCATCGCGCTGGTCTTTCCCGATTCGGAAATCGCTCAGAGTGCACGAGCCGCGATGATCAGTCCTTCCGAGGTGCGGATTCACCCTGTGAAGCATGTTCAGGCACACAAAATCTTATTCACGACCAACGACCGCAGCGGGCAGATCATCATTGGCAGCATGTTCCTCGGTAGGCCGTCGCTGGGCCAGGGAGCGACGATCGAACCGGGCGGCGTGATTTCATTCTCGACAGATACCGTGAACCTCCCGCCTGCCAGCGTCACAAGGCACGGCGAAGAGTTGAAGAAGCTGCAAGCCGAGCTCAGCCGGCTCCTCACCAATCGAGGTGAGCAGCATCCTGAGGTGTTGCAACTCAGGGCACGCATTCGGAGTCTGAGTGCGGAACCTGGCGTTGAGAACATCGTCGGCATCGGCATCGCACTGCAGGTGAAAATCGGTCGCTTTCTAGTGGCCAAAGTCCTCCCGAACTCGCCGGCTGCATCCCGGTTGAAACCGGGTGATGAAATCCTGCGCGTCGGCGACACCGCCGAGTCGCTGAAAGACGTTCGCGCGATGAGCATCGAGCAGGTGGTGGAATTGATCCGCGGCAAAGAAGGCACGGAAGTGGTGCTCATGGTGAAGTCCATCGACGATGGTTCGGCGGAGCGACTTGTGACTCTGGTGCGGTCGAGTCTGGCAAAAAGCACCGCCAAGACGGCGGAGGTGTCCGGCGTGCTACTCGGTCCGAATGACCAGCCGCTGGCACGCGAGATCCTGATTTTCGTCAAGGAAGGCACGCCGATGAACGGGCCGAATCCCGGAACGCTCTGCGATGGACCGACCGATGAAAACGGAGCCTTTCAGTTTTCACTCCCGATCGATCAGCGCTGGCAGGTCATCCTGATGCGGGATGGCCGTGAGCTCGCGCGCACGTCCTCCATGACCACGCCGAGTGCGGCTGCGACTTCTGCGGCCAACTCCAAGCTGCGTTTGAAATGGGACGGCGCAAAACTCGCCGCAGAGCTTCAACCGCCGCCGCCCGATCTCGCAGGCACACCTCTCGAGGTGGTGATCGATCAATCGCAAGTCGATGCCAATGGGGCCGCACAGACCACCATCCGGCGAGTGCCCATTCCACCCAGGGTGCCCCAGGGGTCAGGCGAGCCGAATGATGGCAACGCCCTTCGTTGGAAGATTGAAGGCGCGCGCATCATGCCCATTCCGGGAATGCCTGAGAATGCCTCCGCGCAGACCGCAGAACAGGCCCAAGCCGAAATGGAACGTGATCGGGCATTGGAGCAGACGAAGATCGATCGCGATCGAGTTCGTGCCTTGTTCGAAGCAGGCCGTGCGGACAAGCGGGCATTGATCGACGCTGAGGCCAAAGCCAAGTGGGCGACGGCCATGTATGAGGGCGACCAAATCGCTGCGGCCCGCGTCTTGTGGGAGGCCGCCGCCCAGCAGCTCGAACTCTCCCACGCGCGCCAGGTTGAAGGTCTGGAGACGCAAACGGAGGTCGATCAGCGCGAGAAGGAATTGCAGGACACCCGGCAGTTCTTGGAAACCGTGACCGCCGAGGCCAGGGCCAAACTGGAAAAGGCGCTCACGGATCCCGCGCTACCGCCCGCGACCAAACCTTTCGGCTTCATCGAATCTTCGTCAAAGCCACCACGCCTGCCAGCAGCTCCAACCGAGGCCAAACCATGAGCACCCCACTTGCCAGGCTTAGCATCGTCTTGTTTGCCGCCACTTTGTCTGCATCGGCGGAAACCTCCGAACTCTGGGGCAAGACGGGAGAAAAGTGGTCGCCAACGAGCCGCTTGCCGGATTTTGCGTTTGCCGGTTATCGGCGGGGTGAGGAGCCGTATCGCCTGCCGCAGCAGCAGATTTCCGTGAAGGACCACGGTGCCGCTGGCGACGGAAAAACCGACGACACGCAGGCTTTCCGCGCAGCCATCGCCGCCGGAGCGGGCCGCGTGATCTGGGTGCCGCCCGGGCGCTACCTCATCTCGGATGTGCTGGAGATTCGCACCGCCGCCACCGTGCTGAAGGGTGCCGGGGCGGAAGCCTGCACGCTGGTTTTCCAAAAGTCTCTGGAGTCGCTGCGACCGAACAGCACCACGACCGCCGACGGCGTGCCCACCTCTGCATGGTCGTGGAGCGGAGGCCTGATCGATGTGCAGGGCAGGACACTGACGGGCGGCCCTGCCATTCCCGTGGCGGCGGCACGGCGGGGCGACACGCGACTGCAAGTGTCCGGCCACTCCTTCAAGCCCGGTGATGACGTGCTCCTCACACTCACCGGCGATGCGGCGCAAACTCTCATCCGCTATCTTTACCACGACGATCCCGGTGACATCTCCGGCCTCCGCAGCATGAAGTGCCAGCAGGCTGCACGGATCGTGAGCACTGATGCAGATGCCATTGTGGTTGATCGTCCGTTGCGTTTCGACCTGCGACCCGAGTGGTCCCCCTTCATCGCCTCTTTCGCGCCAGATGTCACCGATGTCGGCATCGAGGGGTTCACGATTGAATTTCCGGCGGAAGCCTATCCCGGCCACTTTCGCGAGCAGGGCTGGAACGCGCTTCAGTTCGGCACGAACACCGCGCACTGCTGGGCGCGTGGTCTGCACATCGTCAACGCGGACAACGGCGTCTTCGTCAAAGGCCACTTCTCCACGTTGGAAGGCATCACGATCGCAGCCGAACGTGCGCGGCATGACTCAGCGGGCATGGCGGGTCACCACGGCCTCACGATGGGCGGCGCGGATGGCCTGTGCACCGGCTTCGTGTTTGAAACCCGCTTCATTCACGATCTCACGCTGGAGACCGGCTCCATCGGCAATGTTTTCTCCAAAGGCCGTGCCGTGGACCTGAATCTCGATCATCACCGCTTTGCTCCGTATGAAAACTTGTTCACCGATCTCGATGCCGGTGCGGGCACGCGGCTTTTTGAAAGCGGCGGCGGGCCGAATCGCGGACGCCACTCCGGCGCCGGAGCGACCTTTTGGGGCATCCGCAGCAAGACCGCGCAGCAGTGGCCGGAGAATTTCGGCCCCGATCGCATGAACCTCGTCGGCCTCAAAATGCGCGGCTCCAGTTCGAAAAAGCCCGAAGGACGCTGGATCGAATCCATTGCTCCTGAAAAACTCGATCCGCCCGATCTTCATCTTGCGATGCGGCAGCGCCGACTTGGCACCACCACCATCGCCACGTCACCAGCCCCCCAACTCCGCAACTGGACCAGTCAGGATGGAAAAACCATCCAGGCCGCTTTCATGGGCCTGAAGGGCGAATCCTTGAAGCTGCTCGTCAACGGCCGGGAATTCGACCTGCCCCTCAGTCGCCTGTCCATCGAGAGCCAGGCGCAGGCTAGGGAGCTCGAAAAGCTCAGGCGAGAATGAGAAATTGTCATCGTTTGGGAACTGCTCGACAAAAAGGAATGAACTCAGGAGGAGGACGAGCGCATCATCTCGCTCGCGCGCTGGCGGTTACGTGAGGATTGCACGGATCCCAACTCCAGCATCGGGTGCCGACAGATCTCGCGCGTGTATGCAGTTGTGGGGCAGGGAGACGATGCGGAGCGGTAGGACGGTCTGTGCCTTCAGGTCAGCGGTAAGGAAACGCCTCTTTATAGGGCTCACGTGCTTGAGGCATTGGATGCAGACGAAAAGAAGACTCTGGAAGATGATCTTGCCAGTCCAGATTGCCCTTGAGTTCTCTCCGACCCGCGGCGCTGGAGCATCAGTTGCTCGACCAGTTCGTCTCGGTTCTCTGGACGGCTCTCTCGGGCAACGACTCGATCAGATTGCCATCGCTAGGTTCTGGGATGTGAGAATGGAGGCTCGGCATCGTTTCACCTGCATGGCAGCCCGCCTTCTCCTCATCTTTATTTCGATTCTCTTCACTTGCTCATCTTTCGGATCGCCACCGAATGTGCTTTTCATCGCCGTGGACGATCTGCGTCCAGAGCTTGGCTGTTATGGATCATCGACGATCCAATCGCCCAACATCGATCGTCTCGCATCAAGCGGTATGGTCTTTGAAAGAGCCTACTGCCAGGTGGCGGTGTGCAATTGTTCGCGGAGCAGTTTGCTGAGCGGATGTCGGCCGGACACAACGGGTGTTTTTGACAATCAACACTTTCTGCGGCCCAACATGCCGGACGTGGTGACGCTGCCGCAGCACTTTAAAGATCACGGCTATACGTCGCTATCTCTAGGCAAGGTCTTCCACCACAGCGAGCGCGAGCCGGGCGATGATCCGCTGTCCTGGAGTGAGCCTGCCTGGTATCATGGCGAGCCTTATCGGCACTGGTTCACAAAGGAGTCGCTGGATTACGTGAAGAAGTTGAAGGCACTGCCCAAGGACAAGCAGCCAAAGCAATTGCGCGCTGCGCCCTTTGAAGCGGCAAATGAGCCTGATGATGTCTATCAGGATGGCCAGACGGCGCTCAAAGCCATCGAGACCTTGCAACGACTCAAGGCTGAGGCCAAGCCTTTCTTCCTCGCGGTCGGTTTTGTGAAACCCCATCTGCCCTTCACTTGTCCGCAAAAATACTGGGACATGTATCCGGCAGAGACGATCAAGCTACCGGACAACTACTATCCACCCAAGGCGGTCCCTGCTCCCGCGCTCCACAATTGGTATGAGCTGCGCAGCTACGGCACGGTTCCGCCAGCGGGTCCGATTCCTGATGAAATGGCGCTCAATTTGATCCGAGGGTATCGCGCTTGTGTGAGCTTCATGGACGCCCAAGTCGGTCGCGTGGTCGACGAATTGGATCGTCTTGGCATGCGCGAAAATACCATCATTGTGCTTTGGGGGGATCACGGCTATCACCTCGGGGAAAATGGTATCTTCACCAAGATGACCAACTTTGAGCTCGGCACCCATGTGCCGCTCCTGGTGTGTCTGCCGCACCAAAAGACCGCCGGGCGGCGCAGCAAGGAACTCGTGGAGTTCGTCGACATCTATCCGACACTGGCGGAGTTGTGCGGGCTCTCCATGCCAGATCATCTAGAGGGAAGCAGCTTTGTGCCATTGCTATACAAGCCGGAGCAGGCGTGGAAAAAGGCTGTCTTTAGCCAATATCAGCGCCCGGGTAAAGACAAGTTCATGGGCCGCTCCGTCCGTACAAAAGATTGGCGCTACACGGAGTGGGTAAACGGCAAGGGGGAGCCCGCTGGCGTCGAACTCTATGATGAGGTCAATGATCCTCACGAGAACACCAACGTCGCCGGCGAAGCCGCCAGCACGTCAATCGTGTTGGAACTCAAGGCACAACTCCAAAGCGGATGGACGGCCGCGCTACCCCCAATCTCCGCCCGCTAGAGCCTGCACTCCGACTTATGAAAAGACGCCATTTCCTTCAGTCGATTGCCGCAGCGCCTCTGGTCGCCATCGAGCCGCGCCGCGCGGCCCCATTCAGGGTCATTTACAGCAACGACACGACAAACATCCTTTCGTGTGTCAGTCCATTTCACGGGGCGCGCGAGCCTTTCCGCAAGGAAATGGTGGAGGCGACAGTGGATGAAGTGACGGGACTGGTGGACGCGCATTTCCTGCAGCCCGGGCTTGGGATGGTGCCCATGTGGCCCAGCAAAGTGTTGCCACTGGCGGAGCATTACGCCTGGATCAAGGAGCGTTATGGGCAAAAGCCGGATTCGTATGGGCAGTTTGTGATGAATGGCGGCGATGTGGTTCAGGTTTTCATTGATCGTTGTCGATTACGTGGACAGGCGGCGTTCGTTTCGGTTCGATTGAATGATGCGCACCACAAGGAGTATTGCGATCCGAAGCCTGGGGATAAACCGGGCAGCAGCATCGGGATGAGCGTGACGAAGTTTTACGCGGAGCATCCGGAATTCAGGATCAAGCCGGGTTCGCTCCGAGGTGCGGATCTCGTGCTGAACTGGGCAGAGGAGGAGGTGCGTGAACAGAAATTTGCCCTGATTCGCGAGCTTTGCGAGAACTACGACATCGATGGCTTGGAGCTTGATTTTTTGCGCTTCTACAATTTTTTTCGGACCGAGAAGACTCCGTTGGAGGAGCGTCGCAAGATCATGACATCGTTTGTGAAAGAGGTGCGGGCTTTGTTGGATCGCACTGCTCGCGACGGTCGGCGTCGGTGGATGTGCGCGCGCGTTCCTTGTCACTTGCCGGCGTTGGATGAGCTTGGGATCGACTTGGCGTCGATGGTCGCGAGCGGGCTCGATATGGTGAATGCGTCAGATCATTATTTCACGACGCAGCAGCATGATCTTGCCTCGATCCGCAAGCAGGCAGCAGGTGCGGCGCTCTATTTCGAGCTATGTCACACAATCTGGAAGGGGGACAAGGTCGCTGTGGGCTATGACGTGTTTCCTTTTCGGCGAGCGACTCCTGAGCACCTGCACACATCGGCTCATCTGGCGTATGCTCGTGGTGCGGATGGCATTAGTCTGTTCAATTTTGCCTACTACCGCCAGCATGGTGCGGGCGAAGGTAGGGGAGTCTTTGGTGAGCCGCCTTTCGAAGCGCTAAAGGCGCTGCGTGATCCACAGACGTTGGCCACAGAGCCGCAGCACTGGTTCATCGCCGCAGGATGGCGGGCTCCAGGAATGAAGCCGTTGCCAGTGCCGAGAAAGATTGAGTTGAACAAGCCTGCGAAGTTTAGCTTTGATCTAGCCGCGCCTCGTGCAGGCTGGAAACAGGACGCGCGAGTTCGCGTCCAGGCTGACAAAAACCTGGACGACACCGAATGGACCGCCGTCTTCAATGGCACCGTGATCGCATCCACGCCGGACCTTTCGGAACCGTTTCCCGTGGCCTATCCCTCGATGTTGGGCAAGCCAGAGGAACTGCGTGCCTGGATCATTCCTGCCAAACTATTGCACGAAGGGAAGAACAGCCTTGAGATCACACAAACGGCTGGGGACGCGGTGGTGATTACTTTTGTCGATCTAGCGTGTTAGCATCTAGATCCGATGTCACAGTGACTTCGACTCGTCTTCGGCGCGGCGCATCTCATCGAGATCAGCGAGGTCTTGTGGACGAGCGGCACGTTTTTTTGCCTCGATAAGAGCCTGTTTGGAAAGGTAGTGGACGGGAAACCCCTCGCTCTGATCGGTGGCTCTATCCTGCCAGCAGTCTGTGAAGCGCATGGCTGGCAGGGAGGTGAGAAAGTCGAACAGCACGGGCGCTCGACCGACCATGTATTGAAAACTTTCGGACGCGAAGTCTTCCACGGTTACGTCGATCAAAGGCATTCCAAACTCATGAAAGGCCAGCATGAGTCGCTGTGAGTTTGCCGTCGTTGGCTCTAGCCAGATGTCGAGATCTTTGGTGAAGCGAGGTTGCGAGTAGTGCATCGCAGCGTATCCGCCCACGACAAGGTAGCGCACCTCATGCTTCGCTAGCAGGCGCAGCAAGTCTTTGAAATCGGAGTTCATCAGGGTTGCGTTTTTGGGCGGTCCAGGATTCCACGACGAGTTCCCACGCGGCAGCACGGATCGCGGCCCCACCTGCGCGTTGCCAGAATCGAATGTTCTGAGTGCGCATGTCGTCCAGGCTGTTGCACTTAACAGCATGCCAGCCTTCTCGAATTTGGGGAGATGTGGGCGGTGGGTTGTCCATCAGTGCGGAAATGTTAGCCTGCCGCATTGTCAGGCGCAACAGTCTACTGCTCGGGGAGGCCTAGCCGAGACTGCTTTTTTCCTGGTCAAGGCACCTGACCAGCAAGCATGATGTCCTTTTCCCAGTTTGTTTCTGTGTCCTTATGAAACAGTCTCTCTTTGCTCTCAGCCTCGTCCTCTTCTCCTCTGCTACATCTGCGGCGGTCATTGAATCGGATCTTTGTGTCTATGGAGGAACCTCGGGTGGTATGGCGGCGGCGGTGCAGGGGGCTCGGATGGGGAAGTCGGTGGTGCTGGCGGAACCGGGGCGGCATCTCGGTGGGATGACCAGTGGTGGACTTAGCGCGGTGGATATCGGTGATCCTCGCAGCGTCGGTGGAATTGCGCGCGAGTATTTCACAAAGCTGGCGGCGACAGTGGGGGTGACGCTCGCTTGGGACAAACCCTTTACCAGTAAAGGTGGTGGCCCGGCGACTGGAGGTGCCTATGCCATCGAGCCACACAAGGCAGAGCAGGTGTTCGATGGGATGGCAAAGGAGGCAGGCGTGAATGTCCTGCGTGAGGCGCGTCTGGTGGAGGTCAAAAAGCACGGGACGCGCATCACGGAGCTTGTTATGGAGAATGGCGACGTGGTGCGGGCGAGCATGTTCATCGACTGCACCTACGAGGGTGATTTGATGGCGAAGGCGGGGCTGAGCTACACGATCATGCGCGAGGGCAATGCGAAGTATGGCGAGACCTACAACGGCATCCATTATACCGAAAAATACCAGCCGCGCACCGGACACTTGATGCCGGGCGAGACCGGTCGTGTTCTGGGCGGTCAGGGCGTTTGGGACCGGGATTTTCCTCTCGATCCGTATGTGGTTAAGGGAGATCCAAAAAGTGGGCTTCTGCCGTTGATCAACGAAGGCGAACCTGGCACGCAGGGCGATCCTGCACCGGGTGTGCAGGCCTACTGCTTCCGGCTTTGCCTCACGACGAATCCAGAGAACATGATTCCGATCACGCCACCATCCGACTATGATCCGAAGCGCTATGAATTGGTGGCTCGCTTCATCGAGGCCTGTGTGGCCAATGGTGATGATATGGACCTTCGCTGGTTCTCGAAGCACGATGCCCTGCCAAACGACAAGTGGGATTTTAATACAGCGACCTTCGGCGGCAATCTACCTGGCGCGTCTTGGGCTTGGCCAGAGGCAAGCTATGCTCAGCGCGAAAAGATCGCCAAGGAGCACGAGGGCTATCATCGGGGACTTTTGCACTTCCTCGCTACTGATGTGCGAGTGCCGGAGAAGGTGCGCAAGGATATGCAGCGTTTTGGTTTGCCGAAAGACGAATTCACCGACAACGGCGGTTGGCCGCATCAAATCTATGTGCGCGAGGCACGTCGCATGGTGAGTGACTTCGTGATGACGGAGCATCACACCTTTGGGCGGCAGACAGCGCCGAAGTCGGTCGGTCTGGGAAGTTACGGCACCGATACCCATGAGATTCGTCGGATCGTGAAGAACGGCGTCGTTGCTCGCGAAGGCAAAACTTCAACAGGTCGCGATGGTGCGCCACCGTATGCCATCGGATACGACGCCATCATTCCGAAGTTGAGCGAGTGCGAGAATCTACTCGTCACCTTTGCGCTCAGCGCCAGTCACACCGCCTTCAGCAGCATCCGCATGGAACCGGTCTTCATGTGCACCAGCCAGAGCGCGGCTACGGCGGCCTGTCAGGCGATTGATGACGGCGTTTCGGTGCAGGATGTGGACTACGTGAAGCTGAAGCCTCGCCTCGAGAAAGCTGGCCAGGTCCTCGTGTGGAACAAATAGGCGGAGGCCTTTGGGCTGCGCGCAGCCTGCTGCCGGGGGAAAGCGATGATTCCATAACGGCCCCCCCCTCAGGCCTCCGCCAGCCACCAGTCCCACCTCCTGGGAAGCAGTCCCGCAATTCTCCAAGGCCGCCACGCCGACGAATCTCCTTGATGGTGCGCCGTTGATGGGAATGTATGTCCTCACGATGGAACGCATAAATTTGCCGCTGGAACGCCGTTTGCGGCAGGAGATTCTTTTTGCCCGTGAGCGTGTATATCGCTTCGGGCAACCCACACCGATGGAGCGACTCTATCTGCCGGGGCTTGAGCCTGCGCCAGAGATCTGGGTGAAGCGGGAGGATCTATCCCCCGTTAAAAGCTACAAATGGCGCGGTGCCTGCAATGCCATGGCGCAACTCACGCCCGAGCAGCGTGGCAAAGGTGTGGTGACCGCTTCGGCTGGGAATCATGCCCAGGGCGTCGCATTGGCGGCCAAGACTCTAGGCGTCCAGTCACGCATCTACATGCCACGATCCACGCCCAAGGTGAAGCAAAACGCTGTGCTACATCATGGCGGTGAGTGTGTGAAAATCATGCTGGTGGGCGACAGCTACGATGAGGCGGTGATGGCTGCCCGTGAGGACGAGCGGGCCAGTGGCGCGGTTTACGTTCATGCGTATGATGATCTCAAGGTCATGGGCGGGCAGGGCACGATGGCGGATGAGGTGGTGCTGTCCGGCCATGGGCCATTTGACGTTGCCTATTTGCAAATCGGCGGCGGTGGCATGGCCTCATCGGTTTCATGCTGGCTGAAGACTTACTGGCCCGATATCGAGACGGTCGGCGTCGAAGGTATCGGTCAGGCCTCAATGAAGGCTGCGATTGAAGCAGGCAAACCCGTGGAACTCCATGATCTCGACATCTTTTGCGATGGCACTGCGGTGCGACAGGCGGGCGAGTTGCCTTTTGGTGTCTGCAAGGAATCGATCGACCGCATTGCGACAGTCAGCAATGCTGAGGTCACTGCGGCGATCCGCGTGCTTTGGGAGACTGTGCGCTGCATCTCCGAGCCTTCGGGTGCGATGGGGCTGGCAGCAGTGTTGAGAGATCGCGCGGCATTGGCTGGGCAAAAGGTCCTGGTGGTCATCACTGGCGCGAACATCGATTTCCTCCAATTGGGGCTGATCGCCCAGTCCGCAGGATCTATCAATGCCTCGTCCCGCACACTGCGAGTGCACATTCCGGAGCGTCCCGGTGCCATGCTCTCCCTTTTGGACTCATGCTTTGAGGGGCTGAACATTGCCGACTTTCAATACGGCCTGAATTCTCCGGACCACGCCTATCCTGTCTTCACAGTGACCTCTGAAAACGAGGACAAACTCGTCACTCTGCCCAAGCGATTGGATGCTGGAGGCTATCGTTGGGACGAGCTCACTGGTGCCGTCGATGTGACTTTTCGCGCTATTTCACTGCGTGGTGATTTGCTCTCCCATCCACTGTTTTTGCGGCTGGATTTTTATGAGCGTTCTGGGGCGCTGCATGACTTCCTTTCCCGGTTGATCCGGGATCGTGCCAGTCTGTGTTACTTTAACTACCGCCAGTCAGGCGAGCGTATTGGCCGTGCGCTGATCGGTCTCGATTTCCGCAGTGCTGAGGATCGATCCTCTTTTCTGAGTGACCTGCCTGATCATGGTGAAGGCTATCGGTCCTGTGTGCCTCTGGACGATGCGACAATGGCTCGCATGACAGCTTGAATCGGTTCGTCTGGGCAAGATGCGAGCGCCACAGATTGCCAGACAAACAGTGGTCTCTCGAACTTACCAGATAGCCTGCTTGCATGATCAACGTGTTGAAAGGGTGAAACCAACAAAGCGCGCCCGGATGTTTATCTTTGCAGCGTTGTCCGCAGTCTCAGCTCCGGCAGAGACGCTGCCAACGATCGACTTGTCTCAAGACACCTCGCGTCAGGTGATCGTCGCGCAAGGCACGGAGGAAGTTTATCAAGGGCATCCAACGACGCTGCTGCTACCGGATGGCAAAACCATCTTCTGCGTCTGGACGCACGGTCACGGCGGCACCTGCGGGCCGATGAAGCGCAGCGATGACGGAGGCAGGACCTGGAGCGATCTGCTGCCGGTGCCAGAGAACTGGCAGTTGGCAAAGAACTGCCCGTCGCTTTACCGGCTGACGGATCCGCAGGGCGTGACGCGCTTGTTCGTCTTCACCAGCAACGGGCCTGATCACAAGATGCAGTTCTCGCACTCCGATGATGAGGGCAAAACGTGGTCGCCCATGCAGAGCACCGGACTGGAGTGCGTGATGCCGTTTTGCACCATTGCGCCCGTCGATGGGGGCAAGCGATTGATCGGCCTCACGAGCATCCGCCGTCCTGGCGAGACAAAAGATCCTCGCAGCAACATCATCGTGCAGAGCGAATCCACCGACGGCGGCATGTCTTGGAGCGCTTGGCGTGTGCTGCTCGATCTCGGCGAAATGAAGCCTTGCGAGCCCGCGGTGATCCGCTCGCCCGATGGCAAACAACTGCTCTGCCTCCTGCGTGAGAATATTCGCAGTGCAGGCAGTCACTTCATGACGAGCGACGACGAAGGCCACACCTGGTCAAAGCATCAAACACTGCCATCCGGTCTGTGGGGCGACCGCCACATGCCGCACTACGCTGCGGATGGTCGGTTGGTGGTTTGTTTCCGCGACATGGGACCAGACAAGAACACGCATGGTCATTTCGTCGCGTGGGTCGGTCGCTACGAGGACATCATCAGTGGCAAGGACGGCGAATACAAAATCAAGCTGCTGCACAGTCACAAAGGCAGCGACTGCGGTTATCCTGGCCTCGAACTGCTGCCAGACGGCACCTTCGTCGCAACGACCTACATCAAGTATCGCCCCGGTGCAGAGCAGAACTCGGTGGTCAGCACCCGCTTTACACTCGCGGAATTGGCACAGACACTCTTGTCTGTGGGTCCCATGCAGACAAAAGTGTCTGCATCACAGCCAGCCGGCATCGTGCTGGATGACGATGCCGCCGAATACACGGGCACCTGGAAGACGAGTGACAGACTCACCCCTTTCGTTGGCGCATCGTATCGGCACGATGATCGCCCAAAGCAGTCGGCAGTGGTGGCAACGTTCACACCCGATATTCCAGCAGACGGCAAATACGAGGTGCGCCTGCTTTACATGAATGCCACAAACCGCGCACAAAACGCCACGATTACGATTCGTTGCGCGGATGGTGAAAAAGTGGTGACACAAAACCAGCGCGAAGCCTGCCTGGAGAACGGCATTCCGCGTGCGCTGGGTGTCTTTGCCTTCACCAAGGGCAAATCGGGCACGATTGAAATCTCCAACCCGGGTGCCGATGGCTACGTCGTTGTCGATGGCCTGCAACTCGTGCCGGAAGCCGAGGCGGTGGCCGAACGCAACATCCTCGCTGACGCCGGTTTTCCGATGAGACCAGACGCAGCACCAGTGAAGATTCCTCCTCCAATGCTGCTCAAGAGCGCAGCAAAGCCGCAGGACGTCGATGGCAAATCGTATGACCTCGTCGTCATCGGTGGCACGCCGGGTGGCATCGCCTGTGCCGTGCGTGCGGCTCGCGAAGGGCTCAGTGTGCTCCTCGTGAATCACACGCAGCATCTCGGCGGCTTCGTGACGAGTGGTGCAGGCGGCTGGGAGGCGCCGTATGACGGCTCTCGCTCGCCGATCTATGGCGAGATGATCACCGGCGCGGCGCAGTATTACGCGAAGACCTACGGCGAAGGCTCGCCGCAGCATATTGTCTCGATGCCGAGCAAGACCAGCCGAGCGCACATCGATCGTCCGAAGATCGAGCCGCGCATCGCAGAGATGCTTTTCAATCAGATGGTCGAAAAAGAGAAGACGCTAACGGTGTTGCTTGGCCACATCGTCACAAAGGCGGAACGCGAGGGCTCTTTGCTCAAGAGCGTGACACTGAAGCCGATGCATGGCGAGAGCACTATCACAGTGAGTGCCAAGGTGTTCGCTGACGGCATGTATGAGGGCGATTTGATGGCCGTGGCCGGTGTAAAAACTCAAATCGGTCGCGAATCACGCGAGCAATACAGCGAGAAGCACGCGGGCGTCATTTACACGCAGGAACGGCACAAGGAGCCCGGTCAGCGCGGCTTTCCGAAAGCTGCTGACGAAGGCACGCTGAACATTCGCTACAACAGCCACGCGACTGCCGAGATCGTCGAAGGTCCACAGAGCGGCGAGGCGGACGGCTCCGTGATGGCCTACAACTACCGCCTCATCCTCACGCGCGATCCGGCGAACCGGATCATGGTCGAAAAGCCTGCGAACTTCGACATCGCTATCGCCAAAGCAGCCGGCGGCGGTGGTTTCGTGCCGAATCTCCCGAACAAAAAAGTCGCATGGAACGGCGGTCGCCTGATCGGTCCGCAAAACGAGTATCCCGGTGCGGACTGGCCCACGCGCGAGGCGATCTCGAAGCGCTATCTCGACGCCATGCTCATGCGCCTCTGGTGGGTGCAAAACGATCCCGAAGCGCCCGAGAAGGATCGGAAGCAGTTCGCAGGCTACGGTCTCGCCGCCGATGAGTTCCCCGATAACAATCATGCGCCGTATGAAATCTATGTCCGCGAAGCAAGGCGACTCGTGGGTCGCTACGTCTTCAAGGAACAGGACAATGTAATCGCCGAAGGCATCGCCCGCACCCCCATTCACTCGGACAGCATCGCCATGACCGACTGGCCGGTCGATTCCGTCGCCTGCCTGCCGCGCAAGGCACCCGGCGGCAACACGGACGGCATTCTCTTCCTCGGCGAAGAATCCCGCCCCGCGCAGGTGCCCTACCGCTCGATCCTCGCGAACGAAGTCGAAAACCTCCTCGTCCCCGTCGCCATCAGCGCCTCGCACATCGGTTGGGGTAGCATCCGCCTCGAACCTGTCTGGATGCAGCTCGGTGAAAGCGCCGGTCACGCCGCCGCGCTCGCCGTTAAGGGCAAAATCACACCTGGAAAGCTCGCCCCCGAAGCCTTGATCCGCAAACTCGCCAGCAGCCGCGTGATGATCAGCTTCTTCAATAATGTCGATGTCACCGCCGACGATCCCCGCATCCCCGCCGTCCAGTATTTCGGCACGAAGGGCTTCTTCGCCAGCTACGATGCGAATCTCGACGCGCCGATCACCGAGGCCGTCGCGGCTGTTTGGGCGAAGCACTTTGATGAACCGCAAAAACGTGCCGAAGAAGTTCATATCGCCGAGACTCAAGAATCGCCCGCGACCCGCGAAACACGCGGCGAAGCTCTTTTGCGTCTGTGGGTCACACTTCAGCCTTAAAGAACCAGCGAAGTCCTGACCTCCAAAAACGCAGAAAGGAGTAAGAGACGAGTGCTGTCGAAGCATCATCTGTGGCAAGTCACGAACTCCAGCGTATTCATCGCCATCATGCCCAAAGCCACGACACCAATGCTACAAACCATTCCCACCCGCTTTAGTGGCTTCAAGGATGTGAAATCAACAGAGAGTTGGAACTTGCCGAGCACACTACGCAAGGTCCCGTTTGCGCAGTTGAGCTTCCGTAAAGCCAAGAGGGAGACCTAATGAGAGACTTGCTGCATCGCTGGCTTCGCAATTGGCGATCAAGAAGCGCGCTGAAAAAGTGCGCCGCGATCTCGCGGCTCGCACTCGATGATGCCGAGGCTGCTCTGGTGGACGCTGAGAAACAAGCCAGTGCCTTCATCGAAACTGTCTCTGCTGCTGCCGAGATAAACTCGCAGGATGGAACGGTTGTTGAACAGGCCCGGCAAGTTCTCAAGGAACGAACCACAGCTCTGTCTCTCAGCCTGCAAATGGAGATTTCCACACTCCGCACCGCTCTTGCCAGGAAGCGAAACCGCGCGGATTACTTCACCGTGACGCTATTCGGCCAGACGATGGCGGGCAAGAGCACTATCCGCGAAGCAGTCACTGGCGGTGATGGAACCACCATCGGCAAAGGCGGCCAGCGAACGACACGCGACGTCCGCGAGTATCAATGGCAAGGTTTGACCATCGTGGACACGCCGGGCTTTGGTGCCTACGAAGGAACTGAGGACAGGGAATTGGCATTTTCCACGATGGATGAATCTGATGTCGTCGTGTTCTTGTTGAGTTCTGACGGCGTCCAGAAGGATGCATTCCTAGAGATGGCGGCCTTGAATCGGTTGCGCAAGCATGTGGTGTTCGTTCTGAACGTGAAGCACGACCTGAAAAAGCTTGCCAAATATCGGCGGGATTTTGTTTCCGATCCGAGCGCTTGGATGGGAGATGCTGCTATCCAGCCGCACCGGAACCGGATCGCCTCTCTCGTGCGGGTACATGCGCCTTGGATGGCGCAAAAGGTCCGCGTCGTCGCAGTTCACGCGCAAGCCGCATGGATGGCACGTCAGCCTGAATACAAAGCCGAGGCCAGTCGGTTGCTGGCAGGGAGCAACATCAACCAACTGCTGCACTTGCTGGAGGACGAACTGCATCTTCATGGGACTCAGCGCCGTGTCGATACGATCATCGGTGGCACCGAGCGGGCGCTGACTTTCGTCAGCGAGAGGGTCTCAGTCGTGAGCACGAGTTTTCGTGAGGAGGCAGAGTTGATGGAAGAGAAGCACACGGAACTCAAGGCGAAGCTTGATGACTTCATCGGAAGATTTCCAGAGCGTTGCCGCACGGCTGTTCAGGAGCACTTCGCCCCATTAGAGAAAGGATTGGGGAAGTTCGTCGAGGACAACCTGCGTAGCTCGGAGTTCGACAAGCGATGGAAAGCACGAGTTGCCGAGTTGAAGACGGATGCGTGGGTAAAGCAGTATGCCGACGATATAGCAGGGGAACTCGCTGCGATTGTCCGCGAGTTCTGGCGACAGGTTCAAGTTGATGCGGAGTTCACGACGGAGTTCCATGGTGCCGAAGCGACTTCGGCGGATCCTGTTGACTGGCAGAAAATGGTGCGCCGTGTGGGAATCGTGTTGGGTGTAGCGGCCACCGTCCTTGCCCTGACTTCTAATCCAGCCGGTTGGGCTGTGGGAATTGCAAGTCTGCTCACAGGAATCACCAGCTTCTTCGTGCCGGGCAAGTCAGATGCTATCAAGAAGGCAAAGGAGGAGGCTCGGACGCAGCTTGCTGCACAGATCGAACAAAACGCCGCAGAAGTCGCACGGTCGTTGCAGGACTGGTTCACCAGGGAGATTGAGGAGAAGACCATTGCCCCACTGCAATCAGACATCGTTGGCCTGACTTTATCCATCCGCACACTGGCGGGTGCTGCCACCAAACTATCCGCGACGATTTGTGCAGGACGTGACGCACTGCTGTCCCGTCACCCGATTCCATCCCCAGACTGCGAACCTCAAACACTTGCCCCGACACCATGAGTGACAATGAACCCATCTTCAATGCCGCGAAGGTCAGCGGTGACACCCGTCTGCTTACAAACGAACTGTGCAGCCTACTGGGATGCTCCAAGCTTCCGGAGGTTCAAGCCCTCGCGCCGAGAGTCACGCTGACCAATGACGTGGCACTGACACTGGCCTTCGTTGGGCAATACAACGCCGGGAAATCCACACTCATCAAAGCGATGACACGTCGTGATGATGTGGCGATAGACCCCGATGTCTGCACCGACGAAGTCACAGCTTATGCTTGGAATGACCTCCGTTTGCTCGACACACCGGGCGTGCAGGCTGGTGTGTCGGAGCACGATGCGCAAACCGAAAAGGCCATCCTTGAGTCCGATCTGGTGATCTTCGTCGTCACGGCAGAGCTTTTCAGCGAGGCAACCGCCCGCTATTTCCGCCGACTGATGCTCGACGGCGGAAAGGCCCGCGAGTCCTTGTTGGTGGTCAACAAGATGACCCTCGATGGTGGCAGCGAAGATGTGAAACGCCCCTATATCGATCAGGTTTGCCAGCCGCTCACCAGTCAGGATTTCAATACGGTGTTCATGGATGCGAAGTGCTACCTCGACTCCATCGCCTGCACAGAGGATGCTGACAAACAGGAATTGCGGGCAGCTTCCTGCTTCGACACATTTGTGGACACACTCAGCCGCTTCGCCCGCGTGCGTTGTGATCTCGGACGGCTAACGAAACCCTTGTTCCTGATCCGCTCCGTCGCGCAACAGGCGGCAGCACTTGCTGGAACCGATCAGCCTGCCGAGCGCGCCGCCATTGAGTTGCTTGGAAGACTTGATGCGTGCATTCAGGACTCAAAGATGAAATTGCGTAGCCGTCTGCACGGCCTCATTGGAACCGTTGCAGTTCGGATCGAGAGAGCGGGAGATACTTTAGCGGATGTCATCCACGAAGGCGCTTCCCAAGAAAACCTGGATGCTGCGAAGCAGGTGAGTGAACAGGAGGTGCAGTCAGCTCATGCCTCTCTGGGAGATGCGGCAACAGCGATCATTCAGGAGGAAGTCGCGCATCTCGAAGACAGTCTTGCCGCCATTTCCAAAAGCAGTCTCGGCAGGCGTGTGATGGATGACATCAACCAGGGCAAGTTGAGAGTGCAGGGTGTGTTTGCGGGGCGCTTCGATGCATCACGTTTGCCTGGAACACAACTTGGTGAGGTGCCAAAGGTCGAGCCGTCTGGGCTGAAAGCCGGTGCTGATGTCGCGCAAAATATCGGTGGAATGCTCGCGAACTGGGCGGCAGGCCCAAAGGCGGGTGGAGGTTTCCTGAGCGCAGCACAAGCCGCTGGAGGCGAGGCGCACCGCTTCGTTTACGATGTAGGTAAGTTTTTCGGCAAGAATTTCAAACCGTGGGAGGCTGTGAAATGGGCTAAGTGGCTGGGCAATGTTGGCAAGGTACTCGGAGTCGCAGGGCAAATCTTGAGCGTCGTGGCAGAAGTTCAGGATGAAATCCAAGACCAGCAACGGCAACTCGAACTTGCCGGACATCGGAACGATTGCCGGGCGCAATTTCGCGAAATGGCCGCGAGCCTCCGGTCTGCGTTCGAGACGCAATACAAGGAATATGAGCAAGTTCAGTTTGATGCCGAGATCGGGGCACTTCAGAGCATTCGCGATCAGCTAGGCGGCGACCTGTCCTCACGCAGCGGGGAGTCGAAAACGTTTACCGCAATTGCAGCCAAGGCCGACGAGTTGATTCGAATGGTCAGTTGAGTTTGAGCCACACATTCGGAATATCGTTGTCCACTCCATAGAATTCCCCAAGCGGACTGGAACTCTCCAACAAACATGAAACCCAAACACCCAGCAAACTCGGAAACTGCCTTGCTGATTCCGACCTCCTACGCCCCACTGCTTGCCGACTTGAAGGCTCGCGTTCGGGTGGCGCAGGTGAAGGCGGCGGTTTCGGTGAACCGGGAGTTGATCCTGCTCTACTGGCACATCGGGTGGGAGATCCTGCGGGCACAGAAGGCGGAGGGCTGGGGCGCGAAGGTCGTTGGGCGGCTGGCGAAGGACTTGGAGGCGGAGTTCCCGGAGATGGCTGGGTTTTCCGTGCTCAATCTCAAGCGCATGAGGGCATTCTTCGAGGCATGGGGGGACGTCGAGATTGGCCCACAGGCTATGGGCCAATTGCCCCACCCAATTGTGTCACAGCCTGTGACACAATTGGCGAAGGCAAAAGTGCAACACCCTGTTGCAGAATTAGTGTCACAGGCCTTGACACATCTAGACGGCCCGCCCGAACCGCTCACGCTGCTTTCCTGGAGCGCCAATCTCATCCTGCTGCATAAGCTCAAAGACCCGACCACGCGGCTGTGGTATGCGCGGAAGACGCTGGAAAACGGTTGGAGCCGGGCGGTGCTGACGGTGCAGATCGAATCGCGGCTGCATGAGCGCAGCGGGAAGGCGATCACGAACTTTGAGCGCACGTTGCCGCCTGCGCAGTCGGACATGGCGCGGGAGGTGTTGAAGGATCCCTACACGTTCGATTTCCTCACGCTGGGCGAGGATGCGCATGAGAGGGATCTCGAGCGCGGACTAGTGGAGCATGTGCAAAAGCTGCTACTGGAAATGGGCGCTGGATTTGCGTTTGTGGGTCGTCAGGTGCCGCTGGAGGTGGGCGACGAGGATTTTTATCTCGACCTGCTGTTCTACCATCTGCGCTTGCGGTGCTTTGTGGTGGTGGATTTGAAGATGAAGCCCTTCGAGCCGGAGTTTGCGGGCAAGATGAACTTCTATCTTTCTGCCGTGGACGACCAGATGCGGCATGAGCAAGACGCACCCACCATCGGCCTGCTGCTGTGCAAGGACGCGAAGAACAAGCTGAAAGTGGAATACGCCCTGCGCGATGTGAAGAAGCCCATCGGCGTGGCCGAGTGGCAGACGCGGCTGGTGGAGTCGTTGCCAAAGAATCTGCGCGGAGCGCTGCCGAGCATCGCGGACATCGAGCGTGAGCTGAACGAGCCGAAGTCGAAGCAAAAGTGCAAGAAATCCAAGTCATGAACCACCAACAGCACTTCGTTTCGTTTCTCATTTATCTCGGTGCTTTGATGCTAACTGCTCCGTTGCTATCGCAGGAGGCAGCGCTCAAGCGGCCGCCTGCGCCGGTTTTGAAGAAGGGGGAAAAGCAGCTCTTTGTGGACAGCGTGATGATTCGGAGCAAGCAGGGAATCAAGCGCGTGATCCACCCGGCGAAGAAACTCGAGCACCCGGTGCTCACGGCTGAAATGCCTTGGGAAGTGAGGACCGAGGACGGCATCATCGACAAGCGGGTGAACATTTACGGAACGGTGCTGCGAGATGAAAAATCCGGCTCCTTCAAGATGTGGTATGCCGATCCGGGTAGCGTGCTTTTTGCCACCTCCAGCGATGGCGTTCAATGGGAGCGCCCGGTGTTGAAGGTGATGGGAGCGACGAATGAAACGGATCTGCGTCTGCACAGTCCCAGCATCATCGAGGACAAGTTCGAGACGGACCCGGCGAAGCGCTACAAGGCGGTCGGCAATGCGAGCATGGGAGTGGACGACACCAAGCTGCAGCGGCTCAGGGACAAGTTTGAGATGGTGGACTGGTATCGAGACAAAACGCAGCGCTTGTATTACGCGGCGCATTCCGCCGATGGGCTGCGTTGGACGGTGGATCCCGAGCCCATCCTGCTCGGCTGCGACACCATCACGCTCTCGCAGGATCCGGTGACGGGCGAATACCTCGCCTTTCACAAGCGCCAGGGCGATCCGCGCGTGATCGGCATCCGCCACGTTTTTCTCTCGGTCAGCAAAGACATGAAGCACTGGTCCGAGCCACACCCCGTGGTGGTGGCTGATGAAGTGGACAATAAAGCCACACGCCAGCTGAAGGGCGGCACTTACTCGGAATACTACAACTTGTCTGCTTTTCCCTATGCGGGCCAATGGCTGGGCTTTGTCACGCATTTCCGACGCGTCGAGCCGCCGTCGGCCTTGTTCGGCAACGACGAGGTGAATGGCCGCAAAAGATCCGCCACTGGCATCATTGATGTGCAACTCGTCACCAGCCGCGATGGCCGGCGTTGGGATCGCTGCTCCGATCGCAGTCCGGTGATCCCGCTGGGTCCTCATGCCTATGATGCCGGCAGCATTTTTGGTCTGTGCAACGCACCTGTTTTTGTCGGTGATGAGATGTGGATGTATTACACCGCAGTCACCACGCCGCACGGTGGTCTGGCACCGGAAAAACAGCAGTCCATCGCGTTGGCCAAGTGGCGGATCGACGGCCTGGCTTCCATCCGACCCAAGAAAAAGAAGGAGCCGGGCATGATCGAGACCCATGATTTCGTCGCTGCAGGCAGCCTGCTCACGGTCAATGCAGATGTTAACAGCGGAGGCCTTGCGGTGGAGGTGCTGGATGCAGCGGGACAAGTCATCCAAGGCTACGACAAAGAATCCAGCATGATCGAAAAGCAGGATTCGGTGAGGCTGGCCATTCGATGGAAAAACGTGGATGCCCTGCCCACGGGTGTGCCGATTCGTCTTCGGTTCCATCTCTCGAATGGAGACCTGTTTAGCTACGTGATTGATTGACTCATGAAATCGCTTCTTCTCTTCTCCTGCCTGCTTTTCACTCCAGAGCTCATTCATGCGCAGACGAAACCGCTCGCTCAGGACTACCGCATCGTGTTTCACAATCCGGATCCTGAACGCTACGTCGAGGGACCGGGCCTGGTGCGAATGAATGATGGAGCGCTCATCGCCGTGGTGCCTGTGGTGCCGCGCAATGAGTGGAGTGCCGAGCGACGAGCCACGCAGAGCCGCACGCACATTCTGCGCAGCAGCGATGGCGGGCAGAACTGGGCACAGGTATCGGATTTGCCGTATTACTCGGCAGCGCCGTGGATTCACAAGGGCGAGCTGTTTCTCTTCGCGAACAAAGGAGGCACGAAGGTCCGGAATGATGACTTGCTGCTCTTGAAGAGCACCGATGGCGGCAAGACGTGGTCGGAGGCGGTGACGTTGTTTGAAGGGCACTTCTGGAACTGCCACACGGGCATGGTGCAGAAGGCGGACCGGCTTTATTGGGCCACGGATGATCTCGCACTCGGCAAGCTGCGCGGGCCGCGCATCATCGCGGGTGATTTGAGCGGCGATCCGATGAATCCGCAGGCGTGGCGCTTGTCCGAGCCGGTGCCGTTTCCGGGTGTGCCCGATGCGATGACGAATCCGAAGTTCGACAAGCTCACCAGCCAGTATCTGGAGCCGAATGTCATCGAGGTGCAGGGCAAGCTGCGCGTGATGATGACGGTGAAGCCGAAACGCCAGTCCACCGCCGGACTCGCCGCTGTGCTCGACTTTGAGGACAAGGGCGGGCCCATCGAGTTGAAGTTCACGCAGTATCATCCGATGCCCGGCGGGCAGTTGAAGTTCTGCATCATCTACGATGAGAAATCGAAGCTGTTCTGGGCCACCGCGAACCTCGTCGTGGACAGCCAGGGGGCCTACGATTGGTGGCAGGAGGGCGAGAAGCGCGGGAACGTCGCCTTTGCCAGCGGCGTGGGCGGCAATGACCGCCGCTTCCTCATGCTCATGTATGCTCTCGATGGGATGAACTGGTTCCAGGCCGGCTGCGTGGCGCAGGCGGGCAAGATCTCGCAGTCCTTCATGTATGCGCGGCCTGTGATCGATGGCGATGACCTCGCGATCATCGCGCGCAGCAGTATCAACGCGCCAAATCAGCACGATGCCGATCACGCCACGTTTCATCGCGTGAAAAATTTCCGAAGCCTCGCGCTGAAGCTCACGCCGGAGCCGGAGGAGTAACCCATGATGAAATTGCTTCTGTTACTTCTGCTCGCTACCACCAGCCTGTCCGCCGCCGCTGACGGTTTGTTGCTGGATCTGATTGTGCCGCCGGGGCAGAAGGATCGCTTTCAACACGCGGAGTTTTCGTGTTGGATTGCGGATACGACGCGTCCTTTGAAGGCAGTGATCATTCATCAGCATGGCTGCACAAATGCCGCACCGGACAAACATCCACCGATTACGGAAGACTGGCATTGGCGGGCTCTGGCGAGGAAGCATGACTGTGCACTTTTGGTGCCGATGTATCACGTGGCGGGCAACTGTGACGAGTGGAATGACCCCGACAGTGGCTCCGAAAGAGCACTCATGACGGCCTTGGCCGACTTTGCGGAACGCTCTGGTCGGCCGGAGATGAAAAGTGTCCCGTGGGTGTTGTGGGGACACTCCGGCGGATCGAGTTGGTCCGCACAGATGATCGTTCGGCATCCTGGACGGGTGTTGGCCGCATCGTTTCGGGGTGGATGTCACAAGCAGTTTGGAGATGCGGCCTTTCGAGCTCGATTCAGCACCGTCGCACGGGAACTGCCGCTGCTCTTTGTCTGGGGAAAGCGGGAAACGGTGCCTACCTCAAGCCATCATGTCTCTTGGGCTCCGATGAATACCATGTTTCAAGATCTGCGATCACAGGGTGGCAAGGTTTGTCGGGTGATTGATCCACGCTCTGAGCATGGCTGCGATGACTCGCGCTTGATGAGTCTATCCTTCTTTGATGTGGTGCTATCGGGAGACGTGCGTCCGGGCACCTTTGGTGACATCGCGTCGTTGGAGATTCGTTCGGCAAATGATGACGCTACGGCGAAGGAGCCCGGGTTTGCGTGGATGCCGAATGCCGCCTTCGCCAAGCTCTGGCATGAGTTTTCTGAGAAGGGATCTTTGCGTCCCAGCGTCGGTCCGACGAAGGCTCCAGAGCTGACGATCTCGGTGAATGAAAAAGGTCAGAAGGTCCTGAGTTGGAGCTTGGTTCCAGAGATCTCAGGCGGGGTGCGAGCGCTGCGGCTTTATCGCGATGGAATGTTGTGGAAGGACCTGGGATTGAAGCCCACGGACTTTCTGGCCACCTCAGCCGATTCTGCACCCGCAAGCTTACGTAGCACCCGTCTCATCGACGATTCGGCGGAAGCCCACACCTACTCAATGAGCTTCCTTGATGCGGCTGGGAATGAATCGCCGTCCGGTAAGGCTGCGTCGATTCCGTAGCTTCAATATTGGCTGTAGCAAGGCACGATAGAGTCAAATTGACATCAATTTGATGGAGCGCTAAGATCTCCACCATGACCAAGACGCAGATTCAAGTCCCTGAGGAGTTGTTTGAGCAAATCAGAGCTTTCGCGAAACGACGAGAGTGGTCGCTTGCAGAGACCTTCCGGCGTGGAGCCGAACTGCTACTGCAAGTTTATCCGGATCAGGTGGACAAGTCCGCCACAGCGTGGCGTCCACCTACCTCCAGTCGCGTCGGCTGGAAGGGACTGAGTGCCGAACAACTCCGCGATACCGCTTTCGCCGACAGCGACCCGCGTCTTGCCTGAATCGCTTCGACTCCGGCATGCTATCGATCGACACCAATCTCCTCCTGTACAGCTACAGCGAAGCCGCGCCGGAGCACGCGGCAGCGCGTGGGTTTATCGAATCCATTTCACTGCGAGAGGATGTGGCATTGAGTGAGTTCGTTCTTACTGAGCTGTATCTCCTGCTCCGCAACCCTGCGGTGCTGAATCACCCGCTCACCGCACCGAAGGCGGTAGAGGTCATTCAAACCTATCGGCAGCACCCCTGTTGGAAGATCATCGGATTTCCGCCCGAAAGCCGTGAACTTCACACTGAACTCTGGCAGCGCGTGGCGGCACCTGGCATGGCCCGCCGCCGCATCTACGACACCCGCACCGCGCTGAGCCTCCGTGCCTTCGGCGTCACCCACTTCGCTACGGCGAACGTGAAGGACTTTGAAGGATTCAAGTTTGAGAGGGTTTGGAATCCGTTGCTCCAAGATACATCGCCACGGTCCGCGCCGTAGAGTTGAGGTCGCTGGGGGATGAAAAGCATTGGCTTCTGCTCAACGCTTTTTTCACCAATCGGCATTTGCGCGGAAGGGGGAGTGGAGGGAGTGTGGAAGCCATGAAACGCGCACATGCACTTCTTTGGGCGGTGGTCCTTGGCGGGTGGGGAATCAATGGGGCTGTGGCTAGGACGACGGATACGGATGGGGACTGGCAGCTGCAGACTGTCGAACTGAAAGACACTCGCGAGGCCGAGGTCGTGATTCGTTTGGGCGATATCGACAATCTGGGATTTGGATTTGTGGAGGGTTTCAATCCCTTCACGGGACGCTCCACGGACGTGCACCCGTTTCCTTTTGATCCTGCGAAAGACGACGCGGCAGCGACTGATCGCATCATGGTGGGCAGTAGCTACAACGGTGAAAACATCCCTGCCGGACAGGATGGCTACAGCTTTGACTTCAACCCCGACACCCGACCGCTGAAGGCTGAATCGCTCAAGATACCGCTGAAGGCGCTTTCGGGCGTGACGGTGCGCGACGCTGTCTTGTGCCTGTTTGTGGATGATTTCCAATCTCCGACCTTCAAGAGTCAGTTCGAAGTGACCGTGAATGGCAAACGTTTCCCAGAGATGGAACGAACGCTCAACGCCCTGAATCAAACGGGTCCCATCGGTAAGGTCATCTATGTGAAGCTGAGCCAGGAAATGCTGGAGAATCTGAAGGGCGAAAGTCTGGAGATCCGCGTCGATGACCCGCACACCAGGGCAGGCGACGGCTTTGCTTTTGATTTCGCCAAGCTGATGGTGAACGTGAAGGACTTCCTTTATCGCGGCAATGTGCCCGGTCGCGTGGTGGATGACGAGACGGGAGATCCCATTGCATCGGCGACCGTGGAGGTTGCGGGATTTGCGAAGACGCAATCGGATCGCGAAGGGCAGTTCCAATTGCAAAAGGTGCCTGCGGGCCTCGCCGTGGTGCAAGCGGGAGCGCCGGGCTACTCCTCCGCTCAAGTGTCAGTGGATGTGGTGGGCGATGAATCGAGCGAGCCGGTGGAGCTCAGACTGCGGCGTTCCGCGGCGGTGGAGTTCACGGGAAAGCAGGTGCGTGAGGGCGATAAAATCACACTCAACAAGATCCAGTTTGATGTGAACAGTGCGCAGCTACGCGCTGAGGGCATGGCGGAACTGGATCGCGTCGCTGCGTTCCTCAAGGACAACCCTGGTGCCGAGATCGAGCTCTCAGGCCATACTTCCAGCGAAGGTGGTGCGGCCTTGAACCGTGACCTGAGCTTCCGTCGCGTCTTTTCGTGCAAAGGTTACCTGACGCAGGCGGGTATTGGCGAATCACGCATCACCACCATCGGTCACGGTCCCGACTTTCCGGTGGCACCGAATGACACGGAGTCGAATCGCGCACTGAATCGCCGGGTGGAAATGAAGATCACGAAACTTTGAGGTGCAACACGCACTGTCCGAGAAAGATCGGGACGGCTGTCAGGGCCGCACTTCGAATCTGAGTCACGTTTCTGCCCCAACACGTCATGAACCTGTGACGGCATCGTTCGTGACCATGACTCCTGCACCACCACCAACTCTGCGAAAATCTCCCTTCCACACCACTCGTTGGACTCAGGTGGGTCTGGCAAAGGTTGATTCTGAGGAGGGGCGCAGGGCACTTGCCGATTTGTGTGATGCGTATTATGAGCCGGTTGTGGCTTACCTTTGCAGCGTGTTTCGCGACGCAGACGCAGCGCGTGAAATGAGTCATACGTTTTTTGCGGGGATGCTGGGGGGTGGTGCGATTCGAACGGCAGAGCCCGGGAAGGGCCGTTTTCGCTCGTATTTGCTGGGGGCGGTGAAGCACTTCGTTGCGCATCAACACGAAGCTGCGCGGCGACAGAAACGTGGTGGCGGCAAGGTGCCTGTGTCAATGGATGACACCGAAGTCATCGTTGTGCCGGATGAACGGATGCTTCCGCCTGATGCGGCCTTTGATCGCCAGTGGGCCGTGACGGTGATTACACGGGGCATGGAGGCGTTGCGGGCAGAGTGCCTTGCAGTAGGGCGTGGCGAGTTCTTTGATGCTGTGAGCGGCATCTTAAATGGACACGCCAGCCATGGTGATCAGACGGCGCTCGCTGCCTCTTGTGGCATGAGCTTCGACGCCTTTCGCATGGCGTTGAGCCGACTGAAAAAACGGCTCCGGCAGTGCGTGAAGTCGGAGGTCGCAGGAACCCTGGATGATCCAGCCGCTGTGCAAGACGAGATGGAGACACTTTTTGCTGCGCTGGTGGGTTGAGTGATGCCTGGCGTCGCCAACAGCTGTGGCATGGCAGCGAGCCAATATGATTTCACTCCAACATTCTGCCCGACCCGAAATCGCAAAAATTAATGACTCAAGGTATGAATAGTTTGTTCGGTCTTCACTAGGTCCACGTCAGGATGTTGGTATGAACCCTCCCTCTCTCAATCGCCCATGTCCCCACTGCGGCTCCGTCCTGCCTGATGATGTGCCGGAGCCCCATTGCCCGCGCTGCCTCATGGCGCAGATCATCGAGCCCACACAAGCCGGCGAATCCGTGACGCCAATGCCGTCGCTGAGCCCTGATGAACTCGCCTCGCACTTTCCGCATCTGGAAATCCTCGAATGTCTTGGCCGCGGTGGTATGGGAGTGGTTTACAAGGCGCGACAGAAGTCCTTGAACCGCCTTGTGGCGTTGAAATTGCTCGCGCCCGAACGCGCGGATGATCCGCAGTTCGCGGCAAGGTTTGAAAAAGAAGCCCAAGCACTCGCTGCTCTGAATCACCCGAACATTGTCGGCGTGTATGATTTCGGTGTGGCGCAGACACTCCAGTCGGTGGCTCCCATCTACTTCCTGCTCATGGAGTTCGTGGATGGCGTAAATCTCCGCCAACTTCTCCAAACGAAACGCCTGACGCCCAAAGAAGCACTCGGCATTGTGCCGCCGGTGTGCGGGGCGCTGCAGTGTGCCCATGATCACGGCATCGTTCACCGCGACATCAAGCCGGAGAACTTGCTCATCGACAGAAGCGGGGTGGTGAAGATTGCCGATTTCGGCATCGCGAAGATCATCGATCGTGAAACAGACACTCTTGTCTGTCCCTCCTCTGAACAGACAAGCTGCGAAGCCGCGGAGCGAATGTCTGTGTCACTGCCCCATGGCACCCCGGACTACGCTGCACCGGAGCAGGCAGACGGCCTTGCGGATCACCGTGCGGACATCTACAGCCTGGGGGTGGTGCTCTACGAAATGCTCACCGGCGAGCGCCCCGCCGAAACGATCACCCCGCCGTCGAAGCGCGTGCAGGTGGACATCCGCATTGATGAAATCGTGCTGAAGGCCCTGGAGAAGCAGCCCGAAATGCGCTTCGCCACAGCGGATGAAATGTGCAGCCAATTGAAGCGTGCGACGAATTCGCCGTTGCAAGCCGAGTCTAACACTGCAAGGAGCGGATTTCGAGGCCGTGTGATCTTGGCTGCTTGCCTCATGATCGCCAGCGGCGTCGGGGTTGCTGTGTATCTTCGTCAGCCACAAAGGGTGTCTATCTCAGCAGCAAAGAGTTATCCGGCGGCTGAGGCATCCGTCCCCGCTGTCTCGGCGATAACACCCGAGGTCGCACGAATCGAGATGCCAGAGAGTCAGACCAGTCTGGCTTTTGGGATTGGTAAAGCGGAAGAGTCTCGGGTGATCGTGCACCGATGTGGGGCATCATCGAAGCCCATCGATATTCGGATCACTGGCGATGACCGGCTGGGCGGATGGTGGAACCAGGTGCGGATTCGACGCGAGGGCGAGGCCGAAGCGAGCCTTCCCATCTTGCCTGACCAGTGGCTGCCACCTGGGCGTTTGATGTTTCTTCCAGAGTCGCAGCCCAACGAGGATGGGAGCACAACCATTGCAGAGATTGAGTCGGACTCACGGAGGATTCCCGTGACGGTGCGTTCGGCCTTGGATCAGGAGTTGCTGCAGGCATCAGTTCGTGATCTTCCCACTACTCAACCCGATACTGAAGTGGCGGTCCAAGCTTGGATTTACGTGATGGGAAACAATGCTCCCGAGAGAATCATGAAACTGCCGGTCTCTGCGGCTCGCGATCTGGTGGGGCCGCCGGAAAATGCGGTCGGATGGCCTGAGCTAAACGTAACACCGGGAATCCCGAAATCGTGGAGCCGCATGATCATCGGGGAGAGTATTGACGTTACGGCTACCCTCGGCGCCGATGGGGTTCACGTGGCGGGAACTCTCTCGGTGCCAATGCTCGGCTTGAAATATGACTCTGCGGCCGAAGCCATCCATCAAAACTTCGCGGAGAAAAACAGGAACGCTTCCCGCAAGTTGTTGCAGACCAAGTTCGCCGCAACGCTGGGGCAAAACCATGCGCTGGTCATCCCCATCTTGTCGCAGGGACTGTTCCCGGAAGCGCTTGTGGCGATCTTGACCGCGGTGCCGCATTCCAAGTCGCCAGCGCCATGGTTGGCAGTCAATTCCAGGCCCGCGATCCAGTTTGATGGGTGGGTGCTGACCTGGCCGAGATCTGAGCATCAATGGTTCACCAGTCTCTACGACTACAAGAGAGTGCCCAACACTGTCGCCGATCTGATCGAAGCGAGAAGGGCCGCCACGACCGAAGTGCTGGGCGCTGAATTTGTGGGCTTCATGAACGAAGAGGAGGTGAACGGCCTGCTGGCAAGATTTCGGGGCCGTGCAGGAGTGAATCTCGAACCGATTGATCCGTTCACCGTTGCGCTCGCGAACCGCGGAAACACAGGCCGTTTGCATCAGGCTGACTTTTCCGCAGATGGTGAGCAAGGAGTCATGCAGGTTCGCGCGAGGGGCGAGCATATTTCACCCAACTGGTCCTGGAAGTCTCCGCAGCGAAGCTACCGGGAGCCAGCGATCGGGGTGAAATCGGGGCAGTGGTTCTCGGCTTTGCTTCCTGGTCCCGCGAACCCTGACAAGATCAGAATGATGATCCTGCGGTGCGTGGATCCGGCGGCGGTTACGAAAAAGTCGCCGTCCGTTCAACAGAAAGGGGCATCTTCTAGGTAAAGACATCGAAGGAAGCCGACAAAGGAGTAGCGCGATAGACAAAGCAACCACGAATCTCTGGAGCGAGCGTGTTTTGGCCGGACCAGAAGCAAGCTTTTCCGCCTACCGATCTCTGACTCCACAAATGGTCAGGCAATAATACCACAGAGAGAGGGGCGATCGCGGGCGTTAATAGGGGATGCGCTGCGCTGCTTTGAAATGCTTGTTCTTTGTCTTGATCTGCCTTGCTCCGGGACTCGGGCTGCGGGCGGAAACGATCCAGGCCGATCTCTGCATTTATGAGGCCACGCCGGGCGGGATTGCGATGGCGGTGCGGGCGGCGAGGGAGGGGCTCTCGGTGGTGCTGGTGAATCACAATGATCATCTCGGGGGGATTCTTTCCAATGGGCTGGGTGTGTGGGACACGTTGTGGGAGGGCAAGCGGGCCCCGATTTATGATGAGGTGCGCCAGGCGATCTTTGAGCACTACCGCACGACCTATGGCGAGAACTCGCGGCAGTATCGCGATGCGTTGCCGGGCAAGAGCGGGCACACGAACGGGAAGTTTGAGCCGAAGGTAGCGGAGAAGATTTTCACGGAACTGGTGGCGAAAGAAAAGGGCATCCGTGTGATCACGCATCGCGTGCCGCAATCGGTGAAGCGTGAGGGGGCTTTGATTCAGTCGGTTAGTTTCATGAGTTTGAGGGGTGACGTTACCGAGGAGGTGCAGGCGAAGGTTTTTGCGGATTGCAGTTATGAGGGCGATCTCGCGGCCTTGGCGAAGGTGCCGTATCGAGTGGGACGGGAGGCGCGGAGTGAGTTCAATGAGCCTCATGCGGGCGTGATCTTCATGTCGCCCGTGAAGGCGGTACAGATGCCGGAGTTGGCGCGGGTGGCGGAGCTGCATCACCAGCTTAAGCTGCGGAAATTTGACGGTTTTCAACGCATCCAACAGCCGGAGAGCACGAGTGAGGCGGATGGGAATGTGCAGGCATTCAATTACCGCACGATCCTCAGCTCCGATCCGGCGAACCGGCTTCCGGTGGAGAAACCGAAGGACTACGATCCTGAGAAGCTCCAACTGCTCGAACACGGTTCCATCGTGTCACCGATCCCGAACTCGAAGCGCGGATGGAATCGCCCGCAGATCGTGGGCCTGCAGACGGACTATGTCGAAGCGGATTGGACCGGACGGCAGAAGATCATGGACAGGTTTTGGGATGCGACGTTGGCACTGCTGTACTTTTTGCAGAACGATCCGTCAGTGGAACCGGAGCGGCAGAAGTCGTGGCGGGAGTTTGGTCTGGCAAAGGATGAGTTCACCGACAACGGGCATCGCCCGCATGAGTTTTATGTCCGCGAAGCGCGGCGCATCACGGGTCGCTATGTCTTCACGCAACATGATGCGATGCTGGCGGAGGGACTGGAGCGAGCGCCGGTGCATGAGGACAGTATCGGCGTGACGGAGTGGTATCTGGACACGCACGCCTGCACGCCTCGCCGAATCGAAGGAGCGTTGGAGGAAGGCAAGATGATGCTGGATGTGGAGACCTTCCCCGGGCAGGTGCCGTATCGCGCGATTCTGCCGCAGGGCGTGGACAATTTGCTGGTGCCGGTGTGCCTGAGCAGCACGCACGTCGCGTGGGGAACGATCCGACTGGAGCCGACGTGGATGAATCTCTGCGAATCCGCAGGACATGCGGCAGCGTTGGTGATTCAGAACAAGGTCACTCCCGCGCAACTCGATCGCGATTTGCTGCTGCGCAAACTGGCCAGTAGCCATGTGATGCTGAGTTTCTTCAATGACGTGGACGTGGCTGCCGATGATCCGCGAGTGGCCGCAGCGCAGTATTTTGCCACGAAGGGCTTCTTTGCCGACTACAATGCGCGTCTCGATGAACCGCTGACGGAAGGTGTTCGCGCCGCGTGGGGCAAAGGGCTGGCCGCGATCCGTGAGGACACGCTGAAGCCGATGGAACTCGTCAAAGCCGTGCGTGAGGCCGAAGTAGCGGGCTCAACGAAGCTCGAGCGCACACGCGGCGAGGCGCTGCTGAGCATGTGGAAGGCTTTGGAGAAGAAGACAGCTGCGCGTGCGCCGCTGAAGGTGGTGCCGGTGCGTTCCAGCACGGCGGCGGAGGTGGATGGCAAGGCGTTTGATGTGGTGGTCGTCGGTGGCACACCGGGTGGGATCGCCTGTGCGGTGCGGGCGGCGCGGGAAGGTCTGAGTGTGTTGCTGGTGCAGCACAATCGGCACATCGGCGGCATGTTGACGAACGCGCTGATGCAGTGGGATGCACTGTATGGCGGGCCGCGGTCGCCGGTGTTCAACGAATACGCGAAGAAAATCGAGGACTACTACAGCGAGAGGTATGGCGAAGATTCGAAGGAGTATTCAAAGGCACGATACACGCAATCGCATTATCCCATGAGTCGTTTCGAGCCTTCGGTGGCTGAGCATTTGTTCAACCAGCTCGTTTCAGCGGAGAAGAACATCACCACGCTACTCGCGCACTATCCTTCGGACGTGACGCGGGAAGGGGCATTATTGAAAGCGCTGACGCTGCGTGGATACGGCACGACCAAAGACATCAACGTGAGTGGTGGCACGTTTGTCGATGCAACGTATGAAGGCGATCTCGCTGCGTTGGCCAAGGTGCCGTGTCGCGTAGGACGCGAGAACCGCGAAGAGTATGGCGAGCCTCATGCAGGCAAGGTTTTTACCAATATCGAGTCGAAGCTCGGACCGCGGGACGTGCTGGACGGGAAGCTCAACCTGCACACGTATGCCCACGTTCAGGGAAGCATCGATCCGACAAGTCCGCACACTGCTGATGGTGCCATCCAAGCCTACAACCATCGCTTCTGCGTAACGAATGAGCCGGGCAACTTTCGCCTGCCGACCCAACCGCCCGGCTACAACCGCGAGGAGTATGTGAACTACAATCGCAAAGGCATGGGTGCGGGCTCGATGAATGGGAAGAGCAGTTTTAATAGCGCCATCTTGCCCGGCGAGAATCACGCGTATCCCGAGGCGACGTGGCCGGAGCGTGAGAAGATCACCGCGCGACATACGAACTTCGCGCTCGGCCTGATGTATTTCCTGCAGAACGACGAGTCCGTGCCGAAAGCGAAACGCGAGGCCTTCCGCCGCATCGGCCTGCCACTGGATGAGTTTCCCGACAACGACAACCTACCTTACGAGATGTATGTCCGCGAGGCGCGACGGATCGTGGGTCGCTATGTTTTCACGGAGCACGACAACAGGTCCGCACTCGGCCAGACACGCCCGCCCGTGCAGGCCGATAGCGTCGCCTTCACTGATTGGTCGATGGATTCGCACGATTGCACCACCGACCGCCGCCCTGGTTACGATTACGACGGCAAACTCATCCTCACCGAGGAATCGAGACCCGCCCAAATTCCGTATCGTTGCCTGCTGCCAAGGGACATCGACAACCTCCTCGTCCCCGTCTGTCTCAGCGCCACGCATGTCGCGTGGGGAGCCGTGCGGCTGGAGCCGGTGTGGATGCAGATAGGTGAAGCAGCTGGTTTTGCGGCTGCGCTGTCAAAGAAGCATCAAACTACGCCGGGAAAACTCGATGCGGACCTGCTGGTGCGAACGCTCGTCGCGAACCAACACTTTGTGACCTACTTCAACGAGTTGCAAAATTATGCCGATCATCCCGCGATGGCCGCGGCACAGTATTTTGGCACGAAGGGCTTTTTTGCGGACTACAATGCGCGGCTCGACGAGCCGCTGCCAATGGCCGTGAGTGAGGTCTGGGAGCTTGGCTTCAGTGCCTTGCGCGAGGGGACGCTGAAGCCGATGTCGTTCGTCAAAGAAGTGGGTGCGGCGGAGGCGAAGGGAACAGGAGACGCTGCTGGCCGGTCCCGTGGCGATATCCTGTTGGAGTTTTGGAAAATTTTGCACAGCGATGTTCGATCGCTCGGCGTCAAGGGAAGGTGATTTTGATGTGCTCCAGGATCCCCTTGAAATCTTCTTGGGCGGGGTATTCGAGGAGTGGTTTTTGATTGTCGTGACCAACGCAGAAGTCCTCCTGCGGTTGCCGAAGGAGGGCCGAAGTGGTCTTTCCCGATGCAGCGATTTGGTCGTTGATGGAGAGTGTCATCGAGAGATCGTCGGTGAAGCTTGCGGCGATGTGACAACGACCTTCAAGGGGTTTGGCTGAGGCAATTTCGTGAAGTCCATTTTTCGTTCCGGTGCGAATTGCAAAGACGAGGTGGTGATCACGGAGATAGAGGGAATACCCGACAGCAGCACCGCCGTGTGCGATCAGGATCGCATCCTTTTGGGTCGTTTCGACATCGCAGGAAAGCGTGAAGGCCGTCCCTGCCACCTGGGGTGCTGCTTCAGCGGCAAGGGTCTCTCCCGGCTTGAGTTGATCGAGCGATGCGGCGGCGCTTTTTGCCTTTTTGTTGGCCTTGGGTTTCTTCCGACTGGACTGAGGTTGGGATGGATAGAGGGTTTTGGGTTCGAGGGTCTCCCCGGCGGGGCGGCGGGCGGTCGGGCTCTGACCACCGATCTCCGCAGCCTTGGCGGCGATGAGCGCCTGGAGTTTGGCGACAATCTCGGGATGTTGGTCGGCGAGGTTGGTGTGCTCTCCGATTTCTTCGGCGAGGTTGTAGAGTCGTGGGTTGGTCTTGGCGTCGTCGGCGGGTTGTTTGCCCATGGTTTCGGGTTGAGTCGCGATGGCGAGTTTCCAGGGGCCTTGGCGCACCGCTTGGAGGTTGTAGCTAGAGAAGTAATAATGGGCTTCGCGGGGGGAGGTCTTGCTTTCCTTGAGCAGCAGGGGGGACATGTCGCGTCCATCAATGACAGGTTCTGCTGGCAAGGATGAGCCTGCGAGGGAGACAAGGGTCGGCAGTACATCGATGGTGCCAGCGACGGTATCGCAGGTGCTGCCAGCGCTGATTTTTCCTGGCCACCACGCGATGGTGGGAACGCGCACACCGCCCTCCCAGGTGCTGCCTTTGCCGCCACGAAGCGGTCCGGCGCTGCCTCCATCGCTGCCTTTGATCAACCAAGGGCCGTTATCGCTGGTGAAGAGGACGAAGGTATTTTCTGCTAGCTTGAGTTCCCTCAGTGTATCGAGGATGCGACCGGTGCTCCAGTCCACCTCTTCCACCCAATCGCCAAAGCGACCGTTGTTGGATTTACCTGCGAAGGCTGCACCGGGATGGATGGGTGTGTGGACGGCGGTGTGGGGGAGGTAGAGGAAGAAGGGCTGCTCTTTGCTGCTGCGGATGAACTTGATGGCTTCGTCGGTGTAGCGTTCAACAATGCGGCTTTGGTCGTCTTCGTTGAGGAGCTCTTGCACTTTGTCATCGCGCACGAGCGGCACGACATTGGCCCCGTCCGGGAGGGATTTGCGCTGCATGTCATTGGAGTAGGGGATGCCAAAGTAGTGGTCGAAGCCTTGGCGAATGGGTAGGAACTCTGGCTGATCTCCGAGATGCCATTTGCCGACGCACATGGTGGCGTAGCCGTGCTCTTTGAGGCGTTCTGCGATGGTGTGTTCTGCTGGATTGAGCCCGGCGCGGCTGGCTGGGGAAAAGACTCCGGGCACGGAGACCCGGGCACCGTAACAGCCTGTCATCATTTGGGCTCTGGATACTGAGCAGACAGGAGCGGCGTAGAAACTGGTCAGCTTCATGCCTTCGCTTGCCATGCGATTGAGATTTGGCGTCTTTTGTTTGGTGGCACCAAAGGGGCCGATGTCTCCGTAGCCCATGTCATCAATGAAGATGATGACGAAATTCGGCGGCGGTGTGGCGGCGTGGAGTGAGTGGGAGAGGAGGAGCGTGGCGAGGAGGATTCTGACGATGTTCATGGCTGGAATCACAACGTCGAGAAGTTGGAGATCCTGCTTCAAAGTGATTGACTCAGAGGCGGGTCCAGCGGTCTGGTAGGCGTGATGATGCCCGAGACTTTACTGACTCAACTGGAACAAACACGCGTGATTGCGGTGCTGATGATTGACGACGAAGACGATGCCGTGCCGGTGGCGCAGGCATTGCTCGATGGGGGCGTGAATTGCATTGAGCTGACGCTGCGCACTCCGGTGGCCATGGAGGCGCTCCGCCGAATCCGTGGGGCGGTGCCGGAAATGGTGGTGGGTGTCGGCACGATTTTAAATGTGCAGCAGGTGAACGAAGTGAAGGCGGCAGGTGCTGCGTTTGGAGTGGCTCCGGGGATGAATCCTCGGGTGGTGGCGGAGGCGGCAAGGATCGGTCTGCCTTTTGCGCCGGGTGTTTGCACTCCCACAGACATTGAGCTGGCCATTGAGCAAGGCTGCCGATTGCTGAAGTTTTTTCCGTCTGAGCCGTCCGGCGGATTGGCCTATTTGCGGACGATTGCTGCGCCCTTCGTGCACCTGGGGGTACGGTTCATTCCTCTGGGTGGTGTGGGGGCCGGAAATGCGGTGGCGTACCTTCAAGAGCCCACCGTATTGGCGCTGGGGGGATCGTGGTTGGCGCCACGGGATTTGATCACGAAGAAGGACTGGGCGCAAATTACGGCGAACGCGGTTGAGGTGATGGCGCTGGTGAAACAGCTTGAAGGAGGAGCGGCATGAGTGCTGCGCGCATCGTGACTTTTGGCGAGATCATGGGGCGGATATCGCCACCGGGGGTGAAGCGTTTGGCGCAGGCAATGCCGGGAGAAATGGAGCTGACCTTCGCAGGGGCGGAGGCCTCTGTGGCCATGTCGTTGGCGTATCTGGGATCTGCGGCGTCGTTTGTCACGGCGTTGCCGAATCACGCGGTTGCTGATGCGGTCGTGGCGAATCTCCGCGCTGTGGGTGTGGACACGCAGCACGTGGTGCGGACGAATGAGGGGCGGTTGGGTTTGTACTTTTATGAAAAGGGTGCCAATCAACGTGCTGCCAACGTGATCTATGATCGCGATGGTTCGTCGGTGGCGATCACGCCTGCAGGTGCATACGACTGGAGTGGGGTTCTTGCAGGTGCGGAGTGGTTTTTGGTCTCTGGCATTACGCCTGCGATCTCTCGCAATGCGGCTGAGGTGACGCGTGTGGCGATGGCGACGGCTGTTGCGCAAGGTGTGAAGATTGCTTGTGATATGAACTATCGGAGCAAGCTGTGGCAGTGGGATGCGCCGACACCGGCCCGCGAACTGGCGACACGTACGATGCGAGATCTGATGCCGATGGTGGATCTCTTTATCGGCGGTCGCGAAGATGCGGTGGCGGTGCTGAAGGATGTCCCTGCGGATGCGACGAACGAAGATCTGGCAAGGCGGATCTGTGCAGCTTTTCCCCAGGTGAAGCAGGTGGCGATGACGCTGCGTGAAGGCTTCTCTGCGAGCCAGCAATCCTTTGGGGGGATGCTTTACGATGCGGCGGCGAACCAAACTTGGTCGGAGGCACCTTACTTGATCTCTGATGTCGTGGATCGCCTGGGTGCGGGTGATGCGTTCACTGCGGGCCTGCTCTTTGCGTTGACGATAGAAGGGTTGAATGATCCATCGAAAGCGATTGCCTTTGCGACGGCTGCGGGATGTCTGGCACACTCGATTGAGGGCGACTTCAACTATTGCAGTCGTGCGGAGATTGAGGCACTGGTTGCTGGCGGTGGTGGTGGGCGAGTTATCCGCTAGAGTGTCCGCATTATTCGACCAGCGGGAGACAATATCAGATCGGTGGGAGGTTTTGCAGTGGCGGTCGGAATCTCATAGACTGCCAAGATGAACTCGGATGATCCAACCCTTGGCGGACCGCTGATAGTGCAGACGCAGGGTTACACGCCGCAGCTTTGGGAGAACCAAAGCGTGATTTTCATCGCCAATCTTCTAGCGCTTTTCTTTGGCAATGAAGAGCAGACAAGGGCGCTAGAAGGCGAACTGGACGGGATTAGTTCGTATGGTGGCCGATTGTTGCCGCTGATGGGCTTGCTATTCCGCGGTGGGACGAACTTGCTTGTGCTGGAGCGCGAGCCTGACCCAGCGCTGTCCAAGTATTTTTGCGAAGACTTGAATCTGCCGTTGCCTGAGATGCAGATCTTTTCTCATGCTCAGTATGTCGAGTTGGGACGTGCCTTGCGCGAAGGTGGGCCGCTGCCGGATGTGGATTTGGTGGGGAAATGGTGTGCGCATCCAGCAGATGCGATTGATGGTCTGGTCACTGATGAGACAATCTCTGCTATTGCTCGATCGATTGGGAAGCGAACGTTATCGACCCCAGAAGGTAGCAAGAATGGCAACAACAAACTGCTCTTGCACCGTTACCTGGAGCAATGTGGCCTGCCTGTCTTTGAAACATGCTATGCGGAATCGTCGGCTGAAGTGGCGGGCTGTCTGACTTCGCTGAAGGAGCTGGGATACGACTTTGCAGTGGCGAAGTCGCAGATTGGTGCCTCGGGTATTGGGTTGGTTAAATTGGCGACGTCCGGTCCAGTGACGCCAATGCCTGCGTCTTTTTTTCACGAGGGTCCGTGCATGGTTCAGGGGTGGCTGCGTGCGGGATTGCATGGAGTGACTCGCGTCTTCAGTCCTAGCGTTCAGATGTTTCTGAATCACGATAGCGTCTATCTTTACGACCTAACAGAGCAGATCCTCAGTCACGATAGCGTGCATCATGGCAATGAATCGCCGCCGGGCTATCTTGCTGAGTTTCCTGGGTTGATGGAGGAGCTTTTTCGGCAAGCGGGCATCGCCGGAGGGTGGCTGCATGACCAGGGGTATCGTGGAACGGCTAGCGTGGATTTCTTGGTTGCAGGCTTGGATGTGCCAGGGGAATGCAGGGTGTATGTCTGCGAAATCAATGCGCGTGTGACAGGCGCGACGTATCCATCGGTACTGGCGCGCTACTATCAACCGCGCGGGGGTTGGCTAATGCGGAATTTGCGACTCGATCACCCAGTCAGTGGAACAGAGGTATTGGATTCGCTAGAGCAGCATGGGCATCTCTTTCGCCCTGGGCGGGAACGGGGGATCCTGCCGATCAATTTTAACCTAACTGCGGACGGATTGGTGGGAAAAGGGCAGTTCCTCTGTATGGGTGCGACCTCCGCGGAATGTCACGAGATGCTACAGCGGGCGGAAGAAGACCTACCCATTGACTGGCAGTATGTTCGTGACTGATCGCTTGTTATTTCCATGAGTTTTTCTTCTCCATTGATCGAACGCCTCGTGTCATTGACGCGGGATTTGATGCTCATTCCCAGTACGGACAGTCGACCTCTAGAGAGGGAACGCTGCCTTGCCTTGCTGCGGGGGCATCTAGAGGCAGTCGATGGAGTTTGTCTCCGCGAATACGAGTGCGCAGGTTATCGGTCGCTTGTGGCGGCCCCGTGCGGCGTTGAACGGCCTGATATCCTGATGGTGGGACACTTTGATGTGATCGATCATCCCGGAGTCGATGTGTATCGATCACGAATTGCGGACGGTCGTATTTACGGCCCTGCGTCGGGAGATATGAAAGGCCAAGTGGCAATCATGGTGGAGCTGTTTCGGCGGCTGCAGGAAAGTCACCCGGGCATCTCCTTTGGGGTGGCCTTTACGCCGGATGAGGAAATCGGCGGACAGCATGGTGTGAGGCATCTATTTGAAGAGGGCAGGCTGCGATGTGGGATGGCGATCGTGCCGGACGGAGGCTCGATCAATGAGATCACGGTGGAGGAGAAGGGGATTTTGCATTTGCGGCTGGGTTGTGTCGGCAGGGAGAGTCACGCGGCGCGGCCCTGGCTTGTGCCAAATGCACTCCTACAACTGGCGGAGGCTATCGTGCTTATCACTCGGGACTTTGACACACTCAAGGAGGGCCTGGAGACCACGCCTGATCACTGGTATCCCACCTGCGTTCCCACCGTCCTTTCAACGTTAAATGAAACGATCAACTGCATTCCCGGCGAAGCCCAAGCCTACTTAGATGTGCGTTTCCCACCGCCGCACACTGTGGCGTCCATGCTTCACCGGGTTCGCTCCATTGCTGGCCCGGCGGTGGGGGTGGAAGTGATCATGGCTGCGGAATCCACCCACCTAGCGCCGGACCCGTTGTATTTGGCAGTCACTGCTGAATTGACCGGCCAGGTGGTTCATCAAGTGCGTGCATCTGGCGGCAGTGATGCTCGGTTCATTGCGCAGCATGGCATCCCAGTGATTCTCTCGCGACCCTTGGTCGGTGCATTGCATAGTCCAGACGAATGGATCGATATTGAGTCGATGGGAGTCTACTTCCAAATCTGCGAGCAATTCGTCCTCCGGCGCCTCGGTATTGCTTGAATCGATGGGAAGCTAGCCCATGCGAATCACGTTCACCTTCCATGGATGATTTTCCTTTCCGATCTGTGCGGTCATTGAGGCGGCGGGCTTTTTTACACCAAGGGGCACTGTGCCTAGCGGGGCTGGGCGGCGGATTGAGGGCTGCTGAAAAAGTGGCTCCGCTGGTGCGTGCAGGTTTGATGACGGATCTGCACTATGCGGATAAGCCGCCTACGAAGACGCGCTTTTATCGGGAGGCCTTGGGCAAGATCGATGAAGCAGTGGCGGTTTTTGAGCGAGAGAAGCCTGCGTTCGTTGTTGAGCTCGGGGATCTGATTGATCAGGCGGATTCGGTGGAGGTCGAGATGGGGTGGTTGGAGCGAATGGAGGCCCATTATGCAAAGCTATCAATGCCTCGGCATTACGTTCTGGGGAATCACTGCGTGACGACGCTGACGAAGGGGGAATTTGCGGCGGGGACGGGCGCGTCGGCGACTCCTCACTACCATTTCGAACAGGGTGGAGTGACGTTTGTGGTGCTGGACGCCTGCTATCGTCAAGATGGGACGCCTTACCAGAGAAAGAACTTCTCCTGGCAGGATGCGAACATCCCTGAGGCTGAGCTAAAGTGGCTGGAGTCAGTGCTCGCCAATGCTGCCGGACCTGTGGTGGTATTTGGTCACCAACGACTGGACGAATCTCCCGCTCATGCGGTGAGGAATGCAGCGGCTGTTCGGGCGGTTTTTGAAAAGTCGGGAAAGGTGGCGGCAGTTTTTCAAGGCCATTCCCACAAGAACGATTACCAAGAGATCGCTGGCATTCACTACACGACGCTGGTCGCGATGGTGGAGGGCTCTGGGGAAGCGAACAACGGCTATGGTTTGCTAGAGGTCTTCGGCGATGGATCGCTGCGGCTGGCCGGATTCCGCCAGCAGGTGGATTGCTCGTTGGTGCGGGGCTAGGACTCCCTATGCGCCGACGGGCATCAGTTCGGCGATAGGATCGCCGAAGGGTAGGATGGGCATGGGGCGGCCCTGGAAGTCGTCGAAGCTGTCGTTGTAATTGATGCCGAGGTGTTGATAGATCGTGGCCCAGAGGTCATTGGGACTAAGGGGGCGCTCGATGGGGAACTCGCCACGGGGATTGGTGGCTCCAATGATTTGACCAGTGGCCATGCCTCCGCCGAAGACGATGTTGGACATGGCGTTGGGCCAGTGATCGCGGCCGGGTTGGGCGACGCCAGTTTGTGTGCCGATCTGAGTATTGATTTTGGGTGTGCGTCCGAATTCGCCCGTGACGACGACGAGCACATCTTTTTCCAGGCCGCGAGAATAGATGTCCTCGATCAAGGCGGAAACGGCTTGATCATATATGGGCATGCGCCAGCGACTGTCGGCGAACATGTCGCAGTTCACAGCGTGGCTATCCCAGTTGTAGGTGCAGTTTTTTGGGATGGTCTTGCCGGGGAAGGGATTCTCCCAAACCATGGTGACGAAGCGACACCCGGCCTCTACCAAACGGCGCGCCAGAATGCCGCGCTGCCCATAGGCGGACCACCCGTAGCGCTCGCGGAGTTTAGTGGGTTCCTTGGAGAGGTCAAAAGCGTCGCGCACTTGCGTGGCGGTGAGCATGCCCATCGCGCGCTGGCTGAAGGTGTCCATGGCGTCCATGAGACCGCTGCGGTCCATATCGCGCTGGAGATTATCGATGCCTTCAAGGAGATGACGGCGGTCATCGAGCCGAGTCTCCATGTCAGGAGTGAGACCGATGTTTTCGACCTTGAAATCCTTGGCGCTGGGATCGCCAACGACGAGGAAGGGTGTCGCCGATGGCCCCAGATAAGCCGCGCCTAGTGAAAAGACATCAATGCCGCTGCGATTGCGATCCACGCCTGCGACGCAGGCGGGCATGGGGTTGTCTGCATGTTGCAGCTTGCGGCTGACGATTGATTGCACGGAGGGCGCATCATTCACAAATCCGGTGGGCAATGCTGGAATGCGGCCCGTCATGAAGCGCTTGTGGCCTCCGCCATGATCAGAAAACTCGTGGCTGATGGAGCGGATGATGTTGAACTTGTCCGTGAGTTTTGCCTGCTGTGGGAAGAGTTCGCAGATCTGGGTGCCGGGAACCTTGGTGCGGATGGGATTAAAGACGCCGCGATACTCCACGGGTGCGTCTGGTTTCATGTCGTAGCTCTCTAAGTGCGACATGCCGCCGGGCAGCCAGACAAAGATGACTGACTTTTCCTTCAACTTCCGGCCAGCGTTTTTGGCTGCCGTTTCAGCGCGCAGCACATCGCTGAGATTGATGCCGAGCAGGCTGATCGCACCCATCTCCAGGAAGCTCCGTCGCGTCCGGGGTCCGCAGCAAGGGATGTGGGTGGCGGTCATCGTTGTGAAAGATTGTCAGTAAACGGTGATTGGGACAGCGCGGTTGCGAAAGCTTCGTTCACTCGAACGTTCCGACTTCTTTGCCGGTGGAGACCTGCCAGAGGCGGAGAACTCCGTCTTGGCCTCCGGCGGCGATGAGATCTCCATCGCGACTGCTGCTCAGGGCGTTCATGAAGTCTTTGCTGCCGGGGAGTTGTTTGATTTCGCCGCCATCGCTGTTGATGAGGCGGATCTTGGAATCGCCGGCACTGGTGGCGGCGGTGTCGCTGGCGCCCAGGTAGCGGATGGCGGTGACTTCTTTGTCCCAGCCATCGACGTTTTTGCGACGGTCGCCGATGGTCCAGTCCCACACTTTGACGGCGTTGTCTGCTCCTGCGCTGCTGAGGATGCGGCCATCGGAGCGCCATGCGATGCCGAGCACGTGGTGCGTATGCCCTTCGAAGGTTTTGATGACTTTGCCTGTGGCGAGATCGATGACGCGCACGGCCTTATCGGCACCGCCGGTGGCGAGTAGTTTGCCATCCGGTGAGAAGTCGATGCTTAGGACGCTGTCGATGTGGATCTCTGGTAACTCTTGGGTGAGCTCGCCGGTGGAAACCTCCCACAAAGTGACATCGCCGCTGCGTGAGGGCTCGCCACTGCCGATGGCGAGGGTTTTGCCATCAGCGCTGAAGGCGAGGCTATTAGCGCGGTCAGTGATGGGTGATTTGCCATCGCCGCTGCCGAGCGTGCGCTCCAGCGACCACGCTGCGTGCGTGAGGTCGGCGCAGAGGAAGGTGCCTTTTTCGCCGGTGACGGTCCAGCCAGCTGCGGTCGGCCATGTGATGCTGGTGACTTTTCCTGCAAGGGGGGCGGTGGGTGTGGTGCTAATGGGGCTTGCAGAAAGGGTGCTGTAAACGTGCACGACGCCGTCGGCCGTGATGCCCGCAATTTGTTGTGCGGTTGGGGAAAAGGTAAGCGCGATCAGTGCTGGCAAGGCGTTGGCTTGCGCAGCAGTGGCAGCGGTCTTGGCTGCGTTGGCGGTCTCCAGGGATTTGGTTGCGGTGGTCTGCGCTGCTTGGGCGTCCGCCACGGTCTTTTTGGCATTGGTAGCCGCTTGGTTGACGAGGCGGATCTCGTTGGCGGTGTCGGTGATGGCTGCCTCTGCGCGGGTGAGCGCCTCGCTGGCAAGCATGGCATCGCTCGCTGCTTTCTCGGCTTTCTCCTGGGCCTCTGTGGCTTTCTTTTTGAGGGCTTCGTCCGGTTTGTCGGCGGGAACTTTGGCTAGCAAATCGGCGGCATCTTTGGCGGCTTTGTCTGCGGCTGTTTTGGCGTCGGCTTTGGTCTTGGCGTCCTTGCGTTTGTCTTCCAGGGCTTTTTTGGCGAGCTCCGCCAATTCGTTGGCTTTCTTGAGCCGAGCTTCGAGATCAGTGACGTCTTTCTGAGCGCGGGTGATGGCCTCCTTTTGCCAGGCGACTTCGAGCGCAGCGGCGGCGGCTGTGCGGTTGCGATCCATGACGGTGGATTCGGAGGCGAGATCTCCTTTGATCTCCAGGATCAGTTTGCCGGTGGCGAGTTCCCAAATTTTGATGCGATGATCGGTGCCGGTGGTGGCGATGCGTTGGTCATCTCGGCTGATGCATGCTGCGGTGATGCCGACGTGATTGATGGCTCGTAGCGTCTTGCCATCGGCGGTGTTGATGAGATTGGCGACGTTGGGTGGGGCAAGTTGAATGGAGAACTTGCCTGGCGGGGTCGCTGGGATTGCGGGTGCGGGTTTGAGTGCAGCGGTGGGTCGTTTCCAGAGTTTGACCTCCCGATAACTGCCGGTGGCGAGTCGCGTGCCATCGGGGCTGAAGGCGATGCATTCGACAACATCGCGATGGGCGATGCCGGGCTGTTTGTAGAGGCCCGATTTGATCAATGCATCATCGGTAAGTCGGGTGGCGAGTGCGCGGGCGGGGAGATGATAGATCGAGATTTGATTGGCGCGTGCTGCGGCGGCGAAGTGGCCGTCCGGTGTGAGTGCGACTGCGTAGATGGCCTTTAGCGCTGCGGGCAAGGGTTGCCAAGCGAAGAGGCGTTCTTGTTTGGCGGAGTGCTTGGCCCCTTCGTCGATCCATTGTTTGAGGAGCGCGAGCTCTTCCGGCGTGAGGTTCTTTGCCCCGACTTTATTGCTCTTGGGAGGCATGTCGGAATCCCATGTGTGGGCGGCGGCTTGATAGATGATGCTCTCCGCGCCTTTGCCGGGGAGGATGCCTTTGTCGGTCTCCCCACCTTTCATCATGAGCTCCGGTGTCTCCATGTTGAGCCCGGCCTTGGTGGTGGTTTTGTTGTGACAGGCGATGCAGTTGTCCTTGAGCACGGGATAGACTTGTGTTTCAAAGTCGATCGGGGCTGCGATGGCGGACCGCAGCAGAATCAAAGAGAGGGCGGCGATGGTGCGGGTCATGGCTACTTTTTGGGCGCTTCTTTGACGATGAGACGGATCGGGTTGGACCAAACGATGAAGGTGACGTCTTTCGGGGCGTCCTTTGCTGCGAGAGCCTTGGCGGCGGCGGCTGTGTCGGTCTTGGCTTTGTCTGCTTGCTTGAGTTTATCGGTTGCGGCTTTGACTGCAGTGTCCTTGGCTGCCTTCTCCGCAGGTGGGGCGGTCTTTGCGGCGGCGGTAGCGGTGGCGAGCTCTTTGGCTGTGGTATCGCGGGCGGTGGATGCTTGTTTGGCGGCGGCATCCGCTGCGGCGACGGCTTCCTCGTTGCGGCGGATTTTCATCTTCGCGGGGCCTTGAAGAATGAAGCCGTATTCGCCTGGAGTGAGTTTGAGTGCTTTGGTATCGAGCGTGAGTTTGCCGGTGGTCGCTTTGGCTGCGATCGTGACCTCGGGAGACTTGGTGTTGTCCATGAGGCCGAGGACCTTAAGCTTCAGGAGGTCTGTGAAGTCGGGGTGGCGAACGACATCGAGAGCGAGATCCACCTTGCTGCCAGCGATGACTTCGTATGGCTGGACCTGCTGGCTGCGCACCATCGCGGGTGCGGGTCGGTCAACGATGCCGATGGCGGGCGGTCCGGAGAGGCGGCGAAAGACTTGCTCCCGATTGGTATCCTTCACGGGCCACCCTGACGTGGCGGTGCGTGGGAACTGCGGCAGGGTCACGGCTCCTGCGGGTGCGTCTGCTGCGGCTTGAAAGGCGATGTAGCCGATGCTCTGTCCTTTACCGATGTAGCCATTGAGAAAGGTGATGCCGGGCGGTGGGGCGATGCTGGGCGTGAGCTCGATGGGCGGGCTCAGTGCGGTACGATTTGGCACCCAGACCTCCAGCGCTGCTATGCCGCCTCTCCAGACGTTGGCACTGGTGAGGTCTAAGGTGCGCGCATTGGCGACTGGGGGCAGGGTGGGCTCGATGGCGATGGCGGCGTCGAGCGTTGCTTCGTCTGCTTTTCGGACTCGAAGCGTATAGGGGTGGCGGCGCTCGTTGGCGGCGTTCAGCGGGTCGCTGAGGGAGAGGCGGAAAAGGCCGTCTGCCTTGGCTTCATAGGCATACACCGGATCGAGAAACGGCACCTTAATGGATGGCACGGGTTGGCCAGTAGGTGGCTCCGTGAGTTCGGCCTGGGTGGTCAGAGTCTCGGTGCCTTTGTCGTCTTTTTTGACGTTTTCGATCAAAAGATAGGGTGCGGTGGCAAGGCCGAGTTGCTGGGAGATGACCTCTATAATGAATCGGTCGCCAGTCTTAAAGGGGAGATCGAATTGGGCAGGGGCACCGTCTTTCGGGAACCAACCTGTGACGGCACCGCCGATGGTCAGGGGTGCTTCTTTGATCACGGGTAGGTTGATCGGTGCTGCGCTGACTTTGGCGCTGCTTTCCAGAGGGCCATGACCGTTGACGACAAGATCTGGCGTGAGCTTGCCGCCATCAAGGTGCCAGCCGTAGGTTGTGTCTGGCGTTGCGCAAAACACGACGGGCCCGGACGTGATGTTCAAGCTGTAGCCGTAGTCATCGCCGCTGCCGAACATGAGATCGTGGAGGTTCAGTTGGTAGGTGCCAGCTTCTGGGGCGGTGAAGTCTGCCATGCCATCGCGGAAGCGTGCGAGCTCGCGCCCTTGGGGGTCCAACACGGCGCCGATGAGCGTGGTTTTGGTGGCAAGGGCTTCTCCTTGAAACGTGAGGATCAGGCGGGCGCTTTTTTTGGCGTTGAAACTAAACCAGTGGGGTGCGCTGGATTTGAGCACGCCGTTGAGGGTGCAATCGGGTTCGATGAGTTGGGCATCTGCGGCCTTCAAGTTCTTGCCGGTCGATTCGACGACGTTCAAGGTGCCGATCTGAAATCTGCGCGAGTTCGAGACGCCAAACCGGCCAACAAAGCGCACATCGAACAGGCCAGGGCCGATGTCTGGCGGCAGCGTCAGGGTGAATTTAGTGCCGTCGGTTTTGATGCCGATGGGCTTGCTGGGCGCGGGACTGAAGAGGAGCGTGCGTGGCCCCTCCAGGTCCGTGCCTTTGAGGCTCAGCTCCACCGTGGTTCCGCTCTTACCGCCCAACGGGTAGATGGAGGTGAGCGTGGGCGATGGGAAGGTGGCCTGTGCGAAGGCGGATGCGGCCGTGGCGATGATCGCGGTAACGGCGAGCGAGACGTGGCGGAGGCTCATTGATGTTGGATCAATGGTTGAAGAGGAATTCCTTGGTATTGAGTAGCGCCCAGAGGATATCCTCAAAAGCCTCCTTCTTTGCGGTGAAGGCTTCCTGGTCCTTTTTACCGTTGGTCTTTTTATCAATGTGCGCCGTCGCAAATTTTACTTCGGCTGCGTTGGGATCTCGGCTCAGAGCAATGTGGTAAAGATCGGTGATCTTGTCATCATCGGGCCGAGGATCTTTGGTCAGCACGTCGGCACGGCCATTGCCGCGAGCTAGCTGTGTCTGGATGTCTGCAGCATTGAGCAGGTGCAGGCTCTGGGCCAGGCTGGCCTCTTGCGTGCGTTCGCATTCGCAGGCGCTGGAGGAGTCGGGTCGCCCAAAGACGGTGAGGAAGTAGTTACTCTGATTGTAGCTATTGTCTGGCAGGGCGACGGCGCGTGTGCCGGGGGCCTGTCCTGCGAAGTTTGTTTCGACATCGAGCAGACGGTTCACAGCGTCGTACAGCACCTCTGCGTTCAGGCGTTTTGGATAGTAGCGGCTGAAGTTCTGACGATCCCGGGCATTGAACGCATTGGGCACGGCGCTGAGCTGATAGGTGGATGAATTGACGATGGTGCGGATGAGGTGCTTCATGTCGTAACCGCTTTTTGTAAAGTCGGCGGCGAGGGCATTAAGCAGTTCTGGATTCACGGGCGGATTTGTCTCGCGCATGTCGTCTTCGGGCTCGACGAGGCCGCGATTGAAGAAGTGCTTCCAGTAGCGATTCACCAGGGTGTGGGCAAAGAAGGGATTGTCCTGTCGCGACATCCATTCGGTCAGTTGGAGGCGAGGATCTTGCTCTGGCTTCAATTTCAAAGGTTCTCCGCCGAGGCTGGCGGGAACGACGTTGGCCTTGGTGCGGATGTTGGTGGCGGTGGCAGTGCCGCGTTTGTGGAAGATGAGTTCTTCATCCTTTTGTCCTGATGCTTTGCGGCTGACGGTGCTGAAAAACGCGGCGAAGCTGTAGTAGTCCTGTTGGCTCCATTTTTCGAAAGGGTGATGATGGCACTGGGCACACTGCATGCGGGTGCCGAGGAAAAGCTGCGCGACGTCTTCCATCTGTTGCTTCATGTCTTTGACCTGCCGATACCACGCGACAGGTGGATGCTGATCGAGATCGCCAGAGGCGGCGACGACTTCGCGCACAAAGTGGTCGTAGGGTTTGTTGTCCGCGATGCTATCACGAATCCATTGCCAGAAGAGATAGCTGCCGCGCGCATAGGTCGGCTGCGTGCGCTGGTTACGCAGGAGGGCGCTCCACTTGTTAGCAAAGAATTCGGCGTACTCGGGGCTGTCCAGAAGGGCATCAATTTTCGCGGAGCGCTTCTGCGGGTCTTGTACAGCGAGGAAGTCTTTCAATTCAGCCGCTGTGGGCAGACGTCCGGTGATGTCCAGCGTGACACGACGCAGGAAGGTCGAGTCGTCGGCCAGATCAGACGGTGGCATGCCGATGGTCTTGAGCTTGGCATTGACGAGATCGTCGATGTAGTTGCGCACCGGCGGCAGTTTATCAACGGGCGCGCCCAGTGGGATGGTGGCGCGAAAGGTGGCGACTTTTCCTTGGTAACGAACCATTACGGCGACATCGCCGGGCAAATCAAAGAGCTGCACGTGCCCGGTCTCGCTGGTTTCGGCCATGGCTTTTTCATTGGCTTCGTAGAGCGCGCGGCGTGTGACGTCGCGGGTAGATCCATCGGAGTAATGCGCGGTAACCTTCAGTTGCTGGCTGCCCTTGAGCGGCAGGGTCATGACGGGCGGTTCGACACTGATGCTGACCATCTTGGGATCGCTATCGCTGCCATAAGGCATGCCTTCGTTGATCCAGCGGATCAGGTCTTGGTATTCCTCGGACTTGGGGTCCAATTTTTTACCGCCGCCATGGGGAACCTGTGCGGTGCCCTTCGTGAGGAGCAAACTCTGCTCTGGCGCGGCTGGAAAGACCCTACGCCCGCGAGCCTCCTTGACGATGTGCTCGTAGTCTTCCTGCGGCTCAAAGCCGAGCAGTGAGAGTTTGAATCCATTTTGCCCGCTCGCCTTTCCGTGACATCCCCCCGAGTTGCAACTGCCCTTGGTGAGGATGGGCACGATGTCGTTCGCGAAATTAAGAGGACGGGGCGCGTCGGCTGCGAGGCCGTGCATGACGGTCAGCAGCGTGGTGAGGAGGATGAGTTGAAGTGTGCGCATGGCTGGGGCGATTTGGATACCTACGGAGTTGCGAGGCCCCTGCTTCCAGTGGCTTTCAAGTTTCTCGCAGCGTTTGGGTCGACTTTTTACACCAGCTCTGGCAGAGGCTGGTGGCCGCCTTCGATGAGGTATTGGGGGCGGCCGCTGTGGTCGTTGAGCGTGACTTTGTTCACATCGATGCCGAGGTGATTGTAGAGGGTCGCAAAGACTTCGCCAAAGGCAACGGGGCGGTCTGCGGGTTCGGCGGCGATTTTATCGGTGGAGCCGATCACTTGGCCGTGGCGCATGTTGCCGCCAGCCAGCATGGCACAGGAGACGCGCGGCCAGTGGTCACGCCCGCCCTTTGCATTGATGATCGGGGTGCGGCCAAATTCACCCCAGACGACGACGGCGACGTCTTTGTCCATGCCGCGTTCATGCAGATCGGTGATCAAGGCGCTGAGGGCGCTGTCCAACAGGGGGAGATCTTCGCGGAGTTGCTTGAAGTTATCGCTATGATAGTCCCACCGACTGAAGCCGAGCGTGACGACGCGCGCACCTGCTTCGACGAGACGACGCGCGGCGAGGAAGTGATCGGTGTGGCGTGGTCCGCCGTCGTCGCGGTTTTTGTTTTCGCCTTTGCCGTAGCGGGAGACGATGCGTGGGTCTTCGCGGCTGAGATCGAGAGCGTGGAGGAGTTTCGGGCTGGTGAGGACGCCGATGGCTTGCTCGTTAAACGAGTCAATGCCGGACATGAGACCGCTGGCGTCTAGCTCGCGACGCATTTGATCGAATCCCTCCAGCAGGCCAGCGCGATCGTGAAGGCGATCAAGGGAGACGCCATTGAGCGACATGTCATCGGTGCCGCCACCGCGATTTGGCTGAAACGGAGCATGGGATACGCCGAGGTATCCGGGGTCACCGTTGCGTGCCCATTCCATGTGGCCCATCTTGGGCGACAGGCCGACAAAGGGTGGCATGGCGGGATTCGCGGAACCTTTGATCTTGGAGACGATGGAACCAAAGGATGGCCAGCCTCCAGGGGGTTGGCGCTTCGCACTACGGCCCGTCAGGCACTGAAAGGCATCATGCCCCGGCTCGCAGTCTGCCATGGAGCGGATCAGAGTGTACTTGTCCGCCATCTGTGCGAGGCGCGGCAGTTGCTCGCAGATCTGAATGCCAGCGACGTTGGTCGAGATAGGCTTAAATTCGCCACGGATCTCTGAGGGTGCGTCGGGCTTCAGGTCAAAGATGTCCTGATGTGAAGGACCGCCTGGGAGAAAGACCATGATGACGGCCTTGTGCTTGGTGGCGGAGCCCTGCGATGCTTCGACCCTCAACAGGTCCGGCAACGATAGCCCACCCATCGCGAGACCTCCTATTTTCAGGAAGTCACGACGTGTCTGGCCATCGCAGAAGCCGCTTCGAGTGGAGCCTTGGATCGAGAGCATAGTCGGATTGAAGCGTTACCTACGGCATCGCAAGACAGCTTCTTGCGGAGAGGGAAAATCTTGATTCAGTGGAGGCTGGGATTAGTCTTTCCGAGTCATGGGAGTAGCAGCAGATTTCGACCTGGTTTCAATCGAGGACTACCTCGCGGGTGAGCTTGTCTCTACGATCAAGCATGAGTATCTTGGCGGCGTGGTCCATGCAATGGCGGGGGCTAGCGCGAGTCACAACATGGCGGTAGGAAACATTTTTGCGGCCCTGCATTCAGGGTTGAAGGGCCGTCTCTGCCGACCATTTAACTCAGACATGAAGATGCGGATTCAGACGCCCTTTATGACGCGATTTTATTATCCGGACGTGTCCGTCGTGTGTCGGCCCAACCCTCCGGATTCGAGTTACCAAGATGAGCCCGTGGTTGTGGTTGAGGTGCTCTCGCACACGACACGTCGTGCGGATGAAGGGGAGAAAAAGGATGCCTATCTGATGATCCCCAGCCTGCGTGTTCTTATGCTGGTGGACACTGATCAGCGTCGTGTGCGGATCTATCGGCGCGGGGCGCAGGGCTTTGTGACGGAGCAATACACGGCCGTGGATGCGGTGATCCCTCTGCCAGAAGTGGAGACAGAGTTGGCGCTGGTCGATATCTACGAAAACGTGGTGATCGGTCCAGAAGAAGCTCCTTCAGACGAGGTGTAGATCTTTCACATCAGGCCGCGGATGGGATCCGCCTGATAGTAGTAGTGGGGGCGGTGGGTCAGATCTTCCCAAGTCTTTTCGCGGGGAATTCCGAGGGCTTCGTAGATAGTCGCGGCGAGGTTCTCAGGGTGCTGCGTTTCGCTGTCGGGATAGGCACCGATTTTGTCACTGGAGCCGATGACCCGTCCGCCACGGACTCCGCCGCCAGCCAGCAGTACACTCTGCACCGCACCCCAGTGATCGCGCCCGGGGAGCGCGACATTGCTGAGGCGGGAGATTTTTGGCGTCCGACCGAATTCGCTGCCCATGATGACGAGTGTCTCTTTGAGCAGTCCGCTGGAGTCGAGGTCCTCAATGAGCGCGCTGACCGCCTGATCCATCGGCGGCAGCAGGAAGTTTTTCATGTTCGGGAAGAGTGCCTGATGGGTGTCCCAGCTTTCGTTGTTGCCTAGGTTCACCTGGATTAGGCGGACTCCCTTTTCCACGAGGCGACGCGCCATCAGTAGTGACCAGCCAAAGCTGTGACGCCCGTAACGTTCCAGTTGGGCGGCGGGCACTTTGTCCAGCGAGAACGCATCGTGCACCTTGGGGTCGCCGATGAGGGCTAGTGCGGCATCGCGGTAGCTGTCGAATTGATCGTCGCCGGCGAGTTGGCTAAGGTTTTTGACCTGCTGTTCCAGGTGGTTGCGCAGTGACACGCGGTCTTGCACGCGGTCCAGCGTGATGCCTTCAGGGAGCGAAAGGTGAGGGGGCTGGAACTTGAGGGTCTCGTCCGTCTCCGCTCCACGTTCGTGGTGGAAGAGGTAGCCTGGATAGGCACCATAGTGCTTCGGATGATAGGGGGACATTTCGACGAACCAGGGATCGCCCTTACTGCCCAGCATGCCACCGAACTGGCCGGGGAGCGTGCGCCCAGTGCGATGCACCATCTTGTCGGGCAAAATCAGGGCAGGAGGCAGGTTGTGGCCCGGCGGGCGCGGAAGGGCTGCACTCGCCAGCGCGGTCATGCCTGGCCAATCTGTCGCGGACGGCTTGCTGGGATTGAATCCAAGGGGTAATTGGCTCTGCCCCGTGAACATGATGTGGTGCGCGGCCGAGTGCTCATTGCTGCCGTGGGAGAGGGAACGCACCAACGCCCATTTTTCAGAGAGCCTAGCCAGGCGCGGCAAGTGCTCGCAGATTTGGATGCCCGGCGTGCGTGTGGCAATGGGTCGGAAATCCCCGCGGATCTCCGATGGCGCGTCGGGCTTCATGTCGAAGCTTTCGTGCTGGGAGAGTCCGCCTGACAAAAAGATGTAGATCACCGATTTGGCGGAAGGCTCGGGAGCATCACCAGTCGCGGCTAGAGCGCGCAGTCCCAGCAGCTGATCCATCCCCAGGCCCATGAGGCCGATGGAACCCGCCTGGATCATCTCTCGCCGACTCCAGGATTGGGGTGGATGAGAAGGATTCATGGCGGATGTCGCAGGTGCGCCGAGGTCAGATCAACTCCGGCATCGGTTGCCATCCATCGACGAGGTACTGTGGACGGCCGCTGAGGTCGTGAAGCGTGGTCTTCACCGTATCGATGCCCATGAATTTGTAGAGCGTCGCAAAAACTTCACCAAAGTGGACCGGGCGTTCGGTGGCTTCTCCGCCGAGGCGATCCGTGGCACCGATGACTTGGCCCGTTTTGAGCCCGCCGCCTGCCAAGAGCGCACCCCCGACCCTTGGCCAGTGATCGCGGCCGCCTTGGGCGTTTACGGTCGGGGTGCGACCAAATTCTCCCCATGCGATGACGGCAACGTCTTTGTCCAGACCTCGTTGGTGCAGGTCTTCGACGAGAGCGCTCATGCCTTGGTCAAACAGGGGCAGATGGCGAAGGAGTTGCGGGTAATTGTTGTCGTGGAAATCCCAGCGGCCAAAATTCAGCGTCACGACGCGGGCACCAGCCTCGACAAGACGGCGGGCCATCAAGAAGTGTTCAAGGTTCAGCGGAGCGCCATCGCCATAGTTCTTCGGGTCTCCTTTGCCGTAGCGCTCGCGGGTTTTGGTGGACTCCTTGGAGATGTCGAGCGCGTCGAGCAACTTGCTGGAAGTCAGGACATTCATCGCTTGTTGGTTAAACGCGTCCATGCCTTCGATCAGCCCGCTTTGGTCCAGTTCGCGCCGGAAATTGTCGAAGCCAGTTAGCAGTGAACGCCGATCTTCGAGTCGATCCAGCGTGATGCCATTGAGCTTCAGATCCTCCACGCCCGCGCCGTTAGGGCGGAACGCAGAATGGGCGGGGCCGAGATAGCCCGGATGCCCTGGTGAACCGTAAGGTGGATGGCCCGCCTTGGGTGCGAGTCCCACAAACGAAGGAATCGCAGGATCGCCTTGGCCTTGGAGGTAGGAGATCGTGGAGCCAAAAGAAGGATAATCTGACTGTCGCCCGGTCGGTGCAGCGCCACCTGATGGATTGGGGGCGCGACCCGTGTAGCATATAAAAGAATCATGCGCACCCGTGGGGGAGCCATACATGCTGCGGATCGGTACCAGCTTGTCCATCATCTTGGCCAATCGCGGGGCGTGCTCGGAAATGTGAATGCCTGGAACTGCTGTCTTGATTGGCTTGTAAGGGCCGCGAATTTCCAGCGGCGCATCCATTTTCAGATCCCACATGTCCTGGTGGGGTGGGGCGCCACACATGTAGATCATGATCACAGACTTGAAACTGCGCCCCGTTTTGGCCTCCGCCTCTGCCTTGAGCAACTCCGGCAAGGAAAATCCACCCATCGCCAAGCCGCCGATACGCAAAAAATCGCGGCGGGCGATACCGTCGCAGAGTTTTCCGTGGGTGTTTCCAGAAAGCGTGAGCATCCTGAAAATAAGCGGCTTTCAGCTTGGTCCTTTCGCGAATCGCAGATTTTTCTGCGAATCGTATGAGAGAAACGGAAAAACTCGTTGACATTAGGGGGCGGAGACCTAGCTTCGCGCTCACTTTTTCGCAAAAAGCCGGGGTGTATTGTCTCTTGACGCAAGCGTTTGGATACTGTGTGCCTTGGTTTTTTTGTCGAACGAGGAGGAGATCTGTCAAACGGTCGCCGACTGGATAAATTGCTGATGTAGCTCAGTGGTAGAGCACGTCCTTGGTAAGGACGAGGTCGAGGGTTCAATCCCCTTCATCAGCTCCAGTAGGTGGTCAGGGGGCAGTGATCCGGAAAACAAAAACGAATCCGACAAGACACAAGCGACAACCCCTTCACCTCCATTCCATGGCTAAAGAAGCATTCCAACGCAACAAGCCGCACGTTAACATTGGCACTATCGGCCACGTTGACCACGGTAAAACGACCCTCACCGCCGCGATCACCACAGTGCTTGCCAAGGCTGGTGGCGCAACGGCAAGAAAGTACGATGAAATCGATGCTGCCCCTGAAGAAAAGGCACGCGGTATCACCATCAATACTGCCCACGTCGAATACGAAACCGCAAACCGCCACTACGCGCACGTTGACTGCCCGGGGCACGCTGACTATGTGAAAAACATGATCACTGGTGCTGCTCAGATGGACGGCGCCATCCTCGTCTGCTCCGCAGCTGACGGCCCGATGCCACAGACTCGTGAGCACATTCTGCTTGCTCGTCAGGTCGGCGTGCCTGCCATCGTGGTCTTCATGAACAAGGTTGACATGGTGGACGATGAAGAGCTCCTCGACCTCGTGGAAATGGAAGTCCGTGACCTCCTTTCCAAATATGAATTCCCAGGCGACGACATCCCGATCGTGAAGGGTTCCGCCCTCAAGGCTCTTGAAGGTGACGCCACCCACGAGGCAAACATCGTCAAGCTCATGGAAGCCGTGGATAGCTATATCCCGCTGCCAGAGCGTCCAATTGATCAGGACTTCCTGATGCCGATCGAAGACGTCTTCGCGATCGAAGGTCGCGGAACGGTCTGCACCGGCCGTGTCGAACGTGGTATCATCAAGAAGATGTCCGAAGTCGAAATCGTCGGCATTCGCGACACCGTGAAGACGACCTGCACCGACATCGAAATGTTCCGCAAGTTGCTCGACGAAGGTCGTGCTGGCGATAACGTCGGCCTGCTTCTCCGCGGCATCAAGAAAACGGACGTTGAGCGTGGCCAGGTAATCGCTAAGCCAGGTTCCGTGAAGCCTCACACTGAGTTCAAGGCAGAGATTTATGTTCTCTCCAAGGACGAAGGTGGCCGTCACACCCCATTCTTCAACAACTACCGCCCTCAGTTCTACTTCCGCACCACGGACGTGACTGGTAGCGTGACGCTTCCAGAAGGCGTGGAAATGGTGATGCCTGGCGATAACGTCTCGATCATCGTGAAGCTGATCACCCCGATCGCCATGGAAAAAACCATGCGCTTCGCTATTCGCGAAGGTGGCCGCACCGTGGGTGCAGGTCGCGTCGGCGACATCATCGCCTAAGTCAGTTGAAGGTTCGCTTGTCAGAGCGCCGCGGGACCTGCATCTTGGGTCCCGCGGTTGCTTGTCTCTTCGAAAGACGGAAGCGGACTTGCAAAGCTCAGCTCTCATACTAATCTAGAAAGCCGAATCTTTTTAACAGTGCACACAGGTCAGTAGCTCAGTTGGTAGAGCGGCGGTCTCCAAAACCGCGTGTCGGGGGTTCGAGTCCCTCCTGGCCTGCCACTTTTATCAAGTAAACACTGCAAAAGGAATCGTCTAATTCAGTCGCATACCGTCACCATGTCCCGCATCCGCAAGTACCTCGGCGAAGTGTTCCTAGAACTCAGAAAGGCAACCTGGCCTTGGGATCCCAAGGAAAAGGGCTTCGCCAAATACAAAGAGTTGAATGATTCCACGATCGTGGTGTTCATCGCTATGATTTTGCTGGGGGCATTTGTGTCGTTCTTCGATTTCGCACTGCGCCAGATGTTTGCCTTCTTCGCGCATTAAACGCTGGTCCTGGGTAGATCACCTCTCCTCCAAAGACCACAAAACCACCCTTTTCCCCACTTCACACACTCCATGGGAGCCCGAGATCAATGGTACGTTATTCACGTGCGCGCCGGCCTTGAACAAAAGGTCCGGGACAACATGCTCCGCCGCATCGAATCGGAGGAGATGGGAGACCTCGTATTTGAGGTGCTCGTCCCGACGGAGCGCATCTCGGAAACCAAAAATAAGCGTACCACTGTTACCAATCGGAAGTTCTTCCCTGGGTACGTCATCGCTAACATTCACCTTCTCGACGACAACAACCGTCTCATTGACCGCAGTTGGTACTTTGTGCGTGAGACTGACGGAGTCCTCAACTTCGCTGGCGCAAAAGATCATCCGATCCCGATGCGTCAGAAAGAGGTTGATATGCTCCTGGCGCAGATCCGTGAGGGTGACGAAGGTACCAAGCCCAAAATCGCATTCACTGTGGGTGACCAAGTCCGCGTGGCGGATGGTCCATTTGAAAGTCAGACCGGCATCGTGGAGGAAATCGATCCTGATCGCGGTGTGCTCCGGGTCGCAGTCAACATTTTCGGACGCTCCACACCGGTGGATCTCGAGTACTGGCAGGTAGAGAAGCCTTAATTTATCGCAAACCAACCCCCTGGAGCGTCTAAGGGCGTTCCACTCAATCACTCCTAAAACGGGAAACAAAGAACATGGCCAAAGAAGTCGTCAAAGTCATCAAACTGCAGATCAAAGCCGGTGCCGCGAACCCCGCGCCACCAATCGGTCCCGCCCTCGGTCAGGCCGGCGTAAACATCATGGCATTCTGCAAGGAATTCAACGCCGCCACCCAGAAGATGGCTGGTGATGTGCTGCCCACCGTCATTTCCGTTTACAAGGACAAGAGCTTCACCTTCATCACCAAGCAGCCGCCTGCGTCCAACCTCCTCAAGAAGGTGGCGAACATCGCTGCGGGCTCCGGCGAACCGAACAAGAAGAAAGTCGGCAAAATTACCAAGGCTCAGCTCCTCGAAGCAACCAAGATGAAGATCGTCGATCTTAACACTCAAGATCTGGAGCGCGCCTCCCGCATCATGGCTGGCACTGCCCGCCAGATGGGTCTTGAAATCGAAGGTTAATCTCTTCGAGACCCCCGTCCCCCTCAGTCTCCCAAACCTAAACGAACCGCAGGAGAGTCAAATTCACCTTTGCTCGTACGCACTGCACCAAAAACATGCAACAAAGAAGCAAGCGCTACAAGAAAGCCGCCGAGATGATCCCGGCGGGCAAGCTCTTCACGCTGGAAGAAGCAGCGGACCTCGTCCGCAAGCTTCCTGGCACGAAGTTCAACCAAAGTGTTACCCTTTCCTTTCGGATGGGTGTGGACCCACGCAAAGGCGACCAGATGGTTCGCGGCACCTGCCCGCTCCCAAATGGAACCGGTAAGAGCGTGCGCGTTGCCGTGTTTGCCCAAGGGGCGGCGGCAGAAGCCGCAAAGGCAGCGGGCGCTGAAGTGGTTGGTTTCGAAGACCTGATCGCGAAAGTCAAAGAAGGCGTGCTCGATTTCGACGTCGCAATCGCTACTCCTGGTGCGATGGCTGAGGTTCGTAAGCTCGGTAAGCAACTCGGACCACGCGGCTTGATGCCAAATCCTCGTACGGGTACCGTGACTGAAGACACCGCTGGTGCCGTGACTGCGGTCAAAGCGGGTCGTGCAGACTTTAAGCTGGATAAAAACGGCAACATCGCCGCAGCTATCGGCAAGGCATCCTTCGAAGTTGCTGCGCTCGTGGAAAACGGGACAGCACTTGTGGAAGCCATCGTGCGCGCTAAGCCAGCTACCGCTCGCGGCAAGTATGTTGAGTCCATCACCATGGCAGCAACGATGACGCCTCCGGTGCGCATCGACGTGTCCAAGTACGTCAAACTCTAATTCCCGGAGGACACTGAACCATGAAAGAATTAAAATCTCTGTTGATTGATGACCTGCTTGCACGGGTCAATGCCTCGCCCTTCCTCTTCGTTGTGGATTACACCGGACTGACGGTCGATAAATTTGCTGAACTGCGCAAGCGCCTCCTTGGCGTTGGTGCTGAGATCCACGTGGCCAAAAACACGCTGGTTAAAAAGGCCGCTGAACGCGCTGGTTACCCCGACGAACTCGGTGAAGTCCTGGTTGGACAGACCGCTGTCGTGACTGGTGCTCAGGACGTGTGTGCTGCTGCGAAGGTGATGAAGACCTTCGGTAAAGAGTTCGCTAAGCCTGCCATGAAAGCCGGCATCATGGATGGCAAATTCCTCGATGTTGACGCCCTCGGCGCTCTCGCTGACCTGCCTTCTCGCGAAATTCTGCTCGGCCAATTGCTTGGAGTTCTTTCCGCTCCTGCAAGCACGCTGGTCCGCCTCCTCAACGAGCCTGCCGCTTCCTTGGCGCGTGTGCTCAAAGCCAAGGGCGAGCAATAAATTCCCGTTGGGGTGGGCTGCCACGTGCATCCGCCCCTTCTTTCCGTCACAATTTGTTCAGTTATTACAAACCCTTTGATCCGATGACGGCCAATGCCGTCTGAAAAACAAACATCCAATGGTTCCTTGCCGGTTCGGGAAGCTTCCCGACTGAAATCACCCGGAGCTCCGGGAAACGGCGATACCGACACACTAATATGGCAGACCTAGCAAAAATCGTTGATGAACTGAGTGGCTTGACCGTCCTGGAAGTCGCTGACCTCGTGAAAACCCTCGAAGAGAAGTGGGGCGTTAGCGCCGCTGCTCCTGTTGCCGCCGCAGCTCCTGCTGGTGGTGCCGCTGCTCCTGCAGCCGAAGAGAAGACCGAATTTGACGTGATCCTCGTCGAAGGTGGCGCGAACAAAATCGCCGTCATCAAAGAGGTCCGTAACGTCGTCGCAGGCCTCGGCCTCGCTGAAGCAAAAGCACTCGTCGAAAAAGGCGGTGCCAAGCTCAAAGAAGGCGTCAAGAAGGAAGAGGCCGAAGAGGTCAAGAAGAAGCTCGAGGCCGCTGGTGCCAAAGTCGAGATCAAGTAAGTTCATTCAGATCCTACAAGCTTTGCCGCGTATCGTCACCGTCCAGGTGGCGGTGCGCGGCGTAAGCCTTATCAACCATCTGCCAAGTAGCCTAGACTCGCGTTCGCATTCACACTGACTCGAAGCCAAAATTCTGGTGGCTCAACATTTCTTCGGAAAAGATTACTGCCCCTAGACTTTAGGTTTCCTTCACCAGAACCTTTGCCTCCTCTTTTGTCTCCGCTTCTGTATCTCGCCCATCTGTCTCTCTACCGCATGCCAGCCCCCTACCTTTTGATCGCCAGCCTCCGGGGAATGCCCACCGGAGCGGCGAAGGGCGGCTGCGGGACTTTTGCGTGCGCCCATTTTTCCGACTTCACGTCCGGCGATTCTCGTCGGGCAGGGGGTCGGTTTGTCCCTGTTCATGTAGCCCCCAGTTTCGGACTCGTCCCCTGATCCTGGTCTTCATGCGTCCCCTGCGGAGCTGATTCCGCCGTTTAAATCCCCACCTGTCCCGTTGCCAACCCAAAGCCCCAAATCTGCTTATGTCCCAGCGCACTAACTTTGGCAAAATCCACGAAGTCGCCGAGCCACCAAATCTCATTGAGATTCAGCTCCGCTCCTATGAGGAGTTCCTCCAGAAAAATATCCTCCCTTCCAAGCGGAAGGACTTGGGTCTACAAGCCGTGTTTCGCGAGGTCTTCCCCATCGAGAGCTACGATGGTAAGATGACCCTCGATTTCACTTTGTATGAAATCGGCGAGCCAAAGTTGAACTCACTGGAAGCAATCCGTGAGGCAGAAACCTATAGTGCCCCTTTGTATGTCACGTTTGAACTGCGTGAAGAAGGGCGCGAGGCGCGTCAGGAACGCGTTTACATGGGCGAACTGCCGCTGATGACCGAGCGCGGCACGTTCGTGATCAACGGTGCTGAGCGTGTCGTCGTCAGTCAACTTCACCGCTCCCCTGGTATTTGCTTTGAGACCCAACAGCACCTTAACGGCCGCTGGCTGCATGGATTCCGCATTATTCCTGACCGCGGCACCTGGCTCGAAGTACAGTTTGACACCAACGACCTGCTTTACGTCTACCTCGACCGTCGCCGTCGTCGGCGCAAGTTCTTGGCTACGACGCTGCTGCGCGTGATTGGCTTCCCAACCGATGAGGACATTCTCAAACTGTTCTACAAGATTGAGGATCTCAAGCTCAAGGAAGGCATGCCTGAAGAGGAAATTGCCTCCAAGGTGCTATTCAAGGACATCATGGACGGTGAGCTCATCATCGCCCGTGCTTACGAGCCACTGACGGCGGGCGTTATTCGCCAGCTTATTCAGCTTGGCAATCGCAATGTCAAAGTCGTCACCGCCTCTCCGGAAGATTTGCTCATCACCTCGCTGCGCAAAGACGCTGCCAAGGATGAAGATGAGGCTCTGAAGGAAATCTATCGCCGCCTGCGTCCAGGCGATCCTCCGACCGTTCCAAATGCTCGCGCACTCGTGAAGCGTCTGTTCTTCGATCCAAAGCGCTATGACCTTACCCGTGTTGGTCGTTACAAAATCAACCAGAAGCTGACGCTGAAGGTCGATACGGAAATGCGCATCCTCACCGCCGAAGACGTGGTCAGCGCAATGCGCTACCTCTTCCGTCTGCGTGAAGGCGAAGGCGTCCTCGATGATATCGATCACCTTGGAAGCCGCCGTGTGCGTGCCGTCGGCGAATTGCTGGCGAACCAGTGCCGTGTCGGTCTGGCCCGCACCGAGCGTCTCGTGAAAGAGCGCATGACCTTGTTTGATGTGAACATGGATACGATGACGCCGCAAAAGCTCATCAATCCAAAGGCTCTCTCCGCCGTCGTTCGTGACTTCTTTGGTCGCAGCCAGCTGAGCCAATTCATGGATCAGACGAATCCTCTCGCAGAGTTGACTCACAAACGTCGTCTCTCCGCGCTCGGACCTGGCGGTCTGAACCGTGACCGTGCAGGCTTTGAAGTGCGTGACGTTCACACGTCCCACTACGGTCGTATTTGCCCGATTGAGACTCCAGAAGGTCCAAACATCGGTCTGATTAACTCGCTCGGGAGCTACGCCCGCATCAACGAATTCGGTTTCATCGAGACGCCCTACCGTCCGGTTAAGGATGGTGTCGTTTCGGAAAAAACCGAATACCTCACTGCTGACCAAGAAGAAAACCATCACATCGCCCAGGCCAATAACCTGATCGATGAGAAGGGACGCTTTACCAGCAACAAGGTCACTGTCCGCTATCGTGGTGAATTCCTTGAAGTGGACCCAAGCGTTCCGACGCTGATGGACGTCTCTCCAAAGCAGGTCGTCTCCGTTGCTGCTGCGTTGATTCCCTTCCTTGAACACGATGATGCCAACCGCGCTCTGATGGGTTCGAACATGCAACGCCAGGGTGTGCCGCTTCTCGAGGCAGAGGCTCCACTCGTCGGCACCGGCATGGAGGGCAAGGCCGCTCGTGATTCCCGCTCCGTCGTCGTTGCTGATGGCAACGGTACGGTCGCCGCAGCATGCGCTGATGTCATTATTGTCACGAAAGATGGCAACTTACCGATCACTGAGAAGGCCTTCCTCGAGGACCCAATCAAGTCCGTGCAGACCGACGAAGAAAAAGGCACTTACGTCTATCCGCTCCGCAAGTTCGGTCGTTCTAACGCTGGCACTTGCATCAACCAGCGCCCGCTGGTGACCCGTGGGCAGAAAATCAAGAAGGGTGACGTGCTCGCTGACGGCCCTTGTACCGATCAAGGTGAACTCGCCCTTGGCAAGAACATGCTCGTCGCGTTCATGCCTTGGAACGGATACAACTTCGAAGATGCTATCGTCATCAGTCGCCGTGTGGTGAAAGAGGATATTTACACCTCTATCCACATTGAAGACTTTGAAGTCATCGCCCGTGATACTAAACTCGGGCCCGAAGAAATCACTCGCGATATTCCGAACGTTGGTGATGAAGCCTTGAAGAACCTTGATGCAACGGGTGTCATTCGCGTCGGTGCAGAGGTGAAGCCAGGTGACATCCTCGTCGGAAAGATCACTCCGAAATCCGAGACTGAGCTCGCCCCAGAAGAGCGCCTTTTGCGCGCTATCTTTGGTGAAAAAGCGGCGGATGTAAAGGACACCTCCCTGAGAGTTCCATCGGGTTGCACTGGCATCATCATGGATGTCCGAGTGGCACAGCGCGGTGGTTCCGATAAGGAGAAGCTCTCCCCGACGGAATATAAGAAACAGATCAAGCAGATTGAAGAAGACTATCGTACGAAGAAGGAAACCCTCACGGAAGACCTGACGGAAAAACTCTCCGCCATCCTCCTCAATGAGAAAATCCCCCTCGACGTGGTGAACGGTCAGACTGGCGAGATCATCATCGGCGCGAACAAGAAGATCACCAAGACTTTGCTCCGTAAGCTTGCTGAGAGCTACGACACTGTCGAAATCGACCCGAGCCCGATCCGCAATAAGATCATGGACATCGTCAACAGCTTCGAACAGAAGTTCGCTGATGCTGACATGGAGCGTGAGCGCAATCTGGACCGCATCGAAGCTGGCAACGAAGACGCCAGCGATTCCGGTGTCGTCAAACAAGTCCGCGTTTTCATTGCCTCCAAGCGTAAGCTTTCCGTTGGTGATAAGATGGCTGGTCGCCACGGTAACAAGGGCGTCGTTGCTACCATCGTGCCAGAAGAAGACATGCCGTTCCTGGAAAATGGAACTCCGGTCGATATCTGCCTAAACCCTCTTGGCGTGCCATCTCGTATGAACGTCGGTCAGGTTCTTGAAACCCACCTTGGCATTGCCGCCAAGGCACTGGGGCTGACGATCGCAACCCCGATCTTTGATGGTATCCCTGAGTCTAAGATCATGGAGTTCATCAAGGACGCCAAGAAGGTCCCGGGCTATGAGTGGATGGGCCTCAACGGTAAGTCTCGTCTCTGCGACGGACGCACTGGTGAGTTCTTCGCTCAAGAGGTCGTGGTTGGCTATATCTACATGCTGAAACTGGGCCACCTTGTCGCTGACAAGATCCACGCTCGTGCTGTCGGACCCTACTCACTTGTTACGCAGCAACCATTGGGTGGCAAAGCCCAATACGGTGGTCAGCGTTTCGGGGAAATGGAGGTGTGGGCGCTCGAAGCCTACGGTGCCGCTTATACGCTGCAGGAACTGCTCACTGTGAAGTCCGATGACGTCCAAGGCCGCACACGGATTTACGAATCCATTGTGAAGGGTGACAACGCCCTGGAAGCTGGCACGCCAGAGTCCTTCAACGTTTTGATCAAAGAAATGCAATCGCTCGGTCTTGATGTGAAGGTGCACAAACGCGCCACACATGATGCCGACGTCGAAAACCTCGAACGTTTTGCTTCTGGCACCGATGCCTAAGACGCCGTTGTTCTCTGAAACCCACCCGCGCATCCCTTAACCCCCACGCATCCAATCCATCTTATGAATGCTGACGCGAGCCTGAAAGAAATCTTCGGAGAAACCCCTCGAGGCGAGGAGTTCGACTTCGTCTCCATCTGCATCGCCTCCAGTGAGCGCATTCGCTCCTGGAGCTCCGGTGAAGTGAAGAACCCTGAAACCATCAACTACCGCACGTTCAAGCCGGAAAAAGGCGGCTTGTTCTGTGAGCGTATCTTTGGTCCCACCCGGGACTGGGAGTGCGCCTGCGGTAAGTACAAGCGCATCAAACACAAAGGCGTCGTTTGCGATCGCTGCGGTGTTGAGGTGACCCTCAGCCGTGTGCGTCGTGAGCGCATGGGCCACATCGAATTGGCCGTGCCTGTGACCCACATTTGGTTCTACAAGTGCATGCCTAGTCGTATCGGCCTGATGCTGGACATGACGGCCCGCTCCCTGGAGCGCGTCATCTACTATGAAGATTACATGGTGGTCGATCCAGGCTCCACGCCGATGCAGCGCGGTCAGCTCCTCACGGAAGTTGAGCTTCGCGAAGCCGAAGAGCAGTTCGGTGCAGACGCCTTCCGCGTCGGCATGGGTGCTGAGGCGATCCGCGATATCTTTGCCCAGATGAATCTGGCGGAGATTACCACGGAACTGCAGGACGCCATGACCAAGACCCGCTCCAAGCAGGTCCGCAAGAAGCTGGCCAAGCGCTTGAAGCTTTGCCAGGGCTTTGCTGAAAGTCACTCCCGTCCGGAATGGATGATCATGGAAGTGCTGCCCGTCATCCCACCGGACCTCCGTCCGTTGGTGCCTCTCGAAGGTGGCCGCTTTGCAACTTCCGATCTTAACGACCTCTACCGTCGTGTGATCAACCGCAACAACCGTCTCAAGAACCTCCTGCAACTGCGCACACCGGATGTCATCATCCGCAACGAAAAGCGCATGCTCCAGGAAGCTGTGGATGCACTCTTTGACAACGGTCGCCATGGTCGCGCCGTTACCGGTGCTGGCAATCGCCCGCTGAAGTCGCTCTCCGACATGCTCAAGGGTAAGAGCGGTCGCTTCCGGCAGAACCTGCTCGGCAAGCGCGTCGATTACTCCGGTCGTTCGGTGATCGTGATCGGACCTGACCTTGGCCTACACCAGTGCGGTCTGCCGAAGAAGATGGCCCTCGTCTTGTTCGAACCCTTCATCATTCGTCGCCTCAAGGAGATGGGCCTCGTGCACACAGTGCGCAGCGCCAAAAAGATGATCGAACGTCGCACGCCAGAGGTGTGGGACATTCTCGACGAAGTCACGAAGGGTCACCCGATTCTTCTCAACCGTGCGCCTACTCTCCACCGTTTGTCCATCCAGGCGTTTGAGCCAAAGCTCATCGAAGGTGAGGCTATCCGCGTCCACCCCCTCGTTTGTACGGCCTACAACGCCGACTTCGATGGTGACCAGATGGCTGTTCACGTTCCGCTTTCCATTGAGGCACAGATGGAGGCTCGCCTCCTCATGCTGGCTCCGAACAACCTGTTCTCGCCCGCTAGCGGTCGTCCGATTACGACCCCATCGCAGGACATTCCTCTCGGTTGCTACTTCCTGACTTATCTGCGTGAATTCCCATCACCAGACGCGAAGAAGTCAGACCACCCAGAACGTCTTCCAACGTTCAACGACGTGTCGGAAGTTGAGTTTGCGTTGAGCGAAAATCAGCTGGCCGTCAACGACAAGGTCCGCTTCCGCAATCCAGACTACAAACAACCGAAACGCATCTTTGGCGATCCCGAGAAACCTTGGATCGAGACCACTGCTGGCCGCGTCCGTTTCAATGAAATCTGGCCTGAGACGCTCGGTTTCATCAATGAAACGATCGGCAAGAAGCAGATCTCCAACGTCATCTGGCGCTGTTTCCAGACGGTTGGTCATCGTGAAACCGTTGTTTGCCTGGACCGCTTGAAGGCGCTCGGCTTCCGCGAAGCTACGCGTTCGGGTTGTTCGATCGGCATTACCGACATGGTCATTCCTGATTCCAAGAAGGCAGGTTTGGACGGTGCCTACACCAATATCGATGAAGTCGAGAAGCAGTATCGCCGCGGTATCATTACCCAGGGTGAGCGCTCTCAGAAGATCATCGATATCTGGACGCAGGTTACGGATAAGTTGGCTGAAGAAGTCTTCAGCACGCTGAAGCACAACGCCGGCAAGAAGCAGCACAACCCACTCTACATCATGGTGGACTCCGGTGCTCGTGGTAACCGCACGCAGATCAAGCAGCTCGCAGGGATGCGTGGCCTGATGGCCCGTCCAAGCGGCGACATTATTGAGCGTCCGATTACCTCGAACTTCCGCGAAGGTCTGAGCGTTCTTGAATACTTCATCTCCACTCACGGTGCTCGTAAAGGTCTGGCAGATACCGCTCTGAAGACGGCTGACTCCGGCTACATGACCCGTAAGTTGGTGGACGTGTCGCAGGACGTGATCGTCACTGAAATCGATTGCGGCACCGTCAACGGTATCACCCTTTCTTCCATCTACTCTGGTGATGAAGAAGTGGTCGATCTCAAGACCCGCATCTACGGACGCACTTCTTGTGAAACCGTTCACGACCCAGTGGATCGTTCCAAGACGATTGTGGTGCCCGGCCAGTTGATCGGTGAAGATGAAGCCAACCATCTTTCGAAGATTGGTGTAGAGAAGTTGAAGATTCGCTCCGTGTTGACTTGCGAAAGTAAGCGCGGCTGCTGTGCCCAGTGCTACGGTTTGAACCTTGCGACTGGTGGTGATGTGAAGATCGGCTCTGCAGTCGGCATCATCGCGGCTCAGTCCATCGGTGAACCAGGAACTCAGTTGACCATGCGTACCTTCCACGTCGGTGGTGCGGCTATGAGCAGCTTCAAGCAGCCTTTCATCAACACCAAGCACGCTGGTACTCTCCGCTACAACGACATCCGCACGGTGCAGACGATCGAAGGGAAGTGGATTGCTCTTACCAAGAACGGCGTTCTCGCTGTTGTTGCTGACGACGGCCGCGAACTGGAAAGCCATAAACTGCTCCTCGGTGCGGTCATCGCGAAGCCAGAAGGCTCTTCCGTCAAAAAGGGTGAGCAGATCGTTACCTGGGATCCCTATAACATCCCGATTATCACGGAGAAGGCCGGTAAGGTTGAATTCCGCGACATGATTTCCGGCATCACGATGACCAAGGAAGTGAACCCTTCCACGGGCATCGAAGAAACGGTTGTCATCGAGCACAAAGAAGACCTTCACCCACAGGTTGTTCTCACCGATCCGAAGACTCACGAAGTTATCGCCAGCTACACCATTCCTGCCGGGGCTCACCTTGGCATCAAGAATGGCGAGAAGATCGAAGGCGGTACCACGATTGCCAAGACACCGCGGAAGGCCAGCAAGACCAAGGACATCACCGGTGGTCTGCCGCGTGTTGCCGAGCTCTTCGAAGCACGCAAACCGAAGGACGCCTGTGAAATCGCACGTATCGACGGGAACGCAGAAATCGGTGGTCTGGTGCGTGGCAAGCGCCGCGTGATCATCACTGATCCAAAAACGGGTCAGCAGGAAGAGCACCTTATCCCGCGCAGCAAGCACATCCTTGTTTACAACGGAGACCACGTCAATAAGGGCGACCAGCTCACCGAAGGCCCCGTTGTCCCGCATGAAATCCTCGAGATTCTTGGACCTCAGGCCCTACGTGAACACTTGGTGAACGAAGTGCAGGAAGTTTACCGCGCCCAGGGCGTGGAAATTAACGACAAGCACGTCGAAATCATCATCCGCCAGATGCTCCGCAAGGTGAAGATCTCCGATCCAGGGGATACAACCTTCCTTTGGGGGGACCAGTTGGATCGCAGCGAATTCGACCGCGAAAATGAGCGTGTAGTCGAAGAAGGTGGTAAGCCTGCAGAGGCTGAGCCAGTCCTACTCGGCATCACGAAGGCCTCCTTGGAGACCGAGTCCTTCATCTCAGCTGCGTCTTTCCAAGACACTACCCGCGTGTTGACCGAAGCCGCTACGCTGGCGAAGGCCGACTACCTCCGTGGATTCAAGGAGAACGTCATCATGGGCCACCTGATCCCTGCTGGCACTGGCTTCCTGGCCAATCGCACCTTCGAACTCGAAGAGACCGAGAAGCCTATCTTCAGCACCCGCGCAAGCGAAGCCGAAGAAGCCGCTGCTGCGGTTGACGAAGTCGCCGCTGACGCATAAGTCTATTAAACACCTATCAGACGCCCTCCTCAGCCTAGCGCCGAGGAGGGCGTTTTTTTGGTGTCGCTTTGGTTGCCGCCTATTTCTCTGTGCCTTGGGTAGCAGAGGTTTCGTCTTGGTGCGGCTTTCCTTTTTCGTCGTAATGAATCGTTTTCACGGGCTTATCGTGGTCGTAAATCTGCTCCTTCATGATGGTCCCATCTTTGCGCCAGTACTTGTTTGAACCATTGCGCTGCCCCATATCAAAGCTCGTTTCGACGGAGGGTTGCCCGTTTTCCCACCACTCGCGGACGACGCCATGCATTCGTCCATCCATCAGCGGGTATTCTCCTTTGGGGTGACCAGCGGAGTATTCAGCCGTCGCCACCCCTGAGAAGGGTTTGCCGTCTTTGTAGTAGACATCGTCTTTCCACTCCAAATCAGCGTAAGCCACGGGTGGTGGTTTCGGCGTGCATTCAACGACTGTCCCGACACAAAGCAGAAACAACGCGAGCATGAAGAAGTTTTTCATTCTTCGATCATGAGCGAAGAAGTGGTCTGTCGTCAATCCCCAGCTGGCTGACGGACTTTGATATTGTTCGAATACGGTTTAACCGTCGACGCTGCGCTTACAGTGGACGAAAAGATTTACACCTTCCGGTTCCCATGTGACATCGATCTCGTTACCGCCTGCGGCCAAAGCGATCTCGCGCATCTCACCCTCGCTGCGATGCTCCAGAAACCAATCGCCAAAGATCTCCATGTAGTCACGGCTGGGATTGAATTGGGAGAAATTGCCAACGACCACCTCGGCCCCAGTGGCAGCGACTGCGAGCAAGGCGCGGAGTAGCCGAGTGGCGACTCTACCGCTGAGGTAGTCAAAAAGGCCAGCGCACCAGACCAGGTCGTAACCTGCGGATGGAACGCTTTTCAGAGCGTTTTGATGGTGGAACATGACCCTTGCTCCAAAAGGGGAACACAGAGTGCGGCCAAAAGAGATCGCTTTGGGGTCAAGGTCCACGCACTCGAAGCGGACCTCAGCCTTTGGGTGTGTGCACAGCCACTCGAAGACATCCCGGGCTGGACCGCTGCCGACATTGAGGACTTTGATCACACGGCGCTGGCCAGCATGCTTGACCATGAGAGCGTCCAGGAGTTGCATGAAATAGATCTTCCTGTTGCGAACCGCACAGGGTGCCGATTGGGCGTGGAAAAACAAGTCCCACCGGCGCAGTCTCGGTTCTGGACTGACGGCCAGCCGATAAATGGCGTCAATCATCTCAAAGTCGCCACTGTAGCCATGTGGTTTGCTGATTGCGTTTGCCTGAAGGGTCCCTGCGAAGTGCTGCAGGCTGATCGCAGTGAGCTTTTCTTTCACCTGCACTTGATCGATCATACCTGTCCGGATTTCATCGCCAGTGCGCCGGATAAGCCGATTGAGACCCGCATATTCTTCAGGGGAGGGACCTCCTCGTGAGCGGAGGACATCAACCGCCTGGAGTAGCTTCTCAAATTCCCCTAAGGATTCTGTAGGTGATTTTGAGCCGGGAGACACTTTTGCAACCATGAGGAGAGGGGGCGCGCATGAAACTCTGGGTGACAGAGTGGCCGAATTTGATAGCTTAGTTAAGTAAAATATCAAGAAATTTTGATTTTTACATAAAATAGTGATTTCTTGGTGGGGCGGACAAGATTCGCCAATAGAAACATGAGCAGAACCACAACGCTCCTAGTCTTGCTTGTCACTGTGCCTCTGGTGCTGCTGGCTTGGCTTGGGACGTACTTGCTGCGAGACGCAGAGAGCCGCACCAATGCCGTCCGGGGTGGTGCCATTGCTGAGCGTTTAGTAGCAGCCGATCAACAACTATCTCGAGACCTGCTAAAGTTGGTCGAAACCTTCGACCAACTTGGGGTGGATGGGGGCAATGAATCGCTTGAGATTGCAACCCAATCCTATCTACAGCATCCTTGGGTGTTGGAGTCGTGGGCACTCCTGGAGACCGGGGAATTCCGGCGATTCGGGAAAGGTGGGGCAGTCGGAACGTCCGGTGACAACTCTTCGGTGTTACCTGGCGAGGTGGTGCAAGAGTTGAGGGCACGACTGAATCGGGTTCGCCAGGCATTGAGGGGGAGTGAGCAGCCGTTTGTGGCGGTTCCGGCGGCGTCGAGCGCTTTGCCAGACTGGGTTGCGTTTTCAAAGTCGACGGAAGATTTTCTGGGTTCCCAAGTACTGAAGGGCCCGTCTAGTGAGGTTCAGAGTGGGCTTCTGATGAACACTGTGGCCTCTCCACCAGCAATGGTTTATTGGTGCCGCAGTAGCAAAGGCATTTGTGGGGCGACGTTGGAGATGAGCGGAGTGATGGCAGACTTCTTCACTCGGTTGCCGCCTCCGGGCATGGCGATGCCTTTGGGGAAGATGAGCCTGTTAGACGGTGCGGGCAGGATCCTATATCTTTGGGGGCAGTCCACGGATCTTGCAGGAATCTCCAAGAAGGTAGAGCATGGGATTTCAGGACCGCTGTCGGGTTGGAGGATCGACTACACGCCGTCAGAGGAAGAGGTGCCACAAGCTTACCTTTTCCCAATCGCTCTTGGCATGGGGTCTGGCATTATCCTCGTGATCGCCCTAGCTTGGGTGTATTTCAGCGAGAGTTCCCGAGAGTTGGATGAGGCGAAAGCGAGGGTGTCTTTCGTAAATCAAGTTTCACATGAATTGCGCACCCCTTTGACAAACATTCGTCTCTATGCGGAGATGGCGGCGCATCGATTTGAGACAGCGGGTGATGGTACTGGTCTCAAACAACTAGCAGTTGTGGAATCTGAGAGTGCTCGATTGGGGCGATTGATTCAAAACGTGTTGGCGTTTGCTCGGCAGCAGCGGGATCGCCTGGACATTCAGCCTCAGGACCTCGTCTTGGACGAGGTGGTGAGGCGCGTTGTTGAAAATTGGAAGCCGGCTTTGCAGAAGAAGCAGATCGAAATCGAGGTGGAATGCCATGGCCCGCCGTTGATGCGTGCGGATCTTGATGCGATTGAGCAGATCCTTGGCAATTTGCTTTCGAATGTCGAGAAGTATGGTGCGGGCGGTCGGTGGGTGCGGATTAGCACTAACGTTGCACAGGGGCGGGCAGTAGTTCGTGTGCGTGATCGCGGTCCAGGTATTCCGGTTGGAAAACAAAAAGTTGTTTTTGAACCTTTTGAAAGATTAAGATCAGATCTTAATGAGGGGGTTTCGGGCACCGGAATCGGGCTGACTATTTCACGGGAATTGGCAGAACTTCATGGAGGAACTTTGGGGATAGAGACTGGACAAACCCAAGGAGCGTGCTTCATCCTTGCCTTGCCTTTGACGCCCATTCACAACTCGACTTTATGATTACCAAGATATTGATTGCCGAAGATGACGACCACACCCGCGATGCCTTGCGCGAGGTGTTGACCATGGAGGGCTTCGAAGTTGTCGCGGCATCGAATGGCACAGCTGCGTTTGAGAGTTTTCTGAGCGAGCGCCCCAACATCGTTTGCCTGGATGTCATGATGCCAGGAATGAATGGTTATGAGGTGTGCAAGCGGATTCGCAAAGTGGATGAGGCGGTTCCCATCCTCTTTCTTACCGCAAAGTCTGAAGAGATCGATAAGGTTTTGGGGCTTGAGCTGGGAGCGGACGACTACCTGACGAAGCCGTTCAGTATGAAGGAAATCTTGGCACGTCTTCGGGCCATCCTGCGTAGGTCGAGTCGTCAACCCGCGAAGAAGGAAGAACATTTGGAGGAATTTATGATGGCTGATCTGCGCATCGTACCAGCAGAATTGCGCGCCTACCGAGGTGAGGAAGAGATTCCGCTGAGCCCTCGCGATTTGAAAGTGATGAAACTACTCTTCGAGCGCAAAGGCAAAGTTGTGGATCGAAACACGATGGCGGATGAGGTCTGGGGCGTGGAATACTTTCCGGAAAGTCGAGCGCTGGATCAGCACATCAGCCAGATGCGCAAGCGTTTGGAAAAGGATCCCTCAGACCCACGAATCATCCGCACCGTGCACGGCGCTGGCTATCGCTACGAAGACTGATCTTTCGCGCAGAGAGCGTCCCGCATTACCTGCATGGTATGACGAGCGCTGATCTTTGCTCCAGCCTGACTGAGGTGTAGGCGCAATTGGGTCAGGCAGCCAATGTTGCCTGAAGCGACCACACGCGCGCCTGTGTCGATGACCGCTTGGGCCTTCTGCTTACCCAGTGAAGAGGCGATTGAGGGCTGGTCCATGTTGTAGCTCCCGGCACTGCCGCAGCAGAGGTGGCCGTTTGCCAGTTCGCGCAATTCGAGTCCTGGAATACTGAGCAAGAGCTCGCGGGGTTCATTACGAACATCCTGGGCATTGGCCAGATGGCAGGCATCTTGATAGGCGACAGTGATCTTTTGTTCGGCAAATAGACCTGGCAGTAGGCCGAGATCCGACAAGAACAAGCTGACGTCCATCACTCGCTGTCGGAACACTTCCGCTCGGGTTTCGTCCTCGGTTCCCCGCAGCACCAGGGGGTATTCGTGCATGGCTGAGCCACAACCGGCGGCGTTCGTTAGGATGGCATCGAGGTCGGGAGGAAAGGCGTCCATGTTCTGGCGTGCAAACTTTTGAGCGGCGGCCAGATCTCCAGTGTGCCATGCCAGTCCCCCACAACAGCCTTGGCTGGCGGGCAGGACGACCTCAACCCCGTTGTGGGTGAGGACTTCAATCGTGGCGGCATTGATGTCCGGGTCTAGCACCCGCTGCGCGCAGCCGATCAGCAGTGCCACTCGTGCCCGACGCTGGCCCATAGCAGGAACGACCTCCGGCCAAGCCTGCGCTGGCGGCAGGTGATCGGGCACTAGGTCGAACATCGGGTACATTGATCGCGGCAACAGTGGGCGGAGGCACTTGCTCCATTGGGCGATGTACGCCGCGATGCGGAATCGAGCCGGGAAGGGCAGTGTTTGTGCGGTCAACGTCCGGCGGAATCGCTCCATCCAGGTTCGCTTCATTTTTGACTGCATGACCGCCCGAAAGGGGCTGATCAAATCGCGATAAGGCACTCCGCTTGGGCAGGCGGGTTCGCATGACAGGCAGCCAAGGCAGCGATCGATGTGCGGCTGGGCGGATTCAATGGGCAGCTTTCCTTCCAGCACTTCTTTCATGAGGACGATGCGACCGCGCGGTGTGTCCATCTCCTGGCCTAGTTCGCGGTACGTTGGGCAGGCTGCCAGACAAAAACCACAATGAACGCAGGCCTCGATCGCGCGCGTCATAGGCGCGCCGAGGGGGCCATGGTCATCGCTGGAGATTTGGTGAAGCATTACGGGTCGAGAGTTGGAAAGCGTTGTTCGGGGTCCATGGCCGTTTTGATGGACTGCCAAATCGCCGGGCGCTGTGTTGGTGCTGTCCAGAGAGGGGAGTTTCCTCGCAGCGTCATCGCTGGCCACTGAGTTGTCCGGGGCGTGGCGAGCCAGGCGACATTCCCACCAGCACTGACGTGAATTGAGTCCCCTAGATGACTTGAATAGAGCGCAAGCAGTTGGTCCAGTGCGACGGGAATTTTGAGCAGCGCGGCATCCGGCGGAACCCACCGGAATTCGCGCAGATCCTCCCAGAGGGTAGCGGCCTCTTCGTTGCTGAGTTTAGCTCCATCAAAGTGAGCTAGCAGGTCCGTCGCTAAGAGTGGCAGCGCCGCCTCGGGCCCGGCGATTCGCAGTGCGATGTCGAAGGAGCGGGGAAGGATGTCGAGAGCTTCGACCTCCCAACGTCCTCTGGAGATTGACCGCAGCATATTTAAAGAACTGTGGATGTCCGCCGAGCTGAGCCGCAGCGTCATCGACGATGCCGGACGGGGGAAGACTTTGAATGTGAGCTCTGCCAGCACCCCGAAACGCCCGAGGCTGCCCACAAAGAACTTGGGAAGATCAAAGCCCGCTGCGTTCTTGACGACCTTACCACCCATCCGCAGGACACGGCCAGCGCCGTCGATGTAGCGAACTCCCAGGATGAAATCGCGCACGCCACCAAATCGAAATCGTCCGGGGCCACTCAACCCGGCGGCGACCGTGCCACCGAGGGTTGCGCCAGCGCCGATCAGCGGCGGATCGAATGGCAGGTATTGCTGCTTTGCTGCCAGGGCTGCAGCGATCTCGGCCAGAGGCGTCCCCGCGAGTGCTGTGAAGGTAAACTCGCCGGGATCATACTCGATGATGCCCTGGAGTCTTTGCATGCAAATCTTGGTGGCTTCGATCTGCGAGAGTCGAGGCTTGGTTCCCGCGCCTATGGCCAAAACGCGTGGGCTCGAGCGCACCGCCTCAGCAAGTTCGTGGATGTCTTCGGGAGTCATCATTCGCGTGAGATGATGCCGGCTTTCTCCAGCGGGTGTAGTCCATGGTGGGAGAGTGAGGGTGCCTCTTTACCGGGGAACATTTTTCCTGGATTGGCGATGCCATGCGGGTCAAAGGCAGCGCGCAGACGCAACATGGCATCGATCTCATACTGGTTGAACATATCCGCTAAAAACTCCCGTTTCTCGACGCCAATGCCGTGTTCCCCAGTGATCGATCCACCCATCTCGACACACATCTTGAGGATACGTCCGGCCAGATCTTCTGCGCGTTCGAGGGCACCCTCCTCGCGTCCATTGAAAAGGATCAAAGGATGCAAATTCCCATCACCAGCATGGAAGACGTTGGCCACGCGAATCCCTGCCTCCTTGGACATTGAATCAATACGACGCAGCGCCTCGCCAAGTCGTCGACGCGGGACGACCCCGTCTTGAACGATGAAGTCAGGAGAGAGTCTGCCCACGGCGCTGAAGGCACTCTTGCGGCCTTTCCAGATGGCGAGACGTTCCTTGGCATCGCGGGCAGGACGCATCTCAACGGGGCGGCTGGCAGTTAGGATGGCCTCCAGGCTCTGCTTTTCGATAGCGACACTTTCACGAGGTCCTTCGAGCTCGACGATCAGCACTGCTTCGCACCCCGGTGGATATTCGGCATGCACAGCTGCTTTGGCCGCGTTGAGCGCCAGCGCGTCCATGATTTCCATCGCGCCCGGTAGGAGGCCTGCCGCAATAACGGCGGAGACCGCATCGCCTGCTTGCTCAAGAGTTTGGTAGCCGGCCAACACGGTGTGAAAGCTCTCCGCACGTGGTAGTAGTTGCAGAGTGATCTCGAGGGCGATGCCAAAGAGCCCTTCATTCCCGGTGAATAGACCGCATGCATCGGGACCGATGCTTTCGCGACTCTCGCCGCCGAATTGTACGACCTCGCCCGTTGCCAGTACTGCCTTGATACCCAGCACGTGATTGGAAGTCATGCCGTATTTCAGGCAATGCGCGCCGCCGGAATTGAAAGCGACGTTTCCACCGATGGTGCAGATGCTCTGACTGGAGGGATCGGGTGCGTAGTGCAAATCGTGAGGCGTTGCGGCGGTGGTGACTTGCGAATTGATAACCCCAGGTTCGACGATAGCGAGGCGCTGATCGGGATCGAGTTTCAGAATTCGGTTCAAGCGGTTCAGGGTGATGACGATCCCGCCGACTACGGGCAGCGATCCTCCAGAAAGACTTGTTCCACTGCCGCGCGCAACAAAATGCAGTTGCAGCTCATGGCAGAGTCTCACCAGCGCGATCACTTCCTCCTGCGTCTCGGGCACAGCGATCGCGAGGGGTCGCGTGCGGAAGGCGGTGAGCCCATCGCTCTCATAAGCAGCCAATTCCGCCGCCGAGGTGAGCAAACGGTCGGCGGGCAGAATTTGGGCAAGGCGCTGGAGGGCGGCGGGCACGTCCTGTGATTATCTCAAATCGATCATTCTGGAAAGGAAGAACGCAAATTGCTCAAAATCCAAAAACAAAAAACCGCCCGCGCTACTGGGGCGCGGACGGTATCAGTGGCGCGGCATGAACTGCTGCGGTCAATCTTAGTTGTCCTCAAGCGGCACGATGACCAGCATGGTATCGCCATCGCGATAGATACGAAGTCGGGTAGCGCGTGAGTTGTCTTTCGTCAACTTTTGGGCGTCTTCCAGTGTGGTCACAGGCATTTTGTTGACGGCTTCGATGACATCCCCTGCCTGAATGCCCATGGAGGCAGCGCGGCTGTTTTCGGCGACCTTGGTGACGACGAGTCCTTCAATATCGGCAGGCAATTTGAAGCGGTTGCGCAGAGCTGGGCTCATGGGTTGGGCTTCGAGACCGGGGACGATTTCAATGGGTTCTGGACCTGGCTTTTTGCCCTTTGGAACACCGCGCTCGGAATCTCCTCCGGCGAGAGCAGAGTCAGGGAGTGCTTCGAGAACCGCATTCAGGGTCATGCGCTTGTCATCGCGGATGATCTCCAGCGGGATGGTGCTTCCGGGCTTTTCAGCACTGACGATGAGGCGCAGGGCTGCGCTACCATCGACTCGCTTTCCAGCGGCGGAGACGATGACATCACCGACTTCGACCCCGGCCTTGTCTGCAGGTGAATCGCCACCGACAAGCATCACAACTGCGCCGCCGTGATCCTTGAGCTGCATCATGCCTGCGACTTCTTCATTTACATCGGAAATCTGCACTCCGAGGAATCCGCGCTGCACGGCGCCGTCATCGACAAGATCCTCGACGATGCGGATGACCATGTTGATGGGGATGGTGAATCCGATGCCAGCATTCATGCCGGAGCGGCTGAGGATGGCGGTATTGATGCCGATCACACGCCCCAGTGAGTCCACCAGTGGACCGCCGGAATTGCCGGGATTGATGGACGCATCCGTCTGGATGAAGTCCTCATAGGATTTGTCGCCTTCAATGCGGCGATTATTGCGACTGAGGGCGCTGATGATACCCATCGTGACGGAGCGGTCTAGCTCCATCGGGGCACCAGCGGCCAAGACTACATCACCCACGCGGAGGCTGGCGCTGTCACCAATGGTCGCAGCGGGTAGGTCCTTCCCATCGATTTTCAGCAGCGCTACGTCCGTAGGAGGATCAGCACCGACTACTGTGGCGACGTACTCTTTGCTGCGACCGTCAATAACGACGGAGACTTTGATTTCGTCTGCGTTTTCAATGACGTGATTGTTGGTCATCACATATCCATCTGGGGTGACGATAACCCCGGAGCCGACTCCTGTTGGCGTTGGGTGACGACGTTGAGGAGCGGGCGAAGGGGCGCGATCTCTGCCGCGTGGACCTGGGGCAATATCGCCCTGATCTTTTTCATCGCGTGGATCGCGGCGGCGTTCGAAAGGATCGCTGTCTCCGTCCTCAGGCAGGCCGAAGAATCGGCGGAAGAACGGCTGCATCTGTGGTGGGATATCGTCCATGCTCGGTTCGTGAGCTGGAGTCGACGAGGCGACAGAAATGGTGACGACGCTCGGTAGGACCTTGTCCACTACGCTGGCGTAGCTCATTGGCATTGATCCGCCTGCTGGCAGCGGGGTGGTGTCCTTGTGGAGTTTGGCGACGAAGTCGTCCGACTTGATGCGGTGGCTCGGTTCTGGCTTCGATTCGCCAATAACGACCGCGCCAGTCGCGAGTAAGGCAGCGAGGCTAATTGTAGTGGTCAGGGACCTTGGAGTTTTCATGGATCTATGGCTTGTGGGTTCGTGTTATGCTACAGATGGGCACCGTAGTCACGGGATGACATCCTTCTGACTGCATAACGCCTGTCGCGTCCGATTTTGTGTATCGGAATTCTTCGTTTGGACCTCAGACCACCTGAAAGCTTCAGTGTGCCTTAGCTTTTTCCATCACTTCCGAGAGCTTCACCTCTGCGCCGTTGCGACGCTTGCTCTCGTCGGCGGCTTCCATGAAGGCATAAATTTCCAGAGTTTCTGCCGGGCTCACGGGTGCGATGCCAGTGCGAAAGAAGTTAACGATCTCGAAAAGCAACGGCTCGTATCCGTCAAAGGCCCCCACGGGCGCCTCACCTTTCTCGCCGATAGCCTTGCCGCCGTAGCCCTTGCGGCCTTCGCCAGCCTCGCGGTAGATGCCGGTGCGACCACCGTCCCAGGTGCCCGTGACCATGATTTTGCCATCCTCTGTTGTGCCACGCTTGGCGCTCAGGCAACCGGTGCCCATGGTAGTGAACAGGGATTCAACACCGTGAATGCCATACCAAAAAAGGTCTGGGTGATGCGGTTCTAGGCTGGCTGGGCTGAATGTCTCGCCCTGCTTCACGAGTCCCACCGAGCCGCCTCGTACAGCTTGCGTGGCCTTGCCGAAACGTAGTGACGAGGATGAAAAAATGGGTGTCTTGGCCGCAGCAGCTTCGTTGAAGATTGCGATCGCATCCGCGAGCGATCCTGCGATGGGTTTGTCGATGAAAACAGGCTTGCCTGCGGCGAGGCAGGGCCGCAGTTGCTCCAGGTGCGGGCGGCCGTCGTTTGATTCGAGGAAGACTACGTCCACCTTCTCTAACAGCGCCTCAATCGTCGGCACGATCTCGACTCCAAGGTCCTGGACGGTCTTGGAATACTCTGGCACACGCGCGGTGCTAGACTCGATGTCCTTGCTCCCTTGAGCGTAGGCGGCGACGACGCGCACTCCCATCACCTCGGGGCGCTGGACCTCCGCGTTCAGCACTTTTGTGAAAGCCACAGCGTGGGATGTATCTAGGCCGATGATCCCGGCGCGGATATGCTGTCCATGCATGGACGCTGTGGAGAGGCAGATCGCGGAAGCGAAGACGGCGGAGGCAAAAAGGCGACGGGTTGGGTTCATGAGCTGAGTCATACGGTCGTGGGGGCTGCGCCATTTCTTTTCCCCTGCACTTGGAGAAAACCAAAGTAGCTCGGCGGTGTTAGACCGACACCATGCGTTCCATCCTGTCTTTATTCTGTCTTGCGCTCGCCAGCCAAATGATTGCCCAGACGCCTGATCAACCGATTGATTGGGACAAGGCAAAGGCGCTCTACCAGCGAGACAAAAGAGGGGAGACACTTTCCGCCGAAGAAGCTGACTATTTGAATCGGGCCAAAGCCTTGCGCGGTGGAGGCCGTGCTGCCCAGGGGCCGGCGAATCAGAGAACCGCTCCAGCGAGCTTGCAGCCGCTTTGCGACATGACGGCAGACGAGACGTATCTGGGTGAAGACGGTGGCCTTTATGGCAAGGGAAAAAACATGCCTCCGCCAGAGTTGCAAACATCCGCTGAGACAGCATTGGCCACCATTGCGCCCCTTGATGCGGCGGGAAAACCTGCTGCGGATGGTCGCATTGCTCTGGTCTCGATAAGTATGTCGAACGCGACGATGGAATTCTCAACCTTCAAACAAATCGCCGATGCAGACGAACGTAAGTCTGCGGCGCTGTGCATCATCGATTGTGCCCAGGGTGGCCAGGCGATGGCGGAGTGGGTGCCTGCTGACGGCGGCCCGTGGAGGGAGGCAATGAACCGTTTGCAACGCGCTGGGATCTCCCCGGCGCAGGTGCAGGTGGCGTGGATCAAGATGGCTAACAAGGGGCCATCCGGGACGATGCAAGACCATCTGGGCAAGCTTGAGGCGGACACGATCGCAGTCTTGCACAATGCGCGTGCACGATTTCCAAATCTGCGCATCGCTTACCTGGGTAGTCGCATTTGGGCGGGCAATGCGAAGGGTGGTTTGAATCCTGAGCCCTATGCCTATGAGTCTGCTCTGGCCGCCCGGCATCTCATTCAAAGGCAGATGAGTGGTGATGTTGCGTTGGCGGGTTCCAAGTCACCTTTGCTGCTGTGGGGACCGTACTTGTGGGCAGAGGGGGAGAAGGGTCGCAAGATCGATGACTTGAAGTGGCTGCCAGCAGACTTCAATGAAGACGGCGTTCACCCGAGTGCCAGCGGCAGAAAGAAGGTGGCGGGCTTGCTCTTGGACTTCTTTGCCACGAATCCTCTCGCAAAATCATGGTTCACTGGGAAGCCTTAGACCAGATCGCTGTCGCCATGGTGCAACTGCCGGATGCCGCCTGCCATGTAGTAGAAGCCTGAAAACGCAGAAAAAGCAGCGGCGAGGCATGTGGGCCACAAGATGTCCGGTGAGCGAATATCCAGCATAATCCACAGCACCGCAAAGATCTGGGTGAAGGTGGCCATTTTCCCCGTCCAATGCGGGGCGATACGGCAGTGACCGACGTAGTGGTGGATGAGAAACGCCCCACCCATCACCGCGACATCTCGCGAGATGATCAAGAGCGGAAACCAGATCGGGAAACGCTGTGGCCAAGTCGTAAAGGTCAACGTCAGGATGGCGGAAAGTAGTAGCAACTTATCCGCCAGCGGATCCAATATGGCACCGAGGCGGCTGCGTTGATTGAGCTTCCGCGCGATGTAGCCATCGACAGCATCACTGAGGGCCGCCAAGCCGAAAACCGCGACCGTCATCCAGCGCAGAGTCTCGTTGCGATTGCCTTGGGCCACTGAGTCCGCATAGTACATCGCTGTCCCAATAAAAATGGGGATTAGCAGAATGCGGAATACGGTGATCTTGGTCGCTAGCGTCACAGGAGCTCTGCCATAGCGCGCTTCTTAACTCATTGCAAGCCGACGGCAGCACGGACGGTGTGCTGCATCTTTGCCTGCGAATCCCGCACGAAGCGACACTGCCACCACCTAGCTAGCGGGAAGCCCACCCAAGCCATCCAATGCCGGGGGCGGGAAAAGGCGCGGATGACATACCAGACATCGCCCTGCGCATCCATCTCGGCGCCAAAGAGCTCCTCGCCGCACTCAGCATGCTCTGGTAGGGTGCCGTACACAAATCCATGCGTTGTCTCAGAATCATGCCGCTGTAGGATTCTGCAGGGATTGATCCACCACAGGCCCATGATTCGCACGACCATGGCCACCAATGAACCGGGTGTCTGGCTGGCTAGATGCGGGTGGATCACCGCCCAGTCGGGAAAGTGAACCCATTCATCCAACGCGGCTTTGGTGGCCGAAAATACGGCCTGACCTCGCCCGAGATACGCTCGATGATGATCCACAATAAACCCGCCCTGCGGTGGGTGGTCGATGCCGCTTCTGTGCGTATAGCTGAGCGGTGCCGTCGCCCATTCCGCAAGGCGTTCCCTGAGCCAGGCGGGATCTGGGCGATGTAGGTCGAGCATGAAGCAGAGCTAGTAGACCATTGACTTGATCTTGGCTGCAATCGCTTTGCCCAGAGAGCCATGCGCCACTGCGTCGAGGTGAATGCCGTCCACAGGACTGGGCTCTGCGTGCTCCTGGGCGTTTAGGTATTCACAGCCGAGCGCCTTTGCCGCCAGGGCATAGTGGCGAGGCAGTTCGAGGCTGTTCGCCCGTGCATTGGTGAATTTGGCATCCAGGTCTGGAAGGTGACTCAGATCACCAATGGCGACAGGGCTGATGAGTAGCAGCTTCGGCGCACCACCATCGAGTCCGGCATCGCTTTGCAGGATCATGCGGGCGAGGATCGTCGCACCGGTGGCGATCTCGCCTGGAGGTACATTGAAGACGTTCTTCAAATCGTTGGTGCCCAGCATCATGACGACCAGATCGATGGGCTTGTGGCTTTCCAGGCATGCCGGGAGGTATTCGCGACCATTGCGGGCGACGGCAAAGGGATCGTTATGCACCGTGGTGCGTCCATTTTGCCCTTCCTCGATGATTCGATACTCTCTCCCGAGTTCGGCAGCGGCCACACCCGTCCAGCGGGCATGGGGAGCATGACGGACAGGGTAGGGGGCGGCTGCGGTTGCGTCGGGATCGAAACCCCAGGTGTTGGAATCGCCAAAGCAGAGAATGGTCTTCATGGATGCAGCCCGCATAATGCAGAGGACTCAGATTTGCAACTGCCGGGATGGTTCAAAACTCCACTCTGCGGCCTAAACATGATAGTCTGAGCCCATCGGGGTCGTTACGAAGGCGATGCGTAAACTTGTTCTCTCATTCTTCCTGATGGCCAGCGCTGTGCTGGGGGCTGAAAAGCCGAATGTTCTCTTTCTCTTTGCAGATGACCTGACCTTTGAGGCGATCCGATCCTTTGGGTACACCGATATCGATACGCCCAATCTGGACAAGCTCGCAGCGAGTGGGAAGGTTTTCACCCATGCTTACAATATGGGCTCGTGGAGTGGCGCCGTTTGTGTGGCCAGTCGCACGATGCTGAACTCTGGTCGATATGTTTGGCGGGCACATTCGGCGGATCTCAAGAAGATGCAGTCGGAAAACAAGATGTGGAGCCAGCGCATGGCCGCGCAGGGTTACGATACCTTTATGACCGGCAAATGGCATGTCAGCGTCCCCGCAGACAAGGTCTTCAAGACCACTGCGCACATCCGCGGCGGCATGCCGGGGACAGTCCCTTCCGCCTACAATCGCCCACTGGAGGGGCAGCCAGATCCTTGGAGTCCATCCGATCCTTCGGTCGGTGGATTTTGGGAAGGTGGCACTCACTGGAGCGTGGTGGCCGCAGACGATGCGATCTCGTATATCGACGGTGGCGCGGGTAAGGCATCGCCCTTCTTCATGTATGTCGCTTTCAATGCCGCCCATGACCCCCGCCAATCACCTGCGGAATACGTTGCTAAGTATCCGCCATCCCGCGTGAAGGTGCCGAGCAATTTCATCCCCGACTACCCCTTCAAAGAGGAGATGGGATCAGGCACCAAGCTGCGCGATGAAAAGCTGGGCCCGTTTCCTCGGACCGAGGAATCCATCAAGGTTCACCGCGGTGAATACTATGCACTGATCACTCACATGGACGTTCAGATCGGGCGTATCCTTGAGTCCCTGGAAAAAAGTGGTCAGGCCGACAACACGTGGATCTTCTTCACCGCGGACCATGGTCTCGCCCTTGGCCATCACGGCTTGTTCGGAAAGCAAAACATGTTTGACCCCAGCCTGCGGGTCCCTTTCATCGTGAATGGCCCCAGCGTGACGCCTGGCAAGATCGATGCGCCGATCTATCTTCAAGACGCCATGGCCACTTCGCTAGATCTCGCCAGCGGCAGTGTCCCAGAAGACGTGGAGTTTAAGAGTCTGCTCCCATTGATCCACGGCAAGTCCGCCGCACCGACTGCCCAACCTGTGTACGGAGCCTACCTGGAACTCCAGCGCGCGATCATCGATGATGGCTGGAAGCTCATCGCCTATCCAAAGGCCTCAAAGCTGCTTTTGTTCCACCTCACCGATGATCCAGATGAAGTGAAGGACCTTGCCTCCGACCCGAGCCAAGCCCCCAAGGTGAAAGAGATGTTTGCCAAGTTGCTGGATCTCCAGCGCAGCATGGATGACACACTCGATCTCTCAGCGCTCAAGCCCTGATCCTCATCGTCATGATGCAACGACGCACAATGATCCAGGGCATGGCGGGCGCGGTGGCGGGGATGGCCGCCGCAAACGCCCAGACGGCGACCCCAAAAATCCGCATCGCTCAAATCGGGACTGGCCACGCACATGCCAGTGGTAAGATGGCGGCGATGCGGTCCCTGAGTGACCTCTACGATGTCGTCGGTGTTAGCGAGTCTGACGCCACTCGAAGAGCTTCAGCAGAAAAATCGGACACCTACGCAGGGCTGCCCTGGAAGACCGAGGCAGAGATTTTGGCACTGCCAGATCTTCCTGTTATCGCGGTGGAGACGCAGGTGGGTGACTCAGCACGAGTCGCCATGGCCGCGATTCAGGCAGGGAAACACATTCACTTAGACAAACCTGGAGCGCTGGAGCATGGAGCTTTTGTCGCCATGCGCACCGCCGCTGAGCAGAAAAACCTGACCGTGCAGATGGGATACATGCTGCGTTACAATCCCGCTTTTGAGCTGATGATGAAGGTCGTCAAAGAAGGCTGGCTGGGCGAGATCACTGAGATCGATGCGATGATCGGGAAGTTGGCTGATCCCAGCACCCGAGGTGTTTTGCGCAAGCTACCAGGAGGTGGCATGTTTGAACTCGCCTGCCATGTGATTGACATGGTCGTCACCCTGATGGGACCGCCGCAGACGGTCACTGCCTTTAGCACCCCGACGCGAGCACCTGGAGACACTGTCGAGGACAATCAGATGGCCGTTTTGGCCTATCCAAAGGCCACCGCAGTCGTGCGTTGCAATCACGCTGATCCTTTCGGTGGGCCGAGACGCTGCTTCCGCATCGTCGGGACGGAAGGCTACATGGAGGTGGAGCCCCTAGAGTCTGGTCGCGGTACACTCGCGCTAACAAAGGCGCAGGGCAGCTACAAGAAGGGCGTGCAGGCATTTCAACTCGATGTTCCCAAGGGGCGTTACGACGGCGAATTTCGAGATTTGGCCCAGATCATCCATGGTGAAAAGAAGCTGGCCTGGAGTGCTGCGCACGATATCGCCGTCCACGAGACAGTCCTGCGTGCGGCGGGAGTCTGGACTGCCGGAAAGTGACGATCTACGCCTTACGACAGATTCCTCTTGTTTTTCGTCCCAGGGTTTGAGATCAAAGAGCTGTCATGGAATCCCACGAAGTCGTCAGACAGGCACTGGACAAGATCAGCCCCAAAGAGGTGGCTGCAGAGATGGGTGTGTCCCTCTCCTTGGTTTACAAATGGGCGCAGCCCGATGATAACCAAGGCAGCGGCACCGCCAATCCACTCGACCGAGTACTTCAGCTCTATGAGCTGACCAAAGATGATCACCTGCTGCAATGGCTGTGCAGTCAGGCGGCGGGTGTCTTTGTCAAAAATCCGCCCAGCACCTGCAAGCGCGGTTTTGAGGTCATGCCTGCCACGCAGGAGATCGTCCAACAGTTCGCCGATCTGCTCGCCGCCATCAGCCAAGCGGCCGTGGATAATTCCATCAGCGATGACGAAGCCAACGGCATCCGGCACGTCTGGGATGAGCTCAAGCGCTACACGGAAGGTTTTGTCCGCTGCTGTGAAGAGGGCGATTTCAAGAACCTCAACGTCGAACTGCACAAGCCTCACCATCCCTGATTCCATCCCTCATGAAAAAACTCCTGCTTCCTCTGCTCTCCTTTTGTCTCGCCTCTGCGCTCCATTCCGCAGACACCATCTCCGTCGATCTCTGGCCCGGCGGTGCACCTGATCCCGCAGGCTATAAGAGCGAACCGGAAAAGGAAATGCCGAAGAAGACGCCCGATGATGTGAAGCGAGTCACCAACGTCACCGTGCCGACCATCACCGTTTATAAGCCTGAGAAGCCGAATGGCACTGCTATCCTAGTTTGTCCTGGAGGCGGTTATGGCATTCTCGCCATCGAGCACGAAGGCTCGCAGGTCTGCGAATTCATGAACACGCTAGGCGTCACCGCCGTGCTCCTCAAGTATCGCGTGCCACGTCGTGATCCGGCAAACCCCAGCAAAGAGCCTCTCCAGGACGCGCAACGCGCCATCGGTCTCATCCGTCACCACGCGGCGGAGTGGGGCATCAAGCCAGATAGGGTCGGTATCCTGGGCTTCTCGGCGGGTGGGCATTTGACGTTGATGACCAGTCTCCACGCCAACGAACGCACCTACACCATGGACCCCGCCCTGGATGTGGATGATGCCACCCCCAACTTCGCCGTGCCGGTTTATCCGGCTTATTTGGTCGATGAAAAGAATAAAGAAGAGCTCAAGCTCCTGCCTGAAATGGTCGTGACACCCAAAGCCCCACCGATCTGCTTCGTTCACGCCAACGATGATCGCTGGAGCGCCGCCGGCAGCGCCCTCATTTACCTCGAATACAAAAAGCTAGGCCTGCCCGCCGAAGTGCACATCTACGCCAAAGGCGGCCACGGCTTCGGCATGCGCAAAAACGGACTGCCCGTAAACGATTGGCCCGTCCGCGTCGGGGAGTGGATGAAGAGCATGGGCTGGCTGGAGTAGCCTCGGGGTTGCTGGCCTCTGAGGGGAGCAGAGGCAATCGCAAGTGTTTTCACATGCGATTGCGCTCCCAAATTCACGATAGTTAGGCGATGCCGATGACCGCTAGATGTGTGGGCAATGGGCCTGTTTGATGAGGACAAGTTCCTGCCCTCGTCAAATCAGTCTTTCCCCTGCAGAATGACCTGTCCCGATTGAATGTCCGTGTTGGCTGACGTGTCACCAACCGTAGCTGGGAGTTGCGGTGCTAGGGAGTAGCCGCAACCGCGGTTTCCGGCGATGGCTGGTAGCAGCAGTCCTTGGTAAGTTAGGGTGCGTTTCACTGCTGCGCCGCCAAGTGGATTTTCATCAATGAGCGTCAACGAGCCTCGGAAAGCTCCTGTCGTAGGCGTGATGGTCAGTGTGACTTTGGCTGGGTTCGCGGCGGAGCCTCCTGTGGGCATGAGTGCTCGATTCAAAGAGCTGATTTCGAGAGTGACATCGGCATAGTTTGTTGCTGATTCGATACCGGCACCAGCAAAGGTTAGCTGTGCGTTGTCTGCTCCAGGCGCGAGACCGAGAACGATCTGACCTGCCGCCGGCGGGAGGTAGCGCCCACCGATGACAGTCACGGTAATCGGACCAAATCCGTCCTCGTAGGTCCGCGCTGTTCGGGCAGTATTGGGAGGGCGAGACCAGCTCAACTCTCCGCTCAATGGGTTGTCGGAGTCGTCGTCTATGTCGGCACCTTCATTGATGAGTAGGGTGCCGAGAATCGTGCCCTTGGTTACCGTTGTGTAGAGAGTGCGGTAAACGAGGATCTCCCCGAGTGGGCCAACGAAGGCTGCGGTGGTGATCGTTTCACCGTCGGCAGTCTTGCCAGTCACTGTCGCTTTGCCTGCGGTCGTGACTTTGAAGGAGCCGTAGCCGTTGCCCTGAGGAATGAGTGGGTCTCCCGCGAGCAAGGGATCAATGTCCAATCCGAACGTGTAGAGGCCATCGCGGCTGCCTGCCGGATTGCGGGTGGCATGCCAGATGTAGCGCCAAGCTTCCAACCCAACCGTTGCAGTGCCGTCAGTGATCGTCGCATTGGCAAGTCGATTGGACGCTGGGTCGATATCAAAGTCGAGAACGAGGGTGGGTAGACCTCTTCGTGTGATGAACACGCTGCCATGCGGATTGCTCGACGTCAGTGATGCTGCCAGGATGCCGCGAAACGGGTAGACCGATCTGCCTAACGTCAATTTGCCCGACAAGCTCCCGCTTACCGTCGTCGTGAGATCAATCCTTCCTCCAAGGTTGTCACCAATGATTGCGTGACGCGACACTGGCCCCGCAAAGACGCCGATCGCGCCATCCGGCAAGGCGCTGACCTGGAGGGTGACGTTCACAATGTCTTTGCCCTTAGAATTGGCTGCCGTGATCTTGACGGCGTACGCTGCTGCTTTTGAAACGACAGCGCGTCCGCTGATCAGGCCTGTCTTGCTGTCGATTTTCAGGCCCTTTGGCAACCCACTGGCGCTGAAAAGCGTTGGAGCACGATCCGTGGATGGGTCGACAGGAACTTGGTAGTCGTACTCGCCACTGACAATTGCTGGAGGTAGTGCGTCCCCGGTGTCTAGTGGCGTGATGTCTGGCGCAGCATCAAAGACCCGCAGTTCATGGGTTCCTGCGACGAGCGTGCCTCCGGGGCCAGTGACTTCGCAGGTGTAGGTGGCGGAATCATCAGTGATCAACTTCTTGATCGTCAGACCTTTGCCTGTGGTGGCGATGGCAAGTCTCGCGTCCGCCAGTAGCGATCCTCCGTCTTTTTTCCAGACATGGGCAAGTCCGCTACCTGCGGTTTTGAGCGACATCACTGCGGTGCTGCCAATCACCTGGGTAAGCGCTTTGCCAGGGTTTTCTGCCACTCCGAGTTGTGCCGTGTCGCTTGCAACAGACGCAGTCGAGGTAACCACGACGGTGTAGGCGCCTGCGTGGGCCAACTGGGTGCTAGTAAGCGAGTAGGTCGAGAGTGTTGCGCCGCGCAAGTTCACTCCATTGCGCTTCCACTGGTAAGTGAGTGGAGGCTTCCCGAGTGCGGTTACGCTGAGCGTAAGAGGGGTCCCAACCTCGACGAGTTGGTGTTGCGGTTGGATGACGATCTCTGGAGTATCGCCGATGACTCTCAGTTGCGTCCCGCTGCTAACTTGCGGGCCCACAATGTTGGTCACGATGACATCGTAGTGGCCAGCGTCGCCGAGTGTGGCTGTTTCGATGATGAGAGTGTCGCCGTCCCCGTTGGGCAGCGGAGAGCCGTCTTTGCGCCATTGATAGGTGAAGGGTCCTGTGCCAGTGGGGGATACGGTGAGCGTTACTGCATCTGTTTCGCTGACCGATAGGACGGGGGGCTGCACGGCGATGACGATCGGGTCGTTGACGGTCAGTGTGGCGGGATTGCTGGTAGTGCTGCCAGCGACATTGCTGATCACGACGTCATAGCTCGCTTCGTCGCCTTCTTGAATCGAGGCAAACGACAGCGTCTGGCCAGTGGCACCGTCAATCTCTTCGCTGTTCTTGCGCCATTGGTAGCTGAGCGGATTGGATCCAGTGTTTGCAACCGATAGCTGGACTGCGGTTCCAGGGTTGACTGTTTGTGCAAGGGGCTGGGTTGTGACAACGGGTGCGACGGGAGTGACGGTGATGGCAACGGTCGCTGCCGCGGAGTCTACGGTGCCGTCATTCACGGTGAAAGTGAAGCTGTCACCGCCTGCAAAGCCAGCATCGGAAATGTAGGAGATTGTTGGTGGTGTGCCTGTGAGCGTACCGTGTGATGGTGGCGATACGATCGCAAATGTCAGGGGGGTGAGATCGACGTCGCTGCCTGTTAGCACGATGTCCTTCGCGATACTGTCGGGCGTGCTGAGGGATTGGGCATCGGCGACGGGGACATCATTGATGGCGGTGATCGTCAGAGAAACGGTTGCGATGTTTGAGTCGGCGAGTCCGTCGCTAGCTTTGAAAGTGAAGCTGTCCGGACCATTGTAGTCTGATGCAGGTTGATAGCTGAAGCTTCCATTTGGATTGATGGTGACGCTCCCGTGTGTGGGTTCGGTGACTTTGATAAAAGTGAGAGGACTGCTTTCAATATCAGCGCCAGTCAGTGTGCCCGTGATTGCTGTATCTTCATCGCCAGCCTCGCTCAGAGCGTTTGCAACAGGTGCGTCGTTTACGGGATCGATGGTCACCGTGATGGTGGCGATGTTGGAGTCGAGCTCGCCATCGTTGATTTTAAAGGTGAAGCTGTCCGTACCGTTGTAGTTTTGCTCGGGCTGATAGCTGAAGGAACCATTGCTATTGACCGTCACCACGCCGTGAGCTGGCTCTGTAACCTTAGAGTAGGTGAGGGTGCTATTCTCGATGTCACTTCCCGTCAGCGTGTCGGTGATTGTCGTGTCCTCATCTCCACCGACACTGCCGCTTTCCGCCACTGGAGGGTCATTGACTGGCGTGATCGTCAACGTGACGGTTGCGATATTTGAGTCTGTAAGTCCGTCGTTAGCTTTGAAAGTGAAGCTGTCCGGACCATTGTAGTCTGATGCAGGTTGATAGCTGAAGCTTCCATTTGGATTGATGGTGACACTCCCGTGTGTAGGGTCGGTGACTTTGATGTAGTTCAGTGTGGTTGCTGGGTCTGCGTCCGTGGCGGAGACCGTTCCGGTGATGAGGGTGTCCTCGTCTCCGCCCTTGGTCTGGCCATCGGCAATGGGGGCAGCATTCGTCGCAGTGATGGTGGTCTGGGCGCTGCCGGGGTTGAAGCAAGCATCGCCGGATTGTGTGGCCTGAATGGTGACAGCACCCGGTGCGGTGAAGGTTAGGTTGTTGCCAGCGATGTTGCCAGGTCCGCCTACGATTGTGAATCCGACGGGGGTCAGCCCGCGACTGGACGTAGCTACGAGGTTAACGCTGGCGTGGTAGCTCGCACTGGCAGGGGTGCCGACGTCAAAAGTGATGACTTGATCGCCTTTCACTACATTGAAAGTTTGACTCACTGGTGAAGCTGCGGCGTAGGTGGTATTGCCGGCTTGGGTCGCCTCAATCGTGACGCTGCCCGTTCCAGAGAAGACCACGTTTTGGCCTTCGAGAGCGGCGACTGTGACTCCCGAAGTGATGGCATAGCTCACGGGAAGCCCGCTGGTCGCCATAGCTGAAAGTGCCAGAGGGGCACCGCAGCTGATTTCTGGTGGTAGCGTGAAGGCGATTGTTTGTGGCGTCAGTCCGAAGCCGACGACCGCGATGTCAAAAGACGCTTCATCGACATCGTCGCTGGTTACGGTGATCCCTCCATTGCGGGCACCGGATGCGGACGGGGTGAACGTAGCGGTGAATGAGGTCGAGGTGCTGGGTGCGAGAGTTGTGGCCATTCCGGTGAGGTCCACAGACCAGTCACCGCTAGCACTGACCGCGATGCTCTCAAGGTCGCCGTTGCCGGTGTTTTCAATGGTAAATGTTCGGGTTACCGTTGCCCCTTCACTCACTGAGCCGAAGTCTACGGAGCCAATTGCATCCGTTAGTGCGGAGCCCAACAATGTGCCGTCAAAGATGCCGATTTCTGGGGCGGGCGTCGTGAAGGTGGCGTCTTCACTGTAGGCTGTGCCGCGTGAATTGGTTGCGACGACGCGGTAGTGGTAGACGGTGCCGGGTGTGAGGCCGGATAGATTCGCAGAGACTGGAGTGATCTCTTCGAGGGTTGCCGAGCCTGGCAAAGCGGCGGTACTGAAGGCGTAAGTGCTGTCTCCGATATCGTTGTCATATTCGATTGAGATCGTGGTTGCGACGTTGTCGCCATAGGCGTTGCCGTAGACCGTTGCAGAGGTTTTCGCCACATTATCTGCTGGCAACGCCTCTGCCCAAGGCGGGAGTTCTACCGTTACCTCAATGGGCGGAGCGTTGTGCCAAGTCGATGCATCGCCATTTTGATACGCGACGAGTCTCACAGGGCCAGGGCCAGTGACGGTGATTTCTCCATCCGCCACACTGGCTGGTCCGCTGACGACATATGAAACGGGCAGCCCAGAGGTGGCTGTGCCATTCAGTGGGGTTGCTGATCCATAGGTGACCACGGATACAGTGGCTTGGGTGACCGATTGCTCAGAAATGGTTGGGTAGGCATAAGTCAGGATCGAACTCATGCGGACGTTGTTTGTGAGTTGGTGGTCAGCGTTGGCACCGAACCCCCAGAGGCTGCCGTCCTGCCTTGCCACTACAGTGTGAATGCTCTGACTCCCGTTCCCCAGGAGCGCATAACGTCCCAGGGTGGTCAATAAGAGGGGGGTGTTGATGCTTGATCCGCTGGCGCCGACCAGCTGCCCGTAGCCATTGCTGCCCCAGCCCCATAGGTCGCCGTTCGCCTTCAATGCTACGGAGTGGGTGGATCCAGTCATGATCATAACCCAGTCAGAATCAGCGCCAATCTGAACGGGTGAAGAACGGCTACTGAATGTTCCGTCTCCCAGTTGCCCGTTGGCATTGAGGCCGGTGCTCCAAATCTGCCCATTCGTCTTTTTCAGCAGAATATGCGAGGTTCCGCAGGCTACGTCCGACCAGCCGGTACCCGCAGCTTGTGTCAGGGATGTGCGCTGGACGGTGTCTCCTAGTCCCAATTGCCCAAACGAATTTGATCCGCACGTCCATAGACTGCCATTGGTTTTCAGAACAGCCATGTGAGAGCCTCCACATGCCACCGCTGCCCAGTCGTTTGCGGTCCCGACGCGGGTGATGCTCGTTGTTGATGTCTGGTTTCCGAGCCCCAGTTGTCCAGAGGTGTTCGATCCCCAAGCCCACAGAGAGCCGTCTGTCTTGATTCCCGCGCTGAAAACAGTGCCGACCGCGATCTTTGCCCAGTTCGTGTCGGTTCCGATTCTCGTAAAAACGCTCAATGTTCCTGTGCTGCCGTTCCCCAATTGACCGGAGGAACTTGACCCTGCGCCCCAAAGCGTTCCATCTGTTTTTAATGCCAGCGTATGTCCAGAGGCTGCGGCAACGGCAGCCCAATCGGAGTCCGTCCCGATTTGGGTTGGCTGATTCCCCGTAGAACCCGCAGGATATCCGACATTCGGATAATTAGTCCCAATAGCCCACATGGTCCCGTCATTACGAATGTAGTGAGTGCTACTTCCTCCGTGGCCTATCGCGCGGATGCCTCCACCTGCGAGATAGGATGGGTTATTGTTGGGGGCCGCTAGTTGTCCGGAGGAATTTGCACCGACAGCCCAGATCGTACCATCAGTTTTTAGAAGGTAGAGGTTTGAGACAATCGCCGCTGCGCTCGCCCAATCCTTATCTGTTCCCACTTGGATCGGGCTGGTACGAGTGCTTGTGGTGCCGGAAGCTGTCTGGCCGGTCAGTGAACCAGAGCCCCACGTCCAAAGGCTGTGGTCGCTGCGCAAGCCTGCACAGGAGCTTCCGCAGGGGGCTATAGCAATCCAGTCGTTGAAGATCCCAATCTGGGTGGGCAGGTTTCGGTTCCCTGTAGATCCCAGTCCCAGATTGTAGCTCCCATTGCCTCCCCACCCCCAAAGGGTGCCGGTGCTGCGAATTGCGTATGAGGTCGAAGTGGTCGCCACCACCTTCGCCCAATCTGTGTCTAGTCCGACCTGCGTGGGCGTTGTCCTTGTGGTCAGATCCCCCACTCCTAGTTGGCCGGACGTGTTCGACCCCCATGCCCATAGAGTATGGTCGCTGCGGAGCGCGATAGTGTGACTGCTGCCTGCTGCGACTGCGATCCAGTCGTTGTCGGTTCCTACCCGCGTCGGAGTTGTACGGGTTGTAGTATCGCCGAGTCCGAGTTGGTATGAGGAATTCTGCCCCCATGCCCAGAGCGATCCATCAGATTTGATCCCCATGCTGTGGAATGATCCCGCGGAAATGGCCACCCAATTCGTGCCTGTTCCGATTCTCTCTGGCGAAGTTTTCTGCACGTTGTTTCCGATCCCGAGCTGATAGGTGCTATTAATTCCCCAGCCCCAGATGGTCCCGTCCGTTTTGAGTGCCAAGGTGTGATTGCCGCCTGGGGAGACGGTGCCCCAGTTGGTGTCTGTCCCGACTTTAAGCGGCAATCGGCTATTCGAGGTGCTTCCGACACCCAACTGACCTCCTGAGCCTGCCCCCCACATCCATAACGTTCCGTCCTCTTTAATTCCTGCTGCTTGGCCAGCGACTCCGCTCTGAAACAGCTTTGCAAACCGATCGGCCACGACCGAGAAGGAGCGGTAGATTGGCGTTGCCGCATCGTACCCGCCGCCTCCCGGTTGTGATATTTTGATCGTCACTGGTCCAGGTATCCCGGAGGGAGTAAAAGTCCTTCCACTCACCGAACCCACCGCAGCACCGGCTGTGATTTCTACCGATACTGGCAGGCCGCTCGTCGCCACCACCGGTAGCACGAAGGGGCCGTCTCCGATACAGTGTGCCCCAAGTGCAACCGGTGCCTCGACAGACTGCGACGGGGGGGCAGCAGAAGTGGAGCTACCAGTCAGGGAAATGACGAACGGGCTTTCGTCTGGATCGGTGTTGGCGATGGTCAGTACCGCACTTCGTGTGCCAGTCTGCGACGGGTAGTAGGTCACTGAAAAGGTGGTCGTATCGCTACTGATTGACCCGGCCATCCCAGCCAAGTTCAAACTGAAGTCATCCGCAGCAGCTCCTGAAACAGAGACTGAACCTAGGCCAAGAGTTGCGGCGGGGACGATATTGCGCACGGTAAACTGGCGCACTACCGGAGTTCCGCCAATTGACATTCCGCCAAAGTTGAGGACGGACACTCCAGACACCAACGCATTGCCCAAAGGTTGCTCCACCTGGATGTCGGGATCCACTGCCAGTGAGGCTGGGACGAAGGTTCCGTTCAGGATGGAGATCAACCCAAGGCTCAAGCAAAACCCTCGGGCAATGCGTGAGAGTGAGTCGATGAATGGTGTGTGTGGCATAATGTTTTAGGATAATTTGAGCAAAATTTATCGGGAAAGCGCCTGATTTGGCAATCCAAAAATGTACCGGGAACTACGGTTTCAACGAACAAGGAAAAGATAGAAAAGATAAAAGTTATCAAATAGTTGCCTTTTTGCTTTTTGCCATTTAGCTTGACGCATGAAGACCGATTCAAAATCGACCAAGACCAAATTACCTGATTCTGCGGGTGCCGGGGAGTCGGCGGATCCTTTGGTTGGGGTGAAGGCGTTGACGGGGGTTTATGTGGGGATCAATCGGAAGTGTTGGGCGCGGAAGCGGATTCGGGGGGATGAGGGGCGATCGAATGTTTATCATGTGATGTCTCGCACCTGTGGTGGGGAGGTGTTCTTTGATGAGACCGAGAGGGAGGCGCTGGTCTTGGTGATGCGGAAGATGGCTCGGTTCTGTGGGATCAAGATTTTGACTTACTGCATCATGGGGAACCACTTTCATGCTTTGGTTCGGGTGCCGCACAAGGGGACTTGGCTGGAGGAACGCTTTGGACGTCCTGGAACTGCGGGCTTGGAGGAGAAGCTGTTTGAGCACATGCGGTTGCTTTATAGCAAGGCGCATATCGCGGCGGTGAAGGAGGACTTTGCGAAGCTGCGGACGATGGGAGGCGGCATGGAGTTGCTGGTGCAGGAGCGGGTCTCGGCGATGCTATCGCGGATGTGCGATGTGAGCGCTTGGATGCAGGAGGTGAAGGTGCGGTTTAGTCGGTGGTATAACCGACGGCATTCACGGCAAGGGACGCTTTGGATGGGGAAGTTTAAAAGTGTGTTGGTGGAGAGGAAGCACTACACAGGGAACAAGGGCAATGAGCGGGAGCCGGATGTGGCTCGGCTGATGGCGGGTTATATCGATTTGAATCCGGTGCGGGCGAAGCTGGTGGAGGGAGCGGAGGACTGGCGATGGAGTGGGTGGTCTGCGGCACTTGCTGGGGATAAGGAGGCGATTGCGGGGTTGTGTGATGTGCTGCATTGCAGCGCGAAAGAATGGGCTTTTTGGGGGAAGCGTGTTTACGGGGGGATGGTGTCGGAGCGGCGGTCGGATATTGAGCGGTTGGCGGCGAAGGCGCTTGAAATGGAGGCTGGCGGGCGGCGGACCTTACTGGTGAAGATCCCTGAGTTCAGTCGCAGTCTGGTCATTCGGGATCCGGGCGTTCGTGATAATGGTGAATTGGGAGCAGTTGAAGGAGGACGATCGCGACCCTGTCGGCATGGGGTGGTGATGGGCGTGACTGTTGAGATGGTGGCAGGGAATAGTCGCGGGTGAGTCTTGAATGGTGGCTGGCTGGTGTTAGGTTGCGCTGGCTGATGGTGGTGAATCTCGTTCTTCGAGCCTCCTTTACGGGCACCTGTGGGTGCCAACTACTTTTGCGACTGATGTAGATGGCCGTTGCGTTTCTGCATCGGCTTTGTCAGAGTGTACGCCGCATGATTTCAAAACGAATTTTTATCCTGGCGGGTTTGCTGGCGCTGGTGGGCTCTTCACAGCTCGTAGCGCAGGGCTCTGCATCGAAACGATTTGAGTTTGCGGATGGTGACCGGGTGGTGCTGCTGGGAAATACGGTGATTGAGCGCGAGCAGCGCTACGCTTACTTTGAGCCACTGCTGGGGCTGGCGCTTGGGGAGATGAAAGTCACGGTGCGGAATTTGGCTTGGAGTGGGGACACGGTTTACGGTCACGCTCGGTCCTACTTTGGTCCACCGGAGGAGGGGCTGAAGCGCCTTGAGGCTCACCTTGAGATGCTAAAACCCACGGTAGTGGTTCTTTGCTATGGCTCGGAGATGGCGTTTGAGCGGCTTGGTGGCCTGCCAGAGTTTTTGACGGCCTACCGCAAGTTGCTTGATTTGATCCGCGAAAAGTCCCCGAAGGTGCGAGTCATCATTGCGACGCCTCCGCCCCTGGAGACGCTGGCGCCGCCGCTGCCAGATCAGACGGACGCGAATAGGAACCTTTCAAGCCTGCGCGATGCACTGAAAAAATTCGCGCTGACACAGAATGCGACCTTCGTCGATTGGTTCGAAGCGATGGGTGGGATGCCGAAGTCTGGCGTGGTGTCTAAGCCGCTGACTGAAAACGGGGTGCACTACACCGAGGCAGGATACGAGGTTCTGTGCCGCCGATTGATTGAGGGGCTAGGCCTTTCGATCCCGGCCTATGCCGAGCCGCAGTTTGAGTTGCTGCGTAAAGAAGTGCTCAAAAAAGATGTGCTGTTTTTTGACCGCTGGCGGCCCCACAACGAGACGTATTTGTTTGGTTTCCGCAAGCATGAGCAAGGGCAGAATGCGAAGGAGATCCCGATGTTTGATCCGCTGATCAAAGCTGCCGATGAACGTATCCAAAAGGCAAAGGCTGATGTGCTGAGCAACCCCGCAAGACTGTGAAGATGAAGAAGACTCAATCGTTGGTGAAGTGTGCAGTGGCGCTCTGGATCGCAGGGACTGCTAGTGTGGCGGTGGCCTCGCAACCGAAGTCGATGGCAGATGTGCCGGACCCCAGTCCAGAGGTCGAAAAGGCGGGCTTTGTATTGCCTGAGGGATTCGAGATCAATCTTTATGCGTCAGATCCGATGCTGCGCAAGCCTGTGCAGATGAACTGGGATAGCCAAGGGAGGCTTTGGGTGGTCAGCAGCACGACGTATCCGCACATCAAACCGGGCGAATCTGCGAACGATCAGGTGGTGGTGCTGGAAGATAGCAATCACGATGGTGTCGCGGACAAGAGCACGGTGTTCTCTGATGATCTGCATATTCCGACCGCAATTTTGCCTGGCGATGGCGGTGCCTATGTCGCGAACTCCACGGAGGTGTTGTTCTTGAAGGACACCAATGGCGATCTGAAGGCGGATGAAAAGACGGTCCTGCTCTCTGGATTCGGGACCGAGGACACGCATCACCTTTTGCACGCTTTTCGCCGTGGGCCGGAGGGGTTGATGTACATGCTCCAATCGATCTATATTCACAGTCATGTGGAGACGCCATATGGGATCCGCCGACTGATGGGGGGCGGTGTTTGGGAGTTCCGTCCGGAGACGCGTCGGCTGGAAATCTTGAGCAAGGGCTTGATCAATCCATGGGGTTTTGAGTTCGACCGCTGGGGTCAGAGCTTTGCGACGGATGGGGCAGGCAGTGAGGGCATCAACTTCATCTTCCCTGGGTCGGTTTTTGCGACGAGTCCCGGCGCGTCTCGCATCCTGCATGGCATGAGCCCTGGTCAGCCAAAGCATTGCGAGCTGGAGATTGTGGAGGAGCCACACTTCCCGGACGATTGGCAGGGGACGTTCATTACGAGCGACTTCCGCGGCAACCGCATCAATCGCTTCAAGATCGAACGCAGCGGCAGTGGATTTGCGGCGACGCAATTGGAGGACGTGCTTGCGTCCAACAATCGGGCCTTCCGACCCATTGATGTGAAGGTGGGGCCCGATGGTGCTCTTTATATCGCGGATTGGTACAATCCGATTATCCAGCATGGCGAGGTGGATTTTCGGGATGAGCGTCGCGACCATGTGCACGGGCGGATCTGGCGTGTGACATGCAAGGGGCGGCCTCTTTCCCCATGGCCCACGGTGGTCGGCGCAGCGGTGCCTGATTTGCTGGAGAGCCTGAAGAGCCCTCGGCGCTGGGTGCGGCAGATGGCAAAATTGGAACTGCGTGCTCAAGGTGCTGCGGCGGTGACGCCAGCGCTGGATGCTTGGGCAGCTGCTATCCCAGGGAAGACGGAGGCTGAGGTGCACCAGTTGCTCGAGGCAGCGTGGGCTCGCGAAGGAGTGAATGAGTTTTCCCCTGAATTGCTGCGGCGCCTCTGGGATAGCGGCGATGCACGGGCCAAGGCAGCTGCGTTGCGAATCCTGACGCATCGCTGGCGGGTGTTCCCCGATACAATGAAGCTCCTGGACGCCGCGGTGGCGGATGGGGACGGTTTGGTCCGGCTTTGGGCGGTCTCCGTTTTGGCTGACATGCGGAAGCCTGCGGCGGCGGTGATGGCGTTGCGAGTGCTCGATCAACCCATGGATGAGCCACTGGATTTTGCCCTCGAACTGATGTTGAAGGAACAATCCGATGTGTGGCTGCCTGCCTACTTGGCGAAAAAGATCCAAATCGACGCGAATCCGAAGCATCTGGTCTATGCGCTCAAGGCCGCTGGCCGCAGCGATGCTCTGCCGCCTCTGCTGGCGGTTCTGGGTTCAGGAAAGCTGGCGGCGGAGGATTTCGCCGCAGTCTTGGGGGTGATCTCTGACGTCGGTGACGCGAAGCAACTCCAGCAAATGGCTGAGATGATCAATACGCCAGCGCTGCAGTCTGCTCGGGAAGGTGCGCTTGATGCACTGATCCGCGCTGCTGAGACGCGTAAGGCGGTCCCTGCTGGGGCGACCGCTCTGGCGGATGCATGGCTGAAGTCAGCGGAGGTGCCGATTGCCTCGCGTGCCGCGCGCCTAGTGGGCCTGTGGAAGCTGGAGCCTTCTCGGGGACTGCTGGCAGGTTGGTTGGCGGATGCAGCAAAGTCGATGGAGTTGCGCACTGCGGCAATGCATGGTTTGGCGGCTCTTGGCGGTGTTCCAAGCCGCGATCTGTTTGATCAGACGCTGCAAGCCAGCGCCGATCCTGCAATGAAGGTGCTGATGATCGATGGCCTTAGCTACGTTGGCCCACAGATGGCGGCGCGCAGAGCGGTGGAATTTCTCGCCACCGCAGAAAACGGGCAAGGAGTGGCGACGGTGTTTGCTACTTTTCTGAGGAACAAACAGTTGCCGAATGTGTTGGCTGCAGAGCTGAAAGGCAAGACCATTGCGCAAGCCGCAGCGGTTGAGGGAATCCGCATGGCCTCCAGCCGTGGACTGCAAGGGGCGCTTCCCGATGCGCTGAAGGTAGCCGGTGGGGTGAAGCAGATGGATCGTCCGCTGACCAGTCCAGAGATGGCTGCGATGGTGGAGAAGGTGAAGACTCAGGGGGATCCTGCGCGCGGTGAGGCGGTTTACCGCCGCCAACAGATGCTGTGCATGACTTGCCACGCTATCGGCGAGGCTGGTGGTCTGATTGGGCCGAACCTCGTTAGTATCGGTGCGAGTGCTCAGGTGGATTACTTGATCGAGTCCCTTCTAGAACCTAGCAAGAAGATCAAAGAAGGCTATCACATGGTCATCGTGACAACCAAGGACGGCCAGGTGGTGTCTGGCGGACTTGTGCAGGACGGGCAGTCTGAGGTGATCGTGCGTGATGCGGCGAACCAGACGCATCGAGTTCCCAAAGCAAACATCGCCAGCAAGCAGATGAGTCCAGTTTCCATGATGCCACCTGGGCTGACGGCAAGCCTGCGTGAGGATGAATTTGTGGATCTGGTGCGCTTTTTGTCCGAGTTAGGAAGGGAAGGGGCCTTCAAGTCCCAGCCTGGCCGCGTGGCGCGCACGTGGAAGGTGATGGGCAAGATGGAGCAGGAGGCGATTGATCGGGTGCGCCATGTAGGCTTGTTTGCCTTGAATGAGGCGGACAATTCCTTCCCTTGGCTACTGTCCTACAGCAATGTGGCTGGCGATCTACCTCTAGCGGACCTTCCTGCGGCCCAGCGCATGTATCCTTGGTTCCCCAAGATTGCTCAGGCGGGGTTGACTCTGCCTGCGGATGGAAAGGTGGTCCTGAAATTCAGCGAGGTAAAAGGTGTGGTCGTGGTCGTTGATGAGCATGAAATCAAAGATCTGAAAGCCCTACTACCACTCGAGTTGAAGGCTGGTGCTCATCGGGTCACGGTGTTGGTTACACGTGATGCCGGGGATTTGGCTGTGGTCCGTCTGGAATTGGCGGAAGGCAATGCCCAATGGACGGCCCCCTGAGGTCGAAAACAGGGGATTTTGAACAGGAGACCGCAACCCAGGGTCAGTTTCGGTGTATTTACAATGTAATGGAATTGACATTGCTTGGCCGAATTGGGTAAACTGAGTCAGAATCCTGAAAAAATGAAAAAATCATCCAGCTTTTCTCCTTTCAACCGCAGCCGCAGCGGGTTTTCGCTTGTGGAGGTCGTCATGGCTGTGGCCATTGCTGCTCTCGGTATCATTACTTTGTTGGGCCTGATCCCGCATGGTTTGTCGACATCTCGCAAAACGATCAACGAGATCGCAACCACCCGTATTGTGGCGCAGCTCGTTGCTGAGGCTCAATTAGCTGACTGGCAGTCGCTTGATGCAACGACTGACGATACATCCCGCCTGTTTGATGATCAAGGGGTTGAGATCCAGTCCGGTAGCGGAAACATGACTACCCTGTCGTACGTCGCACGGGTGGGCATCCCCGCAAAGGATGTGATTCTGCCGACGAACTCTAACGCCGCGGTATCGCAGAATTTGCGCCGGGTCATCATTGATGTGGCACCTGTGCCTGATCAAAACTTCTTCAAATCCAATCCGGCTCCTGAAAGCTATCGGACGTTCACTCAACTTATTTCCAACATGCGCTAACCGCGCTGCAAACGTCGCATGGCGTTTGCTTGCCGTTCGTTATAGGGCTTCGGCTTATAGATGCTAGGGGTTAGGAAATAATTCCATCCGCCAGTTGAAGGTAAAATTGAACGAAACCGGGTACCACAAGATCAGTTTAACAGAATCCGCCATGAAAACAGCACCTCTCTCTTGCCTCAACCGCAGCAAACGCTTCTTTAGTGCGCTGGGACTGCCGCTCTTGCTACTCGTTTCTCACGGGACAGCGAATGCGCAGACTGATGGCGCCTGGAACTACAATGGTTCTGTCTCGTGGGATGGGATCAACTATTTCTCTGGCACCTCCCCTGTGAAACCTTGGGTGCCCAACAATGTGATCCCGGGCGGGATTGGTTCCAACTTGCACTTTAACAACGATATCACGACCACCTCCTCAACTCGATGGGATCAATCCGATAGTTCGTTCACAGGCAATCTCCCCAACGGCACTAAAGTGCGTCTCACTGGCGGCACTATCCCCGCTCCATTCAATAGCTCGACTGACTACTATGTGGTCAATGCAACGGGCCTGAAATTTGAGCTTTCGGGAAGTCCTGGAGGGGGCTCAATCGCCATCACCTCCGGCGGTGTGGGTCAAACGAACTTTACGACGCCAGACAACTCAGCGTTGGCGGGGACAAAGTCCGTCTATCTCGAAGGAGCACGGACGGTTGGGCAGATCGTGATCGGCGATTTGTCCGGGACCCAACAATTTCGAATTGAGTCTGGCAGTCTCTCTACAAACAACCTCATTTTTGACATGGGGTCAGTTGGCGGCGGCAATGCATTCATCAACAAGTTCCAAGGTGGGGTTGATTTCATTGATGCTCCGATCGTTTTGACTGAGAACTTGAATGTGCGCACTACAACCCAGATTCTTGAGTTGGGCGGTTCGATGAGTGGGGCTGGAACATTGACGGCCTACGGTAACGGTCGACTTCGTTTGACGGGCGACAATTCATTCTCGACGGTTCCTTTATGGCTTTGGAACAGAGGCACAAACAACGTCAACAACAACGCGCAGGTTGAACTTGCTTCGACCTCAGGTCCAGCCGTCGGTGGGGATATCCGCGTTGGGAACGCCAGCCTCGGTGGCAATGGTCATGCGGTGCTACAACTGCAGCAGGGTCGGACCAATCAGAATCAAATTAAAGACTCGGCCTCTGTCATTTTTGATGGTATAAACGGTCGCTGGGCCTACATGAAGCTGATGGGCGGAAGTGAAACGGTTGAGCGGATCCTCGACTTGACGAGTGGTGCAGTGATTGAGAACCGTGAGACGGAGTCGTTAGGAACAACGGGCACACTAACAATCAACGGCACAAGGGACTCGCGAGTTAGTGGATACCTTCGCAACAACGCCTACAACCCCTATGCTTCTTTGGAGCCAGTGGCAGATGCGGCTGAACTGGCCAACTACAACACCGCTCCATTGAACCTCGTCAAACAGGGCAGTGGAACGCTGACGCTTGCGGGCACCAACATCTACTACGGAGGTACCACAACTGTATCCGGCGGCACGCTAGTTTTGGATGGCGCTACCCGTTTTCGCAGTAACATCACCAACTCTGCTGCGGTGGTCGTCAACATCAACAGCGGCACATGGAATTTCAACTTTGACCATGATGGTGACCAGACCCGTAACCCAGCTGAGGCTTCACCAACGGCATTGCAGAATCTCACGATTAGCGGCAGCGGTTCGTTGACCAAGACAGGTTTGGGTATTTTCAATCTATCGAGCAACAACACCATTGGTGGTGGATTAAAGGTCTACGAGGGGGGGATGGTGCTCGGGGGTAATAATACCATTACCGGCGGCATCAACGTTTCCGGCGAGCCCACCATCGATCGCGATCTCACCTTACTGGGGACGAACACCATTGGCCTACCATTCAATGTTGTGGGGGACTACGGTGCTGCGGGATCGACAGTGACCATCAGCGGGCTCCAGACAATGAGCTCGGGTTCGGCCGGCAATAGGGTGGTGAGTTTTACCAACACAACCGCCATTTTGAACGGCACCCTGGGACGAATTGCGAACGCAACCAGTATCACCCTTGCGGGGCGGGCTGGGACGAGTGGCGTGTTCCGATTGGACAACTCCACCGATACGAATGCTGATCGTGTGAGTGACACCACGGCATTCATCTCCAAGGGGGGAACATTCAACTACATCGGCGGAGCAAGTACGAACGTTAACGAATCGATCGGGCAGCTGACGTTGAATTCTGGCGAACTACAGATTTCACACAGCGGTAGGGGCACCTTGACCTTCGCCTCTTCATTGGTTCGCAATGCGGGTGCTACCCTTCGCATTGATGGTGCCGATGGAATGGGAACGGCAAACCAACAGGTGAAATTCGGAACTGCTCCGGCCGTCACAAATTCATTGGTTGGTGCTTGGGCTACGGTTGGCAAAGAATGGGCTACATATAGTATTGGGAATGGCTTGGGGGCGCTGGGCACCTACGCAACGGGTGCCGAGTCAACCTGGGCAATCGACCAGAATGTGAAAGCTTCTGCTTCCCAGTCCCTGGGGGCTAATCGGGCTGTAAACTCATTGAATCTCCAGGCGGCTGGCAATTTGACCGTCACTGTCAACGCAAGCACTCGGGCTCTTTCGATTGCCAGCGGTGGTATCTTGTCTGGGTCTGCCGATGCGACCGCTCGCACTCACACTTTCAACAACGGGATTGTTACCGTTCCATCAACCTTCGCGAGCAGCGGGGCAGAGTTGATCACGACCGTTCACACTGGGACGCTGAACTTCAACTCAACGATTGATGAGTCATTTGTTGTCACCGGCACGAAAAGTACCAGTAGCACGACCATCACTGGGCTCGCCTCAACAGCAGGACTCATACCTGGGATGAAAGTTGAGGGATTAGGCATTCCATTAAACGCAACCATTGCGTCCGTGGTGAATGGCACATCGATTACGTTGAGCGCAACTCCAACCAGTGCAGGGGCTACGGCTTTGACGTTCAGCAGTGGTGCTGTCGGGGTGACAAAAACAGGCAATGGCCTTTTGGTCCTCAATGGCGTCAACCATTACTTGGGAAAAACCATTGTCAACCAGGGCACCCTGCGGATCACTAGCGAGGCAAATCTGGGAGACAATCCAACCGCGATGGATGCCAGCCATCTGCTGCTTAACGGCGGGACCCTCCAGATTAACTCGAGCATGACGATGGACGACACAAATCGGGGAATCACGATTGGCGACGCGGGTGCACGAATCGAAGTTGGGACGGCCAACGCAAACGTCTTTACGGTGAATCTGAACACTCCAATCACGGCAACAGGGGTGTTTGAAGTGGCGGTGCGTGGTGACGACTCGTTACAGACTTCAAGCGTTTTGAATGTTGGTACGATATCGAGTTCGAACACCTTTGCGGGAGGTATCAAGACGGAGCAGTTCGTCGGGCTGACAAATGTCAATGGGGCGAATACGATTGGCAATATCTATGTTGAGTTGGGGGAACTCAGCCTAAATCATTCAAACACCCTTACGGGTGACATTCGAATGGTTGGTGGTGTTTTGTCCCTGAAAGGCAGCAATGCATTTACCGGCAAAGTGACCATGAGTGGCGGCAGACTGAACCTCTTCAGTGCAAATAGCCTGGGAAATTCAGGTATCGACTTGGCATTAGGGAATGGAACGTTGGCGCTCAACGGCACCAATCAAGTTATCAACAGTCTGTCTGGAAATGTCTCTGCAAGTATCCAAAACGGAAATGACGTGAATTCGATCAATTCGACAGTAACTCTCAACTTGGGAACCTCTGCAACCTTCTCCGGGACCCTGGATGATGGTGGCTCGATGGGTGCAAGGTTAGGTGTGACCAAAATCGGGCCTGGCACGTTGCTTCTGAACAATATCGGGAGTGCGTTTACCGGCACTTTGCGTATTTCAGAGGGTGTGGTTGCGACGACCTTCGCGGACAATGGTGGCGCTCCGTCGCCTCTGGGCGCTGGCGGTAGTGACGGCGGGAGTCTCATTCTCTCGGGTGGTGGCCTTCGCTTCGATCTTACAGTGCCCGCAGTGACAGATCGATCATTCACCCTTGGGGCTGGCGCCACTGGGGGAACGATCGCTGCTGCTGGAACTACTCGTGAAGCGACGATTACATTTGGTGTCGATTACACCAAGTCAGCAAGTCCACTATCGACTCCTGCGATGCAGTTCGAAGGCAGTGGGCATCGGACTCTGACACTGAGCGGATTCCAAGCTGGTTACAACGTATTCAACGTTCCGTTTGGTGATAAGAGTCCTGCCGAACAGACGGCGCTTTTGAAGATTGGGGCAGGCTATTGGGAAATTGGTCGCCAGAATGCCTACACCGGGCTGACCACAGTGCAGGAGGGGCGGTTGGCGATCGCTGCTGATGGTGCGCTAGGAACCTACATCCCAAGCACGTCGACGACGGTGACGATTCTCCCTGCCACCGAGAGCTATCGGTTCAGCGGCAACTTGCCAAATGGAACGCCGCTGAAGCTTTCCGCGACGAGCATGCCCGGCACGCTCTCGGCGGATGCAACCTATTACGTGATCGAATCGTCAGGCAGCTCGTTTATGCTTTCTGCCTCTCCAGCAGGTGATCCAATCGCTGTCGATACAGCGGGGGTTGGCGTCAACTATTACAGCTCTCAAGGTGCAGGGGTGAATCTTATCGGTGGGGCGCTAGAGCTCAAGGGCGTGAATTACACCACCCCAGAAGCGCTATCCATGGAAGGTGGACAGCTATTCGCACAGATTGGCACCAACGCATGGGCCGGTCCGGTCTCCGTGAACGTGAATTCCACAATCAATGTTCTGGAAGGTGCGTCCATCGAGCTTTCCGGCGTGTTGAGTGGTAATCGCGGTATCACTCAGGCCGGGGAGGGGACGGTTATCCTATCAGGGGAGGCTGATCCTTTGGCGGTTGGCGGGGTGGACAATAACCGTCGCTTTTACAGTCTGAATGCTGGTACGCTGGTGCTGGACTACTCGGATAATAACAATTCCAAGTTAGTGGATCAGGCAAGCTTGACCTTGGGTGGTAGTCGACGCGGTGGGACACTCAGGCTGGTTGGGGGATCCAGTGATGTTTTAACCGATGAGGAAATCGTGGCTGGCACGACGATCGCAACTGGAGAGAATGCTATTTATCGCGACTCAGGGACAAAGATCATTCGTCTGAACAACATCAGCCGCCAGCCCGGTGCGACTATTTATTTTGATCAACCCGGCATCGCTAAAGTCGATAACCTCAATACGACTGCCAATATCCTCGGGGCCTGGGCCATTGTACGTGATGTGGCCAATGGTGATTACGATTGGGCAAAGAATGCTGGTACAGCGGATGGCTTGGTCATCGCCAACAGCACTTACAATACACAGATCTGGGCGCCCAATGCCAACACGAATGTTACGCTCTCCAATACGCGTGCGCCCAATCAGACGACCTATACCCTCCGCTTCAATGGCCCAAATGGATCCACCTTGCCCACTGCGGATGCAGTTGTAACCCTTAGTGGGGGGCTCAACACACTCCAGTCTGGTGGTATTCTGGTTACACCCAAGATGCTCACTTTCAACTCGGTGATTAAAGGTGCGGGGGATTTGACGACAGGTTCGGAGCAGCAGATTCCAGATTTCCTTCTTAACCAATACAATCCAAATGGGAATCTCGTGATTGAAAGCCGCTTGGTGGATGACCCAAATCAACCGAGCGCTACCGGCACATTGTTCAATGGCGACACTCGTCGGATTTCTGGGCTCAGTTCGACCATCGTGTCCAACCTCCATGTCGGAATGTCCGTCTCTGGAACCGGTATTCCGCTAGGGGCTACCATCACTGGATTCTACAGCGCGACTGATATTCAGATTAATACAGCCTATACTGGATCCGCTGGCGCTGCGGTGCCTGATCTTGCCTTTGTCGCCCACAATGGGGTTGAGAAGCTTGGTCCTGGCACGGTGGTCCTTGCGGGGGCGAATACCTACACTGGCGTGACAACTGTGGCGAATGGAGTCCTGACGGCGGGTATCATCGCAGATGGGGGCGTTGCGAGTAGCTTGGGTGCCTCGTCGAATGCTGCCGGAAACTTGGTCTTCAATGGCGGGACACTGCGTTACATTGGTGACAATACCACAACTGATCGTGGCTTTACGGTGAACGAATTTGCCCGTTTTGAAGTCGGGCATGAGTCTGCTCAGTTGACCATGACCGGGGTCGTTTCAGGTGCAGATCGTATTGAGGTTGGTGGGCCAGGAACGTTGGTGCTCACTGGTGCATCGACGGCCACGAATCATTGGTACCTTGACCAGGGTGCAGTGGAATTCCGGATGAATACAGGGAACAATCGTTTCGCTACGAGTCTGGCAGACCTTACGTTGGCAGGCGGTGCGCTGCGTATCGTTGGTGACACTGCCGCCGACCGAATCCAGCAGTTTGGAGGGCAATTCACGGTGGCGGAGGGAGCCTCAGAAGTTCGCGCCATCTCGGCGGTTGGTGGCGTCGCTGGACGTGCACTGACTATTCAGATCGGTGGTGTGGATGAGATCTTCCCGGTCATCCGGAATGAAGGCGGGACGGTTCAGTTTGTTGAGGATCCGGTTGATGGTGGTGGGGCGGCAAACATTACCCTGGCGATACCTATTCTGCAGAGGGCGACAATCATGCCGTACGCAACTTATTTGAACACGACTGATCTATCGCAACGTGGAGTGAATAACTTTGCGGCGGTTGACATCACGACCGCGGCAATTGTTTCTGCCGACTTCCTTTCGCTTCATGACATTGGGACGTTCTACAATAACCCAAACAATTGGACAAGTGACATCATCAATCCATCTGAAGGTGCCAATGGCTCTCTGAATGGAACATTGAGTGATGATGCAGTCGTGGGAACGCTCCGATATTTTACTCCAGGAGCCAGCAACGTGCAGGTGCCTAACGGGCGCACGCTCCGCATCGCCAGTGGCGGTGTTATGGTGGGTGCCAATGTGGCAGCGAATACCAAACAGATCACGGGTGCGGGTTCCCTCACCGGTGGTTTGCCCAGCGCTGATGGTGGCAGGGATCTGATGTGGCACAATTACAACAAGGCCGCTACCTTCCTCATTGGGACAAAGATTATCGACGACACACTCAGCGTGGTCGGAACTTCCAACCCAGATTCTGGAGCGAATGTCTTTTTGGGATCTTCAACCATGACTGTGGGGTATGTTTCCGCACAGATCTTCAACTATCTGGAAGTCGGTATGGTGGTTTCTGGTCCAGGAATACCCATCGGCACTACCATTGATTCTTTGGACCCGAGCTTCTTCGGAATCATTCTCAGCCAAGCGGCAACGGCGACAGTTAACCACGGGAGCTTTTCGTTCACTGGCGTTACGAATTTTCTCCAAACAGGGATTGGCACCACAGCGCTCGTTGGCTCCAACACCTACAGCGGCAAGACCTTTGTGCATGGCGGGGTGCTCCGTGTGGACAGTGCTAACGCGATCCCCGGTGGCATTGCTGCAACTGGGGGTACCAGTCAGATCGTCATCGAAGGGGGCGTTCTTGGGCTGAATTCGTCGAACTTCACTCGTTCTATCGGAACCGGGGTTTCGCAGATCGAGTTTAAGGGAGATGGCGGTTTCGCTGCTTATGGCGCGGATCGGTTGGTCAATTTTGGTGGTGCGAATGCGCCACTCGCCTGGGGTGTGGGCGGATTTGTTCCTGTCGGATCTGCTCTCATCCTGGGCGCTCATGACTCAACCCACAAAGTGACGGTGACGAACCCGATCGTGCTTGGTTATGGAAGTCAGGTGGTAAGGGCGGAAAATGGCACTGGCGCGGTGGACGGTGAATTGAGCGGAGTCATCAGCGGGAATGCCGAACTCGTAAAGCGTGGCTTTGGGGAACTCCGCCTCAGTGGCGTCAATACTTTTACTGGTGGGGTTGCCCTGGAGGAGGGGTCGCTTACAGGTGCAAATTCAGTGGCGCCATTTGGCGCTTCGTCCGGCACTTTGAGCGTCGGTGCGACAAGTTTCACAAACGTGTCGGGACAACTAACTTTGGGAATTGAAGGCGGCACAGTAGCCAATCCTGTTCATGTCGGTGACGTGAACTCCGCGGGGAACAGTTTGGTTCGTTTTGGAGCGGATGGGGTCTTCTCTGGTGCAGTCTTGCTCGATCAGGACGTGTTTTTGTCGGCGGTGGGTGCTGCCACTCGCGGTACGATTAGCGGGCTAATGAGTGGAGTCGGCGGTGTCACGATCACTTCCACTGGAAGTGTGATTCTCAGCAACACGGCCAACAACTTTGGCAGTTCTGGTGGCGCGGCCGGGAATGCCATTGACGGCAGCGTGATCGTGCGTTCGGGCAATATCGTCGCAGGGGCGACTGGCGCACTAGGATCTGCAAACATTGAATTGGGGGATGCGCTCCCGGGAGTTTTCCCAGTTGATCGTGCAACGACGGGGCAGGACATCACCATCAAAGGTGGGTACTTCAATGCTTTGCACAACGGGCTTTTTGCGAGCGTCAGTGGGCCCGGCGCTTTCCTTGAGGTGAGCAATACTATTGACGGACGGACGTTCACCCGCGCTGATGCGGGCGCGCAGATTCTGGTCAAGGACAACGCGGAGCATCCCGAGCAGAACGGTGTTTATCGCGTGGTGTTCTATGACATCCCTGTCAATAGCCCGGATCCTCAACCAGCGAATACGATGAACCTCACGCGCATCAGCGGGATGGACGACGCAGGTGAGTTCCAATACGGAACGCGAGTGTTGGTTACAAGTGGAACGATCAATGCAGGCCGTGCCTATTTCATTGCCCGCACGGCGGCGACTCCGAATGTCAGTGCGGTACAGTTTAGAGAGGATGTTAACAATCCCAATGTCGGAGTATTGGTTGAAACGGCAGGTGTTACCGTATCGAATTCCATTGATGTGAATCAGACCATTGGAGCAGGTGTCGCTACGATCGGCGGCAGCAGCGGATTGACCTCAGGCACGGCTTCCTTCACCGGGCCTGTGAAGCTTCAGGATTTACAGGCAGGGGTGCGTGAATCCCAGGTCCTCAAGGTTAGCTCGTCCAGTCTAGACAATCTTGGAGTAGTGCTCGGTGGACTCATCTCCGAGGCCGACGGCGGCGCTGGGCTGACGACCGACGTCCTCAGTGTTGTGAAGGTTGGAGGGGGCAGGCTGACACTTACGGGGGCTAACACCTACCATGGTGGTACCACTGTCATGGAAGGGATATTGATGGCAAATAACGTTTCTGGATCGGCCACTGGCTCTGCCGCAGTAACTCTGAATCCCGGCACCACCTTTGCTGGAACAGGTACGATTGGCGGCGATCTCATCCTCCTTGGGGCTGTCGGAAATCCTTCCACTGTGTCGCCCGGAGATCCTTCCGTTAACGGTGGAATTGGAACTTTGACGATCGGTGGTGATGTCAACTTTGGAGCCAATACCCAGGCGATCTTTACGATTCGTGGGGTCGCTGACAATGATTTGCTAGTGGCCTCGTCCCTCGTCGCCAATACGACAACACTCTTCCACATCCTTTTTGATGGCGCTTATTCTCCAACGTTGGGAGATTCTTTCGACCTCATCAATTGGGGTTCCGCCCCATCCACAGGCGATATTGACCTCACAGACAATCTCGTGCTACCTGCGCTGCCTGGTGCGCTGTTCTGGGATACGAGCCTCTTCAACACGAACGGGGTGTTGAGCTTGGTGGACGCAATTCTACCGCCATTTATCGTTAGCCCCCCATTGTCCCAATCCGTCAATCCTGGCAGCAACGTTTTGCTGGACGTCATTGCTGGAGGAAGTGGTCCGTACACTTACCAGTGGAAGAAGGACGGCAATAACATCGTTGGGGCGACAAAGCGCACTCTGACGCTGACTTCCGTTACGCAGGCGAGCGAGGGGAGCTATACAGTGGTCGTCAGCAATATAGCTGGGCCTACGGAGAGTGCCGCAGGGGTGCTGACAGTGAATGACCCGATTGTGGTCACTAGCCATCCGCTCACGCAGGTGAAGTTTGAAAGTGAAGTCGCGACGTTCTCTGTTGTTGCGACTGGCACTGGGCCTCTAACCTACCAGTGGCAGAAGGACGGTGCTAATATTCCTTTCGCAAACAGCGATTCTTACACGGTTACTGCGACGGCTGGGAATCTGGGCATCTACAGGGTGCTAATCACCAACGTTGTCGGAACCGTCCCAAGTCGTAATGCGGCCTTGGCTCTTTACGGTCCTGATGCGGCAATTTTGTTGGACCCAATTCCCGCAATGGTAGCGGTGGGGGGGACGTTAGACCTTTCCGTGATTGCACAGGGGGATCTGCCTTTGGCGTATCAATGGAAGCGCAACAATGCGGTCCTGAAAGGTGCAACTCTGACAAACTACACAGTGCCGAACGTTACAACTGCGCGTGCCGGTGCTTACAACTGCGTCGTGACTAATACTGTCGGCGGCATCAAGAAAACGGCCACGAGTTCGGTTGTTCAGGTCGGTGTGGTCGATCAGACGTCCAAGAACTTTGTCTTGAAGATCGGCTCAAAAGTGACGTTCTCCGTGACGACTGCGGGCAACAATCTCACCTACCAGTGGATGAAGGACAATGTTGATATTCCCGGGGCAAATGCAAAGACGTTGACCTTGAGTGCATTGCAGGTTGCGGATTCGGGCGACTACGTATGTCGCGTTGGGCGTGCTGGGGAGGCTGAAGTTGTGGGTGAAACGGTTCTCAATGGCGGAACCAACAACCTGCGAGTTTATGACTCCGCTCCGGTTGTCACACACACACCTCCTCTTCCTCCAGCGGTTGTGAGCGGGACCTACTCCTACCAATTCCCAATTGATCCCGCGATCAATCTGACTCCGACATCATTCGTAGCGTCAGGTTTGCCAGCGGGTCTGACGATCAATAAGCTGACCGGTCTGATCAGCGGTAAGCCGACGGTTTGGAAGTCAACACCGTACACGGTGAATGTTACCGTATCCAACCTGAGTGGAAAAGTGGTCGTTCCTACCACGATCCAGGTCAGTGACATGGCGGCAACTTTCATCGGTTCCTTCGCCGGTCCAATTGAGCGCAATGCAAATCTGAATGGAGGCCTTGGCGGATTCATCACTGTGGCGGCCGCCAAAAATGGGACGATAAGCGGTAAACTGTTCATGGGCGCTGCCTCCTATGCATTCAAGGGCAAACTGGACACAAGCCTAGATACACCAAACTCCGCAGTGGCCACGATCTCTGTGGTTCGGTCGAAAATGACGCCACTCACGCTCAACTTCATCATTGATGCCACGGTAGGCCAAATCTCTGTCGGTAGCATCACCGATGGCGTGGACACCGTTAACTTTACTGGGTGGAGGAACTCATGGAGCAAGACAAATCCTGCGACCATTTTTAACGGCACTTATACGAAGGGGACCGCGACGCTAACTGTGGCCTCTGCCTACCACACCTTTGCGTTGACGCTCCCAGACGGTTCCCCGCTGATCGGCGATGCATCGGTTCCACAGGGGGACGGATTTGCCTCCTTCTCGATTGCTTCTACGACTGGAGCGCTGAAGATTTCCGGAAAGACGGCAGACGGTCAGGTAATCTTGTTCTCCACTTTTGTTGGTCCGAACGGCGAGGTGGGGGTTTTCAAGACCCTTTACACCGCTGCGAATAGGGGCTCGCTCCTCGGAACTCTCAATATTGTGGCTGGCGTGCCAGCGGAAAACAACCTTCTCGGCGGAACAGTATCGTGGTCACGTCCGGCTGGGCTTCCTGCCACTTCGAAGGAGCGGATCTACAAGGACGGATTCGGCGCTGCTAATCCTATCTCTCTCGCGGCTGTGGGCGGGCGGTATGTTGCTCCGGTGAGTCCGAATGTCATCTTGGGGGTCAATCCTGCGACGCCGGACAACGCATCGCTGGTGTTCACCGGCGCCAACGTGGAATCGCCGTCGCCTTCTCCAGACGTGAACGTTTCCATCATTGCGGGAAGCAAGGTAAGCTTACCTCTCGCTGGTGGTCCTCTGAATCTTCGCAAGACGAGTCTGGTCGTATCCGCTGCAAAAGGGACGATTAGCGGAAAGTTCACCATTGTGGAAGCGGATCCATTGAATCCTACCAAGAACATTACCCGGACTGTGGCCTACCAAGGATTGATTGTGCGAGACCTCACCGGTCAGCATGGAAGCGGCTATTTCCTCCTGCCTCAGTTGCCAGCGGTTCCGGGCGAAACATCAGCCAATACAAAGATACTGTCTGGCTTGATGACTTTTGACACGCCTTAACGTCTGACATCATCCAGAGTCCAGTGCCCTGCTCCCCTAGTGGGCTGGGCGCTGCCATCTATACGGCGGTATGTGGCGCTGCCTCGATCCTGGTCAGGGTTTAGGTGTGGTAATTGAGTGAGGGCCAGCTAAAGGTTTGAAGTATCAGCTCAGCGAGCAGATCTGCGTGACGTTGCCCCGTAAAACAGGGGGTGGAAGCGCCAAAGAATATTTGAACGTATTTTAGGTCTTGTTGTCGCGAATACTCCGGCAATAAGCCTACGGCTTACAGTGAATTGGCTGTTGGCGCATTTACTATGTATTGACCGTTTTTGCGCAGATCAGTACGATTGAGGTATGAAACATTTTTCACGTTTCCACCTCCAACTGATCACCGTCGGCGTCCTGTCATTTGCAATCGGCGATGCTTCTGAACTTTCTGCGCAGACGTTTGGATCTTGGAACCTCAACAATAATGGCAACTGGGGGACCGCATCGAATTGGGTTCCGAACAATATTGTGCCAGGCGGAGTGGGAAGCATTGTAAGTCTGAACAACAATATCACGGCCAATCGGACAATCACTCTGGATGGTCCCCGCACAGTGGGGTTTCTGGTGCTTGGTGATACAAGCAGCAATCAATCCTACACCATAGCAGGCAGCACACTGACCTTTGACTTTGGGGACCTTGCGGGTGGGAATTCATTTTTGAACAAATTCCAGGGTGGAGTGGATACCATTAGCGCTCCGATTCATGTGGACCAGGTCTTGAATATGAGGATCACGACCCAGCAAATTCGGCTCACCGGAGCATTAGAGGGAGCGGGGGTAATCACTGATTACGGAAATGGCAGGCTCAGACTAATGGGGGACAATTCCGCCTCTGATGTAGATTTGTGGCTTTGGAATCGCGGAACCAACAGCGTGAACAATAACCCGCAGGTGGAGTTAGCCGCCGCGACAGGCAACGCAATCGGGGGTAATATCCGGGTTGGCAATGGATCATTTGGGGGCCATGGACACGCGGTGCTTCAATTGGAATCGGGGCGGACGAACCTTGATCAAATCAAGGATACTGCGACGGTCAGATTTGAGGGCGTCAGCAGCCGTTGGGGATACTTTAAGCTTATGGGTGGGAACGAAACCGTGGGGCGGATTCTGGATATCGGCAGCGGTGCTGTCATCGAAAATATGGAGAGCGAGACTGTCAATACGAATGCAGTCCTGACGGTGGCAGGTGACGACTTCTCATATGTGGGTGCCTACTTTCGCGACCGTTCGGGCGGCACTGGCACTGGAACATTGGGGCTGACCAAAGCAGGTAATGGACTGATGACGATGCAAGGGGCGAACATCCGCTACACAGGGGCGACAACGGTCACCAACGGCACGCTGGAGCTGATTGATACGACAAACTTCGCCAGTTCGATTTTGGTTCAGTCTGGCGCTGCGGTGCGCTTGAGCCACTTGGCCAACAACAACCTGAACTTTAACGACACGATCACCGGTGGCGGCGACCTCGAAATCTATGCGCCAGGTGGCAATAACGGATACATTACCTATCAGGCCGGGGGGAACAATCTCGGCGAGTTGCGCGTGCTTCAAGGGGGGCTGACACTCAGTGGAGGTGGGAATACCTTCACGGGTGTTACGGTTGGCGGCAGAGAGATCAACCAGAACATGGATCTCATCTTGAGCGCAAGCAATGCGATCAACGGCGATTTCAAAGTGACTGGAGATTTCAGTACCACGCTGTCATTGGTGGATGTTTTAGGGTCCAATCCAGTTTCAGGCAGCGTCTCAGTGAATCAGGCTACGTTCCGAATTCGCAACGGTGGATCGATTGGATCGCCAACCAGTATCACCCTGGCGGGACGGGCTGGAAATTCGGGAGAGTTCGCTGTCGACAATGGAGCGACGTCCAACTCAAACCGCATTGGTGACTCTACCTTGTTCATTTCAAAAGGAGGACGTTTCAATTTCAATGCAGGCTCGGGGACAAGCGAGACGATTGGCCAGTTGACCCTTGCTAAGGGTGAACTGCAAATCGCTCATGCAGGGACTGGGACGTTGACATTTTCCTCGAGCTTGGATCGGCAACCTGGAACAACGCTGAACATCACTCGAGCCGACATTGGGGGCTCTGGCAAGGTGAAGTTTGGTTCAGCTCTTACTACCGTAAACGGGATCGTCCCAGGCGGTTGGGCTACTGTGGGCAAAGAATGGGCAACATATGGTGCAAATGGGTTCGGCCCTTTCTCTGGCTACACCGTTGACCAGTCACCTACGACTTGGTTGGCTACAACGAACGCCAAGGTGTCGGGCACGAACCCAGCGACGATGAGTGCTTCTACCACGATTAATTCGCTCAATATCACGACAAGCAACAATCAGAATCGCACCGTGAACTTGGGGGCGGCCAATCGGACGCTAACGATCGCTTCGGGTGGGATTCTGAGTAGCACGAGGGACCACGTCATCAACCAGGGGGCTCTGACCAGCGGAGGGTCTGAATTGGTTTTCACGATTTTTGACAGGCAACTAACCGTGAATTCGGTAGTAAGCGGGGCGGGCGATTCTCTCGTGAAAGGGGGGCTTGGGCTGCTCATCTTGAACGGCACCAACAGTTACACGGGAAAAACCTACCTCAACAACGGGACCACAAGGATAACCCGGGATAACAACTTGGGGACAGCACCAGGTGGTCTGGTGGCTGACCATTTGGAGATCAATGGTGGCACCATTCAGTTGGCTAACGCGATGGCGTTGAGCGCGAATCGAGGTGTCAAGATCGGTCCGGCGGGTGGGAGGATTGAAGTGGGGATTGCAAACTCAAATGTTTACACTGCCACGGTTCCAACGATTACTGCTGAAGGCGTGCTCGAAGTCGCCGTGAGGGCGGACCAAAGCCTCAATACACACAGCACTTTGAATTTGGGTACAACTGGGCAGAGCCAGGTCTTCGCAGGTGGGATCAAGACAGAGCTTTATGCTGGGACAATAAACGTGCTTGGAACCAATACTGTCGGGCCGGTTTATGTTGAGATTGGGGACTTGAATTTTCCCGAAGATACCGATTTCACTGGCAACATTCGTATGGCTGGAGGTGTGATGCGACTCGGCGGCGCAAATACGCTGGCTGGGGTCGTGAACATGATCGAGGGCGAGCTGGCGCTAATGCAGTCCGACTCATTCGGTGTGGATGGTTTTACTTTGAATCTGGGCAACGGAGTGCTCTCCCTGAATGAGACAACACAGACGATTCGAGATTTTACCTCGGGAACGCGTGGGGAAATACGCAATGGTGGTGATGCGGAGGCGACCGTTGTATTCAATCTTGATCGGGAGTTACTTTTAAATTCAGCACTTCACAACGGGGACGGCCTCGGTAGGTTGAATGTGACGAAGACTGGACCTGGCGTGCTTCGGCTGAATAGTGCTGACAGCACCTTTACTGGCGTATTGAGAGTAGAAGAGGGGGTGGTGTCCGTTACATCCATTGATATTGCTGGTGTTCCCTCCGCGATGGGGAGTGGCGGAACTTATGACGCAGACAGGATCGTTCTCAATGGTGGAGGGATCCGATATGACCAAACTGTGCCCCGGATTACGGATAGGTCGTTTACTTTGGGAACTGGGCCGAATGCGGGCACACTGATCGCAAGGGGGTCCAATCGTGAAGCAACGATCACCATTGGTCAGAATTACCCCGACTACTTTTACATTACTCCTGCGGTCGCCTTTGAGGGGGCTGGCGCGCGCACTTTGACCCTAGCGGGTTACAATGCTGGGTACAATCAATTCAACGTACCGCTCGGGGACAAGTCAATCGCGGAGCAAACGTCTCTACTCAAGATTGGTGCAGGAATTTGGGAGATCCCCCGAAACAACGCTTTTACCGGATTGACGACTGTTCAAGAGGGCATACTTGCTGTTTCTGCGGATGGTGCTTTGGGGGTTGAGGTCCCGCTGACTGCCACTACTCCGAACAACCTAACTGGTGAGTTTAGCGGAAACCTTGCTAACGGTACGCCGATCGTTTTCTCCGGCACGAGCGTGCCTACAGGCATCGATCCCAATCGTTCCTACTATGTTGTCAATTCGACTGGCGTCAGCTTTCAGGTGGCGGTCAGCCCGGAGGATTTCGGTAACCCAATCGCATTTACTGATGACGGCAACAATGTTTCCTTCTCTCATTCGGCTGGTGCCGGGGTTGCGCTCTACGGTGGTCGGTTCGAATTGCGTGCAGTGGACTACCAGACACCGGAAACGATGCTGATGGAGGGTGGCCAGTTGTTTTCTCAGGTGGGCTCCAGTACCTGGGCTGGGCCAGTGATGGTCAATGCGAACAGCACCGTGAACGTCCTTGAAGGGGCCACCATCCAGTTTACTGGAGTGCTGAGTGGTAACCGTGGTATCAGTCAAGCAGGTGAAGGAACAGTCATATTGTCTGGGAGCGCAGCCACTCAAAACACGGGCGGTTGGGACAATGGGAATCGCTACTACAGCGTTCAGTCTGGTTCGCTGGTTCTTGACTACAGTACAGATAATACTTCAAAGCTGGCAGATCAGGCCCGTCTGTCCTTTGGGGGAAGTAGGAGAGGTGGGACCCTTATTCTTTCGGGTGGATCCCATGAGGAGATTGTCTTTGCAGCTACGATCAATGCGGGGGAAAATGCCATTTACAGAGAGCCTGGAAGTACGGCAATCATACGCTTGAACGCTCTGAGCCGCCAGCAAGGGGCAAGCCTCTATTTTGATGAGCCCGAAATTGCTAAAGTGGACAACACCAACGTCAATAATATCCTGGGTGCTTGGGCCATCATTCGGGACCCAAATCAAAACGATTTGGACTGGGCTCGGAATAAGACCAATGGGGGGGATGGATTGGTGGTGCCGTTTGGGAGTGGCAGCGGTAGCGGCAGCTATTTGACAAACAATCTGGCGACCAACGCGAACAGCAACTTTACCAACAATGTTACGCGGCCGTCGAATACGACGACGTATAGCATGCGATTCAACGGGAAGACTGTTCCTGGGGATATCACCCTGACTTTGAACGGCGCGTTGAACCAAAACCAGACGGGAGGATTCTTGATCACCCCGAAGATGGGCACCTTTGATGCCATCATCAGTGGCGATGGAAAACTCTACTCAGGCAATGCGCAGCAGATGCCAGACTTCTTGATCAATCAATACAACCCCAGTGGCAGTTTGGTGATCAAGAACGAGATCATGGATCGTCCTGAGTTCGTGTCTGGTGCTGGTGCCACGTTGGACTCTTCTAATAATCGTCGGATCAATGGCCTCAACGCTGCGTTGGTCGCATCATTGCCGATCGGAACACTTCTGACCGATCCCAATCTTCCTGTTGGATCGACGGTCACGGGCTACTACAGTTCCACGTCTATCCAGATTAGCGTGCCCCATGCGATGAATGGATCTCCGGTGGCCCCAACATTCACCTTCCACACAGGACTTGAAAAGTTAGGTCCTGGGCCGCTGGTACTCGAGAGCGCGAATACCTACACAGGGGTTACCTTCCTCGCGAATGGTGTGCTCTCCGCGACGGTCATCGCTGATGGTGGTCAGCCGAGCAGTATCGGTGCTTCATCAAATGCGGCAGTTAATCTGTCCTTTAATGGTGGGACTCTCCGCTACCTTGGGGATTCGACAACGACCAACAGAAACTTCACCGTCAATGAGTCTGCGAGGTTTGAGGTGGCTCACGAACTGGCGACCCTCACAATGACGGGATCTGCTTCTGGAGCTGATCGGATCGAAGTGGGGGGACCCGGTACTCTCATCATGGCGGGTGCATCGACGGGCACCACTCATTGGTATTTGGATGAAGGCAGAGTCGAGATGCGCCTCAATACCGGAAACAATCGGTTTGCGAATGGTCTCGCGGATCTGACTCTGGCAGGGGGAGCTCTTGTCGTCGTCGCTGATCCTGCCGCTAGCCGATTGCAGCAGTTTGGTGGCCAATTCAAGGTGGGAGAGGGTGCCTCAGAAGTTCGTGCTATCTCCGCAGTAGGCGGCACTAACGGGATCTCCGCCACCGTTCAACTTGGCGGTGTGGATGAAATTTTTTCCGTGCTGCGTGATTCAGGCGGCACCGTCCAGTTTGTTGAGGATCCCGTTCCAAACGGAGGTGCTGCTATCATCAATTTGGCACTTCCGATTCTGGAACGTGCGACCATTTTGCCTTATGCCAGTTATCTGGATACATCGAATTTATCGCAACGCGGCGTGAACAATTTTGCTGCTTCGGACATTACTACGACAGCGGTTGTCTCTGCCGACTTCCTGTCGCTGCATGACATTGGATCCGCTTACAATGATCCAAATCCCAGCGGTGGCGGCTCGGGAGGGTGGACAGGACGCTTCGTCAATCCGTCGGAGGGCGCGAGTGGCTCTTTTAATGGTGTGCTGACGGATGACCGTAGTGTCGGGACGCTCAGGTACTTTTACCCTGGCGACAGTCTTGTGGAAATTCCCTCGGGGCTGACTCTGAATATTGAAAATGGTGGGGTGATGGTCGGTGCCAACGTTGGGAACAATTCAAAGGAAATCTCTGGCGCAGGGGTCTTGAGCGGTGGCCTTGTATCTGAAAATGGTGGGCGAGACCTGATCTGGCACAACTATAACCGCGCCAGTCCGTTCCTGATTGGTGCGGAAATCGGTGAGTTTACCATTACCCTCCCTGATAGCGGGACGGTAGCTCAAGGGTCCTCGACGGTCGCCTTTGACTACTCTGCGTCTATTATCTTGCCAACTTTGGAGGTGGGCATGCTTGTTGAAGGCCCCGGAATTCCTTCTGGAACGCGCATCGCTGCCCTGCAACTGGAATACTTTAGCATCATCCTCACCCAACCTGCAGTGACGGACGTCACCAATGGTACCTTCGTGTTTACGGTGGGGACCAGTTTTGTTCAAACTGGCATTGGCACCACCGCCCTGGCAGGAACCAATACATACACCGGCAATACCTTTGTGCATGGTGGTGTGCTTCGCCTCGATTCGTCTGGTGCTGTGCCTGGCGGGATCGCTGCCACCGGTGGAACGAGTGCTCTGATTGTTGAGGGCGGAGTCGTGGGACTAGGGGCGGCTGACTTTTCTCGCGGTGTTGGCTTCGGGGTTGATAACGTGCAGTTCAAAGGAACGGGTGGTTTTGCAGCATATGGTGCAGACCGTGTTGTGAATTTTGGCGGTTCCAATGCTGGCGTTGCGTGGGGGGTGGGTGGCTTCATTCCTGTAGGTTCCGCGTTACAACTGGGTGCTTTTGATTCCACGCATAAAGTGACGATCACCAATCCTTTGACGCTTGGGTACGGTCGTCAGGTGGTGACCGCTAACGACGGCTTTGCTGCGATCGATGGGGAGTTGTCAGGGGTCATCAGCGGTGCTGCAGAACTGGTGAAGCGTGGTGCTGGGACGCTGCGACTCAGTGGAGATAACACCTTCCTGGGTGGGGTATCCGTGGAAGAGGGTACGCTCATTGGCGCAAACTCCTCCAACACCTTTGGGCTGGGGGCGGTCAAAGTGGGGGTGTCAAACCTCACCAGTGGCAACGGGCAGCTGACGCTGGGCATTGAGGGCGGCACGGTCTCTAACCCCGTGCACGTTGGTGCGCAGAATGGGGAAGGCAATACGATGTTGAGCTTCGGTGCGAACGGCGAGTTGGCAGGTTCGGTGACACTCGACAGGGCCGTTTTTGTCTCTCCTGAGGGACTGGCTACCCGTGGCGCAATCAGCGGCGTGATCGATGGCGTCGGGGGGCTGACTGTCACTTCGATTGGCAGCGTAATTTTGAGCAACGCAGCCAATACCTTTGGTGCTGCGGGCGGTCCTTCTGGCGATGACATTGATGGCTCATTGATTGTTCGCTCGGGAAACTTGGTGGCAGGTGCCACGGGTGCACTCGGAGCAGGGATCGTTGAGTTGGGCGATGCTCTTCCCTCGCTTTTGGTTGTGGATCGTGCCACCACCGGGGGGGATCTTATCATCAAGGGGGGGCATTTTGACCCTCTCCACAATGGACTCTTTACCGGTCCCGGACCGGGGGCCTTCGTTGAAGTGGCTAATGTGGTTGATGGGCGCACTTTCACTCGTGCGGACATCGGTGCCAAGATCCTGGTCAAAGACAATGTTGAAAACCCTGAATGGAACGGTGTCTATCAAGTCCAGTTCTACGATATTCCTGTTAACAGCCCCGATCCACAACCGACGAACACCATGAATCTTGTTCGTGTGGCCGCAATGGATGAGATTGCCGAGTTCGTTTATGGTACCCGGGTGAACGTGACAAACGGAACGGTTAATGCCGGGGCGTCGTATTTCTTGGCCGGAGATGTGGCTGAGGTGAACGTCAGCGCCGTTCACTTCCGTCCAGACGTGGATAATCCGAACGTCGGTTTGTTGGTCGAGGGCGCAGGTGTTACGGTCGCGAACGGTGTGGATATCAACTCAACGATTGGTTCAGGCCTTGCCACGGTGGGAGGGAGCCCTTCGCTAACCGCTGGAGAGGCATTCTTTACTGGCAACATGACGCTGCGGAACCTGCTCTCCGGCACTCAGGAAACGCAGACATTGAGGGTTCATTCGGATACGAGCACGGGGGCCGGTGTGACTTTTGCTGGGGTCATTGCGGAGGCCGATGGCGGGATGGGTGCGACCAATGATAAACTGATGCTCATCAAGACGGGAACAGGACGTGTGACGTTTAGTAGTGCCAATACTTTCAACGGTGGCACGACGATCAGCGGAGGGGCCCTGTTTGCCAATAATACGCTGGGTTCTGCGACGGGCTCGGGGTCAGTTATGGTGGAAGCCGGTGGTACATTGGCTGGTGTCGGTTTCATCGGTGGTGATGTGATGCTTGCTGGTGCCGTCGCGAATCCTGCCAATCTTTCGCCAGGAGACCCGGAGATCGCTGGCGGGATCGGGGTGTTGACGCTCAGTCAGGATTTAATACTCGGTCAGGAATCGGCGGCGTGGTTCACGATTTTGGCGGATGGCGTAAACGATAGGGTTGTGGTAGCGACCCTTTCCGCAGACGAAACGGCACTGTTTAATATCTTGTTTGATCCGACCTATGTTCCGATGACCGGCGATTCTTTCGATCTGATCGACTGGGCCTCGGCTCCCACCACAGGTGATTTGGATCTGACAGATAATCTTGTTTTACCAGTTGTATCTCCAGTCTTGTTCTGGGACACCAGCCTCTTCAATACCGATGGCATCTTGTCTTTGGTGGATGCGATCCTGCCGCCTACCATCGTGACGGATCCGATATCGCAAACGGTGAATCCCGGAGCGAATGTGCAACTGTCAGTCGTAGCAAGTGGCAGCGGTCCATTTAGCTATCAATGGAAGAAGGGTGGCGTTGAAATTCCTGGAGCTGTGAATCGGACGCTTAATCTGACCGATATCGATGAGTCGGATGAAGGCAGCTATACGGTCGTTGTCACCAATCTCGGTGGGGATACGCCCAGCGGTGCTGGAGTCTTGACCGTGAACGACCCAATCGTCATTACCGATCAACCTGACACCTTGGTGCGGTTTGATGGGCAGACAGCAACCTTCAGTGTGGTGGCGACTGGAACGGGTCCGATCGCTTATCAATGGCAGTTCAACCAAACCAATTTGGATGGCGAAGTGGGGGATACTCTAACCGTCACTGCGAACACTTCCACAGTCGGCAGTTATCGAGTGCTGGTTACCAACATTGTTGGGACCCAACCCAGCGCGAATGCGAATCTTGCATTGTTTGGACCCGATGCTGCTATCGTTCAAGAGCCGGTTTCGCAGATGATCGGCGTCGGGGATACGCTGAACCTAGCCGTCGTGGCGCAAGGGGATGCTCCTCTGGGACTTCAATGGAAGCGCAACAACGGGACGCTGAGGGGATATACATCTGCTGCCTTGTCGATTCCTAATGCGACGACAGCACGTGCAGGTGCCTACACCTGTGTGGCTGCCAATGTTGTAGGTGGAGTGAAGAAAACGGCGACGAGTTCTGTTGCTCAGGTTGGCGTGGTGGACCGGCGTGACAAAAACTTTGTCCTTAAGATTGGAGCAAGGGTCACATTCTCGATCTTGGCTGCGGGCAACAACCTGACTTATCAGTGGATGAAAGATAGCGTCGATATTCCTGGTGCCACGGCGAAGACACTGGTGTTGAGCGGGCTTCAGGTGGCAGACTCGGGCGACTACGTTTGCCGGGTGACGCGCAGTGGCGAGACGCCTGCGCTGGGCGTCAGTATGATCAATGGGGGGACGAACAACCTGCGAGTGTATGACACGGCCCCAACGAGCACCCTCGCCGGGGCGTTGCCTGCTGGCATGGTGAGCGAGGCGTACTCTTACCAATTCCCGGTCGATCCTGCGATCAATATGACCCCAACCTCGTTTACGGCAAAGGGGCTGCCTTCTGGGCTGAAGATGGACCGTATCACTGGCCTCATCACAGGACGTCCGACGGTGTGGAAAGCAACCGACTATGCGGTGACCGTGACCATCGCGAACTTGGTTGGCAAAGTGGTCGTCCCGACCAGTATCAACATCAGTGATCTGGCTGGCACGTTCATCGGTAAATTTGCGGGTCCGGTGACACGGCAGGATGTTGTGAATGGTGGTCTTGGCGGCTTCTTTACGATGACTGCAGCCAAGACAGGGTCTGTGACCGGGAAACTCTATCTGGGCGCTGTTTCTTATTCATTCCGTGGGCAGTTGGAGACTTCGCTTGGTAGTCCGACGCAGGCCACGGCGAGTATTGTCATCGCCCGCAGGAATATGACACCTTTGACCTTGGCGTTCACTATTGATTCGGCAGTCGGCGCGATCAGTGCGGGTTCGGTGGCAGATGGCTCGGAAGTGGCTTCGTTTACAGCCTGGAGAAATCCTTGGTCTCGCACGAATCCGACGACGGTCTTCAATGGAACCTACATGAGGGGCACATCGACTCTGACAGTTGCCTCCGCGTATCATACCTTCGCGCTGGATCTCCAGAGTGGATCCCCCCTGATTGGAGATGCCACCATCCCGCAGGGAACTGGCTATGGTGCCTTCTCCATTGCTGCTACTACGGGGAATCTCAAAGTCGCTGGTAAGACCGCGGACGGCCAGTCCATTGTCTTCTCGACCTTCGTGGGGCCAAACGGTGAGGTCGCCTTCTTTAAGACGCTTTACACAGCTGCCAATCGCGGCTCGATTCTAGGGTCGATGACAATCGTGGCAGGCAGCCCAGCGGAGGAAAACTTGCTTACTGGCACCGCGACATGGTCTCGAGGAGAGTTAGCTGCGACTTCGCGCGAACGGACGTATAAGGCGGGCTTCGGTGCGGCCAATCCGGTGCCGCTAAACATCGTGGGGGGGCGCTATGTTGCGCCTGTGAACCCTGCAGTGATCCTGGGTGTGGATCCAGAAGTTTTGAACAACACGAGCCTGACCTTCAACAGCGCTAATGTGGAAACCGCTGCCCTGTCGCCTGACATCAATGTTTCCGTCCTCGCCAAGAGTAAATTGCTCTTGCCAAAAGCAGGAACACCAGAAAACCTCGCCCGAACGAGCTTGGTGGTATCTGCCGCCAAGGGCACGATCAGCGGGGGCTTCAAGCTGGTGGATGCGAATCCGCTGATCCCAACTTCGAATGTTACCCGCAGTGTGCGCTTCCAAGGATTGATCGTTCGGGATAATACAGGGCCACATGGTTGCGGATATTTCATTCTACCCCAGCTGCCTGCAGTTCTGGGCGAAACACCGACCAACACCAAGAATCTCTCGGGTCAAATGAGCTTTGATGTGCCAATTCCGTGAGGGTAGATCCAAGCCCGTTGTCAGCCAATGGACAACGGGCTTGTGGTGAATGGCTTTGTTTCATCACTGAAGACCAATATCGAACGACAATGTCGAAATGTGTGTCTAGTTACAGTAATGAAACAAGTACCCGTCTTTCAAAATAGAGGGTGCCATGGCTGGGCCATATACCTTGGGGTGGTAGGCTCTCTGGCGTTTGGTGCATTGACCTACGCACAGCAGTTTGGCTCGTGGAATTTGAATGCTGATGGAAGCTGGGGGACTGCATCTAACTGGGTGCCGTCTGTCAGTGTCCCGTCTGGAGCGGGGGCACAGATTCACATCAACAACAATATCTCTGCGAACCGTGTGCTCACCTTGGGCGCAGATCGGACGATGGGGTTGTTGCTCCTTGGTGACTTGAGCAGCACACAGACATTCACTCTGAATGGTGGTGGAGGGGCTCTAGTCTTCGACATGGGCGCTGCAGGTGGAGGTGCCGCTTGGCTAAACAAGTTCCAAGGTGGTGCTGATGTCATCAATGCAGATCTGATTCTCAATGACTCCCTCAATGTGCGGTTGACAACCCAGTCGCTGGAATTGGCCGGTGGGTTAAGTGGCGCAGGAGTACTCACAAGCTATGGCAATGGCCGGTTGAAGTTAACGGGAGACAATACGTCATCTTCTGTTGATCTCTGGATCTGGAATCGGGGCGCCAACACCGTTAATGGTAATCCCCAGGTAACGCTGGGAGCGGCCACCGGCAATGCAATTGGCGGAACGGTGACGATAGGCAATGCCAATTTTGGTGGCAATGGTTATGCTGTGCTGGAACTCGCGCAAGGGCGCTCCAATCAGGATCAGATCGCTGATTCAAGTTCCCTTATTTTTGGTGGGCTCTCTGGCCGCTGGGCCTACTTCAAGCTCATGGGCGGTGATGAGACTGTTGCGCGTATTGTGGATACCGGGGCCGGGGCAGTGATCGAAAATATGGAGAGCGAGACGGTCGACACGGATGCCGTTTTGACGATCAATGGATCCCTTGACTCCTACATCAGCGGTCATTTGCGGGATCGAGCAGGCGGCAGTGGGCTTGGCACCCTTGGGCTTGTGAAGGCTGGCACCGGAGACCTTATGCTGAGTGGGGGCAACATCCGCTATACGGGTGATACGACGGTGACTGCGGGGCGTCTGAACTTGATTGACACAACAAATTTTGCCAGCGCTTTGAACGTCGGTCCAAGCGGCACTCTGCGCCTGACTAGGACCCCGAACAGCAACCTGAATTTTGACGATGTGATTATCGGCGGTGGCACTGTGGAGATCAATGCTTTGGGCGGGAATGCCTCCGCCATTACCCTTCAATCGACCGGGAATAACATTGGAACGCTGCGGGTGATGCAGGGGGGCTTCGCAGTTTCGACTGGAGGGAACACCTTTGGCGAAATCCAAGTCGGGGGCGATGAAGTAACGCAAAACTTTGACCTGACTCTTAGTGGGTCTAATTCCATCAGCGGATCGCTTTCGGTGACGGGCGATTTCGGAGGTTCGCTTTCGCAGGTTACAGTTTCTGGAAACAACCCTATTGCGGGTAATGTGTCCCTTACCCACGCCACCATGAGGCTTCAAGCGGGCGGTCAAATAGGAAGCCCTGGTTCAATCACGATCGCGGGAAGGGCAGGGGTTTCTGGGGAGTTTGTTTTCGACAATGGGTCGGTTTCAAACGCAAATCGAGTTGGGGATACGACTGATTTTATCTCCAATGGAGGCACCCTAACCTTCATTGGTGGCAGTGGGACGAATGAGACATTGGCCTCGTTGCAACTCGTGCAGGGAGAGCTTCGTGTAGGTAGTTCTGGAACAGGTGTGCTGACCTTTGACGCTGGTGCTGGGCGGCAACCGGGGACGACGTTGAATGTGACAAGGACGGATATTGGCGCTGCGGGGAAGGTGATCTTCAGTGTAGCCCCCGTTCTGGATGATGGTATTATCTCTGGCGGTTGGGCTACGGTTGGTAGTGAGTGGGCTACTCATGGGGCGGGCGGTATTACCGCGTTTTCTGGCTATGTGGTGGATCAGGCGCCTGCCACATGGTTGGCGAGTTCGAATGTGAAGATCGACACGGTGAATCCAGCGGCTCTTGCTGCGGATACAGTCATCAACTCATTGAATATGACGACGACGAACACGCAGAACCGCGTATTGAATCTGGGGTCTGCCACTCGCATATTGACGTTGGATTCAGGCGGCATCATCAGCAGTGCTCGCAATCATTCGATCAACAATGGTATCCTGACAAGTGGCACATCGGAGTTGGTAGTGAATGTGATGAGCAACCAGTTGACTGTGAATTCGCAGATCTCGGGAGCTGGCATGAGCCTGACCAAAGGCGGTGCGGGCCTGTTAATTTTGACCAATAGCAACGGCTTTGATGGGCGCACATACATTAACAATGGGACAGTGCGGATTTCCATGGAGTCAAACCTCGGAACGACCCCGGGCAGTTTTGTAGCTGACCAGTTGCAGATCAATGGCGGTGCACTTCAGATCGCCAGCACCATGACTCTCAGCGCGAATCGAGGGGTGATGATCGGTGCGGCAGGGGGACGAATCGAGGTTGGAACGAACAACTCGAATGTCTTCAATGTTACGATACCAAAGATCAGCGCGGTCGGTGTGCTGGAATTGGCGGTGCGAGCAGATCAGGGGCTGGGGACCAGCAGTTCGCTAACTCTCGGGACAGTCGGAGGTTCCAATGTCTATAGTGGGGGACTGAAGACGGATCTCTATCAGGGCAATATCCTTGTACTGGGAAACAATACGGTGGGACCCATCTACGTCGAGGCTGGGCAACTGACATTCCAGGGGGACAATACTTTTGATGGGGATATCCGCATGGTTGCAGGGAACCTGATATTGGATGGAACCAATACGCTGTCAGGGGAGGTCACTGTGGCAGAAGGGGAGCTTCGCCTTCTGTCGGCTGGCGCACTTGGAACGGATGGGTTTTCTCTGAATCTTGGGAATGGAAAACTCTCGCTCAACGACACGACGCAGGTCGTTAGCGCAATCACCTCGACGACTAAGGCGGAGATCGTTAATGACGGAGTTGCTGCTGCGGTTTTGGCGTTTGCAAATGACACGGATCAGCTCGTGAACGCTAACATCAGCGATGGGGCAGGGGTTGGCGCTCTTGGCATAACGAAGTCTGGCATTGGAACAGTGCGTCTGTTGAATGTGGATAACTCCTTCACTGGCCCAGTCCGCATTGAGTCAGGCGTGCTGGCAGTCAATAGTTTTGGCTATGCGGGCTCGAACTCCGCGCTCGGTCAGGCGTCAAGTTATGACCCTGAGTTTCTCGTGCTTAATGGGGGCGGGCTGAGATTTGACCTAGCCGTGCCTTGGGTCACGGATCGTTCGTTCACTCTGGGGGTGGGCGCCGATGCGGGTGCGCTGATTGCGGCCGGGTCAAACCGTGAGGCGACCATCTCATTGGGACAGGACTTCCCAGACTTCTTCTATTCGACTCCGTCGGTGGCCTTTGAAGGTGCGGGTCCGAGGACATTGACTCTAGGTGGTTACAACGCGGGCTACAATCTTTTCAATGTTCCGCTCGGGGATGAAAATGTTGTCACCGGGCAGACGTCGCTGCAGAAGATTGGAGCGGGTATCTGGGAGATCGGTATCGCGAATGCGTATTCGGGGCAGACTGTCGTTCAGGAAGGAACGCTGGCGGTTTCTGCAAACGAAGCTCTAGGCGCAGCAGGTGGCAGTGGGACAATGCTGCTGGGCGGCAGGTTGGAGCTACGCAACGTGAACTATTCGACTGCAGAGGCGCTCGACTTTGAGGGCGGGCAACTCACAGCCCAGATCGGCCAGAGCACTTGGGCGGGGGACTGGAATGTGCATGCGAACTCGACACTCAATCTGGCGCTGGACACAAAGATCACTTTGACCGGCAACCTGACAGGCAACCGCGGCATCACCCAACTCGGCGAGGGCACGGTGGCGTTGGCTGGAGAGGCGGATGCCCAGACAAGTGGTGGCTGGGATAACGGCAATCGATTCTACAGTGTCAATGCTGGCACTTTGATCCTCGACTATACATCGAACGGCAATTCCAAGTTGGCTGACGAAGCTCGCCTGACCTTGGGGGGCAGTCGGAGGGGAGGCACACTGCGTCTAGTGGGCGGGAGTCATGAGGAAGTTGTCGTTGCGACAACGATCGCTGCGGGGGAAAACGCCATCTACCGTGACTCCGGCACTTCTGTAATTCGCCTGAATACGATCAGCCGCCAGCCAGGGGCTACTCTCTATTTCGACGAGCCAAACATCGCGAAAGTTGATAATGGAAACGTGAATGGAATCCTTGGCGCGTGGGCGATCGTGCGGGATCCCGTGCAAGGGGATCTGGACTGGGCAAAGAATGCGACCGGGGGTGCCGATGGATTTGTGGTAGCGAGCTCCATCTACTTGAGCAACAACTTTGCGACCAACGCAAATACATCGGCCATTTCTAGTTTTACCAAGGGCATAAATATCACCGGTTATACGCTGAGGTTCAATGGACCAAACGTTGGGACGACATCGGCAGATATCGAGGTGACCCTTGATGGTGCGCTGAATCAACTGCAAACGGGTGGCATTCTCGTGACGCCGAAGATGGGAAGTTTCGACTCGATTATTTCGGGGACAGGAGCGCTGTATACTGGGAACGCGCAGCAGGTGCCAGACTTCTTGATCAATCAATTCAATCCCGACGGGAACCTGATCATCGAATCCCAGATCATCGATCGGCCAGATTCGGTGAGCAATGTTGCTGGCACACTGAGCTCCTCCAATAATCGCCGCATTGATGGTTTGGATGCTTCCCAGGTGGCGACCTTGGCGGTGGGGACGGAGGTGGTTGGACCCGGTATTCCTGCTGGGGCGACGATTACCGGCTTTTTCAGCGGCACTTCGATCCAGATTAGCACGGCGCATGTTGCGGATGGATCCTCCGTAACGCCCACATTTGATTATCACGGTGGGTTGGAGAAGTTGGGGCCTGGGGATTTGATCCTGACGAATTCAAACTTGTACACTGGCACCACGACCATCGCGAATGGCGTGCTGACAGCAACCGTCATTGCTGATGGCGGAGTGGCGAGCAGTCTGGGGGCGTCGTCAAACGCAGCTTCCAATTTGGTCTTCAATGGCGGTGCCCTGCGGTATGTGGGTGATAACGCCTCCACGGATCGGGGCTTTACAATCAATGAATTTGCGCGCTTTGAGGTGGGGCATGAGGCCGCATCGCTGACGATGACGGGCACGACCAGCGGCACAGAGCGAATGGAAGTCGGTGGACCGGGAACACTGGTGCTTACGGGGAGTTCGACGGGTGTCACTCACTGGTACCTTGACGAAGGCGCCGTGGAACTTCAGTTGAATACGGCCAACAACCGCTTCGCGAACTCATTGGCAGACTTGACGCTGGCAGGTGGGACATTGCGCGTTGTTGGGGATCCTTTGGCGGATCGGACGCAGCAGTTCGGCGGGCAACTCACGATTGGCTCTGGATCATCCGAGGTTCGTGCGATTTCGGCCCTTGGAGGCATTGCTGGGCGTAGCACGACGGTTCAGTTGGGCGGGGTCGATGAGATCACGCCGGTTTTGCGTGCGGCGGGCGGCACGGTGCGATTTGTCGAGGCCCCTGTCGCTGGTGGAGGGGCTGCGAATATCACCCTGACCCTCGCAGTCTTAGATCGCGCGACGATCTTACCCTATGCGACTTATCAAAACACCGCCGACCTATCCCAGCCAGGCGTGAACAATTTTGCCGCGACGGATACGACCACGAACGGAATCGTGTCGGCGGATTTTCTCTCGCTGCATGACATCGGAAGCATCTACTTGAATCCCAATCCAGACCCAATCAACGGGGGCGGGTGGACCTCTGGCGACACGAATCCGTCCGAGGGGGCAAGTGGGGCATTTTCCGGTGTTTTGACTGCAGATCGAACCGTGGGAACGCTACGCTACTTTCAGCCAGAAGATGGGACGGTAGAGATCCCGTTGGGCCTGAACCTCAACATTAACAAGGGCGGAGTTATGGTGGGGGCCAATGTCGGCGACATAACAAAGGCAATCATCGGTGCCGGAACGATCCGAGGCGGATTGGCAAATTCTGAGGGCACTCGGGATCTGATCTGGCACAATTACAACCGTGCAACCAGCTTCTTGATCGGTGCTGTGATCGGCGACTTCACCAAGACTGTCGAAAATGATGGTAGCACGACGACGGGTTCGACATCTCTTTTCGTTGGTTTTGGTTCCGCGACGGTGATCCCGGCGCTTGAGGTGGGAATGGCGGTGGAAGGTCCGGGCATTGAGCCGGGCACAGTCATCTCTGCGATTCGTCCGGATTTGTTCCTTGTCGAACTCAGCAAGCCGGCGTCTTCGGACACCTTTTCGGAATCGTTCGTCTTCTCGTCATCGGCGAATTTCATCCAAACGGGTGTTGGGACGACGGTTGTGGCTGGGACGAACACATACACGGGCAGTACCTTTGTCACTGGCGGGGTTATGCGGCTCGACAGTGCAGGTGCGGTGCCAGGCGGTATCGGTGCGGCGGGCGGTACAAGCCACCTCGCCATCGACGGCGGCGTGGTGGGGCTGGGATTTGAGGATTTTAGCCGTAGCTTGGGAACTGGGGCCGATCAGGTTGAGATACGGAGTAGTGGTGGTTTTGCGGCCTATGGTGCGAATCGTCAGATCAATTTTGGCGGTGCTAACGAGCAGATTGTCTGGGGTAGGGGAGGTTTTGTCCCAATGTCCTCATCGCTGATTTTTGGAGCTTACGACTCGACCCATTCTGCGATTTTGACAAATCCGCTGGACCTTGGCTTTGGGAGTCAGGTTGTTCGAGCTGAAAACGGGTTCGGAGTTGTGGATGGTGAGTTGGCTGGTGCTATTAGTGGCCAAGCGATGCTGATTAAGCGGGGATACGGCGCATTGCGATTGAGCGGCGCAAACACGTTCGATGGCGGTGTGGCTATTGAGGCGGGGACGCTCATCGGTGCTGCGGGAGGCAATGTCTTCGGAAATCCTGCGGGTCTGATTCGGCTGGGGGCGACGTCTTTCACAGATATTGACGGGCAGTTGACTTTGGAACTTGAAGGAGGGTTGGTCGCCAATTCTTTGGAAGTCGGGGCGCTGAACGCCACGGGGACATCAATGATTCGATTTTCGGGCACCGCAGAGCTCTCGGGGGCGGTGAGCCTGTCGCGTGATTTGTTTGTCGCTCCAATGGGCGCGTCGGTTGAAGGCAGCCTGTCGGGGGCCTTGACTGGTCCAGGTGGAATCACGGTACTTTCTGGGGGCTCTGTGGTGCTGACAAACTCCTCGAACGATTTTGGGACGGCTGGTGGTGGTGCGGGCGACGCGATTGATGGTGGTTCAGTGGTTCGCTCCGGCACCCTCGTGGTCGGCGCGACGGGAGCGCTTGGAACGACGACGGTTGAGTTGGGGGATGCGCTTCCTCAGGTTATCACAGTGGACCGCGCTACCAGTGGACTGGAAATGACGCTCAAGGGAGGCTCGTTCAATCCCGTTCATAACGGAATTTTTTCGGGGAGCGGGGCTGGGGCGTTCTTGGAGGTGGCTGACACCATTGATGGCCGCATCTTTTCCCGTGCTGACGCTGGTGCTCTGGTGCTGGTGAAGGACGATTTGGCGTTCCCAGAGCGGAATGGTGTCTATCAAGTCATCTTTTATGACCTCCCTGCTGGGGGTGGGGATGATCCGCAGCCTTTGGGCACGATGAATCTGGTTCGGGTGGCAGCGCTAGATGAGCCGGCGGAGCTTGCCTACGGAACGCGGATCGACGTACAGAATGGTACCGCAAATGCTGGCAGTTCCTTCTTCATTGCTGGTGATATCGCGGCAGTGAATGAGACTGCGGTCAACTTTTTGCCAGACATGGCTGCGCCACAAGTGAGCCTGCAAGTCAGTGCTGCCGGGGTGGAGGTAACGAATCCCGTTGATGTGAACGCCACTAATCCCGCAGCGCAGCCTTCCATTGGGGGGGCGGATTCTTTGACTGCTGGAACTGCTACATTTAGCGGTCCTGTCGTGCTGCGTGATCTACAGGCAGGAGTGCAAGAGACCACAAGCCTTCAATTGATGTCGAACACCAGCGACGATCTCGGCATCGTCTTTGCCGGGGTGTTTCAAGAGGCTGCGGGTGGTGGAACGGGCGTCGATGATCTGTTGGCGCTCATGAAGGTTGGCAATGGGCGCGCGACGCTCACTGCCGCAAACAGCTACGGCGGTGGGACGACTGTCTCCGAAGGGATGTTGATCGTGAACAATGTGACCGGTTCAGGAACAGGCTCTGGCGCTGTCCTTGTGGAAGCCAGCGCGATCTTGGCGGGCACTGGTGTGATTGCAGGACCTACGACGGCATCGGGTAGTCCTGGCAGCCCAGCGATGATCTCGCCAGGGGACCCCTCGGCAATCGGAGGGATCGGCACGCTTACCTTCCAGCAGAGCCTTGATCTCGCGGCGGACTCACAATTATCGTTCGGGCTCCTCGCCAATGGGGTGAACGATCTTGTGGTCACGGACTCTTTGATTGTGGATGCTTCCACGATCTTCAAAGTGTTGCTCGACGCCAGTTACACGCCCATGGCGGGGGATCTCTTCGATTTGATGGATTGGAACAGTCTGGGAGTGGGTTCAGACATCGATTGGGAGGCGCAATTGGATCTTCCTAGCGTGCCTCAGGGCTGGGACACCAGTCGCTTTAACTCGGATGGAGTAATTCAAGTCGTGCCAGAGCCATCTCGCACCGTATGCTTGGGAATTGGGTTCGCTCTCGTGGTGTTCCGGCGTCGTCGCAGGAACTAATTTGCTGGCTGATTGAGCAAAAAAGCGTGGGGTAGGGTCGTACCACCATTGAATTGACGTTGTAATTACATAGCATTGACTTGACGAATGCGTCATTTTTTTGTGAAATAGAAAAAATCAGAGAAAATACCTCCCCAATTTTCGAACTCATCCGCCAGCTATGAAACTTAATCCGAACGCAAAGACTGCTTCAAGCACAAGGAGAGGCTTGGCTCTCGTGACAGTGCTATCGATGATGGCGCTTACTACGATCCTCGTTTTGGCCTTCTTCAGCCTGACACAGAGTGAATATCAGGCCAGCCAGACCTACGCGACTGGACAGGCGGCCAAAGCCTATGCCGACACAGCCCTGAACATCGTGATCTCACAGATTCGGGCAGGGGCTGAGCGTGCTCAGCCTGGCGTTCCCGTCATTCACGCCACACAGCCAGGGGCATTACGAAAGTACAATCAGGATGGAGCATTTATTGGCGGCTATAAATTGTATTCGGACGACAATTTGATTTTCACCGCTCTTCCCTCCGCCGCGACAGCCGAGCAGCAGTTTTACAACACCACCAAAATTCCGGCGAGCTGGAATACGGGCACCGAGATCTATCGTTACACTGACATCAACGAACCGGTCGTGCGTGCTTTGTCCGGCGGTAACGGTAGCGGCGTGCAAGTGTACTTCCCGGTCATTGACCCGCGAGCTGCTGCAGACATCACTCCGGATTCATCAGTAATTCCAGTCGAAGGCTTTAGCTATTCCAATCAGCAATCGATGGGCGGGTCGAGCTTTGGTATCAACGGGGTGGTGACTCCTGGCGCTGGAGGGGCACTTGAGAGTCTGAGGCTCCCCATGCCAGTGAAGTGGATGTATCTCCTGAAGGATGGTTCGGTGGGGACACTCGATGAAAGCCTGAGCTTCGTGGGTGGGGGGGGCGCGACTCCGTCTGCTGCAAACCCCATGGTTGCCCGGATTGCCTTTTGGACGGATGACGAAACCTGCAAAGTCAACATCAACACGGCATCAGAGCCCACCTTCATGGGACAGCCTCGTTATTACCATGAGCGCGAACATTCATGGACCGATCACCCACCGCGGAGAGATGAGTTTCAGCGGTATCCAGGCCACCCTGCCACAGTGGCGCTAAGCTCGGTTTTCTATCCAAATCCTTATCAAGATCCATCGCGTAGTTTGGAACTCTACAATGTTCCTCAGCAGCGCATCGACCAACTGCTTGAATTGAAAAACCAGATCTACCGAATCATGCCGCGCATACAAAGCGGGGGTAGTGAGGCGGGCACAAAGCTCTTTGCCGATGACGACTACTCAAAGGGAGAGTCGATCAGGGTAGCCCGAGAGGGGGCACAGTATGAGCGGCTCTATGCGTCAGTTGATGAACTTATGTTCACTGCATCCGCGTTGGGAAACAAACGCGCAGAAACCAATGCGGCGTTGCCCTCCCTTAGTACATCTCTTTTCAATCGGGATACACTGGATCGTGCGTCTGCCTTCCTTACGGCTCAAAGTCGCGCCAGTGAGACAAACATGCTCGGGTACCCAAAAGTTGCCATGTGGCCAATCGCAGAGAAAAACTTGGGAGACGACCATCGTACTCGCTTTGATCGACTCATTGCTTTTTGTTCCTCGCTTAACCCTTCAAACCCGCAGTCTGAGAACTACTATTATTTCCAGCGAGCGAAGTCGAATGACTCGAATTACGACGTCAACGTGATTGAGCGTAACAAGGCATTGATGTCGATGTTGGATAAGATGTTGTCGACTCAGAAGTTCCCCATTTCTTCGACGAAGAACGGACCAGGGAATACGTACAAAGCAAAATATGGGGCAGCCAACGCCAAGCAAATTTTGGTGCAGATTTTCGACTACATTCGGTCCACGAATTTGTACGATGGCGTTCTAGCGCCGCAACGAGATGACACCGATAAACTGGCCGTAAATTGGAGGGATGTGTACATCAGGAAGGATCAAGAACAAAAGAGCTGGAAGACTTATACATCTCCGTCCTTCCGAAACAATGCTGCAGGCAAGGTGGATAACCCCTTTGAAGACAAGGTTTATCCTAGCCATGGACAAGTAGCTTCGTCGCTCTGGAGCAGCGAGGGCAAAGTCTATAAAGGTATTGGACGTGATTTGACCATTAGTGAGATTGGTCTGCACTTCATCTGCACTGGCGATGGTCAAAATGATTTATACAGTTGGAGGATTCCGACGAAAGCGGCTCCAGAGCCAAGCAGTCCTTCAAAGTATCCGTTTGATGTTCCTATCATTCCAGAGGACCAGTTTGATGACGATGCCAATCAGGCAATTATCAGTGGCGGACGGACTGCAATCGAGTTTGGTGACCAGGAATTTGTTAATGGTATTCACTATCCGATCATGAAGGCCGCTCCTCGAGGTTTTACTGGGGACGCGTATCTGCGCAATCTACCAACCGAGTGGGGCACAAAAGGACCGTCAATCAAAAAGCGATTTTACTCCAACTACCCCGTCTTGAAAGGGGCTTTGGGGATGTATGGGACGGTTCCGATTGCTACCACGCTGCGGGCGAATCATCCTTTTTATGCACGCAGCCCAGGTGCTCATCCCGGCTATGATCCTCTCAACTGGAATTGTACACTTGACGTCAATAAACCGCTCTTGCCGCATCAAAAGAGAATACAGGCATCCCTGAACATTGAACTTTTTTGCCCCTCTGTGGGTTATACGCAGCTGTTCCCTGAATTCACCTTAGTGTTGAAAGGTAGTCAAGTGTCGGGGATCGAGGTCGACGGGAAGGCTGTCTTTAGCACAACTTCAGACATTGTCATCAAAAGTAATGGACCACTTTATGATACGAACAACACGCCGGAGATCGGCGGTTTTGCAAGCTTCCGGCAATTGGTAAATGGACGTCGAGGCCGCGGTATTCGTGCCATGCCGACAGATGAGGGTTACGATTCAAATGCCACGGGCCAAAAACACGAGGGTCTGATCAACATGGATCTTCTATCTAGCTTCTTCACAGTAAACGCGGATGCGCCCATGACATTCAACTCTGGTGGCGAGATATCCATTAGGATCTACAACACCCATGACTGGCAATCCGCTGATCCTGTGCAGATTGTCAACTTTACCCTGCCTTCTGGCAGCACACCTCCACCTGATCTAGTCGTAAAACCTTCGTACCATGTGCACTATGTGAACGCGAATGGGACCATCTACGATCACCCACAAGTTCAAGCCCCTCGTTGGTGGTGCTTCCATCGCGATGGCGCGATAGGGCGTTATTTTGGTGAATTTTCGAACCCGCAGAAGAAAATAGCTGACTTTGACAGTCGGGGGCGGCTCTATACCCAGGGTGTAAGCGGCAACAATGGCCTTACGGCGAGAGGTGCGGACAATGGCAAAAACAACAACAATCTAGACAACCAGCGAGTTCCTGGAATTAATGCTTTGCTGTATGGGGCTGATGGTAGCAATACAGGGGGGGATGTTAAGAGCCGTGCTACGTCCAGGTTTGAGCGAATTCGGTACACCGCAGATGGTAACGAACCTATACATTATGGGACTGATTCTGTCCGGACCCTTGTGCCTGGAGCGGAAATGGATGTCAAACTCGGACATGGCGACGCTCGCCTGATCGCTGCAAAGGCGGTAGTGGCCTCATCGGATTGGTCGCCGCACCCTCTCTACTACGACGAAAACGTTTACATGGCGCACAACCTGTCGAGTTATTATCCGTCCGAAGCGGGTTTCGACACAAGCGGCAAAAATGACGTTACGCCAACCATCGCTAACAGTATTCTTCCCACTGCGGGCGATAAAGTGACGCCAAGTGCAAATGTGAGCACCAACTGGTACCCAGATGCAGTTTACTCAAAAGACAACAGAGTAAGGGCCCGTAGGTATGGTGATTATGATGAATCGGACCCAGGGGGGAGAATTGGGCCATTCATAAATAAGCCTGATGAGGGTAACTATGCAGTAGGTGAGTTTACTCCAAGTGGCTGGACCACCTCAGTGCTCTGGAGGGCGACGTATTTTCGAGCCGGCGGCTCTGGATGGGATAGGTTTGCCCCATCGAAAAACAGCTTCTTTACTCCCAATCGGTTGATCACCTCGCCGGTTATGTTTGGCTCCCTACCTCCGAATGTGTGGTCAGATAAATCTGTGGGGGCGTGGCGAACGCTGTTGTTCCGTCCGCATACCAAATTTGGGGGTACCGATGCTGGGGAGACTAACCACCCCGGCGAGTCTGTATCGCCAGCCGATCACAATCTATTGGAACTCTTCTGGATGCCGGTTGTTGAGCCTTACGCAATTAGTGAACCACTGTCCACGGCTGGTAAGATCAATATGAATTACCAGATGCTACCATTTGCCCACATCCGCCGAGCCACTGCGCTGCACGCACTAATGAAGGGAGAAATGTTTCAGGCAATCCCAAATGGAGATTACTCAGATGCTCGGACTGCGCTTAAAGGCTTCGGACCCAATGGAACGACTGCGCCGACCTTTCGTGACGAAACTGCTGTTGGCCAGGACAAATATTGGCACCGCAGTATCGTTATTGATCGGTTCAAGGGGGACAGTCCAACGGCGCCAATCACGGGGACATTGGCGCAGTTTGATGAGCGGTTTGAGTGTCGAACAGGTCTCCCTAGCCCAAGAATGCGCGGGATTTTCCGCACACCAAGTCAAATTTGTGAGGTCCATTTGTTGCCGTCTCTCGTGCCTGATCCCAAGGGGGTAGCCGGCACCAATTTGGACCCCACGAAAATTGGGACCTATGCGGCGCGGAACTCTGCAATGGCAAATTTCTGGACCGCCCACAGTGTGACTGGAGACAACACACGCGAGGCCCCATATTCGAACTTGTACGCTCGTCTGACTACACGTTCAAATACCTTCCGCGTCCACGTCCGCGCTGAGACGGTTAGGAAGGCTCGTTCTAGCGACCCAGCAAAGTTTGATCCCGTTCGGGATTCGGTGGCGGGTGAATACCGTGGGTCGTTCTTGATCGAACGTTACATCGATGTGAATGACAAGAGCCGTCCGCTGCCAGATTACACGAAAGATGATCTCGCTTCTGTTCCGCCACTAGAGTCGTTCTATCGGTTCAGAGTGCTCGAGTCAAAGCGGTTCTCGCCGTAGGCGATGTTGAACATCAACGAATAACTATTTGAATATGATGAAAAGAAATTTCAACGCTAGTGTGACTCGGCAACTTCGTTCTGGCTTTACGTTGGTCGAAATTCTGGTGTCCCTGGGCGTGCTGTCAATTCTGTTGCTAGTGACTGCCAACGTCATTAACCAGGTTCAAAAGACTTGGAGCGCGGCGTCCGCCCGAGTCTCGCAGTTCAGGGAAGCTCGTGTGGCAATGGAGGTGCTGTCTCGCAATATCTCGCAAGCGACTTTGAACACCTATATCGACTACACAGGTACCGAATTGGGTCTCGTCTCGACCGACACTGGGCGTGAGGGGGCGCCGTTGAGTTTTGAGCGGAGGTCTGATCTGCACTTCATCTGTGGTCAGGCGAGTAGTCTCATCACAGGTGGTAGTTCCTCTGTTTATCCAACCCATGCTGTCTTCTTCCAGGCACCGCTGGGCGTTGTGCAGGACGTTAGCTATGTGGGATTGAATAGACTCCTGTGCGGACGCGGTTATTTTATCCAGAACTCGGACGACGATGCCTTTCGTCCTCCGTTCGTAAAGTCTGCGAGGGTTCGGTATCGGCTGATGGAGTTTTCCCCTCCTGCAGAGCAAGATCTAATTTATGCGGTTGTTCCACCTGGGGCTCAGGATGCTGCACGAGAAGGAGCCATCCGTGCCTGGTTTAAGGACGCAGGTGGCGACATGAGTAAAGGGGAGACCGAAACAAACCGTAGCGTCACCCGGCCTGTTGCAGATAACATCGTTGCGTTGGTGATATCTCCACGCTGGGATACACTTTCAGCGGCGGCTGTTGGCGAAGATGAATTGGCCATCGCTCCTGGGTACAGTTTTGACTCAGCTTCGCTGGGTACGGGTAACCAGAAATCGGCCCAACGTACAAGGCATCTTCTTCCGCCGGTTCTCCGAGTCGCGCTGGTCGCTATCGACGAAAAATCTGCTGACAGGCTCGGTTCAGAGGGCCGCCTTAACAGTGTGATTGACGATGCGGTTCAGAACAAATTCACGTCGGCCAATAGCATGGACCAAGATTTACAAGCCGTCGCCGACAGCTTGAACGAATCCCGGGTGAATTTTCGAGTGTTCGTCACGACGATCCCATTGTTGGGGTCGAAGTGGGGCATGTAACACTTTTCAGTTAGTATAATTATTTCCTTTTTGTTATGAGACTAATCACAGAGACGCCAATTCAGGAGCGCGCAGTTGGCGCTTTCCGCAGAGGATTCACGCTGATTGAGATGTTGGTGGTGCTGGCCATCATGGCGATGATGATAGCGATCGTAACGCCAGCGTTTATTGGGGTGATCCGCTCGACGCAAATGACCTCCACCGGTGACGCGATTGTCAATGCCGTGAACATGGCGCAACAAGAGGCAATTGCCAGCAACCTGCCCGTCGAACTGCGTTTTTATACATGGGAAGAAAACGGCGGAAGTAGAAACGCTGATGTTGAACAGAACTATCATGCTTACCAAGTGGTTCGGCTGGGAAAGGTAGGGCAGCGCACCTTGTCTACGGGTTCAAATACAGATTATGCTCAGGTTGAAGCGGTCGCCGACCCTGTTGTAATGGACTCGGGAATCGTCGTGATGAAGAATAAGCAGTACTCGCCTCTTTTGCAGTCGCAGTTCAAAGAGGGGCAGAACCTCTTTACACGGGCAGATGCGGATTATTCCGCGATCCGCTTTTACCCCGACGGGAGTGTCAAAACGCCCAAAACTGCTGCAAATGGCGGTTCTGTGGAAGCTGGTGTGGTGCCGCCGAATCTCCCAGAGAGCTACTTCACTGTGGCCGATGCAAGGGAAGCCGGGGGAAGTGGCGATTTGAAGAATTTTTACTGCATTCAGATCGATCCGTACACGGCCAAGTCTCGGGTCTATCGTCCAGACCAGTGATTCGATGGACTTGGCCCGGGAAGGGTACGTGATGTCTTTTATCTTTTCAGATGACAGGCGTCTTGTCCGCGCTTTAATGGAACATGGGCGATACACCTTCTCTAGCTCTTAGCTTTGATGACGTTTTGGTTCTGCCTGGCAGGAGTCAGGTTTTGCCGGCGGATGCTGCACTGGACACGATCCTGGGCGGCTCGATTCACTTGAACATTCCGGTTCTGTCCTCTGCGATGGACACCGTCACTGAGGCCGAACTCGCCATCGCGCTGGCTCGCGAAGGTGGTCTGGGGGTCATTCACCGCAATTCCCCAATTGCCATCCAGGTGGAGCAGGTCGCAAAAGTGAAGCGGTCCGAGAATACCGTTATCCAGAGTCCTCTCACCGTTACCGCTGAGACTCGCCTCGCCGAATTGACTCGGCTGATGGGGGAAAAGGGCGTCAGTGGCTTCCCGGTGGTGGATGATCAAGGCCGCTTGGTCGGAATGGTGACCAGCCGGGATATGTGGTACATCGAGGACGACACCACGCCCGTTTCGGAGATCATGACGCCCAAAGAACGTCTGACCACTGCCACTCCGGAGACGAGCATGGAGGAGGCTCTGAAGATTCTTTATACCAACAGAATTGAAAAACTGCCCCTAGTTGATGCGGACGGAAGGTTGGCCGGACTGATTACCAAGCAGGATATTGTGAAGCGGCAGATGTTTACCTGCGCTGCTAAGGATGCGAATGGTCAGCTCCGTGTGGGCGCCGCTGTCGGCGTGGGCGATGATTGCGTGGAGCGGGCCTTGGCGATCCAGGCCGCCGGGGCGGATGCCGTCTTCATTGACGCCGCGACGGGCCACACGACCCGCGTCTTTGACGTCATTTCGCGGCTGCGTGCAGCGCTTGGGGACAAGATGCCCATCGTGGCTGGTAACGTCGTCACCAGGGACGGTGCGGAGGATCTGGTCAATGCCGGTGCCAGCGCCATCAAGGTCGGTGTCGGGCCAGGTTCTATTTGTACCACTCGAATCATCTCTGGTGTCGGCATGGCGCAATTCAGCGCGGTGCAAGAGGTTGCCTCTGTGTGCAGGGACAAAGGCGTGACGGTGATCGCAGATGGCGGCATCCGGTACTCGGGAGATATCGTGAAGGCACTTGCGGCTGGTGCAGATTTTGTGATGCTCGGCTCACTTTTGGCGGGTACATCCGAGAGCCCTGGCAATATGGTGAAATCCCAGGGTCGCACGTTCAAGGAATACCGTGGAATGGGCAGCCTGAAGGCGATGCGCCGCGGGGCAGGGGACCGATACGGTCAAAACTCCTCAGGCAAACTAGTCCCTGAAGGCGTTGAGGCCCGGGTTCCCTTCAAGGGGCCTCTGGCGGATGTGATTTTCCAGCTCATGGGTGGTCTTCGTTCGGGGATGGGCTACGTTGGGGCCGCAAATTTGAAGGAACTGCGTGAAAAGGCGCGGTTTGTCAGAATTACGGCGGGCGGGCTCAAGGAGAGCCACCCTCACGATGTCGTCATCACTGAAGAACCGGTGAACTACGAGCCTAGCTAGTCGCTCCCCGTGCGGGGTCGCTCTTGACTGGAGGCAAACATGCGTTCCACTGCGACTCCCCAAAAATCCCCCCTCTCTGTCCACTCATGAACGATAACGAAGTCGCCGTACTCGATTACGGTTCCCAATACAGTCAGTTGATTGTCCGTCGCGTCCGCGAGCTGGGTTTTCTGGCTCATCTGTATCCGCCTCAGCACCTTGCCAACCTAACAAATCCCGGAGCCATTATCCTTTCTGGTGGGCCCCGCAGCACTTCAGAGGTGGATGCTCCAGACGTAGATTTTGAAAAACTCAAGAGCTTCGACGTCCCTATTCTGGGTGTCTGCTACGGCATGCAGTTGCTAAACATCAAGCATGGCGGTTCCGTGAAGCCTGGTGTCACGCGCGAGTACGGCCCCGCTCGATTGGTCGTGAAGGAGGCAAAGGTGCTCTTTGATGGACTTCCACATGAGTCCCAGATTTGGATGAGTCACTCCGACACTGTTTCCGATCTCCCGGAGGGCACCGAAGTGATTGCAACCAACGAGGATGCGGTGCCCATTGCTCTCCGCTGGACGGAGCGCTGCTGGGGCATTCAGTTTCACCCCGAAGTGACGCATTCTCACGAGGGTAGCCGCATCCTGAAAAATTTCCTGGTCGGAAGTGGTGCCAAACTCGCGCGTTTCGACATTGCCGTCTTCAAGGATCAAATGCTGCAGTCCATTCGCGAGAAGGTCGGCGGACGTGAAGTTGTTTGTGGCGTCTCCGGTGGAGTCGACTCAACGGTCCTTGCCGTTCTTCTTCATAGCGCGGGAGTGAAGGTTCGCTGCATCTTTATCGATACTGGGCTCATGCGTCTGGAAGAGTCCGCCGAGGTCAAAACTCAATTTGAAGCAGTCGGGGTCCCCATCGAGATGATTGACGCTTCCGAGCGTTTTCTCGGCCAGTTGGCAGGTGTGACCGATCCTGAGCAGAAGCGCAAGATCATTGGCGATCTGTTCGTCGATCTGTTCTGGGGGGTGGCAGACAAGGTGGAACTGCTCGCGCAGGGCACGCTCTATCCAGACGTCATCGAAAGTGCCTCCAGCGGATCTATTGCCTCCAAGATCAAAACGCACCACAATCGCGTGGATCGAATTCTGGAGTTGCAAAAAGAGGGAAAAGTCCTCGAGCCTCTCGCCGAACTATTTAAAGATGAAGTTCGCGCCCTGGGCGCAACGCTCGGGATCCCGCACCATGCTCTTTGGCGTCATCCATTCCCGGGTCCAGGTCTCGCGGTCCGTGTGCCCGGCGATATTACGCCGGAGAAACTGGAGATCGTGCGTCAGGCAGATGCTATCTTCATCGGTGAACTGCGTCGTAGCGGATGGTATGACCGGGTCTGGCAGGCATACGCAGCTCTGCTTCCCGTCAAAACAGTCGGAGTGAAGGGCGATGAGCGCTCCTACGAGCAGGCGATCGCCCTTCGGGCAGTCATTAGTGAAGATGCAATGACCGCAGACTGGGTAGAGCTTCCATACGACGTTTTGCGTGCCGCCTCGAATCGCATTCTCAATAGTGTCAGCGGAATCAATCGTGTGTTTTACGATATCTCGACAAAACCGCCAGCCAGCATCGAGTTGGAATAATAGCCTTGACGAAAACTCTGGTGACTCAGAAAAAAATCCCTTTTTCGGAGAGAAAAAACAAAATTAAATGAAAAAAACCTTGCGCCGCTTGCCAGACACTGCATTGTGCGCGCTCCCAAACTCCCGGCCACCTCATCAGGTGTCGGAGAAAGGTCCGCCTCGATAGCGGCTCCTTTTTATCGGTGCAGTTACCGGAAAAGACTGTGCATGGCCACTCAATAACAGAGTGGAAGGCACTCCGTCTCCCCCGGTCACTAACACCGATGGTTACTAAACGGAAATAGCTTTTATACCATGCCCACCATCAATCAACTCGTCAGACACGGCCGCAAAGAGAAAGCGGTCAAGTCCAAGTCACCCGCTTTGGACAAGTGCCCTCAGCGCCGCGGCGTCTGCCTGCAGGTGATGACCCGCACGCCGAAGAAGCCGAACTCCGCTTTGCGTAAGGTTGCAAAGGTTCGTCTCACAAACGGGTTCGAAGTGATCGCCTATATCGGCGGTGAGGGTCACAACCTTCAAGAGCACTCCATCGTTCTGGTTCGTGGCGGTCGTGTGAAGGATCTTCCGGGTGTTCGCTATCACATTGTTCGCGGAACGCTTGATTGCCAGGGTATCGACAAGCGCCGTCGTGGTCGCTCCAAATACGGCGCAAAACGTCCAAAGCCAGGTGCAGCAGCAGCGCCAGTCAAAGGCAAAGGCAAGAAATAATTTAATGGGTCGCGGTTTCGCGGCCCGCTTTCTCCCCGATTACACACCCCTTTTCATCCCAAGCATATGGCCCGCCGGAAAAGAGTCTACGACAAGCCCGTCAATAAAGATCAGCGCTATGATAGTGATATCGTTGGGCATCTCATCAACCGCGTCATGCAGAGCGGGAAGAAGTCGCTCGCGGAGCGCATCGTCTATTCGGCGATTGAGACCCTCAATGAGAAATCTGAGGCCGTTGATCCGCTTGAGCTCGTTACTCGCGCCATCGAAAACGCCAAGCCTCGCGTTGAAGTGAAGGCTCGCCGCGTTGGTGGTGCAACTTATCAAGTGCCGCTTGAAGTTGCTCCTGCTCGCTCGGAGTCCCTGGCGATGCGCTGGATCGTTGGTTACGCTCGTGGTCGCAAGGGTGTGCCGATGCATCGCGCTCTCGCTAACGAGCTCAAGGATGCGGCGACTGGTCAAGGTGCTGCGGTCCGCAAGCGTGATGACGTTCACAAGCAGGCTCAGGCAAACCGCGCCTTCGCTCACTTCCGCTGGTAGTCTTTTCCTCCTTCTTCGGATTCCCTTTTAAGTTTCTTCAAAGTTCCCATGTCCAACCCCAATTCCCCAAATCGCCAATACCCTCTGGAGCGCACCCGTAATATCGGGATTTGTGCCCACATTGACGCGGGCAAGACGACGCTCACGGAGCGCGTGCTTTTCTACACCGGCATGATTCACAAAATCGGCGAGGTGCACGAAGGTGCTGCCACGACCGACTGGATGGAGCAAGAGCAGGAGCGTGGTATTACCATCACTTCCGCCGCTGTTACGGCATCCTGGAAGCAACTGAAAGAAGAGGGTATCTTCAAACTTCGTGAAAACGAAGACATTCGCGTCAATATCATTGATACCCCTGGTCACGTTGACTTCACTGCTGAGGTTGAGCGTTCCCTGCGCGTCCTTGATGGTGCGATCTTCGTGCTTTGTGGTGTGGCTGGTGTTCAGCCGCAGTCTGAGACCGTTTACCGTCAGGCTGAAAAATATCGTGTTCCACGTATCGCGTTCGTCAATAAGATGGACCGCACGGGCGCGAACTTCGACAACGTCGTTGCTGATGTTCGCAACAAGTTGGGCGCAAACGCCTGGCCTATTCTCATTCCCATCGGCGCTGAGGATAACCTTATCGGGCAGATCGACGTGGTTAACCAGAAGGCCATTATTTACTCCGACGATGACAAGTTCGGTTCAAAGTACGTCGTTCGCGAGCTTGAGGGAGCCGAAATCGAGAAAGGCAAGGAAGCCTACGACAATCTTGTCGCAGCCATTTGTGACGTGGATGACGAAATGGGCATGATGTTCCTTGAGGAAAAGCCCATCTCGATCCGTGATGTCAAGGAAGCTCTTCGTCGTGCTGTTATCGCCAATAAGATCATTCCTATCGCTGGCGGTTCTGCCTTTAAGAATAAGGGGGTTCAATATCTCATTGATGCCGTCATTGATTATCTTCCGGGCCCTCTCGACATTGAACCGCAAGAGGGTGTGTCCGCAGATGATCCTAACGTAAAGGTCTTGGCTTCTCCTGATGATGCCGGCAAATTCTGTGCGCTGGGATTCAAGCTTTGGTCCGATAAGTTTGGGCGCTTGGTGTTCTTCCGGGTCTACTCGGGTTGCGTCAAAAAGGGTGATACGATTTACAACCCGCGCACACGTAAATCTGAGCGCGTTGGTCGATTGATTCAGATCCAGGCCGCTGTGCACAAGGATATTGACGCCTGTTACTCCGGTGACATCGCTGCCCTTGTCGGTGTTAAGGATGTCCGTACTGGCGACACCTTCTGTGACGAGGATTTCGACATCCTCCTAGAGCCGCCGACCTTCCCTGAGCCTGTTATCTCGATGGCTGTTGAGCCGAAGACCAAGGGTGACCAGGAGAAAATGGGTAACGCTCTTCAGCGCCTCTCCGAGGAAGACCCGACCTTCTTCGTTCGCACCGACGAAGAGACCGGCCAGACTATCATTGCTGGCATGGGTGAACTGCACCTCGAAATCCTTTGCGATCGTCTCAAGCGCGAGCACAAGGTTGAAACCAACACCGGCAAACCGCAGATCGCTTATCGTGAGACTCTCACCAAGGAAGCTGATGGCGAAGGGAAGTTGGTCAAGCAGTCCGGTGGTCGCGGTCAGTATGGCCACGTGATCCTTAAAATCGCTCCAAACGAGCGTGGTAAGGGTGTCACCGTTGAAAACAAGGTTGTTGGTGGTACGATTCCAAAGGAATACATCAACGCCTGTAAGGCTGGTTGTATGGAGGCTGTAATCAACGGCATCATTGCTGGATATCCGGTCATTGATGTGCACATCGATCTCCTGGATGGGTCCAGCCATGAAGTGGACTCAAATGAAAACGCGTTCAAAATGGCCGCCATCTTCGCAGTCAAGGATGCACTGAAGAAGGCCAAGTGTCAGCTTCTTGAGCCAATCATGGCTGTCGAGTGCTCCACACCAGAAGACTACCAAGGCGATATCATGGGCGACCTTAACAAGCGTCGTGGCAAGATCCAGGGTATGGAAACCCGGGGCGCATCTGCCATTCTCAAAGCGGAGGTCCCTCTTGCTGAGATGTTTGGTTATTCGACCGCAATCCGCACTCTCTCCTCGGGCCGTGCCTCATATAGCATGGAGCCCTCGCACTTCGAACCAGTCCCGCAGAACATCGTCGAGCAGATCGTCGAGCAGCGTGGCGTTAAGTAACTTTTAACCTAACCGTCATCATAATCACCCTCGCGGGACAAAAGCCATGACTAATCAGCGCATCAGAATTCGCCTCCGGGCCTACGACTATCGCGTGCTCGACAAGAGCACGGCGGATATCGTGGAGACCGCCAAGCGCACGGGAGCCCGGGTCGCCGGACCGATCCCGCTGCCAACCCGCATTGAAAAATTCAGTGTGAACCGCTCACCTCACGTTGACAAGAAGTCGGCAGAGCAGTTCGAAATCCGCACCCACAAACGGTTGTTGGACATTGTTGATCCTACCTCTCGCACGGTAGATGAGCTCAAGAAGCTCAATCTTCCTTCCGGCGTGGACATCACGATCCGCATCTAATTCCTTTAACACCGTATCCAGGAGCAAGAAAAGCAATGAGTCTCGGATTGATTGGCAAAAAATTAGGCATGACAAAGGTGTACGACTCCAAGGGAGACGCCATCACAGTCACTGTCGTTGACGTCAGCGGTAACGCTGTGGTCCAAGTGAAGCAACAGGCTGGTAAGGATGGTTATTCCGCCGTCCAGGTCGGGTTTGATGAACAAAGGGAGTCGCGTCTGACGCGTCCGTTGGTGGGGCATTTCAAGAAGGCCGGTGTCGGCGGTAAGCGCGTCCTCAAGGAGTTCCGCTTCGCGTCCGACGCGGACATGCCTGCAGCGGATGTCGTTCTTGGCCCTGAGTTGTTCACCGAGGGGCAGTGGGTCGATGTGATCGGCGTTACCCGCGGCAAAGGCTTTCAAGGGGTAATGAAGCGCCATGGTTTCGCTGGTCAGCCAGCTACTCATGGCCACATGATGCACCGTCGGCCTGGTTCTATCGGTTGCCGCTCCACTCCGGGATTGGTTTGGAAGAACCAAAAAATGCCTGGTCACGACGGTACCGTCCGCCGCACCACTCAAAATCTCAAAGTTGTTCAGGCTCGTGCAGAAGACGGCGTCCTGCTCATCTCCGGTTCCATCCCTGGTTCTAAAGGCAGCTACGTCGTAGTTCGCCCTGCCAAGAAAAAATCGGCCAAATAACTGAAGGAGGAAACATAACATGCCTGCAACAGCTCTTTCCATCGAATCCGCCCGCTCCGCCAGCATCAATCTGGTTGACGGCTACCAGGGTTCCCAAGCCCTCGCTGACACGTTGGTCGCCTACCGCGCCAACCGTCGTTCTGGCACCGCTTGCACCAAGAATCGCTCCGAGGTCTCCGGCAGCGGTAAGAAGCTCTGGAATCAAAAAGGTACTGGCCGCGCTCGTATGGGCTCCGTCCGCTCCCCCATCTTCAGTGGTGGTGGTGTCGTTTTCGGACCTCGTCCGCGTGACTACTCCAAGAAGATCCCGAAGAACGTCCGCAAGTTGGCGCTTCGCACCGCACTCACAGGTCGCATCCGTGATGGTAGCGTCTTTGATATTCAGTCCTTCAGCGTTGCTGACGGCAAAACGAAGAGCTTCGTTAGCGCTGTCAATGCACTGACCGAGGGTAAGAAGATCTTGATCGTCGGAACTTTCGACGAAACGACCTTCCGCTCCGCTCGCAACGTCCAGAACGTTCAACTTATTTCTGCTAGCGAAGTGAACTCCGAGCACCTCCTCGCTTACGACAAGGTGTTGCTCACTTCCGAAGCAATTGAAACCCTCGCACGGAGGACTGCCTGAACATGAAAGATCTTTACTCAGTGATCAAAACCATCCGTCTCAGTGAGAAGGCTACCCGCCTCAGTGAGACTAACAACGAATACGTGTTCGTTGTGGATCCCAAGGCTAACAAACTGGAAATCCAGCAGGCCGTGGAAAAGATCTTCGGCAAGAAGGTCGAAGCAGTGCGCACCGCCAACTTCTTTGGTAAGAAGAAGCGTGAACGTCGCGCCGACTTCGGACGCACTAATCATTGGAAGAAAGCTTTTGTCCGCCTGAAAAGCGGTGAAAAGATCGATCTCGTTTAATCTTAGGAACCGGCTTTTAAAAGTCTAGCCCCGCGACCGCCATGGCGCTGAAAACATTCAAACCAAACACTCCGTCCAACCGCTACAAGCAATGGTCAACCTTTGACGAGGTGACCAAGGACTCTCCGGAAAAAAGCCTCACTGTTGCGCTTCGTCGCAGCGGTGGACGCAACAACACCGGAAGAATCACCTGCCGTCATATGGGAGGTGGTCATGACCGCCGCTATCGGTTAATTGACTTCAAACGCCAACGTCACGACGAGGCGGCAAAGGTCATCGGTATCGAATACGATCCGAACCGTTCTGCGCGCATTGCGCTCATCGAATACAAGGATGGTCAGCGTAGCTACATTCTGGCCCCAAATAATCTTGCTGTCGGCGCCTCCGTCATGTCTGGTGAGAAAGCAGCGCCTGACCTTGGCAACGCCCTTCCGCTTCGCAAGATCCCGCTTGGGACGGCTATCCACAACATTGAGATCCGCAAGGGTCGCGGTGGTCAGGTGGCACGTGCTGCTGGTCAAGAGGCTATCCTTTCTAACCGCGAAGGCACATACGCCCTTGTTCGTATGCCATCTGGTGAGATTCGCAAGATTCACGCAGACTGCTACGCCACTGTGGGTAAGGTCGGAAACACTGACCACATGAATATCCAGAGCGGTAAAGCTGGTCGCACTCGCTGGCTGGGCGTGCGTCCGACCGTTCGCGGTATGACGATGAACCCGATTGATCACCCCAACGGAGGAGGTGAAGGTCGTTCCAAGTCCGGTGGTGGTCGTCAGCATTTGAAGAGCCCATGGGGTCACGTCAAAGGCCAGAAGACCCGCAATCCGAAGAAGGCGACTAACAAGTTAATTGTTCAGGGCCGTAATGCCAAGAAATAGTCCTCGCTGACTTTAACATCCCTTACCCGAACCCTACCCAAAGCTACACATCATGGGACGCTCACTCAAAAAAGGACCCTTCGTCCAACAAGCCCTCCTCGATAAGGTGGACAAGATGAACGAAACAGGCTCCAAACGCCCTATCAAGACCTGGGCACGCAGCTCAATGATCACCCCTGATCTGGTTGGTCACACCTTCCTCGTTCACAACGGCAAGGATTTCGTCAGCGTCTATGTGACGGAAAACATGGTCGGCCACCGCCTGGGCGAGTTTTCGTTGACCCGTCTGTTCAAGTCCCACGGTTCCCACACCGTCAAGGCTGCCAAGTAATCTTCAAAGGCCAAGGATACCCGAATGTCGCCCAAACCTAACGCAATCCGCATTACCTCCGCATTCCTGCTCATGGCAGGTATGGTGGCTGGTCGCGCCATTGCGCAAGGGGGTGACGCTCGGATTGAAGTCCTTGAGCTCAAGACGACCCTTGAGGTTGCTGATGCACGCATCCAAGGCCTTGAGACAAGGGCCAAGGCAGCAGAGGAAAAGGTTAACGCACTCACCCAAAGTGCTGCTGCGGCTAACGCCGAATCCAATGACTACAAGGAACGCTATGAGCGTCTCCGCGGTCTGCTTGAGGCGCTAGGGATTGGTGCTCTGGAAAACAATGTTGATCAGACTCAGGATCGCTTGTTATCCGCTTTATCTGACTTGCGTTTGGTAGAATCCCAAAAGAATAGACTAGCTGAGCAGCTCTTGGAGCTAAGTGAGGCGGCACTGCAGTTTGGTAGTAGCGCACAAGGTGCCAATGCGGACGCAGCAGCTCGCTTGCAAAAAGCTATCTCGGCAGCTGAGGCAACAATTCAGGCGGGCACTGGTTCAGCGCAAGCTGCCCCGATGGACATGGGTCAGGCCCGCATCGTTAGCCTAAAGCCAGAGTACGGCATTGTAGTTCTCAATGTCGGAGTTCGCGATGGCGTGAAGCCCGGCATGCCATTCACAATTTATAGGGAGGACCAGCCCATCGCGCGGGTCCTCGTATCCGACGTGCGCAACTCAGTTTGTGGCGCCGTCGTTCAGGATCCAGTCAACGCTGCGGACACCGTCCGCGTCGGAGACCGCGGAAAGGTAGAAGCCACCAGTTCATTCTAAGCAGACTCTTATGGAAGTGCGTTCCGTTCACAAATACGCCCGTATCTCATCGCAAAAAGCCCGTCAAGTGACGCGTGCCATTACCGGCATGCCAGTTTCTCAGGCTCTCAGCGTCCTTGATTTCACCCCGAAAAAGGCCGCCTCCCTCGTGGGGAAGGTCCTCCGCACCGCAATTGCGAATGCAGAGAATAACCATCAACTGGACGCAGAGGAGTTCGTTGTTCGCTCAGCAGTGGCGACTCCTGGGCCATCACTCAGCCGCTTCATGCCACGTGCTCGTGGTTCCGCCGCTAGCATCAAAAAGCGCCTCAGCCACATCACTGTGGTGATCGGTGCCCCAGATGCTGAAGGCGAAGAAGAGGGCGAGAAGAAGGCTGCTCCGGGCAAGAAGGCCGCTAAAGCCAAGACTCCTGCGAAAGCGGATGCTGGTGAAGCAAAGCCAAAGCGCGCTCCGCGCAAGAAAAAGGCTGACGAAGCCGCTGAATAACCCTTTCCTTAACTCACCCCACCCCTCCACATCCAATGGGACAAAAAGTCAATCCAATCGGCTTCCGCCTCGCAGTCTCCAAAGACTGGCGCTCCAAGTGGTACGCACCTGAGAAAGAATACGCAGACTCGCTTCACAGCGACCTCGCTATCCGCAAGTTCCTCAAGGACAAGCTCTCCACAGCCGCAGTTGCCAAGATCGTCATCGAGCGCGCATGGAACCTCGTTCGCGTCACCCTACACACGGCACGTCCGGGTCTTGTGATTGGCCGCAAGGGTCAGGAAATCGATGTGATGAGCCAGAAGATCTCCGAGATGTGCGGAGGCCGCCAGGTCAAGATCGACATCTTTGAAATTAAGCACTCCGATTTGGATGCTCAGTTGGTTGCGGAGACTGTTGCTGTTCAGCTTGAGCGCCGTATTTCTTTCCGCCGCGCCATGAAGCGTGCCGTGCAGACGGCCATGGAAGCCGGCGCTGAAGGCATCCGTATCCGTTGTGCAGGCCGTCTTGGTGGAGCAGACATTGCTCGTGCTGAGTGGTATCGACTTGGTAAAGTGCCTCTTCAGACTCTCCGCATCCCCATCGACTACGGTTTCGCAGAAGCACGCACCGTTTACGGGATCATTGGTGTGAAGGTCTGGCTCAATGCCTCCGCTGCCATCGAAGGCGGTGCGACACGTCCTCAGTCGGACCGTCGCCGTGAGCGTGGTCCACGTGATAACAATCGTGGTGCCGGTCGGGGTGATTTCCGCGGCGGCAGTCGTGGCGGTGGTAGTCAGGGTGGCGAAGCTGCCGCACCAACTCCTGCGCCCTCAGCAGTTCCAGCGGCTCAATAAAACCGTTTTTATAGCAACTCACTTTAGCTCTTTTAGATCATGGCTCTTCTTCCTAGTCGCACCAAATACCGCAAGTCCCAGCGCGGCAGTCGCGCGGGCACCGCTAGCCGCGGCAACAAGCTCGACTTCGGCGAGTTCGGACTCCAAACGCTTGATCGCGGTTGGATCAAGAACAACCAGATCGAAGCCTGCCGTGTTGCGATCACCCGTTACCTCAAGCGTAAGGGTAAGGTGTTTATTCGCATCTTCCCTCACAAGCCAGTGACTGCGCGCCCGCCAGAAACTCGTATGGGTAAGGGTAAGGGCTCCCCAGAGTTCTGGGTCGCTGTTGTTCTCCCTGGCCACATGCTGTTTGAAATCTCCGGCGTTAACGAGGCTACTGCTCGTGAAGCGTGCCGTCTGGCCGCCAACAAAATGGGGCTTCGCACGCGTTTCGTTACACGTGCTTCCACTCACTAACCTCCTGCTGCAACTCCTGTCATGAAAATCAAAGAATTGCGCGAACTCTCTGTTGAGGAACTCAACAACCGTTGTCGCGAACTGAAGTTGGAAACCGTCCATCTCCGCATGCAGCAGCAGAGCGGTCAGCTCGAAAACCCCGCCCGACTCACTGTGCTGCGTCGTGAAATCGCCCGCATGCGCACTCTAATCAACGAGCGGGCCCAAAAAACCGCCTGAGTGCACCCCATTAGACATACCATCCCTCTTTTAGACCCATGAGCGACGAGTCCACAACCGCCCCCCAGACTGACAGTCAACGCGCTTCCCTCCGGAAGACACGCGTCGGCGTGGTCGTCTCTGACAAGATGAACAAGACGATTGTTGTCGAAGTCGAGCGCCGCGTTCCGCATCCAAAGTTCAAGAAGATCGTTCGTCGCTCCAGCCGATTCCATGCTCATGACGAGAAGGAAGAGGCAAAGATCGGCGATAAGGTCCGCATCACCGAAACACGCCCGCTGAGCAAGCTGAAGCGCTGGCGCTTGGAGGAGATTCTTTCCCATTAACACCGGTTTTCCGGTCGATTAGAAAAACTCAAGAACAACAAGAGGAAGAATATCTCATGGTACAGATGGAATCCGCATTGCTGGTGGCAGACAACACCGGCGCCCGCATGGCCAAGATGATTGGCGTGCTCGGCAAGAAAAACACCCGCATCGCCGTGGTCGGTGATATCATCACTGCCCACGTTCGCGAATCGACACCAACCGCTGCCGTCAAGAAGGGTGAGGTGGTCCGCGCAGTCGTAGTTCGCACTGCCTATCCAATCCGCCGCAGCGACGGCTCGGTGCTTCGCTTTGATCGCAACGCCATTGTGATCATCGACAAAGACAACAATCCGCGCGGCAGCCGCATTTTCGGGCCAGTAGCTCGTGAGCTGCGCGACAAAAACTTCATGAAGATCGTTTCCCTCGCCCCAGAAGTGCTATGAGCCGAATCAAAACCCACGTCAGAAAAGGTGATCTCGTGCAGGTCACGAGCGGAGCCGCCAAGGGAGCCCAAGGAACAGTCTTGGAAGTGCAACCCGGAAAAGGTCGCGTCCTTATTGAGGGCGTCCGCATGATCAAGAAAGCCGTCCGCCCAAGCCAGGAGCGTCAGCAGGGTGGCATCATTGAAAAAGAGGGCCCGATCCACATTTCCAACGTCAAACGTGTGGAAGTGAAGGCCGAGCCAAAGAAAACAAAGAAGAAAGTTGCCAGCAAGAAGTAGTTGGACAAATTGTCTCCCCCCCTGCCACCGTTTGTGAACACTCACAAGCCGTAGGGTAAAGGCGACGCAAAACAAGAATATCATGGAACCCCTGTTAAAGACACATTACGAAACCAAGGTCCGTTCGGAGCTCAAAGAAAAGCTTGCGCTGAAGAACGTACACCAAGTGCCCAAGCTTGAAAAGATCGTCCTCAACTGCTCCGTCGGCTCCCAGGGAGAGCGGAAACAGGCAATGGAAGATGCTGTCTCCGAGATGGCGCTGATTACCGGCCAGAAACCGGTGATCACGATGAGCAAAAAAGCCATCGCCAACTTCAAGTTGCGTGCCGGTGAACCCGTTGGAACCAAGGTGACCCTCCGTGGCCGTCGCATGTATGACTTCATGCTGCGCTTGGTTCGCACCGCAGTCCCACGTATTCGTGACTTCCGTGGTGTCGCGCCTCGCGCTTTCGACGGCCGTGGTAACTACACACTTGGGGTTACCGATCAGTCGATCTTTCCAGAAATCGAATTGGACAAAATCAAGCGCACGCTGGGTTTTGACATCACATTCGTGACCTCAACAAACAATGATGACCATGCGCGTGAGCTTCTCTCTGCGCTCGGCATGCCATTCCGGACCCGCACTCAGCCCAAAGCGGACGCCTCAAACGGCGAAAACGCGGCGCAATCCTAACCCCTCGCACCCAGCGCCATGACCGATCCCATCGCTGATTTCCTCACCCGTATTCGCAACGCCAGCCAGGCTGGTTTGCAAGACGTCTATGCTCCGTTCTCCAAAATGAAGTCGGAACTGAGCCGCATCCTTCAAGAAGAGGGATACATCTGGTCTTATGAAGTGGACACTTCTGAGACACACCCACGCCTCAAGCTGAAACTGAAGTATCAAGACCGCGTTCCCGTGATCCGGAAACTTCAGCGAATCAGCAAGCCAGGTCTTCGCAAGTACGTCTCCGTGGATGAAATTCCACGCGTTCTTGGCGGCCTCGGTGTTTCAATCCTTTCCACCTCACGTGGTCTCATGACGGGCACTGGCGCTCGCAAGGCTAAGGTCGGTGGTGAACTTCTCGCAACCGTCTGGTAACCTGGAGAATCTAAATCATGTCTCGCGTCGGAAAACAACCCATCAGTATCCCGGACAAAGTCAGCGTCAAGATTGGCGCAGACCGTAGCGTCCTAGTCGAAGGCCCAAAGGGCAAACTCAACTGGACCCTTCCGGAAAACGTTGAAGTCAAGACCGAAGGTTCGGAGCTTCTCGTCACTCGCCTCAATGAAGAGCGCACGGTGCGTGCTATGCACGGCACAACGCAACGTCTCCTCGTGAATATGGTGACAGGCGTCAGCCAAGGTTTCCGCAAGGACCTTGAAATCCAGGGCGTCGGCTTTCGTGCTGCCGTCAAGGGGACGGACATCGACCTCAACCTTGGCCAGTCTCATCCACGACTTCATCCAATCCCGGATGGCGTGAAGGTGACGGTCACGGACAATACCAAGATTGCCATCGAAGGCATCGACAAGCAGATCGTCGGCCAACTGGCTGCTGATATCCGGGCTTACTACCCACCAGAACCTTATAAGGGCAAGGGTGTCCGTTATGCCGGTGAACACGTCCGCCGCAAGGCTGGTAAGAGCGTCAAATAATCCAACTCAACTTTCTTTAGGAGACCCATCATGGCCGATAAAAGCCGCAAACAAATCCGCAGCAGCATTCGTGTCCGCATTCGTAAGAAGGTGCGTGGTACGGCTGAGCGCCCTCGCCTTGCTGTTAATTTTTCCAACCAGAACGTTTACGCCCAGCTTATCGACGACGATAAGGGCCTGACCATTTGCTCTGCTTCCACCAAGGAAAAAGGCTTTGATGGCAAGGGTGCCAACGTCGCAAGTGCGACCAAGGTCGGGCAGGCTGTCGCAGAGCGAGCAGTCGCCGCAAACGTTTCAGCCGTCGTTTTTGACCGCGGCGGTTTCTTCTACCATGGCAAGGTGAAAGCCCTCGCCGATGCTGCCCGTGAAAAGGGCCTGAAATTCTAATTCGTACTCGTCCCTTATTCTATGGCAGCAGACTCCAATAACTCCACCGAAGGTTTCGGTGATTCACGCCCAGAAACGATTGAAAAAGTGGTGCACATCAACCGATGCGCCAAAGTCGTCAAAGGTGGTCGTCGTTTCAGTTTTAGCGCCCTCGTCGTCGCAGGAGACCAGCAGGGTCGCGTCGGGTGTGGGTTTGGCAAGGCAAACGAAGTTTCCGATGCAATCAAGAAGGCAACGGAAAGCTCCCGCAAAAACCTTCGGTCGGTGAACGTCATCAACGCCACAATCCCCCACGAAGTTGTGGGTGAGCACGGTGGTGGCCGTATCCTCCTCCGCCCAGCCTCCCCAGGTACGGGCATCATCGCTGGCGGTGGTGCACGCGCTGTGCTTGAAGTTGCTGGCGTCAAGGACGTGATCGGCAAGTCGCTTGGGTCCAGCAACCACGCAAACGTGGTGAAGGCAACCTTGGATGCGCTCGCAGCTCTTCGTAAGCCTGACGATATCTTTCGTGCCCGTGGCAAACAAATCAAAGAACGCAAGGCCCTCTAATTGGTGCTTGCCTGTTAATCAATACTTCCTATATCGATCATGAGACTTCACGACGTCAAACCCCGCCCGGGAGCAAAACACCGCCGTAAGCGCCTCGGCTGCGGAGAGAGTTCCGGCCACGGCAAGACCTCTGGTAAAGGCCACAAGGGCCAAAAGGCCCGCGCAGGCAAGGGCATTCGCCCCGGCTTCGAGGGTGGACAGATGCCACTTCACCGTCGCCTCCCCAAGAAGGGCTTCAGCAACGAGGCGTTCCGCCTTAAATTTGAAGTCGTCAACGTTAGCTCCCTTGAAAAGGCTTTCGCAGATGGTGATGTCGTCAACGAAGAATCCCTTCGCGAGAAAGGTATCGTTAATCGGACCTGCGATGCTATCAAGATTCTTGGCAATGGCGATCTCTCCCGTAAACTCACTGTTTCTGTGAGCAACGTGAGTGCGTCCGCCCGCGAGAAGATTGAAAAGGCAGGTGGATCGATTGCGAACTCCTGAGACAGTTTCAAACTAAGCTTTAATTTCGGCGGGCGCCGCTCTTGACAACCTAATTGGTTGTACGATGGCTAAGCCCGCCGTTTTTTTGTTCATTACGATATGATTTCCGCCTTTGCAAATAGCCTAAAAGTTCCCGAACTTCGGTCGAGAATTCTCTTCACCCTGGGGATGATTGTTATCGTCCGAATCGGGTCTGCCATCACTCTTCCAGGTGTCGATCCAGAGGTGCTTCGCACTTGGATTGCTAACCGGACTGCCAATTCCGAATCTGGTGCCGCTGCCGTTGCTGCCCTGCTGAACGTTTTCAGTGGCGGTGCGCTTGAGCAGTGCGCAATTTTTGCGTTGGGGATCATGCCCTACATCAGCGCCAGCATCATGCTGCAACTACTGACGGCCGTCGTGCCTTCGTTGAGCAAGCTCGCCCGTGAAGATGGTGGTCGCCAGAAGATCAATCAGTACACCCGGTTGGCGACGATCGCGCTCTGCGTCTTCCAGGGGTATCTGTTGGCGAAGTCGCTGAATAATCCTGGACAGAACATCTTCCTTTCTGGTCTTCAGGATACCATTAACCAGATGGGGCGACCTCTGGTGCCTGGATACGGATTTGGCTTTGTGTTTAGCTCCGTCGTAACGATCACGGCGGGCACCATGCTCATGATGTGGTTGGGTGAGATCATTACTGAACGTGGGATCGGAAACGGCGTTTCTCTCCTTATTTGTGTCAACATTGTTTCTGCCTTGCCAGGTGCCCTGGTTCAGGTTTGGCAAAGCTACGTCGGTGGTGCGACGGCGGATCCTAGCAAAGCTTTCATGCTGGTCCTGCTTTTGGCTCTTTTCATTGCCGTAATTGCTGGGGTGATTGCCCTGACGGAAGCGCAGCGAAGGATCGTAATTCAATACGCCAAGCGTGTCGTGGGACGCAAAGTTTACGGAGGCCAGACGCAATATCTGCCGCTCAAGATCAACTATTCGGGCGTTATGCCGATCATCTTCGCCCAGGCCATCCTGCTCTTCCCTGCGCAGATCCTGAGTTCGATGATGCCGCACGTGGAGTGGGTCCAGCGCTTTTCTGCGACCATCAACTCCGGTTGGGTGTATTACACGATCTCTGCCGGATTGATTTTCTTTTTCAGCTATTTCTGGGTCGCAACGATGTTCCAACCCACTCAGATTGCTGAGGATCTCAAAAAGAGTGGGGGCTATGTTCCCGGTATCCGCCCTGGGAAGCCGACCGCCGATTTCCTCGATTTCACGATGAGCCGTCTGACTTTCGCCGGTGCGATTTTCTTGACGATTATCTATGTGCTTCCGGGTATCGTTAGCCGTGTGTTGCAGATTGCGCCAAAGACCGCTCAGTTCTTCGGTGGCACCAGCCTTTTGATTCTGGTCGGCGTCGTTCTTGATGTGATGCGCCAAGTGGAAACGCACCTGCTGCAAAGCCATTACGATGGTTTCCTCCGCAAGGGTCGCCTTCGGGGCCGCTTTGACCGTGTGCAGGGGAGTGCTGGCAAAGTGGCTAGCGCGACGACAGTCGTTTGGATTTGGGTGATCATCGCTGCTTTGGCCATCATCGGCATCAGCTATGCAATGATGCACGGACCTGCCGACAAATAGTCTTTGGCTCTGCTTCGGCAGAGCCCTCTTCCATTTTGATCTTTCCATGGGCCTCTTAACCGCAGGGCGTATTCCCATTCGCCATGGGCCTCAGCAAGCGTGCATTCGCAAGGCGGGTCAGATGGCCCGGGACATTCTGTTGAAAACTGCGGCAGAGGTTCACATCGGTGCCACCACAGCACAGATTGATCGACTAGCTGCCGCAGAAATGCGGGCCAGAGGATGCAAGAGTGCATTTCTTGGCTATCGCGGGTTCCCTGGTAATATTTGCATCTCCATCAACGAAGAGGTGGTGCATGGTATTGGCGGCCCTCGAGTGATTCAAGACGGGGATATCGTTAAAATCGACATTGGCATTCAGTATGACGGATGGATTGGCGACAATGCCCTGACCGTTCCAGTGGGAAATGTTGAGCCGGATACAATGCGGTTGCTCGCGGCGACCGAGGAGTCGTTGCATGTCGCGATTGATCACGCAAGAGACGGCCACATGCTTGGTGACTTGTGCTGGAGTGTCGAAAATCACGTGAGCCAATTCGGCTTTACTGTGGTCAAAGAGTTCGTGGGACATGGTGTCGGCCGGAAACTCCATGAAGAACCGCAAGTGCCCAACTACGGCAAGCGTGGTGATCGCCCGCGTTTGAAGGCGGGGATGACTCTGGCCATCGAGCCAATGGTGAACCTTGGTTCGGACAAAACACGCATTTTGGCAGACGGCTGGACGGTGATCGCTACCGATCGGAAGCCATCGTCTCACTATGAGCACATGGTGCTGATCACTAATGGCGAGCCGGACATCGTAACCAATCGCGGTCGCATGTTCCCCCATGGCACGAAAGACTTGGTGCCACGTCCGATCTCAGAACTGTCTGTGGAATGACACGCTTTCGGCCCTGTATCGATCTTCATGATGGTCGGGTGAAGCAGATCGTCGGCTCCAGTCTCACTGACGACGGTCGCGCCCTGAAGACAAACTTCGTTAGCGACAGGGATTCCTCTTGGTTTGCTCGCCAGTATTGGCAAGACAATACTCCCGGTGGGCATGTGATCATGCTTGGGCCTGGGAACGAGAAGGCCGCACTTTGGGCCTTGGCTGGATTTCCTGGCGGACTTCAAGTCGGTGGTGGGATCTCAGCCGCGAATGCGCGCCAATACCTGGACGCCGGAGCCAGCCATGTCATTGTGACCAGTAACCTTTTCGATAAGGAAGGCAAGTTTCTGCAATCCCGGTTGGACGCACTCCTGGCCGTGATTCCCAAAGAACGGCTGGTTATCGATCTGAGTTGTAAAGCGACTGCTGGCGGATGGGTTGTGGCCATGAATCGCTGGCAAACGATCACGAATTTGGAGTTATCGCCCGAGACGCTGGCGACTTTGGCTTCACAGTGCGCCGAGTTTTTGATTCATGCGGTCGATGTGGAAGGAAAGTGCGAAGGCATCGACGAGCCGCTTGTGCGCTTTCTGGGAGAGTATTCTCCGATCCCTGTGACTTATGCCGGTGGTGTAAGTAGCATTGATGACCTGTGGAGGATTCAGGATGCCAGTGATGGTCGGGTGGATGCCACCATCGGCAGTGCGCTTGACATGTTTGGTGGTACGGGCGTCAAATACAGTGACTGCATCGCGTTCAACCGCCGCGATCAGACTGCCGTCCCGCCTGGGCCAACCTGTTGTGCGTGAGCGCAGGAGTTACCAGGCTGTCCAGCCGCCATCAACAGGCAGATCGATGCCCGTGATGAATGATGAATCCTGGCCAAGCAAAAAGGCAACTGCACCTGCAATTTCCTCCGGGTTTCCGACGCGTCCCATCGGAACTTTGGACGACAGCCTGCTGACGAATGCTGGATCCCGTTCCTGAATGGTGGCGTTGGGGAAGGGGCCTGGTGAGATCGAATTGCAACGCACACCCATGGGTCCGTAGTGCACGGCCAAGTAGCGCGCCATTTGGCGGATGCCGGCTTTGTTGACGCCATACTCGATAGGGTTGGGATTCATTCCCGGACCGTAGATCGATGGGTCAGGCGATAGACCACCATACATGCTGGAGAAAAGCACGATGCTACCGGAACCCCGACTTGCCATTGCGTCGGCAATGGCTCGGGTCAGCAAGAGGGTGCAGGTCAAGTTGCCATGGTTGACGCGATCAAATTCCTCCGCCGTGAGATCGCTGAGCTGCCGAGCGGTCGATGCGTATGTCAGATTCACGACACCGTCCGGAATCCCGCCTTCGTCAAGGCGGTCTGCGACCCAGGCTGCAATGGCGTCTGCCTGAAAGGCATCAAAATCACCGGGCGTGATTCCTGCGACATCATTCTCCGTGCTAAGCCATTCAACTGCGCGCCCCGGTAGATCTGCACACAAAACGGACGACCCCTTTGAGGCGAGACGTCGCACCACGGGCCTGCCCAGCCAACCTGCACCACCAATGACCCAATAGTTTTTCATACGCTCACATCCCAGGTTGTCAGTGATTTCAAAAAGTCTGTGAAAAATGCAGCGCCAGCTTCCAGATCAGCGAGGGTGATGAACTCATCCTTCGTGTGTGCCTGAGCGATAGAGCCCGGGCCGATGGCGATGGCTGGTGTTCCCCCGGCCGCGAGAAATGCCGCATCGCAGAACCATGGGGCGCCGACCAATCCTGCGCCGCAGCCTTGGAGCTTGCGGATGCCGGGTTGGTTTGGGGCGGTGTCGAGCGCGTGTGATTGGCTGCTCAATTTCACGGACGCAGTGGGGTCAATTTTGGTCACAAAGTTCTCCAAGAGTTTCAGCCCGCCACCCTTCGCCAGAAGCCCTGGGGTGACTCGCATGTCCACTCGTAGCATGCAGTGGTCAGCGACGATGTTTGATCGGGTGCCGCCGTTAATCATGCCGAGGTTGATGGTGCTGTGGCCGAGCACCTCATCGGAATCTGCGGCGGCCAGTTCCTCGCGAAAAGTTGTGTCGAGCGCATCAATCAGACAGGCCATTTTGACGATTGCATTCACTCCTCGCTCGGGCGTAGCGCCGTGGCAGGCCACTCCTGTGGTGATCACGTCCGCCCAGACGCAGCCCTTGTGCTTGTGGACGATTTGCAATTCCGTTGGCTCGCCCACCAATGCCAGATCGTACGGACCGTGGTGCTTGGCGAAGTGTTGGGAGCCCAGTTGAGCTGACTCTTCTGACATGAACCCGGCGAAGTGTACCTCGACGGCGAGATCCGGTATCTCCTTCCGCATTACCCAGAGTGCCCACAGCATCGACGCCATTGTGCCCTTGGTGTCGGACGCGCCGCGGCCCCACAGACGGCCATCGCGGATCTCTCCGCCAAAGGGATCAATGGTCATTCCGCCCACGCTGACGGTGTCTGTGTGGGGACCGAAGACGATGCGTGGCTTCTTCTGCCCATCCGTTGAAGGCGTGCTGCTGAATCGCCCGATGACGTTTGGGCGGCCTGGCACGACCTCGTCCAGAAAGGCCTCAGCTCCTGCGGCTTCCAAAAAGTCAGCCACATAGCGCGCGCAGGCTTCTTCGCCGATGCAGTCCGTGCCAGGATCGCCGTCCGGGTTGACCGATGGAATGCGCACCAGTGCCTGGGCCAGTTCGATCACGCTTTCGGGCATTCGGAAGTTCATCGCCAACACTCAGCCACAGTCTGATGAAATCGTCCACTGCAAAGGATGCCCCGTTCGCAACGTATTGCTGCCCCGCATGACTGCCCATTTCGCTCGATTTCTAGCCCTGTCGCTAATGTCTGTGACAGCGGGAAAGTTGTCGGGTACAGATCGTCCTCCATTGCCCGCATCTGGCCCTCCGCATTGGGCCTTCGTTGCGCCGGAGGTGGCCGAGGGCGGGTCGCGGTCCATCGATGAATTGATTCAACCAAAACGAACAGCCGCTGGCCTCATCCCCCAGCCTGCTGCTTCACCAAGCCTCTGGTTGCGGCGTGTTTACCTTGATCTCATCGGACTCCCACCCAGCGCTGAGCAGATGCAGGTTTTTAAAAAAGACGCTGGCACAGACCTTCAGGGGGCTCGTCGTCGGGTTGTCGATCGCCTTCTTGCTTCACCCCAATACGGCGAGCGTTGGGGCCGTCACTTCATGGATATCTGGCGGTATGCCGATTGGTACGGTCTTGGCAGTCAGTTGCGCAATAGTCAGAAGCATCTCTGGCATTGGCGCGACTGGATTATTCAATCGCTGAATGCGGACAAGGGTTACGACCGCATGATCACAGAGATGCTCGCCGGTGATGAGATCGCTCCTGATGATCCTGACGTTCTCCGTGCGACAGGGTTCTTGGCTCGCAACTATTACCTCTTCAATCGCACAACTTGGCTAGACGACGTCATCGAACACACTAGCAAGGCCTTTCTCGGCCTCACCATGAACTGCGTAAAGTGCCACGCGCATAAGTACGATCCCTTCACGCACGAGGACTACTACGCTATGCGTGCCATCTTCGAACCCTATCATGTGCGTTTGGATGTGCTGCCTGGGCAGCCTGATCTTGAAAAGGACGGACTTCCTCGGGCCTACGATTTACATTTGCAACAGGCCACCTACTTGCACATTAAAGGTGACGACAATAACCAAGACACCTCGGCCGCCATTGCGCCTGCTATCCCTGCGGCGCTGGCCTTTAAGCCGCTTCAGATCACACCCGTGTCCTTGCCCATCCACGCAGCGAAGCCCGAGACGCAGAAATTTGTGAAGGGAGATCAGATCGCCGCCGCCATCAGAGAACTCCAAACCGCGAAGGCTGCTTTGCACAAGGGCGTTGGCGCTGAAGTTGCCGTCCTAAAGATCAAGGCGGCACAGTGCAAAGTGCGAGCTATCCGACGGCAAGATGTTGCTTCCAATCTCGCCTACGAGGTCGCGAAGGCAAAGCTCGCGGTAGCGGAGGCCAAACCAGATAAAAAATCCGCAGCAGAGACGGCGATGCACACCGCCATCGCGAATCAGAAAAAGGGGCAAGGCCAACCTTACCGCATCGTCGGATCGTTGAAGGCGCGTGAAGGCCCCGATGAGGAGGATGCTACGCTCTACTTGCCGTTTCCGCAAACTAGCACAGGTCGTCGCACAGCATTGGCAGTATGGATCACAGATCGGCAAAATCCGCTGACGGCTCGCGTCCTGGTGAATCACTTGTGGCTCCGCCATTTCGGGCAGCCTCTCGTTGCGGATGTCATGGACTTTGGACGCCGCAGCCCAGCCCCGCAACATCAGGCGCTGCTGGATTGGCTAGCGGTCGAGTTTATGGACAGCGGATGGAGCCTGAAGCACCTGCATCGCCTCATGGTGCTTTCCGATACTTACGGTATGACCAGCAGCACCGCGAACGCGCCCAGCATCGATGCAGAACGTGATCCTGAAAACAAAATGTATTGGCGCATGAACGCCATCCGATTGGATGCGCAAACCATGCGTGATAGCCTCCTGCAATTGTCTGGACGATTAGATTCAACTTTGGGTGGTCCACCTCTCGGCGATAACGAAGAGGCCAAAGTTCAACGTCGCAGCCTGTATCTCACTCATTCACGCGACAACGCCGCTGCATTCCTCAATACCTTTGACAACGCCAACATCCTCGAATGTTACCGCCGTGCCGAAAGCATCGTTCCGCAACAGGCGCTGGCGCTGATGAATGGAGGCATCGCTTTGTCTGCTGCCGAATCCATCGCGAAGGCGCTGCCTACCGAGAACCGCCCCTTTATTCAGGCTGCATTTCAACTCATCCTCGCCACGCCACCAAGCGAAGAAGAAATGAATGCATGCCTGGAAGCTCTCCCAACTCTCGGAGATCCCACCACCGCCAGGACCGCAATTGTTCACACTCTCCTAAATCACAACGATTTCATCACGGTGCGTTAGCCTTCGTCATCATCATGATCCTCAGTTTTCCTATCCCATTCGGACATCGCACAAGGCATTGGGTCCAACTGGTTTTGTTCGGTTTGCTTTGCGTGAATCTGAGGTCGGCGGAAATCGTTTGCGTTACGGTGGAAGATCCAAACAACTACGATGCGGTCAATTTTCTCTCGGCCTTCGCTGAAAAAGAACTGCGGCCCGCTGGGCATCATGTCACGATTGTACAGGGGAATCAGCCAAAGCCGACTCGACTTGAGGGGCTGGCACCTGCGCTCAAGACTGCGGATTTGTTGATTGTGTTTGTGCGTCGTGCCACGCCACCGCTGGCGGATCTGGAGGCTATCCGGGAGCACCTTGCGGCGGGGAAGCCTTTGTTGGGAATTCGCACTGCCAATCATGGGTTCGCGGTGAGTCCAAAGGATCCACCGCTGCCTGAGGGTTGTGTTGCTTGGCCCGAGTTTACTCCTGAAGTTTTGGGCTGCCAGAACACGGGCTACGAAACCAAGGGGCTGCCCTATCGGGTGGAAGTCCATCCTGCTGCTGCAAAAGCCAGTCCGCTGCTTGAGGGGGTGGAGCCGGGGACCATCCGTGGGTATCAATCGCTCTACCGAGTGCTGCCCTTGGCTGCCGATGCCTCTCCGCTGTTACTGGGGACCGCCCAAGGGATCGAGCCGGCTCAGCCCATCGCTTGGACGCGACTCTATGGCCCTGGGAAGGCGCGGGTTTTTTACACAAGCCTGGGCGCACCTGAGGACGTGGCGCAGGCATCTGTGCGGCGGTTGATCTCGAACGCGGTGCGGTGGACCTTGGGACAGTTGTAGCTGGGCGATGTGAGGTATGAGCAACTGAACCCGCGGGGGTGGAGTGTTGGAGTATTGGAGGGTTGTAGCTGGCCTCTATGAGGCCGGTGCGAGTGAGGCGCAAAAGAGACCGCCCATGAAAATAGGAGCAATCGCCATGACCCGCTCCTTGGGGCTGGGGGGCGGCGGTCAGCCGCAGGACGAGATCGTCTTTATCCCCCTTGCCGCACCTCGCCGTCCACCTGCACGGGGAGGTCGGATTCGTTCTTTTGCTCCACAGGCAGAACTTTGATTTCTACATTCACGGGCACGGCGCGGAGATCGCTAATGATTTTTGTGAGCTGGTTGATAGTGGTGGCGGAGAGGGTGGGGTGGGAGACGGCATCGCCAATCTTTTCTAGGCCCACGTTGAAGGCGCTGAGCTGTCCGGTGATGCGGGACACGGGGTCGTTGTCTCCGGCACCGCCGGTGAGGAGGTTGCGTCCGAAGGTTCGTTTGATTTCATCCCAGCGTTTGGCCTCGGCCTCGGTGATGAGGGCGTTGATCTCGCGCCACTTCAGGAGGTTGGCTTCGGCGGCTTGGCTGAGCGTTTGGGATTCGCCGCGGTAGTGGTCTTCGATGATGGCCTGGACCTCTGCGTCGGTCATGAGCGGCAGCACTTTTTCTGCGATGCGGTTCATGTTGCGATAGCTGCCCTGAAGCTTAAACGGCGGCTCTGTGCGGTAGGCATCCTCCATCGCGGCGCTGCGGATGTACTCCTGGTTCACGCGCAGGATGATCTCGCGGATGTGCAGGAGTTTTTCCATGACGGCGACGGCTTCGTTGACTTCATCGGCACCGCAGTTGCTCTCAAATTCAATGCCTTCGCGACTGCCTGTCTGCGCGATTTGGAGGATGGTCAGCGCGTCTTTGTGGCTGCGTGCGGCGATCTTGGCCAGCACGGCATTGCTGGTGAGGGCGTTTTCGATGTAGCTGTCTTTGAAGGCTGCCTCGTGCCCGCCAAGAATATCTCCAAGGTTGTAGGTATCTGCTCGGTTGGCCAGCATGTCTGGGACTTGAAACTTCCCGCCGATTTCGGTGTAGGGGTTCCCGGCCATGACGACGCCGACTTTGCGTCCACGCAGGTCATAGGTGCGGGCTTTGCCTCTATAGACGCCTTCGATCTTGCGGCTGCCATCGCAGAGGGAGATGAACTTTTGCAAAAACTCTGGGTTGGTGTGCTGGATGTCATCGAGGTAGATGATGACGTTATCACCCATTTCAAAGGCGAGGTTGATCTTTTCCACCTCCTCGCGGGCGCTGGCATTCGGTGCTTCTGCGGGATCGAGCGAGGTAACGCGATGGCCGATGGCGGGTCCGTTGACTTTGACAAAGGTGATGCCGAGACGGTTGGCGACGTATTCCATCAAGGTCGTTTTTCCGTAGCCCGGTGGGGAGATCAGCATGAGTAGGCCCATGCGATCTGTGCGGGTATTGTCACCGGCGGCGCCAAGTTGTTTGGCGAGGTTCGCGCCGATGAGTGGAAGATAGACTTGGTCGAGCAATCGATTGCGAACGAACGAACTGAGTACGCCGGCTTTGAATTCATCAAGACGGAGGGCCGCACGCTTGGCGGTGGTGAGTTCGTGCTTCAGAGCGGTGAAGCGTTCAAACATGGGCACGACGTTAGCTTCGTAATGAGCGAGGCGCTCGGTAAATTCGTGGTAGTCGAGCGTGAGGTTGCCTTGATCAATTCGGGAGTGTGATCCGGTGAGGCCCTTAATTTGGGCCTTGGACGGTGGAGATAGCGGAAGAGTCGCGGGTGGTTGATCGTTGATGAGTAGCAGTGCTGCGGCCTCAATGGTGGTGCCTTCTTCGCATTCACTGCTGGTGGCTTGCAGCCACTCGAGGATAATCTGAAAGCGGTGCTTTGGCTCGTTCTTCAGTGATTCCATCGCTGCGTCAAAGTCCGCTGACATGCGCTTGGCGGTCAGTGTCTTGCGGAAGTTGCGGACGAGTTCGACAGCCTGTGCGGAGCGGGTGACGGGCAGGCGCGGCGCTTTTGAATCGCGTGCCATGAGTTCGTCCAGCAGCGCAGCCGTGGTGGCTGCTTCCGGCATATTGGTGGAGGTCGATAGAGCTGGTGAGGCACCTGATGCGCCCATGCGTCCACGGGCGAGCATCATTGCATCAAAGGCGCTTTTCTCTGGCCCATCGGGCCATGCGTGCCAATGGAGCAGAGCTTGGCCGCGTGCCTTGGGGGAGTGACGCAGGAGGCCGAGCGCGCGGTGCATTTTGATCAGTTCACTGACGATGAGGAAGGCATCGTGATCGTGCACACCTTTGGTATAGCCTTCCTGATAGCGCTGGTGCATGAAGTCGCGGATGGCTTCGAGTGTAGGCTCGGCATCACTGTGCAACTGAGTTTGCATGAACTTCCACGCAAGGAATTCGCCGCGATAGACGGTGGCATCTTCTGAGATGACGGCCTGTTCCCAAACGGATCGGCAAGAGTCGAGATCGGGATGTTGGACCTTTTCAAAGAAGCGGGTGCCGGTGAGGTGGAAGAACAATTCTCCGTCGCGCGGCAAAGTGGTCAGCTCCAGCGGTTGGCGGTTGACGGTGAATTTGTGTCTGCCGAATTGGATGAGATCACCACCTTCAGAGAAGAGATCTGCTTTATCGCGGATCTGCTTGAGGGCGTCTTCACGCAGGGTCTTGAAGCGTGTGCCGAGTTCGTCGGCGCGGACGCTATCGCCCAGCTTCCGCAGTTCTTCGATGAGGTCGCGCAACTTTACCGCCATGACGTCGGAGGCGAGGTGGGCGTGGACTTCCTCGGGCTTGGCAAAGGTGACGACGCGATTGCGCAAACTGGTGAGGATGCGTTCTGCGGATTGGCCGAGTGCCTGGCAGCGTTTGTTGCGGTTCTCGACAAGGGCCTGCCGACGGGACTGAAATGCGGTATAGATCTCTTCACGCTTGGTGGTGAGGTCAGCGGTGAAGTCTTCGAAGTCGCTGAAGCGGCCTTCGATTTCTTCTAGCTGCACCATCACTCGCGTGAGTGCCTCATCACATTTCTCTGGAGTGGTGCAGACCTCCAGGTAGTTCGCGACGCTTTGATTGAGTAAGCTGAGTTGTGCCTGAAATTCAGCGCTGCCTTCTGCCTTTGCCAGGTCGCTGCGGCGATTGCGTAACACGGATCGCACTTGGTTGAGCTGTGCATACAGCTCTGAGATGCTCTCAATGATGCGGGTGGTCTCGGTGGCGTCTTTGATTTTCAGACCGCCGACGACGCTGATGAGCATTTCCAATTCTGTGCCGGACTGCGCAAGGGCCTGTTCGACCTCTTCTGCTTCGGCGACTTTTTTGACATTGGCGATGAGGGCCTTTTGTTCTGCAATCTGCTGGCGATAGGGATCAAGTGCTTCGGGGCGTAGGAGGAAGGTGACGCACTGCTGGCTGAGGCGATCTGTGCCCGCGGTGATGGATTCCTCCATCTCTGTCAACTCCTCCGGCACGGTGTAGCGCACGTCCCGTAGCGCGATCACCTGGCCTCGCAGTTCGCGCAGTGTGGTCAGGTGTTTGACAAAACTGATAATGTCGCTGGAGTCGGTGCCGGAGGCTTCGTTGAGGCTCTTACTGACCTTGGTGCGGAGCGTGTCTGTCTGGTCGCGCGCGTTTTTGCGCATACGGCGGACCTTTTCAAATTCGCCCAACGCGGCTTCGGCGGCACCTTTGATTTCGACCAGCGTCTCCTTGATGCGGTGCGTCTCTGGTTTGTCGATCCAGAAATAGCTATCAATGATATCGCCAGAGCGTCGTGATAGCTCGATGTAGAGACCACTGAAGCTGTCTTCTTTTGCCAGTAGGGTCAACACGCCGCGGCATTCTGCCATGCAGCGGACGATGTCGGAATTGCCGATCTTTGAAAGCAGTGAGCCATTGGCGCTGGTCCGAGCAGCAGCGACGCCATCACTCAAAAACGGAGTGGTCCAGACTTGGATGACGTGATGCTTTCGTGGCTCTGGGTCGCCCTGAATAAGGACAAGCTCACCGGTGGGAAAGAGGCTGTAACCGTTGCTGATGAGCGGTGTGCCCACGCCCTGTTCAATCAGGTTGTAAGCATAGAGCAGGTAGGTGCCGCTTTCGACATGATGAAAGACGAAGAGTGTGTCTTCGCCATTTGAAGAGGCAATTTTCCGCTCGAATTGCATCACTGGAAGGCCGGTATCAAAGCTCTTGATTTCCCCGGTCTGGAGCGCGTAACCCTTGGGGAAGATGATGCCGTGATCATCTGGCAGCAGCACGCAGGATTCAGCGATGCTATCGATGCGATGCACCTCTTGGGTGCGCTCGTTGAAGACGAGGTGCCGGTATTCCTTCTCTTGGTACGGCAGGATCTTGAGGAGGATCAGATTGCCGATGATGGCGTAGTGAAACTCTGCGTCGTCGAGCGTCTGGTCTTTGTTTTCGACGGGCTCTGAATAGATGCCCTTGCCGTTGGCGGTGTTGTTTTCAACCTTGACGGTCAGATCGCCTCCGACGGTTTCGACGAAAACGCGGTCTTCGATGGAGACGTGTGGATGCTCGCCATGGCGATACATCTCGCGCCGCGCCCGCTTCCATTCGAACTCCTGCGGTGAGGGGAAGACGAATTCGTGATCAAAGCGATTGCCGAGATATTGGATCGTTCCTTTGTCGTCATCGACGAGCCACTTGAAGACCTTGACCTCGCTGATATCACGCCCGACCTGCATGCCCATGTAGAGGTGGGGACCATTGCGGTGGAACTTCAGGAAGGATGCGTTTTTGTAGTAGCGGTAGAGGTAATCAAAGTCTTCCGAGAACTTTGGGTCGTTGAGAAGGCCGTCTTTGTTGGGATGAAATGTGTGATCTTCCGGGTGGTAATCGTAGATGGCGAACACATCCGCGACCTGCATCTGCGAGCGCAGTCCGAGGTGGACGTTGTAGCCCAAAACAAACCGCTGCGGGCCGATGGCGGCTAGATCGCGGGGAACACAGTTGTTTTCCGTGGTGAGCCGGACGGTCGATGCAAGAGTGGTTTCGATGCCGCCGAACAAGGCCTTGCGGTCATTGTTCAGCAGATCGACACGTCGCCGCAGTTCGTCTGCATGCTTGGTCAGACGAGTGCGGATGACCTCGTAGGCTCCTGCTTCGAGCTTTGGGTCAGCGGTGGTAGTGGGAGAATCGGGCATAGCGATTGCCGATGGGGTATCGGCGTTCCCTGCTTACTTCTTTGCGCTCTTTGCGGCCAGGAGGTTGCCAGCGGATTGATCGGCAAAGCCGAAGCGACTGGCAGCACCGATCATGCTGGTGAGCTTGCTCAGTGTGCCGGAGTCAGGATTCAGTCCGACAAGTTTGCCCAGGAGCGCGGCGACCGTGACGTTCTTGAGATCATCGCTGGTGACGCCGAACTGATCGACGAGCTGGCGCACTTGGGCTTTGAAGTAGTCGGGGTCTCCATTGAAAAAGGTCTCCTTCACATCGGTGAGTGTGCGGCTGCCTTCGACCATGCGGTCAAGGGCGCGACCGTTGCCGATGGCGTTGGTGATCTTGTCAAAGAACTGGCTCTCGCCCCCAACGATTTCGATCTTGGCGGACTTCATCGCTTCGCCTAGCACCCCGGCCTGAGCGGCGGCAATATCTTTCTGAATGCTGATCTGGGCGAGTTCGACAGCCTTCTGCTTGTCGAGTTGGAGCTTGAATTCTTCGTGCTCGCGTCCGGCGTTTTCGAGGAGTTTCATCGCCTCTGCCTTCTTGGTAATGCCGTCGGCTTCCGCCGCGAGTTTGAGCTGCGCGACTTCTGCATCGATCTGGCCTTGCTTCTGCGAAGCCTCGGCTTTGGCCATGAGGACTTGGGCCTCGCCAAGCCCGATGGCGGCGGAGCGTGCGGCTTCGGCTTCGGCCAAGGCCTTCGTCGCGGTGGCGTCTTTGGTGGAGGCCTCTTGGCGGGCTTCCGCGAGCGTGAGCAATTCTTGAGCTTGCATTTCTGCGGCCTGTTTTGAGGCTTCTGCGGCCCGGATGTGAGTAAATGCGGCCTGTTCTGCGGCGAGTTGTGCGGCTTCCTTGGCGGCTTCCGCTTCTTTGATTTTTTGGATGAGTTGCTCCTGCGCCGCTTTCTCTGCGTTGGTCAGGGCGACTTGTTTTTCGCGATCTGCGGTGGCGAAGGCTTCGGTGTCTTTGATCTTTTGTTGTTCGACAACGACGGTCTTTTCAAGGGCGACGCGCTCCTTGATGACTTCCTGGATGTTCTTGCGCTCCACTTCCACGGACTTCTCTTTCTCGATGGACTTGAGCGTGGTGATGCGTTCGCGATCGATGATTTCGAGGTCGCGATCACGGGTGACGCGCTCGATTTCAACAGCGTCGGTTCGTTCCTTGTTGCGCTGAGCGACGAGGATTTGGCGGTCTTTGTTTTCGGTGGCGATGGCGATCTCTTCGTCGGCTGCGATCTTGGCGCGCTCTGCTTTGAGACGCTCTTCTTCTTGCACCTTCATCATTTCCGCCATCTCGCGTGCTTTGACGGACTGGACATCGCGGTGCTGTTTGGCTTCGGTTTCAGCGAGTTGGCGTTCGAGTTCGAGGACGGCCTCGCGAGTCTGGACGTCTTGCTGCTTGATGACCTTTTCTTTATCGCGCTGAATTTGGTTGGCGAGTTTTGCCTGCGTCGCAGTGAGTTCGGTGATCTTTTTGATGCCTTCTGCATCGAGGATGTTGTCGGGATCGAGGTGCTCGATGGCGGTCTGTTCAAGGAAGTCGATGGCGCAGTCGTCGAGGGTGAAGCCATTCAAATCTGTGCCGATGACTTTGAGGATCTCGTCTTTGAAATGATCGCGCTCATTGTAGAGTTGAACGAAGTCAAAGCGCTTGCCGACGGTCTTGAGTGCCTCAGAGAATTTGGCGTCAAAGAGGGTGCGGATGGTGTCAACGCTGGAGGCGCGCTGGCAGCCGATGGTTTGTGCGACGCGCTTGACGTCTTCTTCGCTCTTATTGACGCGAACGAAGAAAGCGACCTTGATGTCTGCGCGGATGTTGTCTTTGCAGATCAGGCCTTCGGAGCCTTGGCGCTCTACCTCGATGCGTTTGACGGAGAGGTCCATGTACTCCGCCTGATGGATGACTGGGAAGACCATGAGGCCGTTGAAATTGACGCGCGTATCGCCGACGCCATTGCGGACGATCGCCTGGCCCTGCTGGACCTTTCGATAGAAGCGAGAAAAGGCGATGATGGTGCCGAAGACGACGACCACAACGCTGGTGCCGGTGACCATAACGGTGTTCGACAAAAAGGAGTCGGTGACGGTAGATAACTCATTCATAGGGTAGGGGGTGTTGGGTTAAAGAGTGAGAGTGGTTTGCTCCTCGGGGCGCAATGCCCGGATGAGGTAATGGTGGCCTTCAGTGGCCTCCAGGACGATGACGCGGGTGCCTTTGGGCAAAGGGGCTGCACCATCGAGGGTGCGTGCATTGACAAGAAGGGGGGCTCCATCCGTGGGGATTTCGATTTGCCCATAGGTCTGATCTACCTGGAACGACTGGACGCGGCCGTGCCTGCCGACGATGGGCAAATTGGCGTCTGTCTCGATGGACAGTTTTTTCAGAGCCGCAGCGATCGGTGCGGTGACCATGCGGGTAGCGAGGGCGCTAACGATGAAATTTGGCAAAAGCATTAGCAAGGCAAAACCGGTGCTGCGGTGGTCAGCGGTGCCATTCAGGTAGTAGTTTCCCAGCATGGAGATGGGCCACATGAAGATAGCGAGGATACTCATGACGAGCATGAGGGGTACCTGACCGAGGCGGAGGAACCGTCCAGCACGCATGAAAAGCCCACCCAGCACGTTGTCCGAATGAACGTCAGCATGGCCGTCGACGTGTGCATCTGCGTCGAGATGGACATCGGTATCTGCGTGGATATCGACGGTGTCCATATCACTATCCAGCGCGCCTACTAGCACCATGAGCCAATAGAGGAGGATGATCCCCAGAAGCACCGTGACCGGGAGGTTGTGCATGGCTAGGGCCTCATGAAGGACTTCATTCATCGAATTTTCGGGAAGGTGATATCAGTTGTTGGCGGTGATTTTAGGCAAGAGTCGCGAATAAGGCCATTACAAATGGATGAAAGGATTGCAGGTAGTATTTGCATGGTGTTGACCATTTGGGTGGCCTGAGGATTCTCTCCTATGCGGACGGCGGCACACTTGACACCAAGCCAGTCGCAGGCGAATCAACAGGCTGTCTCTGTCTCTCCCGAATTAACTATGAGTTCTCCCAGTCCGAAATCCCACGTGGCCGTCCTCGGCGGTGGTCCATGTGGTTTGTATGCCGCCCGTGTCCTCAGCCGCGCCGGTCTGGCAGTGACGGTTATTGACAAGGGGGATCGACCCGGTGGTCTGGCGACAAGTCACAAGCGCGGGAAGAACTGGTATGATCTGGGCTGCCACATGCTGCATGAGTTTGATGAGGAGATCTACAAGGACATGATGTCCATCATGGGGGAAGAGAGCATCCCCGTGCAACTGGACGCAAAGATCCGCTGGGCGGGCTCCTTTTATCGATACCCGCTGCAATTTCAGGACATGATCAAGGGGATTCCCTTCTTTACCCTCGTGTATTATTGTCTCGGACTGTTTGCCGCGCAGATTCGCAGCGCGCTTGTGCCATGGACGCCGAAGGATGCTGAGGAGGCGCTAATCATGCTCTACGGTCAGCCTCTGTATGAGTTCTTTTTTCGCGATTTCACCCACCGCTACTGGGGGATCCATCCGCGCGAGTTATCGGCGACCTTCATCACGACGAAAATGCCACGTCTCAGCGCGGTCGATGTGATCAAGCGGGCTATGGGCAAGATCGGCATCAAAGATCGAAGCGTGAAGGCAGTGGATAGCGCTCTGCTGGAAGAGACGCTGCACTATTCCCGCACTGGGGCCGAGGCGATGCCGCGCTGCATTTCCAAGGCGGTGCAGGCGGCGGGTGGTCGCGTGATCCAGGACGCAGAAGTCACCGCTATCGTGCGCGACGAAGCTACGGGTAAGGTCACGAAGATTCGCTACCACCACGGAGGGCAGGACCATGAATTGGATTGCGATGAGTGCATCTCCACGATTCCCGTGCCGCATCTGGTGCAGCGTTCTGAGCCATCTCCAGCCGACGAAGTGATGACTGCGGCCCGGCAGATCCGCTACAAGCCAATCGCGATCTACGGTCTGCTGGTCAAAAAGGAGAAGTGCATCGACGGTCTATACATTTACTACCGCGATCGCGCCTTTCACCGGGTGGGCGAGCCCAAGAATGCTGGTCTAGTGGTGGATCCGCCTGACCACAGTGTCTTGATTGTCGAAACGACCTGCGAGATTGGCGATGAAAAATGGCAAGGAACGGACGATGCCAAGGATCGTATTTTCACGGATCTGGAGCTCGAAAACATCTGCCGCCGCGAGGACGTCGTTGAGGTGAATTTGCTGCATGGCGAGACCGGTTACCCAATATTTGCGCTCGGGTTTGAGCCGCACCTCGAACAGGTGAAGAATTGGGTCAATTCCGTTCCGAACCTGCAAAGTGTGGGTCGCCAAGGCGGGTTTACTTATCCAAACATGCACAGCGCCATGCGAATGGGAGCCAAGGCTGCCGCCGTGGCGATGAAGCGTCTAGGTTTTGATTGAAGCATCGATTGAGTTTTATGAGTGATCGCACCAAGACAGTCATTTCCGCCTGGACCGGGTTTCTGGCGGTAGCGCTGGGGGCCTTTGGTGCGCACGGATTGAAGGCCACCCTAGCGCTGCACGATACTTCCGCGACGTGGGCAACGGCGAGCCACTACCATCTGATTCACGCGGTGGTGTTGTTGGCGCTAGCGATGGTTGGATCTGAAGGCGACCGCCGTTGTCGGCGCCTTGCGTGGCCGCTAATGCTGGCGGGAGTAGTTGTTTTCAGTGGTACTCTTTATGTGCTGAGCGTGACTGGTCTGAAGTGGCTAGGGGCGATTACTCCGATTGGCGGTGTGCTACTTTTGACTGCTTGGGCGATGCTGGCGATGGGGGCAGCAAAAGAAAAGTGACAATAGTTCGGGTTAAGCTGAAAAACACGTTGCGCAGGGGCTGATCCTTTGCTTAGATCGCGGCCCACCCAAAGTAGAGGCTCGGTAGCTCAGTCGGTAGAGCAGGGGATTGAAAATCCCCGTGTCGGCGGTTCGATTCCGTCCCGAGCCACCTCTGCATTAAATTGGGTTGATCCGCGTGGTCGAATCTGCGATGAGACGGAATGGACGAACCGATACGAGCGGTGCTTTTTGATTTTGATGGGCTGATTGTGGACACGGAGAGTGTCGGGTATGAGACGTGGCGGGAGCTGTTTGCTGAGCATGGACACGTGCTGCCGATCGAGGTCTATGCGCAGGTGGTGGGGACGGACTTCAATCAGGCCTACGATCCGCGTAGGGACCTGGAGGAGCGCACTGGGATCTCCTTTGATTGGGAGGAGGTGGAGATTCTGCGCCGTGCCCGTGAGGCGGAGATCCATGAGGGCATGCACTTGCTGCCAGGTGTGATGGATCGACTGGAGGAGGCGCGTGCATTGGGGATTCCCTGTGCGGTAGCTTCGAGCAGTCCTTTGTCCTGGGTGGGAATGTGGATGGATCGTTTGCAGCTACGCCCCTATTTTCATCACCTGACCACAGTGGACGACACGGGGAAGGTGAAGCCCGACCCTAGCCTCTTTTTGCACGCTGCTGCAAAGCTCGGCGTTGATCCGGCACAGGTGCTGGTGTTTGAAGATTCGCTGAACGGTTTGCGGGCGGCGATGGCAGGTGGAATGCGTTGCATTGTCTGCCCGGGGCCATTGACTCACCACCTGGACTTTGCTGGGGCATGGCGGCGGGTTGCTTCGCTTGCTGAGGTCAGTCTGGCAGAGATTTCAAACATTGATTCGGCTGCGGCTTGACAGGCGACTTGTGTGACCTACTATTGCGGCCCCATTTCTTCTTCGAGAGATGGTGATTTGTTCGGCAGGGTAGCTCAGCGGTAGAGCAGGGGACTCATAAGCCCTTGGTCGGGAGTTCGATTCTCCCCTCTGCCACCAAACAAATCGCGGCAATGATCACTTCTCCGCAATGTAGAGGGAGGCGATGCCAAAGGTCAGCGGTCGGCAGGTTGCAGAGCGGAAGCCGTTGGCCTGAATGAGGTCAAGCATGGCGGACCCTGACGGAAAGCGTTCGATGGAGCCGCAGAGATATTCATAGGCCTCGCGTTGACCAGTGATGGCACCTGCGATGCGCGGCATGATTTGCTTCAAGTAGAAGAGATAGGCCTGTCGAATGCCTGGGAAGCGTGGGATGGAAAAATCTAGGACCATCAGTTGCCCACCGGGTTTGAGGATGCGGCTCATTTCCTGCAAGGCGGAGGGCCAGGAGGCCATGTTGCGTAGTCCAAAGGCAACGGTGACGAGGTCCGCTGCGGCATCGATGATGGGCAGCTGCATCGCATCTGCCGCGATGAGTTGGGGGAAGCCGCGAACTTGGGCTTCCCGCATCATGGGAACGGAAAAGTCGCCACCGAGGATGCGAGCTTGTGGATTCGCCGCCTGGAGGCTTTGGGCGAGATCGCCGCTGCCGGTAGCGAGGTCGACAATCAGTTGTGGGTGACGCTCAGCGGCGAGTCGTGCAGTGGTTTTACGCCACAGGACATCGATGCCGAGGCTGAGAACGTGATTGGCCAATACGTAACGTTTGGCGATGCCTGCAAAGGCGTTGCGAACAAATCGGGCGTCCTGCATGCAGTAATCGATATCACGACCTGTTCTCCGTCCATCAGTTGATGGTGCTCGCGAGAGGACTCGAACCTCCACGATGTTACTCACTAGAACCTGAATCTAGCGCGTCTACCAATTCCGCCACGCGAGCAAATCTTGGAAAACCAGGGGCCGTGATAATCCTCCACAGCGGGGAATTCTCAAGGGGAAAAATGGGAAAGTTTTATTCGCCCGACCGATGGATGGTGAGGTCAGGCACGCGGAAGAGGCAAAAGGCGTCCGGCATGGGTTGCGGGAGGCTGCGAGATTGAGTGGGGGAAAAGAAATAGAGCTTTCCGTCTTTCCCAAAGGAGAGACCGTCAGGGTTCAGCAATCTTGGGTCGCTGAGTAGGGGGACAAAGTTGCGGCGGGCGGGTTCGACGACGACGATGGCTCGGTTCGCGATGTCGGTTAAGAAGAGGTTGCCCTTGGTGTCGATGGCCATGCTTGAGGAAAAGGGCTTTGAGGCCCAGGTCTCTACCGCCTTGGCGACATCCGCAGCGCTTGCCTTCAAATCCCCGAGGACGCTGGTGCGGATGCGGTAAATGTGATTGGCCTGACGAGCGCAGAAGTAAAGCCACTCGCTCTTTTTATCGAGGCAGAGGGCATTGATACCGCACTGGGGCATGACGGTCTGACCGTCTAGGCGGCGGGTTTCCGAGGTGCCGCTGCCTGAGGGAATCGGAATAGTGGTGTCAGGCTGGACGCTGGCTTCGCCCTGAAGAAGGCGTCTGGCAAGACCCGTGGCACGATCCAGAACAATGATGGCGGCGTCGGTCCCGCTCGCGGGATCCGCCAAGAAAGCGAGGGGGGAATTGGGATCGACCGCAATGTCCGACACGAATGATGTCGGACTGACTGCGGGAGGGGCCAGATTGAAGACGGAATGGAGCCGCTGCTTATCTTCGTTCCAGGCAATGATTTTTGGTGAAGTCTCTGTGCGCCTGCCGTTGTCCACCATCCAGACGACCCCTTCTGCATCGCTTTGGAGGCCGCTGATTGAGTCGAGTGGCAGGGATTCCCCTGGCATAGCCTCGCTCATGCTGGGGGTTGGAAAGGGGATGACGGTGCCGCTGCGGGTAACTTTGACGGCGCGGTTGCGCGGCTTTTCAGACGGATTTACTCCCATGACCCACGAGCCATCAGGCGCGCAGGCAATCGCAGAGGGTGGGAGGGATAGTTGATAGACGACCTCCAAGTTATCACTGAGAACTGGGTCTCCGGCTAAACTTGGGAAAGGTGCCAGCGCACAAACTCCTGCCCACAAGAACGCCTTGGTGCGTTGGTGGCGGATGAGAGAGATGGCACGATCAAGCATCGAGACAGAGAAGTGTGGAACAATCTCCCCGTCTACTCAACGGAATTTTCAGAGGGCACGTCTTATCTTCACCAGTTCTTGATCCACTTGGCGCTCGTTTTGGGATCAATTTTAGCAGCGTGACTGGATTGATTGATGTTTTGCTCATCCTCGCCGTAAGACCATAGGTCATAGGAGCTAGGATTGACCGCATCGTCATTGGTCCCATTGCCGCCGTGGGTATATTGGAAGGGGTGGTTGAAGCCATCTACCATCACGTAGGTGTTCTCAATCTTTTTCCAAGTGGTTGGTGGCATGTCTCGCATCATGGTGCGGGCTGCCTCTTCTTTGGTGAATTGGCCATTTGAACTTTCGCCACTTTCGCCGGCACCGATGAGGATGGCATTATTGCCATCACCACTCATGGCTTGATAGAGCATTGCGGCCCCACCGCTTGTGTAACGCTTTGATCCTATGGATATAGTTTGATCCGGTTGGGCTGGTTCTGGATACTCCTTGTACTCGGAGAAGTAAGAGGTGAGTCCAAGTTTGATGGCTGCAAAGGTCGCCTCGGTGCGATTTCTCGCGGCCGCTTTGGTAGCGTACGAGAAAGCACCGATAGTTAGCGACGACAGCAGGGCGATGATGGCAATGACGACGAGAAGTTCAATCAGAGTGAATCCTCTGCGTGCGAGTCTGAGGCCTTTGGAGGTCGTGTTTTGCATACGATGAATGGACATCAAGGTTGCGGCAGTTGTTCACCAGAATTCTAGCCGCCGGAGCCGGAACTGAGGTTCTGGATGATGGAGATCAGAGGCAGGAAGAGCGCCATAACGATGACACCAACGACGACGGCTAGGAAGACGATCATCAATGGTTCAAGGAGGGAGGTGAGGGCGGACACGGAGTTGTCCACTTCGTCTTCGTAAACGTCTGCGATTTTCAGAAGCATTTCAGGTAGTTGGCCCGTTTCCTCGCCGACGTCCACCATGGAGATAACCATCGGAGGGAAGACGCCGCTGCCATCGAGTGGAGCGACCATTGACTCACCCTCTTTCACTGCATCGTGCACCTTATTGATGGCGTCGGAGACGACAACGTTGCCAGCAGTTTCGCGGGTGATGTTCAGTGCTTGAAGAATCGGAACACCGGAGGTCACGAGGGTGCCAAGCGTTCGGGTGAATCGTGAGATGGCGGTTTTGCGCTGGACATCGCCAAAGATGGGCATCCGTAGCTTAGCTTTATCAATGACGACACGCCCGCCCTTGGTGGAGGAAAAAATCTTCCATGCAACGACGATGCCGAAGGCACCAATGGCGAGGTAAACGAAGTTGGCGCCGATCCAACGTGACATGCCGATGACGACCTGAGTCAGCCAAGGGAGCGGCTTACCCTGAAGCATGTCTTTGAAAATGCCTTCAAATTTCGGCACGATGACGAGCATGAGAAAGATCATGATCGCGACGGCGATGAACATGACGATGATTGGGTAAACCATCGCGGCGACGACCTTGTTCTTCAGCTTTTGCGCCTTTTCCTGGTACTCTGCGAGACGGTTGAGGACAATTTCGAGCACACCGCCCAACTCACCAGCCTTGACCATGTTCACGTAGAGCTTGTTGAAGATACGAGGGTATTGCTGGAGACTCTCGGAGAAAGTGGATCCGGTCTGGACGGCGTCTGCCAGGGTGTTGATGGTGCTTTTCATCACCGGAAGTGGCTCCTGACGACCGAGAACGGTGAGTCCACGCAGCAGAGGGAGTCCGGAATCGATCAAGGTTGCCAACTGGCGTGTGAAGATCATCAGCGTCTTGCCCTTGACCTTCGCAGTAGCAGTGGCTTTGACTGCTGCCTTACCTTTGGCCTTTGCCGTAGTCGTGCGGGCGCGCTTCTTGATGCTGGCAGTGTCGCCCTTGCCTTCTTGGACGACCTGGGTGGGGTAGAGTTGCTGGGAGCGCAGGGCGTTGATGGCCTCGGCATCGCTGACTGCGTCAATGACGCCTGCGATTTCTTGTCCGTTCTGGTCCAGGGCGATGTAGTGGAAATTGGGCATAAGAGACTGCTGTCGATTATGAGTGAAAAGAGGAAAATATCAGCACTTAGTGGGTCGAGAATACTGGGAGATGGGCGGGAATGTCCATCACTTATTTGTTTTCTAACACATAGTTCACAAATTCAGGTGTATTTGAGAACTTCTTCGACGGTGGTTTCGCCATCATAGATGTTGCGGAGGCCGTCGTCACGGAGGGTGACCATTCCCAGTTCAATGGCCTTTTGTTTGAGAACGAGAGTTGGTGCTTTTTCAGTGATCAGATCGCGAATGGGATCGGTGACGTTGAGGAGTTCGTACAGCCCCTTGCGTCCTTTATAGCCTGAGTTTGCACAAGAGGAACAGCCGGAGCCCGTGTAGAACTGCTTGCCTCCAAGGTCCGACTGGGAGAGGCCAAGCTGGTTCAGGACGGATAGGCTGGGGTCATACGGGGCTTTGCAGGTTTTGCAAATGGTGCGGAGCAAACGTTGTGCCAGAACCCCTTCAAGGGTTGCGGCTACAAGGAATGGTTCAACGCCCATGTCTACAAGACGCGTGACTGCCCCAGAGGAATCATTGGTGTGGAGGGTGCTGAGCACCAAGTGTCCTGTAAGTGAGGCCTGGATCGCGATTTGCGCGGTCTCAAGGTCACGCATTTCTCCCACCATGATGCGGTCTGGATCTTGGCGAAGGAAGGCGCGCAGCGCTCTAGCAAAGGTCAGGCCGACTGCCTCATTCACTGGCACCTGCATGACCCCGTCCAATTCGTATTCGACGGGGTCTTCGGCTGTGAGGAGCTTGGCATCGATGGTATTGATGCGTCGGAGTGCAGCGTAGAGGGTGGTGGTCTTGCCGGCACCAGTGGGGCCAGTGACGATGAAGATGCCATTGGGTTTATGAATCGTCTCGACGATATAATCGAAGAGGAAGCCTGGCATTCCCAGATTCTCGAGGTCCAAATTGACTGAGGATCGGTCAAGCACACGTAGCACCACGGATTCGCCATGCTGGGTTGGCAGGGAATTGACGCGCATGTCCACCGGTTTGCCATTCACCACGGTCATGATTCGGCCGTCCTGTGGGATGCGGCGTTCTGCGATGTTCATGTTGGCCATGACCTTCACGCGAGAGATGACGGAGGTGGCCAAGTGGATGGGTGGTGGGGCCATCTCGTAGAGAGCACCATCGACACGATAGCGGATCTTGAACTCTTTTTCGAAGGGTTCGAAGTGAATGTCGGAAGCCTTTTCTTTGATGGCCTGGGCGAGAACCAGATCGACAAACTTCACGATGGGAGCAGAATTTGCCTCTGCCTCTGGATTGTCAGGTTTCTGAAGGGCTAGCTGACCAAAGATCTCCTCCACACTCGGCATCCCTGTGCCGTAGTGTTTGTCGATTAGCGCCTGTACTTGGCTGCTGCGTGCGACGACTGGTACGATGGCTTTGTCCAGACCGAAACGCAAATCTTCTGCAATCTGCGGGTTTAGCGGATCGGTGAAGGCGACGTGCAGCCCCTGTCCGTCCAGGGTGATTGGGAAGGCACCGTAGAGTCTGCCCATGCCAGCGGGGATCAGATTGACGACGGAAGCGGGTGGCTCAAAGGTAGAGAGGTCGAAGTGCTGGCAACCCAGTTCGTCTGCTACGGCGGCCCAGAATTCGTCCTCGTTTTGGAAGATTTCAAAATCCAGAATGATTTGGAGGACGTCTCTGCCGGAGCGGAGGTTGTCTTGCACGATGTCGTAGGCTTGGCCGCTGTCGATGACTCCGCGAGCTTCGAGCATGTCCACCACGTTTTGAGCTGTCATGGCAATAGGGAGAGGGGGTGCGCTGTTGAGAAAAGGTTAGAAAAGGGGAGTGTGGGCGCTGGATCAGTCTGCGTCTGACATGGTGGCCTCGATAACTTCGTCAGCGGTGGTCAGACCGGCGAGAACTTTGCGGATGCCGTCTTCGCGTAGAGTGCGCATCCCTAGCTGGCGTGCGCGCCGGCGGAGCTGCGGTGTGGTCAGGTTTTCGTTCACCATGCTGCGGACTTCGTCGTCGATTTCGAAGATTTCAAGGATGCACATACGACCTCGGAACCCGAATTGGCGGCACTTGTTACAGCCCTGTGGTCCCATGATGTGGGCACCGAGCATCTGGGATGCCTCTAGTCCTAGAGATCGCAGCTCGCGGTCTGTCAGGGTGCTGGGAGCTTTGCAGTCACCGCAGAGCTTACGGACCAATCGCTGGGCCATGATGGCGCGGACGGCGGAGGCGATGAGGAAGGGCTTGATCCCAATGTCGGTGAGACGGGCGACGGCGCTGGGGGCATCGTTGGTGTGCAGCGTACTGAAGACCAAGTGACCTGTCAGTGATGCCTGGATGGCGATGCCCGCCGTCTCCATATCACGAATTTCCCCGATCATGATGATGTTCGGTGCTTGGCGCAGCATGGCGCGGAGCGCGGCGGCAAAGGTCATGCCGATGTCTTCCTTCACCATCACCTGGTTGATTCCGGCGAGCTCGTATTCCACCGGATCTTCGACCGTGATGATTTTGCGGTCGGGACGGTTGATGAAATTGAGGCAGGCGTAAAGGGTTGTCGTTTTGCCGGAACCTGTCGGTCCGGTGACCAAAATGATGCCGTCTGGCAGTGTCAGCAGGCGCTCGAAGCGGGATTGGTCATCGCTGAGGAAGCCCAGGTCGGAGAGCCCCAACCGGAGGCTGCTCTTATCGAGCACGCGCATGACGACCGACTCACCATTGTTGGTGGGGACGATGGAGACGCGCATGTCCAGTTCCTTGTCGTTGAAGGACATGGTGATACGACCGTCCTGTGGCACGCGCTTTTCATCAATGCTCATCGTGCCGGTCATGATCTTGATACGGCTGATAATGGCGGCCAGAAGGCGTTTTGGATGGTGCTCAACGTCGTGCAGAACGCCGTCGATGCGGTAGCGGATGCGGACGTCTTTTTCCAGTGGCTCGATATGAATATCAGAGGCGCGATTTTTGAAGGCCTCCATCAACAGGTTTGTGACCAATCGGATCACCGGGGCATCGCCATCGCCGGAGTCGCTGTCGCCAGCGGTTTTGAAGCTGCCAGAGCCCATGACCGCTTCATTGCCGTAAATATTGGCCATGAGGGTCTTGATCAAGCTCGGCGTGGAGCAGAAGAACTCGATGTCTGGCTGTAAAATATGGGGAAGCGCATCCAGTGTCTCAAAGTCGTAGGGATCCGAAACCACCAGTTGCAGAGTGGGACCATCCGCGCCCAGTGGGGCGACTTTGTAGCGCATGGCAACTTCCAGCGGGACGAGGTCTTTCAGACCCTGGTGGGCTGTGTAGCCGTGGAGATCGACGTATTCCATCCCAGAATTCACCGCTACGGTCTGGGCAATTTGTTCGTCGTTAATGACGCCGGTCTTGGTCAGGGTTTCGAGAAGGGATTCGTCCCCTTTTTGGGCTCCTCGGGCATGCGCGACGTCGCGTTCTGTGATGAGTCCGGATTCCTGGAGTTGTTCGAGGAGGAGTTCTTCGGTTTTTGGGGAAAACATGGAGAGGGAAAGGCTGCCAGGCCGTGCCGAGGCGGGTTTCGGGAGGATGAACGGGGATTTTTCGAGTCGGGAAGCCCGAGACTACAGCGATTGGGCGCAGAGTGTCAATGTTTCGCGCACAGGAAATCCGATCTTTTCGCGGAATTACGTCGCTGGATGGCAGAAGAAAGAGGCGCCGGGTGATCGTTCAACCGCGTTCCGCGTGGATTTTGAGGTGCAGTTGGATGTGGTCGTTGACGACGTGTTTGCCAAGGAAGGCGAAGAATTTACCTGAACCATAACGGCTCCCCCATCGGGTGCGGTCAATTTCAATTTGAGCCTGGGCAGTGATGTGCTTGGCATCGCCGATCGCCACGACGGCTGGGAAAGTGATCTCGTGAGTGATGCCGCGCAGGCTGAAGCCGCCAGTAATTTGGTAGTTAGGGGTGCCGTCGGTGCTGCCCTCAATTGCGTCGGCTCGGGTGGCCTCAAAGGTTGCCGTGGGGTACTGGTCCACATCGAAGAAATCGGTGGTCCGCAGGTGGTGGATGAGCATGGCGTTGTACCCTGAGTCGGTGAGGTCCTCACAGGTGATGCTGTTCATATCCAAAATGAAAGAGGCCGTTTTGAGGGCCCCCTTTTCAATTGTGAGGTGCCCGGCGGCGAGCTTGAGGCTGCCGCTGTGGTGGTTGAACAAATTGCGACCGGTCCAGCGGATCAGACTACCCTGGGTGTCTGCTTTGAACTGTCCGGTAATGACGGGAGTTTGGGGTAGTTCGGTGTCGCTGAGGATTGGCAGTCCGGCCTGTTCCCACTCGCGGAGGCCACCTCGGAAATCGGTGACGTTGGTGTAGCCAGCGGTGATCAATCGGTGTGCAGCTTCTTCTGAATCCAGCGACGGGGCACCTTCGCCATAGACGATGATGGCTACGGTCTTCTCCGGTTCTAGCTTTTGCAGGTTGTCGAGAAAGGCTGTCTCATACACGCAGACGTTCTTGGCCCCGCTGATTCGGCGTGCGGCAAAGTGTTCCTCGGTATTGACGTGAACCAAGAGTGGTGGCCGTGGGCCGGAAAGCTGCGTGTTGAGATCGGAGGCGTTCATAGTGAGATACCATGGATACGCCTCTCAGCCGTGGTCAGAGCCCCTAATGAACTGTGCAGCCAATTCAGGCACGGCTGTCTTCGGATCTTGGTTATCGCGGATACGATCCGGCGGTGGCGATTTTTTCGCAGCCTTGGACGTCGAGTTTTCCGGAGGCGAGGACGGGGATCTCACTGATGCGTATCATTTTCTTTGGGATCCAAAGAGGAGGCACTCCGCGGTCGAGTAGTCGATAGCGGAGATCGAGGATTTCCTGCTGTTCGGGGCCGCCAGAGAGGGTCGTGAGGAGGACGAGTGCCTCGCCTCGGTCGAGGTCTGGCACGCCGACGACGGCGATGCGGCGATTGGCCTCACCTTCCAGTCCCATCGCTTTGATGAGCGCTTCCTCGACCGTTTCGTGGGGCACCATTTCGCCAGCGATTTTTGAGAAGCGGGAGAGGCGGCCCTCAATGTACAAGAAGCCGTCTAGGTCCACGCGGCCGATATCGCCGGTGCGGAACCAGCCGTCTTTATCGAGAACGGTGGCGCTGCGTTTGGGGTCGTTGAGGTAGCCGAGAAAGATGTTGGCACCTTTGAACCAGATCATACCGCTCTGGTGGAGGGACTGGGGCTCGTTGGTCTCTGGATGCGTGATGCGCACGGCGAGGCCGGGGATCATCTGGCCCACGGAGCCGAGGCGGTAGGCCGGCAGCCAGGCGTGGCCATCGCCGTCGTTGCCGATTGGTGTAGGGTCGGGCAGATTGACGTTGGAGACGGGCGAGGTTTCCGTCAGACCGTAGCCTTCGAAGACGCGTTTACCAAAGCGGGTTTCGAAGGATTGCGCGACGGTGAGGGGGAGTTTTTCGGCTCCGGTGACGCAAAGTTTGATCGACGCAAGCTGTTCCCGATTCACCCCGCGCAGGTAACCTCGGAGGAAGGTTGGCGTGGCGAGCATGAGCGTGACGTTGTTTTTGGCGATGAGTTCCGCCAGTTTTTTCGTCTCGATAGGGGAGGGGTAGGTGATGAGGTTCAGGCCCTGGATGATGGGATACCAAAGGGTGACGGTGCAGCCAAAGCTATGAAACAGGGGGAGGCAGCCGAGCACGCTATCGTTGCCGTTCAGGTTCAGTCTGCTGCCAAATTGGGCGACATTCGCTAGAATATTGCGGTGAGTGAGTGCGACGCCTTTGGGTTCGCCGGAGCTGCCGCTGGTGAAAAGAAGCAGAGCTTCCGTATCGCCGCCAGTGCTTGGCACGCCCAGAATCTTTGCCAGGACGGATGCTGGTAGGATTTTGCTGATGACCAGCCAGTAGGCGATCTTCTTTTTTAGTGAGGGCATGAGCCTCTCCAAAAAGGTCATCTGCTTCAGCGGTGGCCACGGAAAGGACTGCATCTTCCGCACAAAGGTGTCAGCGGTGACAAAGTGGTCGACATCGGACTGTCGTAGCGCGGACTGAACGGCGGTGCGACCCGCGGTGAAGTTAAAATTGACGGGGATCTTACCCGCCAAGACGACGGCCATGTTGGCGATGAGTCCGCCGATGCCGGGAGGTAAAATGACGCCAACGCGCTTTTTGGTCGTCTGGGCCTTGATGTGGCGGGAAAGGGCGCAGGCGGCGGCCAAAACGTGGCTGTAGGGCATCTTGCGCTCGTCCTTGCCATCGACGACATAGTTGCGATTGCCGTGCTTTTTGAAACCGCGTAAGAGGGCTAGGCCGAGGTGCCAGTTTAGCGCCTTGTGCAGGGAGAAGCACTGTTCAGAGAGGGAAAGGAGGCACTCCTGGTAGGAGGCGAGGCTGAGGTGCTCCCCATCTAGCAGGGGGCCAAAGGCCATGACTGCCTCGGACTCGGGATGTTTGGGCTCCACCGCCATGGCGACCTCGCGTGGGGAATGGATGTGAAGAGGGAGGACGGGCACCTCTGCCTTGACGAGGAATTCTAGCTTGGCACCGGGGACTGTCGTCAGCGGGGCGAGCACCGTCGCGGCCTCAGCGGGGACGTAGACGACGACGGCGCCGCTCTTGGTCACCTCACCAATGGATCGGCGGAATGTGCCGATGTCAGTGGACTCTGGGACGATGACGAGTGCCTGAGTGGTATCATTTTCCAGGTGGGCTTGCACAGCCGCAGGGTGGGCCGCGCCATGCTCAACCAAATAAACGATCTCGCGCGCGGCCAGCAGGAACTCAAGGCGTTGAAGGTCCTCATAATTCAATCGGCTGGGGATGAGCATATAGCCTCCGCTGGACGGCAGATTGGCTTGTCCTATGACGGTAAGGTTCTTCTGATGAGCGGGGGAAGGCATGACGGATGCGGAGTGACGGACGACGATAGGGCGGATACTACCCTTGCGGAGCGCCTTAATTCCAGTGAGAAATGGGGATTCCTTGGTTGTATGGAGTTTTTTTGGTTTTGCAGGTGATCGGGGGATCTGCTTTGGTGGCGAAAGACGAGCGCCCGAGTTGGCGTACTTTGCGCCCCTCTTTTTCCGTCTCCAAAGAAGTTGCCCGGCTGCGAACTTTCAAGGCGGCTTTTTGCTTTCCGCAAGAAGACGCCAAAGTTGGTGCGTATGTACGTGCTGAATTCCCTTTCCCCCCCAATGAAATCATCCCTCTTTAGTCTTTGCGTCCGACTTACCGTAGCATTGTTGTTTTGCTGCGGAACTGTCCATGCTGCCTACCCAACATTCACTGGCACTAAGCCCAATGGCGGTCAGCGTGGCACAGAACTCACCCTGACTTTGACTGGTGATAAGCTCGCGGATTTTGAGGGGATCATTTTCAATTCGCCCGGCTTTGCGATGAAGAGCGTGGGTAAGGTTGAGGCCAAATCGGTGGAGTGCGTGATCTCGATCGATAAAGACGTGTTGCCGGGGAATCACTCTATGCGCATCCGAACCAAAAGCGGTGTCTCGCACGCCCGGCAGTTCTTTGTCGGCCCTTTCCCGAACGTCGAGGAAAAAGAAGCGAACAATGATTTTGATACTGCACAGCAAGTGGGATTTGACCAGACGATTGAGGGCGTCGTGCAGAACGAGGATGTGGACTATTTCAAGATCACTGCCAAGAAAGGTCAACGCATCAGTCTGGAGGCGGATGGCCTTCGTCTCGGTTACACGACATTTGATCCATACATCGCGATTCTCGACAAGGATCGCTTTGAGAAGGTGAACTCGGATGACACGATTTTGCATCGCCAGGATGGCTTTTGCTCCTACGTTGCCGAGGAAGATGGGGAATACTTCATCCTGATGCGCGAGTCTTCCTATCGCGGCGGCGGTACCTCTTTTTATCGCCTGCACGTTGGAAGCTTCCGCCGCCCAGAGGTTGTGTATCCCGCAGGCGGCAAGGCTGGCACGACGGCTAAGGTACGTTTCATTGAGCATGATGGCTCTACCTTTGAAGAAGACGTCGCCATCCCCGCTACCGTGGATGAGAATTACATGATCTACTCCAAAACGGAGGCGGCGGCACCGTCAGGCAACCCTTTCCGCATCATGCCTTTTGACAACGCGATGGAGGTGGAGCCTAACAACGAGCAAGCCAAGGCGACGCCCGTGACCCTCGGAGAACCCTTTGCTCTGAATGGCATCATCGAAGCTCCGGGAGACGTGGACTACTTTAAAGTGACTCTCAAAAAGGGCCTGAAAGTGGAACTGCAGGCCTTCGCACAATTGCTGGGATCTCCTCTCGACAGTGTGGTTGGAATTTACGATTCAAAGGGCAAGGGCATCTCCAGCAACGACGATGGTGGTGGCCGTCGCCGCCTTGATAGCAAAGCGACGGTGACGATCCCCGCAGACGGTGACTACTTTGTTCGCATCACAGACCACCTTGATCGCGGCGGCCCGAACTACGTCTATCGGATCGAGATGGTGGCATCGCAGCCGAGCCTTACTTTCGCTTCCCCCCAATATGTGGTGAATGACACCCACATTCGCCAGTTCATCGCGGTGCCAAAGGGAGGGCGTTATGCGACGCTGGTGAACGTCAGTCGCAGTAATGTCTCGGGGGACTATAAGTTTGAAACGCCCAACATGCCGAAAGGAGCAAAGTTGCTGACGGATGTTCTACCAAAAGATCTGCCGAACATCCCGTTGTTGTTTGAAGCTGCGCCTGATGCGCCACTCGGACACGGGCTCGTGCCGATCACTCTGAAGTCAGTCGATCCTGCCGTCAATGTGGTCGGGACTCTACGTCAGGAATTTGACATCGTCCGTTCCGGCAATGTCATCTACTACACCGAAGTTCAGGATCAGCTACCAGTAGCCGTCGTTGAAGAGGCACCGTACTCACTTGAGATCATCAAGCCTACGACGCCTCTGGTGACGAGTGGCGTGGCAGATCTGAAAGTGGTGGCCAAGCGCAAAGAGGGTTTCAAGGCGCCCATCCGCGTGTTCATGATTTGGAAACCGCCGGGTGTCAGTTGCCTCGGGGAGCAAACCATCCCTGAAGGTGGCACGGAGTGTGTGTTTAACCTCGATGCGAATGCAGCCGTGCCTGCCGGGAAGTGGAATTTCACCGTTATGGGTGAGGCTGATGCTGGCAACGGCCGCATTTACAATGCCTCCCCATTCTGCGAAGTGACCACTGGTCCTGCCTACCTCAGTGCGCCAACGATGGCGCTGACTGCGGTGGAGCAGGGACAGGACGCCGTGATGGTGTGTAAGCTGGAGACTCTGCAACCCTTTACAGGTGAGGCTGTTGCACAAGTGCTCGGCGTGCCTGACACCATCCCGATCGATTCTGCCAAGATCAACAAGGACACCAAAGAGGTCAGCTTTACGGTTCATACCGGAGAAAAATCCCCCATTGGTAAACAGGGGAACCTCTTTGTCCGTGTCGATGTTCCAGTGCCGGGTGGCGTGTCCACCCATCGCATCGCGCTGGGGTCGATTCTGCGCATCGACAAACCCCGTCCAGCGCCAGCAAAGCCTGCCGCCGCACCTGCGGTGGCTGCCAACGCACCGAAAGAAGCTCCAAAACCCGCCGCGCCAAAGCCATTGTCCCGCTTAGAGCAACTCCGCCAAGAAGCTTTGGCTGCGAAAAAGTAATGACTCCGTCTTGATAGAGCCCTTCGCTAGCAGCGTAAGTTCATCGCCCCAAATTCCCCCAAAAACGCCCCTCATGAAAACCTCCGCGACGATCATTGCATGGTCTCTTAGCCTCTGTTCCCTTGCAGTGGCTGCAACCGCGCCAGTGCCGACTCCGTCACCGGCTCCTGCTGCACCTGCCGCAAAACCAGCATCGGCGCCTGCTGTAAAGCCAGCACCGGCTCCAGTTCCAGTCGTAGCAGCGCTCGATTTTGGCAGTCAGGTTCAGCATGTCTTGGAAACCAAGTGCTTGGAGTGTCACAACCCATCCAAGACAAAGGGAGATCTCCTGATGACAGATCTTGCGGCCATGATCAAAGGCGGTGAAGCCGGTGCTGCCCTTGTTCCTGGAAAGCCAGACGAGTCCGAAATTGTGAAGCGCGTGCTTTTGCCAAAAGGTCACGACGACATCATGCCGCCCAAGGGTGATCCCCTGACGCCGGCGGAAATTGCTAACCTTAAGCGCTGGGTCGCGGAAGGCGCGAAGATTCCTGAAGGCTTGACGATGCGTTATCGTAGTCCTGAAGAGGTCAAGGCGATGGCCGAGCTCCAGAAAAAACTGCCACAGCTCCAGCGCATCGAGATCTTCCCCGATCGCTTCGCTTTGGAGACCAAGCGAGATTTTCACCAAGTCGTAGTCATGGCAACTTTCAAAGATGCTACCACACGCGACGTGACTCGCTTCTCTAACCTCAGTGTGGCTGATCCCAAAATCGCGAAGCTGGACGGAGTGACCCTCCGTCCCGTGATCGAAAAGGGCGCGACAGAAATTTCTGCATCCCTGGGTGGGATGTCTGCAAAGGCTCCGGTTTTGATCGCCGATGGCACGAAGGAGCGTCAGATCTCCTTCCGGCTGGACGTGATGCCTGTGTTCATGCGTGGTGGTTGTAACCAAGGTGGCTGCCACGGCGCGGCCCGTGGTAAGGACGGATTCCGCCTCTCCCTTTTTGGGATGGACCCCGCTGGCGACTTCATCCGCATCACACGTGAGATGCCTGGCCGCCGCATCAACTTGGCGATCCCTGAAGAGAGTTGCTTGGTCGAAAAGGCCATTGGTGCCGTGCCCCACTCCGGCAATCAGTGCTTTGAAGAAGACAGCGAGTATAACAAGACCCTGTTGGAGTGGATCACTGCTGGAACTCCTGACGACAAGCCTGATACCGCCAAGGTCACCGGCATTGAGATCTTCCCCAAACAGATGGTGCTCGAAGGCGCGGGGGCGAATCAGCAGATCACCGTCCGCGCGACTTACTCCGATGGCACCGATCGTGATGTGACATCGCTGGCATTGTTCATGTCCAATAACGACCCCGTCGCTTCTGTGGATAAGAATGGGCTTGTGACATCCGGGGATCGTGGGGCAGCGTTCATGCTGGCTCGTTTCGACGTTTATAGCACCACCGCACAGACACTGGTCATTCCTGCCAACCTTCAGTACGAGCGGCCCAACTTGGCCGAGACCAATTACATTGACACGCTTGTCGATGAAAAGCTGCACAAACTTCGCATCCTTCCCTCAGGTGTTTGTAGCGATCAGGAGTTCATTCGCCGCACGTTCATCGACGTGCTCGGCGTTTATCCAAAGGCGGAAGACACCCGTGCATTCTTGGCGGATGCCAATCCCAAGAAGCGTGAGGCTTTGGTCGATAGCCTGCTGGATCGCAAAGAGTTCACCGATTTATGGGTGATGAAATGGGCAGAGTTGCTACAGATTCGCTCCGGTCTGAACAACAACCGGCCGCCATTCTACAAAAATGCGCTGCTGTATTACAACTGGTTGTCAGAGCGTGTGGCAAAGAACGTCCCACTGAACGAGATCGTCATCGAGCTTCTGTCTGCGACAGGTGGCACCGTGTCAAATCCAGCGGTGAACTACTACCAGATGGAGCTTGATCCTCTCAAGGTCACCGAAAACATCGCCCAGGTCTTCATGGGAATGCGCATCCAGTGTGCCCAGTGTCACAACCATCCGTTTGACCGCTGGACCATGGATGACTACTACAGCTTCCAGGCTTTCTTTACCCAAATCGGCCGCAAGGCGACGGATGATCCACAAGAAGTCATCGTCTACAACAGCAAGGGCGGGGATGCTCGTCACTTTCTGACGAAGGCCGTTATGAAACCCAAGTTCCTCGGTGGTGAATCGCCAGAAATTAAGCCCGGTGAAGACCGTCGCAAGGTGCTCGCTGAGTGGATTGCCTCCCCCAAGAACCCTTACTTCGCCCGGAATATCGCCAACATCATGTGGGCACACTTCTTCGGCACGGGGATCGTTGAACCAGTGGATGATGTCCGCATCTCCAATCCGCCGTCAAACCCAGAACTCATCGAAGAGTTGGCGAAACGCCTGACTGAGTACAAATACGACATGCGCAAGATGGTGCGGGATATCTGCACCTCCATGACGTATCAGCGCTCATCCCAAGTCAATGAGACCAACGCTGGGGACAAGCGCAACTTCTCTCATGCCCAAGTCCGCCGCGTGCGTGCCGAGGTGCTGTTGGACGCTGTCTCCCAAATCACCGAGACTCCGAACAAGTTCCAGGGGCTGCCGCTCGGCGCGCGTGCCGTGCAGATCGCCGATGGTGCCGTTTCCAACTACTTCCTAACTACCTTCGGCCGCGCTAAGCGCGAGTCCGTCTGCTCTTGCGAAGTGAAGATGGAGCCCACCCTTTCCCAGGCCCTCCACCTCATGAACGGTGACGCTGTTAATGACCGCATCAAGCAAGGACGCGTTGTCGCCCGTCTCATCAGTGAGAAGAAATCAGATCGCGAGATCGCCGAGGATCTTTTCCTGCGTGCCTTTGGCCGCCAGCCAAACGATCAAGAGTGGAAGGCGGTGCAGGCATCTCTTGCCGAGTCCCCCGACCAGCGGCAGACGGTTCTAGAGGATCTTTTCTGGGCTCTGCTCAACTCCAAGGAGTTTTACTTCACGCACTGATCGGAAGTTTTTCCGCTTTAAGTTCGTTTCAAAGACGCCCTGTTTGATCTTCAAGCAGGGCGTCTTCCTTTTCCGTCCCAACCCACTCGCAAAACATACCATACCCATGAAGCTTCGTCCGTTGTCCCATCTCGCACTCCTTGCCTCGGCAATCCCAGTGTCCGTCTTCGCCGACGGAGCATTCTACGGTGATCCACCGGATGCGATTCACCCATGGGCCATTCACGATATGAACCGCGCGCAGCCAGCTCGAGTGGAGCCGGGCACCTTTAGCTCGCAGGAGCAGCCAGGGAAGCCACCGTCTGACGCCGTGGTCCTTTTTGATGGCAGCGAGGGTGCCATCGCGAATTGGGAAGCTGACAAGACGCCTACGGTTGAAACAAAGTGGGTCGTCAAAGACGGCACCCTCCAGTGTGTGCCAGGTTCTGGCTACGTGCGTAGCAAGGAGGAGTTCAGTGATTGCCAACTGCACATCGAATGGTCCGCGCCTTCCGAGGTCAAGGGCGATAGCCAAGGTCGCGGCAATAGCGGTATCTTCCTCATGGGCCAGGTGGAGGTCCAGGTTCTAGACAATTACAACAACCCGACTTACGCGGACGGTTTCGCTGGTTCGGTTTATGGGATCAATCCGCCGATGGCCAACCCCCTCCAGGCTCCAGGTGCTTGGCAGGTCTACGATATCGTTTTTCGTCGGCCTCTCTTCAAAGACGGACAACAGATTGATCCGGGCTACCTCACGGTCTTTGTGAATGGCGTTTTGGTCCAGGACCACACTCCAATCGATGGCGGGGGCGGCCATAGAGCCCGTTCGAAGCCTCGCCCTTTCCCAGATCAAGGCCCGCTGAAATTGCAGGACCACGGGAATCCGGTCCGGTATCGCAATATTTGGTATCGCCCTCTGCCAAAACGGGCACTTGATGGCGGCGACACTAGTGTTATGAGCCCAGAAGCCACCCTGGCCAAGCGTGCGGAGATTGCCAAAACCATTCGTGAGGACGCTGCAACGAAGCAGGGGGTTGACCAAATGCTCCGCCTCATGGAATCGCTCTGTTACGCGCCAAACGAGGGCGCTTGGAACCAAGTGCGCCAAGAGGCTGAGGCCTTTGGGAAAATGATCGCGGACACTCCTGCAGAGAAGATCGAATCTAAGAAGGGCGAGATCATGCGCGTCCACGGAGCGTTGCAATACATGACAAAATTCAAGCTCCTGCCAGGCGATCTATCCCTGGTCAACCAGCTCGCGACTGTCATCAAAGTGCGGGAGTGGGATAAGAAAAAGTGATCTGTTTAGTGGATCTCCACGTGCTGCCCCACGGCAGCCTCATAAATCTGGTGCAGCAGAAAGGTCTGCTGCGCCGCTAGCTTCTGCCCAAACTGAGCCATGAGGTACATTCCAATGGCGATCGCCAGCATTGCGCCGAAGACCCACAAACCCCATGGGGTCATACCCAGACAATTCTGGCAGGCCCCCAGCAATCCGGAGAATAGTCCCACTGATCCTACCAGGAGGTAACCGTAGAGAAACGAGGACCACATATTCGCATTCGGGCCGTAGGTGCCGTGAATCACCGTGTGGCCTTCGTCAGTTGCGTCCAGGCTCAGGTTCAGACGAGGAGACCAATAGTGCCGGTCAGATTCAGGGATCCGTAAGCAGACGAATCCTGGAAAACTTTTCACCTCGCAGCGTGAACCGTCGCTCTTAACTTTCTCCACGATCTTGTCGCGGGCTTCTTGGACACCAAGTTCGAGGAGATGGGTAAACTTGGGTCTGAGACCGAAACTGCTCATGCCCTCAGAGCATGGGCAATCGTGGATTTGATGTCAATTCAACGCAATATTCGCACAGAAAATCGCAAATTGCGGAAGAGGGAGGTCCAGGTGGGGATCGCAGCAGTTCGTTTGCGTCGCCTTTGAAAAGCGCGTCAATTGCTCGGGTTGATTTCTTATTAGTGAATACGCAAAAAACGTTAGGAAATCCGAAATATCATTTGCGTGACAATCAATTTACATAATTGATTGGATACATTGAGGTTAGTTGAATCTGACCTCAAAAATACATATTTTAATATCGACTATAATTTCCGCATGCCTCCGCCGAACGATCCATCCTCTTATCTCACCGACGTTATGCCCCAGCTCACCTCGGGTGCGATGAAGACTCGCTTCATCGCGCCATCCAAGGGCCGAGTGCGCTCTTCCGGTGCTGCTCAGAACGAGATGGCGGTGGATCGTGTGGCCGCATCGACGGCGATGGCATTGGCCGACGAATTGGCGCGTTTTTGTGATGCCCGGGTTGAGCCCGCCTGGAAACTGGAATTGAGCCAACTGCAAGCCTCTGCGTATAGGGCAATCAGCCAAGGCGCCTATGAGGAGGCGATCCGATTGTCAAAGCTGGCCGCTGAGGCCCTAGGGCGTGCTGAGCGAGCTGGCGATGACACCCGCCTTAGTCGCGCCTGCCATTCGAATAATCACGCTCTCTTGCTAAAGGCCTTGGACCGCTACTCGGAAGCCAGGGAATGGCTGGAAAAGGCGATCTCCCGACTGAAAAGCCAGTGCCCTGATGAGGTGAGGATTACCTCCGAGTTGCTGGCGAATTTGAGTCGGGTGTTTTCTGCCGAAGGGCAGTGGGAATCAGCCTGGCAGGCACAAGCTGAGGCACTGGCTCACCGGGCGAAGTCGGAAGAAGAGTCAGAGGATCTTGCTCGTTTTAACTTCGCCTACGGATTGCTTTCCGCCCAAACGCTGCGGCACCGGGAGGCGGCTGCTGCGTTTAGCCGTACCATCGAGATTCTCAGCAATGGAGCCAATCCCCGACTCGTCCTAGATGCCCGCATTTGCCTTGCTTCCGCCCTGATGTCGCTGAAGGAATTCCATGATGCCGAGGCGCAACTGCTGACCTGCCTGAGCGAGTCAGAGCGCAGCCAACGGCCTCTGGCAGGCTTTCAGGTCGTTGTTTGGAAAATGATCGCGGCGATCCGCATCCGCACCAATCGGTATGACGATGCCCAGTGCGCCTATCGGGCGGTGCTGCGTGTTTACTCCGACTCTTACATGATGGACGCCATTGGTATGGCAGAGGTCCACTACAACCTGGGCTTGGTTTGTTTCGGACGGAAGGATGAGGCCACTTTCAAGATGCACATGCGCCGCGCTGCCGACTTGATTGATGAACAGCGTGCCTTGGTGCATGAGCGGGACGAGAAATTCCGAGTGGCCTTTGATAGCAGATTGCACAAGGCCGTATCCCCGCTTTCGCCGCCAGAGTTTGGCTCACTGATGATGGCACCAGCGCAGCCGACGCACGCGGGCTGATATCAGCCTGGCGGCCAATCCAATGGCCGACCAGCCAAAAGGTGCACATGGAGGTGGGGCACTGTCTCACCTGCGTCCACGCCGTTATTGATGGCTAGACGAAAGCCCTTTTCTCGGGAGTCCACCCCGAGTTTGCGAGCTACCGCGCCCGCTGCCAAAAGCAGGGCTCCGAGCGTTGCCTGATCGTCCTGTTCTGCTGCTCCGACCCGAGGGATGACCTTGCGTGGGACGATCAAAACATGAATCGGTGCCTGTGGGGAGATGTCGTTGAAGGCGACGCAAAACTCATCCTCATAGACGAGGGGGGCGGGGATCTCGCGGTCGATGATCTTTTGGAAAATGGTCTTTTCGCTCATACAAAAAGGTTCGGGATTAACCGAATAACTCCTGCTCGCCAGGATCGCGCGGGCGCCGCTGGTCGAGGGAGTTGATCTCGCTGATGAATTCCCCCACGTCCTCAAACTGGCGGTAAACCGAGGCGTAGCGGACGTAGGCGACATGATCGATGGCCTCCAGTTGGCGCATCATTTTTGCGCCGATGACGCTGGCGGGGATTTCGCGGTAGCCTTCTTCTTCGAGTTCGTTGGAGATTTCGTCCACGACCTGTTCGAGTTGTTCCATGCGGACGGGGCGTTTTTCGCAGGCTTTGGTCAGGCCGCTCATCAGTTTTTCGCGGTTGAAGGGTTCGCGTGCGCCATTGCGCTTCACGACGCGCAGTTCTTCTCGCTCGACGATTTCGTAAGTGGTGAAGCGGAAGTTGCAGCGCATGCACTCCCGTCGGCGGCGGATGGCGTATCCGTCGCGAGCCTCGCGGGAATCAATGACCCGGTCTTGGGAACTTCCGCATTTAGGGCAGCGCATGTATGATTGGTGGGAACGTCCGGACAGGATGCCACCCACTGGGGTGCATGCAACCGATTTACTTGGGCGGGGTCAATCCAGCTCTGGCGGCACATTGCCGTAACGCCAAGGGGCTCCAAACGGAACTTTGGTGCGCTCTGGAACGGGGGATGGCTTCAACTCATTGGCCAGCTCGATGCAGCCCGTGGCTATCTTGGTGCCGCCTGTGATCTCCAGATTGCTGTAGGCCGTCAGCCGCGTCTCGTAGCCGCCGCCATTCGGACCAAAAGCCTCTTCGGTCGGCACATAACCCACAAAGCCGTTGGCCAGTTCGACGGGGAAGGTGAAGGGGAAATGGCTGCCCTTTTTGATGTCCAGGCCATACTGCACGAAGTATTCCGCTGGATTGGAGGCAAATACTGCCGCTCCCACCTGAATGGCCTGCACCTCCACGTCCACGACTGGGCGGGTTTTCACCAGATATTCTAACATCAGCGTTTCTTTGGCGAAAAGGTAGTCCGTCGTGTCGCCAGTGGGCCTCCCGGCGGCAACGATCTCATTCGCTTTTGCGATCTTTGCTGCCGATGGCGCGCGTCTTGGGATCGGGAGCACCTTTTGGCGGAAGTCCACGGCAGCCTCTCCACCGCGTGGCATGGATAGGAGGACGCGCACCGCCTCGGCTCCCACTCGACCGCCGACAAGTTGTGCCCACTCTGTCGGCGCAGGGCGGCGGTAAGGGCTGAGGTTATCCACCTGTGTCACATCCCCGCAGGCTCCCTGCATGAAGACCACCGGTGCCTTTGAATCGAGTGCCCCTTGGATCGTCTGCTCCAGATAGTGGATCCAGTTGGCTGAAATCCCGCCTGGATTCGTCGTCGCATGACAGGAGAAGTTCACAATCACTCCCATCAATTCGCCCTCAAGACTCCAGGAACCAATGACGCCGACCTGAGGATCAATCGGGCCGGCGTATTCGACGATGTCAGGGTTTCCCGCGCCGGGATGGCTCCAGCTTTGGCCGTTCTTCATGCGGAGCCGACGATTGAAGGCCACTTTATCTTCGGTCCCAAAACCGTAGCCCACCAAAGTGGGGGCGAGCGAGTTGTTGGCTGCTTTGACCGCGTTGGCGATCTCTCGCGTCACCCGCAGAAGGTAGCCCAGATCTGCGCAGGAAGATTCTTCGTAGGCCAGTCGTTTCACCAAATCGGAGGCATCATCAAATTCGCCAGGCTGCACCATGCCGACCGGTCCCGATGAATGGGAATGGGAGGCGCCCACCATGACTGCCTCCGGCGGGATGCCGGTTTCTTTGGCGATGATCGCCCGGGCATCGGTGACCACTTTTTGCGGCACCACAAGGGCATCCAGTCCAATGATCGCGACCTTCTTGGTGCCGTCGTCAAACACCGCTGCACGGACCTTGCAGGCATCGTGAAACGTCTTGTGATAGGACTTCCCATAGCCGCCCGGTTGCTCCGCACCGATGTCAGGGGTGATGTCCCGGTAAGCAAACCCGGCCTTGATGGAGGGCGCAGGCACGGAGGTCTGCGCGTGGGCCAGACTGCCAAGGAGCACGAAAAAGAGGAGCGGCTTCATAACAGAAACCAACGGATCAGGATCTAAGATCTGTCTTGTCGGTTGAACGCGTTCCGTGGCAGGATGGAGGGAATGAAATCGTTCATCCTTGCTCAGATTGCATGGGTCATTTCCCTGATACCCGGTGGGCCATTGAAGGCGGAGGATGATCTCTACGCCTGGTCGGTGCGCAGCTATCGGGCACCGGAATCGATGTTTTGGGCAGCGGCGGGTGAGGGGCTGAATCCGGAAATGCCCCGGAAAGAGGCGAGTGCCTCAGCAACCGTGGAGATCTTGCGGCAAAACCATGGGCGGGTGGCGCAGGCCTTGGCGGAGGAGGGTATCCATCTCCCAGAGGGATCTTTGGCGGTGATGGATGGCGACCAGGCGACCTTGGTGGTCCGAACGATGGGGCATTGCCACGGGCTGTTGCGGGCCTGGGAGCGGACGCTGTGGCCACACACGCCGAGGAACCTGGCCTTTCGTTTGGATGTGGTTGAGGTCGATGCGGCTTTTATGCAGCAGGTGATGCGGGATGCGGGCGACCTTGCAGAGCATGGTCCTTTGCTGGCGCGCTTTGACGAGCCGGGTGGTGCCGGTTTGTGCCAGTTCGTCACCTCCACCCGGCTAGAAGGCAAGTCTGGGCAGGAGATCCGTCTGACGGTGGCCGGTGAGGCTGCGGGAGATCCGCCGCATCTCAAGTTGCAGATTGATGCCGCCTTGGGTCGCGATGACGAGTCCATTGACGTGAAAACGGCACTAGATTTGTACGGCTTCACAGGGCAGGCCGAGGGGCGGGAGGGATGGCAAACTTTCAGCACGGTCTGCTGTCAATTGCGGAATGGTCAGACGCGTTTGATCAATGTTTGGCCTGTCCCTGAGGGGCCGCTTGGCAGGGTTCGTGCAGCCTTTTTGAATGGGAGGATCTTGCCTGTGCTCCCTCAATCGGATGGTCGTGCGGAGGCACTGGTGAATCAATTTGGGGCGAGCGTGATCCCCCTGCCGAAACCTGGCACTGCGGCAGTAGGCGCAGCGCAAATCCCCGAAGGCATGGCCTTGCGTCGCTTTCGAGTGTCGCCAGACTTTTGCCAAGTCGCCATGCCTGCGGGTGACCGGTCGTCTGATCCATTCGGGCCAACTTTAGCGGCATCAGAAAAGAAGTTCGGGGTCCCTCAGGAAATCCTAGCTGCGCAGGGAATCACTTTTCCTGAGGGTGCCTTTGCGCTGCTGGCACCCATGTCGCGATTGCTGGTGGTGCAGAATACACCCGAGAATTTGGATTTGGTGGACGCTTACTTGGAGTGGGGTGACACCAATTCGCCAAGAGACATTGCTCTGATTCTGCATGTGATTGAGGGAGATGCCAAGACGCTGCGTGACATGGAGCGCCAGTCCCCGGCTGGGGCCGACCAGGGGAAACTGCTGGAATCACTGCTGAATGCTGCGGCTAATGGCAGCGGGGGCGTGGTTCAATCTTCTTGGGCGATGACCCAGAGTGGAGCTCGGGTCGCTTTCGGTAGTGGAGAGGTGAAGAAGCCCCATCGGCTGGATGAGTCTTGGAACCTCGGGAATTTTGCTTCTGGATTGAGCTGGGAGATTGACCCGATCTTGGGTGCTGATGGTCGAAACCTGGACCTGAATTTGGCGGTGAACACCTTTGGTCAGGCGATGCGGGTCAGTCAGTCAACGCTCAAAACATCGCTGACGGTTCTGAGTGGAATGAAACGCTTTCTGGGGCTCTGGAAGCCAGAGGGAGTTGGCCAGGATCGGCTCCAGGCGGTGTTTCTGGAGGCCCGGATCGTGCGTTTTGCTGAGGATCAAAAATGAAGCGCACCCTTCCGGCCTGCCTGCTCCTGATCCCGTGGGGAATCTGCCTCGCTGGCGGAATCAACAGCAGTGCGGTGGTGGATCCCTTTTCTGAGTGGTCCATCGCGACTTTCAGGGTGCCTGGCGGAGTCTTGAAGAAGGTGTTCCCGGTCGCGCCAGCGCTGGGTGCGTCGCAGGACGCGATGCAGGCTACCATCGCAAAATCGAGCCAAGCTGGGCTGCGGTTTTTTGAGGCAAGGTCAATCCAACTGCCTGCTGGGACGTTGATGCTGGCCAGTCCGCAGCGGGATCAGTTGACCGTCAGGACGACCATCGCTGCCCAGTGCGTGATGCAGCAGTTTGCGGACGATTTTTTGCGGGCAAAGCCGACCGTCTTGAATTGCAAGGTGGAAGCAGTGGAGGCCTCCGCCAAGTTTTTCCAAGACCGCGTCGAAGAGGCCGATCATTCCCGGATTAGGGATGCCCTGCAGGATGAGTCGAAAGTGGGTAGAGCGCGTGTCGTCGCGTCTGTGGATGTCCAGACGCCGAGCGGAAAACGTGTGGCTGCGGATTCGGCCTCAGTGATCATGGATGGTCAGCAGCGGTTGCAGTGTGAGCTTGAGCCCATCCTTTCGAGTGATCGGGAGACAGTTAGCTCTCGCCTATGGGTTGGCCTGGACCCGGGCGGCGGGGAGTTCACCACGGATGCCTTGGTTTGGCTTGGGCGACCACGTTTGGCGGGACTTTGGCCTGCCTCGAAGGGAAGGTGTGTCGCTATCTTTCTGACCGTCGGAGTGGTGTCGCCATTTGCAGCGCCAGATCCATTGCTCGAAAAGTGGTTGGCGGTGGCGGGGGAATCACTTTCGCCGCCGCCCGCCACCGTTGCGCCGAGGGAATCCGCAGGGATGGAGCTCCGCCGTTTCCTGGTGCCCCCAGATTTCCTTGTCTTGGGCGAGCGGTCGCCGAGCGAAGGAAGGTCGGGAAATAGCGCCCTTCCCACAGTGATGAAAATACTGATGGAACAGGGCATCCAGTTCCCGGTCGGCAGCGATGCCTGCCTGCTTCCCGACTCCCATTATCTGGTGGTCAGGAATTGGCCGAAAAACTTGGACCTTGTGGAGGCTTGGGTGGGCAGCGGCGGCTGGGAACCGCCGCTGGTGATCAGCCTGCATCTTTCCACCATCGAGACCAGTGCGGCCGAGTTCCGGCGGTTGGAACGGGATGCATCGCCTGTGACAGGGCAGCAGAAGTTGTGGGGTGCCCTTTTGCAGCGGGTCATGAGGGGTGATGCCCGATGGGTGTCGTGTGCCTGGCTGGAAGGCCTGAGTGGTCTGGCGGCGACCGTGGCTACCGGCAACCAAGATCCGGAATCAGGATTGTCTTGGACGGTGCGGCCAGTGGTGGGCGCGGATGGAGTCAGTGTGGATCTGGACAGCGTTCTCCGTGTCGGGGGAAACCCGGGCAATGAGTTGAAGTCCTCGGTGACGACTCGGAAGGGCTCTCCGCAGTTGCTGACGATCTGGGCTCCTCCGGGTGGGCAGGGCGATGTTTTGCAGGCGGTGTTTGTGGAATCGCGGGTCTCGGGACACTTGGGGAGGGAGTAAAAAACAGTTGAAGGAGGGATGAATTGAGGTAACAAGTTACCACATGACTTATGCGCTTACTCGAACCAGTATGGCTTTGGATCAGTTCACCCTTGGGGTGCTCGATACGCTTTCCCAGAAATGGGGCGTTCCGAAGGCTGAGGTCATGCGACGGGCGGTGCGGCAGTTGAAGGAGGCAGAAGATATGAAAGACCATTGCCCCAAACCTCTTGAGGCTCTCGATTGGCTGCAAAACGGCGGCGGGATGACCGTGCAGGATGCGGATGCTTTCCGTGAAGAAGTGCGCGCTGAGCGTGAGGCCAAGCGCAACTGGTGGGAGGCATGATCCACCTCGATACCAACCTTCTCATCGACCTGGTGACGGTCGGTTCCCCCCACATTGCCGTGGTCCGCGATTGGCTGTTGGCAGGGGAGGAATTGGCGGTCAGTGCCGTTGCTTGGTCGGAATTCTTGAATGGTCCGCACTCAAAGGAGCAAAAGGCGGCGGTGACCTCCGTGATCGGCGGGCGGGTGCTAGACTTCAATGAGAAGCAGGCGGAGCAGGCGTCGCGTCTTTTTCATTACACGGGCCGGAGGCGTGGTTCGCATCCGGACTGCATGATCGCGGCCTGTGCCATGGCGCATGGCGTGCGGGTGGCGACACGGAACATCGCGGATTTCGAGCGCTTCGTGCCGCACGGATTACTGCTGGAGCGGGTGGCGACGCAGGCGGCTTAGTCGCGGGTTTTTAGCTCGACACCGGCACAATCGACGCAGGGTGTATCCGCTTTGAGGTAGGTGGCGTGGCATCTGGGGCAGTAGATGCCGCCAGCAGGGATGCGATCCGACGGGGTCTCCAGTGCTGCGATATCGATTTTGTGTTTCTGGAAAAACTTGCGCATTGCGGCGGCGTCTGCTCCGTCCGTTGTGGTGGGCCAGCCGGGTAAAAAGCGGGAGTGTCTCCAGATTTCTGCGGCGGTCTGCTGCCAGACTTTTTCCTTGAGGAGCTTCAGGCAACCGAGAGGATGGGGGATGGTTTCTTGCAGTCGGCCAAACGTGTCTGCCGCGCGGATGGAAAGCGGCGGGAAGAACAGGATGCCGAGCGCCTTGGCGTAACGCCACGGAACGGGTGCCCCGTTTTTTGCGCGGGAGGCGAGGAGGAATAGGACGGCCTGCTGGAGCATGAAAAACAGCAGGAGCCCGAGCGCGGCAAGGGTCTGCCAATGATCGCCAAAACGCCAGTACATGACGGTAACGCCCATGAACAGCCACATGAGGATGAGGTCTCCATTGAAGCGCAACCAGCGGGTGCGGCGCTCAAGGTCGAGCCCCATCTTTTCTACCGCTGGCGCATCGAGACTCGGGCGCACGAAGGTGGCGAAAGCTTGGGTGCGTTTCTCGGTGGGTAGGGCTTTCCAGCATGTGACGGCCTCGCTCCAGGCTGCTGCCTGTGTGGCATTCACGAATCTGACCATGGGCGATTCCCCACCGATGCGGACCTTGGTTTCATCGACCTGTGGTGACACTTCATCCCACGGGACGATGAACCGAGATTTTGATCCTGCGACGATGACTTCGAGGCCACTGTCCCTCGGGACAAAGGGCCAGGGCATCACGGTGATGGCGGGCTCTAGAGGCGGCAGCCAGCGGGTCAGCACGGCGCCGATGCCCCGACCACGCAAGATCTCCAGGATGCGGCGCTCTTTCCAGCGCCCCGAGTCGTGACCGCTGACCAGCCAGGCACTTTCTGGCAACCAGCGGAGACACTCCAGCAGGTACAGGAATGCAAAGGCGATGAAGAGTGTCTGGCCGTCAGTCATGCGGGCCAGCGTGGCTCGTTTCGAGACGCTTCACAAGCAGCAGGATTGGACGCGTGAACTATTGAGCGCGGCCAAACAGTCGGGAGAAGAATTTTTTGATGCCGATGGCGATGCCCGCCACAATGAGGAAGGCGGCCTTACCTAGTTTGGCAAAGAGCACTCCCAGTTTCCCCAGCAAGCCCATCTTGGCTGCACCCACAGCGGCACCACCGACGACAAGCGCGGCGAGCCCGTATTCGGCGAGTTTATCGCCTTGGCGATATTCGGCGTAGGACTGACCTTCGGTGTAGCTGAAGCCTTGCAAAACGCGCTGGTACTCTGGAAGTAGTGTGTCGAGTTCTTCCGGACTGCAAACAAGGGCTACTGCGGTGTAGCCTTCACGTCCCAGCAGTCGGGTGCTGTAGTTGATTGATGTGTGGTTGGTGACGGCGTTCCTCAGCTTCACTCCCCACTCCAAGTTATGTGTCTGTTCGTTGTATTTTGGCGGCATGACCCAGCCTTCGTGGATCAGTTCTGGCATTCCACGGCGCTTTCTCTCCTCGTTGCCGGCCTTGTTGTTGGCCTGGAGGTTCTCCAGCATGGCATCGGCATCCAGATCGTCTTTTTCATCGTCTTTGACATACCCGCAGTCGTCAAAGCTGAAGACGATCCAGTTGTCATTGGCATCCACCAGCATGCCCTGGGTCGAACTACCAGGGATGTTGCCGTTGGCTTCCAGCACAATCCTGGAACCACGCGCGTCCGTGAACCCGTAGTTCTCTGGGATTTTGATTTCGGCACGGCTTCCCAGTTTGCCCACACCCTCTGTTTGCCATTTGACCTGGGCCATTGCCTTTTCGTAGGCGAGCTGTTCGGGTGATTTGCTTTCGTCATTGGCCTCAGCGGTCTGCGCGAAACTGTTGAGGCTGAGACTGATCGCCAACCCGGCAACGGTAATGGCGATTTTCCGATAGAGAGAGGAAGGAATGTTTTGCATAAAAAAGGTGCAATCTGGGGAAGAACATCAGGAAATGCCCTGGTCGTCAATTCTTAACATCAAATTTTCGCAGGATCGCCCTTCCTCCGAGGGACACAGTGTTGGCAGCGGCCTCCAAGGCTGCATGGCGGGCGCACTCTGGAAGCGGCTGACAGTTCAGCCATCCATGCAGGAACGCCCCGTGATAAATGTCCCCGCATCCGGTGGTGTCGACCAATCGCTCGGCAGGGATAGCGGGTTGGTGAAAGTGATGGCCTGCGCGGTCCCAAAACCAACTGCCTTCTGTGCCTGCGGTGATAACGAGGACGTCTGACTTGAGCGCCTCCGCTATGACGGCGAGGTGAGTGCTGCCAACGTATTCAGCCGCGAAACTTCGCGAGAGGATGCGAATCTGTGCGGCCTTGACGAGATCGCGAATACTGTCGCGGTAACGTCCTGCACCTCCGTCAAAGGAGATCGGAATGCCATGATCCAGGGCACTCTTCACGGCAGCACGGGCTGCGTTTTCGTGGCGACCATTGATGTGGAGAAGACTCGCTTTGGAGAGTTGCTCTTCGTACGCTGCGTTCCATTCGGGCGCGGGGGCTGTGCCGGGTTGAAAGAGGATGTGCCGGGCTCCATCCCTTTGGCGCACGAGGATCTGCGCGGTGGCGGAGCGTGAGTCTGTGTTGATGTTTGTCCCCACTAACTGGACTCCGTGGCGAGCCAGACCCTGGCGGATTAGTGCGCTGGTCGGGTCATCGCCAAAGCTATCCAAAAGGCCGCAGGAGTGGCCACGGGAGGCCAGATAGCAAAGGGCTGTTGCAACGGGGCCACCGCCGTCAGTCGCGGATTCGATGATCTGTGTGACGCCTTCGGTTGTTGGGAAGTCTGGCACTAGGTGCAGTGTGTCTAGCGTCGCTGCGCCAATACCGATGACTTCAAAATTGGCAGTGGCAGTGGCTTTCATGCGGAGTTTGCAGTTGTTGGCGGGCGATTGCTTTTTAGCATCGCTGCCATGACTGCTGCCACCACTGCCCCGGCCCAACGATGATGCAAGAACTGGATTCCGTCATCGCCAAGACACGCGCTCATTTGTTGGGACTGCGCAATGAATCCGGTTGGTGGGAGGGGCATCTTTCCAGCAGCGCTCTATCGACGGCCACCGCGATGGTTGCTCTTAGTCAGGTGGATGCCGCGATGCACGCAGGTCGGGTGGATGCGGGGGCGGCATGGCTGACCGATCATCAAAATGCGGATGGTGGTTGGGGGGATACGACGCTCAGCAAAAGCAATCTTTCCACCACGCTGCTCTGTTGGAGTGCCCTGAAGCGCTGCGCCCCGGAAGCCGCAGACGGCATCGGGAAGGCGGAAGCATGGATTGAAGCGCAGGTGGGTTCGTTGCGGCCTGACGAGATCTGCAAGGCGGTGGTGGCTCGGTATGGAAAGGACCGAACCTTCTCGGTGCCGATTCTGATGCATTGCGCCCTGTGTGGGACCTTGGGACCTGAGGAGGCGGCTTGGCGGCGAGTTCTAGCCTTGCCCTTTGAATTGGCGGCCCTGCCAAGAACCTGGTTTGGCGCAATCGGGCTACCAGTGGTCAGTTACGCATTGCCAGCGCTGATTGCCATCGGTTACCTGCGTTTTAACAAAGCACCACCAGCGCCTTGGAATCCGCTGGGCTGGTTGCGCGGGGCACTGTGGCCCTACATCCGCCCGATGTTGAAAACGCTGCAACCTTCCAGCGGTGGCTACTTGGAGGCGACCCCGCTGACGAGTTTTGTGACAATGGCCTTGGCCGGGGCAGGGGAGGCGTTGCACGCTTGTGTGCCAGGCGCCGTGGAATTCCTGGAGCGATCGCAACGGGACGATGGTGCCTGGCCCATCGATACCAATCTCGCGACCTGGGGAACGACATTAGCCGTGAAGGCCCTGGCGATTGACGAAACGGAGGAACTCCCAGACGCGCGCGTGGTTCGTGATTGGGTCTTAAATCAGCAGTATCACGACATCCATCCGTTCACCAATGCGGCCCCTGGAGGTTGGGCGTGGACGGATCTGCCGGGCGGCGTGCCCGACTCTGACGACACGCCAGGGGCCATGATCGCGCTCCATCATCTGGGGACGACTGATGTGAACGCGATGGCTGCGGGTGCCACGTGGCTGCTGGACCTGCAAAACCGGGATGGTGGCATGCCGACGTTTTGCCGCGGGTGGGGCACACTGCCCTTTGATCGCAGCACGCCGGAGTTGACCGCCCACGCTCTTAACGCGTGGTGGTTATGGCGTGACCAATTGCCGCATCTGCACCAGACGCGGATCGATCATGCGACCCAACTCGCGCTGAACTACCTGAAGAAGTGCCAACGCGCAGACGGATCCTGGCTGCCGCTATGGTTCGGCAATGAGCATGTGGAAGAGGAGGTAAATCCAGTCTATGGCACCGCCCAAGTGGTCGGATTCTTGGCAGGCGTGCCGGGCTTGGCGGCGCAGGCGGGTGATCTCATCGCGTCGGGGATCGCGTATCTTTTGAAAGCGCAAAAAGGCGATGGCACCTGGGGCGGGGATGCTGTGGCGCCGGCCTCTATCGAAGAGACTGGAGCCGCGCTCACGGCCTTGTCTCGCGCACTGCAGTCGAGTGCGACGCTGCCGCGTGATCGCATCCAAAGAGGCGCATTGGGGCTGGCACAGTTGACTCAGAAGGGCACGAATTTCCCGGCGGCACCGATTGGTCTCTACTTCGCTCGACTGTGGTATCATGAGGAGCTTTACCCCGTCGTTTGGGCCTTGGCTGGGTTGGTATCCGCTCGTTCTTGCTTGGCGGAGCGCCAGATCTAGTCTTGCGATGATGCCGCCCGAGCCTTATCATTCACCCGCAATGGATCCGCGCCCTGTCATCAACGTTGAAGAGTTCATCGGGAAGACCGTCGGACGGCGTGTGCCGCCGAAATCTGGTGTCGCGCTTCAGGTGACGTTGAATCAGGCTCTCAAAAGTCAAAAACTCGGAGTGTGTCCCCGCGGCGTTTATCGGTTCAATTCTCACGAGGAGGCTGACGCATGGATGTGGAAGATGACGAACCGGAAGACGGCGAATTAATTTCTCGGGCGCCGACCGAGGAAGATATCGTTGGGATTTGCCGACTGCTCAATGCGGAGGGGGCAAAGTACCTTATCATCGGGGGATTTGCCATTATCTACTCCGGTTACGGGAGGACGACAGGTGACGTTGACTTGTTGATCGATACCTCACCCGAAAATGAAGCGCGAGTCTATCGGTGTCTTGAGTCTCTCCCAGACAAAGCCGTGCTGCAGCTTGACCCTGGTGATGTCGCAAAATACACCGTTGTGCGCGTCGCCGATGAGATCGTGGTGGATCTCATGAAATCGGCATCGGGAATTGATTATGCCGAGGCCGCCAAGGACATCGTGATTCGCGAGGTCCAAGGGGTGCCGGTTCCGTTCGCTTCTCCCAAGCTGTTGTGGCGAATGAAAAAGAATACGCATCGCCAGAAAGACGCGGTCGATCTGCTCTTCCTGCGTCAGCAGTATCCAGAGGTCATCGAGGAGTAGCCGCCAGCGGACGACTCTGAATCCTCTACAAGATTGCAGGATCACCGTAGAGGGTGAAGTTCTGCGCATCGCGAACCCGCACCTTGAAGATCTGACCGGTGTGGCGCTGGGCGTCGCCCTCAAAGACGACGATGCGGTTCGTCCGCGTGCGACCGCTGAGGCGCGCCTCATTGGTGCGGCTGTAGCCCTCGCACAAGATTTCCACCTCCTGGCCGATGAGGGCGGTGTAGCGCGGGCGACCAATGCCGTTGACGACATCCAGCAGGTCCTGATTGCGCTCTTCTTTGACGCGCTCTGGTACTTGAATCTCCTCATCCATCTCTGCCGCTGGCGTGCCGCGACGCTTCGAATAGCGAAACACAAACGCATTGTCAAAACCCACGCGCTGGAACAGGCCGCGTGTCATGAGATAATCTTCCTCCGTCTCCCCCGGGAAGCCGACAATCACGTCGGTGGTAATGGCGATGCCTGGCCGTGCCTCGCGGATGCGGGCGACGAGCTCCTCAAACTTCGCGGCGGTGTAGGGGCGATGCATTTTTTTCAGCACGGCATCGCTGCCGCTTTGCACGGGTAAGTGCACATGTTCCGCCAGTTTTGGGAGGTAGGTGAAGGCTTCGATCAAGTCCTTCTTATAGCCGATCGGATGGGGACTGGTGAAACGAATGCGCTCGATGCCTGGAACGTCGTTCACGGCTTCGAGCAACTGCACAAAGGGTGTTTTCCCGTCCACGGTGGGAAATTCATGTCGGCCGTAAAGGTTCACGATTTGGCCGAGCAGCGTCACCTCCTTCACACCCCGATCTGCCAGTCGGCGCACCTCTTCGACGATCTCTGCGATGGGGCGAGCGCGTTCGCCGCCACGGGTGTAGGGCACGATGCAAAACGTGCACTTCATGTTGCAACCCTGCATGATGCTGACAAAGGCCGTGCCCTGGTGCTCCTTCAGTGAGTGATCGCGGATGGCGTTCTGCGAGGCGATCTCTTCATCCACATCGACGATGGAAAACTTCTCATCGTCCATCTGCCGCTCCTGGCGCACGCGGAAGATCTCTTCGACGTAGCTGACGACGCGGTGATATTTTTGCGTACCGACGACCAGATCCACCTTCGCCGTATCAATCAACTCGCTGCCACGACTCTGTGCCATGCAGCCCATGAAACCCGTCACCAATTGCGGCTTCGATTTGCGGTAGCGGTTCATCAGGCCCATCTTGCCCAGGGCCTTCTGTTCCGCTTGATCCCGCACGGAGCAGGTGTTGATCAGGATCACATCGGCCTCCTCTTCTTGGGGCGTCATGGTATAGCCGCGCTCAACAAACATCTGCGAGACCTGTTCGGTGTCGCGCTCGTTCATCTGGCAACCGTATGTGCGGATATGGACCTTGGGCATGGGGGCGATGAAGATAGCGGCTTCCGTCCGGATGACAAGCCTGGGGTAGCGCGCCTTATATGCCGATCTTGATCAATGGCGGGCAGCCACTTTCGGTGCAGGGGCCTTGGCCGGGGCTCCGGCGGCGCGGCCTTTGTTGTAGATGATCGCGTCCATGGCGTCCTCCAGTGCCAATCCGCTAAGCACTGGCTCGAGGTCAGGATGGCTGGCGGCGTCGGAGACTTGAGGTAACTGGAGGAGCGCGGCAAAGTCCTTGCTGGCGATGCACTTGCGCACGGCGGGGTCGTGGCCGAGTTGCTGGATGCGTGGGTGGTTCAGCACCTCCCGGGTCTTCGCATCTTTGGCCAGTGAGGCCCACACCCTGCCGTCTGGCCAGAGGATCAGCAGTCGCGCCAGATTGGAGGTGGATCTCATGTCAAAGGGGTCCACCTGATTGGCAATATTGCCCAGTGGGCTACGATCCAGTTGCTGGCTGACTTTTTGCCACAGCGAGACGGCTTCGTTCTTGAGCTTTGAGCCCTCCTTGGCCACCGCGGAGGCTGTCTCCATCCCGTAGAGATTGCCGACGACCCGCAGCACCATGGATGCCATCCATAGCATGAAACCGGAAGGCACAGCGCTGGCCAGCATTCCCCGCCAACCCGTCATGCCTGCAAAGATTCGAAGTAGACCAAACGCAGCGAGGATGTGCATGCCGGCTTTGGTGATGAAAAAGCAGATCACGCCGGCGATGCCGGAAAACATCATCAATCGATCCATGGGCATCGAGCTGCCAGCGGCCCCGAAGACCTGAACTCGGTGGCTGAAAACATACCAGGCGGCACCAACGCCGACCGTGAGACTGACGACGGACATCAACTGCTTCACGATGCCCCGAGAGAATGCCAGACCCGCCAGAAAAGCGACCACACCGGCCGCGCCTGCTGTGACCCAGGTGCCGAGGGGGATTTTGTCCAGCGTATCGAAGATGGGGCCTGGAGATGGAATCGCCGCCATATAATTATTAAGAGCGGCGAAATATACACCGCTCTAAAAAGATGCGCAAGTGCTAGAACTGTCAGAGGTGTCTGGCCGGAGGGAATCGACTCAGAGGGCATCGCCGTTGATGCGAAACGCATCCACACCAATGCCGTGAGCTATGGTCCCAATACGTGCTTCAGCGCCGCCAAAACGAGATCCACGTTGCGGATGCTGGAGCCGTGGCCCATGAGGCCGATGCGCCAGGCTTTGCCGGCCATGACGCCGAGTCCGGCACCGATCTCGATGCCGTATTCTTCCAGGAGCCGTTTGCGGGTGCCAGCGTCGTCTGCGCCATCGGGGATGCGGATGCAGTTGAGGCTGTGCAGTGATCTTTTGGGGATGTAGCTGAGTCCCATCGACTCCAATCCAGCCCGGAGGCGCAAATGCATCTTTTCGTGGCGCTCGATGCGGTTTTCCAAGCCTTCCTCCAACACGATGGCCAGTGCTTCGCGCAGGGCGTAAGTCATGTTGATCGGTGCGGTGTGGTGGTAGACGCGCCCGCCGCCTCCGCTGGTGTAGTATTTCCGCAGCATGGAGACATCCAGATACCACGACTGCGGCTTGGTCTTGCGGCTGTCCATGATGGCGAGCGCGCGGTCGCCGAAGCTGACGGGAGCGAGCCCAGGAGGGCAGCTGAGGCATTTTTGTGTGCCGCTGTAGATGGCATCGATGCCCCACTCGTCGACGCGCAATTCATGACCGCCGAGGCTGGTGACGGCATCGACGACCAGCAGTGCTCCCTTGCTGTGAACGAGATCCGCAAAGCCGTCGAGCGGTTGGTGGGCACCGGTGCTAGTCTCGGCATGCACGATTCCGACGAGTTTGGCTTTGGGGTGCAGCTCTAGTGCAGCGGCGATTTGATCGAGTTGGATGACCTCGCCCCACTCTGCCTCGACGGCGTAGACAGTGGCTCCGCAGCGTTCCATGACGTCCTTCATGCGCCCACCAAACACGCCGTTGATGCAGACGATGGCTTCATCGCCGGGTTCCAGGAGGTTGGTGGCGATGCACTCCATGCCAGCCATTCCGGTGCCGCTAACCGGGAAGGTGAGGGCGTTTTTTGTCTGAAAAACTTCGCGCAGCATCTCGCATACTTCATCCATGATGGCGACGTACTGGGGATCCAGATGGCCGAGCGTCGGCGCGCCAAGGGCACGAAGGACGCGGGCGGGCACGGGGCTGGGGCCTGGCCCCATGAGGATGCGTTCTGCGGGATGCTGAGTGTTCATTTTCTGAAGAAGGGGCGCTGAATTAGTGGACTCCGACGGAGGCAAGGTAGCGCTCGGCTTCGAGAGCGGCGGCGCAGCCCTGCCCGGCGGCGGTGATGGCCTGGCGATAGACGTGATCGGCAACATCGCCCGCAGCGAAGAGGCCTTCGGTCTTGGTGCGGGTTCCATTGGTCTGGAGGATGTAGCCGTTCTCGTCGGTATCCACGAGCTCACCGAGGAACTGACCATTTGGCACGTGGCCGATAGCGACGAAGACGCATTTCAGCTCCAGTTCGCTCTCTTCTTTGGTGACGAGGTTTTGCAGCTTTGCGGCGCGGACTTCGCCTTTGTCGTCGGTGAGATACTCGATGATGGTGCTGTCCCAGATTGGCTTGATTTTGGGATTGGCCAGGGCGCGATCCGCCATGATCTTGGAGGCACGCAGGGTATCGCGGCGGTGGATCAGATAGACCGTGGAGGCGAACTTGGTGAGGAACCCTGCTTCTTCGCAGGCGGAGTCTCCGCCACCGACGACGGCGACGGGGACATTGCGGTAAAAGGCACCATCGCAGGTGGCGCAGCTGGTGAGGCCGTGACCGATGAGACTCTTTTCGTTGGGCAAGCCCAGGTGGCGAGGAGAAGCGCCGGTGGCGACGATCACGGCGCGGGCTTCGCGGACGGTGCCGTCATCGGTGATGATCTCAAAGTGGCCTGCGGGGGCCTTTTTGACTTCTTTGACGAAGGCGTACTCGATGCGCGCGCCGAATTTCTCTGCCTGCGTTTGCATGTTCATCATCAGATCAGGCCCCATAATGCCTTCGGGAAAGCCGGGGAAGTTTTCGACTTCGGTGGTGGTCGTGAGTTGGCCGCCGGGCTGATTGCCCGCAAGGATGAGAGGATTCAGGTTGGCGCGGCCTGTGTAAATGGCTGCGGTAAATCCGGCGCAGCCGGTGCCGATGATGATGATGTTTTCCATGTGATTGTGAGGTCTAAGGTGGGAAAATGTTCCCGGATTGTGAAAAGCGATGGCCCGCGGTCAACCTCGCAGCGCGCAGATTGATTGACGGGACACGGCATTCTGTGATCAAACTACGTTTCTACACAACTCCTCATGATGATTTGGTCACAAAACTACGATCCACTGGGCCATCCGCTGCTTTCAGCTCTGGTGGCGGCCATTCCGGTAGTGGTGCTGCTAGGCTTGCTGGCCATCTGGCACGTGCGGGCGCAGGTGGCTGCGGCGGCGGGGCTGTTCTGCGCGGCGGGAATTGCGACTTTCGTGTTTCACATGCCTGTGCAACTGACGGGCATGGCGGCGGTGTATGGGGCGGGCTTTGGGCTGTTCCCGATCGGCTGGATCATTCTGAACGCGATCTTTATTTATCAGATCTCGGTAGAGACGGGGCAGTTTGCCGTGCTTCAGAAGCAGGTGGCGGGGCTGTCCGCAGATCGGCGGATCCAGGCTCTGCTCATTGCCTTTAGCTTTGGCGCATTCATTGAGGGAGCGGCGGGTTTTGGTGCGCCAGTGGCGATCACGGGGGCGCTGATGATTGGTCTGGGGTTCCGTCCGCTAGAGGCTGCCAAATTAGCGCTGATCGGTAATACGGCACCGGTCGCCTACGGCGCTCTGGGCACGCCGCTGCTGACGCTAGCAAAGGTCACGGGCCTGGATTTGGGGGATCTGAGTGCGATGGTCGGTCGGCAGTTGCCGCTCTTTTCGGTGCTGGTTCCTTTTTGGCTGGTGATGGCACAGTGCGGTTGGCGAGGGATGCTGGGAGTGTGGCCGGCGTGCCTGGTGGCGGGGCTGAGCTTTTCGGTGATGCAGTTTTTGGTCAGCAATTACCACGGTCCCTGGCTGGTCGATATCGCGGGGGCCATCGTGTCAATGCTGGCGTTGGTCATTCTGATGAAGGTATGGCAACCCAAGGATGGAGCGGCTGTGGAGCCGACAAGGACTGGGCCGGAGGTCGGGGTTTGGTGGGCCTGGGTGCCTTGGGTTTTCCTTTCGGTGTTTGTTTTTCTGTGGGGACTGCCAGTGGTGAAGTCCAATTTGGACGGTTGGGCCAAGTGGAGCAGTCCAGTGCCTGTGCTGCATCTAGCGGTGCAAAAAATGCCGCCAGTAGCGGCGGAGCCTGAGCCAGAGAAGGCCGAGTTTGCGCTGAATCTCCTGTCTGCGACTGGCACGGCGTTGCTTTTTGCTGGCATGTGCGCGGGTACCTGCCTGGGGCTGCGACCGCTGGCGCTGCTGCGGATCTATGGGCAGACTTTGTGGCGGCTGAGGGTGTCGCTACTGACGATCGCGCTGATGCTCGCGTTGGGGTTTACGACTCGATACAGCGGCACCGATACGACGATGGGATTGGCGATGGCTGGTACGGGGTTTTGGTTTCCTTTTTTCTCTCCGATCATCGGCTGGCTGGGGGTGGCGCTGACGGGTAGCGATACGTCTTCGAACGTGCTGTTTGGGAATCTGCAAAACGTGACAGCCCAGCAACTGGGCTTGTCTCCCGTGCTGATGGCCGCGGCCAATAGCTCCGGCGGGGTGATGGGCAAGATGATCGATGCGCAGAGCATCGTCGTCGCAAGTGTCGCCACCAGCGGGCGCGTCGATAGCCCGGATGCCGGTACCATCTTGCGGGCAGTTTTTTGGCACAGTGTCGGACTGGCGGCGTTGATGGGCGTGTTGATCATGATTCAGGCCTATCTAATGCCCTGGATTGTGCCGGGTTGATGTCGTGCAAATTCTCCATTAAGGGTTCCAAATGCCGTCCCACGCTGATATTCACGCCTGCAATCACGTTCATGCCCAGTGCGAGAATGCGGATCTGGTCGTTGCTGCCGTGGAGCGTGCCAGAGAGGCTGGCCTACGTCGCACGCGGGCTCTGGAGGATGTGCTGCACATTCTGGTGGAGGCCCACCGTCCGCTGACTCTGGCGGATGTAGCGGAAAGTGGGCAACTCGGCAGCGGTGCGGATCGCGCCACTGTTTATCGGCTCCTGACGCGACTGGAGGAGCGCGGCGTGATTCGCCGGCTGGGTCTGCATGACCGCAGCGCGTATTACACCATGGTCTTTCCTGGGGAGCACAATGACTACCTCATCTGCAACCGCTGCGGGAAAATCGAGCGACTGGACATCGCCTGCCCGGTGGAAGCTCTGGAGACTCAGATCGCCCAACAGTCGGGTTTTGCGAGTCTTTACCATGAGCTTGAATTTTATGGAGTCTGTCCGGCCTGTGCGGAGGCATGACAAAAGGATAGCTTCCTGGGTTGCGTTCTGCATCGGAAAAGGGTTGAGTGGAGGCCTCAATTCGCGCCATGCACATCGCTGACATTTATTCCCGCCGCCGTCCGACTTTTTCGTTCGAGTTCTTCCCGCCCAAATCGGCGGAGGCCTCCGAGGCCTTGTTTCAGACGATCGAGGAGCTTGAGGCGCTCAAGCCGGACTTCGTTAGCGTGACCTATGGTGCCGGCGGTTCTACTCGTGAGATGACGCATGATTTGGTGGTGCGAATTAAAGGCAAGACCTCGCTCGATCCCATTCCTCATCTTACCTGCGTGTGTCATTCAGAGGCAGACGTTGCTGCAATCTTGGAGCGTTATGCTGCTGCTGGTGTCAGCAATATCTTGGCGTTGGGCGGTGATCCGCCGCGCAATCTCGAGGGCTATGATCGTGCAAAGGACGCCTTTCAGCATGCTGCCGACCTAGTGCGCTTCATTCGTCGCTTCAATGAGCGGGGGGAGCACCCTGACAAGCGGGGTTTTGGCATCGGTGTGGCCGGGTTCCCCGAGGGCCATCCGGCGACGCCGAACCGTGTGCAAGAGATGGACCACCTGAAGGCCAAGGTTGACGAGGGCGCGGACTACATTTGCACGCAGTTGTTTTTTGATAACCACGACTTCCTAGACTTCCGGGACCGCTGTGCTCTCGCTGGGATCCATGTGCCGATTGTGGCGGGCATCATGCCCATTACCTCCGCGTCAGGGATGCGCCGCATGGCGGATCTGGCGGCAGGCGCACGGTACCCTGCGAAATTGTTGCGAGTCATCCAGGCCGCTGGTGATGATGAAGAAAAAGTGCAGCAGGCAGGCGTGAGCTACGCCATCGAGCAGTGCCGCGAATTGATCTCCGAAGGAGTAGATGGCATCCACTATTATACCCTGAACAAATCACGAGCTACGCGCGACATATACGCTGGGCTAGCGGCGAACCCAGCCTAGCCAACTTTTGACCCCATGACTGATGACTCCCCCCTCTTAGGCGCTGTCGAAGGCGGCGGAACGAAGTTTGTTTGCGCTGTCGGAACGGGCCCAGACAACATCCTCGAGACCACCCGAATCGACACCACAACTCCGGCGGAGACTCTGGAGGCGGTCGGTCGTTTTTTTGTGGCTGCAAAGACTCGGCATGGTCCGGTAGAGGCGATCGGTGTTGGCTGCTTTGGACCTGTGGACTTGGATCCCAAAAGCGGCACTTACGGTTACATCACCACCACCCCAAAGCCTGGGTGGCAGAACACCGATATTGTTGGCACGCTGCGTCAGCGATTCCGCGTTCCCATTGGTTTTGATACGGATGTGAATGCTGCCGTGCTCGGAGAGTATCTCTGGGGGGCTGGGGAAAAGATGGACCCTCTGGTATACATCACCATCGGCACTGGTGTCGGCGGTGGCGTGCTGGTAAATGGCCATCTTCTGCACGGGCTCTTGCATCCAGAAATTGGCCACATTCACGTGCCGCCGCCCGTAGATTCTCAGGCGTTCGACAAAGCCGGGCAGTGCCCCTACCACAAGTATTGCGTTGAAGGCTACGTGAGCGGACCTTCCATCGCCAAACGTTGGGGCGCGAAGGCTGACCGTCTGCCGCCAGACTCACCTGCCTGGGTGGAGGTTGCGGACGTGCTCGGCTATGCGCTGGTGAATCTGACGCTCACCCTTTCGCCTCGCCGGATCATTTTGGGCGGAGGCGTCATGGAGCAAGAGCACCTCATTGGGCTGATCCGGGGGCGTTTCCGCGCCATCCTCAACGGTTATCTTTCTAGCTCTGCAATCACCAAGGACCTAGAGTCCTACATCGTGAAACCAGGGCTAGGCCCCCGCTCTGGACTTCTGGGGGCTCTCGCTCTCGGGCGTGCGCAGGCGAACTTGAGCCGGAAGAAGCAACTCGAGGGCTGAGTCGGCCATCATCGGCTGCGACGCTTTAGCCGATCGATTAGCACCGCGCCTAGCAGCACGAGTCCCAGGACGACGTTCTGCGTATCGACATCAACATTCAGGAGGTTCATACCATTCTGAATGACGGCGATGATGAGTGCACCGACCAGGGTGCCGAATACCTGTCCCTGTCCACCGCTCAGGCTGGCACCGCCGACCACGACAGCGGCGATGACGTAGAGCTCGTAAGTTTGCCCGTAGTTTGCGGAACCACTTTTTAGGTTCGATGCCATCACGATCCCTCCCAGGCCTGCGAGCGCGGCGCTGATGGTGTACGCGAATCGGGTGATGCGACCGACTGGAAGTCCCGAGATCAAGGCTGCATCTGAATTGCCGCCCACCGCATAAAGATGCCGACCGCGAGCCGTGTGGCGCATGAACCAATGCGCTGCTGCATACAGGAGCAGCATCAGGACGACGGTGTTTGGAATTCCCAAAAAATCCGCACCCCGACCCAACCACACAAAGCTTTCGGGCACTTGGTAAACAGACTGGTGTTCCGTCAGGCGGCCTGCCGTGCCTCGCGCGACGAGCATCATGCCAAGTGTGACGATGAAGGCAGGCACTTGAAAAAATGTGATCACCGCGCCAGTCATCCAGCCCACCGCCGCGCACAGTACCACTGCCGCCATACACGCCAGTGCCATTCCTCCCGCTGTTGCTGCCCCCCCACCCAGGGCATCGCGAATCAGCAATGTCGCCACCACGGCCGAAAGGGCAATCAGGCTGCCCACCGAAAGATCGATGCCGCCGCAGATGATCACCAAGGTCATACCGATGGCAAGGATCGCGATCACGGCGATCTGATTGGTGATGTTCATCAGGTTTTGCGTCTGCAAAAAGGCCGATGATCTTTCCTCGCGAGATGCGCTGACGACTGGATGCCCGAGCGTTGGAAAATCTGCGGCCAAATCTCCGAACACCAGCCACGAAGCCGTGAAGGGATTGCACGCCACCACATCGACTGATCCACCGCCAGCAGCCACCTTTTCAAGCGCAGCCCTCGCATCGGTGGGCTCGCCCTTCACCACGGCGATCACGTCTGCGCCACCCGTCTGGAGGGTTTCCTCCAAGGTCTCGGCAAAAAGCGCGTCGTCAGGCTGAGATCGAACGGCAATGACCACCCGGAGAGCCCCTGATTTTTGGCTCAAGATTTCGGTTCCCAGTCGGCGCGCCGCACCCGCGTCATTGGGGGCGAGTTCGCGGATGGTCAGCACACTAAAAAGCGCGCAAAGCCCTACCAGCACGCCAAGCATTCCCAAATCATTTAGCCGTCGCCACATTGGGGCATGTTGATTCAGATCGCCACAATGGACAAGCCTAAGTCACTTGAAAACCACATCCACGCCCATCGCGCTTTCGCGGGCAAATTTTGGAATCCAGTGGGGGCGGCGTTTTGAGATCACCCGATAAATGAGGGAGAGCAGGTTCAGGGTCACGATACGATCTACCCAGCGATAGCCGCGATGTTTACGCATGAAAAGTTGCAGTGCCCAGCCGAGGTGCCGACGCTTCAATAACAGCGGCGTAAAGTCTGTCTTCACTCGATAGCGGGCGCGCAGACCGCGTTTGGGGTATTTGGCTTTGTAGGCCTTCTTCGCTGCGCGAATTTTTGCCTCCATCTCTGGGGTGAACGGTAGCAGACAGTATTCGCGCCCCAGTGCCAGGAGCCGGAAGGTGTCATGCATGTATTCGATGTCTTCCACAGGCAGTCCTGCCTTGGCTGCCAGCGACTCCATGCGCTCAAGATTGTCCAGGCAACGTGCCGCAGAGCGCAGGGCTGCCTCCGCATCTTTGACGAAATAATGCACCACCTTCTTGATGCTGTGACTGATGAAAATATTGCACCAATAGACCTGGAGCAGCGGGGGGATCCTAACGCGCCGGAAGAAGAGCTTTTGCTGGGCAAATTCCTCCACATAGAGCAGTTCGCGAATCACTTCGTCGGAGAGTCTGAGGAGCTCGATCAAGGCGTCTGCATCCCCCAGGTCGCGCAGCTTCGCAAAGTCTCGAACCGCATCGGCTACCACCGCCCCGTGCTTTACGATTTGGATGGTGACGTAGGTGTTCAGATCGGTCCACACCGCCTCGGGTTGCAAGAAGGCCAACCGTCGAAAGGGAACCCAGCCTCCTGTCTGACACCAAACCATGCAGCCGATGATGTTGGCCCCTTGGCTGAGCTCACGTATATAGCGCTCGTACTCCCAGCCGACAAAGGACGGGTACTCACCGCAGCCTTCATATTCCCGGCGTGCCTGGAGCTCGATGATCTTTGGGATCGTGTTGCGGAAGAAGTTTTTGTTTAGAGGGAGATAGCGGAAGAAATCTGACTCTCCGTATTTCATGGAGATGACTAACGCTGGGCTCTTGATCCCATCGAACACGGCAGCAAACGTATCCCGATGCCACATCAGGTCCCCGATCTTGTAGGCCCCGACGGTCCATGTCCGAAAGATGAGTCGCCGCTGCCGTTCTTCGAAGACGGGCAACAGCGCATCCAGGAGTTCTCGGGCCTGACCGGGTTTTTGGATGACCAACTCACTATGGAAATCGTCGCGCACGTCCTTACCGTCAGATTCGCCAATTCGCAGAATCACACCTGATACCTCTGGAAAGGCAGTCAGAAACTCTTCCAACAAGGTGCGGAGCATTTCATTGACGGTGCAGCCCGTCTTCGCCATCTGCGTGCGCATTTCGGGGGTGGCGGAGAAGATGTCCATCGTGACGAAAACACGCAGTCCAGCCTGAATCAGGAGGGCGAAGCATTGCCGAAACTCCTCCCGATAGCGGGCCGTCCTTGCCCGTACTTCCGGCTCTAGCCATGCGTGGTCAGCCAGATGGGAGACGTCGTCGAGCGATACGGAATCGTACCCCCATACGGCTGCTTGTCCTGCCAAGGTCCGCAAATCTTCTCTGACCTGGGCCCAAAAATTCTCGCCGTCTCCAGCCTCCATTTGCTGTGCCACGTGAGCCCACGGAATCTTCGACCAGTTAATGGTCCTGCGGTCGTAGCCGCGAAAAAACGGCCCAATGGCATCGATGAGATGAATTTGCTCCAAGTCCGCTCTCTGACGCTCCACTGTCTATTGATCTCAATGGATGAAAAGAAACGATTTCGTCACCGTCATTCCCCGTTCGACATTCTGCCTTCGTCATTCATGATTAGGGTACATGTCCGTTTTTGATCTCAATACCAGCTACAGCCCACAGGGCGACCAGGCGCAGGCGATTGCGAAGCTGACGAAGTCTGTGCGGTCAGGGAATCGGCATCAGACCTTGCTAGGCGTGACGGGATCTGGGAAGACTTTTACGATGGCAAACGTCATCGCGAACATTGGGAAACCTGCGCTGATCTTTTCCCACAATAAGACTCTAGCGGCCCAGCTATACTCGGAGTTTAAGAACTTCTTTCCCCACAACGCGGTGGAGTACTTCGTCAGCTACTTCGATTACTATCAGCCAGAGGCGTACCTGCCACGAACGGATACGTACATTGAAAAAGACAGCAACGTGAACGACGAAATCGAGCGGCTACGGCTTTCGTCAATGGGATCGCTGATTACCCGCAAGGATGTGATCGTGATTGCGAGTGTGTCGTGCATCTACGGCTTGGGGTCGCCGGAGGACTACGAGGGCATGATGCTGCCGATCCGGACCGGATTGCATCTGAGCCGCGAGGAATTGCTGATGCGATTGGTGGATATGCTCTATGAGCGCAATGACATCATGCTGAAACGGGGATCCTTTCGTGCACGTGGCGATGTGGTGGAGATGGTGCCTGCCTACCTCGATAGTGAGGGCATTCGCATCGAGTTTTTTGGCGATGAGATCGAGCGCATCAGCACCATCGATGTATTGACTGGCACGGTGACGATGAAATTGCCAAGCTACACGATCTTTCCAGCGAAGCAGTTTGTGACGCCGGGGGATAAGCTGCGCAAGGCCATCGTCGCGATCCGCGGCGAGATGGAGGAGCGTGTGGCTTGGTTTGAAAAGGAGGGGAAACTCCTGGAGGCGCAGCGACTGAAGATGCGCACGGAGTATGACATCGAGATGATGCAGGAGATGGGTTTTTGCCAGGGCATCGAAAACTACAGCCGCCACCTGACGGGTCGCGTCCCCGGTGCGACGCCGGGCACGCTTCTCGATTTTTTCCCCGATGATTTTCTCTGCTTTGTGGATGAGAGCCACGCTACCATTCCGCAGATCGGCGGCATGTTTGAGGGCGATCGTAGCCGCAAGACGGTGCTAGTGGATCACGGATTTCGTCTGCCCAGCGCGCTGGACAACCGTCCCCTGCGGTTTGAGGAATTCATGAACAAGGTCGGCCAACTCGTCTATGTTAGTGCGACTCCGGCTCGATTTGAGATCGAGAATAGCGTGGTCGGCAACAAGGGCTACATTCCGCACAAGCGGGACCGTATTGGGGAGCAGGAAACGGTGCCAGCTCTACTTCCAAGGATCTCTGGAAGTGCAGAGCCGATTGAGAGGTTTGATGTCGAGACCCGTGGCAAGAATCTGATCGTAGAGCAAATCATTCGTCCCACAGGGCTGTTGGATCCAATCATCACGATCAAACCGCTCAAAGGCCAGATCGATGAGACGATGGAGCAATGCCGACAGCGCATCGAGCGTGGGGAACGGGTGCTCGTCACGACCTTGACGAAGCGGACTGCGGAAGATCTGACGGACTACCTACGCGAGCTTGGACTGAGGGTGCGCTACTTGCACAGCGAGATCGATGCGATTGAGCGTGTGGAAATCCTTCGGGCGCTGCGTGCGGGGGATTTTGATATCTTGGTTGGCATCAACCTTTTGCGTGAAGGGTTGGATCTTCCGGAGGTGAGCCTCGTGTGCATTTTAGATGCCGATAAGGAGGGCTTCCTGCGCAGTGAGACGTCGCTGATGCAGACGGCTGGCCGTGCTGCGCGTCATGTGAATGGGGAGGTGATCCTCTTTGCGGATATTCAAACCAAGAGTATCCAGGCGCTTCTCGCGGTCAGTGGGTATCGTCGGCAGGTTCAGATGGATCACAACGAGGAGCATGGAATCACGCCACAGACTGTGCGCCGCGCAGTGCAGGAGAGCCTGCAGATGTTTACCAAGGCGCGGGAGTTGGAGGAAAATGTCGTGCGTGAAGGTGGCGGTGATTTTGTGGTCACGGAGGTTCTCAGCGAATTGGAGGCGGAGATGGCGCAGGCGGCGACGAAACTCGAATTCGAACGTGCGGCGTTGTTGCGAGATCAGATTCGCGAGTTGAAAAAGCAGGCGGGCATGAGCACCGATGACTCAGGCGCGCCGTTCCAGCGAAAGAAGGTGGACTACCGGGATGGATTGAAAGGAAAAAGGCGCGGTGGCGGCAAGAAGCGTTGAGGCTAGAGAGGCTCGCGACCCGTCGCTTCGATGAACTGCTGCTTCAGCGACTCGTAACCTTCCCGCCACTGGTCAACGACTCGCTGGTACTCCATGAGCTGTTTCTCCAGAAGTTGGATGCGATGGTGAAGACCAGCTTCGGGATCTCCGTCACGCCCATACTGGGTGCCAACAAAGGTCGTCTCTGCGCTGCGGATGTGATGCGGGCTTGCCTGGAAAAACGGCAGGTCGCCGAGGCGGTGTTCTTTGCCGTTACGACAATTAATGACTCGGACGTGCTCGTTGATTTCGCCGGTGGCGAGAAATTCCTGGATGGTGGCGACGTTGGTGGGGCCGTAGAGGTAGTTGTCAGACATCTCGATGAGCCAGTCCATTTGGAGTTCTTCGATCATCGGCGCGCGCTGCCAGGTTTCCTTGCCGTCTAGACTGATCTTATCAAGCGGGGAGATTTTAGCCTCAGCTGCCCACCCGATGATGGCCTCAAGGTTGGTTGGACCAAAGACTTGTTTGTCCTCAGACTTTAAGACGTAGCAATTTTCGTCGCTCATGATTTTCGCATAGTAGCGGATCGTGCAGTGGGAAGCCAAGCCCAATCTGAGGGGGGGCTGGAGCCGAGTGTCGGATTTGAACCGACGACCTGATGATTACAAATCAACTGCTCTACCACTGAGCTAACCCGGCGAGGGAGGTTCCGCCGATATTGGCGGGCCGAGATTGTACCGCTAGTGAGGATCTTCGCAAGGACGAAATCGTGGGTTGCTCACTCTGGTGGTCTGGTGAACTATTCGACGACTTTCGCTCAATTAAAACACAATGCCGCGCCTGCTCTTTGCTACCTCCAACGTTCATAAAGCTGACGAAGTTCGGGCAATGTTGGGACCAGATTGGGAAGTTTTGGATTTGAGTGCCTTTCCCGAACTCCCTGTGCCGGAGGAGACTGGTGAAACTTTCGCGGCCAATGCGGCGATCAAGGCTCTGGCGGCTAGCGGTGAGCTTTCAGGACTCTATGTCCTGGCGGACGACTCTGGGCTTGAGGTGGATGCGCTGGGCGGGCAGCCGGGCGTGCGGTCTGCGCGCTACTCGGGCGAGGGGGCGACAGATGCGAGTAACCGCTTGTTGCTGGTCCAAAATCTGGCCGGTTTAACAGCAGGCGGTCCATTCAGTGGGCGGTTCCGTTGCGCGATGGCTCTGGCGCTGGACGGCAAGGTGGTGGCTGAGAGTGATGGGTCGGTGCAGGGGCAGCTATTGACTGCGGAACGTGGGGGCGGCGGATTTGGCTATGATGCCCTTTTTATTCCAGACGGTTTTGACCAAACCTTCGGCGAATTGCCGGCGGCCACCAAGAACGAATTGAGCCATCGAGCTCGGGCGCTCAAGGATATGCAGCGCTGGATGGCGACCAACATCATTTCCGACCGATGAGCATTAAACAGAGTGGAAAGTCGGGCAGGCAGACGGAATGGCTGCTGAGGGTATGCTTTTGCACCGTGCTCTGCGTTTCGAGTTGTGCAAAGAACCTTCCTCCGGCGATGCAGCCGATGGCACCACTTTTTGGCCAGCGAGGAGTGGGCACGGCCAATACGATACCTCCACAAGCCTCTACGGACGGGATGTTTCCATCGGGTCCCGCACCTGCGCCACTCTACCCTGCGTATCCGACTCAACTGCAGACGCAGCAGGCTGAGCTCAATCCTACTGCTGGCACGCGGTGGCATTTGGTTTCGCGGTCGAAAGAGCGGGCGCTGTCTGGTGGTGCCCGCTACCAAGAGGTCCGAGTGCAGAGTGAGGGAGGTCTGGTAGACATTAGCTATGTGGTTTTTGACAGTCGGTCCCACACCCTGCGGGTCATCGATCAGGCGGCCGCTCAGGCTGGCGGCAATATCATCGGTGCGGCGATGCTCTACCATGGAGCGGTCGCTGGAGTGAATGGGGGATTTTTTTCAAAAGCCTTTCAGCCTGTGGGGCTAATGGTCACCGGGGGACAGACACTGGGATCGTTTGCTGAGAAATCTTCGTTGATTACGGGGATGGTGGCGGTGGCAGGAGGGGAGCCGTATTTGCTATGGAACGCGGAGTACGAAGTGGGAGCTGGTTTTTCGGATGCGCTACAAGCTGGGCCTCGTTTGGTCAGTAGCAGTGTTGCCGTCGGCGGGCTGAGCGGAAAACGATCGTGCCCGCGGACCTTCGTTGCGACTGACGGCGGAAGACTATGGGTGCTGGGCGTCGCGCGGACGTGTTCGCTGGCTGCCTTGGCTGAGATTTTAACGACGCCGCAGGTTTTTGAAATGAAAGTGATGCGCGCATTGAATCTCGATGGTGGCCATTCGTCCGCATTGTGGGCAGGGCCGACATCTGGGGAGGAGATTTCACAACCTGGTTGGTCTACAGTGCGGAATTATCTGGGGGTGGTGCCGAAAAAGTAGGGTCCCTTGTTTTGGATGCAGACTTGCGTGCAACTGCGGTCGGAGGCATAGGATTTGACGTGAAACCGCATCTTCCAAATCATCCAACGCAGCTTTATCTTATCCGCCATGGGGAGGTGGAGGAGCGCTACCACAAGGTCTTTGGTGGTTGCCGCATTGACATGGGGCTATCTCCTTTGGGGCATCAACAAGGTTCTGCCGTGGCGGACTGGATGAAGGATGTGGAACTGGATGCCGTCTATGCAAGCCCGATGTTGCGCGTCAAAGAAACGATGGCGCCGCTGCTGGAGCGACGGGGAATCACGCCAGTGATCATCCCCGGCCTGCGCGAAGTCGATTTTGGCGATTGGACGGGCTATCGGTGGGAGGGTGTGAAGGAACGCTTTGGTGTGAGCGCTTTTGATTGGTTGGAAATCATCGATGGCGGGGGCATTCCGAACGGCGAGACCGGCGCTGAACTGGTGCACCGAGTGCTGCCTGCATTGAACAAAATATTGCACGATACACCCCACAAGTCGGCGGCGATCTATTGCCATGGGGGTATAATCCGTGTGATTCTCGCGTTGCTGTTGGACATGCCTCTGCGCCGGATGGCACATTTTAATATCGATTACGGCAGTGTCTCTGTGGTGGAGATCCAGCCGGAAAAGAGGCACGCAGTGGAGATCGAGTTATTGGGCCTTTGTCCGCTACGAGATGCTGCGGGGCGTTGAGTTATTGCTCTGCCTCGGTCGCTGAATCGGTGGACTTGTGGCTGCCCCAAGCCTTCATGCAGGCGACGATGTTGGCCTCTTCAAAGGCTAGCGTGGCCTCGGTGCTTTTTGTTTTTACCTGCGGAAGCGCGGGGGCAATGCCGCTGCGCACCCAAGCCAGCATGCGGGCGAGATCGGTGGCGGGCCGATCTGGAAAGGTGGCCCAGTAGCCCTGGGTGAGGCAGGGGATCTCTAACGGATCGCGCGTGATCATCTCAAGGTTCCAGGTGACGCTGGGATTGAATTTCGTGCAGATCTCCTGCATCTGGGCGATATTTAGGCGGCCCTGGCCCAGAGGCACTTCTGATAGCAGGAAGCCATCGGAGTACTCCTGCACGGCCATGTCCTTGATGTGGGTCGTGACGACGAAGGGGGCCAGAGTCTTCACGACCTCTGTGGGATCTTCCAGGAGGGCGATGCTGTTCCCGGTGTCAATGCATGAGCCGATGTGCGGGCTGCTGAGCTTTAGCAGCATCTCTGCAAGTTCGGCGGCTTGGAAGTCTTTGTGGTTTTCGATCCCGATGCGCACATCTAGGCGCCGGGCGATGGGTTCAGCCAATTGCATGGAGCGCCAAGCGGTCTCTTTATAGCGCTGGAATTCGGAAATATGGCGGAAGACTTCATAGCGGCGTCCGCCCATGGCGCTACGGAACACAGTGGCGCCTGCTTCACGGGCGTTGCGGAGATCTCGCTCAAACCTGCCGAGATCCGCACTATCGTTTGGAAGCGAAAGGCTGCCTTCGAGGTATAGGCCGTAGCCTTCGATCGTTGCGCGTACCTTGGCAGCAAATTCTGGTGTCCAGTCATGGACAAGGGTTTGCAGGCCTGCTACGCCGAGCGATTGGACGTGATCTAAAACATCCAGGGCATTCAAGAATGGCGGGTAGTTGACGCTGGAGTACTTTCCATGCCACCTCTTTCCGTACGAGTGGATGACAATGCCGAGTTTGCTGCGGGCTGCAGTGGGTGTAGGGGTGATGGTGGTGTCAGCGGCCATTATGGAGATGAGGTAAAAACGCTCAGCGTCCGCCAAAAATAGCGCTGCCGACCCGGACGATCGTGGCTCCTTCTTCGATAGCCACGTGATAGTCGTGGCTCATGCCCATAGAGAGTCCAGGCAGGCTGCGGTTGGCTCCTGCTTCGAGTTGGTCGCGAACTTGCCGCAGTTGGGTGAAGTAGCGGCGCGACTTTTCGGGATCAGGATCGAAAGGGGGGATGCACATGAGTCCCTGGATTTCGAGACGGTCCAGGCTAAAAAGTTCCTCGGTCTGAGCTGGCAAGTCTTTGACTGCAAACCCGTGTTTGGTGGATTCGTCGGCGAGATTGATCTCCAGATACACCGTTGGACGTATTCCGAGTTCGTCGGCGATTCGCTGGATGTCGTTTGCGATGCTGAGCGTGCCGACGCTGTGGATGGCCTCCACATGAGGCAGAATTTTTCGAACTTTGTTGGATTGCAGCGGCCCGATGAGGTGCCAACGCAGGTGTGAGGGGAGTTGCGGGATCTTGCCAAGGACCTCCTGGACGCGATTTTCGCCAAACAAAGTTTGCCCGGCATCGACGGCTTCCTGGATGACTGTAGGAGGGAAGGTTTTTGACACAGCCATGAGTTCGACAGATGTTTCACGCCGTCCGCTGCGCATGCAGGCCGCGGCGATCTTGGTGTGGATGATTGCGAGATGTTCTGCAACTGATGACATGCCCGAAATTAGGCTGTGTCAGCGGTGGGATGCAACGCAAGATTCAGACCCTTATTTGGCGGCATACCATTGCGTTTTCGGTGTGTCAGACGGCCACGAGTTCGTCGCGGTGCTGCCATTTTGCCTCGTGATCCATCAGGCGCTGGAAGAAGTCCTGGGATGCAGGAGTTGTCTGGGACGGATCCAGGGGAATTCGTATGGTCAGGAGCATGCCTCTGTTGGCCAGTGGCTGTGCTTCAATGGTGCCACCATGGAGGTGAACGATCACGTAGCACGCCATCATGTTGACGCCAAAGTCATCGGGCTTTCGACTGCGGACGAAAAACGGATCGAAGAGGTTGGCTGGCCTGTCATGATTGGGCCAATTGGCGTTGTCTTGCCAGGTCACCAGCAACTGCTGACGTTTGGGGTCTTCGTCGCTAATGGATGCGCTGATCATTAGATCATTGCCACGTTCAAGGTCCGTGATGCTTTGCGTAAACAGTAGCCGCCACAGTTGTCTGAAGCGGTCTTCGTTGACAATCAGCTTCGGCAAATTGGGGTCAATTTCTGCCCCGACGTTGATGCCTTTGTCGATGAGGGCGTCGCTGAAGGTGTTGATGGTTTCGGCAAGGATGTCCACAAGGTCAACCGTGTCCCCCCGCATGACGGAGGTGGCGTGAGTAGCGGTGGATAGGTGTTCCAGGAGAGACTGGATGCGCTCCATCTGTTCGACCGCTTGCCCCTGCCAGTCCTTCCAAAAGCTGGTGTCTTTGGGCTGCGCACCTTGGAGTTCTTCCACCAGTTTCAGGGGGGACAAGTCGATGAAGGCACGGATGACGGTTAGGGCGTTGCGAAGATGGTGATTCAATCCTTCGGCCAGGATTCCCAGACCGGCGACCTTGTCTGCCATGATCATGTGGCGGATGGCGTCTGCTTTTTCTGATAGCAACTGCTCTCTCTCCGTCAGCGCCGTATAATACTGAAGTCCGTGACGGATGATGGCGGAGAGTTCCTCAGGATCCCAGGGCTTGTGAAGATAGCGGAAGGCTCGGCCTTCGTTGACCGCATCCACGGCAGTCTGGTACTCAGCGTAGGCGGTGACGAGAATGCGGACTAGATTAGGGTTCAGCTTGCGAGCCTTTTCCATCAGTTCAACGCCATTTTCTCCCGGCATTCGTTGATCTGTGATCAGAACACCGATTTCATCACCATACTGTTGGAGTAACTGATAACCGTCCCAGGCATTGGCGGCCGTGTGGATGACGTATTCATCCTCAAAACACTGCTTGAAGTACTTCAGCGCGTTGAGTTCGTCGTCCACGTAGAGGACCGCATAAGGCTTTGCCCGGGTGCCGTTCATGCTACTAGCTGTCGGAGTGTGTGGTAGGGAGAAGCGAATGACAGGGAGAATTGAGTAAATTCACCTTCACAGCTTTCGACCTCGATGCTTCCCCCCATTTGCTGCACCATCCTGTAGCAGAGACTGAGGCCGAGCCCCATACCTTTGCCAACCTCTTTGGTGGTGAAAAATGGATCGAAGATCTTCTTGATATTGTCTTGGGAGATTCCCTGACCGTTGTCTCTGATGCTGAGGGTAACTTCACCGTCGCATTCGCTGGCCTGAATGGTGATCTCGGGTGTGGGGTGGTTCACCAGGGCGTCGAGGCTGTTTTGAACTAGGTTGATGATGATTTGGATGAGATGATTTTCGTCCGCGAGGATGATTAGGTGCTCCGGCACATCGACGGCCAGCGTCACATTGCGGTCCTGCACTTCGTTGACGATGAAGCGTGTGGCCTTTGCTGCTGCTGCGGAGAGTTGGGTCGGTGTCGTGGGGCGGTTCTCTGGGTGCGAGAAGGTTCGCAAGTCCGACACGATCGATGCCACTCGGTCAAGGCCCTCGCCCAAATCATTGACGATGGGGTCAATCGACTCGGCGACGTCTGGCGGTGCTTTTTTTGCCCGCTTCTTGAGCACGTAGATGGCGGATTTCATGTAGTTCAACGGGTTGTTGATCTCGTGAATGATGCCCGCTGTAAGTCGCCCGATGGAGGCTAGCTTCTCGCTGTGATCAAGTTGCGCCTCGGTGCTTTTTAGAAGGGTTAGGGTCTCGGTCAGATCCAGATTTTGCTGAATGATTTCGTGGCTCTGTTGCTCTACGACGCAGCGGTTGCTGAACTCCCGAATCCGGATGGCATAGTGATGCTTGCTGCTGATGAAGAATATGACGCAGTTGCAGACCATGAATGTGGTATTGTTGACGAAGAGCCCCAGAGATTGGAGATCGCCGTGCATCTTCAAATTGGGAATCGTGGCAGCGAGGTAAATGCCGAAGACGATGCCGAGAGTCCAGGCCAGTTCCTTATAGGTCCAGTGAAAGACGAACGATGATCCAACAATGCATAGAGTGAGGCCAGCGTAGTAGCCGGAGTGGGCCTCTCCACTGATGTAGATCATCACGCCGATAAAGAAGGCAGGGACGATGGGAAGGATGACAGGGAATGCGCGGTAGTTTTTCTGTGCCCACGGCTGTTTGATGACCAAGAGGATAGGGATACCGCAAATGGAGCAAACCATGCGTAGAAGCAGAAAGGTCCAGTAATGCTGCGGGTACGCGGCGTAGTCCAGGATGGTGCAAGCGGGCACCATAAAAATGATGATCCAGGCACCAATCGCCGCATTGCGGAGGGTTTGGGTACGGTCCTCGGCGATGAATTTCTGCTGTTGGCTATTTGTCAGGCCGGCGACGGCCAATTCCGGCACGACTTCCCCTGAGCCCGCAGCGTTCGAAGCGTTGGCGGGCCCCAGTGCTTGCACCCCCGCCATCGGAGGCAGAGTCTGGGAAGCTATGGGCATACACTAAATAATACTACAAATATGAAAATTATCAAAATAATGTTGAATTGCGAGGCTATTTTGACCCTTTTCTTACATTGATACTGGCCAGTGATCCCGATTTGGCTTTTTGTAAGCCTTTCATTGTGCAAGCGTTTGGACGGAGTTGACCAAGTCCGTGTCGCAAAGTAGAGAGGAGCCATTATGTGACAAAATCGTCACAATAGACGCTCTCCTATTTCTATCCGACTATGATCTCCCTCCAAAAACTGTTTGGCAAAAGTGATGTCTTCTATGACCTCCTGGAAGCAAGTGCTGCGGAGGCGCGGGCCAGCATCGATGCCCTGGAAAAACTTCTGGCTGACGCCCCCGAGAAGCGAACGCTTGAGGAACTTGTGGCTGCTCGCCGCAAGGACAAACGGATCACCGAGCAGATCAATGAACAGTTGTGCCGTACCTTTGTGACCGAGTTGGAGAGGGAAGACATTGAGGCCCTATCCACTGCGCTCTACAAGATCCCCAAGACCGTGGAAAAGATCGCTGAACGGGTGATCATATGCCGGGACAAACTGGACGGAGTAGATTTCTCCCGCCAGCTGTCAATGATGACGCAGGCAGCGGGTACGGTGGAAGTGATGATCAAGGTGCTGCGCAAAAAGTTGCATCTGGAACTGATCAAGGATCACAATTCCAAGCTTCAACACATCGAAGGGGAGGGGGACAAGCTTATGCTTGAGCTTCTGGGCGATCTCTACACTGGCAAGTATGAGCCCGTGAGGATGATCATGCTGAAGGATCTCTATGAACTGATGGAGAAGGTCATCGACCGATGCCGGGACGCAGGCAATGCTGTGTCCCAGGTGGTGCTGAAGTATTCCTGAGCCTGATCCGATCCTGAGCTCATGACTACTACTCTGCTCTTTCTACTGCTGGTGCTCTTGGTGGTGCTAGTCTTTGAGTATATCAACGGATTCCACGATGCGGCGAATGCGATCGCCACAGTGGTATCGACAAAGGTGCTGACGCCACGGCAAGCTCTCGCTCTGGCCGCAGTCTGCAACCTTGCTGGGGCTTTCTTTGGCCAGGCCGTGGCAAAGACCATCAGTTCTGGCATCGTCGATGGCGCGTATGTGACGACGACCGTGATTCTGTCCGCGATGCTAGGTGGGATTGGATGGAACCTCTTTACGTGGTGGTTGGGATTACCTTCCAGCTCCAGTCATGCGCTGGTGGGTGGGTTGTGTGGCGCCACTTTGGCCGCAGCCCGCGGCGACTGGAGTGTGATGAAGTGGTCCTTTGAAAAAGTGGATGCCAAGACGGGAAAAGTCGCCATGGACGGGATTTATCACAAGGTAGTGATTCCGATGATCACCTCACCAGTCCTGGGGTTGGTGATCGGCTTTTTGATGATGGGCGTGATTTTCATCATCATCCGCAACTGGCGCCCCTACTGGATCAATCTTATCTTTTCTAAGCTGCAGATTGTGAGCGCCGCTTACATGGGGATCGGCCACGGCTTGGCGGATGCACAAAAGACCATGGGGGTGATCACTTTGACGCTGGTTTCTGCCAACGCGGCGGGTCAGCTTGAAGGGCTGCCGAGTTGGTTGTCTTTCTTGCAACTATCGAACAATAACGTGCCGACTTGGGTAAAGATAACGTGCGCGATGGTGATGGCCGCGGGCACTTATGCGGGCGGGTGGCGTATCATCAAAACCCTGGGGCACAAAATGGTGAAGATGAAACCGGTCCATGGTTTTGCAGCGGAAACGACCGCCGCTACAATCTTGCTCATTACGGGTCACATGGGGATGCCGGTTTCCACCACCCATACCATCACTACATCGATTATGGGTGTTGGGGCAGCAAAGCGTTTCAGCTCAATCCGCTGGGGAGTGGTTGAGCGCATCGTCTGGGCCTGGATTTTCACGATCCCGGCGACAGGTCTGATCGCCTATGGCATTCAGCTTTTGATTGGCTGATTGGGATCAGTGCTGCTCTGCCGCCGCACTGCTTTCTTTGGCTTCGTCAAAGGGAATGCCGATCAGATCAGTGCCCAGGGTGCTGCCGCTTATGGCGTGCATCCGCTCGTCGCCATAGCCTCCAGCGAAGTGACGACTGATCAGGAGAGGCTCGATATCGACGCCCTCTGGGGCAAAGCCGATGAAAGGAAGTTCTACGCCAAAATTATCTTTGGGAGTTGAGGTCGGAGTCTTGGGTGCTTCGGCAACCTGCGGTGCCTCCGTCGGTGTCATGCTCTCCGACTTAGCGATTGCCTGTCTGGCATCGCCCGAAGCTTTAGGGGCCGGGTTCAAGGCAAAGAACGTTAGCGCAATTGCGGCGGCGGCCCCGACACATGCATAGGCCCACTTGGGTGAAAAGAAATCCGAAAAGTAGGTGGTAAAACGCTCCCAGACCAGACTGCGGGCAGAGCGCTTTAACACGTCCTCGCGTTGCCGTTGGTGAAACTCGGTCAGGAAGTTTTCCACGAATGAGTCGTCTGGTTTCTCATGCCGCTTCAGGCGGATGAGGTTTTGAATATGTTCGAAGTCGCTCATGCGGGATTGTCTTTTTCGGTTTCGATAGGCTGTCTGACGGGCTATTTGACGAAATCTTCCAAGTAGCTTTGCAATTGGCGGTGGGCGTAAAACAATCTGGATCTAACTGTGCCTTCTGAAACGTTTAGGATTTTGCTGATCTCCGAGTGTTGAAGGCCTTGAATGTCGTACAACGTCACAACTGTGCGGTGGTCTTCTGACAGCTTCATCATGGCCTCGTTCAATCTTTTTTGGAGCTCATTGATGTTCACATCCCTGAGTGTTCCGTTATTGGAGGTTGTGACTTTGATGAACTCTGGATCGTTTTCGATGCCTGTATCTACATCGTCAAGACTGACCTTGTAGTAGCGCCCACGCTTCTTGAGGAAGTTGAGCGTCATATTTACGCCGATCGCATAAATCCATGTGTAGAAGGAGGACTTGCCCATGAATCGCTTCAGGGATCGATAGGCCTTGGCAAAGATGTCTTGGAGAAGATCGGCTGTGTCTTCCCGGTTCGACGTCATGTTGTAAACCAAAGCATAGAGCCTGGGCGTGTACCGGCGGACGAGTTCATCAAACGCCTTGGTGTCCCCGTTCTGAGCACGCTCGACGAGTTCACTGTCTTTAACGGGGTCGGTTTGTGTTGCGATTTCACTCATCCTAAAAGCACGGTAACCTGCTGCTGCGTCCAGCGTCGGTTGGGGCGCGCTAGAAAATCACTCCTTAGCCTTGGGCACAAGCACTTCTTACGCTTTCGATTGAATTCATGCCGCACCACTTCGGCAGAGGCGGACGGCGACGTGATTTGTTCCAGGGAGGATCCTCTTCCTTAGCTCGATACAGACACTGGCGGCACCGAATTCATCCAAGGCGCATTCAGCGATCTCAGCTGCCAATGTTTCGATGAGGTGGCGGGGACGGGCAGCTGCGATCGCGCGGAAGCGATTGGCAGCGGCCTCATAATCGATGGTGTGCGTGATCGCGTCCCCCATCTCATCAAAGGGCGTGGGGCTGCGCAGAGTGATGTCTGCGACAAGCGTCTGCCAGTTGGAACGCTCTACATCCGGTACTCCGATTCGTGTTGGCATCTCAAGCCCTGCGATGATGATTTCATCATTCATGTCACATTGAACTTCAGATCAGCCCGCGTTGCAAACATTCTTCAATGAGGAGCCGCGTGGGGACATTAAGGTCCGAAGCCATTGCCTCTTGAAGCGTCACCCAGCGAAATTCCTGTGCCTCTTCGTTGAGAATGACGAGGGGCTGACTGCCTGCGCATTTGGCCACGTAGTTCAGCAATAAGAAATGGGCAGAACGCTGAAACTCAGGCGGTTCGACGCAGTCTTGGACCATTACAAAGGTGATGTCGGACACAGAAAGGCCGGTCTCCTCTCGAAGCTCCCTCCGGAGCGCATCGATAGATGCTTCACCCCGTCGAATTTTTCCGCCAGGAATTCCCCAGCGGTGGCTCCACTTATGGGTCTTGATGATGAGTAACCTGCCCGCTTCATCGACAATCAGTGCGCCAACCGTTGCAACTGGCAAGGTCTCGCCAATGGGGGATTGGATGCCTAAGAGGCGTGGTAGCTTGGCGAGGTTTGGCACCAAAACGTCGGGGGCCGCTTTGAGCAGTGTCGCCATGGATTCGTAACCGGTCCCCGTGCCTACTGTTGTTACTCCCGCAGATTTACCGGCGTCGATGTCATGCACCATGTCTCCGATGAAGGCGGTTTCTTCAGGGGCCATATCCATCTCTGCCAAGAGAGCGTGGATTTGCTCGCGCTTATCGATCACCCCACAACACAACCGCTCGAAAAAATCAGCAACTCCCAGATCCTTGGCCTGGGCGGACACATGGTCCAGCGGTGCGCTGCTGAAGAGAACCAGTCGCCGACCCGCTTTTGCGGCAGTTTGCAAAAAGACAAACGCGTGGTCCAGTAGCGGCACATGGCCGGCTCCAGTTGGAAAGTGCTGCAGATAGAGATTCTGTAGCTCTGGCAGTGAGACGTCCGGCAGAACCTCCTGATAAAATTCTGTGTAGGGTAGTCGGAATCGCTGGCGGAATTCCTCCCGATCCATCTCAGGAACACCGAAGTGGCGGAGCATCCGATTGGTGGTGCGGAGAACGGCGGGAAGATCGTCTGCGAGCGTGCCCGACCAATCCAAGATAAGGTTTTTAATCATGCCAGATGCCTCAGCCGCCGCCTCTACAGATAGCTTTCGATCGGCAGGAGGCCGTTCGAGGCGCAGATGAACATGGTGCCGTTCGTCCGCTGACCTGGATCAAGGTTCACCCGTCCCCCGGCCGCCTCGACCAGCATGTGGCCAGCGGCGATGTCCCAGAGGCTGATTTGTTCTTCGACATAGGCATCAAGGCGGCCGCAGGCGATGTAGGCCATGGCCAGAGCGGCGCTGCCCAGCATACGGGTCTTCCTCACGTCGTAGGCGATGCGTTTGTAGCGATCGAACCCGGCATCCAGAGCCTCGCGGCTCTTTGAAAAACCGACGGTGACGACGGCCTGGCTCATCTCGGCGCGACTGGAGACGTGGATCGGCTGACCGTTAAGTTCGGCTTGGCCACCTCTTACGACGGTCCACAGCTCATTCTGCATGGGATCGAGGATGACCCCGACGAGTTTTTCTTTCGTCTGCTGATCCCTCGCCGCGATGGAGACGCAGAAATGGGGAATCCCGAAAAAGTAGTTCACTGTGCCATCAATCGGATCAACGATCCATTCGACTGGGCCTTCGCCGCTTGCATCGCCCTCTTCGCCGAGGATGGCATGATCAGGGAAGTGTTTGAGCAGGGTGTCGGTGATCAGTTGTTGGCTGCGGACATCCAGTTCCAATTTGATGTCGTGCTTCTTCATTTCGTTCACCACAAGGGTGCTGCCAAAGTTTTCGCGAATCAGTTGCCCTGCATTTTGGGCGGCTTCGATGGCTGCGGAGAGGAGTTCTTTCACGGTTGCGTATCAGGAGTCGGGGGTTTGTTGGAAGGGGTGGGCTCTGGGTGTATGGCGACGTGGTCGCCGATGAAACGGATGATGATCCCGGCCAGTGCTTGTTTGGAATCGCGAGGCAGGCCCAGCGTTTTGTCGTTTGGGAGGCAGAGGATCACCTCGTTTTCGAGGCTGTCAAACCCCACCCCAGGGCGGGAAACGTCGTTGGCGATAATCAGGTCGCAGCCCTTCTTGGTACGCTTTTCCTGAGCATGCTGGATTAGGTTCTGTGTCTCTGCTGCGAAGCCGACGAGGTAGCCATGGAAGCCAAAGGCACTGCGGACGGACCCGAGGATGTCTTCTGTGCGTTCCAACTCTAGAGTGAGATTCTCTGCACTACCTTTCTTGATCTTTTCAGTGGCAGCAGAGACCGGACGATAGTCCGCCACTGCTGCGGCAAAGATGGCTACGTCTTGTGTGCCGATGGCGTGGCGAACCGCTTCGAACATTTGCTGCGCGGTCTCGATCCGCACCAGGCGAACGCCGCTGGGTGGCGTTAAATGTACGGGGCCTGAAATTAGTGTCACCTCCCAGCCCGCGTCCCTCGCCGCCTCAGCGAGGGCGTAGCCCATGCGCCCCGAAGAGCGGTTCGATAGGAACCGCACCGGGTCGATCGGTTCTCTGGTGGGGCCTGCTGTGACGAGTAATCTGGGTTTCACGGCTCGGTGGGGGAAAGGATGCACTGGGCGGCACTGACGATTTGCTCCACCGGGGCGAGGCGTCCGACCCCCTCATAGCCACAGGCGAGGAGACCCTCCGCTGGTTCGATAAATTGCGCACCACGATCGCGCAGCGTTTTCACGTTGTGCAGGGTGGCTGGATGCTGCCACATTTTCCCATTCATGGCCGGCGCAATGAGAATGGGCGCCCGGGTGGCTAGGGCGATGGCGGTCAGGGCGTCATTGGCAAATCCATAAGTCATCGCGGCCAGAACGTTGGCCGTCGCGGGCGCCACGAGTAAAAGGTCGGCCGTGTCTGCCAGATGGATATGGCTGGGCTGCCAGCCGTTTTTTTCAGCGAAGAGATCAGTGATCACATGACGTCGCGACAATGTCTGAAGGGTGAGGGGAGTGACGAACTCGAGAGCCTCTTTGGTGAGGACGCAGGTGACTTCGTGGCCTGACTTTGTTAATAGACTGGTCAAGTCGGCTGCTTTGTAAGCGGCGATTGATCCAGTGATTCCCAGTATGATCCTTCCCATGATGCTCCAATGAATCCCACTTTTGGGCCGAGGTAAAATGCCAATTCATTGGCATGGGAAGAAGAGAGGGGGCGCCGAGATCATAGGGCGGACGGGGTTTTCCGGAAATCTGTGTGCAGCCTCCACGAAAAGCGCATGCCTTGGAAAAATGTCTTGAATTTGGAGGCATTGATCTTTAATGCTTCTAAAATATCTTGACAAATTGCAGAAAACCCAGCCATAATTACTGATAAATTTTGGGTCAAATAATAACTCTCCCGATTTCCCAAATTTTAGAATCTAAATGAGCTTTTCGTTTCGTAGCCTTTTCCAACGCGGGTCGTCCTCTGGTGGGACGGACACTGCTGAGGCTTCGTCTCTGTTCGCAGCGGTTGCTGAGCCTGCGCCGGAAGCCATCGCCGCTATGCCCTCGCCTCATCCGAATCCGTTTGCCCCGAGCGCAGGGGCACCGCAGCCCATGCCTTTCGGGGGGCCACTCTTTAAAACTGTTGGGAATGAGAGCTTAAACGGTACACCGGTGGGGGGGGATCAGTCTCGGTCTCCATTTGCTAGCGGCGGAATGGGGCCAATGCTGACCGTCGGCGACATCCTGCCACAACTTCCCCCAGAGCTCGCCAAAGCATCATCGCTGGCCCCAGATCACCCAGTTTCGATTTCTCCACAGGTACTAAAGTCCGTGCTCAGCGCAGGGCAGGCCGCCTTGCCGTTGTTTGAAGTATACCGAGTCTGCCCAGCGATTTTTCAGATGCCGGTGTCTCCTGATGATAGCAGGATGGTCCCGCTACCGGCGTCAAAATTGCCGGCGATGCTGGCAATGACCGGTGCGCCGGGAGGGATACCGGCTGTGGAACAATCATCACCCACGCCCCAGCCTAGCCCTTTTTCGATGATGCCAGCAGCCTCGGATGCTCCTACTGCGCCCGAGGCTTCACCATTTGCTTCAGTAATGGCGTCAATGAACGCCGGCAAGGGCGCGCCAACAAGTTTGCCGCCGCGGCGCCCGCCGGGTGTTTTGCCCGCCCTTAGTACCGCTCCAGAAATGATTCCGCCTTTGGATCTGAGTGCGGCGGGTGCTGGGGCGTCGATGAGTCCTCCTCCGTCACCCTTTTCGGCAATTCCACCGCAGGCAACGACCCCTGGGCCGCAGCCTGAGGGGGCACCGCCTCCTTACTTTAACCTTCCATCCACTCCTGCACCCGCTCCGCAGCCAGAGCTTGACCGGACACAGGCCCCGATCGTGGGCAGTCTGCTTTCCCGCGATACGGCGGCCGCTCCAGAGGGCGGCAGTCCGGCAGCTACGCCGTTCTCGGTGTTTTCGACCAGTCCTCCACCGCAACCTGCTGCTGAGGTAGCGCCTCCAGCAACTCCGTTCAGCGTTGCGATGCCACAGGAAACCCCTGCTCCTTCCCCGTTTTCATTCCAGCCAGCTCAAGCTGCTATGCCGCCTCAGCCCACAGCTCCTGTTTTTGCGCCGCCAGTTCAGGCTGAAGTCCAACCTCCTGCTTCTGTTTTCGCCCCACCAGCGCAGGCTCCTGCGCCGCAAGGGGCCGCTCCAGCTCCAGCCCCTGTCGTTATGAAGCCGTCTGGCGGTGGCTCTGGTCCGGCCAAAATGCCGTTATTGAGTCTCATCAAAAACCTGACATCGGCGGAATTGGGTTTTGAACCATCCATGGTGCCTTCCTGGATTTTGACCTCAGTTCCTGCATCCGTTGTATATGATGTGCGATCAGGGGCTACTAACACCATCGAGGTGGGAATGTTGGTGGAGGGGATTACTGACATCGGTTTCCGTAACGTTCTGGGCAGCGCGAATCGCACCTTCCTTGTCCCTGTAAGTCCGGCTGATTTTGCTGAAACAGATGCGCCGCCAGCTGCTTCATCGGTACCTGTGGCTTCGCCGGCGCCTGCAGTTGCTCCCCCTCAGTCGGTGTTTCAACCACAGCCGTCAGGACCTGCTCCGGTATCTCATGAGCCACAACCTGCGGCGCCAGTGGCAAAGGCTCCCGCCATCATTGCGCCATTGGCGTCCAATGTGGCATCGTTTACGTCGCTCCTTGCGGGGTCTGGGACCCCTGCGCCGGAGACTGCGCCAGCGCAGGCGACTGTGCAGCCTGCGGCTGGAGCCAAATTCGAATTCCCATTTGGTGCGGCTGCCGGGCAAGCTCCGGCGGGTATGGCCGCGCCTGCCGCTCCTCCATCGCCTCTTTTCTCGACACCCTCGGTGCCTGTTGCAAGTGCCGCCGAACAGCCGAGCGCGTTCAAGTTCCCAGAAGCGCCAGCTGCGGCTCCCGCGCCCATTTCGTTCAGCTTTCCGCAAGCGCCTAAGCCGCCAGTTGAGACACCTGAGCCAAGTGCTTTCAAATTCCCTGAAGCTCCGGCAGCGTCCCCACCGCCAAGCGCATTTACTTTCCCAGGAGCGCAGACTCCGCCACCTACCGCAACACCTGCATCTAGCGCGTTCAGTTTTCCTGAAGCCCCCGCTGCGGCTGCGCCAAATACGTTCAAGTTCCCAGAAGCTCCTGCGGCCAAGCCCGAGCCGACGGCGCCTGGAAAGTCTGCCGGATTCGATCCATTCGCTTCACCCTCTGGCACGTCCTGGGGCGCTGCACCTGCTGCGGCACCAGAATTTGAAGCGCCAGAGTCTCCAAAGACCAAGGAGGGAATGTCCAGTTCCGAATTGTTTGGTGCATTGGCTCCGAAGACAGGTAGTCGGGATGACTCTGGGCCGACGGCGCCTTTCTCAATGCCTTCGCTGCCTGAGATTCCGGTTCGATCTGATTCCATCAAGCAAAGATCGCTTATTGTCGATGCTGAAGAGGTGGCTCCTGGTGTCTCATCAGCTTTTTCACCCCCTCAAAACGAAAAAACAGCAGCAGAGGCACCCACGCCTATCGCGCCAGCGCCGCCTGTCGAGGCTGGGCCTGTCGCGCGAAGCGGGGCCTCGGCTTTCTTCCCGGAAACTCCGCGCATGACCTCGACTGCTCCCGAACTGGCTCCCTCACCAGGATGGGGCAATTCTGCTACTCCGCAACCGCGTCAGCCAAGTGCTGCTCCAGGTCTGGGCCTGAGCGCGGCAGACACATCCAATGAGGAACAATTGTTGCTGCGTGCACTGCTGGCCACCGATGAGGACTTGACTCCGCAGCGGGTGGTTGAGCTCACGGCTGCCCTTCCGGGTGTTGCTGCCTGTGCGTTCATTCACAATGATAAGGTCATCGGCCACAGCTCAGGGAAGTCTGGAGAGGCTCGCCAATTTGCCAATCAGGCCGCCGAACTCGCTCGCAGCCTGCGTGGGTTGGCTCCGCTGATCGGGATCGATGGAGCAGAGACCTTCACGTTGAACACAGACAACCGCCTCATCACTTTTTGTTTCCCCTCCCAAGGCGCGCTTGGAGTGCTGCACGACCGCGAGCCCACGTTGGGGCTGCGGGATAAGCTCACTCTCCTAGCTCGGCAGATGGCTAGGATGATTGGTTAATCGTTCTGGCAGTTCCCGCCACTTTGACCTCACTTTCCTATGCCAACGGTCCGACATGACACCCAGAGTGTCTCCTTCAAAATCGTGTACTGCGGCACACCGCTGTGTGGAAAGACGACCAACATCCAGCAGATCCATGCGAGGCTGGATCCTGCGGGTAGATCGGATTTGGTATCGCTCTCTACGGCCCGGGATCGCACTTTGTTTTTCGACTTTTTGTCTGTAGAGGCTGCGGCTGTTCCGGGCTATCGCACCAGCTTTCACCTTTACACGGTACCTGGTCAGATCACTTACAACGCGACTTTGCAACTCGTGCTCCGTCAGGCGGATGGGATCGTTTTTGTCGCCGATAGTCAGCTTGATCGGCAGCGCGACAATCTACAGGCGTTCCAAAACTTGGAAGCAAACCTCCGCCTCAATGGCTCTTCGATTGATCGGCTCCCGGTTGTTCTGCAGTACAACAAACGCGATCTGCCCAATGCGGCACCAGTGGAGTATCTGGAATATCTGCTCAATAATCGTGAACGCCGATTCATCAGCTTTGAGGCGGATGCACGCAGCGGTCGCAATGTGCTGGCGACGTTGAATGCGGTCTCGCAGGGAGTCCTGGGGCAATTTCAACAGCGACTCTATCCAACCCCGGCCGCCGAACCTGCAGCGCCTGAGCGCGAGGCCAAAATGGCGATGAGCGAAGCTTGAACAAACCGTTGCTATGGAACCCCGATATCACACCTGCGATCCGCGAACGCTTGAGTTGCTGCAAGAAATCGTTGCTCTGCACGGAGTCGAGCATGTGGCACTTACCGATGGAGGGGGCGATTTCCTCGTGAGTTTGCGCTCGGATGGTTTGCCTGTTGAGGGACTTCAGACACTCTCTGCGGTGCTGGCAGAGGCCGTCCTTTCGGCTGCTGGTGCGTTGTCTGATCGATGTGGGGTTGGTGGTCCCCGGGAGATCAATCTCCAATGCGAACACGGAGGTCTGATGATGCGTCCTGTCAGTGCTGAGCGGCTGTTGCTCGTTCGCTATATTGACGGCGTCCGACTGGGTCTACTTCGATTGGTGGTCTCTCGTGCGGTGGCTTCGTTGTCAGACAATCTGGCAGCACCGAGTGTTGCACCTTGCATTCCGAAGCGGAATGAGGCGACTGTCAGTATTGCGTCTCTGCGTGATGCGATGGAAGATTCTTGGTCGGGCTTTTAGTCCGCAAGCATCAGCTTGAATTTGGGGTGTGCCCCTTATGTCATTCATCCTTTCTGCGTAGGTTTATAGGGCAGAAGTTTGCTTGGTTAGGCATCTGGTAGCGAGAAGAACCGGTCGTTATCCGCATTGACCGAGGTTGCTCAAATTCGGTACCATCGTGAGATCGTAATGCGCTAGCGACTGCTGGGATTCTTGGGAATTTGGCGGCGTTGCGTATTCGCATCCCTCATCGGATACCCGACCATGCAGCCGACTCCCCGCCTCTTCTCCCGCCTTGTTCTTGGTTTGGCATTGCTTTTGCCGCCGTTACTTTGCAGGGCCAATTCAGATTACTACAGCACAGGACCAGGACAGGGCAGCCCTGACGGCATGTGCGATGTCTGGCAGCAAGTTTATCACGCGTGGGGACTGCTCCCTGGAGATGATGATGACTTTGATGGCTGCACGAATCTGACAGAGTCGATCGCTGGGACGGATCCCCGTAACCCGGCCGATTGTGTGAAGGTGGGGGATCTCACCGTCGCTGGCAGCAACATTATCTTGAGCGTGATGTCCGAGGCGGGGAAAAGGTACCAACTCCAGAGCAATACCAATCCCACAGGGGTGGATGTGACATGGACGAATGAAGGTGGGCCCGTCACTGGAACGGGGGCGAATCTACAGTTCGTGACGCCGATAGGAGTCGGAGAAGATCAGAAATTCTATCGGGTGACGACGGAGGACCAAGATACAGATAACGACGGTCTGAGTGACTGGGCTGAAAACGAGACGGGGACGGACCCCAACGTTGGGAGTAGCCCCAACAATGCCTCAGGTGGTGCTGCCAACGATGGCGATACCATGCGCTCCCTGCTTTCCCTCACCGCGGCGCCAGTGGCAGGGTATGAGAACGGCTACGAAGTGGATGACAAGTCGGCCTCATTGCCTGCGCCAAAGCCCGCGAAGGTGGAACTTGTGCGAAGCTTTGGCACGATGCCGCTGACGATTCCTATTACTGGTGAGGGTGGAGCTCCCGATGAAACCAAGGGCAATGCCGGACCGGGGGATTATGCCTTTGCCGGTGTGTCTGGAGGGAACATCAACATTCCCGCAAACGCTGGCCTGCCTGGGTCCCCCCATCAAGTCACGATCAATCCAGTGCCCGATGCGAACGTGGAAGTGCCAGAGTATCTTAGAGTGGCCTTTTCCATCCCTGGCGGTCCAGCAGTGGCAGATGCGACCGTCTGCGTTTGTGATGCCGATCCTTCGTTGGAGTCAAATCGCACTCTTTACGTTGCTTTCCTGGGCCGCGAGGCCGGGGTGGCTTCCACGGCGACTGGGATCGCGACCGCTCTGGTGGAAGGGGATAATGATGGAGCGCTGATAAATGTCTCGTTTTCGAATCTGACATCGTCGCAAAACACCTGCTATGTGCGCATTGGCTCGGATTTGGAAGTTCTTAATGTGGGGCTGGGCCAAGTGAACGGGCGTTTTTGGCAGATCCGCGCAGCTCAGACCAAAGTCACCGATCAGGCGATGCTGACGGCGCTGAAGCAGGGCGAGCTCTACGTCAGTATCACGACCGCTGACAATCCCCAGGGGGAAATTCGCGGCTACTTCAACAAGGCGACTGGTTCCACAACATTCACGCCGAATCCCTTGGTGCATGATGCTCCCAGTCTTGGGTCGGGGCAGTGGCCTGTGCCAGTCGGTGACGAGATAGAGAGGGACATTTATCGATTCTTGGAACAGTGCACCTATGGTCCGACGACGGAACTTTATGACGAGGTGCGCGCTGAAGTGGATGCCGCGATCAGCGGTGGGGGCACGATCATCGATGGCTATTCCAACTGGTTGGATAAGCAGATGAACCTTGGTCAGACACCAAACCCCAGCTTAGTGACGCTCGTTCAGGCGGCGGACAACGAAGAGTTTGTGCTGCGCGGAAATAAACCTATCTGGTCCGGGAATGATCCGCAGTTCGGTGCTTCATCCAACAGCGTGAGCTACGATGCTTTTGGCAATCCGATCATCAACCCGACGGCCAATAGCACCTACAACAATAATCACCCCTTTCACCACAATCGCCGTCGTGAGATGTGGACGCTAGCGCTACAGGCAAAGGCGCAAGTGCGGCAGCGCATGGCTCAGGCACTCAGCGAGATCGTCGTCATTTCGGCGGTCGATGGGACTGTGCAGAGCAAGCACTACGGTGCTGCTTCCTATTGGGATATGCTGGCGAATAATGCCTTTGGGAAGTATCGCACCATCCTGGAAAACGTGACTTACCATCCGATGATGGGCATCTACCTCAGCCACCTGCGGAATCGCGCTGCCTATGTGAGTAATGGCGTCACGATCAGCCCTGATGAAAACTATGCGCGCGAAATCATGCAGCTCTTTTCCATTGGGCTGGTGTTGCGACATAAGGACGGCAGCTTGGTTTTGGATTCAGGTGGCTTGCCCATTGCAACCTACGACAACACGGACATCACAGAGTTGGCGAGGGTGATGACGGGTCTCTGCGCTGGCTATCGCCACAAGACCCGAACGGTGCAGCGCTTCAATGGACTGGTGACTTACAATACCTCGCCGCGCGTCGATCCCACATTGGAGCTCAACACCGTGACCTCGGGATTCAACACCTTCAATGAAGGGGGGGGCGACTCTTGGTGGCAGGCATCTTGGATGTATCCAATGAAAATGATCGGCCGAATTAGCAGCACTGTTTATCACGATTTTGGGCAGAAGACCCTGCTGTCTGGATACAATGGCGGCACAGTGATCTCTGCTCAGACGCTGCCGAGCACAGGCACAGCCAATGATCTGACTACCCATACTATGGCAGCCAACGATCTCACCCTCGCTCACAATCTGCTGGCTGGGAGTCCCAGCAGCAACACTAGTTACGATGGTCACCAGAACACGCCGGTAAATATCTCTCGATGGTTGATCCAGCGGCTCACGTCGTCCAACCCTAGTGCGGGTTACATTTACCGCGTTAGTGAAGTCTATCGGAACACGAATGGTAACCTGGGTCAGGTCCTGAAAGCGATCTTGCTCGACTACGAGGCCCGCAGCCTCGTGCTCGCTGATAGCGGCGTTGCATCAGGTCGGGCAAAGGAGCCTTTGGTGCACTTCATGGGTTTGCTTCGGTCGCTGAAGGCCTTCACCGGGATTCCGCTCACGACCTTGCGAGACGTGCCTCTCCCGTTTGCGACGGGCGAGTCGCCGTCGACGACGCCCTATCCGCAGTCCGAGATCGATAAATTCAAAACCGATGCAAGCCGCTTTCGCTTTGGCGATTACACCAACATTTTGGGGCAGTCCCCTTTGAGATCGCCCAGTGTGTTTAACTGGTTCCTCCCCGATTACATTGTGCCAGGTGCCATGGCTGAGGCAGGGATCTTCGCGCCGGAGTTCCAGATCAACACGGAAACGAATGTGGTCAATCGGGTGAACCGTTTGTGGACCTTCACCTGGGCCAATCTGGTTGGCATGAATGCCTTCCCGGGCGTCGATGTCGATGACGCGACGCAGATCGTCACCAATTCCGCCCCAGAAGTGAAGGTCTCACCCACAACCGCTGGTTCTGCCAATTCCAGCAGCTTCCTGGGTGAAATTGTCCTGACCTTCACCCCTTCAAACTGGAGCACGCCGCAGAATGTGACCGTCGCTGCCGTAGATGATCGCGATGCTGAGGGGCAACACTTCACCAACATCCTGCATACCTGCGCTAGCACTGATCCCGATTACAATGCCGTATCGCTGCCTGTGCTGCCTGTGACCGTGAATGACAACGAAGCTGGTGGAAACGCCCAGGTTATTGTCACTGAAACCGCTGGCGAAACCTTTGTCGTGGAGGGTGGAGCCACTGACACCTACACCCTCCAGTTGGCGAGTGCTCCGACAGCGGACGTGACCGTGAATGTCAACCCGGCTACGACCAATGTGGGGACTTATACGGCGGACGTTTCCGTTTCGCCTACGTCGGTGACGTTCACAACGGCGAATTGGAACACGCCTGTGGCGATCACGGTTACGGCGGTCAATGACACGAACAACGAGGGGCCGGAGATTGGTATGATCGGTCACTCGATTACCAGTGCGGACGCAAACTACGCGAAGGCCCTGGCACCGCCCGTATATGCCACTGTAGCGGATAATGAAAACAACGGTTCCAATGCGATTTCCATCCTGCAGACCTCCAATAGCACGCTCGTTATGGAGGGTGGAGACACCGATGAATATCGGGTGACACTCCGCCGCGTACCAACAGGCAACGTCACGGTTGCCATCAACGCCGGATCGCAGGTGACAACAGCACCGACGAGTCTGACCTTTACGACATCGAATTGGAACCTACCGCAAAAGGTCGTCGTGACAGCTGTGGACGATTCCGCTATCGAGGGCACGCATACTCAAGTGATCAGCAACGTTTCCTCTGGTGGGGGTTACACGGTCACGTCCAACGTGACGGCTAGTATCACGGACAATGACGGCGGCAGCATCAACATCGTGCAGAGTGGCGGCTCAACCGTCGTCACTGAAAGCTCACCGACTGGCACCAGTTCAAATCCGGTCATTCCTGCTGGAAATCTCGATAGTTACACCATCGCCCTGAGCAGTGCGCCCACTGGCAATGTGACAATCAATGTGAAGCCGCAACGACATCCAGTAAAGATGTCGAATTGGGCAAAGCTGAACAATTACTACATCGGCGATACGAATGCCACGAACAGCAACCAGCAAAAGGAACGGGTGGTCTTGGATTACTCCGAAATCATCGCGGCCTACCACGCTGGGTATTATGCCAGCCCCGGCGCTACCGGAACTAGTCCTTCATCGGCGCAGATCCAGGATGCCCATTTTGCCGGCACCCTGGCGGCGATGAATAAGCTAGATTTGCTGCTAGCAACGGGACAACTGCGGGCAAAATGGCCAGCTCTCGTTCGCGCTGATTTGACCAATACGGTGGACGTTAATCCGCGCAAATCGATCGCTAGGAGTGTCTATAGCTCTTACTCCACGACGCGGCACAAGGCTCCTGCTGCATCGAATGGAAGCTGGGACAATGAGGTCCGGGACCGCTGCCGGATTGCTGCCTACCTGATCAGCATTTCACCTCAGTCCATGGTATCCAAATAAGCTTATCTCCGAGAGATCCCACTCCCATCCCGCATCCGACCATGAATATTTTAATCCGCAAGACTCTCGACCGCAGCAAACCGAATCGACGTGACTTTATGCTGCAATCGACGGCTGCCAGTATTGGTGCTACCAGTCTGGTGAACACCATCGCTCAGCTCAAACTGGTGGGTGCCGCAGCTGCCCAGAGCGGTGGGAGCGACTACAAGGCACTGGTTTGCATCTTCTTGAATGGAGGAATGGATACCAACAATTTGTTGCTTCCGATTGCCAGCGGCTCAACGGCGCGTCAGAAATACGAAGCTGGACGCGGGGTTCCCCAGTACGCTGGTGGTTCTGGTGGGATTGCGATTCCAACGGCGGATGTCTATGCTGCGGGAACGGAACTGAATCCCTTGAATCCTGTCTCGGACTACGAGCCTGCTGCAGGTTACATTGGTGCGGATGGTTCAGGCAACACCATGGCGCTGCACCCTGGAACTGAGAACTTTAAGGCAATGTTCGAAAGTGAGGACTTGGCGCTGGTGGCTAACGTCGGGACCCTGGCGCAACCCAATGTGACGCGCGCCAATTTCAATACACTGCCGAAGTCGCAAAAACCCGCCCAGCTTTTCTCCCATTCAGATCAGCAGGTGCAGTGGCAGTCGTCGATTTCTGACAAGCCTTTCACAAGTGGCTGGGGTGGGCGTGTGGCAGACATCTTGGATGGGCTCTACAATACGGACCCGGATGCCTTGGCGATGAGTGTCTCCATCAATGGGGTGAATTCTTTTCAAAAAGGTGTCCAGCAGCAGCCCTATGTGATGGGCAGTTCGGGCGTTTCATCCTTCTCGGGGTATGGATCACCCTACACGTCAGCTCTGGTTTCGACCGGACTACAGCCTTTCGCGGGTTACGATCCGTTCACTACGCCAGGGTCCGTGGGCAGCAACTATCAAAACAACAATGCTGGTTGGCGGTTGGCGGGCTTTGAGCAAATCATGGCCATGAGCCACGATAGCCTCTTTGATCAAGGCTACGTAGATGTGGCCAAGAATGCTCGAGTGACTGAGGGCTTAGTCGGTAACGCGCTGGCCGTCACTGACACGGGTAATGGCACCACGGCGCTAGATACATTCTTCACCAACGCCTTTGCGGGGTCGGGCCTCAATCCGGCCAATGAGGACTTTGCTAGGCAGCTAAAAATGGCGGCGAGGCTTATCATCGGGAACACGGTGCTGGGCAATCAGCGACAGGTGTTTTTCACGCAGTTGGGTGGTTGGGATACGCACACGTCTCAGATCCCCGTTTTAAATGGTGCCGCCCGTACGGACCAGGGGTACTACAAGTTGGTCAGAGTTCTCTCCTGCGCAGTACGTGGGTTTTATGATAGCATCAATAGTGTGCCGGGTCTCTGGGACAAGGTGATGGCTTTCTCTGCCTCAGACTTCACGCGGACGCTGACGCCGAATAAGACGGATGCAACTGGTGGTTCAGATCATGCCTGGGGTGGTCATATGTTTGTCGCGGGTGGGAAGGTGCGGGGGAAAAGAATTTTTGGGACTTTCCCAGAACTTACCGTCAACGGTGGCATTGATTGCTCAGGCAATCGCGGGCGATGGATTCCGTCGACCTCGGTCGATCAATATGCGGCCGTCATTTCGAAATGGTTCGGCCTGGATTCAGGCCAAATCGGTGCCGTCTTCCCCAACTTGCACCGCTTTACCGATCCCTTCACTCCGGCAGCAAAGCTGGACTTCGTGGATTATGCCTGATTGGTGGTATTGGGCAGCTGAGAGCTGAATTGTGTTCCCTTGAACAGTGGTGATAGGATTTTTTTCCCAATTTGGGTAAGGCTTTGGCTTTTTTATTGACGGTGGGAACCGAATCTCGCTATAACCGCAGCGTTAGATGAAGCAGGTCGTAGGCCAAATATGCCTCGGATGTAGCATCAGTCACAGCCTCCGCCAACCAATCTTATGCACACTCGTGCCTTTTCTGTACTTGGAGCAGTCATTGCCTCTCTGGCGATCTCCATCACGTCCCACGCCGGGATAGACCACCACAGCACAGGGCCTGGACAGGGTGCACCCGATGGTATGTGTGACGTTTGGCAGGCTGTCTACAACGCTTGGGGACTCGACCCAAACGGCGATGAAGATACCGATGGTTGCTCTAACCTCGTTGAGTCGATTGCGGGTACGAATCCGCGCGCAATGGGGGACTGCCATCGGGTTGGAAGCACGGTCATTTCTGCGGGCTCCGTCATTTTCACCTTCGATGCAGAAGGTGGGAAAAAATACCGGGTACTGAGTGATGACTCTCCGGGGGGAACCTTCTCGACAGTGGAACTACAGGTATTGCCCGTCAACGGGGCTACTGCTTTTGTGCCGTCAGCCGACAATCAGAGCCAAATCATCAGCGTGGCAAAGGCCCCGGGCTCCCGCAAGTTTTATCGCCTAGAGGTTTCCGACGCGGATTCGGACAACGACGGCGTGAGTGATTGGGCGGAGATCACGACGGGCTTTGACCCACATCTCGCTGACAGCAATGGTGATGGGATTGAAGATGGGGTGGAAATCGAGGCTGAATTGAATGCGCCAGACGAGGTGAGCATTGAGGCCACACTTCCTTTAGCGTCTGAAGATGGACCTGAAAGTGGCTACTTTACGGTGAGTCGCACCCGCAGTTTGGTCGGGGCGACGGTCACCTATGCTCTGAGTGGTACGGCCACTCATGGTGCCGACTATTCGAATACCCCAACTGTGTCCGTTGACTTTGCGCCAGGTGAAAAGACCACCACCATCTACGTCAATCCGATGGCAGACGCGGATCTTGAAGGCAGCGAATCTGTGACAGCCACCCTCACGGGGGCCACTGCGGGTGAGTACGCTCCACCTGTCATCGGGGATGATGACAAGGCGACGGTGATCATCGAAAACACCACCGCCGCGAATGGCACAGGTTTGTTGGCGCGATACTACGACCATTCCAGTGGCACTGCGGTTCACGCGGCAAATTTTGGTGACTTGGCAAACTACACTTTTACGCGAGGCACCCCGACCACGACGGGCACAATTTTGGTGACTCCGACGACGGGTAATCTGGCGACGCTGTTGGGTGCTGTAAGTATTGGATCTGATGTGAAGCTTAGCTTCAACGGAGGCAATCTGAATGCCACCGCCTACAACCATCAGATTTACACCGTCACTGGCAAAACGGCCGCCAATTTCACCTGCTCCATCACCTCGGATGTGGCCCTACCAACGACGAGCAGCAGCAACCTCTATTTCAGTATCTTACCGGTGCACCCACCACGCATTGAGCGGGTGGACGGGACGGTGGACTATGAGTGGATGGGCGGAACACCGAATGGCAACTCGCTGACGCCTGACAATTCGCCGGATAACTGGTCATCCGTCTGGGAAGCCTATTTGCATCCCACCTCCGCAGGTAACTACCGTCTGCAACTGGACGCGGACGACAAAGCACGTGTGCTGCTAGACTTGAACAACAACGGTACCTTTGAACTTCCTGGAGAGCAGGTGCTGGAGCACGGTTGGGACACTGCGGCCACGGGTAGTCCCGAAGATGGGGTTGCTGATGACGAGACAATTGGCACCTTCAAAATCAGCTCTAGCTATGCGCTTGTCGTTCCGGCATCTGCTGCAGCCCGCTACAAGATCCGCGTGGAGCAAGTGGAGACAACCGGAGAGGCTCGCTGCCGACTCCAATGGAGTTTAAACAATGGCACCTTCGCCAATATCCCGCAGGCCAACGTGTATTCCCATGTTGCGGCGATGAATGCTAACTACAATTACACCCGCACGGTTAGCACGGCGGGGGCAATGCAGGGGACCATTCTGGTGACTCTGAATGGCCATGGATATAGCGTGAATGATCCGGTGGATCTGTCCTTTTCGTCCGGCAATCTCTTCACGCCGACCAACGGGAACTTCCACGGAGCCTATACCGTTGCACTCGTAAATAGCGCTAACACCTTTACCGTGAACATTGCGGCGCCAACATTGCCTACCAGCGGAACGGGAGCTGGTTACGTTCTGAATCGGCCAACTACTACCAGTCCTGTCAACGCGTGGTACAATGTCGTGTGGCAAAATACCACCTTCTCTGGAGCGCCGGGTCGTGTAGGCACTAACAACAATGGCACCAACGACAGCAATAACGGACTTTATGGCATCGGATCACCTGACCCAAGCATCATCGCAGTCGATAGCTTTTCCGTTAAGTGGACGGGGCAGGTACAGCCGCAGTTTTCGGAAGAGTACACCTTCAGTGTATTGGCTGACGATGGTTGCACTCTGAAAATCAATGGGCAGGTGCAGGACATGAAATTCCTGAATTCAGCCAACAACGGCGGTAGCGGTTATTATTATGATAGCGCCACGGGAACGACCATCGTCAACTTTGCGAACTCCTCGCTGAAGCTAGGAAGTGTGAAGCCGGGGGAAACATTGCGTTTGGACCCAGCCAATGGCAATCTTGCCTTGGGGAACAATAGCACCTACACCTACGACAGCGGGACGGGGGATTTGGTCGTTAATTATTCAAACCTCGCCAACGTCGCAGCTTCGGGTTTTGTGGTGGGTGAAACGGTTGAGGTCGATCCAACCAGCGGCAGTGTGAACCTTGGTCTCCTACCGTATGAGATTACCGCTGCGACGAGCAACACTTTCACTGTCAATATCGGGATTGGTGCTTTCGAAACCGGTAGCGGCAATATCAACGTCAGTGACAATAGTGATCGCCAGGTCTCTGCTGTCTATGCCGCTGGAACGGGCACTTACAGTTACACTTCTGGCTCGGGTGAAGCGGTGGTGAATTTTTCTCTTCTAGGTTTTCCCCCGGGGACTTTCCAACTGGGTGACACCGTGCTTGTGGATCCGACAAGCGGTAACCTGAGCGGCCAACCCTACAGCTACAGGACGATTACTGCGGCTACCGCCACAACGTTTACGGTGAACTACGGGACATCGTTCACGACGGGCACGGGTTCCATCGCGATGGTGGCAACGAATACGAGCGCCACCATACCGACGGATCGCATTGGTGCCTACGCCGTGAATTTTGGCCCAGGTAAATTTGCCGATGGCAGCAACGGAACGATGAACTTCAATTTCGCGAACAAGTCCTTCAAGGATTGGTCCTCGAATGGCAATGAACGCTATGTCCGTATCCCGATGATTGGCGGCACTCGCTATGACATTGAGTTGGAGTATTGGGAGAGCAGTGGCTTTAGTCGCTGCCGCCTCTACTGGTTCAGCCCGAGCCAGCCCAAGCAAATCATCCCATCGGAGCGTTTGTATCCGTCCAGTGTTCCCCAGGCTCCCGCTGCGCATACCAGTGAAACGACCGAAGTGGCGCTAGTCGGAGGTCAGTTCTCCTATGCGGTGCAGGGCAGCAATGCGGGTGTCATTACGGTTGGGGATTTGCCAGCTTGGCTAACTTACAGCAATGGCGTCATCAGTGGCACTCCTCCTTCCGGTGCGGCAGGAGATTATCAGGTCCTTGTAACGGTCAGCAACGACGATGGCACCAGCACTTCGGTATTGAATCTTCATGTCGACGAAACGACTGGCACCGTCTCGCGAGATTATTGGACTGGAATCGTCAGTGGCGGTGTTGCTAGCATTGCCACCGGAACTGCTCCGAATGGTTCCGACACTTTGCCTACGTTGGAAGGTCCTACAGATTTCGGTGACAACTATGGCTCACGCATTCGGGGCTATATTACCGCTCCCGACACTGGCAATTACTACTTCTGGCTGGCTGCTGGAGGGGAGGCAGAACTCTGGATCTCCAACGACGATGAGCCGGTGAATGTCTTCAAGCGCGCTGCAGTTCAGGTCGGGAGTACGACCCCGCAGAGTTGGGGAGTTGAGGCCGGGCAGAAATCACCCTGGCTCGCTCTGGAGCAAGGTCGGCGCTATTACTTTGAGGTTCTCTACAAGGCAGGAGCTGGCAGCGGTGACAACGTGGCGGTAGGGTGGGCGCGTCCCGGGGAAGCAACCACTGCTCCGAGTGAAGTGGTGCCGAGCTATGCGATTGACACCTATGTGCCTCCTGCGCCGGGGACCACGCCTGGTACTCTTTATGTCGCCACCATGCTTTCGCAAAATGGCGCTACCACTAACGGTGTCGGCACTGCCACTTTCCGTCTCAGCGATGACGAAAGCTATGCGATTATCAACTTCAGCTATGGCGGTTTGTCGGGACCTCTCACTGATTGGCACGTTCACAACGACGCGTATCTGACACATTCATCTAGCATCATGTACGACCCGACTGAGCCTCCTCCAGGCAGCGGTCTTCAACCTGATGGTAGTCACAAGTGGGTGTTCCCTCCAATGGTGGGCACCCTGGCAAAGGCGGACATCATCGAGTTACTCAAACAAGGCAAAGCCTATATGAACCTTCATACTGCGCTGTATCCTGCGGGTGAAATTCGTGGTAACCTCACGCTGGCTGCAGGTTCTCGCACTTTCACTCCACCGCCACCGCCTCCTGCATGGACGGATGACAGTGATACCAATGAGGGGGCGGTGCGCTTCCTCACCCAGGCGACGTACGGCGCCAACCCGGCGGACATCAAAGCTCTCAAGGACATTGTGCCGACTGGTGGCAAGACACGTTACGAGTTGTGGATCGAAGATCAGTTTTCCAAGGCGCCAAGCTATCAATTGCCCGAGGTCATGCGAACGGAATTCGCCAATGCGCAGGGGGGTGCCTTTGACGAAACCCTAACATTCAACGCGTGGTGGTTGAACTCCGTGACTGGCCCAGACCAATTGCGCCAGCGCGTCGCCTTCGCGCTCAGCGAAATCCTCGTCGTCTCGGCTCAGGGGCCATTGGACAATCGCGGGGAGGCGTTGTCCTACTTCTACGACAAACTCGCCCAGAATGCCTTTGGCAGCTTCCGTGATATCCTGGAGGACGTCACCCTGACTCCCACCATGGGGCGCTATCTTGACATGCTGCGTAATGATAAACCGGACCTCGGCATTGGCCGTATCCCAAATGAAAACTACGCACGTGAAATCAAGCAACTCTTCTCCATCGGCCTCTATCGTACGTGGCCAGATGGGACCTTGATGCTTACCTCCAAGGACTCTCCGATCGATACCTACACTCAGCGCGAGATCGTCGGCTTTGCCCATGCTTTCACTGGCTGGGATTACGGATACGATGGCGATTTTCACTCGACCTTCAGTTCGGCAGCCAACTGGACACGACAGATGCGCGAGACTCCAGCCCGACACTACACGGGGCCAAAGCGCATCCTAAATAATGTGGTTTTGCCTGGGCTGACGGAAGCTGGAGGCCAAACTCTTGATCCTTTGGCGGCCCATATTTCCACCCACTACAACGATCCCGCCTACCGTGCGCTGCCAGCGCAAGAGCTGGATGCAACGCACGACCAATTGTTCAATCATCCGAATGTGGGGCCGTTCGTTTGCCGCCAGCTTATTCAGCGCTTGGTCACAAGTCATCCGTCCCGCGACTATCTCTACCGAGTCGTTGAAACCTTTAACGACAATGGGTCCGGTGTGCGCGGTGATATGCAGGCTGTGATCAAGGCCATACTCCTTGACTATGAAGCCCGCAGCGATGCGGAGGCCATTAGGCCTGCATTCGGAAAACAGCGCGAAGCTGTCATGCGCGTCGCTGCCGCAGGTCGCGCCTTCCGCAACGAGCCTTGGACGGGCACGTTTACCCAAAACGGTAATCGCACGCTGACCATTGTGACCAACTCGCCGCATCGACTGACCAGTGGGAACAATTCCTTCTTGGAGTTTTCCACTGCCACAGGCGGTCCGGTGCCTTGGATTGGGAACTACTCCGTGGCCAGCATCACAGGTTCTCAAAACACTTCCACCCAGTTCACTGTGAACGCCCAGGGTTGGAGCACTGGAACGTACAGCCAGTCCGCTGGCAGCAATGTGATGACTATCACCTTGAGCGGGCATTGGCTCGAAGCCGGGCATCAGGCCTATTTTGACTTCACGAGCGGCACGGCAAATGGATTGGCGGGACTGGACAATCAGGTCAACACGGTCGTCACTTCCACCAGCACAAACACCAACGGTGGCACGACCTTTACCATCACATCGCCTGATACAACCGCCCGGACGGGCAATCTGATGATCCCGCGTTACCCGCCCGGGTCATTCACTACAACAGCCTCAGGACTGGCAGCGCCGAATGATCGACGTGTGTTCATGGATGTGAATTACAATCACGAACTGAACGTCGGGGACCAGGTCCAGCTTAACTTCTACAACGGCAGTAATCCTCAACCAACGGATATGGTGGTAACTGTTGCGAGTGTCGTGGACTTGAATACCTGGACCTTCCTGGCCCCTTCGGCTGGGACGAATCTCGGCACGAACCAAGGGAACAATAGCGTGTATCAATTCCCTCTGAAATCCCTGCCGCTGGTTCGCAGTGGCACGCTGACCTCACGCCCCAGCACGTTCAACATGGGCAATACCAACGCAGATCTCGATCAGTCGCCCATCAACTCGCCGACGGTATTTAACTTCTACCTGCCTGACTACAAATTCCCTGGCGCGCTGGCCTCGCAAGGCCTGACGACGCCAGAATTTCAGGTCACGGCAGAAACGTCGGTCATTCGGCAGGCGAATTTCTTCTATAACGGCCTCTTCAATCCCGGCAATACCAATGGACTGAGCAGCTTCAAGAGCGGAACGAATGCTCTGGTAATGGACTTTGGCCCATGGGTCGGCAATGCTGTGGCAACCGCAGGCACCCCAGGGGAGGTGCTAGGTGCTGGGCCGCAAACTGGTCAACCTTGGACCAGCAATGCCAACGTTGGAACCCTCATTGACAGGCTCTCCACCCTGCTGACCGCAGGACAATTGACCACTGCTGGCAAGGGAACCATTCAAAACTTCGTGGCTCGGAAGATCACTTCCATCGCGACTGGGAATCCTTGCACCGTTACCACGACAGGCAATCATGGGCTCGTCACTGGCGACCAGGTCTGTATCAGTGGCGTCAGCAATGGTACATTGTCACCAACGCTCAACAGTTCTTCCTCTCTGTATACCGTCACAGTCACTGGAACGAACAAGTTCACCATCCCTGTGAACTGCACTGCCGCGCCAAACAGCACTGGATTGGCCAATGCCCACTGCTCCGTAATCACCTACAATCAGTCATCTCCCACTGACACGCAGAAGCGTGACCGTATCCGCGCGATCGTCCATCTGATTCTGACCAGCCCCGACTTCACCATTCAGCGCTAAGCCACCATGAGTCCGTACAAAGCACCCAACATCATCACCCGCCGCAGTTTCCTCAGCAGATCCGCGCTAGGGCTCGGGGCTGCTGCTTGCAGTTCAACCATCCGTGATCTGCGTCTAGTCAATTCCGCCATGGCGGCGCAGGCGCCTACCGGCTACAAGGCGCTGGTTTGTCTCTTCATGGCAGGTGGCAATGATTCTAACAACTGGATCGTGCCAACCAATACGACGCCATTCAACGAATACACCGCCATCCGGGGGAACCTCGCTTTGCCTCCCGAATCCCTTCTGCAGATGCGCACCGGTCCGGGAGGTTCAGATCCCGTTTACACCGATAGTGATGGCTACTCATATGGTTTCCACCCGAGTTGCTCCAAGATGCAGACTTTGTTTGGGGAAGGGAAGGTGGCCCCCGTTTTTAACGTTGGCACTCTCTTGCGCCCGATTACCCGCGCCCAGTACCTGACCAACGCCACGGGCACCCGTCCTCCACAGCTTTTCTCCCATAGCGATCAAGTAACCCAGTGGCAGACCTCCATTCCCGATCAACCGCCTTCAACAGGCTGGGGCGGGCGAATTGCAGATCTTTACAACTCCACGGCAAACCCGACGGGGAACATCTCGATGTCTGTTTCCCTCAACGGGGCCAATACCTTGGAGATTGGTAACTTAGTGTCCCAGTATCACGTCTCCACGACTGGAGCCGTGGTGCTTAGCGGCAATCTACTGACCAGCAATGGACCCCGCATTCGCGCCATGAAGGACATCCTGGCGCTGAGTCACTCCAATCTTCAGCGTCAGGCCTATGCTTCCGTCGTGGACAATGCCATCTTTACCGGCGACTTGCTCAATACGAGCATCCTGGCGACTGCCGAGACGGCCCAAGGCGGCACTTGGGTTTGGAACACGCCTTTCCCGACCTCGTCCTTAGGTTCTCAGATGAAAATGATCGCCCGTCTCATCCAGGCGTCAGGACCCAGCGCGTTCAACATGAAGCGCCAAGTCTTCTTCTGCTCTGTCGGCGGCTTTGATACGCACACCGCGCAGGTCACGTTGACGCCGACGCTCAACACCACTACCGGCACCCAAGCGAACTTGCTGAGCGATGTTAGCGAGTGCATGTATGCTTTCCAGCGTGCCATGGAGCAGATCAGCATGTCAAACAATGTGACGACGTTCACCGCCAGCGACTTCGCCCGTACCTTCCCGACAAACAGTCAGGGCAGCGACCATGGCTGGGGTGGTCATCACTTGGTCGTGGGCGGTGCCGTCGATGGGGGCAAGACCTTCGGGAAGTTGCCCACCTTTGCGATCAATGGTCCTGACGATACCGGCACTGGGCGTTGGATTCCAACGATTTCGGTAGATCAGCATTCGGCTACATTGGCGAAGTGGTATGGGCTAGATCCCAACGAGATTGAGGCGGTTTTTCCGAACATCGGACGATTCCCCACCTCCGATTTGGGCTTCATGAAGCCGGCCTGACAGATGAAACGTGTGCCCCTGCTCGTGGCAGCCGTGGCTGTCATCCTTGCTGGCGTCGCTTTTTGGCTCGCGGGCGGGCAGAGTGGGGACAGCGTTACCGTCTCATCAGTGCCTCCACCAGTGGTTCCGAGACCGACCAAGCCCCAGCCTGCGCCGCCGCAGCCTGTGAAGGAGGTCGTCACGACCATCCCTCCTCCCGCCGTTGTCACCAAGCCTTCGCCGAGTCCACCCGCGCGCAAATTTCCGCCCCCGCCTCAGTATGCGCCGATGAAGGTCGATCCAGAAAAACAGGCCGTGGAAGATATCGCGCTGAACCTCCGGAGTTTCGGTCAAAGATTCGGTGGCAATCCGGTGGGCACCAATGCGGAGATCGTGCAGGCTCTAATGGGAGAAAATGCGGCCCGCGCGACCTATCTCCCGCCAGAGCAACGCAAGCTCAATGCCAACGGAGAGCTCATTGATCGCTGGGGCACTCCCTACTTTTTTCATTCCGACTCCGCTACTGAAACGGAAGTGCGTTCGGCGGGTCCAGACAAAACTCTTTGGACAGTCGATGACATCGTCGCCAAATGAGGCAGGTGTCGTTGCTGCACTACTTCTTCGCCGGGCCAGATTGCCCAACAAATCGGTCGTCCGTTAGTGTCCGCAAAAACGCAATAAGCGCTTTCTTGTCCTCTGCCGTAAGGTGCAGTCCGCCAACTGGATGTTTAGCCAGATTCGGGTCCAGCGTTTCGGTGCGTTGCACGCCTTCGCTGTAGTGATCCAGTACTTCCTCCAAGGTCGAAAAACGGCCATCGTGCATGTAGGGCGCCGTTAAGGCAACATTGCGCAGGCTTGGTGTTGCGAAGGCACCTTTGTCGATGCTGATCTTGGTCACATTGAAGCGGCCGAGATCCGTCTCAGAAATGGCCAAGCCGTTGTTACGAAACTGATGATCGGTGAATAGAGGCCCGCCATGGCAATGAAAGCAATCTCCACCCATCGTGCCGAGCCGTGGTTCGCGCTCCATCATGAACAACTCAAAGCCATGCTTCTCATCCGCGCTCAGTTCAACTTCACCACGTTGGGCTTTGTCGAATTTTGAGTCATACGAAGTCAGTGTCAGTAGGAAGTTCTCAATCGCCAGGCCAATGCGTTCCGTGGTGATTTCTGCATCACCAAACGCTGCTTGAAAGGCCGCGCCGTAGCCTTCTGTGGAGCCCAACTTTTGCACGACGTGATCCAGTTTCTCGTCCATCTCGCGATGATCTTCAATTGGCACAAGCGCCTGAGCCCTGAGGCTTGTTGCCCGACCATCCCAAAAGAATTCGCGTTTCCAAGCTAAGTTAAAGAGCGGCATCCCATTCCGATTCCCACTGCGGCCATCCACGCCAATGCTGAACTGTCGAGGATCGCTCAGAGCCGCGCCCGATAGATGGCAGGATGCACATGACAAGCTGTGGTCGCGAGACAATGCAGGCTCGTTGAAGAGTCGTCGGCCTAACGCCACTCTCTCTTTGCTCAAAGGGTTATCTTCCGGCAGCGCTGGTTCAGGGAAATTGAGGCCGACGCTAAGTTGCAAGGGTGGCGTTGTCAGGGCAGTTCTAGGTGCTGGTTTCGCCGCCGAGACAGGGGAGGTTATGTTGCCCAGTGTGAATGCGTCGGAAAGGTTTGCCTTTAGCATGACTGCGATTGGGTCGCCGTCTTTCGAGTGGGTGGAGGCCCCGTCACGCGAGAACGAGATACTGCTGCCGCCGTCAAAAACTTTGGCCACGTTGAAGTTCAGTGCGAACTGTGTGGGACCTTTGATGGCGAACTTTTGTTCGATGACAACTGACGTCAGAAAAGGATCACGCGCCAAGTGATACGCGTAACCCGGTGCGGCTTTGTCCTTTCTCCCAAAGCGACCTTCCAGTGCCACGAAGATGTACCCGCCCTGCCAGCTCCAGTGCAGGCCGTTCACATTCGGATTCAAGGCGTGGTCTGGGGCACGGCTTGCTGGATCGCTGGAATTGTTGACTGGATCAAGGCCGATATGAAGCCGTATTCCGGTGTAGTCGCCATCCGGCAGTGCTCCCAGATCCATCCCCGTGCGTCCTCTCCCCGCATCGATCCACGCCAGCGATCCTGGCACCTCAAGCCAGCTTCCGTCTGCCCTTTTGAGAGCGACTCCACTGATGAAATAGCTCAGCCGAGTGATCGAAAACGGCTCCCCAGCTTTGTTTTCGTACTGAATCGAATCGAGCACCAATGCTTGATCGTGGAAGAGATGCTTCACTTCCACCGCGACATGTGACGAGGCTTGGAGTGAGACAATGCCACCACAAAACGCTGCGGTAGCGATGAGCAAGTGCTTCCAGGTTGAGACCGAGGGCTGTGCGGACATAGCAGTGAGACCGTCGTGACAATAACGGCACTGTGGGCATCAGGCACTCGGAATCTTGGCGTGGACTCCATATCTTCTGCATTTGCTTTCCAAGTGACCGAGTGCGGTGTTACTTACCCGTTCTCCATGACCGTCTTGGTTCTAGTCATCCTATCCCTGCTGGCGCTGGTCTTCTATACCCACGCTGGTTATCCGCTTTTGATGGCGCTGCTGTCACGATTGCAGCCGCGCGCTTTGCATCACTCTGAGGGTGAGGCTTCGGGTCAGGGCATCAGCGTGGTGATTTGTGTTCGAAACGCTTCGGATCTGATCGGCGCGCGGTTGAAAAACCTCATCGCCTGTGACTGGGGGGGCCCGCGGGAGATCGTGGTTTATTGTGATGGCTGTACCGACGACACCGGGGATGTGGCGAGAGGCTTCGTGGATCACGGAGTCTTGGTCGTCGAGAACGCGGAACCTCGGGGGAAAGCTGCGGCGCTAAACGTAGCGATCCCTTTGTGCAAGTATTCGATCGTGGTGCTCTGCGATGCCCGGCAGACGTTTGCACCGGCTGCATTGAAACATTTGGCGATGCCCTTTGGTGATAGTTCGGTGATGGCTGTGAGTGGTCTTCTGGAGATTGCTGCGTCGGACGCGGGTGGCGGCCAAGGCGTTGATCTTTATTGGCGCATCGAACGCAAACTGCGCGAGTGGGAGGCGCGCTACGACTCCGTGATCGGCTGCACTGGCGCGATTTGTGCGATCCGGCGCGACGCCTTTCGCCCCTTGGACGAAGATACCATCCTGGATGACGTCGTGATCCCGATGCGATTGGCTGTCGAGGGAGGTCGAATCTATTATGAGCCGAGAGCGATTGCGTATGACCCGCAGATGCTCGATCCAGAGAAAGAGAAGCGCCGGAAGCTACGGACCCTGGTGGGCAACTATCAGATGATCGAGCGTTATCCGACTTGGCTGCTGCCGACACAAAATCGGCTTTGGTGGCAGCTCATCTCCCACAAATACCTGCGCCTCGCCGTCCCATGGATCTTGGTCGCAATTGCCCTTCTTTCACTGGCCGCATCGAGCACTTGGATCGGCGAGGCACTGCTCCTAGCCCAATCAGTGGCCTATGCCTGCGCGGCTGTGGGCCTTTTTCTGCCCCAGTGGCGCATGCGGTTGTTCACAATCCCCGCCGGCTTTCTTCTATTGCAATGGAGTTGTGCGATGTCCCTGATCGCTTACCTCCGACATCGTCAGGATCTGCGGGTGCTTTGGACCGTGCGCTAGGTTCAGAACGACAGGTCGATCTTGAAGAAAATGCCGCTGGCATTTGGGACGAGATCCTCCTCGTAGGTAATGCGTTCCCAGTTTTCGTCGATGGACTCGATGAGGGGCTCGTCAAGAATCTCATCCCAGTCGGTGAGGTTTGTCCCTCGCAATACAGTGTAGATGACAACACCATCGATCCGTCTGACGAACTGGAACCGCAGGCGATTTGGTGTCCCAGGCTCGATTACGATGATTGGCAGTCCGGTGGAGCCAGTGTCAACGGCTAAGGATGGTATCAGGTTGGATTGGGCAGGAATGTTAAAGGCGAACCGTTCTAGATTGGTGATACTACCGGGTGGTACCGATGTGAATGGGGAAGCATCATCTCCGGTCAAGCCACCGTTCGTTGCCCAGGTATTGTACGCAGTCGGTAGGACGGTGAAATCTACGGGAAGGGTGAAGGTGGCTACGTTCGAAGCATTGCTGATCAGGGTCACATTCCCTGTGATGGTCCCAAAGTTGCTGCCTAGCGCGCCGACAATAAAGGTGTAACTGCTGCCGGGCGCGATGATGACGCCGGCGGGGGCGTTTGTGAGCGAAAACGGATTGGCTGTTTGCGCGCAGCCAATGAACAAGTCTCCGCCCCCTGAATTGACAATGGTGATCGCCTTCGAAGTGGCAATCCCAGGTGCAGTGTAGCCCAGATGAACTGGCTCAGACTGTAACGATGTAATCTCTGGACCGTCCGTGGTCGCACCGAGGTGAACAGTCATCGCTCCAGGCGAGGGTGCCGTGGCAAAGTCGAAGACAAAGACCGAACCGCGATCTGCAGAGAGGCCGCCTTCGATGGAATTTGCATCAAAACTTCCTGCTCCAGCCACGCCGAGTGTACCCTGGATAGCGACAGAGGATCCAACCTGAGCACCCATTTGTGCAGGGCTTGAAGAAGTTTGCGTCTGTAGCCCCCAAGCGACCCCGCTCCTCTCGAACAGGGTTACCGTTCCAGCAGAAGACAAGCCCCCAACAGACGCACCAGGAGACCCGATAATCGCCCGATTGCCGGCGATGGCGACCGAAGCACCAAAGTAGTCTCCCTGCGCGGGGCACAATGCCTGAAGCTTCCCTTGCTGAGGCCACGATGTGCCCGAGCCGACAAAAACATAGGCGCTACCGCTCGCGAGTCCCGAGGGCCTGTCGTCCCATGGTGCACCCACCACGATTGTGCCCGTTTCGATGGCGATGGAGGCGCCAAAAAACGCGCCTGCGGTGGGGTCCGCCGGCAGGAGCGGAGGAGTGACTTGGGACCATGTGCTGCCGACGCGGTTGTAGATATAGGCGCTACCCGCATCAGCCCCTGCGCCTGTGTCGTTTTGGGGAGCGCCGACCACAGCTGTATTATCACTAATTCCAACAGCGGAGCCAAATTGATCATTGGCAGCACTGTCGCTGGCCGTCAATTGCTGCTGGTGGCTCCAACTTCCCCCGTTGCGGAAGAAAACGTAAGCGCAGCCTGCGTCTACCTTGCTGGTGAGATCATGGAGAGGTGCGCCAGCGATGACTGTATCAGTATTTATTGAGATTGTGGTGCCGAATTCCGCGCCGACTTGAGGTGTAGGGGCAATGAGTTTGCTCTGCTGAGTCCATATCCCCGCACTGCGCACCCAGACATAGGCTGCACCGGCATCTCCAACAGCTGTGGCATCGTTGCTGGGGGATCCAATGGCTAATGTGTCTCCGGACAGGGAGACACTGCTGCCGAAGAAATCCCCGGCTCCCACGTCATCCGGTATGATCTGAGTTTGAAGCGACCACGTGCTTCCATTGGTGGTAAAAACATAAACGCTGCCGGTATCCGCACCTGCTACTGTGTCGTCACTGCGTGCCCCGGCTGCAACTGTGCTGCCATCCAGCGCTACCGCCCAACCGAAACGATCTCCCGCGCCTGCTTCACCGTTAGATAAACTGATCTGGTGGGACCAGGTGCCAGTGTCGCGTTCGAAAACGTAGCTGTTTCCCGCATCGATGCCCGCGATGGTGTCTTCTGCAGGAGAGCCGATCAGTGAACGATCCGCTGAGAGCGCGACTGACCAGCCGAATCGTGAAATGGCCTGCGGCACTGGAGCTGTGAGCTTTTGTTCTTGGGTCCATACGCTGCCACTGCGTGTAAAGGTGTAGGCGGCACCGCTATCACTCGTGGCGACGTCATCTCGATAGGGTGCACCGACGATCAGGGAGTCACCATCAACTGCGAGTGAGTATCCAAATTGGTCGGACGCTGCTGTGTCGTCAGCCTCCACCGTCTGCTGAAGCGCCCAAGTGCCTGCTGTGCGAAGATAGATGCTGACACGACCTGCAAGTGTTCCTCCAGTCGTGGTGGCGCGCGAGGCACTGGCGACCAGTGTGTTGCCGCTCAGTGAAACTGCCTGCCCGAAGTTTTCACCCGCTGTCGCCAAACCGGCATCTAGGCGAGTAGTCTGTGACCATGTGCTGCCGCTGCGATCAAAAACATAGACGCTGCCAGCGTTGTTGCCTGTGGCCGTATCATCGCCTAGAGCCCCGATCGCCGCCGTATCGCCTTCCAGCGCCACGGATAGGCCGAAAAAGTCGGAGACCGCTCCGTCGTTCGCGATCAGGATCGCCTGTTGGCTCCAGATGTTGGCGCTGCGCGTGAACACGGCGACGCTACCGCGGTTTGTTGCGATTGGTGCTCCGTCGCGGGGGGAGCCGATCAGCGCGGTGTCACCAGAGATGGCGACAGCTGTACCCGCTCGATCGTTCGCAGAAAGGGTGCTCGGTGAAAGTTTTGCTTCGTGCGTCCAAGTGCCGGCAGTGCGTCTGAAGACATGTGCTGTGCCGGTAAACGATGTATCTGCGTATGCTCCGACGATGGCGGCATCGCCAGCCACATCGACGCTGTAACCAAACTGTCCATTGGCGTTTCCGGGGGAGGCTTCCAACGCGCCTTGCGACTCCCACCCTGCCACACCCCGAAGGAAAACAAAGACGCGTCCCGCATCGTTGCCTGCAAGAGTATCATCAAATGGTGCGCCGATTACTGCTGTGTCGCCGTCAAGCGCAAGGGAGAATCCGCATTGATCACCTTGACTGCCGCTACCGCTGGTGCCGGGCTGAAGTTCCGCCTCGAGGGAAGTGATGACAGGATCGATCATCACTGGATATACCGCAGACTGGTCATCAATGACCAAAGCGATCGTCTGACCTTCTGCTTCCATATGTGCTTTCAGCAGTGTCTGTTGGGCATCCCAAACGCGAAGATCGGCATACCGCAGGATGGGGCGACCAGTGGCTTCGCAGAGTAAAATGGAATTCTTCGATGCATTCGACTCATCCGCAATGGGCGTCAACCCATTGACGTGCAGGGTAATTCGCAGTGCCGATCCTTCGATGCCATCGGTGGGGCGCTGAGGGAGGTTGATCCCATGTTCGATCCCCTCTGGGGTATTGTGAAACCACTCTTGCGCACCAGACGCAGTCGTGTAGCTGACACGGTCTCGTTCGGCCTCGATAGTCGTGGGTGCTCCGCAACCGAAGCTCAACTCAAACTGCCAATCGTGTCCTGCAATTCCGGAGTTGATTCGGATATTCTGGTCCAGAAATCGTGTCGTCAGCTGTTGTCCTGGATTCGCTGCAAAGTATCGGACGCCTTTGTTGGCCGGGAGGTTTGCGAACCGCTCCGGCACTGCGCTGATCTGGTGGCGGACTTTGAGCAGTTCGGCGAAGACGCTCCCTGTCAATGCGTTTTCACCCACTGCATTGGCTGCCGACTTTGCTTCGGTTGGTGATTGCGTGCGTTGCCTTGCGTGCCAGGCAACAGCGACTGCCATCACGGCGATTCCAATCAAGGTCGTGGACCAGACTCTACTCGATTGGCGACTTGGGGTATTGTCGGCCATGCGTCGTTGCGTATTCAATGACCGGGAGTTAAGCAGAAAACAGCCTATCGTCAACCTTTGGAAAACCAGGCTTGCGCGCCCGGAATGACTGCTATAACCACTGCGAACTTTTTGTGTATGCGTTTTTTGCATGCACACATTTTGGAATGTCTCGTGCTCTACATCGCTGGCTGCCAGCTTATTTGCTTCGTCCCCGATTCCGAGCGTCGGGATCGGTGAATAGTCCATTGGATGTATTCATTGCGGTTTGCGATCACTTTGAGCCATTCCACGATACGGACAAAGCGGGCGCCATGAAGGCGATGGCTGATTGGAGACTACGGTGGCCGAGAGTGGTCCAAGCGTTTCGTGATAGCAGTGGGAGGGGGCCTAGACACACGTTTTTTTATCCAATCGAACAATACGATGCGGATGTCATCGGGCTGCTAGCGGAAATCTGTCGCGCGACAGGCAGCGAGGTTGAGGTGCACCTTCATCACGAGGGCGATACGGCCGCAAGCTTGGAGAAGAGGTTGCGCGAGGGTGTGGAGGCACTGGCTGGTCACGGTCTGCTATCGCGATCTCATACTGGAGAACCGATTTATGGATTCATTCACGGGAACTGGGCGCTCGATCATTCACATCCAGAAGGCAAGCACTGTGGTGTGGCCGATGAGCTGGCAGTTCTGCGACGGACCGGTTGTTATGCAGATTTTACCCTGCCCTCAGCACCTGATCCGACTCAGACGAGGAAGATCAATGGCATTTATTATGCGAAGGAGGACGGGCTAGCGAAATCGCACGAACGCGGAGTGGATGTCGCCGTGGGCAGTACCTCTGCCTTGGTGGATTCGGCTGACCACTTGTTGCTGGTACAGGGACCGCTCGGATTAAACTGGCGTTGGCGTAAACGCGGCGTTTTTCCGCGAATCGAGAATGGTGATTTAACGCGTGCCAATCCGCCCACGATGAATCGGTTTCAATTGTGGACACATCTTTGCCCCAGAGTTGACGGCGGGCCACCGTGGGTTTTTGTCAAGTTGCACACGCACGGTGGAATCTCGCGAAACTATGACATGCTACTTGGGGAGGCCGCTCTTATATTTCATCGCGATTTGGCTGCGGCCGCAGGAGGGAATATCCGCTATCACTACGTAACCGCTCGCGAGATGGTCAACCTCATCCACGCTGCGGAAAGTGGGGTAACTGATGGACCGGCAGAGCAGCTGAATTTTCGCTATCCTGCGCCGGTCTGATCCGGCCCATCAGTTCAGCATTATTACGGTGCTGGATTCACGAAGACTCCTTGAGTGGCATCTGCGAAGTAAACAGCCAAGACCATTTGCCCGTTGTCGTTGATGATACGGCCTTGGCCACCTGTGCCGCCTGCGAGCGTGGCTGTGGCCGTACCGAGTTTCACGCTATAGACTGTGCGCTTGGCATTTTCTAGGCGGACGACATCGCCTTTGCGGACGACGAGATTGAACCCAGTGACACCCAGTTTCCCCTTCACGACAGTTAGATTGTTGCTAGCCGTCGCATTGCCGGTCCCCGAAACGAGAGTTGCAGAGGCCATGTAGTGTCCGGTGGCACTGATGTTGAACGCGCTGATGACCGAGATGGCGGAATCACGCAATTGGGGGAGCGTCTGTCCTTCACGGAGCAGCGCACTCGCCGTGCCCGCAGGCGTGACCCGAATGACGACACCGTCATTCGCTGCGGTTACGCCCTGACCCGTGAGGAGCCCTTGGGCGACTACGGTGCCATCGTTCAGAAGCCAGTGACGATCAATCCGGAGGATCTGTGCGCCGTCGACGGTGTCACCCTTGCGCAGGACCAGTTTTAAGGTTCCTCCAAAGTTTGTGTACAGGCCCTCATTGTCATTGGTAGTCACCCCTGTGCCTGTCAGGGATGCCTCGAAGAGAATATCGCCCGCCGGATTGACGCTCTCTCCAAGGAAGGTGTTGAATAGACCGCCGCCCGGTGCGGTTGCACCCTTTTGCACGATCATCACTGGGCTGCCGGGTGCAGTTGCTTCTTGGGTGAAGATGGCGTTGCCAGCGTTCAGCGGCACGCCGTTGAGCGAAGCGTTGTATGCGACGGTGCCGGTGCGGCTAGCCACGACGCGGCCAGTGACCTGACCCAGGACGGTCGTGCCGCCCAGGCTGAAACCTTCACGCACGACTTCGGTGTAGGTTCCTGTGCTTGCGTCAATGTTCCAGATGCCTGTGTCCGTAGTTGGTGTGCCGCCACCAGCAGCGCTGAGGCGGGCATTGAAGCAGCCTCGCGTTTGAGTTTCGTCGATTCCAAAACCTGGGGAAACATGGTCAAAATCGGGACCTTCACGTGCGGCGATGGTGAAACTGGCACCATCGTCTGCGAGGCAAAGCAAGTCATTGAACGACGGGGTGCCGCTGATCGTCGCGTTGGCATTGATCAAGGTCGTGCCTGCATTCGAAAGTCGGCTATTGGTGAATGTGCTGGCAAAGGCTTCACCAGGGAGACCGCCAAGGATGGCATCGCCCTCTCTTGCGATTAGAGTCAGGACTCCCGTGCTGTCTGTCCAGGCTCCTTCGTCATTGCCTGGGTTGACTCCGCCATCCTTGGTTGTGGCACGGATGACGACGGCGCCTGCGTCATTGAGATATTGCTCCAACCAACCTGCGAAATTGGCACCGCCGGGCATGCCCGGGGCCAAGTCGTTGCGCAGAACGACGGGATCCATTCCAAGGATATGATCAAAGACGTATGCTGCACCAGAGTCTGGGGATGTATTATCGGTTTCCAGTATGTTGACTCCATTGCTGATGCTGTCTTCAAGCGCAGCGCCGACCATGAGCATGCCATCAAAGGTAGCCACTGCGGCGCCAAATCCGTCTGCTGAGCCTGTGTTTTTTGGCTTCAAATAGGCTTCCTGGCTCCAGGTGCCCCCAGCATGAGTGAAGCTGTAGGCTGCTCCCGAATTTGGTGCTGCGTTGTTGGTTTGGAGGCCGTCAATGATAACGGCGTTGCTATCTTCCATCGGGGCTCCGATGACTGCGAGCTCTCCGTCAATGGCAACTGCCCCGCCGAAAGAGTCACCTGCCCCAGCATTGGATGCCTTGATGTAGGCCTGCTGGCTCCATGATCCGGCATTCCATTCAAATGCGTAACAGGCACCCGAACTGGTTAGCGAGTTGGACGCTTCATTTCCCCCGATTCCTGTGGCCGAACTGTCCTCAGTAGGGGCACCGATCAGGATGGTACTGCCAGATACAGCCACTGCTGCGCCGAAATTGTCGCCAGCGCCGGTGTTGCTGGCCTTCAAATAGGCATCGAAGGCCCATCCCCCTCCTCCCAATACGTACACATACGCTGCTCCTGATGCTGCTGCGGAGTTGTCGCTGCCGTCTCCATTTACACCGGCTGCTGCGCTGTCTTCCTGGGTTGCACCGACGACGGCGACGTTGCCGGAGATCGCTGATGAAAAGCCGAAAAAGTCACCCGAAGCAGTATTCGATGCCTTCAGGTATGCTTCTTGACTCCAAACCGTGCCGGTTCGGCTAAAAATGTATGCAGCACCAGAATTCGTTCCCGTATTGTTCGCCTGATTGCCACCGACACCGGTCGCATTGCTATCTTCCAACAAAGAGGTCACAATGATCTTGTTGCCGGAAATGGCGACGGAAGATCCAAATTGATCGGAGACACCAGCATTTGAGGCCTTCAGATAAGCGGTCTGCGTCCATGAGCCCGCTGCGAACGTGAAGATGTAGGCTGCTCCAGAATTCGAAAGCAGATCGTTGCTGGGCGGGTTCACTCCTGTTCCCAGGCCGTCTTCGAATTCAGCCCCAACTACAATTGTATTGCCTGATACCGCGACATTGGCGCCGAAGTTGTCACCTGCACCGGGATTGGATGCTTTTAGGTAAGCCTCAAAGATCCAGTCTCCCCCGTTCCTGCGGAACACATAGGCTGCTCCAGATTCTGGGGCGGTGTTGTCACTGCCGTCGCCATTTACCCCTGCGCTGCTGCTGTCTTCATTGGGGGCACCGACCACCAGCAGATCTCCTGCGGTTGCAACCGAATAACCAAACCCATCACCGGCTCCTGAATTCGGGGCTTTGAGGTAAGCCTGCTGAGCCAGCGGATCGATGGTCAGAGGGTAGCGAGCGCCAGCAACATTGACGGCGATGCTGAAAGTTCCTTCGTCACCGGCTACGAACCAACTCTGCAAGATTTTGCCATCTGCATCCCAGGCTTTGAGGCCGCTGTAGTTGAGGTGGCGATTGCCTGAAGCACTCTGGAACGTCACAGCCTGTCGGTCAGTGTGGATGCTCGGCAGGAGCCCGCCACGTGTTTGAAGGTTAAACCGTAATTCCGATCCAGTGCCAGATGGGCGGGAGTGGACGGTGAAGCCGTGTTCGAGGCCGGTCGAACCGTTGACAAACCACTCCGTTAGCTGGTGGCTCCACGCATATTCTACAGTCTGCCCAGCAGTGCTAACGCTGGCGGTTCCCGATACTGGCATCTCTGAGCCCGCTAGGCCAAAACTACCCAGTTCAAGCCCCCAAGTCCACTCACCTGAGGCAGGTGTGGTCGTGAACCCACGGGCGTCGAACTGTGTCCGCCAGTGCTGGCTGGGACTCATCGCTTGCATCCCTGCAGCACGATCGGAACGGATGGTGCGGTGGAAGGCATCTATTTGCTGATGGATGCTTGAATCGGAGAGCGGTGCGGGTGTGGATGCTGCGTTTAGGCTCAACGCAGCCAGTAATCCCGACGTGAGGGTCAGGATCGAGCTTTTGTTCGGGAGGTTCATGGGAGCGATGTGAGGGGTGCTTAACGGTGGTTAGTTTCTCGAGACCTATGACTTTTGGACTTTTCGAACGCGGAGAGGAACGACTCTTTTGAATCGTGACAACGCAGACGAGAAAATCCGGTGTTCTGATACTTGCATACCAAACATGCATAGGTTGACATAGTTAGACAACTCATGGCTTGCGAAATTTTGGTCGGTCATTTCGTGGGTCGGCTTGGAAATTATTGTATTTGTTTTGTTTTCGGTGAAATGTTCTTGGTTCACTGATATTGATCATACACGGCGAGCAAAAATTGACGCTGTGTGCCGTCGAATTGAAGAGATTTTATGCCTATTGCCGACCATAAAGACTGCCCGCCTGATGCTCTCCCGACTCAGAGGCTTTTGTTCGCTGGGATTGGATTGTGGGTGGGAATGGCTATTTTGTTTGGCATCTTTCAGTGGCTTGCGGGTGCGTATGGCTCCGACCTTGGGGGGGATCCAGATGAGGCCGCGCACGCGGTTACTTCTCTAATGGTACGGGACTACATCGCGCAGGGAATCTCTCAGTCGCCCCTGAAGTTCGCTGAGGCCTACTACACCGCTTGGCCGAAGGTGGCGCTGGGGCATTATCCTCCGGGTTACTACGTTGTGGCGGCCACTGCGTTGGGCCTCCGATGTGATCCGGCGGCATTGATTATTTTGCAGGCGGTGCTGGCTGCGGGTCTGGGGTTGGTGGTTTTTCACGCAGCCGTTGGTCGTGTGGGTGTGTGGGCGGCGGCTTTGGCTGCGCTTCTTGTTGCGATGCTACCGGAGGTGGTGCGGACGGGATCTCATGTCCTGTCTGATCTTCAAGTGGCGCTACTGATGATGATAGCGGTGATGCTTTGGCGGCGCTTTCTTCAGCAGCCATCGTGGAAGTGGGCGTTGGCATTCGGTGGTGCGGCGGCATTTGCGATCTTGACCAAGGCATCCGCTGTTTCCCTCGCGGCATTGCCGGTTGGCACCGTCATTTTGACACGGCGGTGGGATCTTGTACGGCGGTTGGCTTGGTGGGGCTCTGCCGCGCCTGTCGTGCTCATCGCAGGACCATGGATGGTGCTCTCCACTCGCTACACTGCTGAGGGCTTGGCAAGGACGACACCTGCTGAGTTTTTTGTGGAGGCGATCCACTACTACGGCGAAGCAATCCCACGTGTGCTTGGCTGGGGAACGGTTTTTCTTTTGTTCCTGGCGATGGCTTCCGAAGTCAGGCGCCAATTGGCAGGCGCAAGGATGGAGTCGCTGAGGGCCTGCCTGTGGACGATGTTGGTGGCGACGCAGCTACTGATGATGGTGGTGCCGACTGGTTTTTCTCCCCGCTATGTCCTGCCTTGGTGGCCTGCGGCCGTGCTGTTGGGGGTGGATGCAATTTTCGCATTGCCGGTGAATTCGCGCCTTCGCCTCCCAGCTTGGATGGGTGTGGTGGCGTGGATTTGGGTGAGCTGTCTGCCAATCAAGACGAAGCACGTGTCAGGTTTTGGCACCAGTGTGGCTAGGGTCATGCATGAGCCAAAACTGTCGAATGGTGGGAACTGGCTCGTGTCGTCCGATCCACGCGGGGAAGGGGCTGTCATCTCAGCCGCTGCGTTTGCTGGGGGGGATCGATGCAGTGGTGGTTTTCGGATCTTGCGGGGGAGCAAGGAATTGGCCTCCAGCGACTGGATTGGTCGTGACTATGAACTCAAGTTTGCATCGGATGAGGCGCTTCTGGCGCATTTAAAGGAGAACCGAGTGGGGTGGGTCTTCGTGGATTTTTCGATGCCTGGCGAGTACTTGAAAGCTCACGAAACGACTTTGAATACGGCACTGACTTCGCCAAACTCTGGCTGGAAGCTTGCTTGGCGCCAAGAAGTGATGCGGTCTGACACAGGAGCTGGAGAAATGCTTGTCTATCAACGAGAACCTTGATCAACGAACGTGCGGAAACTTCTCTTTGTCTCCAACCTTTTTCCCGATGCGAAGGAGCCGTATCGGGGCCTGGATAACGTGACTGTGCTGCACGAATTGCGTCGTTGGTTTGAGGTGCGGGTGATCTCGCCGAGGCCGTGGCTACCCGTGCTACAGCGCAAGCCATCGTTGCAACCGCGGGCTGCGGATGAGGTCTTCGCGCCCGAGTATCTTGCGACACCGTATCTGCCCAAAGTGGGCGGGGCGGCTAACCATGTCCTGATGGCGAGGGCGCTGAGAGCTCCGCTCCAAAAGCTGCGATCTGATTTTGAGTGGGACGTAGTGATGTCCAGTTGGCTTTTCCCAGACACATCGGCGGTGGCGATGGCACTTGGAGAGAATTCAGAGCCGTTGGTAGCGATCGCTCAGGGCAGCGATGTCCATCGGTACTTGCGGTCGCCACTGCGGCGGAGGGCAATCTTATCGGGATTGGCGCGGAGTTCCGCCTGTATCACCCGAAGTAACAGTCTTGCTATCATGCTGGGTGAAGCGGGCGTGGCGGCGTCCAAATTGGTGCCGATTCACAATGGCATCAATCGAGACCACTTTTCATTGTCTGCCGCCCATCCGGTCCCGCAAGATGAGCGTGTGCTGCTCTTTGTGGGTAATCTACTGCCGGTGAAAGATCCGCTCTTTTTGGTGCAATGTTTTGCCGAATTGGCGAAACGGCGACCGCAGGATAGATTGCGACTGGTGGTGGTTGGCAAAGGTCCGCTTGAACATGCCGTGCGAGCTGAAGCCGATCGACTGGGCGTGGGGCCACAAGTGAGCCTAACGGGCCCGCTGGATGCGGCTGATGTTGGAGGATGGATGAGAAGTGCGGAATTGCTGTGCATGACGAGCAGGAATGAAGGGTTGCCTAACGTGGTCTTGGAGGCGCAAGCGTGTGGACTACCTGTTGTAGCCACGAATGTGGGTGGCATCCTTGAGTGCGTAGATGCGGACTGGAAAGGGGCGCTTGTCCCATTGGGCGACGCAGGGGCTTGGATCGCGGCGGTTGAACGCTTTTTGGATGTGCCCGCTGATCGTCAGCGGATCGCGAATATCGGTGCCGCTCGCCATTGGGCGGCAACGGCAGAACGTTATCGCGAGGTGATTGAGGCGGCGATCACGGGCGGGCAATGACGGTGATCTGGTCTTGATAGAGACCGACTTCGTGCCGGGTGGAGCCGTCTTCCCAATTGGAGAACTGTTCTGCCACCTCAAGGCCCATAGCATTGATCAATGCATTCAGTTCCGCCGTGGTAGCGTCGCTGCGCCAACCGCCGGAGTGGCCCGCCGTTGTGCCGTGGTGAATGATTGCGCGACCTCCTGGCTTTAAGACGCGTCTGAATTCGTCTAGATAGGTTGCGATGTCCGCCAGATTGATGTGAACGAAAACGTCGAATGACCAAATGATGTCGACACTTCCATCGCTTACACCGGGAAGGTCGTTGCCTTGATTGGTTCTAAAAGTTGCGTTCTTATGGGTCGCAAATTTAGCGGCGCAGAGTTCGATGCAGGTCTTTGACAGGTCAATGCCGGTGTAAGTGGTAGCCAGCGGGATGAGATGCTCTGTCCAACGTCCCGCACCTGGGCCAATCTCGACGACAGTGCTACCCTCGGCCACGCGTGGTTTGAGTATGTTGGCTACTAGCGAGTCTTTCCATTCCTGGGATGGGGTCCATTCATCTCCGCCTGCGGCCCAGTCCCAGTTGTCCCAGATTTCGGCATTGAGGCTGCGACTATTTAAACCCGGCAATCCACGTCGTTTGCGCAAATTTTGCATATGCTCAAACGCTGCGTTGGAAACGCTACTTCCCGCATAGTAGAGTCCGAGGAGGGCACTGTAGATGACTCCATTTTCTTTGATGGTTAGTCCAAGAAGACGCAATTTGCGTCCCAATTCAAGGCGGCGGCGATTTCCAACGAGATCCTTCACTCGCGTATGTTGTCGCGGATCATTGTGAAATCAAACGATCCTGATGCCGAAAATCATTTGGCGATGGCAAAGGCCTTGCTATCCATCCGGCTCTTGTCTTGGCGACGCATCAGTCGGTTTCGCATGGTCACGTTGCAGATTGCAGTCTGACCAAGGGCGGCAGCGTGTCAAAATTCATGAATCTACTCTGGGTCAAATCGGGCGCATTGCTGCCTGCGGATACCGGCGGGCGCAAACGGACGCTCGCAATGCTGCGCGAAATCAGTCGCGCGGGCCACCGTTTGACCTTTTTAGCGCTAAAGCCCGAAGGCATGGTGATCCTACGCGAGGAGATGGTCGACGACTATGCGGAGGACAAGATTTGGGTGGACTGGAAGGAACCTCGTCGTGGCTCGATTAACTTTTTCTGGGGATTGCTGAGAAATTTCGTCTTTTCGTCGCAACCTTATGTTCTAGATAAATATGTGTCGGCAGCATGGAGGGCAGCGATCGCCGCTCAGGCAGGCAAGGTTGATCTTGTGGTCTGTGACTTTTTGACGCCGGCGCCGAATTTTTCGGGATTGAAACTGCCTGTGCCAGCGGTCTTGTTTCAGCACAATATCGAATCACAGATTTGGAAACGGCTGGCGGACACGGCGGGCAATTTCATCAATCGCCTCTACCTGCGTGGGCAATACCAGCGGATGAAGATCTGGGAGGCTCGGCTATCGGAAGATTTTGACGGGGTCATCACGGTGTCACCTGATGATGCTGAGTTTTGCCGCAGTGAGTATGCCTTGACGAATGTGCTGGGAGACGTGCCAACCGGTGTCGACGTCAGCGTCTTTGCTGCCCCATCCCTGGAGGCAGGTCTCTGCGTTGGCTTTCTTGGTTCGATGGATTGGATGCCCAATGTTGAGGGGGTGCTGTGGTTCGCTTCGCACGTCTTGCCACAGCTGCGAAAGCGCTGGCCGGATTTGAGGGTGAAAGTTATCGGTCGCAACCCGACTGCTGCGGTTCGCCAACTCGGTGCGGACGATCCGTTGATCGAGGTTACCGGCACCGTCGATGAGGTGCAGCCTCATGTGCATGAATGTGCTGTGATGGTAGTGCCACTAATGGCAGGTGGCGGGACGCGCATCAAGATTTTTGAGTGCATGGCCATGGGTGTTCCTGTTGTGTCTACAACGATCGGTGCGGAGGGGCTGCCTGTCCAGAATGGGCATGAAATTCTGATTGCTGACGGGGAAAACGCTTTTGCGGATGCTGTGGCGCGAATGTTGGAGGATCGGCCTCTGGCCAGATCGCTAGCGCAACGCGCCAGGAATCTGATGGAAGAACGTTACAGCTGGCAGGCAGCTGCGAGCCGCTTTATGGAGCTATGTCAGGCAACGCTGAAATCATGAGCACCAAGCAAAGAAGTCCCGAACGACTGCGCCATCACTTTGAGGTGGAGCGCGAACTTGCTAAGCGGTTGCGCGCGAGCACTCGTGAGGAGCGACCGACCCTGTTTAAGACTCTCTATGATGAGCTCTTCGAGAGGGTGCCGGATCACCCTCGTCTGACACGTCTGGTCTCGCCAGAAGAAAGCTTGCGGAAGGTGAATGGGCAATTGCGTTTGGTTCAGCCTTTCTTGAAAAAAGATGACACGTTCTTGGAATTTGCCCCTGGGGACTGCCGTTTGGGCTTCGCGGCCTGCAAGTTGACGCAGAGGGTGATTGGAATCGATATTTCCGATCAAAGATCCTCTGCCGATGTTGTGCCTCCCAACTATGAGCACTGTGTCTATGATGGTTATCATCTGGGCCTGCCAAGTGGGATCGCGGACGTGGCGTTTAGTTATCAGTTCCTTGAGCACCTGCATCCAGACGATGTGGGGCCGCACATGGATCTGGTGCATCGTTTGCTAAAGCCGGGTGGCTGGTATGTCTTTGATACACCGCATCGGATGTCTGGGCCTCACGACATTTCTGCGGCGTTTGGGACTGAATTGGTGTGTTTTCATTTCCAAGAATGGACCTACGCGGCCATGCGCAGCACTTTGATGGCGCACGGATTTGACGCGGTGCGCGCCGTTCGACGCGGGCGGATGCTTGGGGCAGTTACCACTTCGCTGATGATCGGGCTTGAGCAGTGTGTCGGGCTACTGCCGTTAACACTGCGCAGAAAAGTTGCGAGCCGCTTGTTTGCGTCAGTTAGCGTGGCTGCGCGTGCAGGGGGGGCAGCAGATGGCTGACTCCCGGCAACCGGTCTCATCCGAGTCGATCTCTCATCTTTGGCAGGTGGATGCGCTGCGCGCCGCGGCAATCTCAATGGTGTTGGTGTATCACTGCTTTCGGGTGCCACGCACTGGCTATGTGAGCGAGGCGATCGTGCGGGTTACTGGCAGCTTGTGGTGTGGGGTAGATTTGTTTTTTGCACTCTCGGGTTTTTTGATCACAACTATTCTGATCAGGACACACGATCAGCATGGTCGTTATAAGAATTTCATCGCAAGGCGGTCGCTGCGGATTTTCCCGTTGTTTTATGCTTGGCTGGCCATTTTCTATATTTGTGCGCCATGGATTGGGGTCAACGATATGCATGGGATGGGTTTGGCTGCTCCGTGGGCGTGGACCTACACCTTCAATTGGTTTATCGCAAAGATCGGAGGATACCCTGCGGACCCTGTGATAGATCATATTTGGTCATTAGCGGTTGAGGAGCAGTTCTATTTGGTTTGGCCGGTCTTGGTCTTCCTTTGCAAGCCGCGATGGATTGGGTGGCTCGCTGGTGGCGGTGTGCTGACGGCTTGGGGGATCAAGCTAGCCATGTGGGCTGGGGGATCGCCATGGGAGGTCATCCATACTCAAACGTACACACGGATGGACGGCCTTTTGGCGGGGGGCTTGGTGGCTTGGCTGCGAATTTATCATTGGGAATCATGGGTGGTAAGGAATGCGTTGCTCTGGGCCTTGGTTCTTTCTGCTAGCGGACTCTTAGCGCTGGGGGCATGGCATGGGCACCTTTGGCCGGCGGAGCAGACGGCAGTGCTCGCGACTCTGTTTTACTCCGTCTTTTTTGCGGCGTTACTGGCTTTCTGTGTGCGTGGTGGCGCTACTATGGATCGCCTGCGACCGCTATTGGACAACGATCTGGTTCGATGGATCGCGAAGTTAAGTTATGGAATCTATCTCTCCCACTGGATCCTCTGGCGCTGGTTTGCCGCCGCCCCGGATGCATGGAATTCGGTGTGGTGGCAAAAGGGGATCGCGGTGGTGTCGTTGAGTGTTTTGGTTTCTTTTCTGCTCTATCGTTTGTTGGAGGTTCCCTTCTTGCGCATGAAGCGCTTCTTCTGATGGCTCTATATGTGTGGAATAGCGGCGTTCTTTGATTGGCATGATGCTGCGGCGGACCTTTCCGGCGTCATTCGTCGCATGTGCGATGTACAGGCCAGCCGTGGGCCGGACGGTCAGGGGCAATTGCTATTCTCTCATGGCGGGCTGGGACACCGACGTCTGGCGATCATTGATCCGGCTGGTGGTGCACAACCCATGAGCCTGAATCGTGCTGGGCTGCATTTGACGTTCAATGGGGAAATCTACAACTTCCGCGAACTTCGAGCGGAATTGGAGTCTTTGGGGCACTCGTTCACGACACACACTGATTCTGAAGTTCTGTTACATGCCTTCCAGGCATGGGGGCCGAGTTGCGTGGCTCGGCTGCGAGGTATGTTTGCTTTCGTGGTGTATGACGAACAAAAAGACGAACTCTTTGTCGCGCGCGATCACCTCGGTATCAAGCCGCTGGTCTACGCCCACAAGGATGGGCGGATCGCCATCGCTTCTGAGTTGCGAGCCCTGCGTTGCGTTCCTTGGTTTAAGGGTGGCGTGGATCGTGATGCGGTGGCCCAGTACTTGCATCTCGGTTTTGTAGCAGCGCCGGCTTGTATGCTTGAGGGGGCGAAGAAATTGCCGCCGGGGCATTCAATGCGAGTTACTAAGGGCGGCCAGTTGATTGGGCCGGAGCCGTTTTGGCGGCCGGTGATGGAGCCTGCGGAGGTGGGTGATCCGCGTGAATGGGTGGAAGAGGTGGCGCGTGTCTGTGAGGCATCGGTGAAGGCACACTTGGTGGCGGATGTTCCCTTCGGTGCCTTCCTCTCTGGTGGAGTGGACTCCACCTTGATCGTGTCCTGGATGCAGCCCCACCTGCAACAGGCGGTGAAGGCCTTCACGATCTCATACGACGACAAGGATCACGATGAGACGGAGTATGCCAAGCAGGCGGCGGATCATCTGGGGGCAGAACTGGAGTGCACGTTGGTGCAACCAAACGCGATGGATCTTCTACCACGCTTGGTGGAGCATCTGGGCGAACCCTTGGCGGATCGATCTATGGTCTCGACGTGGTTGGTGTCCGAGGCGGCACGCCGCAGGGTGCCAATGGTGCTCTCGGGTGATGGGGGGGACGAATTGTTTTTTGGCTACGAGAAGTACTTCGGCTGGATGGCGGATCTGCACCGATCCCGCCAAATGTCAGGCCGCTTTGGGGCTATCCCGCTCCGGCAGGCGATGCACCTCCTAAAACCTTCTCGCTACCCGCGCATGTTCCGCCCTGGGGTGACTCTGGATCGGTTGTGGTATGCGAATCAACAATTCCCCGATGAAGTGTTGGCCTCAATGATTCGTGGCATTGGTGTTCAGGGAAAGCCCGCTCCATGTGTCGCGCAATCACTCATTGAGAACAAGAATGTGCCTGATGAGTTGCAGATTCAGGCGTGCGATCTCAATCTCTACCTGCCTTTTGATATTCTCTTCAAAGTGGATGCATCGAGTATGGCGCATGGTCTCGAGGTTCGAACACCGCTGGTCGATCGCGAAGTCTTTGATGTGGCGCGTCGTCTGCCCGTGATTTGTCGCACAGGGTCCGCTGAGGCCGCAGCAACGAAGTGGGAACAGGGGAAGAAAATGCTCAAGACTCTATTGGCACGGCGTTTCGATGATGACTTTGTGAATCGGCCGAAAAAAGGGTTCCTGCCGCCAGTGTCACGCTGGCTTGGTGCCGGCACAAAAGGTCGTGCCCAGGCGGAAGAGATGCTGCTTGGTGCTTCGGGGCGATTGAAGGAAATGACCGGGTGTTCACCGCTGCGGGCTGCCTTGCAATGGCGTGATGGAGCCCGGATCTGGCATCTTTTGGTCCTGGAGGAATGGCTGCGGCAAAACGGATGAATTCTCTTCACTTAGCGATCGTCTGCGAGGAGTTCCCTCCCGCACCGCACGGGGGGACGGGATCGTCCTATCACGATCTGGCGCGGGGACTAGTGGCCAAGGGGCACCGAGTGACCGTGGTGGCGCCCAGTGTGACTCGCCCAATTCCGAGGCGTGTCGATGAGACAGAGGGACTGCTGACCGTGCATCGTCTCCCGCGTGCGTGGAAGGTTCTGGGAACTCGATGGGGAGGGATTGAAGAACGGTTGCGCGTCAAGCGTGTCCTGAGGGAGGTGACCCGGCGGAATGCTGTATCATTGGTGGAAGCGTCGGACTACAATGGCTGGCTGTCGATGGGAGCTCTGGAAGGTGTGCCTTCAGTGGTTAAGGTGCGGGGCTCCAATGTCTTTTTTGATGCGGAGCTCGGCCGGCAACGTCAGTTGTTTGAAGCTGGGCATGAGATCAATGCGTTGCGCAAGGCGTCGCATATTGCTTCGGTATCTCGGTACGCTGCGGAAAAGACGATGGAGCTTGCCGGTATTGCTGATCGGCCGTTTCAGGTTGTTTACAATGCCGTGGATACCGAATTTTTCAGTCCTGGAGGAATGAATGAAGTGGAAGAGGGGTTGGTCGTGTTTGTTAACACTGTGTGCCAGCGGAAAGGAATCGAGCCACTCATGGAAGCGATGAATCGCGTCTTTGCACTGAATCCAAACGCCCGTCTTGCGGTGGTCGGAGCATGCCCCGGTGGGGATCCCTACATTGAGGGTCTGAAGGCAAAGGTGGATCAGAAATTCCAGTCGCGAGTAGAGTTCGTCGGCCGTCTGCTGCGCGGTGAGACGTTGCAATGGTTGAGGAAGGCTGCTGTTTGCTGTTACCCATCCTTCATGGAAACCTTCGGCATTGCCGCCCTGGAAGCGATGGCTGTGGGGCGTCCGACAGTTTTTTCAAAATACGGTCCGGGCCCCGAGTTGATCGAGCATGGGGTGACAGGATTATTGTGCGATCCCCATTCCGTTGACGATTTAACGGGTTGCTTGAGCCAACTGTTGGAGCGACGGGACGTCGCCGAACCTATGGGGGCTGCGGCACGTCAGAGTGTGTTGGCGCGGTTTGATCTGCCGGGTTGGATCTCGCGAAACGAAACCTATTATAGAAGCCTTTTGTCATGAACTTACTATCTGGATTAACCAAAGCCTATGCCAGCCTGCGTGCGATTCCCAACGAGATGCGAATGCAACGTCTAGCCGCCAACCCTCCTGTCTTGGCTAGTCGGGATGACCTGCCTCTGCTGCTCAACATTCGAAACCTACGTGGCAGCGGGGTGGAGATCGGGGTATGCAAGGCCACTTTCTCCGAGATCGTCCTGGGGGGGTGGGGAGGTGCAAAGTATCACTGCGTGGATCCGTGGCGTGAATTTCCGAAGGACGAGTACGTCGATATGGCTAACCGCCCTCAGGATGAGCAGGACAAGATCATGGCATTTGCAAAGGCCCGTCTGGCAAAGTTTGGCGATAAGGTGGAATTCGTCCGCAAGACTTCGCTGGATGCTGCTGGTGACTTTGCGAACGGGAGTCTGGACTTCGTTTATATTGACGGACAACACCACTATGAAGCAGTGCGCGATGATATCCACGCTTGGCTGCCAAAGGTGAAGCCCGGCGGGTTATTGTGCGGTCACGACTATCTAGATGGATTCATCGATAACTGCCAATTTGGAGTCAAAAAGGCAGTGGATGAATTCGTGAAGACCAAGGGTTGGCCGCTGACGGTCTCGTTAGAAATGGAGTTTCCCTCCTGGTTCGTGTTCCTGCCACAGGCATAATGTCGCTAAAGCGAAAATTAGGAACTGCCTCCGTGCTGAACCTCCTGGACTATGTCCTGAAGTTTGGGACGGTTCTTGTGGTTTCGCCTTATCTAATTGGGCGATTGGGCAAGGATGGCTACGGAGTGTGGGTGGTGTTGACCGCCCTCATCGGATATCTAGATCTGCTGGATCTTGGGCTTTCGAACACGGCCGTGCGTTACCTGGGGCGTGCAAGTGCGGCGGATCGGCAAGGCGAATCCGTTAGCTTGTATCGACACTTTAAGGCCCTGTATGCGCGCATCGGTGCAGTGGCCGTGGGTGTGGCGCTGTTGGGGGCTGCCTTGGCTCCTTGGTTTGTGGATGATCCTGCGTTGCAGCAGGATGCGCGCTGGGTGCTGGGGTTTGGTGGTGTGGCTTTCGGGGGCACGTTTTTTCTGCGCATCTACTCCGCGCTGATCAAGAGCCACGTGCAATACCACCGCATCATCATCGCCAGCATGGCGCGCGTGATGGTCTATTCGGTTTTGGTTTTTTTTGTGCTGGCTGGCGAGGCGTCCGTTACGCGATTGATCATGGCTTGGTTAGCAGGGATTGCGGTGGAGCAGACCTTGCTCTTTTTTCAGGGGCGGAAATTTGTGCCGACGTCTGAGGTGGAAGCTGCGAGCGATCTTGCTTTGGAGCAGCGTCGGGAGATTCGGGGTTTCGCCGGGAAGCATTTCTTGGCGGTCATGGCGGCGGCTCTTCGGGAGCGAATCGATGTGCAGGTGGTGGGTGGTGCGTTGAATGCCGTTGCGGTGACTCACTATGCGGTGGGTTCTCGCCTGATTATGATGTTCGTGGACGTGATGAATGCCCTTTTTGGCGGGCATTTTTTGGCGGCGTTCTCCCGTGTGCATGCTCGCGATGGAGAAGGTGGAGCGGCGGGACGGTTGTTGGGCACGCTGCGATTCAGTGCGCATTTGGCTCTGGCTGGCGGTGTGGTGATCTTTGTATTGGGCCCGCCATTCATTGACCGCTGGCTAGGCCCTGGGTTTGAGGATTCGCATTTTGTGCTGCGCATTTTGGCACCCTCTTATGCTCTAATGTTGATGCAATACCCAGTCGGACCGTTTCTGGGTTCTTTGAATCGCCACGGCGTCATCGCGACGGTTTCTTTGGTTGGAGCAGTATTTAATCTTGTGGGTAGTTTGATTTTGGTTCGGTTCGCCGGGATGCCGGGGGTGGTGATGGCGACTGCGGCGGAACTGGGGATCACTGCGTTGCTGATTTGGCCGGTGTTGGCGGCTCGTGCGGCGATGATTCCGCTCGGATCGTATTGGACGCAAATCATCGTGCGGCCGCTGCTGCACCTGCTGCCTGCTGCCCTAGCCGTTTGGTGGCTTGCAAGGACCTACCCCCCTACGACTTACGTCGAACTGGTGGGTCATGGTGTGGTGGATGGGATTCTTTTGATGATTGCCATTTGGTGTACTGGATTCTCACGATTGGAGCGTGCAGAGGTGATGAGGGTGCTCGGATTTGGCAATCGAGTGGTGGCGAACGATGCCTGAGCGAGTTAAGAAAGTCGAGAACATGGCAGACGAGAAAACTGGAGACAAAAAGGCATTACGTATTCTGGCGCTGGACGCTCTAAGGCTTACTGCGGCCTTGATCGTCTTTGGTCAGCATTTTGCTGTGATGTTTGACTACATCCTCCCCCCGTACCTGACGGGTTGGGTGTTCGACGCGAAGGGGGCGGTCACCCTGTTCTTTGTGCTCAGCGGATATGTTTTGGCGTTGTCCTTGCGGCGCGATCCTCCCTCTTTTGGCGGATACGTTAAATTCGGCATCCGGCGCGTATTGCGTCTTTACCCTGTCTATTGGTCTGCGCTTGTTTTGGGATTCTGCGTCCTCGTTTGGGTTCAGCGTCACGGCGGGTTCGTGAAGCCGCCGGAGATGCCATCTACTTTCCTGAGTGGTGAGGGGTTGCAACTCCGCCAGTGGCTCTTGCAAATGACTCTGGTGGTACCTGGCATGGAGTCCGATTTTGCGATTCCTCCGGTTTGGACATTGATGTCCGAAGCAAAGGTAGCCATGGTTTTTCCTTTTTTGGCCTGGGTGCTGTTGCGTGCTCGGTTGCCGATCGCCATCGGTTTGCTCGCCTTTCTCATTTTTGGCAGTGCATGGCTTGACACTCATGTGGTTGGGACTGCGGCGTTGCTGGGCCAATTTGGTTTGGGAGCAATGATTGCGCGTGTGCCTGTGGATTTTTGGTCCCGATTGAAGCAGCCAGTGTGGGCTCTGGTGGCCGTTATGAGCATACTGTTGTATTGCGCCGTATCGCTGCGCTACGATTTGCCAAGTAAGTGGTTGAGCTATTACCTCTGCGCTTGTGGAGCTGCTGGTCTGGTGGTGTGTGCGGCATTCTGGACGCCTTTTGGCGGGGTTTTTGAGCGAATTCAGCGTGTCTTGCGGGTGGATCTGTCGTATGCGATCTACATCCTCCATTACCCCATCATGAGTGGCATGCGGAAGCTCTGGCAGGACGGTACCTTGATGCTGCCTCTGCCGGTCATGCTCGTCGTCATCGCCGGGCTGACGGTGGGACTGGCGTTGGTCCTTTATTACGTGGTAGAGATGCCGGCCATCCGTCTGGGGCGCAGGCTGACGAGTCATCAATGGTTCACCTGAGCATGGATTCCTCATCATCTGTCGGCGTTCTTTATTTGGCCTTTGGTGCTCCCTATCTTGAGGAGGCGCGCCGTTCTGCCGGCTCTGTGAAGACCAGTAATCCGGGGCTCAAAATCTGCATCGTCACTGATCAGCCAGAAGAACCGGGTGAGATATTTGACGTGGTGTTGCCTTTTGAAGAGAAGGGTGAGGTGCAAAGCGAAAGTTATCTAGCTCTGGATCGCGTCGCCTATTATCGGAAGATTCAGCCTCTGTTGCGATCGCCCTTTGAGAGGACCTTGTTTTTGGATTCTGACACTTGGGTGTGTGGCTCGCTTTCTGGCGTATTTGACCTGTTGGAGAAGTTTGAGGTGCTTGTTACCCCTGTATTCATTACCCGGGACTATGCCTTTGAGGAAAAGGAGATGCCCTTTGCGGCTATTCCAGAGGCGTTTGGTTACTTTAATAGCGGATTTCTAGCCTTCCGACGGTGTCCTGCGGTGGTGAATTTCATTCAACGTTGGCAGGAGAACTACGAGCAGCATACGGCCCAATTCACGGTGAACGATCAACCGGCATTGCGTCTGACTTTGTTTGAAGGAGTGGTGGATTTTCACGTGGTTCCGCCCCAATTCAACACTGTTAGTTGGGTGCCTTTTTTGATCCCTGGAGGAGGCAAGGTGGTGATGCTGCATGGCCGCAACCCCTGGTTACAGCGCTGGGCGGGCCATTTGAAAGCATCGCGAACCACAATGGTGGGCAGCTTTTCAATGAAGCATCTGGCGGTATACCACGGTGCTCGGGTACTTTATGCGGCGCAGCGGTTTTGGAAGAAACTCACGGGAAAAAACTCAAAGAAGAACGGATGAAGACTCAATTGCTGAGATGGATGGACCCTGATCGCGAGTTGCGCGGCGCCGTTGAGATGCTGCGGAACTTCTTTGGCTACTCTTGGATGAGGCTGAAGCGTTGGGTTACCGGAGTAGATCGTCGGATCCTTGCTGAATACCTAGCGAAGGAACATGGCGTGAGGCGCCTACAGTTGGGGTGCGGCAAGAATCCACGGGCGGACTGGCTGAACTCGGATCTCTTTCCCGGCGCTGCGGATGTCATGCTGGTGGATGTTCGGCTGCCACTGGTCTTCGCTGATGGCAGTTTTGACCGGATCTTTACGGAACACATGATTGAGCATCTGTCGTGGGAGCAGGGGGCGGCGATGCTGAAGGAGTGTTTCCGAATCGCGAAACCTGGTGGGGTCGTGCGCGTGGCCACCCCGAATATTCACTTTCTGATCAACCTTGTGGCCAAACCCGGTGATGACTTGCATCAGGCCTACATGAAATGGTCTGTGGATCGTCACATCCCTTGGGCACCGGGTTTGGATGCCGTGGTGGTGATGAACAACTTTGTGCGCGATTGGGGACACCGGTTTGTCTACGATGAAGCCACGCTGGGAGAGCAACTCAAGCTAGCCGGATTCTCAGGTGTGGTCCGCTGCACGCTGAATGCTAGTGATCACGACGATTTGCGTGATTTGGAGAATGAGTCGCGCATGCCTCCTGGCTTTTTGATGCTGGAGACTCTGGTTATGGAGGCGACCAAGCCGTCTGTCTAAGCCCTGAATGCCTGCCGACCCTCAAAACATGACGCCGATCATCTCCGTGATCATTCCGACCTATAACTATGGGCGGTTCATCCGGCATGCGATCGATTCGGTGCGGCGGCAGACGTTGGCATCCGTGCAGATTGTCGTTGTGGATGATGGATCCACTGACAATACCGCGGAGATGTTTGCCACGACGGAGTTTGTGGACGTGAAATACGTGCGGCAGGACAACAAGGGGCTGGCGGGGGCTCGGAATACAGGCATTGCTACTGCTGACGGGGAACATGTGTTCTTCTTGGATGCAGATGATGCTTTGCATGAGAAGGCCCTCGAGACGGCACTCCAATGCATGAACGATCACGGTGTTGATTGCGCGATGGTGGCCTGTCGTCCGGCCGTGCGAGTGCTGAACGTGGAGACAGGCGAAGAACGTGTTTTTGAACCCGAAGAATTCAATCAGCAGTGCTCCGAACCTGTGGAAGTGCTCTGGCGGGACCTCATGCTTGCGAGCAGATTTCCACCCAGCGTGTTGGTGCGCCGTGATGTGCTAAGGAGTTGCGGGGGATTTGACGAGTCCTTCAGTCGCATGGGTTGCGAGGATCGGGACATGTGGCTGCGTGTGGCGAGGCATCATCGGATCTGGATGGTTCCCCAGCGGTTGGTGACGGTGACTTTTCATGGTTCAAACATGAGTGGGTCCCCTGAGAAACAGGTGCCGGGGATTCGGAAATGTCTCGACAAGGCACGAGCCGATTCGGCGATGCCTTGGTGGCATTTGGGTTTTTGGATGCGTGTGCGTTCGTCGTTTCATTGCACGGTTGCGATGCTGTATTGGGATGCGGGGGCTTTGCATCAAGCACTAGGTCACCAACTCAAGGGTTTGCTGTCATATCCTTTCCCCGGCTTGAGCGGAGAGCTCAAGCGCCCGCATTTGTGGAGGGTTCGGCGGCTTTGGGTCATGGTCCGGGAAATGGCGATTGGGCGTGCTTCACAGCGGGGGGGCGGCAAGTAGAACGGCAATGGGCTTTTTGCGCTTGTTGCTTGCGGCTGCGGTAGTGATCGGTCACACTGCGCCAATCGATTGGTTGCCGATGGCGGGTGCTGGCATGGCTGTGAAGTTGTTTTTTGTGGTGTCCGGTTTCTACATGGGGATGATCCTGACTGAAAAATATGCGGATCAGCTAAGCGGTCGGTGGCTGTTTTACTCGAATCGATTCCTGAGGATCTATCCGCTCTTTTGGATTGTGCTGATCCTGGAGGTCGTTAGCGGTTTTGTTCTATACACGCGGTGGCCGGTTGATGGCTCCTGGCTGGCCTTGCAACATGAAATGGCTGTACGTGGGCAGTGGAGCACATTGGCCCTCTACAATGGTGATCTGGCTGGACTTCTCGGAGTGGAGTGGTTTTCGCTATTCTCCTGGTCGCCTGACGGAGGGTTGACCCCCCATGTGGCTGAGTTGGGGGGGGATGCGGTGCGAGGTTGGCGCCCGTTGATTATGCCGCATGCATGGACGCTATCGTGTGAGCTCTGCTTTTATGCGGTCGCACCGTGGATAGTGAAGTGGCGGACGTCGATGCTGGTGATGTTGGTTGTAGTTTCGGTGAGCGTGATCAACACGTTGCATCTATGGGTGCCAGTGGCACGGGCTGAGCTTCTGGTTGACTATGCGTTCCCGTTTCAAATTGGTTTTTTCGGGCTCGGTTTGCTGGGGTATCGATTGATGAGGGCGAAGGCTACTTGGCTTTCTGGCTGGGCTGGGTTGTTGCTTTGCGGGGCGCTGTTTTTGTCGATATTCCTCTTCCAGTGGCTGGTGTCGTTGAGTTATCGGGGGGGGATGACCCTAGTTTTCGTTACTGCTTGCCTAGGCGTACCGGCGTTGTTTCGTCTGACTTCTAAATGGCGCTGGGATCGTCTTTTGGGGGAGCTTTCCTATCCGGTCTACTTGGTTCATATCCTGGTTATCCGTTGGATGAACTGCGTGCCCGTTCGGCTGCAATTTGGAGAGCGGTTCTATCATTCGGCATGGTACTCGGTGAGTGTCATGTTTTTGGCGACTTTGGCAGCATGGTTGCTTGTTCGATTCGTGGATGAGCGCATCAATAGGATCCGGCAAAGTCGCGCGGCGGCGGTCGTTGTTTGACCTGTTTTTTTTATTATGAGCGAAACTAAAGATTCGTGGCTGGCTGGTCTGGTTCGTTGGTATGGGAGCCATTTTGATCACCCAGGCCAGTGGCGGGTGGTAGACCTGCTGCGGCGAGTTATGAACGTGCGTGCGTGTGGGGACCGTATGGTGGCATCCCGCGGATTTCGCTGGCAATTGGATCCATCAGGCCACATGCAAGCAGCGGTATTTTGGCTGGGCCAAATGGATCGTTGGGAGGTCCTCCATCTCCAGAAGCAACTGAAGGGAGATTGGCTGATGTTGGACATTGGTGCCAACTTTGGGTACTACTCTGTAAGGCTTGCGAAGGGGACTTCAGGGACCGTATATGCATTCGAGCCGCAATCGGAGGTTTGTGGGCGGTTGCGGATGAACGTCGCCCTCAACGATCTGCAATCGCAAGTGGAGGTGTGTGAGTTGGCGCTGAGCGATCGTGAGGGTACGGTGTGTCTCACATCCCATGAGGGAAATACGGGCAAGGCGTCCATCAGCGACGAACCCGGTGAAGTGCCGATGCAGCGACTGGACGCATTTGTTAAGGAGCGCGGGATCGGCAGGATCGATGCTATCAAAATGGATGTCGAAGGGGCAGAGTTAAAGGTGCTTGCAGGCGCGGAGGAGAGCCTGAGGAAGTGGCGGCCAGCCCTCTTGATAGAGGTGAATCCAGTCGCGCTTGCGAGGCATGATGCCTCAGCTGTCATGCTGGGTGAGCGGCTTCAGGAGATTGGATATGAGTTGCATGAAATCAACCGGGGAAAGCTTGTCAAACTTCACGGTTTCAGGGACGATCGGGAGATGGTTAACGCCCTTTGCCTGCCGCCGACGAGTTGAGCTAAGATGAGACTTCTTTATTTGACTTACGGAACACATTCCGGGATCGTTACGTCGCATTGCGCTGGGTTGCGGAGCCATGGAGTGGAGGTTGACATTTTTGATGCAGCCGCAGGTTTTGATTATCGGTCCGCAAAAATTAGGATGCCGTCTCTGCACCCTGCCAATGTGCTGAATTCGTTCATCGCCGTGAAGCGTTATGGGAGAGATTGGCGCTGGTTCTATCGTCGCACTGATTTTGCATTCCGATGGATGAGTCGCAGGGCTAGCCAATTTTGGCTAAAGAACGAGAATCGTTTCGATGCGGTCTTGCAATCGGGGGCTTTGTTCAATGGGGCACCATCGAGAGAAAAACGTTCCGTGCCATTCTTAATGCATCTGGATCATACCTATGCGATATCAAAACGTGCTCAACCGGTCGCTGGCGTAAAGGACTCCCGTCCAGCTTCCGCTGTGTGGGAGGCAATGGAGCACGCGACGTATCGAGATGCGGATCTAATTTTTACCATGAGCGAGTTCGTCAGGCAGTCCCTCATTCAGGACTATGCAGTGGCGGCAGAGTCTGTGGTGCGTGTTGGGGGCGGGCCGAATTTGGCAGTCCTTCCGGAGTTGACGAAGAATCAAGCGCTTGGCCCGGTGGTTCTTTTTGTTGGCAAGGATTTTTCACGAAAGGGTGGGCCTACGGTGATGGAGGCCTTTACGAAAGTCCGGGCAAAACTGCCTGAGGCCGAGTTACTGATTGTGGGACCGAAGGATGTTCCTGCTGCGCCCGGTGTGACGAGTTTCGGTTTGTTGAGTCATAGCGAAATGCCCCCACTCTACGAGCGGAGTCGGGTTTTTGTGATGCCGTCGTGGCGTGAGCCTTACGGGATCGCGTTTATCGAAGCGATGGCTTATGGGCTGCCATGCATTGGTTCCCGCATTGAGGCAATCCCTGAAATTATTGATGAAAGTTTCACGGGTTGTCTGGTTGAGCCAGGTGATGCCGATGGATTGGCCGCGACGTTGTTGAAACTGTTGTGTGATCGAGACTGGGCGGGGGCCCTAGGTGCTGCGGGACGGTTGAAGGTGGAGAGTGAACTGAATTGGGAACACGTGACAGAGACGATGCTATCTGCAATCACGGAGGTGGTGCACAAAAGCCGAAAGCCGAGCCGATGATTCAAGATTTGAAGTACCTCTGGTGGCAATTAAAGGATGATGCCCGACATCATCCTTTTGTGCGTTTGGTGGCCATGCGCTGGTTTCAGTTGATGGCGGTTTGCCTTCCCGCCGGAAGTGCTGCATCTGTGAATGCATCATTGAAGGCATGCGCGTTGGCCTCGACTGAGGCGGACATGCGGTGTTCTGCGGCGCCGATTCAGAGGCTCTTGGAGACGGCCGCAGGCAGGGAGACCTTGCTGCGTTTGCGCTGTGGATTGATGCACGAAGAGTTTGTCGTGAGGAATCCTGGTCTCTCACGCACGATTGTGCTGAAGGCACCAGGACCGGATGGCGAGCGGGGAGTCATTGTCACTCACTTCGAGTACAACTGGAGGCGGATGGTGAAGGGAATTGATGATTTCGCGACTTTTACCGGAGACTATGATGTGATCTACACGACGAGTTGGTCTCCACCAAATTACGGGGCATTGGCAATGCTATTGGCTGTTACACCCGAGGAGATAATGGTCCAGCCAAATCACCGGTCAGATATGTCGTTGGTAAAGGCATTCCATCCCCGAGTGAGTGCAACTCGGTGCATTGTCAGTGAGTGGTTACTACCGGAGTGCAGCCAGCCTAAAGAGTGGAATGAACGTGATATTGATCTCTTGTATGTGGCAAATTGGGCCCCGTTTAAGCGGCACCGGGAATTCTTTGCGGTGTTGAAAAAGCTGCCCAAGGAGTTGCGGGTCATTTGTGTGGGGCAACCCGATGGCGGGCATACCTTGCAAAAGGTGCAGGCAATAAAGGCGTCAATGGGGGTGCCTCAAGATATAGAGTTTCGGGAGCGGTTACCCATCGATGAGGTGGCATTGCTGCAGGCTAGGGCCAAAGTTGCGGTGCTGTTCAGTCGTCGGGAAGGGGCGAACATTGCGGCTGCGGAGGCGCTGATGGCGGGGGCATTGCTGGCGATGCGGGAGGATGCTCATGTGGGGGCCCGGGCGTATGTGAATGCGCAAACAGGGGCGTTGTTCTCCGTGCACAACGCGGCAGAGGTTTTAAAGGGGCTTCTGGAGAGGGGGGGGCAGATGAATCCGCGAGGATGGGCAGAAGTTCACCTCGACAGTCGAATGACGATCAAAGGGTTGAATGAGCAGTTGCGTGATTGGTCTGCGCAGCGAGGTTTGCCCTGGCTGACGGACTTGGCTGTGCCGTTCTGGCGGCCTTATCAAAAATTTGCGTGCGACGAGGATCGGCAAAGGCTGCTCACAGAGTATGGCCGTTTGCACGAGCGGTATCCGTCCGTTTTTCTGGGTGACTTGATCGATACTGGACATCAATGATGCAATTTTGTAGCACTCACTGTTTATGCCTATATCTGATGGTTGTGGCGGGGAATGCTTTCGGTCAGGAGCCTGAGATCGAAGTGTTTCAGGGCGGTGCAACGTTGACATCCGGGCAGGGATCCGTGATTGCGTTCGATGCCACGGTGCGTGGTAGTCCTACTGGTCGCAGTTTTACCGTCTTAAATGCTGGAGGAGGTTCATTGAGTATCACGGGCATCACCGTACCGACCGGATATTCAGTGGTTGGGGTGCCTAGTTCGATTGGGCCAGGACTGTCTGCGACCTTTGATGTGCAATTTGATGCGCTGCAGACGGGAACATTTGGCGGCAACGTAATCATCGCTAGCAGTGATGCCGATGAAGGTCTTTTTAGCTTTCCCATAACCGTCGTTTGTAGCGCGCCTCTTTTCCCCATGCGCTTCACTCGTCTGGGGTTGCGATTACCGGCACCGGGGATGGGCGAGCAATGGTTTGGCGGCTTCTATGAGTACAGCATCAACGGAGCTGGTAGCATTATTGCGCACATGCTGACGAACGGTCCGGCAGGTAGTCAGCATGACGCGGGTGTCTTTTCCGATGCGTCGGGGGAATTGAGTTTGGTGTTGAGGGAGGGGGATGACGCTCTGCCTGGGGTGATGACGGCCGCATTTCTGAACTTGCGACTGACTGACTCTGGGGTGGGGTATCTGCTGGGGCAGGCCTCAGGCGACGGCGTCACGACGGCGAATGACTATATGGGAGTGTTGGACGATGGCTTGATGCGGGGTGGCGCTACCTTTTGTCGCGAAGGATTGAATTTTGCAGTTTTACCCCGAGGGCTAGCGGTTCAGTCGAGCGGCGAATTGGGCTGTTTTCCTGCGACACTGAATGTTGGTGGCGCCGTGACTGCCGCGAACGACACGGGACTGTGGGTGGTGGACTCTAGAGGGCTGGTCGGGCGACCATTGGCAAGGGAGGGGGATGTCATTGATCGGCGGTTGTCCTTGGGGGCGGTGACTGCTCGTGTGGTAGTCGGTGCGAATGGGATGGCGGTTTACCAGGCTGCACTGACGGGCGTGCCGCTGACCGTGAATCAGGCGGTTTTTAAGCAAGGGCTGAGTGCGAATGGTAATGTGGAGGTGGTGACCATGAAGGGCTGGAACGTTCCCGGAGTGGCTGGCGCAATTTTCAATTCTTTCGTAGCCGAAAGTGTGAGCCCCACAGGAGCTGCCTCGTTGGAGGCGGCGATGAAAACGGACGCAGGACTGGGGATCACCGCTGCAAACGATGAAGGGGTATGGGCCGAACGCGCGAGCGGGTTGGAGTTGGTCATCCGTGAGGGGGATGAGGTAGATCGTGCCCAATTGAGCCGCGTTGATCGGCACTGGTTGCTGGCCGACGGGACTGTGGTAATCCGCGGATTGCTAAAGGGGAATGGAGTGGGGACCGGAAACGATGCTGTTGTGTTCAGTGTTTCCCCAGCGGGAGCGGTGACAAAGATTCTGCGTGAAGGTGACGCGATGCCTGACTTTGGAGGCTCAGTGGTGGCCGTCATTAGTCGATTCGACGTCAGTCCCGTCGGAAGGTGGGTGGCAAACTTCACGTTTGTGAACGGAACCGGGGATGCGGTTGCGGCAAACAATATTGGTTTGGCGAGTGGCGTTCTGGGCGAATCTGGCTTTACACTCAAATTGAGGAAAGCAGAGACTTATAATGTCGAGGGCATCATCAAGCCTCTGCTGGGATTTCTGCTAGCAGACGGTGTGGCAAATGCGGCGGGTGGGACTGGAGGTCAGGCCGCGGTGATCAACGACTCAGGACAGGTCGGATTGGGGATGTCTTTCAGCGATAGTACCCAAGGTCTCTTCGTCGGGCCATGAAATGCTCAGCGAGCGGTTGATCGCTTGAGTGTGTCCAGTATTTGGTGGGTCACGACTTTGGCTGCTGCGGGGGTGAGATGGTAACCGTCGCTGAATCCCTCTGCCCCAGGTGGAGGCAGTTTGCCAAGCTCGATGAGTTGGCAGCGATGACTCTGTGCGGCAGCGACGACGGGGCCTGACAATGAATAGGGTTTGGGCAGGGGGACGCTAATGATGACTGCCCGGCTACCACACTGCTGGATGGAGTCGAGCAAGAGGTTCAGGTGGCGGCATGTGGCCGCAGCCGCAGGCATTGGTTTTATGGAATCAGGCAGTGAGAGGGTTTGATCAATTTGGCGTGCGGTTTCCTCGTAGCCGGGAACGAAATTGTAGAATAGCAGGGGTTGGAGACGATTGCGGTCTGCGTACGCAACTGAGGCTGCCCCTAGCAAAAACTGTGAGCGGCTTTCGATCTCGTTGAGTTCGTTGGCGAGGAAGGATGCTTGATCATGGCGATCCACGAAGAACTGTCCAAAGCGCTCAGGGGTCGCGATCGGTGCATCAATGAGGTGCGCAGGTCCTGTGATGATCCACACTTCTGCGGGGTGCTGTCGGCGGTGCATGACATAGCGTCGGAATGCGTAGGCCCACTCTGCGACTCCTGTTCCGTCAGGAGTCATAAAAATCGCAGATGGGGAGGTTAACTGAGCGCTATCTATGCCGCACCTAGCCAGGGAGTTGCCGATGACCACTCGTGGCGACGGGTGGGCTGACTCGATTTTTCCAGCGACGGCTGTGAGCGATCGCAGGTGAGCCACATCCTTTGACAGGAGCCTGTCGCCCAAGCGGAAGGTTGCCTCAGTAACCAACAATCCAACAGCCACAGCAAGCACGACCCTGCCCTCTACGGGCGGGGTTTTTATTTGGCTGCGAAGCGTGTTCCAGAAATGACTCATGAGCCTTTAGAATCTGAAATAGATGAACTCTACGGGAACTGGCGGCGGAAAGAAGAGCATTGCGAGAATGATGAAGAGATAAATGCTGGAACGGACCCCCCTAGAGACCTCTAAGAGCGGCGTGATTGTTGTTTGACGATCAATCCAAAGATCAAAGACGATCCATGGCCCTGCATAGAACGCGATGAGAGTGAGGGCAGTGCTGGTGAATGGTGTTAAGGTCCATGGCCCGAGCAACTGCGAGAGCATGATCGTAGCTTGGCTGGCGCTATCGGCTCGGAAAAACAGCCAGGCGAGACAAACAAGGTGAAAGGTGATAAAGATAGAGAGTGCATTCCTCCAAGCGGGTAGCGAGGGCGTGTTTGGTCTGCGGAAGAATCTGTCTAGTACGAGCCAGAGCCCGTGGATGCCACCCCAGATGATATACGTCCAAGCCGCCCCGTGCCAGAGGCCGCCGAGGAACATGGTGAGGAGTAGGTTGCGTGCGGTGAACCATTTGCTGCCACGATTTCCACCCAAAGGAATGTAAAGGTAGTCCCGCAGCCAACTTGAGAGACTGATGTGCCAGCGTTTCCAAAAATCTTGGGGGCTGATGGCGAGGTAGGGTTGCCGGAAATTGTCCATCAGATCAAAGCCAAGCCACCGTGCGACGCCGATGGCGATGGAACTGTAGCCGGAGAAGTCGCCGTAGATCTGGAATGCGAAGGCGTAGGTGCCGAGTAAGACCTCGGGGGCAGAGAGACTCTCTGGTGGACGTGCAAAGATATGGTTGGCTAGCCAGGCCATGTTGTCGGCGACGACGATCTTTTTGAATAGTCCAGTGAGGACATGGTAGAGGCCTTCTTGAAAGTGGCGATGGGTGACAGTGGGGCGCGGGTTTTCAACTTGGGGAAGTAGGTGTGAAGACCGCTCGATAGGGCCCGCCACGAGTTGTGGGAAAAAAGAAACGTAAAGAGCGAAGTCGAATAATGAACGCGCTGGCTTCGTCTTGCCGCGATAGACATCTATGGTGTAACTGAGTGCCTGGAAGGTGAAGAAGGAGATGCCCGCCGGAAGGAGAATGTGAAATGCCGGATGCCAACCGTTAAGCCCAAACGACTCCAGGAGGCGATCCATTTCTCGGACGAAAAAGTTGAAGTACTTGAAGAGGCAAAGGATGCCGAGTTCCAAAACCAAAGAGGCAGTAACCCAGGCGCGGCGGATCCTTGGGGTGTCACTGCGGCTGATTTGTTGGGCGGAAAAGAACTCGAACGCAGTTGTTAGTGCGATAAGGCCGAGGAAGCGCCAGTCCCAGCAGCCGTAAAAGAAGTAGCTTGCGACGAGAAGCCAAAGGTTCCGTTTGCGATGCGGCAGGGGCGCGTGGATGCAGAGCACCACGATGAAGAAGATCCAAAATGCAAAACTGTTAAACCACATCTAGGGAGAGGGGATAACCATTGGCAGAGTGGATTCGACTTCTCAACCATGGGATTGCCAAAGATTCCGACCCAAAATTGCCTGGCTTTGGAGGAGTAGCTTGCCGGAAGTGCTGGTTGGGGCTTAGGTGGCCAAATTGCGATGGATTTCATTTTTGCACTGATTTTTTTAGCCACGTATTACATCCGTCCACAGGACTGGCTCCCCGGGCTAGCTGGTGCAAATGTGGTGCGCCCGATTATGGCGGGGTGGTTCGCTTTGTTGGTGGCTGGGGGATCCCGTTCTCCGATGCGGGGCGTCCTCAGGACCCCTCACGATTGGGTGATGTTCATTTATTATGCCTATGTGGTTTGGAACTCGCCGACATTCATGGGGGCCTTGATTGGCTTTCTGTCGTTGCTGGCTTTCTATCTTCTTACGGTGCAGACGTTGAGTGATTGGGACCGGATCTTGCGCTATCTACGATGGTGGAATGGGCTGCTCCTCGCTGTTTCCGTGATCGGGCTTTTGAGCTTGATTGGCGTGGATTTGACGGGTGCGGGTGAGCGCACGGTTTTCAATGCGGGCCGTTTGGCTCTGGGGACTTGGTTGCATAACAATCCGAATGCCCTTGGGCACTCGGTGATTGTGACGTTGCCATTAAGCTATCTGTTGTTCTTTTGGAAAGGGGGAGCCTCTGGTAGGTTTCTCATTTTTCCTGTCTTTGGGGTGGTTGCGTTGGCGTGTGTGTGGCAGACGCAGTCAAAGGGCGCGTTTTTGGTGGGCGGTGTGCTTTGTGTGCTACTGTTTGTGATCGGACGTCCAAAGGTGGTCCAGGTCGGGGCGATCTCGTTGGCGGCCATCCTCGGGGTTGGTGCTCTGAGTTTCCTGCCGCGAATGGAGAGCATGGATAACCTTCAGTCGGATCAAGGTGTGCAAGGCCGACTTTTAGCTTGGGAAATGGCGCGGACCGTGACTCGCAATCAGCCTACAGGCACAGGCTGGCAGACGTTCGTAGCTTACATCGATTGGAAAGAGGGGAATGTCCTGCATCGCGATATTCCAAAGGCAACGCATTCAAGCTATGTCCAAGTCGGGGCCGATCTCGGTATCTATGGCTTGTTCATCTATCTCCTGGGATTGTGGGTTGCACTCAGAACACTGCTGCGGATGAAGTCGGAAAATGATGAGCAGGAGCGGTGCCGCCGAGGATTGCTGCTGCTACTGATCGCCAACTTAATCTCTGGCTGGATGATCAATCGGCAATATCATACGGAATACTTTTTGTTGATTGGGACCGCTGCGGCAATGCATCGCCTTTACAAAGTGAGGCAGGATCAACTGCTCCAAGAGGCTGAGGCGGCCCGTCTGGAAGAGACCGCTGAACGTGGAGATGCCGAGGTGGTTGATCTGGGCGCGGTATTATCGGCCAATCCACGGGTCAGGCCGTTTTGGAATAGGCTCGATATCTGGGACTTGGCTGCGGGCGTGACGATGACATGGCTCACGATCGAGTTTTGGGACTACATGCTGGCCAAACTTTAGGCGCCATTACAGCAGCGGCGGTAGGCGTCTGAGTAGCCGGCGACCATTGCATCGACGGAAAATCGCTGCTGTGCGTCAGTGAGCGCCGTTGCCGCCAGACGCTCAAGGGTGCTCTTGTCCGTTATGAGTGCTTCGATTGCGTCGGCTAGGTCTGCGGCGGTTTGAATATCCACGAGGGTACCGTTGACGCCACTGGTGATGACTTCGCCTGCGCCACAGGCGGAATGCGCTAGCACGGGGACCCCCGAAGCCATGGATTCCAAGAGGGCGTTGGCGAGGCCTTCGTGTGAGGATGGCATGACGAGAAGATCCATGGCTTGGTAAGCTGGCGATGGGTCTGACATGTGCCCGAGTAGATGAATGCGGTCAATGCAGGGGCTGGATGCAGCGAGGTTGTGGATGCGGTGTTTTTCGCTGCCGCCATCCCCAACCATTATGAGATGAGGAGACGTCGGCGTCGATGCGAGTCGCTCGAAGGCCTGAATGGTCAGTTCGTGGCGCTTTGTGGCGATGAAACGACCGACTGTGCCAATCACGGGCCTGTCCGATGGAAGGCCGAGAGTTCGTTTGGCTATGGCCTTATCTGTCGGTGGAGCGAACCGCTGGGCATCCACTCCATTGAGTAGCGGAATGATTTTTGACGCGGGTAGGCCTCTGTCGATCAGCTCTTTCCGCAGCCCCGAGGAGACAGTGTGGATTAGCTTGCAGAGGCGATAGAGTAACCGCCGCTGCCTCAGCCGGCGTGGGTGGAGAGAGTCACCTTGGAGGGCACCATGTTCACCGTGCAGAATCGGCGTCCGCCAGAGTCGGGGGGAGATTGCTCGGGCCGCGGCAGCATAGATTAGAGGGCCGAGATTGTGGGTGTGTAAAACATCGGGTGCTTCCGTGCGAATGAGGGCAGCTAGTTCGCGAACTGCCTGGAAGCGGAAACCCGGGGGTTTGTTCAAGGTCGTGACGTCGATGGACGGGCGCAGCCTCTGGGCGAATTCCCCCGTGCGTTCGATGCAGCAAATGGAAGTCTCAAAGAGCTGAGGGTCGAGACCGTTTGCGATGCTGACGACACCATTCTCCATGCCTCCAGGCTCCAGTGACAGAACGATCTGAAGGATCTTGAGTGGGCGTTGGCTGGCCTCTTTTGGCATGGGAAATGAGGGGGAGGGGGAAAGGGACGTGTGAATAGCGGCTCCGGAAAGCGCTTTGTCGATTGACAGTCTGGGCGGGCGGGCCACTATCAAACGTGGTTCCCGAAACTCTAAATCAAGGTTGCTATGTTTGAAGTAGTATTGAGACTTTTTACGCTACAAGCGATCAGCGTGCACCCAATGATTTATTGGGGCATGGGGGTGGTCTGGGTGGCGATGCTTCTTGCTACTTGGTCCAGCATCAAGGGCTTGCCAGTGAGTGCTGGCAGGCGTTGGTTCTGGCTTCTGCTGGTGGTTTTAGTGCCGATTGTTGGCCTGTTTCTTTACCTGATGCGGTGCCTCGTCACTGCGGACTATGGGTTCATGAAATTTTTGGTAGGGCCCCCGAGTCACGTCAAAAAAGCGCTGCGGGCGCCCGAAAAAAACACTCACGCCTGATATTGTTACATGCAGACCCCTTTGCCTCAAAAAAAGACTGGATTTGATGTCACGGCAGTTATCGCCAAGGCTCTGTCCTATGTGCGTCATGGACGGCTGATGGTCGCGATGGCTTGTCTAGGGTTGCTGGCTGGGATGGCCTACTTTGTTTATAGCACCCCTCTTTACTCTTCCAAGTCCAGTGTTTACGTCCGAGTATTTGGCTCGCCGATTCGGAGCAATGAAATCCCAGAAACCTCGCAGGGGGCGACTGGTCTCCATCGTGGGGTGATTCAGGAGTTTAGTTCGCGCAAAAACATTATCGCTGCTGCCCAACGCCTGAAGTTGGTTGGTCCAAGCGCGGTCTGGGAAGACGTGCTGTTGGTGGTGCCCAGCGTGGTGGCATCGGTCGTGGATTCCTCTCACATGGAGGTCACGGTTTTGGCGAAAGATAAGGAAGTGGTTCGGGGGTTTGCGTCGGCGCTAGTGGAGGAATTTCGTCTGCAGCAAGAGGCGACCTGGGCCCAGTTCCGTGATGAGGCGCTCCAGCGCTACACGCATGAGATGGCGATGCTAGACAAGCACGTCCAGCAGGGGATCACTGACTTGTCTCAGTTTGATCGAGAGGGTAAAGTCACCGAAACGGCCATTGAACAATCGCAGTTAAATGAGGTGCCGAAAGATTTGGTGGTGACGAAGGAACTCATCCGCCGGATGGACGAAGTGAAGGCAAAACTAGACGAATTTCGTGCGGGATTGTCGGTGGATGCGGAGCCAACGATCGACAACATTCTGCTTGAACTCTCCTTGCTGGGGGCTTTCGAGAAAGAACGCGAAGTGCAAGTCGGGGAGTTGGTCCGTCGACCCATGCCTGGCGCGACGACTCCGGTCTCGGCCGTGCAGTCCCCAACCGAAGTTGTTGTGCAGCCTGGCATGATCGAGACACTTGCCCCATGGCAGGACCTCGAGAAGCAGCGTCGTGTGCTTCAAGATAAAATCAAAGAGGCCGCGAAGGCTTTTTTACCTGGGCACCAGATCATGCGAGATCTCGCGGCTGACCTCGAAGACAACGAACGGTCTTTGCGAGCGGAATTGTCCGTCTTGCGTCAGCGATTTGATCTCGAGTACGCTCACTACCAAGATAAACTGGTCGTTCTTCAGCAGCGGCTTCCGGACTACCATCGAGTCAATGAAGAGTTGGGTCGTTCGTCTCAAGCCTACGCGTCGTTAGAAAAGAATAAGGTCTTCTGGGATCGAGCCCGCGAGAGACTGGCTGACAAATTGGCCGTGGTGACGTTTGCTGAGGATCGTGACTGGGTAGAAATGCGGTTTAACGGGCATACGAGCTTACGCGACGATGTCCCTGTCTCCCCCAACAAGATGAAACTCGTCATGCTATCGCTACTGTTTGCTCTTGGCGGCGCGCTGGGGGCACCTACCTTGGTTAACCTGATGGACAACAGTGTGACGACCCTACAGCAACTGGAGGAATCAACGGGACTCACTGGAATCGGAATCATTCCCCACACCTCCGCCCGCATTTTGGAGGACATCTATCGATCTCCAGCGATTGGTTCAAAGGTTCCCAACTACTTGCTGGAGAATTTCCGGCTGATTCGCAGTCACATCGTCCTCCACCCCAGCAAGCAGGGCAAGGCCCAGGTGGTGATGGTCACCAGTGCGCGACCCTCGGAAGGGAAAACGAGCCAAGCTGCGAACCTTGCATGGGCTTTCCATTCCATGGGATCACGGACGTTGCTGATCGATTGTGACCTGCGTCGTGGGCGAGTGCATCATTTCACTGACGTGAGCAATGAGGGCGGAATGACACGGTTGCTTCTCGGTCAACTGAGTCTGACGGAGGCGATTCAGAAAACGCCAGCACCGCAACTCGACATCATTCCGCGCGGACCCATCATTACGGGCACGACTGAACTGCTCTGCCAGTCCGTCTTCGACGAATTGATTGAGAAACTGCGCGGAGAGTATGATCAGATTGTGTTGGATACCCCTCCGGTGCTTGGGCTGAGTGAAACTGCGACTCTCCAGCGTGTGGTGGACGGCGTCGTGGTTGTTGTGCGTGCGGAGATTACCTCCCGCAAAGACGTTACGGATGCGGTGGGAACGCTCCGTCGCGCGGGTGCACACTTCTTTGGAATGGTACTCAATGACTTGGATCTTTCCAAGGTTAGTAACTACTACAACTACTACTATTACTCGGCATCTTACTACGAAGACGTTTTTGGGGATGACACGCCATTGAATCGAGCCGAAATCGCCTGAACGGACCTTATCGAATCGAGTTAGGGGCGTCTGGACAACTCCAACACAGCTGCGACCGCTCGATGCTGTGATGGTCGGTCCTGTTCCGTGACGCACGTTGAAACTGTCCAATGTTTGGAGGCGAAAACGTAGTCGATCCTCATCCAGGGACCGCCAAGGCTGAGTGGCATGTGCGTGGTGCCGGGGAAGGTGAAACCAGTGCCCGCGCCCGCCGCTGCGTGTGCATCCGTTAGTTCATTCTGGAAGAGTGAATGAATGTAGCCAAGGTCGGGCGCGTTGAAGTCGCCAGCCGCGACCGCAGGCAAGGCTTCTCCTTGAATCCGTTTCAGGAGGAACTCGGCCAACTCGATCTGATAATCCCAGTAGGCTTGGTAGGTGTCTCGGCGTGCTCCGAGGCCTGGACTCATCCATCCGATCATTCCGAGGATAAACGGTCCACGCGCCTGGAAACTCAGCGCGTGACGCGGTGAGGGGAGGTGGACGGCGTAAACAGCGACGGATTGGCTGCCCCATTCGACGGTGAATCGGACGGCAACCGTCTGTTTTTTCCCATCTTTTTCGAGGGTGAGCGGAGTCGCTGATGAGATCGGATGCCGACTCAAAAGCGTGAATTCTCCGACGCTCTGTGCGGCCTTGAATTCGGCGTATTCAGCGGCCCTCAGGTAGTAGGGGGCGCGTGCGCTAGCCTCCTGAAGGACCATGACATCAGGTTGGGTGGCATTTTTGAAGGGTTGGAGGCTCTGGTTGGCGCTTTGTCCGTGATTGTTTGTCAGCACAACAAAAGATCCGGTGGGCCGCTGCGAAATTGCCGCCCCGCCCGAGTTCGGGAGGCCGAATGCATAGAACCAAACCAGGCAGGTCATGGCCAAGGTGAGCAGCCCAGAGCGCCAAGACAAAACAAATGCCGCCGGAATCAGCAATACCCCCGGCAAAAACCAAAGCGTCGGAGGCAGGAATAGGAAGAATGCCGTCGACAAATTCTGCTCGCCCCACCGGCGCAGTAGAAGGAAAAGAGACACTAACCCGACGAGCCAAGCTAACAACAAGGCAATCGTGAGGCATTTGGCGACCCTTCGGACCCTGCTCACCGAACGCGGGGGATGGCTAGGCGGTGGGGTCACTTGACACTTGCGCTGGGAGCCGTGGCCGCTGGATGGGCGACTTCGCGGCCGGGGCCCTGATCCGCCGATTCTGAGGCGTCTTTGAGTCGGAATAGCCCCACTGCCATCAAAGTGAACAGGGTGAGGACGGCCAACATTACCGCAGTCTCAAGCAGACTGAAAGCTGGCCGCGGTTGGCGATTTTTGGGGGAGGTAGACACAAATGCTTCGGGCGAATTTGAGACTCTCGCGACTAAAACCAAGGCAACCACGTGTCGCAACGTCGAAGTTCTCTCGGCACAAACCCAGTGGGGCTCACGGGGCTCCCGTGTCCACCGTAGTATTTGGGATAATGGCTGTCGCCAAGGGGGTAGGTTCCGCAACCTGAGAGAAAAATGGCTAGGACCGCCATGCCAAGACAAAGAGTGATGGGCCGTAAAGGGGAGCAGTTGGCGGGGGGGAAGCTGGTGTTTTTTTCCATAACGTTGCCTCTTGAGTCTTTGATTGCGAATGATCCCTTCGCTCGCAGCCGACGTTCGAATGCAGCAGGGGTAGGCCAAGAATTAGCCTCTGCTGGGTGATAGTCAAGCTACGATGAGACCGGGAGAATGTAGCGACATTGTCGCCTAACAAAAAGAACTTTTTTTTAGACTATTTGAATTCAGCGCGTAACGTTCACCGTTCGACTGTGTATGTATGTTTGACGCTCTGTCAGCAATGGCACCTTTTTTGCTCTATTTCTATTTCATGTCTCCCGACACAATTTTATCCCTGTTCCAGCAGAAATCCAGAAGATCACTAAGTCTCCTGGCTGTTGGTATCGCGCTAGGAGCTTCCGTTGGTCGAGGTCAGGACGCGGTTACTCCTCCAGCATCGGCAGCACCCGAGGTGGTAGCGACTGATGGCGGCGCCGTGTGGGTGCCGACGCAACAGTCGACTCAGACGGTTGGCGATGCGCCAGTGGTGGTGCCTTCTGAGGGAGATTTGATGGACGTTCCGGCGGCTGAGCAGGCTGAAGGCCCTCACTTGTATTATCCCACGGACGCGGATTTGATGCTTATGGGGGACACGGAGTATCCCCGTTATGGTTCCAGCAGCGGTCAAGGGCCCGATGGATTGCTACAAAACTCGATGGGAATCTACCCGTACGACCGGAACACAGACAGTTTTTATGAGCGTAACCATGACTACTTAGAACCTGTCGACCAGGTTCTGGGTTTCTTCACACCTCACAAGGCAACGACGATCGAGTTTCCCGGCCAGGCGACGGGTGCGGTCACCATGGATGGCCAATTTCCTGTCTTCACGAGGAGTTTTGATCCTGCCAATGCCCATTTGAAGGCGGGACCGCTGTTCTTGGATCTCGTCTGGTTGGGGGCCGGGGTTATCTGGTCTGATTATTCAGGCCCAGCGAATTTTCCGTCAGAAGCTGGCGATGGGTTTGCGGGTTACGTGCAACTTGGAGCACGTGGCATGATTCGCATCACTGAAAGTCTCTACATCTCGACGTTGGCGGATCTGATTTGGCTGCCTGCGGAGAACAAGTTGGCATTCAGTTCGGGGTTTGGATCTGCAGCAAGTCTTTCGCTAACGGCTCATTTGCAGCAGCAGTGGGGATCTTGGGATGTTCTGCTTTTTAATGATTTTTACGCACGTCCCGGACTGGACGTTTACGCCGAACTAGATAGCGGCGCGACTGATCGCGCTGGCCGTTATCAGTTTGGCTTCTATGCGGGCAGTCGCGACACAGATTTCTTCGAGGAACAAAGTGTCTGGTTCAACAATCGGATCGGTTTACGTGCGTCTTCGTTATTCTTGAGTCCGAAATGGAGAATGTGGCTCACTGCCATGCATCAGGACTCTTGGCATACGTTCGACTTTGAGAATCACCAAAACTCCGAGCAACTCGGCGTCCGACTTGCTTATGAAGGTATGGAGTTTCCCATCACTCCGTTCATCTCGTATGATGTGACTAGTTACGATCTGTTTACCAGTTGGTATCATCGGCTCGCGGCGGGTGCGACGAGCCGAATCACGGAGAATATCACTTCTTCTGCGGAGTTTGGGTATCTCTGGACCACGAACTATACGCCGGACGCCGATACCTTCGTGTGGAATGCGCAGCTCCGACAGAGCCTGACGAGGTCGATTATGCATGGCGTGGCAGTGGGTCAAGATGTGCGCCAAGACGAGTTTAGCCCGCAGTCGGCCCTCACTAATTGGGTTCGGTACTGGATGACGGCTCAGCTCAGTCGGCGAGTTTCGTTGTCTGCTTACTATCAGCAGTCAGAGGGGGAGGCGCTCAATCGTCGCTTGTATGGGAACAACGAAGCTTTCGAGTTTAACAACTGGTCGTCTGGAGCGACTCTTTCGGTCAGGCCATGGGACTTCACACATATCTTTCTTCGGGCCGCTTACCAGAATGGTGGGTCGTCAGTTAACCCGGGAGAAGTTGACCGCTGGATTTTCCGTGCACAACTCATGCAGCGTCTAAGCTCAAGAGTGACATTCGAGACTTTTTACCAGTATGACCGATCCGCAGGCGGGGCAGGCGACTACGATGAGCATGCGGTAGGTGCCTCTGTTCGGCGCTATTTTTGATCTGTCTGCCTTGACCCCTTCCTTGAAAGCCTCCACCTGTTCCAAATACCGATTATGAAGACCAAACTCCCAGCAATCCTCTCTACCCGCCCCGCGTTTGCGCTGGTTGCGGCCGTGTTGTCCGGCCTTGCCACCCACTCGGTGGCAGGCGAAAAGAGCGTCGCTCCCGCACCTGTGGTGACACAAGGGGGAGAGACGGCCATGGATATTCCCAGTGACTTCCACAAATACTATGGTCAGCGAGTGAACAACTACCGCGATGCTGAGCGCATGATCGCGAGAATTGACCTCGACGGTGATTTGAATGCCGATGGGGTCATCAGTAACACGGATCCTGCTGACGGTGGCGCATTTGAAGGAACGCCCCCAGGATTGCAGGTGGGTGTGGGTGAAATGACCAAGGTGGTGCTGCGTGTGACGCCCTACCGTGTAGACTTTGACGGGGAAGTGGTGGTTTCGTTGGAAGTAGCGGGAATCAACCGCGGTGACAAGACCGGTCAGTTTGCTTCCTTTGACGATGAAGTGCGTTCCACGGGGCGCGTTCGTGTGTGGAAGGATCCCGCGAAGAAACTGCTCTTGCTTGACTCCGCCGACCCAAATCGTCGGTATGTCGAGTGGAGCACTCAGTACCGCGAGTATCCCTACAATCTACCCGGCACGATTCCACGGGTGTTTTATGTCGAGGGTGTGAAGTCCTCCAACATGTATCAGGGTGACATCCGCTTGCTTGTGTCTTGCGCGCACCGCAAACCTGGCACCACGCCGGAGACTTATGTTGAGTCTCGCAAGAAGTTGCTGAAGAGTTTCCGCACCTCATTCGATCACATGCTCTTTACGGTCCGCCCTCAGCCGATCGAGAAAGAATACGTGAACAACAACGCAGAGGGCGTGTGGCTTGGCGCACCAGCCCCTTCGTCGAAGTAATAGTAAGATTCGGCTGGGTTGCCGTTGGTCACCTTGAGGATCGTTGTTGATCCTCAGGGTGCTTCATAGTTGACCAGCTGTTTTTTGCGCTCCCCCTTGTGCTATGAAGGTTTCTGTTTCTTCTGATTGGTCGGCTGTCCATCGCGGTCTCTGTGCAGCGGTGTTGGCTTGTGTTTTGGCAGGCTGTGGATCCAATGAGCCGTTGGCCGATTTGCCGCCCCCAATGATGCCCGTGCAGGACGTTGCCGCTCCGCGGACGAACGACGAGTTCAAAGCTGGCGACCGCTTGGAACTGATGGTGGAGGAAGATTCGACCTTCAATGGCAACTACGAGGTGCGTCCCGAAGGCTACGTTTTGATCCCAAAATTGGGAAGAGTTCCGGTGGTCGGCCTCACGCGGGTAGGTGCGGAAAAGCGAGTGAAAGAGTATCTTGAGCGCAGCCAATTGAAGCAAGCCACGGTCTTCGTTGAGCGCTCAGCGCTTCCGGGGGCAGTTGTTGGATCGACGCCGCAGTCGCAACTTCGAATGATGTTGTTTCTGACCGGGAAGGTGAATCGGCCTGGGCAGCACTTTGTACCGGTTCCCAATGGTCACAAACTGGGTCTGTATGAGGCCGTGCTTGTTACGGGTGGCACTGCGAAGTTCGCAGACGAATCAAAAGTCCAGGTAATGCGTTTGGATGCTTCTGGGATGCGTCGTCCCTCGGTAGTGAACATGAAGCGTATTCGCGAGGGCACAGATCCCGATGTGCCGGTCGGTGAAGGAGATATTATCAACATTCCAGAGAAGGGATTTGGGTTTTAGTAACGTCCACAACGTTCTTTGAGATGATGCGAAGACGCGGCCGAACTGGCATAGAGTTAGCTGAATCGGTGATCCCGCGGACATAACCATTGCTGATGCCCTACGCCCCCCGCATTTCCCGCCGACTTTTTGCTTCTGCAGCGAATTTCCTGATGGATGCGCTTTCAGTTGTAGTTGGCTTTGGCATTGGGGCGGCCGTTCGTTTTCAGCAGGTTCTTCCAGAGAAACTGATGTGGTACGCGCCCGGCATCCTCGTCGCTGCAGTGACACTGCCTTCTGTTCTTTACATCGGCGGACTTTACTCTTACCCGAACTCAAAAACCACCAAGTGGCGAAGGCTGCGCTGGATCGTTGGGGGATTGTTTTTGTGCCTGATGATTATTCTTGGTGTGGGATCAGTTGACTACTCAAACCGTATCGGGCGAGGAGTTATCTTGGCGGGGTACCCGCTTTCTTGTCTGCTCTGCGTCCTTCACCATGCGTTGGTGCATCGCCGGATGCGTTTCGGTAGGGAGACTGCAGTTTGTATAGTCTCTGGCGATGACGATGTGATGGCCGCGAGCATCCTTGGCAGGCATTCGCGGACCGCCCGACTGACTGGCGTGATGACTGCCGGAGGGTTTGAGTATGAGGGCGCTCTTCCAAACCTGGGTGCGGTTAGTTCTGAAGACCTTCATCTAGATTGGCCTCGGCCCAGCATGATTTTAGTGCGCGATCGGCACTTGGTGATGCCCGAGGTGACTGCTCTTTTGCGTCGGTGGCGTTATGAGGGCATTGAAGTAGTGTCGCTGGCGGATGTCTGTGAGGAGGTCTTCCATGCGGTACCATTGGATCTTGTGACTGAGAATTGGCTATTCCGGGCTTCGAGCCAGTCTGGGCTGTTTTACGTTAAGAAGCTGAAGCGTTTGTTCGATATTGCTGCGGCGGTCTTTTTCATGGTGGTCTTGTCGCCTCTACTGATGCTCGGCATGTTATTGGTGAAATTAGGTTCGCCCGGGCCTGTATTTTTTCGGCAGGTGCGACTTGGACGCCTTGGGCGCCCGTTTGAAGTGGTGAAACTGCGCACCATGCCAGTAGATGCTGAGAAAGAGGGACCGCAGTGGAGCGGTGCAAACGATCCTCGAGTCTTCGGGGCGGGCAAGTGGCTGCGCAAATTTCGCGTGGATGAAATCCCCCAGTTGGTGAATGTTTTGCGCGGCGAGATGTCCTTCGTCGGTCCGCGTCCTGAGCGGCCTGAGTTCGTAAAGGAGTTGGAGCGGCAGATCCCCAACTACCGGGAGCGACTTCTGATTCAACCAGGGTTGACGGGTTGGGCGCAGGTGCAGTATCCATACGGATCGACCGTGCAAGACGCTTGGCGGAAGCTGGAGTTTGACCTCTATTACATGAAGCACATGAGCGTGCTCTTGGATTTTTTTATCATGTTGGAAACCGTCCGAACCGTCCTCGGCGGAGGTGTGCGGAAGGCTGAGGAAGGTGCGAGGGAGGCGATGAAAGAGTGGCAGGAAATGGAGCGGACACTTAGACCCGAATCCGGCATTGTATCTCTGGAGGGTGTTCGGGGTTGATGGCCGAAAGACCTCGTCAGTTCAGTGAGGCGGAGTTTGATTCGCATGCAGCGGCCTACGACGCGGAATTGATGCGTGGGCTTGCCGTGACTGGCGAGTCTAAGGACTACTTTGCTGAGGGACGAGTGAGGTGGCTGAGTGGTCGCCTGCGTCTTCTGGGTATATCACCAAAGGACTGTCTCGATTTTGGTTGTGGCACAGGCGGTGGTCGGCGGTGGTTGATGGAGGGCCTGGGGCTTGCGCACTATGTGGGCTACGATCCGTCTGCCGCCTCTTTAGAGATTGCAGCGGGCGAGTCAGTTGGATTAACAAACGTAGCGTGGACTGATGAAGTTGAAAAACTGCCGGTGGGTGAACTTGATCTGGCGTTCTGCAATGGTGTGTTTCATCACATCCCGCCGACGGAACGTGAAGCTGCGGTGGGGGCCATTTGGAAAGCGTTGCGCCCTGGTGGGTTGTTTGCGTTATGGGAAAACAACCGTTGGAACCCGATCGTGCATTGGATGATGAGCCGCGTGCCTTTTGACAAGGATGCGCAGATGCTCTTCCCCCATCAAGCTCGGCAACTCTTGGCTAACACTGGTTTTCAAGTGGTGCTAACCGAATATTTTTTCATCTTCCCTGCGTTGCTTAAAGCCTTGCGGCCGTTGGAGGCTGCCTTCTGCAAACTGCCACTGGGTGGTCAGTACATGGTGTTGGTGCGCAAACCTGAGGACTCACGATGACTCATTCGAGTGATGCTTTGAAACTTACTTTTGTTTTTCCCTGCCTGAACGAGGAGGCAACTCTGGCGACTTGTGTTTCGCAAGTTAAGGCATCGCTTGATCCGGCAAACGTGCCTTATGAGATCGTGGTGGCGGACAATGGGAGCACAGATCGATCGAGGGAGATTGCGGTGGAGTTGGGTTGCCGTGTGGTGCCTGTTGCTGCGCGCGGGTATGGGGCGGCGCTGAAAGGTGGCATTGAGGCCGCCTTGGGTGAGTACGTGATGTTTGCGGATTCGGACAACACTTACCTTTATGAGCATGCGGCGCCGCTCTATGAAGCGGCGGTGAAGGCGGATGCGGGCATGGCGATTGCGTCACGTATGATTGGGGAGATCTCGCCTGGAGCGATGCCACCGTTGCATCGGCATCTTGGGACCCCTGTTTTGACATGGTTGATCAATCGCCTTTTCAATGGGGAACTGACCGACTGCAATTCGGGGTTCCGCTGCGTGAAGAAGACGGAGTATCTCAATTGGGGAATTCGTTCTGACGGGATGGAGTTTGCGTCGGAGTTGCTGATTAAAAGCCTGAAGGCGAAGACGCGGACAGTTGAGATTCCATCGGGCCTCCGCTGCGGGCCACCTGATCGTGTGGCGCATTTGCGGACGTGGCGGGATGGGATGCGGCACTTGCTTTTCATCCTGGCGGAAAAGCCGGCGTTGTTTGAGTGGCTGGGGTTGTTGCTTCTAGTGCCTGCGACTTTACTTCAAGGATTGGCTGGGGTGATGGGGCCTGTGGCGCTTGGACCGTTTCATGTTTTAGATATCCATAGTCAGGCATTGCTGCTGATGGCAGGGATCTTGGGCACGCAGATCTACGTCTTTGGTTGCAGCTTGTTTTTGCGCAGCGATGACAAGTCTTTGAGCCTGACGCGCCGATTGATTCATATGGATGAAGGCACTGTGTTCTTCATGCTGCTGGGGGTGATGATGGCTTGTCTGATCGTGGTGCTGGGACTGGTGATCGTTTGGGCGAGATCTGGTTTTGCCGGATTGGGACAGGCTAATAATTTGCTCGTAGCAGTGCACTTCATCGGTGTCGCGGCGATGGGGGCGATCGGATTGCTTTCCGTCCACACGCTGAAAAAGGCGCGAGGCGGGGTTTGATCAGGCCTCTGGATCTGCTGTCGCCAGCTTTTTGCCAAAGCCATACAACCAAAGGCCGGAGAGGATGACCCAGGTCAATGCGGCGTAGTTGTGGTGGGACACCATGATCTTGGGCAGAAACCCTGCGGTGACACGAGTCAGCATCGCCAGCGTGGCCAGCCAAAAGATCCAGCGCAGGATCTTGCTGGTGCCCTTGGCGTCTGCTCGGTTGCCGCTGTGGCCATCCACAACGCGTGAGGCGACGCCTAGCATGATGACGCCAAATCCACTGATAAAGAGTAGGTGTTCGAGGGCAATGCGTTGTAAAAGTCCGCCAGGAAAGAAGGCGCGCGCTGCCCATGAGATCGGCAGTGCAGCGAGTCCTAGCCGGATCATCCAGGCCTGCGTGCCAGTGACACGTTGGGTCCAGAGCCCAGGTAAATCTGCGTTCCAGATCATGAGCGCTAGGGCGATGCGGAGCACCATCGCTGCCACTATCTGTTCCGAGGCTTCCAGAAAAAAAGAGGCAATCAGCAGTGCGCCCAGGAGCGCGTAGCCGAGCGCCATCTTCAGCCATTGGGGCGAAGGGTTGATGGAGTCAGGCAGGCTCTGCCGTGACGGTAGGCCAAGGATGCGCGGCAACAAAAAACCGCCGACTCCTAGAATTGGCAGCAAAAGAAATGCCTCAAACATCAGCAGTCGGGCGAGACGGAATGACCATGCACCCCATTGCACGTCCAGTCCGGTGGCGACCATCGCAGTGCCAGTGATGCCGGACAGCAAACCCATAAACGCAATCACGAATCCAGGTGGCGGCATGTCTTTGCGTTTGGCGAAACGCGCAGCAAAAAGAACCAGCAGCATCACGAGCGCGCCCCCCAAAAGCATGCCCGCCGTGGCGATATGACCCTGTAAGCACGCAACGACACCAGCGGCATGAAGAAGCCAAAGGATGCGGACCTCGGATTTGGAAAGCGGTTCTGCGCCGATCATGCGCGGACCCGCTGTGCCTAGAAAGCCGATGATGAATGCGCCACCCCAACCGAGGGTCATCAGCAGTGGATGGGCGATGGCCGTCGTTGCGGGATTTCCTGTGGTGTAGAAGAGGGGCCAGAGTGCGGCTCCTGTGACTCCGACAATTAGGCCCCACGGGAAGAAGAGTCGAAAGGGCTCGCTCCAAAACCACGTCCAGCCTTCAGGGCACGGTGGGGATGATGGGGCATCGGGCGAATGGCGGCAGCGAGACATGGAGAATCCTAACTCGGTGCTGAATTCAGGGGCGGATGCAAGGGGGAGTGTTGCGTGGATCTTGTGCCACTAGCGAAGACTAATCCTCATCGTTTGGTCGGGAAATTCCGGGCCAGACCTCAGGGAAGCGTTTTTCCAGCATTCGCGGAGTGACGTAGGCGACGAGTTGGGCTTCGTTCCAATCGCTCAGCGCCCAGTATTGGCTGGGCATCCCGAGAATCACGGCGGTGCATGTGGGCATGCGTGGGATGCGTGCGCGGGCCAAAATGCGGTCAGCAAAGATGTGCATGCCCGGATTGTGACCAAAGAGTGCTACGTGTTGCCATTCTTCATCGAGGCCTTGGACGACCTTGAGGATGGTGTTTTCGGTCGCCAGGTAGAGACGGGAGTCGAGGTGCAGATGCTCCATGTCGATATGGAGACGTTCGCGAATGATTTGTGCAGTCGCTAAAGCGCGAGCCGCTGTGCTGGAGATCAGCTTCTGCGGTGTCGGGAGTAACGGTGCCTCTTCGCCACCGCCGTAATAGGTGCGTTGTAAAAACGTGCCGACTGCGGGTGCTGCGATGAGGCCTCGCGCGCCAAGTGGGCGGTCATGATCCGCCAGGCCGGGCTGATCCCAGCAGGACTTGGCGTGGCGGATGATCGTCAGGTACCTCATGCAGGTCGTTTCCCTGACACAAGGTGAGGGAATGTCAATGATCTGACTGCGAGATGAAGGCGTTGACGTTCAGTCTGCTTGTCGCTAATCTTCGAGGATCAGGCGCGCTCCTGATAATGCGCTCACCCTCAAACCGCAATTCGTCGCAAGATCATGGTAGTTTTATCGAGCAAACGTGCACTAGCAAATTGGATCGTGTCAGTCATCGCTGGTCTGGGCAGCGTGGCTTTTGCGCAGCAGGATCCTTCCCGATTGACGGAGTCCGCTACCAGTACCAGCCCCTTGCCCACTTTACGGGAGGGTGCGGCGCTCGATCAACTTGGGCTTGAGGAGGAGAATGCCTTTGCGCCTCCAACGATGGGCGATGATGACATCGGCCAGCAGCTCATCCTCAAAGAGACGCCTCGTGATCGCTGGTTTCGTGCCTATGCAGATACATTTGCCTTTTGGACGACCAACGCTGCGAATGTGTCGGCTGGCGAGCAGGAGGACTGGTATTGGGGTGGGAGGCTCGGCGCGGGATATCAACCGCGACTGACGAATCGACTGTTCGCTGACATCGACCTGGGTCAGCAATTTGTGCGTTACGACAAGTTTGATGCGCTGGATTTTGAGAACTTGGAGGCCAGTGCATCGCTGATCTACATCGAACCCAAACTCGCCAGCACTCTCTTCTTCTTGGGGGTGCAATATCAGCGGATCACCAGCGACACCTTTGGCGATGAATTATACAACAGCTACTCGCTCCGAGCAGGAGCGCAGAAGGTTTTTTTGCTCAATCGCCGGAATAGCATCCACTTGAGTTTGATGGCGGATTGGGATCTGGATACAGACGTTGATCAGCTCTATCGGGATGAGTATTTGGCGGATGTGGCCTGGCGCTACAAACTGATGCGTGATCTATCGGTCGGGCTGTCCTATCGGGCGACGTGGCTCGACTATCGGGAGGTTGATCGTCAGGACTGGCTGCATCTGGCAGGCGTGAGTATCTCTTATCAACCTCGTCCGTGGCTGGAGGTTTATCTGGCGGGAAGCTACGCACTGAATCGTTCCAACATCGAAGTCTTCGGCTATGAGACCTCGACTGTTGGACTCGGCCTTGGGGTGAAACTGAAATTCTAAAGCGATCAATACCATGAAAAAAATCATTCCTGTTCTGGTTTGGCTGCTCGCATCGGGCGCATCGTTTGCTGCGGTGTTTAAGGAGGCAGAGGTCACACGTACCATCAATGATGTTCGGGTGCTTCCGGATCAGCGCCCACCTTTTGCGGCGAAGCCAGGCCAAATCATCAATGGCAAGACGAGTGTGGCCACGGGCGTGCAGTCCCGCGCGGAGTTGCGGTTTCCCGACAAGACAATCACACGACTCGGTGCGAACACCACCTTTCGACTGGAGGAAGGGACGCGGAACATTGATCTGGATCGTGGGGTGATCTTGCTACAGGTGCCCAAACAGATGGGGGGTGCCACTGTCCGCACTGCGGCGGTGACGGCGGCGGTGACGGGCACGACCTTGTTGGTGGAATACCAACCCGATGGCTACATCAAGATCATCGTGCTTGAGGGATCTGTGGACATTTTTTTGAAGGACGATCACAGCACCTTCCGAACCATCAATGCGGGCGACATGTTGATTATGAAACCCGATTCGAAGATCATCCCCGCACCAGTGCAGGTGGATCTGGAGCGCTTGCAGAAGACCTCCAAGCTGCTGGACCCGAAGGAATTTGCCCCACTCGGGAATGAGAGGCACTTGAGAGGTGCCCTTCAGGGTCAGGACCGGCAGATGAAAAAAGGGGAACTGCACAAGACTGCCTTTCTGATTCCTGGTCGCGGAACGCGCGTGAATCTGCCAAACGAGATCCGCCGCGAGTTGGCGCGTTTTGGAATTCGTGATCGGGATCGCCGTGCGCCGGGTCCTGGCGGACCGGGTGACGGACCAGGAGGCCCTGGTGGATCTGGTACACCGCGGGCCCCTCGTATTCCCGGAACGGCGGTCATCACGACAAACACCGACATCGTGACGAATCCCCACATCTCCACCGCGATCCAACCGTATGGTCTGGTGGATCGGGCCCCAGGTGCGTTTTATCAGCCCAATGGTGGCGACGGAGTGTTCAATCAGTTCTTTTATCGGAGAGATGCCACGTTCACAGAGATCGATAATTTGATGCGTCGGCAGAATCGCTGGGCGGGCTTTCTCTTTGATGACATCTATATTCTGGGGACGCCGAACATCGATTCGTCACCCGGTTCGCGGCATCTGGTTTTGGCTGCGGTGAATAAGGTGACGTTAACATCGAGCTTTGGCGACTTTGTAGATCTGGGGATGTGGGACCTTGATGCGGCGGGTACGCCGATCGACTCGTTGGTGATCGCAGCGGGAAAGGACGGCATCTTCATGCAGGCTGGTTTTAGCATCGTGGGTAGCTCCCAGACGCTGGCACTGTATGCGCCGGGGAATATGGCGGATGTGTCGATGGTGGGCGACCCTTACAAGCTGACCGTTGTCGATCTGCAGCAGGGTAGCTTCCTGGCCCATGCGGGTCGGGATGTGTTGATCGATGGAGCGAGGATCTTTACCAAGGCCACGGAGATCCACGCGGATCGCGATGTGGTGATCAGTAAAGGGGCGGATCTTGCCAGTTCGAGTCGGATGGACATCTCTTCCCAGCGCAGCATTATGATCACGAGCTCGAGTCAGCTGCGGCGTCTGGCATCGACAGATCCTTCTTCGCTTCATTTGGATGCTCGTGGTGGGGATCTGACGATCACGAATTCGAGTCTCGATGCGGGCGATGTGTTCCTTGAGTCTCAGGGGGGTGATTTGACGATGATCGATTCCACGATCACGGGCGATGCGATCCGCGCGCGCACTCTTTCGCCAAATGGGACGCTGCTGCTGGGGGGGAACTCTTCGCTCACGGCTGTGAACGCGATCAAGCTCTACGCACAAGGCTCAAACGGGCAGGTGCGGTTTGCAGGGCCGGTGACGCTCAGCAGCCCGAGCACTGTCATCGCTGGCAAGACTGTCACGGTTGATCCCGGCGTCAGTGTGAACGTGACGAATGCCGCCGGGTTCAAGGTCTATACCGATAATGCGCAGTTCTCCAACAACGTGCCGAACATCTATGGGGACTTCCGCACCGGCGGCGGCACCTTCACCGTGAACCAATCGCCCTATTCTGGGCGGCCGGGCTTTTAGTGGAGCGTCATTTCCTGGGTGCCACCGCCAGCGTTGGCCCAGGCTGCCCCTGTCGGAACTTGGCGGTAGAAGCAGGTGCTGCGCTTGGTGTGGCAGCAACCGCCACCGTGCTGTTTGACGCGGAGGACAAGGGCGTCTTGGTCGCAATCGGTCAGGAGCTCGACGATCTCTTGGAATTCCCCGCTGGTGGCACCTTTGTGCCAGAGCTGCTTGCGGCTGCGGCTCCAGTAGACGGCCTGACCTTTTTCGATGGTCTGGCGCAGGGATTCCTCGTTCATGTAAGCCAGCATCAATGGCGCACCGGTCTCTGCGTCCAGCGCCATGGCGGGGATGAGGCCGTCGGCATCGAATTTTGGGGCAAAGGCGAGTCCTTCCTCAAGGGCGGATTTGGACTCGCGAGGGGCAAATTGGATGGAATCTGGGGCGCTGGTGCTCATCGCGGCAGTGTAGCCAGCCTGGGCGGTCTGCCAAAATGAAAATCGTTTTGTTCGACATGGGCCGCTGGCACGCTAAAAAAGAAGGCTCTCCGAAATCATGCCAGCAGGAATATTCATCTCGTTCGAAGGCTCTGAAGGCTGCGGAAAGTCCACGCAGATCGGGCTGCTGCGGGAGCGTGTGCTGGCGACGGGGCAATCCGTCGAGGTTTTGCGTGAACCGGGCGGCACGGAAGTGGGGGAAGAAATCCGCCATCTGCTCCAGCATGCCAAGGCTGGGCACGGGATGATGCCTGAGGCGGAGTTGCTGCTCTTTGCTGCCAGCCGTGCCCAGATCGTGCGGGAAAAAATCCGCCCCCTTTTAGAGGCGGGTTGTTTGGTGATCTTGGATCGTTTTCTCGATTCGACCACGGTCTATCAGGGCATGGCGCGCGGTCTGGATCTGCCAAGTGTGCGGGCCATCAATGCCTTCGCGACGGGTGGTACCCTGCCGCATCGGACCATCGTCTTGGACATGGATGCCAGTGTCGCTTGGAATCGCATTCACGCTTCAGGGCGGGAGCTGGATCGCATGGAGAGCCAACCCTTAGAGTTCTTTGAAAAGGTGCGGCAGGGCTATCAGGAGCTCGCCGCGCAGGAACCGCAGCGCATTCATCTGGTGGACGCCGCGCGCAGCCCGGAAGAAGTGCACGCGGACGTTTGGAATCTTTGGCTGGAGGCACAGACACATGGCGTTTAGCAAAGACAAAGCACTGGAGCTTTTGAAGCGGGCCAAGGAGCAGGATCGCCTGAGCCACGCTTACATGATCACCGGTCCCAAGGCTGCCGATCTGGAAGGGTTCACCGCGCGGATGCTGACGCTTTTTTCCGGCACGAATCGCGATCGGCTGGACGACTGGCAAGGCCACGGCGTGGTGATCCTGCGGCCGCAGAGCAAGTCCCGCCGCATCTCCATCGGTGAGGACGGGGACGAGCCTGGAACGGTGCGCTTTTTGGAGCGCTCCGTGCACCGCACGGTCGGGGTGGAGGGCTACAAATACGGCGTGATCGTTGAGGCGGAGCGCATGACGATCCAGGCGCAAAACGCCTTCCTAAAAACGCTGGAGGAGCCGCCAGCAAAGACGCAGTTGTTTTTGCTGACCTCGGCACCAGGTCAGTTGCTGGAGACGATCCGCTCTCGCGTGATCCAGATCACCCTGCTGCCGCCACCGGGGGCTCGCCAGTTCACGGAGCATGAAGAAAAGCTGCTGGCTGTCTTGGAGCGAGTCAGCGGTCGGCAGTCGGGTGGTTTGGCTGGTGCGCTGGCGCTGAAAAAGGACTTCGAGGAGATTTTGGAAGAGATCTACGAGAGCATCAAAGAGGATCTGGAAGGGCAGTTCGGAAAACAGAAAGACGCCTTTGCCAAGACCACGGATGGCTCCTGGGTCAAGCAGCAAGAGGATCGCGTTGTCGCACAGGTGGAGGCCAATTATCTCCAGCATCGGGATGCGCTGATGGATCTCTTGCTCGCCTGGATGGGCGATGTCGCCCGGCAGCAGGTCGGTGGGGAAAACCTCGACCTCCCACAATACGCCAACGCGACCGCGCAACTGGCAGATCGCTGGTCCCCGCTGGAGGTCACGCGCCGACTGCGCACGCTGCGGAAGCTGGAGTCCCATCTGCACACCAACGTGAACGAATCCCTGGCGCTGGAAGTGTGTTTTATGGAAGCGTTTGGCTGAACGGCTTTGCCCGGCTCACTTTTCGTCGCCCAAGACACACCGAAACCCGACGCTGTCGCTGCGGTAGTTTTCGGGGTCGAAGGTGCGGTGGGAGCTGAGTAGGGTTTCCTGGCGAGCACTTTTCCACGAGCCGCCGCGGAGCACGCGATCGGTGGTGCCGCCTTGGAAGCTGTCTTCGCACCATTCCCAGAGGTTGCCGCTCAGATCGTAGAGGCCGAGGGCATTCGGTTTCGATGCCGGACTCCTGAGCCGATTGCTGGAGTTGCGATCATGATATCCCGCGATGTAGTTTTCTGGAGACACGGACCGGGATTCGGCACCGCAAAGATTCCCTGCGCCGGGCGGCGGTGGCCACTGGCTGCCCCAAGGGTATCGGTCGGGGAGTCGGTTGTTCTTGGATTGGGGAGAGGACGTAGCGTCCTCCCATTGCCCGATGCCGACGGCGCAGCTCCATTCGTGGTCGGTGGGCAGGCGGTATCTTTGCGTGGGCTGGATCGTGCCATTGGCGCGTTCGAGCGTGGTCAGCCAATTGCAAAAGGCCCGTGCCTCGGACCAACTGACCTCACTGGCAGGTCTGCCCGGTAGATGGGGCTTCGCTTTCCGAAACACGGCCAAGTGCGAATCGAGAGTTTCAGTCCTCGCCACAAGGAGTTGCGATGCCGTTGCAGGATCGGGGTGGGCCTTGCTGACAATGGGCACGTTCACAAACGCCATGCCCAAACTGTTGCTCCACGCCGTATTCGGCCGCGTCGCCGTGCTGCAGGCGCTGGCGGTCATTGCGGTGATGATGAGGGCGACTCTGGAGACCGGCGGCATGATGGGCAAAGAATGACGCTGAGCCGCCCTCTGCGCAACGATGGCGAGGGAGTCACTTTTTGGTGGCAGGGCAGATCCTTGAGCTGTGACGGCTTACGCGGCCCCTGAATCGGTGCCACCCTGCCGTGCAATGGCTTTTTCCACCCCTGCATCGTCCGTAAGCCCCACTGCAACGTCTTTTACCCCCTCTGCAACCATTGCAGACCCCCAAAAAGATGCCGCAGACCCTGAAAAAGCCGATGCAATCCCCCAGAAAGCCGCCGCAGCGACGGAAGAAGCCGCTGCATACTCACAAAAAGCCGTCGCATCTAACGCCAAGGACAAATCAGCCCTCCAAAAAGCCGATCCGGCCAAACACCCAGAAATCTCCCACACCTCCAAAGCCCACCGCGCACCCACCGAAGGCCCCCCCGATCCGAGCGCAGCCCAAGCCCTCAAAAAAACCTTAACTCCCACAAACAAATCCGATATCCGAACCAAAATATCAGCTCCTACAACGTCCCAAATAATTCAGGAACCCAAACAAAGTCCGCGCCCACCCCCTCCACACGAAACCCTTGACCCACAAGCCTCCCAGACTCATTCTCAAGCTGTCCAACCCTAAAAATATCGCCGAAACCGATATTGGATCGTACTAATTACACTGTTCTGCTGACAAATGAGCGACCGTATTCCATGCAGCATCTGCGGTGCCGAAATCCTCGTAGCCACTGCCCTGCGGACAGATGGAAGGTGTATGCCATGCAGCCGCGATCCGGGGCGCATTGCGCGAATGCAAGCGTATGAGAAGTCTCTTCGAGAGAAAAAGCGCCTTACCAGAGATCTTGAAAGTCCCCCAGTTACCGATCCATTTACGCGGCTGCAGGAGTTCGAGAGCCTCATTTTCGGTGACGGCTTCGATCAGGCTTACCCAGATGAGGTCGTGGGTGTTCTCGATGCGCTAAAGCAAGTGAACGCACCGAGTTGTGTTGCGATTTTGAACGAGTTTCTCGACTTCATCGAGGCAGGGTGCTCCCCTGAAGGCTACTACGATCCCTCTCTTGTTGATGGGTTCCTGGTCAGAAACATGGGAGATCGGCTCGGGGATTTTTGGACGCGCTACACCAAAGCAAGCGAATCAGAGAATCCTGCGAAGCAACTCGAGGATCTGTTGACCAAAGATCTCGAATAATGCACCAAGCAGAACAAAACGGATGCAGGCAACGGCTCGAAGGCTATCTGTCGTGTGAGCAACGTCTTGCGCTCGCCGTCGCCTGATCCGAAGCGTTCGGCCAAAGAACCAAGTCCGTAGCCAGATGAGTTTCTATACCTCGGTAGTATTCACACCAGTCAATCGACGCTGGATTGCTTCAGCCGATTGGCTGCGTGCTTTTTCCGCTTCAGTTGGAGCCTCGACTATCGACAGTGTATGCGTCTATTCTTCGGATCGCTTACATCCCACCGAAGATGACGACCCAGAGTTCACTGAGACTGTTTCAGCGCAGCACATATTGGTCGCCGAGGCCGTCAGGCTACATCGGGTCGACGACAGACATTGGACTCACTACCTCTATCCGTGCTTGCCCATGTTTTCAGAGATCTGCTCGTTAGCAGGACGATCGATACCGATGGAGCTATCGAACGGTTACAGTCCATGGGACTGCGGTGTGTCCATTGGCTATTGGAGTGTTTCGAACTACGATGACGGAGCTATTGTTGACTGGGGGCGGACCGCTGTGAAGCTAAGTGCGAACGGCTATCCCCTTTCACTACCGGACTATGTTGCTACTTTTTCCGCCCTGGACAGTGTGAGCAGCTTTCGGAATCGGCTGGAGGAGCTTTCCGAAGTGCCTTGGGAGTTGACCATACAGATGACATGACCGCCATCCACGCAGGCCCACCAAGGCCGAACAAAACGGATGCAGGCAACGGCTCGAAGGCTATCTGTCGTGTCAGCAACGTGTTGCCAGCACCCCCCGGTGCTGCCCTTCGGGTTGTCTTTGACAAGCTATGTCGCTCCGCTCCATTGACGCTCGCCGTCGCCTGATCCGAGTCGTTCGCCAGAAAATGAAGACGCTTATGACACACCTCATGCTAATATCGTCTGCCGTGATATTCTCGTTGTTGCAGACTTCCTGCAATAAGGATGATCTGGCAGATGCCAAAACCGATGCCCCCGTCCCCAATTCTCCAGATATAGAGATGGATTCAGCATCCAATCATCATGATTTTGAGATCGTTGAGTTCGATGGCTTTGTGAATATCTCTGCGCCCATATCTGAATCTGATGGTGTGAGCCTCGAAGGGATTGTGATCACTGAATCAGGTATCGAGATCCCGGTGTTTAGAACCTCAGAATCAGCACTCTCCGAGAAGCTAATTCAAGAGGGCGAACAAGACGGTGGTGGACAACCGGCTACTCGCCCCGAGTCGAAATGACCCTCTTGACTTCAACCGTTAATCCCGTTGCGGAGTGGCGCCCCCGGTAGCCGGCTCCACACCTTGACGTTAGGCGTTACTACCCTTCACCCGTGAATCTTCGATCCATTGCCAGCCACCTTGTGCTGCTCACCGCCATTGCGTTCGCCAGTGTGCGGCTTTGGGATATTCTTTCTTTAACCCGCGACTACTTTCGAGACGCTATTTCGGGCATCTACGAGCCTTGGTGGTTTTGGAACTGTGCTGGCGATACACTTTCCGCGTTCTACTTGGCGTTCGCGATTCGCGGCCTCCTCCAGTGGAGGCGGCCGTGGCGCACCGCCTTCGCTAGCGCGGGCGTTTGGCTGTTTCTTACGGTGGCTTACCTCTTCTCAACACAGCATTGCGGCATACTTTGGTCCACGCTCTTCGTCGTTGTCGTTCATTTCCTCGCTCTCATGTATCTACTCATCGCCGACACCCAACGACTTGGCGGCACACACAATGTCAAATCCCCCTTGCAACCTCGCAACGCCTAACAAAATGGATGCAGGCAACGGCTCGCAGCGCATCTGTCGTGTTGGCAACGTCCACCCCTCGCCGTCGCCTGATCCGAGGCGTTGCCAAGAAATGGAATCCTCTACTGTGCCGCACCGATGCTACAGTCGTTTGTTCTGGGGATTCATCGTCGTACTCGTCGATATTGGTGTGAACCGTTTCGATATCCTACCGGATTTCATCGGCTACTGGATGATCTCGACTGCCGCCCGAGATCTTTCGAGTGTGGGGCCTGAATTTCGGGCGGTCAGATCACTTGCTGGCGTATTGGCAGCACTCGACATCATCCAGCTCTTCTCGCTGAGCAGCCCACTCGGAAGCATGCTTGGGATTGTTGGTATCCTCCTGAGTTGCGCCTTGGTTTGGCAGTTGCTGGGCGGTGTTGCGCGGGATTGCTTCGTTCACGGTCACTACGATCTGGTCCAGTCTGCTCATTTTCGACGGTCGCTGTATCTTGGGTGCATGATCGCCGTCGCACTCTTGTGGATCGCAGCCTTTTATTACCAGCAGGTTGCCTCCGCTATTGGCTTGATCGTTGTCCTCACTGGCATCTTTGCAACGCTACTGGTGGTTGCTCTTCTCCGAACTGCTCGCTTGCGGCTCTTCGGGGCCTAGGGGCCTGACAATGATTCTCCAAGGCCGCAAGAGCCCGATCAAAACGGGTGCAAGTAATGGCTCGACTGGCATCTTCCGTGTCATCAACTCTATCCACTCTGCGCTTTCTGAACTGAGCCGATAGACGTCGATCGATGTTATTTAAATCCAACGCAAATGAATGGCCCAACTCCACCACCCGCCGCCTCTTCTGGACCGCTGCTGATTCGCCACGAAGGGCATACTCCGCGAGAGCGCAGCGCCTGCGGTTGGCGCGACCGATTGATCAGTCACGAGGATGGGTCTCTTTCTCCGGCGGCATGGGCTCATGCGGTCGACATCGACGGTGCGAAGCTTCATTACCACAAGCGATCCACGGAGCTTTACTACGTGCTGGATGGCAGCGGTAGCGTGATTCTGGATGGCGTGGAGCAGCCCGTGTCCAAAGGGTCTCTGGTTCATATCCCGCCTGGCGTTGTCCACGGTGCGCGGGGGCGGATGCGGGTCCTCGTCGTCGGTATCCCAGACATCGCCGATGACGACTACTATGAGGCACCCATCTCATGACGACGGCCGCCGCAGCCCTCGGTGTCCATTTTGATGGGTCACTGCGCGATGGGGAGGGTTAGTTTTTTGACGGCGCGGGATTCCTCAGCCATGGTCTGTCATGGAATCCAAGCGAGCGAAGGTCGGGGTGGCGGGCAGTCTTTGGCTGGCCTCGATGGGACTGTTTTTAATGGCCGCAGGCGGACTGTTTGCCTACCTGCTGTGGAATGCCTATCAGCGTGATTCGCTGGCAAACGATTGGCCGGAGGTGTCGGGGACGATTTTGGTTTCGCGCTTGGTCGAGCAAGATGCCGTCGGCGGTGGGCAGCCTCGCTTCAGTGCGGAGGTGCAGTATCGCTATGCGGTCAAGGGCAGCGATTACACGAGCGATGTGGTGCGTCTGAAAAAGCGTGCGCCTGGCCAGAAGGATGTGGCGGAGGAGATCGTGCTGCGTTTCCCACCGGCATCAAAGGTGCCGGTGTATGTGGATCCGGCGGATCCGACTCGCGCTATTTTGCAGAAGGGCAGCAAGGGGGCGCTGTTTGCGGAGATCCTCCCGCTGCTGATCCTGGCGGGCGGTGCGGGCATGATGTTCAGCGCGCTGCGGCAGCTCTTTGGGGGTCGCGGTAAATCCTCTTGAACCATTGGGCAAGGTACCTGCGTTTGTATGGGTCTCATGAAAAGACTGATCCGCCCGCTCTCCATCATTGCCCTTTGTTTGTCTGCCGCTCACGCTGGTGAGACGCCTGCCGCACTGTCGCTGTGGCCCCACGGCGCACCGGGTTCGGAGGCGCGTGCGAACGAACCGGAAACGGTGGACTCCGACGGTAAGGGGAAAAACAATGTCTCCAACGTGCACAACCCCTCCATCACGCCGTATTTGCCGACGAAAAACGCGACGGGAGTGGCGGTGATCATCGCTCCGGGGGGCGGTCACGCAAAGCTCTGCCTGGGACATGAAGGTGGCGCTTTGGCGGAGTGGTTCCAGGCGCATGGCGTGGCGGCTTTTGTGTTGAAGTATCGTCTGGCGCGCGAACCTGGCTCCACCTACACGATCCAGGAGCACGCCATGGCGGACGCTCGCCGGGCGATCCGCACGGTCCGGACTCGCGCTGCGGAGTGGGGCATCGCGCCGGAGAAGATCGGAATCATGGGATTCTCCGCAGGTGGCGAGCTCGCGGCCTTTGCGGCGATGGAGAACGATCCTGGCAAAGCGGATGCGGAGGATGCGATTGAGCGCGCGAGCTCACGCCCAGATTTTCAGGCGCTGATCTATCCCGGCACGTCCGATCTTTTTTCTGCGAAGAAGGGCATGCCGCCGGTCTTCATTGCCTGCGGTTATGGGGATCGCAAAGACATCTCCGAAGGCATGGCCAGTCTCTATCTGAAGTACAAAGCCGCTGGAGTGAAGGCGGAGTTGCACATCTACAGTGAGGTCGGTCACGGCTTTGGTTATCGCCCAGATCGCACGAACGCAGCCGGAAAGTGGCCGCAGCGGTTTATGGAGTGGCTGCAAGACAGCGGCTTCGTGGCGCCAGCGGCTCCTTGATGGGAGGCTGCTATTTCGGGTTGAGATAGCAGGTGCGTTAATTTCCTTCACCGGGCTTCACGACTTCGCGGAGCTGGATCTGTTTGGGCTCCAGCTTCAGGGCTTCGCCGGTGGTGGTCAGGTAGTTCCAGGCGGGTTTGTCGTCGGTGTAGATGACGACTCGGGTGCGCTCTGCGGCCATGGCGGCGGCCTGGGGGATGTCGAGGTAGCGCAGGACATTCAGGTAGGCGGGGCCGTCAGGGGCGTGGGAGGTGGGCATTTCGTGGAGGTCAAGTCGGGCGATGTTGTCCTCGAAGAGGGAGGCATAAAGAGCGTTCACGGCTTGGTCGCGATGGCCGGTGAGCCAGAGTTTGGTCTTATCGAGCCCTGGCAGCTGGCGGATGCCCTGCACGGTGCGGCGGATGTCCCAGACTTGGCTGCTTTGCAGGGTTTGGCCGGTGAGGTAGAAGCGGCGCAGGCGTTGGGTTTGGGCCTTTTCGCTGCCTTCCCAAGCGGTGGGGCCGATCCCGCGCGGGCAGACGTAGGCCATGCCCCACTTGAAGTTCTCGAACATCGATTTCTCGTTCTTGAAGGACTCGGGATTGTCTTTGATGGCGGGGAAGGTCTCAATCAGCTTGCCAAACCGCGAGTAGTAGGTCTCGCAAAACTGGGTCCAGCCGTCGCCATCAAGCACGTTCAGCGCGATGAGATCGAGGTCCTCCAGGCGCAGTCCCTCTTGGTGGGCGATGTAGAGGCGGATGCGGAAGGCGCTGTCGGTTTCGATATCAAAAGCGGTCATGCGAATGCCATCGCGGGCGCTGGAGTTTTCTTTGGTGAGGGTGACGCTGGGGGCGGTAGTTGGCCAGGCGCGGAAGACTTTGGTGGTCAGCGCCTGCATCCAGGCATCGCGCTGCGGTGCCCATGCGGCGGCGTCTGCGGGAGGGGTGGCTGGCGCTGCTGCGGGCACGAAGGTGGTGTCGATGACTTGGTTCTTTTGGTCCGCTGGCAGCTGGGTGAAGACGTGGAGACTTTGCGGCTCCAGGCATTTTTTGGCGGCTTCGTCGGTGGTGACCATGCGGTCGGCACCTTTGAGATAACGCTCGAACCAATGAAAGGCACCGATGTTGAGTGGTTGCACGTCTTTGTGCGGGCCTTCGGCAATCTGGAGGCCGATGTCCTCCTCCGCACCAAGCAGCGAGTAGAGCCTGCGGGCGCTTTGGTAAAGGCTGAAGACGCCATCGATGGGGAAGATGCTGTCTTTGTCGGTATTGCAGATGAGCAGGGGGCGCGGCGCGACGAGGCCGATGACGCGGTCGTAGTCCCAGCGGTAGGTGTTGACGAAATACATGCAGTCGCAGTGACCCTCCACGCAGCCATCGACGACGTGGTTGTGCATGCTGGTGATGCCTGCGGTGGGGGCCGCGGCTTTGATGCGGTCATCCAGCGCGGCGACCCACCAGGAGTAGGCGCCGCCGCCGCTGCGCCCGGTGACGCCAAAGCGGGTCTTATCCACTTCGGGGCGGGTTTCGAGGTAGTCGAGAGCGCGGATGCTGTCCCAGGCTTCGACCCCGGCGGGCGTGTAGCCGCGCGAGGTCCACCACCACTTGTTCAAGTGATGGGTACCATGGTGTTCGCCGGGGATTTCGCCAAGCTGAAGCGTATCGATGGTGAGGCAGGTGTAGCCGTGTTTGGCAAACCAGATGCCATGATGGTGATAACCGGTCTTGTTGCCGAGGCTGTTACCGTCTTTGTCCTTCATGACGGCATGGCCGCAGACATAGAGGATGGTGGGCAGGGGTTCTTTGACTTCTTTGGGGCGATAAAAATTGGCCGTGACGTAGAGGCCGGGCATCGACTGGAAATGGAGGTTTTCGATGAGGATGCCCTCCGCCTCTTGGGTGCCGGTGATGATAGGTTTGAGATCGGTGCGCGGGGGCAGGGGATCGAGGCCGAGCATCTCTTGGAGTTGGCGGCGGGTCTCGGCGCGCTCTGCATTCCACTGTTCGGCGGTCGTGATGTCGCGCAGGGAGCCGTGGGCTTCGATTTCCGTCACCTGCTGGCTGAGGTACTTGTCCAGCATGCGTTTCCCAGGACTATCGGGTGTTTTCTCGGGATACGGAGAGGCCGCATGGGCTTGGGCGAGAAGCAGGGCCAGGAAGCTGGGGAGGAGAAATTTCATCACGATCATCCAAGGGGATACGTGAGCAAGTGGCAAGCCTCTTCCACCTCGAGATGAATTCTGTGCCGTGAGGATTGCGGTTCAAAAAGAAAACGGCCAGGACGCAAAGTGCATCCTGGCCGTTGGGGATGATTCTGAATCGCGGGGAAAATTAGCCTTCGTAGCCAGCTTCGCCGTGCTCTTCGACGTCGAGACCAGCGCGTTCCACTTCTGGTTCTGGGCGGAGACCGACGACTGCCTTAACGATGAAGGCGATCACGACCGTGGCTGCAACGCTCCAACCGATGGTGAGGAAGATCGCCTTGAGTTGAGCCATCAAGAGGCCGTCCATCAGCTTCATGTCTGCCAGCACTGGATTGACGGTGGGGTCTGCAAAGATACCGGTGAGGAGAGCGCCCAAGGTGCCGCCGACGCCATGCACGCCGAAGGTATCAAGAGCGTCGTCGTAGCCCAGCATCTTCTTGAGATAGGCGACTGCGAAGTAGGGAACGACTGCGGCGAGGACCCCGATGACGACCGCGGAATTCATGGTGACGAAACCACAGCCAGGAGTGATGACGACGAGGCCAGCGACGATCCCCGAGCAGAAGCCGAGGACGGATGGCTTGCCACGAAGGATCCACTCCATCATGCCCCAAACGAAACCAGCAGTGCCGGCGGCGAGGGTGGTGGTGGCAAAGGCGTTCACGGCGATGCCGTCAGCAGCGAGGGCGGAACCGGCATTGAAGCCATACCAGCCGACCCAGAGCATCCCGGTACCGATGGCGCACATCACCATGCTGTGGGGAGTCATTGACTCCTTGCCGTAGCCACGGCGTTTGCCAAGAATGATACAAAGCACGAGGGCGCTCCAGCCCGATGTCATGTGAACGACGGTGCCACCTGCGAAGTCGATGGCCTTGATTGCGGCGTCGCCATTGAGAGGGCCGCACATCAGGCCGGTGCTTCCCCAGACCATGTGGGCGAAGGGGAAATAGACCGCAAACATCCAGACGAGGACGAAGAGCATCACTGCAGAGAACTTCATGCGCTCCGCGATGGCACCGATGATCAGGGCAGGGGTGATGATGGCGAAGGTTAACTGGAACATGACCCAGATGGCATCCGAAATGACGCCGCTACCAGCACCTGTGACTCGTGGGTCAATGCCTTTGAGGAGTGCGTTGTCAAGGTTGCCAAAAATGGCACCTGTGCCCGCGAAGGAGAGGCTATAGCCGCACAACCACCAGAGAACGGTTACCATTCCGGCGATTCCCATACATTGGGCGATCACAGAGAGGACGTTCTTTTTGCGAACTAGTCCGCCGTAGAAAAGAAACAAGCCGGGAAGCGTCATGAACAGCACCAGCGCTGTGCAGATCATTTGGAATGCGTTATCCCCAGGGGAAAGTGGGGGCGGTGATGCATCTGCCACCGCAGGCGCTGCGTCCGCAACGGCGGGAGCTACAGCGGCTGCTGCATCCTGAGCGTTGACGGACGAATGGAGGAGAAGGCTAGTGCCGAGGATGACGAGCGCGCACGTCATTGCGCGCCTTAGATTGCAGACAGACAACATGGTTTGGTGGGTTGGGTTGGATTGTGGGTTGGTAGATCGTGGTCCGCAGAAGCGTGCCAACTCTCATGTTTTTTCAACCTAGCAGAAGTCGTGCCAAGTTTTCCTGTGGCCTGTTTTGGCCGTGCGCGGCTGGGTGCCGACGTGTGGACACAAAAAAAGTCGGCCAGGTTTCCCTGGCCGACCGTGGAGGTTTTAAACCTTGTTAGATCTTAGTGGTTCGACTGGAAGTCGGGGTAAGCAACGTTGCCGTGCTCACCGATGTCGAGGCCTTCAGATTCCTCTTCAGCGCTGACGCGGATACCGATCGTGACTTTCAGGACGAGGAAGATGACGAAAGCAGCGATGAAGGTGAAGACGCCGTAGGCGACGATACCCTTGAGCTGGCTCATGATCTGAGCAGGACCAGCGAGCTTGCCGAAGAGGCCGACTGCCAGCGTTCCCCAGATACCGCACACAAGGTGAACGGAGAGAGCACCCACGGGGTCATCCAGCTTGAGCTTATCGAAGAAGAGGACGGAGACCACAACCAGTGCACCCGCGATGGCGCCGATGGCAATGGAGCTGCCAGCTGCCATTTGGTCTGCACCAGCGGTGATGCCGACGAGACCTGCGAGGATACCGTTAAGGGCCATGGAAAGGTCAGGCTTCTTGAGGAAGATGACGGAGACGAGGGCAGCGGTGACGCCGCCTGCTGCTGCTGCGAGGCAGGTGGTGACGAGTGTCAGGGAGACAAGACCAGGATCAGCGGAGAGAACGGAACCGCCGTTGAACCCGAACCAGCCGAGCCAGAGGAGGAAGACGCCGATGGTAGCCAAAGGCATGCTGTGGCCAAGGATTGGCTTGGTCTTGCCGTCTGCGGTGTATTTACCAAGACGAGGTCCGAGGAGCATGACACCTGCGAGGGCGCCCCAACCACCGACTGCGTGCACCAGTGTGGAACCGGCGAAGTCATAAAAAGGAGTTTCAAGGCGATTCAACCAACCGCCGCCCCACTTCCAGCTGCCTGCGATCGGGTAGCAGATGCCGACGAAGATGGTGGAGAAAATCATGAAGGAGCCAAGCTTAACGCGCTCTGCGACAGCACCGGAGACGATGGTAGCGGCAGTAGCAGCAAACATTGCCTGGAAGAGGAAGTCGGTCCAGTAGGTGTAGCCTGCGTTGTAAGCAGACGTGAGGCCCGCATCGTCTGTGGTGATGCCGAAGCCGGAGAACTTAAACCAGAATTGGGAGTCACCGTCCGCAAACCCCGGATACATCAAATTGAACCCACAAATGCAATAGGTTAGCAATCCGATACAAGGGATCAGCGTATTTTTGAAGAGGATGTTGACCGTATTCTTCGACTGAGTCAGACCTGACTCCACCGTGGCGAAGCCAAGGTGCATGATGAAGACGAGCGCGGCGGCAATCATCATCCACAAGTTGTTTGTGGTGAAGAGCTCCACGGACGGGCCCGCATCTGCAGCTGGGGCGGCATCTGCGGCGGGCGGTGGGGCAGCCTCAGTAGCGGGTGCTGCCGGAGCGGCAGCGGCAGCTGGCTCGGTGGTTTGTGCGAACGATTGGGGTTCAGCGGAAAGCCCCCAAACCATCACCGCAACTAAGGCGGCAAGGAGGTATCCGATCGGGCTAGTTTTGGTGATCAACATGACGTGTGTATTGAGTTGGTTAGAGGTTTCCGGCAGGTGATGCCGCTCTGAGGCAAATCTAAGCATGGGCCGTGCCAACTTTTTGTTGGCGGTTCTTATCGGTCTGCGTTCGTATTGCGTGGACGCGCTGGAGTGCCCATGAAATGGGGTTTGGAGAGTCATTGTGATTCACGTTCAAAGACATGAATCACTGCGTCTTGGTTTGTCGTCTGTGTCAGACTTCAGCCATCCATGGACGATATTCGTCTGGAATTTTGGCCTCAAAATTCAGAGGCTTGTCATGCACTGGATGATGAAAAGCCAGTCGCCATGCGTGCAACATTAATCGTGTCGATGGAACCTTCTGCTTGCCGATATTCCCATAGATTGGATCTCCGAGAATTGGACACAAAAGACCTTCTTTCATGTGCACACGGATCTGGTGAGTGCGCCCGGTGAGCAATCGGCACTGGATCAGTGCGCAGTCTTTGTAGCGGCTCAGTTGTTTCCACTCCGTCACGGCTTCTTTTCCTGAGCCGTCGTACAAAATCGTCATGCGCTTCCGATCCACGGGATGTCGGCCGATTCGATTGGATTGCGTTCCTGCGCCCTTCTGCGGCACGCCATTAACGACCGCCAGATAGATCTTGGAGATGCGCCGCTCTGAAAAGGCCTCAGTGAGTCGGCGATGCGCGATATCGTTTTTTGCGACGACCATGCAGCCGCTGGTGTCTTTATCGAGGCGATGGACGATGCCTGGGCGGGCCTCACCGCCGATACCGGACAGGTCATCGCAATGATGCAGCAGCGCATTTACCAGGGTGCCATCGGGATTGCCCGCGGCCGGATGCACGACAAGACCGCTGGGCTTGTCCAGCACTAAGATGTCGCTGTCTTCGAAAAGAATGGTGATCGGTATGTCCTGCGCCTGCACCTCGACGGGTTTTGTCTCCGGAATTGTCACGGCGATGGTGTCCCCGGGGCGCAGGGTGGCCCCTGGTTTGGTGGTTTTTCCATTCAGGCAGATGTGGCCCTCCCGGATCAGATCCTGGAGGCGTGCGCGCGACATTTCCGGCAGCTTGCGCGGCAAATACTTGTCCAGACGCTCTCCAGCGCCCTCTTCTGCTGTCGTGATAAACTCCACGGGCTGACTTTCAGCGTTTGCAGTGTCATGGCAACGATCTTTTGACTCTGGCCCGTCCCTGAGGAAAATAGTGGGGTCCGCGACGATGCCGTCGCAGACTCATCACGTGAAGCCTGCCCCAGAACAAACCTACCTCAGCACCTGCCCGGTCTGCCAAAAGCAGATCGATGTGACCTCGCTGGAGCCCTTCACCAAGTTGAAGTGCCCCCATTGCGGCACGTTGGTGCGCGTGCGGCGGAATTTTGATCACTTCCGCATCGTCCGTCAGATCGGTGAAGGTGGGATGAGCCGGGTGTTTGAGGCGGAGGACGAAACCCTGGGCCGCCGAGTGGCCCTGAAGATTCTGAATCGCCAGTATGGCCGCGATGCAGTGAGGGTGGAGCAGTTCAAGAAGGAGGCATTGGTCACAGCCAAGGTCAGCCATCTGAACGTGATCAAGCTCTACACTGTGGGAGAGGACCAAGGCTACTTCTACATCGCCATGGAGCTGGTCAGTGGTGGCAGCCTGGAGCAGCGTATCCGCCAGCAGGGGCATCTGCCCGAGCAGGAAGTGCTGCATGTGGGTCTCCAAGTCGCTGAAGGTCTGCGTGCCGCGCAAAAGGAGGGCCTGATTCACCGCGATGTGAAGCCTGCCAACATTCTCTTTACGGAGACAGGCGTTGCCAAGGTGGTGGACTTTGGTCTGGCGCTCTTCAGCGAGACTGATAAAGACGAATCTGGTGAGATCTGGGCGACGCCCTATTACGTCGCGCCGGAGAAGGTGATCGATAACAAGGAAGATTATCGCAGTGATGTCTTCAGTCTGGGCGCATCGCTCTACCACGCGCTGACGGGCCGTCCGCCGCACAAAGCGAACACCAACTCCATCCAGGAGTTGCGAATGATCAAGTGTCGTCGTGTGGCGCTGGAGGATTCGGGGATGCAGTTCGCCTCGCGCACCATCCACGCCATCAACAAGATGGTGGCCTTCAGTCCTGAGGAACGCTTTGCGGACTACGATCAGGTGGTCGATGAGCTACGCCTAGCAGAGGGCTTAGCCAGTCAGCCGGATCTGATTCGCAGTAATAGCCGAGTGATCTGGTTCGGGGGAGCGGTGCTGGCGGCGCTGGCGATTTTTGTTGTGTCTTGGGTGGCGAAAACCAGTGGGGATCGTCGGTCAAAATCGATCAATCAGGTGGTCCACGCGAATGATAGTCTGCTGGGTGGCGGTGTGACTGTGGGTGCGGGGCAGGGTGGATTTGCTGAGCGCTTCACAGGTGCTCGGGATATGATTCTCCAGGGACAGTATGAGGAAGCGCTCAAGCGTTTCTCGGAGTTGATTGATCAATCCCCCGATGAGGTAACGCGGACGCGCGCGCGCTTTCATGCGGCAATTTGTGCGACTTGCCTGGGGAAAAAAAAGGAGGCGCTGGAACTTTACTCTGCCATGTCTGGTGGTGGCGCAGGGGACGAGAGTGCGGCCTTCTTCAAGCGGCTAGGCACGCGCATGGCGGACCGTTTTGGCGCGGACATGACGGAGTCAAAGCTGGGCTATGACAAGGATTCAGAGCAGATCCTCGGGTATCTGGCGCACGGGCTTGGACAATGGTTTTTTGGCGACGCCATGCGCGGTGCGGATCTGCTCACGGTGGTCGGCGATGCGGCTCCGAAGCTGGGGAACTCCGTGTCTGCAACGGTGGCGAATAGTTCTGTCCGCTGGGTCCCGGACTATGTGGAAAAAATCATCGCGCCACTGCGTCCACAGATGGCAATCGTCCGGAAATGGGCTGGACGCGAAAAGCCGACGGATCTCGAAGGAATCCGTGCAGCGTTGGATCAACTCACTGCTTGGGAAGGCGCGCTGGATGAAAAGTGTGCGCTGAAGGAGCGACTCGATTCAGACCGTCAAAAACTGCAGCGGGAGTTGTCTCGGTTTCAGGCGGACATTCAACGCACAGAAATGGCGGAGCAACGTGCCCGGCGTCAGCGTGAGGTGGAGCAATTTACTGAGATTTGCAGCCTGCTGCCATCGCTGGTAGATGGCTATGATTTCACTAGAGCGACCAAGGTGCTGGAGGAGGTCCGTTTTGATTCGCCCGAAGTTCAGGAGGCGCTGGATGGTCGGCGCTATCTGTATCGAGAAGCCCAAGCCATGCTCGATCAACTGGCCGCTGATGTGGCGCGCGAGAGCTATGACGGCGTGGTGCAGCGCAGCGAAGGCCCCGCGCTAACTGCACGCGTGCAAGCGATTCAAGATGGAGCGGTGAGCCTGCGGACGGAACGCGGTAGCATCACGTTGCCGTTGGACACGATTTCGCCAGAGACGCTGGTGGAGATGGCGCAGAAATATGCTTCTGAGGTGACGGACTCGACGGAGTACTACCAGCGGCGGGAACGCATCGCGGTGTTTGCTCGGGTGGCGGGCTTGCAGGATTTGTCGTCAACGCTCGCAGCGGAATTGATGGAAGAAAATCGCGGCTTCCGGCAGCGATGGTTGCGTGTCTTGTGATCAGACGAGTTCGGCAAACACCAATCTGCCCGCTGCGGTTGGCAATGTGCCCGAGATCGCAACCTGCACAGTTTCGCCAATTCGGTCGGCAGCGTGATTGACGACGATCATGGTGCCATCCGGCAAGTAGCCGACGGCTTGATGTTTGTCTTTGCCGGGACGGGAAAGGGAAAGGGTGAGTTGGTCACCAGGGGCGAGGGATGGCTGTAGTGCCAGCGAGAGATTGTTCAGGCTCAGCACCTGGATGCCGCGCAGCCTTGCGACTTTGGCAAGATTCTCGTCATTGGTCATCAGTCGCGCGTTCAGTTCACGTGCCAGCGAGACGAGCGCGCCGTCGACGCCTGGGCCGCTCGATCTGGGGCCTTCTTCGTGGATGGTGATTTCCAGGGTGTGGTCTTCCCGCATCTGCCGAATCAATTCGAGCCCGCGCTTGCCGCGCTCTGATTTGATCGTTTCGTCTGAATCTGCGAGCCGTTGGAGCTCATCCAGCACAAGTCGTGGCACCACGAGATTGGCTGTCAAGAAACCCGAACCCACGACGCCTCGGATGCGACCATCGATGATGATGTTTGTGTCAAGCAACACCGGATCGCCCTCAGAGCTGTCCCGCCTGAACCGCACGTAGGGGATGAGGAAGGCAAATTGATCGCGGTCACTACGCAGTGCAAAGGTGATACCGAAGAACGCGAAGGTGCCATAGACGCAGATTTCGATGATGTTGCGGATGGTTTCGCCGTCATCCAGTGTCTGGAACCACGCGAGCTGGAAGACGCCGACGCGGGTGATCAGCCAGGCACCGAAGAGTCCGATGAGTAGGCCAAAGGTGGCATACGAAAGGTCGCGCAGGGTGAATCGGGCCATGACCAGATCCAGCACGAGGAGAATACCCATGAAGGCAGAGCCAGAAAGGGCACCCACCCAGGCAGGCTGTTGAAAGCCCAACGCGATCGCAATGCCGGTGAAGACTGACAGGGCGAAGAAAATCGCGCGCACGACGCGGATGGACCAATTGCCTTTCATAGGGGAAAGGTGAGAGTATGGCGGTTTCACTGCCATTGGTCAATTGCGCTCGGTGAAAAAGGGCCGGGCTGCGTTCTTGTCCTTTGGTGGCCTGGCACTTTAGCGGGTCGACTGGCAGTCTGCGGGACCGTGTGATCCGAGAGCCAACTCTTCCCGGTTCGCGCGCTTTTTGCTGGCCTTGGTTTTTTGGGAGGCGTATGTGAGGGTGTGAAGTTTGTCTCCAACCTCCTTGTCTATTCATGCGTCGCGGCTGCTTGTCTTGCAGCGACTGTCGAGGTGCGGAAGCCCGCGGCGGTGTCGTCGATGGAGTCAAAGGATTTGGCAGACTTTGATAAATATCCCAAGCCGGTGCAGCAGATGATCGAAAAGGCACTGGCGCTGACGAAGCGCAACCTCACGTATCGATTCGCCTCTGCGGATCCCGCGAATGGTGGGATGGATTGCTCTGGGACGATGTACTACCTGCTGCACAGTGTCGATATCGATGCTGTGCCTCGGCAGTCGGACGAGATTTGCCAGTGGCTCATCGATGAAAAGTTGTTCCATCGCACGGAGAACGTGACGTCCCTGGATGCTGCGGTTTTTGACAATCTGAGGCCGGGTGATTTGTTGTTCTGGTCAGGGACCTATGCTCACACCGAACGCCAGCTGCCGGTCTCCCATGTGATGCTCTATTTGGGAAAGAGAGTGTCTGATGGCAAGCCGGTGGCTTTTGGAGCGAGCGACGGGCGGAGCTACGAGGGGAAGCGTCGCTGTGGGGTGAGCCTCTTTGATTTTAAACTTCCCAAGGCTGCTGACAAAGCGGAGTTTTATGGGTACGGACCGGTGCCGGGATTGATGAAACAGGGGGCGACTGAGGACAAGAAGAAAAAATGATTTATCTGGACTCCAACGCCACGACGCAAGTCGATCCGAAGGTCTTGGACGCGATGCTGCCGTTCCTGCGGGAGGCCTTTGCAAATCCATCGGCTAGCTACCGGGCGGCGCGGGGTGTGAGGTCTGCCATTGAGACGGCAAGGCAGCAAGTGGCCGCGATGATCGGTGCGGCTCGGGCGGAAGAGTTGATTTTTACATCGTGCGGGACGGAGTCGATCAATGCCGCGCATGTGTCAGTGCGGAGTTTGTGGCCAGATCGACCTGGGTTGGTCCACACAGGCACTGAGCATGCGGCGGGAATTGAATGCGCGAAGCGCTGGCGCGAAGCGGGAGGGCGTGTGACGGCAGTGCCCGTGACGCCACAGGGGCGGGTGGATTTGGCGGCGTTGGAACAAGCGCTTGATGCGGGCGAGGTGGCTCTGGTCTCGATCATGTGGGCGAACAACGAGACGGGGGTCATTGCGCCGATACGCGAGATCGTCGAGCTAGCCCACGCTGCCGGTGCGCTGGTGCATTGTGATGCTGTGCAGGCGGTGGGGAAGATCCCCGTCGATGTGCAGAAGGTGCCCGTCGATTTTTTGAGCCTGAGCGGACACAAGATCCATGCGCCGAAGGGGGTGGGCGCGCTCTATGTGAGCGGTCGGGTACGGTTCCGTCCTCTCCTGGTTGGTGGCGGGCAGGAGAGCGGGCGTCGCAGTGGGACGGAGAATGTGGCTGGAATTGTGGGGCTTGGAACAGCGGCAGCGCTGGCGATGAGTGAGCGCTCCGAGCATGCATTGCGCGACACGTTTGAGGGGCATGTCATGGCGATGCTGCGGGACACGATTGTGTGGGGGGATCGTGAGCATCGATTGCCAAACACGAGTTGCCTGGGGTTTCCCGGAATGGACGCAGCGGGGCTCTTGATTTTGTTGGATGAGGCGGGCGTGTGCTGCTCGGCGGGTTCGGCATGTCACACGGCTAGCTTGCATCCATCCCATGTGCTGGAGTCGATGGGTGTATCGGCGGCGGATGCATCGAGCATGCTGCGATTTTCCTTCAGTCGATTCAATACGATGGATGAAGCCGCCCTCGCTGCGGATGCTGTTATCCATGCGGTGGAAAAGATGCGGGTACTGAAGGACGATGCCTCAGGCCCGGTGGCTTTTTCTTGAAGTGATGGTCAGGCTTTTTTGAGGATCGCTTCGGCGACCTTCATGCCATCGGCTGCGGCGGAAATGATGCCTCCCGCGTAGCCTGCACCTTCGCCTGCAGGATAAAACTGCTGGATGCTGACACACTCCAGCGTCTCCGGATTGCGCGGGATGCGCACTGGTGCGGAACTGCGAGTTTCGACGCCGGTCAGGATGGCTTCATCAAGCGCGAAGCCGGGCAGACGCCGATCAATCTGAGCGATGGATTGCTGCAGGGTGTCGATGATGTATTCGGGCAAACACTCGCGCAGATCTGTCCACACGACACCGGGTTGATACGATGGGATGACGCTGCCGCCGGAGGTGGAGGCGCGCCCGGCTAGGAAGTCGCCGAGGAGTTGCGCGGGCGCTTTGTAGTCGCTGCCTCCGAGCTCGTAGGCTCGACGCTCTAGTTGACGCTGAAAGTCGATGCCTGACAGTGGATCGGGGCTTTGATAGTCCTCTGGACGCACATCCACCATGAAGCCGCTGTTGGCGTTGGCCTCCTCGCGTGCGTAGCTGCTCATGCCATTCGTCACGACCGTGCCGGGCTCTGAGGTGGCCGCGACGACGAGCCCGCCGGGGCACATGCAAAAGCTGTAAGCGGTGCGGCCATTTTGACAATGGGACACGAACTTGTAGGGCGCGGAACCGAGGCGCTGATGGCCGGCCCAACGCCCGTAGAGAATCTGATCGATGAGCTTTTGCGGATGTTCAATACGGACACCGACGGAGAAAGACTTGGCCTCAAAAGGAACGCCGCGTTGGTGCAGCATCGTGAAGGTATCCCGCGAGCTGTGACCGACGGCGAAGATGATGTGGTCGCTTTCGATCACCTCTCCATCCGCCAGTGTGATGGCTCGCATGGCATCGTCCTCGATGTGGCAATCCGCGACACGCGCGCCGAAGCGAACCTCGCCGCCGAGTGCGATGATTTCCTCCCGAATGTGACGCACAACTTTGATGAGTCGATCTGTGCCGATGTGGGGTCGGGCTTTGATCAGGATGTCGTCAGGTGCTCCTGCGGCGACCATTTCCTTGAGGAGCCAGGGGATGCGGTGTTCGCGATCTCGGATCTGCGTGTACAGTTTGCCGTCGGAAAAAGTGCCCGCTCCGCCCTCGCCAAACTGCACGTTGGATTCAGGGTCAAATGCCCAGCCACGACGCCAAAAACCGGTCACATCGCGGGCGCGATCTCCTGCGGCTTTGCCACGCTCCAGCAAGATCGGCTTCCACCCCGCACGTGCCAAGATCAGCGCACAAAAGAGACCGCAGGGGCCGCTGCCGACGATGACGGGGCGCTTTGGGGATCGATGCGCGATGTTGCGGTGGAGTTCGTGGTAGGTTTCGTCCGGCGCAGTGACAACATGACTGGCGGGGCCGCAACGTGCGAGGACGACGGCTTCGTTTTTTGTCTCCACTAGGACGGTGAAACTAAACTGCACATGGCCGCGTCGTGCATCAATGGCACGCTGTTTGACGGTGAGAGAGATCAGGTTGGCGTCCTTCACCTTGAGCGTACGCAGCACCTCCCGACGCAGGGCGTCATCGGTGTAATCGACGGGCAGGAGCAATTGGCTGATCTGGAGCATGGGGCGCTGCTTTTAATGCTGGAAGCTCAGAACATCAACCGTCCAAATACCACTGCCGCCACCATGCCGACAAAGTCGGCGGTCAGTCCGGTCAGCACTGCGTGCCGAATGTTGCGAATGCCGACGGAGCCAAAATACACTGCCAACACGTAGAACGTGGTCTCGGTGGAGCCGTAGAGGATCGCGGCGGTGTACTTGACCTGCTCGCTCAGGTCGGGGCGGGTCAGGATCTCCACCAAGATGCCGCTGGAGCCAGATCCACTGAGCGGACGCATCATGGCCAGAGAAAGGAGTTCCACCGGGAAACCCAAAAACGTGAGGACGGGTGCCAGTAGATAACCCAGAAGCGCGAAGACACCCGAGGCGCGCAGGATTGCCAGCATGGCTAGCATCGCCACGAGGAATGGCATGATGCGAGTCGCCACGCCAAAGCCCTCCTTGGCGCCTTCGACGAATTCTTCGTAAACCTTCACGCCTCTCGCCCAAGCCAGGGAGACGGCGACGAGGAGGATGGCAGGGATTGCCAGGCCGGAGGCTCCGTTCATCAGGCGCTTCCACTGGGGTTCTTCGGTCGGCGTCGCTGCTGCGGCGGGTTTCGACTTCATCGCCTCGAAGCGGGCTTTGGCCTCTTGAGTGTGGGCATCTGCGTTGTGGATGATTTGGCCGATGGGACCTTGGGTGATTGCTTGGTCTCGCCAAGCGGGTGGGCCGAGTTCCAAAGCTGCAATGAAGGCAAACGTCGCAGCGATGAGTGCCAGGAGGACCATCGCCCGAGTCGAAATGCGGGGTGCTGAGGTGGTAGATGTTTCTCGGGTCTCGGCTGTGTCCTCGATGTCGGGTGGTTGTACTGCGTAAGCGGGGAGTCGCTGGAAGGATTTGGCGGCGATCACGGCTGCTACAGTTCCGCAGGCGGTCGCTAGGATCGCAGGAAAGATGATGGCCGAGGCATTGGGGACACCAGCGGTGGTCAGATAGATGATCGCAGTCATTGGCACCAAGGCAAAGCCGCTGGTATTCAGCGCGAGGAAGGTGACCATCGAGTTCGAGGCGCTCTGTTTTTGTGGATTCAGCTCCTGCAGGTGATTCATGGCCTTTAGACCCAGGGGCGTGGCGGCATTACCCAGGCCCAGCATGTTGGCGCACCAGTTCATGACCATTGCACCGAGGGCGGGGTGGCCTTTGGGGACCTCCGGAAAGACTCGCTGAAGCACTGGCGCTAGCAGTCGCGTGATCCATTCCAGTACACCTGCCTTTTCCAAGAGCCGCAGCGTGCCCAGCCAAAACATCATCATGCCCGCTAGCGGTAGGGCAATGTCCAGCACCGCACTTTTGGAGGCTTTAAAGGCTTCATTGATCACCCCGGCGTCGCCACTCAGTCGGCCAGCCAGTCCCGCGACGAGGAGGCCGATGATCATGAGAGTCGCCCATATATAGTTCAGCATGGCAGCATGATTGAGTGGACAAGACCGCACGGCAAGGTCCAAATTGTCACCCCGCTGCATCTGAATGAGTCAGTCCCCCGTAAGGAATGCGGCAACTTATTCAACGAACTGTCAATGCATTACACCATCCAGATGGCCAGCCAGATCAGCGGTTTGAGCCAGCATGTGATCCGAATTTGGGAGCGACGCTATGCGGCGCTGGTGCCGGATCGCACCTGTACGAATCGCAGGCTCTATTGCCAGGATGACGTTGAACGACTGACTCTGCTGCGCCGATTGACGGAGGCAGGACATCGTATTCGGAACATCGCCAAATTGCCCACGGATGAACTTCGGCAACTAGAAGTCCCCTCGCAGCCGACCGTTACGACCACCAACGGGGAGGCGATTGTTACAGAGGGTTTGGACACGCCGGAGCAGTTCATCGAGGGCTGTCTAGCCGCCGCTGCAGCCTACGAGGCGGATCTGCTGCGCCGATTGCTGAATCGGGCGAGGCTGCAACTAGGCCAGCGCGGTCTCCTGCACCGTGTCATCTGCCCTCTCATCCAAAAGGTCGGGGAAAGTTGGCAACAAGGGCTACTGCGCCCTGGTCAGGAGCATGTGGCTACGGGAGTAATTCGGGAGATCCTGTCCAGTCCGGTGCCCGGCAGTCAGGTCGCCGAGAACGCCCCAGAACTCGTCGTGGCAACTCCAGCGGGCGAGATCCACGAAATGGGGGCATTGCTCGTTGCGGCCTCTGCTCGTGATTTGGGATGGCGTGTCACTTACCTGGGGGCCAGCCTGCCGATCGAGGAGATTTCTGCCTGTGCCTGTGCCCGGAAAGCGACCGCCGTGGCGCTGAGTGTGGTGTATCCTGAAGGTTGCCAAGTCATCGAAGAAAAACTCCGCCGCCTCCGCACTCTTCTCCCCGGCACGATGGCCATGATGGTCGGCGGTCGTGCCGCAGCGAGCTACCGAATGAAGTTGGCAGACGAAAACATCCTTTGGGCCGGTTGCCTGCACGAACTGGACCGCGATCTTTTGAAAATAGGGCGGGGGAATTGACCCTGGGGTGGCTGAGTCGCGGAATGGGGGCGCTACGGGGGGTGAACTTTTCTGCCATGCAACGCCTCCTTGCGTGCGGCGGTTTCGCTGGCTAGTCTCTGCGACTCATGCAGCTTTATCGAACCACCCAGGGATTTTTTGTCAGCAGAACTGATGGCATGCACCGCTTGCCGGACACGGATTGGGATGCGCTGTGGAATCGAGAAGATCTGACTGGTTATCTGGAGGCGGTGACTGCTCCGGCGGAACTGCCGGGCGCAAGTGAATGGCTGGCTCCAATCGGAACGCAGGAGGTCTGGGCGGCTGGGGTCACATACTTCCGCAGCCGGACGGCGCGCATGGAGGAGAGCAAGGACGCTGGCGGCGGAACTTTTTATGACCGCGTGTATGAGGCGGAGCGCCCTGAGATTTTTTTCAAGGCGACTCCACAGCGTGTGATCGCTCCTGGTGGAGCGATGCATCTGCGGTCTGACTCGAAGTGGATGGTGCCGGAACCTGAGTTGACCCTGGCGATCAATGCGCGGGGAGAGATCATTGGTTACACGGCTGGGAACGATCTTTCCTGCCGCGATATCGAGGGAGAAAACCCACTCTATTTGCCGCAGGCGAAGTGCTTTGCCGGATGTGCGTCGGTGGGTCCTTGTGTGCGGATCCAAAAGGCCACTCCGGGAGCGGAAACTCGCATTCACTTGGTGATCGAGCGTGCAGGCGCTGCTGCCTTTGAGGGCGAGACGACGCTCGCTCAGTTAAAGCGCACGCCTGAGGAGCTGGCGGGCTTTTTGTATCGCGATAATTGCTTCAATCAGGGGACCTATCTCATGACAGGCACGGGCATCGTGCCGGAAGATGATTTCACCCTCCAATCTGGAGATCTTGTCAAAATCACCATCGACGGCGTTGGCACTCTGGCCAATGTGATGGGCTAACTTTTCGCATCTTTACCATGAACATTACCGGAAATCACTTTATCGCAGGTCGCGAAGTCGCGCCTCAAGGCAACACATTTCAAGCGATTGCCCCCGCTACCAGCCAGCCACTGGAGGGCGTGTTTGGCGACGCCTCTCATGCGGATGCAGATACGGCGCTACAGGCGGCGGATGATGCTTTTGATGCGCTGAGGTTGGCATCAGTGGAGACTCGCGCGACCTTTCTGGAGACGCTGGCAGATGAGATCCTAGCGCTAGGGGACGCTTTGTTGGAGCGCGCCCATGCTGAGACTGCGTTGCCGATGGCTCGTCTGACAGGCGAGCGTGGCCGCGCCATGGGTCAGTGCAAAATGTTTGCGGGCTTGCTCCGCGATGGATCTTGGGCGCAGGCGTCCATCGATCGGGCGATTCCGGATCGTCAACCCCTGCCAAAGCCGGATGTGCGCAAAGTGTTGCTGCCCATCGGGCCAGTGGTGGTTTTTGGTGCCAGCAATTTCCCCTTCGCCATCGGTGTGGTGGGAACGGACACGGTGTGTGCCTTGGCGGCCGGTTGTCCGGTCGTGGTCAAAGGTCACCCCGCTCATCCGGGGACCTGCGAGATGTTGGCTCGCGCGGTGTATGCGGCACTGGAAAAGACGGGGCTGCCAGCGGGTGCCTTTTCTGTGTTGTATGGTAAGGGCAATGACATCGGTGTGACTCTGGTGAAGCATCCCCTGACTCAAGCAGTGGCCTTTACGGGGTCTCTACGTGGTGGTCGGGCGTTGATGGACGTCGCTGCGGCGCGCCCGCAGCCGATCCCGTTCTACGGAGAGATGGGCTCCGTGAATCCAGTGTTTGTGCTGCCTCGCGCGCTCGAGCAACGTGCCGGAAAGATGGCGGAAGGCTACGTGCAGTCCGTGAATATGGGCGTGGGGCAATTCTGCACGAACCCTGCGGTGGTAGTTGGGCTGGCGGGCGATGGGCTCAAAGCATTCGTCGAAGGCGCTGCGGCCGAGGCTGCTAAAGTTTCACCTGCATCCATGCTGCATCGCGGAATCTGCGAGGCGTACGAGGCTGGGACGGCGGTGTGGCACACGATCGATGGGCTGAAACTGGCGGGTGAGTCTTCGACGGCGCCCCAGCAGGAGGCGACTCAAGCTCCCTGCCGGATTTTCACGACGACAGTCGATGTGCTGGAAAACAACGAGGAACTGCGCAGGGAGGTGTTTGGACCCTGCTCCATCGTGACGGAGTGTGCGAGCGTCGAGGAGATGCTGCGTTTTGCTCGCGGTCTGGAAGGACAACTCACGGCAGCGATCCACGGCACAGAGGAAGATCTCCGGGAGTTTGCTCCGTTGGTCAGAATCTTGGAGCGGAAAGTGGGGCGCATCATATTTAATGGCTTCGGCACCGGCATCGAGCCTTGTCCATCCATGCACCACGGCGGCCCGTATCCAGCGGCCAGCCACAGCTTCTTCACCAGCATCGGCACCTCAGCGATCTATCGGTTTGTACGCCCAGTTTGCTACCAGGGCTTCCCTGATGAAGCTCTGCCAGACGCGCTGAAAAATAGCGGGCCTGCAGGTGCATTCCGTGTGGTCGATGGGAAGCTGACTTCCGCTGCGGTGTGAGCCCTTCCGGGGGGGCTCGTGCATCGCTAACGATGAAAGCTGGGAGTTGTATTCGCGTTTGGTCTCTTCTTGTGATGCGTTCTTTCTTCTTCCTTCTCTGTCTGCCAGTGGTCGGTGTTTTTGCCGAGGATTTTCCGACCCCATTCAACTCTGAAAAGGGCGATCCGATGCCAGCTGAGGAAGTGGCGCGGACGATGGCGCTACCTGAGGGCTTTAGGTGCCAAGTTTTTGCTGCGGAACCTGAGGTCCAGCAGCCCATCGCGATGGCTTGGGACGCGAAGTCTCGCCTCTGGGTGGCGGAAAACTACACTTATGCGGAGAATCCAAGTCGCTGGAACACCGACATGCGCGACCGCATCATCATCCTGGAGGATAAGGATGGCGATGGGAAGGCCGATGGGCGGAAGGTCTTTTGGGACAGAGGCTCCTATCTGACAAGCGTGGAGACGGGTTTTGGTGGCGTGTGGATCTTAAATGCGGGCACGCTGAGTTTTATCCCGGACAAAAATGGTGACGACATTCCTGATGGTGAGCCTGAGGTCCTGCTGGACGGGTTCAACGTGAAGACTATCGGCCACAACATCGTCAATGGCCTGCGCTGGGGACCGGATGGCTGGCTCTACGGACGGCATGGCATCACGGATACTTCCGCTGTCGGAGCACCGGGCACGCCATTGGAAAAGCGCACTAAACTGAATTGCGCGATCTGGCGGTTCCATCCGGTGACGAGGAAGTTCGAGGTTGTCTGCCACGGCGGCACGAACTCTTGGGGGCACGACTGGAATGCGGAGGGGGAACTGTTTTGGATCAATACGGTCATCGGTCACCTCTGGCATGGCATTCCCGGGGCCTACTACCGGCGGATGTTTGGTTCCCACCTGAATCCCTATGTTTATGAGATCATCGAGCAAACGGCGGATCATTTTCACTGGGATGCTGGTGCAGAAAAGTGGAGCGATATCCGTACGGGGATCAGCAACAAGACCAAGGAACTCGGCGGTGGGCATGCTCATGTCGGACTCTTGATTTACCAAGGCGGTGCCTGGCCGAAGGAATACGAAGGGGCGATGCTGACCTGCAATTTGCACGGCAATCGAATCAATATGGATCGGCTCGTGCGTGAAGGCTGCGGCTATGTGGGTAAGCACGACAAGGACTTCATGCAGGCCCAGGACAAATGGTTCCGTGGGCTGGATCTGCTGACTGGCCCCGATGGCAATGTGTTTGTCTCCGACTGGAGCGATACAGGCGAATGCCATGACAGCGACGGCATTCACCGCACCAGCGGTCGCATCTACAAAATCGTGTATGGCACGCCGAAGGCCCAGCCTGCGGTGGATCTGGGGGCCATGGACGAGGCGGCGTTGACCGCCGCTGTCACGGATCACGCGACGAACAATTGGTGGGCCAGAATGGCCGCGCGGGTGCGCGCCGATCGCGGCCAGATGCCAGCGGAAAAGCCGCTGCCCACACTGGCTGATGCTTCCAGCACGGACGGACTGGTCCGTCTGCATTTGGCTTCTTCGATGCAGAGTCGGTCTCTGGATGAGCGCTGGCCGATTGCGATGGCGCTGGCGCAGCACGCTGAAGATGCAAACGACCGCCAGCAGTCCCTGATGATCTGGTATGGCATTGAGCCTGCGGTCCCGGCGGCTCCAGAGAAGGCGCTGGAACTGATCTCCGTGGCAAAGATAGCGACGGTGCGCCGTCTGGTGTCGCGGAGATTGGCCGAGGAAATCGAGCGTCAACCCGCAGCGGTCGATGGCTTGGTGAAATTGATTTTGGCCAAGGCGGACCTGCGTGAGGATGTGTTGGCAGGATTGGCAGCGGGGTTGGAGGGCTTTAGCAGCGCCAAGAAACCGGAAGCATGGGATGCACTGGAAAAAGCAGTCGGCGGGGCAGGGCAGGGGGCCGAGGTGATGCGGCAGTTGTCCGTTCTCTTTGGCAGCGGTCGGGCCGTTGAGGAACTGATCGCCATCATCGAGAATACGGACGGCGATGCCAATGCACGTCGCAACGCCTTCGCCAGCGTGACGCGCCAGCCAAAGCCGGAGTTGATGCTGGTGATCCGGAAATTGATCAACGACAAGATTCTCGGCACCGTCGCCCGCAGTGCCTTGGCCGCTTTTGACGATCCATCGATCCCGAAGGCACTGACAAACGCTTGGCCTGTACGCAGCGAGGAGCAGCAGGCCGCAACTGTCGCGACCTTGGTCTCGCGGCCCGCCTATGCCGATGTCCTTCTGGACGCGATCAAGGATGGGAAAGTGCCACGGGCGGCTTTGACGCCGTTTCATGCACGGCAGATTGGGGCCCTCGGAGACGAGGCTTTGGCAAATAAACTGACCGCGGTGTGGGGCGAGGTGCGGGAGTCGCCAGCTGAAAAGATCGCGGAACTCGCGCGCTGGAAGGCCATTCTGACCCCCGAGGCCCTTGCCAAAGCAGACAAAAGCAAGGGACGCACGGTCTTTGTTGGCGCTTGCTCCGCCTGCCATAAGCTCTACGGCCAAGGCGGTGCGATTGCCCCAGAGTTGACCGGGAGCGATCGCCACAACCTCAATTACCTCCTGGAAAACATCCTGGACCCCAGTGCTGTGGTGCCAGCGGACTACCGCATGAGTGTCTTCAAGCTCAAGGACGGTCGCATCCTCAGTGGTGTCGTGCCTGCCAAGACGGATCGCTCCTTGACGATCCAGACCCTGACAGAGCGGATGAATGTGGAACTCTCCCAGATCGTGGAGCAGCAGCAACTCCCAGCCTCCCTCATGCCCGAAGGCCTCCTGCCCGCCCTCGGGGAAGAGCAGGTGACGAATCTGATCGCTTATCTGATGGGCAATGAGCAGGTAGAGCCCGCGACGAAGTGAGGGTTTGCCAGAAAAAAGGGGGCGAGTTTCTCAATTCGAGACGTTTTTCCCGCTTGCATCCCTCAGTTGCATCGACATAATCTCCGCCCCCCTGCGAGATGATCAACCGCCGTTGGTCTCTGGGCCTGCTGTCTCCTTCATCGGAGCGGTGGGTAACTCGCCCCAGAGGTAACCCGGCTATCCCAATAACTACATGTCAGCACGTCTAGCACGCTTCGAAATGCCCAATCGCCTCGTTCGCAACGAGGCAACCGCAACCGATACCTACGCCCAGTTTGTGGCGGAACCGTTTGACCGTGGCTATGGTCACACCATCGGCAACTCCCTCCGCCGGGTCCTGCTTTCCTCTCTGGAAGGCGCTTCCATCACCTCCGTGAAGATCCGCGGGGCTGAGCACGAATTTTCCACCCTGCCAGGCGTGGTCGAAGACGTGGTGCAGATCATTCTGAATTTCAAAAAGGTGCGCTTCCGCCACCACAGCGATGGCAAAGAGCCTCGTCTCCTCTCCATCAACGTCGATAAAGAAGGCGTCGTGACCGCGGGCGATATCAAGGAAGATAACCACTACGAGGTCATCAACCGTGATCAGGTCATCTGCACTCTGGATCGCAAGACCAAGTTTGAATGCGAATTCGAAGTGCGAGTCGGTCGTGGCTTCTCCACCTGGGAAGAAAATAAGCGCCCTGACACCCCCATCGGCGTCATCCCGATGGACTCCATCTACTCTCCTGTCACTCGTGTGAAGTACGCCGTGGAAAACACCCGCGTCGGCCAGAACACCGATTATGACAAGCTGATCCTGGACATCTGGACAGATGGCCGCATCGCCCCTGCTGATGCTCTTCTCCAGTCCGCCGCGATTCTTCGCCACCACTTCGATGTGTTCGTCAACTACGACGACAGCGCTGTGGAATTCGAAGCGGCACCAGAAGCTCAGTCCGAAGAAAACTCCGAGCTGCGCAAGTTGCTCAACATGAGCGTGAACGAGATCGAACTCTCCGTCCGTGCCGCGAACTGCCTGAACAACGCGAACATTACCAGCGTGGGCCAACTCGCGCTCAAGACAGAGGCAGAAATGCTCCGCTACCGCAACTTCGGCAAGAAGTCCCTCACCGAGATCAAGGAAAAGCTCGCAGAGCTGGGTCTGTCTCTCGGCATGAAGCTGGATTCCTCGCTGCTTGAAGCCAGCCCTGGCGGCAGTTCACTGCTCGCCCGCAGCACCATGATCGATGACGATGATGAAGCTGACGCGATGGATTTCTCCAAGCTCGTGGACTCCCATCTGCCTGATGTGGACGAAGAAGACGAAGAATAGTAAGACCCCGAGAGAGGAACACCCCTACCTGATTTCAATCCAATGAGACACCAGAGAAAAACAGTCAAACTTCAGCGCGACGCTTCCCACCGTAAGGCAATGCTTTCCAACATGGTCTGCAGCCTCGTGGAGCACCGCCGCATCCGCACCACCCTGGCCAAGGCCAAGGCAGTGCGTCCGCTGGCAGAGAAAATGGTCACCCTTGGCAAGCGTGGAGACCTCCACGCCCGCCGCCAAGCCGTGGCAGCTCTGCATCAGCAGGCCATCGTGAAGAAACTCTTCGAAGAAATCGCCGTGGCATCCAAGGACCGCAACGGAGGTTATACCCGTATCACCAAGCTCGGCCAACGCGCGAGCGATTCCGCCCCGATGGCATTCATCGAGTGGGTCGACGCCTTTGTGCCAGAAGCCAAGGTGGAAGTCGTCACTGCCGCCCCAGAAGCTGCAGACGAAGAAGCTGCTCCCAAGAAAAAGCGCGCCACCCGCAAGAAAGCTGCGGACGGTGATGCAGCGGAATAATCGATCCGGTCGAGTCCGGTAAGATTTTCAAATTGCGAGACGCGAGGTGCCAGTCACCTCGCGTCTTTTTTTGCTGCGCGTTCAGGACATTCTGAGATGACGAGACCTCTCCATGCGCGACTGATTGGAAGGCGGAGCCCATTGCCACCGTATGAGAAAGAGTGATCCAGTCTCCCCTCCATCGCCGCACATTCATTACCGATTTCGGGATGGGTTTTGCGGGCGTGGCTTTGCAAGGGATTCTCCAGCGGGAATTGCGTGCTGAGGAAGTCTCGCTGCCGATGATCCCCGACGGCAAGCCGCACTTTGCGCCAAAGGCGAAGAGCGTGATCTGGCTCTTCATGCGCGGTGGCGTCAGCCACATGGAGAGCTTTGACCCGAAGCCAATGCTCAACAAGTACGCGGGCAAAACCATCCCTGAGACGCCCTTTGGCAAGGTACTGGACCCGAAGCGGCTAAAGAACGTTCGGGTGGTGGTGGTGAACGATGCAAATGGCAAGCAGCGCAACCAAATCTACCCTCTTCAAATCGGGCATCGACCTGCCGGCCAGAGTGGGATCGAGATCAGTGATTGGTTCCCCCACCTGCGTGATCATGCTGATAAACTGGCGATCGTCCGCAGCATGTGGACGACGGATAACAATCACGGCGCTCAGGTGCAGTTCCACTCGGGGCGGCACATGCTGGATGGTCGGTTTCCGACGATTGGGGCTTGGGTGAACTATGGGTTGGGCACGCTGAATGATAACCTGCCCCAGTTCATCAATATCGGTCCACGATTCTTTGACACTCGGGATGGCCACTATCTGGGGCCTGCTTATGATGCGGTGAACCTCAAGATTGATCCGCAGAACCCCTTGGCGTTTGCTCGTCCAGAAATGCCGATGACGGCGCAATCCCAGGTCGCGCGGTTTGGGTTGGCGGGAAAACTCAATCGTCTCAGCGCGCTACGCTATCCTGATGATCCGGCGCTGGCTGCGCGCATCAAATCTTACGAACTGGCTTTTCACATGCAGCGGGAAGTGCCGGACGTGGTGAGTTTTGACAAGGAAAGCGAGGAGACGAAAAAGCTCTACGGACTGGATCAAGAGATCACGCGCCCCTTTGGGCAGCAGTTGTTGGCGGCGAGGCGTTTCACAGAACGGGGGGTGCGCTTCATTCAGATTATGCATGGCGATGGTGCGGCGGGGGCTTGGGATAGTCACTCGAAGCTACGAGCGAACCACTCCAAACTGGCGGCCCAGGTGGATAAGCCGATTGCTGGCTTATTGGCCGATCTGAAGCAGCGTGGACTGCTGGATGAGACCATCGTTGTGTTTGCGACGGAGTTTGGGCGCACGCCGGGCAGTCAGGGCACGGATGGCCGTGATCACCACCCATATGGGTTCAGTGTCTGGATGGCGGGTGGCGGGCTAAAGGGGGGCGTGGTGCATGGGGCGACCGATGAACTAGGCTTCCATGCGGTGGAAGATCCCCACTACGTCACCGATGTGCATGCGACCTTGCTACATCAATTGGGGCTCAACTCTCACAAGTTGGAGGTCGCGGGCCGCAAACGTCTGGAAATGGAATTCGGCGATCCGATTCGGGAGATCATTGCGTGATACAAAAAAGCGGAAGGTGACTGGCACCTTCCGCTCTCGTGAATGATCTGGCTGAGGGATTACTTGTTCTCAGCAGGGGGTGGTGGCGCGCCTTCTGGCTTGCCTTCACCTTCGACTGGGGGGCGAGGACGACCCGTGCCGCCTTCAGTTCCTGGGCCGCCTTGACCCGGTGGACGACGGAAACCGCCTTCACCACCACCAGGGCCGCCTTGACCGCCGGGGCGACGCATGCCGCCAGGGCCGCCTTGACCGCCAGGCATGCCGCCTTGACCGCCAGGCATGCCGCCTTGGCCGCCGCGCAGTGTATCACGCAACTTCATCATGCCTTTCGTGAATTCTTCCTGGGTCACTTTGCCATCGGCATTTTGATCCATGCGGGTAAAACGACCTTCGATTTCTTGGCGGGCAAAGGCGGCGTATTCTTCTTTGTCCACACTGCCGTCTGCATTGCCGTCCATTTTCTTGAAGATTTCTTCACCGTTTGGCATTCCGCCAGGGCCTCCTGGGCCACCAAAGCCACGACGTCCACCCTCGCCGCCTTGTCCAGGAGGGCCTCCTTGGGGACGACCCTCAGGACGTCCTTCTGGGGGAGCGCCTTCCGGGCGACCACCTTCTGGGGGACGACGGAAGCCGCCACCTTCAGGGGCACCTTGGCCGGGACGACCTGCGCCGCGCTCACCTTCACCACCGCGACGGCCGGCCATGCTGCCGAACTTTTCCCGGATCTGCTCGATCTCTGCTGCATCGACGAAGCCATCCGAATTGCCATCGACGCGGCTGAAGCGCTCTTCGAGTTCACTGGACTGGCTCTTGATGAATTCTTCCTTGCTGACTTTGCCGTCGCCATCGGCATCGGCCTTTTTCATGAACTCTTGGATGCGGCTGGCACCATCGCCCCCAGGGGGACGCTGACCTTCCTGCGCTTGGGTGGTGATCACGGTTGCGCAGGCAAGACCGAGTCCGTAGATGATTGCTTGTTTGGTTTTCATTCCGTTGAGTAGTTTGGTTTGGGGGTTCGCAACGGTTGAAACACGACCCCCGGGGATGAGTTGCGTTTCGGATGAAAATTCACTGCGGTCGCTTATCCGGCAGAAGAATCAGCGTGCCCCAATCCTTGAGTTGGGTGCGGGTATTTTTGTTGCCTGCCCACCAGTCCTCATGATGAAAGTTGCCGAAGTTCCCCTCGCCTCGTTCCTTCTCGTCCAGATCCCCAACGGCGATGTTGAGACCCATTCGAGTGGCTTCATCGGTCGCTCGATAAAAGGTGTCTGCGGCGACTTCTAGGCAGGGATTGAAGGCGATGCTCCACTCAATGACGTAGCCCTTTCCCTGTGGGAGCGGCTTTGCAATCGCCTGCATCGCCCCCGTCTTGATCCACCGCTGATAGGTCTGCCAAGCGCTGTCTTTGACTCGTGGTTCGCCCTCGATGAGTCCGCCGTTGCCCACTCCGTGGAGTCGGCTCTTGGTGAGATTGCACACCATCTGCCAGGACGTGCCATCGCCTGCCGCTACCTCATCGCCGTGCCATTGATTCGTGGGGTTGAGCAGGATCTCCATCTCATCGCCAAACCACGACCAGCCCTGCTGGGTGAGTTCGTGGGCTTGTGGATTCTTTTCTGGTAACCAGCGTTCCGTATCGATGCCGTAGAGCACATCGTCCTTCACCTCAAAAGCAAACCAGAGACGCTCAGTGTCGTGCTTGACCCAGCCTCGCAGCGAGAGATCTGCGGTATTGGTGGTGGGGCTGAATTGGGCGGTCCAACCCTGGGTTCCTGAGACCTCGGTGGCGTCGTCCCACTCGCCGGATGAGATCTCTCCATCGAGCGTCGGCGTGCTCCCGAGATAGGCCTTGAGTTCCTGCGGAGAATCGCCACCGCAAGCAGTCGTCGCCATCCACAGGGCTAGCCAATGCGCTTGCTTCATCAGGCCAGTTCTTCGAGCAGGTATTGATTGAGCTGAACCCCGGCGATGAAGTTGTCGATGGGGAAATTCTCGTTGGGTGCATGGGCCTGGCAATCGCCGAGTGCGAGTCCGAGCAGCAGTGTGTCGACGCCAAGGACCGTCTTGAAGGCATGCACGATGGGAATGCTGCCGCCTTCGCGGATGAGGGCGATCTTTCCACCAAAGGTGCGGGTCAGTGCGTTCTGCGCAGCTTTTCCCAGGTCACTGTGCGGGTCCATGACGTAGGCGTTGCCAGAGTGTCCGCGCTTGATTTCCAGACGAACGCCTGGAGGGCAGTTCTTCTCCAAATGCGCAGCAACGAGGTCCTGGATTGCGTTCGGGGTTTGGTCAGGAACGAGTCGGCAGGAGAGCTTCAGCATCGCTTCGCGGGGGATCACGGTCTTGGAGCCTTCTCCCTGATATCCGCCGCCGATGCCGTTGACCTCAATGGTTGGGCGCGCCCAGCAGCGTTCTGTGGAGGTGTAGCCGGGCTCTCCGAAGAGGGCAGGGGAACCCGTGAGTTCCAGGGTCTCAACATCGCGATCACCGAGTTCTGCCCAAGCCTTGCGCTCCCAATCTTCGAGGGGCTTTACCGCATCGTAAAAGCCTGGCACGAGAATGCGGCCTTCTGCATCGTGCAGCGTGGCGGCGAGACGCGCGATTGCCAATGCCGGATTGGCAATGGCACCACCAAAGATGCCGGAATGCAAATCGATGGAAGGGCCGTGAATCTTTGCCTCCAAACAGGCGATGCCGCGCAAACCGTAGGTGAAGGTGCCGACTCCAGGACCGACCATGCCGGTGTCAGAAATGGCGACGACGTCACAGCGCAGTTCTTCTTTGTGCGCCTGAAGGAAGGGTTCGAGATTTGGCGATCCGATTTCTTCTTCACCCTCAAACAAGACGATGAGATTGACGGGTAGATCGCCGTCTTTTTCAAGAGTCGTTTGCAAGCCTCTGACATGTGCCATCAGCTGTCCCTTATTGTCCGTGGCTCCCCGGCAATAGATGCGACCATCGCGGATGGTAGGCTCGAAGGCAGGCGTGCGCCATTCGTTCAGTGGCTCAGCTGGCTGCACGTCGTAGTGGCCGTAAAGCAGGACGGTGCGTCGATCAGGTCTGTGGGTGTTGCGTGCCAGAACCACAGGGTGGCCAGGTGTTTCGTGGAGCGCGGCGGGCAGTCCGATGGCGGTGAGCTTTTGCTGTAGCCACTGTGCACACGCGCGGACGTCATCGCGGCGGGTGGAGTCTGTGGAGACGCTGGGGAAACGCAGCAGGGTGAAAAGGTCTTCGAGTCCAGGTGTCATAAGGGTTGGAGGGATGGAATCGGTTAGCGCATGTTGGTGAAACTGAATTGACCTCTGCCATTCAGCTCCTGCCAATTGTTGTATGCCAGCATGCCAAAGAGCAGAAGGTTAAAAATAGAGTGGGTGTATTGGAAGATCCAGAGACCAACAAGAACGGCGCAGGCCAAGCTGACTGTAAGCGTTGTGCGCCGCCGAAACGGACCCAGGAATCCATGAAGAATGTGCCCGCCATCGAGAGGCACGATGGGCACTAAATTGAAGATGCCCCAGAAGACCGAAATCCAAAAAAATTGCCCCAAAAAATACGAGATACGCCAGTCTGGGGCATCCCACGACCGCGTCGTGTAATAGACAAGAAGTCCTGCGGCAATCTGCACCATTGGGCCTGCTGCAGAGACGATGATGTCCTCCATCTGGGTGCGCCGAACGCTCGGAATCGCCAACCCGCCAAAGGCATAAAGGACGATGCTGACGCGGCGGTCCCCGTAACGCCGCATGGTGAAGGCATGACCGAGTTCGTGAATGAGAATGGAAATAAATGCCGCGGCAATCCAAAGAGCTACTGCCTGGATCGCCCTGGGCCCCTCAGCACTGAGTGCACCGCTCAGAAGAGCACAATTGAGCCAGAACATCCATTGAACGCCGACGGGAAAGCCAAAGAGGGTAAAGCGCCACATAATCAGTATTTGTGGGGTGATTACGCCCTGAAATGGGCATTCGCAACCCAAACACGGCGCGCGCCGACGCTGATTGAGGCGATTTGTCTCCTTGCAATTGCCCCGATCATGCCTAAGGGGGAGCGGCTTATGGCATCCACACCTGTAATTAACCTCCGCCGCGGACAAGCCGTCCGCCACAATAACGACGTCTGCGTCATCACTGACATGGAGCACAAGACGCCGCCACGCATGGCGTCTTACGTTCAGATGTCCATCAAGAGCATCACCACTGGCCGTGTCCATAACCTGCGTCTGACCTCCAATGAGTCTCTCGACGGGGTGAACCTTGAGCGTGACGCACACGAATTCAGCTACATCGATAGCGATGGCTATCACTTCCTTCATCCCGAGACTTTCGAGGACATCCTTCTCGACGAAGGTAAGGTCGAGTCGGTGAAGAAGTACCTGATCGAAGGTCAGAAATACATTATCGTCTTCACCGATGGCACGGTGGCCGGTATTGAACTGCCAGCTTCCATCTCGATGACCATCACGGATGCTCCGGAAGGTGTGAAGGGCGACTCCGCCAACAACGTTTACAAGGCCGCCGTGACTGAGACTGGCCTGATCGTTCAGGTGCCTCTCTTCATCGGCCCTGGCGAGAAGATCAACGTGAAGACCGAAGACGGCACCTACCTCGGCCGCTCGTAGTCGATCGAATCAACTGATTAGTAGCGGGCTCGTTCTGTCACCAGAACGAGCCCGCTTTTTTGGCTACAAAAAACGCAGCCAGTCCGGCGCAATGCCAAAACGGGCTGCCCAATTTCTAAGAGATCAGTTGGCCAGGAATTCGTCCAGTGCCGCTTTGGTGATGCGATACTGGGTGCCGATCTTCTTGGCCTTGAGGTCACCTCCCTCAATGCTAGCGATGACGTCTCCCTCTGTCACGCCGAGCATCTGAGCCACCTGCGCTGGGGCTAGGACGTCCGTCACGACGGTAGCCGGAGCTGCGGCGGACGCAGGGATCGGTGGGGCCGCTGGATTCATGCTGAATTGGCCGGACTTCATCATTTCCTGGGCAACACCGAAGCCGACGGCCAGTTCGGCAGCCGTGCCACCTGCGCCTGCGCCACCGGCGGCCATGCCTTGGGCCATCTGGAACTTCACGTAGTCGTTCAGGTTGCCGATAGCGCTCATGCTGGAGCGTTGATCGATGGCCTTTTCCACTTCTGGTGGAACGCTGGCGTTTTCCAGAATGAAGCTGGAGATCTCAATCCCGTACTTGCCCTGAGTGGCTGGATTGATCAACGGAAGCAGGGCGTCGCCAAGATCGCTGTAGCGGGTTGCGAGATCGAGAACCGGCACCTTGGCGGTCGCCAATGCATCGCTGAACACGCTAACGATGCGGGAGCGCATTGTGTCTGCGAATTCGTCGAGGCGGAAGTGATGATCACTCCCGGCGACTTCCTTGAGGAAGAGCTTTGGATCCGTGATGCGGAAGTCAAAGGTGCCGAAGGCGCGCACGCGGACGATGCCGAAGTCGGCATCGCGCATCATGATCGGGTTGCTCGTGCCCCACTTGTTGCCGGTGAAGAGACGCGTGGTGACGTAGTAGATGTCTGCTTTGAAGGGAGACTCAAAGCCATACTTCCAGCCCTTCAGGGTGGAGAGGATGGGGATATTGTCTGTGACGAGTGAGTGCTTCCCTGGGCCAAAGGTGTCGCCAAACTGCCCCAGGTAAACGAATTGTGCCACTTGGCTCTCGCGCACAATAAGTTGGGCACCTTTCTTGATTTCCTTGTCATCGTCCGGGAAACGCCAAGAGAGAGTGTCGCGTGAGTCGTCAGTCCACTCGATGATTTCGAGAAACTGTCCTTTGAGGTAGTCCATCAGGCCCATAGTCGTGCAGTTATGTTAGTTGTGAATTCGGTGAAGTGAATCGGACAGAGGTTAGTCACAAATGTTTGATTTATCCAGCAAAAGACGATGACGGAACCCCACTGACTCCTGGCCGACAAACAAACAACCGACCGGCGAGGTCCTCCTTCAAGCCTGGTTTGATGCCCGTGGTGACATACAAGTCGGCTAGGTCCGGCCCGCCAAAGGCGCAGGCCGTGGTCTCGACACAGGGGAAAGTGATCTCCTCCTCAACCTTGTGTGTGCTTGGGTTGAAGCACACGACCTTCGCCCCATGGCAGAATGCAATCCAAAGATTGCCATTCGCATCGATGGTCATGCCATCTGGGCTGCTGGGATCTTCTGCAGTGTCCCAAATCACTCGCTCACCAGAAATGTCAGAAGTGGCATTGTTGAAGTCAAAAGCACGCACCTTTTTGCTGGGGGTGTCGATGTAATACATCGTCTGCGAGTCATAACTCCAGATGATGCCATTGGAATTCGTGACGGGTCCAAACTTCTTTTCGACGCGGAGATCTGCATGCAGGCAATAGAGGGCTGCGTCCGGCCGCTTCTGTAGGCAGATTGTGCCCGCCCAGAGCCGCCCGGCAGGATCGCACTTGCCGTCATTGAAGCGATTGTCTGGCAACTCACGCTCGGGATCTCCAATGGCAGAACTGATGCCGCTCACTTCATCGAAGAAGTAAAACCCATCGTCGCCAGCCCACACCAATCCTTGGTTCTGACGCGGAACGACCGTTCCCACCCTTTGCCCAACATCCCAGATCTTTTCGCTGCCATCTTTTGGGGAGAAGGAGATGATTTTATGGTCCTCGATATCGACGTAAAGGAGGCGATCGCGATGCCAGATTGGCCCCTCGCCCCATTGAGATACATGCTGTCCGACAGGTTCGACTTTGATCATCCCTTATCCATGTGGAGTCTGGCGAATCGGGCAAGCAAAGGTTGAAAAATAGTGTGAGTTTGGTCGATTTGGTGAGTTCTGACCTGCTGGATAAGGGTGTTTTATGTAACGCATTTGTAAGATTGAGGCCCGTTGTTGTGACCGTCACTGAAGAATGAGGTAGGCATTGCGGGTTTGGCTGGTGCAAAAGGCTACGAATGGCTCGTTTTTGGCCTGAAAATCAGACAAAAACGGAGCGTTTTTGTTTGACGTGAATAGGGGCCAGCGTGCCTAATTGGAGTTGTAGTGTGTAGCTATGCCCAAAGTAGCGAGCCAATGCTTGGCGGATTCTCTTATGGTCACTCTGAGAACACATGCTTGATTTTCTCACTTCTCCTCTTTTATGCATCTCGAAACAGGAAATCCATCTGACGGACGGACAGTCGTATTTGAGTCCCAAGGCGACCAGTTGCCTGCCCTCATGGTTACTCCCCCCGGAAAGGGGCCGTGGCCTGTCTTGGTGATTTGTCATGGGGCTGGTGAATTCAAAGAGAACTACCAGGAGATGGCGTCGGCGTTGGCCGCCAGGGGAATTGCCAGTTTCATCCCAGACATGCATGGCCACGGCCTGAACTGCGAGGTCCCGTTCCGGCTATCGATGAAGGAATGGGTGGGGGATGTCCGCGCCGCCGTTCGCTGGATTGAAGCGTGCCCTGAACTCGATGCGTCCCGGATCGGTGCAGCGGGTCTGTCTTCTGGTGGAACGGCAATTCTAGAGGCGGCGTTGGATGAGCCACGAATTAAGGCTTTGGTGCCCTTGGATGCGACGGTGATGGACACGCTCCCTTTTACCATTTCCCTCACGATGCGAGTTCTTTCGGTTGTGGGATGGCTCAAAAAACTTGTGACGGGAAAAGACGTTACCATTTCTCTTTTGAAGGATATGGAAACCTTAGAATTGGCGGTTGATCCTGAGGTCAATGAAATGCTGAAGATTCACCCGGGAAAAAAGCGCGCTTTTGGTGCGTTCCCGTTACCGGGAGCTCTTGATGCATTTGTAGTAGATACTATTAAGCGAGTGGGGAAAATTAAAGTCCCAACTCTTGTGATTTGGGGTGAGGAGGACAAGCTTGATCCACCGAGCACCGGCCAGAAGCTCCTTGATGCCCTTACGTGTGTAAAGCATTTTGAGGTCGTCCCTGGAAACGGGCACGTCGGACATTTGGATCAGAATCGGCACGAGGTTTTTCGTCTCACTGCGGATTGGTTGGACAAACATTTGGCCTAGCTGGCGGGTGCTTGTTATATAAATCGTCTAGAATTATCTTGATCTGTCGCCGAATACAGTGAGCATGTCTGGCGCATGAGAATGATCGTGGCCCAGGAGGCTCAAAACCTGTCACCTACAGAAAAGTGGGAAATGCTGTCGCCGTTTTTGCGGCAGTACGGCCGGGGGTCACTGGCCTACGCCACCCTCCAGCAGGGTATGGAGTATTTTGTGCACCCGAAGGGTTACTTGGCGTTCACTTCTGCGAACCATCCGGTCTTTGCGCGCAAGGGAAAGCGGATTGTCTTGGGGGATCCTCTCTGTGCGCACGGCGACATGGAGGAATTGATTCGTGATTTCATCAAACTGAACCCGCACGCTGTTTTTGTGGTCGTGTCTGAAGAGTGTGCTGCACTGCTTCGCACCCTATCCTTCAAGGTAAATACTGTGGGCTATGAGCCTGTGCTTCCCGCTCAGTCCTACAATACACAAGGCAATTGGAAGGAGTTAGATCTCATCAAACGCGCCCGCAATGAGGCGAAGCGCGAAGGGTTGGTCATCAAGGAGGTTGATATCGAGACCGTGCCTGTCGCTGAATTGGAAGATCTCTCCAAACGCTGGCTGGATGGTAAGACGGTGAGTGATCGCGAAATCTGGGTTTACGCCAGACGCCCCGTTTACCATCCCGAGCCAGATGTCCGCAAGTTCGCGGCCTTCGACAAGACTGGGTTACTGGTTGGCTATGCGTTTTACGATCCGATCTATCGAGACGGAAAGATTCACGGTTATGCTGCGAATACCGTCCGCTGCGACGAGAAAAAGTATGGGCGACTAGCCACTGCAGTCCACATGGCGGCGATGGATGTCTTCCGCTCTGAAGGCGCGGAAGAGTTCAATCTGCTCCTCTGCCCATTTGACAAAGTGGACGGTGGAAAGTACTGCGATGACTGGGCAACGAAATTCTTCTTCACAACCAGCGTTCGCTACGGCAACGAGATCTACAACTTCAAAGGGCTCTCCTTCCACAAGTCGAAATATCGGGGAGAGGACAGGTTCGTCTATTTCGCCTCCAACGGAAAGCTCCCGTCCAACGATGTCTATCTCGCCTTCCTGACGTCGGATATTGCGAACAGCTATTGGGCGACCATGGGGCGGCTGATGAAGGGAGTCATCAAGGAGACGTTCTTCAAGAAAAAGAAGCCTGCGGTCAAAGTTGCGGAGCCAAACTCTGCAGCAGCCCCTGCGGGAAAAGGCCTGCAAGAATCGCCGCCAAAGCCAGCAGCGTCAGCAAAATCATCGTAACTCGCGACACTTGGAGCGGCGGTTGGTTGTCGTCTTTCAGTGGCTGCACAAAAACGCGCTTCAAGACTTGGAGGTAGTAGTAGAGCGATACAGCGCTCATGAGGATGGCGAAGGCGGCGACTCCGATTGTCATCGACGAGCCTCCCCGAAGCGCGCTGGCGAAGACGTAGAATTTCCCAAAGAACCCTGCCAAGGGTGGGATGCCTGCCAGCGAGAGCACAAAGACGGCTAGCAAGATGGCCAGCGCCGGAGACCGTTGATTGAGACCGTCGAGTCCGCTCATGCAGTCAGACCCAGCATCCCTGCGCAGTGCCAAAACCACACCAAACGCACCCACAGTTGCGATGGCGTAGGTGACTGCGTAATAGACCATCGCGGCGATCGGCACGGGCTGACTTGGTGCAATGCAAAGTCCCACCAAAACGTAGCCGGCATGAGCTACAGCGGAAAATGCCAAGAGGCGAGACAGACTCGTCTGCGAGATGGCGGCAAGATTGCCAATGACCAGAGACAGCACGGTGACGACGACCAGGGCGGGCAGCATGGCTTCGCGCTGAAACGCCCCTGCCACCCTGGCCAGGAGATAGATTCCTCCGACCTTGGAGGCTGAGGCAATGAACGCCGCGACCGGAGTGGCCGCATGTCGATACACATCCGGTGCCCAGAGGTGAAAAGGTGCCGCAGCGAGTTTAAACGCAAATCCAACCACGAGCATGATGGCTGCCACATAGGCCATTTGTGATGGCGGCATCGTGGCAAAGGCTTTAGTGCAGTGTGCGAAGTTCAGGGAACCGGTGAGTCCATAAATCAGGCTCAATCCGTAGAGCAAGCATGCTGCGGAGACACCTCCGTAGAGGAAGTATTTGAATCCGGCCTGCACCGCCTCTGCGCGTCGGCGATCCAGCGCAACAAGGACATAGAAGGTGAGGCTGGCGGTCTCCAACCCAAGGAATGCGTTCAGCAAATCGCTGGAGTGAACCATGAAGATGAGTCCTGCGGCAGCCAGAAGCAGGAGCAAAAAGTACTCCCCCACCTGTTGGGTGAATCTTTCCCCAAGACTGATTATGGCAACGGCTGCAGTCATGGCCGCTATCGCCTCGTCTGCCTGGAAAGTCCCGCACATGGCGATCCCGCAGCCGATCACGGTTAGCCCCGCAGCAACAGGATCCCGCAGCCTTGGGTAGCAGCGCACCATGATGAGCCGATCTACCATCAGTACAATCAAGGCCGTGCAGATGAGGGTGAGCTCCGTCAGGTGAGCTTGGATGAGAAGAGTATAGTTCATGGCAGGCCTCCTCCTATGCAGGGCCGCATGAGCGGGGATTTGAGCGCGCCCTCGATCCACCCCATCAGACCCGCTGGCTGCAGCCCGATGTAGAGAGCGATGCCAATCAGAAGCAGGGTGCCGCTTATTTCAGGCCAGGTCAGCGGGGCGAGAGGTGTGTTATCGCGTTTCGTCGATTCCTCGTCTGGAAAGAAGACCAATCGAATGACCCGCAACGTGTAACCAGCCGCCAAAAGCACCCCAACGGCGGCCAGCAATGCAATTGCAGGGAAGGGTTTCCATGAGCCTTGCAGCACCGCGAGTTCAGCAATGAATCCACTAAATCCAGGCATCCCCATCGATGCCAGACCCGCCACCACAAATGTCCCTGCAACAAATGGCATCTTGCGCGTCAACCTCATGCCTTGCAGCAGGGTCAGGTCCCGAGTGTGGGTCCGATCGTAGATCATGCGGCCTACGATGCCGAAAAGAAGTCCCGCAATAATGCCGTGAGAGAACATCTGCATCACCGCGCCCTTTTGCCCGGCGAGAGTCAGGGTCGAGATCCCAAGCAGTGCAAAGCCCATGTGGCTAACGCTGGAATAGCCGATGACGAACTTAAAGTCGTCTTGAACCATTGCTGCAAACGCGCCGAAAAGAATCCCAATCACTGCGAGACTGGCGAAAGGGAGTTGCCATGCTGCTAGAGCGTCGGGACACAAAGGTATGGCCACTCGCAGGCAACCGTACGCTCCCAACTTCATCACCACACCCGCGAGCAACATCGATGCGGCGGTGGGGGCCGCCACATGGCCGGTTGGAGCCCAAGTGTGGAAGGGCCAAAGACCCGCCAGCACGGCAAAACCGATGAAGAGCAAAGGATAAATCCACATCTGCTGGGCGACGGGCGCTGTCTTGTGCGCCAGTGCCGCAAGATCGAAAGTACTGCCCCCGGTGAAGACATGTGCGGCCAGCAATCCGATCAAAACCAGGGCGCTGCCCACAAAGGAATACAGCGCCAACTTCATCGCGCCGTATTCGCGGTTGGTGGAGCCCCAGATCGCGATCAGGAAGTACTTGGGCACGATTGCAATCTCGTAGAACACGAAGAGCAGAAACAGATCCGCGCTCAGGAAGACGCCAAAAACACCGGCCAGTAGCAGGAAGTAGAGCGCAAAAAACTCGCGCAACCGATGGCTGATGTTCCAGGAAAACAGCACGCCCACCGTCGCTGCAATGCTCGTCAGCAAGACCAAAGTCAGGCTGATCCCGTCTGCGGCTAGGTGATAGCTGGCACCGATGGCTGGAATCCATTCAGCCTTGGTCAGCGTGATCAGTGATCCGTCCGGCATCGGCTCAAAGCGGCAGGCTGCATTGATCGTCAGTATCAAAGTTCCGACGGCCACACCCAGTGCACCTGCCCGCACAGACGCATCACTACGCCCCGGCCAGAACCGCAGCAAGGCGGCCCCAGCAAGGCAGAGGTAAATGGTCCAGGGAAGTGCGTTCATTGAGTCAAAGAGAGCAGGTATTCAGATACAGGGTTCAACCACTTCAAGAGCAGTTGAGGACAGACCCCCAGTAAAACCATCAGCACCAGAGTCGGCGCGATTACAAGGCGCTCTGTGCTGGTCAAATCAGGCATGGTCGCCCATCGGGGATTGAGAGGTCCATGAAACACCTTCTGCCAGAACCCAAGCAGAAAAACCGCCGTGAGGAGCAATGATACCGCAGCGACAGCCGTCGCCCAAGGGCTGAAGGCGAAGGAACCCTGGACCATGAGAAACTCGCTGATAAATCCATTCAGCCCAGGCAGCCCGATTGAAGCAAACAGCGCAATCCCCCAAAGCCCCGAAAACACCGGCATCACCGCGCGCAGGCCACCGAAGGAATCAATGCCACCCTGGTCCGTGCTGCGCCGCTCTAGCAGGGCAAGGCAGGCGAACAGAGTTGCGGCAGTGATGCCATGATTGAAGATTTGGAGCATCGCTCCGTTGAGAGCCGCCGCACCGTTGACACCAGGATTCGTGACTGACCAGGCCGCAAAAATAGCCAGTAAACTCCAGCCGAGGTGATTGATCGAAGAAAACGCCAGCATCCTCCGCAGATCGCGCTGCGCCAATGCCGTCCATGCCGACGCCAGGATGCCGAGCGCTGCGATCCACATCAGTATCGGGGCATGAATGCGAATCTGGTCTGGAAAAAGGGGCCCAACGACTCGCAGCATGCCGATCACGCCCATCTTTGACATCACCCCTGTGAGGATCATCGTCACTGGCGGGGCTGCCTCGCTGTACGTCGCTGGTAGCCAGCCGTGCAGTGGATACAGCGGCACCTTTACCGCGACGCCGATGAGGACAGCGAAAAAGACGCAGGATGCCCAGACGCCGTTTCCACCGAGCAGCGCGGTGATCTTTGATGACAGCGTTACGCCCTTGATCAGGGTTGCCAGCGATGGCAAATGGAAGGTGCCAGCCGCTGCATACACCGCCGCCATTCCTGCCAACATCAACGCGCTGCCAGCCATCGTGTACATGAAGAAGCGCACCGCCGCTTTGGCGCGCATGGGCCCTCCCCATCCACGTACGAGGAAGAAGGCGGGGATCAGCGCAAGCTCCCAGAAGAGGAACCACATCACAAAATTCAGGGAAACAAAATTGCCGACTAGCGTGGATTGCAGCAGCAACATCCAGGCCGACATCGTGCCAGGTCGTCGCGTCTTGGGATCAATCATTGCAATCGCAAAAGGCACCACGACGGCGGCGAGCAACAAACTCATCAGCCCCAGGCCATCCACACCGACACTGAACTCAGCACCGATTGATGGTAGCCATGGGGTGTGCTCATAGAACTGAAAATTTGCACCGCGCGATGAGTCAAACATCAGCACGACGGCTAGCGTCACACAAAACTGCAGGGCGGCAAAACCCAGTGAAGCAAACCAAGCGCGTGCCTGGGATTTTCTGGTCAGCCACACCACCACCGCAGCACCGACGGCTGGGATGGAGATCAGTAGGGCGAGCCAACTCATCGCGCACCTCCTTTCCCAAACCAAATGCAGGTGATCGCTAGCAGCACCAGGATGGCCGCGCCGATGGTGCGAAGTGTGAACGGCAGACGCTGACGATGAGCGTCTGCGATCTCTTTGCCCGAACCACGCAGTGAATCACAGCTTTTGTCAAAGCCATCGTTGATCAACCACTCGTCGTAGCAGCGGCTCAACCAGGAGAATCCGATTGAAATCTGCGCGGCAGCCCAGATGCCGCCGACCCAAACGCCTTGCTCAACTAAGGTCAGCCATTCTGCAACGCGGCGAGTCCCTGCGATGAGGGTCTTCTCGTAAAATTCATCAAACCACAGCCGATGCTCCAGGTGATAAAAGACTCGCGGCACGACGATTTGCAGGGGATCCGTTTCGTCGGGGGTGAGGCGCAGGCGCTGGAAATAGAGTCGCCAGCCCAGCCACACACCCGCGGCGACGGCGAGGGTGGAGACGATCATCAGCCCCAGCGTTTCGAGGTGAAAGAGGTGGCCGAATTGGAAATGGGTCTCGCGTCCTTCGATCCAAGTCGTGAACCAAGGCCAAGCTGGTGTCCCCAAAAAGCCCAGCGCGATGGCAAAGACAGCGAGCACTTGGAGTGGGAGTGTCATCAGGCGAGGGCTCTCATGCGGCGGGTGCTCTGCGTCGCCGCGATATGTGCCGAAGAAGACCAGGGACATCAGCCGTGTCATGTAAAAGGCCGTGAGAACCGCGCCGATCAGTCCCGCGTAAAAGGGGAGATGCGATCCGACCGTTGAGTGCGCTGCGTGCAGGATCGCTTCTTTGCTCCAGAATCCGGAGAACAGCAGCGGGAAGCCGGACAGTGCCATCATGCCCACCGCATAAGTCAGGAAGGTCTTGCGCATCGGTCCATGTAGGCCGCCCATGGCACGAATATCTTGCTGGTCATTGCAACCATGAATGATCGAGCCTGCTCCGAGAAACAGCAGTGCTTTGAAGAAGCCATGCGTGATCAGGTGGAAGATCCCCGCGCCGAGCCCGCCTACCCCGAGTGCCAGCATCATGTAGCCAAGTTGCGAGACCGTGGAGTAGGCGAGGATGCGCTTAATGTCGTTTTGGGCGATGCCGATCAGCGCTGCGATGACTGCGGTGCAGGCTCCGATCCCGGCGACGACGCTTAGTGACTCCGTGGTCATGAGCGGATGAACTCGACCGATCAGAAAGACGCCCGCAGCCACCATCGTCGCGGCGTGAATGAGCGCGGAAACAGGCGTGGGGCCTTCCATCGCGTCGGGCAGCCAGACATGCAGCGGCACTTGGCCGGATTTGCCCATCGCCCCACAGAATAGCAGCAAGCCAATCGCCGTCGCCGCGCTGATGCCCCCGACTGCGAGGCCGTTCAAATGCTCCAGCGCACCCTGTTCCAGGAAGCCCGCACCATTGTCGAAGAACAGCAAAGCCCCATTCTCCTTTGCCAGCCAAACAATGCCAAGCAGGAAGCCGATATCGCCGATTCGTGTGGTGATGAAAGCCTTTTTGCAGGCAGCCGCAGCGCTGGGTTTTTCGAACCAGAATCCGATCAAAAGATACGACGCCAGTCCGACGACCTCCCAGCACATGAAGAGCAGCAGCAGGCTGTTGGAGATGATCAGCCCCAGCATCGCTGCCGCGAAGAGTGAGAGGAAGGTGAAGAACTGCTTCTGCCGGGCGTCATGCGCCATGTAGGCGACGGAGTAGACGAAGATGCAAGTGCCGACAAAGGTCACCATCATCAGCATCGCTGCGCTAAGCGGATCGAGAAGCCAGCCGAGCCTTACGTGGCCACCGCCAAGACTGAACCAATCAAAGTTGTGACACAGCCGACCGCCATCTGCCACCTTGAAGAACGCGACGACGGAGATCAAAAAGGATGCGGCCATGGTTGCTATCGTCAGCCCCATCGCTGCCCGCCTTGCATCGGTCGGCAGTACGGCATTGATCCCTGCGGCGACCAGCGGCAGCAGCGGGATTAGCCAGAGGTATTGCACAAAGGAACTCATTCGCTAGCAGGTGGGATTTCATCGATGCGCACACTGCGACGATGACGATACAGAGCAATGACCAGAGCCAAGCCAACGCCAGCCTCTGCTGCTGCGACGGCGATGGCAAAGATGGAGAACATCATGCCGTCAGAGGAGGGGTGGGCAAAACGCCAGAAGGCGACGAAGTTGATGACCGCTGCGTTGAGCATGAACTCAATGCCGATCAAAACCAGAATCGCACTACGTCGGCCAAAGACGGCGACGAGTCCGATGCCAAAGAGCAGTGCAGAGAGAATCAGGCAGCCGTTGAGTGTCAGCGCGTCATTCATGCGCCACCTCCTTTCGTGTCTTCTTCAGCGGGTGCAGCCAGGAGTAAGGCTCCAATGAGGGCCGTTGTCATCAGCAGGGCGACGATGATCAGCGCCAAGACGTTTTGTTGGCTGGCCGTGAGCAGTCTGCCAATTTCTTGAATGCTCAGTTCGGGGGCGGTGGATGCTTTGGGTGCCGCGTAAACGGCCAAGCACGATGCGACCGCCCCACCGACGGTGATCGCGATCAGTGCACCCTTCCAAAACGCAGGCCGCTTGGTGGGGACGGCATCTGCTGCTTCTGTGGCGGGGCGTGTGAGTAGCACCGTGAACAAGATCAGGACAGCCACTGCGCCCACGTACACCATGAGCTGCACGAGGCCGAGAAACTCCGCATTCAAATAGAGATACAAGGTGCCGGTGGCCAAGAAGCTGAGCGCCGCACACAGTCCGCAGTGCACCAAATTCCGCAACGAAACCGCTGCCCACGCGCTGGCGAGGATGACTGCGGCGATGATGAGGAAGGGGATGCTCATATTAGTCAGCGTATCGGTAAATGCGTTTCCCGCCGCGTGGGCGGCTGCCTCGTAACAATCTGCCAAGACCCACAATGGCGAGGCCAAGAAGGATGACGGAGATTGGCCAGGCGATCCATCCAGAACTTTTCACCCACAGGCCAGCTAGACCAATGTTCAGCAGGGCGATGGGTAGGAGGAACTTCCACGCCAGATTCATCAATTGGTCTGCGCGAAGTCGAGGCAAGGTGCCGCGGATCCAAATGAAGAGCACGACAAAGCAGGCGAGTTTCCCGAAAAACCACATCCACGAGGGAATGAAATTGAGGATTGGTAGCGGTGCCTGCCAGCCGCCGAGGAACAGCGTGATCGCCATACCGCTGATGGCCATCATGCCCAGATATTCCGCCATGAAGAACAGCGCATACTTGAAGCCCGAATATTCGGTCAAATGTCCGGCAATCAGTTCTGACTCCGCCTCAGGGAGATCAAAGGGCGCGCGATTGGATTCTGCGAGGGCGCAAATGAAGAAGGTCAGCAACGCGATGGCTCCCCAAGGTGTGAATGCGTGCCACGCCCAAAAACCACCTGCTTGGGCTTCCACGATGTTGACTGTGTCGAGCGAACTGGTCGCCAGGATCACTGTGACCGCTGCTAGCACCATGGGCAGTTCGTAGCTGATCATTTGCGCGATGGCGCGGATCGAACCCAGGAGCGAGTATTTGTTGTGGCTGCCCCAGCCAGCCATGAAAATGGATAGCTCCGTCGACGCACCGATGGCAAAGAAAAGTAGCACGCCAAGTTGGCACTGCATCGCGATCAAATTCCGTCCGATAGGCAGCACTGAATACACGAGCAGGGACGGGACGATCAAGGCGATGGGTGCCAGGAAGTGGAGCACCTTGTCGGCACGCAGTGGGACGATGTCTTCTTTGATGAGCATCTTGATGCCGTCTGCCAGAGGCTGCAGCATGCCGAAGGGGCCGACGCGATTTGGACCAGGTCGATTCTGGATGCGGCCGAGCCCCTTCCTCTCTGCCAAGGTGGACAGGGCGAAGAGCGATGCGAAGACGCCGATGATGGCGGCAGCGGAAATGAGCATCGCGACCCACGGTTGCAGCAGCGCAGGGAAAAAGCTAACCGCCCATCTCTGGAGGAGAAGGGGGGCTTGATCGATACGCTCTACGAGGGTCATGAGAAAATGGGGTCAGGTTGCAGCGGTGGGTGGTGGCGCTGCTTTCGCGGCTGCTGCGGCGGCCTTGGCTTTGGCCGCTTCTTCTGCTTTGCGTTTGTCTTCCGCCAATCGCCCGTCCACTTCGTTCGCCTCGGTGGGTTTGATTTGGTGGTAGTAGTGATTGGACTTCGCCAAACGATGCTTGTCCACCAGCAGCCCGGTGAAGCGGTCTTCGCCAGCCAGTTCGTAGATGTTATCCATCTTGATGGCATCAAAGGGGCAGACCTCGGCGCAAATGCCGCATTGCATGCACACGGAAAAATCGATGTCAAAGACGCGTGGGTGCTTCACGGCTTTGTTGTTTTCATCCCGCTCTTGAATGATGAAGATGCATTGCGGCGGGCATTCCTTTTCACAGATGCGACAGGATACACAGCGCAGTCCCGGCATTGCGTGGTCCCCATCATAAACGAGGAAGGGGAAGGTGCGGAAGTTCTCCTTCGTCTTCACCGTCTCTTCGGGATACATCACGGTGGGTAGGCGGTCCTTTTCGCGAAAACTGCCAATCACATTGCGGGCCGTTTCTTTGAGACCTCTGAGAATGCCGGTGCCTAACATGATGATTCAGTTTCGGGGTTAGCGGTCCACTTCTCCTAACACGATGTCGATGCTGCCGAGAGTGGCAATGGCATCTGCGACAGTCCCACCCAGGCACATGTCTTCGAGCACGGTTAAATTGATGAGGCTGGGCGGTCGCACGCGATAGCGATACGGGCTTGGGCCGCCCTCACTGATCAAATAAAAACCCAGTTCCCCCTTTGGCGCTTCGATGCGGCCATACGCCTCGCCAGCTTTGGGGCGCAGCCCTCGCGATTTCGCTTTGGGGTCGATGATTTGACCAGAAGGTAGTGCCGCGATGGCTTGATCAAGGATCTTGAGGCTCTCGCGCATCTCCAGCAGGCGGATCATAAAGCGGTCGTAGCAGTCGCCGTGTGCACCGATGGGGACTTTGAAATCAAAGCGCGAGTAAATCGAGTATGCGTCCACCTTGCGTAGATCATGACCGACGCCGCTCGCCCGCAGGCATGGGCCGGTGATGCCGGCGTTGATGGCTAACTCTTTGCTTAGCACACCCACACCTTGGGCTCGGGCGATGAGGATTTCGTTTTGGGTCAGCAGCGACTCAAACTCATCCAGGAAACGGGGGAAGGCGGCGATGACTTTTTTGACCTCGTCAATCCAGCCCACAGGGAGATCACAGCGCACGCCGCCGAAGCGCATGTAATTGCACATCATCCGTGCCCCGGTTAGGCCTTCAAAAAGGTCGAGTATTTTTTCGCGCTCGCGAAACGCATACATGAGTGGCGTGCCCATGGCGCCGAGATCCTGAACGAAGAAGCCCATCAAGCAGGTGTGATTCACGAGCCGCGTTAATTCACCCACGATCACGCGAATGTATTCCGCACGTTCCGGGATCTCAAAGCCAGAGAGTTTTTCAACCGCCAGGCAGTAGGCCCAGTTGTTGGTCAGTGAGCAGAGGTAATCGAGACGGTCCGTGTAGGGGATCGAGCCGAGGTAGCTGACGTCCTCCGCGATCTTTTCGTGATTGCGATGTAGGTATCCGAAGACAGGCTTCAGCGAGACGATGCGTTCGCCATCCAGTTTCACATCCATGCGGAAGACGCCGTGCGTGGAGGGATGGTGAGGCCCCATGGACACCTCCAAGATTTGCCCCTGGAGCGGATCCGTTTTTTCTTCGATGGAGACGCCGGGAATCATGGGGCAAGGGGTGCGGCCTCCTCTCCGTCAGCGGGTCGTTTTGCCTTGATCAGAACGGCATCGTGCGGAGTGGGTTCCCACTCGTAGTCATCGGGCTCGACGTAATCCTTGCGCATCGGGTGCCCCTCAAAGTCATCCCACATGAGCAAGCGCCGCAGGTCTGGGTGGTCTTCGAAAACAATACCAAAGAGGTCGTAGATCTCGCGCTCCTGAAACTCGCAACTGCGCCACACGGGCGTCAGTGACGGTAGGGTGACCTTGTCCGTACGGTTCTCGGTGCGCAGACGCAGGATTACGGGGCCATGACGTTTCGCCATGGAATAAAGATGATACACGGCCTCCAGATAGCCTGGCTCTGTGCGCGTCACTTCTTTGGTCACTTCCTTTTCTTCGCCATCCACGGTCTCCTTGACCGTGACCTTTTCTTTGATCTCCTGATCAGGCCGGTCCACTCCGGTGACATTTGACGCATAGTCAAATGCGAGGTCTGGATCATCGCGGAGAAGTGTCGCGATCTGCACCGCGTGTGTCGCACCAATGATCAAGGAATGCTGCGCAACCGGGGCCGGATTTGCCAGCACCTCTACCCTGGCTTCAGGGAAGGCGGCGAGGAGTCGGTCGCGGAGTTGTTCAGCAGATTCCATGAATGAGGGTTACAGTCCTTCGCGAATCGGTTCCGGCGGTGTCCATACAGCGGGATTGCTGGGTGGTTCGAGATCGCAGGCACCGAATTCGGGCACGGGAAATTCTCCGGATACATCAGAGCGCAGGTGGTGCGGGCGATTCTCTCCGGTCAGGTTTTGTTCGCGGATTTTCTCCTGAAGTTCCATCAGGCCATTCAGCAGCGCCTCTGGTCGCGGGGGACAGCCGGGGATGTGAACGTCCACGGGGATGTAGCGATCAATGCCTTTCAGCACGTTGTAGCCTTGCTTGAAGGGGCCACCCGAGATCGCGCAGGCACCCATGGCGATGACATACTTGGGCTCCGGCATTTGATTGTAGAGGCGCACAACCTGTGGTGCCATCTTTTTGGTGACGGTGCCTGAGACAATCATGAGGTCCGCCTGCCGCGGCGATGGACGGAAGACTTCGGAGCCAAAGCGCGCGATATCAAAACGAGACATGGAGGCTGCGATCATTTCGATAGCGCAACAGGCGAGTCCAAACTGCAGGGGCCAAACGGAATTGCTGCGCCCCCAATTGTATAGGTCCTCGAGCGTGGTCAGCAGGATGCCGCTGCGGCGCAGATCTTGGATGGTTTTTTCGTCGGCCTCAGTCATTTCCATTCCAAAAAGCCCCTCCCCCAGGCCCACACGAGTCCTTCAGCAACCAGTAGAACAAAGAACAGCATCGCCACGATCGCTCCGATGGGCAAAGAGGCATAGGCCGCAGCAAAGGGGATCAGAAACACGGCCTCAACATCCACGATGAGAAAGACGATGGCATAAAGGTAGTAATGCACCTTCATCTGCAGCCAGGAGTCGCCCTTCGATTCGAGACCACATTCGTAAACGGCGTTTTTTTCTTTGCTGGGTTTTTGGGGCGAAAACACAAGGAACCAGAGTCGCGCCAACCCTAAGGGGATCAGTGGAAACACAAGCGCCACCGCCCCAAATACAACCAAGAACCAATAAGGTGAGGGATTGTCCATGGTGTCAAAGAGAACGGTTACACTCTAGGCCGTGGATGCCTGGAAATGCCAGCCTAATTTTGTTCATTTGTGTGCACACAATGAAATGATCACTCGCGGGTGATGAATTCGTCCAGGTTGAGAACGATGCGCGTCGTGGCTGTGAACGCGGCGTGCTCAGTCGGGGATGCGCCTTTCGGTAGGTGATTGCCGTTCATCGCCTTGATCTCCGCTTGCGGTGCGGACTGGTAATATTTGCGTGCATCGACCAGAAGACCCTCCAGCGTGGCCAGCTCGCTTTTTTGTGGCAGGCGGGACACGCAACGACGGATGGCAGCGGTGAGTCGATCTTGGTCGTTGCGCAGCGATGGATCCGCGAGAAGACGGGCGGCTAAAGCCTGGGCGGCTTCAGTAAAGGCCTCTGCGTTCAGTGTCGTCAGCGCCTGTAGCGGCGTGTTGGATACGGTCCGGCGCACGTTGGTGAGGTTTGCATCCGGGCAGTCAAACGTCATCAACTCGGGGTGCGGTGCGGTGCGTTTGAAAAATGTGTACATCCCACGGCGATAGCGGTCCGGTCCCTCGCTGGTCGTCCATTTGAAGTTGTTGGCGTAGCTCAATGCAGCCACGTCGGGCGGCATCGGCGGGAAGACGCTCGGGCCACCGAGTTTCTGCGAGAGTAGCCCACTGGCGGCGAGGTAGAGGTCGCGAACGACCTCGCCTTCCACTCGCACACGATTTTGCCGCCATAGCAGAAGGTTGCGCGGATCGAGGTCATCAATGCGGGCGAGCTCTTCACCGCTTCGTGCCCCATTCACATTGGTGCTGACGGTGCTGACTTGCCGATACGTGGCCGAAGTCATGATGAGGCGCAGCAGGTTCTTCCGGCTCCAACCGCCCTGAACAAAACGGCTGGCCAGCCAGTCGAGCAATTCAGGGTGTGTCGGTGCCGCGCCACGCACTCCAAAATCCGCCGTTGTGGTGACGAGACCTTCGCCAAAGAGGTGCGTCCAGAAGTGGTTGACAGTGACTCGAGGGGTAAGTGGGTTCTTCGCGCTGACCAACCACTTGGCGAGATCGAGGCGCGTGGCTTTTTCACCGGCGCTTTTCAGCGGTGGAAGGGTGGCGAAGGTTGCTGGCTCCACTTCCTCGGCCGGTTGGAGAAAATCACCGCGATGCAGGACGTGCGTCGTCCTTGGGGCGGTGGTCCGCTGCGCAATGACACGCACGTCCATGAGGGGGGGCGCCGGCAGTTTCGATTCGGCTTCGCTCAGGATCGCCTGTGCAGCGCGGACATCGGGATCGATTTTTTCCATCCAGTCATACAGCGCTTGGATAACGACAGGATTGCGACGCTTGGGCTCCTCATTGAGGATCTTCAGAACTGTTCCGGGAACGATGCTGGCTTCAGTCTCTTCAGTGGCGGCGAGGATGCGGAACTTTCCGATGCAGTGCTGTCCGCCGCTCTTGGCGTAGAGCTGATCCAGTGCAAGTTCCAGCTTGCTGCCGGCTGCGGCCTGCAGGGGCTCAGATAGTTGCACGGTCAGGACATGCTTTTGACCCGTCTTCCCGCCGACGGCCCAGCCGGTGGAGGGTTTGCTATCGACGGCGCCATCCGCTTTGAAGTCCTTTTGCGAATAGTCAGCCGTGGCACTGTGCAGAATGACCGCATGGCTCGGCCCGGTGTTTGGTACCAAACGCGCGGTGATTTCATTCAGCACGAAGTTGCCACCGCTACTGCGCCCTGGGCCTTGCTTGGGCAGGCTGGGATCTGGCAATACCTCAAGCTGCAGTGCGGTGATCGGTCCTGTGGGGAGTTGGACCGAAACGGTGTAGGTGTCCTGGGCGGGTGACTTGCCCGTTGCGAGGACGGACCCATCGGCTTGAGGCGCGAATTGTGTGGCGCCTTTGCTTTGGGTGCTTATGATTTTCAGCGGTGCAAATGTTTGCGTCTTCTGGGTCTGACGCGCGGTCGCTAGGCGCGCTTGGATGGCCTTTTCCCACTCAGGCAGTTTTACCGGTAGATTGCTCTTGGCGATGTCCAACCGCTTGCGCAGCGGGATGAGGGAGCGTGCTGCGGCACCGTTCGTTTTTTCATAAGCTGCCCACTCTGCGGGGGAGGTCGGCGCTTGGCGGGTGACTTCATCGCCGTTGTTGAAGAAGGAAAAAAGCTGGTAGTACTCCTTTTGCGAGATCTGATCGTATTTGTGGGTATGGCAGCGAGCACAGCCAACTGTTAGGCCCAGCCAAATGGTGCCGAGTGTCTCTGTGCGATCCATGCAGGCCTCGATGCGAAATTGCTCTTGGTCGGTGCCGCCTTCTGTATTGGTCAGGGTTTGACGGTTGAATGCAGTGGCCACCAATTGTTCTGCGGTGGCGTCGGGCAGCAGATCGCCGGCCAGTTGTTCAATCGTAAATTGATCAAACGGCATGTCGTCATTCACCGCGCGGATGACCCAATCGCGATAGCGCCAGGCATCTGGCCTTGGGCGATCTTTCTCGTAGCCATCGCTGTCTGCGTAGCGCGCCATGTCCAGCCAGTGGCGGCCCCAACGCTCGCCGAAGTGTTCGCTGGCGAGCGCGTGGTCTAGCATTTTCTCATAAGCCTGCGGGGACTTGTCTGCGATGAATGCATCCACGTCTGCGATCGTTGGCGGTAGGCCGAGAAGATCCAAATAGACACGGCGGATGAGTGTCGCCCGGTCAGCCTCAGGTGCGGGGGATAGCCCAGTAGCCTCCAGCTTTGCTACAATGAAGTGGTCAATGTCGTTGCGCACAGCCGCAGTGGTTTTCACCGCGGGCGGTGTCGGAAGTCGCAGCGCCGCGTAGGCCCAGTGGGATTGAAACTCAGCGCCCTCAGCGATCCACCGTCGCAGCGTCTGGATCTCTTCAGGTTTCATGGGCTTCTTCTCCTTGGGCGGCATGCGGTCCTCCCTATCGCTTGTGGTGAGCCGTTCGATCAGAGCACTCTTCGCCGGTTGACCCGGAATGATGGCGTGGGCACCACTCTTCAGCGCCTTTATTGCCGCGTCCCGGCTCGTCAGCACGAGGCCGCCCTTGGCGTCATCCGGCCCATGGCACTCAAGGCAATGCTCCGCAAAGATCGGCTGCACCTGCCTTGCATAGTCCACTTTGTCCGCTGCAGACAGTGCGGTGCTAAGAGTAGCCAGCGCGGCGGATGGAAGGAGCAGGGCACGAAGCGCGATCATCACTGGAAAGAACGCCTTCGGGCGACGGACTGTTGCAGGGGCCAAGTTCGGAACAATTTCGTCATTGTGAATAAATCGCTTGCAGATTCTATCAGGGACTGACAATCTCGTGATTACCGTGATTCATTCAAATAGTCACAGTCTTTGGGGGGAGCGTCTGGCAGCAGAAATCAGCCAGGTGGTGCCTCCATCGCCAGATTCCACGACCCCCAACGCCTCGTTCGCCGAACGAGGTTTTTTTATGCCCATTTTACCCCATCAATCCTTATGGACCGCGACGATTCCACAGCACAGCTAGCACCTACTCTCGTTTCAGCTCAAGATTTTGGCCCTCTCTTTGGTGGGCGAGCCTCAGCCCCCAGCAAAAATGCCAATCGTCTAAATAAAGCTGGGAAGTGGCGCAAGATGGGGTTCAAGGCCGGGGTGAAGACCTTCGTGCTAGATACGAATGTGCTCCTGCATGATCCGGCGGCGATCCAAAAATTTGCGGAGCACCAAGTCTGCATCCCCGTGGACGTCCTGAGCGAATTGGATCGCTTCAAGAATGAGATGACCGACCGAGGTGCGAACGCACGAGAAGTGCATCGCACTCTGATGGCGGCCTTTGCGGCCGATGGCGCGTCCGTGACGCATGGGACGCAGACCGATGGCGGGGGCACTCTGCGGGTGGTGGTTTATGATCCAGCCCTAGCATCGCGGGTGCCCAGCCTGATGGAGTTTCAACGCGTCTTTCCAGGGCTGGATAAGATGGATCACCGTATCCTGGCATGCACGCTCTGGTTGCGGGATCAGGTCCGGGGTCCGGTCACCCTGGTGACAAAGGATCTGAATATGCAGATCAAGGCCTTGGCTGTCGGCATCGAGTGCGAAGACTATCTGCACGATAAGGTCGAGGCCAGGGAAGCCTCCAATGTCGATATCCCCCGCATCGAAATCAGCGGTCACGAATTGCAGCGCTTTGCCAGTTCTGGGCGGATCACGCTGAGCGCGGCGAAGATGCGAGCCCTGACGGTGAACGACTACGTGCTGCTTTGCTCGGGTGAAAAAGCCAGCATGCCTGCCCGAATCGGATCGCAGGGCGATTGTGTGCGTCTGCATCACCTGCCGGAGTCGCTGCGCATCGGCGCGGGCCGCACCATCAAGCCGATGAACTTGGGGCAGGCCTGCCTGATGGATGCCCTGCTGGATCCGCAGATTAGCTTGGTGACTTGTTATGGCCAGGCGGGGACAGGAAAGACTTTGGTGGCAGTCGCCGCCGGGCTTTCGCAAGTGTTTGCTCACACCTATCAGGGGATCACCATAAGCCGACCCATCGTGGCGATGGGCGAGACGCTGGGCTTCCTACCAGGATCTCTCCAGGAAAAAATGCGCCCCTGGCTCCAGCCGGTGTATGATGCCCTGGATCTGCTGATGCGCCCGGTCCCAAATCAGCAACACGGACCCACGCGCAAGAAAGGCCGTGCCGCACCGCCAGCCGCTCCTAGTGTCGGTTCCGCTTTGACGCCCGCAGCTCCCTACGATGGCTTGATCCAGCAGGGCATCATTGAGGTGGAGGCGCTCTGCTACATTCGTGGTCGATCCATCCCCGATCGATTCTTCGTCCTTGATGAAGCCCAGCAGTTGACACCGCTGGAGGCCAAGACCGTCATTACTAGGATGTCTCGTGGTTCCAAGCTGGTCTTGGTGGGTGATCCCGCCCAAATTGACAATCCCTATGTCGATAGCCGTTCAAACGGACTCGTCTACGCTCGCCAGCGCATGCGCGGGCAGGCTTTTGCGGCGCATGTTTCGCTGACAAAGGGCGAGCGTAGCCCGCTGGCGGAGGCCGGAGCCCGACTCATGTAGAGGTGGCTCTGGCTTGTGCTTTGCTGAGCACTGGCTGTGGTCGGTGATCTCAAACGAAACTTTTTTTGAGACGTCCTGATTTTTTTTGAAACTGCCTGTCGGCGTTCGCGTTTATCCCGCCACGCGCAGTCAACTGGATTGGTTTCCAGCCATAAGCGCTACAAACCAAACCAAGAACACCACAACCAAGCACACTAAAATGAAAAAAATCGCAACCATTCTTGCAGTTCTCGCCGTCGGCGGCCTCACTCTCCATGCAGCGGACGACGCTGGCAAGGGCAAGGGTAAGGGCAAAGGCGCCAAGATGAACCCAGAAGAAGCTTTCAAGAAGCTGGACAAAAACGGCGACGGCAATGTCTCCAAGGAAGAATACCTCGCCAGCCCTCAGGCCCAGAAAGACGCTACCAAGGCTGAAGAGTCCTTCAAAAAGCGCGACAAGAACAGCGACGGCTCCCTGAGCAAAGAAGAGTTCCTGCCGAAGAAGAAGAAAGGCGCCTAATCCGCGACTTCCTCTGATTGTTTGAATCAGATTTGCGCCGTCCCCTTGACCGGGGGCGGCGCTTTTTTTGTGTCTAGATGGTCGTAAATGCGCGGGAGCACTTGCGCAGGCGCGCGGATGAGGTCTCATTGCGCCTCACACTCCCATCTATGCCTCGCCCACCCTCCAATCGTCCCGCCCGCCAAAACCGCCATGTCCGCTCGGATGCGGGTCCACGACTCTATGATGAGGGAGATCTGGCAGAGCTCTTGCAAGATAAGCCTGCGGCCCTCGTGCTCGTGCTTGATTGCGTGCAGGATCCGCACAACCTCGGTGCCTGCCTGCGCACCGCCGATGCTGCGGGTGTGGATCTGGTTATTCTGCCCAAGGACAAGACCGCGTCTATCACGGAGACCGTGATTCGGGTTTCCTGCGGCGGTGCTCAGAGCGTGCCAATCGTGCGAGTGACGAATCTGGTCCGCAGTATGGAAAAGCTCAAGGAACTGGGCATCTGGCTAATTGGCACGGCTGACGAAGCCACCAAGTCAATCTATGAGATGGACATGAAAGGACCTACCGGCATTGTCATGGGTGCCGAAGGCCCAGGGATGCGTCGTCTGACAGGGGAACATTGCGATTTCCTTTCCAAGATCCCCATGGCAGGCAGTGTCGAGTGCCTGAACGTGTCCGTCGCCACTGGAGTTTGCCTCTTTGAGGCTGTACGGCAGCGACAGTCAGGGAAAGTGAATTAGTACTGCTTGCCAAGGCTCCGCTAGCGTTCATATTGCCCGCCCTTTTATGTCCATCCTGATTTCCATTCTCAACGTCATTGAGGTCATTGTTTGCCTCCTCCTGATCCTCGTCGTCCTCATGCAGCGCCCGCGGCAGGAAGGCCTGGGCGCCTCATTCGGTGAGGGTGTCACGAACCAAATGTTCGGTGCTCAAACCACGAATGCGCTCCAGCGCATCACGGTTTATCTCGGCATCCTTCTTTTCGTGCTGACGCTTACACTCGCAATGCTCGTCTCCAGCAGCCAACGCTCGAAGACGGCGACCAAATTTGAGGCAGTGCCCGCACCCGCCGCCGCACCCGCTGCTCCTGGCGCCGCTGAAGCTCCTGCACCTGCGGCTGCAACCGCCCCAGCGCCTGCCGCAACCGGTACACCAGCGCCTGCGGCGCCCGCACCAGCCAAAGCCGACGCAAAGGCAACGCCAGCCGCTCCGGCCAAGGTCGATGCTAAGGCTTCGACGCCTCCAGCGCCGAAGGCAGACGCAAAAGCGACGACACCTCCAGCTGCCCCTGCCGCTTCCGTTCCTGCAACTCCAGCCGCACCGAAGCCAGCTGCCGCCACTCCGGCATCAGCTCCAGCTCCAGCTGGCTGCTGCCAAATAGCACAGGTCGAGGACAGGAAGTCCGATTCGTTTCAGGCAACGCGATGCCACGATTGGGAATAGATCCCTTCGTGGCATCGCTGCTTTTGGGGTGCGCGATGAGGTTGGTATTGCAAGGGGGGCGCCGAATCCGCCAGCGGTGGAGCACAACGTGGTTGCGGAGCGAGGCCCCGTGGCTGCGCCTTTAGCTGGTCAAAGTGTGCCACGCAGCATGTGCATAGCATCACCCCGATACCATCGCATCAAGGACGAGCGACAGGGAGGTGCCAAATTACTCCCGCCATCCTTACCAGACGAGCTAAAGCTCAACGCCACGCTGAACAACTTTATGCTAGGCCCACCGTCACGCTAGCGTCCAAAAAACCTTGCAGCGGTCGGTCTGTGACCGTCGCAAACTTCTTGGGAAGGAGATGTTTCTTCGGTAACGGTTGCGTCGGTCATAGACGCGACGCTACAGCTGCGGGCGTGGAAAAGCTCCGCAGTGGGTTACCAGTGGCAGGGCGGGGCTTTATGCCAGGGTCGCACCTTCAGCCTTGAGCATGGCTTCCAGCATCTGTCCGTATTTGATGTAGCTGTTGAACTGCTCGCGGGCTTTTGTTTCTGGGTCCATTTCATCGGCGGCACCAGCGCCGTGGAAGACGACGGCGACGTGGGGTTCGATGCTGATGTAACCGTTGTAGCCGGTCTGGACCAAATCTGCGATGATCCGCTGCGTCTGACCGTCGCCTTCGCCGGGATAGGTGTATTCAGCGTCGTTCTTCTCGGGGATCCAGCGGCCGTCTTTGACGTGGACGTGAACCATGTTCGGCTTGATGGCCTGATACATATCCCAGGCATCTTGGCGATGGCCGGGATTCTTGCGGTCAGGGATGAAGACAGGGTTACCAGTGTCAAAGACCCACTTCATGCCGGGGACTTCTTCATTGATGCGCTGGACGTGATCGACACTCATTCCACCCCAGTTCATGCAGTTTTCGTGCACCATGGTTAGGCCGGCATCATTGAAGCGCTTGTTGATCTCGCGCATGCGGTGGAAGCGCTCGGCTTCGTATTGCTCTGCGGCATCGCTACCATCTTCGTTTTTGCAGACAGCATAGCTCATGACGCGGATGAGCTTGGCCCCCAGTTTTTGCATGCGTGGGATGGCGCGGCTGATTTCTGCTTCGGTAATTGAAAAATCGTCGGTGATCTTCTTGGCCCAGTTGCCGATCAGTGAACCGAATCCGCTGACGGCCATTTTGTTGGCCTCAAGTTCCTCGCAGACTTTTTCAAAGACGTCTTCCGGGATCTCGTGAAGATTGCCTTTCACTCCATTGAATTCGACCACGCGGGCTTCGATGGAATCCCAGCCAAGCTGCTGGTGGGCCTTGATTTGAACATTGAGCGCTGCGCCCGCTTCGTCTGCAATACCGGTAAGTTTGATCATGACGCGCTACCTATGCGCCAGAGGCGTGCGGGCCGTCAACCGGGAAAATACCGCTGTGATCAGTTGGGGCCGTACGCAAAAACGCAGCGCTGCCCGTGAGGGAACAGCGCTGCGTTTTTGAGAAACGAAACAGACCAGTGCTTAGAATGGCAGACCGCCGCTTTTGGCGAGCACATTCAAGAGCAGGAGGACGATGGAGAGGAGGAAAACGAGCCAAGCCATAGTATTGAAGAAGGGGGAAAGAGGTTAGTGGGACAAAGAAGCCGCAGAGACGAATGGATTACTGCGGGACGCTTGGGAGCACCTTGTCAAACTTGTTGGTCCAGACACCTGTAAGTGGATCTTGGGATTCCCACTCGACCTTGGTATGAGGAGGAACCTGGATGCCAGATCCCACAGCGGTGGACACTCTGTCACCGGCGAACATTTGGATGGCCATGACAGCGACGGCGAGCACGGTGCAAAACCCAGCCAGCATGGTTGGGTTGCTCTGGTCTTCGGCGTCATCGTAGAATTGCTGGGATTCCGCGGCGCTGCGCTTGATCGGCGCGCTGGACGGGGCAGAAATGCCTGGGCGGGCCAGCGGCTGCGTCTGCTGCAGCTTCACCGTTGCCTTGGGCAATTGGGCGGTTGCGCCGCCTGCCATTGGGGCCGTGCCAGCGCCTGGAACTGCAGGGCGGGGGGCTGCCATCGCTGGGCGGGCAGGGGAAAGTGGGGCGGTCATGGCGCCTGTCTCCACACGTGGAGCGCCTGGGGCTGCTGGGCGTGGCGCGCCGGGAGCCACCGCCACTGGTGGGCGTGGGGCTGCTGGCGGTGCACCTGGAGGACGTGGCGCGGCAGGCGCGGCTGGGGCTGCAGGTGCGGCGGGCGCAGCAGGAGCTGCGGCGACGGGGACCACGGGTGCGGTGTTGCGCGCTGGAGGCGGGATCGGCGCTGGTGGCAGGGTCACCGGTGCGGTCATGGACTTCGGCGCCGGTGGTGGCAGCGGAGCGGATGGCAGCTGGATCGGCGCGGTGGCCTTGCGTGCGCCGGATGGGACGACTGAAGAGGTGGTGCTGCTTGGGACGCTGCCTGTGGCGGGATTCACCGGTGAGGTGGCCTCGCGTGGCTGGGTCGTTCCTGCTCCTGGGCGCGCACGCAGAGTGATGCGAACGGTTTCTTTCTTCAGTGGGACGGCAGAGGTCTTGGGGGAAGAAGGAGGGGGAGGTGTGGGCAGATTTTCGTGTTCGCTCATAACTTCAGGTCGGGAAAAGAAAAATTATTTTCGGGAATCCATGATTTAACGGACTTGGGCGCTCAGCGTCAATGGAATTCTCCCCTGCGGACCAGGGATTCTTGAGAAAAATGGGACGGCCATCCTAACAATCATGGCCGTTATTGCAAAAAACCGGGGTGAAGGCCTAGTTCCTCCGCTCTTTGAGGTGATCGACGACTCCTTTCTTAGCGGGGCCTTAGGCCACGGCCACCGGGCAGCTGAGCCAGAAAGTGGTGGTGTTGTTTTCGGAGGCGACGCCAATCTGGAGATTCATCTGGTGGCAGAGCATCGCTACGATGGTCAGGCCGAGGCCCAGATGCTGGCTGTTCTTAGTGCCATGAAAGGGACGGAAGACATCCTGAAGCTTTTCAGGCGCAATCTGGGAACCGGTGTTGCTGATCAGGATATCCACTCGGTTTTCGGACTCAGGGGTGATGACTCCAGGCCCGCAGACCTTTAGCATGGCGCGGCCCTGGGTCTTGGCGCAGGCATCGGAGGCATTGCGCAGCAACTCCACCAGGATCTCTTTCAGCTTGGAGGGATCCACCGAGATTGGCGGCACCCCGGGTTGGACGTCAAATTCAAACCCCACGCCAGCCTTTTGGAAGGGCTCGGCCAGGTTGTTGCCCATGACATTGAGGTAGTCATTCAAATTCAGCGGTTGCAGGCTGATCTTCGCGCAACCGCCGGAGGCACGAATGCGCTCGCTCAGGGCGGTCACACCCACGGAGGCCTCGCGGATGTGCTGCATGTTCTCTGCGACACCCGGATCCAGGTCATCCGTCATGAGGACCAGACTGCTGAACCCTTGAATGACGGCGAGGAGGTTATTGAGCTTATGAGTGAGCCCCCGGAGCAACTCCTGGTGGAAGCCTTCACCCTGTTCTTGACCGAGATTCAGATTGGTAGGGAAAACGAATTGCATGGGGCGTAGAGAGACGTTCGAAGGGGAAAAGTGTGCGAACGATTGAAGCTAGAACAACAATAAAGCAACCGCAAAAACAGGCAGGATAGATTCCAGTGGCTCCAATGGCTGGGATTCTTCTTGAGTTCGTTGGGGCCTTTGTGAGAGAATCCCCCACGATGAAAACCTCGTCTCTCTCGTTGCGCCTGCTTTTAGGGCTGGTGGTCGTATCTCACTTCTCCCCCGCCTGCATCGGTCAGGAGGCCGCTCCCGCCGCCGCAGCGTCATCGAAGCCTGAAGAAGACCCCTATGCGTGGTCGATCCGCAGTTACCGAATGCCCTGGGACCTCCTGTCCAGCGGCTTCGTCACTCAGGAAAAAGGACAACTGAACCTGCCCAAGATGCCCCCCGCCGACGCCAAGCCCGAGGAGATCCAGAGTTTCATCAAGCGCAGTTCCGTGGTGCTGGAGCAGTTTTTCAAAAAGCAGGGCATCGTCCTGCCAGCGGGCTCCTTGGCGGTCATGGACGGCGTGCATGAAGTCATGGCCGTCCGCACCACTGGGGAGACCCATGGGCAGATCGCAGTAATTTCTGCGGGCATGATCGATAACGTGCCGAAACAGGTGGCCCTGCGCGTCGATGTCCTGGAGGCAGAGACTGCGGAGGTGCTCAAGGTCATGGATGAAGCGGCAAAAACCTCCGACCACGCAGCGCTCCTGGAGCGACTGGAGGCCCAAGCTGCAGCAGGGAAGGGGAGGCTGTTGGGATCGAGCCGCGTGGATACCAAGAGCGGCCAGAGGGCCATCGTCAACTGTGCGACCCACAGCGACTTTGGAACAGAGTTCGAGATCAACGAAAAGGGCTCCAGCGGCACCTCCGCTTATGAATCGCGCCAGGTCGGGACGATTGTGGAGTTTGATCCCGTGATCGGAGCGGATGGAATAATGATCGATCTGAACTACAGCATCGAGCACCACCTCGCACCGCCGATAGTTCGGGGCGTTCCCGTGGCAACGCTCAACGACAGGCGCGTGGAAGTGCCGGTCACCGATTTCTCTACGGCTGAGATCCAGACCAGCATCACCTTCAGGGACGGCCAATCTCGCCTCGCCGGGGTCTGGCAGGCGATGGGGGAAGGCAGTTCAGGGCGCCAGGTGGTCGCTTTCCTGACGGGAAAGATCGTGCCGCTCTTGGCTGCTGATAGCCCACTGGCAGTGACATGGCTCAAAGAGCAGGGCGAAAAAGTCGCAGCGACGCCTGCGCGGACGGTGCCCAAGGAGGAGGATACAGGTGTGGTCTCCGGTATGATCGTCCGGCGGTATCAAATTCCGCCGGATTTTGCATCGACCGGAGGCCCCTCCACTTCCGCACCCGCAGATGCCTTTGCCGCCGCCCCACCTGCCAGCGAGCCAAGGTTTCAGATCCAGGCCACCGCCTTGGACGTCTTGCGGGCGCAGGGCATCCCCTTTCCAGAGGGCTCGTCTGCCAACTATCTCTCGGCCACCTCAGAACTCATTGTTCGGAATCTGCCCAAAAACATGGAATTGGTAGAGGCCTACATTGAGAGCATCTCGTCATCTACTCCGAAACAGCTCGAACTTGCGCTCTACATCGTGCAAGCCGACGGCGCGACGCTGCGCCGACTGGATCGTGCTGCGATGGGGTTGGCCGATCATTCGGAACTATGGGCCGCACTGCAAACAGAGATCGCCGCTGGTCGTGCCACTCTTGTTAGTACCTCTTGGATCGAAACCAGGAGCGGTCAGCGGGCCCGATCCGCAGCAGGAGTCGAGTACCTTTGGAGCACCGGAGCCAGCGCCGGGGAAGGCGGCGGTTCCAGCACCCCCAGCAGCCCAGATAAGGCCACCGCCGTGGCCACTGCCACAGCTAGCAGCAGCGGCGGACTCCAAACAGCCTCCGCCACCTTCGAGATGGAAAAGGTCGGTCTCATCTGGGAGGTGGACCCCGTCATCGGTGCCGATGGGGCAACCATCGACCTGAGCACCGATGTCACCTACCATACCGCCGCCCCGACGCATCGCGACAAAGCGCCCGTGAACGACATCCAGACCCTCCGGATCGATTCCCCCGAGGTGGATTTTCACAAAGGCAAGACCACCACCGCCATCACCCTGCGGGATGGCATGAAGCACCTCCTAGGCCTCTGGAAACCCCGAGGCACCCCAGAGCTCGAAAACGCTGACCTGCTCCAAGCCGTCTTCGTTGATGCACGCATCTTGAAGGTGGAGTAGCGGCGCAAGGACAACCATGGAAGACACGCAAATTGAACAATGCAGCGGACCGCTTGAATTCGTTATGTCCAGTCAGCGACCACCCCTCGACGTTCAACCGCCCACCCCACTGTCGCGCCTCCGTTACGTGCCATGGTTTGCAGGAGCGGTCTTGGCCATTGAAGGCGGCTATGCACTGATGCATCGGCGGCTGGATGTGGGGAGTTGGCCATTCTGCTGATCTGGTGGACGGCCGTGGGGATGCTTTTTCTCATTCTACCCAGACGTTACCCTGCGCACTTTGCTAAGCAGCCCCTCTCAAATGGGTAGTGTTCATAGCAGCGGCGCGCGTCTTCATCCTTCGTCGTATTTCGAAGAACGGGCCGCCGCCGTCATCCGCAACGCGCAACCAAACCCACCAGCTTGAATTTGGGAATGAGGATTAGCCGCGAGGGATCGCCAAAAAGAGGATTTGAGATCGACGGGTCAGCCCGGATTGACTCATCTTTCAAGTGAGTGGATGCCCACCGCGGCCGGGTCCCCTGGATTCAGGATGTCCACGGTATCAACCTGGGAGGTGGTTGCACCCCAACCTGGATAGACCGCACTTACGGACAATGGCGGCTTGTGATGCCCCTCATGTTCGCGCGATATGCCCCCATCCCCTGGGCAGAATAGGGTCATCCTGCCCACGATATGAGGTCATTTTTGCCAGGAATGACCTCGTCCACGCGCACCATGGGGGCATTGCATGCTCATCATGAGGCTAGGTGAGGGTCGATATAGCCCTATCTCGTGCAGACAGTGCCCTCATCCCGCCCCCGGGATAGGGGCACCCGCAGGTCGGCATGCCCTCATCCCAAGGACCACTTGATCTCATCCCCACCCCGCCGCGCCTGCGCCGTGCACAGGATGAGGGCATCCTGACCCCAACATGCCCCCATTCCCACCCCGACATGTCGGCATTCACCGGACCCCATGCCCCTATAGCCACCCCGACATTGACCCCGACGTCGACGACATAGCCTCATCCCGACCCCATCATGCCGGCATTGAACGCATCACATGCCCTCATCCCGAGCACAGGATGACCCTATTGCGCTGGCTCATTAACCACGGTCTGTCCATCCCCACAGGTCATTCCGAGCATTGCATGGAGTGCTCCCGCCGCCCATTCACCCTTGCCTCATGAACAAGATAGCCCTCACCGAGCCCGAATTCCGTACTCACGAAGACGTGGCCAGGGGGGCGGTTCGATTCCCATCAGGGTTGAAATCGGGGTGATCTTGGTGGAGGGGAAATCCCGAAGCTTATGCGACCACTGATTCGACCTTGGTATTGGCCTGCAAGGGGGCAGCCCGAAAGAACTGAACCTTTTACATGGATTGTAGAGGGCGTGATTGCGGCGTCTTGGTGGCCGGATCCTTATGTCTTTGACCTTTATGAGGAGAACGAGGTTCGGGTGGTGGTGAATTGCTGCGAGTTCGACAATCGCCAGGATGTGCCGAATCAGTTCACGTACTATCACATCAACGTGCCGGACTATGGGGTGCCGACGGATGCGCAGATGGAACGCTTTGTGGAGTTGATGGATCAGCACCACGCTGCCCGCGAAGCGGTGGTGGTGCATTGTGTGGCGGGTTGCGGTCGGACGGGGCAGTTCATCGTCGCCTGGTGTGCCAAAGCAGGGTTCATTCCCGCCAATGCCGATCCGGTGCAGTGGATCCGCTCCCGCCGGAAGTGTTGCCTAGAGACGAGCGAGCAGACCACATGCGCCAAGCGGTGGATGAACAAGTATCGGTAGGGCTGAGGATCAAGCGGCTGAGCGGGATAGCTTCAATGGCTAATTTTGTGCTTCTCTGCTGCTGCGCCTCTTGTTGGCGGTTCATTGGCTTTTTGATTTGCGGAGTGTGCTGGAGGCACCGCCGACGGCACATGGGCTAGAAGCACAGTGCCCCGGAAGCATAGCGCCCCTGATGGGCTGGATCACTAGGTGAGAAAGATAGACTTGCGCGGCAGCGCCTAGCGGCTTTCTTATCGTCCATGAACTTGAAAGACCTTCTCATGGACGGGGACGATGCAGCCGACTTGTCGGATGCGGAGCTGATGGAGCAGCGGCGTCGTCAGTATGAGGGCCTGAAGTCGGTGATGGAGGAGAGGCGGGCGTTGTTGGAGTCCAAGGGAATGGATGTGGACGGGGCGCTGGCGGAGTTGGCGGCGACTTGGGCGGAGTATGAGAAATCCGTGCACGAGGTGGAGGAGAAAGAGGAGGCCTACCTCCAAAGCACGGCCAACGTAGCAGATGCACGGGAGAATCTGTTGCGACACCTGCGCGATGGGGTGGCGGCGTGGAAGGTGGACCTGGAGCTTGCCCCTGCGGGTAGCACGCAACGCGTGGAGGTCTGGGAAGGCTTCACCGCCTGGAAAGCCGAGATGCGCACGGCGGCGGAAGCGTCCCTGGCAGCCGATAACGACCCGAACAAGCAGGAGGCCTTCCGTGAGGCCTTGCGGATTCTCGAAGACTGACGCGGGGGAATGTGCCTCGGAGGATGGGCGATCGCTCAAGCGACCCTTGACGGTAGAAGCAGCTGGATTTGACGACCCCCATTGACTCACCCGCCGCACCACGGTGGATCCGCTCTGGGGGTTGCTTGTCGGCTCGGCTCAAGGATGCGAGGTGCCGACGAGTCGTCGGCTCTCCATAGTGGGCGGCTGTGCTGGGTTATTCGACTGGGAGGAACTGGATGGCGTCGATGATGACGTGGCCTTTGGTGCCGGTGTTGGAGATCTCGACATAGCTGGATTGGCCGGCTTCGAAGTCGTAGGTGCCGAGGGGTTCGAGGAGGCCTTTTTCGCTGGGCTTTTTCTTTTGGTTCACCGTCACGCTGGCATCGCCGCTGGCGTGGTGGATGGTGACGGGGACGTTGTTGGCGCGGTTGGCGAGGGCTCCGTAGGTGATGGCGACGCGATACTTCCCGGCTTTGGGTAGGGTGGGGATGAAGCGAGCTTTTTGCATGCCTTTGCCAGCGTCGCTGTCGTGGCGATAGCCTTGCTGGACAAAACCAGGAGTGGTGTGGCCGATGGAGTCAAAGCCGGTGAGCTGGGCCTCCCCATCATCGACGACGATGCCACCGAGTTGTTCTTTGGTGAGGGTGACGACGTCGGGGATCGGGGGACTTTCGAAGTCGAGTACTTGACCATCGGTCTCGAGCTGGGTTTTGAGCTTGGCGTAGTCGATGTTTTGGATGGTGGTGCCCTGCTCGATGGCGTGGACGGCGGCGGTGGCGGAGCTCTGACCCAGCACCATGAAGACGGGCTCCATGCGGATGCTGCCAAAGGCGATGTGGCTGGCGCTGAGGCAGGTGGGGGCGAGGAGGTTGGTGCACTGCTCTGCCTTGGGCCGTAGGCTGCGGAAGCTGATGGGGTAGGGGCGGGTGCCGATCTGAACATCGCCTTCGTTGCGCACGAAGCCTTCGGCGGTGACGTAGCGCTGGATGTTGTGGGAATCCATATTGTAGGCCCCCATGCCGATGGAGTCTTCGATGACTTCCTGCCGTTTGCAGTTCTTTTCCGACATGACGTAGTCGCTGATCATGCGGCGGGCTTCGCGGACGTACATCTGGCGGGGCCAGTTGCCATTCTCGGTGAATTCATCTTTGGCGAGACCGAGCTTTTGAAAGGCGGCACGGATTTTTTCAGGGACGCGTGGGTGATTGGCGAGGGTCCACATGAGGCCTTTCTGCCAGTCTTCGTGGGCTTTCCAAATCTCAGCGCGGGTGGCGTAGTCCGCCTCAGGGTAGTCCCAGTTTTGACCGATGAAGTCGGTGGAGATGGCGAAGTTGTTGTTGGTATCGGTCTTGCGGTTAGGCATCCAAGTGGGGGCCCAGGGGATGCGTTCGTCGCCAGCCTCGCAGTTGCGCAGGACGAGCTCAAACCACTGCGGATCGTAGTCGGCGGGCTTTTCCCAGGCGCGGCGGTTTTCGGGCACGTCGGTCGTGCACATGCGGAAGTTGTAGGCTTGGACCTTTTTGTCGCCGGAGAATTCTTCGCCAGGGCCATCGGGATTGATGCCCGGAAGCAGACCGCTGCCGGGATCGCCGGGCTTCACGTAGGGATCGACGTTTTTGCTGAATTGATGGTGAATGGAGCGGGCGACCTGGACGCCGTTGAGGGTCTCGCCATAGACGCTGTTGGCCTCGCGCCCGACGTGGTAGGAAACGCCAGCGGTGGCGAGGAGGTCGCCCTCGTAGGTGGCATCGATGAACATGGGGGCGGCGTAGGTTTCCCCGCTTTCCATGACGATCTGGGTGATGCGTGCGCCGTCTTTGACGACACCTTTTTTCAAATCGAGGCGTTGGCCGCGGATGACGGTGACCTTGTCTGCGACGGTTGCGAGCATGGCGTCGTAGATTTCGGAGGCGGCGTGGGGTTCAAAGGTCCACATCGTGTCTTCGCTGCCGGTATTGCCGTGGTGCTTCTTGGCAAAGTATTCGTCGCGAGTCTCGTGCCGCCATTTATCGGGGTTGGCGTAGTATTGGAAGACCTGCGCGTAGAACTCGCGGGAGATGCCGCCGATGGCTTTTTTATTGCCGATATCGGTGGCTCCGAGCCCGCCAGTGGTGAGTCCGCCGAGGAATTGGGTGGGCTCGATAATCGTCGCGGTGCGGCCCATGCGGGCGGTCTGAATGGCAGCGGCAATCCCGGCCGAGGTGCCGCCGTAGATGACGACGTCAGAGGCTGCGGTGGTCAGGAGGGGAGAAAGGGCGAGGGCAAAGGTGAGGAGGCGCATGGGATAGGGGGGAGAAGGCGGCTTGACAAGCGGGCTGAAAAATTGGAATGCAAGCTGCTTTGTAGACCAACGCACTCACTGACCATGTTTTTACCCTTACTCGCCGCAGAAGCGGCTGCCCACGCCCATTCAACGCCACCCATGTGGACGGTTGCCCCCTTTGCTGCGTTGCTCTTGTGTATTGCCCTTATGCCGCTGTTTGCCGCTCATTTTTGGGAGCATCACTATCCGAAGGTGGCCGTGGGCCTGGGCCTGCTGATTGCGGGTTACTACTGGATGGCGCGGGGGGATGTGCATGCGATCCATCATGCGGCCCATGAGTATGTGAGCTTCATGGCGCTGGTGGGATCTCTCTTTGTGATTTCCGGCGGGATCAATATCCGGGTGAAGGGGGAGGCGACACCGATGGTGAACACGATCTTTTTGGCGGTAGGGGCGATCCTATCGAACCTGATCGGGACGACGGGGGCCTCCATGCTGCTGATCCGCCCGTGGATCCGCATGAATAAGTACCGTATCACGAGCCTCCACATTGTGTTTTTCATCTTCGTGGTGAGCAATGTGGGCGGTTGCCTGACGCCGATCGGCGATCCTCCCCTGTTCCTGGGCTTTTTGCGTGGGGTGCCCTTCTGGTGGGTGCTGGAGCATTGTTGGGAAGGTTGGTTGCTGGCCGTGGTGCTGCTGCTGACGGTCTTCTTTGTGATGGACCGGAAGAACTTCCTGAAGGCTCCCTCCGATGTTCGGGAGCGCGAGACTGCGCATGAGGAGTGGCTGTTCCGGGGACTGCGGAATCTCGTTTTCCTCGGGGTGGTGCTGGCGGCGGTGTTTCTGCCGAAGAGTGTGCAGGAGACGACGATCGCTGGAGTACTATCGATCCCGGCACTGGTGATGATCTTGGCGGCGGTAGCATCGTATTTCATCTCGACCAAAGAGGTTCACGAGGCCAATGACTTCAATTTCGGCCCGGTGAAAGAGGTGGGCTTTTTGTTCATCGGTATCTTTTTGACCATGATCCCGGCGCTGCAGATTCTGGAGAGTGGTGAGCTGGTGAAGATCAGCAGCCCGCTGCAGTATTACTTCTCCACCGGTGCGCTGTCAGCCTTCCTGGACAATGCGCCGACCTACCTGTCCTTTCTGGCTGCTGCGATGGGCGGGGAGCACCTGTCGGTGGACAAAATGGCCGATGTCCATGCCTTTACCGAGACCGGTTCCCATCTGCTGGCGGCGATCTCGATGGGTGCTGTGTTCTTTGGTGCCGGCAGCTACATTGGCAATGGCCCGAACTTCATGGTCAAAGCCATCGCGGAAAAGGCGAAGGTTCACACGCCTTCGTTCATCGGGTACATGATCGGATTCTCGATCCCGATCCTGCTGCCGATCTTAGTGGTAGTGGGCTGGGTGCTTTTGCGTTAGAGGGAGGCGGGCCTAGATGGCCCTCAGGCTCAGCGCGGGCTGGAAGTCAGCGCTCCGGGGCAACGATGCGACTTTCGGAAAGGAAAGATCAGCCGGGAGGTTGACGGGGGGATTCGGCGCAGTGAGGATCGATGGCCTTTGGATGGGGGCGAAAGCACTGCTTGGTTCGACCCGTTGAAGGACGGAGCAATTTACGAAGGAATCACGAAATGACGCATAAGGTTGGCCGGAAGCTTTGGATGATGGGTGTGCCCTTGGTCGTGGGGGGGTGCATTGGTATGGCTCCGTTGGGCTCGAAACGCATGAAGTCGGATGTCGAAGGGGTCCAAAAACAGGCTCCTGATGCTTGGTCTGCGGCGGCTCGCACCGGACCTGCGGCGGCGACGGGGTGGCTCTCGGACTTTGGCGATGGCTCGCTGCGTGGGCTGGTGGACCGGGCGATCGCAGGAAACCCGGATCTGAAGGCGACGGCGGCTCGGGTGCAGCAGGCGCGGGCTCTGACCCGGCAGGCAGGGGCCGCTTTTTTCCCAACACTGGATGGCGCGGCGGATGCGAGTCGGTCCCAGCGTCCGGGAGACCAGCGCTTTGCAGGGCTGGGGCAGCGGGCGAATCGATTCAATTCGACGCTGGACATCAGTTGGGAGCCGGATTTCTGGGGCAAGATTGCAGATCAACGCGGCCAGCGCTCGGCGGAGACGGCTGCGGCTGCGGCTGACCTCCACGCGGCACAGCTATCGCTGGCGGCGAACACGGTGAAGACGGCGGTAACGCTGGCGGAGGCTCGTGCACAGTTGGCGCTGGCGGAGGAGAATGTGCGAACCCGGCAGATCCAGTTGAAGGTCCTTGATCGGCAGCTTGATCGGGGGATCGACCCGGATCGTTTGGCCTTGGACATCAGTCTGAGTCGGGCGGACTTGGCGAGGGCGGAGTCCACCGTTACTCAGCGCAGACAGGATTTGGATGAAACGACACGGTCGCTGGAGCGACTGCTGGGCGGGTATCCGGCGGGGAAAGAGCGGGGGCTGGTGGCTTTGCCGGACCTGCGCCGGTCCGTTCCGGCGGGTTTGCCCTCGGAAATGCTGCTGCGTCGCCCGGATCTGCGGGCGGCTGAGCAGCGCCTGATGGGCGAATTGCGGGGCGAGAGTGCGGCGAAAAAGGCCTTGTTGCCAAGTATTCGCCTCACGGGCGACAAAGGTTACAGCACGCAGGAACTGGCCAGCCTGCTGAGCGCTTCGTCCGTGATCTGGACGGTTGCCAGTCAATTGACGCAACCGATTTTTCAGGGCGGTCGACTTAAGGCCGGGGTAGAGTTGGCAAAGGCTCGCTACGACGAGGCGCTGCAGCAGTATGCGGGCTCGGTGCTGACGGCTTTTCAGGAAGTGGAGACGAGCTTAGCGGCGGAAACGTTCTTGGTGCAACAAGCGGGGCAGCTTTCCCGTGCAGTTGAGGAGGCCGAGCGCTCTGACAAGCTAGCGCAGGGCCAATATGAGCGCGGGCTGGTGGACGTGCTAACCCTATTGGATGCTCGGCAACGGGCTTTTGATGCGAGGCGTGCCCTGTTGACGGTGGAGGCGCAGAGGTTACGCAACCGCGCGGATCTCTATTTGGCACTGGGCGGTTCGTTTTGAAGCACTGTGGCTTCTGAATGCCGCCTTACTTCTGAATGCCGCCTTAATTGGTGGCGTTGGGGTCGGTCGTGACGTTCGGATCGATCGTCGGATCTGTTGGTGCGTTGGGGTCCGTCGGAGTGGTCGGATCGGTTGGCGTGGTGGCCGTCTCGGTGACAAAGCCCCTGCGGAAAAGTTCCCTCTGCACCCGGGTGACTGCGGCAGCAAGGTCTTCGCCCGCCTTATTGGCTTGGGTGGTGAGGTCGTCGTCCAGGGATGCCTTGATTTCTGCGATGTGTGCGAAGCCCAAAGATCCGTCCACAGCAGTGACGCTGCCTGTTTCTGCGCTGGAGCCAATTGCAAGCCCCTTAAGCGAGGATGCAACCCGGACGCGCATGGAGGAAATCGGCGTTGAAAGGGAGACGTATTTGTTCACATCGCCCGTCGCTACCCAGGCCTGTGTCGTCGCTGCGGTGGTCGTGGTGGCCGATGCGGCGGTGCCGCCAGCATTCAGGACGGTGACGCGGCGACCGGAACCCGTGATGCCGGTGAAAAAATTAGCAGAATCTGCGGCGGTGCTGGCGATGCGGCGTCCGCCTTCTTCGTGGCCCAAAAGGATGCTTCCCGTGCCGCCCAGCACCGGGACGATGCAGTAGCCTTCTTTGAAGAACTCAACGTTGAACCCAGCTTCGTGTTTGAATTCGAGCTTGTAGATCAGCACCTGGGCGTTGGCCACGGTTGGCGATGCCAGCGCGAGCGCAACAGCGGTAAGACAGAGGTGGATGAGCTTCATGGGAAGGGGGGCCTGCGGTTCGGCTAACGGTTCTGACTGAAATCCTACCAAAGGCGTTCAAGCTTGTCGATGGGAAGATGAAGAAAGGCGGGGCCAAATAATCGAGGTTGAGACTGGCTGGTTTCTCGTTCTTGTGGGTGGGACTATGTCTGTTCGCGTTCGATTTGCTCCTTCCCCCACCGGGTACCTCCACGTCGGCGGTGCCCGCACTGCGCTCTTTAACTGGCTCTTTGCCCGTCGCCACGGTGGGAAGCTGGTCCTGCGCATCGAGGACACGGACGAGGCACGCAATACAGAGGAAGCCCGAGCCGCCATCCTGGACGGCCTGCGGTGGCTGGGTATCGACTGGGATGAGGGGCCCGAGGCCGGCGGTGATTACGGGCCGTACTTCCAGAGCCAACGCAAGGACATCTACGACCGCTATCTGGCGCAACTCCAGGCTGCGGATCTGGTGTACACGGAGGAAAATGGCTCGGTGCGATTCAAATTCACCCGCCGTCCAATCACGGTCATCGACCTCGTTTGTGGTGATGTGACCTTTGCTGCCACTGAGGAACCGGACATGACGGTGCGCCGTCCAGATGGGAGCTACATCTTCCATTTTGTGAACGTGGTGGACGATATCGAGATGGGCATCACCCACGTCATTCGCGGGGAAGATCACCTTTCCAACACTTGGAAGCACATCGATCTCTTCAATGCGTTTGGTAAATCAGCGCCGATCTACGCCCACATCCCACTGATCCTGAACCCCAGCGGGTCAAAGATGAGCAAGCGCGATGAGGGTAGTTCGATCGAGAGCTACCAGCAGGCGGGCTTTTTGCCAGCGGCGGTCTTTAACTACCTGTGCCTGCTGGGCTGGACGCCACGTGCTGATAGCGAAAAGCTGGACCGCGATACATTGGTCAGCCTCTTTGATGCGAAAGAAATCCACAGCAGCAACGCACGTTTTGACATCGGTAAGTGCAAGTGGCTGAACTCCCAGTACCTGCGTGAAATGGAGCCCAAGGCACTGTTGGATGCCTCCCGCCATCAGCTTAGTCAGGCGGGCTTGCCGATCGAAAAGGCCAGCCATGCGGCGGCGATCCTCCAGAGTGTGAAGGAGAAGGTTAGCCTGCTCTCAGAATTCCCTGCCTGGGTGCATTACTTCTTCCGCGACGACTACCCCTATGAGGTCGAGGTGGTGGCAAAACTCCGTGCCAAGGAAGATAATAGCACGCTGTTAGAGGCGGCCGGTAAGGCGCTGGAAGCGGTGGGTGATTGGACCGAGGACAGCATCCATGCCGCCATCGAGCTCGCTGCCAAAGAGCAGGCGGTCAAGCCTGGTGCTCTAATGCCACTGTTACGCGGTGCCCTGAGTGGGCAGATGCGTGGCCCGGGCGTTGCTACGATGGCGCATCTCTTGGGCAAGAGCGCCGTGCTCAATCGAATTCATCAGGCGCAGAACGTGATCTGATCAGCCGCTCCTCCGATGCCCCGTTTTCAAAAACTGATCAAGGTGGTGGCGTGCTTGTTTCTCGCGTCTTGTTCGACGTCGCGGCAAGTCAATCATGCCTCTAATGGTCCGCGCTGGCAGACCTATCAGACCGGGGTCGCTTCGTGGTATGGCAGCGCGCGGAGTCGGGAGCGTCTGGCTTGCGGCGGGCGCTATTGTGCGACCCAATATGCGGCGGCGCATCGAAAGCTGCCGTTTGGCAGTCAGGTGCGGGTGACGAATCTGAATAATGGGCGCAGCTGCGTCGTGCTGATCAATGACCGCGGGCCCTTTGTTCGGGGCCGCGTCATTGATGTGACCTGGATCGCTGCCCGCGATCTCGGATTGCTCACCTCTGGTGTTGCGAAGGTAAAAATCGAGCTCCCTGAGGGCTGATTCCTTCAGCGGACGATCACTCAGCCGACAAGGGTCTGGATCTTGGCCCAGCCAGCATTCGTGACGGAGAGGCAGCGCTCTCCAGCCTCACTGACCCAGCCTTCATTCCAGGCGGTGCGGATATCGCGGCCTGGATTGGCGGGTGGCTCCTGTCCCAGTTTCACCAGCAGGCGGCGCACATCACGGCGGTGCGGGGCGAGACTTTCGGCGCTGCGAGATTCCAGCCAGCCCGTGACCACGAGGATCTTTTCGGGGAAGGTGGCGGTGCCGAGCCTGCCATAAAGGGCCTCGACCGAACTCGCGGCGATCTGGTCACGCACGGCTTTGGATTCTGGCGTTAAGATGTTGGGGGAGGCAACGGCCTCTGTAGCGGCCCCTGGGGGTGGGCCGCCGGGGCCGCGACGCATGCCGGGACGGGGGCCTTCAGGACTGCGGTGGGGTCCACGGGGAAGTGCACCTGGATCGGTGATGCGGTGTTTTTGGGCGAGCTCGATGAGCGCCGGAAGGGCCTCGGGCTGAAGGACGGTTTGCAAATTGAAACCGGGGGACTGGATGTGGAGTCGGATGAACATGGCTGACAATGTATTTAAAATGTATACACGTCAACTTTTAAATGGTGCTGTTTTTATCGGTTGAGGGGAGGGGACGGCTCGGTGGTCAGCAGGGGCGGCCCGGTATTTTCATCCGCTAGGGCTGAGATTGGGAGATGGGCCCGACGGCGACTCCTGAATTCAGGTCCTGAGGGTTCAATCGTTCCACGCCATACGGACCCGCTGGGATCAGTAAAACGGCGGTGCCTGACCATTCTGCGCACAAAGGGGAAAGGGAGTAACTCAGTTGCCCATAATCAGGCAGATATGCCCGCATCGGGGCGGCCAACCGACCACCAGCGCCCACGGCGGCGAGGGTGATCGAGGTGGGGTGGAAATCTGAACCGGAAAACAGGAACAACTGCCCGTTGCGGAGTTCCATCCGATAGGGGTCGAAGTCGAGCGACAGGCGGGCGGTCTGTTGGAAGGTCCGGGAGGCCAGATCGTAGGCGTAGCCCTCCACGCTGCTCGGGTCTTGCCCTTCGTTTGCGGTCAAGAAGACGGCCTCCGCGTTGCTGGCAAATTGGGTTGGGAGAAGGTTGCCCTCCTTCCCCGGCTCGAGAGCGGTGATGGCCGGATCGGCGAACTCCCAGGACGCAACGCCGTCGTAAGCCAGCGTGCGCAGGTGTCCGTAGGGATCTCCTGTCACGAGGATGGCGCCTTGTTCATCTGCGTGGGAAACCGCCACCAGACGCCCTGGCAGCGGTACCGGATCGCGGACCACCGGGGCGTTGCCAGAGAAGTCCACGACGTGCAGGGCGCTCCACCACGAGGGGGTGCCGTAGTCCCACCCGATGTACACCATCGACTGGGCAATAACGAGTGGTCCCGTGGCTGTAATTCCTGAGGCGGGTGTCACTGGCCCGGCGACGGCGAGGTCCGCCATCGTCCGCATGAGGGGGGGCATATGCACGTCGGCTAGGACCGTTACTCCGTTACTGATCACGCCGCGCTCGCCGACAGCCTCGCCAAAGCGTCCATGGCGGATCACCCGTGCATCGGGTCGCGCAGGCTGTTCCGTGGATTCCAGGCTCAGAAAGACCATGCCATTCTGCGCTTCGGCCCGGCCATAACGCTTCGAGCTATCGCCCAGCGTTAACTCCGGCTCTGCTACGATTTCAGACGGCGTGAGCCGCACTGGTAGTAGGTGGGCGCCATATTGGACGGGCGATGTCATGCCATAGGCACGGGACCATCTATTCCCGATGAACGATAACCTCGCGGCGCGCAACCCTCCTTCGTAGATCTCGTCCTGTGGCTCCGGCGCCCAGACCAGAAGATCCTGGCGCGGCCAGACCGCGCGATAGCGGCTGGAGTACCAGCGCTGGTCATTGGGCCAAAGTTCGGTGCGGCCTGTCTCCCGTAGCACCGGCATGGCGGAAAGGTCAAAACGCCAGGTGCGCATGCCATTGCCCCCCACGCCGCCGTTTGCGTCGGTATGGGTGATGGTTTGCAGGATGAAGAGGTCGTTCCCACGCCGCTCCACGCCACGGATGATGCCTGGGCCGGGATCAATCTCCTCGATCAGTCCATCAGGATCTGCCGCAGTCGTCACGCGCAGCATCGCGCCCAGCGCATAGCCTTCCTCGATTTGCACCAGATAGTCCCCGCATGACACAACGTGATCCACGGACCAGGACAGGGAGAGCTGCGCTGCTGGCGGTCCAGTCGGATCGTTGCGTGGCGTCACCAGCAATTCACGGCCCGAAATGGAGACGATGTGATCCCCCACTAAGGTGCCGCGACGGGCAGTGAAGGCGTGTGGGATGATGTCCCCCAAGGTCAAACTTTCGGCAGCCACATTCACGATCTGCATGCCCTGCCGCCCGCTCCAATTCCAATTGGCATCGTAGCCGTAGCTCCACACGGGCATCAGCAGCAGACCTTGGTCCGGCAGAAACTCGACCGCTTTCTCCTCGTAGTTGGCCTCGCTCCAACTGTACTGTCCGGGGGCACCGACAAAGACACGAGATAGCAACTGGGGTTGGCGGATATCCTTCACATCAAAGAGGGATGCCGTCACACGGGCACCTTCCACCCCGACGGCGATCAATTGATCCTCCCCGCGTGGCTCCAAATACGTGGACCAGCCTGGAATCTCCAATTCTCCGGCGATGATCGGCGCGGCGGGATCAGTCAGATCGATGACGAAAAGGGGATCGATGCGGCGGAACGTCACCACATAGGCCCGCGGGCCGTGGAATCGCGTGGCATACAGTGTCTCCCCGGCGGCGGCGGGGATACTCACCCGCGCCAGCGGAGCCGCCGCCGCCCCGCTCAGTGGGAATGTCTCTACCCAGGTTTGCAGTCCTGCGGTCCTCGTTTGGGTGATCGCGACCAAGGCATCACCCACGATGGACAGATTGAATTTGTCCCAAACCATGCCCTGGGGCTGCACCGTCTTCAGTAGCTGCGGTGCACCGGCAGTCGCCTGGAAGACGCTGATGATGGAAGTCTGGTTCCAAAAACTCCACTGCCCCCACACATAATCGCTCTTGGTCGCTACCAGCAGTTTGTCCCCCACGGCCTGCATTTCTGGCAGGACACCCGATAGGGTGTGCTGGGACAAGACCTGCGGCCGCGCCACATCGGACAGACTGATCGTGACGAGGGCCTGACGGTCGCTCGCTGACGTGGCGGTCACGACATGGATCTGATCACCCAGAAAGCGGCTGTCGATCGGTGTGCCGGGAAGGGCAATGCGTGCCAGTTCGCGTGGCACACCGTTGCGGATTTGGATCAGCGCCACCGCGCCAGCCTGACCGCTCTGCGTGCTCAGCACCAGGGCGGCAAGATCACCCACGGCATCCAGGACATACATTTGTTCCCCACTGGCAGCCATGCGGAGACCGCCCGTCTTCACCGGTGCTGCCGGATCTGACAAGTCAAATACCTGGAGGCCGCGGTATTGATTGAAGAACAGCAGCCGGGACCCCACGATCTGCCAAATGTCGGACTCCACCGCTACGGGGGCGGGGGCAACCGTCGCTGTATCGGTGGTCAAAGTCGTTCCTGAAACGTTGTTTGAGAGTAAACCAGTAGTGCCTACTTGCTCGGTGACTATCAACCGACTGTCCGAGATAATGCCTCCGTAATACCAGTTCCAACCCCAATAGCTGGTCTGCTGCCGCGGATCAAAGTCCGTCCGGCCATTGAAGAAGGTTGCTGGAAATTTGGCGTTTGAAAAAGTCACCGCACGGAAGTCTTCTGCGCGTGCCCCACGTGGGAGGTCAAAGACGATCTCCCTTTTGCGTTGGTCAATCTGACTGAACTCGAGGTGCCGGCTGGCAATCGGCTTCCAACCGCCATCCACGCGCTGCTGTAGCACCGCCTGTGGGCGGGTCACATCCACCCTGACGGTTAGTCGAGGGCCATGCGGCCCCGTCGCAGGGGAGACTTTAGGCTGTCCCAGCGGAATCATTTCTGGTTCGACCGGCAGGGTTCCCGCGCTCGGGGAACGCTCCGGCAGCGGATTGCCAACCGTAGCACGCAGGAGGAGGCTGCCCGAAGGTTGGGCCACCGGCACCAGGGCGGGGGGGGCGAGGGTGGGGCGAGCGCTGTGCTTCGCCTTGGGTTTCGGTTTGGGCTTCGGCTTGGTAACGCCTTGATCGCTGATGCCCGAGAGCAAATTGCTGCCAGCAATGGAGGAGATCGGCACCGTCAGTGCACCGCACAGCAGAGCGATGCCGAGCGTGAGGCTGTGAAACGCTGGGAAAGATATTTTCACGGGTTGGTGATGGGAAGGATGTTCACTTGCAAGTTGTTGGCTGCGGCATAGTCCAGCAGTGCACTCAGACTTGAAGAGGAGGTCAGCCCGCTGGCGATTGATACCGTGCCCACTGCGGTGCCGGATGATCCGGTAGAGGATGTCGCCAGCGAGCTTGTTGCCAGCCGCACGCCCTGGCCTGCGCCGATCACACCTGTCACCAGCGTAGAGTCATGAAAGGACGCCGTATTCAGCGCAAGCTGCGGGGGGGACACCTGCCCATTGCCTGGCATCTGAATCAGACGGTCCGGGCTAGTCGCCGGAATCAACGGCTGAAGACCAATCTCGATTCCTTCTCCTATCGGCAGGGCGACCAATTGCCATTGCGGCGAGTTGTCCAAAGGGTCGGCCGGACGGATCGGCGCGCCGGGTTGGACGGTGACAACGGTTTGCGTTCCCGGTGGCGCAGGCTGGGCCTGCAATTGCTGCACCTCTTCCACCGTCAGGATGCGCTCCTGCTCGGCGCTGTCCTTGGGGGCTAGTCGAACCTGGAACTTTAGCTGGGGTTGCATCGCCAATTGAGCTCGTGCCTCTGCGAGGCGGCGCAGTGCCTCCACTTGGGCCGCCGTCAGCCATGCACGCCCGTCAGCACTTGGTTCTGGGGGCACGATGCCTTGCTCGATAGCGTCGGCTTGCACCAGCGCGATCTTTTCTGGCTGCCCTGCTTCAGGATTGCCCTCGGCATCGACCTTGCCCGCCAAAACATCGCTCCAGGCATGGGGCAGGGGCTTCTGGGGGTAGGGCTGGGCGATGGCCTTGACCGTCAATAATCGATCGCCAAGTTCCACCTGGCAACCTGCCAGTGCGGCCAGGGTTTCGATCGCTTTGAGAAACGAGATGGGGCCAGTCTTTAACGTGACCCGCCGCTTGCCAGCCTCTGGCGTCACGACCAGCCGCAGGCGGGACTGGATATCGGTGCCAAAAAAATTGAGCTGCATCATCTGAACATGCAGGTTCGTGAGCGCATCCCGCAGGGGCAGGTCTTGCACTTCGCAGCCGCTCAGGTAATAGCCAGAAAGCCATTCATTCAGCGCAGCGGCATCCCATTCCGTGGTCGCCAAGGTGGGCGGGGTCGGGCGCGGTAGCACCTGGGACCTTTGCCGAGGGTTGGAGGGCGCTGGTGCGCGAGCGGGTAATTCACGCGGAGTTTTGACGGCGACCGCGCTCTGGGCCGAATGGGAACCCGTCTCAAAGTTGGCTACCCACCAAAAAAGCCCCCCTGCGGCCAGCACTGCGGCAATGCCTAGCGCCCGCTTTACGGTCGGCTTCTGCCACACAGGCTGTTTTGGACGTTGCGCCATCTGCTCCACCACGCCGACCCAGAACCCCGCCACCTCTTTTTCCCGAGCCCGCTCCTTCATCGCCGATTCCAACAGTCCTTCGAAGCGTGAAGCCGCAGCAAATTCACGCCTGTAGGCAGCATTGTTGGCCACCGATTGCCAAAAGCGATCCGCCTCATCCACCGTGCAAAGCCCATCCTGCCAGCGCTGTAGCAGGCGGGAGAAGTCTTGCGGATCGATGGCTTGATCGGTGTTCATTGCAGAGATCAATCGTGCACGGGTTGGCCCAGTCGGCGCTGCACACACTCGCGCAGTTGGCGGCGCAGACGTGTCAGGGTCTGATAAACGGCATCCAGAGTCAGCCCCATCGCCGCTGCGATCTGGTCGGCTGCCTCGCCACGTCCATAACGGGCGGAAAGCACGCGGGTGGATTTTTCTGGCAAAAGCTCCAGGCAGTACGACAGCGCTTGCTCGCGCTCCTGCCAGGAGCCCTGGTCCTCATGCGCGGGGAAGCTTTCAGAAAGAGCCTCCAGCGTCTCTAGTGTGCAATAATCGGGAAGTCGGGACCGCAGTCGGCGGTCCTCCATGATCTTGCGCGCCGCGATGCCCCGCGCCCAGGCCCCAAAGGGGCGGCTGCGGTCAAAGCGCGCAAAGGATTGCCACAGGATCATGGAGACCTCTTGAAAAACATCGTCCCGCACGGCGCGGTCCCTCACCATGGCACCGATAAACGCCCGCAGATCATTCTGCGCGGCGAGGAAGAGGGGGAGAAACTGGTCGGATTCGGCGGGGCTCATAAAAAAGGCGGGATCGGACACCCGCTTCACCCTCCCTTTGTCACCGCCGAGCATTTCCTGACAGAGAATTGTCCGAAAAAGTGGAAATCGATCCGGTGCCGGGCATCAGCCTGGGGTTGGGGTGGCCAAGCTCTGGACCGGGGTGCGATGCTGCGGCTGCAAAAAGGCACCGAGCGTGACCGTATGAACCAGCTACGTAACCTATGCGCTTTCCCCCCGGCCAAAAAACCTCGCTGCTGTCGATCTTCCAGATTGGCCTGATTTTCTGTGGACTGGGGGGCAGTGGGGCGGTTGCGGCAGAGGCGGGCAAGACCAGCTTTACCAACGATGTGCTGCCCTTCTTAACCAAGGCGGGATGTGCAGGCGGGAACTGCCATGCCAAGCCGGAGGGTCAGAACAACTTTAAGCTCTCAATCTTCGCCTACGATCCGGTGAACGATTATCGCGAAATCGTGATGGATGATCGCGGGCGGCGCGTCTTTCCGGCGGCACCGGAGCAGAGTCTGCTGCTGCTCAAGGCCACCGGATCGGTGCCTCATGAGGGTGGGACTCGATTTGAAAAGGGGTCTGAGGCCTGGAATACGATCCTGCGCTGGATGGAGGAAGGCATGCCGATGAGTGATCCATCGGAGCCCAAACTGGAGAAGGTTGAAGTGAGCCCTGAGGAGCAAATCAGTGCTCTGAACGCAGCGCATCAGTTAAAGGTGACGGCTCGCTATTCCGACGGCAGTGTGCGCGATGTGACTCGGCTCGCAGACTATCTTTCCAATGAACACGAGTTGGCGACGGTCGATGAGGCGGGTGTCGTTAAGGTCGGGAGTGTGACTGGGGAGGCCGTGATTGTTGCCCGCTACATGGGCATGGTAGACGTGGCGCGATTTACGGTGCCGCCTGAAAAGACGCTGCCGGATTCCCTCTACAGCGCTCTGCCGGTGAACAATGAGGTTGATCGTCTGGTCTATGCGCGGCTCAAAAAGCTGGGCCTGCTGCCATCGGACGGTTGCAAGGATGAGGAGTTTTTGCGCCGTGCAACGCTGGATGTCTTGGGGCGATTGCCTTCGCGCGATGAAGTGATCACGTTTGCCGGAGATCGCGCCCCAGACCGTCGTGACAAGGTGGTGGAGCGGCTGCTACAGGACGACGGCTATGCAGATTATTGGGCGGTGAAATGGGGCGACCTCATTCGGCCGAATCCCTCGCGTGTCGGCGTGAAGCCCGTGTATCTGCTGGATGATTGGTTGCGCGAGAGCTTTCGCCAAAACAAGCCCTGGAACGAGATGGTGCGTGAACTGCTGACCGCGCAGGGCAGTAGCCATCAGTATGGCCCCGTCGCGATGTTCCGCGATAAGCGGGAGCCTGAGGACATGGGGGCCTTTGTCAGTCAGATCTTCCTGGGCGTGCGGATGGACTGCGCCCGCTGCCACCATCATCCGAATGAGAAGTGGAGCATGGAGGACTACTACCAGTTGGCCGCATTCTTCGGTCAGATGAAGCGAAAAGGACAGGGGATCAGTGCCCCGATCAGTGGCGAGCCCGAATACTGGTGGTATGCACCGGGTGGCAGTGGCGTCACTCATCCAGTCACAGACGCCGTCATGGTGCCGCGTCCACCGGATGGTCCAGAGATGCCCTATGTCGATGGTCAAGACCCGCGCACGGGGTTGGCGGACTGGATGGCATCGTCGGAAAATCCGTTCTTTGCACGTGCCATCGTGAACCGCATCTGGGGGGATTTTTTTGGGCGCGGCATCGTGGAGCCAGTGGATGATTTCCGTGCCTCAAACCCGGCTAGCAATGAAGCGTTGCTGGACTGGTTGGCGCAGGACTTCGTGCAGCATGGCTATGATCTGAAGCACCTTATGGGCGTGCTGATGCGCTCCCACACCTATCAACTCAGCTCAATGCCGACGGCGCACAATGTCGCGGACTCCAAGAATTTTTCACACTCCATGCGCAAGCGTTTGTCGGCAGAAGTGCTGCTGGATGCCGTCTGCGACGTGACCGGGGTAAGGGATAGCTTTTCAGGCACAGCCCCTGGCGCGCGGGCCATGCAAACCTGGAACCACAAGCTGGACTCCGACTTTCTGGATGCCTTTGGTCGGCCCAACGCCAGTCAGGAATGCCCCTGCGAACGGGATCGCAAACCGAGTGTGGTGCAGGCGCTGCACCTGATGAATTCATCGCGGCTTCAGGAAAAACTATCAGGCTCCGAAGGGCGTGTGAAGACTTGGGCGGAGTCTGCAGACCCGGTTCCAGATGTGGTGCGCGAGATCTACCTAGCCACGTACGGACGTCTTCCCCAGGCGGAGGAGGCGCAGACGGCCCTGCGCTATTTTGCCCAACCCGGGATCAGCCGCAGGCAGGGGGTCGAAGACGTTCTCTGGGCGTTATTGAACTCTGCGGAGTTTGTCTTCAATCATTGAGGCTAAGTCCGCTGCAAGAGGCTTGGCTCTGACTCGTTCACAACGGGTTATGATTCGATTTGTTCTTTGCGCTCTCTTGCTTGCTTTAGGTTCACCAGCGTCTGCCGCGGCTCCACCCAACATCATCATCTTCTTGGTCGATGACATGGGCGTGATGGACACCTCGCTCCCCTTTTTGACAGACGCTGCGGGCCAACCGAAACGCTATCCGCTGAACGACTATTACCGAACTCCAAACATGGAGCGGCTGGCCGCGCGGGGCATCCGCTTCAACAACTTTTGCGCGATGAGCGTGTGCTCCCCGACCCGCATCTCCATCTTGACCGGTCAAAACGCCGCCCGTCATCACACCACGAACTGGATCAATCCAGACAAAGACAACGCAGGTCCACAGGGGCCGCCAGACTGGAATTGGCAGGGCTTGAAGAAGACGGATGTGACACTGCCGCATCTCATGGAGGACAACGGCTATCGCACAATCCATGTCGGCAAGGGCCACTTTGGGCCGCGCGCATTCGAGGGGGCAGAGCCGAAGAACCTCGGCTTCGATATCAATATCGCCGGCTGTTCCATCGGCGCGCCTGGTAGCTACTACGGTATGGAGAATTACGGCAACCGTAAAGGGGCCAAGAAGCCAGGGGCCGCCGTCCCTGGGCTGGAGAAATATTGGGGTACCCAGACCTTCCTCACCGAAGCCCTGACGTTGGAGGCAAAGGACGCGGTCTCAGGTGCCGTGAAGGAGAAGCAGCCCTTCTTCCTCTACTTTGCCAACTACGCAGTGCACGCGCCGTTCAATTCGGATCCTCGCTTTGCGGATCACTACAAAGACAGCGGTAAACCCGAAGCGGCGCAGGCATTTGCGACCCTGATCGAAGGCATGGACAAGTCGCTCGGTGACATGCTGGATCATCTCGATGCACTCGGTGTGGCAGACAATACGCTGATCTTTTTCCTTGGTGATAACGGGTCCGATGCACCGCTCGGTGATGAACATGCCGTCGCTTGTGCAGCGCCGCTGCGCGGCAAAAAGGGCGCGCACTACGAAGGTGGGATGCGGGTGCCGTTCATTGCGGCCTGGGCCAAGGCCGACTCAGAAAACGAGTATCAGAAAAAGCTGCCAATCCCAGCCGGAGTCATCCAGCCACAGATCGCCGCCGTCTATGATCTCTTCCCCACGATTCTGAATCTGACGGGGAAGCAGTCACCCAAAGACTACATCGTCGATGGCTCGAAGCTCGACACGTTGCTGACCGGAAAAGCCGACCCCGAGCGCAAGGAGGAGTTCCTGATGCATTACCCGCACTCGCCGCATCGCAGCAATTACTTCACCAGTTACCGCCTCGGTGATTGGAAGGTCATCTATCATTACGTGCCTTCCGTGGATTCGGAGAACTCGCACTACCAACTTTACAACCTCAAGAAGGACCCGTTTGAGCAGACCAACCTAGCCCCCACCGAGACTGCCGAACTCAGGCGAATGATGGAGGGATTGATCGCAGCCATGAATCGTGAAGACGCGGTGTATCCCGTGGACAAAGACGGCACGACACGCATGAAGCCGCAGATCCCCTGATCGAGGTTGCAGAATTAGCTCACACTGTCTTGTCGATAGGCGGCTGGCGAAGTGTTTCGATACTGCCTCAGCATCCGACTGAAGTAGTGTCGATTGACTAGGCCGCACTGTTCCGCGATGTCTTCGATGCTGTCGTCCGTGTGGCGCAGCATTCGACAGGCTTCATCGAGCCGGTAGTTCAGGAGCACTCGCATCGGGGGTTGCTGGAGTTCTTGCAGAAACAGGTGGTTCAGATTGCGCACGCTGAGCCCGGAATGCCTTGCCACTTGGTCGGCAGTCAGTTTTAGGCTCAGATGCTGGTTCATGAAATCCATGGCCTTCAATACCCTGGCATCGAGGCGTTGTTGATCCCAGATGTTGTCTGGCAATTGTCGGAGTACCTCCGTGACGAGAAGAATCGAGATCCAGGGAAACCTTGAGTCGTGGTCGCCTTGGCCCAACTCTGTGAGCCCCTCGACCAGTGACTGCATGTGGGCCGTCGTTGGGAAAGGATAGATGCCGGGGGCGGCACGATCTGCGATCGGTCCCAGATTAAAATGAGCATACCACTTGGAAAAAGGTTGTCTCGTAGTGGTGCTGAAAGTGGTGTGCGGCGGAATCAGATACACGCTGCCCGTCTGGAGTGGAGTCTCTGTGCCGTCGATCTCGACCACGCCACCATTTTCTACCGGCCAGTAAAGTCGCCAATACGGATCGTTGAGTCGATGCAGTTCCCACAGCTGAAGCTCAATTCTACGGGTCGTCATGATGTCCACGGTTAGTCCGGGCAGCGCCACGGAGCGATTACCTTGAACCCGGTGGGCGGCACCTGGAGGGACGAGGCTGAGGATGGTGGGAGTGGGCTTCATGGTGGGTTGCTAAATCAGACACAATAATAGCCGGAGGTGGCATTGAAGGCAAGATCTGAAGCGATAATCATATCTACGTATCAAAGAGTGCACCTCAGCCACTCTTAACACCCCACCCAACCTAACAGCCCAAGATCCATACCATGGCAGACATCAGCACCAGCGAAGCAGACAAGAAGCAGAAGGAATACTTCACCAACACGCCACAGGAAGCTCCTGGCTTCTTCCTCAAAGGAGCGCATCAATACGACTGGGGTCTCAAGAATCGCCTGAGTCGTGTCTTTGATCCCAAGGATGGTCGCACAGTGATGCTGGCCTTTGATCATGGATACTTTCAAGGTCCAACCACTGGCCTCGAGCGCGTCGATCAAACGATCCTCCCTCTCGCTCCGTATGCGGATTGTCTGATGCTAACTCGCGGCATTCAACGCAGCGTCATCCCAGCGAGTACGACAAAGGCCATTGCGCTGCGCGCATCTGGTGGCACCTCGATGATTAGCCCCATGGAAGAGTGGGAGGGCGAAATCGACGGGAAAAAGGCTAAGTTTGGACGCCCCGGATTCGAGCCACTCTCCAATGAAAGCACCGCACTGAATATCGAAGAGGCAATCCGCCTCAATGCGTCGGTCCTCGCGGTGCAGGTCTTCATCGGTAGCGCCTATGAGCGGCAGTCATTGAAGAACCTGACTGATCTCGTTGACGCCGCAAGTCGCTACGGCATCGGCGTTATGGGGGTGACAGCGGTGGGACGTGCCATGGCACGCACCCCCCAGTATTTTCGTTTGGCCACACGCATCATGGCGGAGCTCGGTGCCAATGTCGTGAAATGCTACTATACGGACACGGAGTTTGATACAGTGACCAGTTGCTGTCCGGTGCCGATCGTCATTGCTGGTGGCAAGAAGTTGCCAGAACTGGACGCACTGCAAATGTGTGCCAATGCGATCGCCCAAGGAGCGAGTGGTGTGGATATGGGACGCAACATCTTCCAAAGCGATGCGCCTGTGGCCATGATGCAGGCGGTGCGCGGTGTGGTGCACGAAGGTCTCAATGCAGAGCAGGGCTTTGAACTCTACAACGATCTGAAATCCAAAGTCGCATGATTGCTGAACTCAAACCCAATCAGGTTCGCCTGATGATGCTGAAGGTCGCGGATGCGATCATTGATGCGGAAGCCATGCTATCACAGGCAGATCGCGATCTCGGCGATGGCGATCATGGTCTCGGCATGAAGCGCGGAATGGAGGCGGTGAAGGTGCAGCTTGAAAAGTTGGATCCGAGTTCCGTCGAGCAAGTCTTTGTCACGGTTGGCACCGCGATGATGTCCAGTATGGGGGGTGCCTCTGGTGCCATTTTTGGAACAGTGTATCGCGCTGGTGGTAAGGCTTTGGCTGGGAAGTCCCACTTAACGGCCGAAGGTATGGCGTTGTTTTTACAGGCAGCGCTGGAAGGTGTGATGAAGCGCGGCGGTGCAAAACCAGGCGATAAAACCATGATCGATGCCCTTCACCCTGCTGCGGTGAAGGCGCAGGAATGTGTGGCCATGCCATTGTCGGAATCGCTTTCGGCCATTGCGAACGCAGCCGAAGATGGCAAAGAAGCCAGCAAGGCAATGATCGCCCAGTTTGGCCGTGCCAAAACGCTGGGGGAGGCCTGCATCGGGTTCCCGGACGCGGGTGCGTGCTCGGTGACGATCATGCTTAGCACCATGCGGGACTACGCTTCGGCGTAATTTGGGCTGTCCAGATCGGTGTTGCTGAATTCGACACAGAAATTGCTGGCTAGATGGTGGGGGGCGTGACGTTCTCTTTACCCTACCAACCATGAAACTGATTCTCTGTCTATTGCTCGCCGGTCTGGCGCTTCCGTCTCTGGCGGAAACGAAGCCGAACATTGTCTACATCATCTCCGATGATCAGGCCTGGATGGACTATGGCTTCATGGGCCACAAACAGATTGAAACGCCGAACCTCGACAAACTCGCTGCGAACAGCGCCGTCTTCACTCGCGGCTACGTTCCGACTGCGCTGTGTCGTCCGGCTCTCGCGACGTTTGCCAGTGGCATGTACGCCCATCAGCACAAAGTAAGTGGCAACGACCCAGCGGTGCTGCCGAACGGCGCTGCTAGGGCCAAGGGTAAAGGAAAGGCAAAAGGTGGGGAGAGTCCCGAGTATGCTGCACTGCGGGAAAAACTCATCGCGAACATGGATTCGCAGCCATCGCTGGCACGTCTGTTGGGTGCGCAGGGTTATCTCAGCCATCAATCGGGCAAATGGTGGGAAGGTAGCTATCAGCGCGGCGGTTTCACTGCTGGGATGACGCGCGGGTTTCCTCAGCCCGGTGGTCGGCACGGCGATGATGGGCTCAAGATTGGCCGGGAAGGCATGCAGCCTGTGTTTGATTTCATCGATCATGCGACAGTGGAGAAGAAGCCATTCTTCGTGTGGTATGCGCCTTTCATGCCGCACACGCCACACACACCGCCAGATCGGTTGTTCCAAAAGTACAAGGCCAAGGGCATCGAATCCGACTTTGTGGCCCGCTACTACGCGATGGTTGAGTGGTTTGACGAGACCTGCGGTCAGCTGATTGATCGTATCGAAGAAAAAGGTCTGACTGAAAACACACTGTTCGTCTATGTGGCCGACAATGGCTGGATCCAAAGCGAAAACAACGGCGGCTATGCCCCGCGCTCCAAGCAGTCTGCGAACGAAGGCGGTGTGCGCCAGCCGATCATGTTTAGCTGGAAGGGCGTCATCAAGCCCGGTATGCGAGGTGAGCAACTTTGCTCCAGTGTAGACATGTTCCCCACCGCCCTTGCTGCTGCCGGTGCGCCGATTCCGGAAAAGGTCCCCGGCCTGAATCTCTTGCCCATTCTCAAGTCCGGCGAGCCCACTCCACGCAAGGAGTGCTTTGGCGAATCGTTCGCGCATGATGTCGCTAACATCGACAAGCCTGAAGACAGTCTGGTGTATCGCTGGGTCGTTGACGGAAAGTGGAAGCTCCTGCTGACCTACGATGGGAAGTTGGGGCGCTACGCCAGTAGCCATCCTCGTGCAGAAAAGCGTCCTCAACTTTTTGATCTGTTGGCCGATGCCGCAGAAGACAATAACCTCGCTGCAGAGAATCCCGAAGTCGTCGCCCGGTTGGCTGCCAAGCTCCAAGAGTGGTGGCCCGTCACCGAGCGCCAAGTCCTCACGCAGTGGACGGACGCTCCAGGCGAATGGAAGTAACCCCAATCTCTACCGTCCCCTTTACCTCAAAGAAACCATGATCCGATCCGTCCTACCGATCCTCCTATCTTCGCTCGCCCTATCGCACTCGTCTTTTGGCGAAGACGCAGCGTTCCGCCCCTTGTTCAACGGCAAAGACCTCACTGGCTGGGATGGCAATCCTGAGCTGTGGTCGGTCGAAGATGGCTGCATCACCGGCAAAACCACCGGCCCAGAGCAGCTCGCTTACAACCAGTTTCTGATCTGGCGCGGGGGCACGGTGAAGAACTTTGAACTTCGCGCCAAGATCAAACAGTCCGGCAACAACACTGGCATTCAGTATCGCAGCAAGGAACTGCCAGAAGTCGGCAGGTGGAGCGTCGGCGGTTATCAATGCGACGTGCATCCTGCCGCCGCGAACAATGCCATGGTGTATGAAGAGAAGGGGCGGGGCATCATCGTGCAGAATGGCCAAGGCGTGGTGATCGATCCCGAGGGCAAACGTTGGCTCGCCTCCGAGCACGATCCAGTGCAGGTCGATATCGCGGAATGGCATGACTACACCATCATCGCCCAGGGCGATCACCTGATCCATAAAGTGGACGGTAAGGTCACGATTGATCTTCTCGACTTCGAAGAAGACAAGCGCGCCTTTGAGGGGCTTTTGGCTTTCCAGATTCATCGTGGTCCCGCAATGCACGTGCAGATCAAAGACGTCATGGTCAAGGAGCTGCCAGACGGTGGGGTGATTCCTTTTGAGAAGTCCGCGATCCCCAGCGACGCCCAGATCATCGAAGGCAAGGGACCAGGAGCCAAACCAAAAGCACCCACCGCTGCTCCCGCGCCGACCACTGGGAAAGGGAAGGGCAAAGGCAAGGCAAAAGGAAAGGGCAAAGCCCCGCCGCAAGCTGCCGCCAAATCAAAGCCCAAGCGTCCAGACGCTGTGGGGCCTGCCATCGGAGCCAATGTCGCGACACCCGTGACGAACATCAAAGCGCTGCCCGACTTTAAGGTGGAACTGCTCTATTCGGTTCCAGGAGGCGACCAAGGCTCGTGGGTGAATCTTTGCACCGATGACAAAGGGCGCATCTATGCCAGTGATCAATACGGTGGTCTGTATCGCTTCAACATGCCTTCTGCCGGCCAGACACTGAGCGAGGGCGATATCCAAAAGGTGCCTGCAGAGATTCGTGGCGTGAACGGGATGCTCTTCGCCTTTGGTGCCCTCTACATCGGCGTCAATGACTATGAGAAAAAGGTCCCCAGCGGGATCTATCGCATCACCGATAGCGACAACGATGAGATGCCTGACAAGGTCGAGCTCCTGCGCGAATTTCAAGCTGGCAGTGATCATGGTGTTCACGCCATTCTGCCTACGCCTGATGGGAAGGCGCTTTACCTCATTAGCGGCAACAACGCGGTGATGAGCGAAGGTCCCTACGAAGGCACTGCCGCAAGCTCGCCCGTCGCGAAGCTTTGGGGCGACGACCACCTGCTGCCACGCATGCCGGATGGCCGCGGACACAATCGCTCCGTGATGGCTCCCGGCGGTATCGTTTATCGCTTCACTCCCGATGGCAAGAAGTTCGAAATCTTTGCCTCCGGCTTCCGCAACATCTTTGACGGCGGTGTGAATCGCGATGGCGAGCTCTTCGTTTACGACGCGGACATGGAGTACGACTTCAACACCTCCTGGTATCGTCCAACGCGCATCAACCACGTCGTCAGCGGCGCGGAGTTCGGCTGGCGCAATGGCGCAGGCAAATACCCCGAGTTCTACTACGACAGCCTGCCCGCCACCTTGAATATTGGCCCGGGATCACCCACTGGCACGACTTTTGGTTACGGCGCCAAATTCCCCGCCAAATACCAGGAAGCGTTCTTCGTGCTCGATTGGAGTTGGGGCAAAATTTATGCCGTCCACCTGACACCCCAGGGTGCCAGCTACACCGCGACGAAGGAAGAATTCGTGACCGGCGGCCCGCTGCCTGTCTCGGATGCGGTCATTGGCAAGGACGGCGCGATGTATTTCACGATCGGCGGTCGCCGGGTGCAATCGGGGCTGTATCGTGTGACTTACACCGGCAGCGAATCCACTGCTCCGGTCGAGGCAAAACCTCAGATCACCCCTGAAGCTGCGCTGCGTCGTCAGCTCGCCGCTTTCCACGGCAAGCAAGATCCCAAAGCCGTTGAAACCGTCTGGCCTCACCTCAGCAGTGCTGACCGCTTCATCCGCTCCGCCGCCCGCACTGCTCTGGAGCACCAACCGCTGGCGGAATGGGAAGCGAAAGCGTTCGCTGAAACCAATGTCACAGCCCAGCTCGAAGCCCTGCTTGCCGTCACACGCCTCACGGGCCAGTGCCCGACCCACCGTGCGGCTGACGCCACGGTGAACACCGCAAAGCGCGACCAGATCCTCGCCGCTCTCCTGAAGCACGACTTTGCTGCGCTTTCCAATGAGCAACGCATGGCCTATGTGCGCCTGATCGAAATCGTCCTGCATCGCTTCGGCAATCCCGATGACGCGACGGTGGCGGCGATCATCGCCAAGCTGGATCCTTCGTATCCGGCGGACAACTTTGAGCTGAACTGGCTGCTGACCGAAACGTTAGGCTACCTTCAAGCACCCAATACCGCCGCCAAGGCGATGGCCTTGATTGAGTCAGCGGGAAGCCAGGAACCCCAGATCGAGTATGCACGCAGCATTCGCATGCTGAAGACTGGTTGGACCAAAGAACTGCGCACCAAGCAACTGGAGTGGTTCTTGAAAGCCGCCAACTACAAGGGTGGCAGCAGCTTTGCCATCTTCATCGACTTCATCCGCAAGGACTCGCTGGCAACCTTCACTCCTGAAGAGAATGCCGAACTCGCTCAGCTCATCGCCAAGAAACCAGAGGTCAAGTCGGCCCTCGAAAACGTCGGTGCCATCTTTGCGGGGCGCACCCCCAAGATGTGGACGCTGGATGAACTCAGCGCCGCCGCACAGACCGGATTGAAAAATCGCGACTTCGAAAACGGTCGCAAGATGTTCACCGCCGCAGGTTGTTATTCCTGCCACCGCTTCGGCAACGCAGGCGGGATGACGGGGCCAGACCTCACGGGTGCCGGTGGTCGCTACAGTCCTCACGACTTGCTGGATCAGATCATCAACCCCAGCAAGGTCATCAACGAGCAGTTCGCTCCCATCATCGTCACCAAGAACAATGGCGAAACGATGAGCGGCGTGGTCGTCAACCTCAGCGGTGACGGAGTGACCATCAACACCGACCTCAGCGACCCCAATCAGCGCGTCAATGTGGACCGTAAGGAAGTGAAGAGCATTGAGCTAAGCACCGTTTCTCCGATGCCCCCGACCTTGCTCATGATGCTCAAGGAAAACGAAATTCTCGACATGCTGGCCTACATCCTCAGCGCTGGCGACAAAGCCAATCCAATGTTCAAGAACTGATCCCCCGGCATCAACTCAGCAATCCCCTCCAACGAGCTGCATCACTCCCGTGGTGCAGCTCGTTCGTATACTGGCAAGCCAGAAGCCGACGTGGAGCCGTCGGCGTATTGGAACAGCGGTGAGCGGTCAGTTGCCGGTGCAACTGGCACGAGTGTTGCATTCAGCCGGGGCACGGAACGGCTGTTCTTCAAAAAAGTACGCTAAATGTGGCCTTTCCGTCTTTGCCCTCGTAACGATGAGAAGCAATTTGCCTGCCTCCCCTTTATAGACCCAAAATGAGTGCCTCACTCCCTTACCGTGCCAATGCGGATTTCATCGAGTCGAAATATGTCGACTGGAAAAACGACCCTGCCTCCGTCGAGCCACTGTGGGCGTCCTTTTTTGAAGGATTCGAACTCGGAATGGCCAAACTGGCCACTGCTCCCGGGAAAAATAAGGGCTCGGACGTCGCGACGCTATCGGAGAAGGCTCTCAGTTTCCGCACTCGAGTGGCGAACGCGATTCAGCATTTCCGTGAATTGGGGCACACTGCGGCACACCTGGATCCGCTGAGTCCTGAAGGCCCGGAGATCCCATCGCTGACGACGGGCGGACTCGGTTTCACTGAGGATGAGTTGGACGAGGACGTGCAGACACTGCTGTTTCGCGGGGGCCGCCCGATGAAGCTGAAAGCAATGTTGGACGAGCTGCGCCGCACCTACTGCGGGAAGACTGGCTTCGAATTCATGCACATTCACAATCCGGAGGTGCGCAACTGGTTGCTGGAGCGTGTCGAGGGCCGTGATCTGGATGCGAAACCTGTCGCAGCCGAACAGGTCAATGCCCTGCGCTGGCTCTTGGAGGCAGAGACTTTCGAGCGCTTCCTGCACCGACGATTTGTCGGTCAGAAGCGCTTCTCTGTGGAAGGTGCTGAATCACTGCTAGTCGCGCTGGAGACGATTCTAGAAAGTCTGCCTGCGACCGGTGGTAAGGAGATCATCATGGGCATGGCGCACCGTGGGCGCCTCAGCGTTCTGGCCAATTTCCTGCGCAAGCCGCTGGATTACCTGTTTTACGAATTCAGCGAGAACTACGTGCCGAACATGGTGGCGGGCGATGGTGACGTGAAATACCACCTTGGCTTTGAGACAACCCGCGAAACCAGCAGTGGGGCGCAGGTAAGCGTCATGCTGGCACCCAATCCGAGCCATCTGGAGGCGGTCGATCCGGTGGTCGAAGGCATGGCGCGCGCGCGGCAACGTGCGCTTGGGGACACGAAGGATCGCAAGCAGGTCATTCCTGTGCTTTTGCATGGCGATGCGGCTTTCGCGGGCCAGGGACTGGTGGCGGAGGTGCTGAACCTCTCGCAACTCCCCGGCTACCGCACTGGCGGCACGATTCACATCATCGCGAACAATCAGATCGGCTTCACCACGCAGCCAGAGGATGCGCGGAGTTCTGACTACTGCACGGACGTTGCCAAAATGATCGAGGCTCCTGTCATCCATGTGAACGGTGATTGCCCGATGGAGGTGGTCAATGCCGCGAAGCTGGCTCTCGATTTTCGGCAGACTTTTGGTCGGGATGTGATCATCGATATCGTCTGCTACCGACGCCACGGACACAATGAGACGGACGAGCCCGGATTCACGCAGCCGAACATGGCGCGGTCGATCGCCCAGCATCCGTCCACGGCGACCCTCTTTCGCCTGGACCTCGCGACGCAAGGCGTTCTGGACGAAACGGGCGCAGCGGCTCTGCAGCGTGAGCTTGAGGAGGAACTGGAAGACGGCGTCAATACGCTGGCTGACAGGGACAAGGTGGCCAATGGCGGAAATCCCTTCGAAGGCAGCATGGCAGAACCGCAGGCTGCTTACGACTACGTTCCTGTGGACACCGGCGTGGAGCTCGGTCAGCTCAAGCAAGTGGGCGAACGCCTCCTTGAAGTTCCTGACGGGTTCAACCTGCACCCCACGATTGCGAAGCGTTTTCTCGCTGCGCGCAAGAAAGCCATCACCTCTGGAGAGGGCATCGACTGGGCTTATGCTGAGTCGCTGGCATTCGGAACGTTGCTAACGGAAGGCCATGGAGTGCGCCTCAGCGGCCAGGACGTGCGCCGCGGCACCTTCAGTCAGCGGCACAGCGTTTTTTATGATTCGCAGACGCGGGAGCGCCACATCCCACTGAACAATCTGTCGCCCGATCAGGGCCGCTACTGCGTTTACAACAGCCTTTTGTCTGAGGCGGCCGTCCTCGGCTTTGATTACGGTTACTCACTGCTCACCAGCAATCTCCTGGTCTGCTGGGAGGCGCAGTTTGGAGACTTCGTGAACGGAGCCCAGGTCATCATCGACCAGTTCATCGCCAGTGCGGAAAGCAAATGGCAGCGCCCCAGCCACATCACCCTGCTGCTGCCCCATGGTTACGAAGGCCAGGGTCCGGAACACTCGAGCGCCAGGCTGGAGCGTTTCCTACAGCTCTGCGCCGGAGGGAACATGCAGGTGTGCAATTTCACCACGCCAGCGCAGTATTTCCACGCACTCCGCCGCCAGCTCAAGCGCGGCACGCGCAAGCCGCTGATCGTCATGACGCCGAAGAGCCTGCTGCGTCATCCGCAGTGTGTGTCCAGTCTCGGCGAGATGTCCGAGGGCACGACCTTCAAGGAGATTCTCGACGATGACCAACTGCCCGCCGCCCCAGGACGCATCACGCGCCTCATTCTGTGCAGCGGCAAGGTTTACTACGACCTGCTGGCATTCCGCGAGGAGAATAAGATCAAGAACGCGGCCATCATCCGCATTGAGCAGCTCTATCCGCTGAATTACGCCATGCTGAAAGAGATCGTGGCCAAGTATCCGCAAGCGCAGAAGAAGTGGATCTGGTGCCAGGAGGAGCCGCGAAACATGGGGGCCTTCTACTACATTCGGCCCCGTCTTGAAGAGCTTTCAAATCACAAAGTGCGCTATGCTGGACGCGAGCGTTCTTCCAGCCCCGCCGCTGGCTCCAAGGCTATCCACATCCTTGAGCAGGAGAAACTGGTGGAGGATGCCTTTAGCGTCTGATCTCCCGTCTTTAACCATTCATTCATCAAGCCATGCCCCACGAAATCAAAATCCCCGCCCTTGGCGAATCCGTCACTGGAGGCCAGATCGCCCACTGGAACTTCAAAGACGGCGATTATGTCAAGACCGGCGACATTCTGCTGGTCCTCGAAACCGATAAAGTGGCTGCGGAAGTCACGGCTGAGGCCAGTGGAAGACTGACCATCGGCAAGCATGCGGACGACGAGGTTGAAATCGGGGCCGTCGTCGGAGAAATCGACGAATCCGCCGCCCCGCCAGCTGCGAAGCCTGCTGAAGCGCCCCAGCCAGCAGCACCCGCGAATGCACCAGCAAATGCCGAACCTGCGGCGCCCGTAGATGCACCGGCAAATGTAGAGCCTGCACCAGCTGCTGCGGAGCCTGCGCCGAAACCTGGCAGCGCTCCTGCCGTCGCAGCCGAACCGCCACCGGTAGCGGCGGCGAAGACACCCGCGCCTGCAGCGGGGCGTGTGACTCGGAAGAAGATGAGCCCACTGCGGAAAAAGATCGCAGACCAACTCGTGAGCGCTCAACACACCGCTGCGATCCTTACCACCTTCAACGAGTGCGACATGACGAACGTGATGGATTTGCGCTCAAAGCTACAGGAAAGTTTCGTCGCCAAGCATGGCGTGAAACTCGGCTTCATGAGCTTCTTTATCAAGGCCGTCGTCGAAGCGCTGAAGGCAGTGCCGCAGATCAATGTGCGGGTCGAGGGGGATGAGATCGTGCAGCAGCACTACTACGACATTGGTGTCGCGATCGGCACTGAGCGCGGGTTAATCGTGCCCGTGCTGCGTGACGCCGACAAGCAGTCGTTCGCAGAGCTTGAAAAGGACATTCTCGCTTATGCCGCGAAGGCGAAAGACGGCAAGCTACAGGTGAGCGACCTGACCGGTGGGGTTTTCACCATTTCCAACGGCGGTGTTTATGGTTCGCTGCTCAGCACGCCGATCATCAACCCGCCGCAGAGCGCCATTCTGGGCATGCACACGATCCAAAAGCGGCCGGTGGCGGTCGATGATCAAGTGGTGATTCGCCCGATGATGAACCTCGCGCTCAGCTACGATCACCGCGTGGTCGATGGCAAGGAGGCGGTGACCTTCCTCATTCGTGTGAAGGACTGCATTGAGAATCCGGCTCGGATGCTCGTGGGAGCGTGAGAGGTGGTGGTGGGCCCACCGTGCGTTCGCTTCTTTCGCTCCAAGCACAACGGACGCCGAAGGCTTGTGCCGCAAGCGCGTCGTTGTTGATCGGTATCATGTAGCCCCTCGTTTCGAACTCCGAGGGTGGACGGGACTTCGAGAACCGACAAAAGCCATCAAAATCCCAAAGAGTTGTATCACTGGGGGCATGCACATCGTTGAACAACGAATCACTTTGCCATGATGAAATCCCTTCTGACCCTGACCGTGTTCTGCCAGATGGCTGCTTGTTTATCTGCGGCGGACAAGAAGCCAAACATTCTCTACCTTTTGGCGGACGAGTGGCGTGGGAATGCGACGGGTTATGCAGGGGATCCAAATGTGAAGACGCCGAACCTGGATCGATTGGCGGCGGAGGGATTAAACTACCGCAATGCGGTGTCGGTTTGTCCTGTTTGCACACCCCATCGTGCGGCTCTGATGACAGGACGCTTTCCGACTTCGACGGGAATGTTTTTGAATGATGCCTATCTGCCGTCAGAAGAACTTTGCATGGCAGAGATCCTTCAAGAGGCGGGCTACAATCGGGGATTCATCGGCAAGTGGCATCTGGATGGGCATGGCCGCGAGAGCTTCATCCCTGCGGAGCGGCGCCAAGGCTGGGACTACTGGAAGGGCAACGAGTGCACGCACAGTTACAACCAATCGCCCTACTACAGTGGCAATGATCCGGAGAAAAAATACTGGGAGGGCTACGATGCCTTTGCCCAAACGAAGGATGCGCAGAGCTACATCAAAGCTCAGGCGGGGAGTGAGAAGCCGTTCGTCTTGGTGATTGCTTTTGGTCCACCACATTTCCCCCATGCCACGGCTCCTGAAGAATACAAAAAGTGGTATCCGCCGGAGTCTCTCAAGTTGTCGCCAAACGTCCCCGAATCTCTTCAGGGCAAGGTTCGCCAAGAACTGCAGGGTTACTATGCGCACTGCTCCGCTCTGGATCATTGCGTTGGCGAACTCATGGCGACTTTGGACGAGCTCGGTTTGGCGGAGAATACGATCGTGGCATTCAGTGCTGATCATGGCGAGACGATGGGGTCTCACGGCAATCGCCCTGCCCAAAAGCAAGTGCCTTGGGACGAAGCTTCGCGCGTTCCCTTCCTGCTGCGCTATCCCGCCGCGAAGGGTCAAAAGGGTGTCGTCGTGAAGACTCCGCTGACGACGCCCGACATTTTGCCCACGCTGCTGGGCTTGGCTGGGGTGGCGATCCCTGCAAGCATCGAAGGAACGGATCTATCAAAACGGTGACCGATCCTTCCTACCTGGAAGATCGTGCAGCGCTTTATGAAGGCATTGCGCCGTTTGCGCATCTCGGACCGGAGGGGGCGCAGAACAACCGTGGCTACCGCGCGATCCGCACCAGCCGCTACACGTATGTGCGGGACCGAGATGGCCCATGGCTGCTTTATGATGACGAGGTGGATCCCTTTCAGATGAACAATCTCGTGAACAAGCCGGAGTCTGCAGCGATGCAAAAGGAACTCGAAGCGAAACTAGCAGCGGAGTTGGCAAAGCGTGGGGATGAATTCCGCGATGGACAGTATTACATCGATCTCTGGGGTTATGATGCCAAGCTTGGCGGCAGCATCGGCTACCGATTGAATGCTCCGGTGCAGTCGCCGAAGAAACAACACTGACTTGAACAGCATGATTTATTCCCGCTTTTTTTTCGGGCTCGCGCTGGGCCTCGCTACCTTTGGCTTTCATCCTTCGGCAATGGCAGCCGCGCCTCGTCCGAATGTGATCTTCATCTTGTGTGACGATCTCGGGTATGGGGATGTGGGAGTTTTTTACCAGAACAAGCGTGCAGCGATGAAGGACCGTAGTGTGCCTTTTTTCACCACGCCGCACATCGATACCATGGCGCGGGATGGAGCGAAGTTGATGCAGCACTACAGTGGGGCGCCAGTGTGCGCTCCTTCGCGTGGGTCTTTGCTGACAGGCTTGACGCAGGGGCATTGCAATGTGCGCGACAATCAGTTTGATAAGGCTTTGGCGGACACGCACACTTTGGGTACTGTGATGCGGCAGGCGGGATATTCTACGGCTGCCTTTGGGAAGTGGGGACTGCAAGGTGGTGGCGAGAAGGCGAAGAAGGGCAAGAAGGGGGTGAAGGAAGAGGAGCCAAAATCTAATGGCGTCCTGCCTGAGAGCTGGGTCGCGTATCCGACGAAGCGAGGTTTTGATGATTACTTCGGTTATGTGCGCCATGTGGATGGTCACTTTCATTATCCCAAAGAGGACGGGCGAGAAGTGTGGTCGAATGACGCCGAGGTGTCTGCCGATCTCGACAAATGCTACACCGCCGATCTGTTCACTGCGCGGGCGAAGAAGTGGATCACCGATCAAACGACGGCGCATCCTGAGAAGCCGTTTTTCATCTACCTGGCCTACGACACCCCTCACGCAAAACTTCAAAATCCGCCCTGCGCCTATCCTGACGGTGGCGGCCTCAAGGGCGGCGTGCAGTGGACGGGCAAAGCTCATGCAATGCTCAACACAGCCATAGGCGAGGTGGATGGCTACATGCATCCCGATTATGCCACGGCGACTTGGGATGATGATCACGATCCATCCACGCCTGAGGTGGCCTGGCCAGAGGCTCAGAAGCGTTATGCCAACGATGTGCGGCGCATTGATTTCTGTGTGGGCGATGTTTTGCAACTGCTGACGGATCTGAAGATTGCGGACAACACGCTGGTGGTCTTCACCTCTGACAATGGTCCATCGCAGGAGTCCTACCTGCCGAACGACCCTTATGAGCCGACCTTCTTCCGTGGCTTTGGTCCCTTTGATGGGATCAAGCGCGACACCTGGGAAGGTGGAATGCGTGAGCCGACCCTGGTGCGCTGGCCTGCCGGTATTGCGGCTGGTAGTGTGCACTCGCAGCTTTGTGGCCATTGGGATTGGTTGAGCACTTTTGCCGATGCAGCGGGTCTGCCAGCGCCTGCGGCTTCCGATGGCGTCTCGCTATTACCTTCGCTGACGGGGAAGGGGACACAGCGCGAGGGCATCGTTTACATCGAGTACTTTCAAAACGGGCGCACGCCGAAGTATGCGGCTTTTGATGACTCCCATCAGAATCGACAGCGTGGTCAGATGCAGAACATCTACCTGAACGGCTACAAGGGAGTGCGCTACAACGTGCAATCGGCGGACGACGATTTTGAAATCTACGACTTGGCCAAAGATGAGCGGGAGTTGACCAATTTGGCGACCCGTTCCGGAATGGCGGAACTCCAAGCGGCGATGAAGGCACGGGTATTGCAAGTGCGCATCCCGAACGACAGCGCGCCACGTCCGTATGATAAGGCTGCTGTGCCAGCCGTGCTGGATGCGCCCAGCGGTGCGTCGGGTTTGGCGTGGTCCTTGTTTGCCGGTGAATGGCCTTGGATACCGGATTTCAGAACGCTGGAAGCGACGAAAGGTGGCGAGTCAAACAAGGTCGAGCTTACGATGGCACCTAGCAGTGGAGCGTTTGGAGCGTCGTTCATGGGATATTTCCATGCGAAACAAGATGGCGAATACGCTTTCACCTTGGACAGCGATACGGGTGCGATGCTCTTCCTGCATGACATCCGCTTGATCGACGAACCGCTGAAAAGTCCGGCGGGCAGTCATTCTGGCAGTGTGAATCTCAAGGCGGGTTGGCATCCGATGCGGGTTCTCTATCGGCACGCAGGCGCGCAAGCGGCTCGGTTGAAACTGACGGTTCAGTTGGCTGGGCAGGGCGACTACGAGCTTTCGGAAGAAGTCTTCCGCTCCGGAAAGATTGAATAATGGCGGTGGCCGCCGCGCTTGCTTGGGCGGTATCCGTGGTTTTTTCTGACAGAATCCGAACGAATTTTCGTTTCTGGCGTCCCAGATTCAGCCTGGTTGGTCCCGTCTTCGGATGTGCGGGGCTGATTAATTTGGTCGTTCTGATTATTCTAACCAGTGATGTATTGCCCGATTTTCCGACAATTGATCTTGGATTTCCGGACGAAAATCGGTAGTATCTTCAGGACACCCAGGTTTCCCCAACCCATGGCTTCCCTCAAACCTTTTCAGCTTCTGAGTGTCCTCGCCCTTGCAGCCATTCCGGCTGGTGTTCGCGCGCAATCTGCTTCCGCTGTGACGTCGGGTGGTGCTAGCGGTACGGCATCCATGAGCGCGTTGTCCATGCCGCGTCAGGCTGGGCAGACGGCGGTTCCGACGACTGGGGGTCCGCGTGTCTTCGCCCCGACAATGCCTAGGACGGCGTATACGCGCTACCCGTGGAAGCTTGATATCGTGGCGACAGTGTTTTGGATTGGCGAGGTGCCGACCCAGGGGAATCCAACTCCCAACCACAAAAGTTCCTGGGACACTCAGTGGATGACCCGTTACGGCGGATTTGACGATCCAGATCCAGCCCAGCGCACGCCTGATTTCCTACCAGCTAAATTTACGCCTGGGCTGAATCCGTTTTACATCGCGTTGCCCTACAATGACTGCGTCAACTACTCCAAGCACAAGGAGGATGCGGAAAAGATCATCCCTTGGTTTCGATTGAGCTTCCGCAAACCTGGCACCTCCGTGCTGCGTGGAACGTGGCTTGCCATTCGGTATGGCAACAGTGTTTGCTACGCTCAATGGGAAGATTGCGGTCCCTTCGTCACTGACGACGCGGATTACGTTTTCGGAAATTCACGACCCAAAAATACATCCAATGGGGGCGCAGGGATTGATCTGTCACCCGCCGTTCGCGACTATCTGGGCCTGAAGAGCGGGCAAAAGGTGGATTGGCGTTTTGTGGACATCAACGAGATCCCCGATGGTCCTTGGTGCCGTTACGGCATGAACAATCACTTCGTGCGCCGCAAAGACCTCATGCAAAACCGCCCACCGGCGATGACGGCAGCGAGACTGGATGAACTGCGCCGGTTGCGGGATGAGTATTTTAGGAAGCCTGGGCAGTAAGGCTGTTGCAATGCGACGTGGCCTTGAGCTTTAGCTCGTTTGGTTTGTGGCTACGGGAACTGGTTCGCGCGTTGCTGTTTGGCTGGCGTTGGGGTAGGTAGCTGCTCCAGTTTATGGCACGGTTTGACCGATTGATGCCGTGGGCCACGAGGTGTGGTCACAAAAAAAGCGGGACCGGTTTCCCGATCCCGCTTCGTGGATGAATCTTTGTGCTGCGTTAGCTGATCTTCGGCAATTCGAAGCCAGGAGCGTATTCGTCTTGAGCAAGCTTGTTGGCTTCTTCGGCGAATTCACCCGTGAACTTCTCTGCGATCGGATCGAAATCGAGCCATGGACCGACCTGGCACATCTCAGCGCTCATGTCGATCTTGTTGGCTTCGAGGTTGGCCACGAAGTCTGCAAAGGTCTCGAGACCGGCTGGGTCGTTGGCGAGGCGCTCTCTGACTTCGTCGTTGCTGATTTCTTTCCCGAGGCGGAAGGAGATGTTGGCGAGTTGGGCCAGCACGGCGGCATGATAGCCGTGGGTGATGTGCAGCACGTCCTTGATGATCTTGCCAGCGCGGACGGACTCAATGAAGTTCTTCATGTGGTCTGGGCCGTCTTGGAAGTTATCGAACTTCGTGATGGTCTTGCCGTCATTGTCGTAAGCCTTGGATTCGGCGACGAAACCACCTTCGCAATGAATGACGTTGCCGATACGAGGTGCGGAAGTCTTGCCGTTGATGCGATAGACGGGCTCGTAACCTTTGTCCCAGTTCATGTCCTTCATTGGAAGGCCACGGTTATCAAACAGGATGGGGGCATTGCCTTCATACTGATAGAAGGCGAGCTGGTTGTTGGCGGTCTGACCGTCATCATCGTAACCCCAGCGGCCGCCGAAGCTCATGACGCGCTTCGGTGCGGTGGTCGGATTGCCGAGCGCCCAGCGGGCGACGTCGAGTTGGTGTGGGCCTTGGTTGCCGATATCGCCATTGCCGTACTTCCACTGCCAGTGCCAGTCATAATGGAACTGCTCGCGACGAACAGGCTCCACTGGGCGTGGGGCGGACCAGAGGTTGTAATCGACATTGACGTCCTGTGGGCCGCCGCTGGTGCTGCGGAACATTTTGGCGATGCGGCCATCGGGGCCTGGGGCGACGGGTGTTTCGACCTTGCCGATGCTCTTGCGGGCTTTGAAGTTGATGCCGCGTGAGAGAGTTACCTTGCCGATGTGGCCTTCTTTGACCCAGGCCATGGCGGATGCCCAGCCAAGGTCCGAACGGCGCTGCATGCCGTGCTGGAGGACGAGGTTCTTGCCCTCGGCGACCGCACCTGCTTCGACGAGTTTGCGGCCCTCGCTCATGTTATGGCACACAGGTTTTTCCACGTAGACGTGCTTGCCATTGGCGATGCCGGTCATGGCGATCAGCGTGTGGCTGTGGTTCGGGGTGGCGATGGTGATGGCGTCGATGTCTGGATCGGCGCAGCACTCGCGGAAGTCCTTGTAGGCTTTGACTTTGATGCCTTTTTTGCCGAGATCCGCGACCTTTTTGTCGAGGACGTTTTGGTCCACATCGCAGAGGGCGACAAGACGCACGCCTTTGATGCCAAGGAGGCTGCTGATGTGGCCGGAGCCACGGCTATTGAAACCGATGACGGCCACGCGGACGTCGGAATTGGCACCGAGCGGAGCGGCCCAGGTAGGGAGGGCGACGCTGGCCGCGCCGACAGCGGTGCCGCGCAGAAATTGGCGGCGGTTGGTGGTAGGTTTGTTCATGGGGATGAAGGATTGGATTGAGGGGTGATGGCCGGGCGGCGCCCAGGAATCAGTCCGTAGCCTACTAAGTACGGGGCCTGGAGCGCAACCTTTCTTTTTGCGGCGGTGATCGGGCCGTAATTTCAGCATCCCAGGGGAACGGTGCGCCTCGTGGTTAGCGCAAGTATTCGCTGATGAACATGGCGGCGGCCTGATCGCAGGTTTTGGCGGCCTCGTCTCTGATTCCGTAGTTGCAGGCGACGAGCACGGCGGATTGGGTTTTGGGCGCTAGCCAAGCGATGCAGAACCACATGGTATTGGATCCTGAATGAGTGAGAGCCTCGCCCTGGGCCCAAGTCCTGGGGGTGTGGCCCCAACCGCAGCTGTAGGTGGTGCCTGGGTGGGCGATGGTGTGGAGACTCTGGAGTGTGGTGGGCTGGATCAGGCCAGCGGGCTCGCCAGTGAGTTGGAATTGGATGAACTTTGCCCAATCGAGCATGCTGAAGTACATGGTTCCTGCGGGGGCGATGGCGGGTGGGTTATCGGCTCTGGGGCCCGGTGGAATGGGGTTGGCGAGGTGACCCCAGGGGGCGTCGACTTTTGCTGGATTGCCCGGGGCACCAAAGCCGGCGCTGGTCATGCCAAGGGGTTTGAAAAGACGCTCGCGCATGAGGTCTTCGTAAGCGATCCCAGTGGCCAGTTCTGCGGCGTGTCCGGCTGTGGCATAGCCGACGTTGGAATAGACGAATTGACCGACGGAGCTTGGGCTTGCCGTGAGAACGGTGCGGATCAATGCGCTGCGTTGCTTGAGTGGCGACGAATTGGTGCCCCGCGACGAAACCTTGGTGTCCTGCGGGATATTGGCGGGCAGTCCGCTTTCGTGGTCGAGGATCTGGCGCAGGGTGACTGGCTGCAGAAGCGGGTGAATCTTTTCGGACTTAAACAGGTCCTTCAAAGGCATGTCGAAGCGCAGTTTCCCATCGTCGACGAGCATCCCTATCAGCGTCGCGGTCATCGCTTTACCGCAGGAGCCGATGTGGAAGACATCATCACGAGTCACCAGTGTGGGATCGCCCTTTTTGCGAACGCCGCTGGCCCCATAGCCAATGATCTGGCCGTTCACGATGACTGCAGCACCGATGCACGGCACGGGCGAATCGTGCAAGACGGAAACCAGCTTTGCAGAGAGATCAATGGGTTCCGCGCCTGCTGCGGTGAGGACTGTGCTGAGCACCAAGAGAAGGGCGTTTTTCATGGCTAGGATTTACGGAAAAAGCGATGCGCAGGAATCAGCAGCATTAGCGGCAGGATCAGCCACGGCCACAGTGGGCGTGGTGATTCTATGGGGCCGGGTGCTGTCGGATGGGTGGTGACAGGAATGTTTTGGGTCAGATCCGCAAGCGTGGGCAACTCGCGATCCGTGAGCGCTCCGGCCTTGATCTGCGCGCTCCAGTCGGTGGCGAAGAGCAGGTCATTACCGGGATTTTTTTCCTTCACCTGGCATGAGCACTTGCCGATGAGAAAGGTCGCGGCCTGCTCAATGGTTTCTGGGCGGATGCCATCGCCGACGAGGGCGTAAAGTGCGCGACCTCTGCCAAACACGGGGATGACGATGGGATCGCGGACCTTTTCCAGGCCAGCCTCCGTCTTGAGCAGCATGGTGATGAATGTTTGCTCCGCAGGGTCATTGCGGGAAAGTCGCAGCAGGGTGAAGTCCAGACGCAGGTCCGACTCGGGGATGGAGACGAGGCCGTTGGCAATGTCGAGTTCGTCTAGCTTTGGGAGGCTGAGCACGGACATGAGATACTCCAGTCGTGCATCGATGAGCGCGGCGGTGGCATCGTCGTGAGCTTTGTCTCCGCTCTCGATCATCACCCAGACGGCGCTCTCGCCCTGGCCGATGCGATCTGCGATAGTCTCGCGAGCGGGGGAGTCCCACAGCGCGGGGCGAGTCTTGGCCTCGGCGAGACTGAGGGTGAGGATGGGCTGTGGCCTTCCACTGCTGAGCGGAAAACGCAGCATGAGGTGCGGCAAGGGCTTGCCTGCGATCATTGCTGCCAAGGTCTTCCATTCTTCGCGGGGCTCGCTGGCGAGATCGACTCTTGTGGTCGTGATGTTGGCTGGCTTTGAGGGATCGATGGTTTCGAGTGAGGACAATTCGCTTTCTTGAGCGGGAGTGATTGGTCCTTGATGAAATACGATGAGCTCAAAAGGATCCGACGGCCAGTGCTCCAGCGCGTATCTGAAAACTGGCACTGAACAGGCGTGGCTTGTCTGCGCGATGGCGATGACCATCAGCAGAAATGCGATTGGGAAATGTCTGAGAGAGTTTGGCACTTGGGATAGTGGGGAGCGAGAGTGAACGTTATGGGTGGACGCCAGTTTGCACTGGTCGATCCCAACCGGTCCACTTCTATGATCTATCTCTCTCGATTCTCTGCAGCTCTCTTAGCGCTGTCTTTCGCTGCCCAAGCTTCCGCAGATTGGCCCACTTACTTGCATGATGTCAGCCGCGTCGGGCATAGTGATGAGACCCTGAAACTGCCGCTGAACCAGCGCTGGGACTTTGCGTCGCCAACTCCGCCGAAGATGGCCTGGGCTGGCGAGGACGGTCGCGTGATCGAGGGCTTGGAACTGCTGAACCGCATCCGTTTTGACGATGTGTTTCATGTGGCCATCGCAGGGGGCAAGGTTTTCTTCGGCTCATCGGTGGATGGACGGTTGCACTGCCGCGATCTGGCGACGGGCAAGGAGGTGTGGTCCTTTTTCACTGATGGTCCGATTCGCCTGGCACCGATGGTCGTGGATGGCAAGGTGTACGTCGGATCCGATGATGGTCACGCCTACTGCTTGGATGCGAAGGATGGCGCGGTGATCTGGAATCTGCGGGCGGGACCAAATGACGAGCGCATTTTGGCTCGTGGTCGGATGATTTCGCGCTGGCCTGTGCGTACGGGAGTACTGGTGGATCGTGGACTAGCCTTCTTCGGTGCGGGTGTTTTTCCGCACGAGAACATTTACCTCTACGCTGTCGATTCTGGCACTGGCAAGGTGCTGTGGAAAAACGACGCAATCAGTCAAGATGATGCTGGGCGCAATGACCTCTCCCCCCAAGGTTATATGCTGGCTACGGACAAGGTGTTGTTTGTGCCATCGGGTCGATCCCTGGCCGCAGCCGTCGATCGTCATACCGGCGAGATCTTGAACAAGCCTGCGCCGACCTGGCGTGGTGATGCGGGTGGCCAGATCGGCGGGACGCAGGCGCTGTTGGTGGATGATCAAATCCTTGCCGTGGGCGAGCACCAGATCTTGGCCATGGATCAGAAGACGGGCAAAACGGGCTACGCGTGGTTTCAAGGCGTGCAGATGACGCTCTCTGGCGATGTCGGCTTCATGGCAACGGGCAAGGAGATCATCGCGGTGGATCGAACGTTGCATGCACAGGGCACCCGCAAACGCCACGTCGCAGAGATGGCGGCCAAAAAGCTGTCTGATGGCATGCGCAAGCACGCCGCATTGACGGAGCTGAAGAAGGTGGAAAAAGCACAGGCGGATGTGAAGTCTGCGGAAAAAGACCTGTCGGCAGGCAAGGGCAGTGCAGAGATCGTGCAGAAGATGCAGGCAGCACTCGTCGAGGCTGCTGAAGCGTACGAGCCCCTGCGACTGGACTATGAAAAGATGAAGGCCGACCTGGCGGCGCAGCGCGTGACCATCGCTGCCATGCAGGACTCCGGCGTAAAATGGCGTGTACCATCGACCCATACGGCAGCGCTGATCGATGCTGGCGGAATTTTGGTGAGCGGTGGTAGAGACGAGGTCGCCTGCCTCGACTCCGCGACGGGCAAAGAGCTCTGGAAGACTGCGGTCGATGGTGAGGCTCGCGGGCTCGCTGTCAGTGATGGGCACTTGGTCGTTAGCACGACAACGGGTCGTGTATACTCGTTTGGCAATGAGTCGGGTCCTGCCGCTCCTGCAATCATCGCGAATACTGGCAGTCCGTTTCCTCAGGACGAGCTCAGCGCTCTCTACAGTGAGGCTGCGGAGAAGATACTGAGCCAGATCGATGTGAAGGATGGTTTCTGTCTGGTAATGGGCAGCGAAAAAGGACGGCTCGCGTATGAGATCGCGACTCGCAGTAATTTGGTGGTATATGGTCTGGAGGAGGATGCGGAAAAGGTCGCGGCCTCGCGCCGGGCCTTGCTGCCCACTGGGCTGTACGGTCCTCGCATCGTGATTGATCATCTGGACCTTTCGGTGCTGCCGTATTCCAGTTACTTTGCAAATGTCATTGTCTCTGATCATCTTTTGCTAACTGGCGATATGACAGGCATTCCCACCGACGTGGCTCGCGCCTTGAAGCCAATCGGCGGTGCCTTTGTGCTGGGGGCACCTGAGGGTAAGGCCTCGAAGGTCGGAGAGTGGTTGGCGGCGACGAAATTGACCGATGAGAAGGCGACGCTGACAGTCGATGGAAATTGGTCGCGACTTGTGCGTGCGGCATTGCCGGGCGCGGATTCTTGGTCCCACCAATACGGGAACGCTGCGAATACCTCCAGCAATCACGATGAGCGTGTGAAGGGTGGGCTCAATGTCCTCTGGTACGGTGATCCAGGCCCAGGGAAGATGGTCAACCGTCACGCAGGTGCCGTGGGTCCGCTGTCAGTGAACGGGCGACTCTTCATCCAAGGTGAGACAACCGTGATGGCCTACGATGCCTTCAATGGTCGCTTCCTCTGGGAGGTAGAGAACCCGGGTGCCATTCGCACTGGGCTGACTCGCGCCAGTGAACCCGGGAACATGGCGGCCAACGACGACTACATATTTGTCGTGATGGAAGACCACTGCACGCAGTTCGACGCTGCCACAGGGAAGGTCGTGCGCATCCACAAACTGCCTGGCAAGTCCAACGGTGTGGAGAAGCAGTGGGGCTACGTCGCGCTGGAGGACAACGTCCTCTACGGCACCGTCACGGATCGCGAAGAACTTGCGGAAGTTCGCGCACGCCGTGGCAGGGCTGCGGCGGAGGCGACTGATAGCATCTTTGCCTACGACGTGAAGACCGGGAACCTGATGTGGAACTACCAAGGAAAGCATATCTCCCATGTCTCGATCGCCATTGGGGATGGACGGGTCTTCTTCATCGATGCCACGCTGACGCCGGACCAGCGGGAACTGATGCTAAAGCAGGACAAGACCGAACTGGCTGCGCTGACGGGTAAGGAGCGAGAGATCGCTGAGGAACGCGTGAAGAATGCGGACCTGCGTCTGGCGGTGGCGGTAGATGCCAAAACAGGAAAGCAGATCTTTGCCAAGCCCGTCGATGTGACAGATTGCAGCGGCATCGGCGACGGGGGGGGGAGCCTGACTCTGATCTATCAAAATCATCACCTCGTGCTCGCGGGTGCCAATGCGAACGGACACTACTGGGAGCAGTTTTTGAAAGGTGAGTTTGCCCGTCGTCGCATCGTGGTGCTTGACGCAGAGAAGGGAGAAAAAGTCTGGGCCAAGGACGCGAACTATCGTCATCGGCCGGTGGTGATTAACAATGAAATCATCGCTGAACCTTGGGGCTACGATCTCTACACTGGCGCGCAGAAGATGCGCACCCATCCGCTGACGGGCGAGCAGACACCCTGGATGTTTGCTCGGCCAGGGCACCACTGCGGGGCAATTTCTGCGACATCGAACATGATGTTCTTCCGCTCCAAATCGACCGCGTTCTACAACTTGGATCAGGATGAAGGCACGGAGCACTTCGCTGGGCAACGGCTTGGCTGCTGGATCAATACGATTCCAGCGAACGGTCTCGTGATGATCCCAGAGGCCAGCGCGGGTTGTGTCTGCCTTTTCTCGGTCGCGTCCACCATTGTTTTTGAGCCACGCGAAGACCACATGAACTGGGGCGTCTACAGCGCCACTGGTTCCAGCACGCCCGTGCAGCACATGGCACTAAACTTTGGGGCACCCGGGGATCGCCGCGATGGCCATGGCAAGCTCTGGCTCGGCTACCCGCGTCCGTCTTCACGGGCAGGCATCGACCTGCCTCTGGACCTCAAGCCAGCCTTTGCGAAGGGCGGTGATTTTTACGACTTCAATGCGGAGTCGTATCAGGTCGCTGGCGCTGATCCAGACTGGGTGTTTGCCTCGGGTGGAAAGGGGCTCGTCCATGCAGAACTGCCACTGATCGGTGCAGGCCAGAAGCCAGAGACTTATACGGTGAAGCTCTCCTTCGCTGCTCCCGAGGGCGACGTGGCCGGGCAGCGTGTCTTTGATATCAGGCTTCAGGATAAGACAGTTGCCAAAGGCGTCGATATCGTAGCCATCACGGGCGGAGTGAAAAAGGCGCATGTGGAGGAGTTCCAAAACGTCGCAGTCTCGGGTGCATTGTTGGTGGAGCTAGTCCCTGCTAATCCCAATCCAACGGAGAAGAATCAGCCCATCATCTGCGGCATCGAAGTGCTCCGTACCAACGCGAAGGAGATCAAAGGCGGGATCACAGCCGCGCGTTAAGTGCGGGTTGCACCAGTCTTCTGACACGGAGGCAGGAGTATTCGCCAGAATGTGTCGGGTAGTGGTCGGCTCTCTGGGATCGTGCTCTGGCGGGCACGCCTACGGGGGAGGGGTGATTCGGTGCCTACTTTCTGAGCTATCCCATAGATGTGAGAAATTCTTGAGTAGATCATGATTTGAATCGAAAAGGAGTGCACCAAAACTCGCAGTGGTGGCGTTGTGAACGAAAAGAGGGTCGGGCCTCAACCGAGTCAGTAAATGTTTTCTCCTGACTTGGCGTGGGTCCTGATGCGGTCTCTCAGCGGTGAGTTCAATTGTCGATGTTCGTCAGAACGGAGTTTGAATCATGATCGCTTGTTTCAATGAAAAGGAAGCTTGTCCTTTGCCCTGCCTGTGGAATGGGACGCAGATGTGCGTGTTGAACCTGCTGAGCCGAGAGTGCCTCTGCACCCACCACGTGAATTGTGGCCTTGCCTGCGGACTCCGCCATATTTACCACCCCCACGGTCTGCCGCCCTGCATTACCGCATCTGGGGAGATCCGAGTCGAGGTTGGTGACGAGCGAGTGGATGCTCTTCCCATGTCGGGCAAACGCGGTTAGGCTTTGCGCCAACCCAGCAGAGCGGTCCCGCCTGCAACGTGACTCCGGCAGCCACACTGGACGGGCTAAAGCCCAGGTCTACGGTCGCAGTGCCGCGCAGTGTCGTGGCTTTGCGCTTTAGCGCGTCAAATCTTGCCATCAGCAGCAGGCCACGCCCTTCTAGAAGCTCCCACTCGCCCAAAGGCAGGCGGGGCTTCTTGCCTTGAGGGCTTCGAATGAACCGCTAGGGCACGATGGCGGTGTCCCAGGGCCAGAAGGGGGTGAGGGCTTGGCTATCAACCCACCCGCGAAGGATGTCTGCTCCTTCGCTGGTGCGGGGGATTTCCACGTAATTCCAGGAGCCTCGGGTATCGAGGATACGGACTTGGCTGCCGGGTGGCAGCTCGATGACTTCACTGGCGGTATGGGCGGCGGCGCTGTAGGCGCGGGTGTCTTTGACCGTGACAATGGCGACGTCCTTGACGCGGTCTACGCCGGAAGGGCGAATCAAAGCCATCCCTGCGGATGCGATAAGCGCGGTGATGCCGATGGCGATCATGACACCGCCGAGACTGCCCATCTGGCCCTTCCAAATCTTCAAGCCGATGGCCAAGAGGATGAGCCAGAAGCCGATGGTACCGATCAGGATCCATTCATTGTGGCTCAGGTTCAGGCTGAACTGTTCCAAAGGTGATTGGGGTGTAAAAAGGAGGAAGCGGGTCTTTTCATCCAGTAAGCGCAGATTTTGTTTCAGCTCTGGCTCGCGAGGAGAAAAAAGGGCGGCTCTTTCATACCAGAGCGCGGCGCGACCGAGGTCGTCTTTCTTGAACCGAGCGTGGCCGATGATCTGGAAAAGCTCAGAAGAGAGGAGCGGCGGCTGGCGGCGAGTGAGGGCTTCTGCGATGTATTGGGCACGGGTAAAGTCCTCGTTTTTTAGAGCTTCAACGGCTTGCTGGTAGAGCTCGTCTGCCGTAGGTTCTGCGGCCCGAGTGGAATTGGGACTGAGGGTAAGTGCGCCGAGCATCATCGCTGCAACACCGGGGGTGAGCCGTCCGCGAGTGGGCTGCGGCTTTTTGCTGAGTTGACCGAGGGTCTCGCCGCGAATTTTGTCGAGGGCGTTGAGGATCTCTCCACGCTCGGCGCTTGTCAGCGGGGCTGAGGTGCCGCGATTTTGGCTGAAGTTCTGATGGAGGTAGCGCTGGAGGACTTTGTCCACGGCGGCTGCGCGTGTGGCGTCGTCGCGGTCGGCGTGTACCGTGTGGATGAATTGTGCTGCGCGGTGCAGGAACGTCTCATCGTCCAGTTGGGCGGCATTGAGATCCCGCCAGGCACGTCGGACATCGCCTGCAGGTCCCATTTCTGCTTCTAGCAGCCGGCGGCGCATGGATTTGAAGATACCTGCGATGATCAGGACGATGGCTGGCAGTAGAGTGACGACCCAAAAGATCGGGCGGCGTGTCAGTAGGACCGCGCTGGGGCTGATCCAATGGGCGGTTGCCGGGGTGTGGAGGAGGATGTCAGAAAGCGTCGCCTGCGGTGGGGCAAGGCCACCTGCCTGAGGGCTTGTGTCCATGTTGCCAACTGCTCCAGAGGCATCAGTGGTGGTTGCGGCGGCGACGGTTGGGTCTGCGTGAATGGTGACCGCGACTTCCTCCGTCTTAAGCGTTACGTACTTCTTCTCGTTGGGGCTGAAGTAGCTGATCTCAAAGGGTGGGATGACGGTGTGCTCCTTCTCCGGCACGATGACGGTGGAGAATCCCAGACGGCGCTCCAGCGTGGGGGTGAGGTTAGGATCGATTCCGTTGGAATCGACATTGTAGCGGCGTGCGGGGTAGGTGCGCCAGCCTTCGGGGATCGAAAGTGCGGGCGGAGTGAGGGCATCAAAATTGCCTGTGCCTGCGACGGTGAGTTCGACGGAAATGGGATCACCGACCTTCACATCAGTGGGGGTGGCGGCGAGGTTCAGGGTGAATTCGCCGACGGCACCGGAGAAACTGGCGGGGCGGTCTTCTTTTGGCAGTGGCAGCACTTTGACGGGCACCTCCTGGCTTTTCAGTGTCAGTCGGCGCGGTTCGGTGGGCACGCCAAAGAAGGGATTGCGGGAGAAATTACCCTGCAGGGGGACCTCGACGATGATGTCCATGGTGGCAGGGCCGGCCTTGAGGTCGCCTTCTTTGAGGGCGGAGATGGTGCTGCGAAAAGTCTGAACGATGTAGCCGGTGCCGTTGATGACGGTCATGCCTTGTTCGCTCTGGAGCGGGAAGCGCTGGATGGCGAAGTCGTTTTTATCGATCTCAATGAGGCCAGTGCGGCGGAGGCCGACTTCTCTGGGGTAATACAGCGTGGCAGTGATGGGCACGACCTCTCCGCGATAGATTTCTGTCTTGCCGACCTCGATCTGGAGGATGGGCATGTTCGGGTCGTTGTCGGCTCCAGGACCAGGGGCGTTGCCGCCACTGACGACGGAGAATTTGACCTCATTGGTCTTCAAAATTTGCCCGCCGATGGAGACATCTTGAGGTGCGATGACGAAGTCGCCCGGTTCTTGTGCAGCCAGGCCCCATGTGATGCTGACCTGGGCAGAAGAGACGCCGTTGATGATGGCGAAGTTTTGCTGCACGGATGGCGCGGATGCCTGCCCGATTTGCAGTGGCAATTGCAAGTTCGGCACAGCGTCGGGCCGACCGTCCTTGATGACGATAGAGTACGCGACGACTTGGTTCGGACGTGCCTTTGCTGGGTTGATGGTGGCGGTGACTTCGGCCGAGCGGGCAGGTTGGGCTTGCGTGAGCCCGAGGGCGCAGGCTGTGACCATCTGAAGCACCCAACGCCACCTGCTACCTGTGTTTGATCGTATCTGCATCCGTTCCGTCATGAGATGATTACCAGTCCTTTCCGCGCGCGGGTTCCTGACGTTGCTGGCGGAGTTTGGCTGACTTTTGGTCGTCCGCAAAGGTGCGCAGGAAATTGCGCGCTTCGTTGGGGCTGAAGCCAGTGGCATCGGAGCGTTCATCCTGCTCGTCGCCCTCTTTCTGTCCTGCCTGGGCCTGTTGTTGGTCGCCCTGCTGATCGCCGGGTTTGCCAGCCTGAATGTTGCCCTCTGGCACAGCATCCTTTTGGCCTTCGTGTTCTTTGTCGGGATCACCGCCGCTGCCTTCGTCTGACATTTCATCGCCATTCTTGCCTCCGGGAGTTTGGTCGCCGTCTTCGCCTTCTTCACCTCCGGGTTGCTGACCGTCCTGGCCTTGCTGTCCGTTTTGGCCTTGTTTACCTTGCTGGCCTTCCTTGCCCTTTTGGCCTTTTTTCCCTTTCTTGCCTTTCTTACCCTGTTGCTCTTGCTGCTGTTTTTGGCGCTGCTCTTCCATCTTCTTCTCAAGCTCATCAAGGAGTTTGCGGACGAAATCGCGGTTCTCTTTGAGGTTGGCGTTGTCTGGATCAAGCTCCAGCGCGGCTTCGAAGTGGTGCAGGGAGTCACGCCAGGCTTTGACCGTGATCTGCGGCTGCTTTTGCAGGATCTTCACGCCTTGTTCGTAGAGCGTGTTGCCGAGGCCGGAGTGGGAACGCGTCTGGAGGTCTGGGTCAGCAGATTCAAGCGCCTCGCTGAACGAGGTGACGGCACGGTCAAAGTCCTTCAATTGGTAGGCTGCAATACCGCGAGCAAAGGCCAGAGGGCGGCGCTGTGTTGCGGGTGGGCTTTGCTGCAGCAGTTCGTCGTATTTTTCTGCGGCACCTTTGTAGTCTTTGGCTTCCAAGGCATCCCGTGCTTCCTTCTCTAGATTCTTGCCAGAAGAGAACGCGAAAAACTTCGCTGTTAGCACATTGCTGGCCTGCGCGGTATTGGGTGCAGCCATCAGCAGCATTGCGGTCATGGTGGCAATCCCACCGATGCGAGGGGCGGGTTTGCCTGCGGGACGGATGAGCCAGGAAATCATGAGGAGGAGCATAGCCGCAGACAGCGGCCAGTAAAAGCGCTCAATCGGCTGAACGGCATCCTGTGCGGTGGCCTCCTGTTGCTCCAGGCTGGATAGCAGCCCCTGCACAAAGTTGCGGGACACCGTGGTGGCTCCGAGTTTAAAGTAGCGTCCGTGGGTGGTGCGTGCCAGTTCCTGCAGCAGGGCGCTTTCCAGCTTTGTCTTCACGACATTGCCCTCGGTATCGCGCACCCAGTCTCCGGTGTGCTCTGGATCAGGGTCAGGGATAAAAGAGCCGCCTTCGGTCCCGACGCCCACGGTCAGAACAATGACGTGTTTTTCAGCCGCCAATTTTGCTGTGGCGGCGAGATCGGGATCGGGATCTCCACCATCGCTGAAGATGATCAGACCGTGATTGCGGGCGGGGCTTTTGGCAAAGGTATCGATCGCTAGTTTCACCGCCTTGTGCAGCTCGGAACCTCCGCGCGGGATGGAAGTAACATCGAGCGTCTGGATCGCTTCGACTACCGCATCGTGATCCGTCGTTAGGGGGGCCTGGAGGTAGGCATTCCCGGCGAAGGCGATGAGTCCGACACGGTCTCCGGGGAGGAGCGAGAGCAAATCCTGCGCAGCCAGACGGCAGCGTGTCAGCCGATCCGGTAGCACGTCATTGGCCAGCATGGAGCGCGAGGTATCGACTGCGATGATGACATTGCGACCACTCTCGCGGCGTTCCCGTGGCTCCGTGCCCCAGCGCGGTCCGCAGAAGGCTAGGATGAACCCTGCCAATGCCAGCATTTGCAAAATGAACGATGTCCACGACCGCCATGCGCTGACGCCCACGAGCAGGACATCCCGGAGGCGGGGTGCGGTGAATCCGCGCACTGCCTTGCGTGCGCTGAAATTGCCCCAAACCCGAGCGAAAAGGAGCACGGGTAGAACCAGCAGCAGCCAGAGCCATTCAGGACGGGAAAAGGTCATGCGAAGATGGGTTGAGGGTGGATACGAGGGGTGGACATCACGTGGATGCGGGCGTTGGTGCGGTGCGCAGGATCGTCTGGTGCAACAGCATGGAGAGCAACAGCAACGCGACGGCGAAGGCTGTTGGCCAGTGGTAGAGCTCGGAGATCTCGATGTAGGTCTTGCGCTTGATCTCCACTTTCTCTAGTTCGTCGATGGTCTTGAAGATCTTTGCCAGAGCGCCCAGATCCTGCGCCATGTAAAACTGGCCGCTGCCGAGGTCCGCGACTTCACGCAGGGTCTTTTCATCAAATTCCTGCCGGCCGCTGGTGATGATTCTTCCGTCCTCGAGAGGGATCATGTGCACGCCTGGCGTGCCGATGGCGATCGTATAGATTTTGATGCCCAAGGTCACGGCGAGTCGGGCTGCGTCTTGAGGGCTGAGCTTTCCGGAATTGTTCGCGCCATCGGTCAGCAGGATGATCACCTTGCTCGGTACTTTTTGGTCGTCCAGACGCCGGGCCGCCGCCGCTAGCCCAGAGCCGATGGCGGTGCCGTCCTCCATGACGCCAGTCTGGACGCGCTCGATATTGGTCTGGAGCCAGTCGTGGTCCAGTGTCAGCGGGCAGGGGATGTAGGGGGCTCCAGCAAACGCAGCGATGCCGATACGGTCGTTGGCGCGCCCGGCGATGAAGTCCTGCATGACGCGCTTGGCGGCGGTGAGGCGGTTCACGGGGATGCCACTGATGTAGAAGTCCTGAATCCGCATTGAGAGAGACACGTCCACAGCCAACATGATGGCGATGCCCTCCGTCTTCTCTTCATCAAAACTGATCTGACGCTGCGGGCGTGCCAGCGCGAGAATTGCACAGGCCATGCTGGCCAGCACGAGGCCGAAAAAGAAGCTGCCCCAGGTGGAGCGAGCTGGAGACCCGAGGCCGCTCAACAGCGAGGCACCAGAGAACTTCACCGCAGGCGTACGCCCATGCTTGCTGCGCCAGATGGCCAGCAGTGGCAGCAGGAGCAGGGCCAGCAGCCATTCGGGCCGGGCCAGGACGAATTCGGATGGGAGGAACGGTATATGCATCAGCGGTCCTGCTCCAAACGGGTGATGGCGGCGTCGATCAAGCTCAGCGATTGCTCGACGGTGGTGGGTTTTGGCATGAAGGAAATCTCATCGCACCACTGTACGACGGAGACAAACTCGGGCGATACCGAAGCGGCTGCCTTTGATCCTGGTTCGAAAATTTCCTGCGTGGTGCGGGTTGGTCCCGGCAGGCCAAAACGATCAAACAGATAGGTGCGCAAGATCTGCGAGACGTGGCTGCTGACCTCTGGTGGTGGCAGCGTCTCTGCCTCGGCACGCAATTTCCGCAGTCGGCCCAGGGCCTTGCGACGTGCTTCCGGCAGCGGCGTTGGTGGTGGGAGCTTGGGCAGGAAAAACAGCAGCCAGATGATCAGTCCCGCTAGCGCTGCAATCAGCAGTCCCGCAGAGACGAGCAGCACCCAAGGGGTGGACTCTGGTACCGCCGGGATGTCGGGCAATTCAGGGTGGGGCAGCGGAGGTGGACGTGGCGGATCGCCCGCCGGCTCAGCTGCCTGTTGGGCATGCAGGATACCGCTGAAGATGATCGGGCTGATCATCAGTGCGTAGCCAATCTTCGATGCAATCCGCGAACACCCGCCCCCCATTAACGCTTCCTCCTCTTTCTGGATCTAAAATACGCCCGCAATGCTGGGGCGTAGTCCTGATCCGTCTGCACATCAATTTGTTCCACCCCGTTTTTGCGGAGCAAGGCCTCGAGGTCTTGGCCGAGCTTCACCATCCGTTGCTGGTAAATCCTCCGCACGGTGCCGTCTGAGGTATCCACCACTTGCTGGAGTCCCGTCTCTGGATCTTCCACCACGATGCGTCCGGCATCGGGAAGGTGGCGTTCCGCTGGATCGATGATTCGTGCGGCGACGACGTCGTGCTTTGCTGAGACTCCGCGAAGACTCTTCTCCCAGCTGAAATCTGGCGTCATGAAGTCGGAGATCACGATCACCAGCGCGCGGTGATTGATACGCTGAAGCGCCAAGTCCAGAGGCGGACGCAGATCAGTGCGAGGGCTCTCTGGAGTGAGGTTCAGGATGTCGCGCAGGATGCGCAGAGCGTGTGCGGTGCCTTTGCGGGCTGGCAGATAGTGCTCGATCTTGTCAGAGAAGAGGATCAAGCCGACTTTGTCCTGGTTTTGACAGGCACTGAAAGCAAACACTCCGGCGATCTCCGCTGCTCGCTCGCGCTTGGAGTCCTCCTTGCTGCCGAACTCGCCCGATCCGCTGATATCCACGGCTAGCATCACGGTCAGTTCTCTTTCCTCGACGTATTTGCGGACGAAAGGCTCATTCATTCGCGCCGTGACATTCCAGTCCAAAAAGCGCACGTCGTCGCCCGGTTGATACTCGCGAAAGTCATCAAACTCGATGCCCTGGCCCTTGAAGCGGCTGTGGTAGGCGCCGCCTAGCGTTTCCTTCACCATGCCGCGCGTGATCAATTCAATGCGGCGCACCCGCTTTAAGATGCGGGCGAGACGTTCGTCACTGTCCTGGGTGGCGGTCGGCATGGAGCCTGTACTAACGACCGGAGCGCGGATTCTTCAATCTGTAAAATGCGCAGAAATGCCGTCAAGAAAGGAGGGCTATGCAGCGTCAGCTCCAATGGGTGGAGAAATCCTGCATGGTGCCTGACTTATTTTTGCAGAAAAAAACATCTGGTGCGCTTTCCTCTTGCGCTCCAGATAAATGGTGGCACTATCACGCCCCACCGATTTCGGGGCGTAGCTCAGCCTGGTAGAGCGCTTGCTTTGGGAGCAAGAAGTCGTGAGTTCGAATCTCGCCGCCCCGACCATTCAGGATGCTAATCATCGCATTTGAATTTTCGTCCGACTCCCGTGTCCGCCTTATACGCCGCAGCGCTTACCGCTTTCAAAAACATGGGCTGGCATTACCGAGAGGTCGCAGGCCTTGAGGTCATCGAGTCTGAGTTTGAGGCCCACCACACCAAGGTTCCACTGCACATGCAGGTGTATGGAGATGTCTCCATCGCCAGCGTGGTCGCACAGGTCGGGCTGACCTGCCCGCCGACCCATCGCAGCAAGGCTGCGGAGTTGCTGATGCGGGTGAACAAGGAGCTGAACCTGGGTAACTTTGAAATGGACTGGGACAGCGGTATCACCTTCTACCGCCTGACCAATATCTTCCCTCCGAACCGGCACGACGAGCGGATCCTAGCCAGTCTCGTGCACACCGCTGTGGCAGAGGTGGATCGCCTCGCCCCGTTTCTCGGAGAAATCTGCCAGACCCCGAAGGGTGAGCTGCTGCTCCTCAATGTGCCGGACCTCCTGAAGCGCGCCGACCTCCTGCCGCCTGCGCCGGATGCGGAGGCTTGATGGTGCGGGTTTCGTCCCCCCCTTGTGGTTGAGCTTGACGAGGGCAGGGAATCTCTGCATTGAATGCGGACGCTTGACTGTCTAGCGGCGTTTAGCTTTTTCCGGGAGCCTCTCATGGCCGCACTTTATAGTATCAACGATCATCCTGAGTTCAGCGAGCCGCTGTCCAAGGAGGATCTTTGGCTGCTCTCGGAGCGGGGTGTCATCGCCAGGGGCGAGTTTTGCACGGATCTGGACAATGGGCAGACCCACACCATTGGCGAGCTGATCCGCGGCATGCGCCAGCCGAGCCCTGTGGCGGCGGAGTCCCGCGTGGAGAGGCCAGCCTTCCAGGAAATTCGGGCGGACCACGATGGAATCAGCGACGACGATGAGGAGTGGGAGGATGACGAGGAAGGTGATGACGAGGGCTTTGTATACACCTCCAGCGGCGAGCGCATCATGCATCACGCGCATCCGTCCTGGTTGTCTTACACGAAGGCGTTGTTTTTGGCGGCACTGCTCTGCATCGCTGCGGGGCTGGGTTTTCAGTTTGGCACGCGCTATTTCCTCCTCGGGATGGCCTGCGCATCCGCCACAGTGACGTGCATCGCGATCGCCCGATTTTCCAAAGATTACCTGATCACCGAGGATCGGGTGGAGGTGCTTTGGGGGATCATTGGTCGGAGTTCCAAAGAGGTGCGAATTCGTGATATCCGCTCCATTGATGTGTCGGAGAAGTGGATCACAGGGTTGCTAGGCATTGGGAGTCTCGACTTCTCTTCGGCGGCCAATGCTGGGGTTGAGGTCGCTTTCAAAAACGTGCGCAGCGCTCACAAAATCAAGGAGCTGGTGCGGCAATTGCAAAAGCTACAAGACGGCGACGACGACTGACTCTTGGATACGGCTACGAGTGGCCAATATTCGTATGATATATCACAAGGTGGCACGACGATTGCGTGTCATGATATCGGCGTAGTCCGAATCGATTTTACCTGACATGACACCCCCCAAACACAAAGCACTTCTCGCCTGGATCCAAGAAATTCAATCTCTCTGCACACCTGATCAGGTCCGGTGGTGCGATGGTTCTGAAGCGGAGTCCCACGAACTCTCTGAGTTGCTGGTTTCCAGTGGCACCTTTAAGAAGCTGAATCCAGAGAAGCGCCCTAATAGCTATCTCGCCTGGTCTGATCCGAACGATGTCGCCCGCGTCGAGGATCGCACCTTCATTTGTAGTCACCGCAAAGTCGATGCAGGCCCAACGAACAATTGGATGCCGCCAGCAGAGATGAAGTCCAAGCTGAACGGTCTCTTTGCAGGCTGTATGAAGGGACGAACGATGTACGTGGTTCCCTTTTGCATGGGACCGCTGGGCTCTCCCTTTTCGGTCATCGGAGTGGAGGTGACAGATTCTCCATACGTCGTGGTGAACATGCGCATCATGACACGCATGGGCGCGCCGGTTTTGGATCAATTGGGTGAGGAGGGCGACTTTGTTCCTTGCGTCCACAGCGTTGGAAAGCCGCTGACTGCCGGTGAAAAGGACGTGCCCTGGCCCTGTAGTGAAACGAAGTACATCGTGCACTTTCCTGAGGAGCGCAGCATCTGGTCCTTTGGTTCTGGCTACGGTGGTAACGCCTTGCTGGGTAAGAAGTGTCTAGCCCTGCGCATCGCCAGTGTGATGGGACGTGACGAAGGCTGGATGGCGGAGCACATGCTCATCTCTGGCGTGGAATCTCCTGATGGCCGCAAAACCTACGTTGCGGCGGCATTCCCGAGCGCCTGTGGGAAAACGAATTTTGCCATGCTGGTGCCGCCGCAAGAGTATTTGGACAAAGGCTGGAAGGTGACCATCGTCGGCGATGACATCGCTTGGCTTCGTCCAGGCGCGGATGGGCGCCTCTGGGCGACGAATCCCGAGGCTGGCTACTTTGGTGTGGCTCCGGGAACTTCTTGGATTTCCAACCCAAATGCGATGTCTTCTATCCAACGAAACACCATTTTCACTAATGTCGCGCTGACCGATGATGGCGATGTGTGGTGGGAGGGAATGACCTCTGAGCCACCTGCGCACCTGACAGACTGGCGTGGGGAGTCATGGACACCTGACTGTGGTCGAGTGTCCTCCCATCCGAACTCGCGATTCACAGCACCATCGGAGCAGTGCCCCACGATCGACGATAACTGGGAAGATCCGCAGGGGGTGCCTATCGACGCGCTGATCTTTGGGGGGCGGCGTGCCACGACGTTCCCTCTGGTTTTCCAGGCTTTCAACTGGGTGCACGGCGTCTTTCTCGGTGCCAACATGGGCAGCGAGACGACTGCTGCTGCGGTGGGGGCGGTCGGGAAAGTCCGACGCGATCCCATGGCAATGCTGCCGTTCTGCGGTTACAACATGGGCGACTACTTTGGCCATTGGCTGCACATGCGCCGCCTGATCAACGAGCCTCCACGCATCTTCCATGTGAATTGGTTCCGCAAAGATGCCAATGGAAAGTTTCTGTGGCCTGGGTTTGGCGATAACATGCGCGTGCTCGAGTGGATCGTAAAACGTTGCCGCGGCGAGGGGCGTGGGCATGAGACTGAACTGGGATGGATGCCTCGCTACTCAGAGATCAACTGGGCAGGCCTGCCGGATTTCACCCGTGAAAAGTGGGATGAATTGATGCAGTTCAACGGGCGCGAGTTCCGCAGCGAGCTACTCTCGACGGAGGAATTGTACCTGGATCTGCACGACGACATGCCGAAGGAACTCTACTATCAGCGCGAGCTTCTTGCGGGGCGGCTGTAGTTAAAACGTACGGAGCCTTCGCTCGCTAGGCGCTTCGATCCAATCCTGGTCGGAGCCGCCTAGGCTGGTTTTAGAACGAGCAACCCTTCCGCCGAACAGTCCACGACGGCGTGTTCGGTGATGAGGGCGCTGACGAGTGCTGCGGGTGTGACGTCGAAGGCGTCATTGCGAGCGGGAGTGTTTTCCGGGCAGATGAGGACCTCTTCCTGAGCGCCGACGCTGTTGCGTCCGGGAATGTGGGTGACTTCTCGGGAGGAGCGCTGCTCAATTGGGATATCGCGGACACCATCGGAGATGGTCCAGTCGATGGTGCTGACCGGGACGGCGACGTAGAATGGCACGTTGTTCGCCTTCGCCGCGAGAGCCTTGAGATAGGTGCCGATTTTGTTGGCGACATCTCCGCTGGCGGTAACGCGGTCCGCTCCGGTAATGCAAAGGTCCACGAGGCCGCGTTGCATCAGGTGCCCGGCGGCATTGTCGGAGATTAGGGTGTGTGGGACACCGTGTTGGTTGAGTTCAAAGGCTGTGAGCGCTGCGCCTTGATTGCGAGGGCGAGTCTCGCTGACCCAAACATGGACGGGCATGCCTGCGTCATGGGCCTGATAGACAGGAGATAGCGACATGCCCCAATCGACCGCTGCGAGCCAGCCTGCATTGCAATGAGTCATGACATTGAGTGGGCCGGATGATGCGGCTTTCTGTTCGAAGATGCGTTGGAAAAGTTCGTGTCCGTTTCTACCAATGGATTCATTGGTTCGAACGTCCTCATCCGCGATCTGGACAGCTTCCGACCATGCGGCGGCAGCTCGCTCTCGACTGGGCAGTGAGCCGAGCGCTGCCTTCATGCGATCAAGTCCCCAGCGGAGATTCACTGCGGTGGGGCGTGTGGCAAAAAGGCTTTTGCAGACGGTGTCTAGCGAGGTGTCAGATGCATCATCCCGCATGGCGAGTGCGACTCCAAAGGCAGCGGTAACACCGATGAGAGGGGCCCCGCGCACTTGCATGATGGAGATGGCTTTTGAGGCATCTTGCCAAGTGGTCATGGTCCGCCAAACGACGTCGTGGGGGAGAAGTGTCTGATCAAGAATGCGCACGTTTTCGGCGGCGTCGGTCTCGATGGTGCGATGGGGATTGCCGTGGATCTTCATTGGGCGTTGATGATCTTAGCCGCCGATGTGTGACATCTCTACTTTGCGGCCGGGAGGTTGGGTGTGATGGCTGCGGATCTCGCTGTAGCGATCATCCCGGCTCATCCAGATACTGCGGAGGGCGCTGGCGATTTCTGTATCGCTGATACCGGAGCGTAACAAGGCGCGGATGTCGTGTCCAGCTGTCGCAAAGAGGCAGGTGTAAAGCTGGCCCTCTGCGGAAATGCGTGCGCGGGTGCAATTGGCGCAGAAGGGCTGCGTCACGGAGCTAATGAACCCGAGTTCAAGGCTGCCGTCGTCGAGTTTGAATCTGCGTGCGACTTCGCCGGGGCTGTTCGCAGCGAGCGCAGAAACGGCGTGTTTGGTTTGGATCAATTGCAGGACCTCGCGGGACGGGATGACATCGTCCATGCGCCATCCATTGGTGGACCCGACATCCATGAACTCGATGAAGCGCAGCACAAAGGGGCCGTTGCGAAAGTGATCCACCATGGGCAGGATCTGATCTTCGTTTACGCCACGCTTGACCACCATGTTGATCTTGATGGGGCCGAAGCCGGCGTCAATGGCGGCGTTGAGCCCGCTCAATACGCGATGAACGGGGAAGTCCACGTCGTTCATCGCGCGAAAAATCCCATCGTCCAAGGCATCGAGACTGACGGTGAGGCGGTTAAGACCTGCCTCGCGCAAAGGGCGGGCCAACTGGACGAGGGCTGAGCCATTGGTCGTCAAGGCGATGTCCTGCAGTCCCGAAATGCTGCTGAGCATCGCGATGAGTTTGGGAAGATCGCGGCGGAGAAGCGGTTCGCCACCGGTAAGCCGAATTTTTTGGACGCCAAGGCCCACGCAGATGGCGGCAAACCGATGGAGTTCCTCAAAGCTCAGGATCGCGCTCTTGGGTAAGAAGGCGTGTTCCTCTCCAAAGAGCTCTTTCGGCATGCAGTAGGTGCAGCGGAAGTTGCAACGATCCGTGACGGACAGTCGCAAATCACGCGGCAGCCTTCCGAGCAAATCACGCGGAGGTGCGGCGACGTTGGCGGTGTTGAGTGACATCCAAAGAAAAGAGCAGGAAAACCAAGGTCTTCCTGCTCTCAAAATCGACCTTCTGCAACCTAGCAGGTTGCGTGAAGATCACTTCTCTGCCAATGCTGCCTCAATGGCGGCGATCACTTTGGCGTCATCTGGCTTGGTCTTGGGCTCGATTCGCATGATGGGCTTGCCATCACGACCGATGAGGAACTTGCCAAAATTCCACTTCACGTCTCCTGGGAACGGACCGTCCTTGCCTGTCAGTGCGGCGTAAAGCGGATGTTGGTCTGGTCCTTTGACGTGTAACTTGTCAAACATGGGGAAGGTGACCGCATACTTTTTGGTGCAAAATTCCAAGATCTCGTCGTTGGATCCAGGCTCCTGAGCACCAAAATCGTTGCAAGGAAATCCCAGGACCACAAGGCCCTGGTCTTTGTACTTCGCGTAGACCTCCTCCATCTGTTTGTACTGAGGAGTGTTGCCACAACGGGAGGCGACGTTGACCATCAGGATGACCTTGCCGGCGTAGGCGGCGAGGTTGGTGGATTTGCCGCTGATGTCCTTCAGCGGGATCGTGCTGATCGAATCGGCGGCGGTAGCTGCCGTGGTGGCGATGAGGAGAGAGAAAAGAAGATTCTTCATGGTCATCAATAGACGGAGCGATGGTGCACTTGCTATCACGGAGTTGGGAATCCGGAAGGAATCAAAAATACATCTTGATGCCGCTGATCCAGGTCCAGTCGTCATATCTGGACACGCTCTGAGACGAGTCCATGTGCGCATACTCAATGCCGGTCATGAGTTTCAGGTGATTGCCTTGGATGAGGTAATTCAGCCCGAGAAAGACCGCTTGGTATCGATCCCCTTTGGCGTCGGAAGGGAGGGCAGGTGCGAGCCGTTCGTAGCGGGACGTGGACCGCAAAACGTCGGTACCTGCGGCAGCATATTGGAGTCGGCCGACAATCTGCCATTTCTGCCCGAGTTCGTAGCTCGGCATCAGCATGAAACTGTAGGCGGTCTCGGGTCCGCCCGATGCGCACACCGTCTCCGCCAGTATGCCCCAAGGGCCTTGGCGGACATCCAGGCTCAAAGCAAAATTGTGATCCCAAGGCCCTTTCGAAGTCTTCCCATCGTGGCCATCATCGCCGAGATAGTCGAGGCGTAAATGGGCTTTCTCCGTGTGCGTTGGCCCATGGACATCAAGCCCCAGACTTGCGGCGTACATCGCACCCGTATCGAAGTGTCCAAAATCGCGATCCCAATCTCCCGAAAAAACACCGACGCTCCAGTCCCATAGCCCAGCTTGCCCATCGATGCCAGCTCCGGGTGTGATCTGTGGGCGCGCTTGATTGGACAGGAGACTGCGTTCCAGGGTCAGAGTCTCGTAGGAGGCGAGGAAATACTCGTAACTCCAGCGTGGCTTGAATTTTCCGATCCGAAATGAGAAAGCGGGAATCGGTTTCCATGTTAGTGCTGCGTTCCAGAGGCTTTGGTAGGCCTCGCCCTCGTTTCCGTCCGCGTTGGCTTGGGCGGCTAAATCGAGGTCGTGGGAAAACTGGGCTCGGAACCCGTAGCGGATGCGCCGGTGGTCCCATCCCTGGGTATCGCCAGCGGTTCCGGAGAGATGATAGTCTTGTCCCTCGTAACGACCGGAAAGCGCAAACTCCTTCAGAAACGAGGCGCGGTCATTCTCATAGAGGACCGGCCAGTCCTTGAACCATGCACCCATTGCAGCCCATTCCTTGGGGTCTTGGGCTGGAGCTGCGCAGGTGGCAGCGATGAGGATGTAGGTGACGAGGCGTTTCAATGCTTTTGCAGTGCGCTCCATCGTGCTGTCCACCCTTGTTCGTCAAGCGGAAGCTCAGGACTTGGGCGGCTCCAGGGACTGCGGTGGAGGGAGCTCTATGTGATCGGGAAGATTTAGATTCTGCCGCAATTCTTCGGCCGTGATTTCCTTTTCCCACCGACTGATGGCGACGGTGGCGACGCCATTGCCGATGAAGTTGGTGATCGCTCGGCACTCGCTCATGAATCGATCGATGCCCACTAGCAGCGCCAGTGATGACAGGGGAATGCCAGGAACAGCCTGAAGTGTCGCGGCCAGCGTGATGAAGCCCGCACCCGTGACACCGCTAGCGCCTTTTGAGGTGAGCATGGCGACCAGCAATAGCGTGATCTGCTGGGTAAGATTCATCGGTGTGTTGGTGGCCTGGGCGAGAAAGATGGCGGCCATTGTCATGTAGATATTGGTGCCATCGAGATTGAAACTGTAGCCGGTCGGCACCACGAGTCCGACGGTTGATCGTGAACAACCAAGCCTTTGCAGGCGCTGAATCAGGCCCGGCAAGGCGGTCTCTGAGGAACTGGTGCCGAGAACCAAGAAGAGTTCGTTTTTGATGAATCCGAGGTACCTGAATATAGAGAAACCGCACCAACGGGCGATTCCGCCGAGCACGACGATCACGAACACCGCAGATGTCACATAAAAGGCCACCATGAGCCAGGCAAGTCTGCCGAGCGCTCCCATACCATAGTTTGCGATGGCAAAGGCCATTGCACCGAAAGCACCCAGGGGGGCGAGCTTTACGAGCATGCCCATGATGCGGAAGAAGATATCCGCAGCGCAATCGATGCCGTGCAGGACTGGCTTGGCACGGTCGCCCATCGCAGAGAGCGCCAGTGCCGTCAGAATCGAGACGAAGAGGACCTGCAGGAGATTCCCAGACACAAAGGCACCGAAGAATGTATCGGGGATGATGTGCAGTAAAAAGTCCGCGAAGCTGAGGTGCTGTGCTTTTTCGCCAAAGGAAGACGTCGCGGCAGCGGCGGTGGCGTGGAAGGTTTCTCCAGCCGGGGTGAACCCCACGCCGGGCTTGAGTACGTTGATCACAATCAAGCCAATGACGAGTGCGATGGTGGAGACCACTTCAAAATAGAGCAAGGCCTTCAATCCCACGCGCCCAAGCTTTTTCAGATCACCCATGGAGGCTATGCCGTGCACGATGGTGCAAAAGATGATGGGAGCGATCATCATCTTCACAAGGTTGATGAAGCCCTTGGCCAGAGGTTCTAGCTTCTTGCCAAATTCGGGCTCGATCCGCCCTACCAAAATACCCAGCGCGACGGCGATGAGAACTTGGATGTAGAGAACGCGATACCAAGGCTTGCGGGCAGGGGAAATATCCATGGGAACCTCAGTTGTAGCGAGACGGTGCCCAGGTGGCAAGTTTTCCGAGGGCTTGTCTAGGATCGAGACATTCGACCAATCCGCTACGGTAGTGGAGCGGTGCGGACTCGGATAAATTTTTTTGCGGCTACGGTGATGGCGGGGAGAAGGCGGACGGTGACGGTCTCGGTGATGCCATCGCCAGTGGGTGTGGCGGAGAGTTCTTCGGCTTCTTCGCCAGCGAGATGCCAATCGTCGAGCGTGGTGCTGACTTCGAGAATGGATTGCTGGCCTGTGACGGGGAGTAGTCGACGGTAGGAGAAGACGAGGTAACTAAGTCCGTCCTCGGACTTAATCGCAGTGGCAGCGTGCGGTTCGTCATCGGTGATGATGAGTGTGCCGGTGGTGCTCAGCGCCGCCTGGGTGGCGGTGATGGTTGCGGTGGCATCTCCGTCTTCGATACGGTTGTCGATGGTGCCGAGACTGAATGGAGCGCTGTTCTGGCCGGATGGAATGGTGACAGTCGATGGAATTGCTAGTCGGGAAGGCAGCGAAGAGGTAAGGCTTACGGTGATAGGGGCTGCTGTTTCGATGCCGATGGAAGCGGTACCTGTGCCAGCGCCGGGACCAGCGACTTCACTGAGAGCTGCGGGAAGTGTCAATCCAAGGGTGAGTGAGTCATCGTCCTGGATGATTAGGTTTTTGCTGGAATTGACAAAGGTCGCAGCGCTTGCGGTGACGGTGACAGTCTGGGTTCCGTCGAAGACCACATCGTCCACGGCAGTGAGAGGAAAGTACGGGCTGACAGATGATCCGGTGTTGATCGTGACGGTGGCTGGCACCTCAAGTTCGGAGGTGTCGCTGGACGTCAGGGTGACGACGACAGGTGTCGGAGTCGAGCCAGAGAGTGAGACGTAGCCTCCCGAAGGCACGGGGGCATTTCCCTCCACCAGGGTGGTGTAAAAGAGCACCAGGTTCAGGTTCCTGTTCTCATTGTCGGTGATCTGAACGGCAGTCGTGCCGGGGCTGGAACCTTGCAGCATTGCCGTCACTGTGGAGGTACCGGTGCCATCGACTTGATTGTTGTCGGGTGCGACGAGGGTAAAAGTGGTGCTACTCTGCCCGGCCGGAATGATAACGGTGGCAGGAACAGTGAGACGCGATGGTGTGGAACTCGACAGCTCAATCACCAGATCCGCTGCTGCTGCTTGTCCCAGCGAGACGACGCCTGTGGCAGAGGTGGTGCCCTCCGCAATAGTGGCGGTGGAGGACACCGTGATAGAAGTTGTTTCGTCATCGGCAATTTGCGTGATCGCTGTGGCGGTTGGGTACGCTGCTGCAGAGGCGCTGCAATGTGCCTGACGACTTCCGTCCAGCAAAGCATTGTCTAGCACCGTGATGTCGAAATTTGCGGAAGTTTGCCCGGCTGGGATGATGACAGATGCGGGTAATGAGAGTACTCCACCGGGCGTGCTAGCGAGATTGACCGTGAGATCGCTAAGTGGGGCGGCGCTGACGGTGACGGTTCCTGCGGAGGCAAGTAACCCTGCGCCTTCGGTCGCACTGGATGGCGTGGTCAAGGTGAGGGTGCCGCTGCTGGTCAGTGCGAAGGCGTTACTTACACCCTCTTTTCCATCGGACGTTTGTGCGGTGAGTCGAACAGATCCTAGCGCACCGACGGTGACGGGACCGGTCCAGATGCCGTCAATGAAGGCCGTGGTCGTCGCTGGTGATGACGGAACGGTGACACCAGTTCGCGTGAAGCGCAGGCTGGGAAGCAGAGAGCTGGGGGAACCTGCGGGCGTCGTGCCAGACCAAGTCAACGGATCGCCACTGGATGCACCTGCCAGCAGCACCCTCGAAGGAGTCACGGTGGTGCAGCGAACAACGGTCGAAATGCTCGATGTTGCATTCGAGAAACTGACGTCGACGAGCAAGTTGCGCGTGCCGTCATAGTCAAAGTGGGTGCTGAATGGGATTTGATTCCATCCAAGTGTTGCGGTGATCGGACCGGCAAACACGGTTTGCCAGTCGGTCGTATCCCATTGACTGCCGGTGCTGAAGCTGGAGCGCAGCGAGAGCTTCACTCTGACGGTGAGATTGATCACCGACGGATTGCCAAGCGATGAGATGTCTATACCCATGCCAGAGAGCCTGCCTGGTCCACCGAGCTCTGCGGGTGTGTACAGGCACTCGGTGCGGTGTACTCGGTAACTTGTGTCCAGCAATTGGAAGGTCAGGCCGGTGCCTGCGCCCGTGGTTGTATCGCCTGCGGATGATTCGTCAAAGGCGGTGATATCTGCGGTTCCATCAAAGCCGGCGACGACTGCGCCCATGTCATCCTTTGCGACCAACGTAGTGGTGAACGGTTCGTTGACGGACTGGGGGGATGCGATGGTGTCCCACTCAAGGTGATCGACTGGGCGTGTGACATTGAGTGTCAGCGGCAGTGGGACCACCGGATCGCGGGCGTCGTCTGAGGTCAGTTCCAGTTCGCCTTCATAGGTGCCGGGATCGAGGCCGATCGCGCTGAACGAGAGGGTGACATCCTGCGTTGCCCCCACGGGGATGATCCCTGAGCTTGGGCTTGCGGTGGCCCAGTCGAGCGGGCTGATGACCTCGATGAATTTTTGGAAAATCGCCTGGGTTTGCTGGTCCGTGATCTGCCCGCCATTGGCGGCGGCGAAAAGGAGATAATAGATGCGGGTCGTGCTGCTAAGACCGGAGACGCGCTGGTAGTCGTTGTCTGTGTTCGTGCTAAACGTATTGGTCAGGCCCGGGGTTTCTCTCGTGACGATCAGGTGATTGACGGAGGGATCGCTGGTGCCGAAGACGCGCTTCACCATTCCATTGTAGGTGATGCCGTTGAGTGTTGCAGAGAGGATCGTGCCATTGACCGCGCCGCCTCCGTCAGCCCCGAGATTACCGTTGATATTGAATTGGGTTACGCCCCCGATGTCTGCGGCGAAGACAAACAACTTTGGATGTTTGCGAGTGAAGTATTGGCCACCAGAGCCCAGCGGGGTGGAAGTCTGGATCAGGTTATCGGAATAGCTGAGGTAAGTGCCCGAACCGTTCAGATTGGTGCTGAGGTAGTTGCCATTGTCGTACATGTCATCGCCACCATCCAGGATGTTGTTGCCAGTCACGCCATCGGTGAAGGCGTAGGCTCCGGGGATGAGTGCGGTGATGTCTGCATGCTTGGAATTGATCAGTGTCAGGACTTCAGAAAGAGGTCGTTCAGGCAATGCTATGGCCGCGGCGGAGCCGCCGGTTACGGCAGGCATGCGGTGCACCGTGTCGTCTGCTTGAGTGATGGGGTGGGAGCTTTTGTCTGACGCTGCCTCACTGTTGGGTGTCCCGAAAAAAGTGGGGCTGGTGCTCAGAATGTTGGTGAAGCTGGACGTGAGGCTCCACGTCAGTGGCTCTGCCCCATCATTCCCCAGCGTCAAGGTGCGAGTCTTCACCGTCTGAGCAGGGAGTGTGACGTTGAACGATCCTGGGGTGTAGGTCAGACGGGGGCCCATCGTGACGTCGAATAGATTGCTGGAGGCCTGGGCCATTGGCGCTGTGACCTCCAAGTGCACATCTGTTGCGGCCGTCAGCACTCGCACGGACCCTGTCCATGAACCACCGTTGATCGCCAGCGTAGTGGGCGTGAGTGGTAAAGAATTGCTGTCGGCGATGGCGGCCAAAGTGATAGGTCCGCTGACCGGAATCAGAATCGGGTCACCATTAAAATCGTGGGGCGTAATCGTGACGGAGAAGGCAACGCCTTCTTTCTGAGGGCTGGGGACAGGGCTGATCTCAAAGCTGGCGGCGTCATTGTCCTGCACAGTGATTGATGCCGGTGTCTGGATGCTGCCAAAGGCCTCAATGCTGATGGTTACATGTTGTGATCCGTCAAAAACTGCGTCATCCACCACGGTCAGCGGTACAGTGACTGAAGATTGCCCAATGGGGACGGTGACGGATGTGGGCACGATCAGTTCAGTCTCGTCACTCGATGCCAATGCAACGGGGATTTCGCTGACCGCGATACCGCCGATTTGAATGGTCAATCCAGTTGGCAAAGTGCCTTGGCCTTCATAAACCGATGTCGGAGCGATAATCGTCGCTGATTCTTGCTCGTCATCGGTTACGTTGGTGATCGCGGTGCCGCTGGTCCAGTTCGTGACGGAGGCCGTCAAGTTGACAGGTTGGGTTCCATCGAGCAAGTCGTCTTGAACGATGGTGACGTCAAAGGTGGCGCTTGATTGGCCCGCCAAAATCGTCGTGAAGGGGGGAAGAATCACTTCACTCGGATCGCTACTGAGCAGTGCTACCTGAACATCCGCATCCACTGGCACCGGGACGCTAACGTTGCCTTGACCCGCTAGAACCCCGTCGGCTTCGTTTGCCGTTGCGGGCACCGTCAGCGTCAAAGTGGTAGTTTCGTTGTCATGGACGTCGATGACAGAGATCATGGGTTCGTAACCGATCGCGCTGGCATCGAGCGTGACGCGCTTGGTGCCATCCAGATCCAAATCGTCCAGGATCGTGAGGTCGCTGGTGGCGATCGTTTGGCCTGCGGGAATGAAGAGGCTCATGCTGACGATCTCCGTCGTGTCGTTGCTGGTGATCGTGATGGTGACATCTTCAACCGATGGCGCAGGGATGCTGACGCTGACGGCATCCGCTATGACTCCGACGTCTTCGTTGTAGCTTGATGCGTCTACGGTCAGAGACAGCGCGCCAACGCTCGAGACGCTGAAGGCCGAGCTGTGGCCCCTTTGGCCTTCGGTTGCAGTGATGCGCGCACGGATGTCGGTGAGTGGTTGCCTAACATTGAAAACACCATTCCACACTCCTGAAGAAAAATCGATTGTGTTTGGGGATGCCGCAGTGAGAAACTCATTGCCCCAAAACGGGATTTCCATCGCGGGATCAAGTGTGCCGATGGCGGGCGTGGTCTCTATCCAATCTGCGGAAGTGTGATGGTCCGTGGAGCCGACGCGGCTATAATCATTGGCGGAGTTGAGGGGCACTGCGATGGGTGGCCCTGACCATTGGGTCGGTGGGATGACGGCTGGCGATGTGATCAGGACTGGGTTTGCGTAAGTGGCGCAGACAAAGTCGATCATGGTTCCGTCAGGCTTGGAGATGAGAACCGCGACAGCACTCAGCGGATCTGCTAGCCAGTTGATATTGGCACCCGTGTAGAAGTAAGGATAGGCCCCGGGCGTGGTGCCCGCTTCTTCGAGGACAAAAGAATCGCCAGCAGCGCAGAGTGTGCCAGCGGGGAGGGTAAAGGTTTTCCGTCCAGGCCAGACATCGCCGTCGTAAATGCTGATCACCCAGCCGGAAAGGTCGATCTTTGCATCGCTGACGTTGGTGAATTCGATCGCATCGGGCGTATTCGGATTCACTTCGGAGATCACGATGGTGTCTAGCGGTTGCACCACTGTCAGGTCGGCGCTGGCGTTGTAGCCCGTGCTCACATTGTCAAAGGCGTCATAGGCCGTGACGGTTGCGTTGATCGGTTGACTCACGAGGACACTGGCGGGGATCGCGCTCCATTCAAAACGCACGGGTGGTCCGATGGGGGGGACGTCAAAATGCCAAACCGGACTGGCGTTTGTGGCGGAGCCCTTGTGGGCGATGATTTGCCAGAAGTATTGCGTGCCAGGAGTCAGGCGGGGCAGGACCCAGGTGTGGTCAGTGGTACTGCCGAGCAAATCAGGTGCAGCTAGACTTGGACTCGTGCCGAAATAGACCTCGTAGCTGTCTGGCGTGGCTCCAGTTCCCGGAAGATCGGTCCAGGTCAAGTCACTATCAGGATGTATCTGCGTGGCAGTATTGAATGGCTGGGGATTGCCAGGCCGGGCAGGGGATTCATCGTCGTGGACGATGAGCGATGAAACGCCATTGGAGAAGGTGGCCACCGTCGCAGTGATCGTGACCGTTTGATCGCCATCGACTTCTGTATCGTCGACTGCGGTCAGAGGAAAAGAGACGCTCGATCCACCTGCGGGACAGGTAATGCTGGAGGGCACGGTGACTTCCCCTAAATCGTTGCTTACCAATGCAATGGTCAATGGCACGGGAGTGATCCCTGCGAGCGTGACTGAACCTTGCGCCGTCGTAGATTGGCCTTCCAATATCGATACAGGGAGATTCATGGTGAGCGTGCGTGCCTCATCGTCCAGCACGTCGATGCTGGTGCTGCCGGTGGTCCAGCCTTGTTGCGAGGCGGTGATATGGACTGTTTGCGTACCGTCGATGAGGAAGTCATCCGCGACCGTGAATTCAAAATCTGCAGAACTCATGCCGCTTGGGATCAGAATCGTTGCGGGGACGGTGAGTTCGCCAGGATCGTCGGACGTCAATACGATCCAGACATCTGCATCGGTGGGCGAATCGAGAGAAATAGATGCTTGGCCAGAGATCGTTCCGTCTCCTTCGGTGACGTTCGCTGGCATCGTGATCGATAAGGTGCGCACTTCGTTGTCATGCACTTGAGTTGAAAGTGTCGAGCCTTCGTGACCGATCGCGCTGGCGCTGACCGTCACTGTTTGGGTTCCATCTGCCAAGAGATCATCGACCGGGGTAACCAAAAAGTCTGCCGATGTCTGGCCTGCCAAAATCGTGACGTCCATTGGCGCGGTTGCTTGCGATGGCGCGGACGAACTGATGGTGACGATCAGGTCATCGACGGGAGCGGGCGTCACGGTGACGGTGAACGTCTGTGCCGCATCGCCCTCGGTCATTGACTGTGGGCCGTTGAGGGCTAGGCGATTCGACTGAGTCCCGAGGATTTTGATGTCATCAATGTTCCAGCCAGACAGGTCCCACACGTCCGCGATGTCTTTGACATCATAAGCCCAGCGGACCCAGACAGTGGCTTGTTCATCCGCAGTTGCGGAGATGTCAAAACGTTGCGTGGTCCACTCCGCATCTGAAACGCCGCCGATGTTAGTCCACAGGCGATCCCAGGTGACTCCGTCGTGCGAGACATCGACCCAAGCGCCGACCCAGTCGCCCGCATCTGTATTGAGCCATCGTTCAAACTGCAGCTGCGTATGATCGCGTCCGGTCAAGTCAAATGGACCTGCGGTGACATAAAATGGACCGCCTGGCGTGATTGAGTAGTCCCCAGCCAGATTCACGCCGATGACGTTGGTGCCCGTGGCACCGCCGGTGGGGTCGGGGAATCCGTGATTGATCGCGCCGTCTCCCGTGGGCTGACCAAAGGCCCATTCACCGTCCATTGGCCAGCCGGGATCGGTGTCCAGGTTTTCGGCGATCAGAACAGGCGGAACGACTTCGACGCTCACCTTGCGCGTCTCTGACCTGCCTGAAGTAATGTTTGAGATGGTGACAATTGCTTCATGCACGCCGGGTTGCAGCATTTGCACACCTGAGGTGAATGAGACGACGAGCGGGAATGATTCGCCAGGCACCAAGGTCCCGCTGGTCAGAGACAAGGCGACCCACGGTTCACTGGCTGTGGCGGTCCACGAGGCGGATGTGGTGGCGCGATTGCGCAGGGTATAGGTTTTGTTGGCTGGACTGGGGGCGCCGCCGAAAGACATCGTTGCGATGTGTGGAGTCTCGGGGACGGTGGTGATTTCTTCGCTTTGTAAGAGCGCCTGATGCACATTGAGACGACCTCCAGTGGCACAAAATCCAGTGAGTGCTGCGACAGGATCGACTGAGCGCAGGATGATCGATTTGATCTCCGAATGAGTCAGTGCGGGATACCATGCCTTGAGCAGGGCGCATGCACCCGAGACATGCGGAGTGGCCATTGAGGTTCCGTTGAAGTAAGCGTAGCTGTTGTTTGGGATGGTGCTGTTGATCGACTGACCCGGCGCTGCCAGATCGACTTCTGTTGCTGCATAGTTTGAAAAGCTTGCTAGCTCATCGGCGTCAGTTGTCGCAGCAACGGCAATGACGTTAGGCACTTGGTAACCCGAGGGATAGTTTGGCGAGGTTTCGACATCAGTACCATCATTGCCAGCTGCGGCGACGAAGAGAATGCCCGCCGCATTGGCCTCTTCGAGCACGTCTTGCATCGACTGGGAATACCCGCCGCCGCCCCAGGAGTTTGAGGTCAGGGTGACACCGAGATCGGTGGCGTAGGCCGTGGCTTCAGTGGCGTCTGAGATGAGGCCGTTGCCAGTGGAGTCGAGGAATTTCAGCCCAACTAGCGAGACCTGCCAATTGACGCCGGCCACACCGTTGCCGTTGTCGCCGACTCCACCGATCGTTCCGGAACAATGCGTGCCGTGACTGTTGTCGTCCATTGAGTCATTGTCATCGTTGGCAAAATCCCAACCGCGAACATCATCGATGTAGCCATTGCTGTCGTCGTCGATGCCATTGCCAGCGATTTCACCTGGATTCATCCACATGTTGGCGGCGAGATCGGGGTGATTGTAGTCGATGCCGCTATCGATCACCCCCACCAGAACCGAGCGGCTACCAGTGGTCATGTCCCAGGCTTCCGGGGCGTCGATGTCTGCATCTGCTACACCACCGCTTTGGCCCGTATTGTTCATACCCCAGAGAGTCGAGAAGTTGCTGTCATTTGGGACGAGTTGCGCATGCACCACCCAGTCGACCTCAGCCACCTTTGCTAGATCTCCCATCTTCCGGATCTCTCGGAGTGCTCTTGGGACGGTGTCCAGCGTCACGTTTGGAAAACTGATCAGCCAGATGCCAGAGGCCGGCATCTTTTTGCGAATAGCGGCCCCGAGAGGTTTGAGGCGTTCCAAGATTTGCGTTTCGGTGAGGCCGTCCTTCGGCTTGAACACCACATGATCGGCTACATAGGCCTGCTGCGAGATCACACGCCGGGTGCCGTCGGCTTCGATGGCGATCTCTTCATCGATGCGCAGCAAAGGATGCTTGAAGCTGGGTCTCTCGATCAACCGCAACCGGTGAAAAGAGCGCTCGCCC
>JACKQF010000004.1 GCA_024232965.1 Verrucomicrobiaceae bacterium | reverse complement strand
CTCCGCTGCCCGGCGCGGTGAATGGTGTGTCATATTCGCAAACACTTGCCGCCACGGGTGGCAGCGGAACTGGTTACACTTGGAGCGTGAGCGCGGGTTCCTTGCCCACCGGCATCACGCTGAGTGCAGCAGGCGTCTTGAGTGGCACGACAGCTGTGAACGGCACCTTCAACTTCACCGCGCAGGTCACCGACAGCGCGGGCGCTACGGCGACGAAGGCATTCACGCTCACTGTGACCGCCGCTCCGCTGCACCATTTCACTTTCGACTATGTGCCGGGCACGGCAAACGCAGGAAAATCCTTCGCCGTGCGCATCACGGCTCGGGATCAGGCCAATGCGTTCTTCCCAAGCTTCAATGGCAGCGTGTCACTCACGGCGGCGAGCAGCGGTGATGCGGGCACCTCGCCCATCGTGATCACCGAGGTTACGGATGAAAGTGTGGATCAGTTTGAACTGCAAAACGTGTCCAACGCTAGCGTCAACACCATGGGTTGGTATGTGCGCATCGGTGATGCGGGCGCGGGCACCGGCAATGGCACGCTGGCAAATCTTAATACCGTAAATGCGACGCAGTTTGCCCTGCCATCGAGCATCAATGCCGGTGGACTCGTGAACGTGACCGAAGGCACCGGCAGCGGGCAGTTCGGCAGCAGCATTGCGTGGCAGAACACACCAGGCGCATCGCGCGGCTGGGTGGCTCTGTTCGACGGCACCAACACCCTGCGCGACTTCTTCATCTTCAACTGGGACGCCACCAACTTCGCCAGCTTCAACGTCACGATCAATGGCACCACCATCACCGCCGCGAACTGCGGCTGGAACAGCACACCCATTGCCAGCGGCACACGAGTCACCGCGACGACGTTCGATTCCTGGCAGCGCCAAGGCAGTGCGGACACCAACGCGCTTGCTGACTGGCTTTGGAAACACAACGCCGACAACACCAACGCCACCACCTTCAACGCCACGAATCCCGGCCTCACCGTGCCATGGACATTCAGCTCGCCGATCAGCGTCTCGCCCGGCACCGTGACGTTCACGAATGGCGAGTTCATCGGCAACCTCACGTTGCTCAGTGCTGGCAATGCCGTGGTCATCACCTCGAACGATGGCGCAAGCCACAGCGGCACCTCATCCGCCATCACCGTGTCCACCGCGCTCGCCGATGCAGATGAAGACGGCCTGCCGGACGCCTGGGAATCCGCGAACGGCATCTCTGATCCAAACGCCGATGCGGATGGAGACGGCCAGAGCAACCTCGCCGAGTATCTCGCTGGCACGAGTCCAAGCTCCACCGCTTCGAGACTCAGCGTGAACTCCGCTTCACACAGCGGCAGCCAGTTTGATCTCACCTTTCCTGGCATTGGCGGAAAACTCTACCGGGTCAGCACCAGCAGCGATCTCGCCACTTGGACGCCGCTTTCTCCCACCATCCTCGCCACGAGCACCGGCACGCAAAGCGTAAGCCTCGCCCTTTCCACAGAAACCAAGCTCTTCATCCGCATCGAACTCCTCCCATGAAAACACTCATCATCTTTGGCGTCTGCCTTTGCTCATGTCTCGCCCATGCCGTCCTGCCGCCCGGTGTGTGGCCGCAGTGGCGCGGCGATGGCACGGGCGTCTCGAATGAGAAGAATCTGCCCGTGAAATGGAGCGGCACGAGCAACGTGCTGTGGAAGGAAAAAGTGCCCGGCTATGGCTGGTCGAATCCTGTGGTGGCACGCGGGAAGGTCTTTCTCACCACCGCCGCGTATGAGGGGCAGGAACAGCCATTGCAAAAAGGTCCGGCCGCTGGTGAAGAGCCGCCGCAGAAGGTCATCCGGCGCATCGTGATGTGCCTGGATGCCAACACGGGCAAAACGCTGTGGCAGCATGTGGTGGCGGAAAATGTGCCCGTCACGGGCAATCACGTCAGCAACACATGGGCCACTGAAACACCCGTGACCGATGGCGAGCACGTGTTCTTCATGTTTGGCAATGTCGGCGTCTATTGCTTCGACTTCGAGGGCAAGGCGCTGTGGACGCATGAGTTGCAGCCGCTCAAGGTTTTCAGCAACTGGGGCACCGCATCGTCACCCGTGCTCGATGGCGACCAGCTCTACATCGTCTGCGACAACAACGAGCAAAGCTATGTGATGGCGCTCGACACTAAGACCGGAAAGCAGGCGTGGCGCGAGGAACGCCAGGAGCGCTCCACCTGGAGCACGCCCTTCATTTGGAGAAACGTGAAGCGCACCGATCTGGTCGTCATGGGCAGCAGCTATATCCGTGGATACGATCCGAAGAATGGCCGCGAGTTGTGGCGGCTCGCCTCAGAAAACAGCCTCAACGGCGGACGTGGAGGCAGCGGAGGTGGCAGACCACCCGGACCACCTCCAGGCAAAGGCAAGGCAAAGTCAACCGCCATGTCTGACCTCCAAGCACCACCACCGCCACCTCCCGGCGCGATGAGCAAAGGGAAAGGCAAGGGCGGCCCCGGCTCTCCCGGTTCGGCAGCGGGCAAGCCGAAGTCCGGCGGTTGCAAAGCCTCGCCCACGGCCACGCCGGAGCTGCTGTTCGTCGGCATGAGCACGCGCAAGAGCGAAGGCGAACTCGGCCCTATGTGGGCCGTGAAGCCCGGTGCCTCGGGCGACATCTCACTGCGCGAAGGCCAGACATCGAGCAAGGATATCGCGTGGTTCCGCGAGGACGCCGGGTCGCACTTCACCTCACCGCTGGCCTATGACGGGCTGCTTTATGTCTTCACCGGCCAGCAAGGACATCCGCTGAATGTTTTCGACGCTGCCACAGGAGAGACAGTTTATCAGCAGCCGCTAGGCAGCACGCGCTCGAACATGGGCAGCCCCTTCGCCTTCGATGGCAAAGTCGGCTGCATTGATTCCGCAGGCACCGCCTTCATCCTGCGTGCCGGACGCGAGTTCAAACTCCTCGAAACCAACGACGTCGAAGCCATGACGTGGTCCACACCCGCACTCGCCGGAGGTCACTTTTACATCCGCACCACGAGCACACTTCTCTGCATCGGCAAATGATCCACCCCAAACCAACATCCACACCATGAAACACATCCTCACCCTCGTCATCACCCTCATCTGCATCATCGCGCAGGCCGCGCCGCCCCCGCCTCCGCCCGGAGGCGGCAAAGGAAAAGGCAAAGGCGGCCCCGGCAGCAGTGAAAGCGCCGAGATGAAAGCCCTGCTCGATTCCTTCAAACTCACCGACGAGCAAAAAGCGAAGTATGCCGCCTCCCGCGAAAAGACCGGGCAGGAAATGCGCGCCATCAGCGCGGGCAAGCGTGACGGCACCATGCCGATGGATGAAGTGCTCAAACGCGCTCTAGCCTCCCACAAAGCCTTCAACGCCGAAGTGAAAACCATCCTAAGCCCCGAGCAGTATGCAAAGTGGGAGCCCCTTCGTGAATCCGATCACAGCAAGATCGCCAAAGCCCACAAGGAGCGCGATGAAGCCGCCGCCAAGGCCAAAATGGATGAGGAGAAAAAGTAGCCTGCATGCCAGACACCTCCCGCAACCACGACGCCCACGACTACGCCGAGCGCATCCGTGAACGGCTGCCGCGACGGCTTCAGGATTTGCGGGAGGCGGCCCGGTTGAGCATGTATGCGCTTTGGCGAAAGTGTGGTGTGTCGCGGGACACCATCAGCCGCATCGAAGGCGGTGAAACGATCCCCGGCGTGCATGTGCTGGCGCGGCTGGCCTGGGGCTTGGGAAAGACCATCACGGACTTCTTCAGCGGGATCGAGGACGAGGGCGGAAGACAGGAAGACTAGGTGAGGAGGTGACCGGGAGAATCCGTCCTGAATATCGGACTAACGGACCTCGGGAAGTCTGTGCTCCCATCGCGGCCATCCCACCCGATGCCCGCGATGAACTCGTTCTCCCGCCCAGCTCGACTGATTTTACCTCCAGGGACCGCTTGTCGGCCCGGAAGGGCGCATTTCCCCCTGAAAATGGCCGCCCCATTTCGCTCGGGGTGCTCCATGAACGCCTCGGGGTGGCTGCTCCGCCGCTCGGGGTGGCCGATCAGCGGCGCGGGGTGCTCCATTCACCGCACACGGAGTGTGCGGACCACTTTGGGGTGTTCCATCACCGGCTCGGGGTCGTCCATGCGCCGTTCGGGGCGGCTCCCCATTTCCCGGAGGGAACACCCCGGCTCAGGCATGGAAGACCCCGCCGTGAACATGGAGCACCCCGGTGGTGCCAGTGAGCATCCCGCCGCGGCGAGCGGGCACCCCAAGGTGAGCGGGACAAACGCCTTTCCGGGTAGGGCGGCTGGTCCTCCAGCCGCCGCAGACGGCGCGTGGAGGACCACGCGCCCTACCCTCCGCTCCGAATGAACTGGGACCAAGGCACCTGGGACAGCGGTTTTTGGGATGCGCCACCGACACCGCCTGCCTCCGACTATTTCAACCCCCATCGCAAACCCAAACCACACAGCCCTATGAAACGCACCAACTACTACCCCAGCCGCATCGGCGACCAGGTGAACTGGCTCGACAACTACGCCGTGAAACTCCCGATTCACGGCCCCACCCTCGGCGTCATCGCCGGAGACATTACCGACAGCGTGAATGACGCGAAATACGCCAATTACGTGCTCGGCACCTGGCTCAGCGCCGTGCGCAGCTTCTCGCCGTCCACCACGGACGCCGTGGATGACGTCCTGACCGGTGCAGGCACCGCGGCGATGGTGCTGCCCACCTTCACCGCGCCGGCCTTGCCCTCAGGTGTCACCGCAGCATTGCCTGGCACGCTCACGCGCATCTTTGCGCTCATCGCCAAGATGAAGCTCTCCTCAGCCATGACGGAGGCCATCGCCACCGATCTCGGCATCATCGGCTCCGAGGCGACCGAGAAAGCCGTGCCGAAATTCATCACCGAGATGCTCCAAGGTGCAGGCTGCCAGTGTGTGAAGCACACCTTTTACAAATACAACCACATGGGCGTCTATATCGAAGGCCGTCGCGGCACGGGCGCGTGGGAGTTCCTCGCCATCGACACTGAAAGCCCCTACATCGACGAGCGCCCGCTGCTCGTCGCCGGCCAGCCCGAAGTCCGCGAATACCGCATGCGCTTCTGGGACAAAGGCACGCCAAATGGCGACTGGACCGATGTGGTGAAGGTGACGGTGAGCCCGTAAGCGCCGGAGGCGCTGTTTGCAGTGGTTGGCAATGGCTGAAGGGCGCTACGCGCCGTTGATGGTTGTTTTTCCAAACCACTGCAAACAAGCGTCAACCATCGTCAACAACTGTAAACTCCAATCACCTAACCGCGAGGGACTCGCAGACTACGTATGCCCTTCGATCCCACCAAGCCCGCGAACAACGCGCCGAACTCCTCGGCGGAGATGCGTGCCCAACTCAACGGCCTCAAAGACCTCATCGACGCCATTCTCACGATCACCGACGCGCAGGTTGATGGTGTGAACACCGTCGGCCCCGGCAATCCAGCCAGTGCCAGCGTGAGCGTCATCGGCAACACGCTGCACTTCAGCTTCGACCTTCCGCAGGGCAATGACGGCATGGCGGGCAGCAACGGCAGCGATGGTGCCCAAGGCCCGCCTGGAAATGACGGAGCGCAAGGCCCGCCCGGCAACGACGGTGGCGAGGGGCCGCCCGGACAGCCCTTTGCGCAAGCCGTGGTGGACAGCGTGAACACGCTGGACCCATGGGAAAGCGCGACGGTGGATGTGTCCTTTGACGGCTCGAACGTGCATTTCACCTTCGGCATTCCGCGCGGCAATGATGGCAACAACGGAGCGGACGGCGCCAATGGCAGTGACGGTGCTCCCGGCGAAGTGAGCCAGCAGCAGCTCGACAACGCCATCAGCAGCACCAGCTCGAACACGAACAGCGTGAGCACACTGAACAACAACTACGCCGACACCGATGCGGAAGAACTGCGGCAGAAGGTGAATGAACTGATCAACGCGCTGCGCCGGTGAGGCAGGCAGGCCGCAGGTCTTGCGTGAGGATCCTTGATCACTGACCCTCAAATCATGATCTCTGATTGCCAGTCGGGTTTGAAGCGTTCATGAAAGGCGATGCCACCTAGCCTCACTCTCATTGCCTTCGCGCTCCTGTGCGGTCAATCACTTGCCCAGGACATTGTCATCTACGGTGGCACTCCGGGTGGGATCGCTTCGGCGATTGCGGCGGCACGCATGGGGAGCGAGGTCATGCTCATCGAGTATCATGATCACATTGGCGGCATGACGACGAGTGGGCTTGGCAAAAGTGATATTGAGGATCGTGAGAAGATCGGCGGCATCTTCAAGGAGTTCATCGCGGGCGTGCAGCAGCACTATGTGACGACCTACGGTGCCGATGATGAAAACACGACGCTCTGCCACGATGGCTACTACGCTGAACCGCATGTCGCGGAGGCCGTTCTGGACGCGATGCTCGCGAAGGAATCGAAGATCACGGTGCTGAAGGGCTGGAGGCTGAAGTCCGCACAAGTCGAAAACGCCAAGATTACCGGGATCACGGTCCTGAATCGCGAATCCGGTGAAGAGCGATCACTCTCAGCCAAAGTTTTCATCGACGCGACCTACGAGGGCGATTTGTATGCCGCGGCTGGGGCGCGCTATCGGCTTGGACGGGAATCACGGGACGAATTCGACGAGCCGCATGCTGGTGTCGTTTACTTCGACTATCAGGCGCACGAGTTCCTGCCCGGAACGACGGGCAAAGCAGATGCCGACCTGCCCGCCTACACCTACAGGCTGTGCTTGACCAAGGATCCGGCCAATTCGCAGCGGCTCACCGAACCGCCGCCCGATTACGACCGCACGAACTACCTCGGCTACTTCGATGATCTCAAGGCGGGGCGTCTTGCAGGTCCTAAGGTCTTCAAACCGGGACGTGGCTATAATCCGGCGCACTTCGATACATTGGTGCGTGCTTTGTCCGTGACGGATATTCCGAACAATAAGACCGATGTGAACATCAATCCGCGTCCATTGGGCTTCCCGTTCCCAGAAGAGAATCGCGGTTACATCGAGGGCGACGACGCCACGCGTCAGCGCATCGCCGCACGGCATCGCAACCTGACGCTCGGCCTGATCTGGTTCCTGCAAAACGATCCCGAAGTGCCGGAGGCGCATCGCAAGCTCGCCAACGAACTGCAATTCCCCAAAGACGAGTTCGCCGACAACAATCACTTCCCCTGGCAACTCTATGTGCGGGAAGGACGGCGCTTGATAGGCGAATACACGCTCACCGAACACGATATCACCGGCAAAGGCCAGGAGCCGAAGCATCACGATGACAGCATCGCCGTCGGTGAGTTCCCCATCGACAGCTTCCCAGCGCGCAAGCGCCAGCCGGGCGACACCATCGTGCTCGAAGGCTACCTCGGCATGCTCGACTACATCACGCGGCCTTACGAAATCCCGTATCGGATCATGATCCCGGAAAAGATCGACGGACTCATCGTTCCCGTCGCTGCGAGCACCACGCACGTTGCCTTTTCCAGCATCCGCATGGAGCCCACTTGGATGGCGCTCGGTCAGGCGGCGGGAGCGGCGGCGCATTTGGCGATCCAAGAGCATGCCGAGCCGCGTCGGGTGTCTGTGGAGAAACTCCAGGAGCTACTCATTCAGCAAGGGCAGGTGATTCGACATCGAACTGGGTCTCGCTGATTGCCAATCCATTGCACGCAAGCTTTCCCATCGCGAATCTTCGATATTCTGGCTGGACTGTCTCCGTTCTATCGACTCTTACCACACCATGCACCTCCGCCAAATTTTCCTCGCTGCTTTCCTTTTTCCCGTCCTCACCTCCGCTGAATCACGGCTGCCGGCGAATGCTCGCGTTGCCATCATTGGCGATTCGATCACCGAACAAAAGCTGTATTCACGGTTCATCGAAACCTATCTGCTGGCCTGCACTGGCCGACATGACATTAAGTGCTTCCAGTTTGGATGGAGCGGCGAGACAGCTTCAGGCTTCAACAATCGATTGGAGAATGACTTGAGCGCCTTTCGTCCGACGGTGGCGACAACGTGCTATGGAATGAATGACGGGCGTTATGTGCCATACGCTGAAAACATCGGGGCCGATTACGAGAAGAACATGCGACAGGTCGTGACCAAGCTCAAGGCCATGGGCGTCCAGCAGATCGTGCTGGGATCTCCCGGTGCGGTGGATACCACCTATTTTGTGAAGCCGGGCACCACCGCCGATCAATACAACGACAGCCTCGCCCACCTGCGCGACATCGATCGCAAGTTGGCAGCGGAATTCCAAACGGGCTTCGCAGATGTGCATGACGAGATGATCGACGCGATGATCCCGGCCAAGGCGAAGCTAGGTGCCGAATATGATGTGTGTGGTCGGGATGGCGTGCATCCGGGCGCCAATGGCCATGTGCTGATGGCAGCCGCCTTTTTAAAGGGTCTGGGTCTGGACGGCAACATCGGTGAACTCACTGTGGACATGAAGGGTGCGAGTGCTGGCAGCGAGGGTCACAAGGTGGCCGGGAGCAATGGAGTGGCCGAGGTGGAGAGCAGCAAGTGGCCCTTTTTCTTGGAGCCTTCCATGAGGAGCATTCTGCCGTTCTGCGACTTCAATGAGAAGCTGAATCGGCTCACCTTGCGGGTGCAAAACCTCAGCTCCGCCAAAGCCAAAGTCACTTGGGGGAATGAGTCCCACGAGTTCACGCGCGAACAACTCGCCACTGGCATCAATCTCGCCGACGTCTTTGACAAGACCCCTTTCGAGCAAGCCTTCATTCAATTGGTGATCGCCGTGAACAACAAGCAAGCCTACGAAACACCGATGATCAAAGGCATGATTACCAACTTCCGTAACTTCGCTGCCGACGCCCAAAATGATCCCGAGTTCGCGGCTGCGTTGGAAACGCTGAAGGCCAAAATGATGGCCAATCAGGAAAAGCTGGACGCCGAGGTTCATGCAAAGCTGGTGCCAGTGAAACATGTCATCAAGGTGGAGGCGCTGTAGCCTTCACCCCAATCTGGTAGCCCAGCCCATGAATCGCATTCCACTCGCCATGCTGGCCGCATGCGCCGCCACATCAGTGATGGCGTTGGCGGAGGATGCAGCACGTCTCGATACCGGTGATCCATCCGTCAAGCCTGTTGCAGCCCCGACGCTGACGCCACCCACAAAGGAGAATCTCATCATCTACAACGAGGCCGGGCGATACGGCGGATGGCCCGCCAATCATGGTCTGTGGCAGTGGGGCGATGAACTGGTCGTCGGCTTCACGGCCACCTACTACAAGGAGACCACAACGGATCACCGCATCGACCGCACCAAGCCCAGCTACGAAATCCAGGCACGTAGCCTCGACGGCGGCAAGACGTGGAAGACCGAGGAGAATCTGCCCTTCGCCGATCCGAAGAAAGAAGCCAAGCCTGTTCCGCTCTCGGAGCCAATCGACTTCACCGCGCCCGACTTTGCGCTGATGTTCCGCTTCGGGGGATTGCATGTGGGACCGTCATGGTTCTACATCTCCAAAGATCGCTGTAGGTCGTGGCAAGGTCCATTTTCATTCGCCATCCCTGGGGTGGAGGGCGTTTCAACGCGCACGGATCTGATTCCGCTCGGCCCTCACGACTGCCTCATGTTCGGCAGTTGCGGGAAGAAGTCGGATCAAAAAGAGGGGCGCGTGTTTTGCGCCCGCACTCAAGATGGCGGACTGACCTGGAACTTGCAGTCCTATCTTGGCGATGAACCGCCAGCTGGGGACTTTGCCATCATGCCCAGCACCGTGCGCATGCCGGATGGCGCGCTGCTGACTGCGATCCGCCGTGGCAAACCTGGGATGAACATCGAACTCTGGCGCAGTGATGATCTTGGCCAGACGTGGCACAAGGTTAGCAATGTCACTGGCAACATCGGTGGCAATCCGCCCGCTGCCGTCTTGCTGCCAGATGGCCGATTCTGCGTGAGCTATGGCTTCCGCAAAAAACCATTTGGGATCCGGGCTCGCATCACGGCTGATAAAGGCAGGACCTGGACCCCCGAAATCATTCTTCGCGACGACGGATTCGATGGTGATCTCGGTTACCCGCGCTCGCTGGTCCGTCCAGATGGGCGGGTGCTTACCCTCTACTACTTCAACGGTCCGCGAGGCTCCGATCGTGCGATTGAAGGCACACTCTGGACGCCGCCCGCGCCGTAACTTTGATTTACACGCTCTCCCATGAACCCCGTGAAACCGCTCATCCTCCTCCTCACCGTCATTGCGGCCTCCCTGTCCGCTCAAACTGCCAAGCCTTACCAGTTGCCTGCTGGCATCCGGATGGAGAAAGACATCACCTACATCGAAGGTGGTGATGAGGCACAGCGACTGGACATCTACCTGCCGGAGACACCTCCGCTCAAGCCGCTGCCGTTGATCGTGCATATCCACGGCGGTGGTTGGAGGGCGGGCAACAAGTTTCCCTGTCCCGTCACTGGGATGGTGCTGAACGGTTATGTCGTGGCGAGTGTGGAATATCGGTTCAGCCAAAAGGCGCTCTTCCCAGCGCAGATCCAGGATTGTCAGGCAGCGATCCGCTGGCTGCGTGCCCACGCAGAGCAGTATCACCTTGATCCGAATCACGTCGGTGTCGTTGGCGGGTCTGCGGGTGGACATTTGTCAGCACTGGTCGGCACTTCCGGTGATCAGCATGCGTTTCCGTCGATCGGAGGGAATGTCGATCAGTCCGATGCTGTCCAAGCGGTGTGCGACATCTATGGGCCAGCTAATTTTGGCACGGTCGTGCAGCAGGCCGCCGAGGACAAAAACGTGAAGAACATCTTTCAGTTCAACACGCCTAGTGATCCCTATTCGGGGTTGATCGGGACTCGCCTGGATGACAAGCCAAAAGCTGCAGCGGCTAGTCCAGTGCATTACGTTAGCAAAACTACACCGCCCTTCCTCATCCTTCACGGAACACACGACAGCCTGGTGCCACTTGCACAGAGTGAGGAGATGGCTGCGGCCCTGAGGGCTCAAGGAATCGAGGTTTGGCTGCAAAAGCTGCCGGGCTCTGGTCATGGCGGTCCTGCCTTTACTAAACCTCGGGTGCTCCAGCTCATGCACAACTTCTTCGACAAGCATCTCAAAGGAGCGGAAGTCACGCTGCAACTTATCCCAGAAGCAGAATTGGCCGTGGAACCGCCAAAGGCCTTGGGGAAACCCTGACGGCTTCGGTTAGGCTTCGGTGCGGGCCGGGGCCGCTCGACTCTCGATCTTATGAAAGCATTGTTTTATTTTGTCCTCGGGTGCGTGAGCCTTTCAAGAATCGCAGATGCAGCGCTGCCGAACATCGTCTTCATCCTCGCCGATGATCTTGGCCACGGCGATCTCGGCTGCTACGGGCAAAAGCTGATCCAGACGCCGAACCTCGATCGGCTTGCCGCAGGCGGGACACGTTTCACCCAGGTGTATGCGGGTTCATCGGTTTGTGCGCCGTCACGCTGCTGCCTGATTACGGGCATGCACAATGGGCACGCGCGCATTCGCGACAACATTCCGCACGGCACCTTCTTGAAGAAGGCGGACATCACGATGGCGGAGGTGCTGCATGAGGCGGGCTATCGCACCGGTGCGGTTGGCAAATGGAGTCTCGGCATTCACGGTTCGGAGGGCAAACCGAACGACCAGGGCTTCGATGACTTCTATGGCCACGTCGATCAGGATCAGGCGCACTTTTATTATCCGGATCACCTGTGGGACAATGATCGCGTCGTGCTGTTGCCGGGAAATCGCGGTGAGAAGAAGCAGCAATACACTGCCGACCTCTTCGCAGAGCGTGCGCTGACGTTTGTGCGCGAATCCGCCGAACGGCCCTTCTTTCTCTACTATGCCTCGACGCTGCCGCACTGGTCCGACTACCCGTTAAAGTCCGACGAATCGCAGATCGTGCCGAGCGATGCGCCTTATACGGACCGCGACTGGCCGCAGGTAGAGAAGAATTATGCGGCGATGGTCACGATGCTAGATCGCGATGTCGGTCGCCTGATGGATCTGCTGGAAGAAATGGGCATTGCTGACAACACGCTCATCTTTTTCTCCAGCGACAACGGCCCGTCCGCAGAAGCGAAGCACAAGCCGGACTTTTTTAACAGTGCAGGACCGCTGCGCGGAGTGAAGCGCGATCTCTACGAAGGCGGCATCCGCGTGCCCATGATTGTGCGCTGGCCTGGTCACGTGCCTGCGGGGCAGGTGAGCGATGAGATATGGACACAGTGGGATCTGCTGCCGACACTCGCGGAGATCGCCGATGCCAAGCTCACGCACCCGATCGACGGCCACTCGATTCTCGCCGCGCTGAAAGGCGGCAAGGCAGCGCAGCACGACTATCTCTACTGGGACTACGGTCACAGTCGCGGCCAATACAAACAGGCGGCGCGTAAGGGCGACTGGAAAGCTGTGCGCAACGGCACCGACCAGCCCATCGAACTCTACGACATCCGCTACGATCAGGCGGAAACACACAACGTCGCCGCGAAGCATCCCGACGTGGTGGCGCAGATGAAAGAGATCCTCGAGACCGCATCGACGCCCGATCCTGCCTACCCGATCACCCCGCCGACACCCGTTCGCAAAAAATGATCGCACGAATACTGATATTCCTCGTCTGCAGTTCGGTGCTTCTGATTGCTGCGCCGCCAAACGTCGTGCTCATCGTGGCGGACGATCTCGGTTACGGCGATCTGGGCTGTTATGGCAGCACAGTCAACCGGACCCCGCACATCAATGCACTGGCCGCGTCCGGCGTAAGATTCACCGATTTCCATTCCGCCGGTCCCATGTGCACGCCGACACGCGCGGCGATGCTTACCGGGCAGTATCAGCAGCGGTTTGGCCGCCAGTTTGACGGAGCGTTGGGCGAGGCGCAGCATGATCAAGGACTGCCGCATGAAGCCATCACGCTGGCCGAGATGTTGAAGCCTGCGGGCTACGCCACGGCATGCTTTGGCAAATGGCACCTCGGTTATCAGCCGCCCTGGCTGCCGCCAGATCAGGGCTTCGATGAGTTTCGCGGCCTCGGCTCGGGCGATGGCGATTTCCACACGCACATCGACCGCGCGGGCCGCGAAGACTGGTGGCACGGCAATGAGCTGGAAATGGAGGGCGGTTACACCACCGAGTTGCTCACGCGATACAGCATCGAGTTCATCGAGAAGAATCGTGAGCGCCCCTTCTTCCTCTACCTGCCGCATCTGGCGATCCATTTTCCCTGGCAGGGACCGGATGACCCGCCGCATCGCCAGAAAGGAAAAGACTACTCGAAGGACAAATGGGGCATCATTCCGAATCCCGCCGATGTGAGTCCGCACATCAAGGCGATGATCCGTGTGCTCGACGACAGCGTGGGGCGCATCGTCGCGGCGCTGAAGGAGCGGCAACTGGATCGCAACACGCTCGTCATCTTCACCTCCGACAACGGCGGCTACCTGAGCTACGCGCCGGACTTCCGCAACATCTCCAGCAACGGCCCGCTGCGCGATCAAAAGGGCTCAATCTACGAAGGCGGACATCGCGTGCCGACCATCATCAACTGGCCCGGACGCATCCAACCAGCGGTGACAAACGAAATCGCACACTCGACGGATCTGCTGCCCACCATCGCTGCCATCACCGCCCTGGCAAAGGACACCATCACCACCGACGGCGTCGATCTCTCACCGCTCCTCTTCAATCACGAAACTTTGCCCGCTCGCATGCTCTTCTGGCGTCTGGGTGACAAACACGCCGTTCGCGACGGTCCATGGAAACTTTGCATCAACGGCAAGCGCACCGAACTCTTCGATCTCGCCCAAGATATCGGCGAAACAACCAACCTAGCTGCTCAGCATCCCGGACGCGTGAAACAACTCCGCGAGGCTTGGGACGAATGGAATGCCAATGTGAACCGCAGCGCTGAAGCGGTGTCGTCGCAGTGATGGGATTTCGAATCGGATGCAGGATCAGCGGCTGGGCTGGATGGACGTCCCGTCTCGCCTCCAGGAAATCTTTTTCAACGACTGTAATGATGCCAAGCTTGGTGCGTCGCAAATCTCGGAACCACCCTTTTTCCGATGCACACGCGCCTTGCTCTCCTTCTTTCCCTTCTGTTGGCTTCGACAGCCGCAGCACAATACCCTGACACGCTCCTCCACACGTTAGATGCACCGGCAAGTTATGACCCCTTCAAACACGCGGGGAGCTCGGTGGCAGTGAGCGGGAATCTGGCGGCGGTGGGCGAGGCGAAGGATGAATACAGCTTCGGGAGAATCGTGATATTCAATCCGCAGACGGGAGCGGTGCAGCATGTCATTGATCTGCCGGATTCGAAGAGCTACGGCTTTGGCTATTCCATAGCGATGTCGGGCACGCGACTGATTGTGGGCGCACCAACGAAGGCGAGCCCTACCCGCAGCAGCGTGGGTGCGGTGTATGTCTATGAACTTGCAGGTGCAACTCCGACGGTGCCCACGCTGATGCTGCAGGAGGGCGACCATATGGATGGATTCGGCAGGGTAGTCGCGATTGATGGCAACCGCGTGGTCGTGGGCGCGCCTGAGAAATACCACAGTGGTCGCGGCAAGGTTTACGTGTTCGATCTCTCGGGCACCACACCCACAAGTCCGGTGGCGATACTGGAGTCGTCGCGGGGCCTGTCTGCGGAACAGTTTGGTAGCGCGGTCGCGATCTCTGGGAATCTCGTCGCGGTGGGAGAGCACCTTGATGACACTGGTGCGACCAATGCTGGGCGTGTGACGGTCTTTGATGTCTCATCGCTAACGCCGGAGACGCCACTGCACCTAGTGCCGAATCCTGTGCCGTCGGTGGATGCATGGTTCGGGCAGGCGCTAAGTTTGTCGGGAAACAACCTCGTTGTCGGCGCACCGAATGATGACAGCGGCGCGGTTGATGCGGGCAGTGCTTACCTCTTCGATCTCGGTGGCGCGTCGCCGACGGTGCCATCGCTCACCTGGCATGATCCGGCTGTGGCAGCGGGTGATGCGTTTGGAGGTGCTGTCGCGATCTCGGGCTCGCGCGTGGTCATCGGAGCGGGCGGTGACAATCATGGGCAACCAGATGCGGGGCGCGCTTATGCGTATGATCTCGCAGGTGGATCGCCATCCACGCCATCGGTCACTATGTCGAATCCATCATCGAACCAGAACGATCACTTCGGTGCAGCCGTAGCGGTGGCTGGTGCGTGGACGATCATTGGTGCGCCCGATGATGACACGGTGAACACAGATGATGGTATGGCCTTCAGCTTCAATCTTGAGGGTGGAGCGCCTGGGACATCCGTAGCCATGCTCAGCGCGACAGAGCTGTCAAACGAGGGCAACTTTGGCCAGTCGGTAGCGATGTCGGGATCGTGGTTGGCTGTGGGTGCGCCGTATGATCCTGCCGGCGACTCCAGGGCGGGTGGCGTTTACGTGTATGACATGGCTAGCGGCACACCACAATCTCCAGCCTTCGCTCTACGCAATCCCGGTTCGACCCCTGCTTTCGATTATTTCGGTGACGCTGCGGCAATGGATGGCACGAACCTCGTGGTGGGGGCTCCCGAGGGTGGCGCTGGCGGTGTCGTTTACGTTTACGATCTGGCGGGAGGAACGCCGACGGTGCCCATCCTCACCCTTAACAATCCCGGCGGTGGGACAAGCGACGATTTCGGATGTGCGGTGGCCATTGATGGAAACAAAATCGTGGTGGGTGCCAGAGGCTCAAGTGCCCTCGCCGTCGGGCATGCATACGTGTATGACCTCGCAGGCACCACGCCGGCAGTGCCAATTCTCACCTTGAACAGTCCCGGAACGAATCCAGAAGACTGGTATGGTGGCGCGGTCGGCATCTCTGGCACCAAAGTCGCTGTGGGTGCCTATTGGATGCGAACGCTTTCGGGAAGTGGCCACGTGTATGTTTATGATCTCGCTGGGAGCACACCGAGTGTCCCCGTTCACACGGTCACCTCGCTGGACAACGATGAGTTCGGGCGTGTGATCGTCCTTGCTGGGAATCGGCTCGTCGTCGGCGCGCCTGTGGGCAATCGGGCCTACGTTTATGATCTCGGTGGAAGCACACCAACCGTTCCAGTCGTCACTGCGCACGACGCTACTTATCTCAATGGGTTCGGCGCGGGGCTCGCGCTTTCAGGCAATCTCCTGACTGTTGCTGGCGGTGTGACCTCAGTCTATGATCTCGACAGTCCAGCACCTGCGACCGCTGTATTGACATTGGGAACCTACCCTGCGGGTGCTGTGGCATTGTCGGGCACCATGCTCGCGTTGGGGTATCCTTCAGGCCGTGGCGTTGCGTATGTGTTCGGGCCGCAAGGACCAGTGGCGATACCGGGCGGGCCTTATCACGTAGATCTCGGACAGCCGCTCACGCTTGATGGCAGCGGGTCGTATCATCCCGTCGCGGGGCGATCGATCGTCAGCTATGCGTGGGATCTTGATGACGACGGACAGTTCGACGATGCTACAGGAACGAACCCGACTTTGAGCGCGCTGCAATTTGCCAACCTTGGTTTGTCCATCGGCACCCACACGATTCATTTGCGCGTGACGGACAACTTCGGTGCGACGAGTGTTGCATCGACCACGCTCACCCAGGACGATGGAGTGAATGCCGCGCGCATCACCGCGACACCGAACCCGGCGGCGTGCAATCAGACGATCACTTTCGACGGCAGCACGTCTGTGGATCCGACCGGACACAACATCGTCAGCTACGCGTGGGACTTCGGCGATGGTGCGACGGCGGCTGGCATGATCGTGACGCATGAGTATGCGCACTTTGGCAACTACACGGCGAAGCTCACCATCACGAATGACAACGTGCCGGCCCTCTCGGATTCGGAGCAGCACACGATCACGGTGAACGTGGGTAACAACGCACCGTCGGCCGTCGTGGGAGGTCCTTACAATATCAATGAGGGTCAACTCTTTGCGCTCGATGGATCGGCATCGTCCGATCCCGACGGAACGTGTGGTGATTCCATCGTCGAGTATACGTGGGATCTCGACAACGACGGGCAGTATGACGATGCGTTTGGCGCGACGGTTGTGATGTCGCTCAGCGCGCAGAGCGCGGCGGGCATCGCTGCGCCGGGGGTGCACACGGTTCATCTGCGCGTGATCGATTCGCTCGGACTCACGGATACGGCATCGAGCACGGTGACGGTCGCGGCCGAACCACTGATCACTCAAGTGCAACATGCGGTTGCTGTGGGCCCGGATGTCGTGGCCGTGGGTGCGCCGAACGAGCAAGGCAGCGGTGCGCCGTCAGCTTATGGCACGGCTTGTGTGCTGCGGTGGGACGGCACGAACTGGAACAAGGAGGCGGACATCGTGCCGTCGAATCCGGCGCTGGTGCAGAAGTTCGGCCACGCGGTGGCGATCATTGACGACATCATGGTCGTAGGCGCACCGGGGGAGAGCAGCGCGGCGAGCGGCATCAATGGCGCTGGCGCAACGACGGCGGGAGCCATCGAAGCTGGCGCGGTGTATGTTTTCAAACGCAACGCGGGAGCGTGGACGCAGCAGGCTTTGATCAAGCAAGCGCAGCCCGGTGCAGGCGATCACTTCGGCGCGGCGATCGCGCTGTTTGGTGACACGTTGGTGGTGGGCGCACCGGATGAAGACAGCGCCGCGACGGATGTCGGTGGCGATGAATCCGACAATGCAGCGACGAACTCGGGTGCGGTGTATGTGTTCACGCGCAGCGGCTCGACTTGGGCGCAAGAGGCCTACCTCAAAGCATCGAACACCGGCACAGGTGACCGTTTTGGCACCTCGGTCTCGCTTTCGGGCGACGTGCTCGCGGTCGGCGCGGGCTTTGAAGACAGCGCCGAAACGGGCGTGAGTGGAATCGGTTCCAGCAACTCCGCGCCGGACTCGGGCGCTGTGTATGTGTTCCGCCGCGAAGGTGAATGGCTGCAAGAAGCGTATTTGAAACCTAGCAACACAGGCGCTGCGGATGAGTTTGGCCGCTCGGTGGCGGTGTCCGGCGCGCGCGTGATCGTCGGCGCGCCGAACGAAGATAGCGACTCGACCACGGTGAACAGCGGCAGCATGGACAACACCAGCACGGATCGCGGCGCGGCGTATGTGTTTGTGTTCAATGGTGCCGCATGGGTGCAGGAGGCGTATGTGAAGCAGCCAAACGGCGCAACGGGCGATCACTTCGGCGCATCGGTGGCGATGTCGCGTGGACGCGTCGTGATCGGTGCGGAAGCGCACCATGGCACGCTCGCTGATTCGGGTCTTGGGTATGCTTTTGAAGACAGCGGCTCCGGCTGGGCGATCCTGCAAACGTATGTGGCGACGACCGAACGTGTGAACGATCTGTTCGCTGGCTCGGTGGCGATCCTGGATGATGTCGCGGTTTTTGGCGCGGTCGGTGCCATCGGCGCTCCACCGAACACGCCGCTGATTTCAGGTGGGGCGACGATCTTCCGCGATGCGACCTGGGGTGCAAACGCACCGCCGCTGCCGAACATGCGCACGCAGGTCACGGAAGGCAGCGATCTGACGCCGACGAACGTGAGCATCGTGAGCGAAGCGGCCATCGACGCGGGACATTACCTCTTCGAGCTGTCGCATGATTTGCTCAATGCCGGCACTGCGGTGTGGAAGGACACGAGTTCTGCCGTGAAGAGCACGGTGAACGACATCGCCTTCCACGTGCTCCGGACGATGGCGAATGTGGCGAACTCCATCGGGCCTGGCGATGTCGTCGTGGGCGCAGCGGAGCAGACCTTGCACGTGGTGGTGAATGCGGTGGATGAGGCCGAGTTCGTGGCGTTGGCGACCTCGGGGCAATTGATGCAGGTAGTCGCCAAGGTCGGCGATGCCGTGGTCGTGAATCCAGCCGAGGCGGTGATTCAAGGCGGTCGTGTGCTCGCTGTGACCACACTCACCAACGGACAGAAGCTGATCGAGTTCACGGCTGACGTGCGGAACGCAGGCACGCTTCTGCTGAAGGCCGTGGAGTTGCAGATCAATCAAACAGCGACGGCTACGCCGTTCAGCTCGCTCGCGGGTGGCATGACTTACGCGGGCACGCTGCACTCTGGCGACAGCGCCACTGGCACTGGCACCTGCTACGCGATGTGCGATCAGGTTAACGCAGCCACCGCGCGCGCGGCCTTGCTGGACGGCAGCGCCATCGAACCTCGTGGCGAAGACGTGATGATCTTCGGCAATCCGAATTACAAGTTTGATGCCACCACGACGGGAAACTTCTCCTCGTTGCTGTCATCGGCGACGGAGACGGAGGCGACACTCGTGTTCACGGCGTCGTCTTCGATTCTGCGTCGCATGGAGTGTGGTGACATCATCAGCGAGGACACCTCGGGCAACGATTACTACTTCCGTCCTGCACCCATTCTGCTCAATCAAGGCACGCTGTCGGATTTCTTGCCGATCCGCGTGAAGCGCATCAAAGCAGACAGCGGCGCCTACACGGTCGTGGGTGAGCGAGTGAACCTGATCAATGTGGTGAAGAGTGGCACCTTCACGGGCACCGCAGCGACGGGTTATCATTCGCCGGTGCGCGATCCGTTTGATCCGCCGTTGGGGAACACATTCACCAATTCAGAGAAGGCTTCACGTGAGTCGCAGGCGCAGATCATCGAGACGGAAGATCCCTTTGATGGCCGTCTCGCGGAGCTTCGCGGGTTCAATGCGACACCGATCTCGTTCAACGACTTCCACCCCATCCCTGCCATCCCCGAACTGCGTTTGAACGGCGAAGTCAACGTTGCTGCGGTGCCGTTTAGTTTCCAAATGCAGACCCGCGACTTTGGACCGACTCGCATCATCATGCGCAGCGAGATGAGCGTGGAGACACACCTAGTGCTGGAATGCGACACAGGCATTGGCGTTCAATTCAACGATGAGACGAAACTTTTTCCAGACATTCTCTTGCCTGAAATCATGCTTGGAAACTTTGCCACCATTCAACCGCACATCTACGGCAAAACTGGTTTAGCGGTAACGATTCCCGACAAGATCACCGTGCCGTTTGAAGCGTCAGCGCGCAAAGGCATGATCGCGACGTGGAACGTCGGCACTCCCATGACGACCGAGTTTTATGAAGAGCATGAGCCACTGCACTTGTCCGATCCTGAGGTGTTCAAGGAGTTCGGCGCAGACATCAGTGCCTTCATTGAGGTCGGCGCGGAGTTTGAGGTTCATCCCTCCTTCCCAGACATCGCCAGTTTTGCCGTCAGCATCGCCGCGCGCCCCACTCTTGACGCACACATCCGGCCCTTCGCGAATCCGTGGTGGACGATGGATGGGCAACTGCGGGTGATGGGCGGGCTCGGTGTTGCGCTGGATTTCGATGTGTTAGAGGTCCCCATCTACGAGCGCCAAGACAGCCTGCACGACTACCCGTTGTTTGCGTTTGATGCGGGTGGTCCGCTTATTCCGCCGCTGCCATTTGCGCCATCATCGACGGCTGATTCTGGATTCGCTCCCGCTTCCTCAGCATCGTCGTCCACAAGTTCTCTCCGACCCCTCGGTGCAGCCCGCAACAAACGCTGGGGACGCATTCTGGCCCCAACCACTGGCCCACTGCTCAATACCGAAGAGTCGTGGATCATTTCTCTCACTGACGGTACCATGGTCTGTGGCTGGCCGGCAGGACCCTTCGCTCGCCTGACCGCCGATGGCGAACTACTGTGGATGCGGACGGTGTCCACCAGCGGCAAGCCGATTGGAGGAGTGGCGCTGGAGGACAACAGCTTCATCCTTTTTCAGCAGCCAGGAAACAGTTGCACCATCTCGCACTGGGATGCGAACGGGAATCGACTTTGGACGAAGACCTTCGCCATCGGCTTCGGGCCCAACTGCGCCGTGGGTCGCCAAGTCCCGGATGGCCTTGGGGGCACGACTTGGGAATTCTTTGTCGCAGGCTTCACCAGCGTTTCCGGAAACTACGATGCTGGCATCGTGAAGTTCGACGCTGCGGGCAATCTCGTTTGGGCTAAGCGCTATCCGCTCTCCTCCAACACGGACTCCATTCACGGTCTCTGCATTTTGTCAGACAACAACCTCGCCGCGGTCGGACAGACCGAGCACACGGTAGGAACCCAATCGCAGCCCAAAGGCTTGGTCATGAAAATCAATGCTGCAAGCGGCGATATCATGTGGGCTACCGCATTGATCGGTCCCTATCCTTTCAAGTCCGTCACCGAAGGGCCTGACGGAACGATCTATGCACTCGGTGATGTGTTGGTGATCGTGAATCGTCCTTATCCGCCCATCAGCGTGGCGCGTTTCACACCCGAAGGGGCCAATACCGCGCTGGTGCAAATCGGTCCTGATCCCGACTATTCTGATCCGGTGCTGGCGAATACCAAAATCATGCCTGCCGGAGACATTCGCTGGGCCAACGGGGGACTCTACGCTTGCGGTCATATCTTGACCACGCCCCGCCAAAGCTGGGTGATGCGTTTGGACAAGCGCCTGGGCGTCACCTCATTCGTCAGTTACTACAGCGACACGCGTGACGTGTTCCTCGGTGGTCTCGGCATCATGCCTGATGGCGTCGCCGTTGCTGGTAACTCCAACGCTGGCTATCCATGGCCTGGCGGCGGAACCGCCATGCCAGTGCTGTTGAAGTTGCCGTGGGAGGGACTGATGCGTTTTCATCCCGACTGTCCTTTGCAGGCGCAGTTCCAGCGTCCACGTGTCTATCGCGCCTCCGATCACGGAGACTTCGTCTCCTACGGCCAGACCTGGGCTCAATTCAGTGTGGCACCGGTGGATCTCACAACATCGATCGGCACCACTGCGAACCTTCCACCTCTGGCAACTTCCCCAATCTGTGTGCCTCTCGAGCGCAAGGACCCGAATGCCATCAATGGCTTCGATGACTGGGTGGCCTACTACCAAATCCCAGCGCCGAACAACACCCCTACCACCGACAGCGATGGTGACGGCATCAGCAACGGACTCGAAGCTTACTTTGGTCTGAATCCCTTCGCTGCCAGCGCCCTGCCACCGCTGACAGTGCAGATGGAGTCCATCGGTCAGGACGTGCTGCCAGTGCTGGAGTTCGACCGTGCCAGATATGCAGACACCCTTGGCTTCGGCATTGAAACCTCCACGGATTTGTTGAACTGGTTGGGAACGAGTTCATTGACGACATTGGTCGCGCCGGTCAGCACCGACATGGAACAGGTCTGGATTTACAATCCAATCTCGGAGGGAAGGCGTTTCTATCGGGCCAGCAGCACTCCTCCACCTGCACCATGAAAAGTCCAGACACAAAGTGGTTCCAGAATTGCAGTTTCACGGCAAGATTAGGGTTTGATGGACGGCTCTCCACCTTCCGGCCTCGATCTTGCCGCACTGGTCACGCGTATCCGAGCGCGCGACCAGGCAGCGGCGCATGCCTTGGTGGAGTGGTTGGGACCGCAGTTGTTAAAGATCGCCCGATCCTACCCAACACTGCAATGCGATATCGAGGACACGATGCAGGAGATTTTCTTGAAGATCTTCAAAGCTCTGCCCTCGTGGCGCAACGACGGTCCACTGGAGCATTGGGCGTCGCGCATCGCGCGTCATGCCTGCCTAGATCGTTTGCGACGTCAAAACGCGCGGCCACTGCGCAATCTCAGCGATCTCACCGAATCCGAAGCGGCTGCCTATGCGCAGGCCCTTCAAGGCGAAACTTCGGACGTCCATGGCGAGTCTTCCCATGCGCTGATCGAACGCCTTTTTACGATGCTAAATCCCCTCGACGCCTGGCTATTGCGTCAGGTCGAGCTTCTGGAGCGCGATCTCGCAGAGGTCGCTGTCGAAGCGGGCTGGAATCGCGGTCTGGCTCATGTGCGCCTTTTCAGAGCCCGCCACAGGCTGCGCCAAGCCTTTGAAAAACTCGAATCTCAATCCCCATGAAACCAGCTCAACGAGCCCTTAAAACACTTCTGAAGAATGCACGCAGAGCCAAAGCGCCGCCGCTGTCGACGGACGATCCTGACACGCTGTCGCCGGGCTTGGTGACCCGCATCGCTGCGAACTGGGCCGCTAGTCCGGGCGACCTCTCGACGGGTCTCATTTGGGAGCGCGTCGCGGCCGGCGGCCTGGCATTGTCCTTGGCAGTCTGTGTTACCACGGCGCTTCTGAGGCCTGAAGAAGCAAACCCGACTGAACCCGATGCGATGCTCTCCCTCTTTCTCGGCAATCCTGCAAAGTCAGACGGCTTTCCCTTTTAACTTCACGCTCAGTTATCACCATGACCTCATTTCGCATTTTTCGCATTGTGCTCATGATCCTCGGCATCTTTGCCGCTGGTATCGCAACCGGAAGATACGCAGCCCCGCCGCCTGTCGTTGTTAGCTCCAAGATGGAGTTCTCAGCCAGCGATGGCCGCATCATCACGCCGCGTTTCATCGTGGCTTGCTTCGACAGGAAGCTACAATTGGCACCCGCGCAGAAGAAGGGACTCATCCGGGAGGCTGCCACCTTTATCGAGGAAGTTGCCACGACTCCACCTGGCACCCAGCAGCGCTTTGACGTCTTCCTCCGCTACTACCCCAAGGTCCGCGCGCTCCTCCGCGCGGATCAATACAGCGCCTTCGATGCTCTCGTTGAAACCCACAAGCAGCGCATGGCTGAGATTTTGAAGGAAGGTGCAGAGTCCAAGCAGTGATGTTGCCTCAAGCCGCCACCAACTCTGCAGATGCGAGTCCCGCCAGTTTCTCCGTGAAATCGGTCTTGCAGGAGGCGGTTAGGAGGAGGCGCTCTTTGGCTCGGGTCATGCTGACGTAGAGCAGCTTGGCGTTGAGTTCGCCGCGCTGCTTTTCGGTCTCCATCTGGCCGATGCCGAGCACGATGACAGTGCCAAACTCAAGTCCCTTGCTGCTCTGAGCACTGAGGATGTTCACGCGGTTCTGAGAGGGATCGAAGGCTTTCTTGTGGCCGCTGTCGGTCATCAGGTGGTGAGGAATCTGGGCACCTGCCAACTTGTCTGCGATGAGGCTGCCGTGGGCTTTTTGCGTGTAAATCACAGCGATCTCGCCGAGGAAGTCGCCTCGTGCTTGCCACGTTGTGATGCAACGTGCGGCGTAGTCGATTTCGTCCGACAGACTCTGGCACTGACGGAAGGCGGGTCTGACGCCTGAGCCGCCTGACGATTCAGGACGGATCACGGGGATGTGGTCATCATCCGCAGCATGGGGATCGAGAATGTCCTTCGCAAAGTCGAAGGCATACGAGAGGATCTCGCGGGTGTTCCGGTAGTTCTTGCGCAGGATGGTCGTGCGTCCGGCGGCTTTGATTCCGACGCTGGACAGGCTGAAATCCAGGCCGCATTTGTTGCGGTAGATGGACTGCGCGTCGTCGTAGAGCAGGAGCAATGAATCCGTGGCGGGATCGACCATTTGACTGACCAGGCGGAGCCACTCAGGCTCAAAGTCATGGCCTTCATCGATCATCACGGCTCCGTATTGGGCGCGTGGGATCTGCCCCTGATCGACGGCAGCGATGACGGCCTCGACTTGCACTTTCCATGCAGCCGTTGCTTTGCGATCCCAATCGACGTGATAGCTGATAAGCTGTTGCCCACACCATTCGTGGAAATGATGGACATTGACTTTGCCTTCCAGTCCTCGCTGGCGAACAAATGAGCGCAGACCTGCGGCGAGCGTGATGTTGTAGCAGAGCACGAGGATGGGCTTGGTCAGTGCCTCCGCCATTTGGACGCAGCGATAGCCGAGGATCAGCGTCTTGCCTGAGCCCGCCACGCCATGGATCACGCGGTGACCGCTGCCGAGATTGCGCGCTACCTGTTCTTGTTGGAGATCAAAGACGCGGATGAGTTCGGGAATGGTCATCGCCGGGGACTCTTCTTGAACGACTGCGGCATCGGTGGGAGCAAAAAGCTCGCGTTGAGTCGTGGTGATGCGGATTTCGGGGAAGAGGTGCCAGCGCACACGCTCGATCTGCGGGAGCGTCAGTTTGCGTCCGTAGGCATAATGAAACATGCCCCAGAGCCGCTCCTGAAACTCCATCGCTTCGGTGGATTCCAGCATCTCGTCTTTGCAGATGACCAACCGGCCGGGCAGCACCAGTTCCTGCTGCTCCTCGGTCAACGTCGCATCCAGTTGCTTCCGGGTGATATTGGTCAGCACCACTCCGTAGCCCCAGGGCATGCAGACCTTGCCTTGATAGGGTCCAGCGGATTGGATCAACTGCGGATCTTCAGTGAGCTTGTTGACCACTTGCAGCGCATACTGCCGAGCTTGTTCGAGCGGATTCGCGACGGTTTTGAGGGCTCCATTGACGAGGATTTCTGCTCTGATCTTGTCGATGGACTTGAGGGTTTCCAGCTTCCAATCCTTGACCTCAAGAACCAGTAGGCCCCGAGACGGATGCAGGATCACAAAGTCAGGGCGCAGTCGCGCATGACCGACCGGGACATCATACCAGCACAGGTAGTCCTCCTCCAACAGCGCCTCCAAACGTTTGGCAAAGCGTCGTTCGCCTGACGTCGTATTGGCACGAAGGGAGTTGAGAGGAGAGATTAAAGTAGCCATCGGGAGGAGAGAGTAAGAATTACCTCCTTGTAATTACCATAAAATAGACTTTAGGCAAGATGAGGGATTGTCTCTGACTGCGGATCGTGAGATTCTCAGGTCGGAAGCAATTTGGCCCCTCCTTCTCATGTCCAATTAAAACGCTCCCCACCTGCCGCTGCCGGAACAGACAGGAGTGTCTGTTTCACTCGGCTACGTGTATGGCCAACTCGTGCGGTTTAGCTTCTTCATTGCCAGCTCCACCGATGGCGCTGGCCTTGAGTTTTGCTGTCTGTGGCAGGGTGATTTGCCATTGGGCGAAGTTGGGGGCTAGTTCGTGTGCGGGCTCGCCATTCACGAGCACTTGTTTGACGATTCCATTGTCCGCTGTGGTTCCATGGATGAGTAGCGAGCCATCTGCTTGATGTCGAACGTCGGTGATCACGGTGGTGGGTGGGAGATCATCGATGGGGTGGAGTTTTCCCGGATACTCCGATGGTTTTGGTTGCGTGCCGATCGGTTGAAAATCTGGATTCACGGTGATGTCGTTGAGCTTGATGTCACGATAGGCGTGGCGGTCGTAGTTGGCGAACCACAGGGCGTAGTGCGAGTGCGCTGCCTCCATGCCATCCAGCATCAGGCAGGGTGGTCTGGGGTGCAGCGCCCAGTGGACGTCCCAGGCGAGGTAGTCTTTGATGACAAAAGGGTGCTGCTCGTCCGGGCCGATGCCTGCAACTCCCTCGCTTCTGCCCTGATTTTCGCGATTGCGTGCCTCCGCACTGAATCCGCCGAAGTTGAAGGCATGGCGGCGTTGTGTGTGAGATTCATTTCCCTCAAATCGCACGAACGGCAGAGTGCGGACATCAGTTAAGGCGCGAGTTCCATCAGCGCGGGGCACATTGAGTGTGAGGGAGAAGTCCGGTGACTCCACGGCATCAAATCGGTAGCCATACTCATCGCAATCCGCAGCCACGTTGCGGGTGAAGGTGTTGAGCGAATTGGCCCACCAGAATCCAGCGCCATCATTGTGATCAAAGGGCAGCACCTGATTTGGCAGCGGCTTGCCACCTTCTGCCTGAATGGCGAGATTGCGGTCGAGCACATTGAATACCTCCGTGCCGTCTTCGAGGAAAAAGCCGTGCCCGGTGCTGCGGTAGCCCACGCAATCTCGCACCACCAGATAGTCGGTGCCGTGGATGGTGATCCAGCGGTTCCCGCTATCCCAGATGCTCGCGCCGATGACAGAAGCGCCGCGCATGGTGTCGCGAACGAGGTGAAAATGGATGCTGTAACGCCCCAGCACACCCTCCTTCCCAAGATGGCGAAACTCCGCGTAATGAATCGCGCCACTGGAGCCGCGGTGAAACATGGTGTGACCTCTGGCCTTAGCCGGATCAGCAGACTCCACAATGACGTTGCGGCTGAGATTGGCGATCTCTCCACGATAACGACCTTCCACGGTGTGATTGAATGCCAGCGGTGCGTCGAGTGTGAGTTCGGCTCCATTGACCGTGCGGATGAGTCGCTCTTCCGTCTCCGTGAGATCATGTGCATGCTCCCGAAAGGTCTTCTTGTCAGGATGCTTGCTCTGGCGGTTGGTGCTGACGATCACCACGCGGTCTCCTGCCTTCCAGCCAGTAACGGGCTCAGCCAGGGTGACGGCGGCATCGCCCGCTTTTGCGGTGGAGCCAAGCTTCACCCAGGTGCGATTCATTTCCGCTCCGTGAAACTCCATGCGGGCGCCGCAGTCAACGATGGCGGGACAGGACTCTGGATCTTGGCCATCAAAAGCAACGAGCCGGATCAATGCCGTGTGTTTGGCGTCAATCGGTGCATCCTCGGTGCCCACAAGTAGTGCACCGGGCGTGCCGCCTTCCGGGATGTGGGCATCACAGGCAAAGCCATCTTCATCCACGCTCTCATCCCGCTGCACACGCACCAGGCCGACATCCAAACGAGTGTCGCGATCCTGGGCAAAGGTCAGTGTGCCCGCAATGTGCAGCGAGCGAACCGCCTCCGCAGAGACCACATCATAGGTGACCCTGTGACCTGTGCGCACCAGCACCGTGGCTCCGCTGGAGGGCACCTTCCCTCCTTCCCAGGTTTCTGCTGCTGACCACGCACCGCTCTGGGTGCTACGGATGACCGGACCCGCACCCAGCGAGGGCAGGGTGAGGGAAACAAAGAGAGCCAGGAAGCGCATGATCAGAGTCGAACGTCCAACAACCGCCAATGTTCCGTGGCTCCAAGAGAAATGCCCCCAGAAATCTTGCGTTGTAGTAGGCCTCCATGCGTCCCTACCTTTTTGCTCTTCTGGCTTTTGCGAAGCTTTCTGCTGCGCCGAACGAACCCGTGCCTTCGCATGCCGATGTCTCGTATGGAGTGCATCCGCACCAGATCATCGATGTTTATCTGCCGAAGAAGGGCGTGGCACCGTATCCGGCGTTGATTTGGTTTGGTGGGATCTGGAAGGCGGCGAAGCATCCGGCGAACTTGGGCTTCTTTGATGCGCAGGGCATCGCGGTGATCGCGGTGGAGACTCGGACGATGGAGGATGCGGTGGCTGACAAGGTGGCGGTGCCGATTTCCTATGTGCAAAGGGATGCGATTCGCGCGGTGCAGTTTGTGCGGCACAATGCTGCCAAGTGGAACCTTGATGCGCAGCATCTGGCTACGGGCGGTGGATCGCAGGGGGCGCAGCCGGCTTTGTTTGTTGGTTGCTCGCTGGATCAGGCCAATGCGGCATCGGCTGATCCGGTGGAGCGTGAGTCTTCTCTGGTGACTTGCGTGGCAGCGTATCGGTGCCAGCCGACCTTTGATCCGCGTCGGATGCAAGGGTGGGTGCCGGGAGTGCAATGGGGTGCGCCTGCGCTGGGTTGCTCGTTTGAGGAATCGCTGAAACGTCGGCATGAACTGTTGCCGATTCTCAAACAATGGTCGCCGGACTATCTGCTGCATCCGAAGGCGGCGCCGATGTTCTTTGAAAATGAATGGGGTCAGACCAAACCGGATGACATCACTCAGGCAAACTACGATGTGCATTGCCCGCGCTGGGCGCTGGGTTTTCAAAAAGTCGCCATCGCCGCCGGAGCCAAGTGCTTCGTGAAGTATCCCGGTCATCCCGCTGATGAGGCGGGGAAAGACATCTGGGACTTCGTCCTCAAACAACTGCGCCCATGAAACTCCTCACTGCGTTCTTCCTCCTCGTTGCCTGTCACCCCATTCTGGCAGCGACGCCACCGCCGAACATTCTCTTCATCCTTGCTGATGACATGGGCTGGAGCGATCTCGGTTGCTACGGTGCGGATCTGCACGAGACGCCGCGTATCGATCAACTCGCTCGCGAGTCCGTGCGGTTCACCAATGCCTATGCGATGTCCGTTTGCTCGCCGACTCGTGCCACGCTGATGACGGGCAAACACGCGGCGCGGCTGCGTTTCACGATCTGGGCGGAAGGTGCCGAGCAGGGTGGGCCAAAGAATCGCAAGCTGCGTGATGCGCCTGCCATCTGGAACCTGCCGCATGAGGAAGTGACCATCGCGGAGCGTCTGCGTGAGGCGGGTTATCTGACGGCGTTGGTCGGCAAATGGCATCTGGGTGACTGGCTGCACTATCCCGAGTCGCAGGGTTTTGATATCAACATCGGCGGCACCAACTGGGGCGCGCCGCAGACCTTCTGGTGGCCTTACAGCGGCAGCGGGCGGTTTGGCGATGAGTTCCGCTACGTGCCGCATCTGGAGTATGGTAAGCCCGGTGAATACCTTACGGACCGCCTGACGGATGAGGCGATCAAGGTCATCGATCATGCGGGTGATCAGCCGTTTTTTGTGTATCTGGCGCATCACTCCGTTCACACGCCCATTGAGGCCAAGGAAGCCGATGTGACGCACTTTGATGCAAAGCTGAAGCCCGGCATGAATCATCAGCACGGGGTCTATGCAGCGATGATGAAGAACCTGGACGACGACGTGGGTCGCATCCTGGACCATCTGAAAGAGCGAGGGCTTGATCAGAATACGGTGGTGGTGTTTGCCAGTGACAACGGCGGCTACGTCGGCCCAGATAAAGCCGGCGGAAGAGACATGCCTGTGACGAATAATGCTCCGCTGCGCTCTGGCAAAGGCTCGCTGTATGAGGGCGGGATTCGTGTGCCGCTGATGATTCGTTGGCCGGGCGTCAGTCAAGCTGGCGGCACTTGTGACGAACCAGTCGTCACGATGGATCTCTACAACACTCTCCTGAATGCCGCGAAACTGCCTGCTCCGCCGAACGACGGATTGGATCTATCGCCTCTGCTCAAAGAGCCCGGAGGAAAGCTCGACCGTCCTGCACTCTACTTTCACTACCCACACTATTACGCCACGACGACGCCCGTGAGTGCGATTCGTGAGCGAGATTGGAAGCTGCTGGAGTTCTTCGAAGATGATCACGCTGAGCTTTATCACCTCAGCGAGGACTTGGCTGAGCAGCATGATCTCGCCAAAGAAATACCTGACAAAGTGAAGGAACTCCGCGAGAGGCTCCACGCCTGGCGTGAATCTGTGGGCGCTGCGCTTCCTGTGGCGAATCCGGACTTCCGCGAGCGGAAAGGCAAGGCTGGTGGGGTGGGGCGGTGATTCCATCCCGCCCGTATCTTCAGATCCAAAAACTTTCTTTTTGCGCTCTCTGTGTTCTTTTGCGGCTAAGTCGCCTCCCCATTTGCATTACCGGATCACAGCCGACTGTCCTCGCAACCGCCACTTGCGACACCGGAACCAAGACGTATGATCAGATCATGACACTGATCCTCGAACTCCCGGAAGCCTGGAAGGGCCTGCTCGGCCTCGACACAGCGGATGCAGCTACTCGCGCACGAGAGATGCTGATCACGGAAAGCTATCGCGAGGGTCGGCTCTCCCGTGGTCAGGCTGCGGAGATGCTTGGACTGAGTTTTTACGAGGCCGAGGCCTTCTTCCAGCGGCACGGTGCGGAGCAGCAGGCGAGCTGGGAGGAACTGGAGGCCAGTGGTGATATACTCCGCTCGGCGCTTCAGCCATGAGTGCGCAAGGAGTGGTCGTCGCGGATACCACCCCGTTGAATTACCTGATTCTAATCGGACAAACCGAGGTTCTTCATCAGTTGTTCGGCGAGGTGATGATTCCAGAAGCGGTGCTCACAGAACTGCGTCATCCCAAAGCACCTGCTGCCGTCACGGCATGGCTGCAAAATCTGCCGCATTGGCTCCGAATCGTAAAAGTCTCGCACCTGGATGTCACCATCCAGCTCGGCCAGGGCGAAACCGAAGCAATCAGTCTCGCCATCGAAAGACACATCTCGATTGTGCTAATGGACGAGCGTCGGGGCAGGGAAGAGGCGGAGGCCCGTGGATTGTTGCCGATCGGCACCTTGAACATTCTTGATCTGGCGGACGAACGTGAACTCCTCGATGGCATCAGCTCGCTCATGAAACTCAAACAAACTACCTTCCGCGCCGGTGAAGAACTGCTGGGACGCTTTGCAGCGAGAATGAGAGCCCGAAGGGAGTAACGGTCCCCAGCGTCACCCGCACTGGCGAAGACATGGCCGGGCGGTCTCTCCGCCGAAAGAATCGCCGTTGGGCGTGAGTTTGCTTTGTCCCCCATCGTTTTTCTCAAATGCTCCGCATCTGCGCGCTACTCTCGCTTCTACTCTTATCCATCACCGTCCAGTCTGCCTCCGCTGCGGATGCGATGGCTTTGTGGACTGGGAAGGTGCAGAAGATCTTCGATGTGCAGTGTGTGAAGTGTCACGGGCCGCTGGAGCAGAAGAGCGGGCTGGAGCTGGATACTCCTGAGATGGTGCTGAAGGGTGGCGAAAATGGTGCCGTCGTGAAGCCGGGCAAGCCGGAGGAAAGTGCTTTGTTTGTGAACCTGGCGGCCAAGGGAGATCCTCACATGCCACCGAAGAAGCAGCTCTCAGATGATGATCGGGAGGCGGTGCGGGAGTGGATCGCTGCGATGAAGGCGGAAGCGCCGAAGCCCGAAGCGCCCAAGGTGGCGCGGCATTTTGAATCGGGTGTGCAGGCGATTGATACGCTGATCGCGGAGGGTTGGGCCCGCGCTGGGGTGCCGCCAGCAACCGCGGTGGATGCGGCGACTTGGTGCCGACGAGTCTATTTGGAACTGGCGGGCCGGATCCCCACGCAGGCGGAGGTGCTGGAGTTCACCTCGAAGGGGGCGAACCGCGAGGCTTTGGTGGATCGATTGCTGACCTCCAATGACTACGCCGTGCGGATGCGAGAGCTGTGGGATGTCTTTCTGATGGGGCGTGTGAAGCGGGGCGATCCCGATGGCCGACGCAAGGGGGCTGGATGGTGGACCTTCCTCGAACATGCCTTCAAAACGAATCGTCCCTGGAACGAGACGGTGAACGACATGCTCTGCGCCAGACCTGAAAACAAGCCCGAGACGAAGGGTGCGTCGTGGTTCTTGTATGAGCAGAAGAGCGAGCACCAGCGCATCGCGGAAGTCGTCGCCCCAGTTGTCTATGGCACCCGGATCGATTGCGCGCAGTGCCATGACCATCCTCTCGCTCGCGAGATCAAGCAGGCGCACTACTGGGGCCTAGTGGCGGCTTTCAACCGCAGCAAAAATGTGGAAGGCAGCACGGCGGTCGGCGAGGCCGCAGTGGGTGGCTTTATGAACTTTACCAATTTGAAGAAGGAGTCGCAGCCTGCGCTGGTGACGTTGCTCAACGGTCCCACTCTGCCGGAAACCTGGCCCGCAGGTGACAAGGAAGAGAAGGACAAGGACGACAACTACGTGGACCCAAAGGCGAAGGTGCGTGTGCCGAAATACTCGCGGCGAGAGGCATTCGCAGATGTGGCGACTCATGACAATCCGCTCCTGGCGCGCGCCTTTGTGAACCGCATGTGGGCGGCGCTGATCGGGCGGGGGATCGTGAATCCGCCGGATCAAATGAATGCGCGCAATGCGCCGAGCCACCCGGAATTGCTCGACTGGCTTGCGGCCGATTTTGCCGCACACCAATACGACACGCGTCTGGTGGTGCGCGAGATTGTGCTGAGCCGACTGTATGCGCTGGGTGCCTCCGACGCTGCGCCGGAGGTCTTTGCCGGGATGCGGGAACGACCGCTCACGGCGGAGCAAATCGCCCGTTCATGGCGTGTGGCGCTGGGGCTGGCACCGAATGACGATGGTTTGCGAAAGTCAGTCATCAGTGCCCTGCCAGATGTCTTGCCACAAGACTACAATGCCACCTTTCAACAGGCCATGTTTCTGTCGGGTTCACCAGCGATGACGAGTCTGTTTCAGTCGGCCAAAGAGGGCGTGATCGCCCGTATTGCTGCCCTACCGGATGCCTCGTCGCGAGTGCAGGAGGCCTTCAAGTCCGTGTATGGTCGCACCCCAGACGGTGAAGAAACAAATCAGTCGGTGGCCTTTCTGAACTCCCGCAAAGACAAGCCCACCGAAGCCATCCGCGACCTGCTCTGGGCGCTCATGACCAGCGCTGAATTTTTATCCATGCCGTGAAGACCAATTCCCGCCCACACGCCAATACCCATTGCCGGACTGATGAGCATGCGCTGCATCGGCGGTTGTTTTTGAAGGGGCTCACGGGTGGGGCGCTTGCGAGCGCTACTAGCTTCACTGGGTTGTTTCAAAATCCAGTTTTTGCTGCGGAAACCAAGCGCGCCCAAAAGCACTGCATCCTGCTGTGGCTGTGTGGTGCGCCGAGTCAATTCGAGACCTGGGATCCAAAGCCTGGTCGGCCTAGCAGTGGCCCGTTTGCGTCGATTCCGACGAAGATTCCGGGCGTCCACGTCTCATCACTGATGCCGAAGTGTGCGAGCATCGCGGACAAGCTGAACATCGTGCGCAGCATGAAGACCACGCAATCCGAACACTCGCAGGCCATCAACCTTCTGCAACGTGGCAACCCCGAGCGCGCAGGGTTCACGCGGCCCACACTTGGCTCCTCGCTGTCGCAGGCGATGGGGCAACTCGATTCAGCGATCCCGAGCTTCATCTTTCTCGATCCGATCCCTGGCGGCAATGAGTTCGAGGGCTTCAAGGCCGGGAACTGGGCTGGTTGGCTGGGTGCTGAGCACTCGCCGGTGCGACTTGGCGGCGATTACACTCACTTTCTCAACACCGGTGAAGACGAAATCCCGCAGCATGATCGCGAATCCCGCGAGACCCTGCGTCGCTTCCTGACTTCGAAGTATGAGCGTGATCGCAAGAGCACGGTGGCGCGGAGTCAGAATGCGGCCTTTGAGCGATTGAAGGGACTGAGTGCCAGTGCGGACCTCTTCGATGTGAACAAGTTGGACCCCAAAGATCGCGGGCGCTACGGCCCCGGGAGCTTTGCGCAGCATGCGCTGATGTCTCGTCATCTGGTGGAGAAGGGCGCACCGTTTGTGATGGTGGCCAATGGCATGAACTGGGACAATCACGTCTTCAATCACGAGATCCATCAGATGCTGGTGCCGGAGCTGGATCGGGTGCTTTTCCATCTGATCAATGATCTGGAAGAACGTGGTCTGCTCGATTCCACGCTCGTTGTTGCCATGGGTGAGTTTGGCCGCAGTCCGTGGCTGAACAATGCCCGAGGACGGGATCACTATCCGAATGCGTGGAGCATGATGATGACCGGTTGCGGCCTGAAGCGCGGCGTCGTCACGGGCGCTACGGATGTCGATGGCGTGAACGTGATCGAGAAGCCCTACAACGAACAAAACCTCTTCGCCACGATCTTCACCGCGCTGGGGATCGATCCGTATGCCGAATACGATCTGCCGGGCATGCCCACCTTTCATCGGGTAGAAAACAAGGCGGAACCGATCCGCGATCTCCTCGCGTAACGACATGAAACTTTCCCTCCTTCACGATCACTCGCTGCCGACTGGTGTGCTCGGTCTGGCGATCACGCCCGATGGGTCGCGTGTCTTTGCCGGCTGCGCCGATGGCTCGTTGCATCTCGTGCAAATCGACAATGGCAAAAAGGAAATCTTTGAGAAGAAGCACGACTCGTATGCCACGGGTTGTGTGTTGCTGCCGGATGGCCGCACCGTGATCACCGCAGGCTATGATGGCAAGCTGCTGTGGCATGATGTGGAATCGAGGCGCTGCACTCGTGAGGTGAAGGCCCACGAGTTCTGGAGTTGGAAGCTCGCCCTATCGCCGGATGGCAAACTCGTCGCCACCACCACTGGTCAGTATTTGCCAGGAGGTTGGAAATACGAACCTTCCGTTGAAGTAGAGCCATCGGTGAAAGTCTTCGACACTGGCACGGGCAAACTCATTCACAGCTTCACGCACACTCCGCCGGTGCTGAGCTGCGCCTTCAGTCCTGATGGGCGTCATCTCGCTGCAGCGAATATGATGGGAGAGGTGCGCGTGTGGGATCTGCATGCAGCCGACGCAGGCAAACCTATCGCGCAATGGACCTCGCCCGACTTTACTTCCTGGGGCACGACGAAATCGCATCACTACAGCGGCGGCATCTACAGCCTCGCGTTTTCGCCGGATGGAGCCGTGCTGGCTGGCTGCGGCATGGGGCCGATGGGTGACCCGATGGCGGGCAACGGGAAGATGACTTGGCAGCGCTGGGATTGGCGCAAGGGCGAGCGGATTGACCAAATCAAGGACGGTCAGCACGGCAGCGGACTCATGGAAGCGCTGGCCTGGAGCCCCGATGGCGCTCACTTTCTGATGGCGGGTCGCCAAGCTCAGGGCACTTGGAATGCCGCTCTTTTCAATGCGAAGGAGGGTAGTCTCGTCACATCGCTCGATACCAAAAACCGCATCACCCACGCCCGTTTTGTCGCGGATGGGAAGACCCTGATCACCTCCTGCGTCGCCGGCGGCGGCAAGCCGAAGGACGGTAAGTGGCCTGACTCTGGGCGCTTGCAGGTTTTCAAGGTGGAAGCGTGATCGGTGGGCTGTTTGCCTCTCCTTTTCTCTTGCGCTGCCCTTCTGACCCACTGTAAGACGACCCTCATCATGATCTCAAAAACAATCGCAACTTTCCTATCGCTGGTTGGGCTGGTTCTTCTCCCGAGTCTGGTCCATGCCGCCGAATCTCAAATCATCCTCCTCAAGCTCGATGACGTGATCGCGCGGCGGGTGGGCACCAAGCCGGTTTCGGATCGTTGGCAAAAGGTGCACGACTACCTGATCGCTCAGGGCATCAAGGGTTCCTTTGGGGTCATCACGGAGTCGCTTGAGAAAGACAATGCCATGTATTTTCAATGGCTGAAGGACGTGCAGGCAGCGGGCCGGATTGAACTTTGGATGCACGGTTACCACATGAAAACAGCGGCCGAACCGGGGGAGTTTGAAAACGGCACCGCCGAGGAGCAGCGGGCGATCCTGGCCAAAGGCGAACGATTGGCGAAGGAGAAACTCGGCTTCAGTCTCCCTGCGTTTGGCCCCCACTGGAGCGGCACGACAGAGGCGACGGATGAGGCCATGGAAGGCGTGCCGGAGGTCAAGATCTGGCTTTACGGACCTGAAAAGCCCAAGTTCTTCACGCGCTTGAGCATCCCCCGCGTGATGGCTCTTGAGAATCCCACCTTCGTCCCTGACGCCGATAAGTTCATCGCCTTCTACGAGAAGAAAGCCGACCAAAAAGAAGTGCTCGTGCTCCAGGGCCACCCGGAACAGTGGGATGACAAGCGCTGGGAGGGTTTTACCAAGATTATCGACTTCTTGAAATCCAAGAACGTCGTCTTCATGACACCGAGCGAGTATTCGGAAAGTGTGGAGAGCAAAAAACGATCGAAATGATGTAACCAATGGGCCTGGCAAGAGTTGAGATGTCCATGGAAACCATGAAGCACTTCGCCATCGCTCTGTTGATCGGCACTGCGTCTGCAGAAACACTTCCCTTTGATCCCCTGACGCTGCCGAATGCCGCACTGGCTGCGCCACAGGACTTCACGGTGCATGATGCCAAGCGCGATCGTGACCTGCCCATCCGCGTCTATTTGCCCGCTCAGAAAAAGCCGTCACCCGTGGTGCTCTTCAGTCATGGTCTCGGGGGCTCGCGGGAGAACAATCCGTATTTGGGCAAGCATTGGTCAGCGCGTGGATATGTCGTCGTGTTTGTTCAGCATCCTGGCAGCGATGAGTCGGTGTGGAAAGGGGTGCGCCCTCTGCAAATCCCGATGGCCATGAAACAGGCCGCGAGCTTGGAGAATTTCATGCTACGCGTCGCCGATATCCCCGCGGTGCTGGATCAATTGCAAAAGTGGAATGCTGAGGAAAAGCATGCTTTGCATCAGCGCTTGGATCTGAGTCATGTCGGTATGTCCGGGCATTCGTTTGGCGCAGTGACCACCCAGGCCGTCAGTGGACAAAGCCTGCCCGTTGGTGGCGCCCAATTCACGGACCCTCGCATCAAAGCCGCGCTGATGATGAGTCCCAGCGTCCCTGCCGCAGGAAGCGCCGATCGTGCGTTTGGCCAAGTCAAAATCCCCTGGCTCCTGATGACCGGCACTAAAGACGTTGCGCGCATCGGTCCCATGACCGTCGGCCCGGCGGATGTCGCCTCCCGGCTCGGAGTCTATCCCGCCTTGCCGCCGGGAGACAAATACGAACTGGTGCTCAAAGATGCGGAGCACAGCGCCTTTGGCCAGCGGGCCATGCCTGGAGAAGGTGCGAAACCAAACCCGAATCACCACCGAGTCATCCTGGCCCTCAGCACTGCCTTCTGGGATGCCTACCTGAAAGGCGATGCGACCGCGAAGGCCTGGCTGGAAGGAGAAGGTCCCCGCACCGTGCTGGAGAAGGATGACAAGTGGCAGCGGAAGTAGGGCGGACGGGCATCCGGAAGTTGTAACAAAGCATCATCGAGCCGATCGTAGTTCGGCTTCCAACCAGTCTTCGATCAAATGCAATCTCCAGCCACAGGAGGGCGTGTGGAGAAAGGAGTAGAGCTTATCTCTCGCGCCGGGGACACCTTTCACGGCGTCCATCACTTTCAGACGATGCGCGGGCTCCAGCAGCAGCATGAAGATGGCTGCGGTGCTATTGCTGGCGTCAAGGTGCAGGTCACCCATTGAAGGATTGTTCAGGATAGAGATGAGATGGGTAAGGGCCGTTTTCCAATCATCGACTTCAGCAGCGGCTAGACCGCGCAGCAGGAGCATCTCAGGTGTGTAGCGCCCCTTGGGAAACTCTTTCTCGTATTGATCAATGGGTTTCAAAACCTTGTTGAGATCGAACGGAGCTCCACGTTCAACCACAAAGGTCACGTCTGCCTTCTCATTGGATTTCAGGCTGCAGTGACAGCGGGACATGCGGAGCGTATTGATAGCGATCCGGGCCAGTGCCGCCTCGCGTTTCACACTTTGCGGATACTGGTCCAAGAAGGCCTTCATGCGCTCCACCTGAACAGTCGCTTTATGCTGGCGCCAGGGCATGGATTCGGACGGGGTCTCACTGGGTGCGATCGCTGCATTCCAGAAGACGACAAAATCCTCCAATGGTAAAAGGATGGGGTCATCAGTCGGCATTATTTTGCCCTGAAAACGTAGTTCTGCGTAGCGAGTAAAAGCTCCGCGATCGATGCCCGTCTTCGCCGCAAGCAAGCTTAGATCGTCGATATGATTCAACAATGAAACCGATTTGAGCGTGGGTGCCTCGCGTTTGATGGTATCACGGATGGACCGAAGTTCCGCGCCCAGTTGGGAGAGTGCCATGTCCCCCGTGCAAAGTGCGAGGACTTGTTCGTGCAGTTTTTTCAGGGCCGACAGTTGCTCCCAATTCTCTTCCCGGTGACTGCCGAGGGTGGATGCAATTTCAGTCTCCACACGCCAAAGCGCAGTGCGACCTGGCTGCCACTCCCCCCAAGTGTCCGCTGGGCGGAAAGTCCACGGAACGATTTCTTCTCGCTGGATCTTCGCTACGAGCGCCTGGGACTGTTTACCCTCTCCCGTTTCAACTGCACGATCCATCCAATAAGGAGAAACCTCTGCCCGCGCCCGTAACGCATCGTGCAGGGAGACGAGATTGTCCCCCTTCTCGAAGCACTCAATGGCCTTGGTGAGAGATTGCCGTGAATCAAGCATGGATGCCGCAGCACCATCCGGAAGATGCAGATAGCCAGCGAGCGAACGCAGCTCGTGGGATGGAGCGCTAAGGCTTGCTACAGCGTAAGGAGCTGGCAGATAGACATGTCCGCCTTCAAGTAAGCGTGAGTGTCGGCGCCAAGCCTCGCCCAAAGCATTCCATCCTCCCGCATCTTTGGCTTCGCTGCTCAATCGTTGCAGTTGGTTAACCACATCCCGCCAGTAATCTGCATAGCTGTGTTCGTTCATTTGCCAAGTTGGCTCTTGCCAGTGCTGGAAGTCCTCGTTCGTTGCAAATTTTAGCGACGCGTCATAGTCGCCTTGGCTGAGATAACGAACCCGCAAAGCGCCGCACAGTGCAGCGCGCAAATAGGGGCGATCAGCGGCCGATGCTGCCGCTCTAGCCAAGTGGTCCAAGGGGGCGAAGGTGAAGATAGCTGTCACCCGCTGGGTGACCTCGCCCGGCAGGTGAAGGGCTGGATTGCTCTCTCGAGGTTCGTGAACGGTGGCCATGTCATGGCCTTCCATCATGTCCCACAACAAACTAAGCGCCTGCTCAAATCTGCCCAGCTCTACCCAGGCATCGACGAGTCGCAGTGTGAGACCGCGATTCAACGGCGAAAGGGCATGGTCTTTTTGAAAGTCCTCGATCCGCCTCACGACCTCGGCTGGCGGTCCGGCTTTGATTCGCACGAAAAGTCGAGCCAGTGCCATGTCATCTGCTCCGGCACCAGTGACCGGGTTTTCCTCCATGCCCATCGCTACCTTCGCGTGACCTCGCGCGATCAATGACCACAGGTGCAATACCTGCCGAATCGGCGTGAAGCTTCCCCGATAAAGCACTGCCTTCCTCTCCAGCTCTAGGTCGAGAGAGGACCAGGCTCTTGATGCTCGTGCCCTCACCGATTGCAGGTCGGGGACCAGTGATTCCAGCACTCGATGATCTGCGCCATCGCGACGGCGCATGATGGCTCCGATGTCGGTCTGGCTGCGAGAGTCAAGCAGGTGATATCCAAGTCGTAGCGCGACCAGTGGCTCTCTCACGATGCTTTCCCACGGCAGCTCATCGACCTCCTCAAGATCATGAAGCATCCATTCGATCTGCTGAAAGGCCCGCCTGCGCACTTCGGGATGATCGGGGTCCCGGCACTGGGCCAGAAATAATCTGAAGGCCCCAGCCTTGTTCCCATTCAACAATTGGTAGCCCGCTTCCCACCCGTCTAGGTCGAGGAGGAATCGCCCTTGCGGATGAGCATCTCGATAAGCCTGGCAGGCCTCCCACCATGCATTTTGTAACTTCACGACTTTAGGCCCATCATCGCGGTAGGATCTTTTTTCCTGGCGCCACTCATCGAATCGCAGTCTTGCCAACATGAGTCGAGCCACTTCGGCCCGAGGGTGACTCGGAAAGGAGTCGATGACCCGGCGAAACTGGACTTCAGCCTCTCGATAGCGGCGGTGCCGGAATTCCAGGGCTCCAACCTGGATCCACCAATGGGGGCGCAAGGCAATGTCGGCCTTATCTGCGTAACTCAGTAACTCCATGGCCTCCTTTTCACGCTCTGCGATCCATTGCCGACTTCGCTCGTCGCGCTCGGCGGGTTTTTCGTCCCACGCGCCGGGCTTGAGGGAGTCGAAGTAGCCGTCATCTTCCACCAGATGGCTGAAGCGCCACTCAAGATAAGCGGCTGCTTCCGTTGGATTGGCATCACCAAGGTCTGCCATGTCGAGTGCCAGATTGGCGATTCGTTTGCGGTAGTCACCCCGGCGATTCTTTGCCGCGAGGTCCGTGATTCGGGCACGCCGATCACTGGCTGTTAGGCTCGCCCAGTCAGCTACCAGCGAGCCCGCCTCATTGAGCAAGGCAATCTCGGACGGGTAGTCCTCAGGCAAAGGCTCCCAGTCGTCGCGCAATTGCTGCAGGTTCTTCCCTGGGAAACGCTCTGGATACTCGCCAATCAGAGCGGGATGAGCGCTAACGGATGCAGCAGTAAACACGAGTGCGAGAAGCAGAATGAACCGAGAATGCATGAGGTGAATCTTACACCGATTCATTCGTCTGAAGCAGTCATTTTCAGCTCTGGGGGCGGAGAAAATCGACAGGCTACGGTTTATTGGGGCGTTCACTGGGACACCCATGCGCCTTTTCGTGATTCTCTTCGCTCTCAGTTCGCCGCTTTTTGCAGACAGCGCCACCAATTCCATTGGCATGAAGCTGGTGTCGATTGCTCCGGGCAGTTTTACCATGGGGCAGGAGGGGCCGGCGGCGGATTATGGTGTGAAGAAGCATGCGGAGAAGTTTGATGATGCGGACTGGGATGAGCGACCTGCGCATCGGGTGAAGATCACGCAGGGCTTTCTGATGAGTGCGACAGAGGTGACGGTGGGGCAGTATCGGCTCTTTGATCCGAAGCATCGTGGTGGAAACGACGATGAGGCGGTCACGGCGGTGAGCTGGAATGAGGCGGTGGCGTTTTGTGAGTGGTTGTCGAAGAAAGAAGGCAAAACGTATCGGCTGCCGACGGAGGCAGAGTGGGAATATGCTTGTCGTGCGGGCACCACGACGCTGTTTCATACGGGCGATTCTTTGCCGGCAGGATTCCACTCGTGGCCAAGCGACACTGGGCTGCGTGATCGTTTTTTTCCGGGCAAGGAACTGCCACCCGAATACAAGCCCAAGACCGTGAAGCTCTCGGTGAGGGTCGCTCAGACGCTTGCGAATGCTTGGGGACTCTTTGATATGCATGGCAACGTCGGCGAATGGTGCGCGGACTGGTATGGGCCGTATGAGGCCGCAGAGCAGAGCGATCCGATGGGGCGCGTGGATGGCGATTTTCGGGTGATTCGCGGTGGGAGTCACTCGGTGCAGACTCGGCTTTTGCGCTCTGCCAATCGCGGTGGTTGGTTGCCGCAGACACGCAGTTCACGCACGGGCTTCCGCGTGGTGCAGGGAGAGTGGCCAAAGACCAAGCCGATGCCGATGCCACCTGCGGCTCTATCGGCTCGCGATGTGGTGCAGGGTGTGCTGAAAGATGAAATGCCTGGGCCGGATGAGGCGGCGTTGTTTGATGGGCCACGTCCGTTTGTGAAGATTCCGCCGAACTCCTTCGGTCCAGCGTATTCGGCGCACAACCACAGTCCTGCCATCGCCGAGTGTCCCAACGGGGATCTGCTGGCGGTCTGGTATTCCTGCGTGGATGAGGCGGGCACTGAACTCAACAACTTGGCCAGTCGGCTGCGCCGCGGTTCGCAAGAGTGGGAGTCGGCTTCGTTGTTCTGGGATGCGCCGGATGTGAATGATCACGCGCCGAAGTTGTGGTGGGACGGCAAGGACACGCTGTATCACTTTGCCCGAGGTCTGAATGAAAACATTGTCCGCACCAGCAAGGACAATGGCGTGACCTGGAGCAAGGCGCAGGCCGTGCAACCCGTGTGCGAGTGGGGCAATGCGCCGATGCGCACTCGCGATGGCCGAATGCTGATCACGTGCGACACAACGGCAACGAGCCTGAGTGTGAGCCATGATGCGGGCCAAACCTGGACCTTCACAGCCATCGAAGACAAGGCGCAGGCGCATCGCAATGGCAGTCTGCTACGGCACGCGGGCATTCATGCGCCGATTGTGGAGTTGCTTGATGGGCGGCTCATGACCTTTGGCAGGCTCAACACGCCTGAGGAACAGGTGAAGTTTGATTTCAAGACACCCGCCAGCTTCTCCAGCGATGGCGGCATCCACTGGACCCATCAAGCCACCGAGTTCCCGGCCATCAGCAGCGTGCAGCGCCAGGTCTTGATGCGACTGAGAGAAGGGCCGCTGCTCTTCTGCTCCTTCACCGATTTGTCCGCGAATGCCAAGAACCCAAAGGGCATGACTTTCAAAAGCAAAAGCGGCACCTTCACGGGCGCTGGACTGTTTGCTGCGATCTCGATGGATGATGGCAAGACTTGGCCGAACAAGCGCTTGATCACCCCGGGTGAAAAGGAACGCACGGTCAATGGCATCGACCGCAATCAGTTCAAGCTCGGCCCCACTTCTGCCGAACACAATGGTTACCTGGCTGCGACTCAGACCCGCGATGGCCACATCCAACTCATCACCAGCAAGAATCACTACGTCTTCAATCTCGCGTGGTTGAAGGATCTGCCCGAAGTGCCATGAAGTTGATCCCGTTGCTTGCGTTCATGCTGCTGTCCGGTGCCGCCGCCTGTGCCGCACCGCCGAATGTGATCGTGATCCTGGCGGATGACATGGCCATCGGTGACATTGCGGCTTTCAATCAGGGCATCACCCGGACTCCGACGTTGGATCGTTTGATCGCGGAGGGATTGTGGTTTGATCGAGCCTACTCGGGTTCTCCGGTGTGTTCTCCTTCGCGAGCCGCACTGCTCACGGGACGCTATCCGCATCGCACCGGTGTGGTGTCGCTCAATTTGAGCACGGAGCCGAGCCTGACACGGCTGAAGCAGGATGAGGTCACCATGGCGGATGTGTTTGCTGCGAATGGCTATGCGACCGGGTTGGTGGGTAAGTGGCACACGGGGTTGGGCCAAGGTTATGGGCCGAAGGCGCGTGGGTTCCAGGAGGTGGCGGTGTTTCACGGCTCAGACAATGGTGGCTACCAGCGTTACATTCTGCACACGGATGATGAGATGGAGGAAAAGCCGAAGCCGCAGGAGCGCTATCTCACTGACGAGTTGAACGAGCGTGCGATTGCCTTTGTGCGACGCCATGCCGAGGAGCCGTTTTTTCTGCATCTCGCGCACTACGCACCGCATCGTCCCTTGGAAGCACCGGAGGAGGCGATAGCGCCGTATCTGAAGGCGGGCTTTGAGAGGGAGGTGGCCACGGTTTATGCGATGATCGACATCATGGATCGCGGGCTTGGGGAACTGATGGCGACGATCCATGAACTCGGGCTGCGTGAGCGAACCCTGGTGATTTTTGCCAGCGACAATGGCCCTGACATGCTGGTGCCGAAGCGATACAATCGCGATCTGCGCGGCAGCAAATACACCACGTATGAAGGCGGCATTCATGTGCCTTTCATCATGCACTGGCCAGGAACGATCCAGTCTGGGAGGCGGAATGAGGTGGTTCACTTCACCGATGTGTTGCCGACGTTGATGGAGGTTTGTGGGCTGAAACATACGCCATCCTTGCCGCTCGATGGGCGCAGTTGTGCGGCCCTGCTCAAAACGGGTGGCACCTTTGATTCACCGCCGCGCTTCTGGCAGTGGAATCGGCATGAGCCGAACTACAGCCACAACGCCGCGATGCGTGATGGACCGTGGAAGTTGGTGAAGCCTTTTGTGACCAAAGACAAAATCAAGGGCGACTCCGATGCGCCCTTGCAGCTCTTTGATGTTGAGACTGATCCCAGTGAAACCAATGACCTTGCCAAAACGCAGCCCGAGCGTGTTCAAGTGATGCGAGAGGCGCTCGACGCGTGGAGTCGTGAGGTGGAGCGGGATAGGAACCGGACTCCATGATGATACGCCTGCTTGTTTGCCTTCTCCTTTCGGTCACTTCGTGCTTCGCCGCGAATCCACCGAACATTCTGTTCATCTTGGCGGATGACCTGGGGTGGAGCGATACCGGCTGCTATGGCCACGCCTATCACGAGACGCCTCATCTTGATTCGCTCGCCAAACAAGGCATGCGCTTCACTCAAGCGTATGCTCCTGCACCGATTTGTTCGGCATCACGCGTTGCGTTTCTCACCGGCAAGACTCCGGCGCGATTGCACTTTGAGTTTGTGACCAAGGACAAACCGGGTTCGCAAAAACTGGGGCAACCACTACAGGCACCGCCTTATCCCACGAATCTGCCACTTGAGGAAATCACCACGGCAGAGGTGCTGGCAGACGTTGGTTATCATCCCGCTTACTTTGGCAAATGGCACGTGAACCTGCACTATCGGGGCTACCTGGGTTGGTCGCCGACGCATGGGCCGATGCAGCAGGGCTTCGCTGAAGGGGATGCCGATTTTGGCGGTCATCCCTATGCGTATTTCAAAGGTGGCGACCGCAGCGATCTCGATCTGCGCGAGGGCGAGTTCCCGCCGGACTCGCTGACCGACAAGGTGATCGCCTTTTTGCAACGTCCGCATGAGAAGCCGTTTTTTGTGCAGTGGTCGCACTACTACGTGCATGATCCGGTTCACACGCGTTGCCGTTGGTTGTTTGAAAAATACCGCTCAAAGCTGCCTGCTGAGGTCTCCGATGAACGCGTCGCCTATGCGGCAATGGTGAGCACCTTGGATCATGAGATCGGTCGCGCCCTTGAGGTGCTGGAGGCCACGGGCTTGGCGAAGAATACGATGATCGTCTTCACCTCTGACAACGGCGGGCACCCGAACTACACCGGCAATTCGCCTTTGCGTGGCAGCAAATGGAACCTCTACGAGGGCGGCATTCGGGTGCCATTCATCGTGCGTTGGCCGGAGCATGTGGCTGACAATACCAAGTGTGATCAACCTGTGCACGGTTGCGATTTGTTGCCCACCTTTGCCGAGATCGCCGGTGCGAAGATCGGCAAGGTCGATGGCGTTAGCATTGCACCCTTGCTCAAGGATGCGTCCCACATCATGCCTGAGCGCGCCATGATCTGGCACTTACCGTATTACCATCCCGAGAAAGGTTTCGATCGTGCTCCCGCAAAGATTGGCGTCAACGACTACGTCACCAGCCAAACCCGTCCCCATTCCGCCATCCGCGTTGGGCATCACAAACTGCTGCACTTTTACGAAGATGATCGTGATGAACTTTACGATCTGGAAGTGGATCCCGGGGAGGCTACGGATCTCGCAGCACAGCAGCCGGAGATCGCGCGGAGCCTGCGCGATCGACTCGCGGAAGAGTTACGAAACAGTAATGCTCGATTCGCCCAACCCTAGTTCTGAACATGAGATTTCTCTTTCTCGCATTGGTCCTGTTTGAGACTGTTCTATCGGCGCAGGTGCGCCCGCTAGCACAGGAACATGTCGCGATTTGGACCTCCCCGGATGCTGGGCGGCTGTTTGGGTATACGCCGGGGATTTGTCGGTTGACTTCGGGGCGGTTGGTGGTGACGCATGAGATCTCTTCAGCAGGGAAACCGGTGCCGCCTGAGGGGAAGGCTTTTCATGAATCGCGCATCCTGACCAGTGATGATGGCGGAAAAACATGGGTGCATCGAGCGAGTTTTGATTTGAGCTTTGCGAGGCCGTTTGTGGCGGGGAAGTCGCTCTACATTTTGGGGCGCGATCGGCAGGTGGGGATCATTCGCTCTGATGATGAGGGGGTGACGTGGAGTGATCGGTCGTTCCTCAATGACAAAGGGATCTGGCATCAGTCCGCCTGCAATGTGCTGCACGCGAAGGGGAACGTTTATTTGGTCATGGAAAAGCATACGCCCAAGCGGGGGGTGCAGGGCTGGCAGGTGGCGGATCTGGCGCCGGTGCTGATGCGGGCCAAGGCAGACAGCGATCTGACCGATCGTGCAAATTGGACCTTTGCCAGTGAGTTGGTGTTTGAAGATCAACCGGAGACGCGCATGCCGAATGCGTTTGGGTTCCCGTTTCATCCAATGGACCCGAAGAAGGTAACCTACCTCGTCCCGCCGAAGGGGCGTGGCCTCTCGCCGGCGGGATGGCTGGAGACGAACGTGGTGCAGTTCACGGATCCGAATCATGTGTGGTGTGATCCTGAGGCCCGGACTTTTCATCTGTGGATGCGTGCGAACACAGGCATGACGAACTACGCCGCGATTGCCCAGGTGCATGAGAATGAGGATGGCACGATGACCACTTCACTCGTGAAGACGCCAGCTGGGACGCCTATGCTGTATGCGCCATGTCCGGGTGGACAGATGCGCTTTCATGTTGAGTTTGATGAAGCCACCAAACTCTACTGGTTGCTGAGTTCGCAGTCCACCGACTCGATGATCCGCCCGGATGCGATGCCGAAGGAGCGCTGGGCAACGCCCGACAATGAGCGGCAGCGCCTGGTGCTGCACTTTTCCAAAAACATGATCGACTGGTGTTTCGCTGGACTAGTGGCTAAGGGCGAGACTCCCAAGCAGAGCCGTCATTACGCCAGCATGTGTATCGATGGCGATGACCTCTGCATTGTGAGTCGCAGCGGGGACGAAAGGGCGCATTCCGCACACAATGGCAATTTGATCACCTTCCATCGAGTGGCGAATTTTCGTGAGCTTGTGTATTGAGGTCTGCGGCGGAGGACTCAGAGGCGTCGCCAAAGCAGGGCTAGGAAGAGTGGGAACTCATTGCGGGCGCGGTTTTCGGCCTTGGCCCGGGGGCCGGGTTGGCTGGCCTTGTGGCTGTGCCATTCTTGGAGACCACCGAGCATGAGGCCGGCGTTGAAGGCGGGTGCCATGAGGTCGGTGAGGCTGTGATGGAAGGACACGGTGCTTTCGCTCTCCTTCTGCCCGGGGTGCATGATGATAGGGATGGTCATCGGGCTGCTGTAGGCGTCGATGCGGCGGTACTGGATTTTGCGCTCTTCTTCAAAGCCCCAACTGGTCTGGCGGGGGATGCGGAACGCTGGATGATTCATGACCCAGAGCATGCGCCCGCCGGGCTTAAGTACTTCCGCTGCAGCCGTGCAAACTTTGGGCAGATGCTGCATGTTTTGGATGCACAAGATGGCGCTGATGGCATCAAATTGGCCAAGGCCGTCGAGGGCAGCGGCGTCGCGATGCAGATATTTGACGGGAGTCCGGGATGGATAGTCCTTGGCTTTTTTGACCAGTGTGGCTGCTGCATCGATCCCGGTGACTTGGCAGCCCTTTGCTGCGAGTGCCCTTGAAAAGACACCCTGGCCGCAGCCGATATCGAGCGCTTGTTCACCACGTTGCGGGTTCAAAAGGCCGAGGGCTCCAGGGAGGACGACGCTTTGGTAGAGCTCGGATCCGCGCTCTCCGATGAGGCGATCATACCATTGCGCGGAGTTTTCCCAGGACGTGTCGTTGCGCTCCCGCCTCTGCTGCGGTGGCGGGGCGGGACGGCGATTGGGGGGGCGATCTCGGCGGGGAGGGGGAGGCATGCGATTACTTGTCAAAGTTCCAGATCTGTGGCTGCGGCGCACGCGAGCGAATCGTGATGCGGTCGAGTGTCACCGGAGCTTGTTGTGCAGGAAGGTAGAGGCGCAGGTGGAGCAGGCTGCCTTTGACCGGGAGTTCCACTGTGACCGTCGAGGGCGTGGAACCGCCGGGCAGCGTGAACTCGACGATTTGACCTGCCTCAGGAAAAGTCTCTTGATCTGCCGTGCGCCATTGGATGCGGGCGGGACCTGCGGCACCGCTGGCGGCGATCTCCATCGACACCGGGCCGGGATGTTTCAGAGCTGTGAGGCCAAGGAAGGGGCTGCGGTTTTCGCCGGTCACGATCAGGGCACCGTCTTTTAATTCCGCCGTGCAGCCTTTGGGCACCCAGCCACCGAGCGGGCGCTCGGCTTGCTGGGCGGGACCCCGAGGCTTGTAGGCTGGATTGGGGATGGGGAAGCGTGCACCTGTGTCTGCTTGGAAGCCATCGATCAATGCGTCGAGTTCCGCCACTTTATCGGGCATCTGTTCGGCGAGGTTGGTGGTCTCGCCGATGTCGTCGCGGAGGTTGTAGAGTTCGCGCGGGACGCCGGGACCAAACCAGCGGATGAGCTTGAAGTCGCCGCTGCGGACGGTGACGCCGCCTTCGTTGGGGCGATAGGGGAAGTAGTTGAAGAAGGCCTTGCGCGGCAGTTCGCCTTTGCCGGTGAGCACGGGTGCGATGCTGATGCCGTCGATGACTTGTTCTGCGGGCTTTTGCAGGCCAAGGAGATCGAGAACGGTGGGATAGATGTCGATGTGGCCGACGATGGCATCGCTGACGGTGGCGGGTTTGATTTGATTCGCCCAAGACCACATCATCGGGACACGTGTTCCGCCTTCATAGAGCGTGCCTTTGCCTTCGCGGAGCGGCGCATTGTTGGTGGGAGGAAGGTCGCCCGCCCATTTGCGCCAATCGGCCAAGGCATCGCCTTTGTTCTTCTCCGCTGCTTCCGTTTTCGCGGTGCCGGGCACATTGCTGTGGGTGTTGCCGCCGTTGTCGGAGTAGAAGATGATCAAGGTGTTGTCAGTGAGTCCTTGCTGATCCAGTTCGTCAAGAATGCGGCCGAAGCACTCGTCCACGCTGCGCAGCATGGATGCCATGATGGGATTGGCCTGCAGACCGCGTGGATCTTTTTTCTTGGCGAATTCTGCGGTGTATTCGGGTTTGTGGCCCCACGGTCCGTGGATGCCGTAGCACCAGAGATTCAGGAAGAAGGGCCCGCCTTTGCTTTCGCGGATGAATTTGACCGCTTCGATGCCCTGTCGGTCAACAATGTATTCGCCATCGGGACCATCGGTGATGGTGCCGACTTTGTTCTTTGCGGTGGGGCGACCTTCGGGGACGACGCCGTAGGGCGAGAAGTAACCGCCGGGCGGGCCGGGGTCGGGGGCGCAATGAAAGGCGACATCGAAGCCTTGTTGCTCTGGCCGGTAAGGTGGAACGAGACCCAGATGCCATTTGCCGATGTGGGCGGTGCGATAGCCTGCTGCCTTTAGAGTTTCGGCGAGTGTGATCTCGCTGGGCTCCAGGTAGTTTTTGCTTTCGGGTGTCAGCATCGGCTTGGTAGGCGGGGCTGTTTCAGGGAAGAAGAGGTGCCCGGCCTCTTGGGGTGGTTGATGCCCGCTGGCGGTCAGGATGCCGTGACGCGCGGGGTGCTTCCCGCTCATGATGCTGCCACGTGTTGGGGAGCAAAGCGGATCGGCATAGGCGTTAGTGAAGCGCATGGCGCGAGTGGCAAAGCGATCGATGTTTGGCGTTTCGTAGTATTTCGATCCGTAAACGCCACAGTCCATCCAGCCCATGTCATCGACGAGAAAAAGGACGACGTTGGGCTTTGCCGCGAGGGCTGGGGTGGTACTGATGGCTATGAGGAGAGCGCAGAAGAAGAGCTTCACTGTCATGCTGCATCATGGCAGGAAGCTGTGCCAAGTCCACTGGGGAGTGGCGTGGGGAGATGGGCGTGGCTTTGAGCTTTAGCCGTGCGGGTGTGGTTGCGGGGTTTGGCGTCGCTTTTTTTGGAATCGGCGGTTTGACGTGCTAAAGCGCCAGGCCACCCAGGCAGTGCACCACAGGTGGGGCTGCGGTGCTATGCCCAGGCCTGAGTTCTGGATCTACCGCCGCACACGTTGACTTGGATGCCGAGTCCTTTGGCCATTGCTGCCTTCAGCAGCATGCACTCATCGGCTGCTGCGGCGTCGTTGGCGTAGGCGACTTGGATGTGATTGGCCTGATGCTTTGCCATCAGTTGATCGCGGCTGACGCCGTAGGTGACGGCGCTCATGATGGGCCATTGGGGGGTGGTGAGTTGCCAGCGGCGTTCGGTTTCTTCAGGCGGGAGTTCCACGACGCAGCCGCGTCCGATGTCCATGTGCAATGACTCATCCTGCACGTAGATGCGTGACCAGACGATCTCTCCAGGTTTGGAATTGCCGCGCAGGGTTGATCCGCCGTTGGGGAAGTACATGGCGGGTTGGCGGAAGCCCTCTGCGCTCTTCCAGCCTTCTACAAAATGGGCCGGTGGTGCTGCGCCGCTGATCAGGAAAACCCAGACGTAGTCTTCGCCAAATTTCTCCCCCCAGCGCACATCGTGCAGGGTGTTTTCTGTCGGCTGCTCCAGCGCGAGATGCACGCGTTTGGTGAGAATGCCATCGAGTCCCGCGCATTCATCCACTTCGTTGAAGTGCACCATGCTCTGACCCTCAAAGAGTTGCCGCTTGCCATCGCGAGACTTTACGGGTGGGCGATCGGTGTTGTTGAGCATGCCTTCGACGAGATCGCTGGCGGGAAGGAGATCCTTGAGGCCTTGCTGATACTGAATGCCGATGGCTTCGCAGCCAAAGTCGTCGGCGATGCGCAGTGCGGCGGCATACATCTTGCACTGGAGGCGCACTTGGTCGCGGGTCAGCTCGGTGGCGTGATCGTCGCCCAGAGCGAACTTCATGCCGCGTTTCACCATCCAGTTGTGAATGGTGTAGGCCTCTGTGTCGCTGGCCTGCTGGGTTTCGTGATACAGGGCGGATTGGCTGAGGCGCTCTTTGAAGACGCCGCAGGCGTGCAGCGCGTGATCCGGGATGATGGCGTTGAACATGCCCATGCAGCCTTCATCAAAGATGCCCATGATGGCTTTGTTCGTCTGAAGATCTGTGGCCATCTGCGCGCCGAGTTTGGCGAGCTTGGGCGGCATCTTGATTTTTTCCAGCGGCTTCGCGTGCGAGACGTCGTGGGTGATTTTTCCCGTCTTCAACCACTGCACAAGCTTGGTCTTGAAGAAGGTGTCTTTGAAGTCCTCGCTCCACAAGGTGGAGTACTTGACGCCGGCTTTGGTGAGTGAGCCGTTGAGGTTCAACATGCCGACGAGCCCTGGCCACTGGCCGCTCCAATTCGCGACCGTCAGGATGGGGCCCTTGTGAGTGGTGAGCCCAGCCAGCACGTGGTGAGAGTATTGCCAGACGGCCTCCGCAACGACGAGCGGTGTTTTGGGATCGATGGTGCGAAACACCTCCATGCCCATTTTTTGTGAATCGATGAAGCCGTGTTTTTTGGAGTCGTCGACGGGATGGGCACGCTCCAACTTCCAACCTTCTTTGGCAAAGGCGGCGGTCAAGGCTTCCTCCATCTCGCGCTGGGCAGGCCAGCAGGTTTGATTGGCGGAGAGTCGGAGATCGCCGCTAGCGATCAACAAGGCGGTCGGTTTGGTGGACTTGGCGGGCATGACTAACCCTTAGTCAACAGGGGGACGGCAGGGAAGTCGAGACAAACTTTACTTGTTTGGCCTTGGTTTGACGGGCGTTACCTCGGGAACTTCCTTGTTTTGAAAGAGGAAGAGCGGCGTGCAGCCTGCCCAAAAGGCACCAAAACAACGGGTGGCGAAGTTCGACATGCGGGCACCGCGATGTTTGCGACGGCCCGCAAAACGATGGATTATTCCCAGTGGAGTTTGCTGCGGGGGATCAGAAACATCCGTCCAGCTTCATTGCAGATCAGCAGGTTGGGGCCATTGCTGCCGAGCATTGTGCCGACAGCGCCAGTCTCATGGGCGCCACCGGGTTGGATGACTTTCCCTGCCTCATCGGAGAAGACGATTGGTCGTGAAAATCGCATCTTGCTGTTGGTGCCTGTATTCAGCATCAGCAAAGGTGTGCCCAACGTCTTTTTTACCTTAGGGGGCAGCGCTGCATCGAGGAACTGGCCGACTTTACCGCGAATCAGGGGATTACGGCCGAGCGCTGCCATCGGGTAGCCATTGTCCCTGTCTGGGATGCAGTTCACGCGATTCGTACCGATCACTAGATCCAGGGCTCCATCTTGATCCCAGTCAAAAAAGTCCGGTTTGCAGCGGCCGCTCATTCCGCCGGGCCCACCGCTGCTGGCGATGGGTTTTCCGTCATTCAAGAGGAGCTTGCCGCCGTCTTCGACGTTGTAGTCATCGATGTGTCGATAGAGATGAAAGTGGTCTTCGCCATCCACGATCATCATGGCAGGGCGACCTTCGATCACTGCTAGCGCGGGTCGGCAGCGCCACATGCCGTGCAGGTCGATGCCATCGCAATAGATCGGGTGGGCGGGATCGAGTCGAGGTTCTTTCTTCGTGCCGCGATTGAGATAGACCATGTAGTTGCCAGTGATATCGCCAGTGATCATGTCAGGCAGCGTGTCGCCATTCCAATCGATGAAGTTTGGCGAAAGGTAACCCCAGCGGGCCTCCTGCAGCCCCTGTAAACTGCCCGCATACCCTGCCTGCACCTGGATCTGGCGTCCGCCCGCCTGCACTCGGGTTGCGGGGAGAAATCGAGGCGCGTCGTTGCTGCCAATGTTTTCGAAGAAGAGCACGAAGCCCTCCGAATTGCCTGCGAGGATATCCAGCACACCGTCGCCATTCCAATCCAGCGTCGTTGGTGAAGGCAAAGTGCCGGCGTAGAGATCGGCGTTTTCCTGCAACACGGAAACGGGCTGTGCAAACATGGGCGCGCCTGCTGGCGTCCACTTTTCGATGAAGCGATAGAAATACAGCGAGCCCTCACCGCAAGCGATGACTCCGCCTGGATAGGCGGCGACGCTGGGATTGATGCTCGGGTGCCGGAGGGCGTTGCCATCCTCGCCCGCAGCGAGTCTTTTGGGCTCCAGATCAAAACCGCTCGCAGCGCGGTTGTGATAAAACACCAGATTGCCCTGGCGTGATCCGGTGATTAGATCGCGCTCATGCCCCGGTCCCAAATTGATACCGGTGATGCCATGCATGGAGAAGTACACTTCTCTCTTGGTCGCCGTGATTTGTTTGGTTTCACCCTTCGCGGTGAGGCCAAGGAGATAGCGGTATCTCAAGTCGCCGACGGAAATACCAGAGGAGTTAAACGGTCGCCATTCCTCCGTCCATGAGCTCCCTGCGGGGCCGCTGCCGCCGTTTGACATTTCAAAGGCGAGATCGTAGCCGACGTCATTCACCAGCACACCGAGGCTGCTGGGGGACTTCACCGCCTTTGGTAATTTCACTCGTTTCGTTTCGCGAAACTCTTTGGTCTTACGATCAAACTCCGTGGTGACGATTCGATCCTTATCGATCCACAGCCCAATAATCGAACCATCGGCCCGCTGAAAAACACTACCCTTGTCCTTGAATGGACAATTCACTTCGACCGGTTCTGCAAACACGGGCGCCCCATTTTCTGCGGTGTCGATCCAACGGAAGAGATGCACCGCTTGAGGTCCGCCAAAGCCCGCGACAAAAAGGTCTGGTTGACTGCCTCCAAACACTCGCGCATGACCCAGAACGTGATGATTCAGGTTTACCAATGCCAGCGGTCCCCGACCGTTTTGATCGGCAGAGGGCAGCGCTGTGGTGCCAGGTGGGAGATGCGGTTCTGTGTGGCCGAGAGTTGCGAAAACAAGCAGAGCAAAAACGTGGATTCGATGGGCGGTCGAATCGGCTCCGGGTGATGGCTTCACGGGGTGACGGTGGGTTCGGGTGACGCAACGACTCGATTGCCAATCGAAGCTACGGCAACCCCAAGACAAAGTTCACCAGTTCTGGGCAATCGAAGAATGAGGGTCCGACCTTGTGGCCCTCTCCGGGAATGACTTTTACGGTGATGGATCCGCCACCGGCTTCGTAGCGCTCTTTGAGGAGCTTAGAGTTGTCGTTGTAAGGCACCACGACATCGTTGTCGCCATGCACGACGAACATGGGCACTTTGTTTGCCAGCAAGCCGTCCAGGTGGTCGATGGGATTGAAGTCGCTGAGCTTTGCGGTGAGCTCCTCCTTCGTCATGGCAAAGTCCTTCAGCGTCTGCGCCTCGGACCGCATGAGCGGCCAACTGGCGAGATTGCAGACGGGATAGATACCGACCCAGGCGCGCACTTTATCGGGATGGCGAAACGCCCATGCCAAGGTCATCATGCCGCCCCGGCTTTGGCCGAGGAGGATGGGCTTGGGTGAGTAGCCCCGCGCCACCATGGCATCGTAGAATTTGGTGAATTGATTTGTGCTGGAAGGAGAGCCGCGGACCTCGCCCAGATCAAAGCCTGCGATGCTGATGCCTGCCTTCATGAAGGTCTCGAAATACATCTTCCGCTCGCCGAAAGACAAGGAGCGCAGAGTGGGTGCATACCAGAGCCAGGGTTTTCCTTCCGCAGGTTTTGGCGCTGCGGCGATGAAGGCGTTGTGGCCATTGACTTGGAAGGTCTCGGGCGCTACGGTGGCGGGCTGCTGGGCTGCGATTGGCAGGGCGACCCAAGCAAGCGATAGGATGAGGCGGCGGATGGTCATGGAGGGGGACGGCTTGGTTGAACGAGAGATGCCTAGGGCAGCACGGGCTTCCAGCCAGGGGTGACGATGGGGTGCATGGCGTTGAGAAGAGCAGCGTGTTTCTCTACGGTCGTTTTTTGGCCTTCTTGTCCGGCGATGTTCGCCGTTTCGTCGGGATCATTCACGTGGTCGTAGAGTTCGCGGTCGGTCGTCTGGCCGGTTTTCCAGTCGCGCCATTCGGTGTAGCGATGGGTGGCGCTGCGGATGGTGTAGCCCATGTGAGTGGGTGCTCTGGCGCCCTCCCGGTCATAATAGGCGGGACGGGGGTGCTGGGTTAGGGCGGCCTCGCGCACGGTGGCGCGGGGATCGGCGAGCAATGGGGCGAGGCTGACTCCGTCCGTCGTCGTCGGCTTTGGCAGGCCACAGACTTCGGCGAGCGTGGGGTAGAGGTCCATGAGTTCGGCCAGAGATTCGGTCTTTGGTCCTGCTGTCTTCATCTGCGGGGTGGCGATGATCAACGGAACCCGCGCGTCGAGTTCGAAGTTGGAGGTTTTGGCAAACAGGGTCTGCTCCCCAAGATGATAACCGTGATCCGACCAGAAAACGATGACGGTGCTGTCGGTGAGTTTAAGCCGGTCAAGTTCATCAAGCACCCGACCGATCTGTGCGTCCATGTAGCTAATGTTCGCGAGATAGCCGTGGCGCATTTCGCGAATGTTTTCGGCGGTGACTTTGCGAGCTTTGGGTCCAGAGCCGAGCAATTCCCGTCCGTCGTGCCAGGCGATGCGTGGGGCATTCGTTGGCCAATCTGGATTTTTGGGCATGGCGATGTCTTCGCGGCGATAGAGGTCCCAGTACTTCTTGGGCGCATTGAAGGGGGAGTGTGGTTTCCAAAATCCGACAGCTAGGAAGAAGGGCTTTGCTTCCATCTGGCGCCGTTGCAGGGCTTCGATAGCGAGGTTGGCCACGCGACCGTCAAAGTAGGCGTCGTCGGGGACATCGCGGCATTCGCATTTCGGATCGATGGCGCTGCTTGGTGGCACCTCGCCCTGGACCTGCGGCTTGTCGGCGCCATGATTGGCGAAGTGCATTTGCGATGGCACACTCCAGGACGTGGGGTCGCCTTCCAATTTGTGGATCCAGTTGTGGAAAATCTTGCCGACGTTCTGGGTGAAATAGCCGCTTTTCATGAAGTGCTGCGGCAGGGTGATCGCGTCGGGGGTGGTATCGCGGAAGTGGGTAGGGAGATCCCAGATGCGAAGGGAGTCGAGTCGGCGCCCCGTCATGATCGATGCCCGCGATGGATTGCAGACGGCCTGTTGGCAGTAAGCTTTGTTGAAGAGAAGGCCGCGCTTGGCCAGACGATCTAGGTTTGGAGTCTTCACCATCGGGTGGCCGTAGCAGCCGAGATCATTGCGGAGGTCGTCGGAGGCAATGAAGAGCACATTGAGCGGCTGCATCCCGAAGGCTGAGTGCAGAAAGTGAAATGACGACAGGATAAGGAGCGTGCAGAGGGCGGTGCGTTTCATGATTGGCCGAGGCTACAAAAAAAACGGCACCCTGGAAAGCCAGGATGCCGTTTGGAGATTGTTTTAATTCTGCAGGGTTGGCTGCTGGGGGACTAGTAGCGATCTTCGCCGAAACCGTCGCGTCCGCCGCGTCCGCCGCGATCACCACGACCGCCGCCACCACCACCACCGCCGCCGCCGTAGCCACCGCGATCACCACGACCGCCGCCGCCACCACCGCCGCCGTAGCCGCCGCGACCACCGCCGCCGCCACCACCACCGTAGCCGCCGCGACCACCGCCGCCACCACCACCGCCGCCGAATGGACGACGCTCTTCACGTGGGCGGGCTTCATTGATCGTCAAAGCGCGGCCCTGCCATTCCTGGCCATGGAGGCCCTGGATTGCAGCGTTCATTGCTTCTGGAGTGTCCATGGAGACGAATGCAAAACCGCGGGGGCGGCCAGATTCACGGTCCATGGGCAGGTGCACGTCTGTTACGGCACCGTAGGTTGAAAACAGATCACGGAGATCTGTGTCTGTGGCGGAGAAGGGCAGGTTGCCCACATACATCTTGGTGTTCATATCGGTTATCGCTGATGAGCCACCTGCGAGAAGTTTGACTGGTCACTATGAACCGGATTTAGAACACCAACAAATGGAACCAATTCCTGCTGAATAGCCAGCCTAACCTTCAACAGGACGACTTAAGATCGCCTTATTCGCCGATTTCTAGCGGGAATCAACCCTTTCTTTTCACTTCCTTCGGTTTGGTCTGGCCGCTGTCTGACGGTGCGTCCGCTCTTGCCGATGCCCTTTTTCCGGCTTACTGAGGGGCATGAGACTCTTTTTGGGCGCGGTTTTGGCCGCTGTGTTAAGTTTTGGCTGGGGAATGCTGTCGTGGCAGGTTCTGGATTGGCGACAGAACGGCATACATGGCTTTTCCCAGGAATCTGAAGTGGGGGCGATGATCAAAAAAAGCGCGCCAGACGGGTCTGGGATCTACGTGCTCCCGCACCTGAACCGCCCCAGCGATATGGCACTGCCGGACGAGATCGCAGCTAGCCAGGCCGCCTACGATAAGGCCATGTCGGAGGGGCCCTATGTCTATGCAATCGTTCGCCCCGGTCGCGCCCAATGGGATCGGCCAACACAATTGATCTATTCCTTTGTGCGGTCTCTCCTTTGTTGCATCATCCTCGGGATGCTGCTCAAAGCGACGACGATCCCATATGCCGCGCGTATCGCTTTTGTTGCTGCGGCGGGGCTCTTCGCGGGCTTGGCGGTGGATGCGCCGATGTATGTGTGGTTTGAGATGGCGGGACGTGATCTGGGCGTGGCAATCGCCGACCATGTGATTGAATGGTCGCTAGCTGGGGCGGTGCTGGGACTATTCTGTGGAAAAGAGCCGACTTTTCAGGATGGCTTCTGATTGATTGGTTTGGGTATTGACCGGGGCGGGGGAATTGCTCATTCTCCCCAGATGTCCGTTTTTTCTATCTCCCCAAAATTCCGTCTGCTCAGTCTAGCGCTGGCCTTGTCCAGCGGTGTCAATGCCGCAGATCTTGTTGGCCTCCAACGCGTCTATTCTGGTATTGAGACGCTTTTCCCGATCACCGTCGCCGTGCCTGATGACGGAACTGGGCGGGAGTTTTTGGCGCTCCAGCGTGGGCAGGTTCTGATTCTGCCGAAGGATGAGGCGGCGACGGCTGCTACGATGTTTTTAGATCTGAGTGGTCGTGCGATGGAGGCCAAGGACGGCAAGTTTGAGGAGGGTCTGAACGGCTTTGCTTTTCACCCAAAGTTCAAAGAAAATGGCCTCTTTTACCTTTGCTACACCCAGCAGATGCCGAAGCGGTTGGTCGTCAGCGAAATGAAGGTGTCTGTCGCAGATGGCAGCGCGGCTGATCCCGCGAGCGAACGGCTGTTGCTAGAGATCCCACTAGTGAACTGGAACCATCATGGGGGGGAGATCGCCTTTGGTCCGGACGGCTTCCTTTACATCGGCATTGGCGATACCTCGAAGCGCAATGACGAATTGCACTTGGCGCAGAACACGGCTTCGCTCTCCGGTAAGATTCTCCGCATCGATGTGAATGGACGCGACTATCACGGGGCCTATGGCATTCCGGCGGATAACCCGTATGCCGACGGGGTGAATGCGCTACCGCAAATCTATGCGACTGGGATTCGCAATCCGTGGGGCTTCCACTTCGATGAAAAGGGGCGCTTCTGGTGCGCGGATGTCGGCCAGGACTTGTGGGAAGAGATCAACTGGATCACCAATGGTGGCAACTTCGGCTGGAGTTACCGCGAAGGTGCCCGGCAGTTCCCGCTGCGAACCGATGCGCCGCCTGAGGGTTCAAAGTTCATCGATCCGATCTTTGAGTACAACCATGGAGAAGGGCTGAGCATCAGTGGCGGGATGGTCTATCGCGGGGAGGCGATGCCCGATCTCAAGGGGGCCTACATTTACGGTGATTTTGTCCTGGGCAAGGTCTGGGCGCTGCGAGTCGATGACAGCGGCAAGGTTGAGAGCAATACCCTCCTTTATACCAGCCCCCAGGAACCACCCGCGAATGGCAAGAAGAAGCCGACCGTACTGGTCAAACCGACTGGCGTTATTGAAAACGCACAGAAGGAAGTGCTAGTGCTCGATTGGAACGGAGCCGTTTACAAGCTGACCCCTGCGAAGTAGCACGGGCCAAGCGATAGCGGTGCGCTGCTCAACGGATGTTGGGCAGCGACTGCTTAAAGAGCGCGAGGAACTCGGGCTCGCCCGTGCCGATACCGTCGCGTTCGAGGATGTTTTTCAGGACTCCGTAGGCTTCCAGTTGGGAATTGCGATCGGTGAAGACGGAAGCGCGGTCTTCGACGAAGGCAGCCATGTCGTCATCGGACTCTGACGCCTCGCGAGCTCGGGCCAGGGCGTTTTCAAGGTAAAGTTCCTTGGGCAATTCGGATTCCCAGCCTTCGGCGATGAAGGCAGATTGCATGAGTTCTTCCTCGATCAAGGAAATGTGACTGTCCACATAGCTGGAGATGAGAATCAGGTCGAAAAGGGCTTCGCGTTGATGTTGTTTCATTGGGGGAAGTTGGATGGTCGTTACACTACGGTGAGAGGGTGATCATTGACAAGAAAATTTCCCGTCAGGTCGTGCGATGGTTTTGTACAGGGCAACGACAATCAATCCCGTCAGCATGACGACCACCAGAGGCGCGAGGCCGATCTTCAGATTCAGGCCGATCCACGGCAGCCACTCGCCGCCACGCATTGCCTTCGAAGACGAGGTAATGGCGCTGAAGTACTTGAGGCCAAAAACCCACCCTCCGTGCAGGCCGATACTCAGCCACAATCTCCCGCTGGTCAGCCGGGCCCATGCCAGCACCCAACCAACGGCGAAAAGTGTGGAGAATTCAGCGATGAGAAAATCTGCGTTCGCGAAGCCTTTCAAGATGGCCCCCAGCACGGCAAAGCCGCTGAAAACACCAGTCTGATCTTCTGGCAGCGTCCACCCATCAGGAGCGCGCAAGAAGTGAACGGCAGCAAAGATCAGGGTGCACCAAAACACCGCCGACCAGCGCCGCAGGGTGGTGAGCAGAATGCCCAGGACCGCACCGCGAAAGAATAACTCCTCCAAAATCCCTGCGCCGAGGGCAGCAGAGATCGCAGGTCCAACGGCCCACCAGTCGGCTCCAGCCCGCAAGCGGTATGCCCCGGCTGTGACAAAGCCCCAACCCATTGCCAGCAGCAATCCCGCGGCCAATACAAAGCCCAGCGCCCACTGCGATAGCCCGCTGCGCCATGGAAGCCAGTCCGGCAATAGGCCGCGGTGAATTCCAGAGACCTTGATGAGGGGCCAGAGCAAGAGTACCGCAAAGATCTGGGAACTGCGGGTGAAGTAGCGGCTGTAGGGCGCCTTCACAATCTCCGAGGTCAGCCAGCCCCAAGTGCCTTTGCCCGCCATTTCAGGACCACCTGTTTGGGTCAACAGCCACTGACCAAAGGCATGCAAAGCGGGTGCCAGCATCGCCCCACAAAGCATGACGATGGCGATGTAGGCAAAGAGGCAGAGGAGTGGTCGCTGCGCTGCAGGGCGGTCCGTGGGGTTGGATTCGTTCACGCCAGCCACCCTAGCAAGACAGGCCACGTCGCCAAGTGGTTTGCGGCGGGATTGGTTGTGAGGTTTGCGCTCAGGGGTTGGTGGGTGCGTTTAGGGCGTGGATCACTTTCCGTGGCCTTGCGCTTTAGCGCGGAGAGCGGTTAATCGCCCCGGGGCCGCATCATTCTGCAAAGCCGCACTCCCAGTGCTTGATTCCCCCTCAGCCCCGCCGCCCCACAGAGAAAGAGAAGCCGTTGATGAGCGCGAAGCCCGACCTCGCGGCGGAGTTCTCGCGCCAATTACTCCAAGTGATTTAGTCCAGAACCTGAAAAGGTTAGCACCATCTTTACCTGATCCTGTGTTAACCTTACCCGCAAATAGGATAGCCCCATTTTCTGCGCTGAATGCCCTCATTTTCAGAGCATTCAGCGTGTGGCTCGGATTGTGAAAAGTTTCACAAATAGAATTGTCTTGCAGTAGACTTCGTATTTGGGGTATTCCTTTCGCGCCTCGTTTCTCTCTCGGGGATCCATTGATTCAACCATCACCTCTGGCATGAATTCAGCTCTTTCTGCGGTACCTGTCCTGGATCGGTTTCGGCATTTCTCACGTCGGGCTTGGTTTCTGCACGCCTTTTTGATTGCTAGCATCATTGGCCTGCCTTCCGGCGCTTGGCGGGTGCAGGCAGACACGGAAGGCTATGAGTATGATCACATGGAGAGCTGCGTCAGCGTCTCGCTCTCCGCACCCAACGGTACCACGGGCATTGTTTCGGGTGCAGAGTGCCCCTTGGTCGCCACCGTCACTTTGTCTTCTTGGGAGGTTTGGATGGACCCCAATACTTTTGAGACCGAGTCCCGCAACGAAACCTCGACCCCTATGAGCGAGGCCTCGGTGCAGTTCAGCATTGAGTGGGGCGATGGTTGGTTGGCTGGGGATAGCCAAACCAATTCTGTTGGTGAGGCGAATACGACCTACACGATGGGGATGAGTGCTGCTTCCATTCGCGCCGACGTCGATTTTGGGGGCGGTATGGTCGGCACTGGCACCCTGATGTTTGATGCCCCTGCGGTGGAATCCTGGTCCTACGATCACCAAGAGGGCTCCTACAGCGTCAATATCTCGACAGACGGTGATACCGCCGTTGCTTCAGGTGATACGCGAGGGTTGATCATTGACGTGGTCTATTCGTCCTGGGATGTGGAGGTCAGTAACTCGGGTGGAGAGCGGATCAGTAATTACCAGTCGTCCCCTGCCATCGGTGCCTCTGTTTGGTGGGCCGTCGACACGGGCGATGGCGTGGTTTGGGGCGAGAGCTCGACGGATAACGGCGGCTTTGCGGTGGCGGAGTTTACCATGGGGAGTTCGGATGCGGTCGTCACCGCTTACGTCGATTACGGCGGCAGTAGCTCTGCCTCGGCATCGCAGTTCTTTGGTTTTGCCCAGACAGAACAGACCGTGAATTGGTATGGCCCTGAGTACGGGGGCGACTATGGGGTGGAAAACCTCACCTTTGACGGGTCCACTGAAAACCTCGCTAGTGGGGATGTGCTCGCCGTCACCGGGACGCTGATGTGGTATGAATGGGAACGCTGGTACGACGATTACGGCAATGAGCAATACACGTATTACGATCCCGTTCCCGCTGCCGATAGCAACGTGTCTGTGGGGTTGCTTGAGGGGGATGGCCTCCTCTCGACGTACTCGCCTGCAACGGATTCTGTCGGGCAGTTCTCGTTTAGCATTACCATGGGCAACGAGTCCAGCCAACTCTGTGTGGACGGACCCGATTGCAGCGGATCCGGCCCCATCCAGTGGCTCACGATTAGCAATGAGACGTGGAGCGAGTTTGGAACTGAGACGGCCTATTCGGTGGAAATGGTCACGCCTGCTTCTGGATCGACGACCCAGCTCGCTGAGGGTGAGTTCCACACCCTCACGGCCAAGGTCACCGCAGTGGACATCACCACGCTGATGAGTGATCAAGGGAATTGGGACTACCAGTATGGCGCGCCCTATGATGTGGAGGGCGTGTCAGTGGAGTTCAATCTCTTGGGGTTGGACGGTTATTTATCAAGCTCGACCGCCTCCACCGATAGCAGCAGTCAAGCCTCAGTGGATTTTACCATGGGCCTCGAGCCAGCGTCTGTCACCGCCAGCATCGGCAGTAGCAGTGCGACCGTCAGTTTCAGTCCGGCTCCGCTGCCGGAGTGGGAACTCATTAACGAAGAAGGAATCGTCGATGTCAGCATCACAGCGAACGAACCGATGACAGGCCTCGCGACTGGGCAAACCCTCACACTCACCGCCCACGTCACCTACGATACCTGGCGGACTGAACGCAGCCGCATCAGCGGAGCTGAGAGAACTTCAAACACCGGCTCCGCCCCAGCGATCGGTGCGCCGATCTCCTTCATGGTGGAGCAGGGCGATGGCACGCTCGGCACCCAATCCACACCAGCCACGAACAACAACGGCGACGTCACCGTCACCTTCACCATGGGAGCGGATGAATCTTGCCAAGTCAAAGCCACCGCCTCCTATGCCGGTGCGGATAGCTGGGGGTATGCGGACTTATTCCACGCCCCATGGACCTACGTTCGCACGGAAAAGAAAATCGAAATGACTCTAACGGTCGCCCCCGGCACGCCAGCGGTGACGGCGATGGTCACCCAGACGACCTCGGAGGTCTGGCAGTCGGGAACAACGATCGAGATCCGCCCTGCCGAGATTGGTCCGGCCCTCTACGCCGAGGTGGATTTCGTTCTCAACGGGACGAACAGCTCGATCACGCCAACGACCGCTCTGACCAACATCGACGGAACGGCGACTGCGACCTATTCGATTCAGGATCCCGAGATGCTTCAGGCCTCCGCCACATTCAGCGGGATGTCCTGCAATGCCGAGGCAATCCTAAAGCCCGGCGGCGGCGGCGGCATGGGTTGGGAACCAATCGATACGGGCGAGAGTCTTGATATCAGCTTGGCAGACTCGTCATCGACGAAGACCGTCACCGCGACCGTGACGCTAAACACCTGGGAGAACTGGCAGAAAGACGGTGAAACCGTGCAACTCAATCGTGCTGAAAATCCCCTCGAGGGAGCCACCGTGAACTTCAACTTGTTCGAAAACAACGGGACGGTGGGCACCTCCAGCAGTCTCACTGAGACTGACGGGACGGCTTCAACCACTTATACGATTACCGCGGACGATCAGCTCGTTGCGAGTGCCAGCTATGAAGGCGGCACCGGACCCTTGACGGTGACGAATCAGATTCCGGTGACCGCAGGCGGATCAGGGCCCGGTCCGGGTCCAGGTCCCGGCACAGGCTATCCGCCACTCATCCCCAAGGAGGAATTCCCTGGCGAAGTTCCGATCGTCGAGTATGAAGTGGCGAAGATTGACGTCACGGTTCCGAATGGGGACTTTGTGTATGTCGATTTCGGCGTCATGGGAAAACCCGGAGACCCAGAACGATTCACCTATTACCTGCTAGCGGCCGATAGCAGCGGGACTTTTTGGTCCTGGAATCTCGATCTTCCCGAAGTCGCCGACATCGATCTATCCGACATGTCCCGCGAGGAGGCTTTTCAGTTTTGGGATGCCGTCGACAACAGTGATCTCTTTGAGGACCTCGACGCGAACTACATAGATTTTGACCTGCATCCACCGACACGCAGTGATCCTCCTCTGCCCACCGATGACCCGACTTGGTCGGCAACTTTCAGCGAATTCGAATCTGACGATGGAAACGGGCAAGTCAGGACTACCAAAGGGTATCCGGAGATCGTCATTAGCGAGGAGGCGCTCAACTTGAGCCCGAACGAAACGTTCGATACGGGTGAACTGAACGGAAAACTCAACAGCGTCGACGCAGCAATCACACCAGATTTTTCAACAAGCTCGAAGGAGCAATTCAACGCTCAATGCGATTTGAAGAACGCCAGGTGGAATCAGAGCCTAGCTCGGTGCAGCGGCAGCCGCACGCGAGTGCGCTGCCGCCTAGTCAACTGGGATAAATTTGAAGAAGGGACGCACGAAGTCACCCTGCTGTTGGTGACAAAAATCACAAGATACGACCCCAATACAGAAACGACGGTGGACGAGTCCAAAGTGGAGCCGAGAAAGTTTACCATGGAAGCGGGAAAGTCAGCCGTGGAAGCGATCAGCAATGTTCACGACCTATTTCCTTCATCGATTTACGCCACCGAAGTCAAACCCTGCCTAGTTAGCATGGACCTCCTGCCCTTTGAGTTAGCCATCGACGCAGACAGAAACGGCACCATCACCAGCGGTGAAACTGCCTCTCAAGCGAAGCCTCTGCGGTTCTGGATCAACAACGACAACGACTCAGGCGATAACGACAAAGAGGAAGAAGGCAGCACTCCCGATTCTCAAAATAACACAATCATCTCCACTCGTGATCTTGAGGATTTTCAATTGCTCAAGGTGGGCATTCCGCAGGATATCTTCACCAAGGTTCTCAACAGCGATGCACAGATCGGCTTAAAGTAGAAAAATGTGTCCGCTGATCAGCCAGCGGTAAAAGTCTATCAGGCTCATCATGTGATAGACGAAACAAAAGACTATTTATGGACTCGGGACAAAGCAATAAAGCAGACCGACCCTTTCCTTGATTACAAGAATGCAGTTGCCACGGTGTCTGGAACGTCAACAACATGGCTCCCGGCAGATACCCTTCGGAAGAAAGGAACCGTTGCGGAACAACACCCATTCTTAATGTTTGAGGGATCAGCGAAAGGCACCGGTCAGCTATGCCTCGTGCTCAAGATGGGTAGCAGCAGTGAGGCAGAGGGGCCGGGCATTTGGCTAAACCTCGCGGATGTGCAGGAAATGTTTCAGAACGCCGAGGGCACCCCCGGATTTCCCTATCCAAACCCACTCGATTATCTGGAACAAGAACCTCCAAGACCAGCGACACACTTCCAAACCATTAGCTGGCCTGGCAGGGGCACTTTCAAAGCTGAACCCGACGAAACAGATGAAGCACTCGTCTTGGTCCATGGCTGGAACATGACAGACCCTGACCGCCGCACATTTTCCGAAAGCTTCTTCAAGCGTCTCTGGTGGAAAGGGTATAAGGGCCGTTTTGCATCGTTCGCTTGGCCTACTTACAACAGTGATCATGATTTTGCAGGTTGGATTCCCGATCACTACAATAAAAGCGAGTATGTAGGATGGAAGTATGGGCCCGGGCTCAAGGCTTACATGGACAGCATCTCGAAGTCATCAAAGCATCTGGCAGCCCACAGCATGGGCAACATCGTTGTGGCTTCTGCGCTGAAGGCGGGCCTCCGTCCAAGTAGTTACGTTGCTATGGAGGCGGCCATGCCGGCGTGAAATACCAATCAGCAACAATATAGTTGCGCCCCAGCTTTGCCGCTTTAACCTCGCGCCATGGCAGCCATCCCCATTCCTCGCCGTTCAGATCTGGCGGCGTCGCAGAATAGCAATCAGCAACAATATAGTTGCGCTCCAGCCTTGCCGCGTTAACCTCGCGCCATGGCAGCTATCCCCATTCCTCGCCGTTCAGATCCGGCGGCGTCGCAGACTGATCCTATCGCGCCTTTGAAGGCGCGGACGAATCCTTATGTCGATATGTGCCGTTTGCGGCGGCGGAGACTGCGGATTAAGCGGGCGGGGCAGCCGTTGGCTTCCACTTGTTTTCACCTGATGTCACGCACTTGCGGTGGGACGGTTTTCTTCGATGAGACGGAGAAGGAGGGGCTTGTTTTGGTCTTGCGGCGGCTGGCGACCTTTTGCGGGATCAAGCTCATCACCTACTGTGTGATGGGCAATCACTTTCACGCTTTGGTGCGAGTTCCGGACAGGGACGAGTGGTTGAAGCGCTTTGAGGGCCCTGCTGGCGAGCAAAAGCTGCTTGAGCATCTACGCACGCTCTACAGCAAGGGATTTGTGGAGATGTTTCGCCTGGAGTTGGAGCGCTTGCGCAAGGCGGGCCGGACCGATGAGGCCAAAGGTTATGTGGAGGCAATGAAGGCGCGATTTTGTGATATCTCGGTGTTCTGCAAAGAGGTGAAGTCGCGGTTCTGCAAGTGGTACAACAAACGCCATCAGCGTCGTGGCACCCTGTGGATGGAGCGGTTTAAGAGCGTGCTGGTGGAGGGCAAGCGCGGGGAGTCGGGAGAACAAAGAGCGAAGAGCCAACTGGATGCACTGAAGGTCATGGCGGCTTACATAGACCTGAATCCGGTGCGAGCGAAGATGGTGAAGAAGGCGTCTGAGTACCGCTGGAGCGGATGGGGCGCAGCCCTGGATGGAAACAAGGAGGCGATTGCGGGCTTGTGTGACGTGACGGACACGCCTGTCTCGCAATGGGAGGGCGAGGGCCGACGGATCTATGGCAAGTGGCTCTCGGTGGAGGAGAATTGGGAAGAGTTGATGCGTGAGCGAGAGAGTGGTTTGCCCACTGCGAAGGCGGAGGAGGTGGGGAGCTTCTTGATGCGAACGGTGCGGGCGTTTACGCGCGGTGTGGCAGTGGGCAGCGAGGCGTTTGTGGAGGCAATCTTTCAGAGCCACCGACCCCAGTTTGGCCCTCGACGAGAGACTGGTGGGCGATTCTTGGATGGGGATACCCGGGCGGTTGCTGAGGGGCTGAGGACCCTGCGGGATTTACGGCGGGCGAAGCCTGGCAATGCTTGATCTGCTTTTTCGTGGGTTGGCTCATGGCAGATCTGGGGCCTCTTTTTGCGTTTCTCTTGTCCCCATCTGCGGTTCCTCTGCTATGATGTAGGCACCGATGTCTGCAACGTCTGCCGAGAAACCGCCGTCACCTGCGCCTTCGCGGCGTCGTCGCCGGCTGGTTTGGCGGTTGCTGATCTGGGCGAGCCTGACGGCGTTCGTCTTCCTCTTCATTTTCGCGGGTGTTTTGTATTGGGCCTACTCCCAGCGGGATCGGTTGGTGGGGGATGCCATCACGAAGATGCTGCCGGGGTATTCGGCGAGGGTCACGGGGCTTGATTTGTCGCCTTCCAAAGTCTCTGCCCATCAGGTCAGTCTTGTTGATCCGGTTTCGGGCAAAGAGATTGGGCAGGTGGCAGAGTTTTCTTGGGTGCCGGAGTGGATGAAGCTTACGCAGGGCAGGATCGGCGAGGTGGCAATCAGTGGTGTCACGGTGAAGACTGATGCGGCGACCTTGCGCAGTTGGTTGGCGGAGAGTGCGCAGGCGAACGTTACTGTGCAGGAAACGGCGGATGCATCTGTGGTGCCAGGCATCTCCATTGCTCGGGCGGATCTGTCCAGCCTCCACATCGAGATCGAAGGTGATGAATTGACGCCTTCGTTGAAGCTGGAGGCTAGTGGTCGCGTGGAAGGTTTGGACACAACTGACCCGTTGCATCCTCGACTGAAGCTGGCGCACTTTGTGATCAAGAATGTGCAGGCGACACTGCCAGACGGCACCGAGTGCAACGCTCGCGAATTTGATCTGGCGGCTCACATCGACGTGGACCGAGGCGCGGTCGTTGTTGAAAAGATGTCGCTTCCGGGATGCAAGGTTCATCTGTCGCCATCGCTGAATGTCTGGCTGGCGCAGTTCAATCAAGAGCCGTCAGCGGCGCAGTCGCCATCCATTTTCCCGGCGTGGTTGCGAGAGATCGAGGTGCAGGAGGCGTCAATTCCTGACGCGGAGATTCAAGCGGACGATGGCCTGCCAAAGTGGCTGGGTCCCTTGCTGGGCTCCGTGCGGGTGAGCTACAGCGGCAAGGCGTTCCATTGGGTGCCAGGCGAGTTACCGGACTTGGGGACGCAGGAGTTGAAGCTCGATAAGCTGCACTTGCGTCCGAAGATAGGCGAAGGTGGTTTGCGTTGTGATTCCGCCAGCATCATTCTGGGCAATGACGGAGCGACTTCGAAGCTCCAAATCGATGAGTGGAAGCTGGATCATCCGGTGATCGAATGGACGCAAGATCTGGAGGATGCGTTGCTGGGCTCCGCAGCATCGGACGTGACGGCTGAACCGACGGCGACTGATGCTCAGGAATGGTCTGTGATCATGAAGAGCGGAACATTAAAGGATGCGGAGGTCAAGATCACTCCGAGCCTCAGGGTGCCAGTGCGGGGTGGTTTCAAACTGGCTGGGGAGACCAAGAATTTGCGAATCACCCCCAAAGGTGCGCGCTCAGAGAGTCTACAGTCTTGGATCTTGTCAGAGGTGAGTCTACGAACAATAGCGGCGCTGCCGAGTTCCCCCGAACTGGTTTCCGTAGAGCGCGTGGTGGCGAGTGTGGTGCCGGATCAGTGGCACAATTTTGGTTTGATCGATGAACTGACCATTGAGAAGCCCCTCATCGTGCTCAACGACGCGACGCTGCCACCTGCGCCGCCTTCGTCTGAGCCTCCACGTGATCCTGGTGCCGTTGTGCCGATGGAGCCGTGGTGGGAGGCGCTGCATTTCAATCGGTTGGCACTGACGGGGGGGCAGATCAGTTGGGCGGGGAGAGTCAGTGAGACGATTGCTGCCAAGGTGAATGTGGACATCACCACCACGCCTGCGACAGCAGCAGAGTCGGGTATTGCGGAGCATCGGTTGGCATTGACTGCGTTTCAGATGGAGTTGCCAAGTTTAGCGAAACTTCCTGTGGCGGGAGTGGATCGATTGGAGGTCGTTTTTCGGCTACCGGATGTCTGGAAGAACCACCAGATTGAGTCGGTGAGTTTGGCCGGAGGTCACGTCGATTCAGGGCCTGCACTGAGCAAGGCCTTCCAGATGCCGGCGACGGATTCTGGGGCTGCCCCCGCCTCTGCTGCGGCTACCAAGACCGTGCCCGTACTGAAGGCTGCGGAACGCTGGCGGGCGAATAGTGTGAAGGTGCGTGATCTGGCCGTGACTCTGCAAAGGCTAGCACCTGGCCTACCGCCAGTGCGATTCAATATCGGCTTTGATGCGGCGGATACGCCGCTAGAGCCCGAGGGACTCGCGGAGAATGCAGAACCGCAACGCATCGAATTGGCGAACCTGACGATCCCATCGCCCTATGAACCCCTGCGAACAGTGGCGCGGTTGGATACGATCTTCATCAACTTCACGTTGGAGGGCCTTTTGAGCCGACGCATCGACAAGGTGGAGATCGTGAGTCCCACCATCTATGTGGGAGAGGATCTGTTTTGGTATGTGGACTACTATCGCAAGTTCGCTGCTGGGGAAATTCACACGGACTTAGACATTCCTGCCATTGCAGCAGCAGGCATGGGCAATCCCATCGCGGTGATGATCGCCGCGGAGACCGTGGCCAACGAGGCGCAAAACAGCGGCGGAGCGTGGGTCGTGGATACGCTGCAAGTGCATGCGGGCAAACTCGTGCTGGCGCCGAAAGGGGTGCCCCTACCGGGTTTCCGGCAGCCGTTTCCCTTTAGCTTCACCACGCGATTGGCGGAGGGCAAGTTTGATGCCGAATTTGAAATCCCGCCGGACAACTATGTACTGGAAGACGTGAAGTTGGAGTTTCGCGGAATGCACGGAAAGGTGCTGTTCAATTTGCCCTTCAAGACCAAGGACAACAACTTGAACGAAACGTTTTGGGTAGACCAAATTCGCTGGAAACAGATCCACATGGAGAAGGCTCACTTGAGCGTCACCTACGATGCCAACGGGGTGTACGGGAAGTTTGGTGGGGAGGCCTATGAAGGCTACATCGATGGTGCCTTCGACATCTACAACGACACGACTTACAGCTGGGATGGCTGGATTTCCATGACGGGAGTCAAGGGCACGGAGGTGACGCAAAAGATGTTTCCCTCCTACTTTCTGCTGGATGGGAAGATCAACGGTACTGTCGTGGCCTTGGGCAACATGAATGAGCTATTTCAGGCGGACCTGAAGTTCTCCAATTCCTCGCCAGGGCGCTTTTCCATTGTGGCGCTCAATGACATGATCAAAGAATTTTCGCCTGAGGTGGGCGCGGCACTGACGGATCAAATCACTCGCATTGGACTGGAAACACTGCGTGACTTCGACTATGACAAGGCTGAAGGGGAAGGCAGGTTTTACGGTCGCGAAGGCACTGGACACCTGAAGTTTCTCGGCCCGGTAGGCGCGCGCAACATTGATGTGAACGTCTTTGATCATCGCTGGAAAGACGAACCCAAGAAAACCACTGCAACGATAACATCCGATGCTGCTGAATGATGCCCGACCGCTCCGTGCGGCGATTCTATTTCTTCTCTTGAGCGCCTACTGTCTCGTGTCCTGCAAGACGTTGCCGGAGATTCCGATCACCACGCCGAAGCCGCTGGAGGTGAACCTGAACATGCGGCTGGATGTGTACCAATACCGCGGCGATGAGCCCGTGGATAAAGAGGCGGTGCGCACGATTGCGGAGGCAACGCAGAGGATGCGCAACCGCATGGAGGAGATTCAAACCATCAAGAGCAATCGCTTTGTGGGGGAAGACCATCGCGGGTTATTGCAATTGCGCGAGGTACCAGGTGGCACTTGGGGTGATTACGTGAAGCAGACCGTTGCTGCCGAGAATGAGGATCGGCTCTTGCTGATGCGCAATGAGGCCAAGGAAAGCAAGCGTGCACTGCATGATGTGGAGCAGGAGCAATGGCGGCTGCGCAGCGAGAAATCGTTCCCAGGGGAATACATCGAGGTGCCAGGAGATGCGGCTGGAACCTTCAAGTGGGTGCAGGCCGAGGGAGTAAAACTCAAGGAAGATGCGAAGCCTGCCGAAGTAAAGAAGTGAGCTTCCACAGATAGTCCGCCATCTCCTTGACGTCGCCCTCCTCGTCCATCAAGATAGCCTGCGTGATTTCTGGAACTACCCTACGTTTTTTGTTGGTGCTGATCTCGCTCATGGTTCTGGGCGGTATCGTGCGCGGGTGGCGGCATTCGCACGGAATGGTGCCTGCTGGCGCTATGCCTGAAGCAAAAGCGCCAATCGCTGCGCCGACCATTGACCCGGGGCAGGATTGAGGCACATTCACTGCCCCCTCAAAACCTCCCAGACACAGTCACAGCGATGCCGCTGCCGGTGGTCAGTCTGGGCCTCAGATATCCATGGTCCCCATCACGTTTGAAGAAGCTGTCTACCGCGCTGTGCAGGCTGATCCCCGCTATCAGCCAGGCGCGTACAGTTTTGTCCGGGATGCGCTGCATGTCTCCGTGAAAATGTTCCGTGATGGGGAGGAAGATCAGCACGTTACGGGTCAGGAAATGCTCAAAGGTGTGCTGCGCCACGGTCTCGATGAATTTGGTCCCATGGCTCTGACTATCTTGGATCTCTGGGGGCTGAAGCGGGGCGAGGATGTCGGCAACATCGTCTACAACCTCATTGCCGTCGGTTACTTTGGCAAAAACGATGGCGATAGCATCCACGATTTTGCCGGCGGTTTCGATTTTGAGACGGCCTTCCTCGAGCCCTTTGCTCCCAGTTCTGCCCGAATGGGCCGGGATCAGTGATTTGATCCTGCCTGCGTCCCTTTTCCCCAACCTCATTTCATGCCCAAACGCGCTTCCTCAAAAAAATCTCCGGCACGCGCTGTGAGATCCACCTCCGCAGCAAAAACATCGTCACCACCTGAGCTGCCACCGATGGCCGCAACCACGCACACGCTGGACAACGGGCTGGACATCGTCATTCGCGAGGACCACGAGCATCCGCTGGCAAGTGTGCAGATCTGGGTGCGTGCAGGCAGCCTGCATGAGGAAGGCTGGACGGGGGCGGGGCTGGCCCATTGTGTAGAGCACATGCTTTTTAAGGGCACGGAAAAGCGAACCGCCGCGCAGATCTCCCAGAGCATTCAGGATCTCGGTGGGTATGTGAATGCCTACACCAGCTTCAATCGCACGGTCTATTGGATCGATGGTCTGGCGGATCATGTGGATGGCTATCTGGAGATCCTCAGTGACATGGTCAGGCATTCCCAGATCGATGCGGCTGAGTTGAGTCGCGAGCAGGACGTCATCCGACGCGAGATGGCGATTGATAATGATGATCCTGGTTCTACTGCGCAGCACTTGATGCAGGCCACTGCTTTTCAAAAACATCCACTCCGGCATCCGATCATCGGTTATCGGCAGGTGTTTGATCAGATCTCCCGCGCCGAGGTGGCAGGGTTTGTGGAGCGCCACTATGTGCCGAACAATTGCTTTGTGGTGATTGCGGGTGCCGTGGATCCTGCCGCTGTGGTCGAGAGTGTGGAGCGCCATCTCGGCAGCTGGCACCGGCGTCCTTATGAGGCCGTTTTGCTGCCAGACGAACCTCGGCAGCGCGGGCGACGTGAGGCGCGCAAAGATTTCCCCACCGAGCTTGCCCACGTTTCCTGTGGCTGGCAGATTCCTGGCGAGAGCCATCCTGATAAAGCGGCGCTGGATGTGCTGGCGTTTTTGCTTGGCAGTGGCCGCAGTTCACGGCTTTACCAGACGCTGCGTGAAAAGCAGGGCCTCGCGCATTGGGTGTGGTCCGGTACGCATTGTGCGGAAGAGTGCGGTTTGTTCTTGGTGGATGTCGAATGCAATCCGCCTGATGCAAAAGCCGCGCAGGCCAGCATGGAAGCCGTGGTGCAATCGATGCGCGAGAAGCCACCCGCAAAATCGGATTTGGATAAGGCCGTGCGTGCGACTTTGAGTGGGCAGTTGCGGTCGCTGGCGACCACACGTGGGCAGGCATCCGCGCTGGGAGGTAGCTGGTTGCTGACGGGGGGATTGGACCTTTCCCGGCAGTACTTGCGCACCGTCCGATCATTGACTCCTGCGATGATCCGCGATGTCGCCCAGCGCTATTTGCCGCCGGAGGATTGCAGCGTCGTGGTCGTCGGTCCGAAAGAGGAAAAGAAGGCCGCGATCACCCGAAGTGTACGCAATCACAGCAAGCCGAGTCGTGTGGAATTGCCGAATGGGCTGAAACTGCTCATTCAACCCCAGCATCGCTTGCCGTTGGTATCGATCCGCGCGCAGTTCCTGGCAGGTGTGCCAGTGGAGACCGACAAGACCGGTGGGGTGACGCAGATATCCGCGCAGTTGCTACTCAAGGGGACCAAGACCCGCGCAGCGGCAGAGATCGCTTCTGAGCTGGAGAGCCTGGGCGGCGCGTTGCATTGTGCGGGGGATGCGCAGCGCTACTACCTCGGCGCAGATGTGATGCGCGGGGATGAAGCAACCGCGCTCCAATTGGTGGCAGATCTGATCCTCAACCCTACGCTGCCTGCCACGCAGCTGTCGGAAATCAAGAAGCGCCAGATAGCTTCCATTCGTGAGGAGCGCGAGGATCCGCTCACGGTTGCGCTGCGTCGAGCTCGGGCAGAGCTCTTCGCTGGGCAGCCCTTTGCGCGGACGGCCCTGGGCACGGAGGAGTCGGTGGGCGGGATTGGCATCGCCCAATGCCGCACGGCGCTGAAGAGCGGATTTGTCGGTGGCAATGGCACTCTGGCGATCGTCGGGGATGTGGATCCTGAAGCGATCTCCAAGCTGGCGCAGAAGAGCTTCCGCAGTCTCAAGAAAGGACCCCGCCAGATTGATCCACGCATGACGCTGCCTAGCGAAGGCAAGGCGGGCCGCTGGGAGCAAATTTTGGAGAAGGAGCAGGCGGTGCTCGTCGTCGGTTTCCCTACCGTGGGCATTCACCACGCGGATTGTCAGGCGCTAAAACTGATCGATGAGGCCTGTAGCGACATGGGGTCCCGTCTCTTCAATCGCATCCGCGAAGAGCTCGGGCTGGCCTACTACGTGGGGGCGCAGGCCTTTCATGTGACCGGTTGCGGTGGGTTCTATTTCTACATGGGGACTGATCCCGCCAAGCTGGACATGGCCGAGGCGGAGATGCTGCGGCTAATCAGAGACCTCGCCAAAGATGGCCTGACACCTGAGGAACTGGAACGTGCCAAGAGCACCTGGCGCACGTCTTGGCTGCGCTCGCAGCAGGGCAATGCTGGCGTCGCTGATATGCTGAGTTGGAACGAGTTGGTCGGCCACGGTTGGCAGCACCATCAGAAGCTGCCCGCCATCATGGATGCCATCAAGCATGCCGAGATCCGCCGCATCACGCGCAGCTACTTCAAGCAAAAGCCCTTCATCGTCCGGGTTCGACCCTGATACAAAAAAAGGCCCCGTTGCAGTGCAGCGGGGCCTTTTTGTTGGGATGAAAGGGATTACTTCGCCGGAGCTGGGGCTGGCGCGCTGTCAGCGGCAGCATCGGCGAGAGGCACTTTGGTTGGGCGCATCATCTCAGGGACGATGAACCACTTCTTGGCGTTATCTTTGTCCTGCACCAGAGAGATGAGGAAAAGCTCTTCGATACGATCCGTCATGGTTTCCTGGCTGGTGCGCACCACGATGTGGACGATCTTTCCTTCTTCCTCGCCACAGACGCCCAGGACATCAACCTTGAGGGACTCTTTTTTGCGCTTCACCACGTCTTCAGGCAGTGCCAGCTTTTCATGAACCGCCTGACGCTCTGCCACATAGAGATCCTGTGGGGTCATCTTTTCCAATTCACGCACGTCTTTTACGCCCAGCTTGGCCAGCATCGCTGCTTCTTCGGTCATCGTCGGGGCCATCTTGATGGCGGCGACGGTATCGCGCTGGCGCTGCACGAGGGAAAACTCCGCCAAGTAGCCCGCTGCACCTTTCCAGTCCTGGTTCACCACATCGGTCAGGTAATCTTTGACGATGGCCACGCAGGGATGATCTGCGGGCAGGTTTGCCGCATGGGAGTTCACGTGGGTCATGACCGCGACGGCCAAGACAAGAAAGAGACGGGGAAGGCGTTCAGGCTGCATATTCACAAAAATAAGAGACAGTGTGTCGGGACAGACGTTCGGTCTGCGAGTTTCTAGCCCTGCCCACGCATACCGTCAAATGCAGAAAAGGCCACAATGAGCCCTATTTTGCGATAAAAAGCTGTATTGACAGAATTTACGCCCCAAGAAATCCACGCCCCAGTCGTGAAGCCCCTTGAACCTACCCGAATGAGCGATCCCTCCCACGCCTTCACCGAGATCCTACAGCGCTACGAACGCCCCCTCGTTCGGTACGCCTTCAGCTTCACGGCTGATCTCGAAGACGCCCGGGACGTAGTGCAGGACGTGTTCATCAAATTGCACCACCACCTCGCAGGACTGGATGAAGACCACATCGCCCCCTGGCTCTTTACCGTCTGCAAGAATCGTGCGCTCGATCATCACCGCAAAAACTCACGCATCATCTCCATGGATACCGAAACACTTGAGCTTGAGGCCTCCTCGGAACCCGGACCGAGCGAGGAAATGGAGACCCGCGAGACTGCTGCCACCCTGCGCCAACTCATCGGCGAGCTGCCGGATCGACAGCGCGAGGCCGTGCGGCTGAAGTTCATCGCAGGGCTCGACTACAAGCAAATCTCCGAGGCCATGAAAACCAGCATGGGCAATGTCGGCTACCTCATCCACCACGGCGTGGAGAGCCTGCGCAAGCGCTGGCAATCAATCGATCCAGAGGCGGCCCTAGCCATCTCCAAGCACTAACCTTTTCCCTCAAGACCACCATGAAACCCGAACAAATCACCGCCTGGGCACTCAACGAATTGCCCGCCGAAGATCAGCCAAAGATCGAGGCTGCGCTCCAGGCAGACCCTGATGTGCTATACCAAGCTGATGAAGTGAAGTCTTTCTGCGACTTTCTCAGCGCGGAACTGCGCGACGAAGACTTCGCGTTGAGCGAAGATCAACGCGGCGCCCTCGCCGCCCTCGCCGCCCTGCCTCCACCGACTGCGCTGGCTGAGTCCACGCCCTGGTGGAGGCGATACGCCATTGCGAACATCGCCACCGCCGCGGCTGTAGTGGTGATCAGCGGTGTGCTGATGATCAAGCAGGAGAAGCAGCACGTCACGGAGGAGTTTGTTTTGACTGGCGACGATCTGAAGGTCCAGGCCGCTCCTGTTTTGCCAGACAAGGCAGACGCGAGGAAGAAGGAGATGTCGCCCGTTCCGCAACCAGGCAAGCCGAGTGTCACAGGCTTAGGGGACGCATCGCGCCCCGGCTTGGTGGCTTCGCCACCTGCTGACGCATTTATTGCGCCGGACGTCGTCGCTGCTGCGCCGCCATCTCCCGTGTTGCGCAACGTGGAACTAAATCTGGGGCAGACGATGGATCGGGTGATTCAACGATCATCTATGGACAGGCAAGACTACGCCCCTCCTGAGATCCCCCAGCGGTTTGGTTATGTTGTTGAGCCGCAGTATGACAGGAAGGCAAACACTGAGACCTACTCCCAGTTCATCGAGAACACTGTTCAGGAAGTGGCGCGCGTCCCGCTTTCCACGTTTTCGATTGATGTCGATACGGCCTCGTATTCGAATGTGCGGCGTTTCTTGAATCAGAATATGCTGCCGCCACAGGAGGCCGTTCGGATTGAGGAGTTGGTCAACTATTTCCCCTATGACATCGATGGCCCCGCTGCGGATAAAGACCCCTTTGCGGTGCATGTGGAGCTCTCTCAGTGCCCCTGGCAGCCGCAGCATCGGCTCGCCCGAATCGCGATTAAGGGCCAAGAGATCGGGATGGAGCATCGCAACAGCAACCTCGTCTTTCTTGTCGATGTCTCTGGCTCCATGAACGAGCCCAATAAACTCCCTCTGGTTCAGCAATCCCTGCGCATGCTGACTGAGCGCCTCGGCGAAGAGGGTCGCGTATCGCTGGTTGTCTATGCAGGCCAAAGTGGTGTCGTCTTGCCGTCCACCAATGGGATGAAAAAGGCGGAGATCTTGGCTGCCGTTGACAACCTCCGCGCAGGCGGTGGTACCCATGGTAGCGCAGGCATCAAGCTGGCCTATGAGCAGGCGGTGTCAGGCTTTATCAAAGACGGCGTGAACCGTGTGATCCTCTGCACCGATGGAGATTTTAACGTCGGCACGACCTCGCCCGAAGAACTTGAAAAGCTCATCGCGGAGAAGGCACGCAGCGGAGTCTTTCTCAGCGTGCTGGGATATGGCAGTGGCAATCTCCAGGATCGCACCATGGAGACGCTCGCAGACAAGGGTAATGGCAACTACGCCTATATCGATAACCTTGCTGAGGCGCGCAAGGTGCTGGTGGAGCAGATGTCTGGCACCTTGGTGACCATCGCCAAGGATGTGAAGGTCCAAGTGGAGTTCAATCCTGCTCAAGTGCGTGGCTATCGACTCATCGGTTATGAAAATCGGCTCCTGGCTAAAGAAGACTTCAACGATGATACCAAGGACGCTGGCGAAATCGGTGCAGGTCATACGGTGACCGCTTTGTACGAAATCGTTCCCGCCAGTCTGCCTCTGGATGCCGAGCCGCAGCCTTTGGTGGATGCGCTCAAGTATCAAAACCAAGTCGCGGCGGCCTCACCTCTGCCGGAGGAGAAGCTGACACCTGCTGCGGAGACTGACGAGGTCATGACGGTGAAACTGCGCTACAAGAAACCGGATGGCAACGTCAGCCAACTCATCGAAGTGCCCGTCAAAGATGAAGGGAAGAAGTTGAAGGCTGCGAGTCGCGAGTTCAAATTCACCGCCAGCGTTGCTGGCTTCGGACTCCTGCTGCGCGACTCCGCTTACAAGGGCCAGCTCACCTGGGACAGCATCCGCCAACTCGCCCGGGAAGGCAAAGGACCCGACAAGAATGGCTACCGTGGCGAGTTCCTACAACTCATCGAAAAAGCCGCCGCCATGACGCCTTCCCGGCCGCAGTAAGTGGCGAGCACTCGTGCAGAAGTGATCAAAGACCAAAAACCTTGTCCATTTGATCGGACACGATCTTTAGCTCTTCGAGTCCGCCGCCGGCGACTTCGGCGGCGCACCAGCCGTAGTAGTTGATCTCGTTTAGGGCTTTGCGCACGTCGGCAAAGTCCAGATCTCCTTCTCCGATGGCAGTGAACTTGCTCTCTGCGCGGGAGAATCCTTTCACGTCCAGCTTGTAGATGCGTTTGCCGAGTTGGCGGATCCAGTCGCCCATGCTGCCGTATTTCCAGTGGTTACCGATGTCGAAGTGCATGCCAACCCACGGGGAGCGGAATTCATCGACATACTTCACAAACTTGTCGGCGGTCTGGTCGTGGCCGCCTTCATGGTCGTAGAGGAATTGGTTCCAGACGTTTTCGATGACGATGGTCACGCCCTCCTCGGCGGCGACGGGGATGGCTTTGGAGATATTCTCGATCGAGCGTTCCCAGATCTCGTTTTCAGGCCCGTCCTCTCCTTTGCCGACGACGAGCAACAAACTGTGGCCACCGATGGCGCGGGTTTGGCGGAGGCCGTTTTTCAAATCATGAAGGGCTTGGGCGCGGGTCGCATCGTCGGCGCTGGTGTGGCGGATGCGCCAGTGGGAGGCGCAGACCGCGCCATCCACCGGAAGACCTGACTCCACGATCGCCTTCTTGGTCTCTTCGATATCGAGGCCGGGCGCGTTCATTTCGATGCCATGAAAGCCTGCTTCCTTGGCGATTTTGAATTTCTCCGTCAAGGTAGGAACATTTTTCACCATGCCGATCTTCAGCGTTTTGTAGAGCCGACCCGCCAAGGCGTCAGGCGCATCCGGTGCGGCGGTCACTTGTCTCGCGACAGGGAAGGCTGCCCCAGCGGCGAGCAATGCAGAACGACGGAGGAATTCACGGCGGGGAAGGGATGTCATGGTAAGCAATGGTTTGGAGATTGGAGCAGGGTAATACGAGCGAGAGTCTTTGAGACTTGCTCACGACATGCCTTTGCTGGTTGGACGGCTTTCTGATCTCACCGGCTCAGTCCGGTCAAGGCCCGCAGTTCTGCTATAGAGCCATCGCGCCGCAGCATGTCGGCTAGATAGGTCTCTACACCTAGACCTGGGAGATTGGTACAAGCGCTGGGGTGTGTCAGTCGGGAGAAGATGGCGCGTTTGATGTCGGACTGCGGCACGGTTTTGGCACCGTAGCCATCGGGTTGATTTGACGACCAAATGCGGACCTGCCACGCGCCGGTGCGGTCTTTTTCTCGGGCCAAAAAGACGACGGAGTGGCCACGCTCGCGCTTTCCGATGTGTTCGTTCCAAAAAATTTTCAGAAAGTCGCCGGGTCGCGCCAGGGACCAGTCTTCAAAATTGACGCCCAATCCGGTCTCATGAAACAGCCTTGCAGTGCCTGGTCCATTGGCATTCCAGCGGCCCCAAACACCGACGCCGTCAGGTTGACGTTCCATCACGAGAGAGCGCTGCACGGCGCGGGGCATACGGATTTGGCTGCGTTCGCACGCTGCCTGAAGAGCGGAAATGAAGACCTGATAGGTGGCACCTGAGCAATAGCTCGGCTGCGCCCGGTGCGGTGCTATGCGAAGACCAAACCATCCGAGGCTGACTGCGCGTTCAAGTCCTGCGTCTGCGGCAGGAGTGGTCGTGTAGCCACCACCGCCGGGCATGGTCTGGATGGCGTTAAGGACGAGGTCGTTATACGGGGGAACGAATTCCGCAGACGTCGCCTGAGTGACCAGGGCGATAGCCGATGCTGCCTGGAAAGCGATGAGGCGCAGGTTCATGAGAGGGGCTCTATTCCACCAGAAAAAGAGTGGTGCCTGGAGGTAGGGGCGCGGGCTTGGGCTGTTTGCTGCGGCGAACTCTTTTTTCCCGAGGCGGCTTTGCGGGTTTCCCAGCTGCGACGTCGCTTTGAGTCGTTGCTGGGGCTGGTGTTGACCAGAGGTCTGCACCGATTGGCACAGCGGTCTGGCGGCTTGCGAGCGAGGCGTGACCGACTATCTCGACGGGAGTACCGACGGGAGTTTCGTTGTAAAAAATCGCGGCCATCTTCGTGGGGAGGCGGATGCAACCGTGGGAGGCGGGATAGCCGGGCAGATAGCCTTCGTGCATGCCGATGCCGCCCGTGACGCGCATGAAGTAGCGCATCCCGGCCCCGACGTACTTGGCACCTGGCGGGGGGCTGTCTCTCCGGGTATCGACATCGTCGTTGATGACGTTCCCCGCGGCATCCACAAATGATCCGTAGATGGAGGATCGGTGGTTTAGATCCTTTTCAATAATCCGGTAGGTGCCTGTCGTCGTGGAGTGGCTCTCGCGTCCAGATGAAATGGGGGCAACTCCGACAAGTTGGCCACCCTTGAAGTAGCGCAGCTGTTGCTCGCTGAGATCGATGACAATCTTCCGTGGCCCAGAAACGCCATCGCCTTTCCAATATGCCTCCGGTGGTGGTGGAGGCGGTGGTACAACCGGGGCGATGGGTTTTTTCTGCGTAGCGCATTGCGAAAGCATGACCGCAGCCAGCATGAGTGCTGACCATTTGTGGAAGAGGAGGTGAGGCGCGTTTGAGGTGGTCATCACTTACTGGAGATGTGAGACAGGGTACTGAATTCACTCCAAATTTGGAGGGAAAAATCGGTATGGCAAAGCACAAATGCTGCAAAAGAGTCAGCAAAAGGCAACGTCGTCATTACGACTCGTGCAGATAAATCTAATCCGCGCTGATTTCCTGCCGAATTCGGCTAGGAACGACGGCGGGTGTTTGCGGCCGTGGGATCGGCAGACCTTCGTGACTGATCTCAATGCCACAGATCAATGTTTGGCCCTTGGTTGCCTCTAATCCGACCGTTAGAGTGCCATCCGCACTGCTGATGTTTTTGAAGGTTTTTGTCAGTGCTCGCAGTGGGCCGCCTGCTTCGGTGAGGATGTTGAAATGATCGACGACCACTTGCTTTTGCAGGGTGAGGCGCAATGCGCGTGTTGCTGATGCCTTGGGCTCCGCGAAGTGGAGTCGCACGGTGTAGCTGCCTTGCTTGAGTCCTGAAACTTTGATCGTGCTGGCTCCCTCAATACCGGACGCCGCGACCCAGGGCCAGCCTTCGCCGCCTTCGATCCAGACAGAGTGGTGGTAGTAAGTCTTGGCGTCGGGTGGATCGATCTGCACATCAATCTCTGGCGATGGGCCACCGACAGAAGGATAGTCTAGCCAAAGAGTGCCGTCCTCTGTTTTGCGATCTCCAGGCGCGCCGAAGTTGATGCCGAGACGCTGAATTTTTCCGCTAAGACTGGAGGCAGGTGTCTCGCCCCAAGCGGTCCATTGCTCAAAGGTCTCTGGAAGGCTAACCAACGAAACGGCCATTGGCAGAGGGTAACTACAGGTGCAGCCTTCGAAAAAGTAAGGGACATTCAGAACTCCATTCGCAGGCACAATGCTGTTTGTGCACCCGGAGCGTGGGCCGCTGATGTGGATGGTGCCGCTTTCGACTCGCTTATCGTAAAAGGCGGCAGTGCCGGAACGCATCGTGTAGATGGAGCCATAGTCAAAACCGCCGTCGCAGCCATAGCTCTTGGGGAAGACTCGAGGCTCGGTTTCCAGTGTCATCGGGTTGATGCGGGTTCCGGGATTTGGTTTCCCTGGCTTCCAGTCGTCCTTTTGATGTGGTGGGCGATATTGGTTGGGCTGGATGGTCTTGAGGTCGGCATCGGCAAATTGATCACGCAGGGCGGGTGCCTCGTATTCATCGAGTACACGGCCCGTGTAGACATCGCTAAACACGGGTGCCAAGAGGCGGTAATCGACGGGACCTTTGCGTGTGGAGGCATCCATCCAGTCCTTGTTTTGGGTGACCATTACGCCGTCGATGAACTGTGGTTGCGGAGCACGCTTGAAATTTCCGAGGCTGTCATCAAACCACAAAATGCCGACGGGTGATTTGACCAAAAGATCATCGCTAGCACTCCAGTCGCCAGTGTAGTTGGTGCTGCCAGTCAGCGCTCCGGTACGGGTGATGATCGTGTGCTTTGCTGAGTCGCTAGTGAGTTCGACTTGTGGAAGCGCGGCGTCTTTTGCGGCCGTCAGCAATGCCTCTGGGCCGATGATTTTGCCTCCATACGGACGCAGACAAGAATAGAGGGATGCGAGGGTGGCTTTGTCGGGTGTTTCTGTGCCGGGCGCGATGAGAATGAGGTTTGCAAAGTAGGGGGGCAGGCCGTGGATGATCGATTCGAGGGTGAATGCGCTGATGCGGTCACCGTAGAGACCGATATCAATCATGCGCTGCCGATACTGGGTGAGAGCGGTGCTATCGGGAATCAACGTGGTGATCTTGAAATGGGTCTGGTCTGCCAGAGACTCAATGAATCCCTCAGGTCCACTGCCAATGATGAGGGCGTAACCGCGATCTGTGCCTGCTGTTTTGATGAGCGACGCGATGTCGTGATCTCCTGCGGCGGCGCGAGGAGTTGGGCGGTTCCAGGTCTTGGGAGTTTGGGTGACTGCGCTCTTGGGGGCGAGTGCATAGAGACGGCCTTCCTCGGTGACGACAAAGCACTTTTCGGCAGCGACGACGACACTACCCACGGTGCCGCTGATGTCTGGCCATGGGCCGGCAAAGGCGAGGTCACGTTCCGCCGTGTGGATGCTGGTGCGAATGTCCGGCAGGCCTTCTTTGCGGGGCTTGTCTTCGTGGCGCGTGTTGTTGACGGCATCGTCAAAGAGGAGTCCGCGACGCTTCAATTTCTGCGCCTGTTTTGCATCGGGTGTTGATGCAAACCATCCTCCCGGTAGGCGACCTGCTGAGGGCAGTTCGAATTCTTTGAGAGTTCCGGTCGCTAAATCAAAGCGCGCGGGATAGGCGGAGCTGCTGGGCACGACGAGGTCCTCTCCATCGATGAGCAGGTAACCCTGCGGTGCCACGCCACCAAAGGCTTCTGCCTGATGCGGATGCACGCCGTAGATGTAGCCGGTGCGATCATTGAGCCAGATGACATCGCCAGTCCTGGCATCTAGACAATAAACAAAGACGCCCTCCAACGGCCAAACGCCTGCGGCGAGATAGACTCGCCCCCCCTTCGCCACAGGACCACCCCGCACTGGCCAGACGGAAATCAAACGTCCGTTGCCCAGCACATGACGGTTGGAAGGCACGGCGCGTCGGTCCCAGATCTGCTTGCCGGTGGACAGGGAAACGCAGCGCACGATCCCGTCGTCAGAGCCAAAGATGACGCGGTCATCCACAATGACCGGTGCAAAACGGATCGGCCCATCCGTGAAGGTCTTCCAAAGTTGGGAGCCGGTCTCAGTGTCGAAGGCCGTGACGCTATCGTCCCTGGAGGAGCCAACGATTAAGGTGTGGCCAGCGACGACGGGCTCATGGCTGCGATCAAACTGCAGACGTGTCTCCCGGTAGGCAGGTGTCAGCGGTCCGAGATCACGGGACCAAAGGATCGCCAGATCAGCGGGCACAGCCTGGGTGGTGCTAGCTGTGCGCCCGGCATCGGCGCGCCACATCGGCCAGTCGGCCGCTGTCACGGTGGTGCCAACGATCAAACAGAGGTAAAGGAGGGAGGAGACGTTCATCCGACGGAAACAAACGTCTGCCAGCGGCCAGTGCAATCATTTGACCGTCGGCTGCGATCAGGCGGCCTGCGCCTTTTTCCGTGGAGTCAGGATTTGAACCAAGAGGCGCTCGAGGACGAGTTTGTTGTCCAACTGGGTCGTCACCAGCTTTACGTTGGCGTCGAGACAGGCGCGATAGGCTTCGTGGAGTTCTTGCAGCGTGTATCTGCCGGTCTCTCCGAGCGCTAGGAAGAGAGGGAAGGCATTGAAGCCGGTGCCGTCTTTTTTGCGTGGCAGGTGGCCGGTGGCTGATTCTGGAAGGGCTTCCAGAGAATTGCAAAAGGCACCGTAGCCGTTCCGGTTCAGCTTGAAGCGGGAGGCCAGATCTTTAACCAGCAACAGGCTGCGGACACGCGGAACAATGGCGGCGAGGAGTAGCCCGACAGGGTTCTGACCTTGGTGAATGAGAGTGCCAAGAAGTTCCAGTGCGCGTTGCAAATCGCGGGCACCGATGGCATTGCCTATTTCCCAAATGACGCCTGCGCGGCTCATGGAGACGAGATTTCGGACTGTGGCGAGACCGGCGCGACGACGTTCGCCCAGGTAGAGATCGATCTTCTCCATTTCGTTCGCCATCTGGCGTGTGTCATCGCCAGCCATCTGAACGAGCAATTCTAACGCACCGGATTCAAAGGTGATGCCCATGTCACGAGCCTTCCGATTGGCCTCGGCCAGGACGGCCTGTTCCCAGCCAGCCTTGGAGGTGTCGGGCTTATCGAAGACCTCGATGTTGGCCAGCTTGGAGAGGCGCTTCCAGGCACTGCGGCGTTTGTCGATGGCGGTGGCACTAATGACGAAGCGGACCTCTGGACCTAGCCCTGCTTCAATGCAGTCGAGAATCCCTTCGAATCCACTAACCGCCGCCTCGGCCCGGCCAGTGACGCTATCTCCCAGAAAAGTGGCGGTTTTTAGCCAGACGACCTTGGTACCGCCGAAGAAAGGCAGGGTCTGGAGAGCCTGTATGACGTTGTTGCAGATCGTGCCAGCGTGCTCGGCATTGTCGGCTCCGCCGTCGATGATGTCGTTTGAAAAATCCCCCGAATCAGGTGGGGTCAACTTCCGCACCAAGGTCAGCGCCGCCTCTTTGACGCGGCCTTCATCGGAGCCGATGAAGACGGTCACCTGGCTGTTGGCGGTGGCTTTTTTGGGGGGCGGCATGGCAGAGATCTTTGGACCGTTCTGACGTTTCGTGCAAGCAGGCGTTGCATCTAGCAGAGGAGGACGTAATTTGGCCGCCCTTTTTAACCCAACCCTCGCATCCCCTAATATGAGTCAGCCCAAGCATGTCGCCATCGTCGGAGCCACCGGCGCGGTAGGCGCGGAAATGATCCGCTGCCTGGAAGAGCGTCACTTTCCGATCAGCCAACTTACCCTGCTGGCATCCGCCCGCAGCGCTGGGAAGACACTCAAATTCAAAGGGCAGGACATCATCATCAAGGAACTGACGCCAGAGAGCTTTGAGGGTGTGGACATTGCGCTCTTCAGCGCTGGCGGTGGCATCAGCAAGGAATTTGCCCCGTATGCCGTCAAGGCTGGCGCAGTGGTGGTGGATAATTCCTCCGCATTTCGCATGGATCCGACGGTGCCACTGGTGGTGCCGGAGGTTAACGCGGCGGACGTGAAGAATCACCAGGGAATCATTGCGAACCCGAACTGCACGACGGCCATCAGCCTCATGGCGCTCTATCCGCTGCATCAGGCCTTTGGTGTAAAGCGTGTGTTTGCCTCCAGCTATCAGGCGGTGTCAGGCACGGGCGCGCAGGCCATCGAGGAACTGGCCCGCCAGAGCCGTGCCTGGGCCAATGGTGGTCGGACTGCCTGGGATGATGCTCGGTTGCCTGAGTCGGAGGTGCGGGTCTATCCCCACCAGATCGCTTTCAACGTCCTGCCACAGGTGGATTCCTTTTTGGACTCTGGTTACACGAAGGAAGAGATGAAGCTGGAAAATGAGGGTCGCAAAATCATGCATCACCCCGATTTCCGCGCCTCCGTGACTTGCGTGCGGGTGCCGGTCTTCCGCGCGCACAGCGTGGCCATTTCTGCCGAGTTCGAAAAACCCATCACTGTCGAAGCCGCGCGTGCCGTTCTGGCGGGCGCTCCTGGCTTGGATGTGGTGGATGATCCAGCGGCGAAGAAGTACCCCCTGCCATTGGATGCAGCCGGGAAAGACAACTGCGCGGTGGGTCGCCTACGCATGGATTGCGCCCTGGACAATGGATTGTGCTTCTGGGTCGCTGGCGACCAGTTGCTCAAGGGCGCGGCGCTGAATGCGGTGCAAATCGCAGAGTGCCTGTAACTTTCGCGTTAGGAGTCGGACCATCGAGTGATGGGTCCGACTCCCGAGCGATTACTTTTCAGCAAACGGAGATACGACGCCCAGCGTCGATGGTGGCAGATCGTCCGTGCGGAAGCACGAGGCGGGTAGGCCCTCTTTGTTGATCAAGTTGACGCCTTCAGGCCAGGATGCCCATGCGTAGCGAACGCCGATGGGGTCTTTGATCGCGTCGCTCCAGACGACGACTTCGTCGCCTTCGATCTTTGCCTTGGCAACGACCCACTTGCCATCCGCACCAGCGATCTGGAAGGGGCCAGGGGCTTCGCCATTGCGTGTTTTGAGGCCGCTACCGATGTAGTCAAACTGCACATGCACTTTGCCGTTCTTGATGCTGGAACTCTTGTACATCGGGCCGCTGAAGACGGTGGCGTCCCTGCCGTAATCCTTGGCCAACGCCCAGAGGGCAAGGCGGCGACCGACCTCTTGCTTGTTCTTGGGGTGGATGTTGCCGACTTCACCAATGTCATTGATGACGGCGAGCCCAGTTTTTGGTAACGTCTGTGCGGTCAGCAACTGTGCCTCTTGAAGTTCTGCCCAAGTATCGGGAATGCCGGGCTCTGTCGCCGGTGGTTTGCCATTTCCAAAGGCCGCCAACTGCACGATGTAGAAGGGGAACTCGTTGTTCCAGCGCTTGCGCCAATCGTTGATCATGGTTGGCAGCAGTTCCTGATACTGGAAAGCGCGGCGCTGATTCGATTCGCCCTGATACCAGATCGCGCCCTGAAAAGCGTAGGGGATCAGTGGTGCCACCATGCCGTTAAAGAGCACTGATGGATGATGCGGAGTTGCGTTGGGATTTTCCGATGGTCGGGGCGCGCCGGGTGGCTTGGCTTTGGGTTTGCCGGCGGGCAGTTTGGCATTGTCGGCATTGATTTTGGCGACCTGTGCTTTCCACTCGGCTGTGCGTTTTTCAAATGCGGCCTTTTCTTTGGCATCATCCCATTTGGCGATTGCGCTCGCCCAATCCTTCAGCATGTCCCGAGCACAGGGGCGCTCTTTCAGTGCCTCGGTGCTTGTCCACGCCTCGACTCGTGTGCCGCCCCAGGAGGTATTGATGAGGCCGACAGGAACCTTGAGTGCCTGATGCAGGTGGCGGCCAAAATAGAAGCCGACGGCAGAGAATTGCCCGACTGTCTGTGGTGTCGTGACATTCCACTGGCCCTTGCAGTCAACGCCGGGCTTCTGCGCCGTGATGCGCTCCACATTGAACATGCGGATTTGCGGGTAGTTCGCCGCAGCGGCCTCCGCCTCAGCATTTGCTGCCTGGCTCACAGTCCACTGCATGTTGGATTGACCGGAGCAAACCCAGACCTCGCCGACCAGCACGTCCTTGAGTGTGATCGTGTTTTTGCCGGCCACGACTAGGTCCGCACCGGTTGCATTGGCTGTGAGTGCTGCCAGCTCTGCTTTCCATTGTCCTTTGTCATCCGTCTTGGCCTTCACTGACTGCCCGGCAAAGGTGATGGTGACCTCCTCACCTACGGCGGCTTTCCCCCAGACGGGCACTGCGCGTCCCTGCTGTAGTACCATGTGATCGGAGAAGATGACCGGAAGGCTCACGTCGGCGTGAATCGCAGGTGCAAAAGATGCGGCGATGGCCAAACAGATGCGGAGGGGTTTCATAATAGTTGGGGGGAGTTGATAATTAAGTCTATTGCTTAGACTTTCCGGGGTCAAATACTGTCGCCAAAAGCCGATCTTTCAACGACAAAAACGATCCGTGCAGGGGTCTAGACAAAGTATCTCGGGAGCTGGAGAACGTAGCTGCCGCGAGACTGGCCTATCGCCTGGACATCTTCACTGCCCAAGGTACACCGCAGCCAGGGGCGGCAGATCGAATTGAATCGACCAGGGTTGTCCTTGCCACGGCAATTGCTCTGCCTGCATGGGGTTGGCATTGACGAAACCGGACCCGCCATATTCTTTGGCGTCTGAGTTTAGGAGTTCGCGATAGCTGCCGGGGTTGCTGACGCCGAGGCGATAGCCAGGGCGAGGGACGGGGGTGGCATTGATGGCGACGTAGATCTTTTGGCCGGATGGCTCGGTTCGAGTGAAGGTGAAGATGCTGTTGTCTCCATCATTGGCATCTAGCCATTCGTAACCGCCAGGTTGGTGATCCAGGGCGTTCAAAGCAGGCTTTGTGGTGTAGAGTAAATTGAGATCACGCACCAGCTTTTGAAGGCCTGCGTGTTCCTCGCCAAGGAAGAGGTGCCAGTCGAGACTGGTGTCGTTCTTCCACTCGCTCCACTGCCCAAATTCGCTGCCCATGAACAGTAGCTTCTTGCCTGGGTGTGCCCACATCCAGCCATAGAACATGCGCAGGTTAGCGAATTTTTGCCAGCGATCACCCGGCATCTTGTTGATCATTGATCCCTTGCCATGCACGACTTCATCGTGGCTCAGGACGAGGATGAAATTCTCGTCGTATGCATAAAGCATGGAGAAGGTGGCCTTTCCATGATGGTACTTCCGGTGGATGGGGTCCTCCGCCATGTACTTGAGGCTGTCGTTCATCCAGCCCATGTTCCACTTGAAGCCAAAGCCGAGGCCGCCGCTATCGACTGGCTTGGAGACCCCTGGCCATGCTGTGCTCTCTTCCGCAATGATGGTTGCACCGGGATGTTCCGCGTAGCAGATGCCGTTCAGTTCCTTCATGAAGGCGATGGCTTCCAGGTTTTCGCGACCGCCATGCGCGTTTGGCAACCACTCGCCTGCTTTGCGGGAGTAATCGAGGTAGAGCATGGAGGCTACCGCATCGACACGGAGTCCATCGATGTGGTATTCCTCCATCCAGAACAGGGCGTTCGCGACGAGGAAGTTGCGCACCTCGTTGCGACCGTAGTTAAAGATAAGCGTGCCCCAGTCTTGGTGCTCTCCCTGCCGCGGATCTTCGTGTTCGTAGAGGGCAGTGCCGTCAAATCGGGCGAGCCCATGGGCGTCCTTGGGGAAGTGTCCAGGCACCCAGTCGAGGATTACGCCGACGCCGTTTTGGTGGCATTTATCCACGAAGTAACGGAAGTCGTCTGGATTCCCGAATCGACTGGTAGGTGCATAATAGCCAGTCACTTGGTAGCCCCATGAGCCGTCAAAGGGATGCTCTGCCACGCCCATCAGTTCGACGTGGGTGAAGTTCAGGTCTTTGACGTAAGGGATGAGATCATCGGCAAGTTCACGCCAAGTTTGCCAGCGGTTGCCCTCTGCGGGTACCCGTTTCCAGGATCCGGGGTGCACCTCGTAGATGCTCATCGGTTCGTGGTAAAGATCGTTGCGAGTCCGCTTTTGCAGCCACTCCTGGTCCTGCCACGGGTAAAGGTCTAAATCGAAGACGAGACTGGCCGTTTGGGTGCCGTGCTGGGAAAAGACGGCCATCGGGTCGCTCTTGAGCAGCACCTGATTCTCTGGGGAAAGGAGCTCGAACTTGTAGTGGTCTCCTGGGCCCACGAGGGGGAGGAAAAGTTCCCAGATGCCACCTTCGATACGCAGGCGCATTGGATGGACACGGCCATCCCACTGATTGAAGTTGCCGACGACGCTGACGCGACGGGCATTGGGCGCCCAGACCGCGAAGCGTGTGCCTTTCACTCCGTCAATTGTCATGGGGTGCGCGCCAAGGCAGTCATAGAGTCTGCGATGAGTGCCTTCCCGGAAATAATGCATGTCCTGGGAGCCAAGCAGTGGGCCGAACCCATACGGGTCTGCGGTTTTCCAGGCGTGGCCTTCGAATGTAGTGAATTCCCATTCGTAGGCGCTCTCGGTTTTTTCTGGAGGCAGGAGTAACTCAAAGAGCCCGTGGTGGTGAATTCGCTCCGCCTCCAAACTGGTGCCATCGGGCAGGACGCAACGCGCACTCGCGGCCGAGGGCTGAAATCCCCTGATCAGGGTCCGTCCGCCACCTGCGGGCTGACGTCCAAGAAAGGCAAACGGGTCGCCATGGCGCGCTTCTAGCAGAGCCAGGACTTCCGCTTTAGAGGTGTAGGGGGAAATCATGTCTTTTCGATACCGATTGTGAGGAGCGGCTCAAGCCGTTCTTTGCAAAGCTGCTGCCAGGAGGCCTCCCGCCAGATCTTTTTGCGAAGCTGAAAACTGCGGTCCGTCCCGATCCATTCCCGCAACGAAGAGGCAAGGGCGGCGGGGTCGCAATCGGCGGGGAAGAAGTGGGCGGCCGCGCCAAGAACCTCTCGATGCACGGGCAGATCCGAGCACCAGATCGGCAGTCGATGGATGGCCGCCTCCAGCAACGGAAGGCCAAAACCCTCGCCCGTGCTTGGGAAGAACAAAGCATCGCCGACTGCGTAAAGTGAGCGCACGTCATCGTCGGTCAGTGGGGCTCCGTCGGCAGCGAGAAATGTTACCTCGTCCTGGAGATTCAGCTTCTTGATCAGGTCCTGCAGCTCGTTGAAATAGGCCGCCCCATCTGCCTGATGGGGATCTGGCGCGCCTGTGACGATGTAGCGCGGGGAGAGTCCCAGCGATTTCAGATTTGCGGTGACGTGGATGGCCATCTCCAGGTTTTTGCGTCGCAGGATGCGTGCCGGGTGCACAAGAATGACATTGCTTTCCCACCACCCTCCAGCGTCTGCCGCAGCAGCGATGCGTTGCGTGAGCCCCAGAACCCGCACGGGATCAATGCCATTGGGGATGACGTGGATCTGCGCAGGATCAAGGCCCGTGGCGCGGGCATAGTCCTGCTGACGAACTGCTGAGACCGCAATGTTGACGGTGTTCGGCGGGGGGAGGCTGAGCCGTTTCAGGTCTTCGCCGTCCCAATGCAGATGGGCGTAGTGCGGATTCACCGCTGCGACATCATGGATCCAATTGATCCATCGAATCTCTGGATGCAGCGCTGCCAACGCATGAAGCTCAGTCGTCCACGCAAGGTCAAACGGCATCGTGAACACGTTGTGCACGAGGATTGCGGCAGGTGAGAGCACCGACGAATCGTCGATGGTGGGGAGCGCCGACGAGTCGTCGGCATTCCATAGCGCAAAGCCCCTTTTTAGCTTGGCCCTTGTTGGATTGCTGTCGATGTATCGGCTAGCAAACTCAAGGTGTTCTTCGCTACGGATGAGGCGATCGAAATATCCAGCCATCCAAACGGTGCCGGTCTGACCTAGTACGGCATTGATAGCCTTCGCGGATCTCTCCTTCCAGTTTTGCACGACCTTTTGAATGGGAAACCCGTCGAAGAAACGCACGAGCACATGAACGTGGTTCGGCATCACGACATAGCTGTGGAGTTGGTAGCGTTGGCCGTTGAAGAACTGCAGCGCCTTTTCGACTTCGGTGGCGCATCGCGGTTCTGCTAAAAGGCACTTCCCAGCTCCCTGATCGAGCCACTCTTCCAGGCGATCACCAAAGCGATCTTGGAACTCCTTTGCCTCTTCGTATGTCCAGGGTTTTGGATGGGCGCCCTCCCAAGTCTTCCGATCAATGTCCCAACTCCGCACTAGATCTGCCGGTAATGAATCCGCCAGCCGCCAAGTGATGAAACAAAAAGCGCCGTCTTGATGCCAGTGAGGGAGGCCCTGTCTGTGCTTTTTGATTTCGCGCGAGGGATTAAGGAATGGAGAGTCGACGACTCGTCGGCATTCCGTAGGGTCTGGAGAGCCTGCGACTCGGCGGCATTCCATGGAGTTCTGCAACTCCAGCATGTCCTCGCGGTTTACGACCACCACCTCATGGCCCAGCTCCCGCAGGGCCTGGGCTTGATCGGCGATGACTCTCTCCACTCCACCGATGACGGGTGGTTTGGTGTAGTGGAGGAGGGCGATGCGCATCGCTTAGACGACGATGTTCACGAGCTTGCCTGGAACGACGATGACTTTTTTGGGCGTTTTGCCTTCCATGAATTCCTGGGCGCGCTCGCTGGCCAGTGCCAGCTTTTCGACCTCGTCTTTCGGGGCGTCGCGGGCCACGGTGATACGGTCGCGGAGTTTGCCGTTCACTTGAACGACGATTTCGATCTCGTCTTCGATGAGCGCGGCGGGGTCATAGCTGGGCCAAGTCTGATCGGCGATGAAGCCGGGCTGCGCCACTTCGGGAAAGTGCTGCCGAATTACAGCCTGCAGTTCTTCGGCAATGTGCGGGGCGAAGGGGCTGAGGACGGTCAGGAAAGTGGCGATGGCGCGCACTGGACGCACTTCTGCCTGGGTAAAGGCATTGGTGCAGATCATCATCTGGGAGATGGCGGTGTTGAAGCTGAGCTTCTCGATGTCCTCGCCACACTTCTTGATGGTTTCATGCAGGACCTTGTTCACCTTCTTCTCCGCAGGCACGTCTTTGAGCTGAGGGGAAAGGGTCCACTCGCCTTCCTGATTGGTTTCCAGGACCAGGCGCCAGACTCGGCCTAGAAAGCGATAGACGCCTTCCACCCCCTTCATGCTCCAGGGTTTGACCTGCTCCAGCGGTCCCATGAACATTTCGTAGAGGCGCAGGGAATCGGCACCGTATTCGCTGACGACGTCGTCGGGATTGACGACGTTGCCGCGAGACTTCGACATCTTTTGGCCGTCTTCGCCCATGATGAGGCCTTGGTTGACGAGACGCTGGAAGGGCTCTGGCGTGCTGACAAAACCCAGATCAAAGAGCACCTTGTGCCAGAAGCGGGCATACAAAAGGTGCAGCACGGCGTGTTCAGTGCCGCCGACGTAGAGATCGACGCCGCCGGGCTTACCGCCGCCCATCCAGTAACGTTCGGCGGCCTCGCTGACAAAGCGCTCGGAATTCTGGGCATCGCAATACCGCAGGTAATACCAGCAGGACCCGGCCCATTGGGGCATCGTGTTCAGCTCTCGCGTGGCGGTCTCGCTATAGCGCACCCAGTCCGTGGCTTTGGAAAGGGGTGGCTCTGGGGTTCCGGTGGGTTTGAAGTCGGCCAAATCAGGCGGCAGCAGCGGCAGTTCGCTCTCGGGGATGCAGCGGTGCTGACCGTCCTCCCAGACAATCGGGAAGGGCTCGCCCCAGTAGCGTTGGCGGCTGAAGAGCCAATCCCGCAGCTTGAAGTTGATGGTGCCTTTGCCCAGCCCTTTTTCCTCCAGCCAAGCGGTGATTTTGGCTTTGGCTTCAGGTGTCGGCAGGCCGTCCAAGAAGCCGGAATTCACAGCGGTGCCAGCATCGGTATATCCCTGCCAATCGTGACCTTCCGGTGGTTGCACGACTTGGTTGATGGGCAGATGAAACATCTTTGCGAATTCGAAGTCGCGCTCGTCATGCGCGGGCACGGCCATGATGGCGCCGGTGCCGTAGCCCATCAGCACGTAGTCGGCGATCCAGATGGGGATCTTCTCTTCGTTGACGGGATTGATGGCGTAGGCACCGGTGAAGACTCCAGACTTCTCCTTGGCCAGTTCGGTGCGCTCCAGATCGCTCTTGCGGGCGGTCTTTTCCCGATACAGCTCAACGGCAGCGATCTGTTCTTCGCTGACGAGTTCATCCACGAGCCGATGCTCCGGTGCCAGCACCATGTAGGTCGCGCCGAAGAGTGTGTCGGGGCGCGTGGTGAAGACGGTGATTGTTTCCTCAAGCCCAGCGACCTTGAATTTGACCTCCGCGCCTTCACTGCGGCCAATCCAATTGCGCTGCAGAAGTTTGATGCTTTCCGGCCAATCGAGGCCGTCCAGTTCGTCAATCAAGCGTTGGGCAAAGGCCGTGATGCGCAGCATCCACTGGCGCATCGGGCGGCGCTCAACGGGAAAGCCGCCGACCTCGCTCTTGCCATCGACGACTTCTTCATTGGCCAGCACGGTGCCGAGTTCTGGGCACCAGTTGACCGGGGCGGAGGAGACGTAGGCCAGACGGCGTGCGTCAATCTCTTCGTGGCTCAGACCCTGGGCTTCCAGCTCCGCGATGGGGCGCGCTTTACCTTCGTCATTCACGTAGCTGTTGTAGAGCTGCAAAAAGATCCACTGCGTCCACTTGAAGTAGCCAGGGTCGGTCGTGTTGACTTCGCGCGCCCAGTCATAGGCAAAGCCGAGGCTGTTGAGCTGCTTTTTGAAATTAGCGATGTTGGCCTCCGTCGTGGCCCTTGGGTGGGTGCCGGTTTTGATCGCATACTGCTCCGCTGGCAGACCAAAGGCATCCCAACCCATGGGGTGGAGGACGTTGTGCCCGGTCATGCGCTTGTAGCGACCGATGATGTCGGTAGCGGTGTAACCCTCTGGATGGCCGACGTGCAGGCCCTGACCGCTGGGGTAGGGAAACATATCGAGCACGAAGTACTTGGGTTTGCTGGCATCGAAGTCGGCGTCGCCGGGGTTCGGCGTATGAAAGGCGTTCGCCTTTTCCCAAGCCGCCTGCCACTTCGGCTCAAAGGCATCGAAGGGAAATTGTTTGCGGCGTTCGCTGGTGCTGGGAGGGGGAGTGCTCATGGGGGCGGAGAAGTAGGCTTATCCCAGGCCAAAAGGCAAGAGCGTAAAACGGCGGCGATGGCGGGTTGCTACCACTGGTTGGGCGGCGTAGATGTTCTGTGCAGGTCCATCCATCCTGTCGCCCGCTGCTATGATGTCTTTGCGCTTACTCTTTTCGTATTTTTGCCTCTTCACCTGGGCAGTTGCCCAAGAGGCCGCAACTCAAAAGCCCCTGGCCGGTAAGGCAGTGCGGATGTTGGTGACGGAGGTGGACATTTCCGACCCAGGCCGCTGGAGTGTTGCCCGGCAGGAGATCGACAAATGCATTGAGAAAGGGGCTGTAGTGCTGGTGCTGGATATCAACGTGACCGGCGGCAACGCCCAGGTGGCGATGGCGCGGGCGGAGGAGATCGCTCGGCTCAAGATTCGAACGATCGCCTTCGTCAACACCAGCGCCGTCGCGGGTGGTGCCCTTGTCGCCTGTGCCTGCGATGAAATCTGGATGCTGCCAGGTTCCCGGATCGGCTTGGCCCCACCAGCAGTTCCAGAAAATGAGGAACTCTCAAAGACGGCCCAAGACACATTGATGGCGCAGTCCCTTGCCCTGCTCAAAGCGGGCGTCCGCAGTCTTTGCAAACTGAAGAATCATCGCGCTGACGTTGCGGAGGCCTTCGTGGACAAGGATCTCGAGCTCATCATTGCGGATCAGAAGGTTTCTGCGAAAGGGGAACTGCTCTTGCTGGATGCGGATCAAGCGATAGCGCCTACTGGGGGTGCACCTCTTTTGGCAAAGGGCCTCTGTGACGACCTGACCGACCTGAAAGCTAAGGCCTTGGGCGGAGCAGAGGTGCTGGAACTGAAGCCTGCGTCTGAGACTGAAGCAAAACCAGCCCCCGGTGCCAAGGTTGCGGCAGCGAAGAGTGGCGCTGCAACAACCCCAAAAAAGGGCCTCTACACAGGCAAGGTGGTGCGGATCACTGTGGGGGAGGAGGATCTGATCACGCCGGCCCGCTTTGAATTCATGGGGCGGACGCTTGAGCGCTGCACGGAGGAAGGGGCAGAGGCGGTCATTTTTGACCTAGATACGCCCGGCGGTCTGGCTTGGCAGACGACGACGCTGATGATGCGTGATTTGCAGAAATTCAAAGGCCGCACCATCTCCTTCGTGAATCCACGGGCTCTGTCTGCCGGGGCGATGATCGCGGTGGCGACCGATGCGATCTACATGGCACCGGCAAGTTCTGTGGGCGGCGCGACTCCGGTCAATGGTGACTACTCCGAGATGGGTAAGGCAGAGCGCGCAAAGATCAATTCCGCCTTCCTGAGCATGGCGCGAACCGTGTCGAAGGAGAAAGGCCATGATCCTCGAGTGATCGAGGCGATGATCGACATGGATCGCGAGCTGATCATCAATGGTCAGAAGCTCTGTGGAAAAGGCGATATCCTGACGCTGGATGCCAATCAAGCGACGATGATCGTCGATGGCAGGCCTCTCTTTGCGAAGAAGATCGTGGACACGTTCGATGAGGTGAAGTCAGTGGAAGGCCTGAAGGGGGAGACCGTCACAGCGGAGCCGCAGGGCTTTGAATCGATCGCGATCTGGGTGACGACGTATGCATCGGTACTGATCCTGATCGGTGTCGCGGGTGCCTACATGGAGATGCAGGCACCGGGCTTTGGGCTGCCAGGTTTTATCTCCATCATCGCCTTCGGGATCTTCTTTTTCGGGCATTACGTGGCTGGAAGTCTGGTCGGGCAGGAGGCTTTATTTGCCGGGGCGGTATTGATTACCGGTCTGGTATTCTTGGTGGTGGAGCTGTTTGTGTTTCCCGGAACGCTCATCTTTGGTGTGTTGGGCTTTGTCTTCATTGTAGGCTCCCTAATCTACACGATGTCGGGTTGGGAAATATCTGCACCGCTGCCAATGCCTGAAGGGGCAGACTCCGGCACTGCGGCGGAAGGTCTGCCCTTCACGCTGGCACCCTACGCGACCGCTATCCGCAATGTGGCGATTGGATTCACGGGTGCGGTGGCGCTGATCTTGGTAATGATGCGATACCTGCCGGATGTGGGTCCGTTTCGTCGCATGGTTCTGGCGACCTCTGCTGGCGGTTCCACGGAGGAAACCCCAGAGCTTCGAGCGGCAGCGGCGGTCCGTGTTGGTGCGGCGGGGATGTCACGCAGCGCCCTGAGGCCCTACGGCACGGTGGAAATTGACGGACGCATGGTGGAGGCCATGGTAGAAAGTGGCTATCTACAGGCTGGTGAGCGTGTGCAAGTGCGAGAGGTGCGCGGCTCCAAGATCATTGTGGAAGCGCTGCCGAGCTGAAAGGTGAGCTGTGTTTTGCGGGTATGTAGAGGGTGCTCCGGCAGCTTTGCATTCTCATTCCCTTTCTGGCCGCTGTTTCGATGGCGACGGGCGCAGCTGTGCCTAAGCCACCGACGGTACCGTGGTCATTTTTGCCGCTGAAAAAAAGCGAACCCGTTGCTGTGCGCGATACGTCGTGGCCACGCAACCGGTTGGATCGATACATCCTGGCGCGAATGGAGAAGGTGGGCGTCAGCCCCGCACCCGCTGCGGATGCGCGGACAGTTTTGCGGCGATTGAGCTTTGATTTGATCGGTCTGCCTCCCACCCTGGCGGAGGTGCAGGCCTTTCAGCGGGACTACGAGCGTGATCCGCAGGCGGCGGTCAGCGCCACTGTGGATCGCCTGCTGGCGGCGCCTCAGTACGGCGAACGCTGGGCGCGGCACTGGCTGGATCTGGCGCGGTTCACAGATCAAACGGCCAGTTGGCTGGAGAGTACTCGCTACTCTCACCTCTATCGCGACTGGGTGGTGCGTGCCTTTAACGATGATTTGCCGTACGATCAGTTCGTCATGCGCCAGTTGGCCAGTGATGTCATGCCCGAGTGCGATCTCCAGGACCTGCACGCGCTGGGTTTCCTGGGGTTAAGCCCCACTTACTGGAAGGAACTGCAACTCCCACCTGACATCATCAAGACAACCGTCGCGGACGAGTGGGAGGAACATGTGGATGCTGTAGGGCGTACTTTTTTGGGTCTGACTCTGGCCTGTGCACGTTGCCATGATCATAAATCTGACCCGATCACGGCGGCGGACTACTACGCGCTGGCAGGTGTATTTGCCTCCGTCAAAATCGCTGAGCGTCCGGTGGCTGCGGCTGACATCTGGGCACCGGTGGCAAAGGCTCGGGAGGCGGTGGAGGTTTTGGAAAAGCAGATTGCAGATCTGAAGAAAAAGAAACCTGCGGACATGGATGCCAAGCTCAAGGGCATGACGGCAAAGATCGCGGGGATCAAATCCAGCACACCGCATTACGATCTCCCCATGGCCAATGGTGTCGTGGATGCCGCGCTCTACGTGGTGGAGGCTGATAACAAGAAGGGGACAAAGATGGATTACCGCGATGGAATGGCACGGGATCTGGAGCTTCAGAAACGGGGCAATCCCAATGACGTAGGCGATGTGGTGCCACGTCGTTTTCTGTCTGCTTTTCCCACGGCAAACGGGACGCCGCGTCCGTTTACTCATGGGAGCGGTCGTCTGGATCTGGCCCACGCACTTGTGGAGGAAGGGGCCGCGCTCACCGCTCGGGTGATGGTGAATCGTGTGTGGAAGCATCACTTTGGTCGTGGGCTGGTGGATACGCCGAGTGAGTTTGGCAATCTGGGGGATGCGCCCACTCATCCTGAATTGCTCGATGATCTGACCTCGCGTTTTATCGCGCAGGGCTGGTCTTTGAAGTGGCTGCATCGGGAGATCCTGTGCTCAGCAACGTGGCGTCAGAGTTCGCTGACCAGTGAGGAGGGGCACGAAGGGTTGTTTGCGACGATGCAGCGTCGGAAACTTGAGTGGGAAGCCTGGCGGGATGCGATGCTGGAGGCTACGGGCGTGATCGATCTCCGCATGGGTGGCGAGGCTGCATCTCTCGCGGAGGCGGCGAATCATCGGCGCTCGCTGTATGGGATTGCTCATCGTCACGAGATGGAGCCGATGTTGAGGGTGCACGATTTCCCTGATGTCGCGGGCCACACGCCAGCGCGTGCAGAGACGATCACGCCGCTGCAGGGCTTGTTTGCTCTTAACGCACCCTTCATGCAGCAGCAGGCAGATGCGATGGCCCAGAGATTGAGCGGGGCGCTGGATGAAAAGGTGCTGAGTGCCTATGCGCTGCTGTTTCAGCGTCTACCACGTGGAGAAGAGATGGCGATGGCGCGCGAGTTCTTTGTCGGACGCGAAGAAGACTTGGCCGCCTGGTCGCAGTATGCGCAGGCCTTGATGGCGACGAATGAGTTCCTGTTTATCGACTAAAATCTATGCAGCACCCAGACACCCTTTCTCGTCGTGAAGCGATCCAACGTCTCGGGGGTGGTCTCGGCGCGCTCGGGCTTGCGACCACGCTGCAGGCTGCTGGGGGCGGTGGTGGCGTGATTCAGCCTCACTATGTTCCGAAGGTGAAAAGAGTGATCCATCTTTTCATGAACGGGGGGCCGTTTGGGCCGGATTTTTTTGATCCGAAACCAGCGCTAACAAAGTATGCTGGGCAGCGTCCTGATGGCGCAGATCTACGCACGGAGCGCCAGACCGGTGGCCTGATGGCGGTGCCCTACGAATACTCAAACCACGGACGCAGTGGGCTGGAGATCAGTTCCCTCCTCCCCAAGTTGGCGCGTCATGCAGACGATCTTTGTGTGCTGCGCGGTGTGCACACCGACAACCCTAACCATGGTCCCGCACTGTTGTTGATGAACAACGGCACGATGACGGCTCGCGTGCCTAGCATGGGCTCATGGCTGAGCTATGGGCTTGGCACTGAGAATGAGAATCTGCCCTCCTATGTGGTTCTGTGTCCTGGGCGCCCGGTGCGTTTTTCGATTCTTTGGACCAGCGCTTTTTTGCCGGCGCAGCATCAGGGCGTTTACATCAACCACTCTGATCTGGATCCGCAAAAGATGATCCCTTGGTTGAAGAATGACCGTCTGAAGGAACCTGACCAGAGACGGCAACTCGATCTCATCCAGGAGCTGAATCGCGAGCATTTGGCGATGCGGGGAGGTGCGGACTCGATGCTGAATGGTCGCATCCAGGCGATGGAGACGGCCTTTCGCATGCAGACAGCAGCGACCGATGCTTTTGACATCAATCGCGAATCAACGGCGACGCGCGAGATGTACGGTAAGGGTCACTTCGCCAATGGCTGCCTCTTGGCGCGACGGCTCTGCGAGCGTGGGGTCCGGTTTGTTCAACTTTACTATGGCAATGGCCAACCTTGGGATACCCATTCAGGCCACGATAAAAAGACGCGTCAGTTGGGGGCGGACATCGATCAACCCATTGCGGCTCTATTGACAGACCTGAAACAGCGCGGGCTGCTGGAGGATACGCTGATCGTCTGGGGTGGTGAGTTTGGCCGTACGCCGGTCACCGAAAACGGCGATGGTCGCGATCACAATCCGCATGGTTTCACGATGTGGATGGCTGGCGGCGGTGTGCGCGGCGGGATGGCCTATGGAGCCACAGATGATTTTGGCTTCAAGGCCGCGGACGGCATGATGCGCGTACACGATGTACATGCGACGATCCTGCGTCTCCTTGGCGTCGACCATGAGCGGCTCACTTATCGGTATGCTGGCAGGGACTTCCGACTAACGAACGTCTCTGGCAGGGTGCCGAGCCAAATCTTGGCGTGAAGCGTGCCGAGTCTTAGGACCCTGCGAGCTTCTTCATCTCGATCCAACGAATGGCGTGCGCGGTCAATTCTGTGCCGGTTCCGAGGCGCAGTTTATTGCGGATTTTGAGGCGGTGCACATCGATTGTCTTCGGACTAATACGGAGAATAGCGGCGATTTGGTGCGTGCTGCGGCCTTCGCCGATCATCTGGAAGACTTCGAACTCACGATCACTCAGTTCATGAAGTTCTGCCTCTTCCGAGCGTGGTTTGCCGGAGGAGAACACCGCCAGGATGTTCTCTGACATGGCTTCGGAGACGGCCATCCCGCCCATGGCGATTTTCCGCAGGGCGCGCTCGATGTCGTGATGGGGGGCGTCCTTCATGAGGTAGCCTTGGGCACCTGCCTTGAGGGCGCGGGGTGCGTAGAGTTTTTCGTCATGCATGGATAGAACCAGGATCGGGAGCCGAGGGGCCAGCATCCGTATATCCTTGATGAGTTCCAGGCCGTTGCGGTCTGGTAGGGTGATGTCCACCATGATGACATCGGGGACATCTTTTTCCAGATGGCGGATAGTGTCTGCACAATCTACTGCCTGCCAGGCGGTGATGAAGCCATCGAGGCTGTCAACAAAGGTGCTGACGCCCTCGCGCATCATGGTGTGGTCATCAACGATCGCGATGCGTTTGACATCGGTTGCGGTAGGGGCTGGGGTGCTCATATTAGGGTTCAGGGGAGTTTGCAGAGTTATCCGTTGCGATTAGGGCCGATATCGGTGCCTCGCAAACGGTAAGGTTCCAATCATCTTCAGACGTTGCTGCCTCGAAGTCGATGGACGCGCCCAGAGCATCCACCCTCTGGCGGATGAAGTGCAAGCCCAAACCGTCACTTTTTTCAGGCTTTCCGTCGAAGGGGCTGCCATCGTTGGAAACGATCATGCGGAGGAGATCGTCTTCCACGGCGAGCTGAATGAGGACCTGTTTGGCCTTGCCGTGCTTTGCGGCATTGGTGGCTAGCTCTTGTGCAATGCGGAACATGTGGGTGGCTGCTTCAGGGTTCAGCGGTGGCAGAGGGGCATCACATTCCACCACGCAGTTGACATCAAAGGCGTGTTTGAGGAGGAGAGCGAGGTGCTTCAATGGCTCCGACAATCCGCCGGTATCAAGACCGACCGGTGCAAGGCCTCGGGCCAGAGAGCGTGTCAGGACGGTGGTCGCAGCCATGTCTTCGGCCAGCTTCTTCACGACATCGGCGGCGGGCGCCCCTTCTCTCGCCAGAAGGGATGCTGCTACGCCGCACTTCAACTGAATGGCGGCGAGTCGCTGGCAAACATCGTCGTGAAGATCTCTCCCCATCCTCAAGCGTTCAGTCTCAGCCGCTTGGGCGAGCCGTTGGTCCATAAGGCGACTCGCGGTGATGTCCAGGACGATGCCGGCGATGCTGAGGAGGCTGCCATCCTTTTCGAAAACGCGAAATGACCGACACTGAACCCAGTGGGGGGAATCCGCCCTGCCGAGTTGAAGCGTGATATCTCCGATATCTTCGCCATGCATCAAGGAACGGAGTGAACGGAGAACCTGACGGCGCTCCGAAGGACGCACAGCGCGCAGCCAATCCCAGTGGCGAGACCGCAGCGCCTCGACCTTTCTTCCCCAGACGGTCTCATAGGCCGCGTTCACAAACAAAAGGGAGGGTTCCGTGGTCTTCATCGACCAAAAAAGGTCTCGCACGTTTTCCTCTAGCCTCAGCAAAGGCTGCTGCCGCACCCAAAGATCGCGTTGAGTTCGAATGGCATGGGCAAATGCTTGGGAAAGGTGGGCCAGTTCATCGCTGCCAGGGAGTCGCTCGATGTCGTATTCTCCCATTTCCGCCAACTTTGTCTGCTCCTCGATCAACTCGATCCTGCGGGTCACCATCCATTGCAGCAATTGCCAGAGGACGAGGACGGACGCGAGCAATACGAGACTTTGCGGCACGGCCTCGCTGATTGCCGATGCTTGGGCATCCTGGCGGACATCTTCCCAGGCATAGTCAAGGATGACCGCACCGGGTTTTTTTGCAGCCGGTCGGGGCAAGAACGGAAAAACTGCGGTGATGGTATGATCGTCCGCGACGACCTTTCCCTGTTTCGCAGCCTGCGTCTCTTCGACGAGTTCAAGAATGTGTTTTAAAGGTGTTTCAACAAGTTTGAGCCCCCGCCATCGCTGCTCTGTGGCGCTGATGACAGCGCTGTCCCCATCGCAGATCAGGCCAAGGCGCAGTCGTTCGTCAGTGGCCAAATAACTCACCTCCAAGTCCATCGTCTGAACCAAGCCGCGGCGGAACACGTGCTGTGCGACACCCGCCAGGCGGGTTGCCTCTGCCAGCGCCCTTGCCAGCAAGCGTTGACGCTGAGACTCAATGAATTGCTGCTGGTGGCGCACAAAGCCATAGCTGATCAGGGTCGTGCCAAAAAGGAGCAGGACCGCAGAAAGTTTAAATCGGAGGGTTCGCATCCACTTCATCTGATGGCCTCCCTTTGGTCAATTAGATGAATCTTTGGCAGGTCGTCAATCGGGTCGATCTGACCAGTTTCGACCATTGCAGCAGCCGTCTTTTTCAACAGTTCCGACAGCTGCTCTTCGGTCATTCGGTCCGGTCCGGAGAGTTTCAAGGGCTGTTGATGCCGACGTGTCGCCATGAGACTTTCCGGCGTCAGCTTCTCCCGGCGCGCCAATGCCTCCAATAGGGAGGGTTGCTGCTCAGGGAGGGATGCGTCGCGCTCAACTGCGACTCGGGCCCATTGCGTGTGGCGTTCTTCAAAGGACTTTTCGCTGGTTACGAGGACACGAACGATGTCGCTGCCCAATTCGCTTGAATCAAACAGGCAGTGGCCTTTGGATTGTTCGATCAAGGTGCGGAAGGGCTCGGCAGTGGCCACCGCGTCCACTTCGCCGCTGAGGAGTGCATCTACCGTTTCAGGGAGATTCATTTCCACCAGCTTCACATCCGCCAAAGTCAGGCCGACCTTGTGGAGCCCAAGGGCAAGGACGTAATTGGCACAGGACCGGGGCTCAATTCCCACCCGCTTTCCTCGGAGTTCTGCCATTGAGTTGACCTTCAGGCTCATCACCGCGTCTGCTCCCGAGGAGATGCCAAGGGCACCTGCGATGACGATTTTGTAGCCATCTGCTTGGACGCGAACGGCCTCGCTCAAACTGAGGATGGTGCCGTCTACGACGTCATTTTGCATGGCCCGAATGGCTGCAGATGGCCATGCCATTTCAATCACTCGGAGATTGAGGTCGTCCAGCTTGTGCTCATAGCTGGCTGCTAGGAACGAATGAGTGCCAGGTCCCATCCCGACCGCGATGCGGAGGGGGGATGGGACCCTGACCCCAGGCCACCACAGAGCCGTCCCCAGGAGGATAACGGCCGCGACAAGGGGCCCAAAATTCGACAACAACTTCATGTAAGGGCGTACAATGGCCCAGTAGCGGTCTGTTTGCCAAGCCAAATCATTCCACTGGCCTAGCGGCTATCCGTCAGTGCCTTGGTGGCTGGTGGGCGGGACCGCCTATTTCAACGTAAAGGCGGGCAACTTCACAATTTTTCCACCCTGTAGTGCGGATTCATGGGCGCAGAGACCGACGCATGTCCAGTTCGCGGATTGCCTCGCGTTCGGGAAGGGGTCGCGTCCTTCGGACAGTGCGCTGGCAAACTCGTGGGCAAGGTGCGGATGACTGCCGCCGTGTCCAGATCCCTGGGTGAAACTGAGGTGGGTCTTTTTCCCCAAATCATAAACGCCTTTGGTGGTGAAATCGCGAATGGCCTTTGGCAGGCGTTTGGCAAAATCAGGGCTCTTCACCAGTTTGGGGATTTTGGCCTCAGCTAGCTTCGCCCGATGCATCACGAGCGGTTCGTGTTCGATCAGTGGCCATTCGATGGAGGCCTTGTCGCCATAGATATCAATGCTCTCGCGATACTGACGTGCGGTATCAAACAAGCTGCGGATGACGCGGGCGACGACATCGGTGTCTTGGAACTTCACGTGAGCGGTCTCAACGGCGAACGGGGATCCGTACTTCTTCACCAGTTCCTTGCGGATCGTCCCAGAGCCAAAGCAGCTGACGTATTCCGCAGCGGTTCCAATGAGTCCGGCCACAGGGCCCACGCAATGTGTCGCATACCACATAGGGGGCAGGCCCGGCCAGTAGTTCGGCCAGCCGTCCATGTCTTGCTGGTGGGATGCCTGGACAAACTGGAGTTTGCCAAGAAGGCCGCGTGTGAGGCAATCGCGCATGTAAAGGTACTCGCGCGCATAGACCACGGTCTCCATCATCATGTACTTTAGACCGGTCTTTTTGACCAGCTCAACGATCTGTTTGCATTCGGCGATGCCGGTGGCCATTGGCACGGTACAGGCAACATGTTTCCCCGCCTTCAGCGCGGCGATTGACATCCAGCCGTGATCAGGGATCGGAGAATTGATGTGCACCGCGTCCACGGCGGGATCCTTTAGCACGGACTCAAAGTCAGTGTAACGGACATCGATATTGAAGGCGTCGCCAATCGCATTCAGCTTCTTCGGGTCGCGTTGGCAGATCGCATAGCAGTTCGTTTGCGGGTGGCGTTGCCAGATCGGGATGAACTCAGCGCCGAAGCCGAGTCCGACGACTGCGATGTTCCATTTCTTGTTGGATGATGAGTTTGCCATGGCGGTGAGGAAGGGATTTTGGGGTGGGAGGGGAAGGTGGACGGAGAATACTTTCTCGCATTAGTTCTGATGGTAAAGAAGGGGGGGCGACTAGAGAAAGACAAATTTTATGGGAGATCAGACGCTGGGACTGCGCGCGGTTTGGAGTTGGGCGGTTGTGCGGCGCATTTTTGTGGCAAAGAAGTTGCAGCGGACGAGTGCGTGTCGAGCGTCTCGTTGAAAGCAAAAAATGGTCGGGAATTGAGGGGTGGGCGAGAGCTATGTCGGTGGTTTTTTCCACTGCAACTTCCTGTGTGGGAGCGAAAAGATCCGCTAAAGTGAGCGTTTTGAGCTTGGAAAATCAATGGCTGAGGCCCCAAGGGTCGAGTGGATGCCAATGAATTTTTTGAAGTTGGCACGGTATCCGCTCAGTATGTCAATGCATTCACCGACATTGGCAGGGAACGATTCCTTTGCTACTGGTCGTTGCAAAAAGCGAAATCATACACTAATTGCCGAAAGCCATGAAAAAAGTCGAAGCGATCATCAAGCCCTTCAAACTGGAGGATGTTAAGGAAGCCCTATCCGAGAAGGGTGTGGAAGGAATGACAGTGGTGGAGGTCAAGGGATTTGGCCGCCAAAAAGGTCACACAGAGATCTACCGCGGAAGCGAGTACACTGTGGACTTTCTGCCGAAGGTCAAAATTGAGGTCGTCGTCGAAGACAGCCGCTGTGATGACGTCGTCGAAGCCATTGTCAAGGCAGCCAACACCGGCAAGATCGGTGACGGAAAGGTCTTTGTGAGCGAAGTGCTCGAAGCCGTTCGCATTCGCACCAACGAACGCGGCAACGAAGCCATCTCCGCCGCAAGCTAAATCCACCCGCCCGGTTCGCCGGGCGGTTAAGCTAATTCAATAAAAACGTGCGACATCTTTTAGTTGCGCTCCACAGCCTTTTGAGTTTCATCTTTCCATGGATTCGACCGAGTTGAGAGCTGTTTTTCCTGCGCCTGCGGCGCCTGAATTGTCTGTGGTGAGAGGCTTGGGGTTAGCTGATATGCCATCGTTAGTTCCATTGCCTCCATCGGGGGGCTCACCTGAGTCGGGGGCTTCGCCGGCATCCGTGGCAACGGTTTCGCGGGTGCCTTTGTCTGGTACACATTCAGATGAAGGTCAAGATGGGCGCGCGCGCGGTGTTGGCGGATTGATCGGGGAGGGGGATGTGGCGGGAGCTGGGGGGCGCGACGATTTGGTGGGGGCTCTTTTGGAGAAGACTGGACCGTATCGGGTTTCTAGGCACTGGGGGCGAAAGGGGCGAAGGATCTTGGCGGGGCGGGATGCGGCGGCGTGTTATCACGTAATGTCGCGGACCTGTGGCGGAGGGGTGTTCTTCGATGACGAGGAGAAGGAGGGGTTGCGGGTGTTGTTGTGGAAGATGTGTCGATTCTTTGGGATCGAGCTCCTGACTTACTGCATCATGGGGAATCACTTCCATGCGCTGGTTCGCGTGCCGGACAAAACGGCGTGGCTGAGTCAGTTTGAGGGGGAAGGGGGGGAAGATCGCCTGCTGGCCCATTTGCGGACTTTTTATTCGCGTGATTTTATGAGGGCGCTGGAAATGGAGATTGCGGCCCTGCGTGCTGCTGGACTTGAAGTGGCTGTGAGCGAAAAACTGGCGCCATTTAAGCGTCGCTTCTGCGACCTGGGCATTTGGATGAAGGAGATGAAGGAGCGCTACAGCCGCTGGTACAACAAAAAGCACGAGCGCAGCGGCACTCTCTGGATGGGACGGTTCAAGAGCGTGTTGGTCGAAGGCCGCAGAAATGACCGGGATCGTCTGGATGCGCTGCGAACGATGGCTCTTTATATCGATCTCAACCCAGTACGGGCTGGGATTGTCGATGAACCGGAAAAATATCGATGGTCCGGCTACGGAGAGGCTTTTGCAGGGGCGGCGCGTGCTCAATCAGGCATCTGCCAAGTGGTCGGCTCAAGCAGTTGGGCGCGGTGTGGGACGGCCTATCGTGTTTGGCTGTATTCGGTCGGCCGGGCTGAGGTGGATGGGGACGGATCGATTGTTGGGCCTGGAATCAATTCGGATCGCGTGGCGCAGGTCATGCGAGAGTTTGGGCAGATCCGAGCGGGTGAAAGGCTACGCTCGAGGGTAGGTAGTTTCACAGATGGTGCAGTCGTCGGTTCAAAGGAGTTCGTGGAAGGTGTCTTTGAACAAATGAAGGACGACTATCGACGAACTTACCGTGGAGCGAGTCCGTTGCGGACACGCGACGGTTTGCTCCATGTGCTGTCGGGTGTGCGACAGTCGGAGTGAATCGTGTTCCTGCTCAGCGGTGAATCTGCAACTGCTTGAGTTCAATTCGGCTGTCTGTTTTTACGTAGTTAGCTTTGAGCCGCTGAGCGCATGCTGGCACCTCGATCAAGACCCCACCTGACTGTGGCGCTGAGACTGCCTGTATCTCAACGGCAGAGCCGCTGACCCGTTCCCACAAAACGAAGCGACGCCCCGTAGCGATGCATCGAGGCAGGTGCGACCAATCAGGGATATCGAGACCGACGATGACTGATCCTGGTGGTAACTTGGCATCTTCAACTGTCCACGCATTCGGGACGAGGGCTCGGAGGCTTTCGAAATGGGTGCTCCTCAAGACTGGGGTCCACCAAGAGCGCAGACCTGGCAGGTGGAGCAGCGCCCAGTGGCGTGGATCTGCGATGCTTGGCTGATCACTTCCGATCACTTTTAGGGAGTCTTCATTGCTGTGAAACTCGATGGCTGTTGGGCCATCGGATAAGGCTGCTGCTGCTGATTCGGCCCCGAATAAATTGTCGAGCGTCGCCGCAGTCGTCGGACTGAGTCGATTTTTCTTCCACCGATTGAAAAGATCTCGCAGCGCGGTATCGAGGAGTGCGAATTGGAACCCGGCGGATCTGATGCGGTGTTTTTGCGAGGTTGAGAAATCCTCGATGGTCGTTGGTGCCCAGTTGTTCGGTGCGGACTCGGCGGAGATTGAGGGAAGCGGGCTGATCATGCAGCGGCGTGGAGAAAATGCGGAAGAATGAATCAGGGCTCCTGGATGAGGCGATCCACATCCTGGATGAGGCGCTTGAGCGCAACCTCTGCGATCTCGATGCGGGGATCCATCACAGGGTAGAGTCCACGGATTTGACCTTTTTTATCGATCAATACAGCGCGCAGATCGTGTTCGACAATGTCATCGGGACTGAGTCGATCTTTCTCTGGCACCTCGCGGGATGGGAGTAGTTTCAGCTGATCTGTCATGAAGGCCCAGACTTTTTTCCGATCTCCTGAGATCCACCACCAGGGGTCGTTGTCTTTAACTCCGAGCCCTGCGGCAAAGATCTTGAGCGATGCTGGAGTGTCGAGTTCTGGATAGGCTGCGACGGAAACGAGGTGCAAATCGGGATTGCTCTGAAAGGCATCGCGAAGTTTCAGCATGTGGACTGCGACGCCGCTGCATCCGTGAGGGCAGCGGGAATAGGCATAGGCGGCAACGACTACTTTACCTTTCAGATCCGCCCAGGCGACGTCCTGGCCGAGACGTTCGGGGAAGACGGCCCCGGTGGGATCGACCTTACCTGCGATGGGCAGTTTCGGCAGTCCTGCCGCAGACCAGAGGCTCTTTTGCAGGGCGATGCTGCCAAACACGACGCCGCCAGCAATCACGATGACGCCGACCCAGAGGGTGAGCGAGCTGCGGGATTCTTTCTGTTGGCTTTTGGGCACAAAAAAGCATGGAGCACTGACGGCGTTCGTCAATGCTCCATGTCAAAATGCGAAAGGTTGGATTTCGCCGTTTTGGGGGATCAATCCTCGCGGTGGGCCTGGTGGCAGGACTTGCAGTTTCCGGCGTTGCGCAGGGCTGCGACACCAGCGGCACCACCACGAGCTGCGGCTTTGGAGGCGTCGATGAGTGCATCGACCTTCTTGGTCCAGGAGGCGGCATCACCTTTGGGTGGAGTTGTGCCTTTGAGCTTGGCGCACCATTCGGCGAGCTTTGCGGCTTCATCTTTGCTGCCTTTGTTGGTGGTGACCTTCTTGAAGAGGCTGGTTTCTCCTTTGAAGGCACCCTTCATGACGTCTTCGATGGCGTCAGCCTTGGCGATTGCGGGGACGAGCGCGAAGGCGGCGAGGGCGATGAGCAGATTTTTTGTGATCTTCATTGATGGGTTTAGGTGATGAAAGGGTCAGTGGGTATTTGTGGGTGCCATCTCTAACCGCGCGAGTTGACCCAGCTTAGCACGGCCGTTGAGGTGGCGCGGGATTGTGATCAAAGTTCGTTCTGTCGGCAAGTCTGGAGATTAAAATCTCAAAACAAATCCGGTCCGTAGGGTGAAGTCAGGTGTCGCGTCGGTGAGACCGAAACCAGCGCCGATACGGAAGGTGAAGGCGCTGCAGGGCTCCAAATAGATGCCTGCGACGAGTTCCTGCCATCCCTCGGAGTCGAAGTCTCCCATCGCTTCGCCACCGACGGCGAAGACGTGATTGAGCTTGTGGCGGGCACCGAAGGCGTAGCCCCATGCGGCACTACCATCGCCTGCGAGCGCGATGAGGTTGGCGACGAGTTTGGTTTCGCCAATGTTGGTCTCCAAGATGAGGCGACTGGTGAAGGCGTCTGAATCGTGATTGTGGATGCTGCCGCCATGGGTGTGGGCGTGTCCGGTCTCTTCTTCGTCTGCGTGGTGGTGATCACCATGTTCCTCTTCCTCCTCACGGTCCATCGCCGGATCTGCTGAGGAACTGTTGGCAAACTGATAGCCTGCGGTGAGGCCGATCTTGAAGGGGAATTTGTCTGACGAAGGGGTCAGGTCAAAGAATACCGCAGGGGTGATGTTTGAGTAATTCCAGTTTGAGCCTGCCTCGTCGCGAAAATGAACATCCACGGCCAGAGCGAGGCGGTCCATGACCCCGACCATCACGCCTGGGATAAGTCCAAACTCGTCCCCGGTTTCGTAGCTTTCCCATTCGAAGTTTCCGACGAGTCGGAGGCTGCCGGGCTTTGGTAACTGTACGTCTTGGACGATGAGGAAGTCCTGCCCGTGGTGGGCTGAAGCTGTGGAGGCAAGGATGAGTATGGCGCTGAGCGCGCAAAGAAGGCGTGTGTGATTCATAGGGTGAATGGAATGGAAAAATGGGTGTTGGGCTTGATGCGCCCGAAGTTTCTGACCGGGTAAAACATTAGAACTGGAATTGCCGCCAACCGACAACCACCCGTGACGCAGACACTCATGTCTGCCGGCACATCTCATTCCGATGGGAATGCCCGAATCATGTTGTAGGTGATCCGGAATGGGTGGTGATCTTTTCGATCATGCGGCGACGTCCGCGCTTCGCGGCGGGCCGTGGGTCGGCGCATGGGGCCACATTAGGTTGCCAAACAGGTTACCCATCGGGTTCTGTCTGGGGATACTTGGGCTGATGAATCTGGGTGATTCATTGCAGGCGAGATCTAGCTTCTTCAGTTTGCCGTCCTGCTGCTGCTTTTTTTGATCCTGATTTTGGCCATCCGATACCAAGTGGCAAAGTTTGCAGGGGTGGCGGCCATCAAAGGTGTCTGCCACGGCTTGCGAGACAGATCCGCTTTTCGCGGTGTAGGTGACCAACATGCCAACCCAGGCTGCGGACTGGAGGCATGCCCAATGCAGCCCGATCGACAGAACGAGCGCGGCTACGAGTCCTAACTTGGAGATGCCCTGCAACACGAGCGAGATGCTAGGCACTGCCGCTGAATTTGCAAAGGTGAATCTGCTACTTTCCAATCAAATCGATGACGGCCTGGACGGGGTCATCGCCTGCTGGATCTTGGGGCAGGAGCGCAAACAAGGCGGGGTGCCAAGGATCGAGGGTGACATCCAGTTGGGTCAAGACGCCGAGGTTTTTGTTCGCGATGAGATCGATGACGGTCACGGGTTCGTCCCATTCGGCGGTAAAGGTGCTGGGCTTTTCCAGGGCTTCGTTGCCGCCTGCTTGGGCGAGGGACTCGCTCATCTTGTAGGAGATGTTGCGCTCAAAGGCTAGCAGTCGGGCCGGACCTTGGGTTGTGTAACGATGGACTCGCACCCTTGCTGTCGCTGGCACGCGCACTGGAGGGATGAGGTTCTGCCGGGCCAGCAACTCTTGCAGCGTGGCGATTTGTTCAGAATCGGTTTCCAGATTTAATCGATCCGCCACCCAGGCGGAAAACGAATGGTCGAGGGGCATGTCAAGCGCGCCAGCGTCCAGCGTTCCTTTCACGTGACCGCGGTCGATCCAGACCGTTTCTTCGTTGGCGGTTGAGTTTTGTGGGAGGCGTGCGGTCTGTAGCGTAGCGTGTTCGTCGAACCATCCCGCTGGGCCATCGTGGATCACGAGGTGCCCCGATGTTTTGCAGAAGCTATCGATGGCGCTGATCTCCTTCCCGCTCATGGCCCAGGACTGCGGGGTGATGAATAGCTTGAAGTCGGTCCCAGTGAGCACGCCGCTTTCGAGTTGTTGACTGGAGATAAACTGCGGGCTGAAGCCGAGGTCTTGCAGAGCCTTCAGCCAGGCACTGCGCACTTGGGCATGGCGATTGTGGGTGGCTTCGTAGCTGGAGAATCGCCGCACCCAGGTTTTGCCATCCACGGTGGATTCGAGCAACCAAGCCACCTGAATGCTGGGCTGGGAGTAGTGAATCGCGATGGGGTCGCGCTCAGGTTTTGCGTTCAGAAAGAGGCGCGCGATGGGTCCGGTCAGTTCCTTGAAAACGGGAGCCAATGCCTCTGCCTTGGGTGTCAGTGGCACCGCTGCGTCTGACCAGTCGAGCGTATCTTCGCTCCACCAGATGATGCAGCCCTTGTCCCCCTCCAGCAGCAGATGCCACAGTCGGCGCAGTGCCGGACGGGTTTCCTTTTCAAAGACCGTTGCCAGCATCGGGCGACCGGGCATGAAGGATCCCAGGATCTCGCGTGAATCGCAGACGTCGTAGGGCTCCATCCAGTCCAGCGCTTGAGATAGCTTCCAAAGATCATAGCCTCCGAATGCGTGTGGCATTTGGGCACCCTCAATGCCGACGGGTGTCGCGGGATCGACTTCGTGGGAGGCCCTGCGGAACTGTGCCAGGGCTTCAGCGAGGCTGTCATCCATGAACGAGCGATGATCGGCCCACGGCGCAAAATTCCAGCGCTGCGGTGCGGTGTGCGCGTTGGGTAGCGTCAGCTTGACGCCCTTCACGGCGGACCAATCGGTGACGTCTGGTGCGGGGCCGCTGCCCGAGACCATGCGTTGTTTGATCTGATCGGTAGTGAATGGGCGGACCTCTGCCCAGTTCGGGAACTTGGTGCCCCACTGGGTGTTGAGCGCATCGATGCTGGCATAGCGCTTTTGCAACCAGGCGCGGAAGGCCTCCAGCGCAGTTTCACTGAAGTCGTAGTCGAAGGGGTTGGCGGATGTCGTCGTGGAGAGTTCATCCCGCAGGTCGTAGAGCAACGGGGCACTGTCTGCGTGACGTTCTGCGGTGCTGCGCATGCGTTCACTCATGCGCTCCAGCCAGTCCGTGTCGTTCAGGCAGACATCGCGGACGAGCGCTGAAGCGGGGCGGGGTCCCATCCATCCGTCGATGAATTTGTTCCAATCGGTGACGGTGGAGTTGAATTTCAGGCACAGCCCCTCGTTGACGATGTTTTCGACGTAGTAGCCAAAGCCTGCCTCGAGGAGTGGCTTGGGATCACCACTTTGTCCGGTCATGCCGTGAGTCACGCCCATTTCTTTGAGTCGCTTGTGAAAAACGGGATCCGCCAGCCGTTGCTTGGCCTTTTCTCCGGTCCACAAAATGACTCGATAGTCCTCCCACGGGCGCAGCGTTGAGGCGGGCTCTCCGGCGGCGAGGTTACCTGCCACTGTCATGATTGAAGAGAGAAGGCAAAGGGCGGCGCGCATGAGATTTGAGGGCGGTTAGTTTTTGAAAACCGGATGCGCGAGGATCTCAGCAACACGGGATAGGATCAAGGCTAAAAGCAGCCACTGCGCCGCGTGATAGCTGCGGATCATCCACTGCGGCGCAGCCCTGCGACGTGCTCGGTGCAGCAAACTTTCAGCGCCCCACACCGCGCTGAGAACCAGCGGGCCGTAGAGGGATAGCATGAAGCGATCCCCACGCCCGATGGGGGTGTACCACCCGTAGGCGAGCGTGTAGGCTGCCAGCGAGCCGAAAACAAAAAGGCAGATGGCAGCGCTCTCTGGATGCAACTTGTGCCAAGCGCGCTCGGGTCGAGGCACGGCGAATCGCATGGCGATCGCCAGTATCAGCCCCATTGCGGCGAGAATGCCGAGGTAGAGACCGCGCCACTCCAGGATGCCTTTCCAGGGCTTGGGATTGCTTTTGCTCTGCTTCGTGACGGCGGGCCAGAAGAGATCTGCGGACTTCACCAGCATGCCATCGCGGAGTCGCTCCCACATCTGGGTGCCGGTGTGGCTGGCCGCGTAGTTGCGCAGCGATGGCTTATCTAAGGGTGACATGGCCTCCAGTTGAGCGCGTGTGTTGTGGGTGCCCATCCAGGCGTAGCAGGACTCGAAATCATCAAACCACATCCAGTACCCTGGGTAGCTGTGGAAGCCATCGCCGAAGCGCTCTTGGGAATAATTGAGACGCGGGCCGATGGTCATCAGGTGGCAACCGACGAGGAGGAAGAGGCCGAAAAGATGGTTGCGTCGCACCCAGAGAAGATTGGGAATGCCTCGCGGCCAATGGGCGACGATCCAGCCCCACAACCAACGCAGGGTACTGACAATGATGAAAACGCCCACCAGCGGTTGCACCGATCCTTTGGCCATGTAGGCAATGCCAGAGAGAATACCGATGAGGGCATAGACCCACAGGCTATTGCGCTGCAAGGCAAAGATGCAGGCCACCCAGGTCAGCAAAAAGAAGGTGAAGTAGAGGGGCTCCGGTTGAAAGAAAACGGCGCGTGGAAGGAAGGCACCGAGGCCTGCTAGCAGCACTACATTCAGCGATGCGGCGACGGAAAAGATGCGCGCGCAGGCGATGCCTAAAACGACGATGAAGCCTAGCGTCAATCCCACGTTGAAGCGCCTGCCGCGCTCAAAGAGGGCGCGATCCTGCGGGGTCACCGCATCGTTGGCAGAGATGGTTTGGTCAGGGTCTGCCATCCATGCGGCGATCCAAGGCCACAGCGGATTGACCACACCATCCGTGCGGTGGGGGAACCAGTTCTTGATGGGGCCGGAGACACCTTTGGAAAAATCCGGGTTCAGATCCTCGCGGGTTTGCAGGGCCAGCTTGATGTTGTTTTTCTGATCACCGCCGAGGATGTTTTTGTCCGTGAAATTCGTCTGCTGCATCAGCAGGCTGCCGAAGTGCAGATGCAGCGCTGCGTAACCCGCCAGTGCGACGAAAATAAACGCCCAGCGGCCGATGGTGCGCCATCTAGTTTGACCTGCTGCGGCAGGCGCGTCGATGGGGTCCGTTTCGGTGGCGTCTGAGGACATGCGTGCGTGCAGCGGGAGAAGCTATGGCCTGGGGTGAAGGTCCTTCAGTGCCTGGTTCAGCGCTTCTTGCGCACTTTGATTTCCACCCTGCGGTTCAGGGACTGCTGCTCAACCGTGCCGCTGGGGTCTGCCAGCATGGCGCGCTTGCCTTTGCCTTCGGCGACGACGCGATCGGTGCTGAGGCGGAGGGAATCCTGGAGCCAAGTGACGACGGCCTGTGCTCGGCGAAGGCTGAGAGCGTCGTTGAAGTCTTCACTGCCAAAGCTGTCTGTGTGCCCCTCGACGATGAAGACGGAGTCGGGATTCTTTTGGATCAGGATGCCCAGCTTCATGAGGCTGAGACGCGCTCCTTCTGCCAATTGATCGCTGCCATATTCAAAGAGCAAATCCGTTGGCATTAGAATCGGCGCGGTGCTGCCGCCCATGCGACCTCCGCCTTGACTGAGGAGGTCATCCAGATTGCTGAAGCCCTTGACCCGCACACCCGCAGCGTCGGTGCCAGTGCCCTGGGTTTTCACGGTATCGAGTAGGCCCATATCGACCTTCCCACCATCGCCTGCATCCAGGACCCCGGCGTCTAGTAGCATCTGCTTTTCACTGACAGGTTTCGAAAGAATATCGCGTCGGACGGACGCCATCTCAGCGGCGACGTCGGGTGCAGACATGCTTTGCGGTGCCAGCATCTGTGCCATTGACGGCATCGCAGACGGAGAGGTGGTGCCGTCACCGGGATCGTCTTGGCGGATGAAATTAGTGATCTCGCTGACCTTGGGCGTCAGGTCGATCTCCTGGTTTTCGGGGATCATGCTGGCCGCCTCGAATTGATCCAGCTTCGGATCGAAAGTTTTGATGTCAGGCTCATTGCCGGGAGTCAAAATTTCGGGAATCTCCGTGATGGCTTTCTGATCGCGTAACAATTCCTCCGCGATGGAGATGCGCTCGCGTACGGGTGGCTGCTCAGGCTGGACCTCCGATCTGCCGATCCCGATGGTCTCAAATCCCACATAGAGCAGGCCATGGAAGCCGATGGAAAGGATGACCGCGAACATCATCCACCAGCGCAAGCTCCAGTCCTCGCGGGAGCGAAAGGCAGCGCGTGGAGCTGTGCTCCATTCACGAGTGGGGGCGGCAGACGGCATGGCGTGAGATTAACACAGCGGATGGGGCGCGTCTATCGGTTTGAAATTAGACAGCTAGGGCCCGTGCAAATCGTCCGATCAGATCCTCCTTTTCTTCGAGCCCTGCCGAAACGCGGATCAAATAGCGCGGCACGCCGCAACTCTCTGCCCAGTCGAGCTCATCGTAGTGAGCCAGCAGGGTGTAAGGACAGGCGAGCGTGAAGTTGGACCCGAGACTCGGTCCTTTGGAGACCTCCACCGCATCAAAAAAGGCGGGGCTACCCGACTCTGCATCTTTCAGCACGAACGACACGAGACAGCCATAGCCGCCGTTGGGCCGACGGATGCTTTCATAAGCCCCATCCTCATGCGTCGCAGGATGCCAGACTTGCGCGACTCGCGGATGGCTGCGCAAATAGTCTGCCAATGCCCATGCGTTGGCGGAGGAACGATCTGCGCGCGCCACAAAGTCGCGAGAGTTTTCCTCCAGCGCCACCGCATCGCCGCACCAGAGTTCGTGGTCTGCTTGGTGGCGGAGGTAGTCGGAGAAGGCAGCGTGAAAGGGCGATTGGCGATTCAGGATCACGCTCCCCGCCATCACATCACCCGTGCCGGAGAAGGTCTTGGTCAGGCTCGCCGTCGCAATGTCGGCAAAGCGCAGCACGTCCGCGTGGGCGACGGTCGCGATCGTGTCATCAACGATCAGCGGCGCGTCCGGGCAGAGTTCTCGCAGGGTCTCGCGCACTCGGGAAAAATTGACGCAGCGCAGCAGTGGATTGCTCGGCGCCTCGCAAAACACGCCGGCGACGGGCTCCGCAGCCAGCAGCTCGCGCAGGTCATCGTAGCCGCTGTCATCCAGCATCGGTAGGAAGTGGGCACCGCTGCCAAAGGCCTGCTGCAGCTTCAGCACATCGACATAGGGGAAGTCCAGTTGCACGGTTTTGCGTGCTGGCAGCAGGTGCGTCAGCATCCGATGCACGGCGTAGTTGGCAGCCATGCCGGACGGGAACAGAAACACATCGTCAGGCTCTTGCCCAGACAGTGCGGCAAGCCTTTGGCGAATGGTCTCGCTGGCGTGGCGGCCATCGTCTTCGGTGGCACCGCACCGGCTGATTTTTAGAGCCTCGCAGGCTTGGCGAGTGCTGACGACCTCGCCACAAAAGCGCCAAAACCTCCGGCCACGATCGTAGTCCGCTGCGGAAAACACCGCGACTCCGAGGTCGTGGGGCATCCAGTGAATCGCGCGTCCGTGATCGCCACCGGTGCGCTGGATGTAGTCCAGGCAGCGCTGCGCATGGCTCAGGCGTGGAAAGACCAAGCAGCGCTGGTTTTCTTTGGCGAACTCTTTTTCCGCCGCCTCAAACAAGGCGCCGACGGCGGGTGGGCAGCAGAAGCGTGGATAGCCGGACTTGAAGTGGCGCACCACCTCCGGGTCTTTTTCTTCGTAGCCGATCACATGTGCCCACAGGGGCAGGCAAACGGACACACCAAACGGCGTGTCGGGCAGCGGTCGGCCGAGGTGCTCCGCGCGATAGAAGGGGTGGGTCAAAAGATCGGTCATAGCGATTGCGATAGCGCACGGTCGATGTCTTCCCAGAGGTCTTCCACATGCTCAATGCCGACCGAAAAGCGCACGAGGCCGTCCGTGATGCCCACTGCCTCCCGGGTCTCTTTGGGCACCGAGGCATGTGTCATGCTGGCCGGGTGCGCGACGAGACTTTCCACGCCGCCGAGGCTCTCCGCCTGGGTGAACAGATGCAGTTTGCGCATGAAGGCCAGCGCGGCGTCATAGCTCAGTCCGGTATCGGCCAGCATCATGCCGCTGCCACCGCTCATCTGTTTGCGCGCCAGTTCGTACTGGGGATTGGAGGGCAAAAACGGATAGCGCACCTGCTTCACACCGGGACGTGCCTCCAGGCGTTTCGCCAATTCCAGGGCGTTGGAGCAGTGGCGCTCCATGCGCACGGCCTCCGTCTTTACACCCCGCGAGACCAACCAAGAATCAAAGGGCGATGGTTGCAGGCCGATGGCCTTTTGGGCAAAGATCATCTTGTCCTGCCATTCATCGGAGTTCGTGCACACGGCACCGCCGAGGGCATCGCTGTGGCCGTTCGTGTATTTGGTGGTGCTGAGTTGGGAGATGTCTGCGCCCAACTCCAGCGGACGTTGGATCAGGCTGGAGGCAAAGGTATTGTCCACCACCACCGTGCTGCCGACACTGTGCGCGGCGTCAGAGATGGCGGTGATGTCGAGAATTTTGAGCAGCGGATTGGTGGGGCTTTCCAGCCAGACCAGCGTGGGTTTGAGACGCTCGATTTCAGCGTAGTTAGCCGGATTGGCCAGGTCGGTGTAGTGGATTTCGACGCCGAATTTGCGCAGCATCCGCTCGAACAAGCGGTAGGTGCAGCCATAGATGTTCGCTTCAGAAAGGATCACATCGCCCGCTTTTAGCGAAAACGCGATCGCGCTGATGGAGGACACGCCACTGGCAAAGACGGTGCAGTGCTTGGCGCTCTCCAGACTGGCCAAGGTGGACTGGAGGTTGCGGAAGTTGGGGCTGCCGGAGCGGGTGTAGTCAAAGTTTCCTGGATTTCCCGTCTCAAAGGTCGATGTCAGATAGACCGGCGGAATGACCGCCCCCGTCTCGCTACGAAAATCCTGCCCGACGTGGATCGCACGGGTCTCGAATCGGGCATTGGCGGGCAGGGAAGGATCGTCTTTCATCCGCTGAGAGTGGCACAGCGGGACCAAGCGTCAACAGGGGGCGGTAGGAAAACGCAGCCGCCCTCGCGCCGAGCCCCTGTGGCGTGGCGCGCTGTAGCTGGCCTCTGTGAGACCGGTGGTGCATGGGATGTGAAAGGGGACGACGCTAGCGGCTGGGCGTTCGCGCGGGCCTTTGGCGGTTCAGTGGCTCCGGGCTCACAGAGCCCAGCTACAACGGGGACGTTGAGAGCGTCGGGGTGCGGCATGGCCTTGGGCCGCTGTAGCTGGCCTCTTTGAGGCCGGTGGTGGATGGGACGCGAAAGGGGAGGATGCTTGACATCCACCATGGGCTAGAGGCATACGTTGGGCGATACCTGAATATCCCCGCCGATCTCCTCGATAAAACTCCCTCCTTCCCCATCCCACGCAACAAGGCTCTCCGCGATGAATTGAACAAGGAGTTGCCCGCAGAGCGGCATCTCACCCTGAAGCACAAACGAAAAGCAGACGATGGCATCTCGGGACGCATCTCCAGCCGCATCAACACAAACCCACAGTACATGGGACTGGACGAACAGGAGATCATTGATGAACTAGCTAAGGCTTACAATGCGCTCGATTGTGAAAAAATGTGGGCACCGACGCGTGATTGGTTACGGTTTTTGCAAACGCAGACCAGGAATGGGCAGCCCGTGCTTAACCCGGCTCTTACCATCCCCCACACTCCACTCGATGATTGACGACTATGCCCTCCGCTACTTATGAAGTGAATATCAGCTGCTCAAAGAGCGGTCCTACCATTCATGCCGGAACTACGATTCAGCTCTGCACCCGCGAGGAGGTGGAAGAAATTGCCGCGATTGCGGGTGGCCGCCCGATCCGCCTACCCGAGGGCGATCCCCGGCTGGATGAGGTATTTCGGGTCATTGAGGAGCGCTATGGCTTCAAACCGGCGTACCGGAACATCGTTCCGAAGGCGCTGCGGGATACGCATTATAAGGTCAGCAAGAATCTGACTTGGTCGCAGGCGGAGATCGATGCCGCTGAACTGCTCTGGTTCATCCCCGGGCATTTCATCGCGAGCCCGGATGATCCTACCATCGAAGAGGCGCTCCGCGAGGAGTACATCTCCGTCAAGGATAGTCGGCAGAGGTCCAAGGTACTGTGCGGCAATTTTGCGCCAAGCATGGCCATCGGGGTCGCGGAACCTTTGAAGACGGCCTTGGAGGAATCGGGCTTGATTGGCGTTCATTTGCGGCCGGTCATTTTCCGCGATAGCGTCCGCCCGCCCAAGCGGCCCATTTGGGCGCTGCGCAGCACGATTTTGATGCCACCCACCATCACGCCGATCGTCAATGGGTATGGCGAGGTGATCCGATGGAACTATGAGAACACCGCCGAGGCATTAGGTCAGAGAGCCTACGGCGTCAATTTTGAGCGCGGTGGTCGGCGGCCAGGTTGCGCGGAGTATCGCCGTTCAGAGATTCAGGCGCTGATGCCCTTTGATATCGCGGAGGGTGCGGAGCGAACGGAGCTGAACTACGTCCGGCGCTGCTATGTATCGCAGCGGTTCCGTGCCTTTCTTGAAAAACACAAGGTATCGGGCGGCTTCCGACCCGTGGAAATCGTGGAGGATTGATGCTCAACGTTAATGCATGTCGCTGTAGCTGGCCTCTGTGAGGCCGGTCGTGGAGGGGACGCGAAAGGGGACGATGCGGGGGGCTGGGCGTCCGCGCGGGCCTTTGGCGGTTCAGTGGCGCCGGGCTCATAGAGCCCAGCTACAACGGGGCGTTGAGAGCGTGGGGGCGTGGCGTGGACAGGGGGCGTTGTAGCTGGCCTCTTTGATGCTGGGGGCGCGTGGGACGTGAAAGGGGTCGATGCTGACCGCCAGGGGGATTTGGCGTCTTCTGGCAGTTCGGAACGAACTTCTGGAATTTGAAACGAGTCGGTGTGGGGGAAGGTATGCTCCTACCGGGTTTGAAAAGGGGTAGCACCCGTCGCTTCGCAAAACCTGACGCTCGCGCACGAAGCTCTTGACCCACTAGCCTCCGCGCACCAATTTCATGGCTCGTGCGCGCCGAAAACATCGCCCCAACCGAGGTTGCAGCGCACCCGTTTTATTGTTGGTCCCGACAGCATGCCTACCATCTCGATCGAATTAGTGCCTCGAAGTGCGACCGCTTTGGAGGAGGAGTGCCTTGCGATTAAGGCAAGATTTCCAGACCTGCAAGTCGCCAACATTCCTGACATTTTGCGCATGCCGATCCGGAGTTGGGAGGCCTGCCGCATTGCCAAACGCTATTTCCAGCGGGTGATCCCACATCTGAGGGCCATCGATTTCTGCCTGAGCGATGTTGGCAAGATTGAAGAGGCGATTGCTGGCTTCGACGAAGTCCTGGTTGTATCGGGCGACCCGCCGAGGGACTTTTCGCGCCGCACGTATCCGACAACCAGCGTGGACTTGATTGCTTTCATCAAGCGGCGATTCCCGCACATGCGGGTGTATGCGGGCTTGGATCCGTATCGGTCTGGACCGCGTGCCGAGCTTCGTTACCTGAAGCGTAAGCGAGAGGCTGGTGCCGATGCGTTCTTCACGCAGCCCTTTTTCTGTCTGCACCTACTGGAGGCGTATCGCAGCATGCTGTCGGGTGATGAAGTTTTCTGGGGCATCTCTCCGGTCCTATCGGAAAAGAGCCGTGGCTATTGGGAAACGACCAACCAGGCGATCTTTGCGGAGGACTATCAGCACACGATGGAGTTCAATCAGAGCTTCGCTCGATCCTTTTTGGATCGGCTTAGCGGCGATCGCACGCACGTGTATTTCATGCCTGTCCGCACGGATACGGTCACGTACCTGGAAGGAATTCTGGAAACGGGGCTCCACAAGGCTGGCGGTTGAGTGTTCTGGGAATTTAGGCTCTCCGCGATGGGGACCGTGAGCGGTGCCTCTGCGAGGCGGTTTCGTCGTTTCCGTAACTCCGGCTTGACACTCTGCCGGGGGTGCATTACACAATCCGCCCCTCAAACGCTACCCTTATGGCCAACACCCGCTCCGCAGAGAAGAACATTCGCAAAACCACCGTTCGCACGCTGGCAAACCAGACCGTGAAGAGCCGCATGCGCACGCTTCGCAAGAAAGTGCTGACCGCGATTGAAACCGGCGACGCTAAAGTGGCTGCTGCTGCTCTGGGCGAATTCACCTCCGCTGCTGACAAGGCTGCTAAGGTCAAAGTGATCCACAGCAAGGCTTCGGACCGCCTCAAGAGCCGCATGTCCGCTAAGGTCAGCGCGATGGCTGCGAAGTAATTCGTTAATTGAATTTTCCGTCCCCGCTGGATTGTATCCGGCGGGGATTTTTTTCGGAATGCGATGGCCATTGGGGATGAAGATCAGCTACCCATGAGCCCGCGACTGGGCTATTTTTGCGTATGAATTACCTTTCCACTCGGGGGCTGACCCGCCCCCATACGTTTTCTGAGGCTGTCGAAGTTGGGCTGGCAGCGGATGGCGGCCTGTTTTTGCCGGAGTCGCTGCCGGACATTAGCGGGAAATTGGCGGCCTGGTCATCGCTGAGTTATGCAGAACTGGCGGCGGAGTTTTTGCAGATCTTTGCACCGGAGATCTCGGCGAAGGAATGGCACGAACTGACGGCGCAGGCCTACGCACGCTTTGATTCGCCCGATGTGGCGCCGCTGCGGAAGATCACAGACAAGACCTTTGTGCTGGAACTCTGGCACGGGCCGACGCTGGCTTTCAAGGACTTTGCCCTGCAGTTGCTGGGCCTGCTCTACAAGCGTCAGGTGCGGCAGTCGGGGAAGCGTCTGGCGGTGCTGGGTGCCACCTCTGGCGACACTGGCAGTGCAGCGATCCATGGCTGCATGGGGCAGGAAGGGATCGATATTTTTATTCTTTACCCGAACGGACGGGTGGCTCCGCTCCAGGAGCGTCAGATGGCCTGCACGGGCGCTGCTAATGTGCATGCCATCCCGGTGCCGGGCACTTTTGATGATGCCCAACGGGTGGTGAAGGAGGCCTTTGGCGATGCGGGCTTTGCGGGTCGGGTGAATCTTTCTGCGGTGAACTCCATCAACATCGCCCGCGTCCTGGCGCAGTGCGTCTATTACGTGTGGGCCTGGTTGCGCCTGCCGCAAGAGGCTCGCGAACAGGGAGTGGAGTTCGTGGTGCCGACGGGGAATTTTGGCAACGTGATGGCGGGCTGGATGACCCAGCAGATGGGGCTTCCAGTGAAGTCCTTCCGTGTGGCGACGAATCAAAACGATATCCTGTATCGCTTCTTTGAGTCTGGTAAATATGAGGAAGGCGCGGTGCACCCGAGCCATGCACCGAGCATGGACATCCAAGCGGCTTCGAATTTTGAGCGCTACCTTTTCTTCATGCTGGGCCGCGATCCAGCAAAGGTGCGTGAGGCGATGGTGAAGATGAAGGCTGGGGAGGTGGTGACGTTTGAGCAAACGGCTTCCTCGTTCCGCGCCAGCCGCATGGATGACGAGACGATTCCAAAGGTGATCGCCCAAATGTGGAGGGACTGGGGCTATGTGATCGATCCGCATACGGCCTGCGCCTTTACGGAAATGTCGCCTGATCTTGTGAGCGTGGTTCTCTCCACAGCGCATCCGGCGAAGTTCCCGGACGTGGTGACGGCGGCAGTCGGCACGGAGCCGACCCATCCGACGCTGGAAGCACTCAAATCGATCCCGCTAGAGACGCACCCGCTGCCTGCGAGTGTGGAGGCGGTGAAGGCCTTCATTGAGCAGCATGTTTAGCCGAGGCGGGCAGCGTGAGCTGTCCGGCTAACGTTTGCAGGTGCCAGTGGAGAAGGCGAGTCGGCGCAATGGATTGTCCATACGGTGGGTTTGGCCAGTATTTGCGGAGGATTTCCTGCGCATCGGACGGGTGTCCCATGGTGGATAGGCACTCTGCGGCCAAGATTTCTGCCTTCGCGAGGCTATCACGGGGGCAGGGGAGTGACGTCGCTGCCTTTGCGGCCAGTCGATAGGCGGCAATCGCTTCTTGATGGTGACCGAGGAGTCTCAGAAAGGCCGCGTATTGGAGTTGGAGGCTCGGCGTATCCCCGCCGCTCCATTTGTCGCCCAGGGCATCGGCCAACGCTAGGAAATCGAGAGCGGTGGGAACGGTATCCTGAATAGGGGTTGCTGGAAGAACTGGCCGCCATTCTGCCGGTATTTGATCGCGGATTTTTTGGAGTTGAGGGCGGAGTCGGGGGCGCAAGCGCGCCGCACTGCGGTTGGCGATGGCGAGTTCTGTATCGTTGCTGAAAGCGAAGGCTAAAAGGCACATGGTGCGGTCCGAGAGATGGTCAATCATCGATTCGAACACTGCCCAAGCTTGGTGCTTCGCTGCGGACGATTCGTCAAAGGTGCCAGCCATGGCCTTTGCGGCGAGATGGGCGGCCCGGTCCTCCGTCCACTCTGCCGAAGCATCATCAGAACGCTTGGAGGCGGTCTCTGCCTCTTCATAGAAGGTGGCGACAGCATCAAAGGCTGCATCGGACTCCGCAGCCATACCAGCGGCTCGCAAGGCGCGGGGGATGCTTTTTGTTTGCCCAGTAGATCGGGCGAGCGCTAACGCCTCCAACGTCGCACTGCGGGCGGCGGTACTTTCGCAATTGATCAGGTGGAGCCGGGATACTTCGATCCAGCGATCAATCAAAAGCAGGAAGGATTCACCTTTGCATTTCAGATCGATTTCAAGACTGGTCTCCAGCTCTTTGGCCGCACCTTGATAGTTCCATTGGGCGAGTTCAAGTCGCCCGAGGTCGCGGTGGACCATGGCGGCAGTGTGCATGGACTTTCTGTCTTCTCCCAAATCCGCCAGCGTTGTCTGGTAATACTTCTTGGCCTCATCGAGTCGCCCGCTTTGGCGCAACACATCTGCGTAGGAACGATAAAATGCCGGTAGGTCTCCTTTGAAAAGGACGCGGCGGTTGGCATCCGGCTCGAGCGCTGCAAATATTTCCAGTGCTGCGGGCAAGTTCTTTTGACGGGCGAGTTCACGGGCGTAGTCGCGGCGGGCGAAGAAAAGGCCGCGTGCCTCTGTGGGATCCCCCTGTCGCTTCTGCCAACGTTGGATGAGGTCGCGAAAGAGCTGCAAGGATAGCCTGTCCTCTCCAGACTGAGCCGCGGCTTTCGCGTAGCGGGAGAGCGCGGCGAGTGTGCGGGGCCTAACAGGGCCAGCGTTCTGATTTTCAAAGTCGAACTGCTCCTTCAGAAGAGGGAGCGCCTTTTCACTGGAGCCAAGATTCTCGTAAATCGCAGCCAGACGCCCATTGATCTCTGCACGGGTTTCGGGATCGGCGTCCAGATCCCCAAGACTTGCGGCTGCCGCATCAACGGCGAGCCTCAGTGCCTCGGGGTTCTTGCCCTCACCGACAAAGTCGCCAGCTTTTTCCAGCAACTCCGTGAGGAAGGCGAGGATCGTTTTGGCGCGCTCTGACTGCTCCTGTGCGTTCTTTGCCTCTTTCGTGGCGCGGTCTGCATTTGCCGCGGAGAGTAGGCTTTGCTCGGTGGCTAGGCCGCGTTGTTCTTCGGCGACCTCCCGCATTCGGCTTTCGCGGACCAGTGCGAGGGTGCTGACGGCGACGGCTGCGATGAGGATGGCGATGACTGCAGCGGTGGCTGCAACACCGACGCGGTGCCTCCGGATGAACTTGGCCGTCTGATAGCGAAAGGAGGGCGGGCAGGCGAGGACGGGCTCGTCGTTCAGGGAGCGCGTGAGATCTGCGGCGAACTCGGCTGCGGAGGGGTAGCGGCGATCTGGGTCATGCTCCAGCGCGCGGAGGGCAATCCAGTCCAGATCTCCATGCAAAGTGTTGAACCATGCGGTGGCATCGGTGCGGCGCTGGCTGGCGAGATGTTGCTTCGGCAGTGATGCGTAGTTGGCCACCAGCGTGCTGGGGCGTGGGGCTTCGGTGCGGCGCACGTAATCGAGCGCTGCGTGCATGCTGAGTTTGCGCAGGGTGGATTCTTCGAGGGGCGTGCGGCCAGTCAGCAACTCGAACAGGATGACGCCCAGGGCGTAGATGTCTGAGCGGGTATCGATATCGAGCCCATCGGCCAAGGCCTGCTCTGGGCTCATGTATGCGGGCGTGCCCACGACTTGATCGATTAGCGTCAGCCCCTCAAAGCTGTCTTTGGAATCAGCGGCAGTGCCTCTTTCCATGGCCTTAGCGATCCCAAAGTCGATGATTTTTGGACGCGGCACGCCATCGACTTGGATGACGAGAATATTGGAAGGCTTCAGATCGCGGTGCAGAACCCCTTTTTGATGCGCATGCTGCACGGCGAGACAGACATCGATGAAAAGTCGGATTCGTTCGGCGACCGTGAGTTGATATAAATCGCAATACGTGGTGATGGACGGACCGTCCACAAGGTCCATGACGAAGTAGGGGCGGCCATGCTCGGTTGCTCCCGCGTCGAGGACCCTCGCAATACCGGGGTGGTCCATTTTGGCAAGGCTCTGCCGCTCAACATTGAAGCGGCCGATCACCTGCTCAGTATCCATCCCGGCCTTGATGATCTTCAGGGCCACGATGCGGTCCAGTGGCGTAGTCTGGTGGGCGCGCCAAACGATGCCGAAGCCGCCTTCGCCGAGCTTTTCGATGAGCTTGTAGCGGCCAATCGTCGTGCCTTCGCTTTCAAAGCTCGTGACCACTTCGGAAGATTCTTCGTCCTGGCCTTCCGCCGGATCGTCGAGATCATGCAGCGCCAACCGCATCAGATCGGAAGCGGATGAGCTGATGATGAAGGGACGCTGGGATTCGGGATCTGCCAAAACGAGCACAGTTTGCACCCAGACCTGTGGGAGCCACAAGTCTTATCCGAGGTGACACACCAGAAGCGACGCTATTTTCCCTGTTTCGCTACTTCCTTGGCCCAGCTGTCTTTGAGACCGACGGTGCGGTTGAAGACGGGTGCGCCGGGTTTTGAATCCTGAGGGTCTGTGAAGAAATAGCCTACGCGCTCAAACTGATAGCTGGTGCCTGGGGCTGCGTTGGCGAGGCTGGCCTCAAGTTTGGCACCGCTAAGTTCTTCGAGCGATTGGGGGTTCATGAAGGAGATGAAATCTCCGTCATCGCCTGCCTCGACGTCAGGTTCTTCGACGCTGAAAAGGCGATCGTAAAGTCGGACCGGGGCCTCAATGGCGTGCTGGGCACTGACCCAGTGGATGATGCCTTTGACCTTTGGGCGACCCTCGGGCTTTTGGCCGTGGCGGGTGGCGTCGTCGTAGGTGCAGCGCAGTTCCACGACCTTACCGGCTTCGTCTTTGATGACTTCTTTGCAGATGATGCAAAAGGCGTACTTCAGGCGTACTTCTCCGCCGGGGACGAGGCGATGGTAACCCTTGGGCGGGTCTTCCATGAAGTCATCGGAATCAATGTAAAGTTCTCGGCTCAGAGGCATCTGGCGGGTGCCGGCCTCTGGGTTTTCTGGATTGTTCACAGCGTCGATATATTCCACCTGACCTTCTGGGTAGTTTTCGATCACGACCTTGATGGGCTTTAGCACTGCAAAGGCGCGCAGGGCGTTTTTGTTTAGGTCTTCGCGGACGGCATACTCGAGGAGGGCGACTTCCGTCGTGGACTTGAACTTGGTCAGACCGATGGTTTTGCAGAAGTTACGAATGGCTGCCGGCGGGTAGCCGCGGCGGCGCATTCCACTGATCGTGGGCATGCGTGGATCATCCCAGCCGTTGACGAGATTTTCCTTCACCAGACGCAGCAGTTTGCGCTTGCTCATCACTGTGTAAGTGAGGTTGAGCCGTGCAAACTCGCGCTGATAGGGGGAACCGGGCAGGCCATCGACATTGTTGATTAGCCACTCGTAGAGGGGGCGATGATGCTCAAACTCCAGGGTGCAGAGGCTGTGGGTGATGCCTTCCAGAGCATCGCTCAATGGATGCGCGTAGTCGTACATCGGATAAAGGCACCAAGCATCGCCGGTGCGATGATGATGGGCGTGCAGGATGCGGTAGATGATGGGATCCCGCATGTTCATGTTCGGGCTGGCCATGTCGATCTTGGCCCGCAGGACGCGCTCGCCTTCCTTGAATTCACCCGCACGCATGCGGCGGAAGATATCCAGGTTCTCTGCGACGGAGCGATCACGGTAGGGGCTGTTGGTGCCGGGCGCGGTCAGCGTGCCGCGATTCTGGCGGATCTCGTCAACGGTCTGTTCGTCTACGTAGGCGAGGCCTTTGCCGATGAGTTGCTCTGCAAATGAGTAGAGCTTTTCAAAGTAGTCGCTGGCAAAGTAGAGATGGTCTGCCCAGTCAAAGCCGAGCCAGCGGACGTCGTCCTGGATGCTCTCGACGTATTCGACTTCTTCTTTGGTCGGGTTCGTATCGTCAAAGCGCAGATGGCAGCGTGACTTGGGGGTATGCTCCTGGGCGAGCCCGAAGTTCAGGCAGATGCTCTTGGCGTGACCGATGTGCAGGTAGCCGTTTGGCTCTGGCGGAAAGCGGGTGATGACCCAACCGTCGTTGCGACCTGCGGCAAGGTCAGCAGCGATCATGTCGCGGATAAAATCTGTGGGGGCGGGTGCGGATGGGTCGGTGTCAGACATGGTAAATTTGGCCCTGAAAGTCAGCGGAACTAAGCCCCCCGTCAATGGGGGAAAGGAAGCGGTGTGATGGAGGGCCAGAATGGCTCCATTTTCCGATTCTCGGCAAATTTCTGGTTTGTGCAGTGGCGGTTCAAGGCTACCTTTGACACATGGCTTCTTCATCCGCCCAAAACACCTACAACACTTATGCCTCCATCATCGCTCCAGCCGCTGCTGGTTGCGCGCTGGGGATTCTGTTTGGCCGTGGCATGGAGCGCAAGACGTCGAACATCGTTTCGCTCAGCATGCTAGCCGCCAGCGCTGTGCTGGCCGTGCCGTTGATGTCGGACCTGGTGGATCGGGCGGCTGTCAAGCTGGGCTCAGAGCGCCGTAGCCGTCGTCGGCTTGAGGGCATCCGCAACGGGTCCGTGCCTGATAGCGATGTGCATGACTTCTTCGTGCTGGACGAAGATCCAGAGTTGGCGCTGCGCTAAGTGCTGCCGCCTCAGGCAATGATCTCGCGGATCGGTGCTTGTTTTTCGACCCCCGTGAGGCGTGCGTCGAGCCCCTGGAACTTGTAGCTGAGACGCTCGTGGTCGATGCCACATTGGTTCAGAATGGTGGCGTTGATGTCATTGAGATGAGCTGGGTCCGTGGCGATGTTGTAGCTGAAGTCGTCGGACTCTCCATAGCTGGTGCCGCCCTTGATTCCGCCGCCGGCCATCCACATGCAGAAGTTGCGCGGGTGGTGGTCGCGGCCGTAGTTCGTCTGTGACAGACCGCCCTGTGAATAGACCGTGCGGCCGAATTCACCGCCCCAGATCACGAGCGTGCTATCGAGCAGGCCGCGCTGCTTGAGATCCGTGAGCAGTCCGCCAATGGGCTGATCGGTGTCTTGGCATTGCAGCCGGATATCGCTGGGCAGATTCCCGTGCTGGTCCCAGCCACGATGCAGGATCTGGACGACCCGCGTGCCGCGTTCGATGAGCCGTCGAGCAAGGATGGCGCTGGCGGCAAAGCTTCCTGGCTTTTGCACCTCCGGTCCGTAAAGGTCCAGGGTGGACTGGCTTTCCTGCTTCAGATCGACCAACTCTGGCACGCTGGTTTGCATGCGGAAGGCCATTTCGTATTGCGAGATGCGCGTCTGGATTTCTGGGTCGCCCAGTTTCTCAAAGCGGTGGGCATTCATCGCGGACAAAGTATCCAGCATGGTGCGGCGCTGCTGACTGGACACGCCGTCCGGGTTTTGAATGTAGAGCACGGGATCCCCCACAGCGCGGAGGGCTACGCCGCTGTATTTGCCGGGTAAAAAGCCGCTGTTCCACATGCGCGTGAATAGCGCCTGCGCCATCGCCTTGGCGCTCCAGCGAGGCGTGAGCACCACAAACGCGGGCAGATCATTGCTTTCGCTGCCAAGCCCGTAGCTGAGCCAAGAGCCAAGGCTGGCAAAGCCGGGAACCTCGCGCCCAGTCATCACGAAGGTGCAGGCGGGGTCGTGGTTGATGGCGTTGGTATGGACGGTCTTGATGAGGCCGATATCGTCCACATGCTTGGCTGTATGGGGCAGGAGCTCGCTGACCCAGCGCCCGCATTGGCCGTGCTGGGAGAACTTGAAAAGGCTCGGCGCTACCGGGAAGCGGGCTTGTTTGCTGGTCATGCCGGTCAGCCGTTGCCCGCCCTGCACGGTGGGTGGCAGATCCTTGTCATACCACTGCTGCAACTGTGGTTTGTAGTCCCAGGTGTCGAGCTGGGATGGGCCGCCGTTCATGTGCAAGTAGATGACCGCCTTCGCCTTGGCGGCAAAGTGGGGCAAGCCTGGCAGGGGGGGCTGCACAAGTGAGTCTGGCGCAGCAAGGGCGTCCCGCCCCATCAAATAAGTCATGCCTAGGCCCCCGAGGCGCAGGCCGCTGTGGCCAAAGAATTGCCGACGAGTCTGGATGAGGTTGGCTTCGAAAAGAGGGTCCATGGCGTTAGTTGCGGGTAACGGTTTCATCGAGGTTCAGCACCAAGTTTGCGAGGAGTGTCCACGCGGCGGTCTCTGGGGCTGGGGCAAGGTTTTTCGGGGGTGATTCGCCGGTGCTGACAACCTTTTTGGCGGCGGCGGCATCTGCTGCGGCCAGCTTGCGCTGGTCAGATAGTGCGGTGGTGAGGAGCGAGCTCTCTCGTGCATCTGGCGCACGGCTTAGGACGGTTCGGAAGAGCCACTGGAGTCTCGCTGCGTCATCTTTACCGCCCTCTGCTAGCGTTCGTTCTGCCAGGGCGCGTGCTGCTTCGAAGTGCTGGACGTCGTTCATCAGTTGCAGGGCCTGCATGGGGGTATTGCTGCGTTCGCGGCGTGGGCAGGTTTGCTCCCGATTGGGTGCGTCAAAGTTGCTCATGAAGGGCGGCGGCGCGGTGCGCTTGAGGAAGCAGTATAAGCTGCGGCGGTAGAGCGCCTGGCCATGGTCTTGGAGGTAGTAGCGGGTATTGCTATCGCCATATCCGACGGGTTCCCAGATGTTGGGAGGTTGGTAGGTGCGGGCACCGCGTCCGCCTTTTTCTAGGTTGATCAGGCCACTGACAAAGAGGGCGTTGTCGCGGATCTGCTCGGCTGCGAGCCGAATACGCGGCCCACGTGCGAGCAGTCGGTTTTCTGGGTCGAGGCTTAGGAGATTGGAGTCCACCACGGCATCTTGGCGGAAGGCCTGGGTCATCAGCATCTGCTTCACCAGCGGCTTTACTTTCCAACCCGATTTTTGGAAGGTCACTGCCAGCCAATCGAGCAGTTGAGGATGGCTCGGCGGTTCCCCTTGCGACCCGAAATCGTGACTGGTCTTGACGAGACCGATGCCAAAAACCTGCTGCCAAAAGCGGTTCACGGTCACGCGCGCTGCCACCGGATTTTCCGGCGATACGAGCCACTTCGCGAGATCGAGTCGAGTGGTGCGCTTGGCAGAAGCCGCCTTTTTCAAAGGTGGCAAGAAGGCGGGTGTGGTGGGTTCGACCTTGTCTCCCAGTTTCGTGTACTGGCCTCGCATGGCGATGAAAGTCTCGCGCGGTTCATCGAGATCATGAAACACCATCGTGCCCGGAATCGCTTCATCAGCCGCCGCGCGAGCCACCTGCGCGTCCTCCCAAGCCAGCCGCAGCTTGGCGATCTGTTCATCGGCCGGATGCGCGACACGGGCGAGATAGAAATGCATCAAGGCCTCACGTGCCTTCGCTTCGGTGACCTTGTCCGGCGCAGTCATGAGCGTCTTCAAAACCGGTGCGGGAACCCCGGGCGGATTCTTCTTTCCACCGCTCACCGCCTTCCACCACGCACTGAACGACGCGAGTAGATCGACCGATGCACGCACTCCGCCAGTCACCGTGCACAAATCCCACGCCAATGTTCCTCCGACCTGCTGCACGGCGATGGTGTTGATGTGCGATCCTGTCTTCAAGCCAAGCGTGGTGGGATCAAGACTCAGCAACGTCCATTCGCCCGGCTTCGGCAGCGGACCGGCGGTGATGGTGTCGTCCTTACCGTAAGTCGTGGCATCGAAGACGTGCGCATCACCCCATACGATGCGACGGCCATTGAGTTCGAGGCAGACCACGCCCGGCGTGTTCAGAGGATCCAGCCTCACCCATACGCTGACACGTGGCGAGTCGCCCAGCACGACCGGCGCGAGCACCGGTGTGATGATCTCCTGGCTGAACTGACCGTTGCTGAGTTCCAGCACACGACGCCCGGACTTCGTGCCGAAATCGGGCTGCATCCGCCACAAGCTCGGATTGCGCGTGGTGTTTCGTGTCTCGGTGCCGGGGGCAAAGTCATCGTCAAACAGGACCTGCGTGATCGTTTGTGACGCAGGCGCCGTTTTGAGCGATGCAGGATCGGCATACGGGACCTTTTGAACCTCCGCCTCGAGCGCCTTCAGCGCCACAGCCTCGGTTTTGGCCGCCGCATCCAGCACTTTTTGCTGCTGCGGCGTCGGTAGTTTCAAAAACGGTGGTGTGCTGGAGATGTTTTTATCCATCGCCGGATCGGCACTGCTATAAAAGAAGGCGTAGAGAGAATAAAACTCCTTGGTCGTGAGCGGATCGAATTTGTGGTCATGACACTGTGCGCAACCACCGGTGAGACCCAGCCAAGTCGTCGTCAGCGTTGCGGCGCGATCAACGGCATAGAGGTGCCGATACTCCTCGTCGATAGCACCACCCTCGCTGGTGGTGACATTGCATCGACTGAACCCAGTGGCGGTGATCTGGTCTGGTGTGGCGTTTGGCAGCAGATCTCCGGCGATCTGCCAGACCGTGAAATCATCAAAGGGTAGATCTTCATTGAAGGCTTTCACCACCCAGTCCCGGTAGGCCCACATGCTGCGTTCATTGTCCAGGTGCAGTCCGTGGGTGTCTGCATAGCGCGCGATGTCCAACCAGTTGCGCGCCATTTCTTCGCCATAGTGAGACGAGTTCAAATAGCGATCCACCATGGTTTCATAGGCGGTGGGGGAGGCATCCTGCACAAACGCGTCGACCTCCGCCAGCGTGGGAGGCAGCCCCGTCAAGGTGAAGGCGACCCGACGGATCAGAGTAGGCTTGTCGGCCTCGGGGCGGAAGCTCAGGCGATCCTCCGCAAGGCGCGCGGTGAGAAAGGCGTCGATCACCGCAGGTGGTTGCTTGGCATTTGCCGGGACACGCGGCAGGACCGGGGATTCAAAGGCCCAGTGCTTCTGGTAAGGGGCTCCTTCTTCGATCCAGCGCTTCAAGAGTTCTTTTTGGGCTGCCGTCAGCTTCTTGTGGGACTTCTCCGGCGGCATCAAGTCGTCTGCATCGGTGGTGATGATGCGTTGCCAAACGGCACTCTTTTCTGGATTGCCCGGCACGATTGGCGTGACGCCGTCCTTGGTGGCAAATGCACCCTCCGGCACGTCGAGGCGCAAGTCCGCCTCCCGCTTCTTCGCGTCAAACCCATGGCAGGCAAAGCAGTTCTCCGAGAGGATCGGCCGGATATCCCGGTTGAAGCTAAGCTTTTCCACAGCGCCTCTGCTCACCGAGGTGAGGACGACGATGCTGAGAAGCGGGGCGAGAAGGCGCGGACGGAGGACAATCATGACAAGATGAGATAAAGTACGGCAGATCGGGCCGGGAACGCACAAAGTTCGGTGAACTCGCTACCCGCAATCGTACCAGTGACGTCCTCTGGAGCTACGCCCTCCCTGGAGCTACGCCCTCCATCCCGAAGCATTTCCAACGCGGGCGTGAGACCTCGTCCCCCAGTTCCAGAAACGTCCCACGCCCAGCCAAGTCCTGGTTGTGAGGAGCCCGCAAGTCATTGGATGAATGATATCTTTTAGTTGGGGTGGGCATATGCTTTGGGAGGCGATGGCAAGGGCAACTCAGGGTTTGTTCCGTTTAGCGAACTGCCAAACGGCGCGTTGGTAATGAACGAAACAACAGAAAAACTCGAAGCTCCCAGAAACTCGACTCTAATATTTCTGGATGTTAATGAGCTACGTCGCCGTTTTCCTGAAAACAGAGATTATGACCCATAAAGAACTGACAGAGTGGCTTCGTGCCAACCACGCAGATCAACGAGTCTCAGGTTGGCTGAGGGCTCAGGGCCATGAGATGGAAGCCGGGGCAAGAGGCTTTATTCCACCGGGTGCGTTGCTCTCGAAAGGGCAGGTAAATGCGATCAAGGCAATCGGCTTCACAGGGAAAGCGATGACCGTTGTCGGAGTGGGTGTATCTGCCTGGAATATTGGACAAGCTACCGCTGAAAGCTATTCAAGCGGTTCGGCGGTTCCGCTTGCCGGTCAAGTCGCCCAGGAAGTATATACATGGGGACATGCAGCCATGGGAGCAACAGCCGGGGCTGGGATCGGACTTTTAATCGGTGGTCCTGTTGGTGCGGTGGTAGGGGGCTTTGTCGGAGGAGTTGGTGGGGCAATCTGGGGAGGATGGATCGGTAGCCAGATCAACGAAAGAGTGAGAGAACCGTACTACGATCCGAACATCCTTCCATAATTCAAGACATACGAAGCATGAAGAAAGTTACGGTAGACAGTTGGAGCGCCTTCATGAGGCGGATGCAAGGTGGCTGGATCATTACATTGGACGGAATCAAGGTCGCAACACTAGTTCAAGATATGCCCAATTCGTTTTTGTTTCGAATTAGCATTGAGCCCGGTATGCAAACACAAGCGGCAATCGCGCTCAACCTTCACGGAGCGCACGGTGCTGAATCCCATCGAGTCCTCTACATCTCATTGGTTGACGTGAAGAGTGTCCGCGATGGCAGTGGCGTCTGGATAACTGGCGGCACTGATTTGGATGCCGCGCTGTCAGGAGAAGCAACAGTAGGCCTTAAGTTCATCCCCTCCGAACATTTTTGGAAAACACAGGCAGCTGAGATGAAACGCGAAGAAACACCATTTCTAAAGACGTTTTGGGAGCGATTTGGAATGATATTTGGATGTTCTTGTGCCCTTTGGCTTCCGGCCATTGGCGCGCTGAAACTGTTAGCTTTGCCAGCCCCCCCTTTCGCGGCCGAGATGTTGATCGCGAGTGCCATATTTTTCTCAGTACTCTTGGCGTTAGCACAACACACGACTAGGATTTGTATTCGTAACGCTAGGACGGCGGACAGAAGAGAGTTTATTCAAGAAATAGCGAGGCTTTTAGAGAAGACTGGATTCGTCTATCCGCGTGAAAATGCGAACGATCTCTTCGAACTCCAATTCTGTCCCCGATGGTGGCATGGGCTAACTACACCGAACTTGATCGTCCGAGCGTCGGATAATGAAGCTGAAATTTTTGGGTCGAGCCCGAACGTCAGAGCGATTAGGAGACGTGTTTCCTCACATCAGGCAACTGACGCCCAGTCCATTGAACTTGAAGTGGTTCCCTGCGATTCCATTGATTTTGTAGCTGCGGCTAAAAAGAACAACCCTTACTTGCTGGCCTCTACTGTCGAGGCAAAGGCAGTTGTCGGCGGACGACAGTAGACGAACGCCACCGGGGTGGACTCTAGCCACCATTTCTCACACGCTGAAGTGAGGTGAGGTAAGTATGCCGTAACAATAAGTTTGCGTTCCGCACCAAGTCGCCTGTCCACACCGCCATGACAGCTATTCCCATTCCTCGCCCGGCTGATCCGGGGCATCGATGGCGGATCCTATCGCCCCTTTGAAAGCCCGCACCAATTCCTATGGGGACAGGGGGCGATTGCGGCGGCGGCTGCGCATGAAGCGGGTCAGCCTGCGGAAACAATACGCTCAAGTGGAGCTAGCGACGTCGATGGTTGGCACGATGGGTAATTCATCATTACCGAATTGGAGTACACGGATCATGGCGAAAAACTGGGATTAGGCGCAAGATCCAACGCTAGCTCCTGAACAGCACATCCAGCTATTGGATGAAATCATGCCAATATCGAGAGAGCCGCAGGGTAATTATGGTTTCCCCGATGGGCGGAATTGGGCTTCGATTTCGGAAATGCGCGGGGGTGTAACTTCTGTTCTGTAAAAGGCTTTAGCCTTGCGCTGCGGTGTGGGTCCTGGCGGAAGTCTCCAGCGGTTTGGTTGCGCCAAATGGGTGGTCTTGCGAGGCGCTCATAATGTCACCCGGCACCGGATGCTGGGTCATAAGGTCGTGATTGGGGGGATCTGCGTCTTGATCAGAGTAGGGACCGCGCTGCTGGAAGGAATCGATGCACGCTCGGGGTTAGGCTTGGTTTTCGCAGTTTTGATAAAGGTGGGGGCGGAAAACACTTGGGTGGAGCTTTTAACCAGAATCGATTTTCCAGAATTTGCACATTTGAGGGTTGGCCGGTGAGCGAGTCTGCGTCGTCTTGATCGATTCGCCGAACGCCAGGAAAATCAAGGATTAGAGCCTGTTTGAGCGTGTTTTTGGTTGCGCTTATCACCCTCTCTTTTCGCAGAAATTCCAGAAATGAGATAAAATATTGAAATTAGAGTTGCGGTGATTCTTGCTTCTGATATAGTTTCCATAGAAACAAGAACCGCAGCTATTATGTCTCACTCCCTTTCCTCCTCCCTCCGGATCGCCCTCTGCCTGGTTCTTCTCGCGGCGGGTTCTGCTTTCTCTCAATCCGGTTATTATGCCGCTGGCTATTACGCTGGTGCTTCCTACCAACAGCAGCAACAGGCCGCCGCTTATGCCCAACAGCAGGCTTACGCTGCCTATTATGCCCAACAGCAGCAGGCCGCTGCGTATTACGCTCAGCAGCAACAAGCAGCGGCTTACGCTCAACAGCAGGCTTACGCTCGCCAGATGCAACAGCAGGCTTATGCTGCTGCGGCGGCCCGCCAGGCGGCTCCTGCTCCGGTGGCGCGCGCTCAGGCTGCTGCGGGTGCCTTGCTGCGCTTTGACGGTCGTTTCGCTGCGGCTTCCCCCGCCGTTCCGACCCAGGTCCAGTATGCGGTTCACGCTGGCAACAGCATCCAGGGCAAGCCTTACCGCCGTGGCGGTGGTCATGCTAATGTGGAAGACAACGCTTATGACTGCTCTGGCTCCGTTTCGTATGTGCTGATCAAGGCTGGCCTGCTTCGCGCTCCTCTTTCGTCCTCTGGTTTCGCTTCTTATGGGGAGGCTGGCCCTGGCCGCTTCATCACGATCTATGTGGATCCAGGTGACCATGTCTTCATGACTGTGTGTGGTCTTCGCTTGGATACGAGCGGTGGCGCTACTGGCGAAGGTCCACGCTGGCGCGCCAAGGGCCGCTCAGCTGGCGGCTTCATTTGCCGTCATCCTGCAGGTTTTTGATCTGATCCTCTCATTTTTGTGACTCACTGCTCCGTGCCACTTCAATCCTGACTTCCAGCCCTGCGATTCACCTTCCAAAGCCAAGAAACATCCCTCACCCCTGAGACTCTATGAATACGACCTGCGACTACCCTGCGACAAGTGCTCAGCCTCCCGTGTCCCCTGCGACCTTGCCTGCGGTGCCACTGGGCTGGGGTGCGATGCCTTCTTTTGGACAAGGCTACGCGCAGTGGGCAGGGGCGACGGTAGACTGGACGGCCCAGCCAACACCGGTCGATGCTTTTACGACACGTCAGGCGCAGCGCTCGCTGTTGGACGCCGAGGTGCACTCTTGCGCGCTGGATACTTTCTGGTGCGCCGTTAGTTCGGCTGTTCTCCCACCACTGGCACATGGCAGGGCTCTCGCTGCGTAAAAGGGCGGAGTTCTAGACGGAAATGGCCGCGTCCAGAATGGCCTTCCCCATTGTGGGATTGTCGATGAGGGCGCTGGCGGGAGGAGGGCGGGTGCCCTCAGTTTTCAGGCCACCGATTGCCGATGCCCGGGCGAGAATTTCGAGGGCCTCCGTGAATGCGGCGACTGCGGTTTCTTCCTCAATGCGGTCATGTTCGAGTCCGTTAATCAGGGCGACGTGCTCATACCGTTCCAGCCACTCTGCTGCTGTGGCACGGTATCGTTCCAGGGCTAGGCGAAGCAGGCCCTCGGACCCGCGTGGATCGGCATCGCGCAGGAGGTGAAAGGCCAGACAGCGTGCGACCTCCGCAGCGGCAGTGACGAGTCCCTGCTCACGGAGCGGTGTCGGGCCGTGTTCCAGCGTGCGATGGCGATGCTCAAAGTGGAAGCCGAGATCCACCTGGCACTGCTCGCGGTTGGGGAGCTTGCGGTGGGTCTCGCAAAGGGTTGCGATTTCCAGGCCCCAACCGGAAGGGAGGTGAAAATCGGCGATGGTATCGATGTTTCCGGCGAACTCACCGGACAGCGGGTAGCGAAAGGCGGCAAGATGCTGGAGCAGGGGCGTCTCTCCCAGCACCTGGCGGAAGGCTTCGATCAGCGGGAAGATCAGCAATCGGGTCACGCGACCGTAGAGCCTGCCAGAGACTCGGCTGTAATATCCTTTGGAAAACTTGTACGGCATGCTGGGGTGCAGCAGCGGGTAGCAGAGCTTTGCAAGCATGCTGCGACTGTAGTTCATGATGTCTGTATCATGGCTGACGACGATACCGCGATGGCCCTTGGCCTTGAGATAAAGCAGCCCCGCCCAGATGTTGGCGCCTTTGCCTGGACGGTGCAGGTTTTCTGGGCCGGAAATGTGCTGGTGAATGGCGTCCATTTCGGGGCCGTCATTCCAAAGGATATGCACGATCTTGTCCGGCAAACGGTCGCGGAAGAGAGTCTTGGCAAGTTGAAGCTGTTCGGCATCCATGCCGTTCATGCTAACGACGATCTCTCGCACATAGCTGGCTTGGCTGACCTCGTCCAAGATGTGCGGGAGCGCGGGTCTCTCGCATTCAGCGAAGAGCGCGGGCAGCAACAGCGCGATCGGGCGGTCCGCGCTCCATTTCAGGAGGTCTGCCTGCACGGAGGCAGGATCAGGCTCTGCCAAGTGGTGGAGAGTGGGGATTTGTGCGTGTTGAAAAAAGTCAGCCATCCAGAGGGAGAGGTGCCTTCCACCGGGAATGTCTGCAATTCAAGGACTTCGACGAAGACACGATTAGATCTTCGCGGCCTCCGCTGATTCATCCGCAGGCTCTGCACCCGCTGGCGTATCGCCCGTCAACTCGTCTGCGGGATCACTTTCGATCTCGATCTCTCTCTGCCACTTCCGGCTGATCCAGGGGCGGAAGAGGCCGTAAGCCAGATAGGAGACGAAGAAGACCGCTGGCATCCACTGCCAGTTCTTGACCGTAAACCAAGCTACCAGGATGAAGACGATGACCCACTGAAAGGAACGCCGAGTGCGCCAATTGACGGACTTGAAGCTGGGGTATTCGACATTGCTGACCATCAGGAAAGAGAGGCCGACCATCAGGAACGCCAAACCGTACTTCCAGGGGCCGATTCCCTTTTGCCCTTCTTCCATCCAGAGCAGCAGCAAGGTGATGGATGAGATAACGCCCGCCGCTGCCGGGATCGGGCAACCGCGGAAATGCGTGGAACTACTCTTGTCATCAGACGCCGCGATACAATTGAAGCGCGCGAGCCGCATTGCCCCACAGACCAGATACGCAGAAGCGATCATCGAGCCAATGCCAGCCGGCTGCTCGATGTCCTTCAGAACGATGGTATGCACCAAGAGCGCCGGAGCGATCCCAAAGGAAACGATGTCCGCCAGGGAATCAAGCTCTCGGCCGAAAGGCGACTCCTGCCCGCCCATCCGTGCGACTCGGCCATCTAGGACATCAAACAAACAGGCGGCCAAAATAGCCAGGATCGCCCAGTAATAGTGCTCTGTGTTGTCCGTCAGTCGCGCTTCAAAGATTTGCAAAATGGCGACAAATCCCGACAAAACATTGCCTGCCGTCATCATGGTCGGTAGGAGGTAAATGCGCGGTTCGCGGTCAGACATAGCGGGAAAGGGGCGTTCGGCGTTAGAAGGGCACGGTCATCTTGACCGGGCAACGGGGACGAAACTAAACCGCATCTGGGGAAAAGAACAGAGGAAGTTTGGTGGGGCCAATCTGGCTTGCCCCATTGATTTGCGAACGATTTTTGGCGGATTCAGCGTATTGTACAGTGAAAATGCACCCCCTTTCTCCATCTGAAATCGAACCTCATCTGCTCTCGCGCCGCCAATTGTTGGGACGCTTGGGAATGGGTTTTGGCTCCATGGCTCTGGGCTCCATGCTCGGAGAATCCAGCGCGAATGCCGCAGCAGGCAGCGCCTTTGGTGCCAAGCGACCGCACTTCGAGCCGCGGGCAAAGCGGGTGATCCACTTCTTCATGAATGGTGGCCCATCCCAGGTCGATACCTTTGATCCAAAGCCAGAGCTGACCAAATTTGATGGCAAGTTGTTGCCGAATCTCTTGAAGACGGAGCGCCCGACCGGCGCCGGATTCGCCAGCCCCTTTTCCTTCAAAAAGTACGGTCAATCTGGCATGGAGATCAGCGAGCTCTTCTCCCGCACCGCCAACTTTGCCGATGATATTTGTCTGATCCGTTCCATGCACGCGGACGTGCCGAATCATGAGCCCTCTCTGGGCCTCATGAACTGCGGGGAAGGGCGTCTGAATCGGCCCAGCATGGGATCCTGGGTCGCCTACGGGCTTGGCACCGAAAACGAAAACCTTCCTGCCTACGTTTCCATGTGCCCGCGTGGCATGCCGACGCGACGGACCAAGAATTGGCAGTCTGCTTTCCTCCCCAGTGTTTATCAAGGGGCCTACATCAACACGGCGGATACCGCTGTGGACAAGTTGGTGGAGTTCATCAAGAACACCAGCCTGGATAAACCCCAGCAACGTCGTCAGCTCGATCTGCTCTACGCGCTGAATGAACAGCACAAAGAGCAGCGGCAGAACGATCAACAACTCGATGCTCGCATTCAGAGTTACGAGCTGGCCTATCGCATGCAGATGGATGCGACAGACGCTTTTGATATTTCCAAAGAACCCGAACACCTGCGCAAAGCCTACGGCGAAAACGATTTCGGGCGCCAGACGCTGATCGCACGGCGCTTGCTGGAGCGCGGAGTGCGCTTCATCCAGCTCTGGACCGGAGCGGGCCAGCCTTGGGACAGTCACGATGAGATTCTCGATCACCGCCGCCTGGCGAATGATGTGGATGGAGCCATCGCGGCATTCATGGCGGATCTGAAGATGCGCGGACTCTTTGATGACACGCTGATCATCTGGGGTGGCGAGTTTGGCCGAACTCCCGCAGTAGAACTACCGTCCCCCGGCAACAATATCGGGAAACAACATGGTCGTGATCACAACCATTACGGCTTCAGCATGTGGATGGCTGGCGGCGGTGCGCGGCCTGGCTATGTGCATGGTGCCACCGATGATTTTGGCTTCCAGGCGGTGGAAGATCCCGTGCACGTGCACGACTTCCACGCCACGATGCTGCGTCTCTTGGGCTTTGATAACGAGCGGTTCACCTATCGCTACGCGGGGCTCGACTATCGCCTCACGGGCGTGAACGAGTGTGGCGTGATCAAAGAACTTCTGGCCTGACGTCGAGCTCCGGAACGTTGGCGGAAATCCGCCAGCAGCGCACCAGTTCTGCGATGCCCTTGAGGCGCATCGGTTGCAGCGCCTCGCACTCGATGTCATTCGGCAATTGGTCCCGCGTCTCGTCATCCAGAACGATCTGTCCCGCTTGTGCGATGCTGCAAAGGCGGGAAGCAAGATTGACCCGGCTACCCAGCACGGTGTAGCTGAGCCGTTGTTCGGAGCCCACGCACCCCGCCACTACGGAGCCCGTGGCGATACCAATTCCGACCTCAAGAGGAAGCGCGGTGTGGACATTCAGCGCGTGGCGGACAGCATGCATCTCTGCCGCGCAGGCCACGGCCCGTCGGGCGTCGTCACCGTGGCTGATTGGCGCGCCAAAAAGCACCATAATGAGGTCGCCCACAAATTTGTCCACGATGCCACCATGCCGATACGCTACCTCCGTCATCGCCGTCATGTGTTCGTTCAAAAGGCCAATCACCTCGGGGGGCGCCATCTTTTCTGACAAGGCAGTGAACCCACGAATATCGCAAAACAGCGTGGAGACATCCCGCACCTCGCCGCCGAGCGCATTATCGTCATGCATCAGTCGCTCAGCCACGGTGCGGTCTGCCACCGCATTGAGGATAGACCGATACTTTTCTTGCAAGGCTAAGCCCGCCGCCATCTCATTGAATGAGGAAGCAAGGCGGCCCACTTCGTCTTGAGAGCGAACTGGAACACGGTAATCAAAATTGCCCTGCTCGATCTCATGGGTGCCCCTCACCAACTCGTTGACGGGGCCAGAGAGCCCGCGAGAGATAAACAAGATCAGCCCCGCCGAGACCAAGAGTGCGCCTCCCACGATCTCAGCTGCGATGGTCCTCAATTCGGCGATTTCCGCATCGATGTTGGCCAGAGAGAACAGGTTCACTTGGACCGCATTCTGAAACGGCGATTTCGGATTGAGCACGCGGTAGATGATGCGGTGGCGGACCCCGTCGATGCTCGCGGTCAGTTCCCGGTGCTGGCGGTTTGAGTGCTCCATCGCCTCGGTAACGATCTGCGCGACTTCTTCGCGCTTCCACTCAGGGATCGTCGTGGAAACGATTCTCTGCTCTGCCAAGATCCCGCTCATGATGGCCCCCTGCTCCATTCGGCGGCTTTGTTCATACAGCAACTTTTCACTAACGGAAGGCAGTGGCAGGCCGAAGATAAGCGCCCCGAGAAAGCGGTGATCCGCATCAAGAATCGGGGTCACAAAGATTTCGCGGATCTGGTCGCGGCGTTCGTCCACCTCATCAATGAGCTTGTACCCGACCTGCTGCTCTTTGAGAACGTCTTCGAGTTTCAGGCCCTTAAGTTGGAGGAATTGCTCCGATCTCTTCAGCAGCGAATTGGGGTTGTCTTTGGTGCCGGGTTTGAAATCGCCACGCGGTGTTTGACCACCAAGAACCTTACCTTCCGCATCCACCAAGGCAACAAAGGCAGAGAGTGCTGCCGAGCCAGGGGCGCCTCCAGGTTGCTGGCGGCGGTCCACGCCGACAGGACGTTCATCGGGTCGTGGGGACGGTCTCAAAAATCTAGCATTGGCCGATGGCGGTGCTTCGCTTTCGAGACGCTGGCGCCCCAAATCCTGAAGGATCGGTTCAATAATCGCCCGTGCTGCTGGTGCTGTGCCACTCTTCACCGCGCCGACAAGTTTTGGGTCTTTAGCGACTTCGGCCAACCGACTGCTCAGCGCTTCGAAACGTTTTTCACGGGATTTGTCAAAAACCCCGATCTGCGCATCAAACTGCTCCTCAAAAAGGTGCTGCTGAGAGGCACTGAAACGGCGTTCAGCCACCCATAAAGACACAATTGTCACCCCCGCGACGACCGGAAAGATCGTCAGGAAGAGTCGGGCGCGAAAACTGGAGAACCACTTCATGGAAGAGAGGGATGATGCCCTAGAAACAAACGCACTTCAATGCAGATGGTTGCGTGCGGGTGCGGAGAGGGGCGTGAAAACTCGGTGTTTGGTTCGTCCTGGCTTTGCATCGGGATTGAATTTGGCGGTGGTCCCTGTCAGGGTGGGAGAGTTGTTGTATGATTGCCCCTGAGTTTGCCGCTGCTGCATCACGTCTTTGTCTGGCGTGTGGGATGTGTTGCAATGGGGTGCTGTTTCAGATTGTGCGGCTTCAGCCAGGGGATTCTGTGGCGCTTTTGGAGGCTCGGGGATTGAAGCTGCGGCGGAAAAAGCGGGCGCCGTACTTCGATCAGCCGTGTGCGATGCTGGAAGGCTGCCGCTGCACTCTTTATTCCGATCGGCCAAGTCGTTGTCGGGCTTTTGAGTGTCAGCAGATTCAGCGGTTGGGTTTGGGGGAGACCTCGGAAGTGGAGGCGATGGCGGCGATTGTGGCGGTGCGGCAGCTGGTGGAACGGGTGCGGGCGAAACTGGGGGCGGTCGGCGATGTTTCCGTTGGCGATCCTCTGCTGGAGCGGTGTGCACAATCGCTGGCAGCGGAAGATGTGGATGTCGCAGCGCTGAATGCGCTGCTGGAGGCTGAGTTTCGAGTGGCGGCAGTTGGTTGATCGCGCTTTTTGCTCCTTGCCGTCTTCGGGGGTCAGGTGTCCTATGGGGGCCGCCCGGGTAGATTGCTGCTGGGGCTCACTTCTTTTTTCTTTGGAATGCCGATCGATACCGAAATCTCCCGCCGTCGCACTTTTGCCATCATTTCCCACCCGGATGCTGGGAAGACGACGCTGACTGAAAAGCTGCTACTGTATGGTGGTGCCGTCCAATTAGCGGGCAGTGTGACGGCGAATAAGAATCAGCGGGCGACGACGAGTGACTGGATGGAGTTGGAACGTCAGCGTGGGATTTCCGTGTCATCGACTGTGCTGCAATTTGAGTATCGGGATTGTGTGATCAACCTGCTGGACACTCCGGGCCACAAGGACTTCTCCGAGGATACCTATCGGGTGCTGACGGCGGTGGATGCGGCGATCATGGTGATCGATGCGGGTAATGGTATCGAAAGTCAGACGCGCAAACTCTTTGAGGTGTGCCGCCGCCGCGGGGTGCCGATTTTCACGTTCATGAACAAGCTGGACCGTCCGGCGAAACCGCCACTGGAGCTGATGGACGAGTTGGAGACGGTGCTGGGCATCGGTGCTTGTGCTTTGAATTGGCCTCTGGGGTTGGGCAGTGATTTCCGGGGGATCTATGACCGGCGTGATTCTTCGGTGCACCTCTTCCAGCGGACGGCGCGCGGTGCCTTTCGGGCTCCAGAGCGTGTGGGCGGGCTACAGGATGATTTTGTGAAGGAGCACGTGGAGGAATATGCGCTGAATCAGTCCATCGATGAGTTGGAGATGCTGGACGGCGCGGGGCATGCCTTTGATCGGGAGTTGATCGATGCAGGTAAGCTGACGCCGGTTTGTTTTGGCAGTGCGAGCAATAACTTTGGGGTGCAACTGCTGCTGGATGCGTTTTTGGAAATGGCACCGCCGCCGCGTCCTCGCCAGGCTGGGGAGATCCTGGTGGAGCCTGACAATGAGGGATTCTCCGCATTCGTGTTCAAGATCCAGGCCAACATGGATCCGCGTCATCGCGACCGTATTTACTTCATCCGCATCGTGTCCGGCAGATTTGAGCGTGACATGGTGGTGAATAATCCGCGCAGCAAGAAGCAGGTGCGCATGGCGAACTCCCAGCGCCTCTTTGCGCGAGATCGTGAGACGGTGGATGTGGCCTATGCGGGCGACGTGGTGGGCGTGGTGGGGAACTACGATCTGCGCATTGGCGATACTTTGACCCAGATCCCTGGCGTGGTTTTTGATGAGACTCCGCGCTTTGTGCCTGAGTGCTTCGCGCATCTGCACAGTTCGTCCACCGCCCATTACAAGCGCTTTCAAGAGGGTCTGGACCAGTTGCTCCAAGAGGGCGTGGTGCAGCGCTTTTTCCAACCGCATGCAGCGCAGCGTATCCCGCTGCTGGGGGCGGTGGGGCCGCTCCAGTTTGAGGTGGTGCAGTATCGTCTGAAGTCGGAATACAATGCGGATGCGCGTTTGGAGGTGTCCTCCTACAACACGATCCGCTGGCTGCGCCGCAAGGATGGTGAGGAGTGGGATGATTCTCTGGTGCAGCTGCCCTCTGGAACGACGCTGGCGATTGATGAGGAAAGCCGCCCGGTGATCTTGATGTCGGATGCGTGGACGGAGCGTTTTTTCGAGACTCGGAATGAAGGCATCGAGGTCTCGCAGATGCCATTTGACGGATGACGCTCGTTCCGCTCAAACTAGCGGCATGAGCATTCAAATTGATCTTTCGGGAAAGGTGGCGCTGGTCACGGGCGCATCACAGGGCATTGGCGCGGTGATCGCGGCGCGGTTCCATGAGGCTGGTGCTGCGGTGGTGATCAATCACTTGGGAACGCCGGCGACTCTGGCTGACGCGGAAAAGATTGCGAGCGAGTTGGAGGCTCGTCGGCCGGGATCGACCTTGGTGGTCGCGGCGGATGTCGCGAAGCGCTCTGAGGTGCAGGCCATGATGGCGATGACTGCGGAGCGTCTGGGCGGGCTCGATTTTTTGGTCAACAATGCCGCCATCATCAAGGATCGCACGCTGGCAAAGATGAGCATCGAGGAATGGGATGCGGTGCTGGCGGTGAATCTGTCTGGCGTCTTTAACTGCTGCCAAGCGGCGCTGGAGGTGATGCGCGATGGGGGCGCGGTGGTGAGCTTTGGCAGCATTGCAGCGATCCAGGGCTTCTTTGGTCAAGCAAACTATGCTGCGGCAAAGGCTGGCGTGCAGGCGATGATGCGGGTGCTCAGTCGCGAGGGTGCCCGCCGTGGGATCCGTGCGAATGCGGTGGCTCCTGGAGTGATCGATACGGCGATGGCGGCGACGATCCCTGAGTCGGTTCGTGCAGAGATGCTGAAGAACGTCCCGCTGGCGCGCTTTGGCACGCCGCAGGAGGTGGCGGATGTGGTGCTCTTTTTGTGCTCGCCCCTGGCCTCCTATGTGACGGGCCAGACGATCGAGATCAATGGCGGTTGGCGCGGCTAGGGGGTGGAGTTGATATTTAATTTGAGCAAAATAATTGCAGGAGGGTCTATATGAGTCACTCTAGCCTATGAAATTGTCCCGCCTGTTCCTCGTTGTCGCGCTCCCTTTGACCGGAGTGGCCTGCAAAACCAATCCGTTCGCGCCGAATCAGGCCCCGGCAGATCCGTATGCGTCGAACTATGGCACGGCCCCAGTTCAAGGTGGCTATGCACCTATGACCCAGGCGCCGACCTATCCTCAGTACCAGACTCCACCTTCTGCTCCCTCCAATCCATACGCGGGTTCAATGGCTCCAGCGCCAGTGCCACCTCCGTCCTTCAATACAGGTGGCAGTGGTGCCACTCATACGGTGGTCCCTGGCGACACTCTGTATGGTCTGTCTCGGCGTTACGGCTCCTCCGTCAGTGCGATCAAGTCTGCCAACGGACTGACCAGCGATACCATCGTGATTGGTCAACAGCTCCGGATGCCTTAACCTAGGCTTTCCGGTCTAACGGTCAAAGGTTGACCTGTGTCCTGCACCGCAGGACCGTTGCGATTTCGCATTTAGCAGTTTTCCTGGTGGGTCGGGATCACTGAGTCTTGCGTTTCTTGGGTGTTCATAGGACACTTGCGCAATGTGGTGGCGATATTTGGCGGTTTTAGTGACGCTGTTCTGGTCGGTGATGACGGGTTTGCTGATCCGTGACACCTACTTTCCAGAGTCGTCGACCTTTGCCGAGGTGCCGCCCAAAATGGTGATGGAGATGTTTCTGTCCCACTCGCAGAAGTTCACGAACTCGCTGCACCTCTTTCACGGTAAGGAGCGCTGTGGACACGCGACGCTCTCTGTGCGGCGACGTCCGGCATCGGCGGATGCGGCCGATTACGATCTGCTTGCGACGGGCGTGGTGGAAAAGGTCGTGTCGGGTCAGGTGGTGGGGGATTTGTCCTGGCGTCTGGAGGTCGGATTGGTCGGCGCGGAGCAATGGCGCAGTCTGCATCTTTCCGTCAAAGGTGGCGGGCAGGGGAACTCCCTCATGCTGCGCTGGATCGAGGGAGACAAAATGCCGCAGCTAGAAGTTCGGAAGGACGACCAAGTCATCATGAACACCCAGATGGCCATGGCAATGGTGGCGGCGGGGACCATCGGTGGTCAGTATGGCTGGGTGACGGGGCTGAAGGGCGAGCAGGCCAGCAATGCGCTGAAGGTGTCTGCACGCGAGGGCTTGATCGATCTGGCAGGCCGGAAGCGGAAGTGCTACGTGCTGACGATGGGTGTGATGGGGCTCTACGAAGTGAAGGCAATTTTTACCGAGGCGGGCGAACTGGCTCGGGTGGATCTACCCGATGGCTATGCCCTGCTGGAACCGATGATTCACGGGTTGGAATCGGAGTTGGTAGAGCGATAAGGAATGACTTGGCGAGACTGAATGAAAGGCGTGCATGATTGAAATCAATGACCTGACAATGCATTATGGCGAGCTCAAGGCGCTCGACGGACTGAACCTGACGATCCCCCAAGGGGAGCTCTTCGCTTTTCTGGGGCCGAACGGAGCGGGCAAAACCACGGCGATCAAACTGCTGACCGGTCTCATGAAACCCCTGCGAGGCCAGGTGCGCATTTGTGGGCACGATATCCAGGTGGATCCGCTGCTGGCAAAGTCGCTGCTCGGCTATGTGCCAGACGTCGCGGTCTTTTATGAAAAGCTGACGGCTCCCGAGTTCATGCAGTTCATCGCGGATCTCTTCAGCATGGATCACACGCTGGCGGCCAATCGCACTCGCGAGCTCTTTGCCCAGTTCGCCCTGGATGAGCATTGCGGTCAGCGCATCGAGAACCTCAGCCACGGTACGCGTCAACGGCTGGCCATCGCCTCCGCGCTGCTGCACGACCCCAAGGTGATCGTCATTGACGAGCCCATGGTCGGGCTGGATCCACTGCATGCGCGCACAGTGAAGGCGGAGCTGAAGCGCCGCAGCCAGAACGGCACGACCGTGCTGATGAGCACGCATTTGCTGAACATCGCAGAGGAGTTGGCAGACCGAATCGGCATCCTCAAAGGTGGGAAGCTCATCGCGCTAGGCACACTGGCAGAGCTCCGCGCCCAACACGAAGAAAGCGGTCAGCGGCTGGAAGAGATCTTCCTGGATATGGTCAGCGACGAGGTCGCCGCCTGATCAGAACTTGTTCGCCTGGATCACGTCTGCTGCGCCGTTGAGATAGTTCACCAGATTCAAGGTCGCGCGCATCGCTTGGCGGGGCACGCTCTCGTAAGTGCGTGAGCCGATGTGCGGAGTGATCAGTGCCTTGGGATGACGGAGCAGGGGATGGTCTGCAGGCGGCGGCTCTTCGTCCAACACGTCGGTGGCGTAGCCGCCCAGCGTGCCCGCGTTCAGCGCATCGATCACGTCGGGCATGTGGGCGAGTTCGGCGCGGGAGGTATTGACGATGATCAGGTCTTTGCGCGCCAGCGCGATGCGGTCCACGTTCACGAGGTGGCGGGTGCTTTCGCTCAAATTTGCATGGAGGGAGAGGACATCGATCTCAGGCATCATCGTCTCGATCTTCTCGTGACGGATGATACCGTGCTCGTTGGCAAAGGCTTCTGGCCAATACGGGTCCAGCCCGTGCACCTTCATGCCAAAAGCGATCGCGCGTTTGGCGACCTCTTGACCGATGCGACCGAGCCCCACGATGCCGATGGTTTTGTTCCAGATTTCGTGGCCCGTCACGCGCTTCCACTGGCCCTCGCGGACAGCGTTGGCGGAGTCCACCAGATTGCGCACCATGGCCAGGAGGAGGCAAAAGGTGTGCTCGGCGACAGTGGTGTGATTGACACCGGGGGTGAAGAGCACGGGCAGCTTGCGGGCGGTGCAATCGGCCACATCGATTTTATCCAGGCCGATGCCGTACTTGCTGATCACCCGCAGGCGAGGCAGGGCCTTGTCCAGGACAGCCTTGGTGATCTCGTCATCGCCACAGAGAAAGGCGTCAAAATCCCCCGCCAGCTCAAGCATCCGACTTTCTGGCAGTGGGCCGCGCTCCCGATGGATGGTGTAACCTTGTCCTTCAAGGAGTGCGTGGTGATCGCCAGGGGTGTCTTGGTAGCTGGTGGTGGTGAGAAGAATCTTCATGAACTTGCGTATTGCGCCGGGTGAGGCATTCTGCGGCAGCATGAGCCAAACTGAGACAGAGCGCAACCTCGGCCCGCAACCACTTGAAGCCATCATGGCAGAGTGGGCGCTGGGCAATCACGACCTCGTGGCCGCCTGCGAGGAGCCGCTGACCCACAAGGCCGTGCAGCGCGCCCGCAAAGGCCGCCGCCTCACCCCCCACATGATGCGCCGCATCGCCGACGCGCTGAACCGCGCCGTCACCTTGCAAGGGAAGACGGTGGAGCGTCCGTGGGAGATCTCCGACCTCTTCAATTACCCGCCGCCAAAGCGCACCGCGTAGATCGGCGGCAGCTCCGCGCTCAGCCGATCCCAGGAATCACCGCCGTCCTCGCTGATCCAGACGGAGCCCGTCGTGGAGCCAAAGGCCAGCGTGCGACCATCACCAGTAACGTCCAGGCAATGCCGATACACCAAGTGGTAGGCATGCTCTTGCGGTAGTCCCTTGCGGCAGGCCTCAAAGGTCTGGCCGCCATCGCGGGTGCGCATCACGCACAGCGCGGCATCCACCGGGATCCGCATGTCATCATAGGCACCGGGCACAAACCACGCTGTTTCGGGGTCTTGCGGATGAACGGCCACGGCAAAGCCAAAGTCTGACGGCTCCTTGCTGCGCAGTCGTTGCCACTGGGTGCCACCGTCGCTGGATCGGAAGATGCCATTGTGATGCTGCATCCATAAGTGGTCGGGGGAGGCCGCGCAGCTGACGATCAAGTGCGGGTCCTGGACGTCGGGATCGTCGATCTGGTCCGGCGGCATAAAGTCTGCCTGCAACCCCACCGAGTCGTTGGCCCAGGTCTCGCCGCCGTCACAGCTCTGCCAAACCCCGCCGCAGGAGATCGCGATGGTGATGTGATGGCTATCGCGAGGGTCCACGCAGATGCTGTGAATGCCGGGCCAGTCCGCACCGCCGCCAAACCAATTGGCACGTCGCGGCTCATTCCAGAGGCTTTCCACCAGTTGCCACGACTGCCCGTCATCGCTGGACTTGAAGAGCCCGCCAGGGATCGTGCCACACCACAGCACGCCCAGTTGGTCCGCACCGCTGGGTTCCAGCGCCCAGATCTTCTTCAGCGACCACGGGATAGGCTGCTGACTCATCTGACAGATCGTGTCCGGCACATCGTCCGGCTTTGGCGGGTAGGTAGGGCAGGCGCGTTCTTCCCAGGTCGCCCCACCATCGGCAGAGGTTTGGAATTTGGTTCCATAGTGACCGTGCTCGACCGCGGCATGCAGCAGGCCCGAGCGCGGATCATGGCGCAGCATCGGCACGGGAACGCCGGGAAAGGACACCCGAGCGATGGCCCAACCCGTGGGCTGTTTTTGCACCTCAATGAGGCCTTTGCGTGTGCCGAGAAATATCGATGAGCTCATGAATCAACCTCCAGATAGGGCCTGCATGACAAAGATCTCCGAATCGGGGCCCGTCGCATCGGAGAGGTGACGGCGATCCACGATGGCGCTGCCGTCCAAAAAAAAATAACCCATGCTGCCGGACGGCGCCTTGGTCATCGATGATGTAACTCTTCAATCCGGGTTGCTGCGCAAACGCGGATTCCAGCACTTCCGCCACCGTCGCCCCCTGTGCTGTGCAGGGCACCGCACGAGTCTGGCGGGCCAGATTGGGCGTGAACTCGACCGTGGCCATGGCTCAGGTGTTACTTGCCGCCGCCGAGCCCTGGGAGGTTTGGCAGTGCCATCTCGCCATAGTCCTTGGGCAGATCAAAGGTGGAGTCTGGCACGTCTTGCTCTTTCGCGGAGACGAGCTCGGTGGTCGATACCTGGCCCATGATTTTCGACTCCGTCTTGATGACCATGCCGGGGATGTCTGTCGCCTTGGGCATTCCTGCGGCCATCGCGCTGCTGACGGCCTTGGTCAGTTTTTCCTGGGCGGCTAGGATCTCTTTGAAGTTCGGAAAGTCCGGTGCGACCCAGAGCTTCACCTCGCCCATCGGGCCTTTCCACGTATAGACCTCACAATCCCACTCGCCGATCTTTTCCTTCTGACCGGTGGGCTGCAACTTCTGATCCGCCGGGGCGGCACCACCGCCGCCAAATCGACTCGCCATTTCGCCAAAGACCTTCAGCTTTGCCGCATCCATCACCATGATCTTCTTTTGGGAATGCAGGATCATCGTGGCACCGCCCTGATCGCCATCCATCACCATGGACATTTCTTTTCCGGCATCCATCCGCGCCCTGTTGCCCTTCAAATGGATCGTGGAGGTGATGTCCCGACCCGCCGCAGATCCTTTCGAAACAAGGACCCAGTCGGCGGATGCTGGCTGGCAAAAGACCAGCCCCAATGCAGAAGCGATAGCGAGGAGTTTCATGACCCCACGATTAACTCAGACATATCGCGTCTCGTCAATGCCCATCGGATGAGGGGCGTGTTTCACAGAATCACATTTCCCGCCCGCGGATACGCGCGTTACGACCTATGCGCCCCAAGATGGCGGCACTCTAATAAAAAGAACAACAGGAAGACACAATTACTTGCCCTGAGGTAAAGCGATAGCGACCATCGACATCGAAAGACCATGAATCGCGCACTCACAGCAGCGCCACTGCTCGTTGCCCTTCTCTTTGCGTCCTGCATGGAAGCGGGAGGTGGGGGCGCCGTGCATCATCCGCCGCCAGTGATCAAACGCGGCGCATCCACGCCTCTGGAGCTGGAGCTTTCGGCCGTGAACTCCCACGGTAGCATGAGCCGCAGGATGACTTTGATAACCTGTCACTACCGTCTCGCAGATTCGACCAATTTCATTTCGATGCCGATGACGCCAAGCGATGTCGACGCTCGCCATCTCGTTGCCCGCTGTAGCTTGCCACCGTTTCCAGGGCACGCACAGGGCTTCGTTGATTATTATTTCGATTTTCAGTTCGATGGTCCACACTTCAATCAATACCACTCTCCAGAAGACCCGATCAGGGTTCCCCTCGAATGAACCAGCGTGATGGAGGAGGGGGTCTACGGCGGACTGCGGGGAAAATCTGGAAAGCGTGAATTACTACCCGCTCAAGGCCACGTCAGCCTTTCCGCCTTTCAGCCCCCCCCCTACGCCTTCAACTGATGGCCGCAGCCAAACTCGCCCAGGATCAGGCCGCCCGCGCCAACGGGCATAGCGCCTACCCCAGCGTCTGTATCTTTAAAATTTCAGTCTTTCAGCGTTTCAGAGTTTCAGTCTTTTCAAGAGACCTTAACGAATCAAAAATCAGACTCAATGCCGCGCAAGGCTTGACTTCAGGGCCGAAAGTCATCAATATCGACCAGGAATGAACAGGCAAATATCGCCTCAAACCGATATCACATCGTACTAATAACACTGTTCTGCCTGAGAATCCAATGCGCTTCCAAGATCCTAGCGCCTGCACCTGCAAATCCTGTGGCCACACCTCAGCGGTTCCCGTGCGCGAGCTTCTTCGATTGACAGCGGCCTGCCCCAAGTGCGGAGAGTCATTTCGGGAGATCGGGATGTCGATGAGAGCGCTGAGTAATGATAGCGCCACCTTTTTCGATGCGGTTCAGATCATCATGCAAGTTGAAGATGAGCAGGGACTAGAGATCCCAGATTCGATTGTTGAAGAGATCAGGCCATGGGAACGGCTGACGATCAGTGATTTGATTGCCGCGACCAACCGCTGTCTTTCTTCGTCCTGCACGGTGAGATCGGCCGAGCAGGCAGTCGTTTCCGCAATAAGAACTCTGTTTCCTTCGTCCCCGGATTCACTCGATCACCACGCCCCTCTTCTTGATGCCATTGTACCCAACAGAGACTATGGATCCTCCTATGAGTAAGCAGCCGCCACGAACACAACCGGGCAGAATCGGGTGGAGGCGGCAGGATTGCGCCTGCCGCCCCTCCCACACCACCCGGCATGCGGGTCCGCACCGGGCGGTTCCAGTCAGACTAAGGGGTAGGCCTTGCGGTTGCCCCGTAGTGCAGCTTGATCCAGATACTTCTCAGGTCGGGCACTCCTTGTTCCTTTAGCCAGTGGTTACTCAGGGCCTTTTGCACGATGCTGTTGCGGCTCATGCGCCAGTATCCCTTCCGGCTTCGGCTTGCCATATGAACCTCGTCGGGGTTCGCCCCCAATTTGATGAGGTTTCGCCTGCGGGCGCCGGGTCGTTTCCATTGTTTCCAATGGTAGAGCCGCACACGTCTTCTGATCCATTCGTCCAGCTCCAGCACTTCTCGGTAGGTCTGACTGATTCCGAAGTAGTTCATCCACCCCACGGCGTACCGGCGCAGTTCAGCGATGACTGCTGCGATGGCATGACCGCGATTGCGGCGGGTGATTTCCTTCACTCTCAGCTTGAACTTCTCAAAGGCTTTGGCTGTCCATTTGATCGCTCCCCGGCTGCTGATGCAGAACCCCAGGAAGCAACTCTCAATCAGCGGCCCAGACCTGCTCTTGGCGCGATTGACCACAAGCTTGAGCTTGCATTCGATGAACCGCATGACGCTCTCCATCACGCGCCGGGCCTTCATTTCACCTCTCACCACGATGACAAAATCGTCCGCGTAGCGGGCATGGATGTGCCCTCGGCGTTCGATTTCTTTGTCCAGTGGATCCAGGGTGATGTTGGCTAACAGCGGTGACAAAGGTCCGCCTTGGGGCACTCCTTGAGGCGTGGCCTCGCGGGTGCCATCAGGCAGCACGACTCCTGCCCGTAGGTAGCGGCCGATCAAGCGCAACAGTTTCCCGCTGCTGATCTTCTGCCGGAGCTGCTTGAGCAGACGGTCGTGGTTCACGGTGTCAAAGAACGCCTTCAAGTCGCAGTCGATTGCATGACGTCGTTTCATCTTCCACGCGGCCTGCACTCGGTGCACTGCCTGATGGGCATTGCGTCCTTCGCGGAAGCCGTAGCTATGGTCGCTGAACTCTCCGTCATAGAGCGGGGTGAGCACTTGGGCGATGGCCTGCTGAATCACGCGATCCAGCACCGTCGGAACCCCGAGGGGCCTTTGCGACCCATCAGGTTTGGGAATGAACACCCGGCGCACAGGCGCGGGGTGGTACGTTCCGTCTCTGAGCTGGGTGCATATCCGCACCCAGTGCTGGCGGGCAAACGTCGGGAACTCTTCGATGGTCATTCCATCCATTCCTGGCGCGCCGCCGTTGCGCCTAACTCGCTGCCAGGCGTTCTGCACGTTCGTGGGGTCGAGCACCTGCTCCATCCACGTCTCTGTATCCGCTGGAACCTCGCCATTCCTCCCGCCGTGCCGAGTAGGATCACACTCTAGCCGCGAGGCGTCATCGGGTGTGCTTCCCGGCGCGGGGTCGCTTGGTTCCTGATTACTGGTTCGGTCCTTCATGCCTTCAGGTCTTCCGGTATCGTTGTTTGAGCGGGCCTCTTCCAGCCCCCGGCCTGTTGATCACTACTATGACCTCTGCTGACTTCTGAACCGCTCTCACGGCACAGATTTGATTCGCTTCCGCTCACCCCTGCGGGGCAGCCTATCGGCTGTCTATCTCCGCTTCGCTCCGGTTCCCCAGGTAAGGTGCACAGTCCTCCCCTGCACAACCGCCTGATTTACCTCCACGACTTCACCAGTGGGTTTTGCTGTGTTGTGCCAGCTCACCCCATCGTGTCGGCCTTCTATCAGGTTCTTGTTCATCGGCTCGCAGGTCTTGCCTAGTCTTCTTCCAGCCCAACGATCACTCGTTGAACCTTGACTTCAGCTGGTAGTTTCATGAGTATGTTTTCATCATGTCTGGTTTATCTACAGGGGACTTGAACCCCTTCAGGACTGTGCCCATGCTGGGCACACACAAGGCGGTGGTGGACAACCGGCTACCCGCCCCGTGTCGAAGTGTTTCTTTTGACTACAACCCCCAACCCTGTTGCGGAGTGGCGCTCCCAGTAGCCGGTGCCACACCTCAACGTTCTCTCTGAAAAAACAAAATCCGTGATGAACGCCTCCTCCGAATGAGAATGTTGTTTTCCGTCCTCTCTCGTGCTTTTGGTCGCCCTCGTGGCGTCTGCGGCGTATGTGGCAGATCAAATGTTCGGGGTCGTTGCTTTCACCTACCGATACCTTGCGTTTTGCCTGCTCGCAGCGCTGGCTTTTGGCGGTGTTTGGCATGCCTGTTTCAGGAAGTCTGCCTTGGCGTTTGTTCTGGTGGTTTTCGGCATTCTCGCAGCAAATTTTTTCTTGCCGCCTCCATCGGAGCGCCTGCTGCGCTCCGCGATGCTAAAGGTGACTCCGGGCACAGATGCCTCAGCAATTGTTGACATCGTGAAGCAGCAATACGAGGACAGCCCCTACGCAATACCGTGGATACATGAAGACCAAGCCGGGGGCTTTGATCGGGTTCACGTTTCGCTTTTGTCTCAGAAGGCGAGAAATTGCACCTCCGCCATCTTCCTCGTCGAGAACGGACGGGTGTCACGGAGCGTTTTTTCGCCAGACTGATGTCCGAAGAGGATAAAGCGCTGGAGCCAACCGTCGGGGCGGCTCTGTCGGACATGTCTTCGGTAACTTTAACCCGCCATCCCATCTCGGAGCGCCACTCCGCCCCGGTGGTCGGCACAGCTGAGACGTTTTAAAAAGATGAGGCATTGCATCCTTCTTCTGACTCTACTGATCTTCTCGCAAGGGTGCAAAGATCACGAAGGCTCATCTTTTTCCCAGGACGGCAGTTCAAATGGGCAGATGAAGGTGGGCGATCTAATTGGGAAGGAAGGGGAACTCACTTTTGCTGATTCGGCTCAGAGTTCGGGAACCTGCACGTTTCAATTTCGGAATGACGGGAAAGTGACGCTGGATAGTTTTGCCTACAACATTTGTAAATTCTCTGGAACATTCCGTGAAGAGAACGGGGTGATTTTGATTTCGTTCCACAAGGGCAGTAGCGACGGTGGCCTGCCTTTCTTGGACGCGAGAACGGATCCGGAGGTCATTCATCTACCGCCACTCACACTCAAGAAGACATCAGAAGGAATTGTCCTGATTCGCAAGGATGGGAGAACAGATTTTAGCGAGCACTGGAACATCTATCCGGATGCCATAGAGAACCTCTTTCCATTCCGGATGGTGACCTTGGATCGAGCAGAACCTCCAAGTCAGCGCTGAGACACGGTGCCAGAGGTCTGGCTTGGTGGGGGAAGTGCGTCAGTGAAAATTGAGATGTGATCGGTTCAGTGAGGCTTCGCTTTGGGGGGGGGTGGCGGCGGGACGCGCGCCGCTCCGGGGCCGCGCTTGGTTCAATGGGTTGGATTGTCGCGAGCTTTGAATGAAGGCGGTCGGGTTGGGGTGTGATTCCTTGGGATGACGGATGTCTTCTGTGGGATGTGGGGTTAGCGGCGGGTGAAGATGTCTAGCTCCAGTTGATCCTCGCGACCCAGGCTGCGGGCGTCCCAGCCTCTGGCGCGGAGGTCGGCGCCGAACTCCTGGACGAATCCGTGCACGAGGTAGGTGCGACGGGGCTTTACGGTCTCGACGGTCTCTAGCAGTTCGGGGTAGTCGGCGTGATCGCTGAGGGGGATGAGTTCATCGACGCGGTACTGATACTTGGCCCGGGCATCGAGGGCCCATCCGGTGACCATGGCTTTGCGGGTCGGGAGCGACTGGAGTTTGGTGGTGCGGGAGACGTGCGGGGGGAAGACGAGCACGTGACCCGTTGCTTGGGCGGCATCAAAGGGGAGGAGGGTGGGCAGGGGCCCCATGTGGGGGGCGATGATCTGAGTCATCTTGATGACGGATTCATGCGCCATGACGGGCACGTCGAGACCGCTGAGTGCGGCGAGGATTTCCTGGGCCTTGCCCAAGGAGTAACCGAGCAGCAGGGGGATCTTTTGCTGGCTCAGCGTTTGGCTGGCAAAGGTGCGGATCTGATCGATGACGGTCTGGCGCGGTGGGAAGCAGTAGTGGGGGCGACCGAAGGTGGTCTCCATGATCAAGACATCGGCGCAGCGCAGTTCGCAGCGCTCGGCGCTGAGGCCTTGGCTGAGTTTGTAGTCGCCCGTGTAAAGCAGAGTGCTGCCATCTGTCTTGCGTGTGAGGTGGAGCATCGCGGAACCTGCGATGTGGCCAGCAGGCAGGAGGTTCATTTCCCAATCGCCCCAGGGTGTCGGCGTGCGCAGGGGCAGGGAGTGGAAGACGGTCTTTTTCCCGATGCGGTAGCGCTCGCGCATGATGGCCTCCGTCAAGGCGGTGCAATAGACGTGGCGGTGCCGACCGACGTGGTCGCTATGGGCGTGAGAAACAAAGGCATGCTCTGCCGCGAAGGGTGGATCCAGCCACAGATCTGCCTCCGGCAAATGGATGCCGCGAGGGTGAGTGACGGTGATGAGGGCTGGGGTATCGATGCCCTGAACGTGGGGGCGGAGGTCGCCTGTGTCAAAGGCGCCTGGGGGCAGACTGGGAGCGCTGGCTATGCTAGGAGGCGATGGGCTTCGCGGAGCAGTTCTTCGGTGGTTTCCCAGTCGATGCAGGCGTCGGTGATGGACTGGCCGCGGACGAGTTGATCCAGGGGCTGCGGGAACTTTTGGTTTCCACCGACGAGGTTGCTCTCGAGCATGGCCCCGATGATGGAGTCTTCTCCGGCGACGCGCTGGCGAACGATCTCGCGGAAGACGTTGGGCATGCGGTTGTGGTTTTTGGCGCAGTTGCCGTGGCTGGCGTCGATCATGATGCAGGGCTTCAGCTTGGCGGCCTCGAGCGCGTCGCGAGTTTCGGCGACGTTGTCGGCACCGTAATTCGGGCCGTCTTCGCCACCGCGCAGGATGATGTGGCAGCTGGGATTGCCGCTGGTCGTCACGGCAGAGGCGACGCCATCGTCACTGACACCGAGGAAGGTCTGCGGCTGCATGGCGGCCTTGATGGCGTTCACGGCGGGCTGCAGGTGGCCGAAGGTGCCATTCTTGAAGCCCAAGGGCATCGAAAGGCCGGAGGCCATCTGGCGGTGCGTTTGGCTCTCCGTGGTGCGTGCACCGATGGCGGACCAGGAGATGAGGTCGGCGATGTATTGCGGCGTGATCGGGTCGAGCAACTCGGTGGCCGTGGCGAGATTCAGGTCGATGATGTCGCGCAAAATGCGGCGAGCCAGTTTGAGGCCATCGGGGATATTGCAGGTGCCATCGAGATCCGGGTCCATGATCAGGCCCTTCCAGCCTACAGTGGTGCGTGGCTTTTCAAAATAGACGCGCATGACGATGCAGAGCCGATCTTTCAGCTCGTGGGCGAGGGCGGCGAGCTTGCGCGCATAGTCCATTCCGGCTTCAGGATCATGAATGGAGCAGGGGCCGACGATGACAAGAAAGCGGTGGTCGTCGCCGAAAAGGATCTCGCGAATCTCCTGACGTGATTGGGCGATGAAATCTGCCTGCGCCTCGGTGGGGGCGATTTCTGCGCACAGCGCCTTGGGGGATGGCAGGGGGGTATTGGAGGCGATGTGGAGATTGGTGACCTTGTCCATAGCGGCGATTTTCGTTTGGGGGCCTCCAAGGTGGCGCATTCTGACCCAGGATGCAAAACCTTTGGACAGTTGCCCGAAAGCAGCGCAACCCTTGCGCATACTATCACCATGAAGGGGGACTACCTGCTCATCGATGTCGGCAACGGGCGCACCAAGCTGGGGCTGGCCACGCGCGAAGGCGTGCTGGACCGGCGGGAGCTGTTGACCCGGGAGGTTTCCCCCGACAACATCCAGGCGGCGGTTGCGGACTGGAAATTCCACCGTCCTGCGCTGTGCAGCGTCGTGCCGAAGGCGGTGCCCGCCTTTCGCGGCGTCTATGGTGCGGATCTTCTGGAACTGACCTGCAAGACGCCGATGGGCATCGGGATCCGTTACCCGAAGCCGGAGACCATCGGGCCAGATCGGCTGGCGAATGCGGTCGCGCTCTTTCATTTGCATGGCGCGCCGGGTGTGGTGATCGACTTTGGGACGGCAGTGACGTTTGATGTGCTGTCCGCAGACAAAGACTACGTCGGCGGTGTCATCGCGCCGGGGCTCAGGCTGATGACGGACTACCTGCATGAGCGCACCGCCCTGCTGCCGCGTGTCGATTTGCGGGAGCCGGAGGCGGCGATTGGGCAATCCACGGAGGGCGCGATCCTTGCCGGTGCGGCGATCGGGTATCGCGGGATGATTCGCGGCATTTTGGATGCCTTGCGCAAGGAGTTGGGAGTCAGCGACGATCTCAAAGTGGTCGCAACGGGCGGTGATGCAGCGTGGATCGTGGCGGGCCTGGACGGGAATATCCCATCGGATTCAGACCTGACGCTGCAAGGGCTGCGCATCGTGGCGAACCTGAATTCCTAGCAAGCCGACAGAGTTTTTTACCATGAATGCGTTACCCTACCAGGATACCAAGCCGGTCGGTGCAGCCGGATTTTACACGGCCATCAATGCGACGTTTCGATTCATCCAGGGCCGCTTTGGAGCGGACGGATTGCGACGTTATTGGGAGGACATCGGCACGCGATACTATCGCCCGGTCTCTGACCGATGGACTGCGGGTGGCCTAGCGGCGGTGGCGGATTATTGGCGGACCTTCTTCGCGGCAGAGCCGGGGTCGGACGTCAGTGTAACAGACGCCGCGGATCATGTGGAGGTGGAAGTGCGCACCTGCCCGATGATCGCCCATTTGCGCGAGCAATCGCGGGAGATCGTTCCCTGCTTTTGCCAACACTGTTATTTTGTCAGCGAAGCCATCGGCCGCCCGGCGGGTGTGACGGTGCGGGTTGAAGGTGGCGGGGGTTCCTGCCGTCAGCGCTTTTATTTGGCGGCATCGGCGCCTGCTGCCCAAACCCTGGATGCCATCAAGGAGGTGCAGTCATGATCGGTTGTTACGACTTCTGCGGCCACTACGAGTGGACCTTTGAATGGCTGCGCGAGATGGGTGGCGATGAATTGGTGAAGCAATACTGGGACGAGGCGATCCATCAGGACTCCCAGCGTCATGCGGGCGAGATGATCGTCAACGAGGGCATCGAGGGGATGAAAAAGTACTGGGCGCACACTCTGGAGGAGGAGGCGGCCGGCTTTATTTGCACGTCTTCGGACAAGTTCTACCGCATCGACATGCATGCCTGTCCTTCCAAGGGATTCCTCATCCAGAACGGGCTGGAGCAGTATCGCGACTATTGCGATCACTGCATCGGTTGGATCGGTCCCTTGATGAAACGGGCGGGATTTGTCATCGATCACCAGCACAACCACTGCGGTCAGTGCTGGTGGGAGATGCGCCGAACGGAAGATGCCGCCGTCCCCGCGACGCGTCCTGCGGATGACGTGAGATTACGCGCAGATTGGAAGATGCCGGGGGCAATGATCGATTCCTATGTGCATGCAACCAATGTCGATCAAAAAGAAGTGCTTCCTCCTGAGGCTTAGCTACGCGCTTTCCGTTCCTGCACTGTTGAGTTCCTGTGCGGCACCGCGCTGGACGCAGTTGCCAGCGATGCCGGAGGCCAGCGGTGGGTTCATCGCAGGCGGTGTAGGGGATCACTTGGTCATCGCTGGCGGCACGAATTGGTCGAACGATGTGAAGCATTGGTCGAAGGCGACCCACGCGCTGTCCCGCACGACGCTGAAGTGGGACGACACGCCGACCTTCGCGCCCTGGGATCTGCCTGCGCCACTCGGCTACGCGGTGTCGGGCATCCATGCGGGGAAGATGGTGTTTGCAGGGGGCTCGACGGGTGTGGCTCCCTCGGGTTTGCTCGGCAGGGTGACGTTTGGCGATGTCTCCACAGCGGCGCTGCCGCTGAAGGCGGTTCTTGCCGCGGGTGGTGTCATCGGGGATGAGTTGATCGTTGTGGGTGGTTGCGAGGATGCGGCGGAGTTAGCGGGGCTGCGGCGTGCGGCGTTTGCGGTGAATCTTCGCGATGGTGGCAGCCTGCGATCCTTGCCTGATTTCCCTGGGCAGGCTTTTGGGACGGCGGCCTCTGCCGTTGCGGGGGAGACGCTGTTTGTGTTCGGGGGTGCTAACTGGGATGCCGCTGCGGGTACGGTCAAGAATACCGACGTGGCCTACGCGTTCGAAAAGAGCAGTAACGTCTGGAGGCGTTGCAAGAGCCTGCCTTCCGCCGTGCGCGGGCTTTCTGCGGTCACGCTGGACGCGGATACGATTTATCTGGCGGGCGGCTACCCGAGCGATGAGCGGGGCTTCACGGATGAAGCCTGGTTTTACCACGTCAAAGCGGATACCTATACCCGCGCGCCGCGCCTTCCGTACGCAGCGATGGTCTCGATAGTGGTGCATGACGGCTATGTCTATTGCCTGGGTGGCGAGGACCAAAAGAAATCACGCACCGACAAGTGCTACCGGATCGCGGTGGCAGATTTGTTGGGTAAGGGGAGTTGAACGGAGCGGCCGTTAGGATACCGCGACGCAATGGATGCGGCGGATGCCTTCGACCTGCTCCAGCTTGGCGATGACCTCTGCGGAGGGCGCGGAGTCCAGCGTGAGCAGGGTCAGCGCATTGCCACAGCTCTTGTCGCGGCTGAGCGACATGTCGGCGATGTTGACGTTGTTTTCGCCAAGGATCGCGCTGTAGGTGGCTATCATGCCAGGGCGGTCGATGTTTTCGATCAACAAGAGCGTGCCTTCAGGCTTTGCATCGATGCGGCGGCCATTGACCTTCACGATGCGCGGATCGCCACCGAAGAAGGTGCCGGCGATGCTGGCGCTATCGGTGTCGTTGCTGACCTTCACTTCGATCAAGTCCTGGTATTCGGTAGGCTCAGGGATGCGGCTTTCGGTGAAGCGGATGCCGAGATTGTCGGCCACGCCGTTGGCGTTGATGTAGTTGACCTGCTCCTTGCCGGTGGCGCGCTCCAGGAAGCCCTTCAACACCGCGCGGGAGATCAGCGTGGTGTCACCGCTGCCAACTTTGCCGCTGTAGTTGATGCGCAGCACGTTCGAGCGGGCTGGCGAAATCTGGGAAATGAGGCGGCCGAGCAGTTCGCCGAAGTTCAGGAAGGGACCGATGGCGGCGAGCGTCTGCGGATCGACATTGGGCATGTTCACGGCGTTCACGACCGTGCCGTGAAGCAGGTTGGCCATGATGACCTCGGCGATCTCGATGCCTACGTTTTCCTGGGCTTCTTCGGTGGAGGCACCGAGGTGTGGGGTGAAGACCGTGTTTGGCGCGGTAAGCAGGGGATAGTCTGCTGGAGGCGGTTCGGTCTCGAAGACGTCCAGGGCAGCGCCGGCGATGGTGCCGTCCGTCAGCGCAGCGGCCAGTGCGGCGTCATCAATGAGGCCACCACGGGCGCAGTTGATGATGCGGCAGGATTTTTTCAGGCTGGCCAGACGCTTGGCGTTGATCATGTGCTTCGTCTCAGGCGTCAGCGGCATGTGCATTGTGATGAAGTCTGCCTGCACGATGGCGGCATCCAGATCTTCGCAAAGTTCCACGCCCAGGCTTTCCGCGCGATTTTTGGAGAGGTAAGGATCATAGGCCACCACGCGCATGCCAAAGGCCATCGCACGCTTTGCGAACTCTGCGCCGATGCGGCCCATGCCGAGCACGACGAGGGTCTTGCCATACACTTCGGTGCCTTGGAAGCTCTTGCGATCCCACTTGCCGCTGACGATCGTGGCGTGTGCCTGGGGCGTTTTGCGCGCCAGCGCCATCATGAGGGTGAAGGCCTGTTCTGCGGTGGAGATGGTATTGCCGCCGGGGGTATTCATGACCACCACGCCGCGCTTGCTGGCGACGCCGACATCAATGTTATCGACCCCAACACCCGCGCGACCGACGACTCTCAGGTTCGGCGCGGCCTCAATGACTTTGGCGGTGACCTTGGCTCCGCTGCGCACGATGATCGCGTGGGCGTTGCGGGAGGCCTCGATCATGTCGGCCTCGGCTTTGAGGTTCATATTCACCTCAACGGAGAAGGACGGCTCCGCCTTGAGAAGGTCGATGCCTTTGCTCGAGATGGGGTCGTTGTTGCCAGCGATGAGGATGTTGTATTTGGACATGATTGGAGTTTAGGGGGAAATTGGGGGGCGCAGACTAGCCACCTTTGGCCCGTTCTCAACAGGCAAAACGTCCCAGTTTTCTGGCTCCGGGCCGCAAGCCTCCGTTCCGAAGGCCCGTTTTGCCTTTCTGCGGCTGCAATTCTGGGCTCGACAGCCGCCCTAATGTTCGATTATTACCATTGCCCGCCTCATGCTTCTGATTTCGTCCATCCTGCCGTCGCCCCTCGTCGCTGCCGAGGGTGGATTTGGTGTTTTGGATGGGGTTTTGGTCGGTATCATCGCCGTTGGCGGTGGCTTGGGCTGGTGGTTGCACCAAAAACAGATCGCCGAACTGCAGGCCGCCGCTGAGGCCGCGGCAGCCGCTGCGGCGCACAAAGCGGAGGCTGAACGCCAAGCTGCTGCGGCCACTCATGCTGCCCTGGTGGCCGAATTTGACGCACATCGAACCGCTGCTGAAGCTGCGCAAAACCAAGCCGTGGCACGGATCGGCAGCCTGGAGGCGGATCTGCGCCAGACTCAGGAGGTCGCAGCACTTCTGCCGCCCGCTCAACTGCGGATTGGGGACCTGGAAAAGGCGCTGAATTCAGAGCGCGGTCACCTCGCTGCCATTGAGCAGACCTTGGCCACGGTGACTCGCCGCGCCGATGATCTGGAGGTAAAGTTGCGTGACACGACGGAGCGTTTTGAAAAGCATCGCGATCAGGCATCGCAACGCGAAACTGAGTTGTCCAGGGAACTGGCGGCGCGCGAAAAAGAATTCACCGCCGGGCGGGTAGAGGTCGATGAAGCCCGCGCAGAGGCGGCGAAGGCGACGGAGACGCTGAGCCAACTGCGTGAACAATCTGAAAAACGCATTGCCACCCTGCAGCGCAATCTTTCTGCCGCAGAGGCGCGTGCATCCCTGGTTCAAAAGGAGTTCATGACTGCGGTCGGGGTCACCGCAGAGCCCGCTGCACCCAGCAAAGACAATGGTAGCCGCGATGCGGATCGGCGCGCCCGGCAGTTGGAGGACTCCCTGAAGCAAGCCGAGGCCGAGGCACGGAAGAAGGCCCGCGAGGATGGCTACAAGATCGCTGAATTGGAGTTTCGCCTCTCGGAGGCGCAAGAAGCTGCAGCCAAGGCGGGTGAGGTCGAAACGCTGCGTGCTGAGGTCGAGCGATTGAAGAAGCAATTGGGCGAATAATATTTTCGCACACAAAAAGCGGGGGCGGTGTCGTTAAGCCTGTGAAGAACGAAACTGCGATGAACTCCGCTACTACCAGTTGGAAAGAATGCTTTGAGCGCCTAGCGCCTCGTCTGGTGCTTTACGCTCGCCAGATCACAGGTTCGCTGGAAGACGCCGAAGACGTCGTCCAAATGGCCTTTGTGCGCTGGTGGAGGCGCTACCCAGATGGTGACGAATCCCAGGTGCCGCTCCTCTATGCTGCTGTGCGCACCATTGCGCTGGACCTGCGGCGCGGGGATCAGCGTCGCCAAAATCGCGAGCAAAACGCCGTGGAAGATGCCCCAGTCTTTTTTGATACCGTCCTGGAGGACAAAGAACGCGGTGCATTCGTTGAAGAAGCAATGCGCGAGCTGCCGCCCATGCAGAAGGAAGTGGTGACACTGAAAATCTGGGGCGGACTGACTTTTGCGGAGATCGCCAACATGTTGGGCGAGTCCATCAATACCATCACCTCTCGCTATCGCTATGCGTTAGCGGCTATGCAGAAGCGCCTAGCCCACATGCGCGAAGACCTGCTGAGCCCGCCTGTCACAGCGTTGCCAGCTTACTCAAAAACTGAACCGGAGATGTTGTCATGAAAAGGATCGAAGACGTTGAAGCCCTGATCTCAGATCTGCGCCCAGCGGCTGTATCCCGCTCGCTGCTGGATAAAGTCGCCGCAGATCTGGACATGGATGCACAGTGGATGAAACCCACTTCCACATCTGCAAACCGCGCCAAATCAAAGCTCTGGTGGCAGCCCATGACTTGGTCTGCCATCGGGGCGGCGGCCGCAGTCGTAGCTATGCTGGTGATGCCTGCACGCCAGGCTCCGCAGAGTGAATCGACGGCGCAGTCCACCAAAACGAGCGCTCCTGCGGCACTCGATGCCAAGCGGATGCTGTCCGTTTCCACCACTCGCGAAGTGCTGAGCGCGGAGGATCAAGGCATCCGTTACAATGCGCAAAATCAGCCTGAGCAGCATCTGAAAGTGCATGGAGTGGAGCGTCGCATCTGGATCGATCCACGCGATGGCTCCCAATATCTGATCGAGATCCCAATCGAAGACCGCATGGTCTTGCCTGCGGATTTCCAGTGACCCTTTCCCCCCCCAAACCTGAATCCAACCCCACCATGAAAACCAGATCCATCCTGACGGCTTGCCTCGCGGCGGGTGCAGTCTTGCCCTCAGCACCGCTGCGGGCGCAGGAGGCCGTCGCGCCGCCTGTCGAGGAGGTGAAGAAGCCCGAGGTCGAGGCTGCGAAGCCGGAGCATCCCAGAGAAAAGGCCGAGAAGAAGCGCGAACACAAAAACGAGCACCATGCGGAAATGAAGCCCTTTGTGGGTGTTATGACGCGGAGTGTTGAAGCGGAACTCCGTGCGCAAACGAAGCTGAAGGACGGCTTTGGTTTGTTGGTCATCGAAGTCATGCCCGGATCACCTGCCAGCGAAGCAGGAATCAAAGTTCACGACATCCTGACGCGCTTTGACGATCAGCAGTTGGTGAATATGGAGCAACTGATGACGCTGGTGCGTAGCCGTCAAAAGGGAGACAAGGTTTCCTTTGTCGTGATCAGTGGTGGCGAAGAAAAGACCATCGCTGTCACTTTGGGCGAGCACGAAGTAGGCCCTGAGATGCCGCCGACGGGATCCCGCGGTAGTCAGGGCTGGCCGATGGGGCCACATCACGAGTGGATGCCACCCCAGGAAGGAAACGGCAAGGAGATGCGGGAGCGCATGGAGCGCTTTCAAGACCGGATGCGCGCCTTTCAAGATCGAATGCAGGATTGGGTCAGGGGCGGGCGCAAAGGCGAGATGCCAAAACCGCCGACCATGGACGGGGATGCACCCCGCGGCATTGCCCCGATCCTTCCGAAGCCTGAGCGCGAGGAACGTGCCGAGTTGCGGGCGGAGAGCCACTCCGAAGCTCATTCTTCTGCCAATGTTCTGCGTCGCGATGAGACGGGCGAATACCGCCTGCGTCGTGAGGATGGAAACTTGGTCTTCACGGCCAAGCCCAAGGATGGCAAGGAGCAGAGCTGGACTTTACATGGGGATCAGGATCGTGAGCAGATCCCCGAACATCTTCGCGGTATGCTGAAGGAATTGGAGGAGATCCACTCGGATCTCCCGGCTCCGAAAGGCGACCGCAAGTGAGAGAGGACGGTAAGATCCTCTGGTCTCTGTTATAGAGGTGTGACAGAGATTACGATCTTACCAAAGTGCCCGCCGCCTTCTATGTGGCTGAAGGCGGCGGGTGCATCTTTGAACGGAAAGACGGAATCAATCACCGGGCGCAACTGTGCGCCGCTCATCGTCGCCAACATGGCCTGGAACATCGCACGGGAGCCTACGTAGATGCCGTCAAGACGGATGCCTTTGCGCAGGATCTGCACGGTTTGAACATCGCCAGCGGTGCCGGTCAGAACTCCAATCAAGGCAATGTGGCCGCCGAAGCGAGTGGCTTTGATCGAGCGATTGAGCGTCTCGGGTCCACCGATTTCCACCACGCGATCGACACCCAATCCATCGGTTTGCGCGATGGCCCAATCGTCCCAGGCGGGATCTGTCTTGTAGTTGTGCGTGGCGTCGGCACCGAGGGCGCGGAGTCGAGCACACTTTTCATCGCTGCTGGAGATGGCCAAAACGCGGGCACCCGCGTGGCGTGCGAATTGCAGGGCAAAGACGGAAACTCCGCCGCTACCCAGAATGAGGACCGTCTCGCCCGCAGTCAATTGGCCTCGAACCATCAGCGCATCCCAGGCGGTGACGGCGGCGCAGGGCAGGGTGGCGGCCTCCTGCATACTGAGGTAATCAGGGATGCGCAAAAGGCTGTTGGCGGGCAGGCAAGCTTCTTCACATAGCAACCCATCGACAGCCCCACCCAAGGCGCGGGCGGAATGAAATTGGGTGAAGCCGCCATCGAGCCAGGTGGGCATGAAGGGGACCACGACTCGATCTCCGACTTTCCAATCCGTGACGCCTGCGCCTAGTGCGATGACTTCGCCCGCGCCATCGGAGCAAGGGATACGCGGAATGGGGCCCGTGACACCGCGAATGCCGGTCACATTCATGTAGTCGCGGTAATTCAGCGAGACCGCTTGCATGCGCAGCAGGACCTCGCCCGGAGCGGGCTCAGGGGAGGGGAGATCGACGAGTTGCAGGGCAGGGATGCCCTCGATGCCAGTGATGTGCCAGGCTTTCACGGCGGATCAGTACAAGGTCGTCTCGGATGGCGCAGTGGTTTCCTCGATCTTCGTTGCATTGAGCACTGGGACGGTTTGGTCGCCCTCCTTCTGGTAGCTCATGGTGCCGGTGACCTTGACCCAGGTCATGTCTTTGTATTCGGGAGCCTTTTTGCCAAAATCAACAGGCACGGAGTAGGGGCGCGCATCGGCTGCGCAGCACTGCACGAGCAAGCGGAAGATGCGGATGCGGTTGCCCTCAGCATTGTTGACTTTTTCAGGCAAAACCTGGGCGATCGTCTCGACGCTCTGGCCGGTCAGGACGCGCTGAACTTCGACATCGCCGCCGGTGTAGTAGATCTCTGGCACGTCGAGGATGAAGTTGCCTTCCTTGCTCTGCGGCACCTGCGCCTTCAAGTCCTCCAAGGTAAAGGAGCCGTAGCTTTGTGCCGTTTTTCCTGCATCTGGGCTGCTGCCGCCCGATCCGCCGCCGGACTTCATCTCCTCGCCTGGGGCTGGAGGTGCATTGGGATCTGTAGGGGCGGATTTGCCATCAGTGGTTGCGACGGTTGCTGGTGGCAGATCGCCTGCCGCGACGGTTGGCTTGGCGGCCGGTGCCGATGTGCCAGGCTGAGCGCTTGCCGCTGGATCCGTTTTGGCGACGGTGGTGGGTTGGGACGGGGCAGTCGATGTGGCCGGGGTGTTTGTCTGCGGGGCTTTGTTTTTCAAAGAATGTTGCGCAAGACCTGCGGCATCCACGACATTGCTGTAAGCGCCTTTGTTTTCGAGAAACCGCGCGCTGAAGGCATCGGGCGATGTGACCGCAGCGTAGCTGATCGGCACAGCCAAGATGGCCAGTGCGAACAAGCGCCCGAGCGGGCCGCTCTCTTCCAGGATGCCGTGGGCATGGGCATGACCTTCATCATGAGAGTGATCGTGACCGCAATCAGAGTGGGAGTGGGAATGATCGTGGTCGCAGCAATCGCCGTGGGCGTGTGCGTGATCATGGTCGTGACTATGATGCGCGTGGTCGTGTTTGTGATCGTGATCGCAGCAGCCACCCTCATGATGATGGTGATCGTCGTGACCGTGATCGTGCCCATAGTCATGATCGTGTTCGCAGCAGTCGGCTTCTTCTGCCCCCATGGTGACGAGATTGAAGAGCCCGAGGATGGCTAGGCCAATCCCGCCGATGAGAACCATCGGCTGAAAGATGCCCTGCTCCTGAAGGTAGCTGGCAATCCGCCCGCTGGCGTAGAAGTAGAGCATGACAGCGCTCCAGAGTAGGAGCAGTAGGACGCTGGTGAGATGGGTGCCGATTCGCGACGTTTTCATAGTGGCGGGGATTGACGAATTAATAAGGTTTGAGATTCAGCGGAGCGAGAGCCGCCTTGATCAGGGCCGCCCAAGGGGTGCTGAGAACGCCGACGACGATGAATAGAGCTGCGGAGATGCCAAAGACAAACCGACGGCGGAACACGGCAGAATACATGAAGCTGAGCTTCACGTCCAGCATCGGACCAAACACCAGGAAGGCCAATTTTGCTCCGACGGAAAAGGTCGCCATCGGGGCGGCGATGAAGGCATCAGACGTGCTGCACAGTGACAGCACGTAGGCCAGGATCATCATGGACGGAACCGCCAGGAAGTCATTCCCTGCGACACCCTGGATCGCCGCTTGGTTGACCTGAGTATTAAAGACGGCGGTGATCATGACGCCGATGGAGAAATACATGGCCGTGTCCAAAAAGTCGCGCATCGCGGTGCGCATGGCGTGGATGAGTTTGGCGTCAAACTTCAGCACTGGCTTCGGCTTCGCATCAGGGCCGGTGCCTTCGATGCCGGCGGCGACTTCGGGGCGCAGGATGTCGGCTGGCTTTTTGCGCAGCATCGCCAAACCAAACAGGACGGCCACGACGTAACCCAGCGAGATGCGCGCCACCGTCATCGTGACATTGGATGAATCAAAAGGTGCGTTGGGCTCGCCCGCCTTGAAGTTATTGAAGGCGGTCATCGTGCTCATGATGACGATCGGGTTAATGATTGGCGCGGAGAGCAGGTAGGTCATCGCGCATGAGATTGGCAGGCCTTTCTGCACCAAGCGACGCACCACTGGGACCACGGCGCATTCACAGACCGGGAAGATTAGGCCCAAAAATCCAGCAACCAGCGTTGAGAGAACTTTGTTCTTCGGTAGGACGCGTTCGAGCAACTGCGCAGGCAAAAAGGCGTCGATAAACCCTGAGAGAATGGTCCCCACCAGGATGTAAGGCGCGCCTTCGAAAAGGATGCTGAGAAAGGCGACGATGATGTCTCCGAAGGGACTGGGATCTGGCAAAGCGGCGAGAATCATGAGAGTAGTGCCATTTAGAACGTTGGTCGCACCGCCGTTCAAGCGTCAAAATTAGGGGGCGAGCGTCGCGACGCTGCCGGGGCGATAGCGGAAGACTTCCCGGGTCGTGGTAATGAATTGCCCCTCCAGGAGTGCGATTCGCTCGAACAGGGCCGGATTGTCGATAAGAGCCATGATCTCTGGGGCGGTCTGCCTTTGGAAGGTCCCGAAGCCAAAGTTGATGTAGAGGGGGCGCTTCTCGGCGTCGGATTGCCGCATGAATTGACGGAGTTCGTCCACCGTGGAGAACCGAATCAGCCCAGGATCGTAGGCCTCCGTGTACATCGCGAAACCGACGGAAAGGATCGCCTGATCATAGCCGGGGCAGCGTGGGTTGGTGATTTCCCGCATCTCCGCGACGGACTCGCGGCAGTATTCGATGGGGAATCGAGTGTAGAGCTTGGCCTGCTCAAAGGCTAGCACGTGGACCCCTGCCATGCAGACAATCACCGAGCCCAGTGCCGTCCAGCGTTGCCATGCTGCGCCACCTCGATTCATCGCTGCGGCCCAGAGGAAGAAGAGGCAGGGCAGGAAGGGGATCAGATACCAGTGGTACGGTTTGGTGTGGCCGACCATGAGGTGCAGGATCATCAGGGCAGGACCGCCCACCAGGAACAGCAGGAACCAGCGACGATGCCTCTGCGCGGCTTCCGTGAGAATTCCCACCAAAGCCCCGATGAGTCCCAGCCCGACAAGGAGCACCGCCACCCAATGGGGCGTCGGCTGATTTGACAGGGATACGCAGAACGAGTTGGTCGGGTCCCATTGAGAGAAGGTGACACCGCAAAACAAGGCCGCAGCACCATCCCAGAGCCATGCGGCATCGATATCGCCCGCCAGCATCTTTTGGTTCAGGAACTTGATGAAACCGGGCAGCAGGGGAGCCATGATGCCCACGACCAGCATCGCGCAGATCACGCCTGAAACCAGCCAGCGCCCCAGCAGGGCCAGCTTCTCTGAGCGATCGCTCGCTGCGGTCAGAATTAGCGCCAGCGCTGCAATGTTCAGGGCCACCGGCACATGCACGACACCTGGGTAGGTCCACAGGATGTAAAACTCCGCGACCCCCAGACCGACCCACCAGCGCCAGCGGCCTGTTTGCAGGGCTCTTCCCAGGAGGCCCACCAAAACCGGCACCAAGAGGAGCACAAACCCATACCCGCGAGCATCGACGCCGAACCGCACTAACCAGGCGTGGCCCGCGTATCCAAACGCCAGAAATGCCACGCCCCGGCGCCAGCCCCAAACGCAGCAGGCCCACACCAGCGCGATCATGCTCCCCACGCCGGCCAGCAGGACCGGCAGGCGGATCGCTGCCTCGGAGAACCATGGATCTTGCGGGCCGTCCTTGCGGGTGAAAAGTGCGTCGTGGAAGAGCCGCGCCACGACGGTGTAACCCACATGGTTCGTGGGTTTGTTGTAATCCCAAATCGTGTCCATCCAACTGCGGGGCTGGATTTGCAGCACGCCATTTTCATCGCGCGATATGTCGTCGGCGATCACCCGCTTCATCGTGTATTCTTCGTCCCCCCAGAGCGAGTGCCCCAAACGAGGCGCACCACTGCCGACGAACAGGACTCCGGACGCGATCAATAGCATCCACTCGCGCCGCGAAAAAGGTGACCGGGGCGGGCGGGGGAGCACGCCGCTGGTCAGTTTTCTCCCCGCCAGCGGTGTCAGGGCCAACAGCACCCCGGCGAGCCCGACATTCACCGCGAGCCCCTTCCACAGCCAAACCGGCACCAGCCAGTGGGTCGGCGCGTCTTTGCCGAGTTGTGCCCGCTCCGCGATGCGCTTTTCCACCTTCACTGGCCGTTCGACCACCAGAAAGGTGACCAGGAGGAGAGCAAAAACAGTCGCGGCGACGCGAAAATAAGGTTGGCGGAGGAGGGCTTTCAAAAGGTTCAGGGCGCGTGGAAAACGGTGGCGCGCATCCCTTGCACACGATCAAAACGGGGAAAAGGACAAATAGCCAAGGTGTGCAAAACTGAAAACTTCTCTTTGCAGTCCTGGGGCCTGCCGCTACCTTTGCGGCCTCATGGGCCGGATCGCCAACATTTGCAACATCCGAATTAGACACGGGTTCCTCTGCGCTTGACGCAGCCGACGGAACCCGCGTGCACGCCCATCGTTCGCTCGCCTTGTCTTGGGTGCGGACACCGCGTCCGGCTTGGACTTTTCCCCACCTCCAGGCCCGCTTCAGTTTTTCGGGGAATCGTTCCCAACCCACTTTATTTTTCTCTTCAAATCATGACTCCCTTCAGCCTCTACGATACCACCCTGCGCGACGGCACCCAGGGCACGGGCATCTCCTTCTCCACTCTCGATAAGCTCCGTGTCGCCGAACGTCTCGATGCCTTTGGCGTGCATTACATCGAAGGCGGCTGGCCGGGGTCCAATCCGAAGGACGCAGAATTTTTCCAAAAGGCCACCGAGCGGAAGTGGAAGAACGCAAAGATTACCGCCTTTGGCATGACCCGCCGTGGCAAGATGAAGGTCGAGGACGATCCGCAGGTGCAGATGCTCCTCGATGCGCAGACTCCGGTCGTGACCATCGTTGGTAAAACCTGGCCGTTGCATGTGACCGAAGTTTTCCAGGTCACGCTGGAAGAAAACCTCGCCATGATCGCGGATACCGTCGCGTATTTGAAGAAGCACGGTCGCGAGGTCCTCTACGATGCGGAGCACTTCTTTGATAGCTTCCGCGAAGACCCCGATTACTCCCTGAAAACCGTCAAGGCAGCTCAGGACGCGGGAGCTGATCTCATCGTGCTCTGCGAGACCAACGGCGGTGCACTGCCAGATTGGGTGGAGGAAGTCACGCGCAAGGTCATGGCCCACCTCGGTCGTCCGGTCGGCATCCACACCCACAACGATGGCGGGGTCGGCGTCGCCAATGCCTTGGCCGCGGTCCGCGCTGGGGCCTGCCAGGTGCAGGGCACGATCAATGGGTACGGCGAGCGCGTCGGCAATTGCAACCTGATCACCATCATGCCCAATCTGCAGATGAAAATGGGCATCGATCTCGGCGTCGATCTCGCCGGGCTGTGTGATCTGGCTCGGTTCGTCGATGAAATCGCGAACGTCCCGCACGACATCCGCGCTCCGTATGTCGGCACCGCTGCCTTTACCCACAAAGGAGGACTGCACGTTCACGCGGTGCAAAAACTCGCCCGCAGCTACGAGCACATTGACCCTACTTTGGTCGGCAACGAGCGCGTCATCACCATCTCCGACCTCTCGGGGCAGAGCAACGTTCTCATGAAGGCCACCGAGCTTGGTGTCACGCTCGAGAAGGGCGGAACCCAAGTGCGTGGCATCTTGCAACGCATCAAAGATTTGGAAAAAGATGGCTACGAATACGAAGCCGCCGATGCCTCCTTTGAGCTGCTGATCCTCAAGGAGCTCGGCCAATACCGCCCCTTCTTTGATCTGCTGGAGTATCACTCCACGCATCGCTACAGCGGCAAGCAAGGTTTTGAGACCTGCGAGGCCACCGTGAAACTAAAGGTGGGTGACGAGCGCATCTACACCGTGGACGATGGCGATGGCCCCGTGAACGCCCTGGACAAAGCCCTGCGCAAGGCCCTCACCCCTGCCTTCCCAGAGATCGCCAAGATCGCCCTGGAGGACTACAAGGTCCGCATTATCGACAGCGGTTCCGGCACTGCCGCCAAGACCCGAGTCCTGATCACCAGCACGGATGGCGAAGAATCGTGGAGCACCGTCGGCGTGCACTACAACATCATCGACGCCAGCTGGGAAGCCCTGGTCGATAGCCTCGACTACTACCTGAACCGGAAGCGGCCCGCCTAGGATCGCGGTCAGCGCAGTTTTAAGAGGGGGGCGTGTCGCCGCAGCGGCGCGCCTCCCTTTTTCTTGGTTGCGTTGGAAAGTGCACTTGACTTGACTAAGTGTGTGGGTCAACTTGGTCAAGTGCAAGTCAAAACTGGAGAACTGAAGACCCACCTCTCCCATTACCTGCGGCATGTGCAGGAGACGGGGGAGGAGATCGAGGTTTGTGTCCGAGAACAGCCAGTGGCCTATCTCACCCGCGCCAAGGATGATCCTATGAAGGCAACCCACCAGATCGAACGCCGCCAGCTTGAGACTGCTTTTCAGACGGTCGGCCTAACCCTCGTCAAACCTGCCCTGAATGTGTCTGGCAGCGCTCGCTTGCGCCCGCAACCCCAGTTTGCGGGGGATGGCCGGACGGACGTTGATTCCACCGCAGAAATGCGCAGCCAGAGGGACTACTAGCCGATGGATCTCTTCCTGGATACCAGCGCGGTCGTTCCGCTCGTTTTGCAGGAGCCCCATAGCGCCGCCGCATTGAAGGCTTGGGAGCAGTCCACCGAGCTCTACGCCTGGCGTTGGATGCAGGTGGAGGCAGAGGCCGCGCTCGCCCGCCGCCGGGCGACGCCTCAGGCGTGGTCAGAATGGCGGCAGATCGCCGCTACGATCTCGTGGTTGGAAATGGGCGAGTCCCAGCTGCCGCAGCTCTGCGCCTTCAACCGTCCCCTTCGTCTCCGCGCCGCCGACGCGGGGCACCTCTTCGTTTGTGATCGTGCCATCACGGTCGTCCCCGACTTACAACTCGTCACCTTTGACAATGAGATGCTAGCGGCGGCGCGAACGCTCGGACTGCCCTGTTTCCTAGCTGCTGCCTGACGCAGGCTTTGGTGCGCAGACGGCTCTGGAGGCAGGTGGCGATCACGTCGCGATTGGTGGTGCGAGCATACGAACGCGTGGGTGGCAGTCGCAGTAAGGAGCTAGAAGACCCTTGCGGCGTGCGTCTTCTCCATGCCCCGGTGCTTTGTCCAACCCGCGCTGGGTTTCATGGATCATGCCTACTTCCCGCCCCGTTCTTCGTCGTGATTTTCTTCGGCTTGCTGGTTTGCCAGTAGCCTCTCAGCTCACTGGCCTGACTGCCTTCAGCGCGGACCCTGCTGCGCCCGAACGGACTGCGCTGAATCGCTTCCCGCGCATGATGCAGGAGTGGCTGGTCGATCAAGTCGCTGCCGCACAAGAGATCGGAAACAAGCGAAGGGACGCATTGAAAAGTCCCGAAGATGCGAAGGCCTACGTCGATCTGGTACGCGGTCTGATTCGTGAAAGCTTTGGTCCCGAGCCAGAAAAAACGCCGCTGAACGCACGCGTCACCAGCATCACGGATCGCGATACGTATCGCATCGAGAAGGTGGTTTTTGAGAGTCGGCCCGGCTTCCTCGTCACGGGGAATCTTTACGTGCCAAAGGGTCGCCAAGGGCCGATGCCGGGCGTGGTCGGCACCTGCGGGCACTCGCTCAATGGCAAGGCCGAGGGCGCTTATCAGAGCTTTTGCCAAGGGCTGGCGCGCATGGGTTACGTGGTGCTCATTTTTGATCCCATTGGCCAAGGGGAACGCTTCCAATACATCAAAGACGAAGGTGGCAAGGGCCTGAAATCACGCTACGGCGGCAGCGTTAGCGAGCACATCCAGTGCGGGAACCAGCAGGGCTTGGTGGGGGAATTTTTCGGCGCTTGGCGTGCCTGGGATGGGGTGCGGGCCTTGGACTACCTGCTTTCCCGGCCCGAGGTCGATCCGCAGCGGGTCGGTGTCTCGGGGAATTCCGGCGGCGGCACGATGACGACTTGGCTGGCTGGGGTTGATTCCCGTTGGACGATGGCTGCCCCCAGTTGCTTCGTCACGACCTTCCTGCACAACGCTGAAAACGAGCTCCCTGCCGATACGGAGCAGTGCCCGCCCAAGGTGCTGGCGCTGGGTTTAGATCACTCCGACTTCCTCGCCGCCATGGCACCGAAGCCAGTGATCATACTGGCCAAAGAGCGCGATTTCTTTGATGCGCGCGGCTCGGAGGAGTCCTACCAGCGATTGAAAAAACTCTACACCCTGCTGGGCGCGCCGGACAACGTGGAGCTTTTCATCGGGCCCACTTACCACGGTTACACGCAGGAAAATCGGGAGGCGATGTATCGATTCTTCAACAAAGCCACCGCAGTTTCCGATGCGCAGACCGAGCCCGTCTTAACCTTGGAAAAAGATCCCGAACTCTGGGCGGCACCGAAGGGGCAGGTCAGCGAGTTGAAGTCGAAGACCGTGATGGACTTTACGACCGAAGCCTCCAAAGCCTTGGCCGCACAGCGCGGGAAGATCAGCGCGGAGAAGCTTGGCCCCGCCATCCGCGAAGCCCTGCGATTGACCGCGCCCGAGGGCGTCCCAGACTATCGCATCCTGCGCAGTTCTGGCGCGCGCGGTTATCCCAGCAAGTCTTCCTGCTGTTACGCGGTCGAGACGGAGCCTGGCGTCCAGACCTTTCTCACGCGGCTCTTTGAGGAGGCCCTGACCTCCCGCTTACCGCGCGGTCAAAAGCGCGCGGTGCTTTACATTGCGCATCACAGCGCGGATGCGGAACTGGCGTTGGAGCCGATGATCCAAGACCTCATCGCCACCGAAAAAGACGCCGCCTTCTTCGCCTGCGACCCTCGCGGCATTGGCGAATCGCGACCGAACACTTGCGGCGTGGATCAATTTTTGAAGCCCTACGGCAGCGACTACTTTTACGCCGCGCATGGCCTGATGCTGGACCGCCCCGTGCTCGGCCAGCGCGTGCAGGACGTGCTGCGCGTGATCGATCTCCTCGTCGCCAATGGCCACGCAGACATCCACCTGGCCGGGCGCGGTTGGGGCGCGCTGGTGGCGGCCATCGCCGCGTCGCTCGCGCCCGCAGCGAAACAGGTCACGCTGAAAAACGCGCTCGCTTCCTGGAGCGAGGTCGCGGAGACAGCGGACTACCAGTGGCCCTTCGCGCTGCTGCCGCACGGTGTCTTGAGGCACTTTGATCTGCCTGACTGTTACGACTTTTTGGCGGCGCAAAAGGCGCTGAAAAGCGTGGAACCCTGGGGTGCGGCGGACGGGATGAATGCGTGAGAGGAAGTCACAGGCTGGCGCGCTGGTTCCATCAGGTTTTGTGACTGCGGATTTAACCTCCAGCAGATTGGTTGCGTCTGACTTGCGGCTCAGGGAGGCCAACAGATGAAGAAAAAACACAAATCTGCGGGCCTCCCTGAATCTGCTGGAAATCAGAAAATTGGTGACGCAGGGTATAGGACCGTAGTTCAGCTGGCGAACTCAGCCGATCTTGCGCCAGAGCGCAGCATTCACTTTTTACTTTCCGTCTTTCCCGGCTAACGATGGCCCGTGCCCGAGCCGACTGACAAACCCGACACCGCTGCCCAGATCCATGACGCCCGCGAGGCGTTGCGGCGGCACTTTGGGTTCCGGGAGTTTTTGGACGGGCAGGAGCCGGTGATCGCCAGCATCGTGGGCGGGCGGGATACGATGGTCATCATGCCGACGGGCGGGGGGAAGTCTCTCTGCTACCAGTTGCCGGCGATGGTCATGGATGGGGTGACGATCGTCGTCAGTCCGTTGATCGCGCTGATGAAGGATCAGGTGGATGCGCTGGTGCGGCGGGGGATCCCGGCGGCGTTGATCAATTCTTCGCTGACGCTGGAGGAGCAGCGGGAGCGCCTGGCGGGCATCGCTGCGGGCCGCTACAAACTTGTCTATGTGGCACCGGAGCGCTTTCGCAGTCAGGCCTTTTTGCGGTCGTTGAGCCGCGTGGATATCGCGCTGTTTGCGGTGGATGAGGCGCACTGTCTCTCGCAGTGGGGGCATGATTTCCGGCCGGATTACATGCGGTTGGGCGAGGCGCTGAAGGCGCTGAACCGGCCGCAGGTGGTGGCATTGACGGCGACGGCGACGCCGGAGGTGCGCGATGATATCCAGAAGACCCTGGACCTGCGTGATCCATATGTGGCGATCCGGGGTTTCGAGCGGCCAAACCTGAGCCTGAATATCGCGCAGACAAAGGGTGATGTGGACAAATATGCGCGACTGAAGGACATCGTCGCACGACATAAGACGGGTATCGTTTATTGCTCGACGCGGAAACACGTGGAGGCCGTGGGCGAGATGTTACGCGAGTGGCGGATGAAGGTCATCGAATATCACGGTGGTCTGAGTGACAAGGAGCGTGAGGATCGGCAGAACAAGTTCATTGCCCGCAAGTGCGATGTGGCGGTGGCGACCAATGCGTTTGGGATGGGCATTGATCGGTCTGATGTGCGTTTTGTGGCACACTTCGATGTGCCGGGCAGTGTGGAGGCCTACTACCAGGAAGCGGGTCGCGCGGGTCGTGATGGTGAGCCTGCATGGTGTGAGCTCTTGTTCAATTTTGCCGATGTGAAGACACAGGAGTTTTTCATCGAGGGCAACAATCCGCCGCCGCAGACGATCCTGGATGTGTATCAGGCGCTGCTAAACCGGGCGGATTCTGACCATGTGGTGACGCTTAGCATTGATGATCTGACCTCGTATGCGATGGCAAAGAACTCGATGGCCGTTGGCACCTCGCTTAGCATTCTGGTGCGAGAGGGCTATATTGAGCGCTTCGACGTGCCCGGCAAACGCACGCGTGGTACGCGACTCCTACAGCCGGATGTCTTGGCGCGGCATGTGAAGCTGGATCTGGCTGCGCTGCGTGAGAAAGATCGCCGAGATCGGGCAAAGCTGAAGGCAATGGTGGATCTTTGCTACAGCGATCACTGCCGGCAGGAGTACATTTTGGAATACTTTGGCGAGGCGGATCCGGTGGCCTGTGGCAGCTGCGATACTTGCCGATCCTCTGGCGCGCAACCGCCGCGCGAGGGGAATGCGGAAGAGGTGATGATGCTGCGGCAGGCGCTGAGTGGTATCGCGCGGATGTCCCGCCGATTGACGGATGGCCGATACGAGGGCCGCTTTGGGAAGGGACGGATCATTCAGATGCTGGTGGGCAGCAAGTCCAAGGAAGTAGTGGATTCCGGACTGGATCAACTAACGACTTATGGACTGCTGAAAGAGATCGGCACCCACGCGCTGCACCCGCTTTTTACAGAGATGGAAAGGCAGGCGCTGATCGAGATCAGCCAGGGCGAGTTTCCTCTTGTCTCCCTGACCAGCAAAGGGGCGGACGTCATGAAAAACGGTACCAATGTCCGCATGCGCTGGCCGCAGATGATCGTCGCCGCGCCCGCATCCAAGGCGGCTGCGAAGTCGAAGAAGGACGAAGTCGGCGCGCACGAGTTGGGCTTTGACGACGCGCTCTTTGAGAAGCTGAAGCAAGCCCGCACGACGATCGCGAAGAAGCAGAAGGTGCCGCCTTTCCAGGTGTTTTCCAATCAGACACTGGAATTCATGACGCGATTGAAGCCGCGTAGCATCGAGGCGGGACTGAAGGTGCGTGGTGTGGGCGAGACAAAAGCGCGCGACTATTTGCCAGCATTCATTGCAGTGATAGAGGCGCACGCATCGGGGGCCAAGCGCTAGGCCGTGGTCATCAGGACCGCTGCATTGTGGCCGCCCATGCCGCTGGAGATCTTCAGCACGGCGGTGTCTTTTGCGGATCGTGCGGTGTCTGGTACGCTGAGCGCGCCGCCTGCTCCAGAGAGTCCGGGGAGGTTGGGCGGTAATTGCTGCTGCTGCAAGAAGGTCGCCAATATCGCCGCATCAACGGCACCACTGGCTCCCAGCGAGTGACCGGTGAAGGGCTTCATCAGGTGCAGAGAGGCGCTGCGTTTTCCGACCGCCGGAAAGGCTGCGTTTAGTGCGGCGAGCTCGGCGTGACCATGCAGGGCGGTGCCGCTGGCGTGCGGGCAGAGGGCAATGTTTGTTTCGGGACGTTCTGCCAAGACTTGGGCGATGAGATCACGGATCGGACCGCCATCTTTCGGCAGGCCGACGGCGTCCCAGGCATCTGAATTGACCCAATAGCCATGCACCAAGGCCATCGCGGGTCTGGTGCCCACTGGTTCCACCAAGATCGCCGCGCCGCCTTCAGCAGGCAGGAATCCGGTGGTGGCCGTCGAATAGGGATCGTTGACGCCGTTGGTGGAGAGCAGACCGGTCGCTGCAAAATCTGCCAGCAGGGCAGGGATCAGCGGTAAATCGACGGAGACCACGACTGCCCGCGGCGCCATCCCTGCGGCGACCAATCCGGCGGCCAATCCCAGTGCATCGAGGCCGGAAGAGCAGCCATTGGAAAGCATCTGCCAGCCTCCGTGAATCCCTAGCTCGATACTCACTGCGGCGGCGATCTCGCTATGCATGGAGTTGCTTGCAGCAAATTTTGAGACTCGGCGGCGGCCGTGGTGCTCGCCCAGGAGTTCGCCCACGTTCCCTCGGCTAGAGCCCGCCATGATCCAGGCCCGGGTGGTTTCTGCCTCGCTCCATCCCGCCTCCTTGACGGCCTCCTGCGCGAGGGAGACGGCCAGATTGCTGGCGGCCCCGTAGCGCCGACTCTTTTTCAGGCAGCCCCGATCCTCCAGCCAACCGGCCGGCAGCGCTGGCTGCTCGCTGAGAGGCCGCAATCCACTGCGCCCAGCCTGGAGCGCCGCCAAGTGTTCGCGCGGACCCGAGCCCAGGCACGTGCGGAGGGCGATGCCGGTGATGGCGACGGGTTGGGGGAATTGGCTCATTCGGAACCGACAGCTTTGCCCCGAACTCTGTGTCTGTGCAATGGCTTTGCGATCTAGAGCGCAGTTGCACGCCGCAAAATCCGGCGTATCTAGCGGGCCTTTATGCATAGTTTCCGATATCTCCAAGGCCGATTGCACGCTGAAAACGTTGACCTCCAGACTCTGGCGGAGCGTCACGGGACGCCGCTGTATGTGTATAGCAAGGCAACGATCAGCGACCACTTTACCCGTCTGGACCAAGCGGTGAACCGCCTGGATCACTTGGTCTGCTATGCGGTGAAGGCCAATTCCAATCTGGCGGTGCTCAATACGGTGGCGCAGCTTGGCGGTGGATTTGACATTGTTTCTGGTGGCGAGCTTTTCCGCGTTTTGCGCGCGGGTGGTCAGGCCTCGAAGTGCACCTTTGCAGGGGTCGGCAAGAGCCGGGAAGAAATTGAGTATGCGTTGAACGAAGGCATCTATTGTTTCAATGCGGAGTCCCAGGCGGAACTGCGCTACATCAATGAGGTGGCGGGTTCCATTGGTAAGAAGGCTCCGGTCGCTGTGCGAGTGAATCCGAATGTGGACGCCAAGACCCACGCGAAGATCACGACAGGTAAGAGCGAGAACAAATTCGGCATCGACTTTGAGCGCATTCCAGAAGTGTATGAGTGGATCTCCAAGGAGTGCCCGCATCTGGAAATCAAGGGACTGCAAATGCACATCGGTTCCCAGCTCACTAGCGTGGAGCCATTCATTGAGGCCGTCAAAAAGGTGGCGCCGCTGGTGGCAGAAATGAAGGAGAAGTACAACCTGCGCTTCTTTAGCATCGGCGGCGGTATTGGTATCGTTTACCGCCAGAGCCTCGACAGCGGCACGCAGGAGTGGTGGGGCGGGGAAGGCCAGGAGGCGCATCCTTTGACCATCCAGTCCTACGCAGATTCGATCGTGCCGCTGCTGGAGCCTCTGGGCCTGCGCATCCTGATGGAGCCCGGACGTTTTGTCGTCGGTAATGCCGGTATCCTGGTGACTCGAGTTATGTACGAAAAGCGCGGCGGGGCGAAGACCTTCAAGATCGTCGATGCTGGCATGAACGACCTGATCCGCCCAACCCTTTACGAGGGCTGGCACCAGATCGTGCCTGTACAAAAGGCGTCAGACAGTGCAACGGAAACGGTCGATGTGGTCGGTCCGATCTGCGAGACCGGCGACTTCTTGGCGCAGGATCGCGAGATTCCGGTCGTCAAAGAAGGTGACCTCTTGGCCGTCATGAGCGCTGGTGCCTATGGCTTCACGATGGCGTCGAACTACAACAGTCGCCCTCTGGTTGCCGAGATTCTGGTCGATGGTGCCGACGCCCATGTAGTGCGCGAGCGCCAAACGCTTGAGGATCTGGTGCGTGGGGAACACATCCCAGGGTGAGGATGGGCGGCCCTTGCCAGTTCCGAATCTCCGGATAGTATTGCCCCTACACCCACCGCGCATTGTTATGCATCGTCCCTTCCAATTTCTCATCACCGGGCTCTTCAGCCTCCTGTTCTTCGTCTCCATGACCTCCGCGCAGGGCGGCGAGTACATCATCGTCAGTGGCGGTCCGGCAGCGCGGCAGTGGGAGGATCTTCGCAAGCCTGGCGAGCAGCATGATCGCTGGTGGGCAAACTTCATCGCGGCTGCGATGACCCGTGTGAAGGACCTGCGTTCGACCCAGCCAAATCTGCCCATCACTTGGCTCGTGTATCGCGATGGATACCTGCGGCGCTCCGCTGCGGACAGCAAGCCCTACACGTCTTGGATCCAGGAGAAGCAAGCGAAGTACAACCTCAAGGTGGTCTGGTTTAGCTCCGGGGGTGAAGTCATCAACTACATCAACAGCGGCTCCAATCGTCGCAGCAACAAAGTTATCGGCTTCGAGTACTTTGGGCACTCCAACAAGTACTGCTTCATGTTCGATTACAGCTCCGCCGTGTATGGGGCATCGTCGTCATGGCTGCATCAGAACGATTTATCGCGGATTCACTCCAGTGCCTTTGCTCCAAACGCCTTTTGCCAAAGCTGGGGCTGCCACACGGGTGAAAGCATGAGTGACCTGTGGAAAAAAGCTACGGGCATCTGGATGGTGGGAGCGACGGGAAAAACCGATTACTCCAACGGCCATCTGGATGGCTGGAAGGTGAAGCTGAGCTCTGGTGCGCATTGGCGCGTGAAGGGCTAGGCCCGCCAGCGATCTAGCCAGGCCTGGAACATCAGCACTTCCCAGAGGTAGAACTGCCAATTGCGAGTGCCGGAAAGGTGCTCGCGCCACTTTTGGCGCAGCGGTGCTGCGTGGAAGTAACCTTCTTGTTTCAGGCGGTTTTCGTCCAGGAGGTTCTCGGCCCAATCGCGCAGCGGTCCGCGCAGCCAGACGTCCAGAGGAATACCAAAGCCACGCTTCGGACGATCGATCAGTGCCCGGGGGACGTGCTTGTAGAGCACCTCCCGCATCAGCCATTTGCCCTTGTTGTTTTTGACCTTCATGGAGTAGGGCACCGTCCAGGCGAACTCCATGACGTGTTGATCTAGCAGGGGCACGCGTGTCTCAAGGCTCACGCCCATAGCGGCGCGATCCACCTTCACGAGGATATCGCCAGGGAGATAGGTCTCCATGTCCAGGTGCATCATGCGATGCGTGAAATCGGTGACATCCGGCCAACCGGTTTTGTCGGTGATGGATGTGGGGCGATCATCCCCCTGGATCACGATGTCTGCGGGGCTCTTCCAGTGCGACATCAGATTCAAATACAGGGTCTCCATGCCGGGAGCACCGACCACTTCCGCGAGCTTGTGCAATTTGTCGCCGAAGGGAATTTGTCTGAAGCGCTCTGGCAAAATGGGACGAGCTGCGACACCGAGACCATTCCAAAAACCTGCGGGCAACATCGTCATGCTCGCCGCCAAAGCCTGGCGGAGTGGGCCAGGCATCCAGGCGAATTTGCTCCATAGACTGCGACCGACAAAGTAGCGCTCGTAGCCGCCAAAGAGCTCGTCTCCGGCATCGCCACTGAGGGCGACAGTGACGTGCTCGCGCGCCATTTTGCAGACAAGGTAGGTGGGGATCTGTGAGTAGTCGCCAAAGGGTTCGTCGTAGAGGTCTGGTAGGCTGGGGATCACGTCGAGCGCGTCTTGTCCGGTAACGTAGAGCTCCGTGTGATCGGTTTTCAAATGCCGCGCGACTTCTTTGGCGAAGTGGGCCTCGTTGTGATCTTTTTCGTGGAAGCCGATGGTGAAAGTGCGCACGGGCCGGGTGCTCTGCGATTGCATCAGTGCAACGATCAGTGATGAATCGATGCCACCGGAAAGGAAGGCACCAAGCGGTACGTCGGCGATCATGCGCTGCTTGACCGATTGGGTCAGCAGTTCTTCCAGCCGGTCTGTCGCCTCTGCCTCAGTGCCTACGAATGGCTTGGCCATGCCGCGCTGGATGACATCGCGCAAGGCCCAGTAGAGTCTTGGCTCTGGTCGATCCGTCGGCTGTTGAAGCGAGATCAGGCCGCCCGGTGGTAGCTTGTGCAGGCCTTGAAAAATGCAATGTGGATCGGGGACGTAGTTGAAGCGTAGGAGCTGTGTCAGCGAGGCACGGTCAACGTTGCGCTCGAACCCTGGGAAGGCGCGCAGGCTTTTCAGCTCAGAGCAAAATACGAACGAATCACCGACCCAACCGTAGTAGAGCGGCTTTTCGCCAAGGCGATCGCGGCCCAGATGCAGGGCGCGCTCTTGCTTGTCCCAGACGGCAAAAGCGAACATGCCGTTGAAGCGAGTGGTAGCTACATCGATGCCCCACTGCACCATGGCGGCCAGCATGACCTCCGTGTCGGAGTGGCCTTTCCACGAGTGGCCGAGCGTCCCCAACTCCGCCCGCAGGTCTTGGAAGTTGTACACCTCGCCATTGAAGACCATGATGTAGCGACCGTCTGCTGAGGTCATCGGCTGGTGACCCAATGGCGATAGATCGAGGATGGATAGGCGCCGATGGCCGAGCGCGATGCCGCATTCCGGATCCACCCAGTGGCCGCCATCATCGGGACCGCGATGCACGATGGCATCCGTCATGGCCTGCAGAGTGCTGGTCAGCGATTCTGCGGTTGAGCTAGGTGGTGAGAAAAATCCGGCGATGCCACACATGAGATAATGACGAATGGGGAATGACTAATGACGAATGTCCGAGGACGTCTGGGAGATTGAAGTGAACAAGGACTGGAACTTTTCGATCATGGACTGGATGGAAAATTGATCAATGATGCGTTGCCGGGCGGCGTGCTGAACGTCAGTTCTTTCCGCTTCCGGCATGTCGAGGAGGCGTGTGCAGGCAGAGACCAGTGCTGCGGAATCGCGGGCAGGAATGCAAATGCCGCTTTGTCCCATGAGTAGGTCGGCATCCCCCACGTCGGTCGCGATCGGGGGCACGCCGCAGGCCATGGCTTCGCCAACGACGTTGGGGAAGCCCTCGGTGAAAGAGGAGGAGACGGAGATATCGAGTGCGGCTGTCACGCGTGGCACATCGCTGCGCTCGCCCAGTAAATGCAGTCTGCCATTTAGCACGGCGGCATGGGGTTGCAGCTCGGTTGCGAGTGGTTCGCGCCCTGGTTCGATTCCGCTTCCGGCCATGACGATGTGCAGGTCTTCTCTTTGCGGGACCAGTTCTGCCATCGCACGGAGGAACATGCCGTTGTCCTTTTGAGAGTCATTGCGCCCGATGCGGCCAATCAGCTTGGCTTCTACTGGGAGTCCAAGTTCCCCGCGGAGACTTGATCTGGCGGCGCTATCCGGCCGGAAGAGGTCTGGGTTGAAGCCGTTCGCGATGACTCGGCGATGCTTCATGCTGTAGCCGATTTGTTCCAATTGCTCGGCAGCGACGGAGGAATTGCAAATGATGGCGGCGGGTCGTCGCGATAGCCAGCGCAGCAGTGAGATGAGCAATGCGGCGGAGCGTTTCTCAAAGCCGAGTGAATAGACTGCCTGCCGCACATTCCATAGGATCGGTGGTTTGCCAGGTAGCCACGGGCGCAGCACCGATGCAGCCAGATTGCCATGCTGCATCCAGCCGCAGAGCAGGTCTGGCTTGAACTCACGCGCGATGCGCAGCATCCGCCAAAGTCCGCCTGGTGTTGGTAGGCCGGGTTTCATGCCGAGATCCTGCACATCCACACCCGCTGCACGCATGGCATCACCGTGGCGACCGCCGGGCGTGAACGAGATGACGCAGGGGTCGAAACGTTGTGGGTCGAGGCCGCGCACCAGTTGCGACAGCACAGCCTCTGCGCCACCCGCACCGAGTCCGGCGATGATGAAGAGAATGCGTTGAGGCTGTGCGATGGGGGCAGTCATTGGGCACAGAGCGCCTGCAGCGCGGTTGTGGTTTTGGTGACCAAATGGCGCATCGAAAAGTGATCGACGATACGGGCACGGCATCGTCTTGATAATTCGGTGCGCGTGGCTGGTGGTGTGTTACCCAGCGCAATTAGTTGCCGCGCAAGATTTGTGGAGGCTTTGATTGGGAAGACCGATCCGCAATCGCCAACGATCATTGCGGAATCGCCCACATCGCTGGCGATGGCGGGGATACCACAAGACATGGCCTCGCCAAGCACGTTGGAAAATCCCTCGCCAAAACTGGATGATGAAACCACCACATCGAGTTGTGGATAGACCAACTCCATCGCGGGTTGCGCTGGCAACCACTGGAGCCGGTCATCAAGCCCGAGTTCAGTCGCCAGAGCCTTCATACGTTCTGCGTAGCCGGCGTCCCCAATGGAGCCCATCAGCATCACGCGTGCTTTTGGTAGAGCCTTGAAGACCTCGGGAAGGGCTCGCAGAAAGGTCTCGTGATCCTTCATCGGATGCAGTCGCGCGACATGACCGATCACGAAATCAGCGCCTGTTTTTTCTCCGGGCACGAAGCGGTTCGTATCGATTCCATTGGGGATGACAATGGTCTTTTCTGCCGGATGTCCGCGCTGGGTGTAGTAGTCTCGACCGGCCTGCGAATTCGCGATGATCAGGTCTGCTCTTGGTGCCAACGTCTGATTCAGCCACGCGCTCAGCCGGCCGAGCACACCCCAGTGGTCGCCATCGCTCTGCGAGTCGCGCAGGCCCCACACGACCTTCGGTTGACCACACCATGGGCGCAGCCAGAGCGCCATGAGATTGGATTCGGCCAAATATCCATGTACGATATCTGGCTGAAATTCCGCCAGACAGCGTCTCAGTCTGCCAATGAAACCTAACAGATCCCAGCGGCTCTTTTTTCCAGCTAAGATGCAACGCACCCCGGCAGCCTCAAGATCGGCTGCCAAGCCACCGCCGTAAAAATGCACCACTGCTACATCAAATTCATCGCGTGGCAGCCTGCTGGCCAGCGCGATGAGTTGACGCTGCGCCCCGCCAAATCCGAGGTCTCGGATCAGGAAGGCTAGGCGCAGGCGCTGGGGTTGATGGGGATCGGTCAAGGACAGGGATATTCAAATAATGGTGGAGAAGGAGCCATCGCTATGAAGTGGCGGCCCATGAATTGGTAGCGACGCGACGTTGGCCCCAGAGCGAAAAGCTGAAGCGATGTTCATAGAGGACACTGGCGGCCACGGCTCCCGTCATCAGATACATCGGCGTTTCAAAGAGTGTCTGGCTACACGGAACATAGAGCCACAAGGGGATGAGGCAGAACATGCCCTCTCCGCGCTTCATCACACAGCGCACCGTCACTAGCAGGAGAGTGAAGGCATATACCAGCACCCCCAAAAGCCCGATATCCAGCCAGATGGCGACGAATTGATTGTGCGGCATCCATCGCACGTTGCCTGATCCGGTGCCGTAACCAAAGGCGGGGGAGTGGCCCACCGCCTCCCATCCGTCGGCGAGATCCTTGCCGCGCTCGGCACTTTTGATGCGGTCAAAGTCGAGGGAGAAAATAGCCTCGATACGGTCTGCGACGTTGCTGTTACGCACGACGCCTTCACGGGATTTTGCACCTGCGAGCATCATCAGTCCGGACGCCACGAGAGGCAGGCCCAGTACGCCGATGAGGAGAATGCTGACGAAATGATGCCGCAAGTTCATCATGGCGTAGGCAAAGATTAAGACGATGAAAACGGCCATGCCACTGCGGCTGAGCGTCATCACCACGCCGGGTGCCGCAATGGCTGCGATGGCCATGTTGTGCCAAAACTTGGGGCGGACAGTGAAGAGAATTCCCAGGGCTAGGCAAATCGTGATGGGACCTGCGTTGGGATCCACTGGAAAGCCCGACATGCGGCCTGGAATCTTGGTGTAATTGCCGAAGCCCAGCCACTCGTAAATGATCGATGCGGTGATGATACAGATCGTGCCGATGCAGACTGGCACCACGACGCGTCGCCAGTTAGGTGCTGAAAGTGGGAAGACAAGCCCGAGGCTGATCAGCATCGTTGAGATCAAGCTCATGACGAAGACCGAGTGATCTCCTTCGATCTTGTTTTCAAAGCGCATCAGGAACCCCGCGTCCATGATTTTCAGCATCGGGATCGCCAGCCAAAGGAGGCTGAAGATGCTAAAGCGGGGACGTGACAGCAAGGTGAAGAGAGAGACCACCGCAATGCCCAGCAGGGTCAGATCGCGTGGTTTCAGCGGCACGGTGCCATGCTCATAGCTCCAGTGGATCGCCCGGGTAAGGAAAGGTACCCAAAACAGCGCCACCAACCAGGGAAGCCATTTTTGTGCCCAAAGGCTGCGGCGTTCTGCTGCGCTTGTCGTCATGAGGGTCGTGGCGCCTCCTGTTCGCCTCGTTCACGCACTCGGATCTGCCAGATGACCAGGCTGCCCACCAACATCGCCAGCAGAAAGGTGACGAAGACGGTGGAGAGCGCGATGCCTGCGAGCCCGAGCCAGCGCATCAAAAGCGCATTAAGTCCGGCATTGAAGACCATCGCCACGGCGGAGACAATCAGCACCAGTCGCGCCGATTGCAGGGTCACCAGAACTCGTGAAAGCAAGCCTCCCAGGATAAAGAACGGTACCTGGAAAATTGCGTAACGCAGGATGTGCGCCACGCGCTCGGTATCGGCTGGTCCAAACGCTCCCCGTTCAAACATGACAGACACCACCCAGGGGGCGAGCAGATAGATGGCGGCCACCATTGGCAGAGCCACTGCAACCACGACCATGCATGAGCGCCGCAGATGCTGACGCAGCCCGGCCCATTCGCCCTTGGCAACCATCTCTGCGAAGTGAGGGAAAAGCACCTCCGTTGCAGGCACAGCGGTCAGCGCCAGGATCATTCCGCAGATTTTGTCGGCATAGCTCAGCACCGCCACGGAGCCAGAGTGCAGTTGCGCCGCCATCGATTGGTCTACCACCGTTACACTGCTGTGAATCACTCCCGCCAGCATGTAGGGCAGCGCATCGCTCAGCACACGGCTTGTCCTGGGTTCGCGTAGCCACAGGCGGGCCACACGCAGGCCGCTGCCAGAGGCCTCCCGCCACACGCCGTAGGTCAGCAATAAGCATTGAAGTCCTACGCCCAGGATCGTAGCGAGCGTCAGTGTCCAGACGTCTGAATGATGACCGACCCAGAGCAAGGTCACGATGATCAGCACTGGAACCATCATCGGGGTGCCCGCAGCCAGCGCAAATTTCCGCTCAGCCCGCAGCCAGGCACCCAGCTGGATCGTAAGCCCGAACCCAATCATGAAGGGCACCAGACCACGGATCAACCGCGTCGCCAGCAGCTGCTTGTCCGCAGAAAAACCCGAGCCGATCAACTCTATGCAGCGCGGCGCTGCCACCCAGATCACCACCCCGGCTAGCGCCAGCAGCAGCGTGTAGCCGAGCGTGGACTGGAGGGCCAGTCTTTGGGCACGGCGCATGCTGCGGCGGTGGCGCACCTCGGCATAGACAGGCATGAATGAGGAAGGGATGCCCCCGCCGATCACGGAGGCGACAAAAGTCAGCAAGCCGAACGCCAGCGCGTACGCGTCCATGGCATCCGCCGTGCCCAGATAGCTCGCCACCAGCGCATCTTTCAGAAACGAGACGACTTTGCCCAGAACCGTCAGTCCGGCGACCGTCAGAAATCCCCGCAGCAATCCCAGTCCGCGCTTTCCCATGAGCCTGGAGAGCAGGCCTGGAGCAGGGACTTCGGTTGTGACGGTGGAGGGCAAGGTGGGGCAGGAATTATGCCCCGCTACCGGAGAACAGCGACCCGGATCACGAGGCTAGATGAATGGAAATTATAGAAAACCTATAAATCTAAGCGACTGAATCAATTCTGCCAACTGCTTCCTTAGGTTCCACAGCTCTTCTTGTTTGGCCGCGAGCACCTCCCGCACCCAATCTGCTGCTGCCACGCTTCCGGCTGCGGAGAGCATGCAGAGCCATGGCATCAGTGGAGCCCGCATCCGCATTCCGGACCAGTAGAAGGCGTGCACAACGACAAAAGCAGCCAGCACTGCCAGTCCCCACCACAAACGGCTGGACAGCCAGGATTCGCGTCGATTCAAAAATAGGCCAAGTCCACCGATCAGTACTATCCCATACCACACACCAATCGCGCAGCGCATCAGCCACTGGGCGTGGGATTCATTTTGATGCATTTCACCTGGCATCAGCTTCCAGAACTGCGCAAAACGGGCAAAGAGCAGTTGGCAGAAGCCCTCGACATCCTGTCGGATGAATCCCCAGCCAATCTGGGCCGCGCGACGGTCCATCGCGATCTCCACTTCCGGGCTGAGGGATGCGTAGCCGGGACCATCGGGGTCGAGTCCGGCAAAGAGGGGATCACTAGTCACCAACCACTTGTTGGTGGAGGAGAACTGCCAATCGCTGTGCACACCCCACTGGCGGACGTGTTCCAGGTACGAAGGATCGTTGGAAAGCACCAGCGTGTGCCCTCCGTGGGTCGTCGTCAGAATCGGCGAGCCAAAGACAGCGTAGTTTCGTATGCCCCATGGTGCCAGCGCGCAGGCTGCACCCAGGACCAGCGCTGCGGCGGACCTTGATTCATGCCGGAAGGAGAAGCCCCCTTTGTGGCGGCGAGCCCATCCAACCAAGAGCAAAGCCCCGGCGGCTAGCAGGATCGCAGGCAAAAAGGTCGGGCGGCAGAGAGCGCCTAGTCCGAGAGCTAGCCCTGCGAAACCCCAGCAGGCAGGGGACCGCTTCCTTGCAGCCCGCGCTGCCAACCAGCCAAATAGGGCAACGAAAAGAGCCGCAGGGGTCTCTGTGAGCGCGTGCGAACTGCGATCGAGCAGCAGCGGATCCAGCGTCACCATGAGCGCGGCCAATGCTGCCACGAGGGGGCGTCCAGGGGCGACTTCGCGTCCGAGTAGCCAGACACACAAGATCGTGGCCATTCCGAGGGTAAGATTTAGCAGCCCCATGCGCACTACGGAAATGCCGCCCTCAGTGCTGGCCACCGCCGCCAGCATGATCGGGTAGAGCGGGGGACGGTGGGCACTTGGACTCAGGTGGGCGGGATCCACCGTCAGGCCATAGCCCAGAGTGCCAGTTTTGCGTAACACCTCTGCCACGTTTTGATAGCCGTCTTCGTCGTCGCGAAGATGATCATGCTGAACCAGCAAAAAGCCCCCGCGCACCAGGAATGCAACGGTCATCAACGCCAGCAACCACCAGCGGGTTGGATTTGAGGGGAGTGACTTCATCGGGTGACGCTGTGGTGGGGCGGCTCAGGCCGCTTGCCGACGTTGATCGCGCCAGACCATGATTTGGGCTGCGGGTAGAGCTGCCAACCAGAGTAGGCGTTGTTTCCAGCCGCTAAGAGCTTCGTTTTGGGCGCTTAGTTTCATACCGCTTAGCCAACCGAAGCGGGCGAACTGCGCTGCTGCGCGGAATAGCCGCAAGGGCGCGGAGGCAAACCAAGAGATCTCATTGTTGAGGATCGCGAGGAACATTAGGCGATGGCCCGCGGCGTTCGTGAATGGATTCGGGCGGCCATGTACGAGGCTCGGAGCGTCGGTCCAGTAGATGCGCAGCACCTCATTGACGTGGCGGGTCAAATACTTGCGGCCGATCTGGCTCCAGATAAAGGACTCTGGGATGAAATTGCCAGGCACATCTTCAGGAAAGGGGACGGTGCGCAGGATATCGGTGCGGACGCAGCCCCACTTTTCTCCCTTCACGCGATATTTGTACTCCAACTCTTGGGAGCTGCAATCGAGCGGATTGTGTGGGAAACGATTGCCCACCAGCAACCCTTTTTCGTCTTTGCATAAAACCGTTACTCCAGCAAAGCCGCCGCGCTTTTCTTGAGGAATGCCGGTCCAGGCGCGGTGAAGGGTCGCCAGCGTCTCTGGCACGCAGGCATCGTCGGAGTCGAGCTTGATGAGGAGCTCTCCTTTTGATTGGTTGACCCCAACATTGTGGGCCACATGAGCACCTCGATGGGGGCGCGGAAAGTACCGGATGGGGACTAGATTTTCCTGCTGCCAAGTTTTGATCAGCGTAGCGGTTTCATCGGTGGATCCGTCGTCGACGATCAACCACTCAAAGTCGCGGAATGTTTGCTGTTTCAGGCTTTCGTAGGCCCGATGCAGCGTGTGTGCCCGATTGAAGGTGGGCGTATAGACTGTGAAAGTGACAGAGGGACAGCACATGGTGCAGAGATAAATCGGAGGTTGGCGGACGGGCGATTAGTAGGCGTTGTCTCGCTTGAAGAAGGTCATGATCATGATCTGGAAGTCGAGGAGCAGGCTCCAGTTCTCCAGATACCATAGGTCACACTTGATGCGTTCTTCCAGGCTGGTGTCGCCGCGCAGGCCCTTGATCTGCGCCCAACCGGTCATGCCAGGCTTGGCGTGGTGACGAGCGTTGTAATGCGGGATTTCGTGCTTGAAGTTCTGGATCAGCTCGGGGCGCTCTGGACGTGGGCCGACGAGGCTCATTTCGCCCTTCAGCACGTTCCAGAACTGGGGTAGCTCATCGATATTCCACTTCCGCATGAACGCACCGACGCGCAGGCGCCGTGGATCGTCCGCTGTACACCATTTGGCACCGCTTTCCTTTTCTGCGTCCAGTTTCATCGACCGGATCTTGTAGATGTAGAAAGGGTGGCCATTGGCACCACTACGGCGCTGGCGATAGAGGATGGCGCCACGAGATTCTAGCCACACTAGGAGGCCGAAGAGACCGATGATAGGGAGTGACATGATCATCCCAAACGCACCACCGATGACATCGACCACCCGCTTCAGGACGAGGTTGAAGGTGCTATCGAGGGGCAGGCGGTCGACGCCCAGAATCGGCGTTCCCGCCACGGTCTCAAGGTGCAGGCCAGAGATGAAAATACGGAAGCATGAAGGGATCACCTTGAACTGCACTAGCTCGCGTTCGCAGAGTGATGAGAGAGCGAGCAGTTCTTCATTTTGGCCATTTAGATCCGAGAGGATCACCATGTCCACCGCGTTGTCGTGGAAGAGCGTTTCCAAATCCGCCACGGTGCCGAGGTGGCGAGGGGCCAGACCAGTTTGAATCGTTTCAGGAAAAAGCTCGGAGCCTTCACCGCCAGCGGTACCGGTCGGGGACACTCGGCCAATGACCTCCAAAGCCGAGTAGGGATCGCTGCGGAGCGAGTTCCAGAGTCGGGCGGAGTCTTCGTTCCAACCCACAAAAATGGTTCGCTGACGCAGTGTCGCTAGGCGGCGAGGATCCCGTAGGATCATGTTCAAAGCGTATCTCCACAATTGCAGCAGCACGAAGGCGCTGACTCCATTGAGGGCTGTGTAGACGCGGGAGATCGGAGGTTGGAGCTTCAGAGCCAGCGTCACAGTCAAGAACCCGAGCGTCCAGAGCACACAGGCATGCAGGATCCGATCTGCCACCCAGCGCGGGCGGAGGAGGGATGCGCGCTGGTAGATTCCCATGAAACCCATCACAGCTACCAAAGACACACTGCCCAGGAGCATGTGTCCCATGTACTGGCGCATCGTCAGCGGCTCATAGATGCCCATGTCACGAATGACCGAGTGAAAGCGCAACCAGTAGGCAAGGAAACAGGACAAAATGGCCACTGAATAGTCGCCGACGATCGCCAGCATCACGTAGCGGTGGGTCCGGGACCTCGTGACGGGTGCACTGGCTATCCTGCCAGAAAGGAGAGAAATTCCAGATCCGAAACCGCCAGCCATGGCCGCCGCCCCGTTGGAGGGGAATCCAGGCAGCGAAGGTGCGCGTCCTGTTTTTCCGTTTATTTCTTGTTGGTCTCTCATATATGACGACATTATCTATTATGAATATTATGACAAGGGAATTTTGAGAAAATATCGCGATTACGATAAAAAAGCCGCAAAATAGCAGGTGTCAGACATTTCATATTTGAGAAATGTTCATCGAGGATCGCCAAAAATGAGCGAAACCGTCGTTTTTCCTTCCCTCCGTCCAATCCGGCCCAAGATCTTTCCGGGCCACACCGCCTCCTAAGGTGCGTCGGCAAAGGAACCGCCTCCGGCTGAGTTAGGCACTGTTCACTCTCTGACCATTGACAAACTGCGTCGGCAGCGACTAAACAGAAGTTCCCACTGCCCCATGAACCTGCCCAACAAACTCACCGTTTCGCGTCTTTTGCTCACGGTTGTCTTCGTGGTGTGTTTTTACCTGCCGATGCACAACGCCCGGTCGTTCGCCTTGCTGCTGTTTGCCGTGGCCTCTATCACTGACTACCTGGATGGCTCTATCGCCCGCAGTCGCAACTTGGTGACGAATTTCGGGAAGCTCTTTGATCCCCTGGCGGATAAGATTCTCATCACCGCCGCACTGATCCTTTTGGTGGAGAAATCGAACCTGCCCGCCTGGATCGCGATCGTGATCTTGGCTCGCGAGTTCTTCGTCACCGGGATTCGGTTGGTTGCTGCGAATCACGGCGTCGTCCTAGCTGCAGAGAAGTTGGGGAAGCACAAGATGGTCTGGCAGATCGTCACCGTGATCTATTTCCTCCTGCGGGATGCGGCACAGGAACCGCTTTTTGGCTCGTTACGCCCGTTTTTTGACAATCTGCCTGTCTTTCAGGGATACCTAGGGGCATTCATCGTTTATTTCACCACACTGCTGACGCTGGTCTCCGGCTTCAGCTATTTCTGGAAAAACCGCAGCCTATTCAACGACGCCTGAAACCATGAACATCGACGCCCGCCTGGAAGAACTTGCCCTGACCCTACCGCCTGCACCGCCCAAAGGAGGCGTCTATAAGCCCGTCGTGATTATTGGGAACGTAGCGTATGTATCAGGGCATGGTCCATACCTCGGAGAAGCCGGCTATCTCTGTGGCCGATTGGGTGCGGATCTGGGGCTGGAGGATGGGAAGCATGCGGCCCGCCAAACTGGCCTAGCGCTGCTCGCCACACTAAAATCAGAGCTCGGAAGTCTCAATCGTGTGAAGCGCGTGATCAAACTGCTCGGCATGGTCAACTCCACCGGCGATTTCGAAGATCATCCCAAGGTCATCAACGGCTGTTCGGAACTCTTTGCGGAGGTCTGGGGGGACGAGAATGGCATCGGTGCCCGCAGCGCCGTGGGCATGGGCTCCCTGCCTGGAAACATCGCCGTCGAAATCGAAGGCATCTTTGAACTCAACGCCTGATTCCACACCTTATGCATCCCGCCTGGTATCACATCGATAACGAAGCCGAACTGCCATCGCCAGCCCTGCTGCTTTATCGCGAGCGCATTGAGCACAACCTTCAACTCATGCTCCAAATCGCTGGTGGTGCAGAGCGCCTGCGTCCTCATGTGAAGACGCACAAACTGGGGCCGATCATCCAGATGCAACTGGAGGCAGGGATTACGAAGTTCAAGGCTGCCACCATCGCAGAAGCAGAGATGTGCGCGACGGTAAAAGCCCCCGATGTGCTCCTTGCTATGCCTTGTGTGGGGCACAATGCGCATCGTCTCGCAGAGCTCGTCATCAAATATCCAGACACCACTTTCTCCACCATCGCAGATGACGAGGAAACCGTTCGCTTTCTCGCCAGCGCCGCGCAGCAGGCAAATGTAACCATCGGAGTCTTTTTGGAACTAGACTGCGGAATGGGTCGCACGGGCATCGAGCCGGGGCAGAAGGCCATGTTCATTGCCCGGACCGTCAAGGACACGCCGAGACTGCAATTCCGTGGCATTCACGCCTACGATGGGCACATTCACGATGCCGATCTCGCCACCCGTCGGCAGCGGTGCGAGGAGGCTTACGCACCGATTCTTGATTTCAAAAAGGAACTGCAAGGGAACGGGGTGATCGTCAAAGAATTTGTCGCGGGCGGTTCCCCCACCTTCGCGATCCACGCCGAACAGACCGACCGTCAATGCAGCCCAGGGACCACCGTGTTATGGGACTTCGGATACGGAGACAAGCATCCAGACCTACCCTTTCAACCCGCCGCAGTCCTGCTGGCACGCGTTATCAGTAAGCCCACAAACAATCGGATCACTGTTGATTTGGGGCACAAAGCCGTCGCCGCAGAGAACCCGCATCCACGTGTGCGCTTCATGGAGTTTGATAACGATGTGCCCGTGGTCATGCAGAGCGAGGAACACCTCGTCCTAGAGGTCGAACACTCCGACAACTTCCTCATTGGACAGACGTTGCACGGCATTCCTCGTCACGTCTGTCCCACCGTCGCCCTGCACGGAGAAGCCTTCATCATCAGCAACTCACGCGCCACAGAGACTTGGCCGATCACAGCCCGCAATCGAAAGATAAGCGTCTGAGGTCTGACCAATTCTGGTGCAGTGGTGGGGCGTGTTTGTCATCGTGCTCCTGCATCGTCGTCGAGATGCTAAGGGCAGGGAATGAAAGGGAAGTCTCAGATCCGTTGCTTCGATGTTGACACCACATAGTGGCCAAGGGGGTGCGCCTCGCGTCATGGCGTAGCCACGCCGCACACTTCGCCCATGCGTGCATAGACCTCGCGGCCGGCAGCGCTGTGCTCGATGAGGTCGTCCGAGAATTTGACTCGACCCTTTGGAACCAGGGTGATGAAGCAAGAGCCACCGAAGCGGAAGTAGCCTTTTTCATCACCTTTGAGGACGGCGCTGTCGGGCTCGGCAGTGTGGAGGATACTGCCGACGCAGGTGGCACCGATTTCAAGGAGGAGCATGCTGCCGAAGGTGTCTGTGTGTAGACGGGAAATGCAGCGCTTGTTTTCCCAGAGAATGCTGGGGCGCTTGAGCAGTGCGATCGGGCTGACTGAATAGAGTGGGCCATTGACGGCTCTGGGTGCGTAGGCGAGACCGCCGGAGGGGAAGTGAAAGCGGTGATAGTCCACCGGACAAAGTCGGGAAATCAGCACGGCTGCATCGTGGAATTCCTCTGCCAAGGCCTTGTCAGCCACGAGTGCGGCGATATCAAAGCGGGTGCCTTTGATGAAAAAATCGCTGCACTGGGAGGCGTCTGGAATCAGCAGATGACGCCCATCGGCTGGAAAGACCAAGGTGTGAGGGTCGGAATCGATGGGGCGGGCCTCGGGCAGGAGTTTGCGATAAAAGAACTCGTTGAAGGTCTGGTAAGAACCGGCTGGATTGGCAAATTCGGCGGTATCGACAGAGTATTTATCGATGAATTCTGGGATCTTTGATCGGCTGCTAGTGCTGTCCATACGCCAGCCGTACCATTGGGAGAAGAGGCGCCTCTTTAGCAGTAAATGCAGGGCTGCGCGGCCCAGTGGGTTCTCGTATGCAAATCGCAGAAAGCCCTCTCCATAGACTTTTTCGACTTCGATCTGACCACTCTGACGGTTGTAAAACTGGATAGTTGGACTAGACATGTAAATTCACAAATGAGACCCATCTGCGGTCAAAAGTGCCCCAATCGGGCCTTTGACAGCGAACAATCAGCACTAATCCCGGTTAAAGAACCTGTGCAAGGTTGATTGCGATCGGAAAGATGTGCTCCATAATGCCGCTCTTCTTTCCCCCGACCTAGTTCCCGCCTCCCCCCCATCCGTATGACCGATTCCGAAGGTACCTCCCCCACCACTGGCAGTAAACAACCTGGCCTGGTGGATCTATCCAGCTTGCAAATGATGCCCGACTGGGTCGCTACGTTTGGTAAGCAGCCCAACAATTTGCCAAAGGTCGACTTCGATGACGAAGGTCAGCGCCGCGGCGGTGGTCGCTTCCGCGATGATCGTGGTGGCCCAGGCCGTGGTCGTCCGCGCGAAGGTGGCGGTTTTGGCGGTGGTGCAGGTGGTGCCAGAGACCGTGATCGCGGCGGCCCGCGTCGTGGCCCAGGTGGCCCGCCTTCCCGTGATGGAGATCGTCGCCCGCGTCGTGATGATCGCGACGGTCGGCCTGGGCGTCCGGAAGGGCGTTTTGGTGATCGCCCTCAACGTGAGTGGCAGGAGATCCCAAAGAATGTCACCGTCACGATTGTTCCTGATGACAAATCCCTCGATGCGCTGGCTCAGCACGTGAAGCAAACGGGGCATGCGTTTAGCATGTTCGACGTTACCCGTCTGATCCTTGCGTCTGGTGATCGCTATCATGTGCGCTTTGCCTGTGCAGACGAGCGTCCGACGGGTCTCTTCCACACCGTTGCGGACGGCGGATTCTTCCTCTCGAAAGACGAAGCGCTTCAGCACATTCTGCGCAGTGGAGCGCTTGAGGTTTACTACCGCTCGGAAGAAATCGAATTGGAAGAGCCCAAGGGCAATTATCCGTCGGTCGCTGTCTGTGGCTTCAGTGGCACCTTGCTGGCGCCTCCGAGCCATCACAGCTTCCAGACCGCGCTCATCCGTCTGCATCGCGAGCGCTTTTCCAACATGCCCCTTGAGGACTACAAGCGCCGTGTGCGTGTCGAGTCCGATCCGGAACTCGTCGCTAAGTGGAAGCAACAAGTCAGCCGAGGTCATCGCTGGGTGCTGATTGTTCCCGATGGCAACGAGCCAGCTGAAGGTGAAGAGGCTCCGCCGCCGACAACCTTTAGCACCCGCATGGAGATGGAGGCCCATTTCCGGACCCACTTTGCGGAACAATCCGTCATGGAAGTCCGCGAAGGCGTCATCCCTGGAAGCGTGGATAAGCAGCAACTGGCACCAGCGCTATTCGTCATGCTGCGTCAGGCGGTGGACACTGCTCGCAAGCACCTCTTTGATCTGAGTCAGAAGATCGGCTCCAGCTTTGAACGTCGTGGTCTCAAGCTCTTCAAGCGCCGTGCCGGGAAGCTTTTCGTCAACCGCGTCAAACCGCGCGCAATTGATCCTGGGGTGATCTTCTCTGAACGAGTCACGACCATCGTGGAGGCGATTAAACGCGCACCGGGAATCCCGATTCTTAAACTGGTCAAAAAGATCAGTCCAGACGAGGCTGCGCCTGTTGCCGAAGTTGCCGCAGCAGAACCGGCGCCTGCGGAAGTCGCTGCCGAGCCCGCCATCGATCCGACGGCCGAGGCGACCGAAACGACGGAGACTGTGGGAGCGCCAGCCGAAGTTCCGATCCGTCCGGCCCGTAAGCCTGCGAACGAGCCCGTGAAACTCAGCAATGACCAGATCTCCGTCCTCCGCGATATTCGCTGGTTGGCCAACGAAGGTTACGTCATCGAGTACAGCGACGGCCAAGTTTTCCTTGGAGTGCAAGGCGAAGCTGCCCCTGCTCAACCGAAGCCCAAGAAAGCCAAACCAGCGAAACCAGTCGAAGGGAAAGCTGAGGCTGAGGCTGACGGCTCGCCGGATGAAGGAGGGGAAGAATCTGCTCCAGCGTCGGAGGAAGAAGCGGAGGATGGATCTCCCGCTGCGTCGGAAACTGAGGTCAGTGAAGTTTCGGAAACTCCAGCTGACTCGGTCGCTGAAGAGTCCGCCGCTCCAGCTGAACCGGAGCCGGAAGCCGCCCTTGAAGCAGAGCCTACCCCGCAGCCGCCTGCGGAGCCGGAGGTTGTCGTTGAGGAGCCTGCCTCCCCAGATTCTGAGCCCGAAGCTCCGATTGCTGAAGAGGAAAAAGCTCCCGAGCAACCTTAAAAGATGCCGGCCTCTGTGGACTGCTGCAGCTTGCTGCCGTGACCTGACCACGGGTTTGTCAGGTGCGTGCCCTTTTGCGCTGGCGGAGCTGTTCCGGAAAGGCTGATACAGATGTCCTGCACCAGCCCGCTGCGTGCAGTCAATGGGTCACTTCAACTTGATAGGCTTGCTCTCCAGATGTTGGAGTGCGGTCTGGATGTTTTCGCCGACGAGACCGGCGAAGGTTACTTGTTCATCCTCAAGATTTGCCGGGATCTCAAAGGTAACTTCCAGGACGCCTTGGCCGGATGCCTTGAGGGTCTTGCGTTCGATGCGGCGGCCTTTTGACCCTTTCATGGTCACAAGGACTGTCTGCTCGCCGAGCTCTGCCGGGAAGGTGTGGGGCACCTTGACGACGGCTTTTTGACCTGGGGTGACTGATGTTGGCACCTCTAGTTTGATGAGATTGGCTTTGTGTGCTGCGCCCTTTTGGCCTTTGGCACTTGCTTTGCCTTTGCCTTTACCTTCTTTGCGCTTTCCGGCTGCGGCCTCTTCCTTTTGCATGAAGGCCTCAAGGTAGGCGGGATCATCGCGATGACGGAAGACTTCGAGAAGCGGATCTTTGGTCCGTTCCATCCAGTCCTCCATGGCTTTTTCCAGCGCTGCTACTTGGGTCGTGTGGGCAGGATCGGAGATCAGGTTTGTCAGTGCGTCGGGGTCGTAACGCACCTCATAGGCCTCTTCTGGGACCCGATGGTCAAACAGGTCAATGCGGGCTGCTACCTGCGGGTCGTTTTTGGCAAGCACGCGCATCTGTTTGCAGGTCATTGTCCCGGCGGTGGCGCCGCCCATTACTCGGGTTCCATTCGACCAGGGATTGAAGACATAGAGGTAGTCTTTGGTCTGGACGGCTCGCATGGGGGTGCGTTGCCCGCCAGAGTTTTCATTGTACTCTTTGAAGACCATTGTCCGATCTGGATCGTCTTGCCCTTTCAGCAGCGGTGCCAGAGATCGGCCATCGAATCCCTCTGGATGTTGCACGCCCACCATGTCCAGCAATGTCGGCAGGAGATCTACCGTCGAGACCATGTGAGAATCATCGACTGTGCCCGCCTTCGTGACGTCTGGCCAGCGAATCATGAGCGGGGTGCGAGTGCTGTGCAGATAAAGTTGCGTCTTTGAAAATGGCAGCGGCATACCGTGATCTGACAGGAAGACAATGACCGTGTTTTCGTCTTCTCCGGAGGCTTTCAATGCCTGAAGAATGGCACCGACGGCGTCATCTGCACGCCGGACGGAGGAGTAGTAGAGCGATAGTTCCTGGCGGATTACGGGGTCGTCTGGCAGAAACCCTGGCACGGGGACTTCCTCGGGTTTGAAGACTCGTGTAGGAGTGTGTGGATCGTCCACTACCGCGCCGCCTCTGCCTTCGGCGAAAAAGGGCTTGTGTGGGTCTGCGATATTGAGCATCAGGCAGAAAGGTTTGCCGGCTGCTTTGGCCGCGTTGATTCCCTGGGTCATCGATGCGCCATACGATGGGGCGTCTTTGGTGTGTGGCTTTTGTCCTTGATCATCGGTGTCCAAGTCGATGTCCCACGGAAAGGGCGAGTAAGGGGTTGAGTGGGAGACTTTGTGGCGGATACCGGTGAACCAGCCTGCCGCTTTCATGATGTCTCCCAGCACAGGGTAGTCCTTGGCTTCCTTTGGGATCGGACGGAATCCATCGATGTGATTGTTATGCGGATAGCGACCCGACCACATGACGTTGCGGGAGGGCATGCAGTTGCCGACGACGGTGTGGGCGTAGTTGAACCGCACGCACTGCGCGGCCAGCTTGTCCATGTTCGGCGTCGTGTCTGCCAGTTTGCAACCATACACCCCGACTGAGTCGCAACTCATGTCATCCGTTGTGATGATGAGGACATTGGGCTGAGCGGCATCACACACGGCTAGGGCTCCCAGCCACATTGATGCGAAGCATGAAAAAACGTTTCGAGTCATCTGCATGGAGACGAAGCTAACCAGCCAATCTTCCGGCAAAATGCCAGAAAGCCCTACCGGCCTAGCGCCGTCTCGACGATCTCCCGAAGGTGTGTGATCGGCAGGGAGTAATGGCCGTCCCGCTCGGTCCAATGGGTGGTGGCATGTGGCATCAATGAGGCGAGACGATCTGCGTAAGTCCAGGAGATATTGCGATCCTCCTTGCCGTGCCAAAAGTGAATCCGCGATTGCACGTTGGACGGGTCAAACCCCCATTCGGCTAAGTAGATATCGCCGTCTGAAAGAGTGCAGCGGGGGCCGCGCTGGAGGGAGGCGAGAATGCCGCGCCGGATGACATCGTAGAAGTGTGGGTCTGAGAGGATACGCTTGTCTTCCTCGCCCATCATTCCAACCAACCATTTCAGCGGGTAACGGTCGGGCTTTCCGTGGCGGATCGCAAAGGCCCCGAGACGCAGAAGCATGGAGACAACGGTCGGGAAGTGGCGTCGCAGCCGGATCAGCAGCCGATAAACCCAGAACAACTCACGATCGCCAAAAAAGCTAATTGGCGGTGCTCCGGCGATGATGCTGGCGCTCAGTACCCGGTGAGGCAATCGGTGGGCTGTGACCAGCACATAGGGCCCCCCGCCGGACCATCCAAAGAGATGGTATTTCTCGAAACCAAAGTGGGCAGCGAGCTGTTCCATCGTATCTGGCCAGTCGAGCAGTGTTCGATTAACGTGGACATCAGAAAGACCAATGCCTGGGCGGTCCGGTGCAATCAACCGTAGTCCTTTTTCGACAGCGATTTCGTGCATCAACTCTGCCTGCATCCGTGCACTTGGCCAGCCATGGAAATAGAATGCTGGTGTCCCAGTCGGCAGGCCGTATTCGGCGCAGCCTAGTTTGAGTCCAGATGTTAGCGTAATCAAATGATCCATGAAGGGGGTCCCGTAGAGAGCCTAGGGTCACCTGTTTGGCAAGCAGGTGTTTCGGCGAATCTCGCTGTGGCTAGCCCGGCGTGAGCATCCCGCAATATCCACCAATCAGGCGGTTTTGCGGCATTTTTTTTGGTGCTTCTGCTGCAAAATCAGGATATGACGAGGGGTGATGAATATGAATGTGCAGTCGAAATTAGCTGCGATCTCCGATCTCCGCCGGAAGGGTGGGATGATTTTTAGCCTCTTGATGCTTGGGGCGGGCGCGCTGGCGCAGCAGCCAGATGCGTCGATTGCGGCGAAGCGGACGAACTCGCTGAAGCAGACTTTTGTGCCAGTGCCTGGGACGGCCGTGCTGATGGCGTTGAATGAGACTCGAGTGGGCGAGTATCAGGTCTTTGTCGCAGGCGCGGCCTATGATTGGCGCTACAAACCACACTTTGAGCAAGGGCTGGACCATCCTGTCGTGGGCGTGGCACTCAAGGACGCGATGGCTTTTTGCAATTGGCTCACGGAATCAGAGCGCAAGGCTGGATTGATCACAGCGGAGCAGCTCTATCGCCTGCCGACCAACCGCGAGTGGGGGGCGGCTGCGGGCATGGACAGTCAGCGTCGCGCTGGGGGTAGCACTGCGGAAGATGCCCTGGAAGATGAGCGCCGATTCTTCTGGGGGCTGGAATGGCCGCCTCCGATCAATTACGCGAACTATTCTGACACGGATATCCCTGGCTACGACGATGGCTATCCGTTCACGTCCCCTGTGGGACGCTATAAGCCGACGGCGGAAGGCATCTATGATCTAGCCGGAAACGTGTGGGAGTGGACGCTCGATGGCGATCTTCGCTCGGGAGCACGTGGGACATTGCGCGGTGGTTCGTGGGCCTATTTTCGTCCAGAGTGTTTGAAGCCAGCGTATGTGTACTCGGTGCCGATGGATCTGGTGGCGCCGACAGTGGGGTTCAGATGTGTTTTTGAAGACCGTGCGCGGACGGCGCAATTGCTGGCCAGTGCTGAGAAAAGGGAAACCGAGGACCGCGAAAAGCAGCGCTCCGAGCTGATGTCCGACAAAGGAGTCAATGCGGCCGATGTGGAAGCGCTGCGGGAGAGTCTGGGTGGTGCTGGGTCCAGCGTGGCTGGGCTGCCTGATCCGGCGAAACTGAAGCCCGCGGAAAAGGGGCAGCCCTTCATGAGCTCGCTGGGGCTAAACTTTGCCCCGTTGAGTACTGGTAGTGATGTTTTGATCGGCAACACGGAAGTGCGGGTGCGGGACTATGAACTGTGGCTGAAGGCGACGGCTGGTTCCTGGAAGCTGCGTCCAACCTTCCCGCAGGGGGCGGAACATCCTGCAGCGGGGGCAACCTGGGAGGATGCGGTGAGCTTTTGTGCCTGGTTGACGCAGCGTGATCGGGCGATGAAGCTGATCCCGGAGACGGCTGCCTACCGGTTACCAAAGGATCTTGAGTGGAGCATGGCTGCGGGGTTGGCTGAGGAAAAAGGGTCTGATCCAGAAGCCCGGAATTTGGGGGACCAGGAGCACTTCCCTTGGCGTCAAGCCAAGCCCGGCATCCCTGAGGATATGACCGCGAATTTGAAGGCCACGGCGATGATCGACTACAGCGATAGCTTTGCATATACAGCTCCGGTGACAACGACCGAGGCGAATGCCCTGGGGTTGCACGACATGGGCGGAAACGTCGCTGAATGGGTGGCTGAAGCTTGGCCAAGTGCGCCGATGGAGCACGTTATTCGAGGGGCTTCATACTTGAGCAGTAAGCGCGAGGAACTACTGACTTCTGCGCGCAGGCACTTGCCTGGCACGGTTGCTGCGCCAGATGTTGGTTTCCGCTGTGTGTTGGATCTCTCTGGCGCAGGACAATAGATTGTAAGGTGCCTTCGAAAGAAACCCGCCAACTGAGTGATGCAATGACAGAAAAGGACGATCGCCCTGACGCTAGCGTTCCATCTGGGCAACCCTTGCAACCGCTACCGCTGAAGCCTGAGCGGACAGGCGGTGGTTTTTGGACCTGGCTGCTAACGTTCGTATTGGTTTTGGTATTGGTGCTGGCATGGGGCGGACGGGCAGCGATTGATGGCACCAAGCATTGGTATGGGCAGAGGAAGGCATTGCAGGCGCTGGACTATCTGAAAAAAGGGGATGTAAGCAAGGCCCACGGCTTGGTCGTCGAGGCATCACAGTACGCCCCCGATCAGCCCGATGTGGTCCGGGCTTCAGCGGAGTTTTTGATTCAGATCAAGCAGGACCCCCGGAACGTGGCGGTCTTGTTGAGCAAGCTGCGCACAGAGGGTGTCGCCACCGTCTCAGATCTCTTGAAACTCGGTCGTGCAGAGCTGGAACTGGGAGATCGTGCAGCGGCCAAGGAGGTCTATGCGGACATCCCAGAAATCGATCGGGATCGTCGCGAACCGTTGGAACTTTTGGCGGCGATTTATCGCAGCGAAGGAAAGCTCGCGGAATCAGAGCGTGCCCTGCGCAAGGCCCTGGAGATGGAGCCTGATGACCCGGAGTGTCTGCTCCGCCTGTCCATGCTGGACTATGGGAACACCTTTCCGGAGATTCACCGCCGGGCGCGCGAGCGGCTTTGGCTGATTGCCAAAGGCGAAGATGCGACGGCTCTTCAGGCGATTCATTTCTTGGCTGAGGACAAAGATTTGTCAGCAAAGGAGGCCGAAGAACTGCTGAAGGTCGTGGTCGACCATCCGAGCCACACTGAGGCACATCGGCTAGAGGTCGTGTCTGCGACCATCCGCGCAGCCCCGCAAACGAGGGATGCGATCATGGATCGGGAAATCGCTGCCGTTAAATCAAAGGGGCCGCTGGAAATGCTGCCAGTGCTGCGTTGGTTGCACGAAGAGAAACAGTTCGCTCGCATCCTCAAGGCTGTGCCAGTTAACATCGCTGTGAAGTCTCGCGAGCTCTTTCCGATCGTCGCGCAGGCGCTGGGGGAAGAGAGCCGTTGGGCCGATCTCAAACGCTTAATCACAAGTGCGCAATCGCTTCCAGTATCGCGTGCCCGAATGAATGCCTGGTTGGCAGAGGCAGAAACGCATCTCAATCCAGACGATGTTGCCAGCGTCCAGCAACTCATCGTTCAGTCCATCATCGGTGCGGAACAATCCCGCGACTACGGCGCGCTGATGGCGGCTGCGGTCGTCGCGGAAAAGTCCGGTAACTGGTCATTGGCAGCCCGCGCTGCCCGGACCATTGCGGACGCAGATCCACGACTCCAACTGCCGATGCTGGAGAAGGTGCTGGAAATGCGCACTCGCGACAGGGACAGCGCCGGTATTCTTTCTGCGGCTTCCGAACTCGCTGAACTGCGTCCCGGGAACACGGTCTACGAATCCAGGCTGAATTATGTGCGGCTGGTGACAGGTCAGGAAATGGAGATTGCGGCGGCGGGTATCGACAAGTTGGAAGGTTCTGGGGCGGCGGGGAGTCCGCCGGGCCAAGTGCCGACGGCGCTGCTGCGGGCGCTGGAGGCGTACCGATTTGGGGATCTTCAACGCGTGGCTGCAGAGCTCCAGGCTGTGCCGGACGCTGGTCGTTTGGATGCCGGGTTGCGTGCTGTTCACGCCGGGCTGCTCTCGCTTACCGGACAAGTGGGGCGCGCCTATGGTATGGCGGAGCAGATTCCCTCCGTCCTGCTGCTGGATGAAGAGGCGGCATTCCTTGCTCGCGCACGCTGATGGGTTAATCAAGGTGCTGGGGCCGAGCCGTCTGCCTTCATCATGAAGTGCGGTGCCAAATCTTGAACGAAGTTTTTCACCTCTTCGATGGCACCGATTTCGGCAAAGGGATTGTTGTCCGCGAGTTGGCTTTCAGCGATGGGGCTGAAAATGGAGACCATCGACCACCGATGGTTGATGTTTTTGAAGATCGCATCCAGGTAGCTGATGCGGATATGGTCGTAGTAGTCGGGGCTGGTCGTGCCGTCAGAGCCGACATACCAGTAGATGTTTACTGCCCTCACTCGGGATTGGACACCGGGGGCGACTTCCCTGTCAGAGAACAGCCGCAGCAGGGTTGCGGTGATGGTGCGTCCGTCGGATAGTTTCAACTCCACGGGCGTTGATTCCGCCATATTCCAGCCCTGGCCGGGTAGGCAGACCTCTGGGCGATGCAACTCGCGCTTGCCTTGGCCGCTCGTGATGAGCGTAACGAGGATCTGACGGCCGCCGGGGCCTAGGTAGGCATTGCGGACAATCTTGACGCCTTCTGCCAAAATCTTTTTCTCCTGGATCGTCATGCCCTGTTCGATGCCCTGAAAATCTTTGAATTGGAGAGGTAGTGTGCGGACCAGTCCCGGCTGTGCCAATACCAACTGCACGGGCGTTGCCGCGCAAACGCCGAGGCAAACACCAGCCAACGCAACCGCAGTGCCGACCTGTGCCAAGGTCAAGCGGGACAGTGGACGCGACGCCAAAGACGGCGTGCCACCAGTGAAGCCTTTTGCCGACTTTTTGACCTTCTTCCAGTGGCGGCCCTCGAAATAACTGCACACCGCGAACATCCCACCCAGGGCGACGGCGAAAACCGCGTACCCGGCGAGGCTGTGAAACCCACTCATCTCCTGGTGCCCATCGATATTCCTGCCGACCGCAAACTCGGAACCGAACCACATGCTGCCCAGCGCCAACAAGATCATGCGCACGAAGTTTCCCAGCATCGCCAGAGGGACGGCAGAGAGAAACAGAATCAGGCGCTGCTTCGGCTGCCGCAGTGCCATGCTACCATAGAACAGCGCGATCATTAGCAGCGAGAAAAGAGAGCGGATGCCGCTGCATGGGGCTTCAACATTTAATCGGAAGCGATCTCCCCGAGCCAAGCCCGAAGCGGCGTCGGCCGCCGAGAAGAGAGAGGTGCCCTCACTCACTGTGCCCACACCGACGAGATTGAGGAACTTGGCGGCCACGTTTGCGGTGATCAGCCGTAGAGGGGATGCTAGCATCTCCTCCAGCGGAAACATCGGCCACATGAAGGTCAGTAACAGCCAAGGCGTGAAAAGAACCCTCGCCCATGCCCGGCCTCCGACTAGCACAATCAGCCCGCCCAGGAACAAGTGTGCAGACAGAAATCCCAAGTAGCCGGTATCCACTTTGTAGCCCATCCAATAAAACCCCAGCCCAGGAAGAATCAGTGCTAGACCTCGCCAATCGCCCTCAAGGGGCAGGGTGCGAAGCTTCGCGCGTTGCAGGTAGATGAGGAATCCCGTCAAAAACGGCACCAGCAAACAGAATTGCCATTCCTCTTGGCTGATGGCGGAACGAAACCATCCGCCTAGCACTGAAGACCGTGTTTCGAAATTCCAGTGCTGGAAGGGCCAAGCCAGATAGAGAATCGCTAGCGCCAGCACCCCGCCACCCAGCGCGTACCAACGATTGTCCAGCTTGGCGCGCACCACCAATTCACTCGGCGGGACGATTTCGCGGGTGCTTGTCTCTGTGTTCGGTGGGGGTGGCACGGCTTTTTTAGAATGCCTTGGTTTGATTCTGCTGGCAACCACGTTTAGTAATGACTCCATGCCAGACGAAGAAGCGGATCCATCTTCAGACAATCCTCGCCTCACAACCGCTCAATCCGCCCCTGGCGCGACCGCACGGAAGCCGCTGCTCGGTGGGTTGGATGTGGATGACAAATCCTTCGCTGGAGAGCGGCGGAAAGCAATTGTCACAGGCGCACCGGACGCGCGGAGCCGACCAAACAACATTCGCAAATCGACTCACGCGGGCCGGTTGTTCGCGGGGCTGCTGGCGATCACATTGTTGCTGATCGGTGGTGTCGTCTTTGGTGGCTACTATGCCTACAAGACCTTGATCGAGCCACGGCTCGGGATCACTGCCAGTCGACCATCGGTGCCGATGGCCACTCCGATCACGATGGAGATGCCGCCGGAAACGCTGCGCACGCTGGACGACCTTGGGGCTAAGCTAGGCGATCTACAGAAGCAAATCGATGCATTGCGCGAGCAGCAAACGGCATTCCAATCCCAGATGGAAGGCATCGTTGAAAAGGTCACAGCAGTCATCACGACGGAGCGCAAGCCCGGGGCAATTTCTGCGGCCGATTCCCTTTTGCCCGAGAGACTAAAGGGGGGGACGGACGAGTCTGCGGCAATTTTGGCGGCGGCTGACACTCCCGCTGTGCATGAACTGCGCCTGCTCAAGGACCGCAACCGCCTTTCCAGTTGGGCTGATGAAGCGATCGCGACTGGGAGTCGTGAAGCGCTCCAGCGCATTGTCGATTCACTCGACGATCCCGCGATGGCGACACTCAAGCACGCGGCACAGGCAGAATACTTCCGCGTTTACACCCATTATCAGAGCACCAATCGAATCGAGCCCGACTACAAATTGCCCTTGGCGGACCTGTTCAAGAAGGAGCAGGGCATCCGGGATGAAAGTGATCTCAGCACGAAGCAGGTGGCGGAGCTCATGTTCGACACCTCCAAGGACTGGCGGGTGCGGCTTCGCAGCGCGTGGTTGATGGGCGGGCGACGCAGTTTCGAGGTGGGCGAAATGCTGATTAAAGTGATCAAGGAAGATCCATCTCTCGACGTCGCGAAAGAGGCTCAGCTAAGCTTTGAGCAGAATACAGAGCACACCTTCCGTCTATTTGATATCCCAGCCATCGATGCCTGGTGGAAGACACAGACCGCCCTTCGTACAGAGCCTGTGCCGCGGGCTGAATTGCGCGCTCAGAAAGCCAAAGAGGCGAAGTAGCGGATCAAAGATCCCGCGCTTTGAAAGTGTCTCCTTGGGCAAAGTCGCCGGTTTCCAGGCCCTTGCGGAACCAGCGCACGCGTTGTGCGGAGGTGCCATGCGTAAAGGACTCCGGCACCACGTAGCCCTGGGCCTGCTTTTGGAGACGATCATCGCCAATGGCGGTGGCTGCGTTCAGTGCCTCTTCCATATCCCCTCGTTCAAGGATGTGCCATTGCTTCTCCGCATGGTGTGCCCACATCCCTGCAAGGAAATCTGCCTGCAGTTCCAGGCGAACCGAGAGTTGGTTGTATTCTGCTTCACTGATTCGACCACGCATGGCGTCCACCTGATCCGTGATGCCGAGCAACTTCTGCACGTGATGCCCGATCTCATGGGCAATGACGTAAGCCTGGGCAAAGTCTCCCGGCGCCTTGAAGCGCTGCTTCAGTTCATCAAAAAATGCCAAATCGATGTAGACCTTTTGGTCGCCGGGGCAATAAAATGGGCCCGTTGCCGCGCTGGCCATTCCGCAGGCAGAGCGCACTTGGCCGGAGAACATGACCAGCGTGGGCTCCACGTAGTGCTCGCCCATTTTTTGGAACTGCTGGTTCCAGACCTTTTCCGTATCGGCCAGCACGACGGACACGAATTGCTTCATCTCGTCGTTTTGTTCTTCGCCAGGGGCACCGGGGGCCGTGCTGCCCTGTTCCTGGCCGCCTTGCATGGCCATGTCCAGCAATGCCTTGGGGTCTGCCCCCATGAAGTACATCACCACCAGGAGGAGTATCGTGCCGATGCCACCGCCCATGGCGACTGGTCCCGGGGATGCCCGGCGGCGGTCTTCAACGTTGGTACTTCTTTCGCGATCTTGCCAGCGCATGATGAGGGGTTCTCCTGAGGTAAAAGGTGTTTGTTGCAGTGATTCTCGGCACTTGAATCACACGCTCACACCCGGTCAAGCAGGAAGAACCCCTCTTTTTGAGCGGCACCGCCGATCAATCGTCATCGCTGCGTCCCATGAGGAGCGGCAATGCGTAGTGGAGGAAGTAGGCCAATGTGGAGATGAAAGCGGCTACGTAGGTGAAGCCTGCGGCGCTCAACATCTTGTCAACCGCCTCGCTCTCGGGTCCGCGCCGAACGATGCCCGCGTTGCTGAGGGCGAGTTTTGCGCGACGGGTCGCATCAAATTCAACCGGCAGGGTGATGAGTTGAAACAGCATCAAGATCCCGAAGGCGATCGCCATGATCGTGAGACCGACATAGGGTTTCACGAGGCCGGTGGCCATAAAAATCAGCGGTCCCCACATGACGACGTTATTCGCGATTCCGGTGATGCCGACCGCCGCCATGCGCCAGTGCAGGGGAGCGTAGGCGACCTTGTGCTGGATCGCGTGACCGCACTCGTGCGCGGCGACACCGACGGCGGCGGCATTGGTTCCGTGATAGTTTTCGGAACTCAAGACCAGGCGCTTGTTCATGGGGTCGTAGTGATCCGTCAGATGGCCGGGCTGTTCGAGGATCTCCACGTCGTGGATACTCTCTTCTCGCAGAATGGCGGCGGCTGTTTGCGCGCCGGTCATGCCTGAAAGGGTGGGCACTTGGCTGTATCGTTGATAGGCGCTGCGGACTCGCCATGAGGCCCAGCCGGAGAGCGCCAAGGTAAAGATGAGGATACCAAAGTAGAGCATAGAATGTTTGGGTTTGGATGAGGGCTTCTGCTATGGGATTACGTTTGAGGGGATTCCTCGGATTTGGGAGGTTTAGTTGCGTGGGCCGTAGACGGCGCTGCAGTGTGTTTACGCGCGGGTATGCGCAGCGGAAAGCCGTGGTATCTTGGGCTGGCGGCGTTTGTCGATGCGGTGCTTCCATGTCTCCCGGATCTGACGGGCGATCTTCTTCCAAGCGGCCTCAAGGGTATAGCCACTGGCCGCAACGCGGATGTCTGGTCCTGGGATTTCGAGATGCACCGAGGCCTCATAGCGATCCCCGGATTCGCCGGTTGAATCGACGGTTACCGTCGCGCAATCAACGGGTAGTTCTTTGCTGATGGGTTCCAGTTCGCGCTCAAGCATGGAGCGGGTTTTTGGCGTATCTGCATGACGGTAAAGACGAAGGATGGTTTTCATATTGGGTTATCAGTGGGTTAGGGTTTGAAGTCCCGAATCATCCCACCTTGGGAGGTGCTGGCGATGATGGAGAAGCGAAATATGGGTTCGGAAAAACCGAAGTATTTTTGCCTCCGGGCTGTCTCTTGATTCGTAAATGCCGGAGTATGCATTTCCCGAACTTCAATCATCTGCGCTCCTTCTGGGTCACGGCCAAGGCGGGCTCGCTGCGTGCCGCCTCGCAGCGTTGGCATTTCTCGCAGCCGACTTTGTCAGAGCAGATCAAGCAGTTGGAGGAGTCTCTGGATACCGCCCTTTTCCAAAAAGTCGGCGGGCGATTGGCATTAACGGAGGCTGGACGACGCGCCTTTGACTACGCTGAGCAGATCTTCGCGCTGGGTTCTGAGCTGGTGGAGAAGTCCCAGGCGGAGCCTTCAGTGCGCGGGCTGTCTTTGGCGGTGGGCGTGGCCGACACGCTGCCGAAATTGCTCTCCTGGTCCTTCATCCGGCCAGCGCTGAATCTTCCTCAACCAGTACGACTGATCTGTCGGGAAGGGGATGTGTCTTCATTGCTGGAGCAATTGACCACTTTCCGGCTCGATGTGGTTTTATCAGACGAGGCGGCGCCGGCGCATCTCAATCCGCCAGCCTTCAGTCAAAAGCTGGCCACCAGCGGGCTGAGCTTTCTGGCGAATGCTGCCTTGGCGAAGAAGCTGCGTCGGCGTTATCCCGAATCGCTGGATCAAGCCCCCATCATCTTTCCAGCGCGAGGAACGGCCATGCGGGTGGCCCTGGACAAGTGGTTCCATGATCGTGGATTGCAGCCGACCGCAGCCGCTGAGTGCGACGATAGCGCAATGCAAAAGGCGGCCGCACTGGATGGCGTGGGTTTTGTTGCAGTGGCCAGTATCGAGGTCGAAAGCGTGCGTGAACGGTACGGTTTTGAGGTCGTGGGCAGTGCGGACGATTGCCAGCTCAGCTTTTACGCGATCACTGCCATGAGAAAAATTCGCCACCCAGCTGTGGCGGCGATTCTTCAAAAACCGATCGTTTAATCTTCGTATTCGTCTTCGATCTCAGACTTGGGCGGGGTGCCATTTTTAGCGGTGAGACCAAATTCTGCCAGGATGCCATCGACGCGAACAACCATCTTGTGCGGGACACGCTTGCGCTGGTATTTGCGAAAGAGTACGTCCCGCAGCGCCAGCCACATCTCACCGCTAGGGGCTTCGACGGGTTGCCAGCCTTCGATCTCGGGCTCGAGAATGCCCATGCGCCATTCGCGCGAGTTCCAGTAGCCTCGATAATAGACCTTTTTGCCGTCTTCGCGGCGCTCGTGCCACTCGTGAACCTGATTCTTTGTCATTTCCTTCCCGTAACACAATGGCTGGCAGTGTCCAGCGGGCGTATCAGGCAATCAGGTCCTTCACGACTGTACCGTGGATGTCCGTGAGTCGGTAATCGCGCCCCTGGAACCGGTAGGTCAGTCGCTCGTGGTCAAAGCCAAGCAACTGCATGATCGTTGCCTGTAGGTCGTGGACGTGCACCGGATTTTCGGCAATGCCAAAACCCAACTCGTCCGTCAGACCATAGTCAAAACCAGCCTTCACGCCGCCGCCCGCCAGGAACATCGTGTAGCAGTCTGGGTAGTGGTCGCGGCCCAGTACCTTGCTGGCTGCGGTGCGCCCTTCGCGAAAAGGTGTACGGCCAAATTCACCGCCCCAGATCACCAAAGTGTCATCCAGCAGACCCCGTTGTTTGAGGTCCTTGATCAAAGCGGCGACCGGCTTATCCGTCGCTGCCATCTTCGTCGTTAGGCCACTGGTGATGCCGGTGGCCTCAGCTGTGCCGTGGAAGTCCCAGCCCCAGTCAAAGAGGTTCACAAATCGCACGCCTTGTTCCACGAGACGACGCGCCAGCAAGCAGTTGTTGGCAAAGCTCGCTTCGCCAGGTTTGGCTCCATAGGCATCGATGACGTGTTGAGGCTCTTTGGAGATATCCATCACCTCCGGCACGCTGGCCTGCATGCGGTACGCCAGTTCGTACTGGGCGATGCGCGTGATTGTCTCTGCATGCCCTAGCTCGGCCGCTTGGAGTTCGTTCAGGTCCTTGAGGGCATCCAGAGTCTTGCGGCGCAGATCGCGGGACATGCCTGCGGGATTGCCGACGTAGAGAATTGGGTCGCCCTTGCTGCGGCATTGCACGCCCTGATAGACGGAAGGAATGAAGCCGCTGCCCCAGCAGCCTTGGCCACCGCTGGGTTGAGTGCCGCTGGAGATCAGCACCACAAATCCCGGCAGATCCTGGTTTTCGGTGCCCAGACCATAGGTCGCCCACGAGCCCATCGACGGACGTCCTTGGCGCGCATGACCGGTGAAGAGCAGCAGCTCTGCCGGCGCATGATTGAACTGATCAGTATGCATCGATCTCACCATCGTGATTTCGTCTGCAATGGTCTGAAAATGCGGCACCGCATCGCTCATCCACATTCCCGCTTTGCCGTATTGCTTGAAGGTTCGCGGAGTGCCCATGAGCTTTGGCACGCCAGTCGTAAAAGCAAAGCGACGCCCCTTCAGGAAGCTGTCCGGGCAGTTCTGGCTATCGCGTTTGACCAACTCCGGCTTGTAATCAAAGAGATCCAAGTGCGGCGGTGCTCCCGACATGTGGAGGTAAATCACCCGCTTCGCCTTCGCCGGAAACAGTGGTTTGCGCATCGCCAGCGGGTTAGCGGCCGGGCTGGCTGCGGCGTCCTCCGCCGTCATCGCATTCAGGGCGATGGCACCCAAGCTCAACTGCCCAGCGCTGTTCAGAAACTGGCGTCGGGTCGTGAGCTGAAGTCGTTCTTGGGCGAGCGTGCGGAGCATAAGGGGTTCTACTTTATACGACCACCCCGCCGCCGTCCTTGCGGCCTGACCGAGTTCAGGCACCCGCGAAAACAGTTGGGAATTCCGCCTTACCGCCAAACGGAGTCAGCCCTTACGCCGCAGGCACGGCGAACAGGGTGATAAATAGGAGCAGCACTGCGAGCGATGCGAAGGCGATCTGGCGCCATCGCTGCGGAGTGACGCTGATGGCGACGAGGCATTGGATCAAGTAGTAGAGGGCGAAGGCGCGGGAGGCTAGGGCAATGATGAAGTGGGTATTGGCGGCCCAAGTGAGGGCGGTGGCGAGTGCGGCAATGAGGAGGTAACCAGTTTTGACTTTGAGGCGTTCGCGCGTCAGCTCCTCCAGATTGTCCGCTGCGGCGATGGTGTCAGCGATGGCAGCTGAAAACTGACTCAGCGCTGCGGCGATGATGAGGGGAATCGTGAGCAGTCCTGACGCCAGGGTGACCATGGCGACGAGGGCATTGTCGTTGTATTTCCCGTGGAGTTCCGCCGCCAAAGGCATGGCAAGTGCGACAAACGGAATGTAAACAGCTGTGGCGATGATCTGGGACCAACGAGAGGCCCGGATGCGGGTTTGGGCGTCGTAGAGATGCCCGAGGTAGCGGGTGGTTTCGAAGCCCTGAACCACGATCAAGGTCCCGCAAACAATGGTCAGGATCTTCCAGGGGCTGTGGTTCGGATCAGCGGGGAGCCGGAAGCTCTGATCTGACATGGCGGTGAAATCAAAGTGCGCGAAGGCCGCCAGAATGAGGAGAACGATGAAGAGGGTCAGGTAGAGAGCGACCTGTTCGAGCACCTCCAGCTTTTTGAGCCCCTTGATCAGGCCGACGATCAGAATGAAGCCGATGATGCTGGTGCTGAGAAGGTTTTCATTGAACGGTTGATCAAGACCGAAGCCGCCCAGCACGAAGGAGGCGAGGATTTTGAGGTAGAGGCAAATCGAGATGATGTAGGCGATTGAGAGCGAAACGTCAGAGGCGGAATCGAGCGTCGCGGTGAGCTTGTTGGACTCTGCCTCGAGCACAGGTTCGGCACACTGGATGTTGTGGCGAATCACAGAACCCAGCGCGTAGGCGACCAAGCAAACGGCTGCGATGCACCAAGCGGAGTAGGGCCCCACCGCGCCAGCGAGGATCGGGACGATCACCAAAAAGCCGCTGCCGAAAATTGACGCGAGCGGGGTAGCTGTGGCGTTGAGCAGTTTGGGGGAACGGGACACGGTGGCGATGGTGGGGCTACACGGTGGCGAGGGCGAAGTAATCAGGGCGGTCGCCAGCATTGCGGTATGCGTGCCCTTTGACGACTTTGCCCTTGTGCAGCAAAAAGGCGCCCGGCAACTGCCAAGGATCGCCCCGGATGATCCCGGGAAGATGCCCCGATAGGGTCGAGCGGAGTCCTGCCAGCCAGACGCGGGGTCCTAGCAATTGCCAGAGACTGCCCCTGCGGAGCCCAAGGCCTTTGTATAAGGTGCGGTCGGGGTCGGAGACGGAGTCGATATCGGTGAGCCCATATTTTTCCGCAAAGCCGACGAATTCGGCTGGCGTGCCCATGTGGCCCAGCACGATGCGGGTGCCGATCTCTTCGATGCGCGGGCGGAGACGTGCGATGTCTGACATGGCATTCCGGCAAAACGTGCAACCCTCGTGGCGCAACAGTACGAAGAGGACGGGTGATTCCTCGGATAACTCCGCGAGGGTCTGTCCCGCAGTGGTGTGGGTAGTTTTCAGGAGTGCTGATTCGTCTGGCATTGCGGGAATCTTGGGGCAGTGGAGTGGCTAGCTTTACACAGTGATACGTCTGTCGGAATTCGACGGCGAACTCGTTCTGCCGAAAGGAACTGGTTGCCGTTGGCCATGGTTTCCGGCATGATGCGCGCCTCATCGCCATGAAAACCCATCCTATTTGCCGCCGTTTCGCGCTGCCAGCGCTAGTTGCTTTGTTTGCAGTCACTGCCTCAGCAGCCGAGACTGAGGAGGCCGCAGCGCCTACTCCAGTCGATGTCGGCGCTTTTGGCAGTGACGAGCCTGTGGAGCGCGTGGATCTTCCTTCCCGTGGCATTGTGGTGGTCAAGGGCTCGGACATGAAGCACATGCCGATGCAGCACTGGGAGCAATTTGATTCCAAGATCATCACTGCGAAACGTTGGGGCCGCTATCAGGTCCGCATGACCTACACCATGAAGGCCGCGACGATGGCGGTGCAGTTCAAGTTTGGCGACCAGCGTCTAAAGAAGGTGCTGACCGCCAGTAACACCCCGCTGAGCACCTACCTGGGTGCCGTATCATTTGCAGCCGCGGGAGACTTTGCCTTTGCCCTCTACACGCCGGCTTCGGGTGTCACAGCGGAATTGGCAATCCAAGAGATTGCCTTCATCCCGTGTAGCGAGACTGATGACGCCGTGGTGCAGGCTGCGGATGGCACCATCACCCTCCCGGCCAAGTCGGCGACGACGTGGTCGGAAGTGATGCGTTACGAGCCGAAGCCTGAGAAGGATTGTCTGGGCTTCTGGACCTCTGCGGACGACTTTGCCGAGTGGGAATTCAAGGCCACCAAGCCTGGCCGTTATACTGTCGTCGTGACGCAGGGTTGCGGCGCTGGCAATGGCGGGAGCCAAGTCGAGGTAAAGTTGGGTGACCAAAAGACGAGCTTTTCCGTGCAAGAAACTGGTGGCTTCCAAGACTGGAAAGAGGTCGAGGCTGGCACCATCGAGATCCCTGCTGCTGGTACTCACCGGATCGTGATCGATCCTGTGGACAAAAAAAGCAAAGCTGTGATGGACGTTCAAAAAGTCGTCCTGAAACCTGCCGCCTGAGTTCGCCCCAGCCATGTCAGACCTGATGCGCCAAGTGCTTCGCGCTGGGCGATTTTGCACCTGGTGTGTGGTTGCGATCGGGCTGATCCTGCAGTTTGGGCTGAAGGACCGTTACGACGTCTTTGCGGCGTACTTTTACGCGCTCCCTTTGCCCGTGCTAGTGGGTTTTTGCGTGGCGCTGACGTTCTGCCCCGGTGCTCCGCGCCGGAAGGTCTCAGCAGTTCTCGGTCTAGTTTTGGCATCTGTGTGGGTGGCACGCAGCTGGCAGCACCATGCGCCGATCGCTACCGAACCCGGCGGCAAAGAACTGCGGGTCATGTTTTGGAATATGTCCCGCCCAGACGAGCCCTGCCAGGCGCTGATTGAACGCGTCAGAGAGTTGCGGCCGGACATTGTTGGTTGCGTGGAGCCGGGGATCAAGGCCGCCAGCCACCTGCCCGCCTACCAAAAGGCGCTACCTGACTACAAGGTGGACTTCATGCCGCGTGGTCTGCTTTGGCTGACAAAGCTGCCGGATCGTCGTCGCGAGAGGGGCAAGCTTGATGGGCTAGGTGCCTTTACGATTTGGGAGGTCGACTATGGGCAGAACATCATGCGCACCGTCCTGGTCGATGTGTATGCGCATCCCTGGATGACTCGCCGCAGGCAACTGGCGGAGACTCTTGCAATGACCCAGGGCGATCCGCTGGCACTGGTGATGGGAGATTTCAATACGCCGGCAGAGTCCGTGCATTTGGTACCGTATCGTCAGCAAATGACGAACGCATTTGAGGCTGCGGGCAACGGTTTCCGCGAGACGTGGTTTTGGGGCCTACCTTTGCTAAGTCTCGATCAGATCTGGGTGGGGAGTGGCTGGGAGGTGCTGGAGGCGAGGAAGATCCAGGACTGGCAGAGCGACCACACGCTGATGTTTGTGCGATTGAGACAGCGCTGAGTGCCAAAGTGCCAAAAGAGACGGCGCAAAAGTGTCATGATGGCACAAATGTCGCGGGTTTAATGGCGGGTTCCGCGGGAGTCTGGGAGTGACTTTCTCGTAAAATCAAGGCCTCCAGCGCCGCCGAGGCTGCTTGGCACGCTCTGTGCCAAGACTAATGAGCGAACTTCTTTGCCGCGTCAGGTTCCCGATTCGGGAGTGATCCGGCACAGGAGTTCACCGAACCCAACCCTCTCCACCTCTTTTTCCACCAACAAACCTATGAGCAAAATCCTTGGCATCGACTTGGGCACCACAAATTCTTGCATGGCCGTCTTGGACGCCGGTAAGCCGATGGTGCTGGAAAACTCCGAAGGCGCCCGCACGACACCATCTGTGGTGGCCTTCACGAAAAGTGGTGAGCGTGTCGTCGGCCAAGCTGCAAAGCGTCAGGCCGTGACGAACCCCCGCAATACCGTCTTTTCCGTGAAGCGCCTCATGGGCCGCAAGTATTCGGAACTGACTGACGCCGACAAGCGCGTCCCCTACAAGATCGTCGAGGCCGCCAATGGTGACGCCCACGTTCAAGTTGAGGTCGGCGGCGAAGACAAAGTTTACAGTCCTCAAGAAGTCAGTGCCATGATCTTGGCCAAGCTGAAGGCAGATGCCGAAGCCAAGCTGGGCGAAAAGATCACCGACGCAGTCATCACGGTGCCAGCCTACTTCAACGACTCCCAGCGCAACGCCACCAAGGCCGCAGGCGAAATCGCCGGTTTGAATGTCCGTCGCATCATCAATGAGCCAACCGCAGCTTCCCTGGCTTACGGCCTGGAAGGGAAGTCCGATGAAAAGATCGCTGTCTATGACCTTGGCGGTGGTACCTTTGATATCAGCGTCCTTGAAATCGGCGACGGCGTCTTTGAAGTGCTCGCCACCGATGGGGATACCCACCTCGGCGGAGATGACTGGGACAACGCCATCATCCAGTGGATCATCCAGGAATTCAAAACCGACAGCGGCATCGACCTCAGCGGTCAGCCAGACGCGCTCCAGCGCATCAAGGAAGAAGCAGAGAAGGCCAAGATCGCTCTCAGCTCCAGCCAGACCTACGACATCAATCTGCCCTTCGTGACAGCAGACGCTACCGGGCCAAAGCACATCATGAAGTCCCTGAGCCGCGCCAAGATGGAGCAGCTCTGCGATTCCCTGTTTGAGCGCACCATCAAGCCAGTCCGCGAGTGTCTCGCTGCTGCGAAGCTTGAGGCCAGTAAGATCGATGAACTCGTGCTCGTCGGTGGGATGACCCGCATGCCAAAGGTGGTGGAAACCGCCCGCAAGCTCGCCGGAAAAGACCCCCACCAAGGCGTGAACCCAGATGAAGTCGTCGCTATCGGTGCCTCCATCCAGGGCGGCGTCCTGAAGGGTGATGTGAAGGATGTGCTTTTGCTGGACGTCACTCCGCTGACGCTGGCCATTGAGACGGCAGGCGGCATCGCCACACCAATGATCCCGCGCAATACCACCATTCCGAAGAAGCATTCCCAAATCTTCTCCACCTACGCTGATCAGCAGCCCGGCGTTGAAATCGTCGTCCTGCAGGGCGAGCGCCCCATGTCCCGCGACAACAAAACGCTCGGCACCTTCAAGCTCGACGGTATCCCACCCGCACCACGCGGCGTGCCACAGATCGAGGTCACCTTTGACATCGATGCCAACGGCATTCTGCACGTCTCCGCCAAAGACAAAGGATCCGGTAAGGAACAGAAGATTTCCATCCAAGGTTCCAGCGGTCTCAGCGCCGATGAGATTGAGAAGGCCAAGAAGGATGCCGAACTGCATGCTGAGGAAGACCGCCAGCGCAAGGAAGGCGTCGAGACCAAGAACAAGGCAGAAGCTCTCGTCTATGAGACCGAGAAGCAGGTGAAGGAGTGGGAAGGGAAAGTTCCCGCCGAACAGCTCTCCCCAATCTCTGACCGCATCGCCTCCCTGAAGACTGCCATCGAAGCCAACGACAGCGACGCCATGAAGAGCGGAGTGGAAAGCCTCGAGAAACTCTTCGCTGAGGCCTACCAAGCCGCTGCCGCCGCAGGCGCAGCCGGTGGTGCAGGTGGAATGCCAGAGGGCTTCAATCCAGCCGACTTCGCTGGTGCCGCGTCCGCAGGTGCCGACGCGCCAAAGGAAGGCAGCGCTGCCGAAGACAAGGGCAAGGTCGTCGATGCCGACTTCGAAGTCGTGGACAAGGACAAAGACAAGTAATTGGACCGCCCTTATCCCGATGTTCAGCAAGACGCCAGCACAGACCTCCCCTGCATGGAATGCCGACGCTAAATCGGCGCTCCAGGTGGTGTCACTCTGTGCTGCGCTCGCGCTCTCATCCTGCGGAAAAGATGAGCCAAAGAGGTCACCCACTCCAGAATCCAAGCCCTCTGCGGCCAAGGTCAGTGACACGGAGCTTGACGCACACATCGCGGACGCCCTCACGCCACCACCGCCTGAACCGATTGAGGATAACGCTCGCGACGCCTTTGCTGAAGAAGCAGAGCGCATCATGGACATGTATCCTGAAAAGAACGCTCAGGACCTCCTGGGCGTCCCAGAGGTGAATGCTAAGCTCGTCAGCGCACTCAAGAAATTGGGGGCGGACAAGGCCCTCCAGGATTACATCAACAGCTCCGTCGATATCGCCGCACAGATTACCGGACTCGAAGGCGGTCCCGGCACCTATGGCTTGAATCTGGACCTCAAGGTCTACGATGCCAAGCGCACCTCACGCATGTTGCAGAATGTGCTGACGGAGGACCCGCGGCGCCTCGTGGACTTCCTTGCCCAAGAAATTGGGGAGGCCACCGCTGATCTCAGTTACGGCGGTGTCAGCAAATCCCCAAACGGCATCTCATTGGTGCCAAAGAACCCCCCTCCGGCCGCGGCCTCGAAGCCACCGGAGCCCTAAATTTCTCCGCGGTCGGTTGTCCGCCACGTCCATTGCGCGACGGACAACCGCCCGGGTGAACCTAAACCAAACTAGAACAACAACCCACAAAGCAGAAATCGCACCAACTATGGCTAGCAAAATTACACCACTTGGCCGACGCGTGCTCGTCAAGCGCTCATCCAGCGAAGAGAAGACCGCTGGCGGTCTTTTCCTTCCCGATACCGCCAAGGAAAAACCCCAGGAAGCAGAAGTGCTAGCCCTGGGCACCGGCAAAGACGACGAAGGCAAAGACGTGAAGGATCTTTTCACCGTCAAAGTCGGCGACAAAGTCCTCATTTCCAAATACGGCGGCACCGAAGTCAAAATCGACGGTGAAGACCACCTGATCCTCAACGAAGTCGATATCCTCGGCATCGTTGGCTAATTCGCTCTAACCACCAACCCCTCTACGCATAACTAATTATGGCAAAGCAACTCATCTTTGACGAAAACGCTCGTCACTCCCTGCTCCGCGGCGTCACCAAGCTGGCCAAGGCAGTCAAGGCCACTCTGGGACCTGCAGGTCGCAACGTAATCCTTGAGAAGAAATTCGGTTCCCCCACCATCACCAAAGACGGTGTGACCGTGGCCAAGGAAATCGAACTTCCTGATCCTTACGAAAACATGGGCGCTCAGCTCATCAAGGAAGTCTCCTCCAAGACCTCCGACATCGCTGGTGACGGTACCACGACCGCAACGGTCCTGGCGGAAGCGATTTACTCCGAAGGTCTCCGCAACGTGACCGCAGGTGCAAACCCAACCTCCCTCCAGCGCGGTATCTTGAAGGCCACTGAGGCCATCGTCGCGAAGCTCAAGGAGATCTCAACCCCCGTGAAGGATAGCAAGGAAGTGGCCCAGGTCGCAACCGTGTCGGCCAACTGGGACGCTGGCATCGGCAATATCATCGCCGAAGCCATGGACAAGGTCGGCAAGGAAGGCACCATCACCGTTGAAGAAGCCAAGAGCATCGAAACGACCCTCGAAGTCGTGGAAGGCATGCAGTTCGACAAGGGTTACCTTTCTCCTTACTTCGTCACGGATGCTGAGTCCATGGAAGCGAACCTTGAGTCCGCCTACATCCTCATTCACGAGAAGAAGATCAGCAGCCTTAAGGACATGCTCCCTCTGCTTGAGAAGGTCGCCCGCTCCGGCAAGCCCCTCCTCATCATCGCTGAAGACGTCGAAGGCGAAGCCCTTGCCACCCTCGTGGTGAACAAGCTGCGCGGCACCCTCAACATCGTCGCCGTCAAGGCTCCTGGCTTTGGCGACCGTCGCAAGGCCATGCTCGAAGACATCGCCATCCTCACCGGTGGCCGCTGCATCACCGAGGACCTGGGCATCAAGCTTGAGAACGTTGACATCGCTGACCTCGGCCAAGCGAAGCGCATCACCATCGGCAAGGAAAACACCGTCATCGTTGAAGGTGAAGGCACTTCCGAAGCCATCGCTGGACGCGTTTCCCAGATCAAGCGTCAGATCGACGAAACCACCTCCGACTACGACCGTGAGAAGCTCCAAGAGCGCCTCGCCAAGCTCGCAGGCGGTGTGGCCGTCATCAACGTCGGTGCTGCTACCGAAACGGAGATGAAGGAAAAGAAAGCCCGCGTCGAAGACGCCCTGCACGCCACCCGCGCCGCAGTGGAAGAAGGCATCGTTCCTGGGGGCGGTGTCGCTCTCATCCGCGCTCAGGCCTCCATTGGTGACCTCGGCCTCGTCGGTGACGAGAAGACCGGTGCTGAAATCGTGGCTCGCGCCATCGAAGCCCCTCTCCGCCAACTCGCCGCCAACGCTGGTGTCGAAGGCGCGCTCATCGTTGCGGAAGTCAAGAAGGGCAAAGGCAACGAAGGTTACAACGTCGCAACCGCCAAGTATGAAGACCTCATCAAGGCTGGTGTCGTTGATCCAGCTAAGGTGACCCGCAGCGCTCTCCAGAACGCAGCTTCCATCTCCGGCCTCCTCCTCACGACCGAGTGCCTCATCGCCGACCTTCCCAAGGAAGAAGCGGCCGACGCAGGCCACGCTCATGACCACGGCGGCATGATGTAACCGTAGCATGGGCATATTAGCCTGTGTATTCAATCAATTCACCCCGGGGACGCAAGTCTCCGGGGTGTTTTGTTTTAGGCACTTCTGCTCACCAGGCAAAAGCCAGTCGGATGCCGATCTTCCCTGCTAGCAGGTAGGCCGCATCTGACTCGATGAATTCTCCGGCAGGATTGAATTGCAGGGTCTGCGCCAGGGGCTTGGGCGCTGCTGCTCGTGACCAGAGGACGAGGCAGGCCTCGTCCGTGTGCCTGCTGCGGTAGCGGATGCCGTCAAAATGGGCAGGATGCTTGGCGATGCGCTCTGCCCAGGCTTGGGGGAGGGTGAGATCGGTGCTGTAAAGGGTGCCGGATTCAATGCCCACCGCCAGTCGGGTGTCGGCATCGAAAAAATCGCAGATCTTCAAATCGGTCGGCAACGATTTCAGTTCGAGGTAGCCCCAGCGTTTGGCCTGATCTGCCGGGATGACGTAGACCCCTGCTGCGCTGTCCCGTTGGGCGGCGAGCCGATCTCCCCAGACCTCGGCCACAGTGGTCTCTTTGGACAGGGCTAAATACACGCAAGGAAAGGTGCCAGAGCTGGGCGTGAGTCGGGATCCGGTCGAGGGGTAGAACTGCTCGGCAAACTCCTTTCGATAAAGTCGGCACCAAGGGAGTCCCGCCAGCGTGGCAGAGCTCATGAACGGGATTCTCCTCCGGTCGAAGTCCGATTGGTCTGGCGGGTGACGCAGATCGCGCATGAGGTGAGGCAACAAATCAGCGCGCATCTGCTGCTACTGCGGCAAGCACTTCGCGAACTTTTCCCTGGCGAAGGGCGGCAAGGGGTGGTTGTCCACCGGTCAGGGGATGGGCTTGGAGCAGGAACGCGAAGGGGGTGAGAGGGCTTTTGTCGTCCAGTTGCGTGCGAATCGCGGCAATGATTTCTGGTAGACCTTCCCAGACGCCGCCTTCGGGGCGGAATTGCCAGATCGGGACCAAATAGTCCCCGCCACCCGAGCGGTATGCGAGTACGTTGCCACTGCGGATTTGCTGTGCCAGCGCTTGGCGGGTCACACCTTGGGGGCGGCGAAACAGCTGCCTGGCTTTTTCAACTTCTACGCACCCTCCCTCTGCCCGAAGCAGGGCGCTCAACCCTTCGTCAGACGTGGCGTGTCCTTCACTGATCAGCAGGGGCAGACGTTCCCGGATGGCTTCCCCCATGAGTGCGGTCATTCGGCTCAAACTGAGCCCAAACTCCAGTCCGACGTTGATCAGGGAGCGCAACTGTGCAGACACGAGGTCTGCGGGTGGGTTCGTGGTGGTCATGCGCGGCCTTTCTTGGAGAGTGTTTGCGTCTGTGTGCACGCTCTAAGTTTCCAGTATTGACGAAATATTGCAATGGAAATATCGAAAACATTCTCAGTGTCTCCTGTTGGACTGCCACATTAGGCCTGGCCGGGTCTGGTTCTAAGGATCGGGGCGGAATTGGACCAATCCACCCTCAGTTAATCCAGGGAAGAAGCCTGTTCCAAGGTTCGCCTTCTGGATGATCACTCCGATACCTTTCCGTGCCGTGGCTCCGTCTTTGAAGCTGGTATTGAAGAGACCGGTCGATGACAGGAGACTGAGCTTCAGGCTGATTGAATTTGGCGAGGGAAGGAAGCGATTGGCTGAATCTAAAGTTCCTCCGGCGGAAATCGAGGCGGGAAGATTTCCGCCAGAGGCTTCGAAGGTGACGTTTGGCACTTTTGCCCACACCCTCATAGCAGTTTGGCCCCGGAGCGGAGGGAGGTATTTTGAACCGATCAGTTCTAAGGTGTTGGCGATCTGATTGGGGTGTAGGAGCTTCGTCGACGCTGGCTTGAACCAATAAACACTCCCCGCTACATCCGATTCTGGTTGGGCGAAAAACTCGATAAATCCGGTTAGACTCCCTTTTTTTGCATCGAGAGAAACAAACAGCGGCCATGAGTTGCCAGGGCCGACTAAGGCCGAACTCTGAGTGAAGCTGGTATTGTTGGGAAGTTTGCCAACGGCTCGGAGTTTCCCTGTCGTCGTGAGGGAAATGGTGACAAACCCGTCTCCGGTCGGATCGGTCGACGCGGGACTGACGGGCTGAATGGCAGCAGTGTACTTTCCAGCAAGACCCATTGGAGCTGGGAACGTCTTGGAATTGAAGGACGCACGGTCGAGCGCAATTTCAGCGGTGTTTAGCCCCTGCGTCAGGATTCCGGTTATTTGGGATGTGCCGTCTGCCCTGGAGGTATCGAGTGCAAGAAGGAGCGTGAGATCGAGCAGCGGAGACTTTCGGGTGATGATGATTGGGGGAGCAGTGCCATCGGGGGCAAAGCTGCCTGCAAAACGATAGGCTGTCCCTTCCACGGTGATCGTGCCTGAAAATGACCCTGTCGATGCGATCTTGACTGAAATGGCACCGAATGACGCAAAGCCGGGGCCTGAAAAGTGAGTGAACAGGCCAGAGTAATTGGTGGCGTTCTCAGGATGCAGTCCGACACCCGTGATCCGGGTAGTAAGACTCCCATTTTTGTCGTAGCGATAGGTGGTGGCGTTGACGTTGTTTTGGCTGCCGGATTCGAGAATGCCGCCGGATACCTGCTTTAATCCGGTGAGTCTTCCCGCGGCATCGTAACGATAGGCCAGCGTTGCAGTTGCTGCGGTAGCTGCAGGAAGGGGTGCGATTAGGACAAGGCAAAACGGAAGGATGGTTTTCATGGCAGGTTGCAGGATGGGTTCTTACTTGGTGCCGACCCCGAGGATCTGTCTGAGCGCTATTACATCGCGAGTGTTTGGCATTTTGCTCAAGTCCAACTGGGTTACATCATCGCTGCGACCCTGGCCCTTCGCGGTCGGGAGGCAGGAACTCGGAGTTTCGGAGCACTGAAGATTAGATTGCTCCTGGCAGGTTGCGGAAGGTCCGGCACCGGAAGGCAGTTGGCAAAGATTAAGGCTGGATGCGTCTGGACAGTAGCCAACGGCGACATTCCAGCTTTGGTCTGAGCAGGTTGGGGGCCGACGAGAAGTGGAGCATGCATCGAGTGGAAGTGGAGGCAGTTCCAAACCAGGCCACGTGGGCGTGGACGCGTAACTGAAAAGGGGGAGGATCTTTTGAATTGCAGGGTGGGACGGTATCGTAGCATCGGCGCGGAGAGACGAGTCAAAGCTGCTGATCGGCAGCAGTTGCATCCCCGAGCGCGACGCTCGTACTGGCTTTGCTCCTGAGTCAAACTGCATGCGGATCCGCCCCCCGAGTGTGACACCCGAATCAGTCTCTCTAGCTGCGTCAAAGTTAAATCGAAGACGCTGAATGATTTGCGAAGAACTTGGTGGGGGCGTGTCCATGTCGTAGCGCAGGCCGATCCGCCCAGAACCAGCGAGAGTGGGCGTGGAGCCTGCCGGATCGATAAACCGGAGGGGGTTCGCGGCGGCATATTGGTAAGGGTTGAGTGATTTCGGATCCGCTAGGTTGGGCGGGATGGCGTCGCGGGAAAGAAACCGAGCAATGGTCGGGTCGTAATAGCGGGCGCGCATTTGGTAAAGGCCGCCCTCTTGGCGCACTCCAAAAAGACCCACATAAGTGAAGGGTTGGGAGCTCGTTCCTAATCGGCCTTGGGGCTCACCATAAGGCCCATAGGCGTAGGCGTCGGTCACGGCGCCGCTGGAATCGGTGACAGCGATGGTGGAACCAATGCGGTCAAAGTGGTAGAAACTGGGCAGATTCGTATCTCGATCAATGCTGTAAAGCAGGTGACCCGAGGGCGTCCAAACGTAAAACCTGCCGAGACTGGCACCTGGAGGATCTTCGTGAACGATTGGAGCACGGCCGAGAGCATAGTGATGGCTGAAGACAGTGCTGCCAGCTCCGTCGGTACGAGTCGTGATGTCGTTGAGTCCGTTGTAAGTGAATGTGACGGTTCCTGCGGTTAGCAACCGTCCAGCTCCATCCCAAGTGTAGGAGTTGGTGGGGCTGCTCGTCAGCCGACCGCGAGAGTCGTAGCTGTAACCCAGGCTGGTGACTTCTGAGGCTTTACCAAAAGTAAACGTCTCGCTGACTGCCGGAGCGGATGGGACGACTGGTGCGTCGATCTCAGAGCGCGTCACTTCACCGACCGCATTCAAAGTGTAGCTGAGTTCGACAGGACCGGGGTTCGATTCGATGTGGGTGAGGCGGTGAGCGCTATCGTAGCTGTAGAGGTCTCCTGTGCCATTGCTGCGGGTGAGCGAGATCATGCGACCGCCTTTGTCGTAGCCGAAGGTGACGGACGCTCCCGACAGGTTGTCTGAGACGCTGATCAACCGATCCCGGGTATCGTAAGTATAGGTGACGGCAACTGCGCCGGACAGGTATCCCACGGAGGTTAGTCGGCCAGCGGGATCATAAGTGGCCGTGAAGTCGCTGCCGTTTTGCGCGGCATTCGTGATACGTCCTTCGTCGTCATAGTTGAAACTGACGTCGTTGATTGAGGTCAGTCGATTCAGGGCGTCGTAGGTTGCGTTGATGTCAGGTCCATCGGAGTGCAAGCGACGGGTGAGGTTACCAGCGGTATCATAGCTCAGGTCAACGGTAGTGCCGTCGGGGTAGGTGGTACGGGTGTGGCGCCCGCGGCTATCGTAGCTATAGCTCCAGGTGTGACGGAGAGGATCGGTTTCGGTCGCGAGGCGGCCAGCGCGCGTGCGAGTGAAAGACCATGAGTTGTTGTTGGGATCCGTGATTCGGGAGATGAGACCCAAATTGTCATAAAGGTATTTGGCCGTGCCCGTTCCTTGCTCGCTAGCACTCGTCAGCAGGCCACGCTTGTCATACGTGAAGCGGAGGGAACGTCCGAGTGGGTCATGGGTGTCAATGACGCGCTGCATCGGGTCACGCGTGAACCTCGTTGAGTTCCCGAGAGCGTCACTGATCTCCTCGGGTCGGCCAAGACGATTGCGGCGAATTTGCGTTTTCGCGGCAGGAGCGGCGTTCACTGGATTGCGAGTGCTGATGAGCAGGCCTTCAGCATCGAATTCGTTCTGCCAAACCTCATTTCCTGGGTCAGTCATAGAAACGGGGCGCTGCCGGGAGTCGTACTGGACCGTGACTACGTTGTTATTGGGGTCTGTAAGTGAAACGGGAAGCCGCCGAGAGTCGAAAGCGACAGAGCGATTCGCCCCCACCCGGTCCGTGGTTTGCGTGACGCGGTCGAGCGTATCATAGGCAACGTTGGAGGTTTTTCCCGCAGGGTCCGTGATTGCGGTCAAGCGATCGTTGTTGTCGTAAGTGCAGGTATAGGTGTTGCTGCGTTCGTCGGTGATGGAAGTGATTCGGTCGTTCGAATCGTAGGCGATCTGAAGAGTGCTCGCGTCCGGGTGGGTGACTGTGACCAGACGGCTGAGGTTGTCGTAGAGGAAAGTGGTGGGCGGTGTGTCTGGATCTGCAGATGAGACGAGATTGCCTGAGGCGTCGTAGGTGAAAACGGAGACACCTCCGAGCGGATTCGTGATGCTGAGAGGTTGTCCGTTGCTGTTTCGGGTGAAGGTCCATGCTTTGCGAGCCTCGTCAGTGAACCGGACTAGATTACCCTTGGCGTCATAGACAAAGGATCGCGAACCACCATCGGGTAGCGCCATTTTGACCAAGTCATAAAAGGTTAGACCGGAGGCCTTCCGCGCCTTGTAGGTGTAAGTGGTCTTGCGTCCCTCTGCATTGGTGACAGTGGTCGGGAGACCCGAATTGGCATGGTAGAGCACGCTGTTAGTGCCACCTAGACGGTCAGTGACGAGGTTTCGGCGGCCAGCACTGTCATAACTGACGGAGATTTCGTGTCCCTCCTGATCCGTGTGGGTCAGGAGATGCCCGGCGGAGTCATAAGTGTCGACAAGCGTATGGCTGAGTGGATCGGTGAAGGTACTTGAACCGGGATTGTAGGCAAGGGTTGAGGTGTCCGTGCCGCGTTCGGTTTGGCTCGTCACCTGCGCTCCGGTGAAAATCTGCGTGAAGGGCGTATTTCCCTCTGGGCGGGTGTATGAAATGAGACGGTCGCTGCCATCATACGTGAAGACGGTCGCATGACCCAAGGCGTCGGTCGCGCTGGTCAGCACGTCCCCGGTGTAAACGAAAAAAACCTGGCGGCCAGCATGATCGGCGACTGTGGTGATGTCATCGGCGGTGTAGGAGAAGGTAAGGGTTCGGCCGAGATTATCGGTGACACTGGTCAGGAGCCCGCCAACGTTGTAGGCCAAGGTGTGTAAGTTGCCACGTCCATCGGCAATTCCGATCAATTGACCTTTGTCGTTGTAGCTCCAGATTTGCTGAGTGTGGGGGTGACCTAGCAGGAAGCCGCCCGCTGATTCGATTAGCTCATAAGGGACGTCGAGTGGTCGTAGGAGTACCCACTTCGCCCCGGTTTTCTGGAAGGTCAGAACCCTTCCATCTGGTAGCACCAAATGGTAGCGCTGATACGCGACCAATTCCATGTGGGAGGCGAAATTGTGGGAACGCCCCTTACCTAAGTGCGCGATGACGCGTCCATCGGCCGCGAGTTGGGAGGCATAATACCTTGAAAAGTAGAGCGGCATCGGCCCGCCGAGAAACAGATCAATGCCTTCGCTCCCATGATACTCTCCGGTGGCGGTACTGATTGGGTCGCCCGCGTCCAGGTCCCAGAGATTCGCACCTGTGGAGGTGAGCGCAGGCTTGACGACGACCATGACCGTGTAGTCGACGGGGATACCGTTGTAGGTGCCGCTAAACGTCACGTTCGCTGTGCCTTCTCCGACGGCCTTGATTCTCACGTTCACGCCACCCACACCTGTGATCGGCTTTCCTGGTTGGATGTCGCCCACCGCGACGTTGGGGCTGTCGGAGGTCGCACTCTGGACCACCAGCTTGCCGCGATTGGTCCCAGGTGGACCGACGAGCCGAAAAAGCCCATCGTCACCCACGTACCCGCAGATTTTGTCAGGGTTGTTGGGGTCGCTAAAGAAGGCGAAGACGGAGCCGCTGGTGATGAGAACGGTTACGGCGATTCGTGCGAAGTTGAGTAAAGTTTGCATGATCGGCAGAGGAGGCGTGGCTGTGGACGTTAGTCAGAGAATCTTGGGCAGGTCTTGATCAACTATGGGCAATCCCGCAGGCGCTTTTGACATTAGCACTGGCCGGTTTGGCAGCCCTGAAGGATGCGAGCTATGAGCCCCGATGCGACGGGGGAGAGAATCGGGGCGCGCTGCCGATTGCATTTTGGTATGCTAGACCACCTATCGAAAGAGGCGCAAGTCTGAAATCGAGAATATTCTGTAGGGGTAAATGTATTCTTTATATTGTGTAAAGAACAGATGGATTGTTGACTGAGGGCGTCAGGAATGAGGGTGGGAGGTGTCGGGCCTGAAGGGCGAGGTGTGGTCAGGGCATCGGCTGCACAAAACCTTCTGCGCGGGCACTGAACTTGCTTTATAGTGCGGCGCACATGTCAGCCACCGCTCATCCCAGCCTCCGCGAACAAGGTTTTCGCCTCCTCGAAGAAGAACTCAAAATCTTGATGGACGCGTTTGCGGCGGCGCTACGGAGGATCGGGGAGCCCGCCTTGGCTGATCATCTTCCTTGGGTGGGGCAGCAGCCGTTGACTCCGGGAGACCTTAATCGTTCGCTCGGACAGTCGTATTCCATCGCCTTTCAGCTCTTGAATATCGTCGAAGAGCGCGCGGCAGCTCAGGTGCGGCGGTTGCGCGAAAAGCAGCAAGGTCCCGCTGCCGAAAAGGGGCTGTGGGCGGACAATTTGTCTGACATGAAGGAACTGGGGCTCACCGAAGACCAACTGATCCAAGTCCTCAATGAGGTGCAGGTGGAGCCCGTCCTCACCGCCCATCCAACGGAGGCAAAACGTGGAACCGTGCGGGAGTTGCATCGGGAAATTTATGACCTGATCAACCGCCACGAGAATACCACCTACACCCCTCGGGAGCAGGCGCGCGTGCAGAAGGCCATCCAGATTCAGCTCGAAAATCTGTGGAGGACTGGGGAGATTCACGTCACCCGACCCACGATCGAGGCGGAGCTCGACAATGCACTCTACTACCTGCGCGATGTGTTTCCGGAGGCCGTGACACGATCCCACGTTCATTTGCGCGAGGCATGGGAAGCGGAGGGACTCGACCCGAGGCGCGTCGACGAGGTGCAGCCGCTCATCCGATTTGGTACATGGATTGGGGGGGATCGGGACGGGCATCCGTTTGTGACGGCTGAGGTGACGAAAAAGGCTCTGGCCGCCCTGCGCCACAACGCGCTGCGAGTCCAACGCCGAGCTCTCGAAGCTCTAGCCTCTGGCATCCCGCTCAGCTCTTTGTTTCAACCAACGCCAGAGGAATTGGAAAAGCTGATCACGCGGCTTGAGGACGATTTGACATCCACTCGCAGTGGCGACGTCGCCTACATCTTGGAGCGCAACCGCGAGGAGCCATGGCGGCGCGCTGCCTATCTGATGCGCGCGAAAGTGGTCGCCGCAGTGGAAGGGGAGGCGGCACCGGCGGCTTACGCTGGCCCATTGGAGCTTGATGCAGACCTGGAAAGTTTCGCCCGTTCGTTGCATGCCGTCGGTGCCTCAAGTCTTGCCGAGAGCAGCGTCGTGCCGCTGAGGCGACTGGCGCGAACGTTTGGCTTTCACTTGGCGACCTTGGACGTCCGGCAAAACTCGGCCTTTCACGATAAGGCCCTGGATCAACTGTTGAAAAAAGCGGGGATCATCACGGAGGGATCATTCTCCGAGTGGAGTGCGGCGGAGCGGCGCTCCCTGCTGGATCGCGAACTGATGTCACCCAGGCCCTTTCTTGCGGAGGGAATCCACGCTGGTCCGGAGGCAGAGGCGGTCTTGTCCTGTTACCGCGTGCTGGCAGCGCATAGGGCTCGCTTTGGGAATGCGGGTCTGGGGGCACTGATCGTTTCAATGACGCGCACCACGGAAGATCTGCTGGTGGTGTACTTGTTGGCGCGGGAGGCGGGACTTTTAGAATGGACCGACGCGGGTTTGCGTTGTCCGCTGCCAGTGACGCCCCTGTTTGAAACGATGGGAGACCTGGAAAACGGCCCCCGCATCGTTACAGACTTCCTGTCACATCCCATGACCCAGCGCAGTCTTGGTCTCGGAGCCAGTGGGGTGAAACCATCATTCCAGATGATGGTCGGTTATTCGGATTCGAACAAAGACTGCGGTATCCTTGCCAGTCAATGGGCGTTGCATCGGGCGCAGCAGCAGCTTGCCAAGGCGTGCGCCGATCAGGGGGCGCGGCCAGTGTTTTTCCATGGTCGAGGCGGCACCGTGGGCCGTGGCGCAGGGCCGACCCATTGGTTCATGGAGGCGCTCGCAGACGGCTCCCTATCGGGGAGTATGCGCATGACCGAGCAGGGGGAGACGATCGCGCAAAAGTATGCTCACTTTGGATCCGCCGTGTATAACATCGAGCTGCTCACGGCTTCCGCCGCAGCCACGACGGCGCGTCATCGACATGGCACCGCTGAGGACGCAGTCATTCATTCGCAGATGGATCGCTTGGCGCAGTGGAGTCGGGTCGCTTACCGGGAACTCCTAAACGCACCCGACTTCATGGCCTTTTACCGGCAGGCCACGCCGATCGATGCCCTGGAAAACTCCAGAATTGGCTCCCGTCCCGCGCGCCGGACGGGGCAGGGGACCTTGGACGATTTGCGCGCCATTCCTTGGGTTTTTTCGTGGACGCAGAATCGCTTTTACCTCCCAGGCTGGTATGGCACCGGTTCCGCATTGCAGCGTCTGCGCGATGAGGATCCGGCAGGTTTTGAGTCGCTCAAAGGAGCCGTGCGTCGATCGGCATTTCTTCGTTACGTTCTCACCAACATTGAAAGTTCGCTGGTCAGCGCCAATGCCCCGATCATGCAGGATTACGCGTTTCTGGTCGCAGATGCAGAGCTGCGTGACCGCTTCATGAGTCGCATTCTGGGGGAACTGGAACGAACACGGACTCTGATCGAAGAGCTCTTTGAAAGCAGCTTCACCCAGCGTCGGCCTCGATTTGCCTACACCTTGGAAATTCGTGAGGAGGCCTTGTCCGTTTTGCATCGCCAGCAGATCGCGCTGATTGCCGACTGGCGTGCGAAGATCAATGCGGGTCAGGCTGATGCGGCTGAGGCCATGCTGCCGGATCTGATGATTTCAATCAACGCTCTGGCTTCTGGGCTCCGTACGACGGGTTAGTGCAAGGCGGGTGGGGCCGGAGACGTTGACTCTGGCTCTCCCATGAAAAAAGCGATCCTTCTCTCCTTTGCCGCCGTTTTTTGCGGTGCTAGTGTAGCCTCCGCGCAGAGCGCGAAGCCGTCTCCAACTGTGCCACCTGCTGCTGCCGCAACAGCCCGGGCAAAGACCAAAGTGCCGTCGCGTCGGCCAACCCAAGCAAATGTGGCCTACGGGAAGCATGAGCGACAGGTGCTGGACTTCTACAAGGCAGAATCGCTGAAGTCGACGCCGCTGCTGTTTTTCATCCATGGGGGTGGTTGGGTCGCGGGTGATAAGTCTGGCGTTGGCGAGCTGGAAAAGTGTCTCGCTGCCGGGATCTCTGTGGTCTCCATTAACTATCGCTACTCTTGGCAGGCACAGTTGGCGGGTGTGATGCCGCCAGTGGAGTGGCCCTTGGCGGATGCCGCCCGTGCGCTTCAGTTTGTGCGTAGCAAGGCGGCAGAGTGGAACATTGATAAAGATCGCATCGGGGCCAGTGGTGGTTCCGCTGGTGCTTGCTCCAGTCTTTACTTGGCGTTTCATTCCGACATGGCGGATCCAAACAGCAGTGATCCTGTCGCGCGTGAATCCACACGGCTGAGATGTGCGGCTGTGAGTGGTGCTCAGACGTCGTTGGATCCAATTCAACTGAAGGAGTGGACGCCAAATAGCCGCTATGGTGGCCATGCTTTTGGCTTCATGGATCCAAACAACATCAGATCACGGGATACCCAGTTTGCTGAGTTTTATGCGAAGCGGGATTCCGTTCTGAAGTGGATCAAAATGTACTCGCCGTATGAGCACGTCAGCAAGGATGATCCCGCAGTCTATCTCCTCTACAGCAGTGCCCCCGGCATTGGTAAGGATCAGAAAGACCCAACGCACACCTCAAACTACGGGGTGAAACTCCAGGAGCATTGCAAGGAGATCGGGGTCAGTTGTGAACTCGTCTATCCTGGAGCCCCCGAGGTGAAGCACCCTTCCATTTCGGACTTCCTCATTGATGTGCTGAAAAACTAGTCTCGACCTCCCACTCTCCGATCTAAAACCATGAAAGCTTTCCTTGCCCTCCTTCTACTAACCTCCATCGCCTCTGCGCAAGCGCCGGCGAAGAAGGCCGAAGCCCCTAAAAAGGCGGCCCCCAAGAAGGTGTATCCGAAGAACCCCGCTCCGACTCAAGCCGAAGTTCGCTACGGTCAGTTTGAGCGCAACGTCTTGGATTTTTGGCAGGCAAAGTCTGACACACCCACGCCGCTGCTGTTTTTCATCCACGGTGGTGGTTGGATGGGCGGCGACAAGGCGGGGATCGCGGTGGAGCCCTACTTGAAGGCGGGGATTTCGGTGGTGTCGATCAACTACCGTTACATCTCGCAGGCGCAGGACGTGGTGCCGCCGGTGAAGGCCCCGCTGCATGACGCGGCCCGCGCATTGCAATTTGTGCGCAGCAAGGCGGCAGAGTGGAACATCGACAAGGAGCGCATCGGTGCTAGCGGTGGTTCTGCGGGTGCTTGCTCCAGTCTGTGGTTGGCCTTTCACGACGATCTCGCAGATCCGAAAAGTGCCGATCCGATTGAGCGCGAGTCAACTCGGCTATGGTGTGCCGCCGTCATTGGCGCGCAGACGACTTTGGACCCGAAACAGATGCGCGAGTGGACGCCGAACAGTCGTTACGGCGGTCATGCGTTTGCTGCGGGGATGAAGTTCAAGGTCTTTGATGACTTCGTCGCCGGAAGGGAATCGATCCTGCCCTTCATCGCGGAGTATTCACCGTATGCGCTGGTGACTCCCGATGATCCTCCGGTTTATCTGATCTACAGCGTGGCTCCTGGGCTGGGGCAGGAACAGAAGGATCCTACCCACACTTCGAATTTTGGCGTGAAGTTGCAGGAGCATTGCAAAGCGGTCGGCACCCAATGTGAATTGGTTTACCCGGGGGCCGCTGACGTAAAGCATGCCCAGGTGATTGACTACTTGGTCGAGAGATTGAAAGCGCCGAAAGCTTGATGGCTTTGGCGCCGGTGTCGGATCAAAACTCTTCGTCAAGATTTACAAGAATCTCGCGCGGCTTGGCTCCGTCTCCGGGGCCAATGATGCCGCGATCTTCGAGGATATCGATCATGCGTGCGGCACGGCCGTAGCCGAGCCTTAGGCGACGTTGCAGGAGTGAGGTGGAGGCTTTTTGCTCCTGCCGGATGACCTCGATGCATTTGTCGAGGATGGTCTCTTCCTCGTCCGAAACGCCACTCTCTTCGTCATCGCCAAACATCTCGTCCAGCACGTCGCCACCGTCTTCCACCTTGGCGTCAAAGACCGGTTTGCCTTGCTCCACGCAGCATTCGACGACGTCGTGGATTTCTTCGTCCGTCACCAAGGCACCTTGGGAGCGAATGGGCTGGGAGCCGCCGGGGGGCACATAGAGCATGTCCCCTTTACCCACCAGGTTCTCCGCGCCTTTGCGGTCGAGAATGACGCGGCTATCCAGGGCTGAGGCGACTTGGAAGGCGATGCGGGTGGGGATGTTGGCTTTGATGACCCCGGTGATGACGTCTGCGCGCGGTGTCTGCGTGGCGACGATCAGGTGAATGCCAGCGGCACGCGCCATTTGGGTGATGCGGGCGATGGCCACCTCGATGTCTGCGGAGGCCGTCTGCATGAGGTCGGCCAGCTCGTCCACAATGACGACCATGTAGGGCAGCGTGTCGGGAATTTTTTGCTCCTGCTGTTTGCGCGGTGGCGGCGCTGCGTCGCCCTTCCATTCGGGCTCGGTGCTCTGGATGGGGAGATCGTCTTCCAAGACGCCCTGGCCATTGGGCAGCGTGACGGTGTCCGGCGTGATTTCGGCGACCGCGACTTTGTCTTCGATGGGTCGCTCGCTCGGTGTGGCGGCGGCTGAGCCTGGCCGGGGGCCATTCTTGGCGACGGCAGCCGCTGCCTTTTTGCGGTTGCGGTTGTTGAAGACTTCGAAATTCCGGCAGCCTTCTGCGGCGAACATTTGGTAGCGGCTTTCCATTTCCTTCACGACCCAGCGCAGGGCTAGCAATGCCTTTTTCGGGTCTGTCACGACGGGCAGGGCGAGGTGGGGCAGGTCGGCATAATTTTGCATTTCCACGACCTTGGGGTCGATCATGACAAAACGCAGTTCATCCGGTGCAAATCGGCAAAGCAGGCTGGTGATGATGCCGTTGATGCAGACACTTTTCCCGCTGCCGGTCGCACCTGCCACGAGAAGGTGTGGCATGGCGGCGAGGTCGCCGATGATGGTCTTGCCATACACATCTTTGCCCAGGGCCACAGGGAGGCGGGTTTTGCCGTTCTGGAAGGCGTCGTCTTCTAGCAACTCACGGATCGGGACGACAACGCGTTCCTTGTTTGCCAGCTCGATGCCGACGGTGTCTTTTCCAGGAATGGGAGCCAGAATGTTAATCCGCTCTGCGCGAGTGGCGCGGGCGAGGTCGGCGTCGAGGTTGGCGATGCGGCTGACGCGCAGACCATCGCTGGGGCGGACTTCATAACGGGTGATGGACGGCCCTCGGGTGATATCGCCGGGCTCCACTTGGATGCCAAAGCTGGCGAGGGTGCGGACGATGGTGTTTTGGATGCCCAGCAGTTCCGCTTTATCGGTCGGGGCACGGCCATCGTCCTCCACCCAGTTCAAAAGCTCTAATGAGGGCAGCTTGTAGTCTTTGAAGAGTGCGGTGAGGCTGCTGAGTGGGGCGGGCGGGTCCTGCTCCAACTTTTGAGCGCGCTTTTTCTCCCAGACTTCTGCCAGGCGCGGTTTGTCTTTCTCCATCGGCGGGCGGGGGCCGGAGGAGTCGATGATTTTGGGGGCTGGTGGGTCATACCGCAGCCCTAGTTCCGCAGTGATGAGGCTCTTGTCCGTTTCAATCGATGTGGGGTCTGGAGTGGAGCTTTTTGGTGCCCTGCGTTTCCGCTGAGGGGCCGAGTCGATCGGCGTTCCGTCGGGCGCGACGACGTCGATATCATCCATGCCTCCTGCCAGTGCGGTGCGCATTTTCCATTGCTCCAGCCAAACGGGGATTTCGCGGCGCAGCTCCTGAATCAGCATGAGGGGATGGACCCGGGCGACCAGAAACAGCCCGAATCCGTAGGCGACGGCTAGCAACATGGTGGAACCCACCTTGCCGACGAGGTTCATCAAAAACATCTCCCCGAGGAACCGTCCCAGTCCCCCACCACCGCCCATGGGGGTGATGTCGTCGTGAGCATTGAAGAGATTATCCACAGAGAAGATCGACGCAGCGCTGGCTACCATGAGCAGCACGCCGATCCAGGATCGCCCCGTGACTTTGCGATTAGCGGTGATTAGGCAGACGCCGAACCATGTCAGACTGATCGGGATCAGATAGGTCGCCACTCCCATCAAGTAGAAGGAATAGGCAGCAAAGACCGACCCAAGACGGCCGACGAAGTTGTGGGTAACTTCGTTGGGTTGGTCAGAAGTGGAAAGATTGGACCACGCGGGGTTGTCCTGTGGGTCGTAGGACAGCAGCGCCAGGAAGTACAAGGCCGCTAGCATCAGGAAGGCGATGCCGATGGGGTCGTTCCAGGGGCTCTCCGTGTCGTTGGTCGCACGAGAACGGGCGGGACGCGGTGGGGAAATTGTAGCTGGGCGAGGCACGATTGAAAAAATGGGCTGAAGGCTAGATTATGAATTTTACCAGAATATTTGGATAACTCAATAAAAGACAAGGCCTCTTTTCCCCTTTGGGCACATTTGGCCGCTTCTCAATTGGGTTGCGGATGGGCAGCCTCAGACGCAGACTGACGCCGATGAAGGGTGCCGCTTCCCTGTTACCACCAGACTTACCGAACCGATGCGGGAAGTGTGACGCGCCAATGACGCTTTTTCAAAATTACGGGACCCGCTACGGACCGTGGGCCAGGAGGGTTCTTTCGCTTGGCTGGCTGGGTGGACCGGTGGGGCTGGTAATGTGGCTGATGCTGTCCGCAAACTTTGGTGGCGGCCGGAGTGTGGGGTTTGGCATTGCCATCTGTATGATCCTGCCTGTGACAATCTGTGAAGGCGTCGTCCTGCTTTTTTGCCGAAAGGTGCGCAGGCTTCATTGCCACCGATGCGGGTGGGAAAAGGAGTTCCCGTGGCCCGACGTTGTCGTCCAGAGTTCTGGTAACAAGAAGTCCGAAAATTGACAGTCGCGTGTCATTGAACGGTGTGCTTGAATAGGCGGTCTTTCCTTGACTCTCTGACATCATGACCATCACGACCGATCAATACGAAAAGCTTGGAACCTTCTTCTTGGGCCGCGAGTACGACGTTGCCACCAAGGAGATGAATGAAAATTTGGTGCTCTACGACTCCAAGGATCTCGTGACCCATGGTGTCGTTTTGGGGATGACGGGTTCCGGTAAAACGGGTCTCTGCTTGACGCTCCTGGAGGAGGCCGCGATGGACGGCGTACCGGTGATCGCCATCGATCCGAAGGGGGATATTGGGAATTTCCTCCTGTCCTTCCCCGACTTGTCTCCCGCTGAATTTAAGCCCTGGGTGAATGCCGACGATGCTCGCCGGAAGGGGCGCACCGTGGATGAGCACGCCGCAGCGCAGGCCGAGACCTGGAAAAAGGGGCTCGGCGACTGGGGGCAGACTGGCGAGCGCATCCGCAAGATGCGTGAAACGGTGGACATGGCCATCTACACCCCAGGCAGCAATGCCGGCCTGCCGGTATCGATCCTCAGCTCTCTAGACGCCCCCTCGGATGAGGTCATGGAAGATCGCGAAATACTCTCTGACCGGATCGAAAGCACCGTTTCCAGCATGCTGGGACTGATGAATGTGAATGCGGATCCGGTGCAGTCGCCGGAGCACATCCTGCTTTCCAACATCGTCGCCCATTTTTGGGCAAAGCGGCAAAACCTGTCTCTGGAAGTCCTCGTTCGTGCGATCCAGCAACCACCGATCCGTAAGGTTGGCGTTGTGGATATTGATACCTTCCTGTCGGAGTCAAAACGCAACGAACTGGCCATGAAGCTCAATAGCTTGTTGGCATCCCCAGGGTTTGGCGTTTGGATGGAGGGCGAGCCCCTGGACATCCAGCGCATGTACTACACGCCTGAGGGCAAACCTCGCGTTTCCATCTTCTGCATTTCTCACCTCAGTGACACGGAGCGCACTTTCTTTGTCTCCCTGCTGCTGAACCAACTCCTCGGCTGGATGCGCGCTCAAGCGGGCACTACCAGCCTGCGGGCGCTCTTTTACATGGATGAGATCTACGGCTACCTACCGCCGACGGCCAATCCGCCGACGAAGAAGCCGATGATGATCCTCTTGAAGCAAGCCCGTGCCTTTGGGTTGGGGCTGCTGCTCGGCACACAAAACCCCGTGGATTTGGACTACAAGGCGCTGTCCAACATCGGCACTTGGTTCCTCGGTCGCCTTCAGACGGAGCGCGATAAAGCGCGTGTCTTGGACGGTTTGGAGGGGGCGGCTGGGAGTTCCGGGGCGGCATTTAATCGGCAGGAACTGGAGAGACTTCTCTCCAATCTGGGGAATCGAATTTTCCTCATGAACAACGTTCACGAAGATCACCCGGCAGTCTTCCAGGTCCGCTGGGCGATGAGCTATCTGAGTGGGCCGCTCTCTCGCACACAGATCAAGACCTTGATGGACCCCATCCGGCCCGTCCCAGGCAGCAAATCCGGTGGCGGCGATGGTTTCGCACCACCCTCTGGCAACGATGCCGGGGTGCGCAACACGATCAAACCGCGCCTCCCTGAAGGCGTTGAGGAATACTTTGCGCCAGCGGAACACGTCGATCCAGATCGCCTCTGCTATATTCCTGCACTGTTGCGTTCTGCCGTCGTGAATTTTGACGACAGCAAGCGCAAGATCACGGGTCGCTCCACGGTCACGCTGGCCAACGAGATCGATATCAAAGGGCAACGTGTGAACTGGGATAAGTTCATTGATCTGCCAAAAGATCTCGATTTGGGCAAGTTGGTGCAAAATCCAGAGGACGGCGCTGAATATTCGGAATTGCCGGGCGCAGCGATGAAGTCCAGCACCTACTCCAGCATCGAAAAAGACTTCATCGATTGGGTTTACCGCAATCACTCGATGGAGGTTTACACGAGCCCGCTGCTGGAGGCTTTCTCCAATCCAGGCGAATCGCAGGGCGACTTTCGTGTCCGCATGACCCAAGTCGCCCGTGAACGCCGGGACAAGGCCGTGGACGAACTGCGCGAAAAATCAGCCAAGGAGGTGAAGGCGCTCGAAGCCAAGGCCACCAAGGCGATGGATAAGCTGGAGTCAGAAAAGAGCCAGGCATCCAGCGCACGCATGTCCACCATGGTGCAGATTGGCTCCTCGATTCTCGGGGCGCTGTTGGGTCGCAAGAGCGGCGTCAGCGCAGCCACATCGGTCATTAAAGGAACCTCTGTTTCGAGTGTATCCCGCGCTTGGAAGGAGTCTCGCGATGCCGCCTCCGCAGAGCAAGACCTGGAACGCATCAAGGCCGAGATGAGCGAACTTGAGCAAAAACTGGGCGATGAGACGCAGCGCATCCGGGATCAGTTTGATCCTGCCACGCTGGTCTTAGAGACGGTGAAACTGACCCCTGCGAAGAAGGACATCCAGCCCGCCGCCACCGGTATCCTCTGGCTGCCGCATGAGCGTGTCGGCGAAGACCTGCGCCCTGCGTGGTGCAGGCTTACCTGATGAAGTAGCTCAGATTTTCGAGCTCGACGGCCAGGTCCACACTGTTCACCACCACGTTGTCTGGAACGTCCAGCACCGTGGGGGAGAAATTGAGCACGGCCTGGATGCCCGCCTCCACAATCGTGTTTGCCACGCTCTGCGCAGCGCTGGCGGGCACAGTGAGGATGGCCATTTTGACATGATGCATGCGGATGAAGGGCGTCAATTGCTCCATTCCCAGGATCTGGATGCCAGAATCGCTGGCGCGGGCCTTAGGAGCTAGATCAAAAGCTGCCACCACTTCAAACCCCTCTTTGCGAAAGCCTCCATAGCGCAGCAAGGCGGAGCCCAGGTTCCCGACACCCACCAGAATGACGGGCTGGAGGCGATTGTGCCCCAGCACCTCGCCAATTGTAGTGCTTAGCGCCTCAACATTGTAGCCAAGGCCGCGCGTACCAAATTGGCCGAAGTAGGCCAGATCCTTTCGTAGCTGTGTAGGCTTCACCCCTGCGGCCTTTGCCAAAGCCTCTGAAGAGACCGTATCAACACGGTTTTCCTTCAGGCGCTGGAGACAGCGCTGATAGATGGACAGTCGGTAAATCGATTTGCGGGGTATGTCTATTCTTGGCACTTGTGAAATTTCACTTCAAAAGTGCATTTGTCAATCTGCCCGACGGCTTGGGACAGCGGTCAAAAGTGCTAGAAGAATCACGATCTGCCCAAAACGCCAGCCGTATCTCGTGAAGAAGGTTTGGGGTTCGACTCGATACAGTTCGGCATTGAGGAGACCCGGCTCAAAAAGTGGCAGTTGACCAATCACAGAGCCTTGAGGATCGATGGCTTGAGTGCGGCCCGAGGATGAGGATACGATCATCCATCGCGCGTTTTCGGCGGCGCGGATCCTGGCCAATTCTGCGTGTTGGAGGTGCTGCCGCTCTCCCCAGTTCGCAACGTCCATGCTGGGAACCAAAAAGCATTCCGCTCCTGCAAGTGTCATCCGCTGGGCGACGTCCTGAAAGTCACAGTCAAAGCAAATGGGAGTCCCGATTTTGCCTGCTGGCGTACTGACGATATTGGCTGTGGTGCCCGGTGTCCCATCGTCGAAAAGGTGGACGGTGTGGTTTTTGATATGTTGCCCCAGGACGGCGTCTGAGGAGAGGGTGAGGGCTGTGTTGAACCATTCACTGCCTCGGGGTGCGTAGGTTTGCGTTCCGACCACGAGAATGCATTGACGTTCTTTGAGTCGGCCTTGAATTGCGGCCAGATCCTGTTTTGCCGCCAGAAGGTTGCCTGCAAAGGCGTATTCTGGCCAGACGAGGAAGTCTGTCTGGGCGGGTGCTTGCGCTGAAAGCTTAAGCAGTCGGTCTGGCATGGCTCCTTCCGCTTGGATGGCGGTGACTTTGAGAGCTGGTCCTGTCGCTTGCGGCATCTGAGGGAATGAACGACCAAGACCCCACCCAGCCGGCACCAGCGGCTTTCGATCGCGAGAGCGAGGCCCAGCATGAGCAGCAAGCCCGTTCCATATACCCCTCCCCAGGGCAGCAGGATATTCGGGCCACGTGAGAGTGAAACCGTGACCCAGGGGAACTTCAGCCAGAAGACCTCGCCGCGAATGTACTCCAGTGCCATCCAAGTCAGCGCCACCCAGACGGCGCGACGCCAGCCTGGCGAAAGGCGTGGACCCCATACTGCTATCACGACGGCAAAGAGTGCGTGAAACGTTGCCAAGATGCCCCAAAGAAGAGGGGCCATCGCGCCAAAAATCAACCCCATCCAAGGCAGCGCCAAACCGTAGGTCAGCACGCCGTGCCCGAAGCCACAAACGAAGGCGGCCTTCGGCGGAAGACCGCGCAGCGCTGCGAGGAATGCTCCCATTGCCAATGGCATCAACCACCAAGCGCCGATGGGCGGGAAACTGGCAGCGTAAGTTGCTGCGCTAATCCCGACTAAAGCCCACCGTTTTCCCAAGCTCATGGCTTCCAGCCTGCCAGAGTCCTCGCCGAGTGACAAGAAATTAGAGAGTTGAACATCCACAGCCGAAGATCGAACATGGGGAGGAATTCCATCTCCCATGGCCTATTTATTCACTTTCCTCGCTGGCTTTATGTGTGGCTTAGCCACTTGGCTGATTTGGGTAGGCGTGCGGTTTTTTGCAGATCTAAAAGCTGCGCAACAGGCGGTGGATCACTACGTGGAATCGCGCACCGAGCAGGATGCGGACGCCTTCAGGGCGGTGCAGGCGTGCAAAAACCGCCTGCGCTGGAGCAAGACAGCGAACCCAGAGTGGCTGCCGCCACTGGTGGACGAAATCCCGAAACTCGTACGCGAGATCGCCGCGATCTACCACCCCGCGCATCCCGATCCCTTGCTGGCCCCTGGTCTCAGCCAGTTTTCCCGAGCGGTCCATCTGGCAGCCATGGATGTGGCCGATTTTTTGCAGACGCGCAGCATCGGTCGCCTCATCGACGTTAGCGCCAGTACGGCTCTGAAAACCTGGGAGATGACGCACAAGTTTTCCCAAACGGAGACGGTACAAAAGGCCACTAAATGGTACAAGAAACTGCTGCCAGTATGGCAGGTAGCGCGCTACAAAAGCCCCATCATGTGGGCATCAATGGCCGTGTCAAATCTGGCGACCCGCACTCTGCAGCCCGCCCTGGTGGATATCATCGCCCGCCGCGCGATGGACCTTTATGGAGGCAGGCTTGGCAACATCAATCCAGGGAAAAAGCCCCCGCCGACGCTTACGCTAACTGTGCCAAAGAAGTGATGGGGTGAGTTTAGCCCTCCAGCCTCCGTAAAAGGCAAAAAGACACCCTCTGTTGTTCGCGTGGGACCTACGGGTTGAATCGTCCGCTAGTCTCGTCCATGCTCTCGGGATGAGTTCGCTTTCAAATCAGCTTTGTTCCTTGATTGGTGCTGACCGGGTCTCCCAGTCGCCGCCAGATTTGGTGACGCATAGTAAGGACAAGTGGTTTGCCGCAAAGGCACCCGAGGTGGTGGTATTCCCAGAGAGCACGGAGGAGGTATCGGCGGTGCTGGCCTTTGCAAATTCGGAAAAAATTCCCGTCACGCCGCAGGGGGCGCAGGTGGGTTATGTTGGCGGTTGTGTGCCACTCTCTGGAGGCATTGCGATGTCGCTGAAGCGCATGAATCGTATCAAGGAACTGAATGTGCAGGACGGCGTGGCAGTGGTCGAGCCGGGGGTGATCACGGGGGAACTCCAGGCTGCTGCCAGAGCGCAAGGTTGGTTTTATCCGCCTGATCCAGCAAGCCTCAAGGAGTGCAGTCTGGGCGGGAACGTCGCGACGAATGCCGGCGGGCCTCGTTGCCTAAAGTATGGCGTGACTCGCCACTACGTGCTGGGGCTTGAGGCGGTGCTGGCGGATGGCTCCATCGTGCGGGCAGGCGGGCGCTGCCACAAAAACAAGACCGGCTTTGACCTCGTCGGTCTCATGGTCGGTAGCGAGGGCATGCTGGGGGTGGTGACGGAGGCTACACTGCGCCTGATCCCACATCCACCGATGCGGGCGATGCTTTCTGCGGGGTTTTCGTCCTTCGCGGAGGCGGCCAACGCGGTGCAGACGATTCTTTCCTCCGGCTTTCTTCCCAGCGCGCTGGAAATTGCTGACAAATTTACGCTGCGGGCGGCCAGGGAATATCTGGGAGAATCGGTGACTCCGCAGGGCGAGGCGCATCTCCTGGTCGAGATCGATGGACAGTCCGACTCGGTGCGCAGTGAAGTGAGCCTCTTGGCCAATTTGATCGATGGTCTGGGCTGCATCTGTCTGGAGGAGGCTCTCGGAGAGGACGCCTGTGAGCGATTCTGGAAGCTGCGCCGGGAGTTTAGCTACAGCCTGCGGAATACCGGTCTTATCAAATTGAACGAAGACATCGTCGTGCCTCGCAGTCGACTGGTGGATTTGGTCGATTTTGCGGAGAAGTTGCAGGCAGAAAGCGGTTTTCCGGTCGCTTGCTTTGGCCATGCAGGAGACGGCAATATTCATGTCAATATCATGGTGCCGACGATGGAGGACCCTGAGATCCGAGATCGTGCGGAGGTGGCACTGGATCGCCTTTTTCATCAGGTCATCGCCTGGGATGGCGCGATCACTGGCGAGCACGGGGTGGGAATCGCTAAGAGTCGCTGGTGGGAGGCTGCAATCCCGGCGGCGGCTCGTCAGGCGCATCTCAGTATCAAGCATGCTCTGGATCCCAATGGCATCCTCAATCCGAGGAAGTTCCTGGGGTGATTGTTTCGATAAGCGTTTGTGCCTGATTAATCTGAAGGATTGACGTGAGCGTCGTTTTTCTATTTCATGTGATCCATGATAAAAATATTCAGGATCGGAGTATTCGCTGTCTACTGCACTTCCGTTGCATTCGGGCAAGCTCGACGGTCCAATGAAGACGAGTCCCGCGTGGGTCAGTACACTTTGCCAGACGTTCTCAAGTGTGCGGACGGTACCACGGTGACGACTGTGGCAGACTGGACAGGCAAACGCCGTGCGGAGGTCATGCGACTCTTCGAAGAGCACGTCTATGGCAAGACTCCAGCCACTCCAAAGCTGGATGCGAAAGTCCTGTCTGAGAGGAAGGACGCGCTGGGTGGCATTGCGACCCGCCGGATCGTGCGCCTGAAAATGAAGGAAAAGCCCGCATGGGACGGGATCGATGTGATGATTTATATCCCGAACGGGGCGAAGAAGCCTGTGCCGGCCTTTGTCGGCTTGAGTTTCGGCGGCAATCACGCGGTGAGTCCCGATATCGATGTGCCAATCTCCGATCGGTGGATGCGGCCGACGCAGGACGATACAGTACGGAATAGTCGCGCCACCGTGCGGTCTCGTGGCAAGGAGTCGCATCGCTGGCCGCTCGAGATGATCTTGAAACGTGGGTATGCAGTCGTCACCGCGTATTACGGCGATATCGAGCCTGATCACACCCTGGGCTGGAAGGATGGAGTGCGTGGAGCGCTGGCAGAAAAAGGCGCTGACACCGTTTGGAAAGACGGCGAGTGGGGGGCAATCGGTGCCTGGGCATGGGGGCTCAGCCGGATGCTGGACTACGCGGAGACCGTCGATGCCATCGATGCCAAGCATTGCTCCGTGATCGGGCACTCGCGATTGGGCAAGACCTCCCTCTGGGCGGGGGCGCAAGATGAGCGGTTCGCGATGGTCGTCTCCAACGATTCTGGCGAAGGCGGTGCGGCTATCATGCGGCGGGATTTTGGCGAGACGACGAAGATCATCACCACCGTCTTCCCGCATTGGTTCACGCCGACGTATGCCCGCTACAGCGATAAGGCGGGCGATTGCCCAGTGGATCAGCACATGCTGATCTCCCTCATGGCACCACGCCCAGTCTGCATAGCGAGCGCTGAGGAAGATCTCTGGGCAGATCCCAAAGGCGAGTTTTTATCGGGGCTCAATGCGCAGCCGGTGTATGACCTTTTTGGGCTCAAAGGTGTGGGCGTTAAGCACCAACCAGCGGTGAATACTCCGGTGGGGGATGTCGTTCGCTACCACATGCGTACTGGAAAGCACGACGTCACGGACTTTGACTGGCAGCGCTACTTGGATGCTGCGGATGCCCACCTTAAGAAGTGACTTTGGGCCGGGCTTCCTCGTCCTGCGCACATCCGGCCTTTGCATCCTCAGCGGGATGCTGCTAAGAATGGGGTCGTGAATTAAATGATGACGCTGGGACGATGGCTGTTCGCGCTGCTAATGCTGGCTGCCTTTTGGGCGGTGGGCTGGTGGTGGTTGCGCCCCCAGATGGAGCAGCGGATCGCTGATCGAGCATGGACGATCCTGAATTCTGACGCTGCGCTGCAACGTCGGGTCACTGGGGTCAAAATTGAAGCCTCGGGTCAGACGGTCAGCCTTCACGGGGAGGTCCGATCTCCAGCAGATCGCGCTGCGGTACGGGATCTAGTGACCTCCGGGGTCCGTGTGTCGGTGCTCGGAGGTTGGTTGGGTAGTGCGGATTGGAACCCGGTGCAGTCGGTTTTGGATGACCTGCAAATTGCGCCGCTGCCGCCAGGATGGGCAGTGCTCTGTGTGCAAGGGCGGGATGCGACGCTGCATAGTGTCGCGGCGACCGATGCGGAGGCCTCTGCCTGGGAGTCCTTGGCCCAGGATCGCTGGCGGTCCGGCGGCGGCAGAATCAAGACCAGCGTCTCTGTGGATCCGGATCGTTATGACGAGACGAGCGATTTGAACACGACTCTGGAAGGGCTGAAACGCGAGGCCGAGCGCGCCGCTGCGGAAGGTGGATTATGGATCGCCCGTCTGGGACAGGGGTGGCAGCGGGTGGATCTCGGGGCGTCTGAGGCGGTGGTGAAGTCCAGAGTTTTGGAATTGGGTCTATCGGAGGCTGATTGGGGAAAGCCGCTGCGGGCAGAGGTTTCCGCGACACGAGTCGCCTACCAAAAGGCGGTCGCGACGCGCCAAGAGCGGGAGCGTTTGGCGGCGTTACCTCCCGGTCATGTGTTTCTTGCGGCCCGTGGGGACAAACTGATGCTGCGTGGTGCTGTGGGTTCTAGTCAGATGAAAAATGCGCTGCTGGCGGGGGTCTTGTCAGGATTTCCCGGGCGAAGAATCATGGATGAGGTTCGGGTGGACCCTGGCCGTCGGCCCTTGGGTGGGTTTGGGATTTTGTCCGAGGACTTTTTGGAGGAGCGCGCGGTGCAGGGGAAGACCTTTGCGATTGGCGTCCCTGGCCAGAGTTGGGTCGCCACTGATTGGGAGGTTGGCCGTGACGCGACGCCTTGGGAATCGACGCTGCCCAAGGAATTGACTGTCGCCATGGTGCAGCCAGATAGCGCGCCATTGATCGATTGGTTGCAGGGAGACGATGCCGCTTTCCCAGATTTTCCCGCCCCTGCGCCGATTCCATTTTTGACGCTTGCTCTTTTTGATGGCAAGGCGGTCGTCGGTGGCACCGTCGCGGAGGAGGCGGTGCGGGCTCAAGTGGTGGCGGCGGTTCGCAGAATTTATTCGGCGGGCTGGGTGGTGGAGGATCACGTGAGGGTCGATGGCAGCACTGGCAATGCGGGGGCTGTTTTCCATACGGTGCGCAGTCTCCCTCGCCCGCCGGGGCTGGGTGAATCGTGGCTGGTGGCGTTTGCCCGACCTGGGGATGAGTGGCGCTCCGTCCCAGTGACGGTAGAGTTTTTGGAGCCCGGTGGGGTGGTCCGAACCGATCTCATTCCGCCCGATATGCCGTCTGGTGCTGTGGTGGAGTCACTGGAGGATGTCATTGAGCGGATGCGCGCCTGGCGGACCGCAGAACTGAAGGGAAACCTATCGGACGTGAAACCAAACGACGAATGAACTCGCTCATCTGGCTGGCAATGGAAATGGCAGTGCTGCTTCTAGTGGCAGGCCTCGTGTTTTTTTACCTGGGCTGGCGCTGGCGGGGCACTCCTGTTTTGGCCGCTGCTCCGCATTCGGAAACTGAGCCAGAGCCGACGGCGGAGGATAGCGCCCCTGTAGTGGCAAAACAGGCCGTTGCCCCCATCGAGCCTGCGCCCGCCGTTGAATCGGACGAGGTGGAACGCCTCAAGGCGGAGCTGGACGACGCCCAGGGGCATCGGCGGAATCTCGAGCGCGAACTGATGCGGCTCCGCGATGACTTGAAGTTTACCCGGGTAGAACTCAATCGGCTCCGCGATCTAAGCGCCCAAGAACAACCAATCGAGGCCTCTGCCCCTGTTCCTGCTCCGGCCCCTGCGGTTGAGCCTCTGAATTTGTGGACAAAACCTGTCCCAGCGGAGCCGGAAGTGCAGCCTGAACCGGTTCCGACACCCGAGCCGGCGACGCCAAATATCGAGATTCCGCCCGAGGCTGCGGCCCGTTTGGAAACCATTGGCAAGGAGTTGAGCCGTGTCCGGAGTGAGCAGGCGGCGTTGCGGAAACAACGCGCCGATATGGTGGTGGAGCAAGAGATCGCCATCGACAAGCACGACGTTGCAAGGCGCGGTGCTGCTGCCATGAAGTTGCGTGAAGCCGAGCAACGCTTGGCTGGATTGGATGGCGACCTCACGGCCCTCGAAAATCAGGATCGGGCGTTGCGGCATACTCTGAATCTTCTGAGCGTCGCCGAGGGGGATGAAGATGATCTGACCAAAATCAAGGGTGTAAAGGCGGTTCTGAACAAGAAGTTGCACGCCTTTGGAGTGCGGACCTACCGTCAGATCGCGGAGTGGTCGGAGGAGGATGTGGCGGCGTTTTCGGAACTGTTGGCTTTCAAAAATCGGATCAAACGTGACAAATGGCAGGAGCAGGCGCGGAAGCTGGATTGTGACAAGTGACGTCACAATGCGAGGCGCTGCAGTGTCAGGTGGGTCATATTGTCGGCTTTTGTGTCCTTGTTAGCGGTTCCCTTTCCGTTCTATGAAACGGATTCGTCACAGAGTGGGTTTGGTGAAGTGGTTGGGTTGGCTGGATTTTCGGGAGAGTGCTGCGGGAAAGTCCTTTTATGTGACAATTTCTTCACCGTCAGCACTTTGCTCCACGGCCACAAGTGTACTACAGCAGACCGCGCTCACGCGCCAAAAACAACAAACCAGCAGTCCAACTTACCCTTCCTCATGAAACTCAACCGCATGCTCTCACGCATCATCAACCAAACTGTCACAAACAGTCGCCGCTCCGCGCTGGCCGTGACCGCACTCGCCGCAGTGGCGATCGCAGGCAATGCTAACAGTGCTCCTGTGGAAGTCGACGCAGCCATCCCTGAATACAAAACGGTATCCGGCGTCGGTGGTAACCTCAATTCCATCGGTTCAGACACCTTGAACAATCTGATGACCCTCTGGGCGGAGTCCTTTAAGGCTGCCTACCCCAATGTGAACATCCAGATCGAAGGCAAAGGCTCTGCCACTGCTCCTCCGGCCCTCATCGAAGGCACCGCCCAACTCGGGCCGATGAGCCGCTCCATGAAACAGGAAGAAATTGACGCCTTCGAAAAGAAATTTGGCTACAAGCCGACGGAGATCAAGGTTTCCATCGACGCCTTGGCCGTCTTTGCCCACAAGGACAACCCAATCAAGGGCCTGACGATGCAGCAGGTGGACAGCATCTTCTCCTCCACCCGCAAATCCGGTGGTCAGGACATCGCGTCCTGGGATCAACTCGGTCTCTCTGACTGGGCTGGGCGCAGTATCTCCCTTTATGGCCGTAACTCCGCCTCCGGCACTTACGGGTTCTTTAAAGAGCACGCCATGGCCAAGGGGGACTTCAAGGCGACTGTTAAAGAGCAGCCGGGTTCCTCCGCAGTCGTTCAAGGGGTCTCTTCAGATATCTACGGTATCGGCTACTCCGGGATCGGCTATGCCACCGCTGGCGTCCGCGCTGTGCCCCTCGGCACTGAGGCTGGCAGCTTCGCCGAGGCCACTTATGAGAATTGCCTCGATGGCAGCTATCCGATGGCTCGCTTCCTTTTCATCTACATCAACAAAAAGCCAGGCGCAGCAGTGGATCCCCTGACTGCTGAATTTGTGCGCTTCGTCCTTTCTAAGGCCGGTCAGCAAATCGTCATCAAAGACGGCTACTTCCCAGTGCCTGCTGAAATCGCTAACGAAGCATTGGAGCAGTTGAAATAAGCAAAAAGTTTGTGACAAACTGTTTTCGTGCTTTTGCCGATGACAGCTTGACGATTTGAGGCGAGCGAGCTTGGATTCAGGCTCGCTCGTCTTCTTTTGGTCAGGAGGCCTCGGGGCGAGATTTTACATTCCGATTGATGCCAGAAGATCCACCAAAACGCAGCGTGCCGGAGAGGTTCATCGCCTCCCGGGCAACCTTGCGGCTGGACCAGTTAATGACCTGGCTGATTCGGGCCGGCGGGCTGGGTATCATTGTCGCTGTTCTCGGGATCTTCGTTTTCATCATGGCGGAGGTTATCCCGCTGTTCGAGCCCGCCCGCTTTAAGCAGGAGTCAGAGGCGGCAGTGTCCTCCGGGCGGCCTGGGGCGACCGCGACGCCGATCACACTGATGGGCGTGGACGAGTGGGCTCAGAAACCCTTTATCTATCGAGGGGGAGCGGAGATCGCACTGGCGGACCTGTCAAAAAATGGAGAGATCGAGACTCTCCCCGTGGAAATCCCTGCTGATACGGTCATTTCCACCGCGCAGGTTGATGGGAAACAGAATCGCGTGATTCTAGGCACCGCAGATGGTCGCGTGGGATCGTTCAAAGTCACTTACACCAGCACCGCTGGGGAAGGTGGGAAAGGGCAGATCGTCACGCCCTCCGTGAAGGTGGAGTCGTTTGAAGCTATCGGGCAGCCTGGGAAACCTCTCAAGGATGTGTCCTTTGGCGACGGTGGCGCGGCGAAGGTGATGGCGGCTATTCAGGAGGTGGACGGTCGCACGGAGGTGCACGCGCTCTGCATCCGCCAAAAACGCAGCCTCATGGGAGCTGGGAAGCCAGCCGTAGTGGGGCGCTTTGACCTGACCAGCGATCTACAGGGGCATCCGGTGCGCCTTTTGGCCTCGGCCGTGGGGGATGCACTCCTCGTCGCAGATGATCGCGGCATGGTGTACTATTTTTACTTCACGAACGGCACTACCAAAGAACTACGCCAGACCTTCCAACCCTTTGCTGACGAGGCTGATCCGACGCTCAGCACCTTGTCCTATGTTTTTGGCGATGTCTCCGTCGTCGTCTGCGGTGCGACTGGCAAGCAGGAGGTGTGGAGCCTCTACAACCAATCCGTCACGGATGGGAGCGCGAAGGGGGGCGAGACCGTCCGCCGCTACGGTAAGATCAAAGAGTTCCCGCCCCTCACGGGTGCTGCGACGTTTTATGCGGCTAGCCAGCGCAATAAGACCTTTCTGACTGGTCGTGGAGACTTTGCCTCTCTGCGGTATTCGACGACAGAATCCGTCCGCTGGGAGGGAACACTGCCCTTTACTGTGGCCCGCGCCGTGATGGATGCGAAGGCGGAACACATTCTCTTTCTCGATACTGATGGCGGGCTGCACCGCTGGAAGCTGGACGATCCACACCCAGAGGCAGGCATGAAGGCATTCTTTGGGAAGCTCTGGTATGAGGGCGCAGATCGGCCCGGTTATGTCTGGCAGTCCACCGGTGGGACGGATGATTTTGAGCCCAAGCTCTCGCTGACTCCGCTAATCATCGGTTCCCTGAAAGGCACGTTCTTCGCATTGCTATTCGCGGTGCCCATCGCGCTCTTGGCAGCCATCTATACGTCCTGTTTTTTGCCGCCAAATATCAAGTCTATCGTGAAGCCCGTCATGGAGATCATGGCATCGCTACCGTCTGTCGTGCTGGGGTTTTTGGCTGGCCTCTGGTTAGCTCCCCTGATCGAGGACAAGGTCCCATCACTACTACTCGGCGGCCTCGCCCTGCCCCTAGGTGCCATGGCGGTGGGTTGGGTGTTCACAAAGCTGCCCGTTACCACTCGGTCAAAAGTTCGCCCTGGGAGCGAGTTCTGGGTGCTGCTCCTGCCGGTGGCTTTGATGACCTGGGCAGCATGGAGCCTTGGTCCTTGGCTTGAGAGTTGGGCCTTCACAGTCAAGGACCCTGCTACGGGTGGCTTTATTGCCGATTTCCGCCTGTGGTGGCCGCAGATCGGCCATTCGCTGAGCGCTTCGGACTGGTCGTTTGTTCGCTGGTTGGGCGATGTTTTTGTCACTGACTTTGATCAACGCAATTCCCTCGTCGTCGGCTTTATGATGGGCTTTGCCGTGATCCCGATCCTTTTCACCATCACTGAGGACGCGCTGAGCAACGTCCCCACGCAAATCAAGGCCGCCTCCTTGGCGCTCGGTGCGTCGCGCTGGCAGATGGTGCGCACAGTGGTATTGCCAGTCGCCTCCGCTGGTATCTTCTCCGCACTGATGGTTGCCTTCGGGCGGGCTGTTGGGGAGACGATGATCGTCGTCATGGCCACGGGCAATACTCCGGTCATGGATCTGAACATCTTCTCTGGTATGCGCACACTATCCGCAAACATCGCCGTGGAACTGCCAGAGGCCGCCGTACACTCTACCCACTATCGCGCGCTCTTCCTCGGCGCGGTCGTTCTTTTTGCGCTGACTTTCGTCCTCAATACCTTTGCTGAAATCCTGCGCCAGCGGCTGCGCGAACGCTTTAAGTTTGTATGACCGATCCTGCGCCAACGCCTGCCAACGCCCCCGTCGTCCCCGCCAAGGGACGCGCGCACTCGCTCTTGGGCGAGCCTAAGGTGTGGTTCTGCGCCATGGGTCTGACGCTCGGGTTGCTGATGGTCATCGGCTTGCTCTCGCTCATCATCGTCGAAGGTGTGTCCGTCTTTTGGCCCCGCCAGGTGCTGGAGCTTGATGTCAAAGACGCCTCCGGAAAAATCCAAACCGTCGCTGGAGAAATCCGCAAAGAGCAGGCCAAAAGAGATGTTTCGCCAGACGCAACCATCCACCATGAGTGGCTGTTCTTCACAGGTAACAAGGATGTAACGGGGAGTGCCTTCCGGTTTGTCGATGCACAGGCCATCGCCGATCAGCGGATGCCAAAGGACATCATCGTCGCAGAGCGTATGGAGTATGGCGATTCCATCTTTTATCCGGTTTCATTGAAGCTCGCTGATGGCACCGAAATCGCCGCCTCTGAGGGCTCGTTCTTGGCAAAACTGCGCGCCAAAATCGCCGAAGGCAATGCGCGCCGCGATCAGATCCACACCATCGAGGCAGATCAAATTGGCGAGATCAATGACCGCGTGCGCAAGCTTGAGATCGAGCGCCGCAAAGCGATCACGGATGATGACACCAAATTGCTCGCGGAGCTAGACGCTGCCCGTGCGGATGTGCAAAAGGAGTATGAGACACTTGCCGCAAAGGCTGGCGAGTTGCGCAAGCAGATGAGTGCGGACGTGCTGAACTACCGTCTCGCGGACGGCACCGCTCGCCAGCAAGCCGTCGGCGATCTCCTGCGAGTTGAGCATCCCAACGCCATGAGTTGGTGGGAAAAATTCGGCGTCTTTCTTCACAATGGCTGGGACTTCCTGACCGGTGCCCCACGCGAGGCCAATACTGAGGGGGGGATCTTCCCAGCGATCTTTGGCACCTTTGTCATGACGCTCTTGATGAGTGTCATCGTTACTCCGCTGGGTGTCATCGCCGCGATCTATCTGCGCGAGTATGCCCGCCAAGGATTGCTGGTGCAGATGGTGCGGATTTCGGTGAACAACCTGGCCGGGGTGCCGTCCATCGTCTTCGGTGTCTTCGGTCTTGGCTTCTTCGTCTATTCCGTCGGCGGCAGTCTGGATCGCTGGTTCTTCAGCGACGTTCTGCCAACGCCCACCTTCGGCACTGGTGGCATATTGTGGGCATCGCTCACACTTGCCTTGTTGGCGCTACCCGTTGTCATCGTCGCCACCGAAGAGGCGCTGGTCGCCGTGCCTCGCGGAGTCCGTGAGGCCGCGATGGCCTGTGGTGCCTCCAAATGGCAGTCGATCCAGCGCATCGTTCTGCCCAGTGCATTGCCAGGGATCCTCACGGGTGTCGTTCTGGCCATGGCGCGTGGGGCAGGGGAGGTTGCCCCGCTTATGCTGGTGGGTGTGGTGAAGTTGGCACCGTCGCTGCCGCTGGATTTCACCGCTCCATTCATTCATGCAGAGCGGAAGTTCATGCACCTTGGCTTTCACATTTATGACCTCGGCTTTCAATCGCCTGATTCTGAGGCCGCAAAGCCGATGGTTTTCGCTACCACGCTCCTTCTCATCCTTCTGGTTGTTGCCATGAATGTGGCGGCGATCAGTCTCCGCAACCACCTGCGCAAAAAGTATGCCGTCAGCACTTTCTGAGCCTCCATCCAGCACTGCAGACGGTCACGTGGCTGCCAATCCGCGCATGATCGAGGTGGACCACTTCTCTTTTTTTTATGGTGAAAAGAAGGCGCTCTTTGATATTTGCATGGATATCCCTGAGCGAGAGATCACCGCACTGATCGGACCCTCCGGTTGTGGGAAGTCTACGCTGCTCCGTAACCTCAACCGTCTCAATGATCTCATCGATGGCGTAAGCCACGAGGGCGATATCCGCCTTGATGGAACAAGTCTCTACGACCCTGCGGTGGAGGTGATCTCCCTGCGCAAGCGAGTCGGGATGGTCTTTCAGAAGTACAATCCCTTCCCCAAGAGCATCTACGAAAACGTGGTCTTCAGTCTCCGTGTCGCGGGACGCAATAAGCGCAGCGAGCTCGATGAAGTCGCCGAGCGCACGCTGCGCTCTGCCGCCCTGTGGGATGAAGTTAAAGATCGCCTGCACACCAGTGCCTACGGACTCTCTGGTGGTCAGCAGCAGCGCCTTTGCATCGCCCGAGCCATCGCCAATCGGCCGCAGATCTTGCTCATGGATGAGCCCTGCGCCGCGCTGGATCCCATCGCCACGCTAAAAATTGAAGAACTCATGCTTCAGTTGAAGCGGGAATTCACCATCGTCATCGTCACGCACAACATGCAGCAGGCACGTCGTTGCTCCGACCGCACGGGCTTCATGTACATGGGTAAGTTGGTCGAGTATGCCGAGACGATGGAAATGTTTCAAAAGCCGAAGGATAAACAGACGGAGCGCTACATCTCCGGCAAATTCAGTTGAGCCTCATGTCCACCCTCCAGGCACATCAATCGGATACCCCGGCGAACGCAGCGGATTACCCCGTCCAGTTTGAGTCTCTCTGTTTCAGCTACGGGGCCAAGCAGGTAGTTCATGATGTTACGCTGAATGTCCCAGCCCGCCAGGTTACCGCTTTTATTGGTCCATCCGGTTGCGGGAAATCGACGGTCTTGCGCTGCATCAATCGCATGAACGACATGGTGCCCGGCGCCGGCATCAACGCTGGACGCCTGCTCGTGGAAGGCATCGATGTCCAGGAGCCAACGCTGGACGTCACTGCTCTCCGCCGTCGCGTCGGCATGGTCTTCCAGAAGTCCAATCCATTCCCTGGTTCCATCTTTGATAACGTCGCCTACGGCCTGCGAATCGGAGGCGAAAAACGTCAAGGCGTCCTTGCTGAGGCTGTGGAAAAAAGCCTGCGCGGGGCCGCCCTTTGGGATGAAGTCAAAGACCGCCTGAAGGAAAGCGCAATGGGCATGTCTGGCGGTCAGCAGCAACGCCTGTGCATCGCCCGCACTCTTGCGGTTGAGCCGCACATTGTCCTCATGGATGAACCCTGTAGCGCCCTCGATCCCGTCGCTACGGCTCGTGTGGAAGAACTCATCCTCGAACTCCGAGAGCGCTACACCATCATCATCGTGACGCACAACATGGAGCAGGCGCGCCGCGTCGCGGACGATACCGCTTTCTTCCTGCTGGGAAAACTGATCGAGTACCGTCCGACACTGGATCTTTTCCAGACGCCCAAGCAGCCAGAGACTGCGCGGTACGTGACGGGACAAATGGGCTGATCCCCCCGGGGCGAGTGGTCACTGTGGCTTGAATTCGACGGAAGAAAGGGGCATTAGCCTCGTTTTCACCCAAAGAAAAGCCTTCACTGCCATGATTCCTCGTCGCCAATTTCTTCAACGTTCAGGCTTTGGCTTGGGCGCGCTCGCTGCGTCAGACTTTCTGCGAGCTGCGGACGATGTCGGCGAATCCAATCCGATGGCAGTCAAGCAGCCCCATTTTCCAGCCAAGATTAAGCGGGTCATTCACCTCTTCATGAATGGCGGACCGTCTCAGATTGACACGTTTGATCCCAAGCCGGAACTCACCAAGCTGGATGGCAAGCCCCTGCCTGACTCTATCAAGGACCGCCTTCAGCCTGTGCAAAAGGCTCGCGTCGGCAATATCTTTGCCTCGCCATTTGCCTTCCAAAAACACGGCCAGTCTGGTCTAGAAGTTAGCGAGCTTTTTCCAAACGTCGCCAAGCACGCCGACAGCCTCTGCGTCGTTCGTTCGATGACCAGTGACATCGCCAATCACTCGCCAGGCCTCCTGATGATGAACTGCGGGCATACCGTTCTGGAGCGCCCCAGCATTGGCTCCTGGATTTTGTACGGCCTCGGCTCTGAAAGCGCTGATCTGCCCGGCTACATCGTTCTGATGCCCTCGGGCCTGCCGACCGCGCAGTCGAAGAATTGGACCAGCGCCTTCCTCCCCGGAATGTATCAAGGCACCCACATCGAGACGGCGGGACGTGGTCAGCTCATCCCTGATCTAACTCGGCATGATCTCTCGGTGGGCAATCAACGCGCGCAGCTCGGTCTGATTCGTTCTCTCAATGAGCGCCACCTGCGCAGTCACCCCGGTGACGAGCGACTGGAGACGCGCATTCAATCGATGGAGTTGGCGTTTCGAATGCAGAGTTCCGCTACCGATGCCTTTGATCTCAAGGACGAAACCGAAGCAACGCGTGCCGCCTATGGTGATACGCCCGTCGGGAACAACATCCTCTTGGCTCGCCGCCTAGCTGAACGCGGCGTGCGCTACATCCAGTGCTACCACGGCACCGGACAGCCCTGGGATAGTCACAGCGGGCTCGTCAAAAATCACAAGAAGCTCTGTGAAGAGGCCGACCAACCGATTGCTGCCCTTTTGAGCGATCTTAAAGAGCGAGGGCTCTGGGAAGATACCCTCGTCATCTGGGGAGGCGAAATGGGCCGCACCTCGACCTATCAAGGCAGTAGCGATAAGCCCGCCGTTTTTGGCCGAGACCACCACGTCGATGGCTTCACCATTTGGCTTGCCGGAGGCGCCGTAAAAGGCGGCTACGTCCACGGCATCACCGACGAATTCGGACTCGGTGTCGCATCCGACGCAGTGCATGTGCACGACCTGCACGCCACCATCCTCCACCTCTTCGGGCTCGATCACAAGCGCCTCACCTTCCGCTATTCTGGGCGTGATTTCCGCCTCACTGATGTCCACGGCAACGTGGTCAAGGAATTGCTGGCATAAAGCGGTCTTGTCGTCTCACTTGCCACCGATTTGCAATCCCGGCAACCAAGGTGCCGTGATGGGCGGGGGCATGCCGCCAAAGGGTTGGTATGCTGGCAGTTGGATGACGCTCATGCTATGGGCTTGATTGGCGATGAAGAAGAGCGTTTCGGCGCAGTCCTCAGTTTGAATCATTGCCCCGCGATGCTCTGGGGTTGGGAGCACTGGGCGCTTATCGACGATTGGCGTATTAGCTTCCCCGGGGGCATACTCTGAGAGCACGATCCCTTGTGCATTGAGTTGCATGCGAGCCGTGAATAAAAGCCCATGGACCGCCCACTTGCTTGCGGTGTAGGGCACCCCAGCATAGGAGTCATAGCCGTGGCCAGCTGTTGAAGAAACAACCACGATCTTGCCGCCTCCATTCGCGGCCATCGGCGCGCTGACGGCCTGAATCATGTTCACGACGCCCATAACGTTGATGTCCATCACCTTTCTCCATGCCTCTTCACTGGCCACCCGCGAAGGGTCGGAATGGGCCATGAAGCGATCAGCGGTGTTGATGCCTGCGGTGTGGATCAGCACGTCTGGCGGTCCAGCCTCTAGCACCGTCTGCATCGCACTCGATGCGCTCGTAGTGTCCGCCACGTCGCAAACGATAGGGACGATGTTGGGTGACAGATCGGCCGATTCTTGGAGGGAGTCCTTGCTGCGCCCGAAAACAAATGTCCGTGCCCCCGCCTCTGCAAAGCGTTTCGCTGCTGCCTGTCCCATTCCACCACCGCCGCCGGTGATAATTACAATTTTACCTGTCCAGTTTTGTGTCATGACCCGATCCTACCGAGAGTTTTTGCCTCGTCCAGTTGTCAGCCTAAAGTTGGGTGATTTGGTGGAGGATCGGACAATCTTCTGACATGACAACGCTGCGCTTGAAACCCAGGGTATTAGGTCGCTGGTGTGGGTGCGGCGGCACCCCGTTAGTAATGTAGCCGTAAGTTTGGTCGCCATCCGACGAAAGTACAATGGTAGGGAGGGGCTCTTCATGGTTCATTGGGCACATGTCTCCAGATCAAGTTCACCTCATCCGCAAATCCTTTGCCGAACTCTCGCGCCTCGAACACGTCGCGGCGTTGGTGTTTTATCGGCGGTTGTTTGAGCTTGATCCCAAGCTCCGCTCCCTCTTCACGGCGGATATCGAGGAGCAATCCCGCAAGCTCATCGACATGCTGGGCGTGTTGATCTCCATGCTGGAACGCCCGGTTGGTCTGGAGTTGGAACTGAGGGCGATGGGTGCGCGCCATGCTGGTTATGGCGTGAAAGACGAGCACTACGCGACGGTGGGCCAGGCTTTGCTCGACATGCTGGCGTCCGCATTGGGCGAGGATTTCACGCCGGAGGTTCGTGCTGCTTGGACGGAGTTGTACGGCGCGGTCGAGTCCACGATGAAAGCAGGTGCGCTTGAAAGCGATAGTGACGTTCTGCATGACCATCGCGCCGACAAATAGTCGCCCAAACATCGGCGGTTCCGCCCCTCCGCCTTTTAACCTGGGCGGCGCTGTCCCGACAAGACTTCGATCGCCATTAGCGTAGCGGCACTGCGGTTTTCCACGCCCATTTTTTGAAAACACGAACTGACGTGTTGCTTCGCGGTGCGCTCGGTCATGTTGAGCAAGGTGCCGATATCCGCGTTGCCTTTGCCTTGGGCGACCCACGATACCACTTCTGCTTCGCGGGGCGTGAGACCAAAGGCAGCGATGAGTGGCTCGTGATTGTCAAAATTGATCGAGAATGTTCCCGCATCTTCGATCACTTGTTGGACGGCACCCGCACGCTCGAGCCGAGAGTGCACTGCCGCCATCAGTTCTTCGTGGACAACGGGCTTCGTCAAGTAGTCGTCTGCTCCCAGATTCATTCCGGAGCGGATGTCGTTGTGATCACTCTTGGCGCTGAGAAAGATAAAGGGCATGGTGGCAAAGGCAGGGTCTTGCCGCAAAGCCTGCAAAACCCCATATCCATCTACTTCGGGCATCATTACATCACAAAGAATCAGATCTGGCTTTTCTGCCTTAGCGATGTCAATGCCTTCTCTGCCATTCGCGGCCGCACAGGTCTTAAAGCCTTCCATTTCAAGAATGAAGGCGATGTTTTTCCGCATTGATGCTTGGTCTTCAATGATCAGGATCTTTTTCATGAGTTGCTGGGAGGAGTGGATTGAGGAAGATCAAAAAACGGCAAACGAATCGAGAACGTGGTGCCATCGCCCACAACGGAACGAAGGTCAATGCTGCCACCATGGAGATCGATGCAGTGTTTCACGATCACTAGACCGAGGCCCGTTCCGGGGGTGTCGCCGACGTTGGTGCACCGGTGAAAAGCCTCAAAAAGGTTGGCGCGATCTTGCTCAGGAATGCCAATGCCGTGATCCCTGATCTCACAAATCAGGTCGCTGCCTTCCCGGCGTGCCCTGACCTCGACCTCGCTATTTGCGGGTGAATATTTTACGGCGTTGCCAATCAGATTGCCCAAGATGTGACGCAGGAGTGACTCGTCACCCCGGGCATCTTGGAAGTTCCCGCTGAACTCATAACGAATGGGGCACCGTCGATTCGTTGCGGACAGTGTGTCGTCAATGATCTTCCCGATGAAGGGATGGAAATCGATGGGTTTGGGCCGGAAAGCCAATCGCCCTGCCTCGGCGCGTCCGAGGACGAGCACCTGTTCCATCAGATCTGCCATGCCACGGGTCGCTTCGTGAATCTCATTGCACAGTTCCCGGCGTTTCTCCGGCGGGAGTCGGTCATCATAGTGACGCATGATTTCCACCGCAGACATCGTGACACCTAACGGCGTGCGGAATTCATGACTGACCATAGAAACAAATCGGGATTTGAGTTCTCCCAATTCGCGTTCGTGATCCAACGATTTGGCGATCTCAGCGCGGGCCTCCTCAAGTTGCATCGTTCGTTCCTGCACGCGTTTCTCAAGTGTCTGATTCAGAGACTGCATCGCCTCTTCGGCACGCTTCGTTTCGGTGATGTCATTGTGAACGGTGACCACTTCTAGCACTCTGCCTTCGTCGTTTTTGACCGGATACAAAACGCCCCCGATCCAGCGCACCTCTGGGGGATCCGTGTTGACTGGAAACGGAACGGGAGGGACGTCGACGACCTCGCCTTCAAAGGCTTTGCGGATGAGATTCACGGCGCCCGAGGCATTCAAATCGGGATCTTTCAGCACGTTGAACGCATAACCCGCCTCATCGCTGAGGCGAAACAGATTGCTCCACGCTTTGTTAAAACGAATCGCCTGTCCGTCTGGGGAAAAAATTTGCACGCTGAGGGGGCTTTGTTCGAAGAGCAGTTTCCACCGCAGCTCGCTGGCCCGGGTGGCCTCTGCCGCCACCTTGAGTTCTTGTGCTGCTGCTTTTTGGATGCGCTGACTGCGTAGCAATAAAAGGACCCAACCTGCTAGCAAGATAAAGGCCGCTGAGATGATTCCCCCCCACAGCCACAACTGCCGAGCACGCACAACGGGCGACATTCCCAGCGACTTGACATCTCCAGGTGCCTCGACCCAGAGACTCTGAGGTTGCTTGGAGGTTGCCTTGTTCACCAACCCTTTGACGGTGATCTCATCGTCGACCTTGAGGATGTCGAACGCTCCATGCGTATGCCCTCCGTAAATGACAAGCATGCGTGTGCCACTGGATTCAATCGTCATTGTCGACCGCCATTCGCCGTCGGCTTGGGGGAGCTGCTGTTCGGAGATCAGTCGACCGCGGGTGAGCACAATGTCCGAATCGTGGGCTCCGGTGGCGAGGTCGGGTAGGGTGGCTTCGACCGGCTCGACCAAACCCTGATGGCCAACCTTTTTTACCTGTGCGTTGACGAGATCGTAGGCCTCGTATTCGCTCTCAGGCCTTCCGAGCATGGGGGTGCCCACCACTTCGACTTCATCGCCTTTGCCCAGGTCATTCGCGCCTTCTGGAGGACCGCTGGGTGGGGATTGCAATTGAATGCGAATGGCTGATAGGCCCTCTCGGATGTAGAGATTGTCTCCGACTCTCCCTACGATCACGCCTCTAACCTTCACCCTACCGATCGCAGGCACCGCACGCAGTTTGACGTTCTCCGCCGTGGCCAAAGGGGCGTCGAAGGCATCCGCAGCGCCGGGGGCGATGACGGATACAAAGGAGTCATTGGGCGATTCAAACTTCGCACTCACCCCCTCTGAAGTGTTCGTCCTCGCAATACCGGTGAATCGCATCCGTGCGCCAAACAGGTTCTGGGGCGGGCCGTTTTCTTGCCAATTCCTGACGGCGACTATCAGCGACCCCGTCGTGTCGTTCACACCGAATTGCGCACCGTCGCCCATTCGTGACCAAGAGTTGACGACCGCCTCCAGCACGACCCATCGGTCACCATCGCGAAGCTTTGAGATCCGCTCGATATCGATGGCATCAGGGGTGGGTGGTTCTCCCTTGGCAATCAACTTGACGATGCAGTGGCTGAAGTTCGTGCCTTCGGCAACGCTCTCGGAAGCTTCCATTTGCGAGCCGACTACCTCAACCTTGTCTCCGGGAGACCATTTGGTCGGCGTTCGAGATTCGGCATAGATGACACCCGGGCTAGAGTCCGTTGAGCGTTTGGCGATCCTGCAGAGCAGGGTACCCGCTTCCCCTTTGAGGTAAAGAAGATCACTCCCGCTCGTCGCGGCGACGACCCCTTGCACCTTGTGCCGCTTGCCCGGCACCAACTGTCGATTTGAGACTTCCGTGATCGAGGCCTTAGGTGCCTCAAAGACAGAAGGATACCCTGGCTCCAAGATTTCCACTTGATTGAGACTTGGGAGGAGCATTGCATTGGTGCGGGTGTGGTCTCCGGTGTTGATACCCGTCAGTCGCACTTTGGCACCGATGAAATTGTCTGGGAGTTCCGATGGATTTGAAATCTGAACCGTCGCAGTCGTAGATTCCACAGAGTCAATCAACGTGATCGAGAGCGTTGGATCTCGAAATTTCCAATCCATCACGTACCCTTCGGTGCTGACCCACTGATCGTAGTGGGTAAATTGGTTCAAGGTCTGGACGTCAATGTTCGTTGCCGTCGGCGCGTTCACCTTCGCCGCAGGTGCCAGGGAATTGGCCTGAATGCGAGTGTGCGAAAAGCCTGCGATCCGGTAGAGCACGACTCTGCCGTCAATCAGAACGGATTGTCCCGTGACCGGAGCTTCCACCTGTGGTGTCAGCTGAACACCGATTCCGCCCGTTCCGTCGTGGAAATAGAAGGCGCTCTTGCTGGCATTCACTGCCAGCACGACCCCGCTGATTCGCACCGCACGTGGTCGGCTACCCATCGCATCGAACGGTTGGATCTGCATCACATCTGCAACCCTCGCCAGAGGTGTCTCTTGCCCGTCCACCCTGGTGGCTTGGAGACAGTGCAATAGCGTGAGAAAGATGAGGAGGGAGCGTGGCATCAATTTCGGGAGAATAGCTCAGAGAGATTCTGTCTGGTATCCGACGAAAGTCCAGTATCGGCAGCGGGCAGCGAATCTGCTTTCTCCCGCATAGACCGCCCCAAAGCGCAGTCCCATTCAGTTTTCGAGGTCTACCGCAGTCGTAGAACCTTCGTCCAATAGCGGACCCTCCGCCGCTCTGCATCATGCATGTTTTCAGCGTCATCTCCACTAACACTCACATCGTCCCGCCCTATGACTTTCACGAAATCCCAAGCCCTCGTCTTCCGCAAAATCTTGGGAATTGGCCTCCTCGCCCTCGCTTTGCTTGGTGCGGTATCCCTTGCGATGAAGGATGTCCCGCTGGCGCTCTTCGGCGTGCACACGACCGGCATTGTGAAGAAGGTTGAGGTGATTCAGACGAGCACTTCGTCGAAATGGGAGCGCGATGGTTTCGGGCCCAAGAAAGCGGTGAGTCGGAGTAGCCATACCACATTGATGCACATGGGTTTCACCACCAAAGAAGGAAGGGAGATGCTGGTCAAGACCACCGCGACCTTCAACACGGAAGCCAAGGTGGGCGATGAGCATCCCATGATCTACCTCAGTTCCAAGCCCGAGACTGCGAAGATCTACTCCGCAAAGCAGCTCTGGCTGCCGATGGGTATTGGGTTCATTTTCGTGATGGTTTGTGGAACCATCGGATTCTTTTTTCTCAAGAATAGTTCACGTCAAGCAGCCTGACCTCAACCGTCATCAATCCGATGGATTCCTCCCAACCTGCGCCACCCGTCCCTCCGCCGCTCCCCCTGCCTTTGCGACGTTCTCGCTGCGTTACCGTTTTGGGTTGGGTGGCGATGATCGTCGGTGGATTGGGTTTGCCGATCAGTTTCATCACTGCTGCCATGCTGCTGGTGCGCAGCTACGGCACGGCAAACGCAACCTTCGTGGATTCTTGCGTGATGGTCTTCGGTCCTGCTTTGCTGTTCGTCACCGGTTTGGGATTGCTCAGACGTTGGCGCTGGGCGTGGTTTTCCACTCTTGCGATCCTGCTCATCACTCTCGCGATTCAACCGCGGGAGTTGGTCGAGGTGCCACGACGGTCCACCCCAACGCCGTCGCCATCTGGGGTCCCCACGACGGTCAACGACCCAGTGACCCGCTCCACTTCTCTCCCCATGGTTCTCCTTTGTGTCGCAGCCATCGCCTGGCTGAACACCAAGGCGGTGCGGGGCGAATTTCGGATCTACTTGTCTTCCCAGAGGGCCGACCCAAAAGCTTCAGCGGCTGGGTCCACCGATGCCGTGTCGCGGAATTGGCGGGCGGGTCATCGTGGAAGGGACATGATGTATTACGAAGAACAGATCGCAGGAGTCTGGCAGCGTCTCGATATTGATGGCGAGATGTTGATCGGTCGGACCCATCACGTCATCTACTTCGCCTCACCCGAGAGCTGGCAGTCCTATCCAGAGTGGGCAAGGTCGCGGCGCGACGAGATCATCGACCGCATCAAAAGTGAATTCCGCGAGCCCGACTACGAATATCAAGGGGGCGGGACTGCCTCCGCCATTCCCGAAGCGAATGCTCCGGCGCGATTGCATGCGGCGGGTAAGGAAAAACCAACGGCGAAACAGTGGCTGGCTGTGTTCGCTGCCATCCTCCTCATGGGGGCGCTTAGCGTCGGGATGGGCTGGCTGGTGCTGAGTGGCATTCAGCAGGGGCAGACTTGGTTGCCCACCAAGAGGGCCTCACTCCAACGTCCAATCTTTCGTGAACAAGAGCCGATCTTTTTCTATGCGACGCTCGGTTTATACAGCTTGGTGGGTGTTGGCGCTGCTTATTGCAGCCTTTGGATGATGCGCGAAGCAGGGAAACTCTCGCGCAGGTAAATCGGATTCGCGACGCCTTCTTCGGACGAAAGTTCTAGAACCTCCGTCCAATTTCGCGGCCGCGGAAGTGATCCCATGGTGGGGTTGTCAGCTCAATCTTACCCCGCAACTCCACATGAAACGGCTTATCATCTCCCAACGAATCCACTTCGCCGCGCTCGCAATTGCAACGCTCCTGTTCCCGTCTTCCGGTGGCGCTGCGCTGCCTGGATTGAAGATCACCAAAATCTATAGCCCAATCCCGGGGCCGAGTCGCTTCTTTGGCGACTCTGGTGCGCTGACCGATCGCCACGCGATCCTCTGTGAACCAGGTGCTGACGGAGCCGCTCACGTGTATGACGCTGCTACTGGAAATTTCTTGCGATCTCTGCGGGCGAACGATGCCGCGGCTGGGAGCATATTTGGTTCCAGTGTCGCTGCCTTTGGTTCGCGGGTGCTCGTTGGTGCCACCTCATTCGGCGAGGCCAATGCTGCTTACCTCTTCGACCTCAACACCGGGAAGCAGTTGGCCAAGTATGTTCCGCCCGCAGTGCTGGCGGAGAATATCTTTGCCCGATCCGTCTTCCTTACCGCGACGCATGCGATCTGCACCGACCCCAACAATGCGTCGGCGAAAGGTGCGGCGTATGTGTTTGACATCGCGACTGGCAGCCTCGTGACCTTGACCGCACCTGACGGCATGGCTGGGGACAGCTTCGGCAACGGCGTCTATTGCCATGGAAACCTGCTGGCCATTGGTGCCCCTCGCCATGGAGGAAAAGGGGCCATTTACCGCTGGGATCTGAGCAACGGGCAGTACCTTGGTAAGGTCATGCCGAGCTCGTTGGCACCTGACGATGATTTTGGTGAGCTGATCACCGGGAGCGGCAAGCGGATGTATGTTGCGGCCTCTGGGCGAGCCGTCGGTGGTGTGTCCAATGCAGGGGCGCTGTATGCCGTGAACCTGGATGGCACCATTGAGGCTGAGGATATTAACTTCGACCCCAATTCTGCCATTGGGCGCTATTTTGGCTATGCGATAGCACAGCAGGGCAACCTCATCGCTGTCACCGCAGAGCAGGACACGGTCATCGGTGATGTCGCGCGACGCGTCCCCTTGCTTGTGATTCCCAAAAACGAAGCCGGAGAGTACGCTGAGGTGCGTGGTCTTGCGGCGAATCGATTGCTTCTTGCCGACTCTGCCAACGACACACTGGCAAATCGGGCGGGGATGGCTTGCATCGTTCAAACACTCCCCGAGCCCCTCTCTGGCACATCAATTGCTGCGGTGGGCGATAGTGCGCCAGGAGCTGCAGGCATCAGTTTCAAAGGCCTTCAGGAGGCCGCCATTAACAGCAGCGGCCAGATGGTGCTCGGCAGCAGTCTGGCGGGGATTGGCTCCAATTCGGGCAAGGACTTTGGCGTTTGGAGTGATCGAGCGACCGGGAACCTGCTGGAACTTTCCTTGAAAAGCCGTGATGACCTTGGCTCTGGCGTCAAGATTGCCAGCCCCAGGAGTGTGAATGTCGGTAGCAACGTTGCGATCATGCAAGCCACACTTACTGGCAGTGGCATCAATGGGACCAACAATCGCGCGCTGTTCCGTGATAACGGCACAGACACCGCTCAGGTCTTGCGCACGGGGCAGAACATCACCTCCGTCACCTCGATGAATGGCACCCGACTCGGCAGCTTCTCGCAAGTCGTTCAAGGTGGCAGTTCACAAGTTGGCACCTCCGTCACTCTGCGCAGTGGCTCCAGCCCCGTCTCCAGCAAGAGCGACAGCGGCATTCTCATCGTGAATTCATCCACGGGCACCACCATTGGCACGGAGAGAGAAGGCAGTCCCGTCATGGGGATGAGTGGTGTCACCTATGGTCAATTCGCCCCGCGTTACGCGCTGCAGTCATCCATCAGTGCATTCACGGCAGCCATCGTTGGATCGACTGGCGGCAATCAGGCCATCTTCACAAAATCCCTGGGCAATGACGCCATGGCCGCAGCTGTGAAAGGGCAACCGGCACCAGGAGCGGGTGGCGCACTTTTCAGTAGCTTCGTCGGCGAGACTGTCAATGCCTCCTCACGAGTCCACTTCCGTGCGACACTTTCTGGGGCAGGGGTGAATGCCACGAACAATCAGGGAATTTGGCTGCACGACGGAGTCGCACTCAAACTCATCGCACGCACCGGAGATCCCATCACAGGGCTGCCGGGTCTTGTGTGGAGTCGGTTCCTCCACGCTTGGCCAATGACAGGTCGCATGATCATCCGCGCGCAGCTCCGCGGAGCAGGCGTGACCTCAAAGAACGATGAAGCGATCATCCTCTACCAAGAAGATGGCAGTTTTCTGAAACTCTTCCGCGAAGGTGATATCGTGCCCGAGTGCGACGGGCTCCGCGCCGGTGCTTTTCAGCGCGTCGAAGTCGCGGGAGTTGGCTGGGAATATCGCATTCTCGTGCCGCTTGTGGGATCTTCAGCCACCAGAAACCAGGCGCTGCTACGCGGCAATGTCGGCAAGGGTAGTGTCTCCATCGCGCAAATCATGCGCACACCCGAACTGATGCTGCGGAAGGGAAGCGTCGTCACTTCGCCGTTGGGAGGCAAGGTGGCGATCACCAGCATCGCGTTTGCCAACAGTCTCACGCAAGACGCCACGGGAGTCGGCGGCAAAGGTCTGCCTAGCGTGGTGAGCGATGCGGGGACTTTGCTGAAACTGGCCCTCACTGGTGGCAGCGTTCAAATCGTCAACCAACCCTAGCGTTTCTGATCTGGTCCGGCGTTCGCCTCTTGACCCGCAGGACGGGACTTCATGGACACGAGGGCAGGTGTTTCTCTGGGTTCGCAGCGGCAGAACGTGCCTCTGCTGACTGAAAGTGGGGGCGGAGGGCATTGGACGAAAGTTCTAGAACCTCCGTCCAATTTCGCGGGCACGGAAACCGACACACAATAACAACGACAGTCAGTGCACTGCAAACATCCGATTTCCGATCTAACCATGAACAGAACCAAACGCGCCATCATCTCCATTATCCTGAGCATCGTCGCACAAACGACCAGCCACACTCATGCGGCGGTGCCTGGAACAAAGGTAATCAAACTCACCAGCCGGAGCGTGTCTCCACTGGCCAAACGTCAGTTCGGGGCGTCTGCGGCGATATCGGGGGCTTATGCGGTCGTCGGCGAGCCTGCCAGCGACCCCAGCGCACCTGCACCTGGAGCTGTGCACGTTTTTAATGCAACCAGCGGTGCCTTCATCAGGACGATCAAACCCGCCGATGGAATCGATGGCGACGGATTTGGTTCTAGCGTGGCGATCCAGGGTAAATTCCTTTTGGTCGGCGCCAATCGCCGCATGAACCTTGGACTCGGTGCGGCCTACCTTTTTGACGTCACAACCGGTAAACAACTGCGAAAAATCAATGCTTTCGATCCATACGACTTCTTCGGACAAAGCGTTGCGATCCACGGTGATCTTCTCTTTGTGACGGCACCCGAGGCCACCAATCGTCGCGGTAAAGTGTTGGTGCAGGGATTGTATGATCCTACCATCACGGGAGTGCTGAAGGATGATTCCGCGCCGTCTTTTTCGTATTTGGGCTCAGCTCTCTATGCCTATGGCGATCAGATAGTGGTGTCTTCCATCTATGAGTTGTATTTCTTCAATCGCTTCACGTACCAAACTTCTGTCAGTCCCAGTGGGATTTCTTCGAGCACAACCTTTGCCCCTACCATTGTTGGGTCAGGTTACAACATTCTCGCCTCTTGCCCGCTGAATGACATCGCCTACACCGACGGCGGCTCCATTCACGGTATCAGTTTTCCCAACAAGGTGATGACTGTGCGTCCAGTCGATCCTACGCCGGGTGCGAACCGCAAACTCGGACGCTTGATGGCGATGGAAGGCTCCACCTTGGTGACCTCTGCTGAAGTGGGGGTCGCAGGCACGAGCTTGATTGTGCATGATGTTGCGAGCTCCTCCACACTGGCGATCATCACGCCCCAAGACCTAGCCACGAACGTTCCCCACTCCGCCTTGGCTCTTTCCGGCAATCGCCTGCTCGTCGGTGCCATGGATGACGACATGCTGGGCACGGATGCTGGCGTGGCCTATCTGATCCAACCCTTGCCACAAGCCGCAGGATTTGTCACTCTCGCCACCAAGGGCGACCCCGCTCCAGGTTTTGCTGGGGTTGCACTCAACAACATGGGTGACGCTGTGCTCGGCACTCAGAGCTACGCGATAACGCGGTCAACGCTCTCAGGACCCGGTTCGAATGGCGGCAAAGATACGGGCATTTACTCCGAAGTCGGGCACAAGGGTTACTTCGACAGCGTCGTGAAAAGTCGTCAATCCTACTTGGGAGCGACGTTGTTCGGCAATGCGGGGGCTCCGATCTCGAATGACTCGGTCTACACCATTTTCCCCTGCACCCTGACCGGACCAACTATCAATCCAACGAACAACACCTGTGTCTTCGCTGACAATGGAACTGCGATAAGCACCGTCGTCCGCACCGGAACTCCCTTGTTTGGTCTTCCCTCCATCACGACAGCAAAGGTCTTCCAGGCAACTCAGAGCAATTCGGCAAGTCGCGTGGCTGTCCGTCTCGATGCCAAGCTTGCGCCGGGAACCACGACACTCAACAACGACTCCTTGATTGCTCTTCAGTCCCACGCAGGCGTCAATATTCAAGTCGTGCGCGAGGATACCGACCTCGGAATGGATTTCCGGATCGCGCAAATCGCCCCCAGAGTTTCCTTTCACTCAGATGCGTATCTCTTTTCGGCTGCTGTCACCAGCACGAGCGATCCCAAAATCAATCTGAGGGGACTGTTTCGCAAGGAGCCCGCGAGTGGATTGGATTACTTATATGTGAGTGATTCGCCGATACCTGGAGGTAGCGGTTTCAAGTATTCCCAGTTCCTGGGCGAAGGGGGTTCGTCCGCAAATATGTGCCTTCGCGTCACTGTGAAGGGCGCGGGCATCTCGGCCGCCAACAATGAGGTGATCCTCTTTGATCGGGGAACGGGACTTGCCACGACCTTTCAAAAGGGCGGCTCGATCATTGGGCGAATCATTCGCGTGTGGCCCATAGGAAACCGCTTGCTGGCCCAGGTGACGCTGAAAGGACCCGGCATTACGGCTGCGAATAATGCGGCGCTTTACCTGTATCAAGAGGACGGCAGCTTCAGCAGAATCCTTCAGAAGGGCAATCCCGTCTCCGGCACCGATGGTGGACGGCTTGGCACGATCCAGCGTGTCGAAGTTAGCAACCTTTCTGGCCATTTCGCTGTTCTGGCGACGCTCACCGGTGTCCCCAGTGCGAAAAATCTGGTGGTCCTGCGTGGCGATGTAAATGCCGGTTCACCCTCGTTGGTCGATGAATCCAGCCTGCGCCGACCCGCGCTGGTTTTGCGGAAGGGTCAGATCATTGCCAACGGGTTTGCGGGAACCACCAAGCTGACCAGTCTTGCTTTCCCCAACAACAGCACCGTGGACGCCACAGGCGTGGGTCACAAAGGCCTCGGCTCTGTCGTTGGCCCGGATGGTTCGGTGCTGCTGCGCGCCACCTTCAGCGACCGCAGCACGCGCCTGATTCGCGTGCCATAATGCGACCTGAGGCCATCCGACGAAAGTTCTAGAACCTCTGTCCAATACCCAGAGGAGCAGTACCGATGCATGATCCGTCGGTCAGTCAAAACCAGGTATCAACTCGACACCCTAAATCTATGAAAACACTGCAACTCATCCTCCTCGTCACCGCCATCACCCTTAGCGCCCACGCTGATACACTCACTCCTGTTAAAGACAGCACCCAAGCTGCCATGCTCGAGACACAGTCCGGTAAGCAAGTCGAACTCATCCTAAAGTCCGGCCAGAGCATCGGTGGTAAGGTCACCTTTGTGGGGGATGACATCGTCCACCTCGCCGCCCTCACAGGCAAGGAGATGTATGAAGCCACCGTTAGCATCAGTGACATCAGCGCAGTCGTCGTGCGCACTGCGAAGTAACGCCGATTCTACTGGCTCATGCATACCTGCCCCTGGTGTACTACCTCATATGTGAACTGGCAATCCCTGTGCCAGCAGTGCGGTGGTCCGCTCGCCCCCCTTATGGGACAGGAGCTTGGTCCAGAACCACCGCCCGCGCCGCGCAAACTACCAAAAGTTTATGTGCAACGGGTGCGCTGGACTCAAAATATCGCCACGATGGTCGGCCCGGGATTTGTGGTGGTGGGCTTGCTCTTTGCGATTCCCATGATCGTGAACAAACTCTGGCTGCCCTTGTTGGCGCCAGGATTCTTCGTTCTCGGCGGCATATCGATGTTTCGCTACGGTTGGAAAATCGCTGAGGCTCGGCTGCGGGCATTTCGGATTGGTAAGGCGGTGAAGGGCAGCATTTACCAAGTGGGATCGGACACTTCGCAACACGTCAACGGCCGTTATCCATCGCGAGTTGTCTACCACTTCGCCGTCGATGGACAAAGGCAGGAAGGTATCATCACTACCTTCGATACCACCGCCGCGCGTCTGTTCGCTGGCCAACCCGTGTGGGTCCTCTACAATGAGGCGGAGCCCACCGAAAATGCGATTTACCCTCCGTTGTCATGAACGCACTCTTCAGCGTTCTGCGAATCATTGCCGGACTGACCTCCGTGATGGCCTTTGTGTTCTTGAGTTTCGTCGTCTTGCTGCGTGACACAGGATCGGTAGCGAAAGACGGTCTCAACGTCCTTGGCTACGTCACCAAACTCTTTGCCACAGGCTTTGCGGAATCTGCCGCCCCGAGGGGCGATGCATGGCACATCGGCCCATGGCAAGTCATGATCGGTGCGCTCGCAATCGCGATGCTTGTGTCCGTGTTCACGCCGGGATCAAGATGGGTCTTGCACAGCGTGGCCGCTCTAGCGGCCATCGTGATGCTCGGCTATGCGAGAATGATCATCACGGGTGCCACCCTGGAAGTCGCCTGCCTGCCCTTCCTGGCCGTGTGGTTCGCCTACTATGCGATGTGCGTTCTCTGGCAACGCAATCCAGCCGCAACATGAAAGCCCTGCAAATCACTGGCTCCATCGCGGCGATGATTTTCACCTTCGGCTCGATGCTCGCCATGTGGATCTTCGCTGCCGCCTCTCTCGCGAACACCACCAGCGATGCCTCCTATCAGCGGGTAAGGCTGTGGGTTGTCGGTTTCTCTGCGTTCGCCGTCATTGGCATCAGTGTCGGCATCTGGTTGCTGGTGGGGAAACGCTATGCTCTGTCCACCAGTGTATCGCTGTTGCCAGCCGCTGTGATGTTTATTGCCCTCGTCTGGCAACTTATTCGTCCCTCATGAACCCAGACTCCATCTCTTTCTTGACCGCCTTGCGAGCCAACCCTGGTCTCGTCGCGGCGCTTGCACTCTGCATCGGTCCGGCGTTCGTGCTCTGTCTCATCGCTCTCATGATGCGCGCCGCTGGCGTATCACTGCGGCCCCTCGTCTTCATCGCTGGCTTGTTCATCCCCATCGTGATTCCATTTGGAATTGGGCAGCTCGTGCTCGCTCGTCTTCCCTCACCCGATACGCCTGCTGCTCCACTCGCTGTGCGCGATGGACAGTTCGTTGATCGAGAAAAACTCTTTGGCCCAGGGATCGAACTGGACCTGATCCGTGATGCCAAGAGCGGTTTGCCAAGCATCCTGGATGAGGCGGAGGTGGCTGAAGTCGGAATGTCCATGAGCGGCGAAACGGTGCTCATCGCTCAGTTCCCAGGCGACGCAGAGACCAAGCGTGCCGCAGGTGCCTATCATCGCGGGTTTCAACTCACGAATAGCAGTGGGGATGCAGAGGGCGGTTGGCGGGCAACGCGGATGCAGGGCGATTTCATCGAGATGCTGCGCACAACCCGGCAGTTGTTCGTTTGGAGTGGCTTAACCAAAGAAGCGGCATCTGCGCGTCGTGCCGCTAGCAACCTCGAGACGAACTTTCCATCTCTCAACTTGGCACCGCGCGCCATATTGTTTCCGGTCTTGCAACCGCTTGGAGATCTCTTTGCGTCTTTGTGGGTGAAAGTCGCCGGAATCTTGTTGTTGGGCATCGTCTACAGCGTCTGGTTCTTCAAGGGCCTTGTCTGGAGCAGCAGCGCGAGACCCGTCCCAGGTGCGCCCATCGTGCCTCAAAATGAACTCGTAGCTCGCCTCTTGGCGATCAACGACCTCGATGTTCCCTTTACGATCACGAAGGGAGACTCGCCAAACGAACTCATCGCCGACTGGCGCTATGCGGATGCGAAGTGGATCGACCTCGCACTCGCCCGCGGCATGACGAAGGCTTTCCGCGTTCGCCTAACGCTCGATGAAGCCGCGCATGTTGTGCGTTCGAATGACTATACAACGGAGTATGATTGGTCGGCAGGCTGTAGCAGCGCGAATCTCAGTTGGAAGGCAGCGAGGGGCGTTGTCTTTTTCCAAAAGGAACGACAGACCGTCTTTGGTCTGCAGATCGATGATGCTGGCCATCTCAAACCCGTCGCTAGCTACACCTACAAGTTCGATCTCAACGAAATGAAGTCGCCCCTCATAACCGCAATCACACGGTCAGGCTGGACGTGGCGTCCAAGTGCGTGGTGATCTGCCAGTCTTCTAACCCCCAAACCCAGTTATGAACCCTACCACCCCATCCATGCCAAACTTGAAGTCCCTCTACTACCGCGACTTCACCATCCAGCGCGCTATCAAAACCATCGCATTTACCCTATTCGCTGCGGCAGGCATTAAATGGGCCACTCAGCCTGTGCCCTCCACTGTGAAGGTCGAGAACTCACCATTTGAAATCTGGATTGCGCAGTGGGGACCACAGTTGCGCTCTGCGTCGCGGCGATCGCCGCAGTCGTCCTAGTGGCGCTACCAATGGGTAAAAAGGTGCTATCCACAGGGTTCAGATCAAAGGAACCTTGGAAGATACGGACGTTTACACAAGGGAGAATAGTCACAGCGACACCACTCCGGCCTTCAAGCGCACCTACACTCGCACCTACTTTGTGATCATTCGTTACGCGTGGAAGGGCGAGGACAAAAAGGTTCGCCTCAAGCTGCCAAACTCACCTTCTACCTACAACCTCACTAAAGACGGTGAAGTGGATCTCTTGATTCTGGATTCAGCCCCAGATAACCCGCTTATCAGCATCGTCTATCTGGGTCGCTTTTGACAGGAGCTTTCGCTATCGGACGAAAGTCGTAGGCCTTTGGTCCAATTGTTAGACCATCGGAACGAGCGAATGATGTCTCCGTCAACTTCAATCAAACATAGAACACACTCATGAAAGCATCCACACTCGCCATCTATCTTATTGTCGCACAAGCCCTCCTTTCCGTTGTCCGGGCGGACATCGTCCTGACACAGCATACTCTTGCGGGAGCAGCGAAGACGCCAGTGATCACCACCATGTCAATCAAGGGTGATAAAATCCGCTCAGACAACGACACCACGACCACCGTGATCATGAATACCGCCACTGGCGACATGACCACGCTCATGCACGAACAGAAGATGGTGATCAAAGTCAACACCAAGGACCTGCCCAAGCCTGCGGATGTTCCCGGATTCGATCCCAAAAGTCTCCTCCCAAAAATCACTGCTACCGGTCAAAAGGAAACCATCGACGGACACGAGTGCGAGATCTACACCAGCGAGGCCTATGGCATGGTCATGAAAATGTGGATGTGCACCAACTATCCCGGCTACGACAAACTGAAAGCTGAACTCAAGACTCTGGCCAAGCTTTCTTCCCCCGGGGCACCGAGTGGGCCCGAAGTTCCAGGCATGATGTTGCAAAGTGAGTACGAAGCCGGTGGCGTGAAGTTCGTCACCAAGCTCGTCAGCCTCGATGACAAGCCGCTTGGCGATGATCTCTTCGTCATCCCCGCAGACTACAAGGCACCCGGAGCCTAATTCTCTCATTTCATCCGCCTCATGAAGCTCCTTCTCGTCTTCACCTTGGCGGCGACCGTATGCCCCATTCTCGCGGACAATGCCAACCGTTCCGATGAAGAATCAAGCGCCATTCGTGAATCTGCCGCTGCCTTCTGCACGGAGGTGCGTCGAGAACGCATCGAGGGCCTGCCGACCCCTGAACAGTTGCAGCGGTTGTCCTCGCTCATCACGCCAGAGCTCCATTCAGTCATCGAGCGTGCCCGCACTCTCCAGCAGGAGCAAATCCGCACCCAGCCCGACGAAAAGCCAGATTGGATCGAAGGCGATCTCTTCAGTAGCTTGTTCGAAGGTGTGAGCACTTGGGGGCTTGGCGAGGTATTCACCGCACCCACCGTTGATGCCACGGTCAAGGTGGATCAAACCCACGCTGAGTCCCAACAGGATCCGGTGTCGTGGACCGATACGCTTGTCTTCAAGCGCCGGGGTAAGCGCTGGCTGCTCAACGACATCATGATGGGCGGGAATTCGGAATTCAACGCTGACACGACTTTGCGCAGCCGACTGCCGGGGGGAATCAAGGAGTCGCAAGATCATGACTCACCCGATGGCAAATGGCGTGTGACGTTCGTTCGGGCGGGTGATGACCTCAAGCGTGTCACCCTAACCGACAAGGTCGGTCATAGTGAGCCTATAGTGCTTTTCAGGGACAAGACGGACTGGCCTTGCACCTTCCCAACCTGGCTCATTTGGAGTCCTGATGGCAAAATGCTGGCACTTCGTCCAGGCGATAGTCCCCGCTTCACCAGCACACTGGTCTTTCGCCTGGTCGACCAGAAGTGGACGTCAGTAGTGTTTCCAGAGTTCTACCCTGCTGAAAAGAAGACGCTGGCTGAGAATGGCTTCCACGAGCGCGATAGTCTGAACGATGCTGAGTTTTGGCAGGACGATAAGACGCTGGTGATTCATTACTTTGGTAGCTTCACCAACGGCGACGACGGTGATGGCTTTGATAAATTGATTAGCGTTCGAATAGACGATAAAGGCACCGCCTCGGTCGTTGTGTCGGTTGATACGCCAGCTGGATATTGATGGCACCTGATCCGACTAAAGTCGTAGCCCGAAAGGCCAATAGGCGACCTGGGGCTCTTACACCATTGTGAGGGTGTCCGACCAAGCCTTCCAAGACCCATTCAAATACTCACGCATCCAAACCTCATGACCGCGATTCGACTTCTACTTTGTCCCGCAATGGCGCTGCAAACCGTGCGACGCACTCTTGACCGGATTCTATCCCTACAGCCGCGTTCGGACTGTTATCGGTTCGAATGTGATGGCTGCATAGATCCTCCCTAACCCGGCAAGGTTCCAAACTCAAAAGCATACACGCGCTCGATGCCTTGGCTCCCCGCGATCGGTATCGGAATCCTCACTGGCATCATTGGATTGCTGACGAGTGGACTCGTGACCGACTGCTACCTCGTTTGGTATCATCGTCCAAATGATGTCGGCTCTAGCTTTCTGGTCGTTGGAATGGCTTTGCTCGGTGGCCTGCTCGCCAGCATCCTTGGGGTCATTGTGGCGCGGGTAATGGGGCCCGGCGGCTGGAAAGTATTTGGTTCTTCATCGGGTCTTGTGCTGGCAGTTAACGGACTGATTGCTACGGCTCTCTATTTGGGGGCAGATATCCCACCCACCATCGGTGGTCAGTCACTGAGGTTGGAAATGGAGATTCGGTTGCCTTTGGGGCACGCCAAGCCGTTGGGAAAAGGCGAGTTCATCCTTGCTTCTGCGGTCGATGGTGTGCAGAAGAATTCCCAGTCGGGCGAATTGAGGGTGGATGCGGTAAGGCTCGAAGACGATCGCTGGATTGTTCCGGCCGAGGCAAAGTTGTTCAGTTCGCGTGGAATGAGGATCACTGCTGCAACGATTGGCGATGAGGACATTGGTGGTTTTGTTGTGCCCCTGCCAAAGCACCCTGGCGAAGCCTACGAGCGCTGGAGTGAATGGTATCCGCAGTCACGTCCCGGTGATCCACCCTGGCCGAACACAAAGTCCTCGTTTCGCATTCGGGTGGCAAGGATCCCGCCGCCATCGCCGCCCCCCACTGCTCAGGAATGGGCAGCCCAAAGGAAGGCAATGGAGCAGGCGAAGTTCGACCTCATTCCTGCGGACGCGCCGATCAGCGATTTGATCCCCTACACGGAGCCTCACATTGCCGAAAAGCGTCGCATTGGCGCGTTGAAACGCATCATTAGTAGACCGGCACTCGTGAGGGAACTCAGTTCGTTGATGCTCACCGACGGTCCGTATGACGAAGCTGCACGCGAGGCTGCTGCTGCATTACATCTCATCGGTCGGCTTGATCCGCCGAGCGCAGATTTGATTCCTGGCGTTCTAGCGGCGGGGAGGGACATCGTAGCACGTATCCGGAAGTTCAATGCCAGCACGCCAGAGCAAGATCCCAACTATGAAGCCGCAGCCGACGTTGACATTCGGTTCAACGGTTGGATGGATGCAGTGCGCAACCTTCGTGCGAAAGCGGGTGGCAATTTTCTCCCAGAGTTGAGGGAGATTCTCGAACTCTCCCGTGTCCGCCCGGACAGTCAAGCCATGCAGGGTGATATCCGCCGCGTCGCTAGTTACTACATGAAACTTTGGGGTGGTGTAGAGCCGTTGCCAAGCGATCCACCACCACGATGACTGCTTCCGTTTTCGCCGCACCAAAGATATGGGGAATTACTCGCAGTTTGGCCCATTGTGATGCACTGGATGCCTCGGAATCAACCATTCAATCCATATGAAAGCTCGTATTCTGACTTTGATCACCCTGAGTTTATGCAGCATCGCTCCCGCTGAGGAGAAACCCTTCGCCAGCTTTATCGATTTGCCATGGCGATACGTCATCGGCGGGCGGGCTGAGGGGATGTGGCTCAATAGTGAAGCTACCGGGGAGCGTCTTACGGCTGCGAAAATGGACTATCGAGTTTTTACGCTCGATGGAGAAGCCTCCCCCATCACTGCTGGCAGAGCCTCGCCCGATGCTGATGTTTGCCCGGATGTATGGATGCAATCCGTCACTCCTGAGCCGGAGGATCGTAAGCCAGCGATCGGTGTGAACGCCACCTGGAATCCCATGCCGCGCAAAGCCAAAATGGCGGACACGACCCAGGAAGTCTATTTGCAAGCGGTCCGCGAGCTTCTCATCGGCAACGGCATCGCTAAGCCGCAGGTGAAGATTCAGCAAATTCTGCGCATTGATCTTGATGGAGACGACGAAAGCGAAGTGATCATCGCCGCCACACACTACACCAAGATAGACGAGCTCTTGAGCGCAAAGCCCGGCGACTATTCTTTCGTCGCCATGCGACGGGTCGTCAGAGGCAAGGTGCAGACCCAAATCATAGGCGGCGAGTTTTATCCAAAGGCCGATGAGAATGGCGCGCCCAATACCTATGAGGTTGCGGGGTTGCTTGATCTCGACGGCGACGGCAAACTGGAAGTTATCATCCGCACCGCCTACTACGAGGGCGGGGGAACGCAGGTGTGGCAACTGTCGAAAGACAAGCTCGTCCATGTGCTGAGCGTTGACTGCGGGGTTTGATGCCGGTGGATGGCTCTAGTTGTCCTCCCTTTAAGAACGCACTTCCTTTTCAATTAAACCATCACTATGAGTGACCTCTCCGCACGACGCCCATTAAAATCGCGCTCTACCAGTTGGGCGGCCAGTCTTTCACGTGCCTTGCTTCAATGGGGTGCAACCCCGAATCAGGTATCCGTTGCTAGTTCCGTGTTCGCCATCGCCAGCGCATGCAGCATGCTCTTTGGCGTGCAACTGATGGGAAGTGTGGTCGCTTGGTTGTTGGCTGCGGTGTTCATCCAGATGCGGCTCGTCTGCAACCTGATGGATGGCATGCTCGCGGTCGAAGGTGGACTCAAAACGCCCAATGGAGACCTCTTCAACGAGTTCCCTGATCGCGTCTCCGATGTCGCCATTCTCGCGGCACTGGGGCATGCGCAGGGCAATTCGACAGCCATTGCGCTGGGCTGGTTTGCAGCCTGTGGGGCGCTCATGACGGCCTGCGTGCGCATGCATGGTGCAAGCCTGATCGGCAAACACGACTTCCGAGGTCCGATGGCCAAACCTCAGCGCATGGCTCTCGCTACTGTCGCGTGTCTCGCGGTTGCAGCGCTGAGTTTTGCCAAGATGGGTTGGCCTATCATCACCTGGGCGTTGGGCGTCATCGTGGTCGGGATCGCTATCACCATCGTAAGGCGCTTGGCTGCCCTCTCGGCAGAGCTTCATCAGCGCCAAACCTCCCAGGTGCCATGACTCGTCGCATTCTCGCTGCTGGTTTGCGGCTCCTCACTGGGGTCCGCCGCTTGCATGAATCCCCGCACGGTGATGGCCCGGCGGTATTCTTTGCCAATCACTCGAGCCACCTCGACTTCGCTGTGGCATGGGCGGCTCTTCCCGCAGAGCTTCGCGAAAGGACTTCGCCTGCGGCTGCCCACGACTACTGGAGCAAAACAAAGCTGCGGCAGTGGATTGCAACCCAGTTATTCCAATCAGTTCTCATCGAGCGCTTGCACATCACGCGCGAGAATAATCCCATCACGCCGCTCATCGATTGCCTGGATCGCGGGCGAAGCGTGCTCATCTTTCCTGAAGGCACTCGGCGTGGCGATGGTGAAGTGGGGGAGTTCAAGGCCGGTCTCTATCACATTGCCCGCAATCGCCCAGAGATTCCGCTGGTGCCAGTTCAGTTGGAGAATCTCAATCGCCTGATGCCCAAAGGTACTTATGCCTTTGTGCCTCTCATTGCCCAGGCACACTTTCGCGCTCCTATCCGATTGTTGGAGGGCGAGACGAAGGCAGACTTCCTGAGTCGTGCCCGTGCGGCCTTACTCAACGACGAACACCTCACGCAGTAACTTCATGGATCACGATATCTTTTATCTCGGCGGTACTGTCCTCGCCATTCTCGTCATTGCGTCGGTCATTGGTGCTGTAATGGCGCAGCGGGTCACTACAGACAAGGCGCGTGCAACTGTCGCCAATCTCAATGCACGCACCCGCTCTTGGTGGATCATGGCTGCAGTATTCGGCACCACGCTGGTGCTCGGCTCTGTCTTCACCACCGTCCTGTTCGCCTGCTTGTCCTTCTTGGCCATGCGGGAGTTCATTACGCTCAACAAAACTGAACGAGCGGATCACGAAGTCCTTTTCTGGGCCTTCTTTGTTATCATTCCTCTTCATTATTTGCTCGTCGGGATCCGCTGGTATGGGCTCTTCACCATTTTTATTCCCGTCTATGCATTTGCCTTCATCCCGTTTCGGCGGGTGCTCAGTGGAGAGACAAAAAACTTTCTTGCCAGTACTGCAAAGATCCAATGGGCATTGCTCGTCTGCGTCTATGCCGTCAGCCACATGCCGATGATTCTCGCACTGCCTCTCAAAGGCTACGAGGGCCAGAATGCAAAGTTGCTGTTCTTCTTTGTGCTCACCGTCCAACTCAGTGACGTGATGCAATATGTCTGGGGAAAAACCTGTGGGCGCCGTCCCGTCGCCCCGCATGTCAGTCCCAGCAAAACTTGGGAGGGCACGATCGGTGGAATCGGTACCACTGTGCTGGTGAGCTCCTGCCTCTGGTGGGCGACTCCCTTTACGCCGTTGCAGGCTGGAATGATGGCTTTACTGATTTGTGCGGCGGGGTTCTTCGGCGGTCTCGTCATGTCTGCCATCAAACGCGATCTTGGTGCGAAAGACTGGGGCAACACCATCGCCGGTCACGGAGGGTTCATGGACCGTATTGATTCACTGTGTTTTGCGGCGCCGCTGTTCTTCCATCTCTGCGGCTTCTATTTTGGCACCGGCATCGACCCGCGCCCGCCTGAATGGGTTCTGCATTGGCTCGGGAAGTGATGCGTTCGCTTCAGCGTAGTTTCGATTCACTCGGAGTGCGGGACATCGATGAAAGCCCGGAGTTGGTTGCGTATGAAGCTTCTCCACATGAAAGCCTCGCCCTCCTTCAATCGTCGCCAGTTCATCCATCGTTCCATTGCTGCAGGCACATGCCTGAGTGCGGGTCTCTCCCGTGATCTCGTTGCAGCATCGCTCGAAGGCGAAACGGAGCACTTCTGGTATCGCATGCCGTCGGCGGACGAGCCTTACATAGACACTCAGCGGGACAACAAGGCCTTTGCGTTTCAAGGCACACAGATCATGCTCTCGGAAGACAACGGGATGACATGGCCGCATCAGGCTGAGTTTCCGGAGGCACAAAACATCACCTTCAGTGTCATCTTGAAAAGTGGGAACGTGTTGTTCGCGACGCGCAACAGGCTCTTCCTCAGCACGGACAATCTGAAGACGCATCGCGAGATTATCGTGAAACGTCCAGATGGCAGTAACTACCTGCCTCACCACCCCGTCGATCCAAAGGCACCTGGTTGGTATTTCCATTCGCTTGATGGCGAGCATTGCTTCGACGTGAACGGCAAGGAGATGCTCGTGTGGGGTAACTATTGCAATGTGTTGGGTGGATCGGTTCCTGTGAATGTCTATTATTCCACCGACAGTGGCGAGACGGTGAAGTTGGCCTATGCCTTCGGCCAAAACCCAACATTTCAGCAAAAGGGGGCGGTGCCAGATGCGCCGATGTTGGGTGATCCCGACAACAAGCTCATCGCGCGCCACGTCCACAACGTCGCCTACAATCCGACAGAAAACGCATTCTACGTCTGCACGGGAGACATTGATCGTGACTACGGCAATGAGGTCCACTGGCTTCGCGGCACCTACGATTCTACAACAGACGAATGGGACTGGAAGCCGCTCATCAGCGTCAATTCAAACTCCCGCTTCAAGTGCGGTGGCTTCAACTTCATCGACGGAAAAATGTACTGGATCGCCGATGCCAATGGACTTGCCATCGCTGACCGCTACGATCGCGGCATCTTCATGGCGGATCCTGCGGAGGTTATTGATAAGTCCAAGCACACTCTGCTTTTCAACCCGGGTTACGAGTCGGCAAACATGCTCTATCAGGAGGGTGTGTTCGTGGCAACCCATTGTGCCCCCGCCTCTCCCTACGGCTGCGGTATCATTTGGTCGCCAGACAAGGGAAGGACCTGGGCGCAGTATGATCTCAAGGAGTTTGGTCCACGCAGCGGTTGTCGGATCAACAAAAAGAACAGCGATGGTTGGTTCCGCATGGATCTCCGCAAAGGCTGGATCGAGCGCGCTGAGGTTCTTTTCCTGAAGCCAAAACCCTGAGGTCGTCCAGACTTCATTCTTGGTTCCTTTGAACGATGCTGAACACGAGAGCGCCTTTGTCGCCCTGTCGGCAGAGATCCTCGGTATCGATGAGTTCAAAAAGCGCGGACCGCAGTGCATCGACGATCATCTGGTCCTCTCCACCGTGCATGATCTGGAGCGTGCAGGGCTCCAACCCCTACCTCAATGGCGAGAGCCTCCGCTGCGGTCTGTGCTTTGCGAATTTCTCTGATGCTGCTCAGTCCGCGGTGGGGGTCAGGATTTTCTGCCCGCAGGGCAAGCAGTAGCGACGTGGATGGCGTTGGTCTCTGAGCAGACTGATTGCCACGCATTCTCGCAGAGTGGCGAAAATGAGATTGTCTTCTGAATCTATGTGTCTAAAATTCCTGTTCATGCAAATGCAACTTCTAATAGGTGCCTTGATCGTTTCTCCGGTTTGCCTCTGTGCTGTAGAGTTTGAGCCGTGGTCCTATACGGAGAGGGACCTTTTCCCGAGCGCTTTGGTTTCTGCAGCCACAGTTGACTGGAATGGCGATGAAGAGACAGCCGAAGATAAAAAGGGTCCTGATGATCCCAAGCTCCGGAAGAAGGATGTTCCACTTTATGGCGATGAGAATGGTTGGCTAGCCGTTAAACTCTCCGACGTCCCACCCAAGGCAGAAATCCGGGTGGAGATCGCAGTGGATGGCTTCATGAAGCCTTCGGTCTGGCAGGGCACATTGAAGCCGGGGCACAAGGAAGCTATTATCTTTCCCAAGGGCGTCTGGGACTATGATGCGCTGCTCCAGGTGCGTCAGCAACGGCCTGCCAATGCTAGCTTCAAGGTGACGATCAATGGGAAAGAGTTGCCGGTGCAGACGGAAACTTGCACGATGAAATCCCTCAATGACTGTCCTTTTTACGTTTTCTTCGACGACCAAGGGACCGATTTCGAGGACTACTCCATGGTCTTTGCTGCTTACGTGAACGAGAATCATCCGCAGGTGGATGCCATCCTCAAAGACGCACTGGCAACAGGCATCGTGGATAGTTTCTCCGGCTACCAGTCAGGGGATCCGGATGAGGTTCTGGCCCAGGTGTTTGCCGTTTGGAAGGTGCTGCAGGACCGGGGAATCAAATACAGTGACATCTCCACCACGACGCCGAGTCGGTACGTCGCCAGCCAAACGGTGCGTTTCCTGGATGACTCAATCAATGCAACGCAGGCCAACTGTGTGGACGGAACCGTTTTGATCGCCTCCGTTCTTCGTAAGATTGGGATCAACGTTTACTTGGCACTCGTTCCCGGTCACTGTTTGCTAGCGTTTGATTTGGGCGAGGCCGAAGACTCGGGCACCGTTGGTTTGGAAACCACCATGCTGGGCGCAAAAGACCTCGGTGATGCAGGCAAGGACATCGAAGTGCCCGAGGGAATCAAAGGCTCGAAGCTTGAAGCGTCATTTAAGGTCATGGCTGCGGCATTGGACGTCGGCAACGCGACTCTCGACAAATATGCCAAAGCGATGCTCGACGAGGATGATCCCCGTGCCCAACTGATCTCGATCGCTGAGGCTCGCGAACTTGGCATTATGCCGATTGCCACCAATCGGGAGAAAAAGTGAAGGTCGTTAGCGTCCAAAATAGCTAGATCGAAGCTGACTTGACCGTGTTTTCATCGCAGTCTCTGTCTAGCGCCTGGCTGCGAACATGGTGACTGAACTCGCAGTAAGTTTGCAGGGCTGGCAATCGCACATCCCTCATTCTTCTTGGTTGCGACGACAATTGCCTTTCCGACTCCCGTGGCAGTCATTGCAAGTAATGTCGCCAGTTCGGGAGGGCAGGCGATTGAGGGATTGATCGAGCATATTTCGAAGCTGCGTCTTCGAGATTGCTCATTAAACTGCGGCGCTCATAATCCAGTGATGCGCTGCTTTTACATTGTTGTGGTTCTCTTGACCCAACTCCCCTTTCTGTGGGCGGTGGAACCTACGCCTTTCAATGCGATTCTCGGCACCCAAGCTATCGGCGGGCGGTATCATTTTACCACTGATGCCCCCTTGCTGGAGAGCGCCAAACTGATCGCCGAGTTGGGGTCGGGAATCATGAAGTTTTCGATCTCTCCGCAGGCTGCGTTTGGGAAGACGAAGGCCAACGTGTTGGAGCGTGATCCCAGCCTGAAAACGCTGACCGACATCGCTAGCGGGGAACCTGCGCATCGAGCGGTGCTGGACATGCCCTTTACGCACTTCTTTATCTGGACCTACCCGTTCACCACGCGCGGCAGCGCAGGCACGTTCAAGCCCATGGAGAGGGATCTAGAGTATCGGGAGATGTATGACTTCGCCTGCCATCTGTTGCGAACTTACAGAGGCAGTGGCAAAAGCTTCTACCTCGGCCACTGGGAGGGTGACTGGCACCTGCGCCCGCACTTTGACCCAAACAAACCCTTCCCGGAGCATTATGCGGAGAATTTCACCGCCTGGCTCAACGTTCGCCAGCAGGCCATTGACGATGCGAAGCGCGATACGCCACATGAACGAGTGTGGCTTTGGCACTACACGGAGGTAAACCTGGTGGAACCCTTCTTGAACGGAGGGCAGTGCATTACCAACGATATTTTGCCGCAGGTCGATGTCGATTTCGTCAGCTACTCCTGCTACGACAGCCTCCAGCGCGTGATCCACGATGATCTGTTCGCAGCGCTGAATCACGTTGAGTCCAATCTGAAACCAAAACCAGGTATCAGCGGCAAGCGTGTCTTCATCGGCGAATATGGGTTTCCGACTCGGCGATACTCGCCAGAGGCACAGAACAAAATGAGCATTGAAGCAATGATCGCCGGTCTGGAGTGGGGCTGTCCCTTCGTGCTCTACTGGGAACTCTACGACAATGAAGGCACGACGCAAAACCCCGGTGGGTTCTGGCTAATCAACGAAAAGAATGAGAAGCAGCCCATCTGGCACACTCATCGGCGATTCTATGAATGGGCACGCGGATTTGTAGCGGAGTCCAAACGCTTGACTGGCGTCCCCCCGTCAGATCAGACGTTTCGGGCGGCAGCGCTTGAGTGGCTCCGAGGGCAGTAAGGGGCGCGACTCCATAGATGAGTTAAGCAAAATTTAGCGGTCAAAGACGAAAAAACATTGTCCGCTTTGGCGCACTCGTGCGGGAAGTAATCGCAAGGCTAGTGACGCTGCGTCGTTATGTCCGCACTCCAGCCTTATGAAGCTCCACACCCCTCTCCTCACAGTCGCAACTGCGGCCTTCCTTCTCGGCGCTGGCGAAATGAATGCAGCCCCTGCCGATACGACGCGACCTAACATCATTCTCGTTATGCCCGATGATCTTGGCTATGGCGATTACAAGTGCCTGGGCAATCCGATCATGCAGACACCTTCGGTGGACGCGTTTAAAAAGGAGAGCCTGTTGTTCACGCAGTTCCACGTCAGCCCGACGTGCTCGCCCTGTCGCTCGGCCTTGATGAGCGGACGGCATGAGTTCAAGAACAGTGTAACGCATACGATCCTCGAACGCGAACGCATGGCGCTATCTACCTTCACCCTGCCGCAGATGCTCAAGACGGTGGGCTACATCTCCGGGATCTTTGGCAAGTGGCATCTCGGTGATGAAGATGCGTATCGCCCCGAGAGTCGCGGCTTTGACGAGGTCTATATCCATGGCGGTGGTGGCATCGGGCAGACCTTTGCTGGTTCCTGTGGCGACGCCCCAGGCAACACCAACATCAATCCCGCGCTTTGGCACAACGGGAAATGGGAAAAGACCACGGGCTACTGCACCGATCTGTTCTTCAATCAGGCGATCCACTGGATGAACGCCAAGCGCGAGGCCAAGCAACCTTTCTTTGCCTATATTCCGCTGAACGCCGCCCACGGACCGCATGTTGTTCCTGAGGAATACTACAAGCAGTATCTCGGCAAACCCGGTGTCAGTGAAGACGTCGCGAAGTTCTTTGGCATGATTGAAAACATCGATTCCAATTTTGGCGTGCTTTTGAAAAAGCTCGAGGAATGGGGCATTGCTGAAAACACGCTGGTGATTTACCTCGCGACTGACAACGGCGGCACTGCTGGCACGAAGATTTTCAACGCAGGCATGAGGGGCAGCAAAGGGTCGGTGTATCAGGGCGGCACGCGTGCGCCGTGTTTCTTCCGCTGGCCAGCGGGTGGCATCCGTGGCGGCGCTGAGTGTGCCGCACTCAGTGCACACCTCGACCTCTATCCCACGCTCGCCCAGATCACTGGCGCGACGCTTCCGGACGAGGTGAAGCAACAGGTCGAAGGTCGCAGCCTGCTCCCGTTACTAAAGAATCCGAAGGCGGATTGGGCGGAGAGGACACTGGTTCATCACGTCGGTCGCTGGCCTGCAGGCAAGGCGGATGAGGGCAAGTATTCCAAGTGCGCCATCCAGAACAGCCGATACACGCTCGTGGACAACAAAGAGCTCTATGACCTCCAGGCAGACCCCGGCGAAACGACCAATGTCATCGCCGATCACTCTGATGTCGTGGCCACACTGAGCGCCGCTTATGACCAATGGTGGACCGAAACACGGCCACTCATGGTCAACGAGGACGCCGTGGGCCCAAAAATCAATCCGCTCAAGGCACTCTACTGGAAGCAGTTCGGCGGCGGTCCCGATGATGCCATGCTAAAGAAGATGGACCCGGCAGGTAAATTTAAAAGCGCAACGAAGGGGAACGAAGATCGCAAAAAAGCACGCGAAGAACGGAAGAAGAAACAGCAGGCGAAGTAAGCCCGGCTCAAAAAGCACGTCAATGGCCGCAGGGACGAACTCGCCATTTTCAAAGTAGAACGGAGTGGCGATGGGGTTCAGCAGTTGTATCAGGGCAGTCGAGCCGCCTTTCGATCCGGTGTTACCTTGCGTTTGTGCCTGGACTGATTTCCTCTGTTCGAGTAAACACCACAGTTACAAACCATGAAATATCTGGCCCATTTGTTTTTCTTTGCATCGTCTGCTCTTTCTCTGGCAGGGGCGGAATCCGTCACCATCTCCGGCGAGCTCAAGCAGTGGCACAAGGTCACGCTGACGCTCGACGGACCGTCCGCGAATGAGCGGGACACCGCGCCGAATCCCTTCACCGATCTCGCCTTCAATGTGGAGTTCACGCATGAAAGTGGTTCGCCAAAGTATGTGGTGCCCGGTTACTTCGCGGCGGACGGCGATGCGGCCAATTCCGGCGCCGAATCTGGCATAAAGTGGCTCGCGCATCTTTCCCCCGACAAAACGGGCACCTGGAACTACCGCGTGAGTTTTGCCCAAGGCAAGAATGCCGCGCTTGATGGCGGTGGCACGGCACTGAGCCCGTTCGATGGCATCACTGGCAGCTTCCAAATCACGGCGAGCGACAAGACTGGGCGTGACTTCCGAGCTCAAGGTCGCTTGCAGTATGTAGGCAAGCATTACCTTCAGTTCGCCGGTTCGAAGGCATACTTCCTCAAAGCCGGAGCGGATGCGCCGGAGACTCTTTTGGGCTACGCTGACTTCGACAACACGCTTGCCGGGAAGCCCGACAAGGTGCCGCTAAAGACCTGGAAGCCGCATGTGCAGGACTGGAAAAACGGCGATCCCACTTGGAAAGACGGCAAAGGCAAGGGCCTGATCGGTGCTCTGAACTACCTCGCCAGCAAAGGCGTGAACGCCTTCTCCTTCCTCACCTACAATGCCGCTGGCGATGGCGACAACGTCTGGCCCTTCATTCAGCGCGAGGACAAACTGCACTACGATTGCTCCAAACTGGACCAATGGGGCATCGTCTTCGATCACGCCACCGCACTCGGGCTTTACCTCCATTTCAAAATGCAGGAGAACGAAATGGACGATGATCGCATCGGTCATAAAAGCGAGCCCGGTCGCGTGCCAGAGTCACTCGACGGCGGCAAGCTCGGACCTGAGCGCAAACTCTACTGCCGTGAACTCAGCGCTCGATTCGGCCACGCGCTCGCGCTGAACTGGAACATCGGCGAGGAGAACACGCAGAGCACGGAAGAGGTCGCGGACATGCTGCGCTATCTGAAACAAATCGATCCCTACGGCCACAATCGCGTGCTGCACACCTTCCCGGACGAGCAGGACAAAAAGTATCCGCCGCTTCTTGGATCCGCGTTCGATTTGACAGGCCTCTCCTTGCAGAATGGCTGGAGTCAAAGTCACCAGCTCACCCTGAAATGGATTCAGGATTCGGACAAAGCTGGCAAGCCTTGGGTCGTCGCGCATGACGAGCAGAACCCCGCCGGACTCGGCGTGCCGCAGGATCCTGGTTACAAGGGCACCGACGGCATCGCGATCGAGAAGGGCAAGAAAAAGCAAAATGCCAAGACCGGCGATGTGAAATCGAAGCCCTACACGATGCACGACATCCGCAAGCTCACTCTCTGGGGCAACCTCATGGCAGGCGGTGCCGGTGTGGAATACTACTTCGGCTACGCCCTGCCCGAGAACGACCTCGTCTGCGAAGACTTCCGCAGCCGCGACAAGAGCTGGGACTACTGCCGTATCGCGCTCAACTTCTTCCGCGACAAAAAGATTCCCTTCCAAGACATGACCAATGCCGACGCACTCATCGGCAACGACAAGAGCGACAACAGCAAATACTGCCTCGCGAAAGCAGGCGAGGTCTATCTGGTCTATCTCCCCAACGGTGGCAGCACCGAGCTCGATCTCTCCGGCGCAAAAGGCGCCTTCTCCGTGGAATGGTTCAATCCCCGCATCGGCGGAGATTTCACAAATGGTTCCGTAAGCTCCGTGGAAGGAGGCAACACAGTCTCGATCGGCCAGCCTCCAGCCGATGCGACCGAGGACTGGCTGGTCGTCATCCGCCAGTGATTCCCGGTTCGAGTCCATCACCCACTTTTTCCCACCTCGCGATGAACCGCGTCCATCTTCTTGCTTTGTTGTTTGGTGTGCTCTGGCCTGTGGAGCAAACCCTTGCCGAAGAAAGACCCGTTTCGTGCTTCAAGCATGTCTCCGTGAGAGACGGGTGGGTCACGGTTGCCGCGCCCGAGTTTGAAGGTGCGCTCAACAATCCGCTCAAAGGCTTTCGCGACTACAAGGAGAATGGCTACGGGCTGTTAGAGCGGCAATACATCAAGTGGAGCGACATCGAGGTCTGCGCGGGCGACTCTGTGGAACGCATCATCGCCCACACGAACAAGATCACGGAGACCAAGGGCAGGCGCTTCGAGGATCTGAACATCAAGCTGGTTCCGCGCGTGTATCTTGACTGGGACGGCTCGCTCGGATCGCCCAAGGATCCCAAACAGCATTGGCCCGCGGATCTCCAGACCTTCGACTACGACAGCCCCGCCTTCTACGATCGTCTCCGCAGTCTCATCGCCAAACTCGGCGAGGCATGGGACGATGACCCTCGCATCTTTGCCGTGCAGATGGGGCTGATCGGAAAGTGGGGCGAGCACCACAGTCCGGCCCCGACCGCCGAGCAGCGCCGTCTGCTGGCCGAGTCGTTTCGCAAAGCCTTCAAGCACAAGCCGGTCCTCGTTCGGAACACCGATGCGGAGTTCATCGAGGCTGGCTTCGGCATCTACTACGACACCTTCGCCACGATCTCCCGTGAGCCGCCTGACGGATCAAAGGATCAGTTCCCCTGGCAGGCCACGCATGTGTATCCCGACATCTGGAAACGCGGCCCCATCGAAGGTGAAGTGGAATACAACTGGCAGAAGAGTCGCGAGAGCGCGAAGCCGAAGGAGACCTTCGGACGCACCCCGGATGAAACGATGATCGTGCCGGCCTATCGTCGTTACATGATCGACAAGGTCCGCCGCTATCACGCGAGTTACCTCGGCTGGATCGACAACTACGACGACAAGAAACGCGAGGTGCTCGAAGGCGCGGGTGAACTGCAAAAAGCGTTCGGTTATCGCTTCGTGATCGATTCACTGAGCTACCCGATCAACCTCAAGCCCGGCGGCGACTTAACCGTTAAGCTGACGGTGCGCAACACCGGTAGCGCCCCGTTTTACCTCGACTGGCCGGTGGGCGTGGCGCTGCTCGATGCCACGACCCGGAAACCGGTGTGGTCATCGCCGCTGGCCGGCATCGACATCCGCAAGTGGCGGCCGGGAGAGGACTGGGACAGCAACGCGTTCGCATACCGGAAACCTGCCAAGACTTACTCCACCACTGGCACCGCGTCTATGCCCGAAGATCTGAAGCCCGGTCAGTATCTTCTCGCCGTCTCCATCCTCGATCGCGAGGGCGGACTGGTTCCCAGTGTCCGCTTTGCCAGCGCGAACTACCTCAAAGGCGGCTGGCATCCGTTCGGGTTCATCGGAATCGGTGAACCTCCCAGCGAAGTCGAACTCAAGGACATGAAGTTCGACAGCCCCGCCTTCGACGACAGCCTCTCCTACCGCGTTCCTGAAAAGCTCCGGTCCGTGCAAACCCCGCCGCTTCCCAAAGTGACTCCCGTTTCCCGCTGGTCGGCTGATCCGAAAAAAGAACTCATCAATCCCTGGCGCTACTGGTCCCTGCACACCGGTTCCAAGACTCTCGAAAAACAAATCCTCAACGACGGCCCCGTGGAGAACGCCGCAGGTCACCGCGTGATCCGTGTCACTGGAGATTTCGGCGACGGATCCAAGCTCGAATACACCCTCCTCAAAGACGGCAAACTCCCACGCGGTCGCTACCGATTTGCATGTCGCATTCGCGGAACCGGCAGCCTAACCATGCGATTCGACGTGGCCGACGGCTGGCGCGGCGTCACGGAAGATCACACACTCCCGCTCACAGCAGAGTGGCGGGAACACCTCGTCGAGTTCGAGATCAAGACTGCCTTCAAGGACGAAACCAGCCTGCGCTTCCAGTTGCCCAAGAATGTCAAAGGTGAGTTTGACCTGACCGACCCACGTCTTCTGAGAACGAATTAGAATTCAGCCCACAAATCAACATGAACTACTTCACCCTGATCTCTTCATTGATCCTTCTGGCATTCGTCCGCCCAGCACACGCTTCGGTGAGTTTCGATCCCGCCGACTCGCCTCCCTTGAGGTTTGCGGCGGCGGAGATCGAGCGTGCCGCGAAAGACACCAAACAACCCGTTCCCGATGTGACCATCAGCATGATGACGGGCGCACCGCAGAGTTACCGCATCGAGCGCAACGGTGCGCAGATGCGCGTGATCGGCGGCGACACCATCGGTGCCATGTATGGCGGACTGGATATCGCGGAGGCCATTCGCATGGGCACGCTCGATTCGCTGCAGGACTCCGACCACACGCCGCACATCGAACGACGAGGCATCAAGTTCAACATCCCGCTTGATGTACGCACGCCGAGCTACTCGGACAACTGCACCTCGGCGCAGGCGAACATCCCCGAGATGTGGAGCCTGGATTTCTGGCATGAGCTGCTCGACCGGATGGCGCGGGATCGGTTCAATGTGCTCACGCTTTGGAGCCTGCATCCGTTTCCCTCCATCGTGAAAGTACCAGAGTATCCCAAGGTGGCGCTGGATGATGTGTGGCGCACCACGGCGGATCTGGTGAAGCCGTTCAATTCGTTCACCACCATCGGCACCAGCGTCCTGCAGCCGTGGATGCTGGAGAATCCCGAGATCGTGAAGCGCATCACGATCGATGAAAAGATCGCTTTCTGGCGCGAGGTCATGGACTGCGCGCACGATCGCGGCATCGAGGTGTATTGGTTCACCTGGAACGTCTTCACCAACGGCACCGGCGGCCAATACGGCATCACCGACGATCTCGACAACGCCACCACCCGCGACTACTTCCGCGCAAGCGTGCGCGAGACCGTGCTGACCTATTCGCGCCTCGCGGGCATCGGCATCACGGCAGGCGAAAACATGAAGGAGAGCAGTGGTGCCACAGGCAAGGAGGAATGGCTGTGGGCGACTTATGGCGAAGGCATTCGCGATGCGTTGAAGGCGCAGCCTGACCGCCAGTTCCGGCTCATTCATCGCCTGCATCAGACCGGGCTGAGTCCGATCCTGAAGCAATGGAACGCCTACCCAGGCCCGTTCGAGTTCAGCTACAAATATGCCGTGGCGCACATGTATGCCTCGAAGGCACCGACCTTCATCAAGGAGGTGCTGCCGGAGATCACGCCCAAGCACCGCACCTGGTTGACCGTGCGCAACGACGACCTCTACAGCTTCCGCTGGGGCGATCCTGAGTTCGCGCGTGAGTTCATCAATAACATGCCCGGCCCGGACAAGCTCGCGGGCTTCTACATGGGGCCGGACGGTTACATCTGGGGCCGCGATTTCCTGAGCCGCGATGCCGTGGACACGGATGGCCGTCGTCAACTGGTCTGGGACCGGCAGTGGTTCAGCTTCAATCTCTGGGGCCGCCTGAGTTACGAACCGACTCTGCCCGACGCGCATTTTCAGCGCCTGCTCGGTGCGCGGCATCCATCAGTCGCCTCCGACAAGCTCTTCGCCGCCTCGCAAGCCTCCTCGCGCATCATCCCGCAGGTCACCCGCTTCAACTGGGGTTCCATTGACGTGCATTGGTATCCCGAGGCGAACCTCAGTCACCCAACGCAGTACAAAGGCTTCTACACCGTGCGCCATTTCATGGAGGGGAAGACCATGCCGGGTGAAAACGTGCTCAGCATCTCGGAGTGGCGTGAGAAACGCAGCGCAGGAAAAACGATCACTGCACAAACCCCACCGGAAGTCGTCACCGCGCTTGAGAGCGATGCCAATACCACCTTGAAACTCGTCGAGGAACTTCGCCCCCAAGCCGACACTAGCGACAAGGAACTCGCCTTGACGCTCGGTGACTACGAGGCGCAGGCCTGGCTAGGCCGCTACTACGCCGCGAAGATTCGCGCGGCCATCGAACTCGCCGAGTTTAATGCCAGCGCGATTGCCGCCGCGCAGACATCAGCGCTGAAACACCTGGAAGCCGCGCTCGGCCACTGGAGGCAATACGCCGCCGCCTATGACCGCCAATACGCGTCGCAACTGCTCAACCGCGTAGGTCCTGCGGACATCCCCGCGCTCACCGAGAATGTAAAAGCAGACATCGACCTGGTCCGCACTTGGAAACCCGGCACACCGCCCCTGCCAAGCAAAAGCAAAAAATGAGCCGCACCCTTCGCCCCCTCCCATTGATCATGCTCCGACCATTCATCTTCTCGTGCCTTGGTGTATTCACGCTCGGTTTTGCAGCCGAAGCACCGCACGCCACCACTGTATCCATCCACGGTGACGACATCCACATCAACGGCGAGCCAACCTACAAAGGCCGCGTCTGGGATGGTCATCGCATCGAGGGCCTGCTGTTCAACAACCGCGTCGTCAACGGCACCTTCGATGATCTCAACCCCGAAACCGTCGGGCGCTGGGCCTATCCCGACACAAAGAAGTGGGACCCCGAGCGCAATCTGCGCGAGTTCATCGCCGCGATGTCAGAATGGAAAGCCCATGGCGTGCTCGGCATCACGATCAATTTCCAGGGTGGCTCGCCAGAGGGCTATTCGAAAAGTCAGCCGTGGGAGAATCATCCTTTCAACGCCGACGGCTCGCTGCGACCCGCGTTCATGGAGCGCATGAAGCGGGTGCTCGATGAAGCCGACCGGCTCGGCATGGTGCCTATCGTTGGCTATTTCTATTTTGGTCAGTCGAAGCGGCTGGAGACGGATGAAAACTGCATTCGTGCCACCGATGCGCTCACGAAGTGGCTGCTCGATGGCGGCTGGCAGAATCTACTCGTCGAGGTCAACAACGAGTCGAACCCCAACTACAAACCCGAAATCCTGCGTCCTGATCGCGTCCACGAACTCATCGCCCTTGTCCGCGACACCCAATCCGACGATGGACGCCGCCTGCTCGTCGGCACCTCTTTCCCGGTGAAGGCCATGCCCACTGCCGAGGTCATGCGCGCCTCCGACTTTCTGCTGCTCCATGGGAATTCCTTTCCCGATGCGGCGGCACTGATCGAAAAGATTAAAGCCAGCCGAACCCTCATGCCGGAGCGAGTCATCCCGATCCTGATCAACGAAGACGATCACAACGACTTCGATGACCCGAAAGGTGCCCTGCAAGCCTGCACCGCCGAGCACGTCTCCTGGGGCTGGTTCGACTGGCGACGTGAAGGCGAAGGCTTCGACGAAGGCTATCAATCCGTGCCGGTGAACTGGGGTCTTAGTTCTGAACGCAAACGCGCTTTTCACGAGAAGGTTGCGGAGATCGCCGGAGCCAGAAACTAGCATCTACTTCTCGGATTCAGACAAAATCGCGTTAGGTTTCTGGAGCGTGGCAGTGATAGAACGATGCCACCCATGCGCTCCTCTTTCATACTCGCCTGCTTCATCCTTGGGACCGTGCTGCCGTCGGCGGCGGCGGTGGACTACGAGAAGGACATCCTTCCCATTCTCGAAGATCGTTGTCTCGACTGCCACGGGCCGGACAAGCAGAAGTCAGAGTTTCGCGTCGATCAACGGGCGGTGATGCTCGTCGGGGGCGATTCGGGCCTCAAAGGCATCGTACCGGGCTATCCGGGCAAGAGCCACTTGATCGAACTCGTCAAGACCGACGACGAGGATGAGATCATGCCCCCAAAGGGCGATCCGCTGACGAGACAGCAGTTCGCGCTGCTGGAAAAGTGGATCATCGAAGGCGCGGTGGTGCCGGGGCAGATGAATGCGGTCGCGAAGGTGACTTCCGACCTCTGGTCGCTGAAGCCAGTCGTTGATATGGCTCCGGTTTTGGCAAGTGGGAATGTGGGTTCGTGATCATTTTTTATGACCTGTGCTTTGGATTTGTTCTTCTCACCTCAGAAGCAGACTGACCGACCAGGGTGAATCGTATCACTCCGGTGGTTATGCTGACATTCGCGTGCTGGGTAACGCATTTCTTTTGTTCACCGCGGCCTAGTTCTCACAGTCTCGCCTCAGCGCTCAAAATGCCTTGCGGCATCTCTTATCTCACAACGTCCGTCGTGTGCTGGCCTCCGTGTCGATCAGTCTGATTCTAAGGTGTAAAGATGGGTTTCAATTTGGTCTGGTGCTTGTTTGAAATCTAATGAGTTCAATGATTTCGTCGTTGCGAAATCCATAGTGACTGCCCTTCAGATGCAGAGCGGAGTGCGAGGAAAAAACGCAATAAGTGCCGCAGAATGAGCGCAGCGAGTTATGGCGGATTTTTCCTCGCACGGAGCGGCGCATCTGAAACTCGAAACGCTTCGCTTCATGAGGGACTGGTTCATGGATTTTTGAGGTGTAGGTGCGAACTTTCTTTTTTGGCTGTTGGTTCCGCGCCGACGGTATTGTTTGTGCGGCGGGCGGTGTTGACCTCGACGTGCGTGCCGTCGGCGGTGGGAGTCACCAGGCGCATGACTTCCCACACGAAGGCGGCCAGTTCTCGCGCTAGGGCGATCTGGACTTTCTGTCGTGTCTTTCCTCTTGCTGCGAGTTTTCGCCCGCGTTCGTGCAGGCGATTTTGGCATCGCCAGGAGATTTCTTGCATCTCGCGTCGGTGACTCTTTGCGACGTGCTCCTGCCGGGTTGTGAGTTCCTGACTGACCTTCGGCGGCAACCGGTAGTGCTGGGCGCATTCATTGAAGATCAACGCAGATGGCCGTTGCCACATTTCGTGATGGCTCCCTGTGCGCGGCTGCCGCCACTGCTGCTTTCGCTTGGCACGAGTCCGAGATACGCCATGAGCTGGCGCGGATGTGCGAAGCGATGGATATCGCCGATCTCGCTGACGGTGATCATCGCGGCGACAGTCTTATACCCTTTGAATCCCATCAATGCCTTCACTACCGGCGCGAGATGCCATTCATCAAGCAGTGCCTTCATGTGCACCTCAAGTCGTTCGATGCGTTCATTGGCTGCATCAATGCATTGCAGATACTCCTCCAGCACAACCCTCATCGCCGCATGGGGCAGCACCAGTTCGCGCAGGTAACGCATGTGCGCATAACTCCAGGCGGTCTTCTCCGTATAGCGATACCCATTGCGCAGCAGGAAGGCTTTGAGCTGACTGCGTCCACTACGCAAGTCATGCACGGCATCGGTCCGGGCGCGGCAAAGATCACGGATGGCTTCATCGCGCTCATCAGGGATGTGCACGGCGGTGAGCTCACCGGCCCGATGCAGGCGTGCGAGCATCCGCGCATCACGACGATCTGTCTTGATCTTATCGCCCGATCCTTTGGGTGTGAGCGAGGGAGCAACGACAGCGCAGTCAATCTCCATCTTCTTCAGACGTCGCGCGATGACGAAGCCGCAGGGGCCAGCCTCATAGCAGACACGCAGTTCCTTGCCGGGATGGCCCAGCTTGCGCAGCAGCTTTTCGACACTGTGGAGGTCGCTGGAAATCATGCCGTAGTTCCGGACCTCCCCGTCGCGTCCCTCTTCAGCGATGGCGACGGCAATATTTTCGGCATGGACATCGAGGCCCAAATACAATACTTCTTTGTTCATCTTCATATGTGGTGTGTTGGTTGCGCTTTACTTGGTTTGCCGGATCGGGACTTCGTGTCCCTCCCCAAACATGCGGATAGGCTTCTCCAGAAGCAGCCCGCGATTCCTATGCAGCCAGCACACCACGCCTTTTTCAATCAATGTTGGCCTACTGCGGGAACGCTTGCGCGATCCCTGCCGCAGCCATAAAGTCTCGTCCCACCGTTCCTCAGCAAGCGGGAGCCAGGACAGCTGTCGATGCCTTCCAGCAGCAAAAGCTTCGCGCAAAAAAGCTCGCCTGCAGCGATGCCGCCGATCCCCACTCTCTCATTCGCCGTGTCTCGGTCGTGCTTACCGGCCTCGAACCGACGCCGGAACGAGTCGCGAAGTTTTTCCGACTCGATGGCCGATGCAGACGGTGCCTACACCGCGCTTGTGGACGAACTCCTCGCCTCACCCCACTTCGGCGAGCGCTGGGCGCAGCACTGGCTCGACGTCATTCGTTGGGCGGAATCGAACGGTTCCGAGGCCAATCTTTACCGCAAGAACGCCTGGATCTACCGCGACTACGTGATCCGCGCCTTCAACGAGGACAAGCCGTATGACGAATTTGTCCGCGACCAGATCGCCGGGGATCAAACCGGCAACGGTGAAGCCACCGGATTCCTCGTCGCGGGTCCGCACGTGCCAGCTGCCACGGTGGGTCAGGAGCCGACCGCCATTCGCCAGGGCGCGCCGACCGCATGGACGAGATCATGCAGACGGTTGGCGCCTCGATGCTGGGCATGACGGTGGGGTGCGCTCGCTGCCACAATCACAAGTTCGATCCCATCTCGATTCAGGATTACTACTTGCTGACGGCCGTGTTTCAGGGCGTCGAGTTCGGCGGGCGCTATCCAGAGTTGGCGGACGAACATCCGCGTAAACAACGGGCGAAGGAGCTCTATCCGCTGCTTGCCAAGGAGCGCAAAGTTTTGCGCGAAGGTCTGGGATTTTGGGAGGAGGACAACGGCGGCTACACCGACATGGTTTTCCCGAACACCACGACCAAGGCCCTGCGCGTCGAGTTCGATCGCCCGCAGATCTTTATCGACGAACTCGAGGTCTTTGGTACCCAGGACTTCAAAGCGAACCTCGCGCTCGCATCGAATGGCACCAAGCTCGTCGAAGACCCGGCGATGGCCGATCCAGGCGGCGGCGTTCACAAAGTCAACGACGGCGAGTATGGCACGATGACTTGGAAATCGAAGGCGCCCGCAGGCAGCAAGACGAAGCCATGGGTCGAGATTCATTTCCCACAGGCACAGGAGGTGAACCTCTTCCGCTTCAGCTCGAATCGCGAATATTATTTCGAGACCGACTACCTCGACAACGGCAACAAGGGCGGATTCCCCGGCTATCGCGTGCTCGCCCAGCAGGAGGAAGGCAGTTGGAAGGAAGTGGGCAGCACCCAGCAAGCGCGTGCGGCCTTGAGCAAATAGTCACCTCTCAAGGCCGCCTCCAGCCGACTGCAGGAGCTTCTCGCCACCATGGCCGAAGAAGGTCCGCGACACAGCTTCATTGCCCGTTTTCAGAAGCCGGTCGCCACTCATGTCCTCAGCCGTGGCAGCCCGGAGAATCCCACGGATGAAGTCGTGCCTGCAGGATTCGCGGTGCTCAAGGGCGATCTCGGACTTAATTCCGCCTCACCCGATACCGAACGTCGCAAACGCTTCGCCGAATGGCTCACACGCCCCGGGCAACCGCTCACCGCGCGTGTGTTTGTAAACCGCGTGTGGCATCACATCTTCGGCACAGGCATCGTGCCGACTACCGCTGATTTTGGCAAAGCCGGTGCGCCGCCGAGCCATCCCGAGTTGCTCGATTACCTCGCCGCCGAGTTCATGAATCCGCGGGACAAAGGCGCGAAGCGCTGGGGAATCAAAGACCTCATCCGCCGCCTCGTGCTGACTGATGCCTTCCGCCAATCCAGCGCCCCGCGCGAAGACGCTCTCCACGCCGATGCTGGCAACGCACTCCTCTGGCGCTTTGCTCCTCAACGCGTCGAGGCCGAAGTCATTCGCGACAGCGTCCTGCAAGCCTCCGGCAAGCTCGATCCCTCACTCGGCGGCCGCAGCTTCCGAATTCACAACGAAAAGAAGACGTATGCCCAGTGGCAGGTGATCGATAATCACGGCCCCAAGACGTGGCGGCGCATGATTTACCAGGAACGCATGCGCCGCGTCGATGACCGCATCTTCACCGCCTTCGACTTTCCCGACTGTGGTCAAGTCAGTCCCAAGCGCCCCGTTTCCACGACCCCGCTGCAGGCCCTCAACCTCATGAACAGCGACTTCGTCGTCGAGCAAAGCGAATTCATCGCGCAACGAGCCAGAGAAGGAGCCGCCGTTGACACCGCCGCGATCACTCGCGCCTTCGAGGTGCTACTCACCCGGCCTCCCACCGCTGAAGAACTCGCTGCCTGCAAGGACACCAAACTCGAACTCGTCTGCCGCAGCCTCATCAACTCCAACGAGTTCGCCTTCCTGCCATGAACCAAGCCGAACACATCTCCTTCAAAGGTCGTCACCTCCTTGATCGTCGCAACTTCATGCGCAGCACCGGCATGACCTTTGGCGGTCTTGGCCTGGCTCATCTTCTTGCGGTCGAAGACAAGCCCAATTTCACCGGCAAAGTCTCCATCCGTCCGCAGATCGATCCCGATCGTCCGTATGCGCCGCGCAAGCCACACTTCCCGATGCCGGCAAGGAAGGCGCTGGTGATCTTCTGTCCCGGCGCGGTGAGCCATGTCGATACCTTCGATTACAAGCCGATGCTCTCCAAACTCCACGGGCAAAAGCCACCCAACATGCCCGCATTGACCTTCGAAGGCCCGAGCGGCAACATCGCGAAGCCGTTTTGGGATTTCAAACCACGCGGTCAGACCGGCAAGATGGTCTCCGATCTGCTGCCGAACATGGCGGAGCTGGTGGATGACTTCTCATTCTTTCACGCACTCAGCACGCAGACCAGCGCGCATCCGCAGGGCGAGAATTTCATGAACACCGGGTTCACGATGGAAGGCTTCCCGTCCTTCGGTGCCTGGACGACCTACGCGCTCGGCTCCGAGTGCTCGGATCTGCCGGCCTTCGTCGCGATCAGTGATCCGCGCGGCATGGCTCGATCCGGCAAGAATAACTTCGGCAGCGGCTTCCTGCCTGCCGCTTTCCAAGGAACGGATTTCACGGCGAAGAGCCCGCCACCGAACCTGACCCGGCCCGTCAGTTACTCCCCGGCGGACGACCGCTCGACCATCGACCTGCTGAAGCGGCTCAACAGCAAACATCTCGAGCAGTTCCCCGGTGATGCGAATCTCGCGGCACGCGTGGCCAGCTACGAGCTCGCCGGACAGATGCAGATGTCCGTCCCCGAGATCATGGACCTCGCGGGTGAACCGGAGTCGATCCACAAGGAATACGGCACCGACACCGGCAGCGATTTAAAGCGCGAGTATGCCAAGAACTGCATCCTCGCCCGTCGCCTCATCGAGAAAGGCGTGCGTGTGGTGCAGCTCTTCAACGGCAGCGATCCAAGCGGAGGCAACGGCATCACGAACTGGGATTCGCACAGCGACATCAAGGGAACGCACGCGATGCAGGCCGAGATCATGGACCAGCCGACCGCCGCGCTGATCCGCGACATGAAACGCCGGGGTCTGCTGGAGGACACGCTTATCGTCTGGGCCACCGAGTTCGGCCGCATGCCATTCCTTCAAGGCAATGGCACAGGCCGCGATCATAACCCCGGAGCTTACACCTGCTTCCTCGCCGGTGCCGGCGTGAAGAAGGGTTTCAGCTATGGCGAGAGCGACGAGTTTGGTTTCAAGGCTGCGCTGAACGAGACCTCCGTCTATGATTTCAACGCTACCATCCTCCACCTCATGGGTCTCGATCACGAGCGCCTGACCTTCTATCACAACGGCCTCGAACGCCGCCTGACGAACGTGCACGGGCATGTCATCAAGGACGTGCTGGCATAGAGGAGTCAGTTCATTCTCACCTTTACTCACCATGCTTATGACGTCACGCCTACCCAATCTTTGCCTGCTGTTCGCAGCGCTGTCAGCCTCTCAAAAAAAGTCAGGCGGCGGATTTTTGAGGAGTTGATGACTAGCGCCTTGCTTTGGCTAGTTGCTTGAGGATGTCATGGCGGCGCGCCCTCCAAATCTCGTTGAAGTGGGGTCGGAGAACGAGGCGGCGGAGGCCGAGGATGTCTTCCGCGACGGTCTGACTGCAAAACATGCCTTATCGCTTGAGCCGGCGTCCGACCACGGTTTTGTAGCCGGCCTCAATGACGCCTGACCCGATAAACCAACCCTCGGCCTGATATCGACCATAGTCAGTGCGGAGTGAGTCGAAGCGCTCCGCCCAGAAACCGCTGGACCAATGCACCGCCTCGATGGCGAGCGGGTGGATCTTGGCAAAGGGCGCGGGTTCCGCGCCGTGCACTGCGTGGTTTGCCTGCCCGACGAGCAAGGCGAGCAAACCTGCGCGCCGGAGGTTCAAATGATTGATTTGCATGCTCGCGTGTCGGCCAACCGAAGATTCAATGGACGTCAAAGATGACGCGCTGATAGCGGGTGAGCGGAGGCGTGTCGTTGTCAGTGACTTCGAGGATGATGTGGACCTGCTTACCCGGTTCGTTCGGCGCGACGAAGCTCGCATCCTCCCACGAGTCGTTGTTGGCGATGGTCACGGTGCCCGTGGCGGAATCCCCGTCGGCGTATTGCCACCAGCGGCAGGCGAGCTTGTTGCCATCGGGGTCGGTGGCGCTGGCGGCGAGCTTTACGATTTCACCGGCCTTGACGGTTCGATCGAGCGCACCGTTCAGTTGCATGACGGGCGCGTGGTTGGCATCCTTGAATTCCTTCACGCACCAGTCGGCCCGCGCTGCGAAATCATTCTGAATCGCGTCAATCCAGCGCCACTGGGGTTCGAGATACGCAGTCAGTGCCGCGTCGTTCGGGATTTCCTTTTTCAGCCGGGTGCGACCCCAGGCCGAGTCGCCGAACCATCGGCCTTCCGGATAGTGGTAGCTCGGCTCAGCCACTGGATCGAGCCAGGTGTTGTCGCGGACTTTCACAAAGCGACCGCCCCAGCCACCGAAGTCGGGCGACTCCATGCTGCGCAAGCCGGTCGGGATCGTGTGCAGAAACGCGGGCGAGTCGCCCTCGGACCGGAAGTCGCCATCGTCGAATCCTTTGTCCCCTTTCCCATGCGCTTTATACAGCGCGCACAGCGGGCCGTGGTTTTCGAGGATGTTCGGCCTCATCCACGATCCTGCGAGATAGGCCTGCTTGTCGGCGGGCAGAAACTTTTTCCAGTGATAAAAGAGGGCGATGAACTGGTCGGAGATGATGGTCGGGATCTGATACTTCCCCCAGTGCGGCCGGATGTAGCGCTGATACGTGTCGTCCTGCTCCCAGATGAAGTAGAACCGGATCTTCTTCGCGACCGCCGCCATTTTCTCCGGGTGCTCTTCTTCAATCGTCTTCAAGGCACGGGCGATTGTGTTGGTTCCGCCCCAGGCTTGAATCCAGATCGGGCGCGCGTCGGAGTTGTCCAGCAGGACTTCAACGATGCGTTTGGATCCAGCGGTCACCTCGTCCATTTCGCCCTCCGTCTCCACATTACCGAGCAGCGTGCGCGATTGCAGAAACTCAGGTGTGGGAAAACCGGCGTCGTGCTTGAGCAGGTTCGGATACACCTCGGCGTAGGCCTTCAAATAGGGCTGCGCCCAATCATCCCCGGCCCATTTGTGTCCGTGCCAATGGTATTGGGAACTCGACGTGATGATGCCTTCGATGTCCCATTCATTCGCGTAGAGAAGAAGGCGGACCAAGGAGCATTCGTCGTCGATCTCGCCATCGCTCGTCACGATCACACGCGGCTTGTCGGAGGCGGCCAGCGCAGAGAAGCCGCCGAGGACGAACGCCAGAAGGAGAAGGAGTCGTATTGGGCTCATCGCGCTACTTCAGGGTGTTGAGATTGTTATCGGGCTTGGTGTAGTCCACAAACACGGTCGGTTCGGTGCCGTTGAGATACTCCTCGATATTGGTGTAGCCGTCTTTGTCGTTGTCTTGCGCGGAATCCGCAGCGTCCTGCGGGTTGAGTTTGAATTTGAGTTCCCACTCATCAGGCATGCCGTCGTTGTCCGAATCCTGTGGCGATTCGGCAGTTGCGAGTTGTGGCCAGCCACCCACGTCCTCCGGGGTGGTAATGATGCCGTTGCGGCCATGGGTCGCGGTGCCGTTGCGGACTTCTTCGATGATGCGGGAATCGACCGAATCACGTTTGGGCAAGGAACAGCCTGCATGGTCGAGGGCAGACTGATAGGCATCCTGCGCTGATTGCTGCCGGATGGGCATCGCCTCCCACGGCGTGTCGAGTCTGGTGAAGCCGGTGCCGTGCATGCCCAGCCAGTTGTCGGCGGTCACCTCGGGCGAGCCGTCCACGTAATTGTCCGCCACATACCAACTGCCGTTGTTGCCAGCGCCACGGGAGGAAGGCTTGGCAATGCGAGCCCTTAAGTCGGTTCGCGTGGCGGGCCCGGGTTTGGAGTAGTTGGCCACCATGTTGATGGTCGAGAACAGGATCGGAGGTGTGCGTCTGTCTCCCGCTTGTAGCGCTTCACCGCCGTAGGAACTCTCGTAGCCCCAGTTGTAGAGCACGTTGTTCCGGTAATCATTGAAACCAGCGCCTGAAGCCCAGCGCGGATTGCGGCTATCGTTGTGGGCGATGAGGTTATGATGATAAGTGCCATAATTGTTGCCCCAAATGCCGCCAAAGCGGTGTCCGGTGTCCTGGCCATCTTTGAATTTCACACAGGCCTCGGTGATCATGCACCACTGGATCGTCACGTTATCATTGTGGTAGATGGAAAGGATTTCATCACTGCTCCAACTGGCGGAAACATGATCGAGGATGATGTCTTTCTCACCCCTGCAAGTAATGGCATCAAGCTCTCCGACCGAGGGATCAGGTCTGACACGGAGATAGCGGATGATGACGTTGCTGGCGGAGAGGGACAGCGCCCCCTTGATGCAGATGCCGTCGCCGGGAGCGGTCTGCCCGGCAATGGTGATGTCGTCGTTCTTGATTCGCAGAGCTGACTCTAGCGGGATGTTGCCCGAGACATGGAAGACAACCGTGCGCGGGCCTTGCGCATCGATGGCTGCACGCAGGCTGCCGGGGCCTGAGTCGTTCAAGTTGGTGACGGCAATGGCGCGACCACCACGACCACCGCTGGCTTTGGCACCATAGCCCTCCGCTCCGGGAAAGGCGGGAATGTCTGCGGCGGAGGCGGACACGACGGCCACGATGAAAAGCAGTGAGGCGATGGCTGATGTGGCAAGAAGATGTGTTTTCATGTTGGGAACGAGTTGTGCGACGATGATAACGCTTTTGATCAAGGTGGTTATCCCGTCATCGCGGCAAGTTGTTACGGTATTCTAATCAGGCTCCGTTCGACCCAGTCGTAGACGCGACCTGCGATTTGCCGACTTTGCTTCATGGCACCGTGACGATGACGCGCTGATAGCGGGTGAGCGGCGGTGTGCCATGATCTGTGACGGCAAGGATGATGTGCATCGTGCCGGTGCGCAGCACTCGCTTCGAGGGGACGACGAAACTCGCCTCCGCCTTGTCGGCATTTTCAATTGTGAGGGGCATGCCGGAGGTGCCGCTGGACATCGTGAAGCTGCCTGCCTCGGGGTAATAGAACCACTCGTAGCTCAGTGCATCGCCGTCGGGATCGGTGCTGGCTCTGGCGCTCAGTTGAACGCGTTCTTCCTGCTTCGCGGTCAGCTCGGCGGGGTGATCGAGCTTCGGCACCGGAGGATGATTCGCCTCAGCGTAGGGTTTGATGGTCCAGTCCATGCGGGTGCTGAAGTCGTTTTGATAAGCTGTGCGCCAACGCCAGATGGTGGCGTGGTTGCTGGTGTGCCAGTGGCCGTCCACGCCGAGCACTTCGTCATCCGCATCGGTCCAGATGGGACGAGTCTCCGGTTCCATCAGCCGGCGATGCGGTGGCGGGGTGTAGAGCTCATAGCGCCCGCCCCAGCTTCCCCAGTTGGGTTTTTCGGGTGTGCCGAGGCCGTTGTTAATCAGGCCAAGAAAGCTCGGCGTGTCGCCTTCCATCAGATACTCCCACTTCGGATACTGGGCTCCGAGGGGTCCCTTCGCGCGGATGTGCTCTTCCAGCCATGGATTGTCCACCATCGTGAAATCAGCGCCGACGAAGCGGCCATGGAAACGGTCGCCGCTGATGCCGCTCCATGTGGCGAAATGATAGGCACCGCCGAGCGATGTGCCGGGACTGGTGATGTAGAAGAGCTGCGGAAAGGTCTTCCGCAACCACGGCCCGCTGTCGTCCTGGTCGGAGATCGTATAAACACGCAGTTTCGCGACAAAGCGCTCCAGTTCCGCTGCTGAACGCGTCTTTTGCACCTTCCACAGTGCCTGCGCGAGACAGTTGGGGCCACCCCAGACCGTCACCCATAGAGGTCGTGGGTCCTTGCGGTCAACGGCTTGGATGATCAGCTCCGAACCTGCCGAGTCCATGCCTTCACCCACCGCGCCCATGCCGTAGTCAGTGCGGCCTTCACAAGTCACCGCCAACAACTTCTCCGCCGTCGGGTAACCTTTTTCGTGCAATTCCAGATTGTCCCGCACCTTGCCATAGGCCTCGACGATCTCGCGGATGCGCCACGCGGCGACCTTGTTCTTCTGATGGATCGAGGTCGTCGCCACCAAGCCTTCGACATCCCACTGGTTCGAATAAACCAGAAACCGCACAAGCGACATCGCATCGTCCGGCTCATTCTCGATGTCGGTGAGAACGAGCACCCGTGGCTTTTCGGCTGCGTGCAGGCATGGAAGGCTGAGCAGGAGCGCGGTGAGCAAAAAGCGTGTGTTGAAAATCATATGGAGGGTCGTTGGTCTCGACATTGGTATGGCGGGCTATTCTTTCGCGTTCATCTTATCGAGGGCCACGGCGGCGAGGATGACGAAGCCTTTGATGACTTGCTGCCAGAACGGCGACACTTCCAGCAGCACCAGCCCGTTGTTGAGAACGCCGATGATCAGACAGCCGAGGACCGTCCCGAGGACCGAGCCGCGTCCGCCACTGAGCGAGGTGCCGCCGATGACGACGGCGGCGATCGAGTCGAGTTCATAGCCGATGCCGGCATTTGGTGTGGCGGAATCGAGTCTCGAGGTGAGCAGAAGTCCGGCGATGCCCGCGAGCATGCCGCCGAGGCTGTAAATCATGATTTTGACGCCATTCAGATTAAGGCCGCTCAGCAGTGCGGCCCGTTCATTGCCGCCGATGGCATACAGGTAGCGGCCCAAGCGGGTTTTGCGGGTCACGATGACAAAGATCAGCACCAGGATCGCCGAGATCCACACGGGCATGGGCAGGCCAAGCAGGTGGCCGGTGCCGATGAAGCCGAACTGCGGTCCGAGTCCGGTGATGGGAAAGCCCTGGGTCCAAAGCTGGGTCAACCCGCGGGCAATGCTCAGCATGCCAAGCGTGGCAACGAAGGGCGGCAGCTTGAAGCGGGTGATGACCCACCCATTGAAACAACCGAGAAACGCGCCCACGACCACACCCGCGATGATGGCGCCCAACACGGTGAACTGGAGCGCGACGTCCAGCGCTGGAATGGCGATGCCGTTTTTCAAAAGGCCAGCCGCCACCACGCCTGAAAACGCAAGCACTGAACCGACTGAGAGGTCAATGCCGCCGCTGAGGATGACCAGGGTCATGCCGATGGAGAGGCACAGATTCACGGAGATCTGACGCAGCACATTGAGCGCGTTGTCCTGACTGAGGAAGGTGCCGGAGATCTGCGGCGTGAGGCTGAGCGCAATGATCATGAGCAGCAGCGCGGCCACGCTCTGGAATTTGACGAGGAGGTCTCGGGTCTTCGGGTTCATGGTCAGTTCTTGGGTAGCGCAGCGCGCATGACGTTTTCTTCGTTGGCTTCGGCTCGGGTGAACTCTGCGGTCTTTCTGCCTTCGCTCATCACGAGAATGCGATCCGCGATGGCGAGAATCTCTGGCAACTCGGATGAGACGAAGACAACGCCAAGCCCGGACGCGACGAGTTCATCCATGAGCGTGTAGATTTCTTTCTTCGCGTTGATGTCGATGCCGCGTGTGGGTTCATCGAGCAGCAGGACTTTGGGTCTTGTGGCGAGCCACTTGGCCAGCACAACCTTCTGCTGATTGCCACCGCTAAGATTGCGCGCGAGTTGATGAACGGAGGGCGTCTTGGTGCGGAGGCGTTTCACGTAGCCGTCGGCGAGTTTAGCCTCCAGAGCCGCATCGAGAAAGCCCATGCGCTCGGTTTGCTCCAGGCAGGCGAGGCTCGTATTGGCGGCGACGCTGAGGGAAAGCACGAGCCCCTCGCGTTTGCGATCCTCTGGGGCGAGCACGACGCCAGCGTCGATGGCCGCGCGTGGTGTGGTGAACCATGATTTTTCACCATCCACCACGATGGTGCCTCGGGCACGGTGCGGATGAAGACCGAACAACACTTCCAGCAACTCCGTGCGGCCCGCGCCCATCAGTCCGATGATGCCAAGGACTTCGCCACGGCGCAGATGAAAGGAAACGTCACGCACGGAGAAGTCTCCGGCACGTTCGGGATGCGCGAGGTGCAGGCCTTCAACGCGGAGCACTTCCTCGTCAGGCGCGGTCGGAGTGCGCGAGAACATCTCTGACAAGTCGCGACCAACCATCATGCGCACAATGTCATCGTGCGTTGCGGTCTTGGTTTCGTGCGATCCGACGTAGCGGCCATCGCGCATCACGGTGAATTCATCAGCGATGAGCGGCAGTTCATCGAGCTTGTGCGTGATGTAGATGATCGCGACACCATCGGCCTTGAGTTGATGAATCAGCTCATGCAGCACCTTCACTTCCTGATCGGTGATGGCTGAGGTCGGCTCGTCCATGATGATGACCCGCGCCTGCATGGAGAGCGCCTTCGCAATCTCGATCACCTGCTGCTGACCCACCCGCAGCGACGCCACCGGCCCTGCGGGATCGACATCTAGCTTCAAACGACGCAGCCATTCCGCCGCTTCGCGGATCATGCGCGCATCGTCGATCAAACCCGTGCGCGTGAGCGGCTCGCGGCCCAGGAAAATGTTCTGCGCCACGGAGAGATGCGGGATGAGATTCAGCTCCTGAAAGATCATCGCGATGCCCGCCTCACTCGCCTCGCGGGTGTTGCGAAAGGCGACCTGCTCGCCGCCGAGCATGATCTCGCCGCTGTCGGGCGGGAACACGCCAGCGACGATGTTCATCAACGTGGACTTGCCCGCACCGTTCTCCCCGAGCAGGGCATGAAGACGGCCCCGACGCACCGTGAGCGATACATCATCAAGAGCCTTCACTCCAGGGAAGGACTTGCAGATGCCGCGTGCCATGAGCACCACGTCGCTGTCTGGTCGTGCATCGTTCATGGCCATTCGACTTGGATGGGAACGATCTGCAACACGTCCACCTCGGCGTCTTCCTCCAGCTCACAGCATCCGGCAAAGCGAACTGTCTTGCCCACCGCCGCCTGCTTCTTCAAATTGGGCGACACCGTGTTTTCGACGATGCTGTTGAGCTGCGTGGAGATGTCATTGAAGTCCTGCGATTTTGGGTAGGCGCCCATGTCCAGCAGCCCTGTGGCATCACGCACGGTGCTGGCGAACAACAGTCCAACATTCAGGCTGATCTTCGCCTCCGAGCCATTGAGCGCCACCGTGATCGCATCCTCCTCAACCGCTGTGATCTTGCCAGACCCACTCACCATGAAAACGGTGGGTCCACCGATGCCAAGTGTATGCCCGTGTTGATTCCGTGCTGCCGCTTGATCTTTATCCAGTGCGGCGAGCAGTTCCTTGAGGTCCACCGCGCGGCTCATGGCCGGCAGCAGCTTGGCGTTCCAAAACTCAGCGGCAAAGGACTCTGCGTTGAAGACGCCAGATTGCTTCCCATCTTCGGCCTTCTTCAATGGCACCACATGGAAAAGCGGGAAGAACCAGAACAGCACCAAGGCTGAAACAAGCGCCCCAAGCGCAAGGGTGGATCGACGGCGGGTTGATAAGCGAGGAGTTGTCATCGGAGCGAATGAGATGCGGGCTGGTTGCTCAAGGCTTCTTTCCGTAGTCGCCGTATTTGCCGACGTTCTCTGGCGTGACGAGTTCCACCTTCACGGGGATCTTCTGCGCGAAGTCGCGTTTGCCTTTGATGTATTGGTCGGCGAACTCCGCCGCCTTTTGCGCCATGAGTTTGGGGAACTGCATGCCTGTCGCGGCAATCTTCTTTTCGGCGATCAACTTCACCACATCATCAGCGCCATCGAAGCCGAAGACCTTCACTTTGTCCGCCTTGCCCGCACCAACGAGCGCCTGATAAGCACCCATCGCCATGGCGTCGTTGCCGCAGAAGACCGCGCTGATGTCTGGGTTCTTTTGCAGGATCGATTCGAGCACCTCCAGCGCCTTGGCGCGATCGAAATCAGCGCTTTGCTGCGCGACCATTTTCAGTCCGGGAAAGCGATCCACGACGCTGTGAAAGCCCTTTGAACGATTCCAGGTGTTGTTGTCGCCGACCAGGCCGAGCAACTCGGCATACGTGCCTTCTTTGCCCACTTGCTTCACGAAGTATTGCCCCAGCGTGACGCAGCCGGAGTAGTTGTCGGAGAGAAGCTGCGCCGTGGCTGCATCCGTGGCGTTGATCTCGCGGTCAATGCAGAAGACAGGAATGCCTGCGGCCTTCGCCTTGCGCACATTCGCCACCGAGCCTTCAGCGTCGGTTGGATTGAAGAGCACCGCCTTGTAGCCGCCCGCGATGATGTTCTCGAAGTGGGACGCCTCCTTGGCCGTGTCGTTCTGCGAGTCGAAGATGACCGCGTTGTAGCCAAGTTCGACCGCCTTGGCCTTGGCCGTTTCCGCGAGCACAACGAACCACGGATTGTTCAGCGTGGAGATGACGACGGCGATCCTTTGTTTATCCTCCGCATGGGAAACGACCGTGACGAGAAACGCCATCGCGAGCGCAATGACGCGGAGGAGACCTGGTTGGATGAGTTTCATGGCGTGGTGGTTGGGTGAAGTTAAAGGACACGTTTGACGGCTTTTTTCCAGCCTGCATTAAGGATCGATGCGTCACGAGATGGCATCTGTGGCTGGAACTGACGATCTTTGCGGTTTTGCTTCATGAACTGCTCGGCTGACTTCACCTGACCAAGCCCAAGCAGCCCGTTCATGGCCGCGCCCCAGGCGGAGCTTTCAGCGACTTCGGCGACCTTGATCGTGGTGCGCGTGAGGTCGGCGGTGAACTGCATGAGGAACTGGTTCCGCGTGGGACCGCCGTCGGCATGGAGGCTCTGCAGTTTCACTCTGGAGTCGGCACGCATGATGTCGAGCACGTCGCGGATCTGATAGGCGATCGACTCCAGGGCAGCACGGACGATGTGCTCGCGTTGCGTGTGCGCGCTCATGCCGACGATGGCCGCGCGTGCGTCTGGCGACCAATGCGGGGCGCTTAAGCCCCCGAACGCCGGCACGAGATACACGCCGCCGTTGTCCTTCACGCTCAAGGCGAGTTTCTCGACCTCCGCTGCGCTCTGGATGAGTCCGAGCTGATTTTTCAGCCACTCGATCGTGGCGGCGGAAAAGTTGATGAGACCTTCAAATGCATACGTTGGCCTGCCTTCATGAACCCATGCCAGCGCTGTCACCGCGCCTTTTTCCGAGACGCGGAGTTTGTCACCGATGTTGAGCAGCACACTCGTGCCTGTGCCAAAGGTGGCCTTGGCTGTGCCGGGTTGAAAGCAACGCTGTGCAAACAACGATGCCTGTGAATCGCCCATCACGCCGATGATGGGCAGAGGCTTCGGCAGGATGCCGCCTGCGTCTGTCTCGCCGAACTGCGCCGCGCTCTCCCGCACCTCGGGCAGCGCGCTCATCGGCACCTTGAAGAGTTTGCAGAGCTGCGCATCCCACTGAAGCTGGCCGATGTCGAACAGCAGTGTGCGGCTGGCATTGGTGAAGTCCGTGGCGAACACCTTGCCTCTGGTGAGGCGGTGAATGAGATAAGTGTCGATGGTGCCGATGGCGGCTTCACCACTCTTCAACTTCGCGGCGATGGCGGGATTGTTTTCCACGAGCCAGCGAACCTTCGATGCCGAGAAGTAGGTGTCGATCTTCAGCCCAGTTTTGCGCTGCACGACTGGTCCGTGACCTTGCTTGGTGAGTTTTTCGCAGATCGCATCACCACGGCGGTCCTGCCAGACGAGCGCGTGGTGCAGCGGCCTGCCAGTCTTGCGATCAAACACCAGCACGGTCTCGCGTTGGTTCGTGATGCTCAGCGCGGCGATCTTCGCCGGCTTGGCGCGGCTGCGTTTCGCAATCTCACCGATGACTGCGAGCACGTTGTTCCAGATTTCCTCGGCATCGTGCTCCACCCATCCGGGCCGCGGATAGATTTGCTTGTGAGCACGCGAGGCCCTGTCCACGACCTTGCCGGACGCAGCAAACAGCACCGCCTTCGTGGCGGAGGTGCTTTGGTCGATGGCAAGGATCAGGCTCATGTTATCCCAGCAGTTGTGTTGCGGTTTCAGTGAGGCCTTCCATGCTGATGCCGTAGTGGCTAAAGATGTCCGCTTGCGCGCCGGGCACGGTCTCCTCGTCGGGAATGCCCACGATGCGGAATGGTTTGCAGACACCTGCCTGCATCAAGGTGGAAGCCACCGCTTCGCCAAGCCCGCCATGAACCATGTGCTCCTCCACCGTCACGATGGCGCGGCATTCGCGACCGGCTTTCAAGATCGACTCTTGGTCAAGCGGCTTGATGCTGTGCATGGAAAGCACGCGGCATTTCAAGCCGTGCTCTGCCAGTTGACCAGCGGCGAGCAGTGCGTGAACCACCGTTTCTCCCGTGGCGATGAAGGCGACGTCGTTGCCTTCCCGGAGCGTGATGGCCTTGCCGACTTCAAATTTTGTCTCCGAGTGATGCAGGTCATACATTGCCGCCTTGCCGAAGCGGACAAAGACTGGCTTCTTCGCCTGTGCTGCGGCGAGGATCGCTTGACGTGACTCAAAGTTATCCGCAGGAACGAGGACGGTGAGGTTATTGATCGCACGCAGCACGGCGAGATCGTGCAGTGAATGATGCGTGGTGCCGAGCGCTCCGTAACTGACGCCCGAACTGATGCCAATGAGCACCGCTGGGACATCGGAGTAGCAGATATCGTTCTTGATCTGCTCCAACGATCTGGCTGTGAGGAAGCAACTCGGCGAAACGCCGAACGACTTTTTGCCGCAGGCTGCGAGACCCGCCGTGATGCCGACGAGGTTTTGCTCCGCGATGCCGACTTCGACAATCTGCTTTGGCAACGATTTGCCAAACGGTGCGAGCTTGCCGGAGCCGCGCGAGTCACTGGTGACGGCGATGATGTTGGGATTGGCCTTCGCCAACTCCTCCAGCGTGGCGGCGAATTCATCGAGGTTGGAGCGGCCCATCTTGAGGCCGAGCTTAGCAGCCATCGCTTTGGCAGCAGGGGTAAACATGGAAGGTGCGGGTGCGCTCATGCGATCTCCTTTTGCTTGGCTTCAGCGGCATTGAGTTCGGCCAGCGCTTCTTCGAGTTCTGCTGCACTGGGGACACCGTGATGCCACTTGGCGACGTTTTCCATGAAGCTGACGCCTTTGCCTTTGACGGTGTTGGCAATGACAAAGACCGGCTTGCCGGATGACGGTTCGGTCAGCGCCTGAGTGAGAGTCGCGTAATCATGTCCGTCCACGGTGCGCACTTCCCAGCCAAACGCCCGCCATTTCTCATCAAGCGGTTCGTTGCTCATCACGTCGCGCGTGTGGCCGCTGATCTGCAGCGTGTTGTGGTCGAGTATGGCGACGAGATTGTCGAGCTTGTAGTGAGCGGCAGCGAGGCCGGCCTCCCAGTTCGAGCCTTCGGCGAGTTCGCCATCACCGAGCAACGTGAAGACGCGATACGAAGCGGAATCCATCTTTGCGGTGAGCGCCATGCCGATGCAGATGGGCAGGCCGTGCCCGAGTGCACCGGTGTTCATCTCGATGCCGGGAATGTGCCGCGTGGGATGGCCGACATAGTGCGATTGATAATGACAAACGGTCGCCAGGTCCGCAGCGGGAAAGAAACCGCGATCCGCGAGGACAGCGTAGAGTGCCTCGACGCAATGGCCCTTGCTCTGCACGTAGCGGTCCCGGTGCGGGTCGCTGAACGTCTGCGGCGAGACGTTGAGCACGCGGTTGTAGAGCACGTTCAGAATGTCCATGCAGGACAAGCCGCCACCAGTATGGCCTGCACCTGCGCCAACGATGGTCTGTAGCATCGAGCGGCGTAGCGCGAAGGACTTGAGTTGAAGTTCGTGGTCGTTCATTTCGATGGGTTGGCTACGCACCAGTTGATTCGCTCGGCAAAATCCTTCTGCACATGGGCGCGCCATCTGGAGACGGTCTGAGTGCCAGAGGGATCATCGAACCAATGATTCTTGGTCGCGTCGGGGCGGACGAATTTTCCGCCCCAGCTTTCCTGATCCGGCTTCTCGGGATCATTGAGTCCGCGCACGGCGCTTACGAGATGGAGGAACGAAGGCGTGTCGCCTTCCTGCGTGCCTTCGTATTTCGGATCCCATCCTGTCGGCGGATACACGGCTCCCAAAGGTCCGTGACCGTGACGCACATGTCTATTGAGCCAGGCCAGGTCGGAGAGCTTGGGATCGGTATTGACCATGTGGTAGAACATGCCCATGTAGTTTTTCTCCGTGAGTATCACGAAGAGCTTCGGGAAGTTCTCCAGCAGCCAGTCGGTGGTGCTGTCCTGCTTCACGATCAAATGCAGGCGCAGCTTGCTCAGAAACGTCTGCAACTCAGCGGGGCTGCGAGTCTTCTTAACTTTCCAGATGGCCTGCGCCACTTCGCGCGAACCACCCCAGACACAAATCCAAAGCGGACGCGGATCGGGTTGATCGACAGCTTTGATGATCGCATCCGAAGCCTCCGAGTCTTTGCCCTCGCCGAGAATCTCCGCGAGCGGCTTGGAGTCCGTGCCGACTTTGGGCGTGCCCCAGGCACCATCGCGCCCTTGCCAGGTGATCGAGCGGAGTTTGGCCGCCGTGGGGAATCGGAAGTCGTGCTTGCTGAGATTGGGCTGCACCTGCTCGTAGATGTTCAGCATGTCGAGGATGTTGTTTTTGTTCGCCACGTTCGCAAACGATCCCGCTGACGCGATCAATGCCTCGATGTCGAACTCGTTCGCATAAATCAAAAAGCGGACCATCGACTGAACATCATCGGGATCGCTGCACTGTGCGGGCGGGGTGACGCCTTTGACGTAAGACTTCACGGGAATGACGTTCGTCGGCGGAAAGTCCGTCGAGATGATGACCCTGGGTCGAAAGGCTGGCTCGGCAGCGATCGCGGTGGAGGGGAATGCTGTGCCGATCAACGCGCAGACACAGACCAGTTCAGACAGATTGGAGAATGCCGTTTTCATTGGTCGCCGTGCTGATAAACATCCCAGCCCAAGTAGTTTCCAAAAGCCTCGGCGAGGATGGCCGCCGAGTGTGACTGCGTCATGACGACGTGATGTTCAAAGCCCTCGTTGCAGACGTGGCGCAGGAGCTTTTGCAGCTTTGGCACTCTGGCCACGGCGCGATTGCCGAAGGTCTTCAGCTCATCGTTCGTCAACTCGCCTTCGCCGACGTAGCAACGAATCTTGCCCTCGGCGTCCGCCGTGGTGATGCGGCCATAAGTGAGCGGACCGGCAGGCGTGCGACCATCCAGAGCGCCGTAGGTGTTCTCGACGCCGAGGATGCTGCCGAGGATGGGTGCGTTGGCGATCTTGATGTCGGGCAGAAAGCTCTTCGCCCAGTTGCCGCAGTGGAAGAGGACGCACTTTTCGTCGTCATCCGCGTAGTTGTTGTTCCAGTCCACCAGCGCGGCGGGTGTGCCACCAGCGAGTTGCATGGCATGCATCGTGAGCACACCCGTGATGTCCACCTCGCAGGCGCTCGGCATGAACTTCTCGCTCATCATGCTCATCAGCGTGCAGACGTTGCAGCCGAAATTCGCCTGCACCGAGGTCCAGCATTGGATGGCGGTGGCATCGAGGTGATTGGCGTTCATCCAATCGGTGAGCACCACGCCCATTTTCGCCATCTGCACGAGCTTTTCATTCGGCACGCCGGGCGCCGGGGCGTAGCCGGTGATCTCGGCGAGCTTTGCCTTCACTGCGTCCGCTTGTGGATCGAGCTTGGTCGCTGAGCCGATGATTTCGGACAAGTCCACGGTGGTGACGCTGATGCCGTTGCGTTCCAGTATTTTTTCCGAATAGCGCACGGTGTTAAAGGCACCAGGTCGTGCACCCACAGCCCCCAGCCGCACTCCACGCAAGCCATTGACCACACGGCAGACGCCGAGGAACTGCTGCAAGTCGCGCTTGAAGCTCGCGGAAGTCGGATGGGAGACATGCTTGCTCGTCAGGGTGAACTTGATGCCTGCCTGCACGAGGTTGTTGCAGACGGAAATCTTCCCGCAGAACGAATCACGCCGTCGCGACGGGATGAGTTGATCAGGATCGTCAGGATATCCTTGGATGAGCACAGGCTTGTTGAGTCCCACGAGCTTGAGCGTGTCCGCCACGCCTTTTTCATCACCGAAGTTCGGCAGCACGACGAGCACTCCGTCGATCTCATCCGCGTGTTTCTTGAACAAAGCGGCGCACTTGCGAGCATCATCGTGGGTCTCGACACCGCCGAGCTTGGAATCCTGCTCGTCGAGTTGAATCGCTTTGATGCCATACTCGGCGAAGAGCTTCGCCAAATCAGCCCGGGCCTCCGTGACAAGCCGATCGGGGAAGAAGTCCCGGTTGCCATAAATGACGCCGAGCGTCGGGGTTTTGGAAATGAGGTGAGCCATACGGGCAGTGACAAGTTGGGTTGTTTAACGTGCTTGATTCTAGGCGTGACATTCCCGATACTCTCCCGTCATGAATCGCATAAACTCACAGCATTCTAAGCTGGCGAAACACTTCGACTCTTCCCGTTCCGACTTCTCGCCCTATGGCTTCAGTTGCGAACTGTGGACGCCAACACCGATGCCGCGCCCGGATCGGCACAACGAGATCGAGGTTAATTGGCTCCGCTCCGGCTCGCTCACCTACTTGCTCGGCGGACGTCGAACGATGGTGAGAGCAGGCCGTCTCGCACTCTTCTGGGCGGCCATTCCGCATCAAATCGTGAGCTGGAACACGAAGGAGCCCTACTACGTGGCCACGCTCCCGCTGTCGTGGTTCCTGGCCTGCGGCTTTCCTGAGCGATTCTCAAACGCCGTCATCAAAGGCGAGCTCATTACCGATCCCGCAGCGAAACCGACTGATGAACTGCAGTTTCAACAATGGCTTGCCGACATCAGTTCGAAAGACCCGCTTCAGAAGCGAATCGCCCAGATGGAAATCCAGGCGAGGCTGTTGCGGGTGGCTCATGCCTTGTCTCCACAATGGGAGGCCAAGACCGGGAAGTCGCGAAGCCCCCGCTCCGTGGACCCAAGTCTCAGCCGGGCGGACCAGATCGCCTGCTACATTGCCCGCAATTACCACGAGCCGATTACGGCTGATCAAATCGCCGCTGCCGTGGGCCTGCACCCGAACTATGCGATGAATCTGTTTCGCAAAGCCTTCGGCACCACCATGGTGGACTTCCTCGTGCAACATCGCCTCTCGCACGCGCAACGACTGCTTGCCACGACCGATGACCCGATCATCGAAATCGCCGGAGCCGCTGGTTTCCAAAGCCTCAGCCGCTTCAACGAAGCCTTCAAGGCCGCCTGCGGCTGTCCGCCGCGCGAGTATCGAAAGATGAATCGCGTGAAGTGAGCGCGCTACTCTCTCCGTAGCCAGACGCTCATCTCCGATTTGCCGCGATTCGCCCAGACGCAATAAGGAATCATCTGCACTTTGACCGGCGTGGGCGTCGATGTTTTCAATTCACGGTAGAGTTGGCCCTGCCATTCGTCGGCGGGCCGCGCGAGCAGCGTGCCATCGAGTGCCGCCACACCACCGAGCAACTGCTCGTCGTAGCGAGCTTGTAGATCGACGTTCGCCGGCACGGATACGTCCATGACGCGAACACCTTCGGGCAAATCCGGGGACTCCAAACAGTAAACGACCGGCCCGCGCTTGACGGCGACTTGGTTGAGCGTGTCTTCCACGAGCGGATTCGCCTCGATCAGTTGCACCGGCATCGGGATGTCGAGGTCCACGGTGTCGCCAGCCTTCCAAGTGCGACGAAGTTCAAAGTAAGTCCCCGGCGGCGACGTTTCGACGGACGGGCCGAGATTCACACGCGCGCTTGCGCTCTTGGCCCAGCCCGGAATGCGCAGCTTGAGTGCGAATGGCTGGCCGCTGCTTTCCTTCACGGTGACGCGCACCTGTCCATTCCACGGGTATTCCGTTTCCTGTGTGAGTTTGATGGGCGTTCCATCCGGGAGCTTCGTGGCCAGCGTGCTGCCGCCGTAGAGGTTCACCCAGATGGTGTCGGCGGACTTTGCATAGGCGTAGTTGCTCACTTCCGCCAGCATGCGGGCCAGATTCGGCGGGCAGCAGAAAGAACTCACGAATGGCACTCGTGTCCGCGACCAGCGCAGGGCCACCGGCATGGGATCGGTCACGCGCAGTGGATTGGTGTAAAAGAATTGCGTTCCATCGAGGCTCACGCCCGAGAGCACACTGTTGTATAGCGCCAACTCCGCCACGTCCATGAACCGCGCCTCGCCGGTGTTGAGAAACATGCGCCAGTTCCAAAGCACGTTGCCGATGTTCGCGCAGGTTTCGTTGTGCGCGGTGGTGTTGGGCAACTGATAGTTGCGCCCATAGGCCTGATGGACGCGGGTGATATGCTTCTGATCCTTCGAGCCGTCCGGCGACGCGCCATCATGGAGCGCACCGCACGCGCCGGTGATGTAGAGCTTTTTTTGCACCACGTTGGTCCAGACCCGTTCCAGCATGGAAGCCGTGGCCGCGTCTCCGGTCTCGGCAAACAAATCTGCCGCGCCTGCGAACAGGTAGTTTGCGCGCACCGCGTGGCCAAGGGCCTCGTTCTGGTCGCGAAAGGGCACGCGGCTCTGATTGTCATCCTCGCCCTCGCCGCTTCTGGCGACCAGGTCGCGCATGGCAAAAAACTTCTTCGCCAGTTCGAGATAACGGCGCTCGCCCGTTTCGCGATACAAGTCGATCAAGCCCATGTAGTGAGACGGGCAGATCGAATTACCGGCCAGTTCCGGCGTTGGATTGGCAAAGGCCTTCTCCAGAAAATCAGCCGCCTTGGTGGCTACCACGAGTAAATCAGTCTTGCCCGTGGCTTGGTGATGCACGCACGCCGCTGTGAAGAGATGCCCCATGTTATAGACCTCAAAATTCTTTCGGTCGCGGAACGGCACGGCCTTTTTGTCACCCTTCTGCTCCCCGATAATGACCGGCGTGTGGATGTAGCCATCCGGCCGCTGCGCCTTGGCGATGACCGCAATGGCGCGGTCCAAATACCGTTCCTGCTCCTCGTCGTGCGTCACGGCAACCACTGCGCTGACGGCTTCGATCAGCTTGTAATAGTCGCCGTCGTTGAATGGCGCACCGCGATAACTTCCCTCGCCAAGCCCTGCCGCGATCTCGAAATTGCGGAAATACTGCGAGTAATCAGTGCCGTCCATCAGACGGACCAACCCCGGCAGCATCTCATGGAGCAAACTGTCATGCCGTTTTGCCCAGAAGCCATCGGTCCAATGCACCTCGTCGAGGCCAACACTGCGGACTTGTGCATGTGGGCTCGCCGCGCTGGGCGTTTTAATATCAGCGGGAGCGGCCTTCGCGCACCGATTCATGCGCTCAGCGAAATCACGCAGGAAATCCTCGCGCAAGCGGTTCACGCTTTTCGCGCCGGGATGCACGCCTTCGGCGGCGGCTGGATCGGGATCATCGATCCACCAATTCGGATGCGCGGTGGAAGGTTTGCCCGTGCGTTCGATGGGTGGCGGAGCGGCGGTGAATTGGCCTGACTTGCCATCGAGACCGGCGAAATCGCTCTTGATCACATACGACCACACCTTCGCGTCGCGTGGTGAGAAACGGAAGCGCAGCACTTTGCCTTCGTTCACTCCCGCAGAGATCGGCACGCCGCCGTCGAAGATCATACGAGCTGTGTTCTTCGCGGAAAAGCCATCGGGCACGGGCAGAGTGAATTCCACGATACCGAAAACCTCCGCCGTGTCCGCGGCAGTGGTCAGATGATCGAAGACGGTTTTGCGGTCGTCCCAGATGCGGACGTATTGGCCTCCCCAGCTTGGTTGCGTGGGGTCCTCGGGCGTTCCGTGAATCAATCGCGCCACCGACGGCGTGTCGCCCATCTTGATCGTGCCCTTGAGTTGCGTGTTGAAGTAGTCACCAAGCGCACCGTGCCCGGCGATGTGCCGGCTCACGAATTCCTTGTTGCCCCATTCGCCCTTCTGATTGCCGCCGACGAACCAACCGCGATAGGTCGCATTGGACTCGATCATCCAGAGCGTCGGATGGTTTTGCTCGATGTAGTTGTAGGCCTCCACGCTCCACTTCTTGTTCGGGCCGCCGATGAAAAAGACGCGCAGCTTCGGCAAAATGTCCGGCGCATCGTGCAGCGCCTGCGCAAGATCCTCGATGCCGCCCCAGACCAGTACATGCAGCGGGCGCGGATCATCGCGACGAGCGCATTGAATGATCCACTTCGATCCTTCGGTCGGTTGGCTGACGCCGGATGCGTCTGGAGCGTCGCATGCACCTTGCTTGGTGATGGCGCGCAACGCCTCAGCAGTCGGATAATCATGGGAGTGCGTTTTTAGTTTCGGGAAGTCGAGCTCATAGCGATCGATCACCGCGAGAATGTCCTTCTTGCGGCCCAGTCCGAACGGCGAGGCAATCAAGCCTTCCAAGTCGAAGCTGTCGGCATAAACCAGCAAGTGGACCATGGACTGGAAATCATCCGGGTCCGTGCCGCCGATATCCGTCGAGACCAGCACGCGCTGCCGTTGCTCCGCCAAGGCACTCGTGCTCGCGAGCGTGAGCGAGGAGAGAGCCAGCATGGCGACAAAGGCGATTGGAGGGGGGAAATTCATGGCAACATCGCATTAAACCATTCGCATCGGCGAAGTTATACCTTCATTTTGCCAAATACTGCCCGTATTCTAGGCTGACATGAAACGCTTCGACCACACACGCACTCCTTTCTCGGCCTATGGCTACACCTGCGAGACGTGGATACCGGCACACATGCAGCGCCCAGACCGGCACAATGAAATCGAAATCAATCTCCTCCCCCCACTCTCTGACCTAACTGCTTGGCGGCCGGCGCACCACACTCACCGCGGGCCGCTTGGCGATGTTCTGGGCGGCTATCCCGCATCAGATCGTGGCTTGGGAGAGCGAGCGGACGTATTTCGTCGTCACACTGCCTCTGGGCTGGTTTCTCGCGGCGGGATTGCCGGAGGCCTTTACACAGGCCGTGCTCAAAGGCCAACTCGTGACCGAGAGCGAGGCCATGAAGGGCGACGACGCGCTTTGAGCAGTGGGAGGCCGATTTGCACGCAGGCGACGTCACCCGCGAACGCGCCGCCTTGCTCGAAATTCAGGCGCGTCTGCTGCGCATGGCGCAGTCCCTGCCGAAGCACGTCCAGTCTCGCGCACCCGATCCGAATTTGTCGAAAGCCGACCAACTTGCCTGTTACATCGCCCAGAACTACTCGGAGCCGCATACAGCGGACGACATCGCCAAGGCCAACGGTTTGCACCCAAACTACGCGATGAATCTCTTTCGCAAGGCCTTTGGGACCACCATGACCGAATTCATCACCCAGCACCGCATCTCCCATGCACAGCGGCTTCTGGTGACAACCGATGATCCCGTGATCGAAATCGCTTTTGCCTCCGGCTTCCAAAGCCTCAGCCGCTTCAACGAGGCCTTCGAGCGTGCCTGCGGCTGCGCCCTGCGGGAATATCGCAAGCTCCATCGGCATCAGGGTTAAAAGGGTGCCAGGGTCGCGATTCGGTGCCAGCTCGAAAAAAGGTGGTTAGTAAACGGCTGATCCGGCAGTGTTGGTGGGAAGCCCCTATGCGGAACGCCCTTTTCCTTCTCCCAGCCCTCATCAGCGTCTCTGCGCCTCTGCGGGAGTCCTCTGCCGCCGAGAGCCGTAGCAAAGTGAAGACAGCCGAAGGCAAACCCAACGTCCTCTTCATCGATGTGTATCCCACGCTCTGCGACCTCGCCGGGCTTGCTTTGCCAAAACATCTCGAAGGCAAAAGCTTCGCGCCACTTCTCACCGATCCCGATCAAAAGTGGAAACCCGCCGCCTTCAGCCTGTTTCCATCGCCCGCGCTCCGTGAATGGGCGGCGCGTCCGCTCTCACCTGCCATGCGCGGCACCTTCTTCGGTCCTGTGATCGCGGAAGTCGAAGAGAAGCTCAAACAAGAACATGGCGAGGACTACAACGCCGATCTCTTCAATAACCACGTCATGGGCTACAGCATGCGCACGGATCGCTATGGCTACACCGCCTGGCTCGATCGCCGTGATTCCATGAGCGAACCGCCCGCTGAGGAGCTTTACGATCACGAGAACGATCCAAACGAGACGGTGAACGTGGCGAAGGCGAATCCTGAGATCGTCAATGATCTGCTCAAACAGATTCGCGCACAGTTGAAATGGGCACCTGATCTTGTAGTAAAAGGTCAGATGTAAAAATGGAAATCTCAGAGGTTGTCATCTTTTACCCACCCTCTTTTACCAAAATCGAACATCGAGCTACTACCGACGACGTTCACTTCACCAGACTCAACTTCCACGGGTAGCGGCGGTCGGCGTTCCATTCGCCGACGTAGATGTCGCCGGTGCTGTCCACGTAGAGATCGTGGCAGTGTTTGAAAACCGCTTCGGTCTGGTGCATCGGTTGGAGCTTGCCGTCGGTGTAGATCGGTTCGCTGCCGCCGGGGGCGCTGAGGACGCGCTTGGTTTTGCGGTCGAGCACGAGGACGAAGCCGGACTGGTTGAGCTTCTTGCCTGTGCCGTTTTCTTTGCTCCAGCAAACGGCGGTGTAGATCTTGTCATCACGAAAGACGAGCTGACCGGCGAAGGCGCCCGGCAGGTCAATGGTGTCCACATAGGTGCCGTCGAGCGTGAAGGCTTTGATCTGGTTTTGGCTGCGCGAGGGCACCCACACGAGCGGGCCGCGCGGATCAGTCGCATCGATGGAGATGCCATGCGCATTACTGAGGTTCGCGTCATCCTTCGTCGGGCCGCCCCATTTTTTGAGAAGCTTTCCTTCCAGCGTGAACTCGTAGACGAAGTTCGATCCGTAACCGTCCGCGATCAGCAGCGTGCCGCTGGGCGTGTAGGCGGCGTCACAAGGCATGAACTTTCCGTCGTCGATGCCGAGTTCCTGCGGTGTGGGAAACTTTTGCACCACTTCGCCCGCCGTGGTCAGCAAGGTGACGCGCCCTTGTCCGGCCTTTGGGTTCCATCCCTCCGCCGCGAAGTGCCAGCCACAGTCGATGTGTAGCAGGTATTCCACCCCGTCTTTTTCGAAAATCTCCAAGCCGTGACCGCCGCCCAGCCCCTTGCTGATGGAGCGGACATAGCGGCCATCTTTCTCGAACACGATGAAATCATTCTGCGGGTGATCGGTGACGAGGTAGATGCGTCCGTCGCGCCCCTCGGCCAGGGCATGAGAATTGATCACCGGAGCTACCGTAGGATCGGCCTTCGCCCATTTCATGTCCACGCGATAGCGTGCGGTGCCATGGCCGATGACCATGCCATCGGGTGAGGGGGCGGTTTCTTGAGACCTCGCATGGGCTGCGAGCAGGACGAGGCTGGCGGAGAGGAGTCGGAGGACGTGAGTGGACATGAGGGCAAAGTAAACGGTCCGGCAGGCACTAACGTTTCCTGGGGCATGTGTCGAAATACTTTGTGAAGTCCGCCGGGCACGGCAGAATGGTTGAGATGGAACGATTCCGCATTCTGGCACTCTTATTGGTCTTGGTGTTCTCCAGCGCAGCTCATGGCGCTGAAACAAAAACCGAACTCTTCGATATGGCGGCGATTCGCGATCCGAGCACGCTTCAGGTGAATATCCTCCAGGACTGGCACCTCGTCGAAGGCTCCATCGCGACGCGTCAAAAGCTGGTCACGATCAACGTCGGTGAGATCTGGGAGGGGCAGGCCTACCGGATCCCGGTGAAGATGGTTGTCCCAGCGGACCGGAAGGCGAGAGGGTTTCATCTCACGGGTGGACACACGCCGGGCGGATTAGAAAAGGCGTTGCGGCTTGATCCAATCGATCAGGAGTTGATCAAAGGTGGCGTCGGCCTGGTTCAGACGGTCGTTCAGGATCCCAGGTCTTTTGGACAGAGTGAACTCGAGCGCAGCGCTGAACAACTCTTTGCCAAGTCGCTCAATGCTCATCACAAGATTCTGTATTGGGCTTGGCCCGCGACATTGATGCGGGCGATCACGGCTGCGTATGCGGAGGACGAACACTTCGAGGAGGGAAAGGTAGCGGTGACTGGCTACTCCAAAAATGGCGGATCTCCCTCCATGGCGATTTTGCATGACACGAGGATGACGGCGGTGCATGCGGGGGCATCGCCGATTTGGGATTCGCCGCTGCGATTGTGCGACACCGCCGCGTGGAAGCTGCATAAGGAGAATGGCGGTTCTCAGCGTGGCTTTTCAGGAGGGCACTTCGGCCCGAACTTCAACCAACCGGCACTCGATGCGGGTCACACCTGGGAGGAGTTGCAAAAATTCACGCGCGACATCTCCGACGGTGTCTTCATCTCGCGCAATCTGCCCGCGCTTCGGGCACGCGGCGTGGACATGCTGTTTCATCCCGGCACGCACGACATGGTCGCCTACGATCTCGCCTGGGGTGGCGCGCATCATCCAGACATCCCGGTCTATCTCGGAGCCAATACGGGACATGGCAAAAAGGGGCACCCGATGACAGAGGCGATGAGCAGAACACGTCCGCATTTCTTTTGAATCATTTCTTCGAGGGTGTTGAGCCGCTTTTGACGCCACCCAGCGTCACAACGGAGATCGACGGGGACACGCTCAAGGTCACGGTCCGATTCGCGCCGAACTCCGGCGAGGAAAGCGGGCACATCTGGTGGATGTATGACCGCGCACCCGATGGTAGCCCCAAATACCTCACCGAACTCATTCCAGACGCGAACAGCAGCGAGATGAGGCATGACGCGAAGCTTGGCGTTTGGACCGCGTCGCTCCATCTTGACGCAAAAGCTACCCGCATCGACTTCTTCACTAATCACAGGAAAGTCGTCCACTACGGCGGCAAAGCCTACGCGACGTATCTTTCCTGTCCTTACACGCGAGTGAGTTGGTGAAGGAAGTTCTCGTGCGAACCGACTGTCCCTGCTTACAATGCCTGACCCAACTTCAAGATGAACTCGCTCCACCTGACGAAGCCCCGATTCCTACTGCTACTGGCAGCCATCTTCACACTCGGCAGCGCCGGTCATGTCACGGCCGCCGGAGCACATCCCGGGCATCGCGTTTTGATTGGATATGGAGAGGGACTGATGGAGCTGGATGCGCAAAAGAAGATCGTCTGGCACTATCAAAATCCCGAGGTCGAACTCGTCCACGACGCCTGGAAGCTGGAGAACGAAAACATCCTGTTTTCCCATCGTCACGGCGTCCGCGAAGTCAATGCGGCCAAAGAAACCGTCTGGGATTTCAAGGTGCCGCGGACCCGGGATCAGGAGATCAACGCATGCCAGCCTCTGGAGGGCGGCAAGGTGATGATTCTCGACTGCGGCAACCAGAAGCTTCTTGAGGTTGACCGGCAGCAACAAGTGACGCTTTCCATTGACCTGCCGGACGGCGGCAAGGCTCCGCACAACCGTTACATGCAGGCGCGCAAGACCGCACTGGGGACTTATTTGATCTCCTATCGCGAGAAAGCCAAGGTGATCGAACTGAACGCCAGCGGCGACGTCATCTGGGAATACGCACTGAACAAAACCGATCGTCCTTTCACTGCGATCCGACTGGCCAATGGGAACACCCTTGTGCCCTGCATCACCTCAAACCGCATCATCGAGATCACACCCGGTGGCGAAATCTCCTGGGAACTCAACACGGAAGATGACCTTGGATTTCAAATCTTATTCCCCATTGGAATTCAAGTGCTCAAGAACGGCAACATGGTCGTGATCAATACCGACTATCATCATCGGCAGGGATCGAGCAACGACGTGCAGGCCTTTGAAATCACGCGGCAAAAAGAAGTGCTCTGGACCCTGAAGAAGGCAGACCTCGAAAAGAGCGGCAAGGTTCCCGTCGTCGAAGAGGGAACAAAAATGCCTTCTCATCATCTGTTTAGCATTCAAGTCCTCGGGGAGAACCCCATGCTGAAATGAGGGTGCGTGTTGAAGCGGTGTTCGATCCCTCAACTCTCCGGCAGCCAAGCCTATGCGACGTAACTTTCCAGCCCATACACGCGGGTGAAGTGGTAGCCTCTCGAAGAAATGTCTTCACAACCCATGCACCTATCCAAAAACATCCTCGGCATCGCCTTGCTGTGCCTCGCCTCTCTCGCAAGTGCGGAAGACACGAACTGGCATCAAGCCGCAGGCCCGAATGGCAACTGGCAGGTGGAAGGCACGCCGCCCACCGAATGGAGCGTAACGCGGAATGAGCACATCCGCTGGCGCACGCCGATGCCGGAGGCTGGGATGAGCAACGTAACGGTCTGGGGAGATCGCGTTTTCGTGACGACGCATGTGCCGATCAAGACACTGGAAGAGAAGGAGGGCGTGAAGGACATCATCGGGTTTTGTCTCGATGCGAACACAGGCAAAATCCTCTGGCAGGTCAATCTGCCCGGCACAGCGTTCATTTCACTCGCGGGCGGATTCACGGACGGCACGGTGTTTGCGCCGATCACCGACGGCGAGCATGTGTGGTTCTTCAATCGCTGCGGGTCGATGGGCTGCTTCGACTTCGCCGGAAAGCAGGTCTGGCTCCGCGAGTGGACACCGCGCTTCAAGCACAACAACCGGCAGGCGGAGCCGTATCTCGTCGGCGATGCGATCCTCAATGTCGAAGTCGCCAACAAAGAGCAGGGAGCGAAGATGCGGAAATGGGAATCCCCCGGAGTGATTTCAAAAAACGGAACCGACGTGCCTGAAGGCGTCGATGAAAAGGAAGTGTGGACTTACATCCACGGGATCGACAAGCGAACGGGCGAGGTGCTTTGGCGCGAGCAAGTCGGCACCTCCATTCACACGACCCCCGTTGTCGGACGAATGGCTGACGGCACACTGGCGGTGTCGCACGGTCGCGGTGGGCCTCATGGCGTGATCGAAAAGCCGTATGGTCACAGCCTCACGAGTTTGGCACCGGGAAAAGAAGGCCAGACGCTCTGGAGCACGGAGATCAAGACCTACGACACGTCTTTCGCCTGCCACTGGAACTCGCGATACGTGTTTGGCTTCAATCAAGGGAAGCACCTCGTCATGGATGCGAACTCGGGCACGATCCTGCGAGAACAACCTCTCTATGAAGGCGCGACGCTCTGGAAATACGACCCGGCGAAGAGTGATTGGGCCAAGCAGAGTGACGTCGCCATCAAAGCAGGCAAAGGCCATCCGAACACCAATCAAGCCAACATCGTCATTGGCGACTTTCATTGGTTCCTGTCCCACAACATGCCCTACATCGGTCGCGTGAACGTAGAAACGGGCGCGGTCGAATACCTCGAAGTTCCTGCGCAGTTGATGCCGAGCACGGAGAGTCGCGCCAAAGACGTGCGGCTATGGGGAAAAGGAAATCCAACGAACAAGCCTCTCAACGCGAATGGCTTCGCCGTGGGCGACAAAGGCAATAGCGGCATCGGCTGGGGCCACATCTCCGCCGCCAGTCCGACGCGAGTGGGCCGCTACCTCTTCCTCCCCGTCGTGACCGGAACCGTCTATGTGATCGACACTGAGGTGCAGCCCCTTTCTCCGAAATCCATCGTCGCAGTCAATGATCTTGGTCCAGGTGGAGAGACTTGGTCTCTCGCTTCGTTGACCTTCTCCAACGGTCGCCTCTTTGCCCACACGATGAAAGAGATCGTGTGCATCGAATAGCCCACTCTCGTCTATGAAATCACCTGCGCTATTCCTTGCCTCGCTTTTCTTCCTCAGCCCGCTCCGAGCGGATGATGCGCTCATCTTCGAAGATGGAAAAGCGGAACCACTCGCCGAAGGTCTTGAGTTCCATCATGGCTCATGGAAGTTCGGCGATGGAGCCATGATCGGCGAGCAAGTGCCGACTGAGAAGCACACCGCCACGATCAAAGGGCTGATGGCTTTTGATCAGATGAAGATTGAGTGGAAGATGAAGTTTATCGTGCCGAAGCAGAACTTTCTGTTCGTCACCTGGCCTGCCGAATCGCGCGGACACGCCATGGATTTCACCTTCCTTCCGGACAACGGACAGTTCGCCATCGTGCGTCCAGGTTCCAAAGATCAAAAGTCAGCGGTGCTCGCCAAGGGGCAGTTGCAGGACCTGACCAAGGACTGGCACAAGGTTGTCTGCATCCATGATGGCCCCAACTTCACCGTCACCATCGATGGCGTCACGATCACTGCTGCCGATGAATCCTTCAATCGCCCCATGGGTCCGTTTTACCTCAACGGCGGCGGTTTTGACGGAGCCAAGTATCTCGTCAAGGATCTGTGGGTGACCGCGCTGCCGGGCTCGCCGCAGAAGCGCGCCTTCTTGCCTGCCGAACCTCCAAAGGCCGCTGCGGTGGCGCCAGTCGACGTGACGCCGGTAGAATACAAGCCATCACCTGACGACATCGTGATCGCCGACTTCGAAGGCGAAGCTCACAGCGATTGGAAGGCCACGGGCAATGCTTTCGATTTAGGTGCGCGCAAAAACCGCCCCACTGGCTATCTCGGCACGGGGCTCATCAACACCTATCTGAATGGTGACAAGTCCACCGGCACACTCACTTCGCCATCGTTCACCATCGAGCGACAGCATCTCAATTTTCTCATCGGCGGCGGCAAACACACCGGGGAAACGGGCATCCGACTCCTGATCGACGGAAAGCCCGTCCGCAGCGCCACCGGCAACTCCCTCAAGAACTCCAAAGGTCAGGAAATCATGGACTGGCATTCCTGGGACATCATCGAGTTCAAAGGCAAGCAAGCCACCCTCGAGATCCTCGACACCCGCACAGGCGGCTGGGGCCATGTCCTCGTCGATCACCTCTTTCAGTCGAATCAGCCGATGAAGTCTTCATTGCCGGTGAAGTAGGGGCACTTGCATCAACCTTCCGGCGGTAGGCGATACGTGCGGCCAAATGTTCGAGAAATGAAAAATCAGCTTGCTGGCATCAATGTAAAACACTAAACATCTGTCTAGTATCTCATGACAGACCTCACCAAGCCCCAGAATACGCTCCTACGCTTCCTTGAAGAGCGGGCTAGAGATGGCCTGTCGCCACCGACAATTCGAGAGATTTGCGCGGAAATGGGCTATCAGAGCACCCGAGCGGCTTCCGATCTGATTGATGCTTTGGAGAGAAAAGGTTACATCAAGCGAGATGGCAACAAGGCACGTTCCATTCAGATACTGCGCCGATCTGACGCGAACGGCGGCGTCCCACTCTTGGGCAGCGTCGCGGCTGGGTTCCCTGATACACGAGAATCTCTCCCCGCCCAAAGATTAGATATTGATCCTCGTGTTTTTGGTATCCCGCCGAGCCATCGGGCGTTCGCTCTTCGTGTGTCCGGTGATTCCATGATCGGCAAGCACATGTTTGACGGGGACATCGTCGTTTGTGATGGCTCCGCATCCCCACAGTCAGGTGACGTGGTAGCGGCACTGATCGACCAGCAATCCACGCTAAAGACCCTGGTAAAGAAGGGCGCTAGAACGTGGCTGAAAGCGGAAAACCCCGCCTATCCAGATTTGTTCGCGGTATCATCCCTGCTGATTCAGGGGGTAGCCCGAGGTGTCTTTCGCTCTCTTCTCACATGAGCGCACTTCCGAAACCTCTGCCGACTCCACCGTTGGGTTTTCGCTACTATAAGAGCGAGAAGCAGATTCTCCATGCTCGTGAGTTGTTCGCTTATCAGCACTTGCTACGCAAGGCGTGGACTGAGCTTAAGCTCACAGGAGTCTTGACGCTGAATGGAGTGCCAACTGTCTATGTTGCAGATTGCCGCAAGCCACTCCCCGCCCAAGAAGCCGCCGAGCGCCATCTGAAATTCTGGAACCAAGGCCTTGCCACCGTTTTACTACTGCGTGACCCACAGCGTGTCCGCGTGTTGTCCTCCATGACAAAGCCACAGGCACCACCGAGTGCAAACGATGACACCATCGCAGACAGCGTTGTGGAAGACCTCACTGCTAGTGTCGATCTGGCGACGCAGGCCGCCTGGGCAGAGCGGTTTTACCTCCAGATCGGGAATGGGCACTATTATTCACGACCTGAGAATCGGTCCAAGTTTGATCCCAAACAAACGGTCGATGCCTACCTGCTTGACAACCTTGAGTCAGTTCGTGACGAGCTGATGGATGGTAGGGATGGACTGAGCGCTCCGATTGCTCACGCCTTTCTCGGGCGCATGCTTTTCACCTGCTACCTTTGCCATCGCGGCATCGTCAAGCTGGAGAACTATATCAAAGGGACGGACGGAATGGATTTGCTCCAACTCCTCGTTTCGACAGGTTCGGCAAAAGCCCAGGCTGTTCTTTACGACAAGCTGTTTCCCGCGCTGCGGAAGGAGTTCAACAGCAGCATGTTCGACGAGGATCTCTCTGGTGAACAGTCTGCAATCAAACCCAGGCACCTTTTGGCGATTCAGCACTTTCTTGAAGGATCAGAAGTGCGCAGCGGTCAGCGCACTCTCGGCTTCAACGCGTATGATTTTTCGTTCATCCCGGTGGAGACGATCAGCTCAATCTATGAAAAATTTCTGGAGCACGAGGATGAGGAAGGCAAACGCAAGCTTGGAGCCTACTACACGCCACGTTTGCTGGCAGAGATGACGCTTGATCTCGCGTTGCGAGATAGGCAGAAGTTGAGCGGGCTTCGCTTTTTCGATCCCTCGTGCGGTTCTGGCATTTTCTTGGTGCTGGCCTTCAATCGCCTTGTCTCTGAATGGCGGGCTTCATTGACGACGAACGTTCGTGTTGCTACTCAGGCCAAAGCTCTGCTGGGGAGACTTGGTCAACTCACTGGAGTGGACAAGAATCTCACCGCCTGCCGCATTACGTGTTTCAGCCTTTATTTGGCGTTTCTGGATCAGTTCACGCCGACTGACGTTCGCCACTACATTGATAAAATCGGCAAGTTGCCCAACCTACTCACTGCAACGGGCTTCAAGAAAACCGACGTCTCAGTCGTTCACCACCGTGACTTCCTGGAGCTGCCGGAGGCATGGCATGGTAAGTTCGACATCGTGATGGGGAATCCACCCTGGGTTGGCCGTGGCACCAAGCAACTGGCACATCGATTCATGTCCGAGTCGCCGCGCTATCTGAATCAGCATGGTGTTTCGTGTCTGATTCTTCCAACGAAGGTTTTTTTAAACAAGACGGATGATTTCCAAAAGACCTGGCTTAGCCAAGCAACTTTGGAGACCGTCATCCAAATGGCTGATTTCCGCTTTATCCTTTTTAAAGAGGCGCTTTGCCCGGCAGCCATCGTTCGCTTCACGCCGCATCAGCCAGCAAATGACCACGAGATCGAATACATTACCCCAAAGGTTACCCGCAGTGATTTGCGTGACGGATTGATCGCAGTCTCTCCCCAAGATCGGAAGTGGTTGCCGCTCAAGTTGCTTCTTTCTGCCGCACAGCATGACGTAATGAGCGTAGTGTGGAAAACTCGACTGTGGGGCACTGCGCGTGATCAGAAGCTGCTTGGCTATCTGTTTACTTTTCCAAGGCTCGGCAGCATTACGGAACAGTTGCGTGGCCGCCAGCCCAAAATGGCAGACAAGCTCTTTGTGACCGGTCAGGGATGCAAACCATGGAAGGCTAGTAGCAAGACCAAGCCAGACCGAGAACTCAAAGAACTTGGCGACTGGAAACCGGAAGATCCAATTGTTGTATCTGATGACATCGAGTCGATGCAATATATCGGCAACGAAGTTTTGCCGAGCTTCAAACAGCACCTAGAAGCTGGGGGTTACCTACCGGACAAGCTCTATAGCAGGCCACCGAATGCTTTGTTCAAAGCGCCGCTAGTTGTTGTAAACCAAGGCTTCTCGCGTGCAGCGTTCTTTGACTATACCGTTCGATTTCAGGATGCCCTCCAGTCATTCGCTGCATCAACGGGACATGGGTCTGAACTATTCTTCCTGACTGCACTTCTCAACTCGAAACTGGCTCGCTACTTCATTTTCCACACAGCCTCAAATGTGGGCACCGAGCGTGACAAAGCCAGTCTTGAGGAAGTTCTGAACCTCCCGTTTTTCCTTCCTGCTTCGCCCCTTGCCCCGCCCGAGGCGTCGAAGTTGCTACTCAAGATCACAGCTCGTTTCGAGCAGTATGTGAAGGCTGCCAAGCAAGCTGGCTCTAACTTGGTCAGGCACCTGAGCAAGCAGAAGGCTTCCCCGGGACCACTTTTCGACCGCGATACCGACACAACCGCCGTGGAGTTGCGCCAAGAATGGCAGATCGAACAACGCAGTGCCTCGGAGAGTCTTCGCACGGAGCTGGAACCGCTCATCTATGCTTACTTTGGGCTTAGTGATCAGGAAATCGCCCTGGTTGAAGACACCTGTGACATCTTTGATCGCAGTGACACACCAGGTTCCCTGGAAAGCGCGATTTCTATCCCTACCCTTCAACCACTCGCATCTGCGGATGGACTTCGGCTCTATGCCGACATGATCTGCGCGGTCATGAACAAACGAGCTTCAGGTCCTCTCCATGTCGTCGCCTCCGGGGAGCTGGATACCGCAACAGGAATGGCAATGGTCGAGCTAGGCCAGTCGAGGCAACCGCGAGCCTTCCAAAGTCGTGCAGCCCAGTCTGAGGGTTTGGTCGCTGCGGCTGCACGGCTCCAAGAGGCATCGGTCGAGCGTCTCGGCACCACTTTTGAGTTCCATCGCTCTGGATGGTATTTTGAGGGAACGAGGATCTTTTTGGTCAAGCCTGCGCATTTGGGCGAATGGACACGCACCGCCGCTCTCAATGATGCAATGGAGCTCTGCGAATACATCGAATCGGCCAGGAGGGGCGCGCAATCATGAGCGATGTCAACGATTGGATGCCGCTTTTCCCTGAGAGCGAGATTCCCAAGATACTCCGAATCACCCACCGCTGTGGCAGCGCTCTAAGGAAGAAGCACTCCCAGGAACATGAAAACGACCTTTCACTTCGATTGTGCTCGTTGATCGTCCGTGATTCCGAATACCGGAACGACTTGGCCGCTCAACTTGAACTCGAGGTTCCGCTCTATTTGCTCGAAACAGATAAGCCAGAGCAGCTTGGCCGAGTGGATCTAAAGTTCACACACGGATGCGGAAGGCGGAAGCCATACCCTTACTTCGCCATTGAAGCCAAAAGACTGCATGTGAGATTCAAAGACGGCTGGAAGTCACTAGTCACAGAGTATGTAACCGGACATCAAGGTATGATGTGTTTCATCACGGGTCGCTATTCGCGAGGTCTGAAGGCAGGGGCAATGGTCGGGTATGTTTTCGATAGTGATCTTTCGAGGGCTCGCTTGGGCCTTGATGAGTCAATTCGAGCCAACGCTTCTGCGTTGAAGCTCGTTGGCACAGTCGGTATGTCAAAGAGTCCAGGAAATGACGGGTCCAGCGAAACCCGGCATGATTTGAGGCAGGGCGATTTTTGTCTCTACCACCTGCTTCTGTCTGTGTGAATCTTCGGGCCTGAAAGCGGGGCGGCGACTGACAACAAGGAAGCAGTGTGCTGGTTTCGCTTAATCGCTCCTTTCTGAGTCTGAGAAGTAGGGAACCGTGGCGGACTATGGCAAGGCAACTTGGAGGATCATCCTTTCACTCTCAGCTCGCCCAAATGGCCTTCTTCTGCGCAAGATAGGCCCAATCTTACCCAGCGACGAAAGGCGCTGGGGTTGCACCTTGTGGTGACGGTGGGCGGTTTGTCCTTCGTCGCAGTATCACCCGCAACGAAATGAATCCGACCATGAAAACACTCACTACCCTGGCGGCTGCTTTTGCGCTGCTGTCCGCCCCTTTTGCATCCGCACAACAAGCTGGAGGTGGCCGTGCGTCAGTAGGCCTTACTGCTGAGGCCAAGCAAGCACTCATGGAGACGCTTGCCGGACCGGAGGGCGAGTTCGCCGCCCATGCGCTCTACTCCGCCATCTTGAAGAAGTTCGGTGACGTCCAACCGTATGCCAATATCCGTGAGGCAGAGACGCGGCACATACAGGCGCTGAAACGGCAGTTTGAGAAATACGGCGTGCCGATTCCCGATGACAAGTTTGCCGGGAAAGTGACTCCGCCGGAAACGCTCCTCCAAGCCGCGAAGGATGGCATTGAGGCTGAAAAGAAGAACGTGGCCCTCTATGATGGGTATCTGGCGGCGGTGAAAGATTACCCCGATCTGACGCAGGTGTTTCACAATCTGCGCGGCGCATCACTTGAGGCCCATCTGCCGGCCTTTGAAGCGGCAGCGGCTTCCCAGGGTCAGCTCAATGATTCCCAAATGCAGAGTCTTCCCATGCCGAGAGGAGGGCGAGGCAAAGGAAAGGGGAAGGGCAAAGGCAAGCCTTAGACTCTGCGACCTTTCCGGCACCGTCGTGACTTCATTTTCATTCGTCGTCAATCCACCCAACCACCTTTATGGCTAAAACCGTTATTCTTGGAGCTGGCATTGCTGGCCACACCGCCGCGACTTTGCTGCGGAAAAAACTCGGGAGCAGTCATGAGATCGTTGTCATCTCTCCTGATGCCGAGTGGAACTGGATTCCGTCCAACATCTGGGTGGGCGTGGGTTCGATGGAACGGCGCGAGGTGGTCTTTCCGCTCGCGCCGGTGTATGCGCGGATCGGCGTCGAGTTTCGACAGGGACGCGGGACAGTGATTCGGCCTGAGGGCACTGCGGAACTGCCCTCGCCACATGTCGAATACACTGCCTCTGGTGCGGCTCCGGAAGCGCCTCCGGGCCGCGAAACCTACGACTACCTGATCAATGCCACTGGCCCGAAGCTCAACTTCGGCGCGACACCTGGACTCGGGCCGCACGGTGGTCACAGTTGGTCTGTCTGCACGGCTGATCATGCGGTCGAAGCTGCGCGCGCCTTCCGCGAGAGCATCGAGCGCATGAAGCGTGGGGAGAAGCAAACGCTGGTCGTCGGCATGGGGCACGGCACCTGCACCTGCGAGGGAGCTGCCTTTGAGTATGTCTTCAATGTCGAACACGAATTGCGCCGCCACGGTGTGCGTGAACGGGCGAGGATCATTTTCCTGACCAACGAAAACGAGCTGGGAGACTTCGGCATGGGCGGGCTGCATCTCAAGCGGGGCGGCTACGTGACGCCGAGTCGGTTGTTTGCGGAGTCGTTGTTCGTGGAGCGCGGGGTCGAGTGGATCAATCGTGCACATGTCCAGCAAGTCAGTCCTAGCAAGCTCGCTTACGAGACGGTGGAAGGGCTGGAGCGTGAGCTTGAGTTCGACTTTGCCATGCTCTTGCCGCCCTTTCGCGGCGTGGGTCTTGCGGCGATCAATCGTGCGGGTGCCGACATCGCGCCGCAGATCTTTGCTCCGAATGGATTCATGCGCGTTGATGCCGACTACACGGAGCGTCCGTTCGAAGAGTGGTCGCCGCGCGACTGGCCGGCCACTTACCAGAACCCGACTTATGACAATGTCTTCGCCGCTGGCATCGCCTTTGCACCGCCGCATGCAGTGTCCCGTCCGCTTCGTTCGCCCAAGGGCACACTCGTCGCGCCAGCGGTTCCTCGCACAGGTATGACGGCTGGCATCATGGGCCGCACGGTGGCGTTTTCCATCGCTGATCGTATTCGTCATGGGGGCGAGTCTCCGCTGCATCGGGCACCTTTCGCGACGATGGGGGCGGCTTGCGTAGCCTCTGCTGGCAAAGGTTTGTTCAGTGGGACGGCGGCCACGATCACGCTTTATCCGCTGGTGCCCGACTACGAGCGCTATGAGTTCGGTCGTGATCTCGATTACACCACGGGCGAGATCGGTCTGGCCGGGCATTGGTTGAAGCATCTCCTTCATCACATGTTCATCTACAAAGCCAAATGCCTCCCAGGCTGGTCATTGATCCCCGAATAAACTTCATCCACCTCGCCCACTATGAAACCATCTGACCTCAACGGCCCTGTTGCCTATGCGACGGTGCCGACTCCGTCCACGCGATTCTGGCGGACTTTCGCGCCGTATCAGCTACTGCGCTTCCTTGTGATCAACGTGAAGATGTTGCGGCTGATTTTCAAGTCGCACGCACCGCCTCCAGGCGCGGCTCCGCATGATCCGCGTCCATGACTTTACTGCCTATGTTCCGTCGCCCGCTATTTTGGATCTTCGTCGCCGCACTCGCTGGAGTGGCCGTGTATAAGCTCAAGTTTGCAACGCCTGCAGCCGCAGCACCCACCGTTGTGAAGGCGATGCCTGTCGGTGAAGTGATGGGCACCGGCACGCTGGAGGCGCGGGTGAAGACGACGATCAGCTCGCGGATTCAGGAGCGGTTGGCAGAGGTGCTGGTGGATCAAGGTGACACCGTGAAGGCGGGTCAACTCCTCGCTCGGCTCGATGATGCGGAGATCAAGCAACAGGTGGCGATTGCTGAGGCAACGCTGTCTGCGGCAAAGCAAACCTCTGCGCGAGTGAGTGCCGACTTGGCTCGCTCCGAAGCCGTGCTGGAGCAGGCGCGACGTGATAACGAGCGGCTCGTTGATTTGGCCAAAGCGAATGCGGTAGCACAATCTGAAGCCGACAAAGGTGTCGAAGCACTGCGAGTGGCTGAGGCAGATTTGAAACGCTCTCATGCGGCTATCGCTGAGGCTGAGGGTCAGGTGTTGGTGGCGGAAAAGAATCTGCTCTATCGCAAGGAGCAGATGGCCTTCACTGAGATCGTGGCTCCTTACGATGGTCTCATCATCCGGCGTGATCGTGAACTTGGCGAGATGCTGGTGCCGGGTGGACCATTGATGGAACTCATCTCACTGGAAGAGATCTGGGTGAGTGCCTGGGTGGATGAAACGGCGATCCCTACCGTCAATGTTGGCCAAAAGGCGCGCATCGTTTTCCGCTCAGAGAGCGGCAAGAGCTATCCCGGTGTGGTGGCGCGCATCGGGCGCGAGACGGATCGTGAGACACGCGAGTTCCTTGTCGATGTCCGCGTGAATGAGTTGCCGAAAAACTGGACCATCGGCCAACGTGCTGAGGTTTTCATTCAGATGCCATGAACCTCGCCGTCCGAGACATCCGGCACAACTCGGGTCGCTTTGCCTTCACCACGGTGGGCATTGGTTTGCTGCTCATGATCGTGATGGGCATGGGCGGCATCTATCGCGGCCTGATTTACGAAGCGACGCTGCTGGTGGATCGCGTGGGCGCAGATCTGTGGGTCGTTCAGGGTCACACACGCGGGCCTTTTGCCGAGGTCTCGCGAATCTCTGCCAGTCTGGAAGATCGTGTGCGTGCCGTGCCGGGTGTGGCGCAATCGCGACGTTTCGTGTCGCACACCATTCAGCGCGTGCACCAAGGCAGGCCGTTGCGCATGGTGGTGCAAGGTCTCTCTTGGCCGGAGGATCGTGGCGAATGGATTCCGCTGGTGGCGGGCCGTGCGCTGGGGCAGGCGCATTATGAAATGATCGCGGACTTGTCTCTGCGGCTGCCTTTGGGCGAGAAGATCAAGCTCGGCAGAGACGAGTATGAAGTCGTGGGCCACACGCGGGGCATGGTCGGGACCAGTGGTGATGGACTGACGTTCTTCACCGTCAGCGACGCGCAGGCGATTCAGTTCGATGTGCCTGGCGAGGCCGTGCGCCTGGAGCGTGCGGCACGACGTGCACGGCTGGAAGGGATCGAGATAGGCCGCCTACAGCCGCTGCTACTGGATCGTGCTGCTGGGCCTTCCAGCAGTATTCCGGCTCTCTCCAGGCCGCAGGTCAGTGCTGTGCTCGTGACCTTGCATCCAGATGCGGACGCCGCCGCTGTGCGTGCCACGCTCGACACGTGGCCAGACATCACCGTCTTTTCCACGCAGGAGCAAAAGGATCTGCTGCTCTCCGGTATGGTGGACAAGGCGAAGCGACAGCTCGGGCTCTTCCGCGTCTTGCTCATCATCATCTCCACCATCATCATCGCGCTGATCATCTATACCCTGACGCTCGACAAGATACGCGACATCGCGCTGCTGAAGCTCATTGGAGCGCGCAATCGCGTAATCGGCGGCCTCATTTTGCAGCAATCACTGCTCATGGGTGCTTTTGGCTATGCCCTGGCCTGGGGCATCGGGCAGTTCACCTTTCCTCATTTCCCTCGTCTCGTCGTGGTGGAGCTTGCGGACCTCATCTCGCTGGGTTTCATCGTTCTCGTCATCTCTACGCTCGCGAGTTTGCTCGGCATTTGGAAGGCCTTGAGCGTGGAGCCCAACACCGTCCTCTCCGCATGATTGCTCCAGCCGTTGAAGTCCAGCATCTGCGCAAAGTGTATGGCAGCGGCCATACCGAGGTCGTGGCCATTCGTGATGCCTCGCTGAGCATCGCTCGCGGTGAGATCGTTGGCATGTTCGGACCCAGCGGCTCCGGGAAGTCCACCATCCTCACCGCCATGGCGCTGATCAATCCGCCCACGACAGGCAAGATCGAGATCGGTGGCAAGCTCGTGCTGGATGGACCCAAGGCCTTGGTCGATCTACGTGCCTTTCGTCGCCAGCACCTCGGCTTTGTCTTCCAAAAAGCGAACCTCATCCCATTTCTCTCTGCTTTGGAAAATGTGCAGATCGCCCTCGAAGTGAACGACACCGCGCCCAAGGCTGCACGCAAACGAGCGATGGAGTTGCTCGACTACTTGGGCGTCGGTGCGCGTGCTCACAACCTGCCGGTAGCGCTGTCTGGTGGCGAGCAGCAGCGTGTGGCGGTGGCTCGTGCTCTCGCGAATGAGCCAAGCCTCATCCTCGCTGACGAACCCACCGCTGCGCTCGACAGTCAGCGTGGTCGGCAGGTGATGGAACTCTTTGCCAAAGTCGCCCACGAGCGCAACGCCGGGGTCCTGGTCGTCACGCATGACCACCGAACACTGGATGTCTTTGACCGCATCGTGGATGTCGAAGACGGCATGATTCGTGTGCGGGAAAAGGTGGCCTGAGGGAAGTGGCGCCGAGGTCGGTAGCGACATCTGATTGGGCGAGGTTTTGACAAAGTCGTCCATGTCTTGCGTTTTCTAAAGCCGCATGACCTGCTTCTCCTCCATCCTTCGGTTTCTCGCTGTCCTCACTCTGACGGGTGTTTCGCTTCACGCTGCTGATGTGAAGCCCGTTAAGATCGTCTTGGTCGGCGATTCGACCGTTTGTGACTACCCGGAGAAGTTAGCCACTCGCGGTTGGGGGCGTTATCTTCAGGAGGCTTTGAAGCCCGAGTGCACGGTGGTGAATTTGGCGAAGGGTGGTCGTAGCACGAAGACGTTTCGCAAAGAGGGGCTTTGGGACCGGACGCTGGCGGAGCGTCCCTCGTGGATCTTCATTCAAATGGGGCACAATGATTCCCATGGCGCGGGCCGCCCAGAGGCGACAGATGCGGCGACGGACTATGCGGAAAATCTGCGGCAGTTTGTTCGCGAGGCGCGGGAGATCGAGGCACACGTGGTGCTGGTGACGCCGATGGTGCGGCGCACATTTAATGAAGATGGGACAACGTTGGATCCTCTCGCGGCCTATGCGGATGCGATGAAATCGGTCGCCATTGAGATGACGGTGCCGCTCATTGATCTCCATGCATCGAGCCTTCAAGTTTTGTTGAAACAAGGAGATGCGGGCAGTTGGAGTTATGCGGCCTCCAAGACGGACCGAACGCACTTCAATGAGACGGGGGCGCGTGCGATGGCGCAACTGGTGGTGCAGGAGTTACCACTCGCCGCTCCAGATTTGGTGTCGTATTTGGCAGCCCCGGTGCCGATTGATGTTTATCTCATTGGTGGCCAATCCAATGCCACCGGGCAGGGATACCTGGCGAATCTCGCCCCTGAAATACGGCCCGATCCGCGTGTGCTGCTTTTTCACTCAGGCAAACCGCATCTGAAAAGTGGAGCCGAACCACTGAAGTGGATGCCTCTGAGGCAGGCGTCGGAATCGCCAGATCGTTTTGGTCCAGAGTTGGGCTTTGGCAATCGGCTGCAAGAGTTGTTGCCCGACCCCAAAACGGCGCTGATCAAGCACGCGCATTCAGGGACCGATCTCCATACGCAGTGGGCGCCTGGCGCGCCGGGTGGTCCGCAGTATCAGGCCTTTGTTGCAACGGTGGACGCGGGTCTTGAGGGACTGCGAGATCTCGGTTATGCGCCGAAGTTGCGCGGGATGATTTGGCAGCAGGGGGAGGCTGATTCCAAAGACCAGACAACGGCTGCGGCGTATGGTGCGAACTTGGCTGCCTTCATCCGCAGCGTGCGTGAGCGATTCGCTGCGCCGGATCTGCGCTTCGTTTACGGGCATGTTTTGCCGCCGCCCAATGCGGGTGCCAATCGCGATCTGGTTCGTGCCGGGCAGTCGGCCGTCGATGAATCTAGTGGAGATGCACTCGCTGTGTCTGGGGCGGTTTTGGTGAAGACGGACGACCTCGATCACCGGGCCACCGATCCCAAGACGCGCTACCCCAAGGATCACGTGCACTTTGGCACGTCTGGAACCTGGGAGTTGGGGCGGCGCTTCGCAGAGGCGATGGTGCCGACTCCGAAGTAAACCCTGTTTGCTTGACCGCTTGTTGATAAAGGGTCAAGCTCACGATCTCAATCTTCAAGCCATGAATAACGCACTCATCCTCGTAGCAGCGCTGCTGTCCACCTTCGCTCTGCCGCAGACTTCTTCGGCGGCCAAGCCCAATGTTTTGTTCATCATCTCTGATGACTTGAATAACTACCTCGGCTGCTACGGCGATCCGCGAGCGAAGACACCGAACATCGATAAATTGGCGGCACGCGGTGTGCGATTTGATCGTGCCTATTGCACCTTTCCTCTGTGTGGCCCAAGCCGTAACTCGATGCTGTGCGGATTGTATCCCAATAGCACGGGTATCCTGTCTAATGCGCAGCTGTTTCGTCAGACGATTCCCTCTCACGTAAGTCTGCCGCAGGCCTTTCGGCAGGCGGGATACTTCGCGGCGCGCATCGGCAAGCTCTATCACTACAACGTGCCGAAGTCGATTGGGACCAATGGCCACGATGATCCGGCGTCCTGGGAGCTGGAGCTCAATCCGGCTGGTGTTGATCGCATGGAGGAGGAGCCCAAGATTTTCACTCTCACGCCTGGGCAATTTGGGGGGACGTTGAGCTGGTATGCATCGCCAAAAGCGGATGCTGAACACACGGATGGGCTGAACGCCAGCGATGCGGAATGGGTGCTGGAGCGCTGTGCCAAACACAAAGAGCGTCCCTTCTTTCTGGCAGTTGGATTTTTCCGTCCCCACACACCGTATGTGGCGCCAGAGGTGCCGTATTACAGTTGGTATCCAGAGGCAGAAATGCCCGTGCATCCGGCTATCGACAAAAATCCGCCCGAGGTGCCTGCTGCCGCTCTCGGCAGTTATAAGAAGGAGCAGGATAAGCTCACTGATGATCTGCGTCGCCAGTTCGTTCGTGCCTATTATGCCAGCATCAGCTTCATGGATGCGCAGGTTGGTCGTGTCGTTGATACGTTGGATCGGCTCGGTCTGTCGGACAATACCATCATCGTATTTACCAGCGATCACGGTTACCACATGGGTGAGCACGGTCTGTGGCAGAAGATGAGTCTTTTTGAAGGTAGCTCTCGTGTGCCATTGCTCATCGTTGCGCCTGGGACAGCAGGGAAGGGGACTGTTGTGAAAACCCCCGTCAGCCATCTCGATCTCTACCCCACACTCACTGCGCTCGCCGGAGTCAAAGCGCCGGATAGCCTTCAAGGCCAGAGTCTCATCCCGATGCTGAACGACGCGAATGCAGTCGGGCGCGGTTGGGCGCTGACGCAGGTCTCGCGCGGCGGTGGTGCGAAGCGCGCCACGGTCAGTCGTGATTTGGGTTCCGATGGAAAGCAGATTTTTGGCTACAGCCTCCGCACTCCACGCTGGCGCTACACGGAATGGGATGAAGGCAACGCTGGACGCGAGCTCTACGACCACGACAATGATCCTGAGGAGTTGGTCAATCTTGCTGGTAAGGCCGAGCACGCTGACACTGTGGCGGAACTGAGTGCCCAAGTCCGCGCGGCAGCAAAGACCACCTATCCGCCAGACGGCAAGACTCCAGAGCTCTCCAAAGGCGGGATGTGGGCACCGAATCTGACCGATCTTTAGTATTTGGAGGAGTCTCGGAACTCGCCGGAGTGTCATCTTGTTGACACAATGGCCTTTCCTTGGCGTTTCCATTCGATGTTTAAGTCCCTCTTTTTCCTCACCTTCTTAGCGGCGGGGGCGCTCCAGGCTGCGGAGCGTCCGAATATCATCTTTGTCATGGCCGATGACATGGGCTGGGGGCAGACGGGTTATCGCGGACATCCGCTGCTGAAGACGCCGAACATCGATGCGATGGCCGCGAACGGGCTGCGCTTTGAGCGGTTCTATGCAGGCTGTCCCGTGTGTTCGCCGACGCGCGCTAGTGTGCTGACGGGCCGATCGCCAGACAGGGCAGGGGTATTGAGCCATGGTTATGCGCTGCGTTTGCAGGAAAAGACCATCTCGCAGGCTCTGAAAGGTGCGGGCTATGTCACGGGGCATTTTGGCAAGTGGCACCTCGATGGTTTCAAGGGACCCGGCGCGCCGATCCTGAAGGATGATCCTCGCAGTCCAGGGGCTTTTGGTTTTGATCAGTGGGTGTCCGTGACCAACTTCTATGATCAAAACCCGCTGATGTCGCACAAGGGCGAGTTCATCGATTTCAAGGGAGACTCCTCCGATGTCGTGGTGGATGAGGCGCTGAAGTTCATCGAAAAACACCATGCCGATGCGGAGCCGCTCTTCACGGTGATCTGGTATGGCACACCTCACGCGCCGTTCAAAGCATTGGAGGCGGACAAGGCGGAGTTTGGCGCGTTGGACAAGTCCTCCCAGGATCACTATGGCGAGCTTGTGGCGCTGGATCGCAGTCTCGGAAAGCTGCGTCAGAAGCTGCGTGATTTTGGTATCGCGGAAAAGACGCTGCTGGTGTTTAACAGCGACAATGGCGGCCTGCCCGGCATCACGCCGGAGACTGTGGGCGGACTGCGTGGGTTCAAGGGCAGTGTGTTTGAGGGCGGGTTGCGGGTGCCGGGCATCATCGAGTGGCCGGGCGTGGTGAAGCCTCGTGTGTCAGAATTCCCGGTTTGCACGATGGACCTTTTCCCGACGGTGGTGGATGTGTTGGGTCTGCCTGAGGATGTTTTGCTAAAGCCTCTGGATGGCATGAGCCTGAAGCCTCTGCTGGCGGGCGAGATCGGCGAACGGCAGAAAGCGATCCCGTTTCGGTTTGGAACTAAGGCAGCGCTCACGGGGCAGCGCTACAAGATCTTGACGGAGAACATCGGGATGGGGCCGTTTGAACTTTACGATCTGGTTGCAGATCCCAATGAAACCCAGGACATCAGTGCGGAGAAGCCAGACGTCTTTGAAAAGATGAAGGCGGATTTGCTGGCGTGGAATGTGACCGTGGATGCAAGCTTTGCAGGCAAGGATTACCCCGAGGGCAAGGTCTCGCCAGCTGATCCTGAATCCATTGCGTGGACCGATGCACCGCAGTACAAGCCATTTCTTGAGGAGTGGTCCAAGCGCTGGGAATACGAGTCCGCCATCAAGGGAACTCCCAAAGGCGGCCCGAAAAAAGGCGCCAAAAAGAAAAAGTGATCCATGGCCATGAAGTTCATCTTTCCCCTCTCCCTCCTCTTTGCTGGCCTGCAGAGCATCGCTGCGGCTGCGCAACCGAATATCCTGTTCTTCTTTGCCGACGATCAGCGCTACGACACGCTTAGTTGCGCAGGTCATCCCATCGTGCAGACTCCGACGATTGATCACCTGGCGGAGCAGGGCGTTCGTTTTAGCAATGCGCATGTAACGACGGCGGTGTGTTGGGTCAGTCGTGCAGTGCTGTTGACCGGGCAATGGGCGCGGTCTCATGCACAACGTGATGCGATCCCGACTGTGAAGCCTGAAGCTTTGACGACGATGTTTCCTGTTGTCTTGCGTGACGCCGGATACCGCACCGGGCACTTTGGCAAGTGGCACATGAAGGCACCGGCGGGGTTCAAGCCTGAGGAACAGTACGATGAATACGAGGCCATCGGCCGTAATCCCTACATCAAGACATTGCCGGACGGCAGTAAGCGACACGAAACTGACATCGTGTGTGATCGCGGGATCGATTTCATCAAGTCGCAGCCTCAAGGCAAACCGTTTGCCCTAAACTTGTGCTTCAACGCGGCTCATGCTGAAGACAGTGACCACCGTCCGGGCATCGGTCTCTACCCATGGCCATCCTCTACTGACGGCATGTATGAAGATCGCTCCATCCCTCCAGCGAGACTCGGGGATCCCTCCATCTTTGAAGCGCATCCTCAATTCCTCAAAGACTCCATCAATCGGCAGCGCTGGTTTTGGGGATATGACACACCGGAGAAGTTTGAGACCAACGTGCGGGCCTACTACCGGATGATCAGCGGCATTGATAAAGGGATCTCGCGAGTGCTTGCGGCGCTGGAGGCTGCGGGACTGGCGGAGAATACGATCATTATTTATTCCGGAGACAACGGATATTACCTCGGAGATCGTGGCTTCCAAGGAAAGTGGTCGCACTATGAGGAATCGCTCCGCGTGCCGATGGTGATCTATGATCCGCGTGTCCCGCAGGCAGATCGTGGCCGTGTGAATGAAGAGTTGGTGCTGAATGTGGATCTTGCACCAACGATCTTGGACTTTGCGGGGGTTACGAAACCGGCAGCGTATGAAGGTCGCAGCCTCGTTCCGTTTGTGCAAAACAAGACAGTGACGGATTGGCGGAAGTTCTTCTTCTGCGAGCATCTTGATCTGGCCCCGACGTTGACTTGGGAAGGGATTCGCGACGAGCGCTATGTCTACGCGCGCTACTTCGATCAGAAGCCGCCATACGAGTTCCTGCATGACTTGGAAAAGGACCGCGATCAGCTCAAGAACTTCGCCTCGGATCCGGATCATGCTGAGGCTCTCGCCAAAATGCGGGCGCTGTGTGATGCAGAGATGAATGCTCGAGGCGGCGCGCTTTTGCCCCTCGACCAACGCGGCAAACAAAAGACGGATACCAAGAAGAAGAGCGCCAAGAAGAAGGCGAAAGCAAAGAAATAGACCGATCCCAATGAGACTCATCCAGCTCGCCCTCGCGGCACTCCTCATTTCGCATTCCGCATATGGTGCGGAGCAACGTCGGCCAAACATCTTGTTCATCATCTCGGATGACCAATCGCCGATGGACTTTGACTTCTACAACCCCAAAGCCTCGCTGCAAACGCCCGTCATCGACAAGCTCGCTGCGGAGGGAATGGTGCTCGATGGTGCTTATCATATGGGGGCCTTTGTCGGTGGTGTTTGCACGCCATCGCGTCACATGATCATGAGCGGTCGCACACTCTGGCATTTGCCGATTGGTCCTGGTGCCAAGGATCACTGCCCTCCCAATCTGGAGCAAAGCACGATGGCCGCCGTCTTCAATCGTGCAGGCTACGCCACCATGCGCACCTGTAAGCAAGGCAATAGCTACGAGGGTGCGAACAAGCAGTTCACAGTCCGCCACGATTCCAGTAAGCGCGGCGATACCGATGAAACCGGCAGCGCCTGGCATGCGGAGCAAGTGCTGAACTACCTCAATGATCGTGAGGCGACGAAGGACACCAAGCCCTTCCTGATTTACTACGGATTCTCGCATCCGCACGACACGCGCGATGGAAAGCCGGAATTGTTGGCTAAATATGGAGCGGAAAACCACACGGATAGAAACACGCTGCCGCCGTTGAATGCGAAGTTGCCGCTCTTGCCTCCGAACTACCTGCCCGCGCATCCCTTCCCCCATGGTCATCCCGGCCTGCGCGATGAAGTCGCTGTGAGCGGCGTGTGGGAAAAGCGCGATCCGCAAACCATCCGCAACGAAATCGGCCGCTACGATGCGTGCAGCGAGAACATCGACATCCAGATCGGGCGAGTGCTGGAGCGTCTCGAAGCGATGGGCGAGCTTGACAATACCTACATCTTTTACACCGCAGATCACGGAATCGCCATTGGCCGCCATGGCCTGCAGGGGAAACAAAATCTCTATGAGCACACCTGGCGAGTTCCCTTTGTCATCAAAGGCCCCGGCATCAAGCCGGGTTCGCGTGCCCCTGGCAATATCTACCTGCTGGATACGCTGGCAACGATCTGTGACCTGGCGGGTATCCCTGCTCCAGACAGCAATGAGGGACTCAGCTTCAAGCCCGTGCTTGAGGGGAAAAAGGACGCCGTGCGCGATGTCATGTATGGCAGCTATTGCGGCGGCACAAAGCCAGGCATGCGCAGTGTGAAGAAGGGCGATTGGAAGCTCATCGAATACGATGTGATGGACGGTGCCGTGCGCGAAAAACAGCTCTTCAATCTCGCGGAAAATCCAAATGAGTTCCTCACTCAACATCACGACACCAGTGTCATTGCGCTAACGGGAGTGACACCGGAGCCGAATCAAGTCAACCTCGCAGCCGATCCTAAATATGCGGACAAGCTCGCAGAGATGGAGGCGCTGCTGCTCGCGGAGATGCGTCGCCTTGATGATCCGTATCGCTTGTGGAGCCAGCCCAGCGACGGGCTCACTCCTCCCACCGAGGCCGCTCCTCGTCAGAAGAAGGCTAAAGAAAAGAAAGGCAAGAAAAAGCCAGAACCGACTGCTGCAAACTGACCAAACTTTACACCAACAATCGCTCAATGAAAAACCTGCTACTGCTCACGCTTTCGGCTTTGGCCATTGGCCACTCGTCTTTTGCGGCTCAGCCGAATATTCTCTGGATCACCAGCGAGGACAACAGCCCCTATCTCGGCTGCTATGGTGATAAACTGGCGGTGACGCCGAATCTGGACAAGTTGGCGGCCGGAGGCTTGCGGTATCGCAATGCCTTCGCCACTTCGCCTGTTTGCTCCGCCGCACGCACGACTCTGATCACCGGCATGAATGGCTGTGCTCTCGGCGTGCAACACCATCGCAGCAGCGTGCTGATTCCGGAGCAGTTTCAGCAGTATCCAGAGGTGCTCAGAGCGGCTGGCTACTACTGCACGAACAATTCCAAGACCGACTACAATATCGCCAACAAGCGGAAGATCTGGGACGACACCAGCAAGAAGGCGCACTTCAAGAATCGCGCACCAGGGCAGCCGTTCTTTGCGGTCTTTAACTTCGTGAGCAGCCACGAAAGCCAGGTCGCGCCGAAGAAGGGTAAGACCACCTTCCGCATTCCGCCGGAAAAAATGCCGCTGCCGCCTTATCACCCAGACACCCCAGAAATCCGTACCGATTGGGCCAACTACTACGACCAGATGACCGTGATGGATCAACAGGTGGGGGATATCCTTGATGAGTTGGAAAAAGAAGGACTCGCAGAAGATACCATCGTCTTTTATTACGGCGATCATGGCGGTGCGCTACCGCGCGGGAAGCGGAATATCCACGACTCAGGCACGCTGGTGCCCTTCATCGTGCGCATCCCGAAAAAGTGGGAGAACCTGGCGCCCGCCAAGCCGGGCGAGTGGGTGGATGATCCGGTCTGCTTTGTCGATTTTCCTGCCACCGTGTTCAGTCTCTGCGGGGTGAAGATTCCCGATTATTATCAGGGCAAGCCGTTTCTGGGGGAGCAGAAAGTGGCACCGCGCGACCATGTCTTTCTCTTCCGTGGACGCATGGATGAGCGCTATGACACATCGCGTTCGGTGCGGGATCGGCAGTATGGCTATGTGCGGAATTACTCTCCGCATCGACCTTGCGGGCAGCACTACAGTTACCCCTTTCAGGTGCAGCCGAGCATGCGGTCCTGGTATGCGGAATTTGAGGCTGGGCGCTGCAATCCCGTGCAGTCGGCTTATTGGCTGCCCAAGGCCAGCGAAGAGTTGTATGAAATCGCCAGTGATCCCTTTGAGATCAAGAATCTGATTGGCGATGGCGCACAGGCGGCACGCATTGCAGAGATGCGCGCGAAACTTCGTGCGGACATGGTGGAGGTGAAGGACACCGGATTCATCCCCGAAGGAATGTTCGAAAAGCTCGCTGGAGATAAGACCATTTACGACTACGCGCAGAGCGATGCCTATCCCATCGAACGTGTCATCGATATCGCTGATCTGGCGACCTCGCGGGATGCGACAGCGCTGCCGGAACTGGTGAAGGCGCTTGACGATCCACATCCGGTAATCCGCTACTGGGGTGCTACGGGTTGCCTGATCCTGCAAGACAAGGCTGCGCCTGCGAAGGGGAAACTGCAGGCTCTGTTGAAGGATGAATGGAATGATATCCGCATCGTCGCGGCGGAGGCGTTGGGTTTCCTTGGCGAAAAGGAGGCAGCTCTCGCGGTCGTGGCGGATGTGGTCAAGAATGGCGGCAAGTATGAATCACTCGCAGCGACAAACACGCTCGACTTCATGTGGAAGGCCGGAAACGTGACTCTTGCGCAAGCTCAGGACGTTGTGCGCGGATTGAAGTTTAAAGAGCCGTTGGACCGTGTGCCCAACTACTTGCTTTCCGCAGAAGAGAGGAAGTAGCTCAGCGGTTCTTTGGATTATCTGCTGCCCTCTGCATTGATGAGGGCATCCAGCTTCGCGATCAATTCCGCGGTTTTATCAGGGTTTGCTGCGCTGACATCATTTTCTTCCGCTGGATCGTCGGGGAGGAAGTAGAGGGCGTGAGGCCCCTTGGCTTCTTTGTGCTTCTTCTTGGTGACAGTCGCCTGAGACTGAGTCTTTACCTTGCGGCGAACCAACTTCCAATCGCCAACGCGGAGCCCAAAATTGCCGCTGCCGTTGTCCTGCTGCAAGAGGTGATCGCGGCCCTTTGCATTGGTCTCGCCAAGTAGAGCAGGCAGGACGTTGAAGCTATCCCGGCAGGCATTTTCAGGCAAATTTACTCCGGCCAGGGCGGCGAGACTGGCCGCGAGATCGATGGTGCAGACCACTTGGTCCGAGACGCCGGGCTGGATGCGACCTTTCCACCGGGTGATGAAGGGGATGCGGGTTCCTCCCTCGAGAACGCTGTATTTTCCGCCGCTGTAAGGGCCGGCGGGACGATGATCGCCGATTTTTTCAACTGCGCCGTCTTTGTAGCCGTCGTCGAGTACGGGGCCGTTGTCAGAGCAAAGCACGACCAGCGTGTTTTCAGCCAAATGGAGTCGGTCGAGTGTCTTCATGACTTCGCCGACGCACCAGTCGAACTCGACTATCGAATCGCCACGAAAGCCCAGAGTCGTCGCACCCTGGAATCGCTCATGTGGCATGCGAGGAACATGGATGTCGTGGGAGGCAAAGAAGAGGAAGAAAGGGCCGTCTTTGTGGGCCTCGATCCATTCGTTGGATTGCTTGACCCAGGCATCGCCAAGGTCCTCATCGCGGAAACGTGCCGCCATGCCGCCGGTGTAAAAGCCGATGCGGCTGATGCCGTTGTGAATGGTGCCATTGTGACCGTGGCTCCAGTCCATCTTGAGGCTGTCGCGATGATTGATGCCGGTGGGATAGTCTTCGGAGGGTGCTTTGTTGCCCACCCAGAGTGGATCTTTCGGATCCAGGTTCAGGACGCGATGATCCTTCACAAAGACCTGTGGCACGCGGTCGTTTGTAGTGGGTAGGAGAAAGCAATGATTGAACCCGATCTCCAGTGGGCCGGGCTTCAGGTCGCCGTTCCAATCGGGTGCAGGATCGCCCAGTCCGAGATGCCACTTGCCGATGACCGCTGTCTGGTAGCCGCTTTTTTGTAGCAGGGATGCCACTGTTTCTGTCCCGGGCATGATGATCGCAGGGGCCGTCGGTGCCGCGATGCCGGTGCCCTTTTGCCGGAAGGCATAAGTGCCCGTGAGGAAGGAGAATCGGGTCGGTGTGCAGGTGGATGCAGAGCAGTAACCGCTGGTGAAGCGCTGCCCTTCTGCCGCCAATTGGTCGATGTTAGGTGTCTTCAGTGCCGTGGCCCCATAGCAGCCCACATCGCCAAAGCCAAGGTCGTCGGCCATGATGACGACGATGTTCGGAGCGGGAGCGGCGAATGACGAATGCGTAATGACGAATGCCGAAAGGAGAAGTGCGAAGGTTGGGATGCGCATGGTGAGCCTATGAAACATGATTTGTGGTGGCATGGCAACCCTGGATGGTTTGGAGCATGTCGGGGGGATTGTTTTGACAGCCTGGAGATTCCTGGACCGAGGGCTTCGGGTGAAATGTGTTGGGAGCTGGGGCGTTACTTGGGGTAATGATTCGTTTGTTACTGCTGTGTGTTTTCTTTTGGGGGCAGGCCTTTGCGGAAGACCGTCCGAATATCCTTTGGCTAACCACGGAGGATATGAGTCCGAACTTGGGCTGCTACGGGGATGGGGAGGCCCTGACGCCGAGGCTGGATGCGTTTGCGAAGGAGTCGGTGCGATATGATCGGGCGTTTTCGACCGCCCCTGTGTGTTCACCTTCTCGGTCATGCCTGATCACGGGGATGTATGCGACTTCGTTGGGCACGCAGCGGTTGCGGTCTGCTTTTCCGGTGCCTGCGGATGTGGTGCCGTTTACGGTTCCGCTGCGGGAGGCGGGCTACTACTGCACGAACAATGTGAAGACGGACTACAACTTGAGGGATGAGCAGGATTTCATCCGGCGTGCGTGGGACGAAAGTTCGAAGACTGCTCATTGGCGGGGAGGTGCAAAGGGCCAGCCGTTTTTTGCGGTGTTCAATTGCATGACGACTCATCAATCGCGGACAAGTGCGTGGTCTGAGGAGGAGTTTGAAAAGGAGGTGGGCTCCAAGCTATCGATGGGCGAGCGGCACGACGCGGCCCACATCGTGCCGCCGCCTTTTTATCCCGATACGGCTGAGTCGCACAAGGCCTGGGCTCGCTATCATGACTGCATCACGCGCATGGACACGCAGGTGGGAGAGTTGCTGGACCAGTTGCAATCGGATGGCTTGGCGGAGGATACCATCGTGTTTTTCTATGCTGACCACGGCATGGGCATGCCGCGTGGAAAGCGCTGTCTGCAGGATTCGGGCTTGAGGGTGCCCCTGCTGATTCGGTTCCCAAAAAAATGGGCACATCTGGCGCCTGGCGCTGCGGGTTCGGTGAGTGATCGATTGGTGAGTTTCGTGGACTTTGCTCCCACGGTGTTGAGTCTGTGCGGACTGCAGGGGTTGCCGCAGTTTCAGGGCACAGCGTTTCTTGGTGCTGATGCGGGGAGGGCTCGCGAGTATGTCTATGGTGCTCGGGATCGTGTGGACGAGGCTTTTGATCTCTCGCGCAGTGTCCGTGACGGTCGCTGGCTCTACATTCGCAATTTTATGCCGCATCTGTCGTGGATGCAGCCAGAGGGGTATTCGGATCAATCGACGTTTCGTCGTGATCTAAAGCGGCTTGCTGCCGAGGGAAAGCTTGAGGGTGGTGCCGCAATGTATGCCGCTGCGAGGCGACCTCTGGAGGAGCTCTACGACACGAAAACCGATCCCGCGCAATTGCACAACATGGCCAGCGATTCTTCGCAGGAAGAGCGATTGACGGCGATGCGTGGTGAATTGCGCCGGTGGCAGTTGGAGACTCGCGATGCGGGTCTGCTTACCGAGCCCGACATGTGGTCGCGGCTCAAGGCCGGGGAGACGCCGCGGGGCATCGCTCAGGATGAGGCGCGCTATCCGTTGCGGCGATTGATCGATACTGCGGATGCGGTCGGGCGCGATGATGCCTCGCCGCGCCAGCGCGTCTGGCTGAGTGATGCCGATGCCGGCGTGCGCTACTGGGCGGCGTTGGGTTTGCGGGCGCGCGTCAGCTTGGAGGATGACGACCGCTTAGCGCTGCGAGCGGCATTGCAGGATGCTTCTCCAGTGGTGCGGATCGAAGTGGCGACGGCGCTCGCCAGTCACGACGAAGCCGGTGAAGCACTCCCTGTGCTCGTGACCGCCCTTCATGATGACTCGCGTGAAATTGCGCTTCACGCTGCCCGAGCCTTGGAGTTGCTTGGGCCGGTGGCGGCTCCAGCGCGTGTGGAGATGCAGACTGTTTTGACCCAGGCACGGAACGCCGAAGAAATGGGCGACACCATGGCGATGTTTGTCCGTTTTGCCCTGGAAGCTGCTCTCCAACCTTGATCGATTCGTCCGTGCTCCACTGCTTCCGATTTACCGCCGTTTTTTCAGCCGAAATTTCCGCCCTTCTGCACCGTTCCCATCGCGCCATGAAGTTCATCGCCAGCCTTCTATCGTCCCTTTGCATTCTTCATTCTGCCTTCGCTGAGGAGCGCCCCAATGTCATCCTCATCATGGTCGATGACTTTGGCTATGAATGCATCACGGCGAATGGTGGTGAATCGTATCAGACGCCGAACATCGACAAGCTGGCGGCTACAGGAGTGCGGTTTGAAAACTGCCATGTGCAGCCTCTTTGCACACCGACTCGTGCGCAGTTGATGACCGGGCGCTACAACGTACGGAACTACATCAACTTTGGCACCTTGCTTCGGTCGGAAACGACCTTTGGTAATCTCATGCAGGGCGCAGGTTATGCGACTGGGATCTGCGGCAAGTGGCAGTTGGGGCAGGAGGAGGATTCGCCTCAGCACTTTGGCTTTCAGGAGTCCTGTCTGTGGCAGCAGACGCGTCGTCCACCTCGCTACACAAACCCTGGGCTTGAGTACAAAGGTGTACCAAAGGATTTCACACATGGCGAGTATGGGCCGACCTTGGTCAATGGTTTTGCCTTGGACTTCATCACTCGACACAAGGACGGACCGTTCTTTCTCTACTATCCGATGATCCTGACTCACGACCCATTCCAGCCGACGCCAGACAGTCCTGATTTTGATCCAACGATCAGTAGCGAGGGTAAACAACGCGACGTGAAACACTTTGCGGACATGACGGCCTACATGGACAAGATGGTTGGCCGTGTGGCGACGAAGCTGGACGAACTGGGTATCCGCGACAACACCTTGCTGATCTTCCTCGGCGATAACGGCACGCATCCAAGTGTGACCAGTCGTTTCAAAGGCGCAGACTACAAAGGTGGCAAGGGATCGACCAATTCACATGGCACCCATGTGCCACTCGTCGTCAGCTGGCCCCGCGTCATCAAGTCTGGTCGGGTGAGCGCTGATCTTGTTAGTAGCACAGACTTTCTGCCAACAATCTGTGCTGCTTCGGGTGTCGAAGTACCTGCAAACGTGGATGGCGTGAGCTTTTTGCCGCAACTTCAGGGCGAGGACGGGACACCGAGGGAGTGGCTCTACACTTGGTATTCACCGCGTCAAAGGCAGGATCTGATGGTGAAGGAGTATGCCTTTGATCAGCACTTTAAGCTGTATCGAACCGGGCAATTCTATGACCTGCGTGATGATGCCGATGAAAGGCAGGATCTGGGGGCTGGCTCGCTCGCCAGTGATGCGGCTGCGGCGAAGACGAAACTCCAGAGGGCGCTGGATCAATTCAACGACGCGAGGCCGATTGAACTGGATCAGCAATTTGAGCAGTCAGGGAAAGGCAAGCCCAAGAACAAGGGCGAGAAGAAAGGTAAGAAGCAAAATAATAAAGCAGAGTAGGTCTACGAATCATGAAGCAAGCCATCCTCCAGTCCCTCGCCGTCTTTGTCATCGCAGCCACAGCCGTTCAGGCGGCAGAAAACGCGACGCCCCCCAAGAAAAAAGCTGCGGAAGCTGCACCTTTCAATTGGGTCTCGCCTTTGAACAATCCAGAGTGGGCAAAGCAGATCTTACCTCCGACGGTAAAGCATGTGACCTTTAAGAGCCCGTCGATGGGTATTGATGTGGGCTACTACATCTATCTGCCGCCGGGCTATGAATCGAGCCAGGAGAGGTATCCGGTGGTGTATCACCTCCATGGCGGTCGCCCAGGAGCCGAGAACAAGGCGGTGAGGTTGGCGACGTATGTCGATGCGGCGATCAAGAAAGGCACGATCAAGCCTACGATCTATGTTTTCCCCAACGGCGGGCCTGTGAGCTGGTATGACATGCCGGAGATGAAGGATGGCATGGGCGAGTCCGTGTTTGTGAACGAAGTCGTGCCGCACATCGATGCGACCTATCGCACCTGGGGAACCCGTGAAGGACGGGCGCTGGAGGGCTACTCCCAAGGTGGACGCGGGACAACGCGGATCATGTTCAAGCACCCCGAGTTGTTCCTATCCGTGGCGCCGGGCGGCTCTGGCTACGGACCAGAAAAGACGATCCAGGAGAATGATGGCTATGAGTCCGAGACGTTGCGCTTCTTGCCAATCGGCTACAACACCTGGGATCTGGCCAAGGCGTATGCAATTCGCAAGGAGGCTCCGCCGCTAAACATCCTGATCTGGGATGGCACAAAGTGCTTCAACTACGAGTTCAATCTGAAGTTCTCTGCTTATCTCAAGGAGCTCGGCATCGCGCACGAGATGCTGGTCATCGACGGAGTGGGACACACCGCGACAGGCAGCTATGATAAGAATGGCGATGACGTAATGAGGCACCACCAGAAGACTTTTGACGCCCATCGCCCCAAGTGAGGTGTCGGTGAACCTTATGGACAAGGGGCAACAAATCTCGACGAGAATGGTATGGGCGCTGGCGTGGCGTTCCGTGTTATATTTGCCCCTCGTGGTGTTGGGATCCACCGCTTTGCTGGGTGGGGCGGCCTTGTTGGTTTGCTTGCCGGTGCTTTCGGCGGTCGCGTTTTGGGTAGGGAACTGGGAGAGAGGTGTCCTTGGGCTTGTAGCGTGGGTTGCGCTTGTTTGGGTGTGGCTGCGATTCCGGCTGTGGGAGTTTCTTTCGAAGTGAGGCCCTCGTCCTTGTGATTTGGCGAAAGCCTTGCGGCCTGGGTGCGTTCACATTGGCACCATGATTTGCCGAGTTTTAGCCGCCTTCCTCTTGGTCTCCTGCACTGCTGGTTTTGCCGCAGAGACAAAGCGCCCCAACATCCTCTTTGCCATCGCTGATGACTGGGGCGCACATGCTGGGGTGTATGGCACGCCTTGGGTGAAGACGCCCGCGTTTGACAGGATCGCTCGTGAGGGGTTGCTCTTTAATCGTGCCTACACTCCCGTGGCGAAGTGTGCGCCATCCCGGGCGATTGTGCTGACGGGGCGCTATGCTTGGCAGAATGAGGAGGCTGGGAACCACATGGCTTTTTTCCCAGCCAAGCTGAAGAGTTGGCCCGAGGTTCTGATGGAAAAAGGCTGGCATATGGGCATCACCGGCAAGGGCTGGGGACCGGGTGTTGCCAATGATGCGAATGGCAAGCAACGGGCGATCACTGGCAAACAGTACGCCAAACGAAAAGCGCCGCCGCCAGCGACGGGGATGTCCAACAATGACTACGCTGCCAATTTCGTCGATTTCCTGAATGATGCACCCAAGGACACGCCGTGGTGCTTTTGGTATGGCTGCTTTGAGCCTCATCGCGGCTATGAGTATGAGTCGGGCGTGAAGAAGGGGGGCAAGAAGCTTTCGGATGTGGATCGCATCCCAGGCTACTGGCCGGAGGACGACATCGTGCGCAATGACATCCTCGATTATTCCTTTGAGGTCGATCATGCCGATGAGCATCTCGGGCGAATGCTCGCGGAGTTGGAGAAACGAGGAGAACTGGACAACACGCTGATCATTGTCACCGCAGATCACGGGATGCCATTCCCTCGCTGCAAAGGTTACGCCTATCAGGACAGTAACCACGTGCCGTTGGCGATTCGCTGGCCGGGAGGGCTGAACAAGCCGGGTCGGGTGATTGATGACTTCGTCAATTTCACCGACCTTGCCCCGACCATCCTGGACTATGCAGGCATCGCACAAGCAGACAGCGGCATGATGCCGATCACGGGGGCAAGCTGGAGACCGATTTTGGAGAGCGACAAAGCGGGGCGAGTCATCCCGGAGCGTGATCATACTCTGATTGGCAAAGAGCGCACGGACGTGGGGCGTCCTCACGACTGGGGGTATCCGATTCGTGGGATCGTCACCGCAGAGAGCCTTTACCTGAAGAACTACGAACCCACGCGCTGGCCTGCGGGCAATCCAGAGACCGGCTACCTTGACACGGATGGCGGTCCAACGAAATCGCTCATCCTTGAGATGGGCCGAAGGGATCGCAGCGACAAGTTTTGGCAACTCAATTTCGGTCTGCGCCCCAGCGAAGAGTTTTACGACCTGACCGTCGATGCAGACTGCGCCCACAATCTCGCTGATGAATCGGTTCATACCGATAAGATCAAGGCCCTGCGCGAACGCATGGAGACCGAGCTCAAGTCACAGAACGACCCGCGCATGGCTGGCAACGGCAAGGTCTTCGACGAATATCCGCCCACCAACGGACAGGGATTCTACGAGAAGTACATGCGTGGCGAAAAGATGAACGCAGGTTGGGTTTCGCCGACTGATTTTGAAAAGGAGCCAATTCAACAGCCATGAGCGGAATGGCGTTTGACCATTGATTTTCTCGATCTGAGCCCGTAGAATTTACGTGTGAATACGACTTTTGAATCCGTGTGGAAGCAAGTGAGCGCTTGGCCCGCTGCTGACCGAGTTGCGTTAGCAGAGCATCTTTTTGCGAGCGTTCCGGATGACGGTGCGGAATCGGACTTTGGGTTGGGCAAGGAGACTTGGAGAGAGATCCATCGCCGAATCGACAGCGTTGAAGCGGGAACGGCGAGAATGATTCCGGGTGAGGAAGGGTTGAAATGGGCTGAGGGGCAACTTTCGGCCCGTCGGCAGGGATGAGTTGGCGGTTCATTGAAGGTGCTCTGCGGGAATACCTCTCTGCCCTAGCCTATTACGACGAGATCTCGCTGAAACTGGCCGACCGGTTTGCTAGCGAGTTTCGGGCCAGCATGGCTTATCTTTGCGTGCATCCCACCGTTGGATTGCTCGGGCCGCGCAGCACTCGGCGGCGCCGATTGAGGAGCTTTCCGTATATCATCGTCTTTCGTGATTCTGGCGATCAGATTGATGTCCTCGCTGTAGCACATGAGAGACGAGGGGATGACTACTGGGAGTTTGTGTTTGAGCGATAGAGTCGGGGCCATCGAGCAGTTCTGGAGGGGATCGCTGGGGTGAGTGTGCCCTTGTCACGGAGATACTCCCAAACTATGTGGGCGTTTCGATGGTAAGATCGGATGCGTCGTTGGAGTTTTAAGGCGTCATGATCCGTCTCCTCCTTTGCCTCGCTCTCTGCCAGTCGCTGACGGCTGCGCAGCCGAACGTGCTTTTCATTATCTCGGACGACCTCACTTCGACGGCGTTGTCGTGCTACGGCAACAAGGTCTGCCAGACACCGAATATTGACCGTCTCGCGGCGCGGGGAGTGCGTTTTACTCGGGCATATTGCCAGGGAACGTATTGTGGGCCTTCGCGGGCATCTTTCATGTCGGGGTATTATCCGCACGCCACAGGGGTGCAGGGCTACATCAGCCCGCGCGCAGCGATTGGCGATCGTGCGACTTGGGCGCAGCACTTCAAGAACGCTGGTTATTATTCGGCTCGTGTGAGCAAGATTTTCCACATGGGGGTGCCGGGAGGCATTGAGGACGGTAGTGATGGTGCGGATGATCCGGCGTCTTGGACGGAGCGCTTCAATAGTCCGGGTCCGGAGTGGAAATCCCCCGGTGTGGGCGAAACCTTGGAGGGGAACCCGGACGGGAAGCGGCCGGTCGTGGGCGGGAATACTTTTGTCGTGGTGTCCGCGGACGGGGATGATTTGGTGCAGTCCGATGGCAAAACGGCGGCGAAGGCCTGCGAACTGATCGCCCAACATGCTGACAAGCCCTTCTTTCTGGCGGTCGGGTTTGTGCGGCCACATGTGCCGTTTGTTTCACCCACGAAGTATCACACCTATCCGGCGGAATCGATGGCGCTGCCCGAGAAGGTTCCGGGAGATTGGGATGACATTCCGAAGCCGGGCATCAACTACAAGACGAGCGTGAACATGAAGATGGATATCGAGAAGCAGAAGAAGGCTGTGGCGGGCTACTATGCGGCCGTGAGTTTCATGGATGCTCAGGTCGGTAAGGTGCTGGATGCTTTGGAAAAATCGGGGCAGGCAGACAATACCATCGTGATCTTCACCAGCGATCACGGCTACCACCTCGGCGAGCACGATTTCTGGGCGAAGGTGAGTTTGCATGATGAATCGGCCAGGGTGCCTTTGATCATCAGTGTGCCAGGAAAGAAGGCGGCGGTCAGCGAGTCTTTCGTTGAGTTGCTGGATCTTTACCCGACGACGGCGAAGCTGTGTGGTCTGCCATCTCAGGATCGGCTTCAAGGAAAAGATATCGGTGCCATTCTGGACGATCCGAAGGCAGTGGTCCATGAAACGGTCTTCAGCGTGGCGGGCACCAGCAAGGGGTTGCTGCTGCGGGATGATCGCTGGGTTTACATTCAATACGGGGAAGACGCCAAGGGTGGAATCGAGCTCTTTGATATGCAGAACGATCCCCATCAGTACACAAATCTCGCCACATCCCCTGACCATGCTGACATCGTGGCCGAGTGGAAATCCAAAGTGGCAGCGAAGCTGAAAGCGGTGCGCGCCAATGACCTTTCAAACTGATCCTTTATTATGAAACGACTGCTCCTTCTCCTCGCCTCGCTCTGTCTTTCTCATTCGGCGTTTTCGGCGCAGTTGAATGTCCTGTGGTTTGTCGTCGATGATATGTCGCCGCATTTTTCGAGCTATGGGGAGACGTTGGTGAAGACGCCTGCGGTGGACAAACTTGCGGCAGAGGGCACGAGGTTCACCCGCGCGTATGTGACGGCGCCGGTGTGCTCGACCTGCCGGTCAGCCTTGATCACGGGAATGTATCAGACCACCATCGGCGCGAACAATCATCGCAGTGGGCGGGGTGAATTGAAGATCCATCTGCCTGAAGGGGTGACTCCCATCCCTGAGCAGTTTCAGAAGGCGGGCTATTACACCTGCATTGGCAGTGGATTGCCCGGCATGGACAATTGCGGTAGGCCCTTTGGTGCTGGTAAGGGTAAGAAGAACAAGAGGTCCGGCGCTGGTGGGCTGCATTTTGGCAAGACGGATTACAACTTTGAATGGGACCCAGCGATGTATGACAGCGATGACTGGGCTGGCCATGGCGACAAACCCTTCTTCATGCAGGTGCAGTTGCACGGCGGCAAGTTGCGGGAAGGTTCGGTGGAAGCCCGGGCAGCCTTTAAGGCGCGAGTCATCGCCGAGCTAGGCAGCGCGACGGACCCTGCGAAGGTGGTGCTGCCGCCATACTATCCTCGAGATCCGGTGATCCTGGATGACTGGGCGCTGTATCTGGACAGTGTGCGGATGACGGACCTGCACGTGGGTCGCGTGATTGCGCGGATGGAGAAGGAAGGATTGTTGGAAAACACGTTGATCATTTTCATGACGGATCACGGCATCAGTCATGCGCGCGGAAAGCAGTTTCTCTACGACGAGGGGACACGCATTCCGTTCATCGTGCGCGGACCTGGCATTGCCCATGGGGCGGAGCGCACGGACTTGATCGAGCAGATCGATATGGGGGCGCTATCTCTGGCGGCGGCTGGCATTCCGATTCCGGCGACGATGCAGGGGCGCGATATTTTGGCCAAGGACTACCAACCTCGCGAGGCGGTCTTTGCGGCGAGAGATCGTTGTGATGAAACGGTGGAGCGTATCCGCAGCGTGCGGACGGATCGCTTTCTCTACATCCGCAATTTTTTGCCACAGCGCCCGCATTTGCAGCCGAACGCCTATAAGGATGGGAAGGCGATCGTCCAGCAACTTCGAGCGATGCATGAGGCGGGGACTCTGCCGTCGGTTTCTGAGGAGTTGCTGTTTAGTCCGACGCGTCAGGCTGAGGAGCTCTACGAGTACGTGAATGATCGCTGGCAGGTGACAAACCTAGCTGCGAATCCCGATTACCGTGCGCAACTCGAAGAGCAACGTGCGCGGCTGGCTAAGTGGATGGTTGATACTCGCGATCCGGGGCCTGAATCTGAAGCGATGTATGACAGTGACATGGCTGAATACACGAAGAAGAATAACCCCGAGGTGGAGCGCAACATTGCGCTCATGAAGCAGTGGGCCAAAGAGGGCAAGTGAGGGGGCTATTGGGAAAAAGTGGATTTCGTTCTTGTCGGGTCGCGGGCGAACCGAGTATCACAGAGGGATGAGTTTTCTTTCCCGAGAAGCGACCGTCGCCAAACCCGGCTTTAATCGGTGGTTCGTGCCACCTGCTGCCATCGCGGTGCACATGTGCATCGGGCAGGTTTATTCGTTTAGCGTCTTCAAAAAACCTTTGGCATTGCTCGGTGGTTCTTGGTCCGAGGCGAACGTGGGCGTGGCGTATTCGATTGCGTTGGTGATGCTGGGGCTGTCGGCGGCTTTGTTTGGGAAATGGGTGGAGCACAGCGGTCCGCGCAAGACGATGTTGGTCAGCGCTGTTTGCTTTTGCGGTGGGCTTTTGATTTCTGCCTTGGCTGTTAAGCTGAAGTTGCTGTGGCTGCTGTATGTGGGATACGGATTGGTCGGCGGGGTAGGGTTGGGCCTGGGTTATATCGCGCCGGTTTCCACCCTCATGAAGTGGTTCCCGGATCGTCCTGGCATGGCGACGGGGATGGCGATCATGGGGTTTGGCGGTGGGGCGCTGATCGGCGGGCCTTTGGCTCAGGAGTTGATGAAGACCTATGCCGGGATAGATGCCGCCGGGGCGCAGATGGCCTTGATCATTATGGCCGGGCTTTATGCGGTCTCGATGCTCTTCGGCGCCGGGATCGTTCGTGTGCCTGCTCCAGGGTGGAAGCCGGATGGCTGGCAACCGCATGCGGCGCACGGTTTGCCGGAAGGAACCGTCAGCGTGTCTGTGGATACAGCGTGGAAGACACCTCAGTTTTGGTTGTTGTGGGTGGTGCTATGCATGAACGTGAGCGCTGGGATCGGTATTCTGGGGCAGGCTTCACCAATGATTCAGGACATGTTTAAGGTCACGCCAGCGGCTGCGGCAGGTTTTGTGGGGTTGCTGTCGATCGCGAATCTGGCGGGTCGCTTTTTATGGTCCTCCGCCTCGGACCTGACAGGTCGCAAGGGGATCTACTGCGTTTACTTTTTGCTGGGGGCCGCCTTGTACGCATTGGTTCCCTGGACGCAGGGGAAGGGGAGTGTGCTGCTGTTTGTGGCGGTGACGACGGTGATCATCAGCATGTATGGCGGGGGATTTGCGACGGTGCCCGCGTATTTGCGGGATTTGTTTGGCAGCTATCAGGTGGGTGCGATTCATGGGCGGCTCATTACCGCTTGGAGCATGGCGGCGGTGATCGGGCCGCAACTTGTGGATCGGATTTCAGAGGCAAAAAAGGCCGCTGGGGTTCCTCCTGCGCAGGCCTACAACTCGACCTTCTATCTAATGGTGGGCCTCCTGATGGTAGGCCTGATCGCGAATCTTCTGGTTCGGCCTGTGGATGCCAAGTACCACCTTAAAAAGTCTGATCCTGCCTGATTTATCCCATGAAAACTGTCACGCTGTTAATCGCTTGGATCTGGATCACGGTGCCGCTGGGTTGGGGCGTTTACCAATCGGTGCAGAAGTCGCTCCCTTTGTTCGGGATTGAGGCGGCTGCTGTTGCCCCGGCGTCGCCAAAATAACCCGCGATCACCTGCGCTTTTCTTGGAGCCAGTCGAGCCTGCGCGCGAGTCTGGACTGGCGTTCGGCGTTGGGATTTGGGTAGAGGATGGGATACCAAGCCGTCATGACCGCTGCGCGTGCGATGAGGCATTGATCCAGGGCGGCGGCATTGATCTGACCTCCTGCTTCGCGATAGGCAGCCAGGATGGATTCCACGGTGGCTTGGTCGTCGTCGAGGATTTGGGCATTCTAGATGACGGATGCGACGTCCCATTCGATGGGGCCGGCGAAGGTGTCCTCCCAGTCAGTCCAGAGCAGCCCGGTGGTGGTGTTCATGAGATTCCCCAAATGTGCGTCCCCGTGCAGGGGTTGGTGGGGCAGGTGACCGAGAGAGTCGAGCGACTTGCTGAGGTGGTCACGCAACATCTGGGAGACAGGCTCGGGAAAAAGGGCGCGGTCCTGGAGGATGGATAGGCTCTCTGTAATGATGGCGAGAGCTGGCAGCGGTTCGGGAAAGCTGCGCATGATCTCGTGGCATCGATGCAGGGTGGAGCCGATTTGCGCGGGATTGGGTTCGGCGTCGATGCGGGTGACGAATTGCCAGAAATTCATCGGGTAGCCCAGGTGTTCATGGGGCCCGGGTGGCAGGTCTGGATGCAGCGGGATGGTTGGGGCACCCTGGCGGGTCAGGTGCAGGGCGATGGCATTTTCCCGGGCAAACCACTCCGTGCCTTGGCGGGGGCCCTGCGCGTCCTGCACGACCCGCGCCACCAAGCTGTCCGTGAGGCGGAGAACCAGAGTGCTGCCGTTTTGCAGGATATCGCACCGGTCCGGCGTGATGCCGTGGGCGATGGCGGTTTCCGTGGCGGCTCGGATGGGGAGTTCGAGGGAGGGCATGGGTCTAAGAGGCAGTTTGGGCGATTTTGGGCGGCTCAAGCCCATCCTACTGGGCGTGAAAGCTGGGGAAAGTAGCTTGTGAAACTTTTCACAAACTAGTTGCCCCCCGTCCCCCGGGCGGGTATTCGTCCCAGTCCCCCAAAGCCCCGCGCACGCCTTTTTTCCATGGTCGCTCCTGAACAAATCCACGCCGCCTACGATTCGAAGATCGAGGGAAATGTGATCATCACCAAGCTCGACGCAGCCATCAACTGGATGCGGAAGAACTCGCTTTGGCCAATGCCGATGGGCTTGGCCTGCTGCGCGATCGAGATGATGGCCGCCGCCTGTAGCCGCTACGATTTGTCCCGTTTTGGAGCGGAAGTGATGCGCTTTTCTCCTCGCCAGAGTGACGTCATGATCGTTGCCGGGACTGTTACTTACAAGATGGCGCTCGCAGTGAAGCGCATTTGGGACCAGATGCCCGATCCAAAATGGTGCATCGCCATGGGTGCCTGCGCTTCGAGTGGTGGCATGTATCGCAGCTACGCAGTGCTGCAGGGGATCGACCAATTGATCCCAGTGGATATTTATATTTCCGGCTGCCCTCCACGGCCCGAGGCACTGATCGAAGGTCTGCTGCGTCTCCAGCGCAAGATTGAAGGGGAGTCTTCCTTCATGGATCAAAAGAAACAGCTGATCGACAGCCTCGCCTGATCCCCTCTTCCCACCTTGTTTCCCTCTGGAATGAAGACCGCAGCACAGATCGCTCAAGCCCTCCAAGAAAAGTTTGGCAGCGCCGTAACGGCCACCACTGAGTTTCGTGGGGAACACACCGTGACAGTCGCTCTTGGCTCCCTGAAGGCATTGCTCAAGCATTGCAACGGAGAGCTGGGCTTTGACTTTCTGGTGGACGTTTCCAGCGTCGATCACATGGGCCGCGAGCCACGCTTTGAGATGGTGTATGAGCTCTACGGATACGGTCACAATCAGCACCTGCGAGTGAAAGCCGCCGTCAGCGAAGACGAAAGCGTGCCGACAGTTTCCGACATTTGGGCCACAGCCAATTGGCACGAGCGCGAGGCCTATGACATGATGGGCATCGACTTTGAGGGGCACCCTGATCTGCGCCGCATCCTTATGTGGGAAGGCTATCCCTTCCACCCACTGCGCAAGGATTTCCCTCTCGAAGGCATTCCCAGCGATATGCCGGAGGTCGCCTTTACCGGCATCGCTCCACTGGAAGGCGGTCCCTTCGTCACCTGCTCAGGCGGGGACACGGTCTCTCGCGAACCCCGGTCTCGCGGCGCGCTCAAGTAAGCGATTGCTGCCGCACCCTGAATCCATCCAATGGCGCGGCGATCCTCCCCATCGGTTGATCCCGCCGTTTTGGAAGAGGTCCGCTCGATTTATGATGCGCTGACTCAGCGGCCCTCGCAGCGGCGTTGCGAGGCGCGCACCACTTGCTGTCGCTTCCAACTCACCGGGGAACTCCCACTGGTTACCCGCGCCGAAGCACTCTATGCCGCTGTCGGAGTGCGAGCCAGCGGTCGGAAGGCAGTCAAGCCCCATCCCGATGGAGCCTGCCCATTGTTGGGGAAAGACGGACGCTGCACGATCTACGCCCACCGCCCGTTTGGCTGCCGCACCCACTTCTGCACCGCCGCCGGTGGAATGTATCCCCGTCGGGAAGTGGCAGATTTGATCCAACGCCTGGATGCACTTGATGAAAAGATCCAAGGTCAGGGATCTCGAGATTTGCCAGATGCCATCGCAGTTGTGTTGGACGGGAAGTAATCTTCGCGACCATGGCCATGCTGGTATCCCCGCCAGGAATCGAACCTGGATTTCCCCCAAGGGTTATTTGGTGGTGTGGATCAACGTAAATACAAGGTTTCAGCGGTCACTAAGAGGGTAAAAATAACAGTGTTATTATTAGCTGGATTATTAGAAGACGATGGCGCAAAATGGCGGCATGGCGTCACTTTGGAAACATCCTGAAAGCAAGTATTGGGTCGCGTGCTATACCGATGGCCAGGGCAAGCAGCGGAAGAAATCGACGAAGATCGCGGCGACGGAGAAGAACCGGGCGGCGGCGCTGCGGATAGCGGATGAAATGGAGAAGGCCCACCGGCGGCGTTTGACGACTTCGCAAATCTTCAACCTTTGCGGGAATCTGGTGAAGGAAATCACCGGGGAGGAAATGGAGGCTGTGGCGGTGGGGAGCTTCCTGGACGCCTACCTAAAGCGCAGAAAGAGCGAGGTGAGCACCGCAACTCTGGCGGCCTACACGACGGCGGCAACGAAGTTCAAGGCGTGGCTGGGGGAGAAGGTTGAAATGGAAATCTTCAGGATCGAGAAGAAGCATATCCAAGCGTATCGGGACCATCTGGCGGCGGTGTCCCATCCTGCGACGGCTAATCATGCAATGAAGTGCCTTCGAATCTTCTTCAAGGAGGCGATGCGGGAGCGGCTGACATTCGAAAATCCCTGCGATGATGTGGCGCTGTTGTTGACGGAAAAGGCCAGCGCTCGCCGGGGTTTCACCTTGAAGGAATTGGGAAAAATCATGGTGGAGGCAGAGGGAAGCGAATGGGTTTCGCTGGTGAGGTTTGGCCTCTACACTGGGCAGCGGTTGGGGGACTTGGCCGCGCTGCAATGGGGGCAGGTGAACTTGCTGGCGGATGAGATCCAATTCACCACGCGCAAGACCGGGCGGCGGGTGCTGGTGCCTATCTGCGGGCCGTTGAAAGACCATCTGGCGTCCTTAGACGTTGACGATGATCCGGCGGCATTTGTCCACCCTAGGGCGGCGGGGCTTGGTGTGTCCCACCTGTCCCGCGAATTCGGGGAGATGCTGGCGCGGTGTGGCCTGCGGGCTGAGGTGCCAAAACATCATGCAAAAAAGGAGGGGAGGGACGGGGCGCGGCGGGAGTTGAACGCATTGAGCTTCCATTCCTTGAGGCATTCGGCGGTTTCGATGATGAAGAATGCAGGGATCTCTCCAGCCATCGTGCAGGACTTGGTGGGTCACGAAAGCGCGGAGATGAGCGCCCATTACACCCACATCGAGAGCGAGGCGAAGCGGAAGGCGGTGGATTCATTGCCGGTGATCTGAGGGCAAGGAATGAACCGGAACGGGCCACAAGAAGAAGGAGGGGATTCTCTCTCTTTTCTACCAGTGCGGGGCTTCCCTCGCCGGGGGATTTTTTTCAGTGGACGGACGCGCAACTATAACGCCAAGTCCGCCTATGCTTCCGTCCACCGATACCCGCTTAGGACAAGATGGATTGGACGGCGGGCGTCGGCTGGGGATGCCTTCGTCCTTGGAGGCAATGAACGCGGAACCTTCCACCCTCCCCCGCCGGGGTGGAATCAATCTGAGATGTGCAAGTTATGAGTGATGACGAGAGCGAAGTGCCACCGTACAAGGTGGGTGATGTGATCGAGGAAAGGGGCGGACGGCGGCAGGTTACAGCGGTTTGGCCTACAAAGGACGGTGCTTGGATGTATCAAACGAGCGCGGAACCTTTGGCAGTGGAAAAGGGCTATCTGACCATGAATCAGGTTCTGGGATATCAAATTCAGCACTATCCCCCGCCGTCTCCCCCGTCAGGTGGAGCGCCTCGCAATCCAGCGCGGTTGACGGCTGATGACTGGGATTTCACAGAGATAATGAAGGAGCCGTTGGAAGTGCGGAAGGTGGCCTTAGTTCATGAATTGGCGCGGGAATCTGCTGCTGTGCGGGAGGCGTGTCGCATATACAACAAGGGTTTGGCAGAGGCAAAAGAGTGGGAGACGAAGGAGGCGACGGCGAGACGTGAAGAGTTAGACGCGGAAGAAGAGGTGGAGCGGAGGGAAAGGGAATTTCGTGCGATGTGTGCACAGTCGGAAGTCATGGAGAATGCCGACATGCAGTCGGCGCGTGCAGGATTGCTTGCGACTCTCAAGATCTGGGAGGCAAAACAAGCCCTGAATACGGCCCGCGAACGGGCAAGGCTGGCGAGCTGCAACGTGTCGTTTATCGCTGTGAATTCGGGCAATGGAAAAGAGAGGCAGTCATGGAAGGCCGCGAATGAGTTTCTCCAGTTGATATTGAATCGCTTGCCATTTGGGGCGCGGTGTTTCGATACGGATTGGATAGCCGATGATGTGCCGTGGTGCCGAGCGCCCAGTGCTAAGAAGTTCGAATTGGTTGAGAAGATGAAGGAGATCGAGCGCAAGAGGGGAAAGGAATGCGAGAGACTGAGTCTGTCCTACGCGGACATGGCGGCTGATGGGCCAGGATGGCCGTATGACGATCCTATTCAGTTTGCGCGGGAATGGGATGAAGATACCGGAAGGCCAGAGTTCAGCTTCAATGATGGGAGGCCGGGGAGGATGATCTTGGCCGAAAGGCATGACGATGCACCTGGACTTCCGATCCTTTCGGAGGCGCTGGACATGTGTGTTTGCCTGAATTTTTCTGATGACGAGATCATTGCGAGCTTTGCGGATTGGTTGAAGTGGCGGCGTGCGCATCTGCATGATGATCTGACTGAATTTCGGGCGGCTGGCGGCAGCGCGTTAAGAATGCAAAAAGGGCGAGTGAATGCGGGCTTCAAGGCGTTGGCGGCTTTGCGTTTACGAGCCAAATTTTCTGGCAAGGAGGCGGCCATTGAATTCCGTGAAGTCTATCCGGCAGCCGAAAAGAGAAAGCGGAAAAAGTCGGGTGATATTGCCCCGATGGCGCAAGTAGCGAATCTGGCGAAGGGTGCCGTTGAACTCGCTGCGGAGTTCCTGCCGGGATGCCAATTGGATTCGGCGGCAGTGAGTCATGCCGATTGCGGAACGTGTTAAATGTGACTCAGCCCCTAAGGGGCTACTATTCGGCGACGACGAGGGCCAGCAAAACAAGAGCCGCAGAGGCTGGTGTCTCTGCGGCTCAAGGTGTATTTGCGAATGTGGTGGCAGAGCCAGACACTTCAGTCTGTGAGGTTCAAGGCCATGGTGTCACCAAACTTTGGCGATGCGATGTCTAGCTTGGTTTTGAATTCCTCCCAATTTGTGCAAGTCCTCATCAAGAAAATAATATTTGAGAGGTGCTGCTGAAGTTCGGGAGCGCCGATGTCTTCCGTGAGATGTTGGTGGTGTTTCCTTGATCGGGAACCTGAAGTTGCTCTTGGATTGACTTCTTTTAGCTTCTTGAGAATGCCTGGAGCCAAGCGGGCATAGACAATATCATTTGTCCAGTGCCCAACATAAGAGGGCTTTCGTGTTCCAGTGCTTGGCGGAAAAGGAATTCCACGCAGCCGGAAAAGCTGCTTGTAGAATTCTGGGTCAAATCGGCGGGTCCATCGCGCCCACTCATCAGTTATGTATTTCTCCAGGATTGTTTGGAGAGCTTGGCGATCTCTGACGTCTTGGTAGCCGGTGGCTTCATCTACCAGGGCTATGATACCGATATGCGCTAGACCTCTCATCAAAACGTCAGCTTGGCGGGCAATGTGCGTTTGCCCTGCCACCAAGACTCCTGCGTCACGGGCCTTCAGGAACACCTCGCACACCTTCGGTAAGAGATCTGCCGGATACCCAAAGGCTCTCGCTCCCTTGAGAGGCTTGAACTCAATTTGACTCGATGTCACATGTAGCTCGCTGTCAATAAACGGCTTCAAGTTTTGAGCCGTAAGGAACACTGGAAGGTTGACGTCGCCCGCATAGTACGCCCTCCCTTTGGCTTGTCTTGATCGACCAAGCGCTATCATAAAATCACTCTGCGTGAGGACTCGACGTCCATCTTCAAGGACGGCACTTTGGATGGTTATCTCCCCGATGTGGATATTTCCTTCATGGGATGCCCTGGGGAGGCTCCACCGTTTGGCGGCTGCTGTTGCCGCGATTTCTGAGCGTTGCTCTGGCGACAGTTTGGCGGCTCTCGCTTTTCCGCCCTGCGATTGCAGGCTGTTTTCATTGAAGTCTGACTTATTCATAGCAAGCATTCCATAAATCAAATTACAAATGCTTGCAAGCAAGCATTTGTAATTTTGTGCTGCAAGCATTCCGGGGCTAACCTAATCTCAACCAAACGCGGTGACGCCGTCCACTGTCTTGTCGAAAGGAACGGCTTGTTCATTGCCGATGTGGCCAAGAACACGCTCTTCGACCGGTTGCCTGAACTGGCAAAGCCTGCGGCGCATTCATGGACAAGGCGATGATGATTGTTCCGTGCGAGGAGCTTCCACTTGATGAGGTTTGCGATTTAACAAGATCCGGCGTGCCACACGCCTGACTATGCTGTCAAAAGGATTCAATTGTGAAGTTCAATCGCCTTACAACATCCCAAGTTGTTTTCAATTGGGGTAGTTGTCAGGGTGACCTTTGGTAACATTATTCGGGCTTGTCATTGCGATAAGCCATGAAAACGAATACCAAAATCAAAGACGAAGGCCCGCCCACACTGGCGGGAAATCTGCCGAAAGGCCAAGAACATAAATTCAAATCTGCTTCCCTTGCGGAGGCGGAATGGGGACGGTTGCCTGAACCCCGTGGGCGGTGCCCGATTTCGGGCCTGTCACGTTCTGCGGTGCTGGATCTTGGGGTGACTGTGCCCGGGCTGCTGGTGCGGTTGCGGAAGCCGGGTGCGATCCGTGGCGCGGTGTTGGTTCATCTGCCGACCTTGCGCGAATACTTGCGCCAGTGCCGGGAGGCTCAAATCGGAAAGGGGGATGCAGGGGTATGACTGGCCCAAAATTGAGGCGGAGAATGGGGGAGCGCGAAATTCAGCAGCGAATGAGGGAGGGGGAACAGGTGTTGTTCGATGGGCGGCACATCCTCTTCCGAGTGCAGGAAATGGGGACGCACTGCCACTACACCTACGCTCGACCCGAGGACTTCAGAGGTATGGGTGACGACGGTGTTTTCCTCCTTCAGGAGTTCGTGGAGACGATGTGGTGGACCCCTGAACATGAACGGCAAATGCGGGAGACGCTGGCGGGCCTGGGGATCGAGCTTTCCCCAAGGGCAGAGGAGTATCTCTATCACGCAGGGAGGGCGGCGCGATGATGACGATCAACGATTTGAGCATCGAGGAGATCAAGGCGCGACTGGACATTCCCACGGTGTGGCGATTGCTCGCCTTGCCGGGGGAGCCTGGGAAGTCCATCGCCTCTCCCTTTCGGGAGGATCGGAAGCCGTCGTTCTCTGTGTTCGACAATGGGCGTCGTTATCGGGATCATTCGACGGGCGACGCGGGGACCGTGGTGGACTTTGTGGCGCTGGCCTTAGACCTTCCCCTTGGCGACGCGGTGAAGTGGGCAAGGGCGCATTGTGGAGGCGCGGTTGTGCCGGTGCCGATGGCGGCCCCCACCTATCGCGCAAAAGCTGGCGGCGGCGTTGGGGAGAAGGGGCGGGCTATCCCTCGCCTTAGACTGTCGCGCGCCGATGAACTGGAGGCGCTGGCGGCGCTGCGAGGAATCAAGGTGGAGACACTGAAGGCGGCGGAATCGTGCGGGCTGCTGATGTTTACGGAATGGGCGGGCCGGGTGGCATGGTGTGTCTGTGATCCAGGAGGGCGCATTGCTGAGGGGCGGCGATTGGATGGCAGGGTATGGGAGGCATACAAGACGCTCCCCGCCCGCAAATGCCACGCCTGGGGCGGTGGCAAAGATTGGCCGGTGAACCTGGAGGCGGCGGCGCGTTGTGAGAAGCTGCTACTTGTCGAGGGTGGGCCGGATGTTCTGGCGGCGTTGGAGATCGTGCGCCGTGAAGGCGTGGAGGGTTCGGTGGGAGTTGCGGGGATTCTAGGCGCGGGGAATACGCGGCTGGACCCGGCGGCGCTCCCGTTCTTCAGGGGGAAGGCGGTGCGGCTTTTCCCTCATGCAGACGAGGCGGGCCGGAACGCGGCGCGGGCATGGGCGCGGTTGCTTCGTGATGCTGGCGCGGCGCGGGTGGATGCGTTCGATTTGTCAGGGTTGATCCGTGCAGATGGAGAGCAAGGGAAAGACGTCTGTGACGTGCTGAACATTGCGCCGGAGTGCCAGGCCGAGAAGGTGAAATTTCAAGGGAGGATGACGCCATGAAGAATGGAGAAAAAAGCGGCGTGTATGATCCGCTGGAAGATGAGGACAGACGGCCAGGAAGGCCGGGTGCTGCGGTGGAAGATGCGCCAGTGAAGCGGAAGTTTCTGGAGTTCTTCAAGCCGTCGGAGCTGGCGGCCTACGTGGTGCCGAAGGATGTGCTGGTGATTGGTGATATGCACATTTTCATGGGTGGGATTTTCGTGCTTGGCGGTGCGGCCGGTGTGGGCAAGTCCTTTGCTCTTTCGGCGCTGGCTGTGAGCGGTGCCACGGGTGAAGATTGGTTCGGACTGAAGGTTCACCGGAAGTTCAAGACGATGATCCTACAGGCAGAAAACGGGCTGGCGCGGTTGTCGTCGGAATACCGGATTCATTGCGAGGTGCCAGACCTGGACGATTGGGTGCTGGTGTCCCGTGATGTGGATGTGTTCGCCTTTGATGACCCCGATTTCCGCGAGGAGTTCAAGGCGCATGTGGAGGCGTTCAAGCCGGATGTGATCGTTCTTGATCCGTGGAATCGGGCAACGAAGGATGTGTTCGAGAAAGACTTTCGGGCGGCGTTTGAGCATATCCTCTCATGCCTGCCACCGGGGGACAAGCGGCCCGCCCTGGTGATCTGTGCGCACACCAAAAAGCCACGGGAGCACAAGGCCCAAGGGCGGGGGCTACTGAATGAGCTGTCAGGGTCGCTGGTGCTGGGGAGCATTCCACGGGCGGCCTACATCCTTCAGGCGGCCAGTGATGATCCTGAGGGGAAAGAGTTCGTGTTCTCATGTTGCAAGAACAACAACGGCGAGATGGGGCGGCCTACGGCCTGGAGACGTGAGGGTGTGCGGTTCGTGGGGCCGGTGGAAGAATTCGATTGGGAGGCATTCAAACAAGGCGAGAGCGGAGCGGCAGGGAAGAACACGAAGATCGAGGAAAGCCACATGGAAGACGTGTTCGGCGGCGGGCACAAGTGGTTGAAGAAGGATGCGGCAGCCAAGGCATTGATGAAGTTAACCGGGGCAGGGCGATCGGCGGCTTACAATGCGCTGGATATGGTCAAAGGTCGGTTCTGTGAACGGCTAAGGGTGAACCCTGCCAACGGGGAGATGAGTATTCATCGAGGGGAGGAATGAATCAACGATGATTGACCCGTTAGGAAAGGCGTGGTTTTGTCGTATGGTCCGTGCAATCGTTTTTGCCTCATGCACAATGCTGATGGCAGAGGTTTTGACACAGGAAAGTACTACGCAATCCCCAAATGAATGATGACCCTCTATACACCGTGGTCGCGGACGAACTATTCAACGGTGTAGTCGATCCAGGTCTGTGGACCAAGGCATTTGCCGATGCTGATGGCCATCCAGATCGAGCACAAGCATTCTATATCAAGTATCGTGTCGCACAGCTTAGAGTTTTGCAGAAGCAACTCACAGATCATTTGTCGTCGGAGAGGAGAATCGTGGCGGCGGCGGAGCGTAGTGCTTGGCGTAGATTGGTAGCGCGAGACTTTGTCCGTGGGCTGAATGGTTGTATTGCAATTGTTTTTTGGATTTTAGGGTTAGTGATGTCGATAAATGCTTTTTTTGGGTCCATTAGTGGAGCAAATGCCATTTTGCTTTTTGTGTGGGGTCTGGGGTTCTTTTTGATTGGCTACCTGTTTTGGATGTATGCACGGACTCCGTAGAGGGGCTTCCTCATTAGACTTCTCCGAGCCAAGGGGGCAAGATTCGTTCACGGAATCGGTGTTTGTGTTTTGATACTTGAATAAGAATTATGGGTGTGATGAAAGACGATCACTTTTACGACATGGTTGCTGCCGAAATATTTGATGGATCGGTGAATCCGGGCCTGTGGGCCAAGGCGTTTGCTGGTGCCAAAGGAAACGCGGACCTTGCTCAAGCGGACTACATCAAGTATCGGGTCGCACAGCTCCGTGCTGAGGCGAAACGGGTGATGGAGCAAGTTGCTTTAGCGAAGAGAATGGAGGTAGATGCAGAGCGCCGTACTGCTCGATTATCTGTGGCGCAAGGATGCTTCGCATGGTTGGCTGCTCTACTTGCGGTCGTTGTTTGCGTGGGTGCTTTTGCTTTTCTGTGGCAAGCATTTTCTGGGGCGGGGCGCGAGGCTGGAGGGGTCGTGTTTCTGGTTTTAGGTCTGGTGTTATCCATCCTTGGCTTCTATCTGGTCAGATATGCCGCGAAACTATAGGCGGCGAAAGATTCGGCGATTTCAGCATGGCTAAGTGGAAGAAATAAGACTTGTGTTCACACATAAACGAACGTATATATGTGAACATGAACGGGAAATTTGTCGCTTATTATCGAGTCTCCACCACGCAGCAAGGGAAGTCTGGGCTTGGCTTGGACGCCCAAAAGGAGGCGGTGAAAGGGTATCTGAATGGAGGCGATTGGGAGTTGCTGGGAGAGTTCACAGAGGTTGAATCTGGAAAGCGGAAGAACCGGCCCCAACTGAATGCGGCGCTGGCAATTGCGAAGAAGCAGAAGGCCACTCTAATCATTGCGAAACTGGATCGGCTGGCGCGGAACCTTCACTTCATTTCCGGATTGCTGGAGGCTGGCGTGGACTTCGTGGCGGTGGACAATCCAACGGCCAATCGGTTGACCGTGCAGATTCTGGCGGCAGTGGCGGAGAATGAGGCCCGGGCGATTTCAGAGCGGACGAAGGCGGCGCTGGCGAGTGCAAAGGCCAGGGGGACCAAGCTGGGGACGAACGGGGCGGTTCTTGGTGCAGAGAACCGGAAGAAGGCGCTGGCGACAATGGAGGCGGTGCGGCCCATGCTGGCGGAGATCGAGGCGGCAGGAATCAAGACCGTGCGTGGCATCGCTGAGGAGCTGAACAAGCGGAATGTGCCCACGCCAACGGGCAGGCGCTGGCATCCTACAAGCGTCCACCGTCTCCTAGGTCGGATGAACTGAGGGAGGGGCAGGTGAAGGGCTGGCCGTCCATCTTGCGGCGTCCAGTCCAATTTGCAGTAAGAGGGATGAGGTGGACGGAACGATAGGCGGCGACAAAGTTAAATCATGGGGCGGCGTGTGGGCCGGTAAAGCCGATGAGGCGAAACTCGTGGGGCAGTTTCGGCGCTATTGATGGCATGCAGGAGGAGTGTAGACCGAAGCGGGGATATGGGCGGTCGAAATCAAAACCTGCGTGGCTTTGTTGAGGAACTGTACAAACGTAATCTTTTACGCTTGAGGTGTGTTGCGAATCTCGTTTAAGAATAAACCATTTGCTGTGCCGGACGAGGCACCGTGACGAAAAGTCAGGGGCGCTGCCTCTATGTGAATAAAGTTCTCGCTACACCATTCTAGAATAGTATTCTGGCCATAACAGAACTGTTGCCCGCCTCTATGTCCCTTGCACCGATCGGTCCATTAAAGCCGCATTTGACGATAGATCAGATTATCAGCAAGGCTTCTCTCGTTGTGGAGACAAGTGTTGCGAGAGTACAAGAACTCAATGCTCTATCTCATCCATTTCCCAACGCGACGTTACAGTTGGTTAGGAAGGATATAAGGGCCTTACGCACATTGTTCAAATATATCCCTCCCGAGTGTACTGAATTGTTGGAACACCCTCTCCTTGGGGAGGATAGCTGGTCACTGTTTCAGAAACTCAAGATGCACATCTTGGTTGTTATTGGTTGGTTGGAGGTCCTAATTGAAAGTGAGATTCAACCGACATCGGGTGATGATCCAGAGTGCGACACAAATGCCAGTGAAGTCTCGCCAGATCAACCGCAGGGCCAACCAGAAAGTCTATCTCATCATTTCACAAAGGGGCGCTGGACGATTCTGTTTGCTGGTGCGTCACTGATTGCGATCTATTTCGCGTTGGCTGAGGAAACGTCTCTCACAAGGTTGATCTCGTCAATTGTTGCATGGTTTTGCCTGAGTTGGATTCTACCGACCAAGTGGGTGCAAAGGCTGGATTGAGCCACTCGTTTCACTTTGCGACCACTAGTGCTTGCAAAGGTTAGCGATGAACATACAGGGGCCTGACTCAGAATTTGCCGAGAATAGCAGGATATACGGGCTGGCGATGGCTGCTGGCTACTTGGTCCAGGCGCGGCGGGGGGAAGTGGAACGCTGGTGGACCATTGCCCGAAGGTATGAGGAGGTTGGGCCGGAGTTTACCAGAGTATCAAGATCGGGACGGGGACTTGCCGCTCCTTGCGGGGCCTCTGATGCCTCCAGTAGATGGACGGCGGCGGCTCTATCACACCTTGTAAAAAGAGGCTGGGAGTGGAGCAGGATAAAAAGGGAGCCGGGGGGAGGGGGTCGGGAACAATGGCGCGGGGTGTTCGCTATGATGGTTTCAGGCACACAGAAAATTTAACAAAGACGGCAAAGACAAGGGTGGCCTATTCTTATTCGTATTCTTAGATGGCCAAAAAAAGGAGCTGGATCATTGATTTTACTTGGTGGTATCCCCGCCAGGAATCGAACCTGGATTTAGAGTTTAGGAAACCCTTGTTCTATCCATTGAACTACGGGGACGTCAGGCGCGACAATCGAAAGGTCGTGCGAGGGGGCGAAGTTGGCATAGGGAGTGGATTTTGCTAGCGGGAAATGTGGTGGATTGCGAGAGGAAGGAGCGCAGTCGCGGTCCGCACGCTTTGCTTTTGCGTGGGCCGCTGCATCGGTGTACGGTGACGGATGGAAAGATCCGCTGCCATTCAGCAAATTCGTGAAGCTTGCAAAAACATCGCCCTTCAGTTCATAAAGATTCACCCGGCGCTGCCGCATCTGGGGCATGAGGAGACGTTCAAAGACTCACTGAAGGCGATGCATGAGATGACTGTGCAGCTTGAGACGATCAAGAAGAAGATCGGGAAGCTGGAGCGGGAGGACGATAGCAGTCTGCTGTGAACCGTGGGGGTGCTGAAAACTCGTGGAATGGACATTTTTTGATCTGCGTCCCGAATTGCGTGTCAGGGCGGCAACAGACACTATGGGGCTGCCCATGAAAGCAGTCATCTCCACTAAAAACCCAATGTCTTGGCTGGCAGCGCTCGCCATTGTTGCCGCCTTCTGTTTGTCGAATCAGGCGGTTGCCCAATCGATGGCGCAGGACGCGGCGAATTCGCCCGTCATTGCCACGGTTAATGTGACCGCGCAGTCGGATGGATTGGCCGAGGAAGCTCGAACCGGTGCGTATCAGCAGCCCGAGTGGGTGCAGTATCGGCGCTTTGCCACTAGTCGGGTTCACATCCAGCGCAATCCCTGGGAAGTGAGTGTGGAGCAGTGGTGGCGTGGGAGATACGACAATGGAGAATGGAAGCACCGCTTCCAGGAGGAGATCGAGATCGGGCTCCCCGGTCGAGTCCAGCTAGACTTTTATTACGACTGGGTGGTGGAAAATGATAAAGCTGAACATTTGGATGTGTCCGGCGAGATTCGATGGGCACCTGCGGATTGGGGGGTGATCCCGCTGAACCCTGCGCTCTACTTGGAGTATAAGATTGTAGATCCCTCTCAAGGAGGGGATGTCATCGAGCCCAAGATCCTTTTTGGCGAAGAGTTGGGGGGAGGATGGCAGTGGGCCCTGAACTTAGTGTATGAGCGCGAACTTGCTGGCGAGAAAGCGGAGGAGTTTTCCGTCACCCAGGCGCTTAGTAAGTCCCTGATTGACAACAAGTTGTCGCTTGGGGTGGAAATGGCTTGGAAGAGAGAGACCGTCGCTGCCGGACGCGGCAGTCCTGAACAAAAGCTTATCGCTGGTCCTTCAGTTCAATGGAGACCGACAACGAATAGCCACTTGGATCTGGTCGGTCTCGTAGGATGTACGAAGCATAGCCCTGACTTTGAAGGATGGCTGGTGTTCGGTGTCAATTTCGGTAAAGTTGCCTCGCTTAAGTCCACACATGCGCCAGTGTCTGGCCGTCGTTAGTAGATTCAGAGAGCCCAATGGAAGGTGCGCCCCCAGTTCAGCCGAGGTCGCCGCGAATTGTTCGCGCGGGGGAGCTGCGGCCAGGGGTCGTGGTCAGACCTGCCGCGTCCACTCCTGCTAGTCTGGCCCAGCGGGGATTTTCATACCTGCGTGGGATGGGGTGGAAGGGATTGGCAGTTTCGCTGGGGATCCATGCAGCCATCTTAACGGCTGCTGCATGGGTCACTTGGGGTGGAATGGGGGATGCTGGAGCCGATGCGGAGTCGGCGGCTGGCGCCGAGGATCAGGAGGAAGTCCTGCTGCCGGTGATGATGCCCCCGCCAAAGCCGCAGGCTATGCATCCTGAGGCCCGGCCTACCGTTCCAGTCCCTCGGCATTCTTTTCCACCTTTGGTGTTTCAGCGACGTCTGGTCGTTGAGCATGAGGCCGCCATCACGCTTCCAGAGCCCGAAGAACAACGAGAAATCATGCTGCCGCCTGCCTTGGCTGCGAGAGTGGAATCCCAACCGAGTCCAGACGAGACGCCGCCCACTTCGCCTGCGACAAAAACGCGGAAGCAGTCGGCCAAAAAGGCAGCGGGAAAAGGGGGCGGCACGACCTCCGGCAGTGCGAGGCTGGAATCACGCAGTGCCAGAGTTGTGGCATCCCCAGCGCCAGTGTATCCTACCACGGCGAAGCGCGCCAAGGCAGAAGGGAGCGCAACGATCCGTGTTTCGCTGAATGCTTCAGGGGCGATCCTAAACTGTGAAGTTTCTCATTCCACCGGTCGCGACGACTTGGATGAGGCTGCGCTGAAGGCGGTCAAGAGATGGAGATTCTCACCGGCGACACGTGGTAGCGAAACGATCGCGACGAGCGTGCTGGTGAAGGTGGTGTTCCAACTGACTTGAGATCGCGATGCCTGTATTCCCCGGTCGGCATGTCCAACAGGGACGAACTGTTGAACGAAATCTAATCCACGGGAACGATCAAGACCGCGCCATGTGTGACGGTAAACTTGAGATCGGCTAACCCACACCAATAAACCAGTGTTTCCTTGGTTGGGACGTCTCTCATTACGAGTCCTAATTGAGTGCTAAGGTCGATGGAGGAAGTGCGCAATTGTTGCCAAGCTCGCAAATCTATTCGGATCGGTAGCCGACTGTTCCACCTGATGGAATATAGATTCGACAGTTGCTCAAGTACGTTTAGAAACTGCTCGTCGGTGGTGGTTCCGACCGGCTTAATCGGTTCGACAACCATTGTTGCATCCAATCTACTGTTCAGAACTCGGCTTTCTTCTGCTTGATCTTCCGCGTGTATCCAATTTGATGGAACGAAAAGAATTACCAGCAACACCAGGGCGATTGTGCGTTGGTAGGCAGATTTCATTGAGGTATGGGGTAGATCGCTTTTGATCTCCATTGATTGCACTACGGAACAAGGACGACCTTCATGAGGCCTTCTTTGTTGTCGTAGAGGCGCTGGAACCAGCCGGCGCCGTCTTCAAGGGGGGCGACGGCGCTGAGCAGGGGCTCCACGCGGATGCTGCCGTCTTGGATGCGGCGAATGGCTTCTGGGTATTCGCCAGCGCAGGAGCAGGAGCCGTGCAAGGTGATCTGCCGAGTGACGACTTCTTGCAGCGGGAAGGGGGTATTGGGCTGGAGATTGCCGACGAGGATGACCTGCCCCCCTTTGCGCACGGACCGGATGGCGAGATCGAGTGGGGCGGCGGCTCCGACGACTTCGAAGCTAGCATCTGCACCATCGCCACCGCAGATTTCGCGAATGTGGGCGGCGAGGTTTTCCTGCTTGGCGTTGAAGGCATCGCTGGCACCGAGTTCGAGGGCGAGTTTGAGGCGACCATCGTCGAGGTCAACGGCGATGACACGATCCCAGCCTCGGGCTTTGAGGGATTGGATGACGAGGAGCCCGATGAGGCCTGCGCCGACGACGACTGCGGTGCCGCCGTCTTCTGGCGCTGCATTGGCGTCAGGCTCGGCGTGGCTGTGATCTGAGGGCTCGGAGCAACTCGTGCAGCCTTCGACGCCGCAGTCTTCTGCGTCTGCAAAGGCCTCACCAACTTCGATCCCGTCCGCCAAGTTGACGGCGTGCAGGGCGATGGAGACCGGCTCCGCGAAGGCGGCCTTTTCGTAGCTGAGGTCTGCGGGGATGGGATAAAGGATCCGAGTTGGAAGGGCGATGCGCTCCGCAAAGCAGCCGTGGCGACGGTAGTTGCCAGGGGAGACGCCGAGCACTTTGCGGTTGCTGCAAAGGTTCACGTAGCCGCTTTCGCACTCGGGGCACTCGCCACAGTATTCGGTGGAGTCAAAGGTCACGCGGTCCCCAAGATTCCAGTCCGTGACGCCTTCGCCGATGGCGATGATTTCTCCTGCTGCCTCGTGTCCCATGACGATGGGCATTTGGCGGCGGCCGCTGCGTCCGTCCATTCCGTGGATGTCACTGCCGCAGATGCCACAGGCTTTGACATCGACGAGCACTTCGCCGGGGCCGGCTGTGGGTTCGGGGAAATTGAGGTCGTAACTAAACTCGCAAGGGGCCGTGAGGACGAGGGCGCGCATGGGGGAAGGGGGAACAGTCTTTTAGGGGTAGGAATCTGCTAATGCGTACTCAACCGACGACGAGCGTCTGCTCGCGTGCTGGGCCAACGCCGAGGAGGCTGACACGAGCTCCGGCGAGTTCCGCCAGGCGATCGAGGTAGGCTTTGGCCAGGGCTGGTAGGTCCTCGTAACGGGTGACGCCGCTGATGTCGGTGACCCAGCCCTTGTGCTCTTCGTAAATCGGCTCGCAGATGGCGAGGTCTTCGCAGGTAGCGGGTGGATAGTGGATGACCTTGTCGCGCAGCTTGTAGGCGGTGCAGATCTTGATCGTTTCCAGTCCGTCGAGGCCATCCAGGTTAGTGATGGCCAGTTCGTCGGCACCGTTGACCATCACGGCGTAGCGGACGAGGACCATGTCCAGCCAGCCGCAACGACGGGCACGGCCTGTGGTTGCGCCGAATTCGCGGCCCATATTGTGGAGCATGTCACCGATGTTTTCGTTTTCAGTGACAAATGGGCCGGAGCCGACGCGGGTGGTGTAGGCTTTGCCGACGGCGACGACGCGGTCGATTTTCCGTGGGGGGACGCCCGAACCGGTGCATGCTCCGCCGGAGGTCGTATTGGAGGAGGTGACGAAAGGATACGTGCCGTGGTCGATGTCGAGGTAGGTACCTTGCGCGCCTTCGAATAGGAGGCTCTTGCCCGCCTTCATCGCTTCGTGGAGGGCGACAGTAGTATTGGTGATGTGTGGGGCGAGGATTTTTGCGGCTTCGAGGATGCTGGCGACGGTTGTGTCTGCATCGACAAGGTCCACGCCTGCTGCGGCGAGCGTCTCATTGTGGAAGGCGACGCGGTCGCGAAGTTCGGATTCCAGGACTTCGGGTTGGGTCAGCAGGATGGCTCGCAGCCCGCAACGTTCGACTTTGTCTGCGTAGGCTGGACCGATGCCGCGACCGGTGGTGCCGATTTTTTTGTCGCCCCGGCGCGCTTCGCGTGCGACGTCGAGTGCGCGGTGATAGGGCATGACGAGGTGGGCGGTCTCGCTGATGAGGAGGTTGGCCTGCTCAATCTTGACGCCCTGGCCGCGCAGTTTGTTGATTTCTTCGATGAGCCCGAGGGGGTCCATGACGACACCATTGCCGATGACGCAGAGCTTATCCGGCCAGAGGATGCCGCTGGGGATGAGGTGCAAAACGTATTTGTTGCCCCCGCTGATGACAGTGTGTCCGGCGTTGTTCCCGCCGGCAGCGCGCACGACGACGTCCGTACCTTCGGTGAGGTAATCGACGATTTTGCCTTTTCCTTCATCGCCCCACTGGGCGCCTACGACAATGGTATTGGACATGATCTTTGATGGTGCGGCAGGGAAGGGGGGAGCGCCGCGCTCTTCGGGGGGTTCTTTTCTGGGACAGGGTTCTTTTGGCGAGGGCACGCCGCCGCAATCTGCGCGGATTAACGCTGCGCAGTGCGTTTGTGGCCGGATTGTTGCCCGCGCCACGGCGGACTAGGCACCCATTTGCATGATGAAAAAGACGGATGCAGCGCAGGCGAGGAGGGCAAGGATGCCGAGGCCCATCAGGGCTCCGGAGCCATCTCCTTTGGATTTTTGTTTTTCGCCAAAACCGGTGCGGAATCCGCGGTCGTAGGGCCGGGAGTTGTAGCCGCCGGCGGTGGAGGTAAAGCTGGCTCCAGGGGCGCTGGAGTACGAGGACTCATCGCCAATAAAGACGCACTCGACGGACCCGAGAGTAAATTTGCCGCCGGAGGTCATCTCGATGCGTTCAACGCGTTCGCCCCGGACTTTGGTGCCGTTTGTGGAGCCGATGTCCGTGAGCACCCAGGCGTCCCCTTCAATGGCAATCTCTGCGTGGTGGCTGGAGATGGAGGCGTCGCCAATGGCGATAGAGTTGTCATCGGCGCGACCGATGCTCATACGCTCTGCGGTCAGTTCGACTTCGCCGGAGGCACCTTCGGGAGTGGTAAATTGGATTTTAGCCATAACTTATCCCTCTTTTTAGCAGCAGGTGTGCCCGGTGGCAAGCGCGTTCCGCCTGAGGTGGGGGGGAGATTTGTCCTTTGGACCAGCTTTTGAGGAGGCAGCACCAGCGGACGAACTCGGACTGCAGCGTCGGTGGGTGGACAGAGCGATTGGAGGCTAGAGGGCTGAAAAACTCGGGCTGAAAGTTGGTTCAAAAATGGGTAAAAAGTTCTTTGTAACTAAAGATTTTGATATTGCCACGGGTGGATACTTTGTGATTACATTGCGGATATGCAGAAAAATAAGCCAAAAGCCTTCTCTGCAATTGCTAAAGTTGATTGAGAGATAAAGAACATGCTTTTTTTGGCGCAACGTATCGCTAATGAACGGAGTTACACCTCCGCTGTCGAAGCACTCAGCTGCATTTCAAAATAAGCGATAAGTCGCAATAGTCTAAGCCATCCATTCGCCTCAACCCCATGAGTACGCTCCAAACCCTGAGACGGCACCGTCGAGTGCTCGCGACCGTAAACCTGACCGCCATGATGTGCTGGACACTGCAGTCTAACGCAGTGGCGACCGACATTGTCGTTTCTGGGCAGGGCGCAGTTCTGAATATCTTGGCGAATGCATCTGTGGATACACTGACCTTAGCGAATGGTGCCCGCTTGAATTTGGGCCCGGGAGCAACCCTTTCGACGAACAGCCCTCTGTCCCAAAGTTGGGCTGGCTGGACTACGGGTGCTGGGGGTATCTCCAAATTCGGTCCTGGTGACTTGATTATCTCTGGGCGGATGGCGCACACCGGACTGACGACTTTTGGAGACGGGACTATTTACGCAGGTGCAGCTAACCGGGCAACGAGCAACGTGCTGAGTGATGCATCGACACTTGATTTGGGACTCGGCGCGATCCTCAACTTTGCGAACTCATCGATCAACCTCCGTAGTTTTGAGCGGATCGGTGGGTTGTCTGGTATCGGCACTATCAATCTCTTCAATGGTGTCACCAACTCGAATACGACCGCATTGGTTGTTGGCGGCAATAACGTCAGTACCACCTGGGGAGGCGTCGTAGCTGGAAACATTGCTGATACCGCGTTTATGAAAGAAGGAACGGGGCGCCTGACGGTCACTGGAAGCCAGACTTTCGATGGTATCTTCCGGGTGGATGCAGGCGAAGTTGAGTTGACTGGAGCCGGCCGGTTGGACGATCTGAGCGGGATCACAATCAGCAATGCAGCTGGAACCAAGCTGATCTACAACATCGGTTCGAACATCGATCTCGTGGCTTCTCTGGCAGGTGGAGGGAGGGCGACGGGTTTTGCGCCATTTACCCTTGGTAATGGCGTTCCGAATGCCTCAAGTATGGGGGGGAATGTCATTGGGGGCTCCGGTGGGGAAGTTTCAATCGTTGGCCTCTCGACATTGCAAGTGGGGGCCGCTACAACGCCTCGTGTCTATGGTGGATCATTGACGGGTTCCGGGTCGTTTAGCAAGACCGGGACTTCTCTTCTGGATCTCTGGGGCGCAAACACGGTGGCAGTGGTAGAGGTGGCGGGAGGTACGCTTCGTACTGCCGCCTTTGGCAGTTCAACGGGCCTCGGTGCTCCATCGGCACCAAGTGGCTGGGGAACCTTTGGCAGTGGAACGCGTTTGCGAATGGCGGGCGGTAATTTGGATTTAGCGGGTTCCAATCAGACGGTTGGTACCTTGGTAACCGCCAGCGGGCTCAGCAAAGTCTATCTGGGACGAGGTGTGCTGGAATTGGCTGGCGCAAACGGCTCATTTGGCGGCACGATCTCAGGAAGTCTGGATCAGAGCGCTGTGAATGTGAGCGGCGGAACGTGGACTCTTAGTGGCACACTTGGACTCGATGGACCGACCCTGTCGATTTCCCCAGGTGCCACGGTGACGCTAAACGACGGATCTGGAAATAACGCTTTGGCTGATACAACGCGGGTGGCGGTCAATGGCACGCTGGTCCTGGGAGCCTCCCAGACGAATGGAGAAGTTCTGGGTTCTTTGTCTGGGGGTGGGGCAATTGACATGGGGACAGGCACTCGCGTGCTTTCGATCACCAACAATGCCTCGACATTTTTTTCCGGCACAGTCCTCGGGGGCGCGGCGGCCGTGTTTGGGCTTGATGGTGGTCGGATGACCCTTACTGGCGGGGCGGAGATTAATACGGTTATGCGAGTGGGAGGGGGGGCGACGCTACGTCTGGACCCGGTAGCCACACCTGATTACTTGAAGAATACATTGGTGCTATCTGGGGGAAGGATTGACCTCAGCGGTGCGGGGGGGGCAGAAGAGGTCCCGGGGACGACTCTCGAAGCTGGTGCCAGCGCTATCCGGCAGCTGCCTGGAACCTCAAGCTTGAGCCTTGGGCCACTGACTCGAAACGCGGCAGGCTCCAGTCTTTTGATCGTGGGACTAGGCGCGACGACGACGACAATGGGCAATTCAACCGGGATACTTGGCGGGTACGCTGTATTCGAACGCAACGACTGGGCCGTTAGTGATGGCATCAATCCGATCAACGCGCTTGGTTTTTACGACACCAACTGGACTGCTGGCGTGAATTACGACGCGGTTTCAAACGACTTTGTAAGCGGGGAAGTGGATACAATACGTTTCAATCAGGAGTCGCCCATTACACTGACTCTGGTTGATGCTGCCACGGTGAGTGCTGGGGGTATCTTGGTGACGCCGAACGTAGGCTACAATGATGTGGAGATCGGTGAGGATGGCAGTGGCTATGAGTTGACCGCCGACAATGGTTCTGGCGCGTTCGATCTTGTTGTGCACCAATACAACAACAGAGGTAACTTGAAGATTTCGTCTTACATTGGTGATCACTTCAATGCTGCCCCGATTGGTACCTCATTAACCAAGGTGGGGCCTGGAACTCTGATCGTCAGCCGTGACAATGGGTACTCTGGCGGGACTTATATCTGGGACGGGTCGCTGCAGGTCGGAGACGGAGGATTTGAGGGTAGTCTCGGAATCGGGGCGGTAACAAACAACGGGACGATCATTCTGAATCGTGGTGATGACTCGCTAAACCTCGGTGCCGCGATAAGTGGTTCTGGTTCTATTCGAAACGTTGGCTTCGGAGCTGTGGTCCTTTCTGGCGACAGCACATACACTGGACGTACTTCTGCGGAGCAGGGTTATCTATTGGTGGGCAGTAATCACGCCCTCGGTAGCACCTCAGCAGGAACTTCTGTAGCGTCGAGCTCGGTGCTCCAGTTGGATGGGGCTAACGCTATTCTGGAGCCGATTCTGCTGAAAGGTGGTACTCTGATCGGAACAGGGGGTGACAATACATCAGGAGGAATCGTTACACTGAGTGGTAACAGTACTCTTGCTGCGGAAAGTTTTAGAACTCTTCGGATTGATGGTTCAATCTTCAGCCCCAATGGCGATGCAGTAACATTTGGTTCCAATGCAGGAATCGGTTTCTACAGCGTTGTTGGAGATGGGACTGTTGTGCTCGCTGGCACGAACACGTTTGGGAACACTGAGATCGCTGCGGGCAGGGTGCGTTTGGGACTCAATAGTGCTGGCGGTACTCTGGGTAGCGGGACGGTTAATATCGCGGCGAATGCGTCGTTGATGACCGACCGAAGCAACACCTTTCTCTTCATCAACAACACCATCACGGGACAGGGTGACATTGAGGCGAACCGTAATTCGGTTTATCTTGCCGGCGATCTGAGCCAAATGACTGGGCGTCTCAATGTGCTGGGAGTGAACAACAATGTTCAGGTCTATTTGGGGAATCACGACTTCCTCCCCAATGGGGCGCCCGGATTTGAGAGTATCAACGTCACAGGGACAGGGAGCGGAAACTCAGGGGTGCGCTTCAATCAGAGTAACAGCGTGCTGACCATGGCAAGCAACATCATCCTGCAGCCGGTAGCGGACGCCTCAGTTACCTCAAACCGCCTGGCATACTTTGTGAAGAATGGTCTTACCACACTGAATTTGACCGGCAAGATCGCCGGAGGTTTTGCGGATGTTGGCAACAATGACGACCGCTCATTCTTTCAAGTTACAGGGGGCATGGTGCGAATCCTTACGGACTCGGGAGCGGGCAACGGATTGATGGGGGTGACGTTGGGGTCTCCGGACCAGTTTGCACCTTTTGGTGGAGAACTTTCCTTGAACACAGGGGATGGCAACACTGGGCGTGCTACGTCCAACTGGGCCTATTTTGAGATTGCTGGCGATGCAGATCAGACCATTACCGCAAACATCACAGGGGGCGGCAGCGCTGATGCCGGCGGCATTTTCATTTACAACAATACGGGGACACTGACGCTCAATCCAAAGTCGACGAATGTTGGAAATGGCAATTTAGTTTTCAACAGCCGCAACCAGATCAACCGCGGAACGGTGGTTCTCCAGGGGGGCGTTGCCTGGCGGGATGACGGCTATCTTTCCGTCGCCTCGGGAGCAACCCTACGCGTCACGGATGACGAACGTTTAAATCTTGCGGTGATGCGGGATGCCGTTCTCGAACTCCTTCCTGGTGTCAAACTAACAGCGAGTGGAAATCTGGGCCAGTATTTTGGCGGACAGATTACGGGCGCCGGCACGTTAGCTCTGAATCCAGCGGGAAACACCACTGTGCGCCTGTACAATCCAAATAACAGCATTGGCGGTGTCACCCTCAATCGCGGCACGGTCCAATTCGTCGCTCCTGGGTCGCTAGGTGCGGGGCCTCTGACCATTGACACGCTTTCTGGTAATGAGGCGGAAGATACCTTGTTCCAATACATCAGCCAGACCACTGGTGTAGCGGTGATCAACAACCCCATCACGATCACTGGCACTGATACGGCAAACACCTCCCGGCGGCGCGGATTCGCCTCTTATGGCGCTGGCCCGCTACGACTGGCCGGTCCTGTGACTTTGTCCGTGGCAAATTACCCATTGTATCTGAGAGGTTCCTTTGCTGGTGCTTCCAGTACGACGGTAGATTTTGGGAACTGGACTGCCTCCACCAGCATTGTTTCGGGACTGATTTCGGGCGCGGGCGGTCTGGTAAAAGATGACGCGGGGGCATGGACTCTGACGAATGCCGCAAACAGTTTCTCCGGTGATATCACGCTAAACAATGGCCGCTTGGAGGTCACCAGCATTGGCGCGCTTGGTTCTGGCAGCAAGACTTTCAATCTGGGCAGCGGTGGCACCACCTCATTCTTTGTTTTTAACCAGAATTTCACAGGGGGAACGTTGCCTGCAACCTTTGGGATGAACCTTTCCGGGACGACCGGAAACGTCCGTATCGTGAACCTTGGGACGGGCGGCCTGACCATCGCTGATCCGACATGGGGAGTGAGTGGTGCGGGGGTGAAGACGCTTACCTTGGGCCGGTTCGATGATGCTGGTGGTGTGACCAACACCATCCAAGGTATTATCTCCAACAACAGTGCCACCAACACGACGGCGTTGACGAAGGATGGTCCCAGTACGTGGAACCTTACCGGTGCCAACACTTTCACCGGTACTCTCACTGTCAATAATGGCACGCTGCGCTTGGCCAATCCGGGGGGCTCTACCTTGGCCAGTGGCGTCGCAGTGAATGTCGCCAACGCTTTTGGCCGTGGTGCGGCGCTGGATGTTTACTCGAATGAAACGTTCAATAACTTCACCGGTGGTGTTGGTTCTTCGGTGATTTTGAATGGCATCACTGTGGCTGTGGGAAGCGCAAACGGGGCTACCACTTTCAATGGTGTTATTTCCGGTTCTGGAAATTTCACCAAGCTTGGGACCGGTGTCCTCACTCTGGGTGCGGCAAGCCACAATGTCGGGCAAACCCAACTGGGTCAAAACACCTACACCGGCGTCACTCGAATTTCAGGAGGACGAATCGACACTGCCAGCATTGCGAATGCGGGAGTGGCCTCAGGGATCGGGGCAGCGACCGCTGACGCTAGCAATCTGGTGTTGGGTGGGGCTGCTAACGTGAGCGATATCGGCCTGCGCTACATCGGAACAGGGCCAGCGATCACCGACCGACTCTTGACAATATCACCGTCGGACTCAGCCACCCGTACTAACAACAGCATCTGGGCGAGTCCATCGCATTCCATTGGTATCAACGATGATGCGGTTGTGAACTTCACCAACACTGGTGACATCGGTTTTTCAGCGGCAGGGAACTCCACACTAACTTTTCGTGGGAACGAGAGCTCTGCGCTCCGGGACAATGTTTTCTCTCCTCGCATCATCGATAATACGCTGGGCGGCACTACCAACGTTTACAAGGTTGAGGCAGGGCTTTGGATCCTCAACAACACGAATACCTACACGGGGCTAACGACGGTGGCGGTTGGCACATTGGGTGTGTCCGCCAGCGGTGGTCTGGGGCTGGGTAATTCCAATAGCGCGGGTAGTGGCACGACGATTTCCGGCGGTGCTGGAACCGGTGTGCAGTTGCGTAGCGGCGTGACAATCACTGGTGAGCGCCTCCTCATCACAGGGGATGGTGGTGCGTTGACGGCTGTGAGCGGAACAAACCTGTGGGATGGAAGCATTGTCCTGAATCAGAATTTCCGCATGGCGACGGAAGCTGGCTCCTCCATCGAGGTGCGTGGCGGGCTAAGCTCGGATACCAACGCGCGAAGCTTCAGTGTGGCGGGGAACGGTACCGTGATTCTTTCAGGCGTGAATACCGCCTTGGGACTTTCCAATCTCCAAGGGGGCACCGTTCGTCTCGATTACAACACCAACAACAGTTCTAAGTTGGCTGACGCGACTGCCTTGACTTTTGGCGGCACGGGTCTGCTGACCGTCGCCGGAACCGATGACAATAACCTTCAGGCTTCTCTGCAATACGCCATCAAGGGCGCGACCGTGGAACTTGCGGGAGGGAGTCACACGGAAATCGTTAGCGCGACCACTCTGAACGCGGGTGCCAGTCAGATTCTTCGCAGCAGCGGTAGTTCGGTTCTCAGGCTGAACGTCATCACTCGCAATCGCGGTGCCACTCTCAATTTGGGGGCTGCGGGCATCGCGCAGACTGACACCAACAACACCAATGGTATTCTCGGTGGCTGGGCCACTGTGGGGCAGAGCAACTGGGCGAGCTCCGTTACCAGTGGGGCGGCAGACACGCTCATCACTGCGCTAGCGAGCTATGCAGCGAACACCTACACGGCTGGATCGAATACCGACGTGACGACGCTGGGGACTGCCACCAGCTCTTTCACGACCAACAGCCTTCGTTTCAATCAGGCTGGTGGCGGGACGCTGACGCTTTCCGGCACCAATAACCTCCAATCGGGAGGTATTTTGGTGACGCCCGCTTCTGGGCCGGTGACGATCGCGGGCGGCGCAGGTGTCGTCCTGCGTAGTTCGACGTCGAGCACGACTGCCAATGCCATTGATGCGCTTATCTTCCACAATTTTAGTGCCAACGATCTCTTGGTCAATGTCACTGTTGCAGAGAACGTCTCAGGCAGCGGGACGCAAGGTCTGACGAAGGCGGGGACCGGAACGGTAATTCTGGCGCAAAACAGCACGCTACGTGGTCAGATTTACATCACAGAAGGCACGTTGCAAATCGGCAATGGCGGTGCAACCGGCATCCTCGGTACGGGCAGCACCTTGTTTCCTCAAACGGGGGCGACGTTGGCTTTTAACTCCGGCAACGCCACTGAATACAATCCCGGCGCGCTCAACGGCGGCGGAACAATCTGGTTCATGCCTGGCAACGGCCTGACGATGTTGCTCGACGATGACAACAACAACTTCATTGGCTCGATAGTGATCGACAGTGGGAAAATAAAGCTGCGTGGGAATAACAATGCGCTGGGTGGGACTCGAGATTCCGTGAGCATCGGCAGCAATGCCATCCTGTCCGCAGCAGGCTCTGGGCAAAACTTTGGCAACCTAATTTCGTTCGCTCAAGGGGCAACTCTGATGGCGGAGGCAAATGGCACTACGAACACTACGGCTACTTTCTCTGGCCGCCTCGACTTCAACAATACGACGTCGGAGGGGTTGACCATCTCAACCCTCACCAATCAGGCGCTGACAATCTCTGGGATCATCAAGGGGGGCAATGGCTTTTCCAAGACGGGCAACGGCACTCTGACGTTGAGTGGTCAGAATTTCTTCGACGGGGCGGCCACTCTTAGTGGTCAGATCATTGCGGCGGGAGGGCTGATTAATGTCGGAAATAGCAGGGCGCTCGGCGCGTATGGCGTCGGCAACGAGACGATCATCCAATCAGGCGCCACTCTTGATCTGCGCGGGCAAGATTTGCGCTTGAACGATGATGCCAGTGCAGAGCGTGAAATCATCCAAATCAGTGGCGATGGCTATCTCGGTAATGGCGCATTGCGTAATACGACTGGCACAGGAACTGTCACGAACCTCCAACTACTAGGCAATGCTCGTGTCACCTCCGCTTCCCGAATCGACGTGGCGGGTTACGATATGGATGTCACGCCGGGTGTCTCCTTCGTTCGTTCGAACTTAGTCGGGAATGGTCATGATCTCACGAAGGCAGGGGTGGGTGACTTTGATCTCATCGAAACGCTGATCTCTGGGCTCGGCAAGTTGACGATCGCTGAAGGTGAATTGAGGGCTGAGACCCGTGCACAGTACGGCCTAGCGAACAACGTCGCTTCCGTGTATCCGACGGGGGTTGGTGGCGGGGTCACTCCGCTGAACCTTTACCCGCATACTTTGTTCACATCCGCCTCCGTAGCAGGTGGGATTGATGTGGTCTATGCCGGGCAGACGCCGGATCTGGCGCTCACTGCCCTGATGACACCCCTTGTCGGGGCTCGTTTGGAACTGTTTCGTCAGCATGGTGCACATCACACCGCCGATATCACCGCTTTTGGTCGTTCCGCGATCTCTGGCGGCGACCTCAACTTGGCCAGCTACATGGAGCTGAGTGGTGATACTCTACCAAAGATCTACACGTACTGGGAGGGTGGAATCAACCTGACCGGCTTGAGCAACGGGACCAATACCTATTTCAACATTGAGGGCGGTGGTTTGGGGAACAACGTTGGTGACGTCGTTCTGGGTGCACAGAACCCTGCTGGCGATCAGGTCGTCAATCCTTCCAGCATGCTCATCGTCGAGGGGGCTATCACAGGTGATGGGGGCTTTACCAAAATAGGCTCGAGAGAACTGCGCATTACCGGCAACAATACCTATACGGGCGATACCATCCTCACCCGGCAACTCGGCGTCAACCAGCCGATCGATCCGAATCAGCCAAATGAAGGCCGCTCCGATCTGATTGGTACCACCCTTTACGGGCAGGGCAGACTGGCGGCCACGGCGAACATCATCCTTGAGCGCAAGGGCCTTCTGCGCGTGGACAACACGAACACACTGGATGCTGCGAATATCAACGGCGCGGCGACAACCAATCTGGGGGCGAATCTATCGAACCGGATCAATGATGCCGCTACCATCAAGCTGCGGGACGGCTATCTGGTTTTTGATTCTGGCAATACCGGTGTGACCGAGACATTGGGCTTGATTCGGTCTGAGACTGGCAACAACCACATCGTAATCAACCCCACAAATGGAGCTGGTGTCAGCACGACGATTACTTTGACTCAGATTCAGAGACTGCCTGGCAGCGCTTTTGTTTTAGGGAGTTGGGACTCGACATCCCTCTTTGGGACATCCGTTCCATCTGGCGTCGATAGCGTCCGCTTTGCGTTGTCCAATTCCGCTGGGTTGAATTTAGTTGGTTCAGGTTCTGGAACGGCAAGGCAGGTCGCCGCGGGCGTCTTTAGTGGGTCCGCCCCTATGCCCACCGACGATCCGTACCTTTGGGCCAATGCGCAGGCATCCTTGCAAAACCGCAACAATCTATTCCTATCTGGGCGCCACTTTACAACCTTAGATGGTGGGTTCCTTCGCCCGCTCGATGACAGTGAGTACTACACAGATCTTGCCAATATCGCGGGTGCCACGGGACAGAATCTCAACGTCGGAGAGCAGGCGTTGGTGCTGACGGAAGATCTGACGGTCAATGCACTGCGCTTTGGTAATCTGGATGACAATTTGGGGGATACACCAGGCGGTACTCTCCCCAACACATCTCTCGTGAACTGGCAGCAGACGACAACCTCGCTGGTCATCGACGATAGCGCCACTCTGCGTGTTTCTTCTGGGATGATCCTGTTTGCGAATTTCGGACAGGGGATGAACCAGGACATGCAGTCTTACATCAATGGAGGCACGATCGACTTTGGCAACACCGAGGGAATCATCAGCAATATCAATGCGTTTTACAGGACCCAAGACGCTGTCATCGCTGGTAACGCGGCCTTCATTCGGTCAAGCATCACTGGGAATGTGGCGCCGGGCAGTGTGGGCATCACGAAAACAGGCTTCCAAGAGCTCTTCTTTGACGGCGAGAATACCTACACCGGTCTGACAAAAGTGGCAAATGGCACGCTCAGCGTCCGTCATGGGATGGCTCTTGGGGCTGGTGGCGCTGGCAACGGTTTGGTCATTGAGGGATCAGGCCAATATTCCGTGCGCGGTGGGATAAACGTCGGTTCTGTGATCGGGAACCCCACCCTCAATGTCAATCGGGAAGACATCTATGTGGGCATGCTTTCCAATGACAATCAGATCGTGATCAACAACGTTGATTCGGTTAACCGTCACTATGGGAACATCACTTTTGACAACGTTGATACGTCCGGTCAGACCGGGAACAACTTCCTTGATGCCCGCATTCTCATTGGTGGCAACACCACCCTAATCCTTGCCGGGAATATGGGCGGAGGCAATTCAGTCGTGACCGAAGACACCTATTACGCCAAGCCTCGGCAGTGGACGATGGACGGAAGTAGCAACGGACAGTTTATCATTCAGGGGAGCGTTGGTGACAAATTGGATGCAGCTGGTAATGCCATCTCCATCGGTTCTCCTGTTTCCAGCCGTCCAACGGGCACCATCTACAGTGCTGTCAGCACGACAGCAACGACCTCAAGTAACACTGTGGTTGTGTCCAATGGCAGCGGTCTTTACGTCAATATGCCAATCAGCGGCCCTGGCATCCTGCCAGACACCACGATCCGTTCTATCAGCGGCAACACGATCACCCTCAGCCAGGCTGCGACGATTCCTGCCGGGTCCACCCTTTCATCACAGTCATTCGCGAACGAGAACAATGTGCTCGTCTCATGGATCGGCGGCAGCGATGAACTCAATGTCGAAGCCACGCAGCCATGGAAAGCAGTCGGACGTATCGAATTGATGCGGGGCAATCTGCGCTATACCGGCGATGGGGATTTCTACGATCCGGCGACGTTGGCACTGATCAATGCCTCCGATTCAACGGAACTCTACACCGGCTTTCAGATCGGCACCAGTCAGTATCAGAATGGTCCAGGCAACGACTCCATGGTGAACTTCATGTTGACCAAGGCGGGGCAAAGCTTCGGCGTGAACAACTGGTCGATTCTGAACCACGGAAACACGAACAACGGTGCAGTGCGTATTGGGTCAGAGGCGGAATCAGGGAGTGTCCGTTTTGGGCCAACCGATGTGACGACGCAGAGCACGCTGGCGCTCGGGCGCGATGCACGTATTTACTCGAATGCTGGTGGAACAGTGAATCTATTTAGCCGCACGACTGGTGGATCGGTTAGTAAGATCGGGCGTGGTGTCGTGAACATGTATGGCAACAACGCTGGTGCAAGTACCACGGGGACTTGGTTGGTGTCAGGTGGCTCCCTGGTCTTTGACTACAGCCAGAACAACCAACTGCGCTCCGCGGCCAGCAGTACGCTGAACCTCAATGGTGGTGCTCTGAGGGTTGTGGGCAATGCCTCAGCCACCACGACTGAAACCATCTCCAACGCTAACAACAATAACATCCAGTTGCGGGCGGGCGGGACTGAAATCTCTGTCACCTCCCAAGCGGGGCGCACGACAACGTTGAACCTTGGCCGACGTGCCTCGACGACTGATGGAGCCAACATCAATCGCTTGACCGGTAGTGCTATCAATTTTGTGGAGGAAGGCAACGGTGGAACAGCATCGATCGTTCTCCTGGCGAAGTCCTCCAACTGGGTTCAAAATCAACTGCTGCCTTGGGGCACCTATGGCACCGCCCCTCTGACAGCCAATGATTTTGTGATGATCGATGGTGCCAACGGGAATAGTCTCACTGGTTACGTCCGCGGAGTGGGCGAGGAAGTGAATGACTTCTCAACCCTGACCGTGGGTTCTCATTCGAATGCAAACGTCAGTGAACTCGGTGGTTCGGGCTTCTATGGGACACTTGCCACCAATCTGACCCTCAATTCCCTTCACTTCGATGGTGCTGCCACGGGCACTGTAAATCTCGGTGGGAAAACTCTGACAATGAGCAGTGTAGGGATGACCGGCGGTGCCATTATGGTCGCCACTAGTGTGGGTGCTAACAACAAGACGATCAGCAACGGCAATCTCACCACCGCCGAAAATGGTGAACTGCTGATCCACAATTTTGGTGCAGGTTCCCTCACCATTGGTGCTGTCATCGGGGTCACAGGATCATCTCCTGGATTCGTGACGATCGCCGGGCCCGCGGTTACAGGTGCCGATGTGCTGACGAACTGGGCGTCGGCAACAACCGGACAGGTTGTTCTTTCTGCCGACAACTCCGGCACGGATAAGGCGATGCTGTGGAACCTTGTGGGTTCGGTTCTTTCGATCAACAACGAAAACCAGTTGGGCCGAGTGGCGTTGACTGCGGCGACCAATAACGCACTTTATTTGAACGGTGGAGCATTGCGGTGGACAGGCGGTTCGGTGGATTTGAACACCGAACGCAACTTCACCTTCGGTGGCAATGGTGGTGTCATTGATGTTGTGGATGGCGATAGCGTCTTCAATATCGCGGGCGATATTCTGACCGAGAACAATTATGCCTTTATCAACGGCAGTGCCGCAAATCACACAGGTGGCGATTTGATCAAGATGGGCGCGGGGACATTGGCTCTGACCGGCGGCACCGATGGGAATAACGGAAGCTTCGCGGGAATGATCGATGTTCGTGAGGGTACCTTGCGTGTGCAGGCGAACAACACTGCGACTACAGGTACACAGACGCTCTCCACTTTCGGAACGAGCCGCTCGATCACGGACGGAACGATTTTCCGCGATGGCACAAACCTTGAGCTCTTCTACGGGAGTGCTGCGGGTGGCGTAGAATGGCGCACCGAAGAGTGGATGCGCTTCGAAGGGAATAATACCATTTCGTTTGGACAGACCCCGGTGACTGGTGTGACGAACAGAACGACACACATCAACGGCGTCATTGATGTTCAGGGCGCGCTTACGGTGGATGTTCCTGTTAGCATGACAGCCCGTTTCAATCAGAGTTCCGGTGGTTACCTCATGGGCGCTGGTGATATTACAAAGACCGGTGCTGGCGTCTTTGAGTTTCGTGACAACAACGTCCTCTGGTCGGGTGCACTGGCCGTTGCCGAAGGAACAATGCGCCTTATCAGCACCGGTCTTCCCGCAGGTGTGGGTACCGCGCCGATAACGCTTGGGTCTGCTAGCCAACAAGGCATCGCGGATCTCCAACTATACTCTGAACAGGGAATCGCTGGCATGGATTATGAAGTCTTTCAGGATGTGAACGTCGTTTACAATCCCCTCCAGACGAAGCGCCTGACGTTTGGTGCAGATTCCGCAGCAGGCAACAATGGCTACGTACACGGTGACGTCACAGTCGGAGACAACCTCGGCCTTTACATGATCCAAGGCGGACGTTTCAACGGTGGCAGCTTCAATTCCTTTGTCTTCTCAGGCGATTTTAAGGACGACGTCGCAAACAACCGTTCTGGCAATATCACGATTCATGCGGACGACACCAACAGCGGCACTGCCAACAACCAGCAGGTGGGCGGTGGCGTCGGCTACTTCGTCTTCCGCGGTAACAACTCGTCGTGGACGGGTGATGTCACGGTGGGGTTGAATCAAAGCTGGGACCAGGACGAAATCACGGTTCTCCGGCTAGAAAACGCCAACGCCTTGACTGCTGCGAACGATGTGTCCTTGAATGGCTCCTCAAAGTTGCAGGTCGGTGGGAACAATGTGACCATCGGCAATCTGATCAGCAACAATGCTAGCGCTTCAGGTCTAAATGGCAGCATCAATGACGGAGTTGGAAACTTCCAAGGGGTTGGTGGCAGTTCGGCTTGGGTAGAAAACGGTTCCTCTGTCCCAGGTAAGGTGACAATAAAGCAGACGACGCCATCACGGTACGAAGCACTTTGGGATGTGACCTTCCAGGACGGCCAACCGGTCAGCAGCCTCGTTGACAATAACCTCGTGGTTGGTGCTGCCCTCAGCGTCGTTAAAGACGGCGCTGGTTGGGCGACGATGACACTCGACAACCACTACACAGGCACCACCGAGGTAAAAGCTGGGATTCTTCAGGTTGGTCGCAACGGGCAGGGTGACACTGGCGCGGTTCGTGCAGGGGATGCCCCTGGAACAATCGTCGGTATTGGTGCATACCTCGCTGGCACTGGGGTAGTACAGGGCGCATCCGTCATCAATGGCCATCTGACTCCAGGGGACTTGGGTGGCGATGGTATGGGTAGCCTGTTTTTCAATGGTGACTTGCTCTTTAGCAGTGGCTCTGTGACTACTCTTCAGATTCAGCAGCCATCCTTCACCGCCTACGACATGCTCACGGCGGCGGATCTGGCGAATGTGGACACCCTCTACGGCAACGCCCTGACGGACCCGATCACCTCATCTCAGCATGACCAAGTCGTCGTCAACGGCAATGCCACTATCGCGGCAGGCGCCGTGTTTGATGTGGTGCTCAATGGCTACAATCCACGGGCAGGAGATATTTTTAACCTGTTCGACTGGCTGGCCGTTAACTCCTCGATCAATGTGGGGCCAGACCTACGCTCTGGAGGCGAGTCTGGCTTTGGTTTGAATTTGCCTATCCTCGGGGACCAGTTCCGTTGGAACGTCTCCCAGTTTGCTACTCTTGGGATTCTACAAGTTGTTGAAATCGCGCTTGCAGGAGCTGCACCAACCATCACGACACATCCGCAATCGCAGACTGTGAATCCAGGCAGCACCGTGACGTTTAGCGTCACGGTGGTGGGTTCCAGCCCCTCATACCAATGGCGCAAGAACGGCTCGGTCATTAACGGTGCTACTGGCAGAACCCTGGTGCTGACGAACGTGGCGAAGGCAGCGGAAGGGGGCTACGATGTCGTCGTTACAAACGAGAACGGCACGGTAGGAAGCCAAGTGGCTACATTGTCGGTGAATGTGCCAATCGTGATCGTTACCCAGCCGCAAACTCAACTTGTCTCCGAAGGTGCAGATACGGAGTTCAGTGTGACTGTCACCGGCACGGCCCCCATCACCTACAAGTGGCAGTTGAACGGAGTAGATATCGCTGGTGCTACCAACAGCGTCTACGCGGTCACGGCCTCCGTCTCCACGATGGGGACCTATCGTTGCATTATTACGAACCCTGTGGGCACCGTCACTAGCGGCAGTGCCGCCCTTACCATTCCGAACGTAGGCCCTGTGCAGGTTGTCACTCAACCCTCCAGCAAGATGGTGGTAGAGGGTGCGCCTGCCGCCTTCACGGTTGTGGGTAATGGGCAGGCGACCCTCACTTACCAGTGGAAGAAGAACAATGTGAACGTGGCTGGAGCAACCGGGCCGACTCTTACCATCCCGGCAGCCACTACGACCTTGGCCGGCACCTACACCTGCGTGCTAACGAACTACTTCCTCGGAACAAAATATACGGTCACCACCTCTCCTGTTCAGCTTGGTGTCGTGAAGGGCGGGGACAAGGCGCTGGTGCTGGCCTATGGGACCAAGACGACGCTGACAACCACCGCTGCTCCAACAGGGCTACAGTTCCAGTGGCGTCAGGATGGCGTCAATATTCCAGGGGCGACTGGGAGCTCGTACACCATCAATTCTCTCCAGACCAACAACACTGGTGTCTATACCTGTGTGGTTACCGGGCAGGGCGGAGCTGCGGTGAGTGGTGCAACGACGATCACGGTCTTTGACCGTGCTCCGACGATCCTTCTCTTCCCGAACTCGGATTTGCCTGCGGCGATCGTCAGTGGCACCTACAGCTACCAGGTCCCCGTCGCTGCTGCTAGCTACCAGACACCGACGGCTTACAAAGCCACTGGTTTGCCCGCAGGGCTAACGATCAATCCTTTGACTGGTCTGATCAGCGGCAAGCCGACTCTTTCGAAAGCGACACCATTCCTGGTCACGATTACTGCCAGCAATTCCAAGGGTTCCGTCTCAGTGCCGGTGAACCTGACAGTCACTTCGCTTCCAGGAAATCACATTGGTTCGTACGTTGGGGTGCTTCCTCGTCACGCTGTGCTGAATGCCAACCTCGGTGGTCGCATTGACATGACGACAACGGTCAAGGGCACCTACTCTGGCAAGTTTGTCTTGGGCACCACGTCATACGCCTTCAAGGGTATCCTGAATGCAGACGTGAATAATCAGCGCTATGCCCTCGGTTCTGCGACCGTTGTCCGCAAAGGGGCCTCCCCCCTTGTTGTGTCCTTCAAATTGGATCGGGACACGAACTTTATGATCGACGGTAGCATCACTGACGGCACGTTTTCGTTGCCCTTCAACGGCTGGCGCAACATTTGGAGCAAGGCGGCACCTGCGACGGTGTTCGCAGGAACGGTGGCTCCTGTTGGGAACTTCACCTTTGGTTTGAACATCCCAGATGACTACCAAGGCACCGCCGCTAACGAAGACATTCCGCAGGGCACCGGCTTCGGCGCTTTCACTGTCAATCCAACGACGGCAGCCCTCACAGTCGCAGGGAAGTTGGCTGATGGTACGGCTTACACCAGTGCTACCTTCCTCGGTCCTGATGGCCAAGTTGCTATCTTCAAGACCCTTTATAAGGCGCCGAGCTTGGGCTCAATCGTTGGTGCAATGGCTGTGGTTGCTGACGTCGTCCCAGAGAGCAATACGCTGTCTGGCGCTCTTAGCTGGTGGCGTCCGGCCTCTACAAATCCGAAGGAGCGCATTTATCGCCTCGGGTTTGCTCCGCTGGAGCTGACGGTGGTGGGCGCGCGCTACACGGCGCCAGTGGCACCTAACATCATCCTTGGGTTGGATCCGCTCGCTTTGGATGGTGCGATGCTTAGCTTCACAGAAGGATATGTTGAAAGCCCAGGGCCAGTCCCTGATGTCGTCCTGACCGTCGCGGCTAAGAGCAAGATCATCATGCCTCTGGCCGGTGGCCCGCTGAATCCGCGCAAGACGACTCTGGCGGTGGTGGCAGCGAAAGGCACGATGACTGGCAGCTTTACGTTGGTTGATCCTGATCCAATGGATATTACCGCCACAAAGTTCATTACCCGCAAGGTGACTTTCCAGGGGCAGATCGTACGCGACGCCACGGGTGACAAGGCCTATGGCTACTTCCTCTTGCCGAAGTTGCCGACCGTGTTGGGCGAGACCGCAACCAATACTCGAACCTTCTCCGGTCAGGTCGTTTTTGAAGCCGTGCCGCCGCCTCCACCACCGGATCCAGAACCTTGATGTGCATGGGTGCTCACCGAACGGATCGGTTGGCGCCCCCCACTGTCTAGCCCTGTCATACGATGCAAGTGGCTGCGGTGAGGATTTGCTGCGAGTGCCCGTTTAGCGGCAGAAACAACGCTCCCATTGTTGTCGGTGGATTTCTGTTTGGACACAAAAAAGCCTGACGTCGCGGAAGGTGCTCCGTCAGGCTTTGAGTGGAAAAATCGCGTCGCGATTAGGTCTCGCCGAGGCCGCGGGCCATCACCACTTTGCCGGTGCGAACGGTTTCGATGATGTCGAATTTGCTCAGCATGCGCACGGCGGCATCGACCTTGTCAGTGTTGCCGGAGATCATGCAGATCAGGCTGTCCTCCTGAAGGTCCACCGTCTTGCCGGAGTAGTGCTCAATGATCTGGAGGATCTCTGTGCGTTGCTCTGGGCCAGTGTGGATCTTGATCAGCGCCATCTCCTTCACGACTGCATCGCGGTCGGTGTGCTCGGTGCAGTGAATGACATCGATCAGTTTGTTCACCTGCATGATGATCTGGTGCAACCCTTCGGGGTGGCCGCTGATGCCAATGGTCATTCGGCTGAATTTGGGGTCACGCGTTTGCGAAACCACCAGAGATTCGATGTTGAACCCACGGCGGCTGAACACGGCACAGATGCGACCTAGGACACCGGGTTGGTTGTTCACGTACACACTCAGCGTGTGGATGTTGATGATGTCTGCCTGAGGGGCAGGCTTCTTGTCGGTAGTGGCGGGGATGCGGTCGGACATGGCGGGTTTCTGGGGTCAGGGGTCTGTAATCGGTAATCAGTTTTGGGCAGCGCTGGCTAAGAGGTGGTCTTGCTCGGCCTGCAAATCGGTCTTCAGTCGCTCTTGGGTGATGGCAATGTAGCGTTCATCGCGTTCGATGCCGATCCATTGGCGATTGAGTCTCTGGGCGGCGACGGCGGTGGTGCCGGAACCGAGGAATGGATCGAGGACGAGGTCGCCTTCATCTGTGGAGCAGGCGACGAGTTTCTCAATCAGATCAATGGGCTTCTGGCTGGGGTGTCCGCACTTCTCTTTCGACGCTCCCTTCAAACTGGGCACGCGCAGGATGTTCGTGGCGAATTTTCCTTTCTCCAGATGGGCTCGGCGTGCAGCCGGGTCTTTGTAACGCCTGTCCTTGAGGTAGGTCTCAATGGTCGCAGCATCGTAGGGGATGCGCACGGCGTCCTTCTTGAACTTCACTTCGTCTCCCTTGCGCAGTACCAGGATCATCTCGTACTGCGGGGTGAAGCTATCGCGCCGCTCATTGTAGCCCACCGCACGATCCCAGATGATGAGATCGTGAAATTGATGCTGCTGCGAGAGGCGTGACATGAGGTGAATGAAGGCGTGTTCGCGTTTGCCTAGTTGCCCAAAGATGAAGCAGAGCCCGTCATCGCGCAGGACGCGGATGCTCTCTGCCACCCAGGCATCGCACCATTCGAGGTACTCCGCAGGGGTCTTCCATTGGGTGTCCCAAGCTTCATCTTCGAGAACGTTGTAGTAGGGTGGATCGGCGATGACCGCTTGCACGGTTCCTGCCTTCAGCTTTTTGAGTTCCTCCAGCGCGTCGCCGCTGATAACAGTGTTAGTTGTCATTTACGTGGCGTGCCTTTGGAACGTTGGGTCGATCAGGTAGAACCGGTCGGCTTTTCCATCTTCGTTTTCGGCGCTTCAGTGAGCATGTCTTCGAGCGCGGCACCCGCTGGGATCATTGGGAAGACGTTCTCATACTTGATGCACTCCGCTTCGATGATGCAGGGGCCGTCGTTGTAATCGAGGGCCTGCTGCAGGATGCGCTCCACATCTGCCGGACGGCGGATGTGCCAGCCCTTGATGCCGTAGGCCTCGCCGAGCTTCACGAAATCGGGGTTGCCGATCAGGTCCACGCCGCTCTCGCGGTTCTCAAAGAACAGCTCCTGCCACTGGCGCACCATGCCGAGGTAGCTGTTGTTCAGGATGAGGATCTTAATAGGCAGCTTGTGGATCGCAGCGGTGGCGAGTTCAAACAGGGTCATCTGGAAACCGCCGTCGCCAGAGATGGACACGACCGTCTTGTCTGGGCAGGCGAGCTGCGCACCGATGGCAGCAGGGAATCCGAAGCCCATAGTGCCGGCACCGCCGGAGCTGAGCCAGTGGTAGCTCTCGTCGTTCTTATAGAACTGTGCGGCCCACATTTGGTGCTGGCCCACGTCTGTGGAGATGATGGCCTTACCCTTGGTGAGGTTGTACAATTCATCGATGACCTGCTGCATGCGCAGACCGCCCTGCTTCTTGTAGCCGAGCGGGAACTTCTTCTTGTAGCCGTCGAGATGGGCCAGCCAGTCTTCGGTTGGCAGTTTTTCGACGAGCGGAAGCAGATCGCTGAGCGCGGCCTTGGCATCGCCTTTGATCGTCACGTCCACCTTGATCATCTTGTTGAACTCCGCCGCGTCGATGTCGATGTGGATGAGTTTGGCGTTGCGGCCGAACATGTGCGGCTTGCCGATGATTCGGTCATCGAAGCGGGAGCCCACGTTGAAGATCAGGTCAGCCTCGCAGATGGCTTTATTAGCGTAGGCGGTGCCGTGCATGCCCAGCATCCCCAGGGAAAGCGGGTGCGTTTCCGGGAAGACGCCTTTGCCCAACAGCGTCGTGGTGACCGGGCAGCCGAGGGTTTCAGCCAGCGTCAGCAGTTCCTTGGCGGCACGGGCGATCATGGCGCCCTGACCGGCGAGGATCACGGGGCGCTTGGCTCCAGCGATCAAGCGGGCAGCTTCTTGGATGCTCGCCTGATCAATCTTGAAATTTTCTTCGGGGTGATAGCCGGGCAGATCCATCGGCTCATCAAAGGTGCCGGTGAAGGGGCCTTGGCTGATGTCCTTTGGAATATCGATCAGCACGGGTCCGGGGCGACCGGTGGTGGCGATGTGGTAGGCTTCTTTGGCGATGCGGGGCAGCGCGTTGGAGTCCTTCACCAGGAAGTTGTGCTTCACCACCGGGGAGGTGATGTTGAAAATGTCCGCCTCCTGGAAGGCATCCTTGCCGAGCATCCAGGTCACCTGCTGGCCGCAAAGAATGATCATCGGCACGCTATCCATCTGCGCGGTCATGATGCCGGTGACGGTGTTCCCAGCGCCAGGGCCGGAGGTGACGAGCACCACAGCGGGCTTGCCGGTGGCACGGGCGTAACCATCCGCCATGTGAACCGCCCCCTGCTCGTGACGCACGAGAACGAACTTCATGTCCGTCTTCACGGTCTGCAGGGCGTCAAAGATCGGGATGGCGGCTCCGCCGGAATAGCCGAAGACGTACTCGATGCCGAGATCAGCCAGGGTTTTGATCAGCGCCTGTGCGCCATCCATGTTTGGGGTGCTCATGTGGGGTGTTTGGGTGAAAATTGATGATTTCGACCCGAACTTTCCACGAATCGGCAAAATCACAACTCAAAAAGTGGTGATTTTGAGGAAAGTGTCATCGTTTGCCGCCTCCGGTGCTTTGAAAATGGTCAATTATTGCTGTGTTTCGGACTCGGTCAGGGGTGACCGATTCCGAAAGTAACAAAAATCAGCCCAAAGCCCGCTCGATCTCTGCGTAATCGATGGCGTGCAATCTTGGCCGCTTGGATCCCATCCGCGGCACGCACTCTAGTAGCGCCTGGGTGTAAGGGTGCTGCGGGTTGGCCAAAATCTCTTTGGTTGGACCGGTCTCTACGATTTTGCCCCGGAACATGACGGCGATGCGATCCGCCACGTCTTCCACGATGCCGAGGTTGTGGGTGATGAGGATCAGGCTCATGTTCAGGCTGGCACGCAGATCGACGAGGAGGTCCATGATCTGCTTTTGAATGGTCACATCGAGCGCCGTGGTGGGCTCGTCCGCGATCAGGAGCTTGGGCTGGCAGCACAGGGCCATCGCGATCATGACGCGCTGCTGCATCCCGCCGCTCAACTCGTGTGGGTAGGAGCGCAGGCGCTTTTCCGGCTCCGTGATGCCTACTTTATAGAGCCAACGTACGATTTCTGCGTCGCGATCTTTGATCTCGGGGCGGTGCAGGGCCAGGGCCTCGCCGATTTGAGTGCGGACGGTCAGGACGGGATTCAGGGAGGTCGTAGGCTCCTGGAAGACGTAGGCGATCTCTTTGCCCCTGACTTTCCGCAGGGCGCGGTCGTTCATTTTCAGGATGTCGTGTCCGGCGAGGCTCAGCTCATCCGCTTCGATCAGGGCGGGCGGCTCTGGCAACAGCCGCGATAGGGACAGCGCGGTGGCGCTCTTGCCGCTGCCGCTTTCTCCGACGATCGCCAGCGATTCGCCGCTGTTGAGATCCAGGTCAATGCCACGCACGGCTTCGGCGGGATCGGCCCCGTAGCGGCGGAAGGCGATGCGCAGATTGCGGATCTTCAGCAGCGGACTGGCGCTGGGGGCGGGGGATGCGGGCGTTGCGGATTCCATAGCGGTGGAGGGGGCGGGGAATTTCAGTCGGGGCGGAGGCTGCGCAGGATGCGCGAAGGCAAGGCGAGGCACAAGGCACAAAGCACCGCTACCAGAGTAGCTGGTAGCAGGTCCTCGGGTCGGGTCAGGATCTGCCCCTGCGCGGCGGCCACCTGGGCACCTAGCGAGGCTTGCGGGTCGGTGCCGGGAACGACGCTGGTGATCCAGATCCGCCCTACCCAGAGCCAGGGCAGCATGTCAAAAATGGCCAGCAGCCAGGGCCAAATCATGGACGGCAGGACATGGATAAAAAAGGTCGGCACGGGTCGCTGTCCCAGGGCCTTGGCGCCCTCCACGTGGCGGGCAGAGCTCGCGGCGGCCCAGGCGCTGTCCAGTCGCGTCACCACCCATCCCAGCGCGGCTAGGGCCAGCCAGGCGTAGTCTGGTAATCCATACGTTTTGGCCAAAGCCGCCAGGGCCGGCCAGGCGGCCAGAAGCGGCAGCCAGACGATCGTTTCGGACAGCGCCAGACTGCGCGGCAGTCCGCCGATGGGGGTGGAACGCAGCGCTCCAAAAATCAACCCGCCGCAGGCCGCTAATCCCAGCGCGGCGAACGTCGCCTCCAGATCGGTCCCCATGACGGGTGCCAGCGCGCCCATGCGCTGCACCAACTCGACTGCCCACGGCGTGGCGCTCAGGCGGGAGCCCAGCCACCACGCGGCCATCGCGACCACGGCCACCACAGCCAGACCAGCTAGCCACGACCGATCCGAAGTCGTCCGGACCTCCTTGGGGCGGGCAGCGGCCATCGCGGCGCGCCAGGGATCGCGACGCTCCACAAAGCCCACCACCGCGCAACCTACCGCAGCGGTCCAAAAGACCGCATACAGCCCCTGCGCCATCGCCGGCACATCACCCGCACGGACGGCGGTCAGCATCGATGCACCGACTCCGTGAAACTGCACCGCATCCTCCACCACCAGCATCAGTGCCGTGGCCATCACCCCGCAGATCTCCAGACCGCGTCGCCAGATCGGCCAGAGCCTCGGCAGGATGTGATGATAAAAAATCCACGTCGGCGGCAGCCCGCGTGCTCGCAGTCCCAGGATGGAGACATCCCCGCGCAACTGCGCCAGATCCCGACCGCGATGCAGCGCCAGCCAGCCCGTCAGCGGCAGGGCCAGCAGCAGGCAGGGGGCCGCCCAGCGCCAGATCAGGCGAGCCATGGCCAGCGCGGCGGTGTCTTTTCCAGGGGGCGGCGTATAGCCCAGCAGCGTCTCGATGCTGCCGTGCTGCAGACCGATCCACCAGCCGACAAAACCCCAGCTCAGCGCCGCGATGGGGATAAAGGCGATCGCGGCAAAAAGCACGCCCGCCAGACCGCGGCCCACCGACCCCGTGCGATCCACAATCAGCGTCAGCGCCAGCGATGCCAGATGCGCAAGGCCCAGGGCGATGCCCAGCACAAAACCCGACCGCAGGGTCTGCCACACCAGATCGCCACCCACCACCGACCCATCCGCCACGGTCAGCGGCAGCCAGGCCAGCAACCGCGTATAGGCGTCCGGCCCCAGATTTGCCTGGGACAGCACCGCACACGCCAGCACGCCACCGACTGCGATCAGGCGCAGTGGCAGGAGAAAGGGGCGATTGGGAGGGACGGTCACGGGTGTTGGGTGGGGTTATTCTTTGGGCAGCATCATGGGCAATGCGGGGCGGGCATCGGCCGGGGCGGCGTGTTTGAGCAGCAGATCCCGCAGCGTCCACGGCTGCGAATCGTCCGCTGGAGCGTCTTTGGCCAGCAACCCCGTGCGCACCGCCGTCTGTTGCAGGTCCGCGATCAGGGGGATGACGGGACGCAGGCCGGTCAGGATTTTTTCCACCTCGGCCACATGCCCGGCGACTTGGTCCACATCAAACTCCCGCGCCAGGGACTCCAATTGCAGGTCCAATTGGCGATCCTGCACACCAGAGAAGTTTAGCCCGCCCGGTCCTGCCTGGGAGGAGTGCCACAGCAGCAATTGATCCCAGGACGCATCGTAGTCCAGCCCCAGGATCGCCGCCTCGAACTCCCGCTGCCCCAGACGCACGCCGATGAATTCATTCCAGGACACCGGCACCACCTTCACCACCACGCCGATCTTTGACCACTGCTCTGCCAGCGCGGCGGCTAGACGCTCGCGCGGCTCATTGCCTGCAGTGGTCAGCAGCTCGATGGTCAATTGCTCCCCGGGCTTTTTGGCCACGCCATGCACGTCCTTCAGCCAGCCCGCCTCTTTCAGCAGATCCGCCGCCGCGTCCAGGTCCGCGCCTTTTCTGGGCACCTGCTTCGGGCTAAACCAGAATCCGGGTGGGAATACCCCGTCAACCGCCCGACCCCGTCCCGCCAAAAGATCGTGGATCAGGGCCTCGCGATCCGTCGCCAGCTCCAGCGCCGCCCGCACCCGGACGTCTGCCAGCGGACCACTGCGGGTATTGCACAGCACCATCATCCGACTGGCCGGCGGCGCACCGCGCACCACTAGGCCCTCGCGACGCAGCAGATCCCTGGCCGCCTCGTTCCCTGGCCAAAAAAGATCCAGCGTCCCCGTCGCAAAAGCCACCTGCGTGTTGAAGGGCGAGTCCCCCCTGCGGAACTGGATTTGGGAAAAGCGCGCCTGCTTTTCCATCGCCGCCGCTGGGGCTAGGACCAGAGCCCGCTCGTCGCGTTCTAGCACTTTAAAGTCACCACAACCCGGCGGCATCGACCCCGCAAAGACCGCGCCCGCCACATCCGCCGGGTGGCCTTTGGTCCAGGGTTCGGGTAGGATGGGCAGCTCTACCCAGGCCAGCAGCGCCACCCCCAGCCGCCGCCGGTAGGCCACGCGCAGGCGATCATCGGCCAGTACTTCCATGGATTGGATCTGCGCAAAGGCATCCCGATTCGGCACCGGCCAGGGCTGGCCCAGCACGTAGTTCACCGTCGCCTTCACATCCGCCGCCGTCACCGCGCTGCCATCGTCCCAGCGCAGATCGGGGCGCAGGTGCAGGCTCAGCAGCGGCTCCCGCAGCGCGCTCATGTTGCCCACCACGCGCACCTTGGCATTCAGTCCCTGTTGGGCGCTGTAGTAATTTTCCAGTTCCGCCACCACCGCATTGACCTCCCCGCTCACGACCAGCTCACAGGCGATATCGCCGTCAAACCACACGCGGCGGATATCGCCCGCGCCCACCGCGTTTTCCAGGAAGTGCGCGTAGTATTGCCGCGCCTGCTCTGCCACCTCCACCCGCACTACCGAGGCGGGCTCCGGCTGTAGATCCGCGATGTGTTCCAGGGCAGCCTCCGTATTTTGGCCATCGGGATCGGAAAAGCGCAGCACCACCTCATTGTCCTTGGCCATCACCTCGTCCAGCTTCCAGGCCAGCCATTGGTCCGCATCGATGGCCTTTAATTTTTCCGCCGCAGCAGTGGCCTTTTCTGCATTGAGGAACCAGCAGGTCAGTTGCAGGTCCCAGTCCCAATGCTCCGCGATGCCCGGCATCAGGCGACCCTCACTATCGATGCGCAGCACCGGGGCATAAACTAGGTCACAGATTTGCCGGGTGATCTCATCCCCCGGCAGGAAGGGGTTCAAAACCGGCACCGCCCCCGGCAGCATCGCCACCAGGTCATCGGTGCGGTTTTCCCGGCTCGCGCGGGCACCCTGCGCCGCCCACCAACCCGCCAGTCCCGCGGCCAGCGGGACGCCGAAGATCAATGCACGAAGCCAACCAATGGAAAACACGGCGCCACTCTAGCAAGGTCGCTTGATGTGACAAGCCTTTCAGCGTGGTTCGGCTCGGCGGGGACGTCTTGGAGTGGTGGAGTGGTGGAGTGGTGGAGTGGTGGAGTGGTGGAGTGGTGGAGTGGTGGAGTGGTGGAGTGGTGGAGGGGTGGAGGGGTGGAGGGGTGGAGTGATGGACGGGTGGGTTGTAGCTGGGCTCTGGGAGCCCGGTGCAATTGAACCGGCGAAGTGGTCGCCAGGGAGTTGTGGCACTGAGGCGGCGGGCAGTGCGCAGCGCCCCGTGGCCCAGAGCTTTAGCTCGTCCCGGGCAGATCGCAGGTTCGGTGGGGATCTTCCTCTTGGCCGCATAGGCTCCGTCCCCCTCACCGCCTCCGCCCGCCCCAGAAATTCGGGCCGCGCACAGCGCAGCCCTACCGCGTGCCACCGGTCTGGATCGACTCCGACCAGTGGCCGGTAGGGACGTGTGGTGCACGTCCGACTCTAACGCGGTTGCGTGATCCACGCCGCGCAAGCTGTAGCTGTCACTTCAGCCTCCGAATAGCCGCCGCCAGATTCACCCGAGCCTGATCTTCCAGCCGCCGCCGGAAGAACTCCGTCTTATAGATGCTCTGGCGGTTTAGGAACGTCCGCAGAACCTCCGCCCGCTTTTCGCGATAGACCTTCATCGGCACCCATTCATATTCTTGCCGGATCTGCTCGTCGTAGGTCTCGAACCGTGCGGGGGACTCCCCCAAGATCGCCAGATCAATATCCACCACCCAGGCTGCTGCCGGATCGTTGGCGCAGTGGTGGTGCTTTGTGGCCAGAATCAGGGAAGCGACTCGTTCGGTAAGTTCCACTGGCCCACCCATTGCCAGCAACGCACTCCGCGCGATCTCTGCGCTCTGCTCTTCGTTATCGGCTGCCCGGGAATCATAGACAATATCGTGAAACCAGAGCGCGAGCTCCACGGCGTAGGCTTCCGGGATCGCGACGCCACTTTCAGCGACCGCATCGAGCCATGCCAGACAGGCTCCAATGTGCTGGATCGAGTGATACGCCCGTCCAACATACGCGTCCCTGAGTTGGGCATGAATGCGCCCATCTGGATCTTGGAGATGCGCTTTCTGACACAGCGCTTGCCAGGGCGGTAAGTGGGTTCGCATGGTCGAAGAGGCTTCGGGTGAAATGGGCGGGTTGGTGCCCCCAAGCATGAACGACGAATCCGGTTTGTCGAATCAATGTCTCGGGCGGGGTTTTTTCTGGGTGGGGCATTTCTTTCTGGTCAGGGGGCGGCTGGTTTGATTTAATACGGTTGCTTTAATCCAACCCAATCCCGCCTTGGCGCGATGAACGCTTGGGCGGCCTTTCGTTTGTCTTATGAGTGATCCGATGAACGTGCCGTCCAAGCGAATTGTGATCCCCGAGGTGCCACCTGATTTGCGCATTCAGGGCCTCCTGCCGGAGGAGGTGGCCTTTATCCTGGAGGAAATGGCGCTGCGCAAGGAACGCCAGTGGTCCATGGAGGAGGTGGAGCGCCGCTGTGGCGTGAAACGCCAGACTTTGAGCGCTCTGGAGCATTTCCAGAGCTCCGCTACTCTGGCGACGGCGCTGAAACTGGGACGCGGGTTCTGCGGTGATTTGGTGCCGATTTTGGAGCGGTCGCGACGGTGGCTGCATGCGCTGGTTCTGCCGCTGATTTCGCTGGATGATCTGCCGATCTTGATCGGGTGCTGAGGGGGGCTAGGGATGCGGGCGCAGGGTGTCTGTGGGGGGCGGTCCCTGCGGGCAGTTCTGCGCCCGTTTGTGGTGAGGGTGATTCAATGAATCGTGTAGGGGCGAAGCGTTCCGCTGCGATTGTCAACGCAATTTCTATTGCGGCGACAGGTCGGCGCAGGGCGGTAGGCTGGAGACACTATGACGGGGTGACGAACCTGGGCCTGATCCCCAGCGATCCACCGACCCAAAACGATGTGCAGCAGGTCATCGATAAGCTGGATGAAGTGATCAATGCCCTGCGGCGCTGAGAGGGGGAAGGGGCTTACTTCCGGAACACGAAGTAGACGGCGCCGCAGAGGCAGCAGGCGGCCCAGAGGTAGTCCCACTTGAGGGATTGCCGCATGTAAAAGATCAGGAAGGGGACAAAGACGGTCAGGGTGATGACCTCCTGGAGGATCTTGAGCTGGGGGAGTGTGAGTGCGGTGCTGCCAATGCGGTTGGCGGGCACCTGGAGCAGGTATTCAAAGAAGGCGATACCCCAACTGGCCAGCGCGGCAATGAACCAGGGGCGTCCCTTCAGATCCCGCAAATGCGCATACCAGGCGAAGGTCATGAAGACGTTGGAGGCGGTCAGCAGGCAGATGGTGCGGGCGATGGTCCAGTTCATGCAAAGGGCGGCGGAGTGGCGGATGATCCGCGCGCCGGGACGCTTTGCAAGGGGGATGGGACTCTGGGGGCCTTGTCTGCGGTTCTTGGCGAAGCGCCACCGCTACTGCGAGTTGAGGTAAAATAAGCCTGAATAGCCCTGGTAGTCTTTGACTCGGGGAGTGGTGGAAAGGAAGAAGCCGATGGGGCCATCGAGGGTTTGATCGATGGCACCGCGGACGGCTGGGCGAGTGCCGTCCGGGGCGGTGAAAAAGCCGCTGACGAGGCCGGTGCTGCGATTGATGCTGAACCGGGAAGTCCGATCGGTCGGGAAGGCGGTGACGCGGCCGTTGTCTTCAATGCCAACCAGGTAGCTTTGGGACAAGCGACCGCTGGCGAGGACCACAAACTGGGCATTGCCGTCGGCGTCGATGGGTGGCAGTCCCGGCTTGACGGGGTTGCTGGATCCGTAGGTGTAGAGGTGGCCCGTGGGGGTGACGCTGATGGGGTCTGGCCATCCCAGCGGAAAGTGCTGGCTGTCGAGCACGGGGCGCATCCATTTCCCTGGGGCCGGAAGGATGTCTGATGGGTGGGAGACGATGAAGCTGTGGTTGAAAAAGAAGCCTTTTTTCCCGTAAAGCTGGGCGAAGATGCTGAAGCCACTGTCCACGGTGAGGAAGGTGGATTGGGTCAGGGCGGTGCCATCGGCTAGGACACCGGTGATGCGGAGGGAACCATTGCGGGAGAGGCGGAGCTGGAGGAAGCCGTAGCCTTCTGGCAGGGGGACCAGCCCGGGAGTGGGAGGGGTGATGTTGGCGTTGTAAAGCGCGGTGCCGTTGTTCGCGGCGAGCCGATCGGCGGGGACGGGCAGCTGGGCGCTGTGGTTTAAAACGGCGGGCAGGTCTGAGACCGCAGTGACGCCGCTCTGGTCAAATTGCGTGACGGTGCCGAAGATGGTGCTGGATAAGATGTAGGCGCTGAAGCTGAGGCTGGTATTGTCTTTGCGCGGGATGCTGAGGCTGAGGACGCGGCCTCTGCCAAAGCGGGCATTGCCGTTGGCGTCAAAGGTGCCCGCGACGCGGAGGGTGAGCCCGTCGAGCTTGAGGGTGCCGGAGAAGGCACCGCTGGACAGCACGCGAAAGGAGCCGCAGCCGGTGGTGGACAGTCCGTCACGGGTGCCATCCTCCAGACCTGCCCCAGCGGGTGGGCGGTCTGGGAGGAAGGCATTGGGCACGATAGGCCCGGTGAAGCCGCCGTTGAATCCGGAGACCGTGTAAAAGTTGTTGATGAAGATGGCGCGCAGCACGAGTCCGGGACGGTGAATGAAGGTCAGGGTCGGCTGCTCCAGCGCGCCATCGGGAATGCCAAAGTCTGCTGGGGAGCTGTCGGTGAGGATCGCCCAGGAGTGGAAGATCGCGCCGCGCCCGGGGCGTGCGGTGAGGGTGTAGGGCTTTCCGACTTGTCGGATCGAGGTGGGGGAAAAGCCGTTGGTTACCGTGCCGCTGCCAGTCACGATGACGCCCAAGGGGGCGGAGGGGATGATGTTGATGGTGCGGGGGGGCAGGGCCGTGATGTGGCCGCTGGTGTCTTCGACGCTGACGTTGAGGATGAAGGGCCCTGGGGTGGTGGTCGAGACGGGGATGCTCCATTTGGTCTTCGGGGCAACGGGGGTGTCGGGCGTCACGAAGCCCAGCGGAAGGGGGGCAGAGCCCAAGGGGCCGCCAGTCATGAAGATCGAACTGACGCCGATGTCGTCGGTGGCGCTGCCGGTGACGGTGAAGTCGCCGCCTACCGTCGCGCCCGCAGCGGGGAAGGTGATGGTACCGTTGGGGGAGATCAGGTCGACCATGGGATTGTTCGACAGGTTGTCCAAGATGGTGACGGTGGCGGTGCTGCGTGTGCCCAGACGGCTGCCGGGGGAGGGCTTGCTGAGGCGCATATTGAGGACCTTGTTCGGTTCTGCGTCGGCATCAGCATTGGTGGAGATGATCACGGTCTGGATGTCTTCGCCGTCAGCGAAGTCGACGACCTGGGTGAACCCTACGTAGTCAGCGGGGGACTTGGCGGTGCCGTTGGCGGTGGTGAAAGTGACGCTGGCAGGGCCGGAGAGTCCGCTGGTGCGACGGATGGGGACGGCGATGGCGGAGCCTTCAGTGACGACGTATCCCAGCGCGGTGAACTCAAAGGTGCCGCCTGCCTGGGACTCGTAGGCTCCTGCGTCCGGTGCCCCAGCGATGGGGAAACCGCGTTGATCGATGGTGCTGGTCGATGTGGTGGCCAAGTCTAAGGCGGGGCTACCGCTGTTGAGCGCCACGGTAGGGGTCGGTCCGCCATTGTCTTGATCGAAGGGGACAAAAATCCTGGGGTCCACCGGCGAACCGCTCGTGCCGACGTAGTCGCCCTTGGCATTCGGGGCGCCCACCTGGAAGGCCGCAGTGTAGCCACTGGGCTGGATGCGGATGACATTGTGTCCCCCGCTCAGGAGGAGGCCGCCCGTGCCGCTGATATCGGGACTGGCGCCGGTATTGATTGCCAGGATGCTATTCATCAGTCGCACCTGAGCGCTCGACTTGACGTTGAGGCCGGTGCCGTTGTTGCCCACGATGGTGCAATGGTTGATGGTGGCGTTACCGGCAACGTCCACCCCGCCCGTGAGGGTGGAAGAATTGAGGAAAAGGGTGCAGTGGTCGAGCGTGAGGCTGCTGCCAGTGCTGGTGAGAATCGCCCCGCCAGTGGCACCGAGGATGGCGCTGTTGTCTCTAAAGCTGCAGCGCTGGACGCGCACATTGGACCCACTGACCGACATCCCGGCGCCCCCACCACTGGTGACGCCGTTCTGGATGGTCAGGCAGCGCAGTGTCAGCGATACGGAACCGACCACTTCCAAGGCACTGAAATTGTAACTAACCGCATCAAGGGTAATGCCCGCCGACAAGGTGGACGCATCCACGGCGACATCGATCCCCTGGCCGTAACTCAGCACGCTGGCTAGCAGGATGGTTTTGCCGTTCAACCTGGGCGAAAAACGAATGACGCTGGGGTTTGGCTGTGCACCTGCATCCAAGAGGGCCTGGCGCAGAGTGCCGGGGCCGAAGTCGTTGAGGCTGGTGACGGTGAGGAAGGATGGGGCCAGTTCGTAGGCGCCCGTGTCGGGCATGCCGAGGATCTCGCTACCGCGTTGATCGTTGGTGGCGAGGGACTCGCGGGATCGACCGACGGCGGGGCTGCCGACCAGTAGCGCGTGGGTCTGATTGGGGCCACCATTCGCCGCCAAGGGCCCGATCTCTGGATCCGTGATGTTGATGACGTCGCCGAGCTGGTTGAAATCGCCCGTCTCTTCGCCCGGACCGATGACATTGCCGCCGCGACTGGTAAAGCTGTTGTTGGTGCTGCCGCCCTGCCGATCCACGTTGCCGGCACTGTTCCCAGCGATGAGGCAATTGTGGACGATGGTTTCGGTGAGGGTATCCCCCCAACTCGCCACGCCACTGCCTGCACCTGCTGGGGCCGTATTGTCAGTGATGGTGCAGTGGACCAGGGTGCTGGTGCCGTTTTCGTTTTGGAAGCCACCGCCAGAGGTCGCCGCACTATTCCCCGAGAGCGTACATTCCTCGAGCAAGGTGTATTGGGTTAGGCTGCCTGTGGGTGTAAAAGAGTAAAGGGCACCACCCGCCGCCGCCGAATTGGCGACGAATGTGCATCTTTTTAGCTCGAGCTTTCCTTGGCTGTTGACTATGGCCCCCCCAGAGTCGCCTGGGGCGGCTCCGCCCGTGAAGGTGAGGCATTGGGCACCCAGGATCGCGTTGAAGTTGACTGAAAAGAGTCGGTTCGTTCCCCCGCCGTCTAGAGTAATGCCTTTGGAGAGGGACGAAGCATCGATGAAGACCCCGCTCGTGTCCGTGATCGAAATATGGCTGGCGAACTGGATGGTCTTGCCATTCAGAGCGGGGGCGAAGGTAACGGTGTCAGGACCCGCGAGAGCAACGGCGTCGATGATGGCTTGGCGGAGGGATCCCGTGCCAGAGTCGGTGGTGTTGGTAACGGTGAAGTTGGCGGCCTGGAGTCCGGCGGGCAGTGCTAGGGTGCAAGCGAGCAGCAGGGCGCTTAGAGTTTGGCGGAACGTGTTTTTCATAAGGCGACGCGTGGGATTGATGGACGGACTCTGCCACTGGGGCTGCCCATGAATGATGAACGGAAACGCTGCTCCTCCCAGAGCTGAACGACCGGGAAATCCAGCCGCAGAACCTCCGCAGCCAGTGATTGACCCTTCGCCCCATCCGGGAGAATAGAAAGCATAAACTGCGCCGAAGAGCTTCAGTGTAATGGAGTGGAAAGGCTTACCGGAGTAAGCGATTTTGCGTATGACGGTTCGGCGGTTGTGGGAGATGGCGCGATGGAAAAGATTGATCGGTGTCCGCCGAGTGGATAGCATCGCCAGGAAAAATCCCGCGATGACTGAAGAGCCTAAAGAAGTCCCCATCCTGATCGATGCCCTGCGCTACCCACTCACCCACATTGGCTGGTTACTGGTGATCGTGGGGGCGGCATCGGCGGGATTTGGGGTGCTGTCGCTGAAGGTGCTTTCGGTGCGGCTGGTCCTGATCCTGATGGCCTTGGTAGGCGTGGTAGTGCGCGTTTATTTTTCCATCATCGAAAACACGCTGACGGGTTGGGGTCAGGAGGCCTGGCAGGGGGCGGGCCTGCGCTTTGATGATCTGTGGGACAGCTTGGGAAACGTGATCGGCATCGCTTTTGTGGCGTGGCTGCCGACGGGGGCCATTTTTTATTGGATGGCCCCGCATCAGCCGCTGCGGGAGGAACTGGTCACACTCACCTCAGCCCTGGGCTGCGAATACTTTTGCATGGGGCTGATGGCGCTGATCGCTCTCGGGTCGTTCACGGAGGCGCTGCCGCACCGCGTCATCCCGGCTATCCTGCGCTGCGGTCCGGCTTACATGCTGGCGGGCGCGGGGCTGATGTTGATCCCGGTGGGGATTCGTCTGGTGGCCTCCCTGGTGCCGGAGGGCGGCTTTGGCGCGTGGATGGCGGTGGCCGCAGCCGGTGGCTATTTCTTGATGGCACACGCTCGTCTGGTCGGTCGGATCTATCTGGCCAATCGGGAGCGCGTGGGGTGGTGATGCGGCTAAAGCCGGGGCTCTGCCCAGCCTAGATCCAGGATCTGCGGGCGATGGTCGGAGCCGAGGTCCGGCCCCAGCGTGCGCTCTTTAAAAACGAGGGGCGGGGAGCAGAGGGCGTGATCGATGGGGATCATCACGGGCGAGTAGCGCCGCCATGTGGGCGCCCAGGAACGTGGTGCGGGCCGCAGAGCGCTGTCGTCGGCCAAGAACTGATAGCCGGACGACCAGGGGCTGGCATTCAGATCACCTGCGATGAGTGTCGGCAGCGCTGCTTTCGCGATGTATCGGCGAAAAGAGGTGAGTTGTTCGTCCCGGCTTGCCGCGTAGTCGCGGCCAATCGGCGGCACGGGATGCGCGCCGAGCAGGAGGAATTCGTGATCGGCGATCTTGAGCCGGGCGCGGATGAATTCAGTCAGGGCATCAGGATCGGTGGTTGCTTCCAACGGAAGATCCGTGGCGCTCAGCACTTGGACTTCCTCCAATGGCAATCGGCTATAGAGAGCGAGTCCAAAGTTGTCCGCGCGTGGGGCGACCACGTGATGAGGATGGGTAGCGGTGAGTGGCTGCAAATCCTTGGCCCAGGTGTTGTCGACTTCCATGAGGAAGAGCACGTCTGCATCTGCCTGCTGCAGCCATTTCAGCACCCCTTCATGATTCTCATTGGAACTCAGGACATTGAAGCTGACGACTCTAATTTTGAAGTCATCCGCAGGGATGCCACCGCCGACGTCCCAATCCGTCCGAGCGATCAGCCAGACATTCAGCAGCAGCGTCGCCACCGCAATCCACGTGAGGATTCGCCGTTGCCGCCACAGTGCCCAGGGCAGTGCCAAGGCGGCGGCGAGGGCGTATTGCAGGCGGAAGTGGCTGAACAGATCCAGGAACCAATGCCATTGCCCCAGCAGCCCCAGCCAAGATCCCAGTAATCCCAAGAATAGGCAGGTCTCAAAGAGGCCTTCGATGCGAACTTTGGAAGACAGGACGCGTGGAGAATCAGCCATGGCAGTGCTGGGAAAGTCTCTCTGAAAGGCTAGCGCGCCACAAGCTCCGAAATGAGCGCGGTGCGACAGTCGGCCAGACCTTTGTAGTCGGCGGTGTCGTCTGGCATGGTTTGCAGGGCTCTGGCGATGCGTGGGGCGAGCCCGAGCTCTGCGGCTAGGGTATCAAGGCGATGGATCGTGACGCGAATGCCGAACAGGATGGCACTGGTGGCGGGTAGGCGGGTCAGGAGCTGGGACTCCAGTCGCAGCCAGGTGGTGGTGAGCCGCGCGTCCTTTGACAAGACGGACTGAGGGCAGTCGGGATGGTGGTCGAGTTCGGCATCGGCGCTGAGACCCCAGTTCTCGCGCAGCCAGGCCTCTCCAGGCCTGAGCCGCGTCAGAAAGGCGTCGATGGATCCGCCGAGAGAGGCGGTCACCGTGGGTGCGGGGCGATGCACGTCGTGCAGGGCGAGCCCGAGCTTCTCCGGCAGGGACCAGGAGGAAGGAAAGCAGACCACGCCGCCCATCACGGGGTGGTTTTTTGCGGGGTCTGGCGAGAGGATGACCCAGTCGGGTTCGATGACTTTTCCTGCGGCAATGCACCGTGCCAGAGGATCTTCACCCGCAGGGACCGCGGTGCCGGATGCTGCTTTGAGCAGGGCCATCGCGTCCGCCACCATCGGCAGCGAATCTGGCAGTGCGGCGGCGTAGCGGTGTGGATCGGACTCGAGCTGGGTGCGGCGCTGCTGGAGCAGGGAGTCGTCTGCAGTCGGTGCAAAGAAGGCGGCGGTATCCCCTTTGCGCAGGGCCATCCGGAAGCGGAAATCTTCGTCCGGGAAAAGTCGCAGCCACGTGGACATGGGCGCTCTTCAGCTGAGCAATTCGGCCAAGGGGGCGAGTGCGGCGGACTCGCTGCAGACCATTTGCAGGTTCTTGACGGCGGCGGGGATGTGCTGCTGGAAGCTCTTTTTGCCGAGGTTGCGACTGAGGTTGGCGTAGGCACCGAGCGCCTGCATCAGGCGCTGCGCGGCGCAGAGGTAAAAGGTGTCCTGAAGTTTTTTGGCGTCGAGCTTCCTCTCTGCGGCATAGAAGGTCAGCAGCTCGTTGCGCTCTGAGCGGCTGATGGTGACGTAGGGGTCCATCAGCATGGAGGCCAGATCGTATTCGGCCAGTCCGAGGCGGAGCCCTTGGTAATCAACGAGCCAAGTTTCGCTGCCACGCAGCATGACGTTTTGGCTCTGGAAATCGCGATGCACAAGGCAGCGTGGCATTTTTCCGAGGGTGCGGCGCAGATCGCGCAGGGCGTTTTCGATGCTGGTGGTGTCAGTGCCGGGGAAGTCTCGTCCGAGGTGACCACGGACGTAGTGATCGAGAAAGTAGTCCTGCTCCCACTGGTAGAGCGCTTCATCAAAAGGCGGCTCCAGCTCGGCAAGATCGGCCGCACTCAGCAAGGTTTCGGTCACCGTGTGGATCTTAGCGGCCTCGCGCAGAACGGCTTGGTAATACGGGCGGCGGACGTCCCAGGGTTCTTGGTGGAGGCTGTGGAGATCTTGTTTGCCCAGGTCCTGCAGCCAGACGCAGAGGCGATCTTCGTCGAAGGCATGAATGGTCGGCACGCGTACTCCCAGCGCGGCGAGCCGATGGGTGGCGGGGACGAATTTGGGGTTGTCCCGACGATTGAGAGTATACACCATGAGGATCATGGACGGCTCTGAGGAGTCCGGCCAGGAGAGTCGGTAAAAGTGGCGGTCCGACCCGCCTTTGACGATGGCATCGACAGCGCAGGGGAGGCCAGCCAGGCGTGGGAAACGCTGGCAGGTGAGGATCATGAGGGCTTCTTGCTCTGGAGGCATCGCGGTAAAAGAGGGAGGCCGATTGTGCCATAAAGGCAAAAATACGCACTACAAATCGGCGTCTACGGCGGAACCCTCGGCACAAATGCCGGAACGCACGATGCAGCGGCGCAGTTGGGCCCCGGGGGCGACGTGCGCTTGTGGCCAGATGATGCAGTCTTCCAGCACAGCGCCCACACCGATCTCAGCACCTGGGCCAATGACGTTGACACCCTGCAGCGTTGCGTCCGGGGCGATCCGCGCATCGGGATGCACCGCTGCGGGGGGGACGTTGGTGGCGTAGGCGGGGAAGGTATCGCTTTGCGTTTTGAGCATGCGGTGGGCGGCCAAATAAGTCGTGCGATTGCCCAAGTCCCACCATTGGCCTTCGTCGAGAACGATGCCGCCGATGCGCTCGCCTTTTTCGATCATGCTCAGGAAGATGGGGATGACGGATTCTACCTTGCCCGGGGTCAGCCAGTCGTGAAACTCTGGGCTGACGATATAGATGCCGGTAAAAAGGTGCGTGCCCTCATTGCCAGTGCCCAGGCGATTGCGAATGTCCGTGATTTTTCCCGTGGCCTGATCCAGGCCGATGTGAAGGGCGGGGCCAGCACTGCGCAGTGCCAGGGTGACGATGTTGCCGCGTTCCTCGTGTTCATCAATCAGCTTTTGCAGTGGGAGGTCCGTGAGGATGTCTCCGTTGTAAACGAAGAAGGGATCACTGCCCGTGAGGTCGCGAATGTTCGCAATACCGCCCGCCGTTTCGAGCCGAACGGGGGCCTCATGGCGAAAGTGCAGGGGGGCTCCGTGATAGATGGAATCAGGGAATGCGGCACCGTACGCTGCCGGGAGGTGGTGCGTATTGACGACGAATTCACGCACGCCAGCGGCCATGAGATGGTCAAAGGCATACGTGATCAGCGGACGATGAAAGACGGGGATCATGGGTTTGGGCAACTGCGCCGTCAGTGGTCTGAGCCGCTCCCCCAATCCTGCCCCCAAAACAAAAGCCTTGTTCACCGGGCGGATTTACGTTCTGATCAGGGGCGTTGCAATCGGAAGTTCCCCCGCGACCTGACTTCGTGCGTGGTGAGGGACTTCTGCACCCGCACCCGCCATCTCTGTACACTCTCACTGGATCACTACTTTGAATCTCATGACCGACGTCGAACGCCGCATCATGGCAGCCCAGGGCTACTTGGAGCTAGGGCTGCATGAGGAGGCACGCGATGAACTCAACGCGTTGCCAGAAGGTTCGTTTGATCGCGCTGACGTGCTGGAGATCACGCTGCTTTGTATGATGGGGGAGCATCGCTGGGAGGAGGCGCTGTCGTTGGGGCATCGCCTCTGCGAGATCGCTCCCAATGAACCCGGTGGCTTCATTCATGCGGCCTATTGCCTGCATGAACTCGGGCGCACCACGGACGCAATGGACTTGCTTAAGTCCGGCCCAAAAACGCTGCGAACCAAGGCCGTCTACTATTACAACCTCGGTTGCTATGAGGCCTGTCTCGGCCACAAAGATGAGGCGGTGAAGCTGCTTTTGCAATCCTTTGAGATGGATGGATCTCTGCGTCAAATCGCCCGCAAAGATCCAGATTTGGATCCGGTGCGTGCGCGTCTAGAGCGAACTTAATGGTCACGATTTCTGCTAGCAGCTTGGCCGCCGTGGAGCGTGCCTTTGAAGAGAACTTCCGCTCTCGCGCAGAGCTCGGGGCGTCGGTATCGATCTGGCAGCATGGGCGCGAGGTTTTGTCTCTGGCCTCGGGGTTCACGAATCGGGAGCGTTCCCAGGCGTGGACTCAGGAGACTCTGGTGCCGGTCTGGTCTGCCACCAAAGGTCCGGCTGCGCTGGCGACGGTTTATGCATGGATGGAGGCGCGATTGAGTCCTGAAACGCCGATCTCTGACGCGTGGCTGGAGTTTGTGGGCGGCGGCAAGGCAGACATCACTTTTTCGCAACTGATGTCACACACCGCAGGGCTCTACGGCCTGACCGAGCGTGTGCCGATCTTTGATTTCGACGGCGTCATCCGCGCGCTGGAGCATCAGCAGCCGCTCCATGAACCTGGCAGCCAGCAAGGATATCATGCGCGCACATTTGGCTTCTTGCTGGACGAAATTGTGCGTCGGCTCAGCGGTCTGGAGTCGCTGGGCGAGTTCTTCCACGAGGTCTTTGGCGCTCCCATGGATCTCGACTTTTGGATTGGCCTGCCGCAGCGGAAGTGGGGGTGTGTGGCGACGCTGTATCCCGGTAAATTCAGCCTGGAACCAAGGGATCCGCAGTTTCAAAAAGCACTGACCACACCGGGCAGCGCGACAGCCTTGGCCTTCGCAACGCCCGTCGGACTGCACGCCGTGGCAGACATGAATCAGCCGGAAACCTGGCAGCGTGGTTACCCAGCGATGGGTGGTGTGGGAAGTGCATCTGGCCTTGCAAAACTCTACGCCATGCTGGCAGATGGCGGGCGCTGGCAAGGTGAGCAGGTCGTGTCGGAAACCATACTGAAACTGCTGGAGACCGGCATTTCAGAATCCGCTGACGATCTGGTGCTGCGGCTGCCGTGCGCCTTTAGCCACGGCATGATGAAGGACCCAATTGACCCCGAGACAGGCAGCAAGTTCCGGCAACTCTTCGGTCCATCCCGCCGTGCCTATGGCCACGCTGGTGCCGGGGGTAGCCTAGCGTTTGCAGATCCCGAAAACGGCATCTCCTTCGCTTACGTCATGAACCAGATGGAGCTGGGCATCCTCCCAGGACGGAAGGCGCTGAGTCTAGTCGAGGCGCTTTATTCGGACGTGTCGGGCTGAGATTGATTGCGAGGAATCGAGTTGCCTAAGCGACGCTGCAAATCCCCACCGCTTGTTTCAGTGAGGCGATTTGGTCGGGGCGGGCGGGGGTGAATTCTTGGCCGAGATAGCCCGTGTAACCGGTGTCCTGAATTGCTCGGATGATGGCGGGGTAGTTTAGCTCTTGGGTTTCGTCGATTTCATGACGACCGGGGACACCGCCGGTGTGGTAGTGGGCGAAGTATCGGTGATGCTTCTTGATGGTCGCGATGACATCGCCTTCCATGATCTGCATGTGATAGATGTCGTAGAGCAACTTGAAGTGCTCAGAGCCGACTGCCTCGCAGAGCGCGACACCCCAGGCGCTGTGGTCGCACATGTAGTCAGGGTGGTTCACCTTGCTGTTCAGCAATTCCATGCAGAGCGTGACGCCGAGTTGCTCGCAGAGAGGGATCAGGCGCTTGATGCCGATGGCGCAATTCTTGATGCCCTGCTGATCGTCCATTCCGTCGCGATTGCCGCTGAAGCAGATGACCTGCTTGAACCCGGCCTCAGCGGACGCCTTCAACAGCGGTTCATAAACACTGATGAGGAGGTCATGATGCTCAACGCGATTGAAGCCCTTCGGGATCGGTCCGATCTTTGTGCCATCCGGGGCGATGGCGGTGGGGTAGCTGACCATCGCGCAATGCAGCCCATGCTTTTTCAAGACCGGAAAGTCGGGTGGGTCGAGGAGTTCAATCGATTCAAGACCGATCTCCTTCGCGGCGCTTGCGAGGTCCTCCAGCGGGATTTTAGGATAGCACCACTTGCAGACCGAGTGGCGCACCTTTCCTGCTGCGACGCCGGCGGCGTTGTCGGCTGCACGAAGCTGACCCTGAAGCAGATCGACCACAGCGGCGATACCTGTGGCGGCGAGAAATTGACGGCGAGGAAGGAGATTGGTCTTTGGCATCATGCACGAGACTACACGGATTCGACTCGTTTGACCAGCCCCACTGCATTTGCCAAAAGTCGCCCTCGGTCTCAGTCACTCAAGCGGTGCTACTTTGAGCGCAGCGACTCATTCAGCAAGGTGCGAAGTCGGGCTTTGAGTGCCAATGCCACCAAGACGCCCACGACGATGGGTGTGATCAAAACACCTTTCAATGGCAGTGAAGTCCAAGGCGATGCTGCTAGTAGGGCGAGCCCAACGACGGTAACGATCAGCCACTTCGCACAGCGAAAGAAGACGCGAATGCGCGTCAGATGGCGATTGTCCCCGTGGTATTCTGTGACCGAAATGACCGATGGAGAAATGGGCCATTGAGGCCAAAGTTCCAAATCGAATCGACGCCATCCGTCGTCCTCGCGAAAAGGGATGTAATGCGCGGTGAGAACGGCTTTGAATCGGTCGAGCCAGCGGTTGCGGTCAAAGCCAGTGGTGCTCCAGAACTTCAGTGTGGTGCCGTGACCCTGATGCGTCCAACGGGTCGGCGGTGTGGGATGAAAGACTTCGCCGAGCCGAGGGGCGAAGCTGGGTCTGGCGGAAAGTTTGATCATGCCGCGCAAGCGTGCCCATTCCCTCACGAGCGGCTGGGCTAGGCACAGCAGCCACAGCAAAAGTTTGCCCCGCAGACCGAGTGGAAAGGGGGGGCGCGGCAGGCGCTGCTGGCGGATGACGGCGGCGATTATGCCACTGACGAGGAGTGCTAGCGCTGCCAGCGGAGCCTGAAAGCACAGCGCCAGACCGGCGAGCGCCAGCCACATCAGGCCGGAGAACCAGTCCAGCATCCAACGATTTGCCTGAGCGTAGATGCCCTGGAAGAGCGCATTGCCAAAGGTGCCGTGAAAGACCAGACCCTCTGCTGGATCACCCACCAGCGGATTGTCCCCATAGATGCAGCCGCTCCAGCGGGCACCGCCCAGCGGGCCAAAGCGCTGGGGATGTTCCTTCATCAAGTGGGCTTCCGCATCACCGTAGCCGCGCTGTTGGCGAAGATAGGCACCGACGGAAAAACGACGATGATGCCAGACCATAGCGCCGGGCACAAAGCGCAGTTTTCCGCCAGTATCGCGCAGTCGCCAGCAGATGTCCACGTCGTCGCCTGCGGAGCGAAAGCGCGGACGAAATCCGCCGATGCTCTGGAGTGTTGCTTTGCGGATCGCGAGGTTGCAGCCGGGAAGGTGTTCCGCCTCCGAATCGTTCAGCAAGACGTGAGCAGGGGCCCCGGGCGCAGCCGCGACCACGCGCTCTATGCGATTGCGTGGTGGTGGCGGGATATTGGGGCCGCCCGCTGCGACACAGGTGGGATCTTCAAAGGCACGATGCAGATGCAAAAGCCAGTCTGCATGCGCAATGCAGTCATCATCGGTGTAGGCTACGATCTCGCCATTGGCGATCTCTGCGCCGAGGTTGCGCGCCACGCTTAGACCCGCATGATCTTGTCGTCGGTAACGAATACTGGGTAGCCCCGCGGCGATGTCCGGCGTCGCGTCGGTGGACCCATCATCGATGAGGATGACCTCGTAATCGGGATAGACCAAGGTTTGCAGGGACTCCAGGCAGCGCTTCAGGGTGGATGCGCCGTTGTAGGTGCAGACCACCACGGAGATCTTCGGGACCGTCTTGCCTGCGCTGATGCGGGTCGGTAGATTGGGAAGTGTCTGACAAACCTGACGCGGATTCCTTTCGGCATCAACCAATCCGAACTGCCAATCCCTGACACTGCGACCACCGCGGAACCATTCGTCCGTGTATGAAAACCAGACGCCGCCTCCGGTGCCAGCACGCAGCAGGGAATCGCGTAACCAAACGGCGGTCTCTTCCTGCGCAGCCTCACCATGATTGCGAACATCCAGCCCGAACTCAGTGATGAGCAGAGGCTTGTTGCCGGCAAGGTTCTGCAATCGTCGAAGGTAAGCGTCCATCGCCACCTGGGATTCGAGGTAGAGGTTGGCCGCGCAGAAGTCCGCGTTGCGCGGCATCAGGTATTCCGTGGAAGGATAGGTTGCGTAGGCGAACAAACGCTCGGGGGCAGCCTCGCGGCAGCGCTCGATCAGATCTTCTAAAAACTGCCGAACCCGCAAAGGGTCGAGCCAGCGAGTCAGGGTTTTTTCAATCTCGTTGCCCACCAGAAAGCCTGCGATTTGGTCATGGTGTTGCAGGCTCCTGACGGTGTCCGTGACGTTTCGCTGGATCTCGGCAGTCAGGGCCGCTTCGGCGAAGAAGTCGACGTGATCCGTCCACGGGATACCGACGAGGAGATAGAGGCCCAGCCGAGCGGTCTCGCGCAGGAGGAAAGCGGTTGGTAGCTCATAGATTCGCAGCAGATTGAACCCGAGACTGCGAATGTGTTCCAGATCTTGGGTCAGCGTTTCCTTCGCAGGAAAAGGCTCCCCAGCTGCATTCGGCGCAAACGGGCCATACGAGACCCCATTCAGCCAAAGGCTCTTGCCTGCCGTCTCAAAAAACTTTCCTCCGACCGAAAGTGCCGCCGGAGGAAGGGCGGGGCGGCGTTCGGGTTCGGGGAGACGAGAAACGGGCATGACAGGCGGTCGGGCAGCCGGAGTGGTGGCCCAGAATCTCCTTGATGACAAGGGGGCAAGTCGGCGCGGTGTCGGGAGGCCACTGAGGAGCATTGTCATGAACCACTGACGAGGCCGGCGTGGGGTTTATTCAGCGCGAGCCCGCCGCTCTTCCGCAGGTGAGTCATCCTAACCGCCAAAGCTCCGCCCACCGCAGAAGTTACGGCCGCGGACAGCGCAGCCCTACCGCGTGCCGTCGGTCAGGATCGTCTTCGACCAGTGGCTGGTGGGGACGGGTTGCACGGGTCTGACTGCTCGGGCTTCATTGCCTCTTGTGCTTTGGGGCATCGCGGGCAAGTTTGGCATCCTTTTTCATGCTTACCAAACGAATCATTCCCTGCCTGGACGTGCACGCTGGCCGTGTCGTGAAGGGCACTAAATTCCTGAATCTTCGCGATGCGGGCGATCCTGTGGAATCGGCCAAAGCCTACAACGATCAGGGCGCGGATGAGTTGGTTTTCCTCGACATCACGGCCTCCTCCGATGAACGCAAGACCATGGTGGACGTGGTCGCGCGGACGGCGGCGTCCTGCTTCATGCCGCTGACGGTGGGCGGTGGAATCCGCACGGTGGCAGACATGCGGGAGATGCTGCTGGCGGGTGCTGACAAGGTGGGAATCAATACCTCAGCCGTCAAAACGCCCCACGTGATCGACGAGGCAGCGGAGGCCTTTGGCTGTCAATGCCTTGTAGTAGCAATTGATGCCAAACGCAACGAGCGCGGTTCCTGGACCGTCTACACCCACGGTGGTCGCACGCCGACAGAGCTCGATGCCGTGGAGTGGGCCGCCGAAGTTTGCCGTCGTGGCGCTGGCGAAATTTTGCTGACGAGCATGGATGCAGATGGCACCAAGGCTGGCTACGATATTGAGTTGACTCGCGCGGTGAGCGAGGCCGTGACGATCCCGGTGATCGCCAGTGGCGGCGCGGGGAATTTGGATCACATGGTGCACGTGTTGAAAGAGGGGAAGGCGGACGCGGTCCTCGCGGCTAGTATTTTCCACTTCGGTCAGCACACCGTGGATGAAGTGAAGTGCCACCTCGAAAAACACGGGGTGCCCGTGCGTCATGCGCCCCGGCTCTCGACAGCGCACTGAGTGCGACCCCTGCGCGCATGGCTTCTGCTATCCCATCCATGCGATCTGTTCTTGTCCGCGCGATGCGGATCGGGCTCTTGGTGATCGCGGTATTTTGCCTGCGTGAGGCTCATGATCGTCATGAGCGAGAGACGGAGCGGTTGCCCATCGCAGCGGAGCAGGTGCGGGATATTTTTCCAACGGTGGCGGTTGTCGATGCCGCCAATCCCGGTAGCGGTTGGCAGACGGTGCGCGATGCGCAAGGAGCAGAGCTGGGTTCCGTGACGGAGACCGCACCAGAGTCAGATCGAATCATCGGCTACTCTGGGGGCACGGATACGCTCATCGCTCGCGATGCATCCGGCACTGTCGTGAGACTGCGAATCCTGCGCAGCAATGACACCCCGGATCATCTGGCAGAGGTGGTGGCGGATCGGAAATTTTTTGCGCAATTCCAAGGCAAGAAATCGGAGGAGTTGCTGAACCTGATCCCAGACACTGTTTCGGGTGCGACGTTGACAAGCAGTGCGATTGCTGAAGGTGTGCTGAATCGGCTAGGACGTGTCTCAGGCACTTCGCTGCGTTTTCCGGATGAGATCACTCTCGAAGAGGTCAAGGCTCTGGAGCCGCTGGCATCTTCGCTGCGGCCTGTGGCGCGAATCGCAGGTGCGATGGAGGTCCAGGATGCGGGCGGTGCTGTGATTGGTCTGGCGGTGCGAACGTCCCCGGTGACGGATGCATTGATCGGCTACAAAGGCCCGACCGATACCTTGCTCTTGCTGGATGCAAGTGGCGAGACCCTGCGGGCGATCGCGCTGCGCAAGAGCTACGATACGAAGCGATATGTGGGCTACGTGACGGGGGATCGCCATTTCTTGAATGTCTTCAACCAACGCAAAATTAGCGACCTAGCAGTGATGGATTTTGAGAAGGAAAAAATCGAGGGCGTCAGTGGCGCGACGGAGACCAGTTGGGCGGTGGCCGAAGGGCTCAAACGTCGTGCTGCCGCTCTCGTTAGGGAATCTGCGCCACTGCCGACTTGGTGGAGCCTTGTGCGCTGGCGTTGGCAGGACACGGGGCATGGGGTGGTGATCGTTTCTGCTCTGCTGATGGCCTTTGGCCCTTGGCGGGGTCGGGCTTGGCTGCGGAATGTGCATCATGTGCTGCTGGTGATTTATGCGGGATTCATTGCGGGCGAGTTGCTTTCCCAGGCTCTGCTGACGGGTTGGGCAGCACACGGGACTCCTTGGCGTAGTGCGCCGGGGTTGGTGCTTTTGGCCGTGGTGGCTTTGCTGGGTCCCGTGGTCACGCGGCGGCAATTGTATTGCCATCAGATCTGTCCTCATGGGGCACTGCAGCAGTTGATCTCGCGTCGATTGAAGTGGCAGTGGTCGCCTGGGCTGCGTGCAGAGCGAGTGCTAGCCGCCATTCCCTGGTTGCTGCTTTTGATATCGCTCGCGGTGGCAATGCTGGCTCTGCGGGTGGATCTAAATGCCATTGAGCCATTCGATGCGTATGTGTTTCGCGTGGCAGGATGGGCGGCATTGGCGATAGCTGCCGGTGGTCTGCTCTTTGCGCTCGTTACTCCGATGGCCTACTGCCGCTATGGTTGCCCGACGGGCGCACTTTTCAAACTGCTGCGATACGCGGGCGATGCAGATCGACCAGGATGGCGAGATGCAGCTGCGCTGACGGCGGTTTTGCTGCTGTGGGGGATCAGCCATGCGACTTAGCGTCGTCATGGTTGTGGCGATGCTGGGGCTGGCCGGGTGCAGGGAGCAGGCGTCAAAAGTGTCGCTGTCTGGCAATGCCATGGGCACTACCTGGACGCTGACTCTGCGAGGGCATACGCCGACTCCGACCTTGCAATCGCAAGTGGAAGCGCAGCTCGATCAGTGGGAGCGTGCACTATCGCGCTGGCGGCAGGACTCAGCACTCACACGATTCAACGCGATCCGCAGCACCGATTGGCAGGATGTGGATGTGCATCTGGCGCGAGCGGTTGCGGTGGCGCAAGACGTTGCGGAAAAAACGGACGGCGCTCTAGATATCACCATCGCCCCATTGGTGCACCTCTGGGGCTTCGACGCCAAAGGACCGCCAGCGGTCTTGCCTACGGCGGCTGAGATTGAATCAGCAAGGGCGAGCTGTGGCTGGCGAAATGTCGAGGTTGCGCTAAATCCGCCTCGGCTGCGGAAGAGGTTGCCAGAGCTGACCCTGAACGTTGATGCCGTCGCCGAAGGATTGGCAGTGGATGATTTGGCGGTGATGCTGAAGGCCCAGGGCCATCGCGATTTCTTGATCAACTTGGGTGGCGAGGTCATGGCCTGCGGAGTGGCTTGGGCCGTGGGGATCCAAATGCCCGAAGCGGTCCAGGGGCAGACGTTTACGACTCTCCAACTCCAAGACGAAGCCCTGGCCACCAGCGGAGTGTATCGCCAACACTTCGAGCGCGATGGTCAGAGATTCAGCCACATCATTGATCCCAAGACCGGTTGTCCGGTGACTCATCGTCTAGCATCGGTAAGTGTCGTCGCAAAGACCTGCACAGTAGCCGACGCCTGGGCGACGGCCCTGCTCGTCCTGGGGAAAGAAGCAGGGCAGCCGCTGGCGGAGTCCTTGGGACTCGAAGTGGTTTGGATTGGTGTAGTCGGAGACGAATGATCAAACTCAAGCAGCTCTCACTTCACACCAGTTTCGGGCAAGTTGAGCAGCAGGGTGGGGTGGTTGGGGCCGCCGATAAAGGTCGTCGGAAATGCGCCATTCCAGCGCTCGATCTGTTTCAACTGCGCGTCGAGCGCGCGGATCTGCAGGAAGGCGGGACTGCAGTCTCTGAGTGATTGGCTGACCATCTCGATGGCACGTGATTCCGCCTCGGCCTCCGTGGTCTTTTTCTGGGCCTCTGCTGTCGCTTTGATGGTCAGTTGTTCTGCATCCGCTTTGGCAGACAGCAGCACGCGCTCGTTCATCTTCTCTTGGGCTTCGAACTCCGCCAGGGCGACGTTCTTTTGCTGCTGCGCAACGAACACTTCGTCGATAGATTCCTGGATGTGCGGATTTTCATACGTCATGCCGCCGAACATGCCGATCGTGGTGATTGCGATGCCGCGCTTCTCAAAGAAGGGGACGATGTCTTGATCCAGTGCGGTCATGATCTCTGCTTTGCGTTCACGCAGTTGGTCCAGCGGATACTTTGCAGCCTGTTCAGCGGCGATCTTTTGAATGCGCGCGCGCACCTCCGTATCCATGACGTCGGCGAGTGAGCCAGAAGGATACATGTAGAGGAATTTGGCGCTGTCCTGCTCCGTGATGTAGGCCGTGCAAGATACGCCCATTGAAAAGCCGACGCTGTCTGCGGACTCGATCCAGATCGCTTTGTCGCTGCCTTTGCGGGAGGCGGAAGATGAGGTCCACTCGCGGGTAATCGGAGACCGATCGACCTTCATGATGACGACGGTCGGCAGCCAAGTGCCATTGAACCAAAGGCGACCGGTGGCCTCCCAACGATGGGGGACCTGGATGCGTTTGGCCAAGACTTTGGCTTCATTAAGGAAGACCTCGCTGTCGAAGCGGATTTGCTGATCCTGCCGCTCTTTGGTGTCTTCCAGCGGGATGACAAAGGCCGTCTCATTGTTTCCGACCTGGACATACTCGGGCTTGTCAAACGGCTTGCAGGAAGGCAGCAGGACAAGGGCAGTGAGTGCGATCCCAAAATGCGGTTTGCGGCGTGCCCACACAGCGGCTGTGCAGAGCAGTGCGCGCCACCCGAGTGCAGCAATGCCGACCGCCAGCGCAAGATCGAGTGCGGCAAATTCTCCGCGCAAGGTGCGGAAGACGATGGCGTCGTGGCCATCGCCAGCCGCAGCGGCGAGCGCACTGTGGGTGATGATGGCAGGTTGAATCCACGCATCGACCGCGTAGCGCAATAGCAGCGCGGCAATGAGGAGGATGAGGGAGGTGATGAGTTTCGATTTCATGGGATGAGTTGATTCTTCAAAAAGAGGTGAATTTGCCGTGCGGAGACCGTGGACCTCCTCCCCAACCGGCACGGCAGGGGTTGCGAGGAAGTTTGATCTCGTGATGCGCGCCCTCAGACAGAGGCATGGCGCTGCCATGCGCAGACGAGTGTCAGTGGCTGATCACGTGTGGCGATAGCCCGGCCACAACAGCAGGTTCAGTGCGGCCTAAGGTGGCCCACCGCTCGATGAATCAGATGTCTTTTTCATATCAGCGCCTCGCATGTTTGGGTGGGAAAAAGTTTTTTCCAACCCGTTCAACACGGGGAGATCATGGTCGCTGCACCACTCGGCGCGGCGTAGAGGATCGCCCTCCCAAACTGCCTGCGAGGTTAGCTGTCGGGCTGGACCTTGGAAGTGGTCCCGAGTCATGTTGCCATGACCCGTTAGCCCCTTCCTGCGCGCTTGTGGAGGGCGCACAGGAGATTGGTTCCCCCGCGTCAGCGACCAGGAAGGGCCACCGACTTCGGCTGCGTCTTCTCTCGAAGACAGACCGATGTTCGTCGATAACGGGTAGAATTCAACTGCTGGGTTTGTAATCGCATCCCTGGCGAAATGGCTGGTCTCTTCGAGACAAAAAAAGAGGGCGATCCTTGCAGATCGCCCTCTCCGTTAGATTCAATTCAGGCCCGTGGGTTCACGGAATTTTGAGGACCTCGCCCGGGCGGATCAGATCGGACTTCTTGCCGTTGGCTGATTTGATCTTGACGACGGTGGATTTGTACTGACGCGCGATGCCATAGAGCGTATCGCCCTTCTTCACGGTGTGACGTCTTGAGGACGAGACAGACTTCTTCGGTGTCGTCTTTGGTTTCGGCTTGCTGGTCGTTGTCGTAGTCTTTTTCGGAGCGCTGCTGCTGCTCGATGAAGACGACGAAGGTGCATTGAATGAATACGGATCTGGTTCTGGTGGCAGAGGATCGGAGGGAGGGGTGGAATACGAAGGCTGTCCGCCGCCTGAGTCGTACGGATTGTACCCGCCGTCGGCGCTGTAGTTTGATGCGTACGGGTCATCGACAGCTGCCTTTTTGAAGGGGCTATTCTGACAGGCGACGGTGCCAAGCAGCGACACACAAAGCAGGGAAAAGCGAAGCAAGAGTTTCATGGTTGGGCGTTAACGATGGAGTTTGGGAGTTCTAGTCAAAAAGGAAAGGGGTTGGCTTGATTCCGAAAATTCCAATAAGTTAAGTTTCTGTAATTATTAGGAAATGTGAATCGAATGCAAAAGGTTTTTTGCGAGTTTGTGGCTGGATCCTGTGACTGAGGGAATTCGCAGATAGGTGATGCCATCGCACCACGTTAGCCGTGGAGCAGGGAACTGCGCATGAAATTGTAACTTCCGTTCTTGGGGATTGCACTTTGTGCCGTCTCTTTCTAGTGTCTCATTCTCATGAAAATTGGTTTTAACCTTCTCCTTTGGACCGGTCACGTGACCGAAGAAAACTTTCCTGTTATCGAAAAGCTCAAGGCCGCTGGCTATGATGGTGTTGAGATCCCGATCTTTGACGTCAGCAATCCGGGTCACTTCAAGCAGATCGGCCAAGTGCTGAAAGACAATGGTCTGGAGTGCACCGCTGTCACGGTCCTGCCTGACGAAGAGCACAACGCCATCAGCGCGAACGCCGCGAGCCGTCAGGGCGCGATCGATCACCTGAAGCGCGTTATTGATTGCGGGCACAACGCAGGTGTGCAGACCCTTTGCGGTCCGTATTACCAGGTCCTGGGCAACTTCACCGGCAAGTATCCGTCTGAAGAAGAGCTGGACGGCGCTGCGGGCGTGCATCGCGCCATCGCCCCTGTCGCCCAGGAAGCTGGCATCAAATGCGCCATCGAGGCCCTGAACCGCTTTGAGGCCCACCTCCTGAACACAATGGAGCAGGCAGCCAGTTACGTGAAGCGCGTCGATCACCCGAACTTCGGCACGATGTATGACACCTTCCACGCCAACATCGAAGAAAAGTGCTCCATGACGGCCATCGATACCGTTTTTGCCACCGGCAAACTGAACCACGTGCACATCTCCGAAAACGATCGCGGCACCCCAGGGCGTGGCCACATCAATATCAAGTCTCAGATCAAGCACCTGAAGAGCATTGGTTATGACGGATGGATGACGATTGAAGCCTTTGGCGGTGCGCTACCTGACCTCGCCGCCGCGACCCGTGTCTGGCGCGACTTCTTCCCATCGACAGAGCAGGTCTACACGGAAGGCATCGCCCTCATCAAAGAATCGCTCGCTTCCTGATTCTCTCCCTTTTGTTAAGCGTCAGACGACCAACCCAACCCGAACCCGCAATGAACGAAAACATGAAAAACGAAAATCCAACCACCGGCCCATCTCGCCGGGAATTTCTCCGCACTGGTACAGTGGCGGCCAGCGCTGCTGCTGTGTCTGGCCTCACCGTAGCCCAGTCCGCCAATGTCGCTGGTAGCGATGAAATCAAGATCGGTCTCATCGGCTGCGGTGGTCGCGGTTCGGGCGCAGCCAATCAGGCCATGAGCACGAAACAAGAAGGCATCGTCCTGCACGCCATGGCAGACGCTTTCAAGGATCGTCTCGACGCCGCGCACAGCAATCTTTCCAACGCTAAGCCTGACAAGGTGAAGGTGGATGACTCCCGCAAGTTCGTCGGACTCGACGCCTACAAGCAGGTCATCGATTGTTGCGATCTCGTCATCCTGACCACCCCTCCAGGGTTCCGTCCATACCATTTTGAGGCTGCGGTGAATGCCGGGAAAAACATCTTCATGGAAAAGCCAGTGGCTGTGGACGCTCCAGGCATCCGTAAGGTGCAGGAGATGGCCAAGGTGGCGGATGAGAAGAATCTGAAGGTGGTCGTTGGTCTCCAGCGCCGCTACCAGAACTGCTATCTCGAAGCCCTCAAACAGGTGAAAGAGCAGGACATCATCGGCGAAATCGTCTCCGGCCAAGTCTACTGGGATGGGGGTGGTATCTGGTTCCGCGACCGTCTTGATGGCCAGAGCGAACTCATGTATCAGATCCAAAACTGGTACTTCTTTACCTGGCTCTGCGGCGATCATATCAACGAGCAGCACATCCACAACATCGACGTGGCCAACTGGTTCCTCGGTGGTCACCCCATCAGCGCTCAGGGGATGGGCGGTCGCCAACAGCGCGTGGACAAGAAGTTTGGTCAGATCTATGACCACCACTACGTGGAGTTCACCTATGCCAATGGCGTTCGCATCAACAGCCAGTGCCGCCACCAGGCCAAGACAATGACTTCCGTTCGCGAGGAATTCACGGGTACCAAAGGCAAGCTGTACTTGGATAACAGCACCCAGAAGACCTATGCCGTGGATCACAAGGGGAACGTCATCTGGCGTTATCGTGCCGCCCCAGCACCTGCCGCCGAAGGCGCAGACGGTGCCAAAGGTAAAGGCCGTCGCAATCGCGGTGGAGATCCCGACCCCTATCAGGTCGAGCACGACACTCTCCAGGCCTGCATTCGCGAAAACAAGCCCATCAACAATGCCTATTACGGCGCGGAGAGCACGATGACCGCCATCCTGGGCCGCACGGCTTCCTACTGTGGAACCGAAGTGACCTGGGATGAAGCCATCGCTTCCAAAGTGCAGCACATGCCCAACGTCATGACGATGGAAAGTGAACCACCCGTGAAGCCGAACGCCGAAGGTTGGTATCCGATCGCAATCCCCGGGGAAACACCTCGCGAACAGATCGTCTGATTTGACCGTTTAGAGTAACCACTGAAACCCCGATCCTCCCTGCGTGGATCGGGGTTTTTGTTGGGTGCAATGGACCTGCGTGGCAAGCTTTGACCGGCTGAAGCCGTGGGCCACGATGCCGGGGCCAAGCTCGGCCGCTGCCGGTAGCTCTGCGCTTTAGCTCGTCCCGTGTGGCAGCGGGACAGGGTTGCGTGACCAAAAAGACCTGCGGGAGAGCGCGAGGCTGGTCTGCGGCGCTGCACCTGCGTGGCAAGCTTTGACCGGCAAAAGCCGTGGGCCACGTGCTGGGCGCAAGCTCGGCCGCTGCCCGTAGCTCTGAGCTTTAGCTCGTCCCGTGTGGCAGCGGGACAGGGAGGCATGACCAAAGACTTGCGGGAGAACGCGAGGCTGGTCTGCGGCGCTGCACCTGCGTGGCAAGCTTTGACCGGCTGAAGCCGTGGGCCACGATGCTGGGGCAAGCTCGGCCGCTGCCCGTAGCTCTGAGCTTCAGCTCGTCCAGTGTGGCAGCGGAATGGCGCGGCGTGACCAAAGACCTGCGGGAGAGCGCGAGGCTGGTCTGCGGCGCTGCACCTGCGTGGCAAGGTGTGTCCGGCTGATGTTGCAGGCCAGCCACGTCGGGTTTTTCAGCCGAGCAACTGCGTCCTGGTGAACGCTGAGGTGACTGGGTAGCCCTTGGACTCGATGTTTCCGCGGCCTCCTTCTTCGCGATCCACCAGCACGAGCACGAAGGCGACCTTGCCACCTTCTTCTTCAACGGCTTGGATCGCTTTCAAGGTGGAGTCTCCCGTAGTGATCACGTCATCCACCACCACCACCGGTGTGCCGGCGACGAAGTTCCCTTCGATGCGGCGACCGCGCCCGTGGCCTTTGGCCTCTTTGCGTACCACGTAAGCTTGCACAGGGGGTTCATCACCACTCAAGGAACTGGTCATCGCGGTGGACAAAGACAGGGGATCAGCGCCCAAAGTCAACCCGCCGAGCGCGGTGACTTTGACTCCCAGCGTGGCTTCCTGCTGACGCAAAAGATCGTGCAGAATGCGACCCACCAGCACGGCTCCGCGGGCGTCAAGCGTCGTGACGCGGCAATCGACATAAAGATCGCTCTTCTTCCCAGAGGCGAGCGTGAAGTCGCCGGTCTTGACAGACTTGGCGAGGAGGATCTGGCGGAGTTCGGCGCGGTCAGCTTCAATGGACATGCGAATGGCTATAGCTGGGATTGCAGGGTGGGCAAGGTTGGATCCCAAAAGTTTACTCCCGAATCGATACAACCCGCATTAACCCACCTCAAAGGCATGCGCCGCTTGCAGCATTCTCGCCTCCTGGAGATGCGGGGCGATGATTTGCATGCCGATCGGGAGTTGCTTGCCGTCTTCGGTGACGGTGCCGCAAGGAATGCTGATGCCGGGTAGGCCGGCGAGATTCACGGGAATGGTGAAGACGTCTTCCAGATAGGCCTGGAGCGGGTTGTCCTTCAGTTCGCCCATTTTGTGGGCGGGGCCTGGGGTCGTGGGGGAGACGATCAGATCGACTTTTTGGAAGGCCTCCTCAAAGTCGCGGCGGATGAGGGTGCGGGCCTTTTGGGCCTTGATGTAATAGGCGTCGTAGTAGCCGGAGCTCAGCACGTAGGTGCCGAGCAGGATGCGGCGCTTCACCTCGGGGCCAAAGCCTTCACCGCGCGATTGCAGGTAATGCTCCATGAGGTTGGTGGCGGTCGAGGAACGGTAACCGTAGCGCACGCCGTCAAAGCGCGCGAGGTTGGCGGAGGCCTCGGCAGGGGCCAGAATGTAATAGGTCGCGACCCCCATGTCGGTGTGCGGCAGGCTGATGTCGGTGATCTCGGCACCGAGTGCCTGCCACTTCTTGATGGCGGTTTCCATGGCGGCGCGAACGCCAGGGTGGATGCCATCGATAAAGTATTCTTTGGGAAGACCGATGCGCAGACCCTTGATGTCCTGCCCCAGGTTGGCCGTGAAATCGGGCACCTCTTCATCAAGAGAGGTTGAATCGCGTGGATCGACTCCGCAGAGATGATTCAAAAGCAGGGCGGAGTCCGCGACGGTCTGGGTGAGCGGGCCGATCTGATCGAGAGAGGAGGCAAAGGCGACAAGTCCAAATCGGGAAACGCGCCCGTAGGTGGGCTTAAGCCCTACACAACCGCAGAGCGCTGCGGGCTGGCGGATCGAGCCGCCGGTGTCGGAACCGAGCGCTGCCACCGCAAGGTCGCCCGCCACCGCTGCAGCGCTGCCACCGCTGGAGCCACCGGGGATGCGGTTGAGGTCGTGAGGGTTGCGGGTGATGCCGAGGGCTGAGTTTTCGGTCGAAGAGCCCATGGCAAATTCGTCCATGTTGAGGCGGCCATACGGGACGGCACCGGCTGCGCGCAGTTTTTGGATGACGGTGGCGTCGTAGGGAGCGGTATAATTTTCCGCCAAAATGCGGGAGCCGCAGGTGCAGGACTGACCGGTGACGTTGATGTTGTCTTTGATGGCGATTGGGATGCCACCGAGCGGCAGGCTGATATCGGCCTTCGCCGCCTCTGCCAGTGCGAGCTCAGGATCCCAACGGAGATAAGCGCCGATGTCTCCGTTACGATTATCGATCTGTGTGGTGACATCCTTGATGATGTCAGTGGCAGAAATTTCGCCGCTAGTGAGACGTTGGCGCAGGGATGTCAGGGATGCGGTGGCGAGGGACATGAAGGTCTGGTATCGAAAATCGGTGAGTCAGGGATCGGTCAGAGGCAGTGGACTACTCGATCACTTTGGGGATTTGGAACTGGTCCTGGAAGGACCGCGGCGCATTGGCCATCATCATGTCACGTGGGATGCTGGGGCGAGATTCGTCCACACGCAGCGCGCCATAGATTTCGGTGGCGTGGGCGCTGGGCTCGACATCGCTGAGGTCGTGATGGCCCAGCGCGTCCATGTAGTCGAGGATGCCCGCCAGTTGCTTCTGGTAGTTGGTGGCCTCCTCGTCGGTGAGGGTCAGGCGTGCCAGCTTGGCGACGTGTTGGATGTCAATTTCCTGGGGATTCATGCGGGCTAATGGAAAGGCGGCCTGCCGTTTGTCAATTCAGCATTGCCAGCAGGGCGCAATCGAGCGCAAAAAAAACTGACCACCCGATGAGGGGTGGTCAGCCAAAGTGTGCGTGGGACCTTGATCCGTTCCCTATTGCTGGGGTGCTGCTGGCGCGGCAGGTGCCGCTGCTGGTGCCGCTGCTGGTGCAGCAGGGGCGGCGTCGGCCTTTTTGTCATCGAGCTTCACGTCGATGCCGTATTTGTCGAAGGCTGCCTGGAGGGCGTCTTTGGCGCTATCGCCGTCTTTGGAGATTTGTGCGACTTCCGTCTGGAACGATTGCATCTTGCTCATGAAATCGGCCATGAACGCTGGGTCTTTGGTGGCCTTTTCCTGAACCCACTTTTGCATGTCCGCCTGGCTGGAGATGTTCTCGCTGGCAAAGGGCAGTTTGCCCATCGCCTCGACCATCTTTTGGGTGCTGGCGCGCAGTTTCTCAAAGGGCTCTTTCAGATCGGCAGGCAGGAGGTCTGTCTTCACTGCATCGAGCTTGCCGACGAGTTCTTTGATTTTGCCGAAGGCTCCCATGGGGTTTTCCTTCATGGCGCTTTCGCTGTCCTTCATGAAGGTATCGATGGCCTTCATTTCGGTTTTGAAGCTCTCCAGTGCAGCGGTCTGAAGTGCTTTGGGGTCCTTGCCGCAGGAGGAAAGCAGGAGTCCGCCAATGAGGGCGGCGAGTTGGGTGATTTGACGAAGTTTCATGGGGTGAGGTGATGTGGTTGAATGAGGGATTCGAGGCGGAAATTCCCGACAGGGGAAAATCTGGGAACGATCATGCCGGGAACGCAACGATGACACAAGTCTAGATTGGAACATCTGTTAGACGTTCCGTTAGGAGGGAGGATGCGAGCCAGCGGTCGCTCAACCGATCTTGGTGCCACCGAAGTAGGGGGCGAGGATATCTGGCAGATGGATGCTGCCGTCCGCTTGCTGGTAGGTTTCTACCAGGGCAACGAAGAGGCGGGCGAGCGCTGTGCCGGATCCATTCAGCGTGTGGCAGAAGCGGTTCTTTCCTTCCTCGTCCTTGTAGCGGAGTTGCATGCGCCGGGCCTGATAGTCGCCGAAATTGCTGCAGCTGGAGACTTCGAGATAGCTGCCCTGACCGGGTGCCCAGACTTCGATGTCGTAGGTGCGGGCCGATCCAAACCCGATATCGCCGGTGCAAAGTTCGATCACGCGGTAATGCAGGCCGAGGAGTTGCAGGACTTTTTCCGCATTGGCGGTCAGGCTTTCCAACTCCGCAGCAGAATTTTCCGGGGTGGTGATCTTGACGAGCTCGACCTTGTCAAATTGATGCATGCGGATCAGTCCACGCACGCCAAGGCCCGCGCTGCCTGCCTCGCGACGGAAGCACGGAGTGTAGGCGGCGTACTTTATGGGCAGCCCGTCGTGCTTCAAGATCTCTTCGCGATGCAGGTTCGTCACCGGTACTTCGGCGGTGGGGATGAGGTAGAGATCATCCAGGCTGCAATGATAGAGCTGGTCGCCAAACTTTGGCAACTGGCCGGTGCCGACGAGCGCCTCTGCCTTGGCCACAAAAGGAGCGCCGATCTCTTGGTAACCGTGCTCGCGCGTGTGGAGGTCGAGAAGGAAGTTGATAAGTGCGCGCTCAAGTCGGGCACCGCTGCCGCGATAAACGACAAAGGCTGAACCCGCTAGTTTTGCGCCCGCCTCAAAGTCTAGCATCCCGTGTTGGGAACCCAGAGTGACATGGTCCTTGGGCTGGAAATCATACGTCGGCACCGTGCCCCATTCACGGAGAATGGGGTTTTCCTCCGCGCTCTGCCCGACGGGGCAACCATCATGCGGGAGGTTCGGGATGCTGAGCAAGAGTTCTGTCTGGCGCGCATCGGCCGCGTCGGCTTCGCGACCAATCTCATCAATGCGGTCACCGATCCCACGGACCTCGGTCTCGAGCGCGGAAGTGTCCTGCCCGTTCTTGCGACCCATGCCGATCTCTTTGGAGAGGCGATTGCGATCACTCTGGAGCTTCTGACGTTCGGTTTCAGCCGAGCGGCGTGCTTGGTCGATTGAGAGCACCTCGTCTACCAGGGCAGAAAAGTCGCCGCCACGGGTTTGGAGGCGTTCTTTGATGTAGTCAGGTTTGTCGCGCAGCAGACGGATATCCAGCATAAGCGGCGCAGGTTAGCTAGAGATTGCAGGCTGTCGATGGAGAATTGTGCCAGTGGTTTGCTACCATTGGCTCTGCCGCTATATTTAGCATTCTCTGTTCCATGGGCCGTCAGAGTATCGTTCGATGCACCATGACCGACTGCTTCTACCTAGTTCGTTGGGGGAAGGCTGTCCTCACTTCCCACTCCCCGTCGCAGCGCTGGTGCCGCCGACGGCGCGCTTTAGCCGGGCGAGGGCGGTGTGGTAGGCGTGGCGGGCTTCGACTTCTTCGAGGCTGGAGCGGGTGAGTTCGAGCTGCGATTGGAGGACTTCGAGCTGGGTTTTGGAGCCAGCTTGAAAGGATACTTTGGCGAGGCGCAGCGCCTCTTCTGCCTGCTTCACGACAAGCTGGGAGCTCTCCAAAATTTCGCGTGCTTCCTCCCAGCTATACCAGGCTTGGCGCACTTCGCCCTCGACGCTTAGGCGGCGCTTGTCGGCGGCGATCTCGGATTGGCGGAGTTGGGCTTGGGCTTGTTGGACTCGGGCCTTGGTGTAGCCGCCGGTGAAGATGGGGATGGAGACTTTTAGGCCTGCTGTCCAGCCGGTAAGGCCATCGGTCAGGTCACTGCGGAACTGGTAGCTCTGCGCGCCATAGCTGGATTCGATGCTGACCTTGGGCAGACTGCTGCCACGGGCCGCGACGATGCGCTGCCGGCCTGCCTCGATCTCATCGGCCAGAGCGGCGAGTTCGGGGCGATTGGCGCGTGCCTTGATGATAGCGGCGGTCATGGTGCCGCGCTGGGAGATTTCTGGCCACTCTGGGCTGAGCTGGATATCCGCAGCGTCGATGCCTTCTGGATAGTCGAGACCGATGATCTGCCGCAGCGCATCAACGGCCAGCTTGTAGCTGCTGCGTGCGCGCACCAGGGGTGGTCTGGCGTTGGCCAGTGAGACCTCTGCCTGCAGCACATCGAATTGCTGACCGACACCCGCTTTGAAGCGATTGTTGGAATCTGCCAATTGCTCGTCGAGAACTTTGATTGCCTGCTCTTGAACGCCGATCCGGCCTTTGGCGAGCAAGGCGTCAAAGTAACGCTCTGTCGCCGCTAGCAAGACATCATCGATGGCGGCGCGCAGGCGATTCTCTGCGGCGGACATGGAGGACTTGGCTGCACGCAGGTTGGCGGTATTGACGCCACCAGAGAAGAGCGAATACGAGACGCCCAGATCCGTCGTCCAGCTCTGGTCCTGTGGAGAGAAAGTGCCGAAGCCTTCGACACGATCCACGCTGCGGCCGTTGTACCCCGCTGACACTGCTACCTGAGGCAAAAATGCGGAGCGGGCTTCCAGGCGTACGCCGTCTTGCAGGCGGATGCCTTCGCGGGCGGAGGCGATGTCTGGATTGTGTTCGACAGCCAGTTTCAGCGCTGTGGCCAGGTTAAGGTTCTTTGGCAGAGAGCCTGCGGAGCTGGCATCATCTGCGAATGCCGCCTGCGATACGGTGAGCAGGGCGATCAGGGTAAGGGTGGGCGTTTTCATACAGCGGGGGTGGTTGCAGGGAGAGCGGAGGTAGGCTCTTCGGGTTCGGGATCAGCTTTGTGGACTGAAGTAAAACGTGACAGAAGCGTGTAAATCACCGGTATCACAAAAAGTGTCAGCAAGGTACTGGTGATCATGCCGCCGACGGCGACGACACCGAGCGGACGGCGGCCTTCAGCGGCATCCCCAAAGCCGATGGCGATGGGCAAGATGCCGGCAATCGTTGCGAGTGAGGTCATCAAAATGGGACGCAGTCGGATGCGGCCAGCGTTGATCATCGCGGTGCGTGCATCGTGGCCGAGTTCGCGTTGCTGATTGGCGAACTCCACCAGCAAGATCGAGTTTTTGGTCACGAGGCCAAGGAGCAAAACGAGCCCAACTTGACTAAACACGTTGAGGTTCATGGACGGGATGCGGGGCACCCAAGGTTGCACCGATTTGGCCCAATCCGGCGCATCGGGCGCGTAGTGCGTCCAGCCGTAGAGCATCGTCCCGGCGAAGTCCACCCAACGCAACGCATACAAAAGCCCAAACGCACCCAGCGCTGCGAGCGGCAGTGCCAGCATCACGGTGAAGGGGTGAATGAGGCTCTCAAACTGTGCGGCCAACACCATGTAAACGATGATGCAGGCAAGAATCAGGAGGAACCAGATGTCGCCGCTGGACTCGCGCAAGTTTTGCGATTCACCGCGCCACGAATAGGTGAAGCCGGGTGGCAGAGTTTCTTTCAAGATGACTTCGGCTCGGTCCATCGCATCGCCCAACGTCACGCCCATGGGAGTGCCTTGGATAGTGACGGATCGTTGGCGATTATAGCGTTCGATGCGGTTTGGACCGGCTCCTGAGTCGGTCGTGACCACGTTGGCAAGTTGCACCATCTCGCCGCGATTGTTGGGCACGTAGATTTGGTCGAGGTCAGATGGGGTGAGTCGGCGCTCCTTATTGAGCTGTGCAATGACGTCGTACTGCCGCCCATCCTGCTTCACCTTGGCGAGATCTTGCCCGCCAAAGAGGATTTGAAGCGTGCGAGAGATATCCGCTACTGCGACGCCCAGCGAGCCTGCGCGGTCGCGGTCAATGTGTACGCGCAGCTCTGGTTTGGAGATCTCCACCGTTGACCGCGCCTGAGCCAGAAAGCCGGCCGCGCGCAGCTTGCCCAAAACGACCTCGCTGGTGCTGGTCAATTCTTTGAGATCGGGAAAGCTGACCACCATCTCAAAGGGTTGGCTGATGCCCAGGTCAACCGCTTTTGGCATGATGGGAATGGCGAAAGCTCCGGCGACTTCACCAAAGAATCGAGCGCCGATTCCTGTCGGACCACCGACCACATCGCGCACGCCGGGGCGATTGGGATCATCTTTCAAGCGGACAAACATGAAGCCCTGGGTGGGATCACCCGGACCGTTGAAAGGCAGAGCGACGGCGGTGAAGTAGCTTTCCACCGCAGGGTTCTCGGAGGCGATTTTTTCCATCTGCCGCACCATGCGGTCAGTGAATGCCGGTGTCGAACCCTCGGGCGTCAATGCCAGCGCCAGAAAGCGGCCTTTGTCTTCTTCTGGCAGGAATTCCTGATCCAGATTCTTGTAAAAGTAACCGCCCAGAACGAGCGATCCCAGTGCGACGAGCATCGTCAGAAAGCTATGACGCAGCGTCCAAGTCAACATGGCAGTGTAGCGACGGGTGATGCCGTCAAAGCGTCGTTCAAACCAATTGAAGACCGCTCCATGCTTCACCTGATCCAGTGGCTTCAACCAGCGGGCACTGACCATCGGGGAGAGTGTCAAGGCGACCACTGCGGAGATCAAAACTGAGCCGGCAAGAGCCACGGCGAACTCCAGCAAGAGCTTGCCTGTTAAGCCTCCGACAAAAGCCAGCGGGAGGAAGACGGCTACCAGCGATAGGGTGATGGAGATGATGGCGAAGGCGATTTCTCGGAGTGTTTTTTGCGCTGCCAGCATGGGGGAATCTCCCTCTTCGATGTGTCGATAGATGTTTTCGAGCACCACGATGGCGTCATCGACCACGATCCCGATCGCTAGCACGAGTGCGAGTAGGGTAAAGATATTGATCGAGTATCCAAAGGCATTCAGCAGCGCAAAGGTGCCCAAAACGGAAACGGGAACCGTCAGCGCTGGGATCAGGGTGCTGCGGATGTTGCGCAGGAAGATGAAGATGGTCACCACGACCAACGCGAAGGCGATGAAGATGGTCTCAAACACTTCTGTCACCGCACGCTCCACATAGATGGATTCGTCATACGGGTACTGGAACTCAATGCCGGGTGGTAGCAGCGCACGGATTTCCTCCATGCGTTTCTTGACACCGTCTGCGACTTCGACGGTGTTGGCCCGCGACTGGCGCACAATGCCGAGACCGATCGATGGTTTTGAATTGAATCGGGCGATGGAGCGCGTGTCTTCGACGCCGTCCTCAATTTTGGCGATGTCCTCCAATCGCACAATCGTATCGCCCGTCTGACGGATGATGAGTCGGTTGAACTCTGGGATCGTCTTGAGTTCTCCTCGCGTCTGGATGGTCAATTCGCGGTCAACACCTGCGACTCGGCCGCTTGGAAGTTCGATGCTTTGGGAGCGCAAGGCACGCTCGACATCAATGACCGTGACTTGTCGTGCGGCCATGCGCTGGGAGTCCAGCCAGAGGCGGATGGCAAAGCGCTTCTGTCCACCTAGGATGACCTGGCTGACGCCGGGCACAGTTTGCAGGCGGTCCTTGACCTTTTCTTCCGCGATCTTTGTCAGGTCCCGGGTGTCGTATTGGTCTGAGTAAAAGGCCACCCACATGATGGGCTGCGCAGTTGCATCTTGTTTGGTTACGACCGGTTCATCTATGTCATCAGGCAGCTCGCCACGCATCCGCGCGACACGATCCCGCACCTCCTGCGCAGCGACGTCTTCATTGGTGCCGGTGATGAAGTCGATGGTGATGAGACTGGTCTGCTCTCGGCTCTCGCTAATGATTTGCTTGATGCTGGCGGCGCTACTGACGGCCTCCTCTAGGCGCTCGGTGATTTCAGATTCTACCACCTCGGCACTGGCTCCGGGATAGACGGTTAGCACGGTGACTGTGGTCGGATCGGCATCTGGGAGCTCGCGGACCGGTAGCCGCTGCAGACTGATGTAGCCAAACACGATGATGGCTAGATTCAGCATCAGCGTCATGATCGGACGCCGCAGGAAAACTTCGAAGAAGGACGACTTCATGGCTTCTTCTCCTCCGCCTTAGATTCCTGCGCAGGAGCTCCATCGGGCTCCACGCCGTATTTGGAGGAAGCTGCCAATGCGATGACTTTGCCGCCAGGGATGACCTTTTGGAAACCTTCAGCAATGACCAGATCGCCTTCCTTCAGCCCTTCGGAGATCTTTGCCTGTCCGGCGATGCGTTGGCTGATTGTGACTGGACGGATCGATGCAGTGCGTTGGTCGTCAATCGCGGTGACGAAGGTGGCATCGCCCTGGTAGTAGATGCTGGATTCTGGAATCACGAGTCCTTCCTCATCAGATGCAAAGACCAATTCTACGGAACCAAACATGCCGGGGCGCAGGCGTCCCTCTTTGTTGGCGATGTCCGCCTTGACCAGCAAAGTCCGGGAAGCTGCGTCCATCAATGGGGCGAGGTAACTGACCTTGCCGATGAATTTCTCTCCGGCATGCGCAACGCTATCCATTTGGATCGCCTGACCGAGTGAGACCCGCGCGGCATAGCGCTCCGGCACTTGGAAGGCGACTTCCAATGGATCGGCCTGCCCGAGTTGGGCGAGTTCTGCCCCACGCGCAACAAACTGGCCTTTGCTGACCAGACGCTCCGCGATCACTCCTGCGAACGGGGCCTTGATCACCGTGTCATCCAGTTCTGCCTGAATCAAATCGACGGCTGCTTCGGTGGTTCGTTGGCTGACCTTCAGCCGGTCGAGCTCTTGCTCCGGCAGTGAGTTCTGTTTGGCCAAAGCCTCGCCACGAACGAGTTCTGCCTTTGCGAGATCGAGTCGTGCTTTTGCCTCGGCCAACCGTGCGCGCTGGCGGCGGTCGTCGATTCGGAAGAGAATCTGCCCTTCCGTGACGGGGGCGCCTTCAGTGAAGGTGCATTCGGTCACCCTACCGTCCACTTCGCTGACAAGGCTGACGGCTTCTTTGTTGGCGAGACTGCCCACGAGTGGGAGTCGCTCTTCGATGGTCTTCTTCACGACACGAGCCAGCACGACGGGCATTGGGGCATCCATCGGTGGGCCGGAGGGTGGCGGCGGCTTGCCGCAACCAACCAAAAGTAGGAGGGGGAGGGAGAGTAGGTGTTTTTTCATGGGCGCGTTTTTTCTGGGGGGAGGGGAAAGGGTGCCTTATTGGCTGACACCAGCACTGCAAAAGCCAAGCAGCGCGGCCAGCAGTTCGTCAGTGGACAGCGGGTGCTTGCGATCTGGAAAGAACTCCTGGAGGGCGTCGTCGCGGGCCAGGGTCTCCATGAGCGCGCCGTGGCAAAAGTGCAGACGCCATGCCAGAATCTCCTTCGGCACGTTCGGAAGCGCACGATGCAGCGCATCGACGAACCGGCCAACCATGGAGCGAATGGTGGCTTTGCACTCCGCTGGCATTTGGCTGAGCCCGTCGGACATGCAGCGGCCTGCCAACTTGACGAAAAGCGCTTGAGAAAGCTCCGAACGGCGCACCTGGATCACGAGAGGGCGGATCAACGCGTCCAGCACGGCGGTCACCGTTGGGGGCTGATCCCCAGCCGTGACCACATCCAGCAGTTGTAGGCGCTCGGCGACGACCGGCGCGATTGAACGATCCAGCACGGCCTGGATCAAACCTTCTCGCGAACCGAAGTGATAGCTGACGGCGGCGACATTCACACCCGCTTTATGCGTCACGTCACGGACGGAAACCGCATCAAACCCGTGCAAAGCGTAGAGTTCTTCGGCCGCTTCCAGGATTCGGTCTTTCGTATTTGAGTCGGGAGATGGATCGGACATTATTGAAAATGTAAACAGTCGTTTGAATCAAACGTTTGAAACGACTGTTTGGCAAGTCCGGATGCAATTTTTTTTGGCCCGGGCGGCAGTTTGGGTTGGGGCCGGGGAGCGGCGCTGGTCCTGCGTGGCCAGGTTTGGCCGGCCAAAGCCGCAGGCCACGGGCGCTCTGGTGGCGCGGCGGCTGAACGTAGCTTGGAGCTTTAGCTCGTTCAGTGTTGCTGCCGGACGGTGATGAGCGATCACAAATCCGCCGAAGATTGCGCAGCAGGGATGCGGCGCTGGTCCTGCGTGGCAAGGTTTGACCGGCTAAAGCCGCAGGCCACGGGCGCTCAGGCGGCGCAGCCGCTGAACGTAGCTCAGAACTGGGGCCAGTGGCCTCACGAGCTACTGTTTACTTCCCACTATCACTTTCTGCCGACACTCAGTCCCTGCTCTGTGGCGTGATCTTCAGCTCAATCTCCAGGCCATCGCGTTGAACTTTGATGGTGGTCTCTTTGCCGATCTTGAGATCTCCCATCACGTAGGTGTAGTCGTAGATGTTCTGGATGTCTTTGTTGCCGAGTTTGATGATGACATCACCACCTTTGACACCAGCCTTGGCTGCTGGACCGATGGGGGACACTCCGCTGAGTTTGACGCCTTTGATATCGCCCTGAGCATAGTCTGGGATGGTTCCGAGGTAGGCTCGCAGGCCAGTGCGGGCTCCTTGGTTTTTTGGGGCCTCCATAACGACGTAGTCTGGCGCTTCCTTGGAGGTGGCGATTGAGCGGGCGATGAGTCCCATCAGCTTGCTGATCTGCGCAGCGTGATCGTAGTCGATCTTGTCTGCGGTATCGCTGGGCATGTGGTAGTCCTCGTGCGCGCCGGTAAACGCGTTCAGTGTCGGGATGCCGCGCAGATAAAAGGTCGTGCTATCGGTGGGGAGGTGCGCGTCGTTTTGAGGAGTGATGGAAAGGCCGATGGGGGCGTTGCGCTGCTCGATCTCGCGCTTCCACCAGGAGCTGGAGCCGACACCTTGAAGCACCAGGGTCTTCGTGAAGCGGCCGATCATGTCCATGTTCAGACATGCCGCGAACATGTGAGTGAGCTTGCTGTCGGGTTTACCGGTGATCATTTTGGCATAGGTTTCGGCAAAGTGATTGGAGCCCAACAGGCCGAGTTCTTCCCCTGACCAAGCCGCGAAGAGGATGTCGCGTGTCATGGGCAGTTTCCGTTGTTTTTTCAGATCTGCCAGCCATTGAGCGATCTCGATCACTCCCGCTGTGCCGGAGGCGTTGTCATCGGCACCGTGGTGGATCTTGTTCACTTCATCGCCCTTGGCGCGGGAGTTGGAGCCGCCGCGATCTCCCAGGTGATCGACGTGCGCGCAGACGATTAGCGGTGCGACGTGTGGATCCGGTTCTTTGCCTGCGGGAAGAATGCCCAGCACATTGCGACCGCGCTTTTTCTCCTGCTCGATATCGATCTTTGCAGCCAAGGTCATATCGGTGCACTCAATGCCGCCCATCAGGTCTCCGTTATCAAGTTTATCCTGTAAGTCCTTGAGCGTCTTGCCTGCACTGGCAAGCAAGGCGTCTCCCACCGCATCGGTGACGCTGATGGCTGCGATGCCACTTGATGCGAGGGATGCATCAAAGGCGAGCGGCGCGAGTTGATCGACGACTTTGCTGTTGGGGCCGCTGACGACGATGAGTCCGCGCGCGCCCTTTTGTCTCGCGGTGAGAGCCTTGTAGCGCAGGCCTGAATAGCGGATCAATTCGTTGCGACGCTCAGGTGTGATGCCCTCAGGCAGGTAGCGGAAGGCCAGTACCCATTTGTCCTTCACATCAAGGTGAGCGTAGCTGCTGTAGGCCTCGATCTTTTTGCCGTCTTCGCCAGTGGCTTCGTCTGGAGTTTCGATTCCGTAGCCAGCAAAGACAATGCCGGAGGCGGGAATATCGCCGATCTGGGAGAAGGAAAGTGGCCTCCAGTTCTTCTCGGTCTCAAAGATCTTGGTGCCGTCTTTTCCGGATAAGGTCAGCGAGTTCCCAGCGCCGAGAGCAACCCCGGCGGTGAAGTCAAAGCTGTCAAACCAACCATCGTCATCGCCGAAGGGAACGAGCCCGATCTCCTTAAACGCATCAGCGACGTACTGCGTGGCTAGGCGCTCGCCCTCTGTGCCGGTCAGCCGTCCCATCAGCGCATCGCTGGCCAGATACGTGACGTGCTGACGAATGTCGGTGGGCGTGATCGCCGCATTGGTCTGGGCCATGCTGGGTTCGTCGGCACGCTTGGCCGCCGGGGCTGCGGCGGTGGATTTTGCGGCCCCTTTGAGCGCTGCCAGTGCGTGATCGTTATTCCAGTCTGCGATATAGATCTGCGAAGCCCCCCCTGCGGTGCGGCCACTAGTCCAGCACAGCTTTTTACCATCTGGCGAGAAGACCGGCAGCCCATCGAATCCGTCGGTGAACGTCACGCGAACGGGCTGACCGCTACCTTTGGCATCAACGATGTAGAGCTCAAAATTGGCGAAGCCATTGAGGTTCGTGGTGAAAATCAAGTAATCGCCACTGGGATGGAAATAGGGGGCCCAACTCATCGCACCCAATTTTGTGATCTGAGTCTGATCGCTGCCATCGGCCTTCATCGTCCAGATCTCTGCGGTCATGCCCTTTTCATCGAATCGACGCCAGCAAATGCGGCTGCCGTCGGCGCTGAAGAACGGGCCACCGTCGTAACCTGGCACGTTTGTTAGTCGCTTCACATTGGAGCCATCGGCATCCGCCGTGTAGATCTCCATGAAGTATTGCTTGTCGATCTTCAGGCGCTCGGCATCGGCATCGCTGAGCTTTCCCTCGTAGGCTTGGCGGTTGGAGGCAAAAACGATCTTCTTTCCATCAGGTGAGTAGGCACCTTCGGCATCGTAACCGATGGTGTGGGTCAGGTTTTTTAGCGCCTTGCTGCCGGTGTCGTATTCAAAGATGTCGTAGTGCTCGTCGTAGTCCCAGGAGTAGCGCTTTACGCGGCCGGAGGCGCGCTCCTTGAATTCTGCCTCCTGCAATGTCTTGGACTGCGGATCGCTGTGGGTGGAGGCAAACAGGACGCGTTTCCCGTCCGGATTGATCCAGGCGCAGGTCGTTTTTCCCATGCCGGGGGAGATGCGTTCCGTATCGCCCGTTTCCAGATCCATGAGGTAGATCTGGTAAAAGGGATTGTCTGCCTCGCGCTCGCTCTGGAAGACGAGCTTGGATCCGTCAGCGCTGAAGTAACCTTCGCCGGAGCGCTTGCCCTCAAAGGTCAATTGCCGCGTGCCGGAGAGAAACTCCGCCTCGGTCTGGCTAAAGGCTGGGGCCGCGCAGACTGCCAGCGCGGCGATGGTGAGGAACAGGAAACGGTTGGACATCCTCATTCAAACGTCGCGAAACGCCAATTGATGACGGCGAATTCTCAGGAACTGGCCCTTACTTCACCAGGATCTCGCGCGGCGTGGCCTCGATCTCGTCTTCCCAGGCCTTGAGCCGGGCCTTTAGGTCCTGAGTGATCTCGGGGTGCTGGTAGTTGAGGTTGTGACGTTCGCCAATGTCCGCATCGAGGTCGAAGAGCAAGTCCATCGTATTGCCATCATTGACGTACTTCCACTTGCCATGGCGGATGGCCTTTTGCTTGCGGTTGGAGTGATCGATGCGCCAGAAAAAGGTGCGTTCGAGCGCGGGTTGAGCTTCCGTGATGAGCGGGACAAGGTCGATGCCGTCGAGCGGTTTTTCTTTGGGAAACTCCACACCCGCTGCTGCGAGAAAGGTGGCGTGCAGATCCATGGTGATGCCCATCTGGGAGGTGACTTTTCCTTTCGGGAGCTTTGCGGGCCATCTCATTACGCAGGGCACACGGATGCCGCCCTCCCAGACGGTGTTCTTGTGATGGAAGAGCGGTTCGTTGCTGGCCCAGCGCTCGCCGCCGTTGTCGCTGGAAAACACGATCAGCGTGTTGTCGGCGATGCCCGCTTTGTCGAGTTCGTCCAGGATCATTCCGACCCCTTTGTCCACACGCTCCAGCATCGCTTTGTAGATGGCGCGGCTACCTTGGAGCATGTTCTCTTTGGTCACCATCGGGGTCTCGGGGGCGTCCGGTGGCTGGAAAGGCGCATGCACGGCCAGATGCGGCACGTAGAGGAAGAAAGGCGCCTTTGCATGGTCGCGCACAAAGTTCGCTGCACGCTCATTGATGAGGTCGGTAAAGTAACCCGGCACCTTGGCGGGGCTCATGCCATCGCGCAGGGCATAAGTGCCATCGTAATAAGCATGGCGATAAAAGTCGGCGTGGCCGAGCAACTCGCCGAAATACTGATCAAAGCCGCGTTTGGTGGGATTGTACTCGTCTTTGTAGCCCAAGTGCCATTTGCCAAAGGCTGCCGTCGCGTAACCCGCGTCTTTGAGTCGGTCAGCAATCGTCACCTCACTGACCGGCAGTCCGAGACCGTGGATGTCTGGCTCGGGGACCCACTCGTTGTTCACGCGGCGGAATTGCTCCACCATGTAGCCAAAGGCAAACTCCAAACCGCAGCGCTGCTGCCAGCGACCCGTGATGAAGCCGCATCGAGTGGGGGTGCAGACCGGCGCATTCGCATAAAAGTCCGTGAACTTAACTCCCTCTGTCGCGATGCGATCGATGTTCGGCGTCTGGATGTCCTTGGCACCCATGCAGCCAAGATCGCCGTAGCCCATGTCATCACAAAGGACGAAGATGATGTTGGGTGGGTTCGTTTGCGCCGCTGGTGCAGAAAAAGCCGCGAGGAGACTGACAAGTAGGAGTATCCGAGTAACCATGGCCCGACCCTAGCGGGTAGAGCTTGGTTTGGCAATAGTCTTGGAAAAACCTATCGTTTTGAACGCCTATTCTGTTCCGACGCAGCCCGTCGACTTGGCTGAGTCAATAGCCTTTTGGCCACAAAAAGCGCGGCGATACAACCAGCGAAAACGAGGGAATGTGGCCAAGTGATCATCCAGTGCAGTACTGAATCTGAGGGGGCAATGGAGTCTGAGTGGCCGGGGTGGGCGCTGGCGGATGACCCGAGCAGCGACAGCAGGACCAAGGTCAAAAAGGTAGGGCGGGGGAATTTCATGAATCGCATAGAGAGATTGGCTCGATAGGCGAGAAAGCAAGGAATATGCTCTTCGCCTGGACTCTGCCGATTTGAGAGTTCGAGAGGCGCTGCAACTCTGGCGTGATTGGAGTGTTCATGTCGGACCATGAAAACACTATATTGGACAACGCACTGGATGGTGATCGCACTGGCAGCTCTGGGGGTGTCAAGTCAGGGGGCGGAGGGAGATTGGCCACGGCTGTTTGGACCGACGGGGATGGCCGCGGTGGACAAAGCGGACGTGCCGGTGACTTGGAGCGATTCGGAGAACCTTCTGTGGAAGGTGGATCTGCCGGGGCCGGGTTCTTCATCTCCGATTGTATTGGGCGATAAGGTATTCGTGACCTGCTGGTCTGGTTATGGCGATAAGCCCGAGGCGACGGATATGACCAAATTGGTGCGCCATCTGGTCTGCGTGAGTTTGGGTGATGGCAAGATCTTGTGGGATTCTGAGGTGCCCTCGACGGTGGAGGAGGATCCGTTTCAGGGTTTCATCACAGAGCATGGTTATGCGACCCACACACCCGTGACTGATGGCCAGAACGTCTATGTGTTCTTTGGGAAGAGTGGTGCAGCGGCTTTTGATCTGGATGGGAAAAAGCTGTGGCAGACGGATTTGGGGCAGATGTCGGGGCGCACGCGTTGGGGATCTGGTGGTAGCCCCGTGGTGTGGAAAGATTTGGTCATCTACAACGCAACCGATGAGGCGAGGGCGATCATCGCGGTCGATAAGGCCAGTGGTTCGGTGCGCTGGAAGGCTGAGGGCGATGTCCTGACGATGGCTTATGGAACACCGATGATTTTGCCAGGTTCGGACGGTAAAGAGGACCTGGTGATGGCGGTGCCGGGTGAGCTTTGGGGGCTAAATCCCGAGACCGGCAAGCTGCGCTGGTATGCACTGCACGGATTGACGGGGAATGTCTCCCCAAGTGTGGTGGTCGGTGACGGAAAGGCCTTTATCTTCGGCGGTTATCCCGCGACAGGCTCCGTCGGCATGAAGCTGGGAGGGAAGGGGGACGTGACGGATGCAAACCATCTTTGGCAGTCAAAATCCAGCACCTATGTCCCAACGCCAAGCCTCTATAAGGGGCACCTTTACGTGATCAATGATCAAGGGTTTGCCATCTGCCTCAAGGCAGATTCTGGCGAGGAAGTCTATCGCGAGCGCGTCATGGAAGGCGGCAGTGGGGCTAGCAAATCCGGTGCAGGGGGCAAAGGCAGGGGAGGCTCTGGCAAGCCGTTCTACGCATCGCCACTGCGGGTCGGGAATCTGTTGTTTTGCCCCTCCCGTCGGAATGGTGTCTTTGTAATCGAGGCATCGCCCACATACAAAAAGCTCGGCGTGAACACCTTCGCCAGCGACACCTCCCAGTTCAATGGAACACCCGCCGTGGCCGGGGACACGATCCTGCTGCGTTCGGAAAAGGCGCTGTATCGCGTCGGGAAGAAGTGACTAGATCGGCTGGTCGTAGATTCTGTCGAAGACGGCCGATTCTCCCTCGGCTGCGCGATAGGGATCGATGATGGTGATGCCATCGGCCCCGAAGCGCGCTGTGACGGGCGAGCCCTTGCCTTCCTGTAGGTACTTAAAGTTCAAGTCACGCACGCGGGCGGCGGCGTCCACTAGGGCGCAAGTGATGCGGGCATCTTCTGCTGTGGGGTAGTAAGGATCGACTTCGGCGCGGCTAGCATTTTGGAATTTCATGCGACACACAGCGACGATGCCCACGGTGAGGCTATCTACCCCGTACCCGAGGTAGCCTTTGCTGCCATCTGGGCGGAGGACTTCGCGGGTAAAGTGGTTGTTGCTGGTGCGGGAACCGCCGCCGTTGTTCCAAAAGCGGAAGCCACGGTATTGCTGGTCACTTTCTACTTTGCCATCGGCGCCGACGATCTCGTGGCCTTGGTTGACGGGGCCTTCGAAATCAGCTGGCGTGATCCAGTTGTTGTGGAAGTTGATGGACATGCCGTTTTCAAATTCCACCCGCACCTGGACGGCGTCATAGGCGTTGATTCCGTCCCGTACGAGACGCTTCTTTTGACCGACCGCGCTAAGGGCGACGGGTTTGCTCTTATAGTATGACCAGATCAGGTCCGTCCAGTGCGGGCCCACGTAGCTAAAGGGGTCGCTGCTTTCCACCCATTTAAAGGTACTGGTAGAGACCTCCAGCGGCTCTTCCAGATAGGCGGTGCCGTACAAGGGTGGACCGATGCGGTTTTGAATATCATCGCGGATGCGGAGGTGATCTGGGTCGTAGCGTTTGTGCATGTCCACCGCGACGATTCGGCTCCTTTCATTGGCAAGGGCGATGATTTCATCCGCCTCTTGAATGCTGAGGCACATTGGCTTTTCGGTGATGACGTGCACGCCCTTTGCCAGTGCAGCCAGGATTGGCTGGGTGTGGAGGTGGTCTGGCGTAGCCACTGCGAGGATATCTAGATCGGGAAAGTCGTTCAAGATCGCGGCCCAGGGTTCCTCTCCGTGGTAGGCAGCAGGGCGGAATCCGGTTTGTTCGGCAAAGCTATCTGCCGCCTTGATGGCCGATTTTTCGGTACGGGTGCCAACGGCCACGAGTTCAAAACGCACATTGCCGAATGGGCGTGCGTACTCCTCAAGTCCGACACGGGCAAGCTGGCCTGCTAGGCCAAAGCGCTGAAAATCAGCGTAAGCACGGGCGTGAACGTCTCCGCCGAACATGCCGGCGCCGACCAGGGCGATCTGAATGGTTGGTTCCATGGAGCGGGATGGAACACTGGGATGCAGGGAAAGGCAAGGCGGATTGGGGCTATGAGAGGCTGGGTGAGATCGTATTTATCAAAATGTAAGATAAATATTATACAAACTATAAAATAGATTTGACTCCTGAACCATAACTTCTATAATTACCACATGCTAAGTTCTGGTTTTCACAAACCAAAACGAGGCTGCCTAACAAACACAAACCAACAGCCCAAAGACAACAATACAATGAAAAACGTTACTCTCCAGAAGGCCCGCAAGGGGTTCTCCCTTGTTGAAATGCTCGTCGTGATCGCCATCATCGGCATCATCGCAGCTATCGCGATCCCAAACATCGGTTCCGTTAACGAAAGCACCCGCAAGGCCGCTGCTCAGCGCAACGCCCAGCAGATCGCTTCCGTTCTCAACGCTGCTATCGCAGCTGGTGCTGACCTCGGCTCCCCTGCTAGCGGTGCTGCCCTTGTGACCCTCGCTGAGACCGGCGTCTCCCCAACGGACGGCGCGTTCAGCGGCAAGACCTTCACGGTCGGTGCTATCGACGACAGCGAAGAAGCAGGGATCGCAGACCTCCTGAGCTGGGATGCCACCAACGAAGCTGTCAAGTACGACAGCACCGCTGATATCACGTTCTAATTGGCCAGTCGTCTGAGCAGGTCTGAGTTTTCAGCCCGCAAGACCCCAATCAGAAACCTGTCACGGTCCCTGACCTGACAGGAGACAAAAGATCTGATCCGCCGGGGCGCAAGTCCCGGCGGATCAATCGCGAAAAACCAGTTCTCTGCTTCACCCCACCTTATGATCACCACCTCCAAACGTTCTCGTCGGTCTGGATTTTCCTTTACTGAGGCGATCTTTACTGTGGCGATCATCGGCATCATGTCTGCCATCGTTGTGACAGCGCTGTCGAACATGTCAAAGGATGCAAATCGAATCGTGGTGCGCCAGCAGCAGGCGGCAATCAGCAGCGCCTTGAATGCCTGGGTGATGAGCAATATGAGGGAGACTGCCCTAACCGACGCTGCCAATATCGGAGCCCTGCGCAGTCTCGAAGAAGTGCGAGCCGACTACAATGGTCATGGCTCTAGCAAGGCGAGGTTCTTCCTCCTCGTGCCAGATCCCACACGAGCCAGCGTTGATGAGCGGGCGGGCTTCCTCGACGAAGGAACAGCCGAACACTTTCTCGACTACACGACGAACTCCACTCAACTGAAAAGCTCGGCTCTGAGCAATCTAAAGCAGCATTTCACGCTGCCCGACTGGCAGGCCGGTGAGTTCCCTCAGGTGCTGGTAGAGGATGATTAGCCATCCGGACGTTGCTGTTTTTCATTCACTTCAAGCGCTACCTCCAAATTTCCAAACGACCCAGCATTCCTATGAATATTCACATCACACGTCGCAGTGCCCTTCGCCGCGTTGCTTTCTCCCTGGTGGAAATGCTCGCGGCTGTCGCCATTATTGGCGTTATCTCGTTCATGGCGATCCCCTCGATCACTCGCATGAGGGGAGACAGTGAGCGCAATGTTGCGATCACTCGCGCCGAGGCATTGAATCTCGCTCAGGTGTCATTCATGCAAGTCAAGGGGAGATCTGATGCCCAATTGCTCTGGCAGCAGGCCGGCAACAACGTCCAAGCGCGGTACAATTTGCTGAAACCCTACATTGCGTTTGCGGAGGACAATCTGCTGAATGGTTACTTTCCATCAGGATACCAAGTGCAGTTCAATAGCAATATCACTTCACTCAGTAAGACGGTCCTGATTGGACCCTCGGGCAGAATCTACTACTGACCTCTTTCAGGCTCTATCCACACACTAGTACCGCGTCAAATCTGTCTCGAAGAATCCCAATACCGCTATGACCTCCAATTGCATCACCTCCCATTGTAGGGCGGCGTCCCACGGCGCCTCCCGCCGGGGCTTCTCCATGACGGAGATGGTGATCTGTGTCTCGCTGATGGGTGTTCTGGCGACGATCGCAATCAGTTCGTACTCTTCAGCCACGAGTGCTGGAAAGACGGCTCTGGCTCGTCAAAAAGTGGAGATGTTGAACACTGCGGTGCATCGCTACGCTGAGGCCGTGCGCGAGTTGATCGTGACGCCACTGGCACCCGTTGGGAGTGATGAGCTTCAGATATTGCGCTTTGCCCTACAGTTTCGCCATCCCGATGATGATCGAGCGACAATAGGCTCCCCCTTTATTGATCCGACGTACAATCCATCCATTTCGGCGAGCATCGACGATTACCGGATGCGCTGGACTGGCTCTCTTTACGAGTTGCTGGAACCCGGCAAGCCTGGAGTCGGACTGAAGGTGGTATTCGACGGATCGGATATTGGTCCTGCTTTTGTATCGGATCCAAACATCAATCCGCTCGGTTCCTGAACGGACCACTGCGGGCCATCATTTGACTCTCTCTCATGCCAGCAACATTAGACAATCCTTCGCCACACGTATCGGCTGAATCTTTCAGGCCGGTTGGCAATCCGCTTGCCGGGAATGTTGATTCTGGTGTCACTTCGCCTGAAGCCTCGATTCTGTCGATCGAAGGCATTGCCTTGCAGAACAATCTGCTCCCGCTCACGATGTTGCGGGAGACTTGCTCTCCAGATGCGGAGCGCATGGTTCGGAAACTCGGGCGGGTTCCGTACGTGGCGGATCCTTGGCTACCTATCAGTACGCTCGGTCCCATCCTCGTGATGGCCCACCATAACCCGAGGGCAGGGGATCTGTGGGGTGTGCCTGGCTTCCTTACCCTGCGTGTTGTGATCACTGCGGAGCAGTATCAGAATACACGCAAGGACCTCGTGGCGAGGCTTGGGCAGATGCCAATCGCCCAGCAAAATCCAGTGGAGCAATTGCAGCCGCCTCGGTTTCATGACATGGGGCTGGAAGGTACCTTCCTCTGGCTTCTGGAGAATTATCCATATGAGCCAGCCGACCTGACGAAGCTGCGCAGCTTTTACGATGGACTCAAGGAGAAGAATGAGGTGCTGGATATCAAGCACTTCAATACGATCCAACGTCATCTTGGTGTAGCTTTGCAGCACATGGTGGCGCAGGGGAAACTCTATTGTTTCAATCCCACGGAAGCGGCCAGGCAGAGCTTCTTCCCGATCCCACTGCTGGAGCGGCATAACGTTTATCCTCTCTACATCGGACGTCATGCGGTATTCCTGATGTCAGAAGAGGCCGATTGCTTCGCGTTTGAAGATGAGTGGTTATCGCTCGGCTCAGACACACTCAAAGTCATTCCGGTACTGGCAGATGGAGGGGCGATTCGTGAAGCCATTGGCCGTGCTGCTGCCACTTTTGATCCGTCGGGAGTGGCAGAGCTTGACAGCTCGACCCTCACGGCAGCGGTGGATGAAAACATCGTGGACATCATGCCTGAGGACATGGCCCAGATCAATCCGGCCAATCCCAACCATACGCCTGAGGAACTCCTACAGTGGGCTCTTTTCACAGCCATCCGTTGCCGGGCGAGCGATCTTCACGTTGAGAAGTACTTCAATCTCTCCCGGTTCCGAGCGCGTCTGGATGGGAATATGAAGACGATTCTAACCGCGCCAGATACGCTGCTGAATCGTTTTGTTGCGCTGATCAAAAACTACTCCGGCATGGGGCAGAATCGTCAGGCGGCCCAGGATGGTCGCTTTGCGATGTCGGTTGGGCGCCGTCGGGTAGATGTTCGTGTGGCGGCTGTGCCGACCCGGCGTGAATTTCAGAAGCTGATCATGCGCTTCTTGGATAAGCAAGACGGCGTGCGTCGTCTTTCTGACTTCAATCTTTCTCAGCGTCAATTGGATATCCTCAAGCGCGCCATGGGGCGCGATCAGGGGCTCATTCTTGTGACTGGCCCCACAGGTTCGGGTAAAACGACGACACTTTATGCGCTTCTTAACAGCGTTAATGACGAGAGTGTCAACATCCAGACAATTGAAGACCCGATCGAATACGAAATCGAGGGTATCAATCAGACGCAGACGAACCCTGCCCACGGATTGGACTTTGCCAATGGATTGCGTGCACTGTTGCGAGCTGACCCGGATATCATCCTGATCGGTGAGTCCCGCGATGCTGAGACTGCTAACGCCGCCGTCAATGCCTCCCTGACGGGTCACTTGGTTTTGACGACCTTGCATGCAAACGATTCTCTGCGTGCCGTATCGCGACTCATGTCCATGGGCGTGGAAAAATACTTGCTGGCAGATTCCTTGGCGCTGAGCCAGGCGCAGCGACTGGTTCGCCGACTTTGTGGCTACTGCAAAAAGCCGACGCCCGCACCGAATGATCTTCAAGAGCACATGGCGCGGCAGGGCGTTATCACGCAGCCCTTGGTAAACCCAATCTACGTGGCGCAGGGCTGCGAGGAGTGTCATGGCACCGGATATTCCGGGCGGGTAGCGCTCATGGAACTCTGCGAGGTGACGACCGAACTCCGTGACTTGGTCGAAGAAGGTGCCCCCATGAGTGCGATGCGAGCCGCCGCATTTAAAAACGGATTTATGTCTCTTTATCAGGAAGGGCTGGGGCAAGTCATTGCTGGCTCCACAACGATGGATGAAATCCGCTGCCTGAGTTACACAGCCCTATAATTTTTAAAACCCATACTTCACCACCCCCATTGCTATGAGCCGTCCCAACTCTCCTTCATTTTCATCCTTTGGAACTGTTCTCGTCGTCGATGACGAGAGCTCAGTGCGCTCGGTCACCGAGGCCATTCTCAAAACCTTTGGTGCTGAAGTTCATTCCGCCGAATCGGGCCCCGATGCCGTCGTGATTGCTGAAGCCTTTTATGAAGGTGGCGGCAAATATTCGGCAGTGATTCTTGATCTTACCATGCCAGGTGGTCCGTCGGGTTTCGAGACTTTGGAGCGACTTCACCAATTGGATTCACATCTGCCTGTGATCGCCTGCAGTGGCTATTTCCAGGAGGATGCCAGAGATCTGTGCCGTGCCATTGGTTTTGCAGAGATTCTTTCCAAACCTTTCTCTCCAGATGTGCTTGGATCAGTCATGCGCCGGGCGCTCGTATCTGGCAATGATTCCCCCGTTTTCGAAACAGAGAGCAAAGGCGTGGCTGAAAGCCTGTCATGAAGCCAAAGATCTCCATTGCTGCAAGATTCTCAGCAGTCGGCTTGAGTGCTGTGGCTGTGGGTGCGCTCGCAACCGGCTTGGGTTTTCTGTGGCAGGAAATGCTGACCTTGCGTTCAGCTCAGCACGCCTACATGAGCAGTGTTGCACTTGCCGGCCAGCGGGAAATTGAGAAACTGGAGCTTCCTGATCAGGTTTTGACGGGCGAGCACGCGTTGCCCAGTGATGTGCAGACGCAACTAAAGGCGCGCCTAAGTGTGGTCGAGCCCCCCACAGCACTGGTCGGACTTGGACTCAAAGTCGAGATGGCCAGTCTGGCGACTCAAAAAGGGCGGCCGGAGCGGACAAGTCTTGTGAAGGGTCCCTCCCAGATCGTGAACCCCACGGAAACCGGTTGGATCATTGAGGAACCTGATGCTGCTCAAGTGCAGGATCCGGTGAAGCGCGTACTCGGCGGGACGTCGCTGGCAATGTCTGGACACGCACCCAGTGAAGGGATGAATCTATTTGGCCGTCCCGGTTGGTTCATCGTCGCGGTGCCGGTGCGTGGCAGTGATGGACGAGTGCAGGGTGCTTTTGTTGCGCGTCAGCCCCTCCTGCAATGGCTCCATGTGGTGCGTTTTTCCCGGCTGATGGTTCCGCTGCTGGGTGCTTGTGTGGGGATGCTCCCTGCCGTTCTTGGCTTCTTTCTGCTGAGCCGTCGTTTGACCAGCAAGACTCGGATGTTGGAGGAGGGCCTCCGCACTGTCCGCAGAGGGAGTTTGACTCAACGACTCCCGGCGCGCGGTATGGACGACTTGGATCGTGTCCAGGCGGAGTTCAATAGCGCGATGGATACTGTGCAGGCGGAAGATGATCGCAAGCAGGCGGTCATTCGGGAATTCCAAGACGCAAAGAAGCAGGCTGAAGTGGCAACCGCCGCCAAGAGCGACTTCCTGGCGAACATGAGCCATGAAATTCGTACGCCGATGAATGGAATTATCGGCACCACCAGTCTCTTGATCGAGTTGGGAATGGAGCCTGAGCAAGAAGAACTGGTGCGAATGATTCGCTCTAGCGGTGAGTCCCTGCTGCACCTGATCAATGACATTTTAGATTTTTCGAAGCTGGAATCGGCAAAGATGGAGTTGGAGAATCTGCCTGTGGATCTAGAAGGTCTGTTGGCTGAGACAGCGGATGTCTTTGCCTTCCGTGCTGCTGAAAAGAACCTAGAATTGAACTTCCATGTGGACTCCGCCCTGCCGCGAATGTTCATGGGTGACTTCCAACGTGTGAAGCAGATCTTGGTGAACCTGATCGGCAATGCGATCAAGTTTACGGAGCAGGGGGAGATTTTGGTGCTCGGTCGCCACGTCACTCGCACCACGGCCAATGGCGACACGCCCTACATTCACTTTTCCGTGCGTGATACCGGCATCGGAATTCCTCCAGACAAGCTGGGCCAATTATTCCAGGCATTCACCCAAGTGGATGCTACGACGACTCGGAAATATGGTGGCACTGGATTGGGGTTGGCCATTTCTCGTAAGCTGTGTCGCATGATGGGCGGGGAGGTCAGCGTGGTTAGCGAGGCTGGGCGTGGGTCAGATTTCTTCTTTGAGCTACCATTACGTGTCGCCCCTGATGACGCTGGGAAAGAAGAGGAGTATGGCTGGCTAGAGACGGTCCAAGGGAAGTCTGCACTCTACTTCTGCAAGCATCCAACGGCGCAGCAATTGATCGGGCAGTATCTCTCGCAGTGGCACATGAATGCTCAGGTCGCCAATACGGTCGCGGAAATACCCGCTCGGCTGCAGGGTGTATCTCTGCTGATTGTGGACGTGACTGAGCAACCGGTGGAAGACGTCCAGGCTGCCTTCCAGTATGCCGCAGCGTGCGATATCGCCACTGTGGCCCTAGTGCCGCTGAGCGGAGCAAGGAATCGGGAACGATTTGCGGGGCTGCCTGGGGCGCGTTACACACGGTTGTCGAAGCCTGTAAAGCGCCGCGAAACACTGGGAACCATTGCGGAATTGATGCGTGCGCGGAGTGCTCGTCCTGTTCCAGTGCCTCAGCTTTCAATGCCAGCACCGGCCCTGGCACAGCAACCGCAACCAGCGCCGCCCTCTTACAATCCTGCAACCTACGCTGCTCCGATGCCGCCAACGCAAGCTGCGGTCCCTATGGTGACACCGTCGATGCCGATCAGGCAAGAGGCAGTGGCCCCGATGCAGGCGTTCCAACCTGCCGTTGCAGCCATGTCTACAGCACCTGCGAATGCTGGGTCTGCCTTCATGTCGGCAGCCAATGCACCCGTTGAACCGGTGCTGCCCGTCTATGGCGCGCAGATTCAGCCACCACCCTCGCCGCAGTCCAGCATTCCTGCTGCCGCGTTTGCCGAGATGGTGCCACCACCTCCTCCAGAGCCTACCTGGCAGGTGCCAGCAGAGTCGGCCGCGCAGGGCTCTCGCTCTGCTGCCGCCGGGCATGATGCTCAGATCTCCCAGTCTACGACTCGCGCGCTGGCTAAGTCTGCCAGTGCGAATGGTCCTTCATTTGGTGACAGCTATCCGGCGCGAATCCTCCTCGTGGAAGATCAGCCGCTGAATCAAAAGATCTCTTCCATGCTGCTGCAACGTCTTGGTTACGGTCAGATTGACATTGCCAACAATGGCCAGGAAGCGGTCGAAATGGTCAGCCAGCGTGCCTATGAAATCGTCTTCATGGATCTACAGATGCCCGTCATGGGTGGTGTGGATGCCACTCGGGAGATTCGCGGCAACTTCCTGCTGAAGAATCAACCCGCCATCATCGCCATGACTGGCCACGCTCTGACGGGCGTGCGGGAAAGTTGCCGCGAGGCGGGCATGAACGACTTCCTGACTAAGCCTGTTAGCCTTGATGATTTCCGGCGCGTCATTCCCAAGTGTCTCAATGATTCGGCGCTAACACCAATGGCTCCATAGGCTGTAAGCTGGAGGTCGCAAGTCACCTGGTTTTGGCGCTTCGAAACTCATCAATTCCTTGTCTTACTGGGCTGCGTCCACGAGTTCGTAAACCTTCATCGATGGTAGGTTGAGGATTTGTTTCGAACGGGTTGTGATTGGCGCCGGCAATGGTTCATTTGGAAATGCAACCACGTAGTGGATGCCTAGCTGCTCGGCGAAGCGCAGCGACCATGCATAAGCGTTCTCTCCCTTTTCTGGGGCGAGAAGTTGGAACGGGCGTGTGTAGCCATAGTAGCGGGATGCATCCTTCTTTTGTTCGTCCTTCATCGGATTCAGTCTGACCACGCGGGAGCCAATCATGCTGGCCATGACGCTGCGTTCAGGAATCCACCACCCACGATCCTTTTCGGCGAAGTAACCGAAGGGCTGCCCATTCAAGAGTTCCTGGACGGCGGCGATGTCGCTGCTGGGCCATGTCGCACGGCTCTGGCTGAGGCGAGGTAGGATGAGATCGTGCAAGCCCATTAGAGAGCAGGCGACGATAATTGCCAAGGCGACGCTGCGCCGGGCGCCCTGACTGTGCTGGAACATGCGTGCTAGTCCCCAGATGCCCAAGGGCATCACCAGGATTGTTTGCACAAACAGCATGACGTGAAAACTATCTGCCATCTGCCCCAGGAACTGAAAGGCACCACATGAGGCAAGAATGCCACCCAAGGCCATCCAGGCTAGCGTGCGCATGTTTTTGTTCGCGTCTTGGTCTTTCGCTAGCAAGAGATGCAAGATGCCGGGCAGAGATAGGATACTGATCATCAGGCTGATGCCAGTCTCAATGAGACCTCGCTTGGTAATTTCTGCGATGGCGGCCGTATTCATCATGACGATGCCTTTGCCGCCTCCGGCCATTTCAGCATGCAAAAGCAAAATGGTCACTGCCCAGGCGATGGCGGGCGTCACGAGTAATGTGATCCCCGTACGCCAGGTGTCGTGCTGCCGGAGGATGAGCCCGATGACCAGAATCGCTGCCCCCGTAACGGCGCAAGCGGCGACGGTGTGTGGGGCGCTCACGCAGGCGCAAAAGAGCATGAGAATCGCCGCAGCACTCTGCCGATGGAGCCAGGCCGCGAGAGCTGATAACACAAGGATACCTTCATATTTGTAAGCGAAGAACAGAGCGAGACTGACCTTGCTGTGCTGAAAGCTGCCGTATGGAAAGTGATCGTTCATCCATTGGAGCATGACTGGAACCTTCAGTGTTTGTGTGGCTAGGATCGACAGCGCGCCGACCAGCAGCATCCATCCGGTTTTCCCCCTCATCAGACCAGACGCAGTCGCGGCCGCAGCCAGTAGGAGGAGGAAGTTCATTGCACTGCCAGTCACGTCTAGAAGGGCAGCCAGTGGGGGCAGCCCCATCACTTTATGGATTCCGATGGCGATGAAGATGGAGCCCCAGTGGTACCAAAGATCGGTGTTGATCCCGGCTGCATGGGATTGATCTCCGAGCACCGCCCCCCAAAGGTTTGCGACTCCTGCCTCCGGAATCCCCATCATCTGCTGCGCAAAGTAGCCGAGATCTGAGTGAACCTCTCTCAGCGTGCCATCGCCCAACTCTCGTTGAAGAGGGACGTGAAAGAGCGTGGTCACCACGGTCCCCGCGACGAAGAGTGCAAGGAGGTCTTGCTTTGTCCATGCATCTCTTACGGGTGAATCGGTGTCAGTTTGTTTCCGCGACTGCCAGTGAGCCCATGCTGCATAGATGATTTGCAGGACGGGAATTAAGGTCAGGTAATTCAGTCGGTGCAACGTGAGAGTGGCGCTGAACCCAGTGAGGAAAAGTAGTCCGCTGGCCCCGATCAGTGTGCTGCGCAGGAGTTTTGATGAACTTGCAAGTCCGCTGGGTAGGAGTGCCCAGCCGGTGCCGAAGATCGCGGCTAGCGTTCCAAGGATGGCGATGAGAAGATGGCCAATGCCAGGTTCGGGAGAGGGGAGGTTGATCATGGTTTGTGGGGTGCTTCAGGAGAGGATTGCCACTGGTAAATCCGCAGGCCGGGGACCTTCAGGACCTCAGTGAGAGTGGGGCGGAGATCGGCTGGTAGTGGTGCGCGGTCGAATTCAACGACGTAGCGAATGTCGAGCTTTGTGGCTAAGCGGACGCTCCAATTCAGGTGGGATTCGCCAGCGACTTCGGGCACAAGGTCGTAAAGCCTGCCCGATCCATAAAAGCGTGCCGCATTGCTTTTCCGATCTTTGTCGGGAATCTCATTCAATCGAAGGCAGCGGCTGTCTAGAACACCTGCAAGTGCGGACATTTGCGGAATCCACCAGTTGCGATCTCGCTCCGCAAAGTAACCCCACTGCTGCCCGCAGAGTTTTTCTTTGATTGCAGGAACATCCTCGGCTGCGATGGGCAATGGACTCTGCCAAGCACGTGTCCCCCAGAGCTCATAGACTCCCGCAATCGCCACCAGCGTCAGCAGGGTCGTGCTGATCTTGCTTTGGATCTGAGACCCATCCGCCAGCAAAGCGTACATCCCCCACACGCCAATCGGTACCACAAGAAATGCGTGGGCATACATGGTGAAGTGGGATCGGTCGCCATCGGGCAGTAGAAGATGATAGGCAATGTATGAGCCCGCTAGAGCTGCCAGCGCCAGCCAACCCAGTGTCACTTGCTGCGGATTTTTCCCACGCCGAATGAGGTGCCAGATTCCGGGTAGGACCGGTGCAATCAGCAGTACTCCGATAAAGGCATCACGCAGACCTTCGATTGAGTTTTTCCACAGCGCTGCGCCGTGTAGATCGATAAGTTTAGCCTCCTCTGTTTTTGGCATATCAACGCCAAAGAGGAAGTGGATCGATGCCCACGCGGCGATGAGCGTGAGGATGATGCCTCCAGCCAAGATCACCATCCTTCGCTGCCGCAACAGGATGGCGATACAACCCAAGGTGCCGGCGGCCAAGCCCCCGCCTGCGACCGTATGAGGCGCGCTCACGGCTGCAATGAAGAGCATTGCTGCGGCGAGCCAGGTGCACCCACCCAGCCAAGTCGTCAGTGCCGCCAGAACTAAAACCGCTTCGAATTTGTAGCTGAACTGGTAGACGAGACTGGGGTGAAAGTGAGGCATCGCATCCCCAGGGAGCCATTTGCCAAGCAACGCTGCCTCGGTCATCGACGGCACCGTCACAGCGATGAGGGAAATTCCACCAATCAACAAACTCTGACGCAGCGTGCGGCCGCTGATTTGGGCGACAATGCGTGAGGCCAGCAATACCAAGACCGTATTGATGGCTGGTGCGATGACGTTTAACAGCACGGCGAGCGTGGGCCAGCCAGTGAGCTTTGAGACTCCGGAAACAAGCCAAATCGGTCCCCAGTGATACCAGACATCGGACGTCTCTCCTGCCGCCTGCGTCCATCTGCCAAGCACCGCCGTCCACACAGTGGCCAATTTCGCCTCAGGCAGGGCCGTGGCCATTTGAGCGAAGTATCCAAGGTCTTCATTGATGCCACTGATCTTGCCGTTGCGACTGGTCCAGGCATGATCAAGCGCAGTCAGTAGAATGACCCCCGCTGCTGCGAGCAAAATTGCCACCAAATCAGGTTGCCCAGAATCCTTCGATGCGGCCGTCCGACTCTGCAGTCGGTGACGCCATGCCCACACCGCAGTACTGAGTTGTATGACGCAGATTAGGGCCAGATAATTGACCCGACCCAGACCCACGATCGAAAACAGCGCAGCCATCAGAGCCATGCCCGCCGCCAGTTGGAGGGGTAGCCATTGAGCGCTGCTGGTCTCATTGGAAGGGCGTGGCAAAAGTGCCATGCCCAGCAAAGTCCACAAGACGAGTAGGCTCAACGTGACCGCAAATGACCACCCCAATGGAGGGGCTAAACCGGAAAAGGCGGGTGCAATGGAGGAGATGAAATTCACGAAAAACAAAAAGTTCAGACTTCTGTAATTTATTATTGAATTTATGTTTATTACAAGTAATATCGTTAAATATGCCAATTTCTTCAAATGTAGCTCTTGGTGAGCGCGTCCAAATCTTCCACCCCGATCTCGTCAATCTCTATGGTTGCCGCATCGGGGATGACACGAAAATCGGGACTTTCGTGGAAATCCAGAAGGGGGTGGAGATTGGCGCACGCTGCAAAGTGTCCTCCCATTCCTTCCTCTGTGAAGGAGTCACTCTAGAAGACGAAGTCTTCATTGGCCACGGCGTCATGTTCACCAACGACAAAGTCCCGCGGGCGACAGCTGGCGGTGCGCTCCAGACGGAGGCGGACTGGCAGGTCATCCCCACCCGAGTTTGCCACGGCGCATCCATCGGCAGCGGCGCCGCCATCCTGTGCGGAATTACGATCGGCGCCGGGGCCGTCATCGGTGCCGGGGCTGTCGTGACCCACGACGTGCCCCCCGCTGCAACCGTTGCCGGCGTGCCGGCAAGACTGCTCTCCCATTGAGCCAGGGGTCCTTTTCTCCCGATTTCATGCATACCACACTGACTCCTGCTTCCAGTGGCGCTGCGGCAAGTTCTGCGCTGTTTCCCTCCAATCGCACTCGTCCCATCAACGTCGCTGTCGTCGGCTGCGGCTATTGGGGACCAAATTTGATCCGCAATTTTTCCACAACGCCCGGTGCCAAATTGATGGCCATCTGCGACTTGCAGCCGGAGCGCTTGGCCAAGTTTAAGGCACAATACCCGACGGTGGAGACCACCTCCGATTACGCCGCACTGCTCGCAAATCCAGAGCTGGACGCCGTCGCGATCGCCACGCCCGTGTCCACACACTTTCCTCTCGCCCGGGCAGCGCTCGCCGCAGGGAAGCATGTGATGGTGGAAAAGCCCATGACGGCGACTGTCGCTGAAGGGCTGGAGCTGGTGGCCCTTGCCGAGGTCAATCAGCGCGTGCTGATGGTGGACCACACCTTTGCCTACACCAACGCCGTGCGGAAGATCCGCGACATGGTGGCCAGCAACCAATTGGGCGAATTGCTCTACTATGACAGCGTGCGCATCAATCTGGGCTTGTTTCAGAGCGATGTGAACGTACTCTGGGATTTAGCGGTGCATGATTTGGCCATCATGGACTTCGCGCTTGGGCAGACGCCAGTTTCGGTCTCCGCCACAGGTCACGCGCATTTGAAAGGTCAGCACGAAGACATCGCCTACCTCACTTGTTTCTTTGAGAGCAACCTCATCGCCCACCTGCACCTCAACTGGTTATCGCCCGTGAAGATCCGCCGTACCATCATTGGCGGTGATCGCCAGATGCTTGTCTATGACGACCTGGAGCCCAGTGAAAGGCTGAAGGTCTACGATCGCGGTGCCAGCATTGAGGAACTTGGTGCAGAAAGTCTGCGCCGCCAAAAGATCGACTACCGAATGGGTGATATGCACGCGCCCTACATCACGCCAGGGGAGGCTCTCCAGTGCAACACCGCCCATTTCATCGACTGCATCGAGCAGGGGCGCACTCCCCTCACGGATGGCCAGGCCGGACTGCGTGTCGTGCGCATCCTCGAGGCAGCTACCGAGTCCATGAAGCGCCGTGGTGAACCCGTCTCCGTTTTCTAAACATGAATCTCCAGGGAAAAAAATACCTCGTCACAGGCGGTGCCGGTTTCATCGGTTCCGAGCTCTGCCGCCAGCTCCAGGCTGCGGGAGCGGCCGTTCACATCGTCGATAACCTCGCCAACGGGAAGCGTGAAAACGTTGCGGATATCCTCACACCGACCTGTCAGCTCCACACGACGGATATTCGTGATCTGGATCAGATGAAGGCGTTACTGGACGGCTGCGATGGTCTTTTCCATCTGGCTTGCCTCGGTGTTCGTCACTCCATTCACTCGCCGATGGAGAACCATGACGTGAACGCCACAGCGACCTTGAATTTGCTTCGGCTGGCACACGAGGGTGGTGTCCCAAGGTTCGTCTATGTCTCCAGCTCTGAAGTCTACGGCACAGCGCAAAGCGTGCCGCAGCCAGAGGCGCACCCGACTTACCCGATGACCGTCTATGGCTCGGCGAAGCTCGCCGGGGAATGTTATACGCGTGCTTTTCATCGCACCTACGGCTACGCCACCGTCGTCATTCGCCCCTTCAACAGCTACGGCCCACGCAGTCATCACGAAGGCGATAGCGGCGAGGTCATCCCGAAATTCCTGCTGCGCACACTCGCGGGTAAACCCATGGTCATCTTCGGGGATGGCAGTCAGACGCGGGACTTCACCTTTGTCAGCGACACCGCACGCGGCATCTTGGAGGCGGGACTCGCTGATACCACGATTGGCGAGACCGTGAACATCGGCAGCGGTTTTGAGATCACCATCCAAGCGCTCGCAGAAGAAGTGCGTGAGGTGACTGGTCGTACCGATGCAGAGATCATCCATGAAGAAGATCGCCCCGGCGATGTCCTTCGCCTCTACGCAGACACAACGAAGGCACAGGGGCTCATCGGCTTTGCGCCACGGGTCTCTCTGCGTGAAGGTCTATCTCAGTTGCTGGCTTGGTATCAGAGCCAGGGGCATTCGGCGGAGGAGTTGCTGCAGAACGAGATCGTGAAGAATTGGGAGGTCAAGGCGTGATCAGCATGATCCCAGTGGCAAAGCCTGTCATGGGCGAAGAAGAGGCCGCAGCGACGCGCCGCGCCATCCTTTCTGGCTGGGTCACGCAAGGCCCAGAAGTTGAGGCCTTTGAGCGGGAGTGGGCTGCCTTCATTGGCGCACCGCATGCTTGCGCGGTCTCCAATTGCACCACCGCCCTGCATCTGGCGCTTCTCGTTGCAGGCGTGCAGCCAGGGGACGAGGTCATCACCGTCAGTCATAGTTTTATTGCGACGGTCAATGCTGTGCGTAGCGCCAATGCATTGCCCATCATGGTGGATGTTGATCCCGCGACGTTTAATATCGATCCACAGCGCGTCATTGCCGCCATCACCCCCAAGACTAGAGCGATCCTCGCAGTGCATCAGCTCGGCATGCCGTGCGATCTCGCAGCGCTCAAAACCATCGCCGACGAACATCAACTCGTGCTGATCGAAGACGCCGCCTGCGCCATTGGCAGTCAGGTCCGCTGGCAGGGCGACTGGCAGCTCATCGGTCGTCCGCATGGCCACATCGCCTGCTTCTCGCTGCACCCACGCAAGGTCATCACCACGGGTGACGGTGGCATGATCACCACCGCGAATGCCGAGTGGGACGCGAAGCTGCGCCTGTTGCGGCAGCACGGCATGAACATCAGCGATAAGGCGCGCCACAACGCGCGCTCAGTGCTCTTTGAAAACTATCCCATCCCTGGGTTCAATTACCGCATGACCGATGTGCAAGCTGCCATGGGTCGAGAACAATTGAAGCGACTTCCGGGAATCCTCGCCTCCCGCCGCGCGATCGCGGACCGCTATACCGCCGAACTTGAGGGCGTGACGGCCCCATATCAGCCTGAATGGGCACGCAGCAACTGGCAGAGCTATGCCGTCCTTTTGCCCGATCATGCCGATCAGCAAGACGTCATGCAAAAGATGCTGGATGACGGCATCGCTACGCGTCGTGGCGTCATGTGCTCCCATCGAGAAGAGGCCTGCGCCGATCTGCCGCAGCGTTTTCCGCTTACCGTTTCAGAGCAGATTCAGGATCGTAGCATCATTCTCCCCTTGTATCCGCAGATGACGGAAGCGGAGCAGGACCGTGTCATCATCAGTCTGCATCAAGCCCTTCAATCCTAATCCCATGGCCACCACCACAACCATTACCGCCAAGCCACAGGTTCAAGTCAATGTCCCCACTCAGGAGCGCATCCCACTGCTCGATCTACATGCTCAATACCACATCATCCGCGATGAAGCGCGCGCTGCCTTTGACGCCATCGCTGAATCCACCGCTTACGCGCAAGGCCCGGCCGCCAAGGCCTTCGAAGAAGAATTCGCCAATTGGTGTGGCGTCAAACAATGCGTCAGTGTCAACACTGGCACCTCCGCGCTTCACCTGGCACTGCGTTGCCTTGACATCGGGGCAGGGGACGAGGTCATCACCGTACCGATGACCTTCATCGCCACAGCTTGGGCCGTCTATTACGTCGGTGCCACCCCCGTCTTCGTCGATATCGATCCGGTGCGCCGCACCATGGATCCAGCGCAGTTGGAAAAGGCCATCACCCCGCGCACCAAGGCCATCATCCCCGTGCATCTTTACGGGCAGGTCGCGGACATGGCGCCCATCCTTGAGATTGCCAATCGCCATGGCATTCCCGTCATCGAAGACGCGGCGCAGGCGCACGGTGCCACCTATCAAGGACGCAAGGCCGGCCAGCATGGCCTGATGGCATGCTTCAGCTTTTATCCGGGCAAAAACCTCGGTGGCCTCGGTGAAGGGGGTGCCCTTGTAACCCATGACAAACACCTCGCCACACGCGCCGCACAACTCCGTAATCATGCCCAGAGCGAGCGCTACTTCCACGACGAGATCGGCTATAACTACCGAATGGACAGCATCCAAGCCGCGATGCTGAGCTTGAAATTGAAACACCTCGACGAATGGAATCTCGCACGCTCCTTCCGCGCAGTGCGTTATAAGGAGATGCTCCAAGATCTGCCCATCACCCTGCCGACCAAATTTGAGGACTCCCAGTCCGTGTATCATTGCTACGTCATCGAAAGTGATCGACGCGATGAGCTGCGTGAGGGCTTTGAATGCAGCGCAGATTGATTTCCGGTCTCCATTATCCGGTGCCCCTTCATCTTCAGCAGGCATGCAAAGAACTCGGTTACAAGAAAGGGATTTTTCCACATAGCGAACGGCTCAGCCAGACCTGTCTCTCGCTGCCAATCTTCCCAGAATTGAACGACCCACAGATGGAACGCATCGCGACAGCTTTGCGTGGGGCTTTCGGCAAATAACGACCTTTTGGTGTCCAGTCATCAGCCTCCTCATTCCCGTCCTCAACGAGGAAGAAAACGTCAAAGGCCTCGTGAAGAAGGCGGTCGATGCGGCTTTTTGCCGAAGCCGACACAGAACTCGAATTCGTGTTTGTCGATGACGGTTCTGTGGATGCGACTTTCAAGATCTTGGCGGGCATGGCGGATGAAGATGCGCGGATCAAAGTCATCCGCCTCTCGCGGAACTTTGGCAGCCACCCGGCGTTGCTCGCCGCATTCACGCACTGCACCGGAGATGTAGCGTCTTACAGTGGCCGCAGATCTACAGGATCCCCCCGCAGTTCTGTGTCGGATGCTCCAGAAGTGGCGAGAAGCTCACTCCTGTGGTGTGGGGCAACGGATCAAACGCGAGATCCCTCTCGCAGAAACTCTTTGCCAGCTTCTACTATCAACTCATGCGCCGCTACGCATTGCCCCAAATCCTGCTGGCGGTCTGGACATCTGTATGGTGGATCGTCGTGGTGATCAATAGCATCGTCGCCATGCGGGAGAAGAATACCTCCATCTTCGGTTTGGTGCTTTGGTCGGGATTTCCGCAAGCCTTTGTTAGCTTACGATCGTGCCCAGCGGCAGCATGGCACCTCCGCTGGACGCTTGGTAAAAGTTCAAGCTCGTGGTGGACAGCTTTGTTGCCTTCTCCTTCAGTCCCATTCGCCTGGTGACGTACCATGGGCCTCATCTTTGCATTTTTGGGCTTCGGCTATGGTGCTCTCACGATTGTGCGCGCCCTTATGGGGTTGAACCCAGTGCAGGGTTGGGCATCGCTCATCACCACCGTTGTCTTCCGGTTCTGGTGTGCAGTTGCTGATGCTCATGCATCGTTGCTGAGTATCTGTGGCGAACGCTTGACGAATCCGTGGGCGACCACCATTCGTCGTCTACGAAACCGCAGGCTTTAAACCACCTGAGCCCTTATGACCACTCCATCCTTCCAACATATTCTGAGCACTGAAAGCGATCCTGCCTTGCGTCAGCAGATCCTCGGCTATGCAATGACGGAGATGATGACAGATCGGGGAACATGCCCATTTCTGGGACTTCCTGACGGCTGTCGGATGCGTGAGCGCGCGAAGATCCTTTGCCCGGAAAAGTTTGAGTGTGGCAAAAATGTCTGGATTGGTGAGGGCGCGGTGCTGGATGCCCAGGGTGGATTGAGCATCGGCGATGAGACTCAAATTGGCCTGGGGGTGATGGTGTGGTCTCACTCCAGCCATCATCAGGCGCTGAAAGGAGAGACCGGGAGTTCGCGGGAACGCATCATCTATAAGGCCACGAAAATTGGTAGCTGTTGCTTCATTGCTGGTCCTTCCGTTATCTTGCCGGGCGTAACGATTGGCGATGGTGTCTTAATTCCACCCATGTCTGTCGTCGGCGAAGACCTCCCTGATGGCACCATCTTTAAAGATACCCGTCGCGATCTGAAGAAGCTACAGAACAAAGTTGAGTTACTGGAAAAGCGCATCGACGAACTACTTGCTCGACTGCCCCGGGGCTGATTTTGTAATGAAGGACAAAGCGCTGCTCGCCCTCAAGATTCTCCTTTCCGCTGCGCTGGTCTTTTTCCTGGCGCGGCGCTTTTCCTTTGCGGAGGCGGCTGAATACCTGCTGCACGTTCGGCCTTTGTCGGCGCTCGCATCGTTGGCCTTGCTGGGCCTCTCTATCGGACTTTCGGGTTGGCGGTGGTTTTTCGCTGCGGGTGGCAGCATTCGCTGTGGTGCTTGCTTGCGATACTCGTGGATCGGGCATCTCTATGCGATGATCCTACCTGGGGCTCTTTCGGCAGACGTGGCCAAAGGAGTGGTCATGAAATCCAAGGACAGCAAGCAATGCTCCATGACCCTCGCTGGTTCCATCATCATGGATCGTGTCGCTGGGCTAGGCTCGATGATTGTCTTTGGCCTGCTTTCATGTCTGGCACGGCCGGAATTGCTGCATCTGCCGCCCGCAGTGTTGGTTGGCTTGGCTGTCGCTGGTGCAGTGGGGTTGCTGCTGGTGCCGGCGATTGTGCGTTTGGTGGTGCGCCGATTTGATCGGGCAGAGAAGTTTCCGGCGCTGCATGCGTTGATGCACAATCTGCATGGGCACATTTGGTGGAAGGTCCTGCTGCTCAGTGTCGCGATTCATTGCGTCAACATCACTGTTTATTGGACGGGCTTGATGGCGGTGGGCGGCTACGAGGACTGGTGGCAGATGGGGATCTATACTTGCCTGCTCAATCTCGCGCTGGTGCTGCCGGTCAGTGTCGCCGGCGTCGGTCTGCGCGAACAGATCGCGGTGATGCTCTTCGCCGCCAGTAACAACGCGCCCATGCAGATTGCCTTTGGGTGGTTGGTGCTGGCCTTGAATTTGGTCCACGCATTGATCGGCTTAGCCTTGCAGTGGGGCAGGGGAAGATCAGCTAATCAGGAGTAGTCGAGGTGGTTGGCCGGGCAAAGTCTCCGGGGCGCGGTGGATGCACGGCGGCACTGGGCAACCGGCGTATTCCACCGCGACCCGCCACAGATTGCCGACTCCGAACACGTAAGGTTGTGCAGTCGGGAGTGGACTGTAGTGGAGATCAAAACAGTGGTCGTGCAGCCACTCGATGAATTCTGCGTCATCCTCCCCGCCGTATCGCTGCAGGAGCGCTGAACGGATCTCAGGGATGTCGACTTTGCGCTGGACTTCCTCGTTGTCGATTCCTTCGCTGGAAGGGCCAAAGTAGGTGCAGAGATAGGTATCGGTTTCGACCGTGGCACTGTCTGCATGAAACGAGTACACGTCGGTTGGAACAGGGCCCGGTTCCGCATCACGAAGATAGCCGTCGATGCAGTCCAGTTGGGGTTCAAGTCCGTGCTCGCGCAAGAGTCGCTGGTCTTCGATCAAGATTTCCACAGCGGCCTTTCCCGCATCGCTCAGTGGCAGGTTTAGCAATTGCTCGTCTTCGATGGTGGTGATGCCGTCGCGCCCGGCTAGTTTCTCCACCACCTCTTTGAAGTCGCCTTTCAATTCGCGTTTCCAGCAGAGCGCGTTGATGCCATCACCGAAGGGCGTGGACACGAGTTCGTGGAAGCTGTGGACGATTTTGATGCGGTTGGGAGGCATAGGGCAGGGGAGACGGCGCTATCATCGACCGGGTGATTTGCCAATGCAACGGTGCTGGGAAATCTGTGAAGGCTGTGGATCGGCTGGTGGCAAGACCACCTTGGACTGCTGCAGCCCTGCTGCAGCTTTCCTGGAGGCCAGCCTGCTGGCCGGGGCAGCACTTGTGGGTGCATCCGATGTGGAATCATTGCTTACCCCCGGCAGCGGGCTGCACGCAGTCCATGGAGCCTTCGGCTCGGAGGTGGGGCAGCCACCTTGGGCTGTGGTCCCGCGCCTGCGGAACCGCTTTCTAGAGGCCAGCTCTGCTGGCAGGGGTAGCTCTTGCGTATGCCTTTATTCTGACTTTATCGATCAAGGTCGTAGAGTCGCAGGGCGAAAGTTCGGCCATCGCTGGTGAGAAGACGGCCGTTGGGGCTGAAGGCGAGCGAGCGTGGAAAGCCCTCAATGCCGACGAAAGTGCGTTGCAGGGTGGCGCTGCGGTAGTCCCAGAGCTTGATGGTTTGGTCAGTTGAACCCGTGCAGAGGATTGGCAGCGTGGGGTGGAATGCCAGTGCCGTAACACTGGTGTCGTGGACTCGGAATCGATAGCGGGTGGCGAGGGTGTCGGCATCCAGAATCAGCACATCGTGCGGATCGGCACCGATGGCCACGAGGCGGCGATCCGGGGAAACGGCGATGGCATTGAAGGCATTTTCGCTGTCCATGGAGGCGCGCACGGTGCCATCGTGTGCGTCGATGACGGAGATGTTGTGAATGCGTCGTCCGTCTTCCGCCGCAGTGGAGGAGATGGCCACGATGTCGCCGCTTGTGCCAGCAAAGACGGCCCTGAAAACGGGGCGACTGATGTTGGTCAGGAGCTTGCCGCCTTGGCTGTCATAGACTTCGATGTGGCCGTCCGATGTGCAGCGCAGCAGACGCCCGCCCTTCGCATCAAAGGCGAGTGCGATGCTGATGTCGTGCGGGTTTGCGGGAGGGATCGACCACAGCTTCTTCGGAGCATCGGTCGTGGTCTCCCAGAGCGAGAGGGCATCTTCTAACGTTTCGGGCGACTCATAGGTGTAGGCGAGTGCGTAGCATCCCGTCGAAGGATGCGCGGCAGCGAGGGTCTGATTTTCCCCGAACCGTTCGCCCATGGGCACCGGTCGATGCGGATGCGTGACATCGTAGCGGGTCAATTCGACCTTGCCTCCCCGTGCCAGCAGGGTGGTATCTGAAAGAAAGGCGCAGGCCCATCCTGAGTTGCCGCCGATTTGAAGGGTCGCCGCCGTCACATCTGGAATGAGCCAGAGTTGGGGCGGATTCTGGAGGGTGAGGACATGGCCGCTGGTGTGATTGACGCAGAGGGGCATGTCGCCCGGGTAATGGTGCAGGCCGTAGAAGTTGCCCAGCGGTGTCAATTCGTCGCTATGGACGAGTCGCAGAGGCGGAGTCGCCGTCGATTCGTGGCTGCCCGGCAGGCCTGTGAAAAGCAGGTTGCTGCCCGACGTCCAGGCAAGATGGCCGATGATCTGGCTCGATACTTTTTTGCGGCGCCTGTCGTTTTGATTCATCGCCTTGTAGAATTCCACGTCGCCGGAAACCAATGCGACCGCGATTTCCTTCTTGTCGGGGCTCAAGGCCATGGAAGTCGCTGTGGCAAACAAGCGTGGCAGCATGAAGTTCCAGCCGGAATCCAGCGTGAACGAGCGCAGCGTGAAGCTGCTCTTTTCCATGATGATCAAGCGCTTGCCATCGGGATGAAAAAACATCTGCTTGGGAAGGAATGGCTGGGTCCAGCGCACGGTGCCTGTGCTCAGGTCGATGAGATGAAATGCGGTCTCTTCGAGATCGGTGACGGCTGCCAGGCTGCCGTTGCTGTTCAGCGCGATCGTCTGGTAGTTTGCTGGCACTGGGGAGTCCGAGCGCGAGACGGCTATCGCTTTTACTTTGGTTCCCGATTTGAGATCAAACAGAATCGCCGTGGCTGTGCTGTGTGTGCGGCATAATAGGCGTGTGCCGTCTGCTGCGATGCTGATGCGTAAGTCCCCTGGCTGCCCCGTGTCTAACGTGCGCAGGAGCTTCTTTGTCACGACATCGACGATGCCGACACGGCCGTCACGACTGGCAATGGCGAACTGTGCGGGTTTGCGCGGCACTTCGCAAATGTCTGAGATGTCTTCGCAGAAGCCTGCGATCTTCAGTGGATCCAGCGACGAGTCACGCTTCGCGGAGAGGTAGTCCCAAGCTTGATCTCGCAGAGCCTCTGGAACTGCATCCAAGGCGGTGATCATCCCCGTGGCATCGTCGCGTTTGTAGCTCTCATCGGCGAGTGCGACTTGGGCGACGGCGAGGGATTGCTGGGCAATGCGCTCGCTGGCCATCACCTTCCAAATGAAGCTGATGCTGATGAGCAATAGTGCAGCGAGGGCCACTGTGACCACGCGATGCCGCAGCATTAGCAGTTGAATCTGCTTTAAGGCACCCGCTTCCTCGGCGCTGGTGGCAAAGCCGCTGGTGTACGAATCGATGTCCGCTTCCAGCGCGCTGACGCTGGTGTAGCGCCGGGTTTTGTCGAGTCGCAGTGCTTTCATTGCGACCGAGGACAAAGCTGAGGGCACCAGACCGCTTCGTAGATGCGGCAACGGCTTGATCAGCGTTGCTTCAAGCACCTCGCCTTTCTCAAAGACCTTTCCACGGCTGCCTGAGCGCGCTTGGAAAGCTGTTGGAGCACTGATCTCCCCACGACTGACCTTGTCCAGCACCTCCAGAGCGGTCTTGCCTTCCACCGGTGGTCTCAGCGTGAGGATGGCATAAAGGATGCCGCCGAGCGCGTAGATGTCCGAACGTTCATCCACGTCCGCCATGCTGCCGCGTGCCTGCTCGGGGGACATGTATTGTGGAGTGCCGAGGACGGCACCGTGGAGGGTCGCGGACCCAAGGTGAGACAGATCCTCTGACCTGTCTTCGTCCACGCAGACAGGAGTGTCTGCATCACTGTGCAGTAGCTTTGCCAGCCCCCAATCCATCACGAGCACCTCGCCGAACTCACCCACCATGATGTTCTCCGGTTTCAGGTCGCGATGCAGCACGCCCTGACTGTGGGCGAAGGCGATGGCGTCGCAGACCTTGCGGAAGACGCGGAGCAGTCGCGTGAGCGGGTAATCGTGCAGAGCTTTTGCATCCTGTTTGCGGAGATCGTCGAGGATGGCTTGCAGGGTGCGGCCCTTCACCAGCTTCATCGAGTAGAACAGAGGCATGCTGTCCTCCCAGACGATATCGTAGATGGGCACGATGTTCGGGTGAGCGAGCATGGCAAGCACCTGGGCCTCGCGCAGGAAGCGCTGGCGCATGCGGGTGTCGGCGTCGGCATCCAACAGCATCACTTTGATGGCGACCTTTCGATCGAGTTTGCCATCCGTCGCTTCCAGAACGCTACCCATGCCGCCGCTCGAGATTTCCGGGCCGAGTTGGTAATTCTCGGCGCCGAGTGGTGGCGGGGTGGGGGCTGGAGGATCGGGTGGCATTAGGACGGGATACGAAACGGTGTGTTGAGATACAGTCTCGGTTCTTCAAAGGATGTTACAGGAAAAAGTGAAGATCGTGGATTTCTCGGAGAGGTGAGTGCTTCTGGAATCATCGCATCCCCCTGGCAGCAGGGCTGCCCGCAGGACAAAGCGGCGGCAGGCTGCGCGCAGTCCACGGAGCCTTCGCCACAGTCGTGGCATAGCCACTTTGGACTGCTGCAGCTTTCCTGGAGACCAGCCTGCTGGCCGGGGCAGCTCTGATGGGTGCATATTTCCTGAAATCGTCGCTTACCCGTAGCCGCGGCTATTGCCCAGCCAGGACGCTCTGAAGCCATGCCAGTTCTCCGGGGATCTCCTGAGGGGTTAGCACCGTCCGGGCGACTTCTTCTTTGAGCAGGGTGCGGAACTTCACCCTCAGGCGATGGATCAGCAGTCGCGTGGCGACCTCACTGGAGCCGATCTTCTGTGCGATCTCGCGGCAGGAAGGTGGGTCCTTTTCCCAGAGAAGAAAGGGCTCCAGCATTTCAAAAACCTCGGCACGGCCGGAGGCGCAGTAGGCTTCGCGTAGCTTCTCTCGCACGTCTGCCACCAGATCTTGGGCCCAGACATGGGTGAAAAGGGCGTCGGGATCACTGACCTCCGTGGGCTCCAGTTTGTAGCGTTCTTCGGCCGCCAGTTCGTCGAAGGAGACATGGGAAGTGCCTCCGCCGCGCTTTCGGGCGGAGTGATGGCGGGTGTGGTCACTGATCAGTCGTTTCAGGACGGACAGCAACCATGATCGCAGCTTTCCGGCCTCTTGTTGGGCGGTCAGCAGAGCGTTCTCCGTGATGAGTCGATGAAAAAACGCTTGGGTGAGGTCTTGGGCGTCGTGTTTGGCGTAGCCGCTACGGCGCAGGAAAGCATAGATCGGGTACCAGTAGCCCTTGCACAGTTCCTCCATTGCTGCTGCTGCGTCCTCAGTGCTACCAGCCTGCACAGCGCGGACAAGGCTCCAGCGCGTAGCAGGGAAGGCGATGTGCTGAGATTGTTTCGGTGCCGACATGTGGCGATGACTGTGCTGCGAAGTCTAACCGATTTCCCCTGCGGGTAGAAATTGTTTGTTGATGATAAACGAGAAACGTCTCGCGCGAACTCGCCAACAAAGTGTGCTCGCCAGAGAGCGGCAGCCGCGAAAGATTTTGCGATCTCAAAAACGCATGTGGAAATAGGTGCCGGCCACGGACTCGCTCTGCCAGTCGCTGGTTTTGTGATGGGAAAGGACCATATAGAAAAAGTCGAGATCAGTGGAGGTTGATGTCTTCAGGGTGACCCCAATTGGGACGAGGCGGTTTTCACTCCACTGGCCGCGATGCAGATCAATGAGCCATTCGTTGCTGATGAAGAGGCGGGTCAATGGGCCCAGCGGTTGCGGAAGGGTGTAGGATAACTGGAGGCGATGACGGGTGCGGTTCGTGGTGAAATCTTCGCCCTCGTTCAGCCTCATTTCCAAACGGTTACGCCACTCAAGACGCAGGTCGGGTGTCGGCGCAAACTTGGGGTTCACTTCGAGTTCTGGGCGCAGTTGCAGATAGCGAATGTCGGTGGTCGTATTTTCGATGCTTAACACGGAAAGGCCCAGGCCCAGATCCAGCCACGGTAACATTTGTCGCTTCAGCCGTGGGCTGGCGATCTGCACGTAGGCGCCATCATCGAAATCGAGACGATTGCCGAGAAACAACCCGGCGCTCCAGGGCGGATCTTTCCAGAGGTCGAGCGTGGTCCATGCCCACCATTCATCTGCACGGATGGCCGTCGGCAGCGCCAGGAGGATCGCCACCCAACCGATTCGGAAACGATTCATCGCAGTTGTGGGGGTTGACCGGTGGATTCGAGAACGGAGTGCCACAGTTCGTGAGTCGGATCCACCTTGCGGCGTCCATGGATGACAAGTTCCAGCGGCAGATTCACAAAGGCGCCCTGCCAGCGTCCCACCAGCATTCCGGTCTTGCCCGCCATCGCTGCGTGCACGGCAGACTGGGCGAGCCGGGAGCAGTAAACATTGTCTGCTGCATTGGCCGGCACGCTGCGGACGATGTAGCTGGGGTCGATGTACTTGAGGTTGACCTCCATGCGCCGCTTTTTGAAAAAAGCATTGATCTGATCCTTCAAGAACAGGCCAATATCCCCATAGCGCTGGTTGCCGCTGGCATCAGTTTCGCCACTGGATTCCATGAGGTGTTGCCCGGCACCTTCTGCCACGACGATCACTGAGCTATGGCGCCGCGCTAGGCAGTGGCGCACGGATTCTAAAAGGCCGCCCGCTCCTTCCAGCTCAAAGGGAACCTCGGGAATGAGCACGAAGTCCACGTTGCTGCCCGCCAGCGCCGCAAAGCAGGAGATGAAGCCCGAATCACGCCCCATCAGCTTGACCAAACCCACGCCATTCACTGCCCCTGTTGCCTCGATGTAGGCACACTTTACGGCCTGGACGGCTGCGGCAAAAGCAGTCTCAAAGCCGAAACTCTTGTCCAGATACATGATGTCATTGTCGATGGTCTTGGGAATGCCCACGATCGCCTTCTTCAACCCTCTGCGGTCGATCTCTTTGGCGATTTCCGCACCACCTCGCAGCGTGCCGTCACCGCCGATGACGAAAAGTACGTCCACATTCATCTCTTCCAGCGTGTTCACCATCTCGCCCACGTTCTGCATGCCTCGGGAGCTGCCGAGAAGAGTGCCGCCAAAATTGTGCGCCTGCTCGACGGAGGCAGGCTTGAGGATGATGGGCACATGACCGTAATTTGGCACCAACCCTTCATAGCCGTAGCGGAACCCGTAAACGCGGGTGATCCCGTATTGATTGTGGCACTGATTCACGATGCCGCGGATGATGTCGTTGAGGCCTGGGCATAACCCACCGCAGGTGACGATCCCCACCGTCGTTCGCGCAGGATCGAAGTAGATCATGCGCCGTGGCCCTGCCTCTTCAAAGCCGACCTCTACCGGGTTCGAACCATCGGCACACGTCCGATTGCTGACTTTGACGCGCATATCGTCCGTCTTGAAAGGCACCTCGACCCCACCGATGCGGTGCAAGGGGGATCGTATCAAACATGGGCCCAGGGACGGGATTTGTGTATCTGCAGGGGAGTGAATCATGGGGGAGCGTGCTGGTATCCATTGTACAGCAGGTGCAGTGCCATTCGCATTGCGGGCATTTTCAAACGGTCGATCCTTCTGCCAAAGCACAGTGGCATTCAAGCCCGATAGTTGGGGAGAGGTGAAGCATTTGCGTGTAAAACGGGTGCGGTGCAAAGGTTCCTCGCAGAGGTATTGTCTGGAAAAGATCGACAGACCTCCGAGAGGTCTCTAGCGTCGCCACAATCCCATGGCTCAATTAATGGGAGTCGTGCCGATTTTCCTTTCATTTTGCGGTCGATAGTGAAGCTGAGGTTTCATGAAGGTCGTTGCGGTCAACATCTCTCTCTCAGGCCTCAGTCCCAACTTCGTCTGGATGAGGCTAAGATTCGCTCCATCAGCTCCCTGTTGGCCAGTATCCCTGGCGAGGATAGCTGATCACCTATCCAGCAAGCGGCGATTGCTTGCAGGGCTCTGCGAGGTTGTGCGTGCCGAGAAGTGGATGTGGGCGCTCCGCCCTTAATATGGTCTGGATGCGCCGCCCACGTTTGCGGGATTTCTCCATGATGGCTTCACCGATGCAGAGATCGGCCCCATCGGCCCATCCTTCCAGAGTGAACTTGCCCGACGTAGGTCCCTCCCGAAACTCCGGTTGGAGGAATATAACGCCACCGGTCTTTGGGCCGGGAGTCCAGCCTCTGCCCTGGCGGCAGACGCAGGCGTCGGGGCGTTCATCACGAGCACTCGCCCAATGGAAAGTCTCGCATCCTGTAGCGTGATCGCCCTCTACCGCCCGCCCGGTGGCCCTCTGTTGAGCGAGTGGGAGCGTCACATCGCCCATTTAGTGCTGTCAGAGCCGGGTTGGCTTCATGCCCTAGGTTGGCAGGAGGAGCGCCTCATCCAGTACTTGGGCTTGCTGCGTGCTTTTCACCTGCCACCTGCCGAAATGGTAAATTATGTGAGCTGGATATTTATCTTCCAATCTCCTGCTGGCGCCGGTTTGATCTGCAGCGGCTTTTTGGGAGGCAAGATTCGTGGCGCTTATTAGTTGTCCTGAGAGGCTGGGACACTTCGATTAATCCAGTAGTGGACCAATCAAATACTCCTAAGGTATGTTCTGGGATTTTCAGTTGTTGCTTGACCCGTTGATGATGGCTGCTAGTCTCTCCCTTTATGTAGGGTGGAAGGGGATTTCAGTTAACATTACTGAAGTGACGGTTTGCATTACAGGTCAGGGTAAGAAAACAACGCGCAATATGAAATGGACTATAATCCCAGTGGGGGAGGCAAAGTCGTGTGCTGATTCGGCTAGCTTTAGGGCTTCCCGTGATCGGGGCGACCTTCGTTGCGTCGTGAGCACCCAGCGCAAGTCTGGCCGATGGGCCTGACCTCGCCAGTTCTATGAATGCCAATCGATCGTCGTCAATATAGACACTTCTAACCAGATTTTTCGGTCCGGTCTCCGCCCACCTTTCACCGTCACTTCCTCAAATATGAAACACAACATCCTCTCCCGCCTCTTTGTGCCTGCCACGGCCTTATTGCTTGGCCTGAGTGCTGCGACTTCCAGCGCGGCCACCATCACCGTCACGAATGCCAGCGCCTCGGGCGCTGGCTCGCTGTCACAGGCTTTTGCAGATGCAAATACGGCAGCAGGCGCAGATACGATTAATTTTGATCCGGTATTCTTTGCGACGCCACGCACGATTACACCCTCGTCCGAAATGTCGGTATCACCGACGGGCGGTGCGATCACGATCAATGGGCCCGGACCGCATCTGCTGACCATTACCCGTGGTGGTGCGAGCCGTGTGTTCTATCAGGGCACAGGTGTCACAGCTCTCACGCTCAGCGGCATGACGGTCACGGGTGGTAGTGGTACAGGGTCGGGCTCTGCTGGCGGTGGCGCGATGGAAGTGGAGTGTGGTTTTGGTAACACCGCCTCGCTCACCCTGACGAACTGCATTTTTACTGGAAATTCAAATGCCACAGGCAATGGCGGTGTGCTCCGGGCCAACGGCGCAGTCACTCTGACCTTCACTGACTGCCTGTTTTCGAACAATACGTCTGCCAACTTCGCCGGTGCGTTTCAGCTGAATGGAAATGGGACGACGAATTTGGTCGCGACCCTTACAAACTGCACGTTTCTCAATAACACAGCCACAGGGAGTGACTCCGGTGCGATCAATCAAGCGTCTTTCACTGCTGTCACCTACAAGAACTGCTCTTTCATAGGCAATACCGCTCCGGCTGGACGGGCTGGGGTGGTGAAGATGACGCAGACCACATCTGCCACCTTTGTGAACTGCACGCTTGTGGGTAACTCGGCAGGCTTATCGGGCGGGGCCATCGAAGGCTCGTCCAATACTGCCGCTCCCAGCACCGTTTCGCTTCGGAATACTATTGTCGCTGGGAACACCGCCCCAGCATCCCCGAATATCAGCCTGGGATCAGCCGCCTCCAATCAGACCACCTTCATCACCACAGGTGGCAATCTCATCGGCGACAACACCGGGGCACCTGCGCCCTTCACCACCTCCGGCAATCCAAACGGCAATAGTGACCGGGTCGGCACCTCGGGCTCCCCAATTCTGCCGATCCTGAGCCCTCCTGGCAATCATGGCGGTACGGCCTGGACGCGGGCACTGCTCAGCGGTTCGCCGGGGATTGACCAGGGCATCACCGCGCCCTCCACGGGTCTGACCACGGATGCGCGCGGTGCCACCCGCATCGTCGGCAGTGTGGAAGACATAGGTGCGTTTGAGCGCTCCGCCGCCCCGGCGGACTTCACAGCGGCTTCCTTGCCCCCAGGAAAAGCGGGCGATCCCTACAGCTATGTTCTGGCCACGGGCGCGACTGGCTTCACCTATTCCGTTACCAGCGGCAGCCTGCCCGCGCCGCTCGCTCTGAACAACAGCGCAGGCACCGTCACCATCGCAGGCACACCCGCCGCCAGTGGCACATCGACGTTCCAGGTGACGATCAACAATGGCCCCAACAACGTGGTCGTGCAGTATCAGCTCGTCGTCGCCGCTGGGGCAGGGCCTGTTGTCGTGGCGCCGACCGTCACCACCTCCACCCAGAGTGCAGTCACGCACAACAGCGCAGTGCTGGGTGGCAATGTCACCGCCGACGGCGGCGCGAGTGTCACGGATCGCGGTATCGTGTGGGGATTGGCTTCCAATCCGACCACGGCAGACAATCAGGTGGCCATTGGCTCCGGCACGGGTGCCTTCAGCGCCACGGTCAACGGCTTGCCCTCGAACACCTTGATCCATGTCCGCGCGTACGCCACCAACAGCGTGAACACCAGCTACGGCAGCGACATCAGCTTCACCACGCTGCCTGCACCCCTCGCCGTCAGCTCGCTCAATCTGGCCAACACCACGCCGACGAACGCGGCGACGGTGAACTGGACGCTCACGTTCCCCAGCGTGGTCACCGGCATCACTGCCAGCAACTTCACGCTCAGCGGTGCCGCCGCAGCGGGTTTGTCTGTCGGAACGCCAACCACGGGCAACGGCGGCCTGACTTGGAACATCCCGGTCACCACGGGAGCTACGGACGGCGCGCTGACCTTGACCTTGGCGAACTTCACCGGCCTGTCCGCTACGATCAGCAATACCCCATTTCCCGGCCAGGCCTACACGATCGACAAAACACCGCCGACGGTGGTTTCGGTGACGCGACTGGCCCCATCTGGCCAAGCGACGAACGCCACGACGGTGACCTTCCGCGTGACGTATTCCGAGCCAGTAAATATCAATGCCCCGGCTGCCAACCGCTACCAAGTGGTGCCAGTCAATGGCAGCAACATCGTGGGAACGGTGACGGGCGTGACCGGCAGCGGAGCCACTCGCGACGTGACCGTGAACCTCACCAGCGGCTCGGGCGAGTTCAGACTGCGCGTGCTCGACTGATCCTTCCTCCAAGTTTGCCTTCTTCTCATCTCACCTTTCATCGCCTCATCCATTATGAAGAACTCGATCCTCTTACGGCTTTTCGTGCCACTCCAGCGGCAGCAGCCCCGTGCGCTCATTCTCATGCTGCTCACTTTCGTCACTTTATCCGGCTCTCTGCGCGGCGCGATCTATGATTTTGAAAACGTTACCAACAACGCCACCACGTTTTCTAGCTCAGGCCAAACATGGTCACTCACGGGCTTCATGCGTGCGATCATCGCTGCAAATTTTGGCTCGCCCCTCACTGGCAATGCCTCACCTACCACGAATGGTTACATGGACACGCTTGTTTCTACCCCGCGTTCACTCGGCAATGTGGGCGGCATCACGGCACCTGTGGGTTACACCTTCCGTGCGAAGAGCTTCGACGTCTGGCCTTCCAGCTCAACAGGTAGCAATATCTATGGCGGCACCAACGACACCCTCGGCACCACTGGCCTGAATTACCAAGTGATTGGCAAACTCGGCGGCAGCATCGTTGCCACTGCCAACGTCACGGACACCGTGCGCTCACCCGCACAATCGGGCACTGCGGTTGGCGGCTACTGGCATCACCTGGAACTTGGTGCAGGCTTTGCCGCCGTGGACATCGACGCGGTTGAGTTTGTCCTCGTCTCGCAAACAGGAGCCGCGATGGACTACCTCGCGGTGGATAACTTTGAGTACTCCAATTTGGGGGTAGCCGCCCCCGAAATCGCTGTCACCGAAAGCGCAGCCAATGTCGCTGATGGCGGCTCGCTGGGCTTCGGCACGACGACGGTGGGCACGCCAGTGACGAAGACCTTCACCGTCACGAACAGCGGCACGGCGGTGCTCAATCTCTCTGCCTTGTCCGTGCCCTCTGGCTTCACCATCGCGCAGAATTTTGCTAGCGCCACGGTCGCCTCAGGCGGCGGCACAACGACCTTCCAGATCACGATGAGCGCGGGTGCTGCTGCCACGCCGAGCGGTACGCTGAGCTTCACCAATAATGACAGCGACGAGAACCCCTATAACTTCACGATCAGTGGCACGGTGAATGCCGCGCTTCCATCGCGTGCGCTGTTCTATATCGACTCGGATGCAGCGAAAGAGGACATCCTCCGCGTGTCTCCCGACGGATCCGGCAATACTCCGGTTGTCGTGGTGGATGCCGTTGGCGGCATCTTCGCCAACGTCCTCGAGATTGATGATCTCGGAGGGCGTTTGTTCTGGTGGGAGAATGAATCCGATAAGATTTATCGTTCCAATTTGGACGGCACGGGGATCACGACTTTGGTTTCGCTTACGAGTGCCGCCGTCATTCAAGACTTGGCCTATGACCCCGTGGCGGACGAGCTCTATTTCATCAACTCTGATGCTGCCGTGGAGTCCATTCTGAAGGTGGATGCTTCAGGATCCAATGAGACGCCGGTGACGGTCGTCAATTCCGCAAATATCGGCGGACAGTTTGCAAACCATCTGTCGATCGATACAGCCGGTCGCCGCCTGTTCTGGTTCGAAAACGAAACGGACGCCATCTATCGCAGTGCGATCGACGGCACGGGGCGTGTCGTGCTGGTGAGCTTTACTGCCGCTGCGTTGATCCAAGATATCGAGTATGATCCGGTCAACAATGAACTCTACTTTATTGATTCGGATAACACGAAGGATGACATCCTCAAGGTCTCGGCCAACGGGACCAATAACACGCCGGTGCTCGTAGTGGATGATCTTGGAGGCACGTTTGCGAACTCGATGGCGGTCGATGTGGCGGCCAATCAGATTTTTTGGTGGGAGAACGCCACCGACATAATCTACCGGTCCGATTTGACTGGAGCAGGACGCGTGAGTTTGTCTGTGTTGACGGCTGCTGCAAGTGTGACGGACATCGAGTTGTTCATTCCTCCTGCACCACTCAGCGGCAGTCCTGAGATCGCTGTGTCCGAAACGGTTGCAGGCAATGTCGCTGACGGCGGTTCCTTCTCCTTCGGCACGACGACGGTGGGCACGCCAGTGACGAAGACTTTTACGATCACCAACAGCGGCACGGCGGCTCTCACGCTGTCGAACCTCACACCACCCTCAGGCTTCGCCATCGCGCAAAACTTTGGTGCCACCACCGTGGCTGCGAGCGGCGGCCAGACGACCTTCCAGATTCTCATGACCGCTGGTGCCCCCGCCCCCCCCAGCGGCACACTGACCTTTGACACGAATGACTCCGACGAGAACCCCTTTAACTTCACGATCAGCGGGACGATCGTAGGGAGTAACAATGCGGATCTCTCTGCCCTCACCACGACCGCCACGGGCTTGACTCCCGCTTTCGGCGCGGCCACGACCACCTACAACGCCACTGTGCCAAACGGCACCACCAGTACCACGGTCACGGCCACCCGGGCGCAGGCCAACGCCACGCTGCAGGTGCAGGTCAATGGCGGTGGCTTCACCTCACTGACTTCGGGGGTGGCCAGCGGTGCACTGAACCTCAACGTCGGTGCGAACCCCATTGATGTGAAAGTCACGGCGCAGGACGGCACGACGATCAAGACGTACACGATCACTGTCACTCGCGCAGGGTCTGCTGTCTCGACTGTGAGTGCGATGTTTTTCAATTCGGTCACCCTGAGTCCGCCGTTCGCCTCCGGCACCACGGTTTACAACGCTACGGTGCCTTTTACCATTGCCTCCACCAACGTCACTGCCTACCGGACTCAGGCAAATGCCACCCTGCATCTACAGGTGAACGGCGGAGGTTTCACTGCCTTGACCCCAGATACCGCGAGCGGTGCGATCCCGCTGAACGTGGGACCGAACACTATTGAAGTCCGCTGTACGGCGCAGGATGGTGTGACGGTGACGACCTACACCACCACGATCACTCGCGCCGTGGCTTCGACGGTGTCCACCCTGACGGCTCACAGTTACAGCGCGGGTAGCATCGCTCCGCCCTTTGCGTCGGACACGTTAAGTTACTCCATGGTCGTCCCCACTGGGACGACGTCCACGACGATGACTGCCGTGAAGGCAGATGCGAATTCGACCGTTCATATTTCGATCAATGGTGGCGGCTTCCTCTTGGTGCCAGGGGTCACGACGGGCTCGCTCGGGCTGAACGTGGGTGACAACACCTTCATCACGAGAGTCACGGCGGAAGACGGCGTGACGACGACTTCCTACACCACGATCATCACCCGGGCAGCACCGCCTGCTACCTTTGACCTCGCTGGCAATGCGGTGAGCAACACGCCTTTCGACGGCGGGGAGACTTACATCTATTCCGCCAACACGCCACCCGTAGTGGCAAACTTGATTCCCAACCAGACTGCGGTGGCGAACTACGCATTCAGCTTCACGTTCGCTGCAAATACCTTCGCGGACGCCGATGTGGGTCAGACCTTGAGCTATGGTGCCGTTGGGGTACCCTTGTGGCTGTCTTTCAACCCGGCCACGCGCACTTTCAGTGGCACCCCTGGTCTTGGCGATGCTGGAGTTGTGACGATCACTGTTCAGGCGTCTGATGATGGTGTCCCACCAGCCAGTGTGACGACCAATTTCGACATCGTTGTTTTGCCAGCAACGCCTCTGCCGATCTCGCCGTCTGGTGGGGTGGCGAGTGGCCTCGTTTCAGGCAACACTGCCCCAGAGATGCCGGGTCAGACGTTCAGCGGGTTTTTTGATTATACGCTGAGCAGCACCGGTTTCGTTTTGGCCCACATGAACACCGCTGGTGCTGCGGGGATCTCTGCGGATGCGGGTGTTTTCTCCGACGCCACCGGCAGTCTGGATCTCCTAGCGCGCGAGAGCGATGCGATGGCTCCTGGCGTTCTTTCGGGGGCATTCTTTGACTTCCGTTTAACTGATTCTGGCAAAGGATATTTCATAGCACAGGCGGGTGGTGCGGGGGTCACTGCGGCCAACGACTACATCGGTCTGGTGGATGATGGCTTGGCGGTCAATGGCTATGCACGTGAGGGGACCAATTACGCCACCCTGTCACGTAGTTTGGCGGTGCAGACAGGAGGTGAAAATGCCTGCTTCCCTGGTACGCTCCTGGTTGGCGGTGCGGTGACTGCCGCCAACGACACGGGGATCTTCCTGGTCAATGGTAGCACTGCGACGAGTTCCGCCTTGGCACAAGAGGGCACGGTTCTCACTGGTTTGGTAAAGATCGGGACGGTGAGCTCTCGTGTGGTGGTGAGTGCCAATGGTGCGGCAGTCTTCCAGGCTGCCCTTACAGGCACGCCAATCCTGGCGAATGGTGCGGTACTGAAGCAAAGTCTCGGTGGCGGTGGTCCGGCGATCGTCGCCCAAAAGGGGGGCAACGTTCCTGGCGTCGCTGGGGCGACGTTCAGCGCCTTTGCTGGGGAAAGCGTGGGGCCTGCGGGTGATGCACTGATTGAAGCCACGATGAAGACTGATACGGGATTGGGTATCAATACGACCAACGATGAAGGGCTTTGGATAGAGCGTGGGGGATCATTGGAGTTGGTGATCCGGGAAGGGGATACCGTTGCGGATGCAGAACTGGGCCGAGTAGATCGTCATTGGTTGCTGACTGACGGCACGGTGGTGGTGCGTGGCGTGCTGAAGGGCGGAACCGTTGGTGCAGCTAACGATGTTGTCGTCTTCACAGTGTCACCGCTGGGTGGCGTCAACGTGCTCTTGAGAGAAGGAGATGCCGTTGCTGCATTGGGGAGTAGCGAGATCAATGCCCTTTCCCGGTTTGACATCAGTCCCGGCGGGGAATGGGTGTCGATGTTCACGCTAACAAGCGGCAGTGGCGATGCTACGAGCCTGAACAACATCGCATTGATCAAAGGTGCTCTGGGTACACCTGCGCCTAGTATCGTCCTCCGCAAGGGAACGGAATATTTTTACAATGGCAGCGTGAAGACGATGTACGGTTTCCTCATGACTGACAACGTAGCGAACACCGCAGGCGGCAGTGGAGGTCATGGGGCGGCAGTGAATGACGGTGGCACGATGGCAGCGGGCCTTTACTTCAGCGATGGCACCCAGGGCATCTTTGTGGGGCCATAGGGCCTTCGTCCAGCCAAACCAGTTCCCCCTCGGATCTCCCGCGGGGCTGACACCAACCAGTCGCCCTCATCTTTGAGGAGGGCACGGGGCTGGGCGCTCGGCTGGGCAATGGTTGCACGTCTGATCGGGATAGAGGCAGGTTGATGCCACGATGTATTTGCCTAAGTGGATTAAAAATAGGTTGGATGCATGATGTGTTTGGGGATACGGAAAACCTTTGGGGAATCGTAAGCTCGCAAGGTCTCGACAGGTGGAGCATCGGCGGCTACTAAGGCAGGGTTGCGTTTTTGACGTGGCGTTAATGACTCTGTGCGACTCCGCAAAGGTGCTTTGCCGGGCAGGATTTGGAATGGTTTGTCAGTTCCTAAAATCATCCCACCTGCATGTATCAAAGAGTTTTAGCCGCTACCACGACCTTGTGGATTGCTCTCGCTGCGGACCACTTTGGTTTGCGTGTCTGCGTCCGGCGCGGAAGCCTCGCGCCCTCGCATCAGGCGTTCCGCTCAGCGGTCCGGACTCTGGATCGGATCATTGAGGACAAAAATCAGGACCGGTCGCCCCCCCTGCCGAAACCGGGACGGGGCTGGGAGATGCTTTCGCGCCTCTGTCAGGTCGCACATCCCATCATGGAGCAAAGCTCAGCGCACTTACCCTCCCTTCGCTTCTCGCCATCTCCCGCTGGCCGTCTGCGGCAATGGTTTGGATAACAGCGCCGCCATTTCCTCCTGCCCATCCCTCGATACCTCATGAAAACACTCCAAACCGTCGCCTCTGCTCGTCCGTCCCCTGCGGCCCGCACTCAAGAATTCCAAACCACGCCGAGTTGGGGGCGAGTGCTCCTTACGGTGGGCCTGGCGCTGGCTTTGGCGGGCCATGCAGCAGCGGCGTTGACCTATACGTACAATTCGGCGGCAGGCGTGCCGGTGAGCGCGGCGAGTTACACGGCATCCGGCGCGGCGACGCTGACGCTGAACTTTACGCCGGTCGCCGGTACGAAGCTCACGGTCGTGGAGAACACCGGCGCGGCGGCCATTTCGGGCGAATTCGACAACATCGCGCAGGGACAGACGGTGGCGCTGAGGTTTGGCGGGATTACGTACAATTTCCTGGCAGACTACGGCGGTGGCACGGGGAATGATCTGGTGCTGGTGTGGAAACGCACCCGCGCCTATGCCTGGGGCAGCAACAGCAATGGGATTTTAGGGGACGGCACCCAGACGCCCCGCTCGGTTCCTGGTCCGGTGACGGACACGGGGGTGCTGGCGGGCAAGACCGTTGTCAGTGTGGCGACAGGGCAATCCCACAGCTTGGCGCTTTGTTCGGATGGCACCTTGGCGGCCTGGGGGAATAACAGCAATGGTGAACTGGGTGACAACTCCACCACCCGCAGTCTCACGCCGGTGGCGGTGAGCACGGCGACCGCTTTGTCTGGCAAGACGGTGGTGGCCATCGCGGCCGGGCAACAGCACAGTTTGGCCTTGTGCTCGGACGGTACGGTGGCGGCCTGGGGCCGCGGTGCAAATGGCCAATTGGGGAACAACAGCACCGCCAACCAGCAGACTCCAGTGGCCGTGGCTACAACATTCGGGGCCTTGAGTGGCAAGACCGTCACGGCCATCTCGGCGGGCTACATTCACAGTATGGCCTTGTGCTCGGACGGCACGATCGCCGCCTGGGGATTTGGAACCTACGGTCAGTTGGGGAATGGTTCCACCTCCCAGCTCAACTATCCATTCGCCGTAGCGACCTTTACCGCGCTGTCAGGCAAAACGGTCACCGCCATTGCCACCGGTGGCTATTTTAGTCTGGCTCTTTGCTCGGACGGCACCCTGGCAGCCTGGGGCGCGAACTATCGCGGCCAATTGGGCGACAACAGCACCACTCAGCAGAACTATCCGGTGCTGGTGAATACGGCATCAGGTGTGTCCGCCCTTTTTGGCAAGACCGTGGCGGGGATTGCCTGTGGTGGGGACTTCAGCATGGCGCTGTGCTCGGACGGCAGCGTGTCTACTTGGGGATACAATGCCCAAGGCCAACTGGGCGACAACAGCACCACGCAAAGCCTCGTCCCGGTGGCGGTCAACACGGATTCAGGTGTTTCGGCCCTCAACGGCAGGACGGCGGTGGCCATCGCGGCTGGGAGCAACAATGGTTTTGCGATCTGTTCGGATGGCAGCATCGCGGCTTGGGGCTACAACACCAGCGGCCAGCTCGGTGACGGCAGCACGACACAGAGCAATGTTCCGGTCCTGGTGGACGACTCCACGCTGGCTGCTGGAGAGAAAATGGTGAGCGTCACCTCCGGAGTCGCCTCCTCACATACGCTGGCGGTGGTGGCGGTGCCGCCGGTGGTCGAGATCAAGGTCACGGGCAACGGGGTGGACATCCTTGACGGAAGCACCGGTGCCAGCTTAGTGAATCACACGGACTTTGGCGCCACCATCGCCGGGAGCGGAACGGTGGTGCGAACCTTTAAGGTGGAAAATCCCGAAGGCCTGGACCTGCACCTAAACGGCACGCCAAAGGTGGCGGTAAGCGGCCCTGATGCGGCGCGGTTTGTGGTCACGACGCAGCCGGGAGGAACGGTGATCGGTGGAGGCAGCACGACCTTTCAGGTGACCTTCAGCCCGACGGCGGTCGGTGGTTGCTCCGCCGCGCTGAGCATCGCGAACGACGACAGCGATGAGAACCCGTACAACTTCGCGATTCTGGGCAGCGGATCGGGCGCGCTGGCGGCGACCTACACGACGGGAGCCGAGGTTCCGATGATGACGAGCGGCTTCACCGCCACGGGGAGCTCGGTGAACTTCACCCTCAATTACGCGCCGGCGGCGGGCACCCAGTTGATGGTGGTCAATAACACGGGCACGGGTTTCATTCAGGGGGCTTTTGACAACCTCGCCCAAGGTGAGACGGTGGCCCTGCCGTATGGAGGCGTCACCTACAACTTCGTGGCCAACTACTACGGCGGCAATGGCAACGATCTGGTGCTGGTGTGGAAGCGCAACAGCGTCTTCGCCTGGGGGTACAATGGCAACGGTCAGATCGGCGACTTCCCTTTCACGACGCGCCCGGCCCCGGATGCGATGCCTGATGGAGGACTGCTGACTGGCAAAACCGTGGTCCGCGTGGCCCGTGGCAGTGGACACACGGTCGTGCTGTGCGCGGATGGTACGGTCTTTTCCCGGGGCACCGGCGACTTGGGATCGAGCACGCCTAAATTGATGAACTCAGGGGCGCTGGACGGCAAGACGGTGGTGGCCATTGCGGCGGGTAACAGTCACGTTCTGGCCTTGTGCTCGGACGGCACCATCGCGAGCTGGGGGTACAACAACTACGGCGTGCTCGGCGATGGGACGACGACCCAGCGAACGACGCCGGTGGCGGTGAATACCGACACCGCGCTGGCGGGCAAGACGGTGGTGGCGATTTCGGCGGGCACCTACCACAGTCTGGCCTTGTGCTCGGACGGCACGATGGTGGCATGGGGCAACAACGGCTACTCTCAGCTTGGGGTCGGCGGCTACACCAACGCCTCGACGCCCGTGGAGGTCACCCAGTCTCCCGCATTGACTGGCAAGACCGTGGTGGCCGTTTCGGCTGGTAATGCTCACAGCGTGGCCCTGTGCTCGGATGGCACCCTGGTGGCCTGGGGCAGCTACTACCTCGGCATCAACAGCACGGGGTCCAGCGGGGTGCCTGTGGCGGTGAATACCGACTCGGGGGTCTCTGCGCTGTTTGGCAAGACGGTTGTCCAAATCGTGGCGGGTAGCGGTCATAATCTGGCGCTGTGCTCGGACGGCACCCTGGTGGCGTGGGGTGAGAACGGCAATGGCCAAATCGGTGACAACGCCACCACCCTCCGGTCAGCTCCGGTAGCCGTGAACACGGACGTGGGCGTCTCGGCCCTCAACGGCAAAACGGTGGTGGATATCGCGGTAGGGAGCTCTCACAGCTTGGCGCTGTGCTCGGACGGCGCGGTCGTGGCCTGGGGGTACAACAACAACAGTCAGCTCGGCGACGGCGGCACGACGCAGAGCCTGGTGCCGGTGGCAGTGGACAGCTCCGCGCTCGGGGTCGGGGACCGGTTCCTCGCGCTGTCCCAGGGGCCTGTAGGCAATCACTCCTCGGCGGTCGTCGCCTTGGCGGCGGTGCGGGAAATCCGGATCACGGGCAATGGCGCGGAGATTCTTGACGGTTCCACCATCGCGTCGTTGGGGGATCACACCGACTTTGGAGGGGCCGCGCCTGGCGGAGGCAGCGTGGTGCGCACCTTCACGATTGAGAATCCAGAGAGCCTGGACCTGCATCTCATCGGCACACCCCGGGTGGCCGTCAGCGGCCCGAACGCAGGCGACTTTACCGTCACCACGCAGCCCGATGCCACGGTGATCGGCGGTGGAGCCACCACGTTCCAAGTGACTTTCAGCCCGGGAGCGGTCGGTGGTCGCAGCGCCATCCTGAGCATCGCCAATGATGACAGTGACGAGAATCCCTCCACCTTTGCCATCCAGGGGAGCGGGTCGGTTGCGCTGGCGGCGTCCTACACGACGGGCACCGAGGTGCCGATGACGACAAGCGGATTCACCGCCACGGGGAGCACGGTGAACTTCACGCTGAATTATGCCCCGCCGGTGGGGACGCAGTTGACCGTGGTGAACCATACCGGGGCGGGCTTCCTCGGGGGCGCGTTTGACAATCTCGCCCAGGGCCAGACGGTGAGTCTCAGCTACGGCGGGAACAATTACTCCTTCGTGGCAAACTACTTCGGCGGTACAGGCAATGACTTGGTGCTGGTCTGGAAGACGACACGAGTTTTTGCCTGGGGAACCTCTAGCAACGGCCGACTGGGCTATGGCGGGACCTATCAGTACCTTTACCCAGTCGCCGTTGACAGCTCTGGTTTGCTGGCGGGGAAAACGGTGCTGTCCGTCGTCGCAGGAGCGAATCACAGTCTGGCCGTGAGTTCGGACGGCACGGTGACAGCTTGGGGCTACAACGGGATTGGGCAACTCGGCAATGGCACGAATTCGAACAGCAATGTGCCTGCGGCGGTGAACACGGACCCTGGCGTCTCTGCGCTCAACGGCAAGTCGGTGGTATCCGTCGCCGCAGGAAGCCTTCACAGTCTGGCTTTGTGCTCGGACGGCACCGTGGCGGCCTGGGGCTGGAACGGTCAAGGGAACCTCGGTGATGGAACGACGACGCAGAGGCTTACTCCTGTGGCCGTCAATGCCGCAGGAAGCTCCGTTCTTCATGGCAGGAGTGTGGTGGCGATCTCGGTCGGTCAGTACCACAGCCTGGCCTTGTGTTCGGACGGCACGGTGGCGGCCTGGGGCGGCAACAGTTATGGGAAACTCGGTGATGGAACGGGTGTGCAGCAGGCTACCCCTGTCGCTGTGAGCACTGCGTCTGGGGTCTCCGCGCTGGCCGGCAAGACGGTGATCGCCCTCGCCGGAGGTGGCGACCACAATCTGGCGCTCTGCTCGGACGGCACCGTGGTGGCCTGGGGCAGGAACACCAACGGACAACTCGGCGACAACTCATCGACATCGAGCAATGTCCCGGTGGCGGTGAACGCGGACTCGGGAGTCTCCGCGCTTTTTGGTAAAACGGTGGTCGGCATCGCGGCCGGACAGAATCACAGTCTGGCTTTGTGCTCGGACGGCACCGTGGTGGCCTGGGGCATCAACAGCGAAGGTCAGCTCGGTGACAACAGCACGACCCAGAGTCTGGTTCCGATCGCGGTCAACACGACTTCAGGCGTCTCGGCGCTGTTTGGGAAAACCGTGGTGAAAGTGCTGGCAGGCAGCGCCCACAGTGTGGCGCTGTGCTCCGATGGCACGCCCGTCGCGTGGGGCAGGAACAGCAGTGCCCAACTCGGCAACAACAGCACGACGCAGAGCCTCGTCCCGGTGGGCGTGAACACAATCCCCTTTGCCGCTTCGGAGCGCGCCGTGGCGATCTCGACCGAGTCCTGTGTCAACGATCACAACCTCATGATTGTCGCCGGTCCACCGCCGCCCGAACCGGAGATCGCCGTGAGTGAAACCTCCGCCGGCGACCTGACGAGCGGCGTGAGCAGTGTGGACTTTGGCAGCACAGCCGTGACTGGCGGCACGGTGCCGCTCACGTTTACCATCACCAACAGCGGAACCGCCACCCTGAGCCTGACTGGAACGGCCCCGAACTACGTGACGCTGACCGGCAGCAGCGCCTTCAGCGTGACCACGCAGCCTGCCTCCGGCACCGTCCCATCCGGCGGCAACACGAGGACCTTTGTCATCACCTTCGACCCCGCCACTGAAGGTCTGCACACTGCGACGGTGAGCCTCGCCAACGACGACAGCGACGAGAACCCGTTCACCTTTGACATCCGGGGCACGACGCCTGCCTCTGTGCCGTTCGAGTCGGCTCCACCGGGATTGGCTGTCGGCTCCGTCTACCGCCTCATCTTCGTCACCACCGGCGCCCGTGACGCGACAAGCACCGACATCAATGTTTACAATGCCTTCGTCACCGACCAGGCCAATGCCGCACCGGCGCTTGCAGCGCTGGGGACAACGTGGAAGGCCATCGCGAGCACCGCGACGGTTTACGCACGCGACAACACGGGCACCAATCGCGCTGTCTCCACGGGGGGGCCGTTCTACGGCATCAATGGCCTTCGGCTTGCTGCCGACAACACCGTCTTGTGGTCCACCAGCAACGGCACTCCCAACACGCTGGAGAACCTCGTCACGGATGTGAATGGCAACACGGTGAGCTCGCAGATTTGGACCGGGACTGGAAATAATGGCGATGGCACGTCCGGTCCCTTGGGGCAAAACGGAGCGGACTGGGGGATAGCCAACTCACTGAGCCAATGGATCACTGGCAACAACGCGGGTCAGAACCCCGCCCTCACCAAGCGCTTCTACGGCATGTCCGGCCTGCTGGAGGTGGCCCCGCCTCCACCTCCCACGGTGACCGCCAGGACGGCGGGTCAGTCGCCCAACGCCACGACGATCACGATCGCCGGCACCGGGTTCGACACGACACCGGGCAATAACACGGTGGTCTTCAACAACGGCGCTGTCGGCACCGTCACCGCCGCGACGCCAACCGAACTTACCGTGACCTTCACCACGCCACCGGCGGGCCTCGGCGGCCTCACCGCCGTCGTCACCAATGGCAACGGCTCTAGCGGCGCGGCCGTGCAGGTGGCGACCGTCTCGAACATCATCGCCACGCTGAGCGGCGGTGCTTTGACCATCACGGATGTGGCCGACGGGAACGACACGCTCTCGCTGAGTCAATCCGTTGGCAATCTGGTCATCACCGCCGACGCGAGTTCTGTCATTGGATCAAACGCGGGCTCCGGCAGCGGCACGAACAGCGTGAGTATCCCGCTGGCCAGCATCACGGGCCTCATCACCGTCAATGCGGCGGCAGGTGCGGACACGATCACCGTGGGTGCCTTCAGCGGCACCAGCTTCCCCAGCCTGGCCCTCAATGGCGGCACCGGCAACGACACGGTGAACCTGAATGGCGACATCACTTTCGCCGCGAATGCCAATCTGGATGTGGACTTGCAGAATGATGATGCCACGCCGGGTGCCGACCAGATTGTCATCGGGGCGGGCACGGATCTGATCACTTCCGGCAGCGGCGCCATCACGATGAAGGCGAGCACCACGGTCAATATGACCGCAGGCAGCGGCACCCTGCGGACTGAGAATGGGGACATCACCCTGGAGGGCAACCAGCAGGCCACCCCCCAACCCGGCGCCTTCTACGGCGTCGTCTTGGGTGGGCTTGGGTCGCGACTGGTCGAGGCAACCGGATCCGGAAACATCGTGATGAAAGGCCGCGGAGGTGTTTCAGGGACCTTCGGCGTCGGCATTGCCATTGAGCCGGCAACCGTGAGAACCAACACCGGCAACATCACGATGGTGGGAACCGGAGCACAATCGGCGGCCAATTTAGGCAGCGGCATCCAACTGGGCTTTGGCACCGTGGAAAGCACGGGCGGCGGTTCCATTGACCTGACTGGAACTGGCGCCGGCACGGGACTGCGCGCCAAGGGGATCAATTTTGCTGGTTTCGTGCGCACGACTGGAGCGGGGGCCATTACGCTGACCGGCACGGGCAGCTCGACGGGCTCTGGGTCAGAGAATTACGGAGTCGATCTTCACGATGACACGGCGGTAACCATCGACGGCAGCGGCTTGCTCACGGTCAACGCCACCGGGGGAGCCAATGCGTCCCCGGCCTTCCATACCGCCACTGGCACTAATCTCATGGGCTACGACGGCGTCAACCCATACTCGGGCAACATCATCGTCAATGCCGACTCGATGAGTATCGCCAACGCCGTGATCCGGACCACAGGCACCGCCACCCTGCGCCAGAAGACAAATGGCACCCTGATCAATCTCGGCGCTGCGGATAGCGCAGGCTTGCTCGGCCTGACGGATGCGGAACTCGACCAAGTCACCGCCGGCACCCTCGCCATCGGCGATGCGAACAGCGGCGCGATCACCATCAGCGCGCCCATCAGCCCGGCGGGATACAATCTGCTCGACGTCCAGAAAGGCGTCACCTTCTCGGCGACCGGCGGCTTCGACTCCGACGTCACCTCGGCGGCAGTGTTTGAAAAGATCCGGGCCAATGGCGCGGTCTCGATTAACGGCAGTGCCACGCTCGCCGTGACCGCCATCGGCGGCTTCGTCCCGGCGGCATTGGACACCTTCACCATCCTCGATAACATTTCCGCCAGCACCACGACGGGCAACTTCAGTGGGAAGCCGGAAGGCACGCTCGTCGCCATCGGCGGTGTGAATAAGGCGATCGGCTACACCGCAGGAACAGGGAACGACGTGGTCCTTCTCGGCAACACCGCGCCCACGATCACCAGCAATGGCGGTGGAGCGACTGGCGCGATCAGCGTGGCCGAAAACACCACCGCGGTGACCACGGTCGTGGCGTCCGACACGGATCTGCCCGGGCAGACGATCACCTATTCAAAGAGCGGCACGGATGCAGGGCTGTTCACCCTCAGTGCAGGCGGCGTGCTAACCTTTACCAGTGCGCCGGACTTCGAAGGCGCGCACGGCAATACTTACTCGGTCACCGTCACCGCGACAGATAACGGCACGCCGAACCTGAGTGACTCCCAGGCTCTCACCATCACAGTAACCAATGTGAATGAGGCGCCGGTGATCACCAGCAATGGCGGTGGGGCGACTGGCGCGATCAGCGTGGCCGAAAACACCACGGCCGTGACGACCGTCAGCGCGACCGATGTCGATGCCGGCCAGACCAAGACCTTCACCAAGTCTGGCACGGACGCGGCCTTGTTCACCTTGGGCAGCGCCACGGGTGTTCTTACCTTCACCGCAGCGCCGGACTTCGAAGGCGCGCATGGCAATACTTACAGCGTCACCGTGACTGTGACTGACAACGGCACGCCGTCCACCCTCAGTGACTCCCAGGCTCTGACCATCACCGTGACGAACAAGAACGAAGCCCCAAGCTTCGCCCTGAGCGGGACGAACCCACGGCATCCGTATCAGACCAGCGGTGCCCAGAGCACCAATGCCATCGCCACCAGCATCAATGATGGCGATAGCACGGTCGCGCAGACGCTCACCTTCAACGTCACGAACAACAACGCCGCGATGTTCTCCGCTGCGCCTGCGATCAATAGCAGCACTGGCAACCTGAGTTACACCCTCAGCGGCACCAGCGGCGTCGCCACAGTCAGCGTCACGCTGACTGATGACAACAGCATCAACGGCGACGCTGCGCTGACCACCGCCACGCAGACCTTTACCATCACCGTCGATCCCGCGCCGAACTACACCGTCGTCACCAGCGGCGGCGTGATGACCGTCACCGATCAGAGCGGTAATGGCGATATACTCGCCGTCACCGAGCCGGGCGCTGGCAGCATCAAGTTCGCCGCCGCAGGCCGCACCTTCAGCGTCAACGGCGCGCTCAACACCACGGGCGACTCTGGCAACGTCACGCTCACGGGCACTACCAGCCTCATCGTCAATGCCGCAGGTGGAACTGACAGGATCGACGTCGGAACCTTCGGCGGCACCAGTTTCCCGAGCCTCACGCTCAATGGCGGCACTGGCAATGACACGGTGAACATGAATGGCGACATTACTTTCGCGTCGGGCAAGAACCTCGACGTGGATTTGCAGAATGACGACGCCTCGCCCGGCACGGACAACGTGACATTCGGCACGGGAGCAAACCTGATCCTTTCAGGAACAGGCACGGCGACGGTGAAGGCGAGCAAGAATGTGGTCTTTGCCAGTGGATCGAGTCTGGTGACGGTGAGTGGTGCCATTGAACTCAGCGCGAATGCGGACGGAACGACGACCGGGAACTTCACGGGAATCGAGTTTAACGGAGCAAGCATCACGTCCACGAGTGGCGCGATCACGCTGGACGGAACGGGCGGCACGACAGGGACGGCGAACCGGGGAATTCATATTCACACTGGTGCGATCATTTCCTCGACAGGAACGGGAGCAGTGGGGGCGGTCACGGTCACAGGCAAGGGCGGCAGCGCCGGGTCCAGTAATGCAGGAGTTTATCTCGCGAGCAACTACCCGACTCTAACCGCACCAGGGAAAATTCTGGCCGTCGATGCCAACATTGCCGTCATTGGAACAAGCATTGGAGACGCGGTGGGTTCGGTCAACGAGGGAATCGAGATGGCAGATGGGGTCACGGTTGAGGTGACGGGGACCGGTTCGGTGTCGCTCACTGGAACGGGCGGATTGGGGGCGCAATACAACCATGGCATCAACCTTCACAACACGAACAATCTCACCACCACCACGATCACAGTCTCCACCAACACCGGCGCGCTCAATCTGACTGGAACAGTAGGGAGCGGAACCAACTCGGTTGGCATCCAGATCGCTAGTCAGTCGGCGATCAACTCCAGTGGTGCCGGAAACATCGATCTGACGACCGACTATCTCGAGATGAGCGGCAGCGTCGCGATTCAGACAGTCAATGGCACTGCCACAATCCGACAAAAGACCAACGGCACGCAGATCAATCTCGGTGCAGCGGACAGCGCAGGCGTGCTCGGGCTCACGGACGCCGAACTCGACCAAGTCACCGCTGACACCCTGACCATTGGCGACGCCAACAGCGGCGACCTCACGGTGAGCCAACCGATCAGCCCGGCGAACGCGCCGCTCGTGAACCTCGTCACCGGCGGCAGCATCAAGAATACCAACAGCGGCACCACGCTTACGGTGGCGAACTCCACCAGCAGCGGCACACTCGCTCCAGGGGGATCGCCAGGCATCTTCAGCATCGCTGGGAATCACTCCATCAGTGCCGGCAGCACCTTTGCCGTCGAGGTGGGTGGCCTAACCGCTGGCACGCAGCATGACCAACTGAACGCCACCGGCACGGTGAACCTCGGCGGCGCGACACTCAACGTCGCGTCCTTCGGTGGCTTTGTTCCCTCGGCAGGCGAGAGCTATCTCATCATCAACCGCACGGGCGGCACCGGCACCTTCGCAGGTCTTGCCGAAGGCGCAGTGATTAGCGCCGACTTCCTCGGTTCGGGTCTCAAAGGTCGCATCACGTATGTGGGTGGCGATGGCAATGATGTGGAGATCACCACCGTCTCGGACAACGCCGATCTCTCCAATCTCGTGGTCACGACGGCAGCACTCACACCGGTTTTTGACACCGCCACCTTCAGCTACACCTCCACCGTCCTCAATGACATCGCAGCGGTCACGGTCACACCGACCACAGCGGACGCCTTTGCGACGGTGAAGGTGAACGGCAGCACGGTCGTCTCTGGCAATGCCAGCGCCTCCATCCCGCTGATTGTGGGGGACAACACCCTCACCACCATCGTCACTGCCGAGGATGGTACCACCACCAAAACGTACACGGTTGTCATCACTCGCTATCCACCGTCCTTGCCGTTGGACATTGATATCGTCACCAGCGGCAGTCCTGTGCCGGAGATGGCGGGGCAGAGCTTCAGTGGCTTCTTTGATTACACCGTCAATGGCAATGGCAACGTGCTGTCGCACATCCTGACCGGTGGTCCGGCGGGTAGTCTCGCTGATGCAGGGGTGTTCTCGGATGCCTCTGGGACCATGGATCTGCTGGCAAGGGAAGGGGATGCAATGGCACCTGGGGTACTGTCCGGCACCTTCCTGGACTTCCGGTTGTCCGACACAGGTGCGGGCTTCTTCCTCAGTCAAGCCACGGGTGTGGGAGTGACGACAGCAAACGACTATTTGGGATTGGTGGATGATGGACTGGCCGTGACGGGCTATACCCGGGAGGGCGGTCAGTTTGCGACGCTGTATCGTGGGCTCGCAGTACAGAGCGGCGGCGATGTGGCCTGCTTCCCGGCGACCCAGAAAATCGGGGGTGGGGTGACCGCGGCGAATGACACCGGGATCTTCTTGGTAGACGGTGCAACGGGTTCCACCAGCACGCTGGCGCAAGAGGGCACGATCATCACGGGAACGATGAAACTGGGAACGGTGAGCAGTCGCGTGGTGGTCAGCGAAAGTGGCACGGTGGTGTATCAGGCAGCGCTGACGGGGGTGCCACTGACCGCCAACGTCGGTGTGTTCAAGCAGAGCGTGAGTTCAGGCAGCAGCCCCGTGGTGGTAGCGCTGAAGGCGGGCAATGCTCCTGGAGTGGCAGGCGCGGTCTTCAATGCCTTTGCGGGTGAAAGCGTGGACCCCAATGGCAATGCGCTGATTGAAGCCACAATGAAGACGAACTCAGGTCTGGGGATCACCGCCGCCAATGACGAAGGTCTGTGGGCAGAGCGTGGTGGATCGCTAGAGTTGGTGATCCGCGAAGGTGATGCAGTGGCCGACGCTCAACTGGGCCGTGTAGATCGCCACGAGTATCTGGCCGATGGCACCGTGGTGGTGCGTGGCCTGCTCAAGGGTGCATCGGTTAATAGCAGCAATGACGGTGTGATCTTAACGGTTTCCGCGCTGGGCGTGGTCAATGTGGTCTTGAGGGAAGGAGACACGGTTGCCGATGTGGGGAACTCCAAAGTCGCGACGCTGACCCGATTTGACGTCAGTCCCGATGGTCAGTGGGCCTGCTTCTTCACGCTGGTAAGTGGCACCGGTGATGCGACCTCGCTGAATAGCATCGCGCTGGTGAAAGGTGTGCTGGGAACGCCAGCCTTTGATCTGACGCTGCGCAAGGGAGATCAGTACTTCATGAATCCTGGGATCAAGACCGTGTACGGCTTCATGATGACCGATGGTGTGGCAAACACTGCGGGTGGTTCAGGTGGCCAGGGCAGTGTCGTGAATGACGCCGGGCAGATGGCGGCGGGTGTCTACTTCAGCGATAGCACACAAGGCATCTTTGTGGGGCCATAGTGCCTGAGAGCTAGTACAGTCTTGGGTGTCGGGTCGTCGAGTTAGAGCGACCTTGACACCCGCACGGGGTGCTATTCGTCCGCGATGTTCCAAAGCCTGAGCAATGATCGCGCCTACCAAAAGACAACGTCCACCGCCTCAAAAAAGAAAAATAAGTAAGTTAGATATGTGAAATACAACCTCCTGTTGAGATTGAGGTGTGAAGCAGAGGCTTTTTTGGGGGGATTTGTGGTGCTTGTAAGTCGTCTTGAGAGGATGGGGTGCTTCAATTTATACAGCAGTGAACTAGTTAAAAGTTTTTATAAAAACTTATGTTGTGTATCAGTGAATTGATGAGTATTATTGGACTGCGCACCAATATATTATAAAAGAAGATTTCAGTTAGGATTGCCGAAGGATAGGATCTGAACTCCACGTCACGGTAACAACACAACGCGCGGTATAAAGTGGACTACATTCCCAATGGAGGCGCCTGCATCGTGTCCTGATTTGGCTAGCCTCGTGGCATCCCGTGATCGGGACGGCCTTCGTTGCCTATTGGGAATGGCCGGAGGTCGCAAACGCTAATCTGATCAGTGGCCCTAGCCGCCCTATTTTCTCAAACCCCACCAAGTGGCGTCAATCTTGACATTCTCCCCCAATGTTTTCGCACACCCCTCTGCCCAACTTTAACCGCCTCTATTGCTCATGAAGACCAATCTCCTCTCACATCTGCTCACCCTGATTTTCCTTTTTGCTACGGCACCGCTTTCTGTCTCGGTCGCCGCTCCAGGTGACAAACTGCTCAACGCCGCCAATCTCGGTTTGGGTGCGCCCAATGATCTCGATCCGTATTTCGTGGATTTTGATAGGGCTCGTGGCATCGCGGCTCTGAGTAGTGGGAATGTCGTCGTTTGCTGGAGAGAGCGGGACAACACTTCGTCGCCGGTTCCAACGCCCGACTCGCCGGACGGATCAAACGGCAAGGGCTATGCGTGTTTCTTCCGCGTTTACGGACCGACGGGGACTGTGATCACTGCGGCTACTCGCCCCTACCTGGACATCAATGCTGACGGCACCGGGGATCAAAATACCCCGATGGTAGCAGCTCTGGGTGGCGGTGGATTCGTGATTACTTGGAATTCGGTTGGCGGCCCCGGAGATACTTATGATCTTGGGTTTACTGGTGGTGATGCCTGGGGTCGGGTATATGACAACAGCGGCGCGGCGGTAAGCGGCACCTTTCATGTGAATGACAATGATCCGAACGGCGTGCCCGACACACAGGAACCCGTCTCCGTTGTAGGTCTGAGCGGAGGCGGTTTTGCCATCCTCTGGGAGGACGGGAACGACAACGCCGCGGGCCTGGGGGCCAACGACAATACGGACGATTTGTTCCTGCGTGCCTTTAATGCGAACGGCACACCGGCAGCAGCCAGTACGCGTCTGGGAGGCATCGGTCAGGACTCGTACTTCAAAGACTTTCAGCAGTTCGGCGGAGCATCCAGCGGTTTGGTGGCGCTCTCGAACGGGAGCGTGGCCGTCGGTTGGGCCGTGCGTGACAAGAACAACGATGGCACGGGAGCCAGTCCAGATGGTGTGGCCCCGAACGGTGGGGGTGCGTCCTACTTCCAGATTTTTGACTCCGCAGGGGTGGCAGTGAATTCTCCCACCACCGCCTACCTCGATATCAACCCCGATGCATCGGGCAGTCAGCTTGCCCCTTCGCTCACACCACTTACAGGGGGAGGACTGGCAGTCCTTTGGAATTCCAATCACAACACCAACGACGGAGGCAACAGCGATGTAGGCATCGGCGGTAATGGAACCAGCGGCGGCGATACCTACACCCGTGTTTACACCAATGCCGGAGTTGCAGTCAGCGCTACTAGCAGGGTCAATGATTTACGTGCCGACGACTCGGAAACCCCTGCCGCAGCTGTTCCGCTGAGCGATGGTGGTTTTGCCATCGTCTGGAAGGAGGACGACGACAACACGGCGCCGCCACTCGACAATACGGACGACTACTACGCCCGTGCTTACAATGCCAACGGCACGCCGCGCAATCCCAGCGTTCTCATCGGAGGTGCGGCAGCCGATCCTCTTTTTGAGGACATCGCGCAGTCGGGCGGTCTCGTCCCGCTTTCGGATGGTGGTTTTGCAGTAGGCCTGAGGGTTCGCGATTCTGCCAACAACGGCACAGGCACCAGCTTTGATGGAATCGCGCCGAACGGCGGTTACGCCGCCACTGTGCAGTTGTTCAATGCGAATGGAACTACACGTACCGCTCCTTTTTTCCCATACGCGGATATCAACGCCGACTTCAGCGGCAACCAGAACATCCCCATCCTCTGCTCGAACGTTGGTGGGGGCCTAGCTGTAACTTGGCATTCAAACTTCAATACGAATGACACGGACAACGATCTGCCTGTCCCGCCAAGTCCCAGTACCTCCAACGGAGGCGACACCTACACGCGCATCTACGACAACAGTGGCGTCGCGCTTCACGGCACGGTGCAGGCACATGGCGAGGGATTGGCTGAGCCGACTGGAACGATTGACCAGCAGGATCCGTTTAGCATCATCGGCCTGACCGGGGGCAATTACGCCATCGTAGTCCGTGATGACAACGACAATACGAGTAACAAGGACGACCTGTTCATTAGCATCTTCGAGGGAGTCCCGGCTTCAGGATCAACGGCGCCTGAAATCGCGGTCTACGAGACAGTAGGAGGGGGGGTGGCAGATGGTGGGTCCTTTGGCTTTGGCTCTACGCCTGTGGGAACGTCCATCACGAAGACATTCACGATTACCAACAGCGGTACGGCGAACCTCACGCTTTCGAACCTCGTCGCGCCTTCGGGATTCACGGTCGCACAAAACTTCGGCAGCACGACGGTCGCACCCGCCGGCGGCACCACGACATTTCAGATCACGATGACCGCAGCTGCGGTTGCCAGCCCGAGTGGCACGTTAAGTTTTGTCAACAACGACACCGACGAAAACCCTTACAACTTTACCATCAGCGGCACTGTGGCAGCCTCCACCAATGCCAACCTGGCCGTAATTTCTACGACAGGAGGGGCGCTATCGCCGGGCTTTTCCGCTACGGTCACGTCCTACAGCACGCCAAACGTATCGAACACGACGGCTAGTGTCACAGTCACCGCCACGACGGCGGATGCCAATGCGACGATGCAAGTGCGAGTAAATGGAGGCGGTTTTGCGGCGCTCTCTTCCGGGGTGGCCAGCGGCAGCATCGCTCTCAATGTTGGGGCGAACGCTATCGATGCAAAAGTCACCGCTCAGGATGGCTCGACGACCAAGACATACTCCATCGCTGTCTTTCGTGTAACAAACAATGCACCGACCGTCGCCAACCCAATTGTCGATCAGGTGGCTGTGGCGAACAATGCCTTCAGCCTCACCTTCGCTGCGAACACGTTCAACGAGGTCGATTCTAGCCAGACGCTGAGTTATAGCGCCACCGGTGTTCCGACTTGGCTGACGTTCACGCCCTCTACGCGCACCTTTAGTGGCACGCCTCTTGTTGGGGATGTGGGAACCATCACGATCACCGTCACTGCCACGGATGACGGCGTGCCCCCGGCTGGAATCGGGGAGAGTTTTGACATCGTTACCTATCCAGCGCCCCCCTTGCCGCTTACGCCCTCGGGTGGGGCGCCTGCTGGTCTGGTTTCAGGCAATATTGCGCCGGACATGCCGGGTCAGTCGTTCAGCGGATTCTTTGACTATACGCTGAGTAGCACTGGTCATGTGCTGGCCCATATGAACACGGCTGGTGCTGCGGGGATCTCTGCGGATGCAGGCGTATTCTCTGACGCTACCGGCAGTCTGGATCTCTTGGCGAGAGAAAGTGATGCGATGGCTCCTGGTGTTCTTTCGGGGGCGTTCTTTGACTTCCGATTGACGAATTCTGGTAAGGGCTTCTTCGTCGCTAAGGCGGGTGGTGCGGGGGTCACTTCGGCCAATGACTACATTGGTCTGGTGGATGATGGCTTGGCGGTCAATGGCTATGCACGTGAGGGGACCAATTACGCGACCCTGTCACGTAGTTTGGCCGTTCAGACCGGGGGTGAAAATGCCTGTTTTCCCGGCAGCCTCCTTGTGGGCGGTGCGGTTACGACCGCGAACGACACGGGGATTTTCTTGGTCAATGGCAGCACTGCGACGAGCTCTGCGTTGGCGCAGGAGGGCACGGTTCTGAACGGTTTGGTGAAGATTGGGACGGTGAGTTCTCGTGTGGTGGTTAGTGCCAACGGTACGGCGGTTTTCCAGGCCGCCCTGACGGGAACACCGATCCTGGCGAATGGTGCGGTATTAAAGCAGAGTCTCGGTGGCGGCGGTCCTACGGTCGTCGCCCAAAAGGGCGGCAACGTTCCAGGTGTGGCTGGCGCTACGTTTGGTGCCTTTGCAGGTGAAAGCGTGGGGCCTACGGGTGATGCGCTGATTGAAGCGACGCTGAGGGCCGATACGGCATTGGGGATCAATGCGACGAACGATGAAGGGCTTTGGGTCGAGCGTGGCGGATCGCTGGAGTTGGTGGCCCGGGAAGGGGATACCCTGGCGGATGCGCAACTGAGCCGGGTAGATCGTCATTGGTTGCTGAGCGACGGCACGGTGGTGGTGCGTGCCGTGCTGAAAGGTGGAACGGTCAGCACGGCTAACGATGTCGTGGTCTTCACTGTGTCGCCGCTGGGTTTCGTCAACGTACTTTTGAGGGAAGGCGATGCCGTTGCTGCATTGGGGAATAGCCAGATCAACACCCTATCTCGATTTGACATCAGTCCCGGTCTGGACTGGGTGTCGGTGTTTACACTGACGAGCGGCAGTGGCGATGCTACGAGCCTGAACAACATTGCATTGATCAAGGGATCCCTGGGGACACCCGCACCGAGCATCGTTCTCCGCAAGGGAACGGAATATTTTTACAATGGCAGCGTGAAGACGATGTACGGTTTCCTCATGACTGACAACGTGGCAAACACCGCAGGCGGCAGTGGAGGCCATGGGGCGGCAGTGAACGACAACGGCACGATGGCAGCGGGCCTTTACTTCAGCGACAGCACCCAGGGTATCTTTGTGGGGCCATGATGTACTCTTTAGGCGCGACAGTGGGGCTATTGCTTGTGGAGTGCGGCGTGGTGGGTTAATGTCCGCAAATGCATTATCTCACGCGCCCAATGGCTGCGGCCATTTTGGTTGCGGCTCCGTTTTTAGTCAGTTGCCAAGCAGTTAAGCCTGCGGGCACCTTGGGCTACCTTATCGACGGCAATCCTCGAAATGCGCCGGTGCCGACGAATTTCCATCATGTGCCGCCTCCTCGGCCTGCGGGTGGGCCTTTGCGGATGCAGATGGAGTTCTGACCGAAGCTAGGCTTTTTCTTCGAGTGACGCGAGTCGTTCTTCGAGCGCGCGGACGCGGTCGATGAGCTCTGGAACTTTTGCGGGGTAGGTCAGCATTTTCCTGCCTTCCATCAAAGGTCTGGCGGGGTAACCAGTATAGGCCCCGGGTTCTTTGAGGCTCTTGGTCACACCGCTTTTGGCGAATAGCATTACGCGACTGCTGATTTCGAGATGCCCTGCGACTCCGACTTGCCCTCCCATGGTGACGAAGTCGCCGATGCGAGTGCTGCCGGAAATCCCAGTCTGCGAGACGATGATGCAGTGCTTTCCTATGATGCAGTTGTGGCCAATCTGCACGAGATTGTCGATCTTGGTGCCCTCTCCGATCCACGTGCGGCCAAAGCGCGCTCGATCGATGGTGGTACAGGAGCCAATTTCGACGTCGTTATCAATTTGAACGATCCCGAGCTGGTCGATTTTTTTGTGTTGGCCCTGGGTGAACTCATAGCCAAATCCATCGGTGCCGATGACGGTGCCGCTGTGGATGATCACCCGGTCTGCGAGCAAGGTTCTGTCCTTGAGTGTGACATTGGCGTGAATGACGCAATTTGAACCGATCCGTGTCCCCATGCCGATGACAGCACCGGGGTGAATGGCAGTCCCGTCCCCGACCACGACGTCGTCCTCGATCACGACTCCGGGTCCGATTGAGACTTTCTGTGGATCAAAAACAGCGGAGGCTGCGACGGTGGCGCTTGGATGAACACCGGTGATGAAGCGACGAGTCGGCGGAGCGAACTCGCGGATGACAGCAGAGAAGGCCAGGGTGGGGTTTTCCACTTCGATGAGGCCAATGCCTTCGGGGGCGTCTTCAGGATTGAAGCCGGGGGCCACGAGGACGCAAGAAGCGTGGGTGCTCTTTAGCGTGGGAAGGTAACGAAGGTTTCCCAAGAAGGTGATCTCTCCAGAGTTGGCTTCTGCGACGGAATTGAGCCCGGTGAGGGCTGCTGCTGGGTCTCCTTGGGTGAGTTTCCCTCCGACGATCTCAGCGATTTTCTGTTGGGTGATCTTGGTGCTCATGCGTGCGGGTTTTACGGTGATGAGGTCTGCATTCGTGAGCGGCGTCAGACCTTTTTGCGGGGGCGGCGGAGCATGCTCCGTTTTGCTAAATGGCAATAGAATTGGCACGATTGCAACCGCACTTTTTGCGATGAGCGGAGCCGAGTAGATCCGGTGTCGGGATCAAAAGCAAAACGCGCCGGAGTGCATCCGGCGCGTTTTGGTAGAGACGATGGTCTCGTTCTGAAATCCTATTTGGCCTCTTCTTTCGGCTTCTCTTCTCCGGCTGGTTTCGCTGGGGCGTCTTTGTTGAGTTCGACGACAACTTGGTCAGTGAAATCAACAGCGTCCTTGTAGTAGAGAAGGACAGGAACGGTGGAGAGACTCATGCCGGACTTATCGAAGACGAAGTCGTAGCCGTCCTTCTTGGCCTTGTCTTTGACAACGACAAGGATCTCGTCGTAGAGGCCTTTGCGGATCTGTAGGTCTTCTTGGCGGAGTTGGTTGGTGCGGCGGTTCTGGAAGTCGCCGATCTCCTGCTCAAGGGCACGGAGTTCTTTGACTTTTTCCTGGAACTCAGCGGCTTTTTTGGCTCGCTCTTCGGGGGTCAAGATCGGATCCTGGGCGGCCTTTTGAAGCTTTTGCAGGTCACCTGTCATGTTCTTGTAGACGGACCAGCGTTCGTTAGCTTCCTGGCCAGCCTTGTCCATGAGTTCTTTGAATTTGCCTTGGGCTTCTGTGGTTTTGTGGAAGTCGGAAAAGGCTTTTTGCATGTCCACGACACCGAATTTGAGGTCGGCGGCGAAGGTGGAGGCGGTCAGGAGCGAAAAGGCAAGGAGGGCGATATGTCTCATAGGGTAAGCGGTGAGTATGGACGCTGGAGAGGTGAGGCTCAAACGAAAACTCCGCCTTTTGCGGGGCAAAAGGCGGAGTTGATGAAGGATTCGGTCTGGATTTGTCTTTAGAATTTGTAACCCAGATTGAACTGGAAGCGGCCGCCTGAATCGTTGAATTCGTCAGACTGAACTGGCACACCGAAGTCAACACGGATTGGGCCGACAGGCAGGAAGAGGCGGAGACCGACACCCACGTTGGAGTTCACATCGCCCCCACCGACGTCATAGGCATCGCCGCTGACAGCACCGACGTCGTAGAAGACTGCGCCGCGCACTTTTTCGATGATCGGGAAGGTGTATTCCACGGTGAAGTAGGCGGATGTGCGGCCACCAAGGGGCTCGCCAGTTTCGTCTTTGGGACCCACTTCGCGGTAGTCAAAGCCGCGAAGGTTGTTGGCGCCACCGAGGAAGAGACGCTCAAAGATAGGCACTGTGTCGCCGCTGGTTGGGTCGATGGTCCGGATGGCACCTTCAAAGGAAAGAATGGTGTCGCCCGGCAGGCTTATGTATTGCGATCCAGCGAAGTTCAGGCCGAAGACATCAACATCGCCACCGAGACCGGAGTAGGTGCCGCCGAACTCGACTTTGTGACCCTTGCGGGTAATGAAGATACTGTCGCGAGTGTCGTGGACCCAAGAGAGATCAATCTTGGTCTGGAAAAAGTCACCTGCTTCATCCTGGATCGCCTGGGATGCGTTTTCGTCGATGCCGTCAATGGTGATATTCTGTGCCGTGAGCGTACCTTCGAGGTAGGAGTGCTCGCCCATCGGCTTGCGAAGGCCGAGGGAGCCGCCGACTTCGCTCTGGTCGAAACGATCCGAGAGGAAATAAAGGTCACGATAGAAGAGTTCCGTCGTGAAGGCGAGCCGCTGGCCCATGAAGAATGGCTCGGTGAATGACATGCGGAAGTCGCGGCGCTTCAGACCGTAGCGGAGGTTCAGGTTAAAGCGCTGACCAGCGCCACGGAAGTGTGGCCAGTCACCGATATCGAAGTTCGTTTGGGTCAGGTCGATGAAACCGACGAGGGAGTCAATGGAACTGAAACCTGCACCGAAATTCACGGAACCAGTTGGCTGCTCAGTGACGTTGATGTCAACGTCCTTGAATCCTTCCATCCCGGTTGGGTTAGGGCGGATATCGACTTGGCTGAAGTAGTTCAGGTTCTGGAGGCGATCGCGGCCTGCGTCCACCTTGACGGTGTTGAGTTCTTCACCCGGGGCGAAAGGAAGTTCGCGACGGATCACACGGTCCTGGGTGGTGCTGTTACCAGCGATGTTGACCTTGCGGATGAAGGACTTGGAGCCTTCTGTGATGCGATAGACGATCTTCACCTGGCCAGGACCGGCATCCAGGATGCTGGTATCGACGCGGGCATCAGCGTAGCCACGGGAGCCGTAGTACTGCTGAATCATTTTTTCGTCATCGGTCACATCTGCGCCGGAATAAGGGAATCCAGCCTCTGCCTTGATGCCGTTGGTGAGTTCTTCTTGGGTGAAGACGCTGAGGCCTTCCATCGAGACGTCAGCGACGTCGTATTTTTCGCCCTGATCGACGACAAAGACGAGGTCCACCTTTTCAGCACCAACGGGTTCGCGGCGAACTTCGAGGACCTTGGCGTAAACGTAGCCTTCGTTATGGAAGGCGCCTTCTACAGTCTTGATGTCTTCTTGAAGTGCATCGTTGTCGAGTTTCCAACTCTTGCCCCACAGGCTCCAGAACTTGCGCTCCTTACTCTTCAGTTTGCTGCGGATCTTAGACTCTTTGAGGACGGTATTGCCTTCAAAACGGATGTCGTGGATGATACCGCGTGCACCTTCGTCCAGTTTAAAGGTAACGGCAGTAAAGCCTTCCTTTTGGGCTGCCCCGGTCTCATAGGAAACGAGCACATCACCATAACCGCGTTTGTTATAGAGTTCGCGGATCTTTTGCTGCGCTGCGCTGAGGCGCGCGTCATCGACAGGATCGCCAATCTTGATTTCGGACTCCTTGAGGAGCTTGTCATTGTCGAAGGATGTATTGCCAAGGAAGGTGATCTCCCCGATGGCACCACGGCCTGTGATAATTACGGTCACGCTGACTCCGCCTGCAACGTCAGAGGCTGAGAACTGAACGTCCTCAATGGTGCCAGTGGCGTAGAGGTTACGGATATCCTGCTCTACACGCTCATTGGTGTATGGCTCGCCTTCGCGGACCGACATTTGGCTGCGCACGCGGGCCTCGTCGATGGTTTGAGCGCCGTTAAAGACGATGTTGATGCCTTTGACAAGCTTCTGGGCTGCTGGTGCCAGTGCCGCTTCTGCCGCGACATTGGTTTCTTGAGCTCTGATAGATGGGGCCGGCACGCTAGTGACAGCCAAGGCGAGGAGCGGGCACATGGCGAGCCGCGTTAGACGATGAACTCCGTTCATAGGCAAGGGGGGAGAGATGAGGGTGATGGGGTGACGACGACTGAAGTGACGATCAGACGCCAGTACTGCTGACTCGCCGCTCTACGTCAAGGCAAAAGACTGTCTGAATTTGCTGAAGCGAGTCGGTAGAATGGTGGCATTATGGGGTTTAGAGTCACTCAAAATGCATCGTGCCGATGTCCGTGCGGCGTTGCAGGCCATCGAAATAGACCTTATCAGTCGCTTTGTAGGCGGCATCACGGGCGGCGACGCGGTTGTTGCCCTGTGCGACGATGGCCAGCACGCGGCCTCCATTTGTTTCAAATTCCCCAGTGGCGTTGCGGCGGGTACCGCAATGGAAGACTCGGGCGTCGGTGACTGCGTCGAGACCGCTGATGACATCTCCATTCCGGGAACTGGCCGGGTAGCCAGCCGAGGCAGAGATGAGGCAGATGCTCCAGCCTTCCGCAAAATGAATGAGCTCAGGGCGGAGTGTGCCCCGGGCGGCCTCGGCGACATATTGGGCGAAGTCTCCCTTCACCATTGGAAGGACTGCTTCGGCCTCGGGATCGCCAAAGCGGCAATTGTACTCCAGCACCTGCGGCCCCGTCGGAGTGAGCATAATGCCAAAGTAGAGGAAGCCGCGGTACTTTAGCTCGTCCTTTTGTAGGCCGGCGACGGTGGGTTGGATGATCTCCTTTTCGATCTGGGCCAGGAGTTCTGGGCTGGCGAGTTCCCTGGATGCGACTGCGCCCATGCCGCCGGTGTTTGGGCCTTCGTCGTTGTCGCGGATTCGCTTATAGTCGCGGGCGGGCATCAGGATTTGGTACTGGTCTTCGCAGACGGAGGCAAAAATGGAGATCTCTGGTCCGGTGAGGCATTGCTCGATCAAAAGATCGCCAGCGCCAAACAGCCGACGCTCCAGCACGTCTTCAATGAAGGCTTCGGCCTCTGCGCGATCTGGGCAGACTGCGACGCCCTTGCCAGCGGCGAGACCATCAAACTTGAGGACGATGGGGAAGGTGTCGAGGGCGGCCCTTGCTTCTGCTGCGTTTGTGGCGATTGAGAAGTCGGCGGTGGGGATGGCGTGGCGCTGAAGGAAGCGCTTGGCGAAGATCTTGGAGGCCTCAAGCTGAGCGGCTTCCTTGAAGGGACCCCAGCAGGGGATGCCTGCCTCTGCACAGAGATTCGCCAAACCACGATCCTTGACTAGCCAGGCCTCTTCTCCTGCGACGCAGATGTCGATAGCCTCAGTCTTCATGAAGTCGATCAGCGCGGGCAAATCAGGGACGTCCACCCGCTTGGCGATGGCGCCGATGGCGTCGCTTCCTGGGTAGGCGTACAGATCAGGAGCCGAGGGGGACTCGCTCAATGCAGTGAGGATGGCGTGCTCTCGCCCGCCCTTGCCGGTGACCAAAATCTTCATGGGGCGGGATCGTTAGCGGGTTCTGCCGGGGATGCAACGCTGGGAAATAGATAATCCGCGAAGTGGATGGGACAATTTTTGCGCCTTGACCGCAGCGCCAGCCTAATGCCTAATGGTCTACGGATAAAGAATCTGCTTATTCTCCTGTGTTGACCGTCTGCTTCCGAAGACTCAGATCATCACGAGCGGTCCTCATTGGGCTGCTGGGCTGGCTTGCGCTAGCGCTGTGTTTGACTGTGATGTACGGGCCGATTTGGGTTTCGAAAGTTCGGGAATTGAGGGCAACCCAGAAGCTGCCGGCCAATATTGGTGAGTTGGTTCCAGCTGCGATCGGTATTGCAGCAGTTGCCAACTTGGCGTTGGTGCTCGTGCTTTTGGTGAGTCGTTGCTGGTGGTCAAAGGTCGGTCAGGTTGGGACATTGCGGGTGTCGCCTGTGGCGATGAATCCCACGGTGTCGCGTCCACGATGGTGGTGGTGGGGACTGTTTGCGCTGACTTTGGTCGCGCTGGCGGAGCGGTTGCCGCGCATGGATCGATCTCTTTGGGGCGACGAGACCCTGGCACTTCGGGGGTATGTTACGGGTCATTTTTCCTGCTCTGGAAAGGATCATCTGCATGGCAAAGTGAAGTTCGTGGACGATCCATGGGTTCACACGTTTTTCTCTGATGACTCGGGCGGGGGAAATAACCATTACCTTTACAGCATCATTGCCAGAGCCACGCTTGAGACGTGGCGAAAGTGGACCGGTCAACCGGACGGGGCCTTTTCCGAATCGGTCTTGCGAATTTGGCCCCTGCTGGCTGGGTTGGCCGCGCTGTGGGCGATGGCGGGCTGGCTGCGGCGGCTGGGGATGCCGGGGATCGGCATGGTGGCAGCGGTGCTGCTGGCGATCCATCCTTGGCATCTGCGATTTTCGGGAGAGGCGCGCGGCTACATGCTGATGCTGCCGATTTTCATTCTGACTCTCTGGGCGTGGACCAACGCCTTGGAACGCGGTCGCTGGCGGGATTGGGTGGCGGTGGCTGTGGGGCAATTCTTTGCATTGTATGCCTGGAAGGGGGTTCTCTACCCTCTGGTCGGGATCAATGTTTTAGCGATGGTCCTGATCTGGGTAAAGATGGATCGGGAGGGGCGAAAGCTCTCGATGGGGCGTTGGTTGGCTGTGAATTGTGTGTCCGGCATGGTCTTCGTGCCACTCGTCGCCATTGCGCAGATCCAGATGGTAGCGGTGATTCCAGCGGTCGCTCGGCGTGGCAATGAGCCCCTGAATTTGAGGTGGCTGGAAAATCTGCTATGCGAGACCGTTCTAGGGTTCCCGGCTCGGATTTCCGATCCATTGAATCCAGTGGAAATCAGCTTTCAACGTCTGTGGTTAGAGAATCCGGTTTTGACGGGTTTGAGTGTGGGCGTGGTGGTTGTGGCTCTCTTCATGGGCCTGTTTTGGTTGATCCGCCGTAGTCCGGTATTGGGCGCGATCACGCTTTCCGTTCCGGTCGGTGGGCTTTTGGCAGTGGTGCATTTCAAGCTGCTGCTGAATATTGAGCTGCTGCGTTGGTATTGGTTCTTTGCCTGCCCAGTGATCGTGCTTTGGCTGGCGCTTGGCGCTGCGGCGATTTGGGATGACGCTCGGAAGCAATGGATCGCTGCGGTGGTGGTTATCGTCGCGTTCGCGGTTGCGACTTGGCCAATCCGGCGCTTTCACCTCACTCAACCGTATGAAAACTTCCGTGGGGCACTGGAATTCGCTCGCGGGAAGGACTATCGCCCGTGGCTTGATACTGGCGAAAACCATACCAAGACCGTTTGGATTTGGCGGTACGCCGTGATGTATGATCCACGGGGTGAAAACGATGCGCATACTCCGAAGGTTTTACTTGCCCATGTCGATGAATCTCGCCGCGAGGGTATGGGCTTTTATCTGATCGATGGCTATCCTCTGCTGACAGCGCGTATTCTTCCCGAAGTGCAGGCGATGCTGGATGACCCGTTGCTGTTTGAAAAGGCAGCAGTCTACTGGGGGCAGATGCCACAGCAGACGATGTATATCTACAAAATGCGCGCCGCTCCAAAGCCCTAGCTGTTCAGGGCTTGGCGCGTTCGATCCAAAGTTTGCGAGACTTTCTCCGCGCGTGGTGACCGCCGGGGAGATTAACCTTCGCTGCGGCCTCGGGTGCGAAGATTCCCATGACTGAGAGGATCTCGCTGCGGCCGATGAAGGGCAGTTGCTGGGTCTCCACCAACCAATGTCGGATGATGCGAGACTGGATCGCTGGATGAATTGTGCTCCAATCTCGGGGGATGCGCAGCGATCCATCGGCCTCCAGCATCGCCTTTTGATTGAGCGTATGTAGCGCGAGGTCTTGCAGGCAATCGTCGTCTTGTGCGGCCAACTCTGCTGTGCGGAGCAGCAGCGGTGTCACATCGCGCTGCATGACTTTTGATAGCATAGGTAGCGCATCCTTCCGCAGTCGATTGCGACGATGGGCGCTGGTGGCGTTCGTGCTGTCTTCGCGAAAGTGCAGTCGCTCCGCTTCGATATAGTGATCGATCTCGGCGCGACGCACCTGGAGTAGTGGGCGCAGTTTGATCATTCCATTCGCGGCATCAGCGCTATCAGTCATGCCGCGGAGACCTGTCGCGCCGGTTCCGCGAAGGAGGTTTGCCAAAACTGTTTCAGCCTGATCTTCGGCATGATGTGCTAAAAAGACGAAGCGTGTGCGGTGTGTCTTTGCTGCGGAGTGGAAGAGCTCATCACGTGCCTGACGCGCGGCGGTCTCGGTGGAAAGCTTTTGCTGGTCGGCGATTTTTGCGATCTCCGTGCGCTGAACGATGATCTCCATGCGATGCTGCTTGGCCAGGCGACGAACAAACATGGCGTCCTGCCCCGACTCACGCCCACGCAGGCCGTGATTGAGGTGAACGATTACCAGTCGGTGCCAACCAGCTTTTACCAAAAAGTGGAGCAGTGCCACGGAGTCGCGACCACCAGAGACGCCGATGATGGCAACGTTGTCGGGGGATAACTTTGTATGTTCTGCCTGCAATCGCAGTAGAGATGCGGAGGCTTTTTCTGGGAGACTCACGGTCGCGGAGGAGGGGGCGGCTAGACTCGGGAAATCTTCGTGTATGGATTGCCCTCGTTCATATCAATCCGCTCTGGCCGTCCCTTGTGGGTGTAGATCAGCCGCGTGTGATCGATGCCCATGAGGTAGAGTATCGTAGCGTGCAAATCGTGAACGTGGAGTTTGTTATCCATGGCGCGGAGTCCGAGGTCGTCAGTGGCACCGATGGTGGTGCCTGCGCGGACGCCGCCACCAGCCATCCACATGGTGAAGCCAGTGGGGTTGTGATCGCGGCCATCGCCTTTTTCACTCATTGGAGTACGGCCAAATTCACCGCCCCAGACGACGAGTGTTTCATCAAGAAGGCCGCGTGCCTTGAGGTCGCGCAAAAGGCCGGCAACGGGTTTGTCGTGCTCGCCGCAGTACTTGGTGTGATTTGATTCGATCTTGGCGTGGGCATCCCACTTGCTGCCGGAGCCGTGGTAGAGCTGAATGAACCGCACACCGCGCTCAACCAGTCGGCGCGCTAGCAGGCAGTTGCGACCCATCACTTCCGTGTGGGGATCATCGATGCCGTAGAGCTGTCGTGTGGCTGCGGATTCCTTGCTCAAGTCCACTGCGTCTGGAGCCTCTGCCTGCATGCGGAAGGCCAATTCATAGGCTCGGATGCGGGCATCCAGCTCTGTATTGTCCGTCCGGCTGGCATTGAAAGACCGATTCATTTTGCCGAGGAATGCCAGCTTGTTTTGTTGCCGTGCATTGCTGTAGCCCTTCGGTGCTGCGAGGTTGGAAATGGGCTGCGTGCCGCCTTCAAATTCCACACCTTGATAGGCGGCAGGCATGAAGCCTGCTCCCCAGTTGCGCACACCGTTCACAACCTGTGTCTCCGTGTCTTTGATGACGACAAAGGCTGGCAGGTCTTGATTCTCTGTGCCAAGGCCGTAGTTCACCCAGGACCCTAGCGAGGGCCTTCCGCCAAAGATGGAGCCAGTGTTCATCTGGCAAACACCACCGGAGTGATTGATGCCGTCTGAGACACAGGATCGCAGCACGCAGAGTTCGTCTGCCATCTGGGCCGTGTGCGGTAGCCAATCGGAGATCCACAGGCCGCTCTGGCCGTGTTGTTTCCACTGCCTTTTGTCTGCTAGCAGTGGGGCACGACTTTCGCCCATCGCGGTGATGACGCTGCCAAAGCTATCGGGCAGTTGCTGGCCTTGGAGCTTTTGAAGCAGCGGCTTCGGATCAAAAAGATCGATGTGGCTTGGGCCGCCCTCCATGAAGAGGAAGATCACGCTCTTCGCCTTGCCCGCGCGGTGCGCAATTTTTGCTGCCTGCGGACTCCCTGGTTTGCCACCCTTGTCTCCGAGGGCTCCCAGCAGATCCGGGTCGCCCATCAGTGAAGCCAAGGCCAAGGCACCAAACCCGGCGCCGCCGCGACGCAGGATATCGCGCCGAGTGGTGAGGATTTCATGATGAGGGACAAAGTTCATGTGGCAAAGGTCTCAACGTCCGCTGGATCGTGCAACTGGCTTTTGAACAGGAAATAGTGTCCCTGCGGGAGCGATCATCACGCAATCAGTTCTCGGATCACTCCTTTTCCTTCGAGTCCGGTGAGGCGTTGCTCCAGGCCATTGTGGTAGTAGGTCAGTGTTTGGTGATTGATGCCCAGCAAGTGCAGGGCGGTGGCGTGCAGTTCGTAGCTGTGCGTGATTTTTTCTGCGGCCTTGAACCCGAGTTCGTCAGTGGAGCCGTAGCCGATACCGCCTTTAATGCCGCCGCCCGCCATCCATGCCGTGAAGGCACCTGCGTTGTGGTCTCTACCTTTGCCTACCGCTCCTTGGGTGGCGGGTTGTCTGCCAAATTCAGTGGTGCAGATGACGAGCGTGTCTTCCAGCATTCCGCGGATTTTGAGATCCTGTAAAAGGGCGGCAGCTCCCGAGTCGAGTACGGCACCCCAGTAACCGTGATCACGTATTAGATCTTCGTGGCTATCCCAGTTGGGGCGGATCTTCTTCGCGGTGGTGTTTTCGGCTCCGCAGTAGATCTGCACAAAGCGAACGCCGCGCTCCACGAGGCGACGCGCCAGGAGGCACTGGCGTCCAAAGGGGCCTGCTTCTTCATCTTCCACGGCATAGAGCCTCCGAGTTAGCTCGGTCTCGCCACGAAGGTCGGTGACCTCTGGCGCGCTGAGTTGCAGGCGCGCTGCCATCTCATAGGCGGCGATGCGTGCGTCGAGTTCACTATTGCCTTCGCGATGGCGACGATGATTGGCATTCAGAGTCTGGAGGAAGTCGAGACTCTCCCGATCTGTCTGGCGATCCAACTGTGCGAAGTCTTTGGGTGGGAAAAGATCGGCGATGGGTTGGTCTGCGTTGCCCACGTCTAACGTCGTCGCCTGATGCACCGCTGGCAAGAAGCCGGCCCCCCAGTTGATGGGGCCACCCGGGGGCAGGCCGCGCGGATCGGGCAGCACCACGAAGGCAGGCAGGTTTTCGGTTTCGCAACCCAAGCCATAAGTCACCCAAGCGCCCATGCTGGGATAGCCTGGTAAGGTCTGGCCGGTATTCATCATGAAGCAGCCAGGTCCGTGCAGCGCGGTTTTGCTCTGCATGGAGTAGATGAAGGCCATGTCGTCGATGCAGGTCGCTAGCTTGGGGAAGAGCGCGCTCATCCAGAGGCCGCTCTCGCCATGCTGGCGGAAGGGGTAGTAACTGCCTTGGCAGTTCCCTGGCTTTGAGGCAAAAAACTGGAGCTTTCCTTCGGGATCAAAGGGCTTCCCGGTCCGCCGAGCTAGCTCGGGCTTGTAGTCAAACGTGTCGACATGGCTCATCCCGCCTGGGCAAAAGATCTGGATCACCCGCTTCGCCGAAGGCCGGTGATGAAGCGCTGAACCGCTAGCCTCTGCTCGACCGAGCAGGCTCGCAAGGGCCATGCCACCAAAGCCACCGCCGAGTCGGGCGAGCGCTTCGCGACGGGAGAGGTGGGAAGTTGACAATTTTGAGCCGTACAACATAGTATTACATCATGATCAAGACCATTTCAAAAGTCGGTAACTCCCACGGGATCATTTTCGACTCCGCCCTACTGCAACTCGCCCACCTCTCGCCTGGCGATGAGGTGAATGTGGAGGTGCATCCTGGGGGGACGATCACGATCTCGCCCATCCGAACGCTGCCTTCGGACGAGGTTGTCACGGATCTCATCAAATCGACGATGCAGAGGTATGGCCGCACCATGAAGAAACTCGCATAGCCATGGATCCCAACAAATGCATTCATCTCACAAGAGAGATCGTGATTGAGATTCATGCCGAAGCCATCGCTCAATTTGGGGGTTCCGAGGGATTGCGGGATTTGACGATGCTGGAGTCTGCCGTCGCGGCACCGCAGGCCACATTTGGGGGAGTCTCGCCTTTCACTGATGGCATCGATGTTGCCGCAGGATACCTCTTCTACTTGTGTGCGAACCATCCGTTCGTGGATGGAAATAAGCGAATGGCACTCGGTGCTTGCTTGGTCTTTTTGCAATTGAATGGCTACGAGCCTGCTCCAGATGATGAACGCTGGGAAAACCTCACCATGGCGGTTGCTGCAGGTGTTTTGACCCGCGACGAAGTCACCGCGAAGCTGCGGGATCTGGTGGTCTGAGGGCTCTGTTGCTTCAATCCACATAGACAAATTCATTCGCGTTGAGGAGCGATCGGCAGAAGGCAAAGAGGCCCTGTTTGAGGATGAATTTTTCGGCGGCCGACGACTCCTCCTCGCTCGGCTGGCGCGCGAAGAGCAGCGACATGGCGGTGCGGATCTGCGCCTTGGGATCGGTGCCAGCTTCTTTGTGCAGCCGATCCGCCAGATGCTGCGCTTGCCGGAGCATGAAGTCGTTGTTGAAGAGGGCCAAAGACTGGAGCGCGGTGGTCGTGGTCAGCCGGGAGGGCGTGAGGTTGGCGGGGTCTGGACAGTCCAGAGTGGTCATGAATCGCTGGGGTGTGCTGCGCACCACGAAGCGATAGATGCTGCGACGCCAGAGTGCGGGATCGTCGGGTGTCACGTAGCTGTAGATCGGCGCATAGGCCTCTTCATATTTGAAGTCCTCGTAGCCCGGGCCACCGCGCTGGGGATTTAAACAACCACTGACGGATAGCACGGCATCACGCAGAGACTCCGCCTCGAGTCGGCGTGGGTTTTGCCGCCAGAGAAGGCGATTGTTGGCATCCATCTGTGACTGGGATCCCTGAGTCGTTGACTGCTGGCGATAGGCGGCGCTCATCACGATGAGTTTGTGGAGGTGTTTGAGCGACCACCCGTTGGCGAGCAGTTGGTCTGCGAGCCAATCGAGCAATTCAGGATGGGAGGGGCGATCGCCGCCCAATCCAAAATCGCTGGGTGTGTTGACGATACCTTGGCCAAAGTGCCAATGCCACAAACGATTCGCGATGACCCGGCGGGTGAGGGGATTACGCTTGTCGGTGATCCAATGCGCCAGTGCCTTGCGGCGATCCCCCTCGGGCATGTCTGCGGTGCCGAAGTCTGGCTTGAGCATGGACAGGGCGGCCAGTGCGCCTGGGGTTGCTGGGCTGTCTGGCGATTCTGGGTCTCCTCTGCGGAGGATCTGCACGACGGGCGGCGGTCCTGCTATCACCGCATAGACCTGTTCGCTGGTTTGGGTCTTGCTGACTTCTTCCGTCAGCTTCTTCTCTTCCGCTCGCAGTGCGGTGACGCGTGCCTTCAATTCTGGTGTCAGCGGCTGGGCCTCAAGGTCTGGACTTAGCCTGGCATCGCCGAGGAAAAGTAAGTCGCTGCTGATCCCGTCACCACCATCCGTGGCCACTAAGGTTAACGTCTTGGCTTCTGGCGCGATGGCGATGTCGATGTGTGCAGAATCGCTTTTGCGCATCTTCAGCCTTTGGAATTTCATTTCGTTGCCAACGAAGACCGTGAAATCGGCACGGCTGTCGGCGGCTGCTTTCTTGGCTCCAAAGCCGATCATCGCTGTCAGGCGCATCTGCGCCATGCCACGCACTTTGCGGATTTCATCCAGATTAAAAACAACACCACCATTCGCGTGAAGCCCCAAGATGGAATGCCCCTTGGCGCTGTAGTCGATGTCATCGATCACCGTGGCGACTTGGGCATTGAGTGGTCCATTGCGCACGACGTCCCACGCGTGTCCAGAGGTCGCGGGCACGCCCTTCACCGGAACCTTATAGGCCGCGTTGACTTCTTCCTTGCCGTCCGGAACAAAGACCCATTGCACAAAGTTCGGCGTGTTGGGATCTGTCCACGCCACCTTCTGCAGGCGGTTCACTCGAATATCCCGATGGTAACCGAATTTGTTGGTGCTGACGATGCCAGTCCCAGGATGGATGCCCGCGTTTTGCACGCCGGTGCCGCGACCATTGCCGCCACCAATCATGTCGGCCAACTCCAGGCCTTCACCGGTGATTTTTCCCAACTCAGCGATGACGGCGCGCAGCGCTTTTTGGCTCTGGTCACGCTTCGCTGCGGCACGTTTGGCTTCAGCAGTATTCAGGTCCCGGTCCCCGCGTTTAAGGCCAGCAAAGATAGACCAGAGGTCGTAGTATTCGCGTTGCGTAATGGGGTCCAGCTTGTGGTCGTGACAACGGGCACAATTGATGGTGGTGCCAATCGTGCAGGTCATGACTTGGGTGACCATGTCGTCGAGGTCGAGCGCACGAGCAGAGCGGCGGAGGACATCGCTTTTCGTCTCCACTTGTCCGACAAAGTCCCAAGGACCTGCGGCCAAAAATCCGGTGGCGATGACTGCTTCCTCATTCTCTGGCCAGAGGACATCACCAGCGATTTGCTCCTGCAAAAACACGTCGTAGGGCTTGTCGGTGTTGAAGGCATGGATGACGTAGTCGCGATAGCGCCAGGCGTTGTCGCGGCGCTTGTCGCGCTCAAAACCGTGCGTGTCCGCGTAGTGGGCAATGTCCAGCCAGTGTCGCGCTTGGCGCTCGCCAAACTCCGGCATCTGGAGGAAGGCATCGACCACCTTTTCATAAGCATTGGGGGCGGTGTCCGCGACAAACGCATCGACCTGTTCAGGTGTCGGCGGCAGTCCTAGCAGGTCAAAGGCCAGTCGCCGGATCAGCACACGCCGATCTGCTTCTGGGGAAAACCTCAGTCCTTTGTCCTGGAGTTTGGCCAACAAAAATGCATCGACACCTTCGGCATCGGGAACCTTGGGCGGTTCCTGTTTTTGAATGGGTTGGTAGGCCCAGTGCCGGAGCCGAGTCTCCACAGGAACTTCGTCCGCCACCGAAAGGGTAGCGGCAAAAAGAGCTAAGGCAGGAATAGCGACGAGACGAATCTGCATGGCGGGCTAACTGGTATGACCAGTTAAACGGCCAGATTTAGCGACCTCTTGCGGGGGATTTGATCGCAGCGTTGAGTCTAGGCTAACGCTGCCCCGAAGTGCACGCACCAAACCTCAGAACAACATGGAGCCTCAGGCCGTAGCCCGCGGCTTTAGCCGGTCAAACCGTGCCACGCTGGGTGATTGTGCTTCCTCCAACAGGTGCCACGCGGCTGAGTCAAGCTCTCGGCCACGCGGCGGCGAGTCGTTGCCGATTGGCCTTTCAGCCAACCGCAGCAGGAGTCTCCTCCACGATCTTCGGTACCAGATGTTCTGCGGCCTTAGCGGCGGCTTCGCGGATTTCTGGATTGATGTTCTTGTTCTCAAATTCGCGGCACCAGCCTTTGATTTCGAGCTCGTTGAAGATCTTTCCGATCACGCGACGCAGCAGGCCTTTGAGATTCGGGATCTCGACATCGGTGAGGCTGCGGATGGCGGCTTCCTTGTAGCTTTCCAGAAGCATCATGGCCTTTTCGTGTGAGCCGGAGTCTTCTGCCCAGCCGCGGATGGTCGGCTTGTCGGGTTGTTTCTCTGCGGTGCCACTCCAGAGGGCTTCCATAGTCTCTTTGATCTCGCCTTGTCCTTTCTCCCTCAGGAGGGAAAGGATGATGCTGGGGCGGATGGAGACCTCATTGGCCGCAGCAGAATCGTCGCCGAGGTCATCGACATCATCGCGGATTTGGTAGGCGATGCCGAGATTCTCAGAGTAGGTATGCAGGACGTCTTCGACCTCATCAAGTCTGCCAGCGAGCGCGGCACCCACCTTGAGTGCGACTTCAAAAGCTGGCGCGGTTTTGCTGCGGAAAATCTCCAACACCTGAGTGGATGACAGAGCCACGGGATGATTGGTCCAGAGCAATTCAGCACCTTGACCGCGGCAAAGCTCGCGTTGCCCCTCCGCAGCGACTTTCAGGGTGGCAGCGCGGATGCCGCTTGAAGCATCGCTGTCTGCGAGAAGCCGATAGCCTTCCCCGATCAAGAGATCGCCGACATTGAGGGCGACGGCGACGCCATGCTCGGTGTGCAGGGTGGATTCGCCATAACGTTCGGCATCATTGTCTTCGATGTCGTCGTGAACCAAAGAAGCCTTGTGGAAGGCCTCGACGGAAATCGCGGCGCGTTTCACGGTGTCGGAGATCGGGCCTTCTGGATCTTCACGCAGCGCCTGATAAGCGGCGATGGTCAGAAAGGGACGCCAGCGTTTGCCAGCGCGGGCCAGCCAATCGCGGGCGATCTCTTCGGTCTGGCAAGTGGGGGAACCCAGCAATGCATCCAGCGCTGGCCGCTCAAACCAGGTCTTCACTTCGTCGTGGAGCGCATTGAGATTCAGGCGGCGCGTCTGGTCATCACTGGTAAGGTGGATGTAGTCCCAGACCCAATCGATATCCACGGTAGTATCGATGCAGTCATCCTGGAGGAGGGGCACTGCAACGGCGGGAATCGCGGCAGCCTCGACGTAGGGGAAGGTTCGCTCCAGGACGGGCAGGCAGGAAATGCCCACGATCGCTTCGATCTTGCCGGTCTGGATCAGGGACATGACGATGGCACTGCCCTCCGCAACGAGGACCGCGTAGCCGAGCTTTTCCGCCTCGTTCTGGAAGTCCTGAATGGTGCAAAGGCCGCATTGTTTGCAAAGAAGCCCAAATTCGTCGAATGGCGCTGGGCACTTGCTCTCGATGCGCAGACACTTAGGCATCAAGAGCAGTCGCTTTTCAAAAGGGACGGTCGCCAGGGATTCGCGCCAGCTTTCGTTCGCCAACAAAACGCCGGTGTAGTCGCGATAGGCACTGTCGATGGCATGGATAGCCATGATCTTCTCTGTGTGCCGCTGTAGTTCGTCGATGGGCAGGGGAGGCACCAACTTCGTCTCCTCGGCGTAGGCACGGATCCAGGACTGGATCTGATCCCGCTCCTGTTTGGTTTGCGGAATGTTTTTCTTGGGCTGCCGGAACCGACGGATGGTCGGGGGCACGGGCGGTGGGAGCTGAGCAGAGCGAACAGCGACGGTGGACATGAAAGGATATAAGGTGCGCGTTGTGAGAAAATTACGACTGCCGAGGATGATTGGGAATTCTCAATCCATCGGCAGAGTCAAAACCTTCGCGGTGCAGTGATCCGGCAAGAACGCCCGACGCACTGAATCGACAGGCTAAAACCGCAGCCACGGCCCAATGTCTTGCAAAAAGTACGTCTGGACTGCATTTCATGGGCCGAAATTGCGGTCCTTGAGTGTTTATTCCGCTTTTTGCAGTCCCAGTAGTCTGCGCAGCCTACCCAGCACTCTCTGGAGGAAGGTGCGCTTCACCGACCGGTGAATGGCGAATTTCTTCAGGTACTTCGGCACCGTCCAGTAGGCGGTAAGGCCTGCGGGCAAGAGTGCGGTGTCGCCTGCGCGGAGCGTGTGGATGATTTTTTGCGAGCCTGCTTCTTCGATGATGACCTCTCCTTCCAAAATATGAATGATTTCATCCAAGCCGAAGACCCATTTAAACCGCCCGGCTTGGCATTCCCAAACGGCACACGAAAAGCGTTGATCTGGGGCGATCGCCAGAGTTAGCGCGTTGGCGACTGGATTTCCTTCGAGGATCCAATCTGGATTGATGGGGCTGGGCTGAAAGTTCGTCTGGGAGACTGAACCCGTCTGGATGAGAGGAGGAGTGCTGCTCATTATGTTAGAAAAGGGGCCCGAGCAAGAGGCGCTGCGGGCCACCGATTTCGGACATCGAAGACCGAATCGTTGAGGAAGATGCACGCATTGCGGGATCGGATCAACCCTAGATGCGTTTTGCGGCCTCTGGCTGTGTCTAGCGCTAAATCACAGCGCGCACGTTCTCGGCACTGGACAGTGTGCGATGGCTCCCGTCGGAGAGCGCCAAGACAAGAGCACCTTCGTGATCGAGATCAATGGCGCGACCAAAGACTTCTGCCCCATCGACCATGGCGCGGATCTGCCGTCCTAGCAGCCAACTGCGGTTGCGGACCTCTTGCGTGTGATCGGCGAAGTCGGCGTCGAGATCCTTCAGAAAGTGATTCATCTGGCGGAGCAACTGGAGGCCGAGGGCGGTGCGGTCGATCTCCTGAATGGCGCTGTGTGGGGTGAGTCCAGCTAGCAGGGAAGTGGCATTTAATTCGGGAGGGAAGTGCCGTGAGTTCACATTGATGCCGATGCCGAGGACGATTGCGGCACCGTTGCGGGTCTGGACGGTCTCTGCGAGGAGGCCACAGACTTTTTGGTGATTGAGGTAAATATCATTCGGCCACTTGATCTGCGGTCGCAGTGGGAGTTCCTCCTCAATGGCTCGACAGACGGCGAGTGCGGCCAGGGTCGTGATCCGTGGCCACAGCGCGATGGGTGCGGAGGGGCGTAGAAGAAGTGAAAACAGCAGGTCCTTGGCGGGCTGGGATTGCCAGCGATTCTCGCGTCGCCCTCGTCCGCTGGTTTGGTTTTCTGTGAAAACGGCCGTAGGACCATTGGCGTCCCCGGCAGCGCTTCTGCGCAGCCAGTCATTTGTCGAGGCAGTCTCGGGTAGAACAGCGACAAGCCAGGGCAGGGAGAGATCTCGGCAGGCAGTGTCGAGGGCGGCTTCGCTGAGGGTGCTCATGCAATGGGCGGGCTTGGCGGAGCGATCCGTGGCGGCAACGGATCCTCTGGGTGAATGGCAGCGTGGTCGCCGAGGCACTCCAAGTGCGTCGTGATCTCAAGGCTGGCGCTGCACCTTTTTGCAACGGCAGTTTCTACCTGGGTAGCGAGGTAGTGGGCATCCTTCAGCAATATGGCATCATCGTAGAGGAGGTGCACATCGACGTAATGGATGCCACCGGCATCCCGCAAACGCAGTGCGTGAAAGCGGATATCGCGACGTTGAGTTTCCTCAGACATCAGCGTCTCAACTTGCTTGGCCAATTCAGGATTGGCCTCATCCATGAGTCCTCCGACGCTTTCTCGGATCAGCGAGTAGCCGGAGAAGATGATATTGGCCGCCATCGCGAGCCCGCAAATCGAGTCCCACGGTGCCCAACCTGTGGCATGCACCAGCGCTAGGCCAAGCACTGCGCCGAGACTGGTCCAACTGTCCGTGAGGATGTGGCGACCATTGGCGGAGAGAATGAGTGAACCCAGTTGACGGCCCTGACGAATGAGGTGAAAGCCGAGCGCGCCGTTGATGATGACGGTGAGGAGCGTGAGGATGAGGCCTGCATCCAACCGCGTGGGGGAGGCTCCCTGAATCCAGCGCGTGATTGATTGGTAAATGATGAAGGCTGCGGCGAGGACGATGAGCAGGCCCTCGAGGCCAGCCGAAAAGAAGGCGATCTTGCTGTGGCCGTAGGGGTGATTATGGTCTGCGGGTTTATCTGCGAGCGATAGGCTGAAGGCCGCAAACATGACAGCGACCATGTGCACGATGGATTCGGCTGCATCTCCGAGCACACCTGCAGATCCCGTCAGCACATATGCTGTGATCTTGATCCCCAGCATCAGGACCCCAACGGCTAGCGATAGGCGCATGGCGCGCTGTGCGGGCGAGGTCACGAGTCTGTCTGTAGCAGGGTGGCGATGTGGGCGGGGTCGGCGAAATCATCGACACACAGCCAGGGCGAATGGGCGCGTAGGGAGTCTGGCGAGTGTGCACCAGTTGCGACGGCGAGACAGCGCGCACCGAGGGCCCGCGCGCAGGCGATGTCCTTGGGTGTGTCCCCCACGACGATGATTTTTTCGATCGGGAAGCGGACCCCGCTGATTGCCTCCATCCGTTGGACCGCGACTGGGCCGAGTTTGTTGCGGTCTTCGTGGTCGTCTCCAAAAGCGCCCTCGGCAAAGATGCCGTGCAGACCGAAGCTGGCCAGTTTGAGCATTGCCCCATTGCGCACGTTCCCGGTCAGTAGGCCCAGGTGTGTGGCAGGCTGGCTGGAGAGCATTCGCAGGAGATCATGAACGCCACGCAGGGGTTGTTTGGTTTCTTCAAGGGCGCGCAGACGGGCGTCTAGCCGATTGAGATAGGCCGCTAAGAAGACCTGGATGCCGGGTTCCTCCAAGGGCGCTCCAGCGTGGGTAAAGAGTCCGCGCAATATCCCCAGATCAGTTGCCCCTGCGAGGTCTAGCTCGGGAGCTTTATGCGATGGAATGCCAAAGACATCCTCCAGGGCATCGATCAAAGCTGCGCGACCTGCACCCCCTGTGTCCAGGAGGGTGCCGTCGATATCGAAGAGAATGAGTCGGTTCACGCGGGACTCATGCAGAGGATTGCAGCCGGTGCTACAGGGAATGCTTCAAGATTCCGCGGGAGTCGTCGTGGCGGGCGGCTCTGTGCCATTACCTCCCGCCGCAGGCGCGGTGCCGTCGTGATCGTCCTCATGATCATCGTGATCGGGTTCGTCGTGACGGTTTTCGCGCGGATCGTGCTGACCTACGTGGCGGTTCACAGGATCTGTGACGCCCTTCAGTTCTGGACGATATTTGCGGACGCGTTGACGTTCTGGCAGCGGGGAGATCTGCATGTTGATGTTTCTCCCGGCCATCTTGGGCTCCATATCGGCGTGACCCATGGTGGCGATGTCTGCCTTGATGCGCTTCGCCAACTCAAACCCGAGCTCTTGGTGCGCCATTTGACGCCCGCGGAATTGAAGTTGGATACGCACTTTGTGACCTTCCGCCAGGAAGTCTTCGGCGTGGGTGATTTTGATGGAGTAATCGTGCGGATCGATCCCGATGCGGAACTTTAGTTCCTTCACCTTGGTGTGCTTCGCATGCTTGTGGGCTTCCTTTTTGTGCTTCTCCTGGATATATTTGTACTTGCCGTAATCGACAATTTTGCACACTGGCGGATCGGCACTGGCGGAGACTTCGACGAGGTCCATCCCGCGCTCTTTGGCCATGCGTAGCGCCACATGGGTGGGCATGACGCCGAGCTGGGTATTGTGCTCTCCTTCAATGACGCGGACCTTTGGAGCACGGATGCGCTCATTGACGCGGGTCTGATCCTGATAGCGACTTTGGAAACGACCACGGCCGCCACCTCCTCCGCCACCACCGGGGCGGTTCCCAAAACCACCGCTGCCACCGACATAGTTCTGCTGTGGACGTGCTGCGGCACCACCCGTGCCTGCACCGGGAGGTGGGGGCGACGTTGGCCTGCTGGCGGGTGCGCCACCTGCTGGGGGTGGTGGTGTGGGACGAGTAGGGCCTGCGCCTTGAGGACCACGATTGGCCCCGGCGAAGTTTCCGCTGTTCAGGTTATTGAATGGATTGCTTATGGCTGACCTCCGGTTTGTTTCATTGGACTAAAATTCTGGGCACACGTTGCCTGAGAAATGGGGGCGCATGGGCGCATTACGGACATGGCTGTTCACTTGTTGGACCATGCGAATTCATTCCGGCAGGCGAGCGTTTCCGACCAGCAAGCTGCTGCGGAAAGGCTGTGGAAGGGTGACGTTGACCATGCGCGGGAAGAGAAACTCAAAATTGTACCGTACTCATTCTAGACTCGTTTTTGTAGAGTCTCATGCTGAGGCTGCGATCAATTACGCCTACCGTACTCTTTTTCTTCCATCCGGGCAAGACAAAATCCGCGCACTTTTTTCGCAGATTGATCTTCGGGGTCTGTTCAGGTGCGCCGTGTGGGGCTTGCCCTAGCTGATGAGGTAGTCGATGGTGGCATCCTCTTTCGACCTCATGGCCTCTCTCAAGAATCGCTGTTCCTCCTTCTGGAATTGCCGCCCGCTCGTGCTGCTCGTGGCGGCGATCGGGATCGCTGGAACGCTGTGGGTGGCGAGGACGAAGCGCTTTTTTGGTGTGCTGATGGCGGCCCAAGAAGCACAGATCTCAGATTGGATCCATCGTACCGGTCGCCTGGCACCGGAGGCTCCTGATATCGTTGTGTTGGGGGTTGATGACGCGACGCGCGCTCTGGACAGCGCTTTTCCGGAGGACATTGAGGCCTCTCCCGTCCTGCAGGCGATGCAGAAGGGCTGGCCATACTCCCGCGAGGTTTGGGCGGCGACGATTGAGCGACTGATTGGGGCGGGCGCGAGGACTGTGGTGCTGGATTTTGCGCTGCCGCTGCCCACACCAGATCACCCTGAGCGTGATGCTGCCCTGCGTGCTGCCCTTGATGCGCATCGGGATCAGGTGGCGTTGGTGGCGGACTTTGAGCAGTGGTTGAGTCCCGGCCGCGGCATGAAGGAGTCTTTTTTGCCGCCGTGGGAAGGGTTGGTGCCTGACTCTCGCCCCCGCGATGCGCGCATCGGTTTTGCGACTTTCTATCCTGATGACGATCAAGTGATCCGTCGGGTGTTGACGTCGCATGGGGTGACTGCAGAGCCGGAGGATCAGGTGCCGCTGCTCGCGGTGGCGGTTTTGCGGCAGCAAAAACTGCCAGCGCCCGAAGGTGTCCAGTTTGTGCCGATCCGGTGTGCCTCGGCCGAGGCTTACCGCCCATTGTCTCTGCACGAGATTTTTGTCCCACCGATGTGGGAGAGCAATTACGGCTCAGGCGGTTTCTTCAAGGGCAAGACGGTGCTGGTTGGTGCGACGGCGAGGAGCTTCCAGGACGATGTGAGGACTCCTGTGGGCACCATTTTCGGGGTGCAACTGCACGCCCATGTCCTGTGCGCACTGCGCGATGGCCATCTGCTACGTGATGCTCAACCGGGGACGATTGCGGCGCTGCTGGTGGTGGCGGTGCTTCTGATGTGGTCCCTGGTGGTTTGGGTGCGCAGACCGCTTTTATTGATTACCGTCCTTTTGGGTGGTGTGGCGTTGGCTGTCTGGGGGCAGCGGGCGGCTTTTGATTCGGCGTCGCTTTTGCTTCCACTGCTGACGCCTGCGATCGGGTGGGCGGCGATGGGCTTCGTTGGATTGGGCTATGATTTCATGCTGGAAAGGCGGGAGACGTTACGCCTGCGGGGCTTCTTGGCGCGCTACACCTCGCCTGAACTTGTGGAGGAATTGATGCGTGATCGCCAGGGTCTCGCGACAACGCTCGGTGGTGTCGAACGTTCGGTGACGATCCTCTTTTCCGATGTGCGTGGATTTACCAGCATGAGCGAGGGGATGACGGCCAACGAGGTGGTGACTCAATTGAATGAATATCTCTCCGGCATGGTGGAACAAGTCATCAGTGCCCGTGGCGTGGTGGATAAATTTATCGGTGACGCAGTGATGGCTGCCTGGGGAAGCCTGCGCGCCGTGTCGGATGAGCACCACTACTCGATCGACTCACGCGATGCCATCAACAGCGCCTTGGCGATGCGGAAGACGCTGGACGATCTGAATCGCGACTGGTTGTCGCGTGGGATGCAGGCGCTCCACATCGGGATTGGCATCCATCAGGGGCCAGTTGTCGTGGGGAATATCGGCTCTGGACAACCGCACGAAAAGATGGACTTCACTGTCATCGGTGATGCGGTGAATTTGGCCTCCCGTCTCGAGGGCATTACCAAAGCCTACGGTGTGGACATCATTGTGAGCGACGCCGTCCGGCAGCGCGTCGTTTCCGATTTCCTTTGGCGGACGGCGGACCTTGTGAAGGTGAAGGGCAAGGAACTGCCAGTTGAAGTCTTTTGCGTGCTCGATGTTGCCAGCATGTCGCCGCCTGCGGGACTCGAGGATTATGAGTTAGCCGTGGCCGCGTATCGTATCGGCAATTTTGAAGAGGCGATTGGCCTTCTGCACAAAGCGGTCTCCGCAGGACTGGATGATGTGCTGACAAGGGAATACCTGCGCCGCTGTGAGTCGCTGGCAGCAGACCCACCACAGGCTTGGGATGGTGTTTATACGATGACCAGCAAGTAGGCTATGGCGACATTGTGAGTGATGCAGTGTGGTGATTGGCGGAAGCATGGACTCCTGCCGAGCAGCGAAGATTTGGGGGAGTGGGAAAGCGGAGCCCGCAGCGTCTGCTTGCTCAGTGGTGGATTATGCGTGAGATTACCGGGTGTCCATTGACCCAGCAAAACCTGTCCAACGCTTTGAAGATCTCCGCGGAATCCTGCGCTACGTGCCGCAGTTCCGTCAGCGTGTTTTTGTGATCAACATCGATGGCGCGGTGATGAAACTGCCTGGATTCGCGGCACTGCTCCAAGATGTGGCTGTGCTTCAATCGTTGAACATCGAGGTTGTCCTCGTCTTTGGTGCCCGTTGCCAAATCCAAGATCTCGCAAACAGTCGCGGCGTCACGCTTAGCAACGACGATGGCATGGGCCGCACGGATGCGGCGACAATGAATGTGGCTATTGAGGCGATCACTCGGCAGGCAAGCGAACTGATGGCAGACCTGACGGCGCTGGAGTTGCCTGTGGTGATTTCTAGCGCCCTAGCAGTGCATCCTGCAGGGGTAATCGATGGGGTGGATCAAGAATTCACGGGCCGGATTGAACGTGTTGATGTGGAATCTTTGCAGACCTTGCTGAAGGCGGACATCCTGCCTATCGTCATGCCGTTGGGATACGATGGTCGTGGGGTAACGCTGCGGCTGAACTCTGACGCGGTGGCGATGGAGTTGGCGGTGGCTCTGAATGCTGCGAAGATTATTTTCGTGTCCGAAAGCGGACTTTTTACCGAGGCTGGTGGGCGAATCGCACAGCTTTCTGTTGCTGGCGCACGTGACATTTTCAAAAAGCGCGATCCACGGCATGACGTGAACATGCTGTCAAAACTCCGCTACGGGGCAATGGCTTGCCAAGAGGGCGTGCCACGCGTGCATATTGTCGATGGAACGCAGGATGAAGCTTTGCTGGCAGAGCTCTTTAGCAATGAAGGTGTCGGCACCATGATCCATGCCGATGACTATCAGCAGATCCGCAAGGCTAGTCCCAGCGATGTCGGAACGCTGTTGTCGATGATGGAGCAATCGATGGATGACGCGGCGCTAGTGCCGAGAAGTCGTGAACAGTTGCAGTCAAAGATCGCAGACTTTTTTGTTTTGGAACTGGATGGCAATCCCATCGGGTGCGTCGCGGTCCACTGCTTTGAGGAGCCAGACAAGTCTTCGCCGTTAGCCGAACTGGCCTGCCTGTTTGTGCGGCGTTCCCATAAGAACAAGGGGCACGCGCAAAAGCTCGTGACCTTTGCGGAGGAAACTGCCAGACAGAAGGGCTGCCATCGGCTCTTTGCTCTATCGACCCAGGCCTTCCGTTTCTTCGAAGAAAAGGCAGGCTTTGCAGTCTCCGATCCTCAAGCGCTGCCCCCGGCGCGGCGTGAACAGTATGAGCGTAGCGGTCGGAATTCGAAGGTCTTGGTCAAGGATCTAAAAGCCTAAGCCCTCAGAGTCCGGGTGGACGCTCCGACGCGCGGCGCATCGTGGACCCGGTGGCAGCGACGGGTGCGTTGGGATCGAAAGGCAGTCCGCCACGAACTTCGACGGCGGCGCCTGAACTCATGAGCACGGGGCGGTCGCCGTCCAATTCGCGAAAATAGCGGCGTTTGTCGAGCTTGCCATCTGGGTTCACCGTGGCATGACAAAAGATCTTGGGCGCAGCCAAGAAGAAGGCGTGCAAGCGGTTGGCACTATCGACGGTGAAGTTCGGTTCGTGGGCCATGAGGATCGGGCCCAATTGGAAGGTGGACAAATTGGTGCCAGTTCGGTCGTCGATCACACGGGCATAGAGCGTGGTGGAATTGGTGTCGTGAAAAACGATCAGGACGTAGCGCTTAATGCGGCCAGCATCAGGGTAGCCCTGAGGCACGCCAAAGGAGAACTCCTTGTATGGCTTGACGTCCATCACCTGCATGACCATGCGATTGGACTCATAATATTGCTGGGAGGGGGCGTGGTATGCCACTGCCTTCACCGCATAGCTGCCAACTTCCGACATCGCGTAGGTGTCAGTGATAAGGATACGCTTCTTCAAGGTCTGACCCGCCTGAAAGATGAACGAGTCCTCGATCTCCACATTGACTGGGGTCAGTGCGCGGCCTTGGGAATCTTCGATGGTGAAAGACATCCAGTTTTGTTGGTTCCTGCCCCCCACAACTACGTCGGCCCCTGAGCGATTGCTAATCGTCACCGTTGCGGCGATCGGTTCCATTGACAGGAAGTTCCGTTTCGAGAGTTCGATGCCCATCGTGTATTGCGCGTTGAGCGCCTGCGGGGCGATGCAGATGGCGACCGCCAGCATGAGCGGTGCGAAGGCTACGGAGAGAAATGAAGGGCGGGGCATTATCATGAGTGGAACGGAGCGGCGTGATTTCCCAGATAATGCCTGGAATGCGCTCGGGAAGCAAGACTGCACTTTTGCCCAGCCCTTGAAGTTTGAAACGGCAGGGAAAGAGACCCTGATGGTAGCGTAATCCGGGGATCAATGTTGAAAGATCAGTTCTCCGTCGTGGATCACCAGGAAATTGGCTGCCTCTTCGACGTCTTCGATCTCGATGCCCGCGACCTTGAACTCTCTGCCTCTGAAGGCACCGCTGGTAGCGATGCCTCCACGCACTACGTTCCTGGCGGTGGCCAAAACGTCACTCTCCACCGTGAAGTTCAATCCTGCAGCGCGAGCGCAGTTGTATTCGGTCGCGATTTGCTGCGCGTTGCGGCGGGCGCGTGCCTTTTCATAGCTGGCCTTTGGGGTGCTGAAGGCAGCTGTGGCGATAGAAGCCAGCAGGCCGAGGATCGCGATTACTGTCAGGAGTTCGATCAAACTGAATCCGCGACACACTTTGGAGGTTGAGGAAGGGGAGGTGATCATGACCGGGAGGGCTTGAGGTGTGGATAGTATGATTCCAATGAATTTTGTTGCAACTGTTATTTGCAATTTTGATTGTTATTTTTGGTATTATTGTCACTTTTGAGATTTTTGGGCTTATTTTCGGGTGCGAGGGAACGGTTGATCCGATGAGGGAATCGAAAAATCGTGAATTGCAGCCGACCGTGTCCATGAGCTAGCATCGATCCTGTGAATTTGATTCAGCCCCCCACTGCCAGCAGTCACCCTGTCCGACAATGTTTCCGGAGCCTGGGGGCAATTGCCGCGGCAATGCTCATATCGATGCCGGGGCATGCTGATGTCCCGTTGCCGCAGCGGGTCTTGAATCCGATCACGGACGCCGAAGCGTGGAACGTCCTGCGACTTTCCACGACGAATGTGGGGAGGTTGCTCCACGACGGTCGCGTCGAGGAGGTGCCGGACCAGATCTCACTATGCAGTCCTGCCTTGCGCGTTATTGCCCGAGTTCCGGTCAAAGGTGTGAGTCAGGAAGCTCGCGATGCCCAAATCTCAGTGGCCTTTCGGTCCGTCAATTTGATCGCGCAAGACGGCATGGTGGGAAATTTGGACGGGGCCAAAATGGTGTTCGCAGAATTTCAGCGGTCGCTCAAGGCCCTGTCTGTCGGGTTTGCTCCGCAAATGGTGGATGGCGAGATCTACTGCTGCCTGAATCATCCTGAAGTGATCGCCAGTGCCAAGGGGAAGGTCTGTGAGAAGTGCCAGCGCCCCCTGGTGGCACGCCGCATCCCCTATAGCTTTGTTTTCGTTGAGCCTGAGCACGCAACCGCTGCTCTGATCGCGGCGGTGGATCATCCTCTTCAGGCCGGGATCGAGTCCACGGTGAAGCTGCACCTCACCACGACGAGCGGAAGCCCATTGGATCGCGAGGATCTCATTACTGTGCACACGCAGCCAATCCACGCATTGCTCCTTGGCCCTCAGTTCGCCGATTTTCAGTGGAAACAGCCGCAGCCGACCGCCAACCCTGGGGAATACTCTTTTGCCTTCACTCCGGAAAAAGACGGGGCGTATTGGGTTTGGGCGGGAGTGGTGCCTGCGGCGACGGGTTTACAGGAGTACCCGCAGGCTCATCTGGGTGCCGTTGACTCAGTGCCGGTGGTGCCTGAGCCAACGACGGTGTCTGCGACCGTGGGCGATTTGCGCTTTCAACTTCTGCCGAGTTCGGGGCGGACGGTGGTATTCAAGGAACGCCAGTTGCAATTGATTCGATTGCGAGTGTCTGGATCAGGCGGTCGGCCTTTGCAGAGTCTGGAGCCATTCTTGAACGCCTTTGCGCATCTCACCGGTGTCTACGCAGATGGGCAGCAGGTGGTGCAGTTTCATCCGACGGGCGGGGATGTTCTCGGCAGCGAGGTGCGGGGTGGGCCTGAGTTGAGTTTTAAGGTGTTTTGGCCTAAGGCGGGGTTTCTGAAACTCTTTTGCGTCGCCAAGGTCAATGGGCACACCGTCACCGCTCCATTCAACATCAACGTCGTAAAGTAAACATGAGCAACCCCCTGCCAAAGCGTCCAGCTCCCTACATTCTCGCCTTCCTGGTCATCGTACTCGCCATTCTAGTGGGCTGGATGTACAAGGCGCTTGATTCCATTGAATCAAGATCGCACGATTTGCCTCCGGCTGCGCCGACTCCAAGTGCGCGCCCTGATGTGCCATCTGAACCCTCCGCGCCTCCCGTGTCGATGGGGATTGATCCCGCCAATTTGGAGCGGGCCATGCAGCTGAACTCCGATGCAATCACGCCTGAAGAGGACCTGGATATCGTGGAGGAATTCGTTGATCTCTACCGCAGAGCCTACGGTGACAATCCGGTGGGATTGAACAGCGACATCACGGCTGCCCTGACGGGCACGGTAGATCCCAGCAAACCGGGAGGGCTTTTCCCGGCGAACAGTCCGGCGGTGCGAGGGGGGCAGTTGATGGATCGCTGGGGATCGCCCTTCTGGTTCCACTCCGTGAGCGGTGCCAAGATGGAAATTCGCTCCGCCGGTCCAGACCGCCAGTTGTTCACTGGTGACGATATCATCAAGAACGATTCTGGCGTGACTGGCGGAGCTGAATTGCAGCAGTGATCTATTTTGGCTCGTGCATGGCGATGCAGTGCAGCGCACCGCCTTCCATGACGAGGTCCTTGGCGGTGATCGAGATGATCTCGCGACCAGGAAAGCATTCGGCGATCTTGTCTTCCGCCTGCGCGTCGCGCTTCTTTTGGCCGAAAATAGGCACCAAGACAGCGTTGTTCACGATGAGGAAGTTGGCGTAACTGGCTGGCAGGCGGCTGAGGCGCCAGTCCTTTACCTCAATTCCCAAGGGCATCTCAATCTCGATGATCTCCATTTTGCCGCCATCTGGTGCACGCAGATCGTCCAGGCGCTCGCGGATTTCCTTGAGAGTGCGGAAATTGGGGTCGTTCTCCTTCGGTTCGACCATACAGATGAGGGCGTCATCGCGAATGAAGCGTACAATGTCATCGACATGTCCGTCGGTGTCGTCGCCTTCGATTCCCTTCTTGAACCAGACGATCTCGTTGACGCCGAGCATGGTTTTCAATTCCTTCTCCACGTCGGCCTTGGACCAATCAGGATTGCGGTTCTTGTTGAGGAGGACGTTCTCCGTCGTCAAAAGGATGCCTTTTCCATTCGTCTCGATGGCGCCCCCTTCAAGGATGAGGTCGGAGGTAAAGCGTTCCATCTTCAGGACTGCGGCAGCCTTTTCTGGGATCCCGTTGTCGAGATCAAAGGGAGGGAACTTACCGCCCCAGGCGTTGAACTGCCAATCGGTGATGGCTACCTTGCCCGTTTCGTTATGCTTGATGAAGATTGGGCCGTGATCGCGGCACCACACGTCGTTGGTCGGGTGCTCATAAAGATCCACTTGGCTAAGATCGCCTTCGTTGTCCGCAATGGATAGCCGAATGTTCATGTGGCTGAGCATCGGTGCATTGATACGCACGCGCTCGTAACGGGAGATGAGCGCGGCAATTTCGCCGAACTTGTCCTGGAGTCGGTGGAAAGTCTTGGGGCAACTTTCCTTGTTGGATGGCCATGAAAGCCAGATCGCCTCCTGCGTTTCGAATTCAGCGGGCAGGCGATAGTTTTGGGGGAGGGGTTTACTCATCGATGTAGCGTTTGGTCAGGGCTGCGTAAGTGTCAATGCGACGATCACGAAAAAAGGGCCAAATTCGGCGAAAATCTTCAACTTCTTTGAGGTCGCAGGGGACAATCAGGACCTCCTCTTTCGATACGGCGGCCTTTTCGATAATCTCTCCGTACGGATTGGCTACAAAAGTTTGTCCCCAAAACTCAGTTTCTCCCTCGTTCCCTGTGCGGTTTACGGCGGCGACGAAGCATCCATTAGCGACGGCGTGTCCGCGCTGGACGGTCTCCCAGGCAGTGTGTTGTGCCTTGCCTAGCTCCGCTTTTTCGCTGGCCAACCAACCGATGGCAGTGGGGTAAAAAAGGATTTGGGCTCCGGCGAGTGCTGTCAGTCGCGCTGCCTCTGGATACCATTGGTCCCAGCAAATCAGGACGCCGATCCTGCCAAACTTGGTATCCCAGACTCGGTAACCGAGATCTCCGGGGGTAAAGTAAAACTTCTCTTCAAAGCCGGGATCTTGTGGGATGTGCATCTTGCGATACTTGCCCAGCAGTGTGCCATCGGCATCGATGATTGCGGCTGTATTGTGGTAGAGTCCAGGGCCGCGCTTCTCAAAGAGGGAGGCGATGATGACGATGCCGAGTTCCTTGGCAAGGGGCTGCAGCGCCTCTGTTGTCGGTCCAGGAATGGTCTCGGCGAGATCAAAGAGATCGGTGTCCTGGGTGCGGCAAAAGTAGGGTGTCAGGAAGAGTTCCTGGAGGCAAACAATCTGCGCGCCCTTGGCGGCTGCATCGCGGATCAGATCCACGTGCTTCGCCAGGGCTTCTTTTTGGGTCTCAAATCCACGACTCTGCACGAGTCCAAGGGTCACTTTCGCCATGCGGCGGATGATTCACCGCATTCGAGACTGCGCAAGCGCTGAGTTCTCCAGTTTGTGGAAGAAATGTGGCTGGCTCAAAACGTTTCGCCTGCAGAAGTCGGGTCGCTTGGGCGCTTCTAACCCCTTTACAACGGTCGATTGGCTAACTCGTCGATTTTGCTTTTCTGGTTCTCGACTGGCAATTGCTGTTGAGCCATTTCATTTGCGATACGGCGGAACTCTGCCGCTGCGTCGCGCAATTTTTCGTGGTCGGTGTGCATGATGGAACGCAGGGCTTTTTGGAGGCGAATGCAGACTTCGATCATTCCTGCGCCGTCCCGTGCCGTGGGGCCAAATGCATCTTCGATGAGATCCGCAGCCCGAATTGGTGGCACATAGATGCGGTCGAATTGAGGTTCCACCTTGCTGGCTGCGATATCTGTCTCTGCCCAGAGGTGGAAGAGCTCCACCTGATGGGCCAGGATGGAAATCGCGGTGCCTGGATCGTTCACGGCTGGGGAAAGTGCGCGGTCTGCGATCTCGGCGAGGATGATCATGACGAAGCGAGGGTCGGTATCGTAGCTGCGCTCGCTCCCGACGGCGATACAGCGCAAGATTTTGGTTAAGCTTTCCTGCTCCAGAGGTTGGTTGGTGGAGATGCAGCCAATGGATTCGCGGCGTGCAACGTTGCTGCCGGCGCGGATGTTGAGCCAAATCTTCGCGTCCCATTCTTCGCAGAGGGTTTGAAGTTTGGCCATATCGACGTGTTGCACGTAGCCAAAGCGGTCAAAGCGGATCGCCTGGGCGTTCTCGGGAGGCGGGGTATCGTCGCTGCATAGCCCTCCGAGCGTTCCGGATATGTCTTGATTGGAAAGCGTCGTGCGAGCTGCTGCGGTGACACTATCGAGCGTGGTTGCCATTTTCCCGAGGCGAGAGACTCTGTCCACCCACGTCACAAAGGCGACGAGTACCCAACTGACAAGGATGACAAAGCCGGTGAAGAGGAGGAAGCGTCCCGCTGGATGAAACTGCAAGGCGCTCAAGGACGTGATTGCAACGACGGCATAAATGAATGTCGCAAGAAAGGCGGCAAGGGTTGATTGCACGCCGCTGTCGCTCATCACGATGCGGGTCGCCCTGGGGCTGGCGGAAGTCCCCACTGCCCCAAAAGCAGAGGCGACGGCAGAAACAGAGAACGTTGCCACAGACAGCATCGTGGACGCCAGGATGGTGAAGAGATTCACCAGCGTTTCGCGTGGGATATCAATACCCCAGAGGTGGTCAATGAGATTGTCGGCGAGCACTGCGATCACGACCCATCCAATCGCGGCTAGGCTGTAGACCATCGGACGTATCCAAAGTCGCGATGAGAGTTTGTTCAGTGAGAATCGCAGCTTGGTCATCTGTCGGAGAGCTTGGCGGCATTGGTCACGATTTCAAGCTTATCTGTCCTTCGCGACGGCTCCGTTGCAATTAATGGAGCGGGCGCATCGTTGCCATTGCCTCATGTTTTCGTTTCGATCTCTGCTCATTGGGCTGTCTCTTCTCACCACCTTTGCTGATGCGGCGGACAAGCCCAACATCATCATCATCTACGCGGATGATCTGGGTTACGCGGACCTTGGCTGCTACGGAAATCCCAGCATTCGCACGCCGCATCTTGATCAAATGGCTGCGGAGGGGATGCGGTTCACGGAGTTCTACTCGGCGGCGGAAGTTTGCACTCCAAGTCGTGCCGCGTTGATGACGGGGCGTTACCCGATCCGCAGCGGTATGTGCAGCTACACGAAGCGGGTGCTGTTTCAGTATTCTCCAGGTGGATTACAGAAAGAGGAGACGACTCTGCCGGAGACACTGAAGAAAAGCGGTTACTCGACCGCGTGTGTTGGCAAGTGGCACCTGGGCCACCTGCCCGCATATTTGCCGACTTCGCATGGCTTTGACCAGTATTTTGGCATCCCTTATTCCAATGACATGGACCGGGTGAAGGATGCGCCGAAGGATGCCATCCGTTCGGAAAAATCCGAATACTTCCAAGTGCCGCTGATGCGCAATGAGCAGATCCTGGAGCGCGGCCCTGACCAGACACAACTGGCGCGCCGGTACACGGAGGAGGCGGTAAAGTTCATCCGCGAAAAGAAAGATGGGCCGTTCTTTCTCTACTTCGCGCACAACTTCCCCCACGTGCCACTCTTTGCGTCGGAGAAGTTTCACGGCAAGAGTCCGCGCGGTTTGTATGGGGACGTAGTGGAGGAACTGGACTGGAGTGTGGGCCAGGTGCTGCAAACTCTGCGAGATCTTGGGATCGACAAAAACACGATGGTCGTCTTTTCCAGCGATAACGGCCCGTGGCTGATCCATCGGGATCATGGCGGCAGTGCCGGGCCTCTGCGTGAAGGAAAGGGGAGCACTTGGGAAGGTGGTATGCGCGTGCCGGGAATCTTTTGGTGGCCTGGAAAAATCAAGCCGGGTGTCTGTCGCGAAATGGCCTGCACGATGGACCTGCTTCCCACGGCGGCTTCCCTGGCGGGTGGCGAGGTTGCAGTAGGTCATGAATCAGACGGCAAAGACATTCGCCCTTTGCTCTTTGGTGAGGGCGAGTTGGATCGCGGTGTGTTCATCTACTATCGGGGTGAGCGGTTGTACGCGGCGCGACTGGGGCACTGGAAACTACACTTCACAACGCAGCCAGGCTACGGTAAAGAGCCTGCAGCCGCGCACTCGCCGCCACTCCTCTTCGACCTAGGCGCTGATCCGGGCGAGTCCTGGGACATCGCCGCGGCACATCCCGACATCGTGGCCAAGATCGAGGCTGCGGTAAAAGACCACCAAGCGACCGTCCAGGTGCCGGCGAATCAGTTGGAGCGAACGGAGTAGTTGGCAAAGAATCGCTCTGTGGTTTGACGAATCTCTGGGAGACGATGGTCTTCCCGGTGAGTTGCGACGTGTCTTCGGCTGTTGACGTTGCGGCTTTAAAATTGAAGCGAGAATAAATGCCTGCTCATTGTTAAATGGGAAACTAGGTCAATGTATTAACTTTTCATTGATATACATCAATCCTATACTTGTTCGGTTCTTCTTATGTGTGGGGATTTAGCGCGAGAATAGTATTGCGTCCGTCCATTATGGTAATAAGGGTGAAACCGTGATAATCTCCTCATCACTTTCGCGGATTGGTCTGGTTACTTTCGCCATCATGGTCTCAATTCCAGCCCGAGCTGGTGAAACCAGAACGCAGCGGGTCGAACTGAAGGCTGGCTGGAATGCGGTATCAATTGATGTAGATCCTTTAGACTCTGCTCCTGGAACCGTTTTTGATTCAACGAAGGTCGATATCGTCGCCCGTTATTTCACCCCACGCACCCCGGTTCGGTTCATCGCTGATCCTGAGGAGCAGGCTTGGAATGCCCCCGGTTGGGGCGTTTGGTATGCTGCGGATCGTGCCGAGGCATTTTTGACGAGCCTTCATGCGATTCACGGAGGTTCCGCCTATCTGGTCCATGCGCGGCAGGACTGCGCTCTGAATGTTGCTGGGGCGGTTAATTTTAGGAGACTTCAGTGGACGACTGATTCTTTCAACCTCACTGGTTTTCCGGTTGAAGCCGGCGCGACGATTACGTTCGCGAAGTTCTTTGCCGGATCCTCAGGGCGCATCGGAAGTCGGATTTATCGGTTGGTGGAGGGGAGTTGGCAAAAGATCACGGATCCCGCGACGACAGTCATCCGGCCCGGAGAGGCCTGCTGGGTTTACTGCGAAGGATCTACGACCTATCAGGGTCCGTTGGATTTGCGGTTTCATGGACGAGAGTTGGATTTCGGTGCGAATTCCAGTCAAGTGGTCCTGGAGTATGCCAATCGGATTGACACGCCGTTTTCCGTGCAAGTGGCAGTGGAGTCAAATACCGGTTTGCCTCTCTATCGAGGTGTTCTGGATCTAGCGGCGGGCACCTCAACCGCAGTATCGCTAGCGGGTGGGGCGAATCTTGGCAGTGTGCCGGGGGGAGGTGTCAATCACCTCAACTTGGAGTTACGACGTGAACTGATGACCGGTATATCAGGCTCCGCGATTTTGAAATTTACCACCACTGACGGTGTGGTGCTGCGCATCCCAGTTGCTGCCAGCATGCCATAAGGGGCTGATCGCCCTGCTCAAATCCTCTTGTACTACCATGCGCGCAGCCCTCTATTCAATTCACGCATCGAGATCCCGCTTCCCTATTTGCACCTGCCTTGTGATGCTGTTTTCCGCAGCGAGTCTGCGGGTCTCAGAAGCGCAAGTCCCTGCAGCGCCGCCTACGGCCAGTGTGCCCCTCAATGCTCTGCGTTTCAGTGGTGTAGGCGGTGGCAATGTGCCTCAGACTGGCCAGGGAGTGACCATTCCTGAATTGTCACCGTCAGCCTTCAATGTGGCTAATGCTTTGACGATTGAGGCCTGGGTCAACGTGAATTCGTGGACGAAGCGATTTCAATCGATCGTGACCAAAGGTGATTCGTGGGGAATTGTGCGTGCTGACGCGACATCGAAGATCTGCTTCCGAACAGAGATCAGCGGGCAACCCGGGTTTTACGATGATCTGCTGAGCGCGGCCGATTTTCCATTAAACTCCTGGCAGCATATCGCGGCTGTTTTCACGGGGACCAAAAAGCAGCTTTTTATCAATGGTGTGCTGAGTGCGGAGAGCGACTTTGCTGGGCCGCTGGTCGGTAATACTTTTCCAGTTGTGATCGGCGGTCATGCAACCCTCGACCGAACGCTGGAGGGGACGGTGGACAGCGTGCGACTCTGGTCGGTTGCGCGGTCAGCAGTAGAGATCTCTGAACGGAATCTGGAGTACCTTCGTGGAAGCGAGGTTGGATTGCTTGCAGATTGGCGTTTCAACGAAGCTGCCGGTGCAGATGCGAATGATGGTACGCCTGCGGGATACAAGGGAACCCTGGAGGTCGGCAAGCTTGTTGGCGGAGGGTCAGGAACGGCACCTGAGAGGGTTGAGGGTCTGGCATTGAATCCGCCATCAGACGGAAACTTGGCCTTGTTCTTCAACAATCCGCCAGCGGAGGTGATCGTGGACAATGGAGATGCAAGCGGGGTGAGCCTCACGGGAACATGGGCTACCGTTGCAGATACGGCGGGTTTTTATGGTGCAAACTATCTGCACGACGGGAACACGACGAAGGGGGCAAAGAGCGTTCGATTCACCCCCGCTCTCGTCAGGTCTGGGAGCTACGATGTGTATCTGTGGTGGACTGCTGGAGTGGATCGCGCTTCGAACACACCAGTGGATCTAGTGCATGCAGGTGGGACGACGACGGTAACCATTGACCAACGCACTGGAGGCGCAGGCTGGGTGAAGCTCAACGCTGTGCCGCTATTGATGAATGCAGGCACGACAAGCAGCGTGGTGGTGAGTACGACTGGAACTGACGGGTTCGTGGTGGCGGATGCTGCGCGCTTTGTCGCCGTTGACAATCCTCAATTTGCGACGGTGACCCCGGCCATCATGGGGGGGCTTGATTCTCCAGCTGCGATGACAGCGGAGGCATGGATCTATCCGCTGGGTCTCCCTGCTTCAGGGTCTGTGGCGTTGCTGTCAAAAGGGGCGGCAGGTTGGGAGGTGCGCTACAATGCTACCGGCAAGATTTCCTTTGTCACCACTGGTGTGCAGACAACCATCCCAGGCGGCGATCCGACGGAGTTGATTGGCAAGACTCGCGTAGAGCCGCGAGTGTGGACTCATGTTGCAGTGGTGTGGGATGGTTCGACAGAAACGAAGCAAATTTATGTCAATGGGGTGCTTGACTCCACAGCGCCCGCGCAGGGTGTCCTGGGTTCCACCACGCTGCCTCTGGCTTTTGCCGCGGAACCGTCGGCTGGGCCTGTCTTTACGAAGGCCTATTTCGGCGTCTTGGATGAGGTGCGTTTTTGGCAGGTGGCGCGAAGTGCTGAGGAGGTGCAAGCCAATCACTCGCTCCGGCTGAATGGCAGTGAGCCCGGACTGGCAGGAGTCTGGAACTGCAACGAGGCAAACGCGGCGTTTGTGGTGGATGGGTCGATCGGCGGTTTGGATGCAGCCTTGGCTGCAGGAATGTCGCTTTTTAACCGGGTTGACGGTGTCTCGCTCGGCGATCCTCTCTTAGCCAGTTATACGATCGCTTTGAACGGGGTTGATCAAGCGGCGACGATTGCTGATGATCCCGCCTACGCTGGATTTACGAGCCTAACGATCGAGGCGTGGATTAAACCTCTGGAGCTACCGGGCGCTGATTTCATGGACATCGTGATGAAGGGTGCCGCAGGTTATGGTCTGGCCATCGATAAGGACCTTCACTTGCGTTATTTGATCGATATCAATCCTGCCCATGCACTGTCATCGACAGGGGTGGTGACGTTAGGAGAATGGAACCACGTGGCAGTGGTTGTGAATGGGGCAACTAAAACCACGACTTTTTACATCAATGGGCAAGTGGCTGGAACCGTAAACTCCGCTGTCATTACCAGCAGCCCAGGTGCCTTGGTGATTGGCCGGCATGGTGGCAGTGCACTGACGAATTTCTTCCGTGGCGGCATCGACGAAGTTCGGATTTGGAATACGGCCCGTACACCAACGGAAATCAGTCTTTTGGCCTTTAGTGAGCTGCCTAGCGCGGGGAATCTGGGCTTGGTGGGACGTTGGAGCTTCACGGAGGGCAGCGGGTCAATCGTCGCCGACAGTGTTGCGGGCCGAAACGCCACCTTGCTGAACACGACGAACGCGAGCTGGCAGACAGGACCTTTCTTTCCTGATTCGCCGACGCTGCCTCCGGGCCTCGATCTGACAACCAATCCGCGCGCGGCGGGACTTTGGATCGGGCAAGTGACGCTGAACAAAGTCAATGAAGTGCAGCGCGCCGTCAATGGCGTGGCGGCGCAGGCTACGCCTACTGGAAAGCCCGCCACCATCCGGATTTTGCTCCATGTGGATGCTACGGGTCAGGTGCGCTTGCTGAAAGACGTGATCGTGATGCAGACTCAGTCCACCGGCATACCTCCTCCACCCGCCAAGACGGTGCTGGTCACGGATCCATCGCTGATCCCAAACTTCCAGGGGGTGGTGAGTCGCGGTGGGAAGTTGGTTGGTCTGCGTTATGGGACTGCGGCATTTGATTTCAACGGTTTGGAGTCCGTGATGGTGGGCGGCATCGGCAATGGTCTGGCTTGCGCGGGTCGCATCGATCTCAGCAAAGATGCGCCGACCAATCCGTATCGGCACAAGTATCATCCTGATCACCAGCGTGGTTTTGACATCATCCGTGTCTTCAGTTTGCAGTTTGATGGAATCACCGGCAACCCGCTGGCGGCTGCACCTGGATATGGTGTCGATCGCATCACGGGAACCTACCGCGAATCCATCGCGGGACTGCATAAGATTACCCTACAGACCGAAGGGTCCTTTACCCTCGATCGCATCAGCACCGTCGCCGCGCTGAACACTCCCTAAGCCCATGCAATTTTACACCATGACGCCCTTTTGCTTTCAACGCTCTTTGATGCCGCATTCGGTTGGCAGATTCGCCAGTCTCGTTGTGGCCACGCTGCTTGCGGTTGTGACGATCAGCGAGGCCGCAAACCCCACGCTGACGTTGACCGGCAGCTCCTTTGACGAAAACCGACCCGTCGGCACGCTGGTCGGAACCCTGGGTTCCGACGCTGCAGCACGCACCTTCCAACTGGTGGCTGGCGCAGGATCAGGCGACAACGGGAGTTTCAGTATCTCGGGGAGTTCGTTGAACACCGCGCAGACTTTTGATTTCGAAGCTGTCCCGACCAAGACTTCCTTTACCGTTCGAATCAGGGTCACCAATACGGGCGACAATTCCACGACGGAGCAAGCCTTCACGATCTCGCTTGGCGATGTGAATGAAGCGCCGTCCTTTTCCCTTTCGCAACTGACGAATCCACCGCCATCGGTGCCGATCAACGAGAATAGCTCTGGAACCGTTGCCACCTTCAATGCAGCCGACATTGATGCGGTACCTTCGGTTGTTTACTCCATCCATTCGGGCAATACAGGCGGCGCCTTCGCCATCAATTCAAGCACAGGTGCACTCAGCGTGGCGAATCCTGCATTGGTGGATTATGAAACGGTCCCAGGGCACGAATTCACGCTGGTGGTCCGGGCGTCCGACGCTGGGAACGCCTCCCTATTTGATTCCCGAACACTGTCGATCCCGGTGATCAATGTGAGTCCCAGCATCAAAACGAATACCTTGAGTGTGTTCAGCGGCACTCCTTCGGGAACAGTGATAGGCAACGTCGAAGCGGAGAATCCCGACGGAGGGACGCTGACTTACGCGTTTGTCAGTCTCACCATTGACGGTGCGGTTAAGGCCGGCCCTTCCTTTGCCGTGGACAGCGCCAATGGTGCGGTGAGCTTCGCCGTCGACTCAGCCACGCTGTTCCCGAATGCCGATCCTGATGCAAAACCCGTCGTAAGCTTGAGAGTTCGCGTGACGGCCACTGGTGGTTCTTGGAGCGACACGGGGACGGGGGACATCAATCTCAATCTGCAATTGTTGGCAGGTGGCTCGCCTGTGCTGCTGGACGTCCTTACCGGGACTGGGATCCAGGCGGACTCAAAGGATAGCCCGTCGGCTGGTGATCCGGTGCAGAGCGTTACGGCTGGGCCGAATGGGGAGATCATTGTTCTGGGAATGAGCAATGGGCAATCGTTCTTGAAGATTTACCCGCAACGCATCGCGGACCCCGTGACGGTGAATTTGGCTGCGGGTTTTATTCCTTCATCGGTTGTCGCTGATGAAAACGGAATCTACGTGGGGGGGCAGATGGGCTACAATGCGATAGATCGCGATGCCAATTTGGTCGGTTTTCCCCCCAACATTGAGCCGGCCTCCCTCAGTTCAAAACCTGCCAAGGTCTACAAGTATACCTTCGAGGGGCTCCTCGCATTGCAAACCTCCCCCTTTGGTGGAGGCTACGATTCGATGGTTAACGACATGACCGTCGTGAACGGGCAGGTATATGTCTGCGGCGCGAGACGCAGCACACAAGTCGGCGCGCTGAATCCTTACCCGCTGACTTATGCGCCGATTTGGGTGCGATTGTCGACGACCAACTTTTCGTCGATGGGGCCCGGTCGACTGGACCCGAATCTTCCGGGGAACAAAACGGGTGGAAATTTTGGATGGGGCGATGGGTCCGCGTATGACACACGCTGCTATTACGGAGCCTATACGGCTGTGACCGTTGATCCGAATGGCAAGGTGATTCTGGGCGGTTATATCCTCTCGACGCCCAACGTCAGGGACACCCATTTGCAGTGGGGGAACGGCTTTTTGGTGAGATTTGAGCCTAGCGAGGTGGATGGATCCTATTCAAACGATTCAGCGGCTAACAAGTGGCTGGCTGACGGCGTTATAGCGCAGGGGAACTGGACCATCGACGGCGTTGCCCAGTACGCATTCCACTTCATCAACGACCTCAAGTTGGTGGATACTGGCACCGAGTATAAACTTTTCGCGTTGATGTCGTATCGCGACAACAACGTATCTCTGCCACCAGGTGACGGCATTGCAGATGTCACGACCAGTCGGAGCATGAGCCTCAAAGTCGCGAAACTGGATCCCTATTTTGGGACAAATAGCAGTACGAGTTCCGCTAAGGCCTACGTCAAAGGGAGCGCCATCACTGACATCTACAACGCTGCGGGAGATATCATCGTGAACGAATCTCGGGCTGGATCGTTGGATTCGGATGCTGCTGGCAACGTCTATGTGACTGGCTCCATACCCGCAGGGGCGGTTGCGTTTGGAACGAGGGATGTTAGTCGCCCAAACCCTCGATTTTTTGTGGCAAAATATGGGAATGACCTTGGAGATCCCGAGTGGATTAAGTTGCTCGATGAAGGCAGCTACACGCCGGAGTTTAAGCCTGCACCAGGATATCCAGGATCGAATCAAGTGGCCTTGTCGTTTCCCAGCACTCCGGGCAATCCGTCCTTTGGTCCGATGCTAGGTGTTTGGAGCCCGAAGTGGAATGGTCTGGTGCTTGCAGGCACGTATGTCTCGGGAAACCTCACGTTGCGGAACACTAAAAGTGTGAACAGTATTTCTGTCGTCTCCGGCAAAAGGAGTGGTTTTGTCACCTTGGTCAGCAGCGCGGGTGACTTTGTTGGCGGCAGCGGTCTGGTGATCGAATCAGCCACTGAAACGGACGGCAGGACCGTGGGTAACAGTGACTTGATCTTGCCTTACCTGGGGGCCAAACCCGCCTCTGCTGGGACGACTTACACCGTGGAGGCGCCCAAGATCATTTACATTGATGCTGCTGGAAATCCGCTGGGAACCTTCGCATCGCCTCCCTCAGATACTGTGATCGATACTCAAGCCGTGACTCGCTACGTGAATACCGGGCTCACGGTTGGTAAGACCCTTGTGGGTGCTGACTCGACTCAAGCTTTTACCAGTACCAGCAATCGGTATACCTTCACCTTTGAATCGGACACACGGGTCACTTTCCATTGGGCCGTGGAACACCGTCTGCGAATTCATTCTTCGGTGGTTGCTGACCTGGGATTGGAGTCGACCTCCACCGCCTTGGGGAATCCTGATCCTCCGGTGAGCGATATTTGGGTGCCTGAAAACAAGCCGACCACCGCTTTCATCGACGGCGTAGCTAACGATCCGAATCTGTATGGCTCAAGGGCACGAGTCACGGGCTTTGAAGCAACCGGCTCGGCCACGCAACATTTGACCCCGCCACCCGCTGGCAGCGTGTATCTTTTTGAGCGCGTTCAATCTCGCCAGCAAGTTCCGCAGTGGGTCATGACTGGGCCTGCCGAAATCACCTATCGTTGGATTCAGCAGTACCATGTCATGGTCAGTACCACGATCCAGGTGGCTGGGAATTTGCCAGAGGTCCGTTCCGCTCCCGGCACACCGCTAGCGCCTACGGATGTCGGTTATGGAAGTGGCGAGCATTGGTATGATACTGGAACCCACGTTTACATTGGTTCAAAGAATGGCGGTGACGCAACCTCTTCCAAAGTGCTGAGCGGATGGAGAAATGCTTCGATAGCCGTTGGGAACAAAGCTGGCTTCCCGCGCACTGAGGATGACAAAGAGGCACTGAGTAAGTTTCCGACGGTCGGAACCGCGAACTATTACTATCGTGACATCGTCGATCTCAATTCGCCCATCACCGTGCTGTGGGACTACGGTCAGACGATTCACAAGCAAGTGGTGACGATTGGTTCGGCGGCGAGTTTCATCACGGATCCTCTTCTTTCGACGACGGCCATCGTTCAGGGGTTGACGACCACAGAAGCGGGTACGGTCGCCTCTCAAGCCCCTGACCGGAGTTCGGTGGTAACAGGGCCACAAGGCAGCAGTGGTGAGCAAATGGCGATCTGGGATCCGCATGACAAACTGCTCTTCCCCCTTCGACCTGGTAAAGTGTTGCTGGAATATGGGGATGTTGATGAACCGCTCATTGTGCAACTGGAAATCGGCTTCCCGGGGGAAACCCGGGACGGCACCACCTTTCCGATACCGCCCGGATTCAGCTATTTGACTCACCACACTCATCCTGAGATGCCTGGCATCAATCTTGATCCTAGCACGGTGGATGAGATCGCACTGCTCCAACTCGCCTACAGCTCTGGGAATGGCACTGCATTGGACGGACGCTTCATTTCAACTCAGGACGGGAAGTCCGTGATTGTCTATTCGGTGCGTGATGGCACCGATACAGCAGCTGCCAATGGTGACCCGCTCAAGGAGCACCTCATTGTCAGGGTTGTCGATACCCGCCAGTGGGATGCCTCTGCTCTTCCGCCAGCAACGACGGCAACCATCGGCACAAAACTCACCCATACGATCACTCCTGCCGTTGGGGCTGCTTACCAGACGGATACGGGTTTTGTGGTGCACAAGAACGCCCGATACAACGCCAACATCTATGACCGAAGCAAGACAGTCGGATCTGGACCGATCATCCCTGTTAACCTTGAGTTTACCGGCAAGGCGGAGGATGACTTGATTGTCATTTGGTTCGCCAATCCCGATCCTGAGACGCACGTCACCTGGACCAATAGTGTTGAAAAATTTGATCCGGTATGGCCGATCGCCCCCAAGCGAATCGTTATCGCCAGTCGCCTTGGATCAGAGGGCAAGGCACCAGATGGAACGACGGACCAGCCACCTTTCACCACTGACGCTTACCAAAATGTGGTGATCTACAATCAGCCAGATCGTGATCTCCCAGGTTTTAACCCGAATGAGGAGCACGCAGTGATGGCACCCTCTTTCCGATTTGCTGACCAAGCGAATCCACCGCCTGCGGCCTTTGCTTTGCAGACGGGTGGATTGAATCGGACGGCCCACGACGGCACCTACACGTCTGACCCCTACGTGTTGGTTCAGTATGATGACGTTGCGGACGGGGAGGCCAAAATGGCCGTCTATACCGTTCAACTCGAGGATCATCTAGCCGCGTTGAATCCGGAGGTGGATGGGCGCACCGGCCGCAAGTTCAACTACACCCTTGATTACACCATGACCGTGGCGGAACCCGTGCAGCCCCCTTACCCACTCGCGCGGGTAATCGGACTGGTGCCTTGTCCCGAGACATTTGGGGTGAACGTGGGTTTAGCGAAGGTTTACTGGGAGGATTACAATGGAGTCGCCTATGCTGCAGGACAGGGGCGCTTTAACTCCTTCTATCACTACCGATTAACGCCGGAGTTTTGGGGCGGTGAAGACGATGAAGCGGTGAGCCCGGGGACGTGCATCCCTTTTGGCGGGGCAGCGAGCGGTGATGCGAGTGCGACGATTCAGTTGAATGGGGCGATCGATCAATCCAGGGTGACCAGCAAGGCCTTTGACGGAACAGCTGATAATCCAACGTTCCGCACGGTGTTCACTGCGGCTGTTGGTAATGAGAATCCCAGCTTTACCTTCACCAACCCTGCTGTCTACAACAGTGGACAACGAGAAGGCCAAGTTGCTTCTGCAGGCACTTCATCCCGATATAAGAAGAGCGACGACACACCGCTTTCGATTGAAATCAAGGTGGGCGATGGAGTGCCGGTCAAGGTGACCTTTGGGACGAGTTCCGTAAAAACCAATGAAGACACGGAAATCACCGCTTCGGTGGATGATCTGGTAGCTGCAATCAATGCCAATGCGTCGCTGAGTGGCAAAGTCAGTGCCAGCGCGACGTCGACGAAGCTCCTTCGGTTGGAATCGCTCACCGGGGCTGCGCTCACGTTATCGGATGGGCATGGTTCACCGCTGAAGACCAGCGGTTTTACGGCGGGTGAGTTAGTGCCCGATGAATTGACGTTTTTTATTACGCTCAATGTCGGCACGCCCGATCAGATCGGACCAACCAAGTTGTCTTTCCGGCCCAGCATTCCACGCAATGTCAGCGGCGATCTGTTGGCTTTCCGGAATGCAGTTCTGGCTGCTTTCCCTGAAGGTGAAGTGAGCACTGCCTCGATTGCTGGAACGAATCCAGCGTTTGATTCGAGGCTGCGATTCTTGATTGATGTGGGGAGCGATATCAGCCTCCGGGATGGCAGTGGAACTCCGCTACAGTCGGCTGGATTCGGAACGGGATCTGCGGTCGATTTTTCGCCCGATCCTGCCGCTCCGCCTACCTTGGCTGCCGGGTTTCAATTTGGTTCCCAATTCGCGGTCGATTTTGGGACCGGCCCGATCGACCTGACAGTGGCCGGAACGACCTTCCAAGATTTCGTCGATACGATCAACAACGACGCCCGGGTCAATACCAAGATCCGCGCCAGCTTGACGCTCGATGGGCGCATCCGGCTCACGACGCTTGGTGTGGGTATCTTGACTCTGACAGACAAGCTCGGATCACCGCTAGCCGCTGCTGGATTGCCCTCTGGCCAGACCGTATCCGCCGCTTCCACGGTGCGCTATACGGCAGTCTGGCCAACCGAACCGCCAGTGTTAAAAGCAGGCGAAACGCTAACCTACGCAGGCGGTGAGCACCGCGCCGATCACCCTGAAGCCCCAGGCTTGCCTGGAGTCATTGGTTGGGCTGTGGGCGAGGTCATCTATGATTCGATGAATCCCGAGAAACCCGCCACCGTCACGGGATTGGGTGCCGATCCTCAAGACTATTCTGCGCGACTGATCTCGCCCCTTGAGACCCGGCGGGTCTCGATTGGGTCGGTTGAAGACGCGAACGCCATTGTGGCCATCATCCAGCCTTCCACGGGCATCACCTCCGTGAACGGCACGCGGTGGAAGTTCAACCATCTTCCCGCCTCACTCGCCCGACGTTTCTTTTACGATCCGCTCAACCAAGAACTGGGGATGACGGGACTGGTGAATGATCGAACGCTCGGGGATTCTGATCTCACCGCAACTCCGCCGCCTCTTTATGTGCTGGAACCGGACATCATCACGACAGCGGAACGGGACGAGCTTTTGGCGATCCCAGAACTCGCTGCTAACCCCGCCTGGAACGCTGCAGTGCTCGCACTTTACAAGCGCTGCCGGGACCCGAATCAGTTGAGCGGGGATACAGATCTCGCCACCACGCCTTACTACGTCGGTCTTCAGCGTGCCTATTTGTTGGATGGAACGACGGGCGAAATTCAGTTCTATGACGCCGACGCAACGGTGGACGTGACGACGGGTGCGAACGCTACTCCTGCGACTCCCAATGAATTTCGGCGCACTGTAAAAGCGGGCGATCCCAAGTTCGACCCGAACAAAGCGGCCGCTGGCAAAGTGATTGGTCCTGGCTTGGCGCTCGTTCCGAGCCCTGCGTTCTTGGATCCAGAGAAGCCGTGGGCTTCGGAGGGGTATGTGACGCTGGTTGAAAACAACGATAAAGACATCGGCGGCCCCGTCACGCTCCGTGTCGTGAAGGTCTCACGCAGCGAACGATATCGTGGTGCGATCAAGACGATCCTATCCGACAATGTTTTCTCGGACCAATTGACGCTGCGCCACAGTGGTGACTTTGGCGGCAATGCCGATGACATCGTGTATCAATGGTATTACCGCGAAGAAGACGGCACTGAAACCGAGGTGCCACCTGGATCTCCATGGAATCTTTTTGCCGATGCAAGCAACAACGAGCCTCGTGGATTGGGGCAGTATCAGATCGAGCTGAAGGGGAACCCGATCTTGCTCCTCGCAGACCAGCTCTTTTTCCTGCGCTACCGACACAAGAACGAACTGCCCGCAGGTGGACCAAACTCGACCGATTGGAATGACACTCAGTGGAAGGAGTACGGTGCCGAATGGGCGGGGGCTGCTAACTCAACACCGGAAGAGCCGCAACCCCAACTCGCCCAAGGTTGGGTCAAACGGGTTCTGGACCGAATCAACCCCTACGAGGCTCGATTCAACGACTTCCGAACCAACAGTTCCCCTGCAACGTACGCCAGCATGATCTTAGAGGCCGGGCAGGGTTATGTGGGCGATGTCGCCTTGAACCCTGATAAGAATGTAGTCGAGAATGTCGGACTCATTGAGCTGTATCAGACGGTCCTCAACCGTGGGGAGTCGCTCAGTATTGGCTTGAGTTCGCCGGTGGTCACACCAGGGATCAACAATGCCCTATTGCTAGCGGCGACGCGTATCACCGACCTCTACATGCTGCTGGGCAACGAAGCTTACAGCGACGCTCAGGATCCGACGATTGGGTTTGGAAGCACCAGTGCTGACTATGGTTCCGCTGCGCCTTCGATCTTTTCCTTCCAGAATCAGCAGCCATCGTTGCTGGATGAGGAGCTCGCTCTGCTGCGAGGCGTTCCGCAAAGCTATGGACGGCCAGTCTTTAATCGCCTGTTTTGGAACTTCACCAAGAGCGAGGGCGAAGTCGCCTATGCGATGAATTACCACATCACCGACATCAATCGCGATGGGTTCATCGATGAAAATGATGCACGCGTCCTCTTCCCACAGGGGCACGGGGATGCCTGGGGGCACTACCTTTCCGCTATCAAGAGCCAATACAATCTTTTGCGGAACCCCTACTTCAATTGGGTGTCGCGTTCAGAGTTTTATAATCTGCTGGATGTCGTGATCGCGGTGGACTTTTTGGATGAGAGAAAGTTTGCCGACGCGGCGGCTGCTCGAGCCAAGGCTGGCGCGGAAATCGTCAACATGACCTATCGCTCTCGCTATGTGGAAGATCCTGATGGGCAGTGGCAGGGATACACCGATACGAATGCAGACCGCGCGTGGGGTGTGGATGGCTGGGCGCGGCGCGCAGGCCAGGGGGCCTATTTTGATTGGGTCACCGCGAACGCCTTGTTGCCCGCTACCGATCCCAATCCCGCGCACTCCGGCATTCAAAAAGTGGATCGCACCACAGTCTCGGCGATTCATAACGTAGCGGCGCAGCTCGGCAAGATTCAGGCAACCCAGGACGATGCGAATTCGGGGGTGAACCCGCTTGGCCTTTCGCCTGATGCGGTGCCGTTTGATTTTGATCCCAATCTCGCCGCACCGGGCGACCTGACAAAAACGCACTTCGAACAAATGCTCGCGCGAGCAGATCTAGCTTTGGCCAATGCAGTCAAGGTGTTCGACAGCGCAAACTTACAGGCCAATCGATTGCGGATGCAGGCCACAACGGCGGCAACGTTCAGCCAACAGACCTATGAGCAGGATCGAGATTATCGGAATCGTTTGATCGAGATTTTTGGGACTCCGTATGCGGGTCAGATCGGAACCGGTAAAGCCTTTCCTGCTGGCTACGATGGTCCAGATATCGCGCTCTACATGTATGTAGATGTGAACAATCTGAATAGCAACACGGTGCCCGCTTCCTCCGAGGCTTTTCAAACCATCTGGACCGCGTTGCCGCAGATGTCAGTGGTGGATCCGGCGACGATTGATTTGGGCTCCAGCAGCGCGTCGGTCACGGCGAAGTTTTCGGACGTCATCTCGCAGTATTTCTTGGCGGACTTGTTGCATCCAGATCCAGGCAACCTAGGTAACAAAAATGTGGCTGCTGTCTTCGATACCAGTTCGATGGCGAGCAACTATGATGCCTTCACCTCAGTGGCTGGCTACTTCAATGATGTGACCCTGACGCTGGATCTTCCCATCACAGCGGCGGGTTACACCTTCCAGGCACCGGATTCGTGGGGACGCCGCGAATCTCCTGGCGAGATTCAGTCGGCGATCTCGACGCTCGTGCAGGCAGAGGCAGACATGGGGCTATCGATCGGCGATTACGACTATTTGGTCATTCAGATCCTCAATGCTGCGGAGGCACTGAAAGCCCAACATGGGCTGGATTCAGCCACGGTGGCGATTCATGACAAAGTGCGGGAGCGCGATTACACACTGAGTTCTGCGATCGTCGGATTGAAGCTTGCTTCTGCCCTGCTGGAGACGCAGAAGGAGTCGGCAGATCCGACAGCAGATGCGATCGCCGAGTTCTTCCCGCGCATTGCGGGTGTGGCGGTCGATGCGACGTCTGGGCTGCGGGGTGCTGCCAAGACATTAGGGCTGTCTTACCGGAGTATCGTGAGTGCCCTCAAGATCGCGTCCGACTCGATTGTTGACGGACTCGAGCTCGCGAAGGGCGATATCAGTGCTCGTGCCGACATCGAAATTGAGAAAGCCGGGTTCGCCTTGGATATCCAGCAAAAGCTCAAAGAGCTCGAGCTCATGATGTACAACGAAAGCTCCAGTCGCGTGACGGTTTATCGCAAGCTGGAGGCCATGCGCCAGGCTTCGGACAATTACCGGACGATCCTTCACAAAGGGTTGGCTCTTCTGGATGAGCGTGCCGACTTCAATCGCAATGCGGCGGGATCCGCCCAGCAGTTGCGATATCAGGACATGGCCTTCCGCGTGTTTCGCAATGATGCCTTGCAGAAGTATCGCGCGTCCTTTGATCTCGCCGCACGCTATGCCTACTTGGCTGCGAAGGCTTATGACTATGAGACCAATCTTTCCCCGAACGATCCAGGCTCAGCACTACCAGTGATTCAAGACATCGTCCGGGCGCGCACCCTTGGCGTCTACAGTGGTGGACCCACCCATGCGGCTAGCGGCTTGTCAGACGCGCTAGCGACGCTGCGGGATAATTATTCCGTTCTCAAAGGTCGTCTGGGCCTCAACAACCCACAGCTGGACGTGACTGGATTCTCGCTGAAAACGGAGCAAGCCCGCACCAATGCCACCGGTTGGGTGCAAAAGCTGCGAGACGGACGAAAAGATGACCTCTGGGAGGTGCCAGAGTTCCGTCGTTACTGCCGACCACCGGTGGCGCGGAGTGCAGGCAAACTGCCGGGCTTAGTGATCCCGTTCAATACCGAAACGGTCTTCGGACGGAACTTCTTTGGCAGGGCACTGGCCGCTGGGGATAGCGCCTTCAACCCGACCAATTTTGCCAACAAGATTGCCTCTGCTGGCGTCTCGTTTGTCGGTTATCCCACGACCTTGCTCTCGGCTACACCACAAGTCTATTTGGTGCCCGCTGGATTGGATGTGATGACGATCCCCAACAGCCCTTCGTTGGAGACACGTTCATGGTCGATTGTGGATCAGGCGATTCCGGTGCCATTCCCAGTAGGCAATAGCGATTTGACGAATCCAAACTGGATCCCGGTGGCCGATGGACTGACCGGGTTGCTGGGTGAGACGCGACGTTTCTCCAGTTTCCGCGTCGGTATCACCAGTGGCACGCCGCCCTTGGCGACCGATACTCGACTGGTCGGCCGCTCCGTTTGGAACACCAATTGGCTGCTCATCATCCCCGGCGGCACGATGCTCAATGATGGGGAACTTGCTCTCGACCGCTTCATCTCGCGGGTCACCGACATCAAACTTTATCTCAACACCTATGGATACTCCGGCAATTAATCCTGGTTGGCATCGCGCCTTCTGGCGAAACATCAGCCTTTGCGTCGTCGCACTCTGTGTAGCTGCGAACGCAAGTGCGCAGGTTCCCGAGCCGGAGACCATCATTTTTGGCCGCGTCTTCAATAGAACAAGCGGACAAGAATACCAAGTGAACTCTGGTACTCTCGATTGGACGATCGGAGGGGACGGTAGCGAGACCATTGCCCTGACGACTGAGTTGGCTCCGATCGCAGGTGGCAAGTACTCGTATGTGCTGAAAGTGCCGCACCAGGCGCGGTCCTATCAATTGACCGTCGATGATACGGCATTGCCGCTGTCTCCAGAGGAGACGCTTTTTCGGTCTGGCGTCATCACGATCAATGGTGTGCATGCGGAGGTGCGTAGTAGTACCAGTGATGGTTCATTTGCTGCCTCCCAGCCTCTGCGTGCTCGGGTGCATCGCATTGATCTGGAGGTCTTTGACCTCTTGGCGGACACTGATAAAGACGGCATCCCTGATTGGTGGGAAGATAAGTATGGTTTGAATAAGCAGTGGGCGGGGGATGCAGCGCTGCATCACGCAGGCAATCGTTTCACTTACCTACAGGCGTTTAACCTGGGTTTGGACCCCACCTTGGATGATGCAGCTCCGCAATTGCTGACGACGGAGTTGACGGTGCAGCAGGGCGGGGCAACGGGATTGCTGCTACGAACAGTGACATCGCTGGTTTTGCCGTCGCAACTCACTTACAGCCTCTCATCAGTTCCGGAAGGTGGATCCATCATCCTCCGGAACGTGCGGTCGGATCCCAAGATGCCAGACCGGGTGCTCAAACAGGGGGACACCTTCACTCAGGAAGCGGTCAATGCAGGACGGGTGGAGTTTTTGCAAACCGATCCGGCGATCGCAGCGACGTCATTTCACGTGTCGGTAACGGATGGTATATCGGGTCATGTGCCGGAGGAAGGGGGCATCGCAGTCACGGTGTATCGGCCAGAGGCTATTGCTGGCGGGGCTGGAGAGCCTTGGCTGGAAACTGGAGTTAACGCGATCCGGCCCTCGGGTGAAACGATGGTACAGTTGTGGAAGCGTCGCACCACTGATGGATTCGCGGAAGCTTGGATGGCCGGGGCGGCAAAGCGTGATCGGATCGCAGCGTTTCTGGCTAGCAGGTGGTTTGAGTATTCAGTGTGGGACGCTTCGGATGAACAACCCGCACGGAATCTGGCCGTGCCAAGCGCGCGATTGACCCGATCACAGTACCCCTCTGGTTACCTGCGGCAATATGGGCCAGCGCGGAGCCACGTTATCTTCGGTAGCGACGGCAAGAGTCGTCTTGAAGGCGGTATGAATGCCGACATCCTCATTGCTGGTGCAGGGCAGAACGTTCTGGTCGGCAATGCCGGGCCGGACATCTTTGCATTTGATGAGAGGACTGGCCAACCAACGGTGGAAGACTTCAAGGCGGTGGAAGGTGATGTGCTGGACTTTAGCGGGATGCTGACGGGGACTTCCATCAACCTAGAGGATTACGTGCAAGCGACACCAAATGGTGATGACATTCGGTTAGGAATCAATTTTGCCGGGACAGGTGCGGCCTTCACTGATGCGACGGTCACTCTGAAGAGGATCGTATTGACGCCGGCTGCGCTGGCGCGTCTGTGGCGATCTGGAAATATCTATACGGGCAGAGAACCATCCGATACGCCGTTGGCAAATCGGGTGCCTCTTGCAATGCCTGACGAGGGCTACGTCGTGGATGGTCTGCCAGTGACGATTTCAGTGCTGGCCAATGACACTGACAGGGATGGCGATGCTCTGAGTCTGGTGGATGCGTCTGACGGCCTTTTCGGAACGGTGCAGATCGTCCGCAATGAGGTGGTTTATACGCCGGGTCTTGCCTTTGAAGGAGCGGACTCGTTTACTTATCTTGTCAGTGATGGGAATGGCGGCACGGCGACTGGGACTGTGGAGATCAGTTACCCGTTCCCGGCAGTCGCTGGGAACTACAACCCCTTGGTGCTAGATGCAGAGGGCAATCCAGTGGGCCTTCTCAAGTTGACCATCACCAATGGTGGAAGCTTCACCGTGATCTTGTCTTCGTCTAAAGGCGTGTTCCGCGGGCGTGGTAAATTTGATTCAGATGGCCTGGCCGAAATAACTCTGGGGCGTGGTCGCACGGCTTCTGTTTTGAGCCTTGCCATCAATCTAGGCGATCCTGAACATGCTCTCTCTGGCACTCTCAGTGGATGGGTCGGGGATCTGACCTTGCGATCCGACTCGGTGCTGGCGAACTGGCGTGAGTCGCCAATGTCAGCGCGCAAGTTCACGATGTCGTTGCAGGCGCCAGTAGGCGATGGTTCGGTCGGAGGAAGTGGTTTTGTCACCGTTTCCGTCGCGCGCACCTACGCGGCACGGATTGCTGGGCAGTTGCAAGACGGCACTCGCTTTACCGCGTCGACCACGCAACGTCGTGATGGGACGCTCGCCTGGAGCACTAAGCTCTACTCACGTCATGGTTGGGTCCTGGGTTCCGTTGCGCTCCTGGATACGCCGTCCGAGCCCGCGGGTGGAACCGTGAAGTGGTGCAGGGAGGAGTACACTTACCGCAAGGTGATGCAGTCGGCTTTTGATCGAGAATTGTCCGTGGCCGTTTCGCTCTATACTCCGCCATCGGTGGTGACATCGCATGTACTCGATTTCCTTGATCCCGCGGATGCGTTGGCAGATGTGCATCTTCGTGATGGCGGGTTGCCCGCTGCGGGCGAAGACAAAGTGATCTCCTTCGGACGTGCGGATGCGGTGAAGGTGCTCAGTCCGGTGGATGATCCTCTGCGTCTCAGGGTGACCCGTAGCACTGGGCTATTCTCTGGCACCACCTCCGTCGACGGCGTGCGTCGCACGGTGAGTGGGGTCTTTTTGCAGGATGAAAATCGCGGTTCTGGTTACTTCCTGAACGGCACGGCCTCAGGTTCGGTGGAGATCGCTCCGCAATAATCTATTGAACACTCCTATGCGTGTCTGGCTCCCCAACTGTATAGCTACACCCACTGCGTGCCTCCGGTGGGCGGTTGTGGCGCTGTCGTTGGGATTATCGGGTTGCGGCGATGAAACAAAGGGGCCCGATGTGGTGGCTCAGGTTGGGGACAAGGCGATCACGGTAGAAGAGTTTGCCCGGCAATTGGCGCTGCTCCAGAAAACCAGTCCCGTGCCAGTGGATCCGGTAGGACTCTTGAACGAGATGGTCGACCGAGAAGTCATGGTCCAAGCCGCAAGGAAGGCGGGCTTGGCGGATGATCCGGAAGTGGTGAACGCAATGACCGAGGTTCTGATCGCAACGTTGAAATCGCGCAAACTGGATGCCGAGCTTGCAACTGTAGGGGTGACTGACGACGAGTTACGTGCGGGCTACGAGAAGTACAGAGATCGTTTTGTCTCTCCAGAGCGTGTTCGGCTGGCGCTGTTATACATTGATGGCGAAGGGGATGGTCGGCAACGAATGGAGGCTGCTTTAGACTTGGCCAAAAAGACAACGCAGGAGCAAGGATTCGGGGCTGTGGTGGTCAAGTATTCTGAGGATCAAGAGACGCGATATCGTGGTGGTGATCTGGGCTGGATCGAACGCGGTAGGTATCCAAAGCGCATCGAAGCGGCCGTGATCGACGCAGGGTTTGCTCTCAATGAAGTGGGGCAATTTAGCGAGGTGATCCCTGGCGCGAAGGGGTTCTATTTGGTTAAACTCTTGGAGAAACAACCATCGTCGACGTCCCCCCTGGAAAAGGTGGCCGTCGATTTGCGCCAACAATTGCTTCGCGAAAAGCGCGAGCAAATTGCGGCAGATTTCCAAATGCAGCTCCGCGATGGGCTGCGCGTCGAGGTTCATGCTGAAAAGCTTGAGACGCTCCCCAGTTCAAAACCGGCGAACGAGCCTGTGCCACCCTCTTTGTAATGACGATGATTCGAAATCTATTTTTGCTGCTTGTCTTCTCGGCGACGTTTATGTCTGCGGAAGTTTGGGCAACGGTTTTACCGTTCAATGAGAACTTTGACTCATCTGACGGTGGGTTTACGACGACCGGTTCGGGTTCGTGGAAGTGGGGGAATCCAACCTCTGGCCCTGGTGCGGCTCATTCTGGATCAAAGGTCTGGGCAACGAATTTGCTGGGTGACTATGGGAACAATGAAGACGGCGTGGTGACATCTCCGATGTATGATCTGACGGGTGGCGCAGGCAAATCGATCGTGGTCAGTTGGTGGCAGTTTTTGACCACGGAGTCGGGCTATGATTATGGCAAGGTGGAGGTCTCAAATAATGGTGGCGGCAGTTGGGAGACAATTTTCGGGCCTCGCAGCGGTGTGGTTGGTTCCGGTTGGAACCAGCAGACGGTGCTTTTGGATGAGACTTATGCAGTGTCCGAGTTTCAGATTCGTTTTACCCTGACCTCCGACACCACGGGGGGGGCTAGCGGCTTTTACTTTGATGATCTGCGTATTGCGGCCATTGCGCTCGTTGATGCGGATGCTACAAAACCCTTGCAGGACTTTGAGAGCGGCGATGGTGGTTTTGTGGTGGGAGGAACTGCTTCTTCATGGACGCATGGAACTCCAACATCCGGCCCTGGCTCTGCGCACTCGGCCGCAAATGCATGGGGCACGAATCTGAGTGGATTGTACAATCCCTCCGAAAGCAGTTCCCTGACCTCACCTTCCTATGACCTCAGTGGGGCAACGGGGCAGGTGATCGTCGTTTCGTGGTGGCAATTCATCGAGACTGAAAAAGGTTACGACACAGTGGCGGTGGAGGTTTCCCCGGACAACGGTGCCTCGTGGGTGCGGCCTGTGGATGCCCTCTCAGGTGCTATCAGCCCAGAGGGGTGGATGCGGGCGCAGTTGATTCTCGACGACAGCTACGCGTTGAATGGTTTCAAACTCCGGTTTGTGCTGGCTGCTGACGTTAGCTTTCAATTCGCTGGAGTTTATATCGATGACGTGTCTGTACGGATGTCGAATGACGCTCTGCCCGTGTTAGCAAACTTTGAGAAATCGACGCCAAAGAACGTAACGGTGGGCTTTTCTCCAGCTCTGTTTGCGGCGAACTACACCGACCCTGCGGGCGGTGGTTTGTCTTCGATTGCGATCACTCAGTTGCCGACTCAAGGAGCGCTGCTATTGGCAGGACAGCCGGTAGTTTTGAACGACATCATCGCGGTTTCCGAATTGGGGGGGCTGAGTTATGTGCCAGGGTTTGACTATGTCGGGAACGACACTTTTGGCTGGTCCGCCAGCAATGACTTTGGCCGTGCTGCTGCTTCTGTCACGATTAAGGTCTTGCTGCCATCGGGACCCGTGGTGATCACGACCCAGCCGGAAAGCGTGACGGTGAATCCGGGGGAGCCCGTGCACTTTAAGGTCACGGCGACTGGGGCAGCAACTCTCAGCTACCAGTGGCGGCGCAACTTTGTCGATATTGTGGGAGCGGTTACTGACGCGTTAGACATCTTGGCAGCAGCGGAGACTGATGAGGATACGTATGACGTCGTGGTGACCAATGGACTTGGTGCCGTGCCGAGCGATTCTGCGCAGTTGTCCGTAAACGACCCGATCACCTTTACGACGCAACCGGTGGCGACGATTGTGGATGAAGGTGCGGACACGAGCCTGTCAGTGGTCGTACAGGGAACAGGGCCTTTTGATTATCAGTGGGAAAAGGACGGCAATCCGATACCCAATGCGACGGCGGCGACCTTGCTGATCTTGGGAGCAGGTGCTGCTGATTCAGGGAGCTATCGCTGCGTTGTCAGCAACGAGGTTGGGGAGGTGCCGAGTGATGTCGTCGTTCTTACGGTGAAACTTGTTCCTGTGATTTCGACACCGCCTCAGTCCCTCGGGGTGCTGCTCAATGGGCGAGCGATTTTTACGGTGGCCGCTGAAGGTGGCAATCTTTCGTATCAATGGTTGCGTGGTGATGTTGAATTGCCCGGCGCAACGGAGTCCTCCCTTGTTCTTTCAAAGGTCTTAGCCGCTAGCGCAGGAACCTATCGGGTGCGGATCTCCAATGAGGTGGGCTTTGTGCTGAGCGATCCTGTCGAGCTACAGATTATAAGCTGGCGGGATTTGTGGGGCTACTATCAGGCGGCGCTTGCTCACGACAATTCTGCCGATCCCTCTGAGCAAAAGTATCCTGGCCGAATCACGGTGAGGTTGTCTTCCTCGGGCGTGCTCAGCGGCAAACTCGAATACGAAGGCAGGGGCTACGGTTTTCGTGGTCGGTTCACGCCGGAGATGAGCTTCAAAAGACAGATTCGCAGGGGGGCGCTGCCTCCCGTAACGGTGCAACTGCAATTGGATGCCACTCGGGTCTTGATGCTGGCGGACGTTAGCCATGAGTTACCCGCCGGGAGTTTCACTAGCTCGGCCGTGGTCTTTGCCACTCGCTACACGAATACCCATCCAGCCCCCCAAACTGGCCACTACACTTTGTTGATGAATCCTGAAGCGGGGGCACCCACTGCTCCTGCAGTGCCTGGCTACGGGGTGGTAGAGGTGCGGAAGACAGGCTCGGCTAGGTTTGTCGGGCGCGTTGCTGATGGCACTTCGGTGGTTTGTTCTGCCTTTGTCCACGCAGATGGATCGGTGGCGCTGCACTCAGTGGTGAAGTATCCGTTCAACTCTCGAGGACGTGTTCGTTACATAGCTGTGGGCACCGTGGTTGGACCGATGACCTTGAATCCGACGGGTGGCGTAAACGCTGTTTTAGGCGAAGTAGAGTGGCGCAAAAGGACGACTCCAGCTAACTCTGTCTGGCCTGCGGGTGGCAGCACGCTCTTGGGCTTGGAGGGCTCTCTCTATCAAGTCCCGACATCTGGCCAACCGGTCATTGGATTGCCCGCTGGATCCGATAGTTTTTCCTTGGACTTGACGGGGCCCGTGCCTGGGGGGCTGATTTCCCGTATTTTGCACATCACCGAGACGAACAAATTTCCCTTTGTAGTGGCAAATCCAGAGCGGTTAACACTCAAGCTGTATCGCCCAACGGGTTGGATCAGCGGCACCTACTTCGATTTAGCCTCGCGCAAACGGTGTGTGCTAAAGGGGGTCGCCCTTCAGGCGCAGGGGGAGATTGTCGGATTCTTCCGACTCGGTGCTGATGCGGGTCAATTTGTAGTCGAACCCGTAATTCCTTGAGTCCCGTCTAGGTGTCGGCAAATCAGACAGAGCGGGCGGAATTGGTGGCCTATAGCCCCGCTGGATGGCGCATCCGATAGCCGCGTGCTGGGCGGGACTTGGTGGTCCAACGGGGGCCATTCTCGTTGTGGTAGCCGGTGTCGAGGCGTAGTCCGGCGACATCGAGGAAGACATGACCGCTTCTGGCATAAACGGTGATATAGCGACCCTCCCCACTGGAGCCGTATTTTCTAAAATTGGCGGAGGTCATGTCTTCATCGAGAACCCCTGCCGTCCTGAGGACGTGGGTGGTGGTGCCGGAGCAATCGTATCCACTGTCGAGCTTGTGGAGGAAGCCGTGGCCGCCGCCGATCTTGTAGGGCTTACCGACGATCTGGTTTCCGGCGGTGATCGCGCGCATCACCTGTTTTGGCAGGCCTCCGGGGGGAACGGCTTTGCCGTTGACGATGATCGCGGTCTTCCTTGGCTCGTAACGATAGGTCCATTCCCTTTTCCCGGAGCTAAACAGGCCGCAGCTTGTGAGGACGGTCGAGGTGAGCAGGATCAATGTCAGACGGTATGGCATTGGGCTTATGATGCGGGCATCACCGCTTTTTTGCGAGTGTGAAAAATGGTTTTTTCCTGCTGGATGTGTAACCTACGGAATGCTGATCGCGGAGATTTTCTATTCGATTCAAGGGGAGGGGACACTCGTTGGTGTGCCGTCCGTCTTCATCCGCACCTCTGGCTGCAATCTCCGCTGCCGTTGGTGCGATACGCCCTATGCCTCCTGGGAACCCAAGGGGGACGAGATGTCCGTAGCGGAGGTCGCAGCAGCCGTATCCCAGTACTCGGCTGCCGCCCACGTGGTGGTGACGGGGGGGGAGCCAATGATCGCAAAAGAGATGCCGGCGCTGTTGGCGGCACTGAGGGCGGCGGGGAAGCACATCACCATTGAAACGGCGGGCACTGTGCTGCCAGGGGAGGTGCCCTGCGATCTCGCCTCCATCAGTCCTAAGCTGGCCAATTCAACGCCCGACGTTGCAACCGCTGGGGCGGCCTGGGTAGCGCGGCACGAGGCTGTTCGGCGACAGCCAGATGTGCTGCGCGCTTGGTGTCAGCGCGGGGAATTTCAGCTCAAGTTCGTCATCTCATCGTCAGAGGATATCGTGGCGGCTGCGCAGGTGGTGGATTCCATCGGTGTCCCGATACCGCCCGACCGAGTGTTGGTCATGGCGGAGGGTATCTCTGTCGAGGCTCTGCGGTCACGTCAGGAACTGCTCGTGGAGACCTGCAAGGAGCGCGGTTGGCGCTACAGTCCGCGTCTACACATTGATCTCTTTGGGAATCGGAGGGGGACTTGATCAAAAAACGCTGTCCAAAACCCTCTGCGAGGGAACTTCTTTTATTATGGCTGACGCCCCTGATCCCACGACGACCTTTCTTGAATTGTTGACCGCAAATGAGCGGCGTTTGGCGTTGTATGTGCACGGCCTTGTGCCCCGGGATGCTGAGGCGGAAGATATTTTGCAGCAGACGAAGATGATCATGTGGAAGCACTTTGGTGACTTTCAGATAGGCACCAATTTCATCGCCTGGGCACGGAAGATCGCCTTTCATCAGATCCTGACCCACCGTCGGCAGCAAAAGCGGGCACATCTTCAGTTGGGTGATGAAGCGCTGGAGGCATTGGGTAACGCGGTGTCTGTGCTCGCAGATGAATCATCACCAAGGCATGAAGCGCTACGCTCCTGTTTGGCAAAGCTACCCGTGGAGCATCGGCAATTGATCACACTGCGCTACTACGACGATCTTGAAATCGACCAGATCGCGGATCGCGTGAAGCGCACGGAGGCGGCCATTTATCGAGCGCTGAGTCGTGTGCGAGTGACTCTGATGGACTGTGTCCAAAAACAAATGGAGGCCATGTCATGAAGCCGGAAGATCGCTGGGCACTCTACGAACTCTGGGAACGCGCCCGCGATGGGCGGTTGACGGCGGATGAGCAACGCAGTCTGGAATCTCGTATTCTAGCGGACGAAGAGGTACGTGCGCTGCTGGCCCAGGCCGCACTGGTTGAGGCGGAGTTGCGGCATGCCGGTGACGAGGCCTTGCCTGAGCACGCCCCCGTCGCACGCCGTGTGTTGACCTGGCGCTGGCAGCACGGCATTGCGGCAGCGGCCGCAGCATTGGTGGCGGCGTGCTTGGTCTGGTTTACAGCAAAGGGACCAGCACCAGTGGCAACGCTGGTGAAGGCGCATCTATGCAAATGGGGAAATAGTGCGTTGCCAACCATGGAAGGTGCAGCGTTGCGCCCCGGGACGCTGGAGCTGGTCGAGGGCATGGCGACGTTGAAATTTACCAGCGGTGCCGAGGTTGTGCTTGAAGCCCCCGTCAGCTTGGAGGTTGTGTCTGCGATGGAGTGTCGTGTGAAAAAAGGTACGGTCGTAGCCGATGTTCCGCATTCGGCCAAGGGTTTCACGATTCAGACTCCTGACACAAAGGTAGTTGACTATGGCACCCGGTTTGGTGTCAGCGCGGGCGACGATGGCAAATGCCTGGTGCACGTCATTGAGGGTGATGTGGAGGTCAGTCGCCCAAAGGATGGGGAGACGGTGCGCCTAAAGACCGGTCAACGGGCCGACTATGGCGGATGGATCCAGAGCCGCGTCACTCCGGATGCGCCTGTTGAAGATCAATCCGAACCTGACCGCTGGTTGCCTGGGCCGATCGCGGAGGATCGCGATGGCTGGCAGATCATCACGACGGCCTTTGGTAATGGGCGTGACACATGCATCCAGAGCGGTCCCAGCGCAAAGATCACCGGGAAAGAACCCTTCTTTCGAGTCAAGCACACATCTCTGGATGCTAAACTGGAGCGCAAGGGCTACGTAGCCTTTGATCTGTCGCGCGCGGCTGGTCGGGTGGCGGAGCAGGCAGAGTTCATCCTGCATTTGGAGGCCAGCGACCTCGGGTTCGGCTCGCTAGTTCCGGACGCTGATTTTGTCGTGTACGGTCTCGTGAACGAATCCCAGGATGCGTGGAGTGAATCCGAGATCTCTTGGGCGGATGCGCCTGCGCACGACCTCAACGATGACCATCACTGCGTGCCCGTCGCGTCAGATGTCGTGGTTTTGGGGGAATTCACTGTGCCTCAGGGCTCCGGCCACGGGGTCTTCACCATCGCGGGGACACCTCTAACGGAGTGGTTGAATCAAGACACCAATGGCAGCGTAACTTTGATCATCTGCCGCAAGACCGATGAGACTGCCCGGAATGGGCTTGTCCACGCATTCGCCACCAAGGAAAACCTGCGCAATGCGGCACCCATGCTGCGCATTAAATTTCGATAAGCGCAGTCTGCGGAATAAATCGGAATTTATTGGTGCGGTGACGATCAATGAGGTCGCGGGGCGACTGTGCCAATCTAGGTCTATCAGTGGCTAGATAACTTGAACGATTTAGGATGTGCGGATGGAGTGCATCGATAAAGGAAGGGCCTATGCTGCGAATGCCAGTAAAAAGGGGCATAGGGTCGATTTTTGTGTTTGAACTGGGGGGGCGAAATGTAGCGGGTTGGGGTATTTGCTTTATCGAAGAAAGTCATAGGCTTGCTCTAAGCTAGGCGCATCTGACAATAGCATAGAGCTGTTGGGATATGGCATTATCGCTGCTGACCCGTCATGGCTAGTTCAAGGAACTGGAAGTGATGAGGCTTTGACCAACGTGACATGCTTCCAGCGCAACACATTCATCGACAGATCGACTTATCAGAGGGCTGTCAATGCCCGGCTCCGGCCATGATGGGCGGCAGTGTCGTGAACAAGAGTGAAGCCGCGCCCCATTTTTCACCTCTCCCGCAAAGCCGCCAAATCGCCAACTCTATGCAATCCAACCTGCCTGCCTCATTGAATCAGGGACTCTCGCCAGTCCTGCGTGCAACTTCTCCATCAGTCACAAAGAAGCGCTGTCTCAGAGTGTTGTTGGCGGGTCTCGCAGCCCTGCTTTTTCAGCCCGCGGCAGACGCTCAGACGACTGGCACTTGGAATGTGAACGCCAATGGTAACTGGAGTGTGGGAGGAAGTTGGACGGGTTCGATCATCCCTAATGGAATTGGCGATATCGCGAATTTTACCAATGACATCAATGCAACTCGAACGGTCACCATCGACGCTGGGATCGTGGGAACGACGGTCACGCTGGGTACATTGAATTTTGGCGATTCCAATGGAACGAACTCATTTGTGATTGCTGGTGGAACGATCGTTCTGAACAATGGCGGCGGAAATTCCTTCATCAACATGGGGGCGAATGGCAGCAACAACACAATCTCCTCGGCGATTCAGATTGTGGATCCACTGCTTATTTCAATCGCAGACACGAGCAACAGTCAGGGGATGACGCTCAATGGGGTCATTTCTGGCGGAACCAACGGCACGCCTACCATCACGATCGAGGATACGTTTGGTCCCAGCGGCACGAACGGAGCGTTGAGCTTTGTGGTTTTGTCTGGGGTAAACACCTTCGAGGGGCAGGTGGTCGTGAACTCAGGTCTTCTTCGTTACGACGGCGCCAACTCCAACCCCTTCGCTGGTGCGCTTGGCGTGGGCAATGAGACGATCATTAACGACGGGGGGGGCGTCGACCTCCGCGATCACGATTTCAATGTCACTGGAGCGGCTACAGAAATTTTCCAAATTGCCGGTACGGGTCCCAATGGGCTCGGTGCCCTGAGAAACACGTCAGGAACCGGCGTCATCTCCCACCTTGTGCTAGGTGGCGACGCTCTTGTAAATGTCGAAAATGCAACCATGATCCTTGAGCGTCACCAAGACGCAGGTGGAACGACCGGGGTTGCCTCGATTCTGGATTTCGGTGCCAGCAACTTCGCATTAAGCAAGCTCGGTCAAAATGACTTCATCATCCGGGGGGCAGATGTGCAAAACGCCTCCGGCGCTTCCCTGAACATATATGAAGGCGAAGTTCGCTTTGAGTCCCGCGGTCTCCTCAGCGGTAGCGGCGTTTCCAGCACTGGCATCGATCTGGATGGGTTGACGGTCAACTTGGCCTACAACCGCAACGCCTACAACAACGTTGACCCAACGTTGGGTAGTCGCACCACCAATGATTTGTTTGGTGTCAATATCAATCAGACGGCGCTTCAGGGGAATGGTATCGCCGATGCACGCTTTTCGGTGGGTTCTTATTGGGGGGCAGGCGTGACGAACACTGGCACCCTATCTGAGCAGACCAAGGAGACGCTGACGTTCGATAGTATGGTGTTCAATTTCAACAATGGTGTCTTTCAGCGCGAGGGGAATGGCGAGGTCGGCCGGACCTTTGACCACATCTACAGCAACGTAACGATTAACCTAGTTGGCGGCGGGATCGGTCGCGACGCCAATGGCAGTGGCAACGTCTTTGATCTCAACGGTGGTTCGGGCAGCTACAATTCCACGACGCTAACCTATGACCATCCGGGTGTCACAGAGTTCAACGGGAACTTCGACAACACCACTGGTGGCAATGCTGGAACGGGATTTACCGTCACTGGTAGCCGTGAGCTCCGCCTCACTGGAGGCAATGCGGCCTTTGATGGCGATGTGCTGGTCAAGCGCCCGACATACCGATCCATGGCGCCGAATTATACGAATGCTTCGGGGGCTCCGGAATCAATCTACTACAACCTATCCCTCAATGGTGCAGACGGGAGCTTGAGCAATGCCAATTCCATTACCATCACCCGCTGGGGGGCAGTTGGGTTGCTGAATAACTCAGCGAATGCGATCTATCCAAGCAGCAACAACAACAACCGCATTAATGACGCAGGCGTGACAAGCTTCCGCAACGGTTTCCTTGCACTTGAGACCGACACTACGGTCACCAACACCGAAAATCTGGGGAACGTGGTTGCAGATCTTGGCACCAACTACATTTACCTCGACACCCGCGCTGGTGCCCAATTTGACGGCTCGTTCCAGAGCCTCACTCGCAACAACGGCGGCGTTTTGAAGATCGTGGACATGAACGGTGCCCATACCTTCGGCACTGGCGCAACCGATGATCGAATCGCTATCGTCAACACTGCTGGCATTGTGAGCGTTGGCACAGGTGCGGTTGGCACGAGCAGCGTCCCCGTCATTCCGGGTCTGTTTGGTGGGGCTGTCCCCGGAACCTTTGCCACGCGCATCGGCGGCGGTGCTACCCGTTCCGACTATGTGATGCAGAACGCCTACGCCTACGGTGGCTCTGGCTTGGGGCTTATGACTCTGGATGGTGGCTACATCCGTCCCTTAACGGCATCTGAATACGAGGTGGGTGGAACGCCAGTGGCTGGCACGAACTGGTTGATCAACAGCTACATCGCTCCAACTGGAGCTACCACGGGGGACCGCAATAACTGGGTTGGCCGCAACATCACAGCAGACGCATCGGTGAACTCTTTGACTATCGCTTTTGATTCCATTGCATCTGGTCAAGCGCTGCCTACCAACGGCAGAGATTACGTGGTTATCGAACCGGAAAGGACCCTGACTATCGCCTCCGGTATCATCAATTTTGTTTCCTACCAGGAGGCGACTACCATGAATCTGGACGCAGTTATTCGCGGTGGACAATTGGATTTCACGGGTGGGCCTGCAATCATCAATTCGGCCCTTAGCTGGGGTGACACGGATTCAAATAGCGGAACGTGGAGCACCTTCATTGCGGGTAACACCCCGTTCATCCGCAGTCACATCCTCAATGCGACGGATCTGGTGAAGACTGGCCGTAACTCACTGTATCTTGAGACTTCCAATGACTTCACTGGCAATATCTATGTCAGTGAACAGGGGTCTCTGGTGCTCCGGCATTCAGGCGCCCTCGGTGTGGGTGACTCAGGGCGCGAAGTGATCGTGGGCGGTGCTGGCAATTTCTTGTTGGACTACGGCACGAACATCATGGGCATCAACCTTCGTGCCACGAACTCTTTCGACACCACCCGCGTGTTGCTGCGCGGTGAAGGTGCCATTCGCAATAGCTGGGGCGGAGATGTCATCATTGATGGTGCCGACGCTTTCGGCTCAGCCAACGATGCGTCTTACAACGTCACTGCTCGCAATAACGGGACCTTGACGATCTACGGCAACCTCTACACCGCCAACAATCAAAATCTGACTGACAGCGATGCTTACGCCGATCCGCCGATCATCACGACCAGCATTGGCGAGAGTTACACGGTAAATCTCCGTGGACAGTTCCGCGATGTTCAAACTGGGAACATCGGCACCGATCCCGCCAACGCTGGGATTACGTCTGTCTTCCGCACAGGCGATTCCGCCACACGGATAGACGCCAACCACTCACTGCGCTTCCAGATGACGGGGCACGATGAGGGGAACGTCAACGCATTCCAGCAGTGGGATGCCACGGGTCGTCTCGATCTTAACCGCGGTTACTTCCGCATCTTGTATGATCCTATCACTGCCGCTGGTTCCGGTGGATTTTACACTGATGGTGCCCGCTCGTTGATCACCGCCAACGACTACTTTACACGCGTCGTTATTGGTGCCGATGGCACCAGCACCACGGCTAACGACCATGCTCACATCGCCCTCACCAAGGATGGGCAGGTTTTCAATGCGCCTTACCTCTACGCCTACAACAACAACCGCCAGGGTACTGTCAGCATTGTCGGGGAAAACGAATCGGGTACGGTGTATTGGGGAAGCCAGGCCAATAGCGTCAACTTCAGCCTACAAATCGCCAACCAGAACACTGAGAAGGACGTGCGCTTCCTTCAGGTGCGCGGAGGCAGCATGGTTTGGAACGGTCGTCTGGACGATGAAAATGGCACGACAGACAGTTTCAACTCAGTGATTTCGATTGTCGGTCCTGGCAACTACACATTTAACGTCAATTCTGCAGGCTCCTCTGATGTGGATCGCTGGAACTTCCTGGCAGGCGAGACCCACTGGGGGACGATGACGGGGAACAACCAATTTGCCCGCACCCGCGGCACCAGCACCAACAATCTGGGAAGTATCTCTGGCTGGGGTGGTGGTAGCTTGATTTTGGATGCCCAAGGCACTGCCCGCACCCAGACATTGGACGGGAATGTGTACTTGTTCAACGGATCCAGTCTGGTGAATGCGCAGAACAATACCACCTTTACGATGGGCGGCACCACACCTGCCCGCTCATTCAATCGCCGAGCGGGTTCATCCCTGGCCTTTATCGAAGACGGGAACGGGGCCATCAATCTCACTGCGGCCGGACTCTCCACCACCGCAGGCGACTTCCTCGGCACCTGGGCAACTTACGGCACGACGGCGACGGGTGTGACCGACTGGGCTGCACGTCAAGGAACCACGGGTGTTCAGGCTTTTGCAGCCTATGCTGACGATACCTTCGGGGCAGGGATTCACACGAATCTGACTGCGGACGCGACTCTTGCTTCCAGTGATCAAGCTGAGACTATCCGATTCAATGCGCCAGCGACTTTGCACATCGGTCCGGGTAACACGCTCACGGTCAATCAAGGCGGCGTTCTCATCCCAGCGACGGCGTCGGGCGACGTGGAAATCGCAGAAGGCACGGTCACCAGTGGCTGGGCTGCTGGCAGCAATGATTTGATTATCAATAACTACGGCACTGGCAAGGTGACTATCTCATCCACCATTGCAGACAATGCATCCAACCGTCTGAATCTTGTGCAAAACGGGACGGGAACAACGGTTCTGTCGTCCGACAACTCCTTCACCGGAGATCATTACCTCAATGGCGGTGTACTGGAAATCTCAAGCGAGTCCCAGCTTGGCGACATCAATGGCAGTGTGACACGGTTGTCGAGGGTCAGCAATGGTGGTGCCAACGGAGTTAGTCTCCCTGCGGGCACACCCTTCACGATCTCTGGCGGCGGTGCCGGCACTGGTCTTTCGGCCACCTTTTCGACCGACGGAAACCAAGCCATCAACTCCACCACGGTCCTGGCCAATGGCGGTTCGGGTTATACAAGCGGTGTTTTCCTCAGCACGACTGCCGCAGTTGGCACCGGCACAGCGGCGGTCTGGGCGATTCTAGACAGCGGGAACTTGCACTTCAACGGCGGCACGCTCAGCGTTACTAACGACGTTCAGCTTAATGGCGGGCGCACGCTCTTCCTCGGCAACGAGGGGGGCACCTTGAACGTTGCTGTTGGGAAAGTGTTGACAATCGATGGCTACATTACCAGCGAGCTTAGCTATGCGAACCCGGGCAATGGTTACACCACGATCAACCACCTCGGCGTGGCCGACGAGCAGGCCAGCAATCGCAATCCCGACATCGGTGACCTGATGATCGAAGGCGGCGGCACCGTGTTGCTGCGCGGGGCTCCGGACGGCACGATCCGCTCCAATATGTACAACAGCTACGGCGGCATCACCTGGATCAACGACGGCACATTGCGCCTCGCTGGCGCAGGGTCGTCTAGCACCTTCATGCTGGGCAGTAATCGCTCTTTCGTTGATGGCACAATCATTGGTGCTAATGGCACTTTGGAACTGGCTGCTACCTCTGAAACCACCATTTACGATTGGTTGACTGTGCGTGGTCAAGGTTATGAAGGCGGCGGTACCATTCGCACCCAGCGCAACACTCCCACGTTTGCTGCGCAGAGCTACAACATCGCTGGCCAGACGAATCTGGAAAGCGACATGTTCATCCACAACATGGATGGCAGTAACGTTTACCTTCAGCGCAACGGCGGTGATATGTTTGGTTCTGGAAATGTCATCAAGACGGGATCCGGTATCCTGCGCTTTTACGGCAACATTCCAGATTGGACCGGCTCTTTGATCAGCGTCGGTGGCGAGACTTCCGTCTATGATGTCAGCAGCATGCAGGGTATGGCGTCCATGACTCTGGAGCGTAACACGCTCATGTATTACAATCAGGACTCCACGTCTGTTGATGAGTTCCGTGATCGGTTCAATGACTCGATGCCCGTTTACACCGATGGTTACGTTCGTCTTCGGATGGACTCCACAGTTGGTGTGTTCTCAGGCGTGGAGAAGCTGGGGAATCTCAATGTTGTGGGTGGACAAGTAGGTGTCGAGTACAACTTGGGATCGGACATCGTCAATGGGGCACCACGTCTCACTGGCGACTATGCTGGTTGGTGGTTCAACGAGATTGTTCGCAGTCCCGGCACCACGGTCAACGTTCGCAATCTCGATGCTGGCACTTCCTTCGCAGATGCGAGCACAAGCGTCACTGGTCTGACTAATTTGCAGAACAGGGCACTCCTTCAGGTCACGGTGGCACCGACGATGGTGGGGGCTGGTGATGGCACGAATGGCAATGCGCCGGTCATTCCTGGTTTCTTTGGCGGCACTCGTCCAGAGTGGTTCACCTCCACAACTGGGCAGCGCTTCAACGAAGATTATACGTCCTTCTCCCTCATGACCATGGACACTAGCGTCAATGGGGAACAGTTTATCAGGCCTTTAGTCGAGACCGACTACTTCAGTATCGCGCACCCTGATGTCGCTCAGACCGAGTCACTTGCTCTTGAGACTCAGGGGGTGACGGCTGACCAGAATCTTCGTATTGTTGGGGTGACATCAGACACGGGTCTTAGCACTGGATTGCTCACAAATCGGCGTAATTCTCTGCTGACACTTCAGGCCGCCCAGACTGTGAATTCGCTCACCTTTGAGTCCACTAGCTACGTGGATGCATCCACCAATCCAAACGGGCGGGGCAACTACACGGACCTGATCCTAGGGCGTTGCGCGGAACTCACGATCAATTCCGGTATGATTGTGGTTCACAATACTGGCTTTGCCAACTGGAATGGTCTGGCAGAAAATACGGCACAGAACCTTGATATCCGAAGTGCGATTCAAGGCGGCAAGGTGAACATGGCTGGCAACGAAGCGATCTTCAACATCACCAGCATTTGGGATCACTACAATACCAACGACAACCTGGGCTTTTACGACGGCACTGATTTTGACAACAACTATCTGTTCTTCAATTCCAGCATTGTCAATGCGACGAACATCGTGAAGACGGGTGGTGCTTCCGTTTTCCTCCAGGCACCAAATTACAACACTGGGGACATCTATGTGAACCAGGGTGGACTTTACGCACGGCATGACAAAGCGCTCGGTGGAGCTTCGACTGTCTATGTTCAAGGCGCTGGGACCTTTGTTGTGGGCTTGGGGGCGCGCATTGATGGAATCGATCTCGTCGTCGGTAAGATCCAAGGCAACAACTCCGCGCTACAGTTGGATGATGGTTCCTACTGGGGGGGCAATGTGATCGTCGATAACGTGGACTCCTCTGGCACTGCGGGTGGGTTTGGAAGGAACTACGCTCCTCGGATTTTTGGAAACTTCAGCGGTCTGAGTGTCATCGCTGGTGACATCCAAGGTGGCCCGTCCGTGATCAATCCTGGTGTCAACGCCACTGACGCTCGCATGTTCACCACTTACACTGGAGCCGCGGGTATTTTAGATATTCGTGGAACCATCAAGGATACTGCAGCCGGAGCTATTACAAGTCTTGCGGATGTGAACCAAGTGCTGCGCATGGAAGTGCTCGCCAACAACAACGAGATGACCGTGCAATTGAACGAAGCCTACGATGCTGCTGGTGCAATCATGGTTAAACGCGGAACTCTGCGCTTCAATGGCACTGGTGACTTCTACACACCTGGTGCTGCTACGATTGTGAATTCTGACCCGCTCAATCCGATGCTGGGATTGAATCTCGGAGGTCGTGCAGTCGTTAGCGGAGACGGTGAGACAGCTTCGAATCTCGGTTTCTATCTCGCCAATCCTGGCACGACTTTCAACTTGAAGTCGTGGGAAGTGGGCGTCGAAACGTATGACGAATTCAATGCGACTGGTAACGACAACTACGGACGTGGCAACACGACGGGTAACTCCACGATGGGTGGCGAAAACACGACGGGTGAGGTAGTCTTTGGTACTGGTGAGGGTTCGGTCATCTTTACTCAAAGCAATCGACAGACCGTCGCCTATGACCGTGACCTGCGACTCTATTCCGCCCCGGGTGGTGAGGTCACCTTCCGCGCAAACTTTATCGATAGTGGTGCTCTGGTAAATTCGTCCATCACCAAGATTGGTGGTGGTACGGTGAATCTTGAGGGCTCAACGGCTGGTGATAGTTCCGTGGAGCGGGTCAACGTGCTCGGCGGCTTCTTGAACCTCACCAATTATGGTGTGAACGCCAGTCGCCGTGTCGGGAATGGCGCTTCCCTGGTGCTTGGGGGTGGTGGTCTCGTCGTGAATGGCGCTGCGGCTGCCACTGCCTTCTCTGAGGATTTCGGCGCGTTCACCATCAACGCTGGTGGGTCTGCGATTGCCGCTGTGGGCCCAAATACGACGGTTAACATCACCGGGTCGACAAGCCGCAATGCAGGTGGCACCGTGCACTTCCAGTCCATCGGCGGTGGCACGGTCAATCTATCGGGTGTAGCGGCCAGCAGCCGTATCGGCTCGTATGCGACCTTTGGAGCCAATTTGACGAGCACTCCATTTGCCTCCGACTGGGCAGCGACCGATGCCCTCGGAAACGTCGTTGCCTTCACTGGCTACAATGCATCGGATGTCGATGTCACCTCAACTATCGCGGGCACATCCGTCAACTCGCTACGGTTCAACACGGTAGCTGGTGAGGTGACGAGCGGTACGATTGCCCTCCCTGCAAACGGCGGGATTCTTCTAACCAGTAACTACACAACTGGCACGCCAATTGGCACGGGTGTGGGGGTGAGCGCTGCGTCGGGGGATCTGATCATTCAAAACTTCGCTTCGGGGGATGTCACTATCGCTGGTGATATCTCCGGCACGAATGTGGTGTTCAGCGGCACCGGGCGCACTCTTCTGGCTGGCACCAATACGCAGTCTGGGGTCAACTATATGACTGGTAATAGCACCGTTTCAATTCAAGACGTTGCCAACCTGGGCACAGGCAGCCTGAACTTGAATGGAGGAACGCTGGAGTTCGCACTGGCTGGCGCGGGTTCAGGTGGAACTCCCAATACCTACACCAAGCCAATCGTTTTGGGTGGGAACAATGGGGTGATCTCCGTGGTGGATGCCGCCTCTCGGCTGGTTCTGCGTGGCACTGCGACAAATCAAATTACTTCCGAAGGCAACGTCATTACCAGCTACGGCACCAACAATCCGAACAACGGCGGACTTACGATCCTCGGGCCCGGCACTGTTCAGTATGGTGATCGTAGCGCTGGCACGGCCACCCAAGATCTGTTGGGGGTGACAAATCTCTACACTGGCGTGACCATCATCGGCGATGGAACGAACCCTGTCAGGGTGGATATCCAAGGTCAGGGAAACGACAATGACCAGTACACCACGTTTGGAACAACGGACGGTTGGGCAGATGGTACGGTCATTCGTAACAACGCCACTCTGGAGATTTCTTCGAAGCGTGGTGATGCGTCCCGTGATGGCCAGGTTCGATTCCGGGAATGGTTCCAGTTCGGGGAGCAGCCCGGCGATCAGGTGACCCTTTTGGGTAGTACGCAGCGTCAGCCCACCTTTGACGGGGTACTGAATGTGGTCGCCGATCTCACGATCAATGCGACTGGTAATCTCTACGGCGACGCTGGATCAACCGGCAATTCGGAGTTTTTGATTAATCCAAATGAAGGGGGAGTCTACGGAACTGGCGACATCATCAAACTGGGCAATGGCAATTTGCGCTTCTACCGCCCTTTGCATGAGTGGACCGGTGATTTAGATCTCCGCGATGGTTTCACCGGGCTCCAGGCAAACAACGGAGCCTTCTTTGAAAGCACCGGCAAGATCTACATGGGCGAGACGGTGGCTAACGAAAATACCGACAACTCCTCAGTGCAACTCCGCATTGAAAACCGCGGCTTTGGCAACAGCACCACTTCGATTGATTCTCCCGATCTAGACATCACGATCAGCCGCGAAATCATTGTCCGCGATAATCTCGCTCATGAAGTCCGGATCGCTGGTGGATATATGCCGCGCAATCCGACTTTCCACTACACCGGCAATATCTATGTCGGGAGCGGAGGCACGAGTACTTCTGGAGGCGGCACCGGGTCCATCAACGGGGCTGGTCAGATCCGATTCTACTTCGAGGACACCGTCAATCTTGACGGAAATCTGGTAGGAGAACAGCAGCAGGCTGTCTTCGATATCAGCGGAAATCTCTCTGGTTCAAACAACGTTATGGTGGAGAACAACCAAGGCGGTGCCGCCAACCAAACTGACGGAAACTATTCGGACTCGTTCTTCACAGTTTGGCTGCGTGGCGATAACTCAGCGTTCACAGGACGGGTGACCGTAGGTGGGGAACTTGGAACGGGCACGGGCAACTTTGACCGTGACGATTTGGACATCTTGCGCTTCGGGAGCGACTTGGCCCTCAGTGGCGCAAATAACGTCGAACTGCGCAACCTCTCCACACTCCAGGCAGGGGGTAGCAACGTCACGATCGGCAATCTGATCACGAATGATGGAAACAGCACCACAGGGCTCTACTCCTTCACCAGTCCGACTTGGGACCCAACGCGCCAGACCACTGCAGATCTGGACGCAAAGGCTGGCCAATCGATTGACCCAACTCGTGGCATCATCGTGGCGACGGACTACACGCCACTGGGGGATAGCTCAGCCATCGTTGAAAATGGTTCAGCGACTCCAGGCACACTGACGATCACTCAGACCACTGCGGGTCAGTGGGACGCCTACTTCCGTGATGGAGTGGTCTCGACCATAGACGGCACCTGTGATCAGCCCGCTGGAGCCCTCAGCATCGTCAAAGCTGGTGCCGAAAGTGCTACGATGACGATCTTCAATGACTACACTGGAACCACGACGGTGAATGCCGGTGAACTTCAGGTTGGGCAAGATGGATCTGGAGAGTGGGTGTCCGTGAGCCAAGGTGCCTTGACGGTGGCGACTGCCTCTGGCCACGGGGGCATCGGTGCCGCCGGTTCGACTGGAACAGGTGACACTATCGTGGCAGGTGGGACGCTGTCTGGCTCCGGCCATGTCCGGGGCAATCTGACTGTCAATTCCGGTCTCATGGCTCCTGGCGACACTTCCTCCACATACGGCGCGGGTGGTTCTACTGGAACGCTGTTCATCGGTAGCAACGATGAGTTTGGGGCTTCACCCGTTGGGAATCTGACGTTGAACGGTGGCACGCTGAAGTTCCAAGTGGGGCTTGCATCAGATCAGGACTTTGATCTCAGCGCAGGGAACTACTACATCGAACAGGGCACGGTCTATACGGACTACGTCGCTACGATTCTGTCCTCCCGTCCTGATTCTGGGGTCAATCCAAGCTACTTTGGTGAAGACGGAACGGCGATTCTCAGCAGCCAGCACGATCATCTTGAAATCGGGGGCAACCTCGTTTGGAATGGCACCAACATCGTGGTTGATGAATTGGAGCAGGGTTATTTTCCGCAGGCTGGGGACATTCTGAACCTGATTGACTGGTTTGGGATTGGCACGAACTGGGGAGCCTTCAATGTGGGTTCCAGCAACTACCTTGTGGGTAACGGCGATGACAATGGTAATCTCGATCTTCCAGATCTCTCCGGGATCGATCCTGCCCTGCGCTGGGATGCCAGCCTGTTCAAATCAAACGGTATCCTGATCGTGGCGATGTCGCCCGAGCCTTCGCGGATGGTGCTGCTTATTGGCGGCCTAGGATTGGTCTTCCTGCGCCGTCGCCGTCGATAGTTTTCAGGTGCGGGTGTTCCAAATTCCGAATCAACTAAGGGCGGAGGCATGATGCCTCCGCCTTTTTGTTGGTGACCGTATCCGAGGGGCTGGGCTATGTATTCCTCGGGGTTGCTTTGGCTCTACTAGAGGCCTGCAAAAGTCGAAAGGAAAGAGTGCATTTAGCCGATGGCAAAATGAGTCTTTGGTGTGCCAATTTAACCATCAGGTTTGTGAGGGTTGGGTGAACACTCGTGGTACAGCAAGCTGACGTCCAGCCATTGATGTCGCAAAGCCCTATCTCATGCAGTCGGCGTCCAAGTTTTATGCGCGTGCTGGTCATAATTGGGCGCATCTTCGATGGGCAAACTATGGAGGATGGATCCAGAACCACGTCACACCGGATCCATGGTTGAGGGCCTGTCAAAAGTTAGATAATTTGAACGATTCAAGACGAGCGAAAAGAGTGCGGCAATAAAGATACGGCTTATCTATAGAGTGTTGTCAAGGAGGGCTGTAGCCGCATTAGCGTTGGTATAGGATCGTTTGAGTGGGTCGACTTAGTTGGTGGAATCTGTATCACTGAAAGCGATGGGTTTGCTATAAGATAGGTGGTTCTGACAATAGCATAAAGCCGTTGGGTTATGCCAATATCGCTGCTGACTCGTCACATATAGTTCAAGCAACTGCATGTGATGAGGCGCTGACCAACCCGCCATGCTTCCAACCCGACCAATTTACAGGCCTCTCGTCCTATCACAGGACTGCCAATGCCCAGCTATCGCTGTGGTCGGTGGTCGTGCCGCGAAGCAATTTGAAGCCGTGCCGCATTTTCCCACTCTCCCGCAAAGTCGCCAAATCGCTAATTCTATGCAATCCAACCTGCCTGCCCCATTGATTCCGATACTGTCGCCAGTCCTGCATGCAAATTCTCCCTCCAGAACAAAGAAGCGGCGGCTTGGAGTGTTGTTGGTAGGTCTCGCAGTCTTGCTTTTTCAGCCCTTTGCGGGCGCTCAGACCACTGGCACTTGGAGTTTGAACGCCAATGGAAATTGGAGCGCAGGCGCCAACTGGACGGGGGGAATCATTCCTGGCCTCAACACCAATCCCGGTTTTGGTATTGATGACATTGCCAATCTCACCAACAACATTACGGGCAACCGCACCATCACCATCGATGCAGGTGTCCCCGGCACCAATGTCATTTTGGGCACCCTGAACATTGGTGATTCCAGCGGTGGGCAGTCCTTTACCATTTCAGGTGGTACTATTACGTTCGACGTATCGACTGGCTTCGCCGGACTGAACAAGGTGGGCAATGGAGGCAATGACACGATAAGTTCAAGTATCGTGCTGAATGATCGTCTCGACATCACCGTCAACGATCCAGACAATGATCAAGGCATCGTCCTTGGCGGCGTCATTTCAGGCGGCACGAGTGGATCGACGACGATGACGGTGAGCGATCTGTCTGCTTCCGGGGCAAACTGGGTGATCATGCGGGGGCTGAACACTTTTAGTGGTCAGGTTCTGGTGAATTCTGGCGAACTGCGGTTTGACACGACTAATCCGACGCTTGTTGGTAGCCCGGCTGGTGCCCGCGGTGTGGGAAATGAGACGATCGCCAACGGTGGTCGCATCAGTGTCAACGGCCGCAATTTTGCGCTTCAGGCGGATGATACGGAGATTTTTGTCATCAATGGTGCTGGTCCCTATGGGCTTGGTTCCCTGGTTAGTTCACAGAGCACGGGGACAATCTCCCATTTGATTTTGGGTAGTGATTCTACAGTAGGCGGTAACGGCCGCATTGACATGAGCCGCTATCTGAATGCCGCTGGCACCGATGATATTCAGGCAATTCTTGATTTTGGCGGCAACCAGTTAACGAAACTGGGCTCTTCTGAATTCGTGCTTCGCAATGTGGACTTTCAGAACACTGGTTCAAAGGTCATCAATGTGCACGAAGGGGAACTGCGGTTGGAAAACAATGGCGGCCCTCGGGTAGCCAGCGTTGTGGCCGGCACTTCTTGGGGTAATGACCTCACTGGGTTCACCATCAATCTTGCCTACAATCGCAATGCCTACAATGGTGTCGATCCTACCCTGGGAAGTCGCACCTCAGATCAACGTTTTCCAAATACCTCTGCTAGTGCGGTGGCAGGAAACACAGTGGTTGATGCCCGCTTCTCTATCGGAACCTATGTTTCTGCAACTTTGGGCAATGTCGTCGAGAATTACGACAACTTTACCGTCAACATGAACAACGGTGTTTGGCAGCGGGAAGGGAGCACTGGTGCGGGGCAGACCTTCAGTCAAGTGCTGGGCTCAGGGGTCGTGTTCAATCTTGTCGGTGGCGGAATTGCACCAGACACAAACGGAACGGGCAACCGCTTTGACTTCTCCGGTGGGTCCGGTGGGTACAATTCGGGAATCCTCGCCTACGACCATCCTGGCGTTACTGAACTGCAGGGCACGATCGATAATACCTCCATTGGCAATGCCGGAACTGGTTTTTCGGTTAGAGGTGATCGGGAGTTGCGGCTCACTGGAAACAACGGCGCCTTCGATGGGGATATTTTTGTTGGACAAAACACTGGCCGCTTCTTCGGCTTCAATATCAATGGTGGTGATCGGGCTGGCGGCGCGGCGGCGCTGGAGTCGCAGTATGTCAATCTGTCGCTGGCGGGTGCCAGTGGTTCATTGAATCAGGCAAACTCGATCACCTTGGATCGCTGGGGTTCGATGGCTTTGTGGAACAACCGTGCAAGCCCGAGCGGTGAAGCGGCGGCCGACAATCCAGACCGCTTGAACAACACCGGGTTTCTGAACTTCCGGAATGGCAACTTGTTGATCGAGGCTAACGCCACCACTGCTTCTACCGAGAACATTGGCAATGTGCAGGCTCAAGTCGGAACGGGCGTGATTTACCTGGAGACACGAACCGGTGGCAATTTCAACGGGGGCGCCTCTAGCGTTTCTCTGAGTGAGGGGGCGGTGCTCAAGATTTGGAACACTGAAAATTCGAAGACATTTGGTGGAGCAGGCTCCGATGTTACTTTCCAAGTGAGCGGCGCGATCCCCGCTGCAATCGGAGGTGCTTTGGGGACAGACCAGGCGGCCGTGATTGCTGGGATCTTTGGCGGGAATGTGCCCAGCTTTACCACGCCGACGTTAACTGGCTCAGGCTACAACTACATGCGCGACGCCACCACAGTGGCTAATGGGATCATGTTCCGTGGATCGGGCATTGGGCTGATGACCAATGATGGCGGTTATCTGCGTCCGTTGACGGCGTCTGAGTACGCCATTGGAACGACCCCTGTGGCGGGCTCCAACTGGTTGATCAACGGCTACCACCCAGCGGGGAATTTTTCGGACCGCAACAACTACGCGACGCGCAATGTGGATGCGGATATCGCTGTCAATTCATTGACGATTTCCTTCGATGGGATGGGCTCCAGTTCCGGTCAGGCGATCCTCAATGCTGAACGGGATTGGCTCGTGCTCAACCCTGCCACAACCTTGACGATCAACTCTGGTATCATCAACTTCGCCTCCTATGCTGAAGCGAATGCGGCCAATATGACCGGCAACATTCGCGGCGGGCGCTTGGACATGAATGGCCAAATCGCCGTCATCAACTCCGCCGTCAGTTGGCAGGACCTGGATCGCAATACAGGAAACTGGTATGAGATCAATACTGGCAATAGTTCATTCGTTCGCACCAGCATCGTCAACGCTGCGGGATTGGTGAAGACCGGTGCAAACAATCTTTACCTGGATGCGGACAACCAGATCACCGGCAACATCTACATTAGTGATCAGAGCAGCCTTATTGCCCGGCACCACCTTGCACTTGGGGCGGGAGGCGCCGGCCGTGAGGTTGTCCTTTCCGGCGCGGCAACGATGCTTCTGGAGTATGGGTCCGATGTTTCTGGTATCAACCTCCGGGTCAAGCCTACAACTGGCAGCAATACCGCGCTGCGAAATGAGGGCACGACCCATTCTCAATGGCGGGGTGATGTGATTATCGACAACATCGATCAAACGGGTGGCATGCAGTTTCAGTCATCCACCATCACGGCGCGAAACAACGGGTCCCTGTCTATTTACGGCAACATTTATACGGATAACAACAGCAGCATCACGGATTCCGATGCCTTCATGGACCCGCCGTTGGTCACGACCAATATTGGTGAGACGGCGACCCTTAATCTGCGGGGTCAATTCCGTGATGTGGCCACTGGCCCCTTGGATCAGCCCGTTTTCCGCTACGGGGACTCCGCGTCCAATTGGGATGCGAACCATTCGCTGCGCTTCCAGATGGTCGGCCATGACGAGATCAATGTGAACGTCTTCCAGCAGTGGAATGCAACGGGTCGCCTGGAGGCTCGGCAAGGTTATTTCAGGCTCTTGTATGATCCAACGACATCGCCTGATGGAACAGGCTTTCTCACGAACACGGCAGATAGCCGTATTCTCCGCAATGAGTATTTCACTCGCTTTGCATTGGGCGCTGATGGCGGAGGCACGGGCACTTACAATGGACACCTGATGCTGACGAAGCCTGGGCAGATTTTCAACTGGGCCAATGAGATGTACGTTTATAACAACAACCGCGACGGCACTTTGACCATCGGTGGGGAGTACGACTCCGGCACGTCATACATAGGTTCAGACAACAGCGCCAACTATTCGATCTATTTTGAGAATCAGGGTGGGGATCGTGATTTACGCTTCCTCCAGGTTCGTGGGGGAACGTTGGAGATTGCTGCTCGCCTAGCTGACAACGGGACTGGCGTGAACTCGATTGCAACGGTGGTGGGTCCTGGGACCGTCCAGTTTGATGCAAACGGGGTGGGCGGTTCGTCGGTCGAGCGTTGGAACTTCATGGGTGGTGAAGCCGTGTGGGCACCGCGCGCCTCGGATGGCAGCATGTTGGGGGACAACCGCTTTGGTGCCTCTGGCGGGCAGGCGTTGTTTGGTGGTGGGAATCTGACGGTGTTGGGTGAAGCGGCTGCGAACCGCAACTTCAGCATGACGGGTAACTTCCGCGTGATGAACGGAGATTCGACGGTTCGATTGGTGTCACCTGCATCGCGGACGTTTAGCCTGAATTTTGGGGCGAGCGCTGCGACCTTTACCAAATACAACGGCGGCACGATGGCCTTCATTGAGGAGGGGCCTGGCACTGCAAATATTACTCTCCAAGCTACGGGACTGACCAATACTGGCATCATGCCATGGGCGGTCTATGGAACGGCAGCTGGCGACGTTTCTGCATTCGCGAACAACGGCACGTCGGGGGCACTTTCTGCCTTTGCTGGTATCATCGCGGCGGCGGAGGGGGATTTCATTCCCGCCAACAACTTGGATGTGGGGGCTGACGTGGCTTTCACATCCGCTGCCAATCCCAATACCCTGCGCTTTACTGCTCCATTGGATCTTGGATTGGATGGTCAGACCTTGACGTTGGAGTCGGGGGGCGTGCTTATACCAACCTCCAACACCGGCGCGAATGCCATATCGAATGGGATCTTGACCAGCAACTACGATGGCAATTTGGCGACGAGCGGGACATCGCGGGATCTCATGATCCACAACTGGAACGCTGCTGATGCCCTGACGATCAGTGCAGTGATTGCAAACAACGGTGCCGATAAAGTCAATCTGGTTAACGGCGGCACTGGGCTCACGATCCTAACTGGCAGCAACACCTACACTGGAGACACCTTCTTGAACAATGGCGTCTTGCAGATCTCAAGTGAGTCACAGCTCGGCGCGGTCAGCGGTAGCATCGTCAGCATCGTGCGCTCTGACATTGGTAGCGACAACGGCGGAAATAACTTGAGCGGTTCGGCATTGACCTTCCTGCAGGGCGGCAGCGCTTTGGTGGGGCCGACGGGCACCTTCAATACCAACGCCTCCAATCAGGTGAGCTCCGTCACCGTGACTGCGGGTGGTTCGGGCATCACCAGCGGTGTCTATGTCTCCACAAAGGCAACGCCTGCGGGGAACCAGGCTGGCTTATGGGCGATCTTTGATTCGGGTAATCTGCATTTTGACGGTGGCACGCTCAAGGTCACTGATTCGGTTCAGCTCAATGGTGCCAGGACGATTTTCCTCGGGGCCAACGGTGGCACCTTTGATGTCGCCCCAGGCAAGGACCTGACCATCGATGGCTTCATCACAAGCGAGTATAGCCAGATTAATGCGGCCAACGGCTATACTGCTAACCACCTCGGGGCAACGTTCCAACCCGCGAGCGATCGAAATCCAGATATTGGTGATCTGATCGTGGAGGGCGGCGGTACGGTCATCATCCGCGGTGCTCCAGATGGGACTCAGCGTGCGAATGCGCAGCACAATTACGGCGGTATCACCTGGATCAATAACGGTACGCTTCGCCTGAATACCGCTGGCAGTGCGGGGGAGGCGGCACTTGGAACGCAGCGTTCGTTTGTTGATGGAACCATCATCGGTGCCAACGGTACGCTCGAATTAGCCACGACCTCCGACCCGACCATTTACGAATGGCTCACGATTCGCGGGGGCCAGGGCAAGGACGGTGGCGGTGCTATCCGCACCCTTAGCACGGCGCGTAGCTACAACTTGGCGGGGCAGATTTCGTTGGAGTCAGATCTGTTTATCCATCAGCAAAACTCTAGCAACATCTACATCAACAACGGCGGGGGTGATCTCTTCGGCACTGGGAACATCACAAAAACTGGTAGTTCTGAGCTGCGCTTTTATGGCAATAATCCGGAGTGGTACGGCGGTATCAATCACGGCGATGGTAACTTGCGCTTCTACGGCGCAGGCCGCGCCCCCAATCTCGAATTTATCAATCTGACCCGTAATAGCTATTTCGCGGTCGGAGCTGGTGCGACTAGTCCAGATGAATTCCGTGATCGCCTTCCAGACGATCTCCCGATCAACGGCAGCGGTTATGTCCGTGTTCGTATGGAGGCGGGTGGCGGTGTGTTTTCCGGCTTTGAAAAGGTCGGCACTCTGACAGTTCAGAACGGTCTCACGGGGATTGAGTTTGATCTGGGGGCGGATGTCGTGGCAGGCGCACCCCGCTTGGTTGGCGGCTATGCAGGTTGGCAGTTTGACGAGATCGTGCGTCAGCCCGGAACCTCCGTAAATCTGCGCAATCTGGACGTGGGAACCAGCTTCGCTGATGCCACGTTTGACATCGCCAACCCGACTGATGCCGGACTAAACAACAAGGCTGTGGTGCAAGTGATGACCGCCCCATCCACTATCGGGGGAGATGGTACCAACATGAACACCGCTGTCGTGCCCGGATTCCTTGCGGGGACCCGTCCTGAGTGGCTGAATTTAGCTGGAACCGGCACGGTGTACAACGAAGAATATACCGCCACGCGTCTCGTAACAGTGGATACCAATGGATCTGGGGACCACTTCCTGCGCCCATTGACCGATAGCGAGTACGCCGTCATTTCCCATCCTGGGGCGGCCACGACCGAGACTACCTCCATCGAAAGCGCTGGTTTGACCGCGGATCAAAACCTGAAGCTGGTGGGCGGTATCGCTGATACCGGCATCGGGACCGGAGAGTTGACGGCACGACGCAATTCGCTCATCACGCTGGGCACTCATCAGACAGTTAACTCCCTGACCTTCCAGTCGGAAAGCTTTATCAATGGTAGTGCGAGTGGCCGTGGCGATTACACTACTTTGATCCTTGGCTCATGTGCCGAGTTGACCGTGAGTTCAGGGATGATTGTGATGGCCAATACTGGCATTCAGAATCGCGCTGGAGCAACCTATGATGCTAATGTTAACGCCGACATTCGTAGTGCCATCCAAGGCGGTAGCGTTAATTTTGCGGGTCAAGAGGCAATCTTCAACCTGTCAACGCTGTGGGCACATTACAACACGGCTGACGCTGCCAATGCCTACCGCGCCACTGATGGAGACAATAGCTATATGTGGTTCGCCTCCAGCATTGTGAACGCGACAAATATCGTCAAGACGGGTCCACAGACCTTGTATCTGACAGCCCCCAACTACAACACGGGTGATGTCTTTGTTAACTACGGCAGTCTTAACCCTCGCCATGACTTGGCGCTAGGGGCTGCCGACACTGTAACGGTGTCTGGTTTTGGCAGTTTCTTCCCAGGCTATGGGGCAAGAATCACCGGCGTAGATCTGGTGGTCAAAGACATTGCTGGGAACCAGTCCGTTCTGGGGCTAGAGGAAGGTGCCTACTGGGGCGGTAATGTGATCCTGGATAACATTGATGCGGCTGGCGTCGGCGGTGGCTTCCAGCGCAACTTCACCCCACGTGTCTTTGGCAACTTTACTGGCCTCACCACCTTGGCTGGAGACATCATGGGCGGTCCAACCCAGATTCGGGAAGGAATCGCGGCGACCGATCCTCGTCTTTTCACGACCTACACCGGCGCAGCGGGGGTCTTCAATATCCTTGGCACCGTTAAGGATACTGCGTCTGGGGCTGTCGCGGGTCCCATCACAGATCTGAACCGCAACCAGGTGCTGCGAATGGAGGTGTTGGCGAACAACAATGAATCAACAGTACAGTTGAATCAGGCTTATGACGCTGCGGGCCGAATCTATGTGAAGAGGGGGCTGCTCCGCTATAACGGAACTGGAGATTTCTACACGCCTGCGGCAGCCACAGCGGTGAACTCTAACCCTCTCGATCCGATGATCGGTCTCCGTTTGGGGGGGCGGGCCGTCGTAAGTGGTGATGGTGAGACAACCTCCAACCTTGGGTTCTTCTTGGCCAATCCAGGCACGACCTTTAACCTGAAGTCTTGGGAAGTCGGTGTTGATACCTATGATCCCCTGAATGCGACAGGCAACGACAACTACGGACGTGGCAACACGACGGGTAACTCCACGATGGGTGGCGAAAACACCACGGGTGAGGTGGTCTTTGGTACTGGTGAGGGTTCGGTCATCTTTACTCAAAGCAATCGACAGACCGTCGCCTATGACCGTGACCTGAGACTCTATGCCGCCCCAGGTGGTGAGGTCACCTTCCGCACCAACTTTATCGATAGTGGTGCTCTGGTAAATTCGTCCATCACCAAGATTGGTGGTGGTACGGTGAATCTTGAGGGCTCAACGGCTGGTGATAGCACGGTGGAACGTGTGAACGTGCTCGGCGGCTTCTTGAACCTCACCAATTATGGTGTGAACGCCAGTCGCCGTGTCGGGAATGGCGCTTCCCTGGTGCTTGGGGGTGGTGGTCTCGTCGTGAATGGCGCTACGGCTGCCGCTGCCTTTTCGGAGGATTTCGGTGCGTTCGCTATCAACGCTGGTGGGTCTGCGATTGCCGCTGTCGGCCCAAACACCACGGTCAACATCACCGGAACGCCAAGCCGCAGTGCAGGTGGCACCGTCCACTTCCAGTCCATCGGCGGTGGCACGGTCAATCTAGCGGGTGTAGCGGCCAGCGGCCGTATCGGCTCGTATGCGACCTTTGGAGCCAATTTGACGAGCACTCCGTTTGCCTCCGACTGGGCAGCGACCGACGCCCTTGGAAATGTTGTCGCCTTTGCAGGCTATGATGCATCCGATGTTGATGTCACTGCAACCATCGCGGGCACATCCGTCAACTCGCTACGGTTCAACACGTTAGCTGGTGAGGTGACCAGCGGCACGATTGCCCTCCCAGCTAATGGTGGGATTCTTGTGACCAGCAACTACACAACGGGCACGCCAATTGGCACGGGTGTGGGAGTGAGCGCTGCGTCTGGAGATCTGATTATCCACAACTTTGCGTCGGGTGATGTGACGATTGCTGGTGATATCTCGGGCACGAATGTGGTGTTCAGCGGCACCGGGCGCACTCTTCTGGCTGGCACCAATACGCAGTCTGGGGTCAACTATATGACTGGTAATAGCACCGTTTCAATTCAAGACGTATCCAGCCTGGGCACAGGCAGCCTGAACTTGAATGGAGGAACGCTGGAGTTCGCACTGGCTGGCGCGGGTTCAGGTGGAACTCCCAATACCTACACCCAATCAATCGTTTTGGGTGGAAACAATGGCGTGATCTCCGTCTCTGATGCCGCTTCTCGGTTGGTTCTGCGTGGCACTGCGGCGAATCAGATCTCGTCCGAAGGCAACGTCATTACCAGCTACGGCACCAACAATCCAAACAACGGCGGACTTACGATCCTTGGACCGGGCACTGTCCAGTTCGGTGATCGTACTGCGGGAACCGCCACCCAAGATCTGTTGGGGGTGACCAACCTCTACACGGGGCTGACCGTCATTGGTGATGGGACGACTCCTGTCAGAGTGGACATCCAAGGTCAGGGCAACGACAACGCGCAATATACGACATTTGGAACAACGGATGGTTGGGCAGATGGTACGATCATTCGAAACAACGCCACTCTGGAGATTTCTTCGAAGCGTGGTGATGCGTCCCGTGACGGTCAGGTCCGCTTCCGTGAGTGGTTCCAATTGGGTGAGCAGACCGGGGATCAGGTGACTCTGTTCGGTAGCACGCAGCGTCAGCCCACCTTTGATGGATTGCTAAATGTAATTGCTGACGTCACGATTAATGCCACCGGCAACATCTACGGTGATGCCGGATCGACAGGTAACTCGGAGTTCCTCATCAATCCAAATGAAGGGGGAGTCTACGGAACTGGTGATATCATCAAGATCGGTAATGGTAACTTGCGCTTCTACCGTCCGCTTCATGAGTGGACTGGCGATTTGGATTTGCGTGATGGTTTCACCGCGATCCAGGCGAACAATGGGGCATTCTTTGAAAGCACTGGCAAGATCTACATGGGCGAGACGGTGGCTAACGAGAATACTGACAATTCTGCGGTGCAACTCCGCATTGAAAACCGCGTGTTCGGTAACGGCACGACCTCCATTGACTCACCGGATCAGGACATCACGATCAATCGTGAAATCATTGTCCGCGACAATCTGGCCCATGAGGTCCGTATTGCAGCAGGGTACATGCCCCGGAATCCGACGATCCACTACACCGGAGCGATTAACGTCGGTAGTGGCAATACCAGCACCTCTGGCGGTGGCACAGGCTCAATCAACGGGGCTGGCCAAGTGAGATTCTATTACGAGGACACCGTCAATTTGGACGGTAATCTGGTAGGCGAACAGCAGCAGGCTGTGTTCGACATCAGCGGGAACATTTCGGGTTCAAACAACGTCATGGTTGACAACAATCAAGGCGGTGCCGCCAACCAAACTGACGGAAACTATTCGGACTCGTTCTTCACAGTTTGGCTGCGTGGTGACAACTCCGCATTTACGGGTCGTGTCACCGTCGGTGCCGAACTCGGGACCGGCACAGGCAACTTTGACCGTGACGATTTGGACATCTTGCGCTTCGGGAGCGACTTGGCCCTCAGTGGCACAAATAACGTCGAACTGCGCAACCTCTCCACACTCCAGGCAGGGGGTAGCAACGTCACGATCGGCAATCTGATCACGAATGATGGAAACAGCACCACAGGGCTCTACTCCTTCACCAGTCCGACTTGGGACCCAACGCGCCAGACCACTGCAGATCTGGACGCAAAGGCTGGCCAATCGATTGACCCAACTCGTGGCATCATCGTGGCGACGGACTACACGCCACTGGGGGATAGCTCAGCCATCGTTGAAAATGGTTCAGCGACTCCAGGCACACTGACGATCACTCAGACCACTGCGGGTCAGTGGGACGCCTACTTCCGTGATGGAGTGGTCTCGACCATAGACGGCACCTGTGATCAGCCCGCTGGAGCCCTCAGCATCGTCAAAGCTGGTGCCGAAAGTGCTACGATGACGATCTTCAATGACTACACTGGAACCACGACGGTGAATGCCGGTGAACTTCAGGTTGGGCAAGATGGATCTGGAGAGTGGGTGTCCGTGAGCCAAGGTGCCTTGACGGTGGCGACTGCCTCTGGCCACGGGGGCATCGGTGCCGCCGGTTCGACTGGAACAGGTGACACTATCGTGGCAGGTGGGACGCTGTCTGGCTCCGGCCATGTCCGGGGCAATCTGACTGTCAATTCCGGTCTCATGGCTCCTGGCGACACTTCCTCCACATACGGCGCGGGTGGTTCTACTGGAACGCTGTTCATCGGTAGCAACGATGAGTTTGGGGCTTCACCCGTTGGGAATCTGACGTTGAACGGTGGCACGCTGAAGTTCCAAGTGGGGCTTGCATCAGATCAGGACTTTGATCTCAGCGCAGGGAACTACTACATCGAACAGGGCACGGTCTATACGGACTACGTCGCTACGATTCTGTCCTCCCGTCCTGATTCTGGGGTCAATCCAAGCTACTTTGGTGAAGACGGAACGGCGATTCTCAGCAGCCAGCACGATCATCTTGAAATCGGGGGCAACCTCGTTTGGAATGGCACCAACATCGTGGTTGATGAATTGGAGCAGGGTTATTTTCCGCAGGCTGGGGACATTCTGAACCTGATTGACTGGTTTGGGATTGGCACGAACTGGGGAGCCTTCAATGTGGGTTCCAGCAACTACCTTGTGGGTAACGGCGATGACAATGGTAATCTCGATCTTCCAGATCTCTCCGGGATCGATCCTGCCCTGCGCTGGGATGCCAGCCTGTTCAAATCAAACGGTATCCTGATCGTGGCGATGTCGCCCGAGCCTTCGCGGATGGTGCTGCTTATTGGCGGCCTAGGATTGGTCTTCCTGCGCCGTCGCCGTCGATAGTTTTCAGGTGCGGGTGTTCCAAATTCCGAATCAACTAAGGGCGGAGGCATGATGCCTCCGCCTTTTTGTTGTTATCGCGGTCGGGGAGGGGCAGGAACGCGGGCTTGAAGGGTAAAAATACGCAAATCCTTTATTTGAATGAGCAAAACGTTTCCTCTAGGGCAAGCAAAATCTGACTCGCTAAATGCGCGGTTGGTGTGTCAATATGAGCAATCAGCTTTGAATACTAGAGTGGAATGCTTGTTTTGCAGAAGCTGATGCCCAACCACCCATGTCCAAGAAGCTTATCTCAATCGGCAAGTTCTCACGCTTCATGCGCGTGACCGCGTTGATTGCGGGTTTCGCGAGGATCCATGGGTTCCGTGCGCAGCAACGATGTTGCTTTCCATGCAGCCGTCTTATCCGAGCGAAGAGCCTATAACAGCGTCTATCTCTCGCCTTTTGCTGACTCTCCCAATCACGTCCCTGACCGCAACCTTGTGCCAATGAAACCAACCGCCAACCTAGCACTATCCCCTCGTCAAAACTTTAGCCCTGCCCTTGCCAGGCTGCGACGTTCGCGTCGTGGTATTGCATTTTTGATGACTGGACTGATGGCTGTCTCGTCGATTCAGGGAACCGCAGCGACCATTGATTGGGGGGTATCTCAGTCTGGAACGCCAGGAACCTACAGTTGGCAGCATCTGTTCAATTGGAACGCACAGGGATTGCACCAGAGTCCAATCTCGATACCTGACCTGCCAGGTGATGTGGCAAATTTAAATCTCCTGAGCCTGAACGGCAATCAAACGATCAATTTGGACGGAGGTGCAACCCTTGGCGCTCTCAACATTGGGGACGTTGGGGGGCGGTACTCCTACACTATTGCTCCGGGATCGGGTGGCTCTCTTGCCCTCGATAATGGGGGGGGTGGTGTGGCGATTACCAAGTCAGGGTCAGCGTTTGACTATATTACTTCAAACATTCTGTTGGCGGAGCAGGCGACAATCAACGTCAATGATGGGGTGTTGGTGTTGACTGGTGGTATCAGCGGCGCGGGGGTTGGCTTCACGAAAGAGGGGGGTGGTCTTTTGGTTCTTCGCGGTGCTAGCACCTACACCGGGCCCACGATTCTCAACGGAGGGATGACACTGCTCGTTCCGACAGCGAATGATGGTACGGTTCTCGGCACCACAGCGGGTAACACCACGGTGAGCAGCGGTGCCACGCTTGCATTTGGCCCGGACGCAGCCGGTTCGGGTGCCATCGGCAATCCGTCGGAACCGTTGACCATCAGCGGTGACGGATTTCGGAATAGCGGTGCACTTCGCGGCTTTATGGGCGCAAACGGAAGCACGCACCCAGGGGTAGTGACTCTGGCAGGCGACACGCGAATCCAAAATGACGCCGCCGGCACGTTCACTCTGAGTAACGGAGCCTTCAATTCCAATGACTTCAATATTCGTGCTGGTGGTGTCGGTTTTGTTTCGATCAGCGGAACTATCGGAGGTACTGGCAACATCACCCATTACGGCATCAGTGGCCTAAGGCTCCAGGGCAATTCTTCCACCATCTCTGGATCGCTTGTCTCGGAATTGGGAGAAATCCGTGCCGACACCAGCAATACCACCACGGGCGACAACCCATACAAGAATATCTCTTCGCTCACGATCAAGAATGGACTTTTGCAACTCGCCGCAGGGACGACGGGGGCAATTACAAACTTGTTCGATGACGACATTCCGATCACTCTCAATGCAGGCCGCATCCGGCTTGAGAGCACGAGTTTCAACAACACTAGCACACAGGCGTGGAATGAGGTGCTGGGTCCGGTGACGATTGCCTCGGGCGATGCTTTCCTGGACATGCGCGATACCACTGGCGGGGCTCAGCGCTCCATTAAGCTTACAAGTTTCACACGCAGTCCCGGCACCACTTTGCGCCTCTCAGCTGATGGGGGCGCTGCGACGACCATTGGGACTGGAACTCAGTATCGGATCTTCAATGCCGCGCTGGATGGCGGCGGGAATGTCGCTTTTGTCGGTGGTTGGGCCTATGGCAATGGGACGGCTACGACGCAGATCGAGTTTTTGAAGTACAATGATGGTGCGTTGTCGGGCAATGGGTACACCGCATTGACGGCGGGCGACTATGCAACGGATACTGCCGTTGGAACCTGGGGTTCTACTCAAAACATCAAAATATCAGCCACTAGCCCAACATTGGCAGCGGCTACGACCACAATTCAATCGCTCAACATTGCCGGAACCGCCGCAAGGACATTGGGCGGAGTCGCAGGCTCGACCCTCATCGTTGATTCTGGCGGTATCATCACGACAGGGAACACCACTCACAATATCACTGTTCCCTATCTCACCGCGGGCGCTGCGAGTAACTATGAACTCTATCTGATTGCGACAAACTCGAACCTCATCTCTTCTGACATTACGGACAATGGAGGCAATCCAGTGTCTGTCGTCAAAACTGGTGGTGGCACGAGTTCATTCTTAACGGCAAACAGTTACACCGGAACAACCTATCTCAACGAAGGCACCTTCCGAGGCGTGATCGGTGCGCAGGCGGTGGCCCTTGGGAGTGGCAACCTTACCTTCGGTGGATCCTCGATTAACCAGGGAGTCTACGAAAACGATGGCGACTTTGTTCGCAGTCTAGGCTCTGGCGTCGGGCAAGTCCAGTTCCTCGGGGGGACTGGCGCGGGCTTTTCAGCTTATGGCGCGCCAGTTGACGTGAACTTTGGTGGCGCTGGCTCTACGGTAACTTGGGGTTCTCCGGAATTTAATGCCGGGGTCTTCACCCTAAACGGTGGCAATGCAACACACGTGACCACACTGATTAACCCTCTCGATCTTGCTGGCGAGCAACGATACCTCCGTATTGATGGCAGCGGATCGGGCACGGAGCGTGCAGCAATTGGCATCATTGCTGGTGACGTCAGTAACGGATCTCTGGTCAAGCGCGGTGGAGGAACCTTGATTTTTGACGCCGCCAAGTCCTATGAAAACGGAACTATCATCAGTCAGGGAGCTCTTTGGTTGCGCGGTGATGGAACAGCGGGCGCCAATGTGATTGGGAATGACATCCAGATCGCACCAGACGGCTATTTGCGGATCGAATCGCCCTCCAACATAGGCAGTCATCAGATGATCATTTTGCAGAACAACGACAACAACACGCCAGCGGTTGTATCGTTCGGCCCGGGTTACGGAACCGGTGAAGGCATTGCCTTCAGCAGCTTGACTGCAACGGGTGGCACCCCTGGAAGTGGGCCCTACAATGTTCTGATTGCCAATAACCAGAGCGGACAGGCGCGTCGAGTCGCCGTTACGATCAGCGGGCTGAACGATTTTCAAAACGATATCCCGGGGCAAATTCGCGCAATCGCGCCGAATGTCGAGGCATGGTTTGGGGCTGACAACGGCAACGGCGTTTATACTGGCGCGTCGCTGTCTCCATCCGGCGGTGCGGTGTCCGCCTACCGTCTCGGTGGCCATACGAATAACGGTGGTGTGCTGACCATCGCTAATGCCAATGTGCTGACAGACAGCGCGCTTGGTGCCCCTACTCCTCTTATTGTTGGTGCCCCGGATCAAACGGATCGCAACTACACCGATGGCACGGTTTGGATCCCTCAAGCTCAGAGTTTTTCAGGGCAGGTTACGATTGGCCAAGGTGGTATTTTGTGGGTCGGTGAAAATGGGGCGCTCGGGACTGGCACCGCTGACATCAACATGCGCTCTGGGGAACTTCGCCTCGACGTGGCCAATGGTGCCTACGGCGGATTCGTCGGGACTCAGTATCAGAATCGCAATGTGAGCGTCATCGGTGGCACCGGCACCATCCGTACCTCAAGCCTTGATGGCGGTGGCTATAATACTGTTTTGCTCGGTAACATCACGTATGGGGATCGTGACAGTAGCAATAACCGCGTTCTACAGATTTTCTCGATCGGAACAAACTTTACCGACTTGCAGGTCAACAACATTTCCCCCAATCTCGGGGCTGCTGGGAATTTCTACCTTGATGTCGGGGTGGATAACAGCTTTCAGGCGGGGGCAGGGATGCTCACCGTGGCGGGAATCATCGATGCTGGAAGCACGGGCGCTCAAAACCTGCGCAAGCGTAACGGTGGGGTGCTCATTCTCCAGGGCGATAACACATACGACGGCAATACCTTTGTCGAGCAAGGGCGGTTGGTTTTGTCGAACACTGGGGCGGCAGGTCTGGTCGGCTCCACCATTACGCTGGCCACCAATGGCGCTCGTCGATCTGACCTCGAATACCGCATTGACGGCTCAGGTCCATTTCTCTTCAATAACCCTGTCGCCACCACTGGTGGGGACGTTAACAGTACTCGCGTCATCACGGTGGGACCCGTTGGCCCTGGCTCAGAGGATCAGGTGGTGCAAATTCCATCACTGAACATCGGGCACGCTGGCGGCTACACCGTCGGAGGCTCCGTCAGTAGCGCAATCTTCTTTGATGGCTTCAATGGCTATCGTACTACCGTCACTGGACCGGTCACTCTTGGTGTGAGCATCAGCCTCCGCACACGGGGGGCTTTGACGACCTTTGACGGGATTGTGAGTGGCAGCGGTGCCCTGGAGAAGAATGACCAGGGGACGCTGGTGCTGAACGGGAATAATAACTACACGGGCTCCACCACCATTAGCAATGGCTATCTTATCGCGGGCAGTGACACTGCGTTCGGCAATGCAACTTCCGACATCATCTTCCGCAACAACGTCTTCTCTCAGATCCTTGCGTCTGGTGCCCGCACCATCAGCAGGAACTTTATCAATACAGCGACTGGTAGCACCCAGACACTTGGCGGTCTGGATAATGGGGCGAAGTTGTTTAGTGGAAACGTGAACCTGTCCACCCGAGGCATTGCGCTGACTGCTTTTGGTACTGGTGATACGACCTTCAGTGGTGTGATCAGCGGCGGATTCGGGGTTGAAAAACAGGGCAACGGTACGGTCTTCCTGACCAACGGGAACACTTTCACCGGCGGCACGACCGTAACGCAGGGTGCTTTGGTGGGAACCGCTCTCGCTTCGGGGAGTCCATTTGGCTCGGGCGCAATTTCAATGGCAGATGGTGACCTGCGATTGGTTGGTCTGGCGGGTTCTACGACCACGACCGCTGGGGCCCTGACTTCAGGCGGTGGCGCACGGATCGCTGTGGATGCAACTGCAGGAGGCGCTACGACTTTTACCTTTGCATCGCTGGCGCGCACCGGGTCAGGCAGCGTAACTTTTGTTCCAACGACGGGATCTCTTAACACCAACGAAATCTTCAAATTTACGTCTGCTCCGACCCTGGTGAACGGGATCGTTGGGCCTTGGGCGGTGCATACGACGTCCGGCAGCAGCAACGTTGCGGACTATGTTGGATTGAGTGGGAACAACATCGTGACTGCCACATACGCAGGGAGTGATCTGAACGCCTCGACCGCCACCCAGGTCATCCATGCGACTGGTGGTGGGCTGACTCTCACAGGAGACGGGTCCGTCTTCGCCTTCCGCGCTGACAGCGGGTTGAATCTTGGGGCTTTCACCCTCAATGTGGGGGACAACGCCACCCCAGCCAATGGTGCTGGCATTATCCTGAACAATGGTGCTGACATCAATGGTTCCGCTGGAAGTCGGATCAATATCGGCAATACGGCGCTTAACATCTTCGTCGATGACTCCGCCATTTCTTCATTGAATGTCCCAATCCACAACACGCGCAACAACGTCAACAATACACAAGCGACGGTGTTCACCAAATTTGGTCCTGGAACCTTGGAGATCGGCGCGGTTCAGCAGTTTGAGGGAAATATCGAACTCAATCGTGGGACGCTGAGCTTCACTGCACCAAACGTGTTGCCCTTCTTCTCAAATCTCAACGGCACCAGTGGTTCCATCATCATCATGTCGCCAGGGACCACCATCGACCTGAACAACAATGACCAGGAGTTTGGAAACCTTTCCGCAGTTAATCCTAGCAACTCCTTCCAGTTCTCCGCCGGCACTCTTAATCTAGGCACAGCAACTTTGACGGTTGGGCGTGAAGATAGCAGCCAAACCTTCAATGGTCAGATCTTGGGTGGCGCGGGATCTCGGATCGTTAAGGCAGGCGCGGGCACGCTCACCTTTGATAACATCAATGGCAACAAGCCCAGTACACTTGACACCCTGGAAATCACACGCGGCGCTGTCTCCGCATGGGTTAACGACAATTCGTGGGCCACGCCTACCACAAACACTTCCGCCATTCCTGCCTCCACCACGATCTTGCTCCGGGGTGGGCAGTACACCGCTCTTGCGATCGGTGATAGCACCAGCAATCAGCAGCGCATCAATATCGGCAACGACATCATCCACCAAGGTGCCGATTCGGTATTCCGTGTTGACCGTGCGACCGGTGGCGGCAGCAACAAGCTTCTGACGTTCGGGGACCTGACGCTCGACGTACAGCGTTTCCTGGTCAACAACGGCAATACGTTCATCGCACGCATGGATGGCACCACGACGCTTACCAATCATGCACGCCTCCAAACGGACAATTCGTTCGTCTTGGGCGGGGTGATCACGGACGGTGGCAAGGGCTGGACGCTCAACAAGATTGGCGGATCAGATCTGTCGATTGGTGCGGACAATAGTGCCAACTGGAGCGGCGGTTTGGTGATTACGGGAGGCACACTGCTTTTTGGGACCCGCGGTCTCGATGACATTCGCTCGCCCGGAGTCACATTTGTTCCGCTGGCGACGGCCAACGCGGGAACTGGTGATATCATCGTAAACCTTGGCTCGGCAATTCGGCTCGCGGCCCCGTCCAACGTGCTGACGGCACAAGGGCAAGAAGTTCGCGTCTATGGTGCCGATCTCGGGTCGACAACGAGGGTGGATTTGATGACAGATGACCCTGTCACGGCATACGGACTTCGTTCTTTGACTGACGGATCTATCTCCCTGGGCCTCAGCGAAGGCACCTGGACGACTCCGCTCAATCAAGCCAAATTTGGCAATGGACGTTGGGGCTTGTCCGCTCTGTCGAATACCCTTTACACACCGACGACTCTTGGGGCAGGTGTGAACAACATCTATAACTTCAATGGAACCAACGCCGGCATTTTGAGCATTGCCAACTCCAATGTGATCACTGGTTCCGCATCGGTAGAACTTGGGAAGTCCTCAGTTTTTGCAGGGATCAATCCGAGTGGCTCTACTTCGAATGTCCGCTTCTACGGAGACCAAGACTACACTGGCAACACGACCATCTATCGCGGCGCTGATACCGGGAGCATTGGTAACATCCTCGAATTGACGGGGAACAGCGCATCGCCAGTATTTGATGTCTATGGCCGTCTGACGCTGAGGGGGGATGGCCGCGTGACCAATGATGCGGGTGCCCAGGTCAATACGGTCAACTTGTATCCAGGCAGTAACCTACGCCTCGATTACAGCATGGATGTGGCGGACTATTCATTCATCTCGCGTCTAAACGAGTCCAATCTGGGCCTTGAGACCGATGAAAACAAGTGGGGTGACACCACCCCATTGCTTCTTGACAGTGCGTCGATCAACCTCATCAGCTCCACCAACCGGGTAAACCAGGAAACTGTTGGAGGCATTACGATCAAGGGGGGCGCAGGGATCACCCTCGAACGCAGCGGCAGTGGCCAGATCGTCTTGCGGACACCCAGCATCACCCGCGTGGGGCAGGCGACCTTGACCGTCCGCAACACCTCAGTGGCGGAGCTGGGTTCCATCAATCTCCAGTCGCAAAAACTCTTCGTCACAGGCGCTGCGCCGACGCTTACCAACGGTATGGTGGCTCCATGGATGATCAATGCTTCAGGGCGAAATTTCCTCAGCTATGACAGCACCGTTGGCTTCACAAATGCGCCATTTGTCACGGGGACACCTGTGCTTGGTGGTGGCGATGCGTTTTTGAGCTCAGTGTCTGGCACCGATATCGTGACGTTTGCGGGCACCTGGGGAGATACGACGCTCACCAGCACGAAAAACGTCTATGCATTGAGGGTGGACGAAGAGTCCGGCACCAACGATATGGTCTTCACGGGTGGCCAGTTCAACATCTGGAGTGGCGGCCTCATTCTCGGTAGCGATGATAGCAACCGTGTCAGCTTCAACACCACGAATGTGTATTTCGGCAATGGCACTACTCCGGTTGAAGGTATCATCTACGGAGGTCACAGCACTCCGAATAGCCACTTCGGTGGTGTCATCACGGCGGCGAATCTGACGATCGACGGCCCAGGGGGCTTCCACTTCACCAACACCTCGAATGCCATCACGGGGACCATCCAAATGAATGGCGGCCGACTCTATCTCGATGGGGCGGGCACTCAGGGTACGGCAAGTGAGATCATCCTCTACAGCGAATATGCCAACAATTTCAATGGCAACCAGATGGCGGATTTGCGTCTGCGCCATAACAGCGCCACGACCACATTCTCTGGGCTCACTGTGACGGTCGGCGAAAACGTGCCGTATGCCCAGATCCAAGCAGAACGGTACACCGGAGCTGGCACCACGAACGAGGTGCAGATTCAGAATCTTAACATCCTGGGAACTAGTGGACCTGCTGGGACGCTTGTTCGTCTTAACAATAGCAACTCCAATGCTCAGGTTCTTGGCACGACGACTATCGGCGGAACAAGTACCGTTGGATTGAATGTTAACACGGCCACTTGGCGTCTGGCTGGTGCCGTCACCAGTGCGGCACCCATTATCAAAACCGGTGACGGTGTGTTGAGATTTGATGGTGCCAATGGAGGCTTCACGGGTGGCTTCACGCTCAACCGTGGTGAGTGGCGTCTCAATGGCGCCAACGCGGACGTGGACGGGACTGGCAGTGTCTCCTTGAACTTTGGGGCCGTCCGCATGGCGAACAGTGGTGCCAATACCTCCTACTTTGATAACGCCGGGCAGAACGTATCAGTGAATGGACAGGTGACCTTCATCAATGATCGTGACGGTGGCACCGCGGCTCGTGTGAGGACGATCGGTCTGAACAACGGTGGCAATATCTTCAGCACGACGAACAGTCCGTATGTGATCTTCCAATCCGCTAGCTTCGGGGACGATATCGTAATGGAGAGCGAACTCCAAATCAACGGCAGTCCTGTCATCCGCACTGACAGCGCAGACTTGTTTCTGCGCGAAGTAGTGACCGGGAATGGAACTCTCAACAAGGCGGGTATCTGGTTCCTGCATTTCGACAATAATGCTCCAAATAGCTTTTCAGGTGGCTTTAACAACCTAACGGGTATTACCACGGTGCGCCAAGCGAACGCCACCCTGGGCACTGGTCCGGTGCAGATCTTTGCCGGGACTGGCCTGTCGATTGCGAGCACGGCTCAGCTTGGCACGACTGGTCTCACCAAAGTGCTGACGAGCGGCACGGCACTGCCCGTCATCGGGACCCGCACCATTGCGAATTTTAACTCGATCACTGCTGCCGTCGCTGGCGTTATCAGCGGCACCGGTAACGGGGTCCTCTCGATTGACAATGGTCAAAACCTCACGGTGGATCCCTCAATGGCGCTGCGCGATGGGGGTGTCTTCAATCTGTGGCAACTTGGTTCGATTGATGGCGGCACGCTCTCTGCGAATAGCGTGGCTCCTTGGGGTGTCGGTGGAACTGAATTCCGCCTCGGCGGGGGTAGTTCGACGCTGACCGTCGGGCCAGGTACGGCAGGTAGCGATCAATTCGCTGGAGTTGGCAACAAAATGATCCTTGGTGTTGCTCACACCGTCATGGGTTACGGCGGGGTCACAATCAACGCCAATGGCAACAATAGTTTTGATGGCGGAACTTTGGTGAATCGTGGCCGAAATTTGGATGGCGGCTATCGAGGTTTCGTCCTTTCCGTTCAGGGGGGGGCAAATGGCGCGACTTGGCGCACGCCGCTCGGGTCAGGACAAATCGATAACTATGGCGACATGCGCTATGAAGGTGCAGCAGGTACAGCAGTCGGTGGCATCGGTTTGAATTCAAACAACTTGGTCCTCCACCCTGGATCCCGCCTACGCTTCGACAACGGCACGACCTTTAATGGCACCGGAGGCGGTGGCCGCTGGGCGGACGGCGTCGCGATTGCGCTGAACAGTTCGGTGCTCGATATGGCTGGTGGCAATAGTACCTCCGCCTTCAACAGTGAAACGGTGGGTGACATTTCAGTAGCGGGTGGTTCCGAAGTGGTTGTGCGTCGCAATACGACCGCCAACGCATCGGCAGAGCTTATCGCCGGCAATCTGACTCGTAGCGGCAACGGCACTCTGATGCTGCGCCATGATTCCGGGTTCCTGGGCGCTAGCACGACGGCGGTGACGGCATCAACCACCACCGCGGACAGAGCTGATCGGTTCATCGTATCCAATGGAGCGAGTTTGATGAACAACAACATGGTCGACCCTTGGATTGTGAGCCGGTCCGAAGGGCAGTTTCTCAAATACGATGGAACGGCGGGATTCCAGACCATCACTCAAGGGGGCGCACCTGCCAACTATATCGCTACCACTGCCACGACCCTCAATGGATCGGTGGCTGTAGCAAACAACGGCACGGAAATCTTGAGCTTGGAAGGCACCTCGGCGATGACGATGGGGGCGAATCTTGACCTCTATGCCCTGCGTGTGTCCCGCCAGATCAACGCCACTGTGAATAACAGCGCAGACAATTCCGCTTCGGATATCATCATTCGCAGCGGTGGTCTGATATTTGCGAACACTGGGGGAACTGATCGGTCACCGACGCTGAATCAGAATTTGTATTTTGGATCTTCTGGCACTGGTGATGGCGAGGCGCTCGTTTTTGTGGATGGAACCACAGGGCAATTCAATGGCAAGATTTACGCCAACCAAGTTACCAAGTCCGGCACTGGATTCCTGAATATCCGCAGTGATCAACCTCAGTTTACGGGCGATTGGGTGATTAACGGGGGTGGAGTTCAGTTCTTGACGCCTAACGCGCAGAGCACTGGCGAAGTTATTCTGAGTGGTGCCCACATGACGGACAACGACAACACTCTCCAGATCACAGAAGTTCGTTACAATTTCAACAGTGGGAGCCCTGACCTCTTCACTTGGGGTGGTGGAAAGATTACGGTAAACGACATCGGGATCATCCGCTCAGTGGCAACTGCTGACCGTCTGGATCAGATCCCTGCCATCGATTTAAAAAGTTCTGGCGGCGGCATGGAAGGGATCGTCTTCTTCCAGTCAGACAGCTCCAGGCACACGATTCGCACGGGCACAGTGACCCTGCATGACAACTACATGCTGAGTGTGGACGCTACTAGCTTCGGTCCTGGATCGACCAGCGGTGTGCAACTCGGTGCCGGTGACGGAACGGGCGGGCTGAACAATCAGGGCCTTTATAGCGTTCGCCTGACCGGCGACGGCATTCTGAGCCTGGGCGATAACTCTGCCTCCTTTACAGGTGCCGGTAATACTTTCAGCGTCGGTGATGGCACCGTGCGAGTGATGAGCAACGGGGCCTTTGGTAACAGTGATATCATCGCCAATCTCCGTTCGACCGGTGTGATGGAAATTGCAGTGGCTAACTTTGCGCCTCTGGCAACGCTAGTCCAGGAGCCGGGGTCAATCGAGCGCTGGGCGCGCAGCGACGCTCGCGGCACTGGCAACTACACCTTCAATCCTGGTGTTCACTGGCAAGTTTTTACGGATGTCTCCGGCGCGCGGACTATCGATCTCGCAGGCGGCTCCATCATGGGTTATCTCCCACTTGACTACGATGAGGTAGCGGTGATTCAGACCATTCGCAGTGAGGTGACCGTGAATCTCACTGCGGATTCGTTCTTGGGTCAGGTCTATCCGGCCGGCACCTCAAATGGCTCCAACCATTTCATGTATGACATGGGCAAGCTCAACACGACGACCAACCTGAACCCCAGCGATGTGGGGCTGCGTGGTTCTTATCTAGTCATTGATGGCGACATCACAGGGAATTTTAACCTCACCAAGGTGGGGCAGGATGTGATCAAGCTCGCGGGTAATAATTCATTCGGCAATCTTGCGGTCGAAGGCGGCATCATCCAACTGGGGCGCGACAATGCTCTGGCGACTACTGTGATTGTCAGCACCCGCGGTGAAGGCACCTCCGGCATCCTTGACCTCAATGGATACAATCAGGAAATCGCAGGTCTGACTGGCCCGAGCGGGTCTGTGAACAACAGTGCATTCGATAACTTCATCCTGACCCTCAACAACGCCGCTGACTTTACCTACGGTGGTTCGGTCAATGGTTCCGTCACGCTTCACAAGTTGGGTGCAGGAAAACAAACCTTCACGGATGTGAATGAATACCAGGGCGGTACGATTCTGGAAGAAGGGATCATTTCCGTGGCAGCAGACACTAGTCTCGGGCGGGTGCACCTCACCACGCGCGAAGACTCCCTGCGCTTCAAAGGAGGTACGCTGGAAACCACCGCTGACATGACCATCAGTCAGACACGAGGGGTAACACTTGATAATGGCGGTGGTACCATTGCCCCCGCAACCGGCACCCTCTTGAATGTAGCGTCGGTCGTGACCGGTCCCGGTGGGCTCAGCAAAACTGGCGATGGCACTTTGCAGTTGGATAACGCCGAGAACAACTACAGCGGTGTTACCAATATCGCTGCAGGCACGCTGCAGGGTGGGGCAGTCGATACGCTGGCACCGCTATCGCGTCACATCGTCACTGGTGGAGCGGTCTCTGGAACGCTTGCAGGCAATAGCCTTGACCAGACCATTGGTTCACTCGCCAGCACGGGGGCAACTCCTTTTACTGCCAATGTGGTGTTTGGCGGAGCCGAGGTTCTGACCGTCGGCGCTGACCGCACGCAAGATGCCGTCTATGCGGGTTCCATCACCGGTGCGGGCACATTCCGAGTCAATGGGAATGGAGCTTTGCAGACGCTGGCACTCACAGACAACAGTGCGCAAACTTGGAACACGCAGGTTGCCAACGGCGCGCTAAACGTCGCCGCCGGTGCCAAGCTCGGTGCGGGCGCTGTGACGCTGGGCGTGGCTGGGGTCACGGGTGAGGATGACTTCACTGCGTTGAACCTGCAGAACACCCCAAGCTTCGCCAACAACATCACGGTGGCGAATGTGAACAGCGTGGGCAGTGCTTCGATCACCTCATCGGGTTCCGATGCTGCGATCACAGGCACCGTCACGCTCGACCGCAACATATACGCTGGAGCTAAGGCTGGAACTCAGTTGAGCCTCGAGAACACCGTTAGCGGTGCTGGCACGCTGACAGTCGTGGACGGCGGATCGCTGCGCTTGACCACAGCCAATAGCTATGGCGCGGGGGTTGCAGGCACCTCTGGCACACCGATCGCCGGTGGCACGGTGGTTCGTGCGGGGACCGTGCTCCTGGAAAACAACACCGCAGCTGGTTCCAATAGGATTGCCCTGGGTGATGCGACCAGCAACGGGGTCGCTGCAGTGGATCGTGCGACCTTTACCAGCATCTTGGGTAGTGGGTCCTTCAATCCGAATGGCGACGGCGCCAGTGCGACTAGTGGTGGTCAGGATGCCGGTGGGACCACTGGCTTTGGAGCCTTCATTGGAGTGAATAGCACGGTCGATGGCAATACGTATACCGCTGGCGATGTCGGCACACGCATCCTCGTTGCTGGTGAAGAGGCCAATCCTGAGCGCAATGGGGTCTACATGATCACGAGTGTCACGGGAGGCACGATGAACCTGGTCCGTGCCGATGATTTTGAGACCTCCAACCAGATGACCTACGGAACGCAGGTTGCAGTCAACAGTGGCAGCTATGCTGGTAAAACGATGTTCATGTTTGAGGAAAACATCGTGGTGCGCAATGAGACGACGCAGGAGCCAATCCGCTTCCGAGAGGACGTGCTGAATCCCGACGTGGCAGTGCTGCAAAACAGCGCAGGGCTCAGTGTCGCCAACGACATTGATGTGAATGCGACCAATGGCAGCGGCACGACAACGGTGGGAGCATCCAATCTCGTGACTACGGGCACAAGCCTGTTTGCAGGGTTGATGAGGCTCCAGGACCTCCAGGCAGGCATCTCGGAAGTCCGAGACCTGCGCCTGACCTCCGCGATTGCCTCTGGCGACGGTGTGGTGTTCTCTGGCCCGATCACCGAGGTGGATCAAACGCTCGGAACGGGAGATGTGCTGTCGATCCAGAAGATTGGAGCAGGCACGGTGACGGTCACCAACTCAGCGAACGATTATCGTGGAACAACGATGGTGCAAGAAGGCCGACTCCAAGTGGGCAATGGCACCAGCGGCAGCATCATGGGCGGAGGCGTAGTAACGGTCTCTGGTCCATCGACGACACTCGGCGGAGCACCTGTGCTCGCGGGTGGATCCTTGACCTCCACGGTAGCAGGCAGCACGCAGATTGGAACGGCGACAAACCCAGGTATCCTTGCGCCAGGAGTGGCGGGAGACAGTGCCACGAGCAATCAGACAATGACGTTCTCGAATGCAGGTGGAGTGACCGTCGCCAGCGGATCGCAGATCCAGATGTCGATCACTGCACCGACGCTGGATGCCAGCAATGGCCCGATCGGCACTTGGGTAGCACTGGGCGGCACGCAAACCTTTGACGACTACCTGACAGCCAATCCCGGGCTTGTCAGTGTCGTCAACGTCGCTCCAGCAAGTTACGGCGACCTCGACTACATCAACTTGACCACTGGAGGACTGAGCCTGGGCGACCGCGCGAGCGGAGCGTTTGGCGATGGATCGTTGCTGATCCAGAGCAACGGCTGGACACCTGCTGCAGGTGACATGTTCAACTTGTTTGACTGGGTGACGGCGATGACGGGGACCTTTGATACCCCTGGCGCGACGACGACAGGTGGCAGCTACGGTGACCTCGATCTGCCGACGCTGTCGGGTGGACTGAGCTGGGATGTGTCTGCGCTGACGAGCCACGGGATCATCATCGTGGGTGGCGTGCCAGAACCAGGCCGCATGATGCTGCTGTTCTTCGGCCTCCTCGGCCTCTGCCTGCGCCGTCGCCGGACGCGGTGCTTGATTCGGTGAAGCAAGTTTGTGGCAAGTTTTAACTCCGCGTTCCACTTCAGGGTGGCCCCGGAAACCTGCAAGGGGAGTCTTTAGAGACTCCCCTCTTTGCTGACCTTAAATACGCAAAACCTTTATTAGAAGTGGTAAAAAGTGTGCATTAAGACAAGCGAAAAAGAGTCTGGTAAAAGGCGTCTTAGATATGCCAGTATCGCAATATACTAATTGCTCAATGAGTCGATGCCCGAGTCGATTAGCGATAATGGCGGATCAACCATGTTTCAGAGACTTATATTCACAAAAGCTCACACACATTCGATGTGTGTTCCGTCCATGATTTTACGGCTTTTTCGCGCCGAAAATGCGAATTTTGAGGTGGTGGCGGTCACCGCCCGAAAAACATCGCGTCTAGGGGACTGAGTTGGAGCCTCCCCTTAACAATTGATCGCCTCGTCCTTGTATCCTTTTTCAATCATCCGTTTCTGCCAATGAAATCAACCGCCAACCTCAACGCAATCCCACGCCAAAACTTTAGCCCGCTTCTCGCCAGATTACGCCGTTCTCGCCGTGGTTTTGCGTTTTTGATGACTGGCCTTATGGCCGTGTCTTCGATTCAGGGAAACGCTGCAACGATGGATTGGGGTGTATCGCAGTCTGGAGCTCCGGGGATTTACAGTTGGCAGCACTTGTTCAATTGGAATGATGCCGGCCTTCACGCAAACCCACTGCTCATTCCGAATGCAATTGGCGATGTAGCGAATCTGAACCTGCTCGAATTGACGGGTCTGCAAAGGGTGAACCTAGATGGGGCGGTCACTCTCGGCGCTCTGAACATTGGGGACACGGGTGGTAAGCAGAGCTACTTGATCGCGGCTGGAACGGGCGGTTCTTTGACCCTCAATAACGGCGGCACAGCGCAAATCACGAAAACAGGTCTCGCGACGGATGTCATCTCCAGCGGTGTGGTGCTAACCGATTCGGTCGACATTAACGTGCAGGATGGCCGACTAGCACTCAATGGAGTGATCAGTGGGGCGGGCGGGTTTACGAAAAGCGGGTCCGGCACGCTGATCCTTGGCGCAGCGGCTTCCAATACCTACACGGGTGTCACCACACTGAACAACGGCATTACGCTGGCCTATCCTCAGGGCAACACTCTCAATCTGCTGGGGGCGACGGGTGCAACGCAGAACACAATCGTCAACGATGGTGCCACTTTTGCCACGGCCAACGACTTGGATAACGCCGGCATTGGCACGCAATCCTCGGGCGGATGGGGGACCGTCAATGAGCCATTCACGATCAATGGCAACGGCTATCTCGGTCAGGGGGCGCTGCGCAAAATGATGGGGCGTGAGCAGGATACCCTAGGCGGCGCGATCACTCTCGGCAGCGCAGCGCGGATACAGGCGGACTACGGGACTCTCGCTTTGACTGGGGTCGTTAACGTTTCAGACGTGCTCACTGCGTCCGGAGCAGCAGGGTTTGTCAGCCTGTCGGGCACAGTTTCCGGTACGGCTGACATTGTCCACTACGGCACATCCGGATTTAGGCTCCAGGGCAACAACAACACCTACAGCGGAACGATAACCTCCAATCTTGGGGAACTTCGTGCCGACACTGGTGACACGACGACTGGTAACAATCCGTATGATACCGTTGCCGCTTTCAATCTTCGCAATTCCGCCTTGCGGCTCATCTTTCCGACGGCCGGCGGAACTGCGCCTAACATTGCGAATAGTCGCTTTTCCGCAACGGCACCGATTTCGATGCGGGCCAGCTTGATCAATGTGGAAAACGCAGCCTTCAACGGCACGGCTACGAACCTCTTCGATTATGCGCTGGGTCAGACCTTCGGGGTCACCACGATGGAGAGTGGTGGAAACAAGATCTACATCCGCTCAGCCGATACTGGTAGCGTGACGCTGACCTTCACCGACCTGCAACGCCCGAATCCGGGAACAACATTGGAACTCGCTATCGACAACTTGACTGGGGGTGCCACTGCGGAGTGGGGTGCATCTGCGAAGCACAGTCTCGTCAATGCAGCGTTGGAAGGCGGAGCTTCGGTGCCATTTGTGGGTGGTTGGGCTTTTTATGATCGTGAGTTCTTGGAGTATGATCCCGTCTCAGGGGGGGGATTTGGCTATAGCAAGCTAGATACCGCCGACCAAGCGGTCGATACGGCAGAAGCAAGCTGGGCAACAGGCCAGAATATCCGTCTGACCAGCGCTAACCGCACCCTGACCCTGAACACCAGCGTGAATTCCTTGAACATGCGTAGCACCACTGGTCGCACGCTTGCCGGAACGGGTGTCACGACTCTGGAAATTGAGTCAGGTGGTATTCTGACCAGTGACGCCACTCACACGATTTCCGTGCCATTTTTGACGGCAGGCGCAGCGGGCGGCTATGAGTTGTTCGACATCGCATGGAGTTCCAATATCATCCGCTCTTCGATTGTTGATAACGGAGGCAACTCAGTTGCGCTCACCAAGGCAGGTGGCGGGACCACGTCGTTTTATGCCAACAATGCCTACAGCGGCACCACCTACCTTGTTGAAGGGATGTTCCGTGAACCCATTGGGGCCAAAAACATCACCGCGCTCGGAACGGGCAACTTCAACATGGTCGGCGATGCCGATACCCAAGCGGCGTATGAAACCGATCGCGACTTTACGCGCGTGCTTGGAACAGGCATCGGACAAGTGCAACTCACTGGCGGTGGCGGATTTGGTGGCGGAAGCGTCGGTTTCTCTGCCTACGGTGCACCGATCAACGTGAATTTCGGCGGCGCCGGCAGTGCGGTGACTTGGGGGGATCCCACCTTCAATCCCGGGATCTTCACGTTGAATGGGGGCAATGCCACTCACGTCGTGACCATGGTCAATCCCATCGACTTGAATGGCGAGCAGCGCTACATCCGGCTCGACGGAAATGCGTCCGGTGGTAACCGGCAGGTGCTGGGCACGATCTCAGGGGATCTCAGCAACGGTGGCGTGGTCAAACGCGGGGGTGGTGTGCTGTTTTTTGACGATGCGAAAAGCTACCAAGGTTCGACCATCATTGCGGAAGGTGAGTTGTGGCTCCGCAATGGGACCGGAACTGCGGGTGCCAACGTCACTGGCAACGACATTCAAATCGGGGGAACCTCTCGCCTAAAAATCGATTACCCGTCCAGCATCGGTTCCCGGCAAATGATTATCATGGAGAACCAAGACGACAACAGCGCCTCCGCCATTGCGTTTGGTCCTGGCTATGGAGACGGCGGCGATATTCGGTTCCACAGCATTGTTGCAGCGAATGATTCCACCATTCCTCAAACCGGAGCTTATGACATTTTGTTGGCAAACCAGCAAACCGGTAATGATCGCCGTAACCGAATCGCGATCCAAATCAGCGGTAACAGCAACTTTTCGGCGGATTTGCTGGCCCAAGTCAAGGCTGTGGCACCGGACGTGCAGGCTTGGTTTGGTGCGGATACTGGCAACGGTGTTTACACTGGGACGACCCTCACCGCGACTGGTCGCGATAAGGCGACTGCTGGTGCCACTTGGCAAGGATACTTTCTTGGCTCGGGTGGTGGAACTCTCACCATCGCAAATGCCAATGTGCTGTCGGGTGCCTTTCCGCTGACCGTCGGCAATACTGACAATAACGGCCGTACGAACATTGGAGGTGTTGTCTATATCCCAAATGCGCAGAGTTACACCGGAACTGTTGCGCAGACCGTGGGAACGACATTGACTGCCGGCAACCTGATCGGTTCGGGCGGCATTCTCGTCGTCGGCCGGGACGGCGCATTGAATACTGCCAACAACAACATCTCCCTCCGCGGTGGTGAAATTCGCCTGGGACTTGACCCCGCCAATTCCCACTTTGGGCAGACGGACACCCAGTATGCGGCGCGCAATATCTTTGTGAAGAGCGCGAACGCCGTATTCCGAACCATTCCAATCAGTGGTGGGTATTTTGGTAACCTCACTCTCAATGACTTCACCATGCGAATGGACGATGCGGACCGCGTGTTCAGCGTGAATTCAATTGGAACGACTTACATCAACACCATTTTCAACGGTGCTGTGACGTTAGAAAACGGCGCAACCGCCCGCGGCGCCTTCTTCGACATCGGGAATGACAATAGTTTCCAGTCGGGAGTTGGTGTTCTGACGTTCAATGGCCCCATCACGCAGACCGGTACGGGCGCGGTAAGTCTGCAAAAACGCCAAGCAGGTGTGCTGATCCTAAACGCCGATAACACCTACGCTGGCACCACGAACGTGCAACAAGGCAGGCTGGTGCTCGCCAATGTCGGTGCCGCAGGGAACGCTGGCTCTACGATCAATATGAACACGAACAACGACCGTCGCTCGGATTTGGAGTTCCGTATGGATGGCGTCGGCCCATTTGTGTTTGATAACGTGATTAATACCACCGGTGGCAATGATGGATCCACTCGCGTCATCACCGTCGGCTCCATGAACGGAAGTTCCAGCAACCAAATCGTGCGGGTTCCTACGCTGACGATTGCTCACAGCGGAGCTTATGCGGTAAATGGCGGCGGCAGTAGTGCGATCTATTTTGATGGCTTCAACGGATATCAGTTTGAGGTTACCAGTGGACTGAATCTCAATCGTAGCACCGTATTGCGGACACGTGGTGCGCTCACCACGATCAGTGGCGTGCTATCAGGTGCTGCGGCGAACACACTTGAGAAATCGGAGCAGGGGACTCTCTGGCTGAGCGGCAACAATACCTACTCTGGCCCCACCGTTATCTCAAACGGCTATCTGGTCGCTGGCAGCGATACTGCTTTCGGTTCGGCGACTTCGAATGTCACTTTTCGCAACAACTCCTTCAGTGCACTGCTTGCCTCTGGCCTTCGGACGATCGGCCGGAATATCGAAAACACCGCCACCGGGAGCACCCAGACCTTGGGTGGTCTCGATGCCGGAGCCAAGACCTTCAGTGGCAACCTTATTCTAACCAGTGCAGGGCTCTCGCTGACAGCAGTGCAGGGTGGGGATACGACGTTTACCGGGACGATTAGTGGCGCCAAGGGGATCACCAAGACCGGCAACGGCATCGTGATTTTGAATCCTACTTCTGGTGGCAATACATTCAATACAGGCGGCGTCATCGTTAGCCAAGGCACCCTAATTGGCGAGGCCAAGTCGGGTGGGGATCCATTTGGCGTTAACAATCCCTTCACCGTATCGAACGGGGCACTGCAGTTGAATAACAACACCGGCTTGACCAATGCCACCACCTCGACGGGCGCGTTGACCGTCAATTTCGGCAATGCTGCTCTGATCATTGACGGAACAGGCGCAGGTGGCAATGCCACGACCTGGACGTTTGGCTCCCTTGCCCGCTCAAACAATGGCACGCTGACGCTGAAAGGTGTCACCACAAATCTCGGTGGTGCGACCAATGAGGTTGTTGCATTCACTTCGGCACCTGCGCTGACGAGTGGGACTATTGGCACCTGGGCGGCCATCCAGGACTCTGCCAATAATGCGGCTCACTTCGCGGGCGTATCTGGCACAATCATCGTCACGGCGACCTATGGCGGGACGGGTGATCTCGATACCTCTGCCGGCTCCACGACCCTTTTCGATGCGGGTGCAACGGGTGGTACACTCACAGGGAACCGCTCCGTTTATGGATTCCGCACCAATGCAAATATCGATTTGGTAGGCAATACGCTGACCATTGGGAGCGGCGGTCAGGCTGGGATTATTCTGAACAATGGCGCCGATATCTTGGGTGCTGGTGGTTCCGCATTGGACTTCCGCAATAACAGCCTTGCGCTCTATGTTGACGATGCTGCTACTTCGACCATCAGCGCACCGATCACAAACTTCCGCAACAACGCCAACAACACGATCGCGCTGAGCTTGGTGAAATATGGTCCCGGCACCTTGGAGCTATCTGGGGCCAATACGTTTCAAAGCAATGTCCAAGTCAATCAGGGGACAGTTAGTCTAACCGCTGCGAACGTGATGCCGGTGTTTGAGAATCTGAGTGTAATCACTGGCAGCACTGTAACGATCCAACCCGGTGCCAAAGTTTTGCTGAACGGCCACGATCAGGAATTTGGTAATCTGGCTGGCAGCAGCGTTGTCAGTGCAGTCCAGAACACTGCTGGCACTCTTGATCTAGGTGCAGCCACCCTGGTGCTTGGCCGTCAAGGCAGCAGCACCACTTTCTCTGGTCAGATCGTTGGTGGGGTGGGTTCCAAGATCACCAAAATCGGCGGTGGACGGCTCACCCTCGATAATTGGGATCCATCCCGGGCAAACAGTCTGGAAACGCTCGACATTGCACAAGGGGTCGTGAACTCCTTGGTGAATGATCAGTCTTGGGCCACTCCGACTGGGTTTGCGTCTTCGATTCCATCATCAACGGCGATCCTCCTTCGTGGCGGCACTTGGGAACCTCGCGCCATCGGTGACAGCACTTCCAATTTCCAGGTCATCAATGTGGGCAACAACATTGTCCACCAAGGCGGTGATTCGACTCTCAGCACGGATCGTGCGCAGAATGGAGCAAACAAGATCCTGGTCTTCAATGATCTGACACTGGATAAGCAGCGCTTCCTGGTCGCAGGTGGAAATGCGGTCTATCCACGCTTCGATGGCACCATCACCATGACCAGTAACTCCCGCATTCAAACCGATGCGCCGTTGCTCTTGAATGGAACGATTACAGGCAATTATACCCTTACAAAAACTGGGGGCAGCAATCTTGAAATTAATGGTGATAGCAGCGCCTGGGGGGGCGGAACGGTGGCGACGGACGGCACCATTCTCTTCGGAACTCGTGTGCCTGAGGATGCATCGCACTACATGGCAGGGACCAATCTGTTCTCCTACAGTGCCACGGCCAATTTGGGAACGGGGGATATCGTCATCAATCGCAACACCACTATTCGTCTCAATGCGCCGACCAATATTCTGACAGCTCAGGGGCAACGGGTACAGGTGTTTGGTTCCCTGACCAACAGTCTCCCCAAGATTGACCTGGGTATGGATGTGCCGGTTGCCGATTGGGGCGTTTTTTCAACGAGCAATGGGGCTCTGAATCTGGGACTTCATGACGGCTTTTACACGAGTGTCATTGACCAGTCCAAGCTGGGCAATGGTAAGTGGGGTATTGGTGCCTGGGATACCACGTTCTACACTGCGCCGACCTTGGGAGCTGGGGCGGACAATGTCTATCGCTTCCTGGGTTCCAATGGCGTCTTGGGCATTACGACTCCCAATGCTCTTTCTGGGAGTGCTAGCCTCTGGGTGGGGGCTCCCCAGTATGATCAGGGGTTCGCGCTGGGTAATAGCTCCGCACAGATCCGTCTTTACGGGGATCAGTCTTACACGGGTAACACCACCATTTTCCGCAGTGACAATACTGGCAATACCAACAACTTCCTGAGCGTCCTCGGGGATAGCCAATCCCCAGTGTTCGACGTTTACGGTCGTCTCGAGTTCCGAGGTGATGGGCGTGCGACGCGGGACGACGGGAGCCAATTCAATGTCGTTAATCTCTATCCCGGCTCCCACTTGCGTCTGGATTACTCCATGGATGTTAACGACACGATGCTGATGTCTCGTCTCGACAACAGCAACCTGGGGCTGGCGACGGATGAGAACAAGTGGGGGGACACAACGCCGCTCGTGCTTGACGGCGCGACGATTAACCTGATCAGTAGCGGTGGCCGGGTAAACAAGGAAGTGGTGGGAGACATCACCGTCAAAGGAGGTGCCGCAGTCTACTTGGAAAGAAACAGCACCAATGGACAGATCATCCTTGAGACGCCCACAATCCACCGCATCGGGCAGGCAACATTTGCGGTGCGCGAAAATGGTAACGAACTCGGACGTGTGGATCTCCAGGGCCAGAAATTCTTCATCGGCGATGGCGCCACAATGTTGGATGCTCAGGGGCTGATGCCAGTTTGGATGGTGAATCCAAGTCGCAATACCTTCCTGACCTACAATGCAGATTTTGGGGTGCAGAATGCGGCGTTTACGGCTTCCATCAACACCGCCGGCACTGGAGCAGCCTTCCTAGCGGGCTTGAGCTCCACGGACGTGGCTGACTACGGCGCAGCGGTGGATAACGCAACCCTCAGTGGCACGGCGAACGTCTGGGCGTTGCGTATCGGTGCTGCTGCCAACAATGAGACTACACTGACAGGCGGACAGATCAACATCCACAGCGGTGGTCTGATTGTGGACAACAACAACGCTGCTGGTCGCGTGAATTTTGACACAACCAATGTGTTCTTTGGTGACGGTTCGATCGCCACTGAAGGTGTCATCTTTAACGATACGAATGGTGTCACCACAAGGTTTGGTGGCGTTGTGACGGCAGCCAATTTGACCGTGCATGGCCCAGGGCAGTTGCAGTTGACGAACACTAGCAACGTCATCACCGGCAACGTTCAAATGAATGGTGGGACATTGTTCGCAGATGGCGCGGGAACGTTGGGCACCGCTTCAGTGACGATTGCGGGCGACTGGTTGCAGAACAATGACGGTCAGATGCTTGCTGAAATCAGACTGCGCACCAACAACAACGCGAACACGACCTTCAATAACCCAATCATCCTCGCGGAGAACATGCCTTATGCGCGTTTGTTCGCTGAACGATATACGGGGACATCCACGGGCGGAGCGACGGTGACGATTCCAAGCCTGACCATTCTGGGTAACAATACACTGCAAGGAACCGCGTTCATCGTGAACAATAACAGCGGGACGAATAGTGCCAATACCCACAGCATTGCGGTGAGTGGGGCAACCACCATTGGTGGAAGTTCACCTGTAGGCATCAATGTGCAGGCCTCGACTCTGCTTTTGACCGGTGCACTTTCTTCAACGGCGCCGATCATCAAGTCGGGGGATGGCACATTGCGAATGGACGCTGACAACTCCTCTCTGGCTGTGCCTGTAACGTTGAATCGAGGTGAAATTCGCGGACTTGGCAACAACGCCAACAATTTCTTTGGCACCGGGGATTACACCCTCAATTTTGGCACATTGCGAGCTAGCAGCGGTGGCGCTACCCGCACGTATTTTGCCAGCCCGGGCCAGGACATCATCGTTGCTGGTGCTGTCACCCTGGTTAATGATCGTAATGGCGGAGCTGGCCGCACGATCGTCTATGGTGCCAACAATGGGACCAACACCTACCGGACTCTGAACGGGGCCCACTGGCGCATTCGTTCGGATTCGGGCGATAGCATCGTTTTCGAAGGCAAGACATACATCAACGACAACGCTACCTATTTCACTGACTCTGGAGCTCTGTTCCTGCGTGATACGCTGGAAGGTGGCGGGGTGTTGGCGAAGAGTGGTTCAAATCAGATCCTTTTTGACAACAATGTGGCCAACAGCAACTGGACCGGTAGGATTGATGTTCAGTCTGGGATGATCCGTGTGAATCAGGCGAATGCTACCTTGGGCGGCGTTGGAAGCTCGGTGCTGGTTCACTCCTTTGGCGGCGTCAGTGTTCACAATACGAACAACTTCGGAACCGGGTCAGGCCTCGCTGAAGTGCGGGCCTCCAATCCGATGAGCCTCCCGATTCTTGGTATCGGTGCCGCGAGCGGCTACGCCACGGTATCTGCCTTTTACAACGGCTTTGCCGTGACAGGAAGTGGCAATGGTGTGTTGGCGTTGGACAATGGACAAACGTTCGCGACGGATCCGGCGATGGCCAGCTTCCAGAACGGCAACTGGTTCCTAGGGTCACATAGCGGCGGCACGCTCAGCGCCAACTCCCTCGATCCTTGGGGAACGACTGGAGAGCATTTCCTCCTTGGTGGCGGATCCTCCACACTGACACTGAATCCTTCCACAGCAGGTGCGGCCCAATTGGCAGGTTCCTATCGGGCGATCATTGGTTCCATGAACAACATCAATGGTTACGGCACGGTGGTGATCGGGGCCAACGCCAATAACACTTACGATGCTGGAACACTGATTACCCGATCCCGCAATATTGATGGAAGCTACCGCGGCACACCGCTCAGCCTCCAGGGTGGGAATTCCGCTGGAACACTGCGTGCTTCGCTCGGATACGGTGACGTGGATGTGTTTGGTGAAGTCCGCATTGAAGGCGCTGCCGGTACTGCAGCGAATTCGACAGGCGGTCTGAACACCAACACCTGGAGATTGCACCCTGGCTCTCGTCTGCGTTTCGACAATGGAACGGCATTCACTGGCACGGGCACCGCAGGTCGCTGGGAGGATACCGCTGCGATCGCCCTCAATGGGGCGGTTCTTGACATGGCGGGTGGGAACAGTACCAGCGCGTTCAACAGTGAAACTGTCGGCGACATCAGCATCGAACGCGGTTCGGAGGTGGTCGTCCGCCGCAGCACTGCTGCTGCTGCCGAGTTGATTTCATCCGGCATCAGCCGGGTGGGTAACGGTACTTTGATGCTGCGTCATGATGCCGGACTGCTGGGCGCAAACACCACCGCAGTCACCACGGCGAGCGCGAACGTGAATCGCTTCATCATCAGTGCGGGTGCTGGCACTGGCGTTGGTCAAGTGCCAGTGACCAATAACATGGTCGATCCGTGGATCGTTAGCCGATCAGACAACCAGTTCCTCAAATATGATGCAACGGCGGGCTTCCAGATCATCACTCAGGGTGGTGCTCCCACGAACTACATTAGCTCCGCTGCTACTACACTCGATGGTGCTGTGCTTCCTTTGAATAACGGGACAGAAATTCTCGATGCGACGGCGAATCCAGCGACGCTTGGTGCTAACCTCGATGTTCACGCTCTCCGCGTCAGCCGAAGCATCAACGTAAGTGCGGATGGATCCTACAACCGCATTACGATCCGGAGCGGTGGTATCATTGCTGCCGCAAACACGGATGTCATGAATCCAGATCTTTACTTTGGATCATCCGGGCTTGGCGACGGTGAAGCATTGATCTGGGCAAATGCCGGTGCGCTTCAGATTAATGGCAAGCTCTTTGCCTACCAGGTAACGAAGTCGGGAACCAACGCACTGATTATTTCAAGTGACCAGCCTCAATTCACTGGCAACTGGGTGGTGAATGGCGGGAGCCTGCGTTTTGATACCCCTGGTGCTCCGAGCACGGGCGAGGTCTTCCTCCAGGGGAGCCATATGGCGGATAACGACAACGTGCAAAACTTCACGGAAGTTCGTTACAATTTCAACAGCGGCACTCCAGATCTCTTCACCTGGGCGGGTGGCAAGATCTCCGTGACGGACGTCAATCAGGTCTATGTCTCCCCAGGATCGGATCGTCTGCAGCAGATTCCCGCTATTGACTTGCTCACCACCAACGCTGTCGCAGGCACTGGCCAAGAGGGCACTCTGTTCCTTCGGGCAGATGGAGCGCGCACAACCGTCCGGACCGGAACGGTGACGATGTTTGATCACTACATGCTCAGTGTCGATTCTGGTAGCTACGGAACCGGTTCCACGACGGGCTTCCAGCTCGGGGCTGGTGACGGCACGGGTGGTATTGACAACCAGGGGTTGTACAACTTGCGCAAAGTGGGGGATGGCGTTCTCACATTGGGCGACATTAGCGGAACTTTCGATGGAGTGACGAATATCGTCATTGGGGAGGGTGCAGTGCGTGTCAATAGTCCCGGGTCACTCGGTGCCGCTGCCGTGACAGCGCAGATCGGCGAAGGTGCTGCTCTCGAAATTACCACGGCGGGATGGGCTCCTTTGGCCACTCTGGATCAACAGTATGGTTCGTCCGAGCGTTGGGCCATTGATGGTGCTCGGGCTGGAACGGTTAACCTCCCGGCAGGTGTGAATCTTCAGATCATGGCCAACCAGACTGGCAGCCAGACTATCAATCTGAACGGGGGCTCGATCATGGGCTACTTGCCACGCGACTGGGATCAGGTCGCCGTCATCCAATCTCTTGCTAGCGGCATCAATATCAATCTGGTGTCCGACTCTATGATTGGTCAGCCTGTGACCAGCAGCAATAACGGTTTGTGGGACTATGCCTTCTATGACTTGGGCAAGCAGAACACGACGACTGGCAATAACCCGACCGATCCTGCACTGCGTGGTTCCTATCTCCAGATTGACGGCGTCATTAGTGGGGTCGGTGGTTTGCGAAAGATGGGGCAAGACATCATTCTCCTCAACGGTGCCAACACCTATCAGGGTGGCACGACCATTGAGAACGGTATCCTGCAGATTGGCCAAAACAATGGCCTACCAGTGGGCACCACTCTGACCATGGACGCTACCAGCGCCATGTTCGACATGAATGGAAACAACCAAGAAGTCGCTGCACTCACGGGTTCCGGTGGTAGCATCAATAATGGTGCCTTTGACTTCAATGTCTTTACCGTCAACCAAGCTACTGATACCAACTACAGCGGCACGATTGATGGCAACGTCACTCTTCATAAAACCGGCAGCGGCACGTTGATGCTGACTCCTGTCACGGCGATTGGCGATACCACAATAGGCTCCGGCTATCGTGGCGGAAGTATTCTCGAGGCGGGTAAGCTCGGCGCAGAAATGGATTCCGCGTTGGGTTGGCTGCCGCTTTCCACAGACGCAGACAACATCACCTTCAAAGGCGGTACGCTTCTCACCACGGTTGGCTTCACTCTGGCAGCTCAGCGTGGCGTCATGCTCGACACGGCGGGCGGCACGATTGAAGTTGCTGCCGCTCAGACCACGCAGATCGCTGGCATCGTGACTGGTGCAGGTGGTTTTGGGAAGACAGGCAATGGTATTCTGCAACTCAACAACGCCGAGAACAACTACAGCGGTGTTACCAATATCGCTGCAGGCACGCTGCAGGGTGGGGCAGTCGATACGCTGGCACCGCTATCGCGTCACATCGTCACTGGTGGAGCGGTCTCTGGAACGCTTGCAGGCAATAGCCTTGACCAGACCATTGGTTCACTCGCCAGCACGGGGGCAACTCCTTTTACTGCCAATGTGGTGTTTGGCGGAGCCGAGGTTCTGACCGTCGGCGCTGACCGCACGCAAGATGCCGTCTATGCGGGTTCCATCACCGGTGCGGGCACATTCCGAGTCAATGGGAATGGAGCTTTGCAGACGCTGGCACTCACAGACAACAGTGCGCAAACTTGGAACACGCAGGTTGCCAACGGCGCGCTAAACGTCGCCGCCGGTGCCAAGCTCGGTGCGGGCGCTGTGACGCTGGGCGTGGCTGGGGTCACGGGTGAGGATGACTTCACTGCGTTGAACCTGCAGAACACCCCAAGCTTCGCCAACAACATCACGGTGGCGAATGTGAACAGCGTGGGCAGTGCTTCGATCACCTCATCGGGTTCCGATGCTGCGATCACAGGCACCGTCACGCTCGACCGCAACATATACGCTGGAGCTAAGGCTGGAACTCAGTTGAGCCTCGAGAACACCGTTAGCGGTGCTGGCACGCTGACAGTCGTGGACGGCGGATCGCTGCGCTTGACCACAGCCAATAGCTATGGCGCGGGGGTTGCAGGCACCTCTGGCACACCGATCGCCGGTGGCACGGTGGTTCGTGCGGGGACCGTGCTCCTGGAAAACAACACCGCAGCTGGTTCCAATAGGATTGCCCTGGGTGATGCGACCAGCAACGGGGTCGCTGCAGTGGATCGTGCGACCTTTACCAGCATCTTGGGTAGTGGGTCCTTCAATCCGAATGGCGACGGCGCCAGTGCGACTAGTGGTGGTCAGGATGCCGGTGGGACCACTGGCTTTGGAGCCTTCATTGGAGTGAATAGCACGGTCGATGGCAATACGTATACCGCTGGCGATGTCGGCACACGCATCCTCGTTGCTGGTGAAGAGGCCAATCCTGAGCGCAATGGGGTCTACATGATCACGAGTGTCACGGGAGGCACGATGAACCTGGTCCGTGCCGATGATTTTGAGACCTCCAACCAGATGACCTACGGAACGCAGGTTGCAGTCAACAGTGGCAGCTATGCTGGTAAAACGATGTTCATGTTTGAGGAAAACATCGTGGTGCGCAATGAGACGACGCAGGAGCCAATCCGCTTCCGAGAGGACGTGCTGAATCCCGACGTGGCAGTGCTGCAAAACAGCGCAGGGCTCAGTGTCGCCAACGACATTGATGTGAATGCGACCAATGGCAGCGGCACGACAACGGTGGGAGCATCCAATCTCGTGACTACGGGCACAAGCCTGTTTGCAGGGTTGATGAGGCTCCAGGACCTCCAGGCAGGCATCTCGGAAGTCCGAGACCTGCGCCTGACCTCCGCGATTGCCTCTGGCGACGGTGTGGTGTTCTCTGGCCCGATCACCGAGGTGGATCAAACGCTCGGAACGGGAGATGTGCTGTCGATCCAGAAGATTGGAGCAGGCACGGTGACGGTCACCAACTCAGCGAACGATTATCGTGGAACAACGATGGTGCAAGAAGGCCGACTCCAAGTGGGCAATGGCACCAGCGGCAGCATCATGGGCGGAGGCGTAGTAACGGTCTCTGGTCCATCGACGACACTCGGCGGAGCACCTGTGCTCGCGGGTGGATCCTTGACCTCCACGGTAGCAGGCAGCACGCAGATTGGAACGGCGACAAACCCAGGTATCCTTGCGCCAGGAGTGGCGGGAGACAGTGCCACGAGCAATCAGACAATGACGTTCTCGAATGCAGGTGGAGTGACCGTCGCCAGCGGATCGCAGATCCAGATGTCGATCACTGCACCGACGCTGGATGCCAGCAATGGCCCGATCGGCACTTGGGTAGCACTGGGCGGCACGCAAACCTTTGACGACTACCTGACAGCCAATCCCGGGCTTGTCAGTGTCGTCAACGTCGCTCCAGCAAGTTACGGCGACCTCGACTACATCAACTTGACCACTGGAGGACTGAGCCTGGGCGACCGCGCGAGCGGAGCGTTTGGCGATGGATCGTTGCTGATCCAGAGCAACGGCTGGACACCTGCTGCAGGTGACATGTTCAACTTGTTTGACTGGGTGACGGCGATGACGGGGACCTTTGATACCCCTGGCGCGACGACGACAGGTGGCAGCTACGGTGACCTCGATCTGCCGACGCTGTCGGGTGGACTGAGCTGGGATGTGTCTGCGCTGACGAGCCACGGGATCATCATCGTGGGTGGCGTGCCAGAACCAGGCCGCATGATGCTGCTGTTCTTCGGCCTCCTCGGCCTCTGCCTGCGCCGTCGCCGCAAGTAGATGCAATTCGAGCAATCCGCTTCGCCTTGCCCCGATCCAACGCCCACTGTCTACTGACAGTGGGCATTTGGCGGACAGAGAGGCGGTGGGCTCGTCGTTCTAAAGTTGTCGATAGACTCGCCAGAGGGGTGGATCCTTTTGGTTCGCGCTAACGGACCAATACACGCATGCAAATTTTCCAAATCTCCGGTGACGCAGATAAGTTCGGCTACCTCCGCACACCTGATTTGCCGAAATGTGAATCTGGAGAGAGTCCGTATGTCATGCAGTTCATTGACTGCTCCAGCAATGAAGCTTCGCTCAAGGACAGTTGGCGATCCGTTCCGTTGCGTACGGATGCCAAGTCCCGCCGAAAGGTGGATATTTGGAATGCTGGGCCTGTGCCGTTGATCGTGGCAGATACCTTTCTCCAGACGACTCCCTTGCGGAGTTACATCGAACGTTCGTGTGAATTGCTCCCGGTCACCGTAGATGATGCTCCTGCACATGTGCTCAATCTTTGGCGGACGGATCGTTGCCTGGACGTTGATGGCTCGATCTATCATCAAAAATTGGAATGGAAGGACGGCAAGTCATACCCCGTCCGGGACATGCTCAAGTTTCTCCGTTTTGATCTCGCCTTGATGCCAACGGATCGATTGTTCAAAGTGGGTGGCGGCCTACGGTCGCAGATCTTCACCGTGCATTTTCCCGATGAAGAGCGAGACGATGATTTCGTGGCGATCTACCGCCGGGAGGGCTACAAGGGACTGGAGTTTGTTTTGCGATGGGACACCGACAATCCCGACGCGGAGATCAAAGCGATCTTCTAACAGCCGCAAGGCTGAGTCACATTTGACCAAGGGGTGTCATGGCCCTGCCGTTGCAACTCTTGCTCATTCCACGACTCCGTGGATGAGATAGATCAGTGGCTTATCGTGCATGGCACAGGCAAGAGGAAAATCCATCGACACCCTTTGCGCCGCGCGCCCCAGTGCGCTGACGGTTTGCGCCTCTGAGTAGGCATCAACGGTGTAGCAGGCTGGAACTTCATCCAACATCTCCATCTCCTCATCAAAGGCGGGGTCTTGGTAATCGGGGCCATCCACTGTTTCAACGTGATCGCAGATCCAGCCGTCATCTTCGTCGTAGGTGGTGCACAGGAAAAAACTGGAGAAGCCCTGCTCATACTCATAGTAGATGGCAACGACCTCAGGATTGTTTTTCGCGTTGTCCCATGCCTCTTGCAGGGCTGTTTGGAGGGAGTCTTGAAAATCTGAAAAGGTGGTCTCAAGGATTTGGGAGTAGCGTTCTGGTGCGACCGCCTGCTGAATGGCCTCCCGATAAAAGGCATCCATCCCGTTCCAGTCGTGCGACTCGGCGAACTCCTGGTTGATTTCCCGAGTCAGCTCCAGCAGGGGCGATAGGTCGCCGTTGGCATTCATTTGGACGATCTTTTCGTTCAGCTCGCTTGGGGTGATTTTCATGGCGACAGATTAGACGATGATGCTCCACTGCGGCAAGAGCATTGGAGTAAATCGACGAATTTCCGCGTCACTCTTCCGCTTTTGCCCGTTGCGTCGGGGTGGTTTTTGGTTACGTGAGTGGCAGTACCTCCTCACACCTGACTTCCTGTGACACGATCCTTTGAAATCCTCGGCAAATTTGAATCCGAAAGCGACTGCCAAAAGCTGCTCTACGCGCCGTTGGCGGAAAAATTGACCTGCCGGGAAACCCAGGTTTACCGCTTTGAATTTGAAGGCGATGAAGCGGCGTTGGAGGCTTTTGTCCAGCGCGTGCTGGTGGATGCGATCAGCCAGACCTCCCGCGATGCCAGCACGCCAGCGTTTGAAAAGCGTGCTTTTGAGCTGGAGTTCGGCATGAAGGGCGGGGCACTGGATTTGGAAAAGGAGATGATTCAGAACTACTACCGCTCTCTGGAGAACCCGGGTTTTGAACTGAAGAAGCTGACGCTTCGCCGTCGGATCTACGTGTTTGGCGAAGGTGCACGCCCCGAGCCCTTTGTCCGCGACGTCTGCAACCCAGCGATCCATACCTGGGAAGTGCGTCAGGCCGCTTAAGGGCTGCTAGTGGGTCAGAGTTCGTCATCCGAGCCCTCCGTCAGCATTGCCGTGGAGGGTAGGATGTTGGTTGATCTCCAGGTCTGCGCCCGATGAATGGCGTGAGAGAGCGATAACTGCGTGTGCAGCCAGGCCTCTGGAATCCTGCCGAGATGGGCATCAATGATCAGCGGTGCGCCTGCGTGATCCCGCATGATGTTGCCGGTGTGGAGATCGCCAAGCAACCAGGGCTGCCCCAGCGCCCACACGACCCACAGGGTTTGCCGATAACTTCCCGTCGGCATGACGGCTTTGGCTTTTTCGACCGCGCGCTTTCGATCTGCGGCGATGTCCTTGTACGGCAGGCAGTAGGGCTGTTTGGCGATGAGAAAGTCACCCGTGTCTGCCAGCCCGACGATTTCGGTGGGACACCCGCCTGCCTCATGGATGACGGCCAGTTTGTCGAGGATGTCGGGCAGTTTGGCGGACTCGTACTCGACGGCGCAGCCGTGGGCTTCATCGGCACGGAGTTCCAGCTTCTGGCCCAGATGGCCATTCTCGCGGAGATCAAAGAATTTGTAGACGACATCCGTCTGGGTGTCGCGCCAGGCGGTGGCTTCTTTGCCCTCGCCCACACGCTCGAGCTCGCCCGTCGGGGAATAGAGCATGCCTAATTCGTCCGTTTGCAGCCCGAATCGACTGAAATCGACTAGTGGGACGTCTCGCTGGAGCGATTCTCTGGCAATAAGGGCAAGCCAAACATCAGCCGAAACCTGTTCCCTGGATGGAGCTTGCTGAGCTGTTTCCTTGATTCGGCTCGCTCGCTTTGAGTTGAGGTAAGCGCACTGGAGCCACTCGTCAGCGGTAACTCGCTGACCACGGAAGCTGGTCGGTATTCCGGTTCGGAAATCGATCTGGAGCTGTTTGTGGGACGACTCATTCAAATGGGGGCCTTCGGTTGTGCAGGGGGCTAAATACCCCGCTAAAAGCAGTCCCGTCAAGACCTGATCCGCCTCGTTGACGGAGGTGAACTCTCAATCTTCGGGGGCCTCCCGTCACGTCCGCCGTTGACCGGTGCCGTTTCCTCGCCATGAAGGGATTCTCCACCCCACTTCGCCCCTTGCAACCTGACGTCTCCAATCCCCCCAATGCCCCCCGCACGGAGCGGGCGGCTTTCCGCACCATCCCAGTCCGCGATCTGATCGCGGATCAACTGGTGGAAATCTCCAAGCAGATGAAGCTGTCGCTTTCCCGGGCAGACATGCTGGCGGTGCAAAAGATCTTCCAAGACGAAGATCGCGACCCCACCGATGTGGAGCTGGAAGTCATCGCGCAGACTTGGAGCGAGCACTGCAAGCACCGCATCTTTAACGCAAAAATTTATCACACCCTTGATGGACAGCAGGAGGTCGTGGATAGCCTTTTCAAGACCTACATCCGCGCCGTCACGGATAAGATCCGCGAGGAGAAGCCTGATTTTGTGCTTTCCGCCTTTGAGGACAATGCCGGCTTTGTGAAGCTGGATGACGACAAGGCCGTCTGTCTCAAGGTAGAGACCCACAATCACCCCAGTGCCATCGAACCCTATGCCGGTGCCAATACCGGACTCGGCGGCGTGATTCGCGATATCTTGGGCGCAGGGAAGGGGGCCAAGCCGGTCGCCTCCCTTGATGTGTTTTGCTTTGGCCCGCCTGATACGGCGGAGTCCAACATCAAGGCCAAAGATGTGATCCACCCGCTGGGGGTCATGCGTGGGGTGGTGCGCGGTGTTCGCGACTACGGTAACCGTATGGGCATCCCGACCGTCAACGGTGCGATCCAGTTTGATGACACCTTCATCTACAACCCCCTGGTGTTTTGCGGGACCGCAGGGATCATCCCCATCAAGGACATTGATAAGTTGGTGAAGCCTGGGCACATCCTCGTCGCGGCGGGTGGTCGCACGGGGAAAGACGGCCTCAAGGGGGCGACTTTCTCTTCGGCATCGCTGACGACAGACAGTCACGAGGAAGACCAAACGGCGGTGCAGATCGGCAATCCGATCGAAGAAAAGAAGGTCGCTGACTTCGTCTTGGCCGCGCGCGAGCATGGGCTGATCGAGTTCATCACCGACTGCGGTGCTGGTGGCTTCAGCAGTGCTGCTGGCGAAATGCTGCACGAAACCGGTGGCGATGTCTGGCTGGAGCGTTGCCCGCTGAAAGAGCCCGGCATGGATAGCTGGCATGTGTTTCTCTCCGAATCTCAGGAGCGCATGGTCATGGCCGTGCAAGAAAGCGCGCTGCCTGAACTGGAGCGTCTCGCCGCCATGTTCGAGACCGAAATTTTTGTTCTCGCCAAAGCCGATGGCTCCCAGCGCCTGAAGGTCTGGCATCACGGCGAGAAGGTCTGCGACCTGCACGTTGAAAAACTCCACGAAGCTCCCCGCCGCGAGATGCGCGCCCACTGGCGTGCTACTCCTGATCTGAGCCCGCAGATCCCTGTGCGTCCGGAGTCTTGGACGCAGAGCCTGAAGGTCCTGCTGGCCGATTTCTCCATCGTTTCCCGCGAGCCAATCATTCGCGAGTATGACCACGAAGTGCAGGGCAACACCGTTCTGAAGCCCCTCGCTGGTGCTTCTGGTGATGCACCGCAGGACGGGGCCGTCGTTCGGGTGGACAACAGCGATAAACTCGTCGCGCTCGCCTGCGCGCTATTGCCAGAATGGGGCAAGACCGACCCTCGCCTGATGGGTCGCGCTGTGGTGGATGAGTGCATTCGCCAGCTCGTCGCTGTCGGCGCGAATCCGGATCGCATCGCCATCCTGGACAACTTCTGCATGGGCAATCCGGACAACGAGCGCGAGCTCGGCGCTCTCATTGAGTGCACCAAGGGCATGGCCCAGTCCGCCACGATCTACAAGGCACCCTTCGTCTCCGGCAAGGACTCGTTTTACAACTACTTCATCACCGATGACGGTCCAGTTTCCATCCCTGTCACGCTGCTTTTGAGCGGCTTTGGCGTGGTGGAAGACGCAAAGCATGTCGTCGGTGCATCTGTGCGACATGTTGGCAGCAAAATCTGCATCCTCGGAAATACGCGCCAAGGTCTCCGCGGTTCCGTGTTTGCCAAGTGGACCCGTGGAGCCGGCAAAGATGCCGCCCCGGATTTTGACGAACAGGTCGCGCTGGATTCCTATCGCAGCTACCACGAGTTGGTGAAAAAAGGTGCCGTGCTCAGCACGCACGACATCAGCGAAGGCGGTCTCGCCGTAGCGCTCGCTGAGATGGCCTTCTCCGGGAAAGCTGGGATCAACGTTGAAGTGGATCGCCTACCCAAAGATCACGACTGCAACGTGGCGGAGATCCTTTTTGGCGAGACCCCCGGGCGCCTCCTCGTCGAGGTCGCCCCCGAGCACCTCTCCACCGCCATCGAGCACGGCCTCACCCCTATCGGCGAGACCACCGGCGAGCGCTGGCTGCGCGTCACCCAATCCGCAGGGACGCTCATCGACGTCGCCGTAGCCGACCTGAAACCGATTTGGCAAAAGGGTTTGGCGAAGTATTATTGATCACCATGTCGAGCATCATTCTAGAAGTCCCGGACTCCATTGATCTTCGTGAGGGCAACGTGTTTGCCTTTGAGGCGACCGCCCACGATGGCAAGTTGGTGGCAAGCCGCGTTGCGCCCGTGGGTGTAGCGGAGCAGGCTGCGGATTCGTTTGAGGCATTTTTGGCATTGTGCGATTCGATGCGCCAGGGCACCCTCACCGGCGCGACCGATGAGGAACTCCGCAACGTTCTAATCGATGAAACGGAGGACGCGCAGCGTTGAGGTGGCAATGAGAGTGCTGATCGATACCAATGTCATTCTCGACGAAGCCCTCAGCCGTCAGCCATGGCAGCCGACGGCTCGGGCGGCAATGTCAGAGTGCCATCGTCAGCACGACGCCATGATTGCGTTTCATACCCTTCCGACCTTGTTTTATCTGATTCGGCGCCACTCTCAGTCGGCGGTAGTCGCGAAGAGGTTTTGCCAGCAACTTGTTTCGTGGGCTAGAGTCGCTCCAGCCGACCACACAGTTGCTCTCCGCGCATTCCAATTGCCGCTGTCGGATTTTGAAGACGCGATGCAGGCGTCGGTAGCGGAGGCAAGTGGTGCTGCGATCATTCTCTCGCGAAACACCAAAGACTTCACTGCGAGTCCGGTCCCAGCCATGACGCCAGAAGATTTTCTCCTCACTTATCACCCAGCCAGTCTGCCCTGAATTCCTTTATGCCCCACGCTATCCTCATTAAATTCCCTGGAACCAACTGCGATGTCGAGACATCTCGCGCGCTGGAGGCTGCCGGTTTTACGGCGGAGGTCCTGCCGGTTGCCCTTGTGACCCCAGAGGTGCTTGATCGCGCGCAGATGGTCGTCTTTTCAGGCGGCTTCAGCTATGGCGATTACGTGATGTCGGGGCGCATCGCGCAGTTGATCACCAAGAACAAACTGGGCGAACGCTTGAAGGAGTTCATTGCCAAGGGTGGATACGCGTTGGGCATCTGCAACGGCTTCCAGATCCTCACTCAACTGGATCTGCTGCCGCACGCCAGTCTCATCCACAACACCAGTGGTCGTTTCATTTGCCGCTGGGTTCCGCTCAAGAAGAACGGCAGCAAGGTCAGCCCCTTCCTCAAGGCCTTGCCAGACGATTTTGAGCTCCCAGTCGCCCACGCCGAAGGCCGCGTCGTTACCGATGACGGTGAGGCGGAAAAGTACGTCAAGTCCGGGCTCGCCCCGCTTCTCTACGGCGAAAACTTCAATGGCTCCACCAAGGCGATTGCCGCGCTGCAGGATGAAACAGGCCGGGTCTTCGGACTGATGCCGCACCCAGAGCGCTTCCTGACTCGAGGCCAGCACTACGATCCCGATTGGAAAACTGGCGAGCAGTGGGGCTGGGGCTATCACTTCTTCAAGGGTGCCTTTGACACGATGACGGCGGCTTGAGGTTGAAGGCGCGATCACGCACCACCGAGTCTGGTGGTGCTCATGGAAGTAGCCGTGAGCTTTAGCTCGTCCAGCGCCGCTGCTGGTCGTGCATTCTGTGCACCAACTGAAGCCGAGGGCTACTTGGCCGCCATCGCCTAGCGCAAAGATCGTCGAGGATCAGATCCTCAAAAATAGCTTCCGCTGGAACATCCAGTAGAGGATCAGCCAGAGGAAAAATAACACTACGGCTCCCTCGAAAAACGGAGCATAGGCACCGCCGAAACGCTCAAAGAACTTCGGTCCCAAGTGTGTTTCCAGGGCACGGCGCAGGAATTCCTCGATCAGGTGCGCCAGACAGTACGCCGCAATTGAGTTCATGCCCACGACTCGTAGCGGCAGCGACCACCTCTGGAGGTTCGCAACATCAACGACAACGTAAAACGCCGCCAACAGCAGGAAACACCACCCGCCGCTAAAGAGTGCCCAGCTTGGTGTCCAGATGCGCTTCACCACAGGACAAATGCCAAGTGCTCCCAGCGCCCAGCCCGCAGCCAGCAGGACGATTCCGCCGATGACCAGCCAGCGCAGTTTTTGCTGGGGGTTGGTTTCTTTGTTGAGCATCGTTTTCCCCGCGATCAGCCCCAGAATCATCGTGCCAAGTGTGGGGATGAAGCTCAGGGTGGAGTAGCCGCCTTCATTGTGGGTAAAGGGGGCCTTGCGCGGGAAAAGGTTCATGAACCAGGTGTCAAAGCCCCAGGCAAAGTTGGTGTTTTTGTTCCAGTGCGCCGCCAGTCCTGAGGCATGGTGCGGCCAGTCAGGTGCCACACCCGCCGCGGCCCAATCAAAGTCGGCTCCTGGCAATGGGTAGGCCGCAAAGGCTGCCCAGTAGGCGATCAAGATTCCCGCCAGCGTCAGCCACTGAGCGCGGCCACTGGTGTGGGCGATGAGGTAGAGAAATCCATAGCCAAGCCCGATCTGGGAGAGCGTGTCCTCAAAGGTCCAGTAAGTCTGGCGGGCACCGATGGAGCGCAGAAAGACGCCCAGCATCACCAAGATAAACGCCCGCCAAAAAGCATGTGCACTGCGCTTTGCCAGAGGCTGTCCTTCCGCGATTCGGCGAGCCAAAGAGAACGGCAGAGCCACCCCCACCAGAAAGGAGAAGGACGGCTGGATCAGATCATGAAGCGAGCACCCCACCCAATCGACGTGGTCTTGGTGATAGGCCAGGAATGCCCAAAACCCACTGTCTGGCAGCGACTGCGAGACCGCGTAAAAGTGCAGCACTTCGCCCATCATCAGCAGCATCACAAAGCCACGGTAGGCATCGATGGAGGCGAGTCTTCCCGGAGGTGTGGATGCGGTGGTCATGAGGGGAGGGGGTGAAGTGGTCGGTGGTTAGTAAACAGTAGTCGGTAAAATGTGTCCAGATGTGAGCGTGAAAAGTGTGATGCAGACACTTCTGTCTGCATGAGCGTCCCCTGTGCGTGCAGACAAAAGTGTCCGCACCACCCGTCGCTCGCCTGCCGGGGCACTGGATCGAGGACGATGGAGGAGCACGAGGGTCGAGGACGAAAGGAGGTCCCGCAAACGACCGCACAGCCTCCCCTCAACCACGCTTGCACTGCGAGCCAACCGCATTCACTGGTGACTACCCTTCATGTCTCCATCCACCGCTGTTGTCGTCCTGCCGTTGATCTCGGCCGTCATTTACACCTTCAGCGCCTTGATGGTTAAGCGGGCCGGCAGCTACGGCGTTGGTGTTTGGCGGATTGCTTTTGTCACGAACCAGATCGTCGCGCTCGTCTTTTCTTCTCTATGGTTCTTTGGCGGCACCATCCCTTCTGCCAGCCTGCTTTGGCAGCCGGTGGTGGTGGGTATGCTTCTGGCCATGGGGCAGACCTTCCAGTTCCTGGCGCTGGATCGCGGGGACGTATCGGTGGCAGTGCCGGTGTTTGGGCTGAAGGTCGTGCTCGTGGGCTTCTTTACCACGCTGCTGCTCACAGAGCCCGTCACGGCCAAGATGTGGTGGGCGGCGGTGCTCAGCGTGCTGGCCGTTACCTGCCTGAACCGCAGGGACCGGGCCTCGCCCTCGCGAAACCTGGGCATCACGCTTCTGGCAGGTGGGGCAGGGTCGGTGACCTTTGCCCTGTTTGATGTGCTGGTTCAAAAGTGGACCCCGGCCTGGGGCGTCGGGCGGTTTCTGCCCATCGTGTTTTGGGTCAGCGCCCTGTTTTCGCTCCTCATGATCCCCATGTTCCGCGCCCCGCTGCGGCAGGTCCCGAAGCCCGCGTGGAAGCTCCTCGTGCCCAGCGCCTTCCTGCTGGGCGTGCAATCCCTCATCTTTATCTGCACCTTCGCCATCTACGGCAAGGCCACCGTCGCCAACATCGCCTACAGCTCGCGCGGTCTGTGGAGCGTCGCCATGGTGTGGATGGTTGGCCACTGGTTCGGCAATGACGAGCAGCACCTCCCCCGCACCGTCCTCCGCTGGCGCCTCATTGGCGCGTTGCTCTTGATGAGCGCGATTGCTTTGGTGCTTTGACGGTTGCGTGCGCGCTATATTCCTTCGTTGGCTGCGTCCGACTGAGCGACGCAACGCTCTTTGAAAAGCCAGCGGTTGGGGATTGGCAGCAGCAGGAGGGTAATGAAGACGAAAAAGAAAGCGATCTTCGGCAGGTAGATGCCGTCAATGCCGTACTTGAATCCATCAACCAGGGCGGTTCCTGTCGCGCACCCCAAGGCCATGACGAGTTTGTTCAAGGTCTTCCGAGCTATTGCCACTACAGGTTTTGTTGGTTCCAATTGTTTGGCTAGACCAGTAGCTTCCGCTTGGCTGCCTCAAATTCGGAAGCTGACAGTAGCCCCTCGCGCATCATTGTGCCGAGTTGATGCAGTTGATCAGCGATGCTGGCTGTGGGTGAAGACGGCTGAGATTGCTGGGCCAAAATCTGGCCTTCGATGAAGGTTTTGATTTGAAGCGCGAGATCATTCAATAAGCCATCTGCAAACTCGAAGCGTGCCAGCTCTCCACCCACGATGTTGAAGCTCAGAAAGCCGTTCGTGAAGCCGGATTTTTTGAAGGATATCGTGGAGATGGAACGCAAGGGGACGGTGAGTGATCCTGTCAATCCACTCTTCATGAGGCCGATCACGCCCTTCGGCGTTAGCGTAAGGTTGTCCTGAAACACTTGGAGTGATTGACCCACACCGTCCATTGAGCAAATAGCGGCCGATTGAGACATTGTGAGTCGTTGTGGGGTTGGTATCACTGTCCCGTCGGTGGAATTGTATTGATTCGTTCGCTTAGGGTCATGGCACCCCTCGCATCAAATCACAAAAGATTCCAGACTTTTGTTGGCAGCATTGCCAGGCCTCAACCCTCCACGGCATACCGGTAGTAAACCTCCAGCATCAGGGTGCAGAGGCAGGTGCAGAAGATATCGGCGTCTTCATTGGCTCCGCTGGTGGTGCCGTGGCTCCAGTGGCCGTCTTCTTGTTGGTGGGTCAGGACTTCTTCTCGGAAGACGGCGTTCCATCGCTCCCAGGCGCTGCCGCCGAACTGGAAGGTGGCTTGGGTGTTGTAATACCAACTGTAGAGATTGGCCTGGGGCCAGCGTTGATTTTCGCTGCCCTTGAACATGAACTTGAGGCCTGCGACGATGGCGGGCTGGTGCTTCTTTGGATCGATGAATTGCAGGCCCAGGACGCCGACCGAGGTGAGGCTGAGGCGGTCGCCTCGGGAGGTGTAACCGAAGCCGCCCTCGGGACCACGGATGAAGAGCAGGAATTTAGCGGTGCGCTGGAGCTGCTCTTTCAGCGTGGGGAAGGGAGTCGTGTCTGATCCGCGATCTTGAGCGCCTGATATTGCCAGCCGGTGACGGAGGTATCGCCATCGCCGCCTTGCTCGTAGCCATAGAGCCAGCCGCCGCGTTTTGTCTGCCCTCTTAAAATGAGCCGGACGCCTTCGAAGAAGCCCTCGGCGATGGGGCCGAGGTCCTTTTGGCCAAAGCGAGCCATGGCGTAGGCCTCCCCCAGGGCGTAGGTGGCGATGCCGTGTTCGTAGGCGGCCTGTCCGCTACCGGGGCGGGTGGAGATCTTGCTGCGGTTGCGCGCCTGGAGATCGGTGAGGAAGGTGATGCCGCGACTGACGACCTGCCCGTGCTGTCGGCTGCCGGGGATATCCCCATGACCGAGGTAGCAGAGCACGGCGAGACCGGTCATGGCGGCGGGATAGTGCTGACCCCAGGAGCCGTCGAGGTTTTGATGTTCCCGCAACCAAAGCAGGGCGCGGCCGACGGCGTCCTCTGTCTGTGGGGTGCCGCCGTTTTTCTGGATCAGTTGAAGTCGGCTTTCTGGGCTCATGCGGGCACGCATCTTTTGCGGGAGGCCCATGCCGCCGCCGCCAGAGAAGATGGGAGTGGCGGCACCGAGATTGGCCCCTGGATCGGTGGGCTGCCATTGGGAGGTAAAGGGAACGAGCGGCATCGCATCGCTATAAACACTGGCGGCGAGCGCCTGGGAGACGAGATCAGGAGGGGCGGAGGCGGGTGGGACCTGGGCGGCGGAGGCGATGCGCTGCGCGACGGGCTCTTGCTGCGGGGCCTCAGGGGCTGGGCGGGCTATGATCTCGACGCCGGTACCGAGGTGCTGAACGATGAGGACGATCTGGCGAAGCGCTTGAAAAAGTCCCAGATGCACCAGCAGCGCGGTGATGATCGCGAACGCAAAACGCCCCCAATTCCGGGCGCGCCGTGCGGGCGGCAGCCGGTGGGTGGGGAGGTGCTGGTCTTCGAGCGGGTAGGGCGGTTCCAAAAGGGAGATGGGGCTGCGATGTCGTATTACCTGTGCACCAGCAGTTGCTCAACCCTAAAGCGTGCGCTGTTCACGCCTATTCTGGAGCTTGCCGCAGCCACCTCAGCAACAGGGTCATCAAGGCGATATTTTGAACAACGGGGGAGGTTATTCCTGTAGCGAGGCCCTTGAAGCGGAGGTTGAATTTTTTGCTCATGACCAGAATATTTTTATTGACCTGACTGCTGATTTCGGCGCAAACTGCGCACGCCATGAAAAATAATAAGCAACACACCACGGCAAATAAGGGGGGCTCCTAAGTCAATCTGTCTGCGGCGCTCAGGCTGACAGACTGAAATTTGTGGGGGGCGGCAGTTTTGAGTCAAAACTATTCTGTCCACGACTGTTTTTTTACCTCCGAGCACATGTATTCCTCATTCTGTTTGTTTTCAGCAGCCTTGAGGTGCGTGTTTGGGCAGATTGCAGTTGGTGCCAAGAGGCATCACAACTGGAGAGTGAAGCGGGTTATTTGCTCGACGAGGCGGAAACATTCTTTGATTTGGTAAATTCTTACCAGCAGCAAGCGGCGGAGGCGTACGCTGAAGACAACCTTGAGCTTGGTGACCAGCTAACACAGGCGGCAGTCGAAGCTGGTGTCACCGCCGTTCAATTGCAGGAGGCTGCTGTTGCGAGACTTATCCAAGCCGCATTATATAGATTAGCTTGCTCATGCGAAAGTGGTGGGGGCGAAGAGCAATGCCCGGAGTGCGGACTGCCCCAGTCGCAGTGCACTGGACACGAGGAACAATGCCCACAGTGTGGACTACCCCAATCGCAGTGCACTGGACACGAGGAACAATGCCCACAGTGTGGACTACCCCAATCGCAGTGCACTGGACACGAGGAACAATGCCCGCAGTGCGGACTGCCCCAGTCGCAGTGCACTGGGCACTGGGCACTGACTTTTGTAGTCAGGGCAACGGGTCTCCGTCGCCAGCTTCGGCGTTGTCTTCCGTTCAGAATTCGGATGAACTTGGATGTGTTGAATGAAAATCGGGATTAACTGATATGGCTAACACTTGCACAACCCCTTTACGTTTCCTTCGATGGATGCTGCCCATTGGGCTCATGATAGGTCTTTGGTTGGTGACCTCGAAAGACATCCCTCGCCCTGTGCCGTCAGGCATTGCCTCCGCTGATGGCCCCGGTGCGGGGCGAGTGCCCGCCCATACGGTAGGTCGAGATCCCTTGGTTGGTGGGGTGCGCAAGCCTTCGCCTCCCAAAAGTTTGCTTGATGATATCGCAGCCCAGCAGGTAAAAATTGATGAAGCGGACAGAGCGGTGGATGAAGCGAAGAAGCGGTTTGCCGCCTCCGTCGCAAAGATAGATAAGGACGCGCAGCAAAGATTGATTGATCACATCGTTGACCGCCGGGTGCCGCTCTATGAAGATGCCATGAGGGGCTGGGGGATCGATCAACAACGGATTGATGGAGTTATTGCTGCTGTAAGAGAGCGCGAGAAGAGGGTCGCAGAATTGCGGAGGGAAATTGCGGTCACCCGAGATGTGAAAGCTTATCAAAGTGGGTCTGCGAAGTGTCAAGCCGAGGCCCTCGATAAGGTGCAGGCGCTGTTAGGCTCAGATCTCATGGAGAAGTTTCGGAACCTGGAGTCCCGCATGAGTGCGCCCCAAGAAGAGTGAACCGGGGGGCGACGTTTGTCGTCGAATCTAGCGCCTCACTGGGGCTGGGTACATAGACTTCCGCCAGCGCTTGGATTTATTCAAATTCCCTTCGCCCACATACCCGTAACAAGCTCTAGGGCGTCTGACTTTGTAGCCCCTGAGTGTGGTCACTGGGCGAAGTGTGCAGTTTTGTCAATCTGATGAATGTTCGGTCGGTGCTGAAGACAGTGTGAAACCGCTGGCGAGGGGGCAAGTTCTGAGGTCCTGTTGTGCGGAGAATCCGCCAAACTTTTGCCGTTAGGTCTCCTGTCCAGCGAGCAGGCTGCGGGCGTGGGCGCGGGCGGATTCGGCTTTGCCGCCTAGCATGCGGGCGAGTTCTTCGACGCGGTCTTCTCCATCGATTTGGCGGATGGAGGAGCGGGTGCGGTTGGCCTCGATCTCCTTGGTGACAACGTATTGGCTGGCGGCGAGGGAGGCGACCTGGGGGAAGTGGGTGATGGCGATGACTTGGTGCGTGGCACCGAGTTCGGACATCTTGCGGCCGACGGCCTCGGCGATGTTGCCGCCGACGTTGGCGTCGATCTCGTCAAAGACCAGCAGCGGCACGGCGTCGTGCTTGGCGAGGGCGCTCTTGACGGCGAGGAGGACGCGGGACATTTCGCCGCTCGATGCGGTGAGGCGTAGAGGCTTTAAGGGCTCGCCAGGATTGGGGGCGAAGAGGAAATCGACCTCTTCCAGTCCGGCGCGCGCGGGTTCGTCGAGGGCGCTGAGCTGGCTCTCAAAGACGGAGCGTTTGAAGCCGAGATCGGCGAGGTGTTCTGCGACTTCTTTGGCGAGTTTCGGCGCGGCCTTGGTGCGCTCTTTGGTGAGGGCCTTGCCGAGTTTGTCTATAGTGGCGCGGCGCTCGGTGACGGTGGTGCGGAGTTTTTCGATCTCCTCGCCACGGTTCTCGATGCGGGCGAGCTTCTTGTCCACGTCATCTCCGAAGGCGATGACGGCCTCGACCGTGGGGCCGTATTTGCGCTTGAGGGTCTGGAGGGTGTGGAGGCGCTGTTCGAGTTGCTCTAGCTCTTCGGGGTCGATCTCGAGCTCGGCGGAGTAGTCGGCGACGCTGCTCTCCATCTCGCTGAGTTCGATCTGGGCGGACTTGAAGCCTTCAAACATCTGCGCTGCGGCTGGATCGATCTTTTCGAGTTCGTGGATGTGGCGGCCGAGATCGCGGAGGATTGGCATGATGCCGCCTTCGTCTTCGCCAAGAAGGCCGGTGATCTGGCCGCAGAGTTCGACGAGGCGGGAGCCGTTGGCGGAGATGCGGTGGCGGGCTTCGAGTTCTTCTTCTTCGCCAGGCTTCAACTGAGCGCTGCTGATCTCCTGGGCCTGAAAGCGCAGCATGTCGATCTGCTGCTCGTTGGCGCGTTCGGAGTTTTCGAGTTCGTCGAGCTCGGCGACGGCGCTGCGCCATTGGCGGTAGGCGGCGCTGTAGTCTTTGGTGCGATTTTCGACATCGGCGTAGGCGTCGAGCATCTCGAGCTGGCGTTCGCGGGAGTTCAGGGATTGATGATCGTGAGGACCATGTAGATCGACGAGGAACTCGCCGATGGCCTTGAGCACCTGGAGGGTGACGGGGGAGCAGTTGACGAACTGCTTGTTCGCGCCGCTGAGGCTGACAGTGCGCTTGATGAGGAGCTCGCCATCCTGGCAGGGCTCCAGGCCGGACTCGGAGAGGATGGCATCAATGGCGGTGGTTTCGCGCAGGGCAAAGGCGGCCTCGACGGTGCAGGCGTCTTCGCCATTGCGGATGAGGGTGCGGTCGGCGCGCTCCCCCAGGATGAGCTTCAGGGCACCGACGATGATGGACTTGCCCGCGCCGGTCTCGCCCGTGACGCCGATCAGGCCGGGGCCGAGGTCCCAGGTGACGTCCTCGACGAGGGCTAGATTGCGGATCTTGATGAACGAGAGCATGGCGGGGAAAAAGGTGAGGCGAGTATGATGGGGGGGCGAAGTTTTTCAAGGCGAAGTCCGTGTGCATTTTGTGATGTGAGGAGAATCGCCCATCATCCCCGGTTGCAATTGGCGGCGGCTTCCTATGATAGCCTGCAACAATGAGCAGCGATTTGCGGATCACATTTCTTGGCACGGGGACTTCGGTGGGTGTGCCGATGATCGGCTGTGATTGTCCTACCTGTAGGAGCACGGACCCGCGTGATAAGCGCTGCCGTTCGTCGATCTACGTGGAGACACCGGAGTCGTCCTGGGTGGTGGATACGGGGCCGGACTTTCGCTATCAATGCCTGCGGGCTGGGGTGCGGAAGATGGATGCGGCAGTTTACACGCACGCCCACATGGATCACGTGACGGGCTTTGATGAGCTGCGCCGTTTCACGATCCCAGAGGACCACTGGATGCCGATCTACGCGCATCCGGCGACGCTGGCAGTGCTAGAGCGCATGTTTGACTATGCCTTTAATGGCGAAAACCGCTACCGTGGCTACCTGAAGCCCTTTCCAAAACCGATTCACGGGAAATTTCATCTGGGGGAAACGACGCTTACGCCGCTTCCAGTGCTGCATGGAAAGGTGGAGACCAATGGTTATCTGCTGGAGCGCGGTGGGCGGAAACTGTGCGCCTACATCCCTGATGCCAAAGAGCTACTGCCAGCAACGATGGCGGCGCTGGAAGGGGTGGACACGCTGATCATCGATGCCCTGCGCCGCACGCCACACCCGACGCATCTAACTTTTGATGAGTCGCTGGCGATTGTCGAGACTGTGGCACCGCGCGAGGCGTGGTTTACCCACTTCACCTGCGAGATCCGACACGCGGTGGAAGAGCCGACGCTGCCTGAGGGGGTGCGTTTAGCGTATGATGGGTTAGTTTTGGAGTGGTCATGAATCTGCGATTCTTGCTTTTGGGCTTGGTCTGCTGCCTCGTCGTCGTTGGAAGATGTGACGCGGGCGAGGCTCAATCACATCCTGAAGTGGTGGTGGCCTTTAACCCTGCCTTCCCAGGGGCGGAGTCCTTGGCGAAGTATTATGCGGACGTTCGCGGGATCCCGGCGGATCACTTGATCGGGTTGAAGATGGCGGTGACTGACGATGTGACGCGAGCGGATTTTGACGAACTGCTGCGCGATCCATTGCGCGAAGTTTTTGAAAAGCGGGGGTGGTGGGAGGCATCGACGCGGGTGCGATATCTGGTGTTGATCCGCGGCATCCCTTTCCGTATCAAGCGCACAGCGCAGGGCACAGGAAAGGCGTTGGAGGACGAGGCGTCTGTGGATTCGGAGCTGGCGGTGATGGGGATGACGGGGCTATCGCTGCCGGGTCCCTATCGAAATCCGTGGTATGATAAGCCGGAGGCGTTTGCCGAGTTCACGGCGGACAAGAAGATCCTGCTGACAGCGCGGCTAGATGGCCCTGACGAGCCGACGGTGCGGCGCATGATCGATGACGCCATCGCTGTGGAGGCGAGCGGACTGTATGGGCGGGCGGTGATTGATTTGGCTTTGAAGGATGGCCCCTACCAGGAGGGGGAAACCTGGTTGCAAAAGTCTGCGCAGATTTTTCGCGAGAGCGGCATCCCGGTTTACGCAGATCGGCAGTCGGAGCTGATCCCGGAGTCGTGGCCGCTTCCTGACACCATTTTTTATTATGGATGGTACACGCAGGATGTGGATGGGGCGATGAAGTCGGAGTCATTCAAGTTCAAGCGCGGCGCGATTGCCTGTCACCTGCACTCGTTCAGCGCGGGCACGATGCGCAGTGCAGATCAGCACTGGGTGGGGCCGCTGCTGAAGCATGGTGCGGCGGTGGCGCTGGGGAATGTGTGGGAACCTTACCTGGGTTACACGGTACACTTTGATGTGCTGAACCGTCGAATCCTGGATGGCTGGACGGTGGGCGAGGCGGTGTGGAACGCAACGCCGGGACTGTCTTGGATGACCTTGATGGTCGGAGATCCTCTCTATCGGCCTTTTGGCAAGGGGATCGGTTCATCGCTGGGCGAGGGGCTGGAGCGTGACTATGCGATGTATCAAGGCCGGGCAATTCGGGCAAAGGGGGTGGGTGCCGAGGGGGCGCTTAAAATGGATCTTTTGCGGCTGGCCGAACATCGGCGGAACGCGCATCTGATGGAGTTGATCGGGCTGCTATCCTCCCAGAGTGGGCACTTTGACGATGCGGCTGAGCTATTTGCCAATGCTGAGGCCTGGTACGAGACGGGCTCAGATCGCATCCGGATGCGAATTTATGCGGGCGATGCCCTAATCAGCGCTGGAAAGGATAGCGAGGCGGAACGGTTGCTGAAGGCCGGCATGGCGAAGGCGGAGTGGCATGCCTTGCCTGAGTTTGTGGCCTTGGTGGGCCTGCTCCGGCGGGTGGCACCGCAGTCACCACAATAGTGATGGTGCGATTTTAGCCCTTGTCTTAGGGTAATTGGCGGAGAAAAAGGTTGCAAACTTGGTGCGGATTTGGCTATAATTCCAGGGTCAAAAAATTCTGGAGAGCGTGCGTAGCTGTCCGGTTGATTTGACGAACTAATCTTGTGCCATGAATTCTTCACCAAAGCTCGTCTCATCTGCCTTGTTCCTCCGGAACCGTTTGTGCCGCTATGCGGCGGTAATGATTACCGGGGCTGTTTTGACTGGATCAGGCTTTGCTGCAACGACAATCACGCAGTGGAATTTTAACTCTGACCCAGCAGATGCGTCCGTCTCAACGGGCTCTTCATTGCCGTCAATAGGCACAGGGACGGTCGCCGGTGTGGGCGGGGTGACGACCGCCTTTACGGGTTCTAATGGATCATCCGATCCGGCGGCTAGCACGGATGATTCGGGTTTTAATCTCACCGGATTCCCAAGTCAATCCACGGGGGACCGGACTCGCGGGGTGTCATTCATGGTCAGCACCGCAGGGTATGTCGATGTGGTTTTGACGTTTGATCAACGAAACACGAATACCGCCAGTCGGTATTGGGAATTGCAATACACAACGGATGGAAGCGCCTGGACGCCATACACGGTGACCGGGACTAATACGAGTGGTGGGCTCTATGAATTTGTCGCGAGCACCTGGGTCAATGGACTGACAGTCGACTTCACAGGTGTGAGTGGAGTGGACAACAATGCCCTCTTTGGGGTCCGAATCTTGGCTGCCTACGATCCCGCATCTGGGACCTCTTATACGCCGACGAATACTGGCAGTAACTACGGTACCTCGGGCACTGCCACCTTTGACTACGTGACCTTTGGCGGCACTTCTGTGCCCGAGCCTGGTCGTATGGCCTTGCTGATTCTTGGTGTCGCCGGATTCGGCTTGCGCCGTCGCCGCTAGGCTGGATGCTGGCGGATGTTGCCTCCCGATCCTAGACCTCGCCAAATCGCCGTTGCTGGCGCGATTTTTTCCGTCCTGGGCGCTGCTATAGCGCTGGCGGTCAGCGTCGGCCAGTGGGTGATCGCGGGTGGTGTGACGGCTGAGCCTCCTGTGGGGGAGACGCGGACGATCGCCTATGTCGGCATGACTCTGGCGACTTTGGGCGGGGCGCTGTTTTTTTTGGCGATCGTGAGGCACGATTACCATCCGCGCTGGGTGCAGCGGGCCTTGGTGGTGGGGGGGGGGCTATTGGTGGCGAATATTCCCAACCTGACGATTTTCGGAATCTTGGTCCTGGGTTTCGCTCTGAAAAATCGGGCATTCTTCTCCGAGGTGACAGAGAGTTGAGTGAACCTGATTTTTCTGCTTCCTCGAGAGGGCTCTTCCTGGTAGATCAATGAATGTGAACTCTGCTCTTGCCTGCTCAACGCTCCTCCGACCCTTCGCGGTCGCTGCTCTTTTGCTTGGGGCGGTGCCGCTGTCGGGGGTTGAGCCGGCACCGTTCGGGATTCATGTTGTGGACGAGGCCACAGGGCGTGGGGTGCCTTTGGTGATCTTGGAGACCACAAATCACCTGCGTTATGTGACGGATAGTGCGGGTTGGGTGGCTTTTTCAGAACCGGGCCTGATGGGGCGGAAAGTCCATTTTTCCATCTCGGGAGCCGGATACGCGATCACGAAAGACAGCTTTGGCTATGCAGGGGTGGCATTGGTGACTGAACCTGGAGATATGGCCGAGGTGAAGGTTATGCGCACCCAGGTGGCGGAGCGGATGTATCGCGTGACGGGGCAGGGAATCTATGCCGACAGCCAGCGACTGGGAAAGGAGACCCCGCTGCCTCAATCAGTGATGAGTGCGGATGTCATGGGGCAGGATTCCGTGCAGGTGGCGGAGTATGAGGGGCGGCTGTTTTGGATCTGGGGGGATACGAACCGGCCAGGGTATCCACTGGGAAACTTTCACTCCACAGGTGCGTGGTCGAATCTGCCCAAAGGAGAGCCGGCGGGGCTGGATCCGACTCTGGGCGTGCACTTGGAGTATCTCGTGAATGAGGACGATGAAGTGCGCCAAATGCTACCGATGGAAAAGCCTGGGCCGGTTTGGTTGTTCGGTTTGCTGAACGCTCAGGACGCGTCCGGTGGGGAGCATCTCATTGCGCACTATTCTCGAATGAAGAGTTTGAGTGAAGTGGTCGAACAGGGGCTGGCGGAATGGGATGACGCCGAGCGCAGGTTTATGCCAATCGTTGAATTGGGCGCGGAATTTGACTGGCAGCACCCGCGCGGCACGACGGTTCAGGTGGCAGAAAAGGGGCAGAAAACGATTCTCTACTTTGCCGCGCCGTTTTGTGTGACTCGCGTGCGTGCGGACTATGATGACGTGCAAATCCCATCAACCTACGAGGCGCTGACTTTCGATCCCAAAGCTAAAGCCTGGGCGTGGCAACGAGAGGTTCCGCCGCTGACGCAAGCGGCAGAAGCGGCACTCATCAAGTCAGGAAAGATGCCGGCGAGTGAGGCGCGCTTTCAGATCGTGAATGCTGCAAGTGGGAAGCCGGTGCTGGCTCACGCAGGGAGCGTGCGCTGGAATGCCCATCGTGAACGTTGGGTGATGATCTTTGTGCAGTCGGGGGCTGACGAGTCCTTCCTTGGCGAGGTGTGGTATGCGGAATCAAAGTCCGTCGATGGCCCGTGGGAAAAGGCCGTGAAGGTGGCCACCCACCCGAAGTACAGCTTCTACAATCCGCAGCAGCACGACTTCATGGATCAGGAGAATGGCCGCTACATTTACTTTGAGGGGACCTATGCGGAGACCTTCTCTGGCGCGCCCGTGGCGACTCCACGGTACGATTACAACCAGTTGATGTATCGGCTGGATCTCGATGATCCACGGCTGGAGCCAGCGCACGTGGAGTAGGCCGCAGAGGGGATTTTAGCGCATGATGTGGCGGTGGGGCTTCGTTGAGACGTAACCTTTTACTCATGCTGCTCAATTCTATTGCCTCACTCCGAACCTTGGTGTGCCGTCTCGGCCTCGTGCTGGGTTTGCTCGCTGTGCCGCCTACGTTTGGCTGTACGATTCCCGTTTTTCGCTATGCGCTCGATCGGTGGGATACGGACATGTTCGAAATGCTGCTGCCCAAGGCCGTCAGCCAGCAGCAAGCAGTGCGCGATTTGCTGAGACCTCTGCGTGCCAATGGCGCGGCGAACCTACAGGTGCGGGAGTCAGACGATGCGGCGCTGGCCGAGCCGACTCTACTTTTTCCCCATCGCCCAGATGCGGTGTGGAGCGGGGCATTGACGGCGGAGAGCCTGCAATCGCTGCTGGAATCTCCTGCTCGTCGAGAAATCATCCGGCGGACATTGGAAGGGGACTCCCTGACCTGGGTCGTGGTGGATGGCGGGGATGCGGCGGGGGGTGAGAAGGTGGAACATTTGAAGAAGCGCCTTGCCTTTCTGGAGCAAGCGGCGGCGCTGCCTCCTCAAGATCCAGATGATCCCGATAGCCAACTGGGCCCTGGGCCGCCGTTGCTCCTGAAATTTGGGTTGCTAAGGTTGGGACTGACCGATCCGGCGGAGCAGGCGATGATCAAGATGCTGGCTGGGCCTTCGGGTGCGGGGATCGAGCCCGGCACTTCTTTTGCAGCGGTGATGTTTGGGCGTGGTCGTGTGCTCGGTGCTTGGTCGCTGGAGGATCTGACGGACACGGTGCTGGAGGATGCCAGCATGTTTCTGATCGGGCGTTGCTCCTGCCGAGTAAAGAATGAGAATCCTGGCTGGGATGTTCTCCTGAATGTGGACTGGAGCAGCGAGTTGGAAAAGGTCAAAGCGGGCACTTCCACCTTTATCAAGGCATCGCCAAAAGACGAAGCTGCCGGTGAACCACCTGCGCCAGTCGTCGTAGAGCCATCGCGTCCGGTAGAAACGGTGACGCTTACACCGCAATCCCACACGGGGGCAGTGGCAAAATCTCCCATCGATTGGCGCGTGATTGCACCGGCATTGTTACTGGTTTTCGGGGGGGTTTGGATGTGGCGAGTGCGCCGCTGAGTTTGCGAGGAGTTTAGGTAGCTTCGTCATTTTTACATCAATGTTAAAAGAGGTAGAGTTTTTTGTTGCACAGGGGCTCCAGCCGCGTACTGTCTCGCCCTTCACAAAAGGCCAAGGAGCGGTAGTTCAGTCGGTTAGAACGCCAGCCTGTCACGTTGGAGGTCGCGGGTTCGAGTCCCGTCCGCTCCGCCATTTGTTGAAACCGAAAGCCCCCGAACTTTAAGGGCAATCATGACCGACCGCGAACCCACGGCCTTCGAACAAAAAGTCTATGACTTTACGTTGAGCATTCCTCGTGGGCGTGTATCGACCTACGGCGCGATCGCCCGAGCGATTGGCTGCCGATCCTCCCAGGCGATTGGTCAAGCTCTGCGCCGTAATCCGTATGCGCCGGAGGTGCCCTGCCATCGAGTGGTCAGCACTGGTTTGAACATCGGCGGCTTCAGCGGTGAACGCGCTGGGGCAGAGATTGATCGGAAGCGCAAGCTCCTCATTGATGAGGGAGTGCGCTTTTTGGATGAATCCCAAATCGCACCCGAGTGCCTTTGGGAAGGCTGATGGCGACTATGCCCCGATGGGATGCCAAGTGGTCTTGAACTCAATGAGTTCGCGGATCGCGCTGAGCCCTTGGAGTTTTGGCGATGGCCAGTCAGTCGGATCTTCTGCTTTGCGGAGATTAACACGCTTCACGCTGTCGGCTGCGGCGAGTCGGATCTCTTTTCGCTCGTCTGCATTGGCGACGCCACTGATGGCGCGCAGGTGGGTGTGGGAGGCGAAGGTGGGCACGAGTTCACTGCGTTGTCCGGTCAGGAGATTTACCACTCCGCCGGGGAGGTCGCTAGTCGCCAGCATCTCGCCCAAGACGATGGCGGGATAGGGCTGCGATTCGGAGGCGAGCGCGATGACGGTATTGCCACAGGTGATGGCGGGCGCGATGAGCGTAATGAGCGCCAGCAGCGGTGCCTCCTCCGGCGTGAGGACGCCGATGATGCCCATAGGCTCCGTGACGGTGAAGTTGAAGTGGGGAGACGCGACCGGATTCACGTTGCCAAGCAGTTGCTCGTATTTGTCGGTCCAGCCAGCGTAGTGGATGAGTCGCTCAATGCTAGAGGCGACCTCGTGGTTTGCGTCTGCCTTTGTAGACCCACCAATCTGAATGGCCTCTGCAAGCTCGGCAGAGCGAGCCTCCATCATTTCCGCGAGGCGATAGAGGATTTGCCCCCGATTGTAGGCGCTACGCTTCGCCCAGCCCGGTCCAGCCTTGGCAGCAGCTTCGACTGCGTTGCGTAGGTCTTTGCGCGTGCACTGGGGGATGTTGGCAAAGAAGGCACCACGAGCATCATGCAGCGGAGCTACGCGTCCACTCTCAGAGCGGATGAAGGCTCCGCCGACGTAGCATTTTGGTGTTTTGGTGATGGGCAGGCGGGACATGGCGTTGTTGAGTGGGTAGTGGGGGCGCGGGCGAACTGTTTGCTTTTTACCGATGACTGATGACTTCCTGCAGACTACTCCTCGCGACAGTAGTCGATCAGCCCCTGGCGTCCGCCTTCGCGGCCGAAGCCAGACTCCTTGTATCCCCCAAAGGGGCTGGTCGGATCAAACTTGTTGTAGGTGTTGGCCCAGACGACTCCGGCCTTGAGCTCGGTGCTCATCTTCAAAATGCGCGAGCCCTTGTCCGTCCAGACTCCGGCGCTGAGGCCGTAGGCGGTGTTGTTGGCTTTTTCGATGGCCTCATCGACGGTGCGGAAGGTCAGAACGCTGAGCACGGGGCCAAAGATTTCCTCGCGGGCGACGCGATGGCTCATCGATACGTTGGAAAAGACGGATGGCTTGAAGAAGAAGCCCTTGCTGGGCAAGCGGCACGGGGATTGATAGAGCTCTGCGCCCTCTCTCACGCCACTTTCCACCAACTCGGTGATCTTGTTGAGTTGCTCCTTCGAGTTGATTGCGCCGAGGTCGGTATTCTTGTCCATAGGATCGCCGACTCGCAATACCTCGATCCTTCGTTTCAGTTTTGTCAGCACAGCATCTGTGATGCTCTCCTGAACCAGCAGACGTGATCCGGCGCAGCAGACGTGGCCTTGATTGAAAAAGATGCCGTTGACGATGCCTTCGACCGCTTGGTCCAGGGGCGCATCATCAAAGACAATGTTCGCCGCCTTCCCACCCAGTTCCATCGTCACCTTCTTGTCCGTGCCAGCGACGCTGCGCATGATGATCTTGCCTACTTCGGTGGAGCCTGTGAAGGCGATCTTGGCGGCGGCTGGATGCCCCATCACGGCGGCACCGGTTTCGCCCGCGCCACTGACAATGTTCACGACTCCCGGTGGGAGTTCGGCCTCTTGCAAGATCTCGCCAAACTTCAGCGCGGTGATGCTAGTCGTCTCAGCAGGTTTGATGACCACGGTGTTGCCCATGGCGAGGGCAGGGGCCAGTTTCCATGCCAGCATGAGCAAAGGGAAGTTCCACGGGATGACCTGACCTACGACGCCCAGGGGTTTCACGCTGCGTCCGGGACTGACGTACTCCAGCTTATCCGCCCATCCGGCGTGGTAAAAGAAATGAGCGGCGGCCATGGGCACATCGAAATCGCGCGATTCCTTGATCGGCTTCCCGCCATCCAGGGTCTCGGCGATGGCGAACTCGCGCGCGTGATCCTGGAGCAGGCGTGCGATGCGGAACAGATACTTGCCACGCTCCGCGCCAGGCATGCGTCCCCAAACGGAATCATAGGCCTTGCGAGCCGAGCGATAGGCGAGGTCCACATCGGTGTTTGTCGCGAGCGCGATGTCTGCCAGTTTGGTCTCCGTAGCAGGGTTGATGGAGTCGAAGTATTTGCCTGCTGAAGGCTTAACGAATTGGCCATGAATGAAGAGGTCGCACTTCGTCTTCAGCTTCGGATCCGCCGTCTCCGGTGCAGGATCAAACTCCCAAAGGTCTCCGAAAACGAGTTCGCGAGAGGATGGACGTGCGGTCTTTTTTGCGGGACGGGAAGCAGCGGGCATAACTGTCGTAGAGTTTGTCGGGAACAGTGTCGATGTTAGTCTCAGTAAGCCTCCGCAGCCTCGCTGAAGTAGTAGGGGGCCTGGTAGGCACCGGTGCGTTCTTTTTCGAGTTGGCGAAGGAGATCGTTGAGGAGTGATGATGCCCCAAAGCGATACCGCTGATTGTTCAGCCATTCGTCGCCAAGCGTTTCTTTGACGGCGATGAGGAAGTGCAGCGCCTGCTTGGCCGTGCGGATGCCGCCTGCAGGCTTCATGGCGATTGCAGTACCGGTTTCGAGGAAGAAATCGCGAATGGCATCCAGCATGACTTGGTTGTTGCCCAGAGTGGCATTGGATGAGGTCTTACCAGTGCTCGTTTTGATGAAATCGCCGGGGCGAATGACGCGCATCGCCAAGAAGCTAGCGGCGCGGATATTGTCATAGGTTTCGAGTTCACTGGTCTCCAGGATGACTTTCAGGGTCGCATTGCCACAGGCCTCGACCACTTGAGCGATCTCGTCCTGCATCAATGAAAACTGACCGGACAAAAAGGCTCCGCGATTGATCACCATGTCGATTTCATCTGCACCGTCGGCAACTGCTGCACGCACTTCTGCCAGACGCGTTTTCAGTGGCGCCTGCCCAGAGGGAAAGGCCGTGGCAACGGACGCGATCCGCACCGGCGTGCCCTTCACGTATTTGGCAGCATGCTTCACCATGGCTGGATAAACGCAGACGGCCGCGACGGTAGGAACGTCTCCCTGGTCATGGGGGAGCAGTGCCTTTTGGCAAAGGGATGCGACTTTGCCCGGTGTGTCTTTGCCTTCAAGCGTCGTGAGGTCCACCATGGAGACAGCCAGATTGAGGCCGAAGAGTTTGGACTTCTTCTTGATGCTGCGCGTGGTGTACTTGGCGACACGTTCTTCGATGCCGACTTGATCGACAGTGCCGATCTCGCTGAGGAGGCGGCGGAGAGCTTGAGGTGCGGCGGACATGGCCAGGATAGTGGCACGCCGTGCGGCGCGTGACAACGGCCTTAAATCGAAAAGTGGCATTGTGCTTCAGCGCGTCAGGCGTGGCTGCGGGATGTGTGTGGCTTTGGGGTGGTGGCAGGGATTGACCGGCTGAAGCCGCGGGCCACGGGCGCTCATAACTGAGTGAGGATAGTTCTTGGCAGCGTCCACTGAATCTGCTGTGATCTTGCATATCCGATGAATTCCTCCCACGAGCGCTGGTTGGCAGAGCAAATCCCGGTCTGGGAGCAAGAGGGTATCGTTTCCGCAGAGGTCGGTGAAAAGCTGAGGGCGCGGTATGCGGATGCTCTGCGCACGGATCGACTGACGGCGGGGCAAATGGCCTTGGGGGGTGTCGGTGCGTTGTTGATTGGACTAGGGTTGATCGCGGTAATCGGGTTCAATTGGGAAGACTTTAGTCGTCCGGTGCGGCTATCGTTTGCGTTTGCTCCAATGCTTCTGACTCAGGTTCTGAGTTTTGTGATTCTTCGGAGGGAAGACCGTGCTCCGGGATGGCTGCGTGAGGTCTCGGCGGTTCTGCAGGCCTTGGCTGCGACGGCGGGTCTGGCGATTGTCGCGCAGATCTATAACATGGGTGGAACCTGGGAGGCTTTTCTTCTGGCTTGCTGCTTGGTGTCCCTCCCTCTGATATGGGCGATGCGTTCCCATCTGGTGGCGATGCTTTATCTGGCCGGAACTGCGACTTGGGCGGTTACCAGTTCCGAATGGCATCATTCGGAATTTTGGTGGCAAGATGCGAGGCTTTATCCGCTCCTACTCGCTGGCGTCCTTCCTCTGTGGCCGGGCTTTCACAAGCCGCGTCCTGTTCTAGGTGTTAGTCTGCGAACGGTTGCTACCTTGAGCGCTGCCTTCGGTCTGATGGCGGCGACCTATTGTGCGATTCATCATGCATCGGCTGAAGACCGTTGGAGCGGGTGGGGATATTTTTGGTCCTGCAGTTTGGTTGCCGCGATTCTGTTGCTGGTGCCGCTGAACGCAGCGGGCGTGGCTGAGAGTACACGGCGAAAGCCTCAGGTGGTATTTGGGACGTTGTTCCTGCTTGTTTTTGGAATGTCGGCAACTTTTGCGCGTGGTGACGTGGGGTCCATTCTGCGCGTTGTGGGTGTAGCGTGGGTGATCTGCCTTCTGGCTGTGACTTTGATTCTGTTTGGGGTCGCCGCTAGGAGCGGGCGTTGGGCTGTGGTTGTGCTAGGCTCTCTGGTTGTCACTCCTTTGTTAGGTGCCCTTGCAGGTGCTGCTGGGGCGGGGTTTTGGATGTCTTCGATTGCGACTTTGCACGTCGCCGCAGTAGGAGTGGGCTTAATTCTGCTCGATTTTTCCGGCTGGAAAAGTGTGCCACGTCTTGGTGCAGCATTGTTGTGTGCTTTGATCATTGCTCGAATGAGTGATAGTCAACTTTCGCTCCTGACAAAGGGTCTGGCCTTCATCGTGATCGGCATCGGCTTCATTGCGTTTAACTTTTATCTCAGCGCCCGGGCGCGGAGGAGGGCCGTGTCATGAAGTCGTGGATGTGGATCGCCTTTGCCGTCGCGGTGCTGGCCCAGTGGGCTATGCCGCTGACCCAGATTTTGCGGCATGAGAAAGTGCTGACCCAGGGTGCCCTGGTTAAACTGCGCTGCACGGCTCCCGATCCGTATGATCCGCTGCGGGGGCGCTTTTTGCGGGTGTCATTGCAGCCTGACCATGCGAAGTTGCCGGCAGGTGTGGAAGTGGAAAGTGGCGCAACGATTTACGTGAAGCTGTTGCCAGGCGAAGACGGCGTCTCCACCATCGCGGACGCGGCGCTTTCGCCTGGGGATGACGGTGTCTGGGCGCAGGTGAAAGTCCGCTACAATTACAGCGACGCCACGCCGATTGAGTGGCCCATCGACCGGTTTTATGTGAACGAGGTGATCGCTCCGGAGGCGGACAAGTGGCTGGCGGAAAATCTCCGCAATCGCGAAGCCCCGATCCTGGCCGAAGTGCGCGTGCTGGACGGGCGGATGGTGTTGGAAAATCTGAGCGTGGACGGGAGGTCTTTTCGGGAAATTCTGCGAGAGACGCTGACTTTGGTGAAGTGAGACGACGAAAATAAAGTACGACCATTGACGTTTTGCTCGCCGCGGCCCGCAACCAGTCGCGCGTCCAATCAGGCAACAACAATCGAGTGTCGCCTCAGAGTTTCCCCAGAAGTGATTTCACCACGGCGAATGCATAGTCGTAGCCTTCTGGCCACTTGCTGGCTCGCGGCCCGGCGACATTCAGCGAGGTGATCTGCCGATCTTTTACAAAACCTGCGGCCCTCTCCGCCGCATGTTCAGTGCTCATCACTGCTGCGTCAATAAGGTGGTAAGGCCGGTGAAGTTTGATGCAGCGGAAGAGTGTCTCTTCAGTGCCTCCCTCGAGAGTGTGGTGGTAAATGATCAGCGTGCCATCTGCATCGACGAGGTTCTGTATGGTTCGTTGCTTGTAGCCGCCCTTCTCAAGTTCCTTCACGGGGTAGTGTGAGGGGATGATCCCATCTTCATCCAATCGGCCGACGGGAACCCAGCCGCCGCAAGGAACTCCAAGTTCAATCGCCGCATCAAGTGCCGCGCGGTCAACGCCCGTCTGGGCACCGGAGATGATTTTGAGAACTGCTAACTCCATGGGAAATGTTCGCTTAGGGTGGGTGATGCTAGGATGCAAAGAGTGGTGATGTTATTGAGCGGTGATAGCTGTGTCCATTTCGACCGTCCATCTGCCAACGATTTGCAACTCCGACTCGGTCGCAGAACGGTTGTATGGACCTCGAACCTGACAAAGTTTTCTTCCTGGCAGTTCAAGTTCGACAGTCAACACTCGAGAGCCGTTTCGGCGGATCGAGAAGATCGCGCATTGGCCTTGAGCGCAGCGTCCAGCGTACATGGCCACGCAGTGATGCATGGCGCTGCCTTCTTCGGCGAGGTCATGGCGGCTCAGTAGTTCGTGTGCTGACCAAACGGTATCGTTTTCCTCCGTGCTCTGCCAATCCCAGCCATGCGAATGCCAGGTGACTGGCTGACCTGCCCGCCTTTGCTGGCGGTCTGCCCTTGCCCGCTCTTCAGCCAGGCGAATTTCTTCGCGATAGTCCGCAGCCATTCGCAGTACCGAGGCTGGCGAACGGCCTTTCCATTGGAAGGGTGAGCCACTCTTACGCTGGCCTTCGGTAAAGCGGTGGTTTGCCCAGTCTAACACCTCGTTGAACCGCTCCGGCGGCAGTGCAGCTTCGTGTCGCATAAGCCAAGCTAGTGTTTCTAACCCGAAATCGCGGGGCGCGTTGTAATCGGATCGACCCTGCCAAGGGGGTGCCGTGGGGTCCAGTCGAAACCCTTGATGTCCCAACCATGCATGAGCCAGGGTTTCCGATGCTCCCCGGCGAATGGCCTCTGCCCATTGGCATGCCATCGAGGGTGGAAGCGACTGCGCTCCTTCCCGAAACAATGGCTCCATGAGCCCCGAGTGCCACCACCAGCCAAATCGCTGCCCAGCCCTTTTCATGCTGGCACCTCTGCCAATGATAACCGCCCAGAGTTGCCATTTGATGCTGTGGGCGGTCAAACACTCATCGTTTAGCCAAGCCTCACGGGAGAGCAGTGAGGCAGGAATCGGATACACTTCAAACAGGTGGCGCACTAGAGATGCGAAATCCCGATCGTCGAAGTCTCTTTCTGGCTGCCAGTCGCAGGGAGAGCGAATCCAGAAAGGCTCCATCGTCAGAATGCTGGTGATCGCTTCGTGGGAGTCGTGAGGACCGCGATTGCCGTTCATTCGGATAAGCGACCGAAGCCACTCTAGCTCCTCATCTGAGGCTCGGATGACCTCTCTCACTTGTCTTACTCTTTGGCCGAGGAGCGTGAAATGATCCTCTAGTTCAGCCAGAAAAGTATCCGATATTGCTGCTGGCAATTTGTCCTCAGGCGTGGGCGGAAGGTTTCCCGCTGGTAGCGCGCGGGCCAGTCGTTGCAGGGGTTCGAAAAACTTGTTCTTCGCTGAGTCTGCGCCTGCGGCCCGTCCTTTTAGTAACGCAAACACCAGCCGGGCGCTGACATCGCCACCACCCCAAAACGAATCTGGGTCGCAATCATCGCAACTGCATCGCCACTTGTTTTGGTTGTATTCGATGTCCTCTTCCCCCAGTTCCGGCCGCCTCTTGCTGAGCGTTTCATCATCAGAATGCTTGAGGTCACGGTAGTGCCGCTTACCCCAACTTCTCAGGTGGCGGCTGCCGTGTGTGATGATCTTTGTTTTCATGGGGCGGCAACGGTCTTGATTGATTCAAAAAATGCGCGGAGATAGAACTGCAAGGGGAGTAGCGCAGTTTTCTTTGCGCTCCGATTTAAAGAGTGTGCCTCACCCTTTTTCCGAAGAATTATCGGGTGTTCTCTGAGTTTGACCGAATGAAGCCATGGGCCGCGGGGCCGCGCTGCGTGTGCAAGTTGGGTTTATTTGGCTTCCATCACTTCGCGCAGGAATCGGCCGGTGGGGCTGGTTTTGTTTTTGATGAGCTGCTCGGGCGTTGTCTGGGCGAGAATCTGGCCGCCTTCGCTGCCGCCGCCGGGGCCGAGGTCGATGAGCCAATCGGCGGTTTTGATGACGTCGAGATTATGCTCGATCACGATGAGAGTGTTCCCGGCGTCCCTCAGGCGCAGGAGGACGGTCATGAGGGTTTGGATATCGGCAAAGTGCAGGCCGGTCGTCGGTTCATCCAAAATGTAGAGGGTGTGGCCGGTGCTCTTGCGACCGAGTTCGGAGGCGAGCTTGACGCGTTGGGCCTCGCCGCCGGAGAGGGATGCGCCGGATTGGCCGAGCTTCAGATAGCCGAGACCGCATTCTTCCAGAGCGCGGATTTTGGGTCCGATGGCGTTGCTCTTTTCGAAGAATCGCAGGGCTTCAGTGACGGTCATGTCGAGGACATCAAAGATGGTCTTGCCCTTGAAGGTGACCTCCAGTGTCTCTGCATTGTAGCGGTGGCCGCGGCATTGATCGCAGGTCACATAGACATCGGCGAGGAAGTGCATGTCGATCTTGATCTGGCCATCGCCCTGGCATTTTTCACAACGACCACCGGCGGTGTTGAAGCTGAATCTCCCGGCATTGTAGCCACGCACTCGTGCCATCGGTAGCTGTGCAAAGAGCTCGCGAATGGGCGTGAAGACCTGAGTATAGGTGGCGGGATTGGAGCGTGGGCTGCGGCCGATGGGGCTTTGATCGATTATGATGACTTTGTCGATGCCTCTGAGCCCGGTGACGCGATCATGCTGGCCTGGCGTATCCTTGGCGCTGTAAAAATGGCACTGCAGGGCACGCATCAGGATGTTGTCGATCAGGGTGGACTTACCACTGCCGCTGGGGCCGGTGACGCAGGTGAAGCAACCGATCGGAAAAGAAGCGGTGACGTTTTGCAGATTGTGTTCGCGCGCGCCATGGACGGTGAGCCAGGCGGGATCGTAGTCGTCGTCGTCGGTGGAGAGCAGGCTGGGTTCGCGCTCGCGGGGGGCGACTCGATTTTTCGGAACGGGGATGCGCATCCGGTGGTCAAGATACGCGCCGGTCAGCGAGGCATCATTTTTGCAGACCTCCGCCGGTGTGCCCTGGGCAATGAGTCGCCCGCCATGGGGACCGGCACCTGGGCCGAGTTCGATGACGTGATCTGCGGCCATCATCATGGCCTCATCGTGCTCCACCACGAGCACGGTGTTGCCGAGATCGCGCAGCTTTTGCAGGGTACCAATCAGGCGGAGATTGTCAGCGGGATGGAGGCCGATGCTGGGTTCGTCCAGGACGTAGAGAACGCCTGCCAATCCCGCGCCAATTTGGGTGGCTAGGCGGATGCGCTGCGTTTCCCCACCGGAAAGGGTGCCGCTTTGCCGATTCAGCCCCAAATAGCCGAGTCCGACATCGTTGAGAAATTGCAGGCGCTTGACGACCTCGCGCTGCAAGTCAGTGACGTAGCTGCGCTGATGTTCGGTGAGGGACAATGCCTCGATCCACGCTAGGGCATCGCGGATGGGTAAGGTGGTGAAATCGTGGATGTTCAGCGATGCGTCATCTTTGTCGCCTTTCACTGAGGAGGAAATCGTCACGCCCAGCGCCTCCGGCCTCAAGCGCTTGCCGTGGCAAACTGCGCACTGCTGCGGGTTCATGAGACGAGTGAGTTGGCCGCGCAGTGCTTCGCTTTCGGCATTCTCATGCAGTCGCTGGATCTGGGTGAGGAGGCCTTCGAAGGGTTTGGCGAGCGAGCGCTTGGTTGCGGTGGTCTGCCAACCGGTGGCGATGGCTTCAGTGGTGCCGTAGAGGAGAGCGTGCTTGAAGCCGATGGGCGTCTCTTTGTAAGGGAGGTCGAGCCCGATCTCGAAGTGTCGCGCCAATGCCTCAATGCTGCGCATGTAACCTGCCTTGAGCTTTGGCTGTCGCATCCACCAGCCTTTGATCGCGCCATTGGCGATGGAGAGATTGTGATCTGGGATCAGCAGCGCTGCGTCAGGCGTCATCACGGTGCCGACTCCTTCGCAGGCGGGGCAGGCACCGAGGTGGGTGTTGAAGGAAAAGTGCTGTGGGGTCAGCTTTTCTAAAATGTAGCCTGTGCTGGGATTCGCATACGCGGTGGTGAAGGTCAGCACCTCTTCTTTTTCCTCTCCGCCGATGAGGAATTGGATCTCGCGCTCGTTCCACTTCAATGCGGTCTCGATGCTGTCCATGAGGCGATTGCGGATGCCTTCGCGGACGACGAGGCGGTCCACGACGACTTCAACGCTATGCTCTTCATTGCGTGGGGCCTTGAGTTGATCATCCAGTTCGAGGATGACACCATCCAGGCGAACGCGGATGAAGCCCTGGCGGCGCAGTTTTTCAAAGAGCCCTCGCAGATCTCCTTTCTCTGACTGGATGACAGGTGCGAGAAGGATGAGTCGAGTGCCATCTGGCAGGGCCAGAATACGCTCGCCGATCTCTGCCGGCGTGTTTTTGATCAATCGCTGACCGGTGGTAGGATCATGCGGCTGGCCGATGACGGAAAACAGCACGCGCAGGTAGTCATAGATTTCAGTGACGGTGGCGATGGTGCTGCGCGGGTTCGGTGCGGAGTGGGCTTGCTCAATGGCGACGGCAGGGCTGAGACCCTCGATGAAATCAACGTCGGGCTTTTCAAGTTGATCCAAGAACTGCCGCGCATAGGCGCTGAGGCTTTGCACGTAGCGGCGCTGTCCTTCGGCGTAGAGGGTGTCAAACGCGAGTGATGACTTGCCTGAACCACTAACGCCAGTAAGCACGACGAGTTGATGACGCGGGATATCGACGTCGATGTTCTTGAGATTGTGCTGTCGCGCGCCGCGGACTTTGATGGCGTCGGGGGTCATGCGGGGAAGGATGAAGGGCGAATGCCGAATGTCGAATGCTGAATAACGAATGATCCCGCGAACTGGAGCGAGTGGCGAATGGCGGTGGGATTGTTTAGGCTGCAATTGACGTTGGTGCAGGATTTTGACAGTATCTTTGAATGACGACTCTGAATTGCTCTGCGCTGGTGGCACTGATATTTGGGAGTTCCCTTTGTTTGGGGGCGGAAGGAGCGGGTGGCGTAAAAGTACATGACCGGATGGAACTCGCTGCAGGTGCTGTCTTTTTGCAGTGCGAAGTGATGGAGCCGGAACAGATCCAAATCCGAGCGGTGTTCTTTGATTCTGGAAGGGTCTCGATGAGAGTGCTTGATCAACCCACGGCCTCTTCTGCGCAAACGCTTCAACAGGCTTTGATTAGCTCGAAAGCCATCGCTGGGTGCAATGGCGGCTACTACAAGCTCAACGGTCTAGGCGTGTACGGACTCCAGATCTCTGATGGGTTGGTGCAGGGTGAAGTTGGGAATGTCTCGGATCTGGAGGCGGCGCTGTTGGTTCGGAGCGGGATTTTGAGGATTGAGCGAGCGAAGGGATTGGTCAACGATGGCACTCTCACGCAAATGGTGCAGTGCAGTCCGATGCTCGTGGAAAAAGGTGTGCAGGTTTTCTCTGCGACTGGGTCGGATGAGCCCCGTGTCAGTCGGACCTTTGCGGTCAGCGATGACAGGGGGCATTGGGTGATCGGTACCGCTGAGCGTGCGACTCTATCGGGATTGGCTCGACTACTAGTGCGCGAGAACCTTTTCCCGAATTTTCGAGCGGTGACCGCAATGAATCTGGATGGAGGGCCTTCGTCCGCGTTCTGGTGTGTTACGCCCCAGGGGGAGGTGCGGGAGTTCCGCAAAAACGTCAAGGTTCGCAACTACATTGGGCTATTTCCCCGTGAGGTTGAGCCTGTTCGGCGGTGAAATCTTCGTCGTTTAGCGGCGTTCACATCAATCATGAGTTTGAATTTGCTACTGAGAAGTCTGCTGTTTCTGGGGTTGTTCGCGAGGGTTACCTCTGCTGCGGAGGCTCGGCCGAATGTGGTCTTTCTTTTGATTGATGACCTGCGGTTCAACGCGCTGGGGTGCATGGGCGATAAAATCGTGAAAACGCCAAACATTGATCGACTGGCAAAAGAAGGAGTGCTTTTCAAGAATATGTTTGTCACGACGTCGATCTGTTCGGTCAGTCGCGCGACCTATCTGACTGGGCAGTGGATGCGGAGGCATGGCATTGTGGACTTTGCCAAGGGGATCAGCGATGCGGATTGGACATCGACGTATCCAGCGCAGTTTCGCCAGGCAGGATTTCAGACCGGGTTCATTGGAAAGTATGGTGTAGGTAACCCGAAGGTGACGGCGGCTAAGGCGGCTAACTTTGATTTTTGGCGGGGCGAGCCTGGGCAGGCGGGGCGATTTTTCATTGAGCCCAACGATCCGACCCGTACCCACAAGACGGCTAAGATGGGGAACGCGGCATTGGAATTCCTGGGGGCATGTGATGCGGCGAAGCCTTTCTCTCTGAGCGTGAGTTTCAATGCGGTGCATGCTCGAGATCACGAAGAGCGTGAGTATGAGCCGGATCCGCGGGATGCGGGCATGTATGATGGTGTGAACATCCCGTTGTCGAAATTGGCGACAGATGAGGCCTTTAAACGGTTGCCAGAGTTTGTGCAAAAGAGCGAGGGACGTCGCCGCTGGGAGTGGCGTTTTGATGAGCCGCAAAAGGCGCAGGACATTCTGCATGACTACTACAGCCTGATCAGTGGTGTAGATCGTGAGGTGGGGCGGATCTTGGATTTGCTGGATCAGAAAAAATTGCGCAGCAATACGATCATCGTCTTGGCTGGAGACAACGGCTATGCGTTGGCGGATCGCGGGATGGCGGATAAGTGGTATGCGTATGAGGAAGACATGCGAGTGCCTCTGATCATCAGTGATCCTCGGCTGCCGAAAGATCGTGTGGGTGTGACGGTGGATGCGATGTCTCTGAATGTGGATGTAGCACCGACGATGCTGGATCTGGCAGGAATCCCTGTGCCGAAGGCGATGCAAGGTCGCAGTTTGAAGCCATTGCTGGAAGGAAAAGTGCCCGAAGATTGGCGGAAGGAGTTTTTCTATGAGCACCACAGCGTGCCGGATCGTATCCCGCCAGTCGAGGCAGTGCGCACGGAGCGCTACAAGTACATCCGCTGGATCGAGCCGAATCCGATCACGGAGGAGTTCTACGATCTGCAAAACGATCCGCTGGAGGAGCACAATCTCATCGCTGATAAGGCTCAGGCGGAGTTGGTGGAGAGCTTCCGCGCGAAGTGGAAGGCGTATCAGGAGTCGATGAAGTGATGGAGCGGGTTCGTCCTCGCTCTTCTTCCCATGTTTCGTCATCGACTCCGACGGCAGGATGCCGTCGCGCCTTGAGGGGCTAGGGCTGTAGGAGCGGTTGCCAGAATGCTTTGGGCGTGAGCGCAGGTCTGGCGGTGGTCGTATCATCCGTCGCAAGACTGGGCTGTCAGACTTCGTTCCATCGCGGTCTATGAGGTATCGTCTTTTCTTTTTTGTGTTGGTGGCTGTGATGGGCATCAGTCGTGGTGGGTGTCTGGCCGCTGATTCGCCTCCGAATGTGGTGATCTTCTTGATGGATGATCTGGGCTACTCCGACATTGGTTGCTTTGGGTCGAAGGACATCCGCACGCCGAACATGGATAAGATGGCGGCGGAGGGGATGCGCCTGACTGATTTTTATGTGGCGCAGGCTGTTTGCAGTGCGTCGCGCGCGGCATTGATGACGGGCTGTTATGCGAACCGAGTCAATATGCAGGGCGCGCTGAATCATACCAGCCAGAGTGGTTTGGCGGTGGAGGAAATGCTGCTGCCAGAACTGTGCAAATCGCGTGGATATGCGACGGCGATTTTTGGGAAGTGGCACCTGGGAACCATTGATAAGTTCCACCCCATGAAGCAGGGCTTTGATGAATACTTGGGCATTCCGTATTCGAATGACAACAGCAAGTATCACCCATCGCTGGCAGAGGTGATGCCGCCGCTACCTCTTTATGATGGTGAAAAAATCGTGGAGACCGATCCTGATCAGAGTCAGTTCACACGGCGCTTCACCGAGCGCGCCGTTGGTTTCATCGAGAAAAACAAAGACCGCCCTTTTTTTCTCTATGTGCCCCATGTGATGCCGCATGTGCCGATCTTTGCGAGCGAGCGCTTCCGTGATCGATCAGGCAAGGGGCTTTATGTGGATGTTGTGGAGGAGTTGGACTGGTCGGTGGGGGAGATCTTTGCGGCGCTGAAGCGCAGCGGTGTGGATGATCGGACGATGGTGATCTTGTTTTCTGACAATGGCCCTTTCCTCTCGTATGGTACTCATGCAGGCCATGCGCAGCCCTTCCGTGAAGGCAAGCTGACGACGTTTGAAGGTGGTGTGCGTGTGCCGTGCATCGCACGTTGGCCGGGCAAGATTCCGGCGGGAAAGGTGTGCAAGGAGCCAGTGATGGAGACCGATTTGCTGCCGACCATCGCTGGTCTAGCTGGTGCAGATTTACCAAAAGTGAAACTGGATGGGGCCGATATTTTGCCGATTCTGGAAGGCAAAGACGGCGCGGCATCTCCTCACGAGGCCCTGTTTTTTTACGCGGGCGAGGATTTGGAGGCGGTGCGTAGTGGTAAATGGAAGCTTCATTTCGCACATTCCTACATCTCCGTGGATGGGGAACCAGGGCGGGACGGGAAGCCTGCGAATTACGCGAACATGAAGCCGAAATCGATCACGCAGTCGGGCATCCAAGGCATTGCCTCCCGTCATGGTTATCGCGTGGAGAAGATCGAGCTTTCACTCTTTGATCTGGAGACTGACCTCGGTGAATCTCACAACTTGGCTGCTGAACATCCTGATGTGGTTGAGCGTTTGAGCAAGTTGGCTGAGCCTGTGCGTGCGGCCTTGGGCGATGGGCTAACGGGCGTGAAGGGGATTGAGGTCCGGCAGTAATAGTTTGCTGGCGAACTGCTTTCTTTGGCGGTTGGCTGGCGAGCGTGATACTGGCTAGTCGCGGCTCATGAAAGCGCGGACTTGGTCTTCGCTGTAGTCGTGCTCTTTCCCGTCTTTGCCTTTGGGCTCGATGATCAGTGGGCGGATGTTTTTCTGCTGGGACTTGGCGGCATCGCGCACATCGGTTGTGCCGAATTCACGATCCATGCCGGAGGCGACTTGTGAGCTTTGTCGCGCAGTTTGGCCGTTGGCGGGGCTCGATTTGGAACGGAAGAGTTGCCCTGCTTCGCGGTCTTCTGTGGCTCCGTTAAATTGGCGATTCCCGGTGGGGCTAGTGCGATCTGCCTGTGCAAACTGTTTTGTGCGTGCGGCATGACTGCCGTTGAAGTCGCGATTGAAGCCCGTGTAGTCGTTGGAACGGAAACCCTTTCGCTGAAGATAGGAGGTGCCTGTCTTGACGCCGGAGTCCGAATCAAATGCCTTCTGGAAAGGGCTCTCCAGGTCCTGGGATTTCATGGCCTTCATTTGCTTCCCGAGCCGTTCCTGGAAGCGCCCGCCGTACTCATCGCCCTTGGTCTCCTGCTTGCTGCTGCAAGAGGCGAGAGTTAGCGCGAGTGTGGCGAGGAGAAAACGCATGGTTTGGCGAGTCTAACGGGTTTTGGACTTTTATCCAAGCTTCGATTTGGGAGCTTGTCGCGCCCCCTGTGATTTGGGGCTGGCTGGATACAGTCTTTCCCAAGAGCAGCGATCAGCGCTGTTTGCCCGCCTCGAAGGCGGGTGGGGGGACCGTTGGGTCGGGGCTAGCTAGATAGCGGGCTTCCATTTGGACAGCGGTGGGCAGGTCGTAGAGGCGGAAGTGCTCTTCGAGTTTGTCGAGACTGCCCCATGCCTTGTAGAGATCCACGATGAGCTGGGCGCTGCTCATGCCGAGGCGGCTGTGGTGACTGAGGAGAAAGGTCTCCGCTGCATCTAGCTCTCCCTGGCGGATGAGGAAGTGAATCCAGGCCGACAGGAGTTCCGCTGACTGGAGGTCGGGGGAGTTTTGGTTGTCGAGGGTGCTGCTGAGGATTTCTCTGGCCTGCTGGATCTGTCCGGCTTTTTCAAATGCTGCGGCCCATTCGACAAGACGGCCACCGTCGTTGGCGCGGGTGCGGATGACTTCGGAAAAAAGATCCGCGAGCGCTGGGAGATCGTTCCGCGCATGAGCCACGCGGACCATGATGGGCAACTTGCGAGCGCTGAGTCTTGGCGAGGGCGCTTCCGCTGCGGTGACGCAGACGGCCCAGGCCCAGTCTGCTTTGTCCGCATCCAGCAGGGCTGCGACACCGAGTTCGACGCAGATGCGGTCATCGTCAGTGAGTGTTGTCCAGGCAGAGGTAAGGTCTTTTTCGGCGTCTGGAGGCAGGTGCTTGGCAAAGGCGCAGGCGGACATGGCGGCGAGTGCGCGGTCTGGGCCAGATCGCATCTCTGCCACGAAGATCTTGGCCCACGCAGGTGCGCGCGTAGTGGTGGCCTCTGTTTTCAGCCACTGCAGCCACTCCTCCATGAAGCTGCGATCGCGCATCTGGGTGCGTAGCATCGCGCTGATGAGTGCGCTCGCTTGTGACGGCTGCCACTTGGGGTCTTGAAGTGCCAAAAGGCGCAGATGAGCAGCGGTCAGTCGGAAGCGATCTGGTGCGGCCTTCAAAGTGCGGCTGGCCTGGATGAGGAGGCTAAGGGCTTCGGTGGGTTTGGTCTTCTCCAGCGTCTTCGCGATGGCGAGCACCGCCGTGGGCGATTGGCGCTCTACGGCGATGCGCATTAGGTCGCGAGCCTCCTCTTCGTGGTTCGACTTGATGGCCAATTGTGTGCGTAGGATGAGGGCTTCTTGGGCGACCTTTTGCAGGGGCTCTTCAAGACTGACCTCCCGTAGTTCTTTGAGTGCTGCTTCTGTCTGCCCTTGCTGTTCCAAGGCTTGCGCGCAATGCACGGATGCCTCGGGGTCGAGAGATAACCCCCGCTCGCTGAGGGCGGCAAGCGTGCGGTTCAGGCGCTGCCAGGCTGCGAGAGCCTCCTCTGGACGTTTGAGGCGCTCCATGAGAAAGGCCAGTTCGCGCAGGTAGGGCACTTCTTCTGGAATGCGGCCAAACATGACCGTTGAGGGCGTTTCACGAAACCCGAACTCGCGCAGGGCATCGATATCAAAAGCACGCGACATGAATTTTGCGTGGGTCTCTCGCAATCCTTCGTCACCGATGGAGGGCGGCTTTAGGGGTGGCTCTGCGAGGATGAGTTGCAGCGAGAACGCCCGACCTGGCTCGATATCCAGGGAGTTTTCACAGGCGCGTAGCAGCCACTGCGCGTAGTCCGCATTGGCCGGAGCTCTGGGTGGCAGCATTTGGTAAATGAAAACGGCCTCGCGCGTCATGCCCTCCGACTCGAGGCGGGAGCCAAGCTCGCTAAGGACATCGACGGAGGACTCCGTGCGCATGTCCACCGGGCCGAGGTAAGCGCGCAGCATTTGCAGGCGCTGGTCATGGCTGGCATCACGCATGCGCTGAATGAGGCTGCGCAGTCTCCAATCGGTGAATTCATCGCCGGTGCGTGGGCTCAGTGCGAGTCCGCCCCAGCGTTTGTCGAGGCTGTCATCCAACTGACGGATCACGCTGGCTAGACCGTGTCGGCTCAGGTCTGCTTGGATCTCCTTGGTTTCCTCCCAGAGGCTGCGTGCCTGCGGTGGTTCATCGACGCGTCCCATCGCGCCCTGGGAGGGAAGTCTGCCGCTGGTGTCTTCCACAAATCGCGAGGAAACGAAGTCGCCGGTGATGGTCTTGGCCAATCGAGCGCCGGCGGCTTCATTCGCTCCAGATAGGCCGATGACGGCGGCGCGTCGCAGGCCGGTGAGGGGAGAGCTGGGCATCTCCGCCAACCGCCGCCAGGCACCACGCAAAACGCGTTCGCGCTCCTGTGGGGATTCTGCGATGCGATTGAGCGATGACAGGCTGAGGAGGAAGGAATCCAGCATGTTGTAGCTGCCTCCGCGTAAAGGCGAAGTGACGGCGTTTTCAAAATTCTGCCGCGCCAGATCCCAGCGCTCTGCGGCCTCGGCAAGACGTGCGATGATGAAGGAATAATCAGCGGGCAGGGGCGTGCCGTCTTTTTGCAGACTGATCGCGATCGTCAATGCCTCTGGGTAACGCTGCTGGTCCTGGAGACGACTGATCAGCTCCAGCACCTCCGGGTAACGCAGGATGTGTGCATTCCCCAGGATCTGCCATTGCGCAGGAGGCATGGACCACGTCTCGCGTTGGGCGGTGGCGTTGAGTGTGGCTAGGAAGATCTTTTGGCGGCGGTTTTTTTCATCCATTGAAAGCCCTGCCGCATCGCGCCAGGCCAATGCATCCGCCATGCCTTCTGCACGCAGCAGGAGCCAGACGGTGCTGAAAAAGTGATCGATGCTAGTGCTGTTGCTCAGTGTGGCGACGAGATGCTCGCGAAAGGGCGCGTAGGCCTTGCTGTAAAAGAGGCCCCAAAGGCGCTCCGTGCTGTCTTCGGTCGGTTGTGACCAGCGGTGGATCCAGACATCGCGCTCTGGCAGGGGGCCTCGCTGAACTAGACGTGCCAGTTCCTCGATGGCGCGAAGGCGAATGAGGCTGGGATCATCCGGCAGTTCGGCAAATTCGGGGCGGGGGAAGTGCAGGAAGGCATTCAGACGCTCGACGTCCGTCCTGCTGAGAGTGTCCGTCATGCTCAAGAGATCCGCCACATCCGCAGCGCTGCCGGGGCCATCGGCGTTGCGAACGTCAGTGAGTGGCAACGCCATGCGATCCAGTGGGCGCGGTATCTTGGGCGCGCTGGTGCCTTTGAGCACGGCTTCCAGTTCGCGTTGGGCATCGGCGTCATCGGCTAAGCGGAGATGCTTCATGGCGAGCCGGAGGCGGGAGCGCGCATCCCAGGGCTGCACCTTGACGATCTGCTGCAGCACGCGCCTTTCAGCCTCGTCTTGGGAGGTATCTGCGTAGTAGTTTGCCAGTTCATCCAGAGCCTTCACATCCTGTGAAAAGCGTGCCTCCAGGCGGCGGCGAACTTCATCTGCCTCAGTGATTTGAAAACCGCGCTCCATCAGGTCCACCAGCAGCCGTGATTCCTCTGCCATCTTGGCGAGCGGGGCACTTGCGGTGATCTGTTTTTGAAAATAGATGGCGCTGGGAAGATCCCCGGCGGCGACTGCTGCCTCCCGCAATTGGTCGAGCGAAAAGGGCGTATCTGGCGCGGTGTAGTAGGCCTGCTTCATGGCCGTGTAGGCCTTGGAGGAGTCGCCATCGCGCGAGTAAACCTGAGCGAGAGCTTCCTGGTAAAACCCATCGAAAGGATGGCGGCGCACTTGATCTGTGAGCTCCGTTTCCACGAGCTTGAGTCGCTCCTTCAGGACATCGGGCGCCACTTCGCCACCGGCCGTGTCTGACCAGAGAAAGCGATCCATGAAGCGCTTAAAGAGGTCTCGCCGACGGTTCACGTCGGATTCATGCTCCATGATCTGCACATTGGCGGCGACGTATTCGGGCATGCGATTGAGCTTTAGCAGCAGCTCTGCATAGCGCTCCAGCAGAGGCACGGCGGCGGCACCTTGGCTGGACGTGATCGCTTGCTTCCAAAGCTTCACCGCGTCATCGGGGCGGCGCTGTAGGACGTAACATTGGGCTAGGGCGGACCAGAGCGCTTCGTTTCCCGGTTGTTGGCGCAGTACTTTTTCGAAAAACGCCACGGCCTCCGCGCCGGGCGCGGTCTTGGCGGTGCCATCGGAGACAAACATGCTGCTGCGCTGGCGCTCTGCCTCCAGGAGGATCTCGCCTTCGCGCAGCGCATAGCGGCTGCGATTGTCGGGATCTTCGGCGGACAATCTTGTCAGCAGTCGAGTCGCCAGCAGCGCGTTTTGATCTCGGAGCGCGACATCCAGTAGGAGCTTCTGTGCTTCAATGGAGGCGCCACCCTGGGGATCTGCGATGACGGGAAACAAGAGGTCATACACCGCTTGATTGCGCTCTGCCCGATTGGCCCACCAGGCGGCGCGGAAGCGTTGGGCGGCCGTGGCTTTGAGGCCTGCCTTTGTCACCACGCCTGCCATTTGGTCGGCCTGCTTGATGACGATGGAGGGTGGACCTTTTTCCAGATTGGGGGCGGGGTCATCACTGGCGAAGTTTGCACCGCTAAAGGCGTCTGGGATTTTAAAGTCTGCGCCGGTTCCAGAGACCGTTGATGGGCTGGAGTTCTTCTTTTGTCCGCTGCCGATCAGCAGTGCGTAGAGTCGCTCGTCCACGTCTTCGCGTTCGGAGTCGGTGGCTGAGGCGGTCCAGGCTTTCTCCAGGAGGTCGCGTGCCTCGTCAGTCTGGCTCGTTTCATTGAGTAGATCCGCGAGGCGCAGCCACTCTTCACGACCTGCTTTTGGCGATGCTGCCGCTTGGCGGGCTAGATTGATCGCTGCGTCGGTATCGTTTCCAGAGGCCAGGAAATTCACTGCACTACCGAGCTTCTGAATTTGATCGAGACCAGATGAGGTGAAGCTTTTCAGTGTTTGCTCCGCCTTTGCGGGATCGCGGTGGGATCGGTAGAATGAGGCGAGCGCAAAGACTGCGTCTGCTTGGTCGGGCGCACGCTGAACGCGGGCCTGTAGGATGCGCTCGATTAGGGTGTCCAAGCTCTGCTTTTGGGCAAAGGCGAGGATTTGTTTTTCGATGTCCAGGTCGTTGGTGTGTCGATCCAACACGGCGGCCAGTCGCTGTGTCGCGGTCTGGGGTTGGCTGGCCAGAATATCGGCCTCACAACGCAGCAAGACGATGACCAGCAGGTCGGTGCCATCTCCTTTTAGCCGTTCATCGATAAGCGGGGCGGCCTCTTTTGGTAGGCTGCGATCCAGCAGGGCGCGGACGAGTTCCCAGCGGTAGCCCTCGTTCTGGGGGAAGGCTTTGCGCAGTTCCTTCAGCCACTGGATGCGCTCCTCCACATCCACGGTGGCATCAAGGAATCTCGCCATATCGCTGAGGGCCTTTTCCTGGGGCGGCGATTTTCTTGCGGCGGCCAGGAGCTCCTCGCGCAGTGGGTCAAGGTGGCCAAAGCGTTCGTGCAGGCGGACCAATCGGCGGAAGACCTCGGCGTAACGCCCATCGCGAAAATCCACCATGGCCAGCGCATCCCGCAGGGCTTTGTCGGCGGGCTCAAATTGTCCGGCGTGTTCGCGGACACGGGCCAATTCGGTCAAGTTGTCGAGGCGCGCCACGCCGGTCGTGGTCTGCGTCAGTTTTGCCAGATGATCTGCTGCTTTGTCAGGGAAACCACCTTGCAGCAACAGTTGGGACACGCGCTTGACCAGGGCGGCATCGGTGGGGCGGAGACTGGCGGCTTTTTCCCACGCGGCCGCAGCGGCGGCGTTTTGTCCGGCACCGAGCGAGACCGTGCCGAGTTCGATCCACGCCTCAGGCTTGCTAGGATCGGTGTCTGGCAGAGCCTCTGCGATTTGGCGCAGGAGCTTGATGGCGCGCTCAGGTTGTTTGAGTTCAAGCGAGACATCGGCCAGCGATCGAATGGCGATGCGGTTCTGGGGTTCTGACTTCAGGACGGCCTCGTAAAGTGTGGCGGCGGCGGGCAGATCGCCCGAACGGCGCAGGAGGTGGGCATGGACAAGGCGAACTGAGGTGTGTGGGCTGTCTTTGGCCTGGGTGGCAATGTTTTCCAGCAGGAGCTTCGTGGCGTCATTGCGGGCGTAGAGGTCCCACAGCAGATCAACGACGCGACCGTAGTCGGGCTGCTGCACCAGGAGGGCAAGGTATTCGTTCGCCAGTCGGGTATCGCGCTCTGACCATTCGACGTCGGCCGTTGCAGGTGATTGGGCGTCAGCCTTGAGCGTGCAGAGGACCAGCGCGCCTGCTGCGATCAGGCAGCGATGGAATCCGGGGCGTTGGAAGACGGTTACCATGTAGGATAAAGCGGGCGCACTCTCTTTCATTCTATACGGGTTGGCCCGTCAAAGCTACACGGCATTTGTTGGGGCGGGGGAGGTGGTGGTGGGCGAACAAAAAAAGGGAGCCCCGGTTGGGGGCTCCCTCTGAAAAGGCGGATCGCGATGTCCGGCTGCTTTAGGCTTACTCGTAGGAGGCCTGGCTGCCGCCGAGGTTGCGCTTCTTCACCCAGGTCATGAGGCTGCGGAGGCGGCCACCGACTTCTTCGATCTGGTGCTTCGCTTCTTCTTCGCGGATGCGATTGAAGTTTGGCTGACCAGCATTGTATTCGGCGGTCCATTCGCGGGCGAAATCGCCGTTCTGGATGGCCTTGAGCTGCTTGCGCATGTTTTCCTTCACGTGCTCGTCGATGATCTTCGGTCCGACGGTCACGTCTCCGTATTCAGCTGTTTCGGAGATGGAGAAGCGCATGCCGGCGATGCCGGATTCGAACATGAGGTCAACGATGAGCTTCAACTCATGCAGACACTCGAAGTAGGCCATTTCTGGCTGGTAACCGGCTTCGACGAGAACCTCGAAACCTGCTTTGACAAGGGCGCTAGCGCCACCGCAGAGCACGCACTGCTCGCCGAAGAGGTCGGTTTCTGTTTCTTCTTTGAAGTCGGTCTGGAAAACACCACCACGGGTGCCGCCGATGCCCTTGGCCCAAGCGAGTGCGATGTCGCGGGCGTCGCCAGAGGCGTCGTTGTGCACGGCGATCAGGGTTGGCACGCCTTTGCCTTCCGTGTATTGACGGCGGACAAGATGGCCAGGGCCTTTTGGAGCGACCATGATGACGTTGACGTTCGTCGGAGCCTCGATGGTCTTGAAGTGAACGGCAAAGCCGTGGCTGAACAGCAGCGTCTTACCTTCGGTGAGGTTCGGCGCGATGTCTGCGTTGTAAACTTTTGGGATCACCGTGTCGGGCACGGCGACCATGATGACGTCTGCCTTTTTCACAGCCTCGGCCGTGTCGAGCACTTCAAAGCCTTTTTCTTCGGCTGACGCACGGCTCTTGGAACCTGGGTAAAGGCCGATGATGACGTTCACGCCACTCTCCTTCAGGTTCAGTGCGTGCGCGTGACCCTGCGATCCGAAGCCAATGACGGCGCAGGTTTTTCCCTCGAGCGGAGCGAGGCTAGTTTCGTTATCGGTGATTACTGTTGCGGCCATGATATTCTGATTCAGGTGTCTGGTTTTGGGGCGGCGACAATTGCGCAGGCGGGGGGGGTGGTCAAATCGGAATTCTCAGGACGCGCGATCTTCTACCGCTAATTGATGCCCGAATAGCCCGTTTTATCAGAAGATTGTCACATTCTGCACTGGCATAAGTTATTTGACAGATCATAATCATTCCAAGTTTCTTGGGCTTTAAGAATCTCTCTCTATGCTTTTTTGTCCCTCTCCCAACTTTAAGAAGGTCTTTCGTGGCCTCGCCAGTAGTGGTCTCCTTTGCTTGCTGAGCTGTAGCTCTCCGGGTGGAAATCGATTCGCGCTAGGGAACGATGCGTCGCTGGGTCCTGTGACGCCCACTCAATTGTTGGCAGAGGTCGGGCTGAGGACAGATCTGATCAAGGCTGGGACGGCGGGTAGAAAGATCTACCGTCGGATGACTCCGAAGTATGTGACGATCCACAGCACCCAGAACTATACCGGGGACGCCTACAACCACGCGCTGGCACTGAAGCGTGGGGCGTTGACGGCGCGGAAGCGTGTTGGGGGCAATCGCATCGGCTACCTGACCTGGCATTTCACCGTGCAGGACAACGTCGCCATCCAGCACCTGCCCTGCCGGGAGCAGGGGGAGCACGCCGACTTTGACGGGGTCGGCAATAACTACAGCATCGGCATCGAGATGTGCGAGCATCGAGGCAATAACATCCCGCTGACCGTTGAAAAGACCGCTCGGCTGGCCGCCTACCTCTGTTATTCCTATCAAATCCCCCCCAGCAACGTCGTGCCCCACTACCACTGGCCGCGCTACGGCACGACGCCTCTGCATAAGGACTGCCCGCACTTTCTGCTGGAAAATGGCAAACCGGGGAGGACGTGGAATTGGTTCCTGAGCCGTGTGAAATTTCACATGAGCCGCATCACTCCCGGTCCGGTGCGAAATTTGGGCTAGGCGGAAGGTGTCCCGCCCCATCTACTGGACGAGCCTTACATAGACAAACAGTCTGTGGCGGACGGTGTATAACCAACTACGGGCGGCCCGCATCGTCGCTCCAGGACGCATCGCTGGAGACCGCAGTTGTGGAGTTGACGAGGGTTTGACACGGGCGGATGGATAGCTAGACTGGCACGTCAGCGATCCGTTGTCCATGCTGGGCGTAGTAGGTTGCTTTGACCTTGCCTATGACTATAGCTGCTAAAGTCAGGAACAGACTGCCATACGTTGCCCGATTCATTTCATCGTGCTTCACTGTTTTCGGCTCGATGATCGTTCTTTCCTCTTGTGATCAGAATCATGTCGCGTCGGAACTAGAGCAACAGCTTGAAGGGACCTGGAAACTTCAGAATCGCCCCCACTGGGTTGAGGAAGGATCCTTAGCTTTGACAAGTGACCTGTGGAAATTCTTGCCTGGTGGAGTGTGTCGATTTGGAGATATTCCGGGTGACTATTCCGTTATCGCCACCCGCAAGATCAAGGTCAGTCTCTTTCATAATTCTAAGCAAGGCTTCAGTGGTGTTTTCGAGGCAACGATTGGTGGGATGGAGATGACAATTCGCAATGTGCTCGAAGCAGAGACTGTACGTCTCATTCGAGTGGGCGACGCCCAAGTTGCGGACGAAGACTCGGTCCCAGCGGTTACGGATCAGAAACCCGCTGTGGAGGCACCAGCCGACGATAACCGTCAACCAAAAGTCGGTCCGACTCCTCTGAGCTCGCCGACGAGATCGGTGGGGTGGCCAGGCGATGATCTGTCGGTCTTACGTTCGATTTTCGCCGCACTCCGAGAAGACGATTGGACGCTGATCTATCAAAATGATGCTCAACAGCAATCAGGGATCCAGCGCACGCTGACCAACCTTCCACAATTTAAGCAGGCGATGGCCAAAGAAGCGCATTTGAAGGATTTTATATCGGACTACAAAGGTGAGAGAGTGAGAGAATACTCTGCCTACTACGAACTGGCCCGTTGCGCGGCTGTTTCGCCCGAAGTGGAGTTGGTTGAATCAAGTCGTCCTGATCGAGTCGGAAATCGAACCGTTTATTACAGAATCAAGATACCACGGGGTAAACGAATGTTTGGTGTGTCGGGCCTCAAGCTTTTTGCGGAGAGGATAGGTGCCTTGGAGCTTGATCGATACAATCGCTTCGTCAAGTTTACGATTGATCCAGAGTACGATAAGCTACAGGACGGGAACTTTATTTGGGTGGATAGAATCGAATTCGGACGACTTGACGCGTGGCGGATCAACTTCATGCTGATGCCCGTTTCCAAAGAACGCTCAGACGATTATGCAGCGATGACCGGAGTTGTTCGCCTGGATGGTGTCCCGATTCCGTTTGGTGTTAGCGATTCGAGGGAGAGTCCAACGATTGAGCGGCTCGTTGGATCGCGCATCAAGGATGCATCGGTCGAGTTCGAGCTCCACTACCCGAATGCAGTGCCCTACCAACTTAAAACAAACGTACCAAACTTTGATTTAGCGGACCGTTGGCAGATTGGTTATTCTAGCTTGGAGTTCGATGTGCCGTTGCTATCGCGTCTCCATGAGTCGAAAGCTCCGCCGAACACTACCTTCCGATTCTCCCCTCCAAAAGGGAGTGACAGTGCTATTCCCGTTGCGCCTGAGACGAGAACTGGTGGGGTTGTAGAAGAAACCTGGCTGCAGCAGGTTAGTAATCGATCGGGGGGGTGGGTCACTTTGGCTCGTATCCATGTGAGGCGCCTACCCGATGGGGTCGACATGAAAGTGGAAGTCCTCAGTGACGAAGCCGCCATCCGAAATCCCGTCGTCTCCAACATCGACATCACTGCAAATAAATGGACCTACGATTCGGACTGGGGTGAGCGTGGGATTGCAAAATTTGAGTTGGATAAAGTCAATGACGAAGTCTTCCGAGGCTGGAGCCGACTAAATGGCAAGATGATTGATCAGAATCGTATGGTGCGGCTCGTGGAGTAATTTATTGGCTGCGCTCGGGAGAGTTGCCTCTGCAGGACGATGGCAGGGCTCTGCCTCGGAGAAGAAGCTGTCCGCATGATGGAGCTGGCCGACAAGCAGGTCAACGAGAGCAGTGGTTTGGCCTTGAGCACGCGCGACCTGCAAGTGTTTTGGACCTTGAACGACTGAAGCTGGCGTCTTATGTGTCGGGGGCACTCACGAAATCTGAAGATTGTGGTAGCGTGTGGTGCTCAGCACTTACTGCCATCCCTTGGAGTTGGAGATCCTGGGCGGCGAGCCAGTGTCTGACGCCGTGGCGCGCATCCTCCACGAATCCTTGCGCCTCTCACGCCGCAGATGGAGGCAATTTGCTACTCAGCCGATCATGCGCTCTCTGGTCACCAGCGAGCCGTTGCCGACACCGTTGGGTCGGCTGCAGGGGCATGGAAAAAGTCTGGAAGAGATGGGCTTGCTAAGGCCTTCCGCGACTAAGCGGGCCTTGCCCCGGCTCCCCATGCGGTGTTGGCGGGCGATAAACCACGAATTCGTCCCGTACGGTGCGTTGCCAGCCGCGGTCCTCTATGGCGTCGATCAGGCCGGATGCGACCATGTCGCTGACTGAATGCAGAGGCAGAACCGCTGCCACGATGGTCTTCTGACTTCTCATCGTAAACCCCAGCGGTCCATAGAATCCGTCCCCTGCCAGGGCTTGCTCAAAGGTGGGAACGTCGCCAACGAATGGGGCCATTGTCCGATCCGCGTAATAGAATAGGGCAGGTGAGCAGTCCCACTGGCCTGGGATCATTACCGCTTCGTCGGGTTGGCTTTCCGCTCGAATCACCTGGGCCATTTCCAAACAGGAGAACCCCGCCCATTCGTCGATTTGGGATGATAACGGCCTGGGCGGGCCATCGGCTCGCATCCAGGCCGTTATGATGGTCAAGGTCACCCAACGGACTCCTGGTGATTTGCTGCGTAATATTTGCCAAACACCGGAGGTGGCTGCAAGGGCGATGCCTGGCCACAGGAAGATGCTCCATGCGTCATGAACGAAACTGGCTTGGAATCCGAGTAACACATCCAAGGCTCCAAAAGTGAGCAGCAGTAGTATCCCACAGCAGCGTCTCTGGTCTGATTTTTTTGGCCAAAATTGCATCGCCAACCACCACAGGCTTAGGGCCAGTACAGGGATTGAATAGAGGATTCGCAGATGGCTGCCCTCCTTCCGCAGCCAGTCCATCGGGCCAAATCCAGAGGCGTGATCGTCCTGGAGATGAAAGGTGCGATGAGCCAGTTGGTCAAAAAGAAACGCAAGCCCCCCTCGTACCACCGCCATGTGGGCCAGAACCAGGGCAAGCACCACCGCAGCAAAAACACCGTGCAAAAAGAGTGTCTTCGGGAGACCTCCACTAGCACGGGTGCCGACAGCGTGCAGCCACAGGATCAGCGGCAGGTAGCAGATAGGCCAATCGGTCAGCACCCCGAGGGTCAGCCAAAATAGCATCCACAGGTGGCCACGGCGATCTCCAGTTCGAATCCGATCCCAGGCATGCACAATGCCTAATGCGGGTAGAAGAGTGAGGGGGCCATGCACATCCACGTGCATTCCAAATGCGCCAGCAGCAGGCATCAGGACGAATAGGAACGTAGCAGCCCACCCGGCCGACCGCCCCAGCCACCGTTGTCCGAGGGTCAACACCAGGAATGCAGAGCCAGCAAGCGCAAAAAGTATTGGCAGTCGCGCAGCCCACTCTGCCCCGCCAAAGGTTCTACGCGCCAGTGCCAAGACCCAGACCAACATCGGCGGATGGTGCATGTAGAAAACCGGCGCGTCGTTCCCAGGCTCTCCCGTGTTCAGCACCCCCGCCAGCAAAGTTTTGTCAGCGGACATTCGCGAGAGGTTGCGAGCCTGAATATCAAAGAACGCCCCGTTGATGCCCTGGAGATCCCGCCCCCAAGGTTGGTGAAGGCTTGGCCACTGGGTTACCAGAACCAGCAGAACCAAAGCTACCCGCCCAGAAACGTTCGTCCAAAAAGTCCGATTCCATGGCTGAGGATCGCCATCGTTTCCTGCGCTGACGCTGGGACAGTCACGAAGGGAATGGAGGGGGGGATCGGCGCTCGCCATCGCTCACTATACCTTTCGCCGTGCCTTGGCGGCAAGCGCTGACTAACGACGCATCGCCCTTTTATGGAAGGCCATGGCACTGCCTTGTCCTAATCGGCGATCAGAAAATTTGTTTGCTGGGACGCAGAATGTGCCCACGGTCGTGGGGCACACTTATGATGACAATTGGGACTTTTAGCTTTGAATTGCTTGCTTTTTTGGCTGTGGGGCTTTGTTTCGGAGAGGAGGCTGTCCGCGTGGCTGAACTTGCGGATAAGCAGATCAACGAGAGCAGCGGCTTGGCCTTGAGCCTGCGTGACCCGCAGGTGTTTTGGACGGTGAACGATTCCGGCGGCGAGGCCTGTGTGTTTGCTTTTGATCAAAGCGGGAAGGCGCGTGGTAAGGTGGCGGTAAAGGATGCCTTCAACTTTGATTGGGAAGACTTGGGCAGCGGTCCTGGATCGGATGGGAAGCCGGCGCTTTATGTTGCGGATATCGGCGACAACCTGCGGAAGCGTCCGGTGGTGCAAATCTATGAGATCCCTGAGCCGGAATTCGAGGCGAAGGAGAGCGCGTCTGCCAAGGTCTGGGCTGGTATTTATCCCGATGGTGCCCACAACGCGGAGTGTCTGTTGGTGGATCCGGTGTCGGGGGCGCTGACGATTCTGACGAAGTCTGAAGATGGCGGCAGTGTGCTGTATGCCTTTCCTCAAAAGCGGCAAGACGTGCCAATGGTATTGAAACGGATCGGCGAGGTGCAATTTCCGGCGATGGGTCGCCCAGGGAAGCGCCCCGTGGATGATTGCATGGCCACGGGTTCGTGCATTTCTGCGGATCGCAAGCGGGTAGTAGTTAGTACGTACTGCCATCTTTTAGAGTGGGAGATCCGAGAAGGCGAACCCTTGGCGACAGCGATGGCCCGCGACCCCTCGCGCATTCTGCCGCCACTGACGCCTCAGATGGAGGCGATCTGCTACGATGCGGACAATGCGACCCTGTGGTTTACCAGCGAGCGACTGCCGACGCCCTTGTATCGTCTGCGTCGGTGAGGCCTTGCCTAAAAGTGCGGTGCTGAGACCGTGCCGTCTTCGATCTCTTGCCGTTGGCGGCGGAGGATGCTGTCGGCGATGTCGATGACCATTTCTTCCAGCAGCAGTCTCAGGTGGCTACCTGCACGGTAGTCGGCGGGGGCGATGTGCTTCACCCGATCCGCCAGCGCTGAAAGTTGGTAGCACTTGCGGAAGCTCGCCCGGTTGGCCTCTTCGGCGTTGTACACCGCCAGTGCGTGGCCGCCGTATTTTTTCATGAGCGTAAAGCAAGGCACATCGGTGGGGCCGTCGCCGACATAGATCATGTTTTGAAAGGGGATCGGCCGCAGTTCCGGCGCCATGTGGTCATTCACATCTTCATTGGGCTCCAGCATGCCTTTGTTGATGCGGAAGATGTACTGGGTCTTCGTGGTGTGACTGATGACACGCTTCGGAAAGGTGATGCGGCCATCGCCGTCTTCGCCGAATTCGCAGCCGAAGATTTTTTTCACAAAAGGTGCCAGCTTGCTGCCATCCAGCAGGGCCTTGAGGCCGGACGAGACGATGTAGTGCTCGATCTTGATGCCCAGCAGCCGATGCTGATCGGTGAGGATGGCATTCATCTCCGCAAACATCTCGGGGAGACCCTGGTAAAAGCGCAGATTGGCACCCAGGCGCCGCAATTCGTCGTTCGTGGGACGATCCATCGCCAGGTAGTCCAGCATGGCCTTCAAATAGGCCAGTTCGCCATCGTAGCCTTGTTGATCCACCAGCTCGCGGCTCTTTTTCCAAAACTGGCCGGGATTGATGCCGAAGTGCGGGAAGAGGACCTCGTCCTGCATGTAGTTCGGGCTCAGCGTCTGATCGTAATCGTAGATGATGCCGATGGTAGTCTGGGGGGCGGCCATGTGCGGTTCTGGGGGCGAAGGGGGCTTTACGGGGAAGGGGAGACCAGCTGGGAGAGCGCGCTCTCCAGCGTGGGGTAGGCGAAACGATACCCCATCTTTTCCGCCGCGCCACAAATCCCGCGTTGGCTGCACAGCAACATCTCATCCGCCATGTCACGCATGATCAGACGCATGGCAAAGGCGGGTGCTGGGATGAAGGCGGGTCGATGCAGGGCCTTGCCCAGTGCCTTGGTGTATTGCGCATTGGTCACCGGTGTGGGAGCACAGAGATTGACGGGTCCAGAGACGCTCGGATCGGTCGCAATGCGGACGATCAGGGCGGCTTCGTCATCGGCATGAATCCAGGACATCCATTGTTTCCCACTGCCAATCGGACCGCCGAGCCCGAGTTTGAAAATGAGGCTTTGCAGTTGGAAGGCTCCCCCGTCGTTGCCCAGGACGACTCCGGTGCGCAGGAGTGCAACGCGGCTGCTGCAGCGCTCCTGTAGGCCCATCGCAGCGGCTTCCCAGTCGATGCAGACTTCGGCCAAAAATCCGTCTCCCGGTGCGGACTGCTCGGTCAGCAGTTCATCGCTGCGGCTGCCGTAGTAGCCGATGCCGGAGGCGCTGACGAGCGCTGCGGGTGGGGTTTTCCAGGTGGCGAGGTGTTCGACCATCTGGCGGGTAAAGAGGACTCGGCTATCGCGGATGCGCCGCTTTTTCTCTGCGTTCCAGAAGCCGAGGAGGTTTTCCCCAGCGAGATGGATCAGCGCATCAAGCTGTGTCTCTGGCAAGGCCCAGGGTGTACCAAGAGGCTGTTGGAAGGTCTCAGCAACACCCGGGATCGGTTCCGCGATCGGATGCCTGCTGTAGGCGATGACTTGGTGACCTGCTTCGGCGGCGAGTCGGCAGACTTTTCTACCGATGAACCCTGTCGCCCCTGTGATACCGATGCGCATGGTTCCCCTTGGTGTCAGTTGCCTGAACTATCGGTGACCTTGCCCTTGTTTAGGCGGGCACGCAGGCGGCTCCAAAAATCTCCGCTCTTTTCTGCGGTAGGCGTCGTCGGCGTGGGTTTGCTTGGCTCAGGTTTGGGGGCTTCCCGTTTGCTGGGCTTCGCGTCCTCTTCGGCAAAGACTGGGATGTTTAGGCTCCGCGTCGCTGCTGCCATCTCGATGTCGGAAAGGCTCTTCCCATAGGCGGCGAAGGTGCGCAGTGGGATCTCGTATTTGCGGAAGCTGGCGACGAGCTGGCGGCGCGCGTTGATGAACTGGGTCGGGCTGTAGTAATTGGAGTAATCCCTCGCAAAGGAGCTGCGGTTCATGCCGATGTGCAAATTCTTGCGCATCTCAAAGTGCAGGTGGGCGGGATACATGCCGTTATTGCTGCCCATGGTGCCGACCAGTTGGCCGCGCTCCACGACTTGCCCGACCTCAACCTTACGTGCCAGGAGGTGACCGTACAGGCTGTCCACCATGGCGATCTTGCCGGTTTCCTCGCGATACGCGTGGCGGACGATGACGCAGTTGCCCCAGCCGACGTGAACGTTTTCAGAGAGGATGACGATGCCGCGAGCCGTGGAGTAAATCGGGTCGCCGAGATCGGAGTCGCCACCGCCATCACCATTCCAGTCTTCGCCAAGGTGGCCATTGGGAGAGAAGCCGCGCGCCTTACGGTAGCCGTTTGCGTTGGGCTTTCCGACGGGGAAATCAAAGCCGTCTGCCAGGGCGCAGCGGGCTGTGGCGGGGAGCGATGCTGCTTTGCTGGTGGGCAGGCAGGATAACGCAAACGCAGCGACCAAGACCGACAACAGAGCGGCTGACCGCTGGGCTGCGAAGGATGGATTGGGGGTCGCTGATAGGCCTCTCATCATGGTTGGGGCGTGGAGAATACTCGTTGTGGGTGATTCTGCCAGCAAGAATTGCACGGCACACAGGCGCGACTGTGGGGATTTGAGAGGTTGCAGTGATTCGCGTGGAACATTGCTTGCAATGGCGGCGATCCTTTGGACACTCACGCGCCGTTCTACCTGTTTTTTCGGGGTGGCGGCGGCTTCCCGAAGTCCGTTGAAACCCTCTCCCACAATCTTCTGTCATCATGCCTGATTGGCTCGCTGTCGTCATCCTCGGAATCATCGAAGGGGTCACTGAATTCCTGCCCATCTCATCGACGGGCCATTTGTTGATCCCCCAAAACCTGGGCTGGCTGCCGCGCCAGAGCGATCTCTTTGATGTGGTGATCCAGAGCGGTGCCGTGATCGCCGTGCTGGCCGTTTTTGCCGGGCGCGTGAAGCACCTGATGACCACCCTGGGCGATCCGCAAACGCGCGATTACTTGGGCAAACTTGCCGTCGCCTTTCTGGTGACCGCAGCCGGCGGGTTGGTGATCAAGAAATTGAAAATCAGCCTTCCAGAGACCATACCGCCCGTTGCCTGGGCGACGCTGATTGGTGGTTTCGTGATCTTTGGGATTGAGAAGTGGCGCAAAGGTCACGCTGGTGTGGTGCAGATCACCTGGACGGTGGCGCTGGCAGTCGGTGCAGCGCAGCTCTTGGCTGCCGTGTTTCCTGGGACCTCGCGGTCGGGTGCCAGCATCCTAATGGCGATGGCGCTGGGCATGGCGCGTCCTGGGGCCACGGAGTTTTCCTTCCTGCTGGGCGTGCCGACGCTGATCGCGGCGGGTGGCTACAAGTTTTTGTCTGCGATGAAGGATGGAGAGCTTGCCAATGAAAACATGTCCATGCTCTTGCTGGGCACGATCGTCTCCGCCATCTCTGCCTTTATCGTGGTGCGCTGGTTGATCCACTACGTGCAGAGTCACACCTTCAACGGCTTTGCCTGGTATCGCATCCTCCTCGGCGGCGGGCTGCTGATCTGGGTATACACCCAGCATTGATGCTCAATGACTGACTTCGCAGCGTATGAATCTATGATGCTGCGCCCTTTTGTTGGCGGTCCGGCCCTGACGTTTCTTCCTTTCCTTATCTGATGCTTGACCTAGCCAGAGGCTACTTTCGCAAGACGCTCTTCAGGACCTACCGTTACCTGAAGCATCCTCGTCGGCTCAAGGCCAGCCCCTTGCTGCGCTGGTTCTCTCGCCACTTTTTGGATAAGCATGTGTGGAAGCCTACCCCGCACACCTTTGCGGGTGGCGCGGCGATTGGTTGTCTGGTGATGATGCAACTTGTGCCCGGTCAGATGCCTGTGGCAGCAATTCTGGCGGCACTGTTTCGCGTCAATATCCCGATCGCTATCATGACCTGCTGGATCACCAATCCGGTCACGATGGTGCCGGCTGCGGTGGCAGAAATTCATGTCGGCAACTGGTTGCTGGGCATCCTCGGCCACACCACGGCAGCAGCGCCAGACATGGAGTCTGCCAGAGGCTTGCTGCACTTTGTTTCCTTGTGGCTACGCGGGCTGGATACCGCAGGTGCCCTGCCGGGCGATGGCGTGTCCACCCTGTTGTCATGGGTGAAATCAATGCTGGTCGGTGGGGTCATCAGCGGTGCAGTGCTGGGTGTGATCGGCTACTTTGCCACGCTCTTGTTGTGGCAGCTTTTTGCCACCGCCCGCGTCACCGTCAAAACTACCGTCGCAGCCAGACGCGCGGTGCGCACGGCGACGGCATCGGAAAAAAAGGCTGACTCGACGCCCCCGGTCGTTTAACAAAGATCGCTGAATGACGACGAACCTGTTCTATCAAGCATCCGACGCGGAGACGCGGGTCCTGCGCCGTGTCCATCCAGGCGAATATCGGTCGCCCTACCAGATGGATCGGGACCGCATCATCCATAGCTCCGCTTTCCGTCGTCTGCAGAGCAAGACCCAAGTCTTCCTTTCGGGCGAATACGACTTTTATCGGACGCGCCTGACGCACTCCATCGAGGTCGCCCAGATCGGGCGCTCCATCTGCGCCTCGCTGCAGCAGAATGAGCCGGACTTCTCCGCTGAGTGCTGCATTGATCCTGATCTGGTGGAAAGCGCCTGCCTCGCCCACGACATCGGGCACCCGCCTTTTGGCCATGCCGGGGAGCGCACCCTGCATCGCCTGATGCGGCCTTACGGCGGCTTTGAGGGCAATGCCCAGACGCTGCGCTTGCTCACCGAGACACTGTTTTCCGAAAGCGGCGAAGGGATGAATCCGACGCGTGCGCTTCTGGATGGCGTGCTGAAATACAAGACCTTGCTGTCGGAGACACCGCAGGCCAGCCACCACTACCTCTACGACGATCAGAAAGACTGGCTGGACTTTACCCTGAATCACCAGCCGATCCCAGCGGACCTAGAGCCAGGAAAGAAGCGCAACGCCTTTCGCAGCATCGAGTGCCAGATCATGGACTGGGCGGATGACACGGCTTATTCGCTCAATGACCTCGCGGATGGCATCCACGCTGGCTTCATCAATGCCGCACGATTGGAGTACTGGGCCTCCGAGGTTCAGCTGGATGCGGACGAAAGCGCACAGGTGGAGTTTCTGCTCAAGGCTCTTCGAGAGCGCCGGGTGGAAAGTCGCCTGAATCGCCGCATCGGAGATCACATCCGCGGGTGCAAGCTGCGTCGGGTGGCGGGCTTTCTCAGCGACTTCAGCCAACGCCACGCCTGGACCTTGGACATCGATCCGCAGATCAAAAAACAGGCGGAGACCAACAAGCGCATCTCCCTGGAGTTGGTCTTTCTTTCCCCGCAGTTGCAGCAGCTCGATTACAAGGCAGACATCATTTTGACGAAGCTCTTTGGCGTCTTGCAGGATCGCTACATCACCCAGCACGGTCGCGGTCTGCATCTGCTGCCACCCGGGATCGAAAAGACCATCGAAGAGACCGATGATGAAGGCATGCGCGCACGACTGGTGTGCGATTGGATCGCCAGCATGACGGATAGCTTTGCTTTCCGCACCTACCGTCGCCTCTTCGATGCTGATTTCGGTTCGATCACCGATTTTGTGTGACCCTCGTCCTCACGGGACGATCTCCACCTCATCGCCGACCCCCAGCATCTCAAAGAACTGCTTGGCTTTGGACGGCGGCAGGCGCACACAGCCATGGGAGGCCGGGCTGCCCGTGACGTAACCCGCGTGCAGCCCGATGGCACTGCAATTCAGCCGCATGAAAAACGGCATCTCGACGTGGTAAATCGTCGACTTCCAAGAGCGGTATTTGTTGGTGATGACGTACTGCCCCGGCGGCGTGTCAAAGCCCTTGCGACCGCTGGACACGGAGCAGGAGTCGATAACCTCGCCATGCTTTTTGACGTAAGCGCGCTGGAGGGATAAATCCACCGTCACACGCATCGCAGGCTCAGAGTCGGGGTCGCGGCCGAGGAGGACTCGCATCAAAAAGATGTAACCCTGCGTGCAGGCAAAGTTGATCGGGTAACGGCGGTTGATGGTGGTGTGCTTGTCCGTGCTGGCACCGGCACGCAGCAGCAGCACGGCAGTATCCACATCCCCCCGGATGGAGCACAGCATCAGAGGCGTCAGCCCCGCATCATTGACAAAGGAGCTCTTCAAATCGCGCAGTCCTGCCGCATCAATGAAGCGCTGATGCACAGGCGTCGCGATCCTCGTGTCAGGATCTGCTCCTGCGCTAAGCAGCGCTGTCAGCACCGGAGTTTTGCGGTCCAGCGCTGCGAGCGCGACAGGCGGTTGACCCTCAGCACCTGGGGACTTGAAATCGGCACCACAGAGCAAGAGCGCGCGTGTCAGAGCGTCCGATCCCTGACGGATCGCCGCGCACAGAGCCGTATCGCCACCGGGCGTGACCTCATCCACCCAGGCCCCGTGGACCATCCAATCGCAAGCCGCTTCAATGTCCTCATTCAAGATCGCCGCGTAGAGCGCTGGCAGAGACTCCGTCTCCATCGGCAAGGGCCGCATCCAGGTCGTGTCGGGAATTCGTGGGCGATGTGGCTTTGGCTTCGCCTGAGCACCAGCCTTCGGCTTCGCAATGCCAGCCGCCGGAGCCGAGGCCTTTGCCTCCGGTGTCGCAGCGAGCGCCGGTGCAGGGGCTGGCGAAAGACTCGCCACTTCAGTCTTAGCCACCTTTGCCGAGGTATCAGCCGCTACCCCCGTTTCCTGCGATTTGACCTCAGGCTTCAGCAAGAAAAAGCCACCCCCGCCCAAGACCGATCCGACGGCCAGAGGCAAAAACCAAGCTTTGATGAGAGGAAGACGTGGCACGGCACAAGGGGGGACAGATACTGAAAGAGGTGGCTGCTAGTCAGGCTCAGGAATGCGCAGAGTCAAGCAGGGATGCGCACTAGGGAGACAGGAGGACCGGCCACTGCGGGGTGATGCAGACACTCCCTGTCTGCCCTCCTCACCGTCGCCAGTCTCCAAAATGCAGCCTCGCGAACGGTCGACCCGCAGGGGCCATGAGGCTATGCCCACGGCCTCGCACAGCGGAAAGCTTGGCGGCAACTTTCGCGCTGACAGTCCGGCCAGATTCGTCCATACTGCCTCCACTGGCCTATGAAAACCACGCTATTAGATCGACTTCAGAATTGGATCGACAACCACTTCTTTGGCATCGTTCCGATCTTAGTCATTGTGGGCTGCATGCGCTGGGACCCGCCGTCGGATTCACTCCTGGGTGGGCTGCAATGGATTGCCCCCTTCCTATGTGGATCGATCGGGTGCTTCTTTTGGGCGCTCTACCTTCGCAAAGACTCACCCGCCAAATGGATCGTCTTCGGCTTGATTCCATACCTTGCGCCAGTCTATCTGCTAGGATGGCATCGCGCGCATCTGCGAGCCCAACGCGCCGCGGACGCGTCTCCCCCAGATTGCCCGCGATGCGAGCGAAGGCTTTCAGGGGCTGGCCGCTGTGCCGATAGCGACGGGAACCATCCCCAGCCCGCCATTTAGCACCGACATTCTGTCCTAGTGGTAGAGTCCGAATACCGGCCCCCCCGAAACGCTCACACCGGACATCCCCAGCGGCGTTGTGGATGTCTGGAGCCCGGTCGCCGGGAGTTGTGGTATGGGGCAAGCCCAGAAAATTCTTGGCGGAGGAGGCGCCTGCTTTGCTGAGTTTCGGCCTGACTCAATAAAGCAAGTAAGGCCGACGGAGGTCGGTGAAGGTGGTGGCTTCTTTGGACCAGGTTTGGTGGAGGGCGGGCCAAGGGGCGGCGGTTTGGACTTGGTGGTGGAGGACTTTGTGGCTGAGGAGCTTGTTGAGTTCGGCGAGCTTGAAGTGCTGGGGGTAGCGGTGCTGCAGTTCGCTGGCGATGGCGAGCCCGACATCTACGCTCTGGAGGACGGAGGGATCGGTGATGAGGAGGCGGACGCCGCCACAGGGCTGGTCTTTGTAGATGCTGGCGATGGGGGTGAAACGGATGGGCATGAAACGGATGCCGGGCAGGCCGCTGGCGTTGAGGGCTTGCGCGAGCTGGAGGTCGTCGATGTAGGGGGCGCCGATGATTTCAAAGGGGGTATCGGTACCGCGGCCGACGCTGATGGAAAACTCGAGCAGGCCGATGCCGGGGTAAAGCTGGGCGGCGTGGAGGTTGCGCATGTTCGGGCTGGGATTGACCCAGGGAAGGCCGGTCTGATCCTGGGTGAGGCTGCGCGTCCAGCCCTCGCAGGGGATGATGGTGAGGTCGGCACCCAGGTGGAGCTCGGCATTCATGAGGCGGGCGAGCTCCCCAGTGGTCATGCCGTGGCGGATGGGGATATCGTGGGTGGCGGTGAAGCTGCGCTCGTCGAGGTGGGTGGGGCCTTCCACGATGGTGCCGCCGATGGGATTGATGCGATCCAGGACGATGAACTTCTTTTTGTGAGCGGCGGCGGACTCTAGGCAGAGCCGCAGGGTGGAGATGTAGGTGTAGAAGCGGCAACCGATGTCCTGGATGTCAAAGACGAGGGCGTCGAGGTCGCTGAGCTGCTCGGCGCTGGGGGCTTTGCGTTCTCCGTAAAGGCTGATGATGGGGAGGCCGGTGCGGGGGTCTTGGCTATCGCTGATGCCTTCGCGGTCTTCGATGCCACGAATGCCGTGCTCTGGGCTGAAGAGTCGCTTGATCTGCACGTCCGGTGCCTTGGCGAGGAGGTCGATGGTGCTGCGGCGGGTATTGTCGATGCCGGTTTGGTTGGTGATGAGTCCAATGCGTAGGCCCTTGAGCGCGGCGAAGTTTTTGTGCGATAGGACGTCGATGCCATTGAGGACGGTGGGGACCTCGGTGGGGCTGAGTCGGGGAGAGAGCGCCTGGGGTGGGCTGGTGATCTGCAGCTGCTGGGCGATGGCGGTGCCGAGCTGGGTGTAGAGCTCCCGCACATCGCCACGGCCCTGGGGGTGGAGGCGGGAGCTGAGAAAGATGTAGAAGCTGCGGGAATAGGGATCGATCCACAAGGCGGTGCCGGTGAAGCCGGTATGCCCGTAACTGCCGACAGGGAAGAGGCTGCCACGGGGGCGGCTGAAGGCGGAATCGATGTCCATGCCGAGACCGCGACGGGTCCACAGGGTGGGGGCGGTCTGGACCGTGGCCATGCGCCGGACCGAGGTTTTGCTGAGAATGCGAGCGCCGTCGAGAGTCCCTTCGTTCAGGAGCATGCGGGCGTAGCGGGCAAGATCGGCGGCGTTGGTAAAGAGCCCGGCATTGCCCGCGACACCGCTCATTTTTCGAGCGGTCGGATCGTGCACCACGCCGCGCAGGAGGGTGCCGTTTTCGTCGGGCTCCGTGGGGGCGATGCGCGCGCGCCAGTCGGTGGGGGGATTGAAGCGGGTGTCGCTGAGCTTCAGGGGAGCAAAAATGTGGGTCGAGCAGTAGGCATCCAAGGTTTGCCCGGAGGATTGCGCGACGAGGTGACCGAGAAGGATGAAATTGACGTCGCTGTAACGGAAGTAGGTGCCGGGTGGGTGATCGGGGCGCAGGCTGATGGCACGGGTGATCGCCGCGTCGTACCCGTGCCAGGCGGGCTCGCGCTGGATGCCAGCGGGAAGCCCGGAGGTGTGGGTGAGGAGGTGGCGCAGCGTGATGGTATCGCGCCCATCACCGGTGAAGGCGGGCAGGTAGCGCTGCACCGGGGCGTCGAGTTGGAGTTTGCCAGACTCGATCAACTGCAGGACGGCCGGGGTGGTGGCGACGACTTTGGTCAGGGAGGCGGCGTCAAAAATCGTGTCGGGCGTCATGGGCTCGACGCTGGGAAGCAGGGCGCGGTCGCCGAGGGTGATCTGTTCGTGTTGATCTCCCTTTTCAATCCACAGGACTGCGCCGGGTGGGTTTTTGGCGGCGATGGCGGCGTCCAGGACCGCCTTGGGATGGGGCGCGGACTGTGCACCACAGTGCAGGGCGGTGGCGAGGAAGGCGATGGACTTGAGATGCATGGTCAGGGCTACGGGTGCGGGCACGATGATCCTACCGAGGGACTCGGGAATCGAATGCGATGGGGCCGCGTGGTGGGGAGGCGTCTGGGAGCTTTAGGCTTCGAGCTTCCAAGGGGCGCGGTATTCGCGACCGAGCATCTTGGTGGCTTCTTCGTCGCCGATGATCTCTTCCTTGGTGGGGTCCCACTTGATGCTGCGGTTCAGCATCAGGGAGATGAGGGAGAGGTGACCGGGGATGGCGCTGTGGTGGGCGGTCTCCACGGGGGTGACGGTGGGCTGGCGGCTCTTGACGCAGTCGAGGAAGTTGCGGTGGTGTCCCTTGGTCTCGTAGAGGCGGGTCTTGATGATGTCATCGCCGAGCTTGGGTGCCTTGGCGGCCTCGACGACTTTGTCGCCTTCGCGCTTCTGGATGATCTGCTTGAGCTCGGGATTGGAGGAGTCGTAGGCGCCGTTGCGATTGACGTAGATGGTGCCTTCGGTGCCGATCCACTTGGTGCCCATGCGAATGTCGTCGTGACCGCCAGCGATGGTCATGATGATGTCGCCAGCGTAGAGGGCCTCGGTGCGATATTTGGTGGCGGTATTCCACACGTCGGTGCGGGCTGGCATGTCCACCTGGATCGGCTTGACCTCGGTGGGGCCGCTGCGGTCGCAGTCCATGCCCCAATGGGCGATATCGCAGTGGTGGCCGATCCAGTCGAGGAGTTGACCGCCGCCGATGTTGTAATTCCAGCGCCAGTTTTTGTGAACGCGGGCCTCAATGTAGGGCTCCATGGCGGCTGGGCCGATCCAGACTTCGTAGTCGAGCTCTGCCGGTGGTGGGGTGATCTGGGTTTTGTCTCCGGTCTTGGCGAAGTCGTTGTGACCAGCAGGCAGGCCGACTTCGACCCGGTTCAATTTGCCGATGAGGCCGTTACGGACGATTTCTGCACCGATGCGGAAGTTGTCCTCACTGCGCTGCCAGGAGCCGGTCTGCCAGATGCGGTTGTTGTCTTGGACGGCCTTCACGATGGCCTGCTGCTCGCGAATGGTGCGGGCGAGGGGTTTTTCCCCGTAGATGTCCTTGCCTGATTTGGCTGCGGCGATCGCGACAATGGCGTGCCAGTTGTCCGGCACGGCCAGCATGACAGCGTCGATGTCCTTGCGAGCCATGACTTCGCGGAAGTCGTGGTAGGCTTTGCAGTCTTGATTCTTGTAAGCGCCATTCACGGTGTCCACGGCGGACTTGAGGTGATTCTTATCGATGTCGCAGGCGGCCACGATCTGGCAGTCTGCCTCTTGAAGAAACTTGTTGGTGTTGCTGGGTCCCATCATGCCCCAGCCAAAGATGGCCATGGTGATGCGGTTCGACGGTGCGTTCTGCCCGAAGACGCTGGAGGGGACGATGGTAGGAAAGCCGATTGCGGCGGCGGAGCTAGCCAAAAACTGACGGCGGGAAGTCGTGCGTGGAGTGCGATTCATAGGGGGATGAAACTAGGGGTTAGCGTTTTTTTACCCAAACGAAGGGGCTGCGTCGAGTTTTCTCTTCGTTTCAGGCCCTCTGCGTGGCATTTTTGCTACGTTTACCTGCCTTTTTTGATCGAAAGGGCGATATCGATGAGTTCCAAGAGACCTGATTCTTTAAACCAACCATGAAATACCTGACGCTATCCCTCTGCCTCCTATCCTCCGCCCTTTTCGCGGAAACACCTCAAAACTACGCCATCCAGCCGGTGCCACATCCTGGCAAGGAAGCGCTGCATGAGAGTTTCAATGTCATCTCCAAGAAAGGTGAGGCGAAGCTGGTGTTCCTGGGGGACTCCATCACACAAGGCTGGTCCGGTAAGGGCAAGGCGGTGTGGGAAAAGAACTGGGCTCCGCTGGGTGCGGCGAATTTTGGTATCGGCGGAGATCGCACGGAGCATGTGCTTTGGCGCCTGGACCACGGGAACTTTGATGGTCTGGATCCCAAGGTCATCGTGCTGATGATAGGCACCAACAACACGGGCCATCAGGGGCGCCCGCAAAAGGAACTGAACGACGCGGTCTATCACTGCACGGCGGAAGAAACCGCGCAGGGGGTGAAGCTGATCCTTGAGAAGCTCAAGACGAAGTGCCCGCACGCGAAGATCCTGATGCTTGCCATCTTCCCACGCGGAGCGACTCCTGAGGACAAATACCGCCAGCAAAATGAAGCGACGAACGCAATCATCCGCACTTATGCCGACAATCAGCGTGTGTTTTTCACCGACATCGGCTCCAAGATGCTGGAGGCGGATGGCACGCTTACGAAAGAGATGATGCCCGACCTGCTGCATCCAGGTGAAAAAGGCTACCAAATCTGGACTGACGCGATCCGCGATACGGTCGTCGGCTGGCTGAATGGGAAGCAGTAAGCCCCCGGCGATGAGAAGTCCTCGCGCTTTGCTTTAGTAAAGGTCCAAAAAAAGCCCCGGGCGACTTGCGTCACCCGGGGGCGAAGTGGGGAGGAACTAGGCGTCGCTAGTTTCCGCATCGGCGGCAGCGGAGTCACCATTGTGGTTGTCTTCGCGGTCGTTGCGGGAGTTTGGCTTGGCTCCGCTGAGTTGCAGCGGGCGGCCCATGAAGTCTTGGCCGCTGAGGACTTCCACGGCGCGGCGGGCTTCGGTGACGCTGCCCATGGTCACAAAGGCGAATCCTTTGGAGCGCTGGGTGCGACCGTTGACAACGACTTCGGCGCTCTCGACGGTGCCGACACCGTTGAAGAGTTCTGCCAAGTCGCTCTCGGTGGCATCATAGGACAGATTGCCGACGTAGAGGCGCTCTGTGGTGACTTCCAGTGGGGAGGAGACGACCTGCTCACGGCGTGGGCGGGGTTCGCCGGAACGCTCACCAGAACGCTGGCCCGACTGGCCTTGTGGGCGTGGGGGGCGGTCACCACTTTTTGTGGCTGGTTTTGGGCGATCTGGGGTTTTCTTGGCTCCGCCGAGAAGGCCGAAGGTCAGAATGCCCAGCCATTTTTGGAAACCGGTAGGTTTGGCTGGTTTTCTTCTCGGGCCTGGGGTGCGGAAGTCGTCAGAACTGCTGGCTGACTTTGGGCGGTAGTTATTGTTGCCACCGCGGCGATTGCGGTTGCGTCTCCGCGGTGGGGATCCGTTTGAGTTGTATGCATCCGACATTGTGTCTGGATTCTAAGTGGTATGGGTTCGTAATGGGCGGCGCGCGGAGAGAGCCGGGGCAGGAGGGGATGTCCGAAACCTGCCCCATCCAACACGGGGCGGCAGGTCCGGCGGCATCCGATTGTGCACGTGCCCAAGGACCTACTCGGTCCAAAGCCCGCGCTGCGCCGCGCTGAGGGGTGACATCGCTCATGGAACTCAGGTGAGGGGATTCTGATCGCCCGCGCCAGCGCGCTGGCTGCGGAGCATCTGGTCCATTTTCTGAGGTCAATGAGGGCCAAAACTCCGTCATGCACCCGCTTCCCAGATGAGGGAAGAAGCTTTGGGGCAGGGCATAACTAATGTGTTTCACTGGTTAAGGGAACTTTGGCAGGGCGACCATACCCTACCCTGTCCCTCGGTCAAATGTGAAAAGCGGGTGGGTTTAGTCCCCGAGTCTCCGGTCGTCCACCAGATAGTTCACTACATAGTCCTTCACGGAATCGGCCAGTGAAGCCACCTCGTCTTTGTAGCCAGTGCTGCGGAGTTTGCTGATATCTGCACAGGTGAAGTACTGATACTTGGCCCGCAGCGCCTCTGGCATGTCCACAAATTCGATGTCGGTGGGTAGGCCTGCGGCTGCAAAGATGGCCTCGGCGAGGTCTACCCAGGTGTGGGGGACTCCGGACCCGAGGTTGAAGAGCCCACCAGCGGTATGCGTCTGGGCCAGGTGGAGAGTCATGCGGATTGCATCCTTAACATACAAGAAGTCGCGCTGCTGCTTGCCGTCTTCATAATCGGGGCGGTGGGAGCGGAAAAGCTGGATACGGCCTGTGGAGCGGATCTGGCCCCAAGCCTTGTGCACGACGCTGCGCATGTCTGCTTTGTGGTCTTCATTGGGGCCATAGACGTTGAAATACTTGAGCCCGACGATTTTTTCCAGCCAGCCCTGCTTGGCTGCGTACTGGTCAAAGAGGTGCTTGGAGTAGCCGTACATGTTCAGGGGCCGCAGGACGCTCAAGTCCTGGAGTTGATCGTCCATGCCATGAGCACCGTCGCCATAAGTAGCGGCAGAGGAGGCGTAGACAAAGCGGGTGTCCTGTGCGAGTGCCCACTGGCAGAGCTGGCGGGTGTAGTCAAAATTGTTCCGCATCAAGTAGTCGGAGTCCTTCTCTGTGGTGGCAGAGCAGGCCCCGAGGTGGACGATGAGGTCAAACCGCCCTGGTCCTGCACCAGTGACCTTGGGTAATGCGGCCAGCAAATCCAGGCCGTCCACGTAGTCCGCGTACTTCAGGGCGACAAGATTGCGCCACTTTTCGTCGGTGCCCAGTCGGTCTGAGATGACGATGTTTTCACAACCGCGCTGGTTGAGCTCCCAGACGACGGCACTGCCGATGAATCCGGCGCCGCCGGTGACTAGGATGCGACTTTCTGGGGATAGGAGCATGATAAAAGGGGGGAATCTTGGCTGATGTCTGCCCCACTTTTAGCTGCTCAAGACGCCGTGCCAAGTAGTTTGCTCGGCAGCTTGTGTTAGCTCATGCGCCGGGGCGCTCGCGCCAGAGGGCAGGGTGCATGAACATCCGGTGCGGATCGTCACCTGCTGCCTCGCAGCCAGCAATGGCATGTAGCTTGAGGTTTGGCAGCCAGGGCAGGGAGGGGTAGAGCCATTCTTCACCGCCGATCTCGATCCGTGGAATCATCGCCTTTCCGGCGACTTCGATTTCGATGCTCAGAAGCAGAGGCTCCTCGTCAGTGTATGCGGCGAGACCGTAGGGGTGCTCCAGCCAACCGACCAGACCGGAATCGTTTACAACATCCCAGATTTCTCCGTGCTGAAGGTCCAGGCGGACAGCGAATCCTCGTTGCAGACCCGCCTCGCCATCAACCTCGGCGACGAGACCGAAGATGATCTGGGAGTTTAGCGCGCTGGGAACGATGTCGACCTGAAAGCCAAATCGAATGGGGTGTTCGGGGATTTCGATTTGCCCAAAAGAGGCGATGTCGAAGCTGAGTGTCGGAGAGTCCGCCGGAGCGAAGGCAAGTGAGTGTCGCGTGCTCATAGAAAAGGGGGTGTGATTTGTTACGATTGTAATAATTAGTTTAAATATTCTAATAGTCAACGTAATTCACGGTAAATATGAAAAATATTGTTGAGGTGATTATTTGAATGTATGAAAAGTGATTTGCCGTTACGTCACCACTGCGGGCACTGCCACCGACTGCCAAACCGCGCCAAATGGGGCAGAAAATCATTGAACAGAGCGCAAAACTTCATTTTCCAATAGAGTATTGGCCGATTTTTGGCATAATGAGTCCCCCCGCAGCCAAATTAATTTGGGCGCGGGCCCTGCAACTGCGCGAGGCGCGGTTGCTGTGGAACCCCCTGAACAACCCTATGGAACAACCCCTTTCTCTGCCCGGCCAGTCGTCCACGCTGAGCCGAATTCATGAAACTTCAGCGAAGTTTCAGCGCTACAAAATCCTCCTCCGTCGCCGGTGGTGGTTTTTGTTGCTGACTGCAAGTATTGGCGTTTGCGTTCAAGCGTTGCGCAGCAATAGCAAGCCAACGGAGTATGCCTCCCAAGCCAAACTGGTGGCAGGGACAAAACTCACGACGACAGGAAATGGCGTCGTCGAAGCAGGGGTGACCTCCACCGACTTTTACGGAACCATCATTGAAACCGTTGAAAGTGCAGAGATGAAGCGCCGAGCGCTGAATCGCATGAAGACGCTGTATCCTGAGCTCAAAGAAGCAAGCGTTGATATTCGTGTGTCACAGACCAAGGGATCGACCATTTTCAATGTGGTGGCGACAGGCCCAAGCCTCCGCTACACGCAGAACTTCCTGGACTGCCTGTTGGACGTTTTTGTTGAGTCCCGGAAGGACATGAAGAAGCAGCAGTTTGAGCAGATCATCAGCACCTTCCTCACCTCCGCAGCTCGGCAGAAGAAAGAGTACGAAGATTCGCTCGAGCGAGCGACGGCCTTCCGCAAGGCCAACGACATTCTCAACATCACGCAGAACCGCAACGAGGCTGCTGAAAACGTCGCGAGGCTGAACATGGAGCGCAGCGTGCTGAGGACGGAGAAATTGAATGTCGAGATGGCGCTCAAGGATGTGGACAATGCGATGACGCTGAAGGAGCGGTCCGCCGGGGGCGGCACAGCCACGGCAAATGCGTCAGGCAGTGGCCAATCGAATGTTGGCGGTGCGGACACTGCGACCGCTGGGCTGATGGATGCAGGGCGTGGACGGACCGCCGGCATGACGGTCCACGAGATGGAATATTCCAACACCAAGAAGGACCTGATCCGTTTGCAGAATGAGCGGGAGCGCCTCCTGTTTTCCTACAAGCCGGGGCATCCAATGGTGGTGAAGGTTGATGAAGATATCGCGGATGCCAACCGTCTCCTGACATACCTGTCAGAACAATTGCGCAAGGAAGCGCAGAACCAACTGGATGACATCAACCGTCGTGTCGCTGCGAACGAAGAACGCCTAGCCGAGGAACGGGCTGCTGCTCAAGAGATGGCGCAAAAGATTGCGACGGATGAAGGTTTGCAAAAGGATCTAGAGGCCAAAAAGAAGGCCTTTGACGATGTCTATAACAAGCTGGCTGAGGTCAACATGCAGGTGGACATGAGCACTGACTTTGTGGGGATCCAGGATAAGGCCAGCATGGCTGTTGAAATGGTAGAAGATCCGATCGTACCGATCATCGTGGGTTTGGTGATCGGTCTCGGTGCAGGTATCGTGATCCTGCTACTCTTTGACCGTCTCGATGACCGCATGAACTCTTACAGTGAGTTTCAGGCGCTGTTCCCGGGTGAGGCCGTGCTGGGACAGATTCCGGAGCAACGGCAGCGTGGAGATGTGGCCCTCCTGCGTGCCAGTGATGACCGCCATCTTTATGCGGAGGCCTTCCGCAACGTGCGTTCGTCGATCTTGTTCAAAAATTGGCAGGGCAAGATGCCGAAGACGATCCTCGTCACTAGTGCAGTGCCAAACGAGGGTAAGACGACGGTCACTTCCAACTTGGCTGTAACGATGGCGCTTTCGGGGTCCCGCGTGCTGTTGGCTGACTGCGATTTGCGTCGCGGTGGTGTGAACGAACTTTTCAAACTGCCGGTCACCCCTGGGTTGAGCGAGGTGCTGAAGGGCAATCTCCATTGGCGAGATGCGGTCCAAGAGACGGGCGTCCGGAAGTTGGACTTCCTGGCTCGTGGCGAGGTCTTTGATCAGACCTCCGAAATGTTGCTGTCGCCAACAGCAGACGAGATGCTGAAGGAAATGGCGGAAGAGTACGACTACGTGATCTTCGACAGCGCCCCGGTGCTAGTCGCGGATGATACCGCCAGCTTTGCTCCGAAGCTGGATACGGTACTGTTTGTGGTTCGCATGTCTTCCACGATGGCTCGCCTGAGCGGCAAGGCCTTGGATCTGTTGTATGAACGTCAGGTGAATGTCGGCGGGGTGATCCTGAACCGTTCCAGCTCGAACCTGAAGGAGTACACTTATTACAACTACGCCAGCTACTACTATGCGCCGAAGCCAGCGTCTGAAACGGAGTTGCCTGGTCCTGCCAAATCCTAACGGATCGCGTTGAAAGATCAGCGGACATCCTTTGGCATCGCCCTCGGTAGTAACGTGGGGGATGCCCTGGCAAATCTCCAGCGCGGCGTGCGGTTACTCCTGGAGAGCGTGCCGGGGGTGATTCTCGATGGGGTAGGAGGTCTGTATGAAACGGCTCCGGTCGATTGTGCGCCTGGCACTCCGGCGTTTGTTAACAGTGTGGTGGGGATCAGTGCCCCCGCTTCGCCACAGAGAGTGCACGCCTGTTTGATCGAGATCGAAACGCTCCTGGGGCGTCCCAAGATCAGGGCGAAAAATGAGCCGCGCACCTTGGACCTGGATCTTTTGTTTGCGGGCGATTTGGTTTCTGATGATCCGGTCCTGACGATTCCACACCCGCGCCTTCATGAGCGCGGTTTTGTGCTGTGGCCTCTGGCGGATTTCCAGCCAGATTTGGTATTGCCGGGGCAGACCCTTTCAGTCAAAGCGCTTGCGGACGGTCTCGGGGAGGACGCGTCGTCGATCAAGAAACTCGCCGGGCCGGAATGGGTGAGCACTACCAATTCACTTTTCCCAGGAAGCTGATGCTGTTTGGGATCTGAGCTTCTGAGGTTGGGCTCTCGTCTTCGATAAAGTAGTACTTCACGCCGACCTTCTTTGCGGTGGCGAGAATCGCTGGCCAATCCATCTGACCGGTTCCGAGCGTGACGTCGTTGGCAACATCGGTCTTGCCGGTCAACTCTCCGGTGGCGATTCCTTTGCGGAGGTCCTTGAGGTGCATCAGTTCCCAACGATTGGGGTATTTTTCCAGCAACTTGACAGGGTCTTGTCCTGGGAAGACGACCCAGAGGACGTCCATCTCGAACTTCACTTGGTCAGGGTTCGTCTCTTTGATGATCAGGTCTGCCAGGGTTTCGCCGTCTTTATAGGTCTGGAATTCAAAACCGTGGAAGTGGTAGAAGAAGGTGATGCCAACCTTGGCCAGAGCCTCGCCTGCCTTGTTGAAGGTAGCGATGATATCGCGGGCTTGAGCCTCATTGAGCGGATTGACGTGGTCTGCCCAGGCGCAGCCCGCGTATTTGAGTCCCAATGCTTTGGCTTGGCGTGCGACGGAATCGGGATCGATTTTGTAGGCGGTGTAGGGGAAGTGGGCGCTGACTGCCTTGATGCCGCGGCTCTCGAGCTCGGCGATGAATTTTTCCGGCTCCATGTCGTAGGTGCCCGCCAGTTCGGCATATTTAATGCCAAATTCCTGCACGGCGTCCAGTGTCCGGGGAACGCCCTTGAGCTTGAACTGATTGCGCAGGCTGTAAAGTTGCAAACCCAGTGGGCCTTCAAATGTGCCGTCAGCGGCAATGGTGGTACCTGGTATGGCACTGAAGATGGCAAGGAGGGCTGCGAGAGCGAATTTCATATCTGTGCGAGGTTAACGTGCGGACTCTGGGAAGAAAAGCGCCAACTTTGTCAGACAGAGACCGAAATCGGAAAAATCCACCCTCGTCCGGCGTTCGTATCTGCTCCCGCCATTTCGCCATCCCGTCTCTCTCAGGGCTTGCGACCCCGGCTCAACCGCCTTTAGTGCGGGCTCTCAATCCCATCCTCAAAAGAACCTCCATGACAGCAGAAGAAGCTAAGACTCAGTTAGACGCACAAGTCCGCGAAATCATCCAGTGGCACTTTTCTCCCGAAACCGGCTGCCCCTTTTGGCTCGACTGGGCGGCGAAGAACTTTGACCCCCGTGGACAGGTGAACTGCTACGAGGACATCATCGCTAAGTTCCCTCATTTCCAAGACGAATGGCTGCGCGACCTTCAGCCTGAGGTTTGGGTGCCTGCGGCTTTTAAGGGCAAGCCCTTCAACATCTTTGAAACCGGCGGTACAACAGGCATGCCGAAGCAGCGTATCGGCTGGAACGACTTCCGCGTCGATTACGAAGAGTTTAGCCACAAGCTCGACGACAAACATTTCCCCCCAGGCGAGGCCTGGATCATGGTGGGACCGACCGGCCCCCGTCGCCTCCGTCTCGCAGTGGAGCATCTTGCCAATTATCGTGGCAGTTCCTGCTACTTCATCGATTTGGATCCGCGCTTTGTGAAAAAGCTGATCTCCAACAAGCAATTCGACGTAGCCCGCCAGTACATGGATCACGTCGTCGATCAAGCCGTGACGATCCTGAAGCACCGCAAGATTTCCGCCATTTTCACCACGCCGAAGCTCCTCGAAGCTCTCGCTGAAAAGGTGGACCTCTACGACGCAGGGATCCGCGGCTGTTTTGTTGGTGGGACCACGATGACGCCACAGTATGTGCGCTTTATCATCGAGGAAGTGCTGGAAAACCGCATCGGCTTCTACCCAACCTATGGCAACACGCTGATGGGCTTAGCTGCTAGCGTGCCCCTGACACCGGAAGATAATTTCTCCATCACCTATTATGCCCCACAACCGCGTGCGGTGCTTCGTGTGGTGGACTCCAAGGCCACGGAAAACACCGTTGAGTACGATGCCTGGGGTCGTGTGGAGCTCACCACGCTTTCCAAGGAATTCTTCATGCCGCGTTTCCTTGAGCGTGATGAGGCAATGCGCCGCAGGCCTCGTGCTCCGTATGCCTGGGATGGTGTTGCCGATGTGCGTCCGTTTGGTGCGATGGAAAAGACCATCGTCGAAGGCGTCTACTAATCGACCGAAGCAGACTTCCATGAACGCGGCCACCCTCTCGCGAGGATGGCCGTTTTTTTGGATCTTGAGTTGGGTTTTTGTTCCTCTATGGTGCGCGGCTATGAAGATCAATGCCGTCTCTCTTTTTGCGTTGCTGGGCCTCTGCGGGCAGGGGATCACTCTGGCTGAGGATTGGCCTCAGTTCCGAGGGCCGGATCGCACTGGCATCTCCTCTGAGACCGACTGGCAGGGAGACGGTTCCAAAGTCTTATGGCAGGCCGAGGTCGGTTTGGGATTTTCTTCCTTCGTTGTCGACGATGGGCGTGTGGTGACGGCGGGCCATGCGGATGATGAGGATACGGTTTTTTGTTTTGATGCGATCAAGGGCACGCCGATCTGGAAGCACAGCTATCCGGCAGATCTTGGAGGCAAGTATTTTGAAGGGGGCACCTGCGGAACGCCGACTCTCGACGATGGCAAGGTTTATCACCTCAGCCGCTGGGGCGATGTCTTTTGTTTCGATGCAGCCAGTGGCAAGGTCCTGTGGTCAAAGAATGTGCAAAAGGAGACCGGTATCCGCATTCCTGATTGGGGATATGCTGGGGCACCACTGGTCTCGGGGGATTTGATCATTCTCAATGTCGGCAAGGCTGGCGTGGCTTTGAGGAAGGCGACTGGCGAGATCGCCTGGAAGAGCGAGGATGATAACGCCGGATACTCCACCCCTTATCCAATCAAGGTTGGCGGTGCAGACCTGGTCGTGCTTGGCAGTGGCGAGTCCTTCATCGCTGTGGAGCCCGCGTCCGGAAAACAGGCCTGGGCAATCGGCTGGCCGACCCGTTACGGCGTGAACGCGGCCGATCCTATTCTGCATGGGGACGAACTCTTCATTTCCACCGGATATGGCCGGGGTTGTGGGCTGTTTAAGGTCGGTTCTGCTGGGCCGGAGCTTATCTGGCAGAACAAGGAATTGCGCAATCAGTTCAGCTCCAGCGTCCTGATCGATGGTGCGTTGTATGGGATCGACGATGATGAAAACAAGAAGGCCTCTTTGAAATGTATCGACTGGCAAACTGGGGCGCTGAAATGGAAGGAGCAGAGCTTTGGCTTTGGTGCCCTGACGTCCGCGGCGGGCAAATTGATCATCATTACGGCAAAGGGCGAACTCGTAATGGCCAAGGCTGCACCAGACTCGTATGATGAACTGTCCCGAGTGCAGGTATTGTCTGGCAAATGCTGGACGGCGCCTGTGCTCGCAAACGGCCTGCTCTATTGCCGCAATAGTGAGGGCTCCGTCGTCTGCTTGGACCTGCGCAAATAATCTTTCCCCTTCTACATCCCATGACACCTTCCTCCATTCGTCTTTTTGTGAAACCTGGTTGCCCTTGGTGCGATGAAGCCATCGAATGGCTGACAGGTCGCGGCATCAGTTTTCAGATGCTCGACGTCATCCGGGATTCCGCTGCGCGGGCTGAAATGCACGAACTCACAGGCCAGAGCAAGGCCCCCAGTATCGATGTGGATGGGGAGGTCTTGGCGGATTTTGGTGCGGATGAATTGGAAGTGTGGTGGAAGAAGATGGGTTTCGCTGGTTGAGTTAATGCAATCTTTTTGCATTTAATTGCTTGCGTTGATGCAAGTGGATTGCGATTGTCGGGGGTGTTCCCTTCAGCACGATTGCAATGCAGAGTTCGCGCCCGAGGCATAGCGCCAAAGCGAGGTCAATCGCGCTTTGTAGTCGCGAATTGGCTGAGCCCGTTTGGGCGGAGCGACTTTGACCAAGGAGAGGGTCTCGGCACAGGATTGCTGGGGCAACTCCTTCACATCTAAACATCATGAAAAAACTATTCTTCACAGTGGCATTGTTGGCGATGGCGGTATCCGCATCAGCAGCCGTCAAAGTGGCGACCCTGCACCCGATCCTAGCGGATTTGGCTAGGCAGGTCGGCGGTGATCACGTCGATGTGATCGAAATTTTGCGCCCAGGGGGTGATGTCCATCACTTCGAGCCAGCGGCGAAAGACATTGGCGCGATGCGCGGCGCGGCTCTGCTATTGGCCAGCGGTAAGGGCTTGGAGAGCTTCTTGGACAAATTGCGGGATAGCATCGGTGAGTCAGTGAAGTTGGTGGAGGTGGGGCGCGGAGTTCCTTCCATCATGCTGGATCCTTCTCAGGAAGTCTTCGCCTGCTGCCCTGCCCATGCGAAGGGCGGGATCGATCCGCATTGGTGGCATAGCGCGGACGCGATGGGGCGGGCGGCTCGTATCATTGCGGATGAATTCTCTGCGGTGGATCCTGGCAATGCAGATGCATACAAAGCCAACGCGAAGGCGGCTGCACGGAACTTTGATGAACTGAAAAGCTGGGCCAAAAAGCAGATTTCGCAGATTCCCCGCAGCGATCGCAAACTCGTCACAGCCCACGCGGCGTTTGGTTATTTTTGCAAAGAGTACGGCTTCAAATCAGTGCCGGTGCTCGGCATCGGAAGATCTGATGATGTCTCGCCGCAGTATGTGATGCAGGCGATCAATGTGATCCGCGAGAACAAGATCCGAGCGGTGTTCCCGGAGGATCAGGCGAACCCCAAGGTGCTGGAAGAGATCACCCGCAGCACTGGTGCAGTGGTGGGCAAGGCGCTTGTGGCGGACGGTACTTCACTTGCGGCGCATACGTTTGAGACGATGCTACGTCACAACGTGGAATGCATCGTCGAGGCACTCCGTCCGCAAGAATAGCGACCTGCTGGAGTTTTCATCACCCCACATGCGCGGCTATCCCCCCCTTCATCTTTTGGTGCTTCTCCTGGCGTTTGCTGGGATCGCTGTGCCTCTATGGCGCTTGACGGCGGGCAGTGGCCGGGTTGTCATGGATCACCAAACTCCTGCTGACCATGATGGCCATGTCGACGAAGATGGAACGACCGTGGTGCAAGGTGGCGAAACCCATCCGGACGTTGAGCATCGCCACGAGGAGGTACCCGCGCTGATTCGGTTGCGGTATGCGCACAAGCCGCTGAGCGTAAGTTTGCAACAAGAGGGCAGGGAACTGCTAACCGGCATCGATTTGAGCGAAACTCCGGCGGAAGTGACCGCTGATATCGAGGTCTCCCACGAAGGCGATGAGATGGTGCTGAGCGCTACTTGGCCAGCCGGCACGCCCGAGACGGCCGTGACAATTGAAATTGAGCCAGACGGTTTTGAGAGGGTCAGTCAAACGATCTGGACTGCGGGAAGTCTCGACGAGGAGGTAGTGCTTTTTAAATGGTGAGATCTGACTTACAGCATGAAGCCCACGATCACGCACACGATCATGTGTGCTGGGGCGGCGGGCATGCCCACGCCCATCACCACCGTTTGGAGGTGTCCGATCTGTGTGTGAGCTACAACGAGGTTCGGGCACTCGAACACATCAGCTTTGCCACTGAGTGCGGCCGCAGCATTGCGCTGGTGGGGCCTAACGGGGCAGGCAAAAGTACGCTGCTCAAGTGTCTGGCTGGTCTGATCGTCCCGGATTCTGGGAACATCATTTGGCGTGGCAAGCGTCTCACGAGGAGCAGCCATGAGATTGCCTACCTGCCGCAGCGTGGTGATGTGAATTGGAATTTCCCAATCACCGTCCGCGGTCTCGTGGAGATGGGGCGATTTCCCAATCTGGGCTGGTGGCGGCGATATTCGGATCACGATGAAACGATGGTGAAACGTGCCTTGGTGGCGATGGATCTGATGGACCTACAGGATCGTCAAATCAGCGCGCTATCCGGTGGGCAACAGCAGCGTGTGTTCCTGGCGCGCGCTTTGGCGCAGGAGGCTCATGTGCTCTTGTTGGACGAGCCCTACACTGGTCTGGACAAACCTTCCCAAGAAGTCTTGGCGGGCCTGTTTCGTGAACTAACTAAAGAGGGCCGGTTGCTGATCGCTAGCCATCACGATTTGCAAACCGTGGAGGATATCTTTGATGATGTGTTAATGCTACGGCGAACCCAGATCGTCTTCGGCATCACCAAGGAAGTCTTCACTGCTGCGAATGTCGATGCGGCTTATGGCGCTAACGTCCCAACCGTACTGGAGGGCCGATTCTAATCATGGCTGCTGACCTCTCTTCTGTTCCGAGTCTCAGTGATTTCCTCGCTGAACCCATTGCACGACGTGCGCTTCTGGCCTGCGTGATGATTGGTTTTGCGAACGGTTTTGTTAGTGCCTTCGTCGTGTTGCGGCGGTCCGCTTTGAAGGTGGGAACCTTGTCTCACTCTTTGTTGCCGGGCATTGCGCTGGTCGTCTTGATTGCGGGTGTCACCAACTGGAGCTTGCTCGCTGGTTCGGTCTTTGCCGCGCTGTTCGTGGGCCTGGGCTCGGTCTTTCTTTCTCGCACATCGAGACTGGATCAAGACACATCGATGGGCATCCTTTACACCACGGGATTTGCCGCGGGCTTAATCATCCTGCAGCGGTTGAATCTGCGTCAAAAGCTCGACGAGTGGCTCTTTGGGAGTATCGTCGGCATGGCGGACACAGACCTGTGGATTGCCTTTGGTATCAGTCTGGTTGCAGTGGTGACGCTGGTGACCTTGCAGCGGCCTCTGCTGATCTACATGTTTGAGCCGAACGTGGCCGCGAGTCTGGGTGTGCCGGTGCGCTTGTTGAACTACGCCACGTTTGGCGTGGTGATCCTAGTGCTCGTGTCCTCCTTACAGGCCGTCGGCTGCATTTTGAGCGTGGGCCTCTTGATTACCCCTGCTGCGACGGTTTACTTGTTGACCAATGAGGCGAAGTGGCTCTTCATCGGTGGCGGTATTCTGGGGGCAGTCGGCTCTGTTTTGGCCTTTCTTCTGCAATACCCGCTGGGTTGGTCTGTCAGCGGGGCGATTGTGGTGGTGCAGGGGATTTTTTTCCTGACCGCCTATGTATTCAGTCCACGTTACGGTCTTTTCGCGAAGCGCGAAGTGCAGGTTTGACCGTCGGGTAACTTAGCCCAGACGGTAAACGATGCGGGCCTTGTCGGTGTCATAGGGCGACATCTCGATCTTTACACGGTCACCCACGACGAGCCGGATGAAGCGCTTGCGCATCTTGCCGGAGATGTGAGCGAGGACAAGGTGCTCATTGGCCAACTTGACTCGGAACATTGTGCCAGCCAAGACGGCGGCCACGGTTCCTTCGAGTTCGATGGCGTTTTCACTTGCTCCCTCTTCGTCGTCGCCTGCGCGACGGCGTTGGGGTGGCATGTGCGGGCGACGCTTGCCGCGGCCGCCGCCGCCAGAGCGCTTGCGGGGGCCATTACTATCGCTGGGATTGTTGCTGTTGTACGGTGAGGTCATGGGCGGGTTGCTTCTCCCGGCGTGCCATAGGAAACAGGCGTGGCCGGGAGAGTTCGCAAATTGGTGCCCATTCAGCAATTGACAACTGCTAATTTTACCTCGCGAAAGACAATCCGGTCTCCGCTGATTTTTCGTAATGCACGGTCTGGGCGGTCTCGCTGGAGGCTGGACCATCTGGGAGTAGCTGCCCCAGATTGTTAAACCAGGCCGTCTTTCCGTCCATGTAACGCAGCCAGCCTTTTCTCTCACCGGACTCTTTGTCGTAAAGAAAAACGTCTCGCCAAGCCTTGGGGATGGTCAGTCGGGGGTCAACAAAAGCGGGTTCTGGGGATCGGGTGAGGGCGGTTGGAAAAAGGGCGTGGCTGAGCAGGGTCAAATTCAGCCCACGCAGGTAGTATCGATCCGCTGGGGTGCGCATGTCTGGGCTCTTCGCGACTTGGACCTTCCCTTGGGCTGTCTCGATGAGCACGCCGATCTTTTTGAGGCGATCCATCTGGCGGCGCAGATCCCCGGCTGCATCTGGTGTTGGACTGCGCAGAACGAGGGCATTGAGTTGATCTTGGAACTGCGGGTAGAGGTCTGTGGTATCTGCCAAGGCGCTGAAGACGGCCTGGATGGCGGACTTGCGTGGCAGGGGTTGCTTGCCCGCGGGGATGGGCTCTGAGAGGGCGGTGGCAAGTTCTTTTTCAAATGCTGCCCGTGCTTTTGCGGCTTCATCCTTGGCGTTGGGGGCTGCCTCCAATTGCTTGAGCTTCTGCAAGAGGGGATTGAGTTTTTCCCAGGCGCCTTGCATGGCATCACGGCCCTTGGTACCGATGAGTTGCTCCACCAGCGAGGACGAGATGGGCTCTGCCTTCAGGGCGAATGCCAAGAACGCATCGACCCAGCGTGGGTCGGTATCCGTCGAGGGGAGGCCCAGATCGGGGTTGTGTGCCTGGTAGTAGATCTCGGAGACGCGGCCTTTGTCGTCGTAGAAGTGGACTTCATTTGGCAGCATGAAAAAGCTTATAATGGCTGGAGCTGAGACATTGATGCCATTGCTGGCAAAGACTCCGATGTCGATGCGATGGCTCTGCAGACCGGGCGCAGTTCGGCTGGGTGGAGACCAGCGCACGCGGATCTTGGCAATGCTGCCCCCTTTGCCGAGTTCCATCCGGACGGTCCGTGGATCGCCTTGGAGTAGATGCCAGCGCAGCTGGATCGGTTTGCCAGAAACCTCGACGGATTTTTCTGCACTGACGATCATGTCATAGGTGTCGGTATTGCCTCGGAAGATTCGACCGATGGAGACGGGGCTGTCGCTGATCTTGTAGGGCGTGGCGTTGTCGGCTTCGAAGTAGTGTTTGCCTGATTCCCAGGTGGATTCCTCCAGGACGCGCAAGAGCGCTACGGGTGGTATCGCAGCGGGCAGCATGGCATGCGCGGCGGAGATCATTTTTTCCTCGTCGATCTGGCTGCCTTCGAAGACGGGCGGGTGGGCTGTGCCTGTGAAGTAGTCCTCCTCCGTCTTCACTTGGCGATTCGCATGGCGGAAGATGGACTGCAGCGTCGGAATGAGAAGTCGCTTGCTGATCAGGAGTCGTTGCGTGTCCACCGGAAAGGCTGCTGCGGTGGAAAGTAGCGCTTTCACAAATGGCATGTCGCTGAACGATGAACCCTGTGAGATTAACAGGGCAGGGGTGTTCACGACGAAGAGATCGCCGTAGCCTCCTACGCCGTTGAATCCGGGATCGTGGTCGAAATGCTCAGGGTAGACGTAGAGCTGGTTTCCCAAATACTGTCGAGCAAGGAAGAGATTGCCTTGAGGGAGGAGTTCGTAGTGTCTCGGTAGACTGCCACCATCGGTTACCCCTGCTGCCATTGAGCAGTTGCCGATGGTGGGCATATCCCGGAGGCTGTCCATGAGTGCAACATCCTTTTTCTTGGCCTTCTCTTCCTCCGTGGCCTGATAAATCTTCAACTGCGGATACAGGCCGACTGGCAACGGTGAATGCGAGTGGTCACGATTTTCGTACTGGAGCGCAGCCAGTCCTGCTGCGCTGCCGTCTGCAAACCATTCGTTCAGGAGTTTTCCCACCCGATCAGTGCGGGTGGTCAAGGCATCTGCAGCGACGCTTCTGAATGCATCGGCAAAAAAGAAAAGCCCGAGCCACGCGGCGAATGCACGCGGGGCGGAGATGCGGTGGAAAAGGCCGGACACTGTGGCCATCATTCGGTTTGGCGGGGCGTCTGTCAATACGGCTTCTAATAGCCGGGGATTGACGGGGTGCCTTTGCCGGACGAAAAAATGGGGATGAAAATCAGCGTGCTCGATCTTCGATTCCAAAATGTGCCCGGCATTATTGGTGCCTTTTTGGTCGAGTCCGACGGGGAGATCGCCTTGATCGAGACCGGTCCAGGATCGACCTTGCCGACCTGTTTGCGGGCGCTGGCGGATCACGGGGTATTGCCGGGACAGATCCGCAAAATTTTCGTGACGCACATTCACCTCGATCACGCTGGTGCAGCGGGTTGGTGGGCGCAGCAGGGAGCCACCGTATACTGCCACCCAGCGGCGGCGCGGCACTTGATTGACCCGTCTCGACTCATGGATAGCGCTCGCCTGGTATATGGTGAGGACGGGTTGCGGTCGCTCTGGGGGGAAATGCTGCCAGCCCCGGCGGAGCGGGTTTGCGCGTTAAATGACGGAGAGTCGGTCGCTCTCGGGAGTGTGCAGATGACCGCCTGGGATACGCCGGGTCACGCCCGACATCACCACGCTTTTCATACACAGGGGGTGTGTTTCACCGGTGATGTTGCTGGGGTTCGCCTGGAGAATTGTGGGTATACAAGTGTTGCGGCGGCCCCCCCACAATTTGATGCGGCGGCATACGTCGCCTCCGTCAAAAGGCTGCAATCGGGTGGGTTCGATGAGCTGTATCTTACGCATTTTGGGTCCGTTCGAGACGTCGGGAGCCATCTGGAAAATTATGCCCTCCGCATTGGCGAGGTTGCGGACCGGATGGCGGATTGGCTGGGCGAAGCTCCCCCGGGCGATGCCGAAGACTGGCACACACAGCTTCGCCACAGGTACCACGATGCCGAATTTGCCAGCGCAAAATCTGCAACCATCAGCGACGAACTTTGGGCCAAATACGAACTCGCCAACGGGACCGGGATGTGTGCCGATGGCGTTCGATTGAGCCTGGAAAAGTGAATTTTGGGTTTTGAAATGCCTGTGCGTCCCGTAATGTCTGATATGACAACAAAATGGGAACCTCCTCAAACCGTGAACCTAGTGGACCTGGGCTTCATGGACGCGAGATCAAAACTCATCGATCTCGCAGCTTTTCTTGATCGCGTAGAACGTGCCGGGCAGCAGGGCGACTTCCGCGTGCAGGCACTGAGGCGGGCCATCAATTGCCTCGAAACAGACAAACCTGGGCGTGCCCGTGAGGTCTTGCTCTCCTTCAGCGACCCTTCCACTGAACCGATTCCACAGGCTCTGACGCAGGGCGCTGTCGGGGCATGGAAGGGCGAGTGATCCGTCTCGCGAAACCCAATTTTTCATTTTAAGTTATGCAATACATCGAGCCGCATGGACACATGGTCAGCCGTGTGACGGACGACTACGAACGGATGGCTATCGCCGGTTGTGAGGCGATTTGTGAGCCAGCTTTTTGGGCTGGATTTGACCGCGCCTCCGCCCAGGGTTTTTACGACTACTTCCGCCAAATAACCGAATATGAGCCCAAGCGCGCAGCGCGATTTGGGATCCGTCACTACTGCTGGCTATGCATCAATCCCAAAGAGGCAGAGGATATGCAACTCGCCGAAGAGGTGATGGATCTGATCCCACAGTTTTTGGATCGCCCGGGTGTGCTGGGGATCGGCGAGATCGGCCTGAACAAGAATAGCCGCAACGAACTACGCATCTTTGAAAAGCATGTCCAAATCGCACAGGATCACGGACAGCTTATCCTTGTCCATACCCCGCATCTTGAAGACAAGCTAAAGGGCACACGGCTCATTGTGGATGCGCTAAAGAACTTCTCCGGCATCGATCCATCACGCGTCATCATTGATCACGTTGAGGAGCACACCATCGATCACGTGCTCGACCAGGGATTCTGGGCTGGGATCACTCTTTACCCAGAGAGTAAGGCCACTCCCGCTCGGGCGATTGACATGTTCGAATCACGCCAGGGCGAGCGAATCTGGATGAACAGTGCTTGCGACTGGGGGGTCAGCGATCCGCTCGCAGTACCCAAGACCATGCAATCGATGCGTCTGCGAGGCTGGAGCGATGAGATGGTCCGCAAGGTCGCTTGGGAAAACCCCGCCACCTTCATGCGCCAGAGTGGCAAGTTTCCTCTTTGAGATAAGTCATGGGCGCGACCACCAGTCTCGATTGCATCGGCATCATCGCCGGCAATGGCATCTATCCCATCACCTTCATCCGCGCCGCGCGCGGGGCAGGGGTGACGAAGCTCGTGATGGCCGCATTTACGGGAGAGACGAATGCCGAGCTGGCTCAAGATGTCGAGGCTATGGAGTGGTTTCGCGTCGGGCAGCTCTCTCGCATGATCAAGTTCTTCAAGGCCCAAGGCGTCAAGCATACAGTGATGGTCGGCCAGATCGCGCCGCGAAATCTATTCGACCTCCGTCCAGACTTCCGCACGCTCCTGATGATGGCAAAGCTAAAGCAGCGAAACGCGGAGTCCCTGTTTGGCGGTATCGCGAATGAGATGGCCAAAGACGGCATCGAACTCCTGCCGGCAACGACCTTCCTGGAAGACCTAATGCCGCAGGCGGGCCACGTTGCAGGACCTCAGCCCAAAAAACGCCGTTGGGAGGATGCTCAATACGGCTTCAGCATCGCCAAAGAAAGCAGCCGGCTCGACATCGGACAGACCGTTGTCGTGAAGAACGGAACAGTGCTCGCAGTAGAGGCATTTGAGGGCACCAATGAAGCCGTCAAAAGAGGCGGCGCTCTGGGTCGTGGTGGTGCCACAATGGTTAAAGTTTCCAAACCCAATCAAGACATGAGATTTGATGTCCCGGTTGTGGGTCCAGATACAATCCGCACTGCAGCTGCTGCTGGCGTGGATTTGATCGCTGTTGAAGCAGGGAAGACACTCGTGCTAGCGCGTGATGAAGTGGATAAACTTTGTCACAACCTCAAGGTGTCATTGCTCGCCGTAGCCTGATTTTCCGTGGTATACAGCCCCTCAATGGGCATGCGTGCCTGCGCAAAATGCGAGGTCAACGAGGTGGCGGTGAAGACGGTCCGAAAAAGAAAAAGCAAAAAAAGAGCAGAAAGGCGTTGACCAATCTTTGGGACCATGTAGTCTCTCCGTCCGCCAGCGAAAAACGGCGGCTGAGAAAACTGAAAATAAGAGGCTAAAGCAGCTTGTTTTTGGGGAAATCAGAAACCGGATCTTTTAGAAAACAGCAATGAAATGAAGGGGTGTAAAAGCCTCATCAAATCGTTAAAGAACAAAGGCTAAATTGTGCGTTGTGCGCTAAAGAGCGCGCAAGTGTTTCGAATGCGAAACACAGTCAATTTTACCGGTCTATAAACGGCCGGTGTAAATTTTATTTTCGGAGAGTTTGATTCTGGCTCAGAACGAACGCTGGCGGCGTGGATAAGACATGCAAGTCGAACGGGGCAGTTCTGGTAGTAATATTAGAATTGTTCAGTGGCGAACGGGTGCGTAACACGTGGACAACATTCCGGGAAGCGGGGGATAGCCCAGGGAAACTTGGATTAATACCGCATGTGGACGAGTGAGGCATCTCACGAAGTCTAAAGGTGGGGACCGTAAGGCCTGCCACTTCCCGATTGGTCCGCGGCCTATCAGCTAGTTGGTGAGGTAAAGGCTCACCAAGGCTACGACGGGTAGCTGGTCTTAGAGGACGACCAGCCACACTGGGACTGAGACACGGCCCAGACACCTACGGGTGGCAGCAGTCGAGAATCTTTCACAATGGGGGAAACCCTGATGGAGCGACGCCGCGTGGAGGATAAGGTCTTCGGATTGTAAACTCCTGTCATGCGAGAGCAAGGTTGTTTAGTTAATAGTTAGGCAACTTGATAGTACCGCAAGAGGAAGAGACGGCTAACTCTGTGCCAGCAGCCGCGGTAATACAGAGGTCTCAAGCGTTGTTCGGAATCACTGGGCGTAAAGGGTGCGTAGGTGGCGTGGTAAGTCAGATGTGAAAGCCCAGGGCTCAACCCTGGAATTGCATCCGATACTGCCATGCTAGAGAACTGAAGGGGAGTCTGGAATTCTCGGTGTAGCAGTGAAATGCGTAGATATCGAGAGGAACACCAATGGCGAAGGCAAGACTCTGGGCAGTTTCTGACACTGAGGCACGAAGGCTAGGGTAGCGAACGGGATTAGATACCCCGGTAGTCCTAGCAGTAAACGGTGCACGTTTGGTGTGGGAGGATTCGACCCCTTCCGTGCCGGAGCTAACGCGTTAAGCGTGCCGCCTGGGAAGTACGGTCGCAAGATTAAAACTCAAAGAAATTGACGGGGACCCGCACAAGCGGTGGAGTATGTGGCTTAATTCGATGCAACGCGAAGAACCTTACCTGGTCTTGACATGCACTGTGTCTCCGGTGAAAGCCGGATAGTGTAGCAATACACGCTTTGCACAGGTGCTGCATGGCTGTCGTCAGCTCGTGTCGTGAGATGTTGGGTTAAGTCCCGCAACGAGCGCAACCCCTGTGATTTGTTGCCATCAGGTTATGCTGGGCACTCGAATCAGACTGCCTCGATCAACGAGGAGGAAGGTGGGGACGACGTCAAGTCCGTATGGCCCTTACGACCAGGGCTGCACACGTACTACAATGCCCAGTACAATGTGAACCGATACCGCGAGGTGGAGGAAATCGATAAAACTGGGCTCAGTTCAGATTGCAGGCTGCAACTCGCCTGCATGAAGTTGGAATCGCTAGTAATGGTACATCAGCTACGGTACCGTGAATACGTTCCCGGGTCTTGTACACACCGCCCGTCACATCATGGAAGCTGGTTTCGCCCGAAGTGCGTGCGCCAACCGTAAGGAGGCAGCGCCCTAAGGCAAGACTGGTAACTGGGATGAAGTCGTAACAAGGTAGCCGTAGGGGAACCTGCGGCTGGATCACCTCCTTTCTATGGAGAAACGTCTGGTGGTGCTCACGCACTACACACAGACAGGTCGACACCTCGCTCCACAGTGCAAACTGGAGGAGACGGTGGGAGAATTGCGAAAGCAACCTCAAACCTTTTTATATGCGCAATTGGAGGCCGCAACGCACAATTTAGTCTTTTGTTCTTTACTGTAATTCCACGAGCGGGGGTTTAGCTCAGTTGGTAGAGCGCTAGCTTTGCAAGCTTGATGTCAGGAGTTCGAGTCTCCTAACCTCCACCAACTTTTGGAGATCTAGCCTTCGGGCATAGAAATCCGAATACCAAGCGGGCATGTAGCTCAGTTGGTTAGAGCATCGCCTTGATAAGGCGGGGGTCACTGGTTCGAGTCCAGTCCTGCCCACCATCCGAAACGAGTGAGAAATACAGTTGCTGTAATTTAGAGAACCAGACAGTTCTTTGACATCTGCATACAGGGTAGAATAAAACAAAATCACAAAGAGCAAGTAATTGAACAGTTAGTTCTGTAAAAATAGAAAAGAGAAAGCGCATCATTGTGAAACATTTTCCGGATCAGCCTTCGGGCTGGTTCTTCGGAAGTGGATTAACAACGATGCAAGATGCAAAGGGCACATAGTGGATGCCTTGGCGCTAGCAGGCGATGAAGGACGTGGTAAGCTGCGATAAGCCTCGGATAGCCGCAAACTGGCATTGACCCGGGGATTTCCGAATGGGGTAACCTGATACAGGTCATACTGTATCGTTCCGCTCTGAATAAAATAGGAGCGGACACGCAATACCGTCTGAAGTGAAACATCTCAGTAGGACGAGGAAAAGAAAGCGAATGCGATTCCGTAAGTAGTGGCGAGCGAAAGCGGATTAGCCCAAACCGGAGGGTTTCCCTCCGGGGTTGTAGGAGCCCGATGTGGCAGGTGAAAAGTTAGGTGAAGCGAATGGAAAATCGCTCCAAAGAGGGTGAAAGGCCCGTAACCGAAAACTGGACACCGCCTAGGGAATTCCTGAGTAATGCGATACACGTGAAACTTCGCATGAATCTGTGCCGACCACGGCATAAGGCTAAATACTCGCTAGCGACCGACAGTGAACAAGTACCGCGAGGGAAAGGTGAAAAGTTCCGCCGTGAGCGAAGTGAAATAGAACCTGAAACCATGTGCCTACAAGGTGTCAGAGCCGGCTTGTCCGGTGATGGCGTGCCTTTTGCAAAATGAGTCTGCGAGTCAGTCTGTGTGGCAAGCCTAAGCCCTTCTGGGGTGGAGGCGGAGCGAAAGCAAGTCCGAACAGGGCGACTAGTCGCACGGGCTGAACCCGAAGCGGAGGCGATCTACCCATGGCCAGGTTGAAGCGTCTTTAATCGGACGTGGAGGACCGAACCGGTGAACCTTGAGACGTTCTCGGATGAGCTGTGGGTAGGAGTGAAAGGCTAATCAAGCCCCGTAATAGCTGGTTCTCCCCGAAATGTATTTAGGTGCAGCGTCATGCGCTGATCGAGGGGGGTAGAGCACTGAATGAGCTAGGGGGCATACCCGCCTACCAAACTCAATCAAACTCCGAATACCCTTGAATGTAGCATGGCAGTAAGACAGTGGGGGATAAGCTTCATTGTCGAAAGGGAAACAGCCCAGCCCTGCAGCTAAGGTGCCAAAATACCGCTCAGTGGAAAGGAAGTGAGATTTCATTGACAGTGAGGATGTTGGCTTAGAAGCAGCCACCATTTAAACAGTGCGTAATAGCTGACTCATCGAGAGATCTCGCGCCGAAAATGATTGGCGATAAGCGGTATACCGAAGCTCTGGATTGTACGCACTACGGTGCGTGTAGTGGTAGGGGAGCGTTGTATACGCCTCGAAGCGGGAAGGTGACTGACCGTGGAGTGTATACAAGTGAGGATGCAGACATAAGTAACGATAAGGCCAGTGAAATCCTGGCCCGCCGTAAACCCAAGGTTTCCTGGGCAACGATTTTCGTCCCAGGGTTAGTCGGGAGCTAAGTCCAGGCCGAATGGCGTAGGCGATGCACAGCTGGCGAATATTCCAGCACCGGCTATGGTTAAACCATACGTGCACAGGTGGGGAGAGAGCATGCCGATTGAAAGTGGCAGAAGGGGGATGCTTCGGCTGAACCTGGTCTCTTGAACTGACTGTCTAGAAAAGCGTATGGCCCTTTCCATGGCCGCCCGTACCGCAAACCGACACAGGTGGGTGGGTAGAGTATACCAAGGCGTAAGAGTGAAACCTCGTTAAGGAACTCTGCAATCTAGTCCCGTAACTTCGGAAGAAGGGATGCCCTAGTTTACTAGGGTCGCAGTGAAAGGGGACAACCGACTGTTTATCAAAAACACAGCACTCTGCCAAGACGAAAGTCCAAGTATAGGGTGTGACACGTGACCAATGCCGAAAGATTAAGGCAAGGGGTTAGCAGCAATGCGAAGCTCTGAACCTAAGTCCCGGTGAATGTCGGCCGTAACTATAACGGTCCTAAGGTAGCGAAATTCCTTGTCGGGTAAGTTCCGACCTGCACGAATCGTGTAACGAGTTGCCTGCTGTCTCAACGAGGGGCTCAGTGAAATTGTAGTGGCGGTGAAGATGCCGCCTACCCGCAGAAGGACGGAAAGACCCTATGCACCTTAACTGTAAGCTGTCACTGTTCGTTTGGTTCTCATGCTTAGCGTAAGTGGGAGGCTTTGAAGTCTAGCTTTCGGGCTAGATGGAGCCATCGATGAAACACCACCCTTGAGTATTGAACGATCTAACCTCGACCCTTGAATCAGGGCGTGGGACCATGTCAGCCGGTCAGTTTTACTGGGGCGGTATCCTCCCAAAGAGTAACGGAGGAGCGCGAAGGTTGGCTCAGCGCGGTTGGCAATCGCGTGACGAGTGCATTGGCATAAGCCAGCCTAACTGTGAGACTGACAAGTCGAACAGATACGAAAGTAGGCCAAAGTGATCCGGCGGTTTAATGTGGAATTGCCGTCGCTTAACGGACAAAAGGTACGCTAGGGATAACAGGCTGATTTCATCCAAGAGTTCATATCGACGATGAAGTTTGGCACCTCGATGTCGGCTCATCGCATCCTGGGGCTGGAGAAGGTCCCAAGGGTCCGGCTGTTCGCCGGTTAAAGCGGTACGCGAGCTGGGTTCAGAACGTCGCGAGACAGTTCGGTCCTCTATCCTCTGTGGGCGCAGGAAAATTGAGGGGTTTAATTCCTAGTACGAGAGGACCGGAATTAACGCACCTCTGGTGTTCCAGTTGTTTCGTCAGAAGCATCGCTGGGCAGCTAAGTGCGGAAGAGATAAGCGCTGAAAGCATCTAAGCGCCAAGCTCATCCCGAGATAAATTTTCCCTGAAGGATCGTGAGAGACTATCACGTTGATAGGCCATGGGTGTAAGCGCAGTAATGCGTTCAGCTTAATGGTACTAATCATCCGTTTGTCTTGTATCGTTCCATTTCCAACAATGGTGTTGCGCCTCTAGCTCGATTTTGAATAAACCTTCCTGTATGCAGATTTCAAAGAACCTTCTGGTTCTCTTGTCATCAGATCCACAGCCCGCCGCTACGTCCTCGTAGCCACGGGTTCTGATCTGGTGACCATGGCACAGTGGTACCACCCGTTCCCATCCCGAACACGGAAGTGAAACGCTGTTGCGCCGATGATAGTGGGGCGATAGGCCCCGCGAAAGTAGGACGTCGCCAGAGTAAAACATTAACCCCACTTACCCCTCAAACGGTAAGTGGGGTTTTTTGTGCTCTCACAACCCCTACGCTTGCCAATACACGCGGTGTATGAGGGCATTCGTAGGCCTGCAAAATACACCGCGATTGGTGTATCATCGGCGGTGTCTTCGTCGTTTCTATCAAGGTGAGTCGTCTTTTCGACTTGCTGGGTTCTCTTTTGAAGAAACCAGCCTTCTAACCGCATTAGCCTTCCATTCTTGGAATCCGTAAAGAAATGATATCATCGTCAGTAAAATGGAATGCTCGTCGCTGCATTTCCCGCCCCCTTGTTCTTACCCTCTTGTTTATCTTTTCATTCCTTGGGAGGGTGGAATTTGTCATGGCTGGGAATGGTACATGGACTGGTCCTGCCGGCACCCAACTTTGGTCAAATGGGAGCAATTGGAGCACGAATCCATCCGCACCAGGTGCCACCTCCGGCACGACGAGTACTGATGTTGCCACATTTAGCACCGGGCTAGGGGCAACAACGATTACAATTGATAGCGGGCGCAACGTCCGGAGCCTCGTCTTTGCGACCGGCGCTGCAGGTAACTTTGCCATCGGCAGTGCGGGTGCGAACGGGGGTGAGACTATACACCTGAGTAGCGGTGGTACCATTGTCATGAACTCTGGAGTCACTTCGCCAGTTACTTTAGATGCTCCGATCATCGTTGAGCCCACAAGTGGAACAGGCACGGGCGTTTACACGTTCGCCAACAACGCCACTGCTTCGTCTGCAAGCGACACGAATCCTTATAAGATGATCATCAACGGTAATATGGCGGGCGGCTCCACCACAGGTTCCATCACGATCAACTTCAGCGCCACGTCGGGAAATCGGAGCAACGATGCTTCTGCTAACGTGATGAATGGCCTTATTTCAGACGGCCTTTCTGGAGGGGTCTCGGTTTCTATCGCTGGATCCGGTGGTGGACAGCTAGGTGTCTGGCGATTGAATAACAACAACAACAGTTACACTGGCAACACAAGTGTCACCACAGGGACGCTCATTTTCACGAGTATCGCCAATGCTGGCGTGAATAGCGCCATTGGGGCCGGTAATGGTTTGACCGTTGGCAGCAGCTCCCACGTGAAGTATGTGGGGGGCACGGCAGCCACTGATAGGGCCATCACTGGCAACGGACTCTTTTACAACAATGGAAGCGGTGCACTGACCCTGAATGGTACCGTCGCTGCTGGCCTTACCTTCCGAGGAAACCAAAGCTTCATCGTGAATGGCCTCATCTCTGGTAACAGCGGTATATCCCGCACCGATGGAGGCACAGTCTTTCTGAACAACGACAATAATTCCTTTGTTGGCGATCTTTCGATCTCCGATGGGGCGTTCAGGGCCGGAACGCTTTTCAACAACGGCACCAATTCAGCCATTGGCAACACTGGGCGCTTGGTACTTGGGCAGGGGAGCGGCACTGTGGGCCGATTTGAGTACAGCGGCGTGACGACGAGTACCGATCGGTTGATCTTAATGCGCAATGATGCCGTCGGGACTACGGGACGGGGAATTGTGGACATTTTGACAGCGGGGGAAACGGTGGTTTTTACCAACGGTGTCCGAACCAACAGCTCGGCGATTGATCGTGTGGCGGAATTGACCTTACGCGGGTCCGGCGACGGCGAAATCCAGGGACAGATTGGTGGCACCAATTCTACCGCTTCGGCGGTGGTCGCCTTGAAGTTGGTCAAAAGCGGCTCCGGTACTTGGACATTGTCCGGCACGAACACCTACGCTCGTGAAACCACGGTGAGCGCAGGTATTCTGAACATCCAAAACGGCGCGGCTCTTGGGGCAACAATTTCGAATGAGGCGGTGCCCTCGGCTACAGGTGCAGGGACTACGGTATCGAGTGGCGCCACTCTTCAGCTTCAAAACGATATCGCAGTCGGAGCCGAGGCTCTGTCGCTTGCAGGGACGGGCGCTACTGGCCAAAGCGGTGCTCTTGTCAATGTCAGTGGTGCCAATAGCTTTGCCGGGGCGCTGACCTTCACCGCGAATACGACTATTTCTTCCGATGCCGGAAGCTTGGCGCTGACCAGTACGACCGCAATTGTGGGTTCCGGTGGGAGCCGGGCGCTGACTTTAGCAGGCGCGGGCGATGGGAGCCTTGCCAGCAGCATGGACTCTGGAGTGTCGAGCTTGACCAAGAACGGCACCGGTCTTTGGACACTCTCTGGCAATAACAGTTACACCGGCACCACCACGGTCAATGCCGGCACGCTGAACGTGATTGGTTCGCTCGGTAACACTTCCGTGGCAGTTAACGCCGCCGCTACCTTTGCCTATGCTGGTTCGATTGGCGGTGGGCTTACGGTGGCAAACACTGCCGCAATCATCGTTGGCGACGCTTTGGCGGCGGGCAGCACTGGCACTATGACCGTTGGCGGTAACTTGGTGCTTAACAATAACTCGCTTCTGCTCTTCGATCTCGGAACCGCAAGTGATCTTATTGAGGCAAACGGTAGCTCTGTGACGCTCGATGGGATCGTTAGAGTCACGACTGGCGCGGGTTTCACTGCGGGCTCCTACAAGCTGATTGACTACACCGGGACGCTGACGGACAACGGTCTTGTGACCCAAATGCTCGCGGGCTATGACCTCACCATCGATGTCGATGCCACGAATCAGGATGTGAACCTGATCGCTTCTGCCATCAATGCCCAGTTCTGGGATGGTGGTGACACTACGGCGGACAACGTTGTGGATGGCGGCAACGGTGTTTGGACCAATGCGGGAACAAACTGGACGCTTGCCGATGGTAGCAACAACACCAGTTGGGCGGCTTCGGTGGAAAAGATTGCGGTCTTAGGTGGGGCAGCGAGCGGTACGGTTCAAGTCGAAGACGCAGTTGAGGTCAATGGCCTACAATTTGCCCGGGACTACACTCTGGCTGACGCTGGCGGCCAAATTCAAATCGCCGACGCCGCGACGGAAATTCGCGTGGACACTGCGGTGACGGCCACCCTCGATGCACCAGTCACGGGTGCTGGCGGGATCAGCAAGACTGGCGACGGCACACTGGTCTTTACCTCGGCCAATGGTTCAAATACATACGCGGGCCCAACCGTGGTCGCTTCCGGCACGCTCAAGGTCGGCACGGACAATTCGCTGCCAACTTCTACCGCGGTGACCGTCGGCTCTGGCCCCTTCACTGGCAACCTGGACCTCAGTGATGCGAATCAACGGATCGGGAGCCTACAGATTGCATCCGACAATACAAATCTGTTTAGTACGGTCACCGTTGGGGCTGGGCAGACACTGACGGTCAATGGCGCACTCATTGTTGGCATTGCCAACAATGTGAAAACCCAAACCCGCGCTGCCATCACTGGGCCTGGCGCGCTGGTGGTTGACAATGCGAACGCGAATTTTGAAGCTGGGCTTCAGACCGTGACTTCCCAGACCGCCGCAAACCTCCTTCCTAACGCCACAACGCCGTTCGATAGCGGGGCCAACGCCAACAACGTTACCACGGATTTTTCGGGCCTCGGTTCGTTCAGTGCAAACGTGAAGGAATTCCGAGTCGCTTTTGGATTGAATGTGACCAGTGTCCTTTCTCTGTCAGACTCCAGCAACAGTATCACGGCGAATGTCGTGCAGATCGCCAATAGTAATGGTTGGAATTCCGGCACCGGAACCATGCTTTTAGGGGCTGGTAGCAATACGATCTCCACCAATGCGATCAATATCGGCGTGTCCAAAGGTGTTGGTATCGTGAAGTTTGTCTCGCAGACGGCAGGTAGTGCTGGGACTGTAGTGATCGGTGGCAAGACCGGAGCTTCGACGGACATCACGGTTGGCAGTTCATTGAACACGGCTACAGGGGCCAGCCCCACGGGCACGCTCGACTTGCGCGGCCACGAGGCTAGCGTCGCTGCGGGATCTCTGGTCATTGCTAGGCGCAGTAGTGCTGGTGGTGGCGGCACGTCTGGGACGGTTTACTTCGACACTGGGACCTTTTCGGCAGACTCCGTGGAAATTGGCACCATGAGTGGCGATGTCAGTTCCGTTGGCGCTACGGCCAATGGCTTGCTGCAGATCGGTGGTGGCACCTTCACCGTGAATTCTGGGGGAAGTTTTACCCTGGCCACGCACTCGAACACCAATGGCAATGGCAAGGCTCAAGGAACGCTGACGCTGACCGGCGGCGTCTTGGTCACCAACGTCGATATCTTGGAGGGAGCAGGGCCCACGAGCACCGCTGCGAATACCACCAGCACGATCAACCTCAATGGCGGCACGCTGGACATGACCGGCCACAATATCGGTGATGCTACCAACACCATCAATACGCTGACCTTCGCGGCAGGCACGCTGAAGGATGTTGGGGAGATCAATGGCGGTGCTGATATTGCCAAAACGACCTCGGGGACTTTGATCATCGAAGGGGACAGTGGTTACACGGGGGCGACGACTGTTGCCGCGGGGACCCTACTGATCAGCAACGACCCTTCCGGTTCAGGTTCGGCCACTGGATCGAATACGGTCAGCACCAGTTCTTCCACGACGCTTGGTGGAAACGGGCGTATCGCGGGCAATGTCTCGGTGGTCGGCGGTGCGACGCTTGCCCCTGGCGGCAATGCCACCAGCATCGCTGCGGGCGCAACGGGGTTGAGCACTGACGCAGGCACCCTGCGTTTCGCTGGCGATCTTGAGGTGGCTGCCTCTGCGATGGTTTTGATGGATCTGAAAACTAGCGGCACACACGGGCTTACCGCGACCTTTGACCCCTTCACCAGTCGCCTCACGAGTGTCAGCGGCACTTCCCTTGATGGTGGCAACGACCGCCTTGTGGTTGATGGGACGTTTACTTTGGATGGTGCCTCATCCATCAGCGTCTTGGCCGGCTCCGGCTTCGCTCCGGGGTATCAGGATGTCTATGATTTGCTCGATTGGGTCGGGCTCGTGATCCCTCTCGGCTATTATGACGATGGTGATGGCCTCCGCACCGGTGGCAGTGGCGACAATGCGGCCTATGCGCTCGATCTTCCGGATCTCAGTGCTTACAACAGCGATTGGGTCTGGGATGTTAGTCAGTTTGGCACCACAGGTGTGGTCGCGATCATCCCAGAGCCAGGGCGCGGTTTTTTAATGCTGTTTGGGCTGATGACGCTGATTCTGCGCAGACGGCGGAAAACGACCGTCGGCTGAGCGGAGATTTCAGCGAAACTGCTGCGTGAATTACGCACCCTCGGGCAGCGCCACGTAGGGGTCCTCGTGCAATTCGGCTACCTTGCTGCCGCGCAGGATTTTGATCCACTCGCGCAGGCAGCCGAGGAAGATGATGGCCACGCAGGCGAGGAAGAAGGCCGTCACGGCCGTGTCCACCTGCATGTTCAGCTTCTGGGCCGCCCAGATCTTCATGTCGGCAGGCGAGCCACCGGCAGCGAGTTTGGCAGCGTAGTCTTTGGAGGCAGCGATGAAGCCCATCTTTGGATTGGCATCGAAGAGCTTGATGTATCCCGCGCTGAACGTGACGGACAGCAGGAAGGCCAGCGGGATGGCGGTGACGGCGACGAAGCGGGTCTTACCCATCTTGATCAAAATGGTTGTGCCGAGGCAGAAGGCGATGACGGCTAGGAGCTGGTTGGCGATGCCAAAAAGCGGCCAGAGCGTGTTGATGCCGCCGAGTGGGTCAATCACACCTTGATAGAGAAAGTAACCCCAACCTGCGACCAGGAGCGCACTGGCGAACACGTAGGACGGTGCGCTGCGGGTATCGCCCAGCGGTTTCCAGATATTGCCCAGGAAGTCCTGCAGGATGAACCGCCCGACGCGAGTGCCCGCATCAATGGTGGTGAGGATGAAGAGCGCCTCAAACATGATGGCGAAGTGATACCAGAAGGCCATGAGGCTGGGGCCGAATGCCTTGGCGAACATCTGCGCCATGCCGATGGCAAAGGTCGGTGCACCACCGGCGCGGCCAAACATGGTTTTTTCTCCGACACTGGCCGCGAGGGCGTTCATGCCATCGACGGTCACCGCGTAGCGACCTCCTTCGATGGCGGAAATCACTCCCGTGACTTGTTCTGGCGACATCGTCTTGTTGATGCCGGCGTTGATGGCGAAGTATTGGCCGGGCTCAAGGGCGCAGGCGGCGATCAGGGCCATGAGGGCGACCAGCATTTCCGTGACCATCGCTCCGTAGCCGATGCTGCGCACTTGGGTCTCGCTATCGATCAGCTTGGGCGTCGTGCCGGAGGAGATCAGCGCGTGGAAACCCGAGATGGCACCGCAAGCGATGGTGATGAAGACGAAGGGGAAGATTTTGCCTGCAAAGACCAAGCCATTGCCATCGGTGAAGGCGGTCAGCTTTGGCATGTGCAAATTGGGTGCCACCCAGATGATGGCGATGGCCAGCACGGCCACGGTGCCGATCTTCATGAAGGTGGAAAGGTAGTCGCGCGGTGCCAGCAGCATCCACACCGGGAGGACGGAGGCCGTGAAGCCGTAGATCATGATCGCCCAGGCCAGCCACTCGCCCTTGAAGTCAAAGTAGGCTTTGACGCCCCAGACCTCCAGTTGGCTGCCCGCCCAGACACTGACCAGCAGGCCGATGATGCCAAAGATCGTCACATCGCGAACGCTGATCTTGAACAGCGTATGCGCCACACCCATGATCAGCGCCAGCGGGATGGTCATCGCGATGGTGAAGAGGCCCCAGGGGCTCTCTGCCAGCGCCTTTACCACCACCAGTCCGAGCACGGCCAGCAGGATCGTCATGATGGCCAGGATGGAGATCATCGCCACAAAACCGACTACCGGGTTGACTTCATCCTTCAGCATCTGGCCGACGGATTTTCCGCCGCGACGGATGGAGGCAAACATCACGATGGCATCATGCACACCGCCGCCCAGGGTTGCACCGACCAAGATCCACAACATCCCGGGCAGGTAACCAAACTGCGCCGCCAGTACCGGGCCGACCAGAGGGCCGGGGCCCGCGATGGCTGCAAAGTGGTGACCAAAGACGACCCAACGGTTGGTCGGCACAAAGTCCTTGCCATCTTGCTTCGTGATTGACGGTGGCGCGCGGTGCGCATCCAGCACCAGCACCTTCGTGACCAGCCACTTACTATAGAATCGATACGACACCGCAAAGGTGCACAGCCCCGCCACCACTAGCCACAGAGCGTTGATCGACTCCCCCTGGTGAAGGGCCGAGACGGCGACTGCTCCAGCGCCGAGGGCTGAGATGGCAGTCCAGAGGAGGATGCGGGGGAGTTGCTTCATGATGAAAAAAAGGGAGGTCGGAATTTGAACCCTATCTGTTATGGGAATCGAGGGGCGGGGTCAAGACAGGAGTAGAGAGGGGACGCTCCTACCTCAGGCAATCTAGCCGCGGAATTGGACAAATGACTGCATGGAAGCTGTCAGCGGTCGCGTTATGCACAGCCAACCCGTTTACTGCATGAACCTGAACCGCACCGCCTCCGTCCTGCTCGCCCTCGTGGCGTTTTCTTCTTTTGCCCAGGCCCAGCAGCCCCTGCTGCATGACCATGCGCTGCCAGTCCTGGCCGAGCCCGATTTCAAAGGCCCCCTGGATGCCAGCTTCAGCATCGCCAAAGGCAAGTGGACACCTGCCGATGGCATCCTGAGTGTGCTGGATCTGCCCGAGCAAAAGCACATCCCCGTGCTGCATCACAAGGTCGGCCTGGCCAGCGCCACCATTGATGTGGAGTTCCTCACCGAAGGTGCCGGCAGCTTCCTGGTCGGGTGTGATTCGGACAAACACATCGGCCGCGTCGTCATCAATCCCGCTGGGATCAGCATCGCAGAGGACTCCGTCAAGCCCTCCCACACCATCGCCACTGTGCCGATGCCAGTGAAGCCGAACGAGTGGCACCGCCTGCACGTCGAGTGGCAGGGCGATCAGATGGCTGCAAACTTGGACGGCAAAGAGCTGCGCGCGCAGCACCCCTTCCTCGCCACCGTCAAGGCCCGCAGTTGGCTGGCCGCAGGGAAGTCCGTCAAGATCCGCAACCTCAAAATCAGCGGCGAGGCTAAGCCCTGATCCGACCCGTGCGCATGAAATTGATCGCCGCCCTACTGCTCGCACTCTGCCCGCTGGGTGCGCCCGTCTTGGCAGCCGATGCACCCACAGTGCTTGAGGAGAGCTTCAGCGCGGAGCTCTCCAAAGACTGGTTCTGGGGCCTCGGCACCTGGACCACCAAGGACGGCGTCTTGCGCGGCTTTGAGTCCGGCCCGCGTCGGCATGGACCCGTGAAAATGCGCAAGCTCCTGCTCAAGGACGGCGTGCTGGAGTGCGAGTTCCGCCTGGAGGGCTGGGCCACCTTTGCCGGGATCATCTTCAATGGCTCCCAAGAGCGCGGCCACATCGTCCACCTCGTCATCGGCACCGATACCCTGCGCGTGCTCGCCCATCCCAAGAAGGGGGAGAGCGCCGAGCTCCTGAAGCAAGCCCACACCATCGCCGTCGGCACCTGGTATCAGGTGAAAGTCCAGTTCAAAGGACCCACCATGACCGCCACCGTGGACGCCACCACCCTCACCGTCAGTGATCCCTGCATTGCCGAGACCAAAGAGACCTTCGGTCTCGGCGGAGACTCCGGCGGCCCCGATGGCGAAAAGGCAGGAGCCCTGGAGTTCCGTGCGCTAAAGATCACGCGGTAGGTTGCCGGCACATTATCACCCAGAATCACGATGATTTTCGAGGTTCGGATTCACTCGGAGTCCAGACCTTATCCCCCGCCCAAGCCCTCAAACTCATCTAACTATGTCCACCATGTCTATCCGAATCCCCGATTCCCTGCACAAGGGCATCAAGGAGCTTGCCACCAAAGATGGTTACACCATGAATCAGTTCTTTGTCACCGCAGCCGCTGAGAAGCTGTCGTCGCTGAATACGCTCGACTACCTAAGCTCGCGTGCTGAGCGTGCCGACTTTAAGGAGTTTGAGAAGATTATGGCCCTCATTCCCAGTGTCCCACCAGACGCAGGGGATGAACTCCCATAATAGCCACTGGTCCTGACGAGACCGAACCTTCAACTTAACTTGAGGCACTCTTCGCGCGTCCATGGCAAGGGGAGAGCGCTGCCATGGACACCACCACTGTTACCGTTAGTCACCTCTACCCAACACACAGCATGAAACCCAAAGACATCTTTACCCTGATCGTGCGGCTCCTCGGATTGTTCTTTATCTACCTCGCCATCAAGGAGGTGCCGATCATTTTTGTCGGACCCGGTTTCCGCATTTTCTTCGGCGCCCTCTTGACCCTGGCCCTCTATCTTGCTGCCGGTTGGTGGATGCTCGGCGGCGCACCCTTCCTGGTCAATCGCGCCTACCCCAGCGCAGACGGCCCTCAGGAAAATACCCCCAGCGATGGCTGACTGACACCGCTGTGTTCAGAAAAAAACGCCCCCGGCAGCACGGGGTGCCGGGGGCGCTAAGGGACGGGTTCGCGTGGATCATTCCCCGGTCAGCGTCCATTGCTGCCAGTCGCTCCAGTTGCCAAAGTCCTCCCCTTTGTAGATGAAGCGGAGGCGGGCGCGGATGACGGCGCTGGTGCCGGTATCGGGCAGCCAGTTCAGGGTGTAGTTTGGGCGCAGGTCCACATCGCTCTTCATCCCGGCGGTGCCCAGGTCAAACTCCAGCTTCACGCCGTCGAATGTATCCTTGGACCAGACGACCTCTGCCTTCCCGCCGCTGGTGCTGCGCAGGGTGAAGATGGGCGAGACGGTGGGGCTGGGTGCTGCGACTTCAGGTCCTTCGGTTCCCAGGTCCTCGCCCACCATGGTGCTGTAGGCGGGGGCGGTCTTTATGCTGTCGCTGATGTAGGCAAAGACGCGCTTCAGGCAGCCATTGGGCACGGCAGTTGGCGCGCCGCTGGGCGGGGTAAAGCCCATCCACATGACATTCCCGGGCACGGTGTCTCCATACATCGCATCCTCGATGCACTGGTAGCAACTGGTGCTGGCCGGGCCCAGGGAGCCCCGGTAATCATCCAGGCCATAGATCGCGTTATCCACATCCAGGAGGATGGCGGTGACGGCTGCGGGGACGAGGCCCAGCGCCGTGGCGTGATCTGGCAGCTTGTTCTTAAAATTCCGCAGCCAGACGACTTGGTCGCCGATGCGGGTAGGGAAGTAGTCTTGTCGTTTCATTTTGTGTTTCGTTTGGGTTGGGTTGGACGTGGGGGCAGGATCGGGTTCATCCCAGCGCAGGCCGCTGTCCCAGGTGGCTCCAGGCTGGTCCCAGCGGGCCATCTAGCAGGCCCTCCTGGGTGAAGATTTGACAGGGAAATTCAAAATGGGGGCGTTCCCATCGTCAATGGGGGCAGGGAAATCCAAAATGGGGGCACCCCCATCGTCAATGGGGGCGGGGGAAACCAAAATGGGGGCACCCCCATCGGCAATGGGGGCAGGGAAATCCAAAATGGGGGCGTCCCCATCGTCAATGGGGGCAGGGAAATCCAAAATGGGGGCGTCCCCATCGTCAATGGGGGCGAGGGAAACCAAAATGGGGGCACCCCCTTTGATGAAGTGAGCGCCCCCATTTCCACCTTGCGCATCCGAATTCTTGCTGTGAAGCAGCACCTCGCCCGAAGGCGCACACGGTAACGGGCTGCTGCACAGGGATGCGAAGAAATGGATCGGCGCACTCATGGTTCCATGAGGCTTTACCGGAAATCCCCCCTCAACATCACGAACTTTTTTTATTTAGTGGAATATTTTTCTGAAGAGGTGATGGCAATTGCCCCACCATTCAAGACTGTTTGGCGAATTGCACCTAGTGTGATCCTGTTTGAGATGGTGCCTGGCGGGTGCGCACCCCGGCTGCGCAGGCAGGGGGCGGTGCCCGGTGGGGAAGCTGAGCCCTGGGCGGCTTCAATCGTGACGGATAGGTCTGAGCTTGGCCCTTGACCCAGGTATCTCATAAGCTAATGATGGGCCATGAATGGTTCCCGGCGACTCGCTGCTGCACTCTTGGCTCTGAGCTTCATCCTCCCACAGGCACGGGCAGTGGATGCAAATGGGGACGGTCTTGACGATGCCTGGCAGGCGCTCTGGTTCATCCCTGCCTTTGATGGTGCAAGTGACTACGACCTGGACGGTCGTGTCAATCTGGTAGAATCCATCAATTGGTCGGATCCGTTCACTGCGGACATCGGGTTAGGGGTGGTGACAATCACGGATGTGAACCCTGCGGACGGGATGGACGATGGCTGGCAGGCGCTGTATGGCATTCCCAGTGCTGACGCGCTGCTGGATGAGGATCTGGATGGGCGGACGTGTATTGAGGAATCGATCGTGTTCAGCAATCCGCACGTCGCTGACTTGCCCTGGCAGCACCCGCCAGGGGGGATAGGGCCCGTGCAGAATACACCCACGTCCTTCTCGCTGTCCCTGCCGTTTACGATCCCCACGCGGCGCTACCGGCTCCAGACCTGCGATGATATGCTGTCCTGGTGAACGGGTCGCGGTGCTCGGGAAAACAGCCTTGGCACGTCCGATCCTGGGTCGTTAAAAAAACTCCGTCAGCGTGGACTCCGCAAAACTCTCTTTACACCTCAGGTTACGAACCCGCGCCAGGGAAGGTGAATGAAGTCGATGAAGGAGCGATTTCAATTGGAGCGAACCCCTAGCAAAGAGATTTTGTATGAAATTTAAAAATACTTTCATTGGCATCGTGGGCTCGTTGTTCGTTGCGGGCTGCGGCGAAAAGTCTGAGAACCAAGCTGCCAGCGCTCCGAATCCACCTGAAGTTAAAGGCGACACTAAGGTGATACCTCCACTGTCATACCGAGAGATCCGAGCTTTGCACCCCGATGACCATAAAGCGACGCCTGATGACCTCGAAAAGATACTATCTGGCGAGACGCTATTGACAGATTTGCCTGCTGCCAGTGCGCAGGGGGTCTTAGCCCAACTACGAGCAAGAAATGACCTCCAAGCAATGCGAGCGTTCGCACGTAACGTCCATTACAATCGTCACGTCTTTTCGGGTCACGGGAGTCTGTTAAACGGGTCCAACCCGTGTTTCTCGGAACTCCTCTCCAGGGGTGACAAAGCCGTGCCGACCATTCGTGAAGTGATGGCGAGCCTCGCCCAATTGGATACCAGAGCAAACCTCTACCGAATTCAGCTATTGGGGCTTTGTCTGGCCCAAATTCTGGGAATGGATACGGCCATAGCAACCATGGAGGATGTGGCGGAAGGCTTGGGTGCAGGTGATCCCGCAGAACGGGTTCGTATCATGAAGCGCTACCTGGAGTCTCGACAGAAAGCGGCCTCTGCGACTCCTCAATAAGACGGCAAAGCGCGTTAACGGTCACTCGAATCGCTCCTTCTCAGTGGCCCACTAGGGGGCCATCAGGATATGCTCCTGTCGAGGGGCGACCTAATAGTGTCGGCAGAGAACACATCACAATCCAATCCCCAGCACCATGACCTGTTATCAGCCAGCCATCCATCAATTGCTTCTTGTCGCTGTGACTTCGTTCGTGCTACTTGGTTGTGGGGAAAAGAAAGATACTGGTCCGACAACTCGCCCTCCTCCGGCCACGCAGTCGCAGCCAACGCCGTCGAGCGTCACCAGCGCCCCAGTGCAACCGCCGCTACCTCATGAGACGTGGACTGCCAAGCCCCCCCCCACGATTCCATCTGACCTTTTCGCGAAACTGAATTCAAGGATTGTTCGAATGCACGAACTTCCACTCGAGACGGCGGAAAAGTTGATAAAGCAGTTCGAAGAAGAGCCATCTCCTGAGGGGTTCTATATCGCAGCTCTCAACGTAGTGTTTCGTCCTCCAACTCCAGCACAGCCAGGACTAGCCCGGCAAATTAGTGGACCACCTGGACCCTGCTATGAGCTGTTATTGCGGCTCGGCAAGCAGGCATATCCGTTTATTCGTCGCGCTCTGGCTGAGTTTGTAAGGGCAGCGGAACCATCAGATCAACCGAGTGCTGACGATCTGCTTTCGATACTCGTCCTGACGACTGGCGAGGAGGCAACATCACAGGATGTGGCGGCATTAAGATCTCAAGCAGCAACGGCCGAACAGAATCTGTTCATCTCCAATCTCGAGTCAAAGATGAAGTGGATAAAGGAACAATTGGAGTGGGGGCGTTCAGAAAGTCCGCCAAAAAAGGGAGACGGAAAATAGACCCTTGATCGAACAAGTTCACCTGATCGCCTGAGCGCGTGTTCTGCGAAGGAGCGATTTCAATTGGCGCGAACCCCTAGCAGAGAGATCTCGTATTAAACTCAGAAACACTTTCATTGGCATCGTGGGCGCGACGCTGGTCGCGGGCTGCGGCGAAAAGTCTGAGAACCAAGCTGCCAGCGCTCCGACTCCGAATCGACCTGAAGCC
>JACKQF010000003.1 GCA_024232965.1 Verrucomicrobiaceae bacterium | reverse complement strand
GCGACGCAGAGAAGGCGGAAGCAGCGGCGACCAAGGTCTGATCAGCCCGGGCGACGGAGCACGGTGCCGGAAGTCCCAGCACGGAGCGATCGTGCGCCCACGCAACTTTGTGGCTGAATTCGAGGCCAACTGAGGGTATAAACAAGGCGGAGGTGGTGGGCCAATCCATGGCCTCACCCGTTCTAAAAACGCGCTGCTTATGAAAACGATCCTTCGTGTCCTCATCCCGGTGGTCTTGGCGACTTCCAAATTGGCCGCTTTTGAGCCAGCCTTTATCCCACTGCCCCAGCCCCCAGCTGTCTTTGGCCAGTTGCTGGCGGGAAACAATGCAGTGGCGGTCAGTGACAAATGGATCGCCGTAGAAGGAATTGAGACTTCTGCATCCAACGTGCTGATCTACGACGCCGTCACGCTGCGCTTCAAGCGGCGCATCCCCGTCAAGGCCACAAGCCTCGCGATATCGGGTGACATTTTGGCGGTGGGATCAGCCACAGACAACGAAACTGCCAGTGGCGCGGGTGCGGCATTCACCTTTAACCTGAAGACGGGTGCCCAGATTGCCAAGTTCACCAACTCGGCCTCCGACAACGGAGACGCGATGGGCACTGCGGTGGCGCTAAGCGACAATCGCCTCCTGGTGTCTGTACCTGGGGATGATGACCGAGGGAACGATGCAGGCGCGGTGTTTGTCTTTGATATGACCCGCCCCAATGTGGTGCTTTTCAAGCTGCTGGCCTCCGACGGTGGCGCAGGAGATGGCTTTGGCACATCGCTGGCAGTGCGGGGAGATCTAGCGATCATCGGCGCGCCCGGAGACGATGATCGCGGTGCCGGGGCTGGGGCTGCGTACACTTTTGATATTGGCAAGTTCCTGCCCTCGTCTGTCGCTCCGCTGCAGCGCACCAAGCTCACAGCCGCTGATGGGGCTGCGGGCCGGGCCTTTGGACGCAGCGTCGCCGTCTCTGGCCCCACGATCGCCGTGGGGTCCGGTGGTGCTGGCAACGGTGCAGTGTACCTGTTTAGCGGTGTTAACTTTACCTTCGTGAAGCAACTCACCGTGGCGGGGTCCGACATCGGTGCCACACTGGCGATGGACAACGGTCTGGCGATCTCTGGGCAGTCCGCCGCGGGTGCCAGAGACACAGGCGAAGTCTTTGTGATGGACACCAATGCGGCAGTCATTCGCGATTCGTTCTTTCCAAAGTCAGCGAACTCCTTCAGCGGCTCCTTTGGACGGGCGCTCGCCATTTGCGGTTCAACGGCCATCGTCGGTAGCGGCAGCCACCCCATCTACGTGGTCCGAGGTCTGACGCGCAATCTGCCGGTCAAGACACTGGTAAAAATCGGCGACGCCATGCAAAGAGCAGGCGACCGAACCCTGCGGAGCATCAGCAGCTATCAAGCTGTAGGCACGAGCCTGCCCAACAAAGTACTGGTTCAAGGTACGCTGAACGGCAAACCCGCAAACCAAACGGGCATCTGGGGACTGAACGAACTGAACGCTGCCGACATCACAGCGCCCACGAGCCCAACATTCGCTCAATACCGCAAGCTCAACCCGGCGGTACTGGCCAGCACCAACGTTCTCGCCTACACCGGCGTGCGAACTGGCCCGGGCATCAGTGCTGCTAATGACGAGGCGCTATCGGTCGTAAGAACCACCGGCAGTGGCATTCCATCAATAAGGTTGCAGGAGGGCACCGCGCTGAACCTCCCCGCCAGCCTCACAGGTCGGGTCATCAGCCACTTTGGACCGATCGCAGTGGGGGCAACCTCAAACAACATCGCTGTGACCGCGAACATCCGTGCCGTGGGCGGTGCCGGCTCCATCGTCGTCACCCGTGCCAACGACTCCGCAGCCTTCATGATCGATGCGTTTGGCACCCAGGTAGGTGGCGGCATCTTTGAGGGCGAAAACAGCCCCCTTATTGGCATTCAATACGGACAGGTCACGCCACGCATCGCCATGGGCGACAGCAATCCGGTGGTGAGCGTCGGCCTGACGGGAGAGACGACCGGCAACGCGGCCGTAGTCCGCCTAGGGGGTGCCATTCTGGCCCGCAAAGGGGAGCCCACTACGGTGCTGGACCCACCTGCCACTACGACACCTGCCTTTGCCACCTTCCTCGGTGAATCATCCCCCAGTCCCAATGCCTCGATCCTCCGCGCAACGGTGTCCGGCGTCCCTGCATCCCAGCGGGAGGGTCTCTGGCATCAAACGCTGTCTGATACCTTTGTGCTCGGCGGTGTTTTCCCTTTTGCGCAAAAAGGCGTGCAGGTCCCCGGCATGGCAGCCGGCATCAAGTTCTCCCGCTTCCTGCGCTATGGGGTCACTCCCAGCGGCAGTATCCTCGTCCATGCGGTGGTTTCTGGCCCCGGAGTCAATTCCACCAATGATGGAATCGTGATCGCTTTCTTTCGCTTCACCCTCAGCAGTTCTTTTCTACCCCAAATACTGGTACGCGAAGGCGATGAGGCCCCCGACACCCAAGGTCTGCGCATTGCCAGCATTCTCCAGGTCGACACCAGCGACTCGGTCGGGGCAGTGGCCGTGTCGCTAAAGGGGGGACCCGCCAGCCGCAATCTGGCACTGTACCGATTCACCATCACCACCGGTGTGAGAAGCAATCTGCTGCTGGCCCTCCGCAAGGGAGACTTTGTCAGCACACTGGGCACTGGTGCGACACTCACATCCATGAAGATGACGATTTCAGCCGACGCCTCTGGGGCGGCCATCAAGGGAGTGGGCTCTCCTGTCACGAATAACCAGGTCGCGCTGGTTTTGACGTTCTCCAATCGCCAAGTCTTGGCGGGTCCTTTGATCGATGATGAGACCCCGCCGTAGGCTTGGCCACAGAGAGTGACACGGTGCGCCCCCCCTCGCTGACACCTGCTCATGGCGAGTCACGAAACAGTGGAAGCCTGAGGGTGAAGGTCGTGCCTACCCCCAGGACCGATTCCAATTCCAACGTGCCGCCATGCAGTGCCACGCAACGTTTTGCGATCAGCAAACCCATGCCAGTGCCGGGAGTGTCCCCGACGTTCGCGCAGCGGTGGAAGGCCTCGAACAAGTTGGGGATTTCGTCCGCCGGAATGCCAATCCCTTGATCAATGACCTGGAAGATGGCGTCATTGCCCTCCCTGCGGCCAGTGAAGCGAACGGGACTGCCCTCTGGGGAGTATTTGACCGCGTTGCTGATGAGATTCAAGAAGGTATGACGCAGCAGGGATTCATCCGCCCAGGCCCCCTCAAGTGAGCCTTCCATCTCCCACTCGACCGGGCAGCGCCGATTGGTGGCGGATAGAATTTCATCAGTGAGTTTCCCTGCAAGGACATCGACATCAAGAGGCATGGGGCGACAGCCCAGCTTCCCTGCCTCGACGCGACCAAGGACGAGAACCTGCTCCATGAGGCTGCCCATCAGTTTTGTCGAAGAGTGGATGTCCTCATAAAGTTCCTCCCTTTGACCGGGCTCCAACTTACCCTCGTAGTGCCGCATCAATTCGATGGCGGACATGATGATGCCAAGCGGAGTGCGGAACTCATGGCTGACCATAGTGACGAAGCGGCTTTTCAGCTCGCCGAGTTCGCGCTCGTGTTCCAGAGCGCGGGAGAGATCGGCCTGTGCGGTCTCCAGGGCAGCGGTGCGCTCTGCCACGCGCTGCTCCAGGGTGGTGTTGATTTCGCGCAGGGCTGCGTCTGCTTTTTTCTGCCTGTTGAGGGCACGACGCAGTAGGCCAATCCAAAGCGCCAGTGCCGCGACGCAGACAGCACCACCCCCGCCCCACAGCAGGAGCTTGCGCATGCGCATGGCGGGAGAGGGCCCCATGGAATTTGCATCGTGCTCTGCCAGGAGCTTGAGGTGGCGGGGATCCAACCGCGTGGCACCGCCCACCAGAGCACGCACCAGCACTTCGTCATCGAGATGCAGACTGGCGAATCCTGCGCGTCCCCTGCCCTGATGGGCCACAGGCATCTGCACACCGTTGTCTTCAATCACCATCGTCGTGCGCCATTCCCCGCGATCCATAGGGGCCTGCTGGAGGGTGATCAAACGACCGCGCACTTCGACGTAATCGTGAGTGAAGTTGCCCTTTGCGACTTCTGCGAGCGTCGCACTGATGGGCTGTGGGGGGCCCTGACTGCCCACCACACGGACGTGACACTCCTGGAGAGAGAATGGCTCCAGGTTTGGATCGGTTTCCGTTTCCCACCGCGAACCCACGACCTCAATCAAGTCGCCGATCTGCATCTCTGGCCAGAAGCCGCCATCGGCTAGCACCGCCTCTTTCGAAAAGGTCCCCCGATTCCAAGGATACTGGAGTTTGACGCACAAAGCCGAAGTCTCGTCCCGCAAGTAAAGCACACTGTCAGCGGTGCGCCCGATCAACTGACCGCGAACGAGGACGCGCTGTGCGAGAGGAAAAGCCTGACCCGAACGATGGGTCGGCGCAGCGAAAGGATCTGCTGAGCCAGGTGCCAGCACCTGCACCAGTGCCATGGACGGGACCATGAGCGCGTCTGAGGGAGAGTGTGACCAGCCCATATTGATCCCAGTGACGTGAAGGCGAGCCCCATGCCAATCCTCTGGCACCTGATCCGCAGTGAGACCACGCACGTGGACGTTGGCCCAATTTTTTGGCCCTACCAACACGATGGTCAGTTCCTCATTCTCATAGGCCCAGGCAATGACGACGCCTTCAATGCTGACCCATTGATCGTAGTGTTCGAATTCCGCCACCGAGGCGAGTGGCACCTGTGGAGCCGTGGGTAAGTCCTGGCGTCCGATGTGACGCACGGCACTGGCATTGATGCGCGGATAGGCATGCTGCATGACGAGGCCTTTCACCGTCACGCCCTGCACTTCCACTTCATCGCCAAGTTCAGGGCACGGCAGCGTCGCATCGGCTGGAAGATTGACAGCGATCGTGCTGCCCTGCTGGTGCAATGAAAAGCCATCGCGATTGCGCCCAACAAAAACCACGATGCCACGGACCGAGACAGCGCGGGGGTTGGTTTCTGCGGACTCCGCACCCAGGTCGAGCACCTCACGCACCTCGGTGAGCGCTTCCAAGGAAGTCTGGGCCACAGCCCTGCCCCCCGACAAAATCAGGAAGCAGAAAGCAAGGGCACAGGCGAGGCGAGAGGAATACATGACGCGGTTCATTCTACACTAAACCGTCGACTAAGCGCTAGCAGTGCCTGCCCATTGCCCTCCGACTTTGGTCGGATACCGACCTCCGACAAAAGTCTTCCGCCGGAGGTCCGATACCCGGACTTGTAAACTGGGCTGATCATCGGGAGTCATGAAAACACCTTATCTTCTATTCATCCTCCTCGCCGCATCTCTATCCAGCCAGCACGCTGTTCGTGCCATGGAGGTGCCTCCGGCCCAGCAACTCATCGTGCCGCCCGGTGCAGGGACCTCTGCGAACGCTGGGTTTGCCGTTGCTCTGAGTGAGCGTTACTCGCTGGTGGGGTCGCCCGACTCCGATGTCGCCAAACCAGGATCCAAGACCAAGGTCGGCGGCGCAGGAGAAGTCTTCGTCTTTGACGCAGTCACCGGCCGATACGTGAAACGCCTGATTTCGCCCAAGCCCGTGTTTGGCGAGAACTTCGGCTACGCAGTCGCGGCCAGTGGCAACACCGCCTTCGTCACTGCCGTCAATAACGATGATGGAGGTCTAAATTCGGGCATCGTGTATGCCATCGACGTGCCGTCGGGCAAGCTGATCTGGAAACGCAGCGGAGCGGTCGGGCAGCAGATGGGGGAATCCATCGCGGTCGATGGGGACAACGTGATCGTCGGCTGTTACGGCCAACTGGCTGGCAACCCGACCGGTTCCGGCGCCGTGTCCCACCTCAATCGTCGCACGGGTGAGATCATCGCAACCTACGGGCCGCTGGCGCCGCAAGAGTGGGGATTCTTTGGCAGGGCCGTGGCTGTTTGCGGTAACATCGCCGTGGTGGGTATTCCTGACCAGACCATCACGGGAAAATCATTTCAAGGTGCGGTCGCGGTCATTGATCTGGTCAGCGGACAGATCAATCAATTCACGCCCGCCGACGGCCTCGCGAATGATCGGTTCGGTGCAGCTGTGGCGGCTGGTGATGGCAAAATCTTAGTCGGTGCACCGGAAGCAGACATCGGCGGGAAAAACGATCAAGGCGCAGTGTATCTCTATGACGCGAACACTCTGACCCTGATCACTAAAATCAAGGCACCCAATGAAGTGCCCGCTTCCGCCAAATTTGGCAACGCGATCAGTGTCAGCGGCCGAGTGGCTGCCATCGGTGCGTATTGGGACAATCGCCGTGATGGGAGCACTTGGCTCATGGATTTGAACACCCAGGAAATCGTGGAGTGCGCTATCCGCCCGCAGAGCAGTGGTGCCGAATTTGGCACCTGCCTCGCCATGAACCAAAATGCGCTGTTGATTGGTGACCCCGAACACAATGTCAGCGGGCCGACCCCGGACGGTCGGGCGATGCTGATTCGCGATCTGCATCAGACCTTTGCGCCAAGCCTGCAAACCATCGCCCGCACCAATGATCTGGCTCCGGGTATCGATGGTGCCGTTTTCGCAGGCTTTGGAGAGGCCGTCATCTCCCCCACCAACCATGTCATGACCGTGGCCAGCGTGAAAGGTTACGGCATCAAGACCACCAACAATACTGGGCTATGGGACACGCTTTCCGGCACACTCGACCTCGTTCTTCAAGCAGGAACCGCGGCCAACGTCGGCACTTACGGCCGGCCCCACAACCTTGCCTTTGGTCAGAATGGCTACGGTAAGTTTGACTCCCGGACTTCAAAAGGCACGCTCGTCTTGCTCGATGATTATGGCACCAGCGCCGTGCCGTGGATTTCAGAAGGAACTCAGCTCGAAATTTTCAAGCAAGGCCAGATGGGCTACACCCGGGAGAAAATCGGCCGCATCAATGAGAGGCTGACACCATTCACCAGCGGAGGCGAGCTGGTCATGAACTACATCAGCCGCTCTGGCACCGACCCAGTGAGTCCCGCCAACGACTCGCGAATTGCCTACAAACAGATGCAGGTGATCGACGAAGTCCGTGAGGGAGACCAGAGCCCGATCGCCGGCATCAACTATGGTCAACTCCTCCCTCGTGTGGGTGTCAACGGAGACAAGATGATCTATGCGGCGAATCTGATCCAAGGCAGCCCCGCTCAGAATCAGGCCGTTTTTGTGAAGACCCACAACATGAACAACGCTGCGCTTGTGGCCCGCAAAGGAGACGCCGCTCCCGGCGCTGGCGGCGCGGTCTTCTCAACCTTCTTGGGCGAAGGTGTGATCAACAACAAAGTGGTGCTGCACGCAAAGGTCAATGGCGGTGCTGCGGGCTTGACGGAAGGGTTGTGGACCGACCGCGACGGCACATTCAAAGCAGTCGCTCTACGTGGCGATCAAGCCCCGCAATTGCCCCCAGGCGTCAAGTTTGATCGTTTCATCCAATTCTTCATGACCAGCACGCTGCAAGTCGTCTTCCAAGCGCGGGTCAGCGGCCCAGGGATCAATGCCTCAAACGACATCGGCATCTGGTATCGTCCATTGAACGGTAATCTCTTCCTCCTCATGCGGGAGGGTGATGGTGCCCCAGGATGCATCGGCAGCACAATCAACGTCCTGCAACGCTTTGACGTGGATGAATCGGGTTACTATGTCGTCCTCGCTTCCCTGAAGAGTGGTGCCTCCAGCAACCAAGCGATATTCTTTGGAAACATCTTCAATTCCACTCCCGCGCGCCGCCAACCCGTGCTGGGCGTGCGGAAAGGCACGCTCTATGAGCGCAACGGTGCGGAGCAGATCAAGTCCATCAGCCTCAATGGCGTCAACACGGATGCGCTGGGCTCTGGAAGCAAAGGACTGGGCCGGATGGTGAACAGCAGCGGGGCAGTGTTCTGCCTTGAGTTTCTGGATCGCAGCAAAGCTTTGGTCTTTGGGAAACCGTAAGCCTTCAACAGCCTGAATTCTCTGGCGAGGCGTGGTTCGTTGCTCGGAACCACGCCTCTTTCTTTGCCTACGGCCGTCTCAACCGTTCCATCCGCCGCCCATGGCCTTGTAGATACTGACCCAGGCCGACGCGACGCGGGTGCGGCTGAGGACGATTTCGTTTTGGGTGTTCAGCACCACGCGCTCTGCATCCAACACCGTGAGGAAGTCGGCAATGCCATCTTGATACCGTTGACGGGCCAGCGTTACCGCTTCCCGCGCCGATGCTGCGGAGGCTTCCAGATGATGCAGCCGGACGCGCTCGCGATCGTAGGAGGTCAGTGCGTTTTCCGCCTCCTCAAGTGCCAGCAAGACGGTCTGTTCGTACTCGGACAGGGCGACATCCGCACGATGGCCGGCAGCGGCAATCTGCTGGCGAACACGGCCCAGATCAAATGCCGCCCAACTGAGATGCGGCCCGAAGCTGGACCCACCGGCACCGCTTTGGCTGAGGCCTGAGAGTTGACCGGCCTCCAATCCAACTCGCCCATTGAAGGTCAGGCGTGGAAACAAATCGGCCACAGCGATGCCGACGCGTGCGGTTTGTGCGGCGAGCACTTGCTCTGCCGTGCGGATGTCAGGGCGACGCCGCAAGAGGTCCGCAGGCTTGACGATGTCCAAGCGCGAAGGCGGCGTGGGTTGCGGTTTGGCCGACTGAAGTCGGGCGCGCAGATCGGAAGGATTACGGCCACACAAGACCGCGATGCGATGAATGGCGCGCGCGACGTTCTGTTCGTAAACTGGCAACTGCGCCTGCGTGTCGTTCCACAAGGCATTGGCGCGGGCGACATCAAGCTGAGTGCCGCGACCGCCCTTCAGTGAGACTTCTGCGATGCGTCGCGATTCGGCTTGGTTGGCGGCATTTTCGCGAGCGACGGCGAGTTGTGCCTGAGCGCCGCGCAGTTCGAGATAATTGATCGCCACCTCGGAACTAACCGTGATGCGCAGATTGTTCAGGTCGGCCTCAACCGCTGCAGCTGTTGCTTTGGCGGCCTTTACCGAGTTCCGCACGCGACCAAAAACATCGAGCTCCCAACTGGCGTCAAAGCCTGCCCGGTAGAGTTCAAAGCTGCGCCCACGCTGGGCGTTGAGGGTGCTGACACCACTCCGCGAGTTTTCATACGAGACGCTTGAGCGGACCGTGGGTGCATAGTCAAAGCGCGCCTCACGCCAAAGGGCGCGAGCCTCCAAAAGCCGCGACTGCGAGGCGGCGAGGCTTTTGTTTTGCTCCGCCGCTTGATGGATGAGGTCGTTCAAGGTGCTGTCATTGAGTCGACGCCACCACGCGGCATCGACGGAGGCCGATTTCGCAGAGCTCGACGGCGACGCAAAGTCGCTGGGCATCTCTGGCTGGGGCTGCTTGAAGCGTGGCCCCACGGTGCAGCCAGTCGTAATGCCGAAGAGAAGCAGGAGAAGGAGTTTAGTGGGCTGCATGGGTGGCGGGAAGATTTTTGCGGGATTGGCGGCGCTCGACCAGCGCTCGCAGAATGACGTAGAAGACGGGCGTGAAAAGTAGACCGAAGATGGTGACACCGATCATGCCAAAGAACACGGCGGTGCCAAGGGCCTGGCGCATTTCAGCACCCGCGCCCTTCGCCAGAACGAGGGGCAACACACCCAGAATGAAGGCGAAACTCGTCATTAAGATGGGGCGCAAACGAAGGCGGCTTGCCTCGACGGCAGCCTTGACGCGACCCATGCCCGTGTCCTGCAACTGCTTGGCAAATTCGACGATGAGGATGGCGTTCTTTGCCGCCAACCCCACCAACACGACGAGACCGATCTGCGTGAAGATGTTGTTGTCCTGTCCACGCAACCAAACCCCACCGATGGCTGACAGCAGACACATGGGCACGATCAAAATGATGGCCATGGGCATGCTCCAGCTCTCATACTGCGCGGAGAGCACAAGGAACACGAAAATCACGCAGAGCGGAAAAATATACATCAGAGTATCGCCTGCGAGGATCTGCTGATAAGTCAGATCGGTCCACTCAATGGCGAAGCCTGCTGGTAGATGCTCCTGTGCCAGACGCTCAATCTTTTCAATCATCTGACCGGAACTGATGCCCGGCAGCGTGTTGCCATTGATGTCGGCAGAATAATAAAGGTTGTAGCGCTGAACCCGATCCGCCCCGCCGGTCTTGATGAGTTTTACCAAAGCTCCGAGCGGCACCATGTCGCCACTTTGATTTCGAATCTTGATGCGTGCGACGTCGGAAGGATCTTTGCGAAAGGCCGGATCCGCCTGAGCCGTCACCTGATAGGTGCGGCCAAAGAGATTGAAGTCGTTCACATAAACGGATCCGAGATAGACCTGCAGTGCCTCATTCAAATCGGCAAGCGAGACACCCATGGTCTTGGCTTGGGCACGATTGATCTCCAGTTTGTATTGGGGTGTTTTGGCGCGAAACCCAGTGACCAGAGAAATGAGCCCAGGCTCGTTCTGTGCCGCAGCGAGCAGCTTCTGCGTCGCGGACTCGAGGGCATCGAGCCCAGCGTTGTTGAGATCTTGAACCTGAATCTTGAAGCCGCCCGCGTTACCCAGCCCGCGCAGCGGCGGAGGTGGCAGCACCAGCACGCGTCCCTCCTGGATGGTGGAGAACTTTTTGCGAATGGTGGTGAAGAGTTGATCCCCTTTGAGCGCGGGGTCGGTGCGTTTGGCGAAGTCATCGAACACCAAGAAAGCGGCGCCGACATTGGGCTGATTGGCCTGCAAAATGGATGAGTAACCCGAGATGGCAAAGGTGTGTGCGATGCCCGGAATCTCCCTCGCCATGGCATCCATGCGCTGGACGACGGCGTCCGTGCGTTCAAAAGCAGCGCCATCAGGCAATTGCACCAACACAATGGCATAACCCATTTCCTGAGCCGGAATGTATCCGCTAGGAACAGCGTCGAAGACTTTGGTCGTAAAATACAACAGTCCGCCATAACCGATCAGCACCACCACGGCGAAGCGAATCAGCTTGCGCACCAGACCTGCGTAGAGGTCCGAACCAAACTGGAACACGCGATTGAAGATGCGGAAGAACCATCCAAACAAGAAATTGATGAGCCGCGTGAGCCAGTCGGTCTTAGCCCCATGGGGCTGCAAAAGGATGGCGCAGAGTGCGGGGCTCAAGGTCAATGAGTTGAACGCGGAAATGAAGGTCGAGACCGCAATGGTCAACGCAAACTGCTTGTAGAACTGACCGGTAATGCCACTGACGAAGGCAGTCGGCACGAACACCGCCCCCAGCACCAGAGCCACGGCGATGACGGCACCACTCACCTCTTGCATGGCCTTCACCGCAGCGTCACGAGGAGCGAGTCCTTTGGCGATGTTGCGCTCGACGTTCTCAACCACAACGATGGCGTCATCGACGACGATACCGATGGCGAGCACGATGCCGAACAATGAGAGATTGTTCAGAGAGAACCCAAAGAGGTGCATCACGGCGAGAGTGCCGATCAATGACACGGGCACGGCCAGCAGCGGAATGACGGAGGCACGCCAATTTTGGAGGAATAAGATGACGACGAAAACCACGAGAAGCACTGCCTCAACCAAGGTGGTCAGCACGGAGTGGATCGAGGCACGCACGAATTTGGTGGTGTCGTAGTTGATCGAGTAATCCATGCCAGGCGGAAAGCGCTTCTTCAGCTCCGCGAGTCGCGCATAGACGGCGTCTGCGGTTTCGATGGAATTGCTGCCCGGCAACTGGAAGACGCGCAGCGAAACGGCGTTGTAGCCGTCCATGTAGGTGCGACTGGAGTAGTCGCGCGAGCCAAGTTCAATGCGCGAAACGTCGCCGAGGCTCACCACATTGCCCTGGGCACCGGTTTTGAGAACGATGGCGGCGAATTCTTCTGCTTTCTTCAAGCGTCCCGGTGCAGTCAGCGTGTATTGGAACTCCAGCCCCGCAGCGGCTGGTGGTTGCCCGAGCGATCCTGCCGCCACTTGCACGTTTTGCTCGCGGATGGCACGGATCACATCGCCAGCAGTGAGTCCGACTCCGGCGATCTTTTCAGGATCCAGCCAGACACGCATCGAGTAGTCGAGCCCACCCAGCGACGATGCCTCCGCGACGCCGGGGATACGCGCGATCTCATTTTGAATTTGCAGCGTCACGTAGTTGCTGAGGTAATCGACTTCACGTGAGCCATCGGGACTGTAAAACTGCGCAGCGAGCGTGAGGTCGGGTGAGCGCTTGTTCACGATGATCCCGAGGCGACGCACCTCCTCAGGCAATCGAGCCAGGGTGGCGTTCACACGGTTCTGCACCAGTACCTGGGCCTGATCCAGATCCGTGCCCAAACGAAAGGTCACCGTGATTTGCACGCGGCCATCACTGGTGGAGGACGAGGACAGGTAGAGCATGTTTTCGACGCCATTGATCTCCTGTTCCAACGGGGTGGAGACGGTCTCCGCCAACGTGCGTGCGTCTGCGCCAGGATAGGTGGCGGAAACAACAACTGTGGGTGGGATGACCTCCGGATACTGCGCCACGGGCAACGACAGATAGGATAAACCACCGAGCATCGTGATGACGATGCTCAACACGGCCGCAAAAATGGGGCGGTCTACGAAGACACGGGCGAAGTTCATGGCTGGTGCGGCGTGGGGGTAGCTGCGGGCAGCATGTCCACCATAGTGGGGTTCAATGGATTGCCGTTCCGCACCGACATGAGGCCAATGACCACGACTCGATCATCGGCCTTCAATCCCTGACGCACGACGCGCAAGCCCTCGACCAGTGGTCCTAGCACGACGGGGCGATAGACCGCCCTATCTTCCGGGTCGAGCACCCAAACGTAGCTACCCCCCTGATCATCGCCCACAGCAGAGTCACGAATAAGCAGGCCATCATACTCCCCGCTGCCGGGGATGCGCACTTTGGCAAAGAAGCCGGGTGACATCAGGCGATCCTCATTGGGAAAAACAGCGCGGGCGCGGATCGTGCCGGTCTCTGGATTGATCTGGTTGTCCACGAAATCGATTTTGCCGTGGTGCGGCCATCCCTCCTGGTTTATCAGAGCCATCTCTGCAGGGATCTGAACGAACAGGGCGCTGGGGCGCTCGCCGTCCTTGTGCATCTTGCGGTACTTCAATGCGGACCGCTCATCGACTTCGATCTCACAATAGATCGGATCGAGCGCGACGATGGTGGTGAGCAAAGTCGCGTCTTTTGTACCACCCGTGACGAGATTGCCCTCCGTGACGCGGGCGTCACTGATGCGCCCGCTGATCGGCGCACGGATCTCAGTGAACTCGAGGTCGAGTTTCGCCAACCGCACGGCGGCCTCCGCCGCATGCACAGCGGATTGCTCGCTGGACGCGCTTTTGATTCGGCGCTCTGCTTCTTCGAGAGAAATCGCCTGCCCTTGGCGTAGCGCGGTGGCGTTCTTTGCCTCGGTCGAAGCCAGTTCCGCGTTCGTTTTGGCCTGAGCCAACACGGCCTCAACTCGCTGCACCGCCGCTTCGTAGGGACGAGGATCGATCGTGAAAAGAAGGTCGCCTTCTTTCACTTCGGTGCCTTCGCTGAAACTGACTTTGTTCAGATAGCCAGACACGCGGGCACGAACCTCCACCCTCTCCCGGGAGATGAGGCGACCTGTGAACTCATCCCAGTCCGTGAGACGGCGGGCGATGGGTTTGGCGACAGTAACGGCGGCAGGCGCAACAGATGGGGCACTTCCAGGGCTAGAGGCGGGGCGTTTGCATGCGGGAAGAAAGAGGCTGATAAGAAATCCGGCGCCAAGCGTGAGTACAGGGCGCCGATAAGGGGCGCAAAAGAGTGACTGGGGGGTCATGTCCACTAATTACGAATCGACGGAATCACAAAACAGTACGTTCACGACATATCTGCTATACCATTTCCGCATGACTAACCTGAATGACCTCCAGCAAATTCGCGAGTTCGTACAGATTGCCGCCTCCGGCAGCATATCCGCTGCCGCTAAAGTTTTGGGCCTAGCCCAGCCAACACTGAGCCGACATCTGTCCGCCCTTGAGGCACAGATCGGCGCCCCCCTGCTGCGACGTGACACACACACCATGAGTCTCACCGAAGCAGGGCGCATCCTCCTAGCGGATGCTCAAGAGTTGCTAACCTTGGCAGACCGGATGGGCCGTCGACTGCGAAGCGACCGTGGGACGCTACGGGGACACTTGCGAATCGTATCCGTCGTCGACGTGGGCCAGTGGATTGTTTCCCGCGTGCTATCGCGTTTCCAACGCCTGCATCCACTCATCACCACAGAGCTGCACCTCATCAACCGCCCTACCAAGTTCATCAAAGAGGGGTATGATTGCGGGGTGCAGATCGGTGCGACGACGGACCGACGGGTCACTGTCAAAAACATCGCACAACTCAATCGGCGGCTCGTTGCTGCCCCCTCCGTTCTGCGTGATTACCCCCTACCCCAGACGCCAGAAGAGCTTCAGCGTCTGCCGTGGTTGGGTATTTTGCAGCCACACTTTTTCTCGCGCGACAGGGTCGACCTCGTCCACAACAACCAAACAACCAAGCTCAAGCTCGCCCCTGTTATGCTGTTGGATACAGTCACCGCCCTGCGGGAGGCTGCCATCGAAGGGGCTGGATTCACCATGCTTCCCGAATGGATGGCCGGCCGGGACATTGCCGCAGGCCTGTTGATTGAACTTGTGCCCGAGTGGAAACTCGAACCCATCGAACTACAGATCGCCCACGCCTCCCATGAGCACTTGCCCCAGCGGGTCAAAAGCCTCCTAGAATATCTGGAAGCGGAGCTTCCCAAGGAAATCCACCGTTTGGACCGCATTGAGCGGTAGCCCCGATACAGGCGCCTACCTGTGGTTGCTGCTGCCAATGATTTTCGCTGATTGACGATGCGGGCGGTGCTGATGTATGAACGTCTTGCCAGCGCGCGCTATTCGTTCCAACTACCACCATGAACCTTCGATCCACCGTACTCGCCCTCTCCATTGGCCTGATTTCCACCCTGAGCTCTTGCTCTGTCTATAAAGGCGTCTTTGCCGAAGCCTCGCCCGCACCCGGCACGAAGGTCAACTGGCCTGGCAGATCATTCAAGACCGTCAAAGCCTATTGCTACGACTACACCGCTGAAAAGGAAGGTTCCTTCTTCGTTAATGGCCGCATGCACAAAGGGGTGATGGATCCGAACGGCGTCACCTTGAGCCCGGCTCAGGTCAGCCACCTCATGCAGACCATCACGGTCTCCCACGCCCGACTGAAGCGCACCTCCTGCTATCGCCCTCACCACGCCTTTGTGTTTTACGGTGCAAAAGGTGAGGTCGTCGCGGTGTTGGAAATGTGCTTTGGCTGCAATAAGTTCGTCGAGACGCCAGACGGTCTCCCCGAGTACTTTGACACGCCAGCGCTCTACAATCTCGTTGGCGAACTCGGCTTGCCGCTGGGCGTTGGCAATGAGTTCTACACCCAAGCCTGCCGTCGCTAACTCCCACCACCAAACACCATGAAGACTTATCTCCTCCCCGTTCTTGCCATTCTCTTCAGCACCACCCTGTCTTCCTTGGGCGCCGATCTTTTAGCGGATGTTCAAAAGGGCGGGTTGGAGATCAAGTCGATCAGCTCCCTCTCCTTTGCCACGGACGGAGTGCTTCTCCTGGCTGAACCCGCGACCGCCAGTGTGGTCGCAATCCGTACCGGGGATACTGGCCCCTTTGACAAACTCACGAAACCCGTCGCAGACGTGACGGGCAGCGTCGCGGCCGGGCTTGGCACGACTTCTGAAAACGTCACGATCAAAGATCTCGCGGTCAATCCGGCCAGCGGGCGGATTTACCTTTCAGTGCAGCGGAAGCCCGACAACGCGGTGCTGGTCGTCGTGGTCGATGCCAAAGGAGAGATCAGCCCCTTGGATGTGAGCGGTTTGGAATGGGTGCGCGTCACCCTGCCCGGCGGCACTACCAGCAAAGTGACCAACATCACCGACGTGGCTTTTGACGGCGAGAAGGTCTTCGCAAGTGGCACCTGCAATGAGGAGTTTGCCAGCCGCATCTTCACGCTTCCGGTGCCTATCAAGCATGGGGCGACTGCATCCGTTTTCAGTGCAGAGACCTATCACGTGGCCCACAATCGCTGGGAAACAAAGGCACCGATCCAGAGCTTCATTCCCTACCACACCGACGAAGGACAATTCGTGGTTGGAGCCTTTGCCTGCACTCCCGTCGCCAAATTTCGTGTCGATGACATCCAGAGCGGTGCCCAAGTGAAAGGCGTTAGCATGGTGGAACTAGGCTCAGGCAATCGCCCTCTGGACCTCTTCAGCTATCAGGACAAGTCCGGTAAAGACTGGCTGGTGGTGCACACTCAACGGTTCCAAAAGAATCTGTTCGGCCCCAGCGCATTTTGGGCAGCGCGGGTGGACATGGATTACCTGGACGGAGCCGACGAAGCGAAGACCAACAAAAATGCGCCACGTCGTGACGTGAAAGCCACCCAAGGCCCCAAAGGCATGGAGATCGTGGATGCGCTCTTTGGGGCGCTCCAAGTGGACAAACTAGGCACCTCTGAGGCCGTAGTTTTGCGCGAGACCGACGGCAAACAGAGCCTTGAAGTCATCGCTCTGCCGAACTGATTCCGCCCAGACTATTCGCGAGCCATCTGGCCGAGCTTCTTCAAGTAATCGAAGGAGTAAAGGCCAGTGTTGTGACCGTCGCTGAACTGAAACTGAATGGCGTAACCGCCCACCTTGTTCCAGCCACGAACGGTCACGCCAGGAAAAGACTGCGGTCCGTCATGACCGCCGATCTGGCGTCCAACGAGATCGCGCTCCCCCATGTTTTCAGCGCTGGGAGACCAGGCACGGAGACGCTCCATTTGGAGGTAGTCTTCACTGCCGTCGTTCCAACGGATCGCGATCTCATCGCCAATGGCTTCAATTTGTTCTGGGAAAATCATGGGGGCTTTTGGAACGGGGACAATCACTTTGGTGCGATCTCGACCTGCACCTTCAGCTCGTCAAACAGGATCGGAGTGCCCGAGTAGGGAGCACCCCAGATGGAGACTTTACCCTGCCCTTTGAGCTTTGCATCATCGGCCGTCACCGTTGGTTCAGCGGGCTCCATGGCATCCGCAGCCCAGACCTTGCCAGCGATCTTCCAGGTATCGCCCTCCCCCTTGGTGGCTTCAAGTTTCAGGTTCACCCAGGCATCGGAGGTCCAGGCAATCGGGGCACTCGTAATGACTTCGTCACCCTTCATGAGTTCCACGACTTTGCGCGCAGGATTCATCATCAAGCGGTGACCGCTCATTCCATGCACGCCGACGCCGAAGCGCGGATAGCTGCGCCCCGCCTTGCTGGCGAAGATCTTGGCATGAACAGTAGCTGGACCTGCGCCGGAGACAGCCAACTGCGCCGTCGCATCGACCAATTCTGCCGGATCGATTTGCAGCACCTTGTTTCCAGAGACTGCGGTCACGGCAAATTTACCTTCAACGACATAGACGTCTTCTTTGGGAGGCTCGCCGGCCTGCCATGCTTCGCAATCGAAGGCAAAGTTCTGCGGTTCCGCGTGGAGACCCGAGACCGGGGCCAGCGCTGCGAGAATGAGGATCCAGTTTCTTTTCATCATGCAGTCAACGATACGAGTGGCACTGACTTTTCGATTCAGCGCAGCGGTTCCTTGAGCAAAGCGAGTGCCTCAAGCGCGGACATGTCTTGATGAACGACGCCCGCCAGACTGCGAGCAATCAGCGCTGGGTTTTTGTGCTGCCAGACATTGCGTCCAATCGCGATGCCTGCTGCACCAGCGGTCATGGCATCTTCCACCATCTTTAGAAGGCCTGCGTCGTCGCCCATCGCCGCACCACCGAGGATGATGACCGGGATGAAGGTCCCCTCCACCACCTTGCGGAAGTCGTCCACCGTCGCGCCCGTCGGATAGGGCACCTTTACGACGTCAGCGCCGAGCTCAGCCGCGAGGCGCGCTGCAAACTGCACCTTTTCCACGGTATAGTGGGCGGGCTGGCCTAGGCCAACTGGCAGGGCCTCAAGGATCACCGGCACCTCGGAGTCCATGCCCATCCGAATCAAATCAGCGCACTCTTGGAAGTTCACCTGCTCGTCCGCACCACCAGTGTAAAGCATGTTCATCACCGCGTTGGCTCCGATCATTTCTGCCTCCTCGATGCCGAAGACATTGATGGTGCCTGCGCCGGGGCCTTCGGTGCGGGTGTTGTAGATATCGGTGCGCAGGCAGACGCCCTTGCCTTCCAACATATTGGCAGAGCGAATAACGACGCCCAGATTCACCACATAGCCGTCCACATACGGGATCGTTTGCTCAATCATGGCCATCGGGTCTTCCAGTCCGGGGACGGGAATGGCGACGCCGTGATCAATGGGAAGAATGACGGTTTTGCCGCCGCGGAAGAAGAGATCGAGGTTTTCTTGTCTAGTCATGGGTTTGGTTCATCCATGCCCTAGGACAACCGGGTGTAAAGCAGAACCTAGCAACTGCGTTTCCTTTCCATGCGACTCCATATCCCGATCTCCCTGCTCGCCGCGATTGCTTTTCTCTGTAGCCCAACCGTCCATGCCACGCCGCCCAATGTGGTGCTGATCGTTTCCGACGACCAAGGCTACAACGATCTCGGCTGCCTGAATCCGGACATCAAGACACCCAATCTGGATCGTCTAGCCAAAGAAGGCACTCGGCTCTCCAGCTTTTACGTCGCCTGGCCCGCCTGCACACCTTCACGGGCTGCCTTTCTCACGGGTCGGTATCCGCAGCGCAATGGCATCTCAGACATGATCCGCAATGAGGCCCCGGACTTTGGCTACAAATATCCACCGGAAGAGTATGAGGTCAGCTTTGAACGCATCGGCGGAATGGATGAGAGGGAACGCATCCTCCCTGCACTGCTCAAGCCTGCGGGCTATCGCTCGGCCATTTTTGGCAAATGGGATCTCGGCTCCCTCAAGCGATACCTGCCCCTGCAGCGTGGCTTTGACAAGTTCTACGGCTTCGTGAATACCGGGATCGACTACTTCACCCATGAACGCTATGGAGTTCCGTCGATGTATCGCGATAACGTGCCAACCAACGAAGACAAAGGCACCTACTGCACCGACCTGTTTGGCCGCGAGGCTCTGGCCTTCATGGAGTCCTCGGGCGATCAACCCTTCCTCCTTTATCTTCCCTTCAATGCGCCACACGGGTCATCAGCACTGGACCCGAAGATCCGCGGCACCGTGCAGGCACCCGACGAATACAAGGCAATGTATCCGCCTGTGGAGAAAGAGTTCATGGAAAAATCGCGCTACGGGAAGAAGGCGCTCACTCCCACGCCGGAGGCCAGACAGCGCGACTACCGCGCAGCGCTCACCTGCATGGATGCGAACATTGGGCGAGTGCTCGAATGGCTGGACCAACATCACAAGGCGGAGAATACGCTGGTGATCTTTTTCTCTGACAATGGCGGCTCGGGCGGGGCGGATAACGAACCATTGCGCGGCCACAAGTCCCAGATGTTCGAAGGCGGCGTTCGCGTGCCCTGCATCATCCGCTGGCCAGGGCATGTGCCGGCAGGCAAGGTCAGCGATGAGTTCCTAACCTCGCTGGAAGTGGTCCCCACCATCCTAGCCGCCACGGGCGCGACGGCTCCTGCGGGGCACAAACTCGATGGCCATGACATGCTCCCTGTGATTGCCGATGGCAAACCTTCCCCACGCGATCGCATGACATGGGTTCGCCAGGGAGATCAGGCCGTCCGCTGGCAGCACTACAAATGGATCCGCACGCCCAAGGAAGAGTATCTATTCGATCTGGAACACGACCTTGGCGAAAAAGAAAACCTCATCTCCTCGCAGCCTGCCCTCTTGAAGCAGATGCGCGGGCTGTTTGATGAGTGGGTGACTGATATGAATCAGGCAGAACCGCGCGGCCCGTTCAGAGACTTTTGAGTTGGCTCAATTGCCGAACAGCTTCTTGAAGAAGCCTTTGAGCCCCTTCTTCGGTTGATCCGCAGGTTGTGCGGGGGCGACTTGTTCCACGGGTTGCGCGGTCGGCACATCGCCACCTTCCACGGCATCCTGCTCTCCCTCATCCACCTCCATGGCTTTTGGGATGTCCTTCATCGCCAGGACCAGCGGATCGTCGGGTGAGGCTTTCTCAAAAATCTTCTCGAACACTTCGGCCACCATTGGCGCAGCGATTTTGCCCCCAGAGACATTCTCCCCAGGCGAGCCTTCATAAACGACCGCAAAGGCGTAGACAGGATTGTTGGCGGGTAAGAATCCAGTAAACCAGGCGAGGTTTCGGTCCTCAGCAGGCTTCCACTGCGCCGTCCCCGTTTTACCCGCGATCTGCGCATACTTGATGTCCGCCGCCCGGCCGGTGCCGTTATCGCCGGAGACCACGGCCACCATCCCTTTGACGACAACACTGCGGTCATCCGCATTCAGGTCTACCCGGCGTTTCACGGAAACTTCTGTGGCCATGACGACGCGATCGCTCACGTCCTGAATTTGTTTCACGAGACGAGGTTGTTTCATTTCAACACCATCCGCCAGAGCCGCCATGCACTGGCAGACCTGCAACGGAGTCGCCAGCACCCGGCCCTGCCCGATGCTGATATTGGCCAGATCCCCTTGCGACAATTTGTGCCCCTCATGCTGCATCATGTAGGCGTTGGTCGGCACAAAGCCCGATGCCTCCGCATTGAGCGGAATACCTGTGCGTTCGCCGAAGCCCATGTGCAGGGCCATGTTCAATATCGAATCCGAACCCGCCGTCAGCGCCGCTTGGTAGAACCACGTATTGCAGGAGCGCTTGATGGCGGTGATTACGTTCATTGATCCCTCACCATTCTTGTTCCAGTTGCGGAAGACGCGGTCGCCGATGGTCAGCGCATTGTCACAATCGTAGCTGGTGCGTGATGTGACCTTGGTGCTGTTCAACGCCCCGAGCGCCGTGACGATCTTGAACGTCGATGCTGGCGGATACTGCCCCCGGAATGAACGCGCAAAGAGCGGTAGTTTTTTGTCTTCGAGCAGCTTCTTGTAAGCCTCCGGATGGATGCCGGGAATGAATTGGTTCAGGTCATACCCTGGATTGGAGGCCATGGCCAGGATGTCCCCAGTGCGAATGTCCATGATCACATAGGCACCACCTCTGGGAGCCCCCTTTTTGAGGGCGTTCTCGCAGTACTTCTGGATGTTGTAATCGATGGTCGTGACGACGTTCCGCCCAGGGACAGGACGACGCAGGGTCTCTTCAGCCAGTCGCTTTCCATCCGGGCTGTAGAGGATATTCACCGATCCGGCGGTGCCACGCAGGTCGGACTCAAAGGTCAGCTCCAGCCCTTCACGACCTTCCAGTTCTTCAAAAAGAGGATCCCCTTCTTGGATTGGCCCAGTGGGCAAGCGGCGTGTCTTCCCCGCATAACCAATGATGTGGCAGGCCGTGTCCTGCCGCGGGTAGTAGCGCTGGTAGGCGGGCTGGAGCACAAGGCCCTTGTCCAGCAGGGGCTTGATCATCTCCTGCTCATCGTTGGAGAGTTCAACATTCAATCCATCCTCAATCGAAAACACCAGCGGCAGCCAGCGGCGATTGTTGTAGTGCTGCACCATGTCTTCATCATCCAGCTTCCAGGATTTACCGAGAATCTTGTTGGCCTTGGCGATTTGGTCGTGTGCGAACTCCAGGATCTGCGCCTTTGTCGCATCCTTCATGAAGGGAAAGGTCAGCCCCAATTGATACACCACCCGGTTTTGCGCCAGCGGGACGCCATTGCGATCCACAATCTGCCCACGTGGCGCAGGAACCGTCAGGATCAGGGTGCGTGCTTCTTTTTGCGTCTGCCAGGTGGCCTTGAGATCGGGCTTGGGCTCCACCTTTGGCGGTGCGACCGGTTCATCGCTGATCGGTTCTGCTTTCAGAACGAGGGGGGCCACACCCGTGTCAGAGTCCTGTGCAAATGACCGGGTAGGACCGAAACAAATCGCGACAAACAGGCAGAGGCCCAGGCTGGTGGTAGATGGCTTTCCAATCATAAAAGGTGTGGTGCTGGCTACGGGCAACCAGCACTCAAAATGCCTGAGAAGCCCTCACCGTCAACCCTTCAAACTTAGGCTCCATCTGACCGACTCGCCCGGCTACTGCGGTTCCAACTTCAGGTAGTCCAACGCGAACATGTGGCGTGGCTTGGCGTTGGCATTGCTGCCGGTGATGGTCACCTCCAGAGTATGCGCACCCGCAGCGAGATCAAATTCCCCCAGCGTCTCCGCCCCCGATGGGATTACCTGTGGATCGTAGAGATCGTATTCGCGAATGGAGGTGGGCTTTCCATCCAGAGTGATCGTGATGATGCCATAATCCGGCGCTTTGGTGAAGACCGCACTCACCTTTTGTCTCCCAGCCTTGGCCGCGTTGAAGTTCAGCGTCAGCTTGTCGCCCGGCTTGGCATCGGTCCACCAGAGATGCGCACCACCGCTCCACTTCCCGGAAGAAAAACGCGTCATGCCCTGGGTGCGCACGTTGCCTTTCGCGGCCTTCGCGGTCAGTGACTCGCCCTCAATCGCGCCCACGACTTTGTCGGCCGCTTGCTCGGCTGGACGGCTGCCGCCACCGCTTTGCAAATACTTCACCAGATCGATGACCTGCGTGGGTTGCAGTGCATCAAAGAGCCCCTCCGGCATCGTGCTGAGCTTTGAGACCTCGCGCTTCTCGATGTCCGCGATCGGCAGCGAAAACTCGATTCCGCCCATCATGGCGATCTTTACCGCCGAGGGATTTTCCGCCTTGATGACCCCACTGAGCACCCTGCCATCCTTCATGGTAAAGACGTTGAGTTGGTAGTCCTTACCAATCACCGCATTCGGATCCAGAACGTTCTCCAGCAGGTAGTTCAGGTCCGCGCGATTGCTGCCGGTGATGTCTGGACCGACGTTTTGGCCTTCGCCAAAAAGTTTGTGGCACTGCCCACAGGTCGCCAAAAAGAGCAGCTTCCCCTTCGCCGCGTCACCCAGCTTCAGCGCACTCGGCGTCAGCATCTCCACATACTTCTGCGTTTGTTTGGCAAGGTCTGCTTTCGGCGCGTTCACATCCCCCCAGACGGCTTTGATTTGGGCGTTCAGTTCCTCATCATTAAAGGCGGCGAGCTGTCGCACCAAAAAGGGAGAAAGAGCCGTGGCGGGCACCGTCTTGTCCTCCACCGCCTTCAGCAGTGCCTTTCCACCTTCCTGCGTGGAGGCCAGCGTATTCACCGCGTCGGGCAATTCGTTGGCAGAAAGTTTCGGCAACAGCCCGGCCAAGACCTTTGGTGTCTCAGGGTCCTTCAGCGAGGCAAGCGCCTGGAGCGCTTGGCGGCGCAAACCACCTGGGGTGGTCGCGTCCGAGAGCATCCCCTGCAGCAAAGGCGCGGTGCCAGCATCCCCCGCCTGGATCAGCAGGGAGAGCGCCGCCTGCCGTTCGCCCGTTGGCAGATCTGCCCTCGTTAATATAGCGCGGACCTGATCCAGCGCGGTCGTATCTCCAAAAAGCGCGGCCAATTCTTGGACGAGCGCCAAGGTCCGTGGCGTCGCCCCCACCCGCAGACCCGCGGCGATCGCAGGCCAGTCCGCTGGGGGCGTCAGCCTGCCCGCACCCCGCGCAGCCCCGACGACGGCAGTCAGGATGGACTCCCGCTGTTCCGGGCTGAACTTCTGAATCTCCCCGCCCCCATCCTTAATGGGGCGGCCCCCATTTTGATTTCCCCTGTCCCCATTGCCGATGGGGGCGCCCCATTTTGGATTTCCCCGCCCCATTGCCGATGGGGACGCCCCCATTTTGGATTTCCCGCCCCCATTGCCGATGGGGCGCCCCATTTTGGTTTCCCTGCCCCCATTGCCGATGGGGCGCCCCCATTTTGGATTTCCCTGCCCCCATTGCCGATGGGAACGCCCCCATTTTGGGTTGGAGCGGCCTTTTTCTGGCCCGACAGCCCCGCCAAGGCTCGCAGGATCGCGTTCCTGCCCTCTGGGTCGGATGAAAGCCGACGATAGATGAACTCCGTGACCTTCGGCAGCTTCGATACCGCAGCGAGCTGCATCCCGACGGCCGGATCTGCCGCCACCAGGGGCTCAATGCCATACCAAACGAGCAGCGGGATCATCGGGTCCTCCGCGTCCTCGCCGTGCTTGAGGAGGGCGGTGGCGAGGTCTTTGCGCTGTTCCTGCGGCAGACGCTGGAGCGCAGAGGCGAGCTCCCGACGGACGATGGAGGACATTCCTGTCAGCGGGCAACGCCGCGACAATGGAGGAAGGCAATTTTTGAATGATCTGCGATCGTAACGGGGGGATTGGGGATGCGCCCCCAATTGTCGGACAGTGGAATTCGACAATGTCCGGATAGCCCAAGCCACCATGGGTTCATCGGCGGCAGTGAGATCATACCATTTTGCTCGGTATTCCCAATCAGGCCCATCGACTGCGTCAAGCGCCCACAGATAGTGAAGGGCTGCTCCAAGCTATCGGATTCGAAATGGACAAGCTCTTTCAGGCTTGAAGATCGCATTGGCGATGTCGTTCCCGGCGATTTCCCCAGACGCCGTTTTCTCTCGAAACAATTTCAAAGCCTGCCTAGCCATCCATTGGTTGCCGCGGTTCCCTTGCCACGCGTCAGCAACATGTTGGAGCAAGCTACCGTCGGCCAGATTGGCGAACTCCATATTGGTGCCGCTCCACGGCGCCCACCCCTCATACTTAATCCGGTAAATCCGCCCATTGCTGCGGTCCCAGTTTTCGACCGCATTGCTACCGCGGTGGCAGATTTGTTTGTCGCTCCAGTCGCTGACGTAAAGAGCACCATCAGGACCGACTTTTTGCGTCACCGGGATGAAGTGCATGTCATTTGCGCGGAGGAAATCAGCCCCGTGCTTGCCGATGTAAGTGCTGCCATGCACGTCCGTGTAATCCGTGACCAACCGATGCCCGTGCAGATTGCCGAAGAAGAATTGATTGCGATAGGTCGGCGGGAAAAGGTCGCTCTGATAAATGGCGAGACCACAGTGCGCATGACCGCCCCCGAGGGCGTTGGTATCGTCATTGGCCAAACCAGCACCGGTGGTTTTGTCAAAATTGATGTTGGGGCGCAGACTACCCGCGTAGTGCGCATGATCGGCGATGGTCTTGATGTCGTCGTAGGTGTTCGGGTTGAAGTGCTGCCCGGCCTGACGCTGATACCGCCCACCAGGGACGATGTGGTAGAGATGCGGGATGACGCAGGCAGTCACAAAGAACTCGCCATGCTGGTCGTAATCGAGCCCCCAAGGATTGCTGGTGCCCTCCGCGAAGACTTCAAACTCATGCCGCACTGGGTGATAGCGCCACACACCCGCGTTGATGCCAATGCGCTGATCGTCCGGCGTGCCGGGTTTGCCGACGAGGCTGTGAGTGAAGACACCATGGCAACCATACAGCCAGCCGTCCGGGCCCCAGATGAAGCTATTGAGCGTCTCATGCGTATCCTGGCTGCCCCAGCCGTCGAGGAGGGCGTAGGCGGTGAAGTTGAGGCCAGGGACTTGGATGAATGTCTTCTCGTCCTGAACGACTGGATCAGGTTTATCATCATGATCCTTGTCCGGAATGAACATCAAATACGGAGCGGCCCCGACCCACACTCCGCCAAAACCGAGCTCGATACCGCTGGCGAGATTGATGCCCTCGCAGAACACCTTTTTCGTTTCAAAAGACCCATCGCCATCTTTGTCCTCCAAGATCAGGATGCGATCCTGGCCGGCACCTGTTTCGCGGGGTTTCGGATAGCTATTGCCCTCAATGACCCAGATGCGCCCCCGCTCATCAAAGGTGAAGGCGATGGGTTGGACGATGTCGGGCTCCGCAGCGATGACTTCTGCGGTGAATCCTGCGGGGAGCTGCATGGACTTGATCGCCTCCTGCGCGGACTGCCCGTGGGCGTAGTCCTTTTGCGGCATCAGCGCGGGGCCATACATTTTCACTGGCGTTCTAGCGGTGGCTTCACTGCGCACCTGAGTCAGAATAAAGACGCCGCCTTTGTTCGCCGTCACGATGTCCGGCAGGCCATCTCCGTTCACGTCACCCGTCTGCACGTCCACGCCGACCCCGCTCGCAGCATCTACGAGGTGCGGCACAAAATCCACGCCGCCTTTGCCGTCGCGCTTGGTCTCATACCAATAGATCACCCGCGCCCCACGCTCGTCTGGATCGTGCCCGTTGTGCGCCCAGTAGCGCTTGCCCACGACAATGTCCATGACGCCATCACCATTGATGTCCTCAAGGTGCGCGGCGTGTGGTTGGGAAAAAACGATGCCGTAGTCGTTGTCCTGCGGTTGCTCGCTGGCGAGCATCACCTGCCTCCAAGTCGGCTGATCAGGGGCGGGCTTGTTTTGCAAATACACCGCTACGCCATAGCGATGCGCGGAGAGGCTGGTAAAGACATCGTTCGTGCCATTGCCATCGAAGTCATAGGCAAACATCTGCGCGCCACCGCCGACACCAGCAGCGAAGTTGTGCTGGTTGAAAGGCGAAGGCACCTCCGGGCCACGGTTGTTAGAAAAATTGATTCCCGTGTTTTGCCACCACCGCCGCGCTTCGAGCAGGTCGAGTTTTCCGTCGCCATTCACATCGCCGACGCCGAGGCCGTGGGTGAACTTCGCCACCTTCATGTCGTCCGTGACGGCGACGAAGGACCATTTCTCGGTGGGCTTGTCCCAGTTCGGCGCGAACCAGCCGAATTTGCCCCCAGTGCTGCAGACGATCTCCGGTTTGCCATCCCCAGTGATATCGGTGAAGACGGGCGACTCGTTGTCCACCACGTCGGCGACGATGTGCATGGGCCACGGTTTGTCGTCGTGTGTGCCCGGGTTCAGGTAAAGCCGTGCTTCCTTCCCCGGGAAGCCGAGGATGAGGATGTCGTTCTTCCCGTCGCCGTTCAGGTCGTGGACATAGGCGAAGAAGTTGTCGGAGTAACCATTGATGTCGAAAACCTTCGGCTCGTAGTAAGCATGTTTCTTTTCAAAGGCCGGCCCTTCCCACCAAAAGGGCCCAGCAACCACATCGGGCTTGCCATCGCCATTGAGATCGCCGATGGCGGCCCCCTCGGAGTAGAATTCGCCGTGGAGTTGCTTGCAGCTAAAAGAGATTTCGGCAGTTGCCACGAGTGGCCAGGAAGCCAGCAAAAGGAGGATGGGTGCGGTCATTTTCATGGCAGTTCAAAAGGTAACGCTACCAGGAAAGGGTCACTTCGGACAAGATTTCTGTGAAATCGGACATCGGAATAGCTGCACAAGGCGGCCGGCGACACACAAGGGTTGTCAAAAAAGGCCGACCGTGGTAAAACCACCCCGAAAATGCGGCGAAAACATTGGCTCCTCAGCTTTATCATCCTCTCGGCAGGCACGAATTCCGTGCGTGCAGATGAGGATGAGCTATTGCCATTGCCGCAGGCCGCCCCTCCAATGGTTGCCCCCATTGCCCCGGCTCCGAGCGGTTACACTCGGCCAACCGTCACCATCAAGCCGCCGACGGTGGCACCATCTGCCCTGCCGAAGAAGGAGATTTTTTCACCCGCGCCCGTCGACATCGCTCCGACCAGACCAGCGGCCCGTGCGCAGGTGCTTTCCACCACGGTAGTGCCTGCGCCCGAGGGAGTATCTGCTCTGAGACGCCTCGTCATACTTCCAGGGAAACCTTCCCCAGACGCCACCCGGACGTCGATGCTGGCCGCTGGCGAGACGAAGGACGCGGTCACCTGTGTGGGGGTTCAGGCTCCCGCCCCCGTTCTTCTGAACTTGGCAAGCTTCTTTGGGAACCGCGTCACACCAGATTCCCAGAAGCAATTGCTTGAGACCGTTCAAAAGGGTTTGGCAAAGCCAGACCAAAAACCCCGCCAAGTACAAATGGTGGGTTGGTGGCCAACCGAGGGGGTGATGGCCGTTGCAATCGACGCAGATGACTCAGGTTCCTGAGAAAGAGTCTGAAAAAGTCTGATTCAAGAGATTTTTCTCTGGAGTGTGGCACGCCATGTGCTACTTCCCGCATCGAACGTTGGAATAAGGTCCGTATCCGGCAGGTGCCGGAGTCTGGTAACCCTTCCGATGCCTCTATCCTGCACACTCCGAACAACAACCATGGCTAAATACAAACTCGAATATATCTGGCTCGACGGTTATACGCCTGTCGCCAACCTGCGCAGCAAAACTCAAATCAAAGAGTTTGCCGCTTTTCCAAAACTCGAAGAACTTCCCATGTGGGGATTTGACGGCAGTTCCACCCAGCAGGCCGAAGGCCGCAGCTCTGACTGCATGCTGAAGCCAGTGGCCGTCTATCCAGACTCTACCCGCAAGAATGGCGCTCTCGTCATGTGCGAAGTCATGATGCCTGACGGCACCACCCCACACCCATCCAACACCCGCGCTGGCATTCCTGATGACGAAGGTGCCTGGTTTGGCTTTGAACAGGAATATTTTCTCTACCAAGACGGTCGCCCCCTCGGTTTCCCCGAAGGCGGCTACCCTGCCCCCCAAGGCCCTTACTACACAGGCGTCGGCTTCAAGAACGTCGGCGATATCGCCCGTCAGATCGTTGAGGAGCACCTTGACCTCTGCCTCGACGCAGGTATCAACCACGAAGGCATCAACGCCGAAGTGGCCAAGGGTCAGTGGGAATTCCAGATCTTCGGTAAGGGCAGCCAAAACTGCGCCGACCAAGTCTGGGTTGCCCGTTACATCCTTCAGCGCTTGACGGAAAAGTACGGCATCGATGTGGAATATCATTGCAAACCCCTTGGCGACACCGACTGGAACGGATCCGGCATGCACGCCAACTTCTCGACTGAATACATGCGCACCGTTGGTGGCAAGGATTATTTCGAGAGGCTCATGGCAGCCTTTGAAAAGTTCAAAGACGAGCATATCGCCGTCTACGGTCCAGACAACCACATGCGTCTCACCGGTCTCCACGAAACGCAGAGCATCGACAAATTCAACTATGGTGTCGCTAATCGCGGTGCTTCGATCCGTGTTCCCCACAGCTTCGTGAACAACGACTACAAGGGCTACCTTGAAGACCGTCGTCCGAACTCTCAAGGCGATCCATACGCCATCGCCGGCCGCATCCTCAAGACGATCAACTCGGTCCCAACGGCCTGAGTTCCGGATTGAGGCGGCGTAGAGCTAGTTCCTCAATTGCACAGCGCTATCTCTTCACGGGGATAGCGCTTTTCTTTCGTCACGATCACCGCTTATTCGCGGGGAGCAGCGATGGCTGCAAGCCGCTCCCGTACCTCGCTTGGCCCGCTTGCTGGCGAAGCATCAAGAAGCAGCTGCGCACAGTCTTGAACCTCTTTGAAGAACGGCCCCTTAGGCTCTGCTAGTTTTTCCAACAACGCGATCACCCGCGGCCTCGGTGCGGTCTGAATGTAAATACGCTGAGTAGCACGCCTGACGTCGGCGTCCTTGGGAGGGTCGATCATCAGCCATTCCAATAGCGCCACATGTGCAGGTGACCCAAACGGAGCCATCGAACTGCCTCCTCGCAAGGGAGCTTCCGCCGACTTCAGGCTGCCGTCCCGAATCAGTGACTGCAAGCGATCAACCTGATCAAAAGTCTGGCGTATCTTGCCAATCATTTCCGAACGCCAGTCTTCCGAACCGTCCAGTACTGGCTGAGCGACTTGATCAGCCGTGGCGATTGTGCCCGCACTTGAAGCTGTTTCCTTGTTGGTGGTTTTGCCCTGCTGGTCAGGAACCGACCCCGATTTTGGCGTCGTATTCTGGAAATCCATCGCGACCTCTGCCTCAACCGGATCTCCTGCAAGCGAATGTGATAACTGCGGAATCATGACCGTTGCAGTTGCCGATAGGATGGCACCAAAGAGAGCCCCGGATACAAAGCCAATCCATCCGCGCCTGAACCCCGAGCGCTCTGCGCCCTTCGAGTCGTGCGGCGCCTCTGCCGGATCTGCGCACCCACGTGATTCCAAAAGGTCCCACCAAGCACCCGGCACAACCATGCGGAAAAGTTCGGCTTGGTCACGTCCTTTGGCCAAGACGCGTCCCAAATTCGCCAGAGCAAGCCGAGATTCCCCGCTCTCCCATTCCCAGTCTTCATCAGGGTCTCGGAGTCGACGATTCCAAAACTTGCGATCAGATACCGGAGACTGACTCAACAACGTACCTGCCTCAACCCAAGCAGCCGCTTCCCCAGCGAGTTCATTGTCAGCAGAGCTCTCTGAGAGTAGCGGTCCAGCTGTATCCAACAAGCGCTTTGCGCGTTCCGGCCTCAGGATTGCCAGCACGGAAGCCAGGAGCGCTCGGATTCGAGCTTCAACAACAGAGTCACACTTACCAGCGTCCAAGAGTTTGTCAGATAACTTCACCAACCCTTGGGTGCTACCATTGAGCAACCATTGCCCAATGACTGCACGAGTCACCATACTTGCACCGTATTTCAACTCAGTCGCGAGATGATCGATGCGGATCACATCCGCCAACCACGCCCAATCGCCATTGAAGGCACTGACGATCTCGGATCCATTCGGCCGCCCTTGAAAGCAGGCATCCAATGCATCGACCACTCCAGACTCAGCCGCTATGGCTGAACGTAGCCGCCACTCTGGACTCTCGTTTTCTGGCGCCGCTAACTCCTCGCTCTCCAAATCGTCACCCTCAGCCGGAACTGGCGATGGCTCATCAGTGGTGTTGCGTTCATCCTTCATTTCGTGTTTTGTGGACGATGGCAGTGACTGCCCCAAACTTCCACTGAAAACCCAGCGCAATTTACCGAGGCTCGAAAATCACTCCCCCAATTTCAACGGCCGATGACTTGGCAACTGAGCCCGAAAATCGCCTAGACTATTCCAGTGCGTTCGGGCATTGAGATCCGCTTCTGCGATTGCGATCGAGCCCCAATCGCTCGCCTTCGCCATGACATCGCCGTAATGATCAAAAATTCCTGAGATCATCCAATCCGCACCCGCATCTGAGTAGGTGCTACTGATGAGATAGACATGATTTTCACACGCCCGAGCCCTTGCCAGCAAAGGATTGCACCCCCACACAGGCCAAGCGATTACCTCCGCACCGCGGTTCGACAGCTCCCTGGCAACCTCCGGGAAAAAGCCATCGTAGCACACCATCATCCCAACCTTTCCAAACCGCGTCTGAAACACGGGGTAGTCGTGGCCAGGAGTGATTCCAGATGTAATCTCGCTGCGCGGTAGTGAGACCTTCCGGTACTTTCCAGCAAGCTTACCATCAGGGCCAATCAAGGCTGCAACGTTGTACAAAACTTTACCTTCCCGCTCCACCAAGCCGGCAACGATGTAAAGATCATGCTGCTTAGCCAGCCCGCCAAAGTACTCCGTCGAAGGTCCCGGCACGGGCTCCGCACACTCTTCCATCGTCTTGCCAGTACCGTAAAACGTTAGCGTTTCTGGCAAGACCACAATGTCCGCCTTCTTGGCCGCGGCCTCTGCGATGAGCGGAGCGAAAAGCTTTGGTTTGTCTTCAGGCAATTCTCCGTCGCGAGGTTGAAAATGTACCGTCGCCATCCGGACCATCCTCGGCGCAGGCGGCGAGATCGGTGTCAGAGATACCTCCCCCCATTCTACCCGAGCATTCGGCACCCACTGAAGATACAACTCGATCACAGCACGCCGTGCCCCCATTGGCGCTCGTAATACATCACTAAAGCGTCCCCAATCATCTCCGCCATCTCCGATATCTTGCGGATACTCCGGCTCTGCACGTGGAGCTTTCCCTTTATTGTATCCCGCCTTGGCGGGTTCTTCCCAGAACACTGCGGCACCTTTTTCATCACGCCAACTCACCCGAACGACCACAGAACGTCGCGGGTGGGGGATATCGCGGAACTTACGCCAGGCCTCAAACTGATAGTGTTGCCCACCGATCACCGGAAGCGTCCGCGACCAGCAACCGATCCATTGTTCACCTTCTCCTGTCTCGATCACTAGCCCCCCCTTCCCTTCGCGCCCCCCTTTTGACAAGATCGAATGTTCCGGCATCGCCTCCTGCCGAGGAGACCAAAACACCCATTCATCGCTGATAGGCGCTCCGTCTTGAGAAGCGGCACAAACGAAGCCACCACCAACCAGTGCCCAGATTGCAAAGACGGTAACCAGACGGGAAATAGGACTCATGGAACAATGAACGTCCCATCAGCAGCCGATTTGGCGACGAAGGATGCAATTCTCAGAATCAGAACAGTAGCATTCCGCCAACATTCGCCTCGACTACACCACTGCCAGTGCCCAGTGCACGGCCATTGGAGTCATAGCGAAGCTCCGCGTAAATCAGTGCAGACTGACTCAAGTAGTACTCCGCCCCCACTGATGCTGCATACTCCACGCTCTTGTCGTCGGCTGCATAGTAGACGCGCCCCTGGACATACGCAGCCCAGCGGTCGCCGAAATGCTTCCGCACAGTCATCCGCACGCCATGGCGATTGGTCTCTGGATCGATGAGCGAATCCATAACCTCAGAGCCAAAGTCGGCAGGCAAAGCCCCACGCAGCTCCTCGTTCGCAGCCAAGGCAGACTTTACCTGTGTCTGAGGTTGCAGCGCCTTGCGCACCTCGCGGCGCACCGATGGAGGTAGTGAACTGCGCCCCTTGAAGCGCTGGTATTCGGCATAGTAGCCCACTGACCATTCCGCGCGTGTGGGAGTTTCAGCCTTGATGATGTAGTCCACCGCGCCGTTGAGCGTGAACCCTTGACCAAGTCGATCCCCACCGACCTTAGACCAGAAGTAATTGCCATCCAATTCAAAGACCCAGCGATCCGTGATCACGCCGCCCACCTGAAACTGAACGCGATCTTCGCGCCCATTGATCGCAGCCAAGGACGAACTCTGCATACCGCGTGCATTGCCCTCGAACCCCAGAGACCAATAGATCCCAGGGTTGGCAAATTTACCAACTTCAAAACCATAGAGGACGCCGTCTCCATAGCCACCGATATGAGCCTCCACGTAGCGCCCCTTTGAGAAACGACGCTGTACACTTACCCCGGCTTCATAGCGCTGATGGTTTGCCCCTTCGACGAAGGTGCTCGTCTCATCTAACCATTGTAGATCCATGATCCCGAAGGCACCGAAACGCCAATTGTTGTGCCAACCGGATGCATAGCGCACCTCCGTTGTCAGCGCCTGCCCCTCGTTGTCATCTTGGAAAAGGGTGTCAAAAGTGCCATTGGCCCGCAGTTGAGGAGCCAATGCGCGCCGCTGCCAGAAGGCATCAAAGACATCTTCGACAGCATAACCCCACCCCCGCTCGATTTCCTCAAACCCACGATCAGCCGATTCAAGATCGCCAAGACGGTACTGAGCCATCGCCAAGGCATTCTGCCCCGCAAACTGCATTGAACCGATCGGCATCGCCGCTTTGATGGCGGACAGTTGTTCGTACGCTAGCTCTACTTGGTTGTATGCTAACTCGACCTCCGCTTGGAACACTCGAACATCGATACTCTGAGGTGCGATCTGCTGGAGTTGCCCCAAAATCACCCTCGCATCCCTGCGATTACCATCTTGAAGAGCTATAGACCCTTTCTCCATCAGCTCTGCCAGCGCAATCTCGTCTAACATTTCCACTGCGGACTGCTTCATCGATAAATCGTAGCTCGGCTCGTTGATGATCTCATATGTGGCGCTGCGAGCTTTATCAAATTCCTTCCTAGCTAGGTACACATCTGCCACGGAGTCCTGCTGGGTAAATGGCAACCCCTGGGCGACCGCCTCAGACTTTTTCGCCATCAGCAGTTGTAGAGCCTCATCTGAATGACCGTTCTTGGCCAACAACAATGCCCGATAGCCCAGGGTGTCAGGATGATTGGGGTAGTCTGTCTCCAGCCGTTTCAATGCAGCTTCGGCTCGACTCTTCTGGCCCTGTTCAATGCCCGACATCCCATCCATGACAATTTGTGTCACTTTGATTTCCACCAGCATGCTGTCCGCATCCATGCGCGTGACGGGGTCATAGGCAGGACTGGCGCTGATTGCTTGAAAGCGCCCGAGGGCTTCATCAAATTTCCGTCCACCGTAGTAGGCATAGGCCAACGTTGGCTCCCACGCCCATCCTTCGGGGTTGCCTTCTTTGCGCTTCATTTCGGTCAAAAAGTCCACCGCCCGATCATAGAGACTGGCTTTGTCCAAAGCCTCAATGTAGAACACGATCGCTTCGTATTGATTGGGCATTTCACGGAGCAACCCTTCCGCCGAAACCACCAATTGTGCAGGGTTCCCGCGAGCGGCTTGGCGTAGATTCGCGATTCGCTTGCGCAGAGCAATTGAGGGCAAAAGTTGCATCGCCTCTTGTCGCGTTTCGAGCGCAAATCGAGTGTCTGCGGAAATCTCTTGGTAGAGCTTCTCGGCGCGATTCAGATCCCCCACCTCGGCGACGGCCTCAGCAAGATCGTCGAGATAGGGGAACCACGCTCCTGCGAACTGTTGCTTCTGCAGTTTCTCCAAAAGGGTCACCGCATCAATTGCGCGCCCTTCCATCACGAGAGCATTGGCCTGAAGCGCAACAGAGTCGGTATCTTCCACCTTTTCCCCTTTCAATACTTGCAGTGACAGCGCATCCAAGTAACCAGCAGAACGGGTCTCCACCTCTGGAGAAAGTGTCCCCTGGACACGGAGCGCTTCCTCATTGGTCGGATCACGTTTCAGAATCGCACGTACGAGCGCATCCATCATTGCCACGTTTTCCAGTTTTTCATACACTGTCATCAACTGCACTAATTGTTCGATGGGGAGCGATGCAGATGACCTCAACACACGCAACTCTTGTTCGCTGAATGGCAGCGGACGCTGAACTTCCTCACCATCCTCCAAAGGGCCAGGACTGGTCGCCGCCGCGACCGGCGCACCAGGAGGTGGAAGCAGACTGTCCGGAACCGAAGCAGACGTGGCAGGGCGCAATTCTTCCACGGCGATTGCAGTAGGGGGCACGACTGGTGCTTGTTGCGCAGGCACCACAGTAGGCTTGGTTGGCGAAACTTTTTCAGTCACAAGTTTGTTGTCTTCTGCATGCAACACAAAGGTCGCAACAAGCAGCGCGAAAAAACAACCCGCTAGGACGTTAACGGAAGCCTTGTGATGGTATTTAGTTTTCATGGCTTGATCGGGATTGGCTTGAGATAGAAAGGGATCACTTGATGGTCTGAGGGAGTGGCAGCGACTGAGAAGAATAGGCAGTTTCTGGCAATTCAGCCGTCAGCAGGTCTAGCGAATGATCGAAGGCATGCTGAGCATCATCCGCCCGCCCCAATTCTTGGTAGAGTTCCCCAAGAAAGAGCCATTCGGACGCCTTGCCGCCCGGGTTCCCATCCAAGTATGTTGTCAGAAGACGCGCCGCCTCATCCCCGTCCCCCATGAGGTGCCTAGCCTCTGCTAGGAGTGGGAGATTTTCCTTCGACTCACGGACTCCCGCGATAATTCGTTCCGCCTTATCGACGATGCCACAGAGTCGCATCAACACTGCAAGGTCCAACTTGGCCGTTACCGGTAATCGAAAACGCGATTCGACATCTTCGCCGATAAAGTCAAGCACCGCGCGTGGGTCAGGCACTTCCGCACAGCGACTGAGTGCCAGTGTCACCGCCTCAAAATTCGTCTTCAACCGTGGATCCGCACGGAGGGTGTCTAGGACCTTCTCAGGCTCCTCCAGTTTCAGCCAAGCGTTCGCCAGAGCAATCCTCAGCACAGCGCTGTTCGGCAGCTTGTTCATCCCAGCCTGTAGCGCTTCGGTTTGGATCGACGGATCATCCAAATAGGACGCAGCCTCAGCAATATCCAGGAAGACCTCCGGCGTTGGCACCTTCATTTGATCTGCGGTCATCTGCAATGCCCGCACCTGCTCGTCGTGTCTATCGAGGGATTCCGCCAGCATCGCGTAGTTTTCCAAGGTCGCACAGTCATGGTCCTCTTTCCGCATCTTGCTATACACGGCAAGGGCCTCATCAAACCTCCCCTGCCGGATGCGTCCTTCCGCGAGTTTCTTCATCCCCAGCACATCATCGGGAAATCGCCTCACGAACTCATCAAAAGCTTCCGCCGCCGCATCCTCTTCGCCCAAGTCTTCGACAAGGCAGGCGTATTCAAAGGCTGCTGCGCGATCCTGGGGGTGCTTCCTCACCCAATCCAAATATAGCGGGCGAGCAGCATCGTCATCGCCAAGACCAGCCAACATTTTGGCGAGCACGATCTGAGACTGCTCTCGCTCTGGCATCGGCTGCATAGCGCGCAGGACCGGCACCAATTCTTCGGTTCGTCCCAGAAAGTCGGCCAAGGCGATGCAGCGATCCAGCGAATTCAGGTCCCCCATCGCGGTGAGGCGCAGATGCATCTCAAACGATGTCGAGAAAGCCGAATTCCAGTCAGATACTTGCGCCAACTGCGTTAGCCAGCGTCGATAGGCTTCCAGAGATTCAGGTTTTGTTTGAGCCAAGCTACGTAGCCCATTCCAGTCCAACTGGTGCTCAGGCAAAGTCTCAACGTAACGTTGGATCCACGGCAGGATGGTCGCGGTCTTACTCGACTGCTGGGCCAAACTATAAGTCTCCGCCATCTCCTCCGCAGTTAGACCGTTTGAGACCGCCAAGATTTCCAACCGCTGCAACTGCAGCTCTAACGCCATAGCAGCATTCCCTCCTTCGAGCGCAAGGCTACGAGCAAAGGCTAAGAGGTCACTCGCCTCTGGCGAATCCCGATGTAGGCGCGTCCAACGCCGAATCTCTAAAGCGCCGCGCAACGACTGAGAACACCAGCGGCAGGCATCCCCCATGCGTCGGACCTGCCCCGCCGTTGCGGACGGCAGCGCTGACGCTTTGATCAGCAACTGCGCGGCCAAACGAGGCGAAGTTAGTGCCAGCGAGTTTTGTGCCAACAGTTGCAGGACATCCATTTGCTGCGCTTCGGAGAGCCGCATCATCTCAGGGGAGATGATCTCCCAAGCCTCAGCAGGCGGGATAACGTCCACATATTGGATCGCCCCAAGGACCAGTCCGTGGATCAACTGATCATACTTTGGCCCGCGCCCGGGGGCAAACACAGCGTGCAATTGTTCGCGTGGCGTCAACCGCAGTAATTGCCCGAGAACAGCCAACTGCTCAGCAGAAAGATTGCGTAGCAATCGGTCATCGACTGATACACCAGTCCCCGCCAAACCATTGCGAAGCACACCAGCGATCCGCTCATACTGCTGATCTTTGAACAATCTCGCCACAAGTTCCTCCTGCCGTGGCACGAGCCACAGCGATACGCCAACCGTCACTGCCAGCAGCACCAGCAGAGTCCTCAGCGGAAAGACCCGCGGTGGGGGTTCATTATGGAGAGGTGGCATAGCGAGCACGGGAGGCGTCCACCATCACATCGGCGGAATTGGGCAAGGAAAGCGTCAGACGACCGCGTTCATCGGTCTTCTGGGTGGTAAGTTCACCGTTGATGGAAAGGTCGCATTCTGCGCCCGCGGGCAACCCAGCCAGCATGACGGAAGTCGGTCGCAGGTCTTTGATCGTGAAGCTAAATTTCCAGGTTTCATGGTTGTGGACAGTCAGCTCTGACGAAGCTCCGACCAACCTCAAATAAGCCTCCGATGCCGATGGCGGATCTATCCGAGTGTCCTGCATTTTCAGAATCGTCTCAGCACTACCATTTGTGTGGATGAAGAGATCGTCTCCCTTTTCCGCCCAGCCCGTGACGCCAAGTGATGACGCCAGATCAGGCCTGCCCACGGATGCAGGAAGTCGGAAGGTACGGCAGTCACCGGCATTGGCCATTAGCCAATACCTGTTGCCAAGCTCATAGACGCGCGTCCGCCAAGCATCTCTCACGATCCCTGCATACTGACGCGCTGTGACACTATGCAGCGACTGGCTCGCGCACCATCGGTGGATCTTTTCGAGCGCCCGCAGCGCTGACAGACTCGTGGCGCTGTAGAAGTGATAATACACATTCACCGGCTTCGTTCGGATCGGCTCCTCCGTGCGTTCAAAGGTGTCGATCACATCCGCGAACCCACCATAGAATGGCCCCATCCAGCCATTGGCGTACATAAATTCATTTTGGTTCGCCGCATTGATTTGCAACTCGCCCGCCCATGGGATCACTCGCGGCGCGATGCCTGCCACGCCCGGATAGAGCCGGCTGATGATCGTGTTGCCTCCGTTCATGTTCTCCACCCCCAACTCCCGGCATACCTCCAGAGCCCGCCGCCCAGGTCGGCAATTCCCCGACCACAACATCAGCTCAACACGCTTATCCGCAGGGAGCAGGTTCTCGTTGATGTAGCGGATCGAGCCACGAATCTCCCGTTCAGGATCCACCTTCGTATAGTTTGCAACTGCCTTTAGAGCCATGAACGCCTCATCGTACACGCCTGGATTGGGATCATCAGGGTCCCACTGGTAGGGATGCGAAAAAGAGTGCGACGCCGCCTGGACGTGAGGCAATGCATAGATCGATTTCGCGAGTTCCTGAATTTTCCCTTCATCGCCGTCACGCAGCCCCGCCGCCAATGCCCCCATATCCGCCTCTACAACCGAGACCGTTACGGGAAAAGGAAATACCTTCAAGATCCGGTCCCGCACCAATTCGGCACAAAAGGGGTGCCCTTTGAAGTCACTGTCCGAGGCAAATCCATCGCCATCAATGTGGGAATAGAAGATGCGTTGACCGTCTCGCGTGGTCGCATCTGGGGCAGGAAAAACACCCAGCGGCTCCAGCCACGCAGCCAAGAGTTTATAGGGATCGATGTAAAACAGCGAGCTATCCGCGGACGCTCTCAAAATAATGTACGGCTCCAGCCACATCCCCCCCCAATCGGCCAAGAATACGGGATCAAAGCGCAACAGAGTCCCATCATCGCCGATAGCACGCAATCCCAGGATCACATGAGCACCATCAGGGGCAGCCAAGTCCTTATAGTCCGTCGCCCTAGGCTGAATCGGAGTCTCGGAATGGATAAAAGCTTCGTCTGTTTCTTTGATCTCGACTCGCGACAGATGGGACATTGCCTGCGTTGATCCACGCAACCCGAAATTCACAGCAAACTCCCCGGCCGCATCTTCCCGAGAAAAGGGAAACCCTCCCGCGAAAAGAATTGGCACTTTGCGCGCCTTCACCTCCGTTAACCAACGCACCATGCCGACTTCCATTGGTGCCGGCACTACCAACTCAGCGTCCAAAAGCACAGCTGCATAGCCTAAGTCCGCCACAGCTGGCAGAGATTGTTGACCGACATCCAGATAATCGACCTCATAGCCCATGTATTCCAGAGTCGTCTGGAACAGCTCCGCTGTCATGGTATCCACTGGCCACATCACTGGCTTTTCGGTTGCCAGTGGATCCCAACCGAAAAGAACCAGTATCCGCCGACTCCGCTCACTCAAAGGAGCCAGAGACACCCCTTCGCGTGCAGAAGTGGTCACGTAAGGCCAGGCCCCCTGCTGCCGCAACTGCGCAGCAACATCGTTAGCCTCAACTACCGCAGTCATTGGACGTGTCTCCAGTGCCAGCACCGTCTTGCCTAAACCTGCCACCTCTCGGATTCCCGCAGCGGCTAAACTGCGATCCTCATCCCCAAGCTCTAGCACGCCCTCAACCAACAAACCATCGGCATCAAAGAACCCCGATCCAGTAGCGGCTATTGCGTCCCCCAAAAAGACCTTCTTCTCTGGAAACGCTGCTTTGACCCGCACCACAAGCTCCCGCCATTTCGCGATGACAACTGTCGGCTCATGTCCAAAGGCCTGCCTTCGAAGACAACGCCCTAAACCGTCCAAAACCCAGCCATCGTTCACACGCCCATCAAAATCCCGAAGGCGAGCGATCACGCTGTCCACCCACCCTTTACTAGCCACATCCAGAGCACCGTCCTTGCCGTTCGCATGCATGATACACCCCACCCCAGCGGCAGAAGCCGCAGCAAGGCCAGTTGTCCCCGTCTCGACTCGATCTGGTTCCAAGCGAGCCAAAACAAGCTTCGTACGGCCTGCTCGATTCCCCACTAGGTCGGCATCACTCTCCACAACTACCAGATCAAATCCAGAACAAGCCCCAAGATCGACACGATCCGATTGCGTAAGCATCCAATAACCACTCGGTGCCGCCGTTGCAACTGCCGTGGAGATCTGCAGACCAGCCGCGAGAACCGCCAGAAGTTTGACTAAATAGCCCTTGGCAGGGCTTGATTGTTTGCGATTGCGAAGCTTTTCAGGCTCTAGTTCCTCATGCCTTGAAAGGTGGGTGAACTTAACGCCAGGGAACGCAACAGACACGCAGAAATGCAAATTCGATAATCTTGTCAATATTACAACTCAACCCTGCAAATCAAAGCAAAAAATAGCTAATGTGACAATTTTTTTAGTTATTGCTGTTCCCTTTTATCCACTAACTCTATCTGCATCAACAATTATATATTAGCCTTCTGATTCATCCTGATGGACCGTCTTAGCCAGTACCCTATAGCGTTCCAAATCTGCAATGAAATCAACCGACCTCCGCATCAGCCAAGCTCACGTCCATTTCCTCCCAATCACTCTTCGCGTCCCGCTCAAGTTTGGCCCCGAGACCGTCACCAGCGTAGTTTGCCTGCGAGTCCAGGTTCAGGTCGAAAGCCGCGATGGCAAAATAGCCAGCGGGTGGGGCGAGACTCCGCTAAGCGTCTCTTGGGTCTGGCCTGGAACGCTATCAATCGCAGAGAGGACTGAGCGCATGCAGGAATTTGCGAAGGGGCTCGGCGCACAAATCACCACACAGAGCACTTGGGGGCATCCCATGGAGATCGGACATGACTTCATGGAGGGTCCACTTGCCGCAGCACTCAATGCCCACAATGCCGATCACCCAGGCGATGCAGAGATGCCCTACCTAGCGTCCCTGGTTGCGTTTAGCGCTTTCGACATCGCCATTCACGATGCCTTTGGCAATCTCAATGGCGTCGATACTTACACCACCTACAACGCAGATTTCATGAACCGAGATCTGGCGGCTTATCTCACACACGAGACCGGTTCCGGCATCGATTTTGCGGGTAAATATCCGCAGGACTTCTTCGTCGCGAACACCCCGACCCAATTGCCGGTGTGGCATCTCGTGGGTGGTGTTGATGCCCTGGAAACCACCGACCTTACCGGCAATGAACCCGATGATGGCTACCCTCTGCTCCTGGCTGACTGGATTCAGAAAGATGGCCTAAAATGCCTGAAAGTGAAGCTCCGAGGCACCGACGCCGCCTGGGACTTTGAGCGCATGCAACGGGTCGGCCGCATCGGTTTGGCTCATGGCGTTCGCTGGATAAGCGCTGACTTCAACTGCACGGTCAAAGAACCTAGCTATGTGAATGACATCCTTGATCGACTCCTCGCGGAAGAACCGGAGATCTTCGCCCGCACGCTTTATGTGGAGCAACCCTTCCCCTACGATCTCGAAGCCCATCAAATTGACGTCCGCTCCGTCTCGGCAAGAAAGCCCCTCTTCCTTGATGAGAGCGCCCACGACTGGCATTTCGTCAGACTTGGCAGACAACTAGGCTGGTCCGGCGTCGCACTAAAGACCTGCAAAACCCAAACTGGCGCGTTGCTCAGCCTTTGTTGGGCGAAGGCTCACGGCATGCCACTGATGGTTCAAGACCTCACCAATCCGATGCTGGCGATGATCCCCCACGTCCGTCTCGCTGCGCATGCAGGAACGATCCAAGGTGTGGAATGCAATGCCATGCAGTTTTACCCCGCTGCCTCCGAGGTCGAAGCTCGCATTCATCCCGGACTTTTTGCACGCCGAGGCGGCATCGTCGATCTTTCCACCTTGTCAGGCACCGGCTTTGGCTACCGTGTGGAGGAGATCAATAGATCGCTGCCCTCGTAAAAAAATCGTAGCCGCGCAGATCACGCCGCAACCAATCCCTCGGACGATGGTTTACAGTCACCATGACCGCCGCTAGTCTGCAGCAAGCGTCCGTAGCTACTTTCATGTCAGATACCCACTGGCAATCTCCAGCCCCATCCCAGCCTAGTCCCGCCGCTGCGGGAGAGGAGGACTTGTCTGTAGACGCCGAAAGCGTTCAACTCATGCTGCGTGTCAAAGACGGAGACGTGAGGGCCTTCGAGAAATTAGTCGAACTGCACCAGAACATCGTAATTGGCACTGTCACACGAATGCTCGGTAACGTAGAAGATGCGCACGACATCGCACAGCAGACCTTCCTACGCGTCTGGAAGAGTGCCCCGCGCTACGAACCCACGGCAAAGTTTACCACCTGGCTCTTCACGATTGCCCGCAATCTCGTCTTCAACGAGACACGCAAACGCTCCCGCCGCAAAGAGGTCTCCATCGAACCCGAGACCGAGGACGACAATCCACGCCAATTTGCCGACCATACCGTACCCGGCCCGGATGAACTTGCCCAGCAGGAGGAACTCGAAGTCGCCTTGGACAAAGCCATCGCCGCACTTCCGGAAAAGCAACGCCTGGCCGTCATTCTCCGTCGCCACCAAGAACTGCCATACGAGCAGATCTGCGATATTCTCAAGATGTCACTCCCAGCAGTAAAGAGCCTCCTCTTCCGGGCCCGCACCGAATTGCGCAAGCAACTAGCCAGCCATCTGGGCGAAGACATCGCTGCCTGATTATTTCCGGCTTAGTCGAGCAAACAAAACGAAGCCAAGAGCCAGGAAGATAGCGTTTGGAGACCACACCAAGAGGTGCGGCATGACACTCGGGCGATCACTCATCACATCGCCAACAAGGATCAGCAGCATGTAAAGCAGCCCCGTCCCAAGGCTCAGAGCAAAACCAACAGAGGTCTCTCGGCGCTGAGCCGTCACCCCAAGCGGGATTCCCACCAGGGCAAAAGTCAGGCACGCCAGCGAAAGACTGTAGCGACGATTCAATTCCGTGAGGCACTCACTGTGCTGTTTTTTATCGTGTTCCAAATGGGTAGCGGTATCGACCTTGGTGCGAGCCTCTTCCCACAGCGCAGGAGTTGACTTCATGCTCACATTTACACGCTCAAGTTTCTCCTTCATCTTTGAGATGGGAAAAGGTACCGCAGTCTCATCCATGTGCACCACGTCGATACTCTCAATGATCTTGTTATCGATCATTTTCGGCATCTCCACATCAGCATCTCGCAGCCGCAGGATTGGATCAACCATCCCTGGCTCCGTATCCAGATAGGCAATTCGGGCGCGGATCGTTCGCAATACCCGAGTGCCATCGAGTTCCATCAGAATAAGCCCCTGCATCTGACCATCCACCTTCTTATCTGTGTAGATTCGATAGCCTGGCACCCGATCAAGCACGCGTCCTTCTTGGAAAAGAGAAGACGGATCTTCCATCGCCACGTTGTAGAACAAACGCTTCATTTCGTTCTTAGCCGACGGAGCAAGATCCACGTTTGCCCAGTAGCAAAAGCCACTCAAAGCCAGTGAAACCAGAAACACCGGAAGGCAAATTCGCGGCATGGACGACCCAGTCATCCTCAGAGAGACCAACTCATTGTCAGCAGACATTCGCCCGAACACCAAGAGAATAGCAGTCAGGAAGGCCCATGGAATCGTGAAAATCAGCGAGTAGGGAATCACCAGCCAGATGAATTTTGCCACCACCGCCAGGGGCAACTGGGAGTTCCCAAGGAGTTGTTCCATCTTTTGAAACACGTTCCCCAGCACCATCACCCCGCTCAAAATCACGACTCCCACCAAGGTCCCTGACGAAATCTGACGTCCGATGTAGCGATCGAAGATGCGGAGGAACATTATGCTGAGAGGGAGGTGCTAAAATCAGAGGCGTAGCCCGCGCCCATTGTCGGCGAGTGCGAACGACCTTCAACACGAATTGCAGGACGACTCATGAGAAGACGACCGTCTTGTTACGAAAAACCAGAACCTTGTCCCGGACATGGAGCCACAACGCTTTGGCCAGCACCGTCTTTTCGAGGTCCCGTCCCAGTCTCACCAAATCAGCCACACTGTCCTCGTGGCTCACGGACATCACGTCTTGGTGAATGATCGGTCCCTGATCGAGTTCCGCCGTCACATAATGGCTGGTCGCACCGATCAGTTTTACCCCACGCTCAAAGGCTTGGTGGTAAGGCTTCGCACCAACAAAAGCGGGTAGAAAGCTGTGGTGAATGTTCAAGATCTGGTTTGGGAACGCCTCGATCATTTCATCCCCGATGATCTGCATGTAGCGAGCCAGCACCACTGTATCTACTTTCTCCTTCTTGAGAAGGGCCACCATCAAAGACTCCTGCTCTGACCGCGTATCTTTGGTGACCGGAAAGTGGTGGAAGGGAATGCCAAAACGTTCTGCTGCAGGCCGCAGAAACTCATGATTGGAAAGGATCAGAGGAATATCCATCGGCAGGTCCCCTGCTTCGTGCCGCGCCAGCAAGTCGTAGAGGCAATGATTGTCTTTTGTCACAAACAAGGCCACCCGCTTCTTTTGACTGGAAAACTTCAATCGGCACTGCATCTCATGCCGGCGGGTCATCGGCTGCAATCGCGCAGCGATTTCCTCTTTTTCCAGACTAAACTTCTCCAGGCTCCACTCCAATCGCATGAAAAAGGTATCTTCCGATGGATCGATATGCTGCTGCAGATCGACGATGTTACCCTGATGGGACGAGATGAAACCCGTCACATCATGAACCAAGCCCGGACGGTCCGGGCAATGGATCAAAAGAGTCGCAGTATCCAGTTCAGTCATTGAAGTCTTTCTGCCACTACTCCTCGCTTGAGACATCTCCTGAATCTTCGGTCACATCATCCGCAAAATCGTCGGCAGCGGCGTCGCCCTTACCTTCAGTGAGTCCCTCCTCGTCCTCAACTGCCTCGATATCAGCGACTTCTGTGGAGTCATCTTCATCTGGAACCACCGTTGTCACATCTTGAATGGTCTCGCCCTTCTTCAGGTTCATGAGTTTCACCCCTTGCGCAACGCGCCCGGTCTCACGAATTCCTTTTTCACCGCCCACGCGGATTCGGACGTTCTGCCCCTTGCTGGTGATGAGCATCAACTCATCATCGTCATGAACCGCCAGTGCCTCGACAACTTTCCCGGTTTTCTCAGTGATGGACATTGTCTTCACCCCCTTTCCGCCGCGATTGATCAGGCGGTAATCTTCAAACGGGGTGCGCTTCCCGAGCCCGTTCTCCGAAACAACTAGCAGCTGGGTATCCGGTTCGACAGCGGTCAGCGCCACAAGATAATCCCCTTCATCTAGACGAATGCCACGCACGCCAGCAGCGCCACGCCCCATGGCGCGGATATCAGTTTCAACGCATCGTAGGCACATGCCATCGCGAGTCGCGAAACAGATCTGACTATTGCCATTGGTCAACACTACATCGACGAGATCATTTCCCTCCTCAATGTTGATGGCAATGATGCCGTCCTTGCGATAATTCTTGAATGCTTCGAGAGCGGTCTTCTTCACCGTGCCATCCTTGGTGGCAAACAAGACAAACTTGTCAGGACTCCACATTGCTTCGTCTTCGACACCCTGGGCTTCAAGGCGCAAGACGCTATTAATCTTCTCCTCAGGGCGCAAATTCAATACGTTCTTGATGCTGCGCCCCTTGCCTGTGCGGGGAGCTTCCGGCAGTTGATAGACACGCTCCACGTACACCCGACCAGTGTTTGTAAAGAACAGCAGGAAGTCATGCATGTTGGCGCTGAACAGCGTCTCCACGAAGTCGTTTTTGTCTTCCTTCGTCGTCGCCTCTCGCGTCTCCATTCCCTTCAGGCCCTTGCCACCGCGCGCCTGGAGGCGAAACTCAGTCGTGAGTGTCCGTTTCACGTAACCCATGTGGGTCAGGGTAACGATGTTGGCGTCATTCGGAATCAGATCAATGGTTTCGATGCCGCCACCAGTCGCATCGATTCGTGTCAGTCGCACATTGCCATGTTTGCTCTTGATGGCCTGAAGCTCACTCTTGATGATATCCAGCACGCGCTGCTCCTTGGCCAGGATGTCCATCAGATCCGTGATCGTGGCCAGAAGTTCATCATAGTCAGCCTTGATCTTATCCCGCTCCATCCCAGTCAATTGGTAGAGTCGCAGTTCCAGGATATGATCGACCTGGGAGTCGGTGAAGACATACCGATCCCCTTGAATGCTAGGCTGGCTGCGGATGAGGATACCAAGCCCTTCAGCCGTGGCAGTACTAAAGGTGTAGGCTTTAAGACGGCCACGAGCTTCCTCACGATTGCGGCTATCGCGAATGATCTTGATGAAGTCATCCAAGTGACCGAGCGCGAGAAGAAATGCTTCCAACTTTTCCGCCTGGAGTTCCGCCTTCCGCAGCAAAAAGCGCGTGCGACGAATGATCACTTCCCGGCGGTGCTCGATATAGCACGCGATGGCGTCTTTGATGCTCAGCACACGCGGACGCCCACCATCAATGGCCAGCATGTTGATGCTGAAACTGCTCTCCAGCGCCGTGAACTTGTAGAGATTGTTCAGCACCACCTGTGGCCGTGCTTCACGCTTGAGTTCAACGACAACGCGGGTGTTTTCATCTGATTCATCGCGGACGGAGGTGATGTCCGTGATGATCTTTTCGTTCGCGAGTTCAGCGATCCGTTTTACCAGCTCCGCACGGTTCACATTGTATGGGATCTCCGTGATGATAATCTGCTCACGTCCGTTATGTTCAACGATTTCTGCCTGCCCGCGCACACGAACACTACCCCTACCCGTGGTCATGTAGTCAGTGATCCCTTCCGCCCCTTGGATCACGCATCCTGTCGGGAAGTCGGGCCCCTTGATGAAAGCCCCCAATTCCGCGGATGTGATTTGAGGATTATCAATCTGCGCACACACGCCATCGACGACCTCCCCCAAATTGTGCGGCGGCATATTGGTCGCCATGCCGACGGCGATACCAGTACCGCCATTGACCAAAAGGTTCGGGAACGCCGCAGGAAATACCGTTGGCTCAGTGAGACGTTCATCGTAGTTGGGCACAAAATCGACCGTATCCTTCTCCATGTCTGACATCAGCGTGCCGCCCAGGGGCGTCATGCGCGCTTCCGTATAACGCATGGCAGCAGGAGGATCGCCTTCCACCGAGCCGAAGTTACCCTGCGGATCAATGAGAGTCTCCCGCATGGCCCAGGGTTGCCCCATGTGAACTAGGGTCGGATAAATGACCGCCTCACCATGGGGGTGGTAGTTACCGGATGTATCACCACAAATCTTCGCGCACTTCATCTGCTTCTTCGGCGGATAAAGCCCCAGTTCGTGCATCGCATACAAAATGCGTCGCTGGGAAGGTTTCAGTCCATCCCGCACATCAGGTAGCGCACGGGAAATGATGACCGACATCGAGTAGTCAAGAAAGGAGTTCTTGACCTCATCGGCGACCGAGATAGGACGGGTGTTGGATTCTTGCATGGACGGAAAACGAAAAAGCTTATCGGAAAATGGGTGAGCGGCAGTTCAGCGGAGTTTAGACGTCTAGGTTCCGCACATTCAGCGCGTTCTCTTCGATGAAGTGCTTCCGAGGTTCGACGACGTCGCCCATAAGAATGGTGAAGATTCGCTCAGCCTCTTGCGCATTGGTTTCGTCCAATCGGATCTGAAGCAGTGTGCGCTTGTTCGGGTCCATGGTGGTCTCGAAAAGCTGCTTGGCATTCATTTCACCCAGGCCCTTGAATCGCTTGATCTCCATGCCCCGTTTACCGATCTCCATGACCTTGTCGAGGATGCCTGGAATGCTAAAGACAGGGTGAATCTTGGCGTTTTCGCCCTCGCCCTCAATGACCTCAAACAACGGTTTGTCCTGGCTGCTGAAGTGATCCACATGCAGCCCCAGTTCATCGAGCTGTTGGAAGCGACGCTTCATGCCATGAGCTTCGTGGATTTCGATCAATCGAGCACGACGGTGTGCCTTGGGCGCTGTGCCGTTCGTCGTGGCTGCTTCTTCGCCATCATCTGGTTTGGCAAAGAGGTGAAGATCAACATTCTCCCGGGCAAAGGCCGCAAGCTGATCCGTTCCGAGGAAGTAGTGGATCGACTCTTCGTTACCCTCGCGGATCATCACAATGTAGTGCGGCAGGTTGCCAGTGGCCTCGTCGCGAGACTGAAGATAGGTTTCGAAGTCCCCTCCGTGACGGCGAATGATGTCAGCAAACTTCGCGACAGGAACCAACTGTTCCAGGATCGCCTTCAGACGCTCATCGGAAACAAGCGTGTCCTTGGCAAGATTGCGCAGACTGATTTCCCCTGAACCCATTTCCAGCAACATCGCGTCCATCTCTGCATCGCTCTGCACGTATTCCTCGCGCTTTTTGCGAGTGACTTGGTATAGCGGTGGTTGGGCGACGTAGATGTGACCTCGCTTCACCAACTCGGGCATCTGGCGGAAAAAGAATGTCAGCAAAAGGGTGCGGATGTGGCTCCCATCGACATCAGCATCGGTCATGATGACGATCTTGTGGTAGCGAAGTTTTTCAATATTGAAAGACCCTTCCACCTCGATATCACCGCCGATCCCGGTGCCAATCGCCGTGATCATGGTCTGCACTTCCTTGTTTTGCAGCACCTTTTCCAATCGAGCTTTCTCGGTGTTGATCAGTTTTCCACGCAGAGGCAAAATGGCCTGATTGTGGCGATTGCGCCCCATTTTTGCGGAACCACCAGCGGAGTCACCTTCGACAATAAACAATTCAGTCTTCGACGGATCACGCTCCGAACAGTCCGCCAATTTTCCTGGCAACCCGCCACTGCTCATGGCGTCTTTTCGAATGGCCGTCCGCGCCCGTTCCGCAGCTTCGCGCGACTTGGCGGCGATGATCACCTGTGCAATCACCTCCTTCGCAGTAGTCGCATTCTCATCAAAGAAGCGCATCAACCCTTCATAAACGACCGATCCAACCACACCCTCGACCTCGCCGTTAACTAACTTGACCTTAGTCTGTGAATTGAAGCGCGGATTCGGCAATTTTACGCTGAGAACGCAGATAAGCCCCTCGCGGCAATCATCCCCTTTGATTTCTGGAATCTTGTCCTTGTACTCTTTAAAGTTCTCTGGGAACTGCTTGATGTAGGCGTTCACCGCCCTTGTCAGCGCCCCCTTCAGGCCGCTGTAGTGCGTACCACCGTCTGGGTTAGGAATTGCATTGGCAAAGCAAAGCGTCTGCTCGCTCAGGCCCTTGTTCCATTGGAGAACGCAATCGACCAGAATGAATTTCTTCTTGTCATCGATCACCAATTCACGGCGTCCAGCCAGCGCGATTGGCTCTGGATGAACTCGGTCTTTGCCCTCGCCGAGTTCGCGAACGAACTGCTTTACGCCATCGTTGTAGAGGAGCACCTCCTTGCGTTGGCTTTCTGGCCGCTCGTCGATCAGGGTAATCCGGATCCCGGGATTCAGGAAGGCAAGCTCCTTGAGTCGAGTCAGGAGACGGTCAAAGACGAAGGTCGTCGTGATTGTGAAGATCGTCGCATCTGGGAAAAAGCTGATCTTGGTGCCCGTGGAGGATGGATCATCGAGGTCACCCAGCACCTTGAGAGGTTCGGTGGTAATACCGCGTTCAAAACCAATGGCGTGGATCTTTCCATCGCGGAAGACCTCGCATTTGAACCAGTCCGACAGAGCGTTTGTACACTTCGCGCCCACGCCATGCAGACCGCCAGAGAACTCATACGCGCCATCGCCAAATTTACCGCCCGCGTGCAGGCTGGTCAGAACCAACTCCACCGTTGGAATGCCCGCCTTGGGATGCATTTCCACCGGAATCCCGCGTCCATCGTCTCGAATTGAAATGGAGCCGTCGCTATGAATGGTGATCCAGATGTTCTTGCAGTATCCGGCCAGATGCTCATCAATCGAGTTATCTACGACCTCAAAGACACAGTGGTGCAGGCCGCGCTCATCGGGGTCACCGATATACATGCCGGGGCGAAGACGGACGGCTTCGAGGCCCTCAAGCTTTTGAATTTGATCGGCACCGTAGGCCTGATCGTGGGCTACAGCAGTGGAGTTTGACTCGATGGAATCAATGATTTCGTCTGGCATAAAAGTTGTCGATTACCATCGCCTGAGTCTGTCCAATTTCACCACTCCAGAAACGTGTTCGATGGGTACTCAGCCAGGGTAGCAAGCGCCCCTCCCTTGGAAAGGAAAATCGCAAAAAAAATGTGTCTTTTCACCAGCCCCCCGAAGCCGTCAAATCCCCTTATTTTTCAAGGATTCCAGCCCCACTGACCAAACCTGTCCGCCCCCGGCACTCAGCCCATCTCCACACAGGCTACCGCCATCGCCGCGATGCCTTCTTCACGCCCCACAAAACCCAGCCGTTCGTTGGTGGTAGCCTTGATGCCGACTTGGTCTGGATTTAGGCCCAAAGCCACACCGATTCGTTCCTTCATAAGGGCTACGTGAGGCATGATTTTGGGAGCCTCTGAAATCAGACTCGCATCCACATTGTTCAGCTTCGCCCCCTTCCCTCTGGCCACCTCCGCGCACTTCTCCAGGATCTTCAGGCTGCTAATGCCCTCGATACTTGCATCGCTCGGAGGAAAAAAATAGCCGATATCAGGCTCTCCCACTGCGCCAAGGATCGCGTCCGCAATGGCATGGCAAAGAACATCCGCATCGGAGTGCCCCTTCAGCCCCCGTGTGTGAGGGATTTCCACGCCGCCAAGCACGAGGCGGCGGCCATCTTCAAAGGGGTGCACATCATATCCGATTCCGACTCTGGTCATGCTCCTGATCTACGCCGCTGGCAGCTGCGCGCAAGCGCTACCGCCGATTCAGCCGCACATCCATCCACGCCGCTAGAATTAGCACCGCCCCGCGAGCCATGAATTTGTGCTCTGGCGACACATTCATCAGCCCCATGCCCTTCAGCAGGGTAACCATCAACAAAGAGCCCAGCAGCACCCCCATGACGCTCCCACGCCCGCCGCGCAAGCTCACGCCCCCCACCACGCATGCAGCTACCGCATCAAGTTCCATCAACTCCCCCACCGTCGTCGTCGAAGACCCAACATAAGCGGTCTGCATAAACCCAGTGATCGCCACAATCCCCCCCATGATCCCAAAGGCGGCGAAAACCACCCGCTTCACCGGAATGCCAGAAATCAGCGCCGCTTCCTCATTGCCACCAATCGCATACAAATGCCTCCCAAAGGCCGTGTGACGGGTCAAGACGTGCACAATTAGAGTCACCATCCCCAGGATGAGTGCTGGCAGCGGCACCCCACGGAATTGGTTGGTAATCAGAACAAAAAGAAACATCCCCTGCCCGGCCACAAACACCTTCAAAAAGGCGATCTCCCGAGACTCCACCTCAAACCCATCCGCCAATCGTTGACTCCGTGTCCGCAAGGTAATGACCACAAGGATCAGCACCAGTACAGTCGCCATCATCAAACCCCACTTCGGCGGCACGTAGTAGGTCGTGAGCAGCGAATAAAGATTCGAAGTGCCCCCCGGTGCCACAGGGATCGTGGAGTTATCAATCGTCCGCCAAAACATCCCTTTGAAAATCAGCAACCCACCCAGGGTCACGATAAAGGCTGGAATGCGCTCCATCACGATGAGCGCCCCCATCGCCTTCCACAGCACGACACCGGCAACAAAGGCAATCCCCATCGCCGCAGGCGCCGAATAGTCGTGCTGCATCACCAGTACACTCGCCAGACCACCCAACAAGCCCACTCCACTACCCGCCGAAAGATCGATGTGCCCACCGAGGATGATCAGCAGCATCCCCATCGCCAACGTCGCGACGATGGAAAGTTCCGTCATCAATTGGGAAAGGTTCCTGGCGCTCAGAAACTCCGGCTCCTTGAATGCAAAAAAGCCGCCCATGAGCAGCAGAGCGATACCGACCGAAAAATCGCGAAGGGAGAGACGTGAAGACATGATTGTGATCGTTAATTCGCAGACACCATTTCCCCACCCATCGCCGCCTCCATAAGGCGCTCTTGAGTTGCGTCCTCGCGAGTGAACTCGCCACCGATTTTGCCTTCGTGCAGCATCAAAATGCGGTCACTCATGCCGATCAGTTCGGGGAGTTCACTGGAGACCAAAATCACCGCCTTACCCTCTGCGGTCAGTTGGTTGACCAACTCATAAATCTCAATCTTTGCCCCAACATCAATGCCCCTTGTAGGCTCATCGAGCAAAACCACCTGAGGCCCAGTCATCAGCGCCTTGCCCAGCACTACCTTTTGCTGATTGCCACCGGATAGCCGCCCAACCACTGCGTCCAATCCTGTCGCCTTCACTCGGAGAGAGTCAAACAACTCCCGACTGCGCTTCATTTCACGCGATCGATTCACTACGCCAAATCGAGTGAACTGATCCAAGGACGACAACGACATATTGAAGCCGACCCCATTTTCGATCACCAGACCGTATCGACGTCGATCTTCGCTCACCAGAACCAACCCTTTGCGAATGCTTGACGAAGGACTCGCTGCTCGCATCTCCTGCCCAGCTAAGGCGACCAAACCCGATCTGCGCTGCCCCCAAGCACCAAAAAGATGCATCAGCAACTCCGTGCGGCCTGCCCCCATCAGCCCGCCGATGCCGAGCACCTCCCCTGCACGCAGCTCAAACGATATGTCTCTTAGAGCGAGACCATGAGCCACCCCGGTGTCTGCATTGAGCCCGTCCACCTTCATCACGACCTCGCCGGGATGCCCAGCGCGACGCGGAAAGAGATCCTGGATCTCCCTCCCAACCATATCACGGATTACCATTCCCTTGTCCGTCTGCTTCGCCGGCTTGGTGGAAATCGTCGCGCCATCGCGCAGCACTGTCACCCGATCCGCAATGGAAAAAACTTCGTCGAGTTTGTGCGAAATGTAGATGCAGGCCATGCCACGCGCTCGCAAATCCCGGAGGATTTCCAGCAGGATCAGCACCTCGTGCTCGGCCAGGGCTGCCGTCGGTTCGTCAAGGATCAGAATTCGCGAGTCCTTGGCCAGCGCCTTCACGATCTCCACCAGTTGCTTTTGCCCGATCCCAAGATCGCTCACACGTGCCGCAGGATCCAGGTCCACCTTGAAGCGAGCCAACAGCGCCCGCGCATCCCGATAGACCTTGGGCCAATCCACCAGCACGCCCATGCGACGAGGTTCGCGGCCAAGAAAAATATTCTCAGCCACCGTCATTTCCTCCACCAAGGCCAACTCCTGGTAAATCACCGAGATCCCCGCCCGGCCAGCATCGGCGATAGAGGAAAATCGCACTTCTGTGCCATCCACCATGAACCATCCTTCGTAACTGCCCGCCGGGTGAATTCCCGAGAGCAACTTGATGAGCGTGCTCTTGCCCGCCCCGTTCTCGCCGCAAAGCGCGTGAATCTCGCCCGCACGCAAATCAAAGCTCACGTCGTTGAGCGCGACGACCCCCGGAAACTTTTTCGTAATGTGTTCGGCCTGTAACAGGATCTGATCCATTTGCCCATCCTGAAGGAGGGAAAGCTGCTGTTCAATACTAAAGATGCCCCGTCATTTTGACCCTACTTGGCCGCAATGTGTCAATCGCGACAGATGCTGGCCTAGCACTTTGGCACGGCAGATGCTTTGCCACGGTGATAATGGAACCTACACGCCTCATTACCCCTCTGGGAACCCCAGCGAAGCCCAAGCAAGCCGAGCCTTCGGCCCATGCTTTGGATGGAATGATGCGCCTTAGCCAAAACGGCGACCGAGAATCCATCAGCGGCGGAGACAGCGAAGCTACACAACGATTCATGGGGGAAGTGAAGTACGTTTCCCACTTTGCGTCGAGACTACTCCAGACGCTGGGAATGCGTCGCCTCGTATTCGGCGTGGTCGAAGATCGCGAAGGCCAGACAGCCTTTGCCCAGAAGGGTGAATCAAACGCTGAGTGGAACGGTTTCTCTTCCAGCAACCGCCGCGCCATCAAACAGATTCGCGAACAACTCCTCACGCGCTAGGGCCCCATGCCGCTGAACCCAATCATCGCAGCGACCACCGCGCTGTCACGCCTGGACGGAGTCGCAGGAGTGATTTTGTTTAAAGGGGAAAATGTCGTCCACAGACAAATGCCATTTTCTGAGCAACGCTCGGACGAACTGATTTCGATCATCAAGCAGATGATGGATGGCTACACCCAGGTTCGCAGAAAGATGCGACTCGTTCATCTTGAGTTCGATGGCGGACTGCTGCTCTTTATGATTCAGGAAGGTGTCGTGCTGATTACTCTGCTGACGCCCAAGGCAGACCCAGACATGATCGCCAGCGCAGGCTCCATTCTCCTGGCCGACAACGCACGGACACTCAGCGCCCTTTCCACCGCAGCCTCGGCCACGCCGCCCCCTGTCGACCAGATCGAAGAACTTGTCGTCACAACTCCACGTGCTGTTCAACAGATCGCCGTCAAAGCCGAATCTTTTGTCAGCAACTGGGGAGAGGTCCGCAAAGTCCTCGAAGGCCTCTTATCGAAAGTCATGGGCCGCGCCCAGGCAACCAATCTCGTCAATCGCTGCATCGAAAAAGAAAACGTTGGAGATCCTTACCGACTGCAACCTGCGGCGGTTACAGAATTGGCTACAGCGGTCATCAACCAAGTCCCAAACAACGCCAAGCGACGCCAATTGCAGTCCGAGTTGGATTCAGCCCTCGAAAACCTCACCGCATGAATCACGCACCCCGAGCCCGATCGACCATGACAACGCTGCGCCTTTCCTACATCTTCGCCGCATTGGCTTTCCTCACCACGGTACATCTCGGTGCCCAAACGCCAAGTGCTGAGGTCGAGAAAAAGATCGACCAAATTATCCAAAAACTGGATGTCGCCGAGGAGAAACTTGATGTCCTTGTTCAAAGCAAAACCGTGCCCATCGCAGAGCCCGAAGCAACTCCAGCAGCAGCCCCGGTCGCGGCTGGAATTGCAGCCATTCAGGAGAACCTCAACGCCGTTTGGATGATCCTGGCTGGTGCGCTGGTCTTTGTGATGCAAGCAGGGTTCGCACTGGTCGAGTTGGGCTTTGCTCGAGCGAAGAACAGCATCAACATCGTGATGAAAAACTTCCTCGATTTCTGCATCGCCGCTCTGGTCTTTTTCCTCCTTGGTTTCGGGCTCATGTTTGGCCACTCATGGATTGGGATTGTTGGGACCGACGGCTTCTGGTTGTCCAGCCACGGCCCAGAGGAATCCATTTGGGCCTTCTGGTTCTTCCAAGTCGTCTTCGCCGGCACTGCCTGCACTATCGTGTCTGGCGCCATGGCGGAACGGACCAAGTTCGTCGGTTACCTCGTGTATGCCGTGATGCTTTCCGGTATCGTTTATCCCCTCTGTGGGCATTGGGCCTGGGGTAGCTTCGCAGGAGCCTACGGGGGTGGCGGAGAATCTGGATGGTTAGAAGCCATGGGCTTCCGCGATTTTGCGGGATCCACGGTCGTGCACGCCTGTGGCGGGGCCTGTGCCTTGGCTGGTATTTTGATTATCGGCCCTCGCGATGGACGCTTTGGGAAGGATGGATCCCCACGTTTCATCGCTGGCCACAACATCCCATTAGCCGCTCTCGGGGTGTTTCTACTCTGGTTTGGTTGGTACGGATTCAACTGCGGATCCACCCTCACCGGCACTGGCACGATTGGCCGCATCGCAGTCAATACCACGGTCGCACCGGCTGCTGGCGCGGTACTAGCAATGGTTTCGATGTGGTTCTTACAAGGTCGGCCTGACGTGGGCATCACCCTGAACGGTGCCTTGGGCGGCCTAGTGGGCATCACTGCTTGCTGCGCAAATATCACGCCTGGATCAGGCCTGGTGGTTGGCATGGTGGCGGGCCTCCTCACCACGGTGGCAACCATCGCCCTGGAAAGACTCCAGATTGACGATGTCGTCGGAGCGGTTCCTGTCCACCTTGTAAATGGATGGTGGGGCACACTGGCAGTCGCTCTTTTTGACGAAAAAGGTTTCAATGCTCACGACCTGGGTGTCCAGGCGCTCGGCACTGCTGCCATCTCTGGCACTGCTTTTGGTATCTGTCTGGGCATCTTCAAGATGGTGGATCTAGTGGTCGGACTGCGTGCGACCAAAGAAGAGCAGCTGGACGGTCTCGACTTCTCAGAGCACTCTGCAAACGCCTACCCTGATTTCAGCACCACTGAGCAGGCCTAAATCCTGCCTCAATCCTCCATCAGTTTCAGCGCCAACCGGCGCATGATCTGGCGGTCGGTCATTGAGCCCAATCGGTCGTAGGCCTCGTCGAGGTTTCTGAGAACCCGGAGCAAAGTGGCGTCCGTCGTAGCAGGCTCGCGAATGATCTCTTCCATCCCGGGATTCGCCGCCGGGTGGTGCCTCGCCACGTCATCTGCCAGCATAAAGCGCCCACGATTGAAGCAATCGACCAGCCACAAACGGCCTTCGACTTCCACTCGCGCCAGGAAGTGCCCAGGGAAATTGCAGCCTTCGATTTCCAGCCCAAAACGCTGCCCGATCAGCCGAAAAAGGCAGCACAGTGCGATTGGATTGCCCAGCCCAGTGTCGAGCACCCAGAACAGGTTGCTGTTTTGCGGTGCGTAGTAGTCTTTGCTGTTGCCACGAAAACGGACGGGATCACCTCGCCGCCCAAACATCCACTCCGCCAGTTCGCGAGCGTCCATCCGGCCGTGGCTATCAAAGGCTTCTTGAGCCACAGCATCGAGACGAGGCCCCAAACCAGAGGATTGAACCTTCCATCCAGCCAGAAATGCAGAAATCTGCGCCATTCCCTCTTCCAACTGCGCTGAAGCTGAATCTAACCAGCGCCAGCGCATCCAGGTATCCTCAAGCTCATCTCGACGCACGGGATCCAGCAATTGAGCGACCCTGCGCTCCTCATCCACACTCAGTGGACGGTCGAGCTCTTCTAGGCGACGGGGCAGATCTACCCGCATGCTCGCCAGCTCTTTTTGCACTGCCGTGCGCACAACTTCGGAGTCGTCATCCAGCAGTTTTAGGAGGTGGTCAAGGCGCACGTAGGCAGACATGCGTACGTGTTACCGAATTATCGCTCTGACTGCAATGCAAAAGGCGACGAAATTACTCACCCTTTTGGCTCGGCCGATGGCGGCTTGATTCGCTGCTGGAGGACCTTCACATAATCTTGATCCACCGCAGACAGCCCTGTCAGTGCAACCTCGAAGGGCTTGTTGTTGACGAGAATTCGGATCTTCCCATCCCGCACCACAGTCGGCGTCCCCGTCAGGCTTTTTGACATTTCTTCAGGCGTCGGCACAGCCGGGGATGTTCCGCTGCTTTCCGTCACCTTTTCCTCAAAAGCAATGATCTTACCCACCAGCGTCCGGCCATCGCCACTGGTCCACTGTCGCGGTTCCCCCAAGACAAAATAGACGACCTGCCGCACGGTCGGCGGTGACGGCGGGGTTGGCTTTGCCCCCGTGCTGCTGCTATTCCCGGGTAGAAGGCCAATTCCACCGGACGTCCCACCGCCTATCGTGCGCTTCCCGAACTTCTTCGGTGTCGCTGGAATCACCACCTGAGCGAAGGCAGAGCCGCAGATCCCCATGGTAATGAGGACCGATACCACCAAAAGCCATCCTTTGTTCATAGTGGCTGCGAGAATACCAAAATCACAGCCCCCTGACAAGAACGATCAGGCCATCTTGCCCATACCGCGAAATTTCTCGTAACGCTGATCCAGGAGCTTATCGACAGGCAAATTCTCCAAATCCGCCAGCGCCTGACTCACAGCCGCCTTCAAGGAAGCCGCTGCAGTTTCGTGATCATGGTGCGCACCCCCGAGCGGCTCCGGCACGATACCATCAACGATCCCGAGCCCTGTGAGATCCTGCGCGCTCAATTTCAGTGCCTGCGCTGCTTCCGGCGCGTGCTCGCGATGTTTCCACAAAATGGCCGCACAACCTTCAGGACTGATCACGGAATAATAGGCGTTCTCCATCATCAACACCCGGTCTGCAATACCGATCCCAAGCGCGCCACCAGAGCCGCCCTCGCCAATGACGACAGCTACGATGGGAGTCTTGAGCAACATCATTTCCTTCAGATTAAAGGCAATAGCCTCCGCGATGTTTCGCTCTTCAGCCCCAATTCCAGGGAAGGCTCCAGGCGTATCGATCAACGTGACGATGGGGAGTTGAAACTTCTCCGCCAAACGCATGAGGCGCAATGCCTTGCGATAGCCCTCTGGATGAGCACTGCCAAAGTTGCGCAGCAGATTCTCTTTGGTGTCTCGGCCTTTCTGATGGCCCACCACCACGACCCGCCGACCACCCCATGTGGCAAAACCAGCCGGCATCGCATTATCGTCACCAATATGACGGTCGCCGTGCAACTCCACGAAATCCTCACAACACAGCCGGATGTAGTCCAGCATGAAGGGGCGGCTGATGTGACGAGAGATTTGCACGCGCTGCCAAGGGATCAGGTTTGTGTAGACTTCCTTTTGCAGGTCAGCCAAGCGACCTTCCATGCCAGCCACCTGAGTAGCAAGCTTTTCTGTGGGTTTCTGGGCATGTTTGCGGCGGAGCTCTTCCAGCTCTTCCTGCAACTTCACAATCGGTTTCTCAAATTCCAAAACTTGCTTCATATTGTGTGTAAACCATCAAACATTGTAAGGCCGGGTCAACGAACAATCGTGAGTTTCGCCCCCGAACGCGTGAGCGCGTAAATCTCGTCCAAATCCTCACGACGCAAAAACACTCCATATTCGGCAGCCTCTTGCGGCTGCCCAGCGGGGGCTCCTTCCACGACGGCACGCGCCGCTGGCACAGTGCGGATGATCAGGCCGCTCTTCAATGCGGGAATCCATTTTTCGGCCTCCACATAACGAGGGTCGGTGGATGATACCGCCTTTCCGGCAATGGTCGCCGATTTCATTCCGATCGTAAGTTCTGCTGGAACGCGCATGTTTGGCGGCAGGCGCACATCAATGGCACTATACTCTTTGAAGAACCGACCTTTGCGCACGATGACGACGGTCTTCTGCGACAAATCCACGCCAAAATCAAAATCCAGTGGTGCCACCAAGAGATGATCACCGGGATGCAGCATCGAGCCCTCCAAATTGTTGAGCCGAACCAGCAGATCAATGCTTGTGTCAAACTTCGAAGCAATTAGCGCCAAACCATTGCCAGGCTGCACGATGTAGTCACGCTTGCCCTGCATTTGCTTGGGCGAAAAGAAAGCATCAAGGTTCATTTCACCGATGATCCGCCTCGCCTCCACGCATGAGGGAGAATCCGGAAACTGCTGCAGCAAGCGGTAGAGGGCCTCACGCCCTTGTTCCAGACTTCCCTGCCGAATCAGATCTACCGCCGCCTCGAATCTCTTGGCCCCAGGGTCAATGCGAGGCATATCGCTCTTCTTGATGGCCGCGATATCTTCCAGCGCATGCTCTTCGCGCTGCAGAACATTTTCCCAGAACCACCACGCAACAGCTAGCGACCCGCCAGCCAAGCCGACAGTGATGAGGAAGATAAGGAGTTTAAACTGCGCTTTGGCCATTTTTGATGCCGGAACCGAGATTGCACTTACCCACTACAACAGGCCGCGCCGTTTAAAATCAAACAGATTTATGCCATGCGATTTCTCGATCATCTCCACCGTAAATTTCAGCAGACAGATCTCCCAGGCATCATCCACACCCTGGATCACCGCTCGCATTGGATTGCCGTTTACCCGGATGTCATCCAGAAGTTTGCCTGTCACTTCCTCGATGGACTCGTGAACGATGTGCTCTTCGACCTCCGCCCGCTTGAAGGAGAATCCATATTTTAAGACCGTGAGGCGATGGGCATTCTCCGTCAACCACTCGCCAAAGGCCGCGCCACCAGCGCCGAACCCGTCAAAATCGAAACCGCTAAACCCATCCGGACGCATGATCAGCGGCTTTTGTGCCTCAATCTTGCCCTGACGAACGCGCACCGCACCCACTGTATCCATCAGCTCTGAAACCAACTGGAATTCAAACTGAGTCGTCCCAAAGGTGTCAATGCGCCGGTCTGGCTCATGCAAGACCTGCGTCATCTCTAGGGCATACTGGATGTCAAACACTCCGTCCATTCGATAAAGGGTCTGCCAGAGTAGCCAGAATCGGCTCCCCAGCCAGTGTTTTCTTGAAGCATCGAAGCCCCATTAATCAAGCCACCTCAGCACCGTCGCGATGCGTAGGCGTCGGCTTCCCCGGGCGGAAGTGCTCTTCGTGATCCAGCGTCGCCTTCAGGCCGAAAAAGCGATCCGTGGTCTCTGCCAAAGCTGACTTCACAGCTTCCACCAATTCTGAAGGATCCGCCTCGGCACGTAAATTCACGATCAGCTGCCCGCCGGTACTAGGCTCATCCAATTCCATACCCAGCTCCGCCACATAATCACTGCGCACCAGATTCACACTGGCGAGTTCTCCTGCAATCCCGTCATCCGGGCTAAACGTCATCTTGAAGTGTGCTATCTCTGACCCAGCCAACTGCAATCGGCCCTGTACATTTGTCGCTAGGCGCTTCAAAAAGTCGTTGGCCTCAAATTCATCCTCCGCCTTCAGGGTCACAGTTGCATTGAGCCAGCCAAGCAATGCCTCACCATCGGCGTATGCTTCGTAGTCCACTGCCATCGGGTTTCGACGGGATTGCTCGCCACTCATGAGACTGGCGAAAAGTTCGTCCAATCCCGTCTCCAGTCGGGGGGATGCTGTCACGATCTTCGCCTCAGGAAATTCCTTTGCTAGTGCCGCCCGCAACTCTTCGCGATGCTCATCGGAAATGAGATCACTCTTGCTGATCACGATGATGTCCGCCTCTTCCAACTGCTTTTTGAAGATGTAGGCTACTTTCGATGAAAAGGTCCCTCCATCATCCAGGCCAAACACACGCCTGGCCCGAACCGGATCTACCAATACGCTGAGGGGAGCAACAGTGAACGAATCCCCGTACATGCGGCGCAGCGGGTAAGTCACAGTCGCCACCAGATCGGTGCAACTCCCCACGGGTTCTGCGATGAAGACATCCGGCTTTGCCTCGTCGGCTAATTTCGCAGCCGCATCGACCAGAGTATTGAATCGACAGCAAAAGCATCCCCCTGCGATCTCCTCCGTCGCATACCCCTGCCCGCGCAGCAGCTTAGTATCCACCAGACCACCCGCCTGATCGTTCGTGATCAATCCGACCCGCAGGCCTTGATCGCTCAAATACTTGGCCAAACGGCCCACAGTAGTCGTCTTCCCGGCTCCCAGGAAGCCCCCGATCATGATGTAACGTGCTTTAGATCCCATAAAATTGATTCGTCTTGTTTGCCCACTTCAGCAAATACGCAACCAGCAACTGCGGCTGCGACTAAAAAACTCAGTTCCACTACCCTCTCATGACGTGAGAGATCCTCCAATTTTGTATACGATCGCGCCAACCAATGCAGCGCAGGGCAAAGTGATGATCCACGAGAGCAAAACCGGAATGACCGTTTGCCACTTCGCCTGTCGGGTAGCGATCCCGATTCCAAGAAGCCCGCCAACGGACACGTGCGTTGTTGAAACGGGTAGCCCATGGAAGGTGGCAGTCGTCACCAAAAGCGCCGTTGCTAGATTGGCCGCAAAGCCTTGCCCAGGATTCATCGCGGTGATTTTGTGCGCCATCGTATCTGCGACGCGCTTGGCACTCAAACAGCCTCCCAGCACCATCGCAACAGCAACCAACCCGAGCACCAAGTCTCCGCTTAGAGCCGCAACTGCGGCCAGAAGTGCGGCGATTTTAGGTGTATCATTCATCCCCCGGGCAAACCCCACTGCCCCAGCGCTGAGAAGGTGCATCGCATCCAGAGTCCGTGTCCGATGATCCGGCGCCAGCCGAACCAGGCGCAAGATCAGATAGACCAAAGCCCCTAGCCCTAACGCCAGAAGTGGACTAAGTAGCAGCGGTTTGGCAAAACCGTCCCACAGCTTTCCGTAGTGCACCCCCGAACCGCCAGCTACGGACCCCGCACCGACCAGCGCTCCCGTCAGCCCATGTGTCGTTGAAATCGGAAAGCCGAAACGCGTCGCCAAGATGACCGTGCACCCTGCTCCCAGCGCTACCGCCAACAAAAACAGCGGTTGGGTTGTCAGGGCATCTGGCACCACCCCTTTGCCAGAAAACTTTTTGAGCAACTCTGCGGACACGAACACTGCGGCGATTGAGCCCGCTCCAGTAGTGACGGCTGCCCAAAGGACGGCTCGCTTGTACTGAGTCGTCCCACTCCCAAACAGGGAGGCCACCCCTTTAAAATTGTCGTTGGCACCATTGGCGTAGGCGAGAAATAGCACTGCGGCAGCCAGAATAAAAATCAGCATGAACTCTTTATTTGCACAATCACACAAATACGCAAGTTCACCCCACACCTTTCAACATCTTGCCAAAGAATTGAGGCGGTGGCAGCATGGACACATGCCCCGCACTCCTCCGCCCACCTTCGACTGCCTTGCTGCCATGCGAGCTCTGGGCGAATCCTCCCGGCTGCGGATTGTGCGACAACTTCTCATCGGGCCGCATTCGGTGAACGATCTCTGCGACGAGCTCCAACTTACCGCCTACAACGCATCGCGGCACCTGACCGTGCTCAAGACGGCGGGTCTCGTGAGCGTCGAAAAGCAGGCCCAGAAACGCATCTACCAGTTAGCGTCCGCCTTTCAGTCACGACTGACCAAGAACAACCAAGTCCTGGACCTCGGGTGCTGCCAGTTCGACTTCACGAAGATGCCAGAATAGCAAAACGGCGCCCCGGATGGAGCGCCGCCGATGAAACAGAGACGGGAGGAACCGTTACTTCAGATTGCCCAGGGAATCATCACCAGGAGCGATTTTGAGAGCCCACTTGATGCCGCTGAGGATGTGCTGCTGATAAATCTTCGCGATCTCAGGACTGTTTTTGCGCTGCTCAGGATTCCAGGTTGGATCCCACATGTCTTCGCGATGGCCAAAGGAGGTGTAAAACACTCGACCTTCGCCCCAAGGCTTGCACCACGAGATCGGGAAGTAGCCCGGAGTGCCTTCATTTGGATGAGCGTTCAGCCCCAACAGCGCATGAACACTGTCTTTGGTGAAGGTCTTGATGATGTAGATTTCATCAAACGCACGGAATCCCTCGGGGATCATCGAAACGGCAGAATGCTCCTTGTCGTGGACAATCGGTTGCACTTCCACTTGAGCCTTGTGGGTCTCAAACTCGCCGCCTAGCATCTCTGAGTAACGACGGAAAGGATGGTAGGTATCGGAACCGGAGTGCATGGCAACGAAGGCCTTGCCAGACTTGATCAGATCGATGAAACCATCGCGATCCGGCAGCTGCAAATCGCCGGTGGTATTGGCAAAAATGAAGCCATCGTAGCCTTTGATCTTATCGATGGCCATTTTGTCAGCCATGTACTCCTTCACCTTCCCATTCCACTCCGCATTGGCAGCATTATAAGCGGCCTGCGCAGCGCTGTACTCTTCGACGCGAAGCTTGAAAGCCTCATCCGTCTCTTTGCCCTTCTTTTCAGGAGGGCGACCGGGGTTCTTCGGCTGCCCCTCAGGCTGGTGCACATAATCGACAGTGAAGGCACCACTTTCTTGCCCGAGTTGGGCTAACACCTTTTCGGCAGTCTCGATCGACGAGTGCCGGAAGCCTGTCGTGACGGTCACGACCAGCATTTTCTTCGGTGCGTCAGCGGCGGAAGTCAGGCCCGGCGACACCAACGCCAGCAGACCAGTCAAAAACAAAACAGATTTCAGCATAAGGTAGAAGAGAACGCAGCACCACTCCCCCACCCTTTCGCAAATTCAGCGGGGAATCACACAACGCCAACCCTTGGCAGCGATCTCATCCAAAACCCGGGGAAGAACCCTCAAAATCAATCGGTCTCCACTGTTTGAGAGTCGGCCCTCATGGAGAAGGACAATTCCGCCCTCTTTCATGGTCTGCAAGACACGACTGACAACAGTGTCCGAATCAGCACTGACGCCATCGTAGCCACGGCTAGACCAGGCGGCCAACTCTAAACCCGCTTCCATCAAGACCGGATGCACCCACTGATTTCGCAACCCCGCCGGAGCACGGAACCAGCGGATGTTTTGCCCCTCCATGAGTGGAGACAGGACATCATTCGCATCGAGAATCTCACGACGCACCACGCCCGGCCCTCGAATCCAAAAACTGCCCGCGAAGTGATTCATCGTGTGATTGCCGACCTCATGGCCACGACGGATGATCTCACGGACAAGATCAGGGTGCGCAGCGGCCTTTTTGCCGATCAAAAAGAAGGTCGCCTTCGCACCGCGAGCCTCCAGCAAATCAAGGATCTGTGGCGTATCTGTGGGATCCGGGCCGTCATCAATCGTCAGCCACACCTCACCGACCGTTCCCGTCTGCGTCACCACCGGTCCCCACCACGTGCAACCGGGCTTCAAAGTCGCCCACAACCAAGGCCAATGCGCACTTCCCAATAGCAATACTGCCACGAGCCATTCTCCCCGAAGGAACAAAACAAGGGCCGGGATGGGCACCAGAACATTCCAAATCAAAATCAGGCGAGCGATCCAGCCACGCAAATGCCCACTTTTAGCGGATGAATGATTGGGGCCAGCCTCGATCACAAGTAGGACGATTTGTCAAAATGGAGATCTGGCTCCTGAGGTAGGGTTCGAACCTACGACCTAGTGGTTAACAGCCACCCGCTCTACCGCTGAGCTACTCAGGAATGTCCTTTCCGTCTTGGAAAACGGAGTGCCTAATTAAGTGCGGATGAACGTCTTGGCAAGTGGATTTGTTATTTCTCTACATTCACTTTTTTGACCGCTCCAAATTTCGCAACTTTGCCGCCGAAACCAAATCGATGCCCCACGCCCGCAATTTCTCGAAACCCAGCAGCAAAACGCCAACGGCAGCTAGCGAGACCACGAACCCAGCGAGTCCCAATGCCTGCCGCTCCGTGTAACAGGTCCACACAAACTGCCCCACACAAAGCAGGGCCACCACAAAGAGAGTCGGCTTCCTTCCGATCAGGCTCACGACAAACGCCCCCAACGGTGCGCCCAAACAGACGATCGGCGCAGCGGCCAGCCAGTTTTCAAAAACTCCTGGTTGCATTCCTGTCGTGCACAACTTCACAGCCACACCCAGCAGAGAAGTAAAAGCCATGATGATCACTGACGTCGGAATCGCGATCTTCAAATCCGCCCGGCACAAGAGAACCAAGGCCGCATATAACACCATATCAATTCCAACTCCCGTAACCGCCGCCACAGTGGCACCCGAAGTGAGACCAACCACCAATCCCACTCGGAAATCCCACCGCTCATCGAACTCAGTCATTCCGATGTGGTCTGCAATCTCGCCAATCCGGTACAGATGCAGTACGCCAAAACTGGCCCATACCACCGCAAACGCCAACTTGATCCAAAGCTCCGGAATCAGTGGCGCTATATAAAGGATGCCAAGCGGAGTTCCCAGAAGGGCCCCCAGCATCGCCCCTTTCAGCATCGACCACGCCAAAGGCTGCCGTCGAGCGAGGATAAACAGGCTAGCACTGGTCATTCCGACAGATTGAACCGCAAAGCTAAAATCACGCCCAAGAGTCGCCGGCAATCCGAAGAGCAGCACCAAAATCGGGAAGCCCACAGTGCCGCCCCCCATCGGCGTAGAACCCGCTACGTAACTTCCCATCGCCATCGCCAGAGCAATCGGCCAATGCTCCGAGACAACATCCCAGCGGCCTTGCCCAAAAACCAACCAACCCCAGCAGGGATAAAAGAGCCCCAACCACAAAAACCATATCCAAAGACGCTGTTTGGGTGGCTCATTTATGGGCAAGGTCATATGATCGTGATTTTTGGTGGCCAGATGTGCACCCAAGTACCTTAGAAGGAAAATAGCTTGTTTGCATCACGGTAATACCCAGTCAGCATCATTGTGGCCATGCCCGTACGCAGAACGACCGCAAACCCGAGGGTCTGCGGTCGCTGAATCAATCAGAAGCAGTCAATCTTTCCAATCAACCCTCCGCATCAGCGGCGGCGGCGACGAAGGATGAATGCGAAACCGGAGCAGCCAAGAAGCAGGGCACCGGTAGGCTCAGGCACTTGGCAGCACTCACCATTGAGGGACAGATTGTCGAGGTAAAGTGTGCCCCCGGATGCTCCGAACGCATAGAGTTCAACGTGGAAGGTTTCATTGGCAATCGCTGGGCCAGAAGGCAGCGGTGCAGATCCGATGTCGAAGTTGAAGTCGAGATGGCTCCAGGTATTGACGGCACCCGTGAGGGCAATCGGGCCAGATGTGCGGTATTGGATCACACCGTAGTCGTCCTGCCAAAAGATGCTGGCCTGAAGCTGATTCACAGAACCCGTCGAAGGACGGCGCCAGTCGAGGCTCAGGGAATCAACGAACCCAGTGGAAGTAGAGTCAAAGGTGGTGTTGAAAGCGATGGTATCGCAAGCTTGGCTCAAGCTGTTACGCGTGAAGGAATAGTCGTACTTCGCGTCCCAGCCCGCAAAGCAGCGGAATTTCGTTCCGTCAGGACCACCTGTAGAATGGAGACTGTTGGAGATGCTGCAACGAGTGATGTTCGTTGGTGTAACACAAGGGGCACAGTAGGAAGCGACGTTTGCGCTCGCAGCTGTCTTGATGTTGTTGAAATCGTATTTGACGAGAACCGTAGCGGAAGCAGGAGCGGCGAAGGCTGCGGCGGCCAGGAGGGTGAGGAATGCTTTGTTCATTTCGAGTGATCGGTTTGAGGATTTGTTGACTGATTACTGATTGCCACCTCTTTTTCCAAAAGTGATAATCAACTGTGGGAATTATATCAAATCTTAGAACTCGGTCAAATCTCTTTTTCGAATTTTCGCAATTTTTAGATTCGCAACAGCAAATATTCTCACAATTGATACAATCGACAAACCTGAAAAACTACGCGTCTGCGTTACCCTCCCAAACCTGACGACCTTTTTGCTTTTCCCCTTTTGTAAGCGGGGTTAGTATGGGCCCACGATTTCATGCCAACCTTCGCCTACCAAGCTACTGACACCACCGGCCGAGATCTCTCCGGCACCGTGGAGGCCCCGGACCGCACATCGGCGCTGCGGCAGTTGACAGGCAAGGGCCTGCAGCCGTTCTCTGTGTCTGAGTCGAACGCAGGAAAGTCCGCCAAGGCAATCGCTACCGCCGCTGCGAACTCCGCAACCAAGGCCAAGAACAAAATTGAAGACGCCAGTGGCCCCATCCGAATCAGCGCTACGAACCTCCAATTGTTCACAGAGGAACTGTCAGAATTGCTAGAGGCTGGCATGCGCCTGGAACCTGCTCTCAAGCTCATGGAGGGCCGTGATGAAAACGCTACCCACCGCCCCATCGCCCGCCGTCTCGGCAATATGATTCGCGAGGGGCACTCCTTCAGCCACGCCCTCCGACAGTCTTCCCCGTCTTTTAGCGAACTGTACTGCGCCGTGGCCGCGGCGGGCGAGGCAGGTGGCTCCTTGGGTGTCGCCCTCCATCGGCAATCCCAGTACCTGTCCAGTGTCCGAGAAATGCGGGGCAAGGTTGCCGTGGCCCTTATCTATCCAGGCTTCCTCCTTGTGTCCGCGATCGGTGTCGCAATCATGTTTGCCACCTTCCTGATTCCAAAGCTGACGGGGGTCGTTGCTAATATGAAGGGAGGAATGCCAAAAGGGATTCGCATCATCCTGAACATCACCGACTTTTTCAAAACCTGGTGGTGGCTGATGCTCGCCATTGCGGTCCTGATGGCGCTCGGAGCATGGGTGTGGTCGCGCTCTCCGAAAGGCAAACCGGTGTGGGACCGCAAGAAGCTCAAAATTCCATTCATCGGTGGCGTGCTGACCGCCAGCTTTCACTCACAGTTCTTGGAGACCCTAGCCAGTCTCAGCTCTGGAGGTTTACCACTCCTGCGAGGGCTCGAACTTGCGGCCAAGGTCTCTAGTAACGTCTACATTCAGGGGCAATTAGCAAAGGTTACCGATCTCGTCCGTGACGGTGCCCCAATGTCTCGCGCACTGGAACGCACCGCCCTTTTCCCCCAGAACATGATCGAGATGGTCCGCATTGGCGAGCACACGGGCGATATCGCTGGCTCACTGCGCCGCACTGCTGATCGCTGCGGTCGTGAGTTGAGCAAGAGCCTCGACAAGGCAATGGCAATGGTCCAGCCCGTGATCATCCTGATCATGGCAGCCCTGGTGGGAACCATGGCGTATGTCATGATCTCCGTGATTTCCCAAACCGTCTCGTCGATTCGCCGTTAGAACATCTAGTTTTGAGTCTCCCCCGACTCCACGTTGTCGAACCCCACTGAATCCATACTTTTTTACCCAACAAAACCCACTCCAAACCATGAAAATGATCCACACCATCCGTCGAACAGCCGCCAAAGGCTTCACCCTCATGGAAATGATGCTCGTGCTCGGCATCATCGCCCTTCTCGTCGCCATCGGTGCGGGAACACTCGGTGATGTTATGGGTGGCGCTGAAATGGGGGCCGCCAACGCGCAGATGAGCACCATTAAGACCGCTCTCTTCCAGTATCGCACGCTCGGCGGCACCTACCCTTCCGAGGCGCAAGGGCTCAAGGCCCTTGTTGAGCGCCCATCCGGTGCTCCGCAGCCGCGCATGTGGAAGAGTCTCATCAAGCCAGAAGGCATCATCGATCCATGGGGCAGTCCTTATGTCTATCGCAATCCAGGTCGCATCAATCCGACTGGCTTTGACCTGATGTCCATTGGCCAGGACAAAAAAGAAGGCACTGATGACGACGTCGTGCTGAAGTGATCCGCACAGGTTGCCAGCCGTGAACCGCTCCACCATCGCTCCGCACCCGCGAATTCATCGGGCAGGCTTCACACTGCTTGAGATCATCGCTGTGCTGGCGATCATGGCGCTGGTGATCGGTTTGGCCGTTTTCAACTTTGATTCGCTCGGTCGAGATAAAGTCGAAGACGCCGGGGATCAGCTCATCGTCATGGCAAAGCAAACCCTGGACGCCGCAACGGTATTAGGACACCAAATGACGATCCAGTTTGATAAGTCCGGCTTTGGGGTTGTCGGCGGTCAAGGCGTCCTCGCCGGCAGCTATACCCTGCCCGACGGCCTGAAAATGGAGATCCTACGCTTCCGGGCCAAGGACTGGGTGCCCGCTGATGGCAACCTCTGGACCTTCTCCGGGCAAGGTCTCTGCGAGCCCATCCGAGTCCGCCTCGAAAGCCCATCCGCATCCCGGGAGATCAACTTCAACGCGCTCACCGGCACTCCTATTGGGAATGAATGAAAGCGGGAACATCGGCGCAAGCCATGGCAGCCACTCATTGCTTGACCGCACTGAGATTGGCCGTACCGCCGTTGTCCTGCTTGCGGGCTTCACCTTCACCGCTATTGCGTTTTGGCCCAGCCGCTATTTCTGCGTAGTGCCCTACGAAGCTTCGGTACGCCCCCAATTGTCCACGCTATACACGGCAGTTCACGCGTTCAAAGCTCTGGGGGGCTCATATCCAACCACGGAGCAAGGCTTGAGCGCTCTTGCTACCAAGCCAACATTACCTCCACTCCCCCTAACTTGGAAATCACTCGTGAAAATGGATTCCCTCATCGATCCATGGGGCACACCCTATGTCTATCGCTTGGTTGACCCCGAAAAGGGCATTATTGCTATCCACTCAAACGGGCCAGATCTGAAAGAGGGAACCGAGGACGACCTTTCTCTGGAACAATGATTGCGCAATCCACAGGCCCCCAATCCGCCCGCCGAGGCATGACCCTTCTTGAGGTCTTGCTGGCGGTGGCTGTGTTTGGGATTGCGGGGACTGCCTTGGTGGGGGCATTGAATCAATTAGCGGAGGCCGTCCTGGATGGCAGGCAAATCCGGCAGATGGAACTTACCGTCGAGTCTCTGATCGATGAATACTCAAAGGTTCCCCAACTCCAGCAGGTGGAACAAGACATCAAGGCGGGCACCGATGGCATCTCTTATCACGTCTCCGTCCAACCCGTCCGTGACATCCGCAATCAGGAGAACCGCGAACTTCAGGGCCTATTTCGCATCAAGGTCCGTGGCCAATGGAAGTCCACGGGCGATCCCTTGACCGTCGATGCCGAAGTGCTGCGCTACGCTGGTTCCCTTCTGCCCGTCCAATGAACGCCTATCCGCCATCATCAAGCATCGTACAGCGTGGATTCACGCTGATGGAGATGATGATTGCCCTGGCGATCATGGCCCTGCTCTTCGCTGGGGTTTTTGGTGCCGCCAACGGAACCTTGGACCTCAGCAACGACATCGTCTCCACACAGGGTCAGGCGGTGATGCGCCAGAATTTCTTGGAATTCCTGCGGCGCTCCTTCCGCAATCTTCCGCCCGAAGCAGAGATGCGCCTCATCGTTCAATCGTCTGGCGGCAGCTACATGCCCACCCTCAATTTCGTCAACGCAGGCACAAGCTTCTCGCCCGCCGGACCACTGCCACCAGACAGCAGTATTGATGTCTTTGCTGAGCAACGTCCCGGTGGTCTCCTGCGCATTTCTTTGCGACTCCTTGATCCGCAGCAAACCCAAAGCCTCCGCAGCGGGCAGCCCGTTCGGTATGCGAACGATCAGCCCATCTTTCCCTTGGTGGAAAACGTCCGCCAGTTTGAATGGCGAGTCTTTGACGGCCAGAGCAGCCGCTGGGAAAATAACTGGCGCGATGCCCGCCGCCCGCTTTTGGCAGAAATGAAGCTGAAACTCGGCGATGGCGAAGAGACTCGTGCCGTGTTCTGGATTCCCCCCCTTCTCCCTACCCTGCCAGGCGCGGGCGCTCCGAGCGGCATCCCTGGAGGTGCTCCTGGTGGAATCCCTCCCGTTGGCGGACAACCGCTAGGCACACCCTCTCCCGCGCAACAATGATCCCCAAGATGCGAACACGCCCCTCATCAACCCAATGCAGGCCACGCCGCCAAGGCGCGGCATTGCTGGCGGTGCTGTGGGTGATTGCTCTGTTGATCATCCTCGTGGGCAGCGTCAGCACTCTGCTAACGCCCGACATCGAGATGTCCGGCACCCGGCGTCAGATTTTTCGCGCGCGGCTCTTGGCGGAGAGCGGACTGGCGCTTGCCTTGCATCCAGACGTTAAGCCGGACGATCCCATACTCTTCCGCGAAATCGCCCCGGGTGAAGGCTACAAAGTCACCATCGTCGGCGAAGACGGTCGATTGAATCCCAACGTGCTCTTAGAGCGCCAGGATCGGGACACCCTGCGTCGCGTCTTCCGCTACTGGGGACTCGATCTCTTGCAGCAGGATGCCCTGATCAACTATCTCATCGACTGGGTGGATCCTGACAACGCCGTGCAAAACCCCGGTGCCGAACAACGCGCCTACGGCCGCAAAGACATGCCATTTAACCGACCGTTCCGGTCCATTGAAGAAATGTCGCTGGTCAAGGGTATGCAGGATGTGGAGCGCCTATACCCAAACTGGCGCAACTGGTTCAGTGTCTATGCCAGCGGCGTCCTCGACGTCAATGAGGCCGCCCCGGAGGTTCTCTCCGCAGTGACTGGCGCAGACATCATGATGTGCGAGCGTCTCCGCGCTCGACGCCTTGGTCGTGACGGCATCCCCAACACCAAAGATGACGCGCCCATTGCCGACATTCAAACGGCGCTCAGCCTACTCGGCACTTCCACGAACAATCCCCAGCAGCTCTCCAGCATCCTTTCGGTCACCAGCACCACCCGCCGAATCCTTTGCATCGCCCAAGCAGGCGACACCACCCGAGAATTAGGCGTCGTCGTCCAGGGAGCGCCAGGTCAAGCTGTCGCGGGTCAGATGCTCTGGCTCGGCGAAAGATAAAGGGACATCTCAAAATGGGATGTCGTCGTCATCCAGATCGACCTCAGCGGGTGGGACATCAGTCTCCGCCTCTGCAGCGGCTTGCTCGCTAGCGTCCTTGGCGCGGACAAAAATCCCGCCGCTCCGCTGCCGCTCCACGATGATCATGTCGCGCTTTGCGGCCTCTACCAGCAAACCACTGAATACCTTGAAACCGAACGCCCGTTCGTTGAAGCCTGGATCGCGACGCTTCATCATCTCCTTGATCAGAGATGGATCAATGGCCGCATCCCCGCGCTCCTCTGCCAGGGCCTCCACCACCTCCTTCATGCGCTCCAGCGCCTGAGTTGGGTCCAGCTTCTTCGGCACACCACCAGCTGGCGCAGCAGCCTTGGTGGCGTCCGGTTTGCCGCCTTTTTCACCCTTCTCAGCTTTGTCAGACTTCTCTACCTTCTTCTTGGCAGGCGCGTTCCCCACCTCAGACCGGACGAGATCGTCGTAATAGATGAATTCATCGCAGTTACTGATGAACAGTGCGGACGACGAATCCTTCACGCCCACACCGATCACCGTCTTCGCGTTCTCCCGTAACTTACTTACCAATGGCGAGAAGTCGGAGTCACCGCTCAGCACCACAAAGGTGTCCACATGCTGCTTGGTGTAGCAAAGATCCAGCGCATCCACGACCATGCGGATATCGGCGGAGTTCTTCCCCGATTGACTCAAGGACGGCACCTCGATCAGTTCAAAGGCAGTCTCATGCAGCGGCCGCTTAAATTCCGCAAAGCGTCCCCAGTCGCAGTAAGCCTTCTTCACCACGATGTGACCCTTCGTCAGCAATCGGTCGATCACCTTGCGGATATCAAATTTTGGGTAATCCGCCTTGCGCACACCCACCACGATATTCTCGAGGTCAAAAAATACCGCCATCGTTGCGCTTGCTTCGTCCTTGGCCATGGGGTGATTAACGGTCGGGTTCCTCCCGTCGTCAATCGTTCCTTCAGCGCTGCGCCGATCCTCTTTGAAAGACCAGTCTTGCTTTCCACGATTCATTCACTCAGACTTCCTCCAACCTATGAACGAATCGCCCCCCACAAGTCCATTCTCGCGCCGCCATTTCATGCAGATCGGAGGCAGCGGACTGCTTGCTGCACCTGCCATTCTGACGGCCGCAGACACGCAGCGCGCCGCAGCCAAGGCAGACTCTGCGGAGACACTCAGAATCGGTCTGATCGGCTGTGGTGGACGTGGCACCGGTGCCGCCGCTCAAGCTCTCGGCGCAGACTACAATAGCCACCTTGTCGCCGTCGCAGACATCCTCGATACCCAAATTGATGCCACGATCCAGGGCCTCAGCGAAAAATTCGCGGACCGTGTTAAGGTCACCCCAGACAAACGTTTCGTCGGCCTCGATGCCTACAAGCAATTGCTTGACTGCGGAGTTGATGTCGTCCTCCTGGCCACACCTCCTGGCTTCCGCCCCATGCACCTCACCGCTGCCGTTGAAGCGGGTAAACACATCTTCTGCGAAAAGCCCATGGCCGTGGACGCCGTCGGCTACCGCATGGCGCAGGCAGCTGTCGAAAAGGCCAAACAGAAGAAGCTGAATCTCGTCGCAGGCTTTTGCTGGCGCTACAGCACCTCACGCCTTGAGGCGTTTAAACGCCTGCAAGACGGTGCCATCGGTGATATCACCAGCATCTTTGCAACCTACTACACCGGCCCCGTCAAACCAATGCCGGCCGATAGCGCCCGTGATCCGAAATGGAGCGATGTGGAGTGGCAGCTGCGCAACTGGTACAATTTCTCCTGGCTGGGTGGTGATAGCATCGTCGAACAGGCCGTGCACAGCATCGACAAAATCTGCTGGGCCATGGGAGACAAGCCACCGATCGCCTGCATGGGCACCGGTGGCCGCCAGATCGCTGCTGAGTCAGGCAATATTTTCGACCATTTCCACGCCGCCTACGAGTGGGATAACAACGTCCTCTGCCACCTCGGCTCCCGCCAGATCAAGGGTTGCTTCAGTGGCACGCTCGATTTGATCAAAGGCTCCAAAGGTACCCTTACCATCGGCAAGGGCTCATCCCCAATCATTGAAGGTGAGCAGCGCTGGCGCTTCCGTGGCGAAGAAAAGAACATGTATGACCTGGAGCACGAGGCACTCTTTGCGTCGATCCGCAAAGGCGAGGTCATCAACAATGGCGACCGCATGATGCTCTCCACTCTGGTCGGCATCATGGGACGTGAAGCCGCTTACACTGGACAGCGCCTCACCTGGCAGCAGATGCTGGAATCCCAGCAGGACCTTGCCCCCGACAATTTGAAGTGGGGCGATAGCTTCACCCCGACTCCGATGCCGCTCCCCGGCGAAACCAAGTTTGTGTGACGTCTGACGACGCGTCCCGTCGCACAATCCCCAACTCCAGTAGTCGCGACCAACCCGCAACTGCTGGAGTTTTTTTGTGACCGCAACTGCCGACCGCGCCGCAAAAGCGAGTGCAGATGCAGAACTATCGCGGTGCTAGCTCGCCGCGAACCTTTCCGATCTCCTCCCGGATGCGTTCGATCCTGTTCTCGGGATTTGGGTGCGTGCTCATGAACTCGGGCTGTTTTGCACCGCCCGCCGATTTTGCCAGGATCTCCATCACTCCGATCAATGCCTCAGGGTCATAGCCAGCCTCGATCAAGAACTTGACCCCCAGCTTATCGGACTCCAATTCATCATTGCGCCCAAAGCTCATCACCTTCATCTGGGCGACATATTGAGCCACTTGTGCACCCGCGTTGCTACTGCCATCCGAAAGCAAGATCCCCACCCCATTCGCTAGGCCCTGCCACAAGCGCCCCTGAGCCATCTGCTCGTTGGAGTGGCGGCCCACGACATGACCGATCTCATGCCCAAGGACACCGGCCAACTGATCTTCAGACTCTAGCAAATCGAAGAGCGCCTTGGTGATGAACACCTGCCCACCCGGCAGCGCGAAGGCATTGATCGTGCGTGAATCCGCCAGCAAATGGAAATCAAACTCGTACGGAGTCTCCTTCACTGCCGTCGTCTCCAACAGCCTCGCCCCGACTTTGTCCACGTAGGCAGCCTCACGGGTGCCAGTTATTTCCCCGCCAAACTCCCTCGCCATCTCGCGCATCGATTGCAACCCCATTGCCACTTCCTCTTTCGGATCCGCAATGGCCAGTTTTTGAACACGCCCCGTGAATGGGTTCGTGTAGGTCGTGGTGCTCATCCAATGATAGATCAGCGTCCCGCCAATAAACAAGAGCGCCATCACCAGCCGAGGATTGCAGCCTACCCCAGGCCGAGAAGACTGCCTGGATGCGTACCGCCGTCCAAACGAACCATCATCGTATGCAGGCATCGCAAAACCGGTCATTGCCTTATCAAACCATCGATCAAAGAAGTTCATGCACAAGAAGAAGCAAAAAGTTAACGGCGGGTACTCTGCATGATCTACCCGACCTTGACCAGCAAGAATCGTGTGACCGAGCCAACTACGTCTGGCACTGGGGCTTGGCGTTCAATACCGCCCACGCCAGACTGGGATGTTAACCCATGGGCAAAGGCCAGGACGCGTTTCCGTGGGTTCCACCACCTCTTCTCACGGCGCTCACCTCAAGATTCGCCTTCTCCGACAGCCTTTTTCACTCCCAAGCACAGCAGCACAAAGGCCTCAATCTGCTCGGGATCACGCAGCCCCTGACGCAAGCGCACGCGCAACTCCCCTCCTCCCAAGATCAAAATGGGGTGCATCTTCTCCCCTGGATACTTCACCGTCCAGGTCTCACAAGCCGACACCATGACCTCGGGTTTCACCCAGTGCTCCGCCCCAGGAGTCGCCAGCACCGATAAAGGTGCGGTGGTCTCGATCATCCTCAGCCCATTCAGATCTGCTTCCGGCAATCCCGATACCTTTGCCAGAAACTTCACCACCAGCATCCCCATCATTGACGACATGAACCCAAGATCGACTTTCGGCATCGGTGGCCCAATCACCAAAGTTCCGCCCTCGGCCTTCGAGTAGCTTGTTCGGAACTCCACCTGCTGTCCTGCCGTGCTTCCAGAGATGTTGGTGCCCGACAGAAATCGGCTCTCTACCCGCCACCGATCGGCAGCGTCCCGCACCGTAAAGCGACTTGAGGCGATGCCGAAAGCGGGCAGCTTGATGTCTTCGATGATCCACCGGTAGCGGTCTTGAAGGGCATCCATCCCTTTGCGCCACTGTTGCTTTTGCTTTTTCAGATACCACGGCAGCCAGAGCCCGAAAACGAGGGCAGCAGCGAAAATGAGAAGCGTCATGTAGGCAGGCATAAGTGGATGATGATCTATTTTTTTCCTCTGACAGAGTCTTTCGCGGCTTTCGCCATATCGTTCATCGCATCCTTGGGGCTGCGCCAGTTCGCAGGAGGTGCTTCATCGCCACCCTCACGCTTCAACCACCGCCAGCGCCGAATCCCGATCAGCAACGGAATGAGGCAGAGCGGAATGCACCCAAACCCCAGCCAGCCAAACAGCCGCGCCGTCTTCACTCCAGGGATCAGAAAGCCGTCCGTGAATTCCTCCAGACTGCCATAGGCAATCGATCGAGTCGTATTCACCCCCCAGGATTTTTTTCCGTCCGCCATGCCCACGGTTTGACCCGGGTCCCCCCAGACCACGACCGGATCGCCCTGACGCAGGCAGTGCATCCGAACGTAAGGGCCGCCTTCTTGCCAATTGACGGCCTGCCGCACCGTGCGAATACCTGCCACCGAACACTCCGTGCCATCCTCTAGCGTGACGGTGTAAAAGAGCGGGAGATAGAGATGGGCGAGATCGCTAGAGATGCCAAACGGCCTCGCTTCGTAGTAGGCAACATAATCTGACAAGCCACTACCGCGCTCGGCCTCAGCAACAGGCACCCTTTTTGAGTCGGCGATACGCCCCACCAAGAACAGGCCGCGATACCCCAGCAGGTTCTTGGCTTTTTCATACTCCGCTGCCAACTCCGCACCGGTGCGGATGACGGGATTCTTCGGATAAACATTGATCTCCACCGCTGCCAACCACCATGCCAGCGCCCCAAAGAACATGCCCGCAGAAAACACCACGGTGAGGATCAGCACCCATGGGGCCTGATACTTCTGCTGAATGCGAGGAAGGATAACCCTGACAAAAAGCCAGCAAAGGAGACTGACAAAGAAATACCCGAACAGGCTCCCCATGAAACCTTCGAAGAAGAGGGTGTTCGATGCGGATGATGAAAGGTAAAGAACGACCAGCCCCAGCAAGGTCCCGATGAGGATCAAAGGCGGCCACCAAACACTGTGCCACTTTCTCCAGATGAAGACCGCACCGACAGCCGTCACAGCCCCCGCGAGGATCCACCGATGTGCATCCGTCGCGTAAGGACCCGTGATCCAAACCATGGTCACCATGAAGCCGACAAAAATGGCCGCTTCCGTCAGGTAGCCTCCCCGCCATCCCTTGTAGAGGATTACCAGAGCCACCAAACCGACGGCCACATAAAACCACTCGATCATGGGTTCACCTCCTCCCGTTGCACGATCATCTCATCATTCGGCAGCACGGTCACGCTGACCTTATGAAAATCCAATGTGCCCGTATTGCCTTGGGACATCGTGAAGTAGATCAGCATCACGCCGGTCTTCTGCGGGTGATACTCGGCTTTGCGCACACCCTTGGGCGGCGTCCAGCCGAGTTGCTTGACCAGCTTCGCATCAAACAATTGCTCATCGGTGCCGACCTTGGCGGGCGCAAGGCACCACAGGAGCCGCGCCGCCATCGCCTCCGGTTTCAAGCGCTTGCGACGGTCTAAAATGGCGCTGGCCTTCAGCAGGTCGCTGAGCCCACCCGTCTGTCCAATGCCTGCCTCATATCCCTGAAAAGCGATCTGCCCATCCGCGCTGGCAAAGCCCCTTACCAAGGTCGTGACGCCATCGTTTTTTAACGCCCAGAAGGGCCACAACTCTCCTGTCCGCAAATTGGCATAAGGAGCTTCCGCCTGATAGCGCTCCATGACGGGACTGACGATCACCTCCGAAGCTTTGACCTTCAGCGAGCGCATCACGGCTTGCTGAAAGGCCTCAAGGGCAATGTCATAGCGGGTCTTAGCACCACCCTCTTGGCCCAATGAAAGCGATCCCACACTCATGGCAATGGCACTGATGATGAACAAGGTTTTCATGGCAAAAAGTCGAAGAAGAAAAACACCAACACGGCTTTCTGACGCGAGATTCCCCTCACCTCGCCGATGCGTTCGCCCTTGTAAAAGAGGGAGCCATCGTCGCGGATCTCTCCCACGCGACTGCCGGAGACATAGACATCGCCATTGGCGCGTAGCTCGCCGATGCGGCTGCCGTTGCGATAGACATCCCCTGAACTGCGGAGCTCTCCGACGCGACTGCCCTTGGCATAGACATCGCCATTCTCGCGGATTTCGCCGACACGGCTGCCGGATTTATAGACATCGCCATTGGCGCGAATCTCCCCGACATTGCTGCCATTGATGCGCACCGTGCCCGCCAATGCATGGGTGCCAAGGAAGACGATGCAGCACACGCAGGTTGCGAAGATTCTCATCACCACGCACCTCCCGCCACCTTGGAAGATTCCACCTGATGCACTCCCGGTCCCAACCGCGCATCATCGACACGGAAGCCGGTCTCGGGCACATCCACCACATCAAAGATCACCACCGTCTCCTGCCCCTTCGCCCAGGTCCAGCGGGTGCTCGTGCGCTGATAGCTGCGGCCTGCGCCGAGTTCGGTGGTGCCGTGGACGGAAACGATTCGGACATTGTCCACTGGCCCAAACATCTCCACCGCCGAGCGATAGGTCTCAGCCACGGTGGCCTGCGGTTTGGCTTTGCGATAGGACTCCGTGGTCAGGGTTTCCCAGGCCTTTGGCAGTGTGCCATCGCGCACCGCCTGCACCCACGGATCGAGGAACTCCGCACGAATGCGCGTCTCTTGATCGGCATTGCGATTCCACACCGTCATCACACCCCAGATGCCCAAACCAATGACCACCGCACCGGTGCCCAGGCAACCGATCAGGCCTTTCCAACTTGATTGCTCGCTTACCATCGATGCCATGCTTTCACTTCCCTTTCTTTAGTTCGTAAATCTCTCGCCCGTAGCGAGTCGGTGCAAAAATCAGGAGGCAATGTCCCGGTCCAACTTGATAGAGACTGCCGACACTGTCGCGATCTGGGTCGGTCTTCACCGTGGCTTCTTGCAGCGCGCTGTAGCCAGCGCTCGTCTTTTCATCGGCGTAATAACTGGCACCAACAAACAGCAAAGCCTTCTCGCTATCCGCACCAACGATGCCCATGCGACGCTGGGAGCCACTGTCCTTGTGGAAGATGATGCCCGTCGCTCCTTCCTGTCGGAAAACACAATCGAAAAACGGATACCCATATGCACCCAGGTCACTGATCTGGAGACTGCGCACGCGCCATTTGCCCACCAGTTTTGAGGCATCTGGAGCCTCAGCCCGTGGCAGCGCGAGCAAGGCCAGCACTTCCTTTGCCACCTTGACATGATCCGGTTGGTCAGAGTCGGCATGAGTCTGTGCGGCCTGTTTCAGACCTGCTTCTGCACCGACTAAAGCCTCCGCATGTTCAGGCTTCAGGACTGAGCGCAGAGGTTCCGCTGCACTCACATTCACCGCCACAAGAAGAGGCAACCAGAACCTAAAAGTAGAGCGTCTATTCATCGTTTTGTTTCATCAAGTTTCACCGATGGCAGTTGCACAACAACTACCAAGTGCAGTTTCTGATCCGCATCGGCACAGAGATACTGGGTGAACCATTCGCTCTCATCCGAACTGACAACGACCGCTCCACCATTCAATGGGTTAATCGGCCCCGTGGCGGTTATGGCACTTAGCCGAATCTCCTGAATGTCCTGGATCCCGAGGGAATCAGTGGCCTCAACGATCTGCTTGCCATGGACACCGCCCTTCAGAGAATCCCCACCGCTTGCGGCCGGAACGGTTCGCAGTTTCGCAGTCTGCATAGCCGCATCTGGTTCCAACAAAAACGGATTCTCAGACCTTGTGGAGATGACGTGCACCGTTACATCCGCCCCTGCCTCGACGGAAGGTTCTAGGTCAGCAATGACCGGCAGCCTCGATTCCACGCCCCCCGCCTTTTGGGTCGGCTCTTCTGGTGAATTCTTGGAACTGAAAACGACCATCGCCGCACCAGCCAAAAGGGTAAACAAGAGAATGGGAAACTTCAGATTCATCGCTCAATTCCTCAAATTTGCATTCCAATCCATTTCCAATGACACCGACTCCAGCTCGCTCCCATAGGGATGAAGCCGCAGTCGAAAGCCATTCTTCACCGCCCTCAATTCCAATTCAACAGCGGGCGGAAACAGCCCATGACTCCGCTGATGGAATTCCTTGGTCAGATTCACTTTCTTACCATCCACCCCCACCTCAAAAAGATCCACATAGCCACCGATGACATCCATGCCAGGACGCTCAGGCCTTTCAAACTCGACGCGAGCCTCCACGAAATGTCCCTCGACCTCCCAGGCGAAAATCGCCGGATCCGCCATGGGTGCGGTCCGTGCCGTTTGAGGAATAAGAGTGCCCTTCGCGCCCACTCCTGCGCAGCCTGCCGGGCACAAGAGTATCATCATGAGCAAGATCAACGGTGCGAGGTTTTGATTCATGGCAGTTCAGCGTTCACTTTCTCTATTCGGGTCACACAGGTTCCATCCACTTTCAGCTGCACCGTTACAGATTGAAATCGGATCGCGCCCGTTTGGCCCGCCTGTCGGACGTAATAAACAACCGTCACCCCAGTCTCATCACGCACCACGTGGGCCTTATGATTCGCGCCTTCCACGGGCTCTCCCGCACCGCGATACACCCACGCCAAGCGCCGCACGATATCGTCGAGAGGCAGCATCTTTTTTTCATCGCGAACCTCGCAAGCCAGCAGCAGCGTCTTCACCTTATCGGGATGTTTGGCAAAGGCCACCTGCCCCTTCGCTGAGGCAAAGCCAGCAGGCCCGGGATCCGCACCCGGCCAATCTGCGCGAAGAGCAAACAGATCACCCGTCTGCAAAGGTTCATACGGATTGTCAGGCAGTCCGACATGCACGGGCTGCACGGTGATCTTTGCCGCGGCGATGCCAAACGCAGCCGCCACGGCTTGGCGATAATGCTCGCGCGCGGCGTCGAGATCGGAGGCGGGCAGGAGCGTCGTCATTATCGACATCACCAAGATGAACCGCATCATGATGGCCCTCCCTCCACCCACATCCCGGCCTCCTTGACGATGGCCACCAAGGCCACAGAGAAGCGTTCGGCTTGATCGCCAAAGCAGCGATGCATGGCCAAGAAGCCTTCGGGCGTTTTGACCGAGATTTCGCACACGTGCTGACTGCTGCGGCCAGCCGTCACGTAGTGACAGACGTGCACGCCCTCCAGCGCACCCGCGAACCAAGTTTCGCGGCTCCCCCAAGCGGAGATCCGCTGAGCCCCTTGACTGCGATCGATGTCGAGCACGCACCAGTGATTGAAGAGATTCCAAAGCGCGCCGCCACCTGCCGCCAAGATGCAGACCGCAACGAGCAAGACCATGGGCCACGTGCCCTCTTCGCTCGACTCATTCGCCAAAGGCAGATGCTTAACCCGCAGCACCGCAAAGACCACGACAGGAACAGGACCGAAAAGCAGCACCAACCCCCAGTCGCCCAGGCGCGGACGAAAGTGCAATCGCAGTCGCTGCCCGTTCTGCGCCTCGGCACGACGCAGCCATGGGAGACGCGGTAGGGTCAGGTTGGTCATCGGATGCTTCCGTTAAGGTTGAATGTCGTAGCTACCGAGTTGCAATTCAAACTTGTCCATGGCATCAGAGAGCGCCTTGGCCTCCGCCTTCAATGACTTGGCCATCGTCGCTCTTTCGCCCCCTTCTTTCTCTGCAATGGCAATCGCCTTGGTGATTTCGATGGCTTTCCCGACTCGAAAGTCTCGCTCCGCGTCATCCAGCTTCTTCGTGAACACACTCACCAACTGTTTTTCCATCTCCTCCAGATGGTTGCGTTCAGCCGCCTCCTCTCGAAGGAGCTTTTCATCCTCGACTCTGAGACTGCTTAGAAGAATCTGAACTTGCTTGACGTGGGCAGCGTCAACTCCATATCCCGTAAGGTCCACTTCTGCGTCCATGATCCGCTGGTCCACCGCCTTTTGCTGGGTATGGATGGCATCCATTCGGGCCTTAGCTCGCTCAGTCAGGCGCCTGGAATCGCGCTCCCACTCTAATATCAGACCCAGGATTTTGTTGTGGTGGCCCCTCACAAACTCACGCATCTCTGAGTTCCGAGTCCGGGACACTTTGTCGTAGGCCTCGTAGGCTTTCTTGCGGGCCAGTTGGATGAAAGAGCGTGCACTGGTCACCCCACGCTCCAATCGATTTTTCCATTCACCGCCCAGCGGAATGTCATCCAGCTTGAAGACTCCGCCCGAGCCAAACGAGATCACTTTGTCCGCTGTGAAGGCCAAGGTCTTCTTCACCTTTTCTTGGCTGGTCGTGAACTCGCGCTCCATGCGGTCCGCCTGCTTGCGGTAAACATCACCGTGCTTATCCAATGCAGCCACCCAGGCCTTCCAAGCATCATGAAACTGACCCTTGCGGTCCAGATCTGGGTTCTTTTTCTCATCGGTCACTATGGCTCTGGCCTTCAGGAGAGCCTCATACTCTTTTGCTGCCGCCTCATGTGCATTCATAGCCTCTTCATTGACTTCCTTGGCCAAGGCTGTGAACAGTTTGACGCCAGCCATCACGTTTGATCCCGATGCTTCAAAACCCGTGGTCAGAACCTCTTCGGCCTCAGCGATTTTGGCCTGAAGCGCATCCAGAAGACTGAGAGACTCCTGCATCGATCTCGCCTTCGCGAGTGCCTTCAGAAGCAATTCGGCGTCATCATTGATGTCGTCCATGAGACTATTCACCTGCTCCCCTTTGCGTCGGAACTCCTCAAGTCCGCGTGAAATCTTTGGATAACTACTCTCTAGTGCCACGAGTTTATGCCCCCCGATTTCAATCATCGTTTGCGTGGTCTCCGAGGCATCTTTCATTCTCACCGCAGTGTCCGCCATCATTGGGGTCAGTGCGGCAATGCGGCCCCACGTCGCGATCTCCGAAGTAAGCCATTTGCTGTCAATGAGCGCCTGACCAGCGGAGCTTTTTTGTTTTTCAGCCAGGTCCTGCAGTCGATCTTGAATCCTTCCGCAGCGGTCACTGATGTTTTTGACGGACGCACCATCTGCTTCCCTTAGTTGAGCGCCAATTTCTTTGAGTTCCTCTCGACTTGCGCGGATGTAGTCCGCGACGCTCGCTGGGGCATTTGACGCAGGATAGTCCTCTGCAGCGTGAAGGAATGAGGAACTGGCTAAGCCTATACCCAATAGGCAAAATGCAAGGTGTGGGTGAATCGTTTTCATCGTCATCATTTGAATACTAGAAGCCGTAGCCGCGCACCAAGAACCAGCGATTACCCTCCACATCGGGCGAGCGCTCCAGCGCCATGCGATGCACACTTTCGACTTGGCGGCCCTTGGCATCATAGCGCTTCACTCGCACCAGCACGCCCTCCACATGCCGTGATTCTAGCGCCTTATTCGCCGCCTGATCCTGGTCGTCCAGAAATAGTTTTTCAAGATCCTCATCACCCGTGGGCTCGCCCTCCAAGGTGACCACAGGACCAACTTCGAACGGTTCCGCATGAACAAAGGTCGTGTGCAGGCGGCGCAGCGTCACATCGTAAACGAACTGGAGGTGGCTGAGCGCACGGGGACCTTCGCGCAGTTGAGGATGAATGGTCTCCAAATACAGCTTTTCATTCTTCTCCTTAATCGCAGCAAGATGCAGGCGCACGAGGTCCGCCGGAGTTACGTCAACGGGCACGGTCTGGGGTTTGCGGGCCTTCTCCTGCGCTTTCATCAGCTCCTCCTCACCCGCGTAACTACCCTTCTGATCCGCAGTCGGGTAGGCCGTCAGTGTGCCGGGAACCCAGACTGCCAGAGGCTCAACCTCCCAGCCGGTGTAGGCTTGGAGGGCCGTATTTTCGCCCCCGCCAGGCACCAGCAGATTCACTCCGGTTACTTCACCCAGGATCAACCATGAAGAGGATGCCTCTGGCGATAGCGAGCCCAAGGCCTGTGATCTTGCCCGCTTAACCGCCTCCCGACACTGAACAAATCGTGAACTGCTTGTATCAACGAAATAAAAACCCTGCGATGCAGACCCGACCGCGACCCATTGCTTTCCGCCATTCGAGAAGACATTTGACTCATAATCAAAACCCGAGAGCAGCAAGCGCGCACCGATCTGGTCATCGACATCAACGCTCTCAGGATCCACTGCGGGAAAGGCCGGAACCACGTGGTCAAAATCATCATACTGCTCATGAAGGATCTCCGCCCACTTCTTTGACCCGGCCGAACTGACGACCTCCAGTGCTTCATACTCCGTCTTGAGATAAGCCAGCATCTCCTCTGTGATGACCACCGTGTCTCCCTTCCCTCCCATGATCGCGTCCCGCAGGCGGGATTTGAAATCGACGACTCGTGGATCGTCTGGAAACTCCTTCATCAGCTCCGCGACTCGCCGCATCGCCTCGCGCTTGGCATAGGTCTCGCCCACCGGCTTCCCCTCGGCACGTTTGACCTCGGCCTCGAACGTCTCGACATAGTTCTTGGCACTGAGGAACTTGATGTTCGTCTGGCCGTCTTCCGTCGCAAAAGAAGACAGCTCACACGTCGCAGAGAAGGCGAGAGCGAGGCGATAGACAATGGTAAGTCGGAGACTGGACAGAGGGCTTTTCATAAACATTTCGGAGGAAAAATCGACACTCGGAGGATCTCAAAACTTGCCGGTGAACATCTCCACCGCACGATTGGCGAACTCGATCGCCATGACCTGGTTGCCACCGGGAGCGACGGTCTGCGCATGACCCGTGCCGCCCGCGCCTCCTGGCAAGACCGCGAGCGGTTGGAGGAAGCTCTTGATGGTCGTCACACCGCCGGTGCTGCCTTGCACGAGGCTGCCTTTTCGCAATGTCAGTGTGGGCCTGCGCAAGGGTTTCAGTGTGGTCGCATCACCCGCGATCGCCCAGCCTTTGAACCAACCGAGATTGCTCGCCGCCGATCCTGTGAGCGATGCGAGGATGGCGTAACTTCCGTCTTCTGGATGGACCTCGACGCGGCGAATCACGCCGATGCGAGCGCCCGAGGCATCGCCTGCGGAGTCGCCCTCCTGCATGAGCTTGACCCAAGTGCCATTGCTCTGGCGAAGCATGACGACGCCATCGTTGCGTGAGTTGATACCCGGTCCAGAGACCGTGGCATGAAGGATGATGCCATTTTCAGAAGCGGGAAAGAAGCCGAGGAAGCGATTCCATTTCACATCCGTTGCCAGCGTCGGCACCTGTGTTCGATTCAGCGCTACCGCGCCACCGACCTCAGTGCTCCAGATACCTTCCGTTGGTTGGGTGCGATCTCGCGTGGGAGTGAGCGTGGCGCGCACGATGCCCTCGACGATGGGCCGCCCGGCCGTGACGCCCAGCAAGGTCCGCGCACCGCGATCCAGCACGCCGGGTGCGGCATCGCCCGTTTCAAAGGCCAGCAAGTTACCACCCGCAGGCGTCTGCAGCATGGCCGTCTGCGCGATGACCCCCAAGCGAAGGCTGTAGGCAATGAAATACACGGAGGTGCGACCGTAACCTACCTGCGGGAGGAATTGGCCATAGATCCGTCCATCGGGACCCGCACCGCCTTCTCTCATGGTGGTGCTGTCGATCGTGCCGCCCACTTCATTCAGCACGACGACACCGGTATCATTCGCGGTGGTGATGGCACCACCCGGAGTCAGTTGATAGTTCACCGCCACTTCATGGAAAGCCACGTTGTGGGTCTGGGCATAGTCACTGAAGTTCTTCAAGGTGGCACCGCCCAAGGCCGGTTGAGTCTCCCCGATGCGCAGCAGCGGACTCGATGAAGTCGCTCCAGTGCGATGAATCATCAACGCTCGATTGTTGAGCCGCGTCACTCCTGCGCCACGCAGCGGACCGCTCCACACGGAGAAAGACGGTTGGTTGAAGATCAATCCCGTGCTGGAGTTGGAGATCGGATTGCCGAGCAGGTCCGTGCGCGACTCACCTCGACGCCAGGATCTCCGCAAGGTCTGGTCCGTATTGAAGCGCGTCCACACGCCATCGCCCACGGTGCTACCGGTGATGGAAGCCTTGAACGCCAAGTCATTGCCAACACTGATGGCCATGTCGGTGAAGCGCGAGAACTTGGCCCCCGACACTCCTGGGACAAAGTGATTGCGCCCCGTGACGGAGGTCGCACCCAATCGATCCGCCACATTGCGATACACATACACCGCGCCAGCATCGGGTCCCACATCGTCCTCGCGAATCGCACCCACAGCCACCACACTGCCTGCCACCGCCACCGCAAAGCCAGCGCGATCATTGCTCTGCGAATCCGCAGCGACGAGTTCGTCCCACACGTCGCCCGTAAATAGATCGACCAAGTAGCAGCGCTCATTGCGCGAGGCACCGACCACTGCTGTGCCGTCTAACAAAGCCACGCTGCCACCAAAGGACGCGTCGAGAGGCAGACCTGAAACGGTGGCCGTGCCCAGTGTCACCTGGGTGACGACATCCCGCCACTCGACACGGCCACGTCCACTGTTGGCCCCCGGCGCACCGACCAAGAGCCGCTGACCGCGCAGGGCGACGCTGCTGCCGAAGAGTTCATTCACCGCAGGGGCACTGGCCGAGAACTTGATCACGAAGGCCGCGTTTTTGGCATCGTAGGCATACACAGCACCGCGGGCACCATTGTGATCGGGTGCCCCTGCCACGATAAGCGAACCATTGGTGGCAAGACTGGACCCAAAACGATCCCCCGCCAAGGTGTCGCCAGGAATCTGGGTGAGGCCATCGCCGATCGTTCCGGCCGCGTCCATCAAGAGAAACTGCACCGCACCACGGTTGCTGGAGTGACCTGGGGCACCGATGGCCACCACGTTGTCTGCGATGACGACCGCGCTGCCATAGCGATCTCCCGCGACAGGCGTCTCGAGCCCGAGGGTGTTGATGAGTCGTCCTTTGCGCAGATCAAAGTGATAGACCGCACCCTTGCCAAAACTGGCCCCTGGCGCCCCAACCAGAAGGCGATCTCCGAACAGGGCTAGGGCGGCACCAAACTCTGCATTGGTCTCTGGCGTTGGTGCCTTGAGCGTTCGCAACAAACGAAGTGTGCGCGCATCATACACATGCACCGCACCGCTGAAGGCGGCCACATGACCCTGAAGCGTCTCCCCCACGACGAGGTATTTTTCCGAACCCGCCATCGCGTATCCGTAGAACCCCACACTGGAAGTCAGCCGCGTGGGCGGTGTGAGTTTGACGACCTCAGGATTCAGCGCCAAACAAGGAACTGAGATGGCGAGTAAGCTGGCGACGATATAAAAGCGAAAGAGAAGTTTCATGACCGTGTTGGGTTTGAGGCTGCGAGTCGGTGACTTATGGGCTGCCGCGCATGATCTGAAGCGCGTTGTTGTTGAAGAGAATGGGCAGCACGAGCTCGCCCGACGCATTGATGGCGCGGCTGTAACCTTTGCTCCCTGCGCCAGTAGCATCGTTGCTGGTGGCGGGTAGGCTCATGCTGCGAAGAGTAGTGGTGCTGCCAAGAGAACCTTGATACAGGCTGCCCTTGCGGAGGCCGAGGAAGGGCAACCGACTAGCGCTCTGGGTGGTCGTATTGCCACTGTTGATACGCCCGAGATAGAGCGCCTGATTGCTGCTGGACGCACACTTCGCCAACGAACACAGCACCGCGTAACGGCCCTGGACGGTATCGACCTCAATGCGCTGGATCACACCAATGGTCGCTCCACCTCCCTCAGGGGCGGCATCACCTTCGCGCACCAGCAGCATCATCGATTCATCCCCTTGCGAAACAAACAGGGCGCAGTCGTTGCTGGCATTGACTCCCCTGCCCTTGAGCTTGGCGAGGAACATCACGCGATTGTTGTTGATGGCCCAGAACTTCAGGAAACGATCAAACGTCAGCGTCGCTCCCAGCGCCCCTGGAAGAGGATCGCCCTTCCGCACGACCAATTTTTGCGCATCAAACCGATCACTCCACAGTCCCTCATTGTTGGCTGTGGTCACCTCCTGAGATCCGGTCCGCAAACTCGCCCGCCACAGCACATCCGTATCTTCCGCCACAGTCTCCCCCAGCAAAGTATTGACCACTGGCTTGAGGCCCGGGGTTTCAACAATCTCATCGCTGCGGCGCATCAACTTCGTCGGATTGAGTCCCGGAATCAGCTTCAACAGCGCCATGTTGGACGAAGGCTCCGTCTGGAGGAACGAGGTAAAGGTCACGGCAAACGTCGATTGCGCGATCCGACCCGTAAACTGCCCGAGCATCGCACCGTCCGCCGCCGACTTTCCCTCGACCTCCTGATCGAAAGTGTTCGTCTTATCGGCCACCAGCAGGCCACTGTCGGTGTCTGCCGTGACGTTGGCCACACCTTGTTTCAAACTCACCACCATGGCGTGCAGGCCTTGGCCACTGATGGCTTGCACGACGTCTGTCCATTTGGAGATACAGGCACCGTTCAGGGCCGCAACCGGCACCCCCGTTGAGTATCGAGCCGTCAAACCGAACGCGTCATTCAAATACAGGGAACGATTGTTTGAGCTATTGAGACCCGGCCCGGTGAGCATGGCATCCAGCATCACTGCGGTGCCATTGAGCATGAGAGGTGCACCCATGATCCTGGAGATCGTGCCCGGTGGCACCCGTGTGGCATCTTGATCCTTGGTCCGCCGACTCAGTAGCAGGGATCCGGTCAGGTTGTTCCACACACCCACGTTCTTGCCACCTGCCGCACCGGCACCCGCGAGCCGTGCCCCAATTACCACTTTGCCATCGTTGTTGATCCCAGCATGATCGAACAAGGCGAACGATGCCGCTGGTGCCCCTGGCGCAAAATCGCCTTTGCGTGCCACGGTTCGCATTGGCAAGACCCGCGCCACATTGGACCATTCATACACCGCCGGATTGACACCGTTGCCCGCAGCTTGAATCGCCAAGCCGCTCCCACTCATCGCCACCGCATGGCCGACTTCCGCCAAGGCCTGAGCATCCGGGGAGACCCACTCCAGCAGCTCCTGAGCCGTTCGGGCATCGAACAAATGCCCACGTCCAATGGAGGCAAAAGCACCGTCGACATAAGGGGCACCGATCCAAGCGAGGTTACCGTCCAAGGCCACGGCCGTTCCAAACCCGCCATTCGGGACAGCATTGGTCGCAAAGATCTCGCGCTGAAGATTTCCCGTAGCCACATCGAAAAGATAGGCCGTCCCACAGTCTGCCACAGCGGGCGCACTACCAAGAGGCGCGCCGACGAGCAGTCGCCCGCCGCTCAGATCGACGCAGCTTCCAAAGCGATCTCCAGCCTGGCCATCACCAGCGATGATCCTGCGCATCTGCGTTCCGGTGCGGGCGTCAAAAAGATAAGCGGCCCCGCGGTCCGCGGTATCACCATAGGCACCGATGGCAATGATCTGCCCAGCCACCGCCACTGAAGCGCCGAACCACTGCTGTGCGGCAGCATCCAAGGCTTGCAGGCGGAAGAGCTGCTCGCCCGTCTTCGCGCTGAAGACATACGTGAACCCCAGCTCAACGGCTGGCACATGATGACCTGCGGGTGCACCCACCACGATCAGATCCCCATCGATGGCCACCGAGGTGCCGAATGAAAACGCGCCCGATGCCCCCGCTGGTGCCAAGGTAAGGAGCCGCCGTCCAGTGCGCAGATCATAGACAAAGGCCTGGCCAGTCGCTTCCGCCTGCCACGCTCCCACGACCGCCGTTTGGCCGGAAATGGCGACGGAATATCCAAAGCCCGAATCTTCGAGTCCCGCAGGTGGCAAGAGCGTCCGCACGATGCGCCCGGTGCGACGCAGGATGACGTCCACACGATTGCCACGAAAACTACCGTTCGGCGGGCTGGGATGACCAACCAAGAGGTGCTGGTCCGACATTGCGACGGACTTTCCATAGGATGAATTGACCACGGAAAAGGGCGACTCATGCTTTCGCAATTGCGGTTCCAGGGCCAACGCCGGAACGGGGTATTCGATCAGCAGAGGTAAGGCACACAGCAGGGCAACAAATCGTGGGGAAAGGGGGGAATGCTTCATCACTTCAACAAGGAGTCACCCTGTGAAGCAGGAAGCGTTACACATTCCGTGCACAAAACTCACTGCGACGATTTTGTCACTCGGGCCACGGTCCGCGCTCTTCAGGATCACTGGCCAACCACTTGATCCATGCCCGCTGCCGATTCCCCGGTTCATCGGGCAGGGCGAGCACTTCCTGGCGCGCCTTTTCGTAAACATCGTAGCCAATCATCTGCGAGGAACCCTCCGCTGTAAGTCGCCACAAGCCAAAGCCTTCTGCGAATCGGAGGAAACTCTCTGGCAAAGGCGGCCCATCCAGAGGCGGCACTGGCAAGACCCGCACCCGACCGTCTTGCAATGCGACGAGCACTCGATCTCCTCTAGCACTGAAGTCCAGCGCCACCACAGGCGCGGGTTGCTGCCAAGGCGACGAAATTTGCAACTGCCGCCCCAGATGCCAGAGCGCCACCGCCCCATTGGCATCCGCCGCCACCAGCAGGCGATCATCCGGCGACACCGCCACCTGCGTCACCGGCTGGAGATGCGGCATCTGTGGCCCGCACACGCCACCGTCTGCCGCATAAAAACAACACAATCGAAGATCGCGGGATCGATAGGAAAAGAAGCGACTACCGTCGTGAGAAAACTGCACCTCATGCCCGCCTGGCAACGCGTGATCCCAGTGACGCGGAGTCCGACTCGCAGCGCCTGCTGCTTGCTGCGCCGTCGCTACATCCCACACGCGCAGCAGCGCATCTTCACTGCCCGTGACCACCCGATCGCCACTGGCATTCATCGCCAAGGTCAGCACTGGCTCGGGCACCGTCTTCACCTCTCGCGTGGTGACTTCGCCCCCGGGCTTCAGATCAAAAAAGCGCAGCCCACCCTCCACCATCACACACACCACCTGCGCTCCATTGGCCGATACCACTCCATCACGCACGGCAACCGACTCAAGCTTCCACACGGCCTTCGCGCGACCCTCGCGCGTGTCAAAGACACCCAGCCATCCGCCCGCATCGTTGCTGACCAACAAAGCGTATTCGCCATTCACGCTGAGCTTTGCCAGAGCGACGGCGGCTGGCAGTTTCAGTTCGCAGCGCGGGACTGCGCGGGACAGATCCATGACCACCGCTTGTCCGTCTGGCTTGGCACAGAGCGCCACTGCGGCAGGACCTTTCCAATCAAGCATGCGCCCCGTCGGGAGACTTGGCAGCAGTTCTTTCCCCTCTGCATCCCAGCGCCGCAGTTGGCCATCCTGCATCCATGCCACCGATCGACCATCGGCGAGAAAACCCGCATCCACCAATCCCGGTCCCACATCCCGATCCATCGCCTTCACCGCCCTCGGACGAATGTCAAAGCACAGCACGTCTGAAGTTTGCGACACCACCAGCATCCGCTTGCCGTCCTCGGAAAAATTCATCTCCGTTGCTCCTCGCGCCAAGGTCAGTGGATGGCGCAACGCCACACCCGTTCTGCCATTGAGCAAGGCCACGCCGGGATGCGGCTCACGCGTTCCCACGGCGAGCAAATCTCCCGAACGATCAAAGGCCAAGGACTGCACCGGACCGGCCACCTCAATGGAATCGATGAATCCACCAGCGGCGGGTCGCAGTCGCACCCAGCCATCACTGCCACCTGTCGCCACACGCTCCCCGGTTGGATCCTGAGCAAAACCCTTCACCCGAAAGTGCTGCTCGTAACGGGCCTTCGTCCGCGCCTGGCCCGCTGGCAGTTCCACTTCGGTTCGCGTCGCAAAAGTATCGCCGCCCATCGCCAGCGCATAACGATCATCGATGGAAAAGCCCACCGCTGTCACCGGAAAGCGCTGCATTTCCTCCCGCCACACCAGCGCGCCCGTAGCTGCGGCGTGCAGACTCAGATGCTTGTCTTCATGACCCGCCGCCACCCAACGTCCATCATTGGAAACCGCCACCGATCGCAGTGGCACCGAGCTCTTCCACTCCCATTGACACTCACCCGTTGCTGCCTTCCACGCACACAGTTCGCCCTTGGTGGATGCAGAATAAAGCGTCTCCCCATCCGGTGAAAACACCATCTCCGACACAAAGCCCGGCCCATCGACGACGCGAAACTCCTTTGTTCGTGGTTCCGCACCATTGAGCGACCACACCCGTGCCACACTGCCCTCGTTCGTCGCTGTTGCAGACAAGGCCCAACGCCCGTCCCTGGACACATCAAAGGCATTCAGCGCCCCAGGCAGCACAAAGGACCGTTCCCGCTTCACTTCCCCATCGGCGCAACGCCACAGCGCCAATGTCCCAGTGCGAGACGCGGCTGTCAAAATGCGCCCGTCATCCGGCGGCAAAAAACGTGCCTTCCACACGGTATCAAAGTGCATGAGCGACCTCGCATCCAGCACTCCCACCGGTGCTTCTGCCATCAAGGTCAGCAGCCGCAGTCGTGCCTCATCATTTTCGGGATCGGTCCGCAGCGCACGACACAATCGCGCCATCACTCTCCCATAAGATTCCGCATCCCGATCCACCGAGGCAGCCGAATCCGCCATGCTGAAAGCCTGCCGCACCTCCACCGCCGCACGTTCCGCTTTGACCGCCATCCACAGACTCACCACCGCTGCGGCCACGATCGCCGCCAAAGTAATCAACCCGGCGACGACTGGCACACGATGCCGCCGCAAGAAGCGCCATCCCGCGTAGCTAAGGCTCGGCGGTCGCGCCAGCACTGTCTCATCCGCCAGATAACGCCGCAGGTCCTCGCTCAATTCCCGCACCGTCTGGTAACGCCGCTCCCTGTCTTTGGCCAAGGCCTTGAGCACGACCCAATCGAGCTCATCGCCCGCACGTCGTCGCAGTGCCCTCGTTTCCTGCCCCGCCCGCGTCGCTCCACGCAGTCGGCGCGACGGTGCCTCCGGCTCTTGCTCGCGAATCGCCCGCACCCAATCGAGCATGGATGCCCGCTCGCCCGCCTTCAGGGACACTGGTGGCGATCCCGTCAGCAACTCATAGAGCAGTGCTCCCAACGAATACACATCCGTCCTCGTATCCACATCCAGACCACCGCTCAGCGCTTGCTCTGGACTCATGTATTCCGGTGTGCCCAGCAGTTGTCGTGGGTTTGTATAGAGCGTGTGAGTGGTCAGCTCCGCCCCAAGAGCCTTGGCGATTCCGAAGTCGATGATCGTCACCTTCAGCCCACCTTCACGCTCCGCCACCAAGACGTTGGAGGGCTTGATGTCGCGATGAATCACGCCCTTGGCATGGGCATGTTCGAGCGCACCGCAGAGTTGCAGAAACAACTCCAATCGCTCCGACAGCCCGAGATTCCGGCGCTCACAAGCCGTCGTCAGAGGCTCGCCCTGCACCAGATCCATCGCAAAGTAAGGCCTACCCTCCGGCGTCATTCCCACATCCAGCACCCGCGCAATGTTGGGGTGCTCCATCATTCCCAAAGCCTGCCGTTCCGCCTCAAATCGGGCCAGCACCGCCTTCGAGTCCATGCCTGGCTTGATCAACTTCAGCGCTACGGTGCGCCGAATGGGCCACCGTTGTTCAGCGCGATACACGATGCCAAAGCCACCCTCACCGATCGGTTCCAACACCTCGTAAGGCCCCACCTTTTCGCCGGAGTCGCGGAGAGGCTCTTCCTCCTCAAAAAAACCCGCAGCCGCCCCCGACGAATCGCCCAGGAACGCCGTCGCCACACAGCGCGGGCACAGTCCGGCAGGCGCGTCTGGTGGGAGCGCGCTACCGCATTCGGGACAAAGGCTCATGGTTGGTTCATCCATCACTACTCACACTGTTCACCCGACAGACGGCAGGTCGTTACAACCTCATCGCGTCAGCACCGCCTGCAGGTGCCGCATTTCTTCCGCCACCTCATCCTCCGTGGCCACCGTCGCCGCCACGAGATCCCACAGCACCGCACGGAAGTGCTTCTTCAGCCGATGCAATTGCACCCGCACATGGCCTGGCGTCAGCCCCAGACTCTCGGCAAGACGGGACAGCTCGCCCTGGTCCGTCGTCCGCGTCAGCCATGGGCAAAGGGCGGCATGCAGCGCGCCCTTGCCACTGCGCTCATAATCCGCCTTCAGCATCGTCAATGCCTGCTCGATGATGTCGAGCGCCCAACGCCTCTCAAACAAGGCCTCTGGCGTCTCTTCGTGTGTCATTTCTCGCAAGTAGCGCTGCTCGCCTTCCTCCTCATTCAGGCAAATGTCTCCCACCCCACCGCCGCGCTTCAAGGCAGACATCTTGCGATGCTCCTTCATCAGCCAGCGTTGCATCGAGGTCAACAAGTAGGATCGCAACCGACCCAACTCCTTGCCTCCGACCCGCTCAAACACTTGGGCAGAAAGCAGATGCTCAAAGAAGGACTGCGTGGCGTCTTGCGCATCTTCAGCAGACAGCCCTCGCCGCCGCGCATAGGCATAGAGCGGATACCAATACTGCCGACACAACTCCCCCAACGCCGCCTCACGATCCACCTCTTCACCAGCACCCGCCGCCAGCACCAGGGTCCATCGAGTGCGCGGGAAAGCTGACGCCACCCCTCCCGTCTTTGATCCCTGATCGCCCTCAATTTCCAAATCCATCGCTACTAATCAAAAATATCCACCATGGCCCTACCGCCTCGACCCCACGCATGCAAAGAAAATCCCGCCAAAACAACGCACCATCCCGAATGGGAACGATTCCATCAAGAATCCCAGCAGCGCCGGGTCCTACCCCCTCTTGCGTTTTGCGTCGACCCCGATTAGTCATTTCATGACATGAACATCAAGCTCGACATCGAACCTTTCCGCGTCCCAGATGGAAGCCCCTTCAAAATTGCAAAGGCAAAAACCAAGGTGAAGGACGTCTATGACGACGATAAACACTATGACTCCCTGATTCGCGAGTACCAGGAGGAAATCGACGAACTCCAGCAGCAGATGTACGCCCAGGATCGACACGGCCTCCTGCTGGTCTTCCAGGCCATGGACGCCGCAGGCAAGGATAGCACGATCAAACACGTCATGAGTGGCATCAATCCTCAAGGAGTTGAAGTACACTCATTTAAGCGCCCAAGCGAAGAAGAACTCGACCACGACTACCTCTGGCGAACCACCAAGAAGCTTCCGCCACGCGGCCATATCGGCATCTTCAATCGCAGCTACTATGAGGAAGTCCTCGTTTGCAAAGTCCATCCAGAGATCGTGACCAAGTACCAGCGACTGCCTGAATCCGCCACAACCAACATCAAGAAACTCTTCGAACGGCGGCTAGAGGACATCCGCAATTTCGAGTCGTATTGCGACTGCAACGGCATCCACATCCTGAAGTTTTTCCTCAACGTCTCCAAAGAAGAGCAGAAGGACCGCTTCATCGCCCGCATCGACACCCCAGCAAAGAACTGGAAATTCAACGAAGGCGACGTCAAAGAGCGCGCTTTCTGGGACGACTACATGGCCGCCTACGAAGACGCCATCAAAGCCACCGCCACTGAGGAATGCCCTTGGTACGTCGTCCCCGCCGACGACAAAAAAAACATGCGCCTCATTGTCAGCGCCGCGATCCTCGCAGAGCTCAAGAAGCTCAAGCTCGCCTGGCCTGAGCTACCCGCCGATCAAAAAGCGACCCTTGCCGACTGTCGAAAGCAACTCCTGAACGAAGCCAAATAGATCTCTGTTAGAGCGTCATCGCAAAGTGATGGCAATTGATGTCCATCCCCTTGTGCAGATAAAACCGATGTGCCCCGAAGCGCTGTACTCCTGAGTCCAGGTGAAATTGGTCACAGCCCAGACGCCTGGCTTCTGCCACCAACCAATCAATCAGCGCACTTCCGTGTCCGGCACCACGATCTGCTTCGCAACTAACCAAGTCATCCACATAGAGGAACCGCCCCCAGGCCAGATTTTCCAAAATTCGAAATCCTGCAACTGCTCGAATCTCCCCAACAGCCACGGCCCCGACCAATCTGAAACCTTGTGTCAACTGCATCAGCACACGTTGCACCAACGCCTCCTCGTCATATTGCGGCCTCAACTCACGCATAACAGGCGCACAGCGCCGCACGGTCAGCTCCTCAACAGCTTCGATGATTTCTAGGTTCATCGTCGACTGTAACGCCAGAATGAGCCGAGCGAAAGGCCGGAGGAAAAACTTCAGAAGAGTTCAACGAAATACAATCCACGCTTTCAAACCCCTAACTCCCGCAAATCAATGTCCGGGATTCGTTCAACCTACCACCAAAGAATACCAAAATCCAAATGCTCAAGAACCTGCTCTTGTTAACCGCCATCGCCGCCCTAGCATCCTGCTCCAGCGCAAAGAAGGACGCCTGCTCTAGCTGCTCCACAAAGCCTGACGCCGCAACCGCCGCTGGGAAAAAGGAAGGCCTGACAGGCCTAGCCAAAAAAGCCTCCGGTGCAGACGCAATGGAAAAGGCCGCCAAGGCAGCAGCAGCCGGCGACTTGAAAGCCGCAGCAGCGGCCACCCCACAAGGGCAAGCCGCAGCAGCAGCGTCTGCCGCAGCCCAACGGTAGTCCCCACCAATTGCTCAAAGCGGCTGGATCCCCCTAGTTTCAAGGGTTCCAGCCGCTTCTTTTTGCACAAGGCACTACCATGAATCGCCACCCACTTCCGTTCGGCACTAAAACCCGCCATGCATGAAAGATTGGCAGGCACCAGAAGCATGAGTTAAACTTCGCACCATGACCACGAAACTCATCATTAAATACCTACTCAGCGCCGCCGTCATCGTTTTGGTCTCTGAAGTGGTCAAGCGCAGCGACCGCATGGGGGCCCTGTTGGCCAGTCTGCCCTTTGTCAGCATCATCACCTTGTTTTGGGTTTACCATGAGAGCGCCCCAGAGCAGCGAGACCAAAAGACTGCGGACCACATGTATTACATCTTCTGGTACGTCCTCCCGACTCTGCCGATGTTTTTGCTCTTCCCCTGGATGCAACGCCAGTTCGGATTCTATGGTGCGCTGGGCGGCAGCGCCGCGATGACGGTCGCCCTATTTGCCGTGCTGCGCTTTGTCTCCGCCCGCTTCGGACTCATGCTATGATGTCGCGCAGGACATTTCCGTGCACATCCGTGAGCCGCAAATCGCGACCACTGAATCGATAGGTCAACTGTTCGTGGTCGATGCCCATCAGGTACAAAACAGTCGCCCACATGTCATAAACGCTGGTGGGGTTTTCCAGAGCTGTGTAGCCGAATTCGTCGGTAGCCCCATACACATGCCCACCTTTGACGCCGCCGCCCGCCATCCAGACAGTAAATCCGTAGGGGTTATGGTCCCGCCCATTGGAGCCTTGCGCGAATGGTGTCCGACCAAACTCGCCCGCCCAAACAATCAGCGTGCTATCAAGCAACCCGCGTGAGCGCAGGTCTTTGATGAGCGCTGCAATCGGTTGATCGATCTGGTTAGCCATCTTGCCATGACCTTCATTGAGCGCGCTGTGATGATCCCAAGGATTGGCCCCGTTCCCACCACCTAGGTTGTAGGCCAGCGTGCTGAGTTCGATGAACCGCACCCCGCGTTCAACCAATCGACGCGCCAGCAAGCACTGCCGCGCATAGGCTGCCTTTTTGGGTTCGGAGTCGTCGAGACCGTAAAGCTTTTTAGTTGCCTCCGTCTCGCCTTCAATATCGCAAAGTTCCGGCACGGCTGATTGCATACGCCAGGCCATCTCGTAATTTCGAATCGCTGCCTCGACATGCATATCATTCTGCGTGGCCTTGATGAATCGGCGATCCATCGCGCCGATGAAATCCAATCGCTTGCGCTGAATCGATGGCGATTCTCCTGGTCGAATATTCACAATCGCCTCGGCATCATCTGCTTTCACGATGCTAGCCTGATGCTGCGCGGGCAAAAAACCATTGCTGAACAAGCCCACCCCACCGTGCGGAGTCGCCGCGCCACCGCTCTGCAAAACCACGTAGCCCGGTAGGTCTCGAGACTCGGTACCGAGCCCGTAGCTCGTCCAAGCACCCGCGCTCGGATAGCCAAGGAAGGGAAAGCCTGTGTGCATGAAAAAATTTCCCTGCGCATGCTCGCTAAATTTTGCCGTCATGCTGCGGATCATGCAAAGCTCATCCACCACCCCGCCGACTTGTGGAAAGAGATCACTGACCTCAATGCCAGACTGCCCATAGGGTTTAAAATCCCAATGCGATGGCTGGACCGTGCCATTGTTGTTGAACTGTGTCTTCCGCACCGCCCCCGGCATTGGCTTGCCCTCAAACCGCTTCAGCATCGGCTTGTGATCAAACGAATCGACATGCGATACACCGCCGCTCATGTAGAGGAAAATGACAGAGCGCGCCTTCGGAGCGATGCGCCGAGCGCGATGCATCAGTGGATCGGATGCGAGGGCGTCCTCCTGCATGAGGCCCGCTAGGGCGGCCATGCCAAAGCCTGTAGATGCAGTGGAGAGAAAATGACGGCGAGTGTGATGGTTCATGGTGCGATGCTGGTTCGAAGAGGCTCAGGGCCCCCTGCTCATTCTGATGGAGGCTTGCCAAATAGTATGCGGAGATCCTCCGGTCGCCCAGCGGCGAGTTTGTTTTTGCGGAGGTGTTCGAGATCGATAAAGGGCACCCTCACTCCGGCGACGCGAGCGTTGATGCGATTCTCGTGGCATTCAGAGAAGGTTACGCCGTCAATATGGTTGGTGACCTCCACACGCATTGGGGGAAAGCCAATGCGGACGATGCGTTTCTCCTCCTGAAACAATGACACCTCGGGTGGAGGATTGTCGAAACCGAAGTCTTTGAAAACGCGTTGAAGGGCTAGTGCATTGCGCGGGGAGTTTTCAACAAAGAAGTCGATATCACCCGTGTAGCGCGCATAACCGTGGTAAGCCACCGCATAACCTCCGACCACGACATAGCGGACCCGGTGGCGATTAAGCAACCGTATAAAATCGCTGAAGTCGGTCGGCAGCGGGATCATACTTCGGGTGATTGAGCTGGCGCATGGTCTCCACGGCCTGCAATCGCTGCAAAGGTGTCATTGCACGCCATTCGGATCGCTCGTTGGCTTCCCGGTCGTCGTGGGAAACAAACGTGGTGATCACTCGCTGGATTTGAGATCGGCTGCGCTGCATCGGACTGAAGATGGCCGAAGTTGGCTGCCCAGGAAAGGGGAAGTTTCATTGGAGGTAAATGAACTCTTTCAGGTTTATCAGCGATTGCGCGAGGCTACTCCAGGCCTGGAGTTCGAGACTATCGCTGCTGGCCGTGGTCAGAACCGATTCGAGGGACTTGGCAAGTTGATCTCGTTGGGCTCGCAGCGCTGTGAGTTGAGAGCGCTGCTCACTGCTGAGCGTGGCCAGGATATCGGTCTCGGTGACACTGCTGGATTCGATCTGCGCAGTCAGTGCAATCTCTTCTGCGGTCAATGCGTGATCGTAAAGCCGGGCGCGAAAGATGCGTCCAGCCAAGCCTTTGTTGCCAACAGGTGTGCCATGCCGACAACCAAATAACACTTGGCTGGCATCCGCCTCAAAGGTCGCGCCTGCGGCCTTGCGATAGGTCCGACCATACGGCTTGCCATCCCGATAGCCGCTGATGGTGCCATCAGCTTGATAAACTACCGCGACGTGTACGGGGCGTGCAACAGCCTCTGTTTCAGCGACCCCTTCGAACAGTTCACTACGCTCGAAAAAGTTGCTGCCAGCGACCCAGTGCGCAGCAGCTTTTTCGGCAAAGACAATGGAATCAAAGAGCACTCCGTCCTTGCCCTGCACCGTCATGACACCGCCACCGCGCTGGGTGAGGTTGTCCAGCATCACCCAGGCTTCGAGCGTCTTGGCTTTGAGTGGCTTTGGCAATGAGCCCGACTTCGCCATTGATTTGCCATCCACAATGAGCGCTCCATTTTCAATGCGCGCCGAGCCGACGAGCTCCAAGTCTAGGTGCCCTTTACTATCGCTCGAATCCTTGTCAAAGGTCCACTCAGCGAGCGGCTCGGGAGTATTCACTGGCGCGGCTGGAAGTTTGCGTGTCGCCTGCAGCTTCGTGCGTGCAGGCTCGATGATGGCGGACATTTGGCGATTCAGGTCGCTGAGCTTTTGTTCTTGGGCTGCAAGTTCACGCGTTTGTTGCTGGGTCTCCTGCTGGATGGACTGAAGGTAGGCCGCGCACTGGATCGTTTCATCTTCACTGGCGGTGCGCCCATAGGCTTCGAGGAACATCTGGCGGATGCGGAAGTCATCCGAGCGATTCTTGGCATCATCCAGGATCCTTTGTGCCCAACTGCGTGACCAACCGATGACCTTGCTATCGTTAAGCAGCGTTAGCGATTGAGCAGGGACATTGGTGGAGTCGCGTTTGCCACGGGCACTAAACGGCACGGGTGCGTCAAACGTGGTTAGGAAGGGATCCAAGGCATTGCGGACGACTTTCACATAGATACTGCGCCGCAAGTCACCTCCGCCCACAGACACACCGTAGAGTTGAGGCTCTAGCTTCCCAGTCAGCGTAAGGATGGAATCCCGAATCGCCTCAGCCTCCAAGCGGCGGATACTCCAATGGCTCAGCAACTTGTTTTCCGGGTCTTTTTGACCGCTGGCTTCGGAGGCCTGAGAACTTCTCTGAAACGCCTTTGACGTGACCATCAGTTTCAGCATCTCCTTGACCGATCCACCACTATCAATGAATCGCTGGGCCAGAAAATCCAGCAACTCGGGATGCGTCGGCAGTTCACCGAGTTTGCCAAAGTTGTCCGTTGTGGCAACGATGCCGCGACCGAAGACATGATGCCAGAGGCGGTTTACGATGACACGAGCCGTGAGAGGATTGTTCTTCAAGTCCGCCATGTGTTCCGCAAGCTCCAAACGACCACTGCCCTTGGTCTGAAAAGGGGTGGGATCAATCGCATCGAGAAATCGTCGCGCCACGATCTCGGCGGGTTGCTTGTGATCGCCACGCACGAAGAGCGCAGCATCTTTCGCATCCGCCTCGATTACTCCTGGGACGCGAGTCGGGGCGGGCAACTTGGCTTCGAGATCTCGGTAGCGTTGAAGCAGTGGAGCGATGGATTGGAGAGACAACTTCTTGGACCGAACCAATTCGTTCAGCGCCTCAGCCTGGGAATCGCTGAGTTCATTCTTCTGCCATCGGGTGATCAATTGATAAGGCGACGCTGTCGAACGAACTGGCGGCTCCGGCGCCGGCTGATCTTTTGTGATACGGACATCCGTGATGCCAAACCAAGAGCGCCCGTCGGCGTATTCTGCAGGCATGTCGGCAGCCGTGGTGACTTGGAGGAAGACCTCGTCACCTTTCCAAAAATCGAGTTCGAGGGGCCGCCATTTGAACTCTTCATCCTTCTCATCCTTCAGTACAACGGCCTTGTGGATGGTGCCCGTTCGCGGGTAATTCTGAACGACGTATTTGGCCTTCACTCCACCGTTTCCTGCAACACGGAACCAAAGCGTGCCCTCGGGGCATTTGAAGCGCTTGGTGAACAGGACAGCTCGGTCCTTGGAACTGATCAGATCCGAGAAATAACCGCCTGGATAGATGCGCAGTCCCGCGTCAGTGATGGCAAATTCCCCAGCATCGGTCTTAGCGATCCCCTGAGCCGTCCATTGGAGTTCATCGAAACCATCCTGTGTTTCAGCGGGGTCAGCGGCAGCCTCAGACTTCGGTGTGGTCTTGAGCCACTCATCGACGAGTTGGCTTTTGATCTTAGCCTTCAGGTGCTTCAATTCGGCACGGATCGCATCGCCCGTTCCCGGAGCATTCACATCAATCACCGCAGGGTGCGTGCTGGTAAAGATCCCGTAGAGCGAATAAAAATCCGCCTGGGAGATGGCGTCAAACTTGTGATTGTGACAACGAGCGCAGGAGACGGTGAGGCCCTGAAATGCCTTTGTTACGGTGTCGATCTGGTTGTCAGTAAAGGTAACCATTTCATCCAGCGAATCGACCGGAGAAAACCCATGCAGCACCATGCGCAGTTGAGCAATCCCGATGGCGCTTTCGTTGAGGCCATTCTCAATGCGAGGACGTGCGAGCAAGTCGCCTGCAATTGCTTCTTTGATCAGTTGCGGATACGGCACATCCTTGTTGAAAGCACGAATCAAATAGTCGCGATATTGGTAGGCGTACGGGATGGCAGGATCGCCTTCTGATCCGTAACTCTCCGCATAACGCACCCAATCCATGAAGTGGCGCGCCCATTTTTCACCGAAGGCCGGACTGGCAAGCAAGGCATCGACAGACTTGTCTGCGCTCGGAGGAAGGCCGGTGAGCACGAAACTCAGCCGACGGCGTAGAGTTGGCTTGTCAGCCAGTGGTGCCGCTGGAATACCTTGGTTCGCGAGTTCCGTATCAATGTAATCGTCGATCGTCTTGCTTGCTGGCTGGGCTGAAATGGGTTGAAATGCCCACCACTGCTTTCGCCGTTCGAGCACTGACTTCCAATCCGTTTCTTTGGCAACCTCTTCTTTGGTCGGCGGATTGTCACGGGGATCAATAGCACCGTCACGAATCCACTGTTCGAAGTCGGCGATAATCTTGTCATCTAGCTTCGCGCCCCCTTTGGGCATCTTGAGATCCTCATGCTGGTGCTTGATCGATTGAATGAGCAGAGACTCGCTAGGATCGCCCAGTTTGATGACTGCACCTGAATCGCCACCTGCTTGCAGGCCGGCGCGCGAATCCAGAACCAAGCCGCCCTTCTGTTTGGTCACGACGCTGTGGCACTCGTAGCAATCCTGCGCGAGGATCGGGCGGATTTTCGATTCAAAGAACTCGATCTGCTGCGTAGTCGCCGCAACGGTTTGGCCACAAAGGAAGGCAGAGATGGCAAAGAAGATTCTTTTCATGCTAAGAGCCTCTGAGTGATTGCTTCGGCTGCCTCCACGCACATGCGTCCGACTTTTTCAAACTGGTCCTTCTTCAGCCGAAAGGATGGAGCCATCACCGTGATGGCAGCGACAGGGTAACGATATTCATCAAGAATGGCAGCGGCAACGCAGTGGATGCCTTCCAATCCCTCCGCGATGTCGGTCGCAAAACCACGTTTGAGGGTCTTGGCCAGATCAGCCGCGAGCGCACTGCGGGTAGCCAAGGTCGATGGCGTGAACTGCTTGAGAGTGACTGCCGAATAAAACTTTTCGAGTTCATCCCCGGGCAAATGTGCGAGCACCGCCTTACCAGGCGCACAGGAATACATGGGCACCTGTAGGCCGACGGTGCTGCTGACTTTAATCGCTTGAGACGAGACACACTGCTCAAGCACGGTCATTTTGTGATTGGCGCAGGCTAGGATTTGGGTGGTTTCGCCAGCCTCATCCCGCAGCCATTTGAGCGACTCCAGAGCGCACACGACCAGGCTTTTTTCGCGCACCTGGGGCCTTGATAGATCGAAGAGCTTGTTGGTCAGCACGAAGCGCTTGTCATCTTCGCGGCGTTGCAGGTAACCACGGGCATGCAACGTTCCCGCAATGCGAAAAACCGTGTTCACGGGCAAGGCCAGCTCACGGGCAATTTCTGTCAGGCTCAATCCCGCACGATGCCTGCCTAGCACCTCCAAGATCGCCAACGTTCGTTCGGTCCCAGGAGCCGCTGAATCATCGGCCACCTGGATGGGTAGATTTTTTGTAGAGACTGCCATGTTTCCAAATGTGGAAACGCTCCCACCTGTGGAATTCTATCAGGCAGCTACTTTGATGGATCGTTGGCCACGTCACGAATTTCCGTCAACCGCTCCAATTCAGAAACCAACGCATCCCCCTTCCGTTTGGTGAGAAACTGTTCGACGCAGGCCATCGTCGCCATCTTCATCGAGCTTGTTCCATGGGCCGTGACGGAAAGAAGCTCAATGAGCTGCCCGGGGGACAGGTTTGCTGCAAGATGCGCAGCAGCAAGCAGGCGGATATCGTGGTCTGTATCCTCGTCCCAAATCAATCCACATGCCAACCCAGCCGCGTTAGACCGTCCGATCGTGGATTGGGAGTAGAGAGAAAAAGCGTCGATCACTTGCTGCGACTGCCCACGGCGCAGCCGAAAAAGCTCTGCTGCGACGAGAGGGGTGCGCTCTTTGAGCTGCGTCAATTGCGCCCGACAGCTCCTAAGTGCGGCCTGCCTCAATGCGGGATCAGTGCCGACGGTTCCCGAATAGTTCCGAAACGATTTCAAGGCGTCTTCAAAGTTTGCCCTCGATGGCATTGGACGCGATGGAGGCGGCATTGCAGGCACAAGATCGGCCACGGGCTGGGCTGTTTGGGGCAATCGCGGAACATCGACAGCACGGCCCGCGCTCCGAGTCGGCCTATCATTTGTGAACAGCGCCAGCAAGCGAAACACCAAAAATATGCCCATCACCACAGCCCAACGCGGCACCGTGCTTCCACCGCCAGAATACTTTGGAGAGGGCGCGGTGCCTCCACCACCAGCACGGCGATTCATGGCCTCGACAAACTCGTTCCACCACTCCTCGGATGCGACACGTTGGACAAATCCAAAGCCCATCCAATCTCTACGCCGCGTGATGACGAGGTAGCGCCTAGCATCTAGAGCTTCCTGCGAGTCCCAGTCGAATTCGCCATCGAGATCATCGAAGCGTTTCCGCCAAAATTCTGCCTGGTGCGCGGGAAAGCCCAGGAAGCACTCCCCCAGCGCAGCCTGTTGCTCCACCTGATGCACCTGGGCATCCCGTGAGTCCAGCCTGAGATGAGGATAGGCGAAGTGGCCGAGCCGTCGCGACTGCCGCGGTTGCCGGAACGACAGCAGCAATCCCAAACGCAGTGCCACAGAGGCAGCCGCTTCGTTGCCCAGTTCAGACTTCCCTTGCTCAATGAGATCTGCGAGTTCCTGCAATGCCACCCATGTTTCATGCTCCGCCCACCAGCCGATCACCGAGTGGCTCACCATCGCCTGCCCGAGCCGAAGTTCTTCCAGCAGCTGCCGCGTGCACACCACCTTGACCAGTGTATCGAGATCTCCTTGAAAGAGTTGGTGCAAGGACTGGTTCCATAGTTCCATGCCCAAAAAACCTGGCCGCGCCTCCTGGCAACGTTTTTGCAAGGCATCGGATGCTTCCGAAATCTTCACACTTTCTCCGACGTCCAATGCCGCCTTCAACGCCAGTTGAGCCTCCACCACAGGCGGCGGAAAAGAGACGCTGCCCAGAGGTTGCGGCTCCTTTTGGTCAGTCGGAATCGGCGCCATACCGGGCCGCACGAAGCCGGATGTCCGAACCGGATTCTTCAGTTGCGCCAATGCCGCATCATAGGCCTGGCGCACCCTTTGAAAACCTTCTGGATCGGTGTCCGGCCGGTGCTGCCTGATCAGCTTCGCATAGGCGACCTTCACATCTTTTTCCGATGCGGCACTCGGGTCCAGACCCAGAATCGACCAAGGGTCATTGCTCATGCCTCATCACGAAAATAAGGACTCATGAAGCTATCCAATTCCTCCGCTGACGCACGGATTTGCGCAGGTTCTTGCGAACTCAAAGCCCGCTCAAATTGATCGATCAGCGCGGTCAGGATGGATCGTTCCACCGAACGGAGATCCTGGTAGAGTCGCTCAGCGCGCTCCAATCGAGCACGATGTGGAGGCGCGTCACGCGGGTGCACCTTCAGGGGTGTAAGCCGCGCAATCGCATCGCGGATCTCTTCCTTGCTCATCGTCCCTGGGCGTTGCTCAAAGACCTCCGATACCTTCTGGCCGCTATGCAGAATCGTCACCTCCACTTCAAGAATGCCATTCATGTCATAGGTGAAGCGCACATCGACCTCGCCGGGACGCTTCTGCCCAGGCTGGGATTTCATCCCCGGCACGCGCACCTGGCCGATCTTTTGATTGTCCTTCACCATCCGCCCCTCGCCCTGATAGACCTGAAGCAGGATCTCATCTTGCTGGGGATGAAGGGTGTGGAACGTATCGGAACGGCTCACCGGCACCGTGGTATTCCGGTCAATCAAGGGTGAAAAATAGCCATCCTGGATCTGCCCAGGTGTCAGTTGCTTGGAGATGGCTACGCCCAGCGTGTGAGGGCAAACATCCGTCAGCACCAAATCACGCACCGCAGCCTGTCGCGCGATCAGCGCCGACTGCACCGCCGCCCCCAGAGCCACGACCCGATCCGGATCAAGACTGCGGCTCGGAGGTTGCTGGAGATCTTCAGCCAAAGCAGACACGATCAATGGCATTCGACTGGCCCCACCGACCAGCAAGACCCCATCCAGATGGGCTGGAGTAATCCCTGCATCACTCAAGCAACGCCGCACCACAGGTCGCAGCCGCGCCGTCAGTTCACGCGTTGCGGCCCCAAAATCAGCGAGAGACAGTGGCACCTCATTGCCATTCACGATGATCACCGTGGAATCCGCTGTGGACAAATCACGCTTGGCTTGCTCCACCAATTCACGCCACCGCATGGCATCCATGTCCTCAGGCTTCCACTTCGTTTTATCGCGAAGCCATTCCCCAAGCGCATCTGTGTAGTCTTCACCGCCAAGACGACTCTCGCCCGCCGACGACTTCACTTCCACCACCCCCTCAAAGCACTCCAAAATCGTCACATCAAAGGTACCGCCACCCAAGTCAAATATCAGCAGCGTACTGAGATCTGGATTTTCCTGATGACCGTAGGCGAGAGCCGCCGCCGTTGGCTCGTTAAGCAGTCGCTCCACCTTCAGCCCGGCGATCTGCGCAGCCTCCACCGTCGCCTGTCGTTGCTGATCCAAAAAGTAAGCTGGGACGGTGATCACCGCCCGATCCACCTCATGCCCAAGACGTAACTCCGCGATCCGCTTCATTTCCCGCAGCACCACCGCAGAGCACTCCACAGGAGTCCAGCGGCGACCACCAAACTGGTAGGACGCCGCTGTGCCCATGTCCCGCTTAAAGAAGGAGCGCCCGGACTCGGGCGCATTGATCAGACGGTCCTTCGCCGCACGTCCTACCAATAGCGTGCCATCCTGCGCAACAGCCACAGCGGAAGGCGTCAATCCCTCGTTCAGTTCGTTCACCAAAATCTCCGGATGCCCATCAACAAAGTGAGCCACCAGACTGTTCGTCGTTCCCAAATCGATCCCTACCATACGCGCAAAGTTCTTAGCCGAAATCGGCTATAAATGCCACCAAAAAGGAACTCCGCGCAGGGAAGAGCCAGATTATTTTGGAACCTTCTTCAGGCCACCCATTGCGCAGATCTTTGTGAAATGCGCATGGCTGACCGGAGTGATAGATAGCCGATTCCCTCGGCGCAGAATCAGCATCTCTGCCAATTCCGGCGCACTGCGGAGATCATCCAGCGAGACAAACTTGGGGAAAGTCGCCTCCCAGGTTACATCCACCAGCAACCACCGCGGATCCTCCTTTTTACTGCCTGGATCATGATACTCCGACTTCGAATCGAACTGTGTGGGATCGGGTTTCGCCTCAGAAGAGAGGCGAACCACACCAGCGATGCCAGGGTTGGGGCAACTGGAGTGGTAGAAAAACCCCAGATCTCCGACTTTCATCTCGTCGCGCATGTAGTTCCGCACTTGGTAATTGCGCACCCCATTCCACGGCTCCGTCTTTTTGGGCCTAGAGATCAGATCTTCGAAGGAGAAAACGTCGGGTTCAGATTTGAGCAACCAGTGGGACATAAAAAGTTTAGTTCTTCCAGCGCATCGCACGGAATGGATGGTCATCGATCAGATTGGCCTGCACGCCTTCAAGACGATCGCCATGGTAAAACTGCACTCCCACGTAGTAGTAACCAGGAAGGATGACGGATTCGTCCGAGATCAGCATGCGCTCGGCGGTTTGAAAGATCCCGTTCCGCTTCGCCACGTCTGGCTCAGCTGCGGCATCGGCGATGAGTTTATCATACGCAGCACTCTGCCAGCCGGTGCGGTTGTTGCCACTGCTGGCAGTGAACATCTCCATGAAAGTATTCGGATCGTTGTAGTCCCCTACCCAACTGGATCGGCACAGGCTGTACTCTAGCTTATTCATCGAATCGAGGTAGATCTTCCACTCTTGCTTGGAGAGATTCACCGTCACGCCCAGATGCTCTTGCCACATCGCTTGCAGTTCCACGGCGATGCTGAGCTCCACGGGTTTCGGAAAATAAAGATAGTCCACCAAAGGCAATCCGCGACCTTCGGGATAGCCAGCCTCTGCAAGCAAGCGCCGTGCTTCATCAGGATGAAACCCCGGGCCAGGTGGTGGTTGATAATCGCGCCCTGTGCCCGGTGGTGTCAGACTCCACGCACCCGTTTCCCCCATCTGAGTGACCTTCTCAGTGATCCGGCGACGATCAATCGCGAGGCTGAAGGCCTTGCGGACTCGGGCGTCATTGAAGGGTGGCTTGGTCGTGTTGAAGCGGACGAACCAGCTGCCCAGAAATGGCCCCGTATGGAACCAAGGTTGCGATTTCAGCTTCCCAGCCAAAGCCACCGGCACCATCCCCTTATCCATGATCAAGTCCGCCTGCCCTGTGAGGAAATAGTTCACCGCAGTGTTTGGTTCTGAGACCGGTAGCACCTCCACAGTCTTCATGGCTACATTCGCTGCATCCCAATAAGCCGGATTTTTGCGCAACAGAATGCGCTCATCCAAACGCCAGTCCTCCAGTAGATATGACCCGTTGCACACAATCCGTCCTGGCCGAGCCCAAGCCGTTCCGAACTTTGCAATCGTCGGCAGATGAACGGGAGACAGCGTCGCAAACGAACAGAGATCAATAAAGTAAGGCGTGGGATTGACCAACTCGACTCGTAGCGTGTTGGCATCCACTGCCACTGCACCCACCGATGAAAAATCGTCGTGCCGTTCACCATCATAAAACTCGCGAGCTCCCCTCACGATAAACAACTGACTCGCGTAGTCCGCCCCCGTTGACGGAGTCAGTACGCGCTTCCAAGAATCCACAAAATCCGTCGCCGTCACTGGATCTCCATTGCTCCAGACGATCCCTGGGCGCAGATGGAAGGTGTATGTCTTGGCATCCGCAGAAACATCCCACTTTTCCGCCATCCCCGGCTGCGAATGGCCCGCTGCATCGATTCGACAGAGACCCTCAAACAGCGCCGAAGCGATCCGCATCCCCACCTGATCAGTCACCAATGATGGATCAATGCTCTGTGGTTCAGCACCATTGATGAACACCAAATCCGCACGCTCTCGCGACGCACCGCAGGCGGCAAGCAGCAGGGCCGTAGCTAGAACACAGAGACGCATCGAAGGGAAAATTAACGACCTGGACGGTTGAAAAGCCCCCCACGTTGCGATGGCGATGACTCCTCTTCCTTACCTGCGGCATCGCGATAAAAGATGAAGCCCTTGCGTTTGAGATTCTCGATCAAATCTTTGAAGGTCTCCTTCAACTCCGGATCATTCAAAAGCGCTGGCAACAGACCCGCTCCGCTGTTCATCGTCTTGGCCGTTCGGCTAAAGGATTCGGCACCATCTTTCAGCGCCTTCAGCGCATCATCCGCACGCACCATCACTCCATCGACCTTTTCAATCGCTGGGTCGAGCTTATCAAACATCAGCCCCAGTCGTTTCACTTGTTCCTCGGTCGCCTTGGCTGCCCCTTTGAATGCCGCTGCTGCTTCCCGAATATCAGCGATTGCAGCGTGTAAATTCTGGGCATTAGCATCCGTCACCATCTTCTCGTCCACGTTCTTCATCGTGCTTTCGAGATGCGTCATGCTGCTCTTGAAACTGGCAACCGTCTCATCTGATAGCGCGCCTTCGTTCACTTTCTTCATTGCCGACTTCACATCCTCCAGCGCATCACGCACCTGGTTCATGGCCATATCCACCTTCTTCGCAGCAGAAGTGGCAGCGTTTTGCAGCGTCGAAAGATCATCCGACTTATCGCCCTCAATGGTCTCGGCAAAGTCGTGTGCATAAAACTTAGTGATCGGCCCTTCAGATTCCGGCACCTTGATATTGATCAACCCATCTCCCATCAGACCCGATGTCCCAACGGAAAAGACGGAACCCACAGGCACATCCACATCGCCATAGAGCTTCAGTTTCAGGACCACGCCAGACGCATCCGGCTTCAACATCTTGTCTTCCACCTTGCCGATCTTTGACCCACCCAGAACGACGGGTGCGCCCTTCGTAATTCCAGTGGCATTGCTAAAGCTGACACTCAGCTCGTAAGTATCACGGAACGCCTCCTTCACCTTGCTAAACTGCAGAACCAAGGCTCCCAGCAGCAGCAGGCCCACCAGGATGAAGAGGCCCACCAACATTTCGGTTTTTCGATTCGATTCGTTCATTCAGAAATAGCAGTCATGGGTTAGGGCTCAGGCGACGACATGGGAACGCCCCTCGATAAAGTCTTGGATTCCTTCGTCTTTGCAGGCACGCAGTTCGTCGGGTGTGCCCAAGAAGTGAATTACACCCTCCTTCAGCATCGCGATGCGATCCGCGATCTTGAACATGCTTTTCATATCGTGCGTGACGACGATGGACGTCACATTGAACCGCCGCTTCATGCGCAGGATCATTTGATCGATCACATCGGACACCACTGGGTCCAGACTCGCCGTCGGCTCATCATACAGAATGCACTGCGTGCGACCCACAATGGCTCGAGCAATCCCAGCACGCTTCCTCATGCCGCCGGACAGATTTACTGGCAACTTGTGCCCATGCTCCGCCAGATCGACGCACTCCAGTGCCTCCTCGACCCGCGTGCGGATCTCGTTTTTGTCGCGCACCCCCGCCTCCACTAGAGGAAAAGCCACGTTCTGCGCGACCGTCATGCTGTCAAAGAGCGCGGCATTTTGAAACATCATGCTCACCTTTTGACGAATCGGAGCCATCTCCCGTTCGCCAAGCGAATTCACCACGATCCCGGCGACCGACACTGTTCCCTTGTCTGGCTTCAAGAGGCCGATGACGTGCTTCATCAATACCGTCTTGCCCTCACCGCTCGGACCGATCAGCACCAGAGTTTCGCCATGCCGCAGTTGCAGATCAATGCCTTGCAGAATCTTCTGTTTGCCGAAGCTCTTATGCAAGCCCTTCAACTCGATGAAGTGATCAGCGTCTTTTGGCCCTGCGGCGCCCTGTGGCACGATTGCGGAGGAGGTCTGACTCATATCCCGGTGCCAAGGGGGAAAATATAGTTCAACAGGATTGAGAGGAAAAAATTGATGATCAGCAGACTCAGCGACGAAATCACTACAGCACGCGTCGTCCCAAGTCCAACCCCCACCGCGCCATCCTCCGCTGCCAGACCTTGGTGGCACGAAACTAGGGTGATGACGATACCAAAGACGAAGCCCTTGATCATCCCAATGATCAGGTCCGTCATGTCGGTGTGCTCCAGCATGTGCTTCATGTACCACGCATCCGGCACACCAAACCCATAGACGCAGACGACATAGGAGGCCATCAGCCCAAAGGAAATGCTCTCCGCAACCAGGAACGGCATCGAAATCATCATCGCAAGGAAGCGCGGTAGCACGAGGTAATCCACCGGATGCACGCCCATGACGCGAAGCGCATCGACCTGCTCAGTGACCTTCATCGTACCAATATCCGCAGCCATTGAGGCACCGACCCGCCCCGCGACCATTAGCCCAGCCAGCACTGGCCCCAGCTCGCGACACAGCGCGATGGACACCACGGCTCCCACAGTCGATTCCACTCCAAAGTCTTTAAACTTGGCATAAGTCTGAAAGGTGAAGACGGCACCCGTAAAGGCACCGGTCACGATGACCACCGCTTGCGATCCATAGCCGATCGATACGATCTGCTCCGCCACCAATCGCAGCCGCCAAGTGCCCGAGCGCACTGCGTCCCAGAGATCCTTCCCCAGCGATGCCAATTGGCCCAAATACACAGCAAAATCCATGGCCACTCGACCAATGATTTCTAGGGGACCGCGTTTTGACTCCGTCATGGAGGCCAAGATGGCATGGGATAAGCGCTTGGCAACCCTGGCGGGCGTTTTCTACTCTGCACCCCGACATGAGATCCATGCCAAAAAAGTGACACCCACAGTGGACAGCGGCGCACTCTCGTCGCTAATCTTGCCATTCTCTCCATGACCTCCCAGCATCCACCCGGCCTGCGCACGCTCTTTTTCACCGAAATGTGGGAACGTCTGAGCTATTACGGCATGCGCGGCCTGCTCGTCCTCTACATGACGAAGTCCGCAGCGGAAGGTGGCCTCGGTATCACTGACGGCACGGCTGCCGCGATCTATGGCCTTTACACCGCTGCCGTGTATCTCGCGGCGCTCCCAGGCGGCTGGATCGCGGATCGAGTGCTCGGCCCTCAGCGGTCCGTCTGGTATGGCGGCATCGTGATCGCGCTCGGCCATTTCACCTTGGCCATCCCTCGACAGGATACTTTTTTTATCGGGCTCGCACTGGTAGCGCTCGGTAGCGGGTTACTCAAAACTAGCATGAGCACCCTCGTCGGCACCCTCTATCCCGAAGGTGGCGCGCGTCGAGACGCCGGGTTCAGCATCTTTTATATGGGCGTGAATCTCGGTGCCTTTCTCGGCCCCTTCGTTTGCAGTTTTCTGGGGGAAAAAGTGGACTGGCACCTCGGGTTTGCCGCCGCTGGCATTGGGATGGTTTTTGGCCTCATCCAATACAAACTCACCCAAGACCGACTCGGAGGCGCAGGTCGCGTGCCGCATTTCAGCGACCACCCTGCGCGAGATCGCACCGTGCTGACGGTCGGCTTGACGGCGCTGGTAATCGCCGCCGGACTGCTCGTTAGCGGCATGGTGACCATCCAGCCAGAAGCTCTGGCCGAAAACACCAAATGGGCGATTGTCGGGCTAGCCACACTCTGGTTCACCTGGGCTTTCACGCTGGCGGGGCTGCAGCCAGATGAAAAGAAGCGCATGATCGTCATCGCGGTGCTGTTTTTGTGTTCCGCAATGTTCTGGGCCGGCTTTGAGCAGGTCGGCTCCTCGTTGAGCCTATTTGCTGATCGCTTCACGATCCGCCGTGTCATAGGAACGGACTGGGAATTTCCCGCCGGCTGGTTCTTGATGGTCAATGCCGGCCTCATCATCCTCCTAGCGCCAGTGGCCGCCATCCTTTGGGTGCGTCTCGCCAAACAGGGCCGCAATCCATCGCTAATCACAAAAATGGCGCTCGGGCTTTTGCTGCTTGCAGCAGGGTTTGGCATCATCGCCATCGGCGCAAAACGAGCTTTGGCCACCGGTCAGGTGTGGCCTACCTGGCTCTTTGCCACCTACTTCCTCCATACTGTTGGCGAACTCTGTCTCAGCCCGGTCGGACTCAGCGCCGTCACCAAGCTCGCCCCGCAGCGGCTCGTTGGTCAGGCCATGGGCATCTGGTTCCTCGGCACCTCACTGGGAAATCTTCTCGCAGGACTCTTCGCCCGCAGCGTCACGGGCGAAAACACCGCCACGATGGACCAAACCTTTCTCGGCGTCGTGTGGATCGCTGGTGCAGCGGGGCTTTTGCTCCTGCTCTTTTCCCGATTGCTCGGCAGACTTTGCCGCGGCGTCGCGTGAAGCAGCAGTTTGCCCCCCATCCGCGTTTGACATCGAGACAGGCAACCCGATACCTTCCCGGCACCGCATGCCGTCTTCCCTAAATGATCCTGCCGTCAAACCAACCGCACCTGCGGACCTGGAAATCAAGGACGCCCAACTCATCTTCAACCACGTCTGGAAGGAGCTCGAAAGCGAGTACGGTCGCGACCGATTGAGGTTCCCGAAGGAACTCATCCTACTCGGAGGAGCGCCAGGCGCAGGCAAAGGGACCAATACCGACTTCATCCGCAAAGTGCGTGGCATCACCGCGCAACCCATCGTCGTTAGCGCCCTGCTCGACAGCCCTGAGTCCCGCAAACTGAAGTCACAGGGAGGCATGGTCGGCGACCGCGAAGTCGTCAGCATCCTCATCCGCAAACTGCTAGAACCAGAGCAGCAAAACGGCGCGATCCTCGACGGTTTTCCGCGCACCCAGGTGCAGGTGGAGTGCCTGAAGATGCTCTTTGACGAGATGATCCGCCTGCGTCGCGATTTTTCTGAGACACCCGACGCCGCCCACTTCAAGCAGCCGATCTTTCACATTATGGTCCTCTTCGTCGATGAGGCAGAAAGCATCGCCCGACAGCTGAAACGCGGCCAGGAAGTCATGGCACACAACGAAGAAGTGCGCAGTTCCGGGCTAGGAGAACTGTGGGAGGAGCGCAATACGGACTTCGATGCGAAGCTGGCGCGCAATCGTTACAAGGTTTTCAAAGAGAAGACCTACGACGCCCTGGTCTCGCTCAAGGAGATCTTCCACTACCACTTTATCAACGCCCAGGCCCCACTCGCCAGGGTGCAGGAAAACATCATACGCGAGCTCGAATACCAAAGCTCGCTTGAACTCGACCCCCGCACCTTTGACCAGTTGCGCGCCCTACCTCTGGCAAGCGAGATCGTCCGCCACGCGCGGCAAGACCTCGTGCGTCGACTGGACAATTACAAAGTCGAGAAGCCCGAACTCATGCACAGCGTGGTCAGCTTCATCGAAGAAAAGATGATGCCGATCGTCGTCCGGCATGCCATCTCAGGGCTGGCAGGCATCAATTCCGAAGACAAGCTGTTCCACGATCCCGAGGCCCTCGCGATGCTCATCGACATCTTCTCTGAGCGCGGCTACCACGCCACAGCAGACCTGCACCTCATCGAGATCCCCGACCGCTTCGACCTCCAGACTGGCGAGATCCATTGCCGGAAGAAAAAGGTGTTTCGTTTCAGCATTCGGTTCAAGGGCTCCGAGATTCGCCGCGGCCAATTCATGCCCTGATCCGCCCGATGTTTCACTCGCTCGCCATCTATTGCGGCTCAGCCCCGGGGAACGATCCCGCATTCATTAGCGCAGCCCACGCGGCTGGAGCGACCCTGGCGCGCCGCAGCATCCGCGTTGTTTATGGCGGCGGTGGAGTCGGCATGATGGGTGCCCTCGCAGACGGAGCATTGCGTGCGGGTGGGAAGGTCATTGGCGTCATCCCCGAGTTCCTCAATACCCGCGAGCTCCAGCACCCCGATGTTGAGGATATGATCGTCGTCAAGACCATGCACGAGCGCAAATTGCGCATGGTAGAGGAAGCGCAGGGCTTCATCGCGCTCCCTGGCGGCTTTGGCACGCTCGACGAGCTTTTTGAGGTACTCACCTGGGCGCAGCTCGGCATCCACGGGCACCCTGTGGGACTTCTCAACATCGACGGCTTTTTCGATGGCATCCTCCAGTGCCTCGATCACATGGTCACGCAGGGGTTTCTCATGGCAACTGATCGCCAGCGTCTCATCGCCGCAGCAGACACAGACACACTACTCGATGCCATGGCTGCCTGGAAGCCACCTTCGGAGATCAAGTTTACCCTCGCTAAACGCGTGGTCGTTTGACGAAAGTGATCAGGTTGCGGCATCCGTCCTCCAGCAGATCCAGCACTTTTTCAAAGCCCTCCTCGCCGCCGTAATAAGGATCCGGCACTTGGCGCTCACTGTGGTCCGTGCAGAAATCACAAAACAGCTTCACCTTCTCCGTGTAGAGCGACTGCGGGTCCAGCGCCCGTGCGTCGCGCAGATTCTCCTCATCCATCACCAGGACCAGATCGAAGGAAAGTAGATCCTCCGCCTTCAGTTGCCTCGCACGGCTCGCCAGATCGTAACCACGCGCCAGGGCCGCCGCACGCATTCGCTCGTCCGCACGTTTCCCCGTATGCCAGCCCGCCGTGCCAGCAGAATCAATATGGACACTGCTGGCCAGACCGTTCTCCTCGACAAAATGCCGCATCACACCCTCGGCGGCCGGTGACCGGCAGATGTTGCCCAGACAGACAAAGAGAAGACGAAATTCACTGCTCATATAAAATCCTCAAGATACCCCCGCCAACCACCGCGCCGTCGCCCAACCGAGGCCAGCAGCCATGAACCCCAACGCGATGCTTCCCACCGCATTGAGTAGCGCCAGCCACGAATGATGATTCCCGAACAAGACCCAGGAGTCATTCGCCAGCGTCGAAAAAGTCGTATAACCGCCCATCACACCAGTCGCCAAAAACATCCACGTCGCGCTGTCTTTGGCCTTCATCGCGGGCAGAGCAAAGAGGAAGCCCAGCACAAAACTGCCCAGCACATTTGCCACCAACACCCCATACGGAAAGGTTGTGCGACCCGTCACACGCAGCACCCCCACCACCGTCAGGTAGCGGAGCACAGACCCCAGGCCACCGCCCAGAAAGACCATCATCACATTGCGCATGCCCTCCGTCTAGCAGAGGTCCCACGTCTCGGCAAGCGCCCTTCCCTGCATTTCCCTGCAATCTGACGCCACCAATCGTTGCACGCGCCACGATGCCCGCTATGCTGCACCGATGAATCGGCTCGCGCGCAGACTACTCCTTGTTCTGGCCCTCCTTGGCTTTCTCCTGGTCCTCGTTTTGGCAGGTGCCACGTGGTGGCTCAGGTCTCTTGTCACCAAGGAAGCACTTGTTCAGCAAATCGAAGAAGCCTGCAACACCAAGGCAGAAATCGATGCCGTGGACTTCAGCCTCTTCTCCAGTCCTGCCCATCTCACGCTGACAAACGTCCGCCTCTCCGCCATCGACGCCCCACCCGAGGCGGCCCCCACCCCCATCACCATCGGTCAGGCGGATCTCCAAATCTCGCTCATGAGCCTCCTCAACAAGCAGGTCCTCATCCATCAGCTCATCTTGCGCAATCTGGACGTCAAAGAGTACATCAGCCCAGAAGGCGTCAGCACCCTGCAGGCACTTTTCAAGAAAGCGTCGAAAGAAAAATCCTCCTCAGGCTCCGCCAGTGTCTCAAGCAAGCCAAAATCCACCAGCACGACCAAGCCCGCCGCCCCGGATCCCAAGGCCACACCCGCCCTGCCTGACGCCCCACCGCTCGGCAACCATGTTGCCGCAGGCAAATCTAACTCCGCAGACAATCACCCCGCCACCTTTCACGCAGATGCCCTTGGCCTCGCTATCATCGTCAAAGAGGCGGGCATCGAAAACGGCACCTTCTACGTCCACAATCGCGCCTCCTCTACGAAGTCCAAAACTCGCATCGACGACCTTCACTTCCTCCTGACCAATATCGACGTCGATCCCGCCAACTTAGCGGCGCACAATCGCGTCAGCATCAGCCTAGAGGCTCATGTCACCGTCGAGGCACGCGCCAAGCTCGATGGCGATATGCAGGACGTGCAGTTCGCAGATCTTCACCTGCGCGGCAGTGGCGATGTCGCCCCCTTTGATCCCAAGACCAAAGAACTTCGCCCCAATAGCCTCATGAGTGTCGTCCTCGCCAAGGACAGCGTCGTCGCCGGCCACATGAAGCTCGGCCAAGCGGACGCCAAAAGCCTAAAGAAGCTGGAGAAGTACGGCCTCAATCTCGGCGATCTCCTCATCGGCGGCCCACTCACCGAGGACCTCAACCTGCGCATGCAGATCGAAGACGGCCGCATGACCATCCTGGAAAATGTCGTGCTGGGCCTCCCCGAATACCAAATCCGCGTAGAAGGTGGCAGTTGGCTCAATCCCAGTGCCGACCTACACGAACTCCACCTCCAACTCGTCTGCGGCCCGACTCTTGAAGGCATCCTGGTCGAAGGAATGAAACAGCACGCCACCGAAAACCTCGTGGAACCCATCCGCAAGGCTTTGCAAAATGACGACGGCCACATGGCATTCGACCTCATTTCCTACGGTCCGCTCTCCCGCCCCCGCTACCTCCCTGGCTATGAGCGTCCTCTGGACAAGTTGCTGAACGAACACGCCGACGAATTGATCGAAGGTCTGCTGAAGAGCAAGTGATACGCCCTCTTTCGGAGGTATCACAAAAGTATCAGAAGCCGGAAGAAAGCGCGTAGCAGGTCCCACCTTGTCCTGCTATCGCTGTGGCCACTATGGGAAAAGAATTCAGCACCACACCACAGAACGTACCCGCCGTCGCTACCAAGTATCGGCGCATTCAAACAGCCATCCCGCATCCAGACAGTGTAGCTGTCATGGAGCGCCTGCGGAAGATTGAGCCCCTCTCCATGCGCGGCATGCCCCCAATTGTTTGGGATCGCGCAGAGGACATCTTTGTCTACGACAAGTACGGCAACCAGTGGCTCGACTGGAGTTCCGGCGTGCTCGTCACCAACGCCGGCCACGGCGCCCCCGAAATTAAAAAAGCCATCATCGACCAGGTCAATACCGGCCTCATCCACAGCTACGTCTTCGCCAACGAACGGCGTGCAGAGCTCGTCGAACTGCTCGCCTCCGTCGCCCCAGAGGGACTCGGCACCGCCTTCCTCCTCAGCACAGGTTCCGAGGCCACAGAGTGCGCCATCAAGCTCTCCCGCACCCACGGAATTAAGGTCGGCGGACGGGAAAAGATCGGCATCATCGGCTTTGAGCGCGGATTTCACGGCCGCACCCTCGCCTCCCAGCAAGCAGGCGGCATGGCCGGCCAAAAAGAGTGGATCGTCAATCTCGACCGTGCCATCACCAATGCCCCCTTCCCAGACGGCTACTGGCAAAAGGATTGCAGCTTTGAGGCCTTCCTCGCAGGAATCGAAAAGACCGGCATGAAGCCCTCCCAGATTGCAGGCGTCATTATGGAAAGTTACCAGGGCGTCGGTCCGGACTTCGCCCCGGTCGAATACATCCAAAAGCTGCGCGCCTGGTGTGACGAGCACCACATCGTCCTCACCTTTGACGAGGTGCAGTCCGGCTTTGGTCGCACTGGCAAATTCTGGGCGTTTGAGCACTACGGGGTCACGCCAGATCTCATCTGCTGCGGCAAGGGCATTAGCAGTTCCCTGCCCATCTCAGCCGTGCTTGGCCGTCGCGAGATCATGGACCAGTTCCCCCCAGGCTCCATGACCAGCACCCACACTGGGAACCCCGTGTGCTGCGCTGCCGCACTCGCCAGCATCCGCAAGATTCTCGATGAAGACCTCACCGGCAATGCTGCCCGACTGGGCCCCATCCTTCTCGCCGGTTGCCAGGCCATCCAGGCTCGCCACCCAGAGGTCATCGGCCACGTCACCGCAGCCGGACTCGTTGCCGGGATGCAGACCGTGAAACGCGGCACTCAGGAGCCCGACCATGACCTCGCCCACCGCATCATCGAACTCTGCTGCCAACGCGGCCTCCTCCTCTTTGCGCCCGTCGGTGCCTGGGGACAGACTGTGAAAATTTGCCCACCGCTCACCATGCCGCAGGAGGCCCTGGAAGAAGGCCTCGCCGTCATGTCGGAGGCCGTGGATCAGGCCGTTGCTGAGCTCAGACCCGCGTAAATACATGGTGTTGGCAAAAAAATGAAAAAAGTTTTCCCTTTTATTCAACACTTTTGCCCCACCCACACTCCAATCATTCAACAGTAATGGACGGATAAAACCTCCAAAGCTGGTCTTGAGAGTGATTGGTTGTTGTCATCAGCACGCAAGTGCTGAGGTTGATACCAAGAAGAGGCCGGGTGGAATCGGGAGCCACCCGGCCTCAATCTTTTCCAGACAGTGAGTCTCTGAGCGGATGCCCTCGGTTACCGTCCGAACGATAATACCTTGTCGGCAACGCTAACTTCGTGCTCACTGGTCCTCGTCTCATGAAGCATCCAGCACTGCTACTCTCCCTCCTTCTCGCATCGTCCTGTCTGGTCGCCCGTGCAGAGTCGTCTCGTCAAGACATCCTCATGATCGCCGTCGACGATCTGCGGCCCATGCTCGGCTGCTATGGCGATCCCCACATTCAAACCCCCAATATTGACCGTCTCGCCGCACGGAGTGTCGTTTTTGAGAGGGCCTACTGCCAGTATGCGAAGTGCGGCCCCTCACGCACATCGATTCTGAGCGGCTTGCGGCCCGATTCCGTCGGTGTCTTCAGTCACAAGGATGCGGACGTGCAGGCCTTTTACAAACGCCGTCCGGATGCGACCTCGCTTCCGGCATGGTTGAAGCGGCATGGCTACCACACGCGCAGCTTTGGCAAGGTTCGCCACGACGGCTGGGACGTGCCCTCCGACTGGTCAGCGCCGACTTTCCCCGGTCGTGAAGGCGAGATGATGGAGGTCATCGATCCAGCGCACCCCAAAGGCCCCAGCATCATCGCGGAGCGTTTCGACTGCCCTGTGATGCAGAGTCCTGATGTCTCCGATGACATGCTCTTCGCCGGACGCATGACCGCCGAGGTGATCCGCACGCTGCGCTCACATGCGGGAAAAGAACCGTTGTTTCTCGCCGTCGGATATCGCCGACCGCATCTGCCCTTCGTCGCCCCCAAACGCTACTTTGATCTCTACCATCCCGATGCCACGTGGCTGGCCAGGAATCCACTCCCGCCGGAAAATTCACCCGTCATGGCGTGGTTCAACTCCGATGGCTACGTCGGCGGTGCGAAAAAGCTCGGCCTCGCGATGCCCACTTCACCGAATCGCGAGGAAGGCATCGCGTGGAACGGCTATGAGATGCGCAGCTACGTGGGCGTGCCGAATTTCGGCTCCATTCCCGACGCGAAACAACTGGAACTGCGGCAGGCCTATGCCGCCTGCATCAGCTACGTCGATGCACAGATCGGCAAGCTGCTGGATGAACTGCAAAAGACAGGTCGACTCGAAACCACCACGATCATTCTCTGGTCCGATCACGGCTGGCATCTCGGCGAGCAAAGCGCCTGGGGCAAGATGACGAATTTCGAGATCGCCACCCGCGTGCCGCTGATGATCGCCGCGCCGGGCATCCAAGCGGGCCGCAGCCGCACGCTCGCCGAACTCGTCGATCTCTACCCCACCATTTGCGAACTTCAAAGCATCCCCAAGCCCGCCCACCTCGGAGGCGAGAGTCTCGTGCCGGTGCTCCGCGAACCTGAAAAGACCGTCGATGGGACGGCGCTCAGTCAATACCAGCGCTTTGGCGACAAGTTCATGGGGCGCGCCCTCAGAACCGACCGCTATCGCTTTGTCGCCTGGTGGGACAGTCGCAGTGACAAGATCATCGACCGCGAACTCTACGACCACGCCACCGATCCCGACGAGACCGTGAATCTCGCGGTCGATCCGGAACACGCGGCCCAAGTCGCCGCACTGGAGCAGCAACTTCGTAAAGCGTTCGGTAAGTAGGATGCCGGGACGTTGGCAAAATGAAGACTGTCACGCAGCATCGATCAGACGCTTAGCTTTGCCTTTCCCCTTCGGCTTGCCTTTTCCGGAGCCGCGACCCTGCCGAAACTCCCCACGCTCCAGCGCGGCAAACGCCTGCTCACCGAGGCCGGCGCGAATGTGATCCTTGAGTTCGGCTTCGAGTTTGGCCGCGATGTCAGGATGACTTTTCGCTCCATCGCGTGTCTCGCCAAGATCATTCTTCAAGTCAAAGAGCAGACCGTCTTTGGTATCCCAGAAGTAAAGCAACTTGTAATCGCCCTTCCGGATCGCCGACTGCGGATGCTCGACCTCGGTGGCCTGGTGCCAGACAAATCGATCGATGGGGCGTCGCACCTCACCTTTTCCCCCATTAGCCAGCAAGACCCTCCAACTCCCACCTTCCACGCCTTGCGGCAGCCCTTCGCTCGGCGCGGCAAAGTCGAGCACCGTCGCCATCAAGTCGTAGCTGATGATCGGCACATCGCAATAACTGCCAGGGGCGATGCCCGGACCACGCACGATCAGTGGCACCCGCAGACCGCCTTCACCCAGGTCGCCTTTGCCTCCATTCAAGATTCCCGTGCGACCACCGTTGTCGGAGGTGTAAATGACGATGGTGTTGTCGGCGATGCGCAGTTCGTCGAGCTTCCGCAAGAGTTCGCCCACGCAGGTGTCCAAGTCCTCCGTCATCGCCGCCATCACGGCGCGATCCCCTTTGCCGCCTTTGGATGGCGTTCTCCCTTCGTATTTCTTCACGGTCGAAGCAAGCGCCTGCGGCTGCGGATGCACGGCGTAGTAGGACATCTGCAAAAAGAATGGATGCCCACTGGCGACTTGATCCGCCATGAATGCCGTCGCGCGTCGCGTGATGCTGAAAGACAACTTCGGATCCTCAGGATCGGTCGAGTCACCCTCCTCGTTCATCGTGATGCCATCGCTCGCATCATAGCCCATCGACTCAGGCGGGTGAAACCACTGCCACTTGCCGAAATGCGCGGCGCGATAGTTTGAGTTGGCCTTCTTCAGGGTGTTCACCAGCGAATCCGTCACCGGCGCGCTCCAGTTCCGCGAAGTCTTGTCCGGCGCATTCAGTGTCGTCGTCGTGCGTCCCATCTGGATCGCCGCGCGCGAACACTCGCACTTGCAATGGGCGGCATAAGCCTGCGAAAACGTCATGCCTTGCGCCGCCAGTTTCTCGACGTTCGGCGTGTGAAACTCCCGACTGGCGCTGCTGGCATCTCCGTGGATCATTGGAACAGAAGTGCCGTTCCAAGCTTGGTCATCTGCCAAAATGAAAACGATATTCGGCGGCACCGCCGCCAAGGCGCTGAACTGAGTCAACACCGCAATGCCAATCCACGCAAGGCCACGAAGCAGACTCCGATGAAGGAAACAAAAAGAAAAGATCATGGGACGAATGAAACCAGCAAGACGTCCACATGATGCAAGCAAACCACGAGAGATTTGTCAGGATTCGGTCAAGACCGTAGCACAGGCTTTCCAGCCTGTGGTCCATCAATGCCAACATGACCACCTACCACTCGTCGCCCGGAAACGTAGGCGACCATTCGTGAAGAGAGTCGGGTGACGCCTTCACACAAGCCTCAGCAATCCCCACCGTCGAACGGCAACCCGTCAATTTCGCCTTCGTCGGATTCGCCATGATATAGCTCGCCACTCGCTCAAAATGCGTCTCGTGGCGCACGATTCGATCAAAGCTCTCCGGCTGCCACAAGGGTCCTTTGCGCCCCAGATGGCGGTTGATCTGCCGCGACGTGAAGCCCTTCCACGATTGGGTGAGCATGTCGAGCGCCCAACTCGCGATCGGTGTGACGAGCAGATGCACGTGATTCGGCATCACGACGAGGGCGTGCGTGGTGTGACGCTCAGCCTCAAAAAACATCAAGGCGTCAACCACGATCTGCCTCACTTTGTCATCCGCAAGAAGGCAGGAACCATGGCACTCATCGGTGATCTGCTCCGAAAGGATCCACTGACGGCGTTGAAAGGCCTCCCATTCCAGCGCGATCGTCTCTGCGAGTTCGCCGTGCTCCTTGACATGGTTCACGATGCGGTCAGTCCATTCCTGAGCCTCCCGATTCATCTCTTCCCACACGGACCGAGGAATGGAGTCGGCCTGTCGAAACGTGACAAAGTAGGTCACCCCCTCTTGCCGCCAGTGCGGAAGATTCCGTAAATAGATGCGCACGGCCTGATGCTCGTTGAAGTAGCGGATATCTCCAGGCGCTTGGACGACAATGTCAGAGGGATTCCAGAGCATGCGGCAAAGAGGGGTGTGGTTACGTTGCGTAGCGTAGCGTAGCGTAGCATAGGCTTTCTAGCCTGTGCTTTTCAACTAAATTTCACTTCGCACAGGCTGGAAAGCCTATGCTACTCTAGGCACACATCAAGACCCGGTGATGGGCTCCATGCTGCCCCCAACCGGGTTTTCCGATCTTGGCGCTGCCGCCCAAGCATGGCGCAAAGATTGCCACCGCGACGTAGCACAGGCTTTCCAGCCTGTGCTCCTCAACCCAAACCCCAATTCGCACAGGCTAGAAAGCCTATGCTACCGCTGCTGCACATCAAGATCCGGTCTCGTGTTCCATCTTGGCACCCAACCGGCCTTTTCAATCGTGGTGCGGAAGATCACGGTGTTGTCGAGCGCTAGTTCCTCGGTCCAGATAAACTTGGCGCCTTCGAAGTCGTTCTCAAAATAGGGCTGCTTAGGATCCACGTCTTCGACCGTGAATTCCTTGGCGTGGTTCCAACCGCTGTCGTCGAAGTCGACGGCCCACCAGTTGGCGGGAAGCGGCTCTTGGGTGACATTGGGGTTGGCAGTGTCGCCATGGACGGGACCGTGGAAGAAGTTTTTGGCCTTCCAAGTGGCATTGGTCACGGTACCGTCGGAAAACTTGAGGATGAAACCGCCGTCGCCGATGCTGGTGCCGTACTCGAGGCCAGTCTTCGGATCAGCATTGTCCTTCGCCAGCACGGCGATGGTCATCGGATACTCCGGCAGAAAATCGACACTGACCACGTTGTGCGGGGTGAACGGAATCGGATCGACCGCGACGAGGCAACCATTCACATAGAGCATGAACCAATTGTCGGCGTAAACGTTCAGCTTCATGGTGTCAGCGATGCTCGGTTTGATGAGTCCTGGGGGACCGCCTTTGCCCTTTCCTTTGCCCTGGCCTTTGGGAGTAATCTCCGTCGGACGTGGCGTGGGCGGCGTTGATGGGACGGATGTACCCGAAGTATGAACGACACGCAGCGACGAACTCGCCAACACCTTGCCCTTCATCGCCGCCAGAAGTTCCTCGCGCCCTGGTGTGCCTACCACACTCAGAGACTCGGACAAGGCATACATCGTGATCACGTAAGTCTTTGCGCCGGGCCCCTTCGAGTGCGGTGGCTCGTAGCCGACGGCTCCCTTGAAGCCGGTGCCGAGTTTGCCAATGTCCGTGACGTTCTTTGGCAAGCTTGTGGTGCTGGCGGGGATGTCGTAAATCGTCCAGTACCATTTCCGATCTCCATCAGGCGTCACGTGATCCATGATCAAGGCGTAACCTTTTGTGCCTTCGGGTGCGCCGGACCATTGCAGTGGAGGGCTGATTCCATCACCATCGCCGGTGAATTCGGTGGGCAGGTCTTGCAGATCTTCCACGACCGGGCTGTTCAACGTGAACTTTCCATCACTGCTGCGCGGCTGGTCGGGGAGCGCGACAAAGGTCTGTCCTTTGCCTCCGCGATCGCCACCGCCATTGGCCATCTCCTCACGAACCGGGGGATCTTCACGACGCGGCGGCGGGGAGCCGACGGACGGCGCATTGCCTGCGAGTTCGCCAAGCTCAGGCGTATCCAGTTGGCCATCGCGATTGTGATCAAAGGCGTTGAACTGTTGCTTCGCTTTCGCCAAGGCTTCGGTCACCGCGATCCCCTTTTTCAAGGCATCGCTCTTCGCGTGATCGGCAAACTCCTGCGCAGTCACGACGCCATCGCCATTCACATCCAGAATGCCCTCGACGCCGACTTGTGAAGAAGGCGGTTCGCTGGGCCGCATCTCCTCTTGGCGTCCGCCCTTTCTCTTTCCCGCCTTTCCCGCAGCGCCACTGCGTGGAGGCCCACCGCCTTGCCGGCGCGCGGTGTAAACCTCACTGCTCTTGCCCTCACGCCCGTTATCAAACTCAAAAGGATAGGTGCCGTCCAACTTGATGGCATAGCTAACACTGCGTGGATCACCGTTCACTTCGTAGCTGAGTTTGTAGCTATCGCTGCCGGTGCTCGCAAATGCCGTGATCTTTGCTCCACGCAGCGCCTGGAGCGCTTCGCGCACGCCTTGGGCACGCGGCTGCGGATCGACCTGGCCCTCGGCCTCGACGACCTCGCCATGAAAACCACCGATGACATATGGATACTGCAGCGAGGCATGGTAGTGATAGCGGCCACCGACCTCATGGCCATGGCACTCGTCGAGCTTGCCCACTGGCAACCCATCCGGCTCGGTAAGTCCATAAATGGGATAGCCATCCAGCGCATACGCGACCGGCATGCCTTTACCAGCCTGAGTTTGCAGATGCAATGGCGTGATGTGGTAGTGGTAGTCATCCGCTCTTCCACAGTGACCGCCCCACTGATCAAGCTCACCGATTTCTTGCGAGATCTCGCCACGATTGTTTTGGGGACTAAAAATCGGAATGCCGTTCACGGCCAAAGCGATGGCACCACGCAGAAAGCGCCCCTTGATCAGCGCTGGTTGCTTGGCGGGCACAGGCTTCAGTGGAATGCGCCAGGCGTTGTCGCCGAAATACGGCTGCGGCAGCGGCACCTGCTGCTGCCAGGCCGTAATGCCCACCATCATGTTGTGATCCGGCAGACCATTGGACCCCACATACAAATAGTCGCCATCCGCTCGCAGATCGAGTCTAGTGAAGGGCAAGAAGGCCTTCGCCGTTGCTGGAGCGCTAGCCGCATTGGCGGCGGCAGCGGCGGCCAGTTGTAAGGTGGACGCGGCGGAAGCGACTTCGACATGCTCACGCTCCCATTCCGTCAAAACATGCGCCCGCAGCACCTCACGTTCCACAGGATCGTCGGCAGCCGTCCAGATGTGCGCGGAAAGGCTGGTGGTGAACAGGAAAAGAACAGAGAGCGTTTTCATGGTGTGAACTCTAACCATTGGCAGGTCAGCTTCGGTTCAGTGTTTTTGCGGAGATTTGTCAGGATTGCGTCAAGAGTTCACTGCCTATCAAAAAGAACCAGCAGAAGCCAATCGCCAAATGGGACGATCATGAAGATGCGATCCCTTGCCCTTCGGCAATTGAAATATCCGACAGACGATGGCATGTCTGGAGAGAATGAAACCCACTCTGTGCATTATTGGTGGCTGCAATGGCGCTGGCAAGACGACGCTGGCTCGCGAACTTTTGCCTCGCTTGGACATCATGCGATTCCTCAATGCGGATGAGATCGCGCGGGGTCTTTCTCCGTTGGATCCTACGCTGACGGCCTTCAAAGCTGGACGGCTGCTGATTGAGGAGGCTCGGGCATTGCTGGAGCGTGGAGATAGTTTTGCCATCGAGTCGACCCTAAGCGGCAAGACATATCTCGCGATGCTGCGGCAGGCGAAGGAAAAGGGCTACCGAGTGGTGCTTCACTACATTCTCATCGGCTCATCCACTCAGGCGGTGAATCGTGTGGCGCTGCGGGTAAAGCTGGGTGGGCATCATGTGCCGGACGACGATGTGCGTCGCCGCTTTGACCGGAGCCGGAAACATTTTTTGGATGACTACCTGCCACTTGCGGATGAGTGGGGCCTGTGGGACAATCAGTCACCCCCTGCCCGGCAAATCGCGGATAGCGGCACTCACTCAATCAAAGAACTCACGGCAATGGTAAACTCCAACACACTCCAAGAAGCCCCACCTCGCGAGATGTCGGAAATGTCGCGAATCGTTCTCGAGGCCAGCCGCATCGCTACGGAGAAGATGCTGGACTACTACAAGCGCATGGGCATCCGTGTCACACCTGAGATGACGCTTGCTCCAGAGCCTAAGAAGCGGGTGCGCAAGGCGAAAGCTTGAGGGCGATCTAATCGTCACCTCTGGCAGAACCAACCGGTGATACTCATTCGAGTCTTGGTGGTCGGGAGGACCTCGTGCCAAAAGTCTCCGGCCAGAAAGCAGACGAGGGTTCCCATGCGGGGCTCGATGATGACAAAGTCCCCGCTTTTCTCGCCAGCGGTGGTCCACAATTTCAATTCACCGCCGTCCCCAGGTTGCCAGTCGGGATTGAGATAAAGAATCGTCGTGATGACGCGGTGATTTGTGCCCGAATGCCGATCCAGATGCGCCTTGTAGAAGGCACCCTGCGGATAGATGGCAAAGTGTCCCTCATAGGCGAAGAGCCCCAGAAAGAAGCGCTCATTGAGCGCCAGACGAAGCAGTTCCAGACGAGCCAGATAGCCATCCTGCTCCACCATGGGCTCAGCCGTTTCGATCCACAGCACATGGTCCTGGCGGATCTCGTCACGCACTTGCAGACCTTCCCCACGACCTACCCCTGCCCGACGGAATGCCCCGCTCTCCCAACGGTCTTCGCACTCGGCGCGGAGGCGCTGAGCATCCTCCTCAGCGAGCCAAGCGACTGTGGATGACCAGCCGACAAGGTCGATGGCGTCGAGCAATTCTTTCATCCCCACACAAGCTCCAGCGCTCAAACTTTTGCTAGCCAAATCAGCAATTTTTTTTGGCAATTCGGGTCCGAGTCAAAAGAGACCTCGCACGGCTGGCTTTGTGACTTTTCCCATGGCATTGCGCGGGAGCTCGGTCACGACTTGGAGCCTTTGTGGAATCTTGTAAACGGAGAGTCGGCCTTTGGACCAGTCGCGAAGCCCCCCCAGTTCCAGTGAGGCACCGGGCTTCAAAACGACCGCCGCGCTGACGGCCTCGCCCCAAGTGTCATCAGGTAGACCGATGACAGCGCACTCGACGATGTCTGGGTGCTCCAGGAGGGCTGCTTCAATTTCCAGGGCGGAGAGTTTGTAGCCGCCGCTCTTGATGATATCAACACTGAGTCGGCCCATGATGCGGTAGTAGCCGCGCTCCAGAACGGCCATGTCGCCCGTGCGGAACCAGTCATCGTCAAAGCACTCAGCGCTGGCCTCTGGCCGATCCCAATACACACGGAACACGGCCGGACCACGCACTTGGATTTCGCCCGGCTCATCTTCACGTGTGACGATGGCACCCGACTCGGACTTGAGCCGGATCTCCACGCCAGGCAGTGGCAAGCCCACGGCACCGGGGCGGCGTTCGCCGCGATAGGGATTCGAAAGCGCCATACCGATCTCCGTCATGCCGTAGCGTTCGAGCAGTTTTTGCCCCGTGAGTTCGGTCCACTTTTCATGCACACTCGCCGGCAATGCTGCGCTGCCGGAGACCATGAGCCTCATGCGAGCAAACCCGCCGACAATCGCCACACGCTCTGCATCCGCATCCGCAGCAGACTCCAGCGCTTGGATGAGCTTCACGTAGATCGTGGGCACCGCCATGAAAAGCGTGTAGGCATCGTCGCGGACTCGGTCGAGAATGGCTTGCATATCGAAGCGAGAGAACGGCTCGATACTGGCACCGCTCCACAGGGCGCAGAGGGTGACATTGATGATGCCATGGATGTGATGCATCGGCAAAAACAACGGAATGCGATCGCTGGCAGACCATTCCCAGGCTTCGACCAGACTCTCGATCTGCGCCTGAATGTTCGCGTGAGTGGTGACGACGCCCTTGGGCTTGCTGGTGGTGCCGCTGGTGTAGAGGATCATCGCCTGACGATCTGGGGTCAGTTCTGGGAGTTCACAGGGCTGCGATTGCCCGACGGCTTCAACCTCGACGAGGCGCACTCCGAGCCGAGCACAGAGCGGCGCAATCTTTGGCGCGCTGACATCATCGACGATGACAATGCTCGCGCCAGAATCCGTGAGTGCATATTCCCACTCAGGCTCGGTCGCGGAAAGACAGATCGGCACCTTCATGCCCCCGGCCCTCCAGATACCCCACTGCGCTGCGACATAGTCAAAACCGGGAGCCACAAGCAGTGCCACACGAGCTTCTTCGAGATCTTTTGTCCCAGCCAACAGCACAGACGCAACCAGCGCAGAGTGGTCGAGCAGGTCCTGATACCTATGTGTAGTCGATGGAGTCCTGAAAGCGATGGCGCTACTATGACTGCGAGCACGAGCGAAAATGGGGAGGTCTGGCATGAGTGACTTGGATGGGTGGGCGGATGGTAGCGGGAGAAGACGTCGATTGCCAATCGAAGCTACGCGATGGCCCGGACGATGACAAAGAACACCGAAGGTCCCAGCAGGCAGCCGAGGCCGGTGTAGAAGGTGGCGGTCATGGCACCGTAGGGGACGAGTTTGGGGTCAGTGGCAGCGAGCCCAGCCATAACGCCACTGTTGGTGCCCATGAGCCCGCCGAAGATCATGGCGGCGCGGGGATTGTCCAGGCCGATGGGTTTGGCGACAAAAGGCGTGACGATCATAACGAGGATGGCCTTCACCAGACCCGCTGCGACGCTAAGGGCGACGACCTCCGAACTGGCACCAATGGCAGTCCCCGTAACTGGACCGACGATGTAGGTCGCGGCACCGGCGCCGATGGTGGTGATGCTAATCGCATCGCGATAACCAAAGGCCCAGGCAACGACCCCGCCGACCGCAAATGAAGCCAGTAAACCCACCAGCAGCGAGACACAGCCGATCACACCGCTCTTGGTGAACTCCTCCATGCGCACACCAAAGGCAGTCGCCACGATGGCGAGATCTCGCAGCATCGCACCGCCCATCAGGCCCATACCGGAGAGCAAGGGAAGATCCGCGATACCCTGCTTCCCACCTGTCATCCAGCCGCCCAGACAAGCCAGCGCCAGACCGATGAGAATGGCAATGGCGCTGCCGTGCAATCGACCGCGAGTAAGCCTATCCGCGGCCCAGTAGGAGACGAGCATCGTCACGCCCACGACGACAAAGGCCACCAGCAGGCCATTCTTTGCCAGGACTGTTTCGATAGCCTCTCTCACGATTCTTCGTCGCTCCTTCCCATGCGAGTCAGCACGCCGACGAGGACAAAACTCACCCCCACGACGGCGATGCCTGCGACGATGGCCATCACTCCGCCCGCCAGAGCACCGAGCACATTCTGACTGGCGGCCATGGCGACCACGATGGGCACATAGATTTGTCCCCAGAAAGTAATGCCCGATTCTGTCGGTGGCTTCATGCGCCCCGTGCGGTGCAGCCAGTCACAGCCCAGAATGAGCAGGATCATCGCGATGCCCACCCCACCGACATCGGAATTGATCCCGATCATCGCGCCGATGGATCGACCGAGCGTGAGGCCGATCAGCAGGCAGGCAGAAAGGAGAGCGGTTCCGTAGATGGGCATAGAGAAAATCGACCCGCGCAGCATGAGGGGCAGCAGAGCAAACTGTCAATACTCGAAGCGAACTTCGTCACCGGTTTTGTCAGCATACGGTAAAGAGGCTCGCACAATGCACAAGTGCACCCGATAGTTGGGGAGTGACTGCCGGGATGAAAATACTTGTGATTGATGACGATGCCGAGCTTTGCCAACTCGTGGCAGATTATCTGGGTCCCATGGGATTTGATGTCGCTAGCGAAAACGAAGGCGATGCGGGTGCCGAGCGCGCCCTCGGCGAGCCCTGGCATGCGATCATCCTAGATGTGATGATGCCTGGTTGCGATGGCTTTGAAGTGCTGCGCCGCATCCGCGCCAAATCAAAAGTGCCGGTGCTGATGCTAACTGGCCGCGGCGAGGAGGTGGATCGCGTCGTGGGACTGGAACTGGGCGCCGACGACTACCTACCCAAGACCTTTTCCTCCAGAGAACTGCTGGCCAGACTGCGCGCCATCGTTCGGCGTGCAGGTTGGGTTACGGAGACTTCCCCCCTGCCCGCCCTAAAGGAAATTGTGGTGGGCGAATTGCGCATCAATCCCGATACCCACGCAGTCGTCCTGGGCGATGAAGCGGTGCAACTGACTCCGGCTGAGTTTGGTCTCCTGTTGTCGCTCGCGAAAGGCCATGGTCGAGTCAAGACTCGGGAGCAACTCATTGAGGAGGTCGCGGACCGCGAATGGGACGTCTTTGATCGCGCCATCGACATGCACATTTCGACGCTGCGCAAAAAGCTCGGCGATGATCCCAAAGAGCCACGTTTTATTAAGACCGTGCGGGGTTATGGATATCAACTCGTAACTCCAGGACGATGAACACGTTGCCAGAATCCCAGACTAGAAAGCCCCGGCTACGACTGCCCCTTTACGGGAAGATTCTCCTATGGTTCATGGTGAACCTCATGGTGCTGGCAGTGCTTGGCTTTGGTTTCATGCGGGCGCAATTCAAAGTTGGGCTGGACTGGATGCTTGCGGGTGCGGGCGGTGACCGCATCGAGCAACTGGGTGAGACACTAACCAATGAACTACGCAGCCTGCCAGACACCGAGTGGGTGGCAGTGCTTGACCGACATGAAACACAGCTCGGCCTCACGCTGGCACTCTTTGGTAGCGACGGTACACAAAAGCTAGGGACACCGCTGGATGTCCCGCCTGAAGCTCTGCCCAAACTCATCGACAAACGCAACGCAGACGACATGCCGTCTTCGAAACCAAACCCTGGTCGCAATCGAGACAATCGCCCTCCACGCGATGCGCCACCGAAGCCTCGCTTCATGCTGCGCACCGCAAATCCGACCAACTACTGGGCAGGCATCCACCTCACCCTGGCTTATGGCGAAGGCGCTGCACGCCGCCCACTTACACTTGTCGTCGTCTCCGACTCTGTGACCGGGCGCGGTTTCTTTTTTGATGCTTGGCCATGGGCCGGATTAGTCGCAGGAGGGTTGGTGATATCCGCCTTGATCTGGCTGCCTGTCGTCGGCGGCATCACCCGAGCGATTCGCCGGACAAACGAAGCGTCCAAACGCATCGCCGCAGGTGGGTTCGACGTTCGAGTGCCTGATCAACGCAATGATGAACTCGGTGAATTGGCCACCTCCGTGAACACCATGGCAGCGCAATTGGGCGACTACGTGGCGCAGCAGCGACGTATCACCGCCGATGTCGCTCACGAGCTGTGCTCGCCGATTGCACGCATGCAAATGGCACTGGGCGTGGTGGAACAACGCGGCACACCAGATCAGGCGGCCTATTTGAAGAAGCTCGACAGCGAACTGCAGCATATGGCGAAGTTGGTCGAAGAAGTCCTAGCCTTTTCAAAAGCAGATACATTGCCCGAACGCGAGGTCGCCACCGACATTGAATTCACCCCCTTCGCAAAAGGTATCATCGCCCGCGAAGCACCCGATGCAGACATCGTGATGGATGTTCCAGAAGGATTGCAGATGCACACTTTGAAGGAAGCGCTGGATCGAGCCATCGGCAATGTTTTGCGCAACGCCGCACGGTACGCTTCTTCCGCAGGCCCTATCCATTTGCAGGTTTCACTGCACGACAAAGAGACGATCATCAGCATCACCGATCAAGGCCCCGGAGTCCCACCCGACGCGCTACCCCGCCTTTTTGAACCATTCTTCCGTCCCGAAGCCGCACGGGCGCGCCACACTGGCGGCAGCGGTCTCGGTCTTGCCATCGTAAAACGCTGTATTGCGGCCTGCGGTGGAACGGTGTCTGCACGGCTGCTGCAACCGCAGGGACTGGAGATCGAGATGCGATTGCCGCTCACATAGGCACTATTGTTCATGGCAAGTTCGACCGAGTCAGGTCGTTCAAAACCCCATGAGCACGTTCCTACCGATTCCAGAGCTCCGTGAGCTTTGGGCGAGCCCTGATTTTTTTGGCACGCCATCGCTCATCGGCGGGAATACACTCTAGCATGCCTGAATCGTCCACCAGCACCGAAAACCTCATCCTCCTGCTCACGCAGCATCAGGAGCAGCTTTTCCGCTACATCTTCAGCCTCGTTCCCTGCGAGGCGGATGCGAAAGACATCCTTCAGGAGACGAGCGTGGCGTTGTTTCGGAAATTCGACCAATACGACACCACGCGCCCATTCCTGCCGTGGGCCTATCGCTTCGCGTACCTACAGGTGCAAAAGCATCGCGAGAAGTCTACGCGCCTGCCGCTGCTTTTCAGTGAGGACGTGATGGACCTCCTCGCCAATGAGCGCGCGCACATCGAACCCCAACTCGATGAGCGACTGCGCCTACTCGACGCCTGCCTGGGCAAACTTACTCCGAAGGACAAGGAACTCGTCACAGGCCGCTACGCACTGCGCCAAAGCGCAGAAGAAATGATGCGCCGCTTTGACCTGAGCCGTCGCACCCTCTTCCGAAATCTGGAACTACTCCGCCAGCGCCTGCACGAGTGCGTCAGCAAACAGCTTGAATCGGAGGGGCTCGCATGAATCTCAAATCTCTCATCCACGCCCAACTCGATGGCCAGATCACGCCGCAGCAGCACGGGCAACTCGAAGAATTCCTGCGGGCCGACTGGCAGGCGCGGCGTCTTTACCTCGAACTCGCCGATCAGCACGCACGCCTGCTCCAGCAGCCACAGATCGGTACAGGTCGCCTTCCGAATCCAACTCTGGAGTCCGCCAAACCGCCAAAGTGGCAAAAATTCATCCCCGCCCTCGCCACCGCGGCAGCCGTCGCCGTCGCATTCTTCCTTTGGCCACGCCAATCCCCTCCCGCAGAGGCAACCTCGAACGGTGTAGCCATGCTCAGCCAGACACTCGATGCCGAGTTCGCGCAAAACACCCTGCGCAGCGGCGATACGATTACACCCGGCACGATCAAACTGGCGCAAGGCCTTGCGCAGCTCGAGTTCTTCAGCGGTGCCACCGTCCTGGTTGAAGGCAGTGCTGAGATTGAAATCATCTCCACTTGGGAAGCCCGCTGTATCAGTGGTCGCGTGCGTGTGCATGTGCCGCCAGCAGCAAAGGGTTTCCTCATGCATGCGCCAGGCATGAAACTTGAGGACCTCGGCACGGAGTTCGCGCTGAATGTGCAGAATGAAACCAGTGCGGTGCGCGTCTTTGAGGGAGAGATCATCGCACATTCAAAGGACAAAGCCCCCGCCAGCCTCACAGAAGGCATGACACTCGGCGATACGACTGACAGCTTCCTCCCCATCAGCGAATTGCAAGGCCTCGTGAAGCAGCGCGAGGCACAGCGTTTTGCCGATTGGCAAACGTGGTCACAGGCAACACGTAAAGACCCCCGCCTGATTGCCTATTACACCTTCAAGCACTGGCCGGATGATCGCTGGGATCGACTCGTGAACAACTTCACTGAGCCCAAACACAAGAACCGTGCCGGTGGCGCAGTGGGCGCCCGCTGGACAGAAGGACGTTGGCCTGGCAAAGAAGCACTCGAGTTCAAACGCCCAGGCGACCGCGTGCGCCTGAACATTGACGGCACTTACTCCGCCATCACCCTCGCCTGCTGGGTGAAGGTCGATTCCGTGGACAAAAAATACAACTCGCTCCTGCTCACCGACGGTTATGAGAATGGAGAACCGCACTGGCAGATCTACGAGGACGGCAGCCTCATGTTCAGCATCATTTATCGCCCCGAAAACGCGGCAAAGTCCGCGAAGTACAACCAAATGTATTACAGCAAACCTGTCTTCACCTCAGACAGTCTCGGCCGCTGGCACCATCTCGCCGTGACCTATGACAACATGAGCGGTGAAGTCATCCAATACTGCGACGGCAGCGAAGTCGGCCGCGCAATCTCTTCGCTGCATGTTCCAGGTCACAAAATCACCTTCGGCCCCTGCGAGATCGCCAACTGGGGCCTCCCAACGCAGGGGCACGAATTCCCCATTCGCAATCTTAACGGCGCAATCGACGAGTTTGCGATTTATGGATCCGTGTTGGGTCCCACTGAAGTCCTCGCCCTTTTCCAAGCAGGCAAACCAGAATGAAATATCTCCTTCCTTTCCTATTCCTTTCGTCCATCGCTCTCGCACAGGCCGCCGCGCCGAACATCGTCGTGATCTACGCTGATGACCTCGGCTATGGCGATCTAAGCTGCTACGGATCTAAAGTCATCGCCACACCGCGCATTGATCAAATGGCGAAGGAAGGTGTGCGCTTCACCGACTTCTACGTCGCATCGCCGTTTTGCAGCCCGTCGCGTGCGACTCTGTTGACAGGTCGCCTGCCAGCACGAGCTGGCGTTCCATACGTCTTGTTTCCCAGTGAGCACACTGGACTGCCAGCCAGTGAGGTGACGATCGCAGAAACCCTCAAGCCTGCAGGTTACGCAACCGCGTGTGTCGGCAAATGGCACCTCGGCTGGCACAAGGAAATGCGGCCACAGCAGCAGGGCTTCGACGAATTCTTCGGCCTACTGCACACCAATGACACTGAGGAATGGAAGGTCGGCGAGCCCTTCATGCAGCTCAGCATGTTCGAACCGCTGCAACTCCGCGATGGTGATCAAGTAGTCGAGTCCCCGGTAGATCAGGCGATGTTGACGCAGCGTTACACGGAACGCGCCGTCGATTTCATCCGGCGCAATCGCGAGCGACCCTTCTTTCTCTACCTTGCCCACACCATGCCGCACATCCCACAGTACGCGTCGCCAGCGTTTGTCGGGAAATCGAAGGATGGCATTTACGGCGACTCGATTGAGGAGCTCGACTGGAGCACGGGTCAGGTGCTGGACGCGTTGAAGGAATTCGACCTCGACGAGCGCACCTTGGTGATCTTCACCTCCGACAACGGAGCGAATCTTCGCGGCAAAAAACCGAACCCCAAGGCCCGCTTCCCCGGACGCTCCAACGGCGGTAGCAACGGGCCTCTGCGCGCAGGAAAGGGCTCCACCTTTGAAGGCGGCATCCGCGTGACCTGTATTGCGCGTTGGCCGGGTAAAATTCCAGCTGGACGCGAAGATCGCAGCATCTGGTCCACCATGGATTTCCTGCCAACCTTCGCGGAACTAGCCGATGCGAAGTTGCCCGAAGGCGTAACCCTGGATGGCCAAGACGCTAGCGACACCCTATTCGGAAACGCTGTGAACAAAGATCGCCCGCCACTGTTCGATTACTTCGGTGTACAGCTCCAAGCCATTCGCTCCGGACAGTGGAAACTGATTTTGCCCATCACCGAGTTACCAACCACGCGTGTGCCAAGCCTCTGGTTCGAGCATCAACCTGGCCTCTTCGAGCGACAGCACCGCCTCTGGCCCACTGCCACACTCTTCAACCTCGACGATGACGTTGGGGAGACAACCGACGTCGCCGCCGCGCATCCCGATGTCGTCGCTGACCTCTTGCGAAAGGCCCAGGCTTTTGATCAGAAATTTCAAAAGGAGCTCCCGCCCGTGCTCTATCTCCCAGGCCCCAAACAACCAGCCCCCGGACAAATTCGCACGCCCTCAGAAAACATCGAAGAGTGGCTCAAACTCACCCCGTAATTCATTCATGAAGCAACTCACCGCCCTTCCCGCTCGCATTCTTTGCGTAGCGCTCATCGCATCGGCAAGCATCGCCACAAAAGCAGCGGATCAACCGACAGTGATCCCGTCTGAAGTGCTCGCAACCCTGGACGCCCAATCGGGCCTCACTTACGCTCGGTATGGCGACCGGGAGATGCAGCTCGATCTCTATCGTCCAAAGAGTGCGGCGCAACCGCTGCCCGCCATTGTCTGCATCCACGGTGGTGGTTGGTTCAAAGGCGACCGTAACTCGATGACAAATCTAGCACAGGCGCTGGCGGCCAAAGGTTATGTCACCGCCACGATCAGCTATCGTCTAAGCGGCGAGGCAAAGTTCCCCGCAGCGATTCAAGACTGCAAGGCAGCGGTGCGATTCCTCCGCGCGAACGCTGCGAAATTCGGAATCCAGAGCGATGCCATCGGCGTCACTGGTCTTTCTGCGGGCGGTCATCTTGCAGCCTTGCTAGCGACGAGTGGCGGCGTAACCGAACTCGAAGGCGACGGTGGCAATGCTGAGTTGCCCAGCGCCGTGCAAGCCTGTGTGGCTATGGGCGCGCAGAGCGACCTTGAATCAGCACGCATCGGCGAACTCAGCAGCAAGGCCGACGATCCGTTTTACCGCACCTTCCTCGGCGATTCGCAGGCGAAGATCCCACAGACTTACGCCCTGGCCTCACCGCGCCATCATTTGGACAAAGCCGACCCGCCGCTGCTCTTCATGTCCGGTGAACTCGATGATCCCAGCACACACGCTGACGAGACGCGTGTCGACCTCGAAAAACTCAACATCCCCACCGGCTACACAACGATCCCCAAAGCACCTCACGCCTTCCTCGGCAAGCAGTTCTCCTTCGACATCTGTGTGGAGGCCTGCTCGGCATTCTTCGCGAAGCATTTGAACTAGCACCCTTGAGTGAGACAGACACTCCTGTCTGTCATCGAAAGCACGGGCAGAAGTGTCCGCGTCACTTGGAAGCTGCCAAGTGCGTTTTCATGAACGTGGTAACTTCCTCGACCATTGGCATCATCCACGGGTTGGAGCCCCAGCAACCATGCTTACCGCCCTGCACGATGACTAGACGATTCGGGACCTTGAGAGCATCCAGTTTCTTGCGCATAGCGATGTAGCGCGCTCCGGGCGTGTCGAATTCGCCTTCGAGGAAAAGCAGGGGCGGAGTCTTTTGGCTGACGTGGGTGATGGGTGATGCAGCGACATAGACGGATTGCTTTTCCGCAAAGGCACCTCCAAAAAAGATGACCTGGTTCTGGATGGGTTTGGGCGTCTCTTGGGCGCGAGTTGCCTGATCCACCCCTGCCCCCATCAGCACTGCTGCCTGAAGCGCGCTGCTTTGTTCGGCATTGCCACCGCTGCCTTCAAACTGCGCCGGATCCGCAGTCGTAGCCAGCATGCCAACGAGATGGCCGCCAGCGGATCCTCCCACTGCGCCAATGTGTGTCGGATCGATGTGGTAGGTCCCTGCGTTTGCCCGCAGCCAGCGCACTGCTGCCTTGCAGTCTTCCACTGCGCCGGGGAACTTTGACTCTTTCGCCAGACGATACTCAATCGTGGCGGTCACGAAGCCGCGCGCTGCGAGTTGTTGAGCAAAGGGGCGAAAGGACTCCTTGGTGCCACCGGTCCAACCGCCGCCATGCACCACCATCACGGCTGGGTGCAGCCCTGCGCCAGCAGGAATGTAGAGGTCCAGCTTCAGGTCCCGACCTCCGCCCTTTCCGAAAACAAGATTCTCGTGGGCCAGCACGCCTTCAGGAGCTTTTGTATCGGCTTTCGATCGAGGCGCGTCGGCAGGGATCTGGATGAATCGCTGAACCGACACCCCCGGCGCCCACTTCTCTTGTGCCTGAATTCCGCCACAGAACGAAAACAGTGCGACGACGATATCAAGTCGGAAGGAGGATCTTTTCATGGATAGATGTTAAGCAGGGTCCGCCATCGATGACAAGTTACACCCGTCGAACGCGAAAGTTTCTTGGCACGGAATTGAGAATCAATGGGATAGAAATGAACCCGCTTTCTCAACGTTCTCTCTTTGTCCCATGAAACCCCTCTACACATTGCTCTTCTGTCTGATCGGTTTCTCGCTTCATGCCGAGAACTCCGGGGAGCTATTTGTCCGACGCATCTGGCCACTGTTCCAAGAAAAGTGCTTGGCCTGTCACGGCAATGACCCAGGAAAAATCAAGGGCGACTATGACATGCGCACCCCGGCCACGGCGACCAAAGGTGGCGAGAGTGAAATGGCAGCAATCATCCCTGGGAAGCCCGAGCAAAGTCCTCTGTACCTCGCAACGACGCGACAGCATGAGGACTGGGACGCAATGCCACCCAAGGAAGCTGACAAACTTTATGCGGAACAGTTGGATTGGATTCGGGCATGGATCGCTGGTGGTGCGGCATGGCCAGATGAAGGACAACGCAAAGCAATCGCCAAGGCCAATGAAGCCAAGTGGAGCGCTGAGGATGGCGTGATCGTGAAGACCACTGGCGCGCTGTCCCCTGAGTGGGCGAACCGACGCTATAAGTCCGAGGGCTTGTGGGGATATCAACCCGTTAAGAAGCCCGCAATCTCTGCCAAGAACGGCGAAAGCCCGATTGATGCCCTCATTGCGTTGCGGATGCCGGAAGGCCTCAAACCAGCAGGCGCAACCGATGCCCGCACCTTCATCCGCCGCGCGACTTTTGATCTGACAGGACTACCCCCAACGCCAGAGGAGATCACTGCTTTTGAGACTGCCTTTGCGAACAATGCAGATGTAGCCACAGCGGCACTTATCGACGGTTTGCTCGATTCCCCTCACTATGGCGAACGTATGGCGCGCCACTGGTTGGACGTCGTTCGTTATGCCGACAGCAGCGGATTTGCCAATGACTACGAGCGCGGCAATGCCTGGCGGTATCGCGACTATGTGGTGCGTAGCTTCAACGCAGACAAACCGTACGACCAGTTCGTCAAAGAACAAATCGCAGGCGACGAGCTACACCCCAATAATCCCGAGGCATTGATCGCGACGGGATTCCTGCGCATGGGCCCTTGGGAACTCACAGGAATGGAGGTGGCAAAGATCGCAAGACAACGATTCCTCGATGATGTGACAAACAGCGTGGGCGAAACCTTTCTCGCCCACTCGCTGCAGTGCGCTCGTTGTCACGATCACAAATTCGATCCGATCCCAACGCACGACTACTATTCGATGCAGGCCTGCTTTGCCACGACCCAACTGGCCGAGCGTCCCGCCGCGTTTTTGAAGGAAGAAAACACAGCAGGATTCGAAGAGAAGAAATATCTGGAAGTTCGGCGTAGCGAACACCTCAGCACACTCGCAAAGCTGGATGAAAAGCTCCTCGCCAACGCCCAGAAGTGGCTCGCGGAGAAAAAGATCGATCCCATGCAGTGGAACCTTGCGGTTGAGCAGGGCGCAAGAGGAGGGGCCAAGAAGCAACGCCGTGACTATACCGACAAGTTTGGATCCGCCCGAAGCATCCTCATCAAGCAAGGTGTACCACAAGATCAGATTCCGCCGAAGGCCGTCGGTTTCGAACCGGACGACTACGGCATGGAGCGCGTTGCACGCAAAGGGCTGGAACGCTTGAAATGGGAAATGGAACGCTACGAACCCTTCGCCTTCAGTGTCTATGACGGAAGGACGCCAGACATGATCAGCGTGTACCAACCGATCCGAATGCCTCAGGATCGCATGAAAAACGGTGAACTTGAGCAAACTGCCATCCTCGGTGGTGGTGATCCTTTTGCACCAACAAAACCGGTCAAGCCCAGCGCACTGTCCGTTCTCAGCAGCACGGAGTTTCCCGATGCCATCGAAGGACGTCGCGCCGCCTTGGCGAGCTGGATCGCAAGCCCAGACAATCCCTTGACCACCCGCTCCATTGTGAACCGCTTGTGGCTCTGGCACTTTGGGCAGGCGATCGCAGGCAATCCCAACAACTTTGGAAGCACCGGCAAAAGACCTACACACCCGGAATTGCTCGACTGGCTGGCCGCGACCCTGGTGGAAAAAAACTGGAGCATCAAAGAGATGCATCGAACCATCATGATGAGCGCCGCCTATCGGCGGAGTGCAGAAATCCAAATGCCAAAAAACGAATTGAGCCGCGAAGATCTCGAAAAGACCTACGCCGCATTCAAGCCGCGTCGGCTTATGGCAGAGGAGATGCGGGATGCGATGCTGAGCATCTCAGGCGAACTGAATCCGACACTTGGCGGCATCCCCAACCGCCCGGAGATCAACATCGAAGTCGCCATGCAACCGCGTCAAGTGATGGGCACCTTTGCCGCAGCATGGGTGCCCAACGCGCTACCTGAGCAACGCCATCGTCGCAGTCTCTATGCTCTGAAAATTCGCGGACTGCGGGATCCATTCATGGAGGTCTTCAACGAACCTGCTCCCGATTTTTCTTGCGAAGCTCGTGATGTATCCACCGTGACACCCCAGGTTTTTAGTCTCTTCAACGGCCAGAATAGCTACGACCGAGCCCTTGCACTTGCGGACCGGGCCTTGAAGGAAGAGCCATCTGATGTCATCGCACGCGTCTTTGAACTGCTATTCGGCCGAATGCCTTCCCGCGAAGAGAAGGCAATGTGCAATCGACACTGGAAGGACATGGAGACCGAGCAGGCTAAAATCAATTTTACTCCCGCCAAACCAGCACTCACAGTGAAACGCGAGGCCGTGGAGGAGAATACAGGAGAGAATTTTGTCTTTGAAGAGCGCCTCCCCGCCTATGCCGATTTTATCCCCGACATGAAACCGTCAGACGTCGATGCCAAGACTCGCGCGCTGGCTGACATCTGCCTCGCGCTTCTGAACTCAAACGAGTTTGCGTATCTCTACTGAGCTAGTCCCAGGCCTCACAGCTTGGTGCGGTGCGTTTCTTTTGCCAGATACACACAGACCACAGTAATCGCGGCCATGACGATCAAGTACAGAGCCACCGGCAATGGATTGCCCCCGCTACGGCGCAGCAACTCCGTAGCGATCAACGGTGCCAGTCCACCCGCAAGAGGCGAGGCCAGTTGATACCCGAGCGAGGCACCGCTGTAGCGGACACTGGTGCCAAACAGCTCCGAAAAGAATGCCGCCTGAGGCCCATACATGGCGGCATGACCAATCAACCCCAAAACGACCGCAGCCCCGATCCACCAGGGATTCCGAGTTCCCAACATCCAAAAAAACGGCATCGCAAACAGGGCCAGCGAGATCGCACCCGCCAAATAGACAGGTCGGCGCCCCACGCGATCTGACAACGCCCCGAACAGCGGAATCGCCGCCAACTGCACCGCAGAAGCGACCAAAACCGCATTGAGAAAAACCTGCTTGCCCAGACCGAGGTAGTCGCTGCCGTAGCTCAGGATTTGAATGGTGAAGATGTAGAAAAAAGCATTTTCAGCAAACCGAGCGCCCATCGCCAATAGCACCTCGCGCCCATGTGTGCGCAAGACCTCCACGATCGGAGGTGGCTGCGGGATATGCAAACGCTGGGCTTTCATCTCCTCAAAAACGGGACTTTCCAGCAGGTGCAACCGCACAAACAACCCCACACCAAGCAAAAGCCCACCCATCAAAAACGGCACACGCCACCCCCAGGAAAAAAGAGCCTCGTCACCAAAACTGGTAAAGATTGCAAACACTCCGGTCGCTAAAAGAAGCCCCACCGGGACACCAGCCTGCACCCAACTGGCATGAAACCCGCGCCGATGCCCGTGGTCATGCTCCACAGCCATGAGGACCGCTCCACCCCATTCACCACCGACACCAAATCCTTGAACAAATCGCAGCAGCACCAGCAAAACAGGCGCAGCAGATCCGATGGCGGCATGCGTGGGGAGTACTCCGATCAGAAAGGTCGCCACCCCCATCATCATCAGGGTCGTCACCAGCATGGATTTCCGCCCAATGCGGTCACCGAAGTGGCCAAACACGATCCCACCAATCGGACGGGCGACGAATCCGACGAGAAATGTGCCGTAGGCGAGCATGGTCCCCGCGATTTTGTCAGCATCAGGGAAGAAGAGTTTCCCGAAGACCAAGGCAGAGGCCGTACCATAAAGGAAGAAGTCGTACCACTCGATGGTTGTGCCGATAAAGCTGGCAAGCACGACCTTCCGGATCGAAGCGGATGACTGGGAGTCGGAATTCATGGTGCACTATCCAAGCAGAACCGCCCTCCCGCGTCGAGCCCGGTTTTGATGCGAGGAGCGGCGTGGGGACTTCCCACAGAAAGATCCATGCAACTCCACTTGCATGATGAGTAGCCGGGCTGTCTGTAGGTGACCCCTGTGAGGCCGCTCGTCACTGGCCCGCGAATGAATCAGCATACTCCCTCGCGCCCCAAGCGCGCCGGGGTCACAGAACCCAGCTACAGAGCACGCCAATCGAGGACTGAGCCTCACTCGGGCGGCATTCTGGCGAATGCTACTGCGTCGTATGGCGGCACATTTGCTAACACACCGAGCTCCCAGAGCCCGGCTATAGAACAGCTGAATTAGAACCCTTCGTCGGTGCCGACGGTGAAGGTAACGTTGCTGATGCGGGCTTTGGCCATGGCATTTAGAACGTCAATGATCCGTTCGTAGAGCGCCTGTTCCTCCGCCTGGATGGTTACTAGCACCTTGGCGCCACGGGAGTCGGCCTCTTGCTTCAAGCGCATGAGATTGGCAGTGAAGTCGGGAAGACTCTTTTTGTCTGGTGAATCAAATTCCTCTTCGTTGAGAGTCACCGCACCAGATTCTTCAACCGTGACGGTGATTTCGTCGGGCTGCTGCTCGTCGCTATTAGCTGGCGTTCCAATTCCAGGAAGTTGAGTTTTAAGTTCGCGCTCCACCTTAACAGCACCAGCCATGACCATGAAGAAAAGCATGATCACGAACACCACGTCGATCATCGGAGCGATCTGGAAGCCCGCGTTGACGGTTTCGATTTCGACGCCTCTGGAATGATTGCCGCCTTCTGACATAAAAATAAATTAGTTGTCGTTGTTGAGCGCCGAGAACGAAATGTCATCGATGCCAGCCTGACCAATCATGGTCATGACTTTCTGAATCTCGGTTGCTGGCACAAGCTTGTCGCCACGAATAATCACCCGATAGGTCGGGTTGTTCTCCTTTCGTTGCCGAAGGATCTCGATCAGTTCTTCTGGACTCTTATCGATGTTGTCGAGTTTGATCTTGGATTCCTGCTTTTGGGCGATCCAACGAACGTTCAGGGCGGCCTCGAACATGGCGTTCTTGTCCTCCTTCTTTTTGGCATCAGCCGCCACAGGCAGCTTAATGTCCTTGTCAACTTTCGCGACCTGAGTTGTTGTGATGCTCATGAAGAAAATGAGCAGAACGAGCAACACATCAATCATCGGAGCAATTTGAAACTCCGGCTCGCCGCTCTCCATATTACCGCCGCCGCCGCCCATAGTGTTAGAAAAGGATAAGGGTTGAAGAAATGAGACTCTCCCCTGCCCCCGCCAGCCGACTCCATTGAGGTCAACTGGCGGGTAGGAGTGAAATGAATGAAACCGATGCTATGCGGGATGAGCCACCATCGTCTCGCCGCCGCCAGCCACCCAGTTCGGGACAGCGGCGAAGAACTCTTCTTCGCCTACGTGCGCGTCTTTGAGGTGCTCATAAGGCATCTTGCGGAACAGGGACTGAAGGACTTCCTGAACGACGTGCATAGAGGCTTGGAGACGGTTCTTCAAGAAGTAGAAGAACATGAAGGCCGGCACAGCAATGAAGAGACCGGACGCCGTGGCGACAAGCACCTCACCGATAGCTGCGGAAAGTTTCGAAGGATCGCCCACGCCGCTTGTCCCCAAGGTGGCGAAGGCGCTCATCATCCCGGTCACGGTGCCGGTCAGACCGATCATCGGCGTACAAACCCCGATAACGGAGAGGTAGTTGATGCGGGTGGAGATAACAGCGTTGGCCTTATTAAGCTCTGCAAAGAGAGCGTTCTCTGTAGCCTCATGCCCTTCCCCGACGTAACTGAGCGTAACTCGGGTAACGTCTCCAAAAGCAGATGGGTTGTTCTTGCAGAACTGGTAGGCACCAACGTAGTCGCCAGCGCGGAAAAGGTCCTGGACCTGAGCGACCTGTGCTGGAGGAGCCAGTTTCTTGGCACTACAACGCATCCAGAGATCAACGGTCAGCCAAATCAGCGCTACGGAGCAGGCGCCAATCGGGAACATAACCCAACCACCTTCTTTGATGCGGTGCCAAAGGGTGTGGGCTTCTGGAGCTTTGGGTGTCTCGGCACCGGCCTCGCCAGCCGCTGCGGCGGGGGCAGGCTCCTGTGCGAAGCTGCTTGCGATGAAGATCGGGTTTCCGAAAAGCACCAGGGCCAAAATACCGGTGCGCAGGGTGTTGAGGATGGATTTAGAGGTCATGAGGCGATTGAAGGAAGGTTGCGGATCAATGAGTTGGGTATCTTTATCTATTACGATTGGGCTGGTTTGTCTTTAGAATCTTCGGCCGGAGTGACCTCTTGGTCCTGATTTTTCATCCCGTTGATCGCAGCTTTTTCCTTGCCGGCCGCTTCAGCAACGGCGGATCCAGGATATTGTTCCACGAGGCGGGTGAAAAATTTGGTGGCGTCTTCGTAGCGCTTCATTTTGACGAGCATGCGCGCGGCATTCAACTCAGCGTCAGGGACGCGATCCATTTGGGTACCGAAGAGCACCGGGATTCGCAAGTAGGCCATCATGGCCGTCTCCCACTCCTTCTTCTTGGCGAAGATCTCAGCCTTAATGCTCCAAACGGCGGCAGAGATACCCGAATCGTCGGTGGATCCAAGGATGTTATCCGCCTGAGCGATGATAGAGCCGTAGTCCGAGGAAGTTTGACGCTCGATATCGAGTTTGATGACCTTCAACTTCAACTTCTGCGCTTCATTGAGAGGCAACCCATCCAACTGGCGCATTTGCTTCACAGTCTCTTCAAACTGCCGCGACTGATTGAGCGCATCCACGTAGGTAAAGAAGACTTCAGTGTAACGAACATCGCCGCCCTTGACCTTTTGAAATGGAGCGAAGAAATCGACACCATCCTTGAGAATGGCCACAGCATCCGCCGTCTTGCCCTGGGCCATCAGTGAGCGGGCGTCAATCAACTGGGTTGGTTCGGGCCAATCAAGGGCACCCATCTGGGCCTCCGTCACACTAGTGGTAGCAGTTTTATCCCCCTGGATGCGCATCGTCCGGATGATTTTGCCGTCTTCGACGCGGAAGTCATCCGCTGGGATACGGGTTCCATCCTTGAGGATGATGGCCTGCCCATAGCTGGAAGCCGAGGCGAGCAAGATGACAGCGAAGATCTTGAAAAAGTTGTTCATGGCGTGCAGTGGCGAGACGCTAAGTTTACAGAGTCTTGAGCAGGTCCTGCATTTGTTTGAATTCGGGAAAATCCTTGATGTCGTTGCGCTTGGTTGCCTCATACAGAGTCAGCTTCGCGGCTTCCTTGTCCGAGTTCTTGCGGTCGGGCAGTTCTGCTGGTCGATTCAAGGCGATGAAGGCCTTGGCACATTGGAGATAGGACTTGGCCAACCAAGATTTCCACTTCGGTTGAGTCAAAATCATACGCTGATAAAAGGAGATGGCGGTGCCAGGTGACTTTTTGGCCATTTCGATCTCGCCTTGCATGAAGAGGGCTGTTGCAGTCGCCTCGCCCCTCCACTCCTTGGTGTTTTGGATCTGGATATAGAGCTCCTTCGCCTCATCATACTTCTTCAAATTGAAAAGTGTCTTGGCCTTACCGAGGTAGGCGTCGAGTAGACGGGAACTGCCAGCGTACTCATTGATAGCTTTATCAAACAGCGTCAGAGCTTGATCATTCTCGCCCTTCTCAAAGGCGATCTCAGCCAGACCCACCGCAGCACCGTCCGCGAACTCGCTATCCTTGAAGAGTTCCTCGAGACGCTGATAACAACCTGCTGCCTTTTCAAAATCCTGCTGCTTGCGGGCGCTGTCACCGACGAGGGAGAGCAAGAGCGGGCTGAGATCCTCTGGCTTAGCGACACCGATGAGGATGTTGAAGAAGTTTTCTGCCTTCTTCGCGTCCTTCATCAGACGAGCCATCCAACCCCGGGCGAAGAGAATGCGCGCCTGGGCAGTGCCATTCATGCCTTCCTGAGGTGGTGTAATGAGGTCTTGGAGTTCCTTGTCAATCTCGTCAAACGTTGGGATCGCTGGGGCAGGCGCGGGAGTCTCGGCAGGCTTGCCATCGGCCGCGGGTGCGGCCGCAGGTGTAGCACGACGCTTTTTGGGAACCATCAGGGAGCAAAGCTGTTGGATGAGGACTTCCACCTGCTCATTGGCTGCATTGGCCATCTTGGGCTTGATGGCTTCAGACATGAGTTTTTTAGCGGAATCAATGTTGCCTTCGCGGGCTCGGGCGCGGCTGATCCAATAAATGGCTTTCAAGGCTTGCTGCTCGTCATCCTTGGCGGTCTCGTAAAATTTCTCCCACATCTCTGCCAGTTCCTTCCACTGACCGTTTGCGGAGTAGAGATCGGTGGCATTATCCATCGCGTATTTCATGACCTCAGGCGTCTTGGCCTTGCTCACGGCAGCGGCAAAGGCCTCAAGAGCTTTGTCGTATTCTTGGCGCTGGTTGTAGCCATCGCCGAGGAGCGCATACACCTGACCGATGTTGGGATCATTTGGACCTTCCTGGACGAGCGCCTCGAGATCCTGCATGGCGCCATCCGTGTCCTTGGCCTGGAACTTGATGAAGGCCAAGCGATACTTGGCATCAATGACGTACTGGCCTTTGGGGTTCTCTTCGAGGTACTGTTTCAGTGCCTTGCTGACGCCCTTCGAATCATTCTGGTAGAAGTAAGTGAGGGCGATTCGGTATTGGGCATCGTCTTTGTAGGCAGAGTCTTTGTTGATGGCCAGGACGTTTTCCAAGCAGTTGCGGGCATCAACGAAACGCTGCAATTCAAAGAGCACGTTGGCGCGAAGGAAAAGCAAACGCTCTTTGTCTGCCTTGGGGAAACCTAGCGCCGTGTCAAAGGCCTGCTCTGCTTCGTCCAACTGTTTGTTGTCATAAGCAAGCATACCGAAAAGCTCGGAGATTTGGCCGATCTCGCTACTATCAGGGAAGTCATTGATAAAACGCTCGCACAATTCGCGGGCTTGTTTCACTCGCTTCAACTGGGCGTTGGCAAGGATGGTGCCGTACATGCACTTGTCACGCTGAGGAAAGGTCTTAAAGTCCTCAACGATCATATTGAACGCCAAAATCGCCTCCCACATGCGCCCCATCTCAAAGTAACAACGGCCAAGGCGATAGTACAAAGAAGCATCGTAGTCGGGACGCTTCTCAAGTTCGGTGAGCAACTCCTGCTCCGACTTCATCCGCGCTTCGAGTTCGTCCTTGCTGCCGCGCACTGGGCCTTTACCCGGATTGGCGAGGGATTGCTCGATCTTCGCGATGCGCTCCTTCTGCATGCGGGTGATCTCGCTCTGCCGGCGCACCATTTGGTAGGCCGCGAGTGCTTCACGGAAGCTCTTACGCTCCAGCATCTGATCCCCAAGTTTAAGGGAGATGTTGTTCATTTGAGCGACGTTATCACCGCCGCTGGAAGCGGAACGGACTTTGTCCATCAGGCCGGATGCCTTGTCCACTTCACCCTGGGCCACGTAAATGTCTGCCGCCATGAGTGCGGCCTGGATGCCTTCAGCGGTGCGGATGCCACCCTCGAGAACGGAGGTGAGGATCTTGATGGCTTCGTCAGGCTTGTTGGCTTTGTGGAAATAGTAATCCGCGATGATGAGTCCAGCCTCGCCCTTTAAATCCGGAGCTGCTCCGACAACCTCTTTCAGGATCGCGACGCCTTTTTCGGCATCGCCGCCAACGATTTGGGCGCGACCGAGGCCCATCTTCACCGGGTTGATATTTTCACCGTCCGGGAAGGTCTGTATGTAGAATTCGAAGGAAGCGATCGCCTTGGCGTAGTCGTTCAAATTGAAGTGGCAGGCCCCTTCGATGAATGTCAAGGCGTCGAAGGGCTTCGTCACCATCGCCTTGATGGCCTCGACCTTAGAGAGCGCTTCTTGATACTTACCTTCCTGGAAGGCTGCAAGAGCAGCGGACTGGAGGGCCTCGGCCTCTGCCTGCTTGTTCAGAGCCGCAGGTGCAGCTGGGGCAGCAGGAGGTGCGGCCTGAGACCAGACTCTGGTCCCGCTAGCCAGCAGGACGCTCAAACATACGATTCGGCTGAGATTCATCGACAATGAGAATGATGTATTCCCCCGACGAGAACCAGAAAAAAATGACGCCGTCGCGCTGCTGAGGGCGTTTTTTCGGGATCGTGGGGTAGGGGCTGGATGACGCATTTTGACCAAAAAGGAGTCCCAGTATGGACAAATGCTATTCACTTGTCACCAAAGAACTGGACTTTTTGTGTGTAACTCCGTGTCAGCCGGGCGCACTGACGCGAAGGCTAGTTTAGGGGTTTGAGCTCCGGCAGCAGGAATTTGCCATCCTTGCGGATGACTTTCCCGTCAAAGGAGATGGTACCGCCCCCATAATCGGGACGCTGGATGCAGACGAGATCCCAGTGGACCTGGCTGCGATTGCCATTGTCCGCGACGCCCTCGTAGGCCTGCCCTGGAGTGAAGTGGAAAGAACCGGCGATCTTTTCGTCGAAAAGGATGTCGCGCATCGGTTCCTTGATCTCGCGGTTAAAACCGATGGCGAACTCGCCGATGTATCGGGCACCTTCGTCGGAATCGAGGATCTTATTGATCGCGGCAGTATTGTTGGCAGTCGCCTTGACGATTTTGCCCTTTGAAAACTCCAAACGGACCGAGTCAAAGGCAATGCCCTGATAGATGGTCGGCGCATTGTAGGAGACCACGCCTTCCACAGAGTCCTTCACAGGCGCGCTGAATACCTCGCCATCCGGGATGTTGTGACGACCGCCACAAGGAATGGCCTTGAGTCCTTTGAGGCTGAACCGCAAATCGGTGCCCGGCCCCTGGATGTGGACCTCCTTGGTCTTGTCCATGAGCTTCTTCAAAGCATTCATTGCCGGCATCAGGGCGGCGTAGTCCAGCAGGCAGACGCGGAAGAAAAAGTCCTCAAAGGCCTGGGTGCTCATCCCGGCTTGCTGTGCCATGGAGCCATTGGGCCAGCGGAGCACGCACCAGCGGCTATTGTTGACGCGCTCATTCATGAATGGACGCATTTTGGACTGCACCAGTTGCATTTGCGCAGCTGGAACATCGGAGTTCTCCGTGATGTTGTGACTGCCTCGCACCGCGATGTAGCAGTCGGTCTTCTTCATCAGTTCCAAGCTGTTTTCTGCTATCAGATCCTGCTGCTTCTCCGTGGCGTGAATCATCAGTTCCCGGCTGATGGCCGAATCGTAGAGTCGAACCAGAGGGTGAGCCTTTGCCTCAGCGACGGCTCGGATCAGGGCGACGGCGACGTAATTGGGGACATCAAAACAATCGATCCAGACAACATCACCCTTTTTGACTTGGGTGGAGTAACGGACGAGTTGGCGGGCGAGCTGATCTACGCGGGGGTCGTGCATGGTAGTTCTTGTATAAAGGTGGACTCGATGTTCGTCAATACAGCTCCACAGGGGAGCGCTTCCCATCTTCAACACTGAGTTGCCGTGCACCTTCTTCGCCGAGGGTAGCCACACGCAGATCCCAGATCTCCTTATTGATGGCCGCAAAGCGATCCAAACTGAAGGCGTCAGGTTTCACGAGGCGCTTCTTCGTCCGCTCGATGCGCACCAGGGCATCATGCAGGGCGGGGCCTTCGACCCCCTCCAGGTGCTGGCGCGCTAGCTCGACCATCTCGAGGCGGTGGCAGATCATGACGAGATCATTACCAGCGCGGACGGCTTCCTGAATTGCCTGCTCAAAGGTCACCTCATTCAGGATGGCGCCCATATCCAGATCATCTGTCATCGCGAGCCCTTCGTAACCGAGTTGGTCGCGCAGTAGCTTTGTCACGATGTTGTGGGACAGGCTCGCGGGCCAGCGGCCACGACCTGGGTCAAAGGCGGTGTAATTGCTGTGACAGGTCATCACACTATCGATCTCTGGCAAGAGCGTGCGGTAAGGCAGAAGTTCGTCGCGCTCCAAGTCCTCGCGGCTCTTGGAAATGACGGGCAGGAATTCATGCGGATCGCAATCGGCGGGGCCGTACCCGGGAAAATGTTTGGCGCAGGAGAGAATGCCCTCCTTCCGCATGGCGCGATTGAAGACACCGGCATTGTTGACTACCTCCTGCGGATCACGCCCGTAGCAGCGACCTTTGAGTGAATTATCCGCTGTATCATCATACGAAATATCCAGCACGGGGCAAAGATCCAGATTGAATCCAAAGTGTCGGAGGATCTGCCCCGTAAGCCGCCCGTGGGTGCGGATCAAGGAAGGGTCACCTTTGTCACGCAGAGCTTGGGCGTTTGGAGGTTCCTCGCCGATCAAGCGCAAACGCGAGACACGTCCGCCTTCTTGGTCGATGGTAATGAAGGGCTCGATGTCGGAGATATCGCGTAGATCATCGATCAGTTTGCGCAGTTGCTCCGGGCTCTGGATATTCCGGCCAAAGAGGATGAATCCACCGGGCTGGAGTTTCTTAAAGCGTGCCGCAGTGTCAGCATCCAGTTCAGGACCGGGAACACCGGTGAGCAGCAATTGACCGAGGAGTCGAGAATCAGGCATAGAGTTGGGTAGAAAGAATCGGCGAGATTAGCCGGGCTTTTCACGGAAGCAAGCGGCGGGCTTGCGTCTGATGCATGACCATGTGATACTCGCCCGATGAGACCAATCGACCTCCAAGTGAACGGGTACGCCGGAACGGATTTCAACCGAGATGGATTGACCGCCGAAGCCCTGCACCACGCCTGCCATTGCCTTGAGGAGGACGGGAACGATACCATCCTGGCCACCTTTATCACGGACACGATTCCCAGCCTCGAAAACCGTATTCGAACCTTGGTGGCACTGAGGGAAAAGGACCCGCTGGCAAAACGCATGATCGCCGGGATCCACGTCGAAGGCCCCTTCATCAGCCCCGAAAAGGGCTACGTCGGCGCGCATCCCATACATGCAGTCAAACCCGCCAATATTGAAGACTCAAAGAGACTTCTGGACGCCTGCGGCGGCCTAATGAAGCTGATGACTCTAGCCCCTGAGTGTGACGATGGCGGGCACGTCACGGAATTTCTGGTCAATGGCGGCGTCACCGTCTCCGCAGGACATTGCAACCCCACGCTAGACCAGTTGCGTGCCGCCTGCGGGCACGGGTTGAGCATGTTCACCCATGTTGGCAATGCCTGCCCGTTGCTGATGCATCGCCACGACAACATCATCCAGCGCGTGCTTTCCCTGTCAGACCAGCTCTGGCTTTGCTTTATCCCAGATGGCGTTCACATCGACTTCTTCGCGCTGAAAAACTACCTGCGCTGTGCTGGGGTCGAGCGCTCCATCTTCGTTACGGACGCCATCTCCGCCGCACGTCTCGGCCCGGGAATGTACAGCCTTGCCGGATGGGATATCTTGATCGGGGATGACCTCGTGGCAAGATCCCCGGACGGATCCCACTTCGTCGGCTCTACCGTCACTTTCCCGCGAATCCAAACAAACGCATTGCAGCACCTAGGTCTCAGCAAGGCAGATCTGGCGATGCTCATGGACACCAATCCCCGCAAAGCGCTAGGCATGGCCTGACGCAGCCTATCATGCCTTATCTTTCCAATCCGCTAGGTCTCTGGGCATTGGCCGCCATCCCGGCCATTCTGATTATTCATACCTTGCAGGAAAGATCCCGCCGAGTGAGGGCTAGCACGCTCTTCCTCCTCGACTATGCCCAGCCTCTCAGCACTGGCGGTGTCCGCTGGGAGCGACTCAGGCAGTCGCTGCCAATGTGGTTGCAAATCCTCGCCGCCCTCATGCTGGCATGGGTGCTGACGGAGCCACGCTGGATTAGCACGCAGAGCCGACAAACCGTGGTCGTGGTGCTGGACAGCTCCGCATCAATGAGCGCCTTTAGAGACAAGCTCTCCCCTGTCCTCTCCGGGACGCTTTCCCGCTGGGAACGCATTGCGACAAAGACCGACTGGCACCTTCTTCAGTCGGATCATCGGCAGCCGACGCTCTACGCTGGCAAGGATCTGCCAAAACTGCTCGCGGCGATCAAGGACTGGCAGCCGCTGCTCGGTACGCACGACAGCAGCGATGTTCTGAACCAAGCGCGGGGTCTCGTCAAAGACCACGGTGCCGTACTTTTTGTCTCGGATCAGCCCGCCAACCTGCCTGCTGGCATTGGCCTCTTGTCCATCGGCGAGGAAGTGGATAACGTCGGCTGGACCGGCGTTGAAATCATCCCGGGCGAGTCTCCAAATGCCCCGTCCAAATGGCGCGCCACCATCCACGGTTACAGTCCTATACCCAGCCAGCGCGAATGGTGGATCTCCTTGCCCGAGGCCGGAAAAACGATGCCGCACCAGGTGATCCGAATCAACCCCGGGCAGACGCTCATCCTCGAAGGCCCCCTACCGGCCGGAGTGTCTTCTGCGACGCTGAACCTTGATGCAGACTCATTCACTTGGGATGACACACTGCCTTTTGTGATTCCTAAACAACAAATCGTGACCGTGGATTTTCGTCTTTCCGAGGCGCCCGGCGCTGTGTTGAAAAGAATGATTGAAGCGATCCAAGGTGTGCAAATTCAGACGGACGCAACCCAACCCGCCGATTTGACCATCGCTGAAATTGGTACCGCCACCCCTGGCCATGCCATCCTGACGCTCACCGACACCGAGGCGGAACTTTCTGGGGACTGGACCATCGCCGAGGACCACCCGCTGACCAAGGACCTGCACTGGATGGGACTGCTCACGCCGATACCGCCCGCTCTTTTTGTCTCGGACACCGACCAGCCCCTGTTGTGGAAAAAGGACCGTGTCCTAGCCCTCATTCGGCATGGCGAATCAGAGTCAGACGGACGCCCCACTCAAAGGCTGATGTTAAACTGGAACCTAGCCAACTCCAATGCGGCCCGACTGCCCAGCATGCTCATCCTTTTGCAGCGATTTGTTCACGAAATTCGGCAAACCAAGACCGCACCTTGGGCTGCAAATTTCGAAACACGCCAAGCTATCCCTCTGCCGCCCAGCACTCCAGGGAAACCACAGAAAGCGACCGTCGACGCCCCCACCAGCCCGTTCTCTGGCCGCGCCCCTGATCGCCCTGGATTTTTCAGCGTTCAACTTGATGGGCAGCCGTGGTTAACAGCTGCGGCCAGCTTTGCCGACACCCGCGAGGCCGATTTTTCCAAAGCTGCGCCCGCAGACACCACTGAGTCGTTGCGGCTAAAGTCCGCCGTGCAGCAAACCGAGGCCGATCCCCTGACAGCACTTTACGTCCTCGCCGCACTGGCCTCGCTGCTCCTATCATGGGCAATCAAGACCAGTCGCCCGGCCCCTCCGCCGCCAACCTTTCTTCACCCCGTTCACGTTCAGGAGTAACGTTGGGTGCGATTCTCTGACCGGAAGCCTGGCGGCTTTCGCTACGTTTCGCCCAAAATTGGCGTGCTTTTTGGAGTTGTGATTTCACCTCACCGCCAGATGCTGGGGGATGCATCGTCCAACCCTTCTCCGTGCGTCGTTGTCGATTTTGTCTATCGCCGTTGCCACCCAATGCACCAACCTGGATCATCCGCCAGAGAAGGCAGAGCTCGGTTCGTTTGCCAGCGTACGTCCGGTCCTTGAATCCAAGTGTGTGCACTGCCATGGGGAAAATCGCCTAGCCAACATGCCGCCTTTCGGCAGTACAGGTGAACTGGCCAAGTTGAAGGCAGAGGCCATGTGGCTCGTCGCTGGCAAGCCCGAGCGGAGCCGACTCTATCAAGTTGTCACGCTCAAGGACGAGCAGCCTGGAGCCATGCCTCCGACGGGCCACGCTATCGACGCGGAGCAAGTCACCATACTTCGCGAGTGGATTGCCAGCGGAGCACCACTGCCGGAGGGACGATCCATTGCTCTGAAACCCCGAGGTGAGTTGGTTCGATCAAACTAACCCAAGTCTACTCGTCGTTCACTGGCGGCAGTGAGAGCAAGCGAGCTGTTTCATCGACCAAAAATTTGGTATCTGTGAATGGCTGCCAACTGACGTCCAACCAACGAATCCGATTGTCTTTATCCACCAGCACGGTCGCGTGCAGAGGGCTTTCTTCGAAGTCGTCGTAGCCGTGAACCTTCTTGAAAGCGACCATCTCTGGATCGCACAGAATCTTCATCGGCAGTTTCCCCTTGTTGCCTGCCACCTCAAAAATTCCCGGCGCGACCGCGATCGGCTCAAGTGTCACGGCAGCGATCTCCACGCCCAACTTCTGGAATTGCGGTGCCGCCTTGGCAAAGGCCTGCACTTGCTCAACGCAATGGCCACAATCATGGCCCAAGTAAAACAACAGCAGCCTCGGCCGTCCCTCTAGGCCTCCGTTCTTCAGAACCTGGCCCTGGAGATCCATCGCCTCCCAGGAAGGCTCCGCCGGCGGATGCCAATGGAATGGCCCGAGTGTCGCAAGGGCAGGACGCACACCGACATCCGTGCGCTTGGGCGCCTCTGCGCGCCAGTCGCCAGCGATCTTGTAACCTTGCGCCAGTGCCGCCATCCGTTCCGCCAAAGGCAAGGTGGGATCCATCGCAAAGGCAAGCTTGCGCGCCTCATCAAAAGTCTTGCGCGCCTCGTCCGCGCGGCCCAGTGCCTGGCAGATGTCTGCTTTGGTGCATTTGCCCGCTAGATCCTGCGATAACCGTGGCAAGAGGTCCTCCACCTTCTTCTTTTCGTCCAGCCGCAGCCAGTAGCGGATCAGTCGTTCCGTTGGCACATCCTTGGTCTTGCTCAGAAGATCCACCGCAGCCTTGTCTTTGCGAAGGATGGCCTGAATAGCCCGGAGTTCCGCAAGCGCTGCCTCTGTGGCAGTCTCCTTTTTGTCTGGCGTTTTTGCCGGCGCGGCGACCACTTCCTTGCCAGCGGCCACAGCCTTGCGCACCTCGATTTTCGGATCGCTGGCTGCCGCCTTCTTCTCCGTGTCCTGCTTAGCCTTGTCCTTTTTGGCCAGTGCCTCAAGGCCAGCGATGGCCTTCGCCAATTCGTCCGTTTGGTTGAGGTGAAAATGCGCGATGCCCAGAGCCCTCAACCGTGTCGTCTCATGGCTCGTCTGCACCACCGATCCCAAGAGAGTGCCATTGGCAGCCTTGATCAATTCCTGCCATTGCTGCCACTTCAGATAGGTTTCGATCAACCGAGTGCGGCCATAGCTCGCGGAGCAGCTGCCCTTATCGAGCGTATTCCAGGTCGGGTGCCGAGGGATGCGAATCAGGCTTTCCGCCAATCCCTCCGCATCAGCAGCGCGGCCGAGTTCGTTGAGGTTGCGCACCAACCACTCCTCATTGTGGGCATAATTATGAATCTGATCCGGCAGTACTAAGTCTGCGATCATGTAGGCGTGATCAACGCGAGTGGCAGCGGATTGCTGCCAAACCGCGTCGTCAAAGCGCCGCAGCTTCGAAAAAGTGTGCCCCGGCATGTGCCACATGTGCGCGATGCCTGGAGAAGCCTGCCCGCACTGTGCCGCCGCGCCCAATGCGAGGGCGGGCTTGGAGTCATCCCAAAGATGGATGCGATAATGGTGAGCGGGGTGCTTTGGATTGGCAGCAAAAATTTGATCCAGCAGAGCATTCACCGCCTGCCTACTGGTCATGCCGACCTGCCCCTTGGCATCCCAGATCTTCCAAACCAAAAAGGCCTTGGCCTCAACGTCGTCTGGGTACTCCTGTACGATAGATTCCAGATCACTGATGTAATCCAGCGCGCGCTGCTTCTTGTCGCGCTTGTCCTCTTTGTAAAACTTCTCCAAGGTGCTGATCCACATCTGCTCACGCACTGCCGCCCGACCTTTGCGCTCGGTCGCCTTAGCTAAAAAGGCCTTGGCTCGCTTTTCATTGTTTACGTTGGCCATCGCCAGCCCCCAGTAGGCCATAGCGCAGCTTGGATCGAGCATCGCCACTTGGCGGAAGGAACGCTCTGCCTCGTAGTACCAAAAACCGTGCAACTGACCGACGCCTTGATTGAAAAATGCCTGCGCAGATTCCTTCGTCGTTGTGATGCGGAACTCCACATCCCCCGTGCCACCCATCAGGTGCGCCCTTTGGCGAGGCCCCTCGTCAAAGGCTTCCCCGTGGAGGGAGTGGCCAGGCTCAGGATCGTCCGCCCAGGCCGCACCAACGACCACAAAGGAGACCAACAAAAATCGAAACTTCATGGTTGGAGGTGCCGGTAGAAAAACGGGGCCGCCGTGGCGACCCCATCGCAAATCACTTGCCGTAGCCTTCTGCAGCCTTGCCGTCCTCGCCGAGGTGGCCAGTCGCCCAAAGCAAACCGTTGGAGACGAGGTCCAGATAGCGAGCGTCGCCGACAGTTTCATTTTGATGGCCGATCGTCGTGCTGAAGATGCGCGTCTTGTTCGGACCGAATTCGTTTGTCCAGGCAACCACAGAGGTCACTTCCTGAGCGACGGCATTTGGGTCAGCCTTTTCTCCCTTTTTGACCTTAGGCTTTTGCATCTGCTTACCAGTGGCCAACGCGTGAGCTGAAGGGAAGATCTGCACATTATTATAGAGCTCCTCATCAACCGTCGTCCAGCCAGTCATGCCCTTAGTGATGGGGCTAGCGGTGTCTGTGAAGGTGATGTCGATAGGGGTTTTTGGCCCGTGAGCCGTGGACTGCAAGCCCAGCATCTCATACCAATGGGAGTTGTCCGCACCTGGGGCGACAGCTTCGCGGAAATTGCCCCAGCGATAGCAATGCATAGCGCAATGGAGATTCACCGCTGGTTTTCCAGCGCGGTGGGCATCTAGGATCGTGTTCACATACTCAGGATCGGTGACGTCAGCAGAGCACTCGTCATGAATCACGACGTCGAAGTCCTTGGCCCAGTCTTTCGATTTGTAGATCTCAAATGTGGCCTTCGTGGTCGTGTCAGGATTGAATGCAACATCCACAATCGCGTTGATGCGGCTCTCGATCCCCGTCTTCAGCAACTGCTGCTGGTTCACGTAGTCATGACAGCAACCGCCAGTGACCAAAAGCACACGCAACGGCTTTGGTTTTGCCGCAGTGGTCTGGGAATAAAGGTATCCGCCGACGGTCAACGTGGCAGCAATCAGGGGAAGTAGAATCTTTTTCATGGATGGGCAGCCTGAAAAACGCCAGCCACTCGTCACATCGATCAAAAAACATCGACTCTCTTCAAAGCACTCACATCATTCTAGCAATTCCAAATATCCGAAAATCCCCGGCGCAGAGAGACCCACTTTTCTAGAAGCCAACAAATTGCTCGAATCATCCAGACTTGTCGCCGCTAACCACGAACATCCAGGCGCTTTTACGTGAGGAAACTGAACAGCCAACCCACGATGGAAGAAGCCACTCCGAACCAACAACGAAAGACTTCAGCCACGCTAAAGTCAGGATTCGGCGAGGCAATGAGCACCAACCCAAGAACCAGAACCACATTGATGATGAAGATGAGCAGCGTGGAAAAGAACTCCCCGTTCCGCTTCAAGTCCCCCTGCTCCGCTCGAATGGTGGTGATGGTAAAGGTCAGATGAAAGGCCCAGGTAAATCCCATCAGCAAATAGAGCAGCCAGACTGGCTTCGCATTGAGCGTCAATCGGCCCAAGTGAAGCGCGTGCGCCGTGTCTAGCTGCACAAAGATGCCCAACAATCCAAAGATTATCATCGCGACAATCGAGTAGAGCGGAATCAGGTAAGGAGCTAGGCTGATAGCGGTATTGGATTTATCCGTCTCGACATACCCCCCCTTGGCGGAGACATGGAAGTCCAGAATCTTTCCGCCGCAAAGCTTGGCCACGATCAGATGACTCAGTTCGTGACCAAACACATAGGACACGATCGGGCGCCACCCCGCCAAATACGCGGCCGTCCAAGCCAGCGTCCCTGCACCAAAAAAGATCACCTCCTCAGAGCGCCACAGCCCATGACGGCTGCTAATCCGGCCAAAAAACTTCAGCATCGTCACAAAGGTAATCAACGCCAACGGAACGAGGACCAAGACCCCAATCCATTTCTTCATCCCCAACACCCGCCGATGCTTCACTGCCTCTACATTGTTCCTCACGTTCGCGACTGCCTTCCCACGCTGGCGCACTTGGCGCTGCTTGGTTGGGAGGCGGTAATTGGTAACGGTGGGCATGGGAATGGGCACATATAATTAACAGATGTTAACAAATTGACAATAACTAATGCATTGCCGAGACCAGCGTTTTTTCCACGAGCAAGGAGGCCCGTCGCCAAGCATACTCGACGCAACCGACCAGGAGGACAGACTGCAACCGCAAATGAGCCACCGAACGCCCCCCCCGCCCGGCGACAACTCAATTCTCGGCCTTCATCCTGCCGCTGGTGAAGAGCCAGGATGCCGACTGGTAGAAGGCCACCGCATCATCCAGCACCTCTTGCAAGGCACCTGAAGTATCCGACGCAAAATCGCCGGTACGGATTTCTACCTTACCCAGTGTCACCTCGCCTTTCGGCTTCAAGATCGCCAAGGCTTCCTCACGCAAGAGCCCTATCTTCTGGTAGTTTGACACGAAGGCACGACGCTTGGACTTCTCGTAACCGGAGTCCAGCACATCTTCGCCATAGAACTGGGTCGTGTAGCTCCAGTTCATCAACCCGAGAACCGTCGGTCCGACGTCGATCTGACTGACCAGGGGTTTATACACCTGCGGCTTCACCAGCTTTGGATTCCAGATCAAGCAAGGGATGTGGTACTTTGTAACGTCCAACTCCACCTTGCCAGCGCTCTCGTGGCAATGGTCGGCGACAACGACAAAGAGGGTATTGTCAAACCAAGGCTTGGAGCGCGATTGCTCCACAAAATTGCCGATGGCATAGTCGGTGTACTTGACCGCTGCCTTGCGTGGATTTTCAGGCTGAGGTCGCTCGATTTTTCCATCTGGAAAAGTAAACGGGCGGTGGTTGGAAACCGTCATCACGTGCAAAAAGAAAGGCTTACCGGCTGCATGATCCGCGTCCGCCTCTTCCATGGCCCAGTTCATGAGATCTTCATCGCAGACGCCCCATGCATTCTGGAAGGTGATATCCTTCTCCGTCTTGCGCTGCCGATCCACTACCCGGTAGCCGTTATGGGAGAAAAAGTAGTTCATGTTATCAAACATCGCATCGCCTCCATAGACGTAAGCCGTGTCATAGCCTCGACTGCGAAAGAGGTGCCCCAACGAGAACAATTCCTCGTTGTTCGGACGCCACACGATGGACTGACCGGGCGTCGGCGGCACCGACAATGTCAGGGCCTCCAGGCCGCGCACCGTGCGGGTCCCAGTCGCGTACATTTTGTCGAACCACAGCCCCTCATCCATCATTTTATCAAGGTAAGGCGTCTGGATGGATTTTGAGGATTTGTGATGTGCTAGAAACTCAGCGCTAAGACTTTCCACACTGATCAACACGACGTTCCAATGCTTCTCCGGCCCGTCATGCTTGATAATGCGCCGAAGATCATGGGGGCCAGCGCTCGCTAATTTGGCAGCTTTGGTCTCCAGCAGCGTCCGCACCCGCGCGAGCGTCTCCTCCACAGGCTTCTTCATGTAAAAGCGGTCGTAATCGATCGAACTCTCCCAAAAAGCTGCGCAGAACGCATAGATGCCGTTCTTGCCGATCTCGCGATTAAACTCGTTATTAAAATGAGGTAACTGCGATTGGTTAAACCCGTACGAAATGCCGACGAGAGACGCAGCATAGCCGACCGTTTGCCAGATCCGAGGCAACCAGCGGCTATCGCCCTCCGTCACCCACTTCACGAGTCCTACACGACCCGCAATCCATCCAATGAACAAACCCGCCGCCACCAAACCCATAAAGATCGCCGGCATCGGGTAGGATTGCTGAATGTTGTCGATGACCTCTTGGGTATAGACCAAGTAATCTACCGCGATGAAGTTAAAGCGGACCTGAAACTCATCCCAGAAAAACCATTCTGCCACGCCGATAAAGACAAAAACGACCCCGTAAAGACCGACGATTAGGGAAAATAGAGTCCTACCGAGGGCACTGCGCCAAATCAGTCCAGGAATTAGCAGCGCCAAAATCCACCAGACAAACGCCGAGTAGCAGGCAGCCAAAAGATCAAACCAAAGGCCACTCACAAACGCACCCACCAACCCAATCCCCCACTCAACCACGCCCCGGCCCTGGAAAAGCAGAGCCAACCGAGTCAAAAGCGCCACTACCAACTGCAATCCCATGACCACAAAGGTCCCACGAAGTAGGACGGAGGCAGGAACAGCAGGCCATGAACGGCGGGAGGTAGTTTCAGAAAGGTTGGGGGTATCGGACATGCGGGCGTCAAATGAAACGATGAAAAGGTTTCGTCAATCTATTCCGTGGGAACGAAGGCGAATGCCAAAACATTCCTGTTCTTGTCAAACCAACCCAATCCGCCTATGATCGTGAGTCATGAAACGCGCCCTCCTCTTCACTGCCAACCTGCTAGCATTCGCCTGCACCAGCCCTGCGGAGATCGTTGAATCTCCTGTTGAGTACACCTCAGGCAAGACCATCTGCGAGGGGCTCCACGTCGTGGACAGCTCCCGAACTGGCAAGTTGCCGTCTGTCCTGATCATCCATCAATGGACCGGGCTCGGCGAAAACGAAAAGATGCGCGCCCACATGCTGGCAGAACTCGGCTACAACGTCTTCGCGGCGGACATTTACGGCAAAGGCATCCGTCCACCGGGGCCTCCCGCAGCCGGCCAAGAGGCAGGCAAATACAAGTCTGACCGGAAACTGTATCGTGACCGACTCAATGCGGCATTGGAAGTCCTCAAAAAAGAACCCCAAACAGACCCCACCCGCATCATCGCTATCGGCTATTGCTTTGGCGGCACTGGCGTGGTGGAACTCGCCCGCAGCGGTGCAGCAATCAAGGGCGTGGTCAGCTTCCATGGCGGCCTCGACTCCCCTACTCCAGCGGACGGCAAAAATGTGCGTTGTGAAGTTCTGGCACTGCACGGTGCCGCTGATCCCTTCGTTCCCAAGGCAGATGTAGAAGCCTTTGAGTCCGAAATGAAGGCCGCAGGTGTCACCTACAAACTCATTCAATACCCCGGCGCGGTGCATGCATTTACCCAAAAGGCCGCAGGCAATGACAACTCAAAAGGTGCCGCCTACAACGAAGCCGCAGACAAGCAGTCCTGGGAGGAAATGAAGACCTTCATGGCGCGCCTGTTTGCCAAGGAATAACCGAGATGAAAGCGCCAATCCTTTTGACCCTGGCCAGCATGCTGGTCACGGTGTCGCTATCACCTGCACAAACGCCCGCACCTGCAGAGCAGGCCAAAACCCCTGACTACATCCAGTTTGTCGAGGACGATCAAGGGGGCCGACTCCAGACCGCAATCGGACACTTTGCCTCCGCTGACGGCACTACGGTCGATCTCATCGGCGCAGTCCACGTGGCAGACAAGACCTACTACGCAGAGCTCAACAATCGATTCAAAAACTACGACGTCGTGCTCTACGAATTGGTGGGAAAAGCCATCGGCACCGAAGTCAAAAATCCCGCTGGTGCCAAGGCCGAGGCCAAAGAAAAGAAAGACAAGCTGAAGTGGTTGGGCGTCTTGCAGGGCCTTATGCGAGACAAACTGAAGCTCGATTTCCAGCTCGAATGCATCGATTACCACGCTGCGAATTTTGTGCATGCAGACATGGACGTGAAGGAGTTTTTCACGACCCAAGAGGAAAAGGGCGAAAGCTTCCTCGCCCTCTGGTGGAAGGCCTACGTGGCTATGGAGGAACTTCAGAGCGACCCCGAACTGGCCCGCATGCAGCCTGGCCTCATCAAAATCATCGAACTCCTTATTCGCGGCGATAGCGCCAGCGAATTGAAAATGATCGTGGGACAGGAATTTGATGCCATCGAAAAACTCGTCGAAGGCATCGAGGCAGAGGGCGGCACAGTCATCATTGGCGAACGTAACCGCGTGGCACTGGGGGTGATGGACCGCGAGATCAAAGCTGGCAAGAAGAAGCTAGGCATCTTTTACGGCGCAGCCCATTTTGTGGACATGGAGAAGCGACTCATGGAGCGCGGCTTTAGAAAAACCGGCACCACATGGATCACCGCGTGGGATATGCCAGCCCCCAAAAAGGAACCTGCGGCTGCCGAAAAAAAGTGAGGCTCTCAGCCCAGCGCGGCCAAGATCTCATCCACCATCGCCTCAGGTGACTGCTCAATATTGATGCAGAGAAGATCATCCGTCGTTTCTAGAGTCGCCAACTGTGATGCCAGCAAAGCGGGCGGCATGAAGTGTCCCTTCCGCGCTGCCAGTCGGCCCGCAATGACCTCCTGACTGCCGTCCATCAGCACAAAGGCCATTTGCCCAGGTGCATCCCCATCTTTTAGCCTGTCCCGGTAAATTGCCTTCAGTGCAGAGCAGGCCAGCACATACACCTTCCCTGCGCCACGTTGCGCCTCGATGCGCTTTCGGAGGATCGCATACCACGGCCAGCGGTCGTCGTCATCGAGGGGCACACCACTGCTCATCTTGGCCTTGTTTGATGGAGGATGGAAATCATCGGCGTCCTCAAAAATGCCACCCAGACGCCGGGCCAGCAATTCACCCACTCGGGATTTCCCCGAGCCACACACGCCCATCACAATAATTGACTGCAACTCTCCCGACATGGTCGCCAGCATGAAGCAAAGCTTCGCATCGCGCAACTGGCCCTCGCGCAGCCTTGGCACGAATGATAGCTTTCCGGCGAAGTCGATCGAAAAAATGTTCGCCGCCCTCCACATCCCCAACTTCCCACTGCAGGTCGTGCTCCGGCACCAACCTGACTGGGCGCTGCGCCCCGTGGCTCTGCTCGACGAGACCTTCGCCGCTAGCACCCAGACAGCCCAGCGCAGTAAGGCTCCCGTCCTGGCCTTCACAGACGCTGCACGTCGGGCAGGTGTGACGCCCGGCATGACGGCCACTCAGGCCCAGGCACGCTGTCCGCACATCCACCTCATTTACCGGGACCCAGCGGCAGAACGCGCGGCGCAGTCAAGGTTACTAGATTTCGCAGCCTGCCACTCACCTGATTTTGAAGACACCGCGCCTGGCGTCGTCTGCATGGATTGGGTCAACGTGCGCCGTCTCAGCCAGCGCGCCGGCAATCTGCTGCGCACGCTTCTGGATGAGACGGCAATGGCCGGATTTGATGCCCATGTCGCGCTTGCCCCCAATCCCGATCTTGCTGTGCTGGCCGCACACTTGGCAGATCCGATTTTGCTCTTACCAACCACACCCGCGGATGTGCGCGACTTCTTGGCACCGCTGCCCATTGCCAGCCTGCAACCCAGCGCAGACCAACAGTCCGTCCTAGAACTGTGGGGCATCCACACACTCGGCCAGTTGACCGCTCTACCCCGCGTCGACCTGGCCCGTCGCCTCGGAAAGGATGGTGCAGAGCTCTGGGACCAGGCGTCTGGCACGCGACGGCGTCTTTTGCGACTTGTGCGCCCACCCGCCATTTTCCAACAGGACATTTCCTTTGATCATCCGGTAGAAAACAGCGCTCCGCTACTGATCCTTTGCCGCCGCTTCCTGGAATCGCTCTGTGCGCGACTTGAAAGCCACTGGATCGTCGCAGGCAGCATGACACTGAGGTTGGACTTAGAGATCACCTCCCGCACCCAACCTCACGAACCGCGCTATCTTGAGCGGGAACTTCGCATCGCCGATCCCAGCCGCGATGTGGATCTCCTGCACCGTTTGCTCCAAACCAGTCTGGACAATCTCAGCCTCCCGGCACCGGTCACCGGCCTATCTCTTTCACTTTCCCCCACCCGTGCCGTTTCACACCAAGGGCTGATCTTTGAAGGTGCCATCAAAGATCCCAACCGCTTCGCCGAAACTCTCGCCCAACTTGAGGCAACGCTCGGCACAGAAAGCGTCGGTATCCCTGTCCCTGCGACTACGCATCGACCAGATACCTTTGACCTTGAGCCCTTTGATGAGACACCCGCACAACCTAGCCCTGGAGGCAATGCCCCCTTCAAATTCCAGTTCACGATCGGCCTACCAGCGCGCAGCTTCCGGCCGCCACGGCAGGCACGGGTTCACATCGAAAATGGCCACCCAACTAAAGTCGATGCAGGAGAAATTCAGGGCCGCATTTTACAGGATCGTGGACCTTGGCTGCTCTCCGGCAATTGGTGGGAACCAGAAAGTTGGTCGCGGCGGGAGTGGGATGTTCAACTCACGACTGGCGCTCTTTGCAAACTCGTCTATGTCGGCGGCGACTGGTTACTGGAAGGTGTCTGGGCCTGAAAACTGGTCACCGCAAGGCACACCGCCGCAACGACGACGCAGCTATCCGCCACGTTGAAGGAGGGCCACGGGTGGAAAGGCCAGAAGCCAAAATCGAACTTTAAAAAGTCCACCACATAGCCGTGTTGTAGACGGTCCAAAAAGTTGCCGCAAATTCCTGAGACCAAAAGCGCCACGGCTAGTCGCCCCAATTTACCCACAAAAAAATTCGAGCGATACAACAGCGTGATCATGACCAGCGCGCCGATGGCAATCGCCCCAAAGGCGTAGTTCGCGTATTTCGTGCCGTTAAACATTCCAAAAGCGACGCCTGTATTCGCCGCGTGATGCAACCAAAACATCCCAGGGATGACCTCGTGCTCGTCGCGATAGAGCTCAAAATGCTCCACGATCCAGCGCTTAGACCATTGGTCGAGGATGAAAAGGGGCAGAGATAGGAGCAACAGCAAACGCAGCATCCCCACCCATGACGCAGCCAACCGGAACGCGCAAAAGAAAAGCGCTGACTCGACGCAAAGCGTAATCCGTTGTGGACAAAGGCCGGGGGACTATGCTTTCCTGCAAGAATGTCGGTGCCGCTGGCCCGATTTCACATTCCTCAACACAACCCCAATCCAACTCATGGCGAAAATTCAATTCGGCTCAGAAGTGTATACCTGGTTTATGCAGGGCACTGGCAAAGGTTACGACAACAAACTCGACCACATGATCAAGGTTGCCGCTCAGGCAGGCTTCACCGGCATTGAGCCGATGGTCCTTGAGATCTCCGAGTCAGCTCTCGGTTGCGGCAAATACTGGCTGGGTGATTTTTGCGATCCTCATCGTCTGAAGGACGCATTGGAAGAACATAATATCAAGCTCGCCGGCCTCGCACTCGTGTGCGCATGGGACGGGGAAGAGGAAGCGCCAAACGAACGTGCTGCGGCAGACTTCACGATGGACCTGCTGAAGCACTTCCCCGGTGCTATGCTCGGGACCGTCACGCTGCCGAGCGGTCGTGCCAAAGACCTCCAGCGCCGCCGCCTGAACGTTGCTCGCAATGTCAACGCCGTTTCAAAACGCGCTGCCGATCTGGGCCTCAAGTGCTCCTACCACCCCAACAGCCCCCCAGCATCCCTTGTTCGCACGCAGGAAGACTATGATGTCGTCCTTAGCAGCCTGGATCCATCCGTTACTGGCTGGACCCCAGACGTTGGCCACATCATTCGTGGCGGCATGGACGTCATCGCGACGCTGAACAAGTGGCAGCACCTCGTGAACCACATTCATTACAAGGATTTCTCCGGCAATGGGCCTGAGCCTTGGGCACAGATGGGCACAGGCAAGCTGGACTTCCACAAGATCACTGAGTGGCTCGTCGCCCGGAACTACGAAGGCTGGATCATCTGCGAAGATGAAGCCCACGTCGCCGTGGACGATCCAGATGGTGTCACGCTCCAGAACGGTCAGTGGTGCAAAGACAACCTCGTTCCATTGATTTCCTAATCGGGAATTGATCACAAAAGCCCCTACCACCTGCGCAGGTGGTAGGGGCTTTTTTCGTCATAGGAAAAGCATCATGCTTCGGCGCTGACTGGCAGGCCGGAGTGGCTACCGTCACAGAAGGGCGGGTTCTTGGTGTGCTTACAATTGCACAGGAAGATCTTGGTCTTCTCGGCCAACGTAAACTTTCTCGGACCAAATCCCGTTCCCTTGTGGGAACCATCACACATAGGCTGATGCCCGGAAAGGCCGCAGGCACACCACCAGTGATCGCCAGCCTCCAGTTCAGTGCCACACGGTTTTGTATCGAAGACTTTGGGGAGAGTATCGCTCATGGTCCACAGTGTCCTAACTTCCTCGCCCCAGCGCAACGCAAAATAATTCAGATCAGAAAATTGCTAACTCCGACAAAAAAAGCTTTCCAATTATCGCCGAATCCGTTGAGTATCATTACCTTCCCGAACTTCCCCCTCCTCATGCGTCTCCTTGCTCTCCTCGCCTCTCTCGCTCTCCTTTCAACGACCGCATCGAAGGGTGCAGTCGCCGCTGGCGGGATGGCGATCATTGGTTACGACGACCTTTTTGACTCTTTCACCCTGGTCGCCCTAGATGAAATCTCCGCGGGCGAAGTCCTCTACTTCACCGACAGCGGCTGGGTCAGTGGTCTGGATGTCTTCCGCAGCGGCAGCCCAACTGCCACCAATCAGTTGGATGGTGAATCTCTCCTCAAATTGAACGTCACAGGCACCATCAGCGCGGGAACTGTCATTTCATCATTCTCAGACGGTGCAGCTTGGAACTGGGTGAATTCTGGGGCGATCGACGGTGTGAACCCAGCAAATGGTGAATTCAGCGATCTGCGCCTTAACGAGACCTTTACTGGCCCCTACGAACCGCCAGCAGATCAAATTTACATTTTTCAGGCTTCGAATGGAGCCAATCCCATCGGCACCCCCACCAATTTCGTCTATCTCCTCGACAACCCGATCTCTGGTTACACCGGGTTTGAAAATTCCAGCGACAACTACACAGGCAACATCGCACCTGGCCTATCTACCGGAGCCAACACAGCCTTCGAACACACCATTTACACCTTCCATGATGGCGCATTCGGGCTCGATCTGAGCGGCATTGCATTTACCTCCCTCAATTCAGTCGGCGGCACCAAGGAAGAGTGGTTGGCTCTCATCGCCGACAGCACCAACTGGACCACTGACGAGCCCAGCACTGCCGCGACCTTCAATGTCACCTTCGGCCTAGCGCCCGAGCCCACGCGTGGCATTCTCGTCCTAGCTGGCGTCATTTTGGCCGTCACTCGAAGAAAACGCAGTCTCGCCTAAAGGCGGATTTAGCCCCTACGGGAACGCTTGATTCTGGAGACGGATGCGGCTAAATAGTCCGCCCCCCGCCAGCGTGCGGCCATCCGTTCCCTTCCCCGTCCCCCTTCTCGAATGTCCATCGCCAACACCCGCAATTTCTCAATCATCGCACACATCGATCACGGGAAGACGACTCTCTCAGACCGTTTGCTGGAGTTTACCAATACCATCAGCAACCGCCAAAAGCAGGATCAACTCCTCGATGCGATGGACCTGGAAAGGGAGCGCGGGATTACGATCAAAGCGCACCCAGTGACGATGAGCTACCCGGCTAAGGATGGCCAGATCTACAAGCTCAATCTCCTCGACACCCCTGGTCACGTGGACTTCAGCTACGAAGTAAGCCGTTCTCTGGCCGCTTGCGAAGGTGCCCTTCTCTTGGTCGATGCGTCACAGGGTGTCGAAGCCCAGACCGTTGCCAATTTGAACTTGGCAATGCAGCAGAATCTGCATGTCATCCCCGTCATCAACAAGGTTGACCTCCCCAACGCGGACGTTGAAAAAGTGAAACGGCAGCTGGAAGAAATCCTCCAACTTCCCTCCGATGAAGCCGTCCCCGCAAGCGCTAAAATGGGTATCGGAATTGAGGATATCCTAGAGGCCATCGTCGCCTTCGTTCCGCCACCCGTTGATCCAGGCGATGGCTACTTGCGTGCGTCCGTTTTTGACTCCGTCTTTGACCCGTATCGCGGCGTTGTCAGCTATGTCCGGATCGTTTCTGGCACCATCACACGTGGTCAAAAGATCCGTATGATGTCCACCGGCAACGACTACGAAGTCAAGGACCTGGGCGTCTTCCGGCCTAAAATGACACCATTTGATAAGCTCGTCGCTGGTGACGTAGGTTACCTCATCGCGAACGTCAAAACCACCGCCGACGTCAAAATCGGCGATACGGTCACCGAAAGCCGCAAACCCTGTGCTGAGCCCCTTCCCGGTTTCAAAGAAATCCACCCCCTGGTCTTCAGCGGCATTTATCCTGTCAGCACCGATGACTTCGAGGCGCTGAAGGCCGCCGTTGGAAAACTCCAAATCAATGACTCTGCCTTCTCTTTCATGGCAGAAAGCTCCGCTGCACTCGGCTTTGGCTTTCGCTGCGGCTTCCTCGGCCTTTTGCACATGGAGATTGTTCAGGAACGCCTGCGCCGTGAGTTCCAGATGGACGTCATTTCCACCTATCCCTCAGTCATTTACGAGGTCCGAAAAACCGATGGCACCGAGTTGATGGTGGATAACCCCAGCTTTCTCCCCCCCGCGCAGACCATTGATGTCATCCGCGAACCGATCGTGAAAGTCTACATCATGATCCCGAATGAATACATTGGGGACATCATGCAACTCGTCATGGACAAACGCGGGACGCTGGAAAACACCGAGACGCTCGATGATCGCCGCGTCATGATTCATTGTGTGCTGCCATTGAACGAGATCCTCGTGGATTTCAATGACCGACTGAAGTCCCTGACCCGTGGTTACGGCAGCATGGACTACGAACACGCAGGCTACCGAGAGGACGATCTCGTGAAGATGGACATGATGATCGCAGGCGAACCGGTCGATGCGTTCTCCTGCATCGTCCATCGCGGCAAGGCCGAGTCACGCGGACGCCAGCTTGCCGCTAAACTCAAAGAAGTGATCCCCCAGCAGCTCTTTGTCGTCGCGATTCAGGCCGCGATCGGCGGAAAAATCATCGCCCGCGAAAGTATCAGTGCCCTGCGCAAAGATGTAACTGCCAAATGCTACGGTGGTGATATCACCCGCAAACGCAAGCTCTTGGAGAAGCAGAAGGAAGGGAAGAAAAAGATGAAAGCCATCGGCCGAGTCAACATCCCCCAAGAAGCATTCATCGAAGTACTCAAAACCAACTAAGCTGGGAAAGGCACAGTCACGCGGATTGCAAAGTCGGCACGGCAACACGCGTGCCGCCACCCAATAGCTAGGTTCAGCTTGCGCTGCGGCCCATGCCGCGCCACTGAGAGGGTTCTATGTCATCACTGATCGTCCAGCCTCGCTCCCGCCTCTTTCATGGTCACGTTTGGGTCTATGCCTCAGACGTCAAAGCCACGGCTGGCGAACCCAAGCCGGGCGACGTCGTGATGTTGAAAGACATCCGCAATCGGCCGATCGGCAGTGCCATTTACAATCCGCAATCGCAGATCAACGCACGGCTCTTTTCGTATCGTCGCCAGGAACTCGATCTCGATTTCTTCCAACGCCGCATTCAGCGCGCCGTCAATCAGCGCATCGCCTCCGGGATTGACCCAACTCTTTGCCGCCTCATCTGGAGCGAGTCCGACGGACTCCCAGGGCTTGTCGTCGATCGTTACGGCGACCACCTGGTCTTGCAGACCCTGACTCTGGCCATGGATCAGCGCAGCGACCTCATCATCCAGGCCTTGCGCGAAATCGTCCAACCAATCAGCATCGTCGAACGCAACGAAGGAGCCGTCCGCAAAGCCGAGGGTATGGAACTGCGTAAAGGGGTCGTATTTGGCGAAGTCCCCGCCCCTTTTCAAATCAAGTATGGTGGACTGACCTTCGAAGTGGATGTTCTGGAAGGCCAAAAAACCGGTCTCTATCTCGATCAACTCGACAACTACCAGCAATGCGCAGCTCTCGCGAAGGGGCGCAAGGTCTTAGACTGCTTCACCAACCAGGGTGGCTTTGCCCAGGCCTGTGCGCTTGCGGGTGCTGAATCCGTCAGAGCTGTGGACGTTAGCGAACACGCCATTGCCCAAGCTCAGCGCAACGCCGCCGCGTCAGGTTTAAAGGCCGAGTGGTTGGCGGCCAACTGCTTCGACTTCCTCAAAGCAGGTGAAACGGCCGGCGATACCTACGACATGATCATCCTGGATCCACCGTCCTTTACGAGAACGAAACAGTCCGTCAAAGACGCCATGCGTGGTTACAAAGAGATCCATCTCCGGGCGCTGAAGATGCTGAACCCTGGTGGCCTGCTGTGCACCTTCAGTTGCTCCCACCACGTTAGCACGGGCGACTTCCACCAAGTCATCGTCGATGCCGCCGTGGATGCACGCAAGACTTTGCGTCAGGTCACAACCTTTGGCCAACGCGCCGATCACCCGATCATCGCCAGCATAGGCGAAACGGAGTACTTGCGCGGCTACGCGTTTGAGGTTCAGGCTTCCTGGTAGGCCTTATGAGGCCCGCCCCTCTTCGACATCCATCACATCAAAGAAGGTCTGGAGGTCTTCACGATGCCCCAGCCCAGCATCCGCACGTTGGGCCACGAGCCCCTCGGAGGCAGCATCGCGCCAGCCTCTCTTGGACATAAATCCATTCCAAATCTCGATCTGCTCCGCACTGGGCCGCATCCCGGTCACAAAGCACCACTCCAAGACCTCGTCGTCGGTTCCGCCTGCTAGCACTCGCTCAGACAGAGCCTCAAAAGTCACACCTAGAAGCTGACAGACCCGGTCATCAAAGGTCCGCTTTCCAGCAATCACGCCAAGATGGTAACCCTCCGGTAAAGCCCCTGCCGCATTCAGCCGAATCTTATCCAGAATACGGCCAAAAACATAGATACCGCCGACGGTGTCACGTGGAGAACGAATTGGGAAAGCCATGCCCATACCATGCCAATGCCTCATTCAGCATCAAGTCGCATTGACCGAAAAAAATGCCGCAGATCCCGTGAGGAACCTGCGGCATCAAAAGGTAGGCGTTTAGCCCTGTCGAGGTCAGTTCGTCAAGATGTTGAGAATTTCTGCGTTCTCAGCAGCTTGGGTGAACATGTTGTTGCCGCTGCCAAGGTCAGGCGGGCCGACCATGCCCTTCGTGGCTTCGAGTTTGACGACGCTCACGCTGTCATCGTTCAGGCCGATGATGATCTTGCCACCGCGCCAGCTACGACCAGGCTGGAGCTGACCAGCATAGTCAGCATTCCATTGTGGCGGCCAAGCTTGTGTCGCTGGATTTTCGAACACCAACGGCATCACCGAGGAACTGGATTCCGTCTGACCGACGGTCATGGCCCAATGGTTCTCGTTGGACTCAACTGCCTCAGCATATTCAGGTGCAGTGCCGATGTTGTTATCGCCATTGAACTTGCTGGCTGGGCAGCCGAAGATACGCTCATCCTGGATGATTTCCTGCCTGATCAGAATGCGGAAGGCATCGTTAGACGTCGTCGGCTGGCTCGGATCAGAATCAGGGTAAGCACCGGAGTTGTCCCCTGCGTAGAGTTTGAGCGAGGAGATGATTTGGCGGCAATTGCTTGTCGCCTTGACCTGGTTGGACTTGTCCTGAATGGTGTTGTAGGTCGGAACAGCCAAGCTCGCGAGAATCGCGATGATGGTGATCACAACCAGCAGCTCAATCAGGGTGAAGCCGCGTTGCATTTGCTTTTTCATTTTATGTAGTGCGTTTAGGTTGGTATTTATCTTGTTATCGTTTGGAGCAACCGCCGCTAAGCGACCCACTCCACCTCGATTAGACTCAATTCGCCCGCTAAAGACCAGAAAAAAAACAGGAATTTTTCGTTTAATGACGCAAACTGACCGAGGTGGTGACCGCCCATAGATTGAACAACTGGCGGCACGCCCCCGTCAATAATAGTGAAAGGTTGATCCGAGTCCCATGAATGACGAAGCGGCAGAATTCTTGAAGATTGCCAAGGACTACCAGTTGGGTACACTGGAGACGGAGGCTCCGCACCCATTCACCGTCTCTCTATCCCACCTGGCCCACGATGACCTTCGCGAAGCGGTTCGCCTGATGCACTTGGCAGATGTTCTAGCGCTGCAAAAATTTGAGCAACTCGCTGCTCCGCTGGAAGATCTCGCCACCAGCATTGGCCAGACGCTGGAGGCAGGACGACGCGTCTTTCTTTGTGGCTGTGGCGCGACTGGGCGCCTCTCTCTAAGCCTGGAGATCTTTGGACGCAAAGGCATCCTACCCGTAGCGGAGCCTGAACGTATTGTGGCCTTCATGGCTGGGGGCGATCTGGCGCTGATCAAGGCCATCGAAGCCTTTGAGGATCATCCCGAATATGGGGCGAGACAGCTAGAATCCCTCGGATTTGCCGATGGCGACCTCTTGATCAGCACGACTGAAGGTGGCGAGACGCCCTTCGTGATCGGAGCTACCGAACGCGCAACGGAGCTTTCCTCCAATCCGCCTTGGTTTCTCTACTGCAACCCCGATGCCCAGTTGAGCGCGAGCGTGGAGCGGTCCCGCCGCGTCTTGAACAATCCGAAGATCCGCAAATACTGTCTGGCCGTTGGACCGATGGCCATCACCGGCAGTACGCGAATGCAAGCCAGCACCGTCCTCATGGCAGCGGTCGGTTTCGCCTTTTTACATGCTGGCAACCCCACCGCCGCACCCGGGGAACCTCGGCGTCTGCTCGCCATGACGCGAGGAGTGACGAACCAATTTCTCATCCCCTTCATTCAAGAAGAATCCGCGATCTATCAGCGGGGCGGTCATGTGCTCTATGAGAGCAACCGTTTTGGTATCACTGTGGTGACGGACACAACCGAGCGCGCCCCCACCTTTAGTCTAGCGCCCTTCGAAAACCAGACTGATCCCGACCAACCTGCCTCCTGGTGCCATTTCATCATGCCTGATCAGCCTAACGCACTCGCAGCTTGGCATGCATTGCTAGGCCGAGCGCCGCGAACGCTGGACTGGCCCGGCATTGAGTCCACAGCGGGCACTCAGGCACTCAGCTGCTACGACTTCTCCGCCAACCTCCTCAAGCACCGACTCCGCAGGTTGGGACCAGAGGACCACGAGCTGTTTGTCATTGAGGGCGAAGGCGATGCGGTGCGTTTCCATCTTGGCGATCACGACACCATTCTACGACTTCCCGAGATGACAGAATTTCATCGGCACTTGATCGTGAAGATGGCTCTCAATATTCACTCTACTCTCGTGATGGGCCGCATGGGACGCTACGTGGACAATTTGATGACCTTCGTCAAACCCAGCAACAACAAGCTCATCGACCGCGCTGCTCGATACGTCCAGATACTCATGGAGCGGCGGACTGGTTTCCGCCCAGACTATGAGACGACCGTGCGAGCACTGTTTGACGTTAGGAAGACCCTCAAAATTGGCGAACCGGTCGTGTTGCGCACGCTTGAAAAGATGATGGCAACAACCGCAGCGCCGATCGTGCTATCCATTGCGACGTGAGCCGGGCTTCGATGGCAGGTCGGTGACACCATCTGGGAAAAATACCCGCACCGCATCCCGCAACAACCGTGAGCGCCGACTGGCATCGTAGATCACATCCACCTGCCCCCGATAGCGCTGCATGAGGTGGTAGGCACCGATGGTCTCAAACGCCGCATTCAGAGCACTATCCATCGGCAAATAGCGACTGCCAGTCACCGTTAGATTTTCCACCAAGCCCCACGGCGGAAAGAACCCGTAACGACTCATCCGACCCAGCGCCGTGTACACCTCCTCCGGATCATCCACCAGGCCCGCAGACATCAGCATGTAGTGGGGAAAAACCACCTCTTCAGAGGGAAGATTTACTCCACCCACATGATACCCAGTGCCGTACTCGTCCTCGCCAGCAGATAGCCCATAGATCCCCAACTCATCGGCCAGCGTGCCACGCCAACGGCTCTGGATGTAGTCCATCTGCGACTGTAGGAGCGAGCGCCGCGCGTTGCGCCATTTCACACCGTTCACAGCATCAGGACGATTGGAATTAAAGTCGGGATAAAAGAGGCTCTGGATCTCGGCAATGAATCCAGTGCCCTGCCAAGGTTGCCCGGGCCGATCCAAAGGTGGTCGCAGGGCCTGCGGATTCGCCATGCGTTGCAGCATCATCACCAGAGCAGTCTCGCCCCCCCAATCCCGCCATCCGCTCGTCAGCATCGTTTTGCCATCCTCCATCAACCCATGCCCAACGTGCCCACTCGCCCGAGTCAGCGCAGCAAAGTCGATACGATCCACGCTCGCCTCCAATGCTGATTTGACTTGGGCATCACCCATGATCTCAGCCGCCAGGAGCATCGCATGAAAATAGATCGCGGTATCGACCGAGCTGTATTCCGTCCCGGGATGAATGAGGTGCTGCCCACCCTCCTGCACCACAAAGTGGGGCAGCAGCCCCAGCGGAGCCGTGATATCTCCCACCACGGCTTGGATCTGGCGTAGCGTCTTAACAGCGGTTTCGGGCAGCACTGTCGGAGGTTCGGTTTGGCTTGCGACCGCCGTCGCCAGTGCAAAAAGCCCAGTGGCCGGGACATTGTCAAAGGCACCCGGCTCCAAGTGGGAGCGATCTCTGACCAGTCCAGACTGGACATCAAAGCAGCGCTCTAGCTTTGCATACGAACGCAGGAATACCTCATAGTCCCAGCGCAGGCCAGGCCGCTCCACGCCCAGAGACAGGCTCGTCACACAAAGATCGGATCCCGGTTCCGCGGTCCAGTTCAGGAACTTTCCATCCGGCACCGTCAATGCAGATACCGGCCAGACAAAGGGCGTGGTCTCCGTCGCCTTGACGGTAAACATCCGTTCGCCTCTCACTTCCTGAACTGCATTGCGTATCTCTAGCTTTAGCATTCCATTCCCACGGGCACCAATCATCACCGCCGAGATCTTTGGCTGAACCTCTGGAACGATCAGGGTCCCGTATGGTCGAGAAAAATCCAAGGACGTCCCAGGATCCCGCGCCTGCCCTGCCAGCGAGTGCCACATGCCAGCCCACGCATCCGGTTGTTGGGAAAGATTCGCGCAGACTTCATCTTTGCGCCATTCCATATCGTATTCGCCGGGTCCGTGAAAGCCAAAGTCCGTGCCCAGATGCGTGTACGCGGTGAAGGCGTTCAGCCTGCGTGTACCAGCGATCATCCCTGGATTCTTGCCCGCCTTCAGTCGGAGGAAGTATTCCTGAACGCACTGCCAATCCAGTCGGGGTCGGTCATCTGCACCACCACTTCCTGCCCACAACCGGCCCGCCAGAGTCTGGGAAAACACGGCGAGCAGCAGTAGGAAGGCGCGCAGACTCATAATAGGGGTACGACTGACACCGGGCGAGATTCAAGGAATCGCGGGCGGAGCCTCATTTATTTCGGCGATCCAGAACCGGTTGAAAAATTCAACAACCCTCGCTCCGTCAGCGAGCGCCATCGTGGCTCCCGATCACGCACTCTTCTTGCTGGCCTTCTTAGCTGAGGGAAGCCGTGCCGGTGGTGTTAGTGTCGATTCAGCAACACCCAGGAATTTCGCCGTGCGTTCTGCATCTTCGTGAAAGTGGCGCAGGGCAAGCCGCGTCAGCTCTTTCTCCACCCAAGGCAACAATTCGATGTCTGGACTGGACTCCGCGATGTGCATCAGAGATGTTAGCGCATCACGCATCCGAGTGATGGTCGATGCTGGGTTCGCATGACGATTCCCTGTACTACCGAGCGGGATGTCCGATGGCATCAAAACGTCAGAATTGCAGAGGGCACAGGCACGCTGGATCGTATTCTCAAGTTCCCGGACATTTCCCGGCCAATCATAGGCCTCCATCAGCACCAGCGCATCTTCAGTGAAACGCATCGCCGGACCGCGACGCCGAGCGGACTGGCGCCCGAGGAAGAACTCCGCCAGGAGGCGCACGTCCTCGCGACGATGCCGGAGCGGCGGGATATGCAGGCGCACGACGTTCAGTCGGTAAAACAAATCTTCGCGGAAACGCCCTGCAGCCACTTCTTCCTCAAGATTCTTATTCGTGGCGGCCAGCACACGCACATCGCTGCGCAGCGTCTGATTGCTACCCACACGACTGAAGTCACCCTCTTGCAGCACACGCAGCAGTTTGCTCTGAACTGGCAGCGGCATGTCGCCGATTTCATCAAGGAACAGCGTGCCTCCGTCACATTGCTCAAAACGTCCCACCCGCTGTACCACCGCGCCCGTGAAGGAGCCCTTCTCATGACCAAAAAGCTCACTCTCTAAAAGATTGTCCGGAATGGCTGTGATGTTGATCGCAACAAACTCCTTCGTGGCACGCGGGCTGAATTTATGGATCGCACCCGCCACCAATTCCTTACCGCAACCACTCTCGCCAGTGATCATGACCGGCGCGTCAGAACGAGACACCCGCCCGATCAGCTTGAAGACCTCCTGCATGGCCGAACTCCGGCCAATGATCGTCTCTTGGATCGACTCCGTTGGCGGTTGAGTGACTTGGGCACGCGTCGTGCGGCGGACCTCCACAGCACTGAGAGCGCTCTCAACCACCGTACGGAGCTCGTACTGGAGCTTTTCCTTCGGGAGCACGTCGTAAGCGCCCAAGCGCATCGCGTCGATGACCTGGCTGGTGGTGCTGTTGGCGCTGAAGAGGATCACCATTGAGTTTGGATCCGTCTGCCGCAGTTTCTTCAGCAACTCGATACCCGTGCCCCCAGCCTGGCGAACTTCCGCCAGCACCAGATCAGCTTTGGCCTTCTGAAACGCCACAAAGGCCTCTTCGGCACGCTCAAAGGCCAGGATCTCCACACCTGGTGCCTTCAAGTGCCCCGCAGCCCAGTTCAGAAAATCGGGGTCTGGGTCAACAATGATCAGTCGGGCTACCGTCGAGGGGTCTGGCATAAAGTGGGAGAGGAGTCGGGAAGAGCGACTGTCGCTGCGAATGGCCGTACGTCAACCCCAGAGGCAATCTAGCAAACCGCCAAAAAGGACCAAATAATGACAAAAATCGCCAATTTTGCTCAAGCAACCCCACCAAATCGGCGATGTCGATTGCCATAGGCTCGAATTGCCTCGCGCAATTCCTCTTTGCCAAAGTCTGGCCAGAGCTTCTGAGTCACATAAAATTCAGTGTAACTCACCTGCCACAGAAGGAAGTTTGATAGCCGCATCTCACCAGAGGTGCGGATGAGCAGGTCCGGATCCGGGTAATAACGCGTGTAAAGGTGCTTCCCGAAAACGTCGCCATCGATCATCGCCTTATCCAAGTGCCCCTTTTCCACGCTCTCAATTAGACTCTTGATACCGTCAATGATCTCCTCGCGCCCGCCGTAGCTAAGCGCCAAGATCAGCGTCATCCCTGTGTTCGTGGCCGTCGTTTGCACCGCCTGATGCAACTCCGCCTGGCACGCTTCCGGCAGATCATGCAGCCGACCGATCGCCTGGAGCCGCACATTGTTCTGCATCATCGTGGGCGTCTCATCCCGGAGGAATTTCTGCAAAAGCTTCATTAATGCAGCGACCTCCACCTTCGGGCGCTTCCAGTTCTCGCTGGAAAAAGCATATAGCGTCAGATACTCCACCCCCAGTTCCGAACACCCCTCTACCACCTGCCGCACACTCTCAGCCCCCTTGCGATGCCCGCTGGTTCGCATTTGACCACGCTCCTTCGCCCAGCGTCCATTGCCGTCCATAATGATGGCGATGTGGCGTGGAATAGATTTGAGGTCGTCGGCAGGCGTGGGTCGGCTCATGGGAACACAGACGACTAGACTAATGCCATCCCGAACGCACGCCACAATTCCCGAAAAAAGTTTTCAACTGACCCCGCCGCAACCCCGCAGTGACCCACTTCGCACCGCTTACTTCGCCCCCCCTCACTTCCCTCCACGCGCCCACTCTGGCGTCCCAAACCAAGCGTCCATCTCCTTCACGAACGGCACCACAATCTCCGGTGGCTCGGGGATGTGCCCACGATCATTCGTCTCGACAATCCATGTATCCAGCGCAGCCCGAAGGCGACTTAGGGCGGCCTGATGCGTTGGGGCGGCGCTAGTGGCCAGATTGTGAATCTCGTGAGGGTCAGTGTCCAAGTCGTAAAGCTCCTCATCCGGCGCACGGTCGCGCATTAGGTCCAGCGGAGGCCCGCTCAGCTTCCCGTCCTTCTGTAGCTGCCGCATCAGAGGGATGATGAGAAAGCACTTTTCCTTGTAGCGGTTCAGCGAGGCGTAAGTGGCGTGAGGCGCGTAGTTGCGAATGTAGCGATAGCGGGCATCGCGCACCGTTCGAATGCGCGCCGTCGTCTCGTCAATCCGATCCCGGGCACTAAAAGCGTAGGTGCGGGCAGGACCACGCTCCTGGGCAAAGAGGTCGCGGCTTTTCATCCCATCGGGCCGCTCAATGCCAGCCATGCCCAGCGTAGTGGCCGTGATATCAAGCAGGCTCACCACCTGTTCATCGATCGCAGGTTGTGCCATGGGAGGCGGATGGTTCTTGGGCCACCGAATGATCATCGGGACGCGCAGGCCGCTATCGTAGCACCAGTGAATGCCCCGCGCCTCCAGGCGCCCATTGTCGGCAAAGAAGATCACGATGGTGTCATCGGTCAGTCCGTCTTTTTCCAATTGTTGGAGGATGACGCCGATGTGGCGATCCATCTGCGAGACACTGTTCAGGTAGCGTGCCCATTCCTGACGGACGACGGGATGATCTGGGTAGTAGGGCGGCGGCGTCACGTTGGCCTCGGTGGCGATCTGCGGGAAGCTCGGGTCTTCTTCTCCCACCCATTTCACCCGGGGCTTTTCCCCGGACTTGCGGTCGTAAATATCGTACTCTGCCTCAGGCATGTTGATCTGGGCAAAGAAGGGCTGCTTTCTTTTGAGCTGGCTCCAGTCGTCCGAATCGTAAATGGGCCCCTCGTTCACGAAGTTCAGATCCAGCTTCCCTGTGCCAACCACCTCGGTGCCGATGGTCTTGATATTGGCGGTAAAATATCCCGCCTCCTTCAGGCGGTGGGTCATTGGCCGAACCCCGACCGGCAGACGAAAGTCGTCATCGCGATGCGACCGCATGTGATGGGTGTCAGTGCTCGTTTGATACATCCCCGTCATCATCGCAGATCGACTCGGCGCACAGACCGGAGAGGTAGAAAACACGCGCATATACCGAGTCCCTGCCGCAGCCAGACCATCGACATTCGGCGTCGCCACCAACTTCTCCCCATAGCACCCCAAATCATGATCCAGGTTCTCGCCAACGATCCAGACAATGTTCGGCGGACGAGAGGCAGCAGCGGCACTCCCGCAACACACTGCCAGGACGGCAACAAAGATAGGTAGAAAAAAGCAGCGCATGAGTTCCAAAGGGAACGTCCCCAACGGATTTCATCCTTCGCATTACTTCGAAGAACGACACCGCTATTCAATCACCAATCCGAAATGCACCCCTCTAACCCAAGAACGTTGCCATGTATCGACTGCACCGGAGCCCTGCAATCTCAAGCCCAACCATCCGACCACGGAGGACTGATTGAACTGGTCATTCCCCACTGCAGCGGTTCAATCGCTCAGGGGTCAAAAGCCCCAGCTACAGCACCGCCCACCTCACCTCGGCCCGGGGGCGTTGAGGTGGGAGGAGTCGTTCTCGTCGCCAGCGGGTGTGCCCCGCAGGGTGGGTTGGCCTTTGGCTCGGAGGGCTTCGCCGGTTTCTCGGTCGAAGGAGTCCGGCGAGAGATGCTCGGGGGTACTATCGCCGGTGGCCTTGGTCCATTCATCCAGAAGGGCGCTGAGGCGGGCTTTGACGGTGGCGTAGTTGGGATCGGCGGCGAGGTTTTGCAATTGGTCGGGATCGGCGTCGGTGCGGTAGAGTTCGAGGGCGGGCCGTGGGGCCAAGAAGACATCGGCCTGGGCGGGAGTGAGTTTTCCTTCATCGCGCATGGCACGGAGGCTCTGGTGCGAGGGCGAGCGGACGGAATCGGCAGGGCCCTGCCAGGCAACCTGCGGGCGCTGATTGGTGATGAGAAGGAATCCCTCTGACCGGACAGAGCGGCCGTGGGCCTCGTAGTCATGCCAATTGTGCTCTGAAAAGGCGTGCTGGCGGACGGTGGCCGTGGGGTCCTGAAAGATTGCGGCGAAGCTGAGGCCCTGCATGGTGGGCGCAGGCTGAACGCCTGCGAGACCCAGCACGGTGGGGGCGATATCGATGACGCTGATGAGGCTCTGCGTGGGGGTGCCAGGTTTGGCGATGCCTGCGGGCCAATGCGCGACGAAGGGGGTATGCATGCCGGAGTCGTGCAGGCGGGTCTTGGCCCGGGGGAATGGACGTCCGTTATCGGCCATAACCATGATGAGAGTGTTATCGAGCGCCTTCTCTGCTTCGAGTTCGGCCACGACTTGGCCGATGAAGTAGTCAAAGCGGGTGATCTCGTTGTGGTAGGAGGCAAGGTCCTGGCGGGTCTGGGGATCGTCGTGGAGAAAATTGGGCACATGGACGTTGGCGGGATCGTGCTTGGGACCATATTTGGCGGCATCCCAGTCTTTGTCTCCATCCCAATCGCGATGGGCATCGAGGGAGGCAAACCAGAAGAAAAAGGGCTTGTCCTTGGGCCGCCGCTGAACGGTCTGCACCCAAGTGGCGTGGCCACCGCGGTTGCCGGGGGCGTTTCCGGAATCGATGAAATCAAAGACGGGAGGCTGCACCGTTTCGCCCGCGAGGGGCTTGTCAGAGCTCATGTGGTTTTTTCCGACCAGGGCGGTGTAGTAGCCGTCTTCCTTCAAAAGGCGCGGGAACCAGGGCAGATGCGCAGCGATGGGCTGGTGCAGTTCGGAGGCCTTGCCATTGTTGTGCGGATAACGTCCGGTGATGACGCTGGAGCGACTGGGGCTGCAACTGCTGGCGGTGAGGATGGCGGAATCAAAGCGTCGCCCGGCGGCGGCGAGACGGTCGATGTTCGGCGTGCGGGCCGTCTGGCTGCCGTAGCAACCGATGTCATTCCAACTGACATCATCAGCGATGAAGAGGATAACGTTGGGTCGGTCCGCAGCGGAAGTCAGGGCAGCGGAACAGGCGAGAATGAGGGCGATGGAGAGGACGAATCGGTGCATGGGCTGGGTGAAAAGAAACGATAGGGAGCCGGTGAGCTTGCAGGGATGCGGGCGGAAGTGTGGGGGCAACATGGTGTTCATTACATTCAGCGCCATCAGGTGTTGTGAACGTCCCGATTCTATCTCCAGCAGATTCAGAAAGGCCCACAGATTTTTTTCTCTTCATCTGTTGACCTCTCTGAGCCGCAAGATAGGCGCAGCGAATCTGCTGGAAATCACAAGACGTGGTGACACTGAGGATAGCGTCTTATCATTTGGCTTCGCATTTTGGGTGACGGCGGCGGCCCGTTCTCCGAAGTACTACGAAGGATGAAGACGCGCGCCGCTCCGGGCTCACAGAGCCCAGCTAAACGAATCCGCGCCTTCCATCAATTCACCGACACCTTGGCACCGATGGACTTGTAGCCTTCGGTGATCTCTTTGGCGAGGTCTTCGTAACTTCTGCCGTCGAGGAGGATGTCGAGGAATTTGAAGGGGGCTGTCTCGCGGTCTTTGTCTGGGGGAGTCAGTTCACGGGGATAGCTGTATCTGCCGCCGTCCAGCATCTTCACGCGAGGGTCAGCGAAGAAGGCGCGCTCTTTGAGGACTTCTCCATAAACGGCTTCGAAGAACTTCATGAAGCGGGTGCCTTTTTTGTCCCCATCCAAATGATTGAAATAGAAGACGAGAAGCAGCGAGCGGTTGTAGAGCTTGCCCATGGCGAGGTTCGAGGTGTTGGCCTCTGCCCCCCATTGCTCACGGTTCATGGTCATGTGTTTTTCCAGGGAACCAATCTCTGGATCGTAGCCGTACTTGGCGCGATCGCCAAGGTAGTCCTTGAAGGCCCCCTTCCAGCCATCGGCGCGAAAGCTGCCCGCATTGTAGGGCAACATTTCGGTGTATTCGGCGGTGCCTTCGATGATCCACTGCGGCAGGTAGCCGAGATAGTCATGCATCATCTGGTGCGTGATCTCGTGAACCAGAGTGTCCGCGCGATAGTTGTCGTTTTTGAAATAGGTCTGCCCGCGCTTTTCCATGCCGAGACTGGGGAATGGAATTTTGAAAATCTTGTCTCCACTCATGTAAACGCCGCCGGAATTCTCTGGCCCACCCGCAGCAACGTAATCGGCCCGAGTCTCATACAGTGCCGCCTGATAGCGTTCTAGCCCGACAGGCGGCTTGCATTCCACGCCCCAGGGCAACTGACTGACGAGGGTCTTAGTCGCCTCAAAAGTGCGAGCGACTTCCTTCATGACGCTTCCAGCGAGCTTGGCTTGGCTGGTGAACTCAAAAGATTCCGAGCGGTAGATATACTTCCGATCCGGCGCGGACTCGGACACAACTGCGATATCGAGAGACTTCGTGGGCACCGCGACCGTCTCTGGCCAGACACGTTTGTCCACCGGGATGCGTCCCGGTGATGGCTGACCTGCCCCGGAAGCTGTCGGCGCGGGTACGGCCGTCGCTTGAGCTTTGACAAAAGCTTGATCTGCGGCACTGAGCTGATCGAGCGCGACGGGAACGGACTGACCGTTGGCCATTTTCAAAATGACCTTGCCGTCTTCTACCCCACCAAACCCTGCGACAACGGTCTTGCCTTGCGTATTCGTCCAGGTGCGGGCGGCCTCTTGGCCACGCACGGTATCGGCGAAGAAAAGTCCGGCGACCGACAGGGTCGCAAACAGCAGTCGTTGCAAATTCATGGCATTTTTTAGCATTCGGGCGATCAGGGGGCAAGACTTCTTCGGAAGGCGCGCCAGCAGGTGACGAATCCTTTGGCAAAGTCCTCTGGACGCGCAGCCACCCATCCATCAATCAGCTCCGGCGTGAACCAGGTGCCGCTGTGGATTTCTTCGGGCTGCACCTTCACAGGGCCCGGATGATGGGCGATGCGGAGCTCGACGAATTCATTGTCCGTGCCTTCGTCCGCAGGAACCTCGACGGCTAGCTTTGTCTCATCGACACGGATGCCGAGTTCCTCATGCAATTCACGCAGCGCTGCCGCAGCATACGACTCCCCGACATCAAGGTGACCCGCCGCGCTGCTATCCCACTTCAGCGGGGCGACATCCTTCAAGTGCGAGCGCCGCTGTAAGTAGATATCCCCGCGAGGATTGATCACGAAAATATGCACAGCGCGATGGCGCAATCCACGTGCATGAACCTCGCCACGCGGCAGTTGCTCAACGACCTGGTTGTTTTCATCCACGACGTCAAACATCTCGGTGGCCTTTTGCCCGGCGTCCTCAGTGGTGCGCCCCTCATACCATCGGGCCAGTTGTACCCACTGTGGCAGGGAGAGTTCCTCCGCACGCATCGTCGTCGGCTTGTCCAGCGCAGCAGCCACGGCCTCCCATCCTCCCGGAGCCTCTGGCAAAAGATTCTTCAACTGCTTGCGGCGCTGGCCAAAACCAAGCCGCACAAGGCGATCAAACTTGAGGCGATCATAGACTGGCAGCGCCGACGGTGAGCGCGGACGGAGACGGATGACCCCGGAATCCACCTTGGGCTTTGGCACGAAAACTTCCGGCGGAACGATGCGCAGCAGTTCCACATCCCAGTCCTGCTGCACCAGCACAGAGAGGCCGCCGTACTCGTTGGCACCGCAGGGCGCGGAGAGACGCAGGCAGACCTCTTTTTGCAACATGAAGACCGCCTCAGTGATCGGCGTCGGTGGTGTCAGCAGGTGGCGCAAAATTTCGCCACCCACGGAGTAAGGTAGATTGCTGATAGCGCGCACTTCTCCGCGTGCATACCAAGGGCGCATGTCGATGCGGGTGGCATCTGCCTCCACGACCTCGACGCTGGGTTGATCAAACCAAGCAGCGCGTTGTTCCGCAGCGAGTTGGGTGTCTTTTTCCACCAACAGAAGATGCTTCGGGCGACCGACGAGGTGCTTGGTCAGCGCGCCGACGCCGGGGCCGATCTCGACCACGAAGGGCACGCCGTCTGGCTTGATCTGATCGGCGATCCAGCGGGCGACTTCCTCATCCTGGAGGAAGTTCTGCCCGAGGCTCTTCCGAGGCGTGACGGAGACGCCGGAAATGACCCTCCGTCTGTCTGATCTGCCTCTGGAATATCCGCCCTGTCCTTGATCGCGCCTGTTCATCCCTGCATGAAGCCGGGAATAAGGCTGCGCGCAAGCGGGCGGTGAAGAATTCCGCCGTTACCGTTACAGCGCCAGCAGGTAGCGAATCAGGTCCGTGCTGGTGACGATACCGACGAGCTGCTTGCCTTCGACGACTGGCACAGCGTGGAAATCTCCATTTGCCAGAAGCTCTGCCGCATCGCGGACGCTGCCATTTTTGCTAACGCTGACGGGATCTTTTTTCATGACCTGCTCCAGGGTCACGGTGTGATCCAGAGTCGCATCGACCGCACGTTCATCGGCCTGGAAGGCATCGCCAAAGCTTATGCGGAGGACATCGGTGAGGCTCAGCATGCCGACGAGATCCGAGCCGCTAACGACTGGCAAATGATGTACCCCGTGTTCCCGCATGAGTTGGCGGGCCTTGGAGATCGGGTCACCGTGATGCAGAGTGACGGGATCTTTGGTCATGACGTGGGTGACGGGTTCGTTGCGCTTCATAGTTGGTAGATCTGGGTTGGTGATTCTCTGACACCTACCCATCGCCCCATTTAGCACCCCATGCTCCACGGCGCTTGCTCATCGCTGCGCCAGACTTGTCCGGCCCAGACACCTACTTCTTCTCCGCCAGATCGACGATGGTGTACTCTGACGCCAGATCGCCCAGCGCTGTTCGAGCGGTCTCGGCAGTGACTTTGTCATCGGTGGAGACGATGACGATCTTATTCACGCCCAGTTTATCCCCGCGCACCACATCGACGCTGACCGTGCCGTGGAGCTTTTCCATCAAGGCGGAAGAAATGTGCATTTTGCAGGCAGCGCAGACGACGCCGGTGACGTCCCCCTCATAAATGTGTTTGGCAGCAGCATCCTCCGCGCGGAGGTTCACCAAACTGAGCATCAGGGCCAAGACCGACAGCGAGCAAGCAAGGATCGTTTTCATGGGGAGAAGAAAGCACAGCGGCGGCAACAGTCAAAAAAAGACCGGCACCGAGGCGTGAACCCCGATGCCGGTGAGAACTTTCGTAATGAAAGACGGAGACTACTTCTCCAGTGTTTCGTTTGCGGCCTTCCAGCCGGAGATCCCAGCGGAGAGGTGCTTCACGTTCGTGTAGCCGAGTTCAGAAGCCTTCTTGGCAGCGGCCTTGTAAGCGCTGCACTGAGGACCACCGCAATAAGCGACGACAAGCGCGTCTTTTGCGGCAGGAAGCTTAGACGCAAGGCTGTCAGCATTGGCCTGGAAGTCGATAGCGGATGGGACGTGGCCATTGGCATACGAAGCGGAGCCATTCACGTCGATGACGGTGACGCTGCCATCAGCGATGGCTTTCTTCAGGTCAGCGATGCTGATGTCTGGATATTCCGCAGCCATGATGGAAGTGGCGGCGAAAAGAGAGAGTGCGAGCATGAGCAGTTTTTTCATGTCTGGGTATCGGTTCAGTTTGAGTTAGGGTTGTGGATTGGAGACTTTTCCCTGTGACGGGACCGCTGCTCCAGCGCGGTCGCCCCGACAGAAACTGCCGCAGCGAAAAATGGGACGGTTGGACTGGCGATTTTATTCCCGCAAAAATTTCTTTTCCACGAAAACTCCACCGCGCAGGACAGGAACGTGTGAGGAACCCATCGGCTTAGACATTTACGCCCCTGGACGCCAGTTTGCGCAAAAATTTAACGCCACCAAGACGGGAGACCCTCTAGCGTGTCCTTGAGGATAGCCCGAATGGCCCGACGCTCTGCAACTGGTAGGTGCGAAATATCCGCTGGTGTGTCCGTATCCCGCAGCCCCTCCGCCATGCGATAGTAAACGCGATCCTTCAGCACCTGCGGCAAGGCCTGCCACGACTCGGTGTAGAGCATGTAACTGCAGCGGTACTTAAAGATATGCGTGCGGAGATCTAGGTCCTTGAGGGAAGCACCATTCGGCAGCGCCACGCGATTGCGGGCAAAGTCTCGCACAAAGCCAGCATCGCCCACCACACCCTCTGGCGGTAGCTTTGCCTCATCGGCAAAGAGGATGTAACGCGCTAGGTCCTTTGCCAGTGTTTCCATCTCAGCCTCCCCTTCCTTGGTCAGTCGCCCTTTGCCATCATTTAGGAGCTGGCGCACCACGTAGCCCGCTTGGAAGACGCGGTTTTCAAAGCCGAGTTGATGCTCGTGAATCAGGTGCGGGAGGATATCACTGGTGGGCAGCAGATGCAGATTGATGTCCCAATTCTCCCCCGGCATGACCTTGATCACTTGGTTGCTACCGCCCTGCGGACGCGCACAAAGATTTGCATGTGTGTTGCGCAGATGGTGCTCGCCTGTCAGATGCCAACCACCAAAGCGATCCTCCAGCGGGATTTGGTGCCCCTGGACATCCCGGCGAAACGTCTCCAGGCTCGAACCGGCGGGAGAAACGAGCACCGATTCCGCGATCAAGCCCGGCACGTGCTTTGTAGCCGAGCCTGCGTGGCAGTTGAAGCACTTCTGCGACTTCTCGACGTTGGGCACCCTGCCGGGACGCAGCCGATCAAAGACATAAAACATCGGCCCGTACTCAGGGTCCATCCCGATGATTTCCAGACGCCCACCCGGCACCCAACCGAGGTAGGTGTCCTCATTGAAATAGAGCGCGCGAGCATTGCGCGGGTTGATGATCTCGCTCTGCAGACTGGTAGCGGAAAAGACCAGCAACTGAGAGCTGATCGGCACGTCCAGCGCCTTGAGAAAGCTGATCAAAAACGCACGGTCGGAACTCGTATCGATCTCCACCTTTGCCTCCCCTTTCTCCACCTTCTTCATGAGTGTGGCAAAGCGATCACGGGGTTCCCGATCCAGGTAAGAGTGCGGGGGTTCTTTGAAGAGGACCTTCACCTCCGCACGCACCGCGCCACCGATCATTGCGAACCCAAAGAGCGCCAAGCGCCCGAGGCAACAGAGAGTGTGATTGGAAGAGGCCACTGCCATAATAGAAACCGCCACCCCATTACGCGGGATGGCGGGTCAAAGTTGCACGGGAGACGTGCCCCATTCGGTCCATCGCCGGTCTTATTTGGCGACAAAGTCAAAGACGCAGACCTTATCCAAGATCCCACGGAGCGTCCCTTTGAATTCCTCATGGGCGGGATGCGGCAGATACACTTCCAGACCGGCTTTGTCCTTGAAGGTGACCAGGAAGCAATGGGTGTAGCCTTCGTTTTTGTTTTCAGGGCTCACATTCGTTCCCCACTCAAAGCCCGTCACCGTCTCCACCTTCTTGGCGAGAGCGATAAAGGCATCCTCGACTCCCTTCACCTGCTCAGGCTTGGCATCGTCTTTGAATTTGAAAAGCACTACGTGCCGGTAGGCACCCGTCTCGTCCGCATGGGAGGTTGAAGTCATGACCAACATCATGGCCGCACTCAGGCAGGCCGCCAAAACAAATCGTGTGAGGTTTTTCATCGGCCCCCACTCTGGGGCAATCGATACTCGACTGCCACGAAAAAATAATCGCTCAACCAATCTCCACCACCACCGCCGTGATGTTGTCTTTCCCGCTGGCCTCCAGCGCATTCAGCACTAGGCGCAGCCCTGGTTCCTGGGTGAGTTCAGCAGCCGTGGGCTCGCGGATCGCGTCGCAGATTGCGCGATCCCAGAGACCGTCCATGACGCCATCCGTGCAAAAAACAAAACGATCTCCCGGCTCACAACCCACTGCGCCAATCTGCGGGTCCACATACATGTGCCCTGCTCCCAGCGCTTTGGAGATCACGTTCTTACGGGGATGGTTACGCGCCTCGCGCTCGCTGAGTTTTCCCTGCCGCCGCAGCCAACCGACGTGGGAGTCATCATGCGTGATCTGCATCATGCCATCACCATTCGCCGGCAGGTAGTAGATGCGGCTATCACCGATATGACCAAAGTACATCCACCCCGGAGTGAACCAACCAAGGCTCAGCGTAGCGCCCATGCCCTGGCATTCCACATAGCTCTCGCCTAGACGCGTCAAATCCTTGTGGATGGCGTTGAAGAGCTCCGTCAAAACATCGCCAAACCCCGTCGGCAAACCACCCGCCGCATCGCGGTAAGTGCGCGGAAACATGCGCGTAATCTTTTCCACCGCGATCCGGCTCGCAAACTCGCCCGATTTCGCGCCGCCCATGCCATCACTCACTGCAAACACATAGTCGAACTCAGCAAAGGTCCCCTGCCCAGTTTTCCCCAAATACCGTACCTCGCGACCATCTACCGTCAGCGCCAGAAAGGCATCCTCGTTGTTCGTGCGCACCTTTCCCACGTGCGTCAGAGCCGACCAGTGCACGTTGCGGGCACCCACCTGTGGCAGGTCGCTAGCACCAAAGGTCTCTAGAGAAGTATGGAATTCGTCCGCGTCGTTCATGGGTTGGGTTGATCGGCGTTGGCCGGATCACTACCCAAGATGGTGGCGAATTCAAAGTCGATAATGCAGAAACGCCCGTCTGACGCCCGATAGGTCACGTTTCGCGCAAAAGGATCGTCGTGCCGGACGCCAAAGGACTCTAACTCCGCAAAGAGTTCCGCCAATTTCTCATCGCTCAACCGTTCCACGCGACTGCCGCAGTTTGACGTCACCATTGTCAGAGCCGCCGGATCACATTCCAGCAACTTTGGAACAAAGGTGCAGCCTCGCTGCTCCAGATACCGCAACACCTTTACCTCCGTGGCAAATCTCTCCTCCGCTTTCGGCCCGCGAAAAAGCTTGTGCACCCGGCCATCATATCCGATGCGGACGATCGATCTTTGTGTGTTTTTTGCTTCAATCATGCGGCAATGGCCTCATACGTTCCAAAGACAGGATACGCCCGCCGCATCTTTTCCGCCACACCACTTCAGCAAAAGGTTCGCCATTTTCCCTGCGAAATGAGACAGTATCCCAAAATACCCCATTCCCACGTGTCTATAAATTCCGCAGCAGCCACAGGACTCCTAGCCCGCACTCACTGGCGGATATTGGCAAACAAACTGGGCGACAATCTTCGTCATGACCGGGTGAAGAGCTTCACGATCGCCACTTTCCTCGTCATCTACGGCATCGCCGCCTACGCACTCGTCGCCGCTGGACTTGGTTTTGTGCACCGCCTGCCACTGCTGGGCCCCCTGCTGACGGAGCGGCTCGTGTATGTGCTGTTCTTTTTCTTTTTCGTCATGCTGGTCATCTCCAACGCCACCATCACCAGCATCAGTCTATTTCGACGAAAAGAAATGGAGTGGCAGGTGGCACTGCCCATCCCGGTTCGCGGCATCGTCATGTGGAAGACGCTGGAGGGTGTCTTCCTGGCGAGTTGGGGACTGCTCATTCTCTCCGCGCCGATCCTCGTGGCGCTGGGGCGTGTCTTTCACGCGGGCTGGCTCTTTTATACCGTCGGTGCCCTCGCTATGGTTTGCCTGGTCTCCATCGCAGCCCACCTGTCCACTTGGCTGCTACTCATCATTGTGCGCTTTGCCAAGCGGTGGTGGTGGTATCCCATCGGTATCCTCGCCGTCACCGCCTTTGCTTATGTAATCATCCGCTTCTGGTCAACCAATCCAGAAAACGCCAAGGCTGGGGACGTGGTGGCGAACCTGAATCAAGTCCTGCGGCACACTGATGTCTGCATGCACCCCCTGCTGCCTAGCACATGGGTGGCAGAGACGCTCTTTGCCGCCTCGCGAGGCCTACCGACTCGGGCGAGTTTTTTTCTGCTTCTACTCTTCAGCTACGGTCTCTTTGGCATCGTCATCACTGCGAAGTCCGCCAGCTCTTTCTTCTATCCTGCGTGGAATCGCATCATGACAGCCGCCCCAAGCAAGCGCGCCCGTGCCGCATCCATGGCCTGGTTCCGCACGGCCACCGCCACTAGGCGCACCCCGATCTGGCATCAACTGCTCGGGGTGGATCGCCCCTCTGCGGCCCTAGTCCTCAAAGACGTCCGCACCTTCCTTCGCGAACCCGCCCAATGGGGCCAGACGACCCTCATCTTTGGTCTTCTTTTCTTTTACGCGTCCAATCTCCGGCGACTCGGCTACGACCTGCAAAATCCATTTTGGATCGTGCTGATCAGCCACCTGAACCTCCTCGTCTGCTCTCTGGCTCTCTCCACACTGACCACCCGATTCATCTTTCCCCAAATTAGTCTGGAGGGGCAGCGTATGTGGATTCTGGGCCTATCCCCCGTGCCGCTGCACCGCATTCTCTCGCTAAAACTCCGCCTCAGCGCCAGCGTCATCGGCCTCCTGACCACCACCCTCGTCCTCATTTCCAGCCTGAGCCTTTCCCTATCCTGGCAGCGAATCTTTTTCTTCTGCAGCGCCATCTTGCTGCTCAGCTACGGCCTCACCGCTCTGGCGCTCGCCATCGGCACCCTCGTGCCCAATTTCCGAGAAACCAACCCTGCCAAGATAGTCTCCGGATTCGGCGGCACGGTCTGCCTCATCTGCTCCTTCATATACATCATGGCCTGCATGGGCACACTGGTCATCCCCCCATGGATCGAGCAGCGCGCGATGACCTCCGGACATCCCCTTGCCCCCCCGGTCAGATTCCTCTGCGATCTCGGCGCATTGGGCGGAGTGGCGTTCTGGACGGGCGCATTCGGCTTCATCCCTTATAGAATTGCAAAAAAACGAACAAAAGATCTGGAATATTTAAGACTTCTGTAGTATTTCGATGGTGGAGATAATTTCCACGATCACTATGGCCCGTAAATCCCCCACCATTCCCGCAGCCTCCAACGCTACTGAAAAGGATATTCTGTTCTTCGACGACGCCCCCGAATTTATGGACGGTCGCGAAGCAGCGGAAGAAATGGAGAACGTTGACGCCCGCGTTAAGGAAGCTCAAGAGCAACTCCTCCGCCTCAGGCAGCAGCAGGAGGAGATCGAGCGCCAGAAGAAGCACCTCGAAGAACTCCGCCAAAAGCAGGAGCGCTTTGGCCAAGGCAAGCGTGACCTGATCGAAAAACTCACCCGCTCTACAAGCACCCTGGACCGCGAACTCTACGACGCCCAGAAGCTCGTCGAAGAACTCTCCATCGCTCGCGATTCCTTCAATCATCACCTCGAAATCATCAAAGGCATCCAGCCAGAAAAATGGCACCGCAGCCAGGTGGATGAAGAACTCGACGGAGCCCTCGCCGCCATCGAAGATGCCGAAGACGAATTTGCCAAAAGCACCCGCCGCATTCAGTCCGTCCGACAGACCGAGGCCTCCAAGACCGAAGCGTCGGATGCCAACGAAGATGAAGAGGAAGGCTCTCAGCACAGTCTGTCGACCACAACCGGCACCGACGATTTCCCGTCCTGGTTCCGTCGCGGACTCGCCTTCAATATCCCCCTTGTCGCCGGACTCATCGTCCTCCTGATCCTCGCCCGCCTGATGTTCTAACCGTTCACAACCTGGAGAAACACCTCATCCCATGGCCAACAAACGCATCAATCGTCGTCGTCACGAATCAACCCAGGATCTGCTCGCCACTGAGCGGAAGACCGAGGTCCGCCGCCGCGCCCCACGGGCACCACGCGAGGTCGCCAGCGAAATCGAGCGCCTTGAGTGCTTCATCGCAGCCGCACCGCGCCTCGCCCGCCAGCAAAAGCTATCCCGCCTCAACTATGTGCCCCCCATTGAGCGTGAATCCGTTCGTCCGGGAACGAATCGTCTCCCCCTGCACAGAGAGCGCGCCATCAATTTGGAAAAAGCCATGCTCATCGGCAAGCTCGCCCTCACGCTCAGTCTCATCGGTGCTGCGCTCGGCTGGCTGAATCAGAGCCTGCATTTCTTGCGCTAGTCTGCACGACCGGACTTGACGCGCCGCCGTCCCCGGCTCATGAAATCCATCATGACCCGGACCGAAGCCTACCTAGCACTCAACCTGTTGCCCAGCATTGGGCCTTTACGGGTCCGACGATTGCTGGAACAATTCGATTCGCCAGAGGCCATTCTCAGCGCCACCACGGCAGAACTTGTTCGCGTCCCCAACATTAGCCAAGGCCTCGCGGAGACGATCTCCACCTGGGAACAACAGATCGATCTCGCTGGCGAACAAAAAAAAATCAACGACCGAGGTCTCACCCTCCTCCACCAAGAGGACGACCTCTTCCCGCCTCTCCTGCGTGAAGTCAACGACTCCCCCTTCCTCCTCTACGTCTGGGGACAGATCGAAAAACGTGATCACAACGCCATCGGCGTCGTCGGGAGCCGCGCCGCGACATCGTATGGGCTCAGCTCCGCCAAAAAGCTCAGCTTTCAGCTCGCCTACGCAGGCTTCACCGTCATCAGCGGCCTCGCGCGGGGCATTGATACCGCCGCCCACGAAGCAGCCCTCGCCGCGAAAGGGCGCACCATCGCCGTCATTGGCTCCGGCATCGGGCAGCTCTACCCGCCAGAAAATCTCGGTCTAGCGCAACGCATCGCCGAAAATGGTGCCGTCGTCAGTGAATACCCCGTTGATCGCATCGCCGACAAACAGACCTTCCCCTATCGCAACCGCATCGTCGCCGGATGGAGCAATGGCCTAGTCGTTGTCGAAGCCCCCGCGCGCAGCGGCTCCCTCATCACCGCCCAACAGGCACTGGACCGTGGTCGCACGGTGTATGCCGTACCTGGGCAGATTGATCGCCCCAGCTCAGGCGGCTGCAATCGCCTCATCCAACAGGGTGCCAAGCTCATCATGGACGGTGCCGACGTACTCGACGATCAACTCGTCCTCTTCCCAGACAACGCCCCCAAAAAGCCTGGCGCCAGCCCCAGCACAGCGCCTGCGGGCCCCATCACGCTCACCCTAGAGGAGCAGATCCTCGTCAACACCATCGCCGAGGGCGAAGCCCACATCGACGAACTGATCACCCGCTCAGGCCTCACCGCCGCCACCGTTTCCTCCACGCTCATGCGCCTAGAAATGAAACGCCAGATCCGCGCCTTGCCTGGTCGCAGATACACCGCCGTCCAAACTGGACTTTGAACCGTGACGCGTTCTCAACAAATTCGCTACACATTCAGTGGCGCAAGTCTTTGGTTGGCGTTGGTCAATCAGTCAGTTCAGCCCTCCCCCTGATACTCGGTGCCAGTGCACTTCGTGCCATCGTGGAAACACCGCCAAGGCTTTTCAGCGCTATCAACTTTGACGTCGATGATGAAGGAGTTCTCTCCACGCTTGGCCTTGATGACCTTCATACCGACCTCATTGCCGACATGCTTCCGCAAGGCAGTGAGGCAGTCATCAATGACCTTTTGCGGCACTGGTTCCGCAGAAGGTTTTTCTTCTTGATTGGTAGGGGCTTGATCAGTGATCGAAATCCGCAGTTCAAACTTGGCAGTTGCGCCCTCCCGCGCTGCGGCACGGTTGAGAAATACCGAGATCACATGATCGCCCGTTTTATACAACTGGCCCAGGTACTCACGTCCTCCGGTCGCAGAGGTGAACAACGCCTCGTCGCCTGGGCCACGCCCCGGGATGTAGATGTTGTAGTCGACGGACGGGTTATCTGAGCTCAGGCTAACCTTGAGGAACTGACTATCACGTGCATTCAGTTTGTAGATAATTGTACCGCGGCCCGAAATCCTGTTTTTCAACACCGCACTACTCTTGCCCACGTCGAATTTTACGACTTCAGTGCGAGTTTCATCACCAACGGCGACGGAAAGATTGGCTGCAACGGCCACTGCCAGAAAGGAGATCAATGTGCGAGTATTCATGGGAGGAAAGAAGGCGATTGTTCGAAACACAGAGCCCTAACGCCAATTAATCAGCCATCCCAGCGGCCCATCTGGGCCCACCGTTGGCGAGTTCGTAAGCCTTCACGGTCCCTTCGAGGCGCCCCGTCCGGGTGTTGAAAAGTTCTACGGTAGCAGGGCCATGATTGCCGCGAGATTTGACGACAATCTGGTTTTGCTCACTGATAAACCGCGTCTGCTCGATGTTCGGTGAAGCGGTATTGCAAACAGCGATTTCGCGACTGCCCTCAAGGATAACAACTGTACCCAAACCGTTGATGGCGCGGAGCGGTTGGCCATACTTCGGAGGTGAGTTGGGGAGTTGGGTCGACGTCCCAGGAGCGTTTCCGCCTTCTTCAACAACAATGCAAGAGTTCAACCCGAACAGCACGACGGACAAGACAATAAGCAGCGGTCTCATGTTTAGATTTGGTTTGGTTGCAGTTTTGGGATGCGGCATCGAATGATCGCACAACGAGATCAGTTCAATGGCCGAGGTCACTGTTGACTCAGAAGACACAACTCCCTGAATCTGAAACCAATACGGTCCTCAAAAGTCAGATGGACGCGCTCTTTACGTCCTCCCCCCAAAATCGCCCAACCACCCCTATCAATGGAGCCCCGCTCCAATCATAACGTTAGCGATTCAACGTCATTTCAGTTCGGGCTTGGGGTCAGACCTCTGCGTCACGTCTGCCATCCACTTGGCCATGCAATCGTCGAACCGCCTGCAGCATCTCATCTTGCCCATGCTTCCAGATGTGGATTGTCTCCTTTTGGAAGATCTCCTCACTGTGCTTGTGGCTCAACAGAGCGATCTCGTCAAAACCGCTCGCGCGGAACTCCGATCGCCTGCACCCCCAAGTTGTTTCGGCGATTAATCACAAGATTTCAATCTTGAAACAGTCCTCCGAGTCTGTCAGACAAACATCCCGGCGCCTACCGGTCAAGCCAACAACCCCTTCACCACATTCCCATGAATGTCAGTGAGGCGATAGTCGCGACCTTGGAAGCGGTAGGTTAGGCGCTCGTGATCGACACCCATGAGGTGCATGATTGTAGCGTTCAAATCGTGGACGTGGACGCCGTCTCGCACGATATTGTAGCAGTAGTCGTCGGTTTCTCCGTAAGTGGTGCCTTTGTTCACGCCAGCACCGGCGAGGAAGAGACTGAAGCAACGAGGGTGATGATCGCGACCGTAATTCGTCTCCGTCAGTGTGCCTTGGCTGTAAATTGTGCGGCCAAACTCACCGCCCCAGACAATCAAAGTATCGTCCAAAAGTCCGCGCTGCTTGAGGTCTTTGATCAGCGCTGCCGTGGCCTGATCCGTATCGCTGCATTGGCCGCGAATTGCATTGGGCAGACCACCGTGGTGATCCCAGCCCATGTGGAAGAGTTGGATGCAGCGCACATCCCGCTCCGCCAGGCGTCGCGCTAGCAAGCAATTGGCTGCGTAAGTGCCGGGCTTGTGAACGTCCGGCCCGTACATCTCCAGGACCTCCTTGGATTCTTTCGATGTATCGACCAAATCCGGCACACTGGTTTGCATGCGGAAAGCCATCTCGTATTGCGCGATACGCGTCAGCGTCTCGGGATCGCCACCCTGCGCATGATCGGCTTCGTTCAGTGCCGAAAGTTCATCCAGCATCTGCCGCCGCAGACCACGATTCAGGCCCTCAGGATTGGAGAGGTAGAGCACCGGATCGCCCGCATTGCGGAACTTCACTCCCTGATGCTGCGTGGGCAAGAAGCCGCTGGACCAAAGACGATCATAGAGCGGTTGATCGTTCGTTCGCCCGGTTCCAAACGAGGTCAACACCACGTAGGCAGGTAGATCATGGTTCATGCTGCCGAGCCCATAACCGAGCCATGAGCCAATGCTTGGGCGACCTGCCAGCTGTGAACCGGTCTGACAAAACGTGATGGCCGGATCGTGATTGATTGCCTCCGTAAACATGGAGCGCACCACGCAGAGTTCGTCAGCCACGGTGCCGATGTGCGGCATCAATTCGCTGAGGACAGTGCCGCTTTTGCCATGTCGGTTGAACTTAAACATCGACGGTGCCACAGGGAAAGATTTTTGTCCTGAGGTCATCGTCGTGAGCCGCTGCCCTTGGCGGATGCTCGCAGGCAGATCCTGCCCGCGATACTTTTCCATTTGCGGTTTCGGATCAAAGAGATCCATCTGGGACGGCGCACCCGATTGAAAAAGGTAAATCACCCGCTTCGCCTTCGGCGCAAAGTTCGGGAAGGCGCGCACCGCCGGCGCTGCCTGCGATTCGCTCTTCATGAGACTGCTCAAAGCAATAGAGGATAGCGCGGCGGTGCTGCGCCCCATGAAGATGCGGCGGTTCAGGTGGTCTTGGAGGCGAAAGGAGGTGGCATTCATGGACGGAAAAAACTTATTGGCGTGTGACAACGCGGTCGAGGTTCATCAAGACGCTAGCGGTGGTGCAGTAGGCGGCGAGTTCGGGTACTGCGATGCCTTCTGCTGGCTTTGACTGTCCTTGGCTGACAAGCTTTGCCGCGTCCTCTGAATGTGCCTGATACCAGGCGAGACGCTCCTTCAATCCCTTCAGCAAAACCGCCATCGCAGGCGATTCGAGTTCCTGAGCAGTGGCGCGCAGATAACCATAGCGCAGACGTTCCTCAGGGGTGGCACCGCCTTTTTGAATCATCAACTGAGCAAGACCGCGCGCAGCCTCAACAAAGGTCACTTCATTCAAGAGCGCCAATGCCTGCAGCGGCGTATTCGTGCGGCTGCGTTTCACGGTACAAATCTCCCGCGTCGGCGCATCGAAAAGCATCATCGTTGGCGGAGCTGCGGTCCGTTTCCAGATGGTGTAAAGCGTGCGACGATAGAGACCTTCACCAGCATCCGCCTTGTAGCCGCGCAGGTCTCCGTATTTGCTTGTTTCATCCCACACGCCCTCAGGCATGTAGGGCCGCACACTGGGTCCGCCAATTTTTGGCACCAGCAGTCCGCCGATGGCCAGAGCCTGATCGCGCACCACCTCGCCGGTCAATCGAAAGCGCGGGCCACGTGCCAGGAATCGGTTTTCAGGATCTGCCGCAACCATCGCTGGCGTCACGGCAGAGCTTTGGCGATAGGTCTGACTCATGACCATGAGCTTCATCATCGCTTTCATGTCCCAACCGCTGCGCATGAACTCTGCTGCCAGCCAGTCGAGCAACTCTGGATGCACCGGATACTCCGCCTGACTGCCCAGATTCTCGGTGGTCTTGCAGAGGCCATTGCCAAAGAAGCGCTCCCAGGCGCGATTAACCCACACGCGAGCCGTCAGCGGATTCTCAGGAGCGACCAGCCACTGCGCAAGCCCGAGTCGATTCAGCGGTGCGCCCTTTGGCATCGGCGGAAGCACCGCAGGCGTTGCCATGGTGACCTTCGCAGCGGGCTTATCGTATTCACCGCGTGTGAGGATGAAAGCATCGCGCGGAGTCGCCGCCTCCTTCATCACCATGGTGGTCGGCAGCGTGTCCTCGTATTTCATCACGGCACTCGTCGCTGCGGCCAGCGCCCGATCGGCAGCACGCAGCGGGCTATCCACGTTTGCGCGGAAGAAGGCATGCAGACTCTTCACTTGCGCAGGGGAACGCTTGGCGAACGGTGTTGCGACGATGAGTTTGATCTCGGTCAGTGAGGTGTCCCCATCCAACTTCACATCGACCGCATCAGCGGCAGCCGAGGATAGACGGAAGCGACCAATATTGTGGTTCGCGATAGCCTCGTGACGCAACCGCAGCAGCAACTTGGCACCAGCCTGCGGTGGCAGTGGCTTTTCCAAAACAAACATCGCCCGCCGTGGATCACGTTTTGTCGGACCATCAATGGCCCAACCGCGCCCGGATTTTTTGTCCAGCACCGCACCAATCTCGTAACCCTTCTGCGAGTAATCAGCTATGGCTTTGGCAACCGTTTGTTTCACAGGCTTTCCCCCAGCCTTCTGAACAAAGACATCAAAATCAGTCAGCACAAAGTTCCCGTTCGAATTGCGCCCCAGGCTCTGATTGGGCAGACTTGGATCAGGGAAGCACTCCAGAAGGAAAGCACTGGCTCCATCGGCAGGCATCGCTGCATCAAAAACGTACACATCCTTTGCCGGATTGGTACCGCTCGCCAAATAGCTACCATCGGCTTGGCGCGTCAGCGTCGCGCCGAACTTAGATTCGATGTTCTCTGGATCGAGACGCTGCCAGGCGGACTTCGCGACCAGTTTGCTGCCAGCCACCGTCGGCTCCCATGCGGCGACCAACTTTGGCAGTTCCTTTTCCGCCGCACGCATCGCTCTTCCCGCTTCGCTGGCAGCGGCCTGTAGTGCGTCTAACTTCGTCTTTTGCTCCGCCGTCGTGACCTTCATGAAAGGCACGGAATTACCGCCAGACCGGTTTGATGCGCCCTGGATGGTACCGCTTTCTTCCACGTTGTTGAAGAAGGCAAAGAAGCTGTAAAAATCCTTCTGCGAGAAGGGATCATACTTGTGATCGTGGCAACGGCAGCAATTGAGCGTCAACCCCAGCCAAGTGAAACTGGTGGTCTCCACCCGGTCGATGATGTTTTCGATGCGCCATTCCTCTGCAATGATCCCACCCTCGCCATTGATGCGATGATTGCGATTGAACCCCGTGGCGACGATCTGATCCTGCGTGGCATTCGGCAAGAGATCTCCCGCCACCTGCTGCACGGTAAACTGGTCATACGGCAAATTGTCATTGAAGGCGCGGATGACCCAATCCCGCCACGGCCACATGCTGCGACTGCTGTCCGTCTGGAAGCCATTGCTGTCTGCGAAGCGAGCAAAATCCAGCCATTGCCTCGCCATGTGTTCGCCGTACTGTTGAGAGGCCAGCAACCGATCCACCAAAGCTTCATAAGCTTTTGGAGAGGAGTCTGCGACAAAAGCACGCACCTCCTCTGGAGTCGGTGGCAACCCCACCAAATCCAATGTGACTCGCCGGATCTGCGTCGCCTTGTCAGCTTCGGGTGAAGGAGCCAGCCCGTCCTTGGCCAGACGTGCTCGGATAAAAGCATCCACAGGCGTCGCTGCGCCAGCCACCTGAGGCACCTTTGGCGAACGCACCGGCTCAAACGCCCAGTGACCTTGATACTCGGCACCCTCAGCAATCCAGCGCCGGAGCAGATCGATTTCGGCTGTCGTCACCGCCTTGTGCATCTTTGGCGGCGGCATGATGTCATCGGCGGCTGTAGTGGTGATGCGCTCCACCACAGCGCTCAACTCCGGTTTGCCTGGAACAATCGCGATGCTGCCAGACTCCCCCTTTTTCAGGGCTTCTGCCCGCACATCGAGTCTCAAACCCGCCTCACGTTTCTTGTCATCAGGACCGTGACAATGAAAGCATTTGTCGGACAGGATAGGCCGCACATCGCGGTTAAACTGCACGCGCTCCGCTGCACCAGCGGAGAATGCGGACACGAGAATCAGGGAGAAAAGGAACTGAGGCCGGAAAATCACAGGTCTAAGTACGTCCGATCAGGCCAACAACTTATCCACCAGTTCGCCATGTACATTTGTCAGGCGCATATTGAGGCCCTGAAATTTGACTGCCAGTTTCGTGTGATCAAACCCCAATAGATGCAGCAAGGTCGCGTGCAGATCATGCACATGCACCGGGTCTTCGGTAACGTTGAAGCCAAATTCATCGCTTCCGCCAAGCGTCAAACCCGGCTTCATACCTCCGCCAGCAAACCACATGCTGAAGCAATTCGGATGGTGATCCCGACCGTCATTGCCGCCTTGGACCATCGGCGTGCGCCCAAATTCTCCGCCCCAGATCACGATCGTATCCTCCAATAGACCACGCTGCTTCAAATCACGAACGAGCGCTGCGCAAGGTTTGTCCGTCTGCCCACACTGATCCTTCAGTCCCTTCGTCAAGCCGCCGTGGTGATCCCAGGCCTCGTGGAAGAGTTGCACAAAACGCACGCCGCCTTCAATCAATCGCCGTGCCAAGAGGCAGTTATTGGCAAAAGAGGGCTCGCCTGGTTTGGCACCATACATGTCGAGGATGTGCTGTGGCTCGCGACTGATGTCCATCAGCTCTGGAGCGGTCTTTTGCATGCGGTAGGCCAGCTCAAAGCTGTTGATCCGAGCCGCGATTTCCGGGTCGCCGACGGTGGCCAGTCGCTCTTCGTTCAGTGTTTTGAGAACATCCAAAGTGTCGCGCTGAGTCGCATCGCTAACGCCGTCTGGATTCGTCAGATACAACACAGGTTCCCCGGCACTGCGAAAAGGCACGCCTTGATAAATGGTCGGCAGGAATCCGCACCCAAAGTTCGAGAGCCCACCGCTCGGCCCTTTGGCACCGCTTTGCATCACGACGAAGCCTGGGACGTCCTGATTCTCGGTGCCCAGGCCATACAATGTCCAAGCACCAAAACTAGGACGCCCAAAAATCTGCGACCCCGTGCTCATCAAGATCTGAGCTGGGGCATGATTGAACGCATCCGTTTTCATCGACCGCACGATCGTCAGATCATCCGCCACGCTTGCTGTATAGGGCAGCAGTTCACTGATCTCCGCTCCGGATTGGCCGTGCCGGGCAAACTTGTATTTGGGACCGAGCAAGGTGCTATTCGGATTGATGAAGGCCGCTCGATAACCCTGGAGCAGCTCCGGCGGAGGGAGTTTGCCATCCCACTTGGAGAGCTCCGGTTTGTTGTCAAAGAGCTCCAAATGGCTGGGTGCCCCACCCATGAAGAGGTAGATCACCCTTTTGGCCTTCGCCGGATACTGCGGGCGCTTTTGCGCCAGCGGGCTGATCGGCACGGGTGCCGCTTGCGCCCCCTGCCCTAGCAATTCCATGGCCGCGATTGATGCCAATCCCACACCACAATCCTTGAAAAACCAACGACGGGACAGATGCCGGGCGTATTCTTGACGGATTTCAGCTTGGAGTTTGCGGCGAATCATCAAGGCTGAATTCGCCGCAATTGAGCCCAATCTATCGCTTTGTCAGTCCCGTCCATGCCGGATGGCAGGATGCGGCATGTAAATGATGTGCCACATTCTCCACAATTTTTTGCCCTTGCTTGCCGGATTTGCCCTGATAAGCATTGCCTCTTATCATGATTTCGTCTTCCGCCCGTCTTCTGTGCTGCCTGTCTGTCCTCTTTGCAGCAGCATGTTCAAGCAATAGCCCCCAAGAATCCACTTCAGGCGCAACGGCCACACCAGGCGCTCCGCAACCTGCTGAGGCAACCGCAGCCAAGCGAGCGAGTTCCCCTGGGCTCACCGGTTCCGCCAACGGCATTGCCGCCGTCGTAAATGGCCAAGTCATCACCTGGTCCGAAGTTCGCGACGCTGTGAAAGCCCAGGAGCAAGTCGCAGCCTTCCAGTTTCGCAACGATCCTGGAGCCCTCCAGGCGGAAGTCGCCAAGGTCCGCGCCAACGCTCTGGATGACCTCATTGATCGCCAACTGATCTTGGCAGAGTTCAAAAAGATCGGCGGCGTCATCAAGCCTCAATATGTCGAAGACGACATCAACGGCATCATCCGTGATAACTTCAAAGGCAACCGCGATGAGTTCGTTACCGAACTGGCCCGCACCGGCATGACGATGAAAAAATTCCGGGAAGTCCGCGAGCGCATGATCATCGTCAACGTGATGCGCGGACGCTATGCGGCCGAGCAAGCGCCGCCGACACCGCGCGAAGTCGATCAATACTACCAGGAGCACATCGCGGACTATCGCGAGAACGACATGATCAAGATCAGCACGATCTCCATTCCAAAATTCACCGGCGACCCAAACCTGACCATCGAGGGACAGCGTCGCCTCGCCCAGGATATCCGCTCACGCGTCATCGCGGGTGCCGACTTTGCCTCCATCGCCAAGGCAGAGTCCCAGGACAGCCGCTCTGACGATGGTGGCGAATGGCCATGGATGGACCGCAAGCAGATGAAGAAGTCCATCGCTGACGCAGCTTTCCAAGTGAAGGATGGCGGTGTCTCACCCGTCATCGATGACGAGACCATGTTCATCATCATCTACTGCGACGCTAAGAAGCTCGGCACCCCGGTCCCTCTCGAAAAACTGCGACCTCAGATCGAGCGCATGATCAACCAGCAAAAATCCCGTAGCAGCCTCGACAACTGGCTGAAGGGCCTGCGCAAGCGCGCCGTGATTCGCCGCTTTGAATAATCCGGTCTAAGAATGATGGACGAACAACCGTCTCCCTGATACAACACGCGCACCGAAATGAAAATCAACCACCTCCTCCCCGTCCTCACGCTTCTCGCCGTAGCCCATCCTGCCACGGCTGCCGACTTCAAAAAGGACGTCTTCCCGATCCTCAGTCGTAAGTGCGCCGAGTGCCACAGTACCGCGAAAAAGACCAAGGGCGACTTTGCGATTGATCGCCAGGAGGATCTAGAAAAGCAGGTGAAGGCAGGTGAACCTCAGAAGAGCAGTATTCTAATAACGGTCGCCCTGCCTGACGACGACGAGGATGTCATGCCGCCAAAAGGCAAAAATCGGCTGACCGCAGCAGAAATGGGTGTGCTGAAAGCATGGATCACCGAGGGAGCTAGCTTTGACGCCTCCGCCGCCCCTGCGGCAGCGCCAGCAGCAGCTCCAGCCGCTGGAGCAATGGCCACGTGGACCAACAACGCAGGAAAGTCACTCCAGGCTAGCTTTGAAGGCATGGACGGCACCGACCGCGTGCTTTTGAAGGCCGCAGACGGCACTGTCTATACCTACCCGATGGCAGACCTTTCCCCAGAAAGTCAAGAAGCCGCCAAGAAGGCCGCTGGCGGTCAATAGTCTTGACCCAGGGTGCGACTTGCCCTTGACTGCGGTTCATCGGGCTCATGCATTTCCTGGCTCCCCATTTGCTGCATCTCGCTTGGCTGGCGCTCATCCCGCTGGCCTTGTATCTCTTCCGGCGTCGGGCACGTAAGGTGCCCGTCTCCACCCTGCTCTTCTTTCGGGCGCTGTCGCGCGAGCACCAAGAGTCCGCCTGGCTGCGCCGCATCAAGCGCCTCCTGTCGCTACTGCTGACACTGCTGATTCTCCTGCTCGGCGTCTTTGCCCTGGCCCGACCAGTGACCGAAGCGGGAGTGGAGTCCGAGGACGCTATCGTCCTGGTGGTGGACTGCAGCGCCTCGATGGCAGCCAAAGACGAACGCGGCCAGTCCCGGCTCCAAATCGCGCAGAAGCAATTGGCCGACAAGATCCGCAATCTTCCCGCGCAAACGCAACTCTCACTGGTCGCGGTGGAATCCAAACCCCGTGTGCTTCTCTCCCGCAGCCGCAATCAACGCGACTGCCTCCGCGCCCTGGAATCGCTCACCGTCGCGCCAGTTGAAGCCGGCGATGAGGCAGCCAAAATCACCGCACACCGCCTCGCCGAACTCGAATCCCGTTCCCAGATATGGCATGCCAGCGATGCGCCGTGGTCCATGCAGGACGAAGATCTCGCCAAGCGACCCTACGCCTTTATTGATTGCGCCTTGAATACGGCCGTGAACGTGGGGATCACCGCTTTTCAGATCCGCCCCGCTCCCCTCTCGCGAGATCGTTTTGAAGGCTTTTTGAAGATCACCGCCGCCGCAGCCAACCCTCAGAAAGTGACCAGCACGCTAGAGGTCCATCTGGGGGGAAGGCTCGCTCAATTGCGCGAGCTTGAACTCGCCCCCGGAGCTTCTGCTTCTTTGCTGCTGCCGCTTGAGGGCGTGCACGGGCAGCAGGTGGAGTTCCGACTCTCCACCCCCGGTGATTGTCTTGCCACCGACAACGGCGTCGTGGCTCCACTGCCTGAGGGGAAGCCACTGATCGTCGCGTGGTTCACAGAAAAGCCTGACCCTTTCACCGAACTCGCCCTGAAAGCGCTCATCGAGCAGGGCCGCATTGAGATGCTACGCGGCCGCCCACAGGACTGGCCGCCGAAGCAAAAGCCAGATGTTTACGTCTTCGAAAACTGGGCACCATCCCCGTGGCCAGAGGATCGTCCCGCGCTGCTCCTCAGCCCCGCAGCCAACGCTGGCCCGATCCGCGTCCGCTCCCTCGGACCTCGCGGTGTCCCCGTGCCAGCAGTCCGGACAGCAGCCCCAGATCATCCCGTGCTCTTCCGGGTGTCTTCAAGTCGACTCGCGCTCACCCAGACAGCAATCCTCTCGCTACCGTCATCGATTGAGCCCCTTTGGATGGCAGGCTCCGAACCGCTGTTGGCCGCAGGAGAAGTGAATGGCCAACGCCTGCTGGTCAGTGCCTTTTCGCCATCGCGTTCGGAAAATCTGGCCCTGCTCCCGGCCTTCCCTTTGGTCCTTGGAAACGCCCTCTACTGGTGCGGTGAATCTTCCAGCACACTGAGCAGTTACGAAGTGCGCCATACGGGCTCCATCCTCACGGCAGAGGGCTCCCTGCACTGGACAGAGTGGGATGGCAACGGCTTTCGCTCCGCCACAGACGAGACCTCATCCGGCCTTGTTTCACTGCAACGCATCGGCATGTGGGACACCACCGATGGTCGCAAGGGCGCATGCATCCTCGGCTCTGAGACGGAGACAAACCTTCCTATCCAGATTCCAGAAACAAACACGACAGAAATCACGCCCGCCCCAACCCTCCAGCGTGCGAGCTGGCTCCAACAGTGGACAGTGCCTCAGCTATTGATCTGGAGCATCGTGCTGCTGCTTTTGCTGGAGAGCTTTCTCTTCCACCGCAAGGCAGTGTTTTAGTTGTCGGTTGTGGTCCAGAAAAAGCTGGGCACCCCAACAACCTCTACCCACATGCCTTCGGTGGCTTTGTGTGATTTCAGGCTGACCACAGCAGAACTCACTGACCCCCAAGGCAATTGCTTGCTCAGTTTTGACATCAGCGAACTGCTCTTGCCGACAAAGACGTTGCCTGCCCAGTCGTTGGAAAGCGCTGCCGCCTGGAAGCATTCTTTCTCGTCCAGGTCCGGCACGTCTGTCTCGAAGTAATGGATACGCTTCAACAGCACCCGGAATGTCCCCGTCCCCGGCTCTTCGTTTTCCAAAAATTTCAGCAAAGCCTGCGAATAGAACTCCTCAAAGAGCCCCCAGTCGATCTTCGGTCCCTCTGCCGTCTTCACCACCAAGATCGCCGCCGGATCGGTCCACTCTTTTGCGGTGACGTTGAAGATCGAGTCCCCGTCCTTCTTGCCACCATCAGACTGAATCAAACGAATGTTTGGTGACGTCGGCACCTTGTATTCCGCAAAGAATGCCTGCACCGCAGCGGTGTTCTTGGCTGCGTTCAGAATCAAAGGCAGCACTTCATCCGCTGCCTTAGCCGCCAGAAACTTGGTAACGAGAGCCTCCGCAGCCATGTCTCCCTCTGACCCAACGGCGCGCGCGATTGGAGCTTCCTGGCCATGCCCGGGCGTGACGGAGAGCAGACTCGCCGCAGCGAGAAGAACACAAAAAGGATGACGAAAGGAGTGCATGAAGGACTTGGCCATCCGACACAGTAACATAGCTAGCCGTATCGCCAAGTGCATACAGTCAAATTGCTAAAGACCTCATAACAAAGTGGCGAAAATGGAGAGTAATTCGGGGTTGCGGTGCGGGTCCTCTGTTTCATAATCCCCTCCCCCATCATGTCAGCAAAAGTTAAAATCGCAGTCGTCGGCGCCAGTGGATACTCCGGAATGGAGTTGTTACGTCTTTTGTATCGTCATGATGGAGTCGAACTCGTCGCCGTGACCTCAAGGTCTCTGGCTGGCCGTCCCCTATCCGCAGAATTCCCCAGACTTCGCGGCGTTGGCAATGCCGACACGCTCCAGTTTTCCCAACCCGATGTCTCCGCCATGAAAGCCGCGGGCGCGACCATCGCCTTTCTCGCACTACCCCATGGTGTGTCGGTCGAGTATGCGCCGAAGCTGCTTGCGGAAGGCATTAGGGTTATCGATCTCAGTGCAGACTTCCGCCTGCGCAGCGCCGATCTTTATGCCGAGTTTTACGGTCACCCGCACGCCGCCCCTGATCTACTGAATGAGGCCGTCTATGCCTTGCCAGAAGTCCGTAGTGATGCGATTCGCGACGCGCGGCTCATTGCCTGCCCCGGCTGTTATCCAACCAGCATCCTCCTGCCTCTCATCCCCCTGCTCGGTGCCAATTTGCTGACAGAGGACCCCATCGCCGTCTCGAGCATGAGTGGTGCCAGCGGTGGCGGCAGAAAGGAAAGCATCCCCTTCCTGTTCTGCGAAGTCGCCGGTAGCCTCCGCGCCTACAGCGTGCCCAAGCATCGCCATCTCAGCGAGATCGGCCAGGAACTGGACATTGCTGCGGGTCGTGAAGTGAAAATCACCTTCATCCCCCATCTCGTTCCTGTCCATTCCGGCATCCACACCACCACTTTTGCGACACCCCGCGACGGTGTGAACGTGGAGCAGATCACCGCAGCTATGCAGGCCGCGTATGCAGACCAGCCATTTGTGCGACTCCTCGGTCCAGGACAGTGCCCTGACACCAAGAACGTTGTCGGTACCAATTTTATCGACATTGGGTGGGCCATCGATCCGCGTGCAAGCAGGCTCATCCTGCTCAGTGCCGAAGACAATCTTGGTAAGGGAGCCGCCAGTCAGGCGGTTCAGAATATGAATCTCGTCTGCGGCTTCCCTGCCACCGCTGGCCTGATGTACGTTTGATAATCCTCCCGACAATGGACCAGTTTGATCCCTGCAAAGATGTACGTATCCCCTTCGAAACCATCGAAGGTGGTGTAACGGCCGCCAATGGCTTTCGCGCCGGCGCGATGGCGTGCGGCATCAAGAATCCCGAGGTGAAGCGATTGGATCTAACCCTGATCGTTTCGGACACGCCTGCTGTCACCGATGCTGTCTTCACCACCAACAAAGTGCGCGCAGGCTGTGTCCGGGTCTCGATGGATCATGTTCGCCGCGAGACTGACATTCGCGCCATCATCGCCAACAGTGGCAATGCCAATGCCTGCACTGGCGTCCAAGGCATTCAGGATGCGAAAGCGACCGCAGCCGCAGTCGCCAAGACTCTCGGACTCCAGGCCCGCCAAGTGTTGGTTTGTTCAACGGGCATCATCGGCATGCAGATGCCCATGCAGCGCATCCTCCCGAACATCCCCGAACTCAGCGCGAACCTGAAGGACGACGGCTCCGACGAGGCAGCCCGCGCGATCATGACCAGCGATACCAAGCCGAAGTCATACGCAATTCGCGTGCCTTGCGGCGACGGGCACTTTCACGTCGGAGGCATCGCCAAAGGGGCTGGAATGATTTGCCCAAACATGGCGACGATGCTCAGCTTCATCACCACGGATGCCAAAGTCTCGAAAGACGAACTCAAGCGAGCAGTTCGCTACGCGGTCGAGCAGAGCTTCAATCGCATCACGATTGATGGCGATACCAGCACGAACGATACCGTCATTGTGATGAGCAACGGCCAAGCAGACGCCCCCGCCATCAAGCGTGGATCGGAGGACGCCATGCTCTTCCGCTGCGCTCTCCATAAGGTGATGCTGGAGCTGGCCAAAATGATCGTCGCCGATGGGGAACGCGTCACCAAGTTCGTCGAGATCCGGGTGCGCAATGCCAAGACCCATGACGACGCCAAGAAGGCCGCAGAGGCGGTGGCCAAGTCGATGCTGGTCAAATGCTCTTGGCACGGCAGCGACCCCAACTGGGGCCGCGTCATCCATGCCGTCGGTTACTCAGGGGCGCGTATCCGGGAGGAACTCATCGACATCTACTTCGGTGGTTCGCTCGCATGTAAAGGGGGCCTGACCTCGACAACCCCTGTCAGCGAGCTCGAAAAGATCGTCAAAGAGCCCAAGTTCAGCGTCACGATTGATCTGAACATGGGCACGGCCAACTATGTGGTCTACACCAGCGATCTCTCCGAGGAGTATGTCGACTTCAACGCCAGCGAATACTCCGCCGCAGTCCATGCGCGCCGCCAACAGGGCCTCGCCTGAGCGGCCATCTCTCCCCCGACTTTATGCAAGATCAGATCCGTAAAGCAGATGTCCTCTTGGAGGCCCTGCCCTACATGCAGTCCTTTCGCGGTAGCACCTTCCTCATCAAGGTCGGTGGCAGCGCCATGGAAGATCCCTCGCTTGTGGAGCAACTCCTTCGCGATGTTGTCTTCCTCGAAGCAGTTGGCATCAACCCCGTCATTGTTCACGGCGGTGGCAAAGCCATTTCCAAAGCCATGGAAGAGGCCGGGCTCAAAGCCAACTTCATCGGTGGCATGCGCGTGACGGATGCAGACACCATCCGCATCGTTGAAGAAACCCTTGCCCGAGTCATCAACCCCGAGATCGTCTCACGCATCAACCACTTCGGTGGCAAGGCTGTTGGTGTGCCCGGCACGGAAGTGTTCCTTGGCGAAAAGATGCCGGGCAAAGATCCGGCCACTGGCCAACTCGTAGACCTGGGATTTGTCGGGCAAGTCACCGACTGCAAATTGGGCCTGATCCAGGCCGCCGTCGCTGGCGAATTCGTCCCAGTCGTCTCCCCCGTCGCCCGGGAAAACAACTCTGGCAGCACGCTCAACGTCAATGCGGATCTCGCCGCCTGTGCCCTCGCCACCCGGCTGAAAGCAGCCAAGCTGATCTTCCTCAGCGATGTGTTGGGCGTCATGCGCGATCCCAAGGATCCCGCCACGCTCATCCCCACACTGGATCCGATTGAGATCGATCGCCTGAAGCGCGATGGCGTCATCAGCGGCGGTATGATTCCGAAAGTAGACTCATCACTCGCCTCACTGCGCGGCGGCGTGGGAAAAGTGCACCTCATTGATGGCCGTATCCCACACGCTTTGATTCTTGAGATCTTCACGGACGTCGGCATCGGCACCGAGATTCATCTCTAAGCGTGAGGTCGGATTTAGGGCAAATACGTGACGATTCTTTTCGAACGCTTTTGCTAGGAGGATTGACAGAGTTTGGCGCGATTGGCCTTTGACGCCGGTCGTCCTCAAACTCCAACCACATCCAACGAAATCAATCACTATGTCGCAAGAACTCATCATTCAACTCATCACGGGTGCCCTCGGCGGAAACGCTGTGGGTGCGCTCATCAAGAAACTGAACATGGGTTTCCTGCTCAACACCGTGATGGGCCTCATCGGCGGGGCTGGCGGTGCCGAACTGCTCAGCAGGTTGGGCGTTGATCTCGGCAATGCCCTCGCCACCGATACGGCTGGCGCGGCGGCGGGTGGTGGCATTTTAATGGCCATCGTCGCCCTGATCAAAAACGCCCTCACCAAAAAGTAGTCACTGCGCGCTGCGCGTGTTTCCCGATGGCCGATTGCAGTGATCCTGCATCGGCCATTTTGCTACTTGGTGGTGCGGGTCACGGCCTCCGCATAAACCGCCTCCAGCTTCGCGATCTGCGCCCCCGCCTCGAAGTTCTCCAGAATGTCACGGCTGGCTGCTTCGCTAAAGGCCTGCCACTTCGGGGCATCATCCGTCAGCGCAAAAAGTGATGCTGCCAATCCTTCTCGATCTCGCTCTGGAGTCAGAAGACCGGTCACCCCCGCTCGCACCGCCTCAGGGATGCCCCCGTGCAGCGTCGCTACCACCGGCAGACCCGTCGCCATCGCTTCCAGCATCGCATTCGGGATGCCCTCCTGATTCCCATCCGCCGTGATCCGACTCGGGTGCACAAACAGATGGGCCGTGTGATACAGATCGCATAGCGCTCGCCCCTTCAAAAACCCCGCAAAGTGGACCTTCTCAGTGAGCCCCAACTCATCACGTAGCTTTTCCAGTTCACCCAGAAGGGGGCCTTCGCCAGCAATCGTAAACTTCGCCGCCGGGTGACGTTTGATGAATTCCGCAAAGGCATGCAGAGCATCGTCCAGCCCCTTCTTTTCGATCAAGCGACAGGCCTGCACCAAGTGCCACGCGCCGTCCGCCGGAGCAGTCCGCTCAATCAACGGGAACTTGTCCAGCGGGATCCCCGTCCGATTCAGACGCAGTTTATCCTCCGGACACCCGAGATCCAGCAGTCGCTCCTGCAGAGACCTCGACCGCGCCAGCACCAGCGTCGTCGTTTGCAGCAGCTCACGCAGCCGCACCTCGTAGGTCGGATCATTGGCCCGCGTCTGCACATCCATGCCGTGAAAAGACACCACGCTCGGCTTGGGCCAGCGTTTCAGGAAAGGCAAAAGATGCACACCGGTGTGCCCGAAGTAAACGTGCAAGACATCGCAGTGGCGACACTCCAAAATGTTCGCCAACAAGCCATACTCGCCGCGATAAACGATGGGGGGTTCGCGCTTGATGTACTTCAGCCAAAACCGCCGCACAAAGTTACTGCGCAGCTTTGGCACCACCTCGATCGCCCCCTCCGGCATCGGATAAAGATCCTCGCAGAGCCGCTCCTTCGTCACCACAAAAGTCTCCCATTCCTTCAGACCTGTGATCTGACGGTAGAGATGCAGCATTTCTGGCTTTAAAAAAGTGGTGCAGTAGGAGGCGACGCGCATGAGAAAGGAGCCCCCGACCCTGCCCCGCCAAAGCGACCGGTCAACCCTGGACTGCGCCCCGGCATTTTCCGTTGCCAAACCCCGCCGGGGCGCTATGTCTCAGGCCCCTATAATCTATGAGCAAAAAAAGTGACTTCGGACTGATTGGCCTCGCCGTAATGGGCCAGAACCTCGTGTTGAATGTTGAGAGCCGCGGCTTTCAGGTCAGCGTCTTCAACCGCACCACCAGCGTGACGGATGAATTCATCGCCAAACATCCTGGCAAAGCCCTCGTCGGCACCCATACGCTCGAAGAGTTCGTCCAGAGCCTCGCCCTGCCTCGCAAGATCCACATCATGGTCAAGTCCACCGCTGTCAAGGACACCGATCGCGACGCTGTGGACGCGGTGATCGAGCAATTGATCCCCCTGCTCGACAAAGACGACATCATCATCGACGGCGGCAACAGCTTTTACCAGACCACCGAACGTCGCGACGCCTACCTCGCCGAAAAAGGCCTGAGGTTCATCGGTGCCGGTGTTTCCGGCGGTGAAGAAGGCGCCCGCAAAGGCCCCAGCATCATGCCCGGCGGTCCTGCTTCCACCTGGGAAGTCATGAAGCCCATTTTTGAAAGCATCGCCGCCAAAGTCGATGGCGAACCATGCGTCATCCACATCGGCCCTGGTGGTGCCGGTCACTACGTGAAGATGATTCACAACGGCATCGAGTATGGCGATATGCAGCTCATCTGCGAAGCCTACAACATCTTCAAGCACGCCGGCTTCACCACCGACGAAATGGCCGCCATCTTCAACGAGTGGAACGAAGGCGACCTCCTCAGCTACCTCATCCAGATTTCCGGCAAAGCCCTGGAGCAAAAAGATCCTGAGACTGGCAAGCCCATCGTCGAACTCATCGTCGATAAGGCCGGGCAAAAAGGCACGGGTCAATGGACGCTCATGAATGCAGCAGAAAATGCCGTCGTCATCAGCACCATCAATGCCGCCGTCGAAGCCCGCATCCTTTCCTCCCAGAAGAAACAGCGCGTCGCCGCCAGCACCCAGCTCACCGGGCCCACGGTCAACATCACCCTCGATAAGGCAGAGCTCGTCAAGAAAGTGCACGACGCCCTCTACGCCTCCAAGATCATCAGCTACGCGCAGGGTCTCGATCTCATCAAGACCATGGGCGAGAAGAAGAGCTGGGGCCTCGACCTCGGCCGCATCGCCGCCATCTGGCGCGGTGGTTGCATCATCCGGGCCAAGTTCCTCAACCGCATCACCGACGCCTACCGCACCAACGCAGATCTGGCCAACCTCATGCTGGACCCCTTCTTCAAGGACCTCCTCAGCACGACCCAGCAGAACTGGCGCGAAGTCGTCAGCCTCGCGACCCTGAACGGCATCCCCGTCCCCGCCTTCAGCGCCTCTCTCGGCTACTACGACAGCTACCGCGCCGCCCGCCTCCCCGCCAACCTGCTCCAGGCCCAGCGCGACTTCTTCGGTGCCCACACCTACGAGCGCATCGACAAACCCGAAGGCGAGTTCTTCCACACCGACTGGCCAGAAGTCATCGGGTAACACAGGCAACCTGCCTGTCCCCAGTGCAGCGGGCATCCTGCCCGATTCATCCATTCAATGCAAAGGCGGCTGAGGCAACTCAGCCGCCTTCTTGCTGTGTGGAGATCTCCCCACCGCTGCATGATTGGCGGCAGAATACAGATACAAAAGATATACAGTAAGCCCCCACCCTAACAACCATGTGTCGCGACTGGCGAATACAGCAACTGACCGCTCTATGATCGGAGTTTGGGAAGAGTTCCGATTTTGGCGGACAGTTCGGCAACAACATCGGCGTGCTGATCGGCGACGTTGTGCAGTTCTTCAGGGTCTCTTTCGTGATCGTAGAGTTCGGTCTGTCCATCGCTCCAGAGGGTGAATCTCCAGCGATCCGTGCGCACGCTTTGTCCGTAGAGTTTTGGACTCCGGGTGACGAGTGTCGCGGCGACCTCTTTGACCTTGGCCTCCGCGTTCATCAGAATGGGGCGCAAGCTAACGCCCGCGGCAGCGTGCGGCATTTTCAGCCCACAGAAGTCGGCAATCGTTGGATAGAGATCGACGAACTCGACGAGGGAGTGGCTCTTTTGACCACCCTTCATTCCGGGAGCGGCGATCACGCACGGGGCGCGACAGCTGCGTTCAAACAAGGTGTTTTTGTTCCACCAGTTGCGTTCGCCTGTGTGGTAGCCGTGATCGCCAACGAAGATGACGAGTGTCTTATCCCACAGTTGGTTTTGGTCCAGCACATCGAGCACGCGACCGAGTTGGGCATCCATGAAGCTTGATCCAGCGCAGTAGGCACGCAGCAGTTCGCACCATTCTTGGTCAGTGAATTGATTGAAGGCCTTGCCGTAATCGCCAAATCCGACCGCCTCCGGCCGCACGGGCGTGGTGTCCACTGGGTCAATCCAACGTTTGATCGACTCCAGCGGGTAAAGGTCAAAATACTTCTTTGGCGCGATGAAGGGATCGTGCGGCTTCATGAAACCGCAACCGATGAACCAGGGCTTATCTCCAAGCTCTTGGATCTTGGCAACTGTAGCCGCCACGATCTGGCCGTCGGGTTGGTCATCGTCCGTTCCCTCAGCGGCACCCCAGGCGCACCACTTGAGCGCGCCATCGGTCACGTTGCGTCCGGCGAGCATCTTCTTGCCGATAGCTGTCGCCTCAAAGGCCTGTGCGGATTGCCAAGAGCGGCCTGCGTCCATCCACTGCGCCTTCTTCGCCGCATCCCTGCCACCCCCAAGGTGAAAAATCTTGCCAAAGGCGTGCGCCTGCCAACCAGCGTCCTTGCAGAGCTGCGGTAGCGTCACCACATCCGGCATTTTTTGCCGAAGCGGCGAGTCATTGCCTGTCACCCCGGTCTGCTCCGCGCGCAGCCCGGTGAGCATCGACGATCGACTCGGATTGCAAACGGGGTATTGAACGTAGGCGCGCTCAAAGTCCGTGCCTCGGGCCCTCAGGCGATCAAGGTTCGGCGTCTTCACCACCTCCCGCGTAAAAGCACCGCCAAAGTCGCGGAAGTCATCCGCCATGATCAGCAGCACGTTCGGCGGCTCGACCGCATGGGCCGACAAACTCAAAGAGGCTAACCCGCAGAGAACAAAAAGACATCGACGGGCAAATCTCATGGCTTGGAGCTTGCGGGTTGGAGCGAGAAGTGGCGAAACCCTACACTGCGACCGGAGAGCAGAAAGGTCGCTTCGGATTTTTCATTCGCGAAGACCGCATCCGAAATCGGCAAGGGCGAGCCGTCGAGTTCGGCATAGAGCTCAGGGCCATCGAACTTCAGAGTGAGCTTGTGCCAAGCATCTGCCGTGATTTCCAAGGGGAGCTTCTTCAGCAGTTCGTTCCGGTCACCCAGCTTCGTCACAGTGAGAGCCTTCTCGGTGATGTCGGCACGGAACAGCGCCTCTCCTGTGGTCGAAGCAAATCGCAGCGCGAAACGACTCTTGAGACTGAGGTTGAAGTCCAAAGCAAGTGTTCCGCCGGCAAACGTCGCAGGACAACGCATCATCGCATCTCGTTCGCCCTCGCTAGCAGAGCCCCAGAGCGCTGCCTCCTTGATCTCCCAGGTGCCCCGTTGGGTCTTCCACGGCTTGCCCGGCATGGCGGCAAATGATTCCGTGATCGAACCATCGGTGGCTGCGACACCTTGATTCTTTTTTTTCTTTTTCGGTCGTTTGCCTTCTGGTTGGCCCCCAGGTGCCAAGTCAAAACGTTTCGCTCCGGCCTTAACGGGCTCCGCCATCGTGGCGAGCCAATCGGTGTGGAGTTGGGTCAGGGCAGCAACCTTCTCCCGCATCTGGGGGGCGAGGTTATTCGCCTCGGAGACATCGTTAGCGAGATCAAAGAGACCGATGGTCCCCTTTTCACCGACCACTTTCCAGTCCCCAGACCGCACGGCCCACCAGCCTTCGTCACTGCCAGAACACCAAAACAGCTCTCGTTTCGGAGCCACCGTTTCGCCCGTCAGAATGGGAAAAAGATTGATGCCGTCGAGCGGCTTGTCTGCGGGTAGATCGATACCTGTTGCAGCGAGCACGGTCGGCAAAATATCGAGCGAACTGACCACCACATCGCTCGACCCAGCCTTAAGTTTGCTGGGCCAGCAGACGAGGAACGGCACGCGAATGCCGCCCTCGTAGTCCTGGTGCTTGCCGCCACGCAGCGGCGTGTTATCCGCAGTTTGAGCGAGCGGACCGCCATTGTCGCTGATGAAAAAAAGCAGGGTATTCTCCCAGGTTCCATCGCTCTTGAGTTTCGCCACGATGCTGCCAATGGCGTCATCCATACGCTTACCCATGGCAAGCAAGGTGTTGCGGTCCGGGTTGCCCGTATCGAACTTGGCGATCTCATCTTCAGGAGCCTGCAAGGGCGCATGCACCGCATTGAAGGCGAGGTAGAGGAAGAAGGGGTGACTCTTCTGGCGACCAATGAACGCAACAGCCTCTTCACCCAAACGGTCGGTCAAGTAACCGGTTTCTTTGACGACTTCCGTGCCTCGATAAATCGGATCCTCAGGATCATCGAGCTTAAAGTAATCATGAGCGCCACGCCCCAAGAAGCCGAAGACTTCGTCAAAGCCGCGCAGCGCAGGGCTCCACTGCAAGTCGGGGCCGAGGTGCCACTTCCCCAACTGACAGGTCGCATAACCAGCAGGCTTCAAAAACTGCGGAAAGATCTTTTCCGTCATCGGCAGTCCAGAGCCGGCCTCGCCTCCCGTGTAAAGGCCAAGACGCTGCTGGTAACGACCCGTCATCAATCCTGCACGCGTAACAGAACAAACATGGCCGGTAACATAACCCTGCCGACAAACCACGCTTTGCGAGGCTAGCGAGTCGAGATGGGGTGTCTTGATCTGTTTCGAATGCAGCGGATTAAAGAAGACATCCGCGTATCCGAGATCATCGGCAACGATCACAATGATGTTTGGCTTCGCCTCATCCAAGGCCAGGCACTGGGCGACGGGCAAACTCAAACACGCTGAGAAAAACAAGAAGCAACGATGAAAAGTGATCCGAGATGGGCTGCTCTGCATAGGCATCGTGGTTCAACGCTGTCGATGATCTCCGAGTTTCGACTAATCGATCACAATCTCACCGAACCTGGCACGCGGCCGTATCGAAGGATCTTCGCCCAAAGTGGCAGAACAATCCGTATGAGTGCTCCAAAAGTGGAATTCTAGGGCGGCACGTCACCGGGTATTGATTGCGACCATGAGATACCCCACGGACCCTCCCCGGCCTCTACAGCATCCCGCACCGGCCAATCCTTCGATGGCTCATCCGCAGCATGACCACGGTCATACTCCCCAGCATGCTCTTCGTCGCCATGCCCCAGGCTCTTGCTGGAATCTCTGTCTATCCCGGGTATCCAACCATCGAGCCGGGTTCGACCCGACAGTTCACTGCTTATGTTCCAATGACGCCGAACACGGTTGAGTGGTTGGTGAATGATGTGGTCGGTGGCAGCGCCACGTATGGAAGCATTACCTCGGCCGGTCTTTACGTTGCCCCATCCGTGGTGCCGCCGCAAAATGTAATCACCATCAAGGCCCGCAGCACTGCTAGTCCGACGATTTTTGGGTCATCGACAGTCGCCATCACGCGGAAGTTTCCGTGGCTGTGGAGCACTTATCCAAACACACTCACGATCGGCAACTATCAAGTCAGCCTGAATGGAGCAAACTTTGCGCCTGACTCTGTGGTCCTAGTGAATGGTTCTCCCGTGACCACCGCCTATGTGTCACCAACAAAACTCATCGCAAATGGAGTGGCAGCGGAGGCGGGCACGCTACAGTTTGCCGTCCAGCAACCTGGAGCCGGAGGGCTGACGGGCAACAACGTGCCCGTGATCGTGAGAAACGCCGTCGTGAGCGTGGCACTGACACCCACGTCGACGGCACTGCTACCTGGGGCGACGCAATCTTTTGTGGCGACAGTAACGGGCACGGAGGACAAAACCGTGATCTGGTCCATTGCATCCGGTGCAGGCACAATCAACAGCGCTACCGGCGTCTATACGGCCCCCGTTGCCCTGCCCGCATCCACCACCGTTCAGGTTCGGGCTACCTCTGCCAGCAGTCCTTCGGCGGCAGCAACGGCATCGATCACGCTACTCCCACCACCCCCACCGCCCGTAATCGTGACGGTGACACCACCCAATGCCAGCGTCACCTTGGGTGGCAGCACGACCTTCACGGCTACGCTCACTGGCACGAGCAATAATGCGGTTTCGTGGTCGATCACAAGTGGTGGGGGCAGCATTAATCCAACCAGTGGTGTTTATACCGCGCCGCAACTGATGCCGGGGAGCAACAAAGTCACCTTAATGGCCGTAGCTCAGGCTTCTTCGGGCTCTTTCGGCACCGCTACCGTGACGTTAGTGCCGCCCCCGCCAAGCGCGGTCTCGCTCAGTGATGCGCGCTTTCTGGAGCAGGCGACTTTTGGCCCAAGCCCTACGACGCTGGCAGAACTGGCCCAGAAGGGCAAGGTAGCATGGTTGGCAGAACAATTCGCCATGCCGGAGACCGTGATACCTCTGCCGACTAGCAATTCGATGGGAGAGTTGCGCCAGTGGTGCCTCTCCAACTATACCACGGCGCCCGATCAACTGCGGCAACGAGTGGCCTACTCCCTGGGCCAAATCATCGTCGCATCGAGCAACAAATTGATCTACCCTGATGCGATGGTGCCGTGGATGCGACTCCTGAGCCAGCATGCGTTTGGAAATTACCGCGCTCTGCTTCACGACATGACCCTTTGCCCATCCATGGGCAAATACCTGGATTTGGCCAATTCAGCGAAGCCTTCTTTGTCAGGAGGAGCCAATGAGAATTACGCGAGAGAGCTGATGCAACTATTCAGCATCGGACTTTGGCAACTGAACTTGGACGGCAGCGTGAAGATGGATGCCGCCCTGCAACCGATTCCCGCCTATGATCAGGAGACAGTAGTGCAGGTGGCGCTTGCATTGACTGGCTGGGTCTACGCAGGCAACAGCTACGAGAATTTTACTGCACCCATGGTGCCACAACCGTCGCGACACGACACGCGTTCAAAAAGCATTCTGGGGACGACGCTGCCTTCTGGCCAGAGCGTCCAACAAGATTTGGACGGGGTGATCGATTGCCTGATGAACCACCCCAACACCGCACCCTTCATTTCCACACGTCTGATCCGCAGCTTGGTGACGAGCAACCCTTCCCCGGCTTATATTCAGCGAGTGGCGACCGTCTTCAATGATAACGGTCAAGGTGTGAAGGGCGATCTGAAAGCAGTCATCACAGCCATACTCATGGATGCGGAAGCGCGTAATGATGTCCCAACGGCGAATTCTGGGAGACTGAAGGAACCGATCCTACAGGTCTCCGGACTGCTCCGAGCTCTGGGTGGCAAATTCACCAGCGGCCAGCAGTTGAGCTACCTGTTTGACTACATGACACAGCCCGTGCTGGAACCACCGTCCGTTTTCAATTGGTTTTCGCCACTCTACCGACTGCCCGGAGACCCAACATTGTATGGCCCTGAATACCAGATCTACTCACCAACAGATGCGACTTTGCGCGGCAATCTATTCTACCAAATTCTGCATTATCCCAGTGCGGATGTGGTCGTCAATCTGACACCATTTCAACCGTACGGCAACGACATGCCGGGTCTAGTAGAGGCGGTAAATCAAGCGCTCCTCTACGGTCGAATGCCTGCCCCAATGAAGTCCCTACTGATCGACGCCGCGACACCCGGCTACGACGCGAGGACCCGCATCGAGACCGTCCTTTATCTCACCGCTCTGAGCGGCCAATACGCGGTTCAGCATTAACTCTCGCCCAAACTCCACCCGTATGTATCCGAATCCGATGACACGTCGTCACCTTCTCGCAGGCATGGGCAGCACTGCCCTCATCAATCGCCTGGGAATGTTCAACACACTCGCACAAACCAACAGCAGCCCGAACGATTACAAGGCCTTGGTTTGCATCCAACTTGCCGGCGGTAACGATGGCCACAACACCATCGTTCCGCTGACCAAAGGGGACTTCGATGACTACAAGGCAGAGCGCGGAAGTCTCGCCCTACCCGATTCCAATGGGCCACTGCTGGAAGTGGAAACGGGCAATGGTACTGCCTATGGGTTAAATCCAGGCCTAACACATCTGCATCCGCGTTGGGATGGCAACAGCACATCGACCGGCAAACTGGCCGTGCTCGCGAACGTCGGCATGCTCGTTCATCCGGTGACCCGACTCCAACTCCTCAATACACAGTCCGGCATCTCCCTTCCGACGAATCTCTTCTCCCATTCCGATCAGGTGCAACAAATCCAGAGTGGCATCGCCTCCACCAGCGGCGGGACAGGCTGGGGTGGACGTGCCGCAGACATGATGATGGCGCTCAACGGCACATCCACTTTTCCCGCAGCCGTATCGCTGGCGGGTCCATCGTTGTTTTGCAAAGGTGGGTTGATTCAATCCACAAGTTTGTTCCCAGGATTCAATTGCGATACGGCAGGTATGAACCTCTTCCCCCAATCCGCGGCGAACGCACGCAAGAGCGGCCTGCAGCAGATCCTGCAACTTGATAGTGGTCTGAAGCTGGTCCAGGCCGCGAATCAATCGCGCCAGGATGCGATGGATCTCAACGCGCTGCTTTCTGGATTGCCTGCGCAGCTCAGCACTCCGTTCCCGGCAACCCCCATCGGAGCCCAACTGCAGCAGGTGGCGAAGATTATCAAGATTCGCGGCACCACGGGGATGTCTCGCCAAGTGTTCTTTTGCAGCATGGGCGGATTTGACACCCACGCGTCCCAGAGCTGGCAGCAGTGGAACCTGCTCTATGATCTCTCCGAAGCGATGGAGGCGTTTTACAAGGCCACGGAAGACGACCTGCAAATCCCCGATCAGGTGACAAGTTTCACCGTATCGGACTTCGGCCGCACGCTCCAGCCAAGCGGCACTGGCTGCGACCATGGCTGGGGCAACCACCACCTTATCCTGGGTGGAGCCGTGCGCGGTGGTGAAGTCTATGGCACGTTTCCAGAGTTGAGAGTGGGCGGCCCGGATGATTCGGGATCCCGCGGAGCGATGATCCCCACCACAGCGATCGCACAATACGGCTCCACTTTGGCCCGTTGGTTTGGCGTTCCCGATGGAGCTGCGATGAACGTTGTCTTTCCCAGCATCGGCAACTTTGCCACCAGCGATCTGGGGTTCATGGGCCCTTGAGGCAGGCGCTGCGTGGGGGCTTCCACTTTAGGGGAAGGCATAAGGTTTCGGCCTTGTGTCTTAGTGCCCGAAGCTTCAAAGTTGGCGCGTCCCCATTCATCGTGCACCCCCGACGCACATTCATGAACCTGATAGTTGCCTTAAACTTGGCGGCAACTCCGATGCATGCCCAAACGGCGGCTCAATTTTTGAACTTGCACGAACTGAGGCAACAAGGCATCGCAGGCCGTTCGGTTGAGTGCCAGGGCACCGTAACCTGTGTTGAGACACATCACTTTTTCATCCAGGACAGCAGTGATGCCCTACAAATCCAGGTGTGGAATGCGGGACGGCAGGTCAGCGTCGGTGATGTGGTAAAGGTGCATGGGGTGCTCGTCGGCTACGGCGGTGGATTGCAAGTTCGCGGCGAGGTCCTCACCAAGACGGGTGAATCTCCTCTGCCGGAACCAGAAAGCGTAGCCGCAGAGTCGCTCGTAAATGGAGGATCCCACTGTCAACGCGTTAAGCTCACAGGTGCCGTGCATGACATCGCACTCGTCAAAGGCGAGGTGCAACTCTTGGTGCGCTCTGGAACCATCGCGCTGACCATTTGCTGGCACCTCAGGGACGGAGAACGGCAACGACCTGACGACCTCCTTGATGCATTGGTTGAAGTCATTGGAGTGGCCCACTCAGGCTCTACGCCCGATGGTGCCACCAGCGGCGGCCGCATCCCTCTGGCATCCTCTGCAGATCTGCGCATTCTCCAACCCGGAAATCCGGACGTCTTCACACGGCCACTACGAACCTTGCAAAGCCTTCGGGAAGAGCCCTCCGCCCAACCGGAACGGTTCCGCAGTATCGGCACCGTCACCTATGCATCGCCGGCCGGGTGGTTTTATTTTCAAGACGGCACCAGCACTGCCCGTGCCGGAAAGAACGCGTTTCTCAATGCCTCGAATCAGGATCACCGGCAAGTTCAGGAGAACCCTTCTCTTCATCCCGGCGATGTCGTAGAAGTCGTCGGCTACGTTTTTCAGGATTTGCCTGGCAAAGCGATGCCATGGCTGGTGCAGTGCGAATGGCGCATTCTACGCCAAGTAGAACCACCGCCTTGGGAGCCAGTGCCATCCTCAACGATCCTTCAGGGCGACTTCGACGGACGCCCTGTGTCGGTAACGGGTGAGGTCGTAGACATCACGGTGGAAAAGGACCGGGATGGCTACTTCAATCACATCCTAACGGTCAACGATGACGGCGTGTCGTTTTGGGCACTGCTACAAAAGGAAGCTGCGGTGACCTTACCCGTCAAGACAGGTGACTACATTCGACTCAACGGCATCGCGATGGCTTTTCGCGGCTCCGAAGGAAAGACGGAGCGCTTTCGCATCAACCTGAACGACTTGAACGACATGGGTCCAACGCTAGCGCCCCTGCAAGCGAGGCACCTGATGCGCTGGGTGTTCGGCGGCCTCGCGGCGGTGCTGATCGCCGTTATCTGGATCGTCGCGCTGCGACTCCAGGTGCGGCGGCAGACGGCAGCCCTACTTGAATCGCAGAGGGAGCAGGAGCGTTTCCGAGCAATCTCGGAGACCTCGACGGACTTCATCGCCATCGCTACCCTGGAGAACTTCCCCCTGTACATGAATCCAGCGGGAAGGGCGATGTTAGGCATCGATCAGGCTGCCGACATCAGCAGTATTCCGTTCGAAGCGATCTCCACTCCCGAAGGTCGAGATCTCATCAACCTAGTTGGGCTTCCCCACGCTTTTGCGCACGGTCATTGGCAAGGAGAATTGAACATGCGCCACCTTGATGGGCGCGAAATACCGGTTTCCTTTTTGGGGTTGGTGATTCGATCCGCCAATGGAAAGCCAGAGTACATCGCAGCGATCGCCCGCGACATCACCGCTCGGCGACACATGGAGGAGCAGTTGCGTCAATCCAACGAGGAACTGCTGCGCTTTCGTTCAGTGGTGGATGCCTCCACCGATCACATTGGCATGGCCGCCCTCGACAAGACTCCACTGTATGTCAACCCCGCCGGACGCTCGATGCTTGGCCTACCGCTTGATCTAGAACCCGCCGAAGCCAATTTCGAAGACTTCTTTACCCCCTCGGCATTGAAGCAGTTTGAGCAGGAGGGGTTCCCACACGCGATGAAGCACGGGCACTGGCAGAGCGAGATCACGATGCTTCACCGTGATGGTCACGAGATCCCAGTGTCTTTCGTTGGCATGATTATCAAAGCACCCGACGGCACCCCGCTCTACATGAGCAGCATTGCCCGCGACATCACCAAAACGCGCCAATTGGAAACGAAGTTGCGCGAGTCCCTTGAACAAGAGCGCCAACTGAACCAACTGAAAAGCAACTTCGTCAACACCATCTCGCACGAGTTCCGCACCCCGCTGGGCATCGTCTTATTCGCATCCAGCATGCTGAAACGGTTTGAAGCGAGGTTCAGTATCGAGGAGCGCACCGCGCAACTCGATGCCATCGACCAGGCCGTGGAGAGAATGAATGACCTGGTGGAGCAGTCACTGAGTCTCGGCCGTGCGGAGGTTGCGAAGCCTAATCTGGTCCGACTCGATGCGCGGGACTTCAGCCAAAGCGTTATTTGCGATGTCGTATCCGCCACTTCCCATCGCTGCCTGATCGATCTGGATGCCGATATCGATCTGCCGCAGGCGCAAAGTGATGACACGATGCTCCGGACCATCCTCACCAACCTCCTTGGAAATGCGGTCAAATATTCCGAACCCGGGACATCGGTCACACTTTCAATACAACGCCATGGGGAGGATGCGACGTTTACCGTCAGGGACCGTGGACCAGGACTTCGTGATGAAGACATCCCCAAAATCTTCGCATCGTTTCATCGTGGTTCCGGCACTGCGGGGATCCCCGGAACAGGGCTCGGGCTCGCAATCGTAAAACGCTGTGTCGAATCCCTCGGTGGCACCATCCTTGCCCGCAATGCGGGGGGCGGTGGCGCAGAATTTGTCGTCAAGTTCCCTCATTTTTTCCCGACTGACCCATGAAGACTGTTCTCGTCATCGAAGATGAACCTCACATGCGAACCAACATCACCAAACTCCTGCAACTGGAAGGATATCAAGTGCTGGAGGCACCCAACGGACGGATAGGCATCCAATTCGCACAGTCTCAGCCGCCTGACATCATCTTGTGCGACATCACGATGCCTGACATGGACGGGTTTACGGTGATTAGCATTGTCCGGAGTCTGCCGAGTCTTCACTCCGTGCCGTTCATTTTTTTAACCGCTCGTGGTGACGCTCGCGACATCCGCACCGGCATGAGCATGGGTGCGGACGACTACCTGCCCAAGCCTTTCACGGCAGCAGACCTGCTCAATGCCATTGAGGCTCGGCTGGCACGCCTTCAGAGCGTGGCAGATGCCTCACAACCATCTTTCACATCGGCAAAACCTCTCGAAAAATTGGGACTTACACCCGCTGAGGCCAACGTGCTTCTTTGGATGGCCCAGGGAAAGAGCAACGCCGACATCGCAGCGATCCTGAACACGGGGATCGCAACGGTGAAGAAACATGCGCAGCATATCTTCGATAAGATCGGCGTCGACAACCGCGCCAGCGCGATGCTCATCGCAAGGGATCAACTCACGCCGCACAATAACACCCCATGTTGACTTCCGTCATGGAGTTCCCTGCATCAACTGATGCACACCGTTGTCAAAATCCACAGCCAAGATCATCTGCGCCGGAGCAGCTGTGCCGGAGGGTTCCTGCAAGGCTGAACCCAAGCCCACACTACCCGCACCCGCCGCCGTGACGTTGGTGGTGGGGAGCGTCACCGAACGCAACTTCCCAGATTGATTATCAAAGCGTTGTCCCTTCCGCAGCACCAAGAAGGGGCGGCGCAGCGTCTGCTCCTCGATTGTCGTAGCCGAGCGAGAACTGTAGCCGCGATACAGTGCGAGATTCATTGAAGTCGGCGCACCCTTCAAAGTTGCAAGCACGACATAGTGACCGAAAAGCGGTTCGACTTCGACTCGGTTGATTGTTCCAATGGTGGCCGGGCCGCAACCCGATGCAGGCTCACCCTCCCGCATCAAGACCACGAGTTGTCCATTGAAGGGTGCCGCCGGTTGATACAAGACGAGGGCTTGATCATTGGCCGCAGTGACACCCTTTCCCGTCAATCGCACCAGAGCCAAAGACTGCGATGTGATTTGCCAATAACGCAAGAACCGACTGATTTTGACACCTGGAAGACTAGGGATCTCGTCCCCCTGACGCATCACCAAACTCATCGCCCCGGCCGTAGTGTGCATCCATAACCCTTCTCGATTGGCCGTCGTCGCTGGAGCGCCCAACGTTGCACGGAAAAGCACCGTATCAAACACATCGCTCGATTCGCCCAGGAACGCAGCAAACGGAACGCCGTTGGTTCCGAAAGCAGGGTCACCTTTGTGGGCGATCTCCACCTTGCTGGACTGAAACTTCATCTGGAATAAGGCCTGATTCCTCGCGGTCGGCCCGATGATTGCCGAAGCATAAATGAGGCGGTCGTAGTAGCCCGCCACCCGTGGCGCAAACTGCCCGTGCACATCGCCGACGACCACCGTGGGCTCCCCTTCCCGCGCTTGATCAGTTCCCCCCGATCCGAGCATTAGCACACCCGTATCCGTTGCAGCCGTGGCGCCGCCGGGCTGTGGCTTGACGGCGTAGCTGATTCCCACACGATCCGCACCTCGGCTTTGCACAAACTGGAAGAACGACTTGAACGGCGGACTACCTCCAATCCCAAACGGATCGCCTTTCCGCAGCCAAAAACCCACCGAATTACCGTCATCATAGCAAATCGCGGCATTGTTCAAGGTAGAGACCCCCGTTCCTTGCAGGCTGCCGTAAAAGAGACTCCGCCCTGGCCAATTGATCAAAGGTTTGTTCACCGCACCCGCGATCGCTCCGCCAAGTGGCACGCGACTCTTGGCCACCAACCTCAGAAGGGGTTTTGCTTTCAAGGTGCTAAAGATTCCAGTGTCCTTGCCACCTCCTGATCCGGCTCCACTGAGCGTGCTGCCGAAGCTGATCTCCCCAGCGACGTTCATGAACGCGTCACCGATCTTGTTAAACTTGATGTCGGGCGCACCGGGAGCATAGTCGCCACGTCCGGTGACCTTTGTCAGTGCCATGGGTGTGATGAAGGTCTTCATCTGGTAGATTGCCCCAGCCTGCACCCCCTGAGTTGAGTCGTGCGGAGCACTCGCATAAACCGTCCCCCCTTCAATGGCGAGCGCTAAGCCAAAGTAAGTTTGAGCGTCTGCCGGACCTATTTTTCTGAATTCCTGATTCGATGTGGAGGCTAGATCAAAGAGATACACGGCACCAGCTTGTGAATTCTTATTGGGTGAACTAGCCACCAGCAAATCGTGATCCAATGCCAGCGCCGAACCTAAAAAGTCCGAAGCGGAAGCATCGCTGGCTGTCAGCACTCGGTCATTGCCTCCCGCTAAAGGGATCACGAAGATCTTACCGGCAGCGCCATTGCCGCTCGTGGCTCCCATGACCAAGCGACCGTGATGCATCGCCAGCGGAGCCCCTGCAAAATCCCCAGCAATAGACGTGGTCGGTTGAATCTTTTTGATCAACGTCAGCGATGCCAAATCGTAGAGATACGCGGCCCCGCGGTTGCTATCGATACCAGTCGCGCTGAAGGCCACCAAGTTGCCCTCTGCGGCAATGGCGGCACCGAAAAATGAGTTTGCCGTGTTTCCAGCAGGCACGATTTTTTTGACAAAGGCACCGGTCTTCAGATCGAAAACAAAGACCGCGCCACTGCGAACAGCCAGTCGTGGGGCCCCGATAAAGATGCGATTCCCTGCGATCGCTACCGCGTTGCCGAAACCATTATCAGCCACATCATCGCCCACCGGAGGATGCAGTGACTTTAGAAGCTTACCCGAAGGCAGGCTGTAAAGGTGCGCCGCGCCGGGATCTCCCACCAAAAAGCCCTTCTGCCCGATCAACAGCAGATTCCCACTCAGAGCGCAACTTGCCCCAAACGCGCCATTGACTGAGGGTGTGCCAGGTTGAAGCAATTCTTTCTGCCAAGCGCCTGTAACGGCGTTGAAAACCTGCACCGCGCCCTCATTGGCAACCCGCTCGCTAGCGAGCGGTGCGCCAACCGCAATCCACCGGTCGGTGGCGGCAATCACGGTCGAACCGCCGCCAGAACTGAGTCCGTAGAAGTTGGGCGCCTGCAACCAGTGCCCCGTAAGTTTCTGGGTAACGATATCCTCAGCCGAGCAAACACCGCTATCTGCAGTTAACATTAAAACGGCCAACAATGGGTGGAAGAAGAAGGGGCATTTTGTCATGTCGGTAACGCTGCGGGGGGTTTTACAAACGGCGAGTCAGCGACTCGTCGCTGACCGATCGTAAAACCTTCCCCCATCACAGCCATTCTCCTTTGGGCGAAGGGCGTGGCCTTACCCTTCCACTTCAGGAGGATACCTTCTTCAAATTGAATCTCTCGGGAACCACTTCGATTCCACCTTCAAGACTCAAGCCGTCACCTTCTTCACAAAGCAAGCTTTGAGGCCAATTGAGATGCCGTCCATCTTGCACGAGATCTCGTGATCGCCGTCGACCAAGCGGATGGGTTTTGATTTGGTGCCGACTTTGAGCACGTCCGATGAGCCCTTCAGCTTGATGTCTTTGATCATCGCCACGATGTCCCCGTCCGCCAAGACATTGCCATATGCGTCCTTCACGATGCGGTTCCCGTCGGGTTCGCCGACAGGCCCGTCAATCGGCCACTCGTGACCACACGTAGCACATTCATAGTGGTCCGCATGGGTCAGGATATCGGTCATCTCGCACATTTCACAGACTTGGTCGGGCATCCCGTACGGGACACCCGCGCAGTCGAAATTCAAGCACTGACTTGCCGCTACTGCTTAGATCCTTTGAAGCACCGCTGTAGAGTCACCGAAGCTGGGGGCAGGCACGCCCATCTCGTGCAACAGACGCAGGTGCAGGTTGGACATCGGGGTGTTTGTGCCAAAGTTCGTGTGGCGGCCAGGTTGAAACTTCCCACCTGCTTTCCCAGCGAGAATGACCGGCAGATCATCATGGCGGTGGCGATTGGCATCCGACAAGCCGCTGCAATAAACGACCATCGAATTATCCAAAAGCGACAAGCCATTGGCTTCTTTAATGGCCTTCATCCTCTGCAGGTAGTAGGCGAATTGGCGCACGTAGAAGAGGTCAATTTTCTGGATCTTGGCCATCTTTGCCTTGTCCAACTGATGATGGGAAAGGTAGTGGTGCCCCTCGGAGATGCCGATCTCTTTGAAGCTACGATTGCTACCATCATGGGCGAGGAGCAGCGTGGAGATGCGAGTGCTATCGGTTTGAAAGGCGAGCACTTGCATGTCCATCATGAGGCGGATGTGATCCTCATAGGCACTTGGAATTCCCGCCTCGGGTGCCTCTTGGCCAGGATCAGGCGGCGGACCAAAACGCTCCGCACGTTCAATGCGCTGCTCGATTTCGCGGACGCCGGTCAGGTATTCGTCCATCTTGTTTCGATCATTGCGGCCGAGTTGCTTGTTCAAGGCATGCGCATCTTCCATGACAAAATCGAGGATGGATTTCTGGCGCATCTGCCTCGCAGCGTAGGCCTTGGCACGCTCGGAACCAGAGCCAGCGCCGAAGAGACGCTCAAACACCTGGCGCGGGTTTGTCTCGGGCGTGGCTGGCGCGGTTTCGCTGCGCCAAGAGATATTGAACTGATAAGCACAGGAATACCCCGAATCACAAGCCCCAGCGCCGCGCACCGAATCGCAGCTAAGTTCGAGCGAACGAAAGCGAGTGGCATCCCCAACGGCCTTCGCGGCAACCTGATCTACGGACATGCCGAGGTGTATGTCTGAGCCCGCCGTCTTGCGCGGTCGAGCGCCGGTAAGGATGGACGCATTGGCGCGCGCATGATCGCCGCCGCCATCGGGGCCAGACCAACCGTTTGCTTGCTCAAATCCCGTGTATATCTGGATATGATCTCGATGCGCACTGAGGGGCTCCATCGTGGGACCGAATTTAAAGTCCGCCCCTTCTCCCTGCGGACGCCAAGGGTCAAGAATAACGCCGTTGGGCGAATAGATGAAGGCCATGCGCAGGGGCGCGCCAGCAGTGGTCGTTCCAGCACCCAATGCGGGCCGAGACACCAGACTTTCGAGCGTCGGCAATCCAACGCAAGCACCCAATCCACGGAGGAAATTGCGACGATGGAGTGAAGATGTTGTGTTCATAAGAAGATCGGAAAATGATATTTATTTGGCCGCAACGGAGCCATCGCCGCGACGCTTTTGAAAAGGTGCACTGTGCACGACGCCACGAATGAGAGTGCGGAGGCGACCGCCGCTTTGTTCAAGATCTGCTACGATGTGATCGATGGTAGGCGCATCATAGTACTCCATGCCGCGCCCGGTTGCATAGGTCAGGAGCTTTGAAGTGAGGCAGCGATAAAAATCCGTACGACGTGAAGTGGCGAAGATTTGATTGAGCTCTGCGATCGTGTTGAACTTTTCGCCAGTAATGAGTTGGCCACCCGTCTGGATCGGGCTGCCATTTTCATCAGCACGGAACATTCCCACAGCGTTGAAGTTCTCGAGAGCAAGACCTAAGGGATCCATGCGCGCATGGCAGGAGGCGCAGAGCGGTTTCTCGCGATGGATTTCCATCATCTCCCGCATGGTGATGTCTTTCTTCTGCTTCTTCTTTTGATCTTCCAAGGTTGGTACATTCGGCGGCGCAGGTGGTGCAGGCGTACCGAGGAGATTTTCCAGAACAAAGAGACCGCGTTTCACAGGGGAGGTGCGTGTGGGATTGGAGGTAACGACCAGAAGGCTTCCGTGGGTAAGGATGCCGCCGCGGTGGCTGTCTTTTGGCAGGGCCACCTTTTGCATCTCATCGCCCTTCACGCCGGTGATGCCGTAGAATTTGGCTAGGCTCTCGTTCAAAAAAGTGTAGTCAGCCGTGAAGAGCTCCAGCGCACTGCGGTTCTCCTTCAGCAAAAACGCGAAAAGAGTCTCGGTCTCCAGTCGCATTCCGCGGCGCTGCCGACTACCAAAAACTTTGAAGGCGGCGCTCAGGTCCTTGATGCCTAGCACTCGGCGTGGATCAACGTTTACGCCCTCGATGTCGCGTGTTTGGAGCCATTGGCCGACAAAGTTCTCGACGAACCGTTGTGACTTTTTGTCTGCGAGAAGCCGGTCGATCTGTTCGTCCAGATTCTCGCGCAACTCGCCTTTGCGAGCCAGCTCCATCAATTCCTCGTCAGGCAAGGAACTCCACAGAAAATAGGAAAGTCTGGACGCCAGAGCATACTCATCAAGTGGCACGATCTTCCCCGCGTTGTCGGGCTCTGGCTGAATTTCCGCCCGAAAAAGAAAGCGGGGCGAGGCTAGGATGGCAGTCGTCGCGTAGGCGATGCCGTCCTCGAACTTTGCGTTGGGCTGGTCGAGCGCGAGCTGCGACAATTTCACCAATCGATCCAGTGTCCCGTCATCCACTGGACGGCGAAAAGCACGATCCGCGATGCGCCGAAGGATGTCTTTGGTGTATGCCTGACGTGCCACAGGCTCCTTGGGAGCCCCACCTTTGAAGAAGATCCGATAATAGTCCTTGGGGTACACCTTGTAACTTCCGTCTAGCGGACCCTGGATTTTCACCTTGCTGATGACGAGCGACAGCGGCTTCTCGTCCGGCTGCGGGGGACTGTCCTCTTGCAGAGCTAGCGTCAAAATATTCTCCCCTTCTCCCAGTGCGCCCTTCGCCGTTATGGTGATCGATTTGCGGTTGTCCCATCCAAGACTGTCGCCACCGATGTCCTTGCCATTCACCAACACTCGCAGGTTGGCACTGTGGGAGGTGGCTTCCGATGAGCCCTGGGTCCGACATTCGATGGAGAAGCGGTAGTCTCCCGGGTGCTCAATCACACGCTTCGTGGAAACCTGTCCACCTTGCGCAAAAGAGAGGTATTTCCCCGTCTTCTTCGAAGGTGCGGTGGCTTTGAACTTCTCGCCTTCAATCGACACGCTTGGAATCACGGGATCCTGTGGGACGATGGCTTGCGAGACCACCTGCCGCGCTGCCTCCAGATACTTTTCCATCAGCATCGGCGAAATTGAAAGCACATCGCCAATGGTATCGAAACCGTAGCCGGTATCATCGGCGGGTAGCACTTCCTCTGCATCGAAGTCCACATCCAGAAGATCCTTCACCGTGTGCTCATACTCGACGCGATTCATGCGGCGGATGGTCACACGCCCTGGATCGGGGTTATTGGCATCCAGCTTGAAGACCTCCTTTTCGATCCATGCAATGACCTTCAAGCGCTCGTCGTGACTCGGTTGGGTTTTCTCCGCTGGCGGCATCATCTCTGCTCGAAGATTTTCCCATACCTTCAGCCAGAGCTTCCGATCCGCGAGATGCTCTTCAATGGATTCGAAGTCGTCGAGAGAGAAGTCCCCCTTCTCCACGCCATCCGCGTGGCAGTCGTAGCAGACCTTGCTAAGAATTGGCTCGATCTGGGCACGAAAACGCTCACCAGCGTCCGCTCCATCCGACGCCGTTGCGCCGTACGAAGTCGAAGCGGATGGAGCGGTAAAGATACAGCAAACCGCCAAGGCGGAATGCCTCCAATATGACTGACTTTTGAACATGAGGGGGGTTTGGGCCCGAAATCCGTATTCTTGAAGGTTTAGCAAGATCTAGGCCTTGATACAAAACGAGCTTGGAACGCTGGAAGTTGCGCCCGAATTCATTGCCAGCGCAAGCGTGAGCATATGCACAACAAGATCCACGCACAGATACCCACCGGGGACGTCGTTTGATACCAATCGGCTCCAACCCTAACCATCGTCTCAGATTTCTCGTCTTCGCAATCATCCCGCTGGCGTTGGGTGCACTGTGCCGTGGCCTATCCCCTGCGGCGGAAGCCCCCCAGGAACTAGACATGGACACCTACCTGCAAGGGAGACAAATCTTTGAATCCCAATGTGCACCCTGCCACGGGAGAACGGGGCGTGGGGATGGAGAATGGGCTGAAGGCGTGACGACAAAGCCGCGCAACTTCCGCAAAGGCATCTTCAAATACCGCACCACGCCAATGGGCTTCCTGCCCACCACAGACGACCTCTTGAGGACCATCCGCAATGGAGTCTCAGGCACCATGATGCCGACCTTCAATAAGCTTCCGGATGATGACCTGCGCGCAGCCATCGCCTATGTGAGGGGTTTCTCTCGCAAATGGGATCGCGCCGAGAACTTCACGGATCCCATACCGCCGCCACCCATTCCCGATTGGTTCAGCGAGACCGAGAAACGAAAAGTACACGCAGCGACTGGCGCGACCACATTTCAACAGTTCTGCTTCGTTTGTCACGGTAACGGCGGCAAGGGAGACGGCCCCGGCAGCAAGGGTCTACTGGATGTCTGGGAAAACCCCATTGTCCCCGCAGACCTAACGCAAGAGCATCACCACAGTGGAGACTCGCCAGCAGATCTCTTTAGAACGATCTCGCTGGGGCTTGATGGAACCCCAATGGTTGGATTCCGGCAACTGCTCAAGCCTGAGCAGATTTGGGATTTGATCGCCTTTATTCGAAGCGTCCAGAAGGAGTAACCCAGCACTACTTTCTGCGCCGACGATTGCGGTATCGGAACATTCCGAAGGAAACAGAAACTGCAACTGCGACGAGCATTACAAGAACAATGGAAATACCGAGCATATTCAAAAACAAGATCGAAAGATCTCGGAATTTCATATCGCAAAGATACCCGAATTCAAGCGAAACCAACAATAGGTAAATAACCCAATGCAGCAAAAATAATTATCACCTACAGTGAGTTTTTCACCAGAAATCGATCAAGCAATCACTTCCCTAACGACCCGCCCGTGGACGTCTGTGAGGCGAAAATCTCGTCCCGCGTAGCGAAAAGTGAGTCGTTCGTGATCGAGGCCAAGTAGGTGTAATACCGTAGCATGGAGATCGTGCATGTGCACCTTACCTTCCACCGCCATGTGCCCAAATTCATCCGTGACTCCGTGTGCAAATCCGGCCTTCACGCCGCCACCCGCCAGCCACACGGTGAACCCCCCGGGATTGTGATCGCGCCCAGTACCATTCTTTTCCGCGTAAGGCGTACGCCCAAATTCGCCGCCCCACCAGACGAGTGTATCCTCTAGCAGACCACGTTGCTTCAGGTCTTGGAGAAGGCCCGCAATCGGCTTATCCACAGCCGCTGCGTGGATGCCGTGTTTTGGTAAATTCGAATGCTGATCCCATGCAGGATTATTTGAATTATCGCCATAATTGACCTGAATATATCGTACGCCGCGTTCAGCAAGACGGCGCGCCATCAGGCATTGGCGACCAAAGTTATCGGTTGGCTTCTCATCAATGCCGTAAAGACTCAGCGTTGATTCGCTCTCACCAGTAATGTCTAGCGCATCCGGCGCGCGATTTTGCAGACGCCAAGCGAGCTCATACGACTGGATCACGGCCTCGATCTCAGAATCACCCGCCGGAGCCTGCGATGCCTGCTTTTGATTCAGGGCGCCAAGTAGTTCAAACTGTCTGCGCTGCTGCTCTGCCGTCCAGGTAGGATTGGCAATGTTCTTGATATTGGAATCCGCCGCAGGCTGACCCGAACGTCCGAGCGGGGTTCCTTGATAAACCGCGGGCAAAAATGCATTGCCATAGTTGCGGGGACCACCATTGCCCAGGCTGGGGCTGACACTCACAAAAGCCGGTAAGTTTTCATTCTCGGTGCCGAGCCCATACGTCACCCAGGAACCCATGCTAGGCCGAATCGAACTGGTTGTGCCCGTGTGCATGAAGAGCGTCGCTGGTCCGTGAGCGACGCCTTCCGTATGCATGCCGTGCAGAAAGCAAAGGTCATCCACATGGCGGTTAATGTTCGGAAACAGATTCGAAGCCCAGCGGCCACTCTCCCCATGCTGCGCGAATTGCCAGAGCGGCTGCATCATCCGCTGCGGGGCGCCCTTCCCTGTCTTCGCGATCGAACGCGCGTCGGCAAAATCAAAGATCCGACCGTTCTCCTGGATCAACTTGGGCTTGTAGTCATACGAGTCCACCTGACTGACACCGCCCTGCATGAACAGGAAGATGACTCGCTTTGCCTTGGCAGGATGATGACCGAGGTGGGACTGCAAAGGATTGACCGCGCCCAGCGCCTGCTGCTGCGCCAAGCCAGCAAGAGCCAGTGAGCCGAAGCCACAGGCTGTTTGCTGGAGAAAGGTGCGTCGACTGGCGAGATCCATAAGACAACTGAAGTAACGACCCACGATGGTCGTTCTTGCGAGGGATAAAGGCTACTTCAAAACATGCGCTGCAGGCCTGATGCCGACCTGATAGCCCTTGAATCCATATTTCGACGGTTTGTAGTCGCCGATGATGCCCACGTCCGCCTTCTCGGGCACCGGCATTCCGAGGCCCCAGAAGACAGCGTTCACACACATGCGACGCAGGCTTTCATTGGTCAAATCCGTCGCCGCGCCCATGGTAGTGCAGAAGATTTTGTTTTCCGTGCCAGCATCGTTCTTTACCAACCGTGTCCAGGCAATCGCCATCATGGGACTATTCACGCCCTGTTCCTTCTTGTCGGGGGCGCGAGGTTTTACGTAGTCGGCGGGTGGCGAGTCGGGTGTCATGCCACTGAGAACCGTGCCATGAACAAGGATCTTCGCATCGATTGGCGGATGAGCTTCATACACATCGGTATCGCCAAACAGGTCCGTCACGCTGGAGAGGATTGGATCCATGGCATTACTCGCCTCAATGACGCCCCGAGTAGCCTCAGACTTGTGCTTGCCCCAGTGGCTCACCCACGTCTCGCCCAAGAACTTTTTGCCAAAGCCACCATTGTTATCAAAGTTCCACGCAGCGTATGGACTGTCTTTCGGGATACCATTGAACGCATGGGTGCTGGTTCGCAGAGCGATGATCGGCACGCCGCGCTTTACTGCTGCATCAAACTTCGCCAAGGTTGCCGCATCCCAATGACGGAAGCGCAATAGCATGACAATCGCGTCTGCACTGTCGAGCGCCTCTGGGTGGGTGAGACTGCCGCCGTTATCGGGATCAATTTCCCCTTTGTCGTTTACGGAGAAAAGCACCGTGCACTTGAAGCCGTGATGTTGACTCAGGATCTTCCCAAGCATCGGCATTGATTCTTCGCTGCGATATTCTTCATCACCAGAGAGGAGAACGATCTTCTTTCCGTTGGCTGACCCTTTCGGTTCATACACGACATAGTCGGCCGGAGCGACTGGTGCGGCAGCCACGGGTGGCGGCACTGACCCATTATCGGCCACAGGATGCGCGGCCAAATAGGCATCCACATCCTTGGTCACAATCACCTTACCTCCCATGGTCATGAAATGACCTGGGAAGGTGCAGACGAATTCAAACTCCATTTCCTTGTTTGGAGCCTTGAACTGGAGTCGCTCCGTTTGCCCCGGCTCCAACATCTTCGTTGCAACGCGGATGACTTTCTTGAACTCCTTGTCGTCTGGGATGTAGAGACGGCCCTCTTTGTCAGGCACCGGAGACATCGTCAGGGCCTTCATACCGATTGGCTGGCGGCTACCATTATCCACGATGAGAAGGTTGTGAGGCATGACATCATCGTTTTCAAAGATGATCTCCGTCTGCTTACCAGCAGCGACGACAATGCGGTTCGTATCAAAGCGAAGTTGCTCGCGCACCGTCTTCACGACGACGACATCGACACTGACCTGGCGCAGTTGAGCACGCACGGAGTCTCCATCCGCCTTGGGCAAGAGCGCCGCCAATTCACGCGCCACCTGAACCGCACTGACGTAATCCGTCGTCGTGCGTTTGTTGGCTGGCTGGGACTGACAATCGGCCAGGATGCTCTTGGTCAGGGCAGCTGCGTCTTCGGCCCTCCAGGCACTCTTCAGTCGAGCCAACGCATACAGGGCTGGCGCGGTGTGCTTGTTCTGCTTCACAAAACTTGCGGCAAAAGCATAGGCAGCGGCGGCATTTTCGTTGCCCAGAAGAGGCATCGCCCGCAGGGTCGCACTGATGTATTTGCCGTCGGTGCTGCCATCGAGAACGGCTGATGCCAGAGGGAAGAACTTGGCGCGCAAGGCTGGGTCAGGAATGCTCCCAGCCGCCTCAAGCAGAGCGATCCGGCTGCTGACATCTCCGGCATTCCAAGCCGCAGCAGGGTCCCCGCTGGCGATGACTAGTGCGCAGAGTCCTGTGCGACGTTGAGTATGCCCAGAAGACTTGCTGAGCGCCTCCAGTGCGTCTTCTGACTTTGCCAAGTCCGCCGATGAAACCATGAGGAGAAGTTTTGCCAAATCCTGCTCGGCCCCGACTTTGTTCCCATTCACCCGCTCCAATGCGAGCGCCAGTTCCTCAGCGCGATTGGACTTATTCAGCATGACGAGATCATTGATCGCCTGCTCGCGGTGATCAGGACGACTGTCTGCGCGGTCAATGATCGACTGCAGGACGATCATGGACTTGCCAAGTTTTGGCAGATCACCCGCCTTCACATAGCCCAACAGCCACTTCTGCGCCGCTGCATCATCGAGAAGGACGAGGTCTTCCACCTTCGGCGCAATCTGCCGCAGAGTCTCCCGCAGGCAGTAGTCGAGGGTGTAATCTAGGTCTTGCTTCGTCGCAGACAGAGCGATACCCACGATCCGTTTGTCCCCCGGCGTGAAGAACGAGCAGGCACGCACCGCCTCAAGCCGAACGCGAGGATTCGTATCCGCTGCGGCCTTCTCAAGGATATCCACCACATTTGGCACGCGATCCCGCTGATACAGAGCCACCCGCACGGCCTGAGCGCGAGCGCGTGGATCGGGTGAGGCAAAGACCGTATTGATGAGGTCCGTGTTCACAACGTTGTGCCACTGGTGCACCCAGAGGGCCTCCAGCAGATGGTGTGCGTCTTCCATTTTCTTGGGATCAAACTGCTTCAACCACTCCTGAGTGGCACCGATGACCTTTTTGCTATCGTGCTTATCAAGTTCGATCTTTGCACGCATGCGCACATCGTTTTCAGGCTCCTTCAAGAGGTCCAACAGAGCTGGGATCGGCTGCCCATCGATCTTTTTCACGGGTGTCAATGGTCGCCCTTCATACGTCACGCGATAGACGCGACCGGTTGTATGATCACGATTTGGATCGCGCAAATGGTGCTGCATGTGGCCGATGATCGCGCAGGACCAATCCGCAAAGAAGAACGAGCCATCGGGCGCCGTGCTGCCGCAAATCGGACGGAAGGTGCCGACCTCAGCGGGATCGCACTCGATGAAAGTGTTCATTTCCTGACCGTTACGCTGATAGGTGACAGTGGTGCCTTTGATCGCGGAACCATCTTCTTCCATCTTCACACGGTGAATGCCCTGAATGGAGATCACGTTGAAGTTGATGAAATTGTTGTTCCAGTCCTCTGGAAAATGACGGCTACTGAGAATCGTCGTCGCGGGGCATGGGCGTGAGGGGCGCTGCCACCATTGTTCATACTTGTTGTGCGCCACGGTGCCAAAATCACCACCATCGATGAATCCAGAGAAGCCCGGTCCAAAGTAGTTGGCATTGCCGGTGGCATCCGTGATGTAGTCGTTCCCCCAGTAGTCAAAGACGCGACCGTGAGGATTCGCAAAGCCGTAGGCCGCGTGGCGGATGAACTTCCCAGTGCGGGGCTCATAGCGATAGATGCTGCCATTCGTATTGCGCACCGGCCCTTGCGGCGTTTCCACCTGGGAACGATGGAAGACCCCATCGCTGCAATACACCGCGCCACCAGGCTCGTAGCACATCGCATTCGTCTCGTGGTGGGAATCCGCCGCGCAAAGGCCGCTGAGCACACGCTCGACCACATCCACCTTATCATCACCATCCGTATCACGCAGCCAGAGTAGATCAGGGGAGCGCATCACCAGCACACCGTCTTTATAGAATTGGAAGCCAGTTGGGCAGTTCAGTTGATCGTAGAAAGTGATGCATTTGTCCGCACGCCCATCATTGTTCGTGTCTTCAAAGATCAACAACTTGTCGCCATCAGTGCTGTCAGGGGTGCGCTCTGGGTAGTTTTTCCAGGCACTGACCCACAGGCGTCCTTTGGTATCAAAGGCCATCTGCACCGGCTTCACCAACTCAGGAAACATCTTTTCATCCGCAAAAAGCTGGATCTTAAGACCTGGAGCCGATTTGATCTTGGGGATCACTTCTTCACCAGAAGGAAAGGTGACCAATCCTGTCTTGGGATCGACCAGAAAGCCGCTCATGGGTGTCTTATTGAAGGTATCGCCACCCACGGGCAGATTGGAACCGACCTGCTCCACCTTTGGCAGATTGGAGTCATCCACCGGACCATCGCCACCCTTTGCGATTTCCCAAAGAGCAGCCTCGCGATTCGAGGTCATCAGGTCACGCACACTCATTTCCTGCTGCATGATTTGGTAGTTGGAAACATACGGCTTCTCTGGATTGCGCTCATTTTGCTTCATCCCACCAATGCCAGCAGCGTAGGCCAGTCCAGAGCGCCCGCCATAGATGTTGTAGCCATCCACTGTGCGGTAGCGACTGTGCCAGAGATCGTTGCGGGCAATCACCGCGCCGCGCAGTTTTTCAAGACTATCCAGATTCGGTGCACTCTCACCGAACACGCCCTTAAAAAGGCCGGGGGCCAGTTCCTTGTCGCCCTCGACAGTCAAATGAATGCCATTGAAGGTCAGCGGCGTTTTCGCCTCCGCATAGGCTTGCTGGGAGAGGCTGAACATGTCCACAAATGGCACATTGTTGGCCTTTGCCACCTCAGCCATCGCTGCCACGTAGAGCGTCAGATTGGCATTGATCGGAGTCGCATCCGCCACATCGGGATTCGATTGTTTTTCCGCCGCAATGGGGGAGATCAGAACCAAGCGTGGAGCCCCTTTGTCATGAAAATTTGCCTTGGCCATGTCGTTGCAGAACTGATCCAACTTCTTTTTGAAGTCATCTAGCCCTGCGGGTCCTTTGTAGCTTTCGTTGAAACCGTAAAAGGCAAGGACGACGTCCGCGCCGACCCGGGTAAGCCACTCGTCCCTGCTGCCGAAGTCATCGACACGATGCCAAGTTCCCACTTCATCGCCAGAGAAGGCCAGACTGCGCATGACGATGTCCTTGTCTGGATTGGCTGCATGGACCAACGTATCAAACCAACCACTGTGCTGCATTCGATCAGGCGTCGTGCCACCAAGGATCGCAATGTGATCGCCGGGATTAAGTTTTAGCTGAGCTTGCGTCGTTAGCGGGGAGAGCGCCGCAGCAGCGAGGGCGAATAGGTTAAGCAATCGGGTTTTCATGGTTTCCAAAAATGGCGGTTGAGCCTGTCAGTACGAAGCGGACCCCACAGATCAAACACCAAAGTGCAGAATCCGGCCCTCCTGCAGGCGAAGAACCACTTGCAACCGCCCATCAGCCCAGCCTTGTATCCGCGCCACCATGCCCCGCGAATACACGCTCCACACCTCCAATCCTGAACGCCGCTCCGCGATCGATTACCGCGCCGAACTCAATGACCAGCAGTACGAAGCCGTCACCAGCGCGCCGGGGCAGGCACTGGTCATCGCAGGCGCGGGTTCAGGAAAGACCCGGACACTGACCTACCGAGTGGCATGGCTTTTGGACAATGGGATTTTGCCAGAGAACATTCTGCTCCTGACCTTCACAAACAAAGCAGCACGCGAGATGCTAGAGCGCGTCCAGGGCCTCGTTCCGGTGGAGACGCAGCAACTCTGGGGCGGCACCTTTCACTCCATTGGCAATCGGATCCTACGACATCACGCGGAGTTCGTCGGCTTCCGCAAGGGCTACTCGATCATGGATCGTGAGGACCAAAAATCACTGATGGACACGGTCATAGCCTCCAGTGGCATCGATACCTCCAGCTTTCACTTTCCCAAGAGCACAGTGCTTTGCGAGATCTTTTCCCTTCTGACTAACACCCTCGGCGGGCTGCATGAGGTGATCGCGGATCGGTTCGAACACTTCATCCGAGTCGAAGACCAGATCGAGGAAGTTTGGCGCCTTTACGAACTAAAGAAGCGCGAGACCAACAGCATGGATTTTGACGACCTGCTCGCACTAACCGTCGCGCTGTTGGAAGAGAATCCCGATGTGAGGGAGCGCTTCCAGCGGCAGTTTCAGTTTGTGTTGGTGGATGAGTTTCAAGATACCAACAGTCTCCAGTGCAAAATGATCGACATGCTGGTGGGCGAAGATGGAAATCTGATGGTCGTAGGCGATGACGCCCAATCCATCTACTCCTGGCGCGGCGCAGACGTGCAGAACATCCTCCAGTTCCCCGAAAAGCACCACCGCACCCACGTGCATAAAATTGAGGTAAACTACCGCTCGGTGCCCGAGGTGCTGCACCTGGCAAACGCAGCGATCGCGAACAATTCCGGCCAGATCCGCAAGGCCCTCCAGCCAGCCCGGCCTGTGGGCGGCATGTTGCCAGCACTGGTGCCACTCGACAATCCCGGAGCACAGGCTGCTTTTGTGGCGCAACGGATTTTGGAACTGCGGGATGAAGGCGTCGATTTCAGAGAAATGGCCGTCCTCTACCGCGCCCATTTTCACTCGCTGGAGATTCAGATGGAGCTTACCCAGCGAGGCATCCCCTACCAAATTACCAGCGGACTCCGCTTCTTTGAACAGGCCCACGTCAAGGACGTCGCAGCGTTCATGAAACTGATCGTCAATCGACACGATGAGGTCAGCTTCATGCGCATCGTGCGGATGATCCCAGGCGTCGGGAATGCCAGCGCCGGGAGGCTGTGGACAGACTGGCGCAAGAGCGGCATGCTGACGGACGAAGACGTCCCGAGAGCCACCCTGGCAGCGGCACTGCACGGGCTAAAGGTTCCAAAGAAAGCGACCTCCGTCTGGGAACAATTCGCCTACACCCTTGAGGAACTCGTCACTGAAGAAGGAAAGCCCGTGCCGCCGCGAAGCATGATCCAGAGCGTCACCGAGGGCGTTTACCTGGACTACATGAAGTCGAAGTTTGAAAACTACGAGCAGCGAGAGCAGGACCTCGAACAGTTGGCCGATTTTGCAGATAACTTCCGCGAACCCTTGGAATTCCTTGGCCAACTGGCGCTTCTCTCAGGCGTCGATACCGACAATAAACCGGCCGACGATGGTGACAAGGACGCCGTCACTCTGACAACAATCCACCAAGCCAAGGGCCTGGAGTGGCACGCCGTATTCGCCGTGTGGCTGGCGGACGGGATGTTTCCACATAGCCGGGTCATCGAAGAAGGCGCATTCGGCGCACTGGAAGAAGAACGACGCCTCTTCTACGTCACCATTACCCGCGCCAAGGACGAGCTCTACATGACCTATCCCCTAATCTGGCATCAGGCGCGCGACGGCAACATTATGCAGAAGCCATCAAGGTTTGTGGCCGAACTGCCGAAGGAGCTGTTCGAACTTTGGAAGATCAAGGCTTGGTAACCCACAGGGCTAGCCCAAAAGAGTCTCCACCCGAATCCACGCGGGTTTTTCCTGCACACAAGGCAGCGCATCGATCGCGTCAATCGCTGCCCGAGCCGTCCCTAGCGGAGCGTCGTCAAGCATCAGCACCAGTGCAGTGCTGCCGGTCGTGTCAGCAAGATCATCCGGCTGAATGACGGAGGAAATGCCGATACCGCGATCTCCCAGCAGGCGAGCCACTTGCGCCAAGACTCCAGGTTGGTCATCCACCGTGAGTCGCAGGTAGTAGCGCGAGACGGTCTCATCGATGGGCTTGGACTTCCCATACAACCCGTGCGGCACGAACCCGCTGTGACGGGGACCGTGAATCAATATCGCCGCCGCCTCACAAAGATCACTGATCACGCTGCTGCTGGTCGGATCCTGCCCCGCACCGCGCCCGTAAAACAGCGTCTCGCCGACGACATCACCATTTACCAAGACTGCGTTGAAGGATCCACTCACCGACGACAACACGTGCGAAAGCGGCACCAGGGTCGGCTGAGTGCGGACCTCCACGCGACCTTCTTCATCAGCGCGGATGACCGAGAGCAATTTGATCGTGTAACCAAGGCGCTCGGCAAAGCGGAAATCCGTGATCGACACCGTGTCCACACCCTCCACATAGATGTCTTTGGCTGGAATCCAGAAACCGTACGACAGCGACGCAAGAATGATCGCCTTATGAGCCGCATCCCAGCCGCTAACGTCCAGCGTCGGGTCTGCCTCTGCGTAGCCCTTTTCCTGGGCCTCCGCCAGCGCCTCCTCATAGCTCAATCCAGCGCCAGACATGCGCGTAAGAATGTAGTTGCAGGTGCCATTAATGATCCCATGGATCGAGACGATTCGATTTCCCACCAAGCCTTCTTGGAGCACCTGAATGATCGGGATACCGCCAGCGACAGCCGCCTCAAAGAAGATCGGCACACCACACTCCTCGGCTAGGGCGAATAACTCCTGCCCTCGCTCTGCCAACAGGGCCTTATTGCCAGTGACGACAATTTTCTTCGCACGCAAGGCACCACATACCAGGTCATAGGCATCTGTTGTGCCTCCGATGAGCTCAACGATGACTGGCAGATCCGGGTCTGCGATCAACTCGCGCCAATCCCCTGTCAGCAGACTTTTACCCACCGCTGCATCACGGGGACGAGACAAATCACGCACAGCCACACGCCCGATTTCGAGGTTTGCTCCGGTGCGCTGGAGGATCAGATCCCCGTTTTTCTCAAGGTTTTTGAACACTCCCAGCCCGACGTTGCCTAAACCTGCAAGACCAATGCGAATACTACGAGGAGATGTGGGTGCGGACATAAAGGTGAAAATGGGGCAAAAAAAGGGCCGCATCTTTCGCCATTCCGAACCGCTTTTGCAAGGCGCAACCTTGGCAAAACATGTCCCGAACGCATCCAACGAACTTCCAACCGACCCCGCGTCAGCGCGTGCTAGCTTCGCAAATTGTAAAATTTTTGCTTGCCGTGAAGCGCCCAAATCGAATAACCTTTGGAGGTCAATGTTTATCCGATCTGTCATTTATTGGGTCTTTTGCTCTTGCGGAGCCCTCTTCGCCGCCAGCGCCGTCCATACGGCAGGCGGAATTGCTGGCCCAGATCTCGCCATCGCCGCACCGCGCCATATATTGGACCTGGAGACGCGAGACTTCATGCTGATTTTGGGTATCATGGCCGTCGCATTCACCTATCGTCGTGCGTTCATGAACCTGAGGCTGAAGGCCTAGGTCCGGGAATTTCCACCTGCGGCAGTGGCCGAGAAAACGCCGTTCCGCTATTTTTGCGGCTTGTCGCCAGCAGGCCTACACTTTAGGCTGCGGACATGTCTGCCCCGAAAGAAGCATGGAGTTCACGTCTCGGAGTCATTTTAGCCGTCGCCGGTAGTGCGGTCGGTCTCGGCAATTTCTTGAGATTTCCCGGTCTCGCTGCTCAATACGGGGGTGGAGCCTTCATGATTGCCTACGCGGTCTCGTTCCTGATCATTGGGTTACCGATTGGATGGGCAGAGTGGGCGATGGGGCGCTATGCGGGACAGCTCGGCTACAACTCCTGCCCAGGCGCCTTCGCCTCAATAACGCGCTCCCGCTGGGCCAAGTACGCAGGTATCATCGGCGTCATGGTTCCGGTCATGATCTACATGTACTATGTGGTGATTGAGTCCTGGTGTCTCGGTTATGCGATCAATTTTTGGCGTGGAGAGCTTGCCCCAACGGCAGCAGCGGCATCGGGAGACATTTTTCAGACTTTTACGGGAAGCGGTGCAGACGGCTCGGCCCTCGCGATCTCCTGGAAAACTGCGCTCCCATGGTTGGTCGGCGTGTTTGTGTTTAACTTCTGGCTAATCTATCGCGGACTCTCCAAGGGCATTGAAAAGATGTGTAACCTCGGGATGCCATTGCTGATTGTGCTAGCCATCATCTTGCTGGTCCGTGTGCTCACACTTGGTGCCCCCGATCCCGCTCGGCCAAACGATACCGTTGTTGCCGGCCTCGGCTACCTTTGGAATCCCACTAAGATCAACGTCGCGCCCACCGATCCAATGTCCGACGTGAAGCCCTACGAAGTGGTCGGCGCGGGTGGGCTTGCCGAAGCAAAGGAAACAGTGGCCGCCAGCGACGGAAAACTCGAACTGCAGGAGATCGGCGTCATCACACAGCTCAGGAACCCCAAGCTCTGGCTCTCCGCAGCCTCCCAGATTTTCTTCAGCCTATCGGTCGGATTTGGCGTCATCATCGTCTATTCCAGCTACATGCGAAAAGACGATGACGTTGTGCTGAGCGGATTGACCGCGAGCAGCGCCAATGAATTTTGCGAAGTCGGACTCGGCGGTCTCATAAGCGTTCCCGCAGCAGTAGCCTTCCTGGGAGTCGCAAGCGTGGCAGGGCAAGGCACATTTGGACTGGGATTCAATGTCCTGCCACTGGTCTTTGCCAAGATGCCAGCAGGCGCATTTTTTGGCGGCGCGTTCTTCTTTATGCTCTTCCTAGCGGCGGTCACGAGTTCCATCTCAATGCTTCAGCCTGGCATCGCTTTCCTCGAGGAGGCGATGAGCATTGGCCGCAAGATGAGTGTGACCGTCCTTGGGCTTCTGACCTGCATCGGGTCCGGCTTTGTGATGTACTTTAGCAAAGATCTGAAGGCGCTGGATACCATCGACTTCTGGGTGGGCACCTTTTTGATCTTCGTTCTCGCCACCATTCAAATCATCATCTTTGGCTGGGTCTGGGGCATTGATAAAGGCTTCAGCGAACTAAACCAAGGAGCCGCCATTCGCGTGCCGCAGTTTTTCCGCTTCATCATGAAGTGGGTGTGCCCTGCCTTTTTGCTGACGGTTTTTGCCATGTGGTTCCTGAACTCGATCTTCGGCTTTGATTTGATCACCTTCAAATGGGGCGCTGTGGCAGGCTACGTAACTGATCTCCGCAGTAATTTGGCCGCGCAACTCAGCGTCGCGTTCATCCTCATCGTCGCCACATTCTTCTTCCTCATCACCGCCCGCTCCCACGCCTATCAACGGGCCGAAAAAGGGCTACCTAAACACGATTAATCTCTAACCCGCATCGTCATGACTACCGCCGGAATCCTCATCATGATCTGCTCGGTGGGTACCGTCACCAGCCTTTTCAGCTGGTGCATCTACAAGGTCCTAACCACCCCCCGAGAAACCGACAAAATCCACGCTGTGGACCTCCACACCCCTGACATGGACTTACCCGATTAAGCTTTCATCCATGAATCGCCGCAATCTTCTCACCTCATCCGCAGCCGCCAGTCTCGCCCTTGCCATGAGGACGAAAGCCGCCACGGCATCTGCGTACCATGTCGCCATCATCGGGCACACCGGTCGCGGAAACTACGGGCACGGCATCGATACGATGTGGCTGCACATTCCACAGACGCAGATCGTCGCCGTGGCAGACCCAGATGCCACCGGCCTCGCCACAGAGTTGAAGAAACTCAAGATCGACAAAGGTTACGTGGACTACCACAAGATGCTCGCCGAGGTAAAACCCGACATCGTCGCCATCGGTCCCCGCCATATCGATCAGCATCGCGACATGACCTTGGCCGCCATTGAGGCAGGTGCGCGCGGCATTTACATGGAGAAACCCTTCTGCCGCAGCCTTGAAGAAGCCGACGAAATCGCCGCCGCCTGCGCACAGAACAAGGTCAAGCTAGCCATCGCCCATCGCAATCGCTACCACCCAGTCCTTCCCGTCGTGACTCGATTGCTTAAAGACGGAGCCATTGGCAGAGTGCTCGAAATTAGATCCCGCGGCAAAGAAGACACACGCGGCGGCTCACTCGACCTGTGGGTGCTCGGCTGCCACCTTTTCAATTTGATCCACTACTTTGCAGGGGATCCCAAAGCCTGCACCGCCAGCGTCTTGCAAGACGGACGCCCCATCACCAAAGCGGACATCAAAGAGGGTGATGAAGGCATCGGACCGCTCGCGGGCAACGAAGTCCACGCACGCTTTGAAACCGCCTCTGGCACGCCCTGCTTTTTTGATTCCATCCAAAATGCAGGAACCAAGACCGCAGGCTTTGGCGTCCAGATCATCGGCACTGAGGGCATCATCGACCTCCGTATCGACAAAGAACCACTGGCGCAAATCACCACGGGCAGCCCCTTCAACCCCACCGACAGGCCCCGCACTTGGGTTCCCATAAGTAGCGCCGGCATCGGCATCCCCGAACCGATCAAAGACATCAGACCCATGGTCGCAGAACATCTGTATCCCGGCCATGACCTCATCAAGGCCATCGAAAGCGATGGCCAAGCCCTCTGCAATGTCGAGGCAGCCCGCACCACCATCGAAATGATATCCGCCGTCTTCGAGAGCCACCGCCTCGGAGGCCAACGCATTCCCTTCCCCCTCCAAACCCGGGTCAATCCGCTGACCCTACTCGGAAAATAAGGAGCCTAATTCGGCTTCGAGCAAGACAATGGAAGGTCTCCACCACCACAAGTGTTGGGACTTCCGCCCCCCGCTCATTCGGTCACCGGGGGCTTGCTCCAGGGACCGTAGCGGGGCACGAACCAGTGGCTTTTGCCGGCTTCGCGGCCCAGTGCGGTTTTGGAGGCCCGTCGCTCGATTGCTTGGAAGAATTTTCCGGCCGCGACATCATCGCCGCGGTAATCACCCTTGATCCAGTTGCCGGCGGTATTCAGAACGTCAGCCAATTCATCGCTTTGGTCTGGAAGAAGTGCCGCCGACTTCCAGGCGAGAGCAAGAGCGATGTAGCGATAATGACCTGGTCTGAATGGGACGATCTGATGCTGAGCGAGTCGTTTCTTTTCCTCCGCCGAGACCGGGACATAAAACTTCAATACGCGCGGTTCTTCCGGCGGCACAAATTGGCTGTTTTCGCCACGTGCTAGCAACTGCCCCTTCTCGCGCTCAAGGGCCATCGCTGTATCCCATCGGCCAACTTCATCGGGCTCGCCCTCTGTTGCCATGAGGAGATCTCCATTCTCCTTCAGCAGTGCCGCAGCATCAAACCAGGCACGGGCACGAACCTTCTTGGCCAGCTTTTCATTGGCGCCATCGCCAATGTATTTCACGTAGCGATCCAGAATGGGCTGTGCATCTGGCGGCATGTAAGCGCGGGCATCTGCGTATCGATCCTCCCGCACCAATCGCCGAGCCACCACATGACGCACGGATTGCCCGCCTGAGGGATTATCTGCCTCCGCGTTGTTCTTGGAGGCGTTGAGCGGGAAGTGCTGATCTACCCATTGCTTGAGTTCATCCGCAGACAACATTCGCTCCGCCACATAGGCCCAATCTTCACCCAAGCCGCCTTCGTGGAAGGCATCAAGAGCCTCAAGATACTCATCTTGGGAAAAGTGCAGCACGGCGAGATCGGCATACGCGTCATTCAACAGCGTCTTTTGCTCTGTCCACTCATACTCCTCGCCCTCGACTGCCTTTGGCAGTGCTTCGAGCGCGGCGACGGCCGCCTTCATCGCCTCGGTTGCCGCCTTCAATTTTCCTGCCCTGCGCAGCAACTTTGCCCGCAACCAGTCAGAGTGTGCGGAGGCTGTTTTCACATGATCCAGCCAACTTTCAGCGGCCGCATAATCACCCGCAGCATAGGCTACCCAGCCGAGCTTATCCGCATCCTCGACCTCGTTTACATTGCTCTTTTCAATGGCCGCTAGCCAGCGCTGTGACCGATTGAGTCCATCGGTAGAAAAATCGGATTCGCCCGAATCATAGACCCAATTCTTCACTGTTTCCGTGGCGAGGACATGCAGCGTCTGCAGTCGGCGCAAGGTGGCTGCCGCCGCAGATTCCTGGAGCAATGTTGCGATCTTGGGCGCATTCTCAAGCGGCTCGACATGGCCGCCATCGTCGGGAGGGACCGCGCGACCGTCGAGATCAAAGCTGAGCATCCCATACGTCTCGCCGCGATCAGGAATCAGTGATTTCAAAGAGACCATCGCGGATTCATCGCCAAGAGACAGCTGCGTCAGATACAAACGCGCTGCCGCCTCTCGATGTCCTGCCGCTAGCTGCGCCTTGGCCTCCCATCCGTAGCTATCGGCCGCAAGTCCCAGACTATCGACAAAGCCTGCACCTGCTAGTTGGCGGCACTTTTGAAACCAAGTTGTCGCGACCTCCGCTTGCGAATCCATGAGCAATTTGCCCAACATGAACGCAGCCCACACACTGCGGTAACGGCGCTCTGCCTCTGGGCGGTCCAGCAGTTTTTCCCATGCCATCTTCGCACCCGCGGCATTGCCGGAACGCATCGCGAGCGCACCGCGATGGTAGTCGGCAAACTCCGAGTCAAACTCCGAATCGGCAAGAGCGGCATTAACCACCTTTTCTGGAAGCGGTGCATCATCAGGCGCATCCGCAGGGCGACTGGGAGGCACCAACTCAGTGCGACTTGCGCGATGGGCCACTACAGCAGCAGCGGCATCGGTCGGATTGATGTAGCCGTTTTTGAGGGCAGCTTCAAAATCAGCGTTATCAAAGCGGGCAGTATGGTCTGCATATCCCTCGCGCTCATCGGTGCGCCAGGCCTGATCTGGCGGAGGCGGCAAAAACTTACGCTCAACCCGTTTTTCCGGTGGGAGGTACTCACGAGCGAGTTCACGAACCATCTCTCGCCAAAAGAACTCGGGCGATTTGGTGATGGCAATGCCACCGTTTTTCAGCCACTGAGGCCCAGGGCCGTAGTCACCGGTCGCATACAAATCTGCCCCAGGCAGGCAAGCCAATACGAAGAGCACGAGTCCGCTAAGGAAGCATTTCGACATGGAGAGAGGCGCGTTGATCAAAGCGCAGCCAGCCGATAACACTCTTTGATCCCGCAGGCAAATGCAGAGGTTCCCTCGGCAAAAACTCCACCGCTCCTTCTACCGTTCGCAGCGTCCAGCCTCGCAGGGCATCCACGCCAACAGGTGGGGCGTCATCCCACGTCACGCGAACAGTCTGTTGCCAGGTATCCTCGGCATCACCGTCGTTGCGGAGAATAAGGTCATGCGGATTGGTCTCGCTGACGACGACTTTCAGATCGCGCGTAATGGGCTCACCACGGATGACCTTTCCGAAGCAATGTAGGTTCCAGTTCCTCCGATCACTCGCGACTGGCAACCGATACCAAATGACTCCGCTTAGATTCGGCGGTCGGTGCGCCCTCCACTCATTCACCAATGACTGGAGTTCCTCCGGCGAAGAATTCAAATGCATCAATCGGCTGCCCCTTGGCCACGCTGGTGGCGGTCCATCCATGGCCACCCCCAGGAGCTTTCCACTCTCATCGTATCCAGCCAATGCTGAATATGTCGAGAGTGCGACCTCAAAAGGCACCCCATACTTCGCCGCAGCGGCGATCCAGCGCCGGGCACGGTCTGGCTCACAAACCAGAGCCTCCGTCCTGGGCACAGAGGGCGGGACGGAGTGCACTTGCAAAACAAATCCATCCACCTCGCGCAGGAGCCGCTCAAATGCAGGCTCCTCCAGCCATGTAGGCAACGTAGTGATGACCATCCGCCGCGGATGGATAACGTCTCCGAGGCCCCGCAGCCAGTTCGCATAGCCGTCCAGTTTCTTCTGCGCACAATCAAAATCGATCTGCACCTCCGCGCAGATTATACCGCCCTGCTCCAACTCTCGCAGCACTTTCAAGACCGTCTGCTTCAATACATCCACTACAGGACCGTCTTCCGAGAAAGGCCCGGCAAACGGCGCGATCCGCAGTGCCAGTCCGATCTGTGCTCCCGAATCGCGCAATGTCGTGCGATTCCATTGAGCAAAGACAGGCTTTGCCTCAGCATGATCCCATTCCACCTCGGCAGCCAAGATCACCAAACCATCCAACTGTCGCGTGATCGGATGGGTCACAGAGGCCTCCACCGCAGAGGTCCAGTCCCGTTGCCAAACATACGCCCGCTGTGTCAATGCAGCCACATCAGCACCACAGCCGACAACAACCATGGCCGCCAGTAAGCAAAGCAAAAAGCGCATCCAAGTGCAGAGAGACCGTGACATACCGAGCCTAGAATCGGCGCGCAGCATCCAATGATCAAAGGCAAAAGAGCGTCAAGACACGAGGGAGCGTGATTTTCATCATGCTCAAAGGTGGCCATTCTCGCCCCTCTCTTCCCTTGAGTTTACAAGGGGTGGTACCGGTGGTCGGACTCGAACCGACACATCCTCACGGATACAAGATTTTGAGTCTAGCGCGTCTACCAATTTCACCACACCGGCAAGTGAGTGACTCGCGTCCCTCTGTTCAAGGGTCGCAAATCGACGGGCCAATTAGATAAACGCGGGCGAATCAGATTGCAAGGCTTTTGGTGGTCCCAAAATCTCTCGGAGCAAAATTGCCTGCCGGATGGAGTTGGGATTTTGCAGGAGTTGCTGCAGGGCCTTCATCTGGGCGGCGTCAACGGCCAAGGCATCGGTAGAGGGCGCGTGGGCAGAGTTTTCCCCAATGACGGTGTCCACCTGCGGAATCCGGGTCATGTAGGCCGTCTCAACCTCGGCGACCCTCGTGCGAGCGGGAGCCTGATTCGGGCGGTATTCACTGGCGGACGGCACCTGCCGGGTGCGCACCATGGAGGTTGGCTGCCTAGCCGGGGGAGCAGGGGCACGAGTCGTCTGAGGGATCGGAGGCGGGGTGGCCAAAGGTGGTGGGGTCTCCGGCTTGAAGAGTTCCCGCAGCTCTGACCACGGATCAAAGGCCTTGTCCCCGCCCTGGGGCGGAGGTGGGGCACCGGCCTGACCCGTTTGGCGACGCCAAGCGGCCTCGCGCAAAGCCTCCTCATTAGGATCTTCTTCACTTTGGGCGGCGCCACCCCCACGGCTTTCCTGAATGCGGCTCCCGAGCCAACGCACAAAACCGACCACGACAATCATGATCAGAAATGTGATCTGGCTCCAGTCAAAGTCTCCTTTCATACGCGTAAGATTCTTGGTCTAAAAGTGGACACTGCCTGCACTAGGACTTGGTGCCGGATTCGCCGACAGATGGCCCCGCGATGCGGCTGCGCATGTCGGTATCGGCGAGGACGTTCTTATACTTGGCGTAATCCATGATGCCGAGCTGACCATTGCGGAATGCTTCGGCGATGGCCATCGGGACCTTGGATTCGGCCTCGACCACCAAGGCGCGCATCTCTTGCGTGCGGGCAGCCATTTCCTGCTCAAGGGCAACAGCGGCGGCGCGACGGACTTCAGCATTGGCTTGGGCGATCTTTTTATCGGTCTCTGCCTGCTCGGCTTGGAGTTTGGCACCGACGTTTTCGCCGACGTCGACATCGGCGATATCAATGGAGAGAATCTCGAAGGCCGTTCCAGCATCGACGCCCTTTGTGAGCACCAACTTGGAGATGCTATCGGGGTTTTCGAGGACATCCTTATAAGAGGCTGCGGAACCGATGCAGGTCACAATGCCTTCGCCGACACGGGCGATCACAGTCTCCTCCGTGGCACCACCGACGAAGCGGTCGAGGTTGGTGCGGACGGTGACCCGGGCGCGAACACGGAGGGAAATACCGTCCTTGGCCACTGCATCAATTTTGCCACCGCGACCCATGTCAGGCTGAGGACAGTCGATGACCTTGGGATTGATGCTGGTACGGACGGCCTCCAGAACGGTCTTGCTAGTGCCTTTGCAGGCGAGATCGATGGCGCAGGCACGGTTGAAATTGAGGGACATCCCGGCCTTGTCCGCTGCGATGAGGGAGAGGACAACGTGATTGATCTCACCACCAGCGAGGTAGTGCGCCTCTAGCTGATCGGTATCGATGGGGATACCCGCCTTGGCTGCAGTAATACGGCTATCAACGACAAGTGCATTCGGCACACCGCGCAGCCACATGGCGACCAGAGTGGGAATGCTTACAGGGGCATTGGCAACACGAGCGCGCAGCCAGAGATTGAAGAACTTTCCGACCAGCATCAGCAATACCAAAAGAGCGATGGCGACGATAGCAAAAATGAGGGTTCCGATGGCAGGCATGTTGTTGGGAGTGGTTGAGTTAATGTTGAATGATTAATACTTAATCCGACTGCGTTGCATTACGCTCCATCAAAGGTTTCCGATGCACCAGAGTCGAGCTTTTTCACGGAATTCGTCGCCGTCTCAGCAATGGGCACTACGATCAGGTTCCCGGGATCACTGCCCGTAACGCGCACCCGAGTCCCCGCATCAGCGAAGCCTGCGAGACAGCGCACCTCATGACGTTGCCCCGAAAAATCGGCGTGTCCAAGGGGGCGCAGATCAGTGATGGCGATCCCTTCCCTACCCTCCATCGCTGTGGCCTCTGTCAATGAGCCAGGGGTCGCGATCTCAGCCGTGAGCGTGAAAGTGCGATTGAAGAGATGCATGCCAAAGAAGCGCATCCAAACGACCATCGAAACGATGCTGCCGACGATAATGACACCCGCCACAAGTAATCGTTTATCCGTGGACCAACCGCCCAATTCATCCGCAGACAACACCAGGATTACGGCCAACAACAGCACGGCCACACCAATCGATCCCGCGACCCAGCCGGGAAGAAAAGTCTCCGCAATCAGCATGAGCAGACCGAAAACGACGAGGATGAGGATGGTCGAAATCATGGGCGAACACAGCTAGGATGAACGCGTCGACGCCCAAGGTCAAACGCTCATCCGGCTTATCTTTACGGTGCGGCCTTGATCTCATCCCAAACCTTCGTCCACTTCGCCAGATCAGTGCCCAGATCGTCGATGACCTCACAACGGGCCCTGATCTCTGCGGGAATCGTGATGGCGGGATTCTCCAGAAATTCCGGGCTCACAAGTTTCAGCGCTGCCACATTGGGACAGAGATAGCCCATCCACTCCATGTTTTCGGCAGAGACTTCGGCATCCAGCAGGTAGTCGATAAACTGCTGCGCCAGTTCAGGTTGTGGGGCATTTTTGGGGATGACCATCTCGTCGCAGCCGATGGTGACGCCTTCTTTCGGCACCAGAATCTGCACCCGATTATTCTCTTCAGTCAGTTGGAAAAGGTCGCCGCTGTAGCCGTGGACGAGGAGAAATTCCCCCGAATCGAGGCCGACCTTGTAACCTTCGTTATCAAACTTGGCGATGTTCCTTTTCCACCGAATGACAAGGTCTCGCGCCTCCGCCAATTGCTTTTCATCTCGGGAATTCAGACTGTAGCCGAGCGACTTCAGCGCAGCACCGAGAGTCTCGCGCATGTCATCGAGAAGCGTGCTGCGGCGACCGATATCGGTGCGGTCAAACATTGCCCAACTGGCCTGGGCGTCTTTGATGCGATCTTTGCGCACAGCGATGACTGCGTAGCCCACTGTATAGGGCACGCTGACGCTCATCTTAGCGTCGTGAACCTTGGAGAGAACATCAGGATCGATATTCTTTAGATTCGGCAGCGCTGCATGATCGAGTTCCTTCAAGAGTCCCTCCCCCTGCATCACCTTCACCATGTAGCTGGTGGGAAAAATCAGATCGTAACCTGAAGCACCGGCTTTGATGCGCGCATACATGCTCTCGTTGGAATCAAAGGTGTCGATGACGACTTTGCAGTCGTGATCTTTTTCGAACGCCCTCACCACATCTGGACTGACATAGTCCGCCCAGGTATAGACGTGCAGGGTTTCTGCGCCAAAGCCGCAGATCGGCAAAAGCAGGGAGGCAAATAGAGCGATAGGTTTCATGAATTCGAAGCAGGGCGATTGAGACGATACGAAAGTGTGACGGCAATAAAGGTGATGCACAGCAGCAGGCTGCTCAGCGCATTTATGATGGGTAAATTGCGACTGGTTTTCATCATGCTGGCAATGCGCAACGGCAGCGTCGTTGTGCCTGGGCCAGACACGAAGAAGGTAATGACAAAATCATCAATCGAAAGCGTAAACGCCAACAGTGCACCGGCAATAATCCCCGGCATGAGGATTGGCAGGACGACCTTTCGCGCAACCCTCCACGGACTGGCCCCGAGGTCCCTGGCTGCGTCGATGAGGCTCGTGTCAAAGTCTCGCAATCGGCCGAGCACAACCATTGTGACGTAGCTGATGCAAAAGGTGACGTGCGCGATCCAAATGGTGACGATGCCGGTCTCCATCCCAACCGACACAAACAACGCCAGCAGAGCCATCCCCATGAGTAGATCCGGAACCACCAGTGGCAGCATCACCAAACCATGGTGCGCGCCCTGCAATCGAGTGGCGTAGGAACGCAGCACCCAGGCGGCCAAGGTTCCCAAGACGGTCGCCGCAAGAGTGGCCGAGACCGCCACCTTGAGCGTCACCACAAGGGCCGCCCAGACTTCGTCAGCCGACCAGAGTTTTTCATACCACTTCCATGTGAAGCCCTCCCAGGTCCCGCCAAACCGTGATTCGTTGAACGAGTTTACGACCAACACCACCAATGGAGCATAAAAAAACACCAGCACTAGCAGTGTGACGATGAGCGGCCCCCAGGATCGTTTCATACACCAGGCCCCTCCTTTGCCATCAGGCGCCGACGCAAAGAGTTTGCGATCATGAGCGCCAGAACCCCCAGCAAAAGCATCGACGACAGCGCGCTGGCTTCCGGTAAATTGCGATCACTGAACACCCGTTGCGCGATCTTATTGCCGATCATTTCAGTATCCACACCGCCAACAATTTGCGGGATAACGTATTGCCCGACGCCGCTAATGAAGACCATCAGTGACGCAGCAACAAGCCCACCACGGACCCCAGGAATGAAGACTTCCCAGAATGCGCGCGCAGCGCCTGCACCTAAATCTCTAGCCGCATCTAGCAAACCAAAGTCAAATTTCTCCGCAGCGGCGTAGAGCGGCAGAATCGCAAACGGTAGTTGCACGTAGAACATGACGACCACGACTGCGCCCGCGTTGTAGAGCAGTTGTTGTTCTTCCGTCATCAAGCCCATCGCAATCAGGCCTCTGCAAACCATTCCATCGGGATGAAGAAGCGATTTCCAGGCAAACACCCGGATCAAAAAATTCGTCAGAAAAGGCAGCACGACCAAGAGCACCATGATGCCCTGCCAGCGGCGTGGCATCCTAGCGAGATGGTACCCCATCGGCAACGCCACAAGAAGGCAGAGCAAGGTCGATACGCCACTCATCCACAGCGTTCTCCACCAGATCGGTAGATAGGCTGGGTCACTTGCGGCTTTGATGGCAGCTACACTCCACCCCGATCCAACTCCACCGTGAAGATCTGCGGGACGAAACGCCAGCAAGAGAACTAGCCCCGCAGGCACCGCAAAAAACGCGAGCAACCACAGCAATGATGGGGTTGTCAGCAGTGCCTCGGTGGGGCACACTTTTTTGGCCTGACTCTTCATTGGACCGATGACTTCATCTCCACGATATGCAAGGTACCAGGATCGACCGCTACCCTCACCGCATCGCCCCTTGCCCAGGCAGCCTTACCGTGAGTCTGAACCAGCAGTCGTTGATTGGAACTGGTGACCCAATATCGCGTAAACGCCCCAAAATAAATGACTTCATCAACGACCCCAACGAGGGAGGGATCGCTGTCTTTCCCGTCTGTCAGCGACAAATCTTCAGGGCGCAGACTCAAGGTCACTTGATCCCCAACAGTGATTGGCGTCTCTGGACGAATCTCCAATACGCCCAGCCCCGGCACGGTGACCTTGCAGCCATTCGATGATGTGCCTGTGATACTTCCCGCCAAAAGGTTCGTGTCCCCGATAAAAGAGGCAACGAAAGGGGTTCTGGGAGCGCGATAAAGGGATTCGGGCACATCCACCTGCTCCACGCGCCCAGCATTCATCACCGCAATGCGATGGCTCAGGCTCATCGCCTCTGCCTGATCGTGGGTAACATACACAAACGTCGTGCCAACCTCCCGATGTAGTGCGGCGAGTTCAACCAGGAGGTGTTGACGCAGTTTAAGGTCCAAGGCCGCGAGGGGTTCGTCCAAGAGAAGGACGCGAGGCTTGTTCACTAGGGCGCGGGCGATGGCGACGCGCTGTTTTTGACCACCGCTGATTTGGCTGGGCAATTTGTCCGCTTGATCCTCCATCTTGACCAAAGCCAGCATTCGCGCAACCTCAGAGGAGATTTGAGATCTAGCCCAACCGGCCATCTTTGGGCCAAAAGCGATGTTTTCCCGGATACTCAGATGCGGAAAGAGAGCGTAGTTTTGGAAAACGGTATTCACAGGGCGCTTCTCTGGTGGCAAACCCGCCACGTTCCTGCCCTGGAGCAAGATTTGCCCGCTGTCTGGGGAATCAAATCCCGCAATGAGGCGCAGTAGCGTTGTCTTACCGCAACCACTCGGACCTAGCAACGAAAACACCTCCCCTTCGCGAATTTGGAGGGAGACGCCGTCCAGCGCTGGGTGGTTCCCGAAGCGCTTGCGAATTGCATCTATGACCAAAAAGTCCTCCATGGCGCAGCCGTAGCGCGAATCATTCGACTCCGCAACCAGCCCAACGAGGTCGTCACTGGAAATACCTTGTGCCAACGCCCAGAGTCGATACCATAGAGGCTCTATTATTTGTTGGAATTGCGTGTGAAAATCCTGGCTCTGCTGGCATTCATCTCCCTCGGGATAGCCCCTTTTGGGACTGCCCAGCCCGCGTCTGCCCCAGAACCTAGCGATGCGGTCGCAGCAGCAGATCGGTTGGCTCTCGATGTTGAGCGATTGAGGAACCACCGCCAACTGGTGGAGGCCAGTCTGACACCCTTGAAAAGCTACATTTCCGCCCTCTATCTCTTGGAACAACAACGTGCGGAGTCACGGGACTACCCCTCCGCCATCGCTGCCCGCGATGAACGGCAGCGCATGGAGTCCGAGTTGGATCGGCTGGCCAAAGAGTTGCTGCTGATGGAGTCTCGCGAGCGAACGTTGAAGGCGGAGCAACTTCCCGATGTGATCAATCTGGCGATGGACAACGCCGAACTTCAGGGCGTGAGCCGCGATCCCGGCACTGGAGCGCTCACTCAATGGCAAAAACCTGGCGCTTCTGCGACTTGGGCTCTGCCAAACCTGCCACCGGGTGGCTATGAAGTCGTGGTGGTCTATGAATGCGGCGCGCTCGAGGGTGGATCTTTGCTTATCAAGGAACGGACCTTCTCTCTTACCACCGACATCGCGACGACGCTGCGCGGACCGGCAGAGTTTAATATTGGCACCCTGAAGATCACGGAGGGCGGCGGGCAGTTGGTACTGACCGCGCGGACAGTCTGCGTGACAATTTGATGAAGCTGCGGGAGCTGAAACTTATCCCCGCCAGCCGCTGATACTTCTTCACTCTGATGATTTTCTTTCGTCCCAATCCCAATCTCGCATCGCCGCCGTCCTCTTGGGTGTCGCTGCGGTCGTGTGCGGGCATGGCGCATCATTTGGGCAGACGACAGCCACACCCGTTGCGGCCGAGGATCCGGCCGCGCTGACGACTCTGCGCGGCACATTTTGAGGTCCGTTTTGACGGGGTCCCAGACCCTGACCGATCAATACACGCGCGCCCTGCGGAAACTTGAAACCGAGTTGGCCGCATCTGGTGATTACGAGCAGGCTCTGGCCGTGCAGCACCGCAATGATGAACTGACGGCGATCTACGCCAAGGCGGATGGGGCATTGGCACAGAGCCTTTCGGTTCCGCTATCCGCCGCCACGGCCAAACTCTCTGGAGTTAGTGCAGCGGAAGACGGGTCTCTTTCTGGATGGCGGACGGTCGGGAGCGGTGCGGAGTGGACCTCCCTCAAGATCACCCCAGGCGACTTCAATCTCGAGTTTGACTACACGATGGGTGACGTCCCAGTGACCACGCCATCGTCCAGTGTCACCGCCCGGCAGATGCCCGTGGATCGGGCCCTCTTTGACTTTTACGAGGCCTCCTTGTTAGCGGGTGCCTCCGACAACCGGCGCAGCTTTGAACTATCACGCACTCCAGATCCGACAAAGCCGGGAAGTCAGAGAGTCGGCCCCGTGCACTTCACTCGCAGCCCGATCACACTGCGGCTTTCAGCGACCAACGGTTACCCTGCAAACGTCATCCGCTTTTCAAACCTGCGCCTAGTGCCGGTGGATGCGGCACCGACCGGCACTGCGGCTGCCCTGGTGGACCCTGGGGAGGAAATCCAAAAGCTACGCGCCGCTTTTGCAGCCGAGTTGGCAAAGGCACGGGAACCCCTGATCTTGAGTCAAAAAGCCAGCCTCATCACCCTGCAATCCCAGCACCCTGATATTGCTGCTGAGATCCGGGCGGAGATCGCACGGCTCAGCAAGCAAGAGGGAAAAGGCGGAGCCAACGAACCGCGCCTACCGCGGCCGATCGCTGCACTTTCTGGGCTTGCCGGTTTTCAGGACTTCAATGACGCGCGCTATGTGGCAGCAGCGACGAATACGGGCGACCGCTTTTCCATCACTCATGAAGGCCAAACGTATGACATCAGGCTGCTATGGATCGCTTGCGCGCCGCTATCCGGCGCTTCTGAAGAGAGTCATGCACGAAACTTCACCAAACACTTCGGCATTGATCCGGCAGATGCACCTTTGTTCGCTCGCGCGGCCCAAGAATTTACCGCCGGTTATCTAGAGGGTAAACTGCTGCGAGTGCTGATCCGCAGTGCCAAGGACTCAAGCGGGGCTTATCCTGCGCTGGTTTTTGTCGAGCCTATCGGCCTATATCAAAACGTGCTCATCGGACAAGGGCTTGCTGCAGTGCTACCACTACCCGCAGGCAAGCGAACGTTGATGGAGACGGCGCTGCACGGCGCGATGAAGGATCGCGAAGACGACGCCCGCAAGCGCCGACCGCCTCCTGGAGCCTGGGCCATCGGTAAGCCAGAAAAGAAGCAGCCCACCGCGAAGCCATGAACAGGAAGTCCGCTATCGTTTGCTTGGCGCTCCTGCTGGTAAGCTTACCCGCAGGCCGGGCTCTTGCCCAATCACCTGGCGCGACGGCCGCCGCCGCGCCATCGCAGGCGCAGCCAGACGATTCCCGTCTCAAACAGTATGAAACCACCTATCAGTCTGAGCTGAAAAAGCTACACGTCCCGATGCTGAGCAAATACCTGCTGGATCTCCAGCGACTCAGCGCCCAGACGACGGATAGCACGGAGCAGGCAGCCATCACGGCAGAAATTGGGCGCGTGCAAAAGATCATCACCGCCGGAGGCGTCATCGACCTAGCCACCGCCGCTCGCGGCACTCGTGAATCGGCGCCGCCAGGGGCGATGGGAACGGGCACCGATTCTCTTGCCAAACGCCAAGCCCGGACACTCTTCACCCTGACCCCTGCCGACGCGCGGGCCGTCGCCCCCCATTACACGGGTGCTACTGACGCCGCTGCAGTCGCCCAGATAACATGGAAGATTGACGCGCTCCCATCTGGTTCTTATGAGGTCATCGCCGAATACTCATTCCCGGATATCGCGGATGATACAGTGATCAAGGTCACCGTCGCTGACCAAGCCATTGAGACAAAGCTGACCACGATGCGCGCGACCAAGGACGCCACCCAGTTTCGCATTTTGAAAATCGGCAGGCTCGATTTACCGTCGGCGCTCAGCAAGGAAGCCCTGACTCTCACCGTTGGCGATGGCCAGACCGCACCGTATCCACTGCTGCGGCAACTGATCATCGCCCGAGCGAAAAAAGAGGAACGCCCAGATTCGCCGCCACCACCGCCCCCCAAAAAGGACGAACCCACTAAATGACGGGTTCGCTTCGCGCGATATTTCTCGCAGTTCAGGCTTCCCTCCGCCGCTACTGACCCCTTTAATAACAGCATGAAATCACCCAACCGCACCTCCCGCCGTCAATTCCTTCAGACCAGTGCAGCAGTCCTGGGCTTTCCCACCATCATCCCCGCCAGTGCCCTCGGTCGCGATGGCCGCCCCGCTCCGTCGGAGCGCATCACCCTCGGCGCGATTGGCTGGGGGACCATTGCTGGAGACTGGACACCGTCTTTCCTCAATAACGACAAGTGCCAAGTCGTCGCCGTTGCGGACCCCATGAAGGAATACGGTCACTACGGCTACAAGGGCGAAGAGACCGGCGGCCGTGAAGCTGGACGCAAGATCATCGATGAGCACTACAGCAAGGCCGCCAACAAACCCGTCAAGGCCTGCACAGCCTATGCGGACTTCCGGGAGATGATGGAGAAGGAAGATCTGGACGCCGTGCAGATCTCCACGCCTGACCACTGGCACGCCTACATCGCCATCTACGCAGCCCGCAAGGGCAAGCACATTTACGGGCAGAAGCCCCTTGCCCTGACCATCGCCGAAGGTCGCCGTATGTCTGACGAGGTCAAGAAGGCGGGCATCACTTGGCAGACAGGAAGCCAGCAGCGCAGCGATATCTACTTCCGCATGGCCTGCGAGATGGTGCGCAACAATCGCATCGGCAAAATCCAGCGCGTGCTCATCGGATTGCCCGGCGGTCACTCGAATTGGAACCAGATGGGAGACCAGCAAGCACCGGCACCGCTGCCAGCAGACTTTGACTATCAGATGTGGCTGGGACCTGCTGGGGAAATGGAATACCGCCCTGCCCTGCTACCGCTCAACTGGCGGCACAACTACAACTTTAGTGGCGGGATGATCACAGACTTCGGTGCCCACCACATTGATATCGCTCAATGGGGGCTGGACACGCAGCTGACGGGACCCGTTGCCTTGAAAAACATCACCGGCACCATGCCCGCGGCGACTGAACTCTACAACACGGCCACTGCGTTCAAGTTTGACTGTGTGTATGAGAACGGACTCACAATGACCGTTGGGGATACGACCAGCAAGCTCATGCCTCAGGTCGAAGCCGCCACTACAGACACCAAGAAACCCTTCGATCACGTGGGCATCTTGTTTGAAGGCGGAGATGGCAAGTGGATCTGGGTGAATCGCGGCAAGATCCTCGCCAGCGATCCTGCCATTCTCCGTGAAAAAATCGGCCCCAACGAAATCCACCTCTACGAGAGCAAGGACCATAGCGATAACTTCCTCAGCCACATCTATGACGGTCAGCCAACTGCGGCACCCGTTGAGGTCGCGCATCGCACGATCACAATCGCTCACCTCGCAAACATCGGTCTCCGCACTGGCAGCAGTGAATTGCAGTGGAACCCGAAGACGGAAGAAATCGCAGGCAATGCCGCAGCGAGCGCATTGCTCAGCAAAGAATGGCGGAAGCCTTGGGCTCTATAAAACTGTGATTCGTCGCCTCTCTCATCATCTACGCAGACTCCTGCCAGCCCTCGTTACCCTGGGTGCAGCAATCGGTGCCCAGGCTCAGACCTCGGAATCTCCGCCGATTACGTCGCAGGCTTATCTTTATGTCGAACCGTATCAGACTCGGTTTGAATTTATGGTGGACCTGCGGACCGCGCTCCGATGGTTGGAAGTTGGCGATTACAACGTGGCCCAACTCCCGACTGAAAAGGCCAATTCGTTGACGACCAAAGCGGCGACGCTGGCGCAAACTTGGTATGAAGCCAAAGTCGATGGCAATACGGCCACCCTCGCACCGCCCACCGCTCATATCGTGCGAGGAAAACCCGGGCAGACACTCCCTCTCGATCCCGCGGCCCCGATCATTGTCGCGGATTGCATGCTAGGACTCATCTGGGAGGTGCCTACTGGCCCACAGCCTCAGCAGATCCATTCCACCTTCCGCTGGAGCGACTCACATCTTCAGAGCATTCCGATTACCCTGTTCTTTGGGAAAACGGTTGATCACGGGGAAATTTTTTCTGCCGCTCCATCCATCCTTTGGCAAAACGAAGGGAGACTCCCCCCACCAGAACCGCTTTCAAAGGTACCAGAAATTCATCTTCCCGCTCCGCTCGCTCTTCCTCTGGGCGTCATTGCCTGGGTTCTCGGTGGACTTATTTTTTATATCGCGATCCGCATCAAAGACTATCGATTGCCAGGGGGGGCACTGCCCTACCTCGGCGTGTGGGCACTTGGGGCATTGCTGTTTTTGCCGCTACTCGTGGTGCGCATCGATGATCCGTTTGCCAAGCAACCAGAGCCGGTCACTACCGACGAACAAGCTCAGGAAATCGTCGAAAAACTCATCCACAACGTCTATCGCGCCTTTGACCAACGCACCGAATCGGACGTCTATGACCGCCTCAAACTCAGCGCCGACGGCGAACTCCTCCGGCAACTTTATCTGGACACCATTCAGTCACTGAATCTGGATGACAAAGAATCCGCGCGTGTCCGCATCGAAAAATTCAGTGCGAGCGTCGATGGCGTAGAACCAGGGACGTTGCCACACGAATTCATCGCCACCACCAATTGGGGGGCCATCGGCAGTGTCGGTCATTGGGGCCACACGCATCCAAGGACAGTCACTTGCACCGCTCGCGTTCAAGTAACTCCTGTCGATGGCCAATGGAAAATCACCCACATCGAGGTCCTGGAACAACGCCGCCTCTAGTCGCCACACGACTTGAATTGGCCCGCAACCTTCACCAGTCTGCTCGGTTTGATCGAACGTATCCGTTTGAGTGAGGGTCAGACCTTCTGAACGATTTCTCCTTTGCATGACGAACCACAAGCACATGTCCCCCAGCCTGTGTTGTCTCGTGCTTCTCTGGATTGGCTTAGTGCCAGCGCTCGCGACAGATCGTTACGTAAGCCCTAGCGGAAGCAATAGTAATCCCGGAACCCTTGCCCAGCCTTATCTCACGATTGGCAAAGGCATCACCAGCGCAGTGGCCGGAGACACCGTTTACGTGCGGGACGGGACGTACGTCGAGAGACTCAATTTGAATGGGAAAACAGGAACGGTCGGGAGTCCCATCGTTATTCGCAACTATCCGGACGAGTCCCCCATCATCGATCCAGCGGCGACTAGCGGTGCCGCTATCGTGCGAATTAGAAATTGCAAATACATCACAATCCAAGGATTTGAGATTCGCAACTTCAAGGCCTCAAGCACCTCCGTGACACCAATGGGGATCGAGATCAGCGGCAACTCTCAAGGCATCCAGATCTTGGGGAACCGTATTCACGACATTTGGCAAAGCTATCCTGTCCTTGATGATTTTGGCGCAAATGCACATGGCATTTTGGTCTCTGGAAACAACGCCACAGCGATCAGTGACTTGGTGATTGATGGCAACGAGGTCTATGACCTTCGCTTGGGAGCCAGCGAAGCAGTCGCCATTAATGGGAACATCAATGGTTTCCAGGTGACCAACAACATCGTTCACGACTGCAACAACATCGGCATCGATGTCATCGGCTTTGAAGGCACTGGCCCTGCCTCGGCCGATGTGGCGCACAATGGCGTGATCGCGGGCAACACCATTTACAACATCGACTCGCGCTTTAACCCCGCCTATGGCGGCGATTTCACCACCGGTTGGGGAAACCCTGCCGCAGGCGGCATTTACGTTGATGGGGGTGCCTCCACCGTCATTGAGCGCAATCACATCTACGCCTGTAATATCGGCATTGAGATCGCCTGTGAGACGGGTGGAAACAATGCTGATTCCATCACGGTTCGCAATAATCTTCTCCGTGCCAACCATATGGCAGGCATCTCCATCGGTGGTTACAAAGCCGCTGTTGGAGGCACGATTAACAGCACCTTTACCCATAACACGCTGTATCTGAACGACACCTTGCGTAACAATGGCCAGATCACTCTTCAGCACAACATCAGCAACTGCCAGATCCAGCACAACATCATGGTGTGCAATGCCACAGGAAAGCAGTTCATCCTGATGCACAATACCACGTCCACATTCGCGACCAATGCGATCGATTGGAACCTCTATAGCGGCTCTGCCAGCACCAGCGCTAAATTTGAATGGCGCAAGGTTGACCAGAACAATTTCACCAACTGGCGCAGCGCATCCGATCAAGATGACCACTCTTTCTTCGCTGCTACGGTGGATTTCACAGATGCCTCCAACCTGGATTTTAGCCTCTCAGACACATCGCCAGCAATCAATGCTGGTAACCCTGCGTTTGTGTCCGCTATCGGCGAAGAAGACTACTTCGGTCTCGCAAGAGTAGCGGGCACCGAAGTCGATATTGGCATGGCGGAGTATGGGTCGTCGAGCGCCATCCAACCAACCGCAATGACTGACGATGCGACACTCATTGACTATGACCGAGCGACACTGAACGGGACCGTCAATCCGAATGGATTCCAGACGAGTGCCTATTTCGAGTATGGCCTGACCACTGCCTATGGCTCCACAACCACTCCGCAGGATCTCGGCATGGACACGCTGGATGTCCCGCTTTCGGAACTCATCACCGGCCTAACGCACAAGAAGACCTACCACTACCGCGTCGTCGCCAGCAATACGAATGGCACCACTCGCGGGGCAGACAGGACCATCGTTACCCCGCCCATGCCTCCCCCCGTGGTGACCATCGATCCGCAACCCATGCTTCTGCCTCTTGGGGGCTCCGCCACATTCACCTTCACAGCGACTGGCGGACTGCCTCGGACCGTTCGGTGGCGCAAAAACAATGTCCCGATCTCAGGCGCGGCTGCACTTGCAGAGAGCTATGCTATTCCGACCTTGACCCTGGCTCACGCAGGCAACTACAGCGTGCTTGTTACCAACGGAACCAGTTCCGATTTGTCCACCGCTGTACCTCTTGGGATCGTCAATACGACACCGGCTCTCGTGGTCGTGAATGAGAACGCCACGTTAACGCTCACCGTTTCCGCAGCAGCGCCGTCCGGACTGCTTAGTTACGAGTGGTTGAAGGATGGAAACCCGATTGCGGTAGACTCGCGCATCACGGGAGTGACTAGCTCCAAGCTAACAGTCAAGCTGGCCACCGACGCAGATGCTGGGGATTATGTCTGCCGCGTCACCATGGGCGCGCTGACTTTGGACAGCGGAGAGCGCACCGTTTCGATCCGGCACAAGCCAGTCGTCGATCCGTTTGCGCCAGCCTTGCCGTGGATCGTTAGCGGTAGCGTGACGGATATCGTGACAGCACAGAACGATCCTGCCTCGTTTCGTATCACTGGACTCCCTTCCGGTGTGACCTACAACCGGCTCAACGGTCAGTTGAGCGGGAAACCTCTGCGTGCCGGCACTTATACGGTCAAAATCACGGCCACAAATCTAGCAGGCACCAGCGCACTCAGCACGAGCGTCATCAACGTGAGTGTCCTTCCGACCGCCGGAATTGGGACCTTCCACGGAATCGCCGATCGCAGCCTCGATCTGGTCCAGGACTACCTCGGTGGCATCTTCCGATTCACATCTACGCCGACAGGGGCCATTTCCGGCACCGTGACCTTCGGCGCCCGCACCTGGCGTTTTAGAGGACGGCTTGACGCGGTCGAAGGCGCAGATCCAACGGCAGTGATAGCGATCTCTCGGGGACGCGCTTATTCAGCTCTCGCGATGGCGATCACCATCAACCGGACATCCGGTGTCGTCAACGGCACGCTCTCGGATGGAAAAAACTCGACCGGCGTTAACGGAATCCGTAACCACTGGAATTCAAGGTCACAACCAGCCACCAACTTTGCAGGCCGCTACACAGCGTTGCTGACGCCTCCGGGTGCCCTTGACACTGATCCGAGTTACCCCAAGGGCCACGGCTATGGCACAACGACGGTTTCGACTTCTGGCACGGTACGTTGGGTGGGCAGAATGGCAGATGGAAGTAGCGTCGTGCACTCCACCATCATGGACTCCGCCGGCAAGTTCCCGCTGCATCGCCTGCTGAACCGCTCTCTTGGCTCGGCGCAAGGCTGGATCACGATCGCAGTGGATAGCGGCTCACTGTTTGCAGACAATAGCGTGATTGGCGATGTATCTTGGTTCAAGAAACCGGAAACTTCTACCCGAGCGCGTAATTATCGGGAAGGCTTCGCAGATCACTCGCTGACGGCTCTCGGCAGTCGCTGGTTGCGCCCTGCAGCGGGCGATCTCTTGCTAGACTTACCCCTACCCCCATCGGTCAACAATCTTCAACTGGGGCTTACTCACGGCGGCACCGACACAGCGGCCCAATCTGCCATCATGAGCCAGGCGTTTAGCTTGCGAACCAATCACACCGCCATCGTCAGCCCCGGATTCACGAATCCGTTGAAAATGACCATCGCACTGAATGCGACCACAGGCGGCATGAGCGGTCGATTTACCCTGAGTGATCCCAATCCCTCCGGGAGCACTCGCCCCATCGTTCGCACCGCCTACTACTACGGCGTGATGTTGCGGCTCCAGGAAAACGGCGGCGGCTACTTCCTCCTGCCCGCATTGCCTGATCCACTGCACATCCCGCCAATCACCAGCACCAATTCGGATATCCTTTCAGGACGCGCGGATCTGATGGCAACCCCGCCGCTGCCGCCCTAGCCAAATCGCTGGCCGCTAGGGTCGCTATTCCACCAAGTAGAGAATCCGGCCGCAGGAGTCGCACTGGCAGAGGTGCTCGCTCTGACGAAGTTCCTGAATCGTACTGGTCACGATCTTCATGTGGCAACCGCCACAGATGCCATGCTCAAGGGGCACCACGGCCGCATCGCCGCGTCGAGTGATGAGTCGTGTATAAAGTTCCAACGAGGCCTTATCCACAGGCGCGGCCAATTCCGCACGCTCTGCCTGCAACTCCTTCAAACGGGCATTGACCCCGGCGACGCGTTCCTCAAGCTGGGCCAGTTCCTCGTTCACCCGGGCCTGTGTCACAGCTAGTTTATCTTGCGCAGCCTTAAGCGCCTTCTTGCCCTCGTCGAGAAACTCCATCTGCTCGATCTCTTTGTCCTCGAGACTGAAGACATCCTTTTCATAGCGCTGGATTTCATGACCCAGGGCCTGGAACTCATCGTTCTTGCGCGTCTCGAACTGCTGATCCTGGAGCCGCTTGATCGAGGTCTTCCGGGTTGCGATGTCCAATTCGATGGACTTGATCTTCAGTTCCACCTCCCGGATCCGTCCCGTGGCCTTTTCCACAGCGGCCAGATCACCTGCAAGCAGGCTCTTGGCTCGGGCTTGATGAACGGGTATGTCCTTGAGGTCTTTTTGCAGATGATTGATGCGCTGATCGCGCTCCTGCAACTTTAACAATTGGGTGATCTCTGTCAGCATGACGAATATTACTGCCTGGATACTGCCGGGTTGCGCGCAGTTGTTCAACTCTTACTTCCGACCCCCGTCAAAAATCACACGCGCATTCTCGATGTCCCCGACAATTTGCGCCTTTAGATCGTCGAGGCTGGCAAACTTCATCTCATCCCGGAGGCGTTTCTCAAAAATCACCTCCACGGCTTGGCCATAGAGATCGCCGCTGTAGTCAAAGAGGTGAGCTTCGAGAACAGGCGCTGGGTCACCGCCTTCAATCGTGGGACGATGTCCCAGGTTGGCCACTCCCTCATACCGAACATCCGCCGACCTGACGTGAACGGCGTAAACTCCATTGGGAGGCAATTGGGGATGCTCTGGCAGCGCAACATTGGCGGTTGGGAAACCCAGTTGGCGCCCCAACTGACGGCCTTGTTGGACCGCGCCTAAAATCCCAAACTTCCGGCCCAACAGCTTCGTGACAGTCGGAAAATCGCCCGTCGATAACGACTCGCGGATCCAAGTGCTACTAATGACACGATCGCCATCCTTCAAAGACGGGACACCATAAACAGCGAAGTCGAGTTCGGCACCCATCTCCATCAGTAAATGCACATTCCCTTCCCGACCGCGGCCAAAGGCCCATTCGTAGCCGACTGAAATACACCCAAGAGGTTTCGCTGCGGCCGCCAAGGTCCGCACGAACTCCCTCGGAGGCGTCGCTGCCACGGTGCGGTCAAAGGGGCACAAAAGCACTCCATCCACCTTCATTTCTGTCAGCACCTGGATCAAATGCTCCGTCGTCATCAGCCTGCGCGGCATCGCCTCGGGTCGCAGCACTTGCAACGGATGTGGATCAAAGGTCATCAGCACCACTTGACCTCGATGCTGCCGCGCATGCTCCTGCGCTGCACGAATCACCTCTTGATGACCTCGATGCAAACCATCAAAAGTGCCGATAGCAAGCGCCAACGGACCACTCATTTCACTGAGTGCCGCAACGGATCGAAGGATTTTCATGCTGCCCAATCGACGGTTATGCAGCCTAGTTCTTCTTCCACTCCCAATGCTCGCCAAAGAATCCCGCATCGGCCACACCACCCGGCCCTTGGCTGGTGCGCGGTTTGCTAAGATCGATCACTGCCCAATCGGGCAGCTTGGCTACTTGGCGTGCGTTGTTCAGATAGTCGTACTCGCGATAGGTGAAGCTGCTGTTGATCACCACATACTTGGCGGGATTCAGCGGATTCGGGTAGACGAGGATCGGTGCGTGTGAGGCCGCCGCATAGTCCTTGCCGTTGGCCGTCAGCTTCTGCTGCGTCCATTTGATGGGCAATTTTTCCAGAATCCGTGCAATGAGCGCGTTGCTTTGCGGATCGCCCCAGAGCACGAGATTGTTAGCGGCAATATCCGCATCGGTCACTGCCGTGTCCGCCTTCACCACCGCATCGCCACGGAATTGACGACGCCACTCGAACACGGCGCGATCCCCTTCAAGCTTCACCCACTCATCCACCTTGGGATTCCAGCCTGCCTTGGAGGGGGTCACCATCAGGAAGCTGTCCATGAAGGCATCGTCGATAGGCCCCTGCATGCCATGCTTTTTCACCAGACCGTCTTTTTCAAAGGCACGCAGCGTCTCCTGCCACTTCCCGTCAGTCTTGCGCAGATGTACTTTCCATGAGCGATCCGATCGCGGGCGGGACACGCTGACTTCCTGGCCGTCGATCTTAACCGTTGGTCGATTAAGCGGGCTCAGCGGCGAGTGACCAGCGGAAACATCCAGCGTCAATGCGGCCACATTCTGAGTCTTCACTTCCACGGCAGAGTCGGTCACCATCTTCGCGTGGACGCGCGTGCGCTCCCACTGCTGTTCCAGTTCATCCACCACGACCCAGTGCATGTGATTGTAGCGTAGGAAGTAGGTCGTGAAGTGCACTTCATACGGCATCTCCGCCCGGCCAACGCGAACAATGTCCACCAGACGACGCTCGATTTCCGCCAGGGAATCTGGATGCAATTTGTGCTCCATCCCTGGACCAATGATGTGCAGCAAATCCATGTTCTCGCCCCGCAGCGCAGCTTCCATAGCGTCTGCAGCTTGTTTCTGACGATCCTTTTCGCCACTGTAGGCGATCGTCGGCAGGTGGATGAAGTTCAGCGCGTTGTCCGTCGCATTGTACCAATGCCACAGCTTTTGCTGATACCACGGTGCGGAGTACACATCTTCGTTTTGGAACACTTTCAAGAATTCCGGTGTCTCCGAAAACCCTGCACCCGGTGTGGCTGCGCACCATTTGTCGGCGTAGTTCGCTGCGAAATGCCAGGCCGCTGCGCCACCCATGCTAAAGCCGCGGACGACGATGCGATTCGTGTCGATGTTGTAGAACTTTGCAGCGTGGGCCAAGGCCTCCATCAGATCGATCTCTCCAGCCAGTTTGTTCGCACACGAATAGCGACCGTAAGGGTGTAGCACCAGCGTGTTCGCTGGCGAGATTTGTCCCACTTGCTTGCGGCGCTGATCCAGAAAGCTGAGCTCGCTCAAAGTCTCCCCGCGACCGTGGAACCACGTATCCAAGCGCGACGGAGCGCCGCTGTAGTTCCCCGGAATGACCATGCCGTAAGGTTGGATGGAGCCATCGATCTTCGACCGATACGCACGCACCACCAAACCCGTCTGCTTCGTCCAGGGAGACTCGCCAGCGGCCAGTTGAGTGGCACGCGTCATCCCCTCTGCCAGCAATTCTGCAGCTGCTTTGAGCTCCGCAGGCTTAAAGACCTCATTGTAGCGGAGCGCCCAATCGACGGCTTTGTGGTAAATCTCCACGTCCGGCAACAAATCTGGAAGCATCGGGTTTTTGGCCTGTGCCTTCGCAGCGGCATCGATGGCGGTGCGAAGAGCGGCCAGACCTGTCTTGAGCGTATTCGCTTCTTGCTCAGGAACCGGAATTCCGAGAGGCGGAATGGGGCGGACTTCTACAGCTTGATTGTCTTTGGCGCCATCGGCCATGGCTAGCGAGGCCATCAGGGCAGAGAGGCAGGTAACATTAAAAACTCGATTCATGCGTCGGTGGTTGGGTAACAGAAGGACAAAGGAAACGTCAGGCGCGGCTCACTTTTTCGACCGCTTCTTGGAGGAGGTCTTTTTTGTTTTCGCCGCCGATGCTAATGGAACAGAGAAGATCTCAAACGGCCCAGCCGTAGCCCCATCGAATTCAGCCGAAGCGTCCAACCCCGCTTTCACAATGTCTTCCGCCGTCTTATACCGATCATAAACAGTGGTCATGGCCCCGAGGGCGAAGTCCCGCCCTGATCCCGCCGCCCAGAACCGCAAAAACTTCTGAGCCGAGCGAAACGAGTAGATCGCATAGATGCCAGAAGGGTTCGCCATCAGCCCGTAAAACTGCGTTGTCTCATACTCGTCGTCGTTGTTTGGATGCGCCGACATGAAGTATTCCGTCTTCAGCGTGTGATGAGCGTATCTCAATGATTCAAAAATCGATTCGGCCGATGAAAAGTCCCGAGGCCGCGCCTCATCCGAAAAGTAGCTATTGAGCACCACAAGACTCGTCGAGGTGCCGGTCAGCCCCACGTAGGTGTCCCCCACCAAAGTAATCTTCGTCTTGTTCTCTACATGGTGAGCCCGCTGGCGCAGAGATCCAAGACAGCTCAGGGTATCAGCGCCGATGCAGGCGACTCCATTTTTTTGTGCGACGACGATGGTGGACATGGCCATCCAGTGAAGCAGACAATCCCCCTGGCACAAACTTTATCTGACCAGCACCCACGCTACCACCCCTTGTGAACGCAAGACCTCAGGCTACAGCCCCTCGATCTCATTCTTCGTCAAACCCGACTGCACCTTAATCCGAGCCCCTTCCATGCCGTCGAAGACATTGTCGCGGATCACGTTGCCCTCGTTGAGCCCGGGTTGCTTGCAGTACTGCCAGAGGTGAATACCCAGGCCGCAGTTAAGGAAGTCGTTGCCGATGACTTGGCAATCGTTCGCATCGTTGAGTTCGACACCCACTCCACAGCGTGCGATGTGGTTGTGTCTGACCAAACTTTTGGTTGTAAAATGATCGAGATCGATGGCTTCATCGGTCGTGTCCATGATCGTGCTATCGGTTACCGAGGCACCTTCCACGGAGTAAAAGGCGATTCCCCGTCCATGGCAGTTTTGAATGATGCAGCGCGACACCTGGACACCCTTCACTGGCGGCCCCGTCGGACCTTTCTCATAGCTGTAAGGACCCGAGGCAAAGATGCCGCAGAGCTGAACGTGGCCATGAATTTTGGGGTCCCCTTCTACCTTTCCGCCATCGAGGGTCAGCTTTTCGATCCACAACCCCTCCGTGAGACCGCGAATCTCGATCAGATTGGGGGCCTTCACATCGCGCAGCAAGGTCCCCTCCGGCACCGGGAATGCAAGCGGCGCGGTCAAAGTGATCGTGTCAGGTGTGACCGCAGCCACAACCGCACGGAACGAACTCCTCGGCTTTTGAGTGAAGGTGTCCATCTCTCCTGGAGCCTCAATCTGCAAAGTCATCCCAGGCACAATGCCTTGCTGGCGCAACGTAGCGATGCTCATCACACCCGCAGCCACTGCGACCGAACTCTGCGCAAAGGATGCAGGTGGCAGTTTCAAAATACAGCGCTCCTGGTCGAGCCCTATGAGGCGCAAATTCTTCGCGTCTTTGATCAACAGGCTCTTGCGAATCTCATGCGTCCCCTGCGGGATCACCACCTCCCCGCCCCCGGCCTTAATGGCCTCATCAATGAATTGCTGGATCTCCACATCCGTGAGGGCCTGGGCTTGGACAATTGAAAGTAGCAGCAAGAGACAGATGGCGCGCATGAAACAATGATACGCACGTCGAGCTGCAAATCATCGTGCGAGTTCGTTTGGAACTGCAATACCCGACTCCGGCCGAGACGTATCTCTGCACGCCATGCATCGTTCTTTTCTCTTCTTCTCGCCTGCATTTCTAGGGCTGACTTGGTCGGCTTTGGCGCTGGAGTTTCCTTCGTCGCAGCCAGTTCCCGCAGCGAGCGCCTCAAACAGTTTCCACGTCTTGGGCGGGTTTGAAATGCAACTCATCGCCGCAGAACCGCTCGTGACCGATCCCGTGGCGATCACGTACGATGCAGATGGCCGCGCCTATGTATGCGAAATGAACGACTACCCCTACACCGACAAGGAGAAGCACAAGCACGCGCAGGAGAACCCTACCGATCAGGCGATTGGCAAGGTGCGCCTCTTGGAGGATACCGATGGCGACGGCGTCTTTGATAAAGCCACCGTCTTTGCCGATGGTCTCTCCTGGCCCACAGGCTCAGCTTGCTGGAAGGGCGGTATTTTCGTCACGGCCACACCTGATGTCTGGTATCTCAAGGACACCGATGGCGATGGCGTGGCGGATGTGCGGACAAAGGTGTTTACCGGATTCAAGAAGCTCAACGTTCAGGCCGTCATGAATAACCCGATCTGGGGCCTCGATCACCGCATCTACATCGCAGGCGGGAGCAATGGTGGCGAAATCCAACGCGCCCCCGGCAGTGAAAGCGTCATGCCGATGCCAGCGGACTTCAAGCCGCTCCCGATCAAACGCAATGACTTCAGCTTCGATCCCCGCACCGGCGATGTGCGTTTGGAGAGCGGCGGCGCGCGCTTCGGCAACACCTTCGACGACTGGGGCAACCGCTTCCTGTGCAACATCCGCAATCCCTGCCAGCACGTCGTCCTGCCCTATCGCTACCTCGCGCGGAATCCGTATCTCATTGTCCCGAGCGCCCTCAATGATTGCGCGGAGGCCGGAGATCAGCTCCCCGTCTATCGCACCAGCCCGCCCGAGCCCTGGCGTGAGTTCCGCGCGAAACGCTGGGTGCAGGAAGGCAGCACCTTGCCGAAAAGCGAGCTCGTTGGAGCCGGCGTCGTCACCTCCTCCAGCGGCATCACCGTCTATCGCGGCGACGCCTATCCACCTGCGTACCGCGACTTTGCCTTCGTCGCCGATGTGGCGGGCAATCTCTTTTACCGAATGAAGCTGGTGCCAGACGGAGTGACCTTCAAAGCCGTGCAGGTCGATGGCCAAAAGAACTTCTGCACCGGCGATGATCTTTGGTTTCGCCCCGTGAACTTCGTGAATGCACCCGACGGCTGCCTCCATGTTTGCGACATGTACCGCGAAGTGATCGAACACCCGTGGAGCATCCCCGATGACATCCACGCATCGCTCGATCTGCTGCGAGGCCGCGACAAGGGTCGCCTTTGGCGCTTGGCACCCGCAGCATTCAAGAATCGCCCAACGCCAAAGCTCAGCAACGCCACCACCAACGAACTCGTTGCCCTCCTCGATCACCCCAACGCCTGGCACCGCGAGACCGCCCAGCGGTTGCTGTTTGAGAGGCAGGATAAAGCCGCCGTAGAACCGCTACGGGACTTGGTGAAGAACGGGAAGACGCCGCAAGGTCAGGCGGCAGCCCTCTGGACCTTGCAAAGCCTTCCTTTCGTTCCAGAAGCCAACCACACACCCCTCTCTGGACTGGGCGCTCTCAGCGATGCGTTGCTGAATGATGTCCTAGAAAAGTCGCAGAACAACGACGTCGTCAAACAGGCTTTATTCGTCGCCCTTAAATTCTTCGAGCACAGAGCACCATCGGAGATTGGCTCGGTCGATCTGACGATCAGTCGATTGAGCCGTTACCACAAAGATCTCGGAGCTATGCTCCTCCCCTTCGCCATGACCCTAAATCTCCGCGTCGCGGAGGCAGATCGAGACTGCATGCTAGCAACCGTCAGGACTGCTCTGGCTGATACATTTGCAAAACGGTCGATCATTCCTCCTATCGTTTCCGTGGACCGAATCTCGGAATTGGTCTTTTTGCTGAGTCAGCGAACATCCCCTATTCGGTCCTCCAACGATTCCATCGACTTCTGCGAAGTCCTTTCCATAGCCGGGGCACCTGACACCCTCGGCTCGTTATGCGATGTTCCCCGAATTGTTGAGCAGTATAGGCGGCAGACAACAGATGATTCTCAGGGCCCCATACAGACTCCAGAGTCATTTGCCGCAGCAATCGCTCGGGGAATGAGCTCCCGGCATTTAGCGCTAGCTGACCTGAATCTCCCGCCCCCATCCGCCGCATGGTGGGACACCTTCGCCTCTTCACGTCTCGACAAGCTAGATCAAGACCTCAGTCACCTCACAATCGACGATCTTTCCCTTGTCGCTATCACCCGTGCACCGAAGGGGTTAGATATCCTCGCTCGTTGTATCGCCAATCTGCAAACGCCAGATCTCCAACTCGCCGCGCTCGAAGCCCTCGGCTCCTACCAGCTGCCCGCCGTCGCAGACATCCTGATCGATTCATGGCCGCAACTGACGCCGGTGCTGCGCGATAAAGCCACCACCCTCCTGCTTTCACGCACCGACCGAATCGCCAAGCTTCTTGATGCCATAGAGGCAAAACGCATCACACCTGCACAGCTCAGCATCGCTGCCAAAGCCACTCTTGGGCGACAAAAGACGCCCGCCTTGGCGGAAAGGATCGCCAGACTGATTGGCGATGGAGCTGCATCGAACCGGGCCGGAGTCATCGCGCAGTACACCGCCGCCTTGTCACTGACTGGAGATGCCGCTCAGGGGGCCAAGGTGTATGAGGCCGCCTGCATGGTCTGCCATCGCCACAAAGATCGCGGCAACGACGTTGGCCCGAATCTCGGCACGATCAAAGCATGGACCGCTGAGCAAATCCTCACTAACATTCTCGATCCCAATCGCGAAGTCTCGCCAAACTTCGCCCTCTACGTCGTCGAAACCAAGGACGGCCGCACCTTGTCAGGACTCATCGCCAGCGAGACCGCCGGCAACCTGACCTTGCGGCGCGCTGACGGCGGAACCGACAGCATTTTGCGCAGCGAGATCCGCTCCCTCACCAGCCCCGGCACATCCCTCATGCCCGAGGGCCTGGAGGCAGCGATCACTCCTCAGCAGATGGCGGACTTGATGGCATGGCTGCGCGCCGATTGATCACTCGCGCTGGTGCCCGCAGACCACGTCTTCACTTCGAGGCGCACTCGGGTCCACGCGGAAGTACGACTCTAGAACAATCGTGCGCGAGTGAAGCGGTGCCGCCGGCAGTGCGGTATGCACTGGGGCACCCAAAACGTAACGGTCCGTAAAGGCGGCGTCCTCCTCCATCTGCGAAAGATGAACTCGGTATGCATCCTCAAATTCAGGGCTCGTCGCCGCATCCGTCGTCGTCACCACGATCTCCACTCTCACTGCCGCGCACTCGCTTGGGAGACCAGTCACGAGACCAGCGACCGATTGCCCAGCGGTGCGACCGGACAACGACCACACCGGGATGTGCGCGGAACCGTGCGACATGAGCACCAGCGAAGGTTGACCGGTCGCGATTGACATGGCGTTCGCGCTCAGACCAATCGGTGCCCACTTGCGGGGACTACGCAATTCAATACCGCGCACACCAACGCCATCCTCTTCCGCACTTCCGAGCGTGGCCAAAGCCAACAGGGTAATTACGAATACAATTTGTTTCACGTTTGTTCGGTTTGAGTGATTCGGTTTCATTGACCAACGCCCGAAGTGCTACACCAACGGCTGACAGTGCGGCCCCGCAACACGGTTAACGATGGAGCCTTGAGGGGCATTTCGACTCGGATCGGCAGCCAATTGCCAAGTGCTATTCGGCTCTGGTCTTATGGTCATCGTTCATGCCTTCGGTTGCTCGGCCGGGATTGGCAAGAGGAGATGTAGCTCGCTCAGACTCCGGTAATACTCCATCTGAGGCCGGGAGGTGTCGATGCCAAACTGGCCAATCATCGCTCCGAATGACACTCCGATCTGAGCTGTCTTCGATGTCCAATCGAGAAGCTTAATCCTGGCGCAAGCACCGCCCTCAACCTCAGTGATCGGAAATCCAATTGCAGCGAATCTGCGCTCCTCGATCTCGCTGTCTGGAACCAGACCTGCGAAATACTCCATACCTTCATCACTCTCGTAAACCAGACCGTAGAACCTCCGGCCCTTGAGAGTCTTCAAATGCGATTCAATGGCCCTAAATGCATCCCGGTTGCCTTCGGGGAACTTCGCCGATTTCGTGGTGATCAACCGTAGTTTGGGGTGCGTGATGAGGGTCGCATTCATTGCAGTGATGGGCTCTGTTTCTTGGCCAAGCCTCAAAACTGTGGCAGGTCTAGAGCAGGCTGTCCAGAGCGATGCGGACCCATGGCACTACTCGCGCCTGCCAACAGCGTCTTCTTTGTTCTTTGGTTTTGGCTGGACCGAGTTGAGGACTTTGTCGATCACGTCCAGCTTTGCCTTCTCCAATGGCGCTTCGTGATACACGATCTGAAGGTATACCCGGTCATCAAACTCTTTTGATTCTACGATGAGCCAGACGTCTTCCTTCGTATCATCGCCGGTCACGTCCGACTTGAGGTGCGCTATCTTGCGCGAGGACTTACCGCCTTGGCTATCGCCGATCTTCCACTCGGTCACGAAGAGGATCTCGTCGCCCTCAGTCAGTGCCTTGTAGATCGCTGCTGCGTGATCCTGGCCTGTTTTGCCTTGGATTTCGTCCTTCCCGAGTCTGTAGATTCTGTGCGTGTGCTTCCTGCCCGCATCCGAGCTAATCCATCCGATCAGATTCTCCTCGTCCTTTGTCCCGATGGACCACCCCTTCATCGATACGACGATCGATTCACCATCCGCTAGCGTGTAGCGGACCCCAGTGGGCGTAGATGGGACTGCGGTTTCATCGTCAGCGTTCAAGCCCGTGAGGAAGACTGCTGCGAGACACACCGGGAGTGCAATGGCTTTCATATTTTGAGAGAACGAGGTTGAGGTGTGGCACCGGCTACCGGGAGCGCCACTCCGCAACAGGGGTAAGGGTTGTAGTCAATTGGGTCATTTCGACTCGGGGCGGGTAGCCGGTTGCCCACCACCGCCTTGTCATGCCTCTATTTCTGCAGCCAATCACGACTCGCCTTCACGTCTCCGCCTTCAAAACACCAGATGCCAAAATGGTAAAGAGGATGATTCCTGGATTTGAGCCACTCGCGACTCGCCTTCACGTCTCCGCCCTCAAAACACCAGATACCGAAATGGTAGAGGGGATGATCCCTGGACTTGAGCCACTCGCGACTCGCTTTTACGTCTCCGCCCTCAAAACACCAGATGCCAAAGTGATAGAGTCCATTGCGATCCAAGCCATCTGATCGCCCCGAATTGCAGCCTGGGAGAACAGCGATGAGGAATGCTCCAAGAAGAGCTGAGATGGTCGTTCGGCGGTTCATTTTTGCATAACGTCTCGGATCAGGCGACGGCGAGCGCAAGACGCTGCTGACACGACAGATAGCCTTCGAGCCGTTGCCTGCATCCGTTTTGTTCGCCGTTGGTTGTGTTGTTGTCGCAGTCATTGCGAGGCCTCCGATTTGCGAACGGCTGTATACATCGGAATGGCTGTCTTCTGAGCAAACTCACGCTTCAGCCAATTGTCCATCAAAGGCATGGAAGCAAACTCCGAGGCATGATCAATCCACCAAAAATAGAGATCGCCTGCGAAATACTTCGGTATGTCGCCGTCAGCTAATGTGGTGCGACAAGTCCCGTTCGTAGCACGAGCAAAGGCTCGGCCCAATGGCGACTCTGCCTCGATGAAACCACCCACCTGAACGAGTTGATAAAACACAAAGCGGCTGGGAGCGCGGGCGTCATTCACGGCAAACATCCGTAGCAGTGAAGCCTCGAACTCAGGGAACCGACCGCCAAGATGATAGCCAGAATCAGGTGAACCGGTGGCGAACTCGTCCCACTTCTTCAAGTAGAGGTCCACGCGTCCGATGTCGTCGGTCGGCTCTTGTCGTGAACAGCCGGTCAGCCAATTGAGGAATCCCATGATGATCGCTGCTTTGAGTATTGCATTCACAGAGGACTTTGTCGGTTGGGCGAGACTTTATGGCTGCGGCAGGGATCTCGCAAGCGTTCCCGCAGCATGCCAACATTGATTGAAAAAGGCGTGGTGTGCTGGCTGCATAGGAATAGCGGGCTGCTTCTGGAGAAGCCTATCCGCATGTTTGGGGAGGGACACGAAGTCCCGATCCGGCAAACCAAGTAAAGCGCAACCAACACACCACATATGAAGATGAACAAAGAAGTATTGTATTTGGGCCTCGATGTCCATGCCGAAAATATTGCCGTCGCCATCGCTGAAGCCGGACGCGACGGCGAGGTCCGGAACTACGGCATGATTTCCAGCGACCTCCACAGTGTCGAAAAGCTGCTGCGCAAGCTGGGCCATCCCGGCAAGGAACTGCGTGTCTGCTATGAGGCCGGCCCCTGCGGCTTTGTCATCGCACGACGCCTCAAGAAGATGGACATTGACTGCGCTGTCGTTGCCCCCTCGCTCACACCCAAAGGATCGGGCGATAAGATCAAGACAGATCGTCGTGATGCGCGGATGCTCGCACGCCTGCATCGGGCCGGTGAGCTCACCGCCGTGCACATCCCTGATGAGCGCGATGAAGCCATCCGTGATCTTTGCCGCGCCCGGACCGATGCCGTGCATGACTTGCGTAGTGGACGCAGTCAGCTCAAAGCCTTCCCGCTGCGCAATGGGTATCGCTATACGGAGAAGACCGCCTGGAGTTATGCGCACATGCGTTACCTGCGCGAACTGGTGCTGCCCCATGCGGCGATGAGGGTTGTGCTGGAGGAGTATCTGCAATGCATTGATGCAGCCAATGAACGCATCGAACGACTTGAGGTGCACATGAAGGCACTGCTTGATGAATGGCATCTCGCGCCCGTAGTGAAGGCATTGATGGGATTCAAAGGGTATAAGACTGTCGCCGCGATGATCACCGTGAGCGAGATCGGCGATATCCATCGCTTCGCATATCCGCGCCAACTCATGGCGTATCTCGGACTGGTGCCCAGTGAAAGCAGCAGTGGCGGCAGCCGCGCACAGGGAGCCATCACGAAATGTGGCAACGGCCATCTGCGTTGGATCTTCAACGAATGCGCCCAGCACTACCGGTTGCCGCCGAAGGTCAGTCAGGAACTCACAACCCGGCAGGAGCACGTCGCAAAGAGTCACCGACGCCAGGTGCAAGAAATCTCCTGGCGATGCCAAAATCGTCTGCACGAACGCGGACGAAAACTCGCCGCACGAGGAAAGACACGACAGAAAGTCCAGATCGCCCTAGCGCGAGAACTGGCCGCCTTCGTGTGGGAAGTCATGCGCCTGGTGACACCCACCGCCGACGGCACTCACGTCGAGGTCAACACCGCCCGCCGCACAAACAATACCGTCGGCTCGGAAACAACCACCAAAAAGAAAGGTCGCACCTACACCCTCAAAAAACCATGAACCAGTCCCCCATGAAGCGAAGCGCCCCGAGATCAGATGCGCCACTCCGTGCGAGGGAAAATCCGCCATAACTCGCTGCGCTCGGCCTGCGGCACTTATTGCGTTTTTCCCTCGCACTCCGCTCTGCATCTGAAGGGCAGTCACTATGGATTTCGCAACGACGAAATCATTGAACTCATTAGATTTCAAACAAGCACCAGACCAAATTGAAACCCATCTTTACACCTTAGAATCAGACTGATCGACACGGAGGCCAGCACACGACGGACGTTGTGAGATAAGAGATGCCGCAAGGCATTTTGAGCGCTCGAGGCGAGACTGTGAGAACTAGGCCGCGGTGAACAAAAGAAATGCGCTACCCAGCACGCGAATATCAGCATAACCACCGGAGTGATACGATTCACCCTGGTCGGTCAGTCTGCTTCTGAGGTGAGAAGAACAACCCAATGGAAAAGGTCATGAAAATGACAGCGAACCCACATTCCCACTTGCCAAAACCGGAGCCATATCAACGTCCAAGCGCTGGCACCCGCTACCGGGAGCGCCGCGTCGCAACAGGGTTAAGCGCCTGATCTAACAGTATCATGTCAACTCACGGCGGGGTAGCGGGTCGTCCAGCCGCGTCTTGTTATCTCTTGGTTGTGTTCAGAGCGGCCGGTGGCTTAAGGACTGCGCAAAAGATTGAATTCTGGTTCCACGCCTCGGCTCGCGCAGCACCGAAATACAGTCTCCAAGACGTCTCGTCTGCCAGCACGAAGGGTGTAACGTGACCGTGGGGTGAGTCCTCATTCTTCGGATGAAGCAATCCCCGCTGCTTCCAAGTGACACCGTCGGCGCTGGTCGCCCACCGAGTGCCTTCACGGGACTCAATTACCATGACAAAGCCATCGCCAGACCGAAAAACATGGATGCCCCCTGCGTCCTCCCCGAAAACTGGATCCTCTCTCCTGTCCCATTCAATCCCATCGCGGGACGTCGCATAACCCACGAACCGGCGCGAGGTATCCGATTTCGGAGCGTCGGGGTCTGGTGCTCCCGGAGGCAAGTCCTTGCGCCCGTCATACCAAAGGTGAAAGCGTTTGCCGTCATGGATCACGCTCGGACGACCAACCAGGAGTGAGTCCCAAGCGGGTGATGGAGATGGCGCAAACACCGCGCCACGATCTCTCCAATTCCGCCCGTCCGATGATGTTGCAAGGCCGATTGAGTCGGTAACCCCCGAACCCGCCAAGGTGTAGAACATGTAGAGCATGCCATCCACAGCGACGACCGACGGGTCGTTCACATGGTTGACGCCTTTAGGTGCGAAAACGATTCCTTCCTGTTTCCAAGTTCCTCCGTCTTTTGAAGTAGCTAGGTGGATGCGGTCGTGACCATCCTTCCCTTGGCCGCCGAAGAACATCAGTAGTTCGCCTCGGTGCTTGAGAATGTCAGGCGCATACAGGTTGCCGAGTCCGTGCGGGGCTTCGGTTGATTCCGCGAATGAGGAAATCACACACTCGTCGGCAATCGTTGGGCCGCAGAGCGAGAGACAAAGAAGGATTACTGAGAAGGTGCGCTTCGCTGGCATTTTCTGGAGATAACGTCAGAGTGTAGGCAACCGCGCGCTGGACTGTCCAGAGCGCAGCGAACTAGCGGCGTTGTCGCGGTTGCCTACCACGGCTTGTTGGCCTTGGTTGTTTTGTTGATCGGTCTGCTTCATACACTACGAAATTCCCTGATCAAGAGCGGCAACGACACAATCAGAATTGCGAGACTCGGATCGACGAACGGGAGAAGCCACGCATACCAAGACTTTGCTATGGGAATGGCAGCCAGGCCTCCAAGAATCAATGCGGGAGCCACAAGTGGCGCCATCGAAACATGCCGATCGATTCCCTTACGTTGAAGGCTGCGATTGATCCAGATCGAAGCCCAATTGAATCCCGCGACATACAATCCGCAGAGAAGTATTGCTCCTCCTAGAATCCAACGGGCGATATCCAGAGCATTCATTCTTTAGGCCAGACTTTATGGCTGCGGCAGGGATCGCGCAAGCGTTCCCGCAGTAGGCCAACATTGATTGAAAAAGGCGTGGTGTGCTGGCTGCATAGGAATCGCGGGCTGCTTCTGGAGAAGCCTATCCGCATGTTTGGGGAGGGACACGAAGTCCCGATCCGGCAAACCAAGTAAAGCGCAACCAACACACCACATATGAAGATGAACAAAGAAGTATTGTATTTGGGCCTCGATGTCCATGCCGAAAATATTGCCGTCGCCATCGCTGAAGAGGGACGCGACGGGGAGGTCCGGAACTACGGCATGATTTCCAGCGACCTCCACAGTGTCGAAAAGCTGCTGCGCAAGCTGGGCCATCCCGGCAAGGAACTGCGTGTCTGCTATGAGGCTGGCCCCTGCGGCTTCGTCATCGCGCGACGTCTGAAGAAGATGGAGATTGACTGCGCTGTCGTTGCTCCCTCGCTCACACCCAAAGGATCGGGCGATAAGATCAAGACAGATCGTCGTGATGCGCGGATGCTCGCACGCCTGCATCGGGCCGGTGAGCTCACCGCCGTGCACATCCCTGATGAGCGCGATGAAGCCATCCGTGATCTTTGCCGCGCCCGGACCGATGCCGTGCATGACTTGCGTAGTGGACGCAGTCAGCTCAAAGCCTTCCTGCTGCGCAATGGGTATCGCTATACGGAGAAGACCGCCTGGAGTTATGCGCACATGCGTTACCTGCGCGAACTGGTGCTGCCCCATGCGGCGATGAGGGTTGTGCTGGAGGAGTATCTGCAATGCATTGATGCAGCCAATGAACGCATCGAACGACTTGAGGTGCACATGAAGGCACTGCTTGATGAATGGCATCTCGCGCCGGTAGTGAAGGCATTGATGGGATTCAAAGGGTATAAGACTGTCGCCGCGATGATCACCGTCAGCGAGATCGGCGATATCCATCGCTTCGCACATCCGCGCCAGCTCATGGCGTATCTCGGACTCGTGCCAAGCGAAAGCAGCAGTGGCGGCAGCCGCGCACAGGGAGCCATCACGAAATGTGGCAACGGCCATCTGCGTTGGATCTTCAATGAATGCGCCCAGCACTACCGGTTGCCGCCGAAGGTCAGTCAGGAACTCACAACCCGGCAGGAGCACGTCGCAAAGAGTCACCGACGCGAGATGCAAGAAATCTCCTGGCGATGCCAAAATCGCCTGCACGAACGCGGGCGAAAACTCGCAGCAAGAGGAAAGACACGACAGAAAGTCCAGATCGCCCTAGCGCGAGAACTGGCCGCCTTCGTGTGGGAAGTCATGCGCCTGGTGACTCCCACCGCCGACGGCACGCACGTCGAGGTCAACACCGCCCGCCGCACAAACAATACCGTCGGCGCGGAACCAACAGCCAAAAAGAAAGTTCGCACCTACACCCTCAAAAATCCATGAACCAGTCCCTCATGAAGCGAAGCGCCCCGAGCTCAGATGCGCCGCTCCGTGCGAGGGAAAATCCGCCATAACTCGCTGCGCTCGGCCTGCGGCACTTATTGCGTTTTTCCCTCGCACTCCGCTCTGCATCTGAAGGGCAGTCACTATGGATTTCGCAACGACGAAATCATTGAACTCATTAGATTTCAAACAAGCACCAGACCAAATTGAAACCCATCTTTACACCTTAGAATCAGACTGATCGACACGGAGGCCAGCACACGACGGACGTTGTGAGATAAGAGATGCCGCAAGGCATTTTGAGCGCTCGAGGCGAGACTGTGAGAACTAGGCCGCGGTGAACAAAAGAAATGCGTTACCCAGCACGCGAATGTCAGCATAACCACCGGAGTGATACGATTCACCCTGGTCGGTCAGTCTGCTTCTGAGGTGAGAAGAACAAATCCAAAGCACAGGTCATAAAAAATGATCACGAACCCACATTCCCACTTGCCAAAACCGGAGCCATATCAACGTCAAAGCGATGTCACTGCCTGCCGACAGCGAGCTCCGACTTCGGGGTTAAGGGTGGAACTATCATAAAGCTTTCGGCTCAGCGCGGGCAGGCAGTTGATCATCCGCGACTTGTTATCCATTGTCAGTTTCAGTTGGGTCGCTGACAACCTGAATCCCGCCAAACCGCGATGTCCTCGGGTAGCCTTCGATCGATGTTCCTTCGGGGTGGAGGAAAAACGGCACATCAGAGTGTTCTCTGGGGTCGTATGCCGCAACGCGCTTTGCAATCGACGGAGCAACCTTGAAGCTCGCACCACACTCGGTGGCCGTATGCCAATCTGAGTCATCGTGTCGTAGGAAGATGTTGCAAACTAGGTTCAAGTAACGTGCGGGGCCTGACTCAACCGGGCCGTGCAATCCGAAGAAGAATCCGTCGTCGCTCAATTCTCCCGCTACGCGGAACCGGAAGGGTGTTCGATCATCTATGAAGGTCCACTCGGTGTCCGCGTCCGGCCAGTGTTGAAGCTCATCCCACGGCGTCACTTCGATCAAAGTGCCGATTGTTGCGAGCGGGGACATACAATTCCTTTGGATAACGTCGAAGTCCTCTTACACCTGCCCGAGGGCGAGGCTTCGACTGTGGGTTGGGGTTTGAATGGTCATAGCGATTTGAACTCGCGGCGGGGCAGGTGTTGAGAGCGACGACTTGTTAGCCCAATTCGGTTCTCATGTGATGGAATAGCTTTACGCGTTCTTCCAAGCTAAACTTACCCTTCGAATCGTTCCAGCGCGGAGGAAGAGATGGAGACTTCACGCCAAACGGCCCCATGTCCCGATCCTCGTAGTAGTAATCCGAGGATTCACCGCTGAACCGATTACACGCCAAAAGATCGAGGTAGGTAAAATCCGAATCCGTCCGGTAGACTGAAATATCGATCCAAACAGGAACAGTGCCGTCGATCCAAAGGCGATCAATGATGTCGCCCTCCGTTTTGGGGCCTATGTAATCTCGGTCACCCATCGCGAGTTCGGGATGCGTGCTCTCGGTTGGTTTGAGGTGCTCGTAAGCCTCATTAATGTTCAAAAAGAATCGCCTCTGAGTGGGAAGACTATCGGTCACATATCGCCCCGCAAAGTCGACAGCAGCATCGCTGGCCTTTCGGAATAGCGCTGCGAAGTCCACCTTTTTCATTCCGGGCTAACGTCCGAGCGCTGGCTCCCGCTACCGGGAGCGCCGCGTCGCAACAGGATTAAGTGTTCGAGTAAAGAGGGTCATGTCAACTCACGGCGGGGTAGCGGGTTGTCCAGCCGCGCCTTGTTCGCTCCGGCTGTTTTCGGACGGCCATCGCCACACTTCGTCGTAGTCGAGTGAAAAACTGATGAGCTGTGACGGAAGCAGGGTGGATTCGATCTCGTTGCTGAACGATTCACCGATTGCGGAAAGGCGATTCACGAGATCGGTTCGGTCTCGCTCAAAAGCCGACGAATCCATCTCACCAGCTCCTGAGTTGTGGACGTCATAGTCGCCAGGCGAATCATCTCTGTGCATCAGTCTGGCAGAGTGATAAATACCCCAGCAACGATGGTAGGGCTCGAAGAGGATGGCAGTGGAAACTGGAACCGATCCGTTCTCGTTCCGATAATGCTCGAGACTGTCTACCAGCATCTGCCGAAGCGCTCGCTCATCTACGATGTCAGGAAGAGTCATTTTTCTAGAGCGAACGTCGAGGTGTGGCAACCGGCTACCGGGAACGCCACTCCGCAACAGGGTTAAGGGTTGTAGTCAAGAGGGTCATTTCGACTCGGGGCGGGTAGCCGGTTGTCCACCACCGTCTTGTTCGCCATTGGTTGGTTTTGTGTATTCTGCGAGTCCCGTGGCGTAGCGGTGCAGCCATATTCTTGCAGATTCGTTGCTCCTGCCAAGTGGTATTCTGAACTTTCGGCAAAGCGGCAAAACAATGCCAAACACACCTCCGATAGCCCCAATAATCATGCCGGGAACCATCAACAGCATGAAGAGAATAAAGGCCAGATGAGTTCGGTCAGGAGGGTCGCCGAGGGTTGTGTCCAAAACGTCCGAACCGAAAATCAATGCACAAACCCCGGCCGACGAGAAGATGCCCATCAGCATGCAGGCGAGAAGTCCTGCCAACGAAGTGATAGTTGCGAAAGTCTTGGTGAGCATTCTAGACGGAAATCTTTCAGGCGAACGATTGAGTCCTCGGGCCGCGCCAAGGAGATGAAAAACATGAAAGCTACCCAACACGACGACCCATTGACCCACGCCGGACGCCCGAAGCGAGTCAGGCTGTTTGCGAAAGAGCCGCCTCCGAGCGGTTCCGAGCGACGGCTTGTTCATCCTCGCATGGATACCCCCCGCAATGAGGAACTTGGAATGCACCTCGACGCGATCCACGAGCATTGCGACGACGCCATCCACAAAGGTTACTGCAACCGGAATGGTAAAAAGCTCGATGCCGCATTGGAACACATCATCGCGGCTGCCGAATCCGCGAGGAAACTTCTTAGGATGAACAGTGTTATTAGTACGATGTGATATCGGTTTGAGGCGATATTTGCCTGTTCATTTCTGATCGATATTGATGACTTTCGGCCCTGAAGTCAAGCCATGCACGGCATTGGGTCTGATTTTTGATTCGTTAAGATTTCCTGATGTTCACATTTTCCAGAGGAGCTGATATTTTGGGGGCGATATCGGATTCATTCAGGTTTCTTAATAACTTTTGTGCGTTCCCTTTTCAAAATTCACTTGCCAAAAGACTGTCTTTTTGAACAGTAGTTTCATGAGCACATCCTCCCATGCGCCATCTTGGCGTGACGACTTGAAAAAGGCCCGCAATGTGGCGGAAAACCAGAAACCTGGGTTTGAGATGCTGCTGTCCTGGCTCGAGGACTGGCGGATCGGTCAACAGTTAGAGCCCGGACGGGACGCGGCACGGGCTTTCTGGAGACAGCAGGTGCTTTCCAAGCCGCGCCAAGAGTGGCAGATCGATCAGTGGAAGGAGGCAATCGGTTGGTATCTGGAGTGGCTGCGCTTTGCGGTGGAGGCTGGGGCAGAGGTCCGCACTTTGGAGGAAAGGGTGTTCCTGGCCATGGATCGCGCGGGCGGCAGGCAGGGTTTGGCCCTGCGGACGCGACAAACCTACGGACGCTGGGGCAGGCGCTATGCCCGCTGGGCCGCCGATGCACGCGCAGTCATGCAGCAAGATCGTGCACGGGACTTTCTAAGCCACCTCGTCACCGTGGAGAAGCAGAGCTTTAGCTCCCAGAAGCAAGCGCTCAATGCGTTGGTGTTCTTCTTCCGCGAGGTGTGCGGTCATGAGCAGGTGGACCTAGAGGTGAAACTGCGCCGGACGGCAAAACGAATTCCGGTGGTCATGAATTTTCAAGAAATCCTGGCCATACTCAATCGGCTGGAGGAGCGCAATCGCCTCATCGCAGAGGTGCAATATGGCGGCGGGTTGCGCCTGAAAGAGCTAATGCGCCTGCGAATCAAAGACATCGATATCGATAGGCGGCAGATCACGATCCGGCAGGGCAAGGGCGATCTGGATCGGGTGACGATCCTGCCGGAGGCACTGGTCGCGAAACTAGAGGAACACAAGAAAAGGGTGCGTGCGGTGTACGAGGAGGATCGCAGAGAAAACCTCCCTGGAGTGGCGCTACCAGGGGCACTAGAACGGAAGTTTTCCAAGGCAGGAACCCGCTGGGAATGGTTTTGGTTATTCCCCGCCCCCGACCTATCCACAGATCCTGAGTCAGGGACCGTCCGGCGGCATCATGTGCATCCAGGCACGTACACAAACGCGTTGCAGCGAGCGGTGCGGGACGCAGGAATTGAGAAACGAGTCACCTCCCACGGATTTCGTCACGCCTTCGCGACGCATCTTCTGGAGTCAGGCAAGGACCTGCGCACCATCCAGGAACTATTGGGCCATGCGGATGTGAAAACGACGGAGATCTACGCTCACGTCGCCATTGGAGTGGGCGGCACAGGAGTAAAGAGCCCGCTTGATTTGATGGTCGGTCCGCAAGGTGCGAGTGGCCCGTTTTGGTGAAGCACAGGCATCTGCCCGATCCGAACCGCCGGGGAAGGAGCACCTAGCTGGCTGCCCTTGATCGGTTTGACACCGGCCCGCTGGCGCGGCCAGCCTGATCCCTCGTTGGTTGGGCAGCACTTGTTGGTTGGCCGCCCAGAGGCACGCCCATCGCCGGGCCAGCCTCTGTGAGTGATCATTTAGAGTGCATCAGTGGTTCAAGCGGTTGGACACTCATTCCCAAGCAAGGCGCACACGACGGCTGCGAGCCGAGGTCTGGGAGACAGGCCCTTGCAGGGTGCCCTACGATTGCGGCCTGTTTAGCTGTGGCTGCCATGCCTCTCCCTTGAGTAACACCAACCCGAGGGTGAACCGCCATTGTTCAAGGGTGAACCGTCGTGCTTCAAGGGTGAACTGCCTTGCTTCAAGGGTGAACCGTCGTGGTTCAAGGGTGAACCGCCTTGCTTCAAGGGTGAACTGTCGCTTCTCTAGCTTGAAAAACGATTTCTCAAGCTTGAGTAATCATTCCTCAAGGGTGAACTGCCCTCCCTCAAGGGTGCATTGCCACGGTTCAAGGGTGCATCGCACTGAGCCAAGAGGTCTCCATCGAGCCTAAAGCTCTACCCGTCGCAATCTGAGGGCTGATCATCGCGATCTGAGGTCAGATTGCAATTGCGCTGCTAGCTGCGCTCAAATCGTTGAGTCTACGATCCTGCGTTGCCGCCCGAAATGGCGCAAGTTACATCGTCCCATTAAACTCCGATCCCATGTCGGCCAATCGCCGATCTACTCCCCTGCCCCTGCGGTGACGGTTTCCAGGGCTTTGGGCGAGAAATCAGCATCGGTGTAGCTGAGACCTGAATCGGAACGGACGCCCTCTACCTTGGTGCTGGCACCAGTTTCGTGATTGGTCACCGTGAATGACACGGGCAGATAACGTCCGCTTTTGCCTCGGCTGACTTTGTGCGTTTCCACGTCCTTCACGATTTTATCCGTGCCGCCGATGAAGAACTGGAGGCGCATGGTGACGAGCCGTGTCGAGTCGATCCAACTGCGGGCGCAGATGGCCCCTTTGCCCGAGGCATCAGGCTTTGACTCAACAATAGTGCATGGGACACTGCCTATTTTTTCTTGGCCGATGATGGTTTGGCTGGGCCAGTTGAGGAAGGTCGCCCGCAGATCTTCGATCGTTAGGGCGGTGCCAAAGAGGGCGTCGCCTGCGCTTGATGACTTGAGGTTTTCTACGCCGAGACCGGGCGCATAGGTGGCACCGGAGAACTGGCGGCCATTGATGTGAATCAGCAGCCCTTCGCCCTTGCGCTCCTTGGGATAGAGCAGTTGATAGAGTTGATCGGTGCCACCATCAGTGCCTGGGCGACGCTTTACCTGCACTTGCAGTACGCTGGCCTTCCCGCCGCCCACGCTGTGTTCCATTCGGAGGCGAGCATAGACGCCACCTTCCGGCGCACCGGCTCTGACAGCCGCGATGTATTGTTCAGCGGAGTATTGCTGCGCGGTGACAGATGACACCACGCAGAGAGACAAAAGGCAGAGGAACCAGCGCATAAGAAAAGCAGAATCAGGCGGAACGAATGGCGATGCTAGGATTGATCTTGGTGCAATGCAGCGCCGGGAAAAAGCCACTGGCCAGCCCGACGACCACGGCCAGCCCCATGGCCAGCCCGACTAGGTCCCAACCAAAATGAGGCTCAAGACGGCCCTGCATCCATGGCGTTACGGACAGAACCTTGAGCAAGCCCATCCCGGCGATGATGCCGACGACACCCGCCGCGACACAAAGAGCGACGGACTCCCAGACGATCATGCGCAGGATGCGGGCACGCTTCCAGCCGAGGGCGATGAGGATGCCAATTTCGCGAGAGCGCTCAAACACACTCATGAACATCGTGTTCATAACGCCGAAGGTCCCGACCAGAATCGCAATGGCGGAGGTGCCCCAGTTCATGGCTTCAAAGGTTTTCACGCCATCGTTGTTGGCCACCACTTGATCTGCGATATCGACACGACAGCCGGAGATCTTTTGCTCGATGAGCTGGGCCACCGCCTTCGGGTCTTCGCCCTTATGGTCGAGACGGATGTTGATGAAATTCACCTGCCCCGGCTTGCCAGTGACCTCTTGCAGCAACGGCAGCGCCATGATGATCGCGCCATTTTCCACGACGGCCTTACCATCGACGATGGCGGCGACTTTGAAGTCTTCCACCTCGATGGTGAGGGTATCTCCCACTTTCTTTTCCAGCATCTCTGCGGCCAGTTTGCCGAGCACGACCGACTTATCCGTCGCCGCGGCAGGCAGTTTGCCATCGATGATCTCTAGGGAGTCCCACAGAAAGCTGCCCCACTCGCGACCAGACACGACCATGGTCGGGACTTCCTCGATGCTCAGGATCTCGGTCAGCAAATTGGCAGCGGCGGCCACACCGGGAGTGGCTCGCACCCCGTCCGCAAGGTTATCTGGAAAGGGCTGGGCCAAAAAGCCACCGCCGGTCTTGCGCACGACCAGATCGGTGCGGCGCGCCTTATACGCATCGGACCAACTTTCGCCGAGGCCCCAGGCCAAGCCTAGCAGGGCGACGACGGCACCAATGCCGAGGCCGATGCCCATGATGGTCAGAACCGTCCGGGTGGGGCGGCGCAGGAGGTTCTTCAGAGTGAATTGAAACAGTGTCATTGAGGCTAGGAGACAGATTTTTCGGAACTTTTGCGATGGGTGCGCTCGTCCGACAAGATCAGGCCGTCTTTCATCGTGACAATACGGTCCGCGTGGGATGCCACCGCCGGATCGTGGGTGACTAAGACGATGGTATTCTTCTTTTCCGCATGCACGGTGTGCAGCAGATCCATGATCTGAGCGGCACTGCGGCTGTCGAGGTTGCCTGTCGGTTCGTCTGCCAGCAGGATCGAGGGCTCATTGGCCAGACTGCGGGCGATCGCCACGCGCTGGCGTTCGCCGCCGGAGAGCTTTGTCGGCATGTGATCCAGACGATGCGACATTCCGACCGCCTCGAGCAATTCCCTGGCGCGGCGCTGACGTTCACGCACGGTCCAGGGCATCTCAAACATGGGCACCTGCACGTTCTCGATCGCATTCAGGGTCGGCATCAAATGGAAGGCCTGAAAGACAAAGCCGATATTGTGAGCACGAAAGGTCGCTAGATCGGTCAGTTCGGCGACATTTTGACCCCGGAAACTGATGGCCCCAGAGCTCGGCACGTCGAGGGCCCCCAGGAGGCTGAGCATGGTCGATTTCCCGCTGCCGCTGGCCCCCATGATGGCGACAAATTCGCCATCGTGGATCTTCATGCTGACGCCTCGCAGCGCCAAGACGTGGCCGTCATCAAACTCCCGACGCACATTGTCCAATTCCAGCACGACGGCTGGGGGTTGGGCAGCTGGGGAGGTGGTAGGATTCGCAGTGGTGGTCATCAACAGGAATCTACCTTAGCCGCCAACCGGGCCGCCGTGCAAGTGCTAAGCCATGCTCAACGGGATCGGTTGTAGCCCCCTCGGCTGATACCCGCAGGCCGGATCCTCCGCAAAGGGATCGCCCGTAACTCCATAAGCCCGCGCCCTGGAACCGCCGCACAGCGTGCGGAATTCGCAGCGCCCACATTTCCCCCCCAGCGCATCGCTATCTCGCAGCGAGACAAAAAGCGGGTGGTGGCGGTAAATCTCTGCTGGGTGGGACTCCCGCACATTTCCGCAATCAAACGGCAAAAATCCGCTCGGCGAGACCACCCCAGTGTGGGAAATGAACATCACCCCGCGCCCATCGCGGATGCCCATCGGCGAACGAAGCCCCGGCCGCGCCCGGCCACTGGCGCCCATTTTTTGCATCAGCACTCGCCGGAAGTGATGGCCCTCCGTGGTTTTCACCGCAAAGGGCGCCTTCCCGACCAGAGATGCCATGTCTTCAAAGATCCGCTCGATGTCCTGCGGATCGGGTAAATCCTGAGCCCCGGCGCGACCTGTGGGCACCAGGAGAAAGACGCTCCACATGGCGGGCTTCAGCTCAAACATCAACGCCTTGAAGGCCTCATACTCGGCAACGTTCCCCCGCGTGAGCGTGGTATTGATCTGCACACTTAGCCCCACCGCATGCGCTCTGTGCAGCGCCTCGATGGTTCGGTCAAAGGTGCCGACCACGCCACGAAACGCATCGTGGGTCTCACGCGTCGCGCCGTCGAGGCTCAGGGAGATGCGCTCGACCCCAGCGTCCTTAATTTCTGTAAAATCGGCATTCAAAAGACGCGGAGTCGCGGACGGACTGAGGCCCACATGCAGCCCGGCTGCCGTCGCCTGACGGACCAGATCGAGGGCGTCCCGTCGCATGAGAGGATCGCCGCCGGTCAGGATCAGCATTGGGGGCTGAAGCTCTGCGAGTTGCTCGATCAAACGGAGACTCTCCGCCGGATTGAGTTCATCGGGATCGCGGCGCGACTGGGCCTCGGCACGGCAATGGCGGCAGGCCAAGGCACAGGCGCGGGTGATTTCCCAAAAGACCAAAAAGGGGCGCTCCGCAAAGTCGTAGCCGCCGGGGTGGGAGGAGGGTGCATTCATGGCAAAAACTGCAGGTATTAACGCACTGCTGGAGAGCGCCATCCCTCCGTCCCCTGCGCATTCCAGGGCTGATCTTGCGCCCTGAGGTTGCGATTCCGTCCGTCGGCATGCAGATTTGGGATTTAGACACTTGCAAATTGACGCGTTTCGAGTCAGACGGAAGATGTCTGAGTGCGCCTGCGCCTCCAGGCCACCTGCCAATGCCCGACCCTGCCACCACTCCTGCCTCTGTCGATGCGGTCCCGCCACTGCTAGACCTTTCAAAAATCCCGAACCCGGTGATGAAAGTGCTCTACCCAGTGCTGGGCCCACTGCTCAATCGCGCACTCAAAATCAACGATATCAACGAACTCGAGGCCGCGGTCGCGCGCACCGCCACACCAGAGACGTTTTTCTCCCGCACCCTGGAACTGCTGGGCACGAAGTATGAGGTCAGTGCCTCCGATCTTGAGCGCATTCCCGAAAAGGGACCAGTGGTTGTAGTGGCGAATCACCCGCTGGGCGGGCTAGACGGCATCATCCTGGGCGATCTATTGAAAAAGCGTCGGCCCGATACCAAGCTGATGGCCAACTACCTGTTGAAGAATGTCCATCACGCGGATCACCACATGATCTTTGTGGACCCCTTCCCCAAGGCCTCCCCAGCCGCCAATATCAAGCCGCTCCGCGAGTGCCTGAAGCACCTCAAAAACGGTGGCTTGCTGGCGGTCTTCCCGGGCAATCGAGTCTCGCATTATCAATCCGATCGCAAGGAAATCTGCGATCCGCAATGGGTGCCGCACATCGCCTCACTGATCCGTCGCAGCGGGGCCAGCGCAGTCCCCCTCTACATCGACGCCGCCAACAGCAAGTTCTTCAGCTACGTAGGACTCATTCATCCACTGCTCCGCACGCTCTTTCTGTCTCGTGAATTCATCAAGCGAGGCCGATCCCCGGAGCCAGTGCGGATTCACATTGGCACCATGATCCCGTCCAATCGACTCAAGCGATTTGAAACGGACGAGGACATGATCAGCTTCCTCCGAGTGGGCACCTACATGCTGTCCAACAGGCCCCAGTGCACCCCGCCGAAAGGCGCGTCTGACGGAGCACAGCCCCCCGTGGCGCAACCCATCGCGGACCCGCTGCCGCCCGAGCAACTCGAAGCCGATATTCGCGCACTGCCGCCCGAGGCAAAGCTGATCGATCAAGGTGACTTTGAGGTCTATATCGCCCGCTACCAGCAGTTGCCGCACATCATGCAGGAGATCGGGCGTGGACGCGAAGAGGCCTTCCGCACTGCGGGCGGCGGAACCTTAGCAGCGCTCGATCTTTCTCCCCAGGACGAGTACTATCACCACCTCTTCGTCTGGTCCCGGAAGGATCGCGTTGTCGTCGGCGCCTATCGCATTGGTCTTGCCGATGAAATCATCGCGGCACACGGCACCAAGGGATTGATCTCCAGCGGGCTCTTTAACTTCAAGCCGGAGTTCGTCGCCAAACTCAATCCTGGCCTGGAGCTGGGCCGTTCGTACATCATTCCGAAATACCAGCGCAACTACAGCTCCCTGCTCTTGCTTTGGGGCGGCATCATCGCGTTCATCGCCCGCAACCCGAAGTACAATATCACCTTTGGCTCCGTCGGAGTCAGTCAGGGAGACGAGTATAGCCCGGCCTCTCGGACCCTGATCATCGATTACTTGCGCAATCAACACAGCGAGCCCACTCTCGCCGTGCAGGTCGAATCCCAAAGCCCCTTCACCGGGATAAAACTGCGCGGCATTTCCAAGGAAGAGATCAGCAACACCGTCACCAGCGTCGAAGACGTCTCTGCCCTGATCACGGGGCTTGAAGAAGACGGCAAGGGGATGCCCATCCTCATTCGGCACTACACCCGAATGAACGGCAAACTCCTTGAATTCGGGGTCTGGAAAAATCACAGTAACGCCGTGGTCGGATTCCTCATCACCGATGTCACACTGGCCGATCCAAAGCTGATTCGCCGCTACATGGGCGACGAGCTTTTTGCGGCCTTCCGCCGCTACCACGGACTGCCCGAAAGCACCTCCGAACCAGCCACGGAAGATCGCGCAGAGGCTGCTTGAATTGCAGCACCAAAGAGCACGGCGCGGAGTGAAAGGATCACGCGCTGTAAAGATCGGTTCAATCCATCATCCGCAGCCGGATGCAGGGAAAGGAGGTATTTGGAAGTATTGGCAGCTCATCGTGAGGAGGAATGTGAAGATTGGACCACCCAGCGTGTGGCATCTCAACCCCGCACTCAATCATAGGAGTGTTTCCCGACTAACCGACTGTCCTCGTCAAACCAGAAGGCATACGTAACCCATACGTTATGGCGCCACCGACACTCCACCACAGCCGGCTTCGCAGGATAGTTTCGTTCTTTCCAGCCCCAATAGACGTCCTTGTAGTACACAGTCAATATCTCCGTCGGCTCTCCCAACCTCGCTTCCACAGAGGACCTTAGTTCTCCTTTCTGCATCCCGTCATAGATTCCCCGTACACGCCGACCATCCCACCCAGCCCACCCAAGAAACAAAACGACTAGCACCAACAAAATCGCCAATCCACCCAAACAGAGCCGCAAGATCCGCCGCAAGATCCGCCGCAAATGCCGCAGCAACCATTGCAGCTCCGACCGCATCATGGATTTCACCTGATCAAGACGATTCATCCGCCAGCAGTCGCCCAAAAATACCCCACAGCAACTCCCAAAAACTCCTCGGCCGCAGCAGCGCAGACGGATACCATTTCAACGACAAGGGATGAAAACGATAAGGAGGACAACCCAGCTACCCTGCGCCACCACCACCACACTTTTCACTTCCCACCCAACACTTCCCAACTAGCATGCCGGCACACATGAGAATCCCAACCCTTCTCCCATTCCTCGCCCTGCTGGTCACCGGCAATACGCAGGCACAACTCGCCGCCAATGGCGCGACCGCTTCTTTCCGAGGCAGCCTGCCGCCGAAGCCGGTCGCGGCCCTTTCCGCTGAGCAGGAGGCGATGATCGAGAAGCGGCTGACCGCCCTCACGTCCGCTTTTCAGGCCGTCAAGAAGCACCCTCACGCCGCCGATGCTGACATCTTCCTAAAGGCGGTCCGCTATGCCTTGGACTTTGACGAGTGGTATGACAAAAAAGCCGAAGACGGCGTCAAAAAGTGCACTGTCCTGCTCGACGAAGCAGAAAAACGCATCGCTGGACTGAACGATAACCAGACCCCGTGGCTGGAAGGCAGCGGGCAAAAAGTGCTGGGATTCTACTCCGCCATTGATGATTCGCCCCAACCTTACGGCGTCGAAATCCCAGAGGGGCTCGATTACAAAGCCAAGAAGACCCCGCTGTGGATCTGGCTGCACGGTCGCGGTGACACCAGCACCGATCTGCACTTCATTTACAGCAAACTCTTGGCTAAAAAACCCGGACAGTTCCAGCCCGCTGGCACTATCGTCATCCACCCCTTTGGCCGTTACTGCAATGGCTGGAAGAGCGCGGGCGAGACCGATGTCTTTGAGTGTCGCGACGACGCTGCGGCCCGCTTCAACATCGATGAAAACCGCATCGCTCTCGCCGGCTTTAGCATGGGCGGCGCGGGCGCATGGCACCTCGGCGCGCACTTTGCCGATCAGTGGGCCTGCGTGCACACCGGCGCAGGTTTTGCTGATGTGAAGCGCTATCAAAAGCTCACGCCGGACAAATACCCGAACTGGTACGAACAAGCCCTCTGGGGCGTGTATGACGTGCCTGACTACGCTCGCAATTTCTACAACGTCCCGCTCATCAGCTACAGTGGCGAGGTCGATGCACAGCGCGATAGTGCCGAATACATGATGGAAGTCCTCGGCAAGGAAGGCCTGCATCCCCCGCACCTGATCGGCCCCGGCATGCCGCACAAGTATCATCCTGACACCCTCAAAGAAGTGCAGCGACTGGTCGAAGAAGCCGTGGCTAAGGGTCGCGATCCCCTGCCGAAAAAGGTAGTGCTGCAATGCCGCGCCAATCGCTACGCCGCGATGGCCTGGGTAGAGGTCCTTGAGTGCGCGAAGCAGTGGGACGATACCCGTGTAGAGGCCGAACTGATCGGCACAGACGGGTTCAAAGCCACCACCAAGAACGTGGTCGCCTTTACCGTCGATGCCAAAGCCATCGGCTTGGACAAACGCAGCGTGACGATTGACGGGCAGCAGGTCGAGACGACCCCACCCAACATTTCCACCTCAGCCCCACAGAACACCTTCGTGAAGCAAGATGGCAAGTGGACCGTCCGCAGTTCCAACCCCAGCAAGGGCGCGATCTCGACCAAGGCAGGCGGCACGTGCATCGAGGATGCCTTTTTGCATCGCTTCGTCATCGTCCTGCCGGAAAAAAGCAGCGGCAATCCAGCGCTGGACGCCTGGGTCAAAGCTGAGAGCGCGCACTTCATCCAGCGCTGGCGCGGCCTGATGCGCGGCGATCCCATCGTCGCGACCGTGGATGAAGTCATCGCCCCCAAGTCTCCCTACCGCAGCTCCGACGTCAGCCTGATCCTCTGGGGCACACCGGAAAACAATCGACTGATCGCGGACTGCTACGACTCCAAAGTCCTGCCATTCGTCACCACCTATGGCGAGCACCCCTTCCCCGGCCATTGGTCCAAGGAGAAGATCGCCGTCGGCGACCAGACCTTTAGCGCCGCCGACCACGTCCTCTGCGCCACCTATCCACGCTCAGCCTCCAGCCCGAGAGACCTGAGCTGGGGCCGCATCGTCATCAACTCAGGCCTCACCTTCCGCGAAGCCCACGACCGCACGAACTCCCTGCAAAACCCCAAGCTCCCCGACTGGGCCATCCTAGACATCACCCAGCCCGCCGACGCCGAGACCGCAGGCAAAGTCGTCGCCGCCGACTTCTTTGACGTGCACTGGCAGGTGAGGGCGAAGAAGTGAGTGGCGCAGGGGACGCGTCCGCAAAGAGCTTCCTCGCGCTCCACGATGCCCAGAAAGCTCACCGTCTAACCTGCATGGCACCGTTTGACCGGCTAAAAGCCGAAAGCCACGGAGCTGCCGCCACATTCGCCATTCACTCCCGCCGCTTGCCACAGGGGCAATTCTCGCTATTAAGACCGCCCCTTCATGAAAACCTCACTCGCCTGGCTCAACACGCACCTCGACCTCAGCAACCGCAGCACCTCGGAACTGTCCGATTTGCTCACCTTTGCGGGCATTGAAGTCGAAGGCATCGAAGAAACCGGCGTATCCTCCGACCGCGTCGTCATCGGGCAGATCATCGAGTTCGTCCAGCACCCCAATGCCGACCGCCTCAGCGTTTGCCAAGTGGACGACGGCTCAGGCGCCAATCGCCAGATCGTTTGCGGTGCCAAGAACTTCAAGGCAGGCGACAAAGTGCCCGTGGCCCTGCCTGGCGCAGTACTTCCGGGCGGATTCGAAATCAAAGAAGGCCAACTGCGCGGGGTGGACTCCAATGGCATGATGTGCAGCGGCAAAGAACTCGGCGTCGGCGATGAGCACGGCGGGCTGATGATCCTGGATCCCGAGTTGGAAGTGGGCAAACGCTTCAACGAGGTGGTCCCAGCGGATGTCGTCTTCGACCTCGAAATCACCCCCAACCGCCCCGACCTCCTCAGCCACCTCGGACTCGGCCGCGAGCTCGCCGCCCTGACGGGGCTGCCGCTAAAAGGTGCCCGCGATCACACCGCCACCACTTCCCAGACCCGCGCTGCCAAAGCCGATGAAGTCCGCATCGATGCGACCGACGCCTGCCCGCTCTACACCGCCCGCATCATTCGCGGCGTCAAGGTAGGCCCCAGCCCAGAGTGGCTGCAGCAGCGTCTGCAGAGCATCGGCCTGCGCCCGATCAACAACGTGGTGGACATCACCAACTACGTCCTCATGGAGATGGGCCAGCCCCTGCACGCCTTTGACATGGCCAAACTGAACGGCGGCATCATCGTGCGCCACGCCACCGAGGGCGAGACGATCAAGGCCCTGGACGGCGAAGTTTACAACCTACTCACAGATGATCTCGTCATCGCCGACTCGCAGCGCCCCGTCGCCATCGCTGGCGTCATGGGTGGCGAAGAATCAGGCGTTACCGAGACCACCACAGACATCCTCGTCGAGAGCGCCTACTTCGATCCTCCAGGCATCCGCCGCACCGGTCGTCGTCTCGGCCTGCACTCCGATTCCAGCTATCGCTTCGAGCGCGGCGTCGATCCGCAGCAGGTACAGGGAGCCTCCGAACTAGCCGTGAAGCTCATCCTCACCATCGCCGGCGGCACCGCAGAGGACACCACCGCCGTCGCAGGTCAGGCCCCGCAGATCGCAGGCCAGGTCACCCTCGATGAGGCCCGCGCGCTCCGCCTCCTCGGCATTCCCGACCTCAGCTTGGACGAGGCGTACAGCATCCTAGAAAAACTCGGCCTCAAAAAATTGGCCAACCGCACCGACCACAGCGACTGGCAGATCCCCAGCTTCCGCCTGGACCTCCAGCGCTCCGTCGATCTGGTCGAAGAAATCGCCCGCGTCGTCGGCCTGGAGCGCGTCCCATCCCGCATGGCCGCCGCCATCGGTGCCAGCGATGCCGCAGACCGCGCCTACGATGTGGCGATGCAAATGCGCCACGCCCTCATGCATCGCGGTTTTCACGAGGCCCAGACCCTGCGCCTCATCGCCGCGCGTCAGCTTTCCGATTGCCTCGGCGCACCGCAGCCGGCCGCCATCGCCGTGCCGGTGAAAAATCCGCTCAGCGAGGACCACACCCACCTCCGCCCCAGCATCGTCCCCGGCCTCCTGGCCACCGCCGCGCTGAACATCCGCCAGGGTGCCAACCGCCTGCGCTTCTTCGAGGTCGGCCGCGTCTTCCTGGCCCTACCGAAGGGCGGCAATCGCGAAGAAGACCGCGTCGCCATCCTTCTCAGCGGCCCCGCCAGTGTTTCCTCCTGGCACGAAAAAGAGCCCGCCGCCGCCAGCATCCACGATCTCTCCGGCGTCATCGAATGCCTCCCCGGATTGGCCGGCACAGTCATCGATACGAAGCGCATCGCCGATCAACCCGATACCACCCTGCTGACCACCGAGCTCAAGGCAGGCAACCGCGTGCTCGGCTGGATCGCCCAGATCCACCCCGCCCGCGCCCGCCAGCTCGACGCGCGCTACCCCGTCTATGTGGCGGAGCTTTCCCTGGCCACGCTGCGTCAGGCCAGCAGCGGCCCCGCCAAGTTTGAGGAGCTGCCCCGCTTCCCTGCCATCACCCGCGACGTCGCCTTCGAGGCCCCTGCGGAGCTCACCCATGGCGACGTGGCCAGCTTCTTCCGCAGCACCAAGGAGCCCCTCCTCATCAGCACCGACATCTTCGACGTCTTCCGCGATCCAAGCGGCCAAAAGCTGCCCGCCGCGCGCAAATCGCTCGCCTACAAGCTCACCTACCGCTCCCCAGAAAAGACCCTGGAGACCGCCGAAGTGGACGCCGTCCACGCCCGCATCCTCGCCGCCCTGGAGAAGAAGTTCCCCATCACCGTGCGGCGGTAACGGGGTGGGGCGACGACTCCCTGAGACGCAAAGTTCCTCATTCCGGTCTTGCCAAACCGGTTCGGAATTGATGCACTCTGCCCATGAGTGATGCCCCTGGCACAGAAAAAAGCGGCTGCGGCTGCTTCCATTGGTTCCTTGCGTTCATTGTGGGCCTTGGCCTGATGATGGTTCTCTTCGCGTGGATGCGGATGACGATAAATCAGAAAAGGTTCCAGACATCGACCCTTTCAAAGTGCCGACAGATCATGGCATCGCTCACGATCTGGGCTCAGGATCACGATGGAAGATACCCTGAGGGGCCCACCGCTAATGCAGCCTTTCGGCGACTGTTTGTCGATGAGGTCGTTCTATACGAGCGCCCGTTCTCCGCCTCAGCGAGTCCCTTTAACTGCGACAACAACCTCGGACAGGATACCGACTATCAGTTTACCCTCCAGCCCAATGAAAACCACTGGATGATGATTGCCGGAAAAAACGCGAAATCACTCGCCGTCGAACCGGTCATCTTTGAGAACGCCCTGAACGCAACGATTCCGCTCAGGTGGGACATCAAACACGCCGGACAACCGGTTCGGGGCCGCACTTGGAAAGACGGCACGATCGCGGTCGGATTCACGGACTACAGCGCCTCGCTCATCCAGGTATCAGAGCCCAACAATCCCCTCAACCAACTGCCGACCGACACCAAGATCCTCGACATCGAGACTGCGCCATAGGCGATTAAGACACTGGGGAGGCACTTTGATCGGCCGATGGCCGTTGGTCATTGTGCTCACAGCATGCCCCCATCCTGGGCACCTCATGGGGCTACTCTGTCGACGAATGGGTCATGCGACGGAAAATCTGCGCCCACTGTGACCCCAGCATAGCGGCACCGACCGCTCAAGATACCCCCATGTCCCCGCCACAATGCCCCTATATCGAGGGCAACCTACCCTCATCCCGTCCGCGCCGCAGCTGAGCAGTGCGCAGCATGATCTCATCCAGAGGACCGGATGGCCTTAGTCGATGGGCACGATGGGGTCATCGGATGCCCGCGATGGGGTCATGGCGGGCCCAACATGAGGGCATATCGAGCACCGAATGCCCCCATCCCACGCATTGACGAGCTCATTTCCAGCAAAACTGCGGGCATTGCACGGGCACAATGCGGTCATTTTTGACAAAAATGACCTCATTCCAGGCACGCCATGACCCATTGAGCCACTGATCCCCTCCAGGGATTTGCTTGGCATTTGGATCACAATCTGATGGAATCAGGCAGATGGAATCTGAACATCCAAAGAAATCTTGGAGCAAGCTCATGTGGGTTGTGGCGCTTGTCGTGGGACTATTTGCTCTCAGTCTGATCGTCCCTACCTACAACGCCATCTCGCCAAGGTCAGATCAGGTCAGAGCAACGAGCAACTGCCGACAGATCATCTCCGCTCTCAAGTTGTACGCAGGCGATCATGGCGGGGCCTACCCAGATTCTGACCCTAGCCAGCCGGAGACTGCCAACGACGCTTTCCGTCTGCTGGTTCAACAGGACCTTATCCAAGATGAGCGCATTTTTGGATGTCCCATCAGCCCATTCAACGGGGACAATAACATCGGTACAGCCCCGGACTACACAGAGGCGGTTGCCCCCAATGAAAACCATTGGATGCTGGTCGCGGGCTTAAATGAGAAATCAGACCCAGGAGCCCCCATTGTCTTCGAAAATGCCCTCAGCACCACGCTCCCGCTAACGTGGGACACCGCAAACGCGGGCAAACCCGTCCGAGGCCGCACCTGGAGAGGCGGAAAAATCGTGGTCGGTCTCAATGACAATAGCGTGTCCGTGATCAAGCTCTCCAAAAAGCCGACCCCAGTGCTGAACCTCCCGCCTGGCACCCGCATCCTCGACATCGAGACCGCGCCGTAGCACCACGATGTCAGCCGCGGGACGGGAGGATGGGCCTCTGGCCCGTCAACGGCGTGGGGCTTTTAGCCCACACTCCCAGACTGGAGGCTGAAAGCCCCAGTCCATCGACAGGCGGGGACGCCTATCCTACTGCCCGGCAGCCGTGTTCTCGGCGTTGAGGCCACCAACCCCTGTGAGGTTGCTTTTCGGTTCGCAACCCAGCATCGTCTCACTCGCGGTTCAATCGCTCCGGGCTCACAGAGCCCAGCTACAATGGCCAGCGCTCGTCACTTACCACTTCTCCCCCCCACTCCCACATATCGCTTGTCACCACTCCCGCCCTTTAGCATCCTGAACGCCGCCATGACCTCACTGCCCTCTCTCGACGACGCTGAACGTTCCATTTATGAATGGCAGATGTGGGTGCCGGGTGTGGGAGAAGAAGGCCAGCGCAAATTGAAAGGGGCCAGCGTCCTGATTTCCCGGGTGGGCGGACTTGGCAGCGTGGTGGCGCTGGAACTGGCTGCGGCGGGCGTGGGAAAGCTCATCCTGGCTCATGCAGGCAATCTGAAGCCATCCGACCTCAATCGGCAGCTCCTGCAAACCCACGATCACCTCGGGCAGCCGCGCATCGAATCCATTGTGCGCCGCCTGCACGACCTGAACCCGCGCTGCGAGATCGTGGGAATCGGCGAAAACGTCAGTGATGCCAATGCGGACAACTTGGTGGCCAAGGCAGACATCGTGATCGATGCGGCACCGCTTTTCCAAGAGCGTCTGGCGCTGAATGCCGCCGCGTTTCGCGCAGGCAAACCCTTCATCGAGTGCGCCATGCACACGATGGAAGCCAGCGTGGCGACCTTTATCCCTGGGCGCACGGGCTGCCTCGCGTGCATCGTCCCAGAGGTGCCGCCGTCTTGGACGCGCCAGTTTCCGGTCTTTGGCGCAGTCTCCGGCACCGCTGGTTGCATCGGGGCCATGGAGGCCATCAAGCTCATCACCGGCATCGGTCAGACCCTGGACGGGAAGATGCTGAGTATGGATCTCGGCACCCTCCGCTTCCGCACCGTGACGCTGCCAAAGCGCGCGGACTGCGCTGTCTGCGGGATCGCTTAGCGGTGCTCGATGACGTCCGCTGCGGCAAAGCGCACCTTCGGCAGCACAGCGTATTTGTCATCCGCTGAGCGATAGCCCGCCGGACAAAGCACTGCCGTGGTGTAGGGAGTGCCTGTCAGACCCAAGATCTGATCAAACTCCGCCGCCACAAAGCCCTCCATGGGGCAGGTATCCACGCCAACCAAAGAGGCAGCCATCATGAACTGGCCCAGCGCGATATAAACCTGGAGCTTTGCCCAGGTGTCCAGCCAGCCTTGCTGCTCCGCCCCAGCGCGGAAGCCAGTGACCATTTTGCGGAAGCCCATCAGCGCATCGGCCGTGCCGCCCCGAACCTCCACCATTCGACCGATATTGGCATCGACGTGGGCGTCATCCATCTGGCGCAGCGCGGTCATGACCACCAGATGTGAGCAATCCGCCACCTGACGCTGATTCCAAGCGTGTGGCACCAACGACTCGCGCAGTGCCTGATCCTGAATGATGATGAATTTCCAAGGCTGTAGGCCAAAGGAAGAGGGCGTCAGCACCAGTGATTCCTCAAGCGCAGCCCAGATCTCGGCAGGGATTTTTTGGCTCGGATCAAAGACTTTGGTGGCGTAGCGCCAGTTCAAAGAATCGACAATGGTAGAAGAAGAAACAGTAGACATCGGAGGCATACTGAAACAACGCGGGCGACGGTTCAAGCGGTTGCAGCCTTCACGGACAAAATTCCCCATCGCACGACCCGCACGCGGCAATTTCCCTTTTCACCGCCGCCATCTCTGCTTAAGATGCGCCCCCTTATCAGGAACGGGAACCGCTTCCCACCGATGGGGACTGCGCAATTTTCATGTCTGACAAGAACTCCAAACACATTCATTTCATCGGTATCTGCGGCACCGCGATGGGCTCCACCGCTGCCGCTCTGCGAGACGTGGGCTACGTCGTCTCAGGCTCGGATGAGAAAGTCTATCCACCCATGTCCACCGTGCTGGAGGAAAAAGGCATCCAACTTTCCGAAGGCTACAAAGCCGAAAATTTACCCGCTACGGCAGACTTGATCGTCGTCGGCAATGCCATCTCTCGCGGCAATGAAGAGCTGGAATCCGTGCTGGACCGCAAGCTCCCGTATCTATCGATGGCAGAACTGCTGAAGCGCGAGATCATCCAGGGCAAGCGCAGCTTTGTCGTCAGCGGCACTCACGGTAAGACCACGACCACCACGATGCTGGCCTGGATCATGGAATGCGCCGGACGGAACCCCGGCTACATGATCGGCGGCGTGCCAGAGAATTTCTCCAGCGGCGCCCGCTTCACGGATTCAGATCTCTTTGTGATCGAAGGCGACGAATACGACACCGCCTACTTTGACAAGCGCTCCAAGTTCCTCCACTACCTCCCCGAGTGCGCCATCGTCAATAACATCGAGTTCGATCACGCAGACATCTTTCGCGATCTGGACGACGTGCTGCTGACCTTCCAGCGCTTTCTGAACACTGTGCCACGCAATGGCCTGGTGCTGATGAACGGAGATGACCAAAACTGTCTCGGCCTGCGCAGCAAGAGCCCCGCGCCCGTGACCACCGTGGGCACAGGGGCCGATTGTGATGTCCGCATCGTCATCACCGATCCCGCGAAAGAAAGCACGACCTTTGAACTGAATGGCGTCCCCTTCACCCTGCCCATGATCGGGGAATTCAACGTGCGCAATGCCTCCATGTGCATCTGCGCGGCGCGTTTTGCCGGCATCAGCGATGAAGAAATCCACGACGCGCTGCTGAGCTTCAAAGGCATCCGACGACGTCAGCAGGTGCGCGGTGTCGTCAATGACATCACCGTCATCGATGACTTTGGCCACCACCCGACGGCAATCCGCGAGACCCTTCGCGGTCTCCGCCAACGCTATCCCGGCAGCCGCCTCTGGGCCGTCTTCGAGCCCCGCTCCAACACCAGCCGCCGCAATGTCTTGCAGACACAATTGATTGGCGCGCTGACTGAAGCAGACGGCTCCGTCGTTGCAGCGGTCGCGAATCCGGAAAAAGTCCCGGCCGATCAACGGCTCGACACGGCCGCAGTAGCCACAGCGGTCGCCGCAGCAGGCAAGCCCTGTTTTTTTGAATCCGACACCAGCTCCATCGTTGCACGATTGAAGGAGCAGACACATCCAGGCGATGTGATCGTGGTTTTCAGCAACGGCGGCTTTGACGGCATCCACCAAAAGCTGCTCACCGCACTCTAGCCCTAGGCTTTGCTAGAGGCCTACTTCGTCTTTGGCGGCATCGATACACGGACCTCGTCGCCAGACCGCAGTTCTGTGGGGGCTGGTTGCTCAGGCGGAGGCGTCAGCGCGACCTGGATCATGGAGCCCAGCAAGTAAATCAGTCCGCCGCCAGCCCCGGCCATGATCGCGATCAAGCGGCGCTGCCAGACATTCTTTGGATTGATCATCCACCAAAAGCGCATGCAAAACGCGATCCAAATAAGGCTGCCCAAGATGATTAAAGTCTTCGCCATCATGGGGTCACCTTGTCAGGAACTGCGCCTCGCAGCAATCAAGAACTCACCCGTGTAGTTCCGAATCGGCGGGAGCCCAAATCACAAGCAGTTGCACGCCCCTCCGTCCGGTGTGAGATAGGCGACATGTCCAACAACGACTTTGATTTTGATTTCACCGTCATCGGTGGAGGCAGTGGCGGTTATGCGGCGGCACGGACGGCTCATTCCCTGGGGATGAAAACCGCCGTCATTGATGGGGCCGAAGAGCTCGGCGGGCTCTGCATCCTGCGCGGTTGCATGCCCAGCAAGACCTTGATCGAGTCCGCAGACCGCCAATTGACGCTCAATCGAGCCAGCGAATTCGGCCTGCACGCGGAAACCGCCGCCCCCAACATCCAAGCGATTCGCGACCGCAAACGGCGACTCATTGAGGACTTCGCCAGCTATCGCCAGGGCCAGCTCGAAGACGGGCGCTGGTCCCTTTATCGGGGGCTGGCGGCATTTCGGGATGCGCACACCGTGGAAATCCTGCCACGCGACGGCTCAGCATCCTTCATGGTGCGGTCTCGTTTTTTCTGCATTGCGACCGGATCGGAGTCCAATGTCCCACCCGTCCCAGGCCTTGCTGAAACAGGCTTCTGGACCAGCGACGAGATTTTGGACACAGACACCCTCCCTGCCTCCTTTATTGTCATCGGTGGCGGCGCCATTGCGCTCGAAATGGCACACTACCTGGCGGCAATGGGCAGGCACGTCACCATCGTGCAACGTAGCGCGCAACTGCTCACCGGACTGGACAAAGAGTGCAGCACTGTCATCCGCGCTGCCTACAAAGAGCGAGGCATCGAGAGCCACTGCGGCACCAAACTTCAGGAGGTCGCTGCCAGCGGAGGCCTAAAACAGGTGACCTTTTCTGATCATCACGGCACCGTCCATCAGTTGGAGGCGGAGGAAGTCCTGCTCGCCACCGGCCGCCGTCCCGCCGTCAACGGACTCGCACTGGATCAAGCCAAAGTGCATCTCAAGCACGGGAAGATCATCGTCGAAAACAGCATGCAAACATCCCAGCCCCACATTTTTGCCGCAGGTGATGTGTGCAGTCCGCTGGATGTTGTACACCTTGCCATCCAGCAGGGAGAAATGGCCGCTCGCAACGCTCGGAGGCTGATGAATGGCGGAACCGAGGCCATGGAACAGATCGACTATCGCCTGCGATTGTTTGGCGTCTTTTCCCACCCCCAAGTCGCCGCCGTCGGGAAGAGCGAGGAAGAGTTGCGCCATGAAGGAGTGCCGTATGAGGCCGCTGAATACCCTTTTGATGATCACGGCAAATCCATGGTGATGGGCGAAACCGAAGGCTTTGTGAAGCTCTTAGCGCATCGTGAAAGTGGCGAGATCCTTGGCGGTATGTGTGTCGGACCTCATGCTACAGAGCTCATTCACGAAATCGTCGTCGCCATGCATTTTCACAGCACCGCAGCAGATCTTGCCAAGGTTCCTCACTATCATCCGACGCTCAGCGAAATCTGGACCTACCCTGCCGAAGAATTGGCTGAATCAATCGGGCAAGAATCGGCATCAGCAGCAACGACGTAATATTTTCGCCTGAAACGAAAAAACCGACAGAGCGGCATTGACACTGCTACCGTTAACCGTGTAAATTCACGCGATGCTAAGGCAAATTATCGGACAATCCAACGACGGGCAGAAAGACGACCGGCGCAATGAAGCACCCGCACCAGCGGAGCGCTCCCCCATCCTGTCTTCCCCTCCTGCGCAACCGCAACGCGTTTCATCCCCATCCCCCATGACATCCAGCAAAAACGTTCTCGCCAACGACGTAGAAATCAAAGGTTCCATCAAGTTCTCCCACGACCTCATTATCGATGGTCGCATTGAGGGCGAAGTTCACTCTGACGGATCTCTGACCGTCGGTGAGAACGCCAATATCAAGGGCGAGATCAAAACCCGCACGGTTGTGATCTTCGGCAAGGTGGAAGGCAACATCACTGTGCAAGAGCGCTGCGAACTGAAGAGCAACGCGATCTTGGTTGGCGATATCACTGCTGGAACTCTTTCTATCGAAGAAGGCGCGACTTTCATGGGTCAATCCTCCGTCGGCAAACGTCCAGAAGGCAGCAAGGCAGCTCCGGCAGCCAAGCCCGCCCTCGGCTAAACCTTTAACGACCACTTATAAAGAGTGCTGCGAGGGCTATTCGGCTCCAAAGATAGCAACTCCCCGACACCACCGAAGAATCAAATTCAAGTGGTGTGCCCGAAGTGTGGCGCGGCTCAGTTTGAGCCGCGCCTTGTCGTTTCGACATTTTGCAAAAAATGCGGTGTCCATTTGACCATTCACAAGAAAAAGGTCACCGCGTCTTCCGCAAGCCGATCCGGCGTTGGGATGGGAGACTTGTGGGCAGATGCTGACGCCGCAACCCCGCCGCCAAAGCCAAGTCAGACAGCCGCAAGCCCAAAGGCGAATCAGCCCCCTAAGCCCACCCCTTCACCCGTCTCTAGCATCACTGGCGCGCTGAAATCCATCATTGGGATGGCGCCGCCGGTCGAAGATCGCCAAACGATCCCCGACGAAATTGTTTTGGGAGAGGATCCCCCCCCAACGCCCGAACCTGAGGCAGAGGCACCTACGGAGTCTGGTTTCGGCACCATGCTGAACCTAGAAGCCCCCGAGGACACCGATACGCAGATGCGTCGACCGATGTCCAATTCCCCTGCCCCGACGCCACCGCCGCCGCCCGCGAGCGCCAGCACGCTGCAGAAGATGCGGGAACAGGGCTTCTACCGTCAACAATACTTCAAAGACGCCCGCTGTTTCGATTGCGAACACCGCTTCAAAGTCGGTCGTTCGGCCAAGTCGGCCAACTGCCCCCAGTGTGGTTCCTATGTTTCCCTTGAGGATGTGGAGATCAACATGAACTCAAATCAGGCGATCAAGACCCGTGGCGATGTCATGATCCGCAAGCGCGGTCACCTGTCCACCAGCACTGTTCAGTGCAAGGATCTACGCTGCTATGGCATTCTAGAAGCCAATGTCGAGTGTGACTCCGACGCCATCTTCCGCACCGAAGGCACGATCATCGGAGAGATCAAATGCCACCGTTGCGTCGTCGAAAAAGGAGCCAATGTCACCTTCATGAATCCCATCCGCGCCAATGAGGTGGAGATCCAAGGCAATGTGACCGGTAACATTTTCTCCTCCGGCCCCGTCTTGATCAACGCCCATGGCTCGGTCAACGGAGATGTCACCGCACGCTCCGTATCCATCGAACCCGGCGGCGAACTCAACGGTGCGATGAACATCATCCGCGGACAAGCCCCCGTCGTCCCACCGCCCGATAACGGCCCCGTTTCCGAATAAGCCGACCGGGTCTGAATCGTCGAGTTCTACTGCTGCACCCGCCACTCTTCGAACATTTCCCGCGACGGACGATAAACCAGCCCACAGCGTGGGCAGTGGATCGTCGCGGGACCTTCGGCAAACACGTAATCGATATCGACCTCCGGCATCCGAGCCAGCACCGGGAAGAGGCGCTCCATGGTGCAACCGCACTCAAAGACATACACACGCTGCTCCAACGGCGTCAGATGCTCCCTCTGATCCAAGGTCGGCAATTCCTCGACGGTCAATGCATTGAGCCATTCCTCATCGCAATCCGGCTCGGCAGAGATCTGGACAAAGTCCTCATCCGGCAGGCGGAAGATACGAGTCAGGCGCTGCTCGCTTTGCGTGTAAAAGGTCTCGATCGCAGCTAGCATATCATCGCCTAGAAAGTCGATCATGCTCTGACGTGGCTTCTGATTCGGCCGGGTCGTTTGCGCGATAAAAAGATTCGTGCCACTGTTTCTCACCTCCTCCGTGAAAAGGCGCCCCGTCACGCGCCCTGGGCGCGTGCTACCTGTGACAAAGAAGTTTACCAAAGGATTGGCGACATTGATCGTCCACGCGCAGCCCTCGTCTTGTGGCCGCGAGCTAAGATGCAAAACTAGGCCGGCAAGAGCGTCCTTGAGCATGCCGTCGAGAACCGCCTCATGCTGGATCTTGGCCTGCATCAGGTGCAGGTAATAATCGAGGTAGAGAGGGCCAAGATTGGCGCGGGTGAGCAGCGCATTGCGCCCCCTCACGAAATACGATCGTGCATCGACGGCGGAAAGTTCTGGATCTAGCATCACGCTCATGGTGGAACCCTGTGTCTATGCCTCCGCTTCGTTCCCGTTGCAAGCGACTCCGAAGCAGCCTAGCCTCACCCCTTCATGATCGACCAACTCAAAATCGATGTTTGCAATGCCAACCGCGCCCTGGAGCCTAGCGGATTGGTGAAGCTCACCTGGGGAAACGTCAGCGGAATCGACCGCGCTGCAGGCCTCTGGTGCATCAAACCCAGCGGTGTTGCGTATTCGGAATTGAAGCCGGAGGACATGGTGGTGCTCGACCTGCAAGGCAACGTAGTTGAAGGCACCTATCGCCCATCCTCGGACACCAAAACGCACCTGCATCTTTACCAAGCCTTTGAAGAAATCGGCGGCATCACCCACACGCACAGCCCCTATGCAACGGTGTTTGCACAGGCTGGACGGGAACTCCCCTGCTTCGGCACGACTCACGCCGACCACTTCCACGGCAGCGTGCCGATCGTCCGCGCACTGACTCCGGGCGAGGTCGCCGCTGACTACGAGCACTTCACCGGCGTCGCCATCGTGGAAAGACTCCTCGAACTCGGATTATCTCCGACGGAAATGCCAGCGATCCTGCAACTGCATCATGCGCCCTTCACCTTTGGCAAGAACGCCATGGACTCGCTCAACAACTCCATCGCCCTGGAAATGTGCGCGCAGATGGCACTCGGCTCGCTCGCCCTTCACCCTGCGCTTGGATCGATTCCCGAGTACATCCTCGAAAAGCATCACCTGAGGAAACACGGGCCTGGGGCGTATTATGGTCAGGGCAAACACTGAGTGGGGCACACTGCTAGTTTTCACTTTATTTGAACCAAAACTCGGTTTCAGACGTCAGTACTAGTGAACCCACTCACTGGTCATGAAACCAAAACTCCAACCCAACGCAGGTTGGGGGAGAATTGCCCCTGAACCTCCTGCGGATGGTAAACGGCTGACAGAAGTCCCTCGGATCGGCCTAGTGCTCTCCAGCGGCGGCGCACGCGGTCTCGCCCACATCGGCGTCCTCCAGGTCCTGGAAGAAAACAATGTCCCGATCTGCGCCCTCGCAGGTTGCAGCATGGGTGCCTATGTCGGCGGTCTCTGGGCAGCAGGGCTCAGCATTGAGACACTCGGCAGACGTGCCGCTGAAATCAAGGATCGGCAGGCATTGAAGAGCCTTCTCGATTTTGCATTCCCTCCCGCCAAGGGGCTCGTTTACGGGGAAAAACTCCGCCAACATCTGGAACGCGACTTGAACGGTGTGACCTTCGACGCGCTGCGCTTGCCAACCATGATCGTGGCAACGGACCTGGAGTCCCTGCAAGCGCACGTCTTTAAAACCGGCAACGTCGCCCGCGCAATTCATGCAAGTGCGGCGATCCCAGGCGTATGTGTGCCTGTCGAGTGGGAAGGGCACCGCTACACGGATGGAGGAGCCTGCGAACCCCTGCCAGTGTCGCTGATGAAAGAGCACTTTGAAGTGGATCACATCATCGCCGTCAATGTCATGCCGCTGGCCGAAGAGGCATTCACTCGTCGCGACGATCCAACCCTACAACGCCCAGGATGGCTGCGCAGGCTCCTTTACGCCTTGATTCGCCCGATCAATCTCCTGGCAGACGGCAACGTTCTCGACACCTTCCGCCGCGCCCTCATGAGCGCGCAGCTGCGCCTTATCGCCAAGGAAGCAAGGGTCGCGGACGTCCTCATCCAGCCAAGGTTCGGCCACAGCCGCTGGTATGATTTTGAAAACTTCGAAAACTACATCGCCGCAGGGCGAAGGGCAGCGCTAGAGGCCCTGCCGCAGATTCAGAGACTGGTCAACCAACCACCAACAGCAAACCATGAAAGCGTTCCACCACTCAACCAAGTGGGCATCGACGCCGCCTGAAGTCTGGCGGGAATGGCAATTGCGCCAACTCCGCCACTACCTAACCCACCGCGTCATCCCCTTCAGCACTCATTACCAACGCGTCTTCGCGGAACACGGGATCAACCCGCGCGATCTCCGAAGTTGGGATGACTGGGCAGCGGTTCCGTTTACAAGCAAGACAGACCTCACGGTGCCACGAGAAGAACAGCGCGGGTTTGTTCTCATCCCAAACGAAGCCGCCCTGCGCAGAGAACCCGCCATGTGGTGGCAAGTGCTCACGCATGGTCACGCTGGGGCTCGGGACGCAGCGGATGACGAATTTCGCCCAGTGCTGCTCACCAGCACCACCGGGCGTTCCTCGGACCCAGTCCCCTTCCTCTATACCAAGCACGACTTGGCCAACCTCGACAAAGCAGGCCATCGCCTCATGGAGTGTGGAGCCACTCAGCGGGACTTCCGCCACATGAACCTCTTCCCCTTTGCTCCGCATCTCGCCTTCTGGCAGGCACACCATGCTGGCATGGCGTTTGGCACCTTCATGCTCAGCACTGGCGGAGGGAAGACCCTCGGCACCGATGGCAACATCGCGCTCATCGAAAAGATCGCGCCAGAAGTGCTCATCGGCATGCCAACTTTCATCTACCACGTCCTCCGCGAAGCCGCAGAAAGCGGACGCCGCTGGACAAATCTGAAACGGCTCGTGCTCGGAGGCGAGAAAGTCGCCGATGGCCTGCGCGCTAGGCTGAGGGAACTCGCCACGCGGCTAGGCAGCCCCGATGTAGCCGTGATGGCCACCTACGGTTTTACGGAGGCAAAGATGGCCTTTTGCGAATGCCCAACACCACCCGGCACCGGCGGCAGCGGCTACCACTTATCACCCGATCTGGGCCTCATTGAACTCGTCGATCCCGTCACCGGACGCCCAGTTGCCGATGGTCAGGGTGGCGAGATTGTCTTCACGCCACTCGATGCACGCGGCACCGTCGTGATGCGCTACCGCACCGGCGATGTCGCCGAAGGTGGTCTAACATGGAGCCCCTGCCCCTATTGTGGCCGCACCTGCCCGCGTCTGTTAGGCCCCATCTCACGAGTCAGCGAAGTGCGCGAGATGCACCTCGACAAGCTCAAAGGCACACTCGTGAACTTCAATCTGCTGGAGCACCTGCTCGACGATCAACGTGGCATCGCCGCATGGCAGATCGAATTGCGGAAGCGCAATGACGACCCTCTCGACGTCGATGAAATCCACCTTCACGTCACGCCAGAGCCCGGTGTCAGCGAAGAAGACATCACTGCAATGGTGCGTCGCCGCTTTCTTGAAGTCACAGAGCTCCGCCCAAACGTAATCGATTTTCAGGAGATCGCTGAGCTCCGCAGAATGATCGGCATCGGTCAGCAGCTCAAAGAGCAGAAGATCATCGATAACCGACCGAAGGCCAGTGCCCCAGTTCGCAAAGCTAACCTTGCAACACCATGAAAACGCCCGCCCTCTACATCATCGACGGCACACGCACGCCGTTTTGCCGCATGGGAAGCAGTCTAGCATCCCAGACAGCGGTCGACCTCGGCAAGAATGCCATCACCAATCTGCTGACGCGTACCGGAATTGATCCTGCCGAGGTGGATGAGGTCATTCTCGGCTGCGTCGGTCAACCACCCGAGGCCCAGAATGTCGCCCGCGTCGTCGCCTTGCGCGCGGGACTACCGGAACGAGTGCCAGCCATGACCGTGCACCGCAATTGCGCATCAGGCATGGAGGCCGTCTTCACCGCCCACCAGCGCTTGTGCGCGGGTCATGGCGAGATCTTCATTGTCGGCGGCACTGAGAGCATGTCGAACACGCCCTTCTACTTCAGCCGGCCTGCTGCAGAGAAATTCACCACGCTCAGCAGGGCGCGCACCTTTGGTACCAAAGCCCGCGCAGCAGTAGCGTTTCGCCCCGCAGACTTCGCGCCTGTCGTCGGACTAAAGCTGGGCCTGACGGACCCATACTCGCAGCTCAACATGGGAGAAACCGCCGAGGTTCTTGCCCGTGAATTCTCGATTTCCCGGGAGGCCCAAGACGCGTTTGCTGCTCGCTCCCAACTTTTAGCCAACAGTGCCTCGCACATTCATCAGGCGGAGATCAGCCCCTACTACCTTCAGGACAGCGCGACAGGATTCATCAATACCGACAACGGCATTCGTGCCGACGCAACGGCGGAAAAGCTCGCCAAACTGAAGCCTGTCTTCGACCCCAAATGGGGCAGCGTCACCGCGGGCAATAGCTCGCAGATCACTGATGGCGCAGCGGCGCTTTTGGTCGCGGGAGAAGACGCCGTGCGGCGCCACGGTTGGGAACCCATCGCCAGATTGGTGGACTACGCCGTGACCGGCTGCGATCCGAAACGCATGGGCCTCGGCCCGGTGCGCGCAATGGATGCCGTCCTGCATCGCACCGGATTCACCCTGGCAGACATGGATCTCTTTGAGATCAACGAAGCCTTTGCCGCCCAAGTGCTCGCCGTCATGAAGTGCGTCAAAGATCCCGCTGCGGCACGCGCTGCCGGACTCGATTCCCCGCTGGGAGAGATCCCGACCGAGAAGCTCAACCTCGCCGGTGGAGCCATCGCTCTGGGGCACCCAGTCGGTGCGACAGGTGCACGATTGATTCTCACCGCCATTCGTCAACTCCAACAGCGCGATGCCCACCGCGCACTGGTCTCGCTTTGCATCGGTGGTGGCCAAGGGGCTGCCGCGTGCATCGAACTGTGCTGAACATTTTTTACCGCATCAACGTCTAAATAACCAAGGAGACACAATATGAACACCCTCGTTCTGGACCCCACGCAGGATCCCGATCAGGATCTGCAAATGACCAACCAACCTCGTGAGGTTGTTGGCACTCATTTCCTCTACCGCATCGATAACGATGGCCTGTGTTGGATGACCTTCGATTCCCCAAACTCCACCGTCAACGTCTGGAGCACCGAATCACTCACTGAGTTAGCTTCTCATCTGGAGCACCTCAGCCATGAAACAGCTCTGCGCGGCTTCATTTTCCGCAGCGCAAAAGAGCGCATCTTCATCGCCGGTGCCGATCTCAAGTCCATGCGCAATCTTCCTTCCAGCGGCTTGCAAAAGCTCGTCTGGCTCGGACAGGCCACCTTTGATCGACTTGCCCGACTGCCCGTGCCAAAAGTCGCACTCATCCGCGGTGCCTGTGCCGGTGGTGGCTATGAGCTTACCCTAGCCTGCGACTACCGCATCGCCATTGAAGACGATTGCACCCGCATCGGACTTCCTGAGACTCAATTGGGACTGCTGCCCGGTTGGGGCGGTTGCACCCGCCTGCCACGCCTCATCGGCACTCGTCGCGCACTCGATGTCATCCTCAAAGGCCGCCTCATGGATGCACGCAACGCTCTCCGCCAAGGCCTCGTCACTCACCTGGTGCCGGCCGGTCACGCAGAAGACACAGCACGCAAACTCCTCAAACAACCCGTTCCCAGCGCACCGCATCACTGGGACCGTTCGCCCTTGGTCACTCCGTTTCTGCGCTGGGCCGCGCGCCGTAAGGTGGAGGGTGCCACCCGCAGTCTCTACGAAGCACCGCTGCGCGCCATTGATGTCGTCACCGCAGCCGCATCCCACTCTGTTGAGTTCGGCCTGCAACTCGAACGCGATGCCTTAAACCACCTCTTGATGGGTTCGCAGGCTCAGCATTTGATCGACCTGTTCTTCCAACGCGAAGCCGCCTCAAAGCATCGCCCCGCCATTGGTGTAGCGATGCCCGTCCATAACGCCGCAGTCGTTGGAGCCGGAGTCATGGGCGCAGGAATCGCCCAGGCGCTCGCCGCGCGTGGGCTATCAGTGCTCATGACCGATGTCGCCCCGGAGGCGCTAGCCCATGGCATCGAGCGTGTGCGAGACCTGACCGATACGGCTGTCCGCAAACACGCCATCGATCGCAAAACAGCGCGCGACACCTTGGACCGCGTCAGCACCAGTTGCACGCCAGTGCCACTGACCCACAAACAGATCGTCATCGAAGCAGCGACCGAGAACATGGCGCTGAAGAAGAAGATCTTCGCAGATCTCGCTGCACGCAGTGCCGCAGACACCATCCTCGCCACCAATACTTCCGCGCTCTCGGTGGCAGAATTGGCTGCCACGGTTCCGCATCCCGAGCGCGTCATCGGCATGCACTTCTTCAATCCAGTGCACCGCATGCCACTGGTAGAAATCGTCCGCCTCCCAGAGACTAGCCCCGATGTTCTCGCCACCGCTATCGCCTTCGTGCAAAAGCTTGGCAAAGTTCCAGTCGTCGTCCAAGACAGCCCTGGCTTTGTCGTCAATCGCATCCTCATGCCCTACCTGCTGGAGGCTGTGCGCCTCGTCGAAGAGGGCGTTCCCGTGGAACGGACCGACAACGCAATGCTCGATTTCGGCATGCCAATGGGCCCACTTCGTCTTCTCGATGAGATCGGCATCGACGTTGCCAACCATGTCTATCACACGCTGCGAGAGGCATTCTCTGATCGCTTGCCAGCACTGAAGACCCTGGACACTCTGCTCGCCGCAGGACACCTCGGCAAGAAGAGCGGCCAAGGGTTTTACCTTCATACGAAGGCTGAAACCAAGGCCAAGGTCTTCAGCGCCACAGCCAATCCTCTCGATGCGGATTCCATCCAACTTCGACTCTCGCTAGTGCTCAGCAATGAAGCCGCCCTTTGCCTCCACGAAGGTATCGCTAGCAGTGCTGGTGATATCGACCTCGCCATGGTGCTAGGCACGGGATACGCGCCCTTCCGTGGCGGCCCTCTCCAGCATCTCGACAGCATTGGGCGCGATTATGCCCGCTCCGAACTGCATCGCCTCGCCCATTCCATGCCGGCTCCCAATCCATTCACCCCCGCCCCATAACTCCCATGAATACGAACCTCATCGACACTTCGCACATGACCGCCGGCGCTCGCGCAGCGCTGGAAATGGCCGAAGCCGCGCGCGATGATCGGCAGCATAGTGGCTTTGCCGCATCGCTCTTCTTTGGTTCACCTCAACTCGATCGACTCCTCCCCTTCCCCAAACAAAGCGATCACGATAAGGACCAAGGAGATGCCTTTTTGCATCGTCTCGATCAGGTCCTCACCAACCTCGCAGATCCCGACGAGATTGACGCCACAGGCGAGATCCCCGACGACCTGCTATCCGCACTCGCTCTCATCGGAGCCTTCGGCATCAAGATCCCTGTCAAGTATGGTGGACTCGGTCTCTCGCAGACCAATTATTCCCGCGCCGCCGCAAGATTGGGAGCCACATGCGGCAGCCTCACAGCCTTGATCTCCGCACACCAATCCATCGGCGCACCGCAGCCCCTGATCCTCTTCGGAACCGAAGATCAAAAGGCACGCTACCTGCCCCGTTGCGCACGCGGAGAAATCTCCGCCTTCGCCCTCACGGAATCCGATGTCGGCTCTGATCCTGCGCGCATAAAGACCGTCGCCACCCGCTCAGCAGATGGCACCCACTACATTCTGAATGGCGAAAAACTCTGGTGCACCAATGGCACACGAGCAGGCATCATCGTCGTGATGGCCCACACGCCGACTGCAGACAAACCGCACGCCACCACCGCATTCATTGTGGAGACGAGTTGGCCCGGTGTCGAAATCGTGCGCCGCTGCCACTTCCTCGGGCTCAAGGCGCTCTACAACGGAGTGATCCATTTTGACGACGTCCGCGTGCCTGTGGAGAACGTCCTCGGTGGTGAAGGCCGCGGGCTAAAGGTCGCCCTCACTACGCTGAACACCGGCCGCATCACCCTGCCCGCCGCCTGCGCGGGTCTGGCCCATCGCTGCCTGGAAATCAGCACCCGCTGGGCACGCAGCCGCGAACAATGGGGCCGTCCGATTGCGCGCCACAGCGCCATCACTCGCAAGCTCGCAGACATGGCCGCAGACACCTTCGCGCTGGATGGCGTCGTCCAGTATGTTTCGGGTCTTGTCGATGTGGACAAGAACGCCGATGTCCGGCTGGAGGCAGCCCTCGGGAAGCTCTGGGGCACGGAACGCTCGTGGCGCATTGTTGATGACACCATGCAAATTCGTGGCGGACGCGGCTACGAAACCGCCGCATCGCTCAAGGCCCGTGGCGAGCCCGCTGAACCCGTGGAGCGATTCTTCCGCGATGCCCGCATCAACACCATCTTCGAAGGCTCTAGCGAGATCATGCGACTCTTCATCGCCCGCGAAGCCCTCGACCCGCATCTCAAAATCGGGGCAGAGGCAGTGAACTCCACCTTGCCATGGAAACAACGCGCCAAGGCCGCCATGCGCGCAGGGCTCTTCTACGCCCACTGGTATCCCGCTAAGTGGCTACCACTCGGCTCCGGCGATGCAGATGACCATGTGCACCCGGCCTTCCAGTCAGACCTGCACGCCATTCACGCCCTCAGCCGCAAACTCGCACGCAGCCTCTTCTACGCAATGCTGCGCCACGGCCCAGCACTTGAAAAACGCCAGGTCCTGCTGGGTAAACTCGTCGATATCGGCGCAGAACTCTTCGCTTGGTCCTGCGCCATCGGGCACGCCGGACAACTCGTCGTCGATGCAGGCACACCCGCCGCCGAAGTGGATCGCGTCCTGCGTCTTTGTGAACATTTTGGCAAGCTCCAACGCACTCGCATTCGCGCCCTGTTTGCCTCTCTGCAAGCAGGTCCGAGCGATGCCGAAAGCCTCGCCGTCGTCGATGCCCTGCCTCAGGCTTGATCAATGTCCAGCACTCCGGTGCTGAAGCCAAACTTGTCTGTCTCCACTCCCATCCGCTGAGCCAGGGAGACAAACAGGTTTGAGAAGACCTGCTTCTGCGGATCGATCGCAATGTGACGCCCATGCTTATAGCCGCCACCTGCCAACAGGATCGGCAGATTGGCGGTGTTGTGGGCACTTGCATTGCCAAGGTTGGAGCCAAACAAAACCGCAGTCTCATCCAAGAGCGAGCGACCATTCTCCTGCACAGCCTTGAGTCGCCCGATGAACGAACCCAGCGCCTTGAACTCAGCCACCTCGATCACCTTCAGCTCTTCGATCTTTGCCGGGTCTTGACCGTGGTGGGAGAGATTGTGCCAATCCTGCGTCACACCTTCAATGTCAGGCACGGCGTTCATTCCGCTCAGACGCATTGTCACTGTGCGGGTAGAGTCTGTCTGCAAAGCCAGCACGACAAGGTCCTGCAGTAGTTTCATCTTACCAATCGCATCCGTCCGACGCTGGATATCCGTCGGTGGCTTTGCATCAATCTTCGGCTTGGGCCGGTGCACCCACTCCTCGTTCTGCACCAACTGCCCCTCCAGATCACGCACCGCAGCAAAGTATTCGTCCAGCTTTTCCTGATCGCGATGCCCCAGGCTACCGCGCAATTTCTTGGCCTGCCCCAACACCGTGTCCAAGATGCTCCGCCCCCGCTTTAGATCCCGGACTTGGGCATCCACCTCCGCCGCACTGCCATCGACAAATAGATTACTGAACGCTCGCGAAGGCGAACTCTCAGCAGGCAGCGGCACCCCACTAGCCGACCACGAAAGCGACTCGCTCCCCGTCCCCAGGATCATGCTAGGGAAACGAGTCCGCACGCCCACCTTCTCAGCGATCAACTGATCCAGCGAGACCGTGTTCTTAAATCCCGCGAGCCCGGGGTGCTTTGCCGAGGTCAGCCAGGTCATCTCAGACGTATGCCCATTGGCCCCACTTTGCTCCGCGTGCGCCAGTCCAGAGACCACGGAAAAGTCGCCCCGCAGATCCTTCAACGGCTCCAGATACGGAGTGAGCGCGTAGTCCGCCCCCGTCTCCTCAGGAAAAAGAAAAGGTGTGTGAAAGCCCAAGGTCGCGCACATCGCCACAAACCGCCTCGGAGACTCCGTTGCCGCCGCCTGAGCCCGCGTCGCAAACGCCGGCAGCATCGCCTCCAAAAAAGGCAAAGAAAGCGTAGCCCCAGCCCCACGCAAAAGCGCGCGCCGAGAAAGATGGCATTTGGTAGCAATGTGAAGACTCATGGGAAATGGGACCTGTGCGTGTACAACGAATCAGCCAGGAGACATCTGACATGCTTCGTCACCGACCCGCCAACCCGCATTTGCCCTCTGCAACTCCGACGCCCATCACTCGATGCTCAACCTCGCCCCATAGCGCGCTGCAAGCGCCTCGACATCGGTATTTCGATCCTGGAATTCCATGAGAATGGCCTGGGCTTCGTCGGTGAACTGGGTGAACCCAGCGTCCTCTTTCTTTGCCAGCCAGCTCGTCACCATGTGGAAGCCAATAGACAATTTGTCCGGATACTTCTTGATGATGTAAGCGAGCTTCTTGCTGGCGCCCGCAAGCCGAATGAACGCTTCTTGGAAGTTCGTAGGACATTCCGAAATGTTGATCGTCTTCATCCGCTCAGCGTACGCCTCCAAGGTTTCGCCGATGATGGCTCTTCCCTGCTCGCTTTGCGACATCTCCTTTTCCCATGCCCGGCACTGATCGATCACCTTCTGGATGGCGGCGGTTTTTGCGGGATCAGCGACGGGAACCTTCCCATCCAGCCCGGCCCAACAAAAGGCCCCTAGCACTGCCACAGTAGCGAGCCATATCTTCGCGCTCGTCTCCTGGCTGTATTTGAACCGATCCAACATCGCTTTCTCCTCCGGGTCATTGTAGGGTCTCCACAGCACGTGATACTCCACCCAAAACCAGATCGGTGGGAAGACCGACCAGAAGCCAAACAACCCCCGCGCACACGATTGGACTGTCGCCTCGTTGAGGCAGTTCCTCGCGAGTAGGAGAAAAACCAACGTCGCAACGAGGATGAGGATCGAAATCACAGCGACCGCTGTCACGATGCACCGCTGCCAACCTTTCGGGTAACTGCCGGGATAGTTTTGCGATTTGTTGGTGATTGTTGACATTGGCGAAGAAGTTGAGGAATTTAGAAAATACTACCTAAAGGCAATCCGAAGCGGAAACATCCAGAAATCGTCCAATTTTGCAAGCGACGACTGACGGAAATGATTGGGACTTCCCAAACCTGCACGAACGATATAACGTAGCTCATCCATCCACCATCGCCGGTGGCTCTCACCTCAATCGACCCACAATGAAACGCGCTTGGCTTTGCTCTCTCTTCATTTTCGGTTCTCAGGCCTTGGGTGAAGAACTTCCCACACTCTGGTCCCTCCAGCCACCAACCTCGGAGGACGTTCAAAGGCCACGCATTGACGAATTTATCGCGCAGGGTCTCGCCGGCCAAGACATCCCCCCCTCCCCGGAGGCACCTCCCACGGTGCTCGTTCGGCGTCTCTACTTCGATCTCATTGGCCTTCCACCGACGCCGAAGCAGGCGCTGGATTTTTCGATGGCCAAGCTTGAAGAAACCGTGGACGCTCTGCTTCAGAGTCCGCGCTTTGGCGAACGCTGGGGCCGCCACTGGCTGGATGTGGCGCGCTATGCGGAGTCCAATGGGCGCGAGTCCAACCTGACCTTCCCCCATGCCTGGCGCTACCGCGACTATGTGATCGACGCAGTCAATGCGGATGTGCCGTTCGACCGTTTCATCACAGAGCAAATCGCGGGCGATCTTTTACCCGCAAAAGACGACGAGGAGAAAGCCCGCCTGATGATCGCAACTGGCTTTTTGGCGATGGGAGCAAAGGGGCTCAACGAGATGAACAAATCTCAGTTCGCCGCAGATCTCGCCGACGAACAACTCGATACCGTCACTCGTTCGGTGCTCGCGAGTTCAATCGCATGTGCACGCTGCCACGACCACAAAACCGACCCATTCACGATGGAGGACTACTACGCTCTGGCCGGTATTTTCAAGAGCACTCAGACCTTCTACGGCACCTGGATCGATTCAGAAAACAACAACGGCTCCCACTTACTCCACCTGCCCCGACTGCCAGGAGAACTCATCCCCAACAAATCCATTCCAGCAGCAAACGTCGCAAAATTGAAGGCAGATCTAGCAAAGCTCAATCAAGATGAAGCCGATCAGACAGCCTACGCACTGAAAGCAAAAGCCGAAGGCCGCGACATCAGCAGCGAGTATTACAAGATGCTCAGCAACTCCATCCGCATCCTGTGGCAGCGTGGTGGCATCGAAGGACAACTTGAGACCATAGATGACCAGGGCCACGCGCTACCGCTCTGCATGGGCGTTCAGGATCTCCACACGCCCTACGATTCGCCCATCTTTGATCGCGGGGAGATCTCCCACCCAAAAGACATCGCACCACGTGCCGTGCCGAAAGTCTTCAACACCGCGGTCACCTTCCCCAAAGACCATAGCGGCCGCTTGGAGCTCGCCCGATGGCTCACCAGCAAACAAAACCCACTCACGGCTCGAGTGATGGTCAATCGAATTTGGCTCCACCTCTTCGGAGCTGGTATCGTCCGCACCGTGGATAATTTTGGCGAGACAGGAGAAAAGCCCAGCCATCCCGAACTACTCGATTATCTGGCGATCAAGTTCATGAATGGCGGATGGTCCGTGAAGAAGATCATTCGTGAGATTGTCCTCTCACACACCTATCGCCAAGCATCGGACTTCAACGAAGACGCCTTCAACAAAGATCCAGACAACCGGTTCCTGTGGCGAGCCAACAAACGCCGACTCGATGCCGAAGTGATTCGCGATTCGATGCTGGCCGTCAGCGGACAACTCGATTCTGGACGGCGACAGGGGTCCCTTGTAGCTGAACTGAGCGGGCAGTCAGTCTCCCTGATGGGATTCAACACAAGTCTGCCTCAAGACCTTGATGGATCCCGACATCGCTCGGTTTATCTCCCTGTGATCCGCGATCACTTGCCAGATGTGCTCGAGCAGTTTGACGTCGCAAATCCTAACATGGTGACCGGAGAACGCGACGTCACCAACGTCCCACTGCAGGCCCTCTATCTCCTCAACGGTCCCTTTGTCCAAGAGCAATCAGCCGCTCTGGCGGAGAGGCTGACCCGGGAGAAACCCACGGCAACCGAACAGATTCGGCGGGCCTTTGTCCTTTGCTTCAACCGTCTGCCCGACACCAAAGAAACCAAACTCGCTGAGAGCTTCTTCCAATCCCACCCGGCAGAAGAGACCCAACTGCTTGCCGCCTTCTGCCAGTCCCTGCTCGCCAGCGCCGAATTCCGCTACATGGATTGATCCCTGCGTCGGATCACTTCACGATCTTGTAGAGGTGCGTCTTGGTTCGCAGATAGAGCGCTCCATCGGCCTCGACCGGAGAGGCGGTCATTCCTGAATCGAGCTGGTTGTGAGCTAGCACGGTGAACTTCTCTGGCTTGGTCGCCACTACAGCGGCCTCACCCGTTTCACTGAAGTAATAAACGCGATCCTGGGTGGCGATGGACGAGGCAAACATCTTGCCCGCTTGCTTGAATAGGCGTTCGTCCCAGGTGTCCTCGCCATTCTTGAGATCGACACAGTGACCAACACCAGCGGCATCCGCTTGATAGAGGTGATCCTTGATGATGACGGTGCTGGACCAGGTCGCATTGTGTTTTGGGCGCACCCAGATTGCCTTGTCCGTCACATCACCCTTCGTCGATGCATCCACCTTTAGCGCCACCAGATCTTTACCTGTGTTGATGTAGGCGATGTCGCCCCGCGAAATGGGCCGAATTGCCGCATTGCGGCCTGTGGTTCGGATGTTCCAGATTTCCTTCCCAGTGCGGGCATCCAGTCCAAATACAGCGCTCGCGGCGGGTGAGATCAACTGCGTTGAATCTCCGACCTGCATCAGGCTCGGCGTGCAGAAGGCCTTGCGCATATCGCCCTCCCGTGTGGGCTTACCATCGGCATCTAGGTCGCCATAATCAACGGTGGACCGCTTGGTGAGCCACACATCTTTGCCGGTATTCTTGTCGAGGGCAGTCACAAACTGGTCTGCCTCGATTCCGTCAAAAGTCAGGATGATCAGGTCCTCAAACAGCAGAGGCGAAGAACCGGGTCCGCGAAAATGCCGACACTTGATGTCACGTCGCTGCCAGACCACTTCCCCATTGGCGGGGTTCACTCGCGCCGTGCCGTAGGTCCCGCAGTGAACGTAAAGCGCGTCCGCCTCCAGCACACAGGAAGGCGCGGCGTAGTTGTTGATCGGATTGCCCAGTGGCTCCGGCGATGGATTCTCAAACATCAGCTTGTGGTGCACGATCTTGCCGTCATTGCGATCGATCCCATAGAGGTACTGTTTGGTCCCATCCACCGTCGCCGCAGTGAACCAAATCATGTCGCCACCGATGACGGGTGTGCTGTGACCTTCATCTTCGATCGATGTCTTCCACGCGATGCCCTTCCCTGCGGCTTCATCCCACTCGAGTGGGAGCTTGTCTGCATCCGCTTCTGCGACCATTCCATCCCGTGTCGGCCCCTGCTTGTCTGGCCACCAGAGCGGTTCGGTGGCAGGCTGCGCGATGAGGGGACCGGCGAGAAGAAAAAGCGAGGAGGTGAGAGTGGCGACTTTCATGTGAAGAGAATAAACGATGACTGGCGATCTTGCTATGGCTTGGCGGCCAGAGCAAGGACTACAGTTTGGTGCCACCTACCTTTGTCCAGGGAGTGAATGCACCCATGGCGTGCTGCTGAATCTTACGTGCCCAGATCTTGTTCATGCAAAAGGCATAGAGCGTGTCTTTGTCCTTTCCTCCGATGGCGACGCCGGTGACGCGACCACCCCCAGGTACAGGTAGGATGATCTGCGTCGGGCCATCATCGGCAGAGATCTGGATGCCGCTCTTTGTGGCAAGGAACTGCCGCCCCTCTATCGAGTAGCAAAGCGATTCCGCACCCGCGTCATCTTCCCAATCTGCGACATGGAGATGGAAAAAGCGTTCCTTGTTCGTCAGCGTGCCGTCCTCATTGATCTGATAACTGTAGGCCCATTTCGAGTGACCATCCGCCACTGAGAGCAGCCACTGGTCTGGACGATAGGCCATGCCAGTAGCGAACTGGAGTCCTTTGTCCACCTCGGTCTTCTTGCCATTTTTGATGAACCACACACTGCCAGCGGCCCGCGGTTTGTCGCTGTTGGTCGTGACGTACAGACCGCCATTCGGCATCGCCAAAATCGAGTGACCCAGGATATCCTCCATCACCACCGCACCTGCGCCGCTCTCGTCGTAGCTCATGAGCTTGCCGGATTTTTCGGAGATGGAATAGACCTTGCCATCAGCACCCACGGTCACGCAATGCGCATTCCCAGAATCCGCCACGAATTCCGTGACATTCCCATCCAGACCGATGCGATGAATCTTGTTGGCCGTGGCATCCGCAAAGAAGACCTCGCCACTGGCATTGCAGGCTGGACCGCGAGTGCTCTTAAACCCCTCTGCCAGCAACTGCCAACCTTCATCCGGCACGATGACTTCCTGGGCGCGAGGCGCACTCGGACCCGCCTTCACTCGCTCTGGCCAGCCCTTCCAGAGGAAAGCCATCGCTTCTTGATAGTTCTCCGCGTAACCCGCGACGTGACGACCATCAATGATGCGGAACTGGTAGTCATAGCCGGAGAACTTCAGCGCCTTGTCCATCTCTTGATCGAGCAAGAACCAATCGCCCGCACAGTTCTCCATGTCTTGACTGGCGGTCGTCAAAAACGCACGGATCGGCTTGGCCTCAAACTTGCGCACCATCGTGGGAAACTCATGACCGCCACGAAACGCCACCCAACTGCCGCTCGCCGCATAGACACGACTGAAGGCGTCAGGCCTGTGCCAGGCTGCCGTGAAAGCTGCGATGCCCCCACTGCTGCCGCCAGACATGCAGCGATCATTGCCGTCTGTGGACATGTTCAGGTTGTACTCTTTGGCCACAAACGGCAGCAATTCGTCGATGAGGAAACGTACGTTTTCATCCCCCACCCCATCGTATTCGAGATCGCGATTGCGCCGGCCCAAGGTGCCCTTCATCGGCGCTGGCAGATCGCCAGGGCGCACAAAAACGCCGATCGTCACAGGCATCTCCTTCGTCGCGATCAGGGTCTCCATCATGAGTTTCTCTCTGGGGTTGTAACCATCCGTCTTGACGTAAACACAGGCAGGCTTGCTGCCGTCATACTGCGCAGGAATGAAGACCGCCACGTCCCGCACCGTGCCAGGAAAGATCTTGCTCTGTGCATAGCTGAACTGCTTGATCTCGCCCGGCAGGATGTCCTCAGGTTTGATCTCTGGGGCCACGTAGCTGGGGGCGACCGAGTCACCTTGCGGAGCGACGGCGCTGCCTGCGAGCGGTTGAATAAGCCAATGCAAGTGCGGGTCCCCGGGCCGAATGTCCCAGAGGTCGATCGTAGACCCCGGCGCTGTTTTTCCGCCGAGATTGTCCAGTCCTTTGCCTGGCGCGTGCTTCGGCGTGAGGGTGTAGGCGCCGCCCTCCACCTTATCCAATGCCCACAACTGAGAAGGCTTGGCCGTGTCCAGCTCAAGGACGATCGGTGTGCCACGATTCACACCAGCCGCAGCCACCGACATCGCCAGGGACGCATCATGCGACGGCTTGATCGAGAAATAGCCATCCTCTTTGCGTACAATCGACCATTTCTGTTCGGCAGCACCGGTTGGATTGCCGATCGTGATCACCCCACCAACAGGTTCCAGCACCATCGCAGGGCCGCCAGCGGGACGAATTGAGTACAGCCCCCAATCCTCCGCACTCAAACGACCACCGGCAGCGAAGAGGCAGACAAAGACGATGCTTTGAAGAAGGAGGTGACGCGTTGGATTGTGGAGGTCTGGGGTCATGAGAAAGTGCTTATCTAAGGGGATCATTCCGCTTGAATCGTCGGGTCGGTCTTGCCCTGAACACCGCTGAGAGGGTAGTGCGTCACCGCTTCCCATGCGATTTTTTGGAGCAGCACATTCAGCGCTTCAGCCTCGGGCATCGACTTGAGTTCCGCCGGCACCGGCAGACCCACCGGCGTGCGCTGGTAGATCGCTGCAAAGTGGCAATACGTCGCAAGCTCAGCCAGCGGTGGCATCGGATGCCCCAGACTGTCGCGAAACAGATCCGCCTGTTTCTTGATGCCCGGTGCAGTGCCGTTCAAGACATGCTGCCGCAAGGCCATGACCGCATCCCCGACTGGCACGATACGCACACAGTCGTGGCCCGAGCTGGCGTTGAGCTTTGTCACCTGATCTTCCAGAGCCTTCACCCAAGTCGAATGGTAAAGGTCGTGCATCTGCTTCAGACTCTCCGCCGTCGCCTCATTGCGCGATTGGTTCGTAAAGCTTGGGTCAGACGAACCATCGCGCCCGGGCCAGGAGGCCTGCACCAGCACACGCAGATTCGGATTCTTCTCCAGCCCCAGCTTGGTGAAGTTGTCGATACCCGCATCTGGCAAAAGCATGTGCGGCGATAGGGTCAGCACGTCCACCTTACCCTCACGGAGCGCAGCTTTGGCCCGGTTCTTTTCGTCAGGCACGTTCCAATGCTGAATCACCTGGGATCCGCCCAGCATCTGCTGTCCCGCGTCCTGATACCCAATGCCCGCAGCGGTAGCCAGCGGCGGCAAAAACTTCGCGGTGTAGATCATAAAACTGTGCGCACAAACAAAAATGCGTGGCCCTGGTGGCAGGCCCGGCGTGGCAGGGGTGATCGGTGGCGCAGCATTCGGCACACGTGCGCCACCACCCTTCTTCGCCAGCAACTCCTCCAACTCAGGATGCGCCTCCACATACTTCAGCGCCTCAGCCAGCGAGAGCTTGCCATCCTTGTCCGCATCGGAATCAGGGAAGAGTTTCAGCGCACGATCCAACCATTTGGCCGGATCAGCTTTTTGAGCAGACACGAGGTGCGTACTGAAGAGCAGAACAAGAAAGACGATGGCGGTTTTCATGGGATTGAGTCAGGCAGGCTAATTAAACGAGGGTGACGACTGGATGATGCGGCAAATCTTATTCCAATCGTACCAGAGCCGACGATCCCTTTTTCAGTGCGTCAGGCAGACAAAAAGCAGCCAGTTCTGCTGAACGATTCCCCTTCTACCCATCGTTACCCACCGCATGCGACTCCTCAATAGCATCTCCGGTCCAGTCATCGCCCTCCTTCTTGTCTCCACCTTCGCTGCGCGAGCTGAAGAAACGCAAAAGACGCTGAACGTCCTCTTCATCGGCAATAGCTTCACCGCCCGGCACAATCTCTCCACCGTTGTCAAGAGCATGGCAGAGGCAGGCAATCCAGGGCTCACCTTTAACCGCACCGACATCATCTACGGTGGTCGCACGATGAAGGACCACTGGCGCCTCGGCACCCAGACCATCGTCAAACAATCCACCGTCACCAAGGCGGAGGAAGAAGCCGTCATCGCCTCGCTCGAAAAACAAGTCGCCGCCGATCCCAAGGACAAATACGCACCGGCGGCACTTGCCCGACATCGTGCGCTCCTCCCAAAGCTTGAAGAAAACCGCACCCCCTGGGACATCGTCGTGCTTCAGTCCTATCGCGATGATGTCGAAGGCGACCCCACTCTCTACGCACAGTTTGCACCGAAGTTCGCACAGCTCGCCAAAGCCCAGGGAGCCCGCGTCATTCTCTACGAAACCACACCGATCACCCAGAACGACAAGCCCCTGACCGCCGCCCCCGACGCCGCGCCGATCCTTGCCAAAGAGCGCAAGATCGCCGCACTCGCCAACCGCATCGATGCCGCCGTCGCCCCCATGGCCCTCGTCGCGCAGCGCTGCCAGACCCAGCGTCCCGACCTCACCCTGCGCTTCGTCAATGACGCCCATCTCAACCAGACCATGGCCTACCTCAGCGCCTGCACGCTCTATTCCGCCTTGTTTGACAAAAGCCCAGTAGGTTTGCCGATCGACTCCGTCACCGACATCCGCACCTTTGAGGGTCCGCCGCCCGACAAGTCCAAAGACCGTGATGGCAAGCCCCTCAAGCGGACCTTCTCAGATAAAGATCGCGCCGATCTCCAGCGCATCGCCTGGGAGGGCTATCGCGAGTTCCTGGCGCTTCGGAAGGCGAAGGCAGAGTGAGTGGCGCTCCGTGCAGCCCTTGGGAATGACCGTTTGCTTTTCCCCCGCATTGGCTGTCTGGTGTAGCATGCGCTACTACCAGGATCTTTCCTTGTGACATCACCCCCGTCACTCAATCGAGTGGCTTTTCTCGGGGACTATGTTCCTCGTCAGTGTGGGATCGCAACCTTCACTCGAGACTTATGCGAGGCCGTTAGCGCAGCCGCACCCGATAGCGAGTGCTACGTCGGCGCAGTGAATGATCGGGTGGAAAGCTACGACTACCCTCCACGCGTTCGATTTGAACTGCTTGAAAAAGACATCGACTCCTACCGTCGCGCTGCAGACTTCTTGAACTTCAACAACGCGGATGTGTTGTGCGTTCAGCATGAGTTCGGCATCTACGGCGGCGCAGCAGGCAGTCACCTGTTGGCGTTGCTCAAGGAAGTCCGCATGCCCGTCGTCACGACGCTGCACACACTCCTTCAGGACCCAAACGAAGCCCAGCGGAAGGTCATGAACGAGATCAGCCAGCGCAGCGAGCGCCTCGTCGTCATGGCCCGCAAGGGCGCAGAGATCCTGCGTGAGGTGTATGCCGTCCCGGAGGCAAAGATCGATATCATCCCCCATGGCATCCCCGATGTGCCGTTGTTGGATTCATCAGCAGCCAAGGCACAGTTCGGTGTCGAGGGCCGCAAGGTCCTGCTGACCTTTGGTCTCATCGGTCCAGGAAAAGGCATCGAACACGCCATCCAGTCTCTGCCAAAAATCATCCAACGACACCCCGAGGTCGTTTACATCATCCTCGGTGCCACCCATCCGCATCTGCTCGCCAACGAGGGCGAACGCTACCGCCTCAGCCTCGAGTGGTTGACGGAGGAGCAGGGCGTCAAAGATCACGTCATCTTCGATAATCGCTACGTCTCGCCAGAAGACTTGAAGGAGTTCATTAGCGCTACCGATATCTACCTGACACCGTACTTGAATCGCGGGCAGATCACCTCCGGCACACTTGCCCAGGTGTTTGGTGCCGGACGCGCGGTCGTCTCCACGCCTTATCATCATGCTGAGGAAATCTTGACCGAGGGACGCGGCATCTTGGTTCCCTTCGGCAAGCCAGCAGAGATCACCGCCGCCGTGTGCGAGTATCTGGAGCGCCCCGGTCTCCTGGAAAGTACGCAGGAGGCAGCCTGGCAGGCGGGACGCGAAATGGTCTGGCCTGCCGTCGCACGCCAATACCTTGACACCTTCCGTCAGGTATCCAGCGAACACCGCGCTCCCGCACGCACCGCCTTTGCCGGTTGGACCTCCGGGAATAAGCAAGGGCTGCCCACCGCCAAGCTCGATCACCTCATCCGCATGACGGACAGCACCGGCATCTTCCAGCATGCGCTCTGCACCGTTCCGGACTTCCTGCACGGCTACTGCACGGATGACAATGCCCGCGCCTTCATCCTCTGCTGCCTGCTCGATGATCTCGGCGGTCATCGGCCTGGCGAGTTGATCAATGGACTCTCCACCACCTACTTGGCCTTCCTTGCCTCCGCATTGAACCGCGACACCGGCGGCTTCCGCAATTTCATGAGCTTCGACCGCCGCTGGCTTGAGCCCGAAGGCAGCGAGGACAGCCACGGCCGCGCCCTCTGGGCACTAGGCACTGGCGTTGCCCACTCGCATCACACCGGCCAGCGCAATCTCTGCGCTCGTCTCTTTGACTCCGCGCTCGGTCGCGTATCCGCCTTCACCTCGCCGCGTGCCTGGGCCTTCAGTTTGCTCGGCATTCACGAAATGCTGCGCGCCTTCCCGGAAAACGCCGCCGCCATCGCCGCGCGGGACGTGCTCACCCAGGACCTCGTGCGCCTTTGGAAAAACTGCGCCACCCCGGACTGGCCCTGGTTTGAGCCCGGTGCCACCTATGACAATGCACGCCTCTGTCAGGCATTGCTCGTCAGCGGTCACGCCATGAATCAGCCCGCCGTTCGCGACATCGGGCTTGAGTCCCTGCGCTGGCTCGTTTCCATTCAAAAGACCCCCACTGGCTGCTTCCGCCCCATCGGCAGCAATGGCTTCTGCATCCGCGATGGCGCCCGTGCCCACTTTGACCAGCAGCCGGTCGAGGCCCAGGCCATGATCTCCGCCTGCCTCAGTGCCTATCACATCACACGCGATCCCGTTTGGTCGCGGGAGGCCAGTCGCGCCTTCGATTGGTTCCTCGGGCGCAATGACCTCGCCATGCCTCTTTATGATCCCATCACCGGCGGTTGTGGGGATGGTCTCCATCCTGACCGTGTCAATGAAAACCAAGGTGCCGAGTCCACGCTCGCCTTCCACATCGCTCTAGCGGAGATGACCTTCGCTCAGCACCCCATTCCCGCCCGCGCATGAGTTCCCTCGCCATCCACCGTCATCAGATCATCTTGGTGCCAGAGAGCACCCGCGTCATCATTCGTCCGTTCATTCCCTCCTGCCCCCAGCGGCTCGCCTCCATCATCGGTCGCGCCCTTGCGTTAAGCGATACCGAGGTGGAGTCAGAGCTCGCCGCCGTGCATGCCGACTTTGATGAACGGCACTTAGACATTGAGCCCGTGCTCATGAGCCACTTTGAAAAAGTGCAGGCTGCCGTCTTCACCCAGCGCCCCCTGACGCGGAGTCGGCAGTTGCTCATCGGTGCCCTCTTCAGTGGCGAATACGCGCTGGAGGCCGCCGCCCTGTTTAATCCCTCCATCGTTCCGCATCCAGATCAAAGCGATGTCCCACCCGGCGCTCTGCGTTTCATCATGAGCCTGCGCGCCACGGGGGAAGGCCACATCTCTTCCATCGAGTTCCGCGATGGCATCATCTCCCCTCACGGAGAGATCGAGCTCGCCCCCGTTTCGCGCTTTGTCAGTCTTCCAGAGGTTCTCCCCAATCCCAGCTATCGCCACCAGCCCTTTCTCATCAAGCTCCACGAGATGGGCTTCAGCAATGAGTGCACCGCCAGCGTCATGGACTCCTTGGCCACGGAGTTCACCCGCAGCGATCTCTCCTTCCGCGTCGCCACCTTTCGCCGCGAGAATCTTTCGCCCACCCACGAAACCCAGCTCACGCTCGAGTGCATCCAGTGGCTCGCAGACTCAAACTACGAACTGCGCTTCTCATCTAAGTTGGCCCTCAGCGAGCGCATCCTCTTTCCCGTCTCCAACAATGAAAGCAACGGCATCGAAGATGCGCGCTTTGTCCGCTTTGTGGACGATGACGGCACCGTCACCTACTGCGCCACTTACACCGCTTACAACGGGCGCGAGATCCTCCCGCAATTGATCGAGACCCGGGACTTCCTGCACTTCCGCGTCCTCACGCTCAATGGCAGTGCCGTGCAGAACAAAGGCATGGCCCTCTTCCCCCGCCGCATTCAGGGCCGCTACGCCATGCTATCGCGACAGGATGACGAGAACCTCTTCGTCATGTTCAGTGATAATCCCCATTACTGGAGTGACCCCCACCTCATCCTCCGCCCCGCCGAGACCTGGGAGTCGGTTAAAATCGGCAACTGCGGCTCCCCCATTGAGACCGAGGCCGGCTGGCTGGTCATCACCCACGGCGTCGGCCCCATGCGCAAGTACTGCATCGGTGCCGTCCTCTTGGATCTAGAGGACCCCACCCGCGTCATCGGCCGCCTGCGCGTTCCCCTCCTCTGCCCGGTCGGCGTCGAGCGCGAAGGCTACGTCCCCAACGTCGTCTATAGTTGCGGCTCCCTCATCCACAACGGCCAGCTCATCCTCCCCTACGCGATGAGCGACAAAGCCACCGCCATCGTCAGCCTCCCCATAGCGGACCTCATCGCTGTCCTAACCGAAAGTGAGGAGTGAGGGGTCAAAAGTGAAAAGTAGTCGGCGCAGGGCGCAGTCAATACATAGGTAACAGATTTGGTTCAGAACATAGGTAACACTTGTTTGGGGTTGGGTTACACTCGTTGGTTGGTTTCGGGGTTAAACGATGCTCGGGGCTTGCCCCGGTGGTTTGGCTGCTGGAGCGGAGCGCGGACGCTCCTGTCCGCCTGCATCCCTTCCTTCGCAATTTCCGTGTATTCAGTGTGTTCCGTGGTCAGCCATCCCCTCCAATCTCAGTCATTCCTCTGCCCACATTCCCCTGCCGAACCCCAACCGCAAAGCAGAAAGGTCTATGCCCAGCCTCACCACGTTTTGTGATTTCCAACAGATTCAAGGAGGCCCACAGATTTGTATTTTCTCTTCATCTGCGATCATCTGCGCCACCTGCGGTTCAAAAGCCTCAGTCCTTCCGTGTATTCAGTGTGTTCCGTGGTCAGCCAGCCCCGCCTTCATCTTCCGTGGTAGCCCCCTTCATCCCCAAGCCACCGCACAAAAAGAAAGCTGTGGCAGCCAGGCGGGGGGTCGCCTTGACTACCACAGCTTGATGCGGTGGAGGGTGCACAGGGAAATCAGGGTCACGGTTTCACCGGATCTCCCGTCCCCTCTCTCGCAAATCGGTTTACTTCGCGGCCAGTTCGGTCGCCGTCACGAGGTGCGCCTTGAGGATTGGCAGCATCTTGGCTGACCACATCTTCACATCGCTGTCCGTGGCATCCTTGGCAGACGTTTCAAAGTTGCTGATGCACTTCTTGTGACCACTGATGATCACCGCCAGGAATTCCTTGTCGAATTCAGCGCCGCTGACTTTTTCCAGCTTCTCGAACTTACTGACGTGTTTCGCGTCCACATCGGTGGATAGCTCCACACCTTTGGTCACTGCCAGAGCGGTCAGCTCCGTGTTGGCCTGGGTGTGATCCGTCACCAGCATTTTCGCGAAGGCCTTCACCTCGGCGCTTTCTGATTTTTCAGCGCCGAGTGCGGCCATCTTTTCGGCGGAAGTGCCAGCGGCGACCTCGTGTTTAACGAAGGTCACGTCGGCAGAGTCGAGCGTTGCCTTGCTCTCAGCCATGGCGTGGGGAGCCAGGAAAAGGGCAGCGCAAAGCGCGAGGGTGGAGGTGATGGATAGCGTGTGTGTTTTGATTTTCATGGGGGGGTTTTATGTTATTGGTGATGACGCGATTGTTTGGTCAACAGGTTCACCCTAGGGACCTCCTCACTCAGTCACCATGGGGTGAAACCCCACTTCTCCACGCCCCACACCTTCTCCTGCAAAATCAATCAAAGCCCAGGGCACCGCACAAAGAAGGATTCAACCCCAGATCGATCTCGCAGAAGGCGCAGATGCAGGAACGATCAAATTCATCCTGCCTTGATCTGCGATCATCGGTGTCATCTACGGGCCAACATCCAAGGCCATTACCTGCACCAGGGATCCCACTCGCTTCGGGTCTATGGCGAAGCACCTTGCTCCTTGAGAACGTCCGCAACCATCAGTTCTTCATGAAGCTGCATCATGCATTGGGTAAAGAACTCGTGGAAACGTTTGACCTGCTCGAGCTCGGCCGCGATCCGCCCGCGCTGCTCGTCGAGCACTACTACGACAGCTTGGCAGCCTTCGATCGTATCTAAGTCCCATGACATTAGCGACAGATGCACCAACTGATTTCGCTCATCGACCAAGTCTTTGAGCCGGGATTGCCATTCCTGGTGGAGCCCCTCGGTAATCGTGATGCCAAAGCGATGGGAGAACTTTCCTGGGTCGGCGCCCTCGGCGGGCACGACATCGCCGCTGGTCTGTCTCAGGATTACTTTCTCGAACAAATCTCCGGCGAGCAACCCCAAGGTCTTTCTCTCCTGAGCCTTCTCACATCGCTTCATTTCATCGACCATTGTTTCGATGGTGTAGGATCCTTGGTGACGCCCCAGAAGATACTTGAGCAGAAGTTCGAGACGCTGAAACTGGAGCAAATTCCGACCCACCCCTTGGTAGGCCAGATTGCGGGCGGAAGTGAGCTCGGGGCTAGCTGGCATCATATTGCGGGTCCAGCAGGTCATCTTCGGCATTGTGCATCCTGAGTGCCTCAAGCAAGCGCCTCACCTGCACCACCTCAGTAAACGGATCCCGGTCCGCCGCACTTCTTTGCGCAGACTGTCCAGAACCTGGACCAGCACGTCATATTTGGACGTAGTTTTCATGGGTGGATAGTTCCGCGCTCAGCAACTTCGGGAGCAGGGGGCCGAGGGTGAGGGGTTGCGGTTTGTTGATTTTGATGTTTGCGTCCATTTTGGGGCCCGCCCGCTGGAAGGCTTCTTGAATTTCGAGTGGCGGCAGCACGATGGGCAGGTGACTGATCGTATCAAAAGTGATTTGAGGGAAAGTCCCCGAGCCTGATTCCTCCTGCACGTGGAACTCGTCAAGTGTCTCCTTCGCCGTGAGGATGCGATACGGCAGGCGCGGATGAATTTCCTTCGATCCACGGATGATCATAAACTTGATCGAGACAACGTAATCACTGGAATCGAAATCCACGTATGCGTAGCGTTTGTTCGTCGGGCGGATTTAGCTGAACAGGATGTCGTCGGGGCAAATAGACTTTTTCGCTTGCCCCGGTAAGCCAGCGTGAGCGCTGCGCTTTGAGTGATAGAAGTTACCTTCCAACACATCGCCGGTGTTGATGAAAACCACTTCGGGCGTGCGCCTGAAATCAAACGTGATAGAAACGTTCTTCGCGATGTCGCCAAGCGTGCGAGCCCGCCAGCCTTTCGGAATATGTCACAACTTTGAGTCCTCCATGCGCTCGGGGAAGAGACCGACGGGGGGCGACCGTCGAGTTTGGCTCGGACGGGGTCGAAATCCACAAACCAGCTCTGGAACAACGCCGTCGCCTCCAGCGTCGCGTTCATCCGCCGATTCAACTCAATCTTGTCGTCCAGCGCACCAGACACCGCCGCGATGGGTTCTTGCTCGGCTAGGTAAGCGCGAGGGACTTTGACCGTTTGGGGGACGAAGAACATTCAGTATTTACTTATGGATTCTGCGCTAATCAAAGCGGCAGAAGCTAAGAATGGCAAGGAGAATGGGGGGGGCTGGGAGTGAAAAGTCAGGGATAAAAGGTGGGAAGATGGGAGGCCGTGGGCGGGGAGTCAGTCTCGGAAGTGGGGTGAAAGGAGCCATTTTTGTGGCGATGGACGTCGATTCTTGAGCTTTCGACGAAGCTTCTAGAGCTACAGACGTCACGTCTAGAGGGCGCGGCGTCACGTCTAGAGGGCACAACGTCACGTCTAGAGGGCACGGCGTCGCGTCTAGAGGGCACGGCGTCGCGTCTAGAGGGCACGGCGTCGCGTCTAGAGGGCACAACGTCGCGTCTAGAGGGCGCGGCGTGGCTTCTGAAGCTAAGAACGGGCAAACTTTCGGACACGCCCCAATCCCCGAAACACAAACTTTCGGACACGCCCCAATCCCCGAAACACAAACTTTCGGACACGCCCAGATGGGGTAAAAGGAGCCCTTTTTGTAACGACGGTGGTCGTGTCCTGGGGTCAGGACGTCGTTTCCTGAGGCCAGGACGTCGCTTCCTGAGGTCAGGACGTCGCTTCCTGAGGTCAGCTCGTCGCTTCCTGAGGTCAGGACGTCGCTTCCTGAGGTCAGGACGTCACGTCCTGAGGTCAGCTCGTCGCGTCCTGGGGTCAGAAAATGGCAATCTGAGGTCAGATTGTAATGTCCGAGTAAGATTCGCAAGCTTCCAGACCTCTACCCGTCACGTCTTGACCTCTACCCGTCGCTTCTAAAGGCGAAAACATGGGCGTGTCCGAAAGGGGCCTCTAGGGCTACAAACCAGCAAACCTTTGAACCGCAGATGGCGCAGATGAACGCAGATAAAGGCATCCTGAATCGGATACTTCCGGCATCTGCGCACTCTGCGAGATCTGCGGTTGATTCCTTCTGCCGTGCACGATGCTTCGCGTTTTGGGTTCGGGGAGGTTCGGCAGCGGAATGACTGAGACGAGGATGGCCAACCACTGAACACACTGAATACACGGAAGATTCAGAAGGACGGGATGCAAGTCTGCTGCCTCTGGCATCTGCGAGATCGGCGCACTCCGCGAGATCTGCGGTTGATTCCTTCTGCGGTGTTCAGTACTTCCGTGAATTCCGAGTCTTCCGTGGTTGCTCCTCTGGGTCTGAGATCGTTGTTCCCAGGGCTTGCCTTCATTGGTGCCCGATTAGTGGATATTGGTGGTTAGCAAAGATGGCTTCGCGTTGGATTTGGGGCGGCCACATCAATCAAAAACATTCCCCTGCCCCCATTCCTCTGCCAAATCTGTCTTCATTAGTGCCCTATTAGTGGACATCAGTGGTTAGAAAGTTTGGCTTCGCGCTGGATTTGGGGCCGGTAAGCCCGTTTTCCGAAGTACTACGAAGGATGAAATACCGGCGCTCCCAGGGCCACTCACCCGCCCCACGGATGACTGACTGAACGGGTCACTTTTAACCGTCCACTACCCGCCGTAGCGATTCACACGCTACGGGGCCAAAGTCCCCAGCTACAACCCGTCCGCCCACCGGTCACCCAGCGGCGGTTTCGGTCATGATCTTGACGATCGTGTCCTCCACTTCTTGGGCGACGCTGTTCAGTTGGGGGGTATTCACCATGCTTAGCAGGACGGTGGGCTTGATGGTGGCAATGACGGTTCGGCCGCCTTCTTCGAAGACGGAGATTCGGCAGGGCAGTGCGGTGGAGAGGCTCATATTTTCTTCGAGCACTTTCCTGGCCTGCTGGGGCTGGCAGACTTCGAAGACGAGGCATTCGTGGTCGAGCGCCTCGCCCTTCTTCCACAGGGTGTCTTTGAGATCATGCACATGCATGACACCAAAGTGATGAGCTGCGACTGCGAGATGCAAAGCTGCGGCCGCCTCTTTAACCGTCTTGTCCGAATGGATTTGGATCAACATAATGGTGAGTCAGGTTAGGGTTCGTGCGCGTTTGACATCTAACCTTACGGAGCCAAACGCATCTGGCTTTCCTTACGGCGACAACCAAAAGCAAAATCTGATCATCACGCAGCGCCTCCACACGGTCAATGCAACAAAAAGGGACAGAAAGTATCACTTTCTGCCCCTTTGATGTTAGCGAACTCGGCCCCGCCGCTACTACGCGGACGACGGCAGCAGAATCAATGGTGTTCCTTCGGCTGGCTACTCCACCGCCCGACCCATCGGTAAAGCACGGGCAAGAGGAAGAGCGTCAGGAAGGTCGAACTCAAGATCCCACCAATGACCACGGTGGCCAGGGGGCGCTGGACCTCTGCGCCAGCGCCGCTGCTGATTGCCATTGGGATGAAGCCCAGAGAGGCGACCAGAGCCGTCATCAAGACCGGGCGGAGTCTCTGCAGTGAACCTTCGTCCACAGCTTCCGCCGCCGATTTGCCCTCATTCCGAAGTTGGTTGAAGCAACTGATCAGGACCACGCCATTGAGCACGGCCACCCCACAAAGTGCGATGAAACCCACAGCGGCACTGATGCTGAACGGCAGATCCCGAACCCACAGTGCAAAGACGCCACCCGTAACGGCCAGCGGAATGCCTGTGTAAACGATCAAGGTCTGCACGACACTACGGAACGTCGCGTGAATTAGCACAAAGATCAGCACCAGGGCGAGCGGACCCACCACCGCAAGACGAGCCCGGGCCTCCTGAAGGTGCTCAAACTGTCCGCCGAAATCGACGCGATAGTTGTCCGGGAGCTTGACCTCTGCAGCAATGCGGGCACGCACGGACTTCACGAATTGTTCCGCATCAGTGCCACCTTTGAGATCGACATTGATCGCAACACGACGGCGACCATCCTCGCGACCAATGGCATCCACCTGTGGCACTTCGACGAATTCCGCCAATCGGCCAAGTTCCACCAGACCGCTGTCACGCGCCCGGACGGGCAGACGTTTCATCACCTCGAAGTCGTTGCGCAGTTTCTCTGGCAGCCGCACTACGATATCGCGACGTCGATCATGCTCAATCAACGTTCCAGCTTTGTGACCCGCCAACGCCGTTGCGATGGCATCATTCACTTCCGCTGCGCCGACATTGAACTTGAGTAAGGCAGCACGATTCACCCGGATTTCCATGACGGGCACACGCCCCTCCGTTTCGAATTCCGCGCTGCTCGCTCCTTCGGTTCCTTCAAGAATTGCCTTCAGTTCTTCGCCGATCTTTTCCATGGTATCGTAATCTTCACCAAAGATCTTCACAGCGAGATCAGCTCGAGATCCTTCCAGCATTTCATTGAAACGCATCTGGATCGGCTGAGCGAAGTCGTAGGCCTGCTCTGGAATCTCAGTCGCCAATTCTTCCCGAATGATATCCGCGAGCCGATCCTTTGACACGGGCACCCCACCTTCCCTTCGCCACTCTGCCTGTGGTTTGTAGAAGATGTAGAGATCGTATTCGCCAGGCGACATCGGATCGGTGGCCACCTCACTCGTGCCGATACGGGCAAAGGTCGTGGTAACCTCTGGCACCTTATTGAGCAAATAGTGCTGCGTCTTCACGCAACGATTCAAGGATGTCTGGAGGCTGGTATTCGCGGGCTGATAGACCATGACGGTCCACGAGCCCTCATTCAGAGTCGGCACGAATTCCTGGGGCATGCGTAACAGAACAAGCACCGCCAAAGCGAGGAGTCCCATCACCGATGCCACCACAATCCACCGCAGCTTCCATGCGATCGCGAGACTTGGGCGATACACCCACTTTGCCGCGCGCATGAGGAAGTTGTCCTTCTCTGAAATATTACCACGGAGCAAGAGACTGCACAGCGCAGGCATCAGCGTCAGCGCCAAGATCAGTGCACCACCCAACGCTAGCATGACGGTGATTGCCATGGGATGGAACATTTTTCCATCGATGCCCGTCAGGGCGAGGATCGGCAGATACACGAGCGTAATGATCAGCACCCCAAAGAACATCGGACTACCCACCTGGGATCCAGCCTCGCGCACAGCTTCCAATCGCTCCTTGGGGGTGAGTTTCCTCCCGAGTTCATGCTGCCTTTCTGCGAGCACTCGAACGATGTTTTCCACCATAACGACGGCGCCATCAATGATCAGCCCAAAGTCCACCGCCCCCAGACTCATCAAGTTCCCGGAAACACCACCGAAGGTCATGCCAATCAGAGCAAACAAGAAGGCCAGAGGAATGGCCAAGGCGACGATCAGAGCCGCGCGCCAGTTCCCCAGCAGCATTAACAGCACCACGACGACGAGGATCGCCCCTTCGAAGAGATTGTGCTCCACGGTTTCGATGGTCCGATCCACCACGCTACTCCGCGCATACTGAATGCGCAGTTCCAATTCCGCAGGCAGCTTTGCCTGGAGTTCTTCCAACTTTTCTTCCACTCGCTTGGAGATGACGCGACTGTTCTCACCGACCAGCATCATGACAGTGCCAAGCACAGCTTCTTCACCATTCTCGACGGCGCAACCCGTGCGCACGTTGCTGCCAATGGCGACTTCCGCCAGGTCCTTCACCCTCAGGGGTTCTGCGGCTGCCGCGAACTTCACGGAGAGGTTCGCGATGTCTTCCGCACTTGCCACCTTGCTGACCGCACGGATCAGCACACGATCACCATTGCGCTCCACCACGCCGCCGCCGGCGTTGTCCACGTTTTCGCCGATGATGTCTGCCAACTCACCAAAGGTCATCCCCGCATCGCGCAGGGCCTCGGGCTTGGGCTGGATCACCAACTGTCGTTCATAACCGCCGGAGCTGTTGATCTCCGCCACCCCAGGCACCGTGCGCAAGTAAGGCTTCACGATGTAGTCATGCGCATCCCGTAAATCCATGAGTTGCGCTTCGCGTGGTTGTTTCCGTTGCGGCGCATCCTTTTTGTAGTCCAGGGTGTAGTAGAGAATCTCCCCCAACCCGGTACTGATTGGCGACATCTGTGGCTGCAGACCCGCTGGCAACTCGACCTGTAGAAGCCGTTCGCTGACGAGCTGACGGGCACGATAGATGTCCGTTCCGTCTTTGAAAACCAGCGTGACTTGCGACAGCCCGGACTTGGTGAGCGAGCGGAATTCCTCCACTCCCTGAATCCCTGCCAGTGCCAACTCCAGGGGATAGGTTACCAGTTTTTCGGTTTCCTCCGGAGCCAAGGCCAAGACTGCTGTGTTGATCTGCACCTGCGTATTGGTGATGTCCGGCACAGCATCCACCGGCAGGTTCATCGCGGAAAAGAGGCCTGCGACAAGGAGCAAGAGCGCTCCCATGATCACGAGCAGACGATTCTTCAGCGAGAAGTTGATGATCGACTCGATCATTTCGCACCTCCCTTCGCGCCAAGCTTGCCACCCAGCAGACGCTCAAGCACCATCAAGTGCTCCCAGGCATGCTGGCGGGTCTCGACCAGGGCATCGATTGCAGCCAGGTATTGGCGCTGCATTTCCACGTAGGTGGTCACGGGTACTGCCCCCAGACGGTAGTGACGATCCGCCTCTTCAGCGGCTTCTTTAAAGGCCGCCTCGGGATCGTTCTTCCAGAGGTCCAGCGTGTCCAATTCCCGAGCATACGCATCCCGAGCCTTCGTGAGATCACGCTCAAGATCACGCAAAGTCGCATTGAGTAGCGCCTGCCCCTGCTCAGCGCGAGCAGCAGCCTCATCGATGGCACCCTTGTTCTTATCCCAAAGTGGCAGGGGGATCGAAAAAACAATCCCGACCTCCTTCTCCGAGTCCCCTGCCTTTTGACCGCCCAAATAGGGACCAAAACTCACACTCCCCCAGCGATCTGCCTTTGACAGATCGATCTTCAATCCTTGGCGTGCCAGTTCCACCCGCTTTTGCTGGAGATCGAAATTCGTCTCCGCCGCCTGTGACTTCAGGGTCTCCAGACTGGGAATCGATGGGAACGCGACCGCATCATCCTCAATGTCCAGCAGTGCAGATGGCGCACGGCCGCAGAGAGCATTCAAATCGACTCGCATCGCCTCCGCATCCGTCAGCGCGTTCGAGATCTCACGATCCATGGTCAGCACACTCGATTCCAAAATGCGACGCTCCAGCTTCGCGCTGACGTTGCCCGTATCACGTTGAACCAGCACTCCGACGACGTCGGCCAACCGACTCCGCACGCTCTTCACCGCTTCCATTTTTTTGCGGAGCAATATCAATTCCCCCGCGCGTGCCCTGACTTCATTGCGTAGGAGTGACTTGAACTGAACCAACCCCAGATCTGCCAGGGCGATATCGCGATCAGCCACAGCCTTGCGCAGTGCCACGCGCGCCGGAAAATCAAAGGTCTGTGATATCTGTGCACGCCAAACGGGACCGTCACCTGACTCACCGGTTGTCATGCGGCCAGCCTCGACACTCAGGTTCGGATTGGCGATTTGCCCGGCCGTCTTCCGACCAGCCCGGGCTGCGGCTATCTCTGCCGCGTAAAAATTGATTTCAGGATTCGCGGCCACGGCTTCATCGCCGAGGGCTGATGGAGTGACGGCGTGAACGATCGGGCAAGAGCCGAGGACGCCAAAAAAAAGGAGAGAACAAAGGGGTTTCATGATTGAATAAATGAGGAGTTTTGAATGCAAAAAAGATGTGACGCGTCCCAGCAAAACCGCTGGGCACAAAAAAGGTGACCTTGCTCCGCGACACGTCACCAACAGGTCCATCATGCCATCGAGGCAGGGATCACCGAGCGCGTATTGCGGAGCGAGAGGCGTTCCGCCTCAAATCAATAGCGCGGCGACACGCTCGGTCGCGTGAGGCCATCCTGACCGGCTCCCGCCATCATGGACGGGGCACGGTGGCATCATTTCCATCTCTGAATCACGCTCCGCACGCTGCGGAACACACCAGGGAAAAATCAGAGTCGTCACCGCCGACAATGTCATCAACGGCACCCGCTGCTTGGCATTCTCGCCAATCTCATGGAGCCCGCGCTGAGGGGTCGAACAGGCTTTGGTGAGCTGCTGGGATAAAACGTGATCCCCCAGGTTGTCCGCAGAGCAAAGCGAAGCAAGCACCTGTGCGAACATGCCCCGGTGATCCTCCACCAGCGGTGTGTAGTTCCCCTTCTGGTGATGCAATACGACCTCGACGCCGCCTGATTCTAACGTGCGCACATTGACTTGGTGCGCTCCATTCCACGACGCCAATACCGCGAACAGCCCAGAACCCAATGAGGTCCCGCCCAGGCTGTAAGCCAGGAGGACCCATGCGGCGAGGATCTGTCGATAAGTGCGCGTCATTTGCGATTAACCAAACTTAGATTGTCCGGCAGTTCTTACGTGAAAATTTTTCACCCTAGCACAAAGCGTCTCTTTAGCGATGGACCGGGTTGCATCCAGCGGTGGCCGTGTTAGCCTGACCCAATGCGGGAGGGACGGAGATGCTGCTAACTGTTTTAAAGGACATCTTTCACACGCCAGTGATCGATTTGGTTCTTCACCTCAAGCGATCTGCGGGCATGTCCGTGAACGAGCTCAGTCGCGAAATGGGCATGAGCTACATGGGCGTGAAGCAGCACTGCGCCGAATTGGCCAAAAAGGGTTACCTCGAGACCACGCGCCGCCCCAAACCGATGGGACGCCCAGAGCGCATCTACCGTGTGACAACGCGCCTCGATGAACTCTTCCCACACGCAGGCGAAGAACTGGCTGTTGATCTGCTAAAAGTGGCTGAGCGGGCCTTTGGCGAGACTGGACCGCAGAAACTCCTCTACACCTATTTTCAGAAACGCACGGAGCGCTACGCCGCCAAAATGAGGGGAGAGACACCCCAAGAGCGCCTCGTCGTATTGGCAAAACTGCGCACCTCAGATGGCTGCCTCAGCACCCTCGCCACGGGCGAAGACGGGCAGGCCTACATGATTCAATTCCACTGCCCCATGGCCAAAGTCGCTGCCGCATTCCCCATCGTCGAGACGCTGGAGCACGACCTCCTGGAGAAACTGCTGCAGTGCCAGCTGGAGAGATCCGTGGAAGAATCCTCAGGCCTGAAGCGTGTTATCTACCGAATTCAAGGATAACACGATACGACATGGCGATGGCACAACCCGGGCAAGAGGCTTCGAAAACTAAACGGCAATGGATGCGGCGGATCGCTGCAATGGGCGCAGCAGCGGGCCTCTCGGCATGTGGCACATTTCACAGTTCAGGCTCTGGGCTCATCGTGGCCTCGACAGGCTCACACATCGCAGCCTCCGCAGCTCGCGCCAGTTCATCGACCGGATCGCTAGCCCCGCACACGGGTCAGTCCTCCGCCGGCCAGCACTGGCAGCGCCATTCACCAGACACGCCCGCCGTGGTCGTGCGCGGTCTGCACCATGATACCGCCTCAGTGCAGCAGATGTTGAAGGACCAAGAAGATGTCTTTCTCAGCTACAAGGGTTGGCGCAGGCTCGGTAATGGTTCCTTGTCCCTATCATTCGAAAACGAACGCGGCAGACGACTTCGCTGCCATGAATCGGGTGGCCGCGTCTTCGTCGAGGCCGCCGCAGGGAGTGGCTTCCGTCTCCGCCTGCGGAACGAGACTGATGTCCGGATCGAGGTCGTCGTGGCTATTGACGGCATCGATCTGGGAAGCGTCGCCCCAGGTGGCTGGACGAATCCCGGTATCATGATCGATCCGCGCGCCACGGTCGAGGTGAGGAAATTTCGCCGCGCCGACGGCACCGATGTGCCACTGACCTTCGCCACGCCGCTGGATACCTTAGGTGGCCATGATTTTAGCGACGAGAGCCGTCCTGGAACGATGGTCTTTGCCGTCTTCCATCACGCTGCCGAAGACCTCTTTGACATCCGCCGCACCGCGGATCGCCGCACAGGGCGGGAATTCCCCCAACGCCAGACCGTCCCCGTGCCCCTGCCCTATCAGTATCGCTGACTGGGTTGACACGGCCGCCCCCTGGGGAATAGTCCGGGCCGCCGCGCTGGGGCCGACCTTCAGCGTGGGCGCTGATCCCCTACCCTCCTACTTATCTCCATGTCTGTTGTCATCGCCGGAACCGTCGCCCTCGATCATGTTAAAACCCCGCAAGCCATGCAGGAAAATCTGCTCGGCGGTTCCGCCTCCTACGCATCGCTAGCGGCCAGCATTTTCTGCAAGCCAGTCCATCTCGTCGGCGTCGTAGGCCATGACTTCCCGCCTGCCCACCTGGAGATGCTCTCCAGCCACGGCGTCGAACTCGATGGAGTCGAGCGCAACGCTGGCGAATCTTTCACCTGGAGCGGCGAGTACTTTGATGACATGAACACCCGCACCACCCACAAGGTGGCAGTGAACGTCCTCGAACATTGGCAACCAAATCTCCCCGACGCAGCCCGCGCAGCCACCGTAGCCGTGCTCGCTAACATGAGCCCTGACAACCAGATGCAAACGCTGGAGCAGTGCGCGGGTGCCAAATTCATCGCTGCAGACACGATGGATCTTTGGATCGAAATCGCCAACGAACGCCTCCACGACGTCCTGAAAAAGATCGACCTCCTCGTCATCAATGATGGCGAGGCCAAAGAGTTCGCTGGCACGACCAACCTCGTTGACGCGGGCCGCCGCCTCCAGGCCAAAGGCCCGCGCTTTGTCGTGGTGAAACGCGGTGAACACGGTAGCTACTTGTTCGGCGAAAACGGCGACTTCTTCTCCTGTTCCGCCTACCCGCTCGACTCCGTTTTCGATCCGACTGGCGCTGGTGACTCCTTCCTCGGCGGCCTAGCCGGTTGGTTGGCAGCTAACGGCAAGTCCTCCCCGACCTTTGAAGATCTGAAGACCGCTGTCGTGCACGGTAGCGTCGTCGCCAGCTACACCTGCGAGGCATTCAGCACCCACAAGCTGCAGGATGTGACCGCCGCAGACGTGGCCGCCCGCATCGCGGCCCTCCGCAGCTTCACCTCCTTCGCCGCCTAATTCCAAACGATGAGCACTCCCGTCGGCGTCTTCGGTCTAGGATTCATGGGTGCCACGCACCTCAAAGCCTGGGCACAAGTGTCGGGGGCACATGTCGCGGCGCTGGGCAATCCCAGTGGCCGCCATCTGGATGGCGACTTCACCGATGTCGCCGGCAACGTCGGCGATCAAACGCCACTGAAGGTGGACATGAGCGCCGTCCAGGCTTTCCACACACTTGACGAGATGCTAGCCGGAGACACTGTCTCCGTCGTCGATCTCTGCACACCCACCCACGTTCACGCCCAGCAGACCATTGCCGCGCTGGAGGCAGGCAAGCATGTGATCTGCGAGAAACCCATGGCCCGAACGTCTGCTGAGGCACGACGCATGATCGATGCCGCCCGCGCCGCAGATCGCCTACTGATGCCGGCGATGTGCCTGCGTTTTTGGCCCGAATGGCAATGGCTCAAAAAGGCAGTGGAAGATGCCCGCTATGGCCGCGTCCTGTCCGCGCACTTCACCCGAGTCGCAGAGGCTCCAGGGTGGGGGCGAAGCGTCTTTCTGGACGGGGAAAAATCGGGCGGTGCACTCTTGGATCTCCACATCCACGACGTGGATTTTGTGCTGCATCTTTTTGGTAGCCCCCAGGCCGTGAGTTCCGTCGGTTACACCAAGGTCAGCGGCGGGATCGATCACGTCGTGAGCCGCTATGAAGTCGCTTGTGGGGCCATGGTTCACGCCGAAGGCGGTTGGTCCATGAGCGCCGGGTTCGGCTTTAAAATGGCTTACCGGGTTAATTTCGAAAACGCCACCGCAGACTACGATGGCACCCGCACCGAGCGCCCCCTGCGCCTCTTTACCGAGGGTAAAGAAGCCCAACTCGAGTGCACTGGACCCGACGGCTACATCGGCCAACTCAGCCACTTCATCGCCTGCGTACAGGGCGGTGCCAAACAATGTGCCATCACCCCAGAGGACGGCCTGCTCGCCCTGGAACTTTGCGAGGCCGAAGAGGCCTCAATCCGCAGCAACAGCCGCGTCGCCCTTTAATCTAGAAAGTCTTCAGACTGGATGTTCGTGACGCAGACACTCCCGTCTGCGTGAGCGTCTCAGGCATAGTCCAGTGACGCGAATCCACGGATCTAATCGAATCCCATCCAGTCTTTTGCGCCCGCTTCTTCGGCTCTGGGATGAAAGGCGGCCAGACAAGAGTGTCTGTCTCACTCTTTTTGCGCCCGTTTCTGAGTGGCCATCTACTTCCGCCCGCGCTCGTTAAAGCCGGCCATGGCGCGTTGCATCTCGCGCTTCTCGACTTTTTCCTTCAGGTCTTGGCGCTGATCGCCCTTGTTCTTGCCTCGGCCAACGCCGATCTCGACCTTCACATGCTGGCCTTTCCAGTACATTCGCAGAATCGGCAGGGCTAGCCCCTTCTGGTTCGAGTAAGCGAAGAGCTTCAAGATCTCGCGCTTATGCAGCAAAAGGCGTCGAGTTCGCCGGGCTTCGTGCTGAACATGACTAGCCTTGTCGTAGGGCTGGATATCCAAATTGTAGAGCCAAGTCTGGCCACGCTCAACCCTTGCGAAAGCGTCCGAGACGTTGACCTTCCCCTGGCGGATGGATTTCACCTCCGTACCACGGAGCTCCACGCCCGCTTCAAAGCGTTCTTCAATAAAAAAATCCCGCGACGCCTTGCGGTTGGTTGCAATCTCATCTGACATAGCTCACTTCGGAGGCCGTGCCTATTCGGTGGGCGGGATTCTTCCTGCTCGGCGGGTCAGAAAAGCGCCAGAAGTTCAGGGAACTTCTTCTTCAACGTCTGCCCGCTTCAGCTTGCCCTGGATGATCTCCAAGAGTGCCCAATCTGCTTCACGCAGGCCTGGACGACGCTCGACGAGGGGTTGACGCCCCATGGCGAATTGCTTGACGCGCTTTGACACCATGTTGATCAGAGTCGGCGGATCATTGATGACCAGCGCAGCTTGTTCGACCAAATCAGCTCTCATAACAGGAATAGTTGGGGGGTTAATCAAATGCAGTTGAGGACATTGCAGATGACCAGCGGTCACCACCCCTGCCTCAGGGAGGGACTGAAATTAGGGGGTTATGATCATCACGCAAGTAGAAACACTGGAGATATTCACAAAAACACCGACGTGATCGGACACCTCTGGAGTTCGTTCCACAGAATTCCGGTGCCGAATCACTCGGGACGATCGAATTGCCACAAAGAACCCCGAGGATGCGGTTTTAAGCCCATGACTTCCCACAGATGTTAGGATTCCTCCATCACTCCGTCTGGGCTGAGACGCTCAATTGTCGCCCACTTTTGATAGCGATTTGATCCTTTCTGAAACCTCGCTATGGAAGGGTATGCCTTCTTCTTCTGCCCCTGATCGTTGGTCGCTTGAATCTTGGTTTTCTGGTTTCGGTGCTGCTGACTACCTGGATTTCAAGGCCGCTCTCGTTCGAGATGTCGAGGTCCTGCGTGCGAAGGCGGAGGTGCTTGCAGATGATTGTCCGGCAATTGTGGCGGTCATTGTGGAGTTGGAGGCCTTCTCTGACCGACTCGGCCACCTTTCGGCCTATCTCGGATGCCTGACGGCGGATGATGCGAATGATGAGGCGGTTAAGGCAGATGAGGCTTGGATCTCCACCCTTGATGCGGAGAGTGTGAAGCTGAGTGCTACCCTGCAGTCTGCGCTCGCGTCACTGAGTGATGATGCCTTTGAAACTGTGGTCGCTGATCCTGCTTTGGAAAATGCGACCCACGCAGTCCGGCGGATGCGTGAGGCGGGGCAAAAGCAGATGAGCGCGGAACTGGAGTCGCTGGCTGCAGATTTGAACGTCGATGGCCTTCATGCTTGGGGGCGACTCTACGATACCTTGACGGGCAAGATGGAGTTTGAGATGACCTTTCCCGATGGTCATCAGGAGACGGTTCCGATGTCACGGCGGCGTGCGCTGATGTCAGAACCCGACCGCCGCCTGCGCGAGGCTGCCTTTCATGCGGGGCAAAAGCCCTGGAACGATCACGCAGTAACTCTTTCGGCGGCTCTGAACGGGATCGCTGGAACTCGATTGTCCCTATATGGGCGCCGTGGCATTCCACATTTTTTGGATACGCCACTGTTTGACGGTGCAATGAGTCGAGACTCACTCGAAGCCATGCTGGATGCGATCCAGACGCACATTGAGCTTCCGCGACGGGCGATCCGAGCAGCGGCAAAGCTGCAAGGAACCCCTGCCCTACACTACTTTGATCTTGAAGCGCCTCAGATATCCCCACCGGATGAAAAAGAGCTCACCTGGGATGAGGCATGCGCCACGGTGGATCACGCCTTCAGCGCCGCCTATCCGAAGTTGGGGGCGTATTTCCGGGAGATGCTGGCCCAACGATGGATTGAGGCTCAGCCTCGCGCGGGCAAGCGCCCTGGGGCGTTCTGCACCGGGTCGCAGCTGAAGCATGAAGAGCGCGTCTACATGACCTTCCACAAGACCGTGCATGACATGGTCACGCTTGCGCATGAGGTCGGTCACGCTTGGCATTCCTGCGTGCTCCGCCCCGCCCGATCGTTTGCGGCCAACTACCCGATGACGCTGGCGGAGACCGCCTCCAATTTCGGCGAGATGATCCTGCTGAATGGTCTAATGAGTGATTCTGGCATCACTCCAGCGACGAAGGCCCATCTGCTCGACCAGGAGATGCTGCGTGCGCATGCCTACCTTATCAACATCCCCATGCGTTATGAGTTCGAAAAGGCGTTCTACACTGAGCGTGCAGCGGGCGAGGTGCCGGTGTCGCGGATGAGCGAACTGATGACGGAGGCGCAGCGCAAATTGTATGGCGACACTTTACTACCGGACGGCACGGACCCGATGTTCTGGGCCTACAAGATGCACTTCTACATCACCGGCGTGTCGTTTTACAACTTCCCCTACGTGTTCGGTTACTTACTGAGTCAGGCTTTGTTTGCGAGATTCCAAGCGGAGGGCGCGAGCTTTCTGCCTCGCTACGAGGCCTTTCTCTCGATGACTGGGAGCGCCACATGTGAAGAGGTGGTGAAGCGGAGCCTTGGCGAGGACTTGACCGACCCCGCCTTCTGGGGCACCGCCCTGAAGGCGCTGGAGCCTTCGCTGGTCGCCTATGAAGATATCGTGCGGGGGAGGTAATTTCCCGACTCGATGCGGCGGCAACTCTTTGCGCTGAGACTGTTTTTCGAGTAACCATGGACAGCGATGCCACCTTCCTATCCGGCCATCCATGAACGCATGAAGGCTGCTGCCTCGATTGCCCGACTGCCGCTGCGCAGTGGTCGCTGGCGAGGGGCTAGTGGCGGGGTTCTCGGCGATGGCACTGGGAGCTCGATCGATTTTCAGGATCAACGTGCTTACGCACCGGGGGATGATCCGCGTCACATCAACTGGCTGGCAACGGCTCGCACCGGACACACGACGATGAAGTTGTATCGCCAAGAGGTGACCCCCAAGGTGGACATTCTCTTTGATGCTTCGTCCTCAATGTTCCTGACACCCGAGAAAGAGCTGCGCTCCTGGGAACTGTTGTACTTTTGCCTGGAGAGCGCGTTGCGACTCGGCGCGTCCCCCCGTCTCCACGTCCTGGGGGCGGAAAGCCGCGAGCTACCGATCGAGAGTGCTCTGGCACATCGCTGGGATTTCCCGACGGTCTCCGCAGGACATTTGCCCACAGCACTTCAACGCACCCCCTTGCGTGCCGGGTCGATGCGCATCCTGATCAGCGATCTTCTAAGCCCTGCACCGCCGGAGACTGTTTTACCGATCCTCTCCCAAGGGACACTGCGAGCCATTGTTTTGGCACCGGCCTGTATCGAAGAATCAAATCCCGATTGGAGCGGCAATATCGATTTCGAAGATTGTGAAACCACGCAGCGTGATCGTCGTCGAGTGGAGCCAGATCACATGCAGCGCTACCAGCGCGCCTACGCAACGCACTTCAGACTCTGGCAGGAGCAGGCCTTGCGCTACCAAGGTGCGCTCGCCCGCATCCCCGCGCACCTGGACTTCCTCCCTGCCCTGCGGCAGGAAGCGGTCCCTTCCGGATGCATCGACCTCGATTAAATTAGGCGAAGAGCGATGTGATCGGCTGCCCCTTATCGGCGACGGTGAACGGACGCTTGCTGGGGGAGAAGATGATGTTGTCCATCGGCAACCCGAGCGCATAAGCGATCGTGGCATTGAGGTCTGGCGGGAGAAGCTTGTTCTCCACCACCTCATGGCCGCCCTTGTCCGTCTTGCCGTAGATCTGACCGCCCCGGATGCCGCCACCCGCTAGAATGCTGGAGAAGGCCTTGGGATAATGATCGCGACCCTCGTTCTGATTAATCTTCGGCGTGCGACCGAACTCGCTGGTCAGGACGACAAGAGTGTCCTGGAGGAGACCACGTTTTTCGAGATCGCCGAGCAAGGCGGCGAGCCCCTTGTCCAGCTTGGCACAGTTCTCCGGAACGCGAACGAAATTATCGGTGTGAGTATCCCAGCCGCCGAGGGAGACCTCGACAAAACGCACGCCATGCTCTACCAAGCGGCGAGCGAGGAGACAGCCCTGACCAAAGGTATCGCTGCCGTAAAGTTCATGCATATCCGCAGGCTCTGCACTGATATCGAAGGCTTTCAAATCTTCGCTCTTCATCATTCGAACGGCATCGGCGTAAATATCGCCGTAGGCTCGCACATCAGCGTAGTCGTACGCTGCGCGGAATTTTTGATCCATCTTCGCAGCAAGGTCCAGACGGTAGTCAAAATCTGACTCAGTGACGGAGCCTGGGCGGCGGACATTTTGCAGACCACTGGAAGGATTATTGATGATCAGGGGTGCGACGGCGGCCTCAAAAAAACCTGCACCTGGATGTTTACTGTCATTGGTGATAACAACGCTTCCTGGTAGCGAGGGATTGCTGCGCCCCTGGTATTTGGCAAGCCATGCGCCCATGGTCGGGTGCTTGATGGTGCTACGCAGGGTGTAACTGGTGTGCATGAAGTAGTTCCCCTGAGCATGTGCACCCTGGGTGGAGGACATCGAATTGATGATGGCCACGTTGTGCATCTGCCTGGCCGTGTTTGGCAGATACTCAGATAGCAAGACGCCGTCAGCAGAGGTCTTAATGTGCTGCACGGGACCCGCTTCTTCGGTGCCGGGTTGGCAGTTGAAGGTATCCAAATGGGACATGCCCCCGCTCATGTAGAGGTAGATGACGTTTCGCGCCGTGGGGACGTGCTTCAGCTTTGACGATCCCTCAAAAGCAGCCTGTGCACGTCCGCCCAGCAACAAGGGAGCGGCAGTGACGCCGAGACAGGTCTTGGCAGCGCGCATCACGAATTCGCGACGGCTAACTTCATCGGCTTTATTGAATAGAGTATTCATACGAATGACGGATGGGTGATTTTTGGCGACCTGGAATTACTGCACGAAGAGGAAGGAGCTGGTATTGAGCAGCGAGTGAGTGATATCCTCGATCGCACGATCGCCACGCTCAGCCATGACGCCCTGAAGCAACTTCTGCTCGTCTGCCGTTGCCTTGCGGCTGAGCAGCGCGAGGTAGATCGAATCGATCTTTTCCGCTGGGGATGCTGCAGCTTCGACGGATTTCATGAACGGAGTAGCTGGATTCAGTAGCGAGTTCGCGATTGGACCATTCAAGAGGTTAAGGGCCTGAGGCACGGCGGCCTCACGAGTGGCGTTCTCAATCGTCTCACGATCAGACTGCCCAAAGGTACGCAGGAAGTGCCCACGAGGCGCTGGGCTTGGAAGCTCCGAGGCCCGAACCGCAGCACTGAGCTGCCCTGCGCCACGTCCTGCCTGCTTTTTCAATGCGTCAATCCGCTTACGGATCTCTGCCTTATCAAGGCCTTCAGCACGCAGTTTTTTCATCTCCTCCGCCGCATTGAATGAGACCTGAATGGTATCTTTGGTCTTTTTCTGGGCTTTGGTCTTCCCCGCGCCCTTCATCATGTCCATGACTTCGTCGGCACCGGTTTTGCCCAAAATTGCCGTGAAAGCGGTTTCGCGATCCCCCTTGCGTAGTCGGGCGACGGCAGCAGAGAATTCCCTGACCTTGTCCTTATCGCCAGCCTGACGTGCTGCACTCATTTCTGCCGTCAGCCGCTTGATTTCCGCTTCGCGTTTCTCGGTCTCTCCAGTGCGGGAGGACTTCACGGCAGCGACCATCTCATCCATCGTGCGACTGGTGAGCATGTCGTAGAGGTGCTCTAGTGATGCCAGACGGCCTTCGATACCCACATTGGGCTCACGCACCTCGGCGTCAACGTCTCCACGCATCAGTGTCACCGAGCTGTCCCAAACTTGCTCTGCGGTCATGCGACGCATCACGGGACCGGTGAAGTAGTAAGCATCTCCAAGCGTCACTTCCTTTGTCGTTGGCATGCGCTGATACACTTCCGAGTTGAAGAGGACCTTCAGGTAGGCGCGAAGATCGTACTTATTCGCGACCATTGTCTGCTCCAGGTGCGTCAAAAGTTCGCCATTCACTGGGGCGGACGAGTCCGTGAGTTCGTCAACAGGCTCGATCACACCGAGGCCCATGACTTTTTTCCACAGGCGATTGGCGATGACAGTGGTGAAACGTGGATTCTGCGGGTCCGTCATCCAATCAGCAAAAGCGTCGAGCCGTGTCTGCCCCTCCTTCACGACAGCATCGTGACCGAACATCGTCTTCGGCGAAACGGTCTCGTTTGGCTTCGCGTCATCGTATTTGTAGTCGTGCGGCAGCTTGGGGAGGTTATCGCCTTCCGTGATCATCATGTATCGCAGCGGCTTCATTACTTCCTGCATGCTCTGGCGGACCGCGGCCAGGTCCTCACGCTGTTCTGGCGACATTTTACCCTTTTTGCCCGCCTTGGCAGACTTTCCGGCCTTTTTGAAGTCGATCCCATACGTCTTGGTATCCATGCCGTAAGTGAAGCCTGCCATCTTGTAGTAGTCCATCTGGGTCCACTTATCGAAGGGGTGATTGTGACACTGGGCGCACTCGATCCGAGTTCCGAGAAAGACCTGAACCGTGGCGGCCAAGTGATCGAGCGGCATGCCCTGATCCCGCATGTAGAAGCCGATCGCGCCACTGTCCCAAGAGGCACCGTCCGTCGTCAGCAACTCGCGCACCATGGCGTCGTATGGCTGATTTTTCGCCAAGGCCGCCTTGAGCCACTGAGAGTACGCCATTCCGGTCAATTGCCCCTTCACGTCCGTCTGCAGGCGCAGGAGGTCGGCAAAGTAGTTGTAGTAGTTGCTGACAAAACCATCCGATGCCAGAAGCGCATCAATCAGCTTGGCCCGCTTATCTGGCGCATTGGAACTCAGAAAAGCTTTGGCCTCATCCGAAGTCGGGATGCGACCGACGACATCGAGATAGATGCGGCGGAGGAAAACCTCGTCTGGAGCTGCCGGATTGGCGGTCAGTCCACGTTTTTGCCAGTCACGTGCCAAGATCTCGTCAATCTTGCCGGAGGCAGGCGGCGATGAAACGGCATAGAGGTTGAATGCGGTGCTGACCGCGATAACCAGCAAGAATTTCGGGCTGATGTTCATGGGAGTTTAGCGTTGATGTCGCCACTTTCTGCCGCTGAAACGATTCAGGGTGAGTGTATCTTTAACAATTTTCGCTCAATATTTTAGTTTTCGGAAATTCCCCTGTGACTTTGTGGTCCAAGTTGAGTCTGTAGGCCTACCAGTTCCCACCGGGCTTGATCGCATTCCACCAGTGGCCGGCAGGGACTGGGTGTGCCCCGTCCGACTCCAACGCGGCTGCGCGATCTACCCTGCATAGGCTCCGCACCACCCGCCACCTTCGCCGTTGCAAAAGTTTGGGCCGCGCACAGTGCAGTTCTACCGATATCCGCCGGTCTGGACCGTCTTCCCCCGTTTTCGTCCTTGCGAAAGGTGGCTGGAAGGGCTGTGATACCCTAGACTTACTCCTTCCAACCTTATTCATGATCCCTCTCGAAGACCTTTCCAACGATGTTCTCGGCAAAGCCCAACGTGGGCTCAAAATCAGCGACGCCACACTGGCGGAACAGGCCGGAATTTCGGTGACGGCTCTGGCGGCCTTGAAAGATGGGGGGACCGACGAGGCGGATCTGCTCAAGGTCGCTCCCTGCCTTCAACTGCACGGCCCCAGCCTCGTCACCATGGCAAAAATGGCATGGCACCCTCAACCCGTGCAGATGGGTGGTCTGGCCCAGTTCAACACCACCTACCACGACATGACGGTGAATGCCTACATCACCTGGGATCCCGCTACCCGCGCAGCTGTGGCTTTTGATACGGGTGCCGATGCCCAACCGATGATCGATTTCCTGTCCGCGAACGATTTGAGCCTTTCGATGATCTTTTTGACCCATACCCACGGCGATCACGTCGCGGATCTGGAGAAACTCTGCGCAACCACAGGATGCAAAACCGTGCGCAGCCACGAGCGTGAGGCACAGCCTGGCACGCAGACCTTTGCGATCGCTCCGGACACCGCCTGGAATGTCGGGGGCCTGCGGATCATTCCCCGCTCGACCTGGGGCCACTCAGCCGGCGGGGTAACCTACGTTGTCTCGGGACTGCAGCAGCCTGTCGCGATCGTTGGCGACGCTCTTTTTGCCAGTTCCATGGGCGGCGGTGCCGTCTCCTACGCAGATGCGCTGGCGACCAACCGCAAAGAGATCTTCACCCTACCGGACAACACCATCATCTGCCCTGGCCACGGTCCATTCACCACCGTGGAACAGGAAAAGGCAAACAATCCATTCTACCCCGAGTTCAAGTAATCCCCTTCCCACCACAAACTCACATGTCCCAGACACTAGCATTCGTCGGAGTTGGCCGCATGGGCGCCAACATGGCACGCCGCCTCAAAGATTGCGGCTATCAAATCACCGCCGTTTATGACGTGCATTGCGAGTCCGCAGAGGCGCTCGCTGCCGAAATCGGTAGCCAGGCCTGCACAAAACTCGCAGACGTCACTGCCGCAGCGGACGTTATTTTCACGGTCGTCACCAATGACGAAGCCATGCGCCAGATCTTTTTTGGCGGAGAAGACAATCTCTTCATGGGTGCCACAGGCAAAATTTTCATCAACTGCGCCACCGTCTCCCCTGGAGTTCACCGTGAAGTCTGGGACGGCGGGGATAAGGTAGGTGCCCACACTCTGGAGGCCAGCATGGCATCCTCCATCAGCCACGCCCGCGAAGGCAAGCTCTACCTCATGATGGCTGGCGATGAGAGTGTCTACAACCAGATGCTGCCAATGCTGGAACAAATGAGCGTCAACCGACGTTTCATCGGCGGCGCTGGACGCGCAGCCGAGATCAAGGCGCTGGTGAACATGGTCATGAACATCAATACCGCCGGACTGGCAGAGGGCCTGGGACTGGCGGCAGCGCTCGGTCATAATTTGGACTTGGTGCGCGAAGTCTTCAGCCAAACGGGTGCCAATAGCCGCGTCCTCGAGACAGACGCTGCCGATATGGTTGCCCGCGAGCACGATTGCTGGTTCAGCGCAGAGCATGCAGCGAAGGATAGCGGCATCGCCCAGCACCTTGCCCAAGAAGCAGGGCTAAACCTCCCGCTAAACAACGCCACTCAGGCACAATATTCACGCATGGTCGAACTCGGCCTCGGTGGACTGGATAAGAGCGGCATCGCCGAACTCACCTTCAAAGGCCGACACGCCTGATACCTGTCTGGGTGACCACGATGTGCATCAGCGCATCGTGGGACTCCTTCGGCACTTGGGCGCAGACCTGTAGATCCCAGCCAACACCAATCCGCAGCAATTCGGCACTCGCCTTGGCGAAGAAGCGGTCGTAAAAACCACGGCCGCGCCCGAGGCGAGAGCCATCCTCTAGCCCAAACGCAAGGCCAGGGGTGAGGGCGATATTGATCTCCTGCAAGCCGACCTGGCGCAGCGGAAGCCGCACTGGCTCCCAAACCCCCATCATCCCGCGAACGGCGTCCTCGACACCGCTCACCTCATAGGCCACCAAGTCTTCACCATCGACGGCAAAGAGCACTGCTCGGTGGCCTAACCGTGTCAGTTCAGGGACGAAATCGACCAAAAGATCCGGCTCCGCCCGCAGACCGCCGAAAACCGACACCACCTGCCCGGCAGGCCAATCCCTTGCGATCCCCATCAACTGCTGCAGCAAAGCCTCTGACCACTCGGCCAATACCGCCGACTGCAATGCTCGCAACTCCGCCCGCATGGATGAGCGGAGAGCCTGCTTTGCTGCGACGATGTCGGACATGGGAATGCCTCTTTAGAGCCCCTTTTCACCCAGCAGCACGCTGCTCCTTGGCACGCGTTTTTCCTGCAGGCCAAACTGCTTCACAGCCTTTTCACGCAAGTGCGCTACCGCATCGGTCGGGGAATCCGTGAACAGAATCAGGTCCAGATCCTCCGGGCTGATCGTCCCCGCACAAACCATGCTATCGATGAATGAGCGGATCTCTCCCCAGAACTCTGAGCCCATCACAACGATTGGGAAATTCCGGATCTTCTTGGTCTGAATCAAGGTCAGGGCCTCAAACATCTCGTCGAGCGTCCCAAATCCGCCCGGCATGATGACGAAGCCGTAGCTGTATTTGATCATCAGCGTTTTGCGGACAAAGAAGTGGTTGAACGTGACGGACCGATCCAAATAGGGGTTCTCATGCTGCTCAAAGGGGAGCTTGATGTTACAACCCACGCTGTGCCCCCCGACATCCTTGGCTCCACGATTGGCTGCCTCCATGATGCCAGGACCACCGCCGGTCATCACCGTGAAACCCATATTGGAAATTGCAGCTCCCATCTGCCGCGCCGCGATGTAGTAAGGATGATCCTCCTTGAAACGTGCCGAGCCGAATACCGTGATGCACGGGCCGACAAAGTGCAGCGTCCGAAGTCCTCGCATAAAATCACTCGCAACCCCAATTAGCAGGGAAAACTCCCGCCCCCGCTGATTCGGCCCACGCAGGAGGATCCGATCCCGCTGTTCCCCACAAAACTTCTCTTCTTCTTTGATCTCGGTTTCTGTGACTTTAGATGCGGTGGCGACAGACATGTTTAGGGAGCACGGGTTGGGAAGACGAAAACAGAAGAGCCCATAACACAGAGCGCCCCTGCCCGCCTCCAAAAAGATTCCCCAAAGCAACGCAAGGCAATGCCCGAAAAGCAAAACGCCCCGCAGAATAAACTGCGAGGCGTTTTGAGGAACACTTTTGGATCGGGGAGCCGTCCAGCGCGTCGAATTAGCGCTTGGAGAACTGGAAGCGCTTACGGGCACCTGGGCGACCGGCCTTCTTACGTTCTTTCGCACGCGAATCGCGGGTCAGCAAACCTGCCTTCTTCAGCACAGGGCGAAGCTCAGCATCGACAGCGATCAGAGCGCGGGCCACACCGAGACGAACAGCGCCCACTTGACCGGTGACACCGCCACCATTGGTGTTCACGGAGACGTCAAACGTTTGATGTGTGTTGGTCAACTGGAGGGGGAACAGAACTTGGTTCTGGAGCGTCAGCGTTGGGAAGTATTCTTCAAAGCTGCGGCCGTTAACGGTAATCTGGCCATTGCCTTCGCGAAGAAGCACACGTGCGACTGCGGTTTTGCGGCGTCCAGTGGCGCTTGATTTAGGGGTGCTCATAGTGAGATAAAAAATCGAGGCGATTAGGCCAGCTCAAAAGACTGGGGGTTTTGGGCTTCGTGCGGGTGATTGTCACCGGTGTAGACGCGAAGCTTGGTGTAGATCTGACGACCCAGACGATTGTGAGGAATCATGCCTTTGATGGCACGCTCAAGCAGAAGCTGCGGGCGGCGGGCGCGAACTTTAGCAGCGGTCTCAACTTTCTGGCCACCGATATAACCGGAAACCGAAGTGTAGGTCTTCTGCTCTTCTTTGCGACCTGTCAGCACGACGTGCTCAGCATTGACGACGACGACGAAGTCACCTGTGTCAACGTGAGGGGTAAAGATCGGCTTGGTCTTGCCGCGCAAGAGGTTGGCAGCAGCTACGGCGACATCACCGAGCACGCGGTCTTTGGCGTCGATAACCCACCACTTGCGGGTGGTATCTTCAGCTTTGGCAGAAAAGGTTTTCATTGGGGGGGATATAAGGTGGCTCCGATCACTCCGCCGGTTCCTGAGGGCGGGAAGAAGGGCCGCCAAAGTAGGGAGACGTTACTAAAGTGTCAAACGGAATCTGTAGTTATTAACAGTCCTTCAAATTTTACTCAGTCGCCGAAGCTGACTCCGATACTGCGAGCCGCACCCACGATCTCACTGTCGTTGGTCACGAGACGCAGTTGGTTCACCGCCTCCTCAATCGGGACGTCCCCAACGTGATATTGCTGGTAGCTGACCATTCGGCCAAACTTGCCGTCTTTGATCAGTTTCACGGCATGCACGCCAAAACGGACACCCAGAATGCGGTCCAGGGACGTGGGCGCACCACCGCGCTGAAGGTGACCCAGGGTGCAGGAGCGCGTTTCTTTACCGGTGAGTTTCTCCACCTGCTTCGCAACATATTCGCCAATCCCGCCCAGTCGATCTTCGCCAGCGTTGCCGACAGCTTCCTTTTTGACGAGGTCTCCCGACTCAAGCCGGGCCCCTTCCGCCACAACAATCAGGGTACTGTGGTGCCCCTGAGCATCCCGATTGCGGACAGCCTGCGCGACCTTTTCCAAGCTGAACGGAATCTCTGGTAGCAAAATAATATCCGCGCCGCCCGCCATCCCACCATAAAGCGCGATCCAGCCTGCGTGGCGGCCCATGACTTCCAGCACGATCACTCGCTTATGGCTCTCGGCGGTCGTATGAAGGCGATCCAACCCATCCACGACCGTGGCGACCGCTGAATCAAAGCCAAAGCTCATCGCCGTGGCCTGAATGTCGTTGTCGATGGTCTTCGGGACTCCAATCACGGGGATGCCCATTTGATAGAGCTGTAGGCCAGTCGTCAGGCTTCCGTCGCCGCCAACGACGATCAGCGCACCGACCTCAAGATGCTTGAGTGTCGTCTTGGCCTTTTCAACGATTTCACGTGGAACCTCAGAGACGTTCCCTTCCCCGATTTTGGCAACGAAGTGCCCCTTGTTGGTCGTGCCCAAAATCGTCCCCCCCAGCTTCATGATGCCCACGGTCTTTGCCGCATCCAGCATCATGTAGTCGCCCGGCGGTAGCATGCCTTCAAATCCGTCGCGGAACCCGACTACCTCCCATCCTAACTTGGTGGCCGCGCCGACCACTCCGTGAATTACTGCATTGAGTCCGGGGCAATCCCCACCGCTGTTCAAGATTCCGATTCGCATGGATATAGAGATAAATTCTGTCTTCGTCGCTTCAAAAAAGCTGCAAGATGGGTGCCAACTAATAGTACTGCAAGAGTTGCTTCCGATCCGTGACCGGACGGCCCGCAGCCAACCACTGATCATAGGCTGCCCAGCCCTGCGCCAGCAGCCCGCGAGCTTCACCAAAAGGATCTGCCGAGCCTAAAACCACCACCACCATTCGATGGCGAAAAATAACGCTGCTGCCATCTGCTTGGGCATAGACGGACGATGGCTTCTCCGCGCAGATAGCCACGCAGCCACCCGAGCGCGGGGTATTGCCAGTCTTTACGCCGTCGATTCGGTCCACCCCGAGAAGTTGGTTCGTGTTGCCAATCTGCACCCCAACCTTGGCTCCGCCCCGATAGATGGTAAGATCGCGGGACCGCTGATTCGTATAGAAACGCATCGCGGGGCGTGACACTGCATAGAGCGTCAGCCGCGCAATGTCTGCCGCCGTCGAATACGGGGCAACCTTGGTATTTTCCAAACCGTGCGGATTGGTGAATCGAGTCGATATGGCGCCTTCTCTCTGCGCCAGCGCGTTCATCTGCCGGACGAACTCTACCAGAGGGTCCCCCTGACGGCCGAGACGCATCAGATGGTCCCTCCCCACAAAATCAGCCAGCGTGATGGACGCAGTATTGTCACTGCTCATCATGGTCGCGTAAATGAGATCCCGGATGGTCATCTGATCACCCGGACGAAGATCTAGTCCAGCGACCCCTGCGATCTGCGGAGCGTAAACAGGAACGGTGGCGAGGACGTTAACGCCGACTTTCGAGGCCTCTGCCCAGTCGAGCGCCACCATCGCTGTAGCGATCTTGGCCAAACCTCCCACTGCGCGTTTTTGATTCCCGTTGGCAGCGACGTGGACCTTTTTGTTGTAGGCATCCACCACGACGATCGCGGACTGGGAGCGGGCGATGGGCGCAGCTAGGGCGGCAATGCCCAAAATCGTAACCCAGGCGACCTTGGATGCTTTAGAGACGTTCAATTGAAGTGTGGCACCTTGCATGGACTGCCATCTTAGCCTCGCCCTCACTGCTGGCAACCCCCATGTTAAAAACCATCGCTGTTGACGATCCGTCACACACCGGGCATATCCGACACATGAATCCCACGGAACTCATTCAGCATTACTATAACACCTTCAACACCGGAGACCGCGAAGCGATGCTCTCCTTGCTAACGGAGGACGTTGCCCACGACATTAACCAAGGCACGACCGAAACGGGACGCGATGCCTTTCGCACCTTCCTCCACAAAATGGACCAGTGCTACGCAGAGCAAGTTCAAGATCTGGTCGTCATGACCTCGGCCGGGGGTGATCGCGCATCGGCGGAATTCTACATCAAGGGCACCTATCTCCGCACCGATGAGGGCCTGCCACCTGCAACGGGCCAGACCTACTACCTGCGCGTCGGTGCATTCTTCGAGATCCGTGACGGTCAAATCTCCCGCGTGACGAATTACTACAATCTCAGCGAGTGGCTGCGCGCAGTCGGAGCTTAGTTTAGCTCCCCCCCGATGGGTCCGGTGGGAGCCAACCATCTCCCACCGGACCGTTCGGGTGATCCAGCTCCACCAACCATGAAGCGATAACCGGATCTATGTTATTGGGAATCCTCCAAGAATCATGCCTTGGAGAAATTCAGAAGCTCACACTCCTGACCTCAAAATAGAATTGAGCAGGATGCAGGCCAGTTTTTCGCGAACGTATAAAAAAATTCGCAACCCGATTTCAGGCCTCGCCAACCACGCTGACGACGACCGACCGCGTGTGCGAAACCCGGCGGTGCTCAAAGAGAAAAATTCCCTGCCAAGTCCCCAGCGCCAGCTTGCCATCTACCACTGGCACGACCTCCGAAGTGCGCGTCAGGGCCATGCGCAGGTGGCTCGGCATATCGTCGGATCCCTCATAGGTGTGGACAAAGTACGGCTCGTCCTCCGGCACCAATCGATCAAAGAAGGCATGCAAATCGGTACGGGCAGAGGGATCTGCGTTTTCAAAGATGACCAGACTGCAGCTTGTGTGCTGCACGAAAACGGTGGCAATTCCTGTGCGGATGCCGCTGGCACGCACGACCGCCTCACAGCTATCCGTGACTTCATAGGTTCCCTTGCCACGAGTGGACACAGTGAAACGAGATGCGTGGGCAGCCATAGACAAAGGCGAACGAGGCTCTATTTCAGCGATTGATACCAACGATCCAATTGCTGATAGAGATAAGGCGGCAATTGCTCGCCGTTCTCGAGCAGCCAACCCACGTCCTCACGGGCACCCGTCTTGTCGCCGTCCATCTCCCGCAGTCGCGCCCTAGCGAAACGCTCCGCAGGCGATCCCGGTTCTAGCGCCAAAACCAGGTTCACATAGGGAGCCGAATCCCGCGACGGCATGGCGTCCTCCATCGTTAGGCTCACGAGGTTCTTGAGCATCCTCATCACGATCGATTTCTTCGATGCGGGCTCCAGCATTTCAGGATCAAACGGCACCCCCTCATTGAGTTCACCTTGAGCAGCCGCGACCGTCAACATCTTACCGCGTTCAAAGACATCCACCAGCATGACGTCGTCGCTCCCAGATTTGGGATGAAAGCCGACCATGAATTTACCAGGCAACCCTGCTCCAAAGACATCCTTGATGCCAAGCCTTGCCGCCAACTCCAAGTATACGACAGAGAGCGTGATCGGCAGACCTTCGCGATCGTCCAGCACCTCATTCACATAGCTGTTGGACTTGTTTGCGTAATCGTTCCGGCTCCCATGAAAGCCATTCTCTTCAAAGAGGTAACGATTGATTCTCGCCACGGCTTCATTGGTGCCCTTCTTCAACTCTGGATCTGCCCGGAGGTCATCCACCATGTGATTGAAAACCTGCAAATACTGCGCAACATCGATGTCGGGATTGTCATGTCGGGAGAGCAGCAGCGCGCAGCGCAAGACATTGATCTTGTCCTCTGGCTTGGCCAATTCGGCCAGCAGATCCTGCGTCACCGCGCGGCGATGCAACTCCTTCTCCAGATCTCGAAGCTGGGCCGCCTGCCGCTCCAGCATCCCCCTGCGCTCGCGCAAAACTCGCCGACTTGAGGACGGATCATCCAGGAGCTCGCTCACAGCCTTCTCCGTGCTGCCGTTGCCCAAAAACCCATCTACAGCCTTGCTGACTTTCTCCACGATCTCTGGCTCGATTGCCTTCTCTGATAGATCATCCCCCACTTTGAATCCGCGAAAGCTTGCCGAAGTATTGCGGAACTTACAGATCCCAGCCCAACCACCACGCAAGCCCGTATCCGCCTGCTCAAGGAGCTTTGCACCGTTGACGTAGCAGGTGATCTTTTCCGCATTGACGCTTACCCGCAGGTGATTCCAATCCCCCTGTTTGTAGGACGGCGTTGGCATGTCTGCGAGGATCGTCCACGAGTAAACATCCGCGCCATCAAAGCGCGTTAGCCGCAACTTCCCACCCGACGGATAGAAGCCATAGTGCACGTCCCCCCCATCTGAACAAAACACCAAGCCAGCGGCGCCGGATTCATCATCCAATTTCACCATGACTGCTGCCTCAAAGGGGCCTTCAGGTTTGTCTTTCAGCGACAGGCAAAGCGCCCTTCCACCGAAGCCAGTCCCAGGAGTCTCCGCCCGAATGACGCCCGCATGCTGCATCCAGCGTGCCCCCATCACGGTCTTCCAACGTTTCCCGTCTAGGGCACCGATGGTCAGCCAACGCGACATTGGGATCGGATTCGGCTCCGCCAGCAATTTTTTCAACGCGTTGACCGGCATGGCAAACCCGAGGTTGTCGGTGCGCAGTGACTTGAGAGTCAGCAACCCCAGTACATTTCCCTTCCGATCCAACAAAGGACCACCGCTGTTTCCCCGCTCAATCGGCACCGCTACCTGGAGCATCTCCACGTCATCAATGTCCCGTTTTCCGGACAACACCCCTTCCACTACGCTGAACGCCAAGCCCTCCGGCGCCCCCATCGCAACGATGGGGTCCCCCTGTCTCGCTCGATCGGAATCCCCTAAACCGAGCGGCTTCAATTTGCCACCGTTCGGCTTTACTCTCAGCACAGCCAGATCGGCATGGCTATCCGTGGCGTGGACTTCCACCACCTCGTGCAGCACCCCGTCGCCGGTTTCTACCCGGAGGTCTCGGGCCTCACCGATCACATGCAAATTCGTCGCGATCAAACCGTCTGCCGAAACCACAAAACCGCTGCCAATCCCATCCACGCCTTCGCGTCCCACTTGGCTCACCTTCACCAGGGATGGCCGGACGTCATCGGTCAGGTCCGCCACTGATTTCATCACCACGCCAGCGGGTCGCCGGACTTCTTCGGGGGCAGTGGGCGCGGAGCTCTGGGAAAAAAGCAGCCCACCACTCATGACAAGCAGTCCCAGTTCTACCCCAACCCAACGAATGAACGTTCTCGCACGCATGGGGCAACAATCCACGCTACACGAGGAAAGGAAACAGAAAATTCCAGCTCAGCCACCTCACGGAGCCGCAAAACGGACCTTGCCAGAGAGCAACGGCACCGGACTATCCGTCGTGTATTGCGGCAGCAAAAAGTAGCCCGCCCCTTCCGCCAAACGCGGCACCATGAGACCATAGAACTTGACCGTGCGGATCAACGTCCCCGCCGCACCACCAGGCTTCGGGTCCCGCAGCACAAAGCTGCCACCAAAAGCACCTGTCGGCGCAGAGAAACTGGTAAAGCGAGTCGCCGCTGGATTGCTGGCAGTTGGCGGCATCACCGCCTTATTCGCCGCCGTTATCTGAAACGTTACCTGGGCAGCGCTTGCCAGCAGAGCATCACCGACATTTGCACCCGTCAACGTCAGCTCAGCATTGTCTGGAGAATCCGGCAATCCCAGCACCACCACGTTCTTAGCGGGTGCGATGTAGCGCCCCCCGATTACCGTCAGATTGTGCAAAGCGAAGCCATCGCGATAGTTCGTGACCTTTGCGCTGGCCTGGGGGTTCTTCATCCAATCCACCACCCCATCAAGTGTATTCGCCTGAAAGCCCGGCGAATCCAGACCAATTGTGGCCCAGCCCTGAGAAGAGCCTGTATAGCTGTAGAGCATCCAGTGCAAAGGAATCTCACCGAGCGGACCCAGAGTCGTGGAACGCGAGGCCGTCGTGCCATCGCCAAGTTTGCCCACCCATTTGACCGCGCCGCTGGTGGTGACCTTCACCACGGCATAGCCATTACCCTGGGGTGGCGCATCTGCAGGCAAAGGCAGCACTGAGACAGGTGGACGCAGCAGCGACGTGTAGCTGAAGGCATAACCGGACGCAGGATTGGAGCGGCTATTCCAAGGATTGCGCCAAGCACCGATGTTAACCGGAGCTGAAACCCCATCCGTCACAGTGCCAGTCAAATGTCCAGTGGTCGCGTCCACCGTAAACTCCAGCGTCAGCGGGGTCAGCACTTTTCCGCGACTAATGGTGATCAGCGCCGTTGCGTTCGGCCCCGGTAAGCTTTCCAGCACACCTCGGAACGCATGGACAGAGCGTCCCAGGCTCAACTTACCACTGATCGTCCCGCTTGAGGTCATCGTGCTGGTAAACGTCCCGCCGAATCCTGAATTTAGCGCTCCACGCTCGATCAAGCCGTTAAAGACACCATAAGTCGGATCTTCCAAGGCATTGATCACGACATCGGCCAAGAGCGGCGCGCTCGAACCTGCTAGGTTTGAGGCGATGATCTTGAGCTTGGCGGGCTTAGCGATCTTTGGCTTACCACTAAGTTGGCCCGTTGTCCGATTGAGCACCACGCCGCTAGGCAGACCCGTGACGGTAAATCGAGTGGGGGCATTCTGGGCCGTGATCAGATCGATCACACTCCCAGCAACCGTCCACGGACCAAAAGCCAGAGGATCTAGCACCGGCCGCAGCCGCACAGTCACGGGCAAGGTTGGCCCAGCCTTGGAAAGCGTGCCCCCGGCGTGATTCGGCATCGATACCGCGCACGAATAATCTCCTTCATCAGCGGAATCCATCAGTTTCACGATCAGGCGATTTTTCGTCGATCCGGAGATCCGCTTGTCCACGGTATCGACCAGATCCACACCACCCTTCTTCCACTGGTAAGTGATCCCGGGGCCAGCCGCAGCTTGAGTCAGCGTCAAGGTCGCCCCCTGATTAACGGTGCTGCTGCCAGTGATCGCGGCCACGACGCCCAGGTTCGCACTCGGAATCGGCGACGTCACCTTACCTCCACCACTGTCCACTACAACGTTGTACTGACCTGCGTGACTGGTGCTAACGACTGGTATCGGGTAGGTATCCGTCTTTGCGGCTGCCCCTGTCAGGTTCTTCGTCACCTTTCGCCATTGATAAGTGAGCGGTGAGCCACCCGCGTTAGCCATAACTGCAAAAGAGACCGCGTCACCCGCAGCCACAATGGCGGAATCTGGCTCATCTGTAATCGTCGGAGCAGGAATCTGTGTGTAGGCCGCAATGATCGCGGGCGTAACCCCGGCCGTCACATTCACGACCTGCTCAGGTGGCGATGCAAACCCTGCAATCGCCTTGAAGGACACCGTATGATTCCCGATCGATAACCCATTAACTGTTGTTCCACTGGTGCGGTCTGCACCCCCATCGATTTTCCACCGCGCCCCTGCGGTGACGGCCTCTGGCGGCGTGATCGTCACGAGGATCGAACCCGATGCCGCATAGCCCAAGTCAGGCATCACGGCCTTATCAATGGGATTGAGGTCCACCCGCACATTCGGACTCAGCGGCGTGGACATCACACACGGATTGCCTCCAAAAAGAAGACCCGATTGCCAATGCCCTGAGCTAGCGCTAATCGGCGGCGCGCTCCCAAAGACTCCCACCACCGTCGGCCCGGTAAAATGGCCTCCCAGTGCCTGCCGACGGAAGGCCGCAGCGCCTTCGTTAAAGCCGAGCAAGTGGCCAATCTCGTGCAGTGCGAGCGAATAGAAATCGTACTGGCCAGGGAAAGATTCTTTCGTCGTTGGGTCGGTATCAAAGTGCCAATCCGCATCTGAATCAAAAGCAATCCCGCCGCCAAAAGAGTCAAATTCGTGCTGGAGTTGCGGGCATTCATCATTGTCCCCCAAGCCGAAAAACCAGTCCAACTGTATGAGTACTCCGCATAGCCGAGGTAGCCACCATACACATCGGTTCTCGCGCCGACATAGATGACGATGGTGTCAGCCGCCAGGGGGCGATTCACAATAGACAGGTTCTTGGCATCCCCGAGATTCGCCGCCACGTCTGGCCGATTGAACGCCAGGGTCCATGTATTACCGCCCGTCCCGAGCGGAATCGCAGGAGTCGATGCACCCGTAAGCGCAGCTTCCCAGGCCTCCCCTGCCTTTTCCAGCACGGTCTTCCGGTCAGGATCTGAGAAGAAGCCGCTGGTGTCGTAAGTGTAGTCAAACTGGATGTCGATGGCACCGGCACCCCCACAAAATAGCGAGCTTAGCCCGGCGACAAGGAACCAAAATTTAAGGAGTCGATTCATGGCTGCGCGTTTTCGATCCTTCCCGGGTTTCGGAACTTCACGAGTATTTCGGGAGGTACGTTAACTCACCCCTAACCTCCCGCAAGTACCAATCCCCTTCCGACGGATCCACAGCAAACAAAACGCCAGATCATTACCTACGATACACTTCCTCTTTTGGCCTAAATCCGTCCGCGATCACCGTGGCATCAATGTTCTCCTTGGTGACCGCCACGATCTCCAGTAGGATAGACGGCACCGCCGTTTGGCCATTGTCGATCTCGCTTCGGGCCACGAGCGGACGCCGCGCTGCCAACTTTACCGCTGCGGCAGCAGCCCCAGTTGCCAGTTTTTGGATTGGCTTGTAAACGGTCATCGTCTGCGTTCCCTGCACGATGCGCTGGCAGGCCGCCAGATCCGCATCCTGCCCGGTGACGATGATTTTGCCCGCTGCGTTCTCCTCAATGAGTGCTTGGATCGCCCCACCTGCTGTTCCGTCATTGGAGGCCAGCACCGCATCAAAGTTCACCCCTTTACCCTGCGTAATCGCTGCATTGGCGATCTTTTTGGCGTTCTCGGGCTTCCAGTCTTCGGCCCAATCTTCAAAGACCACTTCGATCTTACCGGCCGCGATCAGTGGATTCAGCACATTGTCCTGTCCCTTTTTGAAGAGGAAGGCATTGTTGTCTGTCTTGGAGCCATAGATCCGCAGCAAGCGCAGTTTCCCACCCGCTGGGATGCGATCTGCGATGAACTGTGCCTGGAGTTCGCCAACCTTTACGTTGTCAAAGGTGATGTACAAATCCAGATCGCAGCCCGTAATCAGGCGATCATAAGACAGCACCGGTACTCCAGCCTCGTGAGCCATTTGCACCGCCTTGGCCATAGCCGCTCCGTTGTGAGGGATGATCACCAGCGCATCGACCTTTTTGGTCAGCAATACTTCGACATCCTGGATCTGTCGGGAATCGCTGCTATTCGCGTCCTGCACGATCACATCCGCGCCCAGAGATTGTGCCTGTTCGATGAACAGCCGCCTGTCCACCTGCCAGCGCTCTTCCTTGAGCGTGTCCATCGAGAGTCCGATCAAGGGACGTTCACGCCTCGGTTGCTGATTCTTGCCTTTCGGCGAGGCCTCCACCTGCGTCTGCCCCCCCGAAGTGTCCGTTGCTTTGCGTGCCAAGACACCGCCTGTGACGACGCTAAGGAGGCAGGAAACGATGACCAGGAGGATGCGTGGATTCATGGTTTAAGTTTTATAGAGTCCGTACTCCACTGGCCAGTGAAAAATGCGTCGACTTCAGGCCGCGCCCGCGTCGGGATGACGAATTCGGTACGCCTCATAAGCGACCGCAGCCAATGCGGTAAACGCCGCCGGCACAAAGAGCGCAGCATTGCCAAAACGCCGATACAACAACGCGCCCGCGATGCCCCCGCATAGAAAACCGGTAATGATCAACACGGACAGCCGCAACCGCCGCCGATCGATCGACAGCCCGCGCAGCCAATGACCGAGAAAGACACCCAAATCCGTGAACATGCCAGAAAGATGCGTCGTCCGCACCACTGTGCCGCTGTAAGTACTGGCCATCGCATTTTGCAGGCCGCAGGCACAAGCAGCGGAATACAACCCCAGCATATTGCCACGATCCAAAAGTGGTACAGCCGCCGCCAGCATCAGCGATTCCAGGATCAACGCCACGCCGTAACGCCGCCCCAATTTCAAAGCGCTGTCCTTGATGATCAGTCCGCTCAGAACTGTCCCCAACACAAATGAACCAATCATTGCGGCAAAGTGCACAACGGCAGTGCCGTCCAGATCCGCCAAGGCCGCAGCCAGCATCGAGGTTGTTCCCGTTAGATGCGTGACCGTTTGATGTTCAAATCCGAGCACCCCGACCACGTTGACCATCCCGCCAGCAAACGCCAGCGCCCATGCGAAGGACCAGACCCATCGTGGTAGTAGAGAGATCATCAAAGAACGAAAGATCTCTAACCGACGTTTGGGGAACAGACAACTCCTGGCCTAAGACTCTACTTTTTCACTGCTTCGGCTCGATACTGCACATAAGCACTGCGCAGAGCGATGTAAGGATCGATCGAATCCCGTTTGGCTTCATCATAGGCCGACAGTTGCGATGGTAGAGCCCGCAGCGTATTTACAGACGGAGGGATGATCGTCCAATCGTGCTTACCGCCCCAGAATGCGCCCCAATTGGCTGGATTCAGCGCGTAATCACCAATCAAACCAATGCCATCTCGGACACTGCTTGGCCCAAGAAAAGGAATCACAAGATAAGCGCCATGGCCCAAGCCCCAAGTGGCGAAAGTCTTCCCAGTGTCCTCTTCAGCAATGCCCTGAAGGGATGGAATCTTTTCCGAAACGCGCATCAGCCCACCCAGTCCACCGACCGTATTCAGGACAAACTTTTCGGTCTCAAGTCCAGCGCGACGGAACTTCCCTTGCAGCGCACAGTTAACGAGACGCACTGGGTAGCGCGCATTCTCAAATACGTTGTCGATCCCCTTGCGGAGACGCTGCGGCAGGACCTTCTCGTAGCCTTTGGACAGCGGCCGAAAAAGCACCAGGTACATTTTGTCGTTCACCCAAAACGTGCCGCGATTCAAACGCTCCAGAGGATCGGAAATCTCGATGACCGCGTAGTCGTCAAGTTCATCCGCCATCTCCGTGTCAGTCAAGGCGGGGGCGGCTTTCGTCTCAGGCACCATCGCGTGAGTCGCCGAAGGAATTGCAGGCGGAGTAGCCGCCAGTTTCCCCTTCCGGGTTGGCGCAGCGCACTGCGTCAGGACGAGACAGGACGCCAAGACAAAAAGGCGAGGGAGAGTGGAGCAAATATTCATTGTGGATTGGCAACCGATTGGGTGAGCGAATTCAGGACGGCATCAGCGCCCCCTCTCTTGTAGACCGGATCAAGCTGGCTACGGTAGTTCGCCACCATGCTGACACCCTCAATGACGACGTCCGTGGTGCGCCAACCTTCCGACTCTTCCATGCGATAAATGACATTGTAGCGACTGCCTTGGTAAGTCGTGGTTGTCGTAACGTCCACACGCCCTGAGGCAGGGGCCGAGGCTGATTTGTAACTGATCTCTGGATGCTCTCCTATGGTGAACTTATTGCTATAGGATCGGATGATGAGTTGGCTGAAGAGAGAGATCGCCTTCTTCTGCTGGTCCGCAGTAAAGGCACGCCATCCAGGCCCAATTGCGCGCCGGGTCATGGCCTCGAAACTGATGTGTTTCTGCAAAACTGGACCAATGCGCGCGACCAATGTTGCACGATCTTTGGCCTTGTCTGCCAACGCCAAGACTTCATCAATGGCAGAGTGAAGACGTGCCTGGGCCTGATCTAAACTGGTGGCGGCGGTCAGACCAATGATTGGAGCGAGGAGCGTAAGAGCGAGAGTGAGGCGGAAATTCATGGAGCGGGGGCTTTTTCTTTTTCAGTATCCAGACTGCCGAAGGCCATCTTGCCTATCAACGACTCAATATCAACCGATGATTCTGTCATCGTAATACGAGCGCCAGGCTCCAAAAGAGACTCGTCTGCACCAGGCGCCAGTGAAATATATTTATCCCCAATGAGTCCAGTAGTCTTAATGGAAGCCATGGTGTCGGTGGACAAGTGCAGATCCTTTAACAGGCTAACGGTGACGATCGCAGTGAAGTCCACCGGATCGACCCGAATCCCCTCCACCCGCCCGACTGGAACGCCCGCCAATTGCACGCTACCACCCACGTTTAGCCCGCTGGCATTGGTGAATCGGGCTTCCAAAGCGTAGGTATCGCCTCCGACGATGGAGCCTGCGCCGAGTTTCACCGTGAGATAGGCGATGGCCGCAAGCCCCAGCAGCACAAAGCCGCCAACAAGGAATTCCATTTGGGTCTGTTTCATGATTCTTTCGATTGAATAGTTTCGCCGCGTCGAATGGAGTGAAGTTGAGAGCTCAGCGATGCCTCGCTATCGCGGAAACTGGTAACAAAAGGGTCTTGGGAGGACGCAAACTCCTCAGGCGTCCCCTCAAACCCCATCTGCCCGTTGCTGAGGAGAGCCACACGATCGCTGGCCAGCAGTGCCTCAGGAACGTCGTGCGTCACGATCAGAGCCGTGAAACCAAACTGCCGCTGATATTTCGCGATCATGGTGAAGACCGCATTGCGTCGAAGTGGATCGAGGCCCGCCGTTGGCTCGTCAAAAAGAACTAATTCCGGCTGAGTCACAATGGCCCGGGCCAGAGCCAAACGCTTTTGCATCCCGCCAGAGAGTTGGCTTGGGTAGCTCTCGGAGTGAACATCGAGCTCCAGTTGTTTCAGGGCCTCCATGCTGCGTTCCAGGACTTCCTTGGCCTTGAGATCCGTCGTTTGCTCGAGAGGCAGCGCCACATTTTCCAGCGCTGTCAGTGAGTCAAATAGCGCGTTGCTTTGAAAAAGGAAACTGCATCGACGCCGAAAATCTGCCCGTGCAGACGGTGTATCCGATCGCAATTCTTTGCCGTCAAAGGTGATCACCCCCGAATCCGGCTGCACCACATTGGCTAGGCATTTCAGCAGTACCGACTTTCCTGAACCGCTCCGGCCCAGCACCGCCACTAGGCTGCCACGCGGCACCGTCAAACTGGCACCCGAAAGCACCACATTCGCCCCGAAGCGCTTGTGCAGATCAGACACCTTGAGCAGGATTCTATCGGGAGCATCAGCCATGATCAGATCAAAAAGGAAGTGATGACGTAGTCCGCCGCCAATACGATGATGGATGACTGCACCACCGCACGGGTCGTTGACGCACTAACCGCCCGAGCCCCCGTCGCTGATTTATTGCGATGCGCATTAAACCCGTGGTAGGCACATAAACCCACCGTCAGCAACCCAAAGGTCACCGCCTTCAATAAACACTCACTCACATCGCGGGACTCAACAGCGCGCTCCACCGCCGACCAATAGACCCCGGGCTCTAGCCCAAGCAGCATCGATCCAGAAATACTCCCGCCCCACAGTCCGATGGTACAAAATAGTGCCGTCTGCATCGGGTAAACCAACAGGGCAGCAATCAAACGCGGGGCCACCAGATAGGCGTGACTGCTGATCCCCATCGTCTCCAGCGCCGCGATTTGCTCCGAATTCCGCTGGATCCCAAGTTCCGCCGCCAGAGCAGAGCCCGCCTGCCCCACCAGCATCAGCGCGGCTAAGACCGGGCCGAGTTCGCGAATGATGCTGAGCGAGACCAACGTGCCCAGCAGACTCTCTGAGCCAAAACGATTCAGCACGTAATAGCCCTGCAGGCCTAGCACTAGACCCGTAAAGATTCCCACAATCAAAATCACCGGCAGGCAGCGCACTCCCTGCTCAAACATCGCCCGCAAGACTCGCCGCCCCAGTTTCCGTGATCCCAGAGCCGAGCCAAACGAGTGACCCGTGAACAAGGTGAAATCGCCCAACGCTTGGACGATGGAAAGAGTATATCTGCCGACGCTACGAACCATTTTGGGAGGCCGCTTTCGTCGTTCAGACCTACCCGCTTTGCAACGTCAAAAAATGCGGCTTGAATCAATCCGGACTGAACTCCAAGGATGACCCGCATGATTCTCCTCCACACCGCAGACTGGCATCTGGGCGCTCGCCTCGTCGAGCGCGACCGACTGCCGGAACATGCGAGCTTTCTCGATTGGTTGATTGACGTCGTGAAAAGCGAAAAAGTGGACGCACTGCTGCTGAGCGGAGATGTTTTTGACGCCGCCAACCCTCCGCAGGAGGCTGTCGCCCTTTATTATGACTTCATCCGCAGAGTGGCCGACCTGAAGTCAGTGCGCATGATCATTACCGGAGGGAACCACGACTCTGCCTCCCACCTGAATGCGCCTCGTGACCTCCTCCAGCGCTTTCATGTCCACGTCTTTGGCCAAGCGGTCTCGCCCGAAGATGCCAGCGTCAATCTAGGCGATGTCGTCGTCGGCGCGGTGCCATTTCTGCGCGAGCGCGACCTGCGTCACGCGGTGGCTGGCGAAAGCATGGGCGACGCCCAGACTCAGGTAAAAACGGCCATCCAGCGCCACTACAGCGAGCAGTTGACTGCCTGCCAATCCATCGCCAACGGCCGTCCCATCATCGCCATGGGGCACCTGACCGTGCTCGGGTCGTCCCACAGCGATAGCGAGCGCGACATCCACGTGGGCAATCTGGGCGCAATCGGTGCGGAGATTTTTTCCGGCTTCGACTATACCGCACTGGGCCACCTCCATCGGGCGCAAAAGGTCGCCGGACTCGATGCCGTGCGCTACAGCGGATCGCCCATACCCCTCAGCTTCTCCGAGGCAGGCGATGAAAAGTCGGTGGTGATCATCCGGGTCGCCGGAAAGCGCATCGAGGAGATCCGCACCCTACCAATCCCAACCTCGCGCCTGCTGGTCCGGCCAACGGCGGACCGCGCTGATTTGGAGGAAGTCCTGGCTAAAGTCCCAGCGGGTTCATGGGCAGAAATCACGGTGAAAATGGAACTTCCTGAAGCCGAGCTAGAACGCCAAGTGCGCACCTTGGCCGCAGATCGGTTTGAGGTATTGAAAGTGCTGGCAGAGCTGCCCGCCAGCCAACAGCCCGCCTGGCAAAACAGCGGTCCCGCCCTCAATGAATTGCAGCCCCGCGATGTCTTCCATGAGAAACTCAAGGAGGCTGGCATCGATCAGGAGGACGCAGAGTTGAATACCGTTTTCCAAGAACTCATCGCCCTTCACGAGGCCCTCCAGACGGCCTAAAGCCCGCTTCCCCATGCGTCTCCTCGCCGTCCGTCTTCAAAACCTCAATTCCCTCAGCGGCGACCCGCATGAGGTGCGCTTCGACGCTTCACCGATCAGTCAGTCTGGCGTTTTTCTCATTACCGGCGCAACTGGCGCGGGCAAGTCCACCTTGCTCGACGCCATCACGCTAGCCCTTTACGGACGCGCCGCGCGCTACGGTAACGACAAGGCAGAAGAAATGATGAGCCGCCACACAGCGGAGTGCATGGCCGAGGTGGACTTTGAAACCAACGGCCGCACACTGCGCGCCACTTGGCGGATGCGCCGCGCTCGCGGCCAAGCCACCGGACGTCTCCAGCCCGTCGAACGCCGTCTTTCAGATGCGATCACAGGCAACATTCTCGCCGAAAAATCGGGCGAAATGGATCGCATCATCGAGGACCTTACCGGCCTCGACATTCAGAGATTTCTTCGCTCCGTGCTGCTCGCCCAAGGGCAGTTCGCCGCCTTTCTCAAAGCCCGCCCCAACGAACGTGCAGAGCTCTTGGAAAAGATCACCGGAACCGAGATCTATTCCACGCTCTCTCAATTGGCCTTCAACACCTACAAAGTGAAGGACGAAGAAGCAACGCGCCGCCGAGACCGCATCGGCGCACTGATGGTGCTCGAAGACGCGGCCCGGGCAGAGCTCATCGCCCAGATCTCGCAGGCACGCGAGACTGCTAGCGTCATGGGCGAAAAAAATCGGCAAGCTGCCGAAAGGCTTGCCCGCGAACGCCAAGTCTTCGTGGCACAGCAGCAATGCGCGTCCCTCCAACGACAGGGCACCGCATTGGATGCGACGGCAGCGAAACTCGATGGCGACCTGAAAGCGGCAGTAGCTCAGGCCGAAGCCAGCAAGGCCGCCCTCGATTCCTCCCGATCGTTGCGCGCCGAGCGTGAACCCGTCTGGGAAGAGGCTGCCAAGATAAGCGCGCAGAGCGAGCAGTTCGAATCTCGCCTCTCCGCAGGCAGACAGACCTTTTCCGAGTGGAAAGCCCAGCTCAAAAAGACAGAAGCTCTCCAGCAAAAATCTCAGCAAGCTCTCGCCGATCACGATTCCGCAGCGGCGACGCTTGCTAACTGGCTGGCGGAACATCAAGCCGACTCAGGGCTGGCCACAGAAGTCGCACAGCTCCGCTCGGCCATCACGGCGTGGCGAGCCGCCTTTCAATCACTCAAAGAAGGTCAGCGCCTCCATGCTGAACTTCAGGAACTCAAGCAGCGGGAGTCAATCACCCAAAAAGCCCTGGCAGATCATCGCAATAAACTCACCTCGCTGAATCAGGAACTCGCAAAGTGCCGCGCGGAGTCGGAGAAGATTGCCACCGCCTGCCAACAACAACGTGACGTCGTCGAAAACGCTAGCAAAGTCGCCAATTTTGACGATCACCGTGCAGATCTTCAACCTGGGACAGAGTGTCCGCTGTGCGGATCCAAGGAGCATCCTTTTGCTGAACACACCGTTAGTTTCTCCAGCCAATTGCAGAGTAGCCGGACTCTCCTCAAATCGCTAGAGACCCAGCTAAAACAAGCCAACAACGCCCTCACCGCCACAGAACAAGAAGTGACTCGCAGCGAAGAACGCGCTCGGAGCGAGGAAGAAAAACTTCAGGATACGCAGCGCCTCATCAAGTCCCACACGGCACCCAGCGACGCGCAACTTGCGGAGATGCAGCGCGATGAACAGGCACGCCGGATCGAAGGCGCGGCCACACCCGACGCCGCCGAGCGCGAGCTTGATGCGCGCGAACAGCGAGCCCGAACTTTTGCTGCCAAGCAGACAGAGTCCGCCGCCCAGCAAGCTCGCCGCCAAGCAATCGACGCAGAGCTGAAACTCCTCATCCAAGACGCGGCCAGCAAGACACACCGCCTCAACGAACTCACCGCAGAAATGAAGGAACTGCGGACTCAGGCAGACAATCTCAAGGCCAAACTCAACGCCTGCCTCGGTGATAGGACATTGGCTCAGGACCGTGATTGGCATGATCAAAACGTCGCGAAGTCCGACAAGCAATACAAGGCATCGCAGCAGGTTGTGAACACCTTGGAAAACCAAATCGCCGCGACCAAGGCCCAGCGCGATCAATTGAAACAACAGGTGGCATCCTTGCAGCAGGAACTCGCAGGACTCGATGTCATCACCGATGACACACTGGCCCAGACTGCCGCCACTGCCAACGAATCTGCCCGATTGCTTGGGGAACATCAAAAGACCAGCGGGGCCCTGGAGGAGCGACTCAACGCGGATGACGAATCCCGCAAACGCCGCGCCGAACACGGCGATGCCCTTCAGAAAGCCGAGATCGAAACAAAGCGCTGGGGTCGCCTCAAGGAGTTGATCGGTTCTGCGGACGGATCACGTTTTGCCCGCTTCGCGCAGTCACTGACACTGCGCCAATTGATCACCCAGGCCAATCATCACCTTGAGGTACTATCGCCCCGCTATCGCCTCATGGCCGCGCCAGGAGATGATCTGGATCTCCGCATTGTCGATCTCTACCAAGCAGGCGTTGACCGCCCCATGGAGAGCCTCTCCGGCGGCGAAAGCTTCCTTGCGAGTTTGGCTCTCGCTCTCGGCCTATCTGAGCTCGCCAGCCAGCACCACCCGATCGATTCGCTCTTCATCGACGAAGGCTTTGGCACCCTCGATACCGAAACTCTGGAAGTGGCCCTCAGCGCGCTCGAGAACCTCCGATCCCAGGGCAAAACCATCGGTCTCATCTCACACGTCGATCTCCTCAAAGAGCGCATCACAACGCAGGTTCGCATCCGCCGCAGCAGCAACGGAGTCAGCCGGATAGAGATCGCATCATAGCCTCTGCTACCGCATCCAAGTATTCTGGTGCCAACCGCCACAGGCCGTGCCCCAGGTCGGGACGCAGCGGTGGCATCCTGCCGTCGGAGTCAAAAAACAAAGGCCGACCATCACTCCAGATCACTTCTTCCCGACGTGATCCTTCAAGCAATCAGGGTCAATCTGAGTGGGTTCGCCGATCTCATCGACCGGGTGGGTATAGAGGTACTTCCAAACAGGCTCGAAAAGGAAGTTTCCGGCGACGTCTTTGGGCGAGGCACCGCCAGGGGTCACGGACGAGTGGGCGCGCTTGTCGTCGTTTTTGACATCTGCATCCGTGATCAGTCGGCGAGTATTATCGTAAGGTGGCTTGGCGGCATCCACTCTCACGATGGGGCCGAATTTGTGCAGACCCAGCAATTCCCATGAGCGGCAGTAGTGATCACCGCTCCAGCCGCCATCAAGGACGTGACTGAAACCAAAGAAGCGATTCGCGGGGGTGGCCGAGACCTGCCCCTGCCAGTCCTGATCCTGATCGCGTGGTCCGCAGAGCATCACGACGCGGTCCACCGCTTGATGCATTGCAAATCGGGCCGCAGTCGTTGAGCCATGGGAGCTACCACTGATGATGACCTTATCCCAGCGGATCCCTTTGCCGTCATCGCTGATGAACTGCTGCCATTGGCCCTGAGGGTTTTCTTTGGCCAGCCACTTCACAAATTGGAACGCCCGCTCCATCATGCCATCTGGCTTGGGGATATCGATCTCATCACTGACATCATCTCCAGTCGCAGCCTCTAGGCGAATATTACCGCGCGCGAACATGTCCTTTGGAGTCGGCTGGCAGAGCTTGCCAAACCACTTGTTGGCATAACTGACCTGAATGGCGTGGATGCCGTAAATATTCACCCGCTCTGCCAAAAGATCGCTGTGGCCCATGAGCCAAATCATCAACTTCCCCTGCGGGGCTACGCGGGTATCGACGGAGGCGTTCTCCACGTCGTGCGGCTTCCCGCCCTTTTCAAAAACGAAATCGATTTCAGGATGCTCCTTGGCTCGGGGATCCAGTTCGCTAGCTCTCGCAGTCAACTTGTAGCGCTGGGGTTGTGGATCGTTGAAGGCAGGTGCTTCAGCGCGAACGCTGTGGAGGCCGAATAGCAGGAGGAAAATTGGTGCAAGTCGATTCATGGGGACAAGAGGAACGAGAGCAACGATGGGATTTTTGCGCAGCATTGATGAGCCTAGAGAGTTGATGCGTGTCTGCCACGGGAAAAGCAAAAGCGCGGCCCGCCAAAAAATTGGCTGACCGCGCCCCAATCAACCCGCCAAAACTAGAACGTTAGCTTGGCACCAAAGATGAAATTCACACCCGGCTCATTCACCCCAGAACCATGAATCCGGTAGGCCTCATTGGTGAAGTTCTCCACCGCAGCAGTTACCGTCAGCGCGTCCGTGACCCGGCATCCAGCGCGAACCGTGGCAACGGTGTAGCCCGGAGTGCCCCCAGGCGGGATGCGCTGCGTATCACCGCGATCTCCGCTACTAAGGCGTGTCGCATCATCGACCATCTGCACGGTCCCCTCGACCCACCAGCGCCCAGACTCACTGTCCCAGCGCAAGCCCGCCAGCCCTGTCAATGGCATGAGGCGACTGATGGCCTCTTCTTCCAAGACGCGACGGGATGTGGGGAAACCTTCGACCTCACCGTCCTGCCAAGTCAGATTTCCAAACAAGGTCCACTGCTTTGCAAACTTCCAGTCCAACCCCAGTTCCACCCCTTGAACGTAGCCATCACCACCATTGGCGCGGGTGACCTCGCGGGATCCATCCACGATCTGGCCCGTCGGGGTGCGCACGATCAGGTCCTGAATATCGGTGTAAAAATACGCCAGACTCACGCTGGCGCGGTCGCCCTGCCAGCTCACGCCGACCTCAGAGTTGAGGAATTTTTCCGGGTCAAGCTCAGCTGCCGGCACTTCGATCTCATCCGACCGCGCCACATCGAACCGTGACATGTCGGAGAGATTGGGTGCGCGGAAGGCTTGAGAGGCACCAGCGAAAACACGCCATTGGCGCTCTGCATCGACCGTCCACTGGACGCGGGCGCTGCCACTCACATCATCCCACGATCCATTCCTACTGATCAAGCCGCCGGTGCTGGGATCCTCTGCCCGACCGACATCAGCCTCGGCATGGGTGTAGCGACCACCAAGAAGCAGTTCCACCCGATTCGACAGCTGAATACTATCCTGAAGGTAACCAGCCACCAAGTGATAAGCCGAACCATCGCCCACAGGCCCCTGGATCGCCCGGGTGGTGCCCCCATCCGAACGGGAGAGACGATAGCTGCTGACATCGTCGTAGTAATAGCTGGCCCCGTACGAGAGCGTGCCGATGGGGCTCTCGCTGCGCAGATCTGCCGCGACGCCCCAGGAGGTGACGTCAAAGCCTTCTTGGTCTGAGCGCCCACCGCTGCGCCGACGGAAGCGATCCTCCGACTGCAAGTGATGAGAAACAGTGATCTGATAATGATCCAGCCACGAATCATGCACCTCCCCTTCAAGCCGCACCCAGGTCAGGAAACGATCTTGGCCAAAGTAGTGCTCCAACTCCTCACCCACCGTTGAACCAGCAAAGGGCACCGCATACACGGTTCGATGCGTCCGCCAAACGTCGTTCTGGTGAAATTGGTTGTGGGCGACGGTGAGCTTCGTATCCGAATCCAGGAAATACTCCATCTTCACATCGACGCCGAACTCATCATAACCCGTATTCGGAAGTGTGCCCAAATCGGCTGCCTCGATATCGCCAAAGGTGCGCCCCGTCACGCCGACGTAGAGGCCGTAGTTCTCCCACTCACTCAGACTTCCCTCGATGCGCCCCATCCAACTATTCTCAGCGGTGGAGTAGCGGGTGCTCAGACCGCCCGTCACATATTGACCTGCAGGGACTGGCGCAATCGGCTGGACACTCTTTGCCCCCTTCCCGCCCTTTGAAGCGGCGGGAACCTCCGGCCGTCGATAGGCAGGTCCTTTGGTCCGCGCATTCACCACCCCACCGATGGCATCACTGCCAAACAACACGGAGCCCTGCCCTTTCACGACCTCAATACTTTCCAGGCTCAAGGCGTCGATGGTGCTCCAATACTGGTTGGGACCATCGCGGAAAACTGAATTGTTCAACCGAATGCCATCGATGAGTGCGAGATTTCGGAACCCCGTAAAACCGCGAATGAACGGGGAGCCCTGACCATGAGAAGTCTGCTGGAGCATCACCCCCGGAATGTTCACGAGAGCCTCTGGAAAGCTCGCCGCCATCAACTCGTCCACGCGTTTTGCATCGACTCGGTTGACACTGTAGGGCACATCAAGAAGAGCTTCTTCCGCCAGGGTCGCCGTAACGACGATGGGAGACATGACTTCTTCTTGGGCTGCAAGAGACTGAACACAGAGCGCTAAGCCCGCGACAGCACTGAATATTCGGTTGGTCGGCAACATGGTGCGCCCTCTTTAGCGATTGCCTCAAAGAGCGTCAACAAGCCGCCAGAACAAAGGCGTCCGACGGATAAAAATCGACCATTGGCAGGGCGGACCACCAAAGAGGTCACCCGCGTCGGCAGTGCGAACCGCCTATGCCTTGATCTCAAAGATCGCTTCCACTTCAACGGCAGCGCCAGTGGGGAGCTGGGCAAAGCCTAAAGCGCTGCGTGCGTGGTAGCCGTCTCCATCTTTGCCGAAGATCTCGTGAAGGAGGTCTGAACAACCGTTGATGACAAGATGCTGATCGGTGTATTCGAGAGTGGAATTGACGCAACCCAGCACTTTGATCACTCGCAAGCCATCGAGCGTGCCATGCGTATCCCAGACGGAACGCAGGATCTTCTCCGCGCAGTTCTTCGCGGCTGCATAGCCTTGCTCCGTCGTGACATCCACGCCCAGCTTCCCCTTCAAGTCACTGACATGACCGGAGGTGATCAATTGATTGCCGCTACGAATGCAGAGATTCAGGTATGCGGGAGCTGCTTTTTCAAACTTGATGCCGAGACTTTCTGCTTTGGATTGGGGAGACATGACGGAGTGGTTGGTGTATTGGACTGGAAGGGTTGAGTGATGGAACGATTATGCGCCTGCGGCAAGTCGGATCATGATTTTGCCGAATCGTTGACCGATTTCATTTTGCGAGGCGGTGTCAAAGTGGACGTTGTCTCCGATGTGGCCCTTGAGGTCCCTTGCATCTACACATCCAGTGTGCGGGCGCTTGGCAGGCAGTCCCATGAAGATGGCATTCATCGCTGCGCGATCTTTGCCTCGTTCGTCCGCTTTGAATTCGCCAATCGTGCAGGCGATGAAAGGCAGATTTGGCAGAGCCAAGTCGGCGCGCAAACTGTCCACGAGATTCAAGAGTTGCGCCTCATACAACGGCAGACCGGCGGGAGTGGCATCTGCCTCCCCTTGGAGCCAGATCGCGCCTTTGATGTGAGTTTTTCCTGCTGGGCCTGCGGCTAAAGCCATCTTCGCGCGACGCACGGCGTTTTCATAAAGATCCGCACCTTTCACCCATCGCTTCACAGGCGTGCCACCCACGGCACATGGAATAAGGCCAATCCGCGCGGTCGCGTCGTCCGACTGAAGAGTCTCCGCAAACGCCAAGCCGGAGCCAACGCCAGCGTTGTCATGCCCCGCGAAGGTTTCTGGATCGCCTGTCAGATGCAACGGATGCCGAGCCAGATACCACTTGTCGTTCTTCACATGCATGGCCACGATTTTTGGATCAGCCTTGGGAACTTCCGGCATCGTGCCCCTGCCCTTCATGTTGGACTGGCCGATCAAAAGGTAGAGATCCAGGTGATCCGTGCCTTCTGGAAGTTCCGCAATATCAGCAGGCTTTAAAGGCGCACCCGTCGGCGGTGGCGTGCCGACTTTGCCGGACTTGGCTTTCTTCTTACCTTTCTCTTCCGCAGCATCTCCGATGACGGGAAGGGTGCTGAGGGTGACAAGGGATGCGTGTTGGAGCCAGTGACGTCGATTCATAGGAGGAAGTTAGAACGGAGCCATGCATCGTCAGTTCGCAATCAAATGTCCGGTAAAACCACGCGCGACCAATTCTTCGTAAGCAGCCCAGACTTCATCGGGGATCTCCTGCGGGATTTGGAAGCCTTTCTCTGGATAGGCTCGAATGCGCTGGAGATCACCGACCATGATAGTAATGATCAGATCCTTTGGCAGGAGTGCGTTCGGATAATCGGCAAAAGAAATCGGCGGTGAACTGATGCGGATGTCCTTCCCCGGCCAGAAATTCATGAACGTCGCATACGCACGCCGCTCCATGTAGGGCTTCTGGACAACGATCAGCTTCTCAGGATCAATCCCCTTCCCTGCGAGCAACTCACGGCTAAAGGCGATGTTTTCGCCCGTATTGGTAGAGCGCGGCTCGATCAAAATAGCCTCCTCTGGAACGTCCATCGACCGGGCGACCTCCGCAAAAGCCTCGGCCTCCGGATGCTGAAACTGACCCTCCGTGAGCCTGCCCACATTGCCCGAAAAGAGAATCCGTGGTGCGAGCCCACGCAGATACAGCTCCGCCCCATGCTCCGCAACACGCAGATCGTTGCTACCCAGCACCAGAATCACATCGCTAGGCTGGAGTTCATGCCCCATGTGCATGTAGTCCCAAATGCGAAGGGCGAGTGTATCGGTATCAGGAGCGGCGGAGGAAGACATAGCAGAGTGTGAGTGCGCCAGCATTGGCACCTTCTGGCCCGCGAATCAATCTTTGAGGTGTTGCAGAGCAAATCATTGGCACAGTGGCGCTCTTAATGGCTTGATCTCACCGCCACTCCACCTCCCCATCAGTATCCGATTGGCGACTCATTCGCTCCGGTCTCACAGCGGCCAGCCCCCGCTCCATCACTCCATGCTCCAACGCTACCGTCTCATCCTCGGCTTCTTCATTCTTGGCCTCATTGTCAGCGGCGTCACGGCATTCCCGTTGCTCCACGAGCTCAATCTCTTGAGCTCATGGTTTGGCATTGACGCGACACGCCCCATCTCTGACTACAGCGGTCTAGCCCATTGGATTGCGAAAGTGCGGGCGGGACTCGAGGTTACCTACCGCGACCAACCGTTCATCGCCTATGGCACGGACTGGCTAGCCTTTGGCCACATCATCATTGCCATGTTCTTCATCGGGCCTTGGGTGCGACCTCGCGGCAATGAGTGGGTGCTTAAAGTTGGGATCGTTGCCTGCGCGCTGGTCTTTCCTTTGGCGCTGGTTTGCGGGCCGTTGAGAGGCATTCCATTCTATTGGCGATTGATCGACTGTTCGTTTGGTCTGCTGGGTGCCATCCCATTGCTCTATTGTCTGCGGATTTCGAAGCGCATCAGACAGTGAGCAGGCTTGTCTCAGCAACTCGTCGGCACGCGGAGCGCCAACTTCACGGCGTGATCGATGGCACCTCTGACAAACCCCAGGCAGTCCACAGCGCCCTGCGGCTTGCCTGGTAGCGCGATCACCAGGCTGCGATCCACGATGGCGGCGAGACCTCGGCTGAGGATTGCATTCGGGGTCAGCTCGATGGATTTCATACGCATCAATTCGCCAAAGCCGGGGATCTCCACGCGCATCAGACCGCGAATCGCCTCGGGCGTCACATCCCGTTCCGCAATCCCTGTGCCGCCCGTGGTGAGGATGAGCCCACAGCCCTGGGCCGAAAAAGAGCGCACAGTGTCCTGGATGCGCCCGAGGTCATCCGGCACAATCGCCTCAGCTGCCACCGTCCATCCATAACCTTCTGCTGCCGCTCGCAAAGCAGGTCCGCCAAGGTCCTCGTAAACGCCTTCGCTGGCGCGGTCTGAAACAGTGATGATGCCGATGGTATGCATTGGGATTAAGGGGGAGATGTGAGGGACAGCTTGTGGAGTCAAAAGTAAAAAGTGACAAGTAATAAGTGAGGCGGCTTGACGGAGCAGAACTGCCCCCATCGTTCTGTTGACCGACCACTTTTCACTTACCGCTCGACCGCTACTTTTGTCTTTAGCAACAGCCGAACGTCTGCGATCACCATCGTCTTATCAACGGCTTTGCACATGTCGTAGAGAGTGAGCGCAGCAATGCTGGCGGCGGTGAGAGCCTCCATTTCAACTCCGGTTTGGGCAGTTGTTTTGGCCGTCGTGATGATGTGAATGCCCTGGGGCTCGAACTCAAATTCAACGCTAACTTTACTGAGCGGCAGTTGGTGGCAGAGAGGGATTAGCAGCGAGGTCTGCTTGGCAGCCTGAATGCCGGCAATGCGAGCAACAGCCAGCACATCGCCCTTCTTCATGCCGTTGGCACGGATCAGATCGATCGTCTCGGGCTGGAGGTGGATGCGAGCTTCTGCGATGGCCTCGCGAGTCAACGGGGGTTTGTCGGACACATCCACCATGCGCGCTGCGCCGGTGTCGTCGGTGTGGGTCAGGCTGGAGTCGTTCACGTGTCAAGAGTACGCGGCTTAGCGCGGTTCAGAGCTTGATAAACGCTTTTTGTCGATACATCCACCAGCAAAGCACCCACAGCACCAGCAGCGCCCCACAACTGGTCACCACTGGGGCGTACTCCCCTTCAAACCACGGATTGTTTGGACCAGTGTGGATCTTCAACATGCTGACGATCCACCCACGCGAGAGGCTATGCAGGAGGTAAATGAAAATGGAGTTCATCCCGACCACGACCAGAGGAAAGACCAGCCGACGGAAGCCCCAGACTTCCACCACCCAGTAAAATGCGGCCAGCATCAGCAGCACCCAACCGCCAGAATAAAGAGCCCAGGACGGCGTCCAGATGCGCTTCACAATCGGACAAGCGGTGAGGTGGGCGACGTTCCCGAGAATGACAAAAATCACCCCTGCGACGACCAGTGCCATGACCTTCTGCTCCGACGTGCGCTTGCTAGTGCGGAGGAATCGGCCCGTCAATGCGCCCCCCAGCATGGTGGCCAGCGATGGAATGAAGTTTAGGGTTTGATATCCGCCCGCATGCGATACCCACGCCTCCGCCCTCGGAAAGAGGTTCAAAAACCAGCGATCAAAATCCGCCGCAGCGTTCAGCCCCTTGCTCCAGTGGGCAAAGTAGCCGCCGAGTAGGTCTTCTTTGGCCGCACCGACGGCGGCAAAATCAAAATTCGGACCGGGCACCGGGAAGGTGAAGAAATAAAACCAATACCCGACGAGGATGACGATGATGGCAGCCGTCTCATACTCGCGCCCCATCCGGGAGATGATGAACAAGAAAAAGTAGCCGAGCCCAATCTGCGCCAGCACATTGGTAAAGACGAAGTAGGTCTGGGTTTCCTTTGACCGAGTGGAAAGGAAGACGCCCAGGAGGATCAGCAGGATGGAGCGTGAGAGCGCGTGCCATGACATGCCAAAGAACCCCTGCCCGTTCTCACGCCGCTTGGCATACGACCAAGGCACGGCAACGCCGACCATAAACATGAAGGCCGGCTGAATGAGGTCCCACAATCCGCAGCCAATCCATTCTCGATGCTCAACACTGGGCGCGAGCTGTTCCCAAAACGTCCCGGGGTGGGCCGCCGCCATCTGCGGGATCCCAAAGCCGTTCGAGGCCATGAGCAGCATGATAAAGCCCCGGAAGGCATCGAGTGAGGTGAGACGTTGCGAGGTTGGTTGCATGGCGGGAGCGCGTGAGAGGAAGGACAACGTCCAGGAACAGCGCAGGCTTTCGGGCTCCAACGCATTCGTTCCGGCCCCCCTCGGCCATTGCGAGATCAAAATCGAAACAGCCCTGTGCCCCTGGCAGCGCGCAACAACTAGACGCGGCGAGTGAGCACGAGGCTCCCCCTGGCTAGTCTGTGTGGCAGCAGCTGAAACCTGCTAGACAGGGTGTTTGATGGTCGAAGGCACGGCCGGGACAAGCAAGGCGAACCACTAGCGTGACGGATTTGCAACCGGCGCAGCGCTCCGAATCGCTGACAACTTCGCCAACTCCTCCCCGCTCAGTGCCCTATCAAAGATCGCCACGCCACCGATCCACCCCGTGAAGCCGACACTCCGGGAACTGTGGATGACTCGGCCGATGGTGAAGGGGCCGCCGGTGCCGTCATTCGCGGGGGTGTAGAGGGCGTGGGGATACCACCAGGGATTGAGCCGCAGGGCGACGAGGTCTCGGGCGACTTCTTTGCCGTTGCGCATGGTGACTTCGATCTTCGTGTAGCGATGCTCACGCAGTTCGACGCGTTCGTCAGCCGACTCACGCAGCACTTTGACGGACAAGGGTTCGCCTTCCGGTGGTTTGTAATACTGATCCGCAGGGAAGCTCGCATCCTCGCCGTCTTGCAGGCCTGGGACTTGATGGAAGTGACCCTGCATGTAGGCGTTGTAGGCGTCCTTAATGAGGCCGTCTTTCTTGGGGTTGTCCAGCCAGCGGTCGCCGGAGACGCCGTTGAGCCAGCCGGTAAGTTCGTTGGTCTCGTGATTGAAGGTCATGGCAAAACATTGCCAGGAGGCATCGAGCACGTCCGCTGGTGCGTCGGCGGGGACTTCGGGCGAAAGATCGGCGGAGTTGCACTTGTGCAGCGCATACTTGTTGAGAAAGGAACTCGCGCCGTTCTCAGAGACATGACCACAGGCGCTGCCACCTTTGTTGAGCCCGGCGAAAAGGGCGTATTGCCGTTGCCCCCTCTGCACGACCTTTGCGGCGCCGCCGTGATTCAGGTCCGTGCCTTCATGCCAGATGCCTGCGAGGGCGTGATTGCCACTCTCGCGAATGGCCCACACGACGACGCTCACCGATTTGCCTGCGCCTTTGATGTCGAGCGGTGAATCGTGCAGTCGCTCGCGAGGCACGAAGAGGAAGGGGCGGAAGGTCTTGTCTTCTTCTTTGCGAATGCGAACGGCATTTCCGAATGGCCCACGACCGAGCAACGGAAAATCCACATACGTCGCCTCTCGTCCTTCTCCCCAGTAGTCCTTGATGTAGTTGCCGGCATCGAGCGGGAAGTCGTTCGCCGCACCCTGTGGCACGTGTGCGATGAAGCGCTGCGCGCCATCCGCTTCGCGCTTCACAAAGTCCCAGAACGCGACGCAATTGGGCGTGTCCATGACGGTGGCTACACGGTCAGTCGCCGATTCAGCGGCGTGGATCGGAGCGGCGAGGAGAGTGAGAAAAAGAAGGTGCTTCATGAAAGTGATCCCGCACATTGCCAGAGCATGACCGATGGTAAAACACAAAACCACGATCTCGCCGCCGCCGTCGGCGTGACCGATGAACAGAAGGCCAATCTCACGTTTCGGAGAGCATCGTCTTTCAATGACCGCCCCCCCCGATGCATCCCGACCCACTTCATCGGCTCTTCAGCAGGCGCCGGGTGTGAGAATGGACCAACTGGCGAATCAAATATCTCCGGCAAACGCTTGGCCCTATGCCGCAATCCTTGTCCTGGCACTCTGGTTTGGAGCAAGGTGGCTAGCAGTTCATCGGTGGCATTTGGAACCGCTAAACGCCTCCCGTTTGGTCCTGCCGAGGTGTCGGCGGGGTTAAACGGCTCTCAGCTGTGATAGCCGGAGCGTCGGCTGGGGTAAACGCGTCCCGTTTGATGCTGCCGAGGCGTCGGCTGGGCTGGACGGCTCTCATCCGTGATAGCCGAGGCGTCGGCAGCGGCAAACGCGTCCCGTTTAGGGTAGCCTAGGCCTCGGCAGGGTTAAACGGCTCTCATCTGTGATAGCCGACGTGTCGGCTGGGCTAAACGCGTCCCGTTTGAGGCCGCCTTTTCGGCGGTTTGGCCCAGGGAGGCCTGCGCCAAGGCCACGGCGGCCTGGCAGACCTAACCCAGACACGCTTCTTGGTCCGTCCAATCGCGACCCGCGAAGGTGCCCTCGCTGCCGGGGATCAAGACATGGCTCTGCGGTGCGCGTTTCCCGGGGTGCATCGCGACGCGTTGGTCAGCCGTTCCAAAAAGCTCTTGGGCGACAGGCGAGTGAGCGGCCACGCACGGTCGTCTGTCGCGAGGGAGGCACGAGCGCAAACAGGGGACTTAAACCGTGACGATCCTACTTCAGCTTCACGTTATCGATGAAGTAGGCGGCCTTTTTGTTGGCTAGGGAGCTGAAGAGGAGATAGCTGGCGGCGTTCCACTCGGGTTTGCAGGGGAGGTCTTTGAACTCCTTTTTGCTGCCGTCTTCGCGAGTGAGGACGAGGTCATATTTGCCGGCCCCGGTGGTGGCGGTGATAGCAACGCGGCACCATTCGCCGGGTTTGATGTCGGCCAGGGGGATGGTCTTGCTGTTGTTGGCAACGAGCTTGCCTTTTTGATAGCGGACATAGGGTCCGGCAGCGAACTCGCCGCCTTTGACTCGCATCTCGAAGAACCACTCGGCATCGGGTTGCGCCATGATGTCGAAGCTGACGTGGAAGGTGCCGGACTCCCATCGTGGGAAGATATCGAGCACCGGCTCGTAGGTTTGCACGAGATCGGGCATGTCTTGAGCCTTGAGGCTGCGTTTTGACACACCACCGCCTTCGACAGGGATGGGTGATGCTGCTTCTTCGCTGACGCCGAAGCCTTCGCCCACATCCTTTTGTTCGCGGCGGCGATCGTATTTCGCATTGCGGATTCCGACCGTGCCGAGTGCCGCTCTTTCGAAGCTCTGATCGACCACATACGGTGGCGAGGGCCAAGGGCGGGCGTCGGTGTCCCAGTTGGGATAAACGCTGCCTTTCGCGGCGAGTTCGAGCCAAGCGGCACCGTCTTTGCGCACACCTGCGAGGGTGAGGTCCCAGGGTTTGAAGCCGATTTTCTCCGCAGGTGAGCCGGGCTTAAGTCGGAAGTCGCGGTTGGCAAGGTCTGCGAACATCGGATCGGCAAACAGGCTTTCTTTGTCTCGCCCCATCTTGCGCCATTCATCCCAGGTGAAGTTCGTTTTAGTAAGTAGCGCGGGTATCTTGCCGTCGGTGGGCCAGTAGAGGTTTTTGCGAAAGACGAGGCTGTCTTTGGGATCGCCGCGATCTGTTTTGTCGAAGAACTTCCAATTCCACTCGCCGCCATCGAGCAAGGGGGACGAGGGGTCCCAGACGACGATGTTGTTCATGAAGCGGAAGCGCAGGCGTGCCTCATTGCGACTGGCCTGGATTTGTGCGGTGTGGCCGAAGGCAAAGATGTTGTTCCGCACGGTGTTGAAGTAGCCGTAGTGCTGGTGGAAGCCGGCATTCCAGGTGTCATGCACGAGGTTGTTTTCCATCAGCGTATCGGCGCTGCCTTCGTCGTTGTAGAGTCCCCAACCGCCGTAGCGATGGCTGGCGATGTGATGCACATGGTTGCCACGAATGATGGTGCCCGGCGAGGTGCCGAGGCCGTAGTAGCCGCCCATGTCACTGAGGTAAGCCCAGCCGAGGTGATGGATGTGATTGTTCTCGACGAGCGTCTCGCGCGAGGCGGTGTCGCCATAGCCCCAGTTCCATCCGGCGCTGATGCCGGTGTAGTAGAAGTCGCCAATGTCGCAATGCGTGACCGCACAGTGCTGCGTGTGTGTGAAGACGACTCCGCAGGCGCTCGGATGCAGCCGGCCGCCGTGCTGGATGATGCAATCATCGATGACGATGTGGTGATTCACACGCTCGTCTGTAGGCCGTGCCGTTTCGCCCACATACACGCCGCCGCCACCGAGGTCGTGCAGGTGGGCGTGCTTCACCGAGGAATCTGCGCAGCCGTTTTTGAACCAGATGCCGTGCAGGCCGGTGTGCGCGATCTCACAATTCTGGAACTGAATGCCGTGTGAGTCCTCGATCTCGATGCAGCCATCGCTCGTTGTCGCGGCTTGGCCATCGTGCAGGCCGTCGGCGGGATAGAGATGCTGGCTGTATTGAAATGAAATGCCATCAAAGCGGATGTCGTGTGAGCCTTTCATGACGAGGAACTTGGTCACCACGGGCGCGATGACTTCAGCCTTCGTCATGTCCTCGCCAGGCAGTGGCAGGTAGAGCACCTCGCCCTTGGTTTTGTCGAGAAACCACTCGCCCGGCGCATCGAGGGCTGCGCGGTAGTTTTCCATCCAGAAGCGCTGATCGGGCTCGAACTCCACAAAAGGATAGCGCGAGCGGCCCTTGATTTGCACGGAGAGCGCCTCATCATTCAACGCCTTGATGCGGCACTGACCGACGGCCCAGGCGTGCGTGACGGTCAGCAAAACGTTGTCGCGCTCAGCCTGCGGCATTGCTTTGAGCACGTCGAACTGTTCTTCCGCGATGCTGAAGGCGTGGAAGTTCATGTTCTCCTTCAAATCCGGGAATACCCCTGCGCCTACGGCCTCAGTGATGTGGTAGTAGCCCTTGTTTGGCGAGCGGGCGAGGGTGGCGCGGCGGCCATTGATCCAGAGTTGCTCAAACTTCCACGCCTTGTCTGGCAGGGTGGCTTTCCAGAGACCGTTCTCAGCTTTTGTCCAACCGGTGATTGGTCGGCCGCCGGAGAAGATCGGTGTGGCCCCAGGTGCAGCCTCCCACGTCACTTGCGAGTCCTCAGCCTTCAACGTCACCGACTCTGTCAGTGTGTAGACGCCATCGCTCACGATGATGCGCACAGGTTTGGGGGCCGCGCGGGCGGCATCGCGTGCAGCCTGCGGCGTACTGATGGGGCCGGTTGGCGACAAGGAGATGTCTGCCGCATACGAGAGCGATGCGGCGGCCAGAAGGAGGGAGATGGTTTTTAGCATCGTGAAGGAAGGTTTTGAATGAACGAAAATGGACACTGGATTCGAGTTTATTGGCTCCGAATCGATCATCCCCAGCTATCGCATCGTCCGTGCAGGTGCCGCAAGTCCGTCGATCAACCCCGCACCTAAGCCAGCGTTATCTTCTTGGCACGGTGCAGGCTTTGCGCTTTGCTGGTCGCTTCTTTGTTTTATGCGAGGCGAGGCACGATTTGTGACGGCAGAACAGGCGGTGGCAGCGATCCCAGATGGGGTAACTGTCGCTGTCGGCGGCTTTGTGGGCGCTGCGCACCCTGAAATGCTGACGGCGGCGTTGGAGCGACGTTTTTTGGACACGGCCGCCCCTCGCGACCTTACCCTCTACTATTGTGCGGGTCAGGGAGATCGCGGCGAACGTGGGCTCAACCACCTGGCCCACGAAGGTCTGCTGCGGCGTGTGATCGGTGGCCACTGGAATCTGGCTCCGCGCCTGGGCAAACTGGCCTTAGAGAATCGGGTGGAGGCTTACAATCTACCGCAGGGAGTGCTCTGCACGCTGGTCCGGGACATCGCTGCGAAACGGCCTGGCGTATTTACCAAAGTAGGACTCAACACCTTCATCGATCCTTTGCACGGAGGAGGTCGGCTGAATGCCCTCACCTCAGAGCCGCTGGTGGAGCGGATCGAACTCGATGGCGAAACCTGGCTGCGCTACCGCGCCATACCCATCCATGTGGCACTGATTCGCGCCACCTATGCTGATGCAGCGGGAAACTTGAGTATGGAAGGCGAAGGGATCATCGGCGAGGTGCTCCCCATGGCCCAGGCTGCACGCAATCACGGCGGGATCGTCATCGCACAAGTGGAGAGCGTGGTGGAACGCATCTTCGATCCGAAAGCGGTGCGAGTGCCGGGCATACTGGTCGATTACATCGTCACCAGCGGCGGTGCCCAGCATGATCAGACTTTTGGCGAGGTCTTCGATGAGGCTTTCGTCGTCAGCAGTAACGAGACCGAAGGCGTCGCCGCGATGAGTTGGTCCGAGCGCAAGATCATTGGCACACGGGCGCTGATGGAGGTCCGCCCAGGTGAGATCGTGAACCTTGGCATCGGCCTTCCGGAGGCCGTCGCAGCGGTAGCCGCAGAGACCGGGCGACTCAAAGACATGACGCTGACAGTCGAGGCGGGCCCGATCGGAGGAGTGCCTGCCTCGGGGTTAAATTTTGGGTGCAGCTATTTTCCTGAAGCCATCATCGACCAGCCCGCGCAGTTTGATTTTTATGATGGTGGGGGCATTGACATCGCCGTGCTGGGCGCGGTGGAAGTGGACAGCGAAGGCAGTGTGAATGTCGCCAGTTTTGCCGGTCGCTTTGCCGGAGTGGGTGGATTTACCAACATCAGCCAGAGCGCGCGGCGACTGGTCTTTTGCTTCTCCTTCAAGGCTGGCGGCCTGGAGGTGGCAATGCAGAACGGTGCCCTCAAAATCGTGACCGAGGGCAGTCATCCAAAGTTCGTGACTCGACTCAGTCACGTCTGTTTCCATGGTCCGTCAGCCATCGCGCGCGGCCAAGAAGTACTGTATGTCACTGAGCGCGCCGTCTTCAAACTGACGCCCACAGGACTTCGCCTGATCGAGATCGCCCCCGGCATCGATCTCCAGCGGGATGTGCTGGACGGCATGGCATTCATGCCTTCCATGTCCGAGGTCGGGTCGATACCCGCCGAGTGTTTTTAATCCACCCCAATCATGACCGAGCCCAATCCCTGCTACATCGTCGAAGCCAAACGCAGCGCCATCGGGCGTTTTGGTGGCAGCCTCAAATCCATCGCAGCCGCAGATCTGGCCGCGCGAGTCGCCGAGGCAGTGGTGCCCAGCGCTGCAAGAGCAGCCATCGAGCAAGTGATCCTCGGGCAAGTGATGCAGGCGGGTTGCGGCATGAATGTGGCGCGTCAGGCAGCCTGGAAGATCGGCGTCCCGGCGGAGACGCCCTCCTACACCGTGAATATGGCCTGTGGCTCCTCGTTGAAGGCTGTGGCGCTTGGCGCAGCAGCAATTCAAAGCGGCGAAAGTGAGCTCATCCTGGCGGGCGGCGTCGAAAATATGAGCCGCGCACCGCACTACTCGATGGATATGCGCTGGGGCAAAAAACTGGGCGAGAGCGCCCTGCAAGACTCGCTCTTTGTCGATGGTCTGGTGGACGCAATGCTGGGCATCGGCATGGGCGAAACCGCCGAACGAATTGCAGATCTGCTGGGCATCAGCCGTGAAGACCAAGACGCCTTTGCCGCAGAAAGCCAACGTCGCGCCGCCAGTTCCCACGATGCCTTTGCTCGCGAAGTCGTGGCGATCAAGACTCGGGAAGGCATGTTCGCGCTGGATGAACATGCGCGAGCAGATACCACCGTTGAGAAACTAGCCGCGCTGAAGCCAGCCTTTCGCCCAGATGGCACGGTTACTCCAGGGAACGCCTCCGGCATCAACGATGGCGCAGCGATGGTGCTACTAGCATCGCAACAAGGCCTCCAAACTCACGATTTCAAGCCACGCGCAAAGATCGTCGCCAGTGCCGCTGTGGGTTGCGATCCCGCACTAATGGGGCTGGGTCCAGTCGGCGCGATTCGCAAAGTTTGCGCCGTGACTGGATGGAAGTTAGATGAGATTGACGCCATTGAAATCAATGAAGCCTTTGCAGTACAGACACTTGGTTGCGCACGTGAGCTCGGACTCCCGCTTGATCGTCTCAACATGCGTGGCGGAGCGATCGCGCTCGGGCATCCGATCGGTGCCAGTGGTGCGCGAGTTTTGGTGACGCTGCTGCATCTACTGGAGGATCTAGACCTCCAGCGCGGCATCTGTAGTCTGTGCATCGGTGGCGGAATGGGCATCGCGATGGCGATCGAGCGCGTGTGACCAAGATGCTACCTGACCGCACGTTTTTCGTTCTGGGTCCCACTGCAGCGGGCAAGACGGCCATTGCACTGGCCCTGGCAGAGCGTGTGGGCGGGGAGATCGTGAATGCGGACGCGTTTCAGTTGTATCGCGGGCTCGACGTGCTGACGGCCAAGCCCTCCCCAAATGAGATGCAGCGTGCGCCGCACCATCTCTATGGCGAGCTGGAGCCCGGAGAGCACTGCGATGCGCAGCGCTATCGCGACATGGCGATGCCGGTGATTCACCACATCGCAGAGCGCGGCGCCGTGCCCATCGTCGTGGGTGGCTCTGGGCTTTATGTGAAGGCGGTCACGCATGGGCTGGCCGCATTGCCTGCGGCGGATGCAGTCTTGCGTGCGCGACTGGCACACCTGACCCTAGCGGAGCAGGCACATTGGCTTTTGCAACTCGACCCAGCGGCAAAGGAGACCGTCAATCTGCTCAATCCACGCTATGTGGAGCGTGCCCTGGAGATCTGTCTACTGACCGGCCAACCGCAGTCGGAGCTTCGGCGATCTTTTGCGGAGCAGTCGCCAGCCTTGAGCGGGATCAGTCTGCAGTGGGAGCGGGAGACCTTGTACGACCGCATCAACCAACGCGTCATAGCGATGTTCGCAGCAGGCATCATCGACGAAGTTAGATCACTGGGCCCCGAGACCGAGGGCGTCGCGCGGGCCATCGGCGTGAAAGAGGTGCGGGCGCTGCTGTCTGGCGAAATGGACGAGGCGGCAGCCCTGGCAGCGATCCAGCAGGCCACGCGACGCTATGCTAAGCGTCAGGGCACCTGGTTTCGGCGCGAGCACTGGCTGCAAACGATTTGCCTGAACCCTGAATCAACTCCAGAATCAACCGCCACAGAGATTCCGACCCTTTTCCCATGCCTGACGACGCCAACCACCCGCCCCTGAAAGTCCACGTCAACCTAGGATCCCGCAGTTACGATGTGCTGGTGGGTTCAAATTTGCTGGACCGCACGGGCGCAGAGACTCAGGCGGTTTTATCGGGGCGAAATCACGCCGTCTTGCTGACTGATTCGAATGTGGGCCCTCTCTACGCGGATCGCGTCGTAGCGAGTCTTTCCGCAGCTGGCATCCGAACAGATATCGTCACCGTGCAGGCTGGGGAGGCATCCAAATCGATGCACGTAGCACAGCAAGTGTGCAGCGCCATGGCCGCAGCGCGACTGGATCGCAAAGGAATGCTGGTGGCGCTCGGTGGCGGTGTGATTGGGGATCTGGGAGGCTTTTGCGCGTCGATCTACCAGCGCGGGATTCCGTTTGTGCAGATCCCTACCTCGGTGCTGGCTCAGGTGGATAGCTCTGTCGGCGGTAAGACGGGCGTAAACTTGCCGGAGGCAAAAAACATGGTCGGTTGCTTCCATCAACCCTCCATCGTGCTGGCCGATACGGACACACTTCAGTCACTGCCAAAGCGAGAGTGGAATGAGGGCTTTGCGGAGATCATCAAGCATGCTGGGATTCGAGATGCGGCGATGTTTGAAGAAATCGAAGAAGTCGCCCAAGGTGTCGGAGATCTCCCTGCGCTGATTCAACGCAACGTTGCGATCAAGGCGCGCGTGGTTGAAGCGGACGAGACGGAGACGCTGGGCATTCGCGCCCTGCTCAATTTCGGCCACACACTCGGACACGCCATCGAGGCGGCGGCTGGCTACGGCGGCATGTTGCATGGGGAGGCGATCTCGCTGGGGCTTCGTGCAGCGACTTGGCTGTCCCTTCAAAAGTCGGGTCTAGCAGCGGCAGACGGGGCGCGACTTCTGCGTTGCCTCGCCGCGTTTGAACTACCCCTAAAATTGCCTGCCGACTTTGATGCCAACGCTTTGCTGGATATCGCAGCCAAGGACAAAAAGTTTGAGCAGGGCGCAATTCGCTTTGTGCTACTGCGAGCGCTCGGAGACGCCTTCGTCAGTTGTGATATCACGGCAGAGGACATGCGCGCGGCGATCCTTCATTTGCACGAACCGGTATAGGCGTGCATACTGTCCACCGCCATGCGTCGCATCCGCCATGCAGTTGAGGAGGATCTCCCCCGAATCGTGGAGATCTACAATGCGTCGATTCCCGGCAGGTTGGCCACTGCGGATACTGACCCTGTAACGGTCGAAAGTCGGATCGGCTGGTTTTCATCCCACACGCCCAACAAACACCCCATCTGGGTGCTTGAGCGCAACGAAGACGGGATCATCGGGTGGATCAGCCTGCGGGCGTTTTATGGCCGCCCCGCCTACTACGCCACGGCGGAGGTCAGCGTTTACCTGGACCCAAAACACGCCGGGAAAGGTCACGCCCGCTACCTACTTGAGGAGATGCAGACTGCCTGTCCCCAGATGGGCGTGCACAATTTGCTAGCATTTGTCTTTGGTCACAATGACCCTAGCCTGCGAGTCTTTGAGCGAGCCGGGTTTGAAAAATGGGGACACTTTCCTGCCGTCGCCGATCTCGATGGCACCTGGAGAGATCTGGTCATCCTGGGGAAAAAGCTGATCCCCATCGAGTGAGCACAAAAAAGCCGCCGGGGTCGCCGGCGGCCTCGTAAGCATTGCAGCTCTTATTTGTAGGAGCGGCTGCCCATGTCAACCATGGGTGCAGGAGCCTGCTGAGGAGCGTTGCTCTTGCAGGAGGTGAAACCAGCGATGACGGAGAGTGCTGCGATAGCAAGGAGGATCGATTTCATGTTTGAGGTAACGGTGTGGGTTATGTGTTTTTGCAGAGCCGCTAAATTCAGAGTGACTGAACAAAACAGCTTTGTGAGAATAACAAGAAATTCAGTGGCTGCAAATGATCAATCGTTTTTGTGAAGAATCTTTGTCACTATTGGCGAATGCTTTATTGCCAACTAGGCTCAAAACCGCCCCTTCCCGAGAGCAGATCTAGTGCCTCTCCTGCTAAAAACAGAGAGCCCGCGACTAGGGCAGGCTGAGCCGCATCAGCCGAAGCCGCAGCATTCAGTCCCGCTGTGAGTGATCGGTGAAGCTGGACCGGAATCCCTGTGGCACCCAATACTTTCGCCAAATCCTCCGTTGGCATCGCACGGGGCGACTGAAAGGGAGCGACGTGCCACTGGGCGCAAATCGGCGAGAGTGCCTCCAACACTCCAGTCAGATCTTTGCCATGAACAACGCCCAGCAGGATTTGCGGCTTGGCCGTCCCAAAGACCTCCCGCCATGTCGCGACCAGAGCTTGAGCAGAGGCTGGATTGTGTGCGCCATCGATGATCCACTGCCCCCCTGCCCCCAGCCGTTGAAAACGCGCTGGCCACACAGTCTGCGCAAAGGCGTGCTCTGCCAGCGTGTCGCTGATGTCTACGCCAGCTGCTCTAACGGCAGCCAGGGCCAGTGCGGCGTTCCATCGTTGATGAACGCCTGCCAATGCAGGAATCGATTTTTGCCAAGGCTGGTCGATCACTCGCAAATCCGCAACCTTCTCTCCGGCTGTTTTTTGGATGACATCCATCACCGACTCTTCCTGGGGCGATGAAACGACCGGCACTCCAGCCTTAATGATGCCCGCCTTTTCGGACGCGATTTTTTCCAGCGTGTCCCCCAAAATTTCAGTGTGATCAAGCCCGATGGAGGTGATGACACTGCACTTTGGGAGGATCGCGTTTGTCGCATCGAGGCGACCCCCGAGTCCCGTTTCCAGAACGACCCACTGCACCTCCCGGCTGCGAAACCAATCCAAAGCCAGCGCTAATGTAATCTCGAAGAAAGTCGGATGCGGGTCCCACAGGGAAATGATCGCCCGAATCCGCGAAAGCCCCGCAGCGATCTCTGTGCCCGTGATCATCCGCTCTCCATCGCGGATGCGTTCATTGAACCGAATCAGGTGAGGCGAGGTGAAAATGCCAGCGGTCAGTCCTGCGGCGACCAGAAGTTGATGAGCAAACGCACAGGTGGAGCCCTTGCCATTTGTGCCCGCGACGTGGATGAAGCGTTGCTCTTGCCCCGGCAGCTCCATCGCGGAGAGCAATCGTTGCACATTCTCCAACCCCAACTTGACGCCATACATCTGCGTTGAGTAGAGCCAAGTCAGAGCAGCTGCGTCATCGGAGAAAGAGAGGGAATGTGGCATTGTTTTCTGGCGGCGATGTGGAGGAGTGCCGCATTCTGCGGCGGATGCAAGAGCGGACGCTAGATGGAGTAATAGACGGCCATGATTTGCCAGCGTTTACTTGTCAGTCGGTTCCTCCCGGTCCTTGTTGGGCTGATGGGATCCAGCCAGCTTCATGCCGAATCGATCACACTACGCGTGTGCGCGGAAAATCCGCACTACTTGGAGTGGCGAGGAAAGCCTGCCGTGCTGATCTCCAGCGCCGAACACTATGGCGCGGTCCTGAATGCGGACTTCGACTATCGGAAGTATTTGGCGACGCTGGCTGCCGACGGAATGAATCATACGCGCACCTTTTCTGGAGCCGCCTACCTTGAACCAGAGGGTGCGTTTCATATTGAGGGCAACACCCTCGCTCCGGCTCAGGGTCGCTACGTCTGCCCCTGGGGACGAAGCACCACTCCAGGCGCATCCGACGGCGGGAACCTATGGGATTTGACACAGTGGAATGAGGCGTACTTTGAGCGTCTTCGCGACTTCATCGCTACCGCGTCAAAGTGCGGGGTGGTGGTAGAGTTCAACTTCTTCTGCCCCTTCTATATCGATAAAGACAGCGGTGAGTCAAAGATGTGGCCGCTCAGCCCGTTTCACCCGCACAACAACGTCAATGCTTCTGGTCCTGATGATCGCACTGCCGTTTACACACTGGAACGTAGCGGCCCACTGCTTGCAGCGCAGGAGCGTTTCGTGCGCCGTGTCGTGGACGAACTGAAGGACGCAGACAACGTGTATTATGAGATTTGCAACGAGCCCTACATCGCCGATTGCGTCGCGCCCGATTGGCAGGCGCACATTTCTGGTGTGATTGCAGACGCGCAAAGAGACCATGCGCAGCCGAAGCTCATCTCCCAAAACATCGCCAATAAAATGGCTCGCATCGTCAATCCCGACCCACGGGTCTCGCTCTTCAATTTTCACTACACCTACCCGCCAGTAGCTCGGGAGGAAAATGCAGACATCCCCTTCCCACTCGGCAACAACGAAACCGGTTTTCGCGGCAACAGCGATGAGGTGTATCGCAACGAGGCCTGGGACTGGATGCTGGCAGGTGGCGCTCTTTTCAGCCACCTCGACTATTCATTCACAAAAGGCCACGAGGACGGCAGCTTTTCTTTTCCGCCGAGCCAACCGGGCGGTGGCGGCGCAGAATTTCGGCGGCAGTTAGCGGTGTTGGCGAGTTTCATGCAGCGGCTCGATTTGAAAAAAGTGACGGTCGCCCCGGAGCTGCTTGCCAGCCAGAGTGCCAAACTTTCAGTCCGCCTGCTCACAGTGAAGGACCGACAATACGCCGCCTACCTTCATCACAGCGCGCCGCCCCTGTGGAAGAAAAGCAAAGAACTACGTCAGGGACCGTTTGTCGACCAACTGGCGTTAAAGATCCCCACCGGTCGCTGGAAAGTTCAGTGGATCGATCCGGCTAGCGGCAACCTTATCCAGGAGTCGCGATTGATCGCGCAGACAGACCTGACCAAGCTCCACACCCCCAAGTATCAGACCGATCTTGCGCTTTTTGTCGAGCGCCTTGCGGAGTGAAGGCCATCTACTGTTGATTCTGCGAGCTTTCAAACGTTCGGCCAGCACTTTCCCCTTGCCCCAGAGGCGCATCCTGAAGGATACTGCCCCCAGTTCAGTTTAACGCTATACCCACCAACACTTTCACCTCTATGTCACGCAAACTCAGCCACATCGCCCCCGACTGGTGGGATTACACCACCCTGGATGATGATCTCATCAACGACGCCGCCCGCCTTACGGAGCGTGACCTTCGACAACTGACCCGGCCTGGCTTTAAAGTGGTGATGTATGACACACTGGAAGATTTCTACCTGGCAGAAGCTCTCGAGTACATCCACGCATGGAAGCAATCTACCGCGGACAATCCAACTGGCATCTGCGGCCCCATCGGACCGACAGAACAACTGCCGCTGGTAGCCCGACTGGTGAATGAACTGGGAATCTCTCTAAAGGAGGCGCATTTTTGGGGCATGGATGAGTGGTATGATCCCGAGACACAAAAAGAAGTGTCCATCGAGCACCCGCTCTCCTTTGAAAAAGCAGACCGCGAGCTTTGCTTCAATCGAATCCAGAAGCGACTGGTGATGCCGGACTCGCACCTTCACTTCCCAAAAGCTGACGTCACCGACTACACCAAGAGCTGGCAATCCGGCGTACGCTGCATCGTCATGCAGGGCGGCCAGGGAGACATCAAGCATTGGGCTTTCAACGATCCACTCAAGCGCACTGGTAAGTACAAGAACGAACCGCCATCGCCCGCCGAATACCGGAAACTGGCGACTCGCGTCGTGGATCTGCACCCGATAACTCTCGCCCAAAACGCCCGCACATCCGGCGGTGGAAATATCACCATGGTGCCCAAAATGGCCATCACAGTGGGCCCAAAAGAAACTTGGATGGCAGAAAAAGTGTCCATCTGGCAGGCTGGCATGCATGACAATCCACTGGGCCAGCGACTGACCGCGCTGATGATCTCCAAGCGTCTCGCCGACGCCTCCGTCCCGATGTCGCTTCTCGCAGATCATCCGAACGTGCAGTTCAACTACCTCCGCAGCGGCCTCGGCTCCTGTGAAGTCGAGATGCACTAAGCGAGCGCCGCAGTCCGGCCACGGGGCACTTCGGTGCCCTTCATTTTTCAACGCACCATCCTTCCGATGATCCAGACCCTCGACGTTGCGCTTGGTCTCGCCTTCATCTTCATGCTTTTTAGCGTGTTGGTGTCCACGTTGAGCGAGCTGATCCTTTCGCGCTTCAACATGCGCGGGAAGACCTTGTGGAAAGCGGTCTCCAATATGCTGCCCGACACGGCAGAGAATGGAAAAATCGCACCACTGGGTGCCTTCCTGAAGCACCCGCTGATGAGCGTTATGCATCAGCAACGCCACACAGGACCGCAAGAAGATGCACGGCGGCACTTCCCCAGCTACATGCCCGCGTGGCAGTTTGGGCAGATCCTCATGGACGTTCTGGAAGGCCAGGGAGCCGAGGCAAAAAAGGGAGAAACGCGATGGGAACAAGTTCAGGCCGGCATCGAGCGTCTTCAAGGTCCGTCGCGAGGAGTGCTGCTGGCTCTCTCTCGTGATGCTGATCGCGGGATCTTGCCCGGGCAAGATCCACTCACCGTTTTTCAGGCTCGCCTGAACCAGTGGTATGATGCCTCCATGGACCGAACCAGCGGCTGGTACAAGCGGCTTGTCCAGGCTTTCAATTTCTTCATCGGGCTCACACTGGCCATTGCCTGCAATCTAAACACCCTGCAAATCGTTCGCGGTCTCTCGATGGACGAAAAGCTGCGCGCCAGTTTTTCCGAACGCGCGATTCAGGTCGTGCAAAACGCCAACGCGATTGTCGTGCCCACCGCTGGATCGACCGCCCCTACCGAGGCGGCAAAAGACGTCGCCCGCCAGCAACTCAATGATGCTCTCAATGAGTTCACGGAGGCTGGATTCCCGATTGGCTGGAACCGCCAGACCGCTGCGGCCTGGGCGAATAGCCCGATGACGCTTTTTTTCTCCAGCATCTTAGGTTGGCTAATCGCAGCCGTCGCTGCTGCGCTGGGGGCGCAGTTTTGGTTCGACCTGATGAAGCGTATCGTTGATCTGCGCGGGAGCGGAGTCAAGCCTCCACCCTCAGGGGCACCCAACGATAACATCGGCACCATTCCAATGCCACCCGCAGGATTCATCTCGGATGGCGAGCCTCCCTCCCTCGCATGATCGGACCCACCAAGCCTGAACTCTCCCCAGCGCCAAAGACCTGGGACTTGCCAGAGGCAATCCGCATTCGGCTAGGAGAAGAAGCCGGACCACAGCGTGCCATGTATGAGGATGGGCACCTTTTGCTGATCCTCCATCACCTTCCCGGCCCCGACGACCACGACCGCAAGGCCGCCCTCTTTTGGCGCAATCCAGAAGGCGATTGGCGCAGCACCGAAGGCAAAGGCAAAGGCCCGGTCGCACTGCAAGAACACTTGGACCGTAGCGAGGCCATCTTGGCGGAATTGGAGAAAGCAGAAACCGCAGCCAGCACTGCGCTGGAGTACCATCGACTGCTCGAAGCCGTCCCCCCCGTTCTACGTACTGCGCGTGGCACGCAGCGGGCATTGCAACAAGCTCGAGATTTCATCAAGTCAGACCGCACCATCATCAGCTTTCGGGACCAAGCCGCCGGCAATGAACGCAGTGCAGAACTGCTGCTCCAGGACGCGCAATTCGGTCTAAACTACACCGTGGCCCGACAGGCAGAGGCCCAGACGGCCAGCGCGCAAAAAATGGCTGCCACCGCGCATCGACTCAATGTCCTGGCCGCTCTTTTTTTGCCGCTGACAGCCCTGACCAGCCTCTTCGGCATGGACATCCACAGCGGCATCTCCGACACTAGTTCAAACTTCTGGCTCATCCTGATCGTTGGAATGGGTGTCGGGGCGCTGCTGGCCTTCGCCATTGGCAGCCGCCCCAAAGAATAGTCCCCAGTTTGCTCATGACCATCACTCTCAACGGACAAAAACGTCAATTCGAAACACCGCAAACCATCGCCAGCCTTCTGGAGGCACTCGGCCTCGCAGGACGCCCCGTCGTAGTTGAACACAATGCGGTAGCACTGCTCCCGCGCGAGACTGAAGCCACAACGGTCAGCGATGGCGATGTGATTGAGATCGTCCAGATCACCGCTGGTGGTTGACACAAAAAAACCTCACCCCCGCTCGGAGGTGAGGTCTTTGCTTTGGCGAGGCTAAAGTTAGTAGCGAGGTTGGCCGTAGTAGGGTTGCGGCTGGCCGTAATAAGGCTGCTGTTGCTGATAACGCTGAGCGTTGCGCTGGTCCTGCGCGTTTCCGATCATGTTTCCGCCAATGCCGCCAGCAGCCGCGCCGATGGCTGCGCCTTCGAGGCCACGACCACTCTGGTTACCGATGATACCGCCGACCGCTGCGCCACCGAGTGCGCCTAGGACGGTGCCAGTCTGTGCGTTCGGCCCGGAGGCACAGGAACTGAGCATGGAAAGAGTCAATGATGCGGCCAGGATTTTGATGGTATTCTTCATGTTTAGTTTGGGTTGCTGTGAATCAGACGGCGCAGCCTACACGATTATTCAAAAGTCGGCAAAAGGTCTTACCGTGAATTTTTCACCCATAGGTCACGCTGCTCCATGATACGCAGCCGCTTCTGACTTGGACTCAATTCCCACACCAAAGGAATCCCCTGGGGCAGAAGTGGCAGCAATCGGGGAAAATCCACTCCACCGGTCGTCAATGGAATCCGGTGATCTCGGGCTGGCCATTCCACATCATGCACATGGCACCCCAGTAACCGAGGGGAGATCTGCGCCAAGAATTCAGCATGATCCAGCAGACCCAGATTCGCCTTTCGCTGCACATGCCCGAAATCGTGCCAGGCACCGATCCAGGGAGAGTCGGCAAAGTCGTTGAGCAGCAACAGCATCTCCTTTTCATTCGGGATCTGTTCATAGTGGCTGCGCGTCTCCACCGCCAACCGCACCCCATGCTCGTCGCAGAAGGGCAAAAGCTCCCGGAGCGCCTCCCGTGCTCGCTCCAGGTAAAACGCAGACGCTTTGTCCCGAGCAGCGACCAGGCGCAGTTTGGCTTCCGTGTAGGGCCGAGAATAGATGCCGCCCGAGAGCGCAAATCTCTCCAATTCTTTGGTGATCGACTTCATCGGCACGCTGCCCATGTGCATCACCACACGATCAACGCCAAAACGCCGGGCCATCTGGATTGTGGCTTTCGTCAGCGAGATCGCTCGCTCGCGCTCAATCTGGCGATGGGAGGTGAACTCATAAACATCCGGTGCGTCCATCAAAACCTCGACTGGCGATGGACAGAAGTTGTGCAAACTCGTCACGCGGACGATGCCTTGCTGGTAGGCATTAAGCAGGCCCGGCAGCAAGGACACCTTTGTGCCGTGGCTGATCTCGATCCACTCGAACCCCATCGCTCGAATTTCTTTGGCGAGATCCATCCCGTCCGAGAAGCGGTGGTTATTCCAGCAAGTCGATAGCGCAAGCATTCGTCGTGATCAGTAAGAACTCGCAGGCGGCACAGGAGTCACTTTTTCAAGGTGCTGCTATTCACCCACAGCGGCAAATCCTGTGAAGCTGGCGGATTTGCGTCCTTGGTACTCCATTGCAAAACAGGCACGGCCGGTTTCTCACCATTCGGAGTAATAACCATCACGTTAATCTCAAAGTAACGTTCTTCACCCTCGGGCACCGGGGTGGGTTTCAGATCCAACTTGAAGTCATTCTTCCCCTTCATAAGGCCGCCGATGATCAGTTGGTTCTCGGCATTGTCTTCCACCTTGGGGTAATCAAAACCGTTCAAGTGCGGGATGGCTGCATAGCCGTAACTCTGAATATGGTAGGCAGCCATGTAATCGGGCTTACCGCATTCCTTGGGCACAGGTGGCACGTATCCAGGTGGATTGAACTCAGGTTTATCCAGGAAATCAGGATCGCCGCCACCAGCTAGCGAGGCCCGAATCTCCGGCACTCCGGCTAAGTTCATGTAGCGCGTTGTATCGAACTTCCAATCATCACCCTCCTTGAGGAACCGTAGGATCAAAAGGTTATCGGGCACCGACTCTGCATCGAGCCCGAGATCGACTTTGCCAAAGTAGATCATGTGCGCCGTTGGACCCACAGCCTGCACTTCCAAACGACGCAATTGTGTCAGTTCCGGCGGGCGAATGGGCACCTCAAACACAGCGTCCGGATAGACCTGCTGTTGGCTCAGGATCAGATTCTTCGTCATCACCTGACGGTAGCGACTCGTCGCACGCTGCCAGGCGGCGGTGTCCTGGTTGATGATGGCACCACGCCAGTCGTAGTAAACCTTTTCCAACCGAACCCGCAGTTCAGCATCCCCATCGGCACCGGATAACGAAAGGAGGCAACTGATCGACAAAACGGTCGTGAGGAGGAAAATCGGAAATAAATGCGGTCTCATGGCCTGGAAGTGAGGTTATTTGAGCACTTGGAATCAATCTTGCACGCATTAACAACACCAAGAGCTGTAAAAGTATTTGCCGACCCTGGTATTTTCGCAAAGGTCAGAGGCCCTCCCAAAAATCGCCTTTACTCCCAATCTATGGATATCCCAGCCGACGGTCCCACACGCACCCCACCGATAGATCGGACGCGGGAGCTGCTCAAGACCGCACAGGAAGAAATCTACAAGACGATCGATGGCATTGACCTGAGCGCGTATCTTTGGCAGCCATCGCCTGACAAGGCACCGTCGGGACCGAAGTCTGTGGCGGCTTTCTTCTTCAGCAGTGGCTGGGACAATGGACAGGTCAGCCAATTTGCACCGCATTGTGTTTACTTCGCGTCGCGCGGCATGCTCACGGTCGCCTTCGATTACCGGGTAAGCACCCGCAATGGAGGCGGCCCCTTACAAGCCATGGCAGATGCACGTTCAGCAATTCGCTGGCTGCGACTCAACGCCGTTGAACTTGGGATCAATCCCGGCAAGATCGTTGGTGTCGGCGGCAGTGGCGGCGGGCACGCAGTCGCCTCGTGCGCTTTGCTAAACGGTTTTGATGATCCGGGGGATGCCCTCGACATCAACCCTGTGCCAAACGCACTCGCACTCTTCAATCCCGTCATCGATACTTCCAAAACTGGATTTGGTATGGACCGCTTTCCAGATGCCGCCACCGCAAAAGCTGCGAACCTCATTCGCGCGATTCGCCCGGGTTTACCGCCGACTCTGATCATGCATGGCACCGGAGACCGCGTCGTTCCATTCCAGGGATCGTATGAATTCGCGAAGAAGGCATCGAAGAAGAAGAACCAGTGCCGCCTCATCGAGTTCGAAGGACAAGGCCATGGCTTCTTCAATTTCAATCTGTCCTTTGAGCGCTACGAAGCCACTCTGATGGCGATGGACGAGTTCCTCGTCGAACTTGGTATGATCGAGCCCGATCCTGATATCACGCTCGGCGCTGATTTGATGTAATTCTGCCCGAAGAAAGGCAAAATCGCGCCCACGCGGCGTTTTTAAACGACGCGCTTCGAATCATAGCGCGTATCTTTGGCATCTCAGTTTCCCCATCCAACCTCCATGAATCTACTGCGCACCTTCTCACTGGCCGCCCTATCCCTTCTGGCTGTATCCACCAGCCACGCACTCGCCCCCGCTTGGCCGCAGGAAGGCAGTGATCTCAAGACCGATCCAACCACCGTCTATGGCAGGCTAGACAACGGCATGCGCTATGTCATCCTCCCAAACGCAGAGCCCCCAGGGCGGGCAAGTCTGCGCCTCTACATGGATGTCGGCTCCCTGATGGAAGAACCTGATCAGCAGGGCATGGCGCACTTTCTTGAGCACATGGCCTTCAATGGTTCCCGCACTTATCCAGACGGCGGGATGGTCGAGTACTTCCAGCGTCTCGGCATGGGGTTCGGCGCAGACACGAACGCACATACCTCGTTCAAAGAGACCGTTTACATGCTGGAACTGCCCAAGGTGGAGCCCAAATTCATCACGGATGGATTGCGTCTCTTCCGCGATGACCTCGACGGCATGCTCCTGCGTCCAGAGGAAATCGACCGCGAACGCGGCATCATTCTCAGCGAGAAACTCAGCCGCGACTCCATCGAGTATCGCACGATGCTCGCCGGCTACAAATTTGCCCTCCCGGATTCCCTTCTGCCAGAGCGCATGCCTATCGGCAAAGAAGACGTCATCAAGACCATGACGCCAGAGCGCTTCCGGGACTTCTACAAAAAGTGGTATGGACCGAAGCGCGCCACCATCGTCGCTGTGGGTGATTTCAAAGACACCGCAGCGATTGCCGCTGAAATCGAGAAGACCTTCGCCGATGCCAAGGCGGCCGGAGAGAATCCAGCCGACCCCGATCTCGGCAAGATCCCATCCGGCACCGGCCTCATCGCCAACCTGCACACTGAAATGGAAGCGCAGGCGGTCAACATCTCCATCGAAAACGTCCGCCCAGCCAAGAATAAGCCTGACACAGCCGCCACCCGCCGCGAAAACCTCGTGCGCAGTCTCGCCGACAGCATGCTCAACCAGCGCCTCTCGAAGCTCGCCAAGGCCAAAGACGCTCCTTTCCTTTCCAGTGAAGCCTACTCGTACGAGTACCTTGAATTCGTTCGTATCAACGGCATCAGCGGCCAATGCGCGCCAGAAAAATGGCAGCCCACGCTCGCCCTGATGGAACAAGAACTACGCCGCGCCCTGGAGCACGGCTTCACCTCCGCTGAGTTTGAAGAAGCACGTTCGTCTGTCTTGCGCGATGTCAAACTCCGCGCCGACCAGGCCAGCACTCGCCAATCACGCAATCTCGCCAGCGGTCTCGTCTCGCTTCTCGCTTCAAAGAAAGTCTTCACCCACCCAGCAGACGATCTTGTGCGCACCCAAGCAACGCTCGCGACCCTGACCAAGGAAGAATGTCATGCTGCGATGAAGGCAGACTGGGATAGTAAAGACATTCAGGTCTTTGTCGGCGGCAATTTGAAGCTCGACGGCGACGCCGCTGCTCAGATCATCGCCACCTACAATCAAAGCAACGCCGTCCCAGTCTCGGCTCCTACCCAGGAAGAGACCGCCGCCTTCGCCTACACCGATTTTGGTCCAACCGGAAAGATCGCCAGTCGCAAAGAAGTCGCTGACCTTGAAATCACTCAGGTGGTTTTTGAAAACAACGTCCGGCTGAACATCAAGCCGACCCCCTTCGAAAAAGGTGGTGTCCGAGTCATGGCCAGCTTTGGCGGCGGCAAACTCACCGCCCCCAAAGGCAAGCCTGGCATTATCCCCTTCGCGCAGAGCACCTTCCAGCTCGGCGGACTCGAGGCCCACGATGTCGATGCGATACGCCGGATCTTTGCTGACAAATCCGTCGGAGTAGACTTCGCGGTCGGCGACGATTCGTTCATCCTCTCTGGGCGCACGACTCCAGATGATCTCAACACACAGCTGCAATTACTCGCCGCCAGCCTCACCTCGCCAGGTTACCGAGAAGAAGCGCAAGACCAGTTCCGCAAGAACTTGGAGCCCCTCTACACCCAACTGCACCACACCGCCGAAGGCGTCATGAGCGATAAGGTTGTCTCCTTCCTCCACAGTGGCGACGAGCGGTTCACCTTCCCAGATATGGAAGTCATGCGGCAGCGCAATCTCGACGAGCTCAAAGAGTGGCTCACCCCAGAGTTGAAGAGTGCCTATCTCGAAATTGCCATCGTCGGCGATGTCAAAGTAGATGCCGCCATCGAAGCCGTCGCCGCCACCTTTGGTGCCCTGCCAAAGCGCGCGGAGAGCAAGCCTGCCTACACAGCAGAACGCGCCATCCCCTTCCCCAAGCCACCGATGAAGAAAGAGTTCGATTTCACGACCGAAATCCCCAAGGCCATCACCGGCATTTACTGGCCAACTGCGGACATGTCGGACATCAAGCGCACCCGCAGACTCATCTCCGTCAGCAGCATCCTCGATGATCGGCTTCGCATCAAAGTCCGCGAAGAACTCGGCGAGACCTACAGCCCCGCCTGCTACCACGTCGCCAGCGATACCTTCACCAATTACGGTTACATGACCGCCATGATCGAACTCAAGCCAGAACAGGCAGAACAGATCGCCAAACTTGTCGCAGAGATCGGTTCCGATTTGGCCAAAGGCCCCATCACCGATGACGAGTTTGATCGTGCTATGAAGCCGCAGATGTCCCAACTGGAGCAGATGCGCCGCGACAACCGCTACTGGACACAGAACGTGCTCCGCAATTGCCAAGAGCAACCGCAGCGCCTGGAGTGGGCACGCACGATTCTTGAAGACTTTGCTAAAATCACCAAGGAAGACCTGCAAAAGCTCGCTGCCGAATACCTCGCCAGCGGTCACACGCTGACAGTCAACCTCCAGCCAAAGACCGAAGCCAAGCCCTGATCAGCGCAGCACGTGAAACCGCGTGCAGGCCAACCATGGCCCTTCTTTTGGGTGGAATAACGCCCTCCAAAACCAGGCGGACACATCAGTGGTGTGTCCGCCTTTTGCGTCCCGAATTTGCTCCAACACTTCCACGACGGCCGACTCCCGCCGGGCTTCGAAGCGGACCCAGGACAGACCGTCTGCATCCTTCATAGAACCAGTCCGCTCCACGAGCCATCCTGCCGCACGCAGACAATCCTGACTGGAATGCAATAGCCGCGTCGCCCGGGTAACCCGGCGTAGAATGAGCTCATCCTCACCCATTTGAAAGCGGCCAATCTGCCCGGGAAAATTCGCGGCAAAGGCTTCCTCACGCACCCCAGGTCTCAGGGGCCTGACAGGCACTCCATCAAATGTGGAGGGCCAAACTTGCGGCTTTTCAACCTCGATCACAGACTCGGCACCGCTCTCCCGAACCAAGCCCAACCCAGCGACCCCGACACAAACGAGAACGAAACCCAGAATCCACTGATTTGTCGGGAGGCGCACTAGATTCCCATCCTGGCACTCGCGACGCTGCCAGCGATGGGCCATCAAAAAGAGCGGCCAAATTGCCAGCGCGAACACCAACAAGCCCGCGGCCTCATGCGCCCAGTCTGGTAAGGTGATCAGGCCGCTTTCTGGGAAGAACAATAGCGCAGCCCGAAGCCCATTCCCAAACACCACCAAGACAATCGCGCTTCCGCTCAGCGCGAGCGCCCTTGACATTCGCAGATTGAACCTCGCCGACAGCACCGCTGCTGCGAATAAAGCAAACCACAACATCCGTACCCCGGAACAGGGCGGATCGACACCCACCAGTGCCCCTTCATAAACAAGGTCCGTGCCCTGCAACGAAACATCCACCCCAACCACCTTCAGAAGCGCGGCCGAACACATTCCCGCCCAGCGCCGCAACGGATAGCCCAGATAGAATTGCATCGATGAAACCCACGGCACCGATAGCAGCAAAAGCAAAGCCACCCCCGACATTCGCCAAAGCCGAAAGGCAAATCCCAAGGCCAAGAACAACCCTGCGGATTGAAGTAGCCGTGGTAAAGGTAGCAACCCTCTCACACAACCGGCCAGCACAACTAACGCAGCCACCAACGAAGAAACCGATACACGCACCTGCCGCCGCCCTGCGATCAAAAACCAAAGTGCCACCACCAGAGCCAACAAACCGAGCGGCTCATCCGATTCATCCACACCTCGGGACACCATCCACCGGACGACTGGCCAACCTGCCAGCAGCACCGCAAGCCCGATGATTAAAACGCGCCATCCCTGATTCTGCGAGGCTTGTTCAGATGGACAATCCACGGCCAATAACCCTCTCGACTCCGCCTAACAGACCGCGATCAATCGAGCCCGTGAAAAATCCGCGACGTTCAATTCCGCGGACATAGTCGCCTCCTCAGCGAGTTGTGGGGCGAATTCGCCGTTGCGAGGATCGATAAAACCGAAGACACGCTTGCCATTTGGCAGCAGGACGAAGGCGTTGCGAGGGTTGAGGACGCGCTCCACAGTGACGGTAGTCCGCACCAGCATGGGCGGATCTTCGATGGCAATGGCGGCGGACTGTCTTGAATGGGTGATCATCGACCTGAAACGGGAACGGCTTTGGGAATCACGGTGTCCGCAGATCCAGACGAACGCTTCCCGGGGGCGAGATTGTTTTTCCAGTCCAGCTTAGCCTCTTGAAAATGGTCTCTGCCGCGAATCATGTCCAGCGCACGCTGCAAAACTGTATCGCGGACTGGGAGTTGGTCGTTCTCGATGTCCTCTCCCTTGCTGCGGCGAATGTAGGACTCGAGTTCTGGATTTTTGCCGGAGACGAGGGCGGCTTCGTTGTAGCGCGGTCTTGCTTTTTCCTTCACGGTCGCGTCGATCACTGACGAGGTCGTCTGTGCGAACATCTGGTGCTTCGCAGCGGCAGACAAATCGACGCGGAGGTCAGGAGTGATTCCACGCGTAAAAAGCGATGTATCATCGTCCAAGAGCATCTCTGCCCGGGCAAATCGCAGAGCCCACTGCGAATCGATGGGCAGCGTCTCGTAGCGGACAGTTGCACCCTGTGTGAGCGCGCCAACGACGAGCGCCTGTTTGCGATGATGCAGGACGGCCGCGATGGTTTCGCCCACGTTGGTCGTGTCGGCATCCGCGAGAATCACGATTGATCCCGACCAAGCCGCTGGACGCGTCGAAAGGCGAAGATCTGCAGAGGTCTGGCCAATTTGTTTCAGTTTAAAAAGCACCTGACCTTCCGGCACAAAGAGGTCCACAACCGCAGCCGCGACGTCGAAGTCCCCCGGCTCGCCCGGGTAACGGAGATCCAGAACTAGATGACGGATGCCTTGGATCTCAAATTCCGCCAGATGCTTCTCGATCACAGACGCGGACCCCAGGGTCAGGGCATGCGGTCGCAGCAAGCCGATGCTGGGTGTCAGCTTTTCGGCCACGACCTTTTCATCCACTTTCTTCGTGCCTGAGATCTCCAAAGGAATGAGATTGGCACCCGACTTCAATCGATCCAGTAACCCCTGGAGCGCTGCACGATTCAGTTCGTCAAAGGTCAGTTCATCGCGCCGGATGTATTCTTGGCGCAGGATCTGAAACGCAGACTGCACCGCAGCCTGAGATAGCTGAACCTCTGGCACTGGAAGTTCCGCAGGCTTCGCTACGGGCACGACCCCGCCCGCAGCGACAGCGGCATTCTCGATGACAAAAGCGAGAAGCAGCAGTGGCAGGCGACGGAGGAGGAGGCGCGCTGTGTTCACTGGGGGTCAGTTGTTTTGCTGATGATTAAGAGCATGTACGGTGCCGGAAGCAACCGTCTCCCACACAAAATGCGCGGAGATGGCCTTAGAAACGTAGGTTTTTGCTCGCGCAACCGCCGCAGGCACGGCCATACCTTGCCCGAGGCAGGTTGCGATGGCGGCGGAATAGGTGCAACCCGTACCGTGGGTCTTCACTCCGGGAGTGCGCGGCGCATCATACCAGGAAAGTTTACCATCGCGGGTGCACAGCACGTCTGGCGCATTGGGCAGATCGGTTAAATGACCGCCCTTCACCAGCATCGCAGTGCCAAAGCGCTTGGCCAAATCTACGGCGCAGTTTTCCAGGTCGTCCTTTGTCGAAAGCTCCCTCCCCCACAGCACCGCTGCCTCATCCATGTTCGGCGTGATGACAGTCGCCAGCGGCAGCCAGTCCTCGATCAGGGAAAGGACCGCCTCATCCTCTAAGAGCTTCCCTCCCCCCGTGGCTACCATGACTGGATCCACCACCAGCGGGGTATGCTTGGGCGCCCATTTCTGCCAGGCAGACACGACGACCTGCACCTGCTCCCGGCCGCCCAGCATCCCCGATTTCGCTGCGGCAATCGGGAATCCCGCAAAGAGAATCCGAATCTGGTCGGCAATGATGTCGCCGTCTAAATTCCGCACCAATGAAACATTACCGGGTGTCTCCGACACGACACTGGTCAAAGCATTGAGTGCATAGCCGCCGAGGGCAGTGATGGCTTTCAGATCTGCCTGGACTCCTGCGCCACAGGAGGAATCAGAACCGGCGATCGAGAGGATGGGAGGAGGTGTCATGGTGGAGGGGCTTAAATTGGTGGATTTGGCAGAGATCGAACGATAGGGGGAATAATCGACGACCCACCTCATCATACATACGTCCACTTGTCGGCGCGTAGTTTTCTGATATGAGTAAGAAAGTGAATGTTGAATTTGAATTGCTCGAAGGCCTGACCGTCACCGTAGATGGCGTGCAGTATGATGTGTCGCGCCCGGCTCCGCCGGATCGGCCGCATCCGTTTGTCTATCACATCAGCATTCACAATGGCTCGGATGAGGTCGTGCGAATCTTTGGTCGTAAGTGGATCGTCCGCGACACCGATGGCGACACGATGGTCGTGGAAGGCGACGGCGTCGTCGGCCAGTTTCCAAATCTGGCGCCTGGACAGAGCTTCAGCTACGATTCCTACCACGTCATCAAGTCTGAGAGCACCGCCACGGGCTCCTTCTTTGGTAGTACCGACGATGGCAGACCGGTCTGTGTCCGCATCCCGCCCTTCGAGATGCAGCCACCGCTCTTTGCCTGACTCGTTCCGGCGCGCGCTTATTCCGCCAGAATCTGGGGCCGAATCACCTCAACACTCTGCGGTGCCAGGGCTGCCTTTAGCCGATCAAACATCGCATCGTCCTCGTAAGTACCCACAATTGCGCCGCCAGAGCCGGTGAATTTGGCACTGGCTCCACAGTCCCGGGCAGTCTCCACCATCTCTACGTTGCCCTTGCTGATTTGATACAACCGACGGCGGAGGTCGAAGTTCTCGTTTAGCAGCGGCCCGATTTCATGCCCCTGGCCCGCGACGAGTTTATCCCGCACTCGCTGCGCCAGATTCGCCCATTGATACATCGCAGAGACAACCTCGCGCTCCCCACGTTTCCAGCGGCCACGGATGTCGTTGTGAAAGACCTCTGTCCCTTCGCTGAGTTTTGTCGTGTAAGCGACGTACAGTTTAGGCAGCAATTCCGGTTGCAAGGGCTCGTAGATGCCGTAGCCGAGTTGCTCGATTGAGGCGCGGTTGAAGTCCATAAAAACCACCCCCTCATAGGACTGGATGACGCGATCTTGGAGGCCCGCTGGGATGCCGAGTTCGTCATTTTCGACGCTGAGCACGAGGCTTGGCAGCAGATGGGTGGGGATTGCAACGCCATAAAACTCCATCAAAGACCGCCAACATGCCGTGATGATGGCACTGGATCCCGCCATGCCGACCTGCGGCGGGACGTTGCTGGAGTAGCGAAGGGTGAAATTCCGGTCATGCAGTTGGATCTTCTCTCGCTCGCAGTAGTCGTAAAAGCGCTTCACGCTGGCCTTCAATAGGCGAATGCCGCCGTAATAGCCAAATTGCTTCACATCCTTGGCAAGAGCACTGATCCCTTTGAAGACGGAGTGATCCCGCTCGTTGGGCTCGATCCGCAATTCATCCGACTCCTCCAGCGTCACTTCCGCAGAAAAATTGCGGATGATAAAAGAGATCGTTTTGCCGAAATAACCGTCAGACGGATTTCCGATCAGACCGGCGCGGGCAAAGGCTTTGTGTCTCAGGATCATGCAGAGAGAGGACGAAAAGGGAAACGGGTTGGGAGAAAGCCGGGACTCTAAGGTCGGCCCCATAGAGTGACAACCGGATAATGACTTTCACAGACGGAGCGGTGTTTCTTGACAAAATGTCGATCAAGACTTGCCCGAAATGGCACCGGGATGTTAAAACGCTCTCATGTCCCGCCATTCGCACCCGTGCCGTAGATTCTTGCGCCTTCAGTTGGCGGCCCTTCTCGCCACTCTGTTTGCGCAGTTAGACCCAACCGTTGCGGCTGATGTCAAGCCCACAAACTTCGTCTTCATCCTCGTCGATGACCTAGGCCAGCGGGATCTTGGCTGCTACGGCAGCAGTTTTTACGAGACCCCGAATATTGATGCGCTAGCGCGCCAGGGGGCCCGATTCACCGACGCTTACGCCGCTTGCCCTGTCTGCTCCCCGACTCGCGCGAGCATCATGACGGGCCAATACCCACAGCGGACAGGTATCACTGATTACATCGGTGCCGCCCAACCGGAGGGCTGGAAGCGCAATACCAAGCTGCTACCAGCCGCGTATTCCACCCGCCTTGAACTGGAAGAACTGACCCTGGCGGACTCGCTCAAAACCAAAGGCTATGCCACGTTTTTTGCTGGGAAATGGCACATGGGTCCCGAGGGATTCTGGCCAGAAAATCAGGGCTTTGATGTGAACATTGGGGGCATCGACAAAGGCGGCCCCTACGGCGGGAAACGCTATTTCTCCCCCTACGGCAACCCCAGACTTCCAGATGGCCCAGAGGGCGAGCACCTGCCAGATCGATTGGCCCGCGAAACCGTCAAATTCATGGAGGCCAATCGTGACAAACCCTTCCTGACCTACCTTTCCTTTTACTCCGTGCATACCCCGCTCATGGCCCGGCCCGATTTGGCGGAAAAGTACCAAGCAAAGGCGGCCGCACTCCCGCCCCACGAGCCCCGATTTGGCCGCGAAGAACCGCGCGATGTCCGTCTCGTGCAGGATCACCCGGTCTATGCTAGCATGGTCGAGGCCATGGACCAAGCCGTGGGCAAGGTGCTCAAAGGCCTGAAGGATCTCGGATTGGAAAAGACCACTGCCGTCATCCTCACCTCCGACAATGGCGGACTCTCCACCAGCGAAGGATGGCCAACCTCCAATCTGCCACTTCGCGGTGGCAAAGGCTGGCTCTACGAAGGAGGCATTCGCGAGCCACTCATCATCCGCTGGCCGGGCGTCTCAAAGCCGGGTTCGATTGTTTCCGTGCCCGTCATTAGCCCCGATTTCTTCACCACCATCGCCAGAGTCGCCTCTGCCCCGCCACCAAAGCACCGGGATGGCATCGACCTCCGCCGCATGCTTCGCGGCGGTGAAAGTCCCGGACGCCCTCTGTACTGGCACTATCCCCACTACGGCAACCAAGGCGGCGCGCCAGGCAGTGCTATCCGCGAAGGTAAGTGGAAGCTGATCGAGTGGCTCGAAGACGGCAAGCTAGAGCTCTACAACCTCGCCGAAGATATCGGAGAAAAAAATGACGTCGCTGCGGCGAACCCGGAAGTGGTCGGTCGGCTCAAAACAAAGTTGGATGCTTGGCGCCAGGACGTCGGCGCAAAAATGCCCGCAAAAAATCCTGCTTACACGACAGAAAAGCCGGATGGCAGAGAAAGCAAACGCCCAACGGAAAAAGCGGGCGCAGCCAAATAATTCACACCGTCTCGCAGCAACCAACCATCATCCTGCCCTCACATGCGCTGCATCCCCCTGCTCTGCCTCTTTCTTACGCTCTGCACCATTGCTCAATCTCAGACTTCGGAAGGTCCTGACGCCAAGAAACTCGAAGCAGTCTCCCCGCAACTCCAAAAGTTCGTCGACGACGGCCAGATCGCTGGGGCAGTCGTGTTGGCAGCGTTTGAAGGCAAGGTCATTTGTGAAGAAGCCGTCGGATTTCGCGATTTGGAATCGAAAGATCCCATGCAGAAGGACAGCCTTTTTTGGATCGCCTCCATGACCAAGCCCATCACCTCGATGGCAGTCATGATGCTGCAAGACGAGAAGAAACTAAACATTAATGACCCGGTGGAAAAGTATCTGCCAGAGTTTCACGGGCAGATGCTGGTCAGCGAAAAGAAAGACGACACGGTCCTCCTCAAGAAGCCCTCTCGCCCCATCACCATCAAAGACTTGCTCATGCACACCAGCGGGCTCACCAGCAAATCACCGCTAGATAACGATGCCATTGATGTACTGTCTCTCAAAGAGGCAGTCATCACCTACGCCCTGACCCCTTTGCAGTTCGAACCCGGCAGCCAGTGGTCCTACTGCAACCCTGGCATGAATACCCTCGGACGCCTCATCGAGGTCGTCAGCGGCATGGAATACTCCCGCTTTCTTCAAGCACGCATTTTCAATCCGCTGCGGATGAAAGAAACCACCTTTTGGCCTGACAAAAAGCGCCTGCAAAAACTGGCCACCTCCTACAAACCCACGGCGGATGGCAAAGGATTGGAGCCCACGCCGATCAAGTATCTGACTCCGCCTTTCTCCAACCGCAAACGCACCCCGCTAGCAGCTGGCGGCCTCTTTTCGACCGCCGAAGATCTGCTGAAACTCTACACGATGTTGCTCAATGGAGGAGAAGCAGACGGCAGACGCATCCTATCCGCCGCCGCACTCAAAGAAATGACCACCATCCAAAGCGATGATCTCAAGACCGGCTTCACCGAGGGCATGGCCATGGGACTCGGCTTTCACATCGTGCGTGAGCCCACTGGAGTAACCGCCATGCTCAGCCCCGGGACCTTCGGCCACGGCGGAGCCCACGGCACCCAAGGTTGGATCGATCCCGAGCGAAAGACCATCTACATCCTCCTCATCCAACGCGCCGCCCTCAACAACGGCGATGCCTCCCCCATGCGCCAAGCCTTCCAACAAGCCATCGCTGAGGCCCTGCCTCCTGTGGTCAAGGCTGCGGTGAAGCCTTAGCAGGAGTCATTCGCTGCCCGCAATTTGTGGTGGGCCCAATATCAGAGATGCGGGCAAGATAGTCGCGAACCAGTTACGGACGCGGCGCTCAGTCGCTCCGGGCTCACAGAGCCCAGCTACGGCACTCCATCGCTACACCGTCCCCGTTTTCCTCTCACGGCGATTGACTCCCGTCGGCAAAACCTTCACTCTGTCGGCATGAACTGCTCTCGCTCTCTGGTCCTACTGATCGCGCTGACAAACTCGGCGCTCCGGGCGGACACACCGACCACGTCCTTCACCCACGGTGCTGCAGCGACGGTGCAACCTCTGGCGACTGAGGCGGCGATCGCAGCGATGAAGCGGGGTGGAAATGCCGTGGATGCGGCGATCGCGGCGGCGCTGACGCTGGGGGTCGTGGACGGACACAACTCCGGACTTGGGGGTGGTTGCTTCATCGTGATCCGTGCTGCTGATGGCAGTGTGACGGCTATTGATGGTCGTGAAATGGCTCCAGCCGCAGCTAGCCGTGATATGTACGTGATCAATGGGAAGCTGGATACCGAAGCCAGCAAGACGGGACCGCTGGCTTCAGGCATCCCAGGAGCCTTGGCTGCATACTCGCTGGCGTTGGAAAAACACGGCAAACTGAAGCTGGCCGATTTGGCCGTTCCTGCGGCGGAACTCGCCGAACGAGGGTTTCCCATTGATGAGGTCTATGCACGGAAGCTGGTGGCGATGCTGCCGCATTTGAAAAAATTTCCCGCTACGGCTGCGATCTTATTGCACGCCGACGGCACACCATTGAATGAGGGCGAGGTCCTTGTGCAAAAGGATCTTGGGGCAACGCTCCGCGCCATCGCGGCAGGTGGCACCGACTGGTTCTACCGGGGACCTTTTGCGGAAAAAGTAGGGGCATGGATGGCTGCCAACGGTGGGCTAATCACGGCGGCGGACTTCGCTACCTACGTGGCACAGGATCGGGCTGCACTGCGCACCCGATATCGTGGCTACGAGATCGTTGGCATGCCTCCACCGAGCTCCGGCGGCATCCATGTAGCACAGATATTGCAGATGGTGGAAGGCTTTCCAGTGAGGCATCTGCGGGATGCGAGTCGGGTACACCTTTTTACGGAGGCGATGAAACTAGCCTTCGCAGATCGCGCTTTCTGGCTCGGCGATCCCGACTTCGCCAAGGTGCCGCGCGGCTTGATCGATCCGATTTACACGGGCAGTCTGGCACAGAAAATCGATCTCGACCACACGTCGCCGGTTCCACAGCATGGCGAACCGATGAACTGGGCTGGTGATCTTTTCGGCAAGCATACCACCCATCTTTCCACCGCTGACGCTGCCGGGAACTGGGTGGCACTAACGCAGACCATCAATACCGGTTTCGGCAGTAAGGTCATCGTGCCGGGCACGGGCGTGCTGCTCAATAACGAGATGGATGACTTCTCCACCCAGCCCGGCGTCCCCAATGCCTTTAGACTCATTGGCGCCGAGGCAAACGCGATTGCGCCGAAGAAGCGCCCGCTGTCCAGCATGAGCCCGACCTTGGTCTTGAGGGACGGACGCCCACTGCTCTCGGTCGGGGCAGCGGGTGGACCGACGATCATCACGCAAACGCTGCTGACCCTGACCCACATCATAGATGATGGCATGACTCCAACAGAGGCGTTGGCTGCGCCGAGGTTTCATCATCAGTGGAATCCCGATGAACTAAAGATCGAGAAGGCCTTTGGTCCCGAGGCCCTCAAGCAGCTCGAAGAAGCCGGTCACCACACCGTCCCGACGAATTCGTTCGGTGCCTGCCAATGCATTTCCCAGGACCCGGTAACGGGTGCCTTTCACCCGGCACACGATCCACGCGTGCCAGGGATGGCGTCGGGTTGGTAGGTTGCGGCCTGCTTTCGGTTGAGAATATTCACCTTCTCCATTTCAAGGCTCGACTCTCCACGCCATTCTGATAATGTAATGACATTGTATGCTACTTCCGCACCGGAAAAGCCCCTCAGTTCCGCCAGCCCCGAAAGGGGTCGCCCTTATTCTGACGCTCACGGCGACGGCGTTGATCGCCTTTCTGGTTCTGGCCATCGTCACAGTAGCTTTCAATGAGGAAAAGGCCTCGATCAATGAGTCGGAGATCATCGATTCCCGCACGCTCGCGGAAATGCCCGCAAATGTGGTGATTTCCCAAATCCGCCGGGCCACTGAGGAAGGCACCGGCCAGAACTACACCTGGGCCTCCCAGCCAGGGATGATCCGAGTTTTTTCCGACCCACCGCCGACGCAGACCGAGGGGGAGACTCTGCCACCGCGCAAACAGTTCTTCTATCCGCTCTACTCCACCCGCACGCTCTACGGCACCGAGTCCACTTTTAAAATTGCGGACGAAGTATCGCAGCTACAGACCTGGAACCAACTGCCAGGCCTGTTCACGGACCTCAATGAACCGGTGGAGTATTTCCCACCGCGAGCTCTCCGCGACGCAGGATCCACCGTCAAAACCCAACAGGGCACACTGATTTATCCGATTGTGGATCCCACTTCGATCGGAGCCACCCCAGACCAGCCCATCGTGGACGGTGTGTCCGTGACTGGCAATCCACCTGGCGCTAGCGAAAGGAACCGCATGCCGATGCCGGTCATGTGGCTCTACGTGCTGAGCGATGGCACTCTAATCACCCCGCAGAGTGGGGGGGCGGACGGCAAAGTGCGCTTTGATTCAAGCAAGTTTCAATCTCGCGCAGGACTCCCGAAACCAACCATCGTCGGGCGGATCGCGTACTGGACGGATGACGAGAGCTGCAAGGTGAACGTCAATACCGCCAGCGAGCCATCCCCCTGGGTGCAGCCGCATACCAGTGGGCCGAGAGAGCGCGACTACGCGGAGTCGGAACCTGCACGTGGCGAATATCACCGTTTGTCAGGTCATCCAGCATTCACGGCGCTGGCCCCAGTTTTTCGCGGCATGGGAACACCCAATCCAGAACCAATGATGGTGCCTGTGTCCCAGCCGCTAATGAGTCGAGGGGTCAACGATTTCAAAAATCACATCGACCTCATCCACGGCCTGATCCCGCGCGGCAACGAACTCGATACCGGCACAGAGCACGGCACGCAACCCCTCACCCCGAACTCGACCTTGGCGACGGAGCGACGGTTTCGGCTGTTTGCGGATCTGGATGAGATGCTCTTCAACACGGGGGGTAGCGGCGATGAAAACCGGATGCGCAACGGCGCTGGCTCGACTCTCCCTGGCGGTTTCACGATGGATCAAGCAGACATTAGGCGTGGCCGATTTTATCTGAGCACGCACAGCAACTCGCCAGAGCTGAACCCCTTCAATCTACCGAAGATCTCCCTTTGGCCTGTGATGGAGAATCCATCCGCACGGTCCCGTTTTGACGATGAAATGGCACTGGCTGCCACCCTCGGTGGAGTACCGGGCACCACGCCCCGGCCGATCTATGCACTGCAACGAGCAGACATCTGGTCAGGCAGCGGCGCAACTGGCTCTTCGCAGTCGCGACACGCCGATCGAACGATTAGCCGAAACCAGGCTCTCTACAACTACCTGCTGGAGATGACCGGAGACACCAACTCCTCCATCCCGGGATTTGCGGCAAATTTTGACGACAAACTTGGCCTCGCCAATCGCGATCAGGTCCTGACGATGATGTTTGATACCATGCGCTGGATCGCCAATCCAGAGAACGCTTGGACCGATGACGGCGACACCTTCGAATACCTTCCTCCCACCGATCCCAGCAGAAACCCCCAATTAACAGGGGCAGCCTCCGCTGTGCCGATGGCGCGCGCCACGAATGCCACAACCTCTGGCGAAGTGAAGGGGTTGGGACGATTTCCCACCATCTCCCAGGTAGCGCTGATCTTGGTCGCGACCGATGCAGAGACAAATCCCTCGTACGATGAGAACAATCCAAATTCAGCCTATTTCAAAGACGATGATGGCGACGGTTATGCCGATAAGATCACGAAGATGCGGGCCTTTTTTATCGTGGAGCCCTTCAACCCGAACCCAGGCCATCCAGCGGTTTCTCCTACCCTGCGCTACCAGATCGAAATGCCGACCGACTTCACGGTGGATGGCAGAGGGCTCAATCTCGCCAATGGGGGAACGATCGGCGCTCCGGTCTGCCTTCGGGCCAGTTTCTCCCCATCTTTCACAGGGGTGCTGGGCAATCGTCAACTCGGAGGTAACGCCAGCGCCTACAGTGGTATGGCCAGCCTTTTTGTCACTGGCAACGGGGTCGCACGGAAAGCATTGGGCTTCATGGATGAAGATTTGGAATTCCCCTGGGCATCCAGTTCTGAGACCACCTTCGCAACCGCACACGAGTCCAACCAACCACTTCAGTTCGTGGGATCAGAAATTAGCATTCACATCCGCACTGCCGAAGGCTCGCCAACCAGCAGCGAGATCATCCAGACAGTGAAGGTCGATTTCAGCCAGCTAGCAGCGGATACAGCAAACATCCACTTCCCCTGCCCGAAGTTGAAGGCCTCGAAGCCAGAAGCAGATGAGGAAAAAGACCCGCGCAACATCTGGTCACGCTTTGCATTTGAAGCTGATGCACGCGTCGGGGCAGAACCACAGGGCGTTCACCAAAGGATCATCCGACCAGGCGATGTGGTCCGGGCGATGGAGATCGATCCTCTGAGCGCCTGCGGTGGCGATATGCGCCTCGTCGCAGCGCAAAAGGAGGTGCCGAGCAGTTGGTTCCGCCCAGTACGGCCCGCCACCGCGACGCTGAGTTCCCTTCCCGGCAGCAATACCACCCCTGACTCACCAGAGCTGCATCACCTTCGCGATGGGGCCTACACGCTCGCCGGACAAATGGGCTACTCCTGGGGCGGCGCAGGCCAAGCACCAGACACGACGGTTCCCCAGCCCACCTTCTTGACCGGCGGCACGTTGCTTCCGGGCGTGGCACCAGCGCCATACTGCGTGTCCGCCGTCCCCCCCTCGCTCCAGGGTGCCCTAGTGCCGTCGGATCCAGGCAATTTGACCGCAAACCTACGCTTGGGAGATTGGAACACCGGAGCAGGAATCTTGGAGGACGGCCCTTACGCTTCCGATCTTGATCTGGGCAACGCCATCACCGAACTGAGTGGCAGTCGCAGTGATCCCTATGCGGATTCACTGCTGCGTCGGGGTGGCTTGGTATATCAGGACATCGATGGTATCAGCCGTACGCCGCAGCGCCAAATATCGTCAGCAATCGCCTTTGGTTCCCTGCCCAGCCGAGTCTACGACGGCCCGCACTTTGACCCAGCCCAACGCTCTTCCACCATTGGACCACAGCCTTGGCGCACCCTACTTTTTTGCCCCAATCCAGCCTCTCGTGTCGCCGATGTCGTGCAGCAGCCGACGTTCCTCGATCACCCTGGATTCGCTGATCCACCCGATCATCTTTTGTTGGAGTTCTTCTGGATGCCGACCGTGCGCCCTCGCCTCCTCAGTCCCGGATTTTCCACGGAAGGAAAGATCAACATGAACTACCAGATCCTACCATTCACCTGGATCAATCGGGCTACTGGGATGTACGCAGCGTTGCAAGGGGTGCGCATCCCTGCCATCGCCACCAGCAGTATCACAGCGACGGCAGCACTCACGGCCGGCCAGCACGTCAAATCACCCATTGGATCTGATCTTGAAACGCTCTACGAAGTGAATGCCAAAGAAACGCTGAGGGCCTTCCAGGGGCGTTTTGACGAGGGCAACCTCTTCCTTTACCCGTCCGAAATCTGCGAGCTCTACCTGATGCCCAAACGGCAAACTAACGCGGACTACGACGGCCAACTGAACCCCAAGCCCACCGACCCAACGCCACTGAAAATTACAGATGTCAGCACTTGGTGGACAGACGGCCGCGCAGACACCTCCACAGGAAGTGCAAATCCTCTGGACGCCGACGCCTTTGAAGCCACTGGCGATAACCTCCGTGAGTCCCCTTACGCCCAGCTCTATCCACGCCTTTGCACCAAATCGAATGTCTTCCGCGTTCACTACCGAGTTCAGGTGCTCCGCCAATCTCGCTCCGCAGTGCCCACAGAGTGGAACGAGTCCAAAGACCGCATCGTCTCCGAACAACGCGGATCAACCGTCATCGAACGCTACCTTGATCCGGAGGATCCAAACATCCCCGACGCCGTCACAATGCCCGGTAGCAATGAATCGCTGAATCAGTATTATCGGTATCGGATTGTATCGCATCAGCCCTTTACCCCATGATCCCAGCCCGGCCATCGACGCATCACGCACAGCGCCTCCCCAGCGGTTTCACGCTGGGGGAGGTGCTGATGGCCATGCTGATCATCTCCTTTGCCATGCTGGCACTGATCGGCATGCTACCGAATGCACTCTCAACGATGAGCAAATCCGCGCAGATGTCTGCGGAATCACGCATCGTCCAGCATCTTCAGGCCGTCTATGAAGGCGCCTTTGATGCCGCACAATCTCAGTCGGACGTGTCCAATATCACTGCCAAACGCACCTTCAATTTTGATGTCCGAGGCACCCCGATAGACGGGCAATCGATCCAAGGGAAAGAGACCTTTTTCGTCGTTGACTGCCAGGGCACAGACAGCCCCGTGATGCCAGGTGAATCCTCCGCTAGCCCATTTCTACGGACAATATCGGTCATCATTACTTCCAATTATCACGACAACAGTGCGCCCAGCACTTCCAATATCAGCGGTGCCTCCGGCCCGATGCTGAACACCCACGTTCGACTTCTGACGTTCGTCCTGAAGCGTCCACTCTTCACCACCGCTCCGTCCCCTGAGACCGATGAATCTCCTTCCGCCTGATCGCCCCACCGCAGATCCTCGGCAACGGCGGGCTTTCACCCTCCTGGAGTTGATGTTGGCGATTACCATCTTTACCATGATCGGTGTCGTGATCACAAACGCGATCTCTGGCACGCAAAAAGCCTGGACCAAGGCTCATGCTACCGCACGGGAGTTCCGAGAAGCTCGCAATGCACTGGACACCATCTCTCGCAATGTCGCACGCGCAGAACTCAACCAAGAATGGGTCACCGAAGATGTTGCCGATCCCCTGCCATCGTTTTCGCCAGAACGCTGGATGCGAGACTCGGACATGCACTTCGTATGCGGCCCTACCAACCAACTCATCCCCCAAGTCAACAATGCCACTTCCCACGCGGTTTTCTTCCAACTGCCCGCAGGATTTACAGGCGCGCGGGCCGTTAGTGAGACGCAATCTTCAACCACCGAACCCGTGTATGACACACTCTACGGGGCGCTCAACGGCTGGGGCTACTACATTGAGTTCGGCGAAGACCCACGAACCTTGCCCGATTACCTGAGGAATCGCCCGGGAGCGGGCGGCACCAGCAAGAAGCAGCGGTTCCGCCTCATCGAATTCCGCCAACCGTCCCACGAAATGACGCTCTTTAAAATGGAACCGGATGGCACCGAACCGCTGCTGAAGACTTACTCCAGCCAAGAGCAGCTTTACACATGGTTCCGTGAACCCATCAAGAACTCCACCAACGGCAAACCCGAAGACCGCCGCACTACGGTCATCGCAGAGAATATCCTGGCACTCGTCATCACTCCCTATCAACCCCCGCTCGATTCCCAGTCCGTCGCATCCGCAACCACCTACGCCCTGGCCCCGAACTATCTCTTTGATTCGCGCCGCTTCCAATGGCAGCCGTCAGACCCTCTGGCACAGTCTGCTAGGCACACCCTGCCTCCGACACTGCGACTGACTGTCGTCGCCATGGACGAGGCCCGTTGGGAAAGTTTCTCCGACGTCGAAAGCGTGCAGATCGGACTGGCGTTGCGAGATGCCATTTCAGGTTTGTTCAGCGATCCAACTCGCTACGAAGACGATCTGAAATCAATTGAAGAAGCCCTGGAAAAGCGCCGCATCGATTACCGGATCCTCACCAGCAATATCTCACTGCCAGACCCACCGTGATCACTCAGCCAAATCATCCCAGCCCCACCCCTCAGGCCCTGCGGCAGGCGGGGTTCTCCTTGGTAGAGATGCTAACTGTCGTCACGGTGCTGGCCATCATGCTGGCTGCGACCACGCAGATCTCGAGATCGTGGACCGGGCAAGAAATCGCCGCATCCGCCACCCGCATCGCTCAGGACTTCAGCTATGCACAGAGCTTGGCCATGAAGCGAGGCCAACCTGTGGAGGTCCGCTTTTACAAACATTACGACCAATCCATCGCCTCCGATGAGCCCCACTACCACAGTTACCAACTCGTCGGATACGACAGTCGCCAGCAACGCATCATCACCCTCGGGGAGATGCAACGGTTGGAAGGGAGCATCGTCGTAATCCCATCGACTCGCTACTCCACCGTCATGCTTACCGAGCGCTCCTTTGACTTTACCAAAGATCCACTGCCTGGCATCGTCACCTCAGGGATGAAGGTCGCCAGCGTCGAATTCCGCCCCAGTGGGGCCACATCGCTGGACCCCGATCCCAATCATCAATGGACACTGAGCCTCGCTGCCGAGAAAGACTCCCGCCCCAGCGGAAAGCTTCCCCCGACCGCACGCACGCTCCTCATCACCCCCGAAACTGGGGCCGTTACCGTTTACTGAATCGGCCGTAGGGACGCGTGCTTACAACACCCGTCCCCACCGTCGCCCGTTCAACTTAGTTAACCTGCTTCACATCTTGGATCTTCCAGACTGCAGAACTGCGCAGCTTTCCGCCCTCTTCAAAAGAACGCCCCTCGATATCGCCAAACGGTGCCAGATAGTGCAGGACAGGCGTCACGGTGTCCGGCTGCCCTTGGGCAACCGCAGCCGCTGAGATCTGCTTCAGCACCTTCCAGAGCTCAGTAAGGTTCGCTCGGAAGCGAAGCCCGGTCTCCTTGCCGTCGGGATTCACCTTCGCTGTTAGCGATTCATTGAGCGCCTTTGATGTACCTAGCACGAACACTTTGTCGCTGACCGTTGCGGAGGGCAACAAGTCTGCTGAACCGAGTGGCAAAGCGTAAAAGTACGTTGTGTAAGCATCCGCTTTTGAATCCATCGGCATCAACATGTTCGGTGGAATCGGTGTCTGGGCCAGAGCCTTCTTCAGCGCGCCTTCCATCTGGGTCCAAGCAGCGCTGATTGCCGCACGATCCTTTACGGCGCTCACACCTGCGATACGCAACATTGGTAATTTGGCCTGCGCCAATTCAGGCGGCATCCCCGGGAGCACGGGCAGTGCGCCACCAACCTCCACGATCAACGCACCCTCCCCACCAAGTCCTTTTTGGTAGAGGTCCTTGGACCCATTGTAGAATTCCAAAAGCATTGGTTTGAACATCGTGTCCGCCATGCCGAATTGACCCTTAATCGACTCGCCCGCAGGGCTGTTAGCAAACTCTGCGACAGCTCCATAGATCATCTCCACCACTTTCTCAAAATACGCCCGCCCTTCGCCAGTGCTTGTGGCGTGCGCCGTGGATGCAAGAATGACACCAGGCGCATCCAGCATCGCATCGAACTGAAGCGGTTTGCTAAGATCTACACCGCATTTATCTGGAGGGAGGCCACCCTCAGTCTCGACGTGAAGACCACCATCCCAATATGCCAGCCCTGCCATGGTGACGTAGTCTTGATGGAACACTTTCTTTTCCAGACCGCCTAGTTCCTGAAGTTGCGGCTCCAATCGATCCGCAATAGGCCCAAACATTGGGTTTCCCTTCATCCCGTGAATCATGCCACGAAGGATTGGTAGCAAGGGCTGATCATTGCCCATAGCACGCAACAGCTCACCATCGCCCCAGAACAGACCCGCCAACGATTTGTCGATGTAGGGTGCACCAAAAGCGAGCTCTGGACGCGCCATCAGAGACGCTTCTGGCTCAGTGACAAAGCTCAAATGCGCAGCGTCTGGCCCAATGGAGAACACAATGAATTTGTCCACCACACCATAGGCCAACAATAATTTCTGCTTGGCGATCGCCTCGAGCGCAGCTGCGACCTTTTTCGAAAAGTCCGGCCCCATGGGCAAATTCGCAGCCTGGGCAGCGATCTCAGCGCGCTTTTCTGGCGTCAACTCCTTGCTGAAATCAAACTCGAACGTCGTGAACTTCTCCCCAGTCGCCAACGCCATTTCACCCTTGGTCGCCTTTTCTGCCAACCCGGACTGAATCTCTGGCGTCATCATTTTGGCCAACGTCTTGACTGGATCACCTGTGGCAAATCCCGCCACCAAGCGCGGCACCTTAACTTCTGCCGCAAGATCGACGACTTTATTGACCAGCTCAGGCTGGCCTGCAATCGAGGCCAGCATGCTGCTCGGATCCATCTTTGGGCCACCCATCGCCCCCATCATGCCGCCACCAAAAAGGGCACTGTAGGTCACCTCATTGTAGGCCCTGGAGATGTTCTGAAGCCATTCCATCATAGGTGCCGAGCCCTTTGGCATCGAGATGAAGGCATCATCCACACTGAAGTCTGGATCAGTTCCAGGCGGCATCTTGTCTTCCAGAAAGGCAAACACCTCCTTGCCCCACGCGGACGCTTTCGCCGCCTGCCAGTGGGTTTTCAAATCCACCGTTCCGAGGTAGAATTCGGTCGAAACGGGCAACCCTGCCGCAAATCCAAATCGCGAAGCTTTTTCAACCACTGGGTTGGGTTTTACGGCCGCCACGACCGCCTTCACTGCTCCGTCCGCAGCCTCTGCCGCATCGCTCGCAACCTTTTTGCCGCAGCTTCCCACGGACAACAAGCACATGCATCCTAAAGTGAGGACGCCCAGTCGGGACAGGGTGTTTTTCATAGGCTTCAGTTTTCGGACAAAGGTAACGCTGCGTCAATCACCTTCTTCTGAATCGAAAACACGCCCCGATTTGTAATGCTGCCCAATGGTACTACACAAAAAAGCGCCGCTCGTAGTTGAGCGGCGCTTCGTGAGGAATCTTAGTGCTTCAAAAACCACTCCGTCGTGCGCGGATTGAAGTCCGCCAGACACTCCCAATGGAAGGCGTGTCCCGCGTCGTCGTAGAGGTGCAGATCGGCACCCGGAATGGCAGCAGCCACTTCCTCGCCCATCCAGCGTGGAGTGAAGGCATCATTCTTGCCACCGATGACTAGCGTCGGACACTTCACATTTTTCAATTCGCTCAACGTGTTGTGAGTGATCGCCGCTGCGGACTGTGCCTCCATCGCATGCACAGGCTGTGGGGCAGCGTTGATGGCAGCATCCTTGAGGCCCTGCTGCATGTTTGCCCAGCAGTCATCGTTGTCGAACCACGGCTTGGTAAAGATCAGCATCTGGACGTAGTGCATGAAGTCCTCTGGACGCATTGTTGCTTTGCACTTCATCAGGTGGTTCCAGGTGTAGAGACCAAACCGGTCCTGCCGTGCCCAGGTGCACATCAGGATCATGCTGCGCACTTTATCGGGATGACGCAGCGCCAGTTGCTGGGCCACGACGCTACCCAAGGAGCAACCGACGACGCGGGCGTTCTTGATGCCCAGTTCGTCCATCAGTCCTGCGTAGTCGTCCGCCATCATTGCCGTGGTGTAGGGGCCTTCCGGTTTGTCGGTCTGCCCAACGCCACGATTGTCGCCCAGGATGCAGCGGAAATGGCCTTCCCACGCTTGCGCGTGCGCATCCCAGACTCCGCCAGGCGCGGTCACGCCCATGATGCAGACAAGGGGATCTCCCGCACCGCGTTCTTCATAATACATGTTGATTCCGTTGGTCTTGACGTGAGGCATGGCTCTTGGATGGGGTTCGAGTTGGTTTGATTTAGAAAACGAACCCCATTTTTAGCGGAGGAACTTCTGCGCGCCAAGGGAAAAACCCGTTTGTTCCATCTCGTAGTGCTCCACGCATGAATCTCTCTCGCCGCCAATTTTGCACCGTCGCTGCCGCAGCCCTCACGCGTCCCCTTTCAGCCGCCCGTGACGAGCCCATCATCGATATCCACCAGCACACGCACTACCACGAACGAAGTGACGAGCACTTGCTGACCCACCAGACCGCGATGGGCATCACTACCACGATCCTCCTCCCCGCAGGAACCTACCTGAACCGACCCTCGACCCACGACGGCAAGTCCAACGGGCTCGCCGCCAAATGCGGCACCACAGCGGACGCCAAAGCCATCGCAGCGGCCCATCCCGGAGCTTACCTTTGGGGCGCCAACGAGATCACCGACCTCGAAACCGCTCCCGCTGAAATCGAGAAGTGGCTGAAATTGGGGGCTTGCATCATTGGCGAACAAAAATTCGACGTGGAATGCGACAGCGCTGCCAGCCAGAAGCTGTACGAACTCGCCGCCGCCTACAACGTACCCATCCTCCTCCATTTCCAGCACGAGCGCTACAATCGCGGCTACGAGCGTCTCCACACCATGCTGGAAAAGCACCCCAAGACCATCTTCATCGGCCATGCCCAGACGGTGTGGGCGAACATCAATAAAGATGCCGTCCAAAAGGACCTCTACCCAAAAGGAAAAGTCACGCCCGGCGGCATGACAGATCGCTACCTCGCAGACTACCCCAATTTCTTCGCAGATATGTCCGCAGGTTCCGGCCTAAATGCCCTGGAACGCGACGAAGAACACACGCGCAGCTTTTTTGATCGCCACCAGGACAAGATCCTCTACGGTTCCGACTGCGCGGATCACTTTGGCAGAGGACCAGGCTGCCAAGGTGCCAGCACCATTGCCGCTATCCGCCGCATGGCCTCCAGCAAGAAAGTGGAGCGCAAGATCCTCTTCGATAACTCCCAAAAACTCTTCCGCCTCGCCTAATGGCCGGGCAGCACCAAAGCGCGAAGCCTTTCAGCCGTAGGGCCTTCCGCTCCATCGTCCCGTTCTTGCGTTTCCTCCCCGCTGCGTTAGATGCTAAGCATGCCCAACCCTCTTCTCCTCGGCGTCAATATCGACCACGTCGCCACCCTGCGTCAGGCGCGCTACCGCGCGATGCCAGACGCGCACAATGCGGAGCCCTCCCTCTTGCGGGCAGCGCTAGATGCGGAGGTCGCTGGCGCCCATTCCATCACTGTTCATCTGCGGGCAGACCGACGCCACATTCAGGATGCGGATGTCTTTCTGCTGCGCCGAGAGATTCGCACCAAGATGAATCTTGAAATGGGCAACACTCCAGAGATCCTCGCCATCGCGCTCCAGGTTAGGCCAGACTTTGTCTGCATGGTTCCGGAAAACCGAGAAGAAGTCACCACCGAGGGAGGACTCGACGTAGCAGGCCAGCGCGATTCCCTCGCTGACACCATCCGGCAATTGCAGGCCAATGGCACTCGCGTCAGCATGTTCATTGATCCAGACGCTGAACAGGTCAAAGCCTCTGCCGAAATTGGAGCGGACATGATCGAACTACACACCGGCACCTTTGCCAATCACCAAGGCCAAGAGCGGGCATTTGAAGCCGCTCGCCTCAAGGCCGCAGCTGAACTCGGCCACTGCCTCGGCCTTCAAATCAACGCTGGCCATGGGCTGACGACGGAAAATCTCCCCGATCTCTTCTGCGTCCCCCACCTCACAGAACTCAATATCGGCCATCACCTCGTGTCGCGAGCCATCACTGTAGGGCTCGCAGCAGCCATCAAAGAAATGCTGGCTGCCATGGGCACCTATCACGCTTGGTAAACGATGGCGGCGCTCGGACTCGGCATTGATCTCGTTGAAGTGGAGCGCATTCGCGCCCTCCTGGAACGCCATGGCGATCGGTTCAAACAACGCACCTTCACCGCTGGCGAGGTCGCCTACTGCGACGCCTGCGCTGATCCAGCGATCCACTACGCAGCGCGATTCGCCGCCAAAGAGGCTGGTGCCAAAGCTCTGGGCACCGGCTTTGCCGAAGGCGTGAGCTGGATGGACATTGAGGTCACCCGCGCTGAAAATGGCTGCCCATCACTAGTATTCCACAATGGAGCCAAGACACGTGCCACTGCCTTGGGGGTGAAGCGCTGCCTCCTTTCACTGACACATACTACCGAACTAGCCTCCGCACACGTCATTCTAGAGGAGGTCTAAGCTACGGTTTTTCCACCGGGCCACCCGCCGCCTCCCAAGCAGGAAATCCGCCCCGCAGAACAAAGACATTTTCGTGAATGATGCCGGTGTTGACGAGTCGATCGCGTACCGCGTGACTTGCCTTGCACGCCTGCCCAGAGCAATAAATCACCACCGGCTTGGTGAGCCCCTGGAGAAGATCAATGTTTACCAAAACCAACTCGTCGAATTCCTGCTCATTCAATAGATGTGCGCCGGGGATGTGGCCCTTCTCAAACTGATCGCGAGGCCGTGCATCCAACCACAACACCGCCCCTTTCCATCGTTGCTCTACCTCCGCCAAGTCCACCTCATCATCCGCCAGCGGCACATCCACGGCATACCAAGCAGGAGCTCCGGGATGAAACCAGTGGGTCGCCGCCGCAGCACAGAGACTGAGGATCAACAACAGAACAGATTGTTTGAACATCCGCTGGAATTCCTACCGTTGGACTGACGCTGGCTGCCGGTACACGCTGAAGAACGCCATCTGCCGAGCATACTTTGGGATCTTGCTGTCGGTCTCGATCTTCAACGCCCCAAGCATGACGTCAGTCGTGTTCTTGGGCTTCACCGTGATGCGATATTCGCGACCAGGCTTCACTTCCTTCCAGGAGAATTCCACCCCCTCACGGGTTGAAGTGATTTTGGTGATCTTCATGGGTTCGTCTCCCAACATTTTAACCACCAAATCCTTGGACGTCACGGGTTCATCAATCCACCACTGCACGGTCTTCGGTTCAATATCGACAACGGCAGGCACATCCAGTTCAAAAGGAATGATCCATTCTGGCTGCGCCGGATCATCTGTTGTCACGGTCACAAATTTCTCGTGCTTACCCACGAAACTCGTCACCTTGAACTCCGCCTTGCCTGTGCCGGTTGATCCCGGCTCATAAATAGCGCGATCAAGTTCCGAACTCAGACAACTGCAGGCACTCTCCAGGCCGGTCACGGTTACCGCTTTGGTGCCATTGTTACGAAAGGTAAACGTCACTGACGCAGTCTCATCCTCTGGCTTGGGTTTGACCTCAATGACCTTCACGTCCAACACGAGGTCGGCGCGAGCCGTAGCAGACAGACAGCTAGCTAGAATGCAAAGAACGATGGTGGCCTTCATGCAGTGAAAACTACACCTTCCTGTGAATTTCACCAGACTTTCTTCCGTCGTTACGGTGAGTCTGGTGGAGCATAGCGGATTCGAACCGCTGACCTCTTCAATGCCATTGAAGCGCTCTACCAACTGAGCTAATGCCCCGAAAAAAATCGGCGCCCCCCGTTGAAAGGGAGCGCCGAACTTAACTGGAGTTGGAACTTTGACAAGCCGATTTTCAATGAAAATCAAACTGGTCTGAGATCAGTCCTTATTTGGTGCCTTTGCCACTTTTGCTTGCACCCTTAGCAGCACCGCTGTCAGCCGCTGGAGCAGCGGCAGCGCCTGCTGCGCCACCGTTGGCTTCGCGGATCTTGGCTTCAAGTGCGGCCTTCTTCGGCTCATAGAACTTGGTAGCGTCGGTGATCTGCTCTGGCTTCATCTTTTCCTTCATCTTGGCGATGACATCGGTGACTTGCTTGTCCTTGGAGATGAACTCAGCGAGCATCAGGTAAGCAAGGGCACGGACGAGGTCGGGTTCGTTCTTCACCGTCGCCGCACCACGTTCATACATACCAGCAAGGCGGACCATGGCCTGAGCGGAACCTTGCTCAGCAGCCATGTTGTAGTGGCTTGCGGCAGCAGCCATGCTGCTGCTTGCTGGACTATCGCCACCGTTACCTGCGTTTAAGCCGGCTTCATAGAGATTTCCGAGTGCGAGGTGCGCAGGCGCGTAGTTGGCCTGAGCAGCACGGTCATACCAGCCAGCGGCGGCGATAAGATCCTGCGTGACGCCAGCGCCGTTCTGGTAGTATCCAGCAAGGCGGAACTGCGCCTCTGTGATGCCAGAGTCAGCGGCGCGCTTGATGAGTGCGAATGCCTTCACTGGATCTTTGTCAACGACGGTGCCGGTTTCATAGTAAACGCCGACTGCGTAGAATGCCTGCGGGACACCCGCCTGAGCAGCCATGCGGAACGCATCAAGCGCACGCTTCTGGTCAACTGGGACCAACACTTTCACTTCTTGCTTGCCATCCTTGGCCTCACCAACAGGGAGACCAACGCCACCCTGGAATGCTTGACCAAGACGAAGCAGAGCTTGTGGATCACCAGCCTGAGCAGCCTTTTCGTAGTAGCCGAATGCCTTCTCAGGATCCGCCTTCTCAATGCCTTGACCACCTTCATAAATTTGGCCGAGCAAACGATTCGCGGCAGCGTTGCCCTTGGCAGCAGCATCCTCGAACATCTTGATAGCGGCGGCCGGATCCTTAGCGACCAAAGGATTAGCGCCTTGATCACCGTTGAAGAGGCGTGCAGCCTTCAGACTCATCGCATTTGCGTTGCCTTGTTCGATAGCCTTGTCGAGCATCTCAAGGGCCTTCTTCTCGTCTTTGGCGACACCGCCTTCGACGCCACCCTGATACATTTGGGAGAGCAGCAAGGTAGCCTCGCTGTCTTTCGCTGCGCTACCCGCAAGCAAAAGTTTCTCAGCAGCCGTCGCATCAGGCTTGACGGTATTGGTGCCGCGGAGAAGGATTTGAGCATAGGCGCGCATGGCACCGAGTTCGCCTTTGTCGGAGGCAGCCTTGATCAGGGCGATACCTTCTTCAGCCTTGGCCTGGTCCTGGGCATTGCGCAATGTGAGCGCACCGAGTTCGGCCATGGCCTGGAGCTGGCCAGCATCCGCCGACTTCTTGTAGAGGGCTAGGACTTGATCAGGCTGTGCACCCTGGAGAATGCCAAAGGTCATCCAGTGGGCGAGCACGTAGGCAGCGCTGGCATCGTTCTTGTCAGCGGCTTCCTTGATCGCGGTTAGCGCTTTAGTGAATGCCTGTTGTGTGTCGACCTTTCCTTCACTTTGATCAGCAGCCAGCGTTTCGAGGGCTGCTTTGGTCTCAGGAGAGATCTGGTTAATTTGGTTGGTGTCCAATCCGGCCACGGCGACCATGGCGGCGAGCTTTACTTTGAGTGCGGTGAGTAACATAGGGTTGGCTAAGGAGTTCTTTATTCGACTCGTCTAGACGAGAAGCGCTCATTTTTGGCGGTTTTTTGTGAATAAAGCAAGAACTCCTTATCGGACGCCGCGCCCAAACCCTCGATTTTTCTCGCTATTTTAGCGCAAGTGCCCGTCTCTCTCCGAATTCGCAGCCGCAGTCCAACCGCCCAGGTCGGTAATTACTGCGCAGCTAGTCCGATCTCCTCATCATTGAGATAACACGATGGATCAGGTGCCCAAAGGTCACCCGTCATCTGCATGGCCCGCACGCGGAAGCCGCCGCCGCAGACGTTGAGGAAGCGACAGCCTGCACAGCGCCCCTTCATGTGTTGGGAACGATCCCGCAGCGCTGCCAGAGTGGCGTTTTCGCGATTCGTCCAGATCTCGCTAAACGGACGTTCCTTCACATTGCCAAGGGTCAATTCCTGCCAGAATTGGTCCGGATGCACATTGCCTTGGGTGTCGATATTGCTGATACCAGTCCCCGAGCTGTTTTTTCCGCCGCCATTCCATTCCAGCAACTCCATGGCCTTCGCCGCGCGTTCTGGATTCTCCCCCAACAGCTTCATATAGAGATACGGACCGTCCACAGGCTGATCCACCGTTAGCACCTCTCGTGGCTGGCCAGTGGCAGCCCATTGAGCCGTGCGCGCTAGAATCTTGTCAATCGCCTCCCGAGTCTTTTCGTGCGGGACTTCCAAGAGATTCGACCCGCGCCCGCTGTACACGAGGTGGTAAAAACAAACTCTCTCAATCTGCTCCTGTTCGATCAGGTCCAGGATACGATCAAGATCATCAATGTTGTGTTGAGATAACGTCAATCGCAGCCCCACCTTTTGTCCCACGGCGCGGCAATTTCGGAATGCCTGCACGGCCTTATCATAGGCCCCTTGCACGCCGCGGAAGTGATCGTGCGTTGCCCCGATACCATCCAAAGAAATGCCCACATAAGAGAAGCCGATGTCTTTCACCCGAGACGCGCGCTCTGGATCAAGGAGAGTACCATTCGTCGAAAGCGTCAGCCGCAACCCCTTCCCCGTTGCATATTCCGCCAACTCGAAAAAGTGTGGATGGATGGTCGGCTCCCCCCCAGAAAGTAGCAACGCCGGGACCTTAAAATCCGCCAGATCATCGATCACCGCTTTGCACTGATCCCAGTCCAACTCGCCAGGATACATCGCCGAAGTAGAGTCCGAGTAGCAGTGCACACACTTCAGATTGCAACGCCGTGTGATATTCCAAACCACAATCGGTCGCCGCTCTGCCGCGGTAGCAGGGGCACCATGGCCGCGGCCATAGCGAAGGTGATCCATAGGTTGGGCGACATCACAATAAAGACGGGTGAGATTGATCATGTGGGAATAAACGCACAGCCAGAAGCATGAATCCCCACCGATCTTGCGCACCGTTAGGCGCAGAATGTTTTGCGAATCGATCCATTTTCCCCTTGCCGCGATGGACCAGCGGCCGCCAAACTAGGGGCAAGCATGAAAATCAAATTTTGCGGTGCGGCAGGCACCACCACGGGTTCGAAACATCTCATCACCGTCAATGGCCAGAATATCCTGCTCGACTGCGGGCTATACCAGGGACGTCGCAAAGAATCTCTGGAGCGCAACCGTGACTTTCCCTTTGATCCCGCCAAGATCGACGTCCTCGTACTCTCCCATGCGCACATTGATCACAGTGGCAATATTCCGCAACTGACCAAACGCGGCTTTACGGGCAATATCCTCACCACGCCCGCCACCCGCGATCTCTGTAGCATCATGCTACCAGATGCAGCGCATATCCATGAACACGATATTGATTGGCTGAATCGCCACCGCAAAAAGAACGACCTCACGATTCTCGAACCCAGCTACACCATGCAGGATGCAGAGGCCTGCATGCGGCAATTTGTGACGCTCAGCTACAATCGCCCGATGCAGATCGCCGATGGCGTGAAGCTGACGTTTATCGACGCAGGTCACGTTTTGGGCTCCGCCCAAGTGATCCTAGACATTGATGACCGCGAGACCGGCAAACACTCACGCCTCCTATTCTCCGGCGACGTTGGACGCCCCGAGAACGACCTCCTTGAGGCCGCTGCCCCGAGCGAAAACGTCGACTACGTGATCATGGAGAGCACTTACGGAGGCCGGAAGCATGAACTCGACGCCGCCACCAGCGACCATATCTGCCGCATCATCCGCGAAGTGCAGCAACGCCGCGCCAAACTCATCATCCCCGCCTTCGCGGTCGAACGAACTCAACAACTGCTCTTCACGCTCGACAAACTTCGGGAAAGCAACTGCTTCCCCGCCATCCCCACCTATGTAGACAGCCCCCTAGCAGTTAAGGCCACAGAAATCTTCCGCCTGCACCTTGAGGACCTTAAGCCCTCCGTTCGAGAAGCGGTCTTCATGCGTAATGATCCCTTTGGCTTTGAGGGATTGCGCCTCGTTCGCAGTGTCGAAGAATCCAAGGCCCTCAACAAAGTCAAAGGACCCGCCATCATCATCTCCGCCTCAGGGATGGCCGAGTCCGGCCGCATTCTTCATCATCTCCGCAACAACGTCTCCAAGTCACAGAACATCATCCTCTTCGTCGGCTACTGCGCAGAAAACACACTCGGCTGGAAGTTGCGCCACAAGCAACCCACCGTCTCAATTCTCGGCGATGAATTTGATGTGCGCGCCAAAATCGAAATCATGGACTCTTTCTCAGGCCACGCGGACCACGACGAACTACTGGATTACTTCTCCCGCATCCACGGATCCAAATCACACGTCTTTCTTGTTCATGGCGAGCGCAGCCGCACGGCCTTGCTAAAAGAAGCACTTGAACCCCTTCATCCTACGGGCCAGATCATCATGCCTGACCTCCTCCAAGAGTTCAGCCTCTGAGCCCCCCTTTTTCCCATTCCTGAATGAAGTCCCTTTTTCTCACCAACGAATTCCCACCTTACATCTACGGCGGCGCAGGTGTTCACGTTGAATACCTCGCCAAAGAACTCGCCAAACTCATTGAGGTGGAGGTTCGTTGTTTCGGCGACCAAGAGATCAACAACGCCAACCCAACCGTCCACGGTGCGGGGCTCGACTCAGAAGGCTGGACATCCCCTGCCCACCTGAAGTCCGTCTTCGGTGCCCTTCAGCGCAATCTCGACTTCAATACCCGCGCTATCGACGCCAGCGTCGTCCACCTGCACACTTGGTATTCCCACTTTGGCGGCATCTTGGCAAAGCTTAACTACGGTATCCCAATGGTGCTGACCGTGCACTCCCTGGAACCGCTGCGCCCTTGGAAGCGTGAGCAACTCGGTGGCGGCTACGATTTCACCGTCTGGCTGGAGCGCACCGCGATTGAGATGGCAGATGCTGTTGTCGCAGTTTCGGAGGAGACCAAAACCGACATTTTGCGCCTCTTCAACATCGACGAAAAGAAGGTGCACGTCATCCACAATGGCATCGACCCTGACGAATACCACCACAACGAGAATCCAGACGTTCTGCGCACCCACGGCATTGATCCCAATCAGCCGTTTGTGCTTTTTGTCGGCCGGATCACACGGCAAAAAGGAATCATCCATCTCGTCCGTGCCATTCAACACATGGATCCTGGCTTCCAGATCGTCCTCTGTGCAGGAGCGCCTGACACGCCAGAGATCGCCGAAGAAATGAAGGCAGCCGTAACAGAGGCCCAACGTCACCGCGAAGGCATCGTTTGGATTCCTGCCATGTTGCCCGTGACGGAGAAGATCAATCTCTACTCCCACGCAGACGTGTTCTGCTGCCCCTCCATTTATGAGCCCTTCGGCATCATCAACCTTGAGGCAATGGCCTGCGAGACCGCAGTCGTCGCTAGCGCCGTTGGCGGCATCAAAGAGGTTGTAATCCCCGGGGAAACCGGACTCCTCGTCCCTATCGAACAGCAGACGGAGAGTCCCTTCGAAGCTACCGAGCCCGAAAAATTTGCCAAAGATCTCGCAACGGCCATCAACACCCTCATGGCAGATCCCGCCAAACGTGCCGCCATGGCCGCCGCCGGTCGCACGCGCGCCGTGGATCACTTCAGCTGGCACTCCATCGCAGAGAAGACCGTGAAGCTATACGAAAGCCTGATATAAATCACCCAAGACCGACGAGGCGTTACGGCTTCCATCCGTCACCAAACACCCAGAGAGATGGCAACACGCCATCTCGCCTCGAACAGCGTTTGGACGCTGACGACTCAGCCTCAATCCCCACCTTCGCCACCCGCCTGCTGGCGACCGGCTCCAACGATGTCCTTGACCGCTGCCACCGCATAGTCGCGATTCAGCTTGGTGATCCAGCGCACGCTGATCTCTTTCGGGCAGGCGGCTTCGCACTCGTATTGATTGGTGCAGTTACCGAAACCTTCCGCATCCATCTGGCGCACCATTCCAAGCGTGCGTCGCTGACGTTCAGGCTGCCCTTGCGGAAGGGTATTGAGCTGACCAACCTTTGCGGAAACAAAAAGCATGGCGCTGGCATTTTTACAGGAGGCCACACAGGCACCACAGCCAATGCAGGCAGCGGCATCCATCGCTGCATCTGCGACGTCCTTGCCAATCGGAATGCTATTCCCTTCCGGAGCTGATCCTGTGCGAATGCTGACAAATCCACCAGCCTGCATGATACGATCGAAAGCGCCACGATCCACCATCAGGTCCTTCACCACTGGAAAGGAACGCGCACGGAATGGCTCAATCCAAATCGTATCGCCCGTGCGGAACTTACGCATGTGCAACTGGCACGTCGTCGTTGCTCTTTCTGGACCATGAGGCATCCCATTAATGGTCATGGAACAAGCTCCGCAAATGCCTTCACGGCAATCGTGATCAAAGGCAATTGGATCTTGGCCATTAGCAATGAGCCGCTCGTTAACAATGTCCATCATCTCCAGGAACGAGGCATGATCCGGAATCTCCGGCGCTTCGATGTCTTGGAAGTGACCTGGCTGGGAACCGTTCTGACGCCAGACTTTGAGGTGAAGATTGAGTAGTGCCATGGGGTATTGCGGGAGAGTTACTTGTAGCTGCGCACGGCCAGATGCACTTCTTCGAAGGTCAATGGCTCTTTGTTCAACTTGGGTTGGCTGCAATTGCCGGAGTATTCCCAGGCAGCGACGTAGCTAAAGTCTTGGTCATTGCGTTTCGCCTCGCCATCGGGGTACTGGTGTTCCTCGCGGAAGTGCCCACCGCAGCTTTCCTCGCGGTTCTGAGCGTCAATGCAAAGCAATTCCGCGAACTCCATGAAGTCGGCGACCCTGCCGGCCTTTTCCAATTCCTGATTCGCGGCGTCGCCACTGCCAGGAACGGTGACGTTGTTCCAAAATTCCTCGCGCAACGCAGGGATGCGGTCGATGGCCTCTTGCAGACCCTCGCGTGTCCGCGCCATCCCGCATTTATCCCAGACCAAAAGGCCCAACTCACGGTGGAAACTATCCACCGAGCGCTTGCCCTTCACAGAGAGAAGTTTCTTGGTGCGTTCTTCAGCGTCAGCAACGGCCTTCTTCACCTCGGGATTGTCGAGTGTGACTTCGCCTGGCTTTTGTGTGACCAGATAGTTGGCCACCGTCGTTGGGATCACGAAGTAACCATCGGCCAAGCCCTGCATTAGGGCGCTGGCACCGAGACGGTTCGCGCCGTGATCGGAGAAGTTTGCCTCACCCAAGACGTGTAGGCCCGGCAGATTGCTCATCAAATTGTAGTCCACCCAGAGACCGCCCATGGTATAGTGGACGGCGGGATAGATCCGCATCGGACGCTCGTAGGCGCTCTCGCCGGTGATGCGCTCATACATGTCAAAAAGATTGCCGTAACGTTCCGCAATCGTGTTACGTCCGAAATCCCGGATGGATTCGGCAAAGTCTAGATAAACGCCGCGTCCGCCAGGACCGACGCCGCGACCATCGTCACAGGCCTCTTTTGCGGCACGCGACGAGATATCGCGAGGTGCCAAGTTGCCGAAGCTCGGATATTTGCGCTCGAGATAGTAGTCCCGATCCGCCTCCGGGATGTCTGCGGGATTCTTGCCGCAATCTTCTGCCTTTTTCGGCACCCAGACGCGACCATCGTTACGCAGCGACTCGGACATGAGCGTCAGTTTGCTCTGGTAGTCACCACTCACCGGAATGCAGGTCGGGTGAATCTGCGTGTAGCACGGATTTGCAAAAAACGCGCCCTTGCGATGCGCACGCCAAGTAGCGGTCACGTTGCAACCCATCGCGTTGGTGGAGAGGAAGAAAACATTGCCGTATCCGCCGGTGCAGAGCAGCACAGTGTCTGCGACGTGGGCGTCAATCTTACCCGTCACCAGATTGCGCACGACGATACCTTTGGTCTGGCCGTTCACAACGATCAGGTCCAGCATCTCTGTGCGGGAATACATCTCCACGCCACCGCGAGCGATCTCCTTATTCAGCGCTGAGTAGGCGCCTAGCAAAAGCTGCTGCCCCGTCTGACCACGCGCATAAAAGGTGCGGCTGACCTGAGCACCACCAAAGGAACGGTTTGCAAGACCACCGCCATATTCGCGAGCAAAGGGCACCCCTTGAGCTACGCATTGGTCGATGATGTTCACACTGACTTCGGCCAGACGATGAACGTTGGCTTCACGGGCGCGGAAGTCGCCCCCCTTCACGGTATCGTAAAAGAGACGGTGAACGGAATCACCATCGTTCTGGTAGTTCTTTGCGGCGTTGATTCCGCCTTGTGCAGCGATGGAGTGGGCGCGTCGAGCACTGTCCTGGAAACAAAAGCACTTTACCTTGTAGCCCATCTCCGAAAGCGATGCCGCAGCGGCTGATCCCGCCAGACCACTGCCGACAACGATGACCGAATACTTGCGCTTGTTCTTCGGATTGATCAGCTTGGAGTCGCGCTTATGGCGAGTCCATTTTTCAGCCATTGGGCCGGAGGGGATCTTGGAATCTAAGGACATGGTGAGCAAAGGTTGAACCATTAATGAAAAGAGACGGCAGAGACAAACAGCAAATCAATGGCCGTAGCCAAACACCCAGATCGCGATGGGGATGGAGCAGTTGCCAACTAGGATCAGCGCGGCATACGCGTGCCCGACGAATTTGAAAATAGGCCATGTCTTGTTTGTCGCCAAACCGAGCGTCTGAAAGAGGCTGCTGACACCGTGGCTAAGATGGCTGCAGAGCATCAGCATCGCTATCACGTAAAAGATTGCTGCCGGAGCCCAGGAGAAACCAGCGATGACCATTTTGTAAACGTCATGCACCTGATGACCATCCAAATCCGTCATGTAGGAACCGTAGTTGTTGCCAGCGTGTGCCGTAAAGTGCAGCAAATGATAAACAATGAAAGCCAACAGGGTCAGACCGCTCCAGATCATGAACCGTGAGGAACGGGAGGCCACCTGAGTCGCCTCACATCCGTAGCGTTGTTCGCGGGCTGCGCGATTCGCTTTGGTCAGCTGGATGGTTGCCACAATGTGTATCACCACAGCCGCTAGCAGGCCGATGCGCGCTACCCAGACACCCATGCCATGGCCGACAGTTTGCAGGAAGTGCCCGTATTCGTTAATGGCATGTGGTCCGACAAAGATCAGCAGGTTGCCGATCATGTGCCCTAGCACAAACAAAACCAACATTGCCCCCGTTAGGGCGACCAAGGTCTTCTTGCCGATGGAGGATTGATAAAACCGCGTCAGAGATTCAAAAACAGCGCTCATGAGGAAAATCGTGCTTCATCATGGAAATACGCAGCCAAAAGGCAAGCGATCAGGTGGATTTTTCTTTTTCTTTCTCGGCACCGCCTTGCAACCACCCCACCAATTGCGCATATTACCTCCAAAACTGCGTCCTCACGCAATGTCAATTCCTGGGTCTAGGCCATTGGGCGGGTTCGCAACAACCATCCGCTGGCAATCAGGCGAACACCACGACGCCGAAGCACGCTATCACCTCCTCTTACGTTCCAAACGCGCAGGATCACCAACCCCAGAACCCCTATTCTGCGGGTAAGAGCAGCGGGATTCCGTCTTGCACCGGAAATACCCGGCTGCCGTCCTCCCGGGCTAGGGCGGGCTTATCCACCGGCAGGCCCACCTTGGCACACTCTTCCGGGGTCGCCCAACGCAAGGGCTGCTTCGTGTCGGGGCAACACAAGACAGGCAGGAAGGACTCGATCCAGTCGGCAGATTCGGCGGCCATGAGCTTAATTAATAGAGGGGCACCTCTGGATCGATGGCCTTAGACCATTCGTTGATCCCACCGGCCACGTTCCATACATCGTCGAATCCAAGGTCCAGAAGCTTTGCAACCGCCTGCGCGCTGCGTCCACCGGCCTTGCAGTGCACGACGAGCTTGCGCCCCTTCGGCAACTCGTGCGCTCTCGCCTCAACGAAGGCCAGCGGGATGAGCGTAGCACCTTCGATCCTGCACAGGGCGTGTTCGTGCGGTTCGCGGACATCCAGCAAAAAGTGATCTGCTTCTTGGCTACGCAGTTCGTGGAGGTCGTGGACGGTAATAGTGGGAATGGCTGCCATGGGGTTGTATGTTGAGCTTGAAGCAGAAGGAATGCCGCAAAATCCCTGATAGTCCACTGGCTCTGTGATGGAAGGATTTTCTCCGCAGACCGGGCACTCGGGATCGCACCGCAAATTGAAGGGGCGGAATCTCATTGAAAGCGTATCGACATGCATCAGGCGCCCCAGCAGGGGCTCGCCAACGCCCGTGATCAGTTTGATCGTCTCCAGGGCCTGCATCGTGCCGATCAGCCCAGGGAGGACGCCCAGCACCCCGCCTTCCGCGCAACTGGGCACAAGCCCCGGCTTTGGTGGAACGGGCGACATGCACCGATAACAGGGAGCGCCCAGATGAGGAGCAAAGACCCCGACTTGCCCCTCGAACCGAAGGATGGAGCCATAGACATTTGGAATCTTCAGCCAAACGCAGACGTCGTTGCTCAAGTAGCGAGTAGGAAAATTGTCCGTGCCATCAATGACCACATCGTAACCAGCAGCGATCTCGCGTGCGTTCGACGCATTGAAGGTCTCTGGATACAGATCTACCTGGACGTTCGGATTGATTCCCTGGAGTCGTTCTTTGGCCGCCTCCAGTTTGGGGCGCCCCACATCGGCGGTGCTAAAAAGCAACTGCCTCTGGAGGTTTGACTCCTCCACCACGTCAGGATCCACCAACCCCAGGGCGCCCACACCTGCCGCAGCTAAATACATCGTGACCGGAGAGCCCAGCCCCCCTGCCCCGATGCACAGAACGCGGGCATTTTTCAGTTTTCGCTGAGCTTCAATCCCAAATTCCGGGATGTTCAGATGCCGCGCATAACGGCGCAATTCTGGCACGGATAGGTCTGGCAATGGGTCTGACATCCTCCCTATCATGGCCAGCCATCCGCGCCGCACAACTGCGGATTCGCGAGTTAGGGATTCGGCGCTTTGGAGAGTTGCTCCGACACGTTCTCTACAGACAACAACTCCGGCAACACTATCGGCTCAGCGGCATCGGGCAAATAGAGGACGTTCACCGGCACCGCCGCTTTCCCGAGATCACCGATTGCCTTTTTGATCCGATCGTCTGGGTTGGTCCAGTCGGCCTTCAGCAGCACGATCTTTTTGTCGTTGATCAACTTGACGAGGTTCTCATCGTGATAGACGCGCTTGTTCACCTGGCAGGTCGCACACCACTTCGCCGTGAAGTCGATATAGACCGGCTTTTTCTCTGCCCGCAAGGATGCGACGAGCTCAGGCGACCACTTCTCCCAAGTCAATGCCTCGCGGTGCGGCCAAGCCCAACTCACCGCGCCACCCGCCATCAGCAGGGCGATCACCAAAGCCGCAGTCCGTGTGCCCGCGGGCTTGTGAGGCAGGCACCAGCGACCGTAAATCCAGCAGGCCATCGCCACCAAAACGAGCGCAAAGAGAATGTAGAGGAAGCCGCTCTCGCTAACCATGCCAGACAAGACCCAAGCGAGATAGACCACCGTGCCAATCAGGAAAAAGGACATGCCCTGCTTAAAGCTCTCCATCCAAGCACCCGGACGCGGAAGCCGCGAAATCAAACTCGGGAACGCCGCCAACACTAGAAATGGCAGCGCAAGCCCCAGACCAATGCAGGTAAAAAGTAGCAGTGCAGGCAACGCAGGCAGCGTCACTGCATAACCCAGCGCCGTCCCCAGAAACGGAGCCGAACATGGCGTAGCCACCACCACGGCCAGCAACCCTGAAAAGAAGGAACCACTCAGACCTGACTTGTTTTGCAACTCCGCTCCGACACCAACGGCAGAGGTTCCAATCTCAAAAACGCCCGCCATCGACAGACCAAAGATGAGGAAAAACACCGTCAACCCCATCACAAAATTCGGCGATTGTAGTTGTGATCCCCAGCTCTTGCCCAAGACGATCACCAGCGCCGCCAGGGCCCAGAAACAAACCAGAACGCCCAGCGTGTAGGCGAGACCATGCTTTACGATCACAGAGCGATCTTCACCGGCCTGCCGCACCAACCCCATCACCTTGATTCCCAGAACCGGGAAGACGCAGGGCATAACGTTCAAGATCAGCCCGCCGATGAGAGCGTAGCCGACCAGCAAGAGCAGGTTTTTTTTTTCGACCGGAGCCTCCGCCTTTGCGCTCGCTTCAGCAGTTGGAGCGGCGACCGCTGCCGAAAACACGCCCGCAGCAGCCTCATTAACCTCAGCTTTATCCCCCACATCGATTTTCAGCATCGTCTCCTCAGAAAAGGGTCGGCAACTTTTCGGATCACACACCAGACCATCGACCACAGCCTTGATCTCCACGGCCGTCCCTGCCGCAGCGCCGGCAGGAGGGATGATCTTCACGGGCAGATACACGACACCTTCATAGCCGTTGCTCATTTCGCCCCCTGTAGACGGCACGTCCTTTGTCTCTGGCCACGCAATGTCTTCTGTGGTCCAGCCCTCCGGCAGCGTCCAGGTAACAGAGGTCGGCTTCCCAATGATGCCCTCTTTGAGCACCCGGCCATATGTGTGAAAATGCGGCGCGTGCTCCATTTTGACAGCCACTCGGAAGGCCTGGCCTGCCGCAGCGGTTTTCACCTCAGACACCACTGAAATCGTCACCGACTTCTTCGGCGCTGCGTCCAGCGCACTGAGATCCAGCCCACCAACCTGGGCCATGGCAGCAATACTACCCGCGGTCCAAAGCGCGGCAATCGAGAGGGAAAAACGTGTCATCATGTGGTAATTAGATACGTCTGAGATCGCTTTATTCCATAGTGACCATTCGGTCATCTGGAAAAAGTTCCCGCCAGAGCCCGTTGTCCTCTGCCGATGCATCACGCCTTCCAGCCCCTGCAAATTCTCACCCTACTCGTCGCCACGAGCACTGGGGCGCAGGCTGCTGGAGATGCCCGCATCGATTTCAGCCGCGACATTCGGCCCATTCTCGCGACCAAGTGCTACGCCTGCCATGGCCCGGATGAAGATAAGCGCGAGGCCAATCTGAGGCTCGATGTCCGTGCCGAAGCAGTCAAAGAAGCCATCCGGCCCGGCAAACCCGAGGCCAGCGAGTTCTGGAAGCGCATCTCTACCGCAGATCCCGATGACGTAATGCCGCCGCCGTCATCCCCGAAACCGCTCACCGATCCGGAGCGCGAACTCTTTCGTCGTTGGATCGCCGAAGGCGCAGAGTACAAAGATCACTGGTCCTTTATCCCGATCCGACGACCTGACGTCCCCGTCCCCGCTACCACGAACCCCATCGACGCTTTTATCCAGGCCAGGCTGCGCCACGAGGGACTATCGCCCGCAGCTCAAGCCAGCCCTCCAACCCTCATTCGACGCGTCTTCCTAGATCTCACCGGACTGCCACCATCGCCTGAAGAAGTCGCCGCATTTGTGGCTGATCCAGCCTCCTATGAATCCATCGTGGATCGCCTGCTCGCCTCACCCAATTTCGGCGAACGCTGGGCGCGCCATTGGCTTGACGAGGCGCGCTATGCAGACAGCAACGGCTTCCTCGGCGATGGACTGCGCCCCAATGCCTACCGCTATCGCGACTGGGTTATCCAGGCCATCAACGCCGATATGCCCTTTGATCAGTTCACAATCGAACAGATCGCTGGCGACCTCCTGCCAAATCCATCTCGTGAGCAACTCACCGCAACCGGCTTCCATCGCAATGCGGCATTGAATACCGAGGCAGGCGTGGACAAGGAGCAGGCACGTTTTCAAAACCTCGCGGACCGCGTCAACACCACAGGCCGGGTGTGGATGGGGCTCACGATTGGCTGCGCGCAGTGCCACACACACAAATACGACCCCATCACCATTCGCGACTACTACAGCTTCTACGCCTTCTTCAATAACACAGTGGATCGTGACGAACCCAAGTCTAAAGCCCCAACTCTAGCAGAGCTCGATAAAGACCGTCGACAAACTTACGTGCACCTCGCAGGTGACTATGCGCGTCGCGGCCCCGACGTGATGCCAGCCAGCCTCTCGGCCTTGCCGCCCATGAAAAGACCTACCCAGCCCGAGCCAACCCGTCTAGATCTCGCACGCTGGCTTGTGTCACCGACAAATCCACTGACCAGTCGCGTGGCAGTCAATCAGATTTGGGGCACCCTCTTCGGCACCGGTATTGTCAGCACCCCTGATGATTTCGGCGCCACTGGGGAACCTCCCTCGCACCCCGAACTCCTCGACTGGATGGCCTCCGAATTCATGCACAAAGGCTGGAGCAGGAAGCGCCTCATCCGGCTCATCGTCACCTCCACTACTTACAAACAGTCCTCGAATCATCGCGAAGACATCGCAGAGATCGATCCACTCAATAGGCTTCTCTCGCGGCAAAATCGCCTCCGCCTCGATGCGGAGATTCTGCGAGACTCCGCGCTCGCCATCAGCGGTATGCTGGTCCGTGAAATCGGTGGCCCCAGCTTTCGACCACCTCTGCCAGAAGATGTTTTTGAAGTCGGGCGCTCCTCCAACTGGCAGGCCAGCCCCGGAGGGGAAATCTACCGCCGCAGCCTTTACATTATCACACTCCGCAGCGTGCTCTATCCCCTGCTCACCACCTTCGATGGTCCCGATGCAGCAGACGCCTGCGTGCGCAGAGAGCGCAGCAATACTCCGCTTCAAGCACTCACCATGATGAACGATCCTGCCTTCGTTGAGGCCGCCCAATCACTCGCAGCTCGGGTGTTGCATGGGAACTATCACGACACCAAAGAACGCCTAACACGCGTCTTTGAACTCACCCTAAACCGCCCGCCTCGCCCTGAAGAACTGACTCGTCTCAAAGCTTTTTTCGATGAACAGCAAAAGCGGGTGAAGGCGGGGGGCAATGAGGCACTCAAGTCGCTCAGCTTCATCGAAAAATCCGTCGCAACACCCAACAAAATCGAAGCCGCCACTTTAGTCGCAATAGCGCGAGTGTTGATGAATTTGGATGAGTTCATCAACCGGGAGTGACGCAACTACAGCCATGAATCGTCACTTCATTGCAATAGCAGCCTTCGCACTCTTCTACGTTGGCACGCCTGTTGGTTTAGGGGCAGAACCCGCCCGAACCTTCAGCTTCACCGTGCTCGAAATTCCCGACATTCAGCGCGGTGCAGGTCTCGCCATCGTGATGCGCACACCTTCGGGGAAAACGTGGCTCTACGACACTGGCACGGCGCATCCCGAGAGGCTTTCGTCCGACGGCTGGCTGGCAAACTTCAATGCCGGACGCGATGTCGTCGCACCGCTGCTGAAGAAGCAGGGCGTCACCGCCATCGACGGCGTTTTCATCAGTCATGCGCACTACGACCACTTCGGCGGCCTGCTGTGGCTGAAGGATCACCTTGAAATCAAGAAGCTCATCGACTGCGGCTACATCTTCCGCAGTGGAAACGAGGACGACTATCGTGGCACGAACAGGTCGGAACTCGATCACCACAACCTCGTGCGCGATGAGTTCAAAGCGCGCGGAGCCCACATCACTGCCACGGCGGGCGAAACGTTGGATCTCGATCCGGATCTCAGGATCGAGGTAATCGCACCGCCAAAAAGCTATTTCAACGACCCGAAGGTGAACACGCGGCAGAAGAACGACACGCCCTCGCATTTCCTCGTAAACGCCAACTCGCTCGCCTTGCGCATCCAGTTTGGCGACATCGTCTTCCTGCTGCCCGGCGACATCCAGACCGAGGACATCGAGGCCAGTCTCATGCCCTTTGTCGATAAATCGAAGCTAAAGTGCCACGTCCTTGTCGCGCCCGGTCACGGCATTCATCCCATCCCGCAGGCCTTCGGAGAGGCGACCCATCCCGAGGTCTCCATCGCCAGCGTCTTCCCGCGCTATGCCAAAGGCATCAAATCCACTGCCACGCTGAAGGCTCTCGGTGCTAAAACCTACATCACAGGCCTTCATGGCACGGTGCAGGTCACCACCGATGGCAAGACCTACCAAGTCACCTCCGAGCGCGATGACACGAACAAGCCCACCGTCACGCATCGCGTCCCGCTTTGGCCCGGCAAGGCACCCATTGGCGATGGCAAGTTCGAGGAATACTCCAAGGACCTCGAAGTCTTCCTCCCACCTGCCGACAAAGCCAACGGCGCAGCCATCGTGCTCTGCCCCGGCGGCGGCTACATCCGCCACGTCACCGAAAAGGAAGGCTATCCCATCGCGCAATGGCTCAACGAACACGGCATCGCTTGCGTCATTCTCGAGTATCGCCTGCCAGAGCTGCGACGTCAGGTGCCGCTGCTTGATGCGCAACGGGCCATCCGACTCACCCGCGCAAATGCCGCAGCGTGGAAGATCGATCCAAAACGCATCGGCATTCTCGGCTTTTCAGCCGGAGGCCACGTCGCCTCGACCGCCCTCACGCATTTCAACTCAGGCGACGCAATCTCCACCGATGCCATCGAGCGGCTGAACTCCCGTCCCGATTTCGGCTGGCTCGTCTATCCCGTCGTCACCATGGGGGAGTTCACACACGGCGGTTCCAAAGCCAAACTCCTTGGTTCTGATCCCACCCCTGATCTCATCCGTCTCTACTCCAACGAAACGCAGGTCACCGCCGACACGCCCCCTACCTTCCTCGCGCACGCCATCGACGACAAAGCCGTCCCCATCGAGAACAGCCGCCAGTTTGTCGCGTCGATGAAGGCACACCATGTCCCTGTCGAGCTTCTAGAACTCCCCAACGGTGGTCACGGCCTCAATGGCTGCAAAGGCCCTCTCTGGGAGCAGTGGAAAGTCGCTGCGCTCAGTTGGCTCGCCGCGCAGAAACTCATTCCGCCAAACCAACCCTGATCCGCCGATGAAAATACTGCTCATGCTCGTAGCGGCGACGATTCACGTCCCGAAAGACGCAACCAGCATCCAGAGCGCCATCGACGCCGCTAATCCGGGCGACACAGTGACCGTCGCTCGCGGCACCTATCGCGGATCTTTGAAGCTCAAGCCCGGCATCACCGTCAAAAGCGATGGAAGTGATGGCAAAGACAAACTCGGCCTCAAGCGAGCTGAAGCGACCATTCTAGTTGGCGGAGTTGAAATGGCCGAAAAGTCTATTCTGGACGGATTCACGATCACGGGCGTCGGCACCTATGACGACAAGCTCTGGCAGCATCATTTCGACACGCAGGGCAACGAGCAACCGCACGAACACATCGGCGCACCCGGAAAGCCGGGTATCGCCGTTGCCGTCGATTGCGAGGTGCGGAACAACATCGTCCATCACATCGGCTATACCGGCATCGCTATCACCGGTGGTTCGCCGCGAATCGCCAACAATGTCTGTTACCGCAACATGGGCGGCGGCATTGGCTCGATGAACGGCTCCACGGCCATCATCGAGAAGAACGAGTGCTTTGAGAACTTCTATGCGGGCATCGGCTGCGAAGCGTCGAGTCCCGTCATTCAGGGCAATATCTGCCACCACAACATCCGCGCTGGAATCGGTATCAGCGAAGGCTCGTCGCCCAAGGTATCCGGCAACCAATGCCTCCACAACCGTCGCGCCGGTATCGGCATTCGCACCGGTGACGAGACACGCCCCGTGGTCGAAGACAATGTGTGCCGCGACAACGACATGGCCGGGATCGGCGTTGAGGAAGGCGCACGGCCGACGCTGACGAAGAACAAGCTCATCAATAACAAGCTCGTCGCCATCGGGATCACGGGAGGCTCCTCGGCGGTAATCAGCGGAAACGAACTCAGCCGCAATGCAGGTGTCCCCCCGATGATCGTCGTGCTTGGTAGTTCGAGCGCCGTAATCACAAACAACACGATTCGCAGCGGAGGCGTGGCAGGTATTTTGGTCAAAGGAAAGGCAGAGATTCGCGGCAATCATCTCATCGGCACCGGCCCGAAAGCTGGCAATGCGATTTGGGCTCATGCAGGGGCCATCGTCACTCACAGCGACAACACCATGGAAGGATGGAGGCATGGCGTCGCAGTGGCTCCCGATGCAAGCGTAACAGGCTCCGAACAGGCCAAATAATCTCCATGTCCCCCAAAAACTCAGCCCAACATACAACAACGACCATCACCCTGGTGATGCTGCATGCAATGGGCATAGTGTCGCTTCTTGGCGCAGAGTTGACCGGAATTAAGAACGGGCCTCAATGGTGGGCTTTCCAACCCCTTGGCAACGCACAAACCCCGACGTTGCACAATGACGAGTGGAGCACTTCCGACCTAGATCGCTTCATCTTGGATCGATTGCAGAGTGCTGGCCTGAAGCCCAGTCCTCGGGCTGATCGACGCGTCCTGATTCGCCGAGCGACCTTTGATCTCACCGGGCTCCCACCGACCCAGACTGAAGTGGATGCCTTTGTTGCTGACGGGTCACCAGATGCCTTCGCTCAGGTGCTGGAACGTCTCCTCGCCTCTCCGCACTATGGCGAACACTGGGCGCGCCACTGGCTGGACGTGGCGCGCTATTCGGATACAAAAGGCTACGTCTATGCTCGGGAAGAAAAGAACTTTATCCAGGCTTCACCTTACCGAGATTGGGTGATTGCTGCATTGAACTCGGACATGCCGTATGACCAGTTTCTCCTTCGACAAATCGCAGCGGACCAGATCGAGCCCGAAGGGTCGCCCCACCTAGCTGCGATGGGGTTCCTCACCCTCGGTCGTCGCTTTTTGGGAGTTACGCACGATATCATTGATGACCGCATCGATGTCCTCATGAGCGCCACCCAGGCACTCACCGTGGGTTGCGCACGATGCCATGACCACAAGTTTGATCCCATTCCCACCAGCGACTACTACTCGCTCTACAGCATCTTTCGAAGTTGCGCCGAAAAGGTCGTACCATGCAGTGCCACCAACCCAGGAACGCCCGACTTTCAGTCCGGCCTGCTAGAACGCCAAACCAAGCTGAACCAAGCCATGTCAGCAAGGCGTGAGGAGCAGGCCATGCGTGTTCGGAACAGGATTACCGATCATTTACTCGCGCAGCTTGAACTCGAAAAGTATCCCGATGAGACGTTCACTCAAATCATTGGTGAGTCCGACATCAACCCGATCTTTGTGCGTCGATGGCAGAACTTTTTGACGGAAACGGCGAAAAATAAGAATCGCATCTTTACCGCATGGCATGTTTTCGAAAAGCTCGCCCCAGACGACTTCGCCAGCCTCAACAACGTCGCGACTCAATCGCTGAAATCACTGCCACCAGAGGCATTGCACCCAGCCGTCAAACGGTTCTTCCAAACACCTCCTGCCTCCATGAGAGAGGTCGCTGAACGCTATGGCGAACTGCTCACCAGCATCAATGCTCAGTGGCAGAAATGGTTGCAAAAATCCCCCCATGCCACAGCATTGCCTTCCGCTGAGGACGAAGAACTACGCCGGATTCTTTACGCAGCAGATTCGCCCTGCTCAGTCCCCGACGAGCACTTGGCCAACAATGAGTGGTTCTTTCCCACCTCCGTCGTTGTCGAACTTTGGAAGTTGCAGGCGGAGGTTGATCGCTGGTTGATCCAATCGCCAGACGCCCCCGCCTACACCACCATTCTGACCGACCGCTCCGTGCCTACAACGGCCCGGATCTTCCTGCGAGGCAACCCACTAACCAAAGGCGATGAAGTCACCCGGCACTTTTTGCATGCACTGGCCGGGGAGAAGCCAAGGCCATTCACTCAAGGCAGTGGTCGCCTGGAACTTGCCCGCGCGATCGCGTCGTCAGCCAATCCCCTCACTGCCCGCGTGATGGTAAATCGTGTGTGGGCGCAGCATTTTGGCAAAGGCCTCGTTGCCACTCCGAGTGACTTTGGCAAGAGGGCCGACCCACCGAGTCACCCCGAGTTGCTCGACTGGCTGGCCCGACGTTTCATGAATGAGCGCTGGAGCCTGAAGGAACTCCATCGCCACATCATGCTTTCCGCCACCTACCAGCAAAACTCCTTCGGCCCAGACAATGCCAGCGATCTGACCCGTGCGCAGGAACTCGATGCAGACAATCGCCTCCTCTGGCGCATGAATACCCATCGGCTCAGCTTTGAAGAAATGCGTGATGCCGCCCTCGCGGCCTCAGGTGAACTCGACCTCAGGCTCGGCGGCAGGCCCACCGAACTTTTTGCCAGTGAAAACAAGCGACGCACGATCTACGCAAAGATTGATCGCGAACATCTGCCCACAGTCCTGAGCACATTTGACTTTGCCAATCCTGATCTTTCCATCCCAGTGCGCAACGACACGATCGTGCCCCAGCAAGCGCTGTTTGGGCTCAACCACCCCTTCCTGGCAGCGCGAGCCAAGCCCCTGATGGCCAAACTTAGCACCACGGCGAATACTTCCGACCTGAGCAAACTTTCCCAACTCTATTCCACTCTCTATCAACGCCCGCCCAGCGCCGCAGAAACGTCCGCAGCGCTCACCTTTCTCAACTCCTCAGCACCTGCGAAAAAAAGCGAAGCCAGCGCCTGGCTCTATGGTTTTGGCGAGTGGGACGAAGCTACAAGAAAGGTGAAATCCTTCACGCCACTGCCGCATTTTACCGGCTCAGCCTGGCAAGGCGGGGACGCATGGCCAGACGCAAAACTCGGCTGGGCACAACTGACGGCGACAGGTGGACACCCTGGCAACAACCGCCAACACGCCGTCATCCGGCGCTGGATCGCCCCTCAAGACGGGATGTATGGGATCACTTCAAAGTTGATTCATGAACCCACCGCAGGCGATGGCATCCGCGCATTCATCGGCCACAGTAGTCGTGGTCTTCTTCGCTCTTGTCAGATTCATCACTCCTCAGAGCAACTCGATCTCAACCCTATCGCCCTGGCCAAGGGCGAGTCTCTCGACTTCGTCGTGGACATCCGCGATGGGCTCAACAGCGACCAGTTTCTCTGGTCACCAAAAATCACGAGCACCGCACCTGCCCCACTGGGAGGGAGCGGCGAGAGCCTATCGTGGAGTGCCAGCACCGATTTCCGTCTCACGGGCAGCGACTCACTGACGCCTTGGCAGCAACTGACGCAGACCCTTCTGCTGGCCAACGAATTTGTATTTATCGACTGATGACCACCTCACCACAGCCTGCCCCCCTTTCCCGTCGCGATCTTTTGCGCCGCTCTGGGCTTGGTTTTGGCATGATGGGCCTGGTCGACTTGCTCGAATCCGGCACGGCAAGAGCAGCAGGCCAGCCAAACTTTGCTCCACGGGCAAAGCGCATCATCCACTTCTTCCTCAACGGCGGCCCATCGCATGTTGACACCTTTGATCCAAAACCCAGCCTCCAAAAGTATGCTGGCAAATCCCTGCCGCAAACCTTGCTCACCGAGCGCAAGACCGGGGTGGCTTTTCCTTCGCCGTTTGAGTTTCAGCGCTACGGCCAGAGCGGCATCGCGGTCAGCGAACTCTTCGCCAAAACTGCGCAACACATCGACGACATTGCCATCATCCGCTCCATGCAGGCGCAAGTGCCCAATCATGAGCCCTCCCTCATGCTGATGAACTGCGGCGACTCCATCCGTACGCGCCCAAGTCTGGGATCGTGGCTAATGTATGGCCTTGGTTCTGAAAACCAAAACCTACCAGGATTCGTCGCCATGTGCCCAGGCGGCCACCCTGTAAAAGGCGCCGAGAACTGGCAATCGGCCTTCCTGCCCGGCGCGCACCAGGGCACCTATGTGGATTCGAAACACACTGAAGTCGATCGCCTGATTGAAAACATCCGTAGCCCTCATGTCATGCCGGAAGCCCAGCGCCGGCAACTCGACCTCTTACGCACCCTCAATCAAAGTCATCGCCAAGGACGTCTAGACCCACGCCTCGAAGCCCGGGTGCAATCCTTTGAGCTCGCCTTCCGCATGCAGACAGAGGCCACCGACGCTTTTGACCTCAGCCGCGAACCCCAGCACCTCCGCGCTCTTTATGGAGATACGGTGCATGGTCGTCAGACCCTCATCGCACGGCGACTGATCGAGCGCGGCGTGCGCTACGTCCAACTCTGGCACGGCGCGGGTCAGCCCTGGGACAGTCACGAAAATATCGAGGCAAACCATCGCAAGCTCGCCGCAGAAATCGACCAACCGATTGCCGCGCTGCTCAGCGATCTAAAATCACGCGGCATGCTGGAAGACACGCTCATCCTCTGGGGCGGCGAGTTTGGACGAACACCCAGTGTCGAAATGAGTGGCAATAAGTCGAAGCTCGGTCGCGATCACAACCACTACGGCTTCAGCGTGTGGATGGCCGGCGGCGGAATCAAAGGAGGCACCATTCATGGCAGCACCGACGAATTTGGCTTTGCCGCAAAGGAGAATCCCGTCAGCGTTCACGACCTTCACGCCACCATCCTACACCTGATGGGCATCGATCACGAACGCCTTACCTATCGTTACTCGGGTCGCGATTTCCGACTTACAGACGTCGAGGGCGAGATCCTGAAGGAAATTCTTTCATAACCAGTTCGCTGTTTGCCAGGCTTTCTTCCCCTATGGTCATCACCTCCCTCGATCTCGACAAACCGGGCAAGCAGCAGGGATTTTTGCAGGTGCCCTATTCCCACAACCTCGGCGGCTGGGCGAATGTGATGATTCCCATCACCATCGTGTCTGGCGGCAAGGGCCCGACGGTGCTCGCTCTCGGTGGTAATCACGGGGACGAGTATCAGGGCCAGATCGCGATCATGAAACTCGCGCGCGAGCTCGGGCCCGGGATGGTGAAGGGACGCGTCATTCTCATTCCGTCGCTCAATTTTCCGGCGGCTCGTGCGGCCACGCGACTCTCTCCGGTCGATGGCATGAACATGAACCGCGCCTTTCCCGGTGACGCGGAAGGTCATGTGACGAGTCAGATCGCGCATTACCTGCGCACCGTGCTGTTTCCGATCAGCGATGTCGTCATCGACATCCACAGCGGCGGTCGCAGCATGGAGTTTGTGCCCTGCGCGCACATGCATCTCGTGTCGGATCGCGAGCAGCGCGCGAAGATGTTTGCCGCCATGCTCGCCTGGGGCACAGAGTTCTGCTTCATTTACGCCGACATCGCCGGCACCGGTCTGCTACCCGTCGAAGCGGAGAATCAGGGCAAACTCGTCGTCACCACCGAACTCGGCGGCGGCGAATGCATTCCCGCCAGCGTTCATCGCATCGCACAAAGCGGCCTGCGCAATGTGCTGACTCACGTCGGTGCTCTCAAAGGTCGCGAAAAGGTGCGCAAAGCACCTCCAATCATCACTAAGGCGACAAATCGAGAAGACTACATCCTCGCACCGGAGTCCGGCATCTTTGAAGTCTGCGTCGATCTGGGCACGAAGGTCAAGAAGGGGCAAATCGTCGGCTATATTCACCATCTGGAGCGCCCCGATCGTGCACCGGAGGAAATCATCACGCAGAGCGCCGGTTACCTCATCACCATGCGTGCGCCATGCCTCACGCAGCAAGGTGATTGCGTCGCTGTCATCGCCCGCAGAGTATCGGAAAGCGAGGTTCTGCACGCATGAGCAAAGCGAAGTCTGCCATCACGCTCGTCGCCTTCATGTGGTTCGCGTATTTCCTGAACTACTGCGACCGTCAGGCGGTCTTCTCGATGTTCCCATCACTGAAGACCGACCTGCACATGAGCGACAAGGAACTGGGCCTCGTCGGCGCGTTGTTCCTGTGGATCTACGCCTTCGGGTGTCCGATTTCCGGCTATCTAGGCGATCGCTTTTCCAAACGCCTCCTCGTTGTGCTCAGCCTCGTCGTGTGGAGCGTCATCACCATCGGCACGGGGCTCGTCGCCTCGGGCGCGATGCTGCTCGCGATGCGTGCGGCGATGGGAGTGTCGGAATCGCTCTACATGTCCAGCGCCGTTGCGCTCACGGCCAGCGCGTATCCGGCGACACGACGCTCCCGCGCCGTCTCGATGCTCATGACGGGGCAAATCGCCGGGACCGTCGTTGGCAGTTGGTTTGGCGGTTGGATGGCGGATCGAGGGCATTGGCGCGGCGCCTTCTTCGCACTCGGCGCGGTCGGAGTGCTGTATGCGCTGCCTTACTTCGCGTTTCTTCGCCGCGTTGAGGAACCTCAACCAGATAAAGTCGCGACCACCGCAGGCATCACGCTAACCGCACTCATTCGTTCACGCACCTTCCTGCTGCTTTGCCTCGTATTTCCGGTCTTCGTCTTCGGCATCTGGCTGCTCTATGGTTGGCTCCCGGCCTTCCTGCATGACAAGTTCGCACTCAATCAAGCCGACGCAGCATTCAATGCCACCGTCTATCTGCAAACTGCGACCTTCATCGGTGTCATCAGCGGCGGTATGATCGCCGATGCGCTCTACCATCGCATCAAATCGGCGCGCTTCTGGCTCATGGTGGCTGGCCTCGCTCTTTCCGCACCGTGTATTCATGCGCTCGGCAACAGCGATACGCTGCTCGTCACTCGCATCGCCGCCACGGGTTTTGGCCTGTTCAGCGGACTCTTTATTGCGAACATCTTCCCCGCCGCATTCGATGTCGTCTCTTCTGACGCCCGCGCCACAGCCGTGGGCGTGCTGAATTTCTTCGGCGCCATCATGTCAGGCTTCGCCACGCTCTTCGGCGGTATGTGGAAGCAATCGCTAGGCATCGACAAGCTTCTTTCCATCACCGCACTCGCCTACATCGCCGCAGGATTTGCAGTGATCATTGGCATCAAAGCCGTTTTCCCTCGCGATCTTGCTCACAACTCAAATCCCTCATGAAAACCGCCATCGCACTCGCCGTGCTAGGTTTTGTTACCCTAGCGATGCCGTCATCCACGCCTGCACAAACGGCAACGGATCCGTTCAAAGTCACTGAAGTGGAAAGAGTTGCCCGCTGGCCTGGTAGAGCAGCGACTGGAGACAAAAAGTTCGAAGAATGCTCCAAGGACCTTGCAGCCCTCTTGTGCTGTTGCGGTGGTGGCCACGGTCGCAACATCCTGCAAAGAACCGCTCTGGGAACAATGGAAAGCCGCCGCACTGAAACGGTTGGTAGCGCAAAAATCATTTTTGTTGCCGATACATGAACCGTCTCTCCATTGCAATGCTCGTCATAGCGAGTCCCCTATTCGCCACTGACCCGCAGGACATCACTTTCAAGTCTAAGCTTGATGCAACGGAGCAGCGCTACATCGAGCTATTGCCGGACTCCTTTGATCCTTTGATGGCGAATGATGTCTTGATCGCATTACACGGGCATGGATCGGATCGCTGGCAGTTCATCAAGGACACGCGCGGTGAATGCAAAGGACTTCGCGACACGGCGGAGAGGTATGGAATGATTTACGTTTCGCCTGATTACCGCGCGAAGACCTCGTGGATGGGACCAGCGGCCGAAGCAGACGTTGTGCAGATCATTGGTGAACTGAAGCAGCGGCACCACGTGAATCGAATATTCATCGCTGGCGGCTCGATGGGTGGCACAGCAGCGCTCACCTTCACGGCGCTCCATCCCGACTTGATCGCTGGCGTCTGTTGCCTCAACGGCACGGCAAATCTCGTCGAGTATGACAAGTTCCAGGATGCCCGCACGGCTTCGTTCGGCGGCCTAAAGTCGGAGAAGCCGGATGAATACAAGAAACGCAGCGCGGAGTTCTGGCCCGAGAAGTTTACGATGCCCGTGGCTTTCACGACGGGAGGCAAAGACGAGTCAGTTCCGCCGCAAAGCGTGCTGCGACTTGCGGAGAAGTTGAAGCAAGACAAGCGCAAGCTGCTCAGCATCCACCGCGCTGCGGGTGGACACTCGACAACTTACGAGGACACCGTCTCCGCGATGGAGTTTGTGCTCCGTGAAGCGGGAGCACTAACGTTTGACCAAAAGGCGGCATGGCTGCAGCAGCTATCCACGTCACCGGTGCTCAAACGTTCAGAAATGGAACACGAGCGATTGATTGCCGATATCCGCATTTTCTCCGCAGCGGTGGGCCACGCGCTAACTTTTGATACAGCCTTCTCCCAGGCAGACATCCGGCTCATTGAAAAGGCCGTCGTGCGTGATAGGGAACGTGCCATCACTGAGACTGGCCCATGGACAACCAAGCGGGGCAAAGTCGTTCGCGGCTTCGTCTCCGCAGTCGACGGCTCGGTACTGCCTTACGGTGTGATCATCCCCAAGAGTTACGACGGAACGAAGCCGATGCGACTGGATGTGGTTCTGCACGGCAGCTCAAAGCCAATTGGCATGAGCGAATTAAAGTTCATCAACCGCTTCGACGAAGGCGATGACGACAAAGGCAATGCGCCAGACGTGGATTATATCGAACTTCATCCGCTCGGGCGTGTAGAGAACTGTTACCGCTGGGCCGGCGAGACGGATGTATTCGAGGCCATCGAGGCGGTTTACCGCAACTACAAGATCGACCGCAACCGCATCGTGCTGCGCGGCATGAGCATGGGCGCGTCGGGCACCTGGCATCTCGGATTGAAGCATCCGGATCGATTCGTCGCCATCGGCCCGTATTGCGGCTACGTGGATACGCATCGCTTCTCCGAGACGCCGATCCCGAATTTCATCAAAGTCGGCCCGCTGCCGCCGCATCAGGAACTCGGCTTGCACATGCTCGACTCCATCGACTACGCGGCGAACGCCAGCATGGTGCCGGAGATCGCCTGCATCGGTGACAAGGACACGTTCTTCCAATCGCACGTCCACATGGGCGAGGCCTTCGCGAAGGAAGGTATTCCATTTGTGAATCTCATCTCGCCTGGCACCGGTCACGTCATCGATCCCAAGACACACGCTGAGCAGATGCGCCGCATCAGCGAATACGCGGCCAAAGGCCTCGACCACGATCCCAAGCCGATGCGCTTCGTGACCTGGACGCTGAAATACAATCGCTTCCACTGGCTGGAACTTCTCGCGCTCGGCAAGCACTACGAACGCGCCGAGTTCCGCGCGACCGTGAGCGATGGGGATGTGATCGAAGTAACCGAGACGCGAAACATCACCCGATTTGCGCTCCATCGGCCCGTTTCGAAGTTACGAATCTGCGGAACTGAGATCGCACTGCCCAAGCAAACTGGTAGCAAAGCCTCAGTGTTCTCCATAAATGGCGGCATTTGGCACTGCGACGGTTGGCGCGAGGAAATCACGCTGACCGGCAAGCAACCCGGCCTGCAAGGCCCCATCGACGACGCCTTTGCAACCCCCTTCCTGTGTGTGCGAGGCACTGGGAAGCCCTGGAATGCCAAAGTGAACGCATGGGCGCAGGAGAATCTGGAGCGTTTCGAATACGAATGGGCGCGCTACATGCGCGGCGATCTGCCGGTGAAGAACGACACCGATGTGACCGAGGCGGACGTTCGCGATAAACACCTCATTCTGTTCGGCGATCCAGGCAGCAATTCATGGATCGCGAAGGCGCTGCCAAAATTGCCAGTGACGTGGACACGCGAGGAAGTGCGGCTAGGCGGGCAAAAACAATTGGCTGCCAGTTACTCCCCCGTTTTCATTTGCGGCAGTCCGCTCGCCACGAGTCGCTACATCGTCATCAATAGTGGCCACACTTTCCACGAGAAGGAGTTTGCCGCGTTCAACTACCTGCTGTTCCCGCGTCTCGGCGACTGGGCGGTGATGAAGATCGATGCCGAAGAATCGGTGGCGGCTGGATATTTTGATGAGTCTTGGGTGAAGGCTGACGTTGTCGCACCGTAGAAAGAAACGCTCATGCCACGAATCCTCATCGCCGAATGCAAACAGGAAGTCTCGACCTTCAACCCGCACCTGAGCGGGTATGACGACTTTGGCGTCCGGCGCGGGCAGGAGTTGCTCGATTACCATCGCACGGTACGGAACGAGGTCGGCGGAGCGCTAAGCGTGTTCGATGCCATGCCAGACGTGGAACTGGTGCCGACCTACAGCGCGTTTTTCATCACCTCGGGAGGCACGTTGGCGAAATCAGCTTGGGAGCAAATATCGCGCGAACTGCTGGAGAGCATCAAAGCGGCTCCCCCGGTCGATGGCGTGTATTTCTGCATGCACGGCGCGATGGCGAGCGAATCGGAACTCGATCCCGAAGGCTGGTTGCTGGCTGAAACGCGCAAGATCGTCGGAGACAAGGTGCCAATCGTCGTTTCGCTCGATCTGCACGGCATTTTGACGGATCGCATGATCGAGCAAAGCGATGCAGTCGTGGCCTATCACACCTATCCTCACGTCGATTTCTTCGAAACCGGCCAGCGCGCCGCCAAACTGCTGCTGCGCATTATGCGTGGCGAGGTGAAGCCGGTGACGGCCAAGGTCACGGTGCCTGCGCTCGTGCGCGGCGATGAACTGATCACGGCGACGGGATCGATTCGACATGCGGTGAATGCGGCAAAGCAGGTCGAGCAAGAGCCGGGCGGTCTCTCTGCCGCGATGATGTGGGGCAATCCTTTCACCGATGTGCCTGCGCTTGCCTCGTGGGCCTTCGTCGTCACCGACAATGATGCCGCGCTGGCCGAACGCGAAGCGCTGCGCATCGCGAATCTGTTCTGGGAGCATCACGAGAAGATGCGTGTGCCTTTGAAGAGCCTCGATGAGATGGCAGACATCGTGAACGCGCACCCGAGCGGCACGCTCGGCCTGGTCGATGCCGCGGACGCGACCAGCTCTGGCGCGTCAGGCGACAGCAACGCGATTCTACGCAAACTCATCGAAACCGGCTGCACGGCGCACACGCTGATGCCGATCGTCGATGAACCTGCGGTAAAGATGGCCTTCGCAGCTGGAATCGGCGCCACGATCACCACACGCATCGGCGGCACGCTCGATCCGCAGCGTTTCACACCGCTCGAAATCACCGCGACGGTCCGATTGCTCGCCGACGGTCGCTTCCGCAGCGAATCCTTCGGCGAAGAGTGGGTTGCCGGTCCCACGGCGGTGCTGGAGGCCGGGAATTTCACCCTTGTGGTCAGCAGCCGAGCTGTGAATCTCTATGACCGCTCGTTTTTCTACGCGCATGGACAGAATCCGGCGCGATTCGACGCGGTGGTGATCAAATCACCGCATTGCCAGCCACACATGTATGCCGACTGGTGCGCGCAGATGGTGCATGTCGATGCGCCGGGTTCCTCCAGCGCCAATCTGCCTTATCTTGGCCACACACGTTGCGCTCGGCCAATGTTTCCGCTCGACGCGGATGTTTCATTCCAACCCAAGGTCCGACTTTTCACACGCGATGTAGCATAGGCTTTCTAGCCTGTGTTTTTCTGCATTAAATCTCACCCCCATCCACAGCCAAGAAAGGCTATGTTACCCTAATGAAGATCACTGAAATCCGCTGTGCAGGTCTGCGCGGCGCCACTCCCGAAGGCGGCTGGAGCAATGAACTCCGGCCGGAAGACTGCGTTCACACGCTCGTCACCGTGCACACCGATGAAGGGCTCGTCGGCCTCGGCAGCGTGTTCACGAACGATGCGCTGGTAAAGGCCGCGCTGGCCGTGCTGGAACCGCTTTATCGCAGCGAGAATGCGTTGGAGCCGGAACGCGTGAGCGAGAAGCTGCATCAGAACATGTTCTGGCTCGGTCGCGGTGGTTCGATCACGCATGCAATCAGCGGCATCGACATCGCCTTGTGGGATTTGCTCGGCAAGGCGACGGGACAGCCAGTCGGACGGCTCCTTGGCGGTCGGCATCGCGAAAGGGTGCAACCGTATGCCTCGTTGCTGATGGATGAGCCGGACAAGCTGCGCGATCATCTGCTCGCGGTGAAGGCGCAGGGCTTTCGTGCTTTCAAGATCGGCTGGGGGCCGTTCGGGCGTCGTAATGCGAAGACCGACGAAGCCATTGTGAATGCTGCGCGTGAAGCGGTGGGCGCTGACTCAAAGCTGATGGTCGATGCCGGCGGCAGCGACGCACATTGGACGAACGGCTACAAGTGGGCGCTGAATACGGCGAAGATGCTGGCGGATTATGACGTACACTGGTTTGAAGAAGCGCTGGTGCCGGATGCGCTCGAGGACTTCGCGAAGCTGCGCGAGCACTCGCCCGTCCAGATCTCCGGTGGCGAGGTGCTGACGCGACGGCAGGCCTTCCAGCCCTTCTTGGAAGCGCGCGCATTTGACATCATCCAGCCTGATGTGACCAAGGTCGGCGGCATTAGTGAAGAGCGGCGCATCGCCTGGATGGCACAAGAGCACGGCGTGCAGTTCATTCCGCACGGTTGGAACACGGCGGTCGGTCTCGCGGCGGATCTGCATCTCGCCTCGGCGTTCCCCGGCACAGATCTGGTCGAATATCTCACCGGATCACCGTTCATCGACGAAATCACAGTCGGCGGCTGGAAGCTCGACGCCGACGGCATGCTGCCCATTCCAACCGCGCCCGGTCTCGGTCTGGAACTCGATCCTGACACCGTCGCGAAGTACACGGGTGGAGTGAAGTTGCTATGAGACAGCGTATTCATGATATGCCTTCGCCCCAAGAACTCTTCACCCAAACGCGCCGCGATTTTCTCGCAACGAGTTCGTGTGGTCTCGGGACGCTCGCTCTGGCATCGCTGCTGAAGCAGGACGGGCTGCTGGCGAATGATGCGAGTCTTCCAGCGAATCCGCTTTCGACTCGTGTATCCCATTTCGCGCCGAAGGCGGAACGCTGCATCTTTATCTTCCTCGAAGGCGGGCCGTCGCAGATGGACCTCTTCGATCCGAAGCCGCTGCTGAACAAATACGACGGCCAGCCGCTGCCCGACTCGATCGTGGGCGATGCGAAGTTTGCCTTTCTGCAAAAGGACACGGCCACGGTGATGGGCACGAAGCGGGTTTTCAAAAAGCACGGCCAGTGCGGCATGGAGATCTCTGATCTGCTGCCCCAAATCGCGACTTGTGCCGACGACATCGCGCTGATCCGCTCGATGCACACCACGCAGTTCAACCACCTGCCAGGACAGCTCATGCTGAATTGCGGCGCGGCGCTGCTCGGGCGTCCGAGCGTCGGCTCCTGGGTGACCTATGGCCTCGGCAATGCCTCGCAGGAACTGCCGTCGTATGTCGTGATGGTCAGCAAGGGACGCGGGCTGCCGGGCGGCAGCTCCACATGGTCGAGCGGTTTTCTGCCGTCCTCGTATGGCGGCGTGATGTTTCGCAACGGTGCCTCGCCGATTTTGAACCTGAACAATCCCGACGGCATCACGCCGGAGATGCAGTCCGCGAGCGTGCGCACTTTGAACGACCTCAATCGCCTCCAGCACAAGCACATCGGCGATCCCGAGATCGCCGCACGCATCAGCAGCTATGAGCTCGCCTTTCGAATGCAAAGCTCGGCCCCCGAGTTGGTCGATCTGAGCGGCGAATCGCAGACCACACTCGATGCGTATGGCATCAACCGCATTGAGCCGCCGATCAAGAGCAACCTCGGGGGCATCGGCAACTACCAGACGTTCTCGCGCCATTGCCTGAATGCAAGGCGCATGGTGGAGCGCGGTGTGCGCTTCGTGAACGTCATCCACGCCTCTTGGGATCATCACAGCAGCCTCGATGCGCAGCTCGCGCACAACTGCCAAATGGTCGATCAGCCGATTGCGGCGCTGCTGAAAGACCTTAAACAACGCGGTCTGCTCGACACCACGCTCGTCGTCTGGGGCAGCGAGTTTGGTCGCACCGCACTCGGTGAGAACCGCCCCGGCAACAAAGCGATCACGGGCCGCGATCACCATCCCAATGCCTTCAGCCTCTGGATGGCTGGCGGTGGCATCAAAGGCGGTCAGGTTCACGGGGAAACCGATGATTTCGCTTGGCATGTCGCTCGTGACCCCGTGTCGATGCACGATTTCCATGCTACCATTCTGCATCTCTTCGGCCTCGACCACACCAAGCTGACCTACCGATTCCAAGGCCTCGACTTCCGCCTCACCGGGGTGGAGCCTGCAAGGGTGGTGAAGGAGCTGCTGGCCTGAATTAGGCAGCGATGATTTGCCAATGACGCTTTGCAATAGGCCCCTGCCAGCATGCCGGAGGGGAACCACTCGTGGATCAATGACACGAAGCAGGCTGCAAAAGCCGCGCCAACCGCCAGTTTTCACAACCCACCACAAAAAGTTGCAAACAGCCTCAACCACACCCAACATGCCCGCCCGTCGGCATTCCGACGGTCTCAAGCACTCATGAAGATCCTAGTCACAGGCGGAGCCGGATTCATCGGCTCCCACACCGTCGAACGCCTGCTCCGCGAAGGTGCAGGAGATGTCTGCATCCTCGATAGCTTCAACGATTATTACAATCCTGAGATCAAGCGCGCCAACATCCGCAGCTTCAAGGACCAAGTCGCCATCCACGAGGGTGATTTGACGGACAAAGCCTTCATTGATGCCCTTTTCGAGAAAGAAAAGCCTGACGCCGTCATCCACCTCGCCGGCCGCGCTGGCGTACGGCCCTCCATTGAGCAACCGGAGCTTTACATTGATGTGAACATCAAGGGCACCTTCAACCTCCTGGAGGCTGCCCGACGCACCGGCACGAAACACTTCGTCTTTGCCAGCAGTTCCTCCGTCTATGGCGTGAACAAAAAAGTGCCCTTCTGCGAGACCGACCCTATCCTCCAGACCATCAGCCCCTATGCCATGACAAAGATGGCGGGAGAGCAGATGTGCTCAAACTACAGCCACCTCTACGGCATCAAGACCGTCTGCCTGCGCTTTTTCACGGTTTATGGCCCACGCCAGCGCCCAGATCTGGCCATTTCAAAATTCACCCGGCGTATCCAGGACGGTCAACCAATCGATAAATACGGTGCTGGCCACACGGCCCGCGATTACACCTTCGTCACCGATATCGTCGATGGCATCCTCGGCGCGCTGAACTACAGCGATGGCCCGATCTGCGACATCTTCAATTTGGGTGGATCCCAGACCGTGACGCTCAATGACATGATCGCCACCATTGAAAAAGCTGTCGGTAAAGAGGCGATCATCAATGCAATGCCAGAGCAACCGGGTGATGTGCCGCTAACCTCTGCTGACGTAGAGAAAGCGACGCGCATTTTGAACTTCCGCCCCACGACGCATACCGACGAAGGGATCCCCCGCTTCGTCGAGTGGTTCAATCAAATGCGTGCTGAAGGTATCGCCTGCTAAACCACTCCCTCTACTCTCTATCGCGACGCCATGCCCAACTCGATCCTCGACCAAGCTCACGAACTTCAGATCGATCCAGGCCACCTGGAATTCTATGGTCGCGATAAAGCAAAGGTCTCACTGGAGGCACTCGCAGCAAAGCCCCAGCGTGGCAAGTTGATCCTCGTCTCAGCCATCACCCCCACCCCGGCAGGCGAAGGAAAGACCACCGTCTCGATCAGTCTGGCTCAAGGTCTGCGCAAGGCAGGCGCATCCGTAGCACTCGCGCTCCGGCAGCCATCGATGGGTCCCGTTTTTGGTCGCAAAGGCGGCGCAACGGGCGGCGGCATGTCCACCGTGGAGCCAGCGACCTCCATCAATTTACACTTCACGGGCGACTTTCACGCCATCACGTCCGCGCACAACCTCCTCTCCTCAGCAATCGACAACCGCCTCTTCCAGGGTAACACCCGCCTACCGAAAGAGGGCGTCCTGTGGAAGCGCGTCATGGACATGAACGACCGATCGCTCCGCCGCATTCAATTGGACAACGGCGGCAAGATGGCGCGCGCGTCCGGCTTTGACATCACAGCGGCATCGGAAATCATGGCGATCCTTTGCTTAGCCGAATCGCTGGCAGATCTTCGCAGCCGGATTGACCGCATCGTTGTCGGATTCACGGAGGAGGGCGAGCCCGTCTCCGCCCACGAATTCGGCGTGACTGGCGCGATGATGGCCTTGCTCAAAGACGCGCTGAAGCCAAATCTCGTCCGTTCGGTCGAAGGCGTCCCAGCCTTCCTGCATGGTGGCCCTTTTGCCAACATCGCCCACGGTTGCAATTCGGTGCTGGCCACGAGGATGGCGCTTGCGCACGCAGACTTCGCGGTAACGGAGGCTGGATTTGCTTTTGATTTGGGCGGCGAAAAATTCATGCACATCAAGTGCCGCCAATCCGGTCTCGCCCCCTCCGCGATCGTCATCGTCGCCACACTGCGCGCCTTGAAAATGCACGGCGGCGTCGCGTTGGCAGACCTGACGGTACCAGATACAGACGCTCTGACTCGTGGCCTAGAGAACCTCGCTGCGCACCTGGATGCGGCTGCAAAATTCCAACGTCCCATCGTCGTCGCCGTTAATCGATTCTACACCGACAGCGAAGACGAGATCGCCCTGATTCACGACTTCTGTGCCGCACGCGGCGTCGCTTGTGCGACATCCGACGGCTTCGCCAAAGGCGGGGAAGGCGCGCTCGGACTCGCCCGCACCGTGCAGGCCGCGGTCAGCGACCAAACCACTCCCCTGCCCTTCCTGTATCAAGCTGACTTCAGTGTCCGCGACAAGCTCAACGCCATCGCCACAGGGATCTACGGAGCCGACGGAGTGGACCTGACGGAGGAAGCAGAGGCGAGGCTCCGGGTCTTTGAAAACGCTGGTTTTGGCCGACTGCCACTGTGCATGGCCAAGACCCAAAACTCTCTCTCCGATGATCCCAAACGTCTCGGCCGCCCCACCGGCTTCCGTCTGACTGTGCGCGATTTTGAGATCGCCGCCGGCGCAGGCTTCCTGGTAGCTCTGACCGGTCAGATGATGCGGATGCCCGCCCTGCCTAAGGTGCCTGCGGCAGAACGCATCGCTGTGACCGACTCTGACGACATCATCGGGATTTAGGCTTCGCCAGAAATGCCACTGGATTCCACTTGTGCGCGGGGCTGTCCGCAGGATGGTGGACGCGCATGGCTTCCCTGCTGACCTCCCTTTTCCAGTTTCTCAAACAAAACGACCTCAAGACGATCATTGCCCGGCTGAATTCCCGGGACACACACCCAGTCGTCCAGTTCATCAAGTACGGCCTCTGCGGCGTGGCGGCGACCCTGATCCACACGGGAATCGTGACAGTGCTCTCCATCTGGGTCTATCCCGCAGGGAAAGGGATGCTCGTCGATGGGGCCCCGCTCACGGAGGCCCTTCGAGAGCACAACTTGCTGCTGAACAACACCTTGGCCTTCCCGTTTGGGCTGATCACCGCATACCTCACGAATCGGCTCTGGGTATTCTCGCCAGGAAAACATCATGTCTTCATGGAGTTCCTGCTGTTTGCCGTCATCGGTGCGATCGGATTCTTCCCGGGACTCCTGGCGGTGAAATGGCTTGCCGGCCATTTGCATCTCCCGTCAACAGTTGCGCAGTTGGGATTCGTCGTCACATCCTTCTTGGTAAACTTCGTGTGCCGGAAGTTTGTGATTTTCAAAGGCTAATCCGCAGGCTTGAATGCCCGCGCATTCTTTATGGCTAAAAACGGAAACAATACCTGCCGCATCGTTCTAACGGGTGGCCCAGGCGGCGGCAAAACGACAGCGGCAGATCTCTTCCGACGAGAAATCGGTGAGAGTGTCATCCTAGTGCCGGAGGCAGCGACGATGATGTTCATGGGCGGCTTCCCTCGTTGCGAGGAACCCCATGCGAGACAGGCAGCCCAGCGTGCGATCTTCCATGTGCAGCGGAATCTCGAAGACGTGCAGCGGGCACTTTACCCCGGTCGCGTGCTCTTGTGTGATCGCGGCACTGCGGATGGGGCAGCTTACTGGCCCGATGGCGAAGAAGATTTTTTCACCTCGATGGGCACCAGCATTGATTCCGAAATGCAGCGCTACGACGCCGTCATCTTTTTTGAAAGTGCTGCCGTCGGCGGCATCGGAATCGAGACTGGCAACCCGGCGCGCAAAGAATCCCTGGCCGAGGCCGCAGCACTGGACGCCCGACTGCGCAAGGTCTGGCAGAATCACCCATGCTTTGAATTAGTGCCCCACCAGTCCTCTTTCCTGGCCAAAATCAGCCATGGGTTCACGGTGCTGCGTCGAATCATCGATGAACGAGGTTGCGCCCAGAAATGAAGCGGTTCCCCTGGCGCTTTGCAGTCTATCTGATCGTCGGACTTTACCTGTTTTGCGATCTGAGGGCCTGTCATGGCCCCCTTTCGCGATTGCTGGATGACGGCGGCCTCGCGGGCAAGCCCGTGGATGGACCCAACGCCTATGCAGCCATTGTCTACGGCACGCCGATCACGCGTTTGGAGCTGGAAGAAGCCATCCGCGATCACCTCTGGGCACGCGGTGAAAAATGGGGCGCCCTCAGCGCGAGTGCGCAAAAGCAAACGCGGTGGCTGGTCGCGGAGCGCCTCATCAATGACCGCATGATCCGCGCCTTTCGGATCATGAACGGCCTGGATGCAAAGACACCGATCACCGCAGTCGAGGCGGAGGAAGACATGCTCAAACGACAGTTCACCGACCCAGCCAACTTCGCGCCTCGACTTCAAAACCAGCAAATGACTGCCGCACTGCTATCCAAAAACATCCAGGATTCGCTGGATGATCAGGCGTGGATCGAAGAAAAGATCAGCAAACGGATGGCCGAGATTACGGACGAGACGGCCCGCCAATGGTTCTCGGAAAATAAAGAATCTGTTGCGGTTCCAGAACGCTGGCAGGCCTCGCATCTCTACCTGACTCGGCACGAAAAAGACAAGCCCGATCGGCTCACTGAGATCCAGAGCATTCACGATCGCATTGTCGCAGGCGAAATCACTTTCGACGATGCGTGCAGCCGTTTCTCAGACGACGCGCGATCCAAGATACGCAGCGGAGATCTTGGATGGTTCAGTGCTGAGAGAATGCCGGAGGACTTCATCACCAGCATCCGCGCGCTGCCAATCGGAGAAGTCAGCGCTCCCATTGCCACCAAACTGGGCTGGCATCTGGTCAAGGTCATTGGGCATGAACCGGCGCGCGATATCACCTTTGAGGAAGTGCGTGAAGAGGTGCTAGCTCACCTAAAAAACGAGCGCCGCGCTCTGGCTGTGCAGCGGCTGACGGCGGAACTGAGGGCGCGATCCATGAAACCCACCCAATTCATTTTCCAAAAAGCTGAAGTCATCGACGCCTCGCTGCCCGCTCCGGAAGTGCCTGCAGGCATGCAACCGAAGGAATGAGCCCTTGCGTGGACGACCGCGCCGGGCAGTATGAGCGAGTCATGTCAGCCACTTCTTCCCCATCGAAAAAACTCTCCGTCGGCGTCCTGGGACTGGGCATCATCGGCAGCCGTGTTGCTGAAAATTTGCGCAAAGCCGGGCACGATGTTTATGTCTGGAGTCGCTCCGCCCACCCCGAGCCCAACTTTCTTTCCTCCCCACGCGAAGTGGCGGAATATGCCAAGATCATCCAGATCTTTGTGCGCAATGACGCGGCTCTGCTGGAGGCAATCCAAGACATGCTGCCCGCACTTGGCCACGGTCACATCGTCATGAATCACGCCACCGTCAGCCCAGAGGCAACTCGCGAGGCCGCAAAGCTCTGCGCCTCCAAGGATGCAGCATTTCTTGATGCGCCCTTCACCGGCAGCAAGATGGCGGCGCAAAATGGTAAGCTCGTCTATTACATCGGCGGCCCTGATTTTCTGATTGATCGCGCCCGTCCTGTGCTTGAGGCATCGGCCGCACAGATCATGCCACTCGGGGATATCGGTGACGCATCAGTTATCAAGATCGCCACGAATCTGGTCTCTGCCGTCATCATGAAGGGTCTCGCGGAGGCCGCGGCGATCACCCGCGCCCATGGCGTACCTCTCGATAGCCTGCTAACCGCACTTCAGCAGAATGCGAATTTTTCGCCACTCATCGGGATGAAACTCCCGACCGTGATGTCAGGCAATTACGAGGCTCACTTCTCGCTTCGCAACATGCTAAAAGACGCAGACTTTGCCCGCGCACTGGCCGCTCAGGCAGGCGTAGATGCGCCAGCCCTCGAGTGCACTGCCGATGCGATGCGCCAGGGGGTCATTGCAGGTAAGGGCGATCTCGATTTCTCGGTCATCGGAGATTACGTCACCCAAATGACCCCAAAAGCATGAGTACGGCCGCCCGCATTGATCTCTCGAACCGTGCCAAGTGGCGGCTCAGCGGCGGCGACCGCGTCCGTTACTTAAATGGTCAGGTCACCAACGACGTTCGTCGTGCCACAGCCTCACAAGCTGTTTACGCGATGGTCACAGACATCAAAGGCCGAATCTGCGGCGATCTGGTCATCCACGCGGATCCCGATGGCCAAAGCCTGCTCTTGGATGCGGAACCCGATCTGCGTGAGAATCTGGGAGCGCGACTGGAGCGCTACATCATCGCCGATGACGCAGTTTTAGAAGACATCACCGAGGACTGGCAGATCTGTCACGCCATCGACACCGACGCCCTCGAGGGAGGCATCGCCTCCACACGGTATGGCCAACCCGGCTGGGACTTGTGGCGGCCAACCGGTGCCGCTTTGCCGGAAAACGTCAGCGCTCTGCCGCTGCTTTCCGACGTAGAGGTCGAGGCCCTGCGAATCCAGCGCGGCATTCCACGTTACCCGAACGAGCTAAACCTCGAAGCCTTCCCACCCGAGGCTGGATTGGAAACCCATGCGATGGATTTTGCCAAAGGCTGCTACATCGGCCAGGAGGTCCTGTCCCGCATTCGCACCACAGGAAAAATGCCGCGCGAACTCGTCCAGTGGCGTGCCAGCGATCCCAACACCGAGATCTGCGGCGGCGATCACCTCTTTTTAGCGGGCGAAAACGCCCCTACCAAAGCCATCGGCGTCGTCACCAGCGTCACCGGAAGTCCCGGCGAGGGAGGTTGCACCGGACTCGCATATGTGAAACTTGGAGCCGCCGAAGTGGATTCGGTGTTGCTTGTCGGGCCGGACATGCCTAAAATCGATTCACTTATTCAAATCACTGCCCATTGCCGAAAATGAACGTCCGCCACCTTCTACCTATCGCCTTCGGCGCTCTCGCGCTGGTATCGCTGTCGTCTTGCGAGTCCTCAGGGCCCATTGATGCACGCAATCCGACGGTAGAAGAACTGGACCGTCTCGACGTGCAGTGGGGACTGAAACCCCGCAAGAGCCGCGGCACACCGACTCGCGTCGTCCCCAACATAAACGCAGGGATGGCCGCCAGCCCCGCGCCAGCAGTGCCCGCGATGATCGATCCGACGCCACCGACCGTCCCAACGCCCGCTCCAGCAGCACCGCCACCACCGACGACTGTGGCCCCAGCTTTGCGCTAAGACCTCGTTTTCCCACCTCCGCCCTCTCAAATCCCACCCCTCCCGCCTATGAAGTTCCCACGTCTTTCCCTGCTGATCGCCTTTTGCCTTTCTGCCGGAATCATTCACGCCCAGGAAGCTGATGTGCCGAAGGCTCTCCCGATGACCAAAGAGGCGGCAGCTGCAGCCCTTGAGGCCGCCAAGGAACTCTCTCCAGAGCTTGCCGCGGAGGCCCAGAAAAAAGCCGAAGAAGCCGCCGCTAGCGCTGGAGTCTCCATGAACAAGCCCAAGGCTAAAGGTTCGACGGTCTCCGCCACTCCTAACCCATCGGACCCGTCCGTCTGGGGTAAGGAAGACATGCACAAGCTCGCTGTCATGGACATCAAATTCGGTGGTGGCACTGAAACGGTGATGTTTGAGCTAAAGTCCAACGCAGCACCACAGACCGTTGATAATTTCATCAACAATTGCGATAGCGGCCTCTACAACGGCCTCGCCATCCACCGCACCATCGACAACTACTTGGTCCAGACGGGCGATCCTCTCACCGCTGACGACAGCGCGCGCGATCGCTGGGGCACAGGTGGCGAAGAAAAATCCGTCCCTGCGGAGATCAAACTACCTCACAAACTTGGTGCCGTCGCAATGGCACGTCGCGGTGACAAAGTGAATCCAGAACGCCGCTCCAATGGTTCCCAGTTCTATTTTGTTCTGGGCAACATGTCCGCTCTTGATGGCCAGTACACCGTTTTCGGTCAGGTCGTCTCCGGCCTCGAAGTCCTAGAGCAACTTTCCCACATGCCTGCTGACAGCAACGACTGCCCGCTTGAGCGCCTGGAGGTCAAGTCCATCCGCGTCATTGACCACAAAGGGCCGCTGGTCGTCACCCGCAATGCGGGCGACGGACGCAAGTTCACCAAGCCAAGTTCCGCAAAAGGCCCCTTTGAGCGCTTTCTCGAGCGCATTTGGTAATCCGGCCCTTGGAACCAGGGTGCGGATCGCACCTCATCAACTCTCCCAACGGACCGGCGCTTGAAAACGCCGGTCCGTTTTTCTTCTGCCCCTTAGCATCCATTTCCCCGCTCATGAATTCCCGATACCAAGTGCTGGCCCCAATCGCTGAAGGTGGCCGCGGCTCCGTCCTCCGTGCCTGGGATGGAAATCTCGGACGCGAGGTCGCCCTCAAACGCATCAAGCCCGGCACTGGACAGGCAGCACAGGCAGCACAGGCAGCCATTGATGAATTGGTGAGGGAAGCCCGGACGCTATCCACGCTCCAGCATCCCAACATTGTCAGTGTCTATGACGTCGGCGTCGATGAAGAGGGTGCCTTCATCGTCATGGAATTGGTGAAGGGAGAAACTCTGGATGACATCATCGGACGTGGAGCTCTTACCGAGCGAGACTTTGGATCGCTAGTCAAACAGACTCTGGAAGGGATGATCGCCGCCCACAGTGCGGGCCTCATCCACTTGGATCTGAAGCCGCAGAACCTCATGATCACCTGGCATGCCAGCGGAACTTTCCAGGTGAAGATCCTCGACTTTGGACTGGCAACGGGCGCACTTCAGGCGCAACAGAGCACAGAAAACCAGGACAGCATCCTCGGGTCCATCCACTTCATGGCCCCCGAACAATTCGAGCGCGCCCCCGTCGATGTCCGCACCGATCTCTACGCGATGGGCGCGATCTTTTATTATGCCCTGACCCAGCAGTATCCTTTCCAGGGCGACACATCCCCGCAGGTGATGACGGCGCATCTTTATCACAAAATGGTGCCGCTCGAAGAACTGCGCCCAGACCTTCCGGCTTTCATTCATCAATGGGTCGGTTGGTTGCAAAACCGATTGCCCGATGATCGCCCCAGTTCCTGCGCAGAAGCACTCGAGGCGTATCGCACCAAACGCCTTCCGGGCGTGGAGGTGGCCACCGCCGTCGCTGTCGCCGTCGATGAAGCACCCAAAATCAAGAAGAGCCTCGCCCCAACTGGACTGATCGGGGACACCGGTAAGGTCGTTGCCGCAGCAGCCCCGGCGGGTTCGCCAACTCTACGTGCCGCAGGCCGCACGGCTCCCCTGCCGCGCCCCGTTCGTCCTCCTCAAAAATCTGGCCTTCCCTCGTGGGCCTACATCACCATTCCTGCGCTTACCATCGCCGTGCTCGGGTTTGGAGCCATGCAATACGTTCGCAAAAAGGGAGAAGCAGATCGCCAACGCCGATTCACTGACCTCGTCACTGACGACAAACCGGAAGCCTCTGACGTCGATATGCGACTGCTCTTTGACTTCCTCGAAAATCGCCAGTCGTCCGCTGGTGCCGCAACCGCTTTGGCGAAGGTTGTCGGTGGTGACTACGTCGACAAAATGATCGTCGATCAGTTGGACAAAGCTCAAGATCTCTTTGCCCGCGTTAACTTGCTGAAGGTCATCGGAATGCGAACCTATCGCCCGGCCTTTCCGATCGTCCTCGCACACGCCCAAGACAAGTCCTTGGAAGTCCGCAAAGCCGCCTGGACCGCACTAGGAATCATCACTCCAGCAGACAAAGTCACCGATCTTGTCGATCGCCTGGACGACGTAGGAGAATCAGAAGCCCCGTTTGCGGAGCAAGCCCTGGTTTCCAGCATCACCTCCGCCGACAACCCCGCGAAAGCTGTTGGCCCGGTACTCGTGGCTTACCGCAGCAAGCTCGCCAGCGAACAAAAACGCGCCCTGCTGCTGAGGGTGCTCAGCCAATCGGGAAGCCCCGAGGCATTGGCCGAAATGACGGCAGCGATCAAGGATCCAAGTGTCGCCCTGCGTAATGCAGCCCTCAATTCATTGGCGCAATGGCCCAACGTCGCTCCCCTCCCCACCTTGGCCGCACGCCTGCCTGCGGAGACGGAGCCCGGCTCCCGCCTGCTCATCCTCATGGCCGCGCGTAACCTAATCGGCCGCCCCGGCACCCTTTCGGAAGAGGATCGCTTTCTCAATGCCCGCAAGATGTATGAGGCAGCCAAGGACACCCGCGAAAAAAGCGAAGCGCTCGCAACCCTGAGCCGAGTCATCCATCCAGATGCCGCCAGTTTCTTTGATGCCCTTGGGATCAGCGAGCCGAAACGCCAGCGTGAGGCAGCCGCCATCAGCAAGAACATCCAAGATCGCCTCGCCAAAGTGGTGCCAGTCCCAGACAAAGCCACCCTCACGCCCGAGGCGGCAGATCTGACTCCAGGCAGCGCTCTAAACGTCGTCAGCGGCCTCCTCGTGAACTGGCTCAACGATGGCGACTCCGCCTCCTGGATGCTTCGCTTCCAAGCACCTGGCAGCTACGAGATCAGCGTCCTTCAGTCCTCCGAGTCAGATCAAGAAGGCACCTATGAAGTCACCATCGGCGACCAAAAAATCGTCACCAAAGCAGTCAAGACCGACAGCGCCCGCGACTTCAAAGCCTTTACGGTCGGCACCGTAAACATCGCCGCCCCCGGCACCTTCAAACTCCGCATCGAAGCCCGCCACGTGCCCCCAAACGAGACACTGTTCCGCCTCAAGAGTATCGAGATCGAGAAGAAGTAGGCGCGCGATGGCTTCCATCCGTCGGATCACGCCAGAGCCTTCACGATCACATCTCCGTACACATCCGTCAGGCGATCATCGCGCCCGTTGTGCCGATAGGTCAGCCGAGTGTGATCCAGTCCAAGCAGGTGTAAAATCGTCGCATGAATATCGTGGACGTGGGTCTTCTCCTCCGCTGCCCGCAGCCCCACCGCATCCGTTGCTCCAATCACCTGGCCGCCTTTGACGCCCCCGCCAGCCATCCACATGCAGAAGCCATACGGGTTGTGATCCCGACCATTGGAGCCCTCGCTCATCGGCATGCGACCAAACTCACCGCCCCAGATCACCAGCGTACTTTCCAGCAATCCACGCGCCTTCAGGTCCCGCAACAGCCCCGCCACCGGCAGATCGCTTTGGGCGCACAATTTTGTATGATTGCCTGCCACATCGCTGTGCCCATCCCAGCCGTTGGTATCGCCGCAGTAAAGTTGCACGAAACGCACGCCGCGCTCAACCAACCGCCGAGCCATCAGACAGCGCCGACCAAAGTCTGCCGTCACCGCCTCATCGAGGCCGTACATTTTTCGAGTCGCCGCAGACTCTTTTGACAGATCGACCACCTCCGGCGCATGAGCCTGCATGCGAAACGCCAGCTCATACGCCGCAATCCGCGCAGCCAGTTCCGAGTCTTCTGCGCCAGCTGGCAGGTTTTGCCGATTCAGCCGATTGATCAACCCCACCGTGTTCTGTTGCTGGAGGGCGCTGATGTGCTCCGGAGTCCCCAGATTCAGAACCGGCGATGCCCCACCGCGCAACAAGGTCCCCTGATAGGTCGCCGGCAAAAAACCATTGCCCCACGCAGGCGCGCCACCCTTCACCCAGCCACCCGGATCCGGCATCACGACAAAAGCAGGCATGTTTTGATTCTCCGTGCCCAAACCGTACGCAGCCCATGATCCCAAGCTCGGTTTGCCCATCAAAATCGTGCCTGTGTTCATCATGTACACCGACTCAGGATGCGTGACGCTATCGCCGTAGCAACCGCGCAACAAGCAAAGTTCGTCCGCAAGTCCGCCAATGTGTGGCAGCAACTCCGACACCTCCAACCCACACTTTCCACGCCGAGCGAAGGGCCGGATCGGCGGCATCAACGCGTTTTTCGCCACCGCACGTCGCGTCTTAAATGTGCCAAACGACTCTGGGATCGGCTGCCCCGCGAGACGCAACAGATCTGGCTTGGGATCGAAAAGATCCACATGACTCGGGCCGCCTGACATGAACAAAAAGATCACATTCTTGGCCTTGGCGGTGAAGTGTGCCTGTCTCGGTTGCAAGGGATTCGCCATCGATGCCGCCCCTTCATCCGCCAGCATTGCATCGAGCGCTACAGCGCCAAACCCCGCCCCCGCATTTCGCAGGAAGGCCCGACGATCCAAACTCGAGGCAGCCGGGTCAATCGACATAAACAAACTCGTTCAGATTAAACAAGGCTCGGCAGTATTCTGCCAGCGGCGATTCGTTCAAAAACTCCTGGCCAATCGCAGCCTCATCTTCACGCGGCGCCCGCCCCAAAATCAGACGATACGCCGTCCGAACCTGTTCGGCAGACCCAACGGCCAGCCTTGAAATCCGCTCAGCCGTCGCCTCCGCAGCAGCCGTCACCTCCATCGCATTCAGCAACGTCAACGCCTGTGGAGCCGTCGTGCTCCGCTCCCGCACCGAGCAACTCAAGTTATTGTCTGGCGCATCAAAAACCTCCAGAAAGGGAAACCGGAGATTTCGACGCGAGAAGATATAGATGCTGCGGCGGCTGTACTCCTTTTCGCGATCGTTTTGATTCCAGCCCCCTTTTGAACCTGCGACCACTTCCTTGGGCACTGGAGGAAAAACGCCCGGTCCATACATCGCCAAATTCAGCTTCCCACTGATGGCTAGCAGACTGTCGTGGATGATCTCTCCCTCTACTCGCAAAGGCTGCCAGCCGGCGTAAAGGCGCCTGCTTTTCTCAGATTCACCCACAGACATCGCCTGTTGATAGGTTCGCGATTTCACGATCAATCGATGCATCGCCTTCACGCTCCATCCACTGCGAATGAACTCATTGGCCAGCCAATCTAGCAACTCGGGATGCGTCGGACGAGCACCATTCAAACCAAAGTCACTCGGGCTCGCCACGATGCCGCGACCAAAGTGGTGCTGCCAGAGTCGATTCACCATCACGCGAGCCGTCAGAGGATTCGACGGACTGGCAATCCAATCCGCTAGAGCTTTGCGCGAAACTTCCGCCGTCATACTCGGCAGCACCTGAGGCGTGCCGGGCACGACCTCGTCCAGCGGCATCGAATACTCACCGCGTCGCAATACGAAAGTCGGCTGCGCCTTTCCCGTCGATAACGCCATCGCAACAGGCAATTTTGGTGGCGCACCCAAACGACTCACTGCCGCGTGTAACGCATCATAGCGACCTCGGAGTTCACCACTGATGGCGCCTTCCACCTCCTTCGAGCTGACCTTGACCTTCGCTACGGTTTCGAGAACCAGATTCTGCTCTTCCGCACTGCGTTTCTCCTCAGGCACTGCGTGCGCCTTCTGCGCCTCGGGTGAGAGTTTGGAGAGCTTCTTCAGCCTCAATCTTTCACGAACCGGCGCTTCGATCCGCGCCAGTTCCTGCACCACTTCATTCGCTTCGTAGCGTTGCATCGCCAGCTCGTAGTCACGACGCTGCACAACGCTCGGCACAGGACGTTCACGATCCAGTGAGCAGCTGGAAAAGTACGCCTGCATCTGGTAGTAGTCGCGCTGGGAAATCGGCTCAAATTTGTGATCATGACAACGCGCACAGCCCATCGTTAGCCCCAGGAAAACCAGACCCGTCGTATCCGTGATGTCGTTCAGTGTGTTGTGACGGCGCTGCACCTGATCCGATGAATCAACCATGTCGGGACCCAACAGAGCGTAGCCCGTTGCGATCAGTGCGTCGGGCTGCTCCGGCCAAATCTCATCCCCCGCGAGCTGCTCCCGCACAAACCGATCATAAGGTTTGTCGTCGTTGAAACTGCGGATCACGTAGTCGCGATACTGCCACGCGTGAGGACGAACCGCGTCGTGCTCGAATCCATCTGTTTCCGCAAACCGGACCAGATCCAGCCAGTGCCGCCCCCAGCGCTCGCCATAGCGCGGGCTTGCCAACAGGTCCTCGACTAATTTTTCATACGCCTTCGTGGAAGAGTCTCGCACAAAAGCATCGACCGCCTCGGGTGTCGGCGGCAGCCCGATCAGGTCCAGCGTCACACGGCGGATCAACGCCTCTGGCGAAGCTGCTGGGCTGAGTCCCAGTCCCTCGGCCGCGAGATCCGCGAGGATAAAACCATCAATTCCCTCTTCGCCAGCTGTCGGACGTAACGCCTGAAACGCCCAATGAGACCGATCCACCGCCGTCAGTTCAAAGCCTCCTTTGGGCCGCAGTTTCGCCTGTCCTAGAGAGTTATCCACGCGAAGCGATAGCAATCCCCAAACCGCCAAAGCAGTCCAAAAATTCCCACGCCAGCCATGAAACAACACCCCGCATCAACGTCCCCAATTCCCCCCGACTTTCCAAAGCCCACCGAGCGCCGTCACCAGACCACAGGATCCACGCCAAATCCGTGCCCAGCAAGGCGCGACGGCTTCCAGCCGTCTGAGTCCACAAGCCCCTCAAGGTAAGCCCCAAGCCCCGCGCAACGCCTGATAATCCGCCCGAGGCAGCAAGACATAGTGAGGGAAGGCCCTCGGGTCCAGCCAGCGCAGGATGCGTTCCAGATTCTCCACCGCCATCGTCGTGCACCCAGCGCTGGGCTTATCCGGTCCGCGGCGGACATGAAAAAAGATCGCGCTGCCATATCCCGGTGCCACCGGGTTCTGGTTGTGGCGGATTTCCAGCATCCACTTGTAGGCGCTATCGCCAAGGCGCATCCGCTGTTTTTCAAACCACGGCGGCACGTTCCGAGGATCGATGACGACGTGGCGATTGTAATTCGGGTTTTGCGGATCATCCACGTAGGCATCCCATTTCCCCACCTGATGATAAGGCCAAAGGCTGCCCTTGGGAGCCGTGCCCGCATAACCAAATAGCAACCCCAATTGAAAAACCCCCGCCGGCGCACGACCATCGCGCTCCACCTTCATGGCCACGCCATTTTGCGGCACATTAAAAACTCCGCGTCCCCAGGCGAGACCGTTCCGCCCCAGCAAGACCGGCACCGACTCAGGCAGGACCGCCTGCCAGGGAGCCTTTGCCGACGGGCGCTGAAAACACTGTAAAGTAGCCCGATGAGTGTTCCAATCCGGTGCCGTGGCCACGACGACCTGCCGAACAGAGGGTCCGATCTGGGCATTGACGACAATTGGGCCAAATGGCCCCATCGCCCAAACGACAAGGGTCAGAAGCCCATAGACACCCGGGGCAATCCGCCTCGGTGAAACTTTTTTTCCATTATTGGTCATTTTTTCTCGCAGCCACTCGGCCAACCTGATTATACTTCATAAATCAACCCTGCCGGGTAATTTTGGCTTCAGGTTTTGGGGGTTTTTTTCCTGAGGACCAAACCGGCAGGGTTGCTTTGTTTTTAAAACCCAACGCGCTACGGCGCAAGGCGACACCGCCAACAGACGTATAGAGCCGTCATGGTTTTGCGGTCCCGCCCAAATTTCCTCATCCTGTCTCTGGCCATCGCCACTCTCGGCCTATGTGCTTCCGGGCAATCCTTTGCCGCGGCTGGCGCACTGGAGTTTAACCGAGATATCCGCCCCATCCTCAGCGATCACTGCTTTGCGTGCCATGGGATCGATGCGAAAAAGCGCAAAGCGGATCTGCGCCTAGACCTCGCCGATGGGGCCTACGCAGTAATCGATGGGAAGCAGGCCATCAAACCCGGACACCCTGAGTCGAGCACTCTGATGGAGCGCATTCTGACGACCGACCCCGACGAGGTCATGCCACCGCCAGAAAGTCATAAGCCCCTGAAGCCCGCACAGATCGAGATTCTCAAGCGCTGGATTGCAGCAGGGGCCGTCTATCAAAAGCATTGGGCGTTTGAAGCTCCCAAAAAAGTCGCTCCCCCCACATCTGCGGCCAATCCTGCAGCGCCAATCCGCAATCCTATCGATGTATTTCTCCAGGCTCGCCTAGCGGAAGAGAATCTCTCGCCTGCGCCCGAAGCCAGCAAAGAAACGCTGATTCGCCGGGTCACTCTCGACCTCACTGGCCTACCTCCGACCCTGGCGGAAATTGACGCCTTTGTCGCAGATACGAAGTCCGACGCCTACGATCGCCTCGTGGCTCGACTCTTGGAAAACCAGCGCTATGGAGAGCACATGGCCCGCTACTGGCTGGATGCCGCCCGCTATGCTGACACCCACGGCCTACATCTCGACAATGAACGCAGTATGTGGCCGTATCGCGATTGGGTTGTGCAGGCCTTTAACGACAACCTGCCGTACGACCAATTCACACTCTGGCAACTCGCAGGCGATCTCCTGCCCAATGCCACACGCGAGCAACGCATCGCATCCGGCTTCAATCGCTGCAACGTCACCACCAGCGAGGGAGGCTCCATCAATGAAGAGTTCATCCACCGCTACGCCATCGATCGCACCGATACCACCGTCGCCGTGTGGATGGGCCTGACGGCTGGCTGCGCCGTGTGCCACGACCACAAATACGACCCTATCAGCCAGCGGGAATTCTACTCACTCTACGCCTTCTTCAACAGCGCTGCAGACCCCGCCATGGATGGCAACATCCTGCTTACGCCACCCGTGCTCCGTCTGACAAGCGCAGATCAGGACAAAGAAATCGCCTCCCTTGATCAACAGCTCGCCGCCGTGGATGCCCAGATTAAAAAAGACGTCGCCAGCATCGGTTACACCGACCCTTCAGAGCAAAATCCCCCGCCCGTCGCCAAAAGCACCGAGACCATTTGGTTTGACGACGCCTTTCCTCCCGGAGCCAACCCACAAGCTTCCGGCGCTCCACTGCAGATCGTCACCAAAGCACAGTCCAAGGCCGGAGTCGCCTCTGGCAATGCCGCACTGACTCGCACGGCCAAGGGCGTCGCGCAGGACTACTTTAGTGGCGGAGTGAGCCTAACGCCGCCGTCCGGCGGAAAGGTCTTTGTCAGTTGCTACCTCGACCCTGCGAACCCGCCTCGTGCCGTGATGATCCAATTCCACAGTGACGGCTGGAAGCACCGCGCCATCTGGGGGGAAGAATCCGCGATCGCCTTCGGCAAAAGTGGCACCGCTGAGAAAGTCCACATGGGCCCACTGCCCAAGGTCGGCGAGTGGGCACGACTGGAGATCGACGCCGTTAAAATGGGCCTAAAACCCACCACCAAGATCACCGGCTTTGCCTTCACCCAATGCGATGGCACCGTCACTTGGGACAGGCTTGGAGTCTCCAGCATCGTTCAGCCCGCCACCGACCCAACTTGGTCCTACAAGGTCTGGTTGCAGAAAAATCAAGGCCGTCGCGTGGAGGAGATCCCAGATCCGCTCCGCACGCTCGTGCGTGGCAAAAAGCCAGAGACTTGGACGCCCGATGAGGCAAAGCAAGTGCGGCAGTTCTGGCTGGAGAACGTGTATCAAGGCACCCAGGAGCGCATCGCACCACTCCTCGCGGAACGCACCAGTCTCACTGCTCGCCGCAAATCGGTCGAAGAAACCGTGCCAGCCACCCTCGTCATGGCAGACATGCCGAAGCCCCGCGAAAGCTTCATCATGAAGCGCGGCCAATACGATCAGCCCGGAGAACCCGTCACGCGCAATACCCCCGCCGTCTTCCCTGCCCTACCGGAAAATTCGCAGCGCAATCGCGTCGATCTCGCCAAATGGCTCACCTCCGCCGATCACCCTCTGACCGCCCGCGTGCAGGTCAACCGCCTGTGGCAGCAGTTCTTTGGCATTGGTCTGGTGAAGACATCCAACGACTTCGGCTCCCAGGGCGAGCCCCCCAGCCACCCAGCACTGCTCGATTGGATGGCAGTGACCTTTCGCGAGAGTGGTTGGGATATGAAGGAGATGGTGCGCCTTATCGTCACCAGCCACGCCTACCGGCAGGACTCACGCGTCCCCTCTACGACCACCGATCCCGACAACCGCCTGCTCGCACGCGGCCCACGCTTCCGCCTCGATGCAGAGGTCATCCGCGATCAGGCACTGGCCGTCTCCGGCTTGCTCAGCCCCACCGTCGGAGGAAAAGGCGTTAAACCATATCAGCCCGACAACATCTGGGAACCCCTCGCTTTCGGTGGTAGCAACACGCGCTACTACAAGCAGGACAAGGGAGAAAACCTCTACCGTCGCAGCCTCTACACATTCTGGAAGCGCACCGCACCGCCGCCGATGATGACGACTTTCGACGCTCCCAATCGCGAGTCCTTCTGCCTCCGTAGAGAGCGCAGCAACACCCCGCTGCAGGCGCTCAACCTCATGAACGACGTCCAGTTTTTCGAAGCCTCCCGCAACCTCGCCCAGCGCATCCTAATCGAAGGCGGCAACAACACCGACGCCCGCGTCACCTTCGCCTTCCGCACCGCCACGGGCCGCTATCCGTCGGCTGAAGAAGCCGAAATCATCCGCCAAACAATACAGCAACACCTCACAGCCTACGCAGCGCGGGCCGAGGACGCCAAAGCCGCCATCACTTACGGAGAAAGCCTCCCCAAAGCAGGCCTAGACCCCACTGAACTCGCCGCCTGGACGATGATAGCGAATCTCCTGCTAAATCTCGACGAGGTGGTGACAAAGTAGGGCTAGCCACTTGTCACGCAGCGGAGTTCCCGCTCGTACACCTCATCCACCGTGCAGCAGCCATCCAGTGCTTCACGCAGAGGATCGATCTCAGTGGTGCTGAAGCCGAGGTGCAGGTGCCTACGCCAGCCTTCTGCAAACTCATAAATGCCCGACAAGCGCCCCACCGCACGGGACGACTCATCCATTGAGACCAAATACGAATCCATACCTTGGCTCACATCCAGCCAATCCTTTTGGCTAGCGTGCGCGGCCAGCGACTCGCGCTTGCGAGCGTGAACCTTGGAGGTATCGACGTACAACCCAGCCCGCATTTGTTTGCGCAATGGATCGCACAACCCGTGTGGCATCGCGTGATAGACGGTGACGTCATGACCGAATGCATCCGTCGGAGGATCCGTCACGAAGTTTTGAATTGCATGACTGAAGGCCGCCGTGGCCGCCAACCGACTCGTCTGCATGTGATCCTCCATGTAATCACTGGGCGAGTGAGTCAGCACAATGCTGGGTTTTGCCTGCCGCACCACCGCCGCGACCTTGCGCAGCAGATCGACGCGATAGGTCACCTCCAGATCATCGACGATGGGCGGATAAAAGGTCGCTCCAAGGATGCGTGCAGCTTCCTGAGCCTCTGCCAATCGAGTCCGAGCGGTAGTGGGACCATCCATCTGCACCGATCCACCATTCCCAGTGCACAAGTTCATGTAGTGGATATCCCAGCCACGTTCTTGCAGAAGCAAAAGGGTTCCAGCAGCGACGAATTCGATATCGTCTGGGTGCGCAAAGACAGCGAGAGCGACAGGCATGAGGTTTAGGCCAGATCAGCGATTTTCACAGGCTTACCGCCCTGCTCAGCACTCTTGTCAGCCGCAAACACGACCTCAAATGTGCGCAGGGACTCCGCAATGCTCGTCAGAGGCATATCGGTGCCAGCATCCAGAGCATCAAAGAACGCCTGGAACTGGGTCTCATACGGGTGATCGCTCACATCGCCGCTATCCAGCATCTTCATCGAAAGTTCTGACCACTTCGACTTGTCGGTGCCGAGTTTGGACGAATGGAATTTGTTGTCCAAGAGACTGCCATGACTACCCACCAAATGCGTGTGGAAGTAGTAGGGCTGAAGGCAATCGACGATCGCCGCGCACTTGCCGACGGCACCGTTTTTGAAATTCAGAATCGTTACACTAGACGTGTTGTACTCATACGGCTTGAAAATATCGCTCGCGGACTTCGTTGAGAAACTGGAGACGCTCTCCACCTCAGATCCCATGCACATCAGCAGCGCGTCCAGAGCATGGCAACCAGCGGTCAGCAGCGCGCTGCCACCATCCTTCTTGCCGACATTCCAGCGGAACTGACCGTACCAGGGCCCGATGCCGTGGTAGTAATCGACCTCGCCATAATGCAGGGAGCCCAGCAAGCCTTCCTCAATGACGGCCTTCGTGGACAGCATCTGGCCAGAGAAGCGACACTCAAAGCAGACGCAACCTTTCACGCCATTCGCCTTCACCGCCGCAGCGATCTCGCGGACCTCTTGCAACGAGTTCGCCATCGGCTTTTCCAAAATGACATGTTTCTTGGCATTGGCAGCGGCAACAGCCTGATTGCGGTGCTGGCTAGGGTAGGAGGTGATGTCCACCACGTGAATGTCTGGATCGTTCAGCATCTCATCCAGATTCTGGTAGCTCTTGATGGGCGAGCCATGCTTTGCCGACAACTCCGCATCATCCAGGGGGCGTGATGAATAGACCGCCGTAACCTGCGCCTGAGTGGTGGCGTTAATGGCCGCAATATGGGCTCCCGCCGCCCAACCGTATCCGATGACTCCAACGTTGTATTTCTTCATAAAGAGGAAGACATATCGGCGCAAAAACCCCTCTTCTGTCAACCAGAAAGCTAGCAGGACCTAAAGTCACGCCAAAATGTCCCGCACAACCTCGCCACTCACATCCGTGAGGCGATAGTCCCGCCCGGTGAACCGATAGGTCAGGCGCTCGTGATCGAGTCCGAGTTGATTCAGAATCGTGGCATGGAGATCCGGCACTGAGACACGCTTTTCGATGGCACTGTAACCGAATTCATCGGTCGCTCCATAAGTCAGTCCGCCTTTGATCCCGCCGCCGGCCATCCACATGGTGAACCCCTTCGGATGATGGTCGCGCCCCTTACCGTTTTCCGCCACTGGCGACCGCCCAAACTCGCCACCCCACACCACCAACGTCGTATCCAGCATCCCACTCATCTTGAGATCATCGAGCAAGGCCGCGATGGGGCCATCCGTCTCTGCACAGTGCAGGTCATGATTTTTCTTCAAGTCGTCGTGCGCATCCCAAGCCTTCGGCCCTTCGTTGCCACCGCTGTATACTTGAACGAAGCGCACGCCGCGTTCCACCAGGCGACGGGCAAGTAGGCAGTTGCGGCCAAAGTGAGCCGTCACAGGAGCCTCCAGTCCATACATCTTGCGCACACAATCCGGCTCCCGACTCAAGTCCGTGCAATCAGTCGCGCTCATTTGCATCCGAAAGGCCAGTTCATAGGAGTTGATCCTCGCAGCTAGACTGCTCTCCGCAGGATTCGCCTCGGCGTATTCGGCATTCCAACGTTGCAACAGGTCTAGCCGAGCCCGCTGCTGGCTAACGCTCACATTCTTGGGCGGCTGGAGATACGCGATCGGCTCTCCACTACTGCGAAAAGGCACGCCTTGGTAGGCGGCAGGCATGAAGCCATTGGACCAATTCAATGCGCCATTCACAGGCGCGCCGAGTTTATCCAGCAGAACCACGAACGCTGGCAGGTTCTCGCTTTCAGAACCCAGCCCATAAGTCACCCACGAACCCATGCTCGGGCGACCAGCCTGCATGAAACCTGTGTTCATCTGAAAAAGTGCTGGACCGTGATTGTTACTCTCAGCATGCATGGATCGGATCACGCAGAGGTCGTCCGCATGACGCGCCAGATTGGGGAACAACTCGGCCATCTCAATGCCAGATTGTCCGTGCTTTGCGAAACGATACGGGCTCTGCATCGCCACGTTTTTCGTCTTGCCCCCCATGAAGGCGTCCTCCTTTTTCCAGACCGGGATAGCCCGCCCGTGATACTTCGCCAACGCAGGTTTGGGATCAAAGAGGTCCACGTGGGATGGACCACCGTACATGAACAAGAAGATCACCGACTTCGCCTTCGGCGCAAACTGTGCGGCCTGCGCAGCCAGCGGGTTGGCGGCATGCAGTGCGCCATCCGAAGCCATCAGGGACTGCAACCCCAGCGCACCAAAGCCGGCACCTGAGCTTTGGAGGATTTGTCTGCGAGTCAGAAAGGGGAGCATGTGGCTTGGGGTGGAACTACTCGATATAGACGAACTCGCTGCTATTCAACAACACATGCGCCAGATCCGTGAGCGCCTCTTGGCGGCTCGATACCGACTCACGCTCGCTCACAAAACTCATGGCCTCGCCGCGACGTTTTGAGTCCACCGCACGACCAAGCGTGAGTTGAAACAGCCGATCCACGACTTGAGAGATCTCACCACCAGCCTCAGTTTGTGCTCGGTCTGCCAAGAAGCCTGCTTGATCCTCGACGAACTCATCATTCATCAAAACGAGGGCCTGCGTCGGCACGGTGCTCTGCAACCGAAGCGCACAACTATCAGTGGTGGTAGGCGCATCAAAGAGCTCCATACTAGGCATCAGCAATTGCCTTTTCACGTAGATGTAAACGCTGCGACGCCACTGCTCGGGCCCTTCACTTTCCATTGTCGGCCACTTATTACGCTGGCTCGCATCCAAGAGTTCAGCCCGAATACGTGGCTTGATGCCCGGACCGCCACGCTTCAGGTTTAGCTTTCCGCTGACTGCGAGGATGCTATCCCTCAGCACCTCGGCCTCCATCCGCTGCTTGTTCATCCGCCACAGCAACAGATTCCCGGGATCGACCGCGATCGCCTGCGGATCATGCGCGTCGCTTGACTGGCGATAGGTCGCGCTCAACAGAATCATTTTGTGCAACGGCTTCAGGTGGCCGCCATTCGCAATCAATGCCGAGGCCAAAAAGTCGAGCAACTCTGGATGCGTCGGCGCATTCCCAGTGAAACCAAAATTGCTCGGACTAGCTACGATCCCGGCTCCAAAATGATGCTGCCACACGCGGTTCGCCATCACCCGCCAAGTCAGCGCATTTTCCGCGGAGCCAATCCACTCCGCCAACCGCAATCGGCGCTGCGAGGTCTTCCCCTCCGCTTTCGGGAAGGCCATCGGCACCCTCGTCAAAACAATGGGCACCGCAGGCTCAACCTGATCGCCAGGACTGGCCGCCAACCCACGCTGTAGGATGAAGGTCTTGGGCGGCGATGCCTGCTTTTCAACAAACGCCATCACGTCCGACTCCTGCTTTCCCTTTGTCCGCGTCGCCATCCCGATCTTTTCCGCACCACGGAAGACCGCGAAGAGGCTGTAGTAGTCGCGAGCCAAAATCGGATCTGTTTTATGGTCGTGACAACGTGCACACCCAACGGTCAACCCCAGAAACACACTCGACGTCGTAGAGATGACATCGTCCATCTGGTCGGCATAATATTGCGCCAGAGCCTCTGGCGTCTTGCCCATGTTGTCATCGTTGCTTGGACCATTCCGGCAAAATCCCGTGGCGATGATCGTCTGCTCGTCGGCTCCCTCCACCTCATCTCCAGCCAACTGCTCCGCAATGAACCGCGCGTAGGGTTTGTCGTCGTTGAAGCTATCAATCACATAGTCGCGATACTTCCACGCATGAGGACGATCGAGGTCATTGTGAAAACCACACGTGTCGGCATAACGCGCCAGATCCAGCCAGTGTCGCCCCCATCTCTCGCCATACAGCGGACTGTCCAGCAAGCGATCAATCACCTTTTCAATGGCCTGCGGCGATGAGTCCTTCACAAAAGCCTCCACCTCCGCTGGTGCTGGAGGTAGACCGATGAGGTCAAAAGTTACTCGGCGGATCAGGGTTGCTCGATCCGCTTGTGGCGAAGGCTTCAGGCCTGCCGCATCAAGTCGGGACAACACGAAACGATCAACATCATTCCGCACCCAAGTTGAGTCTTTAACCGCTGGCACGTCTGATTTCACCAGGGGCTGAAAAGCCCAGTGCTTTCGCCCTTCCTCGATCGAAGGCGCCCCTGCCGATGACTTCGCAGGGGAAGCCACCAGAACAAGGGCGCAGAGGATGAAAGAGAACTGATTCACGAACACAGCCTAGAACGTCCACCGCTGAGACATTCTTCCCGGCTCGCCAGACTCCAGAAGAACAAGCTTAGCGATTCAGCAAACCTGCAAAGGCTTTACGCCCACTTAGCAGAAGGAAGGCCGCCATCACACAGATGCCGATCAGCATTGGGTCAAGCAACGTCTTGCCCTTCATGAGGAAGACATGATAGCAAAGAATATTCACAATAATTGGCCCGAGGATCAGCAATCCAAAGTTGCGCGTCTTCGGCATCGCTACCAGCAGACCACCAAGGATCTCCATGACCTTTACGAAAGCAAGATAGCCAGTCGGATAAAGAGCGGCCATGAACAGCTTGTGCGGGGCATCTGCCGCGGATGGATCAGCAGGCATTGCGATGAAGTTCAAAAAGAAATTTGCGCCAAAGACGATGAACAGTAGACCCAAAAGGCCGCCGACGATGTTAGAGATGAGTTTCATGAGTTACGAGTTTGTGGTTTAGAGGTTAGCGGAGATCAAAGAGCAGTCCCTCTGCTTTGTCACCTGCCGTCATGGAAAAAATGCCGACATCTTCTGTGCTGAAAGCATCGCCGGCTTGGAGGGTCTCGCCATTCACAGTGACCGTTCCGTCGATCAACTGGAACCAGGCCCCGCGGTCGCGACGCACTTCATGAGAAATGGATTCCCCCGATGCGAGCCGCACACGGTAGATCTCGGCATCCTGATGGATCGTTGCCGAACCATCACGACCATCGGGAGAAATCACTAGCACCTTGGCATCCCCATCACGAGCGGGATCGGGGTGCCATTCGGTGTAGCTGGGCGTCAAACTCCGTTCGTTTGGACGAAGCCAGATCTGTAGCAAAGAGGCATCGTCCGTGTTGGAGGGATTGAACTCCGAGTGCGTCACACCTTTACCAGCACTCATGAGTTGAATTTGCCCCGGCAGCAACACACGACCATTCCCCATGCTGTCCTTGTGCTGGAGAGCGCCGCGCAGGATGTAGCTGAAGATTTCCATGTCACTGTGCGGATGCGTCGGAAAGCCAGCCCCGGGGGCAATGACGTCCTGATTGATTACCCGTAGGCTGCGGAATCCCATGTGGGACGGATCATAGTAGTCCGCAAAACTGAAGGTGTGATAGGAGTCGAGCCAGCCATGTTGGGCATGACCGCGTTCATTGGATCTGCGAAGGGTAAGTTTCATAACGATTTCATAATCAACCAGTTAATGGTGAATACCAATGCCAGCTCCCTCTGAAGTTCATACCCTGGGATTATGAACCAAGCCCTAGACTTCAACGAGTGATTCCCCATCGCATCCACGTTTGAAACTCAATGTTATTCCTCCGGATCGCCCTCCTCATCATTCCCATCGCCGCCAGCGCCGCCGACCAACCGCAGTGGGGCCAGGCATGGACTCGGAATCTTACTTCCAATGAAAAGAACCTGCCCTCGACCTTTGATCCGGTCATCAAGAAGAACGTGAAATGGGTGATCGATCTCGGCACCCAGACACACTCCACCCCCATCGTAGCAGGCGGCCGCATCTTCATAGGCACCAACAATTCCAACCCGCGTGACCCTCGTCACGTCGGTGATCGTGGCGTCATGATGTGTCTGGATGAAAAGGATGGACACCTGCTGTGGCAACTCGTCGTGCCGAAACTCGAAGACGACAAATACCTCGACTGGCCAGAGACCGGCATGTCGTCCGAGGCCACGATTGAAGGCGACCGCGCCTATACCGTCACCAATCGCGGCGAACTCGTCTGCCTCGACGTCCACGGCATGGCAAACGGCAACGACGGCCCCTATCAGGACGAAGGCAAACATCTCGCACTGCGCGGCGAGCCTGCGATGACACCAGGCCCACTCGACGCAGATATCATTTGGATGCTGGACATGAAAGAGGCCTGCGGCATTTGGTGCCATGACGGAGCCCACAGCTCCGTCCTAATTCATGATGACCACCTGTACGTCAACACCGGTACTGGCGTTGATAATACTCATCGCCTGATCCGACGCCCCAATGCCCCCAGCCTGATCGTTGTGGACAAAAACACAGGCCGTTATCTCGCGCGGGAGAATGAAAAGATCTCCCCCAACATCTTCCATTCCACTTGGTCCTCACCAAGTCTTGCCGAGATCGACGGCATCCCCACAGTCTTCTTCTGCGGCGGCAATGGCATCAGTTATGCTTTTGATCTTCTGGAGAAAAACAGCCCCACCGGAGAAGTCGTCCCCCTTACCAAACGTTGGTCATACCACCTAGATCCCGAGGCACCGAAGACAATGGTGCACCGTTTTACAACGAACCGCCAGGAAGGCCCCAGCAACATCTATGGCATGCCCGTCATCGCCGATGGCAAACTCTTCATCGCGGGCGGTGGCGACGTGTTTTGGGGCAAAAACCAGTCTTGGATGAAGTGCGTCAACCCCAAGAACGGTCGCGAAATCTGGAGCTACGCTCTTGGCAAACACACGCTCACGAGCGCCGCAGTGAAGGACGGACTCGTCTATGCGACCGATTCCGATGGCGTCGTGCATTGCATCGATGAAACGACCGGGAAAAACGTTTGGACCCACGAAATGAATGGCACCTTCTGGGCATCCCCCATGGTTGCCGACGGGAAGATTTACCTCGGCACCCGCAAGGGCAATTTCTGCATCCTCGCGGAAGGACGGGAGAAAAAGGTCTTCACCAATCTCGAACTCAAAGCCCCCATCAGCGCCACAGTCACTGCCGCCAACGGAGTGATCTACCTGGCCACAATGAAGCAACTCTGGGCACTCCAGCAGCAGTAAGAGGGGGACAAGAAACGGTCTCCCCTGCCCGTATTCCTTTCCCGACATGCGACACCTCTGGCCAACTTGTTTTCTCATCGTTAGTAGCGCATCAGCCGCACCAGTCGATTTTGTCCGCGAAGTCCGCCCCATCTTTGAAAAGCACTGCTATGAGTGTCACGGCGCTGAAAGGCAAAAGAACGACTACCGCCTGGATATCAAAAGCATCGCGCTGACCGGCGGCGTCGATCATGCACCCAATGTGGTCGCAGGAAACAGCACCGCGAGCCCACTGATTCATTTTGTCAGCGGCACTGATGCCAAGATTCAGATGCCGCCAAAATCGAAACTCAGCAAAGAGGAGGTCGATACATTGAAGCGCTGGATCGACGAAGGCGCGATCTGGCCTGAAGGCGTGGACGTGGCGAAGGTCGTGGATCGGCTCGACTGGTGGAGCTTCAAACCTCTATCGAAAGTTGACCGCTCCACGCATACCATCGACGGTTTTGTCCGGGCGAAGCTCAACGAGCAAGGCCTCAAGCCTGCGTCGCCCGCAGATCAACGTACGCTGATCCGCCGACTCTACTTTGACCTGATCGGTATCCCGCCATCGCCAGAAGATATCGCAAAGTACACGACCCTACCCTACGAGCGACTCGTCGATGACCTCCTCGCCAGTCCCCGTTACGGCGAACGCTGGGCGCGTCACTGGCTGGATCTCGTTCATTACGGGGAGACCCATGGCTACGACAAAGACAAGCCACGGATGAACGCATGGCCGTACCGTGACTACGTCATTCGGGCCCTAAACACCGACAAGCCCTACGCGCGATTCATTGAGGAACAGATCGCTGGCGACGTCCTTTACCCTGGCACGACAGACGGCATCACCGCGCTGGGATTCATCGCCGCAGGCCCCTGGGACTACATCGGCCATGCCGAGGTGCCCGAAACCAAGCTCGACGGACAGATTGCCCGGCATCTGGATCGCGATGACATGGTGCAGAATACCATCGGCACTTTCTGTTCGCTCACCGTCGGCTGCGCGCAATGCCACTACCACAAGTTCGACCCCATTTCCCAAGAAGACTACTACTCGCTACAGGCAGTCTTTGCCGCCATTGATCGCACCGAGGTAGACTACTACCCGGACGATGCCAGCATGAGGAGATTTGCTTCACTTCAGAAGCAAAAGGCGGTGCTTCAAAACCAGATTACCGCCCTCGAAACACCACTGAAAAAGAAAGCTGGCGAGGCTTACACAACGTTATCAAGACGCATCGACAGCGCCGCCGAAAAGACCGGCAACCCCAACGCTAAGCCTGACTACGGCTACCACAGCAACATTTCTGATTCCCAAGACGCCATCAAGTGGGTGCAGGTAGATCTGGGAAGCAGTACGACCATTGAAAAAGTCGTCCTCAAGCCCTGCTACGACGACTATGGCGGCATTGGTGGCGGATTTGGTTTTCCGGTCAGGTTCAAAGTGGAATGCAGCGACGATCCGGATTTCAAAACAGGTGTCACCCTGCTCTGGCGCAAACACGACGCCACCTTCATGAACGACTTCGCCAATCCAGGCCTCACTCCCTTCGAGACTGGCGGTGCCAAGGACGAAGGAACCGTCGGCAGATATTTGCGTGTCACCGCCGTAAAACTGGCACCTCGCAAGAACGACTACATCTTCGCGCTGGCAGAACTGCAAGTCTTTGACGCCAGTGGCAAAAATCTTGCCGAAGGCAAACCGGTCTCCGCTCTCGACTCGATTGAAGCCCCACCGCGATGGAGAAGAACCAACCTTACCGATGGACTCGCCCCCGAGTCTCGCAGCCAAGAGGACAAAGCGAAGCTCATTCGCGAGCGCGATGCACTCATGCTGGCACAAGCCGACAAGGCCACCCGAATCAAACTGCAAGACGTCCGCGCGCAGCTAAGAGCACTGCCAGCCATGCCAGCACCTGCAAAAGTCTATGCAGGCGCAGTTCACTCTGGAACAGGCAATTTTAAAGGCACCGGTGGTGTCCCCCGAACCATTCACGTCCTCAAACGTGGCGACTTGAAGTCCCCTGCCGCAGTGGTCGAACCCGGCGCTGTCGTCGCACTGACCCAGCAACTTCATCTCCCCTTTGTCGTCGACGGCGAAGGCGAATCCGCCAGACGGGCTGCGCTCGCAAAGTGGATTAGCAGCAAGGACAACGCACTGACTTGGCGCAGCATCGTGAATCGCATCTGGCAGCATCACTTCGGTCACGGCCTCGTTGAGACCGCCAACGATTTTGGTCGGATGGGCGCGCAACCCACGCACCCAGAGCTCCTCGAATGGCTAGCCGCAACCTTTCGCGATGACCAGAAAGGAAGCCTGAAAAAGCTTCACAAATTGATCGTGATGAGCGAGACCTATCGTCAAAGCTCAGAAGGCAGCGAATTGGCAACTCGACTGGATGCATCCAATGCATTCCTTTCGCATCAAAATCGCCGCAAACTCGACGCCGAGTGTATCCACGACGCCATCCTAGCCGTTAGCGGGAAACTGGATCTGACCATGGGCGGCCCCAGTTACCAGGACTTTGTCATCGACAAACCCCAGCACAGTCCTCACTACGAGTATCAACTTCACGATCCAGAAGACCCCAAAAGCCATCGACGCAGCATCTACCGCTTCATCGTCCGCAGCCAGCAGCAACCGTTCATGACGGTCCTCGATTGCGCAGACCCCTCCATGCGAGTGGACAAACGCAACGAATCGCTCAGCCCACTGCAAGCGCTCGCAATGATGAACAACGGCCTCACCGTGGCCATGGCCAGACACTTTGCTGACCGTGTTAAAATGGATGCCGCAAAACTAGCAACCCAAGTCCGCCGCGCCTTCCTCTTAGCGCTCGCCCGTTCACCCAACGATCAAGAACTGAAGCCGCTTTTTGAATATGCGCAGCAAGAAGGCCTGGAGAACACTTGCCGCGTGATCCTCAACTTGAATGAATTCACCTTTGTTGACTGATGATGCTGAACCGCCGCCAACTCCTTCAATCCGCCGGCCAGGGCTTTGGCACGCTTGCCCTTGCATCGCTGGGCGCGGCGGAGACCTCCCATCCGTCACAGATCGTGGCACCCAAGGCCAAACGAGTCATCCAACTTTTCATGGGCGGCGCGGCCAGTCACATCGATCTCTTTGACCACAAGCCCGCGCTCATCAAACATCACGGAGAAGAGGCAGATTTTGGCGAGAAGGTAGAGGCCTTTCAAAATGGGCTCGGTCCGTGGAAGAAGCCTGTTTGGGACTTCAAACCTTACGGCAAAAGCGGTCGGATGCTCAGCGAGGCCGTCGCCCCGCTCGGTGCCTGCGCGGATGACATGGCCTTCGTACACAACATGGTCGGCAAGACCGGCGTGCATTCGCAGGGCACGTTGCTCCAGGCCACTGGCTTTAATCTACCAGGTTTCCCAGGCATGGGTTGCTGGGTCAGTTATGCGCTTGGATCGCTCAGCGACAACCTGCCCACCTTCGTGGTGCTTCCAGATCATCGTGGCTTTGCCTCCAACGGACCCAAGAATTGGGACAGCGCCTTTTTGCCATCGCAACACGCCGGAACCATCATATATCCAGGGGCTGAGACACCGATCAGTGACCTGTTTCCCCACAAGATCGGTCGCTACATCAGCGCCAAGTCGGATCACGAAGGCTTTGCTTTGCTGGAGAAACTCAATCGGCAACACCAGCATCACCGGGAGGACGACGCACGGCTGGACTCACGAATCAAGAGCTACGAACTCGCAGCGAAGATGCAACTCGCCGCGCCCGAGGCCCTCGACATCAGTAAAGAATCCGATGCAATGAAAACGATGTACGGCATCCAGGAACATCGCAAAGTCTGGCCCACAGAAATCAATGCCGAAGAGGAAGCGGACTACATGGGCCGCAAGTGCCTCGCTGCACGCCGACTCCTTGAGCGCGGCGTTCGTTTTGTGCAGATTTGGAGTGGAAACGACAACGGATTCCCACGCCGCAATTGGGACAGTCATGAAGACGTGGAGCGCGATCACGGGCCACTGGCTTGGGGCATGGCGAAGGCCGTTTCAGCGCTGATCGTCGATCTCAAACAACGTGGACTGCTCGACGAAACGATCATCCTCTGGACCACCGAATTTGGTCGCATGCCAAGTACTCAAGGCGGCAAAGGCCGCGACCATAACCCTTATGTCTTCACAAACTGGCTCTGCGGTGGCGGGGTCAAGGGTGGGGTCACCGCAGGCGAAAGTGATCAATGGGGCTACAAACCGCTGGACCGCGCGAGCCCCACTACCTGCTACGATATTCACGCGACCATGCTTCATTTGCTTGGTATCGAGCACACCAAACTCACATGGAGACACAATGGGATTGATCGCCGTCTCACGGACGTGCATGGGCATGTGATCCAAGGTTTGGTCGCCTAGTCAGTCCCCGACCCGAACCGCAGCGCAGACCATCTCAAGTACACGCCACAGGGCCTGCCCACCCAGGGATCCCTCATGAAACCCCGTGGCTGGAATTGGCTTCCAATTGCTGCGATCACTCGTGGGTGGAGGCTGCGGGATGCCAGTGAGTTTCTCATCGTATTGGCCATCTTTACCGCCCAGTTTGTAGATCACGAGGTCGAGCGACGGCACCACAAACAGACAAAAACCACCCGCGCCAGACTTCCAAAACGCATCCTTTGGCGCACCTGCGACGTGGCCATCGCTGTTGTTTTCGAATTGAAGGCTGAATGGCGTGTGCACGTTGTAGGGGCTGGGGGACTGGCACTTTTTGATGTAGTCCTCTGGCACCAATTGCTGCCCCTTCCAGACCCCTTTATGGGCAAGGCAATACGCAAAGCGCAAGGCGTCCGTTGCATGCAACGCCGTGCTGCCAGCACCATTGGCATGTGGCATCAGGAAGTCGCCACGCTGCAAGCAGTAGTTCCATGCGCCCCAGCCCTGGGGTTTCGCCAGCCTCTCATTGATATAATCCTTCAACTCCATCCCCGACACATTGCGCAGAACGATGCTGGCGATGTGAGGCGACGGCGATGAATACGAATAGCCTGCGCCCGGTGCGCACCACAGAGGGACATCCAATGACGAGCGATCCAAGTCACGAATGTCCTGGCCCTTCACCGGCTTCAGCTGTTGCACCTTACCCATGACCGTACCACTGGGCGTCTGACCTTCGCCCCAATAACCCGCGCTCATGCTCAGTAACTGCCCCAGTTTGATCTGCGCCTTGCGCGGATCATTCAGCGGGAACGCTTGCGGGAGGTACTTTTCTGTAAAGACCAAGGTATCGAGGCCCTCAGGGATCTTCTCTTTGAACTCATTGAGCATGATGCCGCAGGCGATGCTACAAAAGGCCTTACCCGTGGAGGCCATGTCAGGATTTGAGTTACGGCTGGCTTTACCAAAGTAGCGCTCAAAGACCAAGTAACCGCGTCGAACGATGACAAGCCCACCATTCTGCGTGGACCGATCCGTAATGGTAAAAGCAGGCTCCAGCTTGGACACATCGATGCCTGCGAGTTCTCGCGCGGATTTCTCGTCCTTCGCCTCCCGCCATCCACCATCGCTATCAGGTGGCGGAAAGTAGGTGTCGGCACCAGAAAGCAGCGTGGTGAACGAGAGGCAGGTAAGGCAAATCAGGGATTTCATTTTGAGATGATGGAGACGTAGAGGCTCGATCACAAGTTTCACCCAACTTTGATTCCGCCGCGCTTGCGCAAAATCGCCCATCGCCACCGTTTCACTCTAACATGATCCGATCACTCATTCTCCTCGCATTCGCCATCTCCGCCAGCAGTCACGCAGCCGGCCCAGCAGAGCACGTTATCCTGGTTAGCATTGATGGCTGGGCGCATCACTACTTTGAAGATCCCAAATGCCAAATGCCAGCCGTCAAGACGCTGGCAGCGAACGGTGCGCGTGCCAAGCGCATGGAATGCAGCTACCCAACGGTTACCTGGACCAATCACACGACACTGGTCACCGGCGTGCAACCGGGCAAACACGGTGTCATTGGCAACGACTACTTTGACCGCGCCCAGAGGAAAAAAGATCCCCCCTCATTCCCGATCCCTTTTCAACAAAGAAGAAATCGTCACCTCCCCCACCATCTACGACGTTGCCAAACAAGCAGGGATGACGACCGCTGGTGTAATCTGGCCCGCATCGCGTGGGCCCACCAACCTTGGACTGGACGGTACCCGATGTCTTCGACCAGGAACTTTTGAAAATACGCCACCCACAACTCCTGCTGGAGGCTAAAAGCTCGGCATCCCTATCGAGAAGCAGATGGAGTGGTGCAAGCTGGGCAACGCTGGCAAGCCCCAAAGCGACTACATACTCCCAGTTAGCGCAGCATATCATTCGCACCAAAAAGCCAGCCTTCCTCGCCATCCACCTGGTCTGTCTCGATGCCCTCGAACACGCCACGGGTCGCCAAAGCGCAGAGGCCTACTGGGCGGCGAACGATTCCGACAACCGTGTCGCCGATCTCGTTCGGGCCACTGAAGAAGCAGGCATTCGAGACAAGACCACCTTTGTCATCACGACGGATCACGGCTTCGTCACCTACACCAAGACCGTTAATCCAAATGCGATGCTGCGTCGAGGGCTTCGTAAAGACCGCAGCGCTGGGCAAGTCGCTGGCCGCAGACTCTCAAGTTTTCGCCATGTCCCAGGGCGGCGGCTGTTTTGTGTATGTCCTGGACACCGCAAATCGCGACCAAATCATCGCCCAAATCACGCCAAAACTCGCCGCCATGGAAGGGTGGAAGCCGTCATTCCATCCTCCGAATTCGCCGCGCGCATCGGCCACCGGACGGCAGACCAAGACCCACGCGAACCCGACATCTGCCTCAGCGCGAAGGATGGCTACAGCTTTTCGGATTCACTGGCAGACACCGCCGATGTCTCAACCACCGATAGCCCGAAAGGCAGCCACGGCTACCTACAGACCAATCCAGACCTCTACGGTTGCTGCGTCATCAGCGGGGCCGGCATCAAGCCTGGAACGACCCTGGAGACCATCCAAAACATCGATATCGCCCCCACCATCGCACGCCTGCTCGGGATCGAAATGCCCACCGCTGATGGCAAGGTGCTGATAGACGCCTTGATCGACCCTAAGCGCGGCCGGAGACGAGTGAATTCCATTGGATCAGGGGTGCAGGAAAGCAGTTAGACATTTGTTACAAATATGGTAATTATAACCCATGCCATCTGTTCCCGATTCCCGCACGCCGACATCGTGGTTGGTCGCAGGCCTCTTTTGCTGACATTGCCAAATGTCGTAGGAGTCTTTGTGCACCCCAATTTCGGGGAATGCGCTGCTCATCTTCGTTTACGGTATCGCTCTGATCCTGCTGCCCCATTCCCTGGGAGCGCCCCTTCGTGGTAGCCTCTTGGTCTGGCTTCCGACCGTACTGCTGGTGCCAGCCGCTGCCCTCTACTACGGTTTCACGGCATACCCGGTCAACGCCTGGGCACTGCTCGTACTGACAGAAACCAATGCCGACGAACTGGCCAGTTTCGCCTTTCCGTGTTTGGTCATTCTCGTGATTTCTCCTGTCGTCACTTGGTTAGCATCGCATATTTTTCGCCGGCGTATTCCAGCAGGAGCAAGTCTGCCATCACTCGTTCGACTGATTGTCTGCCTGACGGTGTTTCTTTTCCCAGCCATCGAGTTTGCGAAGCTCGGACTCGGATTTGGCTGGATGCCATCGCTCGCCCGAGGCGAAAAGATGTTCCCTGAAGGGCTGCTCATCGGCGCAATCAAAGCCACAGAACTCCGCAATAAACTGGTTGATCGCAGTGGGGTCCAAAAAGAAACCAATGCGAGTCCGCCACCAAAAGCATCAGAACGTCGAGATGTCCACGTTCTGGTCATCGGCGAGACTTGTCGATACCAAAACTGGTCCCTGCATGGCTACGCCAGGGAAACCTCACCCAAACTAGCAGCGACGCCCGGACTCTTAGACTTCACCAATGTCGCATCTGGCGCGTCCTATACCGCGATGAGCGTTCCTATGATTTTGACAGGTGCCACCCCAGGCAACCATGCCGGTGCAGCTGGAATGCCCAGTGTGGCGTCCTATTTTAGAGCAGCTGGCTACAAGGTCTACTGGCTGTCCACACCCAACAAGCATGGTCTCGGAGACACCACTTGCTCCCGATATGCACAGGACGCGCACGAGTCGAAGTTTCTCAGTGGTCTCGTAGACGCCACCGGCTTCGGCAGTTTCCGCACCGTGTTTGATTCCGCAATCATACCCGAAATCCATGACATTTTGGCAAAAGGAGAGCCTCACGTGCTAATTGTCTGCCACACGATGGGCAGTCACTCCAACTATGCGGATCGCTACCCGCAAGACTTTGCACGCTACCCTGCAGATCCGACAGCGTGCCCAATAGCCAGACTCAAGCCGGTCTTGGCCGCTGAGGATAAAGAAGTGCTTCAAAATGCATACGACAATTCCATTGCCTTTACCGACAACGTCCTAGCTGGCGTCATTCACGAACTTGCGGCAATACCCAACGCAGCATCTACCTTCTGCTTCGTTCCCGACCATGGGGAAAACGGAGCTGACGCGTCAATGATGGCATTTGCCCACGGCACGAACACCGAAGACGTTCTGCACGTTCCGATGTTCATGTGGATGTCGCCAGAGTATGAAAAAGTTGAGCCTCGAAAGGCAACATTGCTGCGCAGCCGTACCACGGTCGCCCTGAGTTCGTTTCAGATCATTCACACCCTCACTGACCTTGCCGGAATCACTGCAAATGGACTTGATCGAGACCAAAGTCTCTGCTCATCAACCTACAACGAGGGGCCTCGAAAAGTCGTCAGTAAGAACGGAGTCACAATTCTCGACTATGATGAAATAATCACCAGCGAACACAAGCGCGGAGGCTGGCACCCACTCAATCCACGCCCGGCTGTAGCGGCGCGCCAATAGCGCAGGAATTGGAGCTACTGCTCCAGATACTTCTTTGGATCGAACTCGGGGTACTTCTCTTTGAGTTGCTTCACAAATTCCTCCGCCTTGGCCCTTTCTCCGCCAGACACCAGGGCTTCCGCAGCACGGAATAGCGCCATTGGAGTGATCTCTGGATCTACAATGACTTGGCTGGGCACGATGTACTTTCCGGCGGCTTCGTTGAAAAGTTTGATGGCACCACTGGTATCTCCAGCGGACATGGCAGCACGGGCCTCAGCCATCAAGACATCGCCTTCTTGCATCATGAGTTGTGCTTGCTGTGGACCCGCCTTGATAAAACCCAGTCCCTCCTGGGTCGCAGCCTTGGCCCCTTCAAAGTCTTTCAGTCCCAGCAGTGCTTTGCTCTTGGTTATCAGCAGCATCCCACGCTCATTGCTAGGCGGACTGACGGCTAAAAAATGCTCCACAACCTCTGCGGCCTCTTTGAACTCGCCCAGTTCCACCAAGGCCATACTCAACACTTTCCAGATGGTCGGTTGCGTATTCTGCGGCTCATCAGGAGTTGAAGCCATCTTGAGGTACTTCGCGCTTCGGCTAAAATCATCTTTGGCAAACAGCGTCAGCCCCAACCAACCCAGGACATTCGGCGGGATACTAGCCCCCTGCTTTGCCGCACGGTAGGCATCGACAGCCTTGGCCAAGCCTTCCGCGTCTTCATTGGCATAGTGACAGAGCAGGATCATCTGATTGCCACTATCCAGGTAATCTTTGCTATTCTTCCGAACTGCGTTTTCCAGCGCAGGCAGGGCCTTGGACCACTGCTTCTGCTCAAACTGAGCTTTCCCTATACCGAACCACGCCTGCGCAGCAGCTTTGCTATCTGGATAGGCGTCCACGAGCTTTTGATACCAGTTCACTGTGCCAGCCACGTCCCTCTGCTCCGTTGCAATTAAGCCCAATTGGTACAGCGCCATCTCAGCTTCGTCTCCCTTCGGGAACTCCGTATTTACGCGTTCAAAGTCAGCGCGGGCCTTCACCAGATCCTTCACCTTTCGATAGGCAATCCCGCGATAAACCAGAGCACGCGGTACCATCGCAGGCTGGGCGTAATCCGTTAGATAGAGACTCAGCGACGCAATCGCATCTTGGGACTTGTCTGCCTCCACTTGCGCATACCCTTGATTGAAGAGCGCCCCTGAGCGCAATTTTTCGGGGATCTTGTCGAGTTTCACTTCCACGAAACTCTTCGCCGATTCCACATAGTCACCTTGGTTAAAATAGAAATCCGCACGAATCAGCGCCGCCAACGAAACGAACTCATGTTCTGGGTATTTCTTGCTGTAGCGAGCCAGGAAGGTCGATGCGAAGTTCCCCAGATCACGATCATCCAAAAGGTAGAAGCAGTACAACTTCCAGTAGCCCGCCTCGAATGCTTGATCTGAGTCAGGGTGATTTTGCTCGATCAAAAGGTAAACCTCCACCGCACGGGAATAAGTCTTGTTCATGCGGTGGGCATTGCCGACCAGCAGCAGCATCTTCGGCCGACTCTCCCCCGGAGGCAACACAGAGGCATTACGGTTGTACCATTCCACCACCCCTTTGTAATCTCCCTTGGCGTAGAGTGACTGCACGATGCCCACAAGCGCAACACCACGACTTTCGGCGGTTGTCTCTGGCAACTCCAAGGCTTTTTCGAAATGCTTGAGTGCCTCGTCATCCTGCTTCTTCTCGGATAGCAGAACGCCGACGTTCACACTTGCCTCTGCCAATATCTTGCCTTCCTTCGTGGTAGCGATGAGATCTTGAAACATCTTGAGCGCCTCATCCACCTTATCGTCCTTCAAAAGCGTCCGGCCCAGGGTCAGCAACGCAGATTCGCGGTAAGGGTTGTTTTCCTTCACTGCGATCACCGATTGCAAAGCAGCCATCTGCGCCTTCTTGTCGTCCAGCATGTCATGTGCCTGGCTGCGATTGTAGGTGGCAGCGAGTTTCACCAGCGGGTTAGTCGCATTGGCCTCGCAGAACTTGAAGAACTTCACCGAATCCTCAAAATCCCGTGAATTGAAGCGGGTGGCACCTAGCCGGTATGCTGCTGATGGGGCCCCCTCTGACTTCGGATAGCGGTTCACCACCTCTTCGTAGTAGCGGGCAGCCTCATTCACCAGATCCTGCTTCATGTAGCACTCACCGATGCGAAAGAGAGCCTCGGGAACATGCCGGCCGGAGCTGTAGTTCTGCAAGTACTGCGCGAAAGACTGCGCAGCGATCTGCCACTCCCCTCGCTCAAAGAGCAAGGAACCATAGGCGTAGAGATCCTCATCTGGCCCCTTGGGTTGGGCTGGGGCAGTAACAGGGGCATCCTCGACGATGGCTGGGCGGGGAACCGGGTTTCCTGGACGCTGGATCGGAATGGCCCGGGGCACCTCATCATCTTCAATCACTTGCGCACGGGGCGGAGGACTTTGCTGCGCCTGAAGTCCAGCCAATCCCAAGGACAAACCTGCGCAAAACACCACAGTCACCTTTTGGTGCCGCCAGTGACTGTATGTGAAACCAAATCCCATGTGTCTATTCAAAAAATCACTTCTGTGGAGCGTCCTCAGGCTTGACGGTCGCGAAGGCAATGTTCCAGATTCCAGCTTTCTGGCAAGTGTCCAGGACCTTCATCACATTGTCGTACTTCACTGCGACATCGCCCCGCAAGATCACGGCCTGGTCTTTGTAAACGGACACAATATTTTTCAGTTTCACCAGCAGTTCAGCCTCCGTCAGCGTCTGCCCATTCACGACGACCTCCCCGTCTGCCTTGATGTTCACGATAATTTCGCCAACCGTCCGCGGAGGTTTGTCCACTCCAGTCTCCGCCGCAGGAACGCTAACGTCCATGAGCGTTTCATGGCGAGCATAGTGCTGGGTCACCGCGAAAAAGATCACCAGCAGGAAGAGCACATCCACCAGCGGTGCCAACTGCATCGGGGTTGGTTCAATGGAGTGTTGCTTGCGAAAATTCATCGATTGGAGACGGCAGATTGAGACTTCAATTCAGCGGCAGTGTTCACATTGCCTGCCCGTCGGGTGCCCCTGGACGACCACCGACAGCACGTGCAGCACGTTTGTACTGCACCGCTAACAGCGCCATCAGGTGGGTCGTTGCGGCTTCCATTTCGGAAATCAGACGATTTACCTTACCACGAAAGATCGAATAGAAGATCAGGGCTGGAATCCCGATAACCAGGCCCGATGCAGTGCAGAGCAGCGCCTCGGAAACCCCTTGGGCGAGGCCCAACTGATTGGATCCGCCAAACTCCTTGCTGGAGATTTCGTGGAAGGTCGTGATCATCCCCAGAGTGGTTCCCAGCAGACCCAGCATCGGTGCCACCGCGCCCACATCCCCCAGGTAGGCGATGCGCGCCAGCATCAGGCTGGACTGGCGATTTCCCTCTGCCTCGGTGACCTCTTTCACTTCCTCAAAGCTAGCGGTCGGATTGCGCGTGGCAAAGTCCAGCGTCTTGGCAGTAATGCGCGCGATGGCCTCGTTACGCCGATTGCAGATGGCCAGTAGACCGAGATAATCTTGCTTGCGGATCGAGGAATCTGCAGAATTCATAAACGAATCGCTGACCACCGTGCCCTGCCGGATTGTGAAGGTGTAAAGGACGATGAGGAAGAACGCCACCATCGACAACGCGATCAAAGGGTAAGCCATCACGCCAGTGCTTTTGACAAATCCCTGCAAAGTCAGTGAATCCGCAAACGGATTGGGCTGTCCAGCAGCGGGCGCCACGGCAGGAGGATAGGTGACCTGGGGGGCGGGAGTGACTACGGGTGCGGCTCCGGCAGGTTGGGGCGATTGAGCCCAAACACCACCAGACATCCACATCAAGACCACACCCAGGAGTGCTGAGGCAAAAAGGATTCTGCGAAACATCGGCTGGGATAGTAGTCTGGCGAACCCACCTTGCAAGCTTCCAGGGGCGCAATTGTCAAATTCCGCCCACAGCCCCTCAAAAGGCCATATCCCCTTCCCTTTTTCGCAATTTCAGGCTCAACCCAGGCGGCTATTTCGGCAAACATGCGAAATTTTGAGATCTATAGAGCCAACTTTACAGTCGCTTCACAAATCTAGGGGCGAAAAGTCACACAGGATTAACGGATGACCACAAGGGTAATTCAACAAACCCCGCCATGAACCTGACCCTCCAATCCGCAACCATCATCGCCAGCCTCTACGCCGCGATGCTGCTCAACGCAGGCAACAACCCAACGGCCGCCAACTCCGACAAGGGGAAAATTGCCGAACGCTGGGCAGCATCCGTCTCTGCGGAACAATCTGGCGACTTCGCCGAAGCCCTCAATCAAGCAGGCGCATGGATGGCTGCAAGCGGCGACAACTACCTGGGTGTGCTGCGTGCAGGTTGGTTGAACTATTCTGCTCAGGACTATCCCAAAGCTGCGGCCTATTACGCCCAGGCCGCCAAGACGCAACCAACTGCGCTCACTCCCCTTCTTGGACTTCTGACCGTCGCCCAGGCAATGGGCGATGCCGAAAAGATCCAGTCCTCAGCTGACCGAGTGCTAAAGATCGAGCCCACAAACTACAAAGCATTGATGGCAGCTGGCGGCGCGCTGCTGGCTCGCGGTGATCATCGCAAGGCGCGCGGATTTTACGCCCGGGTGCTCGCCATCTACCCCGAAGATACCGATGCCCAGAGCGGTGCCGCTTGGTGCAGCTTCTATCTGGGAGATCGCCGTGAAGCGCTGAAGGCCTTTCAAGCCATCGCAATGGTGAACCCCAGCTACCCCTTCGTACAAGAAGGCCTCGACCTGTCCGCACACTGAAACCCCATGAGTGCAAAGCTTGACGATTTACTCCTCAACGACCGAGGGTTTGCCTTCGATGCCGTGGATGGAGAAAGCTATCAACTCTCCCCCACCGCACTGCAATTGGTGCGCTGGATGCAGGCCGGAGATCTGGAGGAGGCCGTTCTTTTGGACCGACTGATGGACAGCTACGAGGTGGACGAACACACGGCCCGGCGCGATCTCGACAGCTTCTTGAGCACCGCTCGTGAACTCGGTTGGAGCTAACCCCCTCATGCGTGTCGCCATAACAGGAATGAGTCGGGGAGAAAATCCCCAGCCTGGCGCAGGTATCGTCGCCGGGATCCGCGCTGCATATCCACAAGCATTCATCGTTGGGCTGTCCTACGATGCGCTCGAGAGCGGAATCTATGTCACTGGCGGCCCTGACGCCGTCTTCACCATGCCCTACCCCACCGTCGGGGCAGAGGCATTCCTGCGTCGCCTCGATGAAGCCCGTGCCGCCGCACCCTTCGATCTCTTTATCCCAACGCTCGACGCCGAACTCGATCTCATCGTCAATTTGCAGACCGAACTCCACGAACGCGGGATCAGGACCTGCCTACCTAGCAAGGTGGCTTTCCAGCGTCGCATGAAACATCGACTCGCCGATTTGGCCGATGCTGCCAATATTGCGACACCAAAGACACGAGCCGTTTACTCCGTCGCCGAAGCCCAAAGCGAAGCCGCAGGCATGAGCTTACCGCTAATGGTGAAGGGAGCCTACTACGATGCACAGCAAGTCGACTCCATCGACAACCTGCGCGACACAGCCGCGTCGCTGCTCTCTCAATGGGGAGCGCCAGTGTTGCTGCAGGAAATCATCACAGGCCCAGAATTCGACGCGATGGGCATCGGCGATGGTGAAGGGGGCATCACCGGACTCTGCTGCATCCGCAAAACAATCGTCAACAAAGCAGGCAAAGGCCAAGGCGGCGCGACCATCAACGACCCCGCCCTAACAGAACTTTGCCGACGCCTGATTCGCGAGCTGAAATGGAAGGGACCTTTCGAGATCGAAGTCATCAAAGACGAGACCACCGGGCAACACTCCCTCATTGAGATGAATCCTCGCTTTCCGGCCTGGGTAGATTTCCCGGCACAGTTCGGGACAAACTTCGCCGCAGCACTCGTGCCATTCGCTGCAACTGGCACAGCACCACCACCCATGCCTGATCCTGAGCCCGGCTGGTTTTTCCTCCGTCATCAAGTCGAAGTCCTCGGTCGCATGGAACAACTCGCCGCCCTGTCAGGATCGGGTGAGTGGCTCGATCATCCCCATTAAAACCACCCTCGTGAAACTCGCCTACGTCACCCCCACCATTCGCCGACTCGATGCTGGCGGCGGCAATCCTTTTCGCCACGGTCACACCAACGCATGCACACAGATCGATGGCGTCAGCGTCGCAAGTCTTGCCAAGGAATTCGGCAGCCCGCTCTTCGTGTTCTCGGAGGCCACCCTGCGTCGCAAGTATCGCGAAGCACATCGTGCCTTTGCACGACACTACCCAGATGTTCAGTTCGCGTGGAGCTACAAGACAAACTACTTGAACGCCATCTGCAATGCCTTCCATCAAGAAGGGGCCATTGCCGAGGTTGTCTCCGATTTCGAATACGAAAAAGCGCGTCACAACGGCATCCCCGGGCGCGACATCATTTTTAATGGCCCCTACAAATCACGGGAGAGCCTTATGCGCGCCATTGACGAGAAGGCGATGATTCAAGTCGATAACCTCGATGAATTATTGACGCTGACGGACATCGCCAAACAGCGCAGCATCGTCGTCCCCATTGCTCTACGCATCCATATCAACACGCACACTCACGAGGTGTGGAGCAAGTTCGGCTTCAGTGGTGACAACGGTGAAGCAGAACAAATCCTGCGCCGCCTCACCACTCTTGATTGCCTAAGACTGCGTGGCCTGCATTGCCACGTTGGCACCTTCATCCTCGATCCTGTAGCGTATCGCATCGCAGCATCTCGACTTGTCGAACTGGCGGTCACAGCCCAAGCGATGAACCTTGGCCCCATCGAGTATCTCAATCTCGGCGGCGGCTTCGCGTCAAAGGCCAGACTGCACGGCCAGTATCTGCCACCCGACCAAGTCACACCCTCCATCGACAGCTACGCAGAAGCGATCTGCAGCACCATTCAAACGCTGTGGCCCACATCGCAAAAGCTCCCGCGCCTGTATCTCGAAACAGGGCGGGCATTGATCGACGAAGCCGGTTGGCTGATCTCAACGGTAGTAGCCGTGAAGACACGCCCCATCCAGGGGGCGACCACGCTACCCATAGCAATGGCCGCTTATGGCAAAGGCGGTCAGGATTTAACCCAATCGCGCAGCGCTCACGGCAAGGGCCTTTCCCACTCATTGTCCGCCTACGGCAAAAATATCCACACCCAGCGGGGTGCCCTTACCCACAATGCCATCGTCATCGATGCGGGTGTTCACTTGCTTTACACCGCCACCTGGTATCAGCCCACCATCCTCCCGGCCAAGGCCACCGCAGACCCACTCTCTGCGACGACAGTGTATGGATGTCTCTGCATGAATATCGATGTCGTTCGCGAAGAAGCACCGCTCCCAAGTCTGACAACGGGCGATCAGATCGTCATGCATCCCGTGGGTGCCTACAACGTGACACAAGCCATGCAGTTCATCCAATATCGCCCAGCGGTCGTGATGATCGATGAAGCCGGATGCCCGCGAATCATTCGGCGAAAAGAAGATCTACGCTACGTGCAAGAGATGGAAGAAATGCCAGCCCATCTGGCAAAGCCCAACTAGCCCGACATGCTCTCGCTTCCTCCACCTGAACACCCCGGCAACCACGTCACCCTGGCGATGGCTTTGCGGGAAGGTGTGCCTCGGGCTTACAGTGCGATCTTCTTCTCCAATAGCGAACGGCTGGGCTGGTGGTTCATCGCGGTAACGATGCTGGTTCCAGACATGGGCATCGCAGGTCTAGGCGGAGTCATCCTCGCCGGCGCACTAGCGTGGTGGCTGGGATTTGATCACGATCAACTTCGGGCCGGTCATTTGCTTTTCAATTCGATGCTGGCCTGCAACACGGTAGCTTGGCTACATCACGGCTACGCCTTCCCGACAGGGATGTTCATCGGCCTCTGGTTCGCCGCTGCATTTGGAGCCCTGCTTCTCTCGGTTGGTATGGGCGCCTTTTTTGGCAACATCCTCGGCCTGGGGGCGCATAGCTTCCCAGCGGTTGCGGTGTCGTATGTGCTTTACTTTCTGACATGGGCACTGATGGGACCGTTTCAATTGGCCACAGCCGCACGCAGTGACCTCGTGGATCTGACGATGCTACCCCCGATGCTAAGAGCCATCTGCCAAGGTTTCGGTTCAATGCTCTTCATGCCGGTGGCGCTCCCCGGCGCGCTCACAATGATCGGTGTCGCCATTCAGTCTCGGTTAACCCTGCTGGCTGCGCTGAGCGGATTCGCGGGTGGGTTTGCGGGCATGCAGATGCTCGGCCTCTCCCTTGAACCAAGCTCAGTCTTATGGTGCGGCTTCAACTTCCTCCTCTGCGGCGTGGCGCTTTCCATCGGTTACTACACACCATCACGGGCCAGTCTCATGCTGGGCACAGTCGCAGCATTTCTCTGTGCCCCCGTCGCCATCGCAGTCGCAACGGCTCTTCGTTACTTCGAACTCCCCGCAAGCGCACTGCCTGCAAATTTGGTCATTCTGGCCATGATCTACGCACTCAAACAACGCCGCCAACCGGGTGCCCTGTTGCCTAACCTCCATGCGTCCAGCGGCCCCGAACTAAGTGCACGATTGAGATGCCTGGAAGGCGTACGCTTCCCCTTCATAGCCACCCCTGCGGTGCGCTTGCCCTTTGAGGGAGAACGCATCATTACGCAGGGCTTCAATGGTCCCCTCACCCACCGCGGTGCATGGCGACACGCGCTGGATTTTGAGGCCCGCGAAAACGGGCTCGCATGGTCAGGCAGCGGAGAATCGCTGGAGGATTTCGCCACCTTCGACACGCCCGTGATTGCCCCCTGCGATGGCACCATTGCTCGATCGACTGATCGCGTTCAAGACAATGAACCTGGCCGCAACAACCCCGAAACAAACTGGGGAAATTTTGTGCTGATTCAGAGCGACGCAGGCCCCTTGGTCATGCTGGCTCACCTGCGTCACGAGTCGATCCTCGTCACCATCGGCCAAAGAGTCCAACGCGGTGACCTCCTCGGCAAGTGCGGCAACTCCGGCAGATCCCCGATTCCCCATCTCCACCTGCATGTCCAGACATCCCTCGTCACAGGGGCTGCGACACGCCCCTTCTGTCTCGGTCAATACCTCACGCAGCGAAGCGGCGATGCCGGTTGGATCTACCACACCGCCGGACTACCCGCCGAAGGACAAATCATCTCAACAGCTTCTCCCGACCGGGACCTACAGGCCTTGCACGCCGGTTGGTTGCCTGGGGAGTATCGCTGGAGAATCACACGCGAAGGTCAACCAACAAAGGAAGAAGCCATTGTCATGGATTTCGACGACACCGGTTGTTATCGCGTGAGTTCCCGCCGCCACCGCGCTGGCTTCCGAGCCTTCCTGCGTGACGGCGAATTTTTCTGCACTGACTTTGATGGACCGGGCGAAAGCATTACCTGTCTGCTAGCACTCATCCTCGGTCGTGTTCCGTGCATTCAACAGCCACCCGAGGGCGTCACTTGGAGCGATCACTTCAGCACCGTGCCATTTGCATCGAGCCCCATGCGCTGGCTGCACGACACCCTCGACCCATTCATCGGGCCATCATTGGCGGAGTATCAATTCACCTTTGCCAAAACCAACAAGCTGCGTTGCTCCCTATATCGCGACTCCCAAGACACTGTCCGAATGCCACATACAGTCGAAGCCGAACTCGCCGAACGTTGCCTCGTAAAGTCCATCAAAGCCCGCTTCGACAACGGTCAACTCCTGTGCGCAGAAATGGTCCAATACTCCGTCGGGTAAGGGGCGGTCAGATGCCAGCCAGCACTCCGCTGCTCGAACCAAATGCATCTGTCTCGCACCCCATTTGCTGCAGCATCCCAACGAAAAGATTGCACAAGGGCGTATTGTGGTCGCGCTTGAAGGCTAAGTGTTGGCCGTGCTTGAATCCGCCGCCCGCGAGAAGGATCGGCAGGTTGGTATTGTCATGCGTATTCGCATCCCCCATGTTGCTACCATAGAGAACCATCGTGTGATCGAGCAGTCGCTGATCCCCGTCCGGCCTGTCAGCCAATCCCCTCAACAGTTTTCGCAGCAAGGCCATTTGCTGCCCGTCCGCATCTTTGAGTTGCTTCACCTTTTCAACTGCCTGCCCGTGGTGACTGAGATTGTGATAGCCGTCCGTCGTGCTTTGATCGGGATGCAGGTTGAAGACAGGTGTGGCGAACGCATCAACCATCAGTGTGACGATCCGTGTGCTATCGGATTCCAGCGCAAGTTGAGCCATTGACAGCATCAGCTCAAACTTTTGGAAGAACAGCTTTTTGTCCCGCAGATCCTTTGGGACCGATAGCGCCGTTAGGGGTTTCGGCTTCACTTCCCACTCGCGAGCCGTCTGCAATCGATCTTCCACCTCACGAACCGACGTCAAATACTGATCCAAACGCGACTTGTCATCACTCCCAAGGTCACGACTGAAGAGCGCGGCATCATCCATGAGCGTGTCCAAGATACTGCCACGTTGCTCTAGCCGGTGAATCTGTTTTGCGACCATCTCAGCGTCGCCCTGCACGAACATCTTTTGAAACAAGGCGGGCGCGCTGTCCTCAGCAGGCAACAATACCCCATCCCGAGTCCACGAAAGACTGCGGTTCGCCTTATCGATGTTCACCCCGAGATTCAGAGTCGGAAACCGCGTCACTTGCCCCAGCGTCTCAGCAGCGAATTGATCCAGCGAGATCTGATTGCGAAAGCCGCTTTTGGTTGGTCCTCGCGCGGCGGTGAGAAAACAGTTCTCCGTGCTGTGCCCGCCATTAACATCGGGATGGGAGAGACCACTGAACACGGTGAAGTCGTCGCGAAATTCAGCGAGCGCAGAAAGGTAGGGCGACAACTCGTAGTCGCGACCAGTTCCCAGCGGAAAGAACGGCTTGGGCAGGACGCCCAAATTATTCGAAATCAGCAGCATCCGGCGAGGAGTCGACGGCCTTGCTCCACGCGCAAATACAGAAGTAAAGCACTCTAGGAACGGCAACGCTAAGACCGCCCCGGCACCGCGAAGAAAGCGCCGCCGAGTGGGTCGTCTGGCAATGTATGGCGTCTTCATTGTTGCTGTCCTCCAATAAAAATTCGGCTTTGGACCAAACCGTGAATCAAGTCACGGACTCGGTAGTCTTTTGCGGAACACTGATCGAGAATCGCTTCGATTTCGCGTCGATCCGAAAAGCGAACAGGAACTCCCGTGGCGTAAAGTGTGAGTTGTTGAAGGAGGTTGCGCGCAATCTGCCGAGGATCGCTGGCCAAGAGAGCGCGTAAATCGCGAATATTCTCAAAGCGCCGACCATCGCGCAGATTGCCCGAAGGATCAACCTCCCCTGCCAGCGTGTAGGCGAAATCGTGACCGGCGCGGTCAATACCGATGACACGATCCCCTTCCTCCATACCACGATACCGTGTCCGCCAACCACCAAAGATATCGAAGTTTTCCAGGGCTAAACCCACCGGATCAAATCGAGCATGACAGCCCGAACCTGACTTGGAAGTTGTGTGCAAGGCCAACAAGTCACGAATGGTTTTTGCGCCGCGAATATCGGGTTCAACAGCAGGCACACTGGCGGGTGGCGGTGGTGGTGGTTGCCCCATGATACGATCCATGATCCAAGCCCCGCGAACGACCGGAGAAGTGGACGTGCCATTGGCCGTGACCTTCAAAATGGCAGCCTGAGTGAGGAGCCCACCCAACACGCTTCCTTTTGGCAGAGCGACTTTCCTCATTTTGGAACCACTCATTGGCGGCAACCCGTAGTGGGCAGCCAGTCGATCATTGGCAAAGACATAGTCAGCATCCACCAGCATGTGCGCCGGCAGATTCTCCCGAATCATCGCACTGACAAAAGTCCGAGTTTCAGTCTCCATCGACTCGACGAGATAGTCATCAAATCGATACTCGGGATAGAGGCGGATATCGGGCTCATCGCGTCGGATGTATCTGAGATTGAGCCAGTAGTCGGTGAAATTCTTGATGAATCGATCAAACCCTTTTCCTTCAATGAGCCGATCCGTCTGCCCCCGCAACACCTGCGGTTCGCGAAGTCTTTTTTTCTCCGCCAAAGCCATCAATTCCGCGTCTGGACGTGAATTGGTGAGGAAGTGCGAAAGACGCGATGCAATCGCATAGTGATCATCACTGCGCTCAGGCTCACGCAAATAAATAAAGTGCCCCGAGCAAAGAAAGGCCTGATACCCGGCGAGCATGGCCTCTCGAAACGGAATCTTTTCATCCAATTGATTCTGAATGAGGGTGCTAAACTTTGCCAGTGCGGCTTCAGGGATCGGCTCGCGCGCCACCACATGCACAAAGTGTCGGAGGAGGCGCTGCGGGTCCGAATTTTTGTCATCGCCAAACAAGACACGATGAGATGGTGGCGGCCACGAATCAGGCGGCAGCGGCCCCTGAACTTCGAGCCATTGGAAGGCCACGCCAGGCTGCCCGCCCTCGGGAAAAGGTGGATAGCGATAGGTTGGTGGACCGCCCTTCACGTTGCGCGCGAGCGGCATCGGTAGACCCAGCAGGCTGTATTCAAACGTCTCGCCCGGCAGAAGTCGAACCCGGGTTTCATAAACAGCGACATCTGGCAGCACGTCGATGATGCCACCAGTCGCACGCACGTCTCCAGACACATCGGGACCGGAGGGCTTGCGGGACCGGAAGGTCATCGGCACCGGCTGAGTTGCGGCGCTAAGCATGAAACCTGGCTGCTGCAACACGGCTCGGGCAGAAAACCGCACCCTGTATTCACCCGCCACTTTGGCCACAAAACCACGCAGATATCCAAAGTAAGGCCAGTGGGCAGATCGAAAGAGGGCAAGCTCAATCTTCTCATCTGCCGACGCGGATTTGTCTGCGGCAGCAGCTTGCGTCATCGCCTTATTAGCCTTCGCGAAAAACATCGCCTCACGCTCGCCGAAGGTTGAGCTCGAAGGAAAAAGATTTGTCCCCACAGCACGATAGGTTGTCACCTTCGGTGGCGTCGGCGAAGTCACCATGGCGGCACTCAGTGCAGCTTCCGCTGCGTCAAGATATGCAGTGAGTTGGACGCGGGACATATCCAGCATCTCAGCAGCCTTGTTGAAGTGATGGCCCTCTCGATCCTCCGGCAACATATCCCGGATGTCGAGATTCGGCAGTTGCAAGGAGTCGCGGAGATTCTGCTCATACTCATCACGATTCAGACGACGCAAAGGCCCCCGCCCATTGGCCAAAACATCCGCGTAATCCGCCTCGTAGATGGAGGAGGACAAAAAGTTCACCAACTCTGCTCGCTCGGCACGGGGCAGGTCATCGGCCTTCGGCGGCATCTCGCCTTTTTCGATGCGGTCATGGACGCGGATCCAGCGTTCGCGAACGGCAGCCTTGCTCAAATCAAAAGGCAAGGCCGTGAGATCAAGTCCACCCTTCGCCACTTCCTTGTCGTGACACTCTGCACAGCGTTCCGCAATCTGCGGCGGATATCCCTGAGGATAGGCGGCGGATAGCGAGATTAGGAAGAGGATGACGAGAGACCGGATCACGTGAACAAGCAGCGTAAAGTACGCACGCCGCGACCTCGATCACGCTTCAGATTGGCCCAGCGACGGTTGCCCGCACCCACGACGTCTCCCCACACCACTGCTGAACCTTTGGCACCAGCTCGGTGGCTCCCGAGCCATGGCGAGTTATGGCAAAGACGGTCGAGCCCGAGCCTGACATGAGTGCCGCGACGACTTCCGATTGTTCCAAGAGCCAATTCTTTAGCGCGGCGAGAAAGAGATGTGTCTCGAAGACTGGGCGCTCGAGGTCATTTTCCATGACACCCCACGGGCAAACTTGCGGGACGTTCATCGCGCCCCTGGTTGGCTTCGAGCCCAACCAACGCTGATAGGCCCAGGGCGTTGAAATCGGAAAGGGCGGCTTTACCAATACCATCGGCAGACGCCAGGGGAAATCCACTGCAACGACCTTCTCTCCCTTCCCTGTGCCATCTCCGGCCAGGGCATCCAGGACGAAAAAAGCAACGTCCGCACCCAACTGGCCCGCCATGTCCACAAGTGTGTTGTGATCCAAGGGATGCCCGCACAGTTCGTTCACCGCACGCAAAACCGCAGCAGCATTGCTGCTTCCACCACCGAGTCCGGCGCCAGCGGGGATGACCTTTTCTAGATGGATTCGCCAAGCCCCCTGCTCTCCCGTGCGCTGCTGAAAACTGCGCAAGGCACGCGCCGCCAAGTTCGATTCATCCACCGGCACCAGCGGGTCTGAGCAGGTCAGTTCCAGCCGAGGTTCGCCCTCCAGTTTCGCCACGGTCACTTGATCCGCCAGAGCGAGGCGGCACATGCGGGTGGTGACATCATGGAAACCATCGTCCCGCCTGCCCATCACTCGCAGCCAGAGATTGATCTTTGCGTGGGAGTTGAGAACCAGTTGAGTCATATCAGGGCCAGTTAGGCAAGGGCCGTGCCAATGCCAAGCAGGAATGTATCAAGCACGTCCAAGAAGCGCCAACATTCTTCCAGTACGCCCTTTTTCCGTCCGGTAGGAATAAAAACGCCCGACTTCCCGCGCCGTGCAGACCCCATCATCCCAAAGATGGTCGGGCATCACACCTGCCGCCAAGCACTGCCTGCGAATCTGCGCAGCAAAATCCACCTCGTAGGACGGGGGCCTGATGCATGGGCTGAGTTGGACTCGGATATCCTGCGGTTGGGCCCCTAATCGCTGCATTTCTTGGATCGCCACCGCAGCAATGCCCAGTTCAGAGCCTTTCTTGCCGGAATGAACTAGCCCGAAAGCCCCCGACACCGGGTCCGCGAAATAAACGGCGCAACAGTCCGCCACATAGATGCCAAGCACGACCCCAGGCAGATTCGAGACCATCCCGTCGGCTCCTGCCAAAGGACGACCGAGGGATGTTGGCTCATTTATCACGACCACCCCCGCCCCATGTACCTGCTCCGTCAGTTGAAGTGCCGAGGCAGGAAATCCCATCTCCGCCACCGCAGCCAGATGCCAAGGCAAAAGCCGCTGGATGACTTCATCGCGCTCCCCATCGATATCGATTTCTGGGTGACGCAGGGTAAACCTGTGAGTAAATCCAGGGACGCTCTTGAGCCGATCAAATTCCATGTCCTTTCCATGCCCCAAAAAAGACAGGGCGCACGGAAAAATCCATGCGCCCCGCACTAACTGGTGCCACACCAGAACAGAAACCTAGACCTATTTGAGAGCTGCAGCGTCGTCGATCGCGCGATACGAAGTCATGAAAGAAGCAACATCACTCGCGTCAGCCTCCGTCATTGCATCAGCAATCTGGTTCTGAAGCTCATCGCGAAGGCGAGCGACGAGTTCAATACCACGGGAGGTAATGCGAACGAGAACCTTGCGGCGGTCATCAACAGCGTGTGTGCGCTCCATGTAACCAAGTTTCTCAAGGCGATCCACAAGACCAGTAGCCGCTGCAGTGGAATGCCCCATCTTACGAGCGATGTCAGTCATCGTCAGCTCGCGAGAAGTCGACAGGTAGCTGAGAAGGAAGAACTGCGCGAAGGAAATATTATCGCGATTGAGTTCTCGCGACAGATTGAGGAGAAACTCGCGCTGACTGAACAGAATGAAATCTGCCAGTTTCGCGTGATCCTTTGCTAGGGTGCCGTTGCCGTTGTTCATAGAGGGGGAGGTGTAAAGCTGTTGGTGTCTAAAAATCGTGAACTGTGATAATTTTAATGGATACAGAGAGTTATGCAAATGGAAATTACAATATCCATAAAAAGGACATCCTGGATCACTTAGATTTCGCAACAATGAACATCAATATCGCTAAATTATCAAGTCTGATTTTGATTTAACCCCACTTTTTTTCAAAAAAACTCACCAAAGGGGCACAATACCCCCTTAAAATGGGCTGAATCACTCTCTTGGAGACCTAATTTTTTTCAATTTTTTTACTTTTCCGCTCGGGCAGTTTGCCTTTTTGGGCGGCTTCCCAGGTCTCATAACCCTTCTTTCGACTCCCTAAATACTCGTAGGTGTCAAAAATCGCCCCGTTCCCAAGAGCCCGGGGGTCCTTCTCCTCGACCAACATTTTGTCCATCTGCCCGCGCAATTCTTTAACGATCGGGGCAAACATCGGCAGGTCGGCGAGATTTTTGAGGCATTGCGGATCGGCCTTCAGGTCATAGAGCTCCTGCTCCGGCCGATAGCCAAATGCCATTTCGTAAAAGGGACCGTGCTCCTGCTTCATCCATTCCTTGGTGGGACTGGCATCGCAATTGCCAAAATCGGTTTCTGGATTCCCGGCGGGCCAGCGCTCAGGATTGTAGTTGTGAGTGTAGAAGTAGTCCGTCGTCCTGATCGCGCGAACCGGATAGCCCCAGTCATTCGGACGACCAATATCGTGGCGCTCCTTACCGACCAGCATCACTTTGCGGTCCGCCTCTACCCAGCCTGAGGCATCCGACTTCATGATCGGTAGCAGGCTGCGCCCTGTCATCTGCTCATGCGGCTTTAATCCGGCGAGTTCCATGTAGGTCGGCGCAAAGTCCCGAACGTTGATGAAGTCCTCCACGACGCGGCCGGGCTTGATCCCCTTCCCCCAGCGCATCGCGAGAGGCAAATGGAAACCGTCCTCATAGATCTGGCCTTTGACCCGAGGGAAAGGCATGCCGTGATCGGAGGTCACGATGACTAGTGTGTTGTCGAGTTCACCCGACGCCTCTAGAATCTCTAGAGCGCGACCGATGTGGCCGTCCGCCCACTCCACCTCGATGGCATAGTCCGCCAGATCGCTGCGGACCACGTCATTGTCTGGGAAGTATCCGGGAACCTCCACATCCGCCAGCTTTTTCCCGAGGCGCACGCCAGAACCTTCTTCATAGGCACGGTGGGGCTCGGTGAAGCCCATCCAGAAACAGAAAGGCTGGGACTTATCCCGCTGCTTCATGAATTCACCAAAATTGCCTGCGTAGTCGAGCCCCTTGATGCCACTGGTTGGCGGCTTGATTTTCAACTGGTCAAAGCTCGGACCCGCAGGATTGCGAGGAAAACCCGTTGTCTTGAAATCACCTGGCCCCCAGCCCTTGCCAGTCAGGCCTACCGTATAGCCAGCCTTTTCCAACATGTCGGGATAGACGGCAAACTTTGCCGGAAAGTAGCCACCGTGGCAGCTCGCCTCCTCCAATTGCCAGGAATTCCGCCCGGTCAGGATCGTCGCCCGGCAGGGGCTACACTTGGGGTTGCTGGTGAAGGCGTGCTTGAAGAGTATCCCCTCCTTGGCCACTCGGTCAAAATTTGGCGTCTTCACCCAATCACAACCGTAGGCACCGGCGTGCTGCCAGCCCCAGTCATCGAAAATGACGAATAGAATGTTAGGGCGATCAGCGGTAGCCGCAGCGGAGGCTTTTTCGGCGGCGACCATCAGCACCATGGCCAAGAAGAGACATTTCAGAGCTTTCATCGTGTAGTTCAACGAACGCAGGGACAGCCGCCCTTCAAAGATTCCCTCAACATCCGTGAAGAAATACCCTCCTGCCCCCCGTTTAACCCCTTCTCTACAAGCACATCATGAAAATCGCTCTAGCACTGCTCACCTCAATCGCCCTGGCCAGCCAAATCGCGGCGGCCCAACTCACCGTCGAAAAATCCGCCGCTGGCGCAGTCGTCAAAGTGGATGGCAAGGTGTTCGCTGAATACGTGATGAACGGAGAAGGAAGCAACAAGCCCTACCTCTGGCCGATCTACGGTCCCACGGGCAAATCGATGACACGGGCCTATCCGATGCAGAATGTCGAGGGCGAGCAACACGACCACCCTCACCATCGTGGCCTGTGCTTTGGACAAGAAGACATCGCCGGTTTTGATACATGGGCAGAAAAGGCGACCTTTGAGGACATGCTGAAGGGGAAAAACGCGGACAAGGCCAAGGAAAGACTCGCCGCACTGGGCGCTCAAGTGCACCGCGAATTCACAGAACTCAAGGCCGACGGTGACTCCGCCACCATCGCGGTCACGATCGATTACGTGGATGCAGTTGGCAAAAAGCTGCTCGAAGAGCACCGCACCATGATCTTCCGCGCCACAGCGGACACTCGCGTCATCGATGTGGACAACGAATTGATCGCAAGCGAAGGCCCGGTGATTTCTGCCGATAAGAAAGACGCCGGAATCAGCATTCGCGTCCCCACGAGCATGGCGGTGGACACAAAACTCGGCGGCCAACTGATCAATGCCGAGGGCAAAACGGACAAAGATACTTGGGGAGTTCGCTCCACTTGGTGCGACTACCATGGCCCAGTCGAAGGCGAAACTCTGGGCGTCGCGATCCTGAACCACCCGTCCTCTTTCCGCTACCCAACTTACTGGCACTCCCGCACCTACGGCCTCTTCACCGCCAATCCCTTTGGCACGCACAGCCTCGACCCGAACGCCCCCGATGGCGCAGAAGAAATCAAACCCGGCGCTCCATTGAAGCTGCGCCACCGCTTTATCTTCCATTCAGGAGACGAGAAGTCCGCCAAAATCGCAGAAGCCTTCGCGGCCTACGCCAAAGAATCCAAGAACTGAGCGCCAACTCAGCGGAGCTTCCGCTCGACGTGCAGGCTGGCAGGATTGAGATCCTTGCCAGCCAAAAATGACCCATCATAGCGACGCTGAAGATCATCATCGCTCCACATCACCTTATCTGGGCCAGCGCTGCGGATGTCGATGTGATCGCGCGATTCTACGTGAAAAAAAAGCGGTGAGCCCCAGCGATCAATGAGCTGACCATCCACTCCTATCGCGGGATGATCGAGCGGAATGAAAATCAGATTCATCGCGTTCCTACCCCTCAGCGCAGTGGCAATCTCCTGGTTTGAGCCCAGCGGCAATGGATTGTCCCCCTTCACGAGGAGCGCGAAGTTTTCCAATGCATGCGCCATGTCTTGTAGGTCGGCTTGGGGCGACTGCTCTGGATGTGCATAGCGCTCTAGGATCACCGCACCGATGCTCTTGGCTGCATGATCCGCCATCCCGCGTGAACTCGGCGACGGCACCGCGACTGGAGCCGCTTTTTCCTCCGGCTGGACGAGTGCCTCCTCAGGCTCATTCGCGACTTTTTCTGCGGTGAAGATTCGCCAAATCAAAAGTATCACCAGGAGGGCACATAGCGCCAGCGGAGTCACGATGGTCACGTAAAACCGAAACGGGCTGAGACTGGGAGGAACGCCGCGTGCCATAGCCGGAAGAATGACCTTAAACCCAACTGCCCGCGCGCAGGAAGCCCAGCGGCAAGGACCCAGAACCTGGAGTGTAAAAATGATTGATGTTTGGTAAAACGTAGGCCGTGTCGCCCGCAGGAACGCCGAACCAGCGTAGCATCTCTGCAAAGAATTGATCCACTGATGTCGTCGGAATCATCCGACCGCCATAGCCGGTGTCGTCACCGCCATCGAGCGACTGATCTGGGAAGGAACCATAGATGCGCCCGCCCTGAACCGGACCTCCCATCACCAAGGCATTGCCCCCCCAGGCGTGATCGGTCCCGCGGCCATTGCTGCGCAGCGTCCGGCCAAAATCAGAGGCGGTGTAGGTCATCACGGAATCCTGAATTCCCGCCGTCGCAGTCTGTGTGCCGAGGTAGTCCAAGGCTTTCTGAAATCCTGTCAGCGCGGCATCCAGGAAGCTCAGCATCCCCGCCTGAGCCTCCAACAACTCACCATGATGATCCCATCCTCCGAAGCTGATAAACAGGGTCTGCCGGGTCAGACCGAGTTGCTCCCGCAAAACGATCGTCTTGAGAGCTGCACGGAACTGCTGCGCCAACCAATTTCCAGCCGGAAAAAACGAGGCAACAGCGCTGTCATCATAGGAGGTGAACTGCTGGAGGAAGTACTCCTGCATGTCCAGGCTAGTCTTGCTCAATTGAGCGTAGGAGTCCTGAATCAGGTTCGTGTAGTGTTGCTCGATGACGCTGCGGCTGGCTTGATTTTTCAGGCGCAGCGGATTGTTAGGATCACCGCCCGGGTCCGATTGTTGCCCCGTAAGCGTCAATGCACCATCCGATGTGATGACAAATTGTTGGGTCGTATTGCCCACTTGAAACAGATTGTTTCCCGACAAGGAAATGCTCATTGAGGTCTGCCCACTATTCGCCGTGGAATGGAGAATGTCCGCAGCACGTCCACCCCACCCGCTCAATTGCGTCAGCCCCTGCGGAACCGAGGTTTGCCATTGGTCAATCTGGTCGGCATGCGAATACAGCGCCCTTGGAAGCGGAACGCTCTCGGCCAAATATTGGGCCTTGGTAACAGGCTGGATCAGCGTTCCGATGTTGGATATAAAAGCAGCACGCCGCTTCGCCGTATCACCGCCAAGCCCGTTGAAGAGCTCTTGGAAGCCCGCACAGGAAGGGTGAATACCATAGAGTTGCCCATCGCCACCATCTTGGTTTAGCGGGAGCAGATCTCCAGAGCCGAGCGCCAAATTGCCGCGCGAAGTGCTATAGACGCCATGCCTTGTTGCATCGCGAGGCACCAGCCAATTAAATGAATCGCAACCGCCGTTCAGGAACACACAAACCAATGTGCGCCGATCCGTCGGACCACCGGAGGCAGCCGCACTTCCCGCCATTTTGAGATTCAGCAGAGCGTTCAGTGCAGACACACCACTGATGGCAGCACAGGAAGCCTGGCCCATGAATTGGCGGCGGGTTGTTCTTGCTTGGGACATGGAATCGGGATGGCTCATTTCATGACGGCCCCTTCCGGTGCTGTCAGTGCCAGATACGCAGCCACACGAGCGCGCGCGGCACGATCACTGGCAGGGATTGCGCTGATATTAGAGAGAATGATGGAGCGGGTGGAAGCACGCATAGATCCGGCACAAAGCATCAAGTTCAAGTGATCAACCAGACGCTCGGGATCGGATGCTAACGCAACCTCCCGGCTCAGGTCCAGCGGAAAGCTATAAGTGCGCCAGACATTGAAGCCCTCTTCCAGCATCGACCACAAATGATTCGGGAAGGCAATGGCAGAATAGCTGTCCGTAATCTGGAACACCGGACCGGCCAGATCGTTTTGAGTCATCAACCCTGGCGGGCGGTGGTCGGGACGGTAGAAATTAAACACACTGGGCGATCGTGTTGGTTCCTGCCGCGCCGCGTCGTAAAATGTGCTCCAATCCCACCACAGCAAGCCCTGCGTCTGCTTCATGCCAAACGCACGCGCCATGGCCATTGTTCGGATCACCGGTTCCTTCAGCCTACCGAAGCTCGGGTCCTGCATCACTGAAGCCGGATTGCGCGCCTCAGTATCCAGCAAAATGGCCTTCACCACCGCACTCAGGTCCCCGCGAACGCCTGAACCGTTATCTGCGAACACCGACGCCACACGTTGCACATAGGCTGGCGACGGATTGTCAGTCACGAGGAACTGGATCAATTGACGCCCAATAAACGGCCCCGTGTTGGGGTGCTCAAACAGGTGCCGAATCGCGTCATCGATGTCACGTAGCGCATTTTCAATTGTAGGAGCCCGTGAGGCGATCTGGAAACCCCCGACCAAGGTCTTGCTGCCAAAATCGTGATATTCAGGATGCATTGTCAGCGGTGTGGTCAGGTCTGGATCTGACCAGCCACCCTGGCCCCAGTTGTGTCCACCAAACCATAGCCCCGTGAGCACTCGCGCCATCTGGGTGATCTCTGCATTCGAATAGGTCGGGATGTTTTGCCCACCACCATCCACCTGTCGGCTGCCATCGGGATTCAGTTGCCACAGACCAATCGTGAAAAGCTGCATCACCTCGCGCGCATAGTTTTCATCTGGGTACTGATTGATCTCCGGACGCGCCTTTTGATTGCCCACGTGACTCAGATAGCGCCCCATCACCGGATGTAGCGTGACCTCGCGCAACACTTCGAGGTAATTACCGAATGCATTGCGAACGAAGATGTCATAAAAATCCGCCATGGCGCCTGGGCGATTCTCCAGATTCGCATCGCGCCGGGATGCGACCAAAATCTGGCTCAACGCAAAGGCCACCCTCTGCCGTAATTGGTCATCTCCCTGAATGGCCGCCCGGGCAAAGGCGGTCATCATGTTGTTGCCATTGATGAAGTTGTCGGTGCCGTTGTACGAATACGTCAGGTCCGCACGCTGCCCCAACAAATCCTCCTGAATCCCGCGAATGTAAACGGAATGGAGAGTGGGCGGCTTGGTTATCTGATCTGCAATCCAGCCTTCATAACCAAGTGATCGCACTTGATCAATGTCCTCCAAAGTTGGACCAAACGCCGCCTGCATGAGGAATCGAGCCGCATGAGGTCGCGAGACACCCTGCCCTGCAGCGCCCGTTCCCGCCACTGGGAAACCACCCATTGAGGCCCCACCATGCAACGACTCCACCAGGGTCAGATAGTCGCCACTGACGGTAGTATCGACATACCCATCCGAGTTCGCATCAATCTGCTGGGGCGTCTGCGTGCTAGAAGCCACGTAAGGATTCGATCCCAACACCATCGACTCCGTCCAGTCACTAACACCATCCAGGTCACTGTCCAAGTCGCTCACCGCCACTCGATAAAAGCGCCGGTCAACCCCTGCAGACAGTACCCCAGTCAACATCAATCTCCGTTCACCGCCCACAGTGTTCAGTGTGCCTATTGCGGGCAACCAACCCGTCGTTCCCAGGGATTCGTTTTGCAGCAGCACCTCTTCCTTGAGCGTCAGCGCCGGCCAGCAAAGAGTCAAATCAGACCCTGAGGTCAGCACCGCACTCCACAATCGCGACTGCGGGTCGAGCGGGTCAGTCCCCGCAATCGCTTCGTCCGCATTGCTGACACCATCCAAGTCATCGTCCGCCACAGGCAATAGCGAAAAGCCGCCATGCAGCATTTCCCAGCTATCCGCCATGCCGTTGTTGTTAAAATCCTCACCACCAGCACCTGGTATTCCATGCCAGTAAGGAGGTAAACTTGAGGCACGCAGGGGATCACTACCCGCAGCCACTTCAGCACCATCAGAGGCAAGGTCGTCGTCCGTGTCTCTGTCGTGAGGGTCAGTGCCGGCAAGGAATTCGCGCAAATTGCTAAGACCATCGCCCTCTACATCCAGCCCAGCATCCGCTGCGCTGTTTTTATTCAAGCCATGGGCATTCTCCCAAACATCGGGCATGCCGTCTTCATCGGTGTCTTTGATCGAGGCAAAAGCCGGGCTGTCTTCGAGGGGAGTGTTGCTGAAAAAGAGTCGCACACCTGCGTGCAGATTGACCGCCATTCGATTCAGGACGGGCGGATCAGAATCGTCCTGCCAGGTCGCGGAACCATTGTGAACATTAGTCACCAGAGTTGTGTTGTTGAACGTCCGTGTGACGACCGTCTGGCCGGTGTCCTGATTCGTCACAGTGTAGGTGATGGTCCAGGCACTCGCAGATCCCGCACTGCTCCCCACCACACGAAATCTCAGTCGATCCGAAAGGTCCAGACCATATCCGCTAAAACCCAACGCGCTCCGTAGATCCACTGGAGGTTGGCTCCAATCGCTTTCCCAAATATCAGCCCCAGGCTCACCCGCAGCCGAAAAAGCACCCGCTGCACTCGAATAAAAAAAGTGAGTCACCATCCCCTCGCTGGCCCGCAGACCGACCCGAAGGCTCTCATAGTTAGTGGCGCTATTCTCCACGCCCAATATCACCAGATAGTCATCACCCCAAGGACCATCGGCGGTCTCGCCACGGGTATGATCCCAGAGCAACTGTACACCAGCAACCTCCCAATCAAAAGTCCGGGGACTCACCGTCACCACCGGCATGGAGACGGCTGTGGAATCAGCCACCAACGGATCGGTATGGCGCTGTGCTTCTTCCCCATCATCGCGACCGTCCGCATCGGTATCGACAAGGTTGGGATTGGTAGACACAGGCTGACGAAAGACTTCATCTCCGTCGGTCAAGCCATCGCCATCAGTGTCCGCCACCAAGGGATTGGACCCGGTATCGTTCGCGCTGGTCCACACAGTGGTTCCAGTTTCAACTTTATCCGACAAACCGTCCCCATCGGTATCAGCCAGATGAGGAGAAGTTTTGCGCACAAACTCCTGCACATTCGTCAGCCCATCATTGTCTGGATCCAACACCGCATCGGTGCCGCTGCCATGTTTCAACCCATTTGCCAACTCCCACCAATCGGGCATCCCATCGCTATCCAAGTCGGCCGAAGCATCCACAATTTGAACTGCATGGATGCCGATCTCGTGGCTATTCACGCTCGCCAATCGAACGGTGCACTGGGAACCACTCACGTTCTCATACACGATGGTATTGCCTCGTCGAGGGAGATTTTCGTCGTTCAGAGCGGGCTGAATGAATCGAGTCTCTGGCCGCGATGAGCCACTCCTGAACCAACGCGAGGTCGCCGGAGAACCATTGAGTTCCAAAGAGCCCAACGCTCCATCATAGACACTACCCACATAGACGATTACATGATAATTGGCATAAGGAATCCCAGACAGAACCAGCGTCGCATTGCCAAGTGCCGTTGCTTGGATATAGCCGCTGAAGAGGTTCTGATCGGGGCTTCCGCCATTGCTGCTCCCCCAGGTGTATTCAGAAGTCCACGTCGCAGTCAAGGTAGTCCCCGTACCACCCGCATCCACGAGTGATCCCGCCACAGGCGATCCGATCTCCCCCATCCCACCCGTCTTCTTTTCCCAGGTCGTTAGTGGCAGCGTGACATTCCAATTCATCTGCGGCATGTAACCCGCCGGATGGGTTGGATTCAGTCCGTTTTCATCATGCAATTCGGAAACAAACTGGATGCCTACGGCACCCGCAAACGCGGGCGGAGAGATGCCGCCATTCGTGGCCGCGTAACCGGTGCGCCATTCCCAGGCGTCGGGGCTTCCGTCGGAATCCGTATCCGTCAGCATGGGATTCAAGGGGGGGATTTGAGAAAGCTCAAACCCATCGCTCAGTGAATCTCCATCGGTGTCGGGCTTGAGTGGATCGGTGGTCACTTCATCGCCATCCTTCAGTCCATCCCCATCGGAGTCAGCAATGTGCACGAAGGTCTTTTTCGTGTATTCCTGGAGAGCGGTCAGACCATCCAAGTCTTGATCGGCAGAAGCATCAGCCGCGAAGGAATCATTCAGCCCCTGATCTTCTTCCCACCAACGCGGCAGGCCATCGCTATCGCCATCCAAAAGAGCCATTGGGTGCGCCTCGAGACTCAAAGAATCAAACGCAACCCAAGCTTCCGCATCTCCGCCGGCGCGAGTGATCGTCAGTAAATTGGCACCGACCACAGGAGTGAACGCGCCTGCATTGGCCTCCACCACCATCGCCCCTGCACGAGTGATTGTGGCCGAACCGACCAACGCCCCATTCACTCGAACTTCGAGTAGATGGGTGCCAAACCCAGGCCCCGATTCGTCAGCGATGGTGTCCCACCACCCGCCCCAGACGAGTTGCGCGACAAAACGTAATCGCAACGTGCTCGTCGCCTGGCCCGCACTCAGGGGAAAGTGGATGCGGCAGGTCGGGCTCCCGGTGCTGATTGCCCTTTCCAAGAAATGGATGGGTTCATCGACGGTCACCACTCCAATGGGCGCAGGGTAACTGCCAGCAAAATAGTAGTCGTCGTCCAGGGCCGAGGCACTGCCCGGCGGAGTCACCGTACCCCACTGGTCCTGGCCAAATTCCAAAGGATTCCCGTCCACATTCCCAAGCGTCCACAGCGGCTCAAAGCCCGCAAATGCAAAAGAGGCGAAGCTGAAGATCGATAGCATTAAAATCCATTTGATGGAGGGCCAAGACATCGCTGCAAGTCTACCCCCAATCCATTCAAATACAATTCCCGTAGCCATCAAAATTGCTACGGCTAGCTTAATCTCACCACACTCGAACAGCCCTCAGAAACTTTGCATTGCAGGCGTTCTGGCTCAAAAAACCGATGCAGGCAGTGCGATGCACATGTTTCAATGGGTGCATCCCCATTCTCCTCCCCAAACTCCCAATGATCCGACCCTGCTTTTTCCACTCAACTCTCAATTCCCTCTTCCTGGTTGCCGCAACTTTTGCCTCCGCAGGTACGCCCACCCAGACGCCTCCACCAACCCCTGCCCCACCCTCCTCGGGTATCGAGGCCTTTTTCACGCAGGACTACCTCCTTGGCACTTGGGGAGGAAAACGCACCGCACTCAAGGAACAGGGCATCGACATGGAGGCGATCTACTTTGGATCTCTGCCCACCAATTTCGCCGGCGGCATCAGTGAGGAGACCGCCTACCAGCAAGGCCTCCTGATGATTCTCGACCTTGATCTAGACAAGCTCATCTCCTGGAAAGGCGCACAGATCCACGCTGGCGGCGTATGGTTGGATGGTGACCCGTTTTCAGAAATAGCGGTCGGCGATTTTAACAAGTCCAGTCTCCTTGACCTGCCACAAGGTTGGCGTCTTTGGGAACTCTACTTTCAGCAGAAGTTGCTGGATGACCGTCTCACGATCAAACTCGGACAGATGGCGGTGGATCGCGACTTCATCGTGCCTGAGTTTTACAACTCTCTATCCTCGATCAACTTCCTTAACCAGACGTTCTTCTTCCCGACTCTGGCCTTTAACCTTTACGACATTCCTGGCCTTCCGACCGGATCGCATTCCCTCCCATCGACGCCCTATGGCTCTCTGGGGGCACTGGTCAAGTGGCAGGCTACGCCAAGAGTCTACGTCCAAGCGGCCGTTTACGATGGCTACCCTGATCAAAAAGACGGCACCAGCTATGATCTGACCAAGGACCAAGGTGCGCTGATCTACTCAGAGATCGGCTACCGCCACAATATGGAAGAAGGCGACGCTGGACTTCCCGGCAGCTACAAACTCGGCGGCTTCTACCACACCGACGAGTTCTACGACGTGTACGACGCTATCGGCGGCCTTTTTGGTTTTGCCAAAGGCACTCAATCACCGCACGAAGGCAACTATGGTGCCTACTTCCTCGCGGAACAAATGCTGCGCCGCGAGACTGACAAATCCGACCCCGCACAGCAAGGCTTGACTGGATTCTTCCGCCTGACAGCAGCCCCCTCCGACCGCAACCTGACAGAATTCGGCGTCGATGGCGGCTTCGTTTTCAAGGGCCTCATCCCTGGGCGCGATTGGGATACCCTCGGTTTCGGAGCCTCCTACCTGAAGATGAGCGATGACATCAAGCGCGCCCAGCGCGCCGCCAACCGCGTGCTTCCCGGTGCCTTCGTCGTTAGCGACTACGAGGCGGTCATCGAACTCAACTACAAGTTGCAAGTCGCCGCATGGTGGACGCTCCAACCCAGCCTCCAATACGCGATCCATCCCGGAGGTTCCTCCGCCATCGACAACGCATGGATCTTCGCCGTTCAAACGACCGTCCGCTTCTAGACAATCAGACTTGTTCCGCGCGGAAGTCCCGCGCGGCCAGATGTTGCGCCGCGATGTCATCGAGTTCCATCACGCTGGTGATGTGGGCAAAGCTATTGCGCAGATGCTTGCCGCCAGGAATTGACTTTGTGTAATGCATCAGCCGTGATCGCATCGCACGCATCACTTCGAATTCACCTCGGGTCGACCGTGCAATGGACATCTGGCAATGACGTCGCATGAAGGTGAAACGATCCTCGATACTGGCCGGCGGCGGTTGAACACCGTGCTCTAAAAAGTGCCGGGCTTCCTGAAAAACCCATGGGTTGGTCATCGCAGCGCGGCCAATCATGATCCCATTGACCGGAGTCTGCGCCCGCCGCACCTCCACATCCGCGCCGCATGCAACGTCACCATTGCCGATGACAGGGATCTTCACAGCCTCCGCCACTTGCGCAATCACTTCCCAGTCCGCCACACCGCTGTAGCCCTGCGCCCGTGTCCGCCCGTGAACGGCGATGGCCTGGATCCCACAGTCTTCGAGAATATGCGCTACTTCGACCGCATTGATACTCTGCGCGTCCCAGCCAGTACGCATCTTTGCAGTGACCGGCACGCCCGTTGATGAGACGCCTTCAACCACTCCGCGAGCCACCTCCGCCAGCACTGGGCAATTTTTTAGCAGAGATGATCCTCCATTTTTTGCCACCACCTTGTTCACCGGGCAGCCAAAGTTAATGTCGATAAAGTCCGGCTGTTTCCAGTCGATGATCTTGCGCGCTGCTTCCCCCATCCTCACACCGTCCGCGCCAAAGAGCTGCACACCCAGCGGGCGTTGTGGCTCATCAAATTCCGTGTAATGGCGTGTGCGATCATCCCTCTGAAGAATGCCCTCAGATGAGACAAATTCTGTCACCATCACATCCGCGCCCAGTTCCTTGCAGAGACTTCGAAAGACCATGTCCGTCACCCCGGCCATCGGGGCCAGGTAGAGAGGGAATCGGTCGCTGTTGAGCCAAGGCAGAGTCACGGCTAAGCATCGCTTGCCCGGAACCGATTGTCCAAGGCGAGTGCAAGGAAATTCAGAAGGTAGCCATCAGGGAGAGTCTAAAGGTCGCCGCAACCGCAAGAGTGCACGGCTTCTTCCGTCATGACACAAGGAGACATGGGCTTCGAATAATCGACGTCCGGCGCCGCCATGTCTGGATTCGAACCTTGGGGAGTGAGCCCAAGATCACGCAACAAAGCCATGTCCTCATTGGCTCGCGGATTCCCCGCCGTCAGCAACTTGTCGCCGTAGAAAATGGAGTTTGCCCCGGCAAAGAAGGCCAAGGCTTGCGCCTCGCGGCTCATTTGCAGACGACCAGCGCTCAGGCGAACCTTGGCACGCGGGATGGCGATTCGCGTGGTGGCGATCATGCGAATCATCGCAAAGCTATCCACCATCTTCTCGTCTTCCAGCGGAGTGCCTTTCATGGCCATCAGCGCATTGATGGGCACGCTCTCCGGCTGAGGATTGAAGTTTGCTAAGACTTCCAGCATCTTCAGTCGATCCTCGATGCCTTCACCAAGCCCCAGGATCCCGCCGCAGCACACGCTCATGCCAGCATCTTGAGCATTGCGGATCGTCCTCAGGCGATCATCAAAAGTATGGCTGGAGACGATGTTTGGATAGTGATCCGGTGATGTATCAATGTTGTGATTGTAGGCAGTGACGCCTGCCGACTTCAGTTGCTGCGCCTCTTCCTCGCCCAATTCTCCGAGCGTGACACAGACTTCCATACCTAGCGTCGAGACGTTGCGGACGATATCGAGCACTTGATCAAATTTTTGCGTTCCCTGACGCACGCCCTTCCATGCAGCGCCCATGCAAAAGCGGGTCGAGCCACTGGCCTTCGCCATGCGGGCCCGCTCCATGACATCCGCAGTGTCCATCAACTTTTCGGCCTGCACACCAGTGGAATAGCGGGCGCTCTGGGCGCAGTAGCCGCAGTCCTCGCTGCACCCCCCCGTCTTGATGGAAAGTAGCGTGCAAAGTTGCACCTCATTCTCGGGCCAATGCTCCTCATGCACCGCGCGGGACTGCTTCAGGAGGTCAAAGAACGGCTGGTGGTAGATGCGGTGGAGTTCGGCGTAAGTCATTGGGGAAAAGAGAACTCAATATCCCTGCGCAGAAAACACCACCCTTCAACCGCCAAAGCGACGAATTATCGCAGCTAATCCTTCCCGGTCAGCTCAGAGGCATAAGTCCGGGTTTCCTTGACGATGACCCCACTCAACAGCAAGAGGGCAATCAAGTTTGGCACGGCCATCAATCCGTTGGCAGCATCTGAGAAATCCCACACTGCCTGCGCCGTCTTCGTTGAACCGAAATACACAGCAGCAACCCAGAGCAGGCGATATGGAAGAATCGCAGCCTTACCAAAAACGTACTCAGCCGCCCGTTCTCCGTAGTAACACCAGCCGAGGATGGTCGAAAACACAAAGGTGATCAGACCAAACGTTAGCACCGTGGGACCAAAGGAGTGCAGAGTCCCAAAGGCATCCTGCACCAGTTGCGCAGCGACTAGGACTGGCTTGCCCTCGGCGGTCACAGCCATTGTCCCATCAGGAGCAAGTCCATCCTGCCAGTGGCCGCAACTCACGATCACCAAACCCGTCATCGCGCACACAACCACCGTGTCCCAGAACGTCCCCGTCGCGCTCACCAGCGCCTGGCGCACCGGATTCCTTGTCTGAGCAGCTGCGGCAACGATTGGGGCAGAACCCAATCCGGATTCGTTCGAAAACAGCCCGCGCGCGATCCCTTTTTGCATCACCAATTTGAGCGCTGCGCCGATGAACCCGCCGCCCACCGCAGTGCCGGTAAATGCCGACTTAAAGATGACCTCAATCGCCCCCGGGATGGCACTGGCATTGTTAATCAAGACAGCCACACAGCCCAAGACATATCCGACAGCCATAATCGGCACTAGAAAGCTACAGACGCGCGCAATGGACTTCACACCGCCCAGAATCACCACCGCAGTCAAAACAGCCATCACCCCGCCCAAGACCATCGCGAGTCTATCCGGCTGCGCCCAGCTTGCGCCTGACTGCGCCGACTCAGAAAACAGGTGAGTCACATTGCCCACCACACTGTTTGCTTGAGTCATACAGCCAATTCCGAAGGCCGCGATCATGGTGAAGACGCCGAATACCACTCCAAGCCACTTTTGCCCGAGCCCGTGCTCAAGGGCATACATCGGGCCGCCAGCATAGCTGCCGTCGGGTTGATGCACGCGATACTTCACTGCAAGTAGCGCCTCCGAATACTTGGTCGCAATACCAAAAACGCCCGTCAGCCACATCCAAAGCACCGCTCCAGGTCCACCGGCTGCAATCGCCGTGGAGACCCCCACAATGTTGCCCGTGCCGATCGTCGCGGCCAAAGCGGTCATCAGGGAAGCAAACTGGGACACGTCCCCTTCCCCTCCTTTTTCCCGGGAGAAAGAAATCTTAATTCCGCGCAAAAGATAGCGCTGAATGAAGCCGGTCCGCCACGTGAGGAACAAGTGGGTTCCAAAAAGTAGTACTACTAGTGGTGTGCCCCATACCCAGCCCGACAAATCCGACGCGATCTTTTCAAAATCCATGGCGGGAATTGTGGACGAGGCATGAGTCTACGCCAAGGACATTTTCCCCGACCCCGAACTTCTGGGGATTGAACTCATGTCAATTATTTTTCAATTTTATTAACTTGCCCTGACAATCATCCAGCACTAGATATTCTAGAGTTATAAATATTATGAATTGTCGAACCTTATCAATTCAAAGCATGGATCTCCGGTTGTCCGCAAAGGCTCCACGCTCACGCTCATCCAAGCAAAACTCCGGGCCCTCAGCTCTCGGCTTCGCTTTGTTCATGGCAACAGCGATGGGACTCGGTCTCCTTTTCCTTTTCTCGGCGGCCTCCCACAAGTTGGGCGTTGAGCCTGCACTTGATACGTCCGAATGGTTGGCGACGGGTTCCACTTGGCTCTCTGGCTTTGGTCAGTCTATGGCGGCAGTCTTTGCGGTGATCGTCTCTGCTGGAAAGTGGATTTGCCTCGGTGTCGGGCTTTTGGCGTTGGCTCTGACACTTCGTGGCATTGATTGGGCGCTTCGCCTCGCAAAACACAGCTTTGGCCCAAGGCCGAGCACGCTTTCCCTCTCGAATGGCACGATGCCACTGCTTCGCATCTCCCGCCAAGACGGAGTTTTAATGCTCAGCCCCTCTCTCAGCTAAATCAAGCCTCAGTGGGCCTTGGTCAGCATCGAACTTAACACCGCAGCAAACGATCCAGCGTCGGTTCCTCCGACAACTTGGCCCACGCTTTCGCCTTTGGCGTTAAGGAATTCGTAGTGCGGAATGCCGCGGACACCGTATTGGGCAGCAGCGGAGCGGTTGTTGGGTTGATCCACATCCAGATAGGCCCAGACGAATTTGTCCTTATACGGGGCAACCTCATTGCTTGGGTAAACCTGCTCCCGCATCGTGCGGCAAGGAGGGCACCAAGAGGCGGAAAAAATAACGACCACAGGCTTCCCTTGCGTCTTCGCTCTCGCCACGGCCGATGCATAGCTGGTCAAAAAGCCCGCGGGAGCATGCCCCGAGCTCTCACTGCCCATTTTTTCGAGTGATTGGAGGCCGCCATAGATCGCCAAGCCCACCAACGCGATGATAAAAAAACTACGCATTCCATAATTTAACGTAGATTGGCAAACGCTCAACGTTCAAATTCTGCGCCCAACCACGTTGCCGTGGATTTGGCAAGATCCGCCATCAATTCGAGTCCCCTTGCGGAAAGTCCACGGTGCCGGCAGACGTTTTCTCTGTCTCCGAACTGCGAGCCCAACCATGCCTGAAAACCCGCGCCTCCATCCCCTGCACGCCCAGACCCGGCGGCATTTCTTCAGCCAATGCGGAATGGGGATCGGTTCACTTGCGCTCGGCTCCCTGCTTGCCGAAGGCCGGGCCGATATTGCCGGGGCCAGCCTCAGCGCCCAGCATCACCGCCCCAAGGCCAAGAACGTCATCTTCCTCTTCATGGCGGGTGGGCCATCGCAGCTAGAGCTCTTTGATTACAAACCGCGTTTGATCGAACTCAACGCACAACCGATCCCGCAGAGTTTCATCGAAGGAAAGCGCTTCGCATTCATGGGTAGCAGCAACGGCTTCAACCTCCTTGGAACGCGGAAAAAATTCCGCAGATCTGGCCAAAGCGGAGCCTGGGTCAGCGACATGTTGCCGCACATGGCCAAGATCGTCGATGACATTAGCATCGTCACCACCTGCAAAACCGAGCTTTTCAATCACGCCCCAGCGAAGCTCTTCATGAATACTGGTAGCGGCCAATTTGGCCGTCCGAGCATGGGTGCTTGGGTAACTTACGGCATTGGCAGCGAAAGTTCGGATCTACCGGGCTTTGTCGTGCTACAAAGCGGGCCCAGGGGGCCCCGCGGCGGCTCAGTGCTGTGGGGAAGCGGCTTTCTGCCGACAACCTATCAAGGGGTACCTCTCCGTAATCAGGGTGATCCCATCCTCAATCTCAGCACTCCGACCGAGGTGAGCCAAGTGGAGCAGCGCAAGGTGCTAGACACCGTCCGTGCGATGAACCAGCAGCGCCTCCAGGTCACGGGTGACCAGGAGATCGCCACGCGAATCAATGCCTACGAGATGGCGTATCGCATGCAGTCCAGTGCACCGGAATTGATGGACATCAGCGGTGAAAGCAAGGCCACGCTGGATCTATACGGGATCAAAGATCAGAAAGAGTCCACTTATGCCAGGAACTGTCTGCTGGCGCGTCGATTGGTGGAGCGCGGGACGCGTTTTGTGCAACTCTACCACACCAATTGGGACAGCCACGGGGGCAAGGGAGAAACTCTCGAAGACGACTTCCCAAAGGTCGTGCAGGACGTAGATCAGGCCAGTGCAGCCCTCATTCACGATCTGAAAAGTCGCGGTTTGCTAGAAGACACCATCGTCATCTGGGGCGGGGAATTTGGCCGGACACCGATGGGAGAGAATCGTGAAAAAACAGGGCGCAACCACCACATCGACGCCTTCACCATGTGGTTTGCTGGCGGCGGATTCAAGGCGGGTCAGGTCTATGGTCGCACAGATGAGCTCGGTTTTGGCATCGAAGATCGGCCGGCGCATGTGCATGACATCCATGCCACTCTCATGCACCTCTTGGGAATCAATCACGAACAGCTGACCTTCCGTTCTCAAGGCCGTGACTATCGGCTAACCGATGTCTACGGGAAGGTCCTGCAAGGCTTGTTGGCTTAAGTAGAGCCACCGCCTCCGACCGCCGCAAGAATTCGGGCCGCTCACAGCACTGCCCTACTGATTCCCGCCAGTCTAGATCGCCTTCCACCAGCGATCGGTAGAGGCATGTTGGCTGTACCACTCGAACGCGGTAACGCGCGATCCACAGCCGCGCAAAGGCTCAGCCGAAGGCCGCGCTAACCTTCGGCCTTGAGCAAATACTCGGGTAACCAACCTTCCTGCCCGTCCGACTTGCTGCACCAGTGCCAGCCGCGCACCTCGCGCAGTGACTGCACCACCTCACCACGCTTGGCGCTGAGATCTCGAGCATGGAAATCGGCGGTCACAACAGCGGTCAGATCCCCTGCGTCCTTGAGATGATCTTCGGGCACATAGCTGCCGCGACCATCAATGGCTGTAACCCAAACCCAGCCCGGCCAAGCAGGATCGGAGCGGCCCAGACGAACGCGATCTCCCTTTTCGAGCGCTAGCGGTGCGCGGTCGATGACCTCGTAATCAGCAGAAACAATGAACTGGCTCACAGCAAGTTAATGGGGACGACCATTGACGATCCGGTCAAGGAGACCTCTGACTCGGTTGAGCACGCCAGGGGTTTCCACGGGTTTTTCGTGTTCCTGCTTCAAGAACTTGCGCATATCGTCACCAAAGGGTGACTGCCCCGCAGAATCATGCGCAGATGGTGGAAGATCCCCTTCGCCACTAACGATGCGTGGCTGAATGAAGATAAGGAGTTCTCGCCGCGTCTTCTTGTCGATACTCTGGCTGACCAGGTACTTCACGAGTGGAATGCGATTCAGGATGGGGATTCCGTTGCGCTCCTTCTCCGTGTTTTCTCGGATCAACCCGCCCAGCAAGACCGTCGAATTGTTTTTCACCATGACGGTGGTGCTCAACTGCTGTTGACTCAGGTTCGGGTAGGGCTGGTCATTGATGGTCGTGCTACCGTTCACCTCGCTGTTGCCCTGCTGGATCTGGAGCGTCAGCTCGTCTTCGCCATTGATCAGAGGCACGATGTTCAGGCTCAATTCGACTGGCTGAAACTGGATATTTGAAACCACGCCGCCATTCGTTCCCACACCGCCGTTGTAGCTATTCAGAGTTGATGTGGGAACCGGGATTGCAGAACCGCTGGAAATCGTTGCAGGAGTATTGTTCATCGTGAACAAAGTTGGCCTTGAGATAACCTTGAAATTGCGATTGCCCTGCAGGGTGTTCGCGATGGCATTGACGCCAGACGAAATGCTACCAAACGCAGTCAAACCGCTACTGAGACCGCCAGCCAAATCCGCCAGATTGCTAATTGCATTCGGATCAAGGATAGTAGTGCCAGTGTTTCGGATTCCGCCAGCGACGGTGCCATCGATCTTGTTGTAGCTCAAATTTGTGGGCCGCAGCAGATAATCGATCCCGAACTGGAGGTTGTCCGTCAGAGTGTACTCGCCAATGACAACTGAGATTTCCACCTGCTTTGGACGATGATCCAATTCATCGATGATTTGATTCAGGATCTCTAGGTGTTCGGGGGGGCCGGAGAGGAACACTGAGTTGTTGACGGGATCAGAAATCAGCAGGGTCTTCCCGACCACCAAAGATTTCGGAGCGGTGCCCTGCCTCAGCGGCTGTAGATTGCCGCCACCACCACTCAAACCGCCACCGAGGCCACCGCCCAGGCCGGACCCGCCGTAGCCGGAATTGCCATAACCGGAGTTCCCAAACCCACTGTTGCCAAGGCCGCCACCCAATCCAGAGTTTGAGCCGTAGCGGTTGTTCCCAAAGCCGCCGGTATTCCCGGTGGTGCTGTTGGTATTGTTTGAAGATGTAGAGCCACCAGCCGCACTAGCACCGCCCGCACCAGGTTCCTGACCACGGGAAATGGCATCACTGATGATGTTCATCGCATCTTCCACCGCAAGATACTTCAATTCACGGGAAACGAAATTGCGAATGTCAGCAGCAGCATCGAGTTCCTCGATCAAGGCACCTATCATTTCGAGGTCTGAAGGCTGCGCCCACACCAACAGAACGTTGCGACGTGGGATGGAAATGATTTTAGGAGGAGGTGCCGCGCCCGCCGTTGAACCGCCCGCTGAACTGACCGAAATCGGTGCTCCACCTGTCGGAACAGCGGCTTGTCCCTGTTGCGGGATGCCCGTCGCCCCTGCGACCTGCGGCTGGCGCGGAGCGCTGTAGCCGCCACTGCCACCAGAGCCTGAAGCGTCCTTGTCTTTTTCAAGAATCTCAGTCAGCGCCTTCTGCACATCATCGGAGCTGGAACGGGTCAACTGAAAGACCTTTTTGACGGGCTCCATCGGTTTGTTGTCCAACTTCGTCAAAAGAGCCAGCATCGCACGAATCGTCGCGGTGTTGTCAATGATCACCAAGCTATTGGAGGTTGGCACCCCTAGCATTTTCCCATATCCGTGGCTCGGAATGACCTGTTGTAATGCCTTGATCGCATCGTCGGGACTCAGATAACGCAATGTCGTCACGTAAGTCACAATCTTCTCGTTCGTGTCCAGCCCCGCTTCAGTCAGGACGATGGGAGCGCCTTCAGTGACGGGCTGCTTGCCTTCGGACAAGATTTTCACCATGCCTTCTCCAGCAGGAATGAAGGAGTACCCATTCAGGAGAAGGCTGGCCTCGATGTACTTAATCGCCTGATCCTTTGGCAGCTTGCCAGTCGTTTCGATGGAAACGGTAGCGTTCTCGACGGCCGCATCGCGAATGATCTTCAAACCCGTCAGTTCCTCGTAGATGAAAAGGATCTCAATGATGGGCGTGTTTGGGAACGCGAGCGCGATCCCATCGCCAGTATCCTCAATTTCAGCGGGAGCTTTTCGCTCCTCACCAGCTGATGCAGCCCCACTTGGAGCACCAGTAGGTGTCGCAGTAGGCTGGGCTGGCTGCGGTCGGCTGAAAGGCTGCCCCGGACGACCAGCCCCCGGGGGAGGCGTCGCGTTGGGAGAGAGCGGGCGCGGCGCTGGCGAATTGGCCGTCGCGGGTGCCTTTTGCGGCGGGATACCCTGCTGAGCCTTTGCAGCAAGTGCTATCGAAACGGACGCAATCACCGCGAACGAGCAGCTTTGCTTGAGTTTGAAGAATGCGGTCATGAGAGAGACGTGTGAGGGCTTCAGCGCGGTGTATTGTAAACAGGTGGCGGGATCAATTGACGGCGCCGAGTGGTTGTTGAGGGAACCGTCGGCGCCACGGCACTAGGGACCGTCGGAACTGCCGCACCAGGCATATTGTAATTGGCTCCCCCCTGAGGATAACCTTGGGCGGGATTCGTCCCGTACGGCACGGACCCAGCAGGCAAAGAACCATTTTGCTGTTGCTGTTGCTGAAGCTGTTGTTGCTGCTGCTGAGCTGTCTGTGCCCCTGGCACACCAGCCCGAACTCCAGGATTGTAGCCCGGTCTCCCACCGGGATAACTGCCAGGTGGCACTCCTTGCTGTGCAGCTCCGGGGACGCCACGCAGTGCAGCGACCGGACTACTGCCGGGAGCCCCACCCCTTGGCACCATCGAGCCCGTTTGGGGCACGCCACCGGGCTGAGCCGGAGCAGGAGTGGTCAGCGGACGAGCCAACAGGGCCTCATCCAAAGTCACCGTAGCCGTTTCGCCACCCTTCTCGATCTCCGCGCTCTGCTCGGACCGGCGGGCTGTGTAGTTGGCCTTCACGAGACGGATGCCGTCGTTCTTTTCGATCCTTTCAGGTGTATCTTCAGAACTCAAACGCACCGGCTTACCCGTCTGCTTATTCACGATCGTCACCCTCATCCGACCGCTGCCAAGGTCTGCGATCCCACCCAGTGCCCAGTCCTTGCCGAAATTTTCCTTTTGGATTTCCGGCGCAACCACCTTCTGGGCAAAAGGATTCCGTTCCCATGATTTCTCATAACGCGCAATGGGGTAAGCCTCAGGGATCACCGGTTCCGGCACCGAGGTTCCAACGGTATCGTCCTGGCTACGAGCATCCATCACCGCCATCAAGGCGGCACTGAGCGAGATGCCCCGGATGAAGCGGGCTAGGATGGATTGACTCGATACCATTTTTCAATGTTTAAGCTGGCGTTCACTTTGCCATTTTCGTCCTCGTCAGGCTCAATAGCCAAGGCTGGGATCTTGATGAATGTCTGAGGCTGCTGCAATTCGTAAAGCCAGCGCCCCAGTGCCCCTGGGTCCGCGTGGGCTTGCACCTGCATCGTGGCGGCCTTCATTCCGCCAAGGTCAATTGGTGCCGTCGGTTGGTTCTGCCGCAAGTCGATGTTCTGGGCCTTGGCGGACGACGTGATCAGTTCCAAAAATTCCTTCTCGCCAGAAGCTCGATCCGTAAAGACCGGCTGCTTGTCAGCCAACCACTTCGATCGCTGCGTCCACATCTCCCGCTCTGCCAACAATGCGGAGGCCTCCGTCTCGCGCATTTCGACGATCTGCTCCTCCTCATCGATAAACTGCTTCCACTTCTTGAGCTTCGTAAAGCCCAAGAACGTTCCCCCACCGATCAGGAGAATCAGCATCATGCCAGCCAGATTCTGTTCGCGTTTGGTCATGGTTTGGTTTCGGTCGAGACGAAGTCCAGTCTGCGCCCCTCGGCAGTGAACGTTGCAGTGCCCTTATTTGGGTCGTTGATCGGCTGCGGAAAGCCCTCGTCAAAATTCCAGTTCTTGAATCCAGGATGATTCACCAAAGTACCGCGAAAATCGATCGCCTTCCCAAGAGATGTCGCCTCGCCTGAAAATGAAACCGCGTCTTCGCGCGCCTCGAACTTGGTGATCCGAATATCCTCCGGCGGCAGGATGAGCATCAATTGGTGATACAATTCGACCGGATAGAGGTCCCGCCGCAGCGCGCCTTCCAGATCGGTCCAGCTCTGCCGCGCATCGCGGATCGCGGCCAACTCAGGCTCCAGCGCGTCCAGTCGCTGATTTTCAGAAATCACGTGCTGCTGTCTCATGTACAGACGTCCGCCAAAGGCACCTAGAGCTGCTACCAGAACTAAAACCATCCCCGCCACCGCCATCGCCGTCATCCGGCGCTGCGTGCGATCCAGTCGCTGCTGCACGATCTCATCTGGCACCAGCCTCGTGTTGGCAAGTGGAGCGATGGGCACATCCATCCCAACTGCTTCCACGGGCATTTCCACCGCATCCACAAACTGCGTATCGATTTGACGCTCCATTCCCTCTGGGAAAGCTACGGCCAACCGATCGAGACGCGGCAACATTCCGCCAACCTCTAACGCCGCCAAGATGCAACGAATCTCTGCCCCAGCGTCGTCGTCCAAATGCTTCGCGCTGATCGCTTGGCAGTAAACTAGAGCTCCGTCCTCGTTGGGAATCGTCAGCACCCAGCCGTCCTGCTCTCGCCACAACTGTGCCACACCGGCCTGCCGGGAATGAAACAAGACAGACGGCGCATACTGGGAGTCGATGCCGTTGGCCAGCACATCATTCGGCACTGGCCCCGACTGGACCACCGCCAACACCTGCTGCTCGCGACCAGCGGCAGCGGTTCCGACTGGAAGGAACTCCACATGATGGGCGCTCGTCGCTTCCGAAGCCAAACCTGCGGCTTCAAGTTCCAATCGTGCCGAGGCCTCACGCCGGGTGGCATCTGCCCCCTGCAGCATCATTGGCACGCAAACCACCGACTTGGTCGGCAGGGCGATCCACCCCGGGGCACGGCGGGTCCGAGAATCCGGATCAGGCGTCGCCTCGCCACCGCGAGAGCGGGTGCGCCACGCTTCGTAGCCGGACGAACCGGGCACAAGCATCAAGTCATCGGTGGTTTTCATGCAAAAGCCCGTCCATCAGACAGAGGCTAAAAATGGAGTACTGAAAAAACATTCTATCAGCCTCTTCCAGACTATGCAACCCCAGTAAAATGCTCACTCGTGTGACGGAATGGTAACCTTTAAGCTGAAGCGCACAAGCCATGGGAGCATTGACAGCAGCGCGGGACAAAACGTTGAAAGCCGATTTCCCCCCCGATCATTCCAATACGATCCCTTGCGTCAGCATCCATTCTCTGCTTCAGATTAGGGCTAATGTTTGTGGACCACATCAAGGTATTTAGCCGCGCCGGCAAAGGCGGGGATGGCAGTGTGCATTTCCATCGCGGCAAATTCCGCCCCAAAGGCGGCCCAGACGGCGGGGACGGCGGTCGCGGTGGGGACGTGATCCTGAAGGTGGATAACTCCACCGACAGCCTGCGCACCTTCTTCTTCAATAGCCGACTCCTGGCAGAAAACGGAAATCCTGGCGAAGGTGGGCTGCGCTCGGGCAGATCTGGCGAGCACCTCATCCTGAAGGTACCAGGAGGCACGGTCGTCAGCAGGATCACCGAACATTACGACGAAGAAACGGGAGAAGTCACCGAATCCTATGAGCAAATCGCCGACCTCACCGAAGTCGGCAGCGAATTCATCCTCTGCAAAGGCGGTAAGGGCGGCAAAGGCAATAACCACTTCAAGACCCCCACCCACCAGGCTCCCCGCGAGTTCACCCCGGGCCTACCGGGTGATGAAGGAAACTTCCATTTGGAGATGCGCAGCATTGCTGATGCCGGGCTCGTCGGATTGCCGAATGCAGGCAAGAGCACCCTCCTTTCCAAACTCAGCGCCGCGAAACCAAAGATCGCCAACTATCCCTTCACCACGCTGAAGCCCATGGTTGGCGTCATTGACTTCGGCGGCTTCCGCCGTGGCACGATGGCGGACATTCCCGGTCTCATCGAAGGCGCGCATGAAAACGTTGGGCTCGGCCACGACTTCCTGCGCCACATCATGCGCTGCCGCGTCCTGCTCTTTGTCGTGGACACCGCTGGCAGCGAAGGTCGCGACCCCGTCGCCGACCTCGAAACCCTGCGCACAGAGATCTCCCTATATTCCCCAGAACTCGCCAAGCGCACTTGGTGCATCATCGCCAATAAGGTCGATCTTCCAGAAGCAGCAGAGTACCTGCCCACGCTGAAGGATCGCTTCAAGCGGGTGAAAATCCACCCCATCTCCGCCGAAACCGGCGAGGGTCTGGACAAACTCAAGAAGTACCTGAACGAGAAGATCGGAATCGGGGAAGACTAGCAAGTGACGGAAATCGCCAGATTGCCGACCTGTGCTCTCCATCCCTCCGAGCATCGGAATGCCAACGCATTCCCCGACTCAGGCATGGCGATTACTTACCGTCCGTCTCCTGGAATTCTGGACGTTGGCCAGGCAAGACTCGTGACTTATCCGCGAAGCGATCAAACCGATTCGATAGGATCAGCAGCGTGGGAGCCCAGATACCGATGAAAATGCCAAAACGCTCTGCGTGAGCCCTAGCTTCAACATCCTTGCTGTCATCCAGCATCCACCATACCGCGATTGAAAGGGCGATGGAGATAATCCCCGCTTGGAAGCAAATGGTACTGAGAGTCCGGCAAGTCTGTTCATTCATAGCGTCGCATCTTAAACTAGCCAAACCCTGCCTGCCCCGCCAACCTTGTCAAGAATCGGCGCTATGTTGTGCGGTGGACTACCTTTTCTTGCGCTTCTTTTTCTTCGGAGGCTGAAACGCGGCCCCATGTTTCCCCGTCCGGATGCCGTGGGTAAAGCGCGGATCAGGGCGACGTGGTACGAGCTGACGCAGCTTGCTCAGGTCCAAACGATCCAGGTCCATGTCAAAATCGTCCATCTCATCCCCCTCTCCGGGAGCTTCCTCAGTTTCCTGAACCTTTTTCGGTCTCCCTATCTTTGCCTTCGGCACCAATTTCCCCTTCGCCACCAACTCCTCATACATCTTCTTCTCCCGCTCGCGGAGGGCTGCTGCCTCTGGCGATTTCAAATAAGCGATGAAGGTCTTGTCTTTGCGCAACTCCGGATCGATTGCCCGCACATCGATCTCCCGATCCCAGGGGTTATCCGCATGATTCGTGGCCTGCGCGAAAACGCGGCGGAGGGGGATCTTCCAGCGCTTCAACAGCATCGCCACCTCCCGAGCCACAGGCGTCCGACCGATGTGCCGTTTGGCTACTTCCTTGGCCGAATTCAGCGTCCAGATCTCTCCAGGCTCCAGCCCAAAGTCAGCAGGTTTTTTGTTCTGCCAAATCGGGCGCAGGATGTTTTGCTCAGCCACAGTGAGGGGCTGCTCCTTGGGCCTGCCACGCTTCGCATGCCCAGAGACAGCATCAAGTCCCGCTGCCTGGTAGCGCTTCCAGACCAGGGAAATGTATTGGCGCGTCACCCCATAATCATTGGCGATCACCTGTTGGGTCACGCCCGCCTTCAGCCGCTCGATGACCTTTGTCCGTTCCTCGGGCCCTAGCACAGACACCGTCGGCACATGACCACGACTCACGGACTGCAGCTGCGGATTGCTCAGGCCGAGCAGCGACGACTCTGGCTTCTTCTTTTTTGCGGACTTCTTCTTCGCCATGAAAGGCCAGACTACTCGCGTGTAATTGTCTCGTCCAGATTCAACATGACCCGCGCAGCACTGAAAGCATCCAGCGGTGCCAGTAAGCGCTGTTCCTCCTCGGACGGTGCCCGCGCCACAACTCGGCGAAACGCAGCGACAAGGCCTTCCTTCTCGATCAAATTCGTCAGCGCCTTTGCGAACTCCACCTGCGCGGCATCATTCAACAGTGTCAGCGCCTGGAGGGGGGTGTTGCTGCGGATGCGCCGGGTACATGCCGCGAATCCATCAGGAGCATCAAAAACGCTCATGGATGGCGGTGGCGTCGCCCGATAGACAAAGGTGTAGAGACCACGCCGATACTTGTCTGCTCCTGGGCTCACCTTCCACTCACGCCGCACCTGCCCCAGCGACATCACGCCGTCTGGGATCGGTGGATAGACCGGGGCACCACCGACTTTGGGATTCAAAAGACCACTCGCAGCCAGCGAAACATCGCGCACCACCTCCGCATCCAACCGCAGCCGCCCTTGCCTTGCCAGCAGCCGATTCGTCGGGTCTTTGACCTGAAGATCTGGCCGTGCCTTGGAACTCTGCCGATACGTGGCCGAGGTCACGATGAGTCGATGCAGCGACTTCAAGCTCCAACCGCGCCCCATGAACTCGCGTGCCATCCAATCGAGCAAATCTGGGTGCGAGGGCAGCGAACCCTGGGTGCCAAAGTCGTTTTCCGTGTCCACAAGACCCGTTCCAAAATACTGCTGCCAGACGCGGTTCACTAGTACCCGAGCCGTCAGTGGATTCTGCCTGTCCACCAACCAAGTCGCCAAATCCAGACGATCCGGCTTTACCCCACGCGGCTTCAATGCGTGCAGCACTGTGGGCACTCCTGGCGTCACTTCATCGGCGGGGCGAGTGAAGTCGCCTTTGACAAAAATCGTCGTCTTCCGCGGCTCAGGCAATTCCTTCATCACCAACGTCGTGATGCCATTTTTCAAAACCGCTTCAATCTCTGACAACCGCTCATTCATCGCACGATAAACCTGATCGGCAGCACCGGGGCCTGCGGTAAAAAGTGCCCGTTTTTGCTCAAAGCTGCGCTTCGCCATCGGCACTTTCAAAGCAGCCAAGGCGGTCTTGCTCAGTCGAGACCGTGATGGCGTGCCGAGTTCCGCCTCCCATTCCGCAAAGGCCTGCTTATTGGCGACCCAATGGGCCGTGATCTGAGCTTCCAACATCTTGCGTTCCTCACCCAAGGCTTCGCGATTCACGCTTGGATCCGGCACCGTCAGCGTGGGCTCGTCCTGGTTATTGAGGAAGGCGAAAATCTGATAGTACTCAGCCTGACTGATCGGATCAAATTTGTGATCATGACACTGCGCACAGCCGATGCTAAGTCCCAGCCACACGGAGCCCGTCGTTGCCACCCGATCGAAGACGCTATCAATACGGAACTGCTCCTTATCGATGCCGCCCTCCTGATTGATCTGCGTGTTCCGATGAAACCCTGTCGCTACTTTTTGATCGACCGTCGCGTTCGGTAGCAAATCCCCCGCAATCTGCTCAATCGTAAACTGATCAAAAGGCATGTCATCATTCAGCGCCGACACCACCCAGTCGCGAAATTTCCAGATCTGCCGAGGTGCGTCGATGCTGTAGCCGTTCGAGTCCGCATAACGCGCCTGATCCAGCCACCAGCGTCCCCATCGTTCGCCATAGTGGGGAGACTTCAGCAGCTGGTTCACCCAGCGCAGATACACCGTCTCACGCTGGGCGGGGTCCTTGTACTCGGCGACGAAGGCATCCACCTCTTTCACACTCGGGGGCAGTCCGGTTAGATCCAAAAACACTCGACGGATCAGCGTGATCGCATCCGTCTCCGACGCCGGACTGATCTTTTCCTCCACCAGACGCTGACGCACGAATGCATCGATCGGATGATCCACTCCAGGGATGCGCGGTAGCCTGACCTCTTGCGGCGCAATGAACGCCCAGTGGCGGTCATCGCTCGGCTCCTCATCCGCCGGCGCCAAGGCCCCCGCCGCGATCCACGCGCGAATCAGATCCACCTCCGTCGAGTCGAGCGGTGCACGCTTGTAGGGCATCCGAGAGATCTCCTCGTGAGTGCCAGCAACCAACGCAACCAGCAGGCTGCGATCAGCGTCGCCCGGCATCACCGCAGCGCCATGCTTACCTCCCTTGATTGCTCCAGCGGCAGTGTCGAGTCGCAGACCACCTTTTTGCGTGCTGGCTCCATGACACTTCACACACTGGTTTTTCAGCAAGGGCTTAATCTCCGCCACATAATCAGGCGCAGCCGCAGACAGGCTGACCGTAAAGGCGATGGAGGCAAAAAGGAAGGTTCTCAGGCAAGACAAAATCACGCTCCATAGCGTACGCGAGCCCACAGCCGCAGTTTTCAACGGGGTGCTTTCGGCAAAGCAATCTCCAGCGCCCCTCTAAACGACCTCGTGACGCCAGCGCAAAAGAACTTTGATTCACAGCCGCTCGATCTCACTTTTCGATTCATCGTTTCGGAACGTTCAACGTGGCAAGATTCCACATTTACCGACCACACTTTGGTCTGGGACAAGAGACGGGCGGGCGCTTCTTGGGTGGACATGCGCGACCGGTTGCTGAGGGACTGGGGACCTTGCGTGATTTGCGGCTGGCGAGGCTCAGTCCCGAGTCCCCCGTATTATCAGGTATCTGACAACACCGTGCAGTGCCCAAAACTCCTTACCCCCTCGATGCACAAAATAAGAATGCGATTGAAGAGGAATTGAAACGGCTAATTCCGAGAGCAGTGTTCATTGAATAGCAATCAGCCCCAATGTAGTTGCGCTCAACCGGATGGCTGGCCCTTCCAGCCCCAACGACAGTCATTCTCGGAAAAAACGCCCCTTGCCGTTTGAGCACCCCGCCCTTTTGGTTTAGGGTCCGCACCCCCAAAACCTGTCTTCTAGCGTTTCTCATTGCGCCTGAAGCCTTACCCCTCACTGCATGAAAATCACGATTATTGGATCTGGATATGTCGGCCTCACGACCGGTGCTTGTTTTGCCGAAGTCGGCCATCACGTCGTTTGTGTGGACAATGACGCACGGAAAGTGGAGAGCCTCATTGCCGGCCAGATCCCCATCTACGAGCCCGGGCTGGAGTCCCTGGTCAAAAAGAACGTCGCCTCTCGCCGCCTGAGCTTCACCACCAGCACCGAAGAAGGTGTCAATCATGGAGAGGTGCTTTTCATCGCGGTCCCGACCCCCCCCCAGCCCGACGGCAGCGTGGACCTGAGCTTCATCGAAAAAGTCGCGCGTGAGATTGCCCAATACCTGGATAGCTACCGCGTCATCGTTGATAAAAGCACCGTCCCTGTTAAGACGGGCGAACGCGTCACTCAGACGATTCGTCGCTATGCGAAACCTGGCGTGGAATTTGACGTCGTCAGCAATCCTGAGTTCCTGCGCGAAGGCAGCGCTGTGGAAGACCTTATGAAGCCAGACCGCATCGTCATCGGCGGCAATAGCGACCGAGCTCTCGCCATCATGCAAAAGGCCTACGAGCCCTTTGTCGCCCCCGTTCTTGTCACTGACATCAACAGTGCGGAGCTCATCAAGCACGCGGCCAATAGCTTCCTGGCGCTCAAGATCTCCTACATCAACGCCATCTCCGAAATCTGCGAAGCCACAGGAGCCGACGTGCAAAAGGTCGCTGACGGCATCGGCATGGATAAACGCATTGGGCGCTCCTTCCTCAGCGCGGGTCTCGGCTACGGCGGTTCTTGTTTCCCCAAGGACATCGCGGCCTTCATCGCTATCAGCGAGCAACTCGGCGTTCCCTTCAACCTCCTCAAAGAGGTGCAATCGATCAACCAGCGCCAGATTGACCGCTTCGTCGCCCTGATCCGCGAGGCACTCTGGGTCCTGAAGGAGAAAAAACTGGCGGTCTGGGGTCTGAGCTTCAAGCCCAACACCGACGACGTCCGCTCCTCAGTCGCCATTAGCCTCGTCGAGCAACTCGCCGAAGAAGGTGCCGACGTTCTGGCCTTTGATCCCAAAGGAATGGAAAAGGCCAAGCAACTGCCGATCGCGAGCAAGATCCGTTTCGCCGACAGTGCTCTGGAGGCAGCCACTGGTGCCGAAGCGCTCATCATCGCGACCGAGTGGCCAGAATTTGCTGCCGTTGATCTCGCCGCGCTCCGCGACGTGATGCGCACACCGCTGATCTTTGATGGTCGCAACCTCATTGACCCTGTCGCCGCAGCCAACTTTGGCTTCCAGTATCGTGGGATCGGTCGGGGCATCCTCAGCGAGCGCCCCTAATCTCCCAAGACTCGCCGCACTTGAAACGCCCCTCCTCCGCTCAGGCCACTGCACGCAGTGTTGCCCGGGATGTGCTCATTGAGTGGTCTCGCCAGACTCGCTATGCAGCGGACCTGATCGATGATCGCTCAAGGAAGGCGGGGCTTTCAGCGCAGGATCACGGGTTTCTGCACGACATCGTCCTGACCACACTCCGGCATCTATCGCTGCTGGATCACTGGATCGGCCACCTGACTGCGCAGCGGCATCTCGACCACCGCACGCGATGGCTGCTCCGCATCGGACTCGTTCAGTTACTCATCCTCGACGTGCCTGAGCATGCAGCAGTGAATGAAACCGTCGCCGCCGCCGGACCGTCAGCGTCGATCATCAATGCCGTTCTGCGCCGCGTCACTCGGGAAAAAGACGCCCTTCTTGCCCAGCGGGACACGCTCCCTCCCGAAGTGCGCTTTTCCCACCCTCGCCCACTCTTGAAGCGCTGGATCGCCCAGCGCGGAGAAGAGGCAGCGACGGCTCTTGCAGCATGGAACCAGCATCCAGCACCCGTCTTCGTTCGCCAAAATCCCCTGCGTCCCGATGCCGCCGCTGGTCTGACTGAAAATCCGGCGCTGCACCCGATCGGTGGTGAATTCTTCCGTTGCGACAGCCTGCCGCGCGAGATCCTCGCTTCGGGCGGCTGCTATGCCCAAGATCCCAGCACCGCTCTCGCAGTGCGCGCGATGGATCCGCAACCGGGCGAAGTCGTCCTCGACGCTTGCGCTGCGCCCGGCGGCAAGACGGCACTGATCGCCGCACTGTTGAAAAACCAGGGCGCGCTCATCGCCACAGACAGCTCCGCCAGGCGGCTCGATCGATGGCAGGAAAACATCGCTCGCCTCGGCGTCACCTGCGCCACCGCGCATGTGCATGATTGGAGCCAATATTCGCCGCCGCCCACTGACGGCCTGCTTTTTGACCGCATCTTGTTGGATGTCCCCTGCTCCAACAGTGGCGTGACCCGCCGCCGCGTGGACGTGCGATGGCGCCTGGAGCCGGATCGCGATTTCCCGGCGCTGGTGGAACTGCAGGGCCGTCTGATCGACCACGTGCTGCCCTATTTGCGACCCGGCGGCACCCTGGCGTATAGCACTTGTAGCATCGACCCCGATGAAAATGAGGGAGTCGTCCAGGCGGCGCTCCTCCGACATCCGGGCTTGAGTCTTGTCCAAAGCCACCTTCAGTGGCCTCCAGATACCGACACAGATGGTGCGTTTTTTGCGATCCTTCGACTTAAAGACTGATTTTGCAGCAGAAGGCAAACTCCGTGCTGGACGCAAACCCGATTTTATCATTAAAGTAACTTTCCTTTTCCCGGCATGCGCCTGCTCTCAAAAATTCTATGGATGCTCGCCTTCCTGGCCGCCACTTTCGTGTGGATGGTCTTGTTTGAGCATGGATTCACCCTCGGAGGCTTCCTCCAAGGCGTGAGAACTGAGTGGCAGACGATTGTGACACTCGTTACCGGCGGGAAATGAACCATTCCAAGACCAACCCCAGCACCCTACTCGACCTGTGAACGCTACCCAAGGCCCAGTCATCACCACGGACACCGAACTCGATCCCAAGTTCCAGAACTTGTGGAAAAAAGCGATGCTTTCCGCTGAACAACGCAACTGGGACTACGTCGTCAGCCTTGTCCTCCCGATCGTGAAAGAGGTCCCGACCTTCATGGACGGCCGCATGATCCTGCGCCGTGCTGAAGGCGAACGCGCTAAGAACGCCCCGAAGAAGCTCTTCAACTTTGGCGGCAGCGGCGCAAAGCTGAATACCAAAAAGGACCCGATGGAGCAGATCGCAGATCTCGAAGAAACCGTCTTCCAGACTGACCCCTACAATCCCAACGCCAACCAGACTCTCTACGACCTGGCCATGCGCGCGCACTTCACAGAATTGGCCGCCTTTGCACTTGAAACTATTCGTCAGGGTCACCCGACGAATACCAAAAACATGCATAAGCTCGCGGAACACTACATGGTCCACGAACTGCCTGAAAAGGCAGGTGACACTTACCGCGCCATTTTGAAGGTGGATCCACGCGATATGGCCGCCATGAAGGGCGAAAAGGACGCCGCCGCCCGCACCTCCATCCTCCGTCAAGGCTGGAGCCATGAAGGCAGTTTCCGCGACAAGATGAAGAACTCCGACGAAGCCAGCCTTCTTGAGCAACTCGACAAGCAAGGCATGACGAAGGAGCAGATGGAGGACTTCCTTGCCCGCACCATCGATCAATACAACGCCGACCAGACAAACATCACCATCGTCAAGCGCATGGCAGACCTCTATGAGCGTCTCGACCAGCTCGAAAACGCTAAGTCTTTCTATGACTACGCGCTGACCCTGAACACCGGAGACGTGGCGCTCCAGCGTAAGTGCGAGATCCTCAACGACGCGATTCAAGACCGCCAGATCGCCACGATGGAGGCTGAAATCGAAGCCGACCCAAATGCTCCAGACATTGAGGCAAAGCGCGCTCAAATCGCTGAAATTCGTCTGCAACGCAGTGCCGTCGTCGTGAACGAGGCCAAGACACGCGTCGAACGCAATCCGACGGACAAAGGGCTTCGCTTTGATCTTGGTCAGGCGCTTTACAACGCAGGCCAATTCACCGAGGCCATTCCTGAACTTCAGCAGGCCAAGGCCAATCCCCACATCCGCACCAAGGCGATCCTCATGCTAGGCCGTTGTTTTGAGCGCAAGAACATGAACGACCTCGCCCGCAGCGCCTTTGCAGAAGCGGTCAAGGAGTTGGCCATCATGGACAATACCAAGAAGGAACTGCTCTACGATCTCGCTCTCGTTTGCCAAAAGATGGGCGATAACGCAGCCTACCTGGAAGCCCTGAAAGAGATCTACAACACGGACTACGGCTACCGCGATGTAGCTACCCGAGTGGAGTCTTCCTACACCTGAGCCGATCGACCCAGTCACTCGCAGACAGTGCTCCCTATTGCATGACCACGGCTACCGTCCTGACTCTTGCGGCCGCCGCTGGTTTTGTCAGCGGTTCGCTGCCCTTTGGTTACTTGGCGGGAAAACTGCGTGGGATTGATATCCGCGAGCACGGCAGCGGCAACATTGGCGCCACCAATGTCATCCGTGTCCTGGGCAAGGGTATTGGGATTCCGGTCTTCATCCTCGACTTGCTCAAGGGACTCTTGCCCTGCCTCCTAGTGCGCCAGTGGACAGCGGGGCTAGATGTTTCACCAATCACCGCCTCCCTGGCCGTGATCCTCGCAGGGCTCGGCGGCATCTTTGGTCACGTATTCACGCCTTGGCTCAAGTTTAGAGGCGGCAAAGGCGTCGCAACAGCCGCTGGCGTACTGCTGGGAATAACCCCGATTGCCATGGCCGCAGCCCTGCTGATCTGGCTGGCGTTTTTCTTCGGTACACGCTACGTCTCGCTCGCATCCATCGCTGCCGCCATCACCGTTCCACTCGCCCTTGCTGTGCAAATGCAGCGCAATCACCACTGGGATGGCCCGCTGCTCGGTTTTGGGATCCTGATTGGCATCCTCGTGGTCCTGCGTCATCGCGCGAACATTTCCCGGCTGATTGCTGGTAAAGAGCCCAAGAGCGGCGGCCGCAAACCTACCACGCCAGACGGGCCGCCAGAAGCATGAGCGACGCCCCATCGGAACTCACCTCCGCCATCGTGCTCGGCGCTGGAAGTTGGGGCACGGCCTTGGCCTCCATGCTGGCAGAGCGCGGCCTCGATGTGCAGTTCTGGGGACGCAGCGGTGATCTCATGGCGGACATCGCAGCAACCCGTATCAACTCCCGCTACCTGCCCGGCCTTACACTGCAAGAGTCGGTCCACTGCACCTCCGATCTCAATTCCCTGAGTCCAGCTGACATGCTGCTTTTCACCGTGCCATCGAAGGGTATCCGAGAGATCGCCCATCGACTCGGAGGCACTCAACTCTCCAGCAAAGCCCGCGTGCAAATCTCCTGCGCCAAAGGTGTCGAACTCAATACAGGGCTGCGCATGAGCCAGATCCTCAGTCAAGAACTGCCCGCGATACCTGTCGCCGTGCTGACCGGTCCCAATCACGCCGAAGAAGCCGCTGCAAGGCTCGCAACCGCAGCGGTCGTCGCCTGTGCGGATGAGATGCTAGCCCGAAGGATTCAGGCATGCTTTACCCTGCCCTGGTTCCGCACCTACACCACATTGGACATCGTCGGCGCAGAGTGGGGCGGAGCAATGAAGAACCCCTATGCCATCGCTGCCGGCATTTGCCACGGCCTTAAGCTCGGAGACAACGCCAGCGCTGCCCTCGTCACCCGCGCGCTCGCAGAGATTTTACGCGTCGGCCTTGCCCAGGGTGGACGGCCAGAGACCTTCTACGGCCTCAGCGGTGTCGGTGATCTCATGGCCACCTGCTATTCCGAGCACAGCCGCAATCACCGCGTCGGTCTCGCTTTGGGACGCGGGGAGAAACTCGCCGACATCATCGCCGGAACGAACATGGTCGCCGAAGGCGTTCCAAATACGGCCAGCCTCCACCAAGCAGCCCGCGCCTGCAACGTGCGCACGCCTTTGCTGGATGAAATTTACGCCATTCTCTACGAAGAAAAATCGCCAAAGGCCGCCATGCGCGATCTCCTTTCCCGCGATCCGAGGGCAGAATCTGATTGACCCTATTTTGGTCAATTGTGAATTCATTCCTCTAATGAATTGCAATCGCGCTGTTCTTCCCCAAGAATAGCTTCCCCCAGACGTAACCCCATTAGTTATCAAAACCACCCCAGGAGGATTTAGAGCGTGAAATTCAAGTGCCCGTCGTGTGAAATGCAGCTCAAGGCTGAGCCAGAAATGGCAGGAAAAGTCGTGCGTTGCCCAGGCTGCAATACCAAGCTTCAAATCCCTGGCGATATCGCCACGCTGGCAGGACTCCCCTCCCCCTCCAACCTCCCGCCCCCAAGCTCCGGCGGCGATGGCACAGGCACGGCTTCAGCACCCGAGCAAAGTTACGAGTCCACCTTCGAGGCAGCGCGCCAGCAGCGTGGAGGTTGGGAAGAGACCGATCCTTGCAATCCCAATCCATGGGTCGCGCTCGCCATCGGTGCTGTCGCTACCGCAGCATGGTACGGCCTCATGTTCGCCCTCGGCCATGGCAATTACCTGCATGACATGTTCATCGAGCGCACCTGGGTGAACTACGCAGAGTCCTTCTTCTTCTTCTGGGCCATCGGGATTCTCTGGCTCAAAGGGCAAAAGCTCCGCCACCAAAAAACAGCCCTCTATCTCGATGTCCTCCCCGTCGAAATCGGCACGGAGATCAACAATGAAAACGTCGCGTCCTTCATTGACAACCTTTACGCGCTTCCCGCTCGTCTGCGCGACAGCATGATGGTGAACCGTATCCGCAAAGGCCTTGAGCTCTTTGAGGTGCGCCAAAACAACGGCGAAGTCGCCAACATGATGGGAGCCCAGTCAAATATCGATGGTGCCCGCATCGGCGGTTCTTATTCACTCCTCAAAGTGTTCCTTTGGGCGATCCCGATTCTGGGATTCATCGGTACGGTTATGGGTCTGTCGTCCGCGATCGGCAGCATCAACCTCAATACCGAAGACATGGGCGAAATCATGGGCTCCATCGGCAAGGTCACCAGCGGCCTCGGCACCGCGTTCGACACCACCCTGCTCGGTCTGGTTCTGGCGATGCTCCTCAACTTCCCGATGAACGCCGTCGTCAAGGCAGAGGACGACAACCTCAATAATATCGATGCCTTCTGCAATGAGATCCTCCTGCCCCGGCTCAACGATGGTGGCGGTATCGCCGGTGGTGACACGGGTGGAATGATGGACACGCTTGTCAAGGCAGTCGCGAACGCCCAGAAGGAGTTCCTCGTCGATCTCAATGCCCTTTCCAAGAACGTCAAAGAGCAGGTGGAGAACCTGGACAAACGCGCCGCAGCGCATCAGGAGCGTGTCGATACGGAATTTGCCAACGCCCTCAACCGCATGCGTGAAGACATGACCAACGCTATCAAAGACAGCGTCAAGACCACAACAGACTACACCCGCGCGCTCTCCAGTGGCATTCAGTCTCTCAACAATGTCCTCGCCCAATTGGGAGAAAAACAGGTGATCATTCATCAGGTGAAGAAAAAGGGTTGGTTCAGCAAAGATTGATCCTTCCCAGCATTCTCAACCTCACCACCTAGACCAAAACACTCATGGCCAAGCGACGGGAATCCTCAGGGGACGAAGTGTCCTTATTCCCCTTCCTCAGCATTCTAGCGTGCCTTATCGGCGCGCTGGTCATGATCATTGTCGTGCTCGTCGTCTCCCAGACCAAGAAAGCAGCTGGCCGAGACCCAGAGGAAGTCCAGCGCGCTATTGATGCCAAACGCATCCAGAAAGAACTGGAAGAGCGCAAACTAGACACACTCAAGGTGCAGGAACTGCTGGCGGTGCTCGAAAAGAAGGAAAAGGAGATCGAAGAGAAACGCCAGCGCTTCATCAAACTGCGCAAACTCCTCGACACGTCCAAAGACGTTCAGGATCGCAACAAGGAAATCAGCCTTCAGCTCCAAAAGGAACTCGACGATCTGATGCTCGAGATCGACGGCCTCAAGAAGCAGCAGGCAGAGACCAAAAAAGAGATCGAAACCCTCATGGCAGAGATCAAGAAGCGTCAGATCCCACCGGACAAAAAGCCACCGCCAGTCGTGGTCCAGCCATCTGGATCAGGAATGGCAGAAGGCACCAAGGTTTACTTTGTCGAAGCCTCTGGCGGTGGTCTTAAAATCCTCAATGCTTGGGGCGAAGACTATCGCCTCAGTGCCCAAGCTGAGGTCGTTGTCGCCGATACCGCCTACACTCACTTTCTTACCGAGCTCGCAAAGGATCCAAAATCACTGATCCTCTTCCTGATCCGCGATGATGGTGCCGGAGCTTTTAACAACGGTGCAGGCCGCGCGGAATCTGAGTTCAACATCCGCGTTGGGAAGCTGCCCATCCCAGGGCGAGGCGATTTGCAACTCGACATGTTTGATGCCTTCCGCGGCAAGATCCCACCGCCGCCGCCACCTTCAGAGGTCCCACCCGGCGGCACCCCACCGGCGACACCTGCCCCCGGCACGCCCAAGGCGGGTGCCGACGCAAAGAAATAACCCCGCACCTTCTCTTCGATCATGGCCAAGAAATCCAACTCTGGCGGCGGCGAGCTCAATCTCGACTCCCTCATGGACGCCGTTACCAACGTCGTCGGTGTGTTGATGATCGTCCTCGTCATGATGAGCGTGAACATGGCCAACAACATGCGCAAGATCCTCTCGGATCTACCGCCAGTATCTCCTGACGAGTACGCCCAGCTCCAGAAAAAGCTCGAGGAAACACCACCGCCACCGGCGGATCCAAAGGAAATCGAAGAGCGAAAAAAACTAGCCGAACAAGACGAAAAAAAGGCCACCGAAGACCTCAAGACCATCGACCTCACCGATGTCGAACAAAAGATGAAGATCTTGGATCTCGACTCCTTCCGCAAACAACTGGAAGAAGCACGCAAGAAGCGCACCGACGAGAAGGCAGAGACCGACAAGTTGCTGACTGAAGTCGAGCGCCTCAAGGCTCTGCTGGATGAGACCCCCATCTACAAGCCAGAGCCTCCGACCTACGTCCGCCTTCCCAATCCTAGACCCTATCCTGAAAAACCGGTCGAGACCCGTGTCCTCGTCGCCAAACAAGGCGTCCTTTACTTTAGCGAGCCCGAGTTCCTGAATCCTCTTCTTGATGGACTCGAAAAATCGAAGTCTCAACTCGAATACAAAGAGGCAAAGATCGATCTCTTCGCGGGATTATTGAAGGAGGTCCTGGGCGATGCAGACGTTTCCCGCAAGGCTTGGACGGACATCGGTGCTTTTGTTGGCACCTTCCAAATGGAAGACGTCGCCCGCGCATGGAAGACGCTCACCGATGCCGGACTTCCCGCAACAAGGGACATCCTCAGCTCGCTCGGTGATATCTCCCTCGTTCTGCGCAAACCCCTCCCAGTCGTCGCCGAAGCCGCCGCCGCAGCGACCAAGGGCGACCTCACCAAGTGGGTGGGACTCGATCCCTCCACTGACCCAACGAAACCCGTCATCACTGCCGCTGTGGCCGGGAACAAGGTCAATTTCAAATACGGTGCCAAAGCCTTTGAAACCCGCAACACACCCAAGGACATCCTCGGCTTCTTCAAGGACCTCGCAAACCTCGATGCCTTCAAGAATCGCAGCCGCGACAAGGTCATCTACGACGCCACCCGCATTCGCGATCTCCTGATGCGCGCAGCTTCAAATCCTGGTCTGACCAAGGTCTTCGGCTTTGAGCCAAAAATTCAACCCGGCTCTGTCAACGTGGTATTGGCCCTGAAACCTGGCAGTGGTGGCGGGGAGACCTTGGAGCAGATGAAGCAGCCAGCATCGAACTACCAGCGCGTCCTTCGCCAGATCGCAGGAGATCCGAACGGAGTTGCTGTCTTCCAAGTGATGTCAGATGCCTTCGACACTTACCTTGAAGCCCGCAAAATCGCCGACGACAACAAAGTCGCCGCCACCTGGGAATTCCTTCGTGGGCTCGAATTCAACCTACCCGTCCGAGGGTATGAAGTACAACGCTTTGCAGTGGTCCGCGCAGCACCGCCAGGCAAAGCTCCTGCTGTTCAGATCAAAGGGCCGAAACGTTCCTTGGATTAAGCGTAAAAAAGAGACAGATGGCGCGAACCATCTGTCTCCCAAAGTTCGACTGGACTACGCCAAGCCGGGAATTACTTCCCCATCCGCTCGAGCAGCGCTGCGGCCATGTCCGCAGGACTGTCTGCGACTGCAATCCCACACTCGCGCAGGATGCGCTTCTTAGCTTCCGCTGTATCATCCTCGCCGCCAACGATGGCACCTGCATGGCCCATGCGACGACCCGCAGGAGCGGTAGCGCCTGCGATGAAGGCTGCGATTGGCTTTTTGCAATTCTCGGCTGCCCAGCGCGCCGCATCGACTTCGGCGCTACCACCGATCTCGCCGATCATGATGATCGCTTCGGTCTCTGGATCGTCATTGAACATTTGCAGCACGTCGGTGTGGTTCGTGCCATTCACGGGATCGCCACCAATGCCGACGCAGGTGCTCTGGCCATAGCCGCGAGTCGTCAACTGCCACACGGCCTCATAAGTCAGAGTGCCGGAGCGGGAAACTACGCCGATATTGCCACGACGATGAATGTAACCTGGGGCAATGCCGATGCGGCAGCCACCATGGCTCTTATCGCCACGACCTGGAGTCACGACGCCAGGGCAGTTCGGGCCGATGAGGCGCGTCTTGCTGTGGCACATCGCGGACTTCACGCGGATCATGTCATTGACGGGAATGCCTTCAGTGATCGCAACCGCCAGGGCGAGTTGGGCATCGACGCACTCAAGGATCGCATCCGCAGCAAACGGAGGTGGCACGAAGATCGCGCTCACGGTAGCACCGGTCTCAGCCGCCGCTTCAGCGACGGTGTCAAAGACGGGCACCTTGTGGCCGTTGTGTTCAAAAAACTGCCCGCCCTTACCCGGAGTGACGCCGGCGACGAGTTGCGTGCCGTAGTCCAACGATGCCTTGGCGTGGCGGGAACCAAAATCGCCCGTAATGCCTTGGACGAGAATGCGAGTGTCTGTGTCAACGAGGATAGCCATATAGAAAGTGTGTTAGGAGGTCTGTAAAAGGTGGGTTCAGGCAACGTTGGCGACTGCTGCGACGATTTTCTGCGCGGCATCCGTGAGGCCATCCGCACTGAGGATTGCCATACCACTTCCAGCCAAGGTGGCTTTGCCAGCTTCCACATTGTTCCCTTCGAGACGCACCACCAACGGTAGTGTCAGACCCACCTCATTCACCGCAGCGATGATGCCCTGAGCGATGACGTTGCAGTCCATGATACCACCAAAGATGTTCACCAGGATCCCCTTCACGTTAGGATCACCCAGGATGATTTTGAAGGCAGAGGCCACCTGATCCTTGGTAGCGCCGCCGCCCACGTCCAGGAAGTTTGCGGGCTCGCCGCCGTGCAGTTTGATGATGTCCATCGTGGCCATTGCCAGACCCGCGCCGTTCACGAGGCAGGCGATGTTGCCATCCAGACCGATGTAGTTCAGACCAAAATCGCTGGCAGCCACTTCGCGAGGATCTTCCTCGGAGGTATCTCGCATCGCGGTGACTTCTTTTTGGCGGTAGAGGGCGTTGTCATCAAAATTGAACTTCGCATCCAGAGCCACCACTTGGCCATCGGTTGTCACTGCCAGAGGATTGACTTCCACCAAGGAGCAATCGCTCTTGGAGTAAAGATTCCAAAGGGAGGAGAAAAGCTTCACTGCCTGATTGATCAGCGGTCCCTTCAATCCGAGCGCGGCAGCGATCTTGCGGCACTGGTAAGGTTGCAGACCCATGGTCGGGTGCACAGGCACTTTCGTGATTTTCTCAGGGGTCTTTTCCGCCACTTCTTCGATGTTCATCCCACCTTCAGTGGAAGCGATGATGGAGTGTGCGCTCTTGCTGCGATCGAAGAGGATCGCGAAATAGAGTTCCTTGACGATGTCCACCGACTTGGCGATCAGCACTTTGCTGACCAGCTTTCCTTCAGGACCCGTCTGGTGGGTGACGAGCGTCTGACCCAGCATTTTGCCTGCGATGTCCTGAGCTTCTTCTGCTGTGTTGATGACATGCACACCGCCTTTGAAGCCATTTTTAAAGGTGCCCTTGCCGCGACCACCAGCATGCACCTGGGCCTTGACCACGAGCCCAGTGCCCCCGATTTCGCGAGCGGCAGCGCCTGCCTCCTCAGCGGTTGCGGCGACCTTCCCGGCAGGGGTGGCGACACCGAATTTCTCAAACAGTTCTTTGGCTTGGTATTCGTGGATGTTCATGGGGAAATTGAAAAGATGCGGGGTTCCCGGCCCGGTCTCACGAGCAGAGAGCCGCGACGATAGGACCGTGACCCCACGCGTCAAGCATCATTGCGGGGAAGTTTCGCTCCGCCGCAGGCGGGGAGCCTCTGTCCTAGCCTGAATTGTGCCAAATTTGTTAGCCGAAATGAATCTTGCCCTTCCGCCAATGCGGTCCATCCTAACAGCTTCCCCGTTTTTTCCGAAAAAACACCTGCCCCAAATACATGACCGCCCCTTTTGATCCAGATGCTCCCTTCGATCCCGCTTGGATGGACCAGTACGTGGTGCCGAATTACGGCCGCTACCAGATCTGGCCAGAGCGTGGCGAGGGTCCCTACGTCTGGGATCGTGATGGAAAGAAGTATCTCGACTTTGCGGGCGGAGTAGCCGTTTGCCCACTGGGTCACTCCCATCCAGAGGTGGCAGACGCCATCTCCCGCCAGGCGCATACGCTGATGCACGTCTCCAACTGGTACTGCATCCGGCAGCAGGCAGAGCTGGCACGACTCTTGGTGGAGCGCGTCATGCAGATTCCCGGAAAATGCTTTTTCTGCAACAGCGGTGCCGAAGCCAATGAAGGCCTGATCAAACTGGCCCGCCGCTACGGTGTCACCCGCCCCCTGCCCGATGGCTCGCCTCGCTACGAGATCATCACCTTCACCGGTTCGTTCCATGGACGGACGTTCGGCGCGATGAGCGCCACTGCGCAGGCAAAGATCCACGGCGGTTTTGGCCCTATCGTTCCTGGATTTGTCTATGCGCCGTTCAACGATATCGACGCACTGAAGGCTGCGATCACGGACAAAACCGTCGCCATCCTACTTGAACCCGTGCAAGGCGAAAGCGGCGTTCATCCCGTGACACCAGAGTTTTTGAGGGCCGCAGCAGACCTCTGCAAATCCAACGACATGCTGCTCCTGCTCGACGAGGTTCAGTGCGGTCTCGGACGCACCGGGACCCTTGGCGGCTGGCGCACCATTATTCCGGGCGATGAAATCAAACCTGACGCCATCAGTTGGGCCAAGTCCATCGGCAGCGGTTTCCCACTCGGCTCCTTCTGGATCCAAGACCGCCCTGTCGGAGACGAAGGGCAAGGCCAACTCTGCGACCTCCTCGGACCCGGCAGCCACGGCACCACCTACGGCGGATCGCCGCTCGCTTGCACCGTGGGGCTTACCACCTTGGGAGTCATCCTCCGCGACGACCTGGCAGCTCACTCTGCAAAGCTCGGCGCGCAGATCGCAGCTGACGTCAGTGCATGGAAAAACCCCTGCATCACCAGCGTGCGAGCCTTTGGCATGATGATCGGTTTCGAACTGAATGCCGCGCTGTTTGACAATCACCCAGCCGTGATCGCCTCCGGCAGACCTGCATCCATCTGGCTGGCACGGCAGTTGCTCGATATCGGGATGATGGTCGTTCCTGCGGGCACCCACGTCGTGCGCTGGCTGCCGCCGATGAATATCCAGGAAGGCCACGTCGCAGAAGGCCTGCAGCTCTTCCGCCAAGCCCTTGATGCAACGACTGCTGCCGCCTAGTCCCGCAAACTCTCTCTCATTTCCCCTCAGATCGCTATGAAACATCTTCTCTCTCTTGAAGCCCTTACCGGCGCTGAAATCGAGCGCATCGTGTCCCAGGCAACCGTGCTCAAAAAGAATCGCGCAGCTTCCCCGCAAGTCCTTACGGGTCAGCAATGGGCACTCATTTTCACCAAGTCATCCACCCGCACCCGCGTCAGCTTTGAAGTCGGCATCCGGGAGCTCGGTGGTCAGGTCATGTTCCTCTCCGGTAATGACATCCAACTCGGCCGCGGCGAACCGATCAAGGACACTGCCCGCGTGATGGGTCGCATGATTCACGGCGCGGTCATCCGCACCTTTGCGCAGAACGATGTCGAGGAGTTCGCCTCCTTCAGCGGAATCCCGACCATCAACGCCCTTACCGACGACGAGCATCCCTGCCAGATCCTCGCCGATCTCCTGACCATGACGGAGCGCATCGGCGGCTGGGAAGGCCGCAGGGTCTGCTTCCTCGGCGATGGCGACTGCAACGTCGCACGCTCGTGGATCTGGGCCTCGGCCAAGCTCGGCTTTGAACTCGTCATCGGCGCACCAAAGGAGTTCCAACCCGCTGCAAGCTTCATGGACCGCGTAGCCAGCAGCAACATCAGTGTCACCGACGATCCCAGCGAGGCCGTGCAGGGCTGCGATGTCCTCTACACCGACGTTTGGGTCAGCATGGGCAAAGAGGAAGAAGCCAAGGAACGCATCGAAACCTTGCGCCCCTGGCAGATCGACCACGCCCTGCTCGGCAAGGCCAAACCCGGCGCACTCGTCATGCACTGCCTGCCCGCGTATCGCGGCAAAGAGATCACCGAAAGCGTCCTCGAAGAAAACGCCACCCTGATCTTCGACCAAGCCGAAAACCGCCTCCACGCCCAAAAAGCCGTTATTTGCCAATTGGTCAACGGCGCCAAGTAACCGCAGCCTGAAGACCCAACGAAAACACGCCAACGAGCAGCCCCATTCGCCAGAATGCCGGGTGACGCGAGCGCGGGCATGAAGTGACCAAGACGAACCCCTCGTCCTCGTCCTCCTTCTCGTCCTTCTCAAGCCTCATCGTCAGCCCCCGCCCCCAAAGCCCGCCAGCACCTCGCCGCTTGACCTTTTCCAATTTCCACCGATTCTTGGCGCTCTCTGATGAACCTCAAACGCGCCAGCAGAATTGCCGTCCGCGCCGCTCTCGTAAAAGCGGTGCGTGCCGTATGGCATGGCTGAACAAAACAAAGGTTTGAGGAACCTGCGCTGACGCGATCCATCACGATCCAAACGATCAGACACCCTTGCCGGAAGGCAGCCTCCCCTCGGACCGCTGCCTTTTCCCATGAGCACCCCCAACCAACTCCAGCATCAACAGCGGCGCGGCACGCTGTGGATGGTCGTTTCATTGACCTGTTTCACCGGCAATGCCTTGCTGCTGAAGGTCCTTTCCTCCGATCACCACGTCGATCCCTGGCTGTCGATGAGCGCCCGTGGAGCGATCGGCATGGTGGTGACGCTGCTGCTTTTTGTGCCTCGTGGCACCCTGCGACTGAAGCGCAGCTTCCAAAGTTGGTTGCTCGCCTCCAGAGGCGTGCTTGGCGCCCTCGGCACCGCAGCCTACTACATCACCATTGGCCCCTTGGGAGCGGGTAAAGCGACCCTGATTGGCAATACCTGGTGCGTCTTCGCCGCCATCATGGCCGCCTTTGTTCTGAAGGAGGAACTGGGCTTCGGAAAAATCACCGGCATCCTGCTCGCGCTCGTCGGTCTAGCCTTCTTGACAGGCATGACTCCTGGCACGCTGGCCCAGTTTGGGCACTATGAAGCCATCGCCCTCAGCGGTGCGGTACTGGCCGCCGCCGTGGTCGTCGTCATCCGCCAACTGACCCGCACCGAAACCAGCGCGACCATCTTCGCCTCGCAATGCATCTACGCCCTGCTGCTCGCCGTGCCCATGGCTGCGCGGTCGTTCGTGATGCCCTCGTGGACTGATGCCGCTCTGCTCTGCATCGCCGCCCTTTGCGCCACCGCCGGCCAACTCTCGATGACCGAGGGCTTTCGCTTCCTCACCGTCGCCGCCGGAGGTGCCTACCAAACCCTGGTGCCACTGATCATCACCGTGACCAGCGTCAGCCTGTTTGCAGAACCCTTCACCACCCCGCAGATCATCGGCGGGGCCCTCATCCTATGGGGCAGCTTCCAAACCGTCATCTCCGGCCACCGCAAATACCGCCGCGAGGCACTGGCTGCGAAATAGGCACGCCCTTGAGTGAGCGACATAGCACCGATGACGCAACACTGTCTGCAGCCTCAACACCGTGGAAGTCGCCGGATCATGGGCGGAGCAAGTTTGGTTTCGTCTGCCAACTTTCCTCGGGCTGTGTTTCGCATGTGGCATTGGAGATAGTGTCCGAAGCCAGACACAGGGCTGGGCCGCGCGTCTCCCTGCGGCATGGCTGACGGAGAAGTTGCTTTGAGAAATGACATCGAGGTGCAGCGTTGATAGGCCTCATGGACTTCCGACCTTGCCTGCTCTCTCTGATCCCGCTGCTTACCGTCTGTCTGCACGCCGAGCTTCCCGCGCTCATTCGACAGGCAGGCAACACGGACGACGACAAGGAACGGCAGGCGCTGCTGGAAAAATATGCGGCGCTGCCTGCGCTTGACGAAGAACAACGCAAGGAGGCAACCGCGCTGGCAGAGTTTGCGAAGAGGTGGAACGGCAGCGCGCTGAAGTTCTACGGGGCAAGCATGCGCGGGAAGCCCGCTCGTGCGCTGGGCGACTATGACTTCGGGGTCGCGGCGGATTCTCCTTTGCGGCCCATCTGCGAACTGTATCGCGGACGGATGCTGGCGTGGACTCTGATCGAGAACAGCACGGTGCGCACGCATCCGAAGGATTCGAAGTGGTTCAAAGACGAGGCCGTGGCTTCGTTTCAGCGGGTGAAGGCGGCGTTTCCGCAGAACACGGTGGCGCGGATGTATCTGGGCGAGGCTCTGCCCTGGGGCGTGGTGCCGGCGAAGGTGGAGGAGGCGCCGGAGTGGGCCACGTTGCAACGCGAGCAACTTGAGCGACTGGGCGAGATCATCCGCTGGTGGATCACGCAGCGCCAACGCGACAACGGCGAGTTCGGTGGCGGCTGGGGCGATGACTGCGAGATGTGGCGGTGGTGGTCGTCCGTGCTGCTGGGTTTTGATGACCCGCAGATCACGGCGGCGCAGTTGAAGTTTTCGCGCTCGGCGGTCACGCGGCCGCATTTGAAGGGCGGGTTCAACACGGAAATCACCGATGTGGAGCACGCTGCCGAGGACACGACGGACAATCTGGTGCCGCTGATGGTGCTTGAGCCTGAGAATGACAAATGGACGAAGTGGGGCCTCAAGCTAGGCGATTTCATGCGCGATGTGTGGACGGGTAAAAACGAGCGCGGCCGGCTTCAGTTCAAGAGCTTCTACTTCAGCGCCACGGAGACCGCGCCGCAGCCCCAGCGCGCGCTGGATGTGATCGCCGATGTCGGTGCGTTGCATCCGGCGCTGCTGGCGTGGCAGAGGACGGGCGATGAAAAACTCGGTGCGCAGATCTGTGAATGGCTCGACACCTGGGTGGACGCCACGGCGCGTGCGGAGAATGGCAAGCCGGCCGGCATTCTGCCCGCAAGCCTCCGCTGGCCGGATGGCGCCGCCGCCGGGGCCGAGGGCAACTGGTGGGAGCCCGTCAAACCGGGCGGCTACATGCACAGCTACTACCTCTGGCCCAGCGTCATCACCGAGATGACAGACGCGCTGATGCTGGCGCATGTGATGACCGGAAAAGAGCACTACCTGGCGCCGCTGCGCTCGATGGCGGCGATCCGGCTAAAGCACCTGCAGAACCCTTCGGGTGAATTCAAGCCCGGCACCGAGGCCTGGTGCGCCGACCAGCTCGCCCCGCGCCAAAACGCCAACAGCAACACGGGCGGACTCGTGAAGACGCTGGCACGTTTCAAAGCGCTGACCGGAACGAGCGAGTTTGACGAACTCATCGCGCTGGAAGGTGCTGAATTCGTCATCCGCACCGATGAGGCGGGCAAACGCGAGATGGAGGCTGCATTGCGCGAAAGCCTGGCGGCATTGCGAGTGAATTTCCCGGGTTTCACGAGCGAGGTGCGCTCCACCGACCGTGTGATGCGCTTCGTGCAGTTCCTCTCGCAGGACTACGCCTTCGACGCCTACAAAGGCGTGACGCAGCCGAAGCACGAGCTGCTCTACCGCATGGTCACAGGCGACAAGAATGCACCGCGCTTCCCGCAGATTGCCGTGCGCTGGCTCACGCCGCCGAAGGGCATCGCCGCGCTCGTCACCGAGGCGAGCACGACGAAGTTTGCCGCTGAGCTGTTTCACTTTGGCGGGGCACCGCGTGAGATGAGAGCCGAACTCCGCCAACTGAAACCCGGCGACTACACGGCGAGCCTCATCGTCGGCGGCAAGCCGGTGAGCCTGTCTGAAAGCACGGTAAAAATCGAAAAAGGACGTTTCACCAAGTTTGCCTTCACCCTGCCCGCAGGGAAACTCGCCACGCTGCGCCTTGAAATGAACCGCTGACCGCGTAAGGCGGGTTCATGGGTGATCGCCCCTGCTCATGCAAAGAACGTATCCTCGTGCGAATACGGCGGGGCGCAGCAGCAGAGGAGGCGGAGGGCTCCGCTGGTGGCGGTGATTTGGTGCCAGGCTCCGGGTGGGATGAGAATGCCGTCGCCGGGTTGGATAGGTTGGGTTTCTCCGTCGATCTCCATGGTGCCTTTGCCTTCGAGGATGAAGTAAAACTCCTCGCTCACCTTGTGGTAGTGCCTTTGTGTGGCACCTCCGGCTGGGATTGCGGCCTCGGCGAGGCTTTGGTTCTGTACAGGGGCGTTCGCGGCATCGAGGATGCTGCGAATGGTCGAGCCGTCCTTGGTGGTGAACGGCGCTTGGGTATCGATGGATCGAACGATCATTCGGGGCAAATCAGGGAGCTGTGGCCGCGCCCGCTCCGCCAGCGGCACCGACCAATTCGCGCAGGGTTTTGAGCCACTTGGGTGCGTCGGCGTGACCTGGGTTTTCTTTTACCACTTTCAACATGTCAGCCATGGCGTTGATGGCAGAGGGGCCGTGCTCATAGAGGTGTTCGGCGCGCTCCCAGCGCAGTGCGGGTAGTTCATTCTGGACCCAGAGCAGATACTCAGGTTCAGGCATGCAGCCCTTGCGGAAGGCCCCTTCTGAATTGATCCGCAGATCCCATTGCGCTGGCAGATCCTCTTTCTTCTCCTTCTCGATCACAGGGAAGATGGTGCGATTCCACATGCCCGAAAAATCCGTCGGCTGGTTGGTCCAATCTTCTACTGTCAGAAAGCGCTGAAGCTGAAAGGCCTCGACAAAAATATTGCGGCCTCCACCCACGCCCACCGCACCGCCACCTTGGCCGCCTCGACCTCCGCCACCACCACCGCCAAAGCCCGCCCCTAAAAAGCCGAGCGAGCGGCCACGCAGCTTGTCCGCTTGGCCCACGAGCTCCTGCACATAGGCCTGGAGTTTCGGGATCATCTTCGCTGGGTCATTGGCCTCGTGGGCTTCGAGCGTCAGGATCAAATACTGGAGCTGAATCCGGATGGCTGTCGCCATATCACCGTTTTGTTTCACCTCATCAGCGTCGGCACTGCGACGGTCGGCATTGCGCTCGATCCGTTCTTCGGCGCGTTTGGCTTCATCCCGGGCGACGTCTTTACGCTCAATGTTCACCAGCTTTTCGCAGTCCTCGTACAGTGCCATGGCAGCGGCGTTGCTACCGGCTGCCGTGCGCAGTTTTTGCAGGATTGCGGCGAGATTATCCCCGCGCATCCGCTGGATTTGCGCCTCAAGCTCCTTCAACTGCGTGGTGATGTTCTTGACCTGTTCTGGAGTCAGGACAGGAGCCGACGGAATGGGGATCTCCGGCACTGGATCGGCCGTCTGCGCCTGGGCGGAAAGCGCAGTGGAAAGGAGGGTCATCAGGCACAAGGGAGCGAGACGGGATTTCATGGTCGCTTCTTTTAGCCTATCGCCCAATGGAGTGGAAGCACGAAATTTGAGCGGTGCAATTGACCCAATGTCAGCTATGTTTGCGACCATGCGGGACAAAGGCTTGAACTGGATCTTGGTGGGCAGCATTGCGCTGTCTGTCCTAGCCGTGATCTGGCTTGGCGTTGAGCTGGCAGATTCACCCGCCGAGCCACCCGCTATGGTTCAGCGTCCGGTTGCGGCAAAGTCTGCCTCAAATGCTGGCGCGGCCAAAAAAACGCCAGGCAAGTCCTCCGACACCGCCCCTGCCGAGGAAACCGCCCCGTCATCCACCAGCGCTCTGAAATCAGCGACTGACTCCATGCGCGACGCCTTGAGCAAAGGCCTCCAGCGCTCCGATGTGGTCAAGGGCGAGGTGCTGCTGACCTTCAAGGACGCCCAGGCGCTGGCGGCATTCAACACCCGCGCATCCTTCTACGGACTGCGTCCCATTTCCTCCGATTCGAGACTCCTCACAGCGAGGGTTAAGTTCACGGACCTCGAAGGCCTGCTCAAAGACGTGGCGGAGCACCCTGGCGACTACGAAAACGTGGGACTGAACTACGTGGCGCGTGTCCCCGGTCTGCCCGCCGAGCCCACCAAAGACACCGCGAATGCCGGTGGCACCGCTGCCTTTGATGACACCGCCCTGGCCAGCATCGGCGCGACCGGTGACCGCACCAAGTGGGGCAAAGGCGTCAACGTCGCCGTGATCGACTCCGGCGTTGGCGACCACTCCACCTTTGGATCCAGCCAGCTAAAGCACATCGATTTGGTCGGCGATGGCAGCGCTCTGGATGGTCACGGCACCGCCATGGCTTCTTTGATTGGCGGCGGTCAGGAGCCTGCGGATGGCGTCGCCCCCGGGGTCAGTCTGATGGATATCCGCGTCACCGACTCGAAGGGTGTCAGCAATACCGCGCTGGTTTCCGATGGCATCATGCGTGCGGTGGATGAGGGCGCGCAGGTCATCAACATCAGCCTCGGCGCCATGCAGGATCCGCTCATGCTGCGGCGCGCGGTCGAGTATGCCATCAGCCACAACGTCGTCGTCGTCGCCGCTGCTGGGAACGAGCAAATGGACCGACTCTCCTTTCCAGCGGGCATCCCGGGCGTGATCAGCGTCGGCGCGGTCGATGCCAAAGGCGTGCAGGCCTACTTCTCCAATTCGGGCGAAAACCTCGTCATCTCCGCCCCCGGCGTCGGCGTCGTCTCCGCTTATCCGAACAACCAAATGGTCATCGGCAGCGGCACCTCCCAGGCCACGGCCATCACCAGTGGGGTCGTCGCCACCCTCTTGGCGCGCGGCTACAAGGCGCAGGACATTCAGAAGATCCTGACGCAGAACGCCAAGCCGGTGAATGCCGCCAGCAGCCAAGTCGGCGCAGGGATCGTGCATCTGCCCAACCGTTGATGCCGCACAAACGTCTCGCTTGCGCAGCGGCGGATTCTCCCGATTCTAGTCGGCTTCATTTCCCCTCAAACTCATCCATGATTCCCAACCCGTTCCGCTCCCACCTCTGCGATCAACTCCGCAAAGAACACATTGGCCAGACTGTCACCTTGTCCGGATGGGTCAATTCTGCACGCGACCACGGTGGCGTGATCTTCATTGACCTCCGCGACCGCGAAGGCCTGACACAGGTCGTCTTCCGCCCTGAAGAGAATGCAGAGATCGCAGCCAAGAGCCACGAGTTGCGCGATGAGGATGTGCTCCAAGTCACGGGCGTCGTATCCGCGCGTCTGGCAGGCACAGAGAACTCCAAGCTGGCCACCGGCGATATCGAAATCGTCGCCACCGAGTTCAAAGTCCTGAACAAGGCCGACGTTCTGCCCTTCCAGCTCGACCGCGAGCTTTCCAACGAAGACCTGCGGATGAAGTATCGCTACCTGGACCTGCGCCGCGATCGCATGACGCGGAACATCCGCACGCGTCACCGCATCACCAACGCTGCGCGCAACTACCTGGATGGCCAAGGCTTCATCGAAGTCGAAACCCCCATCCTCTCCAACCCCACGCCTGAAGGTGCACGCGACTTCTTGGTCCCGGCACGTCTCAGCCCCAGCAAGTTCTTTGCGCTGCCACAGGCACCGCAACAGTACAAGCAGTTGCTGATGGTGGCGGGGCTGGAGCGTTACTTCCAGATCGCCCGCTGCTTCCGCGATGAAGACTTGCGCGCCGATCGCCAGCCCGAGTTCACACAGATCGATATCGAGGCCAGCTTCATCACGCAAAACGACATCATCGGCATGGTGGAGGGCCTACTCGCCTCCATGTTTAAGGCAGCCAAGGGCATCGATGTGCCCCTGCCCTTCCCGCGCATGACTTACCAGGACGCGCTGGACAAATACGGCAGCGACAAGCCTGACACGCGCTACGGACTCGAGATCACGGACATGAAGGACGTGTTTGAAAACTCCGGCTTCAAGATCTTCAAGAGCACCATCGATGGCGGCGGCGTCGTGCGTGCCATCAATGCCAAAGGCTTTGCGGGCATCACCACCGGTCAGATGATCCGCCTCAACGAACTCGCCATCGAGGCGGGGATGAAGGTCAAGCAACTCGCCTTCATCAAGGTCGAGCGCAATGCGGAAGGCGTGCTCGAGTACAAGAGCCCCCTGTGGAAGTTCTTTGGTGAAGACGAGCAGCAGGCCCTGATTGCCAAGTTGGGCATTGAGGAGAACGACATCGTCTTCTTTTATGCCGGCACTTGGGATGATGCCTGCAACATCCTCGGCCGTGTGCGCATCGAAATCGCCAACATGCAGAAGCTCGTGGAAGGCAGCACCGCGCTGAACTTCCTCTGGGTCGTCGACTTCCCCCTGCTCGCCTACAGCCCCGAAGATCAGGCCTGGGTCGCCGTGCACCACCCCTTCACCCGCCCGAAGACGGAAGACATTCCGCTCATGGAAGCTGGCGAATACGGCAAGGTGCGTGCTGAAGCCTATGACGTCGTTCTCAACGGCTACGAACTCGGCGGCGGCTCCATCCGTATTCATGAAGGCGACCTGCAGTCCAAGATGTTCACCGTCCTCGGCGTCACCGAAGAGGAGAAGGCGCACAAGTTCGGCCACATTCTCGACGCCTTCCGCTTCGGTGCCCCTCCGCACGGCGGACTCGCGCTCGGTTTGGACCGCATCGCCATGCTGGCTTGTGGCGAGGACAGCATCCGCGAAGTGATCGCCTTCCCCAAGAACAACAAGGCCTGCGATCTCATGACCGACAGCCCCACCAGCGTGGACTTCAAGCAGCTCCGCGAGCTCTACATCCAGAGCACCTTCAAGCCCAAGCCCAAAGAAGGCGAAGAGGCCAAGTAAGACTCACCGGGGCGACCAGCAATGGTCGCCCTTTTTCTTTACTGCAGCCGAAATACAGCAGCACCAACCCGCGGCCGTCTTGGACATTCCTGATCTGGGATTCGGGGATGCCATTGTCCGCAAAAGAACGCAGAGATCGCAAAGATGCTTACTTATGCGTTCCCATTTGCAGCCCGATGGCCCGGGCTCACAAAGCCCAGCTACAGCCTTCACTCGAGTGCCATCCTCATCTCGACGACGAGGAACGAGCACGAGAAGAAGCACAAGCCCAAACCCCGTCCCAAACTCCATCACTCCATCACTCCATCACTCCATCACTCCACCGCCCCACCTACTTCTTCCCAAACATCGCCACGGAGGCCTTGAGGCCGGCCTGGGCCATCACGCGGAACTGCTCGTTCATCTTCGCAAAGGCCTGCAATTGTTCCGGGGTCAGGAAGGCACGGGCGCGCTCCAGGGCGGCGGCATCGGCGGCCTCCATGGCCTTCATTTGCTGGTCCACAAAGGAGTCGTCCATGCGGTTCACATCCATCGCCGTCGGGTCCTGCGTGTTCACGATCCCAGGCGTTTCCTGACGGGCCACGATCATCGCATCGATCAGTTGCTCCTCCTGTTGCGGAGTCAGCGGCTGGTTGATCGCGGCAAACTGGGACCGACCCGCCATATCGATCTTGGTGCGTTCCCCCGCCGTGCCTTCCCACCGCTTAAAGAGCGTGTAATCTTCCTTGTTGTTCAGAAAGGCCTCGATCGCCTTGTCCGACTCCGCTTGGTAGGCCTTGTAGCCTTCCGCCAGCTCCTTGCGTTTTGCTGGTGTTAGGTTCGGATCCATCAGCTTCAGCCCCAGTTCCATCTGCGCCTTGGTGCGCTCACCCAGCAGATTCTTGAAGTTCGCCTTCTCCTCCGGGGTCAGTCCCAATTGATCAAAGAGACGCCCGTAGAGCATCTCGATCTGCGCCAGTTGCTGCTGCTCCACCAGCGCCCGCATCCCTGGGTCCCTGAACATATTGCGCATCGCCTCCCCAGCGGAAGGCTTCGCCGTCTTCCCGGCTGGTCCCGATGGATCATCCACTGTGGGCGCACCCGCCGTCTGGCCCGCCGCCCCCTTGGACGGACCCGATGTCGGCAACGACGCCACGGGCTTTTTGGCCAGCTCCTCCTTCAGCTTCGCCACCTCGCTGTTCGCCTCTTGCAAGGCCACCTCCAGAGCCGCGATCTTTTTCGCCGAAGGATCAGGCCTTGCCAGCAGCCAGCCCGCAGTGGTCACCGCCGCTGCAAATAAGAGCACACACAGGGTCACAAGAATTCGATTCATAATAAGAGAGGTTAAAAGACCACCGACAGGACTGCGAGACTACGGCGTGCGTCCATCCCTGACAATTCCAAAACACACTCAGGTTTGGACCACAAGGCCCAGGCAATCGTTCACCCCCCGATCAGAAAGGTCAAAAAATCAGCGAAAGCAGTAAGTAGCGCAACCGTTTACACTGCGCCGGGTTACACGGCCCACGTCCCCTACCCCGCCATCCTCTATGAAAACGCGCGTCCTTCTTGCCAGCGTCCTCGGACTCATCGCCATGCCCGCGCTCCATGCGGCTGAGCCAACGACGGTTGCTCCCGATGGTAATACCAACTTCCGCGTCTGGCACGATACCCAGGGCCGACCGCTGGAGGCCACCTTTCGCGGGATCGAGGACGGCAATATCTTTCTCCAGGCACGCAATGGCTTTGTCCATCGCATCGCCCTGGATCGCATGTCGCCCGAGGACCAAACGCTGGCCAAGTCCCTTAAGGTGGACGGACTGGGAATCCCTGCTGACCCGAACGTGGCCCAAGCTGCCGCAGTGATTGATCGCCTGGTGCTCGCTGGCCTCACCAAGGCCGGACAAAAGCCCAACGCCCTGGCCAGTGATGAGCAATTCATCCGCCGCGTGTATTTGGATCTGGCCGGTCGCATCCCGACCCGCGAGGAGACGATCCGTTTTCTCTCCGACACCAGCTCCTCAAAGCGCGCCAAGGTCATCGACTCCCTGGTGAAGGGCGAAGGAATGACCTCCCGCCTCTTCAACTACTTCGGCGACATGTTGCGCATCGCGGATGAGGCCCAGAAGGCCCGCTTCTTCACCTATGAAGAGTGGCTCAAAAACCAGATCGCCGAGAATCGCGGCTGGGACAAGATCGTCTATGACATGATGACCGCCGACGGCAAGCTGCTGGAGAACGGCGCGACGGGTTACCTGCTGCGCGATAAGGGCATGCGGCTGGACAATCTGAGCATCACCATGACGACCTTTCTGGGTGCCAATGTCGCCTGCGCGCAGTGCCATGACCACCCCTTTGCCGACTGGACCCAACACCAGTTCTACCAGATGGCGGCCTTCTTTGGCGCGACGGATACCTACAACCCCGCCGCCAGCCGCCGCCTCCTGGCCGGCATGAAGGATGAGTTCCCCCGCCAAGTCCTGCAACGTGCCAAGCGCGTGCTGCAGATCAATGGCATGAACGTGGTGGATACCTCCTCCAACGAGGTAGCGCTGCCAGATGATTACAAATACAAAGACGGCAAGCCTGGGGACTCCGTCGCGCCGAAGCTGATCACCTGGAGCCGTGACGACGAGCGCACACGCCTTTACCAGGAAAGCAACCGCGCGCTGGCCGCGAAGAATACCGAGGCCGGTTACCGCGAGATTTTTGCCCACTGGATGACCAGCCCCGACAATCCACGCTTTGCGATGACCATCGCCAATCGCATGTGGAAGATGATCTTTGGGGTTGGGGTCAAAGAGCCCATCACCGATCTGGATGATCCCAATGCCGCCAGCAATCCTGCCCTGCTGCACCACCTTGCCTCGGAGATGAAGCGCCTGAACTTTGACCTGCGCGCCTTTCTCCGACTGCTGGCCAACACCGAGACTTACCAGCGCGAAGCGGTGACGGCAGAGATCAACCCCGGCGAGCCCTATTACTTCCCCGGCCCGATCCTCCGCCGCATGACTGCGGAGCAAGCCTGGGACTCCTGCGTCACGCTCGCCATCGGCGAGAAGGTGGACCAATTCAAACTCAAGCGCGCTGCGGAATACTCCAGCGTCATGAACATCAATCTGGAAAAGATGACGCCCGACGAAGCGCGCGCTCGCTTGACCGCCGCCGTCAGCGCCGGAAAGAACGCCGGAGGAGGCAAAGGCAAAAAGGGCAAAAAAGGCATGCGCCGCCCGGCTGCCGCGACGGAGTCCGAAGAGGGCGAGCCTGAATTCACCCGGCCCGAGACACTCGACGGCCTCGTCCTGGCCAGAGCATCGGAGCTGCCCCAACCCGAGCGCGACGATCACTTCCTGCGCATGTTCGGCCAGTCCGACCGCCAGATTGCCGATAGCAACACGGAGGAAGGCAGCATCCCCCAAGTCCTCATGCTGATGAACGGAGAGGCCCAGCACGTGCTGCAAAACCCACGCTCCGTCGCGCTCGCCACGGCGAATGGGCAGGCCAGCCCCGAGGCCCAGATCCAGGCACTCTATGTCAGCTTCCTGAGCCGCAACCCCACCACCGAGGAGATGGCGGAGGCCAAGAGCAGCCTCGCCGCCGGACTCACCACTGCTGATGTCAGCTGGGTCCTCTTCAACGCCCGCGAGTTCGTCTTTGTCCAGTAACTGCCCCATTCCCACCGGATCCCCATCATGAAAAAGGAACTGCTTTCCCTCAATCCCATGAGCCGCCGCAGCTTTGCGGAACACGTCGCCAAGGCGACTCTGGGCGTCACGCTGCTGCCGCATCTCGCCACCGCCGCCGACAAACAAGCCGCCGCAGCTTCGCTGCCCGGTTTTGGCAAGGCCAAGGCAGTAATCTGGCTGCAGATGATCGGCGGCATGTCGCACATCGATACGCTCGATCCGAAGGAGGGCGACTCCAAAGGGCCCTCGGACCCCATCACCACCAAGGCGGGCTACCAGCTCAGCGGCTTCATGCCCAAGCTTGCAGCGGACCACTCGGAGAAGCTCGCTATCATCCGATCCATGACCTCAAAGACCGGGGTGCATGCCTCCGGCCAGTACTTGATGCGCACCGCCTACGAGCAGCGCGGCACCATCAAGCACCCAACCATCGGAGCCTGGGCCCAACAGCTTCTCGGCCCCAGCAGCAAGACCCTGCCCTCATCAGTCTGTGTGAACCGCAATCCGCAACACGGCAACGGCTTCTTTTCCGCCGCCTTCAGTCCCCTGCCCATCCACGACCCTGAGGCAGGCCTGCAATACGCCAGCTTCGACACCGACCAGCAGATCATGGAAAAGCGCTTCGCCCTCCTGAACAAGGTGGACGCCAGCTTCCGTGCCAAATTTCACGACACCAATCTGAAGGCCTACACCGACTTCTACGACGACACCCTCCAGCTCCTCAGCAGTGAGGATCTCGGTGCCTTTAAGCTCACGGATGAAAGCGACTCAGATCGCGAAGCCTACGGTCGCAACAAGTTCGGCCAAGGCTGCATGCTCGCACGTCGCCTCGTCGAGCGCGGCGTGCGCTTCGTCGAAGTCGCCTCCGGTGGTTGGGACATGCACAATGACATCGATGACGCCATGGATGAACACGGCACGGAGCTCGACACCGGACTCGCCGCTTTGTTGGCAGACCTGGAAAAACGCGACCTGCTGAAGAGCACCCTGGTTGTCCTCTGCTCCGAATTTGGCCGAGGCCCCAAGATCAACAGTCGGAATGGCCGCGATCACCATCCCAAAGTGTTCAGTACCCTGCTCGCAGGTGGCCCGATCAAAGGCGGCACCATTTACGGATCCAGCGACAAGTCCGGGTCGACCGTCGCCGACAAGCAGACCTCCATCCAAGACTTCCACAGCACCGTCGGCCACGCCCTCGGCCTGAACGTCGATGAAATCGTCATGTCCCCCAGCAACCGCCCCTTCACGGTCGGAGACAAAGGCAAAGTCATCGCCGAAGTGCTGGCCTCCTAGCATCACCTGGAAGGGAAGCGCCCGCACACCGCGATCCACGCCCTGCCCCCACCCCAGGAAGCAAGCTTCCTTACACCCCAAAGCCACAGCAAGCTCTCGCACTCAAAAAGCCCTGCGGTACCACCACGCAGTTTTGGACTGCGGCAGCCCTGCTGCCGCTTTGGCAAAGCCAGCCCTGCTGGCGTCGCTCCCCACCACCCCAGCGCTCAAGCCCAACCACAAAAAGCCCCCTCCAGAGCGATCCGACTTGCCGCTCGCCCGCCACCCCCAGCCTCAGAATCCACTTTTCCCGCCCCTTCGGCTTGAATAGAGGCGAACCCTCCCCGATAGAGGAAGGTTCCCATGCTGAATCTCCGCAACGTCACCAAGTCCTTCAACTCCCGCGTCCTCTTCCAAGGCGCCAACATGACCGTCAATCACGGCGACCGCGTTGCCCTGGTCGGTCCCAACGGAGCAGGCAAGTCCACCCTCTTTTCCCTCATCCTCAAAACGGACACACCCGACTCAGGCGAGATCACCCGCGACGAGTGGACCACCGTTGGATTCCTCCCCCAGGAAAGCGAACCCGCTGGCGACGAAACCATCATCGAAGTCTCCACCGGACGCGCTGGCGAGATCGAGCGCCTGGAAAAGATCCTACAGCAGCATGAGACCGACGGCACCGTGGATGACCAAGGCTACTTCGAGGCACAGTCAGAGTTCGATGCCCTCCAGGACCCCAAGGCAGAGGCCAAAGTGCGCAAAATCCTGCGCGGGTTCGGATTCAAAGAAGCAGACTTCACCCGCAAGGCCCGCGAGTTCAGCGGTGGCTGGGTCATGCGCGCCCACCTGGCACGACTCCTCCTGCTTGAGCCTGATCTCCTCCTTCTCGATGAGCCCACCAACCACTTGGACCTCATGTCCCTGATGTGGTTCCGGTCCTACCTGAAGAACTACCCCGGTGCCATCCTGATGATTTCCCATGACCGCGACTTCATGGACGAACTCGTCACCAGCGTGTTCGAAATCGACGAAGGCCGCTTCCTCCCCTACAAGGGCAACTACTCATCACATCTTCGCCAGCGCGAAGAAAACTGGGAGCGCGCCACCGCTGCCTATCGCAATCAACAGAAAGAGATCGAGCAGATTCAAGAGTTCATCGACCGCTTCCGCAGTGTCGCATCCAAAGCCTCCCAGGCCCAGAGCCGCGAGAAGCAATTGCAGAAGATGGACAAGCTGGAAAAGCCTCGCCCGCTTCGCAAAGCCTTCCGCTTCAACTTCCCGCAACCCAAACGAGCAGGACAGCGCGTCATCAGTCTCACCGACATCCATCAGGCCTACGGCGAAAAGAAAGTCTACCAGGGCATCGACCTCGAAGTCGAACGCGGAGAGCGCATTGCCCTCGTGGGTCCGAATGGTTCGGGCAAATCAACGCTCATCAAGATCCTCGCTGGCGAGGTTCCCTTTCAGAAGGGCGAGCGCAAACTCGGCACCAACGCCCAGATCGGTTATTTCTCCCAGCATCGCACAGACACGCTGGACCCGAACCTCACCGTTTTGGAAGAAGTGAAGCGCTGCTCCCCAGAGTTCCGCGAAGATGACGCCCGCTCCGTGCTCGGCTCCTTCCTCTTCAAGCGCGAAGACGTCCACAAGAAGTGCCACGTGCTCAGCGGTGGTGAAAAGAGCCGCCTGAATTTGGTGAAGTTCCTCATCAACCCACCCAACCTCCTCTTGATGGATGAACCCTCCACACACTTGGACATCTGGGCCATCGAGGGCCTCATCCTCGCCCTCCAGAACTTCGAAGGAACGCTCGTCTTCATCAGCCACGACGTTCACTTCATCCGCTCGCTCGCGCAGAAGGTCCTGCACATCAACAGTGGCCAAATCACCACCTTCATGGGCGGCTACGACTACTACCTCGAGAAAACTGGCAGCACCTTCGAAAATGCCCGCGCAGCAGTGATCGCCGAGTAACGTGAAGCAGACACTCCTGTCTGCGAGTTCGTTGCGCCGGAAGGCCCCGTCAATGACGGGGTGGATCGGGTAGTTTCACCTTGGCACGCATCAACGCCCCATTGAGGTAAGCAGGCCGCGGCAGTAACCCTGCCTCGGTGGCAAAAAAGATCGAGCCGATCCATTTCTCATCGGCATAAAGATCAGCCGCCATGCACTCGTAGCAGATCACCAGATCATAGGTTTTTCCGCCCTTGATGACTCGGATGCCGTGACGCGGATTAAAACACATGGCCACCGCCCCTCCCCAGTGTCGACCCGCCTCGTCGAGGGTGGTGATGACTGTTTTTAATTCCGGCGTAACGACGACCTTGGTCTGGCCGAGGATCGGGTAATCATGAAAAATCTGATCGGGATCCAAAGGCGGCTTCGGGGGCGGTTCTTCTTTCTTGACCGTCCCCTTGGGTGGATCCGCAAACGGATCACCACCCTCTGCCACCGTCACCGCGATCGGTTCCAGTGAAAAGAGGATCCACTCCTTGGCTTCCAAAAAATGGCCAAGTCGCTGGCCTTGTAGTGATTCTTGGTCTCTGGGTCCAAATCATCGCTGGCCAAGACACCGCTGCAGGGTGCCCAACTCAATGTGGCGAGGAGGAGAATAAGCGTCCGGTGCATTACCTGTACCTGAGGTGGAGTGGGCGACGGTGGTGAGGCAGGCCACGGCCAGCGCTGAAACGACAGATCCTGCACCGATTTGAGCCTCACGCAACTCACCCAAACTTGCGATGACTGCTAGGTCGAAACGGATCACCGTGAGGCTATCACCCGCTCCATCCTGAAGGCAACACCAATCCCAGCTTGCGTTCTCCGCACACTGCTTCTAAATCTGTGCGCCAATGCCGACCCTGACCCACCGCCGCCTGCACCTCGATCAGACAAAAATGGCCGAGTGCATTCAGCGTTTAGCGGCTGAGATCGCGAAGGCCCACCCGAATGCGACCAACCTAGCGCTCGTCGGCATTCACAAGCGCGGGGTCCCCCTCGCCTATCGCATCGCGCATCGACTTCGCACCGATCACGACCTCACCTGCGTCGTCGGCACGATCGACATCACCCAGTATCGCGATGACCTCGGTTCCTTCACCATCTTGCCGCGACTCGAAGGCTCTGACATTCCCTTCGATATCGATGACGCCCCTGTGGTGCTTTGCGATGAAGTGCTTTTTACTGGACGCAGTGTGCGCGCCGCCATTGATGCCCTGATGGACTTTGGCCGCCCACGCTGTGTGGAACTCGCCACCCTCATCGACCGCGATGGTCGCGAATTCCCCATCCAGCCTACCTACTGCGGGGACCGCATCACTCTGCCCGCAGATCAGCGCGTCGCGGTGCGCTTTGTCGAGATAGAAGACGACAACGAAGACGCTGTTTACATCGAATCCGCCCCTCTTTCCCAAGCATGACCCCGCGTAAAGACCTGCTCGACATCGCCTCCCTCTCGAATGAAGAAATCGAGTTCGTGCTGGCCAATGCTGCACCGTTTAAAGACCTCTTCCGGCGCTCAGTGAAAAAGGTGCCACCGCTCCGAGGGCGCACCGTTCTCACGCTTTTTTACGAGCCCTCGACACGCACTCGATCCTCCTTCGAAGTCGCCGCCAGCCGCCTGTCAGCCGACGTGACGCACTTTGATGTGGAATTTTCCAGCGTGGTCAAAGGCGAGTCGATCCTCGATACCGTGGAGACCCTTGAAGCGATGCAACTGGACTACATCGTCGTCCGCCACAAGCAAGCGGGCATCCCCAATCTCATCGCCCGCAATACCGCCGCCTCCGTCATCAATGCTGGCGATGGTTGGCACGCGCATCCGACCCAGGCTCTCCTCGATGCCTTCACCGCCCGTGAAGTCCTGGAAGACCTCAGAGGTCGGAGGGCACTGATCGTGGGTGACATTCAGCACTCCCGCGTCGCCCGCAGCACCAGCCTCATCTTCCGGCGACTCGGCATGGAGGTCGCCTATCTGGCCCCCGGTTCCCTGATGCCACGCCAGATTCCCGATGAAATAACCACCTTCGGCAATTGGCAGGACGCCTTCGATTGGAAGCCCGACATCGTTTATCTCCTCCGCGTGCAGAGCGAGCGCCTCGACGAGCCCTTTTTCCCCAGCGCCACAGAGTATCACAACAACTTTGGCCTGACCGATGCCCGCCTCAAGGTCCTCAATGACCGCAAGCTCTGGCTCATGCATCCTGGACCGGTCAATCGCGGCGTCGAGATCACTGATGCTGGCATGAACTACGAACGCAGCCTCATCAATCAGCAGGTGGAAAACGGGATCGCCGTCCGCATGAGCGTCCTCTACTGGCTGCGCCCAGGGGCAGCGCCTGTCGCATGACCCCACTTTCCTCTCCATGAAACGACTTTACAAGAACGCCCAAATCGCCTCCGCAGACTCGCCCAAGTTGCCATCTGCGGACGTGCTCGTCGAAGGTGATCGCATCATCGGAGTCGCCGCCAGCATCAGCGATGCCAGCGACGCCGAAGTCATCGACTGCACTGGGCGCATCCTTTTACCGGCCCTCTTTGACATCCACGTCCACGCCCGCGAACCCGGCCAGGAGCAGAAAGAAAACATCGCCAGTTGCGCAGAGGCCGCCATCAACGGCGGCGTGACCGGGTTCATCATGATGCCCAACACCACGCCCGCGATCGACAACGCAGGCGTGGTCCGCACCGTGCTAGAGAGCGCTCGACGCGCTCGCATCGGATCCAGCATCTACACCGCTGGCGCCATCACCAAAGGTCGCAAAGGGGAAGAACTCGCAGGCATTGCCGCCATGAAAAACGCTGGCGCGGTTCTCCTCACCGATGATGGTTTTCCCGTCGATAACCCCCAGGTGCTGCGGCGCGCCATGGAGTATGCCCGAGATCACGACCTGCCGCTGGCGAGTCACTGCGAAGTCAAAGAACTCTCCGGCAAAGGCAGCATGCACGAGGGCAGCGTCAGCTACTCGCTCGGTCTGCCTGGCATCCCTTCCATCAGCGAAGAAATCTGCATCGCGCGCGACATCCGATTGGCAGAGTTTACCGGCACGCACTTGAACATTCAGCACGTGAGCACCGCCCGTGGCATGGACACCATCTGGCGTGCCAAGCAGCGCGGCATCCGCGTCACTTGCGAGATCGCGCCGCATCACCTCCTGTTCAATCACGAGGACATCGGGGACTTTGACACCCACTACAAGATGAACCCGCCGCTGCGCACCAAGGAAGACAATGCCGCACTGCTTGAAGGTCTCATCGCAGGGAAATTCGACGTTATCGCGACCGATCACGCACCCCACACGCCGTTCGAGAAAAACCAAGATTTCGCCAGCGCCCCTTTTGGCATTACCGGTCTCGAAACGGCCCTCGTCTCGCTTTACGATCGATTCATCGCGAAGGGAATCTTCGGTTGGGACATCATCGTGAAGCACTACTCTGCCCAACCGCGGAGCTTGTTCAAACTTCCCACCGTCCCCGTCCAAGAAGGCGGCGTCGCTGAGTTCATCGTCTTCAACCCGAATCGCACCACCACCTTCACTCGCGAATTCATGAAGTCGAAGAGCCTCAACACCCCCTTCCTCGACAAACAACTCCAGGGCCAGATCGAGCGCGTCATCTATCGCGGCGAAGAGCTTCTCGCGCGGTAGACGATCACCGCCCCTCGCTCACCGTCCACCCGCCATCCACAGCCAACACTTGGCCGGTGATGAAGCGTGCGGACCGTGATAACAGGAACAGCGCCGCCCCATCCACATCAGCGGGCAATCCCGCTCGCCCGCCGTCGAGTGGTTGCTTCTTTGCAACGAAATCCAGAATCGCTTCGTTGCCAAAAGCGCGTTCGGACATCGGCGTCTCGACCAAGGCTGGCGCGATCACATTCACACGAATGTTCGCTTTCGCATAGTAGGCCGCGATGGACTTGCTAAAGCCCACGATCCCTGCCTTTGCCGCCGCGTAGGCATGGGACGCGAAGAACTCTGGCGATGGCGACCCTCCCAAGACGCTGCCCATATTGAGCACACAACCACCCCCGCCCTGCGCAAGGAATTGCCGCACGGCCGCTCGATTGGAGAAAACCACCGCGCTGAGATTCGTGTCAGCGGTGTAGCGCCATCCCTCGTCGCTCATCTCATGGAGCGGTCCATCCCCCTTGGATCGCCCACTGCCTCCGGCCACATGATAAAGCGCATCCAATCGCCCAAAGTATTCCACGGCCAGGTCCACCGCCCGTTGCGCCGTGCCTGAGTCCGCTGCATCACCCGCCAGACCAGCAGCATTCTCCCCAAGTTCCTCCACCGCACGCCGCACCTTTTCTTCAGAGCGGCTGCAGACCACCACGCGCGCCCCCTGCTCCACCAAACGCCGCGCCGCAGACAGCCCCAAGCCCGACGTCCCGCCCATCACCAAGACCACAAGACCCCGCACATCATATCGCTCTGCTAGCTCCATCCGCCGACTATCGCCGACCCAGTTCACAACGCAACCCCCTGCCAATAACGTTGCTCTAGACTACTGCCTCCTAAACTACTGCACCCCGCTGAAAGATTCCTCACCCCAAAACCGTATTGGTCAGACCACCCTACCAAATCTATTTTCATGCTCATCGACGCCATTGAACGACCACCTTCGTTGGTTGAAAAAGTCTGCCAAAAACTCGCTGCTCAGATTCGGGAGCGATCATCGCTTCCTTCGGACGAATGGCTTCCGACGGAGCGTGATCTTGCCGCAAGCATGGGCGTCAGTCGCAGCGTCGTGCGCGAGGCCACCAAGCGCTTGGAACAGCAGGGACTGCTTGAGATCCGTCAGGGGCTCGGTATCCGCGCCGTGGATCGGCTTCACAAACCGCTGAATGGTTCCCTAGAACTGCTCATTCCCAACCAAACGCAGCGCCTGCGCCAATTGATCGAACTCCGCACCATGTTGGAACCCGAGTTGGCCGCGCTCGCCGCCGCCGACTGCACCCCGGCCCAGGCGATCGAGCTTCGCCAGGTCCATGAACAACTCGTTAATGCCACTTCGTTCGCGGATCGTGTGCACGCGGACATGAATTTTCATCGCACCATCGCCAAATTGGCGGGCAACCAGATTGCCGAGCTGGTGCTGAACTCGCTGTCCGAACTCCTCCAGGCGGGCTTGAAACTCGGCTACCAGCGGGCTCGAGAAGACAACCCGATCAAGCAACATGCCACTCTCCTGGAAGCGATCACACGTCGCGATCCGAAGGCTGCCAAACGCGCCATGCTTTCCCATCTGCGCACTGCGGCGACCGACCTCGGCTTCGAACCTCGTTAGACCCCATTTCACCTCAACCATGAGAACCGCCGTCATCTTTTTATTCGCCGCTTCATCGGCAATGGCCAAGCCTGACTTCGAGCGCGATATCCGCCCGCTGTTTGAGTCGCATTGCGTCAGCTGCCACGGCGCAGACAAACAAAAGGGCAGCTACCGACTCGACGAACGCGCCTCTGCACTCAAAGGCGGCGACAGCGACAAAGCTGCGATCGTTCCCGGCGATGTCGAGGCCAGCCCCCTGCTCCGCTACATCACTGGCAAGGACAAGGACCTGACGATGCCGCCCAAGAGCAGTCGTGTGGCCGCCCTGGATCCAACACAGATTCAGATCCTGCGCGACTGGGTCAGCGCAGGCGCAGAGTGGCCCTCCGGCATTGTGTTGACCTCCAAGAGCGAGCCCGCCGCGAGTGTCGCGAAGCACTGGAGTCATCAGCCCATCCAACGACCAACGGTTCCGGTTGGCGCGGCGCACCCCATTGACGCGTTTGTGCAGGCGACACTGCGGGAGCGCGGCATCGCCCCCAATCCTCCAGCAGATAGCGCCGTCCTGCTGCGCCGCCTCTATCTCGACGTCATCGGACTCCCTCCCACGCCCGAGCAGGCAGCGGCCTTTGCTACAGCCTATCAAAAGGCCCCGAAGTCCGCGACCGAGCACTTGATCGATGAACTCCTCGATAGCCCCCACTACGGCGAACGCTGGGCGCGGCATTGGCTGGACATCGTGCGCTTCGCCGAAAGCAATGGTTTTGAAATGAACCAAGAGCGCCCCAACGCTTGGTACTATCGGGACTACGTCATTCAGGCCTTCAACAACGACGTGCCTTACGATCAGTTTGTCCGCGAGCAACTCGCTGGCGATCAACTCGGGGCCGATGCAGCCACGGGATTTCTCGTCGCTGGTTCGTGGGATCAGGTGAAAGGGCAGGACCCAGTGCTGCGCGCCAATCAACGTGCGGATGAACTCCACGACATGGTGAACACGGTTGGGGCCACCTTTCTCGGCGTCACCCTTGGTTGTGCCCGCTGTCACGATCACAAATTTGATCCGGTTCCACAGACCGACTATTACAGAATCCGCGCCATGCTGGAAGGCGTGCAGCACGGAGAGCGAGCACTCACGCCACCCGATCAGGATCAGCGCCTCGTTGAGATTGAAAAACTCAAGAAGAGCCAAGCCCTCATCGATTCGCAGCTCGCTGCATTTCAACCACTCGCGCAACCGACGCGACGCATGCTTCTCGATGACAGCTCCCCGCCCCCGACGAAACCCGGCGACGCGGGCTGCATCGCCATTGAGCAACCCAGCAACGGCACACCCATCGAGTACACCGCCGGTCGCGACCGCGGGCAGATGAGCGATCCAGGCGATGCCGCACGCCTTCCCAATCTCGGCTTCAGCTATCGCTACTGGAAGTCAGGTGATGGCACCAAGCCCCGCGATCTCTTCCTCTGGAAGCCGTCCATCACAGGTCGCCACCGCGTCTGGATCTCATGGGGCGCCTGGACCAGCCACGCCAAGGATGCACGCTATGTCTTCGATGCGGACGGGGATCTAAAAACGACCACCGACCAGATCCAGATCGCCAACATCGATCAATCTAAATTTGCCGACGGCAGCCCGGCCATCGCCAATGAGAAACGCTGGAGCGGCCTCCGCCCAGCCAGCATCCACAACTTTGGAACCGACTCCGTGATCATTCTCCGCGAAGGCACAAAACCCGCGCCCACCGTCGCCGAACTTATGCTCTTTGAAGAAGTGGATCCGCAAACCAAGAAGGATACTCAACCCATCCAACCCCATCTCCGCGCGGCCGTCAGCCACCTGACCAACACCGAGACCTTTGAACCCACCGATGCCAAATTCGTGCGCTTCACCATCCGCGATTGCACGGGCTCAGAACCTTGCATCGATGAATTGGAGATCTTCACCGCAGACGCTTCATCTCGCAATGTTGCGCTGTCCAGCAACGGAGGCAAAGCCACTGCCAGCGGCACTTATCGCGATGGAGCGCTGCCCATTCATCAACTCGCCCATCTCAATGATGGCGAGTTCGGCAACCCCAAGAGCTGGATCTCCAAAGCCCGCACGGGTTGGGCACAGATCGAATTCCCAAAGGTCGAGCGCATCAGCCGCATTCAGTGGGGACGCGATCAATCCACTGGCAAAAAAGTTTATTCGGACCGTGTCGCCACAGACTACCTCATCGAGTCATCCACCGACGGCAAACTCTGGCACACACTCGCCTCATCCGCTGATCGACTACCCGTCAGCTACAGTGATCGCATCCGCAGCATCCCCACCTTGAACGGAGTGCCGACGGATCAAGTGGCCGCCGTGCGATCACTCTCGGAACAGCGCGGCACACTCTTGAGCAGCATCGCCAAACTCAGCGAGAAGCCCAAGGTCTATGCCGGAAAGTTTGAGGAACCACCCGCGACCCATCGCCTTTATCGCGGCGATCCCTTGCAACCACGCGAGATCATTGCGCCCGGCACACTCACACAGATCGGTCCCAAGTATCCTCTTCCCTCCGACATCACTGAACCCCAACGTCGGCTCGCTCTCGCAGACTGGATCATGGCCAAGGACAATCCTCTCACCGCTCGCGTGATCGTGAACCGCCTTTGGCAGTATCACTTTGGACGCGGCCTCGTCGACACACCGAGCGACTTTGGAATCAACGGTGTCAAGCCCACCCATCCCGAGCTTCTCGATTGGCTCGCATCCGAACTGATCGCTCACCATTGGTCGCTCAAGCACATCCAGCGCCTGATCCTGACCAGCGCCACTTTTCAGCAAAGCTCGCAGATCCGGCCAGAAGCCGCGGCCATGGACGCGGATGCCCGCTATCTCTGGCGTTTTCCCGCACGGCGCATGGAGGCTGAGCCCCTGAGAGACTCCATCCTCCAGGTGTGTGGCAATCTTGATCTGCGCATGGGTGGGCCAGGGTTCAACCTCTTTGAGCCCAACGAAAACTACGTCCGCGTCTACAAACCCAAGAGCGAATTTGAACCAGACACCTTTCGTCGCATGATCTACCAGCGTAAGCCCCGCATGCAACTGGACGATACCTTCGGCGGCTTTGATTGCCCTGACGCAGGTCAGATCGCCCCACGGCGTGGTCGTTCGACGACCTCCATTCAAGCGCTCAGCCTTCTCAATAGCCCCTTCCTCTTGCAGCAATCTCAACGACTCGCCGAGCGCTTGCAAAAGGAGGTTGGCGCAAACACCGACGCTCAAGTTAGGCGAGCCTTTGCACTGCTCTTCACGCGCGCCCCGACCCCCAGTGAATTGAGCGATGCACGGAATCTCGTGAGCCAGAATGGCCTCATCACCCTTTGCCGCGCAATGTTGAACTCCAGCGAATTTCTTTACCTTCCCTAACCCCATGGACGCATCCACCATCACCTCAGCCGGGCGAAGCCTCCTGGATCGCCGCGCCTTTCTCCGCCACACCTCCGCAGGTCTCAGCAATATCGCACTGGCATCGCTTCTGGGGCAACAAGGCAAACTAAACGCCGAAGACGTCACCCCCTGGCGTCCGCAGATCGATCCGTCACACCCTCACGCGCCGCGTGCTACCCCCGGCATACCGAGCGCGCGACAAGTGCTCGTTATTTTTTGCTCCGGCGCCATGAGTCATGTTGATACCTTCGACTACAAGCCGGAGCTCGTGAAACGACATGACACTCCGATGCCCGGCTCGGATGGTTTGATTACGTTTCAAGGTGCCCAGGGAAATCTGATCAAGCCACTCTGGGAGTTTAAACCGCGCGGCCAATCGGGAAAAATGATCAGCGACCTCGTGCCCAACCTCGCAGAGCTGGCGGACGACATGTGCTTCATCCATTCCATGACCGCCAAGTCCAACACTCACGGCCCCGCGGAAAATCAAATGAGCACGGGCTACATCCTGGACGGCTTTCCCGCCATGGGTAGTTGGTTCACGTATGCGCTCGGCTCCGAATGCCAAGATCTACCCGCCTTCGTCGCCATCCCTGACCCACGCGGTGTCCCGCAGTCCGGCCCGAATCACTGGAACAGCGCCTTCCTCCCCGCCGTGTTTCAGGGCACCGCCTTCAATGCGGACAAACCCATCCCGCATCTACAAAGGCCAGCCTCCATCAGCGAGCGCGATGACCGCGCAGCACGCGATTTCATCAAGCGCATGAACGTGGCCCACCTTGAGCAAAATCCTGGAGATACTGATCTAATGGCGCGCATCGCCAGTTACGAGATGGCCGCAAAGATGCAATTAGCGGCAGCGGATGTGTCGAATCTTTCCTCTGAAAACGCCGCCACCCAGGAAGCTTACGGCCTCAATGACAGCAACACCAACAAGGCTGGCTTTGGTCGCAATTGCCTACTAGCGCGGCGCCTGCTCGAACGAGGCGTCAGATTCGTTCAACTCTTTAACGGCTCCTACGCCATGGGCGAAGGCGTCGGTAATTGGGACGGCCACAAAAAGATCGCTGATCAATATGCGGTGCACGGACCGATCCTTGATCAACCCGCCGCCGCCCTGCTGAAGGACCTTAAACAGCGAGGTATGCTACAGGATACACTGGTAGCGTTTGTCACTGAATTTGGTCGAATGCCCACTTTCCAAAAAGGCGCAAACGGACGCGATCACAATCCCGCCGGCTTCACCGTTTGGCTCGCAGGCGCAGGCGTCAAGGCAGGCTACAGCCACGGTGCCACCGATGATTTTGGCCACAAGGCGCAGGAAAACATTGCGACGATCTACGATCTGCACGCCACCATGCTGCACATCCTCGGCATCAATCACCAGCGGTTAAGCTACTATCACAACGGCATCGAGCGCAGGCTCACTGACGTTCACGGTCACGTCATCGAATCCATCTTAGCCTGACCATAACCACCACCACCGGGTGTCATCAGCGTCAGGCGATCTCCCGACTGCACCGCTACGCGGACACTTGCGGGCAGGCGCTCGGGAGCGCCACCTGCGAACCGTTGCAGCCATTGTTCGCCGCAGCACCCAGGGCCACCGCCATTCATTCCGTAAGGCACCTCAATACGATGCTGAGTCAGCATCGACACGGTCAGCGGTGTTAGGAACTCAAACTCCCGAACCACGCCATCTCCTCCCGCCCAACAGCCTTCCCCACCTGAGCCGCCACGCACGGCAAATCGCCAGAGCCTCACGGGAAAACGCATCTCCAAGATCTCCGCATCCGTGATTGCCGTGTTGGTCATGTGCGTGTGCAGGGCACTGGCGCCCGCATACCCATCTCCAGCACCTGCGCCACCTGCAACGGTCTCGTAATAGCCAAAGCGATCATTACCGAACAGCAGATTGTTCATCGTTCCCTGGCTGCAAGCCTGAACACCCAGCGCCAAAAAGAGAGTGTCCACCAAACGCTGACTGACTTCGACATTACCACCTACGACTGCAGGATCGCGCACAGCGTCACCGGTGAATTTGGGATTCAGCATGCCCTCTGGACACACCAGGTTCACCGGTGCCAGCAGACCTTCATTCAACGGCAAGTCCTGTGCCAACCAAACACGCAGCGCATACAATACGGCACTTCGCACGATCGCCGTAGTCGCATTCAGGTTGCCTGGATGAACTCCCGATGTGCCGCAAAAGTCGATCACCAGACCATCCCCATCGCGCTTCAAATTCACGGCGATCACACTTCCATCATCCAGCTTTTGTTCCGCCTGCGAGGCCTCAGGAATCCTTTGCAATGCGGATCGCATAACCGAAGCCGAATGATCCAGAATGTCCTTCAGGCGTGGGGCCCACGATTCTCCCGCATCTTCTGCCAGATCACGCAACCGGACGACGCCCTGACGATTCGCAGCAAGCTGTGCATGCAGATCCGCCAGGTTGTCCGACAGTGATCGCGTCGGAAACTTCCCCTGGCTGAACAGTTCTGCCAACTCATCAAAACAAGACTGACCCGACCTCACCAAGTATCGCGGCGAGATCACCACTCCTTCCTCCTCCAAACACTTCGCATCCGGCGGCATCGACCCCGGTGCCATGCCACCGATCTCCGCGTGATGCGCCCGATTCGCCACATACCCTAGCAAGGCACCACCATCAGCTGAAAAGACCGGAGTGATCAGAGTGATGTCTGGAAGATGGGAACCACCAAACGCTGGATGATTCGTGATCAAGGTATCCCCTTCTCCCAACTCAAAACCACGCACAGCCTCACGCACACAAACGCCCAGCGCTCCCAAGTGAACCGGAATGTGAGGCGCACTTGAAATCAAGCGCCCCTCCGCATCCAAGACCGCACAAGAAAAGTCCAACCGCTCGCGAATGTTGGTCGAGATCGCAGTGCGACACAAAAGCGCGCCCATCTCGTCCACGAGACTGTGCAACCGATGGCGCAAGAGATCTCGCTGTAGCAACTCAAGCCCGCCAGCATCAGCAGTCACGCTCGCGACACCTTCCCACCGCAAACGATAGCCGACATCGCCAAGAGACTCCACCTTCCAGCCCGGTAGCACCACCAACGTGCTAAACGCATCTTGAATCAAACGCTGCTTTTTTTGGTCCTCCATGCCAGGAATAGGCAGCCAATCCTGCGGCATGCTTTTTGCAGCCGCTTCTCCTGAAGCCCTCACCGAAACACGCACGCTGACCACCTCGATCACACGCTCTGCGGATGGCGCATAACCAAACAGGCGTTCGTAGGCAGTGCGATACAACTGCGTCAGGTCATCCCCGCTTTGCCACACGACCTGGAGCGGTTGATCCTGCCCACGCAGTCGCATTTCGATCAGCACCAATTGCGTCACCTCACTCGCTGCATCGCCAAGAGCCATGCTAGCCTCCGCAGAAAGCTCGCGAACAAACTCCGGAAGTTGCGACTGCATTTCATCCACCCGAGCGACCGTCTGCCGCTGGGCAAAGCGCTCTGGCTGCGCGCCATCGAGGCCCACCGCGCTGAGGATTCCCGCCTGACGAGGTGCCAGCACCGTCTTCATGCCCAATCGCATCGCTACATCACAGGCATGCTGCGGCCCTGCGCCACCAAAGGCCAGCAAGCCGTACTCCGCCGGATCAAAACCCTCTGCCACGGAGATCCGCCGCATTGCGTCCGCCATCTGTTCCACCGCCAGACCCAGCAACCCGTTGAGCAGAGCCTCAAGCGTCATGGACTCGCCCATGGCACTTCGCAGTTCCTCCGCCCGAAACCTAGCCGCATTGACATCCAAAGGAATCGGCGCCAACGCAGGATCAAAGCGACCCAGCAGCACATTCACATCCGTGATCGTCAGAGGACCGCCCTTGCCATAACATGCTGGACCAGGGTCCGAACCCGCACTCTCTGGTCCGACTCTCAATCCAAGAGGTGTCCAGGCACAGATCGATCCACCGCCTGCCGCCACCGTCTCAATAGCAACGCACGGTGCCATCAATTCCATACCGCCCACCTTTTGCACAAAGCGATACCCTGGCCGACCATCAATGCGTGCGACGTCTGTGCTTGTGCCGCCCATGTCGAGCGTCAAGACCTTGGCGCATCCCATTTGCTCCGCCGCAGTTGCCGCTCCCATCGCCCCGCCTGCCGGACCACTAAGGAGCAGATCCTTCGGCCGGATCGTCGCAGCCGACTCCAGGCCACCCGCGCTCGTCAGCATTTGCAAAGGCGCACCCGCCATCGCAGCCTTCAGCGGCTCCGACACACCACGCACAAACGCATCCACCGGTCCCGTCAGCGTCGCATTCGCCACGGTACTCTGCGCACGGATCAAGAGCTTCGCAAAGGGAGCAATGTCAGACGAGATCGACACATGATCAAAACCCGCCGTCACCAAGATCTCCGCAACCCTGCGTTCATGCTGTGGATGAGCATACCCATGCAACAGCGTCACTGCGGCGTGCCGGACACCTGATTCCACCACATCGGATGCCGCCACCCGCAGCGCTGCTTCATCCAAATCCAAGAGAACAGTGCCGTCGACTGCCAAGCGCTCACGCACCTCCACCACCGTCTTTGCAAACACAGCCCGCGGAGCATGTGACAGGGCAAACAGATCCGATCGACGTTGATCCCCAATCACCAAAAGATCACGGAATCCTTCGGTCACAAACAAGGCCGTCGGTGCTCCTTTCCCCTCTAACAAAGCATTCGTCGCACGCGTCGTCGCCAACCGCATCCGCATCGGAGGAAAGTCCGCCCCTGGTGCCGTTCCGGTCAGCAGGCGAACTCCCAGCACAGGAGCCTCTTCTCCCGTGTGCAGTTCGATCAACTCTCCCACATCAAAAGCTGCCGACTCCAATTCGAAGACAAGCACTCCGTCTGCCGACTCAGCGACAGTGACCCGTATTCCATTTCCAGCCTCTCCGACTCGCCTGCACCGCCATCCCACCAACACCTTTGGATCGACAGCACCTAGCCCCTCCACTCCAACCATGCGCGACGACTTCGTAACAACGCGAGCGCGCAGACAACCCGACGACAGAACCTTGCAACGCACTTGCCGCCCCGCCGGATCCAGCGCAAAGCAGTCCGTGAACGTGCCTCCGGTGTCTGCCGATATCCGCCACATGAGCCGCGCAGCTACTTCGCTGGAGCCTCCGCAGGGGCGGTGGATTCCTTCAGTTCTGGGAGCCCTATGTGAGGCAGCCAACGAACCTCCACCAGTGTGTCCACATAAGGAGTGATCGCCTGTTTGCCAAATATAGCCTCTGCCCGTGCCATCCATTCTTGCGCTTTGGGTTTGTTGTCTTTTTGGAACTCCACCGCCGCATTCGTGTAGTAGTAGGCAGGTGTGTCATCCATGAATGTGAAGTTCTTTTTGACCAACTCCTCGGCATCAGAGATTTTACCCTGTTTCACCATGCACACCGCTTGTTTGTAGAGAATGAGGTGGCGGATTGGAAGCGGGATTTTCAGAGCGTCGGCCAGGAGCGCTGCGAACTTTTTCTCTGCGACATCGAAGTGATGAACGACGAACTCCAACTCCGCCATGTTAAACAGAGCCGCCATCGCGTTGGGTCGCAATTGCAGCGCCTTTTCGAACTGCTCCTTGGACTTGTCATAATCCCGCAACGGACCCGCCAGCCAGATGGAACCACGGATGTTGTAAATGTCCGCAACCTCAGGATGGGCCGCCTCCAGTTCATCCAGTTTTTGCAAGGCATCCGTGTAACGCTGGCGCGTCTGCAGGTCCTGGATTTCGCTGATCTGCATTCGGATCTCAGGCGTCAACGGATCATCGCCCTGGGCCTGCGCCGTCAACGCCCAGGGGCCCACAACCGAAAGCATCGCGACCAGCAGCAACGAGTTCCCCCGCTTCAAGAATTCCAACGTCATGGCGACGAACCTAAAACCACTTTCCGCGAAGGGCAAGACGCCATTCGGATCGGCAATCACCAAAACCCCCACTGCCCTGTGCGCATGACATAAACGCCCAACAAAAGGTTCCCCACCGCATGCATCACCACACACGCGCCGAGACTCTTCGTGCGAACCGCCAAGAAATACACCAACGCGCCCCAGATGAAAGCGGGCAGGTAGTCGACCGGTTGATGAACCAGCATCACCGCCGTCGTCACGATCCAAAAAGTCGGCCAGCGATGGGCCCCAAAGGCCACTGATTGGAATGGACGCCCCTTTGCGACAACATAGCGCATCAGCCAACCTCGCCAGCAAAGTTCCTCCACAAACGGCACTACCAAAACGCTGCGCGCAAACCTCAGAAATACTGTCAGCGCATAACCCTCCGGATTCGCCACTACCGTCGGATCAAATCCCTTCAGACGTTCCATCACGCCGAACTTTTCCGCCCATGCCGGATGCCCAGGGAAGCACTGTTGCAGCACCGCAGGCAAGACCCATACGGCAATTCCAAGGGCCGCCAATCCCGCTGCTAGCGCCAGCCCTCGCCAAGGTCTCAGGGTGTAGTGCTGACGCCACCAAATGAGCAATCCCGCACAGATCAGGGTCTGCACCGGATACCACCAAATTTCCGGAGCCTGCACGTGCCAAGGCAACGCAGAGTTTTCGATCTTGAACCAATCTGGGACAGCATTCAGCAGTGTAAAAACCACCAATGGCCCCACATGAGCAGCAGTAGCGGATGCGCGTAGTTCAGCCAAACGCATCACACAAACTCCTCACTCCAAGGGTCAAGCAGCCGCGCGCTTCCCAGCCCGCACTTCGGTGACAAATTCCTCCATCAGATCCATCGCCTTCACGATCAGATCAGGAGCCGTCGCATAACAACAGCGCACAAAACCTTCCCCAGGACTGCCAAAGGCACCGCCTGGCACTACGGCCACGCCTTTACTTTCCAGCAGACCGATGGCGAACTCTTTACTGGTCAGCCCAGTCGAACGAATGTCTGGGAACACATAAAAAGCACCGCCTGGATTGAAGCAATGCAGCCCCATTCCATTCAAGCGTTCAACGATCAAATTGCGCCGTTCCTCATAGGAGACGCGCATGTCTTCAAAAGCAGACTTACCCAGACGCAAGGCTTCAAGCCCCGCCACCTGACTCAAGATCGGCGCGCAAAGCATGCAGTATTGATGAATCTTCATCATTGCCTCACGTAGAGGCGATGGAGCACAAGCATAACCGAGCCGCCAGCCCGTCATTGCGAAGGCCTTGGAAAAGCCGTGCAGCAGAATGGTTCGCTCCTTCATCCCTGGGAACTCTACGATGCTCTTGTGCTGTCGCCCATCATAGAGGAGCTCGCAGTAAATCTCGTCCGTGAAGACCAGCAGATCATGCTTGATGGCCAGCGCCGCAATCTTTTCCAACTCCTCTGGAGGCATGATGCCACCCGTGGGATTCGTTGGGAAATTCAGTGCGATGACTTTGGTGCGAGGCGTGATGGCCTTTTCCACATCGGCTGCCATGAGAGCAAATTCATTTTCTTCGCGAGTCTCCACCATCACGGGCACACCGTAGGCCATCGAGATGCTCGGACCATACGACACGTAGCACGGCTCGTGGTAGATGACTTCATCCCCGGGATTTAGGCAAGCGCGGAAGGCCAAATCCAGCGCCTCAGAGACTCCCACCGTCACCAGGATCTCTGTCTTCGGATCGTACTTCGTCTTGAACTGATTCTCGACGTAATCAGAGATCGCAATGCGCAGACTCTCCAGACCCAAGTTCGATGTATAGGATGTCTGCCCCTTCTCCAGCGAGCGGATTGCCGCCTCGCGGATTGCCCAGGGCGTGGGTTTATCCGGTTCACCGACGCCCAAAGAAATGACGTCTGGTCGGCCGATCACCAGTTCAAAAAAGTCACGAATGCCGGAGCGTGGCAAATCGCGTATCTGCTTGGAAATTTTGCTTTCGTAGTCCATGGCTGCACCTCAATCCACTGTCTCGGATCCTCACGGTGCCACAGGCAACCGCTCCTCTTCCCCGACATTCCCGACCAGGAAGCCGCCTTCTTTATAAGACTTCAGTTGGAAGCGCGTCGCCGTCGAATGAATGCTGCCGAGAGTGCTGAGCTTCTCTGCCACAAAATTTGCCACCTCCAGAAGATCCTCCGCCTCGACGATCACCGCTAGATCATAGCCGCCGCTCATGAGGAAGCAGTCGCGCACTTGATCGAACTTGGAGATGCGACTTGCCAATCGGTCAAAGCCCCCATCGCGCTCAGGAGAGATGCGCACCTCGATAAGAGCGCGCACGCCACGCTGGCCAGCCTTTTGGCGATCCACCACCGCCTGGTAGCCCAGGATCGTCCCATCGGCCTCCGCCGCAGCCGTACGGGCCTTCACCTCCGCGACTTCAATGCGCAGAGCTTTAGCCAGCTCTTCAGGCGTGCGATTGCTGTTGTTGTGAAGGAGACGAATCAGTGGGTCCATAAGATAAGAAGCGCGGACGTTAACCCACACCCAACGCCCACGCAACAGCCACCCGCAGGAAGGCAAGAATTCCCCTCACCCAAAACCTTGGTGGCGGCCATGTATTGACTCGACGACTTAAGCAAGCCAGTCTCCATGGCGCGCTCATTTCCAGCACGCTGCTAGATTGCATTCGCCTCAATGGCAGCGCGATCGGCGGAAGTCTCGTACTGGAGGTGGTAGAGGCGCTGGTAGAGATCAGATTTTTCTAGAAGCTCCTGGTGGGTTCCGGCGCTGTGCACATGGCCGTTTTCCATGACGATGATCTGATCAGCTTCAAGAATGGTAGAGAGACGATGCGCAATGGCGATCACGGTCTTGCCCTCGGACAGCACGTGGATGGCGTCCTGGATGATGCGCTCGGTCTCGGTGTCGAGGGCTGAGGTGGCCTCGTCGAGCAGGAGGATTGGGGCGTTGCGAAGGATGGCGCGGGCAATGGTCACGCGCTGCTTTTGGCCGCCTGAGAGGTTGCCGCCGCCATCGCCGACGATGGTGTCGTAGCCGTCCTTTTTGTCCTTCACGAAATCGTCCACGTGGGCCTGGACGGCAGCGCGCTGGATCTCCTCCGGCGTAGCATCCAGTCGGCCGTAGCGGATATTTTCCTGGATGGTGTCGTGAAAGAGAAAGGCGTCCTGACTGACAACTCCGATCTGATTGCGCAGCGATTTTTGCGTCAGCTTGCGGATATCGATCCCATCGAGTTCCACAGCCCCTTCGTCAACGTCGTAGAATCGTTGGATGAGGGAAAAGAGGGTACTCTTCCCCGCCCCGGTGGGCCCCACAAGAGCGTAAAACTTGCCGGGCTGCATCTCCAGATTGATGCCATTGACGGCAGACCGTTGCCCGGATTTCCCAGACTTGTAGGAGAAGCCAACGTTGCGGAATGTCAGACGACCGGTGGAGCGCTTCAGATCCTGTGCGTCCGTTGCATCCTGGACCTCTGGCTCTTCCTCCATGACAGCGAAGACGTTGGAGGTGGCGACGATGGTCTTTTGAGTGACCAACTGGATGCGGCTGAGGGACTTGGTGTGCGGATAGATCTGCGTCAGGCCGCCGACCAGGGTCATGAAAGTGCCCGCGTCGATGTGGGTCTTCCATGCGTAGTACAGACCGATACCGACTCCCAACGAGGCGACGAACTCCACCAACATGCCGACCAGTTCCAGTGCCTTTTGATAGCGCATGATCAGCTTATTGGTCTTCATATTGGAAGCCTCGAAGCGCTTATGCTCGAACTCTTCACGGGCATGGCTTTTTACCACGCGGATCCCCTGAAAGCACTCCGTCATCTGCACCATCATCTGCCCGGCCTCTTGCTCTTCCTGCGCCCCTGCGCTGCGCACTTTTTTCCCGATATAGACGACCGGCAGGATGCACAGCGGGAAGACCACCAAGGAATAGAAAGTGAACCCTGGATTCATATGCAGCAGCGTCGCCAGGATCGCGATGATGGACACTGGCCGCTGGATGATGTCCTGCGAAAGGGTGACGAGGTTCTGCTGGGCGACACGGGACTGGTTAAAGACCGTCTGCACCATCTGCCCGACCTTCGCCTTGGAAAAGTAGTTCATCGACTGCCCCAGGAGCGCCCGGTAGGTATCGTTGCGCAGGTCATACAAGATGCGGTTCCCGACCCACATCAGCATGTAATTGGCCAAATAGGTAAAGCCGCCACGCAAGAGGAAGACCAGCGGCACTACCAGGCAGGCGGCGATCACGAGTTGGTATGAGCCCAGCCACTCCGCCGGAAACAGGTCGGTGGGGTTGAAGGAAACTTTGCCGAAACCAAATTTGAAACTTTCTGCCTTGCTCGCCGCGCTGGCGTCATTGCTCAGCACCACCTCAAAAATGACCTTCATCCCCTGGATGAGGAGGACATTGGTTAGACCCGCTAGGATCCCCATGAGCTGCCCACCGACGAAACGCCAGCGGTAGGGTTTGAGGTAACCGTAAAGCTTTCGGTAGGTCTCGCCCGCCAGCGCCATCGCCTCTTTATTAGAGAGATTGGCAAAGTCCTTGCGGCTTACTTTCTTCTTCTTGTCTGGGTTGGGCATGCGGGATCTGGAGAGAACCCGCCACATCAGACCAGCGACTAGCCACCCTGAGGACGGGCGGAATCCATAGCACCCAAAATCGCCGTCGTCGAGATTTCCTTCATCTCCAGCGGCCGACTTTTTGGCTGCATCGCCTCTGAATCGACCACGCCATCAGCAGTGACCACCCATCCCAATGGATGTAGCGGGCGCCAATGAAAGGGGTTTGTGGGCCCAAAAAGGACCACCTGAGGCCGCCCAAACATCGCGGCCAGATGCATCGCCATGCTATCCACCCCCACTGCCATGGCCGCCCCACGGAGCAATCCGGCCATCTCCGAGAGCGATAGTTTACCTGATAAGTCAACAAATCGCCCCCCTGCCCTGGCGCGGAGTTCGTCCAACTGGGGGCGCTCAAGCCCCTCGTTGCTACCCGTGACCAGCACCTGGAGCCCTTGCGCAGTCAAGTGATCGATGACAGATAGCCATCCCTCCGTTGTCCAAAATTTTTCAATCCGGGCCGTACCAGGATGAACCACCGCATAAGGGGCAATCACACCTTTCTCTGCGAACAGCGCCGAGCAATCGCCCGGCACCTGCAAATACGGCGGGGCCGCCGACACCACCTCCCCCAGCGCCTCGGCGACCAGAGCACGATGAAATTCAACAGTGTGCAAATCACGAACGGACGCCTTGCAGAGCCGATGAAAAACTCGCACCCGCCACTTTCCGCCGCAGAATTTCTCATAGCCCACGCGCAGCCGAGCCCTACTGGCCAGGGCCATCAAGCTGGAGCGGTCGTTTCCGGTAAAATCCAGACAGAGATCCCAGCCACCTGCCAAAAGGCTACCCCACAGGCCCATGTTCAAGCTCCCTGGAGCCCAACCCAGCACGCGATCCACACCGCCAATGCAACCAGCCAATCCCTCGCAAGTTTTCGGCACCACCAAGACAATCTCGGCCCCGGGTCGAGTGGCACGCAGTGCAGCGATCGCTGGCGAGGTCAGGATCAGGTCCCCGATCCGCTTGAGCTGAAGCACCAGGATGCGCTCCGCTCTCATGCTGGCCTCCCTTTCATGACGCGAGCGTAGCCTTGCAAGATCCGGGCGCGGTAATGATCCCAGGTGAAGACATCCTCTACCCGTTGCCGCCCGGCTCGCCCCATGGCTTCTAGGCGATCCCGGTTCTCGTAGGCCGACCGAAGGGCGGCAGCCAAGGCCTCGGGGTCGTTGGCGGGGATCAGGTGACCGGTCTGGCCATCCACGACGGCATCACCAGACTCCGCCGTCGCAATCAACGGTAGCCCACAGGCCGCCGCCTCCAAGGTTGTTTTTGCGAAGCCCTCGCACTCGCTCGGAAAGACAAAGACGCTGCTGCGCCGTAGTTCCGCACCTACATCTTTGCAAAAGCCCATCACCCGGACCGAATCGCCCGCGTTTGCCGCAAGCACCGCCTTGATCTCGTTATGAACGGCCCCCACGAGGACCAATTCAGCATTTTTCAGCGCCAGTTTTTTCCAGGCGGCCAGTAGATGGTGCACGCCTTTGCGTTCGATCAGCGCCCCGACAAAAATTGCGCGAAAGACGTCCTGTGGCGGCGTGCCGGGCGTGTAGCGCGCCACATCCACACCGCGCCCGACGTAGTGAAGCCGCGACTCGGGAATGCCTGCGGCCAAAAAAGTCTCGCCTGAGGCGCGGGACGGCATCAGCAGCAGATCCACCAAATCGTACTCTGCCAGCATCTGGAGCCGTGGAATGGGCAAGCTGGCCCGCCAGCGCTGAAAGGCAGAGCCGGTGCCGAGCCGCATCTCCCGCTCTGAAAGCGTTTCCGCAGACTTCTTAAGCCCCTTGTTCCGGTGCCAAGTTGGCACATCCATCACCGACGGTACTGAGGCCAGCCGCGCCTCGACAAGAGCACGGAAGCAATCCCCCGACCAACCGTGAAGGCAGTCAAAGTCCCTGCGTCGCAGGCGTCGGGCGGCAGACATCGCTGCGTAGTGCTTTTTGGCGCCGTAGTAGTCCTGGCTCCCCAGGCCCGACAAAAGCCGCACGGGGTGCCACTGGAGGGAATGAATCTTCGACCGGGGGATGACGGATTGCTGAGTCCCAAAACAAACCACCTCCTTCAAGAACCCGCTTGCCTGAGCCGCCTTAGCCCCCTCCAATGCCGTCGTATCCAGGCCCGTCCCACCAAGTCCGGAGCTGGTGGCGTACATCAGACGGCGCGGCAGATCTTCCGCTGCCGGGGCGGGCAGTCGGGTCACATTTGCAGGATCATGCCAATCGTTGGCCACGTGCGTTTCAGCCATTGTGGAAAGCCCCCTCTCTGCGCCCCCGTCCGCCCAGCCGCAACCAAAAAGTGTGAATCGTCAGCGCCGGCTCGTTTTCGCCCGGATCGTATCGATCTCCCTCTGGTTGAGATCCACCTCCAGTTCCAGCCGAGTTTTGGCACGGTGTCCATCCCTCAGCAGATCAAAGCACCAAAACGTGCAACTACCTGCCCCAGCCAACAACAGAACAAAAAGCAAGGAGCACACCGCTGCCATCTGGCGCTCCTGCGAGCGACGCCGCTCCCGAGGAGTCTCCACATCCAGCACAGCCAAGGTATCCATCCACCACAAGCGCCAGCGCTTTGGATCCCTGGCGACATTCAGGGTCCAAACGCTCAAAAAGACGGCAATGATTGCCGTAACGGCAAAGGTGATTTCCATGGGGAAGGTTGGGACTTCATTCTTGAACGATTCGTTGCGTTGCGGCAATAATTTTTATGCCGGAACGCGCGCTTGCAACCTGCCCAGCCAAACGGTACGGCTCTGACTGATGAGTCACAACCGCCTCCAATCCCTGGATTACTCAGTCCTCCAGCAGTGCATGCACTGCGGCATGTGCCTGCCCACCTGCCCGACTTATGTGGAGACGAAACGCGAGCGCAACAGCCCACGAGGCCGCATCGCCCTCATGCGCGCCGTCGCCGATGGCGATCTGGAAGTCTCTGCCGCCCTCTCGGACGAGATGTACTACTGCCTGGGCTGCCTCGCCTGCCAGACCGCCTGCCCAGCCGGCGTCAAGTATGTGGAGCTCTTTGAGGCTGCCCGCGAGACCGTCGAGATCGCTGGAGTAGCGGACTCCACCGAGCGTAAATTCTGGCGCTGGTTGACGCTGAACGTCATCTTCATGCACCCATGGATGCTACGCCTGATCGGTCTGAAGCTCCGTATCTGGCAGGCACTGAAGCTGGATGTGCTCATGCGCAAGGTGCACTTCTTCGGTCTCTTACCCCGCCACTTGCGTGATCTCGAACCGCAAGCCCCAAGAGTCTGCGCCGCCTTCTCAGATACCCTGATCGAGGCCATCGAATCTCCCGCGACGCCGCGCTATCGAGTCGGAATGCTGACCGGCTGTGTGCAAGACCTCGCCTTCTCCGATGTGAATCGCGATACCGTCGATGTCCTGCTAGCCAACGACTGCGCAGTCGTCACTCCACGCTCCCAGTCTTGCTGCGGCTCCCTACACGCCCACAACGGCGAGGTCGAACTCGCCCGCGAACTTGCCCGTCGCCAGATTGACTCTTTTGACTTGGAGCAACTCGACGCCATCATCACCAACGCCGGCGGCTGTGGCTCCCACCTGAAGCAATACGGCCACCTCCTGCACGATGATCCCGCCTATGCGGCGCGGGCAAAGGATTGGGATGCCAAGGTCAAAGACATCCACGAGTGGCTCGTCGCCATTAACTTCCGGGCACCATCGAAAGGTGCGGGCGTCGAAAAGGTGACCTACCACGAAAGTTGCCACCTTTGCCACGGGCAAAAAGTCACCAGCCAGCCCCGCAAAATCCTCCAATCCATTCCCGGAATCGTTTTCACCGAACTCCCAGAATCGAACTGGTGCTGCGGCAGCGCAGGCATTTACAACATCACCCAGCCCGAGCAGAGCCGAAAACTGCGCGACCGAAAGATGGAGCACATCGCCAGCACCGGAGCGACAGTCGTCGCCACCTCCAACCCCGGCTGCCACCTCCAGATCGTGAATGGTGGCGGGAACCTGCGTGTGACTCAGCCCGTCACGCTCCTGGCCGCAGCCTATCGGGCAGAGACGGCTACGCTTTCGCCATCAGCGGAGTGACCGGATGATTCGTCTCCTCGGGCTCCGGCAGCGCATCGCTGGGGGGACCGGGGAAGTTTTCATCCACAAACCCCCGCCACACATCGCGAGTGGGTTTTGAAATGAGTTCCTGCACGTCTTCACCGCACTTGCCGCACATCAATAGACTATGGAGGAGGTTATTCTGATCGCACACACCCGTCATCACGTAATCCCGCATCGGCTTATCAAGACGCGAGGTGCCGCAGACCGCACAGGTATCCAGACCACGATCCAGGATCATGTGATCGTGTTGGAAGTTCCCGAGTCGTTGTTTGGATTCCTGGGAGAACTCCTCCATCATCGCCATGCGACAATGATCGCAGAGAGCATATTCGAATACGCACTCACCATTCTTAAAGGCCTTGGAAATCTGGAAGCCTCCCTGAAAGTCGGCCAAGCCCTCGCCACATCGCGTGCATGTCCGAAATGGGCGCTCTTCGTACTCCGAATAGAGCTCCCGAGGGATGGGCTGCGGTTGATCTTCGTCTCCTAAGTGATGCGACATGACAAATACACCTTAAATGATGCATCGTCCGCCGCCAAAAGACAGCAGAAAAATTGAACCCCTTGGCCCAGCCCAGATTCCCGCAAATGAACGAAAACCACGCCCAGCGTCGTTTCACACGTAGAACCCTAGTGATGACCGCCAGCGCCCCTCACAAAAAACGCCCGTTTTCCGCAATCGCCGCCCTCTTTCTCGCCCACGCGGCCTTGGCCGGAGGAGCGGAGTTGGCTGAGTGGCCACACTCGCGCGGCGATGCAGCAATGAAAGGGCTCTCCGCGACCGATATTCGCCCGCCCTTGACGCTGGCATGGCAGTTCGAGACGATGAAGGCCAAACGCAGTGATGGCGAAATGCTCGTGAGCACAGCCATCGTCCGGCAGGGCAAGGTCTATGTCGGATGCAAATCGGGAAATTTTTACTGCCTCAACCTCGACGACGGGAAGAAGATCTGGGAAGCGGAGGCCAAGGGAGCCTTTGATGGTGCCGCAGCTTTTGCAGGTGAATTGGTGGTCGCCGGCTGCCAGGACGGTTTCATCTACGCTTGGAATGCAGTCACAGGGAAAGAAGTCTGGAAATTTGAGACCGACGCTGAAGTCCATGCATCGGCAAATGTCTGGACCGATCCTGCGACGAAGAAGGACCACGTCGTCATCGGTAGCTACGACTACAACGTCTATTGCCTGGATGCCCTCACGGGGACAAAGGAATGGGCCGCAGAGACTGGCTACTACATCAATGGTGGGGCCGCGATTGGCTCTGGAAAGGTGGTCTTTGGAGGCTGTGACTCCGTGCTGCACGTCCACGATGTCCTGACTGGTAAAGAAGAAAAGGTCATCGAAGTCGGTGCCTACATCGGGAACAACGTCGCCATCGCCGATGACGTGGTCTATGTATCCCACTACGGCAACCGCGTCGGAGCCTACAGTTTAGCGGATGGCATGCGTGTCTGGGAGTATGGCGAGCGCGAGTTCGAGTTTTACTCTGCCCCAGCCATCTTTGAAAAATTCGTCGTCGTTGGCGGGCGGGACAAACGCATGCATGGGATCGACCGCATCACCGGCAAAGGTTTGTGGGAATACAAGACGCGGGACCAGATCGACAGTTCCCCTGTGATTTGCGCGGGGAAAACAGTGCTCTTTGGCTCCGACGACGGTTACCTCTACGCCCTGAATCTTGCCGATGGCAAAGAAGTCTGGAATTACGAAATCGGAGCGCCAGTAAAGGCTTCGCCAGCCGTCGCAGGAGACTGGATTCTCATCGGTGCCGATGATGGCGTGCTTTATGCCTTTAAAAATGGTCAGTTAAAAAGCGAAACGAAGTGACCCTTGCCTTCGTTCCCACTGATACCCAAACCCTCAAAAAGAATTTTGCCCATGTCTGCAGTCATTGATCCACCGCCCGCGCCCGCTCCCAAAGAGGAGAAGACGGAGGCTGGAAATTACTTTGTTTCAAACTACCCGCCGTTTTCCTTTTGGAAGCCGGATCAGGTAGCGCTCGTTCACGACCGGCTCGCCACCCCAGCCCCGGCCGATGTCCCACTGGGCGTTTATTTTCATATCCCTTTCTGCCGGAAGCGCTGCCACTTTTGCTACTTCAAGGTTTACACTGATAAGAACGCTAACGAGATCCGCGCCTACATCAACGCAGGCATGAAGGAAATGGCGCAGTACGCCGCCCAGCCCTACATCAACGGGCGCAAGGCGCACTTCGTTTACTTTGGCGGAGGGACACCCAGCTACCTCTCCGTGCCTCAGTTGCGCGAATTAACGAACCGCATGAAGGACCTCGTCTCCTGGGATGGCTGCGCAGAAGTAGCCTTTGAAGCAGAGCCCGGAACACTCAGCGATACAAAGCTGGAAGGCATTCGCGAAATCGGCGTCACCCGGCTAAGCCTCGGCGTGGAAAACTTTGACGATCACATCCTGGAGTCCAACGGACGCGCCCACCGCTCTGGAGAAATCGACCGCGCCTTCACCCATGCGCGCAGTCTCGGCTTCGAACACATCAACATCGATCTCATCGCCGGCATGATGAATGAGACCGAGGAAAACTGGAAGACCTGCATCAAAAAAGCCATCGATCTGGGGCCGGATGCGATCACCATCTATCAGATGGAGGTCCCCTACAACACCACCATTTATCAGCGCATGAAGGAAGAAGGGAAGGTCACCGCCCCCGTCGCCGACTGGCCGACCAAGCGCCGCTGGGTCAGCGAGGCCTTTGATGAATTTGAAAAGGCAGGCTACACGGTAACTAGTGCTACCACCGTGGTGAAGGATCCCGAGCGTATCAAGTTCGTCTATCGCGACGAACTCTGGGACGGCGCTGACTTGCTGTCTTGCGGCGTCGCATCCTTCGGCCACCTCGGCGGCATCCATTACCAGAACCAAGCCGACGTCGCTCCCTACATGGAAGCCGTCGATGCCGGCAAACTGCCGATCTTCCGCGCCTATCAGACCAATGAGGAAGAACGTTTTGTGCGCGAGTTCGTACTGAAGCTCAAGCTCGGGAGCTTCCGCCCCTCTTACTACGAAAAGAAGTTCGGCCGCAGGGTCATGGACATCTACTCGAATCAATTTCAGCACCTGGTGACGGATGGTTTCATCCAGATCGTCGGTGAAGATGAGGTCCGTCTGACCCGGGAGGGACTCCTCCAGGCAGATCGCCTTTGCCACGAATTCTTCCTGCCGCAGCACCGTCAGTATGCAAGGTACACTTGATTCGCAGAAACAGGATACCGCCCGCGAGGACGATTTGGCACCGTTGGTGTTCTTTTATGGCATCGGCAGTGCTCGTCCTCGCGTGACTTTTGTCCCCGCCGAGGAACTTCCTGAGATGGAGCGATCCCTCCTGGCCCACGACATCGACATGACGCCGCGGCTGAAAGATCACCATCAATGCGAGATCGATCTGGACGTTCACGCCCGGGGGCGTATCGGCGACTATCTGGTGCGCGCCTCCGTGCTGAACCGCCGCAGCGATGGCAAGCCTGTCGAGTTTGGAGCCATCGGCATTCACCTCGATCTCCTGCCCGAGGAAGCACAAAAGCTCGTGCTAGAGGGTCGAGTGCCCTTTGGCACCATTCTGGAACGCTACGAAGTGCCTCACTCCAGCCACCCTCGGGGCTTCTTCCGCATCGCGGTGGATCAGCGTCTAGCCGAGTTGCTGGGGGCTACCAGCGGGCAAATCCTCTTTGGCCGTTGCAATGAGTTGCGTCATGGCTCGGGCCGGGTTCTGGCGGATGTCGTGGAGGTTCTCCCGCGCGGAGGCTGACTTATTGCCCCGCCACCGCAGTGACCCATCCCGCAGAGCTGATCTTATCCAGCCACACCTGATCGGCGGAAGTCGCATCCGGAGGGTATCGCAGCCGAACCGTCATTGGCAGCGGCTTGGAATCGCTGAACTGGAGCCAATACGAAACCTCGCTTCCAAGTCGGCTTTTCCGTTCGACGTAGGCGTAAAAGGGCGGTGCCTCAGGCTCTGAAGCGATACGCATTCGCAGACACTGCAACCACCGACCATCAGCAAACTCGCCGCTGTACTCCTCCGCAGCCTCCATGGTGACCCGGAATTCCACGGAGCGCACCGGTTTCGTTGCTCTAAACTTCTCAGACGACATCCCATTCCACAGCACAAAGCTCGGCCAATCCACCCGCAGACCTGCTTTCTCCAAGACCACGGTAGCAATCCGCACCGAACCATCGGCAAGGACAACGGAAAACTCTACACTCCCCGTCCCGCCGGATCCCACCACAGGCTTCACTTCTTTGAAGGGAATCTCGCCCGCTGGATGTTCTGGCATCTGGTAGTAGCCAGCCATGATCCGCTGCATGGCAGCCGCATTAGCAGTGACGGCCAGACGCGCTTCTATTGTCTTTGCGCGCAAAAACTGCCCAAGCACGTCAGCAGCAGCCGAGTCGGCCTGCGACACGAGGCCCGCCGTTGGCGGCGGCGTCAGGGTGGGCGCAGGTTCATCCACACCGATTAGTTTTAGATCTTTGGGCATCGCCGGAGCTTCTGCATTGGCAGCGTCCGCCTCCTCCTGCTTTTTCAGCGCCTCCACGGCAGGCGGCAAAATGGGGGTCACCTCTGGCGGCGGCTTCGGTGCGACGATCGGGTTGCCCTCCTTTTCAAGGGCCTGCTCTTCGGAAGACTCGATGACCGGTTTTACCGCGAAAGGTTTGGGGTTTTCCGGCACAAAGTGATAGGCCACCGCCGCAGCAATGAGCCCACCCAGCACCAGCGTGCCAGTGATCAACCGCTTCCTGAAGGTCAACAATTCCGGGTCCATCTTCATCCGCTCCAGGACATCGCCCTGGATCGGTTGCGGACTGTACTCCTCGACGGGTTCTTCGGGCGCGACAACATTCTGCTCCATCAGCAGTGCGCGGCGTTTCACTTTTTGATCCTTCTCAGCGACCTGTAGGATCACCATTTCACCGCACTTCGGGCATGCACGCGACCTAGTGACTCCAGAAACCTGGAGTTCGACGGCGGATTCACAATGGGGGCAGGTAATGCGAGTGACCGGCATGCCGGAAGGAGGAAAAAAGAATTCTAGGGCATCCATGCCCCAGGATTTTGAGCGTCGCAAGCCGCCAGATACATCAGACGCATGGGATTTCGATTGTTCAATGCAACGGATGGCTCCATTTTAGAAGTCTCATGGTCAGGCGCATCGCCATCTTTGGAGGCAGTTTTAATCCACCCGGTGTTCATCATCAGCGGGTGGCTCAACAGCTAGCTGAGCTCTTTGACGAGGTCCGCATTATCCCCTGTGGACCGCGCCCAGACAAGCCCGTGACGGGTGCAGTGCCACCAGTTTATCGCGCTGCTCTCGCAGACATGACCTTTGGCGGCATGGATCGTGTAGTCGTCGATCTCTTTGATTTGGAGCAGGAGACCTTCACCCGCAACCACCAACTCGACACACGTTTTTCAGTGGATGGCGAGGTCTGGCACGTGGTCGGCACCGATCTCGTGGAGGGCGGGGCAAAGGGCGCCTCTCTCATCCAGCGCACTTGGGAAAAAGGCCCGCAGCTTTGGAAAAAAGCGCGCTTTGCCGTCCTCACACGGGCAGGCTACGAGTTCAATCTCAAGGACCTCCCACCGCATTCCGAGGTCATCGAAATCCACGTCCCAGGCTCCAGCACTGAGATCCGAGACCGTCTCGCGCGCGGCAAGAGCGTCGCTGATTTGGTCACCCCGCGCTCCGCCGTCTACCTCGAAAGGTACGGCCTCTATCGTGCGCCGGTTCCTGGCACATGGTCACGGGGCACGCTCGCGGACACTCCATACGCCCTGCTGACAAATTCACAGATTCCCAAGGCAGCAAAAGTCTCCGCATCACTCAAAAAACATGTGCCAATGGGCCGTGCCGGATTCATCTCGGTGGTGGGTGGGGATGGAGCCATGCTGCGCGCCATTCGCGAACACTGGCGCTTGCGCCTCCCCTTCTTCGGCATCAATGCCGGGCACCTCGGCTTCCTCATGAACGCTCCAGAGGAAGTCAAACGTGGCCCCTTTCCCTCTGACGACGTCATCTTCCGCCAGATGCCAATGCTCTACATCGAGTGTACCGACACCACTGGCAAAGTCACCACCACCCATGGATTCAACGACGCCTGGCTAGAGCGGTCCACCAGCCAGTCCGCCTGGCTGGAGGTCAAGGTCAACGGCGTCGTCCGCATCGCGAAGCTCGTCGGCGATGGCGTGCTTGTCTCCACTGCGGCCGGCTCCACTGCCTACGCGCGCAGCATGGGCGCATCGCCCTTGCTTGCAGACACGCCAGCCTGGTTGGTGGTTGGCTCCAACGTCATGGAGCCGGCCCACTGGCGCAGCGCACTGCTGTCCATTGATGCCACCGTTGAGATCCGCAACCTCGACCCAGAGCGCCGTCCAGTTGAGGCTTTCGTCGATGGTGAGACTCGCGGCCAGATTGTCTCCATGAAGGCGCGCATCTCGCGTGCGGCAGCAGCGGAGCTAGCCTTCTGCGCTAGCCACGACATGGCAGAAAAAATTGCCACCATCCAGTTTCATCGCGCCTCTGATTCGTGAATCTGGGAAGGAGGCACGCCATCGCTGCGTTTCCTTTGGCCATGCTCAAGCCAATCCTTTTTCTCTGCACACTGGCCGCTGCGGTGCCCGTCGTCGCCCAGACTCCCGCTGCGCCTAAATACACGATGTCAAACGATCACGTCGGCAGACTCGCCGCTGGTCTGACAGCCTCCAGCCAGATCGTCTATAAGAAAGCCCAAGACCGCGATCTCTCGCTCTTTGTCTTCAATCCCAAAGGGTGGCAGGCCACCGATAAGCGCCCCTGTTACATCACCATTCACGGTGGTGGCTGGACCGGTGGCGAGCCCAAACGCATGTTTCCCTTTGCGGATCACTACGCGAAACTCGGTCTCGTCAGCATCAGCGTCCAGTATCGACTCTTCAACGCCAAAGACAAATCCACCAGCGTCTTCAACTGCGTCAAAGATGCCCGCTCCGCCGTCCGTTACGTCCGCGCCCACGCCGCCGAACTCGGCATTGACCCACAAAAAATCATCGTCTCAGGTGGCTCCGCTGGCGGGCATTTGGCTATCGCCACAGCCATGTTTGAAGACGTGAACGAAGACGGAGAAGACACCAGCATCTCCGCCGTTCCCAACGCCCTCATTCTGCTTTTCCCCGTCATCGACACATCGAAAGAAGGCTACGGAAATGCAAAGATCGGCGACCGCTGGAAGGAGCTCTCCCCTGCCCACAACGTGCGTGCCGGACTCCCACCCACGATCACCTTTCACGGCACAGGCGACACCACCACTCCCTTCAAAGGCGCGCAAATTTTCCACGATGCCATGCTCAAGGCAGGCAATCGCAGCGAACTCATCGTCAATGACGGTGGTGCGCACGGTTACCTGATGCGCACCCAAGAACTCTACGACGAGTGCCTGCAAAAGTCCGACGCATTCCTCACCTCACTCCACCTCTTGAATCCATGAAGATCCTTCTCACAACCACATTCTTCGCGCTCGCCACCTACTGCAACGCAGGTCTTGCAGACAAGAAATTGGATATCTACTGGATCGACTCCGAAGGCGGCGGCTCCACCCTCATCGTCACACCACTGGGCGAATCTGTGCTTGTCGATACCGGCAACCCCGGCGGGCGTGATCCCCAACGCATCGTCCACGTCGCCAAGGACATCGCAGGTTTGGAGAAGATCGATCACGTCATCATCACTCACTTTCACGGCGACCACTTCGGGGGGCTGGCAGAAGTCGCTGCTGCCATGCCCATCGGCACACTTTACGATAAAGGCATCACCGACGAAGTCCCGGACAAAGGCGGCAATCAACTGCGCTGGACGCTCACCAGCCGCCCCTATCGCGATGCCGTCGTCGGCAAGCGCGTCACCCTCGCCGCTGGGGATGCCGTGCCGCTCAAGTCACCCGAAGGGACACCGCTATCGCTGCGAGTTCTCTGCGCCAATCAAAAGATGATTCCAGCCCAGCCCGATGCAGAAAAAAATCCACTCACCGGTTCCGTTCCAGCCAAGCCTGAGGATCCCAGCGACAATGCGAACAGCGTGGTCTTGTTGCTGAAGTTCGGTGACTTTGAATTCTTTGACGGAGGCGATCTCACCTGGAACGTCGAAGACCGCTTGGTTTGCCCAGTCAACCTCGTTGGCACAGTGGATCTCTATCAGGTCAATCATCACGGCCTCGATTCCAGCAACAATCCCGTGCTCATCCAGAGCCTCGCCCCCACCGTGTCAGTCATGAACAACGGCCCACGCAAAGGCACCAGCCAGAGCGCCATGGATGCCCTCAAGTCCACGCCCTCCATCAAGGCCATGTATCAGATCCATGAAAACGTCCGCGAAGACGCCCAGAACGTCGCCGATAAAGCCCACATCGCCAACCCTGGCGATCAGGCAGACCAGTGCGCTGGAAATCACATTCACTGCGCCGTCGCAGCCGATGCCGCCAGCTACACCATCAGCGTGCCATCGACCCAGCACAGCGCTACGTACACCACCACAAAACCCTGAGTTCATGAAACTTCTCCCCTTCCTTGTTCTCGTCCTCGCAAGTCTCGGTCACAGCGCAGAAGTGCCCACTGAGCCGCTGGCTCAAAAGGGCGATGTCTTATTCAGCGACGACTTCGAACGCACGGAACTTGGCGACTGGAAGACCGTCATCCCCACCTTCACCGTGGAAGGCGGGGTCCTCAAAGGCGTGCAAACGCGCGACGATCACGGTGCCGTTGGCCGCGTTTATCGACCCATCAAGGACGTGATCGTTGAGTTCAAATTCAAGTTGATCGGGTCGCCCGGCTTCAACGTGGTGTTTGACGACAAAAACTTCAAAGGCTCCCACGCCGGACACATCTGCCGCGTTGCCATTGCGCCCAAGCAGATCCGCATCGGCGATGACAAAGAAGGCGTCATGCGCAACGACATCTTCGAGATGCGCAAAGACCCCGCCCGCAAGGCAGAGGCAGACAAACTTCTCATCGGTCGCGGCGCCAGCGTTCCGGCCTCGATCGAACAAGACAAGTGGTATGCGCTTGCCGTTGAACTCGTCGGCGATCAGCTGCGCGTCAGTCTCGACGGCAAACCCATTTGCCACCTGAAGTCCCCCGGCATTGGCCACGAGACCAAGACGAGCCTGCACTTCACCGTGAACGGCCCCGGCGCTCTGTTTGACGACGTCCGCATCTGGCAGGCACGCTGAGACACGCGACCGCGTGTTAACATAACCCGCCACCACCCCAGTCAGGCCGAGGAACGGATTGTCCGCCGCCGTACTTATCCGCAGACTATGAAATACACACTGCTCCTTTTCCTCCTCGCCCTACAGGTCTCTGCTCAGGATAAGACCCTGCTCGATCTCTCGCTAGAACCGCCCCAGATCAATACCCAGCCCGGCCCCGAATACGCTGACGCAGTCCGCCCTGGGAACATGATCATCGGCATGGATCGCACGCCAAAGGGGCGCATCTGGGCAGCCTGGGTTGGCAATGGCGATTCGCCCAACGGCTTCTTCATGCTCGCTACCAGCGATGACGACGGCAAATCCTGGTCGCACCCACGCGTCGTCATCGATCCGCAGGATGGCGAACTGAACGGCGTGCGCTACACCCGCCGTGCCCTCGTCGGCAATCTCTGGACCGATCCGCTCGGTCGCCTCTGGTGCTTTTTCGATCAGAGCCTCGGCTACTTTGACGGTCGCTGTGGGGACTGGTTTATCCGCTGCGATGATCCCGATGCCGCCGAGCCCAAGTGGACCGCTCCGGTCCGCTTCGCCGATGGGTGCACGCTGAATAAACCCACCGTCCTCAGCAATGGTGATTGGATTCTACCGGTCTCCCTCTGGACCCGCGACCGCATCGGCGGCCCAGGCACCGACAAAGAAGCCCACAAAGACCTCGATATCATTCGCATGGCCAATGTCTTCGCTTCAACCGACCAAGGCAAAACTTGGACCCGCCGTGGCGGCGTCGCTTTTCCACGCACTGACTTTGACGAACACACGATCGTCGAACGCAAAGACGGCAGCCTGTGGATGCTCGCCCGCACCAAGGACGGCATCAGCGAGAGCACCTCCGCCGACCAAGGAGCCACCTGGAGCCCACCCCAGCCCAGCACCATTCAAAACGTCAGCGCCCGCTTCTTCATCCGCCGACTCGCCAGCGGCAAACTCTTGCTCATCAAGAACGGCCCGCTCAATGTCCGCCTGCCCAACCGCACCAACTTGAAGGCCTTCCTCTCCGACAACGATGGTCAGACCTGGGGCAAAGGATTGCTCATCGACGACCGCGCGCAGGTCTCGTATCCCGATGGATTTCAGTCCCCCGATGGCCGCATCCACCTCCTCTATGATTGGAATCGTCACACCGACGCAGAGATTTTGCATACCACCTTCACGGAGGCAGACTTCGCCACCCAGCCCAAGCTGCCCAAGACCGTCGTCAACAAAGCCCACGCCCCAAAACTGCCCAAGTCCATCACGCCAGATCCCAAGTGGACCGCGCAAGCCATCGAAGACGCGAAGCAAGACTTCAAGAGCATCCCTTATGACGGCGTCACCCCCAACAAGATGGTGTGCGATACGACCCTGCGGGAGCTCCCCGATGGCTCTTGGATTCTCTTCATGCTCGCCGGTGGCGATACCGAACCCAGCCCTCTCAACTACACCGGCGTCACGCGCAGCAGCGACCAAGGCAAAACGTGGACACCCCTCGAACCCTTCGACGTAGGCTTCCCTCGCGAAGGCAAAACCATCGGACAAGGCCCCACGGAGCTCATGATCCTTGACCAGCAATGCACCCTCTTTTTCTCCACCCATTCCAAGCATTGGGCCAACGACTGGCGCTCATGGTTCCTCACCAGCGACGACTCCTTCAAGACCTGGAGCAACCCCCACGAAGTCCCCGGCCGCCTCAAAGAGCGCACCTTCATGCGCAAGCACATCGTCTGCAAAGACGGTCGCCTCATGGTCCCGTTTCAGCACTACATCGGACCCGACGATCAGAAGAAAAAGAAACCGCTCGACCGAGACTTCACCAACCCACGCAACGGCGTCCTCATCAGCAGCGACGGCGGCAAGACCTGGACCGAGCATGGCAACATCCGCCTCACGCCGAATAGCCGTTACTTCGGCTGGGCAGAAAACGATCTCTTTGAGCACCCCGATGGCCGCATCACCATGATCATACGCGCCGACGGCCTCGGCGGCATGCTTTACAAGGCAGAATCCAAGGATGGCGGCCAGACTTGGCCAGAGTTCGCCAGCATCACTGACATCCCCAATCCAGGCAGCAAAGCCACCCTCTACAATCTCGGCGGCGATCGCGTCGCCATCCTGCACAATCCCAACAGCAAGCAACGCACGCCCATGGCACTCTGGATCAGCTTTGACGGCATGAAGTCCTGGCCCTACCAACGCGTCCTCCAAGCCGAATCCGTCGATGGCCCCAAAGGCCGCATGAACTACCCCGACGGCTTCGTCAGCAAAGACGGCCAATGGCTCCACTTCGCCTTCGACGACAACCGCCACCGCGCCGTCCACTACAGCGCTAAGCTGCCTCCAGTGGAGTCGGCGGCCACTTCACAGAAGTAGACTTCATCGCCAAAAGGGAAGACCCAATGTCACACGAAGATCGAATCAATCAGCGTATTCAGGATTTCATGGTGGACTACTGCCGATGGAATCACGAAGCTTTCAACCAATGGCAGGTGGAGGGGTCGGCTTTTCTACAGAGGGGCATTGAAGACGTGCAGGCTCGATGCGGCGGCGGTCGTCTAGATCACCACTTTGTGTCTGTGGAAGTGGCTGCCGAAGCCTTGGGATTCGAAATTAGATCGACAGCAGCACATGATCCAGATCTCGAGTCCATCGAATCGGTCTCGATTCAAGGAGACACGGCCACAGTCGTTACGAGAAAAAGCCCCGACGACATCGGAGGCTCTTATGAATATGCTTTGCACAAGGTCGGTGGAGAGTGGCTGATCGCGAGTATTGCGACGTTCTTCTCCAGCCGAGGGCAACGGCCTGCCATAGCCGAGCTTATCCTAGACCCGGCTCTTCAACCGCTGCCCATCGAGAGACTGCCTACGGGGTTGGAAAAATTGTTTGATGGTGAACACGTGATTTTGGCACCTTATGGAGAAGGGAAGACCCGGGTCCAGGATGCGGGATTCATGACGAATCATTCAGGATTTCTCGCGTGTGGAGATCCCTTCGAATGGTCCGAGGAACTCAGTTTTTTTGATCTCCGCATCCCACCTGGAAGCTACCCCATTCAACTTGCGCTGGCAGACAACTCCCTAGCGGCAGCGAGAGTGATTTTTGATGCAGGTAGGCACGTCTCATCCTACGCCCTCGCCACGCAAATCATGCCGCCCAACTCTGGGCGCGACGATTGGACAAGGGAAATGAGCCATCTCCAGGCCGTTCGCGGTAATGCTGGGCTCGGCGACGCCGCGCTTCTCGCTTCATGTTCATCAGACGAGTTAGAGCGGATGTACTTTTCCTATGCGGAATACGCCGCAGTCGATAACCATCCCTCCCACATCGTAGAAGCGGCGGATCACAGTAATATCGTCTATTTTTCCGGTGGGAATGGCGGCTGTATGCCCTTCTGGGCCTTGTCCGAATCTGGCGAGCCCCTGATGCTTTACATCGATTTCGTCGAGTACAGTCAAAAACTTGAGGAAGGGAGCGAAGAAAAGCATTTTTATGACTTCGTCGATTCAAGTCGATCCGACGACCTCCAATGGACGTCACTTGCGACTCGCCTTGAGTTAAAATGGCCAGAGCACATTACGGGCGCGGCTTTCCGGCAACAATACAGGGAGAACCACCGGCACTATCACACCGTGCAACACCTCAACGAATGCCTTACCGCCCTGGATGATGCACGTTCCACGGCCTCGATCCCCGATGCCGATGCCATCGAACTCGCCCTATGGTTTCATGATGCGATTTACGTTCCTGGCGCAGAAAACAATGAGGAAGAAAGCGCTCGGATCGCAGAGCTGTGCTTGAATCAAGCGGAAGCCCACCAAACGCTCATCGCCTCAATCAAACGGCTCATCCTCGCCACCAAGAACCATCAGGATGACGGCCAAGAAGATGCCAAGTGGTTGATCGACATCGATCTCGCCATCTTGGGCCAGTCACAAGACAGGGTTGCGGAATACGAGCGCCAGATTCGCAAGGAATACGACTTTGTGACCGAGGACCTTTACCGCGAGAAGCGGATTGAAATCCTCGAAGGATTTCTGCGGCGGCCCCGACTCTATCAGACAGACTACTTTTACCGGAGGCTAGAGCAACAAGCTCGCTCAAACTTGCAGGGGCTAATTTCTGCACTCAAGCGTTAGCAGCTTACCGAATGCTTATCCGTCGGCCCCGCTCCGGTGGGCGGAAGGGAAATGCGGAGCAAACTGGTCGCCCTCAACAAAGAAGTTGAAGACGGGGCGTCCGAGGTCGCGGGCGATCAAGAGTTCGAGCTAGGTGTAGGAGAAGAGGCGGTCCATTGTGCGCGGGTCCTTGAGGCCGCGGACGGGCTGCTCGGCCTTCGTGATGGGATCCTGCGGGCCGGAGCCATACGCGGAGCCAATGAGACAAATGACGGCATCGCACTGCTGCAAGTGCTCGGCCAACATGCCTTTGATGTCATGCGTGGACGGGTAGAAGCCCGTCTGGATGATCGGCTCGATGCCCCGCTGGTGGAGAACCCCGGCCACTCGTTCCGCGAGACCTTTGAGTCCTGCGGTAGTGCGGGAGATGAAGACGCGGGGTTGTCTATCCATTGGTGCAGCGGAGCAGCAAAAGATTTGGGTCAAAAGACCATTCTTCTGTGTGCACCCGCTGCACTACGGTTGGGCGCAACCCTTTAAACTTCTGCACTTCTGCACCAGCATCAGACTCAGCGAGGGCCCCCATCACATCGGCGTGCGTAGCCCGCAAGCGCGGGCGATGCACCAGCCGCGTTTGGCTTCGTAGAGCGTGAAGAGGCCCATCAGCGCCAGGAAGCCGCACCACCAGGGGCTTTCGGCTCCGGCGCGCCAGGCGGAGATCAGGAGCAGGAGGCCGAGGATCGCGCGGATGATTCGTCCGGTCGTGGCGATGTTGGGGGAGAAAAAGGGCTTCATCTTGATTGGGATTACGCCTTTTGGGCTCGCCGGGATACGCTCAGTTCATCCCGCACCCAAGAACTGCGGCACTGATCCGTTATTTCCATACTGCCACATCGAAGGGATTGCACCGCCCGGAGAGTTGGCCTAACATCACGAAACCCACTCTGACTCTCATGAAAGCCCTGCTCGTCCTCATCCTCGCCGCCGCTCTTGGTTTTGTGGCCTATGAATACATCTATCCGCCCATCGCTGACTCGCTCGGCTGGGAAAAGTTAAAGCCGCAGAAAGAAGTCGTCGTTGTCGAGGCCCCCAAGCCGAAAGTCGAACCTGTGGTGATCGCGCCCAAGCCGAAGGAAGAACCGAAGCCTGAGCCAAAGCCAGAGATGGCCCCTCCGCCACCACCGATGCCTGAGCCGCCCAAAATCGAACCGGTGAAGAAGGACCCCAACGCCTTTGTTGAGCCTACACTGCGCAGCATCGAGGAAGTCACCCAAAACTGGGCCGTCATCCCGCCGAGCGTGATGGGCAAACAGATCATGATGAAAAAAGAGGTCGAGCTAGAGTTGAAGTCCTCTGGTGCCTCCGCCAAAACCAAAATCCCCGCCGGTGGCTCCATCTACGTCGTCGGCCAAGAGGGCAATAACCTCTATGTCTCCACTGCCCCAGGCTCCCCGATGAAGGCTCTCGTCCACATGGACGACACCAACATCAAGGAATGGATGACGGACATCTACGAGAAGTGGAAGGTCACCTATGTTGACTCATTGCGCCGCGCCCACGAATACAAATTGGCCGCAGCCGAGCGCGCCAAGAATGCCCCCAAAACCGCAGCCAAAGGCGGTGGCGGCGGTGGCAATGCCAAGCCTGAGCGCGATGCCGACGGCACCTACCCAATGCTGATCGCCAGCATGAAGGCGGGCGAAGTGACCGAGATCAAGCCTGACATCATCAAGGAATGGGGTGAACCCGTGCAGGAAAAGATCGACAAAAAGGACTACTGGACCGTGAACGTGAAGTACACCACAGAGACTCCTTTCGGCAAATTTGATACCGAGGCCCAGGCCCGCATCACCGACGGGCGCGTCGAAAAATGGGTCTATACCGGTTCCGGCGAAACCGTCCCTTAGGCGACCCGTTCACAACTATTTCGAGGCGCAGTTCCCACAGGGGCTGCGCCTTTTTTTCTGGCTTCACAGGCTCGCCCAAAAAGCCTCAGTCTGGACCGCATCTGGGCGGACCTCTATCACGCACACATCAGGCAACGCGACATCCAGTTCCTGCGTCGTGGTCGCCAAATGATAATCCAGGTTCCACAACTTTGCCCATGCCTCGAACGAGAGCGCATGCCGATTTTCCACGATGCTCCGCACCTCTTCAGGCAGGGCCTTGAGGCCAGGGACGCGAGCGAAGATCTTCCCACCTCCGTTATTGATCACCACGATCCGCAAACGACTCGCCGCGATCTGATCGATGATCCACGGTGCAGCCAGATCGTAGAGAGCACTGAGGTCGCCGAGGATCAGCCAGGCTTCCTCCGTATCCACCGCGCAGCCTAGAAAGGTCGAGACAAGGCCATCAATGCCGTTTGCACCACGGTTGGCAAAGGTCACTTGGCAGACATCCCCGCACGCGACATCCCACTCGCGAATCGGCAGGCTATTGCCCAAAAAGACACGACTGCCCGCCGGGATACGCTGCCGCAGAGATGCCATCCAGGAGGGCTCCGCCAGCGGGTGCGCGGTCATCGCAGCGACGATCTTGGAGCGCACGTTCTTCGCAACCGCACGATGCGTCGCCATGCGCAGGGAGCAGTGCTCTGGCCATTGCCAGACCTGCGTCTTTGCGACCGTGCCCCAGGGCAGCGTCCGCACGTTTTCGCGCCGGGCCAGACCCGGAAATCCGGTCGAGCAGAGATTGACCACCGACACCGCAGGATCATCTTCCAGATCCCGCCACCAACGCCACGACGGCACACCACCGATTCGCAAGACCGCCGTGGGCGCGATGGCGTGCAGGGTTCGCTCGCCGCCCGCTAGCAACAGATCTTGAAGCTCAGCGAACCCAGAAAGATTCGCCGTCGCGTCTGCAATGATCGGTGCCTGAAGCCCGGATAAAAAGGGCGCGACGTCCGCCGCTTCGGCAGGATGCAGGCCCGCAGCGACCACCACTAGATTCTCCGCCGCATCGATCCAGTCACGCAGGAGGGCTGCGGAGGCCGCGCAATCGACCTCTGCGTCTCCAGCAGGCGGAGGCAGCGCGCCCTGAGTAAAATCCCAGCCGGAGGGGCTCGTTTCCAAGGGCTCGGCAAGGCAGACATTCACCTGCACCGGGCCGCGCAGAATCTCCTGAGGCGCAACCCAACTCCCAGCATCCCCTTCATCCAAATCAAACGCCGCCAGAACCTGCGACCCAAACAAGCACGCCTGATCAATGGACTGCGGTGCGCCAGTGCCTCGGTAGCTTTTGGGGCGATCGGCGGTGACCAAAATTAAGGGCAGTCCCTGATAGCGCGCCTCGATTGCCGCCGGCAAAAGCTCCGCCGCCGCTGTGCCAGACGTGACAACCACCGCCACCGGACGCTGCGTGGTCATGATGCGCCCGAGCGCAAAAAACGCCGCACATCGTTCCTCGAAAAAATTCCAGAGCTTCACGCCCTGACTGGCCGCCAGTGCCGCGACCAAGGGCGCATTGCGAGCCCCCGCCGCCACACAGACTTCACGGACTCCGCTGTCCGCAAGATAGCGCAGAAGTTGCGCAATGATTTGGGCATTGGGACTGGAGGCGCTCATGGAATGGGTGCCTGGGGTCAGATGCCCAGCAGTTTCAGGACAGCTTCCCGCTTCAGCCTCAGCTCCCGCCATTCATGGTCAAAGGCACTGCCGCCGACGATGCCGCAGCCGGAGGGCAGGCTGACCTTTTTCCCCTCCCAGGAGATCCCTCGGATGGCGACAATGATTTGGCACACGCCGTCCTTCATGAATCCAAACGGAGAACCAAAAAAGCCCGGCACGCCGAGCTGCTTGCGATACTCCCGCAGCTTCAAGAGCCACTTATCCTCCCGAGGCAGACAGCCCACCGCCGGGGTCGGATGCAGCCAGGGAACCAGTTCGCCGGGGGCGGCGTCCTCGCGCAGGACCACACGCAGGGTTGATTGGAAATGCCGCAAGCCACCCGCCTGGAGCGCGTGACGCGGTTCGCGAGTGACCTCGCCGAGCTGCCCGAGCCGCTCGGCCAGATAGCGCACGACGATCTCGTGCTCTTCGATTTCCTTCACGTCGAGGTCAAAGTCCTTCTGGTCGCCGGGCTTCGCGGTGCCAGCCAGCGCCATTGTCTCCACCTGACGTCCCTGACTGCGGAAAAGCAGTTCCGGCGTAAGGCCCATGAAGCCAGCCTTCTCATTCACATGCGCGTACCCCCAGGAATTCGGTGCGCCTTCCATCAGTCGCGACAAAAGCTGCAGCGGACAGCCATCAAGGATCTCGCCACTTTCCGTCAGCACAGGGACCATTTTTTCCAAACGACGCGCCAGCACTTCCCTGCGGATCCGGCGAAAGGCCATCTTGAACCACTCCGTGGCTGGCTTTGCCCAGGCGATCGTTGGCGGCGCCTCAGAGCTGATACCTGCCACGCTCTGGACGTTCTCCGCAGTGACGGCATGCAGCCGCGCAGGCCTCTTCCAGGGAGCCGGGTCACTGAGGTCAAAGTCGTTGATGTAAAACACGCCCTGCCCATCACCTGGGTGGTCGGACGATGTAAATGGGCCTTCTCCCAGCCACGCAGAGCCGTCAGGGAGTCGGATAAATGCAAATTCGGTCATGAGTCGCCACACATTGAAACGATGTAGAGCGCTTGCAAGGATGACCCTCCTTTTGAGCAGAGGAAAAGCAGTTCACACGGGGATTTCCCCCATCGCCTCCGGGCTAGACAACGGCAGCGCCCTGTGTTACGAACCGCTATGGTTCCCGCAAGACTCATAATCCCCGCCCTTTCCTTTTCCGCCTTCCTCGGTGCCTCGGCCCAGGACGCGTCCAAGGTCGATTTCAACAAGCAGGTCAAGCCCATCCTCGAAGCAGCCTGCGTTCATTGCCACGGCCCAGACAAAGACAAGGGCGATGTCCGTGTCGATAGCAAAGAAGCTGCAATGAAAGGCAATGAAGACGGTGTCGGCATCACCCCTGGCGATCCATCCAAAAGCAGTCTTTTCACCACCCTGGAACTCCCTGACGACGACGATCTGGCCATGCCGCCGCCCAAAGACGGCCGCCTGGACAAGAGCCAAATCGCGGTGCTCAAAAACTGGATCGCCCAAGGTGCCGCTTGGCCAGATGGCGTGACGCTGAAGCAGACGACCCGCATCGACTTCGTGAAGCACGTGCAGCCAATCCTGGAGCAAAACTGCGTGTCCTGCCACAACCCGGACAAAGACAAAGGCGACTTCATTCTGTCCACCAAAAAGCAGGCCTTCGAATCCGGCGAGAATGCCCCCAGCATCGTCCCTTTCGACCTCGAGAAGAGCGCCCTTTACCATCTGACCACGCTGGCAGAGGATGAAGACGATCTGATGCCACCGAAAAAGAGCGGCGGCCCCCTGAAGAAAGAAGAGGTGGCGATCCTCAAGGGCTGGATTGAGCAAGGTGCCCCTTGGCCAGACGACATCAAGCTGACCGCCAAGGAAAAGGCCCAGTCCGCCACCAACAATCCTGACACCATGGATCTGGTGAAGAAGATTCACGACTTCATCGTCCAGACAGCCCAGGAAAAGGCAGAGGCAGACATGAAGCCCTATGACAGCAAGGTGCCACGCACGGGTGCCCCATTCTCCATGGTACCGATCAAAGGGGGCGAATTCCTCATGGGGAGCCCTGAGTCCGAAGTCGATCGCGGTGACGACGAAGGCCCGCAGGTGAAGGTCAAAATCAAGCCGTTCTGGATGGGCAAATACGAGGTGACTTGGGACGAATACGAGCCCTTCATGCTGACCGCCGAAGGCCGCAACAAGGATGGTTCCCGCAAGGTTTGGGCCCCTGACGACAAGATTGACACCCTCATCAGCCAGCCAACGCCTCCGTACCAGCCGATGGATTTTGGCATGGGCCGCGATGGCTTCCCTGCGATCTGCATGACGCAACACGCTGCCAACAAATATTGCCAATGGCTCAGCGCGCAGACCGGTCACTTCTACCGCCTGCCGACAGAGGCAGAGTGGGAGTACGCCGCCCGTGCTGGCACCACGACAGCCTACTTCTTTGGCGACGATGACTCGAAGCTGAAGGAATACGCTTACTACTTCGAAAACGCGCCAAACCTGCAGTACGGCAAGGTCGGCCAACTCAAGCCCAACCCATGGGGCCTCTACGACATATACGGCAACGTTTGCGAGTGGACCATGGACCAATATTACCCCGACACCTACAAGACCTGGGCCGAAAAAGCAGCCGGCGGCGCGATCGAGAACACTTGGGTGCGCTCCAAGACACCTTACCCCCACGTCGCCCGTGGCGGTCACTACGACGATGATTCCTACATGCTCCGCAGCGCAGCCCGCAACCCCTCCGGTCCGGAATGGAAGCAGCAGGACCCGCAGCTGCCAAAGAGCATCTGGTACCTGACCGATGCCACCTGGCTGGGCTTCCGCCTCGTCCGCCCGTTGGAGATCCCAACCGTGGAGGAGATGTATGCTGCCTGGAATAATGGCGTGGCTCGGGAGTAAATCCCCTGCCCTCTCTCTAGCGCTGCTGGGCTTCCTGATCGAAACCAGCAGCGCAGATTCGGGCTCGTCCACAAAATGGCAACGGTTGGACTTTTCAGGTCCAGCCATGGCCACCACCTTCCGGATCCATCTCTACGCCACTGATCCGGAAAAGGCCAAAGCAGCCGTCGATGCCGCCTTTGAGCGAGTCGCGAAGCTGAACGGCGTCTTCTCCGACTACGAACCCGGCAGCGAGCTCATGCAGCTCTGCACCAGCGGAAAAAGCCCCTTCCCGGCCAGTGCGGATCTCTTCTCCATCGTTCAGCGAGCTGGAGAAATCTCTACTGCTACCGCTGGGGCCTTCGACATCTCCTGCGGGCACTTGACGCGACTCTGGCGGCGCACCCGCAACCTGAAGAAGCTGCCACCGGCGGACCGACTCACCGAAGCCATCTCGCTCACCAATTGGCAGGCCATCCAGCTTGATCCCGCAACACGCAGCATCACACTGACACGTCCCAAAATGCTATTGGATCTGGGGGGCATCGCCAAAGGACGCGCCGCAGACGAGATGCTGGCAGTCCTCAGGAAGCATGGCTTTCCCATCGCCAGCGTCCAGGCGGGTGGGGACACTGTTTGCGGGGATCCTCCACCTGGAGAAAAAGGCTGGCAGGTCGCATTGCGCACCTTTTCGTCGCCCGAAGAAGACACTGCCGCCCTGCCAACGATCCGGCTTGCCCACGCAGCGGTCTCAACATCGGGGGATCTTTATCAGACGGTGGTCGTCGCGGGTGTCAGCTATTCCCATATCGTCTCCCCCAAAACCGGTCTGGGGCTCACCAACAGGATCGCCTGCTCGGTGGTGGCTCCGGACGCCACCACTAGCGACGCCCTGGCCACTGCCTGCTGCATCATGGGTGCGGATCAGGGACATCTCGTCATCGAGGCCTTGCCCGGCGTCTCCGCCCATTGGGTTGGGCTCGAAGAGAATAGCTCGGCGCAGCCGTGGACTGCTACCAGCGCAGGGTTCCCCGAACTCCATCTCCGCAAGTGAATTTGATTCACCGATTGATAATTTATATAATTGTCATATTTTAATGACATGCTTTCCCGCGCCGCTCACACCCCACTCTCCCTCCTCGTCTTGGGAATCGTGGCTCTATTTTGTGGCGGTGCCTCGCGCCTGAGAGCGGCAGACCCAACGGCAGAGCAGCAGTACTGGCTGGAATTGATCAATCGGATGCGCATGTCTCCTGCCGATGAACTGAATCGGTTGGTCAATTTTTCATCGCCCGGAGTCTGGGCCGCGACCAAATCGGACGATCCCGATGTTCAGGCTGCGCTCGACTACTTCGGCACCAGCGCAGCTGATCTACAGGCGCAGTGGAATACCCTCAGCTCTGCACCAGCCCTAGCCTGGAACAGCCACTTGAACGAGTCCGCCACGTCATACTCAAACCTCATGGTCACTTCCGATGCTCAAGAGCACGACTTGGATGGCGGTGACATCGTCAGCCGCATCAATACGGCTGGTTACACCCAGTATTTGGACGCCGGCGAGGCCCTATTTTCCACAGCAAAATCCATCGACCACGGTCATGCCGGATTCGCCATTGACTGGGGCGATGGCAATGGAGCAGGTGCCGGTTTTGGCAACGGGATTCAGGACCCTGCCGGACACCGCGAAAACATGATGTTCCCGTTCTTCAAAGAAGTGGGCATCGGGTTCCAATCCATCGCCATCCCCGGAAGCAACAATATCGCAAACGGCCCTTATGTGGTCACTCAGCATTACGCGAGTTCCTATCGCTACACCGGCAGCAACTATGTCTCGGACGCCATTCTGACGGGCACCGTATTCAATGATGCTCTGTTGGCGGATGACTTCTACACTCCCGGCGAAGGCATCGCAGGCATTGCGGTAGATGTTTACCACGTCGCCAGCAATACCCTTGTGGCCTCAGGGTTCACGAATTCGGTCGGCGGCTACAACATTTCGCTGGCAGGCCTCATTGCGGACGAAGAGTATCGCGTCACAGCACCAGCGACGGGTGATGCTGACCAGTTTTTCTCCCTTTCCTCGCACCCCGAAATCTACGGAGTCACCTCCGTGGAGATCTTTGACAATCAGTATGCGCGCTTTCAAACTGTGCCGGAACCTGCCGGTCCCCTGCTAGTCCTCACCAGCGGTCTCCTTCTGCTGAACCGCCGCAAGCGGACTCCCTGATCTATCTCATTTCGCGTCCTCGCCCATGCATCGCCACAAGATCATTCTCATCTGCATCGGCCTTCTGCTGAGCTATGGCACGACTATGAAGGCTCAGGGGCCGACAGGTCTCGCCGTCGAAATCCGCGGCATCATTGACGAGTACGAAAACTCCGTCCGCGCCAATACGCTGAAGATCATCAACGCCACCACCGAAGAAGAGAAAGCGCGCTACCGATCCACCATTCCTAGCGCCGGGCCTTATGCGACCCGCATGCTGACGCTGCTTGATGCCCACCCAGAAGATCCGCAATCTGTCAGCGGCGTGGTCTGGCTAGTCACTCAGTGTGCCTCATTTCCCGAAGGCCAAACCGCACTGCAACTCCTCGCCACACGTTACGCAAAGACCGCTGGCACCGCCACAGCCGTTCGCCGCCTGGAATTCTATCCCTTCGACACTGTTCGCCCTATCCTAGAGAACATCCGCGACCAGAACCCCAACGTCGCAGAAAAAGCCGCCGCTATTCACACCCTCGGAACCCATCACTTCCATCGCTACGAAGCAGCAGCAACGCCCGAAGAGGCCGCCACTGAAAAGGCACTCGCAGAAGAAAGCTACCAGCGCATCATCACCGAGTTTGCCGATGTCGCCATCGACGGCTTCAAGCTGGCCGACCAGGCCTCATCCATGCTCTTCGAAATCGCGAACCTGAGCCCCGGTGCCGAAGCGCCGGACATCGTCGGTAGCGACGATAAGGACATCTCCTTCAAGCTCAGCGACTACCGAGGGCAAACAGTGCTGCTCGTCTTCTGGGGCGACTGGTGCCACGGTTGCCATGGCGTATTGCCCATGATCGCCGATCTGCAAAAGCGCTTTGCGTCGCAGCACTTCACCGTTTTGGGGGTGAACACCGATGTGACGGAAAAGGCCCGCCAGATCCTGCAGGCCAATCCACTGCCGTGGCGCAACTGGCTCGACACCGCCACCAGCGGCCCGAACACCACGCTCTACAACATCCACCATTTCCCCACCCTCTTCTTGATTGATACCCAGGGCATTATCGTCATGAAGAACCCTTCGTTGGATAGCGTTGCGGGCTATCTTCAGAAACAACCAACCGCCCCGCAGAAGTAGCATCCGCCGGACGAATCGATCCGCGCTGAAAATTCGTGCAAAGTAATCACAATTTTCCCTTGCATCCGCAGTCGGATTCGCCATTATCCCCGTCCCGCGAAACGACCCCTTCGTCTAGCGGTTAGGACACATCCCTTTCACGGATGCGACACGAGTTCGATTCTCGTAGGGGTCGCCAATTTTCTCAGGCATCAGTAAGCCTTGAGCCCTTTCGGGATGAGCAGCCTCCAAAGCGGTTCTTTGCGTAAAGTTCGCGACCCATCACGCCGCAGCAGACTGCTCCAGCCGCCCAAATCGCCACGCTTTCGGGGTCGGTCACGGGGCGATGGCGGCCAGCCATCACCTACGGGATCACTTTTGCTTCCTGACCTTGGGCGTCTTCGTCTTTGGCGCAGCGCTTACCGTTGACGGACGATCCGCCGCTTTGATCTTGGCATACACCTTTTGGGCGTACGCGGAACTCTGCTCCACCGACATCTCTGGATGCTTCTCTGTGAAGTTGTGAACCAGATCCTTCAGCTTCCCTCGCGCCTCAGACGACAGCGCTGCATACATCGCTTTTCCGTCTTGGCCGAGATACGAAGACGTTTTCATGTGTCCGCCACTTTTCCCACTCGCAAGAGTACTGTTCCCACCAGAACCGCCCGCAAGACGGCTCGTCGGCTCGCCCTTTTTACTACCGCCTGGCTGCAGCTGCACACTGCCGTAACGAGCCACAATCGTCTCCGGACCGATGGCAACCTGAACCTCCGTCTCCCGCAAATCACTGCCAGGGATGGCACTGACCAAACGCCAGCCATCAGCGTTCGGTTGGTCGGAAACGGTCAGGTGTTTTCCCGTCGCAGTGTTGTAAAACGTCGCCACTGGACGTCCATCAATGTAAGCCACCCCAGTCAGTTGCAGCGTGTCCTCAAGATTGACCATCCGCGTAAAGGCTGACTCGGTGAAAACATCCGCGACAGAATCTGCGTCAAATGGCTGCGGCAGATCGGGGTCCACCGCTACCGGTTCATCGGCACGGAGACTGGAAACAAAAAGAAGGGTGACGCAATAGAGAGCGACGGATTTCATGAGGAGGGGGTGACAACCAAAACGACGAAGCCTACCAAAAATATCATCAACTCGCGCAGAAGGTCTCACCATTCACCATTGCTTATGCACACACTCCGCATTGGATTCGGTCAGCAGTCCCCCATCCAGACCATCGATCATTGATTGCAAATACCCGCAATTGGTTTCACCTATCGCCGCCTGTAGTTCCAAGCGTCTGTGACTATTGCGCCCAATCATTCTGTTTCCCTTGGTCCCTTCTATGTCAAAACCAACCCTGCCCCCTGATCCCGCACCTGAAGACCAATCTAGTGGGCACCAACTTTTACTCCGTCCGCTGCGCATCGGCGATGCAGAGGCCGTAGCTGAAGTTTCATCCCGACTTTACAACAGTATCAATTCCGCGTGGACAAAGGAGCAGTTTGAACGCCTCTATCGCATCTTTCCTGACGGCCAATTGGGGGTTGAAGACAACGGCGTGCTGGTAGCCTTCGCCTTTGCTCTTATCGTTGATTACAAAAAGTACGGCGACTCCCACACCTACGGCCAAATCACCGGCAACTTCCAATTCACGACCCACGATCCCCAAGGAGATATCCTTTACGGCATTGAGGTATGTGTTGACCCCAAGTATCAAGGGATGCGCATCGGCCGCAGACTTTACGACGCACGGAAAGAACTCTGCGAGAGGCTGAACCTTCGCGGCATCGTCGCTGGAGGTCGCATGCCCGGCTATGGCAAGGTTCAGGACACACTCACTCCACGCCAATACATTGATAAAGCTCGACTCAGGGAGATCTATGACCCCGTCCTGACCTTCCAGCTCAGCAATGACTTTCACGTCAAAAAGGTACTAACGGGCTACCTCCCCTCGGATACAGAATCCAAGTCATTCGCGACCCTCATTGAGTGGATCAATATTTACCACACGGAGAGCACCCCCGCCCTTGTTGGAGCCCCACGAACGGTTGTCCGGCTCGGCATCGTGCAGCTTCAGATGCGCACCACAGCCGGCCTCCAGGCCTTTTATGATCACGTTGAGTTCTTCATCGACGCGGTTAGCGGATACAAATCGGATTTTGTGGTCTTCCCTGAGTATGTAAATGCGCCGCTGATGGCGGCCTTTAACACCATGAGTGTTCCAGATTCCATCCGCAAGCTGGCGGAGTTCACATCGGAGATTCGCGACTTCTTCGTCACGAAGGCACTGGAATACAATATCAACATCATCACCGGCAGCACGCCACACTACGAAGACGGCTTTTTGCGAAACGTCGTCTATCTTTGCCGTCGCGATGGCACCTGGGACCAGCAATTCAAAATTCACATCACCCCCAGCGAGGCATCCCAGTGGGGGATGGTCGGCGGCAATGATCTTCAAGTGTTTGATACCGATTGTGGCCGCATCGCCATGCTCATCTGTTATGACGTGGAGTTCCCGGAACTTGGCCGTCTGCTTGCCGAAAAGGGTGTTCAGATTCTCTTCGTGCCCTTCTGCACCGATACATCCACAGGCTACTACCGCGTCCGTCTCTGTGCGCAGGCAAGGGCAGTCGAAAACGAATGCTATGTCGCGATCGCCGGGAGCGTCGGAAACTTGCCCAAGGTGGTCAACATGGACATTCAGTATGCCCAATCCGCCGTCTTCTGCCCGTCGGACTTTGCATTTCCAGACTCTGGCATCGTCACACAGGCCACCACCAATACAGAGATGACATTGATCTCCGACGTGAACCTGGATCATCTGACCGACCTCAATCACTCAGGCAGCGTCCGCAACCTGCGTCAACGCCGCCTCGATCTCTACCAGATCCAATACAATCCTGCGGCAAAATAGGTTGCCTCGGACGCTCGGGCGTCACCTCGGAGCCCTATCTTTTTCCCAACGCCTCCTCCGCACTGGGACATTGGGAGGTAATGCAGGGACCTCGTTCAGGCAGCAGGGCAGAAAATGCCGCCTTGCCACCAGTGCTACCCTTTGCCAACATGCGGCATGGGTAAACTCCAAGACAAAGTAGCAGTCGTGACCGGCGCTGGCCGGGGAATCGGAAAGGCCATCGCAGAACGTTTCGCTGCTGAAGGCGCCAAAGTGGCCGTCATCAGCCGCACAGAAGCCAATGCGCAATCCGCCGCAGATGCCATCAATGCCGGGCATCCAGGTGCCGCCAAGGCCTACGCCGTGGATGTGGCGGATGCCACAGCCACCGCAGAACTGGGCAAGAAGATCCTCGAAGACTTCGGCAAAGTGGAAATCCTCGTCAACAACGCTGGCGTGACCAAGGACGGACTCCTCCTGCGCATGAGCGAGGACGACTGGGATGCCGTGCTGGATACCAATCTCAAAGGTGCCTTTAATATGGTCAAGGCAGTGCAGCGCTCCATCCTCAAACAAAAGGGCGCACGCATCATCAACATCAGCAGCGTCATCGGCCTCATCGGCAATGCAGGACAGGCCAACTATGCCGCTAGCAAGGCCGGCCTCATTGGCTTCACCAAATCTCTGGCGCGCGAGTTCGCTGGCCGCGGTGTCACCGCCAACGCCATCGCCCCAGGCTTCATCACCACCGACATGACCCACGTCTTGAACGACCAACTGAAGGAGGAGATCCTCAAAAAGATCCCCCTCGGCGACTTCGGCAACGCGGAGGACATCGCCAACACAGCCATGTTCCTCGCTAGCGACGATGGCCGCTATGTCACGGGTCAAGTCATCGCCGTCGATGGCGGCATGGTGATGTAACCCCGCCCTCCTTTCATGTCTGACCGCCTCTTCCTCCTTGATGGCATGGCGCTGCTTTACCGCGCCCACTTTGCCTTTATCCGCTCGCCCATCTTCACCAGTGACGGCGTCAATACCTCTGCGCTGTATGGCTTTGCCAATACGCTGCTGGATATCGCAAAGAACCATCACCCCACTCATCTAGCGGTCGCTTTTGATACTCACGCCCCTACCCCGCGCCACGAGATCTTCCCCGCCTACAAGGCCCAACGAGAGGAGATGCCGGAAGACATCGCCAAGGCCATCCCCCTGCTCAAACGTCTCCTCCAAGCCATGCGCGTTCCCCTCCTGGAACGAGATGGCTACGAGGCAGACGACATCATCGGCATCCTCGCTGGACGCGCAGATCGCGCCAATCTGGAGACCTTCATGGTCACGCCCGACAAAGACTTTGGCCAGCTCGTCACCGAGCATGTGAAGATCTTCAAACCTGGCCGCCAGGGTGCCGATGTCGAAATCCTCGGCGTCGAAGAAATCAAGCAGCGCTGGGGCATCGATAGCCCATCCCAGGTCATCGATATCCTTGGCCTCATGGGAGACGCCGTGGATAACATCCCCGGCGTCAAAGGTATCGGCGAAAAGACGGCCACCACACTCATTCAAAAGTTCGGCAGCATCGAGAACCTCCTCGCCAATACCGATCAACTCAAAGGCAAGCAGAAGGAGAATATTGAAACCCATGCCGACATGGCGCGACTCTCCAAGCAACTGGCCACCATCATGCACGATGCGCCGCTGGAGGTGGAGTTGGACTCGCTCAAGGTCCAACCACCCGATGATGAGGCGCTGAAGCAGTTCCTTATCGAGTTCGAGTTCAATACCCTGGGCAAGCGCCTCTACGGAGATCAATTCATCGCCGGACGCGGTCGCCAGCGCGAGCTCGGCACCCCCGCATCGCCAAAGACCGACGCACCTGCAGACGACCTGTTTGGAGATCTCGGCCCCGCCGCCATCACGGGTAAGTTGCACACCATTGCCGACACCAAGCACCAGTATCACCTCGTCCAGACGCCCGCAGAACGCGCCGAACTCATCGCCACGCTTGGCCGCCATCCCAGCTTCTGCTTTGATCTCGAAACCACCTCGCTCGATCCCCGCAATACCAACATCGTCGGCATCGCCTTCAGTTGGGAAAAGCACGAAGGCTGGTTCGCCCTCTTCCCCCGCGATAAATCTGCCGCCGCTCAGGTCCTGGAGGAATTCCGCCCCCTCCTCACCCAGCATGGAATCGAAAAAATCGGGCACAATCTGAAGTTCGATCTCTCCGTCCTCCTCGCCCACGGCCTGGAGGTCTCCGGTCCCTTCTTTGATACGATGCTGGCCCACTCGCTGATCGATCCAGAGCAGCGACACGGCATGGACTTCCTCGCAGAGTCCTACCTCGGCTACACGCCCGTCCCGATCAGCGCCCTCATCAGCAACGAAGGTGATCTCTTTGGCAGTTCGAATATGGCCGATGTCGCCGCTGCCGCGCCAGAGAAGATCAAAGACTACGCTGCAGAGGATGCCGACGTCACCTGGCAGCTCAGCAAGGCCTTCCGCCACCTCCTACCAGAGCGCGGGCAGGATCGCGTCTTCCAGGAGATCGAATCACCTCTGCTGCCCGTCCTGACGCGGATGGAGAACTACGGGGTAACGATCGATGTCCAGGTATTGCGCGAGTATGGCATCGAGCTCGACCGCCGCGCCGTCGATCTCCAGCAGAGCATCCAGGCCGCCGCTGGCACCTCCTTCAATCTCAATTCCCCCAAGCAATTGGGAGAGATCCTCTTTGAGCGCTTGAAGTTGATGGAGAAGCCCAAAAAGACCGCCACCGGCCAATACCAGACCAACGAGCAAGTCCTGCAATCCCTCACCGGCACCCACCCCATCATTGAGGACATCCTCAACTATCGGGAAGTCACCAAGCTGAAGAGCACCTACGTCGATGCATTGCCGCAGGCCGTGTCATCCGTCACTGGCCGCGTCCACACCAGTCTGCATCAGTTAATGACCGCCACAGGTCGCATTGCCTCCAGCAATCCCAATCTGCAAAACATCCCCATCCGCTCCGAGTCCGGGCGAGAGATTCGCAAAGCCTTCGTCCCCGGCGAGCCTGGGTGGGTCATGATGAGCGCCGACTACTCCCAGATCGAGCTCCGCGTCATGGCAGCCCTCAGTGGCGATGCCGCCATGATCGAGGCATTTGAAAACGGACACGACATTCACCAAGCCACCGCCGCTCGCGTCTATGGAGTCGCACTCGACGGCGTCACCTCCGAGATGCGCCGCACGGCCAAGATGGTCAATTTTGGCATCATCTACGGCATCTCTGCCTTTGGCTTGGCGCAGCGGCTGGGCATTCCCAGGCAAGAGGCCGCGAAGATCATCGACGCCTACTTCGCCCAGTTCTCTGGCATCCGCGGTTACATCGATCAGGTCCTCGAAGAAGGTCGCCAAAAAGGCTATGTCGAGACCATGACGGGCCGCCGCCGCTACGTCCGCGATCTCACCTCCGCCAATGCCACCGTTCGCGGTGCCGCAGAGCGCATCGCCATGAACACGCCCATTCAGGGCACCGCCGCAGACATGATCAAGCTGGCCATGATCCGCGTCGATGAAGAACTCCGCCAAGGCGACCTCCGCACCCGCATGCTCCTGCAAGTGCACGACGAACTCCTCTTCGAGGTCCCCCAAGAAGAAGTAGCCACCGCCCGCCTCCTCATCATCGAAGCAATGCGCAACGCCCTCCCCCTCCGCGTCCCCGTCGAGGTCGAAGTCGGCACCGGCGCCAATTGGTTGGAGGCGCACTGAGGTTCAGCAGCCCTGAGCCCCAACGAATTTATCCAAAATTCATCGATGCAGGGCGTCATACCCTGCACCGCCAGATCAAAGCTTAGGGGTTGCCAGTGACCTTGACGCGCATGAAGCGGCTCGTCGGGGTACTGAGCGGAACGGTATCCCTGACCTTCAACGTGCCTGCGTCATCGAGTAGCACCACGGTGGTGCCCCCGCTGAAGTCAGTCGCCAGCAGCGATCCTGCGCTCTGAACCTCGTAGATCACGCCTGCGCGTTTCACGATCGTCATCGTGAGGTAGCCTCCATCCTCAATCACGGGCGGCATGCCCGTCGTATCCGAAACCATCGGGTCGAGCCCAAAGGCCAGTTCCAGCAAATTGACCAGCCCATCATGATCATCGTCATCCAGAGCACCGTGTAGCGCCGTCATGCCCGGCCAGTAAAGCTCCTCCCAGGCATTTATGAGGCCATCGTTGTCAGCGTCGGGACCAAAGCCAGCCACCTGCTCAATAAGCCCAGAACTTCCATTGAAGAACCCACTAATCGCTCGCCCACGGGCGCGAATCTGCCCGCTGGGCGGCAGGCTCAATCCAGTGACTTCCCAATTCGACGTCGTTCCCACCCGGCTAGCTGCCAGCGGCAAGCTCCAAGTGATTCCGCCGTCCACACTGTGCTCAATGGTGACCATGGACAACTCTGGCGCGCCACCTCCCCGCACCCAGTTTACCCGTGTCGGATCAATCGCACTCAATGTATTCGTCGCTGGGTCATTGACCAGCCGGGCAAAGAGGCTTCGCACCGTCGCACTCGCTGCCCCGTTAGGTTGTATGTTTGTAAATTCGCCTCCGAGCAGGATCTTCCCATCTGCCTGTAGAGCTACGGTATCGACCCTCCCATTTGCGTTCGGGTCAAAATTCATGTCAAGATTGCCGCTAGCATCTACGCGTGCGATTCGATTCCTCGTGGTCGAACTCACCGCTCCATTCGGCTGTAGCGTGATGAAACTCCCAGCCAGCAGAATATTCCCATCTGCTTGTAAAGCCAGGGATAAGACGCCATTGCTCGCCTTTGGATCGAACTCCTGGTCCACGGCACCATCCGCCTCCAAGCGAGCGATGCGAAAGCGCAACGTTGCAGAAGCTGCGCCGTTGGGCTGTAGAAAAACAAAAGATCCTCCAACGAGTATTTTTCCGTCCGGCTGCACCACAACAGCGCTCACCGTGCCGTTAGGATTGGGATCAAAGTCCACGTCTACCGTGCCGTCCATATTCACGCGTGCGATCCGATTGCGGACGGTCGGACTCGCCGCACCATTGGGCTGTAGGCTCGTTAGATTTCCCCCCAAAAGGATCTTGCCGTCATCCTGCACCGCCAGGGTGAAAACGCTGCCGTTCCCATTCGGATCAAAGTCCGTGTCGAGTGTACCATCCCCATTCACCCTCGCGATATAGTTGCGCGCCGTCGCAATCGCTGCCCCATTCGGCTGGAGAGTGTTAAAATTCCCCCCAAGTAGGACCTTGCCGTCTGCCTGCAGCGCTAGACTCAATACAGTCGCATCCGCGTTTGGGTCAAAACCAGTGTCCAGCGTGCCGTCCGCATTCAGCCTAGCAATATGATTGCGCACCGTTGCAACCGCCGCCCCATTTCGGCTGTACGCTGGTAAATTCTCCACCCAGCAGAATCTTTCCATCCACCTGCACCACCAAAGAATGGACGAAACCATCCACCTGTGGGTCAAACCCAGTGTCCAGCGTCCCGTCGGCGTTAATCCGTGCGATGTAACCCCGCGGCTGGCCCAGCACCTTTATGAAAGTCCCGGCGATGACCATCCTCCCGTCCGGCTGCTGCGCCGAAGCATAGACTTCACCCCATTCCACATTCAGATTCAGCGTATCCAGATCCCCCGGCATGGCATATGTGATTGGAGAGCACACCAAAGCCAGCGCACTCGCGAGCCAAGTCCTCAGGGATGCTACTTTCGGTGGGGATGAGGTCTTCATTGCAGGATGGTCACGCCAGGATGATGGGAACGAGGGAATGGGGCAAGAGTGAACTGAATTTGGTCTACAATAGTCCGTGAATCTTACAACCAGCTGCCACTCTGTGTTTCGACGGGCCTAGCAAGCCCGTCTCCTTGTTAGGCCCCATTGCCAGCACACCTCCCGAGTGCGTGAACCTCTACTGCCGTGACATACCATTACCCCGGCGTCTGAGCCCAACCCCAAGAAGCCCCAAGGAGAGGGCCATACCAAAGGCCCTCAGTCAATGAGAATGCTGATGAAGAGAGCCAAGCCCGGGTGCCCTAGATTGTCCCTGGCAGCACCGACAAGGATTGCCCTGGGAGCTGATCGAAGCCGTGGCGGTCACGGTCTTGTTTTGCCGACGGCTGACTGGATTCCCTGGGTGCGACTCTTCCCACAAACTTTCTGACACTCCCAAGGGAAAACTCCCGCCATCTATCCCTCAGCGACGCCTGACGGGCTAAAGCCTAAGCTACGGTTGAAGAATCGCACACCTCCGTGGCATTGCGCTTTAGCGGGTCGAACCTTGGCTTCTCATGAAACACCATCTAGCCCACCGCAGTGCTGGGAGACGGGACTGGAAGCCCCTGAGCCTTACACGGGCTGGAATCCCGCGCTCCAGGCACACCACTGAGGTTCGGGCATGAAGTTCGATCATGGCGAATTGCTTGCAGCCCCACGCCACTCGTCCGACCGCGCCTTGCGCCACCGAAGTCAGACTGTTCACCGACAACTCACCACAGTCTACTCCGACCCCAGCGCTCTTATTTGAAGAGCACTGGAATGATGAGGATCGCGAGGATGTTGACGACCTTGATCATTGGGTTCACGGCAGGGCCTGCGGTGTCCTTGTAGGGATCGCCGACGGTGTCACCGGTGACGGCCGCTTGGTGGGCAAAGGAGCCTTTGCCGCCGTGGTTGCCTTCTTCGATGTATTTCTTTGCGTTGTCCCATGCACCGCCTGCGGAGGTCATGGCGATGCCGATGAAGAGTCCGGTGACGATGGTGCCGATGAGGACGCCGCCGAGGACTTCTTTACCCAGGAGGCCTGCACCCACCACGAAGACGACTGGCAGCAGAGCTGGCACAATCATCTGGCGCAGTGCGGCATTGGTCACGATGCCGACGCACTGGGCGTACTCAGGGGTGTCCGCGCCAGTCAGGATGCCGGGCTTGGCAGTAATCTGGCGGCGCACTTCGCGAACGACGGCACCAGCGGCATTGCCGACGGCGTCCATGCTGAATGCGGTGAACAGATATGGCAGCAGACCGCCGATGAACATACCGATCATCACGCGGGCATCCATGAGGTCAAAGACGATCTTATCGACGTGAAGGAAGGCCTTCAAATCTTCGACGTAGGAACCAAACAGAACCATGGCGGCCAGACCGGCAGAGGCGATTGCGTAACCTTTGGTGACGGCCTTCATCGTGTTGCCCACGGCGTCGAGTTCGTCGGTGATCTTGCGGACTTGCTCTGGAAGGCCGGACATGACGGCGATGCCGCCGGCGTTGTCGGTGATGGGGCCAAAGGCATCCAAGGAAATGATGATGCCCGAGAGGCTGAGCATGGAGACCACCGCGACGGCGATGCCGTAGAGGCCTGCCCACTCGTAGCAACCCCAGATGGAGGCGGCGATGGCCAGCACTGGCAGGAGGGTGGCGTGGTGACCGACGCTGATACCTGCGATGATGTTCGTGGCGTGGCCGGTCTCCGAAGCTAGGGCGATGCGGCGCACGGGCTTGTGATGAGTCGAAGTGAAGTAATTGGTGATCCACACGACGGCGAAGGTCATGATGAGACCGACGGCGGAGCAAAGGAAGAGATCTGTGGCAGTGACGGCTTTACCAGCGACGACCAGACCTTCAGCGAACATGCTCTGCGTAACGAACCAGAACATGATTGCGGAAGTGACACCGGAAACAACAACCCCACCGACCAGGGCAGCGGTTGCGTTTTGTTTGAGGAAGTTCACGTAACCAATGCCGATCAACGAGGAGATGATGGACAGGCCGCAAAGCACAAAGGGATAAACCAGAGCGGCCGGGCTAGCAGCGGCGGTGAGGTGGGCAACCAGCACGCCACCGATGAGGCTGACTGCGTAGGTTTCAAAGACGTCTGCAGCCATCCCGGCGCAGTCACCGACGTTATCGCCGACGTTATCTGCGATGGTAGCAGGATTGCGAGGATCATCTTCGGGAAGGTTTTGTTCGTTCTTCCCGACGAGGTCAGCACCGACATCTGCCGCCTTTGTATAGATGCCACCGCCGAGACGGGCGAAGACGCTGATGAGTGAGCTACCAAGAGCAAGGCCAATGAGGGAGTCGATGGCGGCCTGAGTCTCGCCAGTCATCTTCAGAACGACAAGGTAGAAGCCAGCGACAGACATCAAGCCGAGTGCGACGACCAGCAGGCCGGTCACTGCGCCACCATTGAAGGCGACCTTGAGGGCGGAGTGAGAATCGACCGAGGCAGCCTGCGCGGTACGGACGTTGGCGCGGACGGCGATCATCATGCCGATGTAACCGGCAGCGAGGGAGCAGACAGCCCCGATGACGAAGCCACCAGCGGCGACTCCACCGCGTGCCCACCAGACGGCGGCCAAGATGAGGACGGCGATGATGCTAACGGCACGCATTTGGCGATCCATGTAGGCCTTAGCACCATCTTGAATGGCTTTGGCAATGACGTGCATCCTCTCGTTACCAGCGGAGGCTCCCAAGATTTTGCGAATCAGGAGGATCGCGAAAACGAGGGCAACAAATGCCAAAGCGATGGACATGACGATGCCGTTATTGAGGAAGAATGAGTTCATCTTGGGAGTGTAAGCGGTGGGTTGGACCGAAAAGGTATAGCCTGAAACCTTACCAAGACAGTTTGTCTAAGCAAGATAGAATTATGATTCGTTTCGGCGAAGGTCGTCGCCTACCCCTGGCGGAAGTAGCCGCGCTGCTTCTCGCTGATGGGCAGACCCAGTTTCTCCATGACCTGGAGCATGTCTTCCCAGACCTGCCGCTTGGCCGTCGTGCCTGTGCCCATCCGCTCTTCGCGGAGAAGGTAACTTGGGTGGAAGGTGATCATTACGGGAGCGCCGTCCATTTCGCGGAAACTGCCGCGCAACCGAGTCACTGATCCCTCAAAGCCGAGCCCGGTCGCCGCCGTGCCGCCCAAGGCAACGATGACCTCGGGCCGGATGATATCGATCTCGGTCAGCACATAGGGCAGGCAGGCATTCATTTCCTCCGGCGTCGGCGCGCGATTCTTGCTGCCCTGGTCTTCCATGGCCGGGCGGAATTTGCAGATGTTGCTGATGTAAACGGCATCCCGCTCCAGCCCCATGGCCTTCAGGATTTGCGTGAGTTTTTGCCCCGCCGGACCCACAAACGGTTCCCGCTGGCGTTCCTCCTCGGCACCTGGGGCCTCGCCAATGAGCATGAGACGAGCATCTGGATTGCCGACGGCAAAGACCATCTCGTCACGCAGGGTACCAAGACCGCGAGCAGTGGGCGATTTTTCGGCCATGGCTCGGAGCGCGGCAAGCTTCTCCTCCTTGGTGGCCCCCGAAACAGAAAGGATGCGGCGCACGGGTTCGGGGGCGACCACGGCTGGAGGGGGCGGCGGCGGTGGGGCCTCGGGCGGCAATTCGGGAAGGGCCAACGGGCGGCGAACGACCTGAGGAAGTTTGGCCAATGCCTCTGGCGTCACCTTCACATGCGTCTCCCCCGCGAGGCGACGCTGCTCCAGATAATCCTTCAATAGGGCGATGGCTTGAGGGGCCGGCATGCGCGAATGAAAGCAAGAAGCCCCCCGGTGTCCACCCCTTACCCGCCTCGACAAAAAAGAATTCTGCCGCTTTGGGTCTTGCCTCCGGCGTCCCCACCTGTCAGCATTCGCGAAATCCCCCTTCCCTATCATGCCCTCCCCTAGCCCGCTTGACCGTCGTCATTTCATATCCACCCTGCTTGGCGCCTCCGCTGCGGCAGCCGTTTCTGCCAATGCCAAGCTGACCTACAAAGGCGAAAACATGCGCTTTGGCTTGGTCACCTACATGTGGGCGGCGGACTGGGATTTGCCGACGCTGATCACCAACTGCGAGAGCACTGAGACCCTGGGGGTGGAACTCCGTGTCGATCACGCCCACAAGGTGGCGCCATCGCTCACGGCCGCCGAGCGCGACGAGGTGCGGAAGCGCTTTGAGGACTCGCCCGTGGAGATTCTGGGGATGGGCACGAACTTTGAATTCCACGCGGCCGACCCCGCTGAACTCAAGAAGAACCTCGATGGTGCCAAGGAATACATCAAGCTGAGCCACGACATCGGCGGTTCTGGCGTGAAGGTGAAGCCGAACAACCTGCCAAAGGATGTGCCCGTGGAAAAGACACTGGAGCAGATCGGCAAAGCGCTGGCAGAACTCGCCGATTTTTCCACCGGCTTCGGCCAGCAGATCCGTCTGGAAGTTCATGGCGGAGTCTCTGATCTGGGCAACATCCAGAAGATCATGCAAGTCGCCGATCATCCATTGGTCCGCGTTTGCTGGAACTGTAACGACCAAGACCTCGACGGCGAGGGCATCGAGGCAAACTTCGCCAAGGTCAAAGACTACCTCGGCGCCACGGTGCACGTCCGCGAATTCAACGAGGGCAAGTATCCGTATGCAAAACTGGCCAAGCTGCTGGTCGCAGAAGACTACGAAGGTTGGGTGCTAATGGAAGCCCGAACCAAACCAGCGGACCGGGTGGCCGCACTGGCAGAACAGCGGGAGCTTTTCACAAAGCTGGTGACTGCGGCGAGGGAAGAGGGCTGAGTTAGCTCCCTGCTTCGAGAGATGAGCGTCCTCGCATCGCTGTTCGGATGCCACGCGGGACGAGTAAAGCTCTGGGCCACGGGTTGTCCGTCCTCACTCCCCACTTCTAACTGATCACTCCCCACCAATTACCGCCGCACCACCACATCACCGCCGGCCCAGTGCAGGAGCCGATGGCGGAGCCCCCGCTGACTCTGCCGATGAATAAAAACATCCGTGTTCCCAATCCGGAAACAATCGGTGCTGCTGGCTTTCATGGCGAGGATCCAACTGACCTGCCACCAAGCCTGACCAGCCTTTGGTCCACTGCGACAGCGGACGTAGTCGAGGCTCAGCATCTCGCCGTCGTGATTCCCGCCCTCCTCTTCCGTTTTTGAGGAGAGATAGCGAGCGAAGTCACCTGAGTAGATGACTCCACAGCGGAGTCGATGCATTTCCATGCCTGCCGGCAATCCTAGGGTGCGTTGAGGTCTTGTCCAGTGTAGAAAAAGAAAGCGCAGAGTGGCGAACCAGCCCTGCGCTTTCCAAATCAACCGGTGGCCAGAGCCATCCGTTAGGCAGTTGCTTTGGCGAAGTTTTCCGCCACTGCTGTCCAATTCACGGCATTCCACCATGCGGTGATGTAATCTGGGCGCTTGTTCTGATATTTCAGATAGTAAGCGTGCTCCCAGACATCGCAGCCGAGGATCGGCGTGCCGGAGTCGTCCATGAGTGGGTTGTCCTGGTTTGGCGTCGAGGTCACAGCAAGCTTGCCATCCTTGACGACGAGCCAAGCCCAGCCGGAGCCAAAACGAGTCGCGCCAGCCTTGGCGAAGACTTCTTTGAAGGCATCAAAGGAGCCGAAAGTCGCTGTAATAGCGTCGGCAAGTGCGCCCGTAGGTGCACCACCCGCGTTCGGGCCCATGATGGTCCAGAAGAGGCTGTGATTGAAGTGACCACCGCCATTGTTACGGACGGCACCACGGATATCTTCAGGGACGGAGCCGAGGTCTTTGCAGAGTTCTTCGATGCTTTTCGCTTCAAGATCTGCTTTGCCAGCGATGGCGTTGTTCAGATTCGTGACATAGGCGTTGTGGTGACGGCCATGATGGATCTCCATCGTCTGCTGATCGATGTGGGGCTCCAAAGCGTCGGTCGGGTAAGGGAGGGAGGGAAGTGTGTGGGGCATGGTGATGTTCGGGTTGTGTTGGGTTTAGAAAGTCTGGGAGGAAAGCTTTCAGTAAAGGGATTACGCGCCGGGGCAAGTAGAAGGTGCGTGAACTTTGCCGGGCCGAGCGCCGCTTGCAAAGAAAGGAACTCCAAGCGATAACGTAATCTCGTCATGCCCCCGCTTTCCCCCGCTGCATCAGCTACCCACACTGCCAGTCGCCGTCAGGTCCTGCGCGGATTGGGCACCTTTTTGACGCTGCCTTTTCTCGAATCCATCGGAGGTCGAGCGGCCGCCGCCGCCAAGACGCCCACCACCAATCCCCTCCGTGCCTGCTGGCTCTACGTTCCAAACGGAGTAAATGTGGACGAATGGATGCCGCAGGGCGATGGCACCGGTTATCAGTTGTCCCGCAGCCTCAACGAAATCGCCCGCCACAAGGACGACGTCATGATCATGTCCGGCCTCTGCCATGATCTGGCTCGCTCGCATGGCAATGGCGGTGGCGATCACGCACGCGCTACGGCGACCTTTTTGACTGGCTGCATGCCGAAAAAGACGGCAGGTGCCGACATCCAGCTTGGTGTCTCTGTGGACCAGATTGCCGCTGAAAAGCTCGGTAACCTGACGCGACTACCCTCGCTTGAACTCAGCACGGACGGACAACGCAGCTCCGGTAATTGTGACTCTGGATATAGCTGTGCTTACCAGTTTAACCTCTCCTGGAAGTCCACCACCCTGCCGATGGCCCCTGAGATGAATCCACGATTGGCCTTTGAACGGCTTTTTGGCTACGGCGCTGGCCGCAATGACGAAGGGCCTGGGGCAGCGCGTCGCAAGCGCCTGCGCAAGAGTGTGCTCGACTCCGTGCTGGGAGAGGCAAAGAGCCTGCAAGCACGCGTCAACCCCACGGATCGACGCAAGATTGATGAGTACTTTGCCGCAGTCCGCGATATCGAAAAGCGCATCGAGACCGCGGAAAAATTCAACGCTGAGATGCCCGATGTGAAGGTCCCCGACGGCGTCCCTGACTCGTATGAGGAGCACATGCGCGCCATGTTTGACCTTCTCGTGCTGGCCTTCCAGACAGACACGACCCGCATCGCCACCTTCATGCTGGCGCATGACGGCAGCAATCGCAGCTTCACCGAGATCGGCGTCCCAGACGGACACCACTCCATTTCCCATCATCAGCGGGATCCGCAGAAGCTGGAAAAGCTCGGCAAGATCGACCGCTTCTATTTGCGCCAACTGGCCTACTTCCTGGACAAGATGAAGAGCGTCCGCGAAGGAGACAAGAGTCTGCTCGACTCCTCCATGATCGTTTACGGCGGCGGAATCCAGGACCCAGATCGGCACAATCACGAGAATCTCCCCATCATCCTCGCTGGACGAGCAGGGGGTGCCTGGACACCTGGCAGGCGCCAGATCCTCCAGGGCGAGGTGCCCATGACCAACCTCTACGTGGACATGCTGCAAAAGATGAACGTCCACGTGGACACCATCGGCGATAGCAATGGCCGCCTCGAGGTCTCGTAGAGACTACCTGAGGAGCGTTAGCAGTTCGCGAATACGCAGTTCGATATTCAGCAGTGAGGCCTGCACACTGCCCAACCACTTTCCATCCGCTCCGCCCCCGGAGTTCTGCACCAGTTTGTCGGTCGCATTCAGAGCCGCAGCAAAGAGTGGCAGCGATTGCTCGAGGTCAACGATCAGGAAATCCCACTGCTCTTTTTCCGCCGCCACAAACTGACGCAGAGCCTGCCCCAGATGCGCAGCCAAATCCCCGACGGTGGAAAGAAGCCGCAACACTGCTGGGCGGGTCGTCCCCTCTTCTTCGTGTACTAAAAGATCCTGAAAGCGTCGCAGTTCAGTCTCCAGCGCGCCTGAACGCTGGCTGGGCGTAGCCGTACCGTCTGCAGGCGAGCGCCTGGGACGACGCGGCTTTGGCACCCCTTCCTCGATCCCTGCAAAAGGATTGCCACCCGGTTGGGAGGGTTCGTATCGCTCGCCAAGCCCGCCTTCGTCATCGCCATCGTGCCCGGTGCGGCGTTTGCGCTCGCCCAGAAGGTAGTGCTTGCGCCTTGCGCGGCTCTGTCGCAGCATCAGCGATTCTTCGTCTTTTCCCATCTGCCACACGGGCGACGAGACCCGCATCTGAAGGTGCCAGGACTGAATCAAGATGCGCTGCCCTTCCAAATTGAACCACTCAAAGAAGAGCAGATTCTTCAGCCCCGGAGGGTCAGGCAAACTATTGCCGCCGCCAGCCTTCTTACGACGGCGCGGCATCTTGGCCACCCGGTAGGAGGCCGTCATGATGCCTGTGTGTCCACCCTGCTGCGCAGCGAGACAGGCGACCTGATCAGCATCGCCCTCGGGCAGCGGATTGTGAAAATCGACCCTACAGCCGGCAATATCACGCAAGAAATTGCCTTCGAGTTCCACTCGGATCGGATCTTTCTGTCCCGCTAGATGAAGCATACCCGTGACCAGACCGGGGACCTCGTTGGAGAGGTAGCCGCCAAGCACTGAGGATTCCAAAGAAATTATCATTAGTTATTAGATAATCTATAATAGATAGGCCAATTGAGCAAGCGATCACTGTGAACAACTAGGACTTTTTTGAGGCAGTGAGATGCTGCTTGGCATCGCGGCTGTATGCGCCACACTGGGTCGTTCATGGCTCCCCTGCCCCTTTCGATTTCCATCATCTCCAAGAACGAAGAGACCAACCTCCGCCGCTGCCTCAACAGCGCTGCCGACTTGGCCGTGGAGATTGTGGTGGTTGATTCCGGTTCTAACGACGCCACGCTGGCCGTAGCCGCCGAGTTCGGTGCAAGCACGAAGCATCAGGATTGGCTGGGACATCGCGATCAAAAAAACGTCGCTCTCAAACTCTGCACACAACCCTGGGTGCTCGCCCTGGACTGTGATGAGGAACTGTCCCCAGAGCTACGCAAATCGATCCAGGATTTCTTTGCCAAAGGCGATCAAGAACGCTTCGCCGGTGCCTTCATGGCTCGGAAGGTTTGGTTCCTGGGCCGGTGGATTCTGCATGGAGATTGGTATCCTGATCGCAAGCTGCGGCTTTTCCGCCGCGAAGGTGCCACATGGGGGGGCAGTCCAGAGCATGATAAGATCGAGCTCTCTGGCCCCACCACCATTCTCGCGGGGGACCTGCATCACTTTTCCTTCAAGGACATGCGGCACTACATCTCCAAGATCAACACCTTCTCCGATGTGTTTCTGGAGCGGCAAAAGGACGCCGGCGCTCGGTGGTCCCTCATCCACACCCTCTTCCGCCCCTGGTGGCGATTCTTCCGCGCGTACTTTATGCGACGTGGTTTCTTGGATGGATTCCCTGGGTTCTGGATCGCAACTGCGACCGCCTTCTTCGCCTTTGTGCGATACAGCCGAAAGTTTGAACACGAATCGCTGGAGGAAAAGGGCGCATGAAGCTGGCTCTGATCTACCATCAATTCATCCGCAGCGGCGGGCTGGAAGGCTACCTGCTGGAGTTCGCATCGCGCCTAGCCAAGGCTGGCCATGAACTGACCCACGTGACGGCGCGCATCACCCCCGACGTCAGGGAAAAGCTCAGCGGCAAGGTCGTAGAACTGCCACGTATCGCTGGATCGCCGCTGCTCCGAATGTGGCAGTTTGCGCGTGAATCCGCAAAGCTGGCCCCTTCCTTACCAGTGGATGCATCCATCGGATTTGGTCGCACCTTCGCGCACGATCTGCATCGCGCCGGCGGCGGTTGTCACGGTTTGTACTCCCGATTGCTGCCTTGGTACAAGCGCTATGCCGCCAAAAATCTGCTAGAACTTCACCTGGAGCGCACGCTTTACACCCGCCAGCAGACACGGCATTTCGTCACCAATTCAAACCGCGTCAGCGCCCAACTCCAGGGCATGTATCACCCGCCCGCTACGCGGTTTACGACGATTCACACCGCCGTCGATACCGCACTTTTCCGGCCTGCAGAAAATCGCCATGCACTGCGGGAGGTCATGTGTAGGAAACTCCAAACTCCGTCAGACGCAGATGTCCTGCTGTTTGTCTCCCTCAGTCATCGACGCAAGGGCTTGGATGCATTGCTCGAAGGTCTAGCACAGACAAAGCGCGGCATCCTGTGGATCGTTGGCAAGCCATTGACCGGCGCCTACAAAACGAAAATCGCGAAGCTTGGGCTCGATGCGCGTGTCCGTCAGGTGCCTGTCACCGGCAGCATCATGGAGCTCTACCAAGCCGCCGATTGGTTCGTGCATCCGACACTTTACGACGCCTGTGCCAATACCGTACTTCAGAGCATGGCCAGCGGACTTCCTGGCATCATCTCCGCACAAGATGGCGCGATTGATCACATCCAAGACGGGCGCAATGGATTCATGTTGCACCATCCCGCCGATCCCAAGGCGGTGGCTTCGCGAATCGATGAAGCACTGTCCCTCAGCGAACCCGAACGAAAAGCCCTCGGCGACGCCGCACGCGACACAATGCTGCCATTCACCTGGGATAATCACGTCCAGAAGTGGGAAGAATTGATTCCGACCATCACTCCCTGGCCTTGATCCAGACCTCAGCGAGTCACCCGGAGCCGCACGAAACGTCGAGTTGTCCCCGCAGGTAAAGTGGCCTTCCACTGCTGCGTCGTGCCGTTGTCAGATCCTGGAACAAGCACCAGTGATACCCCGATCGTGCTCCAGTCCAGATTGTTGAGCGTCTCAGTCCATTCGACGCCGTAGCTGAGATCAGCGGCTGATTTATTCCTGGTAAATACAAATTCCAAAGTGCCGCCGTTCTTTTGACTGCTGATCGGCACTGCATCATGCACGTTCGGATTCATCCCCATCGCATATTCAAGAAGGTTGGCGACACCGTCATAGTCCTTGTCCGCCAGATCCGCAAAAAGCCCTGCGCCACTGATCGTGCCAAATCGGTCTTGCCGCCAAGACTCGATGGGCGCCAGAACACTGATCGCCACACTACTGGTAGCACTTTGCCCACCAAAAGAAGCGACCGGAGTCGTGGTAAGTTTGCTGATTTCCAAGGGACTCAGTGTGCTGCTAAACATGGCGAGGTCCGCCAGTGAGCCATTCAACCAACGATCCAATACAGACGTGGTGACACCACCAAACTTGATCGGTTTACCCGAATCAAAGCTGAAGGTGAATGAGGAATCACTACCAACGACATTCCCATTCAAATACCAGCTTAACGTCCCGCCGCTGCGCACAATGACAAAGTGATGCCACTGACCGACGGCAGCAGTCGTGCTAATATCGCAATCGAGCGTAGCACCATTGTAGTTGCGCAAATTGATGGTGGAACTCGTGTTATAAAATGCCAGCGTCATGGCATTGCTACCGTAACCACCCGACTCGCCCAAATGAACGATCGTGTCCTGGTTCAGAGCCGCACTGCGCTTAAACCACCCCGCAATCGTCCAGTCAGCATTCTTGAAGTCGATAACATCATTCGCCAAAGATCGCTCCATACGCGCCGCACCTGCCGTGCCGTTCTCAGTCAGGAACAGGCTCTGCGTTTGGAAGGGCATAAGCGCAGCAGGAATATCCGCAACAAAAGAACCTGCTCCCGTGCCCTGCACATTCAACGTTCCATCACGCCCCTGTCCCGATGCATCCCCGAGATTTGAGTCCTTGAAATCGTAGTTGAAGACGGTCCTCGCATCGCGAGTCGTATCAACCACGGTGTAAGCAAAGCTGGCAGGGCCACTGTAATTTGCTGCAGGCGTAAAGCGCACGGTGTGAGCATCCGCAAGAAGCACGGCCGCGCCATTGGAAGCAGCGCCCAGTTCGAATCGCAGCGCGGTCAAAGGCGTCTCGACATCACTCACCAGACTACGCAAATCGACATCGATCGGCGCACCCAAAGGCGTCATCGCTGAGCCCGCAATCGCCACAGGTGGGAAAGGCACATCAATGCGACTGACCAGGCTTGTCCTGCTGAGTCCATTTGCATCGCTAGCAATCGCAGTCAGCGAATGAGGACCGCCACCAAGAGTCGCCACAAATGAATACGGCGCAGAAGTGTCCGTGCCTAGCAAGATCACGCCATCATAAAAGGCAACACTGGTGATCGCGCCATCAGTCGCCTGCACATCCGCCGTGATCGTCGTAGAACCAGCCTGCGCCAGCATCTCCCCATCCGCTGGGCTCGCGATCACGACGACAGGCGGCGCATGCCCAAGAGTGAGCACAAGTTCCGGCCGACTGCCAGCGGTCGCGTGTTGTCGTGATGCATAAGTCACAAAGCCATCCGTCGTCTGCGTGGTCCCATAGAGTTTGAACGACACCAGTCCGCTACCAGTGATGGCAGGCGTGACATCGTGACTAGCGGTTTCATTGAGAACCGGAGTCCAAGTAGAAAGCAGACTGCCGCTGGTCGCGGGCTTGTTGTTCCAAGTGATCGCGGTTTCCCCCCAACTGGTATCCGGAACCTGCATCAAGCCATGCTCACCTGGTGTGCTGACAGAAAGGCAGGTTAGTTTCAGCGCCGCACCGAGAAAGGTGCCAGTCGAAGCCGGAACGTCGAAGCGCAGAAAGGACTCACGGTTGTAGCCAACACCACTCTTCTTCACGATCAGCGTGCTCGCAGTTCCAAAGTTGGTATCCACACTCGCTGCCGCATCATGGACGTAAGCGTCCGCAACGGGGGCCACGCTAAATGTGTCCGGTGTTCCCAGATAAAAGCGGGCTTTCAAAGTGCGACCCGAAGCGCCATTGACATTGACGCTCAAAGCAATCGTTGGAGAACTCTGTGTGACGGTCACTCCTGAATCCGCAGTGACAAGAGTGCCACCATCAATCGCAATCTGCAGCGCGATGCTGCCGGTGTTCACCTGCGTCGGATCACTGACACTGACATCGACGAACGGCCCCTCTTGCTGCACCAGTACGCTGCACTTTTTGTCAGCCGTAATGGTGCCTGCGGTCTGACTGCTATCGGTCCAAAAATTGACAGCAGTGATGCCCAGCGTCGTTTCCTCAACAGCCTGCACATTCGCGTTGTTGGCAATGACATAAATCTGTGGAGCCTCGACGTAGTGCACCATGCGCCGCACATTGCGACCCGGCAGAATCACGTATTGATAGGCTGCATTGGTCGGGCTGTTGCCATGCACAAAGCTCATGCGCAGAAAGTTGCGAGTGATGGGAGTGCTGGTGCCACCGTCGTCAATATCGCTCCACGCACCGGTGCGGGCTTCTCTCACGGCGGTGATCGAAGCGGGCTGCGGAAAGTAGTAGCCGATATCTGAACCTACGACCGGGCCTGCGAGATGCGCCCACTGCACGCCACCCAGCGATTCCGTCCAGCCCAGAGTCGGCGATTTGGCCACACCGTTGACAGTGAAAGCATTGGCCCCATCCGCAGCGATTTTGCGGTTGTCCACGATCGTCTCGATGGGCCGATTATCCGTGCTCGTGATACCGGCGCCGAGGCAAACGATTTCGTCATCAAACATGAACCAGGATTTCTTGCCCGTTAGCGTCACGCCCACGCCCTTGAACTGCATCCCCGCCGCGCCGAACCGCCCCAAGGTCGCACCGCCCACCCAATTATGCGGTGAGGTCGTGCTCTGCCCCTGCGCCCGCGGTCCGATGCTATGGGCCACGGCGGGTAACTTGTTGTGCGTGACATCGGCCGTCACACCCGGCAGGCGATACTGATCAATCGTTGCCCAATAAGCATCTGTGTACTGACCAAGGTCCGAGGTGTAGAGGCTTGTCATTCCATCACCTGTGAACCAGCCACGCATGTTATCGCCATTGATCGATTCAAAGTTGGCGATGCGTGTGGAGCACATGCTCAGCCCAAATTCATAACCTGCGGCGTGATGCACTTCGCGATCCATTTCCGGAAACGTGAAGTGTGCGATGAGTTCCCCACGCGGAGACACCGTACCATCGTTCATCAATTGCTTTGCCAGCGTCAGCGTCGGCAGTGGCCTCGCCCCGACAAAGTCGCGCACGGTATCCGTCAGCGCCCACTCTTTGACCAGACTCTTCATCCGTGCCGCATCTGCAGGCGGCGCAAACTGCGCGATCTGGAGGATGGCATCCATGATACTGTGCCCGGTCGCCTGTGGACTGCTGTTAGCACGTCCCGACTCACGGCCCCGAACAAGATCCAACGCCGCGCCGCGATAGATGATCGGTTCAAACGAATCAAAGACCCAGCGGAAGAGATTCGCCTGCGACGGGTCACTGACCTCCCAGGTCGAACCTGACAGCCAACTCATCACCGGCGCGATGGTGGAAAGCAAAGCATTCCCATAACCCGCCGTGTAGGGATGCACGGTGTGCTGAACGAAGGAGCCGTCCGTGTAAAAGCCGTCGCCACTGGTCACGTAGGCGAAGAGGTTGCTGAAGGCATCTCGCGCAGCGGCGATTTTGACGCCGTTTTTGACGACCGCACCACGCACAGCGACGACACGAATCTTCCACATGCGATTCGCACCGGTGAAGGTTCCCGATGTGCCGCCCGGGGCCTGCGTCGTGGCAGATGGTGTGAACTTATCCACGGTGCCCATGAAGTTGCTCATCTGCGTTGGGCTCAGCTGATCGTAGAGCAAGACCGCGATATCCGTCAGCGAAATGGGCGAGCCAATCTCAAAGTCGTACCAGTTGTCATAGATGCTTTTCGTCGCGTTGTAGCGGTTCGCATGCATCCAGTCGAGCCCATCAAGGATATCCGTCAACAAGGCCGAATTCCCCGCCAAAGAGCACCCCGGCGTCGCATAGGCCAGCGCCATCGCGCGGAGCCGTGAGTAGTTCGTGGACATCTGCGCGGAGATGGTCGTGCTAGCGGCATCGCTCCAGAGGTACGTCCGCGTCGGCGTCACATCCATGCTGCCCCAGTAGCTGTTGGCTTGACTCGCGATGCTAGTCAGTCGCGAAGCCACATTGGAATCGCCCGTGTCATAGCCACTACCCACAATTGTGTCCCGCCACTTGAGGCGCAGGTCATCATATTCGTCCGCATGGACAAAAGACAGGCTGGCGAACCACAGCCAGAGGAAAAAAAGGCGCAACTGCATTGATGGGTCAGTCCGCCAAGGTCTCAGTTTCGCGCCCCAAAGTCGAGCCGGAAGTGATCTCTTCTGATCCGGCGGCTATTTTTTGGCACTCCACTCGTTTTATCTGTGAGTACTTTCCGACAATGAGAACGAATCCCTTTCCATGCGCTGGCTCTCGCGCACTGCATGCGCCAACGCGCCGTGAATTCATTTACGGCGCTGGAGCCTCTCTTGGCAGCGTCGCCATTACGTCGCTGCTGGCAGAGGAGGCTGCGAAATTGGCCGGACCTTTGGCACCCAAGAAGGCGCATGTGCCCGCTAAGGCCAAGAACTGCATCTTCCTCATGATGGAAGGCGGCCCCTCCCACATCGATACTTTTGATCCAAAGCCGATGCTGGACAACCTGCACCTCAAGGAATTCATCCGCGAAGGAAAGCAGAAATCCGCGATGGAAAGCGGCAAGCGCTACTACGTGCGAAGCCCCTTCCAATTCAAACAGCACGGCCAGAGCGGCGCGTGGATGAGCCAGCCCTGGGCACACCTGGGCGAGGTAGCGGATGAACTCTGCTTTTTCAGGGGCTGCCAAGTCGATAGCGTCAATCACCCAACGGCGATGTATCAAATGAACTGCGGGAATCGTTTTGGTGGCGACCCCGCCGTAGGTGCCTGGGTGAACTATGGCCTTGGAACGTTAAATCAAGACCTTCCCGGCTTCGTCGTTTTACCAGAGATCAGCTATCCGCAGGGCGGCAGCGCGAATTGGAGCAATGGTTATCTGCCCGCGAACTTTCAGGGTACGCCACTGCGTCCAAAAGGCTCCGCCATTCTCGATCTACAGCCGCCCCAGGGCATCACTGCCGATCACCAGAGGGCAAATCTCAATCTTCTGGCCAGCCTCAATCAACAGCATCAGGCCCTGCACCCTTGGCACGAAGAACTGAAGGCCCGCATGGACAACTACGAACTGGCCTTTCGCATGCAAATGGAGGTGCCAGACGTGATTAACATCGACGATGAAGACGCCAAAACAAAAGAGATGTATGGCATCGGGTCAGGCCCGACGGATGCCTTTGGCCGCAAATGCCTACTGGCCCGCAAGTTGGTTGAAAAAGGCGTGCGCTTTGTCCAACTCTACAACGGCACCTGGGACAGCCATGACTACATAGAACGCGCCCATGGCAACCTCATCCGCGGCGTCGATCAACCAATTGCTGCCCTCATCAAGGACCTGAAACAACGCGGCCTGCTGGAGAGCACGCTGATCGTTTGGTGCGGCGAATTCGGCCGGACACCTGACAACGGAGTGCGCGGTGGCGGCACTGCTTATGGCCGAGATCACAACCCCAAGGCCATGACGATCTGGTTCGCAGGTGGTGGCGTCAACGCAGGACACACCATTGGCAGCACCGATGATCGAGGCATGGAAGCAATCGAAGAGGTTCACCATGTGCGCGACATGCACATTACTCTTTTGCGACTCCTGGGGCTGGAGGACAACAAATTAACGTTTTACCACGCAGGTCGCTTCAAACAACTCAGTCAGTTCGGCGGCAAGGCCATCGATAAGCTGATCGCCTGAGTTGTCTCACTTACCACGCCGACGGCGAACCAGCAGCCCGACTGTCGATAGAGCCACGAGCCACGCAGAGCCCGGTTCTGGAACCGTCGCGAAGTTATTTGCCATGATGTAGGAACCAACATCCTGCCCTGCGGCAAGTCCATCTTCAACGGAAGTCCCAAAAGCGACACCGCCATAGATCTGCGATACCCCAGCAGCATCGGCCGCCTCGCTGAAGCTGTTGTAAGTCATCGTCAGATCCCCAATGCCATCGCCATCAATATCGGCGGTGTAAGTGAAGGTGGTTCCATTGCCAACGATAGCCCCCAACACGCCCGCGGCAGCACCACTCAAGGTGCTCACCGTCGATGGATACTCGGGCAAGTTTGCTGAGTCCAACAAGGGCGTCCAAAGTTCATCGCCAATGGTACTCCCATTGCCGTCGCTATCGCCATACGCAATGGCCGTCACGGGACGCCAGAAATCCACCGCATAAGCCGACTCCCAAGCCACAATCGCAGCATCCGCCATCGCTACATTCATAGCTGCGAAAAGACGTGCGCTGTCTTGAATCGTCATGCCCGCATCAAAGGCCACCGTTTGCGCAATTTCATTCCACTGCCCTGCCGTCGTCACCGTCCCGGGTGCCGCAGACCAATACCAGGCCAAGTTTGTCTGATCCGTCGTGCGACTCACGCTCGACACCGATCCAAGGCTTTGCACCTGATTGTAGTCGGTGGCGTAGCCACTGCTCGCCAAATAGTCCGATCTCGTCGTGATGCCCAGGCCAGGTGGCGAAAAAGCAGCAGTGCTGGCTGCGGAAAAAAGCTTCACGTTCTTCCAGCCTGGCAGCTCAGGATTTGGGTCGTATAGAGGCGGTGTCCGCTGCCAGTAACCGATCTGACCGACCTCCGTATAGGACGCCGCACTAGCATCTACTGCACCATCGGTCGAACGCCACAAAAGCAAATCAGTCGCCACCGTCGAGCCCCAATTCACGCCATCCGTCTTGGCCTGTCCCGCAGAAATCCCGGTGAGTTGCGTCTGATACACATTCCAAAAATGGGACTGCTGAGTCGGGTACAAATCCGCCATCACTGTGTAGGCGGCAGCAGCAGCAGCAGCCTCCAAGGATGCACCGCTCGGGCCACTGCCCGCGCCAGCATAGCCGACGCCGGAAAACTGCGTATACGTTCCCGCGACGCTTTCCACTGCGTTATAAATAGCCGTGTGGAGGATCGCCAGATCTCGCGATGCATACGCTGGAGACAGTGCCTGATCACGAATCACCGCCAGCGCTTCCTGGTTCCAGTCCCGCACGATGTCCGCACGCAGCACCTGCGACCCTAGGGCCAAAAACAGCGCCAAACGGCGACCGACGGTGATAAAACTGGTTGAGGGTGGTTCCATAAACACCCTGAATTTTAACCGAAACTTACAAATTTACCAGAATTATTTATAATTTTCATAATATTTAACCCAGCAGACCGATGCCAATTTCAGCAAATTTCGCTGTCGGTTGCCCCGCTAATCAGTCCTGAAAGCGCAAAACGTACTCACCTGCTTGATGCATGTTGAGCCGGTCGCGGGCTTCGACTTCGAGGTAATCAGTATTAGTGCGGATCCACTCCATGCGACTAACCAAGAGATCCCTCTGAAGGGTCAAATCTTTTTGCTGCTGCTGAAGTTGTTCCAGCTTATTGCGCATCACCGTCTGTTCATCCAGTGGGTTGCGAAAGACAACCAACACAAGCGGCACCACCAACAACAAAAGCACAAACTGCCCAGCGCGGAGGAACATCGTGAGCCAACGATTGGTTCGCTCTGGCGGCGCTGCGGCTTGGAGTTCGCGGAAGTCCATGGATGTTAGGGATACTTGGGGGAGGTAGAAGTCCGGCCTGCCCCGATTGAAGGACAGACCGGACCGAGAATCAGGGCTAAACCTTCATGCGGCCACCGAAGATCGCGTTGTCTCCCAGCTCCTGCTCAATGCGGAGGAGTTGGTTGTACTTCGCGATACGGTCAGAACGGCTCATGGAACCGGTCTTGATCTGGCCACAATTGGTAGCAACGGCAAGGTCGGCAATCGTTGCGTCCTCAGTCTCTCCGGAGCGATGGCTCATCACGGCGGTGTAACCATGACGGTGGGCGAGTTCAACTGCGTCGAGGGTCTCTGTGAGAGAACCGATCTGGTTGACCTTGACCAAGATGGAGTTTGCCACGCCTTGATCGATACCCTTCTGGAGGAACTGAACATTGGTCACAAAGAGGTCATCACCGACGAGCTGAGTATTCGCACCCAGTTCCTTGGTGATCACACCCCAGCCGTCCCAATCGTTTTCGGCGCAACCGTCTTCGATGGAGATGATTGGGTACTTCTTCTGAAGCTCTGCGTAGTAGGCCACGAGTTCAGCAGCTGTGCGCTCGCTCTTGTCGCTCTTCTTGAAGACGTACTTGCCCTTCTTCGCGTCGTAGAATTCGGAGGAGGCAACGTCCAGGGCAATGAAGATGTCTTCACCCAGCTTGTAGCCAGCCTTGTCCACTGCCTGGGCGATCACTTCGAGAGCGTCCGCTGCGGATGGGAGCGTCGGCGCAAAACCACCTTCGTCACCGACGGCGGTGTTCAGACCGCGATCGTGAAGGATCTTTTTCAGCGCATGGAAAACTTCAGCGCCATAACGGAGCGCCTCGGAGAAGCTAGGCGCGCCTTTTGGCATGATCATGAATTCTTGGAAGTCGATCGGCGCATCGGAGTGCGCACCACCATTGATGATATTCATCATCGGCACAGGCAGCACCTTAGCATTGGGTCCACCGATGTACTTGTAAAGAGGCAGGCCAAACTGGGTGGCAGCGGCCTTGGCTGCGGCCAAGGAGGCACCGAGGATTGCGTTCGCACCGAGCTTTGACTTCGTCGGAGTGCCGTCCACTTCAAGCATCAGGCGGTCGAGCTCAACTTGGTTAGAGGCGTCTGCACCAATGATCGCATCGGCGATTTCATTGTTCACTGCATCTACAGCCTTGAGCACACCTTTACCGAGGTAACGGCCTTTATCTCCATCGCGAAGTTCCAGTGCTTCGTGCTCGCCAGTGCTGGCGCCACTAGGAACAGCTGCACGCCCGAGAGCGCCGCCTTCAAGCATCACATCAACTTCGACCGTCGGATTGCCGCGCGAGTCAATGACTTCGCGCCCGATTACTGCCACGATTTCCAATTCGTCCATGAGGGTAATTTTGTTAACTATTGCTAATTATTTGGGGTTTTCAAGAACTGTCATCAAAAACAGTCAGATTACCTCTCTGATAGCGTGAATCGAGATCGGCACAACCGGAGAAAATTGAAGCAAAACATTCAAAACTCTAGTTGCATTGGTCTGAGAAGTCGGCATACTCCGCGCTCCCTGTGGTTCTGCATGCGCGAGTGGCGGAATTGGTATACGCGCAAGATTAAGGATCTTGTGCCGCAAGGCTTGGGGGTTCGAGTCCCCCCCCGCGCACCACAAGGAGCCCCTTTTCACGAAAAGGGGTCTCTGCGTCCAAATTTAAGGACGCCTCACAATGGCCACTTGGAGGATCGAAGGCTTTGATTCGGCATCGCCGCTAACTTCCCCCTCGTTGCTCGTCGGCTTCCCAGATCTTCATCTTTCGATCCAAGAAGAAGGGCACGAAGGGAATGAAGGACGCGATAAAGACTAGGACGACGCGACTGAAAGGCCAGCGGGTGTGGCTGAGGACATTGTTGAGCCCCCAGCAAAAGGCAAGGAAGAGGAGACCGTGAATCATGCCCACGATGCGGACGGCTAGAGGCATGCCCCAGATGTACTTGAGCGGCATGGCAATGCCGAGCAAAACCAGAAAGGAGATCGCCTCGACCAGAGACAGCCTTCGCAACGGCGTGACGGGGTTCTTCATTCCGATGCCTGGGACTATTGTGGCTGCCGAGTGCGGCGCTGGAAGCTCTCAATGGCCTCGTATTCGGCGAGACCAAGGGCGTCGTAATGACCAGCAGTCGCGCGATTGATATCTGCCGTGGATTTTTCCAGGCTGGTTAGTGAACCATAACGCGAAAGAGCACGCAGCTTGCGATCCAATTGCAGCGGGCTCATCGGCACGGCCATGTCGATCTCATGTGGCTCGAAGGGCTTTTCTTTGCCTCGATACAACCACAGCGTGCAGGCAGATGCCCACTCTTCGCCGCGAAGATCGGAGAGCACCTGCTCCAGCAGTTTGTAGCCAATACCAGCCACGCTCGACGGATCGGCTGCATCGCCAGTCGCATAGATCTGATGAGGTTTTTTCTCCTGCAGCAACTTCTTGAGCATCTCAGCATCCGCCGGGGTGGCCTTGAAGCGACGATAGCGACCGTGCTCGTAGTAGGGCAGGTTCAGGAAGACGATCTGCTGACGCAAGACGTTCAGCGCATGCGCTGCGTCCCGCAATTCGCCACGCAAAATCAGGCCCTTCAACTGGCGTAGCATCGGTGTGTCCTCGCCGAATTCCCCCTTCTCGTCCAACTGGCGGAGCGCCTCGCGAGCATAGGTGGTCTGGGTGGTCCATGCAGCGGGATTGCTCAAGTTTCCGGCCAATTCCGCCAGGGTGCTGGCAAATTTGTAGGCTTCCGAATCAGGAACGCGCAAAGAGCCAGAGGTCATCGAGATCACCCAGACGTCGTGCCCTTGCTCGATCAGTCGATCAATCGTGCCGCCCATTCCGACAATCGCGTCTTGGGGCTCCGGGCTGAAGATAAGCGAGCGTTTCGGATAGGGCTTCGCACGTTCAGGGCGATAGGTGTCCTCTTCCTCCGGCTTACCTCCTGGCCACCCGGTGATGGTGTGCTGGAGCTGGTTGAAGATGCGGATGTTGAGTTGATACCCAGGACCTTGCTCAGAAAGAAGGTCGGAGAGGCCGTGCTCATTGTAGTCCTCGTCGATGAGCTTCAGTACGGGACGCTTGATCTGAAGGGACTGCCACACGACCGCGCGGCGTGTCTCGCGCGGCGTCCATGAAACAGGACCCACCAGCCAGGGTAGTTTGATGCGGGTCAACTCACGCGCCGCCCCTGTGTCGATGAAGAATCGCGCATCGGGATGGTCTTGAAGGAAGGAAGCCGAGATGGCCTCGGTGACCGGGCCTTCGATCGCTTTCGCCGTGATGGCGGCCTTGTTTTCACCCCAGGCCATCAGGACCAGCTTGCGAGCCCTCAAAATGGTTCCAACGCCCATGGTGATGGCAAAGCGTGGCACGTTCTCTTCCCCTCGGAAGTCGGCTGCGGCGTCTTGTCGAGTAATCCGGTCGAGGGTGATGCGTCGGGTCAACGATTCGCGGCTGGAACCCGGTTCATTGAAACCAATGTGACCGGTGCGACCGATGCCCAGAATCTGCAAATCGATGCCACCGACTGCGTCGATTTTTTCCTCATACTCGCGGCAATGCGCGAAGACCTGCTCACGAGGCAGCGAGCCACAGGGAATGTTGATATTTTCCGCTGGGATATCGATGTGATCGAAAAGTTGCTCCCGCATGAAACATGCGTAGCTCTCCGGATGGTCTGCATTCAGGCCATAGTACTCATCCAGGTTAAAGGTGATCACGTTCTTGAAGCTGAGCTTTTCCTGCTCATGCAGGCGGATCAGCTCGCGATAAAACGGAACCGGAGTCGAGCCTGTTGCCATGCCCAAGACGACGGGTTTCCCACTCTTCTCACGTTCCAAAATGAGATCCCTGATTTCAGCCGCCAAGGCCTTAGCAGCCTCGGCAGAAGATGGAAAAATAGAGGTATGAACCTTTTCGTAAGCTTCGGCGTGGGAACGATCAGACATGGTGAAGGAGGTTGAGCGGCGGATAGGTCGGTCGCCGATTCAAAAAGTAGAGGCCGCCCGGAAATGCAAGGGAATTGGAGAGAGTATCCCCAAAACACGGCGCGCAACCTTAGAGACCTAACGACCCCATCAAATACTTCTTCACCCCAACTGGGCTGCCGCTCAGCAGCCGAATGATCCACCAAATCAATATACTAACCGACAATCAATCCCTTAGCCTTGCGCTCTTTCTCGCGCTCAAGCAGAGGAATGGTCTCGCCAGTTTCGATCAGAGGTAAGCCTTGATCGCCGATTCGAGCAAAGGTCAACCCCTCAAAAGCAGAAACCTCAGCAGCGAGGCGCGCAAAGACGTCCTCAATACTATGCAAGCCGTTGGAGCCTCCCATCGCGACGATCAAGTCGCGCAGGATTTCCCAGGTATCGCGAGCGTTACCGGGGTTCTTGATCGCCTTGTTCAGACGCTGGAGACGACCGGTGACGTTGATCATGCTGCCGCGTTTTTCGGCATAGGAACTGCCCGCCAGAACGACGTGGGAGAGTTCTGCCGTCGCGTTGGCCAAGATATGGAGGCTCACCAGACTGCGCAAACCTTCCAGATCCCCGCGTTCAAAGCCTGCCTTGAGCAAATTCTCGCCAAGAGCAATTACCGACTTGATGGTGCCACTCTTCACGCCTGCCTGGATCTGCGCCAATTTTGCGCCAGGTTCAATGCCGAGGATCTGACGAACACCGTTGCTGTTCGGATTCAAATCGTCAGCGCGAAGATAGTTGTCTGCACCGCCCGTGCGTGGAACCACGTCGATGAGGTCTGTGCCCAGCGTGGCGGCCAATTGCTTGACGAAAAAGAGTTCCTCATTCGTCATGCGAGCGGATGCGACAATGGCGGTTTCTGCGCCACTGACGCCTTTTATGCGAGTCGCCGCCTCATTAAGCGCACGCTTCCAGTCGACCACATCGTGGCGCGTCCCAGCACGCAGCATGGGGTCGGTCAGTCGGTATTCGCTGTTCACAAAGTGAAAATCCAGACGGCCCTGATCGCACATCCAGGAGGAGTTCACGTCGTTGTTATCGCGAGGAGACTGGCGATAGACGGAATTGCCTCGGGCACCGATTTCCGTATTGCAGCCACGGCCGCACTTGGTGCAGATGCTATTCGTTTCCGTCAGGAACCAGACGCGCATCTGGAAGCGGAAGTCATTCGAGGTCAACGCGCCCACTGGGCAGATGTCGACGGTGTTCAGCGAGTAATTGTTGGCCAACTCCCTGCCTGGATTCACCGCAAGTGTCGTATAACTGCCACGCTCCGTGAAGCCCAGCACCGGATCGTCGGCGATCTCTGCGGTGAAACGGATGCAACGGCTACACATGATACAGCGCTCGTCATCAAGACGAACACGTGGGCCGATATCGACGTTCTTTGGCTTCTTGACCTTGTCTTCGCGGAAGCGGCTCTCGCCCTTACCGTGTTCCACACTGAATTCCTGGAGGCGGCACTCGCCAGCTTGGTCGCAGATCGGGCAGTCAAGCGGGTGGTTGATCAACAAAAATTCCATCACCCCCTTGCGGCATTCTTGGGTCAGCAGGGATTCCGTTCGGATGCCCATGCCTTCGCTCACCGTATTCGCACAGGCGATCACCGGACGCGGCATCCAGCCAATCTTTGGCATGCCGTGCTCGTCCTTTTCAGGCTCTTGGCCGGGAGTCGGACGTGGGGGCATGCCCATTTCGACGAGGCACATGCGGCAATTACCGGGCGATGTGAGCTTTGGATGGTAGCAATAATGCGGCACCAGTTTGTCCACTTGGCGGCAGGCCTCAATCATGCGCGTTCCTTTCGGGAACTTATGCCAGACGCCATCGATCTGAACATTGACGAGATCAACAGCGGGCGGGGCGGCAGGAGTGGCAGGGGCAGCAGCAGACATGGGCGTTCGGAGACGATTTTGACCGACTATCCGAGCCTGCCCGCAATGGGCAACCCGAATTTGTGAAAAATTTCACAAAGTCCGCCGGACGGGCCAATCTGGGCAGTGCCAGCGCCTCGAAAGGTAAGAGCTTGATCCGACCGCCCGCAGTCGCCATGATGCCCCCCTTCCCCACACCATGCCGATCTACGAATTCTACAGCCCCGACAACAACAAGCTCTACCAGTTTCTGGCGCGCAGCTTGGCCCAAGGTGCCAAAATCCCTCGTTGCCCGGACAATCCAGCCTTCCGGATGGAGCGCCGGGTCTCGCGTTTCGCAGTCATTGGAAATGCCAAAGAGGACACAGGCGACGATCCTTTCGCGGGCATCGACGACGCCAAGATGGAAACCCTGCTCGCCGACATGGAAAAAAACATGGGGGGCCTAGACGAGGCCAATCCTGACCCACGCCAACTCGGTCACTTCATGCGCAAGATCACCGATATGATGGGTGACAATACCCCGCCAGAGCTGCGCGAGATCGTGAAGCGCCTTGAAGCGGGCGAAGACCCCGACAAGCTGGAAGAGAAGTTCGGCGATCTCGCTGGTGATGAAGAAGGCGCAGCTGATGCGCTCTTTGCCCAGGTGATGAAAAAGGCCCGCTCTAGCCGCAGCCAACCGGTCCGAGACCCCAAGCTCTACGAAATCCGGGACTATCTCGACTAGCCCCTGCCCCACTCACGCCCCATGTCACCTCTCTCACTCGTCGCCCTCGGGTTCGCCACCGTCCTCATCGGACTACTAGGCCTGCGACTGCACGCCTTCTTAGCCATGATGCTGGCGGCGTTTGTGGTCGCCTTTGCCACGCCAGCTGGGACGCTCAGCAAATATGCCGAGCAGCAGGTGAAGATCGGGAAAATGTCCGCAGACTCCGCAGCCAAGCTGCCACAAAAATCAGCGACAGATCGCGCACTCGAAGGATTTGGCGAGACCTGCGGGAAGATGGGCCTGATGATCGCGATGGCATCGATTCTTGGCAAGTGCCTGCTCGATTCAGGGGCAGCCATGAGCATTGTGCATGCCCTGCTGGCCTTGTTTGGGCGAGCTCGGGTGCATTTGGCCTTTATCCTGACCGGCTTCGGCCTGGCTATCCCGGTTTATTTTGACGCGGTCTTTTACCTTCTCATGCCCATCGGCAAGGCGATGGCCCGCACGACCGGACGTGATTACCTGCTCTATGTTCTGACAATCGTAGCAGGCGCAACGATGGCGCACTCCTTGGTGCCACCAACTCCAGGACCACTCTTTGCAGCGAAGGAACTCGGCGTCGATATCGGCACGATGATGATCGGCGGCATGATCGTGGGTTCGTTCAGTATCGCCTTTGGCCTCGCCTACGCACTGTGGGCCAATCGCCGCTGGAAGATCGAACTCCCGGCGGAAGAAATTGCCGATGCCCCGCCAGAATCAGCCGCGCACCTACCTCCGGTAGCACTCGCACTCTTGCCGATCCTCCTCCCCATCGTCATGATCGGATGGGGCAGCTTCAATAAAGGCGTGTGGTGGACGGACAACAACATCGCCCTCTCAGTCGGCGTGGTGATCGGCCTGATCCTTTTGTCCAAGTATCGCACCACTGGGCAGGCCTCGCTCCAAGACGCCGTGCAGACCGCCCTCATGTCCGGGGCCACCATCCTGGTCATCACCGCAGCGGGCGGAGCCTTTGGGCGCACGCTTCAACACACCGGAATTGCAGAAACAATCCAGAGCCTCGGCAACACGAGTGCACGCACCTGGGCGTTGCCGATTTGCTTTATCATCACAACCCTTGTTCGCACCGCACAGGGATCTGCCACGGTCGCCATGATCACAGCCGCCCCCATCGCCCGTGCTTTCCTGGAAGGCGGCGATCTAGGATTTCACCCAGTCTATCTCGCGCTAGCCGTAGGGTGTGGGTCAAAACCGATCCCTTGGCTGAATGACAGCGGCTTCTGGATCATCACCCGCATGAGTGGCATGCACGAACGTCAGACTTTGAAGATCGTCACGCCGATGATGTCGCTCATGGGCTTGGTTGGATTACCCGTTGTCATGGTCGGTGCCTGGCTTTTCCCAATGCGGTAGGCCGATTACTCGGCCACGATCTTCCCATCGCGCAGAGAAAGCCGTAGATCAGCCAAGGCCTCGGCTTCGGTACGGGAATGGGTAACGTGGATGACTGTCAGCGAGTGACGCTTTTGCAAGGTCTTCAGGAGTTGCGCCACATCATCTCGACGCACTTCATCGAGCGCAGAGAGAGGCTCATCCAGCAGCAGCACCGCTGGATTTGCCGCCAAGGCGCGAGCCAGAGCCACGCGCTGTTTTTCGCCGCCGGACAAATTTTGCGGACGCCGATCTAGAAGATGCTTGATGCCCAATTCATCGGCCAAGTCCTCCACAATAGCACGAATCGCCTCCCCAGCCCGACCTCGAACCTTAGGCGCAAAGCCAATCTGTTCGGACACCTTCATCGCCGGAAACAAGGCCAGATCCTGTGGCAGATACCCGATGTCACGATGCCGCGGCTCGCGATGGGTAACGTCCACGCCATTCACCTCCACCCGCCCAGAGCTAGGCTGACGCAGGCCGCAGAGGATCTCCATCAAAGTCGTTTTTCCGCAACCAGTGCTGCCCATTAACACAGCGTAAGTGCAGGGCGGCACATGCAGATCCACGTCCTTGAGCGCAAAGGTAGCGCCCGGTGCCTGCCAGCAGATTTGGTGCAATCGAATCATCGCCTACAGCCTCTCCCCCGATACACGCACGACGATCAGCACCGAGACCGCCAGGGCGATCATCAGCATACTCACTGCCACGGCAGATTCCAAATTCCCCACACTCATCTCCAACCACACCGTCGTTGGCAGGACCTCTGTCTTCATGCGAGTCGAACCTGCAAAGACAAGAATGGGACCAAACTCACCCAGACTCCGTGCCCAAGCGATGCAAAACGCCGCCACCATTCCCCGCCGCGCCGATGGCAATGCCACGCGCCAGAGTGCTCCAAAGCGACTACATCCCAGCGTCAGCGCCACATCCTCAGGGCGTGGGGAAAGTTGGTCAAAGGTGCCGCGCATGGACCGAATCGCAAAGGCCGCCGCCACGGTGAATTGCGCTAGCACTACACCACCCACTTGATAGGTCAGCGGGATGACCTGCTCGATTGCACGGCCGATCTTGGATTGGAAAAAGATGATCAAGCAGATACCGACCACCATCGGTGGCAAAACGATGGGGATGTCCAAGGCAGCATCTACCAGCGAACGCCCGCGAAAATCAACTCGCGAAAGCAAATAGCTGATCGGAATCGCCAGTAGCAGAGCTAATGCAGCCGCCGCCGTACTCGTCCAGATGCTCAACTGCGTTGCATAGCGGATCTGCGGAGAGGTCAGAGCCTCCCACCACGCCTCAGGGCTGGTATAAGCCATCGTGGCCACCAGCATCAAGCCCCAGAACAGCAGATACAAGGCGCAGACGGCCGCGAGAACGATCCAGAAGAGACTGAGTCTTTGTTTGCGCATCAATCAGAAGGAAATCAGTCGCAACTCAGGACTTCGGCTTCAACCAATCAGGCAGCACGATCTCGCTGCTCTTCACCGCTTTCGTATCGCCTTTCCACGCAAATCCGACGTCTGTGAATTTATCGTGATTCTTGCGCAGGAACGCCAAGAAGCGCTGACTGATTTGACGATAGGATGAATCCTTCCGCACCGCAAACGGCTGCACGGCACGGGCTTTGTCTCCGGGCAATGGAATGAAGTCAAAGTGCTCCTCTTGATGCTGGATGCTGACGCGATAAACCACAGCTGCATCCAGGGATCCCACGCGCATCTGATTCACCAGTAGATCTGCAGTGGGCACTTGAGAGGACGCATTCTTTTCCACGCTATCCAGCAGGTTCATCGACTTCAAGACGGCGTGCGTCATGTAACCCAGCGTCGATTGCTCCGCATTGCAAAGGCCGATGTGCAAACCCGGCCTCGCAAGATCCGCCAGCGTCTGGATGTTCTTCGGATTACCCTTCGGCATCGCAATGCCGATCTCCGTCTCCGTCAGCATCACCGCCTCAGGAAAGTTCTCCGCCACTGGCGGCACAAAGCACACATCGCAGGCATAGTACATATCAGGGAACTTCGGATTCTCGGTGGATCCCATGGTCTTCATCGTCGCGCACAAAATGCCGCAGCCGTTGAACATCGTGGAGATGCTGATGCCCTCATGATCCGCGAATTCTTGGATCAATTTTTCAATCGCTGGCCGATTCACACCACCGCTAAAAAGCACCACCTCTGGAGTCAGCGCCCAAGCATCGCCACCGGCGGGGGTAAAGCCAAACTCTCCCATGACCTTGCCTCCTCTCTGTGGAGCAGCGAGAAACCGCGCAAACTTCAGCGCCATCGCCGGCTGTTTGCAGGCAGCCAAGACGGCCGCACTGGCTGGCTCTTGATGCTCTGACAAAGGTGCCACCGATACGATCTCAAGCTCCGGAAACATTCGCGCCGTAGCATCCCAGACGATCGCAGCATCGACACTGCCGATCTTCACATCCGCAGCCAACTCCGTGACGGTTGGTTTCATGACCGCAGCCTTCGCCGCAAAGGTATCCCAGCGATCCCCCAGCACTTTCTTCGTGATCTTGCTGATGCTGGCCGCCTCTGGATTGGCGACGGCAAACTTGATGCCATCCTTCAGCAAATCATCCAAGGTCTTGATGCCCTTTGGGTTCCCCTTCACCACCGCAATCACAGGGGTCTGGATGGCAACAGGGAGGACTTCAGCGATGAGATCTCGTTTGGAGGCATCCGCCAGCGAACCATCATCCGCCGCGATGAAGAGGTCGCCCGTTTTGGAAATTTGCAACTGGCTCAACAAAGTTCCCGTTCCTCCAAATTGAGCTGAAACGCTGATGCCTGTTTCCTTTTCAAAGGCTGCCGCAGCCGCAGTCACAGGCTTTTGCAGACCGGCTGCGCAGAACACATCCAGATGCCCTTGCGATCCCGCAGAAGGGTGGCTGCGCCATTGCACGATTAGCCACGCAAGCCCTGCGGCGATTAGAAGGAAAGGAAGGAATCGTTTCATGAGAGTAAAATTAAACGTCTGAGCGAGGCCGTTCTTCCCCAGAAGTGGATCGCCACAGCGGTAGCAGCACCAAACTGACCAGCATCATGCTGCCCAGTCCCAACGCGCATGCCGCCCCCAGACTGGAGATACCACCATTGCTAGCAAGCGTCAGACTGCCAAATCCAATGGCCGATGACAGAGCACAAAACAGAATTGCACGCCCCGTCGTCTGCCGCACGAACACCGCATCACAACCAGGGCGCCGAAGCGCCAGCAAGACATGGATGCTGTAGTCAATCCCCGTCCCCACCAGAAGCGGTACAGCAGCGATGCTCGCCAAATTCCAATCCTGACCTGTCAATTTCATCAATGCCAGCAAGGTCAGGAATCCAGCAGCAAGGGCCGCCGTCGCTAGGCCGACGTCACGCCAACTTCTGAATACAAAATACAGTGCCAGCAGGAACAAGACGCTCAATGGCAACATCCAGCTAATGCCATCCCGCCATGCCGTCGCCGCCAACTGTGGCCCCAACGACTCCCATGACGGCACATGAACACCTGGATGATCCGCAGGCAGTGCCGCCACCCCAGTCCGCGAGATCCAGCCCAGCGACGCCACTTTTTCATCGTCCGCCGCCACAAGTCTCTGCAAATCCTCTGCCGCTGCGGCGTGGGACGGACGCAGTGGCACTGCCATTTTCAAATCCAGATCCAACGCAGCAAACACACTCCGAGCCAGCACCAGCGAGTCGTCGGTGAAGCCAGCCGCCAGCACCTCATTCTCCAGCGCCCGCTTTCGGCCCGACCACTGAACCAGCGCTGCCCGGTTTTTGGCCTGGTACGCAGCATTCATTAGAAAAAGGTCTGGCAACCAGAAGGAACCGGGAGGCACCGCATTCAGACTAGCCCTTCGTTGCTCATATTCGGCAGCATTCGCAGCGTGGATGACCAGTGTTTGCCGCTCTGATTGCCCGCTCAGCGCCACTTTCTCAATATGATCCAGAGCCTCCATCGCCGGGCTATGCTTTGGCCGGAGCGGTGCCGCGCTGCCCTCAAACCTAGGCCAACCCATGCAGATCAAGGTGGTGATCACAAAGAGAAGCCAGATTACCGTCGCCCTCGCAGGATTTCGCGCGAGCGCGCTCGACAAAGACTTCCAAACACAACCCGCCTGCACGAGTGGGGCACCGCCCGCAATCAGCGGAGGAAAGGCCGTTAGCATCACTAACGCACCAAACGTGACCCCAATAGCAACCAGCAACCCCAGCTCCCGAAGCCCCGGGAAGCTACTCAAACGGAGCAACAAAAACACCGCAGCAGTGCTCGCCGCCGCACCTAAAATTCCTCGCACCGCGTGTCTGCGGAGATCTTGAGCAGAGCGCCCCGCTGAGTCCTGGAGAAGAATGACACCGTAGTCCACTACCAACCCCAGCACAATCGCAGTGAAGCCGAGATTCATCGCGCTGATTTTCCCCAACAAAAGAGCTCCCACTCCAAGGCTCAGCCCCATGACAATCAGCAAAATCACCGTGATCCAAAGCAGCGGCGTGACAGTCCGATACATGAACCAAAACAGCGCAACGATCAGGAGCAAACTGACTCCCAGCACGTTGCTAAGATCCCGCTGCATTCCCCTGCCCGCCTGGACCATGAATGCAATGTCGCCCGTTTGATAGACAGCCAAGTTGGGGTTAGATTGGCGCAGCTTTTCCGCCTGCGGATCAAAGACCACATGAAACGCATCCAACCATCGGCCCGCCGCCTCATAGCCAACCAGCGGGTGCAACGGTCTAACGGCTAGGAGCACACGATTGGGCTGGCTCCGCAAATCATCCGCCTCCATCGCCGCCCCCAAAGCATCGGGACCCACGACCTCTGTGATGCCCAGCGGATCATACGATAATCTTTGCACTTCCCCGATGTCTGGACTGCTCGCCAGCTTTTCAACGACTGAGTCTAAATGTGACGACATTTTTCCCGAATCCCCCATCTTCCCAACCCATGCCGCCAAAACCTCAGGCTGCGCATTTTGCAATACCCAGGCCAGTATCGCACCACCACGCTCGGGGTCGGAGAGTCCAAGCTGACGGATCGTTCCGTCAGGAAAAGATCGTTGAACTCCCGCCAGCCATTCCGGCAATTTCGTAGCTAGGCCATCGCCAGACTTGCTCTCGATCAACAAAAGCAGTTCGGAGTGTGACTCGAAGTCGTCCTTGAGTACTCGCAAGCTTTGCACCGCCGGTGCCTCTTCAGGGAGTAGCGAGAGAATTTCGACATCAAACTCCAGCTTCAACGCCCCGATAACCACGCCAACAGAGGACGCGACGAGCCATAGAAGCAGCGGGTGAAATCGTTTCATCGGGTCGCGGAACGCTCCACCAATCCATGTCGAGAACTCACTCGCCAGACCGTAGCTTTGCTAAAAGAGACTTCGCAACATTCGGCGGCACGAACAGGCTAACATCCCCACCGAGCCGACCAATTTCTTTGACGATCCGCGAACTAATGTACGTCAACTCTTCGCGTGGCATCAGAAACACCGTTTCAAGATTGGGCTCAAGCTTCCGGTTCATGAGCGCCAACTGGAATTCAAACTCAAAGTCAGAGACCGCCCGCAATCCACGCACTAGGGCCACAGCATTCTCTTTGCGGGCAAATTCCACCAATAGCCCGTCAAACGACTTCACTACCAATTTCGGAATCCCAACAGTGGCCTCGCGGATCAGTTCCACCCTCTCTTCCACAGTGAACAGGCTTTGTTTGGCATTGTCTCGAGCCACCGCGATCACAAGTTCATCGAACAACCCCGTCGCACGCTGAAGTACGTCGAGGTGCCCATTGGTGATCGGATCAAAACTGCCGGGATAGATTGCGCGTCTCATGCCAGGAACAAAGCTAGAGTTTATAACGAGCAGAACCCAAGAGGAAAGCAGAATCATCCGACGAAACGGTTCACCAAAGGTCGAATCCAGTTCCTCCGCAATGCACCGCCTAACAGACCGAAGCGCATAGGCATACCAGTACCCTGTAGCGGCTCGTCTATGATAGACTCAAACGTTGCCCCCAAGCACCAGAGCCCCAAACCATGCCGCTTGCGGCCGACCCATCCTTCGGGCAGTATGCCTGCGCTACAGGCTCTTGCGACTTCGAAATCCTTGCTTAACGTGGTGTGACTCTCGTCATGCCTGCGATACCGCCTCAAAATCTGCTCACCGCCTACTGCCAAGGGCTTTTTCCCATGGGCGATGACTCTGGCAACCTGACATGGTATCGCCCACGCTGGCGCGGCATTTTACCGGTGCAGGACTTTCATGTGCCGCGTCGCTTCATGCGCTATTTGAAGCGGTGTCCATTCGAGGTCCGCTGGGACAGCGCCTTCGGAGACGTGATGCGCGGCTGTGCGGATCGTCCAGAGACATGGATCAACGAGGCCATCATCGACAGCTACGAAGAACTCTTTCGTCTCGGCTTTGCCCATTCCGCCGAAGTTTGGCGGGACGGACGACTCGTTGGTGGCGTGTACGGTGTCTCCATTGGCGGTGCCTTTTTTGGTGAATCCATGTTTAGCCGCGAAACTCAAGCCTCAAAAGTAGCCCTGACCCACCTCCAGCTACGACTCAAGGACCGCGGCTACATTCTCCATGACACCCAGTGGACCACAGATCACCTGTCCCAGTTCGGAGGCCACGAGATCCCTTGCGATGACTACCTCGACATCCTCAATCGCGCAGTGAAACTACCGGTGACATTTGCCGACTAATTTGAGGCAAAAAGAAACCCGCTCCGTTGCCAGAGCGGGTTTCCGAAATTTTATTCGGTCAAGCCCAATTAATTACCACCAGAGACTGGCTTCGGATTGTTGATGATCACGTTGCCACCCCCGCTGTTGCCACCACCACCGGTATTGCCGCCACCAGATGCAGGAAGGCCGCCGCCGCCACCGAAACCACCAGTGCTGCCGGAGAACGAAACCAGACCGCCAGGGGAACCACCAGGCATTGAGCCACCGTTAGAAGCGTCGCCATTCGCAGGGCTGTTGCCATTGCCGTCGCCATTCCCAGCACCAGCACCGCCGCCCGCACCTGCGCCGCCACCAGCACCATTCCCGGAACCCGGCTTAAAGCTTCCCTTACCGAAACCAGAACCACCGATAACGGTGCCACCAATGCTGAAACCAGGTGGATTATAGTCTGGCTCCCAGCGGAGAGCAACGTAGCGAGCCTTAACTGCGTGGTCAGGCTTCACACGAATGTAACCGACACCGCGAGCGTCTTCAGCCTTAGCGACTGGGGTCATGGACTCAAACGCAGCCGGGTCAAAGGACTTCTGGCCGCGCCAGTCTGCTTTCTCAGGAAGGTCATTGAATGCATAAACCTCAAAGCGCACCGGACGAGGGGAATGCACTGAACCAAACTGATTCATGATGCGAACCGCACCCAGATCATAGATCACTGTGCGATACTTCTCATCAGACTCCGGGAATTCAAAGGCATTGTAGCTCACACCCTTCTCCTTACTGCCGGATGGATTTGGATGGGCGTAGATGATCCGCGCGCCACCCATGCCTGCCGCCATGTTCAGCGTTTCACCGCCGGTTCCGCTAGCGTTTTGGGACATTGCGAAGTCGTTGTCAGTCTCTCCACCAAAGAGCTGAAAATTGCGGATCGTGCCACCTTTGGAAAGCTCCCACTGCACCTTGATGAACTTAGCCTGAATTCCTGCAAAATTCACACTGATGCTACGATCAGCAGCACTGTAAACCGCCTGCCCAACGGCGATCCAGTTCGAGTTGTCAGCACTGGCGGAGATGCTCACTTTTCCCTCGGTGTCGTCATTGGTAAAGCTCGCGACTTCAAAAATAGTCTGGTGCCCTGCATCAATAACGGCCTCGGCGTTGCCTGCACTCAGCGTTGAAGAATCAATTGGATTGTCAGAGATCAAGGACTGCACCTGACCAATACCACTGGAGGATGCCACCTTTGTGCCGTTCATTGAAGCTACTGCCATTTCGACAGGACGCTTGGAGACTGAAGGGAGCCTTTGCCACGCAGCCATACTTGGGGAGGCGACGCTTAGGGCGATCAGGAAGGATAATGTGGAGAATGGCTTCATGGTGCGTTGAACAATTACTGAATGAATGAGAACGAACTACCTGCGGTGGTCAAGTGAGTCGTTATTTAGAGATTCCAACATGGAATGCTAACAATGTAAACACTTTTTCCCGCTAAAACATTCAATCTTCATCTTGCATTATTGAAATTATTGAATATTTTGTAGATATGAAATGTCCACATTGCAGCACTACCATTGAGGCTCGCCAGCCGGCGTGCCACAAGTGCGGCTTTTCCCTGGCCGCCATGCAGCCCTTCTTCGGCGACCAGTGGGTGAGACTAGAGAGATTGACGGACGCGGCTCACTGCCTCCGACTCGCGGACCGCCACAAGGCCGAAATGACTCTGGATGACTTAGAGAGGGCCTTTCCCCAGGTTTTTGTGGCATTCTATTTTGGGTCGCTCCCACCCGTACTCAATCCCCAAGAGGTGGCTTTCTGGCTCATCAACAACGGCGCATTCAGCACCCCGCAAATTTCAAAGCGCAATGAATACGGAGTCGTCTGCGTGGTCGACCCAGCGGCAGGGACCGTTGGAACGGCCATCGGCTATGCTCTCGAGAGCCTTTTGGCAGAAACGGCCCCGACCATGATCCTTCAAGCCATGGTTCCAGCGCTCAGTCACGCCGAATACGGCGGTGCGATTGAGGCGGCAGCGACTTCCGTGAGTGATCTTCTGCGGCCCCTGGCGATTGCCCGCCCGATCACCCAAAGTCTGAGTCCCGGGCCGCACGCGGGATCCTCTGCCGCCGACTATGGCCTACATCCCCTCCGCTCTGGCCATCGGCAAACAGATTCCACACCAAGCCCCAGCCGTCAGAGGCGCTAATTTCCGCAAAAACTATGGCCTCCACGCGCCAAAATCCAATCCTCTTGGCCCTGCTGATTTTGGCAGTACCGATGGGGGCGCTGGCGCAACTCTCGGAGGAGGAAATTCTGCCCCTACCCCAATGGCAGCCTGGCGACGCCCCAATGGCATCCCCAGAGATCAGCGACATGCAACCGCCGCCGCTACTGGGCCTGCTGCCATCGCTGACACCGGGTCCTAACGATTCGGCTCTATCGCCAACGACCCGGCCGGACACCATCCTTACCCCGCTGCTGACGCAGGATACAGGGGAAAACTCCCCGGCAGGGGTCGGCTATCGCTCGGCAAATCTGAGCACCTTTTTACCTGAATCCCTACTAAATTCAGGTCGTCCACCGGCTGCCCCACCACACACACCCACTTCCGCATCAATGTTGAAGGATGTTGACGCTGAATTTCTGAGACTGTGCAGTGTTAGCCCGGCCAGCGAACTCTTGATCGATCCGCTGGGCCTAATCACAGAGGTTTTGCAAGGAGACCTGGAACGATTCCTGAACTTTCATTCCCAGGAGGCACGATTTCCTCTCTATATTGTCGTCTTGAAATCCGACGAGAAACTACCCGCCGACGCGGACCTCAGCGTAATGGCCTCTGGTGGTATCGCGAAAAAACCCACTGCAGTGCTTGCTTATCCGATTGCAGAGCCATGGCGCGCGCGGCTTTTCCTTCCCAAATTGGCGCACGATTCAGCTTCTGATGCCTTCTTGAAGGAGTTGCTGGAAGCCTGCGTGACCGAGGCCATGTCCTCGCCTGAGACAGATGAGCAGTTGCATCGTTTCTGCGTGGAGCTCTCCACCCGACTTTTCTGGCTGGAAAAACTCTGCCCCATAGCGACAACGACTGAGAAACCCTTGGCAACCGACCCCCATCTCCAAGAGGTCGTCAGTGAGGCCTCAGCTCCGGCGTCCGCCCCAGCTTCACTAGTCACGGTAACAGTGCCCCCCACCGGCGACCCCGTGCTGCGCTGGGTCGTCTTTGTCCTTTGCTTGCTAGCGGCCATCGGCACAGCGATCTGGCACTGGATGCGGAGTTGGAAAAGATCGAAGGCTCGCCGCCAACTCAAGACAGCCTGGATTTTGCCGGAGCGAGACCTTCCGCAGCGGCTCGGCGGTGCGTTTTCCGGCGGCGCCGGTGCGTGGACTCGATTCCGCTGAGGACTGACTCATGAATCCGCTGACAATCCGGTTGCTGGAAGGGCGATCTCTTCCAGATTCATCGTCTCGTGTCGATCCCCCTGTTTTTTCAAATCCTCGTTGATGTCTGCCTGCCGCTTTTTGCTGTCGTTGGAACAGGCTGGTTCATGGATCGCCGATTTGGACTAAATCTAGAGACCCTGGTGAAGGTGAATCTTTACCTCCTGGTGCCCGGCTTTGTCTTTGTGCGACTGCTGACGGCCCCGATGAGTGGTGCGCAGGCAGGCCGCATCATGGGCGTTTCGTTGGGCGTGATTCTTCTGTCAGGCGTGCTCGCCTTCATCATGTGCCGGGTTCTGACGCTGAAAGCTGGATCACGGAAGGCGCTGGCGCTTGCTTCCATGTTTGGGAACTGCGGGAACTTTGGTCTACCTCTAGTCACGCTTGCATTCGGTCAGGCCGCCGCCAGCGTGCAGGTCTATGTCCTAGTCACGATGAACGTCAGCACCTTCACCATGGGACTATTGCTCGCAAACGCAGGCGATGGGAAGCCGGGCAGCCACTGGCGCGCGTTACTATCCACACTGCGCCAACCCGCCATTTACGCAGTGGCGACCGCCGCTTTCTGCAAGGCAATGGACCTGCACCCAGAGACTATCAGGTGGCTGTGGGAGCCTCTCAAAATGATGGCAGAGGCGTTGGTCGGTATCGCCTTGCTGACCCTCGGTGTGCAGCTTTCAAAGACAAAACCCGCACCCGTCAAGCTGCCACTGATCTCAGCCCTGACCATACGCTTACTGATCGCACCACTCATGACCTGGGCAATCACAACTTGGTTGGGTTTTGATCGCGCGACAGCCGCCGTGATGATACTAACCTCTGGGGCGCCCACCGCCGTTAATACAGCGCTTCTTGCCCACGAGTTTGGAGGCGACACTGCCTTCGCCACCGCAAGCGTGTATTACAGCACCCTGATCAGCCTCGTGACCACGACACTGACGTTAACGCTGCTGCGAGTCTGGATCAGCTAGGCCTGTACTTCAGCTACATACTCGCGCACGGCTCGCAAGGTCTCCGCAGCGACATCCGCGTGCGGTTTAGCAAAGGGCGGTCGGAACCAGGGAAAGCTACCGAGAAGATCCGGCGTCACTAGCACCTGACCATCCGTCTCCGTCCCCGCGCCAATGCCGATGGTGCACGCACAGATGCGTCGAGTGATCGCAGCAGCCACCTCTGGCATCATGCTTTCCAGCACTATGGCGCAGGCTCCGGCTTCATCGAGGGCGATGGCGTCTTCCATCAGCAAACGAGCCGCTTCCTCAGTGCGGCCTTTCTTTTTATAGCCACCTTCTTCGACCACACTCTGCGGCAGCATACCGATGTGCCCGACAAAAGGAATGCCAGCCCCAACGATCGCGCGCACTTGCGGGATCATCGAAACACCACCCTCCAGTTTCACTGCATCCGCACCCGCCTCCATGAGGAGACGGGCATTTTTCAATGCCTCCTGGGGCGTGTCATAGGCATGGTAAGGCAGATCACCGATGACAGGAGCGCGGGTCTTGGCACGCGCCACAGCACGCGTGTGATGCAACATGTCTGCCATCGTCACACCTGTCGTGTCAGGAAGTCCCAGCACCACCATGCCCAATGAATCCCCCACGAGCAGCAAATCCACCCCCGCCTCATCCAAAAGGCGAGCCGTCGGGTAGTCATAGGCAGTGAGCACAGCCAAGGGTGGCCCACTCTGCTTGCGTTCCTTTATCTTCTCGATCCCCGTGAGCATAAGCTGTCCTTCGAATCAAAGAGCAAAAGCACGGTTCACCGCAGACACAACGGCCTTGATGGAGGCAAGCTCAATATTGGTATCGACACCTGCGCCCCAAACAGTCCGTCCATCAGCCCGCTTGATCTGGATGTAGGCCAGAGCACTGGCCTCAGTTCCAGAACTCAAGCTTTGTTCGCGGAAATTGGCGACCTCAAAAGATGGCACGTCACCGTCTTTGATAATCGCATCCACAAATGCGGCGATGGGACCATTTCCTTTCCCGACAATGCCGACCTCGCTGCCGGATTTCATCAGGCTGCACCGGCAGGTAAAGGCACCGTCCACGCCATCGGCGTGAAAGTGATGCAGCGCGATCGGATCCACCCGTTCGATGTATTCCCGCCAAAACATGTCCTTGAGCTCCGTCGCTGTCACTTCGCGTCCCAATCGATCCACCTCGTCATTCGCCACAGGGCCAAACTCACGTTGCAGGTCCTTCGGCAACTCGATGCCGAACTCGCTCTCCAGCAGATAGGCCACGCCGCCTTTGCCACTCTGGCTGTTGACGCGGATGACCTCGCGGTATTCGCGACCCACGTCCTTGGGATCGATGGTCAAATAGGGTACATCCCAGAAAGTTTGGTGCTCTTCGTATCCTACCAGTCCCTTTTTGATGGCGTCCTGATGACTACCGCTGAACGCAGTAAAGACCAGTTCCCCTGCATAGGGCTGACGAGGCGGCACCGTCATGCCTGTGGTGCGCTCATACATCCGGATCAGGGAGTTCATGTCACTGAAGTCCAATCCTGGATCAATGCCATGCATGTAAAGATTCATCGCCACCTGGACGATGTCCAAATTGCCGGTGCGCTCCCCATTTCCAAACAAGGTGCCCTCCACGCGATCAGCGCCGGCCAGTAGTCCCAACTCCGTAGCGGCTGTGCCTGTGCCGCGGTCGTTGTGTGTATGCAGACTTACGATCAGGCTATCGCGATTTTTGATGTTCGTGCAGATCCACTCGATCTGATCGGCGTAGATGTTTGGCATCGCCACCTCAACCGTGTCAGGCAGGTTCAAGATCATCTTCTTCTCCGGCGTCGGCTGCCAGACATCCATCACCGCCTCGCTGATTTCCTTGGCATAATCCACCTCAGTGGCGCTGAAGCTCTCGGGCGAATACTGCAGAGTCACCTTCGTCCCGGACTCCTCCAGACGATGCAGGCGATCCTTGATCATCTGCGCACCCCGCACCGCGATCTGCACGATTTCTTCTTTGGTCTTGCCAAACACATACTTACGCTGCGCCGGCGAAGTGGAGTTGTACATGTGGATGATGACCTGCTTCGCACCCATCAGGCTTTGCACCGTCTTTTCGATCAGATCTTCGCGAGCCTGGACCAAGCACTGGATCGTCACGTCGTCGGGGATGCGTTTCTCCTCGATCAGGCGTCGATTGAATGCAAACTCCGTGTTCGATGCAGAGGGGAACCCCACCTCGATCTCCTTGAACCCGCACTTCACCAGCGCGTCAAACATGTCGAGCTTCTGGCCCACATTCATCGGCACGGCCAGCGCCTGGTTGCCATCGCGGAGATCGACGCTGCACCAGATCGGGCGGCTAGAGAGGGAGCGCGAGGGCCAACGCCGGTTTGGCAACTCGATCAGCGGGAACGGACGGTACTTAGCAGAGGCATTCTTCAACATGGGATTCAAAAGGCAAAAGAGATCAAAAAAGTGCGGGCTCAGGGACCTGCGAGGAAAACTAGAATCAGCCGCATCATGACGGCATCAGGCAATGGCAAGTAATCACGGGCCGCCTACCCTAGCGTAAGTCGCAGGGAAAGAAGGAGGCAGATTTTGAACATGGCGGCCATGGAGGCCGTCAAGTTAGTCCGTCGGTCCCGCCTGTCCAGGAAAAACCCCACAACACCCCCATCACATTTTCATGCTGCCGGATTGACACAACGCACGTACCGCTTCTACATCCTCTTCATACATCTCACACGCGCGATGCCCCATACCCACATTCTCCCGGAAAAGGAGTTCACCTCCTCTGCCCCCGGGTATTGGAAAGATCTAGACGTCAGCCAGTCCGACTGGGATAGCCCCCAGTGGCAACTGCGCAACCGCGTCACCACGCTGGCTGCGCTCGAAAAGCACCTCGTGCTCTCCGACGAAGAACGCGCCGGAGTCCTCCTCTCCGGCAACAAGCTGGCCATGGCCATCACGCCCCACTATTTTAACCTGATCGAGAGGGACAACCCCGACTGTCCGATCCGCCGACAGGTCATCCCCCGGATTGAGGAAACCTGGGATGATCCTGATGAAATGGCCGATCCCTGTGGCGAAGACAGCCACATGCCCGTGCCTGGGCTCGTCCACCGTTACCCAGATCGTGTCCTTTTCCTCGTCACCGATCGCTGCGCTGCCTACTGCCGCTATTGCACCCGCAGCCGAGTCGTCTCCGGCGTTGGCGAGCAGGAACTGCACACCGAATTCGAATCCGCCTTCCGCTACCTTGAGGAGCACACAGAGATCCGCGATGTCCTCCTCTCCGGCGGCGATGCACTGCTCTTTTCCGATTCGAAGCTCGACGCCATCCTCACCCGCCTGCGCAGCATTCCGCATATCGAATTCCTGCGCATCGGCTCACGCATCCCCATCTTTCTACCGCAAAGGATCACACCCGAGCTGGGGCGTATGCTGCAAAAGCACCACCCGCTTTTCATCAGCATCCACACCAATCACCCCCGGGAACTCACCACAGAGGTCCGCAAAGGACTCGGCATTCTGGCAGACCATGGGATCCCATTGGGCAACCAGAGCGTTCTCTTGCGCGGAGTAAATGACGATCCCGACGCCATGAAGAGCCTCGTCCACAAGCTCCTGATGTGCCGCGTCCGGCCCTATTATCTTTATCAGTGCGACCTGATCAAAGGTTCTTCTCATCTGCGAGCCCCCGTCGCCAAAGGCATCGAAATCATAGAAGCCCTCCGCGGTCACACAACCGGTTACGCCGTGCCACAGTTCGTCATTGACGCCCCAGGTGGCGGCGGAAAAGTTCCGCTCAACCCTGACTACGTCCTCATCCGCGATGAGCAACGCGTACTGGTGCGGAACTACGAGGGCAAAGTTTTTGAGTATCCAGAGCCTGGGGCAAGCGTCGCCACCAGCCAACCGACCGAACTCAGCGCACTGATATCCCGATAAGACACCCGAGCCCGTTACCCGACGTTAGGCCAGGACCTTGTCCATTCGCTTGCGAAAAATCGTCGCCTTCGAATCCTCGTGGGCCTGCTCTAGCAACGCCAGATAATCCAGTCCTACAGCCTCATAGCTGCGGGCCTCTGACGGCATGTTTGCCTCCAGGATGCCGAGACTGCGCTCGTAATGCCCCTGAGCCACCGCCATCTCACCCAGCTCATAGCAAGCAGTGGCGAGATTTGAGAGTGATTGCGCTACATCTGGATGCTTGTCCCCGAGCAGCTTTTCCCGAATGGTCAGTCCGTCGGTAAACATCTCGCGCGCCTGATCCGGGAATCCCGCCGTGTAGTAGAGACTTCCCAGGTTATTGTAAACCGAGGCAACTGCCTCTGAATCCCTACCATATAGGGCCTCCAATTGCTCCAGGGACCGCAAATAATGCTGCTCAGCCAGGGCATATTTTCCCAAACCCTTGTAGATCATCGCCAAGTTATTGCGCAGTTGACCACCCACTTCCAGGTTCGGAGGAGACACCGCCTCCATGTCCGCAATCGCCTGCTCATACAGGGGAACTGCATCGGCCTCGCGCTGGTTGAAATCGAGCAACGCTGCCAGATTCATCCGCAGACCGCCCAAACGTTCCGGGCCGCTGCCACCTGCCACAGCCAGACCAATCGCTTCTTCAAAAGCCGCCTCAGCCGCTGGCACATCGCCCAGATCACGCTGAACCCCGGCCAGTTGTTCCAGCCGATTGATCAGCAAATCCCGCTGCTTCGGATCGCCAGCGTCCATTTCACGCCTGACCTCTTCAATGGCAGCGCTAGCAGCGCCTGCCGCATCAGCCAGCCGTCCGTCCCTGATCAGGGCCGCCACACGTTCATCTAGTATCGAAGAAAAGCTCACGTCTTGAATATAAAGCCTCAAAAGGTTGGAAGAGCCACCCAGAATCGAAGATTCGGAAACAACTCCATCTACCATCACCCCTGCCCCCCGTTCGCATCAAGCAAAATATCGCCCAAGGCGACAAGACAAGCGGTGTCCCATGTCCGCCCGCCAGTGCCTTCAAAGCGAAAGCTTGGCATGGATGCAACCGAACGCAGCATTCCATTCCCTCAAGAATAAGACTTCCGTAAATGGCTGGGGAGGATTCCCATGGCTTCGCGATATTTGGCGACGGTGCGACGGGCGACTTTGATGCCTTGTTCGTCCAAGAGTTTGGTTAGCTTGTCGTCGCTGAGTGGCTTTTGCTTGGGCTCAGCCTTGATCAGTTCTCCGATGGCGTTTTTGACACTGTTGTTGCTGAGGTCTTCCCCCGACTCCGTCTTGATGCCGTGTGAGAAGAAGAACTTGAGCTCAAATACGCCGTGCGGTGTGGCAATGAACTTGCCACTGATGGCGCGACTGACAGTTGTTTCGTGCACGCCTACCGCCTCTGCGACGGTAGCCATGTTCAGCGGGCGCAGCATGCTTGGACCTTGATCCAGGAACTCTTGCTGGTGCGCGATGATCTCTGAAGCAATGCGGTGGATCGTCTGCTGGCGCTGATGGATGGAACGGATCAGGAACTTCCCGCCGCGGATCTTATCTCTGATGTAGTTGCGGACTTCTCCGCTACTATCGGCCTGTCCGAGCAAGTCTTTGTAGGCATTGCTTATCCGCAATTGCGGCAGATCTGCCTGATTCATCACGGGCACCCACTGGCCACCTTGTTTTTCCACCACGACATCGGGGGTGACGTAACTGTTGGAGGAGACAGCAAATCGTTGAGCGGGGCGGGGGTCCAGCGTTCCTATAAAGTCTGCTGCGCGGCTGACCTGCTCCACTGGCACACCGAGCCGCCGAGCGACGATCGGGTAGCGCTTGTGGGCGAGGTCATCAAGGTATTGCTCAACCAATCGGTAAGCGAGGCTTTGCTTCTTCCCGAGCCGCTCCATCTGAATCAGGAGGCACTCCCGCAGATTCTCAGCGCCGACACCGACAGGGTCGAAGCTTTGCAGCAACTTTTTTGCGGCTTCTAGATCATCAAGAGGGATCGCTTGCTGGTAGCAAATGTCTTCCAGTGAGGAACTGAGAAATCCGGAATCATCGAGACTGCCGATGAGCAACTCTACATTCGCCGCCAAACCTGCATCGACATTATCAGCCGTGCGCAGCTGGCTAACAAGGTGCTCCTGCAAAGTGGTTGGCGCCACGATCGAGTCCATCATGAACTGGCGGCGCTCCTGCTCATCGCTGGTGCGTGAGGCAGTATTGGCGCGGCTTTGGGCCCAGTAGTCACGCCATTCTTCGTCAAGTTGGGAGAGCTCTGCGATATCGTCGTGATCATCAGGATCATCCGGCACCGCATCTTCGAGGGAGACCTCTGGCGTCTCTACTTCCAGGACCGGATTAATCTCAATTTCCTGCTGGATGATCTGACGCAGTTCCAGCGTGGGTGCCTGGAGAATCTGCAAACTTTGCTGCATCTGCGGCCCGATGGCGAGCTTCTGCGTCTGGGTCTGAAATAGTCCTTGTTGTGACATCTACGGAGGGTTGGTCGGGAGGGGATTAGCTGGCACTTCCCTATCTGCTAATCTATACGCATGGCTCGTGCCAGAGTTCGTTTTTTCTTTTTGGCGCAAAAATTGATCCAAATCCGGCACACGCCGCGCAACTCCGTTCGCACCACGCTGTTTGACCTGCTGCATGAAAACAACCTTCATCGTGGCCTTGGCCACAGCATCCATCCTGTCCGGTGCAGCGATCGCGCAAGACGCAAATCGCCCAGCCGGAGAACCTCCACGTGGCGACGCCAAACCTGGCGCCCCAGCACCCTCCGAGCAGGTCCGGCGTCCAGACGGCGCCCCCGCCCGAGGCAAACCATCGGAAGGCGCACGTCCAGAACCACGCCGCGATGGACCACCCGCAACCCGTGGCGAGCGCGCCATGGAAGAACACCGCCGCAGCGGTGAAGAAGAGCACAAGAAACACGATGGCCCTCCACGTGGCGAACCCGGCCGTCCGCCTGAAGCCGAAGCCAAGGCGAAGATGGAAGAAAAAATGCATCACATCCGCGAAGCCGTGGAGCACCTCCGCGCCGCAGGTTTGGAAGATGTCGCTCGTCACATCGCTGAGATGACCCGACGCGGAATGGAACGCCACGGCGAGTCCGCAGGAAGAGAAGGCAAAAAGGGCGGCCGCAAAGACGCTCCGAGTCACCACAAAGGTCGCCGTGGTCCCGGATTTGGCCCGTTTGCCATGCATCGCCCTCCCTTCATGGGCGGCCCGATGATGGGCGGCCGTGGCCCACAGGGTCGCGGATTCCCCGGTGTCGCTCAACAAGGCCCAAGGCGTGGTTTTGGTCCCCAGATGGGTCCACAGCGCGGCCAAGGCCCTCAAGCTGGCCCGCACAATCGTGGCGCACAAGGTCCTAGTTCACAACGTGGTCGCCAAGGTCCTGGTCCACAGGCAAACCCACAACGAGGCCCGCAAGGTCCAGGTCCGCAGACAGGCCCACAACATCGAGGCCCCGGCCCACAACGTGGCCCAGGCGGTGATGAGCCCAAGGGTGACGGCCCGCCGCCGAGCCGTTGAGACCCTTTGATTGACCCCTTGAAGACCGGATCATCACTGATCCGGTCTTCTTGTTTTTGCTTGGGTATCCCGCCCACTTTTGGCGACCAAGCTCAGCATTCCTCTGGCAAAAGTATCGGAATTCAAAGATTGACACAGGTTCTCAATACGGAAAAATCAATCAACGCCGCGACCGAAATTGGCAGCGGTGCCAAATGAAATCAGCAATTATTGACAAAGACAACGATATGGGACTTTTTGATTCACTCGCAAACAAAGCGCTGAGCAGCGTGCTCGGCGGTTCACAAGCAGGCGGTTTGGACATTGGCAAATTGATGGGCATGTTCACTGCCAATGGTGGCGGCGCTGGGGCGCTTTCCGGCCTGCTAGACAAAGTGGGTGGCCTCGGTGGCCTCATGGCTAAATTTCAGAGTGCAGGCCTTGGCGACATCTTCGCCTCCTGGGTTGGCAATGGCGAAAACCAGCCGATCGCACCAGAACAACTCCAGAGTGCCCTCGGCACCGACACCGTGCAGCAGGCTAGCAGCGCCCTCGGTATCAATGCCGAACAACTGATGCCGTTGCTTTCCCAGTTTCTTCCAACCATCGTGGACAAACTGACACCCAACGGCGAGATCCAGGCGGAACACGTCGACTCTGCACCCTCCGCAAACCAGCTTCAGGACGCGATTGCGTCCCTAATCCCAGGTGGACTTGGCGGTTTGGGCAAGCTCTTCGGATAGGCCTAACGACGGCATCCGAACTAACCGCGCCTGGACTTTCAGGCGCGGTTTTTTTACGCCTCAATCAGCAGGCTCCATCGTCGCCTTCATGGATCCAGAGCTACCCTTGAGGTTGGCATCGGGCCCATACTCCTGGATCTGTTCCACCCGCAATTCCGCCAACTCCTTGTGTACCGTGGCCACAATGACACGACCGTTTTTATCAACAGTCTGCGCCATTGAAAACGCCAACTCTACGGAGTGGCTAAAGATCGCGCAAAGCATTTCCACCACGTACTCATAGGTGTGTTCATCGTCATCAAAGAGGATGACGTGGTACGGCGGCTCGATTTCAGGCTTCTTCTCCGGGTTCAGCTTTGGCTGCATCGGGACCCGCCGTGGCCGTACTGGTTTTTTGACAGGGGCTGCGGGAGCTGGGGAATTGCGGATGGTGGCGGAGGACTGAGTCACAGGTGGGACGAACTTTCGTCCGTGCAAGATGCCGCAGGTCAAAAAAATCTCAAGCGTTCACCGCAACAGGTTCAGCAGCGACGGCGGCTGGCGCCCCATCTACGAGGTGTACTTCGGCCAACTCAGCAGCCCCCACCAGCAAGGCAAAGACCTCGTGGTAAACCGTCTGGAAATTGAATGTCACCCGAATGATCTCCGAGGTCTGCGCCTCCGCTGGATCAGTGCTGGGGCTGACCTGCCGCGCGCTTGGCTGCAAGAGCCGCTGCTGAAGTGACAACTCGCTGGCTGCCGCCGGATCCGGAACGTGCTCCAGCCCAGAAATTAGCTGGCCACCCAACAGACTGAACCGTGCATTCAGATCCCGACAAGTCTCCTGCCAACCTTCGCTCGACTCGTCCCCCCCTGAACTTCCCATCGCATCCCTAGCGTGCGCCAACGCCAACAATTCCCACAGAACTGGCAGGCGTTGCGCCATTTCTCCATACGCGTGGCCCCAGATCGGCAATTGTGCGCGCATGGCCGCCAGAGCTTCTGGCAATTGGATGTCCGGCGTCATCATGATCAACCCCAGGGCAGCAGCAAAGCGGCGCTCAGAGGGTTCGTCGAACACCTTCAACGCATCGTCAGAGTACTCCATCACCATGCGCTGACGTGCGATTTCCTCTTCGTAGAGCTTGGGCTGATGGGCCATGACGCCATACTGATGACTGTCCAAACGAATACCCACCCGTGAGTAGAGCAATGCCATTTCAAGATCCCGCCAGCGCTGCCAAGCCTGCCGCCATTCCTTAACCACGACGCCAACCTGCTGACTCCGCCCTTGAACCCATTGACGAACTGCCAGCACCTGCTGGCGCAGATCCACCACAGTAGGCTGATAAGACGATGGAGTAACCAACCCGCAGAGCGGCCTATCTGCATCCACCAGCCCACCAAAATAACGGCAAATGGCCGCTGTCTGCTCGTCGTTGACCTTCTCTTGGACCGAACCTGAGCCGCGACTTTCCCCCGCTGCAACCAATTTGAACTGCACCAACGATAGCCCCAAGCCCTGTTGGTAATGCATCTGCGTGATGGTGCGGGAAATGTCCGAAAATCGCCCCATCAACGCCGCCATCGCACCCTCCTCATCCCAGGCCGTCGCCTTCACGATGCCTTGCACAGAGGACAGTCTTTTGCCATGCAGCGGATGCCGCGCAGACTCGCGATCCGTCATGCCGAGCGGCCGCTCCGTCGCTGTTGGCATGGCTTTGGTAGCGACCTGAGCTAGATTTTCGGGCAACCGATGGGCTGCGATTCCTTGCATTACCAAACTCCCAACCCGCTGCACCGCCGTTTGGACGGCCATCCGATCGGTCAGCGATTCTTGGAAATTCTCGCCGCCAAGCATTCGAGCCTCAGCAGCATCTGCACAACGCGCCAGGGAACGCAACGCTGGCAGAGCTAGCAGTCTCGCTAGGCGATCCATGATCCAGATCGGCCGCTGACTTACCCAAACGAAAGCCTTCCAAGCCCGTTTCAAAGGCCCTGCTTTGCGGCGACTCTTTTTGGCAACTGTCTCCGCCATCGCCTGCTCTTGAGCATCATGCTCAAACACACTGCGCGCACCACGATCAAGCCATTCGAGAAGCCCCCGAACAATCCAAGTGCATAGCCCCGTCACCCCCTTCGGCACCTGAGCCATCGAATTGAGCATTGCCCCTACAGAGTGCCTAGTGCTCAAACCACCAAGTAACGCAATCCCGATCTCCAATTCACGCTTACCACCGAGCCCCCCCATTAGCCCAGGTACCCGGTTGAGTGTTAGCCCCTCACTCCACGTCAATATCACGGATGCTGGAGGCCGTAGACCTAGTCTGTCCGAGATGATCGACAGCAACGAAAATAGAGCTGGCTGATCGATCTTGCGAACCTCCAGGCCAGCGTTCTTTTTGGCCGGCCGCACCCAAAGAGGACGGAACATCCAAGCCCACGTCACGACCAACGCCACAAAAGCGATGCTCAAAGCAGCATTGAGCAGAGTATTCCCCTGCCCCAGAGCCAGGCGCTCAAATGCGAAATCCCAGCCCAAAATCATTGCTACACCAATCCCGATGAGCAGTGCCGCGTAGGACGTCACAATCAACCCCACCCAGAAGGCAGCCGCAAAGACCCCCAATCGGACATGTAGCGGCACCGATAGGAGAACACGTTCTTTGATCGTCGTCGGAACATCGGGAGTGGAATCTGAGGCATTTCGGGACATTCAAGAAATATTGCATTTATATTTTATATAGTCCACATGATAATTTAACACCTACAAAACTATTATTCATCTTCTCGCCACCCATCAGGCAATTCCGCTCACCCGAAATCAAAAAACGCCATAAACTTATCGAACCCCAAGTAAAACCGACCGTCGAGGGCCCTCTACCTCTCCAGGACCTCTCATCAGGAAATTGAAGTGCCGGCTGGTTTGAACAATTGAGTTCGGCTCCACGTCTTCCCGGCGACAAACCGCCTCGAATGTCCATTTTTTACTCGCTTCAAATGCCAGAGGGGCTTAATTCATTGCAGCTGAACCTATTTACCAATCTACCGCCATGACTGACTCTGCACCCGATTCCCCCTTTGCCCCCGCTACAGGGCACGATCCATTCCAGGCCGCCAAAGCCAGCGCCATGAAAGCCGCTGAAGAGCTCCGGGCTGCCGCCGCCCAGAAGGCCGAAGAACTCCGCGGGGCCGTTGGCCAAAAGGCCGCCGAGCTGCGATCGATGGCTGGTGACCGTGCTGACACGATTAGAGCCGCCGCTGGCCAGCGCGTGGAAGACATCCGTGAAAAAGCCGGTGAAATCCGCGACTACGCCGGCAATGCCATGAGCGACGCCAAAGACCGCTATGAAGATCTCCGCATGCAGGCGGAGAAATTTGCTCGGGAAAAGCCCGTCCAGGCTCTGTTGACAGCTTTTGGTGCCGGCTTCCTGCTCGGTGCCATCCTGCGTCGCTAACCAACGCCCATCGGTGAAGCCGGGGGAGCGCCCCCAATGGCCGCTCCCTCCATCGACGCAATGGATCCCGTCATACCTCCATCAGGGCCCACGACCGCCAGCGGTCTCCGTGGGCTTGTGCGGGCTTGGGTGCTATATGCAGAGGCACGCGGCAGGCTCGTGCAGATCGAGGCACGCGAAGCTGGCTCCCGCATCACTGGGGCTACTCTGCTGGCGCTGGCGACCTTTGGCGCACTCTTTACCGGTTGGCTGCTCGCCATGCCTGCCATTGTCTGGATGCTAGCTGAACGCACCGGGTGGCATTGGAGCCGAGCTGCCATGGCGCTGGCCGGTGCGCACATCGTGCTGGGAATGCTAGCGTCCGTCTGGCTCAAGCGCAAACTGACGACGCTGCGCATTTTTGAAGAGAGCTTCAATCAACTCAAACGAGACCGGGAGTGGATCGCGGGAGATGAATCACAGCCATGACGGAAAAGGAACTCATACTCCGGGATCTCGACCACGCCAGAGCCGCCATCCATGTTCACATGGGGGAGACCTCCCGCGAATGGCACCCCAAGGCGCTGGTCAGCCGCAGTATCGAAAATTACCGCTGGATTTGGGTCGCAGGTGCCGTCGTCGCGGGCGTCATTGCTGTCCGAGTACTTAATCCTTTCAGGCCTCGCAAGAATGAGCGTGACATTTCTGGCAAAGTCGCTACAAATCGCACGCTTGCTGCTTTAGTGACCAGCCCATTAATCGGAATGGCCAAAAAGGCGGCGTTCACCCTCATTGCTTCCCGCATTAAAGATCTTTTCCCTGCCCCAACGGCCGCACCTTCCCAGTCACCCACTGAATTTCGCTAAGTTTCCATGTCTGACACCGAAGCCACCCTCGCCCCAGCCGACACCCTGCCCGTGCTGTCATCCGTCGATGACTATCTGCGGTTTTGCATGGAGTACGATGCTTCTGACCTTCACCTCGCGACTGGCTCCCAGCCCACGTGGCGCCGATTCGGCAATCTCCAGCCGATCTGGAACAATGCTTCGATTCTGACAGCCGAAGACTCCCGGCGCCTCGCTTACGGCTTCCTGGGTGAGAAACAGATCCAGTTGCTCGAAGAAAAAGGCGACGTGGACTTTGCCTATTCCCCCGGGTACGGCCGCTTCCGTTCCTCCGTCGTCCAACAGCGCCTCGGCATCGACATGGCCTTTCGGGTGATCAATGCCAACACTCGCAGTATTGACGACCTCGGACTGCCGGACACCGTCCGCACGCTGATTCGCTATCACAACGGCCTCGTGCTTGTGACTGGCCCAGTGGGTTGCGGCAAATCCACGACGCTGGCTGCCCTGGTTGATGAAATCAACAAAGAGCGCCAGGACCACATCATCACGCTTGAAGACCCGATCGAATACGTTCTGGAGCCCAAAAGCTGCCACATCAACCAGCGTGAGGTCGGCACCCACACGGAATCCTTTGCAGCCGCTCTGCGCGGCGCCCTCCGTGAAGATCCGGATATCATCATGGTGGGGGAAATGCGCGACCTGGAGACCATCTCTCTAGCCATCACCGCAGCTGAAACGGGTCACTTGGTGCTAGGCACCCTACACACCGGTAACTCCGCCCGCACACTGGACCGTGTGCTGGACGTATTCCCATCCGACCAACGCGATCAGATCCGTATCATGGTCTCGGAATCCCTTCGCGGCATCATCTCGCAACAGCTCGTTCCGAAGCCCGACGGCAACGGTCGCGTGATGGCCTTGGAACTACTCGTCAATACTCCCGCCGTCGCCAACTGCATTCGTGAAGGCAAAACTTTCATGCTCAATGGCGTCATGCAGACAGGCAAAAACGTCGGCATGATCACCATGGACGATTCCTTGCGAGAGCTGTATTCCAAGGGTCTCATCACCCGCGAAGAATGCGAATCACGTGCGGAAGACAAGGTCGTCATGAAGACCTTCTTCAAATCCTGATCCATCCCCCCTTTTAGACCCAACGTCCCTTCCAAGTCCATTGTCCGCTCCCATGCCGATCATCGATAACTACTTCCACCGCCTCATCGAGTTGGGCGGTTCTGACTTGCACCTTAGCGAGGGGCAGCCACCGAAAATCCGCGTTCACGGCAGCATCAAGCCGATTGACGACGTCATCCTCACGCAGGAGACCATGGAGGCCATGATGCGTGAAATTTGCGAGCCGCGGGCCTGGGACCGGTACGTTGAAAAAGGTGATCTCGACTTCGCTTATGAAATGGATGCGGACCACCGTTTCCGCTGCAATTTCCTCCGCCAGCAATACGGCTACGGCGCTGTATTCCGTATCATTCCCACCAAGATCGCCTCACTTGAGCAACTCGGCATCCCGCCAGTCGTGAAGGAGTTTGGCCACATCAGATCCGGTCTCGTGCTCGTCACAGGGCCGACAGGTTCCGGCAAATCTACAACTCTGGCCGCCCTGCTGGATTACATTAATACAAACTTCCGTCGCCACATCATCACGATCGAAGAACCGATCGAATTCGTGCACCGCAATAAGAAGAGCATCATCACCCAACGTGAAGTTCCGATCCAGACCCCGTCCTTCGCCGACGGTCTGCGGGCCGCCCTCCGCGAAGATGCGGACATTGTCCTTGTGGGGGAAATGCGCGACCTTGAAACCATCTCCCTGGCCCTGACAGCCGCGGAAACGGGTCTGCTGGTGTTTGGGACCCTGCACACGAACAACGCCCGCAAAACCGTTGACCGTATCATTGACGTCTTCCCAGCCACGGAGCAAAGTCAGGTCCGCACGATGCTTGCCGCATCACTCAAAGGCGTCGTCGCCCAGTTGCTGATGAAAAAGGCAGATGGCAAAGGCCGTGTCGCCGTGAATGAGATCATGGTGTCCACGCCAGCCGTTGGTTCTATCATCCGCGAGGGTGCGACCCAGAAGCTCTACGACGTCATTATCGGCGGCAAAGCACAAGGAATGCAGTTCATGGACGAGGCCATCTGGCAGAAACTCCGCGACGGCTTCGTCAGCCCGAACGAAGCCTACATGAAGGCCATCGACAAGACCCGCTTCAAATCCTTCCTCCCCCCAGACGAAGCCAAGGCAATGAACGCTGGCGGAGACTCCAAGTAGCCGGACGGATCCGACGTCAGCCGCGCCGTTGATCGGTTTCGGAATGCTCTTGCATTCCGCGGGCGGGTTTGTCCTCCCGCGAAGGTTCGTCGGTGCTCCGCGACTGAGAGAGTAGCTTCTGCACTTGGCAAAAGCCAAGTTTCCGGCCTATCATGCCCATGATGAAACGCATCTTCCTTGCCCTACTCGCACTTGCCAGCTCCGCCACTGCTGCGGATCGGCCGAATATCTTGTTCATTTTCTCTGACGACCATGCTCAGAACGCCATTTCCGCCTACGGATCCAAGGTTAACAAGACGCCAAACATCGACAGGATCGCAGCGGGTGGTGCACGTTTTTTGAATTCCTTTGTCACCAACTCCATCTGCACTCCCAGCCGCGCCACCCTGATTACCGGACAGTATTCGCACCTCAATGGAGTGCCGGTTTTCAATCGCTTTGAGGGCAGCCGCGACAACGTCGCCAAACACCTCCAAGCGGGGGGCTACCACACGGGCATGATCGGCAAATGGCATCTGGGCAGCGATCCAACCGGATTTGACCGCTGGATCGTCCTGCCTGGGCAAGGACAATACTTGGATCCCGCCTTCCTCGTAGCCGGACACAAACTCACCATTCAAGGTCACTGCACCGACATCACCGGAGACCTGGGCGTCGAGTTCATCGAGACCCGGCCCAAAGACAAGCCCTTCTTCCTAATGCTGCACCAAAAGGCACCGCATCGCGCCTGGGAACCGGACGAGCGCAACAAGGCCCTTTTTAAAGACAAAGTCATCCCTGAACCGGATACACTCTGGGATGACTACAGTACCCGCCCAGCAGCCCTCCCCGAAAACGAACAAACTGTGGCGCGCGACCTCACCCGGCGCGACCTCAAGCTCCCCGTGCCGAAAGCCCTCGAAGGGCCGGCCAAGATGAAATGGCTGAACGAAAAGCCCATGGAGCTCGTCGTTGACGGCAAGACCCTCACCGGCAAAGACCTCGTCAAATGGAAGTACCAGCGCTACATGCAGGACTACCTCGCCTGCGTCCAAGGGGTCGATGACAATGTCGGCAAGGTGCTAGATTACCTCGACAAATCCGGTCTCGCAGAAAGCACCATCGTCATCTACTCCGCCGACAATGGCTGGTATCTGGGCGACCTCGGTCTTTACGACAAACGCTTCATGTATGAGCCCGGTTTGCACGTCCCGCTCATCGCACGCGGCCCCGGCATCAAGGCAGGCATCACGCCGGATCAATTTGTCTCCAACATCGATCTGGCGCCCACTTTCCTCGATTTCGCCGGACTGCCCGTCCCTGAAAGCATGCAGGGGCGTAGCATCGCCCCGCTCCTGCGTGGCGAGTCCCCATCCGACTGGCGCAAGACCTTCTACTATCGCTACTACCACAGCCCCGGCCACCACAACACCGCCGCCCATTACGGTGTGCGCACCGCCACCCACAAGCTCATCTATTATTGGGACAAAAAGGCCTATGAACTCTTTGATCTGGTCAAAGACCCCACCGAACAGCACAACCTGCTTTTCTCACAGTCCGACTCTGAACAGCCCGAGGTCCAGAAGGTATTCAACGACCTCAAAGAGGAAATCACCCGCCTGCAAAAGGAATACAAGGACGATGGTCAATACGCAGATCCGGCCACCTGGCCCAAGGGTTCCGCAGACGGTCCCTTTGATGCCTATAAACCGCTGGGTATCAAAACCGTCGCTGAAGCCATCGCCGCAACGAGCGGAAAGTAACTCCGTCGAAGATTCCAACATCACCAAAGAAAGTCTGGGAATCGACGTGGCGTGTGATATCCTCTTGCGACTCTATTGCCAGTAGATTACTCACAAACCATGTCATTGCTCCGAGTAGAAGGCCTCCAGGTTCACTTTCCCGTCCGCAGCGGGCTGTTTGGACGCCGCGGGGACGTGGTGAAAGCGGTGGATGACGTGAGTTTTTCCATCACCGAGGGGAAAACCCTGGGCCTCGTCGGCGAAAGCGGCAGCGGTAAATCCACCGTTGCCCGCGCACTCCTCAAACTGACGCCACCCACTGGCGGCAAGGCTTGGTATGAAGACAAGGAAATTCTCGGCATGAGCGAAGGCGATTTCCGCCCGCTGCGCAAAGATCTCCAGATGGTTTTCCAAGATCCCATCGGCTCACTCAATCCCCGCATGACGGTCGGTCGCATCATCACCGAGCCCTTGAATATTCACTTCAAGGCCATGGGAGAAGAAGAGCAAGACCAAGTGGTCGCCGCCCTCTTGGGCAAGGTCGGACTGCCGGAGGATGCCATTTCCCGCTACCCGCACGAGTTCAGCGGCGGCCAACGCCAACGCATCGGCATCGCCCGAGCACTGGCCGTCAAGCCACGGGTCCTCATTTGCGATGAACCCGTCAGCGCCCTGGACGTCAGCGTGCAGGCGCAGATCCTGAACCTCCTCAAGGACCTCCAGGAAGAACTCAAATTGACCCTTCTCTTTATCGCCCACGATCTTGCCGTCGTTCGTCACATGAGCGACGACATCGCCGTTATGAATCGTGGACGGATCGTGGAGTCAGGTGCAGCGGATGCACTGTGCGATGATCCGCAGCACGAATACACCCGGCGACTGCTGGGCTCCATCCCCAAACTTTCTCTCTCCCACCGCGCCGCATGACGCCGCTTTTCAAGAAGTTCCTCGGCATCAACTGGATCATCATGATCAACATGCTGGCCTTAATGGCCTTTGGCGTGTACGCGATCTACAACGCCACCTACTTCCGTGACGAACTGTGGTCCGGCAAATGGCGGGAGCAGATGCATTATGCGCTGATGGGTATTCCAATTGTCTTCATCGTCGCGTTGACTGATTACCGATGGGTGCGCTGGGCCTGCATCCCCCTCTATCTCTTGGGGATAGCAGGCCTGATCGCCCTGGAATTGTACGGCATTGAGATCAAAGGGAACAAAGCCTGGATCAACATCGCTGGCCGCTCCGTTCAGCCATCTCAGATCGCCATGCTGGCCGGGATCGTAACCATGGCCGTCGTGTTTGGAGAACTCCCACGCATCTGGTCCGTTTTCCGCAGACCTTGGTTGCGACTCATGGTAGCAGGCCTCCTAGCTGGTGTGCCCGCAGCTATGGTCATCAAGGAAGACCTTGGCTCCGGCTTGGTTTGGGGACCGGTCTTTCTATCCATGATGCTGGTTGGCAGCATCCCTTTCCGCTACATGATCGTCCTGATTCAGGGCGTGATGTGCGTCGTGCCACTCGTGTACGTTTTTGCCCTCAAGGACTACCAGAAGGACCGCATCAACACGGCCTACTACATGCTGACCAATCAGGAAGAGAAGGTGGACCGCCGGAACGAGGGCTACGTGGCCAACTACATGCAGATCGCAGTCGCCTCGGCCGGGCTGGAGGGCAAAGGCCCACTCTCCGTCAAAGTTCCAGATCAAAAGTCGGTGCACCACACCTTCTTCCCGAACGAAGGCGCCAACGACTTCATTTTCTCGGTGATCGCGGAGGAGTTCGGTTTTCGCGGCACGCTCATGCTGCTGTCCTTCCTGGCGCTGCTGCTCTTTCAGATCGTCTTTGTAGCGTTCTACGCACGAGATCAATTGGGCCGATTACTCGCAGTCGGCGTGGGTGCCATGTTTTTCGCGCACACTTTCCAGCACGCTGGGATGAACCTGAACATGCTGCCGATCATCGGTATTCCGCTGCCATTCATCAGCGCAGGGGGCACCTTCCTCCTCGTCTCCATGTTTATGATGGGGCTGGTGCAGAGCGTCTGGGTGCATCGCAACATCTCCGCAGCCAAGAAGAAACCTGGCGCAGGTGGCGGATGGGATGATGCGGATGACGACGATGATTGATCCCGTCAATTCGCGGATCAATCACCAACTTTCCGGCGCCCGCGCACAAGAGCGTGAGCCATGAACCCGAGGCCCGCAATGACCATGAATAGCGTGAAGAACTGCCCCGGCGTCATGCCCCAGGTCATCTCTGCACCACTGTCTGGCTGCCGCACATTTTCCAGGCTAAACCGCACTGCGGCGTAGGCCAGAAAGAAAATCGCCGTGAGCATTCCTTCCGGCAGATTGCGGTAGCGAACTCGAATAAAAAACAAGGCCAGGAACATGAAAAGCCCCTCCCCCAAGGCTTCATAAATCTGCGAAGGATGACGCGGATGCAGAATGGCCTCCAACTCCTGCCGACCGCCAGCATTTTGGTTAAACCACTCAATGATTTCTGGGCTGTGCTGCAGTTCTGGAGGCAGCGGCACGAATTGCCCCCCTTGGGCTAGGTAGTCTTCATGCTGCAACTCCGTCGGAAACTTCACCGCCCAAGGCACCGTCGTGACACGGCCAAAGAGCTCGCCATTGATGAAATTCGCAACACGCCCGAGAAACAGCCCCAGCGGCGCACCGCAGACCAGCGTATCGCCAATGCCCGTCCAAGAAACATGATACTTCCGCGCGTACCACAGGCATACCAGCGCCACCCCCGCCACACCGCCGTGGCTAGCCATGCCGCCATTGTTGATTTTAAAAAACACCAAAGGGTTGCTGACAAAGTGATCAAAATCATAAAGCAGCATGTAGCCAAGACGCCCACCCAGCACGACCCCAAACAGCGCCACAGACGTGATGAAATCAGCAACCTGGTCAGGCTTCAAAACGGATAAGCCCTGCCGCGCCAAATAGTACATCACCCGATATCCAAGATAAAAACCCAGCACATAAGCGAGTCCATACCAATGAATCGCGATGCTATCGGTGAAACGCACCAGGTGCGGGCTGAGATCGTGCAAGTAGTAAGCAACCATGAGGGGACAAGATTTCCAGGGGCGGATCTTCGGCCAGGAAATCAAAGTTACAACTCAGGAAGAATCGCCGTACCCCGTTGAATAACCCGCCGTGCCCGCCCGTCGAAGCCCCATGCCACAGGTCTATCTTCTCGACGCCCCACACGCCACTCAACGCAGGCGAATTCCCCTCCCCGGAGCAAACCCCAGTCCGCCAGAAGTCAATGCCGACCGACCAACCGAATGGCTACTGCTGGCCTGCGTCATGCTTTTGTCACTTATGGCGCTGACCTTTTGGGGCAAAAACCAAGCCGCCAGAGCCGAAATCGAAACTTGGCAAAACCAGTCTCGCGAAATGGCGGCCTTGGCTGAGCAATGGACGGTCGAAGCTCGCGACCAGCAGCGCGAGCAAGCGACGCAAAACGCGCTGATCGTCAATCTCAGCCAGCGACTCCGCCAGACAGGCCAAATGAACAACGCACTCGCAGCCTCATTGGAAAATTGGATAGCAGGGCACGAAAACCTGCGCGCACAATCGCAAGAGAGCCTGCGCGAATGGTCCGTGCATAGCGCTGAACTCACAGAGTCGCTGCGCGTCACGGAAACGCTCAGGGACACAGAACGCCGTGACCACGAGGCGCAAGTCCAGGCGGTTTCGACGACTCTCGAATCCACCCAGCAGCAACTCTTTGAAGCCACGGACGTGGTCAGGAGACAGGAATCCATCCTCAGCAGCGCCCGCTCCGACCTGAGCGCCGCCGAGTCGAGGATTCACTGCCTCGAAAGCGAACTCAGCAGCGCGAGGTCCGCCCTTTCCTCAGCGGAATGTGAAAACTCCAGGCTCCGAGCAGAAATCAGCTGTTTGCAAAGCCGAATCAGCAGTCTCGAGAGCGAGACTCACTCGCGACATTGATCGCAGCAAGAATGCGCCGCACGAATGGCTTCTCCATTGACGAAGGACAGCTCCGACTGTCCTAATGGAGACACAACCGTGAGCCACTCTGGCCATCAACCCAAAACGTACAGCCAACGCGAACTGCTGGCCCGCCTGACCTCCCTGGCATGGAGACACAGGACGGGATGCATCCTGCTCATCGCACAGCAGGCAGCACTGGTTCTGCTGGGGCTCGCAGGTCTCGGCGGGATCGGCATCGGCATCGACTACCTGCGGCATGTGATGGACGCATCGCTAGGCCCCATGGTATTCCCGCTGGGATGGGCACCGCCACCTGCGTGGACGACGATGCAGATCCTGACCGCACTCAGTTGCTGGGTGCTGACCGCCGCGATCCTGCGCGCCATCTTGACAATGTGGATCGCCGTCACCAACAGCCGACTGGGACAGGGACAAATCGTCGTCGGACTGCGCACTGCCGTCTATTCGAAGCTGCAACGGCTCGGCTTTCGCTTCTTTGACGCCAATACCACCGGGCCGCTGATCAATCGCGTGACAGCCGATACCCAAGCGGTCCGCCTCTTTGTCGATGGAGTCGTCGTACAAGGCATGAATACCGTGCTCGCTGCGGGCGTGTATCTCGTCTGCTTGGCACGCATCCACCCGGGGCTCACCCTCGCCTGCTTGCTCCCCTTGCCTGTCGTCTGGACTTTGGTGATGCTTTTTTCCGGTTGGCTGCGTCGTGACTATACCGAGAACCGCGAGCGAGTGGATCATCTGGTGCTGGTCTTTGAAGAATTGATGCGTGGCATCGGGGTGGTCAAAAGCTTTGCCCTCGAAGGCTGGGCTGGCACACGCTTTGATACAGCCAACGAGGCCGTACGGGCCCAGAAACGACGCATCTTCCTGCGACTAGCAATCCTTCACCCACTCGTTGGTTTCTTGAATCATATCAGCATGGCGACGCTGCTCGGTTACGGCGGTTGGCTGGCGATCAAAGGGCAAATTCCAGTCGGCGCTGGGCTCGTCATCTTCGCTGGCGTATTGCAGCAACTCGCTGGGCAAGTCAGCGCGGTCGCCGGCATCGCAGACAATCTCCAGCAAACGCTCACCGGCGCACAACGCGTGTTTGAGATCTTGGATACGGAGGCGGATATCCGGGATTCCCCGCTGGCACGCCCCCTGCATCGAGCCACAGGCGCAGTGACGTTTGAACGCGTCCGATTTGCCTTCAAAGAAAATGATACCGTCCTGCATGACTTGAATTTTGAAGTCATGTCTGGGGAAAAGATCGCAATCGTTGGCCCCACCGGCTCGGGAAAAAGCGCTCTGATCCACCTCATCCCGCGTTTTTATGATCCCGATGAAGGGCGCGTTCTGCTCGACGGTGTCGATCTACGGGAATGGCGGGTGGAAGACCTGCGCAAGCAAGTAGGACTTGTGTTTCAGGAGAGCTTTCTCTTCCGCGCTACCATCGCCGCCAACATTGCTTTTGGGAAACCCGAGGCCTCACGTGAAGAAATCGAGCACGCGGCAAGACTGGCAGCGGCCCACGACTTCATCATGGCCATGCCGGGCGGCTATGATGCGATGCTGCACGAGAATGGCAGCAACCTCTCCGGTGGCCAGCGTCAGCGGCTTTCCTTGGCTCGCGCCCTGCTACTGAACCCGTCGATTTTGATACTGGATGATCCCACCGCAGCCGTGGACACGGAAACAGAGGCGGAAATCCTCTCTGCGCTCGATGATGCGATGCAAGGCCGCACCTGCTTCATCATCGCCCATCGTCTCGGCGCCGTAAAGCATGCTGATCGAGTGTTGGTCCTCGATCACGGGCGCATCTCCGCGATTGCCACTCCCGAAAGCTTAGCAGCCCTACCAGGTTACTACCGAGATGCACTTCTCGCCGCCACATCAGAGGGAGGTGCCCAGTGAATCCACCCGCGAAGAACATCGCAGGCATCGTTGATAGCACAGCGCTGCAACGCGTGAAGGCGGCGACTCCGCCTGACGAACTGGAGGATCTAAAGCAGGCCCCCCTCTCCTTCCGTATCATCCGTCGCCTCCTCGGCTACACGCGGCCATACCGCCGCAAAATGGGCTGGCTGTTCCTCACTGTGATATTGCGGGGCATTCAATTGCCGCTGCTGGCCTGGTCCATTGGCGCCATCATCAAAGGCCCCATCGCTACGGGTAACACCGACCAGTTGTTCTATGCCGTCTCGGGCTTTCTGGCATTTGCGCTGTTTACCGAACTGAACTTCCATTTCCGCGTCCGTTTCGCGCAAGAGATCGGGGAAAACGTCATTCATGATCTGCGCGGCGCATTGCTGCATCACTGGTTGCGAATGCCGATGAGCTACTTCCAGGCCATGCCCGTGGGACGAATGATCAGCCGTCTGACGGGCGATGCTGAAGGAGTGCGCACCGGCGTGCAGAATGTCCTATTCGTGAGTCTGGTGCAAACTGGGCAGATGTTCGGAGCAGGCCTACTGATGGCTTGGGAAGATTGGCGACTCTTTGCCTGCGCCCTGGGGGTGGCACCCATTGTGTGGCTTCTCAACAAGATGTTCCGGAGTCGATTGAGCGATGCCTACCGCGCTCAAAGCGATAGCTTTAGCCGAATCTCTGCGACGATGGCGGAGACCGTCGGAGGCATGCGCGTCACGCAAAGCTTCAGTCGCCAAGAGGTGAACGAATCCATGTTTCACGAACTGGTCGCCGACCACGCACGATACAACCTCAATGCTGCTCGCGCCGGTGGACAGTTCTTGCCATTGCTAGAACTCAGCAGCCAGACTTTCCTGGCGGCATTGTTGTTGCTGGGAGGCTGGCGCGCACTGAATCCGGTGGACCCGATGCCGGTCGGCAGCGTCATTCAGTTCTTCTTCCTGGCTGGGCTCTTTTTCCAACCCATCGTGCTTTTGGGGAACCTGCTCAACGAGGCGATGACGGCGATGGCAGGAGCTGAAAAGCTCTTCCGTGTGCTTGACACCAAACCAGATTGGGAGGATCCGCCGGATGCGCTCCGGCCCGAAACGATCCGAGGCGAGGTGGAGTTCCGTGAGGTCTCGTTCCGTTACACCGCAGATCGCCCTACCCTTTCCGACATTAGCTTTCACGTCCAGCCCGGCACCTCGGTCGCGCTCGTCGGTGCGACGGGCAGCGGTAAGTCGACGCTCGCAGGCCTCTTGGCCAAATTCCAACTGGCCGCGAGTGGTCAGGTTCTCATCGATGGCATCGACATTCGCAAACTCGACAGCGGCACTTTGCATCGACACCTCGGCGTCGTGCCCCAGCAAAATCATCTTTTTTCTGGAACGATTTTGGAAAACATCCGCGTCGTCCGCAGCGACGCCACTCGCGAGCAAGTGTGGGAGACTCTGCAGCAACTGAACTGCCAGGACGTGATCGACGGCGTCCCAGGTGGACTCGACGCCACCGTCGGCGAACATGGATCGGGTCTCTCGTTGGGGCAGAGACAAATGATCTGTTTTGCACGCGCAATGCTGGCTGACCCTGCGCTGCTGATCCTGGACGAAGCGACCAGCGCAGTCGATCCGCTCACCGAAAAGCGCACCCAGAGAGCGCTACAGCAATTGTTGCAGGGGCGCACCACCTTCATCGTTGCCCATCGGCTCAGCACCATCCGCAGCGCCGATTTGGTGCTCGTCCTCGATCAGGGCCGCATTATCGAAAGCGGATCGCCCACTGAACTCCTCCAGCGCGGTGGGGCTTTTGCTGGGCTGTGGGCCAAGATGGCCTAAGCCCTATTGTCGCCCAACAATCGGCCAAAGCGACTTCACCGTCTGCACTGCAGCACGAACGTCGTGGACGCGAAAGAGCTGCGCGCCGCGCTGCAATCCCGCCGCGATGCAGGCGACAGTCCCAGCGTCCCTATCACAGGGATCAGCAAGCCCTAGCACCTGCCCTATGACCGTCTTGCGCGATACCGGCAAGAGTACAGGGCGCTCGAATCGTCGTAGCCGATCCAAGTGCCTATAAATCAAAAGATTGTCCTCACGCTGCTTCGCGAAGTCGATGCCTGGATCCAGGATGATCTGATCGACGGAGAGCCCCGCAGCAACGGCCATCGCCATCTTTTCCACAAAGAAGAAATCGAGTGTCGCCCATATGTCATCGTAGCCAACGTGGGTATGAGCCACCTTGGGCCTGCCCACACTATGCATGATCAGCAGACTGGCTCCATGCTGCGCACAAAGACCGGCATTGGCGTGATCCGGCAATGCACTGATGTCATTGATCAGATCCCCGCCCAAAGGCAGCACTTCACGCACGACCTCTGACCGCCAGGTATTGATTGAAAGGATTGGCGGCCACACCTGGTCAGCGTCAAAGGGGGCAGCTCCGATGGTTTTCACAAGAGTGTAAAAACCCTCAATAAAAGGTGCCAACCTGCGAATCTCCTCGCCCTCAGAGATCGCCTCCCGATTGGTGCGGGCGCTCTCCGCGCCAGCATCGATCACATCCGCACCGCTCCTCAATTGCTGTTCCGCCTGAGTCAGAGCCGCCTGCACATCGAGGCTGCCATCTCCACAAAACGAATCATCGTTGATGTTCACGATCCCCATTACCAATGGGCGCCGTGGAAATGTGATCGTCCGCCCTTTCAGAGTCCAGTTCATGGGCGATTTTGGGGCAACTGCGGCCAAGACACGGGCAAAGGAACGATCTCGCGCACCCTACCCTTGAAACGCACTGTCGAGGTGTAACCGACGGACCGAACCAATTGCAGCGCCTTGTCAAAGTCAGCCCCAACGTCCCCTGGTTTGTGCGCATCCGAATTGATCACAATCGGCACACCTCCGGCAAACGCCATTTCCAGCATCTCGCGGGCTGGATAAATCTCCCGCACGTCCTTTCGCAGCCCTGCTGTGCTGACCTCCATGATCCCCCCAGTATCCACCAGCGCCTGAATCACAGGCTCATAGTAGCGCCGCAAATCGCCAGAAGGACGGAGCCCAAAACGCTTCGCCAAATCAGGATGTGCATGGAAGTCAAACATCCGGGAACGAATGCAGCCTTCGTACAGCCTCCAGTATGCCGTCCACATTTCCTCAATATCGGCCGGAGACTTCCACCTGGACAGGTGCTTCGGGTCGTCCACTGCACAGCCCTTGGAAATATAGTGCACGCTACCGATCAAATAATCCCATTCCGCCAGGCCCGTGGTCGTCTCAATCCAGCCTTCCTGCCCCTCCAAATAATCACATTCCAGAGCCAACCGGATTGGAAAATCTGGCAATTCTAATTTCGCCTCCTCGACCCATTCCAAATATTTCGGGAAATCCGCGATCAGCATTCGCCAGTCATCGAAGAATTCAGGCATCGGATTGTGGTCCGAAAGCCCTATTTCCGCCAATCCAGCCGCCATGGCCGCCCGAGCGTATTCGACAGGTTTACCCTCTGCATGAAGGCAAAGGGGGGTATGAGTGTGGTAGTCAGTTAGCAAAGTGAAGGAAAAAACAAAAAAAACCTTGAACGCGCAAGCCCGATTGCGCTAATCTCTGGCTCCGATGAAGAAAATCTTTCTAACTCTCGCATCTCTCGCGCTCCTTAGCAGCGGAAAAGTATTGGCATGGGCAGGTGGTCCGTTTGACAACGGCGATCCAGCAGGTGTCCTGGTTGAACGCAGCGGCTACTATCAGGCGACGTTTTCGTTCCTGAACGGTAATGGCTACGGGATCTTCACTCCAGATTCCCAGTTCTTCGGTGGGCTCGATGCGAGCACGGGTGCGAGCAGTGGTGCAGCGTTTTTTGACCGCGGGACCCTCTACACCAATAACTCCTTCTCCGCCACGCACTCCGCCAACCGTTCCGTCTTTTACTACAAAGGCATCACTTACGTCGGAGCTTGCATGGGCTTTGTCGATCTTGAAAAACGCAGAATTCAGGGAACAGCCAACGCGACCAGCGATAGTGTTACATCCGTGCAGCAGAGTGCCTCTGCTGGCACGACTGGCAGCAGTCTGTCCAACACGTCTACGATCGTCCAGAACAACGCTAACTTCATTCTCAACCTTGGTTGGGAAGGTTTCATCAAAAAGACAGCTCCCACACTTCGCTTCAGAGGGCGGGGTGAATTGACCATTGTGTCACCCAGCGGTTCTGCGACCGTAGCTTCCTTGGCGTTCCGCGGATTTAGCCAATTGATTGACGCAATCAACCAGAGTCTCACCAACGTGACGAACCCCGACTATACTGGCGCACAGGTCGCCATTCAGAATGCCCTGGGTGCTCTGACACCATATCTCAGCTCGGGTTCAGCGGACCAGCGCTATAATGAGTCGGATCGCACCAAGGTCAAAGTATTCGGCTCACGTCGCTTCTTCTAATCACTAAAGATTGATTCATCTTTTGAAAGCACCAACCCTTTCGGGCTGGTGCTTTTCTTTTTTCGGGTTATTTGTCCGACTTATCTATGCGCCGCAAAGGTCTCACACTTCCGGAACTCGCCATCGTTATCGCCATCATTGGCGTCTTGGTGACCTTGTCATTCGCAGTTTACCCAGTGGCAAAGGCAAAGTTAAATTCGGCCACCTGTGTTGGGAACCTCAAGGCGCTGCATGCGGGCATGAGCGTCTATCTACAGGATCACGATCTGGTTTGGCCCCAAATGCCCGACGACGAGGAATCCGACAATCAAGAGCAAGCCAGTGCCGACCCAGCAACCGGTGGAGGCGAAGAAGACGACAATGGCGAAGAGGCCCACTGGGAATGGTGGTATCAGGTACTGAAGCCATACGGCATTCCCAAGAAGACATGGGTGTGTCCGTCGGATCGCGATGGGATGGAGCTCATCGAAGATCCGCGAGCAAAGTTTGTGGGTTCATACGTTCCAAGTATGTTTGACGCAGGACGCAATACAGCCTTCCGCTGGGATCAGCCTTGGTTCATTGAGCGCGGCGAAAACCACGGGCGACAAGGCCCCAATATGATCTACCCGAATGCAGATGTGGGAACAGGAATGGCCATTACCCCAGAAAAGCCCCAGTGATAATTGAAGCGGTCATTTTTGATCTGGATGGAACACTAATAGATTCCCTCGCAGATCTCGCAAACGCGGTCAATCGGACACTCACTGCGCACGGCTTTCCGATTCGGAAAATAGAACTATTCCCGGAATTCATCGGCGATGGAATGCGCGTGCTTATCGAACGAGCCCTTCCTGCTGACGCGAGGACAGCGGAGATGATCGATCGCTGCACCCTTGCTTACGCCAAGGAATACGCTGAATGTTGGCATGACCAGACCGCCGCATATTCAGGTATCCCGGAGTTATTGCAGGCCCTCAGTGCTCGCGATGTGAAGCTCGGTGTTATCTCCAACAAGCCGGACGCTTTTACCCGCTTGTGCTGCGACCACTTCTTCCCCGATATCCAGTTCTCTGTCGTATTTGGGCAGAGAGAAACCGTGGCAAGAAAGCCCGCCCCCGACGCAGGAATTGAGGCCTGCCAACTTCTCGGAATCCTCCCCCACCAGTGCATCTACGTGGGTGACTCTGGCGTTGACATGCAATTTGGAAAGTCTTCGGGCATGATCCCAGTTGGGGTGAACTGGGGCTTCCGTAGCGTCGAAGAGTTGGTGGAAAACGGTGCGCGGCGCATTATCGCCGCGCCAAATGATCTCCTCGCCCTCTTAGAGCCTTCCTCGACAATCTGATTTTCTTCGTAAGTTCGGCGATCATTAGGCCAATGCGATTCGTATCAATCGTGTTCCCATCTGCCCCTTTCTTACCGTGCAACTACCATCTCTCTCCATCAGGTCAGCTTTAATTGGTGCATTTGCGCTGCCGCTTGCCTCGTGTGTTGCACCAAAAGATCGCCAAGCGCCCCCGCAGCCACTTGCTACGCAGAATGTCCCCCCACCGACTCTCTTTGAATGGAATGGCGAGGGTGTTCCTGGAGAGACCTCAGTCAGAATCGACCTCGACACCCAGCGAGCCACCATCTACAAGGCGGGCAAGGAAGTCGGCTGGACAACTGTCGCGACAGGGATTTACAAATTTCCGACCCCGATCGGAAAATTCAAGATTCAGGAAAAAACCGCAGACAAGAAGTCCAATCTTTGGGGTCGAATTTACGACAGCGATGGCGATGTTGTGACGACCGATGGAAAAATGGGGCGGGACAAGATCCCCGTAGGTGGAAAATTCGAAGGGGCCAGAATGCCCTTTTGGATGCGCCTCACGGGCGACGGCATTGGGATGCACGCAGGGCCGATTCCGAACCCAGGACACCGCGCTTCCCATGGATGCATCAGGATGCCGCGAGAGATGGCCCCGATCCTCTTTGCTAATGTTCGGATTGGCACCCCTGTGACTATTGTCGGCGATGGCCCGGTATGGCGCCCTTCAAGGCCCAAGCCTATGACCGAACCTAAAACTGGGGACACGGCAATCCCAAACAGCTCTGCGCCACCAGCGATTCCTGCGTCTGAAGTACCTCCGACTGAACCGCCATCCGGGCCTTCGGAGACAGGGCAGCAGTAAAGTTGCAACTATTCGCACAGTCTCGGTGTTGATGCGGATTAGCAAAAGGGAGATCCATTGATTGCTCCACTTTCGCGTGTGCCGCCTTTGAACAATACCATTCTTGTGTTAAACCATTCCTGATGGCCACCAACCTTCCACCCCGACGCGGTCCCAGGACCACACTAAAGGCACTAGCGGCCGTGTGCCTGTGGACGGCGGCCATTCACGGAGCCGAAAAGCACGTTTCGACAACCGGCGTTGATACTCAGGACGGCTCATCTGCTACACCTTGGCGGACCATTGGGCACGCCGTGAACCAACTCACTCCCGGTGACACCTTGAATATCGCCGCCGGCAATTACGCAGAGAAGATCGAGATCAAGGTTTCTGGGACTGCCACCGCCCCCATCGTCCTAAAGGCCGAAACTGGCGCAATTTTGACCGGTAAACAGGCCAAAGGTGATCACATGGTTTACATCCATAGCCAGAGTCACATCCATATCGTCGGTCTGGAAATTCGCGATCTTCTCGGGACGAAAGACGGATCCGGCGTCCGTATCGAAGGTGCGGGCACTGGCATCCAGATCCTCAACTGTCGCATCCACGAGATCCGAGGTAAAGATGCGATGGGCATCACCGTGTACGGCAACTCGCCCGATGAGGCAATCAGCAATCTTGTGATCCAAGGAAATGAGGTCTTTGACTGCGACCCAGCGACAAGCGAGGCCATCGTTTTAAATGGAAATGTGGATGGCTTTCATGTGTCTCAAAATATCGTCCATGATGTCAATAATATCGGCATCGATTTCATCGGTGGTGAGGATTGGGTCAACAAGAACCGCAGCAAGGTCGCGCGGAACGGTGTCTGCAGCGGTAACACCGTCTATCGTTGCCGCTCCAGCTACGGCGGCGGATACGCAGCCGGGATCTACGTCGATGGCGGTCAGAATATCGTGATTGAAAACAACAGCGTCACTCAGTGCGACATGGGGATCGAAATCGGGGCGGAAAATCGCGGGACGGTTACCAGCGGCATCACCGTCCGCAAAAACACTTTGTACATGAACGACAAGGCAGGCCTAGTTTTCGGCGGCTATGAAAAAGGAGCAGGCCGTGTGAAGAATTGCCGGTTTGAGGGCAATATCGTTTATCGAAATGATCAGCACCGCAAAGATCAGAACGGCGAGCTTTGGATTCAGTGGGCAGAAGACAACGTCATCACAGGCAACGTGTTTTGGGCAGGTAAGGAGTCCCCCATCGTTACCGTGGATGCAGGTGCGGGAACCAACACCATGTCGGACAACCAGCACTACTCAGATGCGGGCGTAGAAGATGCATACTATAACTGGCGGGATACCGATGTGGACGGGTTCCATGCGTGGAAAGCCGCAAGCGGCCAAGACCGCGACTCCAACTTCAGTCAGCCACAGCTAAAACTTCCCACCACCCCATGACTCACAGTGAGGGTCTCCCGGAACGTCACGGCTATCAGTTCGACTACAGTTCCCCTGCACGAATTCTATTTGGATGTGGACGCAGCGCTGAGGCGGCCACTGTCTGCTACGCCCTTGGCCAGCGTATCCTGATTGTCACTGGTAGCAGGCAGAGACAAAGCGCGGCCATCGCCTCAGCACTCGCTGAGCTGGGAGCGACCACCGCTACTTTCTCGCTCAGCAAAGAACCCACCATTGAGGATGTTGAAGAAGGCCTAGCCATGGCCAAGGCAATTCAAGCCAGCGTTGTCCTATCCATTGGCGGAGGCGCTGCGATTGATCTTGGCAAAGCCATTGCAGCGATGATTCCCCAACCAGAACCGTTGATCACCTATCTGGAAGTCATTGGCGCAGGACGTCCGCTCGACCATCCGTCCGCCCCTTTCATCGCCATTCCCACCACGGCAGGCACCGGCGCAGAAGCCACCAAGAATGCCGTCATTACCTCTGTCACCCATCGCACCAAGGTCAGCCTGAGGCATACATCGATGTTTCCCACCATCGCCATCATTGATCCCGAGCTAAGCCTCACGCTTCCCCCTGATGTGACCGCAGCTTGTGGCATGGATGCGCTGACTCAATTGATGGAGGCCTATGTCACCCTCAAGGCCCAACCCATGACCGATGCCCTTTGTGCAAGCGCCATCCCCATCGCAGCCAGAGCATTGCCCACCGCCTATCATAACGGCGGCGACATTGCTGCGCGAGAGGCAATGGCATACGCCGCGCTCAGCAGCGGCATAGCGCTCGCCAATGCTGGGCTTGGCGCGGTTCACGGGTTTGCGGCTCCCATCGGCGGACTCTGCCACGCTCCCCATGGAGCCGTATGCGCTGCTTTGCTAGCCCCTGTTTGGGCGATGAATCTCCGACTCGTCGCTTCGTCCGAAAACGCGGAAATACTTCAACGATTTGTGCTGGTCGCGCAGTGGCTAACGAACGATCCCCACGCACAGGCAAAGGACGGCGTCAGGTGGCTCCAGGAGTTGTCTAGAGAGCTCCAGATTCCAAAGCTGCGATCCCTTGGAGTCAAAGCGGAGGACCTACCCCAAATCTCCGCCAACGCAGCCAAAGCCAGCAGCATGAAAGGCAATCCGGTCGCGCTGTCCGAAGCACAACGGATAGAGATCCTGGAAGAAGCCCTCTAGACGGACTCAATCCGTCACTTGGAAGGTGTAATACTCCAAATCCTCCAGACGATGGTTCACCCGGTTTGTGGCGATGAAAAGCGCGAGTCCTGCCGATGTCACAAAACCGAACCCGTACCAGGCCTCGTTTTGCATTAGCGTCACCCCACTTAGAACGGCATTGGCCACCAAGAACACGCCAGAGCACAGCATCGCACCACGCCGGTCGTTGAAGTAGAACAGCACCGTTAGCATGGCCAAAAACACCACCAGCAAGAACGCCCCAAACAGGGTGATGCGGAAGATGCCGACCTGTACAAAGCTCACCTGAAACCAGTGAGTCAATTCATGTGCAAACACCACCAAGATCAACGTCGTCACCCCTTGAACTTTCAGCAGCCGTACAAAACCCTCGCGCAGACTGATCAGCAGCAGATTTTTTGCGTGCAGGATTTGATGCAATGAGCGCCCCTCATTTACCGCCTCAAAGTAGGCATGGAATCGCTCTGCAAATGCCGTCTCCACCTGCAGAATGAAGACCGCCATCCCGGGCGCAATGGATAGCAAGCTCAAGTAAATTGCCAGATCATAATCGGGCGCGGCATACAGAGCGCCCTTCACCTGGACACTCGTTTGGGAGACCCACCAGAACATGAATTTATCAACCCAGATCCCAAGGTTGTAGAAAAGCCCACACAAGGCCAAGGACGGCAATTTGAAGAACATCGGCACAAACCCAAAAGTCGGCCCCTTCCCTGCCCCCAACTCCCAACGGATGCAGATCGTCAAAAGCAAAAACAATAAGGCATGACCCATCACCAGACCAGCCATCGCGCCCGCCACGCCGTGCTGTTGGGCAAGTTTCCATGACGCCCAAACACCCACACCGTAGCCAATCGCGAAAGACACAACGATTCCCTCATACTTTTGCAACGCGCTGAGGAATACCCCAGCAACGAACACACAGGCAACAAGCACCAGCAGCGCCGCTGCATACACGCCAAATCCATCCGGTGCTGGCACCATCCGAAGGAAAAACACCCCCCCTCCGACTGCTGTGAAGACGGTCGTCAAAATTACCCCGCCACGGAATGCTGGATAGATATTTTGCGGACGATGCAAGGAGACTTGGTCTGCGGTGTATCGAGTCAAAATAATCTGAATCGGCCCCGTGAAGATCAGGGCGAAGGCATAGACATGGGTCACGGCGGAGCTGAACAAACGGATCTCATCCCCGGGTAAAACTCGGTCCAACAGCCAAGTCAGAAACATCAGGGCAACGATGGAAATGATCCACGGTCCCGCACTGATCGCCGCAGCTGTCGCATACGCCCCCATCGTTCCCGTGAAGGTACCGCTGGAGGCCAGCCGCCTGAGTTGAAAACCAATTCCTGCCATCAGATGAATTCGTTATGTGTCGCCGCTACCCATCTGGTCCATTAGTGCTTGGTAGAGTTTGCGGTAGTCCCCCAGCACCCGGTTTTCATGATAAAAAAGCTCAACTCGACGACGACCATTCGCCGAAAACTGCTCCAACAACGGTGCATTCGTCAATAGTTCCAAGCACGCATTAGCCAGTTGATCTGCACTTCCCACTTCCGCGATGAGTCCCGCAGGTCCACAATGAGGCTCTTCCCCTGTCGCCCCGAGCAGGATTTCCGCGCACGCGCCCACATCAGTCGCGACGACCGGCACGCCCGCAGCAAGCGACTCCAGGACCACGAATGGCAAGCCCTCGCTCACGCTGGTGAGGATCATCAAATCGAGCTGCGGCAAGAAGTCGTTGCGATTCTTTGGCCCCAAGTAATGCACACATTCATTGAGAGAAAGTTGGGCCGTCAGATCCCAACATTCGGCAAAATACTCCGGTTCCTCCTCCTGCGGCCCGGCGATCAGAAACTGCACTCCCGGCAAACTCTGCCGGACACGGGCTGCCGTACGCAACAGCGTCTTCACGTCCTTAATGCTCACTACTCGCCCCAGAAATCCCACGACCGGTTTCTCGTTCGTGGACTTCGCACGACGTTCCAACCGCGCAGCGTTGAGCCCTTTGAATGATTCTGTCTGAATACCATTCGGAATGATCGTGATCTTTTCCGCCACTGCACCGAAGTGACGCTGCGCCGCTGCGTTGCGCTCAAACAGTGACACGATATCGCTCGACTGGCTGTAGCACATCCGTCCGATCACATCGAAAAAGCCGATCCACAGCCGACGCAAACTGCTCAAAGGTTGATCCAAACCTGGCAACGAGATCGGAGGATCCGGGATCCATCGGGATCTACAAATGTCTGCAATCCGTTCCCGCAAATAGATCCCATGCTCAGTCAGCATCACCGGTCTATCGGTCTTTGCGCCCGCCAGCGCAGCCGCGATTCCGGCGTAACCCGTGCACGCAGTGTGATAAACTTTTGCCGAAGGCAACTTCGCCATGCCCTGGGCAAGCCTCCACAAAGGCTGGACGAGGAACTTGCAAGTCCAGAAGTAGTCCAAAAACGACTCATCATCAGCGTAGCGGTCATAGACCTCTCTCAGCACTTCCCAGGATTCACGATGACTCCAGAACGTCTCAAACGACATTCGCGGGTTGTGGGAGATCAGATCCAAAATTCCCCTCAACATCTGGAAATCGTGCTCATCGCCAGACGGAGGCGTCAAAAAGAGCCTCCGCAAATTGGCATAAAAGGCGGTCCAAGCCGCACCGCCTGGGCGTCCGAACGAGACCCGAAAGCCATCATCCTGGAAGAGATAGACCTCCTCCACGCAGGTCACATTTGTGGGCAATTCGTATTTGTATGTCGCCTTCGGATCCTTCTGCGCACCCAAGAAAAAGATGGAAAATCTCCACTCCGGAAACGCATTGATGATCTGATGCACCCAGGTAGACACGCCCCCGGAAACGTAAGGGTAGGTCCCCTCGAGTATCAGGCAAATGTCAGAGTCTGGAGTGCGTCGGGCCATGGAACGATCACGAATCAAGGACAGGGAGCTGGCGCGAAGCAAAGGCAAAGGCCTGAGACAGCTCCTGCTTTACCGGGCTATTCGCCGGCAAACGCTGAATCAGAGCTGCGGCGTGTTCCAGTCTGCGTGCAGCCATGAACACGCGAGCCATGGCCGCCAACAATCGCACTGAAGGCTGGGAAAAGCGCGCCAATGCCTGCTCCGCATTCGCCTCCATACGAGAGATCCAGCTAGCTTTTTCCGATGAAGGCAAGAGCGCAGGATGCGCCAGTCTGAGCCCCACCTCGAGCAGCGCACACATTCCACGCTGTGAGCAGGTCGCAGAACTCTCCTGCAATCGCCCACAAAGAGACTGGAGCACATCTTTGCCGCCTTGTAGCACGGTCTGCGCGTACAGTTCCACCGCAGGATCTGCACAGTGCTGGAGATATCGCAAGACTGGTGCCGCAGCCTCCACTGGCAAATGCCGCAGGCCCACCGCATAACCGTTCATCTCAGAACCGTGCATGCCCCGCAGCTGACTCACGAGGGGCTCCAAAAACGCAGGCCGCACCACAGGCAGCACCGCAGTATGTAGCGGATTACCCACCCGCCAATTCCGCATCTTCTCCTGCCCGCGGGGGGCCAGCCCCAAAGCCAGTACGATCACCAACGGCACCAATGAAAGGGCGCTCAGGATCAGGAGTTGCATGGAGTGGTCGCTCATCCTTGCAAAAGCCTCCCCCATATTACTTCTGGACGTTCAGCGCCAGCGATGGTGTAACGCGCAGCACGAACATCGGGGATTGAATGACGGACAGCTTGAGCCATTGCCTCCGCCGCGGCATCGCCAGCAAAGGGCAAAAGAACAACCAATCCCGCATCTCCAGGCATAGCGGTCATCGCGCAAATCTCCGGCGCTGCCACTGACGTGGCCTTCACCAACTCACCAAAAGTGGTGGATTTTGAATCAGCGAGACGAAGGGTCAAACTGGATGACGGCAGCAAATGGTCACGAGCTGTCTCCAACGACCGAGACAGCAGCGCCAAGAAATCCCCCTGCGGCAGTAACCCGCCAGAACGCAGCTCTGCCGCAGTTGCCAATCGAAGTTCCCTCAACATGAATGTCCAACGAACGATCAGTTCCACCCGTTCAAAAACAGACCAGGTGAACTCAGACATTGGCATGTCTTCGATGATCAACACCCCATGAGTGTCATGCGCATCCCACGGCAAGACGGCCAAGCAGGCCGCATCTCCAGACTCAGCGGCGGCGACGTCTAGCGTCACCAATTCTCCAGTTTCGATGGCATGCACCGCCATAGGAAGATCCGCCAAGCCCATAGGCGATTTAAAACGTTCGCTGGTGTGCAGCGATGCTAGAGGGAGCAATTCCGATCCGCTCCTCCGAAAGATGGCGGAGGAGGTCACCTGACAGGTCGAGTAAAGCGTCCGCAAAAGGCCCTCGTAAACCTCAGTTTCCGGCATCGGAATCAAGCGGCGCAAATCATCGTCCAAGCAGGCTAGCGGCGCATTCCACATCGCCAACCGTTCCTGAATTTGATGCCTAGCCTGCCTCGCCAACTGGCTCTCCGCCCGCAAACGCTTGCTCTCACTTTCCAACCACTTCCCGTTCTCCGTCCACTCTCTTGATTTCCGCCACGACAGCTCCCGCGCCTCTCCACAAATGAATCCAGCCAAGACCAAGGCAACGAGCGTGATCGCATGCGCATCGGCAAATTCCACCAAAAGGTCCTTTTCCCCAGACCCGATATTCGCTAGAACCATTCCTCCCGCAGTGAGGACGCCAGACACACACCCCGACCAAACTCCGTACCTCAAACCAATAAGGGTCGGCAACAGTAACCAAGGCGTCGGGTTCTGAAGCAACCACCCACGGTCCGCCGGGGAAATGACAGCGTTTAGCCCCGCCAAGAGAAGACCAATCAAGACGATATCCCTCAATATTTGCAGGAACGATGGAGGCTGAGGATTGCTCGGTTTCAACATGTACGGCGGGGACTCGAAATGGCAAAAGGTGAGTTGAATTGACTACTCACTGCACAAGGCCATCACTTTAGTAGAGAACTAGACACTCCACAAGTATCATGATTTCCGAATTTATTTTGAACCTGGAAAGAGTAAAGCCCCGCGCCTCACATACAGCGCGGGGCTTTAACAGCCCTAACAATGAAATTCTTGTTCTTGCGAGTCTCGGCTTGCGCCGCTGCCCTCGAACTCTGAAAACATGACTCACAACTCGCAGTTTCGCAAATAGTAAATATAAAAATGTTTGTTGTTATCATTATTGATATAAATGCGACTGTTTCCTCCGCTCTCACCCGTCCCGGTCTTCTCAATCATAAGAGGAATGAGAGGACGATTTGACGCGGCTTAACCCCGGTTTAAATAGCACTGCGCCTGGAGGTCAGCCCTCCTGCAAGGCCTGATTTTATTGACCAACGACCTCATCCAAAATATCCTCATGCAGATCACACTTCTCGATGCCTACACCGCCAATCCAGGGGATTTGTCCTGGGCACCGCTTGAGGCCATCGGCAACTGTGCCATTTTTGACAGGACGCCCATCGAGGAAACCGTTGCTCGCTGCACAAATGCCGAAGTGGTCATCACCAACAAATCCGTCCTCAATCGCCAGATCATTGAGTCCCTCCCCACCCTCCGTTACATCGGAGTGACGGCGACCGGTTACAATATCGTCGATATCGCGGCGGCCAAAGAACGTGGCATCACCGTCACCAACGTCCCCGGCTACAGCACGCCATCCGTAGCCCAGGCCGTGTTTGCATTGATTTTGGAACTAACGAACCATGTCGGTCACCATGCTAAAACCGTTAGAGAGGGCCGATGGAGCGCCTGCCCAGACTTCTGCTACTGGGATCACCCGATCATCGAACTCTCTGGCCGCACACTTGGTATCATTGGGTATGGAGACATAGGTTCCGCCGTCGGTCAGATTGGCCTAGCCTTTGGCATGAACGTACTGGCAAACCGCCGCAACTGGGCCACGCCGCCACCTGCAGGGATTCGCTCGGCAAGTCACGAAGAGATCTTCAGTCAAAGCGATGTCATCTCTCTCCACTGCCCGCTAACTCCTGAGACACAGCACATGATCAATTCGCGCAGCCTCAGTCAGATGAAACCCGGAGCCCTACTCATCAATACAGGACGAGGCCCCCTAATCGATGATGCCGCCCTAGCCACAGCCCTCAATGAAGGCACCATCGCAGGGGCTGGGCTGGATGTTCTATCCACCGAGCCGCCGCCAGCGGGCAATCCACTTTTTACAGCAAAAAACTGTCTCATCACGCCCCACATCGGCTGGGCAAGCCGGGAATCCCGTGGCCGACTCATTCAGATCACCGCTGACAATGTTGCCGCATTCCTCGCCGGCAAACCACAGAACGTTGTCGCCTGATTAGAGCTCGCCAAAGTGTTTTTCCCGCACTTGGACGATGGCATCCAGCATGTTATCAGCCTCTGCGCGAGTCTTTGCATCTAGGCTGGATGCACCGCGATTGTAGCGACGATAAAGCAGTTTAAGATGGGCGTGAATTTCGCTCTTGTTCATCTTGGGCGTGACGCCGCACATTTGTTCAGGCGACTGGGCAGGAGACGCCGCAACGGCCTTCGCTGCGGCAGCGGCCCTTGAGGGAACTGGAGCCGGAGCTTTGGCGGTAGGGACAATTGTCTCTGCCGCAGATGCACCAGCAGGGGCCCCCGGTTTGCTGCCGAAGGATTTGGAAAGGGACTGGAGTACTTTTTTGAACATGATGTCTCGGGGATTACGGTTCCGGATTCGGGCAGCTGGTGTGAACTATTCGATGCGCATGGCGCGGAGGTGATGGCTTCGGCGCTTAAGTTCTTCATCAGACAAAACACCCGCACCGCGGTAGCTAACGGCCACTTCGCGTGACCGCCCAGACTGCTTATCCACTACCAGTGCGCGCACTCGCTGATTTTCGTCATAACTGAAGGTCACCTCAACCTCGCAGCCCTTTGGCCGATTTGGCGGCACTTCCAGCGTCAGACGACCGATCACATCAATGAACTTCGGATCCTCGTCTTCGCCCTGGGTAATATCCACCTCGATCATCCGCTCGTTGTCCTCGGAGGTCTGGTAGGTCTGAGTTCGCGAGCAAGGAATGTCGGACCCCTTGGGAATGACGACAGAGTTTGCCAGCTTTTCTTCCTTCGTCGCCGCATTGTAAACCATCGCGAGCGTGCCATAGCTGGCGTTGCAGACTTCCTGGATCTTTGCGGAACTCTTAGCAAACAGAGCCGCCCCCAGCGCCACGCACTCATCAACATTGCCGCAGGTCTTCGGTGGCTTGCCAAAGAATTTTTCGAGCATCTGCTTCACCTTGGGAATGCGGGTCGAACCACCAACCAGCACCACGGCGTCGATGTCACCGACCTTCAAATTCGCAGAATCCAGCGCTTGCTCCACCAGCATGATGGTGCGGGTCAGCATTCGGCGAATTGTCTTTTCAAAACCTTCGCGGCTGAGGTCGATGCGGGCGATGCCGCTGTTTGTGTCGTTCGCCACGGTGTCGTTTACACGCTGAAGTTTTGACAGCATCTTTTTGGCGTCCTCCGCTGCTTGAAGCACGCGGCGGCGATGACGCTCATCAGAATACAACGCCGCCCCGGTTTGCTCGCGATACTGGGATTCGTAGGCGCTCAACAGCATGTCATCCAAATTGCTGCCCCCGAGGTGGCGGGCACCTTCCGAAGTCAGGATGCGAATTTTATCGCCCTTAACTTCCAGGATCGTCACGTCCAACGTGCCACCACCCATGTCATAGACCAAGATGCGTCCCTGCACATTCTGTGTTTGTGCGTAATACACCGCAGCAGCGGTTGGCTCGTTCACCAGACGTTTCACCTTCATGCCTGCCATTTCCGCCGCAGCGATTGTGCTTTTGCGCGCCAATTCATTGAAATTGGCGGGTACGGTAATGACCACTTCATCGATATCTCCAATAATGCGGGAACACTCGCGCTTCAGCTTCGACAAAATCAGTGCAGAGATCTCAGCAGGCGTCCATGGCTTGCCATCGATCTGGACCGTATACTCAGGATCATCCATGTGCCGCTTGATCTGAAAAATCGTCCGGTCCGGATCTCCGCCATCACGCGCTGCGCTGCCAACGAGTTTCACGTCTTCGTGAGCGTCGAAGTAGACGACGGACGGGGTGAGGCGCTCCCCATCCGCATTCGGGACGATTTCAGGGGCGCCATCGTTTTTCAAATACGCCAAGCCGGAAAGCGTGGTGCCAAGGTCGATGCCAACGTACTCTGCCATAAGATCAAAATTCGGGAGTGAAACTGCTACTGACTTGAGGTGCGAACCTCTACTTTTCTGAGGATAATCTCGTGACCGTCTTCGCGCGAGTAGATAAAGCCCGAGCGAAAGGATTCAGTCACGCGAGGTTTAGCCTTGCCGGGCACGGAATCGACGACGGCGATGCGCTTGCGCAGATCGACATCGACTTCCGTTCCAGAGGGCACATCAAATTCAACGATTCCATGCTGATGCAGGATATCTTCAAAGGAGGCGCGCAGTGTTTGGAGTTGGTCGTGAGCATCGCTGCCGTTCACGGTTCCGTAGCGCTGGATCAGGGCATCAATCAGATCGATGCGCTTGATGATATCGTTGGCAAACATGACCACAGTTGCCTCCTCGGTCGGCAAACCACGGCGCAGCATGTCGTGCTTCTCTTCCAGCTCTTCCAACTGACCCCGCAGACGCTTCTCGATCTCGTTCCACTTCTTCAGTTGCGCCTCAGCCTGGGCAAACTCTTCTCGACGATCCTGGAGTGACTCGACCTCGGCAGCGATCCGTTGACGCTGGGTCTCAGCTTTTTCTGCCTCAGCCGTCAGCTTCAACAGGCGCTGCTCTACCTCCTGCATGCGCCCTTTGGCTTGTTCATCCTGTTGACGCAGTTTCACCGTCTCTTTTTCGAGAGCCTCACTGAAAGTCTTGAACTCCCGCTCTGCCAAGGTGCGATCCTTGCGCGTCTGCTCGATGCGAGCGGTCTCGCGGTTCAAGGACTCTTGAAGGCTGTTAATCTTCACCTGCAAAGACAGCTCCTGCTCTGCAGCCTCGCGCAGGGATCGATCCGACTCTGCACGCTGTTCGGACATGCTATTGAGCGCCTCATTCAACGTCAGTAACTGCCCACCAGCCTGCGTGTAGTGCGCCAACTGGGTCTCGCTTTCGGCTATTTTGTCTTGGAGAACTTCCAAGGCAGATCCAGCTGCTCGCAGATCCTGCTTGAAGGCATCGACTTCCTTGGAAAGGCGGGTCTCCTCGGTCGTCAAATTTTCCACTCGGTCCAAACGCTGCCGCAATTCGTCTTCGAGGCTCTCTGTGCGGGCTCGGGCAGCTTCGGCTTTGGCCTTGGAATCTTTGACCTGTTTGTCGAGGTCGGCAAGCATCTGCTCCGCCTGGCGCGCCGCCTCTTGAGCCGCCTTGGCCCGGGCATTTTCGCGATCCACCAGTTCCTGGGCCTTCATCACGCGATCTTCGCGAACTTGGTGGGCCTCTTCCAACTGCTGGATTTGCTGCTCAAGTTCGGCCAACCGCTTGTGACTGCTGTCCGTCGAGACATTCAAGCGTGTGACAAACTGCGTGGCCTCATCCCGCTGGGTGGTGAGGCTGGCAAGGATGGCCTGCAGTCCAGTGATCTCCGAATTGAGCAATGGCAATTGCTTGCGCAGGGACTTCTCCTCAGTGCGCGCTGAGTCATGGGCTTCAACAGCAGCATCACGCTTCGCCTCCGCCTGCTCCATCGCAGCGATCGCCTTCTCGGCTCGCTTCTCTGCGTCAGCGGCGCGGGCCTCGTCGGCCTTAGCACGCTTGGCCAATTCATCCGCTTTTGCACGCAGGTCTCGGTGAACTGTCTCTGCTTCCGCGATATCTTTGCGCAGACGCTCCTGCTGGCGTGCGAGATCAGCCAGTTGCTTCTCTTCAGCCAGACGCTGTGCTTCCGCTTCCTTAACGCCTTGCTTGATGTTTGCCAAGTGTGCCTCTACTTCCGCAAGTCCCCGAGTCCGCTCTTCGGCGGCGGTAATGCTGGTCTGAATCTTCGCCAAACTGGCTTCAGCCGCACGGATTGCGTCCATCTTCTGGGCCATTTCAGCATCCAGATTTTGCCGAGTCTCACTGAGCTGAGCTTCGATTCGTTTCGCCTCATCACGAAGAGTTTGCGCGGCCTTCTCCGCCTCAGCCTGTTCTTTTGCCGCTACATCTGCTGTAGCGCGAGCCTTGTCGGCCGCTGCTTTTGCATCGCTCAAGTCTGCCTGCGCAGCAGCAACTTGCTCGCGCAAAGGCACAATGTCCTTCTCAAGACCGGCCTTTTCATCGACCAAGCGCGTGGTCTCAGCACGCAGATCGTCCTTCTGTTTGGCGGCTGCGGCCAGATCACTGCGGAGTTTTTCCAAAGTGCCTTCCGTCTGCTGCAGTTCAACTCGGCGAGCTTCCAGATCGGCGGTTTGTTGCGTTAACGCGGCGATCTTCTCTTCGTGCCCTGCAACGGCCTCCTTGGTCGACGCGAGCGCCTTTTGCAGCTCATCGTGCTCCTTGGACGTCGCGGATGACAGATCCTGGAGCTTTGCGATTTGTTGATCCAGATCCTTGGCTTCTTGTTCCCGATTGCTCAGCATCGCGGCTGCAGCTGCGAGCGCAGCGAGGAGCCCTTCGTGTTTGGTCGTGCTCTCTTGATGGGCACTTTCGACCTTGGCCGTTTCTGCCTCAACCGTTTCGCGACGGCGCGAGAGATTCTGCGTCAGCAGGTGCTGCGCGCGGCCTTGTTCAGTCAACGCGGCGACGTTGCGAGCACCTTCTTCGCGCTCTTGCCGCATACGGGCGATTTCGACGGTCAACTCGGCATGCTGCTTCTCGACCTGCTGCAAGGCAGTCGCGGCATCGCTCAGACGACTATCCGTAGCGGCAAGGTCGTGTAGTTTGCGGTCGTACTCAGCGGCCCGAGTCTCCAGGACAGCGACTTCTTCCTGAAGTTGATGAAGACGTGCCGACTCCTGCTCGACCTGACTGACCAAGGCGGCCTGCCGCTTCTCGCCTTCTGCCGTAGCGTCTGCATGCTGTTTCTCAAGCTTCTGTGCCTCAGCACGGAGAGCCTTTAGAGCAGTCTCTGCGGTCTGATGCTCTGACTGAAGGTTCTCGAGAGACTCCCGAATGGAACGCTCTGACTGGGTCGCCGCCTCGTGCTCTCCACGCAGACTCATCAACTGCTTCTCAAGCGTGGCGACCTGCGCCTGGCTCTCGGAATGCTGTCCCATTAGGGCAGCGAGTGCAGCACTCAGAAGACTGTGCTTTTGCTCGGTGTCGGCAAGCGACTGCGAAGCCAACGTCAGGCGCTGCTCTGATTCGCTAAGCCCCGCGATCCGAGTCTCGCTCTCTTGAATCTTAGCCTGCAGGGCTGCCAATGCCTTTTCCGCTGCTGCATTTTCGGCAGCCTGTGCCGTAGCGATCGCCTCTTCGCTGGCGAGCTTCTGCGCGATTGCGTCCTGATCTTTAGTCAGCTTCGACAGTGCTTTCTCGGTCTCCGTTTTTCGGGTTTCGATCTCGGCCAGCGCCCTTTCGCCCTCAGCACGACGTGCCTCGATCTCTGCCAGCGTTTGCTGCGTCTTGGCTAGTTCGTCACCCTTTCCGGACAACTCAGCAAGTCGAGCCTCACCACTGGCAATCTTCGCCTGAGTCTCAGCCAAAGACTTCGCCGCAGCCTCGCTCTCAGCCGCTTTCGCGGCGACAGACACTTCGTGCGCAGCCAGCGCCTCCGCAGCTGCATTCTGATCTTTGGTCAGCTTCGCAAGTGCCTTCTCGGTTTCCGCTTTCCGCGCCTCAAGTTCAGCGAGCTTAGCTTCATTCTCCGCCAGCGTTTGCTTCGTCTTCGCCAGTTCGTCAACCTTGCTGGCCAATTCGGTGACTCTGGTCTGTTGCTCCGCTTCCTTCGCTTGCAGAGAGGTCAGGCGAGATTCTGCGTCGGCGACTTGTCCTTGAACGGCCTCTAGCTGACTGCGCGCTGCCTTCTCGGCATCGGTCAGGCTTGCAACGCCGGTTTCGCGGGCTTGGGCCAGTTCAGCGAGGGCGTGCTGATGCGCGGCTTGCTCTTTCTGTGCCGCGCCGAGCTTGTCATTTGCTGCCGCAATCGCGCTCTCCAATGCTGACAGCTCTTTTTGGCGAGCCTCCACCTGCCCGGCCAGATCTTTTGACTGCGAGGTCAAGTTCTTCTGGGTTTCGGAGGTCTCTGCCTGCAGTGAATTCAGCTGCAAGGTCGCAGCGGCAACCGCGGCAGTGATTTCTGCCAGTCCTGAATGGTGGGTCTTGGCTTCTCCTTCCACCTTGGCTAGCTCAGCCTTCTTCGCAGCGATCGCAGATTCAAGAGCCTGAACCTCTGCTCCCATCCGATTGCGGATGTCGGCCTCGGCCTTTTTCGAATCGCCAGCGGCTTGAGTGGCCGTCGTTAGTCGCTCCTCGGCAGCAATGATATCCGCCTGAAGTTTTGCCAGGGCGGCCTGTGCCTCTTTCTGCTGCGCCGCAAACTGCTCCAGTTCTTCGCGTTGCCTTTTCGCTGTAGCCAGACCTTCAGCGCGGCGCTTTTCCACGTCGTCGTGTACTGCCTGCAAGCCATTGGTCGCAGTGGCGACATCGGCCTCGACGCGAGCCAACTCGCTACGTGTGGATTCAAGTTTGCTATCAAGATTCGCGACCTCACGCCGCGCTGTCTGGAGCCGATCGCTTTCCTTCTTGGCTTCAGTGATCTCTTTGCGAAGCTTCTCGGCCTCCGTCTGTGCAGCGGCGAGTTGCTTCTGACCTTCCGAGAGTTCCTTGCGTTGCTCGTCGAGCTGCTTGGAGAGGATCCTGGCCTCATCCCGCGCCTTTTCGGCGGCGGAAACTTCCGCGTTGAGGGTATCGCGCTGCCGCTGTAGGCGCTCCACTTCCGCGGTCAGAGTTGCGACTTGCTTTGCCAGGGCGGGATCAGGCCCCATACCTGACGGCGGAGGAACGGTGCCAAGCGCAGCATCTGGCTTTGGAATCGGTGCACCGCTCGGTGCAGGCGGTGCGCTAGGCCGGGAATCGGCACTGCGGGTAACCAGAGGCTTGGTGGTCTCAATCCGCCCAGTCTCTGGCGAGGTCGGCATGTCCGTCGCCGGAACGGATTCCGTATCACCGCGACGACCATCGGTGCGAGTGGGCTCAGCATTTTTCGCAGCGCCATTCTTCCCACCACCGACATCTGCAGGTGCTAGCCCCTTCGGAGCGCGCTCACGAAAGCGGGCCTCCAATTGGCCAAAGGTAATCTTGTCGCCGCCTTTGACTCGCTTCCTTTTGACTGGACGACCATTGACAAAGGTACCATTAGAAGAATTCAGATCGACCAACTCATAGATGCCGTCACTCTGCCGCAGAAATTCCGCGTGAAATCCAGAAATGAAGGTGTTGTCGATAACGATGTCGTTCTTCGAGTCCCGGCCCAATGAGAGCCGTTCTTCGAGCAGATCGAAGACGAACTCATTTCCATCGTTGAGGTTAAAGGCCAGGTAGGGCATTCGGGAGACAGGGAGCGCAACAAGCTAATAAAGTGAGCCTGAAGAATAAATTTGGAAATTCATTGAATCAATCTTAATAAAACGAGATGACAAATAAGATGCCCGAAGAATTATCGGCCAGCCTATCACAGTCTCCATAAAAACTCCAAAATTTGCGGACATGAAGAGTCAATTTTTTTTGAAAATCTGCGGTTCCGGGATCACTGCGGCCCTTTGTCTTACGGCATGTGCTGTCCCGATGACGAGCGGACAGACCGGGACCCCTCCCGCCGCGACCCGATTGACAGGAGAGCAACTCCACCGCGTGGGTCAGCGGATCTGGCAAAATGAATGCGGCGGAACGGTCGCCGGACTGACCAGTTGGAACGCTGGCGAAGACTTCGCGTCGCTCGGCATCGGGCACTTCATTTGGTATCCCGCTGGCAAAAGAGGACCATTTGAAGAAAGTTTCCCTCCCCTGCTGGCCCATCTCCGGCGCTCCGGCGTGGTGCTGCCGGAATGGTTGCACATCGTTGGGCCCTGCCCATGGCCGAGCCGATCCGCGTTTTTGGCGGACGCCAATGGTGCGCGGCAGCAGCAACTGCGCACGCTGCTTTCCCAAACCGTTGCCCAGCAGACTGACTTCATCGCCGCACGCATGCGGGCCTCGCTGCCCAAGATGCTGGCAGCCGCCCCGGCCAGCCAGCGCGCACAGGTGCAGAACAGCTTCAACGCACTTCAAGCCACACCCGAGGGCACTTTTTGCCTGATCGACTACGTGAACTTCAAGGGCGAAGGCGTCAGCCCGTCCGAAAGATACAACGGCCAGGGCTGGGGCCTGCTGCAGGTCCTCGCAGGCATGACCGCAGACCGCACAGCCGCCGCCGCCTTTGCCGAAAGCGCCAAGCGCGTCCTCACCAACCGCGTCCGCAACGCGCCCCCTTCGCGTGGCGAAAGCCGCTGGTTGCCGGGTTGGCTAAATCGCTGCGAAGCGTACAAGCGCCCCCTGTAACCGACGTACACTTCCTCACCATGATCATCGATTGCCACAACCACATCGGGACCGACCTGTTGTTTTACCTGCACGGCGACTTCCCCTACGCGCAGCAGTTGGTGGCGATGACGGACGAGGGCAGCGCGCTCGGCATCGACCGCTGGATTGTCTTTCCGTTTGTGTCCCACCTCGCACTCGACGTCAGCGGCTTCTTTGAAAACGAAATTCGCGAAGGCGGCACCCAGCTTGCCCAGGTGCCCTACGCTCTCGAAAACCGCCGCATGATGACCGAGGTCTACGATCTCTTTCCCGAGATCGCCCCGCGCATCCTTCCCTTTGTCATCGTCGATCCGATGCGCGAACCCGCAGCGCAGGCTGCGGAATTGCGCAAGCTGCGGACCCAGTACCGCTTCAACGGCATCAAGATGCAGACCACCATCCTGCAATCCGATATCAAGCATCTGCGAGATCGCGGCAAGGTCTTCCTGGAGCTCGCCGCCGAGTGGGATCTCCCCTTCATCATCCACTCCAGCGTCGCCAAGAGCGATCTTTGGGCGCAGGCCAGCGACATCCTCGGTATCGCGGAGGAAAATCCGCACCTGCGCTTCTGCCTCGCCCACTCCTGCCGCTACGACAAAGAATGCCTCGACCGCGTCCAGGCCCTGCCGAACACCTGGTTCGATTGCAGCGCCCACTGCATCCATTGCGAAGGCGCCGTGAAGGACCTACCCTACATCGCCCCGCGCGAACGCCGTTTCGACAGCGACTACACCGATCCAGCGCGAGTCATCGCCGATTTGGCCGCTGCCTACCCACGCAAATTCATGTGGGGTAGCGATTCCCCGTTTTACAGCTACGCCGCCGCGATCAACGGACAGGTCGTCCGCCTGATCAGCACCTACAAAGCGGAAGTGGACGCCCTGCGCGCCAATCCAACCGAGGTCGTGGATCGGATCGCCCACCAAAACATCGCCGACTTCCTCCAACTGAAAGAAGATGCACACATTCTCGCTTGAAGGCCACGCCGCACTCGTCACCGGCTCATCCCAGGGACTCGGGCTCGCCATGGGCACCGCCATGCGCGAGGCCGGTGCGGGCGTCGTCTTCCACGGACTGCAAAAAGAGCGTCCTCCAGAAATCCCCGATGATGCCGCCTACGTCAGCGCCGACCTGCTCGATGCGGAAGCCCCCCAGCTCCTCATCGACGCCGCCTTTGCCGCGCAGCCGGATCTGAACATGCTCGTCTGCAACGCAGGCTCCTTCTTTGATCTCGGCCCCCTGGAAATGACGCGTGAACGCTGGGACAAGACCTTCGCACTCAACGTCACCGCCACCTTCTTCCTTGCCCAAGCCTTTGCCCAAAAACTCTCCGCAGAGCAGCGCCCTGGTTGCATCGTCATCACCACCTCCACCAACGGCTTTCAGGCAGAGGCAGAGTCCTGCGCCTACGACGCCAGCAAAGGCGCGCTCGTCATGCTCATCCGCTCCCTCGCCGTCTCACTGGCCCCGCTCGGCATTCGAGTGAATGGCATCGCCCCCGGTCTCATCCGCACCCCGCTGACCAGCACCTGGATGGAGCCCCGCGCCCACGACCTCCTCGTGCACTACGAAAAGAAAATCCTCCTCGGCCGTGTCGGCGAGCCCCAAGACTGCGCCGGAGCCGTCGTCTTCCTCTGTTCCCCCGCCGCCAAATACATCACGGGAGAAATCATCACCATCGACGGCGGGCTGACCGTCAGCCAGATTGGGCAGATGTGAGGGCATGCCAATCAGGAGGGCGGCCAAATCCCTGATCCGGGCCGAACAGCATGTTCGGGTAGGGCGCCGCCGCGATTAATTCCATCTCGATCTAACAGCTTTCGAGACCTCGTAAATGCTGATCATGGCAATCCCACTCACTAGGTAGGCAACGGGCAAGGTCAAAACTTGACCACTGTCCTCCAAGGCCCCCGATCGATCACGTGGAAACACCAAGGGGAGAAGAGGGGGCGCGCACATGAGCAGCACGAGATAAGAACTCCCGAGCAGAGGAGACCGCGAAATCTGTGGACCAAGTTGCACCAAGAACGAGTAAATTGGCCCGCACGGGGTCGCCAACAGTGTCGGGACGACAAAGGTCCAGACTGACTTGCTAGGGGAACCGTCATTGGCAATTCCAACGACCGACCAGCCCACCGATTCCATGGCTAGATCCGACTCAATCATTATTGCCCCCGGTAGCGCCGTTTCCGCTTCCGGTAGCGCCATTTCCGTTCCCGGTTGCGCCGCTTCCGCTCCCGGTTGCACCGTTACCGCCTCCGGTCGCACCGTTACCGTCCCTGGTCGCACCGTTACCGTCCCCGGTCGCGCCGTTACCGCCCCCGGTCGCGCCGTTACCGCCCCCGGTCGCGCCGTTGCCGTCCCCGGTCGCGCCGTTACCGCCTCCGGTCGCACCGTTACCGTCCCTGGTCGCACCGTTACCATCCCCGGTCGCGCCGTTACTGTCCCCGGTCGCGCCGTTACTGCGCCCCGGTCGCGCCGTTACCGTCCCTGGTCGCACCGTTACCGTCCCCGGTCGCGCCGTTACCGCCCCGGTTGCGCTGTTACCGTCCCCGGTCGCACCGTTACCGCACCGGACTTGAACTGATATTGAAGGCTGAGGCATCCAAGCTCGACAACCCGCTGATCGGCACAATGACCAAACCGATGGCGCAGTTACGCAAACGTTGCCAGCTAGCTAAGTCCGAAGCGCCTGACGCACGGGAAAACGACAAATGGCAGCAACGGACATGAGGCTCGCCATGAAGGAGGTCGAGCGCGATCAGGTATCCGTGCTGACTTCGTCCCAAGCCTCATCCATATACCCGATCAGCCAGTTTAGAACGTAGTGTCGCTCCTGGATGACGCCCGCTTCGAGGTTGGCTGGTGCGGGCTGGCCTTTGATGCGGGCATCAGTCGTTGCCCAATGATATCGGTATATCAAATCCGCCTGATCAAGAATTTCGCTCAGGGGGCGAAGCTTGGCGTCCTTGATCAGTTGGGCGGTATCTCGATCCCGGAAAATGCTGGCCAGCTTCGGAACATCGCAGATGCCTTCGGGCTTCGCGAGTGTATCCACATAGCCGAGCGACCAGAGCAGCACCCAAACACACTCATATCGCCATGAAAAATTGATTCGGTCTTGTTGGCTTGGACTGGGATCTTTGATGAATTTTGCTTCCTCTGGCGAAAAGAAATCGTCAGCTCCATATTTTTTCACGAGCAAATCCAGTTCGGCCTGATCCAGCCCTTCTCCCTTTAGCGCAGCGAGTACAACCGCGATCGCCCGATGGGCAATCTCCTCGGTAGTTCGCATTTTCGCCTCCGTAGAGTCTTCAATATACGGTAAGCCATCCATGACAGGAACCCCTTCTGCCTTGAGCCTTTGAGTCGAACGCAGCTTTCGCTCAACAGCCTCTTTGGAGGGCTCACGGTTCTCGTTTTGTTCCATCTTCGCTCTACGTTCGTCAAGTGACTGGCTCATGGCTATAGTCGGAAGGAATGCGATAAGCACGCAACGGGCTACTTGGAGACGGTTCATTTCTTAGAGGCAGTAAATGCGGTCAGCATGAAATCAGAAAGCCGTCGGATCGTCAACCTGGGCGAGCATTTTATTGTCGACTTTTGTTAGTCGTGCGTTGGGACCAAGCCAGTCCCTGGCGACTCCGGGGCCCTAGCATTCGCGTGGCGGGCTGGAAGCGCCGCCGACCACGCACGGGCTAGAAGCCCGCGCTCCTCGACTCCCTCCCAAGCAGTCTGGCGAATGCTCATGCATTCCTGGGCGTTCTCATCGACGGTCCAGTGGCACCGGCCTCACAGAGCCCAGCTACAACACGAGGCAAGCGGTCCCGGTGCTTGACGTGACCTTTCTCTGCACTCACTCTTTCCGCCCGCGCCCCTGCCTCTCATGAACGAAAGCGATCTCCTCGACAAGCTCCGCAAAATCGAACGCCTCTACGCGGGTGCCACAACACCGGGTGAAAAAGAAGCCGCTGGCGAGGCGATTGCGCGGATTCGGAAACGTTTGGCGGATGTGGAGCGGGTTGATCCAGCGATCGAATACCGCTTTGGCCTCACGGATGGATGGTCCAAGAAGCTCTTCATCGCCCTGCTGCGCCGCTACGAGATCCGGCCCTACCGCTATTCGCGCCAACGCCGCAATACGGTCATGGCCCGTGTGCCACGCAGTTTTGTCAATGACACGCTGTGGCCCGAATTCCTGGAACTGAGCAAAGTTTTAAAGACTTACATCGACGAAATCACCGACCGAGTCATCGCCACCGGCATCCACGGCAATGCGGCGGAAGAAGATGTGGTGAGCGGGGACTTCCTGGAGTGATTCGTCTCAAATGGAATCAGTTGGGAGGCATCCAACGTGTCAGTGCGTCACTTTGAGATGCACGAAACGGCGAGTTCCACCAATTGGAACAATCGCCTTAATTTGCTGTGTTTCCCCATCATCACTGATCACGTTTTCTGTCACATCCTCAGAACTCCAATCATCCCCCAGAGTGTCACTCCACTCAACGGTCGCGGTCACATCGGTCGCAGACTTGTTCCTCGTGTAGATGAACTCGATATTCGCACCGACTCTTTTGCAAAGACTCGCCATCCGGTCACTCTTGTTCGGATTCATCGCCGTGAAGTACTCCAGCAGGTTCTCAACACCATCGCCGTCGCTGTCGGCGGTATCCAACCCTAAACCCAGATTCTCGATACTGCCAAAATTCCGATGCCTCCAAACTTCGATATTATCCAAAGCACGAGCAATGAAAACGGCAGGGTTCACAATCATTCCTTCGATGCCGTTGGCTGAAAAATTAAGACTGGGGGACAAGTCCCGAACGATCCCATTGCTAGGATCATAAACTTTCAATATCATCTCAGAACCCGACACTGCGTTTGACCAGGCAGTTAGCTGATACAACTTTCCCGCCGGACCCTGCATAACTGACGCGGTTCCAGCCGTGAGACCCGCTTCATCAATCGAGAGTAAGGCGCCGGCATCTTCCAAACGTTGTCCTCCAATCTCCACAGCAGCGTAAATGGTCATACTGTGCTCTTTCCCAACCGGGGATTCCCATTCAGGTGGGCCAAAACCGGAACCCGCGGTGCCTTCGCTGCCGCTGGCAACGAGAGAAAAAGAAGACCGGGGTTCGCTTGGCGCATTCCCGAAGTCCATGGATGCCATAGCCGGCAAAGGTGTGTCATACGCGAAGCTCTGAGCTATGGCGACTTTCAGCAGGTAACCGCGTCCTGGAGCCAACTCATAAGTTGATGAATACCACTGACCGTCGAACCAAGTCGCTGTTCCGTCGTATTGGCCCTTGATGAGGTCGTTGTTGGCGGGCGTCAGCCCAGCGAGAGCGGTTCCGATCGGCCTTGCCGTCTGTGGGTTGTAGCCCAGCCAGTTCCAGCCTGCGACGAGACTGATGCTCTCAGTCGAATCCACCGGCACGCCATGCACCGTCAGGTTTGTGGCGCTGGCTTGCTGGCGGCGCAGGAGATACAGGCGGCTGGCATCCAGGGTGAAGCCCGCTGTCGGATACCAGACTCCACCGAAGTGCGTCGCCGTGCCCGCCGTTCCCTTGATGAGGTCGTTGTCCTGCGGCGTGTATTGACTCAGTACCGTCCCGGGCGCATGGTTCTCTGGCAGCGCGTTGAAGGAGATCCAGTTCCAGCCCTGCACCAGGGGGATCACTTGGTCGACCTCGGCGGGGCGGACGTGATAGAGAACAGGTGCGGCGATGCTGCCTATTATGCCATTGCTGGCAAAGTCCAACGTTTCGCTAATGTCCAGAATTTCACTGGTGCCTGCGTCGAAGATCTTCATTGGCAGTCCGGTGATGGCCGCATTATTGGACCACACGGTCAATTGATAGAGCTTGCTGCCGCCGGGTCCGGTAATGAGCGAGGCCACGCCAGCGACGTTGCTGGTCTCAAAAGCTGCCAACTTGCTGCCGGGGCTTTCGATCTTGGCGCCATCGCGGTCCACTTGGGCATACACCGTCATGCTGTGTTCGAGTCCGGTGGGCGACTGCCAGCCCGGTCCCACGGGCACCGAACCGGTGACAAACTGCTCCTGCTGTCCATAGCCTGTCCCCGCGCTGTTGGTGGCAAACGCACGAACGTAGTAGGTGGTGGCTGGCACGAGACCACCCATCGCTGCGGTATAGGCCCCGGTGCCGCCGGGTACGGGCACTTTGTTGGCGTTGGCCGTGCTGGGATTCGGGGCTGTCGCAAATACGATGCCGCGTTCCACAATGGCGGTGCCACCGCTGCTCGACACGCTGCCGCCGCTGAGGGCGTCGGTGGCGGTGATGTTCGTCACGCCGTTGGTGGCCAGCACTGGCAGTTCGTCGCTCAAGATCGTGCCCGTTGCATTGCCAGGCATGCCGATGGCATAGGTCGCATCTGCCGCCAAGGTGAGTATCACCGTCTCATCGGGCTCTGGAGCACTGTCGGCAATTGGATCGATCGTCACCGTCGCAGTGGCACTGCCGTCGATGAAAGACAACGATCCGCTGGCGGTCGCCGAATAGTCTTCGGCAAGCGTCGCTGTGCCGCCAAGGGTGTAGTTCGCAGTCAGGCCGCCCGCTGTGGCACTGCGCCTGAAGGTAAAGATTAAGTTGGTGCTGCCATCCTCGGTCACACTGGCTGGAGCGACCGCCAGCGTCACCACCTGCTCGAGCGCATTGCCACTGAGAGTGATGTCAAAGGGGTTCTCGTCCTCGTCATCACTGGCCAGATGGAGTGCCAGCGTGAATGGACCCGACAGCGTGGGCGTGAGGCTAATGCTGAAAGTCGTGCTGCCACCACTGGCCAGTGAACTGGTCGGAGGCTGGGTGATGCTCAGGCCTAGATTGGCGGCCGCGTCTGCCGTCACATTCAGACCGTTCAGCGCGCCATTGCCCTCGTTCAGGATGTTGAACGTTCGCGTGGTGGGTTGGCCGATCGGCACATCGCCCAGCGCGATGCTGCCGCTACCATCAACGAGCAGCACGTCAGGCACGGTATCCTTCACCGCGATCTCCGGCGCGAGCCCCACCTTGTAATACACCTGCTCAGACCAGACTCCCACATCCGCCGCATCGGCGGAGCGGGTGCGCAGCAACACATTGCCCGAAAAATTGCTACCGAGGTCGGCGGAGGCATTCCAAATCAAATGATGCCGCGTGCCCGTCGGTGCCGCTGTCACAAACTGCGATGCGCCTCCTCCGTCCAACGTGAGTACCGTCGCATTCACCCAGTTCGACCAAGCATTGAGGCGGTATTGCAACATCACTCGAGAGACATTCCCCTCGCCATCCCAAAGATCCACATCCACCACCGAACGCGGTCCGCCTGCGCTAGGTGTTGCAGCGATACGGGCGAGCGGTGCTGTTTGCAAAGGCGCGGCACTGGCGTTCGCGGCAAGTGTGGAAGCGGACCACAATACAAGCTGAGCAGTGGCCGGGGTTGTGGGGGTGACCAAGACGCCAGCGGCACCGGCTCCCGGATCCGTGCTGCTCCAGCTTCGGAACTGATGCCATGACTTGCCGCGATAACCTGAGGTCAAAAGACGCCTCCGCAGCGCCCCCGTGTCCGTGGGGGCATCTAGCAGCTTCACGATTCCATCGGCATCCCCCACGATCAGGGCGTCCGCCGTCGAAGTTGTGGAGATATGAACCGTGGCGACAGCGGCGGCAATGCCGGCAGGCGCAAGCAACGGCACTTCACCCTGTGCGAGCACCGGGGAGTTCGTGGTGGTCCTGGGGTCGGATTCAATCATGAGCATCGAGTCCGCACTGTCAGCAGTTCCTGAGGCGTTGAGATCCTTGACCTTGAACTGAATGATCGACGGCCTCGAACTCAAACCGGGACGCAACTTGGCGGCCGTATAGAAAGGCATCGCACCGCCAATCGCCGGGATCACCAGCGGCGACGTGGTCAAGCGCGTGCCGCCACCCACCGTGTAACAAAGAAAATCCGCAGAGGGATTGGTGGTGGTTTGCCGAAGCACCGCATAGTCGGAGTCGCCGATCTTAGTGAATATTGGCGGTGTCGCAGTCACACCACTGTCGGTGTTCAAAACACTAGTCCGTGTTCCCGTGGCTTGATCGAAGCTGTAAAGCTTCTGACTGATCTCGCTGGGGGCCGAGTATTGCACGATCACGTTCCCGGGAAGGGTTGGGCCGGGCATCAGCCTCACGCCGGGAGCGAACGCCACCTCATCGGTGGAGGTCAGAAACACCGAACTGCTCCATACACCGCCCGTTTTGGTGAACTTCAAGATCTGCCCAAATGCTGGTGCCACAGCGCGAGTCCCGACAAAGATCGGCACGGGACCAGCGCCAACTCCGACGGCGATGGAGGTTACACCGACCGAGCCCAATTCCACTGTCTCCGATGTCCAGGTCTCGCCATTTAAAGTGAAAATGCGCAGCGAGTTCGTGGCGGCCCCAGGATTGCCATCGCCGCTGATGATAACCTCTTCGGGTCCAGCACCGTCGAGTTGCCCAGTCGCCATCACAAAGGCGGTTGGAGTGAAGGAAAGCGTTGTGCTGCCAATCACTGTACCGTCATTCGTGGTCTTGGAGAGAGCCGACTTGGGATCGGTGCCCGCGATGTATTCTTGAATATTGGTCACGCCATCGTCATCCGCATCGCCAATGCCGTCAGCGCCTGTGGCGGAGTTGGGATCGAGGCCGTTGGCAACTTCCCACACATCCAGCATGCCGTCGTGATCCGCATCCGCCGAGTGCCGCATCAGTTGGCGGGTGGGGTTGCTATTGGGGTCGTAACCCTGAATGATGCTGGTGCCATTGTCGAAGATCTGGCCCAGAAAGCGATTGTTCTTGTCGTAGTAGCCCTTCCAGGTGCCCTTGCCGTTGATCCGGCGATAGTCAGAGATGCCATCGGTACCGCTCATGGCGGTGTTGGCCTTCGTGCCATTGGTGAACTCCTGAAGGTTAGTGATGAAGTCGAAATCTGCGTCCTCATTCGCGTCGTTGCGACGCGGGTCAGTGCCGTTGGCAATCTCCCAAGCATCCGGCATGCCGTCGCCATCACTGTCTGAATTGAGGGGATTCAAGCCCAAAGCCCACTCCTGGCCGTCCGGGACGCCATCGCCATCGGTGTCAGCCAAGCTAACGTTGGTGCCCAGCCAATATTCCTGAATGTTGGTCAGTCCGTCATTGTCCTTGTCCAGCGCACTGTCATCGACCCCGACGATCAAGCCATTGGCCAATTCCCATTCATCAGCCATGCCATCGTTGTCGCTGTCCACGGGTGAGGCGATGGAGATGGCAATATTCGTCTTGTCGGAATCCAGATAGACAGCGGCACCGCCGTTGGCGGACCCGACCCATTCGTAAGGGTCGCGGATGCCGTTGTTGTTGCTGTCCACATAAGCTCGCAAATAATAACTCTCTGGAGCTGCGAGGGAGCCAAAGGCGAACGATCCCGCCGACACATCCACTTGATCCAATGCACCACTGGCGATTGCGACTACCGCTTGGGCCCGCAGGGCACCCGCAGGCAAATTGGTGCCTGCGGCTGTGCCGGACACGGAGTAGCTCGTCGGTGGCGTTGCGTCATTGGAAAGGCTGATGACGAGATTGTCGATACCAAAAGTTTGATCAGGCACGCTCGATCCGGAGTACCGCGACAAGGTGAGATCAATGGAAGGCGCTGTGTGAGGAATTGTTTTGACGACACGATAAACTGAACCCTGAGGATAGCCTAGCGTGTTTACTTCGTAGCTGCCAGTCAGCCATGGGTTCTTGCCTGTGGACTTGGACAGTGAGGGGAAGCTCTGATACGACAAAAACTTCGTTGCGAAGGACGCACTAAAGCTGGCAGGCTGTGAATTGAGGCCAAAGTCGAGACTATTGAGCGTGGTGTTGCCAGTCCAGGGACCGATCACATACATGTCATAGGCGACCGTTAAACTGGTGTGAGCGGGCACTCTTGGAATGCGGACATTCCCGCCTGTATGGGCGAAGGGACCGAGGAATCGGGTGCTAGGGCGCGCACCTGTCGCAGGCGTCTGGCTAGTTGTGGTGCCGGGCGAACTGAACGAGACGAAAACACCGTCATTGATAGTCGCTGTCTCAAAATCCTGATCATAGACGATCTGGCCTCGCACGCCGGAGGCCAGTCGCCGAATGTTGAAGGCATTCAATGCCGAGTCATAGATGCGAACATCATCCACCGTGCCAATGAGAGCCGATGCCGACGCAGTAGCTTTACCGATCAGGAGATCGATTGGTCCAGCCGTTGGCGTGGTGGTCACGGAGCCAGTGAGAGTGTTACTTCCTTCCTCCCGGCCATTCACAAAGAGGCGAAGAATCGTGCCATCGTAGCTCAAGGCCACATGATGGAAAACACCGAGGCTCAGCACGCTGGTGGAACTGACCACCTGTTCAGGATAGACATTGGTGGAATCCTGACGCTTCCGAAAACGCGCTGAAATGCGGCTTCTGCCTTCGCTGTCGCGTTCTGTAAACAGCGCGTAGTTCTGCTCGGTGCCCCAGGTGGACACAATGTTCTGCATAGCGGGCATGGTAGAGGCATTGTCAATGCGGACAAAGGCTGAAACGGTTCCAACATCAAGCCTTGCCTCGTTAGCGACGGTCATGCCGTCAGCGCCCCCGCCAAACCGCATGCCTTGTGCCAGTTGCGCATTCACGGCGACCGGAGCACCGGAGGCAGTACCGTGTTTTGCGTTGCCGCTGCTGTCCTGAACATTGGCTTCCAGTTGATAGTGGCGGATGGGCTGAGGATCGCCATCTTGGTAAAGCGTTACGACTTCAGAAGGAGTGACGATACGGTTGTAGAATCGCACGTTTGTCATAGCGCCGACGAGTGCATAGCCAGAGTATTGCGACGCGCCAAGGCTGAGTGCCGCTGTGTTAGTAGCAGTCATCGTTGGCACGGTGTAAGACGAAGCTTGTTGTCCGTTGATATAAGTGATCACGCTTCCTCCAGAGAAGGTCCATACCAAGTGCTGCCAGCGGGCATACAATCCCGCCGCACCGCCATCGCCGTATCCGCTGCCGTTCCAGAAGTAGTCGTTGAGATAGAATCCATTCGTCGACCAACCTGTTCCAGCGGCATCTGGAATGTTGTAGTTAGACGCCAGAAAATTGAATCCCCGCAAAAAGCCGGCAGTCTCCATTTTACTTATGATGCATCTGAGTCCGGACGCCGCTTCCAATTTAACCCAGGCCGAGACACTTGTGCTCGCTGAATTCAGGCTGGCTGAATTGGGAATGGTCACGCTGCTGGCTCCATTGAATACAAGGCATTTCATGCCTTGTGATTCTCCCCAGGTGGCACCGGTGATGGCTCCTGTGTTGTTGTTTCCGGAGGAATCGGGCACGGTGGTGCCGCTTCCCTCTGTCATCTTCCACCAGCCGACGAGGCCGGAGGTGATGTCGGCTTGGGCGGTGGGGAGAAGGGTGAGGAGCAGGGCCAGGAAAGTGAGGGTGCGCATGGCGAAGCGGGTGGAAGAGTTCATGAGCAGGGAGGAGATGGGGGTTACTTCTTCTTGCTCGATGAACTGGAGGTCGCGAAGGAGAACGTGATGCCTCCATAGGTCGCTGTACCGGACAACAGATTGATCCCGTTGTTGTATGCTGTCTTGGTGGGGCCGGAGGTGCTGCCGCTGCTGCTGGAAGCTGTCGATTTGTTGGCGGTGCTTGTGGTAGAAGCGACGGGCTTGGTTGTTTGGGCGCTATTGGACCTGGAGGCAAAGTTGATGGCCTGGATGGGATTGGATGGCACGCCGCCTGGCAGTTGATAGCCGACTGTTGATAGTGGAGTGCTTGTTGAGCGTGAACTGGATGAGCTAGACGATTGAGACGTGCCACCTCCACTCGAGGAGCTTTTTCCAACAATCGTGGATTGTGCAAACTGACCTGCAAAACTAGCAGCCGCTTCTGTGGATAGTGCCCGTGAAGTTGCGGACGTAATGTTGCCCGTGACAACATTCGATAAGAAAGCGCCATTACTTAGTTTGGAGGCAGTGTATGCAGGGTTTGCTGCTCCCACAAGGCTGCCCGCTCCTCCCGACACCACACCTTCGATAATTGCTCTGCCTGCGCCTTGGTTCAGCGGAGCGCCATCAATGTAGTTAGTTGCTGCATTGGCTGCATACTCACCAGCACCTGAGATTGCTGCATTTGCGGCAATCGAATATCCAAGACTAAGCCCGCCAGTAGCTCCAGCGAGCGCTCCCACCACGACGCCTTTCCCTGTTTGAACACCGACTTTGCGCCAGTCAACTCCAGCTTGATCATCTGTCGCCTGATCAAATAACTCAATTCCGCCTTCGATTAGCCCTCCAATAAGAGCACCCGCGATTATGCCAGGATGCCTGCCATCAGCATCAGCATATAGCGCTGGGTTGGCGTTTCCATAGGTGTAAGCGCTTGATGACCAAGTGGCACCAACACCCTTCATGGAATCAGTGCTCAAAAACACCGCCGCATCCGCCGAGTAATACCTCGCGCGCATGAAATACAGATTGGGCAGTTCTTCCATGACGCCTTGGCTACCGACGAAGCGGTAGGGATCGCTTGCGGTGCCGCTGACGACGAGCCTGCGGCCATAGGGGGTGTAAGCGTATTCGTTGACGATGTCGGGCACGGTATCGGCGTCGGGGCCGTCGGTGGTGGTGGTGCGGATGATGTTGCCCTGGGCATCGGCGTGGTAGCAGGTGAGGGTGCCTGCGGCGTCCACTTTGTAACTGAGGCCTGCGGGGCTGTGGACATACCAAGCGCTGACAGTGCCGTTGGCATCGGTGTCGCAGAGGATGCGCTCCATGTCACCGATTAGGTCGAGGACATAGCGGGTCTGGATGCCATCGGCGGTGCGGGAGACGCGGCGGCCCATGGCGTCGTAGCGGTTGACGATGGTCTTGGTGGTGAGGGCGGTGGCGTAGCTGAGGCTGGTGGTTCGGTTGTCCTCGTCGTAGGTGAGAGCATAGACCTCGGCGTCGCCGGGGGTGGCGGCGCGGGTCATGTTGCCGCTGGCGTCGTAGCTGTAGTCGAGAGTCTTGGGGCTGGCAGGGGCGCTGTCCACGCGGTCGATGAGTTTCCCTGCGGCGGTGAAGCGGGAAGTGTCGTCGTAGGGAGTGACGTTGGCGGGATCCCAAGTGATGGCCCCCTGGTCGGTGCCGCTGGTTTTGTTCCCATTCCGATCACAGGCGTAGGTGAGGGCGATGAGCGGCGTGGCAGCCTGGTTGTGATTGAGGGCGGTGATTCGGCCTGCGGTGTCAAAGGTGTTCACCTGGGTGAGCCCATTCGGATAGGTCTGCTGGGTGAGGCGGCCGACGGTGTCGTAGGTGAAGGCAGTGGCGAAGGTCTGGGTGCCGAAGTTGAAGCTCTGGCCCTTCAAACGGTGCAGGCGGTCGTAGGTGTGGGTGAGGACTTTGTAGCCGGGGTAGGTCTTGGTGGTGACGCGGCTGAGGACGTCGTAGCTGTAGGCGACGGTTTTGCCAAAGGTGTCGGTGGCGGAGGTGAGGCGGTCGAGTGCGTCGTAGGACAGGATGTTCGAGGTGGCGGCTGTGCCGGGCTGGGCGCGGATGACGAGGGTGGGGTTGTTGTTCTCATCATAGTTGAGCGAGTTGGTGCGGCCCGAGCCGAAGTCCACCCGCTCGGTGCGGCCTGCGGCATCGCGGACATAGGTGCGGGAAGTGCCGTTGGGATCAGTCTGGGTCTGGAGGCGGAACAGCGGATCGTAGTGGTAGGTCCAGGTCTGGTTGTCCTGATTGCGCTCGGTGAGGCGCTCATTGGCCGGGCCGTAGGTCATGAGGTAGTGGCCGTGCAGGGCGTCCTCAATGTCGAGGATGTTGGTATTGCCATCGTAGCTGTAGAGCCACTCGGATCCCATGGGGTCGGTCCACTTGATGAGGCGACCACGACCATCGTAGCTGTGCTGGGTGGGGTAGCCATTGGGCGAGGTGATGGTCTTGACCCGGCCTGCGGCGTCGTAGGTGGTGGTGGTGATGTTGGCGAGGGGGTCCTTGCTGGTCAGCGGACGATTGAGCACATCGTAGGTCTTCTCCCAGCGGCGACTTTGCTTGTCGATGGTGGCAGTCTGATTGCGGTTGGCGTCGTATTCGAAGCTGGTGGTATTGCCATAGGTGTCTACTTCTGAAGTGAGGCGGCCTGCGGTGTCGTAGTTGCGCGTGGTGGTCTCCTGGCGGCTGCTGCCGTCTGACAGAGCGGCGGGGGTGGTGGTGGTGAAGGGCTCGCCGAAGGAATTGAAGGTGTAGGTCCAGACGCTGCCCGCGCGGTTGGTCATGCTGGTGCGCTGGTTGGCGTCATCGTACCCGTAGGTCGTGGCCACGCCCTTGGCGTCAGACTCGGAGGTGAGATTGCCGCTGGCATCATAGGTCTTCACCAACTGCCGGCCGAGGGGATCGGTGACCCGAACGGGTTGGCCATTGATATTGCGCAGGTAGGTGATGGTCTGGTTGAGCGCATTGGTCTCGGCCATAGGCCAGCCGAGTTCACTGGGAACGACGGTGCTGGAAGCGGCCTTTGGCGTGCCGGCGGCGATGGTGCGCCCCGTGAGGAAGCCATTCGCATTGTATGCGAAGGTGGTCTGGTTATTATTGCCATCGCGGGAGGAGGTAACGAGGCCCTTGGCATCGTAGCTGTGGGTAGCGAGGGTGCCGAGAGCATCGGACTGGGTGAGGAGATTGCCAGCGCCGTCGTAGCTGTAAGTTGTCTCCCAACCGAGGGGATCGATGGTTTTGGTGGGCTCGTTGGACGGGACGCCCAGAGGGATCGCTGCCAGGGTGAGCGTGTGGTTGTATTGCAGGGTCGTCGTCTGATTCAGCGGGACGACCGTGCGGGTGAGGAGGTTTGACCGGGTGTCGTAGGTCATGGTGGTGCGGGAGCCACGTGGATCCACGGTGGCCGTGGTATTGCCGAACTCGTCGTATTCAAAGCTGCTGATGTGACCGAGTGAATTCCGCGTGGAGATGCGGCGGAGCTTGCGGTCAAACGCGTCCACCACGGAGCGGTTGCTGATGGTCGTCGTGAGTTGGCGGACGGCGGGGGAATTATAGGAAAAGGTGGTGGTGCGGTCCAGGGCGTCCCGAACGGTAGCTTTGCGACCCCGAGGATCGTAGGTGATACGGACATCGTTCTTGCCTCGCGGATCAATGACGGTGGTCAGGTTGCCGTTGGTGTATTGAAACTGCCACTGGGTATTGAGCGCCGGTGAGGTGGCAGCGGTGTAGGCGGCTGGGCCGGTGATGCTGCGGGTGGCGAGCGTGTTGCGATTGTTGCTCTGCGAGTAGGTGAACGTGACGGTCCACTTTTGGGCCGCATCGTCTGAAGGCCCCGTGACGGAGGTGAGCAGGTTGGAGGCGTCGTAATTGAAGTTCCAGAGACCCCCAGCCGTATCAGTGACGCGCTGGATCAATCCCGCCTTGTCGCCAGTGGTGTAATAGGTGAACTGGATGCGGTTGCCATTGAAGTCGGCGATCTCATTGAGGCGGCCGCGCATGAGCGACTGCGGACCGGCGGGGTAAGGCGTACGGAAGGTGTAAATGAGACGGTCGGGTGTGATCCAGCGGATGGTGGCATTGGCGTCAAGCACGCTGCCGATGAGTTCGAGTTCACCCCGATACTCCTTGTGGCGGGTCTTGAACTTCACGCCGCTAGGGGTCGTGGTGTCGATGTCCCAAGTTTCCACGTTTCCGTCCCAACTCATGAAACCGATGGCCTGGCGGGTGGCGGTGGGGTTGAACGAAGTGGTGGGAAGAATGCGCGCCTCGAACGAATGCCGCCAGCCCGCGCCGAGTGCCTGAGGAGCGAAGGCGTCCGCGCCGTTTTCCAGCGGATAGCCGCTGGTCGCGATCGCGCTGTTGTAGGCGAAAGTGAACTCAAAGGGAATGCCGGGCGTGGGGCGGGCCAAGGCGGTCTGCTGCCAACTGTAGGAGCCGGAGAGGGCAGAGATGCTGTCTTTGCCGTCGTTCTTCCGCGAGTCGAAGAGGGACTGCTCACCATCGCGGGTCGTTTCCTCGAAGGCAACGGTACCGCTTGCCGTGAGGGTGCTGGTGCCTGTGGGTGGAGTGGCGGCGAAATTTTTCAACTGGTCGGCGGTCGTGGTGCTGTAAGCCAGTTTGAAGTAACCTTTTAGTGACGACCAATCCGCCGGCACCAGATCAAGGAAACGATTCTCGGCGATGACCTCAGGGTCGAGGGCCGACTGGAAGACCTGAACCTCCTGGATTTCCCCAGGGAAGTAATAGCCCTGGCCGTTTCCACCGATGTGAACGCCATCCGTGGTCGTGGTGTTGCCCGCGCTGGAACTGTCGGTGAAGACAATGCGCCCATCGACATAGGCTTTAACGATGGTGTTGCTCACCACAACAGCAACGTGATACCAGCGCTCTAAGTAGGGCGTGATGACGACACTACGCGCGTAACTGCCCCCGACACCCTTGGCCGTGAAATCCACGTTGCCGGTGTTGGGATTCAGGAAGAGCGCGTAGGCGTGGTTGGTGGAGAGAGTGGTGCCGTTCCAAGAGCCGCTGGCACTATTCGCCATGATGATCATGGGTTGACTGATGACTCCTCCATTTGGCATGCTGATTTTGAACCAACAGGAGACTGTGAGGGCTTTCTGCCCTGCCGCGTCGTTCCACGAGAGGCCGCTGGTGGTGTCGGCGACGGAGGCACGACTGCTACTGAAAGTAGCGGCCCCTGCTTCAGCGACGAAGTAGAAGAAAAGTGTTGTCAGGGCAAGGTAGAGGCAAAATCGGGAAGTCATGGCTGGGAAGCAGTTGAAGGCTCAGCGAGCTGGCGGATATCGTTGCAACGAAGAATGCGGTAAGTCGAATCTGGCTCGCCGTGGAGAACAAGTTCGGCACAAAGGCCACCCCTCTGTAGCTTAAAAGCTACACACTCATCCACATTGACGGCGTAGGCACCCGCCCAAACCTTCGCCTCGCCAGGGAATAGGGCTTCCAACGAACCAAACTTGCCGTCCCGAGCCAGGACAACCATGCCTGCCGGGGATATTTCTCCCTCGAGAGACTCCATAATCAACGAGACCCTTTCGGCGGGAGATCTATCGTTCAAATAGGCTGGTGACATCACGAGTTGCTGAATCGAGTCTGCATCCTTGCAATCGACGAGCCTACTCAACTGCACACCGGCGTCAGCAGCCGCCGAACGCTTCAGGTGCTCGCTCCAGAACAGGAACAGACACCCGAGCCCCAGTACCCCACCTATGACAATAGGGAATAAAATCTTCAACTTTAACGACATAATGCAGTTCGGGCAATGCGAACGCCATCACCGGCACCAGCCAACACACTAATCGAAACAGGGCAAGATAATAGCATGCACAACTTGATTAAATAAGAGCGAGCAATCAATAAAATCCATAATCTAATATTGACACTTAATTCCTTGCCGAGCAGCGCGCCGCCCCCCCCAAATACGCTGCGCGCAAACGTTGGCACCCTGACTTCCTGGAGTGATTCACTCACGGCGCAAGCGAATACGCCGTCGCTATCGGGCTGGCGTCTGAGCTTGTCAGTCGCAGGACCTCTCCGGTCACCGCAGCATCGGAATCCAAAACGCCGCTGCCGTGAGTGGCAGTGATGTTGCGATACGACCGGCTCCACATCAGCCACTGCCCTTGCGCGCCCAACCATGTGGTGCGCAGTGCATACTTCCGATCACTGAATCGCGCAGTGATCACCGCGTAGCCAGAGGAATAAGTCCTCAATCGCAGCGTGGCATCATCGTCGCCGGACGAGAGCACGACATTCCTCGTGCCTCGCTGTGCGATGGGCAGCGGTTGCAGACGAGAATGCCAGGGACAAGCCCAGCCACTCAAACTGGCAGTGGCATCATCGCGAGCCAGACTTCCCTGGGCACCACCGTCTGCCATCAATTCAAGATCTAGAACACACGGCGATTGCCCGCGCACGGGAAGTTCGACGTGCAGCTTGGGCGTCTCTTCGACTCGCGAAACGATGCTTCCGCGCACGACGAATGTCTGCCTCCCATTCCACAATCTTCCCGAGAAAGCCCCGCGCGTCGTAACCCGAAAATGCAGCATGCCACCGAGTTCATCGTTGGCATCAGGACTTCGCGAAACCAGCACGGTATAGGGCTTTGCATACTCCGCAGGCAGCGGGATTTTGGGTCGCGCAAAGACAACGTGCAGATTCGTATCCCCCCAAAGCGGTGGTGTTTGGCGCAAGCTGCTAAGGGGCAGCGTCACCCCATTTTGCAGGATCTTATCGACAACAAAGCCCTCGTCAGGCAACAGAGACACAGACGCTGTCCCGCCCAGTGGCATGAGCGCGGTATCGATCGACGCACTGCCCGGTCCTTCGCTGGTAATCGTCAGATGCACTGCCTGAGGATCGAGCAATTGCTGGTGATAAGTCTCCAGCCAAGTGCGCCCGTCCGGTGCGCGACGATTGGCATCAGCCCGATAGGCAGCGTTCAATCCACGCGCCTTTTCCCAACCATCTGGCAAGCCATCGGCATCACGATCAAGCGGTGCAACTCCCGCAGCCAGCAGAGGCCAACCGCCGACGTCAGCTTGGGAGTCGATCAGCCCGCCGGTGCCATTGGCTGCTTGCGCCAGCACTCGTAGATCGACCGCATCGCGGACGTGGGAGGCACCCACTTCCGCCATCACTCGGGCCGTTGCCACCTCCGCAGATTCCTCCGGCAGCCCGGTGCTGACAAAGGCCAACTCCTGCGGCGCGAAATAACGGCTACCGATGGAGGCAGGCACAGACACCATCCATTTCGGATCGAGATTCCCGGAGCCATTGCGCCACAGGTCACCATTCAACGTATTGCCCGCCCAGAACGACTGTGCATGGGGCGACAGCTCCTCATAGGCCCAGAAGCGATAGGCAAAGTAGGGCGACTGTGGGATCGGCAGGATGGCAGCGGCGGTGCTGGGTCCAGCATAGTAGGCGTTGTTGACGAAGTTGCAAAACGCCGCAGCCTCGCGATTACGATTCGCTCCCGCAGCCTCCCATCCATCGGCGACAGCGCCCCAGTCATAGATCACGTTGTTGCGAAAATCCACCCACACGCCCTGTGGATCTACCGTCACGGGATCCAAGCCCTGCACCATCGGCACACGATCTGAGTGATGCGCATACAGGTTGTGATGCAGGGAGATCCGCGCGCCATTCTTGCCACGCAAGAGCGAGCCCTTCCCATGAGGATCGCCACTGGAATGCACCGAGCGGAACAGGCTCTCCGAAATCAAACACCACTGCACCGTCACCTCCCGCGCCTCCGCACTGACGGACAAAGTTTCGTCCACGCCCCAACTCGTCGAAAGATGATCCAGGATGATGTTGCTACCGCGCACCACACTGACTGCATCGACGTCTGTGCGCGACACATCGCCGGGGCGGAAGCGCAGGTAGCGGACGATCACCTCCCCTGCCTCAACCATGAACGCATTTCCCGCCACCGTCACGCCATCGCCAGGAGCCGTTTGCCCTGCGATCGTCAAAAACGGATGCTTCACGCGCAGCGGAGACTTCAGCCAAATCGTCCCGCCCAACCGAAAAACCACTGTGCGCGCCCCGGAGGCCTCTACCGCTGCGCGCAAACTTCCTGCCCCCGAATCCCGCAGATTCGTCACCGCGATGACGCGCGCACCCCGACCGCCAGCGGCCCATTTGCCAGCGCCTTCCGCCCCCGGAAAGGCCGTCAGGAGTTGCCCAGAGACGACAGGCGCGGCACACAGCCAAAGCAAACCCGCACTCAGCAGCGCGCATAGCGGGGTGATTCGGAGTTGGCTGGCTTTTCGCATGGTCACGATCACTGACAGCCTAGGACAGGGTGCCGTTCATAGCGATCCAAAAAGCCACAGGCACACCGGATCGAATGCGGTTGCCTCGGCTCCACCAAGGCGCAATGCTTCCCGACCATGAAAATCTGGGACCTCCACTGCCACCTATCGGGCGTCGCTGGCCTAACGCCCGAAGAACGGCTCAGCAACCTGTTGCGTTATGCCGATCGCATGGGCATCGAGAGGCTCTGCATCTACATGGGCATGAAGTGGGCGCAGGATCCCGAGCCTGATGAATTGCAGCGCCAAAATGACGATGTGCTGCGGGCGCTTGCCAAGTATCCGGATCGTGCGTTTGGCTTTGTCTACCTCAGTGCCAAACATGTCGAACGCAGTCTCAGCGAGCTGGAACGATGCGTCGCGAACGGCCCCATGGTGGGCGTGAAGCTGTGGGTGGCCAAGCGCTGCAGCGATCCACAAATTGATCCCATCATCACGCGAGCCGCAGAACTGCAGGCCGTCATCTTCCAGCACACCTGGTTCAAAACCAATGGCAATTACGATGGCGAATCCACGCCCGATGACTTCGCCGCGATGGCGCGACGATTCCCAAAGGTCCCGATGATCTGCGGCCACACTGGTGGCAACTGGGAGCTAGGCATCCGCGCGGTGAAACCGCTGAAGAATGTGTGGATCGATCTCGCCGGCAGCGATCCCACCGCTGGCATGACCGAGATGGCGGTGCGCGAGCTCGGCGCGGATCGCATCCTCTATGGCAGCGATGGCGGCGGGCGCAGCTTTGCCAGCCAACTGGCCAAAGTTCACGGCGCACAGATCAGCGATGCGGACAAACAAAAGATCTTTTGCGATAACCTGCGCGGACTCATGCAGCCCATCCTCAAGGCCAAAGGCATCCAAGCCTGAACTCAACACGCTCCCACCTATGAACCCCATCCGACGCCGCACTTTTTTGCAGGCCACGCTCGGCACCGCCATCGCCGCCCAGGCTGCGCCGCCCAAGGCCGGCGCACCAGCGGGCGGTCTCACCGATGTGAATATTCACCTCGGCCAATGGCCCTTCCGGCGCTTGCCGGACGACGCCCCTGCAAAGCTGGCCGCACGTCTGCGCAAAGGCGGCGTGCAGCAGGCCTGGGCGGGGAGTTTTGAGGCGATCCTCCACCGCGATCTCGCCGCCGTGAATGACCGCCTCGCACGGGCCTGTCAGCAGCATGGGCCGGATCTTTTCCTGCCTGTCGGCACCCTCAATCCCGCCCAACCCGGCTGGCAGGACGACCTCCAGCGCTGCATCGATCACCACGGGATGAAGATTCTCCGCCTGTATCCGAACTACCACAGCTACACGCTGGCAGATCCCGCCTTTGCGAAGTTGCTGGAGACCGCTACCGCCAAGAACCTCGTGATCCAAATCGTCGCCCAACTGGAAGACGCCCGCACCCAGCATCCGCAGGTGCAGGTCGGTCCGGTCGATTTCAAGCCTCTTCCCGCGCTGTTGCAATCCTTGCCACAGCACCGCGTCATGATCCTCAACGCCAATCGATCCATGACGCTGACCGCACTCGCCGGAACCAAGGTGTGGGTGGACATCGCGATGCTAGAGGGCGTCGCAGGCATCGAAAACCTGCTCACCGACTGGCCCGCAGACCGCATCGTCTTCGGCTCCCATGCCCCTTTCTTTTACTGGGAGTCCGCCCAGCTCAAACTCCAAGAGTCCGACTTGGACGAAGCCAAACTCCGAGTCCTCCGATTCGGCAATGCCCAGGCATTGACCAGCCAAATGTGAAACAGAAACTCTTGTCTGTTCACTGTAGCCCCCGCCATTCACGAGAAACAGAAACGGATTCATGAAACACCAGTTTAACGTACAGGTCGATGCCACCATGGTTCGGCAAGCCTGGAATGCATGGTTCTTCTCCCAAGGCCTCAGTAGGAAGTTGTTGCTCGCGATGCCTGTGTGTCTGGGGCTCGTCTTCTGGGACTTAAGGGACGGACAACTCAGGCTCTATTACCTGATCATGCTCTGTTTTCTGACGATCATCACTTTGATCTTTGGAGTCGGCTATTTCATCGGCCGACACCGAGCACTCGATAAGCTGGAAATGATCGCAGGAGGCAAGGTTAGCTACACCTTCTCTGAGACAGCCATCGAAGCCGTCAGTTCGATGGGCTCCGTCTCGTTGGCATGGCCAGTCATCACCGAGGTCAGACGATATCATGGACTCATCTTGTTAGGATTCCGTGGTGCCACTTACTCATCCATTCCCGAAGCTCAGATTCCGCCGGAGGCGCTCTCCTTCCTCATTGACGAAGCCCGTCGAGCAGGAGCAAAGATCACCAACTTGTGAGGTTGGGCCGCTTCGATTCTCCCCCACTTTTCACTTTCCACGCCCTCACTTAAACATACTGTTCTATCGAACAGTATGTTTACCGAACTCCACGCCCGCTCCGCCTTCAGCTTCCATCGCGGTGCTTCCTCCCCAGAGGCGCTGATGCGGCGCGCGGCGGCCTTGGCCCTCCCGGCGCTGGCGATCACGGATCGCGATGGCGTTTACGGCAGCGCGCGGGCCCATACCGAGGCGCGGGAGCTCGGACTGCGTGCCATCGTTGGGGCAGAGATCACTTTGGAGGACCAGTCCGTGCTGCCCGTGCTGGTGCGCAATCGAAAGGGATACCAAAACCTCTGCCGGATGCTCACCACCGCCAAACTGCGCGCCGCTAAGAACGAAAGCCGCGTCACCTGGAAGGAACTGGCAGCCCAGGCTGAGGGGCTCCTTTGCCTGACGGGGGATGAAGAGGGCCCCATCCGCCGCGCGCTTGCAAAGGGCGACCAGGCCACCGCAGAAAAGCACGCGCGCGAGCTGCGGCAGATTTTTGGCCCCAAAGGCGTGGCTGTAGAATTGCAGCGCCACCGAGTGCGCGGTGAACGCTGGATGAACCGTGCCTTGGTCGATCTGGCGGCACATTTAAAAATGCCAATCATCGCCAGCAACGGCGTCTGCCATGCGGAGCGGAGTGGCCGCGAATTGCTCGACGCATTTACCTGCCTGCGCCTGCACACCCACCTTGATGAAGCTGGCAAAAACTTGTCCGCCAACGCCCAGCGCCATCTGAAAAATGCCAAAGAAATGCGCGCCCTCTTTGCCGATCTGCCAGAGGCCATCACGAACACGCAGCGCATCGCCGGAGAGCTGGAATTCACCCTCACCGATCTCGGTTATCGATTTCCCGATTACCCCGTGCCACCGGGGCATGACATGGCCTCCCTTTTGCGAAAGCTCACCTACACTGGCGCGGCGAAGCGCTACGATATGCCGCTGCGTAGCGAGGTGAAAACACAGCTCGATCACGAACTGGCCCTCATCAACAAACTCGGCTTCCCCGGTTATTTCCTCATCGTCTGGGACCTGATGCGCTGGGCCAAGGAAGAGCGCGGCATCTTTTGCCAAGGGCGTGGCAGCGCGGCCAATAGTGCTGTTTGCTACAGCCTTGGCATCACCAATGTCGATCCCGTTGGCAGCGGCCTGCTTTTTGAGCGCTTCCTCAGCGAGGGGCGCAACTCCTGGCCAGACATCGACATCGACTTCCCCAGCGGCGACCAGCGGGAAAGCGTCATCCAGGAGGTCTATCGCCGCTTTGCCCCGCGTGGTGCGGCCATGACGGCGAATGTCATCACCTATCGCGGCCGCAGCACCATGCGGGAGATGGGTAAGGTGCTGAACCTCCCAGAGGACATCCTCAGCCGATTCAGTGATCTTTATGGCCATGGCGACTATCCGCATACCGTCGAGATGCAGGATCAATTAAAGAGCGCCGGCCTGCCCGTCGATCACCCGCGATTGCCCGCGCTGCTGCGACTTTGCCAGAGCGTCTATGGCCTGCCGCGCCACCTCGGGCAGCACAGCGGCGGCATGATCATTTGCAATCACGGACTCGACAGCGTCGTCCCCCTGGAACCTGCATCCATGCACGGTCGCACCGTCGTGCAGTGGGATAAGGACGACTGCGAAGACCTCGGCATCATCAAAGTCGACCTGCTCGGGCTCGGCATGCTCGCCGCCATTGAGAACACCCTGGCCATCTGCGCCGCCCGCGGTCGCCCCGTCGATCCTGCGCGCATCCCCAAGGACGATCCCGCTACCTACGCCCTCATGCAGCGCGCCGATACCGTCGGCACCTTCCAGATCGAGAGCCGCGCCCAGATGGCCACCCTGCCCCGCATGAAGCCGAAGTGCTTTTACGATGTCGTCATCGAGGTCGCCATCATTCGCCCCGGCCCCATCGTCGGCAAACTCGTCCACCCCTACCTCAACCGCCGCAACGGACGGGAGGCCATCGACTATATCGACCCCGCTTTTGAGCCCATCCTCAAGCGCACGCTCGGTGTCCCTTTGTTCCAAGAGCAAGTCCTGCGCATGGCCATGGAGATCGCCGGATTCAATGGCAGCGAGGCAGAAGAACTGCGCCGCGCCATGAGCTTCCACCGCAATGCCGAGCGCATGCAGCGCGTCATGACCAAGCTCCGCGCCGCCATGACCCTGCGCGGCGTAAAGGAGGTGGCCCAAGAGCGCATCGTTAAATCCATCCAGTCCTTTGCCCTGTATGGGTTTCCAGAGAGTCACGCCATCAGCTTCGCCCTCATCAGCTATGCAAGTTGCTGGTTAAAGGCCCACCGTCCCGCCGAGTTTTACGCAGGCCTCCTCAATGCCCAACCAATGGGATTTTACAGCCCTGCCACCCTCATCAAAGATGCCAAACATCACCACATCCGCACCCGACCCGTCTGCGTCGTCCACTCCGCCCTGAACTGTACCGTTGAGGATGATCAAACCCTCCGGCTTGGCCTCAATCAACTGCGAGGCATCGATCGCGAGACGATGGCACGCATGGTCGAAGAACGCAGCCGCCAGCCCTGGCAAAACCTGGACGACTTCCTACTGCGCACCCATTTCAACAAAGACGAACGCCGCATCCTCGCCAAGAGCGGCGCACTCAAAGAGCTCACCACCCACCGCCGCGACGCCCTCTGGCAGATGGAAGCAGAGCGCGATATCTGCGGACTCTTTGAGTGGAGCGCCGCGCGGGGAGTGGCCGTCAGTGATCAGTCACCAGTAATCAGTGATCCCTCTCACCCCATGGAATGCCGACGACCCGTCGGCACTCCCCACCCCAAGCCCGCGTCCCCCCTCTCCCCCATGACCCCGGCAGAGCGCCTCCAGGCAGACTACGACGCCCTCCGCCTCACCACCGGTCCGCACCCCATGGCCTACTTGCGCCCGCGACTCCCCCAAGCCTGGCGCGCCAGCGATCTCGCCCAAGGCAAGCACGGGCAGAGGATCATCCTCGCCGGACAAGTCATCTGCCGTCAACGGCCCAGCACCGCCAAAGGTCATCTCTTTATCAGCCTGGAGGACGAGACTGGCATCGCCAACGCCTTCGTCCCCTCCGCCACCTTTGAGAGCTACCGCCTCATCATCACCCAAGAACCTTTCCTCCTCCTCCACGGCCACCTTCAGTGCAAAGACAACGTCACCTCCCTCTACACCGAGCACATCGAAGGCCTAAAGTTCGATACCGAATTGAATGCAGTGTCGCATGATTTTCATTGAGGGCCGATCAGCCCCGCTCACTCCACCTGACGTGGTGACATCAGATACGCCAACAAATCGCGCACCTGATCTGGTTGAAACGCCAAGAGCAAGCCCTCTGGCATCATGGAAAGTGGCGGGCTCTCTTGCTTGATGATGTCTGCCTTTTCCAAAACCGTCTCCTCCGTCAGCATCCGCAGCGTCAACGTTTTATCAGTTTGCGCGGCAGCAACTCCACTCAAGATCCGCCCGTCCTTCAGGGTCACCACCACCATTCGGTAGTCCGCACCAATGACCCCACTCGGGTCCGCGATATTCTCCAGCAGATAGTCCAAATTGGCGCGACCTGATCCGGTCAGATCCGGCCCGACCTTCCCGCCTGCGCCATAGAGCGTGTGACAGGCGGAGCACACCGCCTGAAACAGTACACGACCAGTTTTTAGATCAGCCTTGGCTAGAACCGCAGGTGTTAGCTCTTTCTTCAGACGAGCGATCAGCGCCTGTTTGTCCGCCGCAGACTCGCGCACCTCTCCCCAGACCTCGACCAATCGCTTTGAAACGGCTTCATCCCCGAGAGCATTGATCTGCCGAGCGTGAAACGCCGTCAGGTCTGTTTTTGGAATCTTACCCGCTGCCATTTCACTCAATAATGACTCCACAAATTTGGACCGTGAACACAGCACGTCCATCGCCGATGATCGCTCGCTCGGACCAAATTTCTTATACGCCTTTGCGATCTTCACGCCAATCGCAGCATCATCAAAAAGGCCCAAACCTCTGACCGCGATCCCATTCAACTGCCGCACCTCCAGCAGCGACTCACACACCTCGCGCAAGTAGGGCGGTCGGTTATCGATCAGCGTTTTTAGCGCCGCCTCACGCATTGGTAAATCAGCCTTTGCATCCAGCGCCACTTTCTTCACCTCATCCAATGCCCGACCATCACCAAACAGCGCACTGAGGTCACGCAACTGAGAATGCCCCTGTCCTTGATCTTTGGAAAATGAAGCCACAAAGACATCCCAGGCCTCTGGCTTCGGCGCACGACGCCAGCCTTGGAAAGCATCAGCCATCCCCAGGGTCACCCACTCCCGGCACATGGTATCCCGACCCGCAGCTTGCGTCAGCAGCGCATTGAGTGGCCCTGGATCTTTCTCGATGCGACCTGCCAGCATCCGCGCCGTCCACTTCAGTAGACTCGGCCACTCCGTTGCCCCGGCAACATCCACAAGCCCCATCGGCTGATGATCACCCAACGCACCCAAGCCATACCAAACCATCGAAGGCTGATCCCGGTCATCCCCATCTTCTTTGCGACTGGCAAGCGCGGCGCCCAAGATCGCCCGATTCTCCAGCGGCAAACGCTGCAACGTCGATGCAAGCGTCCGGCGCACCAATCCAGACGCATCACTCCGCGCAAGTTCGACGAAAAGATCCAGCAACGCACCATCCACGGTTTTCACTGGATGGATCGGCCCCAGCGTTCCATCGATCGGCCAAGCATCGGACAGCAGCCGAATGCCCCAGACCCGCAGGTGCTCGTCCTCTGCCGCTAGTAACTCCTTCAACATCGATTCATCCGCGACACCGAGCTGATTCAGCGCCCAGAGAGCTCGCAACCGCACAGGAGTCGCCTTTTTCGGATTCGCCAAAAGCCCGCGCAAGGCAGCGATGACCGATGTTTTTTCCGCGATACCGTTCAACCGCCACTGACACTGGCGGGAGAACCAAACGTTGGAAGACTCCATTAGCCGCACCACCGCCGACGCGTCCATCCGATCCAAATCCGCCAGTGATACCGGCGAAGACTTGCCAAACGAGATGCGGTAAACCCTGCCACTCTCGCGATGCACGCCCGTGCTCTCGTGGCACTCGCCCGTATCGCTCCAGTCGAGGATGTAGCCAGATCCGTCTGGCCCGGTGCTGATTTCGATGCCACGGAACCACGGGTCATCAGTCAAAAAAACATCCGGCGTGTGGCGTCCCACATAGCCGCAGCCCTCGCGCTCTAGCTTCTCCACATTGGTGCGACGGCCATGCATATTCAGAGTGAAGAGTTTTCCCCGATACTCCTCCGGCCATTGATCAGCCTGATAGATCATCATCCCAATATGGGCATGACCACCGCCCAGCGAGTCTGCCTTTCCCCCACGCGAAGCCTGCCAACCACCATCGCGATCAAAGTGCCAATGATCTGCGATCATATCCAATCGCTCATACACCGCAGGATTTGGATCCTCACCAAACGACTCGCGGAAGTGGGCTCCAGGCATCGCATGCCAAAGATGACCATTCACCGTGTTGATGAAAAAACACTCGCCGTTGTCATCCCAATCATGCCCCCAGGGATTCGTCGTCCCATGACAAAGCACCTCCACCGTCTTCCGATCCGGATGATAACGCCACATCCCACCCTCCAGCGGCTGGCGTTCTTCGTCTACTGTTCCCGGCACACCGATCCGCCCAGGGCACGAGTGCCCACAGCGCCCGTAGAGCCAGCCGTCAGGTCCCCAGCGCAGGCCATTGGCAAAGTTATGGTAACTCGTCTCCGCAACCGTGAATCCATCCAGCACCACCACTGGCGGCCCGTCTGGCACATCATCTTCATCGGCATCCGGCACAAACAACACCTGCGGCGGACACATCAACCAAACGCCCCCATGTCCGACCTCCACGCTCGTCAGCATTTGCACGTTATCGATAAACACCTTGCGACTCTCCGCCACCCCATCGCCATCTTTGTCTTGCAGGATGATGACGCGATCTCGGAGCGACAAATCAAAACGCTTCGCCCGTTCCGCATACGTGAAGTTCTCCGCCACCCACATCCGCCCCCGGTGATCCCAAGTCATCGCCACCGGGTTCATCACGTCAGGTTCAGCCGCAAACACCTGCGCAGCAAAACCCTTTGGCAAATGCATCATCTTCACCGCCTCCGCCGCCGTCGGTGGAGAAGCCCCATCCGGCTCCGAGTTATAGATCTTTGGAAACTCTGCGCGCACCTGGCAGACCAAGGCAAAAAAAAGCGCAATCAAGATGTGGAAACGATCAAACATAAGCGGCCCACAATGAACAGCTTTCCACGCGGAGCTCAACGCCAGATTCACTCTGTAAAAACGCACCCGAACTCGCCCACCACCCAGCTCCCCAAGCAATCCCAACGACCCGCGCGCGCTCCCACTTGCGCACCCGGGCCATCTCCCCGATAGATCCCCCGATCCCACAACGTCTTCATCGCCCGCACATTCGTCCATTTTCGCCACACCTCCCCATGTCAGACACCGCCGCCGCCGCCACCCTCGTCGAAGGATTCGATAAACTCAAAGCAGCCCTCGCCAAACGCATCGTCGGGCAGGATCAAGTGATTGAGCAGATCTTCATCGCCATCGCTGCAGGTGGTCACTCCCTGCTTGAGGGCGTTCCAGGCCTTGCTAAAACGCTCCTCGTCAAATCGCTCGCCGACGCGGTCCATCTTTCCTTCCGCCGCATCCAGTTCACACCTGACCTCATGCCTGCGGACATCACCGGCACCGAGATCATCCAGGAAGACTCAGAGACCGGCCGTCGCAAACTCACCTTCCAGCCAGGCCCGATCTTTTCCCAAATCATCCTCGCCGATGAAATCAACCGCACCCCACCCAAGACCCAAGCCGCGCTGCTAGAGGCCATGCAAGAGCGCTCCGTCACGGTCGGCCAAGAGACCTTTACCCTGCCGAAACCCTTCTTCGTCCTCGCGACCCAGAACCCCATCGAGCAAGAAGGCACCTACCCCCTTCCCGAAGCCCAAAAGGACCGCTTCCTCTTCCTCATCAAGGTGGATTACCCCACCCGCGAGGACGAACGCGAAATCATCGCCCGCACCACCGGCACGATTTCAGATGACATTGAGCCCGTCCTCACTGCGGAAGATCTCCAAGCCGCCCAGGCCCTGGCCCGCAAGGTCCCCGTCGCGGATCATGTCGTGAACTTCGTTCTCGATCTCGTGCGCTCCACCCGGCCGACTGAGCCCGACGCCAGCGACTATGTGAAGGAAATGCTTTCTTGGGGTGCCGGACCACGCGCCAGCCAGCAAATCGTGCTCGCCAGCAAAGTTCGCGCCCTCCTCAAAGGCCGCACCCACGTCACCATCGAAGACGTCGAGGCCCTAGCCGCCCCAGCCCTCCGCCACCGCCTCGTCCCCACCTTCCATGCCGAAGCAGAGGGCATCACAGTGGACATGATCATCGCGGAACTGGTCGCTCGGACGAAAGGTGCCGCAGTGGCGAGCCACGTGTGACACCTCGCACTTTTTACTCCCCCAAATGCCCGCGCTCAAAGACCTCCTCCAAGCCGAAGACATCACCACCCTGCAGAGCCTTCAGCTCTTCGCGCGGACGGTGGTGGAGGGGTTTACGACAGGGCTGCATGCCTCCCCCCACAAGGGATTCAGCGTCGAGTTCCGCCAGCACCGCCCGTATGTTCAGGGCGATGAGATCCGCCGTCTAGACTGGAAGATCTTTGGCCGCAGCGATCGCTTTTACATCAAGGAATACGACGAGGAGACCAACCTCCGCGCCACCATCGTCCTGGATGCCAGCGGATCAATGGCCTACAAGGGCACGGCAGGCATTTCCAAATTCGACTATGCCCGCAAGCTCGCCGCATCCATCGCCTACTTGCTCATGTCGCAGCAGGATGCCGTTGGCTTGATCACCTTTGATTCCAAGATCCGCGAGATCATCCCCAATCGCACCCGCATCACGCACCTCCACCAGATGCTGGAGACCCTGGTCAAGACAGAGCCCGGCAAAGAAACCGCGCTCGCCCCAGTGATCGAATCCCTGGTCGGTCGGCTCAAGCGACGCGGCATGATCATTCTCATCTCCGACTTCTTCGACGATCCGGTGCGCCTACTTCAGGCCATCGGCGTGCTACGCAAAAAGGGCCACGAAGTCGTCGTCATGCAGCTCTGGGATCGTGACGAATTGGAATTCCCCTTCGGCCGCTGGGCGCGCTTTGAGAATCTCGAAAACGACGAAGACTTCGTCCAGGCCGACCCCGCTGCCATCCGTCACCGCTACCTTGAGGTGCTCGCAAATTTTCAGGAGACCCTCCGCGTCGGACTTCGCCGACATCAGGTCGATCTTCTCAGTCTCACGACCGACGAAAGCCACTCCCTAGCCCTGCGGCAATACCTCTCCCTGCGGATGAAGGTATAGTCCCACGCTCAATGGGCGGACTGTGCCAGCAAATCAGCGCTGACGGCACCACCCTCGCCCACGGTAAAGACATATCGCTTGGCACCGATCAAATGGACCACGATCAAGGTCCTATTACCGTCCGTCACCGGTTCAGCACCCAGCCAATGGGGTTTCGCCGCAAAGACGGCGCCCGGCTCCTTGAGGATTGCTTGCACCCGGTCCGTCACATCAGAAAAACTGTTGCCCGCCCCATAAACCGCAGAGACGACCGAAAGCTTCACCGCGGTTGGCTTCGGCGCAGGCAGACCGTTTGGCAAAAGCTTTGTCACCTTCCCATCACGCACACAGATGGAGAGGGACGCACCGCCCCAAAGTTGCTCAAATTTGACGCACTCCATCACCCCTTCCAATTGGATCGAATCGCCGGGCTTTAACGTCGCTAAACTTGGCAGCATCGCCGGATTTTCAGCTCCAGAGAAGACGCGAATCGCATACCCCTCCTCATTTTCTACCGTCGCCCACAGGATCATCCTACCCCAGTCAGACACATCAGACACACGCAGTTTCATCACGGCAGGTCGGGCCGTATCAACCAACTTCTTTTTCATGATGATATTCGCCACTTCCTTTTCTGCGGCGGACCATCCGCGAGCATTCTGCGGTTCCATCTCGCGAGGCAAGACGGCCAGCACGTCACGATACGTCCTTACCGGGAGAGGCTTCAACACAGCGCGTGGTGTGGGAGGCTTTGCAGGGATCGCAGCTTTCACGACGATGGGTGCTTCCGCAGCAGCGGCATGCCCCGCGTGACCCATCGCCAAGCACAGACAGAGTAGTAGAGACGGCAATTTCATCATCCAAGATCCTTTCTTCAAAAACAGCGGAGTAGCCCCACACGATGCGCCACCATACCCCAAAATAGAAGAAACTAGCAGCATTTATTGAATCGTTTTCAATCCGAAATCCCGCTCGCTTTTCTAAGCAAACCCGTCCATAGAAAGCGCATGCCGCTTCCCTCTTCCGCACCAATCACGGTAGTGGGCTCGCTGAACATGGACCTCATCGCGTCCGTGCAGCGCCTGCCCTCCCCAGGGGAGACCGTAGCCGCGCTCGGAATCACACGGCGTTTTGGCGGTAAAGGGGCCAACCAAGCGCTCGCAGCCTCCCGCCATGGAGCCACCGTTTCCTTCATTGGCTGTCTCGGGGACGATCCAGACGGCCGTGACTACCGAAATCACCTGCGGCGCGAGGGCATCAATTGCAGCGCTGTCGGCAGCATTCGCAACCAACCCACCGGCTCCGCCATCATCGCCGTAGATGCCGCGGGCGAAAACCAGATCATCGTCATCCCAGGTGCCAATGCCCAACTCAGCGGACCGACGGTGAAAATGCAGCGCTCCCGCATCGCCGTTTCCAAGGCTCTGCTCCTGCAACTCGAAGTGCCGCTTGAGACCGTGGTGGATGCCATCACCATCGCGAACCAGACCAACGTGCCCGTGGTCCTCAATCCATCGCCGGCCAACGCCTCCTTTCCATGGGGGAAGGTCAGCATCCAGCACCTCATTGTCAACGCCAGCGAAGCCAAAGCCCTATTTGACCTCGACCCCAATCAGGCCAAGGAGGCACTCCCCGTCTGGCGGAAGAAGCTCGCATCAATGAAGGTCGGCACCCTCCTCATCACTCGGGGCGCCGAACCCACACTGATCCTCACCGCCACCACCTTTGACCAGGTTCCCGCTATCAAGGTCAAACCCATCGATACTGTCGGCGCAGGCGACGCCTTCGCCGGAGCTTACACTTGCCAGATCGCCGAGGGCGCATCCCCCCAGCAGGCAACCCTCTGGGCCAACGCCGCCGGGGCGCTCGCCACCCAAAAAGAAGGTGCCCAAGAAGGCATCCCCCTGCGCGGAGACGTCCAGAGCCTCCTGCAGAAAAAGGGTCACGAAGTCCAATAGAGGCAACGCCGCCCGCTTGGGCACAAAGCGCCCGGACGACTTCCAAGGGCACTGTCAGGGTGACAACGACCTCCCATCGGCATTCCCGGTCACTGTCAGGATAACAACGACCTCCCATCGACATTCCCAGTCACTGTCAGAATGGCAACGACCTCCCATCGACATTCCCGGTCACTGTCAGGACGACAACGACCTCCCATCGACATTCCCAGTCACTGTCAGAATGGCAACGACCTCCCATCGACATTCCCGGTCACTGTCAGGATGACAACGACCTCCCATGTATTTCCCCGGCTCCGGTTGGCAAAACTGAGGCATCGCAGCAGTTTTCCGGTGAAGGCCACTGCCGTCGATGGGACTTTTGGCACAATTTGGCCAAAGTTCGCCAATTCACGGGCCCCGGAAATTAGAAAATAGGGCCAATCGGCATCATTTACCTTGCCGCTGCACGGCAGGCCTCGACAAATTCACCACAAATCGAAGATCCGCCCCATAGCCCCCACGATCATGGAACCCACCAAAGACAGGCTGTGCGATTGGTTTGCAGCGCTAGAGGGAGCAGAGACGATGAGAGTCACCTGGCCCGACTACCCAGGCAAACCAACTTCGTCGCTCCTCGCACAAAAATCTGGCCATCGCTCATCGCTGGGGAGGCAAAGACTTTCTCGCCGATCTCGCTTTCAGCTTTCAGGTCGTAGGTAGCACCGGGCTTGATCACGCGCATCGTGCCAAAGTCGTTGATGAACCACGCCACCCCCTCAGCGGTGACTTGGGATGCATGGTGCTCTTTGATCCGCTCCTCCCAAAGAATATCGCCGGTTTTCGCCGCAAAACAGTGGGCGATGCCGGAATCTGAAACGACCAAAAAGTAGTCGCCACACGAGACTGGACTCGGCACATAGGCCGCCCCCTTGTTCGTGCGCCAAGAGATGTGAGTATTGGTCACATTGCCCTGCCCGTCCGGTTTGATGCCCATTACGTGATGTTCAGGAAACCCACAAGTCAGGAACAACAAATCCGCGCCTTCGTTATAAACCAGCGAGGCCACGAACTGCTCCGTAGGACCATCCATCAGCCAGATCAGCTTTCCATCGTGCGGATCATAGCTGGTCACGCATTTCGTCCCCGAGAGCACCATCTGAGTGCGGCCAGCAAGCTCCCGAATCATCGGCACGCAGTAGCTGCGTGTGTTGTTGGGACGCTCGATGCGCCAAAGCTCGCGACCATCCGCACGCGCCAGGGCCACGATGTAGCCAGGGCCATCGTGATCACAGTTCACGATGACTTTGTCTTCAAAGAGAATCGGCGAGCTACAAAAGCCATGCTTCGATGCAAACACACCGGGCCTCACCTGCCAGATCTGCTTCCCCTCAAAATCATGCGCAGACACCACCACCTCCGCTTGATCCAGGAAGGCAGTGAAGACCTTCTCCCCATCGGTAGCGGGAGTGCTGGACGCATGGCTGTTCAGCTTGTGCTTTCCTTCCAGCGGCGACTTTAGCACCGCCTTCGTCCACAAAATCTTACCCGTCCCCCGATCGATGCTGGTCAGCACACGCTCCTCCGTCTCGGCGATGGCGCTGACGGTAAACAGGCGGTCGCCGAACACGATGGGCGATGCATGTCCCTCCCCTGGCAATTCCACGGACCAGGTCACGTTGCCGTCCACCTTGGTGGGGAATCCCGTATCCAGCGATGTCCCATCCATCCGCGGACCACGCCACATCGGCCAGTCTTCCGCTTGAACCAAAGCCCCGCCACCCACGCAAAAAATCGTCGCCGCCAAAATCGTTCGTTTCATCATCGGATCAGTATTCAGAAAAGGTAATTGCATGCAAAAGTCTTCGCCATCAAGACTACCAGCCCACGGGCTGCGTCCAGGCCATTTGTTTTTCACCCTCATACGAGGGATTCGTGGCGGCGGCATCGGAGGTGATCGTGGCGCGCACAAACAGCTCGTCACCCTTCAGCGTATAGACCGCCTCATCACCCTCGACCCGGGCCAGCACCCCGCCAACTGTGGGCGAATGCTGTAGTCTCTCCGGCGAGCCATCGCCCACAGGCGAGGCCACACGAGTGACTGCGCGATCGTAGTTCTTCCGCGTGCCGTGAAACTCCACCACATGCTTCACGCCATCGCGAGCTTCCACCTTCACGCGCAGTTCACCCTTAGACTTATCAAAACTCACCTCATCCAAAGTCACGCCGCTTGAGGCATAAAAGTCCCCCGCCTGCATCGCGCGAATGATCGCGTCAGGCTCCAGTTTCTCTGCCCGCACCATCACCCAGCCACGACCGGGCGTGGAACTACCACCATGATAGTGGTGCGAGTCATCGCTGCCGATGCCATAAAGTGGCGGTGCCTTCAGTTCCGCGATGCGGATCGTATTCGCGATGTCCCAGATGCGCTCCGTCGCTGTATCCGGGCGGCTTTTATCACCCAGGGTCCAGGTCTGTGGATGGCCGTTGTACACCTCAAAAAAGTGATCTTCCAACACATGCGCCAGATCCTCCGCCGTCAACGCCCATCGGAAATTCGGATGATTGATGTGCGCCAGCACCGGCTTCCCGGAACGCTGCGATTCCTCCGCGATGGCGGTCAGATTTGCCCGCATCACTTCCCGAATCGTCGCCAGATCCTTCGTCGGCTCAACCACCTCACCCACATTGATCGCGTTGATGTGAATCGGCACCTTATTCCAACTGGCCGTCACCTCTTCAGCCTCGATCATCTGAAACACGCCCGGCTTTTCAAACTGGGTGCGAATCTCCTCCAGAGTCCGCAGACGGACCTCCTTATCCCCATTCGCCCCAGTCCGCGTCACCACCCAGTCCGCACCGAAGCGATCCAGGTATTTGTCCAAAACCTTGCGACCCAGCGTGATGCGCCGTTTCTCAATCGCCGCCTCCGTCATCCACTTCTCGCCACGCGACAAGATGTTGTGATCCGACAGCGCTAGGAATTGGTAGCCGTGCTTCACATACCAGTCCGTGATCATCTCCGGGAAGTCATTACCATCGCTCCACAGCGAATGCGTGTGCGTATTTCCCTTGAACCACTGCGCTTCGGCGCGGCAAACAGGAGCGAAAAGACCCAGCGCAAGACTGGCAATGGCGAGACGATAAAGCGACAGATGCATAATCAAAAAGTGAGTGGAAGAATAAGCCGCCAGCGCTCGACTCTTGCACGCAGGCCGGAAGCTGCCACTTTGAGCACTGCATGAAGTTTTTTCAACGCATCGAAGTCTGGTTCCTTCTCCTCATCGGCAGCGGCTTGGCCGCATGGGCATTGCTCGGCGAACCCCGCACCCAAGACAGCGCAGACACGCCCCCTGCTGCCTCCAGCGCATCCGCAGACGCCCCCCTCATCGAAGTTCGCCGCTCCACGCTGGAGCGCGACTACGGCAATGCCCGGTTGGACATTGAGCTCCGCATCCAAAACCCCACCGTGCGCCCCCTCATCCTCAAGTCCCCAGAGATCCAATTGCTGACAAGCAGCGACCGCGAAGTGCCCGCCTTTTTCCTGCCAGCAGACCCGCCACCACAGCTCGCCGCCAACACCGCCCAGGACGTAAAACTGCGTTTTTGGCTGGAAAAGGCCGACGTCGCCGGTCCGCTGCGCATGCGCTTTCAAGGGCATGATTTCCCCATCAAGTCCGATACTCCAATCGACTGGGACGGACTCGAAAACCGCAAGCCAGTCACCTTCACCGGCACCGACTGGCGGGTGGGACCTCCAAAATAGACCGTAAAAACACTGTCAGGCAGCCCGAACTTGTAGCATCATACCCCCATGCGGATCGCCCTGTTCATCTCGCTCCTGTCCCTGCCCGGCTGGCTTCACGCGCAGCAGAGCCCACCTGCGCCCAAGCCCGCAGCAGCTCCCGCCCCTGCCAAGCCCACCCCAAAACCTGCGGCACCCGTCAAGCCCGGAACAGAGACAGCGAAGCCGGCGCCCATCACCGCAACCGACATTCCCACAGACGAGGACAACCCCGCCCTCACCGTCCCGCCGCCTGACGACGCCTATCGCCAGATGGAACTCCTGACCCGTGCGATGGAAATCATCCGCCAAAACTACGTGGCGGCGGACAAAGTCACCTATGAGGACCTAGTGGAAGGTGCCCTGGAAGGCATGCTCAGCCGTCTCGACCCCCATTGCGAGTGGATGGGACGCAGTGTCTTTGAAGATGTCCAACTCGAACAAAGCGACACCTCCGAAGGCATCGGCATCACCGTCGCACTACGTGGCAATGTCCTCACCATCGTCACCGTGCGCGAAGACGGCCCCGCCGCCCGTGCTGGTGTTTTGGCAGCAGATCAAATCGTCCGCATCAACGACGTGCTAACCGACACCGTCGGCGTCGCCGAGGCCATGCAACTGCTCAAAGGCAAGTCGGGCGAGAGCGTCCGCCTAACCCTACGCCGCCCTGGCACCCGCCAATTCCTCGAATTCAATTTGGTCCGCGAGACCCTCCAAGAAACATCCGTGCACGATGCCATGCTCGTTCACACAAAGCTGGCAGGCGATCACAAGATCGGCTACGCCCGTATCTCCCAGTTCACCCAGGCCACCGTCAAGGATCTCAGCAACTCGCTCGATGAACTGGAAAAGCAGGGCATGCAGGCCTTCATCCTGGACCTCCGCAACAACCCCGGTGGCCTGCTTGATAGTGCCGTCGCCATGTGTGGTGAGTTTTTGCCCGAGGCCACCGTCGTCGTCACCACCGAAGGCCGTGTCGCATCGCAAAATCCACCGCCCTATCGCACCCCAGCACGCAACGGCAAAAAGCCCCGCCAGTATCCCATCGTCGTCCTCATCAATCAGGGCAGCGCCAGCGCCGCAGAGATCACCGCAGGTGCCCTCCAGGATCTGAAAAGAGCGCTCGTCATCGGCACCACCAGCTTTGGCAAAGGTTCCGTCCAGACTATCCTGCCAATGAATAACGGCGCCGCGATGCGCCTCACAACAGCTCGCTACTTTACCCCCAGCCATCGCACCATTCACGAGCATGGCGTTGAGCCAGACATCGTCTCCGTCCTTTCCACCGAAGAAGAATTCCGCGTCGCCAAATGGCGCAACTCACACGGCACTGGCGATGTCGCCGCGCTGGAGCTCGCAGAACTCGGCGACCGCCAGCTTGAACGCGCAGTCGATGCGCTCAAGGGCGTGCTTGTTTTTGATCTCTTTGCCCGTCAAAAAGAGGCCTCATCAAAGCCATCAGCACCACCGGAAATCAGGAGCATCCCACCCAAGCTCGACGCTCTGCTCGGTCCATCCAACGTCGACGTTCCGGCCGACACCACCACGCCCAAGCCTTAGCGCCCGCCGCCTCTTCCTCATGCCAGACTGCATCCTCGCGCTGGAGTCCTCCTGCGACGAAACCGCCGCCGCCATCTGCACACTCGATGGCACCCTCCTCGCCAGCAGCATCTCCTCCCAGGCAGACATCCATCGCCGCTACGGCGGAGTCGTCCCAGAGGTCGCCTCGCGCAATCACATCCTGCACGTCCGCCCCTTGGTTGAAGAAGTGCTCGCTCAAGCCAAAATCACACTCGACGACTGCGCCGCCTTTGCTGCCACCAGTGGCCCAGGCCTCGTCAGCTCCCTGCTCATCGGCACCTCCATGGCCAAGTCACTCGCCGTCACCACCGGCAGGCCCTATCTTGCCGTCAACCACATGGAGGGCCACCTGCTCTCTCCCTTTATCGGTGCGAATGGCCCCGTGCGGCCCTGCATCGCCCTCATCGTCAGCGGCGGCCACACCATGCTGGTCAAGGTCCGAGCCGTAGGCGACTACCAACTCCTCGGCCGCACCCGCGACGACGCCGCTGGCGAGGCATTCGACAAAATCGCCAAGATGATCGGCCTCCCCTACCCCGGCGGCCCAGAAATCGACAAAAGCGCCCGCACCGGTAACCCAAAGGCCTTCGATTTTCCGCGCAGCTTCCTAGATGGCCGCAGCCTGGAGTTCAGCTTCAGCGGCCTCAAGACCGCCGTCTTGTACGAACTGCCAAAACTCGACCTCACCCAACCACAAATCATCGCCGATCTCAGCGCCTCCGTGCAGGAAGCAATCGTCGAAGTTCTCGTGGAAAAACTCCTGCTTGCCGCGCAGGTGCATCAAGAAAAACTCATCACCGTCAGCGGCGGCGTCAGTTGCAACGCCCACCTCCGCTCCCGTCTCCAGAAGGGCGCCAGCAAAGCCGGCCTCGAACTCCTCCTCGCCGAGCCCGCCCTTTGCACGGACAACGCCGGAATGATCGCCTTCACTGCCGCCCAACGCTTTCGGCAGGGCCATACCTCCCCCATCGAGACCGACGTCGATCCCAATCTCTCGATCATCAGCAGCTAGAATCGGCCACCGCCTTCACCTCGTTCGGCTTGGGTTGCGTCGAACTTTCAGTTTGGACAGCCTGACGGCACGTGTTAGTCTGACGCATGGTCATCGAACACTACCCGGCCCTGCATGATTTATCTGTCGAAGACAAAATTCTTCTCTCGGAAGAGTTGTGTATGGATCTTTTGCTCGATGCCAAAACCAACCCGACCCTCGCCAAAACCATCCAGCAGAGACTGGAAGCCTTCCGTACAGAGTCGGACGCAGGAGTTTCCTGGGATGAACTGAAGCAACGACTCTCTGACAAGATCGCAAAGTGAGCGCAGAAGTTATCTGGACCGGCGGAGCGTCCGCAGAGTTGCAACAGGTCTTTGAGCATATAAACGGAATAGCACCGGACAATGCAGAGCAACTCCTTCAGGATGTCTCTGCCGCACTCGATCTCCTCAAGTTGCAGCCATACATCGGTTCCCACTTCGTGAAGCCATCCCGAAAATGGCTAATTTCTGGTCGTTACGGCATGATTTACGCACCAGAACCTCGAGGCATTGTCGTCCTGTCATTCATAGACATGCGCACAGACTTGCAGCCGCTACGGAAGAAAATGCGAGACTGGTTCGGCCGAGCAAACTGAGTCCTCTTTGACATCGACCCGTAAAAGCTCGAAACCACCCTTCACACCCGCCCCTTGCACCCAAGGCCATCCCCGCCATCATGCCCCATGCACAACGCAATCCCATGGCGCGTCATCATCGGCGGCTTCTGGCTCATTTTCTCCAGCACCAGCCATCTCTCCGCACAAAAAACGGCTGAGGCACCACCACCGCCAACTAACGACACCGTCAGCACACTGCGCTCGGTTTACAGTGGCTACGAGGCACTGCGCGCCCAGATCGAAGAACAACGCAAAAAGCAAAAGTCCGAGTCCACCGAAGCCGCACGCACCGCCGCACAGGCAGAGGCAGAGCGTCTCGAAAAACGACGGCAGGAACTCGAGCGTGATCTCAACACCGTCGCCACTGGCGTTGACCTGCGCAGCTTTGACAGCCCAGCGCCCAGTGAAGACCTCAGCATCCAGGATGAATTTGCGCGCCTCGTCAAACCCATCCTCAACGAACTCCAAGACCTCAGCCGCAAACCCCGCCAACTCCAATCGCTCAAGGCGGATCTTGAATTGCAAAAGGCCCGGTCCTCCATCGCAGGCCGCGCCATTAGCGCCATCGACGCCCAACTAACCACGCTCCGGATCGCGAAAAAGAATGAAGACTCGGGCCTCCTTCGCAGCCTCACAGATCTCCGCAAAACCTGGGTGACCCGCCAACAAGATGCCCTGACTCGCACCCAGGCCCTCGAACACCAAATCACCGAAATTGGCAAAGAGGAAGACACCGGCTTTTGGAGCATACTCGCCGGCCAAGCCAAAAATTTTGTATTCACCCGAGGCAAGAACATCCTCCTGGCGCTGCTGGCCTTCATTGTTGTCCTCCTCGGACTGCGCGCGCTTTACTTCTACGGCATCAAGTACTTCCCCGCCGCGCGCGGAGAGCGCACCAGCTTTGCACGGCGATTTCTGGGACTCGTAAGCCAAGGAATGAGTGCAGTCCTAGCAGTCTTAGCAGCCCTCTCAGTTCTTTATGCCAGCGGCGATTGGCTCCTCGGCGGTCTCGCCGTGCTCGCCCTCATCGGTCTGGTTCTCCTGGCAAAGAACGGCGTATTGCACTACTTCGAACAAGTCCGCATGCTACTAAATCTCGGCAGCGTTCGCGAAGGAGAACGGGTCGTCATCGATGGTGTGCCCTGGCAGGTTGGCACCATCAATCTCTTCACCCAACTCACCAACCCGCTCATCCCTGGACGTGGGTTGCGCCTCCCACTTGACACCCTCATGGCCACCACCTCCCGGCCTTGTGTGAAGGGAGAACCCTGGCTACCCGCCGCCGCTGGGGAGTGGGTCCTTATCGACGAGCAACGACTCGCTCAGGTCAAGCACGTCGCCCCAGATTTCGTCGAACTTGCCTTTCCCGGCGGAGCCGAACGGCTGGTTCCCTTGGGCGAGTTCGTGCAGATGCAGCCCACCAATCTCAGCCACGGGTTCGGTCTTAGCACCACTTTTGGACTCGACTACAAACACCAAGCGGAGATCACCTCCACCATCCCCAAACTGCTGACAGAGGACGCCCATAGCGCACTCAACCAGCAGATGAAAAAGGAAGACATCCTCGAGTGCCGCGCCGAGTTCCTGCAAGCCGCCGCATCCTCACTGGACCTCATTCTTGTCGCCCGCTTCAGCGGGGCCGTGGCAGATCGCTACATCGTCCTCAGCCGCACCCTGCAAAAGATCGCAGTAGATTCATGCAATCGCCGTGGCTGGGTCATTCCCTTCCAACAGATCGTCGTGCATCAGGCCTGATCACCACTTACTTCGTCAATTCATCCCAGGACTTCAGTCCCACGATAGGCAGCGCAAACACAGCAGCAGCGTCCCATTCCGGCGTCCCAGCTTTCCTGAAGAGCTCCCAGATCGGCCTCTTCTTGCCAGGCGTAACGATGGTCCCAGGCTTATTTTCCCATAGCCCCAGACGCAGTCCTCCCTCTTTTGCATGGTCCACTTGACGGTGCCAGATCAAAGCATCAATGCCGTCCTGTCGGCAAACCTTTTCCCACACATAGGCAAAGCCCGCCGCCTGCAATCGCTCCCCTTCTGGTGACTTCAGACAATGCAATCCTTGCTCGCTCAAGATGATGCGCCGGGGTTTCCCCTCCCAAAGCCACTCCGGCTTTTCCATCACCTTGCAGGCCACCTCCAGATTCTTGAAGGTGATGTGGGGCGTATCCTCCGTCGGCCAGGCATCCTTATCCAACCAAGTTCGTGGATTCCCCAGATTGTCCGGATACGGGTGATGCGCTACGTGCCATTCAAAATCCCCACGCTCCTTGGCAATGAGTGCAAAGTGTCCCAAGAAATCCCGCGTCTTGTAAGCCTCATTCTCGCTAATGCCCGGCATGGAGGTATTCCAATGATGATCAAACGACAGATAACAACGCGCATGAGCTGAATGCATCCGGATCACCTCACTCGCCGCCCTCACCGCCTTCTCATACTCTGCGGCTGCCTGATCCACCGTCATTAGGCCCATGTTGTACCACAGCCATTGGGAGTTCACTTCATTCCCAATGATGTAGCCCCAAACACGACCGTGTTCAGGATGCGCACCGCTGTAGCGCTCCGCCAAAAAAGCCACCAAAGCCCGATACAAAGCCAACCCCTCGGGAGTGGCCGTATTGAACCCAGCGATCGAATACTTCCCATCCGCGCGTGCTGCAGGATGCAGCAGCAGTTTATCTTTGGCCGGATCTTTCGTCGGATACGCCAGCAGGATCAGATACGCTGTAACCTTGGCATCACTCAGCGGCTTGATCTGCGCATCCAAGCTGCGCACGTAGTTGCCATTGATCAGCCACTCCTTCCCCTCCCATTGAAAACGAATCGTCTGGGCCGCCGGAACCAACTGGAACAATGCTCCAAGGCTCACATTGATTCCGGCGTGATGAATACCCAGCGCCACAGCATCATCCACCATCTGGACTTGAAGCCCCTTCTTATTGGGAACATCCGGAAATGCCGTCTGATCCACAGTCGCCCCGTCAGCGAGCAACCCGCCGAGCATCAGCACCATCACCAACAAGATCTGTCCATTGCCTATCCAGCCCAGAAAACTCATTCGCATCTCTCCTCCACGTAGTTTGTTACAATCGTTGTCACGAGCCCCACACTCAAAGAATTTCAAGGAGCAGGCTTAAACCAAATGTTGCGGAAACGCACCGGGTTCAGGTGGTCCTGGAGTTGCAGCAAACCCGCTTTCACCTCGCCCGGGAACTTCTCATGATCCTGAACCAAAACATTGTTTTGATATACGGTGACGACCGAAGGCCCAGCCGTCTTGGCTCGCTCGATGTGGATATCGTAGCACTGCCACTCGCCCGGATTGCGACATGCGTTCACAAGCGGGGGACGGTGCTTGTAAAAGGCCCCCGCCTGACCATCGAAGTACGTTTTGTTTTCATATGAGTCCAGCACCTGCAACTCCGGGAAGCCGCCAATAAAGATCCCGCTATTACCACGCCCCTGACCATTCCCCTTCACCTCCGCAGGCGTCGCCCACTCGATGTGCAGATGCCCGCTCGTAATTACAGGCTGCAGCAGAGAAATCATCCCCGATCGCGGCACCACCTCCATGTATCCGTTCTCCACCTTCCAACGAAATCTGTCTGTTTGGTCCGCATCTTCTTTGCGGGGCAACTGCTTCCATTTTGAAGCATCGACACCATCAAAAAGAATCACCGCTCCCGCTGGCGCAGCAACGGGCACGCCATCATACTTCGGCTCCACGACGACTGGTTCAGTCCACACCTTTTCCGTCGCTTCAGAGGCGTTGACAGAGGACAACAGCAACAGGAAAGAGAAGAACGGTATAAACGTGAATTTCATGGCGAATCAGTGTGTCATACCAACGCAGCCAAGGCGATGATTCACTAGCAAATAATGTGTCCGAATCAGCAACCCCAATGTCCCAGTTACCTGCGACAATTGCAGACTTGCCAATCGCCCACAGGTCATCTCCTCTTCACGAACCCACCCATGGACCCCTATTCCGCCCCCGACCAACAAAGCGACACCACCATCCAAGCCATGATCACCCGTCTGGAGGAGCGTGGGCAGCATCCCGTCTTCCTGCGCATGATTAAAGACTACCTTTCCGCATTGCCGACGGATCGGCCACTGCACGCACTCGATCTCGGCTGTGGAACAGGCGTTGTCGCACGGTGCATCGAATCCACACTGCACCCCGAATCCGTCGTTCACGGCGCCGACGTCAGCCAGCGCCTGCTGGATGCCGCCAAGCAAATTGCGCCAAATTCCCGCGTCCAATGGGATCATCTTGATGCAGCTTCCCTTCCCTACCCTGACGCCAGCTTCGATTGCGTGACGATGCACACGCTGCTGAGTCATGTGCCCGACCCAATCGCAATCCTTCATGAAGCCAGCCGAGTCCTCAAGCCCGGCGGCGCGCTGATCGTCTTCGACGCCGACCACGCGGGAACCACCTACGGTCAGCCTGATTACGCAACCATGCGCGCAACGGACTTCACGCTCACCTCAGCCATCGCAACAAATCCCGATATCTGCCGTCAGATGCCTCGCCATCTAAAAACAGCGGGTTTTACCATCCAACATCACCGCGCCGAAATCCTGTCCGAATGCGGCAAAGGTGACTTCTGGCTATCCAGCGTACGCGGCTTCGCACGGATGATTCCAGCGCTCAAAATCCTATCCGACACCGAATGCGAAGCCTGGGTAAACCACATGCTCCGCTCCCACGAAGAGGGAACCTTCTTCGCCGCAGGTGCCTTTTACACCTTCCACGCGAAGGCCTAACCCTACCCCACCAACTCCGTCATCTCGCCCTTGCTGTCGGCGAATGTCTTCTGCTCCATCCCCATGCGGTGGAGGAGCGTGAGGTAGAGATTGGAGAGCGGGACAGTGTTGTCGAAGCGGCGATGTTCGCCGTGCTTGAGGCCCATGTCTTTGCCACCGGCAAGGACGAGCGGGTAGTTGATGTTGTTGTGCGTGTTGCTGTTCGAACTGCCGTAGAGCACGACGGTGTTGTCGAGCAGCGTGCCGTTGCCTTCCTTCACCGCGGCGAGCTTGCCGAGGAAATAGGCGAGGTTTTCGGCCTGCCATTGATCCCATTTGCCGAGCTTTTCTGCACCGCCGGGTTTGTTCCAGCCGTGTGCCAGAGCGTGGGTCGTGTTGCCGAAACCGAGGAGTTGGGAGAACTTCACGGCGATGGAAGTCGCGCCGTGCATGCTGGCGAGCTGGTAGGTGGCAAAGCGGGTGCTGTCCGTCTGGAAGGCGAGCACAAGCAGATCAAGCATGGTGCGGATGAGTTCCTTCGGCGTGTTGTCATCGGCATCAAGCGTGAGGCCGTTGGCGTTGACCTTCGGCTTCGGCACGTCCAGCCAGTCAGCGGAGCGTTGCACCTGCTGCTCCACCTGACGCACGGAGGTGAGGTATTGATCGAGCTTTTCTTGGTCCGCTTTGCCGAGCTTTGCATTCAAGGTGCGGGCTTCATCGAGCAGGAGGTCGAGATGACTGCCGGTCACGGCGAATCCACGACGCTGGGCCTCGATGCTGTCTTTGTTCAAACCGAAGAGCCGCTCGAAGATGAACGCAGGACGGTTCAAGGATGGAATGGGCTGGCCGTCGTCGGAATAGGAGAGCGTGTTGGACCGCGTGGGAATGCCAACGCCTCCATCGGTGGACAGCGCGAGTGACGAGAAGCGCGTCTCGCCGCCAAGTTGTTTGGCCATCACTTGATCGAGCGAGATGGAGTTCTTCAGACCGCCACCTCTCAGCGCGGCAGCGGTGAGGAAGGTATCGCCCGAATCATGTCCGCCACCACCTGCCATGCGTGGGTGATGCAGGCCGCTGAGGATGCTAAGCTGACTGCGCAATGGTTCCAAACTCTTGAGCGATTCGTTGAACTGGTAATCACGACCCGTCTGAAACGGAAACCAGTTCCATGTCGCGTGCTCGTGCTTCTCGCCGGGCAAACTGACGCCATAGGGAAAGTAGATGGCGCAGAACCTCTTCGGTGGCGTTTTCGCGGAAGCCGAGTCGGCAAAGGCCTCAAGCCACGGCAGTCCGAGCGTGATGCCGGTGGCGCGAAGAAAATGGCGACGGGTGTGCTTTTTCATGTTCATGAGGCGTTAGAACTACGGTGTGAGAAAGGGTTTACTGGCAACGATGTCGGCAATGAGCGCGGGCAGTTTGTAGCCGTTGGCAGCGAAACGTTGGGCGAGTTGCTTCACGGTTTCTTCATCGGACCACACGATGCTGCGACCCAGCGCATAGGCGAGAAACTTGGAGACCAATGCTTCTGCGAACTGGTTTTTGCGTTCCGTCATCAGATACGTCTTCAAGCTGTCGAGACCATCGAGCGTCACGCCGCCGGGCAGGCTGTCTTTAGCATCGACGGGGACTTCGTCGAAAATCGGATTTCCCTTCTTGTCCTTCTCTCCACTGGGACGGCGGATGACATCGCGCCAGAGACCGACGGCATCGAAGTGATCGAGCGCCACGCCCCACGGGTCGATGCTGCGATGGCAATCCGCACACGCAGGATCTTTGCGATGGATCTGCAACTGCTCGCGGATGGAGAGCTTGGCAAAGTTCGGATCTTCAGCGGGCAAGGCAGGGACGTTCGGCGGCGGCGGCAGTGGTGGATCGTGCAAGAGGCGCTCGCGAATCCAGATGGCCCGCTTGATGGGATGCGAGTCCTCGCCGTTGGAGTTGGCAAGCAGGATGGACGCTTGACCAAGCAAACCACCGGGGCGCTGGGTGCCTGCGAGCGACACGCGAACCAAGGCTTGCGACTGCGGACCTTTCAGCCGGTAGTGCTTGGAAAGTGGTGCATTGATCATGGTCCAGTCACTGTCGAGGAACTGAAGCGCCGAGGTGCCACTGCGCAGGATCTCGCCAAAGAAAGCTTTCGTTTCTCCGGCCATGTCAATCTTCAATGCGTCATCAAAGTTTGGGTAGAATTGCGGATTCACCGCCACGCGCTCCAACCCGCCGAGATCGAGCCACTGAGTGGTAAACTGCTCCACGAAGCGCTGTGATTTATCATCGGCCAACAGGCGCTCAACTTGTGCGGCGAGCACCTTGGGCTGCCTGAGTGTGCCTTTGGCTGCGAGATCGAGCAGCGCGTCGTCCGGCATGGAACTCCACAGAAAATACGAGAGCCGCGTGGCGAGTTCGTAGTCGTTAAGCGGAAGCGACGTCTCCGTTTTCAATCGCGGCTCCACGAGGTAAAGAAAATGCGGCGAGCAAAGTGCCACCGCGAGCGTCTCGCGCATGGCGGCGACGAAGGACATCTGCTGCGACAACTCAACAAAATGCGCATGATACTTCGCGAGGTCAGCATCTCTTATTGGTGCACGCCAAGCCCGTGAGAGAAAGCGATGCAGCACGTCCCTGGCATACTCCGATGAGCCTTCGTTCGGGGCAGCAAAAAGAATTCGCCGATGGTCTGCTGGCGGCCACTGTGGGTAATCGTTGCCAATGAACTGCACGGACTCGACGATCAGGCGCGGAAAATCTGGGTCGAGTTCATGCTGCTTGCCCTTCTTTTTTCCCTTCGTTGCCACGGGTGGCAGCTTCCCTTGACCATCATTGAGGACGTTCTCCACAGCAGCGATTTGCACCGCAAGGTCACTGCTCTGCAATGCATACGGGAAGTGCTGCGCTAGCCCGCTGAACTCATACACTCGCGCTGTAGTGTCAGTGATCTCCAGTGTCCCGACTTCTTTTTGAATGGGAATCGCACCGGAAATATGATGACCATAGCTCACGCGCATGATCGGTGCGGCTTGGCCGGTTTTAAAATCGGCACGGGCTTTCACACGAATTGTGAAACGTCCTTCTGCTGGCACCTTCGCTCGCTCCGCAGGATCTTCTCCAAAGATGGCGGCAAAGACGCCAGTGCGATCCAGAATGTGACCACCACTGCTAACGTTCTCCCTTCCAATGCCAGCCTTCTTTGCCGATTCATCGACGATGCGCGTCTCCGTCCGTTCCGGTTTCGGTCCATCGACCAGCACATCCGCCAGCGCGGCGCGTGCGGACTCCAGGTAGATCTCCATCTGTAGTGCCGTCATGCCGAGCGTGGCTCCATCATTGGCGAAGCCGTCTTTGGAAAGCGGTTCACTTGGCAACCTCTCGCCATACTCACCCGCCACACCGAGCAAGTCGGTCAGGGTATAGCGATACTCGTCCTTGCTCAGTCGCCGCATCACGATATCCGCGCCTTCCTTCTTCGTTGCTGCAAGCGCCCCCGCCAACTGTCCGCGAATCCAACTGGTCAGGACACTGCGGGCTTCGTCGGAAGGTCGCGGCTCTTTCTTGGGGGGCATCTCGCCAGTGGAGACCACGTCCAGCGCATCGTGCCAGACTTCGCTCGCAGCGCGGTCCTTGAGGAAATCAATCGACAAGGTGTCGAGTCGCAGGTCGCCTTTTTGTTTCTCCTCGCCATGACAGGCGAAGCAATGTTTTTGCAACACGGCGTGGACATCTGAAGGAAAAGCCGTGAGCTTCACTTGCGCATCCACACGGCCGAAGACCTGCACATTGCCGAAGCGCACACCCGTGTGGAAATCTTCAAACCTCACGCCCGGTGTGCCATCACTGTCAATGCCTGCAAAATACAGACGCGCGGTGAAGGTGTCACCGTTGTGCATGGTCTGCTCGACGCCATGTGCGGCATAGGAAGCAACTTTGCCCAGGTTTGGCTGACTCACTTCACCCACAAGTTTTCCGTCGATCCACGGCTGACTCAGCGTTGCTCCACGAACCTGTGCTTTCCGGTTCAGATTCGGTCTCGCCTGATAAGAAAGCCCCGTCACCCGCAGCACCGCGCCGTCCGCCAGACCACTGACTTTGAACACGAACTCCGCAAAGTGATTTGCGTTTATCGCATCTTCAATGGTGTCACCGCTGTGGTCCTTTCCGTCATTGAGATACAGCACCACGGAGTTTCCCGTGATCTCGCGCACGCCGTCCTTGGTCGCTTGGAGTGCGGGCGAGAAGGTGGACGGTCCTGCATCAATAGTCACGCCACCCGTAGCTGTCACGGTTGATTCGAGCACCCCATCGTCGCCGAGTTTGATATTCGTCCACTTCACCAGCGGCAAAGTTGGTTCAGCGGATGAGACGCTGACGACTGTAACGAGGGCAATGATGAAGAAACGTAGCATCACGCGTGAGTTAAGGCTTCCCGATGCACATCAGTTCACGAATCGTATGCGCAAAGACGCGATCTCCGTCGAAAAACAGACTCGCCCGAGTGTAGGACTGACCCGCAGGGCCGAGGTCGTTGATACCTACGATGGCGGACTCATCGAGTTTGGCCGCATTCCAGTCGATCACATAGACAGTGCCATTCATCACAGGGACGTAGAGGTTCGGACCCGCAACCGATGGCGTGGGAGCGGCGATGTGGCCCCAACCGTTGCCGACGGAGCGCTTGTCGCCCATGACCACGAAGCCACGCGAGTTCTTCACCTCATTCTTGGCGATGGCTTGGTCCTTGAGTTGCGGTTCCTTTTTGCTCTTCGGTTCGACGAACCAGCGGAAGACATCGGGTTGACCTGCGACTCTCGCGAGTTGCAGTGGCAACTCCAAATACTCGACGGCACCGGTTTCCACCTGCACACGACCGAGATATGGCCGCGTGTAACTGCGGAAATAGTGATACGGCCCAACGAGTAAGTTCGAAGTCTGTGTGATCATGCGCGTCGAGGTTTCGGGAATCGTCTCGGTCTTCGTGATGCGGTTGCCGTCGTTCCAATTCCGCACCGGAATGTCCTTCAAAATGGAGCAGCGCCGCACGGTCTTACCGTTCAGTGCATCGACGGAGAGGTGCTCGCCTTTGTGGAAGAAGTTCACTTCGTCATTGCGCACACTGAAGATCATCGTGGCCATGAAATCCTTCAACTCCAGCGACCACAGCGTGCTGCCATCGCGCAGATCAACCAACGAAATACCATCCGGCTTCTCTGGAGGTCCATGACCACCGCCCCGCCCTACGACGACCACATCGCGACCATCCGCAAGCTTCTGCGGCATCACCGCGCAGCCCATGTTGATGCCGCATTTCGTCGTCCAGGCGACTTCACCCGTCTTGATGTCCAGCGCCTGAAGTTGTGTCCACATCTCCACCGGCGAGTCCGCATACTGATGCCCGAAATTACCATTTGCATCTGGCGGATAGATCTGACGAGTGAAGACAAACTTGCCGTCATGCAAAAACGGCAACGTGCGGCCCACACTCAGCAGCTTCTTTGACCAAAGCGGCTCGCCCTTGAGATCAAAGCAGGCAATCGTTCCCGAGGCATTAATAAACACCACACGCTCTCCATCACACACGGCTGGTGGCGAAGTGCTATCGCTGAAACAACCTGACAACCGCTGCGGATATTCCCCGGAAATCTCGCGCTGCCACAGCACCTTGCCACTCGCTGCATCGCAGCACCAAGCGACAATGTCGCCACCGATCTCCGCATCCGCCTGGACCTCCTTCATCGTCGAGAAGAACACCTTGCCACCATGAACCACCGGCGTGTTCTGTCCCGTCTCTGGCAGCGTGATTTTCCAAGCGATGTTGTCATCCAATGCCACGCTCCACTTCGTGGGTGCCGTTTCGGTCGTGATGGGCCAGTCGGCAGCAGCAGCGAATGTGCTGCCCATGAGCGTGACCATGAGAGCGAGATGTGGAAGGATTCTTGGCATGACGTGAAGACGAAGGAAACGCTTATAACTCCACTGAGCCGCCATTTTCTCGTCAAATTGCAGTCTTTAACAATCCCGCCGAAGCTATCCCGACCTCATTGTCGCCTTCGTTTAGGGCAACCACGGAATACACGGAAAGGGATCTAGAACTGAGACAGTCGGCCAGTGGCCCTACCCCTGTTTACTTCCGTGTTTTCCGTGGTTGTTCATTCTCTTCGCCTCAGTGAATCCGGATCGGCGGCGGGACCTTGTCCACGTTGGCTTCCCACTCGGCGAGTTTCGCCTTGAGCTCCTTCACCTTGTCCAGTCGCTCGTAGTAGAGGTCGTGGTGCTCGCCGATGTCGTCGCGGAGGTTGAAGAGCATTTCGACCATGTCGTCCTGCACGTATTTCCAGTCGCCTTGGCGGAGGGCCTTCATCTTGCGGCGGCTGCGGTCCACGCGCCAGCCGAAGGTGCGTTCGACGGGTGACTGCTGCCCTCGCAGGATGGGCAGCAGGTCGATGCCGTCCATGGTCTTTGGGATCGGCACACCGGCGGCGGCGAGGATCGTTGCGGAGAGATCCATCGTGATCGCCGGCTGCGCCGAGACCGCGCCCTTCGGCAGTCCGCCGTCCGGCCAGCGCAGCAGGCAGGGCACGCGGATGCCGCCCTCCCACAGCGTCGTCTTGTGATTGAAGAGCGGCCGGTTGTCGGAGAAGCGCTCGCCGCCGTTGTCGTTGGTGAAGATGATCAGCGTGTTGTCGAGGATGCCCTTCGCCTCCAGCGCCGCAAAGATGTCGCCCACTCCTTTGTCGATGCTTTCCAGCATCTTCGCGTAACCGGCGCGCGTGCCGTCGTTCTTGTTCTCGGCCGTGTAGAACTGCGTCGGATCGTCCGGCACCTGGTAGGGATGATGCACCGCGTTGTAGGGCACGTAGATGAAGAAGGGCTGCGTGGACTCCTCGCGGATGTAGCGGACGGTGCGCTGGTTGATCAGGTCGGTGATGTAACCCTCCGCCGTCGTCATCTCCGTCTTCTCATAGAGCTGCTTCATGCCGTCGATGTAGTGGTAGCGGTAGTAGTCGCACTGGCCTCCGATGATGCCCCAGTACTCGTCGAAGCCATGCTTCACCGGATTGTGCTCCGGCTTGAATCCGAGATGCCACTTCCCGTAGCAGGCCGTGCCGTAGCCGTGCTTCTTCAAAAGCGGCGCGAGGAAGGTGTCCTCCGGCATCAGGCCCATCGTGAACCGCTCCGCCACCGGCACCAGCTCGCCGTTCACGCGCTTCTCCTCCTCCGATGTCAGGCCGATCGCCCACTCGATGCCACAACGCTGCTGCCAGCGTCCCGTGATGAAGGCCGCGCGCGTGGGCGAGCACACCGGCGCGTTCGCATAACAGTCCGTCATCCGCACACCTTCCGCCGCGATGCGGTCAATGTTCGGCGTCTTGATGTCCTTCGCCCCCATGCACCCCAGATCCGCATAGCCCATGTCATCCACGAGCAGCATGATGATGTTGGGCGGCGAGGTGGGGGCAGCCGTCGTTTCGGTGATGGCGGTAAAGCCGAGGCCGAGGAGCAGGACGAAAACCTTCCCGATTCGCAGCGTTGCAACGGCAGGTGAACAAAGAAAGCGCGGAGAGATCATGCGTTTTTGTCGCATGATTGGCGGATGATGGCAATGCTGAGAAGGCAATCTGTCATGCCTTTGTTCACCGTTGCCGGACTTACTATGGCTTCTTGATCAAGAACTCAAAAGTAGCGACTTTGGCGTCGAAGCAGACTTGAAGCGCGGGCTGCAACTGCGCCCAAGTTACGTCCGGGGCTGCAACCAATCGAACCCACGCATGGCTGTTTACGGCTGTAATAATCCTCAATTTCTCTCCCAACTCCTCTACCGAAATGGGTTTGTTCCCCACCAAAGTTTCAGTGCTTCGAACCTCCACGACCACGAGGCCATCCTCTGCTTCTTTTGGCCCTCCAACCAAAAAGGTCTTCAAAACTGCCATCCGCTGCGTCATCTGTGCCATTTCACTTTCAAGAGACTCGATTTTCTCTCGCAATTCTTGATCACGTTGTGCGAAAACTTTACGCACGGCCTCCGCATCATCCGCGTTTGCCGAAGAGAGAAATAGAAAAGTTGCAAGGGTAATGGTGATTGCTTTCATTTTTGTAGCTGTTCTGTCACTGGATTGTGATAAGTGAAACGGGGAAAATGGCTGAGGTCAATCCGCGGGTAAGCGGATAGTGTGATGATGGGCTGACGGCCTGACGGCCTTCGGGTTTGGGCACCTCAGGCTTTGGACTTCTTCTTTCGCTGAGTCCCCGCTTCGAGCGCCTTCACCTTGGCTTCAGCATGGGCGGTGAACTCGGTTTGATTCAGGAAGCCATCCTTGTCGGCATCGGCACCGTTGAAGTGCTGCTCGGCGTGGCCGCCCATGCGGGAGATCTTGCGATACTCGGCGGCGTCGAGTTTGCCGTCCTGGTTGACGTCAATGCGGGTGAAGCAGGGTTCGATGCCTTCGGAGAGGATGGCGAACCAGGTCTGTTTGTGCAGCGTGGTGGCGAGTTCGTAAACGTCGATTAAGCCGTCGGCGTTTGCATCGCCGGATTTGAAGTGCTCGTCGCCGTGATGCTTCGCCTGCACATCGAGCGGCAGGTATTCGGCGAGCGTGAGCTTGCCGTCGTGGTCTTTGTCCGCCGCCTTGAAAATGCGGGTGATGAGAGCCGGATTGTCCGCTGCCGCGAGTGCAACGGTGGTGAGCAGGAGAAGCAATGCGGTTTTCATGGCTTGAGCTTTTGCAGGGCAGTTTCCGCGGCGTCGCGATGACGTTTCTCGACGTCCTTGTCCGCCAGCACGGCCTGATAAGCGGCGAGCGCATCCGTTTTGCGACCAGCGACGAGCAGCGTATCGCCACGGGCGATCAAGGTGGAATGACGCCAGGTGCCGCGCAGTGTGTTGGTGTCGATGCGCTTCAGTTCGGCAAGCGCGTCATCAAACTTGCCCTGGCGCGTGAGGATGTGCGCGATGGCCTGCACGGCGGCGAGTTCATCCGCGCCGCCGATGCGTGCGCGGCCTTCGATGATGGTGTGGTAGGCTTCCAGCGCCTTGTCGTCGGCGTTGAGGTTGCGTTCGCGGTTCTGTCCGAGCGCGAGCAGGATCGCATCGCGGGCGCGGGGCTCGCTGGTCCATTCGAGTGCCGCTTTGAGATCGGACTCCGCCTTGTCGCCGGCCTTGGTGATGAAATAAGCGCGACCGCGTGCGTGATAGCCCGCGCCGCGCTGCCAGAAGGGCCACTTCGCGATGTCCTCGCCGGCGAATTGCGTGATGACCTCGGGTGCTCTCGCCTGGGCGAGCAGGCTTTGCATCTGCGAGGATTTTTTCACGGCTTCGACCGGGATGCGCTCGATGATCGCATCGGCATCGCCGCGCGAATAGAAGGCGGCCTGCTCCAGCGCGACGGCTTTTTGCAGACCGGTGATCTTCGGCAGCTCAGCGAGCGCAAGGAAGGCATCCGCCTTGCGCTTCTGCGCGGCCTGACGGAAACCGATGACGAAGTCGGTGACGGTGGGGTCGGCCTCGAACTGATGCGAGCGGCCGTCGTAGAAGTGCGCGAACTTCATCGGCTCGTGGAAGCCGCTGGTGCCGGTGGGCGAGAGGGCGCTGAGCTCCTGGCCGTCTTCGCGGATGCGCTGGCGGCAGAGATTGATGTGCCAGGGCAGGCTCTGCGTGGGATGACGGCCGATGACCTGATTCAGCGGATCGTTTTCGTCAGCGGTGACGGGGAAGCGAATCTCGACGGTCCAATGATCGTCAGCGATGTGCGTGGCCACCTCGGCGCGCGAGTTCCAGCCGAACGACTTCCCGGCGCCGCGATCGAGATCGACGATGTGACCGGCGGGGCTGACGGCGATCTGATAGTAGGAGTGCGTTTCGGTGGCGAGTTCGATCTCGATGGCGTCGCCATGCCAGATGGCCTGGTCGTCATTGCGCGTGGAGGTGATGTTCGGCTTCTCGCCGGGATGCTCATCGCAACGAATCGCGAAGTAGAGATTGTTGCCCTGCCATCCGGCCTTGAACGAGGTGCCGAAAACAGGCGTGCCGCCAGTCTGCAGCTCGCGGAATTTGCCCGTCGCGGCGACGGGGCACTTCTGCCAGTAGTCGTCGTCGAGCTTGCCATCGATCACGATGTCGTGCGCATCACCGACAAGCCGCACGGTCGGCACAGGGCCGCGTTTTTGCCCGAGCTGCTCGGTCTTCATGCGCAGGCCTTTGAGGTAGTCGTCGATGAGGGCGATGCGCTTGTCATAGACACTCGCGGCATCGGCTTTGGCCTTCGCTTTTTCGAAGAGCGCGAGCGCTTCATCCGCCTTCGACTTGTCCTCTTCCATCACGCTCCAGTTCGCTTCGCCGTAGTTGAAGAAGGCGAGCATTTCCTGCTCCGCAGGGCCGTAGAAGAGGCGGCAGTATTCCTTGAGCGTCTCGTCGGGATTGTAGTCCTTGCCGCCCCAGTAGGCACGGGCGGTGAAGTACACGAGGAAGTGATTGAAGCCGATGCCCTTGGTGGCGAAATTCTGCGCCACGCTGAGCCAGATGTCCTCGCCCGCCGAGATGTCCTTTGTCGCGTTCACACTGTCGCCGATCGAGTGCGCGGAAAAGCTGGGCAGATACCAACCGCGGTCGGTGAAGGGATAGTTTTCGAAATTGAGCAGCGGATTGTCCGTCTTCTTCAGCCACACGGCACGCAGCGCGTCCGGTGCGGATTCGCCTTCACCTTTCACGCCGCCTTTGTTGATGGGACGACGACCGCCGACGATGCAGACCTGCACGTTGGACTCCAGCTTGTCGATCTTCAGTGGCGGCAGCGTGTAAACGCCATACGCGCAGTTCAGCACCTTCGCGTGCGGATGCGTTTTCGCGATCTCTTTCGCCACGCGATTGACGAAGTCCCACACGTAATCGCTCAGCAGGCCGCGCTCGTTTCGCTCGGGCGAGTCCTTGCCCTTGCACTTCTCGCACTGGCAGGTCGAGGTGTAGCCGTCCGGCGGCATGATGGAGACGGTTTCAAACTTGTAATTGTCCAGCAGCGCACGTGCCCAGCGCACCGTTTCCTTGAACAGCTCGTCGTTTGAGTAGCAGACCTGGCACTTCGAGTCGCCGGGCTTGAAGTCGGGCTTGCCGCCGTAGATCGCGAACCAGTCCGGATGCTTGTCGAAGACCGCCTGACGATTCGTCATCGTCGAAATGCCATGCGCGATCTGCAGGCGCTCGTCGTTGCGCAGACCGAGGCGCATGACCCACATCGATGTTTCGGGACCGGCGGTGCTGAAGCGGAAATTGAATTGCCGCAGCGGGAAGTCCGGGTGCACGGTCTCGTCGATCGCCGAAAGCGGGATCGTTTTCATCGACGGCAGCACCTCGCCGAGTTCACCGGGCAGATACCAGCGCGCGCCGAGCTTGTGCAGGTAGCCGCACACGGCGTTGAAACTGCCGCGCTCGTCGAGGCCCCAGACTTCGAGCGTCTCCTTCGGGTCCGTCGTCGCGCCGTCAGGCTTGCCGGTGTCGCCAGGCAGTCGGAGGCGGTTCTTGTACAAACCTGGCGTCGGCATGCCGTAGGGTGCGCCGACGATCTTCTCCCACTCCGCCTGCGCACGCGGGATGTCGCCATTGTTCTTCGCCCAAGGCTCCATCGGCGTGAAGTCGCTGTCGTCGCCGATCAACGCCATCCAGTCCGCGCCCGTCGCGATGCGATACGCGCCATTCTTGAGCCCCTCCGCCTTCACCGGCGACTGCGCACTCGCGCCGATGAACACCTTCACCGCCTTACCCGTCGGCTGCGTCACGATCGGCAGCCGCGCGCCGCTGATCTTCTCGATCTGCTGCCTAAACTCATGCGCCGCGACCCGCTGCATGCGCGTCGGCTGGGCCGAAATGACAATCTCCGCACGTGGCTGGCCGTTTTCGACGAGGAGGGTGTCGGCAGCGTTGAGCTGAAGTCCGAGGGCCGGGACAACAAGAGAGAGCAGAAGGCGCGCATTCATGGTCGAACGTAAACGCGGGCGAATCGTATTTCTGGCGGCAACTTTGCTGCCGCTGAATGGTCAATCACCACGAACTGGTGGCAACATGGGCTGCGAAGATGCGTATCAGTCAGCCGCATGAATCTGTCTTCATTACTCATCGCTCTTCTTCTGGTCGTCTCCTCGTTGAATGCCAATGACTGGCCGGCATGGCGAGGTCCCACGGCGGACGGACATGCAGCCTCGGGGCAAAAGGTGCCGGTGCAGTGGAGCGAGACGGAGAACGTGCTGTGGAAGGCAGAAGTGCGCGGACGCGGGCATGGCTCTCCGATAGTCGTGGGTGACCGCATCTACCTCGCCTCGGCGGATGTGCCGAAGGAGGAGCAGATCGTGCTGTGCTTCGATCGTGCGACGGGGAAACAGGTTTGGGAGACGGTCGTTCACAGCGGGAATTTCGTCACCGGCGGACATCGCAACTCATCACTGGCCTCTGGTGACGTCGTCTGCGATGGCGAGCGGCTCTATGTCAACTTCATCAACGACAGCGCCGTCTTCACCTCCGCGCTCGATCTCTCCGGCAAGCTGCTCTGGCAGCGGCGCGTGTGCGATTTCAAGCTGCACCAGGGCTATGGCGCTTCACCGGTGATCTATGAGAATGTGGTGCTTGTGGCGGCGGATCATCACGGCGGCGGCAAGTTTTCCGGACTCAACAAACTCACCGGCGAGATCCTGTGGCAGCAGGACCGCCCACCCATCGCGAACTACGCCACACCCGCCGTCGTGAATGCGGCCGGCAAAACGCAGGCCGTTCTGGGCGGATGCAATCTGGTGTCTAGCTTCGATCCGCTCACCGGCAAGAAACTCTGGGAGATCGAAGGCTCGACCGAGGAGACCGTCGTCACCGCCGTGACCGACGGTAGCCGCATTTTCATCGGCGGCGGTTACCCAAAGAATCACACGGCGGCCATCAAGGCCGATGGCAGCGGCAAGATCGCCTGGGAGAACAACACGCGCAGCTATGTGCCGTCGTTGCTGGTGAAGAACGGTCACGTCTTCGGCGTCGGCGATTCCGGCAAGGCGGTGTGCTGGAAGTCCGACACCGGCGAGGAGCTTTGGTCCGAGAAGATCGACAAGGAGTTCTATGGTTCACCGGTGATGCTAGACAACCGCATCTACATCACCAGCAAGGCAGGCGTAACCTCGGTCTTCGAAGCCACACCGACCAAGTTCACTCTGCTGTCCCAAAACCAGCTCGGCGACGAATCCTTCTCCACACCCGCCATCTGCAGCAACCGCATCTACCTCCGCTCCGCGAAGCTGGGTGACTCACGCCAGGAATACCTCTGGTGCGTGGGCGAGTGATTGCGTCGCTTCACTTCCCGTAGAGGCGCACGTCATCGAAGTCGTCCATGTCATCGAACGAACCGATGCCGATGCGGCCTTTGCCGAAAGTCTTGTCGTTGGCGCTGAGTTGTGGCGTCGTCATGTCATCGAAGTACACCTCGATGCTGCCCTTCGTGGCATCGCGCACGACTTTGACCTGATGCCAGTCGTCAGTCCATGACACGTTCTTCGTGTTTTGGGTGATCGGAGTGCGCGGCGCGTTTTTCACGATCATGATCTGGCCGCTGTTCGGATCGGGTTTCGCGCCGAGATGGGCGTAGTAGAAGTTGGAGGCGTCCTGATGGTTGAAGATGATGCAGCAGTCGCGGTGGTTGCCGGTGTCCTTCGTGCTGCGCACGCGGAAGGTGAGCACGAAGTCCGCCACGGCGACATCCTTGATCAGAGCGATGTGAAAGGGACTGCGAAACGGCGGCTTGTAGGCGCTCTCGCGCTGGTTGATGCCGAACACGGCATTCCCATCGACCACGCGATGCGTCCAGCTCGCCGGATCCATGATCTCCCATCGATCAAAGCCTTTTTCAAAGTCCTCGCTGAAGATGAGCGGCAGATCATTCAGTGTGGCGGGCGTTTCCGCGTGACTGATCGAGACGACGGCGAGGCAGAGGAGGGTGGTGAGGAGTTTGATCATGATCTGGAATGAGAGAGGCTTCTGTTACGTAGGCAAACGATGAATCCATGCGTTTCCCAAGGTTGAATTTTGCGATGAGTTCCCCCGATCATCGGGAGGCTGGTTTGAAGTCAAGCGTGCGAAATTCAGCTGGCCCAGGAGGCACATGCACACGCAGGTGAATGACACGGACGTTCGCAGGGAGGGTGATTTCGTGAGTCTGCCAGTCGTCGGTGGCATTGAGGTCAAAGGTGACGCGGTTGGCGGGGAGGAAGTCTTTGTCATCGCTCATGCGCCAGGCGATGGCACCGACACCACCAGCGGTTGTCTTGAGCGTAATTTTCGCGGTGACGGGACCGGCGAGCTTGATCTGGCTGCGGGTGATGAAGGCGGCCTTCTTGGTATTTTCGGGTGTCAGGATGAAAACGCCGTCTTTCTCCGTCAGCGTGCCGTTGCGGGCGATCCAGCCTTGGGTGGCGCTGGTGTCTGGTTCGGTTTTGACAGCAGGCATCGGTGCGGGTTTGCCTTCGAGATAAAAGTCGAAGTAGTCGTTCCAAGTCGGTGCCATGGGGCCGAGCGCCATGCCCGGAGGATTGAGGCCGTCAGCCCAGATTTTGAGCTTCGCACGGAGGCGGGTGGCAATCTCGGGCTCTTGCGAAGCGAGGTTGTGTTTTTCCTCGATGTCGGCGCTGAGGTCGTAGAGGTATTCGCGGTCGCCGCCGCGCAGGAGTTTCCATTTGCCTTCGCGAACCGCGCTCTGGGCCATCCAGCGCCACAGGAGCGTCTCATGCGGCGGTGCTTTGTTTTCGCCGATGAGATGTGGGATGAGATTCACGCCGTCGAGATCACCGGGATTCACCTTCACATCAGCCAAAGCCGCTGCGGTGGCGGCGACATCGAGCGCGCTGACGGGATGCTCGTAAATCTGACCACCGGGAATCGTGCCCGGCCACGCGATGAGAAACGGCACGTGCATGCCGCCTTCGGAGAGCATGCCTTTTTCGCCGTTGAGCGGCGTGTTCAGGCTGCCGTCCCAGCCGCCCGCATCGCCCTTGAGCGGCGAGTCCGTCTTGTGAATCTTCAGCGGTGCACCGTTGTCGCCGATGAAAAAGATGAGCGTCTTCTCGGTGAGGCCGTGCTTTTTCAAAGTGCTGGTGATGAGTCCGACGCCGTCATCAACGGCGGCAAGCATGCCCAGCGCGGCGCGGCGGCGCTCCGGCATTTCGCCGGGAAACCGCGCTTTGTAGTGTGGCGGCGCATCGAGCGGCGTGTGCGGCGCGCGGAAGGCGATGTAGAGGAAGAAGGACTCGTTTTTGTAGCGCTCGATGATGGATGCGGCAGCCTTCGAGCAGCCGTCGATGTGATACATGGACGGCGGGAGGTCGCCCATCGGCTGATCTTTGCCATCCAGCGTGATGTTCGAGGAAAACGGCCGCTGCGCATTCTGCGCAAAGGAGTGCTTGAAACCGTGCGTGGGAATCGCAGGCGTCGGACCGAGGTGCCACTTGCCGAAATGCGCGGTCGCATAGCCCGCGTTTTGCAGGCGCGTGGCGATGGTCGTCTCCTTGTTGAAGCCATCGAGCGAGGAGCCGTTGTTATCAAGATCGAAGCGCCCCTGGAATCTACCGGTCATCAAACCACCACGAGACGGCACGCACTGCGGCGCGGTGCTGTAACCGTTCTTCGCAATCACCCCGCTGCGTGCCAGCGCATCGAGGTTTGGAGTCTTGAGGTCCTTTTCGAGCCCGAGAATACCGAGGTCGGCATGACCGTGGTCGTCGGAGTAGATAACGATGATGTTGGGGCGCTGTTCTGTAGCGGATAACGATCCCAAAAAGGTGAATGAGGAAAGAAGGAGGGAGAGGAACTTCATGGTGTGACGTGAAACGGCGATGACTGTCCCGACATCTCAGCAAATGCTGTGTCGGACGCAGCAGATCGGGTGGTGGCTATTTCTGCTTTTTTCGGCTTTTGGGTTTCTGGGCTGAAACCTTCGCGGGATCGACGACATACGGCGGATTGTCGAAGGCGTCGGTGAGGCGCGGGTCGTTTGTTTCCTGCATCACGGTATCGAGTCTTGTTCGCAGTTCTTCGAGCGTGTTTTCGGCATTGGAGTCTCCTTCGAGGTTGTAGAGGCTGTCTGGATCGTTCTTGATCGCATAGAGTTCCTCGGGCGGGCGTTTGCCGAGTGTGAGTTCGATGGCGTCCTTGGCGTCGGTGGCGGAGCGATTGTCGATGAGCCAGGACTTGGTCAAACTAGCGTCGAGATCGCGATAGGGGGCTTCTTCGAGCTTTTCATAGTCACCCGCCGTCGATTTGTCGTCGAGGTTGTAGGGGGCGCCATAGGGCCAGCGGTCAGGCTTGAAGTTGTGGATGTAGAGATGCTCCTTGGTTCGAATGGCGCGCATGGGGAAGGGCAAGTTGCCGTCCCGGGCCGTGGGAAAGTGGAGCTCGCGTCCGACGACGACCCAGTCGCGCTTTTCATCGATCCAGCCGCTCTTTGGACTGGTGAGTTGAGCGAGAAAGCTGCAGCCGTTCATGTCCGCTGGCACGGGAAGTCCTGCGACTTCGAGCAAGGTCGGACCCACGTCCATCACACTGACGAAATCTTTGACGCGACGACCCGCCTGCACCTTCCCCGGCAAGCGCACCATCATCGGTGCGCGCGCGGAGAGATCGTAGCAGTTCGTTTTGCCACGCGGGACGCCGGGGATGCCGTTGTCGCCGGAAATGATGACGAGTGTGTTGTCGAGTTGGCCCGCTTTCTCGAGTTCGTCCAGCATCACGCCGAGCATGGCATCTGCGGCCTGAACTTCGCCGAGATAGTCGGCGAAATCGCGGCGAGCATCCTCGACATCGGGGATGAATTTGGGAAGTCGGCCACGCAGCGAAGCGGGATTGATGCCCCACAACTTTTGCCCGGAGTCGGCCTTGTAAGGGCGATGCACGTTGATGGTGCCGTAGATGAAGAAGAACGGCTGCTCGACGGATAGCGCGGCCTCCACCACACGACGCATTTCATAGCGCGGATGCTTCAGCGTCTCCTCAATGCGCTTCGCACGGTCAGCGTCGTCCTTCGCCTCGCTGACGTAGAGGCCGTAGCGCTGGTATTTGACACGCGGCATGCTATTCTCGATCGGTGTTTGCTTGGAATCGACAAAAGAGATCGTCTTCACCTGTTTGCGGGCGAAATAGCCGCTCTCACGCAGCAGATCGGGAAACTTCGTCATCGCGGGAAAGGGATTCTCATGCCCTGTCCAGTCGCTCGCTTTGCCATTGAGAAATGCGCCGCTGCCGCAATTCCAGAAGTAGCGCCCTGTGGCCAGCGACGCCCGGCACGGGCCGCAGGAGGACACCGGCACAAACGCATTTTCAAACACCACGCCTTCACGCCCGATGCGGTCGAAGTTTGGAGTTTTGACGATGTCGTTCAGCGATGGCTGCTGCGGGTCGGCATAGATGCTCGCGTAGCGGCCCCAATCATCGACGAAGAAGAAGAGTATGTTTGGTCGAGCGGAGGCAGCTAGGGACGTTTGCCCGATGGTGAGAGCAACAAGGAGAGCGAGGAGGGATTTCATAGCGAGAGCTGTGAAGATGACTCAAGGAGCGGCATAACGCGCTTTCAAGTGCGCTGGCATCGCGCTGGGTCGGTAAAGCTTGCCGGATCCGCGATCACCTTGAGGCGCGTAGTGGTTGCTGGTTTTGGTGGAGGCGGGTTTGTAGTCCGGCATGCCGCTCTCGCGACGCCACCAAAGCATCCACCGGAGACTGAGATCTGTGACGACATCGGGATACTGGGCGGCGAGGTTTTGATTGTCAAAAGGATCACTTCCCGGGCGAAAGAGTTCCCAACCTGCACCATCGACCTCGGCAAGCGTCCACTCGGTGGTGCGGATGGCGCGGTTGTCGGCCATTTGAAAAAAGAGCGGGCTTTGTCGCCTCCATGCTTCGCCTTTGAGTAGCGGGAGGAAGGATTCGCCGGCGGCTTGGGTGTTCGGCTTCGCCGAGGCGACATCGACCAACGTGGGGAGGACGTCGATCATGTGGACGGGACTGTGCGCGATACGTCCGCCTTCCCCAAGTCCACCCGCAGGCCACCGGACGACAGCACCCGTCGTCACTCCGCCGGAGTGCTGGCTAATCTTGTAGAGCCGCCAGGGAGTCACGCTGGCATAAGCCCAGCCGGTGCCGAGCTGAAAGTTCGAGCGCGGATCACCTGGAAGCAGGTTCTTTTTGAGAAGCGCCTGATCCGCCGACGAAAACGGATCGGCACCGTTGTCACTCATGAAGAGGATAAGCGTGTTGTCGGCGCGACCAGCCGCCTCCAGTGCCTTCATGACCCTGCCAATACCTCTATCCATGCGTTCAATCATCGCCGCGAAGACGCACATGCGCAGTTCTTCGAGGTCGCGCTGTTCCGGTGAGAGCGATTCCCATGGTGGCAGGTTTTGAGGCGAGTCAGGTAGCGTGGCATCCTGCGGCGCGATACCCATTTTCTTCTGCCGCTTGAAACGAGCTTCACGCGTGGCCTGCCAGCCCGCTGCATACCTGCCGCGCAGCTTGACGATGTCAGATTTGGACGCCTGGAGCGGATTGTGAGGCGTCTGGTAGCTGAGATAGAGAAAGAACGGCCGCTCCTTCGGTGCGCTTTGAATGAACTGGACGGCGCGATCGGTGAAGGCATCTGCGCTGTAGTAATTCGCACCGAAGTCTTTGAACGGTGCACGATCCAGGCGGTAATCCGCTCCACCGGTGAAGTGATCGCCTCCGCCGCCGGTAAAGCCGAAGAAGTGGTCGAAACCCCGATCCATTGGATCACCACGTAAATGCCACTTACCAATCAAAGCCGTGCGATACCCTGCCTCATGCAGGTTTTCGGACAGTAGCGGCGTCTGCGCAAATTGCTTCTGCATCTTCGGCCACCACTGACTCGTGAGCATCGTGGCGCGGGATACGACGCACATACCGCCGTTCTGAAAATGGGTGAGCCGTACGCCTTCGGCGGCGAGTCGATCAATGTTCGGTGTCTCCATCTCCCCGCCGAAGCAACCGGGATCGCTGTAGCCCATGTCATCCGCGAGGATGACAATGATGTTGGGCTGAGGGGCTGCGCGCGAGAAACCGCAAAACGCAAAGTTGAGCGCAAGAAAAATGAGAATCGCAGGCATACAGTTCAGGGATCGACCAGTTCGGAAGCCTCCCCTGCATACCTTTCCCAGAGAGTATCAAGTCGTGATGAGATGACCTCTGTAGTGCCGACTACCATCCAGTAGCGGTAGCGATAGATGGATTTGGGTCCCATGTTCACACGATCAATGGGTGCCATGTGAACGCATGGCCCGGCGGCTGGGTCTGCATTTTCGCCACCACCGTGTGGGCCGAAGTTCCAGGGTTGAGTGGCGCTGGGACTAAAGACGGCGACTCCCTGACCGTCTTTGTTGAAACAGGCCATGGCCTTGCGCGGAGGGATGACTCTGCCCCAGGGCGGACCGGGGGGCTGGGTCTCGTCACGCCACTTTGCATCGCCGAGATAACTCTTAAACCGATTAAAATTACGGGTGAAGTAGCAGGCTGGAATCTCCTGCGGGGATGGATGAGCCGGGCCCCAGCGATCGTCCGCTGCGCGCTGGGATAAGAACTCACAACGCACCACGATCACCTCTGGCATTCCCGGCTCAAACGACGTCCACTGGCGCATCAAGGCGGTCGCCTCTTCGTCTGGCATGTCCCAAAGCTTCGGCACCGTCTCGGAGAAAAGTGTCTGGTCATCGCTGCGCTTGAACTCATTCACCCGTGCCCATGATCCGATGCCCCCGCCCTGGATGGGATTCCATGACCAGGGGCTCCAGGATTTACTCTGGCCTTCGGCGGTTCGATCGAGACTGCGCCCGGCATAATAAGACTGCTGGATGAGACGACCGGGATCGACTGAGTTGATCATGTTTTGTGGATACGCCGCCCAGGACAGCCAGGTGATGGAGGCACCCATGGCGCGATTGATGCCGATCTTGGCAGTGCCGTTGTCGAGCAAGAGGAGGTCCTCACGACGATTCAAAGCCTCATGCTTTGGCTGCTTGGGATCTTGAGCCCAAGCATGCGCGAAACTCACGAAACAGAGTGCGGCGAAAAAGAGAAATCTCATGATGGATCGTTAAGCGGCAGAAGTGAAATCGATGGAGTCTAGTTCGGCCTGGGAGTCTTCGCCGCCTTGCCCTTCTTCTTTTTGGGTGCCTTCGGAGCCGTAGAAGGTTTGGTTTTGATCGCTTTATCCAGAGGCAAGCGCTTCTCGCCAACGCTGACCGACCACTCGCGGAGCATCCCTCGATGACGCCCGATCTCATCCTTCAGTGCGCTATCATTGATCAAATTGTTCTGTTCAAAGGGATCGCTGCGCAAATCGAAGAAGGCTTCTTCATCGGCGCTGGACAGCATGTATTTGAAGTGATCCGTGCGCACCATGCGATGTCCGGTGCCCACGCGATTCTCCGGCGGGCCTACGCATTCGCTGACAACGTATTCCCGCACGGTGGCCTTTGGGTCGGCCATGATCGGGCGCAGGGATTTGCCCATCAGTTGGGCCGGTGCATCGGCTTCCGCGAAGTCGAGAATCGTCGGGAAGACATCGAGCGAGGACACGAGCGCATCACTTTTTGCTGACTTCACTGGCAGCAGCGGCGAATGTACGAACATCGGCACACGCACGGATTCCTCATGCATCGTGATCTTGTTGCCGAGGCCGTGGTTGCCAAGGTGATAGCCGTTGTCGGAGAGGTAAATGAGGATGGTGTTCTCATACAGACCTGCGGCCTTGAGCTGCTGCATGAACGTGCCGATCTGATCGTCGAGGCAACTGATGTCGCTGTAGTAGGCCTTGATGACTTCCTTCATGTTCGATGCGGAGCGCGGAGGGCCGCAGGTCAGGCCGGAGGGGGCATCGCGGTTGATCTTGAGCTTGCTGTCGCGGAAGAGGATGTCGCCGGGGCCGGCTTGATTGAAGAAGCTTTGCATCGGGGGTGTTTCCAGCCAGTTCGGGTCAAGAGTGATCTCGGTGTCCTTGTAGAGATCGAGGAAACGCTGTGGCGCATTGTAGGGCACATGGGGATTGTGCGGCGTGAGCCAGAGGAGGAATGGCCGATCTGACTTTGATTCGCGCTGCAAAAACTTTGCCGCCTCGGCGAAGGTTTCTTCGTCGTTGGAGTTCCCAATTTCGCGACCTTCGGCAAATCCATAGTCGGTTGGTGGACCAAGATGTGACTTGCCGTAGAGCGCTGTGTGGTAGCCAGCTTGCCCGAGCACCATCGGAAGGGTCACAAACTTCTTTCCATCGACAACGTTCTTCCTGAAACCCTGCCAGGCGAGTCCTACCGTGCCATGCTGCTGAGGGAACACGCCGGTGTAGATGCTCGCCCGACTCGCCGCACAGATCGGTGACGCGATAAATGCGCGGTCAAAGCGCATCCCCTCCCCCGCCAATCGATCCATGTTCGGTGTCTGCACCGCCGGGTTGTTGTAGCCGATGGCGCGGTAAGTCTGATCATCGCTGAAGATGACCACGAAGTTGGGTTTCTTCGCCGCTGAAACAGGCAGGCAGAACGAGAAGAGAAGCGCTGAGAGTATGAGGATGGATTTCATTTCTTGAACATCGTGTTCCGCTTGTCGCCGCCGGTGAGGTCCTTGCTATTGAAGAGTGGTTTGAAGCCGTCCTGAGCGACAAGGCAGGTCGAAAACAGAAACGAGAGAAGAAAGGCGCGGCGCATGGTGGTATGCATAAACGGACTTGCCACTCATGAGTTCTCAGCAAATGGCATGTTGAATTCGGCCAGTGCAGTGCCACCAAAGGCACTGGATCAATCAGGCAGCTTGGCGGGTGGGCGGACCGCAGTGTCTGCGGTATCGCTGACCCATTGACGCAGTGCAGCGTAGAGTTGGTCACGACGATCGCGGTGCGCGACGTCGTTGGCGAGGTTGTGCATTTCGTCGGGATCAGACTTTAGGTCGTAAAGTTCCAGTGGTGGCACCTTGCCATTGAGACCCTGTGGATGCATCTCAGCGAGGATGCGGAAGGCTTCGGGGAACTGGTCCTTCACGCGGAGGGTCTCGTTGTAGGCGCGGTTGCCCCAGGGTTTGGGCAGGATGGAGTCGGCATTCACTTGCCGCCAGTTGGTCTGGGTTTTCTCGCGGTAGATGAGCTTCCAGCGGGCGTCCTGGATGGAGCGTTCTTGCATGCCATCGTTCGGCAGTGGCCCACGGTCTGAGATTTCGGCAAAGACAAACCCGCGCGGCTTGGCATCGACTTTGCCTTCCAATACGGGTCGCAAGCTCACGCCATGTGATTTTGCAAATGGGGGTATGCCAATGAGGTCTAAGAGCGTCGGTGCGAGATCGAGTTCGCTCGCAAGAGCATCCGTGACGATGCCCTTTGTGCCGCCAGGCATGCGAATGACAAGAGGCACACGCAAGCCAAGGTCGTGCAGGGTCATCTTCCCGTGGGAGTAACAAGGACCGTGGTCTCCGAGAAAGACGATGATCGTATTGTCCTCTGCGCCGGACTCACGGAGCGCTGCGAGTGCCTCGCCGACGTATTGATCTGCCTTCTCGATGGCGGCGAGATATTCCGCCCAGTCCTGACGGATGATGGGGGTATCAGGCAAGAAGGCGGGCAGTTTCACCTCGGCGGGATTGACGCGGATTTTGACCTTATCGCTGTTCGGAAATGGACGATGCGAGACGGAGATATTGAAGAACAGATGCCAGGGCTTGCCGGACTGCTTTGCACGCTGAAAGAAGCCCGCAGCGGCCTTGCCATCGCTGTGTGGAATGAACTCGTCATAGGGGAACCTTTCCACAGGTGCCACGTGCAGCTTGTGCGTCACGCCCTGATAGTATCCGGCGTTTTTGAGACGCTCGACGAGGGTTTGGGTCTGACTGTCGATGCGATTGAGACGATACACCTCGCGCCTCTTTTCGGCCTCGGTGAGCTTGCTCGCTGGCTTGTGGTAGTTGGCGGTGTTGTTGAGCAACCCGTTGGTGTGATTGTGCAAGGACGTGTAGATCGCAGCCTTTGATGCGGAGCAGACGGAGTAGGCGACGAATGCTTGACGAAAGAGCACACCGCTCTTTGCCAGGGAATCCATGTGGGGTGTCTGAATGCCCGGCGTGCCGAGCGCGCCCATGTGCGCCCCTTGATCCTCCGTGAGGATGAAAAAGATATTCGGTCGGGACTCTGCTGCGAATGACGAAGTCAGCAGAAGGGAGGACGTCAGCAAGGTAAGGAGTGACTTCATGGGCGATGACTGAAACGCCCCATGCAGACCCGACATCTCAGCAAATGAGGTGTCGGATCCAGCAAGGAGCTCTACCCCTTCACCGGTGGAAGCGAGTCCACCATCTTTGCGTCGGTGCGTTTCAGCTCAGCGACGGCTGCGGCGCGAAGTTTTTTGAGGAGCTCCGCATTCGCAGGATCAGCAGCGATGTTCGTGAGTTCATCTGGATCGGCAATGAGGTCATAGAGCTCTTCGGGCTCGTTTGCTTCGAGCGTTCGGATGTATTTGTGGCGACCTTCGACGAGCATGACATACCACGGGATGCCCGTTTTGTGGTGATTGCCCGGCGGCGCTGGCACTGCGTCACAGTCAGCCCCAAATTTGTCAGCAGTAAAGGGCAGCATCGTTGTGTGCGACCAAACCGCGTCAGGATTTTTCAAGAGCGGTGTGAGATCATGACCGTGCATCTTCCACGGCAACTCAAGGCCCGCAAAACCAAAGAACGTCGGTGGCAGATCGGCGCCGCCGACTGGGGTATGACAGACTTTGCCCTCTGGCAAAGTGCCGGGCATGGAAATGATCAGCGGGGAGCGAATGTTCGCGTCATAAGGAGCAAGCTTGGCCCGGAAACCATGCTGCCCCCATGCGTAACCTTGATCCGCAGTGAGGACCACGAGGGTATTCTCAAGCTGTCCTGATTCCTCGAGCGCGGCAAGGACTTTGCCGATGCCTTCATCGAGTGCGCGCACGGCTTGATGGTACTGGCGAGACCAAGTGGAAAGTGTTCGGCCACGATCACGCTCAAATTCATCGCCGACCTCGCTGCCGATCGCTTTGTCGCTGAGCACTGGCTCTCCCGTGGGCCCTTTTTCCCAAGCAGCGATCTTTTGCATGTAGCCGGGCTTACCTGGACGCGGAGGATAGATGTCATCGGGCGTCGCAACCGTGACACCGGGGTAGTCGTTGAGATGGCGGTCTGCGGGCTGGTAAGGCGCATGCACCCCTCCATAGCAGAGCCAGAGATACCAGGGCTTCGAGGTGTCGCGATGCTCGCCCTTGATGTAATCGATGGCCCAACGGGTGTAGTTGTCGGTTGAGTAGCCGGGCACCACTTTGGGCTCCCCGCCGTCGATGGCGAGAAGCTGGTCGTAGTAGTAGTTCGGAGCGTTGGCAGGATGCCGAGGGCGATTCCAAACGATCTGGTGATCCCAGTCGCGTCCGTAACCCGCATCCGTGCCCGAGTGCCACTTGCCAATCTGCGCTGTGTGATAACCGTTCTGGCGAAAGACCGATGGCCAAAACGGACACTGCACGGGATCGTATTCGCTACCGGGATAAGGACCCTCCATGCGCATGGTCTGCGCTCCGTACTGATGCCGACCCGTCAGCATCGTCACCCGTGAAGGCATGCACCACGTGCCGATGTAGGCATGGGTGAAGCGGACACCGCGCGCCGCCAGCTTGTCCATGTTCGGCGTCTTGGCCCAGGACTCGGCGTGCTCATAGCAGGACAGAGTGCGGTAAGAATGATCGTCTGTGTAGATGAGGAGGATGTTCGGCTTCGCGACGGGCTCCTTCGCCGAGGCTACGGAGGGCAGGATGAGCGAAGAGCAAAGGGCGAAGATGTTGAGTGCAGCGAACAGATATTTCATTTCGTGACTTTGGGTTGGGCTTGCCAGATAGAGACGTTCTTGAACTGAGCGCCCTGGCCTTTGTTGATGAGCGCGACGATACCTTTGGCGTCCTTATAGCGTTCGTGATGCGCTTCGACGATATGGTTGTCCACCGTCGCTTTGTAGTGATCGCCGCTGATCTCGATCGTGATCGTGTGCCAGGCCTCGGGATCGATGGGAGTCTTCAATTCGGCGAGCTTTTCGGATTTCGTTGTCTTTGAAATGCCCGACATGCGCGTGACCCAAATCGCGTCCTTGCTGATGAAGGTGCGCCCAAGATGAAGGTTCGGAGGCACCGTGTCCCGACAGCCGAAAACGATCTCCTTCGCCGTTCCCAGCCGGAACTCTGCCGTTAGAATCATGTCCGTGGCTTCAAGACGATAGGTGCAGGAGGAGGGATGATGATTCTCTTCCAGTTCATCGCCATGCAGTGCCCCGTCCTTCACGCTCCATTCGCCAATCCCCGCCTGCCAACCATTGATCAGCCCCTTGCGCGTTGGCGGCGTTGGCTGATCGAAGGCCGTGGAGACGATAAGTTTTGTTGGTTCACAGATGGTTGTCGCTGGTGTATCAGCGGCGGCCATTTGAAGGGACAGTGCGAGAACGGCGAGGAACAACTTGAGGTATTTCATGAGAGGCATTGGGTCCGTTGTTTAACGGTGAGGAATCGACGATGTTGCGCCGAGGCTGCCCGGACGACGCCGAACATGCCTGCACTTTTGGCACTCTTTTGAGCGCCCATAAGCCCATGCTCGCCGCGAGGATGGTTGAGCCTGGCTTTGGCTTTTACCCTTCGTGGCACTTCGGACAGCGGTCCAGCCAGGGATAGGCGGCGGACGTTCCAATCCCGTCGGCACGCAGGCGTGCGCGGCCTAGAGCACGTCCACTTGAGACATCCTGCGAATGCACCGCCAGCCCACCCGCTTGTATCAGCGACTACTTCTTCCCTTTGCTGACGGCGGAGCTGAACCAATCACCTCCGCCGCTGCCACCGCCGCCGAATGGATTCCCCATCCCGCCACCCGTGTTGCGGTTGCGATCTCCACCGAAGTTTCGATTGCCGCCACCTCCAGGCCCGCCCGCTGGGCGACCGCCGCCTGCACCACCAGCTCCACCGCCCTGTTTTTTCTCAAAATCAGGTTTCGATTTCATGCTCAGCGCGATGCGTTTGCGGGCGATATCGACCTCGGTCACCGTGACCATCACGCGTTGCTGGACCTTCACCACCTCGTTGGCATCGCGAATGAAGTGATCCGCCAGTTGGCTCACATGCACCAGTCCGTCCTGATGCACGCCAATGTCAACGAACGCACCAAACGCGGTCACGTTGGTCACAATGCCCGGCAACTTCATGCCCACCGTCAAGTCCCTCATCTCATTCACCCCTTCGGCGAATTGGAAGACCTCAAACTGTTTGCGCGGATCGCGACCTGGCTTCGCCAACTCATTCATGATGTCCTGCAAGGTCGGTAAGCCCACCTCATCACTGACATACTTTTTGAGATCGATCTTTTTCCGGGCGTCCTCGCGTTCCAGCAGATCCGGCACCGTGCAACCCACATCGCGAGCCATTTTTTCGACCAAAGCATACCGCTCAGGATGCACCCCGCTCGCATCCAGCGGGTGCGTCGCGCCCCGAATGCGCAGGAAGCCAGCCGCCTGCTCGTAGGCTTTATCACCCAGGCGAGGCACCTTGAGCAGATCGCGACGACACGCAAAAGCACCGTTCGCTTCACGATGCGCCACAATGTTCGCGGCGATGCTTTGGTTCAGACCGGACACATAACTCAGCAACTGCTTGGAGGCCGTATTGAGCTCGACCCCCACGCCGTTCACCGCGCTGATCACCACGTCATCCAGACTTCCCTTCAATTGGTTTTGATCCACATCATGCTGATACTGCCCCACCCCAATTGCTTTGGGATCCAGCTTCACCAGTTCTGCCAGCGGGTCCATCAATCGGCGCGCGATCGAAACGGCACCACGCACGGTGACATCGTGGTTGGGGAATTCTTCTCGCGCGACCTCACTGGCCGAATAAATCGATGCCCCACTCTCATTCACCATCAGCACCGGGATGTGCTTTGGCAGACCAATCTTGTTGATGAACATCTCCGTCTCCCGGCTCGCAGTGCCGTTGCCAATCGCGATGGCCTCGATCTTGTAATTCATGGCGAGACCCAGAATCAAATTCTTTGCGTGGATCAGACTATTGCCCTCCCCCAGCAGATAGATCACGTCATTGTGCAGCAGTTTCCCCTGCGCATCCAGCACCACCACCTTGCACCCCGTGCGGAATCCCGGGTCAATGCCCAACACCCGCTTTTGCCCCAGCGGCGCCGCCAACAAAAGCTCACGCAGATTGTCGGCAAAAACCTTCACCGCATCCGTGTCCGCCTTCTTCTTGGATTCCATCCGCGCCTCTGTCTCCATGCTCGAACTCAACAACCGCTTGAAGCTATCCGCAGCCGCCAAACGCATCTGCTGAGAGGCCGCCGTATTGCCAGAAACCGTCATGTTTTCGATCAACCGAATCGCATCGGCCTCGGGCGGTTGGATCCGCAGAATCAGATGGCCTTCCTTCTCACCCCGGCGAATCGCCAGCATGCGATGCGAAGGGATGCTCTTCATCGGTTCCGACCAATCAAAATAATCGCGGAACTTTTGGGCCTCAGCATCTTGTTCTTTACCAAACATCACCTTGGAAGTGACCGTCCCGTGCTCGGAGAAAAGTTTGCGCAAAGCCGCACGAACTTCGGCCGCATCACTGATGCGCTCCGCAATGATATCACGAGCCCCCGACAGCGCCGACTCAACGTCCGGCACCTCTTTGGCGGTATCGACAAACTTCGCAGCCTCGCCATCCACGTCCACACCATGAGTCTGGACATTGGCCTCAATGAAATCAGCCAGTGGTTCCAGCCCCTTTTCTTTCGCGATCGTCGCACGCGTCCGGCGTTTGGGTCGGAACGGCGCAAAGAGGTCTTCCAGCACCGTCATGCTGTCCGCCTTGGCGATTTTCGCGCGCAAAACGTCAGTCATAAGGTTGCGTTCCTCCAATGACTTCACGATCGAACTGCGACGATCATCCAGAGCTTGCAGTTGCTCCAACCGATCGCGCACCGTCTGGATTTGCACTTCATCCATCTCGCCGGTCGCCTCTTTGCGGTAACGGGCAATGAACGGCACCGTCGCGCCATCAGCGAAGAGCTTGGCCGTGGCCCCGACCTGGATGGGGCGCAGTTTCAGTTCACCGGCAATGCGTTCGACGTGGGCAATGTTGATATTGAGGTCCATGAAAAGTAGTCGGGTTGGAAAATGAGTCTGGTCTGGGTAGCGAGACACCACCCCACGGCAACCCTTAAGCGCTCCCAAACCGAAACTTTTTCCCGAGGTCAGTGCTTGACAGCACCGATCCCAAGTAAATCAAAGCCGCCATTCCAGCAGCGATCCACGGGCTACGAGCAAGTCACTTCAGACCTTCATCTCCCACCGAATTGTTTTCCCCTTTGTCCGACTCGACACAAGCCCGCCTCGGGACCACTTCGAAGTGCACGTCAAAGCTCGCCAGTCGGCGAGGCGCCTAGCAACAGGGAGCCCCGATCGCCCCCACTTGCGAATCGCTCTTCTTCAAGTCAGCTACCGAGCATTGCTAGCGACCATCCGCACCGCGACGCCCTGCAAGACTCCCACCCGACTTCGTCGCCTCCGTCCGTCCGTGCTCGCCGACTCCACAAAGCCGTCTTCAACCGCTCCAATCACCAAACTGCGACTGAACTCAGGGATCTTCACCAGTAAGGTCCGCCGCCCTCCAGCCTCCATTTCACGAGCCTTCGCCGCCAACCGCTCAATATCCGACCGCCGCTCCGACACCATCCCCCCGTAAACACGCTTCCCCCAAAAAGCCCATTCTTTCGCGCTGCAATGCAGCACATCACACAACCCCGCGATGGCCTCCTTATCCCCAGCAAGTGCCGCAGACCACCCACTCCATCGCCAGTCCTCCGCACCCTCCACCAACTTCGCCCGCACCGGATTCAAATCGATGTAGCCCGCCATCAGCCGAGCCACATCCGGTTCCCGCTCATTACCTTTCGTGCCCGTGTAGTGCTTTCGTTCCACCAACACACTTTTAAACTTCCCCATCCAAAGCGTCCCTTGCCGCGCATGCCGTCGGTTATACCACCGACTAAACCGCACCTTCACCTCCTGCATCCAAGCGCTCACATCACACATCCGGGATAGCATCGCCGAGACCCGCTCCTGCACCAACAACTCCATCCCCCCGCCCATCGTCCGCAACTTCGCAAAGTCCTCCTTCACCGCCGCAACATGCGCCTTGCTGTAGAGCAGTCGCATGTGCTCAAACAGCTTTTCCTCCAAGCCAGCAGCCCCAGGACGCCCAAAGCGCTCCTCCAGCCAAGTCCCCTTGTGCGGCACCCGCACCAGCGCATGGAAGTGGTTCCCCATGATGCAGTAAGTCAGAATCTTGATCCCACAGAACCGAGCCATTTTTCGCATTACCAAGACCAACGCCTCGCGCTCCGTCTCATCAAAGAAGATTTCCCCACCGCAGGTGCGCGACATCACATGATAGACATTCGAGCGCCCATCATCCCCGCGAATCCGCTTCCTCCCCCAACACTTCCGATTAATCCCCACATACACACCCGTCAGCGCCTTCACCCCGAGAAGCGGATCACGACCCTCCGCAGCCGCCACGCCCACCTCGGGTGGCGAAAGCGTCGATTGCGAGGCAGATTCAGGCGGTTTGTTCATCACAGTTGTTGCACTCATCGCCCGACGATTGCAGACAAAAGCAAAATAGCAACTATTTGATAACTGTTATCTTGTTCTGACAAAAGCAAAATAGCAACTATTTGATAACTGTTATCTTGTTCTGACAAAAGCAAAATAGCAACTATTTGATAACTGTTATCTTGTTCTGACAAAAGCAAAATAGCAACTATTTGATAACTGTTATCTTGTTCTCCCGTGCCGTCCCATCAAAAAAGACCTCCCACCACAGGTGCGAGACATCACATGCTAAACATTCGACCGCCCCTCATCCCCCCGAATCCGCTTCCGCCCCCAACACCTCCGATTGATCCCCACATAAACCCCCGTCAACGCCTTCACCCCAACCAACGGATCCGCCGCCTCCCCAGCACCCGCTGGTTCAGTCAGTTTGGTCACAATTTGATAACTTTTATCTATTTTCACCTTTTCTTCGAACACCTCACCACTTTTGTTTACCGACGACTCGACCGTTTGCGTCGAACCAAACAAGAAACGTGGGAATACTCTCCCACCGACACTCCAGAACTGCAGGAGTAGGCGAAGGATACGGTAAACTGCCCCAATACACGGGATTAAGGTTTACGCCCTTTTTCAAAGTTGGCTCCCCCAACTTAGCGACGACGGTTTCGTATTGCTCACCCTTCTCCAACTTCACGTAAAGGTTTGTTCTGTGCCTACTATATCCGAACGAAAGCGCCCCAGTCAAAACCGATAGCAGCAGAAGGACCGATGCTATGCGGCCACCAACAAGATTAATTTTCTTTAGGACACGCCTTCTTTCGTCAGTCAAAATCATGGCAGATTAACGGCTAAGCCGAGCACTAAACCCGTCGACAAAACTGATCGCCACTTTTACAGAATAAAAATTGCGCCACCAGTCATCTGATAACCTTTATCTTGTTTTGCTTGTCTTCAGTGGGAGATGCGCGGGTCATTGATTAATCTGCATGCTATTCTAAAAGTGGGAACTCTTCGCGGTTTTATGGTCTTTTCACCGCCGCTATCAGTCGCCGAATGGCGGTGAGGTTTAGCAGTGCTTTGGGCAAAAAGGAGGTGGTTTCGACATACTCCGGCAGCTTGCTGCCATCCGGCGTTCGCTCGGAGCAGTGGGCATTGGCACCGGCAGGGCCGAGCCCATCCAGAGTGGGGCCCAGCCCGCAGAGGTAATTCGCATCGCTCAGACCGCCGCGTTTCACCAGCCCTGTTCGCAGGCCCAGCTCCGTCCCTGCTTCCTGCCAGTATCGGGCCAGTCCTCGCGTGCGCTCATCATCAGGCCATGAAGGGGAAAGGCCGATTCGCTCCACCTCAATTCCTGAACTGCCCGGCGATGCCTCGCGCGACAGGGCCTCCAGCGCTGCGCCCGTCTGTTGCAACAACTCGGGGTCAAAGGTCCGCGTCTCCAATTCAATCGCCGCGAGATGCGGCACGCGATTCAAGACCGTGCCGCCTTGCACGTGGCCGATGTTGACGGTGATCTCACGTGCGGGATCCGTCAGCGCAGCGGCGGCCTGGATCACGGGTGCTAGGTCAACGATGGCGTTGATGCCTTGATCATGGGCGCTACCAGCATGGGCACCCTTTCCATGCGCCGTTAGTCGATATTCCGCCCGCCCTTTCCGCGCCGTCACCAGATGATACTCGTTTTGCTCGATCGGTCCCCCTTCAAAGACCAAGACGGCCGCCGCCCCCGCTGGACAACGCTCGGCCGTGAAGCGGGCAAAATCGGTCGCCATCACTTCTTCGGAGGCATTCGCAGCGATCAACCAATCCACCCCATTAAACACCTCTGGCATCACCTCGCGCATGGCTTTAAGGATCAGCCAAATCAAAGCGGTGCCGCCTTTGATGTCCACCGTTCCTGGGCCATAGATGCGGCCTTCATCGGGTGCGGGTTGCCAGTGGAAATCGTTGCGCTGTTCTTCTTCCGGTGGAAAAACCGTGTCAAGATGCGTGACGAGCACGATCCGCGGCGCACCCGGCATGGGTTTTGTCAGAAACAAGTGATGCCCAAAATCCGCGCGCTCTGAAGGCACCTGCTCTGCCTGGAAGCCGAGCTCTTGAAAGCATTCCGCCGTGAGCTGACCCAGGGCATCTACTCCGGCAGGGTTGGCGGTGAAGCTATTGATTTCCACCATGCGCTGCAACCAATCGATGGCTTCAGGAAAGTGCTGGGCGAGGGAATGGCGGAGAGCGTCAGACACGGAAAAGAGAGCTTAAAGATGAAGACAACCTTGCTCATCAAACTTGATGCCGCCGCCGGGATCATTGGCAAGGTAAAGATGGCCGTCGAGATCGATGTAGTCCGCCAATCCTGCCAAATGCCCCGCAACGGCGATGCCGAGACTGCTCTCGATCATGCAACTGAGCAGCACTTGCTTTCCCAGATCCCGACTAACGCGGATCATGGTCAGAGCCTCGCGGATCGTCCCGCACTTGAGTAATTTCACGCTGATCCCCTGAACGAAGGGCGCCATTCCCGGCACGTCTGCGGAGGTCTGCACACTTTCGTCGGCAAAGACCACGATGGGCGGCCTTGGCAGCGCGGCCTTCAGCTCAATCCAAGGCGCGAGCCCCTGGCCATGGGCTACCGGTTGCTCAATCATCGTCAGCCCCAAAGCGGCCAACCGAGGGATCAGGTCCGCAGCCTCCGTCGGAGTCCAGCCACCGTTGGCATCTGCAATCAGCGTCGCCAAAGGCGCAGCCTCCCGTGCTACACGCACAATGCCCAGATCGTGGCCTGGATCCCCGCTGCCAAGCTTGAGTTTGACGACACGGAACTGACGTGCGATTTCCGCGACCCGTTGGCGATAAGCGCCGAGGTCGGTGGGAATACCCAGCGAGCGACAGGCCGCCCGGCCATTGGGATCGGGGAGATGAAGGTGCTGCCACAACGGAACTCCGGCACGGCGGGCCAGCAGCAGATGCTGCAAAACATCATGCGCCAGCCTCGCCGCACGCGGAGCATCTGCGGGCAGCGCATCGAAGGGATCATGCAAGGCGCTGAGAGCCGCCATCGCTGCTCCCGGCGATTCGGCGTAGTAAGGCACAAAAGGAGCCTCAGCACTGACGCCGTCGTGGGAGAGTCGCAGAACGGTACGCTCCGTCGATGTGCCGTGCGCAATGTGAAAAGGCTCTGTCAGGTGAAGTGTGCGTAGTTCGCAGCGCATGAAAGAAGGAGAGCCTTCATCTCGAATCGGCAACCATCAAGAAGGATCTACGGAGCTAGATCAAAACCATGGCAGCAGGAGCGGCGGCATCTCGCTTCGCGATCGTCCAACACCTTCTGGCAGCTCACCTCCGCTTCCTCGACTCCTCCCGTCATTGGATCGTTTGCCGTTTGTTCCATCTTCCATGCCAGAAAACTCCTTCACGCCCATCAATGAATGAGGTGAAGCGACCCGTGGCGAGGCGCGCCGTTACCACTGGCGGTGCGGGTTTTTCGGACCGGCTCCGCTGACGCTACGGATCTATTTGCGACTTGAAACTGCTGCCTCCCGCTCGTTTACTCTCCAATCATGATCACCCACGTTCATCGCCCGCTCCGCGTCATCCTCTATGAGGGCACAGGTTCTTTGCCATTGCCTGCTGAAGCCCGTGCCAAGGTCATGGCGGCGCTTTTAGACAAGGGGTATGCCGTCACTCGGGCGGCACAGGATCGGACGGGGATGCCTCAGGATGAGCGCAGCCTGCTGGTGCTTGGCGTCTTCCCGGAACGTCAAGCGCCCGTGCTGGAAGATGCTACGGGACTGGTGGACATCGCCGTGCGCGATATCACCGATCTGGATGCCGAGGGGATCATTTCGATTGTGGAGCGTGCTCGCGGGGACAAGCCCATGAACGAGCCAGGCAAGTGGAAGCCCTGGTTCCCTGTGATCGACTACTCCCGCTGCACTAATTGCATGCAGTGCCTGAGCTTCTGCCTCTTCGATGTCTATGGCGTCAGCGCCGACAACAAAATTCAGGTACAAAACAACGACAACTGTAAGACCAATTGCCCCGCCTGTTCCCGTGTCTGCCCCGAGGTGGCGATCATGTTTCCCAAGTATTTGGGTGGTCCGATCAATGGCGATATCGTCAGCGATCAGGAAGCCAACCGGGAGAAGATCAAAGTGGATATCTCCTCGCTGCTCGGGGGTGACATCTATGCCTCCCTCCGCACTCGCAGCGAGATCGCGCGCAGCCGTTTTTCCAAGGAACGCAGCCCGGACAAAGCTCTGGACGAACGCAAGAAGTGCCTGACGAAACTGGTCGGCGATGGCTTCATTCCAGCCGATGTTTTGGCCTCGCTGCCGAGCACGGACGAGATCCTGCGCAAGGCAGAAGAAGCCAAGGCCCGCGCTCAGGCGGCGCTGAATGCTGCCAACTCATAACCTGCAGCTTGTTACCGCAAGGCAGGCTGCCACGTTGAGGGGGGTCATGTCACCTTCCCTCAAAGGCACGCTCATCGGTTTCGTTGTTCTCTCCATACTCTTCCTGGTTGTCGAGCGCCTCTTTGGCAATGCGGGAGGTAAGCGCTGGTTTCGGAGGCAGTGGATCTTGGACGCCAGCTACTGGATTTTCACTCCATTCGTCACAAAGGCTCTGACGCGACTGACGCTCTTGATGCCGCTGGGGTTGATCGTTCTCCTGGGTGTGGCGACGAAGGAAAGCCTGGTCGAAAAGACCTTCGATGGTTTCGGCCCCCTCTCGCTGCAACCCTTGTGGTTACAGGCCGTCGAGATCCTGGTGCTCGGGGATCTGGTCGCTTACTGGACGCATCGGCTTTTTCATGGCAGGCGGTGGTGGCCGTTCCATGCGGTGCATCATAGTTCCGAGCAACTCGATTGGCTGAGCAGCGTCCGCGTGCATCCGGTCAATGATCTGGTCAACAAATTGGCACAGGTCACCCCGTTGCTGCTACTGGGGTTCAATCCGTTTGCAACTCTGGCATCGGCACCCTTTCTGACGCTTTACGCCATTTTCCTTCACGCCGATGTGGACTGGGATTTCGGCCCGCTACGCAAGGTCATCGCGACGCCGGCCTTTCACCGCTGGCATCACTCCAAGGACGCAGAAGCGATGGACAAAAACTTTGCAGGACTCTTCCCCTTCTGGGACATTCTCTTTGGCACACTCTACATGCCGGTGGACATTGCGCCGAGAAACTTTGGCATCCATGAAGCGATGTCTCCCACGTTAACTGGCCAACTGCTCCATCCGTTCCGCCGCAAGTCCTCGACAGCCGGGAAAAATCTCGCGAACGATCCCGTGCCTGCCGCACGTACTTGTTCGCATGAATCCCCTGTTTGAAAACCAACTGATCCAGACCCGCCGCCAGTTTTTCGGTGATGTAGGTCTGCGGGCGGGCAGTATTGCCCTGGCAGGGATGATGCAGGCGGAGGGCTCGTCACAGGCTGCATCCGTGCACACCGCACTGCCAGGGCTCCCCCATTTTGCAGCCAAGGCGAAGCGGCTGATCTACCTGCACATGAATGGTGGCCCTTCGCAGATCGACCTTTGGGACTACAAACCTGGGTTGCGCAAATTTTTCGACAAAGAACTGCCTGAGAGCGTCCGCAATGGGCAGCGCATCACGACGATGACCTCTGGGCAGGCCCGTCTCCCAGTGGCGCCATCGATGTTCAACTTCCAGCAGTATGGGAAGTCCGGCATGTGGTGCTCTGAGTTACAACCGCACGTCGCGAAGATCGTCGACGAGATCGCATTGGTGAAGACCGTCAACACGACCGCGATCAACCACGACCCCGCCTGCACTTTCGTGATGACCGGCAGTGAGGTTCCAGGCAAGGCCAGCCTCGGTTCGTGGCTTTCGTATGGCCTGGGGAGCCTGAGCAATGACCTGCCTGCCTTCGTCGTTTTTACACCCAACTTCCCTGCCGCCAGTCAGGCGCAGGCGCTCTTCACCCGCATGTGGAGCAGCGGCTATCTGCCCACCAAACACACCGGAGTCGCGCTGCGCTCCATCGGCGATCCGGTGCTGTATGTGCAGAACCCGCCGGGCGTGCAGGCAGGTGATCGCCGCACCATGCTGGATGCCCTTGGCAGGCTCAATCAGATCAATCACAGTCGTGTTGGCGATCCAGAAATCCAAACGCGCATCGCCCAATACGAGATGGCCTTTCGCATGCAGACCAGCGTGCCTGAGCTGACGGACCTCTCCAAGGAGAGCAAAGCGACGCTCGACATGTATGGCGCAGACGTCACCAAGCCCGGCAGCTTTGCGCAGAGCGCTATCCTCGCTCGGCGACTGGTTGAGCGCGGTACGCGGGTCGTGCAGATTTTGCATCGCGGATGGGATCAGCACAACAATCTGCCAAAACTGATTCGTGGCCAATGCGATGACAGTCAGCAAGCAGTCGCGGCACTGGTGATGGACCTCAAGCAGCGCGGACTGCTGCAAGATACGCTGGTGGTCTGGGGCGGCGAGTTTGGACGCACCGTGTATTCTCAAGGCACGCTAACTGCCGAAAATTACGGACGCGACCATCACCCACGGAACTTCTGCATGTGGATGGCGGGCGCTGGCGTCAAGGGCGGCACCGTACATGGAGAGACCGACGACTTCAGCTACAACATCGTCAAGGACCCGGTCCACATCAATGATCTGAACGCCACGATCCTCCACCTGATGGGCATCGATCACAGTCGCTTCTCCTTCAAATACCAAGGGCTAGATCAACGTCTCACCGGCGTTGAAGAGCACCATCCGGTAAAGGCCATCCTGGCCTAGGCACTCTGCATGGCAATCACCACGATCTTCTTTGATGCAGCTGGCACGTTGATCGAATTGGCCGAACCCGTGGGCATCAGCTACGCAAGGATTGCGCTGCAGCACGGCATCACCTGCGATCCGTCTGCGTTGGATAAAGCATTTCGCAGCGCGTGGAAGGCAACACCGCCCCTGCCCTCAACGCCCGGCATTCCGGTCGTCGATGATGAACGAGGCTGGTGGCACACGTTGGTGGGCAAAGCATTTTCGATCGTCCTGGAGCAGCAAATCGAGCCCGAACGCTTCGAAAGACTGTTTGAGGCCCTTTATCAGCACTTCGCAAAGGCCGAGGCCTGGCGAGTCCCTGCAGATGTGCTACCCGCGCTGCAAGTGTTGCACGGGCGCTATCGCATGGCGGTGCTATCGAACTTTGATCATCGACTGCACGGAATCCTGGCGGGCAATGGGTTGGCCAGTTTTTTTGAGCATGTCATTTTGTCCAGCCAATGCGGCGCTGCGAAACCCCACCCGTATATCTTTGAGCATAGCCTCAGCTTGATGGGCGTCAGTGCGGGAGAGAGTCTGCACGTCGGCGATGATCCGCGCCTCGACGAGGAACCTGCCCGATTGGCAGGGCTGCACACCTATTTGGTGGCCCGTCCGGAGCGAAATTTCAGCGATCTGGCCGAAAAAGTCCTCCCTGAGGCACATTCGGGCTTGCACCGGGGTTCAATCTGATTACATAGACGGCCCTTCAAACGGAATCTGCGCGGGTAGCTCAGTGGTAGAGCAGTTGGCTTTTAACCAATTGGTCGAGGGTTCGACCCCCTCCCCGCGTACGTCAAAAGCTCCGAGCTTCAGCTCGTCCAGTGAGGAGAGCTTGTTGGTTTGGAGTTTCCCTTTTTCCTGTCGGAGGGAGGACTGCGTGCCGCGACACTTCTTCTGCGTGGCATAGTTTGACCGGCTGAAGCGGTATACCTCAGGGCGCTCGACGCAGTTCTGCGCCGCTACGTCCCACCCGCAAGAGCTTGCAAAGCCGCGAGCTACTCCTTGCATCCACCAGCTTCCTCCGCCAATCTTTAAGCCGCATGTCTTGCCGATTCACTTACAACGACCGTGTTCAGTTCTCCGATACTGACATGGCGGGCATTGTGCACTTTTCGAATTTCTACCGCTATATGGAGCGGGCAGAGCACGCCTTCTTTCGCAGCCTGGGCCTGTCCATCTGGGAAGATCCCGCCTTAATTCCTGACGCAGAGCGTGTCGGCTGGCCGCGAGTCAATGCCACCTGCGACTTCCGCGCTCCGCTGCACTTCCAGGATGAATTTGAAGTTGAACTGCTGGTCGAGGAAGTGCGCGCCAAAACCATTCGGTGGCTGATCCGCATTTGGCGCGCTGATGGCGAACTTTCCGCTGAAGGCCACATGATCATCGCCTGCGTGCAGCGTGATCCCGAGACGGGCAAAATGCGGGCCGTGCACATCCCAGAACGCATCCATTCCAAGATCTCCACGGCGCCGCCAGAACTCCTGCGCAAGCCTGTGAAGAATTAGCAGAACAAAAGTCCAACTGACTGCGTTCTCCATCACTCTCAATGAACTCAAACCCCACCCAACCTAAAGCGACAATGACCTGGCTGATCTTTGCATTGATGACCGTCCTCTTCTGGGGCGTCTATGGCGTAATCCTTCACATGGGCCGCGGCGCGATGCCCGGCGTGAATCCTCCCGGCCCTGAAATGCAGCACGCGGGGCTCAAGGCATTCCTTCTCGTCTGCGTCGCATACGCCGTGATCGGCGGGATCGCAGCCTGGGTGCTGAAGGCTCGTGGCTCTGACTGGAGCTTCTCCACCGGCGGCATCACCATCAGTTTCATCGCCGGATTCGCTGGTGCTGCGGGTGCCTTGACATTGGTTCTCGCACTGGGCGCAGCCGCATTACCTGCCATCAAAGGCGGCGGAGGCTACGGGGCCGCTGCGGCAGCAGCCGTAATGCCCATCGTCTTTGGTGGTGCCCCGATCGTGAACTCCATCGTCGCAATGCTCCTCCACAAACCGGACGGCGGCCTGAAGTCCATTCCCCTTCCCTTTTTCATCGGCATCATCCTGGCAGCGACTGGAGCTGTGATGGTGGCCAAATTTGCTCCGAGCAACGCCGGCGGCGGTGCCAAGCACGCCCCAGCACCCGCAGCGACGACTGCTCCTACGGGCGAGCCTCCAGCGACTCACTGATCCTTTTGTCCGATCTTCTCAGCGTCGGAGTGTTCGCACTCCGGCGCTTTTTTTGTGGCCGGCTAGCACGCGACCACCATGCGGAACTCCAGCTTTTTCACCAGTCCGCCCGCCTCCTGGCGGACGCGGCGTTGCAAAGACTTCATGCCGGGTTTGGAAAACGTCACCATCTGCATCCCACCCATCAGGATGATCTCAAAGGCCGCGGTCAGCATCCAGTCCACATCGGTCCGGTAGCCGCAGACTGCCAGAGCCTTGGTCCTTTTGAGGAAGCGTGCCAGACGAGTGCCATGGGTCGCCATCGTGCCACACGCACCAAAGTGGATGACGCGCCCCTTGCACTTTCCGGCCAGACGTTCCTCCAGCCAGTCGAGGTCGATGTAGTTGTTGCGATCCCCGAGGTAGAGAACGCCAGGATCTCCGTGAAAACCTAGATACAAAATGGGGTAATCCCTGTAGCGCTGTTGCGTCCACTTGTTCAGGTAGTATTCAAACTCCGTCGCCGTGCCAATATCCCGCCGAATGTAGCGCACTGGGGCATGAGTGGCGCAGCCCAGCAAATCAAAGACAGGTCGCATCGTCGCGCTGTGGCGGAGGTCTTTCTCCCAATCTCCTTCGAGACAAAAAATGCCGCTGGTACTGTATTTGGCCATGAGAACCCGCCGATTCGGCTGGGAGTTGCTGAGTGTCATAGGGCAAACGCGCTCCGCAAGGGCTTTTCACTCAAAATGCGGACGCAAATCAAGCCCGGTCTGACGGGCATCCCTTGAACTCTCTTTCAAACTTTTGTTTCCTAGTGTTGTGCTGGGCGACCAGATGCGCTTAAATGGCGTCCCCCTCGCCTTATAATTCCCGTAAAGCCCCGATTTCCCAACCATGATTGATGTACAAGATCTCACCAAACAGTACGCAGGACGCGTTGCGGTGGATCACATCTCCTTCCGGGTGGAGCCCGGCGAGATCGTCGGCTTTCTAGGCCCCAATGGTGCAGGGAAGTCCACCACGATGCGCATCCTCAGCGGATTCATGCCGCCGACCTCCGGCCGCGCGATGGTCGCAGGCCACGATGTCTTCCGCGACTCTCTGAACGTCCGCCGCAAGGTTGGCTACATGCCAGAAAACGCCCCGCTCTACACCGATATGAAGGTGAAGGAGTACCTGCACTTCCGGGGAGAGCTCAAAGGCCTGCGTGGTCGTGACCTGCGGGTCCGCACGGGCGAGGCCATGGATCTCTGCGCGATCACCGATGTCCGTCGCCGCCTGATCGGCAATCTCTCCAAAGGCTACAAGCAGCGCGTTGCCTTGGCGGATGCACTCATCCATCGTCCCCCGCTTTTGATTCTCGACGAGCCCACCAACGGCCTAGACCCCACGCAGATCCGCCATGTGCGCGAACTCCTCCGCAGCCTGCGCCCTGCCCACACGATCCTGCTCTCCACTCACATTTTGAGCGAGGTCGAGCTGACCTGCGACCGAGTCATCATGCTGCACCATGGCCGCATCCGTGCGTCGGACACACCGCGCAATCTGGCCCGTCAACTGCGCGCAACCTCACTCGTACGCCTGGAACTCCAGGGCGATGGCCGCATTTCCGAGAAGCTAGAGGCCCTGCCTGGCGTCAGAAAGGTCATCGTGGAGAAACCCGACGGAGCGTGGCAGTGCTACTCCCTGCGGGTCGAGTCACAGAACGACATTCGCGAGGCGATCCTGGACGTCGCCACCGCGAGTCGGTGGAAGATCCGCGAGTTGCATCGGCAACTGCCGACCTTGGAGGATGTCTTTGTCGAACTGGCCGCATCCGAGGAGGGCAAAAAGCGCTAACCCACACCATGCGAACTTTCTGGGTACTTTTGAAAAAAGAGGTCAAGGCGTTCTTCGTATCGCCCGTTGCCTTCATCGTGCTGGCACTGCTGATGGTGCTAAACGGCTTCTCTTTCCGCGCTGCACTGACGGTGCTTGAGACAGCACCTAGCGAGGGCTCCATCGTCACCTGGACCTTCCAGCCGTTGTGGTTTTGGCTGTCCTACTTCTTCATCTTTCCGCTGCTGACGATGCGACTTTTTGCTGAAGAAAAGAAGCTGGGCACCCTGGAGACCCTCTTCACTGCCCCAGTCAGCACTTGGCAAGTCGTGGGGGCTAAATTTCTGGCGGCACTCATCATCTATTGTATCCTCTGGCTCCCAGGGATGGGCAATTTTGCCCTGCTCAAATGGATCAGCGGTGGCGTCGTGGAGGTCCCCGGTGGCGCGCTCAAGGGCAGTGCGGTGATCCTCTTTGTGATGGGGCTTTTTAATCTGGCCGTCGGCTGCTTCGCCTCGTCTCTGACTTCAAACCAGATCGTCGCCGCGATCATTTCCTTCACCACCAGCCTACTCCACTTCTTGCTTGGCATCTTCATCACAAACATCGGCAAAAAGATCCCTGCAGCGTTTGCAGATATCGTGAACTACATCGCGTCTGTGGAGCACATCCGCACCTTTACCAATGGGCTGATCGATACGCGACCCATCGTCTATTACGTGAGTCTCGCCGCGCTGTTTTTGGCCCTCACTCATCAAGTCGTAGAATTCAGGAGGTGGCGCCCATGAGTCAGCCAGATGACATTCACGATTCGCCCGCCCCGGTCATCGCTGCCACCATGCCGAGCCGATTTGGCATCGGTGTCAACGTGCTGTTGCAGCTCCTCCTGCTGCTGGTCCTATTCGGTGCCGTGAACTACGTCGGGTTCCGTTACTTTGCGCGCTGGGATCTGAGCGCAGGCAAGAGCTACTCCCTCAGCGGCGTAACGACTGGCTATCTCCGCAAGCTGTCCAAGGAGGTAGAGATCACCGCCATCTTCCCACGTTCGTCAAAGGTGGTGGAGAATGTGCAGACACTGCTGGAAGAATACCGCGCCCACGGCAAGCGCCTGATTGATATCCACAACATCGATCCCGCCCGTGATACCGAGCGCGCCGAAAAACTGAAGGCAGAGACAGGCGTCGCCCTTTCCCAGAGTGGCGTCCTGATCCAAGCCAACAAGAGCACGCGCTTCATCCCCGAGGAGGAACTCGTCGTGCGGAGTCCCACAGATCCAGCGAAGCCCATCGTCGCGTTTCGCGGAGAAGAAGCCATCACCGCCGCATTGATCGGCCTGATGGAAGGCAAGAAGCGCCGCCTCTACCTCGTCGTCGGCAAAGGTTCGCGAGAAGAAACGTTGCTACCCGATGCCGCCAAGTCTCTGGGACAAATCAGTGCGCAGCAAAACTTCGAGCTGGTCTTGATCAATCTCGCCGATACGACGCGCCTCCCTGAAGACGCAGAGGCGGTCATTTTGGTCGGCCCTCGATATGATCTCTCTGAGCGCGAACTGGCAATGTTTGAGGAATACTGGAACGACAACCAACGCGCAGGACTGATGATCATGCTCGATCCCTCGAGTTCCACCCCACGGCTTGATGGCTTTTTGCAAAGCAATGGAGCCCGACCACGCGGCGACCGTGTGCTTTTTGCTGAAAGCACCAGCACCGGGCCCCACAAAGAATACGGCGTGGAAGCATCGTTCTCCTCAGGCTCCAGCATCACTCGATTCATCGCGGACAGCGTCACCCATCTCGGTGGGCAGAGCGAGTCACTCGAATTGCGCCCAGACTTACCAGAACTCAAGGAACGCAGCATCAGCGTCACTCCACTAATCGCCGCCGCCGACCGTTACTGGGGAGAGACCGCCCACTACGAGGCGCTGCCACTCATCGATGACGCCGACACCAAACCGCCTCTCTATATCGGCGCGGCCATTGAGCGTGGCGCAGTTCCAGATGCTCGCCTCCGCGTGGATAGCGGCCGAATGGTCGCCATCGGCAATGCCTCAATGCTCGATTCCCAGTCTATGCTGGCCGTGAACCAGGACTTCATCTCATCCGCACTCAACTGGATGGTCAATCGCGAGCGCCTCGTCGGCGGCATCACGCCGAAGCCCCGTCAGGCCTACCGCATCCAACTCACCCCTCGCCAGCACGATCTTCTTTTCTGGCTCACCACCTTCATCCTGCCGTCGGTCTTTTTGAGCATCGGCTTCATGATTTGGACTGGCCGCCGCGCCGCCTAGCCTGGATACAGCATGCAAACGAAAACCACGCTACTGCTCCTCGTCCTCGCCGCTGCCACCATCGGTGGCATCGTCCTTTTGGAGCGCACCGTGCCGTCGAATCGTGACCGTCTTGAGGCCGCTGCGGCAGCATTTTCCGTCAATCAAAAAGCCGTCGATCACATCGAGGTACGTTTCGAGGATGATCGCCAATTGGCCCTCGCTCAGAAGGACGGCTTCTGGCGCATCGCAGAGCCCTACGACGACATCGCGGATCCAGATAAAGTGGCCCGACTCATCGCCGCCCTTTCAAGCATCGAAGTCATCGAAGCCATCGATCGTGATGAGTTTGAGGACGAAGGCTGGAAGATGACCGGCCTCAGCGGACCCGCCGCGAAAGTGCGCGCCTTGTCAGGTGCCAATACGGTCGCAGAGTTCTGGTTAGGCGCCGCTGCGCCGCTGGAAAACAGCGCTTACCTCATGCTTCCGCCGTCAGGCAACGAGCCCGAACGCGCCTACATGGTGCGCACAGATCTTCTGAACGCCCTGAAGGCTCCGCAGCAAGACTGGCGCGATACCAAGCTCATCCACCTGCCCGCAGACGCGATCACCAAGCTAACATTTACCCAACCCGATGGGCAGATCGAGGTCGCCCGGCTCGATGCCAAGTCGCCCTGGAACTTGATCAAGCCACTGCAGACCCGAGCAGGCAAAGAGCGCATCACCGAACTGCTCGCAGCGCTCCTCAATCTCGACATCACCGCGTCCGCCCTGCCTGATCTCCCCGCCACCAGCACGCAACCACCCACAGCACCACCTGATCCTGATCAACTCAAGATCACCATCGAGGCCCCAGGTCTGCCGCAGCCTTGGGAGATCAGTCTCAAGAAACCCACCGCCGACGCGCCCACCGTAACCACGGCGCAGTGCAGCCATCGCCGTGCTCATTTCACCATCACATCAAAGGCACTTTCGCAGCTTTGGTTTGAGCCCAACGATCTTCGCGATGACCACCTCACCCGCGTCGATACCGAGACGCTCACTCGCGTGCACATCACCAGCACCGCGTTCCCAGAAGTCGAGATCAAGAAAGAAAACGACGCCTGGCTCATCAATCGCCATGGCAAATGGGATCCAGCAAACGGAGAGCGCGTCATCCGCAGTTTCACCGCCTTGAACGAGTCCAAGGTGCGCGAATTCACCTCCGATTCCGCCTCCGATCTGGTGCCCTTCGGCCTTGCGACCCCATTCCTCACCCTCTCCTGGACAGAGCAACCCAAGACCGGAGCCCCGCACGACTCTACGCTGCACCTGGGCCAAAGCGCAGACGCCACCGCGTTTTACGCGAAGTATGAGAGCGAACCTTTCATCTACCGCATCAATGCCAATATCCTGCCCGATATCCCGCCCGATCCGCTGAAGTGGAAAGGCCTGAATGTCATGCGGTTCTCCCAGTTCGCACTACGCCAGATCTTGATCCGCGCAGGCTCCCAGCCGCCTGTGACGCTCGGCTACGATTCCACCACCAGCGCCTGGACCTGCTCAATTGCAGACAAGAATGTGACTGCAGATCTCGACCGTAAAAAGGCGGACATGCTCGCAGGCATGTTAGGTCGCTTCAGTGCCCAAAGCTGGTCAGCCGCCGGAGCCGAGGCCTATCAAGCGCTACAAAACCCAGCGCTTCAGGTACAGGTCATGCTTGGCGAACCCGGCAAAAACACCGGCCCGACCCGTGCGGCAACCCTCAGCTTCGCCCCCACCCAACCCGGCGTCGTCACCGCCCTCTTCTACGGAAAGCTCAACGACGGCCCCGATGTCTTCTACGTCGGCAAAGAGACCCTGGCCAAAATCACCGCCAGCGTCCTGAACACTGAGGCGAAGTAGTCTGCTCTGGAGCGAAGGGGAACTGGCACTCGTTCCGTGAATGGCAGCAGAACAAAAGGCGATAAGTAGCCAGCATGCCAGGCGAATCAAAGACGCCCTTTCCGTCCGTTGCGCAACTTCACCTTCATGCGGCGTAGTTCTCTCCCAACCATGCATCGCCTCCGACTGTCCGCCGCCATCGCCCTGCTTCATTGCTGCACATTCCACCTGGCAGCTCAGACAGCTGCCCCAGCACTTCAGGAAACCTGGGAGGCCGGCTACAAACCCAGCAGCACGACCCTAGGTCTCTGGCATTTTGATGGAGACAAACCGCTCGAAGACGCCTCCGGCAAAGGCCATACCCTCACCCTACGTGGCAGCGAACTGAGCCGCAGCGGCAAATTCGATGCAGGGCTGCTCGGCCACCCCGGCTTCCCCATTCGAGACAAAGCCCACGGAGCCACCACTGCAGCCAAGCCCCTCGGCCTCTCACCCAAAGGCCCTTTCACCTTGGAGATGTGGTTACAGGCATCTACCGAACTCACCCCCGAACTTCGCTCCTATCTTCTAGACAAAAAATACGTCGATCAGACCGACTACCAGTGGCAACTCAGCGAGGCAGACAAAGCAGGTTTTCGACGCATGTTTGTCACCCTGGGATTCGCCGCCGAATCCAAGACCTTTTACTCGAACCCACTGAAGATCGAAGTCGGACAGTGGCACCACGTCGCCTTCACCTACAATGCCGCTGGCGAAGGCCGTTTCTTCGTTGATGGGCAAACGGCAGGCGTCATGCGCCATGCGGGATTTGGTCCAGTGACACCAGGCGTAAAAGCGCTCTGCATCGGCGATCGTCTCGGCAGCAACTACGGCGGCTTCCCCGGCACCATCGACGAAGTGCGCATCTCGGACGGAGTCCTCAGCTTTGAGCAGGTCGCCATCCAGATCGCCACCACTCGCCAAGTTTGGCGCCGGATGGAACGCGCGCGCCCTTTCAATGTCATCTGCACAAACCTGCGCCACGAACCGATGAAGGGCGCCACACTGAAACTGCGTTTTGGCGACAACGAGGCAGGAATCCCCTTGCCAGAACTTGCCCCCGGCAAGAGCTTCTCGGCCCCCTACACCGTTGACACAGCCCTCAAGGCGCAGCGCTACAACTTCACGGCGCGGTTGGAACTCGGTGGCAACAACCCTTACTCCACCGAGCAAACCACGACGCTGGAGATCGTGCCGCGCCCGGCCCCAGCGATGCCCGTCGTGATGTGGGGTGCCAGCGGCACCGAGATGGATCGTCTCCAAGACATTGGCTTCACCCACTTCATCGGCATGTCTGCGCAGACGGGAGAAATCTGGAAGCAAAAGAAGGTAGCCCCTCCAGGCGCACCCAAGTACATCCAGCGCAATCGCCTGATGCTTGACGAAGCTCTCTCGCGCGGCCTCAACGTCGTGGCCAGCCTCTCCCCTGGCAGACTGCTCGAAGACGATCCCGCCTATCAACGCGTGGATCGCCAAGGCAAGCCCTACGCCCGCAATGGCATCTGCGCGTCGATGCCAGAGATTGCGCAGTTTTTTGAACTCGTCGGGCAGAGCGTCTCTCGCGCCTATGGCGATCATCCCGCCTTCGCCACGGCCCTGATCGATAGCGAGGTGCGCGATCACACAAACCTCAGCTTCAATGCCATCGATATCGAAAACTATCGGAAGTTCGCGGGCACAGATATCCCAGAGCAGGCAGTCAACAAAGGCGGCGTGGACTGGACCAAACTGAAGGACTTCCCGGCAGATCGTGTCATCGCCAACGACGATCCTTTGCTCAAATACTACCGCTGGTTCTGGACGGTCGGCGATGGTTGGAATGGACTGCATACCGCATTGGCCAAAGGCGTGAAGAGTTCCTCCAATCGCGACCTGTGGACCTTTTTTGACCCAGCAGTGCGGCAACCTAGCATTGGCGGCGCAGGCGGCGGTGTGGATGTCATCTCCCACTGGACCTACACCTACCCAGATCCCCAGCGCATCGGCCTTTGCACCGATCAACTTTTTGCCATGAGCGAGGCATCCGGCCGCCGCCAGCGGGTGATGAAAATGACCCAGCTCATTTGGTATCGATCCCAGACCGCACCGATTGGCAGCAAGGCACCCGGAGACACCGTCGCATGGGAGGATCACGATCCCGAGGCTGCCTACATCACCATCGCGCCCATCCATCTCAAGGAGGCACTCTGGACCAAACTCGCGCGCCCCATTCAAGGCATCATGTATCACGGGTGGCAATCACTGGTGCCCACAGACAGCCCCAGCGGCTATCGCTACACCAACCCCAACACCGCCCACGTACTGACAGATCTCATCCACGACGTGGTGCGCCCGTTGGGTCCGACGCTGATGCAAATTCCCGATGTCCGCTCCGAGGTCGCTTTTTTCGAAAGCTTCACCTCACAGATGTTCGCACGTCGCGGCGGCTACGGCAGCAACATGGGCTGGGCCTCAGATCTTTGGCAGGCCAGCCAGTACGCCCACGTGCAGAGTGATGTCATCTTTGAAGAGACACTCATCAAAAACGGTCTCAGTGGTCGCAAGATCCTCATCATGCCCGATTGCGATGTCCTCCCACGCGCCGTGGTCGATCGCATCCTTGAGTGGCAGCGCAAAGGCGGCAAGATCGTTGCCGATGAAAACCTCTGCCCCGCCCTGAAGGCTGATTTGGTCTTCAGCTCCTTTAAGCGGGAAAAGAAGGCGCAAGAGGACAAAGCCCGGGTGCTAAAGCTCGCCGCAGAGCTTAGCGAAAAACTCCCCGCGCTTGGCTGGGCACCTCTCATTACCTGCGACAACCCGGAGGTCATCGTGCGCACACGACGCTTTGGCGATGCCCTCTATGTCTTCGTCGTGAATGACCACCGCGAATACGGAAACTACGTGGGTCAACACGGACTCGTGATGGAAAACGGCCTTGCCTCCCATGCCACGATCACCTTAAAGCAAGACGCAGCCAACATTTACGACCTCACTCGCAGCAGCTTCATCATACCCACCCGCGCAGCCGAAGCTAGCGCTGCATGGTCGATCGATCTGGGGCCTGGCGATGGCAATGTCTTCATGATCCTACCGAAGCCCCTTCTGCAAATCCATCTAGAAGCACCCGAAGGAGCCATCGCTGGCAACACTGCCAGTATCAAGGTCTCGCTCACCTCCTCCAACGATCAGCCACTCAAAGCAGTCGTCCCTATGCAAGTCACCGTGCGCGACGCCAATGGCGTCACTGTCGAAGGCACAGGCTATCATGCCGCAGAAAACGGCATCCTGACTCTCGACTTGAATACCGCCACCAATGATGATCCCGGCACTTGGGAAATTCACGTCAAGGAGTTAGCCTCAGGCATGGAGGCCACCCGCTGGATGCGCCTGAAATGATGATCCACGGCAAACCACGGCACTGACAGCACGTACCCTGTTGCTGTCACAAACCGACGCTTCCCATCATTCCTCCCCTGCCAATGTCTTCCCATCGCCCTAGATTCTCCTTCGCCCGAATCGCTTGCATTGCTCTGACCAGCAGCGGTTCCATGCTGGGCGCAGACAACGGCGCGGCGATGAAGTTTTTTGAGACCCAAATCCGACCCCTCTTGGCAGACAACTGCTACGAATGCCACAGCGCGCAGAAAAAGAAGGGAGGCCTACGCCTCGACAATCTGCCCTACATCCTCTCCGGTGGCGAAGGCGGCGCGGCCATCGTTCCAGGAGATCCAGACAAGTCGCTCTTGATGGAATTCATCTCCTACAAAGACAGTGACCATGAGATGCCGCCGGACGGCAAGCTCTCGGACAAACAGATCCAATCACTGCGCCAGTGGATCGCCATGGGTGCCCCGTGGCCGGAGGCAGAGACCGCACAGGTCAAGTCCGTGCATAAGCCCGGCAGCATCACTGCGGAAGACCGCCACTGGTGGGCCTTTCAGCCAGTCAAAGCAACTCCAGCTCCTGCCGTCGATGCGGCAACTCCTATCGATGCTTTCATCCGCCAACGCTTGGCTGCGGAAAATCTACCATCCGCTCCCGAGGCACCACGCGCCGAGCTGATCCGTCGCCTCACCTTTGACCTCCACGGCCTGCCACCGACAGCGGCACATGTTGCCGCCTTTCTTGCCGATGATCGCCCAGATGCTTACGAGCGCCTCGTTGATGAACTTTTACAAAGCCCACGCTTCGGCGAACGCCAGGCTCAGCACTGGCTGGATCTCGTTCGTTATGCCGAGTCCGACGGTTATCGCCAGGATGCCTATCGCCCCAATGTCTGGCCATACCGCGACTACGTCATCGAGTCATTCAACAGCGACAAACCGTACGACCAATTTGTGCGGGAGCAGATCGCTGGCGATGAGATCGCCCCAAACGATCCCAAGGTCACCATCGGCACCGCCTTTCTGCGCCACACCATTTACGAGTACAACCAGCGCGATACAGAGACCCATTGGCGCGGCATCCTCAATGAGGTCACCGACGTCACCGCCGATGTCTTTATGGGCATGAGCCTTCAGTGCGCGCAGTGCCACGATCACAAATTTGATCCCATCCTGCAAAAGGACTACTACCGCCTGCAGGCGTTCTTCAACAACATCACTTGGCCAGAAGACAAAGTGCTCGCCACCGCAGAACAACGTCGCGAATTCGAAGCCAAACAATCTGCTTGGGAAGCGGCCACCGCCGCACCACGCAAGATCATCGACGATATCCTGGAGCACCGCATCGAGACCGCACAACGCCACGCGATGGAGAAATTCCCACCCGAGGTCTATGCGATGTTCTTGAAGCCTCGCGAAGAACGCACCGCCTACGAAGAGCAAATCGTGCAGTTCGCATGGAGACAGGCCGCGTATGAGCGTGTCCGCTTTAAAGAAGACAAACTCAAGCCCGAAGAGACCGTCGCACTAGCCGCAGCTCGAGCGGAACTCGCGATCTTTGACTCACTGAAACCAGTGCCCCTTCCCCCTGCCTTTGTGATTGGCGAGACTGGGCCGACTGCAATGCCCGTCTCATTCAAAACACGCAAAATCGGCACCGTATCCGTGGATCCAGGCTACCTGACCATCCTGGAACCAGACGACGCCCAGATCCCAGAACCACCGCCCACTTGGCAGACATCAGGTCGGCGCAGTGTGCTGGCAGATTGGTTGACCAAACCCAACAACCCACTCACCACCCGCGTCATCGTCAACCGCATCTGGCAGCATCATTTTGGGCGCGGCATCGTCGCTACTCCCAGTGATTTTGGCAGACTGGGAGAAAAGCCCACGCACCCTGAACTCCTCGACTGGTTGACCACACAGTTCATCGCCGGCGGGTGGCGCATGAAGCCACTACACAAGCTTATCGTCATGAGCGCCACCTACCGGCAGACCGCTCACTTTACCCCACCGCAGGCTGCCCTCATCAAGGATCCAGACAATCGCCTGCTCTGGCGCTTCAATCCACTGCGTCTCGATGCGGAGCAAGCTCGCGATGCCATCCTCGCCGCCAGCGGAGAGCTCAAACTCGATATGGGCGGCCCCAGTGTCGCCGCAAGTTTGCCCCGCCGCAGCATCTACACCAAAAAGATCCGCAACACCCAAGACGAATTTTTACGCAGCCTCGATGCGCCCTCCGGCTTTCAGAGCATGCCCGAGCGCCAACCCACCACCACCGCCACGCAGAGCCTCCTGCTGGTCAATGGCGACTGGCCTCTGGAACGTGCCCACGCCATGGCTGCGCACCTGGTTAAAATGCCCCAGCACGACGATCCCGGTCTCGTTCACAATGCCTACCTCAGCACCCTCGCGCGCCCTCCACGCAATGATGAAGCTAAGGCCGCGATCAACTTCCTCCAGCAGCAGCGCAGCCAACTTCGCGGTGAATCGCCCCCACCCCCACCCATGCAAAACCCCATTGTCGATGCGACAACAATCTTCGGCGCAGACTCTTGTGCAAAAACAAGCCACGCCCTGATCCTCAAACCCGGCACCAGCGCGGAGAAACTGCATGTCGCCGTACCGGCAGCGCACACCGAACCCGCCACCTTTTCCATTGAGGCTGTCGTGCGGTTGGACACACTCTATCCTGATGCCTCCGTTCGCACCATCGCCGCCCGATGGAACAACGCAAAAACCGAGCCCGGTTGGTCTTTTGGGATCACAAGCTCCAAGTCCGCCTACAAACCCAACAACCTGATCATCCAGCTCTGCGGCGACGATTTTCAGGGCACCCAACTCTATGAGGTCGTCGCCTCCGACCTGTTCATTGCCACCGGGAAGCCCTACTACGTCGCCGCCAGCATAAGTGACCAAACACCTCCAGGCCAGCCCTTCGGTGGTAGCATCACCTTTTTCGCCAAAGACCTCAGCAATCCTGCTGCCCCCATGCAGACAACCACCGTCAGACACCTCGTTTGTGGTGGCTACATCAGCGATCAGCGTGCGCTGTACATCGGCGGTCGCGACACCGACAAACGTTCCCTCTGGGATGGAGCCATCGCCCGCGTCACCCTCCGCAGCGGAGAGCTAGCCCCAGACAGGCTCATGACCTGGGCCGCCAATTCCTGCCTCATCGACATCACCGCAGACAAAATCACCACTCTCGGCGAAGCCGCCACCAAAGCAGGCTGGGCCTTCGAGACCGCCCAGACCACCAGCGGTTCCCCACGCAAAGACGACAACCAAGAAGCCCTCGCCGATCTCTGCCACGCCTTGATCAACTCCAACGAGTTCTTCTACCTTCAGTGAGGCTGCAGCCAAACCATTGAGGCACTATCGGCCCAGCCTGTCTCACCCCACAAAAACCACCAGAAAAAGCACTTGCGGCACCTGCGTTCGCCTTTACTCTATCGGCCCTTTTCGCCCCTGCAATTCCGCAGCGGTCAAGAGTCAAACCCAACAACGCCTGCTCAACCGTATCGACCCGTGGTCGAGCGTTCCTCCTGGTGGAGGACGTGCGGAAGACTGGCCCCCTTCATTCCCCATGTCAGATCATATCCTCGCTGAATTCGTCGAAGCCGGAGTCCACTTCGGTCACCAAACCCGCCGTTGGAATCCAAAGATGAAGCCGTTCATCATGGAGTCCCGCAACCAGATCCACGTCCTCAATCTTGAGGAAACCGTGAAGCAAGTGGACGCCGCCGCTGATTTCCTCGCCACCATCGCCCGCAAAGGTCGCCGCATTCTTTTCGTCGGCTGCAAGCGCCAGGCTCAAGAAGCCGTCCGCGAAGCTGCTGACGCCTGCGGTCAGTTCTACGTAAATCACCGCTGGCTCGGTGGCACCCTGACCAACCTCGAAACCATCCGCAAGAGCGTAGCCCGTCTCGGCTACCTCGAGGAGATCGAGAAGAAGCCAGAGTTCAAGTCCATGTCCAAAAAGGAATTGGCCAGCTTGAACCGCGAGCGCCAAAAGCTCGAGCGCAACCTCCGCGGTGTCCGCGGCATGGAAAAATACCCTGACGCAGTCGTCATCGTTGACTCCGCTCGGGAGCACATCGCCGTCGCCGAAGCACGCCGCCTCAGCATCCCGATCGTCGCCCTCGTCGATAGCAATGCCGACCCAGACATCATCGACTACCCAATCGCCGCTAACGACGACGCCATTCGCTCCATCCGCATCATTCTGCAGAAGTTGATCGACCCAGTCATCGTCGCCACCGCCGAACTGAAGAAGTAACCCCCTTTTGAACCCCCAAATTTAGTCAGACATCATGGCAGAAGAAATCTCCGCTAAAACCGTCATGGCCCTGCGTGAAAAGACCAACGCAGGCATGATGGATTGCAAAAAAGCCCTCAAGGAAGCCGAAGGCGACCTCGAGAAGGCAGAAACGATCCTTCGCAAAAAGGGCATCACCAAGGCCGACAACAAGAGCGACCGCCAAACCAAGGAAGGCATCATCTCCTCCTACATTCACATGGCCGGTCGTATCGGCGTGATGATCGAAGTGAACTGCGAGACCGACTTCGTTGCTCGCAACGAAATCTTCCAGACCTTCGTCAAGGACATCGCCCTCCACATCGCCGCTTCGAATCCGAAGTACCTCACCCGTGACGATGTCCCTGCGGACCTCATCTCCAAGGAGCGCGAAATCGCCGCCGACCAGGTCAAGGGCAAGCCCGAGGCCATCGTCGAGAAGATCGTCCAGGGCAAGATCGACAAAATCTTTGCTGAACAGTGCCTCATGGGCCAGGCCTTCATCAAGAACCAGGACATCACCATCGCCGACTTTGTGAAGAGCAAGATCGCCGAACTCGGTGAAAACCTCGTCGTTCGCCGCTTTGTGCGTTACGCCGTGGGTGAGGACGTCGAGTCCTAATTCTGGTTGCCATCCCTTCCCACGAGGCGGTCCTGGAAACAGGACCGCCTTTTTCGTGCCCAAATGAATTTCACTTCCTCAAAAAATCCAGTGGCTTGCTCGGAGGGGGTCGTTAAGGTGCCTGCGTGAGCTACCAGGTTTTTGCCCGTAAATACCGCCCCAAGACCTTCGACGATGTCTTGGGTCAGGACCATGTCGTACGCACCTTGCGCAACGCCATCACCCAGAACCGTCTGGCGCACGCCTACCTCTTCGTTGGCCCACGCGGTACCGGCAAGACTTCCACTGCGCGCATCTTTGCCATGGCCTTGAATGGCGGCGGCGGCCCCAACGCCGACTTTGATCCCAATGAGCCCCTCTGCCAGGAGATCGCTGAGGGCCGCTGCATGGACGTCATGGAAATCGATGGTGCGAGCAACAATGGTGTGGAGCAAGTCCGCGAACTGCGAGACAACGTCAAGTTTGCCCCCATTCAGTGCCGCTACAAGATCTACTACATTGATGAGGTACACATGCTCTCCGCGCAGGCTTTCAATGCCTTGCTCAAGACCCTGGAAGAGCCGCCAGAGCACGTGAAGTTCATCTTTGCGACCACCGAGGCAAATAAGATCCTGCCCACCATCATCAGTCGTTGCCAGCGCTTTGACCTGCGCCGCATTCCGAATACGATCATCGCCAAGCACCTCCTCCACATCGCGCAGTTAGAAGGCGTCGATCTGGACGAAAAGGCCGCCTACGCAATTGGCAAAGGCGCAGAAGGCGGCATGCGCGACGCCCAGTCGATGCTTGATCAACTCGTCGCATTTTGCGGCAGCCACATCCGAGAGGAAGACGTCCTGGAGATCTTCGGCTTCACCGCGGGCGAAACCGTCGCCACCCTCTGCCGCGCACTCTTGGAGCGCGATACCGTCGGGGCACTCCGCACCGTTTATGAGCAGAGCGAGGCTGGCAAAGACCTCGGCCGACTCCTCGGCGATCTCATTCAGCACGTTCGGACTCTCCTCGTTTACCAAGCCGATCCCGAAGCAGCCACCGAAGACGTCTCCCCGGAAGTCTCTACCCAGATCAGCGAGCAATCCCAGATGGCCAGCACGGAGCAGATGCTGCGCATGGTCGATGGACTCGCCGAAGTGGATGCCCGCATGCGCTGGGCCACCAACAAGCGTTTGCACTTTGAGCTCGGCGTCATCCAATCCGTCCAAGCACTCAACGAAGTCTCTCTGACTGAGGTCATCGAAGCCCTCGACGGCGGCCCCAGCAGCGGTCCGCGAGTCATGGCGAATCGTCCTGCCGGAGGCGAAGTCTCCGCCCGCCGCGCAGCCGCCCCACGTCCCGCAGAAACGCGAACCGCCGCAACGATCGCTCCACGCCCCGAACCCGTTGCACCTGCGCCGGCGCGCGCTGCGGCTCCAGAGCCGACTCCCGCTCCTGCACCACGCGGCGTTCCCTCGCCTACTCCAGAGCCCACTCCCGCTCCAGAACCCGCCCGTGCCCCACGCGGCGCTGTCTCCACAGATGTCGTCTGGTCTGAACTCACCGCCATCATTCAGCAAAAGAGGCCACTTATCCTACACTGGGTGCAATCCGGCACCCTACTTGAGGTCGATGGCAACAAGCTCAAGATCGGATTCCCACAGTCTGAAAGCGCCGCCCGCGAAAGCCTGATGCGCGACGCCACCCTGCGCTTCCTCGAAGGCGTCGCCGCCGAAGTCATGGGCCAGCCCATGAAATTCGACATGGTTATCGACAGCACCCTGACTGCGCCAGAGATGCCCCCGATGCTTTTCGGCATCGACGATGCCCCACCCGCAGCGGAAAAAGCCGTTCCCTCCCCTGTCGAATCCAAAAAGCCCGAGGAGGTCAAACCATCCCCCACAGAAGCCGACCCAGCAGAACCTGAAGTCAACGCAGCCGAGGCCGCCTTTTACAACGATCCCCTCATTGATGCCGCCGTAGCGAAGTTCAAACTACGCCTCGTTCCACCCACGAGTGATGGCACTCAAGTGAACTAGGCATGGGACGAAGCGACAGAAAGTTGCTGACCCAGACCACCCTCACATCGCACAAACTCGTCGCTACTCGATGCGACGCTTTTGTTCCTTCGGGGCTTTCCCTCTCACCGTCATGTGGAAGGGAACGCCAGGGGCAGGCCACTCCGCGCGAATCATGTTTTCGAGGTAACGCAAGTAGGAGTCAGTCAGCTTTGCCGCTCGATTGGCGAAGAGCACAAAGTGTGGCACCGGAATCGCCGTGTCTTCGGTGTGATTCACCTGAGTTGCATACAGCAACTTGAAGGCAAAACGGCTGTGACCTAGGGGACCTGGGCTATTGTCGATCGCCGAATGGAGCAACCGATTCAGCTCACCCGTACCGATGCGATTCGTGGCACCTCGACGAATCTCTTCGATGGACTTGAAGACCTTCCCAATGTGCGTGCGCTCCTTCGCTGAGATCGCGATGAGTGGTGCGTAGTGAAGGAAGAAGAACTCGCGACGCATTGACTCCGTCAGCAACTCAATGCGGTCCTTTTGCTTCGCGGTCGGGTGATAGAGGTCAAACTTGTTCATCACCAGCAGGCAAGGTTTACGCAATTCCAAGATCATCTGAGCGATCTTACGGTCCTGCATCTTCGCACCCTCTGCACAATCCACCACCAGCACGCAGAGATCCGCGCGCTTAATGCTCTGGATACTGCGCTGAATGCTGAACACCTCAACAGGACTATCCACCTTGGCTTGGCGGCGGATACCTGCGGTATCAATCAACTGGTAGTCGCGCCCATCAAAGCGGCAGCGAATGTCCAAAGCATCGCGAGTCGTGCCGGGCACATCACTAACAATGGCGCGCTCTTCACCCAGGATCGCATTGACCAACGATGATTTCCCCGCGTTCGGACGCCCCACGATCGCCAGCTTCAGCAGCGGCACTTTGGCCGCAGATTCATCTGCCTCAGCCTGCGATCCCACTTCAGGAATTTCCAGCCCAAGGCGCTCACTAATCAGGTCCACGAGAGGATCAATCCCAAGACCGTGAGCGGCGCTAACCTCCAACTGATCATCAAATCCGAGCCGCGCAAAATCGCTCGACTGCATCTTGCGCTGAGGCGAGTCCGCCTTATTGCAGACCAAGATCACCGGCTTGCTGGTGCGGCGCAGCACCTTGGCCAGGGCTGCGTCGATCGTCGTAACGCCAGCCACCACGTCCACAACGAAGAGCAATAGGTCCGCCACCTCCAGCGCGATATTGGCTTCCGTCTGCACCTGATCGGTCAGCACATCGCTGGTGTCAGCGCCGATGCCGCCCGTGTCCATGATGTCAAACCAGATCGGCCCCCGGCGGCATTGCGCGACGATGCGGTCACGCGTCACCCCAGCCAAGTCATGAACAATGGAGATGTTCTTTCCGGCAAGACGATTAAAAAGCGCAGACTTCCCCACATTGGGGCGTCCGACGATAGCGATGGTATGGGGCATGAAAAGGAGTTGGGGGAAACAGGAACCGGAGTCATCGGCCTTTCTGAGGCAAACTTCAACGCGGAATATCTCCCCCCGTAGGATCTAGGCACGATTAGTCGTGGGCATGATCACAGGTACAGGCATACTCCGGGTGGCTGCATTCTGGACAGGTAGCGAGATTGAGATTGAATTTCGCTGTCACCGCCTTGGCTCCTTCATCGGCACGGATTTGCACCACTGTTGGATGGTCATTGCCCTCGGGAATGGTCCCGTCGGACACCAATTTGTCCCCATCGACGCTGAACGAGAGCTTCGTAGGCGCGCTGCGATCCCCCATGGTGATGTTCACGACTTGCTTGCCAGGAACCAGCACTTTGTTCGCATCATCGACGAAACGAATCTCGATTTTCCGCGCTGAATTCACTAGAAATTCAGCGTGAGGTTCCACCTTCGTGATCAAGCGACCACCCGTTGGGCCGACTTTAGTTTGATCATGGGTATGCGGAGCCTTGTCTTCGGCGTTGACGGAAATCGAAAAGGCGAGGACGGCGAGTGTGGTGATGACTTTAGTTTTCATGGATGTTTGGTTGGGTTGAGTTGAGTTGGAAATAAATTCAATGAGAAGCGGGTGCCTCGCGCTCGATGGCCAAAGCCGCAGCGCGCCGGCCGAAGGTGTAGAAGACAGTGGGAGTCACGCCCAATCCCAGCAGCGTGCTGGTGACCAATCCGCCGACGATGACTACCGCAATAGGGTGCAGGATCTCCTTTCCAGGCTGATCCGCCGCCAAAACCAGGGGAATCAGCCCGATCCCCGCACATAGCGCGGTCATCAGCACTGGCACCAATCTTTCCTGAGTTCCACGAATCAGCATGCGTCGCGTGAATCCTTCCCCTTCCTGCTGCATCAGATGCAAGTAGTGGCTGATGAGCATGATGCTATTCCTCGCTGCGACCCCGGCGACGGCAATGAATCCCACCAGCGTGGCGATGCTGATATTGTTCAGGAGCAACCAGGTGAAGACCAATCCCCCCACGAGAGCCAAGGGAATATCACACAATACCTGCAGCGCAAAAAAAGGTGTGCGAAAGTACCCATACAAGAGAAAGGCGATGACAGCCAAAATGACCACGGAAAACAGCGCGATCCGACTCGTCGCATCCTGCTGGGCTTGAAACTCGCCTTCAAACGTCACGAAGAATCCCTCTGGCATTTTCACCTTTGCCGAAACCTCAGCTTTCAGACGTTCCACCAAGTTTGAGACATCACGAACCGTTGGCTTGATAGCTAGCGCAAACCGGCGCTGGCTGTTCTCGCGAAAAATCACATTAGGCCCCTTCGCCTCACGCACATCCGCCACCAACGCTAGAGGCACACGTTGCCCTTCCTCGGTTTCGATCGGCAATTGCGATATCCGTTCCGGTGAGTCACGCCACTTTAGAGGCAAGCGCACCACCAGATTCACCGTGCGCTGGCCATCCCGAAGATTCGCCACAACCTCGCCACCGATGTAGGTCGAGAGCTGATTGTTCATGTGTCCCGGCGCAACACCATAGGCCTTGGCGCGATCGCGATCTGCCTCGATTCGCAACTGCGGAATGGACGATGTTTGATCCAACTTGCAGTCTTCAAAGCCTGGAATCGCCCGGGCAATCGCTTGAATCTCCACTCCGAGTTGACGCAACCGCTCCAAGTCGGGACCAAAGATTTTGACCGCCACCGGCGCAGACACACCACTGAGCATGTGCCCGATCCGATCCGCCAAGGGACCGCCCACCACCGCAAAAACACCCGGCACCGTTTTGACCCGGGCACTGATTTCTTGGAGAATTTCCTGCCGCTTCCGGGTTGTCCCGCCAGCTAATTCGGCATCCTCACGGAAATCCACGTCAAACTCCGCTGTGGACACAGGCACCACATGATCGCCCCGCTCCGCCCGCCCAAGCCTACGTCCAACTTTCCTTACTTCTGGGACATCGAGAATCTGTTGCTCAATGACGTCAGAGATCTTGTTCATCTCATCAAGCGAGGTTCCTGGCGCAGCGGTCACGGCGACGAGAGCTGTTTCTTCCTCAAACTTCGGCAGAAAATCCTTGTTCATCTGCGGATACAGCGAAAACGCCGAGACCACCAACATTGCAACGATCCCCAAAAGCAGGAGAGGTTGGCTCAGCCCAAAGCGCAACAGCGTGTGCTCCAAGAACCACTTCATCGCACGCGCAATTACCCCATCTCGATGATCTCCCCCCGATTTTGGCCGCAAGAGCAGTGAACACAATACCGGTATCACCGTCAGAGAGACCACAAACGATGCCGTCATCGAGATGATCGTCGCCACCGCAATCGGTGCGAACAATCGGCCCTCCACACCGCTCAAGCCGAGCAAGGGCAAGAACACAAGGATGATCAAAATTGTGGCGTAAAAGATCGAATTCCGGACCTCGCCCGATGCTCTCGCAATGACTTGCAGACGCGAGTGAGGCTGGGCCAGCATCGCATTCTCTCGCAATCGGCGGAACACATTTTCCACGTCTACGATGGCATCATCTACCACCATCCCGATGGCAACCGCCAATCCCCCAAGCGTCATCGAGTTCACACTGATGTCCGCCCACTTGAACACCAACATCGTGATGCTGAAAGACAGGGGCATCGCCGTCAGAGTGATTGCCGTGGTTCGGAAACTCAGCAGGAACAAAAACAACACGATCACCACCATCACTGCCCCATCTCGGATCGCCTCCGTTAGGTTCCCAATTGCATGGTCAATGAAGTCCTTTTGCTGAAACAGCATCGTCGTTTCCACACCTTCAGGGAACGTGGGCTGTAGTTCTGCCAAGGCGTCCTTCACCTGCTGCGTCAGCGCCCTCGTATCAAAACCCGGTGACTTGGTGATGGACATAATCACCCCGTAGGTCGGAGACTTCTCCGGCCACTGACTGACTGTCGCGTCACCGCGCATCGGCTCGATCCCCCACACGACTTTGGCCACATCCCCGATCGCAATCGGCCGATCATTGACCTTACGAATCACCGTCCGTGCGATGTCATCCAGCGAGACAGACATCGCTAGATTGCGCACCATGATCTCAGTCGGCCCCGTATTAATGAAGCCGCCAGTCGTCGTGCTAGCGGCCTCCATGGCGGCTTCTTTAAGAGCATCAAAACTCACCGAGTTGGCTTGCATCTTGAAAGGGTCTGGCTGGATCTCGATTCGCTTCACCCCGCCGCCCATGTTCAGGATTTCTGCAATTCCAGGGATGCTTTGCAGGCGACGCTTGATTGTCCAATCCGCAAGTGACCGCACCTCCGATGGCGGCAGATAACCATCGTTCCCCTCCTTCACCGTGCACCGGACGCCGACCAGCAAGATCTCGCCCATGAGCGATGCCACCGGTGTCATGAAGGGTTCCACTCCTGGCGGTAAAAGCTCACGCACGCCCTGCAATCGCTCCTGCACCAGCATTCGCGCCCGGTAGATGTCCGTATCCCAGCCAAACTCCGCATAGACCAGAGACAAGGCTACATCACTGTTCGACCGCAGTCGCGTCAACCCGGCCACGCCCATCAGCGCACTCTCGATGGGTTGAGTCACGCGCACCTCCACTTCTTCAGGGGCTAAGCCCGCAGACTCGGTCAATATGATGACCGTAGGTTTGGTCAGATCAGGTAGCACTTCCACCGGCAATTCCACCGCTGTGCGCACCCCCATCACTAGAAGGATGAGCGCCGCGCCGATGATAATCGCACGATTCGCCAGAGACCAATGAATAAGGCGGTTCAGCATCGCTCAGGCTTCCTCCACAGGTCGTTGTTTCCGAAAAAGGGCCATCAAAAGCAAAAGCAGCAGCACCCCACAGCCAGACCGCCACAAGGGACTCACTCCCTCTTCATGATCGTGATCATGTTCTTCATCATGGCCGTGGTCAGGATGTTCACCAGGCTTCAGTTCCGAACCATCCGCCGCGTGCTCGTGACCATGCGCGGCGTCCAACGCCTCTTTGAGAGACACACTGCTCGCACCAGCAAAAGAAAGCGAATACCCACCTCGCGTCACCACCTCATCTGCGGGAAAAAGGCCGCCAGTAATCTCGACAAATCGGTCATTCACTTCCCCCACGTGGACAGGGGTTTTGATGAACGCATTCGGCAGATCAAAGTCCTTCACATAGACAAAGCGGTTACTGGCATCCCCCTGCAAAGCGGCGCGGGGCAAGCTCATCACACCGCTGCGCTTGCTCATCACGATGGAAAACTCCGCCCGCATGTCGGCGCGCAAGAGTCCGTCTGGATTGGGCAACCTAAAAATCGCGTCAATCGTGCCGCTAGCCTTGTCTGCAGTGATCCCAAAGCGCAACAACTCGCCCTCGAACTTCTCATTGGGCAGCGCCGCCACTCGAATATGGGCGGTCGTGCCCGGCTTCATGCGACCTGCATCATGCTCCGGCACGCGAGCGATGGCGTACATCTCCTCCATGTCCGTGATCTCCAGCAGTGCATTTTCCGGCTCAATCGGGTCGCCCAACCGCTTATCCACACGCGTGACGAGTCCTGATTGCGGGGCTTTGAGGGTAATCACTGGTGGGGGATCTCCTGGTTGGCGGCTCTCGATCTTTGCTACCTCATCGCCCGCTTTGACCGAATCCCCCACCGCAACCGTCAGCGCCACGATGCGCCCAGAGATTCGACTGCTCACAGCGGTAATCCTGGTCGGGATGGTCTCGATGCGACCGAGCGAAAACTGCGTTTCTTCGAAATCGGTCTCTTCGACTTCGACCGTCTCAATGCGCAGATTCTTCACACCGGTATCATCCAGCACAACGGTGTTGGACGCACGATCAGCAGCGCCGGCTAGAGTGCACAAAACAGTGGTGCACAACGCCTGGGTTAGGACAGAAAATTTCATTCGATGACAGCAATGGGGACAGATGAAGGCTCAGCAAAAGACCAAAGGCACCACATAGAGATGCCTGGCAGGGATCGTTTAGCGCTAGAAATGCCAAATGGCATTCCCAGCGCCCATCATCAAATCCGCATTGCCACCGTCGCCACCCATTGGGAGGATCTTCGTCCATGATCTGGCGGCGCAGCATCCGCGCTTGCCCGCTCGTGAACCCCCTGCGGTCTCTGTGTCCTCAGGTCCTCGATAGGCGGGAGCATGCTCACCACCAAATTCAGTAAGTCCGCAATCACCACCCGCGGGGAGTCAACCGTGCGTCCCTTAATCGCCTCTTTTTGCACGGCATGCTCCCGCCGCTCTTTCGAGGGCTGGGAATGCTCGCAGTCTTCGAGTTCACGATCACAGGCCACAAACTCAACCGACTCAGCGATTGGATTATCTTCGCTATGGCAGTGATCGCTCGATATCACGATCGGGTCGTCATGACAGACACACAGGTATCCCTGCACAAGGCCAAACACCTGAGCGCCAGCCATAGCCAGCACACAGAGCACCCAAAGTACAGATCTCGCGCGTTTCACCGTCATCAACGTTGAATACAGAAGCACATCCTCCACAACAGGCAAGTCCGCGAAGCAACCCAGAGCTGCCAGCCACTCCTTGCACCCCCGGACATCACGACTATGCTGCCGCCATGATATGCTTCTCCACCCGAGCTCTCTTGCTGCCCCTTCTAGCGGGGCTACTGGTCGGCTGCGGCTCGCTAGACAAGGAACCGGAGCCAGTGGAAGGAACCAAGGACTCTGCCGATGGCCCAACCTTCTTGATCGGATTGATAGCGCTCGTCAATCCTGAGCAAAAGTTTGTGCTGATCCAAACGGAAGGCGCCCCTACCATGCCGGTCGGTCATACCTTGAACGCCTTGGACGCCACCGGCAGCACCTCTGAGTTGATCATCACGCCGGAAAAAAAGGGCACCTACATCACCGCCGACATCAAGTCTGGCAATCCACGCATCGGAAATCTGGTGATGTATCGCCCTCAAAAACAAGGCACCGCGACACCACCAACCACTCCATCTCCAGCACAACCCACCGCGCCGATCAATCCCAACAACCCGGCACCGCCCCCACTCAACGATCTCGGCCAACCTGGCGATCTCACGCTCCCAGCAGCCCCACCGAGTGCAGCAGCAAGAGAATTGCCCCCTCTTCCAGGCACCTCCACAGTAACCGGCGACGCGCCCACGGCTCCAGTAGAACTCCCGCCCGCGATCGAATGATCAGTCAAGAAGACGCCCTTGCCAAAATCCTCGCCGCGATCAAGCCCGGCCCCAGCCAGTCAATTGCCCTTGCAGATTCAGTTGGCAGCTATGCCAGCGATGGATTATTGGCCAAGGTCCCATTGCCTGGGTTTGATAATTCCATGATGGATGGTTACGCCGTCGTCGCAACAGACACGCGATCACCCACACCGATTCGAGTCGTTGGCGAACAACCCGCTGGCCCGGATCGACGCCTCTCGATGGCAAAGGGAGAGGCCATCCGCATCTTTACCGGTGCGCCAATGCCATCGGGTGCCGACGCCGTCATCATGCAAGAAGACGTCACCGCCCGCGAAGGCACCATCACCTGTCAGGAAGCGGTTGAGCGCGGCGAAAATATCCGCCGCCAGGGCTCAGACCTTTGCATCGGTCAGCGCTTGCTTTCAGCAGGTGATTGCATCACCCCAGGGCGCATCGGATTGCTAGCATCGCAGGGCGTGACCAGCCTCAACGTCCACGCAGCACCTCGCGTCGCCGTCCTCAGCACAGGCGATGAATTGCAGGCACTGGGAGCCGACCTTCAGCCCGGGCAGATCTACAATTCCAATGGCCCGATGCTCCAGGCACAGTTGCAAAAACTAGGCGTGCGCAATGTTACCCTTATTCATTGTGGCGATACACTGGAGGCCACTGTCTCGACGCTCAATACGCTCGCTGAAACAAACGATGTCATCATTCTCAGCGGCGGAGTTTCGGTGGGAGACCACGACTTCATCAAACCCGCACTCGCCCAGATCGGCATGCCGCCAGAAATTTGGCGCGTGCGAATGAAACCCGGGAAACCCTTTTTGTATGCGCATCGTGATGCACCGCGGCCACTGCAGGTCTTTGGACTGCCAGGCAATCCCGTGTCTGCCTACGTCACCTTCACCCTTCTGGTACGTCCCGCATTGCTGCGCCTGATGGGAGCTAACGCGTCCGCACTGCGTCCGCGCTGCATTCCCGTTCGGCTCCGCGAGGCACTCGATGCCCGAGGCGACCGCCCCCATTACTTTCGCGGTTACATCGACGAAGGCGGCACCTTTACCAGCCACGGTCTTCAGCGCAGCGATGCCCTCTTTGCTCTCAGCAAAGCCAACGCGCTCGTCTGCATCCAGCCAGATCACCCCCTCGCAGCGGGAGACCTTGCGCAGGCCATTTTACTCGATCTCTGATCCTTGGGCTTGCAAGGGGTCGCAGCGCCTGGGTAAGATCCCCCTCATGCGCCTTGCCACTCTTGCTTTCTGCTCGGTCCTCTGCTTGCCCCTTCAAGCTGATGAGACCTTTCGCACCTGGACCTCATCTGACGGCAGGACCCTAGAGGCACAAATGAAGCAAAGCTCCGCGACCAGCGTCACTCTGCGCCTCCGCAACGGCCAGACTTTTGACCTTACGCTGGACAAGCTTTCTAATGCTGACCAGACCTTCATCAAAGACAGCGCCCAACGCGCAACCGTCGAAGAACAACGCCGCGCGGGTCTCAAGACCGGGCCGTATGCAGAGCATCTCACCGGCGACTGGGAAAAGATGGAGACTGAAGATGGCCTCAAATACCACTTTTTCGCAGCCAAATCGCTGAAGGCAGACAAGGAATACCCGCTCTGCATCTATCTGCACGGCGCAAGCAACACCGGATCCAACCTCGAAAAACGCGAGCCCGGTGCCAACGCATTTGCTAGCGAAACCGTGTATGGGAAGAACCCCAGCATCGTCATTGCCCCCGAAGCACCTGCGGGAACCAAGGCATTTAAAGACATCGAACGTCGCATTACCCACCTCATCCACAATCTCGTCGATCATCTACCGGTTGATCGGGCGCGCATTTACATCACCGGTTACTCCATGGGCAGCATGGGCACCTGGGCCATGATCTCGGCGCAGCCAGACCTCTTTGCCGCCGCCGTCCCCGTCGGTGGGCCGCTGGGCTCTACCAAGGTCGAGAGCTTGCCCAAGATCCCTATCTGGCTGCACTTTGGCGAACTAGATCGCGGCGATGAGTTCCGCGCCCTCTCGAAGCAACTCACCGAGCTCAATTCCCAATTCAAATCCACCGAATATCCCGGCGCAGATCACGTCGGCTTCCACTTCAAGGTCGCGAAAGACAATGACGTGATGGAGTGGATCTTCGCGCAGCGCCGGGCGCAATAAGCCGACCATCAGAAATGTGAAACGTTCCCCAGATCTACCCGTACTTGTTGATTCCCTATGAGCTCCCGATTTTTCCAAATCTTCTCCTCCGCACTCTTCTTCGCTTTCAGCAGCGCCTCCCTACATGCCGCACCCGAATGGATCTGGCTGCAGAAAGGATCCAAGAGTGGCGAGAAGGCCAGCTTTCGCTTCCGATTTGAGGCACCGCACAATACACACTACGCAACCCTCCAACTGACCTGCGACAATGGTGCGACCGCCTTTCTCAACGGCCAGGAAGTGCTGAAGAATCCAGATTGGCAACTGCCGAGCACCGCCGATGTCAGCAAAGTGATCAAGCCAGGGGAAACCAACGAGATCCTCGTCAATGCCTCAAACCAAGGTGGCGTCGCCGCGATGGTTGCACGTCTCACGCTCAAATTTCCGAACGGCAAAGAGTCCGTCATCGAAACCAACGGCCAATGGGAAGCCGCCCCAACAGGCAGCGATACCTGGAAATCTGCCGTCGTGATCGCCAAGTACGGAGAGGGGCCCTGGGGAGACGCATTCTCCGGCAAAGCGGGCGGCAAGAGGGCCAGCGAACCCGCAGAGTCGATCGCTGCGGCAGACATCACAGTGCCCGCAGGCTTTAAGGTCGAAAAACTCTACAACGTCCCGAAAGAAGCCCAAGGCTCCTGGGTCGCACTGACCGTGGACGAAAAAGGACGCCTGATTGCCTGCGATCAATACGGTAGCATCTACCGCATGGCGGTCCCTGCCATCGGTGCTGCGGATGCTGCGCTGAAGCCCGAAAAACTGAACACCCCATTGGGCAAAGCCCACGGTCTCCTCGCCGCCTTTGGCAGCCTCTATGTCATGGTCAACGAAGACGGCAAGTCGAATGGCCTCTATCGACTCACCGACACCACCGGCGACGACCAGTTCGACAAGTCCGAAAGATTGGTCACCATGTCAGGTGGTGGCGAACACGGTCTCCACAGCATGACTGTCAGTCCGGATGGCAAGCGCATCTTCTTCAATGGCGGTAACCACACCGATCTACCGGAAGAACTCAACGCCAGCCGTCCCGCAAAGATTTGGAAGGAAGACCACCTGCTGCCACGCATGTGGGACGCCAATGGTCACGCACGCGGCCGCATGGCACCCGGCGGCTTTATTTGCTCCATGGATCCCGATGGCAGCAAGGTTGAACTGTTCTGCTCCGGCTTCCGCAACGAGTTCGATATCGCCTTCGATCTCGGTGGCGAGCTCTTCACCTACGACGCCGATATGGAGTGGGACATCGGCTCCCCATGGTACCGCCCCACCCGCATCAATCATTGCGTCAGTGGCGCAGAATTTGGCTGGCGCAGCGGGGCCGGCAAATGGCCCAACTACTACCACGACAGCCTCCCCACCCTGCTCGATATCGGCCCAGGCAGCCCCACAGGCGTAACCTCGGGCAAAGGCAGCAAGTTCCCGGAAAAGTACCAACGCGCCCTCTTCGTCAACGACTGGACTTACGGCACGATGTGGGCCATCCACCTCACCCCGCACGGTGCCAGCTTTGAGGCAGAGAAAGAAGAGTTCGTCTTCGGCAAACCCCTGCCCCTCACCGATGTCGTTATCCATCCTGCCGATGGCGCGATGTACTTCGCCGTCGGCGGTCGCAGATCCCAGTCCGGCGTCTATCGCGTCACCTATGTTGGAAGCGATTCGACCGCACCCGTCGCCCCAGCTCAACCAACCGAAGAAAAGAAAATGCGCGACATGCTGGAGGCCCTCCACGTGGACGGCACCGGCCCTGAGGCAATCGACATGGCCTGGCCTTACCTTTCCCACAGTGACCGCAACTTGCGATTCGCCGCGCGGGTCGCCATTGAAAAACAACCTGTAAGCCTCTGGCAAGATCGCGCCCTCGCCGAAACGCATCCCCAGGCACTCATTGAGGTCCTCGCCGCTCTGGCACGAGTCACTGGGACCAGTCCACAGGCTGCTGAATCCACCGTCAAGAGCGAGAAAGGCACCATTGCCTCATCCGCAGGCGTTGGCCAAACACCTGACGATCAGATTGAGCTTCAGCAACAAATGCTGCTCGCCATGGGCAGACTGCAAGGCGCAGATCTCACCCAGCCCCGCCGTCTTGCTGCATTGCGGACCTTGGAGCTCATCTTCAGCCGCCTTGGAAAACCTGATCCTGACACGTGCGCTGCCGTTGTTGAAAAGCTCGATCCCGCCTTCCCTTCACCCGATCCGCTCATCAATCGCGAACTCGCACAGTTGCTGGTCTTCCTCGACTCGCCAACGGTTGCCTCCAAGACCTTGGCCGTGCTCGCAACCTCCTCCGATGACTGGGAGCCAGTCGCCAGCGACGCCGTCCTGCTTCGCAACGAAGGCTACGCCCGCGCCGCCTTTGACGCCGCCGCCAGCCGTCCCAACAAACAACAGATCGCCCTCATGTACACGCTGCGTAATGCAAGGGCTGGCTGGACACCAGAACTGCGCAAATCCTTCTTTTCATGGTTCCCCCGCGCTCGCACCTGGAAAGGCGGCAACAGCTTCCGTGGGTTCATTGAAAACATCCGCAAAGAAGCCCTCGCCAACTTCGCCCCCGAATCTGAACTGGCCGAACTCGATGCGATTTCCAGCAAGAGCGAGCCCGTCGCCGTGCCCAATTTTGTCGCCCCAAAAGGACCCGGGAAAAACTACAGCGTCGATGATGTTCTAGCCCTCACCACCGATGGTTTCAAAGACCGCGACTTTAAGAATGGCGAGGCCATGTTCCGCAGCGTCATGTGCCTGACCTGCCACCGCTTCAACGGCGACGGCGGCGGCATCGGTCCAGACATCACCGGCGTCGCGAACCGGTACACCATGCGTGACCTCCTCGAAAACATCGTCGATCCCAGCAAGGTCATCTCCGATCAGTACGATAGCCATGAGATCGTCAAAAAGGACGGTAGCATCGTCATCGGACGCATCGTGGTCGAAGAGAACGGCAAAGTGTTTGTTATGACCAATCCGTTCTCCCCTGCCGACCTTGTCACGGTGAACGAGTCGGACATCCAGAGTCGCAGAGCCCGCTCCATCTCCATGATGCCGCCAGGGCTCATCAACTCTCTGAACCAAGACGAACTCCTTGATCTGCTGGCCTACCTCATGACGGGCGGCAACGCCAACGACAAAGCCTTCAAAAAGTAGCTAAAATCCACCGAACTCCGCTCCTTGGACTGCGCGCTGCCCTGCTGCAGCTTTCCGGCGGTGGCAGCCTACTGCCGGGGTGGGTCATTCACCAAGGAAGACCCACACTCATCCCACTTCCGCACACGCACCTCCATCGCCAAGGGCCTTAGCAAGGCCCTTTCCTTGGACTGCGCGCAGCCCTGCTGCCGCTTTGCGGCGGTGGCAGCCTGCTGCCGCGGTGGGTCATTCACCGAGGATGACTCACACGCACCTCATTCGCCACAAGACCGACCACGGCCAGACAAAATGAAGCCGGACTGCGCACACACATACGCAGCCCGGCTCTGTCGCTATCACCAACAACAATTGACACTATGCCTTACCATCGGAAACGAACGCCGCCTTTAATCGAGGTGCTTTCATTTCCAAAATCTGCGCCCAGACCCACGTCCAGTTGCGAAAAAACACGCATGTATGCCGCCACATCAATAATCTTGCTGTCGAAGGTGTCTGCACTATTCACGGTCACACCCGCCTGGAGTTCCAGGATATCTATCGGGGTGAAGCGAACCCCTGGGCGAACATAAACCGCACCGTCGCTGAAGCTGAGAGCATCCTTGCTTGCATCGAGCTTGGCGTAGGTTCCACCAACTTCCCCAGTAAAGTGAAAGTTGCTGGTGACCGGCATGTAGAGGCCAGCTCCCATGCTGATACTAGAAAAATCATAACCATTCTTGGATGTGGAGCCACCACCCGCGCTGCTCCAGTCAAAGGAACCCTTGATATAGAGCGGCTGAAAGAGTTGCGCGCTCAATGCCAAACCAATACCACTGGACCCATCCAAGTCATTCCCCTTGGGATTGTTGTACCGATACTGTCCTTCCAGGTAATTGTAGGTCAAGAGGCTGGGGCCGATCCCAGCAGGCGCGCCACCCATCATACCACCACCGCCCATCGGAGCAGCCATCGGCTGAAAACCAGGCGTTGCGGCAGGCGCACCCATGGTCATGTCCATGCCAGGTGCTGGATAGGCTGGATATTGTGGAACGGCAGGCAAAGTCGGAGCAGGCCCCATCCCGGGCGTTCCCATCGGCATCCCCGTGCCAAACCCAGGAGGCGGCGGATAGCCTTGGGCTGCAGCTAACCCTGTGGTGACCAGCAGCGCGGCCAAGATTTTGTTGCAGAGATGCTTTTTCATAATCAAGCTAATATCAGTTAAAGTTTCGGATACCTTAAATAATTCCACAAAGTCTCAAAAGGGGCAATCCTTTTTTGCCATTTTATAAATTTGAGTCATTTGAAAAATGACTCGCGTTCACCATTCAAATCGAACGAATGGCAACTGCCCTGTAACCAAAATCATGATTCTCAGCGCCCCTTGCAACTGAACTAGGCCCGTCCAACAGACACGAAACAGGCCCGTCATCAACGATTTGCGATGACGCTCGACCCCAGTAAGACCATGCCAGCGGCCTGTACGCACAATGCCGAGCTGCTGCTCGGCATTGCGGTGAACAAGACTGGAGGGGAGGACGAAGGCTAGAAATTGACGTTCTTTTCGTCGATGATGATGACGTCCCCATCGCGGATATAGACATCCTTGCCCAAATTCCCTCGACGCATGACGTCGTCGAGATTGACTAGGATCGTTTTACGCCCCTGAGGAGTCGAGCGAACGAGACGGACCTTCTTGGGATTGGCAAATTGAGCAAAGCCCCCGGCGCGAAGGACGGCCTGGCTGATCGTGATGTCTTCGTCTGAGGGGATCTCATACTTACCTTGACGCAGGACTTGTCCATAGACGGTGAAGAACTGCAAACCAATGGTGGTGCCATTGTATCCCCCACCGCTGCGCGATGGTGGACGGTAGTCGATGGTCAAGATCACGGTTGCCGTCTTGTAGATCGAGGCTTCCAACTGTGATTTGATCTTCATGGCCAGCTGGCGGCAGGTCAGACCTGCAGCCTGAACCACACCGACGTTCGGCACGATGATCTCGCCATTCAGGGTCACTGTCATCGGAATGGCATTCCCACGATCTTCAACGATACGGAAGCTACATTGGTCCATCGGCTGAATTGGGGTGCTGTTGTCCAGCGAATCCATGCTATTCAAGGTGCCAGCCCCCATGACAGACGGCCCGGGAGCAACGGTAGTCGCTGCAGGCTGGCGGGAATCTTGAGGCAGACGGAACCCGGGGTCTTGCGCGAACGCTTGCGATCCAACTACCGCTAGAGCAGCGACGATTAGGCAACGAGAGAGTACTTTCATAGTGTGTGAAGAAAAAAAGGCACTGGCCGACTTGCAGCCAGTGCGGTTAAGCGTTTAGACAGTGAAGAGTCGGTTCACGTTAGAAATTGTAAGTGCCAGCAAAAATGATGCGAGACTGATCGAAATCGTTTAGATCTGAATCTGCGTCGGTCATGAAATAACGATAGCCAAGACCAATGTTAAACTTGCGGGACAGAGCATAGCTGATGTCGAAGCTGAATGCTTGCTGAGTGAAATCACGACTTGGCAAAGATGGATCAATAGAGCGCCAATACTCGATGTTCTGCACGCTGGAATCCGTTTGGCCCCAGTGATACCCCGCTCCCAGACGAATGCGGCTGTTGAGCTGGTGGCTCACATAAACATCCATACCATACTGAGTGAGATCTTCGGCCTGACGACCACCTGACATCTTTGCATCTTCGAAGTATCCACTTGCGGAGACAATCCCACCTCTCCAAGCCGCATAACCAACACCATATGTGACGTAGTCTGCCGTAATGAAGTTGGAGATATTGTTCAGCGAGGACTCATGGCCGAAGGACAGGACCTGACTGACACGTGCATTGAGTTGATTGCTAACCGTCACGTTGTAATAATAATCGTCCAAATCGTTGGCGTCCTGGGTATTGGCGTTGAGAGCGTTCTCCCGACTGGTGCGGCGCTGGCCCGCGATGGTCTGAGCGGTCACCTGATCAGCCACCGCCTTTTCGATTTGGCGATCCAATGAAGTTGTGTCCCCACCGCTACGAGCCAAATCGTCGCGACGCTGTGTCAAGTTTGCGATCAGATTACCATATTGAGTAACCGTCCTGTCGGCCGCCAACACGTCCGATTCAGACACCTTGATTTCAGGCGGAGCATCAAAGCTGAAGCTCTGGTAACCCGCACCAATCCGCAGAAAGGTGGAATTGCCGATAGGGGTCGAGAAGAAGAGGCCGGCGTTAAGCAGCGTGCCGTCATTGTTGAATCCTTCGGGATAGGTCGTGAAAGTGACGCCCCCCTCAAGGCCGAGTGTCCAAGTGTGGTCAGGACTCCAGGCCAGCGTACCGTGGACTGAATCGGTATTACGGTCAAAAATCGCGAATTGATCCTCCATGGCGATCGCGTTGGAGTGCATGTAGTTGATCGACAGAGACAGATCAGAATTGATGGCCCACATGGCAGCCATCCCAGCGTCGTTTTGAAAGACGCCGAAGATTTGGTTGGAGCTGAGTGCGAACTCATTGCGCACGGCAGGCCGAACGGAGACTCGGTCGTAGAGGACGACGAAAACGGGGCCGATTTTCATATCAAACGCCAGTGCGCTCCCAGGCAAGACATTGAGCACCAAATCGTTGCCATATGGCGAGAGGTCAGGGTGGTTAAAATAGTGATCCACCCCGATGGCTGTCGTTAGCGTCAAACGATTGTTCTTGGTGACCTGATAGTTGGCATCTATGTTCAACATCAGCGTACCAATGATGTCGCTCTGAGGATCTTCGTGAGCGCGGGTCACGTTGTCGTTGTATTCCACGCCGCCATAGAGACCAAATCCAACGTTCACCCCGCCAAGGCGAAGATTGCGCCGCCCCTGAAGATAAGGGTCCGAAACGTAGGTTGGAGCGAAGAACGTGTTCGGTGCGGAATACTGACCTGAATAGTTTGTATAGTCTCCAGCAGAGCGAGCTGCGAAGGCAGCGCTGCCACTACGGACTGTAGGCTGTCCCATCTCGCGCTGTGCGGCTCTTGCCTGAGCCGAGGTCATCCGTTCGCCCATGTCCCTATCCTCACTGGTGCCTGTATACACACCGCGATCATAGTCATACTCGGCCTCACCGCCACGCACTCCCGCCCCTGCCGGTGCCGTCTGAATGGAACGGTTCCGCAGGTCATCAAAAAACAAGCTCGTCTGCGACGGCGATGCACCATATTGAGCGTGCGCAACCGTGCCGTTCATCACAGCAAGGAATGTGCCCACTTCGAGTAAGCGGAGGAAGTTTCGGGAGAAATTTCTCATAGAGTCTTGAATGTTAGCCGGAAATTAGCGTCTGATGCAACCAATTACAGCCACTTTCCCGAGCAATTGAAAGAAAAAAAGGCTAAAACCTCAGTTTTTCTTGTCATTCTGAATGTCAGAATCTCGCGACCTTCCTCACTATAGGAATCTTCGCGGGGTTTGTTGGGATATCGGATCATAAGCGGCGATCTGAGGCTCCGGATCGATCCTGCAAGCCCTCGACCAGACCATAAACTCCGCCACTGTCGCGCGAGTTGCAAAGAACTGCTGCGTCCAACACCTTGGGCGATAGTTTGGAGATCTCAGTTATTAAGCAGAACTAAACAGACTAGTCGACCGACCGGACCGCACTGTCGCCAAACCCAACCTTGCGTCACCAAGCCGAACTCGTCCGCGCTGGTCGCGTCCGGCGGAAATCGAACTCAAGTTGCACCTCTCGAAGACGCGGATTGTCCAATCCCAATCGACCCACGGCCTGATCAGCAGAGGGGGCTACAGATACCAGGGTGCGAAGTCGGCCAAAGAGTTTTTGCAGGCGGGGGCGAGAGCGGTTGACGGGGTCCATAGTTCGAGATAAATATAATACGTTCGTCAGAACATGTTCACATGAACATGATAGTCAATGATGGATTCTAGAATTTTCAAAATCCTTCCCTTTGCCTTCGCGCTGATCTCGCGGCATTTGAGTGTCCATGTCCTCATCTGAACGACTCACCATCCACCAGTACGCGATGGCTTTGGCCCACGTCGCCAGCCTTCGTTCCGAGGATCCCTTCCGCAAAGTTGGGGCCGTTGCTTTGGATAAAGACAACCGCGTCATCGGTACAGCCTACAATGGACTCGCCCCAGGCTACAACGCATCGCCGGAGTTTTGGGCAGATCGCGATGATCGGCGGAAGTTCATGATCCATGCCGAAGTCAATCTTTGCAGCCTATTCACCCGTGGCGATGCCCGCCTCATCGCCTGCACGACGAAGCCGTGCACAAGTTGCATGCAAATGCTCTGCGCCTACGGCGTGAAGGAGGTCTATTATCGGGACGATTACCTTGAATCCGAAGCGGACATCATTAGCGAGCACTACAACGTTCAGTTGGTTCAACTTACGGACTACCCATTGATCAGCCTGCCAGCAGACGTATGAGACCGCTGCGGATCAACGACCGCTGATCCGCGAGGCACCCAAGATCCAAGTTTTTCCGCCGCCAGAAATTTCAACCGCACGCGGCAGGATAGCGCCGACGACTAGCTCCAGGTCGGGAAAGTCGTCCAACCGGAAATGATCGCCCGGAAGTGCCTCATAAACCTCATCGGTGCCCCGGGCCTCGATCACGGCACACAACGCCCCACTGCGGGTGGAGAACCCAGGCCCGACAAGCACATTCGGCGCGCTTTCATCCTTTTCCGCCTCTAACACGCAGGCCACCGGACACCATGGCAGCCCAGTATGGCGTACTTCCTTCAAAACGTAGGGCAACCCAGGAATCGGTGCACCGGGTGCCACTGCAGGCAGTTCCTTTCCACTCGCCGCGAGACTAAACACCGCACTGCCAGTGCCATCCACCGCTTCGAAAAGTAACGGGAATTGCCCCTCCCTGACCTGCCGCAGGACCAGTCGCCGGGTGATGTCATCCGAAAGCTCAAGAAGCGACGAGTGCTGGCCGACCAGTTTTCCGTTCAGGGTAGGCAGGCGTCGGCGCGTCTGTATGCCGTCGCTGGAAAGCGTCGCATCCCCCACTGGCTTCATCCCCGCCACCACTCCGACCTCCAGCTCTTCGGCGCTCGCAGGTCTTTGCAGTTCAGCGGCGAGGGCATCGTGCCCCGCCGCGGCGGCCAGCTCTGCGGCGGTCTTTCCATCCTTGGTGAGATCAAATCGAGACAATCCCGCATGGATCAACAAATCACACACTGGCCCACTACCAAAGGCGGCAGCCCGGTGCAATGCGGTGCCGCCGTCTGTAGGATCACGAACAAACAAATTGGCACCCGAGACGAGGAGCCGATCCACCGCGCCCAAATGCCCGCCCGCAGCCGCAGCCAAGAGAGCCGGATCCATCCCAACGGCCTCAACGCGAATCAGAGCATCCAGCATCTCCAAATTACCAGCACTTGAGGCAATCAGCAGTTCATCCCGCCCAGGCAGGGGCACCTGCTTTGACAGCAGCACTTCGACCAACTCCGCATCGCCCGCCCGCACGGCGGACAACATGAACTCTTCTTTATCCGCCGGGAGCTTGGCACCCATCATCAGCAACCACTCCGCAACGGACTTGCGCCCGGCACGCACCGCCACCTGCAGAGCGGTTTCGCGTTGGGCATTTGGAACGTCCACAGACACGCCCGCATCGATGAACGTCGGCAATGCCTCGGTTTGTCCACGCTCCACAGCCTCAAAAAACGCCGGAACCGAGAGAGCGTAGCCATTCTCCGTCAAATCGGACAACGCATCTGATTGAGAGTCTCCACAACCTGCTAGCAAAGCCGCCACCATCCCCAACGCAAGCAGCGCGGAGAGTCGCAGGTGACTGTTCGTGCTCATAGGAAACTCTGATCAAATCACCCCATCAATTCTGCCAAATGCTCCCGCAAGGCATCCGCAATGTCGGGACGTTGCAGACCGAAATGTACGTTGGCTTTGATGAAGTCCAGCTTGTTACCAATGTCATGCCGGGCACCGTCATAGCGCACCCCGTGCAGAGCTTCCTCCTTCATCAGACTCGCCATCGCGTCGGTGAGCTGTAGCTCGCCTCCCTTCCCTTTCGGCGTATTTAGGAGATGGTCAAAGATGCGTGGCGATAGCACATAGCGCGCACTCACGGCCAACCGTGAGGGGGCATCTTCAGGCTTGGGCTTCTCCACAAAACTCGTCGCACGCAGAATACCGGGCTCCACCTCATCACCACCGAGGATGCCGTAGCGGCTGACCTTTGCCTCTGGCACCTCTTGCAGCGCCACCGCAGAGCCTCCAAACCGCTCCACCACATCCGCGAGTTGGCGCGTCACCGGACGTGTCGCATCGTTAGTCGTTACGACCGTATCGCCCAACAAGACGGCAAAGGGTTCATTGCCGACATGATCGCGGGCATACAAAATGGCATCGCCCAGTCCGCCCATCTTCGGCTGCCAGACGAAGTGGATGCGAGCAAGACTCTGCAACCGACGCAGGTCTTCCAGCTCGGCGATGCGACCTTTCTGTTCCAGTTCCACCTCCAGATCGACCGCAGGATGGAAGTGCTCCTCAATGGCGCGCTTCGACCGACTGATGATCATCAAAATGTCTGTGATACCCGACGCCACTGCCTCCTCCACGACATATTGGATCACAGGACGATCCACGATGGGCAGCATCTCTTTGGGCACAGCCTTAGAGATTGGCAGAAAACGGGTGCCATACCCGGCGGCGGGAATGACGGCTTTGCGTACGGGTTGGGCAATCATGCAGTTGGTAGCAGCCTAGTTTGCACAGGCCTGCCCGCTTGTCCAATGCGCGGAGATCACTCCGCGATCCAGCCCAGGGACTTTAGAAAGGTCATCATCTCCGCCACGGTCTTATCGAAGAACTCATCCCCCGGCTTCCCATTAAAAAAGCCGTGCCCTTGCCCCTCGTAGAGCCGCAGTTCGCAGCGCACGCCAGCCGCCTTCATGCCTGCCGCAAACCGCTCTGCCACCGCCACCGGGATCAGCTTGTCCTGCCGCCCCAGCATAAAGATCGCCGGAGGATCATCCCCGCTGATGTTGTGTGCTGGTGAAAATTCCTTGTACCGATCCCCCACTCGCTTCGTGCCCCAGCCTTGATCAGGACCATTGTCCAGCACCGGATTGAACAACACCAGCGCCTGTGGTCTTGGTGAAATCGTCAAGTCATCGCCTGCGTCATCCCCACCTTCGACCATGCCCACAAAGGCAGCCAAATGACCACCCGCAGAGCCACCGGCGGCACCGATGCGCTGCGGATCAATGCCCAACTTCGCCGCATGGGCACGCACCCAGCGCATCGCAGACTTCGCATCGGCCACACAATTGGTCGGTGTCGGATCCCGCGCATCCTTGGCGATCAGCCGATACTCCACCTGAACACACACCATGCCCTTCGCAGCGAGGAGTGTGGCCTGACCATTGAATTGCGACGGCCCGCCCCCGACCCATCCACCCCCATGGAAAAAGACCATGCAGGGTCGATGATCCTCTGCCTTCCATCCGTCTGGCTTCAGCACCCAGAGCCCGAGTTCGCGATCCCCCACCTTTTTGTAGGTTGCCCGTCCCCCCACCGGCGACGCCGAGCCTTTTGCTTTCTGCGCCAGCAGAGGTGCAGTCCAGAGCATCGACAGAGCCATCCACGAAATCAGTTTGATCATCCGCTGAAAACGTCGCCACCAGCGGAAGCTTGCACTGCACCGAGCGCAACTCTTCACCACCAACGTGGTTACACGTCAAAACCGCTACCCATGAAAACGCCACCCCTCATCCTCGCCCTCATCAGCATCACCCCGCTGTTGAACGCCGCAGAGTCATCAGACCTCCCGGCAGATCAGGTCGCCTTTTTTGAAAAGAACATTCGCCCCGTGCTGGTGCAGTCTTGCTACAAGTGCCACTCGGAAGAGTCGCAGAAAATCAAAGGAGGGCTCACGCTCGACACAAAGGCGGGTCTCCGTCTCGGTGGCGAATCAGGCCATGCGGGAGTCACCCCTGGAGATCTCGCCGCCAGCTACATTTATGAGGCCATGACTTGGCGGAATGAAGACATGCAGATGCCGCCAAAACAAAAGCTGCCAGATGAAGTCCTCGCCAACTTCAAGACTTGGATCGAAATGGGCGCGCCCGATCCTCGGGAAATCAAAGCCGTCGCCAGCAACACTGGCGGAAAACGAGTCATCGATATCGACGCGGGCCGCCAGCATTGGGCCTTCCAGAAGCCCATCGACAAACCCGCCCCCGCCGTTCAAAACACCGCATGGCCCAAGGGTGATATCGACCGCTACCTCCTCGCCAGCATGGAAAAGGCTGGCCTCCAGCCAAATCCAGATACGGACCGCGCCACTCTCATCCGCCGCATCGCCTTTGACCTGACCGGACTCCCTCCCACACCGGACGAAGTCAAAACCTTCATCGCAGATCAATCCCCTGATGCACTAAAGCGTATCATCGACCAGTATCTCGACTCGCCACGCTTCGGCGAACGCTGGGCGCGCCACTGGCTGGACGTCGCCCGCTATGGCGAATCCAGCGGGAAAGAAGTCAACATCCCTTACCCCAACGCCTGGCGCTACCGCGACTATGTCATCGATGCATTCAACACCGACAAACCTTACGATCAGTTCCTCCGCGAGCAGATCGCAGGCGACCTCATGACGTTTGATGACAAGCGGGATCAGGCAGAAAAAATCGTCGCCACAGGATTCCTAGCCATCGGTGCCAAAGGTCACAACAACCGCGACCGCCGCCAGTTCACGCTCGACATGGTGGATGAACAAATTGACGCCGTCTCTCAGTCCATGCTGGGGCTCACGCTCGCCTGTGCCCGCTGCCACGACCACAAATTTGATCCCGTCACCCAGCGCGACTACTACGCCTTAGCCGGCATCTTTTTGAGCAGCGAGACACTCTTCGGCACGCATCAGCAATTACAGAACAACAACCCCAGCACCCTCATCGAATTGGATCGTGAGGCAGGCCTTCCCTCCGCCCTCGCTAAGATCAGCCCGGCAGAAGTCGCCCAACTCAAACAACAACTCGATACCGCCCAAAAGACCGCCGAAGAAATTCAGCGCGAGGTCTTTGGCCAGGGCCGCACCAACCGCACCGCAGCCCAGGGCAATGTCGCCGCAGGACTTAAAGTCCGCGCCGCGAGAGATCGCATGGCGACGGTGGAGGCCGATTACGAGCTCTTCTATCCAGATGGCACCCCCCGCACACTCGCCATGGGTGTGCTGGATCGCAATAGCCCGATCAACAGCCCCATCCTCATCCGTGGCGATATCAAACAGCCCGGCGAAATCGTACCCCGTGGGCTCGTCGAAGTCCTCTGCGCCAAGGGCGAACCGCTCAACATCAGCCAAGGCAGCGGCAGGCTCGATCTCGCTTGGTTCATCGCATCCAAAGAAAACCCACTGACCGCTCGGGTCATGGTCAATCGCATCTGGTTGCACCTCATGGGTCAGGGCATCGTCACCACTCCCGACAATTTTGGCGTCATGGGGCTCAAGCCCACACACCCAGAGTTACTGGATCATTTGGCCGTCAGCTTCATGGAAAACGGCTGGTCCGTTAAGCAGCTCATCCGCGAAATTTTGATGAGCCGCGCCTACCAGATGTCCTCCACCTACAACGCCAAAAACTACGCCGTGGATCCTGACAACAAAACCCACTGGCGCAGTGATCAACGCCGCCTCGATGCAGAGGCCGTGCGCGATTCCATGCTCAGCGTCGCAGGGAAGCTGGACTTCTATCCCATCGATGGCTCCCCCGTCGCCCGCGTTAGCGAAGGACGCCAAGGCCTCTTCCAACTCGCACGGGAGGTCGCCGCTAACCCCAGCGTGAACCGCTCCATCTATCTGCCCATCGTCAGGGACCAAATTCCAGAGTTCCTCTCCGTGTTTGACTACCCCGACGCCAGCCTCGTGAACGGTCAGCGCGAGACCACCAACGTCCCCTCCCAGAGCCTCTTCCTGCTTAACAATCCCGAGGCCATCTCTATCGCAGATGCCTTTGCAAAACGCGTCGCCGCCACAGAGGGCAGCCCCATGGACAAGCTCGCCTATGCCTACAGCCTCGCCTTCAGTCGAGCACCCACGCCGGACGAACTCACCGCCATCCGCACCTTCTGGATGCGTTTTCCAGAGCAAGTCACCGGTGGCAGGACCAGCAAAGAAGCGCGGGATCAAGGCCAACTCGCCGCCCTCTCCGCCTTTTGCCAAAGCCTCTTTGCCAGTGCCGAATTCCGCTACCTGAACTAATCCATCGCCCCCAATCCTATGACGATTCCAAACCCATCTCGTCGCGACTTTTTAAAGACCACCTCCAGCGGCTTCGGCTACCTAGCCTTTGCCGCCATGGCCCAGCAACAGGCGCTCAAGGCCGCTGCAAGCAGTGGCTCGCCTCTGGCACCCAAGAATCCCCACTTCGCTGCGCGGGCAAAACACGTCATCTTCCTCTGCATGCAGGGCGCCCCCTCGCACGTCGATCTTTTCGACTACAAGCCCAAGCTGAAGGCAGACGATGGCAAAAGCGCCCCCTCCAACGCCGGTCGCAATGGCCAGACCAAGCTCATGGGCTCGCCTTGGCAGTTCGGCCAGCATGGGAAGAGCGGACTCAGGATCTCTGAACTGCTCCCCGGTGTCGCCAGTCATGCGGATGATCTTTGCATCATCAACTCCATGGCCACAGACATCCCTGCGCATCCTCAGGCCTTCTCGCAGCTTCACACGGGCACCACCCAATTTGTGCGCCCCTCGCTCGGTGCATGGGTGCTCTATGGACTCGGCACCACCAACGAAAATCTACCCGGCTTCGTCACCATCAATCCACCCGCCAACGCCACCCGCACCTTCGGCAGTGCCTTCCTGCCCGCCATCTATCAGGGCACCAAACTCGGCGGATCAGGCCTCCCAGGAGGCGGCGCGCTTGCCCGCCGTTTTGGCATGGGCAATGACAACTCCACCGTCGCCAACATCAAAAACGGTCGTTACAGCACCGAGGCCCAACGCACCCAGCTTGACCTCGTCCAGGCACTCAACCAAAGCCGCATGAAACTCGATGGCGGCGTCAGTGCCGAAGTCGAAGGCGTCATTGAGTCCTACGAACTGGCCTTCCGCATGCAGGCAGAAGTGCCCAAGGTCCTCGACCTCAGCAAAGAAAATGCCGCCACCAAAAAGATGTACGGACTCGAAGACGACGCCACCGCCACCTTTGGAAAACAGTGCCTCATGGCCCGCAAGCTCGTTGAAGCAGGCGTGCGTTTCATCGAGATCACCAACGGTAACTGGGATCAGCACTTCAATCTCAAGACCCAACTCGAAGCCAACTGCGGCGCGATCGATACCCCCATCGCAGGCCTCTTGACCGATCTCAAGCAGCGCGGATTGCTCAAAGACACACTGGTCATCTGGGGCGGTGAATTTGGCCGCACGCCCCACAGTCAGGGCAGCGATGGGCGCGACCACAACAACAAAGGCTTCTCCATGTGGATGGCCGGTGGCGGAGTCAAAGGCGGCATGAACTACGGTGCTACCGACGACTACGGTTATGAAGCAGTGGAAAACAAAATGCACATCCACGACTGGCACGCCACCGTCATGCATCTCCTCGGCCTCAACCACGAGCACCTCACCTACCGCTACGCCGGCCGCGACTTCCGCCTCACCGACGTCTACGGCACCGTCGCCAAAGAGATCATGGCCTAACCGCCCAGCGCTGTAGGTGGCCTCTGTGAGGCCACATTTAGGCCGCGCACAGCACAGCCCTACCGATCTCCACCGGTCTTGATCGTCTTCCACCAGTGGCTGGTAGGGACGTGTTGTGCACGTCCGACTCTTCCCGGAGTGTGTGATCGATACAGCCCGCGTTGCACACCACCTTCACCTCCCCTTCACAGGACTTTCATCTGATCTTCGTTTGAGCTGAATCGCCCATCTGGCGAAGCTTGGGGCGTGCTTACTGCACGATTTCCCCATCATGAAAATCCATCTCGCCTCCCATTACGGTATGTGCTTCGGCGTTCGCGAAGCCCTGCGCGCCACCCACGACGCCGCCGCATCCTCGCCCGACGTCACCCTGCTCGGTCAACTCGTCCACAACCCCGTTGTCGATGACCATCTCTCCCAACTCGGCATCCGACGCGCCAGCCCGGATGCCGTTCTGGATCTTCGACAAACCCACGCCGTCATCACCGCGCATGGCACCTCCGATGCCCGCCGCACCGCCCTTCAAAAGGCCGCATTGAAGGTCACAGACACCACCTGCCCACTCGTCCGCAAAGCCCACGATGCCTTAGCTCTGCTCGTCGCAGAAGGTTACCACCCTGTCGTCATCGGCCAACGCGATCACGTCGAAGTCCGTGGTCTCGTTGGCGATTTCCCTAGCGCCAGCGTCCTCCTCGACGCCGCAGAAATCGACCAACTCCCTGCCCACCAGCGGCTCGGCATCATCGCGCAAACGACCCAACCGCTTGAGCGCGTTCTCACCCTCGTCGCAGCCATCAAGACCGCCCGACCAGACGACGAGGTCCGCTTCATCGACACCGTCTGTCACCCCACCAAACAGCGGCAGCAAGCTCTGGAAGACCTGCTGCAGATCTGCGATGTCCTCGTCGTAGTTGGCGGTCATAACAGCAACAACACCCGCCAACTGGCCGCACGCGCCGCTGCCGCTGGCGCGTCCGTCTATCAAATCGAACGGCCCACAGACCTCTCACCTCGCTGGTTTCGCCACGCCAAAAATGTCGGTGTCACCGCTGGCACCTCCACCCTGGACGAGACAGTACGCAGCGTCATGGATCGACTCCACGAGATCGCTGCGGAGCAATCCATCACTCCCCTGCAACGCCTGCTTCTCCCTCTCACCCAACACGCCTAACCACCACGATGAACACCACGACTTGGATTCAACACTTTTCAGAAAACGCTCATCGCAGCGATGCGCTACAACTCCCTGACACACCCTGCACTCTGCCCGAACACATCCGCCACCCACTGGCCCGATCCATCGCGATCTTCCAGCTCGGCGAGTCCGGCGGCGGCACCCGCATCCGCCGTTACGTGCAGGGCATGGCCCCTGCCCAACACTTCCGCGGTTACCAACGTGCTGTGGACCTCTTCATTGCAGAGGAGCAAGGCCACGCCGCCTTGCTGGCCAAGGTCGTTACTCATCTGCGAGGCACCGTTTTGAAGAAGCAATGGAGCAACTCCATCTTCCGCTGGATGCGCAACCTCGTGAACGTCGAATTCAACATCCAAGTGCTCCTCACTGCGGAACTCATCGCGGAGGTCTATTACGGCACCCTGCTGCTGCGAACCCCAGACGAAACCGTGCGCACGATGGCGCGAAAAATTGTGCGGGATGAAGTCAAACACCTCAGCTTCCAGCGCGCCTTTCTCTCCGAGCGGCTCGCCGAATTCAGCCCGCGCATGCAGCAGGCCTGGTCCTGGCAGTTCCGCATCATCCATTGGCTCACCACCCAAGTCGTCGCATGGGATCATGCCGACTGCCTGCGCGCGATCGGCGTCGCCCCCGGCCAATGGCGGCAACGCTGCAAAGCGGCACTCGCTGACTTTGAGCGCCGCCTCTGGAGACAAACAGCGCGAGTCCAAGCCGAAGGTTTTTTGATGCCCCAGGAAGAAAAATCATCGCCGTTAATACCAGCTTAACAATTCGCGTGTTCAGTGGCATATCTACCCACACGCCGCCATGAAACGCATCCCCCGCCTCGCCTTTGCCAGCACCTTGGTGCTCACCTTTGTCTCAGCCTCGTCCGATGGTTGGAAAAACGAAGTCAGCATCACGTTAGAAGGCGACCGCCGCGTCATCACTGCCAACGGCATCCCCGACCATCCGACTGGACAATTCCCCGGGCGCGGCAATCCAAACCGCATCAGCCCGCAGAATTACCATTTCACCGTGCCGGCACACCCGCAGCCTGCAGGAAAGAATACACGCATGGCCATGCACCCCTTTGGAGTCGCGGTAAACGGTATCGTGCTGGATCCCGGGGCTGCCGAATGGTGGCAGGGAGACCCCAGCAGCGGCTGGCAATACGAACCCCTCTCCGGCGCGATAGATTTGGGGACGGATGACAGCAACGCCCACGTTCAACCCACCGGCGCCTACCACTACCATGGCCAACCCACGGAACTTCTGAGACGTCTGACGGGCGGAAAAGAAAAGATGGTCCTCGTCGGATGGGCCGCAGATGGCTTCCCGATTTACAACAACATCGGCCACAAAGATCCCAAGGATTCCACCAGCCCATGGGTGGAGCTCAAGTCCGGCTACCAAGTCAAAAAAGGCACCCGCCCCAGCGGCCCTTTTGGCACTTACGACGGCAGCTTTGTCGCCGACTACGAATGGGTCGATGGCATGGGTGATCTTGACGACTGCAACGGGCGCACCGCTGCCACGCCGGAGCATCCAGAGGGAGAGTACCACTACGTGATCACCAGCCAGTTCCCCTACATCCCGCGCGAATTCAAAGGCACGCCGGACCCCAGCTTCTTCCGCCACGGCCCCCCAGGAGGTCCTGGCGGCCCTGGTGGCGGACCACCGCCACGCCGTGGTCGCAAGGGCGGCCCCGGCCTATTCCTGCCGCCCGGTTTCCCGCCGCCACCACTGCCACCACGCGGCGAATAATCGCGAATCGCACCGATCAATCGACTAGCCCGCCAGCGCAGGCTCAGCCAGTAGGGAGGCACGATTCCTCTGCATCGTGGGTGCAGCGCGCAGGGAGATATCCACCGCACGCACGAGGTCATGCAGGTCAAAGGGCTTGGCCAGGTAGTTCTTACCTGGGATCAGCTCGCCAGCCTGCCCCAGGACATCCGGCGAGTAACCGCTGGTGTAGATGATCGGCACAGTTGCGTCTTCTTCCGTCACCACACGTCCCAGATCCAGGCCGCTGACGCCGCCTGGCATGGTGATATCCGTGATGACTAGTTTGATGACGCGCGAATGGCTGCACCACAGCTTCCACGCCTCGCTTGCATCCTCCGCACTCAGTACCGTATGCCCCTGGTGACGAAGCGCATGGGTGATGATTTGGCGCACCGCAGCATCGTCATCGACGACCAAGACCGTCGCAGGCTGCTGCTTGCCGCCCCCGCCCTCGACAGGTGCCCTAGCTGCAGGTGGTGCCTGGACTGCGGGTGCCTCCGCCTTCGGGAAGTGCAGTCTAAATTCCGTCCCCGTGCCTAGCTGGGACTCCACCTCGATCCATCCACCATGATTTTGCACTAGCGACTGTACCATGGCCAGCCCCATGCCCGTGCCACGCCCCTCGCCTTTCGTTGTAAAGAACGGCTCAAAGACATGCTCCAGCACCTCAGACGTCATCCCCTCTCCGGTGTCAACGACGCTCAGTTGCACAAAATCACCTGGCTTGGCTAGCGGATGCAGCCTCTGCGCCGCCGCAGCATCGGGCACTCTGACAAGACGCGTCATGATCGACAGACGCCCACCTCTTGGCATCGCATCGCGGGCGTTGATCGCCAGATTGACGACGATCTGTCCCAGGCACCCTGGATCCGCCATGGCCATCGGAAGATTTGGCTGATGGGCCACCTCGATGCTGATTGCCTCGCCCAGAGTACGACGCAGCATCTGGATTTCCGCATCCACCGCCTCCTCGATACGCAAAGGCCGCGGCTGCAAGAGCTCCCGCTTGCTGAAGGCCAGCAACTGACGCGTCAGTTCTGCGGCACGCTTTGCTGCCCCCATCACTTCTTCCAGAGACTGCGCCACATTAGGTTGCAGTCCAGCTTCCAGCAGGGCCACGCTCAGGTGCCCCTGAATCACCGTCAGGATATTGTTAAAATCATGCGCCATCCCGGCGGCCAATCCGCCCACCGCCTCCATCTTTTGAATCTCCACGATGCCTGCTTCTAAGCGCTGCCGCTGTGCCTGCTCTGACACAAGGCTTTGCCGCACCTCATCAATGCGTCGAGTCCGCTCCTGCACATGCCCCATCAGTTCAAATTCACGCAGGATCATGTCCCGCTCAAATGCCCACTTGGCCGTCATCGCATGGGCCAGTTGCATCAGTTCGATCGGGTCAAACGGCTTCTTCAGGATCACGAGGCGATGGCTCACCCCCAAGCGTGCCGCGATGTCTTCCCATGAATACTCAGCATAGGCCGTACAGATCACCACTTGCAACTCCGGCTGTATCTTCCACAACGCCTCGATCGTCTGGATCCCATCCCAACCTGGCGGCATACGCATGTCCACAAATGCCAGAGCAAAAGGCTGATCATTCTTCACCGCCTGCTGCACGAGCCTTGCCGCCTCCTCACCCTGTGTGGCAAACGTCAGATCAAATGGAGGCAAAGAGCTAGAGCGAACCCTCTCCTTACCAAACAGCAGTGCTTCGGCGGAGGCCAATGCTGCTTCATACGCATCGACTGGAGACAGCACCTTGCGGAAGTCCTCATGGATGGTCGGGTTGTCATCGACAACAAGGATTCTGTGGTTTTGGGTCTTCATGGTTGGGAACGATCAGTGTTGAGGAGAAGGAGAGTGAATGACGGACAAGGGAGGGTGGAGTCAGGGAATAGCTAAATACCGGCACCGGCTTCGCAGAGTCGGCTGGACTCCAGCCTGTCGAATTCGTTGGAGTATTCTTCGGAATTCATCGGCGACACCGGAGCGTGGGAAAGGCCATCCTCAGGGACCCCATGCAATGGCAATTCCAGGATGAAAGTAGCACCGCAGCCCTCGCCACCACTCTCCGCCCGTAATCGTCCGCCCATATCTTCCGCGAGCAGCGCCGCATGATGAAGCCCATAGCCATGGCCACCGGCCTTCGTCGTAAATCCGTGGGAAAAAATCCGTGTCAAATGATCGGGGGCAATCCCGCACCCGTTGTCCTGCACCGTGATCCGGATCCAACTGGTGCTAAAAAGCTCTGTCCCGAGGCGCATGACTCGGTTTTTGGCCGGGCATCCCGCCAGTGCCTGACGCGCATTGCGGATCAGGTTCACCAGCACCTGCAGCACTTGGCCCTTGGGCACAAAACACTCTGGCAGCTTCGCATAGGCCCGCTCCACCCGGATCTGCTGCCGTTCAAAGACAGACTCCTCTAGACGCAGCGCATCTTCGATCAGACTGTCCGCATGCACCTTCTCCCGCAGGGCCGTCAAGCGACCGTGCGCTTGTTGTAGCATGATCACATCATTGATGTGCTGAATGCTCTTCACCAGTCCCCGCGCCTCCACCGCCAGAGCCTCCTGCTCCCTCCCCACAAAGGCCGTCGCATCCTGCAAATAGCTCGCCAAGGCCTGACCACGGGCGTCTTTCATCAGGAACGTCGCCAGATCATCGCGATGGTCATTCAGCATCGCCGCCGCATGGCGCAGACCCTCGACACGGGATTTCTCTAGCCGCTCCGCGATCAATTGCGCCGTCACGTTCACGCTATTCAAAACATTGCCCACATTGTGCAAAACGCCCGTCGCCACCTCTGCCATCCCCGCACGTCGTGACGCCTCCACCATGTGCCTGTGCGCCTTTTCTGCCGTCTCTGCCGCCTCTTTGAAGCGGGTCACATCCGTAAAGATCCCGCGAAAAATGAGCCGACCATCCGCTTCCCTGCATGGAGTGCCTTCCTCCGTCACCCAGGCCAGATTGCCAGACTTCGTCTTCACACGGTACTCCAACCGAAAGGGAGCCTCTGCCTGCACCGCCTCCGCCCACCGCCGGAACACCCAATCGCGATCCTCACCATGCACGAGCTGCGCCCAGAACCCTTCGCCACGCGTCCAGTCCTCTCGGCTATAACCCAGGAATCCGTCCAACCAGCCACTGACAAGCAAAAATCGCCCGCTGTCCGGCACCCGCTCCCACAGCAAACCCTGTACCGCATTCACCAGCGCCTCACTGCGGTCCTTTTCCTGTCGCAGCAGTTCCGCAGAAGCTTGAACCTCTTTTTGCCGACGAATCTCCACCATGGAACTGATCGCCGCCGCCACTGCCAGGCCACAGATCAGCAGCAGCATGCACTGACTAAAGACCCGCCACTGCTGCAGCGAATACAGGACCCAGATCGCCGTATCGTCGGCAGTCACCAGCTCCACTCCCGAGCCAGCCGTCTTGCTAGCTTCGGAAATCGCCGCCGCCCCATGCTCCGTCACCGCCCGCATCTGGGACAGGGCCAAAATAGTCACCCCCAGCCCGTACAATCCAATGATCAAAACCGGCCGCACCGACCGGTATCGCCGCCACACGAACACCATCGCGAAACCAGAAATCGCCACAGCCCCGCCAATGCACAGCAATGCGGGACGGCTCATTAAAGGTTCGGGAAACGCAAACACGCAGGGAGAAATTCAAATATATTGGTCCAATGATAAGGCATTTATACATAATTTCCATATTTTTTGCAATTTTAAGCACTATATATTTCTTTCCGTTTCGGCCCTTTTCCAGCTACTAAGGGCTCCGCCAACCCGCCCGACCTCCCGTCCCACAGGTTGACAACCCCCGCCTACCCCCTACTCTGCCCATCCCTTTTTTCCCAGAAATACCCCCATCACATGAGCACTCCGACCCCCGGCAAACCCGTCTACAACGTCAAGAATCCCTTCATCTCCCATCTTGCACGTGCCTATGATCTCTCCACGCCGGAGGCTCCCAAACACACCCGCCACTACGAACTGGATCTGACCGGCAGTGGCCTCGAATACCTCCCGGGCGACTCCCTCGCCGTTCAGCCCACCAACGACCCCGCTCTGGTGGATGACACCCTCGCAGCACTCGGCTTCACCGGCTCCGAAGAAGTCACCCACGCCAAGACCGGCGCCACCGTCCCCATCCGCCAGGCCCTGATCGAGGGCAACTCCCTCACCGATGTGGACAATAAGCTCCTCAAAGCCGTGGTGGAAAAGACCGGCGGCGCTAGCATCATCACTGACCTGCTCGCATTGGAGAAAAAAGAAGAGCTCAGGAACTACCTCTGGGGCCGTTTTGTCATCGATATCCTCCTCGAAAACCCCAGCGCCAAGTTTGAGCCCCAAGAGTTCATCAGCGTCCTCAAGAAGCTCAACATCCGGCTCTACTCCATCTCCAGCAGCCAGCGCGCCGTCGGGGAATCTGTCCACCTCACCGTCGCCACCGTCCGCTACACCAGCCATGGTCGCACTCGCGGCGGTGTCGCCTCCACCTTCCTCGCAGAGCGCGTGACGGAAAGCACCCCCATTCCGGTCTTCGTCAACGCGGGCAAAGGCTTCCGCCTGCCCGAGCCGGAAGAGGACATCCCCGTCATCATGTGCGGCCCCGGCACCGGCATCGCCCCCTTCCGCGCCTTCCTCCAAGAGCGTCAAGCCACCAAGGCCAAGGGCAAAGCTTGGCTCTTCTTCGGCGAGGTCAGCGCCTCTTCCTGCTCTTTCTACAAAGACGAATTCGCCGCCTGGCTGGCAGATGGCACCCTGGCACGGCTCGACTGCGCCTGGTCCCGCGACCAAGCCGAAAAAATCTACGTCCAGAACAAGATGACCGAAGCCGGAGCCGAATTCTGGGCCTGGCTTGAGCAAGGCGCCATCTTCTACGTCTGCGGCGATGCCTCCCGCATGGCGGTGGATGTGGACAAAGCCTTGCATTCCCTCATCGAGACCCACGGCGGCAAGACACCGGAAGAAGCCGCTGCCTACGTCGTCCAAATGAAGGCCGACAAGCGCTACCGCCGCGACGTCTACTGATCCCAGCGGAAAAAACTCCCCTCGTTAGCCTCATCGATCCCAGGAACGGCGTGCCCACGCCGCCGCTCTGCTGTCTTTGCATCCCAGCATTTGTTTTCACCGCAAAATGTGGTAGCACAGCTGTCCCACTTTCCCCAGCCATCCCGCTGCCCCGACTTCGTCCCCCTTTCCCACCATGGCCACTTTTAAGACCGTCAAAGGTTTCCGCGACTTCTACCCCGAAGACTGCGCGATCCGCAATTTCATCTTCGATACCTGGCGCAGCGTCGCCCGCCGCTACGGGTTCGTCGAGTATGAAGGCCCCGCCTTGGAGAGCACCGATCTCTTCCGCAAGAAGAGTGGCGATGAAATCACCGGCCAGCTTTTCTGTTTCGAAGACAAAGCCAAGCGCGAACTCTCCATGCGCCCCGAGGTCACCCCATCGCTGGCCCGCATGGCCACCGCCCGCCAGCGTGACTACAAAAAGCCGCTCAAGTGGTTCCAGATCGGCTCCTGCTTCCGCTACGAAGAGCCCCAGGAAGGCCGTACCCGAGAGTTCATCCAGTTCAATGCCGACATCCTCGGCGATGCCAGCCCCGCCGCCGATGCAGAGCTCATCGCCCTGTCCATTGATGTCGCCCGCGCCTTTGGCCTGAAGAAAGAAGACTTCATCATCCGCCTCAGCAACCGCCAGATCTGGACCACCTTCCTCGCCGACCGCAACATCGCCGAAGAGCACACCAGCACCTTCCTCCAGATCATCGATAAGATCGAGCGCACCAAGCCCGAGGATACCGCCACCAAGCTCGAAGCCATCGGCCTCTCCTATGGCGACGTCCGCGCCTTCATGGACACCACCGACGATAGCCACCCCGCTTTCGCCGAACTGAAAGCCGCCCTTGAAGCACGCGGCCTTTGGTCCTTCATCAAGATCGATGCCAGCATCGTCCGCGGCCTCGCCTACTATACCGGCACTGTCTTCGAGGTCTTCGACCTCCAGCACGACCTCCGCGCCGTCGCCGGTGGCGGACGTTACGACAAGCTCTGCGCCCTCATGACCGACGGCAGCGTCGACATGCCAGCCGCCGGCTTTGCCATGGGTGATGTCGTCCTTGGGCTCCTCCTCAAAAAGACCCCCGGCGCCCAGTTCAAACTCACCGAGGCCCTGCTCGCCGCCTCCTCCATCGACGCCTACATCGTCGTCGCCGATGAAGCCCAGCGCGGCAACGCCCTCGCCACCTTGCAGGCCCTGCGCGACGCTGGCCACCGAGTCGATACCAGCTTTGGGCAGACCAAGGTCGGCAAACAATTCCAAGCCGCCGAAGAGCGCAAGGCCCGCCTCGCCATCGTCTTCGGGTCCGAGTATCCACAAGTCGTGGTGAAAAATCTCATCGCCCGCAGCCAGGTCGAAGTGCCCGCAGCCGACCTCATCGGCCACATCCAAGCCACCCTAGCCACTGCCCCCCACGGCATCCTACTGGCGTAAAACGCCGCCAGCCTCCCAAGGCGCGGCGGCATCTTGCCGTCGAACCCCAGTCCAGCACGCCTCACCGCTCTCCACCGGTCGCACTCGTCTTGAACGCGCAGCCGGTAGGGACAGGCTGTGTCCCGTCCGACTCCAATGCGGGTACGTCGTCCACACCGGACAGTTCCGCACCGCCCACCACCTTCCGCCCCCCGCAGAAGTTTGGGCCGCGCACAGCGCAGCCCTACCGATCTCCCCTCGGCTTCTTCTTCGCGCTCTTCACGGCCACCTTCTTCTTCGCCACCTTCTTCTTCACCACCGCAGGAGCCGTCTCCGCCACCACCGCATCCAAGATCGCCTCCACCTCCGCGCCCGGATCCAGTTCGATCCCAAACAACGCCGAAAGATCGCTCCCCGCCAGATCCCCCTCCCCAGCATTCGCCAGGTCCGCCACCGCCGCCTCGCTCGCCGTCGCGATCAAGTCCCCCGCATTCACCCCGCGCAGCGTGAACAGCAGATCCGGCTTCTCATCCAATTGCAATCCCACCCCATACAGCACCGCCGCGCTGTGCTTGCAAAGGTCCGCCCAATCTGGGCATGAGCAGTTGAAACGGATCTCCCTCGGCCTCGGGAAAAGCCCATCCTCAGGATCCGTCACCAAGCGCATCAGCCCATCGCCCAGTTTCCCCGCCAGCAGGTCCATCCACGATCCCACCTGCCCCTTGCTCGCCACCACGATCTCCTCCCACGCCTCAGGCACCAGCGGCTTGATGGAAACCTTCGTCGTATACAGCTCCGATCCCGCCACCGTGGCAGACACCTCCCCTTCCTCGATCGTCAGATTGTAAACATTCCCCTGGCGCAGGTAGCTGCGACCCCGAGGCAATCGCGACTCATAGTCCGCATGCTCCTCCAGCGCCCGACACCAGGCCTGCCCCCAGAACGTCGAGCACAACTTCCGCCCCGCCGGAGCCACCACCTGCCGCATCGCCTCGCCCTTCTTCGACAAGCCCTCAATCTTGCGTCGGACCCGGTCCTTACGCTCCGCAGAATCTGAATACGACCACCACATAAAAAAGCAGGAAAAGGGAAAAACACCCGAGACTTCAGCATCGCCACGCCGAGGCGAGAATCAAGACCAGAACAACGGTAGAAACCCAGTGATCAGTCAAAAGTAATCAGTTGGGGTTGTCATCCGCCGGCGGATGATGAGCGGGACCGCCGCCACAGATTTTTAGCCGCAAAGGAACGCAAAGAACGCAGACCCAATCCCCAGAACCAAAAGGCCGACAAAAAAATGGGCGGCAAAAAGATTCCAATTCAGCCGCACCAAGGAAGATCCCCCATCAAGGCGCGACGGCATCTTGCCGTCGGAGACCAGCAGGCACGCCAGCCAGAACACAAACCCACAACTCCCACCAAGGACCAAGCACTAAGCACTCCCCACCCGCCCCAGCAACCGAGGCTTCACCCGCCCATCCGTCAGCGGTAGGCGCAGGTGATCCAGCGTGTAGTCCAGCATCGCCTTCCGCACCTGGATCGTCAGCTTCCCGCCCTTCATCCCAAAGTCCCGATCCACCGCAGCCCGTTGTTCCGGCTCCAGCTCCGTGTTCGGCGCCAGTTCCACCGTCTCCCAGGTCTCCCAGTCCACATCCGGTTCGGGCGGAGGCGTTGGAGCCGACCGCAGATCCACCTTCGCTTCCTTCATGCGGCTCAGCACAAAATCCCGGAAGGCCCCGTTCTTTTCGCACCAAGCCCGCACGTGCCAGCGATACCCATCGTGGCCAAAGGCATGCGGCCGCAGCGTCCGCCAGCCATCCGTCTTCCCAGCCACCGATGCGTAGTGCACCTCCACCGGCAGCCCATGCAGCACCGCCAGAAATACCGCCCGCTGCACCGCCGCCGACGCCTCGCGCACCGGCAGCACCACCCCCGCCAGCCGCGCCCCCATGTCCAGGCCGATCGGTTCTCGCATCAGCGGGCTAGCCGTCACTTCTTCGCTCAGAAAAAACGCCATCGCCTCCTCCAGACGCGGCGTGTGCAGCTTGCACACCATCGATTCCCCGCCCTCGTAGCGCTTCTTTTTCAGATTGTAGACCAGCGCCCCCGGGCACAGCTCCTGGAACATCTGCAGATCCGCCGAAGCCTGGGCCGCGCTCACCCCAAAGACCCGCTGCAGATCGGATCGATTCACCAGCCCGCACCAAAAGGCGGATCGCTCAATGAATCGCAGCCGCTCCTTGGCTGCCCACTGTTCAGGATTGGTTGTGTTACCCATCGTAATTTACGCTTGATATTGTTTTGACTGCTGGTATAGATAAGACGTCACACGAGCGAATCACGATCTGCCCGTATTAATTTAGCCATCTTAACCATTCTTGGCAAGTCCACTTATGAAAACCGCACCCTGGCCTGTGGGTCAAAAAGTCGTTTGTTGTTTTGATCACTTCCCCTCCGCCGTGTTTGAGGTCTTTGACGCCGTCCCGCAGGAAGGCGGCATTTACACCATCAGCGAGGTCGTCTGGGCCAACGAATACGCCACCGGCCGCCCCAGCCTCAGCGTCCGCCTCGCCGAGCTCCCCCCCATCCAGCCCGGCCACGGCAGCTTCGGCCTCTGGCGCTTCAAGCTCCTCCACGACCGCCCCGCCGCCATCCAGCAGATCCCCCAGCCCATCCAGCACCCCAGAGCCGCCTGAGCAGCCACTGATCCGATGAGGGGGGCAAGCTCCTGGGATCAGTAAACAGTAAACAGGGGTCACTAGGTTTGTCATCCGTGGTCGGATGATTCCCGAGGGGAGAGCTCACCAAACCACGACGGACGAGTACGAGCACGAAAAAAGCCCCTGCCCCACATTTCCTGTCACACCCGAGCCGCAACAGCCTACTCACCCAATAACCCCTTCCTACCTTCCTCGTTCCTGCACTTCCTAATTCCTCACTCATTCCCCCCACCTCGTCCGACCACGGACGACAAACCAAACTCCCGACGAACCACTTCTAACTCCCTCCCGCCCAGCAACGGACCACTCACCCAATAACCCCATCTTTTTGTCATAATCCCCCATTCTACTGCCCCCATTCTACTGCCAACCACCGCTTCCCCCACCCTTTGCGTCCAATCAATCCCCAGAATCAGAAGGCCAGCAAAAAAATGAGAGGCAAAAAGATTCCAATTCAGCCGAGGACGCCCCCACCTCGTCTGACCACGGACGACAAACCAAATTCCCCACCGACCACTTCTTACCCCCTGCCAAAATGAACACCCTCACCGAAATCGCCTACATCCTCGACCGCTCCGGCTCCATGCAGAGCATGCAAGAACCCGCCGTCTCCGCCTTCAACGAGTTCCTCCGCGACCAGATCGCCGTCCCCGGCGCGGCCCGGCTCACCCTGGTGCAGTTTGACGACCAGTACGAAGTCCACGTCGATGCCCAACCGCTCGCCCAGGTCCCGCAGCTCACCGCCGCCACCTTCCAGCCGCGCGGCAGCACCGCGCTGCTCGATGCCATTGGCCGGACCATCAAGGAGACCGACCGCCGCCTCGAGTCCCTCCCGCCGGCAGAGCAACCCGCCAAGGTCATCTTCGCCATCTTCACCGACGGCATGGAAAACGCCTCCCAGCGCTACACCGCGCAGCACATCAGCGACCTCATCGCCCTCTACCGCAAAGAAAAAGGCTGGGAGTTCCTCTTCCTCGCCGCCAACCAAGACGCCATCGCCACCGCCGCCAACATGCAGATGGACGTCCACCTCAGCGCCAACGTCCAGTTCACCGCCAGCGGCATCAAGAGCACCGGCCGAGCCCTCTCCCGCAAAATCAAATCCATCCGCCGCCTCGCCTTCGACGGAGACGACACCGAAGCCCTCGCCGAACAAGCCGTCTCCATGGATCAAATGGTCCGCGAAGAAGAAGCCAAAGAAGACTGATCCCGACTCGGGAAGGAAGGGGCAATTCCCAACCACGGAGCCGAGCATGCGAGACAACCGGAACGCAGTGGAGATAGCCGGAGGCAAACTGTCACTGACAGCCCGCAGGGAAGCGAAGCGCATCAATCCCCGGAAAACACGGAACCCAATGCCCCGGAAGCGCCAAAACCACACCGTTCGATAGCACCCACCACCTCGCGCCTCAGACCTCATCCGACCACGGCTGACTCAAGCAACTGATCACTTCTAACCGATCCCTGCTTCCATTCCTGCCTTCAACGAGGAACAGCCATCATGTGATCCAGGACCTTCACTCCTACCATTCACCCTAATGACCTCACCGTCGTAATGGAGAGAATCATCCAGACTTGATTTGCTGAAAAAACAATGCATTATTTTCAACATGAAGAAGACACCCTCCGATGCTTCGGTCAATCAGCACATCCTTCGCCGCGTGGCAAAAAAGGGACGTGGCTGGGCTTTCACACCCCATGATTTCGCTGACTTGGGCGATCCTCGTAGCGTCGGCGTGGCGCTGACCCGGCTGGTGCGTGATGGGAAGATCCGGCGGGTTGCCCGGGGACTCTACGACAGCCCCCACTCACACCCCGTTCTCGGCCAGACAGGAGCCACCGCAGACGCCGTCATAGCCGCTGTGGCGAGGGGGCGGCACCTCCGCCTGCTACCATCTCCCCAGGTGGCAGCGAACCAGCTCGGCCTCACCACCCAGGTACCTGCTCAGATGATCTACCAGACCGATGGCGCTCCAAGCACGGTGCTGTTGGGCAAACGCCAAATCGTCTTTCGGCGCAACACCGGGCGCAACCTAGCCCTTGCCGGCCGGGCCAGCGGACTCGTCGCCCAGGCCTTGCGCGACGTTGGCAACGGCAAGGTAACCCCCGACACCATCCAGCACCTGCGCCAGCGCCTGGATGCCGCAGCCAAGAAACAGCTCATAGCCGACATGACGCTCGTCCCGGCCTGGATGCGCCCCATTTTCCTCAAAATCACCCGTGACGATGGCTGACGACCCTTATCTCTCACTCACCCCCAGGGAGCGCCTGGAATTGCTTGATGCCGCCGCACAGCAGCGCGGGCTGGCCCCAGCAATTCTGGAAAAAGACTACTGGGTATGCAAAACCCTTGATGCCATCTTTGCACTGCCGGAGCTCGGCAGTCACCTCGTTTTCAAGGGCGGCACCTCGCTATCGAAAGTCTACGGCCTCATCGACCGCTTTTCAGAAGACGTAGACGTCTCCTTCCATCGCGAGTTCTTGGGATTTGGCGAAGATCGCGATCCCGAAGCCGCCACAGGCAAGGAGCAGACACGGCGCATTGAGGCCCTCCAGCAGGCCTGCCAGGACTGCATTCGCGAAACCCTCCTGCCCAGACTCCAGGACTCCCTCATCGGCCTTTTGGGAGACAGCCAAGGCTGGTCCTTGGAGATCGACCCGCAGGACCCACAGACCCTCCTCTTCCACTTCCCTCAGGCGGGAGGCACCCGCCTCGCCTACATCGCTCCCGCTGTTCGCATCGAGCTGGGCGCGCGTTCGGACCACTGGCCTTCGGAAGACCATCCCATTCGCTCATATCTCGGTGAGACCTTTGACCTCCCCATGGGCAGCGCCGCCGTCCGTTCCCTGGCCGCAGAGCGCACCTTTTGGGAAAAAGCCACGCTTTTGCATGCCGAAGCGCACCGTGATCCCGCAAAACCGATGCCCGCCCGTTACGCCCGGCACTACCATGACCTCGCCCGTATGGCCACCGCGCCAGTGGCAGAGTGCGCCTTGGCGGATACAGCGCTGCGGCAACGCGTCGTAGCTCACAAGTCCGTATACTTCCGCTCCGGCTGGGCACGTTACGACCTAGCCCAGCCAGCATCCTTTCGCCTGCTCCCGCCGGAGGCCCGCCTTCCTGAGTTGGAGGTAGACCACCGCGCCATGGTCCCCATGTTCTTCAGCCCTCCACCACCCATTGGAGACGTGCTGGAAACCCTGGCTACCCTCGAAGCCCGCATCCGCAGCCTAGCTTAGTCTATTTTGCCCTCGCCGAACAAGCCCTCTCCATGGATCAAATGGTCCGCGAAGAAGAAGCCAAAGAAGACTGATCAGATCCAGTTCGGCAGGTAGTTACCCCCCACTCCCAGAAAACCCCGAATCCCCTGCGCAGCCCCGCCTTCTTCTCGGGCGACAACCTCGCCACCTTCGACTGCGTCGTCGTCTGCCGCACACAGAAGTCCCGCGAACGTGCCCAGAGCTTCCTCACCGATGAGCACCTCCAGCGCCTCGTCCGCGCCTCTCAGGACTTCCAAGACGAGCCCAGCTTCACCCGCGTCGTGCCCATGGAGGAAATCCGGGCGAAGGAGGGTAATCTGAGCATCCCGCTGTATGCAGGCGGGAAACGCAGGCGCAGACGGATGCCGCGGCTGAGTCGGCTACGACGTCATTGCCAAATCCGCTAACGGGGTGGTTGAATAGTTCCGCCGAAGTCCAGAGCAGTTGGCAATCTCTCCAGGTTTCCCAAGGCTGCAAACCGCCGCATTGACTCCTGTCGCAAATGAGACTAAAATATGTCGCAAATGGAAAAGACACAGACCAAATCCAAAACAAAAAAGTCCTCCTCCGTGTCCATCAGCCATTCGCGTGGCAGCGTGCGCGCAAAGAAAAGCGAAAGTGGTATTGTTGTCTTCTTTGTTCATGGGACTTCAGGCAAGAGTGCCGCCTGGGAATACACCCCCGCAAAGCTTATCCAATCCCTCAAGACTGGGCTTCCGGTTCGGGAACTCGACGACCTTCGAAGCAGTTTGGACCTCTCAATGGACAGACTCGTGCCCATGCTCGGCATTTCCAAAGCCACTCTGCATCGCCGAATGACGACAGGCAGGCTTGATTCCGCCGAATCAGACCGTGTAGTGCGTTTCGCCAAACTCATGGGAAAAGCTGTTGAGGTGATGGAATCACCGGAGAATGCCCGGAAATGGCTCGCTGCTCCTCAAGTTGGCTTGGGTGGAGCGATCCCCTTGGAGTATGCGGAAACGGAGGTCGGAGCGCGTGAGGTCGAGAACCTCCTCGGCCGAATCGAATACGGAGTCTATTCCTGATGAGACGAGCTTGGCGGATCGTGAAGGAAAAGCATTCCGCCACCGCCTTTGATGGCGAGGGTGCATGGCTCTTTGGAGGGCGATGGAACTCGCGAGGAACGCGTCTGGTTTACACCAGCGCCACCCTTTCTCTCGCGGCACTCGAAAGCTTGGTTCATCTCAACCCTCCCGTGGCTTTCAAGTATGTGGCAATCCCAATCGAGTTCGACGAGGCGCTTGTGGAGATCGTAGCTGCCGCTGGCCTGCCTGCCGACTGGACCGAGGAACCGCCGCCGCCTTCCACCGCGAAGATCGGTGATCTGTGGGTGAAGGAGTCCCGCTCGGCGGTGCTTGAACTACCAAGCGTCATCATCCAGGCAGAGCCCAACTATCTGCTCAACCCGGCCCACCCCAACTTCAAGAAGATCGCCATCGGCAAGCCCGAGCCGTTCTCCTTCGATCCACGGCTGCTCTGACCCAGAACTCTCGATTCCGTGTCATCCGTGGTTGCAACTCTCTCCAATCTCAAGCCCAACCCCGCCGGGGCCTCGCTCCCGCTCTTTGACCGAACGGGCTGGAAGCGCCTGGCGTTTGGGGAGTTTGCCGAGACCATCGGGGAGCGGGCGGAGCCGAAGTGATGCCCCAACAAGGGTCTCTCCACAAAAAAGAAGGGTCACTTTCGCTCCGACAAGGGTCTCTCCGAAAAAAAGAAGGGGCACTTTCGCCGAGAGGAGGGCACCCCACGATTTTCATGGGCATTCCCTTGCCATAACCCGCCGTCCACGCTTTGATAGCCATCCGCCCAAGGAAAATTCCTGATATGCCCGTCGTTACCCTCTCCCAGCTCGAATCCCACCTTTGGGAGGCCGCGAACATCCTTCGCGGGCCGGTGGATGCGGCGGACTTCAAGTCCTATGTCTTCCCGCTGCTGTTCTTCAAGCGCCTCTCGGATGTGCATGATGAGGAACACGCCGCCGCCTTGAAGGAATTTGATGGCGATGAAGAAGCCGCGTTGTTCCCTGAGAACTACCGCTTCCAAATTCCTGAGGGCTGCCATTGGAACGATGTGCGGAAGGTCGCAGTGAACGTCGGGCAGGCGCTTCAGACGGCTCTGCGCGGCATTGAGCAGGCGAATCCGCACACGCTTTATGGCATCTTCGGTGATGCGCAGTGGACGAACAAGGACCGGCTTTCGGATGCATTGCTGCGCGATCTCATTGAGCACTTCTCCAGGCTTTCGCTGGGGAATGCCTCCGCCAAGGCGGATGTGCTGGGGCAGTCTTATGAATACCTCATCAAGAAGTTCGCGGACGCCACGAACAAGAAGGCGGGCGAGTTTTACACCCCGCGCTCCGTGGTGCGGCTCATGGTGAACATCCTTGATCCCCGCGAGGGCGAGTCCATCTATGATCCCACCTGCGGCACCGGCGGTATGTTGCTGGAGGCGATCCATCATGTCGAGGAGACGCGAGGCGATGTCCGCACGCTCTGGGGCAAGCTCTACGGTCAGGAGAAAAATCTGACCACCTCCGCCATCGCCCGCATGAACCTCTTCCTGCATGGCGCGGCGGACTTCCAGATCGTGCGTGGCGATACCCTGCGCAGCCCCGCCTTCTTCTCCGGCGACAACCTCGCCACCTTCGACTGCGTCATCGCCAATCCGCCCTTCTCGCTGGAGAAGTGGGGCGACGAAGTTTGGTCCAGCGATCCCTACGGCCGCAACTTCGCCGGGATGCCACCCGCAAAGAGCGGCGACTTCGCCTGGGTGCAGCACATGATCAAATCCATGGCCCCCAAGACCGGGCGCATGGCCGTCGTCCTCCCGCACGGCGCCCTTTTCCGCATGGGCAAGGAGGGCGAGATTCGGAAGAAACTCCTCGGCATGGACCTGCTGGAGGCAGTCATCGGCCTCGGGCCGAATCTCTTCTACGGCACCGGCCTCGCCGCCTGCATCCTCGTCTTCCGGCAAAAGAAAGCGAAGGACCGAAGAAACCGGGCGCTCATCGTCGATGCCTCGAAGGAGTTCAAAACCGGCCGCGCCCAGAACGAACTGCTGCCGGAACACGTCGAGCGCATCCACGGCTGGGTCCGCGACTACACCGACGTCGAAGGCATCGCCCGCCTCGTTACCCTCGACGAGATTGCCGCCAACGATCACAATCTCAACATTCCCCGCTACGTCGAACCGAAGGTCACGAGTGAAGTGCTCACAGTGGAAGAAGCCATGAAGCGGCTTCGCGAAAGCGCGGAGGCGGCGTTTGCAGCGGAGGAGAGGTTGGTGGGAATCCTCAAACGGGAGGGCTTGCTGGTATGAAGGGAAGCGAGATCATCGCTGAATTGAAGAAGAAGTTCCGTGTTACCACGGACAAGTCCCTTGGCGACGTTCTTGGGCTTTCCATTCCAGCCATTCATAACTGGAAGAAGCGTCCGAAATGCACTCTGCGTCAGATTGCAGGACTCGTTCATGCGGCATCGAAAAGCGGCGCAGTCCGATTCCGCAAGAATGTAGTTCGGCCATTGGTCGAGTTCTTCGAAATCGACCTCTGCGAATCTAGGCATGGCGCCAAGTGGGAACTGTTTGCTGACTGTGATGAGGATGGCGAGGAGCACCCTTATCTCCAGGGGCTCAAGACTGAGCTAAATGCAACAAAAGGCGTTTACGTCTTCTTCGACAGCCGAGGGCAAGCCATCTACGCCGGTAAAGCTCGAAAGCAAAGCCTCTGGATAGAAATGAAATCGGCTCTAAATCGAGACCGCAAATCTGTGCAAAAGATTAAGCGTGTAAGACATCCAGGCAGAAAACTTCAATACCGAACAACCGACGAAAAGAATAGACAGATAGTGGATCAGCAGGTGCCCCTTTGGGCTATCGCGGCCTACTTCAGTGCCTATGAAGTAGCTGATGAGATGATCGAGGATGTTGAAGCACTCCTCGTCCGCAGTTTTGCCAACAACCTTCTGAACAAGCGAATGGAGCGGTTCGCTCGCCATCGCCAGGCCTCCAAATGAACTTCCAAAAACACAGTGACTTTGGCCCGTTGTTTATCGTCATCAGCCGTGATGAAGTGCTGCGTCAGGACATCACCGGCCCGCTGACGACGCTCAAGCATCTGATCTCCAATCGGGAGAACATCAGAGCCAACATGCTCAACGTCGATGTTTCGTTCAGCGGCTACGAAAACACGAGGGAGGAGCTTTTCGAGATCCCGGAGGTCAGGAACTACGTCTATGCGCTCGATGCACAGTTCCCTTTCTGGCTCTACTTTCTGTCCCGACATTTCATGGGACTCCAGTGTCTGGCCTATTGCTACCTTGATGCTTATTTGGTTGAGGAAGTGCGGCGTGAAGACCATCCCAAACAGCTTGCGAATTTGATCGAACGCCGCTGGGGGCCGGCACTGTTTCAGCTTTGTTCTGCGGCTGGCCATACCGAGGCCGAAGCGGATGCCTTGCTGGAATCCGCGATGGAGTATTTCGTTTCTGGACCTTCCAGGTTCGTCGCAGGAATGGCCGATGAAGAAGAGCCTGCTGAACAAGAAGTGGACGTTGAGGAAGATGAGGACTCGGAGGACGAAGACGAGGATGTGGACGAAGAGATGGACACTGATGAGCTCTTCGGCCTGCTCATGGAAGATGCCAGCCCATTTGCTGATTTGGCCGCCGCACTTCGCTTGTTACTGAAGAGGCCCAGTCTGCCACCTGGACAGATTCATGAATTGGCGAAACTACTATTGATCATCGAATCGTTGCCTCGGCCCACCCCAGGAATCCAAGTCGATCTTGATCTCGTCGAACGTCACGAGAATGGCGAGAGTTCAAGCGCGGCCATACGAGCTGGTAGTGATGAGATCCGGCTCGAATGTTCACAATACATTATTCTCGATCCTAGAATGGGAGGTGATTCTCAATCCGAAGTCTGGTTTGAGTGCTCTCCCGGTGGTTACCGAGAGGAAACCTCCCCCTTTGCTTTGCAGGAATGGGTCGAGCTTTTCGCCGTTCGTGCTGCTGATCCGAATCAGGAAATCTTGATTTTCACCGACTCGTCAGATGACTCCGAAATTGACTGGTCTCCTGAATCGAGTGAACCGCTATGGGAGAAACTTGATAGCAACTTTTCATGACCCGCATCACCCAACAAAACCTCGAATCCTACCTTTGGGGAGCCGCTGTGCTCCTGCGGGGGACGATTGATGCGGGGGACTACAAGCAGTTCATCTTCCCGCTGCTGTTCTACAAGCGGCTGTGCGATGTCTTCGATGAGGAGACCGTCACCGCGCTGCGGGAGTCGGGCGGGGATGAAGACTTCGCCATGTTCCCGGAGAACCACCGCTTCCAGGTGCCGGCGGACGCGCATTGGCGGGAGATTCGGAAGGTCAGCCGGGATGTGGGCCGGGGCTTGCAGCAGGCCATGCGGGCCATCGAGACCGCCAACCCCGACAAGCTCTTCGGCATCTTTGGCGATGCGCAGTGGACGAACAAGGACCGCCTGTCCGATGCCATGCTGCGCGACCTCATCGAGCACTTCTCCACGCTGGAACTCACCGTCGCCAACCTGCCCGAGGACGAGCTGGGCCAGGGCTACGAGTATCTCATCAAGAAGTTCGCCGACGACTCCGGCCACACCGCCGCCGAGTTCTACACGAACCGCACCGTCGTCCACCTCATGACCGAGATGCTCGACGTGCAGCCCGGCGAGTCCGTCTATGACCCCACCTGCGGCTCCGGCGGCATGCTGCTCTCCTGCATCGCCCACCTGCGGAATCAGAAGAAGGAATGGCGGAACGTGAAGCTCTACGGTCAGGAGCGGAACCTCATGACCTCCTCCATCGCCCGGATGAACTGCTTCCTCCACGGCATCGAGGACTTCCGCATCGAGCGCGGCGACACCCTGGCCGAGCCGAAGCTCGTCGAAGGCGACCGCCTCATGCGCTTCGATGTCGTGCTGGCCAATCCGCCCTACTCCATCAAGCAGTGGGACCGCGACGCCTTCGCCTCCGATCCCTGGGGCCGCAATGTCTTCGGCACCCCGCCGCAGGGCCGCGCCGACTACGCCTTCCAGCAGCACATCCTGCAAAGCCTCAAGCCCAAGACCGGCCGCTGCGCCGTCCTCTGGCCCCACGGCGTCCTCTTCCGGCAGGAGGAGGCGGACATGCGCCGCAAGCTCATCGAAGCCGACCTCATCGAGTGCGTCCTCGGCCTCGGCCCGAACCTCTTCTACAACTCGCCCATGGAAGCCTGCGTCGTCGTCTGCCGCACGCAGAAGCCCAAGGCCCGGCGCGGGAAAATCCTCTTCATCAACGCGGTGAACGAAGTCACCCGCGAACGCGCCCAGAGCTTCCTCACCGACGAGCACCTCCAGCGCGTCGTCCGCGCCTATCAGGATTTCAAAGACGAGCCCGGCTTCACCCGCGTCGTGCCCATCGAGGAAATCCGGGCGAAGGAGGGGAATCTGAGCATCCCGCTGTATGTCGGCGGGGAAACGCAGGCGCAAACCGATGCTGCGGCTGAATCAGCTACCACGGCGCTGCCGGATGCGCTGGCAGTTGGCTGGAAAGCTCGGAGAAACGGTCCGTCATCCTTAAACCAACTTCTCGCATGTCCGTAGTCGCCCAAAAAATCAAGGGAACACCTCGAAGACGTCCGCCTGAACAAATACTACCTCCCTGCTATCCAGGGAGTTGGTTTGGGGATGGACCGAATCGAGAGGTTATTTGACTCGTTGCTACGCAGGGCTATCCCGGTGAGGACAATGCTGCGCTGGCGGGTGCCGAGCGAGCACTTCAAAGTTTCACCTTCTAAGAGCTTGTCCGGGAGTTTGATGTCCGTAAGCCGCACAATATCAAAAGCGGACTGGGGCCGCGCCCAAGCTGGAATCCTTGACGGGCAACAACGGACGACGGCTCTTAACATTGGGATGCGTGGTATCAGGCTTTACCAGCAAAAGCCATACAAGCGGGCAAACAATCCAAACGCTTATCCAGCGCTGGAACTGCACATCAACTTGCTGCATTCGCCTTCAGCAGATGACGACATGAGGTTTGCCCTGCGATTCCGCCAACGAAATCAGCCTGGAGCTGCTGGTGAGTTCTGGTTCCGTGTGGGGGACATTCTCCAGATAAGGACTGATCAGGCGATGCGCGATTACAGGCGATCATCATCGCATGGAAGCTCCGAGATTTTCGAAGACAATTTGGCCGCACTTTTCAAAGCCGTATGGGACCGCGAACAAGTTCATTTTTTGAGCCGGCGGAACCGAGACACGCACAGACCTTGATGAGGTTCTTCGCATCTTTGTGCGTCTCAATAGCGGAGGCATCGCTCTCAGTTACTCTGACCTTCTGTTCTCTTTGTTGACCTCTGCGTGGAAGACGCACGATGCCCGCGAGGAGATCAACGCTCTCGTCGATGAACTGAATCAACAATGCGGGGCATCTTTCTGGTTCGACAAGGACTTCGTTCTGAGAGCGCTGCTTCTGTGCAGGAACAAGGACGTCAGGTTCAAGACGTTGAACTTCGGACGACAAAGCCGACCTGGAAGGGATTTGGCCCAAGGTCGCTGAATCACTTAGACGGGCAGTGAAGATTGGTAGCTCGCTGTGGATTCACTCGGCAGACATTGCATGCACCAACCGCAGTGCTCGCGCTCGCTACTTTCTTTACCTTCTGGACGATGCCCGGTCTGTGGACAGCAGGGCTTACGAGCCAGACCGGGAGAAGATGCGGGTATGGCTGCTTCAATGCTTTTGGGGCAGGTGTTTCGTGGCCGCACTGAGCAGCTTCTTGTGGCGATCCGAAAGCCATCAATGAAAGCTGGGCATCTGGTGAACGCAGTTTCCCCTCCGAGAAGATCTGCGTGAAACTCCGCCAGCTCCGGGCATTCGTCTTTGACGATGAGATACTGACTCAGATCATCGACGAGACATTTTACAGGAAATCCCAACGCGTTATTCGTGCTGGCCCTCCTGACACCTTCGCTGAGGGCGGATGTCGCTTCGTTCGATGTCGATCATCTGCATCCTCGCTCAATGGCGAGACAAAACCGACGAGTTAAAAAGCGCGGGGCTTTCCGACAAAGAAATCGCCTTCTTCAAATCTCATGATTGGATGGGCTGCCAAATCTCCACCTCCTTACGGAGAGAGAGAGAACAAGGTGAGAAGAAAGCACGCCCGCTGGAAGACTGGATCAGGAGCCATCCCAGTGCCGTTTGGATTCGTCAAACCAGCTTCCTGCCTGATGACGATGCAACCGACATCAAAAGGTTCCGGGAGTTCTATACAAACCGACGCAATGCATTGCTGGCCCAGTTACGAACGGCGCTGGGTTCTGAACTGACCCCTTCGGTAACTGAAAACGAAGATGAACCTGAGCAAGCAGCTCCAGCCGAAATGACCGCCACTCGCGCCATCACTCGCCAAACTGAAGCCCAACCCCGCCTGGGCCTCGCTCCCGCTCTTCGACCACAGGGGCTGGAAGCGCATGGCATTCGGCGACTTTGCGGAGAGCATCGCGAAGCGGGCGGAGCCGAAGGATGCGCAGGAGGAGATTTATGTGGGGCTGGAGCATCTGGACCCGCAGTGCCTGCACATCCGGCGCTGGGGGAAGGGCAGCGATGTCATCGGGGGCAAGCTGCGCTTTCGGAAGGGCGACATCATCTTTGGCAAACGCCGCGCCTACCAGCGGAAGCTGGCCGTGGCGGAGTTCGGCGGCATCTGCTCCGCTCATGCCATGGTCATTCGGGCCAGACCGGACAAGGTGCTGCCGGAGTTCCTGCCCTTCCTCATGATGAGCGACCGCTTCATGAACCGCGCCGTCGAGATTTCCGTCGGCTCGCTCTCGCCCACCATCAACTGGACCACGCTCAAGCTGGAGACCTTCGACCTCCCGCCGCTCGACCAGCAGCGCCGCATCGCGGAAATCCTCTGGGCGGTGGATGAGACGAAGGTGCGATTTGGAAACCGACGCGGCGATGTGCCTATGAGACTTTCGGGAACGAACGGTTGGTTAACGAAGCACGATTTAGTGAAATTGGGTGATCTAACCCACTGCGGGCACTCTGGACATTCAGACGATGGGTCCTTTCGGCACTGTTCTGCAAGCCTCTAGCTATGTCAGCGCTGGAACGCCTATCGTTCAACCCAGTGAACATGGTGAAGGTGCCGCCTGATCACCAACAAAGGCCCGTTCCTTGATAGATCTGTATGCGAGCGTCTGGTGCGTTATCGAATGGAAGTTGGGGATATTCTTCTCCGAAGAAAGGGCGACGTAGGGCGCGCTGTTCTCGTTAATAAGGGTATGCTGGGTTTATTGTCGGTTCCGATTTGATTCGCCTTCGATTAACAGGCGGAACGCTAGAGCCTGAATATCTTTACTATTTTCTGCTCGCTCCGAATACGCGTAATTGGATCAGCCGACACGCTTTCGGGGACAACGATGCCCGGCATCAATGAAAAGCTTTTGAAAGCCATTCAGATTCCCAATTCCTCCCCGTCATGAACAGCTCAAGCTTGGTGCAATCATTGCAGAGATGAACTCTACTGAGGAAGCGTTCAGCAGAAAACCTGTCGTCTCTGCCCCTTATTACTGGATTGACCAATCAAATAACCGCAACTAGATCCCATGAGCTTCACCGAATCCAACACCGTCGAGCAGATGATCCTCGACGCCGCGACCAGCCTCGGCAGCGGCGCGGGCAGTTCCGTGCTGCGCGAGGACCCGCCAGCGGGCTGGAGTGGTTCGTTGGGCGAGGAGTTCAAGCCTTCGCGCTGGATCTACGTGGCGGCGACGGCGCTGCCGCGTCAGCCGGGCGAGGTGATGGTGGAGCCGTGGGTGCGGGAGGCGCTGATTTCCCTGAATCCCGAGATCGCCGAGCAACCGGACCGGGCGGACGAGGTGATCTATGCGCTGCGGGCCATCCTGCTCTCCGTGCAGGGCGGCGGGCTGGTGCGGGCGAACGAGAACTTCATGGCCTGGCTGCGCGGGGAGAAGACGATGCCCTTTGGCCCGAACGGCGAGCATGTGGCGGTGCGGCTGGTGGATTTCACCCAGCCTGCGAAGAACCGGCTGACGGTGACGAACCAGTGGACCTACCAGACGGGCAGCGTGGTGAAGCGCTTTGACGTGGTCTTTCTGGTGAACGGTCTGCCGGTGGTGATCGGCGAGGCGAAGACGCCGACGCGCAGCGCGGTGACGTGGTTCGACGGGGCGTATCAGGTGAACGAGATCTACGAGAAGGAGATCCCGGCCATGTTTGTGCCGAACGTGTTTTCCTTTGCTACGGAAGGGCGCTGCCTGCGCTACGGCAGCATCCGCATGCCCATCGACCTCTGGGGGCCGTGGCGCGATGAGGAGCATCAGGAGGAGGGCAATCTGGGCCATGTGCGCACGACGGTGGAGAGCCTGATGCGCCCCGGCGTGGTGCTGGACATCCTGCAAAACTTCACCCTCTTCGCCACGGACAAGAAGCACCGGCGCATCAAGGTGATCTGCCGCTACCAGCAATACGAGACGACGAACAAGATGATCGCCCGCGTGGTGGCCGGGTATCCGAAGAAGGGCCTCATCTGGCATTTCCAAGGCAGCGGCAAGAGCCTGCTGATGGTCTTCGCCGCGCAGAAGCTGCGGATGCACCCGAGGCTGGGCAACCCCACGGTGATGATCGTGGTGGACCGCATCGACCTCGACACGCAGATCAGCGCCACCTTCAACGCCGCCGACGTTCCCAACATGGTGGGCGTGGGCGACCGGCAGGAGCTGCAACGGCTGATCAATCAGGACGTGCGCAAGGTGCTGATCACGACCATCCACAAGTTTGGCGAGGCCACGGGCGAGTGGAACGCCCGCAAGAACATCATCGTGATGGTGGACGAGGCGCACCGCACGCAGGAGGGCGACCTGGGCCGCAAGATGCGCGAGGCTTTGCCCAATGCCTTCCTCTTTGGCCTGACCGGCACGCCGATCAACCGGGCGGACCGCAACACCTTCTGGGCCTTCGGCGCGGACGAGGACAGCGCAGGCTACCTGAGCCGCTATTCCTTCCAGGATTCCATTCGCGACAAGGCGACGCTGCCACTGCACTTCGAAGCGCCGACGGTGAAGCTGAAGATCGACAAGGCGGCCATCGACGAGGCCTTCAAGCAGATCACCGACGACATGAGCGAGCAGGATCGCGACGACCTCGCGAAACGCGCCGCCAAGATGGCCGTGCTGGTGAAGAACCCGGAGCGCGTGCGGGCCGTGGTGGAGCACATCGTGCAGCATTACCAGACCAAGGTGGAGCCGAACGGCTTCAAGGCGCAGGTGGTGTGCTTCGATCGCGAGTGCTGCGTGCTCTACAAGCAGGTGATGGACGAGATCATCGGCCCCGACGCCAGCGCCATCGTGATGAGCAGCGGCCAGAAGGACCCGCCCGCATGGAGCGTCCACATGCGCGACAAGGACGCCGAGGAGAAGCTGCTCGACCGTTTCCGCGATCCGGCGGACCCGCTGAAGTTTGTCATCGTCACGAGCAAGCTGCTGACGGGATTCGACGCGCCGATCCTCCAGGCAATGTATCTCGACAAGCCGATGAAGGACCACAACCTCCTTCAAGCTATCTGCCGCGTAAACCGCACCTATGGCCAGACGAAGACGCACGGCTTGATCGTAGACTACATCGGCATCTTCGACGACGTCGCGCAGGCGCTCGATTTCGACGAGAAGGCCGTGCAGCAGGTGGTGAGCAACATCGACGAGCTGCGCAAGGCCCTGCCGGTGCAGGTCCAGAAGTGCCTGGCGTTCTTCCCCGGGGTGGATCGAACCGTCGGCGGATATGAGGGCCTCCTGGCAGCGCAACAGTGCCTACCAAACAACATAACGCGGGACAAGTTCGCCGCTGAATACAGTGTGCTCGGTAAGATCTGGGAGGCGCTCTCCCCTGATCCCTGCTTGAGCCCCTATGAGAAGGATTACCGCTGGTTGACGCAAGTCTATGAATCCGTCAAGCCCGTTAGCGGCAACGGTAAGCTGCTCTGGCATCGCCTCGGTGCGAAGACCATTGAACTCATCAATCGGAATGTCACCGTCGAACCGGTGCGCGATGACCTAGAAGCCCTCGTGCTCGATGCCGACATCCTCGACAGCATCCTCAAAGACGCCAATCCCGGCAAAAAGGCCCGCGAAGTGGAAATCAAACTCATCGCCCGTCTCCGCAAGCACGCCGGTAATCCCAAGTTCAAAGAACTCGGCGAACGCCTGGAGAAGATTCGTGAACGCCACGAGCAAGGTTTGCTGAACAGTCTGGAGTTTCTGAAGGCCATCCTCGAAGTGGCGAAGGAAGTGGTGCAGGCCGAGACCCAGGTGGATCCAGAAGAGGAGAAGGATCACGCCCTGGCCGCCCTCACCGAGCTCTTCAACGAAGTGAAGTCGAAGAACACCCATGTGATCGTCGAGCGGATCGTGGCGGACATCGACGCCATCGTCCGGCAGGTGAGATTCGACGGATGGCAGACAACGACCCAGGGCGAACGCGAGGTCCAGCAGGCCCTACGCCGAGCCTTGCTGAAATACAAGCTACACACCGACCAAGACCTCTTCGACAAGGCCTACGGCTATATCCGGCAGTACTATTGAGCCACCCATGGCAGACACCCGCTCCCATTGGCTGAACAAGCTCCAGCATCTGAATCCCAATCGCTCGAAGGCGAAGGGGGCGGCTCCGCACAAGCCTTGTCTGCTGCTCTGCCTGCTGGACATGGCGCAGGACGGTGAGTTGGTGACCCCGGAACTGCGAAAGACGCCGGGGCTGCGGGTGCGGTTCAATGCCTTTAGCTCCATCGCGCTGCCGCGTTGGGGTGGGAAAGTCGATCTCTCTTACCCTTTCTTTTACCTGCGGTCCCAGGGGCTGTGGCAGCCGCTGGACAAGGTCGGCAACGTCTCCACTAGTGTCGACGCAACCGAGTGCATCCAGATCGATCCCGAGTTCTTTGCCCTGATGCATGACGCGGATTTCCGACGCAGCGCGCGGATCGTCCAGATCGAGACCTACTTTCCGCCGACGGAGAGGATTGCCTTTTATGCGCTGCTGGGGGTGAAGACGCAGAAAGCGGAATTCCAGAAGGAGTTGCAGGCCATCGATAAGGACGTGGCGACGGATGCCCTGAAGCAAGGGAGGTCTGCCCGATTCGGGGTGCAGGTGGTCTGTGGTTACCATCATACCTGCGCGCTGACCGGATACCGGATCATCACTGCGTCCGGAGAGTCCGTCGTGGAAGCCGCCCACATCGAGCCCTGGGCCAAGACCCGCAATGACGACATCCACAATGGTCTAGCGCTGTCCCGCAATGCGCATTGGGCCTTTGATCGTGGCCTGTGGTCCGTGGATGATGACTTCCGGATTCTGGCGCAGCCGAAGCGGTTCGAAGAGTGGGGCCCAGACAGCCTGGGGCTGATGGGGTATCGCGGCCGCATCCTGCAATTTGCCCCCCACGCCACCCTGCGACCCCACCCCGAGTACCTGCGGCGGCATCGGCAGCAGTGGGTCTACTGAAGCGAGCAGCGCCCCTCATTTTCCTACCTCTAATTTTTCTGCCTTCAGTTTCTGGGGATTGGCCGCAAAAGATCGCAGAGATCGCAAAGAGACAGCACAGCCCCGAATCACCATCCCTGCATCCCTTTCCGTGTCTTCCGTGTGTTCCGTGGTTGGCAGATCCCACCATCGACGACGGACGAGCACGGGCACGAAGAACCCAATCCAAAATTCCACTGCCCACATTCCTCTGCCGATCATCTTCCGCCCCCTGCCCTTCTCACACCTTGGCGATCCGGCCGCTCCGGGCTCGCAGAGCCCAGCTACAACGCTCCGCAACCTTCATTCCACGCGTAGCCAAGCCTCCCATTCCGTGGGTTCCGCGTCTTCCGTGGTTGGCAGATCCCCCGAGAAATTTGGGCCGCGCACAACGCAGCCCTACCCTTTTCGTTCCTGCCTTCCTAATTCCTCAGTCGCCCGTAGCCGATCATTTCACCTCGACCACGTCGGTGACGTTCAACTGGATGAACTGACCGTTGAAGGGCTGGGGTGCGGGGGGGATTTCTGGGACGACGAGTTTGGCGAAGTTGGTGATCATGTGGCCGTTCTGGCCGTCGCCATGAAAGGTCAGGGTCGCGCCGCCTTCGATCTCGACCGTGGCGGTGTAGTCGATGGTGAAGATGCGGTGGCCGACCTTGTCCTGGCGGTTGAAGAAGACGTGGGTGGCGGGCGAGGAGATGCTGAGCTGGTAGATGTTGTACGTGGCGTTGTTGGGGACGCCGCCGATGTAGAAGTATTCGCCGACGCTTTGGCCGACTTTGTACATCATGGGCTCCACCACGCCCCGGACGCGGAGGGTGACCTTGTAGCGTTTCCCGGGTTCGCCGCCGAAGGTGCGGACATCGGTGAACTTATCGTTGGTGGCAGGATCATCCGTCATGCGGGCCGAGATCCCATCTGCGCCCGGCTTGGGGTTTTCCGGCATCGGGTCCTTGCAAGCGAACTCGAACCGATAGCCATCGATGGCAGCGGCGACGCTCTTGAGATCTTGAGCCGACGAGACGGCAGCGCTGAACACAGAAAAGGCCAGGGTGAGGCAAGCAATGGGGCGATGGAGCGATGTCATGGGATGAAGGTGTAGCAGATGCGGTGGGGGTAAGGCAATGCAAACGGTGGTCGTGGGAGGGATTGTTTTTTCGTCGTCGTGCTCGTCCTTCGATCTCGTCCTTCGGTGGTGGTTGGGGTGTGTGGGATTGGCCGCAAAAGATCGCAGAGATCGCAAAGAAGGTGGGCGAGCAGTGGTTGGCAGTAGAATGTGGGCAGGAGAATGGGATTGATTCTGGCCTAGAAGGCCCCAAGCCTTAAACTGGCAGGTCTGTTCTCCGAAGTACGACGAAGGAGGAAAAGCCAGCGCTATTCAGAGGGGGACAGCTCCTCAATTCTCTGGCAACTCGATGAGTCGTATTGGCAGATCTCGCGCACCGTGCATCACCCGCTCAATGCTTAGCCTAGCATCATAGCGGTAGAAGATGAGGTGCTTGTCAAAGGGACGGGCAGCTTGCAAACTTCGGATGCCTCTAAGCTCGTCTGCCTGAAAGTGACGTCGAACACCAAGCGCCGGATCGGCAGCGAGCTGCTGAATGGATTGGTCGATCGCATGCAAATATCGTTCTGCCACGACGGAGTCAGCGTTCTCCAGATACCATCCGTATTGAGAAGCCATATCCCGCTCCGCACGCTCAGCAATGACGACGGGTAGGCTCATGGGCGGGCACTTTGACGAATGGCCTCAAGCACTGTGGCGTCGTAGGGCCGGTGAGGTGAACGCACTCCTTCGAGCAGGGCGGCCTCCAGCGCTGGGGATTCATCGAACTCTTGGTGCTCGAGAACGCGAAGGGCCTCGCGAATCACCTCTCCTTCGTCGGCGTAGCGCCCGGTGTGGACGAGGCGTTCGACGAGCTGAGCCAAAGCGGGTGGAAGGGCGACGGTCATGGGCGCATTTTACGACGATGGCGGGTGTTGTCGAGTTTTAGCTCTGGGGTTGTGAGAGGTCTAGAGGGCGCCAAGCCGTTTTTCGGGGAGGGATTGGCCGCAAAAGATCGCAGAGATCGCAAAGAGGCAGCACAGGCACTCAATCACCAACTCTGCATCCCTTTCCGTGGATTCCGTGTCTTCCGTGGTTGGCAGATCTAATCGCCCCAGAAGGATCGGCCGCGCACAACGCAGCCCTACCGTTTTCGTGCCTACCTTCCTAATTCGGTATCGCCTCAATCATCGACGAAGCAAAGGAAGGGTGAATAGTGCTGATTAAATAATAAATGGACGAATTGTGTCCATTAACGTATAACTTAGCACACAATGAGCGACGATAAACGGGTCTCCGATCTCCTCGATGACTTCCAACGGCGGGGCCTTTACGGCTTTGATCGTGCGGACGTGGAGAATGCGTTGCCTGCTTCCTCCGCCGCAGTGGGTAAGGCGCTGCAACGGCTCGCCCGAAAGGGCCGGGTCAAACGTCTTCGCAGGGGGTTCCATGCGATCGTGCCGGTGGAGTTTGCCACCCAGGGGCTCCCTCCCTATGACTGGTTTTTGGACGATCTGATGCGTTCCTTGGACCTGCCCTATTATGTGGGACTGCTGAGCGCGGCCGCGCTCCATGGGGCGGCGCATCAACAGGTCCAGCAACTTCAACTGGTGGTTTCCCGGCAGGAGCGTCGGCTGGATATCCCAGGACTTTCAATCCGGTTCTTCCTCAAACAGGATTTGGCCTCCACGCCTCTGATGCAGCACAAGGGCCACTCCGGAATGCTGCCAGTATCCACCCCAGAGTCGACCGCCCTTGATCTGGTCCGCTACTCCCGCCACATCGGTGGACTGGATGCCGTGCTGACCGTCCTATCCGAACTGGCGGAGGCCATGAATCCCGCCGGGCTCGCCGCCGCATCCGCCGCAGAATCCGAATTTGCCCAGATCCAACGCCTGGGTTGGTTGCTGGACCTACTGGGGCAGAGGTCACTCGCTGACGCCCTCCACGAAACCCTGCCGTCGTCGAAGTCCTGGTCCAGAGCAGCGCTGGATCCCGGTGCTTCACGCACCGGCACCGCCTCCGGAAACCGCTGGCAAATCCTCGAAAACGCCCAACCAGAGGCAGACCTGTGATCTCACCCGCATACATCACTGAGTGGTCACAGCAATGCCCGTGGACATCGCCAGCCCAGGTCGAACAGGATCTGGTGCTTTCCCGTGCTTTGGTGGAAATTTACGCAGACCCCATGTTGAAAGAACGGCTCCTCTTCCGTGGCGGCACCGCTCTTCACAAAATCGTGCTCCAGCCCGCTGCCCGCTACTCGGAGGATCTTGACTTTGTCCAACTGCGCGAAGAACCCATCGGCGAAACCCTGGACCGGTTGCGAGAGCGGCTGAATCCGTGGCTTGGCGAACCGAGAAGCGACATCAGTGCCCGTGGAGCCACGCTAACCTGGCGTTTTGAATCCGAACTGCCGCCCGTGATCCGGCTGCGCCTGAAAATAGAGATCAACACCCGCGAACACCTCTGCGTGATGCCGATCGAGCAGACCCAGTTTGCGGTCGCCTCCCGCTGGTTCTCTGGGGCGGCGGTCCTCCCGATTTACGCCACCACCGAACTCCTCGGGACCAAGCTCCGGGCGCTGTATCAACGCCGCAAGGGCCGGGACCTCTTTGATCTCTGGCAGGCCCACCGTGCCGCTGTTCTCGATGCGCCGGCCGTAGCTACCACCTTCGCGCATTACATGAAGGCGGAAAACCATCCGGTCTCGCCGGAGGTATTCGCCACGAATCTGGCTGCGAAGATGAAACACGCGGGGTTCCTGTCCGACACACCGCCACTGCTCCGCCCAGGTGTGAAGTTTGATCCAGTCGCAGCGCACGATTGGGTGACCCAGGAGGTCCTCCCACACATTCCCCAAAGCTGAAATATTTCTGCCGTCAATCTTTCTGCCGTTAGTTTCTGGGGTTTGATTGGCCGCAAAAGATCGCAGAGATCGCAAAGAGGCAGCACAGGCACTCAATCACCAACTCTGCATCCCTTTCCGTGGATTCCGTGTCTTCCGTGGTTGGCAGATCTAATCGCCCCAGAAGGATCGGCCGCGCACAACCCGGCCCTACCCCTTTCTTACCTTCCTAATTCCGTATTGGCATCCCTCACTTCCCCTTCAAGCGGGCTTCTTTCTCTGCCCGGCTGAGGGCTTTGAAGGCGTATTCGGCTTTGCTGGCGGTGGAGCGGTCGGGGAGGGGCCAGGTGCGGAGGACTTTGACCGGGCCTCGGCCTCGGGTGTAGCGGGCGGCGGTCCCAGCGTTGTGCTGGGCGACTCGACGGTCGAGATCGTTGGTGATGCCGCAGTAGTAGGTGCCGTCGTTGCACTCCAGGACGTAAAGGAGCCACTGGGGTGTGGGTTTGGATTTCCGTTTCGGCCTGGGCCTTGCGGCCTTCTTGGCTTTTGTTTTTGCTTTGGGCACGGGCTTCGTCGCCACCTTCACCTTGGGTTGAGGCGGCGGCTTTGGGGTTGCGGCATTCTTGGCCTTGGGCTTTGCGAGTTTCTTTTTGGCGGTGGCCATGATGAGGTGAGAGACTGGGAGAGTGGTTTTCGGAAGGGATTGGCCGCAAAAGAACGCAGAGATCGCAAAGAGGTGGGGATGCAGTTTTTGGCAGTAGAATGTGGGCAGGAGAATGGGATTGATTCGGCCTAGAAGGCCCAAGCCTTACACTGGCAGGCCTGTTCTCCGAAGTACGACGAAGGAGGAAAAGCCAGCGCTATTCAGGGGGTACAGCTCCTCAATTCTCTGGCAACTCGATGAGTCGTATTGGCAGATCTCGCGCACCGTGCATCACCCGCTCAATGCTTAGCCTAGCATCATAGCGATAGAAGATGAGGTGCTTGTCAAAGGGACGGGCAGCTTGCAAACTTCGGATGCCTCTAAGCTCGTCTGCCTGAAAGTGACGTGGAACACCAAGCGCCGGATCGACAGCGAGCTGCTGAATGGATTGGTCGATCGCATGCAAATATCGTTCTGCCACGACGGAGTCAGCGTTCTCCAGATACCATCCGTATTGAGAAGCCATATCCCGCTCCGCACGCTCAGCAATGACGACGGGTAGGCTCATGGGCGGGCACTTTGACGAATGGCCTCAAGCACTGTGGCGTCGTAGGGCCGGTGAGGTGAACGCACTCCTTCGAGCAGGGCGGCCTCCAGCGCTGGGGATTCATCGAACTCTTGGTGCTCGAGAACGCGAAGGGCCTCGCGAATCACCTCTCCTTCGTCGGCGTAGCGCCCGGTGTGGACGAGGCGTTCGACGAGCTGAGCCAAAGCGGGTGGAAGGGCGACGGTCATGGGCGCATTTTACGACGATGGCGGGTGTTGTCGAGTTTTAGCTCTTGGGTTGTGGGGGGTCTAGAGGGCACCAAGCCGTTTTTCGGGAGGGATTGGCCGCAAAAGATCGCAGAGATCGCAAAGAGGCTGAGTAGTCCCTGAGGGCTGATCCTTCGTCCTCGCTGGTGGAGTGGGGCCTAGAAGGCCCCAAGCCTTACACTGGCTGGCAGCCAGCGCTCCGAAGCACGACGACGGAGGAACTGCCAGCGGTCCTTTCTTCATCCGACCACGGATGCCGGATGGATCTGACCACTGTTTACTTTTCACTTTTGACTCCTGCCACCCTCCCCGGCGTTCTCTTCGGGGATTCAAAGGCTCCGGGCTCACAGAGCCCAGCTACAGCACGCCGCTGCTCGACCTCAGCGGAAGAGGCCCTTAAAACGTTCCCAGGCGCTGCGGCGGGGAGGCGTTGGGATCGCGGGAGAGCCGGGCGGAATGGCACCGGGGCCGATGCCGGTGTGCTCGCGGCAGAAGGACTGGGGGACGAGCTCGAAGGGAATGTCGTCCTCATAGGCCATGCCAGCGAGATGGCAGGCGTCGGTGGCGAGGTCATTGGAGGTGCGGCAGAGGAGGACTCGTGTGAGGGGGATTTCGACCTTTGGGGCCTCGGGGACGTAGCCGAGCGCGACGGCTTTTTTCATGACGTCTGCCCAGATGGGGACGGCGAGTTTTCCGCCGTAGCCTTCTTCCACAATGGTGAGGGGCTTGTCCAATCCGACCCAAACGCCGCAGGTGAGGCGATCCGTGTACCCGGCGAACCAGGCGTCTTTGTAGTCGTTGGTGGTGCCGGTCTTGCCGCCTCCGGGCTCGTGAAATCCATACTCGTTGCGGACGGCAGCGGCGGTGCCGGACTCGATGACCTGGGCGAGCAGGCGGCGCAGGATGTGGGCGACGCCGGGGGAGAGGATGGGCATGTCTTGGGGTTCGGCGCGGTAGATCTCGTTGCCGTTTTTATCGAGAATGCGCTCGATGAAATGCCCGGGTCGGCTGACGCCTTGGTTGGGAAAGAGGCTGAAGGCGTTCGTCACCTGGGCGGGGCTGGAGCTGACGTTGCCAATATAGATCTGCGGGGTGCGCGGGGTTTTGGAGGAGAACCCGGCTTCTTTGAGGAGCTGCAGCACGCGGTCGAGTCCGGCGTAATTGCCGATGCGGATCGTCATGCTGTTGCGGCTTTCCACCAGGCCGGTGATGAGGGGCGTGGGCCCCAAAAACTTGCCGTCGGAGTTGCGGGGGTTCCAGTTTTCATCGGCGCCATCGATCTCGTGAGGCTTGAGCGGGGCGTCCTGGATGAGGGATCCTGGCTGCAGCCCTGCGGCGATGGCGGCGGCATAGACGAGGGGTTTGACGGTGGAACCAATCTGCCGACTGCCGAGCAGGGCGCGATTGAAGCGGCTCTGCCGGTAATCGCGACCGCCGACGAGTGCGAGGTAGCCGCCGGTGTCGTTGTCTTTGAGGCATACGGCAGACTGAAGATACGGGGTGGCAGCGAACTCGGTGGTGAGGTCCCAGGCGGCATCAAAGGTGGCCTTGCTGGGATGAGCGTAGCCCGGCAGGGCCTCCACCGCGCGGAGCCGAGCCTCCACGGCAGCTTCGGCGGCGGTTTGCAGGTCTTTATCGAGCGTGGTGAAGACCTGTAGGCCACCGTCTTCGATCTCTTTGGCCTCGAGGAGGAGGTCCAGCTCCTTTTTGACGGCATCCAGCGCGTAGCCGCCCTGGGATTGGAAGACGGGCTGGGCGTGGAGGATGATATCGTCGTAGCGGGCGGCGAGCTCCTGCTGCGGGGTGATCATTTTCATGGCCAGCATGCGGCGCAGCACGTCGTCGCGCTCTTTGATGGCGCCATCGTAATTGCGGAAGGGGGAAAAACGGACGGGACTGCGGATGATGCCAGCGATGAGGGCGGCCTCGCTGAGGGTGAGCTGGGAGGCGTGCTTTCCGAAGTAAACCTGGCTGGCGCGCTGGATGCCGTAGATGCCGGTGCCGAAGAAGATGCGGTTGATGTAGTGCTCGATGATCTGGTTCTTGGTGGCGTATTTTTCAATGCGCCGGGCGAGCATCATTTCCAGGAGTTTGCGGTGGAAGCTGCGGTCATCGAGATCTGGGAAGCTATTGCGCGCGAGCTGCATGGTCAGGGTGCTGGCCCCCTGGACGATGCGGCCGTCTTTCAAATTGCGGGCCATGGCGCGGGCGACGCCGATGAAATCAATACCGCCGTGGGTGTAGAAGCGTGTGTCTTCGCGGGCGAGGAGGGCCTTGATGAACCAGGGAGAGACCTCGCTGAGCGGAACGACGATGCGGTCCTCTCCATTCATGCGGCCGATGACCTGGCCTTTGCGGTCGAGCACGGCGGTGCGCTCCGGCATCTGCCCGAGGCCTCGCAGGTCGTAACTGCGCGCCATGTGGCTATAGACGGCGAGGATGGTGCCGCCGGCCAGAGTGCAGCACATCAGCCCGACGGCGAGGACTCGCCAAAAGACCCGCCGCCACCAAGACAACCGGGAGGCCGGCCGGTGAGGGCGGCGGCGTCCGGAGTCATCGGGCGGGCGGATTTTCTTGATCATAGGCTGGGGGGCAGAGATTGGCAGAGAGAAGCATTGGAAAAAGCCCAGCGCCCGCCTATGCTGCGTGCTGAATCATCATGGACCCTTCCGTTCTGCAACTCATTCGTGCCGCCATCGCAGAAGATGTCGGCCCTGGCGATATCACCTGCCAGTATTTTGTTTCTGAAAGCCTGCGATCGAAGGCCAAGATCGTGGCGCGCGAACCGGGCGTGATGGCCGGGGGCGATGTGGCGGAGTGCGTCTTTCGCGAGGTGGACCCTGGCTGCGGGGTGATCATGCGACTGCCGGACGGCGAGGCTTTTTCCCCTGGGGACATTTTGCTGGAGGCCGAGGGCAAGACGCGATCCCTGCTGACGGGCGAGCGCACGGCGCTGAACTTCCTGCAGCGCCTCTGTGGCGTGGCGACGATGGCGCGCACCTATGTGGACGCGGTGAAGCCGCATCCGGTGCAGGTGTGGGACACGCGCAAGACGACGCCGGGCTGGCGGTTGCTGGAAAAGGCGGCGGTGAAGTCGGGCGGCGCGGTGAACCACCGCATGGGCCTCTACGATCATGTAATGGTCAAAGACAATCACTTGGCTGCCGACGATAGCCTGGAGAATCTGCAAGACGCCATCGACCGCATCCACAAGGAGCGCCCCGGTGTGCGCGTGCAGATCGAGGCGGCGACTCTGGCGCAGGTGGCGGATTTTCTTTCCCTGCGCGGTGTGGACATGCTGCTGCTGGACAACATGTCGGTGGAGCAACTCACCCACGCGGTGCAGATCACGGACGGCCGGGTTTGGCTGGAGGCCAGTGGCGGAATCACCCTGAAAACGATCGCCAAAGTGGCAGCCACTGGCGTGAACGCCATCTCGGTGGGAGCGCTGACTCATTCCGCAAGGGCGCTGGACCTGGGGTTGGATCTTTTTTGACACGACTGCCCCCGGCAACGGTTTGCAGGCGGTCAGGATTTGGACAAGGCGTGGACCACCAGTTTCACGGGGAAAAACGGCCCCAAACAGCGGGCCGTGTGCTCCGCTGACTGGTGGGGTCCTACCTCTAGTCTGCCCGTTTTCAGGGTCAGGTAGTCCACCAATTCATCCAGGGCCTCTAGCTGCTCGGCCGTTGGTCCTGCCCGAGTGAAGTCCCCCACCAGACAGAGGTGGAGGGTGCCGTCTGGCTGAACAGCATCTGACCAGCGTTCCCCCATTTGGACGCTGCCATCGGTGGAGTCTGTGCCATTGCCAATGACGAAGTGATGGGCAGCGGCCGCACCGGCCTGATGAGTCATGCGACGCAGGCGATCCATCTGCCGAGCATCCCCACGGGCCATGCCGCTGCCATGAAGGGTGATGCGGGCGATGGGAACTGAGGCGGCATCCAATTGCGCATCAATCTGGTTGCGCAGGCTTTTCGGCAAATGGTCCCAACGGGTGCGCGGCGCACGAAAGTCCACCGGCAGTGGGGTGACCCTTTTGGAAATCAGAATGGCGCGCTGCGGGCGATCTCCACGAGACTCAGTCGGATCAGGCAGGCGAAACTGTGGAGCAGCACTTGCCTGAGTCGGCTTGGCGAAGTTGATGCTGTGGAAGGCTCTCGAATCCGCAACCGCATTTGCAGTGAGAAGCGGGATGGCAGAGGCGAGACTCGCGTGGCCGGAGTGCACACTGCTTCGAAGAGGAGCCAGCATGGTCAGAATTGCCATACCGGTTACGACCAGGGAGAGGTGTTGGAATAGGTTGATGGGGATGCGCTTGATCATTGCAAACCCTTAAAATTTTGGTTTTGCTAATTAATGATGTTAATACGCAGTAACGCAATGCATTTTTTTCATTGTTTTTGGAAAAATATTGGGCAGCGATAAACCGACATGATTTGGGTTCTCACGGCTGGCTTTGGCGATGGACACAATACGGCAGCCCGCTGTGTGGGCGAAGCCTTGCGGCGGCGGCTGCCCCATGAGTCCGTGGTGGTTACGGACCTTGTCAGCGAGGCCCAGCCCATGGTGGCCGAGGCCCTGAAGTCAGCCTACCAGGTGGCGATCACGCACGTCCCCAGCGCGTGGAGGGCTGTTTATCGGCTTCTGGAAAACCCCAAGCTGGCCGGTGACAACTGGCTGCAAGCTCCGCTGAAGCAAGCGCTGGTCAACGGACTGGAGCAGCATCGCCCGCGTCTGATCATCAGCACCTATCCGTTTTATTCCCACCTGCTCAAGGCCCTGCCGGACAAATCGCTGGTGCCGCCCCTCGTCACGGTGGTAACGGACTCGACCTCCGTGCACCCGATCTGGACCAGTGCGCCGAGCGATCTGTACTGCGTGTCCGATGTGGAGACAGAGCAGGTACTGCAGCAGCAAGGGGTGGCGGCGGAACAGATCCGCGTGACAGGATTCCCGGTGGATCTGGCCTTTGCGGCTCCCTTACCCGATCATGCAAAAGCCGCCCCAGGACAGAGGATCCTTTATCTGCCCTCGACCCCGGCCCGAACGGTCGCCGCAACGCTAGAAGCTCTGCGCCCGCTGCTAAACGAGGGTGTGCGCCTGACGATCCCTGCGGGCCGTCAATGGAAGCGACTCTATCACACGCTGCGGCGCTTTGACGATACGCTGCGGCCCGGGCAGATGACGATCATCGGCTGGACGCAAGACATGCCGCACCTGCTGCGATCGCATGATGTGATCATTTGCAAAGCCGGCGGCGCGATCCTGCACGAGGTGTTGGCTGCGCGCACTCCTGCCGTGATCGACTACGTCGTGCCCGGTCAAGAAGAGGGCAACGCAGCCTACCTGGTGAGCCGCGACTGCGGTGTCCGCACCCAAACGCCGCAGGAGACTGGCAGCGAGGTACGTCGTCTGTTGGCAGACGGCGGTGCCGTGGCCCGGCGGATGCAAGAAAACATGATTCCCGTGAGTGTTCCCGATGCCGCGCTGCGGACCGCAGACGCCGCGCTGGAAATGGTATCGGTGTCCAAAAAGCCTGCGCCGTGAGTGATGAAGTGCAAAGAATCGTTTGGGTGCCGCCAAAGAGTGACAGCTTCCAGCCGTCGGAGAACGAGGGACGAGGACGAACCCGCCACTCCATAACTCCATCGTTCGCTTCACGGCTTCGCAACCACCACTCCACCCCTTTCCCCCCCATGACACTCCCACGCCCCTCAATCCTTTGCGATATCGGCAACGTTCTTGTGCACTTTGACTTCAGCGTCGCAGCGCAGCGGCTGGCGGCGCAGAGCGATGTGCCGGCCGATCGGATCCTGCGTCTCCTGGATGAGGCGAAGGAGGAACTGGAGTCGGGAAAGATCACGGGTGATGCCTTCATCACGCGCAGCATCAAGGAATCGGGGTTTCGCGGCAGTCGGGAAGAGTTCCACCATCTGTGGTGCGATATCTTTTCTGCCAACGATCCCATGCATCGGACGATTGAGCGACTCCGGGGTGAACGGCCCCTTTATCTGCTCTCCAATACCTCCGACCTGCACAAGGACTACCTCTTCGCGACCTTTCCGGTTTTTGAAAACTTTGATGGCGGCATCTATTCGTACTCAGCTCGGGCCGCAAAGCCTGATGAGGAGATTTTTCGTCATACCATCGCTGAACTGGGACTAGATCCAGCGCAGACGCTTTTCATCGATGATCTGGCGGCGAACATCGCCACCGCGCAGAGGTTGGGATTTGTGACCGCACACTATGACGCCACGAACCATCAAGACTTTGAAGAATTCTTGGCGGATTGGATGCTTCGCAGTGAAATCACACCGGCACCGGGCGCAGAGGGTTGACGAGCGGGAGGGCCTGCCCTAAACCACGAGTGTCGGGAAGTGTCGCAGCGACGTATAGATTGATGTAACCTACTGAGATAAAATTTTCCAAGTCCATGAAGTGTGATGTTTGCCAGGCGGAAGCCACCGTATTTTTGACCCAGATCATCAATAGTCAGATGACGACGGTGAATCTGTGTGAAGAATGCTCCAAGAGCAAAGGCGTGACCGACGACATGGGCTTTGGCCTGGCGGAGGCCTTCATCGGCCCCGGCAGCCACAGTCACACCACAAATACCGACCCCTCCTGCCCTGCGTGTGGATTTACCGCGCAGCAATTGAAGAAGATTGGGCGGATGGGTTGCCCTGAATGTTACGATGCCTTCCGCAATGGCCTGGATTCCCTCCTGCAGAGCATGCACAAGGGCACCCGCCACATCGGTAAGATCCCGCAGAACCTCGCGGCGAGCGCCCGCCATCACGGCAATGTGAAGCAACTGCGCGCCGACATGGCCACCGCAATTGCGGAGGAGCGCTACGAGGACGCGGGCGTTATCAAAGCGCAGCTAGATGCGCTACTGTCCCCTGCCCCGACGGAGTAGGTCAAGCTACCGCAGTTGCGACTGAATCGCGCGGGCATCTGCTAGCGCTTCTTCGACGGTATCACCGATCACCGTAAAGTGCCCCATCTTGCGTTTCGCGCGAGCGGTTGCCTTTCCATAGAGGTGCAGCTTGGCGCGGGGATGGCTCCAGATCGGGGTCCAATCCGGCGGTGTGGTTTCATCCCGCCATACATCGCCGAGGAGATTGACCATGACGATGGGTGAATGCAGGCTTGGATCGCCCAAAGGAAGCCCGGCTACGGCGCGGAACTGCTGCTGGAACTGATTCGTCATACACCCATCAATCGTATGGTGACCGCTGTTGTGCGGGCGCGGGGCGATCTCGTTGACGATGACTTCCCCGGCAGCGGTGACGAACATCTCCACCGCCATCGTGCCGACATAATCCAGACCCACAGCGACGGCTTCCCACAGCTCGATGGCTCGTGAGGTCACGGCAGGATCGACTCGAGCGGGGGCGATGGAGACATCCAGGATGTGGTGGGCGTGTTCGTTCTCGATACAGCCATGCACCGCCATGTGGCCCTGTACATCGCGAGCCCCGACGACGCTGACTTCGCAGACAAAAGACACCCATTGTTCAACCACAGCACGTTGTCCCTCAAAGGCAGCCCAAGTCTCCGGAAGAGAAGTATCCTCAACAATCTTTGCCTGTCCTTTACCGTCGTAGCCAAAAGCTGCGGTCTTTACAACACAAGGCCGACCGATTTCTGCGACTGCTGCCTCAAGCCCAGCGAGATCTTCAATCACACGGAACTCGGCGCAGGCGATGCCCTGCTCTCGCAAAAACATCTTCTCCCGCTCGCGATGTTGCGCAGTGAAGAGCGCTTTGCGGCCCGGGCGCAGAGGTCGCTCCGCCTCAACGGCCTGGAGAAGAGAGTCTGGAAGGTTCTCAAACTCGGCCGTCACAACATCGACTTGATCTAAAAACGAGCGCAGTGCTGCAGGGTCCGAATAACCGGAATGGATCGTGGCGTCCGCGAACTGAGCGGCTGGGGAACCTGGCGGTTCATCGGTCAGCACGACCACTTTGAAACCCGCCCGGCGAGCCTCCAGCGCCATCATGCGTCCCAATTGGCCACCGCCCAAGACGCCGATGGTGCGGATGTTGCAGGGAGAAGTGCTCAGCATTTGTAAAGACAGGGATCAGGGTCGGTGGTCAGTTTTCAGTGCGGCCAAGGCTCACTCGATCTCGCTTTGGCTGGCGTGGACTTTTTGGGATTGCTTCTCTCGAAACGCAGCAAGCTTTTCCGCCAGAGCAGAGTCGCCATTGGCCAGCATCGACACGGCGAAGAGAGCAGCATTCGTCGCACCCGCATTGCCGATGGCGAAGGTGGCGACCGGGATGCCGCCAGGCATCTGCACGATGGAATAGAGCGAATCCACACCGCTGAGGGCCTTGCTCTGCACGGGAACGCCAAGCACAGGAATGGTGGTCATCGAGGCCGCCATGCCTGGCAAATGCGCCGCACCGCCCGCACCCGCGATGATGCAGCGCAGGCCGCGGTCCTTGGCGCTGGTCGCGTATTCGTAAAGGAGGCCGGGAGTGCGGTGGGCACTGACGACGCGCTTTTCAAACGACACGCCAAACTCCGTCAAAATGTCCGCTGCATTCTTCATGGTGGGCCAGTCAGAACTGGAGCCCATGATGATGCCCACAAGAGGTGCGGTTTCGGAGGAAGATTCGTTTGCTGCCATGTCCGGCCAAATTGGCGCGGAGCAACGGTCACGTCAACCGCACAGGATGAAACCCGCAGCAACGCTGGACGGACTGAAGGCCCTCAACCTGACACGAGCACGGAGCCCGCTCCGCAGAACCTACAGAGTTTGGCCTGGAGCTAAGCCGCCGACTGATCGCTCAAAGACTTCATGCTGACCACTGCGGTCGTTTTTTCTCCAGACACCGCTGTGGTATGGCAGTCAAGGATGTGGCCGAGCACGCAATCACGCCATCATCCCACCGCACAAGCCACAGCAAACCGCCAACAACCTCAACACATACCAGAATTTCCCATAAAAACCCCAGCCGCCCGCCACCAGAATTTAATTTGAACCTCGGTCAATGATGTCGCACGTCATCGTCCATGGGACGACCAACACGCCCTCAGCATGAACTCGTACAGCGAGAAAACCAAATCCTAGAAGTCGCCAGGGGCTTGCTCATGCAGCATGGGTTTCAGGGATTCACCATGGCCGATCTGGCAGCGAAACTCCCCTGGGCCAAAGGCACGCTCTACCTGCATTTTGAATCCAAGGAAGACATGCTGCTGGCCATGGTCTGCCAGAATCTAGATCGCCGGATCTCCATGGTCCAGCACGCCGCCACCTGCAATGGCATGGGTCGCGAGAGGCTGATGGCACCCGCACTGGCAGAGCAGGCCTTCCGAGTGATCCATCCCGACCATCACACCTGGGATGCCTTGGTGCGCCAGCCCTCGTTTTGGAACAAGACCTCCGAAAAACGTCGCACTTTCTACCTCGAGCTCACGCAGCGGTTTATTGAGCAAGTCGAGGCCTTCGTGACTGCGGCCATGGCAAATGGGCACCTCCCAATTTCCCGCAGTCGAGCGCATGAAGTGACGATGATGTTTTGCATGGTGCTCACAGCGCAGACACCAAACTGGCAGCAATTGACAGCCCAATGCACAGCCGTTCCTGCCAGTTCCCCAGTGGCAATTGAGCAGGCGTTCAATGTGCTGCTCGATGGCCTAGGCGTTCGCCCTCTCTCCACCGGATTCGATTGGCACCGACGGCGGACCAACATCGCCAGCACACTCTTCCCTGCCCTTTTGGAGGCGGAGAACGACGCTTTGGCACGTGCTTCCTGATTAGGCTACTGAGCCAACCATTGCACCGCATCAATGATGACGTGGCCAGTGGTGCCCTCATTCGATACTTCAACCGAACCCTCGGGTCCAAACTCAAACACGCCGAGCGACACACTGACGCCGTCGAGCTTCGGCTTCAGCCGCTCATTCACCATCACCTTCGTGTCTCCAGCTGCGTGATGCACAACGACCGGGACATTTTCCGCGCGATTGTTATTCGGGACGTAGGCAAAACGAACTTCATACTTACCGGCCTTGGGCAGCTTGGCGGTGAACAATGCTGACGTGGCGCCTTTGTTGGCATTGCCATCGTGCTGGTAGCCTCCATTCACCGCTGATTTTCCCGCCGATCCAACCGTCCAACTTCCTCTTTTCAAAGCGTCCTGATTGTCGATCACGATCCCCTCCAGTTTCACGCCCGCGGGAGTGACCCCAGCAGGTGTTTGCAAAATCTGACCGTCCGCCAGAAGTCGCTCCTTCAGCTTGTCATAACTCAGCGCCTGCACGCTGATGCCCGCCTCATCCGCCATGACCGCCGCTGTTGCAGCTGATTGCCCCAGGATCATGAAAACAGGCTCCATTCGAATGCTGCCGTAGGCGATGTGGCTGGCAGACATAGCCACAGGGACCACAAGGTTAGCGCCTTGACCTTCCTTGGGCACTAGTGATCCGTAGGCGATCTCATACGGGCCGCCGGTGCTTACGCCGATATCTCCTTCGTTCTGCACATAACCTTCTGGCGTGATGTAGCGCTGGACGTTGTGGCTATCGATCGTGTAGCTGCCCATCCCGACGGATTCAGGGGTCGGCTTCATTTTGCGCAGTTCATTCTCCGTCATCACGAACTTGCCGATCATGCGACGCGCCTCGCGGATATAGAGTTGGTGGGACCAGTTGCCATTGTCGGAGAATTCATCCTTCGGTAGACCCCACTCGCGAAGTTCGTCTTGCACGTCTTTGGGAACACGAGGGTCATTGGCCACAAACCACATCAAGCCCTGCTGATAGGTGCGGTGCTCGGCGATGATCTCACGACGGCGTTCGTAGCTAGCCTCCGGGTAATCGTAGTTGTAGCCGATGTTGTCAAAGCTGAACGGGCCATGATTGTTGGTGTCCGTCTTGTGATTCGGGATCGGGTCAAACTTCCCAAAAAACTCCTTCCAACCTGCGTTCAAGACGCGCAGTAGGATCTCATACTGCTCAGCATCATAACCCTCGGGCTTTGGAAAAGGGATGCGGTTCTCTGGCACATTCGTGTAGCAACTGCGGAAGCAGTAGGCCTGAACGCGCTTATCACCCGCACCAAACTCCCCGACTGGCTCCGTGCTGACCCGGGGCAAAACGCCGCTCTTAGGATCTCCCGCCAATTTGTAAGGGCTGATCGGTGTATCCACTGCACCAAAGTGATGCTTGTGATGCAGCACTCCCACTTGGATGCCGTTGTGCTCTTCTCCATAAACGCTATTGGCCTCGCGACCGACGTGGTAGTCCACGCCCGCCGCTGCCATCAGATCCCCCTCGTAGGTCGCATCGATGAACATCTTTCCGGCATAGACCGTCCCATCGAGCGTGCTGATTGATGCGATCCGATCTCCCTCTTTTTTCACCCCATTAGCGCGGTCCAGCAGCGCCTCACGTACTACGGGAATATCCAATTCCTTTACCCACGCATCGAAGACCTGCTCCGCCGCGTGCGGCTCAAAGATCCACATCGTGCCGCTCGTTGCATCGATGGCCTCCGTGCCTTGGCCTTTGTTGCCGTACTCAGACTTCTTCTGCTGCACCCAGGCTGCATCCTGATCGTAGTGCAGCCAGATGCGATGATAAAACTCCCGCGAGAGGCCTCCGATTACCGACTTATTCCCGCTATCGGTCCATCCAAGCCCACCGCTGCTCAGACCACCCAGGTGTTTGTCGGGGCTCACAATGATGACCGATTTTCCCATCTTCTTGACCTGGACCGCTGCCGTCACCGCTGCGCATGTCCCGCCATACACCACCACGTCGTGGGTTGAATCAGCGGCAATCCCGCGATCTCCCAGCATTAGAGCCAGCGCTGCCAGCGAAAAAAGGTTGAGTCGTTTCATCATCCGCACAGAAAACACAGTCTCCCAAGCTTGCCAAGCCCGGAAACCCCTCCAATCTCCTTTCTCTCACATCCCACCCACCTTTTCACATCACCATGGAACACGTTCTCGTCATCCCACGCCCTCTTTTTGACCAACTCGGCTCCTTCCAGGGCTTTCAGCCAGATGCAGACCGTTACCTCCAGGCTATCCTTACCCCAGGTGCCAACTTCTTCATGGAACGCCCCAGCGCCGAGCAGGATCCCACGCACAAACAGATCATCCCGTATGCCATTTTTCATCACAACGGGCGCTACCTCTGCTACACACGCGGCGGTGCCTCCGGCGAAAAACGCCTCGTTGCCAAACGCAGCATCGGCATCGGCGGCCACATCAATCCCGTCGATCAGTCCCACGATGGCCTCGGCGAGACCCTCTACTTCAACGGTGTCGAGCGCGAAATCGCTGAAGAACTCCGCATTGGCGGCTCCCACACCCAACGGGTGATCGGTCTCATCAACGACGACTCCAACGAAGTCGGCAGCGTTCATCTCGGCGTCGTGCATCTCTTTGATCTCAGCAGCGACGAGATTGTCTCCAACGAAGACGCCATCCAGGAGCTCGAATTCCACAGCCTCGCAGACCTACATGCCAATCGAGACAACCTAGAGTCCTGGTCTAGCATCTGTGTCGCGCATCTGGCCAGCAAAGACTAAAGGCCCCTTTTCCCTTTTCACCCCGCAGTTTCCCCACCATATTGCGCGCCCCTCATTCCACCCCATGGCAGACCGCAAGCGCATCGTCCTTAAATTCGGCTCAGGCATCCTCACCAAGACGCACGCGCCGGAACCTGATCCAGTTCAATTGCGCAAGCTGGTGGAAGCCATCGCCCTGCTCAAACAAGCGGGCCATTCCTGCGTCGTGGTCAGTAGCGGCGCCGTCGCTTCGGGATTGAAGCCGCTTGGCCTCGATAAACGCCCTGACAGCACAGACATCTCCACCCTCCAGGCCTGTGCTTCCGTAGGCCAGACGCACCTTATGCATGCGTATGAGGGCCTGCTGCGCGACCACAATCTCCACGTCGCCCAACTCCTCCTGACCCACGCAGATCTCGAAAACACGGAGCGCGCCGCCCGTGTCAAAGCCACGCTTGAACGAGTGCTCGATTTCCCACAAGTCGTTCCCGTCATCAACGAAAACGATTCCGTCGCCGTCGAAGAACTTCGTGTTGGCGATAACGACACCCTCTCCGCCCGCGTCGCAACACTCTGGGGCGCAGACCTTTTGATCCTCCTCACCAGTGCGCCCGGACTGCTGCGAGATCTCAATCATCCCGAGGACGGCCCCATCCCGGTCGTGGCAGATATTGATGCCGTCGTGCATCACGCCCAAGAGGAAAAGACAGCCCTTGGCACAGGCGGCATGCTGTCAAAACTCCGTGCCGTTCAGTCCGCAGTGAATGCCGGCATCTCTTGCATCATCGCCTCAGGTCGCCATGCCGAGCAATTGCCCGCCGTCGTCGATGGTGGTGGCGTTTGCACCCGCTTCCCCGCCTGATGCGTTCCCTTTTTCACTCATGACCGATTCCGATATCCAATCCGCCATCCTCGATATGGGCCGCCGCGCCCGTGCCGCCGCGCATGCGCTGGTGAAGCTCACCAGCGACCAAAAAAACACCATCCTGCGGGCGATGGCAGACGAACTCCTCGCACGCGAATCAGAGATCCTCGCCGCCAACGCCCTCGATCTTGAGCGCGCCGAAAAGAACGGCCTCAGCAACGCGATGATCGACCGCCTCCGCCTCGACTCAAAGCGCCTCGCTGCCATTGCACAGGCAGTCAGTGATGTCGCCGCCCTCCCGGATCCCGTCGGCGAAAAACTCACCGACTGGACACGCCCCAACGGCCTGCACATCCGCAAGGTCCGCGTTCCCATCGGCGTGATTGGCATCATCTTTGAATCACGCCCCAACGTCACCACCGACGCCGCATCACTCTGCTTTAAGACCGGCAACGCCACCATCCTGCGGGGCGGTAGCGAGGCCATCGATAGCAATCGCGCCCTCGCTGCAGCCCTCCAAGCGGGCGGCGAGCGCGCAGGACTCCCCGCAGATAGCGTCCAGCTCATCCCCTTCACCGATCGATCCAGCGTCGAGCACATGGCGCAGATGGATCAATTCATCGACCTCATCATCCCACGTGGCGGCAGAGGACTGATCGAAAAAGTCGTCTCCACAGCCCGAATGCCAGTCATCAAGCACTACGACGGAGTCTGCCACATTTACGTTCATCCAGATGCAGACCTCGAGATGGCCGCGAACATCATCGCCAACAGCAAGTGCCAGAAGCCCGGCGTCTGCAATGCGCTAGAGACGCTGCTCATCCATCAAGACATCGCCTCTACCTTCGCCCCCATCATCGGCCAACGCCTAGCGGATGCCGGAGTGCAAATGCGCGCAGACCCAAGGCTGCTGCCATTGCTTGGCGACGCCGCACTGCCTGCCACTGAAGAAGATTGGACCACAGAGTATCTGGAACTCATCCTGTCCATCAAGACCGTCGCATCCGTTGAAGAAGCCATCGCACACATCAACCGCTACGGCTCCCATCACACCGACTCCATCATCACAAGAGATGAGACTGTTGCCGCGCAGTTTCAGCATGAGGTGGACTCCGCAGTCGTCATGCACAATGCCTCCACACGATTCAATGACGGTGGTGAATTCGGATTCGGCGCGGAGATCGGTATCAGCACCGACAAACTCCACGCCCGTGGCCCCATGGGACTCGCCGAACTGACCAGCTACAAGTATCTCGTGGATGGCAACGGCCAAGTGCGATAGCTCCCGTTCATGAAATTCCGCATCGAGCAAATCACCCTGAACGTGTTGCCGATGCGTACGCGATTCCCGTTTCGTTACGGGATCGCCAGCATGGGAGCACTACCGCATCTGTTTGTCAGTGTAGATTTAGTCATCGGCGATCAAGCCATTCGCGGCATCGCCTCCGAAGGACTTCCTCCAAAGTGGTTCACCAAAGATCCTGACACGCTGTTTGAACAGGATCTCGCCGAGATGTTGGCGGTCATCCAAAATGCCAGCCGCATTGCCCGCCACGCAGCGACGCAAGACACCGACTACTTCCCTTGGTGGCAAAATCTGTATCAGGAGCAGGCCCAGTGGGCGTCCGTCAAAGAGTGCCCACACCTGCTCGCGAACCTCGGCGTCAGCCTCATGGAGCGCGCCGTTCTTCATGGACTTTGCAGCGCGGCAGGTTGCGGCATTCATGCCCTGCTGGCTCGCGCAGACAATCCCTTGCGCATTGATCTCGGCAGCTTGCATCCCGAGCTCAAGGACATCGCCGTCAGTGACGTCGTGGCCGCATCCCCCACACCCCACACCTTCGTCAGACACACCGTCGGCCTTGGCGATCCATTGGACGCGAACGATGGCGAAGGCATCAACGACGGCCTGCCCTACACACTTGACGAATCGATTCGGAATTACGGCCTGCGCTACTTTAAGATTAAAGTTTCTGGAGACCCCAAAGCAGATCTGCTGCGCCTGCGCAAGATCACCGACGTCATCTCCCGCAACTGCGGACAGGACTTTCACGCCACACTGGATGGCAACGAGAACTTCCAGGCCATGGACAGCTTCCGTCAGTTTTATGAGGAGCTCTCATCAGACAAAAATCTGGCACCCCTGTTCGTCCGCCTGCTCATGATCGAGCAACCCCTGCACCGCAGCGTCGCGCTCGCCGACGAGGTCGCAGCGCCACTTCAAAGCTGGGCAGATGGCCCCGGCATGATCATCGATGAATCCGACGCCACCCTGCAATCCCTGCCGCGTGCCTTGGATCTCGGCTACATCGGGACCAGTCACAAGAACTGCAAAGGAATCATAAAGAGCCTCGCCAACGCAGCCCTGCTAAAGGCACGCCAAGCCACCAGCACCCGCCCTCTGATTCTCAGCGCGGAGGATCTCGCCAGCGTCGGCCCAATCTCCATGCTGCAAGATCTGGCCGTCGGCGCCGCCCTGGGAATCACCCACGTCGAACGCAACGGGCACCACTACTTCCGGGGCCTCGCCGCCTTCCCTCAGGAGGTTCAGGATCAGGCTCTACGAACTCACCCCGACCTATACCACCGCCACCCCGAAGGCTTCGCCACACTGACGATCACCAACGGCCAGCTTGATCTCACAACGATCAACACCACCCCCATGGGCAGCGGCACGCCACTGGACCCAAGTCAGTTTTCCACGCTCAAGGAGTGGATCTACGCGGGCGGCCTGTCCCAGCAATGACGCCTCCAGAGCGAGGATGCATCAATTCACCGGTTTTCCCGATCTTCCTTGCGCACCCCACGGCCCGCTCAATCCCTCAAAGTTTCGCTTTGAAAAGCTGGAGAAACCGTCAATAGTGTCCGCTCGCAAAACGCGAACAGGAGAGGTGGTAGAGTGGTCTATTGCGTCGGTCTTGAAAACCGAAGTTCCGCAAGGAACCGTGGGTTCGAATCCCACCCTCTCCGCCAGCGCGCAGCGCCAGGAGAGGCCAGAAACAAGGCGAAGCCAAACTAGGAAAGCCGCAGGCAATCCCACCCTCTCCGCCAGCGCGCAGCGCCAGGAGAGGCCAAAAACAAAGCGAAGCCAAACTAGGAAGGGCGGTTTTGCGCAAGGTAACAGACTGAGGTGCGTTGAAAAACCATGGCCTTTTCCTTCCGACCTCTTGCCCTGTCTCTTCTCTGTTTAACCACCGCCGCCTCCTCCGCCGCGACGGAGACGCCGAACGTGGTGATCATTTTTATGGATGACATGGGCTATGCTGATGTCAGTTGCTTTGGTGCCCAGGGCTACCAAACACCGAACATCGACAGCATCGCGGCCGAGGGCCGGAAATTCACGAACTTCCATGTGGCGCAGCCAGTCTGCTCTGCCTCACGTTGCGCGCTGCTGACGGGCTGCTATCCGAACCGCGTCGGTATTCACGGCGCACTGAGCCCGAAGGCTAATTATGGGATCAATGCCTCTGAGATGACGATTGCAGAGCTCCTGAAACAAAAGGATTACGCGACCTGTGCGGTTGGGAAATGGCACCTGGGCCATCTGCCGCCTTTCCTGCCCTTGCAGCACGGTTTCGATGAATACTACGGGCTGCCGTACTCCAACGACATGTGGCCGAATCATCCCGAAGCAAAGGCTGGCACGTATCCACCGCTGCCCATGTTCGATGGGAACAAGATCGTCGATGACGACGTATCCCCCGCTGACCAATGCAATCTGACCACAGACTACGCCAAACGCGCGGTTAGTTTCATTGAGCGCAGCAAGGACAAGCCCTTTTTCCTCTACCTAGCGAACTCGATGGTACACGTGCCGCTCTACGTCAGCGACAAGTTCAAAGGCAAGTCTGGCAAGGGTCTCTTTGCCGATGTGATGATGGAGGTGGACTGGGGTGTGGGTCAGGTGCTTGAGGCGCTGAAGAAAAATGGACTGGATGAAAAAACGCTCGTCATCTTTACCTCCGACAACGGCCCCTGGCTATCCTATGGCGAGCACTCAGGCTCTGCAGGTCCGCTGCGCGAAGGCAAAGGAACCTGTTGGGAAGGCGGCACACGTGTGAGCTGCGCGATGCGTTGGCCCGGGCACATCCCGGCGGGCACGACGAGCGATGCGATGATGATGACGATCGACATCCTGCCGACACTGGCCACCATCACAGGAGGGAAATTGCCGGACCACAAGATCGACGGTTTGAATGTGCTACCCCTCATGACCGGTGGGGCAGAAGCGAAGAACCCGCACGATTTTTATGCCTTCTACTATCAGAACAATCAACTCCAAGCGCTAACCTCTGGCGATGGTCGGTGGAAGCTACAACTCCCGCATGGCTACCGCACCCTGAACGGCAAGCCGGGCGGAAAAGACGGCATCCCCGCCAAGTACGAGCAAGAAAAAATCACCGAACCTGAGCTCTACGACGTGTATGCGGACATCAGCGAGTCCCGCAACATCGCAGCGCAGGAACCCGAGATGGTCAAGAAATTGCAAGGCTACGCAGATCAAATCCGCGCTGAACTGGGCGATAGTCTGACACCGGGGGCCAAGGGTTCCGGCAATCGCGAGCCTGGGAAGGTGGAGAAGTAGAGCAGCGGCAGCAGAAAGAATCATCCGCTCCCTGGCCGTCGAAGGCCCGAGAGCGGATGCATTGTCCGGGTAGGGTGTCCTGGTATTGAATTAGGCTGTCAGGACCGGTTCCCGCAGGGCCAAACCGCCCATATCCGGGGACATTTTTAGCTTTTCGCTGGCGGCGACGGCCTTGTTGATGGCACGCGTCAACGCATCAAGCGAATAAGGTTTGAGCATGATATCCACGGGCGGTGTGCGGCCCTGGGATAGCACGACGAACTCATCTGGATCCAACACGAATCCGCTGCAAACCACGACTGGGGTGTTGTTCCCCTGAGCCCGCATTTGCTTGAAGGTATCGCGACCTGAGAGTTTGGGCATGTAGATATCCAGTAGCACGACATCGAGAAGTGACCCGCTCCGTTGAATGATGTCCAGCGCCTGCTGACCATCGCCTGCCTCAAGCACATCAAAGCCCATGAAGCGCAGCATATTCACGGCAATTGCACGCACCGGCGCTTCGTCATCGACGACGAGAACCGTTCCACGCTTTTGCGCCTCGGGTTGTTGCACAGGGACGATGGTGCTTGGGATTTCGTCTTCTTTGTCTGAGCCTCTCGCAACGCGAGGCAGGATGATGCGAAATTCAGTGCCACGCCCGAGCTCCGTATCAAACTCGATCCATCCGCCGTGTTCGCGGACGATGTCCTGCGCTGTGGCCAATCCGAGACCAGTGCCCTTCCCTGCCTCTTTCGTGGTGAAGAACGCTTCGAAGATGCGCTGGCGATCCTCAACTGGCACACCGTGACCATTGTCGCGGACGCAGATCATGACATATTCGCCCTTCTCGCCGTTTTCATTCATCTGGCGGTCAACGTTTTCGAGGGCCATCTCGATGATGCCGCCTTGGGCAGGCAAAGCATCACGAGCGTTGATGCCCAGATTCAGCAAGACCTGTTCCAACTGGGTGGCATCAGCCACCGCGAATGAGGAATCGCTCGTGATGTGGCTGCGCAAGTTGATCTTGGGATCAACGCTATGCTTCAGAAGGCTCAGCGCATCGGATACGACACGCTTCATGTTTGTGACCTTGCGATCAGGATCAGAGCGGCGTGAATACCCCAGAAGTTGCTTCACCAACTCCGCCGCCCGGACAGTCGCCTGGGTGGCACCGTCCAGTCGGTCCTTGACTTCGTCCTGCTGATCTGGCGGCGTCATTTCTGCCAGGGTCAGGTTCCCACGGATTGCGGTGAGTAGGTTATTGAAATCATGCGCAATCCCACCTGCGATAAGGCCCAACGTACCCATCTTTTGAGACTGGCGAAGTTGCTGCTCCAGCCCGCGGACTTGGGTGCGGTCACGCAACATCCACAGGCGCCCAACGGTTTCGCCACTCTCAGCACGCATCGGCGCGGTGCGCATGACGACTGTCCGGGCTGGGGTGTCATTGGTCTCGATTTCCAGTTCGGCATCAAACTCGTCGTCTTCTGCGGCGAGCGCTGTCCAGCTCTCGAGCTTTTCCCCATCCTTCATCCGCTTTGTCAGAGCCGTGAGCATTGCCTTCGCATCACGCCCTGCGACTTCCTCCAAAGGTTGGCCAAGGAACTCATCCATGCGGGCATTGGATGCTACGATTGAACCGTCCCCATCCACTACAGCGACACACTCATCGCTAGCGGCGAAGATGCCCTGCATGGCGGTGAAGGCCTCGCGCACCAGTCGCTCTGCATTCAGAAGGCGTTGCTCCGTCTGGCAGGCGTGCGTTTCAGCAGCATTTAGTGCCTGACGGTGCTTGGCGAAGAGCATGTTGATATCTGCGCGTAGCTTCCAGAAGTCCTGAGGCAGCCATTCGGCGGTGGCCGCGGAAGGTGGGACACCACGCATAACGGAGGCTGCTGCTTCGGTCACCGCAAAGGCAGGCCGCAACATCCAGCCGCTCAGGAGGTAGGAACCTAAAAAGGCACCGCCGCCCAAAAGGACGCCCTGAACGCCAAAGAACCAATCAATGGAATGCCCCATGAGGCGGGTAACTCCCATGGCAGGCAAAAAGCCAAACAGCCATAGCGGGAACATGAGTCGGAGTCGGAGTGAGTTCATAGTTAGAGTTTGTGGGAGGAAAAGGTTTCAGGCGATTGTGGAGGTGGGGCACAGACGATCGCAGCCGGCACGGTGACCTGTGCCGGAACAACGCGAATGACAGTGCTCACATCGGGGCGACGTCCGCGCAGGAGTTCCGCATGAGAAGCCACGCTCCAGAGCGCGGCACTCGCACGTCCTTCAGAGTCGGTTCCACTAGTGGCGGGAGGGATTGGAGTCATGGCTGGACCTCCTTCTTTTCTTCAGATGCTTCTGGAAGAGGCGCCATCTTTTCTGAGGTTGCAATCGGCATGGGCAAGATCGCACCCAACATTCGGCTCAGATCGGCGCGAACCATTGGTGCCACGAGAGCCTTCAGCTTTCCTGCCACCAATTCTTCAACAAGCTCAACTACCCGCCGCTCGGTCTGGGCATCCATCGCCAAGAGGCCACAGCCGGCGGGTTCCTCGACCTCTGGAGCCTCAATGGGCATTTGGCGATGAAGTCGCGATTCCATCTCCGCCATCTCTGCGGTGGCTTCATCTGCCATCACGGCAAGTTTCGCCGCCAACATCTTCTCACAGCGCTCCATCACGCTCAGCTCAACGGATTTTAAGAGAGTGTCGGAAAATCGCTGCTTGGCGGCCATCTCGTCAATGCGTTCGCTAAGCTCAGCTAATTTGTCATAGCTTGCATACTTCTGTGCCTCTGCAGGCTCCTCTGGTACATTCCACATGGCGGCCAGCCTCTGTCCGTCGGAGATGGACTCGATCGCGGCCAGTGCGCGTGCCGCCCGTTCTTCGGCGCGCTCAGTACGGTGTTTGAGAACGCCGAGCTCGCGAGTCGAAAGAACCTCCACACGTGCTTCGAGCGCACTCAGGCCGTCAGTCAGTGTTGCGAGAGCATCAAGCCTAGACTGCATCGGCCTGATGGATGATGCCGCCACCGATATCGCGTCTAGTCGTGACTCAAGAGTCTTCACCGCAGCGCTCGTGATATTGAGGGCATCAAGCCGCTCTCCAAGTTCCCGCAAATGGGAACCCGTCTCCGCAAGGCCATCGACACGGATTCCGAGCAGCCTTACCGCTTCGTCCGCTGCGGCGATAGCATCCGCAGTCTGTTGCCCAAGTGCCGCCATCGTCTCCTGGACAGCGCTGATTTGTCCGGCGGTCACTTGGTCTTGTCCGCTGCCGCTGCACTCAGCTTGCTGGGCCACGGCGGCGCGAACCACATTGATTTCCGCCACAATGATCTGTTGCTGATCTCGCAGGGCACTCATTCCCATCGCGGTCGAAAAGAGGTCGTCTTTGAGCTGTTGGGTCTCCGCCTCCGTCTTGGCGTCCAGATCACGAAGCTCACGTTGCAGAGCCGCGGCCAATTCATCCATGCGCTGCTCCGTCGCGTGCTGTGAGCGACCGAGATCATTCCCAAGCGCCAATTTCATCTCGGCGATACGGGCCTGAATCTCGCTGACCATTGAAGGCGTCGGAACCGAAACCGCTGGCGCAACTGGTTCAACCGCTACTGGGGGCGGTGGCGTAAACGCAGGTCTTGGCAGAGCCTCCTGCCGTGGCCGGGGCGGAATGAAGGGCATCGCGGGGGCTGGGCGGAAGGGGGAACTCTCGGGACTCCAGCCAGGAACGATCACGTTTGCTTCAGGTTCAGTGAATGCGGATGGCGAACGAGCGTTCACTGGTCGAACGATGGGTGCTTCAACCTGCGGCAGAGACTCGGTGACCGATGGGCCATCCCATTGCGCCAAATATGGGGAGTGCGACTCAGATTCGCTCGGTCTATCCCAACCAATATTGGCAAACTTGAGTTCGAAGGTGGCCATACCCCCTGCTTCGACACCCGGTTCGGTGGTGGCAGCGGCTTCGAGCTTTTGGCTGGAGAAATTGAAAGGAAGTGGCATGGCCTGATAATTATATCTTCCATAATTTACACACCTTCCATCATAAAAGCTATCAAAATTTCAAAAATTTTAACTTTTGTGTTATTTCAGGTATCAGCATTATTCCTATGCCGGCCAAAATCCGGCTTGGAATGAGGATTCCGTGATCCTCCGGTTGACCATTCCATGCCCTGCCCCTAATGAAATGGGAGCGAAATTTCATAATCGAGCCGCCTTTTCACCATGTCCAAACCCGACCACGGTTACACAGAAGATTCCATCAAGTCACTCGACTGGCGCGAGCACATTCGGCTCCGCCCCGGCATGTACATCGGCAAACTGGGAGACGGATCCCAGCCAGAGGACGGCATCTATGTCCTACTCAAGGAAGTGGTCGACAACGCTATCGATGAGCACGTCATGGGTTACGGAACGCATGTCGAAGTCACTGTAGCGGAGGACATGACCGTCACCGTCCGGGATTACGGCCGCGGCATCCCGCTGGGCAAACTCATGGAGTGCTCCGCCCAGATCAACACCGGTGCGAAGTATGATAGCGAGGTCTTCAAACGCTCAGTGGGGCTCAACGGCGTCGGCATCAAAGCCGTCAACGCCCTGAGTGAATTCTTCGAAATCCAAGCCGTCCGCGAACAGCAGACGCGCTCCATCGAGTTCGAGCGTGGGCTCGTGAAGTATGAAATGAAGTCTCCCAAAGCCTGTGAGGAAGCGAACGGCACCCGCATCGTCTTCCGCCCAGATCGCGAGAGTTTTGGCAACCACGTCCACTACAAGCTGGACTACGTCCGGGACATGCTGCGCTTCTACTCATGGCTGAATCCGGGGCTGACGCTGACTCTGAACGGAGAGAAATTCAAATCCAAGGACGGGCTAATGGATCTGATCCGCGCCAAGCTGACGGAGGAGCCACTCTATCCCATCATCCACATCGCCGGGCAAGACGTGGAGGTGGCATTCACTCACGGCACTGGCTATGGCGAGGAGTACTACACCTTCGTCAACGGCCAGCACACGACCCAGGGCGGCACCCATTTGGCCGCCTTCCGGGAGGCCATCGTCCAGGAGGCCCGCGCCTTTTACAGCAAGCAGTTTGAGCCAAATGATGTCCGTGGCTCACTGATCGCCGCCGTCAGCGTCAAAGTTCAGGAGCCAGTCTTTGAGTCCCAGACCAAAACGAAGCTGGGATCCTCCCACATGGAGCCTGGCGGGCGCAACCTCCGTGGCCACATCACCAGCGTCATCACCGCGCAACTCGATAATTTCCTGCATAAGCACGGCGACATCGCCAAAGCTCTCCAAGAAAAGATCCTCTCCAATGAGAAAGAGCGCAAAGAGATCAGCGGCATTCAAAAGGCCGCCCGGGACAGTGCGCGCAAAGCCAAAGTACATAATAAGAAGCTCCGCGACTGCCGTATCCACCTGGACACCAAAGACAAACAGCGTGAGACCAGCACCCTCTTCATTACCGAGGGTGATAGCGCCAGCGGCACCATCACTCGTGCACGCGACGTCAATACCCAGGCAGTCTTCAGTCTCCGAGGAAAGCCCCTGAACTGCTTTGGGCTCAATCGCAAGATCGTCTATGAGAATGAGGAGTTTTACCTCCTGGCGAACGCCCTCCAGATCGACGAAAACCTGGAAGACCTCCGTTACAACAAGATCGTCCTGGCCACCGACGCCGATGTCGATGGGATGCACATCCGCCTTCTGATGATCACATTCTTCCTGCAATTCTTCCCCGAACTCATCCGCAATAACCACGTCTTTATCCTCCAGACGCCACTTTTCCGCGTCCGTAATAAGAAGGAAACGCTCTACTGCTACAGCGACGACGAACGCCAACGGGCCATCCACAAACTGGGAAAAAATGCAGAGATCACCCGCTTCAAGGGCCTGGGTGAAATCAATACCGACGAGTTTAAGCACTTCATCGGCCCCAAGATTCGGCTGGAACCTGTCATGATGCCTGAGCACCGCACGATCAAGGAACTGCTGACCTTCTATATGGGCAAGAATACCCCGGATCGGCAAACCTACATCGTCGAAAACCTCCGCGTTGAATCAGAGCTCGACTTCCGTGCAGAGGAAGCCGCCGCCACGCTCAACGCTGCGTAAACCCAATTTACCCCCAAGGGCCGCTATCCCCAGGGCCGTACGCGGTGCCGATCGCTTCCCCATCCGATTCTTCGATGTAAATGCGGAGAGGTCGGCAGCAGATCTCACAGTCGTAGTCCATGTCGCAGGGTAGTTCCTCCAGTGAGGGACTTGCGACGTCAAAGACCTCGAAGCAACTGGGACACGTGACGGAGACAAACCACATGCGAATCGGTACGTAAGAGCCGCCGATTAAGATTCAGCTGGTCTAGCAATTATCGGCAGATTCTGACAAAAGTTTTACAACCCACTTACCTAACCGTGACCACTTTAATAAAAACCATACTATCTTAGGAAAGATGGTGATTGAGGACCATAGGGACCGAAAGCCAGCCATCACCCCTTTTTCCAGTTTCGTTGGTTGCCAGTATGGCTGTTGGTTACCGAACGTATTCAAGGGCGGATGTCCAACCGGGCATCCGCCCTCATGATTTTCTAGAGGGAGCTCAGCTCAAAAAAGAGCAGACGTATTGGCAGATGCCGCCTTCAACGCGGATCTCAAAACCCGACTTTGCTGGAACGTCAAAGGCAGTGCCAGCTGCATAGCTGGCCCAGTCGCTGCCGCCGTCCAGCAACACCGCGCATTGACCATCAGAGATCTCCATACGTTCCGCAGCATCCGTCCCAAAGTGGTAGGAGCCAGGATAGATCAGGCCCAACGTCTTTTTCTCGCCGCCCTGCAGCAAGATCGTGTGGCTGACCACTTTGCCTTCAAAATAAACATTCGCCTTCGCGACCGCCGTTACATTGGAGAATTCCATCGGCAGTTGATGACAGCGGTTCCCCCTCCGCGCAAGTGTCTGAAACAGCAAAATGAGAGCACCGCACAGACTGTGCACATCCTGTCGCGGACTGGCGCATCCTTGGTATCGGCTTTGGGAAAGCGCAGCCAAGGGTTGCTTTCCACGCTGAAATGCAGCAATAGCGAGGCAGCGCACGCACGCCAACCCCACGGACATGTCGCACTTTTTCCAACTTCTCCAAAGACTGCCCTTCAAGCTGCACTGGTTCTTGGTGCTTCTGATGGCCTTTGTGATTCCCGCACTAACCGCCCGAACCGATAAACCGGGGGAATTTTACCCATTCTCGAACTTCCCGATGTACTCGAGCTTCGAACCGGCGACCTATTTCGTCTACGTCACCGACGAAAAGGACCAGGACCTGCGAATGGGCCCCCTTTTTGGCAGGGCGCCATCTGACGTCAAGAAAGTCTACGACCGAAAGCTGAACGACGCCAAAAAGGCACACGGTGGAAAGGTCAAAAAGGCAGATCTCCCACCCGAAATACGCGCGGAAGCAGCGCAAACCGTCCTTCAATGGCTGATTGACAACATGCCAGACAAATCCCCCCTCGCCCCCGCGAAGGGCCTTCGGTTGCATCGTGTCGATATCGTCTTCACGGACGGTGCAGTCAAACAAACCACCCAACTAGAAGGGGAAATAGCGCTACCATGAGCACGCCCCCCGCCGACCGTCCCAGCTTCATCCAGCGCACGCTTTCCTTCTGGTTCCGCAAGGAAGACTTCAAGATGCCCGCCTGGGAGGTGGTGCTCCTCAGGGTGTTCTTAGCCCTGCTCGTATGGGACACGCACACTGGCTGGATCGGTTTTTGGACGCAGCCGATGCAGGCACTCCATGCCATCCTCCACAACGGATTCGCCGCAGACATCACCTACACCGCGCAGCCGCACCCGAACGGTATCGCGATGTGGTTCGACCTCACGTTTCTTTCCAACGACAGCATCGAAGGCACGCTGCGCGCCCTCACGGCGATCTCCCTCCTTCTATACGCCATCGGCATTGCCTCCGAGTGGTCGCTGGCCATCCCTACGCTTTTTGGTCTCGCAGCAGCCACGCTCAACAACTCCCAAGGCTCCATCGGCCACACCGCGCAGGGCCTGCACCTTGTGCTGCTGATGCTATGGCTGGCAGGCATCTACCAACGGATCACCGCTCGCAGCAAATCTTGGCTTTGGGGAGGGCTGGACCACGGACGGATCGAGATGAACTGGGCTCGCCAAGGATTGGCAGCAGCCTATGTCGTGTCAGCTATCACCAAGGTCGTCAATTCACAGGGGCTCTGGTTCGCGAACGCCCAGTATTTCTCACTGCACCTGCTCAAAAACAACGGGATGGAGTACCACGACCGCCTAGAGCCAGCCGCACTAAAGATGGACTGGTTACCAGCAGTGCTGATGGATCATCCCCTGGCCTGCCAATTCCTCTTTGGCATCGCGCTTCCTCTGGAGTTGCTGGCCTTTCTTGGCCTGCAAAATCGGCGCGCGGCAGCCCTTTTTGGGATCGGGCTCATCTGTTTCCACGAAACCGTGACCCTACTCACGAACCTTTCCTTCATCCTCAATAAGGCGCTTTTATTGGCGCTCTTCATCAATCCAATCTGGTGGCTGGTGGCCGGATTTCAGCGCGCGAAAAGCAGACCACAACGCACGGCTTAGCGTTTTTTGGCGATTTTGTCTGAAATGTCGAGCCGCCGTTGCGGTAGAACAGGACGAGCGACTTCTCCCTGTTCCAATGAAAATCCTGCATCCCGACGCCAACACACCCCGCCAGCCTTCACGCTGGAAAGTTCAAGTTAAGGTCAAAAACCACTTCACGATCGCATCTGACCCCGTCAGCGTGCACTGCTCCATGCAGAAAATCTCTGCCGTTTTAGAGGCCCAACAAGACCTCTTCGCAGACTTCGCCCCACTCCGAAAATTTAGCCTCACCTCAGATCTTAGCGAGGCTAATGACCTCCTGGACGCACTTTACGACTACTGCGATGAGCGCGGGATCTGGCTCTACTGACTAGCGCCGAGCACCCGCGAGCGCCTGATAAAGGCCCTGAACGTGCTCCCAACGTCGGACCATCGTGTCCAGCAGGAACAGTGCGACCAATGTCGCAATCAGGCTGGGCCAGAGTTCGACGTACTCAGACACCTTCACCTGTTCCAGGATCGGTTGCTCTCCCGACTGCAAAACACGTCCGCCTGTCGCCGCCGTCACTTGACGCAGCGCCTCGTCATCCACCGTGCCTAGACTGACCTCGGTGGATGGCTGGTAAACGAGCCCCGCCGAGACCATTTCCGATCCAGCCTGCGCCTGCACCAGGTAGATGCCCGGCTTTTCCGGCCTAAATCCACCCTCGTACATCCCTGGGGCGGATTGACCCAAAGGCAACTGAACCTGGGTCTCCAGCGGAGCCGCCAATGCGTCCGCGTCCGCAAAAAACACCTTCGCCTGCACCATGGCGTCGTTGGCCCGGTTGCCAGAGTCCGCCATAAGGTCTACCGAAACCCGCGCCTGGCCACCAACCATCACGCAGGCCAAGTCCATCCTCCGACCCTGGGGTGGCCGCGCCGTTTCCCGCAGAACCTGAGACCAAAACCGACTGAACGACGGCCAGCGACTGATCCACAAAGACGCCCAGCGACTTTTCGCATCCGAAGTAAATGCGGTGACCTTGCCCAATCCAAAACGCCAATGCGCCAGCAACGGATCGCCCACATCGGTCACCAGCGGCACCTGTGCCGTCGCCTTGCGCACCGCCTTCACATAACCCAGCAAAGGCGGCGCATCCCAGGGCTCCAGCCCAGCCAGCAACGGATGCTTTTCCGCCACGACCGCGTCAAACGGCTCTTCGCGCATCATTCGACCCGTGTGCATCAGGGTGTCCTGCGTGAAGATCCGGGTGATGCTCTTCGCGTCACGTGTGTTGTAGGCCTGCCCACCTCCAGCGGACGCGATCGCTTGCAGGAGTCCCACGTGAGACCCATCCCCAATTGCCACCGTCGAAATCGTGATCCCATCTGCCCGGCACTGGGAGGCCATTGCCTCATACCCGTCCCCGGTTGTTTGACCATCCGTCAAAACGATCATGTGCTTCACCTTCGCCTTCACCTGCTGCAAAGCCGCGCGCGCCTGCTCAAACGCCGGCTGCAAATTCGTGCCACCACCTGGTGCCAGCGTCGAGATTTGCGCCGCCACCGCGGACGTCGCCGCGAGGCGCGTCATCGGTGCCACGACATAGGCAGTAGAGTCAAAGGCATACACCCCCAGGAAATCCGTGTGGCCCAAAACCTCCGCAGTCGCGATCGCAGCGCTTTTTGCCATCTCCAACTTTTCACCCGCCATCGACCCAGACCGGTCGATCACCAATGCAAGCGCCGCACTCTGCTTCTCCTCCTCATCCCGCGCCCGCAGTCGCACCGGCAGCAAATCCTCAACCGGCGTGCCCACATATCCGCCCAGACCAAACGAGTGAGTCCCACCAAGCATCAGCAAACCACCCCCAAGTTTGTCCACAAAATCACGCAGCGCCACCATCGTCGCCTCACCGACTTGATGCGCCGCAATATCAGACAGAATGACCCCATCATAGCCCGCCAATTGCGCTAACGTTCCAGGCACAGCACCGGGCTGCCGTAGATCCAGCTCAATGCCCTCCTTCTGCATTGCCTGAACTAAAATCGCCCCCTCAACCGCATCCCCCTCCAAATAAAGAAGCCGGAGCCGACCCCGCACATCGACGATTGCCAAAGCGTCATTATTGGCCGTCATCGTATCCCCCGTGATGCCCTCCAGCGTGGCACGATACTTGTATATGTCCCGCGCATTTGGCGTCCGCTGGAAGGTTTCCACCTTCGATTGTCCAGCCAAAAGCTTCACCGGACGCTGATCCACCTCGACGCCATTTTCATACAGCTTCAACACTCCATCTCCATCCACGGTACTATCCAGTGTCACCTCCAAAGACAGGCTAGCCCCCTCATGCAATCGGCTCCGACTTGGCTTCAAATCGCGCACCCTTGCATCCGGCCGTTTGGGCCCACTCACTCCGATGGCATCCATTCGCACACCGCCCACGGCCGCATCTCTCGCCGCAGATAGCCAACCACCGCGCGTATCATGCCCATCACCAATCACGACCATGGTCTGACTGGTCCCCGCAGGAAACAGCGATCTCGCAAACTCGACAGCAGAACCATAATCGCTACCCCCACCATGCCGGGCCAAGAACTCCTTGTCCCAAGGCGTCACCGCACCTGCAAACTCAGTCGCCCTCGACTGCGGCACGTCACCGAAGACGACCGTAAATGTATCGGTCCCCACATCCGCAGCATTCTGAATCTTGCTGGCCTCTGCCAAGGCCCTCGCCAACCCCTCTTCACCGAGACTTTGGCTCGCGTCTACGATCACTCCTAACGCTTGCCGGGTGCCTAGCCGAGTCTTGGCTGGCCCAGCCAACGCAACGATGGCCAGCATGACCCCCAGGACTCTGACCACCAAAAGCAATCGCTTGCGCCCCAAAGACATCGTGTGGGCAGAGCTTTGCTCTACCCACAACAGCAGCAGCACCGACGGCAGGATCAGCAGCAGCAGCTTAGGCGACTCCCAATCCATGACCGTGGGGTGTTAACCGCCCCATCAGGGCCGGATCTCTTCTCCGTTCTGGGCGTTGGCCACGACGAATTGCTCGCGGTGGAAATTTGGATCGCTACGGAAGGTCAGACGCGCTTCGTAGCGGCGCTCAAGCTCAGACAGCAACTCACCATCCTCTGTCCGCAAACGAGTCAATACCTCAGGATGAACCACGACGAGCAAGTTCTTCTGCTCAGGCTTACCTTTCCCAAGAATGCTCGTCAGGCGGCGCTGCAGTTCCACACTCATCGTCAGCGTTGTCTTCACCTGCGCATGACCTTTGCAGTAGGGGCAAGGCTCCATGGTCGTGGTATCCAGACTCTCATTGAGACGCTGGCGGGTCATCTCCATCAGGCCAAACTGGGAGATTGGCAAGATTTGCGTCTTCGCCTTATCACGCTTCACGCGATCAACCATCATCTTGTAAACTGCCTGCTGATCCCGGCGCGGCTTCATATCAATGAAGTCGACCACCACCAAACCACCCATGTTGCGCAGACGTAACTGACGCGCCACTTCAGCAGCCGCCTCCAGGTTCGTTTCGAGGATTAGCTTATCGACGTCCTTGGAGCCCTTGTTGCGGCCTGTGTTAACATCGATAGAAACCAGCGCCTCCGTCTGATCGATCACGATGTAGCCACCACAGGGCAGCCATACCTGACGATAGAAGGCATTGTCGATTTGCTTTTGAATCCCGTACTGGTCAAAAATCGCAGCGCCAGTTCCGGTCGTGGCTGAATTGTAATATGAAATCCGGCGGCGGGCGCGACGCGAAATCTGCGCGGCCATCTCCTGCATCCGCTCCGTCATCTCCTGGTTATCGCAAACGACTTCATCGACATCTTCGGTCAAGAAATCACGGACCGTGCGCTCAATGACGTCCGGCTCCTGGAAGCAACACACCGGTGCCTTGTGGCCATCCCGCTGCTCCACGATCTCGTTCCACTGCTCCACCAACAGGCTCAAGTCACGCACGATGTGGCGGGCACGTTTTCCAGACGCTTCGGTGCGCATGATCAACCCCATGCCCTCGGGCAGGTCCAAGTTTTCGATGATACGACGCAGACGCGCGCGCTCTTTAGGATCATCCACCTTGCGGGAAATACCAAAAACTTCATTCAATGGCATCAGCACCAAGAGGCGACCCGCCAACGAGATATTCGTCGTCACCCGAGGGCCTTTATTCCCGATCGGACCTTTGGTCACCTGAACCATGATCTCTGAACCCACCGGGTAGAGAGAGGGAATGTCCTTGGCTTGGATGGTCTTGCGCTTCTTCGCAGAACCACCACGATTGATCTCCTCAAGACCGCCATCCAGCGCTGCTGGGATAGCATCCCAGAAGTGCAAAAAGGCATTCTTTTCGAAGCCAATGTCCACGAACATGGCCTTTAAGCCTTGCTCAATATTCTTCACCCGTCCTTTGAAGACGCTGCCGACGAGACTCTGCGCCCCGACACGTTCGATGCTGTACTCTTCCAGCATACCGTTTTCCAGCAATGCCACGCGGTTTTCCAGCTTTTCACAATTGATGACAATGCGCGTTCCGCTGGAAAAGTCTTTCTTCCCAGTAATGAACTCCTTGATACGTTTCACGATTCCTAATGGCATAGTGCCCTCCGAAAGTTGTTGGTTGGTTTGAATGATTTCGATGGATGATCAACTCACTGGAAGAGTCTTCTGAAAAGACCCGCCCGGCGCACAGGTACCGCCTTTGGCACCTCCTGCTGTGCGCTGACCCCCTGAGAGCCAGCAGCATCCGCCTTGCGTCGGATCGTGGGAGCGTCGGAGGACCTGCGGGGTGCAGGCCTCTCTTCGCTCGCTTCACGCACCGGGGCGGATTCGCCTTCCTCGTCACTGGCAACCGCCTCTGGGACGCCGCCACTGTCTGCATAGGTCACGCTCTCGACAAATTTAAAGCTGCCCTTTGCCTCGGGCATCTTCTGCACGGTGACTTCATAGCCATTGTCGAGTGCGAGACTTTGTTCGAGGATGCGGCGCGCCACAGGTGCTGCGCAGCCTCCTCCAGATTTTCCACCCTGCACCAGGGTGCAGACGGCGTATTTAGGATCCTTGTAAGGAGCAAAGGTGATGAACCAAGTGTGATTGTCCTTCTGCTTCACACCGTCCACGGTCCTCCAAAACTGGGCCGTGCCAGTTTTTCCCGCCACTTCTATGCCCGGAATACGCGCCCCCTTACCTGTCCCTGCCTCGGCATTCACCACCTTCCACATACCGCGACGGATCATCTCCACCTCTTTTGGCTCGATGCCTTCCTTCGCCAAATCCGCACGCACCGTTGGCTCGTTCTCCAAAACCACATCAGGTCCATCAGTCACTCGCTTGAGCAGGTGCGGCTTATACGCCTTGCCCGCATTGGCAACGGTCGCGACCACGGAGGCCATCTGCAACGGGGTCGCCAAGACCATGCCTTGACCGATGGAAGTATTTGCGGTGTGACCCGGGCTCCAGCGATCACGTGGGTAGTTGAGTCGAAGCCATTCGGGTGTGGGCAAAACGCCGGAGGACTCTTCGCCCAACTCTACTCCCGTCCGCTCACCGACGCCCAGCAACTTGCCAACCTTCGCGATGTTGTCGATTCCCGCTGCGTTCCCATACAAGTAAAAGAAGCTGTTGCAGGAGCGCATGATGGCATCACTCACATCCAGCGAACCGTGCGCACCGCCATGTTCGGCGATCCAACACTTCATGAACTTGTTCCCATAAGTCACACCTCCTGCGCAATTGAAGTGACGAGATTGAATGTCTGCCAAACAACCCGCAAACGAAGTCACGATCTTGAAGGTCGATCCCGGCGCATACCCGTTCACGGCGCGATTAAACAGAGGGTTGGCAGGATTGTTGAGGTAGGAGGCATACTCCTCCGTGGTGATGCTGGGAATGAAGCGGTTCGGATCATAAGAGGGCACCGAAGCCATCGCTAAAATCTCGCCAGAGGACGGATCGATCACCACCGCTGCACCGCGTCCCACACCACCTTCACGCAATGCCCGCTCCGCAATGAACTGAATGCGCGCGTCGAGCGTTAGGAAAACATCATTGCCCTTGTGAGGTTCTACAAAGCTCACCTCACCCACCAAACGACCACGCTCATTCTTCTTCATCGTACGCACCCCAGGCTTGCCACGCAGGTACTCGTTGAAGGTCTTCTCAACGCCAGCACCGCCGTAGTCATCTGGCAAGAAATAATCCCAACCTGAGCGCTCTTCGGCCGTCGTCTTCTGATCGTCGGCAAGACGCACATAACCCAGGATGTGGCAGGCTAGCGATCCATAGGGGTAAAACCGCACCGCACGTTCCGTGACAGAGACCCCGGGCAGCCCCAGATTGTGTTCTGCACAGCGACTGAACTCCGAGAACGTAAGGTCGTCACGATACACCCAGGGCACCACACCCGCGAACGTGCGGTAATGTACCTGCATATCCACGGAGTCGATCCCCTTCGCCATCCCCATCTCGTTGAATGCTTTTTGAATGGTTTCATTGAAGATCTGGACGACGTCCGTCTCCTTCTTCCTCACTTTCCGACCACCCTCGGTTGCGTCATACTCGATGGTTGGAACGGCCCCACCCTTTGGGAGCTGCCTTTTATATTCCGAGACCATTTCGCCAAGATTGATGCGCACTTCAAACGCAGCGCGATTACTGGCCAGTACCAAACCATTGCGATCACGGATCTCCCCACGCACGCCAGGCACGCGGGCGCGCTCCTCCCGGGCGCTCGGGACCCGGTGCACAAACTCGTCGTGACGGTCGATTTGCAAGGACCACAAGCGATAGACCAGCACCAAAAAGCCAAGCATCATTGCCAGGCAGAGCAGGTAAAGGCGGAAGCGATATTTAACGACCATCGAAGTTGTACCTCAGTCCTTCATATTTGATTTCATAACTCGACAGCCTCGCCATCCAGTGAAGGACCAAAAATATTAGCGGTGCCACCAGCATGCTCAGGAGCGTGTCAGTCACCATCTTTGACCACACTCCCTGCGGAAAGTTGAAGCTACCGCGCATAAAAGTGATCAGGAGATACTGCGCCATTAGCCAAATAAACGTTACTGCACCCACCATGAGCACCGGAAGCTCAAGTCGGCCGCGCTTGAACAAAGGACGCACCCCCTGCATAAAAGCGCCCAGCAACCCAAAAAGCATCACCGACACACCGAAGGCGAGGTTGCCTCCCATCAGGCTCGAGTCACCACCGGTCCCGCCCAATAACGAGAGCGTCTCTGGCTGTTGCACCACATCCATGACTGCCGGTGGCAGATAGCGGGCATCCCAGATGATTCCGGTCACAAAAGCCAGTACCAGCATCATCATGAATGGCACGGCGACCGATGCACACATAAAGAAAACCGCAGGCAAAAACAACGTCGCCATGTTTGCGATCTCAATCGGCGGAATAAACTCTTGCACCGCAAAGGTGCAGATCGTCACGATGAGAACTAGAAGATTAAAGAGCATGGCAATCAATCGTTCCCACGGTTACTGAAAACGAATCCCAACCACCGACCCTTTCGGGCAGCGCTGCAGTATTCATGTTCAGATCCATTCATGGCTGTTTGATGATGACAGGTTCCGCCTTCGGCACCACTTCTTCTGCGCTCGGGACGACACGGGTTGCAGCAGGCGGTTGCGCGGTTGGTGCCTGCTTGTCCACCTGAATCTCCATCTCCACGACAAACACGTGTTCGATCGATGAAAAATCCACCGCTGGTTCCACGACAGCTTCACCCGTGATGTCGCGATTTTCAAAGCGCTTCAATTGCCCCAGCAAAATGCCCGCAGGAAAGACACCGCCTTCACCCGAGGAATAGACGTTGGATCCGATGTTCACCGACGCATCACGGCTGAGGAATTTAAGCCGAAGATTCGGACGCAACTCCAGCCCGGCCCGTTCCCCAGAAAGAATCCCTTGCTCCAGTGTCCCCTCAACCTTAGCAGACACTCGGCAGGACTCATCCGTCAGCAATATGACCTCCGCCATGTGCGGTGCCAACTTCCCAGTCTTACCTACCAGCCCGATATCGGTGATGACCGGGCTATCTGTGCCGATGCCGTCCAGGGATCCCTTATCGATGATCATCGTATTCCACCAAGTTGTCGAAGAACGCTTCACCACCCTCGCTGCAGAAATCTTGAAGGGATAGGACTGCTTATAATCCAGCAGTTTCCGCAGGCTGTTATTTTCCTCGATCAGCTGGTTGTATTTTTGTGCGATGATCTTCAGGTTCTGCAACTGGATGCGCAGTTCCTCATTGTCCTTCTGCACCTGCCGTGGATCCAGGGACGGTCCACCACCACTGACCGCATCCTGCACCGCAGCACTGGAGTGGATAAAAGGCGCCAGGATCGCCATGACGCGCTGCTGAATCGCCCGAGTGGTCGGAGTGTTCAAAGTGAACACCGACACTGCTCCCGCGATGAATAGCAACAGCGCTAAAAGATTGAGCTTTTTCATTTTCCCTTGCGTGATGACTACGCCATTTCAAGTAGCCCAGACAGCGACCCCGCGCCAAGGCGCACCGATAAGGTGCCGCAACGGTTTAGACCTCAGTCGTGCTGACCTTGCGGAGGAATTCGAGTTCTCCCAAGACGCGCCCCGTCCCTTCGCCGACAGCACTCAGCGGATCATCCGCCACATGGACAGGCAGCGCGGTCTCTTCCTGCAACAGCTTGTCCAAGCCACGCAACAGAGCACCACCACCTGCCAGCATGATGCCACGATCCACCAAGTCGGCAGAAAGTTCTGGGGGGCAACGCTCCAGCGTCGTGCGGACCGCGTCAATGATGGCATTCAGCGGCTCAAGCATCGCCTCACGCACTTCTTGGCTGGTGATCGTGATCGTCTTTGGCAACCCTGCCACCATGTCGCGCCCCTTCACTTCCATCGTCGTTTCTTTCCCGAGCGGGAATGCCGAACCAATGCGGAGTTTGATTTCTTCTGCGGTGCGCTCCCCAATCATCAGATTGTAGGCACGCTTCATGTAGTTGATGACCGCTTCATCCAGCTCATCGCCGGCCACACGGACGCTGCGGCTGTAGACGATCCCGGAAAGGGAGATGATGGCCACCTCAGTCGTGCCACCACCGATATCCACAATCATGTTGCCAGCAGCTTCCTGAACCGGGAGGCCCACACCGATGGCAGCGGCCATCGGTTCCTCGATCAAATAGACTTCACGGGCACCCGCCTGCTCTGCACTTTCCTTCACAGCACGCTTTTCCACCTCAGTAATCCCCGATGGCACGGCGATCACCACACGGGGTCCACGTACCACGCGGCGGTTATTATGCACTTTGCGGATAAAGTGGCGCAGCATCGCCTCCGTCACGCGAAAATCGGCAATCACCCCATCCTTGAGGGGGCGGATCGCAGTAATCCCGCCAGGAGTACGCCCCAGCATGCGCTTGGCGTCGTCCCCCACCGCGACCACCTCATTAGTACCAGACTTTACCGCCACAACAGACGGTTCGCGCAGTACAATTCCGTGATCCTTTACATAGACAAGAGTGTTTGCAGTTCCGAGGTCAATGCCAATATCGTTGGCAACGAGTCCAAATAGTCTTCCGAGCATGGGTCAAAAAAAAGAGAAAGGTTAGAAACAAAAAGAGAAAGGCGTCGCAGAATTGAGTGAAGCCACAGCTGATTCTAGAGTTTTTGAGAATCACAAAAAGAACCTAGCTTGGCCCACAAATTTCCAGCGATCACATGCTAAAACCGCCTCAGAATGCGTCAAGGAAAGTTTTCCCGCACGGTCAAACCATAATTTCCATAAAAAACACTCCTCTCGACCACCTCAGGCGCCCCCCCTCACCTTCCCTGCGTCCACTTCATACACCTGCCCGGAAAGAGACCCCTCCTCCAACCAGTCCAGGTGAGTCGTCGTGATCATTTTTTGAGTCCCCTGTGGCATCCCCGCCATCAGTGCCCGACGCCGATGCCGATCCAGTTCCCCAAAAACATCGTCGACGAGGAGTAAAGGCGCCTGCCCGCGCACCTGATGCAAAACTTTCGCCTGGGCCAATTTCATCGCCAATGCCAACGTCCTCTGTTGACCTTCCGAAGCGAACGATCCCGCATCGCGTTCATTAAGAGTCAGCAAAATGTCATCACGATGCACACCGCAGGCGGTAGAACGGGTTCGCTCTTCGTCGCCACGACGGGAAATCAGTTCCTCAAACAAATCATCACCCGACTGACCGCAGGCATAAGAGACAGATGCTGATTCACCCACACCACTCAACGCCGCATGATGCTCAGTCACAAAAGGTCGCAATAGATCGATCAACGCTGCGCGATGTTCACGCAACACACGCGCGTGCTCAGACATCACACGAGCAAAAGCATCCGCCTGCCGCCATGCAATCACAGCGTCCTTCTTCAACGCATAGTTGCGTCCACGCAATGCACGCTCATACGCACGCAGAGCTGTGAGATAACCAGGATAGAGCTGGCTCCCCGTAAAGTCGAGATAACGACGCCTATGCTCTGCACCTGCGCGGAGCATGTTCATATCAGCATGATCCATCCAAACAACGACACCGGAAGCCGAAAGATAGTCAGCGGAACGAGTGCAAACACCACCATCAACGGCAAGCCGCCGCGCCTTTGCAGACTGCGCACAGCGCAGCACGGATCCATTCCACTTACCCTCCACTACAGCTGCTTGCGCACCAAAGCGCACCCACTCATCACGACTCGATGTGCGTGGAGATTGCAGACGCAACAACACACAGGCCGCCTCGATCAATGACGTCTTCCCTTGGCCATTTTTGCCGGTAAAAACAGTCGTCTCAGGATGCACATCCACCTGCACAGAGTCAAAGCAACGGAAGTCGCGTAATGTCAGCTTTTCGAGCATCAGATCGCAACATCAATTTTCCGCAGACTTCACCACACTCACGAGCTCACCATCACGCAAGCGAGTGCGAATCACGGCGCCCTCGGTCACTTCCGCTGGTCCGTTCAGCATGCGACCATTCTCATCCATCGTGATTGAAAAACCGCGCGCAAGCACACCATCGACACCGAGACTCCGCAGAAGATTCGCACGGCTATCAATGCCCTCATTCATTCTCTGTAACCGATGCTTCATCAACTGCTTCAAGGTTGCCTCAGTTGACTCCACTTGATGACGCGCCTCAGCAAGTCTCGTCTGAGGCTGCGCTCGCGCCAACGTCTCGGCCAAATAGGCCAACGCCTCCCGGGATTCGTGCAGACTCGCGGTCACCCCATCCCGAAGGCGTCCCTCCATCTCGTCCAGCAATTGCTCCGCCTCCATCAGGCGACGTCGTGGCTCATGCATCAGAGGTCCACGAGCCATCAGATCAAGAACTCGCTGCGATTGATCCAGCGCTGCCATCATGCGCCCAGTGAGACTGCGCGACACACCATCAAAGTGACGTTGCAAAGTCTCACGATCCGGGGCCAAGAGTTCCGCCGCCGCACTCGGTGTGGGGGCCCGCATGTCTGCGACGAAATCAGCTATGGTGAAATCAATCTCATGCCCCACCGCAGAGATCACAGGAATTTCCGAGGCAAAGATAGCTCGCGCTACAATCTCCTCATTAAAGTTCCAGAGGTCCTCAAGGCTACCGCCGCCGCGACCGACCACAATCGTATCCGGCTTCGGCAATCCCCATTCAGTGGCATCATTCAGAATCTCAATGGCCCTCGCGATCTCACGCTCGGCTCCTTGTCCCTGCACCCGCACCGGAAAGACCATCACCCGCACCCATGGCGCGCGCCGCGTCAGAATATTCAGCATGTCTTGGATTGCAGCACCCGTGGGGGAAGTCACCAGGGCAACAGTCAGTGGGAATTTTGGAATCGGTTTCTTCCATTCCTCATCAAAGAGACCCTCATCATGCAGACGACGTTTCAACGCCTCAAACTTCGCTTGCAGAGTCCCCTGCCCCTGAGCCTGCACCGACTTCACCACCATCTGGTATTGACCGCGCGCCTCATAAACGGACACCTCGCCATACACACGCACCGCTGCACCATCGGTCAGACGCACCGCAGAGCGCTGCGCCATTCCACGAAACATCACACATGACAACTGTGCACCCGCGTCCTTCAGCGTGAAGTATTGATGACCTGAAGATTGAATGCGCAGGTTGCTAATCTCCCCCTCCACCCAGACGCTTCCAATCTCATTTTCCAAAAGAGCACGAATCTCCCGCGTCAATTCGGAAACACTCATGGCCTCATCGCTATCTCGCTGCATGGGCGCAACATGCCGGGCGGAATCCAGCAGTCAACACACACCGGGAGTATCAGAGCCAAAGCAATGTCTTTGCCAGATCGCATCCCCACGCTACACTTCCCGCATTCTTGAATGCCAGACCCCGTCCCAACTGAAAATACCCCCACTGATCCACGCCCCGTGGTCATCAGCCTGTGTGGCACCTATCTGAAGCCGGAGATGCAATCCATCTACCGCCAAATCACCGGTCTAAAACGCGTCCGCAATATCGTCTATGCCCAGTGGCTGGAGAATTCGGCCATGTTCCCTTTTGAGCGCATCACACCGATGACGAAGCTGCACCATCGGCCCAAGGGAAACTTTCTGCTGCGGTTCTGGTACAAATACATCATCCGACAGTGGCCACCGCCAGTGCAGATCAATAAGTACACCGGCCCCTGCCATCCGTGGAACCTCATTGAGCTCCTGCAAAAAGATCACCCCGCCCTGGTTCATGTGTACTACGGTCACAAGGCCGTTGGTTTCCTCCCGATGCTTCAAGAGTGGGGTGGCCCGTGGATTGTTTCCTTCCACGGCGTCGATGTCGCCAAAGACATTGACAAGCCGGAGCACCTTGCGCTACTGCGTCAAGTCTTCGCCTCAGCACAACTCGTGCTCGCCCGCAGCCAGTCGCTGCTGCAACGCCTCAGCGATCTCGGATGCCCGGCAGACAAGTTACGACTGAACCGCACCCCCATCCCCTTTGACACCGTTCCATCCGCCGTTCGCCAACCTCCGATCGATGGCCAGTGGAGACTCGTGCAAGCCTGTCGATTGATCGCCAAGAAAGGCATCCTAACCACGCTGAAGGCATTGCAGCATGTCGTGAAGAAGCACCCGCAAATCAAGTTCGTCCTCTGTGGCGAAGGCTCGATGGTTGACAAGATCAAGCAAGAGATCAGCGCTCGTCAACTTGACAACCACGTCGAGCTTCGTGGTTGGCTTGATCAAACTGCGCTTCTAGAACAATATCAAAACGCCCACGCCTTCCTGCATCCAAGCGAGCTCACCCAAGGCCAAGACCAAGAGGGCATCCCCAACTCCATGCTTGAAGCCATGGCAACAGGTCTCCCCGTCATCGCCACGCATCACGGTGGCATTCCCGAGGCAATCACTCACGACCACGACGGATTGCTTGTTCCTGAACGCAGCCCTGAAGAACTCGCTGCTGCGATCTTGCGTCTCATTGAAGAGCCCGACCTCTTGTCAAGACTCTCCCAAAATGCCGCCACATCCGTGCGCGAGAATTTTGGTGCCCCCGCACAGATCGCCCGACTCGAAGATCACTATTTTGAGGCCATCGCACTCGCCCAAGCAGCGAACGCCCCCGCCGAATCATGAAAAAGCTCTTCAGCATCCTCGTCAGTCTCTTTGTACTCGTTGCCTGTGATCCTCCACAGAAACTGACTGGCCCGACTCTACCACCGGAGGTGACACTGCCAGCATCATACAAAACTTTATCTCCAGACGATGCCCAGAAACTCATCATCAGCGATAAAACGCTAACGATCCTAGATGTCCGCACTGAGGCCGAATACGGCCCATCACGAATTCCCGAAGCGCAACCCTTCGACTACCTACGCACCCAGGAAACCACGGAACGCCTCTCAAAGCTAGACCGCACCACGCCTTACCTCCTCTATTGCGCCATCGGTGGTCGAGCAGAACTCGTTGCGCAGATCATGGCGCAGCAAGGCTTTGAAAAAGTGTATCTTCTCGAAGGTGGCTTCAACGCATGGCGGGCACAAAAAAAGCCCTTCTATCCTCAATCCTTTAGCGTCGATCCCGCCGCAGTGAAGTGATCCCACCCGCCACCTAGAAGCGCAGGCCTACACCCACTTCCAGCTTCCACGAACCTGCCGATCATCGTCAGCGAGAGCAGAGGAAAAGCCTTGCCCCACGCCGCCGAAAGCTCCGGCCAATCCGCAGAGTCCACGGCCATCAGCAATTCATAATCTTCGCCATCGGACCACGCCTGATTCGCGTCGCATCCTTCTGCGCATGGCAGCGCTGCCTCGTCCAAAACGAATTCCAGTCCAGACGCAGCAGCCATGCGTGGCAAGTCCTTCGCCAGACCATCGCTCAGATCCATCATGGCATGCACGGCAGGATTTCCAGCCAACCATTCTCCCTCCGTCGCACGCGGTTCAAAGGTCAGATGCCGCCCGCGCAAACTCCCGCCCAATTGCCCCGTGACGACCACCAAATCACCAGCACACGCACCCGAACGTTTCAGATTTTTTGAGGCCGCGACCGAACCGGTCATGCTGATTGAGATCACCAATTGGTTTCCACGACAAGTCTCGCCGCCCACTAGATTGATCCCGTATTCATCGGCAATCCGGATCATCCCACGATAGACATCCAGCAGCCAAGCAACGGGCGTCTCACCCGGTGCCACCAGAGTGATCATCGCATGACGTGGCAATGCTCCCATCGCCCCAAAGTCACTGATTACCCGCGCAATTGCTTTCCGCCCGACGAGGTCCGCAGGCATCTCCATTGTAAAATGAACATCGCCCACCATCGCATCTGTTTTCAATACCAAATGCATCCCATCAGGCAGGCCCGTCACCACGGCGCAATCATCGCCAGCACCCAGGATGACCGTCTCGTCAAGAACCACACCCGACATGAGACGTCGGATCAATTCATCCTCTCCGATGTCATTCAGCGTCTCCTTCATGCGGTCACTTGGCTCCCGAAGTTTCAAACAAAAGCGCAGCCATACTCAATCCATTAAACATCGCATGCATCCACATCGTCACGCTCAGACAACCCGTAATTTCGTAAACCACACAGAACAGCATTGCCAGAGTGAAGAGCGGCACCGCACTACCTAGGTGCAGATGCACCACCGCAAAAATCACCGACGAAACCAGCATCGCAAACCAGCGATCCGTGTAGCGCTTCAGCACCCCATAAATGAAGCCTCGAAAAATCGTCTCCTCCACAATCGGAGCCACCAACACCGCCGTAGCAATCAGCAGGAACTTCTCGGCACCACTCTTTGCATTCACAAAAAGATTTACTGTCTCCTGCGGCCCGATCTCCGGCCAGAAGCCCGACAGATAATTCGTGAACAGCAAGGCAATCTGATAGACCAATAAGATCGTCGGAACCAAGGCAATCCCAGCCACCAAAAGCGACTTCCCGAAACCTAGTCGACGCAAACCGAACAGCTCCACTGGATTCAAGTCGCGCATCCTGGTGATGTAGCTGAGCAAGAGCGCACACAGAAACAAAAGGAAGACTGCGTTCGCTAAAAGCAAACCGACACTCGACTCCGACTCACTTCCTCCATCGACAGCCTCGGCCCCATCCTTGACCATTTCTGGCGCGAACATTCCATACACCAGCAGCATCCCCAACCCAATCGCCACCGCTACATCGGGAGCCCTATACTTTGTCGCATCCACCAAACCCAGCGTGCCCTCCGCCAACGGCATCGCCAAACGATTCAGCAACGGGTAGATCATGAAGCCAATCACCGTCGCAAGCGTGGTAATCAACGTCACATCTCTCAGAACTCCCAGGGTTGCCTCTTCCATTCAGTTGCCTGCCATTTCTTCAATTGATTCCGCCACCGTAGCTGCCCGACACTCGAAAAGCAATCTTCACGAACCCGCGCCCAAGTCACCAAAACCCAACAACAAATAGTGGGTACCGTCACCGCCAGCGTTGTCCGTCTCAAACTCCTGCACAGGTTCGATCACTCGCGCAGGACCATACCGCCGTTCCATTTCACCGAGGCGACGTTCCCGCAGTTCTGCCTCCACCATCACCCACTTAGCCTGCGCAGGCAGGTCATTGAGGTCAGCGATTTCGCGACAGCCCATTCCCAAATAAAAAGGCCACATGCGCTCTTCCAACTTAAACAAAATGATCTCCGGCGCGGGTCCCGTGTGGCTCATGATTCGCGCTGCAAAAGGTCGGAGTTCGTCATGCACAGTGCGCCCGTGCACAAAGCCCCAAAACAAGGTCATCACCCCGAGGCCCAACGTCCCCGCAGTCATAATTGTCATCCGCAGTCGTGCCTCCGCAACCTTGGGCGCACCTCGCCACAGCCAGAGCATCCACACCACACCCAACGACGCCGCAAGCGCACACCAAGAACCCAGACCTTTCAGATAGACGGGGGAAATCACCGCCAAAACGAACAGTAAAGCCGTCAGCACCATCATCACGACACGCCAATAGCCGGACCATTTTTTCAGGCGCTCCTCCGTCATCATCAGCAGAACCTCCGCAGACAGAATTGCCGCCAACACATTCATTGGCAGCATGAACCGTGGTCGCGATGAAGGCAGGAGAGCGATCACCAAAAAGCCCACCACAAGCCCATTGCGCAGCCCTCGCAACCACTGGCCTTTCCTCCCCATATCCGCCCAGCGATCCACCGTTGATCGCATCCACAGGAAAGGCAATAGCAGTGACCACGGCATGAAATTGATCAGACTCTCAGGGATCTGTAGCAGCCAGTTCACGACATCAAATTCCATCAAGCCAAGACGATGAGTCACTTGTTGGGCCCACACCTCGCCAGAGTCTTTGGCTGGATTGCGAGCGCTGTTCAGCAACGCCCAGGGAGCCCAGACGCTCACAAACACCACCAATCCAGCCCAATGCCGCCAGTTCAGCAATTGCTTCGCACGCCCCTCTGCCAAAAGAACGCCAATCACCACCGCATAAAAATACCAAACGTGAACAGGGCCCTTTGTCAGGAAACCCAATCCTAATATCACTCCAGAAACCACCCAAGCCAGCAACCGCTTTTCACGCCACCAAAACGCCAGCCACACCACCAGCGCCATGCCAAAGAGGCTCACGTAAAGCCCATCGATCTCGGCCAGTCGCCCCTTCTCGATCATGCCCACATTCGCCAGTCCCATCAGCGCGGCTAGCAGTGCGCCCAATTCACCCATCCACACGCGACCAATGCCAAACACCACCAGCGCCAGAGCCAGCATCGCAAGGGTCGTTGGCAGCCGCACCGTTCGTTCGTCCATGCGACCGCTCACAGACAGCGCTGCCGCGCTGACCCAGTTGATCATCGGCGGCTTGCGATTATACACGCGCCCCGCAGAGCGGGGCACGATCCACTCACCCGTTTGCAGCATGGTGCGGCCCGGCAGCACACGTCGTGCTTCCTCGCCCTGCACCTCACGAATGTTCAGCCCAGGCAGATAGATCACCGCCCAGGCCGCAACGATCAGCGCCACGCCGGCCCACACAGACCGCATACTGATCAAGCCCAGCGGCCTCCGTTTTTCACAAATTCCACGATCCTCCGGTCGTCATCGCCCGCAGCCCAAACCGTGCGCAAGAAATCCGCCAGGTGGATGTGGTGCTTCGCACAAAACGAGCGGTCACCACCGCATCCATACATCGTATCAGGGTCCATCTCGCCACGCAGCTTTGCCTTTGCCTTCGCAATGATCCGCGGCAGCCAAGGGATGCCATCGAGGTCTGCGCTCTTGGCTGGCAGATCAGACGGCGGCACGATCTTCTCGCTCGTCACGCCCTTCTGCACCACGTTCAAATAGTCGCGACGCACCGCAGCGATCAGCAGGGCTGTCATCGCCGTCGGGTCCTGTCCTTCTGAGCGGCAGTGATCTTCCACAAAGTCAAAGAACTCACGCTCGCGATAGCCGATTGAGTCCAGGAAATTCAGGTCATCCTCGGTGAACCAAGATTCAAAATCCGTGTTGCCATCATCATACTGCTCAACGCAATCATTGAACAGCTCCGCAAAGTAGCTTTCCCAGGTATAGTTTTCGGTGGGGGACAATTCCATGCGCCATCCTAGTTAGCGCCCGCCACAGAACAAGCGGACTTTTTGGCACCTTCACCCTCTCCACTCCGTGCAAGATTCCCCACCCTGGACCGTCTTTTTCCAATGCGTTCTTCACGTCTCCCATTCCTCCTGCTCATCGGCATCGCGCCGATTCGCGTCTTGGCGGCCGGGCAGACCGACACCGAATTCTTCGAGGCACGTGTCCGCCCACTTCTCATCGAACACTGCATTGATTGCCATGGCGCAGAAAAACAAAAAGGCGGGCTGCGGCTCGATTCACGCAGTGGATGGCAGATTGGCGGAGACTCCGGCCCTGCGGCCAAGCCCGGCAAACCGGGCGATAGCCTGCTGATCAAAGCCGTCCACTACACGGATCGCGACCTCAAGATGCCGCCGGATGAAAAGCTCCCCGCAGCAGAAGTCGCCATCCTCGAGGAATGGATTCAGCGAGGTGCCCATGACCCCCGCACCAGTGCACCAGCCGCCGCCGGCCTTGCCAAATCCGGCCACATCGTCCCGCCCAGTGTCGAGTCTGGACGTAGCTTTTGGTCCTTCCAGCCCATCTCAAAAACTGTCCCCCCTAAAGTTCGTGATGCCGCTTGGCCGCACAATGATGCCGACCGCTACATCCTCGCGTCCCTGGAACAAAAGGGGCTGCATCCCGCTCCCGACGCGGCCCCAGCCACCATCGCCCGACGCCTTTACTTCGATCTCATCGGCCTACCTCCGACTCCCGATCAAGTCAGCGATTTCGATGCCCAGGCCCGACAAAAAGGTTTGCTTCAGGCAGTCGAAATCCTCGCAGATCGGCTCATCGAATCGCCCGCCTTTGCTGAACGCTGGACCTCTCACTGGCTAGACATCACCCGCTTTGCCGAGTCCTCCGGCGGTGGACGCAGCCTCCCTTTTAAAGATGCGTGGCGCTACCGCGACTATGTCCTCCAGTCCCTGCGTGATGATACCCCGATTGATCGCATCATCACCGAGCAACTCGCCGGCGATCTCCTCCCTTATAAGGACACCGCCCAGCGGCGCCGTCAGCTCACCGCCACCGGCTTCCTCGCGCTCGGCCCAACCAACTACGAAGAGCAGGACAAAGGCATGTTGCGCATGGACATCGTCGATGAGCAACTCGACACCATCGGCAAGTCCTTCCTCGGCATGACCATCGGCTGCGCCCGTTGCCACGATCACAAATTTGATCCCATCCCCACGCGCGACTACTACGCCCTCGCTGGCATCTTTCGCAGCACCCGCACACTAAAGAACTATACCGACAACGTCGCCCACTGGCTCGATACGCCCCTCCCTCTCGATGGCAACGAGGAGATCACAATGAAGGCCAAAGAGGCCCGCGTCACTGAACTCAAGCAAAAGATCGCAGAGCTCAAAGACGCACTCAAAGACAGCCAGACTTTCGCCTTGAGGAAGCGGAAAAAACCCATCGATCCCGCAGAACTTCCCGGTATCATCGTCGATGACACCCAGGCCCAGCAGGTCGGCGACTGGACGCACTCAGAGATGTACGGTCCCTACATCGGCAGCGGCTATTTGCATGATAAGAACACGGGCAAAGGCGACAAGACCCTGTCCTTCGCCCCCAAGATCCCCACCACCGGTCGCTACGAAGTACGCATCGCCTTCATCGGTGGACCTGGCCGCGCAGAGCGCGTGCCCGTAACCATCTTGCATGCCGACGGCGAAGACCTACTCGTCTTCAAAGAAGATGACGAAAATATCAAAGGGCTCAAGTTTGCCAGCATCGGCACCTTCCGATTTGAAGCAGGCGGTCAAGGCTTTGTGCTGATCTCCAACGCTAGCACCCAGGGCTATGTGACTGTGGATGCCGTGCAATTCATCCCTGTTGGCGACGAAGCTCCAGCCACAGAAACGGCAAAGACCGCCGCGCAATCGGAGCAAGCAACAGAAGACCCACGGATTGCCGAATTAAAGGCGCTGGAGACAGACCTGAAGAAGCTCCAAAAATCCTCCAACCCACGCCCGGAAGTCATGAGCGTCGCCGATGACGAAGCACCGGAAGACTCCCCTATTCATATCCGCGGCAGCACTCGCAATCTAGGCGACACCGTTCCGCGCGGCTTTCTGCAAGTCGCCATGAGGCCTGAAGCCAAGAGGACCGCCATTCCGGCAGAAGATAGCGGCAGGCTTCAATTTGCCCAGTGGGTTACATCCCCGCAGAACCCGCTCACCGCTCGTGTCATGGCCAATCGCATTTGGCACTGGATATTCGGCTCCGGCATAGTCCGCACCACGGAAAACTTCGGCACCACTGGCGAGCCCCCCAGCCACCCTGCCCTGCTCGATAGCCTCGCCCATCGCCTCATTGATGACGGCTGGAGCCTTCACCGCGCTGTGCGTTACCTCGTCACCTCCCACACCTATCTCCAGGCAACCGAAAGCCCAGATCCCGCCGGGCTCCGCACCGATCCAGAAAACCGACTCCTTTGGCGCCTGCCACTCCGTCGCCTCGATGCCGAAAGCCTCCGCGATGCCCTCCTGGCCCAGGGGGGCAACCTGGACAACCGCTTTGGCGGGCAAAACCTCACCGCAGAGGCCGTCGATCCTAACGATCAGAGCATCCAAAACCTCGAATACAATCACCCCTTCGACGACCTGCGACGCTCTGTTTACACCCCCGCCTTTCGGAATACTCGCCATCCATTGTTTGAGGCTTTTGACTTCGCCGATATCAATCAACCCATCGCCCAGCGCACCACCAGCACCGTCGCGACCCAGGCCCTCTTTCTGATGAATCACCCATTTGTCATCGATCAAGCCCGCCGCACCGCAGGCAAACTGATCGGCCAGGAAAAAAGCAACTCAGCGCGCATCACAGCCACCTGGCAACTCATCCTCAATCGCCCACCTGCTCCAGAGGAAATCGCCCTCGCCACGGACTACATCGACTCTGGGCTCAGCGGCAACGCCACGGCCGAAGACGAGCGCGACCAATGGGCGCGCCTCATCCAAACCCTCTGGTCCACCCCCGAGTTCCGCTTTCTTAAATAGACAGTAAAGCATCCAGCCGTCGGGTTCGAGGACGTGGGCAACGACGCCCCACGTAGGAGGACTCGCCACAGCACGGCCCGCCCAAACGGCTCACCACCCAAAGCACTCTGGCGAATGCCCTTACGGCCCCCAAGGCACGACGGCATCCTGCCGCCGGAGTCGAAGACGATGGATGACCATCACTCCATCTCTCCATCTCTCCATCCGTCATTCCTGCATTCGTCATCCGCTCACCAAAACATCTCCAGAAACGTCACAGTTCGCTCTCTTTTTGAATAATCCCCACCCAAACACCGTCCATTACACGCCCCAAGCGCGTTCTCGAAAAAGGTTGCGAACACAGAAATTTTAATAATAGTTAGACAAATAGCCTCATGAATACAAAACGACTCCTCGCCAATCGGACCGTGCCCCATTGGTTCGTCGCTCTCAGTGGTCTCGCACTGATCTCAAGCGTGCAGGCACAGCAGGCACCGTATTACAATCAGCCGCCGCGCTACTCCGTGCCTCCGGGATCCCCGCCACCACGCACCTACACCCCTCCGGCACCGCCGCCCGCTTATCAGCAGCAGCCGCAGAGCACCCCCAGCCGAGTCGGAGGTTTTTTCCGCAGGCTGTTTTACGGGGAAAGCAGTTCGCCGCAAGGCCAAGGCCAATACTACGGCGCGCCACAAGGTCGCAGCCTTGACACTCCGCCCGCAGGTTACCGTCCAGGGATGGGTTTCAACGAGCCCCCTCAGTCCCAACCTCAGCCAAAGATTGACACCAATCCACCGACCACTTCGGCGCGAACGGGAGGATCTCGGAGATCTAGCGAGCCTACAACCACCAAGAAAAGCGGCACGACCAAAAAATACACCCCTCCCAAAGTGAAAGAGGACGCCCCACCGTCCAAGCCAAAAGCCCCAACCATCGGCACTGAACCCTCCGCCAAACCGAAGATTTCAGAGCCTTCGCCAGAGCCCAAATTCACCCCAGAGCCAGATCCGGATATTCCGAACGAGCCCCTCCCCGGCTTCACACCGCCGTCCAGCACGCCCCCCGCGGGTGCAGGCATGGCCACACCAAAACTCAAGGATCCAGAGCCGACGACTGGCACCAGCAATTCCGGCGCCTTCCTAGTCGGGAAAAAAACTGGAAAAGAGGGCAGGGTCACCAGCCCCTACCCGCCATACAAGGAGCTGGACGTTACCGGACTGCCCAGTGGTTCCTTGGCGCTTGACCCAACGACACAAAAGGTCTTTGAGGTGCCTTAAATGTTCGCCGCGTTAGTGGATTAAAAACTCGACGGTCGAAGCTTGCCAGCAAGTCACCTTTCCTCCAACATCAACGGCCTGCATGCCGTCCCCGTCCCGAACCCACCTTATTTTAATCCCGTCCTACAACACGGGGCCAAAACTCATTCCGACGGTCCGGAATGCTCTTGATCGTTGGTCACCCGTGTGGGTCGTCGTCGATGGCAGCACCGATGACAGCGCACAGCACCTGGAGGCGCTCAAGGAGGAGAATCCCCAGCTCAAAGTCATGGTCCTTCCCGAAAACGGCGGCAAAGGTACTGCCGTCCTCGCAGGACTCAAGGAAGCCGTTGCAGAGGGATTCACCCATGTACTGACCATGGATGCTGATGGACAACACGCAGCAGACAGCATCGAACCGTTCATGGCCGCCTCGATGGCCCATCCAGACGCGCTTGTGCTAGGCCTCCCGCAATTTGACGAATCCGCCCCCACAGAGCGGCTCATCGGGCGCAGCATCGCCAATTGGTTCGCCAACCTCGAGACCCTCTGGGCAGGCATTGGCGACTGCCTCTTCGGGCTCCGCGTCTATCCCGCCGCACCACTCCTCCATGTTTTGGAGCATCACCGTTGGGCCCGCCGCTTTGACTTTGATCCAGAGGTCGCCATCCGTCTGGTTTGGCGCAGGCACCCCGTCATCAACATGCCCTCCCCTTGCCGATACTTCAACGCAGCGGAAGGAGGGGTGTCACACTTCAAGTACCTCCGTGATAATGTCCTGATCACCTGGATGTACTTTCGTCTCCTCCTCGAATTTTTCATTCGACTTCCCGTGTTGATTCTCCACAAGCTAACGACTAATAAAGCCCGAGCATTCCCATCATGAAAACTCTCCCCGCCCTTTTTCGCCTCGCCACTTTGACGATGGGCCTTGCCCTCGCCTCCTGCACCAACACTCAGGTCAGCCTCGACTACCAACCCCAGATTGGCCAGATGCGCCAGGGCGCGCCGGAGTTCACCGTTGGCCGCTTCAATAACGTCCGCCAGGAAGGTTCTTTTTACCTCGGCACAGTCCGCACTCCCATTGGTGCGCCGATCGAAAACATCACCACCCGCACCTCAGTCGAAGACATTGTCGGCAATGCCTTTGCTCACGCCCTCGACGGTCGCAAGATGCTCTCCACCCAGAGCCGGGCCAAATACATCGTCGCTGGTGACATCATGGACCTCTACTGCCAGCTCATCGTGCGCCCCTATGCCTACGCTCGCATCCGCGTGAATGTTTACTCCGCCTCCAGCGGTCAAGTCGTCTTCTCCCGTATCTACATCGGCGAACGCCAGAGCGCAGCCTACACCCCAGGCACCGGCACACCGGTACCGCTCCTGCGTGATCTCACTTCCCGCGCACTTCAGGATGCCGTGGATCGCGCACTCGATGACCCCGAAATGCGCGCCCGACTCGGCACACGCGGCGCTCGCGGACCCTCCTATCAGCCAGGCATGCTGTAAACCTAGGCACCAACGCCCCGTCCTCATCCCCACTCCCCCGACGTGGCAGGAGCGCCTGAAATCGCCGCCAGCTTGGCTCGGCACTATCCCACACCGTTCCTGCGTCACTACACGTACTGGAAGGTACGGACGGATCCCCTTTACCCAACCGTCTGGGAACTCCTCTCTGCGGCCCCCACCCAACTCCCAGTACTCGATCTCGGCTGTGGCGCAGGGCAACTCGCTTTTTATCTGCGAGCCCACGGCTACACAGCCCCCATCGTCGCGATCGATGCAGATGCCGTAAAAATCAAAGTCGCCCAAGACATCGCCGACCTCCATCCGCCAGCGCCCCGGTTCATCGCCGCCGATTACCGCGATCTGCCTCCCCAATCTCCCGGGCACGTCACCTTGCTGGATGTCCTCCAGTACATTCCCAGGACAGAGCAGATCCAGCTCATCACCTCACTCGCTCCGCACATCGCCGCCGACGGCGGGACTCTGATCATTCGCAATACCTTGCTGGATCAGACCTGGCGCAGCCGAGTCAGCCTCGTTGCGGATCACTTCGCCCGTTGGGTCCGCTGGATGGGCAGCCCCCCGCTAGAGTACCCAGATCGCCAGGAGCTCGCAGACACCCTCTCAGACATTGGGCTCAACGCCAAATTTCAACCACTCTGGGGTGCCACGCCCTTCAACAACTACCTCATCGTGGCCACCCGCAAGTGAAGGCCATTCACGGCCGCCGGCAGTGCCACCTGCCCGAGTTCGAACAGCAGTCGCAAAACCAGGTCCAATTCCCACCTGATCGACTCGGCAGAACCACATTGGATTTTCAGATAATCCTTTCCGCACCCTCGCATTTCCGTTACATTTCGCGCTCCCCCTGCCCCGGCAGCCATCCATTATCCAAGAAACCACCCAATCGCCCCGCGCGACCAAGGGCGGCAGCGTGCCAAAATTGAGTCACCCACGACCGAGCACCACCCCATAGCACAAGGCGCTGCGCCATCCTGCCGTTGGATTCGAGGAGGGGAAGGCAGGAGGACGGGCAAAACTGACGAGCTCCGAGCCCCAAAATATCAAATTTCCGACTGACGATTTCTGGTTTCTGACCTTCGCCTCCAGCACTTACCACTTTTCACTCCCCACTGCGCCCTCGCCTCCGCCTCCGCCTCCCCCGCCCATGCTAGTCCTCGGAATCAATGCCTACCACGGCGACTCCTCCGCTGCCATCCTTCGCGATGGCAAGCTCATCGCCGCCGTCGAAGAAGAGCGCTTCCGGCGCATCAAGCACTGGGCGGGTCTTCCCACGCTCTCGATGCAGTACTGTCTGGACGAGGCCGGCATCCAGTTCAGCGATCTGCATCACATCGCCATCAATCTCGATCCCAAGGTCAACAACCTCCGCCGACTCCTCTTCATCCTCCGCACACGGCCCAGCCTCAAACTCATCTTCGAGCGCCTGCAAAAGCGCACCCAGACCAAAAGCGTTCAGCAATCCATCGCCGAGGCCTTCCCTGGTCAGGCCATGAAGGCTCAGGTGCATCACATCGAGCACCACCTAGCCCACCTCGCCTCCTCCTACCTTTGCTCCCCGTTTAAGGACGCCATCAACGTCTCCATCGATGGCATGGGCGACTTCGCCTCCGCCGCTTGGGGGCCCGGCGTTGATGGGAAAATCACCATCGAAGACCGCGTCTATTTCCCTCACTCGCTTGGCATCTTTTACTCCGCTCTCACCCAATGGCTCGGCTTCCCGCATTATGGGGATGAATACAAAGTCATGGGACTCGCCCCCTACGGGCAACCCAATCAGATGGACCTCATGCGCAAGATCGTCCATCTCCGTCCCGATGGCTCGTTCCGCATCAACCTCGATTGCTTCCGCCATCACAAAGAAAGCGTCGCCTACACCTGGGACAATGGCAGCCCCGACTGCGGCATCCTTTATTCCGAGGGGTTAGAGGCGCTGCTGGGCCCTGCGCGCAAAAAAGACGAGCCGCTCGATCAGCGCCACAAGGACATCGCCCGCAGCGTCCAGGCCATGTATGAAGAGGCCTTCTTCCACCTCTGCAATACCCTGCATAAAAGACATGGCGGGGAAAACCTCACCATCTCAGGCGGGTGCGGCATGAACTCCGTGGCCAACGGCAAAGTCCGCCGCCACACCCCCTTCAAGCACATCTACATTCAGAGCGCCGCCGGCGATGCCGGCGGAGCCATCGGTGCCGCCCTCATCGCCCATCAAAACCTCACCAGCGGCACCACCACCGCTCAACCATCGCCAAGCACCACAACCTCTCGCGAAGCCAGGTTCCACATGTCCCACGCCTACTGGGGCCCACAGTATAGCGACGCCGAAATCACCACACTACTCGAAACCGAAACCGCCCGGATCCAGGCCGAAGGTTGCACCGTCAAGCAGATCACCGATCCCGCCCAGCTCTGCCAGACCACCGCGCAGGCCATCAGCGAAGGCAAAGTCATCGGTTGGTTCCAAGGGCGGCTTGAGTGGGGACCGCGAGCCCTTGGCAATCGCAGCATTCTTGGCGACCCCCGCCGCGCGGACATGAAGGACATCCTGAATCAGAAGATCAAGCGCCGCGAATCCTTCCGCCCCTTTGCCCCCTCCGTCCTGAGGGAAGCCGTGCCCGCCTGGTTTGAGGAAGACGACAACGTCCCCTTCATGATGCAGGTCTATCAAGTCCGCGAAGAAAAGCGCCCCCAAGTTCCCGCCATCACTCACGCCGATGGTTCTGGACGACTCCAGACCGTCCACCCAGAGACCAATCCCCTCTACCATCAGCTCATCAGCGCCTTCAACGCGATCACCCAAGTGCCGATGATCCTGAACACCAGTTTCAACGAAAACGAACCCGTCGTCTGCCGCCCCCAAGAAGCCCTCGACTGCTTCCTCCGCACCAAAATGGACCTCCTCGTCCTCGGCACCTGGACCATCGCCAGACAATAACCCCAGGCGTCAGATTCGAAGACGAAGGACGAGGACGAGCACCCAAACTTCCCACTTCCCACTCCTACCTTCATCCTTCACACTTCGCCACACCTCAGCGTCCTCCGGCAGATCTGGAGCGCTCCCGGCAATCGCGGGCATCGCATCGCCGCAGTCATCCGCGCGGCACGCTGGTTCCTCCGCTGCCGCAGGCTCGCACCGACCGAAGCACCGCTTCTTCTTCCCGTCTTCGATCACCAGAGACTCTACCCCTGTTACACCGATAGCATCATCGCCAAGCACGTCATGTATCGGTCAGAGTGGTTTGACTGGGACATGCTCCACTTCTTGAAGTCCTATCTTCAGCCCGGCGATCACTTCCTCGACATCGGCGCCAACACCGGCCTTCACACACTCCTCGCCTCCACCTGCATCGATCCCTCAGCCGGCGGCAGGATCACCTGCATCGAGCCTGATCCAAGCAATGTCCAACGCCTCCGCCACGCCCTCGCCGTCAATCACCTTGACCACGTCACCGTCCACCCAGTCGCTGCCGCCGCCCACGCCGGAAGAGTCACCCTTATCGGCTCCGACGTCTT
>JACKQF010000002.1 GCA_024232965.1 Verrucomicrobiaceae bacterium | reverse complement strand
GGAGTCTACCGGGCCATGCCGGTTTTCTGGGCGAGCTCTTCCGGTGTGCCGTCCCGTTTCAGCATGTCTTTCAGGTACTCATCCGTGGCCAGCGCGGGCATGGCGCTGATTGCCGATGGGTTGGTAAGGCGGGAAAACACGACGCGCTTTATCTTGCTGATGGGAACGGCTTTTTCCCCGTAACCATCAGGGATGTTCGAGGACCAGAAGCGCAACTGCCACTCTTTCTCTGGCGTCTGTTCCAGAGCGAGGAAGACGACGGAGTGGCCGGCCTCACGCTTCCCGATATTGTCATTCCAGAAGATCTTGAGAAAGTCTCCCGGTTGTGCGTAGGCCCAATCTTCGAAATTGACGCCGATTCCAGTCTCATAAAAGAGCCGAGCGGTTCCAGGGCCGTTTGCGTTCCAACGGCCCCAAACGCCAGCGCCGTCGGGTTGGCCTGCCATTAGCAGCGACTTGGAAATCGTCTCGTCCAGCTTGATACGCTGGCGGTCACATGCGGACTGGAGACTGCTGAGAAACACCTGATAGGTGGCACCTGAGCAGTAACTGGGCTGGGCGGCTTTGGGTTCGAAATCGAGGCTCTTTTTTCGTGAAATCGTGATCGCTTTGCGAAGACCCGTATTGGCAGCTGACGTCAGCGCGTATCCGCCGCCCTTGGGCATTGTGCGAATGGCTTTAAGCACCAGATCGTTGAACAAAGGTGCGGGAGGTGGCTGCGCGGGGGCCGGCTTCGCGGTTGGCGGGGGGACCTCCAGAGTGCTGGTTTTTGTTTTCGCTTCCAAGACAGGCTGGGCATCCGTCGCTGGAGGGCTATCGGCAGCTGGAGTTCCTTCAATTGGCTTCGGGCTTTGCAGGCTGCCGACTTGGGGGACTGCTGCGGGCGACTCCGATTCAATCGCTGCGGCGGCGACTGCGGCTGGCCGAACTTCGACCTGATCTGTTTGTGGACGAGGTAGAGATTCTGGCAATGGGGTGATTGTCGGGAACGGTGCTTGCTCAGGTGCGGTGTTGTGCTGGGTGAAGACCGTAACCCGAGGGCCACTGGCTCCACCGCTTTCGGGTCTGGCCTCCGTTTGCAGTGGGCTGGCTTCGTCAGAATCGAGAGGCTTCGCCATCGGTGGGTTGCCTGGATCACAAGCGCTACAGAGGACGCCCCCGAGGAGAAAGGCGGCCCAGATGCGGCTTTGCGTCTGCTTAGTTGCGGATGACCGTTTCATCGTATTTCGTGATTTGCCAGCTATCGCCGTTGCGCTCGATGGTAATTTCTACTTTGGCCTTGCCCGTCCGGGTTTTGGCCCCCGACACCCGATAGCTGTAGGTATAGCTAACGTCGGCGGTGTCAGCATCCCGAAAGTCATAGGTGTACCTGCCCTCGTTCAAGAGTTCCATGCTTCGAGAGGGATAGTCCTTGATGTAACTCAGTCGATCCGCAGAGACAAACGAACGTGGGCAGAGACCGCTGCCGGTGTAGTACTTGTAATTTGAGTATGGGGCGAACATGCCTGCCCAGGAGTCGGGATCGTTGCTCTGGTAGGAGTCAATATGTCGCTGCATAAAGGTGCGGAGCGATGCGGCACGATTTGCCTCTGTCTGCTGGCGGAGGAGCTCCTGCGCCTCTTGCTGTCGGGCAGCAGCCGCCGCCGCATCTGCCATTTCGCGGCGCTTTTCTGCGGCAGCCAACTCAGCCGCTGCGGCCTCGCGCTTTTGACGGTCTGTCTCGGCGCGGAGCCGCTCGAGTTCTGCCTTGGCTTCGGCAGCGTCCTTTTCTGCTTTGATGCGCTCGTTTTCCAGCCTCAGTTTCTCCATCTGCGACTCGGTGTCGGCTTTCTGTTGATGGGCGGATTGGGTGGCCGCCTGCTCTGCCAAAAGTTCGTCGGCCACCTTCTTATTCTGAGCCGCGCGCTCCTGCTGATTAGCCGCGGCAACGGCCTGGGCGGCAGCAACCGTGCGGCGGGGCAGCTCAAAGCCGAACCACCATCCCCCCAGCGCTCCGACCATGAGTAGAAGCGTGAGTGCTGCGGCAATTCCAGGATGCAGCTTGCTTTTGGTCTGGACTTCGAGCTTGGGGGGGGGTGGCGGAACCGGGGGAAGTGGTGGCGGGATCTCTTCCACCACGCGTTCTACCTCCCCGTTTTGCAGCCATTCCCAAAGCTCGGTAGCGCTGCTGGGTCGTTCGGCGGGGTCCTTCGCCAGACACTTCGCGACGACCGCCTCCCAGATTTCCGGGATATCGCCGCCCGCGCTGGAAAGGGCGCCATCTTCCACCTGCTCAATGCGCCTTTCCTTCATGGTCGGCGGAATCGTGTTCAAAATCTGGGCAGTGAGCAGTCCCACATCGGATCCCAAAAAGGGTGGGCGACCTGTAAGGAGTTCGTACAGGAGCGCCCCCAAGCTGTAGAGGTCATCCGATGGACGCGCGGGCTTGCTGGCCACCTGCTGGGGGCTGGCATAAGGCAAGGTACTTCCGCTGCTCCCGGTCGCGGGGTTTTGCTCCACCCGGGACAATCGGGTCATGCTCTGTGCAATGCGCTGGCTGATCCCAAAATCCATCAATCGTGCGCGCCCGTCGGCGTCGATCATGATGTTGGCTGGCTTAATGTCGCGGTGAGCCCAGCCCGCCTCGCGATGGATGTAGTCCAACGCGTCGCAGAGGTCGTGCACCCATATATTGATTTCTTCAGGCTCGAAGTAGCCCTGCCGACTGGTCTCAATCCGTTGGGCCATCGTCTGTCCCGGGACGTACTCCATGACAATAGCGGCGTAGGGGCCCTCCGCCTCCAACCCGTAGGTGGCGACGAGTCGGGAATGGCGGAGCTCTTTTCCCCGCTTCACCTGCTCACGCAGCTTCTCCATTTCCCGATCGTCCTGGACGAATACTTGAAGCAGGAATTTGAGTGCGCACTGGCAGTTCTCCACCTTGTCTTCCGCCAGCCAAACGACGCCCATCCCACCTGCCCCCAATGATTTTACCAATTCGTATCGGTCACGAAAAAGCTTCATGCCCGGCCGCAGAGGATCTGGCGGCTTGCCATCAATGCTTGGCATATTGAACGGGTTCATAGGAGCAAGATCAGAGGAAATTCCTTGGTCATTCAGATCACCGTTTGATCTGTTCTGCAAGGATAGACTGCCAAACGGGGGTCATCTCACCACACCATCCAGTCCAGCAGCACGTCAATGCGCTGGGCAAAGTTTAGCATGACGCCACTGGGGATGCGGCGGAATTCCTTCGTCTGTGGATCAAAGAGTCGATCCATGTTTCCCGCAGAAATGATGCCAACGACATCGCCTGCTTCATCGAACATGGGGCTGCCACTAGCACCCCCGGCAACGCCGAGGTCGTGCTTGATGAGTTGGCGACGAGCGGGCTCATCCGCGTGGCGCATGTACCAGTCTTCGAGTGAGGAGATGCTACCCTTTTTAGCCACAGCCTTGGGGCGCTGGAGGCTGGTGCCGCCGCCTGCGAGATTCTCCATCGGGAAGCCGATGTAAGCGACGGATTGCAGTTCCCGCAGGCCGTATGCTTTGGGTCGGTTGGCAAGCGGGAGGCCGGGAAGAGCAACCTGTTGGGCGAGGTCGAGCACCGCGACATCGAAGGAGGCAACAGGGTGCCCCTTGGCCTTGGCCTGACCGTACTCCGGATGCAGCCGAGCTGCCGAGATCTGCACGGGCGCAGTCTGCCCAGAGAAGATGATCCAGGCGAGCATGCCGGGGTCTTCACACGCGGAGACAATCTCTTGAGCGACGTGCGCATTGGTCACGACGGCGTTGCGATGCGCTGCAATCCAGGCGGTGCCGACAGGTGCGATGTCCTGCGGGCTCTTGCCGATGACCACCACCCCGACGCTGGGCAGGTAGCGCTGCGCCAGGACTTCGAGCGCCGTGCCATTCGCGGGTGGCGCTCCCACTCCCATCGTCACAGGCGGCGGCACCGGCATGTAGGACGGGGTGAAGGAGGGCGAAGCATAACTTGGGACGCCTGGATAAGTGGTGCCTCCGTGGGTCTGGATAATGGTGACCTGCGGCTGCGGACGCAGCGCCTCAAGAGCGGCAACCACTTGTGGCCCTAGCAATCCGGCGGCGACGTGGGACGGTACGTCCTTCAGTCCTTGGCCGATATGCACGGTATTCGCTGCATCTGCGGCCTGCTTTTCGAGTTTGAGTTTTTGGAGCTTTTCCATCGCCTCAAACTGGCGCTTCCTCATTTCATCCAGCAGCTTGAGATCGCGGAGATCTTCCTCATCCTCCCAGTCGCGGTCCTTGCGCTTGAGCTCGACTTCGTAGTCCTTTTTGACGTGCTCGACGCGACCCGTGGCGTGGGCGTGGGCTGTGCCTTGCGTCTCTGCCAATTGGATGCGGCGCATGTCCTCAATGTGGCGACGCTCCAAGCCGGTGAGCGTGTACTCGTGCGTCCATTGCTCGAGCTGCTCCTTGAAGGCGAACTCGTCTTTGATCTCTCCCAGCTTGTGGCCTTGCTCCAGCTCGCGCTTCATTTTGCCCCATTCCAGTTCGCGACTGGTTTGGGTTAGGTCCCCTTCCGCCTCGCGCACCCGAGAGATCTCCTTCGAGTCGAGTCGGATGTCCTCCACACCGCAGTATTCCAAGCCGTAGCCTTCGAGTAGGCGCGGGAGTTCCTGACCCAGGGCCGCTTCGATCTCATTGCGCAGCGATACGGAGCGCGCGACTTCGCCCACAGTCAGCTTCGAAAGGTGACTGCGCACCACCTCAGCCACACGGGCCGTCATTGGCAGGACCAAATCATCATCACGCACGATGTCCGTCCCTGTGGGCATGAGGCGACGGGTGAAGATCCCAAAGTCCCCCAACCGAACACGCACCAGCACGGCAGCATCTACCGGCGCGAAGTCGCGTGTGAATAGCGCAGAGGTTTCACTGAGGCTGACGAAGCTGCTGACAGGGTCGCTGGCAGCGATGACTGCCTCCACAAAACCACCTGCGCTGCCACCGCCCGTGAGTCGCGTCCAGAAGCTGCTCTGGGTGTGGTAGCCTGGGGCGAGTTCCGTCTTCATGACACCGTCCTTGTAAAGCGCGCCTTGGGTGCCCTCATCGACTTGGATGCCGTTGCGGAGCCGCTCCTGCGGCGTCTCGATGGTCACACGCGTCGCAAAGACACCCGGCGTCCTGCGCCAACGGTCGCTAAAGATCTGATCGCGAGGCTGGGCAAAAAGGTCTGCATTGCAACTCCAGCAATGAGCCGAATCCGCAGCGACGCTGACACCACAGGCATTGCAGCTCCGCCAAGACTCGGCACGGCCTGCACCGCAGTGGCGGCAGAACTTGGCGGCTTTTTCGATTCGCTCACCGCAGTTGGTGCATTTTTGGGTAAAGAAGGGCTTGAAGAGGTTCATGGGAGACTAGGAGAGAGGCTGCTTCGACGGTTTCGGCTATTCCACCACATCCAGGGAGCGATGCAAGAGCCAGCGCACGCTGCCTACTGCAGCTTGGGAGAATTTTGCCACAGGGTTACGCGGACCATATTCATCGTGAAGAATTTGACCAACCATAAGAGTGACGACAATGAGAAGAAGCGTTTTCATCAGAGATTGCTGAGTATTGGTTAAGGGTTTCAGTGAACAGAGAGAGCCGCCCTCCTGGCTTTTCCGAAAAATGCATCAAAAAATGCATCTCACTGGGGTGGATAGACTGCGCCATTTCTAGACGTTTTGAGATCATGCACGGCTGCTGCCCGCATTCCCCACAAAGATCCGCATTCCAGCCCGGCTGGTTTGTTGGAGTTGTTATTCCGGTGCTTTGTTTGGTGATCGCGATTCTTTCTCTGCTAAGAGACGCGACCGGTTTTACCTTTCCTGGCTCGGGTGGAGATTCAGGAGTCAAATCATCGCCACCCGTCAACGCAGCTCCTGGTAGGTCCGGCTCATGGAATTCGGGTTCACCCAGGATCAGGCGGATGGGTCAGTGAGAACCTGAAAAGGCAGGTCTGAAAATTTGTCCGATCAGAGACGGTTGACGGGGATCGCACCTTCGCACAGCATCTTAGTGCAGACTCCGCAGCAAATTCTTTTTTGGAGCGGTGCCGGAAAAGTATTTCACGCCATCCTTTCTTTCTTCACGGCGGCATAACACACGCCGCCTTAAACCATGAAAACTCATTCCCCACTCCTCCTGTCGTTGATCACTCTTGTGGTCGTCCAAACCGCTGCTCACGCTCAGCGCGAGTCTTTTGATGCCTCAACCGTCACCCGCCGCATGGAGGTTCTGATTGTGGAAGACGCCACTGGCTCCAAACCTGAATCCGTAAAACGCCATGGCTACAGTGCCGATGGTCAGGCTTTTGACCTCAGGGCTTCAAAGGCTTCTGCCACTTTTGCTGATATCTTTTTCAAGTTCGACTCCGCTGAATTGCGCGATGCGGCTTCCGAACTGAAGGTGGATGAAATGGCGGAGTTGCTCAAGTCCGCCAAATACAGCAAAGCGCGCATCCTGATCGAGGGCCATACCTGTGATCTGGGGGAGAGCGACTACAACGACAAGCTCTCCGCCCAGCGTGCTGAGGCGATCCGCAAGCGGCTTATCAAACGCGGGGTCGATAAAGACCGCCTGGTTGCCCTTGGCTTTGGTGAAGCTGAGATCGTTGACCCTGTGAGCCGCAGGGACAGTCCCTCTGAGGCAGAGGCCAAGCGCATGAAGAGTCGCCGTGTGGTCTTGCGCCAAGTTTTGCCAAAGCCAGCCAAATAAAGATTTCGAACAGAAAAATCGGTGCCGCCTCCCTTTCATCCCTCACTATGAAATTCATCCTTCATTCCATCGCCCTTTTGGGCCTCGTCGCATCCACAGGTTCCGTTCTCGGAGATGTGGCGCCGCCTCCATCGCGTTTTGAAAAACAGTCCGGCAACGCCATCGTCCAGGTGCCGGAGGAATCCGCCCCGCAGCCAGAGGCGCGGAAAGAAGCAGACTTCCTCGAGTCCGTAAAGGCTGGCGTGCAGATCACCGAACTCGGTTGCATGCGCGCTGCCTTTGCATTCGATCCAAACGCGGCCGAGTTCGAGACCCGTGTCACGGAGGCCTTCAGCGATGCAGACTTCCGCGTCTTCTCCAAGGGCACCGTGTTTGAGGAACGCCCGGAGCCAGCAGCGCTGCAAAAGATCGGCGCAGAGCGCTATGCAGATCTGATCATTTACACTCGCGTCTCCGGTCGCGAAAAGCCTGCACTCGGTCGACAAAAGCTCGTCGAGGCAGAAGCCACCGTTCAGGTTTACAACCCGCTGTCGGAAGAACTTCTCGTCAGCCAGACCGTCCGCAAAGATGGTGAGCGCAACGTGGATGAAGTCGTGGCCGTGCGCACCGCTTTCGAATCTGCCATCGATGAAGCCATCAAGGGGGCCATCATCAAGACCTTGGAAAAGGCGCACAAGATCCTCGTTCACGAAGCGCAGTTGAAGGGCGTGGAAGATCACCAGCATCTCTTGGAGATCATGGAATACACCGCCAAGCTGAAAGGCGTCTATCACGTCCGCCAGATCAGCTATGACAAATCGACCGGGCTCGCCGTCATTGAAATCATTGGGGCTCCGCAGACTGAAAGCTTCTGGCGCGCCTACCTGGAAAAGCTTCCTCGTCGCGAGAATTGGATCATCGATGTGAAGCACATCAAAATCGTCCCCAACAAAGCTTTGCGCCAGAAAAACCCTGACTGGATGTCTTCTGATAAGTAAGCCCCAACATTCAGTTCCCCCTCCTTCTCCCCCTCTCCGTTCATGAAACCATTCCCACTCCTCTTCTCAGTTGCTGTCGCACTTCTCGCGTCCGTCTCCGCTAGCCATGGCCAAGGCGTGCTAGAGCCCCGCCCGCTCTCTTTGCCTGCAGACATCGACATCGCCGAACTCAAGGATACCGGCAAGGCAGCCATCGATGATGTCATGGCCAAGTATGCAGATCAAGACGTTCGCCCAGACGTCAAGACCTACGCGATCCTGCCACTCGGCAAGGACGTCGATGCAGGCTACTTCACTCTCCAGTTTGAGAACATCTTTACCCAGCGCGCAGGTGCTGCTGGCTACACCCTCTACACCCGGCGCGATAAAGTGCTGGAGCAGGTCCTCGTTGAGATCGACTTCCAGCAAAACTACGCCGATGCGATGAAGCCCGAGACTCGCCAAAAGCTTGCGCTGGAGGGCGTCCAGGCCATCATCCGTCCGCGCATCGATATCGATCGCAGCGCCAACGGGGCCATCACCGTGCGAGCGAATGTCGAGGTCTTCCAAGTCGCAAGTGGGCAAAAGATCTGGGGTTACGAAGCCACCCGCGTCATTGGTGCCAAACTTACCAACGAGCAGCTTGTCCACTACCTCATGATTGGTCTCGGCGGTCTCGCTGCAGTCATCATCCTGTTTTGGTTCCTTCGCGCTCTCATGCGCGCCGCACGGCCTCGATAACCTTCGGGTATTCATTCAGCCATGAAACGTCGTCACCTTCTGCCGTTACTTTTTTCACCGATCAGTCTGCCGATGGCTTTTGCCACTGAGCCTGCGGTGATTGACTCGCAGACTCTGGCACGCAAGTGGCGTCGCACCAAGTCGCTGGTCGATCCCGTGGTGGAGGTGCGCAAGACCACCCGAAAGGTGCGCAAGGGCATCACGCTGGAGGAGGAAGAAGTCGCTGTTTCTGTGGATGCGGATACAGAGACACGCTTTGAAAACATTCTCTTCGCCCTCGATAGCGACCGCTTAGAGGGCGATGTGACGAAGGCTCAATTGCAAGAGATCGCCAAGGCCATGCAGGCCGCTGGTGACGAGACCTTTCTGATTGAAGGCCACACCTGTGATCTCGGTAGCGCTGAGCACAACAAAGAGCTCTCTCAACGCCGTGCGGAAGCCGTCGCTATGGCTTTAGAGACTTTGGGCATCAATCGGAAACGGTTGGATGCGGTAGGCTTCGGTGAAGAGAAGCGCCTCACCACCGCTACCGATGAAGCTGCCCGTGCTCAGAATCGCCGCGTGCAAATTTATCGGAAGGTGTGAAGTGACAATGGGCGTACGACTCACGCCCTTTCATAAGCCAGCATGTTTCAAATCAACCCTGTCTCCGCCAAGCGCTGTTTCCTCAGTAGCACCCTGTCGCTACTGCTGGTCATGAACGCCTCCGCCGCTAGCCGCGTAGCCCTCGTGGTCGGAGTGGGCACTTACCAGGAGCTGTCCTCGGATCGACAGCTCACCAGTCCAGCCAACGACGCTAGAGATGTGGGGGCAGCGCTTCAAGCTCTGGGTTATTCACTGGTGACGGGTGCGGCTGTACTAGAGCCCAATCGCGAAAGCTTCATGAGCGCTGCACGCGCCTTCGCGACGGAGGCGCGCGGGGCGGACGCGGCTGTCTTTTATTATTCCGGTCATGGGGCGCAGATTGGGGATGATAATTACCTACTCCCAAGCGATACGCCAAAGCTCTCAGGGATCACCGGCCTCAGCGATAAAGCGATCCTTCTCCGCAGCTCTGTCATGGTCGCATTGGAAGAGGCGAGGGTGAAGACCAAGGTCATCATCCTGGACTGCTGTCGCGACAATCCATTCTCTGCGCAGTTGCAAGTTGCGATGTCGAGTGTGGGGAAGAGCATCAAGACCAAGTCGCTCGGGGAGGTCACGGACATCACCGGCTACGGCCCCGGCTTCTACTTGGCCTTTGCCACCAGTCCCGGCAGCACCGCAGCGGATGGCAATGGCGAGCGTAACAGTCCCTTCACTGCTGCGATGCTCAAGGCGCTGCCGCAGAGTGCCGGCAAAGACATCGACTTCTTCTTTCGCGATGTGAAAGCCCTGCTGCCGCGTGATCAAGTTAGTTGGACGAATCACAGCATCAGCGAGAGCTTCGCACTGGCTGCGGCAGGACAGTCGCCAGTCATGCCTGCGCCTGCAATGACGACACCTCCCGCTGTCGATGGGGTGCCGATTGTGAGGCTCCAGGAAATGCCTGTCGTTCCCGTTCGATTGGCAGAGCAACCCGTAACGCCCGTTCGGTTGGCGGAGCCTTCCGTCACGACCGCTCGGTTAGACCAACCGCCGGTGACGCTTCCCTCCTCAGGATTCTTTGCTCTCGAAGAACTGTTTTCCGATAGCCCCTACGCCAGTTATGACCTGCGGCAACTGAAGGAGATTTTGAATTCTGCACAGACGCGACTCAAAGAGAACGGCTTTTACAGCGGCGAGCCTGATGGCGTGCCTGGCAGGCTGACGCAGCAGGCGATCATCGCTTGGCAAAAGTCTCATTCAACGAGCATAGCCTCGGGGCGGTTGGATGCAGGAACGTTGGGACAGATGAATCTGCTCGGAGTCGCTAAGCGCTCCTTCGATTCACCGCCAGTCTCTCAGACGCCCAGAGCGACCCCTGCCCGTTCGCCATCAGCCACTCGCCCCAGCAGCGGTGGTAGTGGGAGTCGCGAAATGTCGGTTGAAGAATTTGAGCGTCGCGCTCGTGCCCTTCAGCGACGTTGAGGGCAGCTCTTGAGATGGGGACTAGCCTTGACGTTCAAAGACGTAGTGAATGAAGTCGTTGTACTGCGGCACCGGCAGCCGGAAGAGGAGTTTACCTTGAGAGATCCGCAGCGTCACATCACTGCCCACAATGCTCCACACTCCCTGGCCCAGGTAACGATACCGCAGGACGTTGCGTGGACTCTCACCCACAGCGCCCAACATGACCGCTTGGCCGATCACATGCAGGGTGCCATCGCTCTTGAAGAGGTAGGACGTGGTGGACTCCTTCAGCATCATCCGGTGGTCCTCACGATGCCACATGCCCACGATTGCGTTGGGCGATGGGTTCCGCTCCGCCACCCGCAGAAGGGCAGTGTAGCCAGGGTCCGTATTGGTTAAAACGCATTGCCCGAGGGCAAGTGGCAGAACAAAAACTAAAATCAGAGATAAAGGGATTCTCATCTCACTCTTTTGGCACAAAGCGTTTGGTTCACGCAAGCACATTTCAAGACATCACCATTCGGTGTGTCCAGAAAAAGGGACGGCGGCATTCAGCCTCTCGTCGCATGAGCGCAAAGCGAAAAGCCCAGCACCGTTGACAGGCCAGAGGCCGATCATCCGCCCAGTGCCAGAAAACTTGTCTGAGTCGCTCTTTTAGCCCATCATGTGCCCAATGAAACTCGTCTCCGCTCGCCGCTTTCTGCTCAGCAGCACCCTGTCGGCACTGTTGGCCATCAACGTCTCTGCCGCCAGTCGCGTGGCATTGGTCATTGGCAATGGCACTTACCGGGAGCTCTCGGAGAGCCGCCAACTCACCAGCCCGGTGCATGATGCGCAGGACGTGGCGGCGGCACTTCAGGGGATGGGTTATGCCGTGGTCACGGGTGGTGCTCTGACAGATGCGAGCCGCGAGACGATCACCACTGCGACCGAACAGTTTGCCGCAGCCGCCCGCAATGCGGATGCCGCCGTGTTTTATTACTCCGGTCATGGCATCCAGGTGGGAGATGACAACTATCTGCTGCCGAGCGATACGCCGAAACTGACCGGCCTTTCCATGCTGAAAAACCGCGCGGTGTTGCTGCGGGATAGCGTCATGGTTGCGCTGGAGGAGGCAGAGGCGAAGACCAAGCTCATCATCCTCGATTGCTGTCGGGACAATCCCTTCTCCGCTCAGCTTGAGCAGGCCTTGGCGCAGGTCGGCAAAAGTGTGCGCACGAAAAGTGTGGGAGAGATCACCGGCTACGGCCCTGGCTTCTATCTGGCCTTTGCCACCAGTCCAGGCAGCACGGCGGCGGATGGCAATGGCGCACGCAACAGCCCCTTCACCGCCGCCATGCTCCAGGCCCTGCCCGGCAGCGCCGCCAAGGACATCGACTTTTACTTCCGCGATGTGAAGGCTCTGCTGCCGGACGATCAGGTCAGTTGGACGAATCACAGCATCAAGGGCAGCTTTGTGCTGGTGCCGGGCGGCAGTGGCATGGTACCTGGTGCTTCAACAACACCCCAGCCCCCAGCAGATCTCTTCGCAGGCACCTTTGCCGGGCAGAGCTGGGAAAATAGCAAGGGCACCGCCTTCCGCTGGTGCCCGCCGGGGGAGTTCTGGATGGGTAGCAGCGAGGCGGAGAAAAAAGCCTTCGCCCGCGATGGCGTGACCACCGATGACGAGACGCGGCGCAAGGTGAAACTCACACGCGGCTTTTGGCTGAGCCAGAATGAAGTCACGCAGGGCGAGTGGGAGGCGATCATGGGCACGACGTTGAAAGAGCAGGCCCAAAAGATGCTCCAGGATGACACCCTCTACACGATGAATGGCAAGCAGACGACGATCCGGGATTTCTATGGCATGAAAAAGGACAGCGATCCCATGAGCCTCGTTTATATCGAGTCACCCAGCATCTGCATGTATCTCGTTTCTTGGGATGACGCCGTGGCCTACTGTAGCAGGTTGACGGAAAAGGAGCGTGCGGCAGGAAGAATCCCCGCAGGCTGGAGTTACGCGCTACCGACGGAAGCGCAGTGGGAGTATGCCTGCCGCGCGGGCACGGAGAGCACGATTTACAGCGGTGAGATGAGCGTCTTGGGCAAGATGAATGCCCCTGCGCTCGACAGTATCGCGTGGTATGGGGGAAATAGCAGCGAAGAATATACTGGGCGTGGCACGGACACGAAATCCTGGACGGAAAAACAATATCCAGGCGGCACTGCCGGTCCACGCCGTGTGGGGCAGAAGAAGGCGAATCCCTGGGGGCTGCACGACATGATCGGCAACGTGTATGAGTGGTGTGCTGACTGGTATGCGTCGGACAACACAGGCAGCCTTACAGACCCCACCGGTCCGACAACGGGCGTCTACCGCATGGTTCGCGGCGGCTCGTGGGGCAGCGGCGCCGCCAACTGCCGCGCGGCTAATCGGCTCAACAGTGAACCGGGCAACCGTCGCAACTTCTTGGGCTTCCGCCCCGCCCTAGTTCCATCCAGTAAGTAACAGGAGCGAAGGCATGAACAGTGAAGTCGGACTGAAGCGGAGCGGAAGGGAGACGGAGCTGTTCGATGACGGAGCGGTCAGACTCGCGTAGCGAGCGAAATTTATGGATCATCAAGACAAGGTATGCCCCTGAAATTTTTTCACATCGCCAGCCGCGACTCCGCCCCGATGGAGGCGGAGCTGAATGCGTTTATCTCCAGCCACCGTATCGTCACCCCTCTCAAAACAATGAAACTTCTCCTCACCTTCATCGCCACCCTGACTCTATACGGTGCCGCCATCGCCCAGGATCGACTGCCCCGCACCGCCCTAATCATGGGCGTGGGCGACTACGCCGGGGCCATCTACAAGGACCGTAAGATCTCAAATTTGCCCGGCATCACCACTGCGGACCTACCCGGAATGGAGGCCAAATTAAAGTCCCTGGGTTTTGAGGTTGCTGTCGTGGCCAACCCCAACTTGGCGAAGGCCCGTGAAGCGGTAGAACGCTTCACCGCACGCATCAAGGACAGCCCGGGCGTGGCTTTGTTTTACTTTTCTGGTCACGGCGCAGAATACCTGGGACAGCATTACCTCTTCCCCAGTGCCGCCTACATGCCGAGCAAGGCGGATGTTGAGCAGGCTGCCCTGAACACCCAGGGGATCGTTAATGGCATGGAGGAAAGTGGCGCGCGTGTCTGCCTCACCTTCCTTGACTGCTGCCGCACAGACTTGGGCAAGGATGTCGGCGGTGCGGACAAGACGCCCCTTAAGGCCAAAGGCAGCTTCATAGGCTTCGCCACCCGTAGTGGAGACATCGCCGATGTCGGCACCGATGGCAGCCCCTTTACCCAGTTTCTATTGAAGCACCTCGATACGCCTGGCCTCAGTGTTGCCGATATGTACACCCGGGTCATTGGCGATGTGAAGACCTACTGCAAAGCCACCTTTGGTGAAGAGCGGCGCCCAGGGTTCTATTCGGAGCTGGATGCTCCCTTCTATTTCGCGCCGGTGAAGCTCACGCCGTCCCAGCCCCAACCGCCAGCCATGACAGGAGGCACGCGTGTCCCAGCCGTTCCCGTTTTACCAGCCCCACCGAAAGAGGCGACTCCCGCCACCGCAACCCAAGGCGGACCCTTCGTGAATAGCTTGGGCATGAAGTTCGTGCCAGTGGTCAGCTACAAGGATGGGAAAAAAGTGCTGTTCAACATCTGGGAGACACGCAGCCGGGACTTCGCGGCCTTTGTGAAGAGCAGTGGGCATGACGCAGGGGAGGACTGGCGGACTTACACCTTTAAAGAGGTGCCCGTAGGTCGTGGGGAGGGAGAAAGAGCGGAGGAGAGCAATCATCCCGTGGCAAATGTGAGCTGGGAGGATGGGGTAGCGTTTTGCGCCTGGCTGACCAAGGAAGAGCGCGCGGCTGGGAAGATCGGGCCGCAGGATGAATATCGGCTGCCGACGGATGTGGAATGGAGCTGGGCGGTGGGCATCGGGGACCAGGAGGACGCCAGCGCCAGTCCGAAGGATAAGGACGCGAAGATCGAAGCAGTCTACCCCTGGGGCGGCGATTTCCCGCCACCAGCGGGCAGTGGGAACTACTCCGACAGTGCAGCGAAGGAAAAACTCGGTTTTAACGGTATTGACGGTTACACCGATGGTTACGCGACGACAGCCCCGGTGGGGGTGTTCAAGCCGAACGCCTTAGGCCTGTATGACCTGGGAGGGAATGTGTATGAATGGTGCCAGGACTGGTACGATGGTGAACAGAAATCCCGTGTGTTGCGCGGGGCGTCTTGGTTCAGCAATGTTGCGTCCTACTCGCTCTCGTCCAACCGCATCTTCGCTCAACCCGGTTGTGGCGACGGCATTGGGTTTCGTTGTGTGCTGGTGTTGGGTGGGCGCTAGGCTTTTACCCTCTTCTATTTTACTCTTTACCGCGAAGCGGTACGAATACTATTTTGATGAAAATCAATGAACCATTTGGTCGGGAATCGTTTGCGGAAAGCCGCAGAAAGACCTGCCGAAGGAGCTATCGGGCAACTCACCGCCGTGTGTTGCGCGGGGCGTCTTGGAACAACAATGATGCGTCCAACACGCTCTCGTCCAACCGCAACAACGATCAACCCGGTAATTGTAACAACAACATTGGGTTTCGTTGTGTGCTGGTGTTGGGTGGGCGCAAGGCGTTCATGCCTAGCCATCGGCGCGATGACTGCCCGGGCCAGAACCCCCTGTGGTCCAGAGCCAAGAAGAGCCTAACCCCGGTGGCTTCCCCCTGGAAAAAACAGACACATGGGTGGGGCATGACTTCGGTCGTGCCAGGGGCTGGCAATCCCCGTGGAGCAAAAGCGCCACTCCTGCCAGGGAAAAGACGCGGTGCCCGCCCGTGGTCCCGCAGACGCGGGATCACGGGCGTTTTGCCTCGCTGGCCTTGAGCCAAGCTCCGGCCATTCGTCCGATCTCATCGATCTTCCGCGCTGCGAAAAGGAGCTGCTGTGCGCTGATCCAATGCCGTGTGTGGATGATGCGCCACAGCACGCGCAGTTTTTCCAGATTGAGATTCAGAGCCCGGAGTTCATTGGGGCCGGCACGCGCATCATAGCGGGCAGTGATGATCTGCTCCAGCACTTGCAACGTCACGCCGTCCAATCGTTGACCAAAGGTATGGCGCTGGCTTCTGGGGATGCTGGCCGTGCGGTCGAGGGTCCAGCCGAGAAATTCTTCAGTGACAGTCAGGATCGGAGGTGGTGAAGTGGGAGCCATGCGGCCAACCTTCCCTCCCTTGACGCTCGAAGCCATTGCGGCACCTGAAAATTTGCTACTCGCTGCCGCAAAAGCGCGGCGCGGGAAGAGCCGGAGGCCAGATGTCGAGGATTGGTGGCAGAGGCGGGAGACTCAGGTTCTGCGGCTCAGCGATGAGCTGGCCTCCGGCACCTGGAGACCCGCGGGTTATCGTTTTTTTGAAATCCACGAGCCCAAAAGGCGCATGATCGCGGCCGCGCCCTTTGCGGATCGCGTGGTGCACCACGCGCTCTGCAATGTCATGCAACCGGCACTGGAGCGGCGGTTCATTGCGCGGAGCTTCTCATGCCAAGTGGGAAAGGGCACCACAGCCGCCCGCGAGTGCTGCCGCAAACTGGTGAACCAGCATTCCTATGTGCTGAAGTGTGATGTGCGGCGCTTCTTTCCCAGCCTGGACCACGAGGTGCTAATGCGTAAGCTGGCGTCCGTCATTCGCTGCGCGGCGGTATTGCGGCTTTGCCGGGTGATTGTAGATAGCCACCATACAGCGGATCGACCCAACCGCTGCGGCCTGCCGATCGGCAATCTCACCAGTCAAATCTGGGGGAATTTCTATCTGGATGCTTTGGATCATCAAATCACTGAAGCAGAAGAACACGGTGCCTACCTGCGCTACACGGATGATTTCCTCACGTTCAGCAATGACAAAAGGCGTCTTTGGGAACTGCGGGAGGTCATTTCGACCTCGCTGGAAGCGGTGCATCTGGAACTGCACACTCCGAAGACGCGGATCCTGCAATCCACAGAAGGGGTGCCCTTTTGCGGGTTTCGCTTCCTGCCCGGCCTGCGCCCACGCGTGCTGGGCCCAACGAAGCGCCGCTTCCGGCACCGGACGAATCTCCTTTGCAAGCAGGGTGCCCCTTCTGCCATTGTAACCGCTGCAACCTTTGCGTGGTATCAGTTCAGCAGGGAGGGCAACACGCACGGCTTACGAAAAGCCTGGGCTATCAACCGAACCCCAAAAATTTCCATTGGCACCGGAAAATGCGAAGCCTAGGCTCTTCACCTGACTGCCATGACTCCTGCTCCTGACGACGAAACGCCATCATCCCAACCCAACTACCAAAAAGTAGGCTTTGGGGCGATGGGCAATGTCTCTGTGAATCATGATGCCTCGCGGCATGAGCATCATCAGCAGGTGAACAACACCACGAACAATACCACCGTAAATGAGATCCATCATGGGGGTGGGTCCGGCGGTCAGTGGGTGGTGCTGGGGATCGTGGCTTTGCTTCTTGGGGTGACTGCGGCCATCCTAGGCTTGGGTCTGCTGAACAAGTCGAGCACGTCGGTCGCGCCGAATCCCGCCCTTCAGACAGAGGCACCCTCCGGCCTGGCACCATCGCCGGTCGTCGTCGTGAACCAGATCCAGGTTCCCGTGATGACGCAGCCGGGAGCCACCGCTGCCCCGGCACCGACGCCGCTGGCTCCGGCACAGGCCTTGCTGACCCTTCAGACCGACAAGATACGCTACACGGCTGGGGAGGTCGTGACATTGACGGTGGGTTCCACCAAAGACGGCTATGTGCGCGTCCTCTACCGCTATGCGAACGGCCAGACCACACCCGTGCTGCCCAATGCAGCGCATGATGGCAGGCTCCAAGCGGGCGTTCCGCTCATTTGGGGTGCTGACAATCTGCGCTACCCTGTACCGGGAAAGGCGGATCGGGAACGCATCCTCCGTCTGCGAGTCTCTGGTCCTCCGTTTGGGAAGGAAGGGTTTGTTGCCGTGTTTTCCGAACAGCCATTTGCCGATGCGATCCCATTAGCAGCGGCTGCTGCAAAGAGCCAGTCCGGCTATGCTTCGAGCCGGATCACCAAACAGATCGAGCTGGAAATCGAGGAAGTCCTCAAAGAAGCTCCAGCACTGGAGCAGACGGCAGAGGCAAGGTGCGAGATCGAGACGCGGGCAGCACCTTGATGAAACTGCGGGAGTTTTGGCGATGTGCTGACGTTTTATTCAGCCATGAAAGCCTGCGCCCTTCATGCTCATGCGGCGATCGTTGAGAAGGGTCAGCCTCGGGCGGAGATCATCATTGCGGCGGAGACTTTGTGGGTCGCAGTTCGTTCACAGATGCGCTGAAACTAACGCCCGTGACGCTGAAGAACGGAGCGTATCGCATCGTGTCGGGTGAGGGTTGCTTGGCCTTGCTCGGAGATGGAAGGGGACAAAGGTATCGCCGATCAGGCGCTGCATCTCTTCGCGACGGCGCAGAAAAAGGCCAGCGCCGAATCGGTCTACGGGAAGCACATGGCGTCACTCCACCTTGATCGCTCGCGGCAACACTTTGCGCACCGCAGGGAAGAAGGCAGAGGCTATCGAGGCCCATCAAAAGTGTTGCGCGATCCCGATGCAGAACCTCGTCATCGACAAGAGGGAGAGGCAGCAATGAAGGGTGATCGAATTGCAGAATGTCTCCGCATTACCACACCGTAACGTGACCTCATCAGCGATCTACAGGAGGATGGGCGTGCCATGAAAATGAACACACCAAAATCAATGATCGCAAAAATCGCACTGCTCGGGCTCATCCTCGGCGGTACCACCTTCGCCCACTCTTCCCGCACTCCAAGACTGCTGGACCTTGATGGCGATGGCATCCCGAACATCAGTGATCCTGATGTCGATAACGACGGCATCCTCAATGGAGATGACCTGAACGTCGATGGTGGCGTCGCCCTCAGTGGTCCTTACGCGGGTCGTTACATCGGCGACAAGTTCAACAACGATTCGCCTCGCGAAAAGGACATCGATGGGGACGGTCTCGCGGACAATTCGCCTTTGGAGTTGGATATCGATGGTGACGGTCTGCTTGATACTGATCCAGCAGAATTGGACATCGACGGTGATGGCCGTCTTGACTCCGCAATCGACGAGCTGGACACCGATGGTGACGGCATCGTTGATCGCCGCGACCTGGATGACGATGGCGATGGCATTCGCGACCGCGAAGACACCGACGACGACGGCGATGGCATTCCGGATCTCGAAGACTCCGATCATGATGGAGCAGTGCTTCCTTTGGCCAGCGGACCGATTGGCGACGGCTTTGCACCGGCTACCTTGGCGAATCAGACCTACATTACCCGCAAGAATGGTAAGGCCGAGTATCATCGCCTTGTCTTCACCAGCGAGACAACGGGGACGATCTCCGAGGGTCGCCATGCGAAGCCTTTCAGCTACACCTATGCGATCAATACCGAGACCACTGCGGCATTGAACATCACCGAAGGGCGCGGCGAGTCCTCGGTGCTGACGATTGATTTCTCCGCAGGCACCTACTCTGAGCAAGAGTTTGAACATGGTCGTCTGGAGAAGGCCAAGACTGGAGCAATCTCCCTGGCCGTCAATCCATAAACAGTGTCTGTGGGTTGGTCAGGCAGGGTGGCAGCAGAGCAGACGGAGGAGGTCTGTCTCTGCTGCCATTCCGCTTTCCAGAAAGAGTGGGAATCATTACCAAATGGTAATGTTTCTGCCTGTGTCCAGACTTGTTGTTCCTGCTGTGACCGCACAAACTTTGACAAGAACCGCACCACAACAAGACTGGCATTTGGCGATCAATAGGCGAATGGGGTAACGATCTTGGTGCTCCCATCGTTTGACTCCTCCCGCTGCGATTCCCGACCATGACTCATTCCCTCCGAAAACGATTTTCTGTTCTCAGCTGCGGCATCTTCCAACTATTCCTTTGCTTTCAGGCTCAGGCGGTGACGTCGGCGGACCTCGCTGCTGAGGCGATTGCCAAGAACCCGGAGGTCCAATACTACGAGGCTCAGCTGGAGGCCGCGCGTGGTGGGCGTCAGCAGGCGGGCGAGTATGCAAACCCTCAGCTTGGCGTTGAGTGGGGGCACAAGAAGATTGTGGAAATTGGAGGAACGGTTGAGGGCGAAGGCCGCGTCTGGCGCGCCCAAATCATGCAGACCTTTGACTTCCCAGGTCGAATGGGCTTGCGCAAGGCAGTCGCAGATCACGACATCGCTCTGGCGGAATTGGGGCTTACGCAGTTTAAGTCACAACTTGCCAACAAGGTGAAGGCGTTGGCTGGGGAGGTGATGTTATTGCAACAAAAGGAGCGCGCTACCCAGTCTGTGATGGATCGGCTCCAGGCCCTGGTGGAGGTGCTTGTTCAGCGTGATACCGGCAACATCAGTGCGAAGCTTGAGCGCCGCATCTTGGAGGCTAGCCTCGTCACCAGTGATCGCACACGTACGAATGCGATGAAGGAAACGGCGGAGGCCATGGTGGAGTTGAATTTGCTCTGCGGTCGCCCTGCCGATGCGAAGTTGGAGCTGGAGGATACCCTGCCAGCCTTTCCCGTGGCTCCCGATCTGAAGGGGCTGATGCAATTGGCAGCCAATGGCAATTTTGATCTCCAGCAAAAGCGCACGGCTCTCGCGCAGCAGGGGATTAAGGTGGATCTCACGAAATCGGAACGCTGGGGCAACATCAGCTTCGGCGGTTACATGGCGGGAGAGCGCCATTACGAAAAGGATGTCGAGGGTGGCATCGCCATCAGTATCCCGCTGCCACTGTGGAATAAGAACAAGGGCAATATCGCCGCAGAGAAGGCACGTCAGGCGCAGGCAGAGGCGCAGTTACTCGCTACTCTGAGGGACCTTGAAGGTGGCCTGGCAACAGCGCTATCTGGGTATCGGGCAGAGCTGGCAAGTCTCAGCCGCTGGCGCGTGGAGAGCGAAAAGGAATTTCAGGCCGCAGCGGAAGAGGCGGATCATCACTACCGCCTCGGTGCGGTTCCTGCACCAACATACGTAGAGATGCAGCGCGGTTACCTGGAGGCCTTGGATGCGCTGATCCAGACCCGCCGCAATGCATGGCTGCATCTGATGCAACTGGAGCGGTTGACAGGAGGTAGCCTGAGCAAGAGGCAATGATCAACGGGATCATCAATTTTTCACTGCACAACAGGCTGTTCATCATCCTGGGCGCGCTGGTATTGCTGGGAGCTGGTATTTTTTCCGCCCGGCATCTTCCGGTCGATGCTGTGCCGGATATCACCAACGTCCAGGTCCAGATCAATACCGTCGTGCCCGCACTGGCTCCCGAAGAGACGGAAAAACTCGTCACTTATCCGATGGAGCAGGCCTTGATGGGCACGCTGGGACTCAAGGAATTTCGCTCGCTGACAAAAAGCCGATTGTCCCAGATCACACTCGTTTTTGAAGATGGCACCGATGTTTTTCGCGCTCGGCAATTGGTGAGCGAGCGGCTGGAGCAGGTGGAGCTTGCCCATGATCTGGTTCCAAAGCTTTCGCCTCTGAGCACGGGTCTCGGCGAGATCGTCTATTACACGCTGGACTTCACCTCTGAAGCACCAGAGCGCAAGCATACCCGACACGAGCAGTTGATGGAACTGCGGGATGTGAATGACTACGTGGTGAAGCCCTTTCTCCGCCAAGTGCCTGGTGTGGCAGAGGTGAATAGCTCCGGCGGCTACGAGCGGCAGCTTGTCATTCTGCCAAAGCCAGACGCATTACGAGCCGCTGGGATGACGATTGCAGAGTTGGCGAACGTGATCGGTCAAAACGTGAACAACACGGGTGGCGGTGTGATTGAGAGCGGCACGGATCGTGTGCTGATTCGCGGCGTCAGCAAGGCCACCGGTATCGAGGATCTGGCGAACCTGCCTGTGAAGTTTGCGGCAGCCGCTGAGCCACTGAAGGTCAAGGATCTCGCGGAGGTCGGCATCGGCAACGAAGTGCGCACCGGTTGCGCTGTAGAAAACGGGCACGAAGCCGTCCTGGGAACGGTGATGATGCTGGTGGGAGAGAATAGCCGCGTCGTCTCCCTGCGTGTAGAAAAGAAACTGGCAGAGCTGCAGCAAAAACTGCCCAAAGGCATGAAGTTGCGCATTCAATACACACGCAGTGAGGTGGTGAACCATACCATCGATACGGTGAAAAAGAATCTCTTTGAAGGTGCTGTGCTGGTTGTAGCGCTGCTACTGCTGCTGCTGGGAAACTGGCGCGCTGCCTTGATCGTCGCCACTGCCATCCCTTTGGCATTTCTCTTTGCCCTGATTGGAATGACGTTTGGTGGCGTCTCTGGAAACCTGATGAGCCTCGGCGCCGTGGACTTTGGGCTGATCATTGATGGTGCCGTCGTGATGGTAGAAAATGCGACCCGTGTGCAGACGGAGCGCCAGATTGCGCTAGGTCGTTCGTTGACTGCGCAGGAGCGAATGGAGGCCGTGCGTGACGCGGCGAAGCAGGTCGGCAGCCCGATGTTTTTTGGCGTGTTAATCATCACGCTAGTGTATGTGCCGATCCTGGCGTTGACAGGAATTGAAGGGAAAATGTTCCACCCAATGGCCATCACGGTGATGCTGGCGTTGGGCGGCGCTCTGGTCCTTGCGCTGACCCTGATGCCGACGCTTTGCTCACTGCTACTGCGGGGTGGGCACAAAGCGGGCGACAACGCGTTGATGCGGTTTGCCAAGTGGATTTACGCTCCGCTGCTTCAGTCCACCTGGGAATGGCGTTGGATCGTAGTGGCGGCCGTCATGGCGTTGATGGCAGTGACGGCTGGCATTGCCATGACGTTGAAGCAGGAATTCGTGCCCACTTTGAACGAAGGCTCGTGGACAGTGATGGTCTATCAATCGTCGAAGACTAATCTCACGACTTCGCTGGATCGTTGCTGCCTCACGCAGCGCTATTTGTTGGATCATGTGCCCGAGATTACGCGAGCCTTTGCCCGTATCGGAACCAGCGAGGTCGCGACGGATCCGATGTCTCCTGGCGAATACGATCTCTACCTTTTTTACAAACCCGAGAAAGAGTGGCGGCAAGAAAATGGCAAGCCTGTGTCTCGGGATCGACTCGCTGCGATCATCCGCCAGCAACTGAATAAAGAAGTGCCGGAGCAGACCTATTATTTTGCGCAGCCGATCCAGATGCGTTTCAACGAGATGCTGGAAGGATCGCGCGCGGAACTGGCGGTGAAGATCTTTGGCGAAGACTACGACGTCATGGAGAGCATTGGAGAAAAGGTAAAGGGTGTTTTGGAGAGCATGCCCGGCACTGCCTCTGCGGAGTTTGAGACCCAGGGTCGCGTTCCTGCATTGGAGATCCGTGTCAATCGCGCTTCCCTGCTCAAATACAATGTGGAAGCAGCGCAAGTAAACGCGGCGATCGCCACGGCGATGGCGGGGAACATCGTCGGCACACTCATCGAACATGAGCGCCTGCGCGACATCGTTGTGCGTCTGCCGGAAAAGCTCCGCAATCAGCCGGAGGTGCTCAAGACCATGCCAGTACGCACTCAGGATGGTGGGTTGGTTACGCTGGGACAGCTCGCGGAATTTGTCAGTGTTAAGCAGGTGGACGCTATCGGGCGCGAGTTCGGGAGGCGTCGTGTGGGCATCAATGTGGATCTTGTTTCGGACGTGGATGTGGAGCGTTATGTGAATGAAGTGCGCAGCAAGATCGATGGCGTCATCGAGTTCCCTCCTGGCTATCGCATTGATTTCAGCGGGCAGTTCGAACACATGGCGGAGGCGCGGGAGCGTCTGATGCTGGTGGTCCCTGCGGCCTTGGTGATGATCTTCATGCTGATCCACGCCACCTTCCGCAGTGTGGGGCAGACGATGATCGTTTATTCAGGCATCCCTTTCGCCATTACCGGTGGATTGCTGGCTCTTTGGGCACGCCAATTGCCTTTCAGCATCAGTGCGGCGGTGGGCTTCATCGCGCTATCCGGTGTGGCAGTGCTGAATGGCGTGGTGTTGATCAGTTGCTTCAATCAAATGCGTAACGAAGGCCTGAGCTGTGCGGAGGCCGTGCGTCAGGGCAGCCTGCAACGGTTGCGCCCGGTGCTGATGACGGCGCTCGTCGCATCACTGGGTTTTGTGCCGATGGCACTTTCTCAGGGCCTGGGTGCGGAAGTGCAGAGACCGCTCGCGACAGTTGTCATCGGTGGCATTCTCAGCAGCACCTTCCTGACACTTATTTTGCTACCGCTCTTTTACCGCTGGTTGGGAGAGTTGACCGAATCAGCCTCGGAGTTGGATCCAGAATTCAGCTCCGCCGGTGTCGCGGTTCCGACAGCCGGTCTTGCCGCCATGAGCGGTGGCCACGGCGCGCACCAGGCTTAGTCCCAGGCCCATCCCTGGGCCGGATGAGTGTGCAGCGGCAGAGCCCCGCACGAAGCGCTCCCAGATCTGCTCCATCTCCTCTTTAGCAATACCGGGGCCGGAGTCGAGGACGCTGATGGTCGTGACGCCCGGCGTTGTCTCCAATCGCACAATGATGTCGCCGCCCTTCGGGGTGCAGCCCAATGCGTTGTCCAAAAGGTTGGTGATCGCCTGCACGAGACGTTGCGTGTCCACCTCCATGATGCTGTCGGTCTCTGCTTCCAAATGCAGGTTCTGCTGGCGCTCTTCTGCTGAGGGCATGTAGAGATCGATGATGCTCTCCAGAAGGGTGCGTAGCGATGTGCGTTCGCGGTGAAGCATTAGCGCATTGTGCTCACCGGCACGAATGTTGAGAATGGTTTGCACCAGCGTCGTTGCACGATCGATCTCATCAATGCCGCGTGCGGCGGCCTCGCGTCCGGCCTCGTCAATGGTGTGATCTTGAAATGCCTCCAAGTTGCCACGGATGCGGGCTAGAGGCGTGCGCAACTCATGCGCGAGGTGATCGTTCGCCGCCTGCAGTTCCAGGGTGAGGTTGGCATTGCGATCCAGCACCTTGTTGAAGGCTGCGGCAAATTCGCGCAGCTCTGGCACTGCGCTGGGGGCCTCAAGCCGTGCGTCTCCGGTGCCTCTCGCCAGCTTTTGTGCGCTGGCAATCATGCTGCGTACGGGGCGCAGAACTTGGCCGCCGTACCAAAAGACAGGAATCAATGCGATGACGGCGGCAGCGATACCAGCGATCCAGAGATAGTCGCGGATGTGGCCAAGATACTCACGATCTGCAGCGTCCATGCGGCCATACCAAAGGATGGCGCCATCGTTCAGGACCACCCTCCCAATGAGAATGTGTTCATCATTTTCAGGGTGCTCAATGGTGACGAGCCCCTTCACGTTGGCCAGCTTCCGGAGATGGGATGAGTCCGGCCAGTGGAAGTTGCCCGCTGCAGTCGGATGATGATCAAAGAGTACTTTTCCATCCGCACTAACGAGTCGGAGCACGTCATCATCGTTGTGCTGTCCCGAGGCAAAAAGACGCTGTACGCCGGCGATGCCCTCTTGCTCATAAAACACGGCATGCTCCCCCAGATCGTCTAGGACGACTTTGCGGCCCATCTCATCAAGATCGCGGTGAAGCGCCCAACCTGCTAGCGTCAGACAGAGGGCAATACTGGTGCCGATGGTTATGGCCTGCAGCACCACCAACCTCCAGGTGGAGGAGGTGTGATCAGGAAAGAGCTTTGAAAACATATCCCTTGCCGCGCACAGTCTGGATGCAGGTCGCATGGCCGGGCGCATCCAGCTTGCGTCTCAGGCGGCAGATCATTGCATCGACCACGTTCGTGCCAGGATCGAAGCGGATGTCCCACACCTTGTCGAGCAGAAACTTCTTGGTGAGCGTCCGCCCTTCGTGATCCAGAAAAAGTTCCAAAAGCGCACATTCACGAGGTTGGAGATCGATAAAATCTGTTGGGCTGCGCAGGCGCCGCTGACGTGTATCCAAGATCCATTCGCCGATGCGTCGCTGCCCGGTGGCAGACTGCTGGTAACGACGGTTCAGCGCTTCAAGCCGTGCACCGAGTTCTTCCATGGCGAAGGGCTTCGTCAGGTAATCATCGCCACCCGAAGATAGACCGCGCACCCGATCCGTCACGCTATCGCGAGCAGTCAAAAAAAGCACTGGCACCAAATCATTGTCGGCACGCAAAGCAGCCACGATTTCAAAGCCGTCTTTGCCCGGCATGTTCACATCTAAAATGACGGCGTCAAAAGCTTGACGGAGAGCAGTGTTCAAGGCGTCATCACCATTAGCATGGCATGTCACGACGTGACCGCTCTTCGTCAGCCACGCGCTGATTTGGCGCGAAAGTTCAGGATCGTCTTCAGCCAGGAGGAGAGTCATTTGTGTCAGGTGTAGGGAGGTTAAGCGAACCCTGTTGGGTATGGCAAGACATTAACACAACATCACCCAAGGGTTCATTACCGAACGATAACGTGATCATCCCTTGCGCTCATGAGATGATGCCTCACGACGAAAGCACAACGCAGACGTCGGACAAAACAAACAACACAAACTAAGGCAACAAATAATGAAACGCAGACTCGTACTTACGATCTTCCTTTCGGCCTTTCTCGGCAGTGTCAGCATGAGCGAAGCAGCAGCTTTCGCCTCTGTGACGAAGCAAGCTGGGGAATACCAAGGGAATGCATTGCCAGGAGACGAATCCCTCGCCGTTCAGGATGGCCCAGCCTATGAGGCGGGCTCCGATGCGCAGGCGCAGGAGATGAAGAAGAAGAAAAAGAAAAAGAAGAAAAAGAAGAAAAAGTCAAAAGCCTCCTGAGCTAGCCAGGGCGGGGCGGTGGCCGAATTTTTCTTTGAGTTCGGCCACCGCTCAGTTCTTCCACCCTTCGTCCATACCTTCGCTCCTCTGACAATCTATGCGTCCTCACACTTGCGCCCGCACATCCAATCGCACTTGGGTCCTAGCCGGGATCATTTCCATCTATCTCACTGTTGCGGCCATGTCGGAGACGGTATTCGACACGCGCTATCAATACTACCAGGAAGACAATGACCGCATTCGTGTGGACTCTGACTACTCGCTCTACAGCATCGACCTGAGCGACACCGTCGTCCTGGATGGAACTCTTCTTTACAGCGTCATTTCTGGAGCATCGCCTACCGGAATCCCCCCTGATAAACGCGGCGGCCAAGTGCCCCTCGTGCATCTGGAAGACGAGCGCTACGCAGCCGCTATGGGCCTGACTGCGCAGCTCGGCAATCACTCTTTGAATGCTGGGGTTTCCTACAGCTATGAGTCGGACTACCTCTCTCTGGGTGCCTCTCTTCAGGACACCATCTCTTTGAACGAAAAGAATACGGAGCTCGTGCTGGGCATTGCTTACACGCGAGACACCGTCGGCGCCAATGGCTCCAATCTCAGCGAGGCCAAGCGCGCTTACGACTGGCTTGTTGGGATCAACCAAGTCTTGGGACCCAACACCCTCCTCAACTTCAACGTCGGTCTTGGCTTGAAACAGGGATTTTTGAGCGACCCCTACAAACGCGTCTTGATCGATGGCGATGTCTATTATGAACAACGCCCCGGTCGCAAGTTGGAGCAGATCATCTTCACCCAACTCACCCACTATATCGAGCCGCTCGATGCCAGTGTAGAAGTGTCCTATCGATTTGGGCACAACGATCACGGTATCGTCTCCCACACGGCGATGATTGCCTTCTACAAGTACTTCTTTGAGAAGCGCTTGGTGCTGCGCCCCAGCTTCCGGTTCTATGATCAATCCGCAGCGGATTACTACGATCTGGAGTTCAGTGGCGACCCCCGTTACTACTCCTCGGACTATCGCGTCTCTGCTGAGCAGACATTCAATTTGGGCCTGCAAATGCGCTGGAATGTGACGGACCGATTCGCGGTTGATCTCGGATACGAGCGCTACATCAGCAGGGGCACCGATGGCCGCACCTCGCAGTCTGCCTATCCGGATGCGCACAGTATCACCGCGGGTGTGCACTTCACCTTCTGATCACCTTACGGTCATGAGTGCCAGCCTGGATATGCTCCGTCAGCGCCTGTCGAAATCTCTTATTGAGGAGATCGACGATGGCTTCTTTGAAGTGCCCTTCTTTGCCCTCGGTTCCGAGTGCGAGTTGTACTTCTCTGCGGTGAATTTCGAGGTGGCGCAGGCATTTTGTTCCCGTGCGTTTGAGTGGTTGGCCAATTTTGAGGCGCGCCATTCCCGCTTCCTGCCTGACAGCGAGATCAGTCGCATCAATGCCAACGCTGGCATCCAGTGGACAGAGATTCATCCGGAAACGGATGTGCTACTAGATCTCTGCGGCCATAGCCACTTCGTCTCCGAAGGTGCCTTTGACGCGACGTCTTTGCCGCTGAGTCGGTTATGGGACTGGAAGCGCAAGCACGATGGCCTTCCAACAGACGGGGAGATCGCAGAGGCAAGGCAACTCGTTGGCTGGAAGACCATCGAGCGTACTCCAGGCCGCATCTTCTTGCCCAAGAAGGGCATGATGCTCGACTTCGGCGGTGTCGGCAAAGAATTCGCAGTTGATTGCCTGAAGCAATTGGCAACGGCCTGCGGGATCCAGCACGTCATGGTGGATCTCGGTGGCGACATTGCAGTCCAAGGTGAACCACCCGAGGGTGGTGGTTGGTATGTCGGACTCGAAGACCCCCTGGAAAACGAGAAATCGCACTGTGGCATCCGGCTCAAGGATCGCGCAGCCGTTGCGACCTCCGGCGACTATCGGCGCTGCTTCCAGCACGATGGCCGCACCTATGGACACATCCTCGATTGCCGCACCGGCTGGCCAGTCGCCAATGGAACGCGTGCCGTAACTGTCATCGCCAGTCGCTGCACGGAGGCGGGGTTGCTCGCTACCTCTGCCATGATCATCGGCGGTTCTGATGCTGTCACCATGCTGGAGCGCACGCCAGGTGTGCAGGGCTGTGTGTGGAGCAATGGCCGCATCCTCGAAACGCGGGGCTTTCGCCGCTCCGTCCTACCGAAGGACTGGGAAGACGAATGATCTCTGCACTCAATCTTTACCCCAAACTCATCAACTCAAACCACATCAACATCATGAATCGTCGTCACTTCATTCAACGCACTGCTGCCCTCTGTGGCGCTGCTTTCTCCGCTACATCCACCTCCGTCCTGGCTGCTGGCTGGAAGGAAGGAGCGCATCTTCCGGATCTCGGCGCCTTCGGTCTTGAGGGCGTTTTGCCAAAGCTGGCGGGTAAGGTCGTTTATCTCGACTTTTGGGCCTCGTGGTGCGCACCCTGCAAGGCTTCCTTCCCCGTGATCAACCGCTGGCACCAGGAACTGGGCGCGCGTGGTTTTATCGTCTTGGGCGTGAACGTCGATGACGATGCGGCGGCGATGCAGACCTTCCTCAAAAAGAATACCGTGCAATTCCCCGTCGTTCGTGACGCCGCCCACAAGCTTGTCGCTGCTGCTGATGTCAGCACGATGCCGTCCTCCTTCATGATTGATCGGCAGGGCGTCATCCGTCATGCGCACAGTGGCTTTCACGCCAAGGATGAAGCCAAGTTGCTCGCGCAGATCAATGCCTTGCTCGGCTAATACCGTTTCTCAGTAACCCACAGACACCTTCTCCTTTTTCGATGAAGACACTCCGATTCCTCCTCTGCCTCAGCGCCCTCAGCGCCTTTTCCTCCTGCACTCATGTGAAACCGTGGGAGCGCGGTCATCTAGCGGATTATCTCATGATCCCAGGCCGTGATCCTTTGACGGACTCCATCTCTGAACACGTCTGGTTCACACGGGAAGCCTTTGCTGGTGGCCGTGGTGTGGGTGGTGGTGGTTGCGGTTGTAACTGAGTGGCACAATGCAGTACTTCCACAGATCTGCCATGGCCTGGCTGGGTCTGGTGCTGATGCTCGCGGGCACCTGCACCAGCCATGCCCGCCGTGCGTGGGATCAGCACGAGGCTGGTCTCAGTGTCGATGTCACCTTCGACTACGATGGCAGTCGGTTCCGCACTTCGGCCTTTCACTACGGCACCGAAGTGGAGTGGGGAAATCTGGAGGAATGGGTCAGCCTGACCTTTGATACCTACACCGATTTTAAGTCGGGCTGGCGAATGACGCAGGACGCCTACACTACCCTGGAGCTTGGCAAAGCGTTGTGGCGAGACAATGACGCTCGATTCTACGTCAATGCCAGTCTGGAGATCGATGCGCACTCTTACCTCGCCTCGACGGGATGGGATCTGAGTCCCGAGGTCAGCTTTGTCAAAGGTCTGACGGATGAATGGTGGGTTGGGGCGAATGTGGGTGGCTCCTTCGCCACCTCGCCTGATGAGGGCTACCTTGCTGGATACGGATCGCTCACCCTTTGGGCCACTTGGCTCACGGGTTGGATGCCGGATGAGGAAGATTCTCTGAGTCTCAGTATCTGGATGGCCACCAATGAAGATCCTGACGCAGGTCGCGCACTATTCATCGGTCTGGAGTACACCTTTGACCTGACGGACAGCGTCGAAGCGACCGTTGGATTTGGTACAGATCCCTACACACCGTGGGATCGTTTGGGCGCGTATGCCTCTGCAGGGTTACGCTGGACTTTTTAGAAGGTCAGGCGCGGGCAGGGCGTATGTCTCTGCCTATGCGCCTCCTTTCTTTGCTGTTCCTCCTGAACTCTAGCGCCCTGCTCGTGGGGCAGGATGTACTGCCCTCCGCTAAACCGGTGCCTGCGGTTCAGGCCGTGCCGTTGCCGCATCACATCACCTCGTTCCAATTGAATGGAAGAGAACTGACGGCCTGCCACTTTGATCCGGCTGATTCTCGCGTCTTTTGGTATCCCATCCGGAGCACGCGGGACGTTAGCTTGACGCGGATGGGGCATCCGCACGACCCCCAGGGCCACAGTCATCACAATGGCGTATGGATCTCTCACAACGATGTCAATGGCATCAGCTTTTGGGCAGATCGAGGCCCCAAGACGGGCCGGATCGTGAATGTCGAGATCTCTCGCGAAGGCTACACCGATGCCGATGCATCCGCATCCATGCGCATGGTGAACCACTGGATCGCGGAGGCTGATCAGGCTGTGCAACTGATTGAGGTGCGCCGGACAGAGGTGCTGCCCTTGGATGGCGCGGCGAGTTGGCTCATGATCGTCGATCTTGAATACACGGCCCCCAAAGGGATGACTTCTAGCTTTGGTCCGACGCCCTTTGGCCTGATCGGCGTGCGCATCGCGAAAAGCATCGGTGTCATTGATGGTGGAGGGCGCATCCTCAACAGCGCGGGGCAGGTGAATGAGGCCGAAGTCTTCCGCAAGCCCGCCCAATGGTGTGACTACAGCGGGCGCATCACCAACGACCCCGATGGGTATTCGGGCATCACGCTGCTGAATCACCCCAGCAATCCGCAAAACCCGACGCCCTTCCACGTGCGCGATGATGGCTGGATGTGCGCCTGCCTCAATCTCGAAGAAAGCATCGCCGTCAGCGCTGAAAAGCCCCTGCGCCTGCGATACGCACTCTGGGTTCACGACGGACTCATGAGCAGCGAGCAATGCGCTGCGATCTGGGAACGATTTGCCGCTCTTCCACTCGCCGAACTGAATCCCTCAAAGAAGTAGCGAAAAGATCTCGTATATCCGCACTGCATCCGCTCTAATTCAATCCTCCGAACCTGATCTCACATGAAACTGGCATCCGCACTCACCACCGCCTCCTTGCTTCTCAGCGTCAATCTCCACGCCGACGATTGGCCCCAATGGCGCGGGCCGAACCGCGATGACATCTCCAAGGAGACGGGCTTGCTCAAGAAGTGGCCCGCCAGTGGTCCGAAGACGGTCTGGATCAATGAAGATGTCGGTCTGGGTTACTCAGGCTACTCCATCGTTGATGGCACGCTTTACACGATGGGAGCCAGAGATGCCGTGGAATACGTGATCGCGGTCGATGCAACCACGGGGAAGGAAAAGTGGTCCACCGAGGCAGGCCCGCTCTTGCAAAACAAGTGGGGCAATGGCCCTCGCAGCACCCCGACGGTGAGCGATGGCAGAGTCTATGCAATCAGCGGCAAGGGCACTCTGATTTGTCTCAATGCCGCTGACGGCAAAGAAATCTGGAGCACCCGCATGGTCGAGGATCTGGGAGGCAAGCTGCAAAGCTGGGGTTACACCGAAAGCCCACTCGTCGAGGGCGATCTCGTCGTCTGCACTCCCGGTGGCAGCGCCGGCACCATGGCAGCCTTTGAAAAGTCCTCGGGCAAAAAAGCTTGGCAGACCGCCGGATGGGACGATGTCGCCCAGTATGCATCCGTGGTTCCAGCCGTCATCCACGGCCGTCGGCAGTTGGTGCAACTGACTGGCAAAAGCATTGCCGGTGTCGCCCCAGAAGATGGGAAGGTGATCTGGCGTCACGATTTCCCGGGCAAGACCGCCGTGATCCCAACGCCGATCGTGAAGGGCAATCAGGTCTTTGTCTCCGCAGGTTACGGCGTCGGCTGCATGATGGTGGAGATCAGCGAGGACAACCAAGTGAAGCAGATCTACGCCAACACCGATCTTGAGAACCACCATGGCGGCGTCATCCTCGTGGGAGACCACCTGTATGGACACTCCAACAAAGGGGGATGGACCTGCATGGAATTTGCCACCGGTCAGGTCGTCTGGACGGAGAAAAAGGCCGTGGGCAAAGGTGCCATCCATTGTGCCGACGGCATGTTTTATCTTCTCGATGAAAAGTCCGGCGACGTGGTCCTGATCGAAGCCAGCCCAAAAGGTTTTGACGAAAAGAGTCGCTTCACACTCAACCCACAGACGTCTCAACGCTCCCCCGACGGCCGCGTCTGGACTCATCCGGTGGTCAGCGGTGGACGACTTTTTCTCCGCGATCAGGAGCTGCTGCACTGCTACGATGTCGCCGGAAAGTGAGCCGTCCCTTGTTGCTTTGACGATCGGAGGCGAAACTGTTAGTCTCCGCCCATGGTTGATTTTCGACACATCGGCTTTCTGGTGGCCACACTCTGTGCGCTGCCTGCGGTCGGTGTGGAGCGGATGCTGAAGGTCGATGTCGTGCTGCTGGCCATGGATGAGGCGGTCTGGCAGCAGGACTTTCAGGCTGGCAAGATGACCGCCGGGGAAATCCATGCAAAAGCGATCGCCTTGAGCGCTACCGGCAAGATCAGCATGCCGGTAGCGGCAACGCTGCGAACCCCAGAGTCGCAGCAGGCAAAGTGGCAGCAGGGAAAAGACATCACCTTCCACGCCGGCTGGGAGAAGGACCGGGAACATCCGGGGAAGGTCGTGGAATTCGAGGAGAAGACTCAATTTGTTGGTACCACCCTCACGGCAGAGTGCGGCAATGACCCCTTCCACCTGGAGCTCTCCCTGCGGCACACCACCCTCGCTGAGCAATCCACAAAACACGTCTACGACACCCAAGCCGAAGGCATTCAGCGCCTTGAACGAGCCGTCGCCACGCCCGTCTTTGATACCCTGCAGTGGCAGGGCACAACGCTCATCAAAGCGGGGGAATGGACCCGCGCTGCTTCCATTCTCCAGACCGCTCAAGAGCCCGGGGCGACGCCTCGGCGATGGATCATTTTGATCCGAGGAGGCGACGCATGAACCGCTGGCCATTGGTTTTTTGTGCACTCCGCCTGCTCCTTCCCGTGACCGCATCGGGAGTGCTGCCCAATGTCGAAGTCCGCCACGCCGTGATCCGTGTGCCAGAGGCCGACTTTCTTTCCCTGTGGCTGAAGCCCGCTACGGACGACGAGATTGATGCGAATCTTTGGGAATGGGTCAATAAAGGCAAAGCCACCCTGATTTCAGACATCGAAACGAGCACCGAGACGCGCAAGCCTTTGGTCGTTACCCACGGCCGTCATCTCCTCCTGCCGAGCGAGAACGCTCAGGCATACGATGAGCTGGTGTTGATCCCAACAGCCTTCGAAGAGGTGCTGGTGGGAACCGAGCTAAAGTATTTGGCGGATTCCCGTTTGCTTTACGACGCAGGCCTGGTTTTCCGCAGCGATTGGCAGGTCAGTTTCAACCCAGCGGCACCGGTAGTGGCGCGGTGGCCCGTGACATGGCCCAGAAATCCTGCGCAACGCATGGGCTGGTATGACCGTCCGGACAAGCTGATCGAACGCGTCACCACCAGCACCGCTTGGAATCTCGGCGGACGGGCAGTGCTCGCGGTGATGCGCCCAGCCGATGCGGTCTTCCCCGCAGCGGAGGCGGCACCGACGCGCGGGTTTCTGGATGTGATGCTGACAAGGGTGCAACCGGGCGATGGAATCGGCGAACACACGGTGGAGGGAAGAGATCGCCCGCCGACGGGTAGCGGCAGCGTTGCGGTGATCTCGATCACGCTGGATTCGCAGGAGGCTTTGCGGCTGCTTTTGGAGCGTGATCCCGCGGCGGATGCGGATCTTTTGGAAGCGCTCCTCGGTCGCGTCGCGAAAGGCAGCGCGGTGCTTTCTGGGTTCACGAGTGCAGCGGCGATGCTCGACCAGCGTGTCGAGCTTGAGTCCGGCCGCCGGCACGCTTTTCCGACGGAGATGCCGACGATCCCTTCCGCCTGGGATGAGCGGCTGGTCGGCACCGAACTCACGGTCGAAGTCAGCAAAGAGGCCACCATGGAGTTGTCCCTTGCCCAGGACCTTGCCCCTCCTCGCCATGCGGTGTGGCAAGTCGCATTGGACGCACCCCAAATGATCATGAGGGAGCCGCAGTTCGTTTCACTGACGACCCGCACTCGATTGCCTCTCCCCGATTGCAGCACGGTGCTTCAGAGCGCGTTGCACATTCCCGACTGTCTGGGGGGACAAGATGGAGTCCGCGCTCAGCAGACCGTGCTGACGTTCACCAAACATCGGAAGCTGAAGAAGATGGAGCCCGAGCCTGCGACGGAGCCTGGCGGTTTGTTTTTCGATTTTGGCCATCTGCCGGAGCTCTCGCTGATCGAAGTCACGGCGATTGTCCTCGAGGTCCCTGGCACCGAGGAAGATCGCTGGAAAGGCGAGTCAACGGACCTTTTTAAAGCCGATCTTCAAGCCGAAGTCTTGCGCAGGGTCGCCGACGGCAGCGCCAAGATCGCGGCGCTGGCAGTGGGTGCCTTTGGGCAGGGGGAGGGATCTTTTGGAGTCGCCGAGGACTTCGTCGAAGTCACCGAGTTCGAACCCGACTACCGCGAGACACCCGGGCGACTGCGCCCCACCGCGTTGGAGACGTTTCCGGTCGGCACCGTATTCTCCGGCAGCATCAAGCACGAGGATGATCAGAACCTCTTCAGCTACAAACTGGTCCACCACCTCGCACGCCCCGTGATGCCTAACCTCGCGCAAATGATCGACTATGCCAAAGCCCACCAAGATCAGTGGGTGCCCGCCGCCCAGATCGACAAGGAGGATTGGGAGGGTGAACAAAGGCTCGTCATGGACAAGATGACACTGCTCAAGATGCAACGCACCCAAACGGATAAGCTCCACCTGCTCTTGATGCGAGCCACCGAGATACCCCTGAGCGCCTCGCAATGACGGGCCTCACTCGGCCTCCGGCTCCCGTGGCTCAGGGGGAATCGCTGGCAGTGGCGTAACGATGTGGGTCGGCCAGGGGCGGAAGCGTTCAAAGATCCCATTGCCCAGATCCTTGCTGGTCGTGTAACCACGACGCAGCATCTCCATCTTGGCGTCGATGTTATCAATGTGATGCAGGACAATCGCCTCCGGCGTCTTTGGCAGTACGGGCGCACCGAATTCGTATTGGCCGTGATGAGACCCGATCAGGTGCAGCAGATGCACGCGCACCAGATCATTGCCAGGCTCCAAGGTCTGCCACTCGGCGGAGGCGGACTGTTCCATCAGGTCTCGCCAAAGCTTGTTCACCAGCTCCAAACCCAGAGGAATGTGGCCCAGTAGCTCGCCCCAGAGGTCGTGAGGCATGTGGAAGCCGTGCTCGGGATAGTTGTTCTCCCACATCTTCCCACAGTCATGAAACAGCACGCCCGCCAGCAGGAGATCACGGTTCAGCGAAGGATAGACGGCAGCGACGGCCGCCGCACCCCGCATCATTTGCGCCACATGCTCCACCAAGCCGCCCCGCCGTGCGTGATGGTTTTCGCGCGCCGCCGCCGCCCGCCGAAATCGATCTCCAAAGCGCTCCAAGAAAAGCAGGCACAGCTCCCGCAGACGCGGGTCAGTCATCTCATGAGCTGTATTGGAGATGTGGTCGTAGTCCTCGCGCTGCCGTCGTGCGAGATCGGCACTCCCATTGAAGAGCACCAGTTTTTCGTCGTCAGTCAGCATTCGCCACATCGGCTGCCGAGGTTCTGGGCCAAACTTCCCCGCATCCGCCCACTGCGCCGCCAGCTCGATGCAAGTGCCGCGCGGCAGTTGACGGGTCTCTGCAAGCATCGGGCTGTTATCAAACACACGCCAAACCAAGCTATCGCTTCCGTCCACCAATCGCAGTTCCACAAAAGGACTGCCGGTTGACGTAGTCCGATCGTTGCGACTATCGATCTGCACATGCACACGGTAAGGCTGAGGCGTGGCATTTAGCACCTGACGCAGCTCACTGAGTGTGAGTTTTTCAAAATCAGACGGGGCAAGGTCAGACATAAGAGATCTACTCAATCAAGCCATTTGCGGACGTTCAGAGCAAGCTCAATTCACAGCCTGAGACGATCGATGGGTGATCGCATCAGATGCGATGAATACACGTTCCACAAACGTTTTCTGAGGTGGCTGTTCTGACGGGCTCAGCGCATTGCGATGTCAGCAACAGTGGTGCGCAGTTTCGGGGTTGATTCAGAGCCTTCCCTCCGCCAGAAGTCCTGTCACCTGTGGTCTTCAGCTCGCATATCTTCATTTTCTATTTTCTGCCGCTAGTGGTGGGGATCTATTACTTGCTGCTTTGGCGAGGAGCCGGCAGCACTTTGCGGCATCTCTTCCTGACCTGCTCTGGCATGGTCTTTTATGGGTGGTGGAATCCTTGGTTCGTGCTGCTAATGCTCGGCACGACGACATTGGACTACAATCTGGGCAAGATGATCGTCAACGCTGGCGACAATGAGCGACGAAAGCGCTTTGCGGTGACGCTTTCGGTCGTTTCAAACCTCAGCGCGCTGGCCTTCTTTAAGTACACGGCCTTTGCCATCGGCAGTGCGCAAAGTATCGCGGAATGGATGCATTGGGGCACTCTTTCGGTGCCGGAATTCTTCACCAACATCATCCTTCCAGCGGGCATCTCATTCTATGTCTTCCAGAGTCTGAGCTATTGCATCGATCTCTATCGCGGCCATGCGAGGCAGGCAGAATCGTTCTTGGATTTCACCTGCTTTGTTTCGCTCTTTCCCCACTTGGTCGCTGGACCGATCGTGCGCTACGGCATCATTGCGGATCAGATGAGGCATCGGGAGCATACGATCGAGAAGTTTTCCCTCGGTATCACGCGCTTCAGTTTTGGCCTCGCCAAAAAGATCCTTCTTGCAGATCCGATGGGTGCGATTGCGGATGCCGCTTTTGGTGCGGGCGATGGCAGCCTGACGCAGTCGATGGCGTGGTTCGGCCTCATCGCCTACGCGTTTCAGATTTACTTCGATTTCTCTGCTTACTCTGATATGGCGATTGGCTTGGCGAAGCTGCTGGGCTTTTACTTTGTGGAGAACTTTAATTCTCCTTACAAAAGCGTCAGCATTACGGACTTCTGGCGGAGGTGGCACATGTCGCTTTCCGCGTTTCTCCGCGACTATCTTTACATTCCGTTGGGTGGAAATCGGCATGGGTCGGTGCGCACGTATGTGAACCTGATGCTGACGATGCTGATCGGTGGCCTATGGCACGGGGCCTCCTGGAATTTTGTGATCTGGGGCGGCATTCACGGTGCGATGCTTTCCTTTGAACGGATGATGGGCAAGGATTCCTTCTATTCGAGGATGCCTGTGCCGGTTCGGGTGTCGTTCACGTTTTTCATCATCCTTATCACATGGGTCTTCTTCCGGGCGGAGACCTTTGGCGTGGCGACGCAGTATTTGGCGGTGATGTTCGGCGGGGGGCCTGTGCTCCAGGCCACGGCCGCCATCGCGGAGGCTGAGGTGCTGCGGAACTTCAATTTGTTCCAGTTTTTTGTCTGCGCCTTTGCGGCGTGGATCATGCCAAATACGCAGACCATTCTACATCGATTTGTGGCGTGGAAAGCGGTCGTGGGGCTCTTCCTATTTGTGATCGCAATAGCGGTCATGTTCACCCGCGGCCACAGCCCCTTCCTCTACTTTCAATTCTAACCTGGAAAGAGTATGCCAGACGTTCCAGTCAATCCCTACCCCGACGAAAAAGACACCACTGATTACCAAATCAGTGCCCGCCACGCTTGGCGCATTGCGCTGGTATTCTTTCCTGTCGTCGCGCTGTTGCCATTCATGTATCACCTGAGCATGGCAGCGAAAGGCAAATGGCAGGAGACGCCTGCCGCGAAGCTGCTGAGTTGGCGTCCCAGCCAAGGTGAATTGCTGACCCGCTTGCACGAAACCGAAAAGGCTACCGATGCCGCCGGATACTCGACTTGGATCCAGCAAACTACGCAAGGGTTGCTGACGCGATATGCAAGTGAGGGAAACCAAAAGGTCTTCATCGGAGGTGGCGATTGGCTCTTCTACCAACCGGAGTTGATGGCGTTGCGCGGGTGGGGCCCGATCAAGCGGGAACCCTTTTCGCCAATGAAGGACCCTAGCGTTGGAAAGCTGCCCATGGCAAAGGATGTGGTGTTAGAATTTGCGGCCGAACTCAAGGCGCGGGGCATTCCGCTGCTCCTCATCCCACTGCCGGTAAAGCCGATGATCTATCCCGAGCACATCGTGCCCAAGCGTCACGACGATCCGCTCTATCATCCAGACCAATTGGCGTTGTATGCTGAGTTCGAAAAGGCCGGGATCGAGGTCATCAATCTTGCCCCCGAGTTCTTCAAACTGAAGGTCCGCTTTCCAGTATTCCTCAAGCAAGACACCCATTGGACGCCCGAAGCGATGCAGCATGGGGCACGTGTCGTCTATGACCACATTCAGAAACACCACCCGGATCTGATTTCGCCAGAGACCCCGCTGATCCAACCGCAGCCGATGGACCTGCGCAGCTACGGTGACCTCGTCCATTTGTTGGATCTACACAGTCCAGGCAGTCTATTCCAAGAGGAGGAAGCTACCTTAGTCTCACTTGACGGCATCGGGACAGATGAGGATTCGCCCATCGCGTTGATTGGGGACAGTTTTGTGAACGTCTTCGATGATCCCGCACTTGGATTTGCAAAACCCGCTGCCCCGACGGATCGCATCAACGCGGGATTTTCGCGTTACTTAGCCATGCGTCTGCACCAGCCGCTGGACGTTTACGCCGTCAATGGTGGCGGCGCTACCCAGGCCCGGCGCAACTTCGCCCGACGAACGGACGACGCAGTACGCTCCAAGAAGCTCGTTATTTGGGCCATCGCTTGTCGCGATCTACTTTTGTCCCCTCACGCAGCTCGGCAGGCGAACGTTGAGTGGTCATCGACGCCGTTTAACCCGAATCGCAGTGATATGGCCAACAAGTCGCAGACGGAACCTACGGCGAACGCTGCGGTTGTCGTCGAGGGCACGTTGATCGAAAAGTCCCGCAATCAAGATCTCAATGGCACCCCGTATGTGGACGCTCTCCATACCGCTGTTTACAAGGTAGATCGGGTCGTGTCCGGCGCGTTTGACCCTAGTACGGATTGGCAGGCCATCCAGTGGACCTTCAAAGCCAAGACCCTGCAACCAACAGCCAATGGGACCATCGGAAAACGCTATCGCCTTACGCTACGGCCCTGGGACGATGAGAAAGAGCTGAAGGAACTCAATCTTCAGAACGACAATACCTCCCTTGATGAATTCACCACGGATCGTTGGTTTGTGGAGAGTTCCGAAGAACTGCCTTAGCGCTGATGCGTTAGGGGAGGGGGCAATGCTCGTGAGCTCAGCTTGAAAATTGGCGAACATTCGCCTTGCGTCAGTGGGCGTTTTTCGGTTAGAGTTTCTAAGAGTTTACATGAAGACACCCCATCCAATGTTCAAATGCGCGCTATTGTGTCTCTTGGCTTTTTCCCCACTCGTTTCGTGCTCCAAAAAGGATGCTCTTCAGCGTGAAGCGGCCGTGGTCAGGGCAGAGTTAGACCTAAAACGTGCTGAAATTAAGGACCTAGATCTTCAATTGCGGACGCTGACCACGACGGTGCTGCCAAAGGTGACTCGCAAACCGCCCACCCAGGAGGACGTGGACAAGGCAAAAGCGGAGGTCGCGAAGCTCGAAGCGGAGAAGGCGGAGATCGAAGGCATCGTTAGCCGTCTGCAGAAGACACTAGACGATGCCAAGACGACCCTGGCAATCGCCATGGAGCCCTCCCTTCCTGGCGACGACGGTACCCAAGCTGAAGCCCAAGCAACTGTAAACCCATCCAACTCCGCACAGCAATGAATGACGGCAATGTCTGGGGCTATCTCTTCGCTTTTCTCGGCGTAGTCGGGTTGGCAGGCGGCGTTCATTTGATGATGGAGACTGATAAGGCCACGGAAGAGTTGGCTATGGTGCAGTCTCAACTTGATGGTGTGGAGCGCGCCATACGCGGTCAACAGGCCAACTTGGCGCAGCGGAAACAGGCGTACGAGGACCGCATGAGGCCAGATCCACTCATTGCAGAGCTTGATAAGGTCGCCATTGAGCAGCTTGAGGTTGAGGCCGCCATTTCGGCGCTTTTGGCTGAGGACGAAGATCTCCGCAAACAGATCACGAATCTCCAGGCTCAGGCCATGGCATCAGCACCAGGCACGGAGTTTAACGATTTGGCGTTGAGTGAATCCAAAATCTTGCACAATGCGAAACTCCAAAAGATCGAAAATGACATCTTAAGCATCACGCACTCCGACGGGGTCGCCAAGGTTCCAATTGCGTCTGCTCCTATGCGAATCAAGAATCGTCTCTTGGTGGGGATCGCCCTTGAAGCACCGCCAAGAAGAAAAAGCTTGCCTGAGCCCTCTACGAAACCAGGAGCTACGGCTTCCCCTACTGTGTCGACTCAGAAATACGGCAGGGATCGCGACACGCCGGAATGGAACAAATACAAAGCAGACTTGGCGGAGTACGAAAAGAAGCTGCTCAATGCACGGCTCCGCGTCCAAGCTCTGGAGAATGAAGCTAAGACCTTACAAATGCAGGGTTCGGCTGCCCTTATCTCCAATTCGATGTCTGGCACCACCTCGCCCTCACGACGTTACTATGCCCGAGTCACGGTGGACGCATACAATCAACGGATTATCGAGATTCGCCGTAAAATGGATGCCGCAATGCTTGAAGTCACTCGGATGGAAGGGTTGAGGCCAAAGGCCCCCGATTCCGACTACTAGCGATCAGCATGGAATCTTCTTCGTGGCCTCTCGTCGTTGTCTTTGCCCTCGTCATTGGGTTGGGCGGTGCTGTGCACCAGATGATTGCAACCGAGGAAGCTGCAGAAAGCCTCCAATCGGTCCAACGGTCATTGGAGTCGACGGAGCGCTCAGTGCAAGCGATGAAGGCGAACTTGATTGCCCGCCAACAGGCTGCTGACGATTTAAGAAAACCTGATGCTCGTAGCTTGGAGATTGAGGCACTTGGGTTGCGGAGCCTAGAGCTTGAGGCAGCTATCGAAGCTTTAGTGGAGCAGGACGGCGGCCTGCGCCAACAGATCAAGACGACCATTGAAGAAGCTCAGGCATCCGCACCAGGTCACGAGTTTCACGACCTAGCTCTGACCCCCGCGAAGATCATCCACAATGCGGTTTTGCAAAAGTTCGATAACGATGTTGTGACGATCATTCACTCTGACGGGCTATTGAAACTCAGTGGGGCGGAGATCCCGGGTCGCGTTAAGGACCGGCTCCTAATAGATATAGAGGAGCCGCCTCCACTTGCCCGCACTTTGCAGGCTGAGGCGCTCGCCGCTGCGGCAAAGAAGGGTCAGCGTGTTCCTCCCACACCGAAACCCCCGGCGGTCTCGCGATACGAGACTCCCGAGTGGAAGAAGTACACCCAGGAGCTGAAAGCCTACGAGTCGCGGCTTCTCAATGCCCGGCTAGTTACGCAGACCCTTTTGGACCAGCGGACAGCTGTCATCAAACAGCGCAGTCTCAACCCGCCAGGTTCGACCTCCATGTCATCGAAGTACTATGCGGATCGGCGGAAGTATGCGCTGGGTGTCCAATTGGTAGAGATCGACAACCGGATTGCCAGCGCCCGTCGGGAAGAGCTCCGCATTCGCGGACTCAAGCCCAAGCCTCCGATTTCGCGCTAGCCTTGGGGCCCGCCATGCTCGACGAAACCCTCGACTTTGCAGCGCGCTTCAATCATGCAGAGGCGCTGCTGTGGTGGGGCATTGCGTTGATCCTTGTGGTCAGATTCATCGTCGCGGGAACACTCTGGAGTTCCCTCAATTGGATGCTAGCAATGGCCTTCGCTGTGTTTGGGCTCAGCGACTGGATTGAAGTGCGGACTGGGGCTTGGTGGGATCCTTGGTGGTTGCTGGTGATGAAGGCCGCCTGTGTCGCGGTGTTTCTTGGTGCATTGCTCCAGCTTCGGAAGGCTGGACGTGGGCACGCAAAAAAAACGGGCACCCGCTAAGGCTGCCCGTTTTTCAGAAATGGAATCTCGCTACTGAATTAGATCAGGCCAGCACCCTTGAGGGTAACGAAGGCGCCGTTCTTATCCAAAGTCTTCAACGCACGAGCGGAAAGCTTCACGCGGACGAACTTGCCGAGCTCTGGAACCCAGATGCGCTTGGAGCGGAGGTTTGGAAGGATCACACGCTTCACGCGCTTGGTGACGTGCTTACCGATACCGCCTTCTTTTTTGGCTTTACCGCTGCGATGGATGTGGTGGCCGCGTGTGACGCCGACGCCTGTGATTTGACAAACTCTAGCCATAAAGGTTCTTGGATGGGGGTGAAAAAGGGGCCGGGATAGTAGCTGCCGCAGTCCCTTCGTCAACCATTATCGCTCTTTTTGCCCAATCGGCGTGTTTCTGGGTCGTCTTTTGCATGGCTTTTCTCGAAGTTGGGCCTTCGACGGGCCGTATCCCACTCCCTCGCCATGAAACCCTCCTTTCTCGCCATTTGCGCCGCCACACTGCTCGGACAGCTCTCGTCTCTGGCCGCAGACCCCGGCTGGCTTGCTGGGGCGGCCCAGATCGATATCACGCCCGACTACCCCGTGCGCCTCAGCGGCTACGGCAGCCGCACAACGGAAAATGAAGGCGTGCTCCAGCGCATCCACGCCAAGGCGCTGGCTCTGCAGTGGCAGGAGGAGGCCCCAGTGGTCCTCGTCACGGTGGATAATTGCGGCGTGCCGGCTGCGCTTCGGACTGACGTCTTGGCGCGATTGGAAAAAGCCGGGCATCCCGTCGCGGAGGAGCGCCTCTCCCTCCACTCCAGCCACACCCATTGCGCGCCGATGCTGCGGGGAGTGCTGGGCATGCTTTTCGGAGCGGACCTTTCGCCGGAGCATCAGGCGCACGTGGATCAATACACCGAAGAACTCACCGCCAAGGTCGTGACCGTGGTCACGCAAGCTCTCGATTCGATGGCCCCCGCGAGCGCCGATTGGGGGCAGGGTGATGTGAAATTTGCGGGCAACCGCCGGCTCAAGACCCCGGCGGGCTTTACCAATAGCCAAAACCCCGGCGGAATCGTCGATCACGCGCTGCCGGTGCTTCGTGTCACTGGGGCGGATGGAAAAGTCCGCGCCATCTTCACTAGTTACGCCTGCCACTGCACGACGCTGGGTCTGAATCAAATCCACGCCGACTGGGCTGGCTGCGCGCAGGAGGAAATGCAGCGTCTCTTTCCCGGTGCCATCGCCCTGACCGCGATTGGCTGTGGCGCGGATCAAAACCCGTTCCCACGTCGGGAGATCGAGTTGGCGGTCCAGCACGGTAAGGAATTGGCTACAGAGGCCCAGCGCGTCAGCACCGCCACCATGAAGCCCCTGACCGGCCCCATCACCTGCGCTGCCAAAACAGTACGGCTGCCCTACGATACCCCTCACACCCGGGAAGAATGGCAGACGCTGACTCAGAGTACCAACAAATGGACCAGCTACCACGCGCGACACTTTTTGGCCTTGATGGACGCCGGTAAGCCTGTGCCTGATGGCTTGGATTACCGAGTGCAGGCATGGTCGATTGGCGACGGGTTGACGATGATCAATCTGCCGGGTGAGGTCGTCGTGGATTACGGTCTGCGCTTCAAGAAGACCTACGGCCAGGATCGCACCTGGGTGAACTCTTATACCAACGACGTCCCCTGCTACATCCCGTCCCAGCGCGTTTGGGAGGAGGGCGGCTACGAGGGCGGCGGCGCCATGATCTACTATGGCCGGCCGACCCGTTTCGCCTCTGGCATTGAGGAAATCATCGCCAAAGCCGTGGCGGAGATCGTCCCAAAGCAGTGATTCGCGGTCGGCAGTTGCTTCCGTTCCGATGACCGGGTAATGGATGCGGGATGGAGCAATCCGCCCGCCGCCCACCCCGCAAATTTCATCCCCACCCCTTCGAGTACCACCAGGAACTGGAGGTCGTCATCGACAACGTCACCAACGAAGGTGCAGGCGTCGCTCGGGTCGATGGTTGGGTGGTTTTTGTGCCGTTTGCCTTGCCTGGCGAGCGCGTCCGCTGTCGGGTCTTCCGCAATAGCAAAAACTACAGCGAGGCCGACCTCATGGAGGTCCTGGAGCCCTCCCCACACCGGAAAGAGCCCGTTTGCCCGCTGTTTGGCACTTGCGGTGGCTGTCAGTACCAAAACCTCGCCTACTCCGAGCAATTGACCTTCAAGCGCAGGCAGGTGGCAGAGTTGCTCACCCGCATGGCCCGCATTGAGCGCGAGGTGGAGCCCGTCATCCCTTCCCCCGTCGAGTATGCCTACCGGTCCAAAATCACCCCGCACTTCCAAAAGCCGCGGGATGGCGGCATCGGCGAGATCGGCTTCCTGCGCTGTGGGAGTCGGCAGGCGCTCGTCGATGTGGAGCAGTGCCCGATCGCGATGCCAGAGCTGAACGCCGCCCTTACGGAGGCGCGGGCGGCTGTGCATGCCGCTGCGGCCACCTATAAAAACGGAGCTACCGTGCTGCTGCGCGTTGCCAGCGGGCAGGTGCTCAAAAGGCCGGACGAACTGGCGGTGGAGACCGTGCTGGGCATGCGATTCGAGTTCCAGGCGGGTGACTTCTTCCAGAACAATCCCTTCATCCTCCCACAGTTTGTTGAGTATGTCCTCAACGAGGCACGGGCCACGGGTGCGGCGCATTTGCTGGATGCGTATTGTGGCAGCGGGCTGTTTGGCATTTGCGCGGCCCCGCATTTCAACGAGGTCACTGGCGTGGAGATCTCGGAGACTGCCGTCGCAAAGGCCCGCCACAATGCGGAGCTGAACCACCTCTCCAACTGCCAATTCACCGCCGCAGACGCGCAGCAGATCTTTGCCAATGTCACGCAATCAGGAGCGGATACCGTCGTCATCATCGATCCGCCGCGCGCCGGATGCAGCGCGGGATTCCTGGAGCAATTGCAGGCCTTTGGGCCGCAGGGCATCGTGTACGTGTCGTGCAATCCCGCCACCCAGATGCGTGATTTGGCGCTGCTGGATGCTGCCGGGTATGATCTGCGCCGCGTGCAGCCCTTTGACCTCTTCCCGCAGACGCGCCACCTTGAGTGCGTCATGACCTTGGTTAAAAGACCAGCCAAAGCAGAATAAAAAATGATCGGGAATAAATCCTGCGGACGTACGTCTGAGCACTGGGGACGCGATGCGACCGGGATCGCCTGTCTTCAAATCATCCAAGTTCGGTCAAATCTTACCAAGACTACATCCAAATGAAATCCATCCTGAAACTCGCTGTCCTTTCCATCGCTGGCCTTTCCCTTGCAAACTGCACTTGCCCCATGAAGAAGGGTGATTGCTGTGACAAGCCAGGCGGCGCTTGCTGTTCCGCCCCTGCCAAGTGCGGCCATGGTATGGCCAAGGCTGACTGCGCTAAGTGCAAAGGCATGTAATCTGAGCGGGCACTAGTCCCCCAAAATCTGACCGCCCCTCTTTGCGCACGAACCAGCGCGGGAGGGGCGGATTCTTTTCCGGCGGAGACGTTTCTTTCGCAATCTCTCCCTCCGCATGGCCGTTCCCATCAGCCCATGAAGCGGAACTTTTTCTCTCTCCTCATCCTCGGTGTCTTCAGTGCCTTGGCCTCCACCGCAGCGGCCAAGCCGAATGTGCTACTGATCTGCATCGATGACCTGAAGCCTGTGCTGCATTGCTACGGCGATGCCACCGCCAAGTCTCCGAACATCGACGCTCTGGCTGCGCGCGGGGTGCTCTTTGAATCCGCTTACTGCAATCAGGCTGTTTGCTCTCCATCGCGCAACACGTTAATGACCAGTCTGCGCCCGCAGACTCTGGGCATCTATGATCTGGGTACCCATTTCCGTCTGGCCGCGCCAGACGCCGTCACCCTGACCCAGCACTTCAAGGAGAACGGCTACCGCGCCGAAGGCATGGGCAAGATCCTCCACGTTGGTCATGGCAATATCGACGATGCCGCCTCGTGGAGCGTCCCCAGCTGGAAGTCCAAGATGCCCACCTACATGCTGCCGGAGAGCACCTCTTCCACCCGCCCCTCGAAGTCCGGTGGTCCGCGCGGGTCCGCCACGGAGTCTGCTCCTGTCGAGGACGAGGCCTATGGCGATGGCGATACCGCCAATGAAGCCGTGCGCCGCATCCAGGCCGCCGCGCAGCATCCAGAGCAGCCCTTCTTCATCGCCGTCGGCTTCATCCGCCCTCATCTGCCCTTTGTCGCGCCAAAGAAATACTGGGACATGTATGATCCGGCCACCCTCCCGATGCCACAGGTCACGGAGCCACCCCAGGGCGCGCCCGAATACGCCCCGCAGTTTGGTGGAGAGCTACGCCAATACTCCGACATGCCCACTGTCGGCCCCATTGATGCCGCGAACACCCGCAACCTGATCCATGGTTATTATGCCGCGATGAGCTACACGGACGCCCAGATCGGCAAAGTGATCGCCGCTCTCAATGCCGCCGGTTTGGACAAAAACACCGTCATCGTCCTCTGGGGAGACCACGGCTGGCACCTCGGAGATCACAGCATGTGGTGCAAACACACGAACTACGAGCAGGCCGCCCACATCCCGCTCATCGTCGCCGCCCCAGGAAAGGCCGCTGGCGCCAAAACCACTGCAATGGTCGAGACCGCAGACATTTATCCCACTCTCAGCGATCTCGCCGGACTCCCCGCCCGCAGCGGCCTTGATGGTCGCAGCTTTGCACCCGTGCTCGATGACCCCACCAAGGCAGCTCGCGACTACGTCATCCACGTTTACCCGCGCGGCGATCGCCTCGGCCGCGCCATCCGCGGGCCGCGCTACCGTTTTGTGGAGTGGAAAGTCCCCGGCGCTGAGCCAGAAACGGCTGAATACGAGCTCTACGACTACCAGGACGATCCGCTAGAGACCAAGAACCTCGCCGCAGCCATGCCCGACGTCATCACCGAGATGCGCGCCCTCCTCGCCAGCCATCCCGAGGCGAAGCCGCAGATCAAGGTCAAAGCCTCCAAAGGCGAATCGAAAGCAGCCGCCAAGCCTAAGGGCAAAAGCTCCACCAAAGATCGCCACGCCATGTTCCGCAGTCGCGATAAGGACGGCGACGGGCGCCTGAGCAAGGAGGAATTCCTCCTCAATCAACCCGATCCTGACCAAGCCCCCGCGCGCTTCCCCAGCTTCGACGCCAACAAGGATGGCTTCCTCAGCGAAGAGGAATTCGTGAAAAGCGGTAAGGTGAAGTGAGTGCCAAAAAGGCGGGCTACTCCGCCTGCCAGGCCTTCACGTCATCGATCACCACACTCCCGGCGGTCACAAAGCGATAGCCGGTCTTGTCCACGTCCAGCCCAGCGTTTTCGGCCGCGGCCTTCAGCGTTTCATCGATCTGCACGGACACCTTGCCACCCTTAGTTTCGACCAGCATCGTGTGCCACTCGCCCGGCGCGATCTTGCCCCCTGCCGTGGCCATTTCGATCGCCTTGGATTCCTTGTTCTTTTTGTCCCGATCCTTCGTGACCACCAGACCCTCTGCATCCACACCGATGCGGAACAGATGGCCCTTGGCGAAGTTGTAGCTCAGCGCGAATCCCTTCTCGCCTTCAAGTTTGAAGGAGAAACGAATGATCGAGTCCCGATGCGGCACGGCCAGCGTCAGCACTGCGGGATGATGATCCTCCTCCTTGAAGGAACCCGCCAAGGCGCCGTCCTTGATCACCCAAGTGCCCTTCGCGATTGCCCAGGATTTCCCCAGCTCAGCCGCCGCAAAGGAGTCCTCCGCAGTCGCCGCACCTGCTTTTGCCAGCACCGGTTGGAGGGCAGCGTCTTTCTCTGCGTGAGCCAGTGAGGCGGCACAGACGATGGCAAGGAGGGCGGAAAGACGGCGTGGAGGATTCATGAAGGGCGGTTGGGTTGTTGCGGGTTGGATGAAGAGGCACCGATCACACCGCAAAACGATCCGACCCATCCCCACATTTCGCCGAATGCGCCTCCATGCTCTAGGCTCAGGCGCCCCGCAGATGCAGCCGCAGGATGCGCAGGATCTCCTGCACCGTCTCCGGCTTAGTGGTGCAACTATGGCCGTAGGGCACCACCACCTCTGACTTCGCACCGCTCAGGTGGGAACTCGCATACGGCACCACCCCGTCGGAACTCTCCTCCCCGCCTCCCTTGCCTCGGTCGCCAATGATTGAGTGGTAGGGCACCTTGATCGGACGCGAATCGATCGCCGCGAAGTAGGGATGCCCTGGCGATAGCATCTCCACACCGGACCAGCCCATGGAGTGGTATTCCAGCAAGGCTGGATTCAGCAGATTCGGGTCCTTCGTCAGCGCTGTCTGGGCAAAATCCGCCATCTGCAGAGGCAACCGAATCAATCGTACCGCCCAGCGCACGATGCCCAGATCCGCCAGTTCGCTGCCCCTGTGGGGCACCGCGATAAAGACCGCCCGTTTCACAAAAGGCTGCGGTTCGAACTTGAGGCTCGCCACCAAACGCTTGCGAGTTTCTTCGGTGACCCACGGTATCTCCCCCACAGGTCGGGAAAAGAAGGCCTTCCAGACGGCATCCCCAGAGTCAATGACCTGCAGCCGAGACAGCAGCCCACCCATGCTGTGACCCACCACCACCATCTTCTGAAAACCCGGCGCATCATGCTTTGGGTCCCACATCTCGCGATACCGCCGGATGCTCTCGCGCAGCTTCGCCGCAGAGGCCGGCACCGATTGCCCGCTCGGATACATGAAGAGCAGGGGCAGGTACTTGGAGCTTAGGACTGGGTCCGCGTAGATCTCGTTCACTGCGTTTCGCCAGATCGCCGGGGAGGAATCCAGCCCGTGGACGAAGAGCACCGGGATTCGTTCCCGCTCATACGCCTCGATCCCGAACAGACCGATGTCGTTGCTGCGCTTGTCTGGACGCAAAAGGCCGGCCAGCCCATTCTTCTTGATGTATCGATTCGCCAGTGTCGCCTCCACCCCCGCCGTCACATTCCAGGCGATTGGTACCGCCCCTGTGGAAAACTTCGCTTCGCGGTGGCGCAGTGTGTTCACGATGTGGCAGCGCACCGGCGTCGCCCCACCTGCCCGCTGTGGTTTGCCAAACTCAAAGACCACCGTCGCCGGCACATAGAGCCCGTTCTCGGGACGGAAACTGCGCTCCTTTTGCAACTCCACCACATCCTCGATGCCCAGGACAAAGGCCGCGCCCGCTCCAGGCCCCGCAGCGATCCGGTCATAGCCCTCCAGCTTAAAGCCCGAGGCCGGGATGAAGCGATCAAAGAGCGAGGCCGAATACTCCGGCCGCCCCTGCGCCGCCACCGGCTGGAGATCGAATTGCAACTCCCAGGCCACGTCCTTTCCCTCGATCCGCAAGGGCCCACGCCAATCCCGCGATTGAACCCGCCGCTGCAGGCTCAGGACAAATTTCTCCGTCGCTGCCGTGTTCTCCGCCAGCCGCAGGGATTGCAGCACCCGCAGCTCGTTGGCCAGCGCCGCATCGCGCACAAAAGCCTGCCGTTCACTCACCAGCCGTGTTTTCGCCACCGCTGTCTTCGGCAGGCGCGAAGAAGTGCAGGCGCCCAGCGTTAGCAGCACCATTGCCGCCGGGAGAACGAATTTGAGGGAGGAGGAACGACCCATGAGACAAAGACTACGACCGCCCGATCCTACCCAGCCCGGTAAAAGTGTCAGCCACCGATTGCGGCAGAGGAAGAGTGGCAATGGAATGTTTCTGATCCGGCGCAGGACCTTGTTGTAGCTGGGGTCTGTGACCCCGGAGCGATTGAAGCGCCGACGAACCCAGCCAAGGCAATGGCCGCAAACGCCCGCAAGATCGCAAACAGGGGCGATTCCCCACCCCTCAAGCCGCCAAAATCCGCAGGCTCGAGCCCGCGAAGCTCGTGTTCAGCTCCCGCAGGTCAGCGGCGGAGCATTTGCGCAGGGCAGCCGGGATCCTTTTCCCGCCCTTCATCCAGTGCAGAAAGGCCGCCATAAAAATCTCCGCCTGATCTTCGGCATCGATCTCCACATCGGCTGGGAAGCACGCGTCGAGGCTCGCGATACCGGCGTCCGTATCCACCATCAGTTCTTCCACCCAGCGGCACAGGGTCGCCTCCGGCGTCGCTTCGGGAAAGCGCTGCTTCGTCAGGGCAAAAAGATCCTTGCGCGTCGGCACATTCATCAGCAGGGCGATGAAAAAGCGGTGCTCCGGGTCCGTCACGCAACCGCGCATGTCCTTGATGATCTGCCGCCGCAGCCCTTCCGCCAGCGTCGCGCCGATGCCCACCGCCAAAAGCCCGTGCTTCCCTTCAAAGCCCGCCAGCACCGCCTCCCACTCGCCCAGATTTTGCAGCGTGCCCATGCAGTGTTGCAGGATAAAAAAGCCGCGCTCAAAGTCCAGGTCAGCGATCATCTGCTGCGCCAGTTCCGCGTAACTCGGGTCTTCGATTTGCTCCAAGACATCCAGGAGCTGTTTGCGACGCACCGTCAGCTCATCGTTGAAGACCGGGTCCATCGCCACATGGGGCGGCAGGTAGTTGAATTGCGGGCCCGTCCCCGGATCATGCTGCGTGCGCACCACCACCGTCACCGAGGGCGTGTCCAGATGGAAGAGCGAGTGGATGCAGCGTTGCCCAGAGACGATCGGCACCGTGCGCCCCGTCTCCAGCAGTTCGATCTCCTGCATCGTCACCTCCCCCACCCGGAAATGTGGTGTGATCGACCGCGCCTTTTCAAAGTCGTAGAGCGCATGGATGCTGGACCCCGTCATCACGTGAAAGGCCCCGGAAAACTCGTGCTGATGAATGTCCGTCGTCCCGTCCAGCCAGAACAGTAGCTGGATGTAGAAGCGCGGATGATGATAGGCCACCAGCTCCGGCTGCCCAAACCCCGACATCGACTGCTGGGGCTGCGCATCGTTCAGGAGAAACTCCCGCATGAAGGCCGCCAGATCCACATGCACCGCCGGCGGCAGCGCCTCCAGCGCCGCACAGGCGATCCCCGGGAAGCTCTCCAGAGAAAAGTTCTCCCGCTTCCAAGCCACCAATACCGAATCCCCGAGAGTGTTGAAAAAAGCATCCATCGCCCCCACCCATCGGCCATGCCCACCCCGGTCACAAGCGGCATCCCGAGCCGCCGCCTCCATTTCTCCTGCGCCGCTGACCCGTGCCCTGCCGTTCTTTGGGCGGTATACCCAGCGTCACAGTGTTTTGTGATTTCCCACAGATTCAGGGAGGCCCGCAGATTTGTGTTTCTTCTTCATCTGTTGGCCTCCCCGAATCTGTGGGAGATGAAATAGGCATTCGCAAGATCTGATGACGCGAAGCATGGCAGTAGGGCGTCCCCGACTGGACAAATTCCAGCCCCTGTTTCATGCGGAAGACGCTCAACAAATCCAGAATCCACCCACCACGAAGAATCCGATGGTCGCAGGCAAATCGAGGGCGAACGACCAAATCGTGCCAACGACGGCAACGCCGAGTGCCTGGGGAGGATTCTTGAGCTTCCGGTCATAGAACAGGACGATGAGAAGGAGCCACTCGATGATTCGAATCGGGATCAACCCAAGCATGAACGCCAGACTCTGGCAGGCTGAGGTCGCCCAATTGAAATACGGATAGCCGAAGGCCAAACCGATCAGCGTCCGAGTCACCCCGATCCGAAACCAATGGGTCGGTGACCGCTGATAGCGGAGCAAGTTCATGTAGGCGGCAAAGCAATAGCCTGCGAGCTTGATGCTGCCAAAGGCGATCCCTCCTAGAACCGGGTCACTGACTCCTGCTGGCATAGATTTTCATCTCCTTGTAAGATACAATTCGCTCAGTTCGAATGAAGAAACCCCTCCGGCAGATGCCAAGAGGGCTCGACCTTCGCCCCGGTCTCTGGCCAGTCTCCGCGAAGGTGGGCAAAAGTAAATCCGTCGCTGTCATTGTTTTGGCTGGCCTGGACGACGGTGTAGGAATCGACAGGTCCAGACTCATTGTGTCGAACGATCAAAGCACGACGGGGATATTCCAATTGATCCTCCCAGGAGTAGGCGACAGCCTTTGAACCGTAAGCAACCACGACTGCGTCACAGGCCTCCTCATAGAGACTACGGATAGTCGATGATGACGTTTCATGGGAGAAGGTGTTGATGTGGCATTGCCAATAGACCAACGGCCCGATGTGGTCACCCCACCTGTGATCATGATCGACCCCGAACTGGCTAATCAATCGCCGAGCATACGCGACGTCTGCAAAATAGGAACGTTCATACCAGCGACAGGCAAGGAATCCTGCCAGCAACGCTACAAGTGCGATGAATAGAGACTTCATGGGATGCTGTGCGCAAGACGTGTGGCTTGGCTGGCGCGAGTTATCTCGAAACGTGAGTTGCCTCACCCCCTGAGGGCGTCCGAGCAAAGACTCGGCGGAGCCAGCGCCAAGTCGGGGAGATGCTGAAGAACACGCCCATGTGCAGCACGAACTCGAAGAAGTTCAGCCAGCCAAGCTCGCGCGGCTCCAGCCAGCCTGACTGCACAAGACGCCATCCGATGGTTTTGGCATCATAGCGAAAGATGAATCCCAGCAGTACCATAAGGATCACGGAGACAATGATAGTGGCATAAGTGGCGGGCATGTCTTCAACCACAAAGGACCAGTTCATTCTGGCCCAGTAGGGCAGCCAGACGAAGAGCACCAAGGCTGCCGCCAAAACGCCCAAGAATGAGAGGCTTGGAATCGTAAAGATGGCGACAATGGAACCGATCCAAACGGTATAGATGGCGATCATCACAGTGAGAGTCGGTCGATTGGGCTTTGTGGGTGAGTTCATCGCGATGGAATCTATCTCTTGGCCGAACGGCGGCATTTGGGTGACGCCGTTTCGGCATTGCCGACAATTCTTAGTTCGTCTCAACCCCAGACTGCCCAATTGCAGTCAAAATGTCAATAGTTGCCTCCCAATACGCGCCTGTGATCTCACTCCCCCCACAGCCAAACACGCCCGCCCACATCCATCTGGCGGACCGGCGCAACGGCGTGTTGTAGCGTCGCAGCGCGGTTTTGTCGCGGCGCAACAGCGCGTTGTAACGTCGCAGCGTCGTTCTGTCACGGCGCAACGGGGTGTTGCACCGTCGCAGCGCGGTTCTGTCGCGGCGCAACGGCGTACTGCACCGTCGCGGCGCGGTTCTGTCACGGCGCAACGGCGTGTTGCACCGACGCAACGGCGTGTTGTCGCGGCGCAACAGCGCGTTGTAACGTCGCAGCGTCGTTCTGTCACGGCGCAACGGGGTGTTGCACCGTCGCAGCGCAGTTCTATCGAGGCGCAACGGCGTGCTGCACCGTCGCAGCGCGGTTCTGTCGCGGCGCAACGGGGTGTTGCAACGTCGCAACGCGGTTCTGTCGCGGCGCAACGGTGTGCTGCACCGTCGCAGCGCGATTCTGTCAAAGCCCAGGAAGGTGACGGATGACAAGCCGAACGGTAGCGATGGTGGTGCGGCCCGTCTGCGGTGGGTGGGGCGGATTTTGGAGGATGGGTGGATTCAACGGATGCCCGACGGCTGTCCCCGGTGATGGGTTTGCAGCGCCGACCCCCTCCTTAGTGGCTACTGTCCCTAAAGGCGCTTGCCAACTGCCTGAAGGCTCTCCTATTCTTTGAATTAATCCGCCCTGCCCGCTGCCGCCATGAATCTGCAAATTCAATGTCCCTTCTGCCGAGTAGTCATCGCCGTTGATCAACAGTTCGTAGGTCATACGGTGCAGTGCCCTAGCTGTAGGCAGTTGTTGGTGGTTGGCGCTGCCCCTGCCCCTGCACCAGTGGTGCAGCCGATGGCTGCAACACCACCTCCCGCACGGCCAGGAATTCCGAGGGGCGCTGCGCCGAAAGTCGGGGTGCCGAAAGCGCCAGCGCAGGCTCCCAAAGCGGAGCCGAAAAAGGGCAGAGCGATGGCCATCGTCTTAGTGCTGGCGATCTTGGGCGCGATCGGCGGATTGATTTACGGTGGCATGCACTGGGTCTCGGTGCTGCAGGCAAAGGCCAAAGAGGATCCGTTTGGTGTGCCTGAGTCTGTGAAGAAGCGGGACCGGGAGGCGCGTGAAAAGCGGATGCAGGAACAACAGGCGGAGGCGGCCGAAGCAGCGGAGCGCCGCGAATTTGCCCGCACGCAGATCCGCGACGTTCTCTGCGAAGGCAATGACAAAGCGGCGACCGAGATGATGGCGATGTTTGAAGAGATCCAGACGGCCTACGAGAAATTGACTGGGGATGCTGATCCAGACAACGATCCCACGGACTTGCCCGCCTTTTGGACGAGTGAGTTTACGAAGCGAGCGAAGGATAATCCGATCCTCTTCCATTGGCTCGGGGGGAGATCGGCCGCGAGTCTCGCGCAGGTGCTTTTTGGGACGGGGAAAACGGAAGCCCCGCGTGGCCAGACACCGGACTTCTTGGTGGGCACCAACTATCGCAGCAGTGGCACTGGTTTTTTTATCAGCGCGGATGGTTGGCTGGTAACCAATGCCCACGTAGTGCAGGGCGCCCAAAAGGTCGATGCCCGCAGCGCAGGCGGTCAAATCACGGAAGCCAAGGTGGTGAAGGTGGACACGAAGGCGGATCTGGCGCTACTGAAGCTGGCTACGGAGAACGCGGCGTGGCTGCCGCTTGCAGGCGATGACGTTCAAATGGGACAGAGTGTGTTCACCGTCGGCTTCCCGAATCTATCTATCCAAGGAGTGGAGCCGAAGTTCACGGATGGGCGCATCAGTAGCCTGAGCGGTGTGCGCGACGACCAAGATTCGGTGCAGATGTCGGTGCCCATTCAGCCTGGCAATTCTGGCGGTGCTTTGGTCGACCTGAAATCTGGCGAGGTGGTCGGAGTGGTATTCTCCCGCTTATCCTCCCGCGTAGCGCAGAATGCCAATTACGCGATCAAGACAAGCGTGCTGCACGGCTTTCTGAAAGGTGTCCCAGGTCTCTCGCTGCCAGGAACCGCTCCAAGAGCCGCAGACGAAGCGGCCCTCATCACACGAGCGACCGCTGCGGCAGTTTTGCTGCTCGTCGAATAGCTGGACATGGCGTGACGCGGCGTTGGGGAAGGGGAGTCTCTTTGGCGGTGCGCCTTTCCCTCTTGCCCTGTCAGCCCTCGGAAGATTGGTGGGCCAAGTCTTGCTCTCGGTCGAGCTTCCTTTTTTGGCACCACGCATAGACTGCTGGGAACCGGACGGCAAGCAGGCCGCCGATCCCCATCAGCGCTGCAGCGACAAAGAAGCCGAGTTGATCCGCCAGACTCAGTTCGTGGTGAAGTTCGCGGGTCTTTGCCAGAAGGATCGGCATCAGTCCCGTTGCCGTGCGGTCGATACCCCAGCTGAAGAGGAGAATACCTGTCAGGAATATCATGATCTCGCCCCAAGATAGCGCCTCGGACGGGCTCTCTTCTACCGCTTGGGAGCCCGCTGAGCGCATCGCCAAGCGGCAAATCGCGGGTGCTAGCACCCAGGTCGCGACGACCAGACTCAGATACATCAAGAACGTCGGCAGATAGATTTCCCAAACACTAGGAAACTGCTTGGCAAGCTCTGGAGAAAAGCGCGTCTGCATGGCGTAGGTCATTGCGATACCACCCAAGACATCCACACTCTTGATGCCAAAATAGATCGCGATGAGCCGGGTGATGCCGACCAGGAATTGGAGTGGGACTGTAGTCATGATGGTGCGCGGGTTGGAGTGGCGGGGGGTGATGGAGCTTTGGTCAAAGCATCGGTGAAGATGTCTCACGTAGAGGTCCCGATTGACACGGTTGCAGGTTGGAACGTAACTCGGCGGCATGAAATGGCTCGTATTGTTGGGGGCGATGGGTGCGCTGGGCTGGGGCCTGGATTTGCAGGCGGCACCGAAGTTTTCGGGGGCGGTGAATTACCAGTTTGGGGCTCAAAACGCGACGGTGTCCATCAGTTGTGGCGGCATCACGAACTCCAGTGCGGAAAATGCGACGGGCACGCTGATGGTGAAGCTGTGGGCGCTGCGGTCGCCCTACGCCGGGGGCACGCTGAATGGCCACCTCTTGGGCAGCTTTAGGCTGGAAGGTCTGGCTGGGGGGCGGTTGTACAAGGCGATGACTAAGACGGTGCAGACCACGCTGCCTCCTGCGCTGGGGAATTATTATCTGTGCCTGACGCTGCTGGAGTATCGGTCGGGCGGCTATGTGATCGTGGACTCCAGGAACTTTCAGAAGGTGGTCTCGCTGGGGCCGGCGAAGCTTTTCACCCTGGCGGGTCCGTGGAAGTGGCAGACGAGTTATGAGGGCGGGACGGTCACGATGCAGGTCGGTAAAATCAGCCACACCCGGCGCACCCGCACCGGCACTCTGCGTCTGGCCCTGTGGGCGACGAAGCAACCCTATCGAGGGGGAGACATCAGCGGTTTTGAGCTTGGCCGAGTGGAAAAGAAGGCGCTGGAGCCGGGCTACTCCTACACCGATGTCCAGAACACCGCGAAGCTGCAACGACCCCCGGGAGGGACCTATTACCTGGCGATCGTGCTCTCGGAATATGACGGCAATGCCTACCGGATCGTGGCGCATTTGACCTCCGAAAAGAGCAGCAAGTTCAGCGCGCCGTGACGGGGGCGGGCTGAGCTCAGGCTAGGTCCCTGAGCACCTGGAGATGCTGGGAGAGGAAGTGCTCCTGGCCAGGGGCGAGGGTGATGATGTCGGGCCCGGCGTTGGCGGCCTCGATGCAGACGAAGTGCGGATAGGCGTCATCGGGTAGGTCGGGCAGGCGCTTGGATTTTTCGATCCAGGGATTCCACACGACGCTGCTTTGGCTGCCGGTCTTGCTGACGATGAGGCTGCGGCCGCCACTGGGGTCGCAAAGGGTGAGGGTGTCTGCGGAGGCGTAGTTCCGATCCACCTCCCGATCAAACACCACCGGGCCGCTCTGCTGGATGCGTTCGGGTGAGAGGCGGCTTTCGACAAAAGGCACTTGGTCGAGGCCGAGCACGGTCGCCGTGGTGACGTCTTGCACGCAGAGGTAAGTGTGGAGCGCGCCGGTCATCGACCAAGGGGTTTCATCGGTGTTTTGGATTTGAAGCGCGATGCTGAACTGCGCGCCCATCTTCACCTCCAGGCACAGGGCAAATCGATGCGGCCAGACGCTGCGGGAGAGCTCGTCATCACTGAGATGGAACTGCAAGGTGATGCCCGCAGGATCCTCCGTGACGGTGCCCACCTGCCACATGCGGTTGCGGACAAAGCCGTGCGCGGGTTGGTCGGGCTCCGTCGGGTGACCGCCGAACCACGGCCAGCAAACAGGAATGCCGCCGCGGATGGCCTTGCCGGGTTCGAGCTCGGCCAAGGGGCTCATGTAAAGCACCGGGGCTTCTCCGGCAGGAGTCCACTCCATGACGTGCGCGCCGTTCAGAGCGATGCGGCCAGTCGCCATCGGGTGATCGATGACCAGGATGGGATACCCGGCGGTTTCATCCACGAGGGAGACGGAGGGAGGCAGAGTCATGCGGGTGGACTGATAATGCCAAATCCGGAGAAGGGGAAGCGGCGATCCGATCCGCGTCCGAAGGCGAGCGGCTGGGCCAGCGCTGCGGGTGGTTCGTCGCCCTCCCGATACGCTGCTGGCAATGGGCTCGATACTTTTCAGATGGCAACTTCCCACGCGTGAAGAAATCATCTTGGTAGTAGCAGGATTAGCTAGGCCACGTGCGTTCCCCTTACCTTCCTAACTTAGCCCACCATCGCACCATGAAAACGTCCATGTGCACCAACGTTCATCGCTTGCTTGTTCCACTGGCTTTGGCGGCCGGATGGGTCTTCACCACCAACGCATCTGCTGTTGACCTCACTTATCAAAAGCTCTTCGGAAAGTGGGCGCAGACGCCGACGAACTACTATTTGGGCGGAGGCCGAAGTTCGTTGGCAGTGAGTCCCAAATGGATCGTTGTTGGCAGCGACAGCGCAAGCGAACGCGGATCGACCGAGGGTGCCGTGCAGGTGTTCAACGCCACCACGGGTGCGTTTGTGCGCAAGTTGCTGCCTCCCGGGACACTGGGAGGGTCTCCCCGGTTTGGAACTTCGGTGGCCGTTTGGGGAGATTTGGTCCTGGGGGGCTCGCCAGCGGCTGATTCCAACAAAGGTGCAGTGCACCTATTCAACTTGGCCAATGGTAGGTTGTTGAAGACTCTATCCGCTAGCGACGGTGTGGCCCCTGACTTCTTTGGTGCTGACGTCGCATTGAACGGCGACATCGCAGTAGTCAGTGCAACTGGCGATGACGGGTCGAGAGGATCGATTTATCTCTATCAGGTCGCCACAGGCGCAGAGTTGGGGAAACTCCAGGCCAGCGATGGCGCGGCGGGAGCCGGTTTCGGGGGCAGTCTGGCCATGGAGGGGAATACTATCGCGGTGGGTGCAGCTGGAGCAGATGGGGGCAGAGGAGCTGTTTATTTTTTTGATGCCGTCACCCGGGCGGAGGTTTTCAAGTTGCAGCCAGCCAGTTGGGTGGCTGGGGATCACTTCGGTGCCACCCTCTCGATGCAGATGGGGCGCGTCGTGGTGGGCGGCTTCGATTATGGAAGCGCGAGCAAGGCATGGCGCTATGACCTCGCGACAGGCAGCGGAGGCAGCCTGACCATTGGCGGCGCTTTCAGTTCCGTTGAAGGCCTTGGAGTGGAGGTATATGGCCCCCTCATAGCGGTGGGTGACGACGTGGCGGGTGGCAATGCTGGCAAAGTCCATTTGTTTGATTCGTCCGACGGCACTTTCATCCAGACCATTCCTGCGCCCAACGGCGATACTTCCACCCAAGGTTTTGGAGCCGCTGTGGCCTTGGATGGAAACATGCTAGTTGTCTCCGCGCCCGACGACAGCACGCAAGCCACGGGAGCTGGTTGTGTGCACGTGATTAGGCCGCTCATCCGACCCATGGAATACGACCGAGTTCTGGGAAAAGGCGACTTCGCCCCCGGCGCAGCGGATATCGCGTATGGCACTTTGGGTGATGTGTTCGTCAACGCCAGTGGTGCCATCGCCTTCAGCAGCACTCTAACGGGAGCGGGCTCCAATCGTGGCCGCGATTTCGGGGTCTTTACCGACATCACCACGACGGGATCGCAGGAACTGGTGTTCAAAAGTCGCCAGGTGGTTTCGGGTAGCGTGTTGTATGGGAAGCCCTCGATGATCTCCTCGAATGACTCGGACTTAGTGGTCGGGCTTTGCACGCTTTCGGGTTCCGGCGTGACCTCGCAAAACAACCAGGCGTTCTGGTCTAAGACGAACGTGCCTGGAAACGTGTTAGGACGGACTGGTTCGTTATTTAGCATCACTTCTCTGTCGGGCACGACGTTGAGTGCTGTGCAGGAAATGGCGGCCTCCAATCAGGCTGGTCAGAAGCAGTGGGCGACCATCTTCAAACTGCGCAGCGGTGTCGGCGGCGTGTCCGCCGTGAACGACTCGGCGTTGTTTGCCTCAAAGCTAATTTCTTCGTTAGAGGCCGTGCGGGAAGGCGATTCAACGCCAGTAGCGCTTCCCGCTGGCAGTCATTTGGGCCAATTCGCCCCGCGGATCGCTTACCACTATTCGCAAATGGTTTTCAGCACCGCGCTCACTGACACTGGCATCACCACCGCGAACAATGCCGCTGTATTCCGGCGGGCGTTTGGCGGGACGCCAGTTCTCGTCGCCCAGAAAGGAGACACTGCCGTCGATGCGACTGGGGCAGCGATCACTGGAGGGACTTACTCAACCTTCGTTGGCGAGAGTGCCAACGGTGACAGCGGCGCTGCCTATCGAGCCACGCTCTCGGGAACCCGAACCGTGGTGAACGCCACCAACAATGAGGGTGTGTGGGTTCTAGACAGCACGCCTGCCCGGAGGCTGGCGTTGCGAAAGGGCCAGACGCTTGTTTCTCCTGCGGGCCTGAGGATCGCTAAAATCATCTCTTTTTGGAGCACGGGAACCACAGCTGTGGGCACCAACCAATTGCTCGCCTTAGTCCGGCTCAGTGGCGCTGGTGTGACCACTGCCAATGATCAGGCGCTCGTGCTCTGGCAGCACGACGGCTCTTTGAACATGCTCATACGCGAAGGTGATTCCGCCCCGGGCTGCCCAGGCGTGCGCATCGGTGTGATCAGTCGTATTGATGCGGATGGGTGGAGCGGTGGCTATGCCGTGCTCGCCACGCTTGCCGGTGCTCCCTCAACATCGAATCTGGCGCTCTACACTGGGAACGTGCTGCGCGGAAGTTCAACGACGCTCGCGCCGCTTCGACGCCCCTTCCTACGCCTGCGAAAAGGCCAACTCTTTGACAATCAGCCGGGCAAGGTCAAGTCCATCTCCCTGCCTACTGCCAACGTTACCCCTGGCGGTGCGGGTGGCACTGGTCGCGGTCGGTGCATCTCGTACGACGGCGATTTTGTTTTCGTCGTCGAGTTCGACAACGGTGCCCGCCAGATCATGAAAGGCATGGCGGACTAGCCGCAAAGCATTGCGCCAGCAACGGGACGCTCAATGCAGGCTCGCTTGGCAATGATCGAATCCTCGCCCGCTCCCCGAAACGCTGCCAGCAAAAGACCTTGGCACCTTGGAGGGGAGCGCTACTTTCGCGGCCCTTGAACATCCGTTGTGAATCTCGCTTTCTCCCGAGCCGGGCCGCCCGCATCCCGAGCCCCGACCGGAGGCGCGCCGACAAGGCAACCACTGGAGGAATGGACGAGCCGCGATGACTCTGAATGAACGGCGAATCCGGCTGGAGGCCTTCCTTTTGGAGACGGCCCCGCTGTGGCGGGCATCGACCTTTCGGGAGCGACGTCCGGCGTGGTGTGCGGGGCATCCTGAGCTGACCGCCGCTCTGCTGGCCCTGGATGAGAAGACGCTGGCCGCGCTGAGTGGCGATCTTTCGGCGACCCTCGCCTGGTTGACGCCGACCTTGCCCGTGTTGCAGGCCCTTCCTGGGCTGACGGATTTGCCGTCGGCGGAGGTGGCTGCGCGCCCGGCGCGGAGGCCGAAGACGCGGAACCGGGGCATTCCGGGGCGCAAGGTCGGGCAGATCGATGCCTTCGTCGCGGCCGTCGGCCAACCGCAGGCGCCGCTGGTGGAGTGGTGCGCCGGGAAGGGGCACCTGAGCCGGCGTTTCCTGGAGACCTGGGGTGGCGCGGCGCTGGCGGTCGAGCGCGATGCGACGCTCTGCGCGTCTGGCAGCGCCATCGCGGAGCGCCTCCGACAGGCGCAGCGTTTCCTTACCGCCGATGTCCTGCAAGTGACGACGGCGGGATCGCTGAACGGTGCCCACGCGATCGCCCTGCACGCCTGCGGCGATCTGCACCGCCGCTTCATCGAGACGGCGGCCCGTCTCCGGGTGCCGGCGGTGGATGTGGCCCCCTGCTGCTACCAACTGACGGCGGACGAGTGGTATCGCCCGCTCTGCCCGGATGCCACGCTTTCCCTGGATCGGCTGGCCTTAAAACTTGCGGTCACGGAAACGGTCACGGCCTCGCCCCGGGAGGCCGCGGACAGCGCGCGGGCCTCCGCCTGGAAACTGGCCTTCCTGATCCTGCGGGAAGAGCTGCGACCCGGGGTCGAATACGAGACCTTGCGTCCGGTGCCCGCGGCCTGGATCTCCCACGACTTCCCCGCCTTCCTGACCCAACTGGCGCAGCGCGAATCCCTGCCTCTGCCCAGCGGGCTTGACCACGCCGCCTGCGAGGCCACGGGATGGCAGCGCCACCATGAGTCGCGCCGCCTTCAACTCGTGCGCATGGCCTTCCGCCGCGCGCTGGAAGTCTGGCTGCTCTGCGACCTTGCCGTGTGGTTGGAGGGTGAAGGCTACGTCGTGACCCTGAAGGAATTTTGCCGCGCCAGCCTGACGCCGCGCAATGTGCTGCTGTCCGCGAGGATTCGGTAGGCTTGCACTCACTTTTGCACGAGAGCCAGATCAAGGCCCGCTTTTTGGGATTTGGTAGAGCTGAGACGCCTCGAACAGGCGGCGGGGTCAGCCAACGCATTCGTGACAGCGATTGGTCTTGAAATGCAACCTTTGGGCCTGCGTCCTGAAAGCAGGCTGCTGGTCCGACGATCCACCCTTGGCGCTGCTTCAAACAAAAGCTTGGCGGGGGAGGGTGATTTTGTTAGAGTTTGGGCGGATCAAGCAGATCCGCTTTGTTGCCTATGAACACTTCTTTGATCATCCGCCTCTGCATCATTGGTCTCGTGATTCTGCTTCTGATGATCGCGTGGGATCAGCTCAAGAATGCGAATCCGGGGATGCTGTTCATCGGGTTCATCGCTTTGGGAACTGTGGCGGGGATTCTGGGGGTGAAGTTTTTGATCCCTTGGATCGGGGACGCGGTGGGAACGTTCTTTTATTCTTCCGGCGAAGAGGTTCAGATGGAGGGCAGCATGAAGGCCGTGGCCAAGGTGGCGCAGGGCGACTACGAAGGTGCCATCGAAGAGTACGAGGAGATGGTGCGCAATGAGCCTGACAAACCTTTCCCCATCGCGGAGATGGGCAAGATCTACGCGGAAAAGCTGAAGGACCCGCAGAAGGCACTGGCGGTCATCCAAAAGCATCTGAACAGCCGCGAGTGGCCGGGAGATGATGCGGCGTTTCTGATGTTTCGCATGGTGGATATCCAGCTGGATTCCCTTGGTGATTTTGAGGCGGCGCGGGATCGGTTGCAGCAGATCATTGGGGCCTTCCCCAATACCCGGCACAGCGCGAATGCCCACCACCGGATGAATGAGGTGGAGCAACAACAGTTCAAAATGGCGATGGAGCAACGATTGAAGAGCGGTGGGACCGAGGCCTGACTAGCTCTCTCTGGGAATGTTCTTCGCTGCCACGCAATTGATCATGGAAGCCTGATGCATGGCGTTGCGTGCCTGGTCCAAACGACACCCGTTGGGGCTGCTAGCCCTTGTTGCGGTCATCGCCATCGCGGTGGTGGATCACTTCGCGGCATCGTTCACTGGCATCCTGGCTTTGGGTGGGCTGGCGTTGGCGACGGGCGCATTGGCTTGGCATCGGCCGCAGAGGCTGGCGGCGTTGCTGGCCTGCGTGGCCGCCAGCTATGCTCTGGTGCATCAGGTGCGTTTGCTGGAGACTCGTGACCATCCACTGCGGGCAATCTTGTGGGAAGGCGGTGGCGAGTTACGGGCGAAGGTCTGGGGAACCCTCCAGCAGGAAGATGGGACGCAACGTCTGATCTTGCACCTGACGAAGTTGGAATTCCAGGACAGTTCAGAACCCTGGGAAACGCAGGCAGAGCTGCTGGTGCGCGGACGGGTCCCGCTGCCTCTACCCGCAGCAGCCATGACCTTGAACGGAATGCTGCGACTGCCGCTGGCTCCCCTGAATCCGGGGGAGTTTGATCCTGGCGACAACTCGGTACGCAAGGGACTGGCGGCGGAGTTTTTCCCGGAACGCGGTCGGTTTCCAAAGGTGCTGCCGAGCGAGGCGCAGTCCGTGCCGTGGACGGAGCGATCCCGCCAATGGATCTCTGAGCGGTTGGCAATCGGGTTGGAGGAGGACACGGTCACGATCGGCGCGATGCGGGCAATGATCTTGGGCGCGACGGATGAGGCGGATCCTCAGGTGGAGGAGGCCTTTCGCAACAGCGGGACGCTGCATGTCTTTGCGGTGAGCGGGCTGCATGTGGGACTGGTGGCGGCGGTTGGCTGGTTCTTGCTGCGCCCGCTGGGGTTCCGCAGACCGGTAATCGTGATGCTGATGATCCCGCTGGTTTTTGGTTACGCCGCCATCACGGGCTGGCGACCTTCGGCGGCGCGGGCGGCGATGATGATCAGCGCGGTGCTGCTGTCTGCCCTATCGCGCCGGACCGTGGGCCCGCAGAACAGTCTTGGGGCAGCGGCACTGGCGCTGCTGGCCTGGGACTCCCACCAGCTTTTCCAGCCGGGCTTTCAACTCTCGTTCTGCGTGCTGTGGGCGCTGTCACTTTTCACTCCGCTGATCCTTCAACGATTTGAAGGCTGGATGGGCCTCGATCCCTTCCTGCCACCGACGGTTGCGACGTGGTGGCAGCGCACCAGTGCCAAGGTGCGGACGAGGATCGGGACGACCTTTGCGGTATCGTTGGCTGCCTGGCTGGGCAGTTTGCCGCTGATGCTATGGCACTTTAACACGATGACACCGGTGGCCTTGATCGCGAACTGTGCGCTGGTGCCGCTCTCGCTGCTGGCCATCGGTTCTGCGTGCGTAGGGCTGAGCGCTGGGGCGGTCTTGGGTACGGCGGTTCAGTCGCTGCTGAACAACGCGACGTGGTTCTTTGTGCGATTGATGATCAATTCGGCGACCTTTTTTGCATCGCTGCCGGGCGCGAGTTTTCATCTGGGGACACCGCAGTTGGTGGAAAAACATGCCACGGTAGAACTGCGAGTCTTGAGGTTGAGCGATGGTGCCGCAGCGAGCCACTTGCGGACGGCGGGCAACGATTGGCTGCTGGACGTGGGGGACAAAGAAAACTTCGCGGGAGTGGTGTCACCCTACTTACGGAGTCAGGGCGTGGATCATCTGCAGGGGCTCTTTCTGAGCCACAATGACGTCCGGCACATTGGGGGAGTGGAGGCTGCGCTGGCATTTGGACAGCCGGAATTTGTAGCCGCCCCCGGCATGGAGCCCTGGCGCTACGACACGAAGCGGTCGGGGATGCGGCATTTGCTTGAGGAGGTCCTTCCCTCCATGCCGCAGCATGAGCATCGGCGATTGTGGCGCGGGGATGTGATCAATCTGGCGCCAACGAAGGGTCTATCCGCACGGGCGGTGGTGCTGTATCCCAGCCCGAATGACTTTCAGGACTCTGCCGATGATCGCAGTCTCGTTGTCCGCTTTGAGTTCGGACGATGGAAGATTCTATGGTGCAATGACGCTGGCTTTGTGACGGAGAAGAAGTTGCTGGAGCGTCGTGAGGAATTGCGCTGTCACGTACTGCTGCGGGATCAGCATCGCGATCCCCTCTGCGCGCAGCCGGAGTTTCTGCTGGCGGCGCACCCCCAGGTGATCGTGACGAACAACACTCCGCGCTTCATCGAGGAGCGGATGCCGCCGCATCTCGAGGGTTTCTGCAAAACTCACGACATCCTTTTGATCCCCACCCACGAGGCGGGCAGCGTCCGCCTCGCGATCGAACCCGAGGAGGTGAGGGTCTCCACGTATCTGGGTGGAGACGACATCAAAGTGCTGACAGATCCCGACGGTGTCGCAGAGCAGCGATCGACTCAAGGTGGAGTGGCACCCAGCTCAACACTGCCGGAGTAACTGGGGATCGGCTTTGGAAAGCCGGTCTGTGGCAGCAGGAAATAACCCGCACCGGCCCCATCGCCTGAGCTATTGCGGATGATGATGCCTTTGTACGCGACGGTGCGAACCACCTTGGCTGGGGTGTAGTCCAGCAGAGTGAACGTGCCGCTGAAGAGTCCAGTGGAGGCGATGATCTTTAGACTCGTCTTCGCCGGATGCCCGCCCAGCGTGGCGACGTTCTTGAGCGAGAGCGGGAAGGCTACGGCGTCTGGATTGAGGCTTGCGGCGCTGAGGCCATCTGCCTCGAAGTCCAAATCCGCCGTGAAGACGCTGGTGCTCAGCACGTTTGCCGTTGCGGGCGGTGCTGCATATTTTAAACCGGTCGCAGTCAGATTGAGCGGGCCAAAGCCGCCGGGATATGCCAGAACGGTAGCGGGCTGGGCCTGCTTCAACCAATTGATAGCACCAGCGATGGAGCTATCCGCATAGGCAGGAGCCGCCCCCAATGGAGCGATGACGACGTTACCGAGGACTGACCCACGGTTGGTGTAGAGCGTCTGGAATAGGCCGACCTGGCCGGTGGGCCCAACGAAGGTCGCCATGGTAAAAGGTGTATCATCCGCAAGCCGCCCCGCGATGGTAAGGATGCCCGTTTTGGCTGAGGCCACCTTGAAGCTGCCGTAGCCGACGCCTCCTGGCTGGGAGGTATCACCAGGAGTGTAGCCGAGATTGTCGAGCGAGAAATTGTACTGGCCGAGGTAGGAGTCTGCCAGCATCGTCGCGGTCCAGATCTTGCGCCAACCGCTTGTGATTGAGCAGTTGCTGCCGGCGTCCGCAGTGTCTTCGACCTGCCCGCTGGTGATGAGGTTGTTTGTGGGGTCTAGTGTCCACGTCAGCTTGAGGGGTGACTGTGGCCTCGGACGGGCGATGATGATTTCGTTGGGGTGGTTCCGGCCGACGCCGATGTTTAGTTTGCCTCGGGAAAACCGTAGCGTGGTGCCGCCCAAAATCAGCTTGCCACTGTAGGCTCCTCCGGCAGTTGTGCTCAGTTCCAGGCGACCGCCAAGACCAGCATTCAAGCCCGATCTGTCGAGCAGGGCCACGAAGCTGCCGACCGCACCTTCGGGGATCTTTTGGATCACCAACGGGGCAGCGACGGTTGCGCCTTTCCCGCTCGGATTAGAGGCTGTGACTTTAACGGTGAAGGTGCCTGCGACGGTTGGTACACCAAAAATTTCGCCGGTGAGTGCATTGATCTTGAGGCCACGCGGCAGACCCGTTGCAGCCCACTTTGTCGGTTGGATGGAGTCTCCAGCCAACACTGCGGGAACGAATGAATAGGCGTCGCCCACCATGCCATCAAGGAATCCAATCGGGTCGATGACTTGGGGAGTGCCATCAGTGACAGCGAGGGTGAAGGGGCCGCTCTCCAGGGAGCCGGCCGAACCTGTGATCATACAGGTATAAACGTCCGCATCGCCGGATGTAAGGGCCTTCAGGGTTAGTGTTTTGGTTTGCACACCCTCGGATTTTCCGGTGACCTGAGTCAGCGGAACGCCGTTCTTCCTCCATTCGTATCCGAGGATTGGGCCTGCTGCATCGGCAATGAGGACTGCCTTGCCATTGAGGGGCTGGACAATCAGTCTTGGGGAGGTATCGACGACGACGAGGTCCGCTGGAGCTGTTGTGGCGTTGCCTGCCAGATTGGTTGATTTAACGGTATAGAGCCCGGCGTCCGCTAGCTTCACGTTGGAAAGGCCCAAGGTCTCACTCGTAGCCCCTTTCAAGACCGCCGACCCGCGCTTCCATTGGAGGGTGCCGACAGTGCCGTTGAAGCTAGAGACAAATTCGACGGTCGGTTCATCCACGGGCACGATCAAACTCGCCGGACTGCTGTTCACCGTGGGCGGCACGACCACGGTCAGTTGCACCGCGTTACTCGAAATGCTGCCGGCAACGTTTTCAATATCCAGCGAGTAGAGGCCCTCGTCCGATGGCTGTGCATTGGGGATGGTTAGAGTGGTGGCGTTTGCGCCAGGCACATCAACGGTGTCCTTTTTCCATTGAATGGTCGCGGGATTTAGTGTTCCCGTCGCGACCGCAGAGAGCGTCGCTGTCTTGCCCTGCACGACGATTTTTGCCGCAGGCTGGGTCTTGATTCCGGGAGCTGCGACCACCGTAAGTTTTGCGCCAAGGCTGGTGACCTTGCCCGTGAAGTTTGTGATCACGACGGAATAGGTGCCACCTGATGTTTTCGTCACAGCACCCACAGAATAGACGCTGTTAGTCGCACCAGCGATGTTGGCCCCGTTCTTTCGCCACTGATATCTCAGGCCGATACCAACTGCACCGACAGAGAATACCGCCGACTGTCCCTCGAGTACTGCTACGTCATCCGGCTGGTCATCAATCTCGGGCGGGGCCACCCCCGCCATGCGAAAGCCGACTCTGTCCCCTTCTGAGCGGTAGTATCCCGAGGGCGATTTGGAGACGTCATAGGTGGAATCATCCCAGGAGCCGCCAAGGGTGAGGGAAGAGAAAGAACTGGGATATTCGATGATTTCTGCGGCATTGCCTCCCTGATCAAAGGTCCGATAATACGAACCCGATCCGGAATAGGCTCCGACTGGGGTGAGGGTGTTGCCCAGATAGTAGTAGTAGCTGAAGGCGCTGACCAAGGCCCAGCCATCGTTCACTCCGTCGACTGCCCCATCGTAGTTGTAGTAATTCATCGAATTTGGCAATGAGGACGGGCGGCGGCTTTCGGGGGGGCCATCGTTTCGCGTCGGATACCTGTAGTAGCCGCCAGCACCTGAGTACCTCGTTGGGTCAAAGTAGGCGGCCTTGTACCACTCATCGATATCGGGCAGCCAGACTTTGGATTCGGGATCCCGAATATCGTAGGCACCCAAGGACATATCGTATGCCCCGGTTTCGGTATCGCCGCTGCCCATGCCATTGTGCACCCAATTGCAGAAGCGCCGCGCATCATCCCAACTGACATAGACCACTGGGTTTTTTGCCGAAGCCTGGTTAACGCTGTACTTATACGCACCCGAGGCACCAGTCCGGTAGATTCCGATATTTGTGCTTCCCGTGGCAAAAAGGCCATTTGGATCAGATTTTGCTTTGGCGTTCAAGAACTCTGCGTACTGAGCATTTGTCACCTCGTACTTCATGATTGAGTACCGATAGGCTACAGAACCCCGTCCAGTAGCCGTGTCCGCGGAATTGCCTGGGTCATCAATCGGAACCCAAGTAAAAGTGGCCGAGTGAAGTGAACCGGTAAGGAGAAGCATCGCTGCCCACCCGAGAAAGAAGCTGTAACGTGACATCATGAGAGTCGAGCAGTCAGTTTGGAATTTCAGCGAGACTATCGAGTTGGACTCTCGGTGGCAAGCATGTTTTATCTACGCCACAGACTGGTCACGCCATCCTTTGCTTCCTAATTTGCCCACGCCCTTTCGCCTCCCAATTTCTATCGATGCGACTTCCTGAACTGAAGCAAATCTGCCGCCATTGGGCTTACCCTACAGGTTCAGCGTTGGCACACCATTGAAGAGACAGGGCGCAGACAGTTTGCAATAATTTATGGTAATTATAGTGCAGTTGGTTATATTTTCGGTGTGCTTCGTTTCTCTGTTTCCATTCGCGAGATCACCCGGCAGCTTTGGCTGGCTGGGCTGATCGGCGTCTCCCTGCACTGCGCCTGCCCGGAAGCAAAGGGCATCGTTTTCGCGAATTCGGCGGATCCAGATCACAACACTACCGCACCAACGGCTACTTACGCGGACTCTGGGTGGCAGTTTCAGGGCGAGTTCGGCGTTTACACCGGCACTGCGATTGCGGACCAGTTCTTCATCACGGCGCAGCACTTTGGTGTCGCGGGTAGTACGTTTGTGCAAACCTCGGCGATCACTGGCGGTGCGGAAGTCGTGTACACGATTGATGCCACCTCCAATAGCGGGCTGGGCTACTGGGACATCGCCGGATCTGACCTGCGGGTGTACAAAATCAACGAGACCTTCGGTTCCTATGCCACCCTTTTCACGGGGCCATCGGAACTCGGGCTGGAGATGATCACTTTTGGCCGCAGCGCGCCAAGAGGGGATGCAGTCACGATTGGGCCCACAGTGCATGGTTGGGCGACCGTCGATGCCGATGGCGTGCTGCGCTGGGGGACCAACACTGTTTCTGGCACCTCTGGGACTGGGGCTGGCACGCTGTTTTCTGCTCAGTTCAATGCGCTCGGAGGGCCTGAAGAGGCTTCACTGGCCGTTGGTGACTCAGGTGGTGGCGTCTTTGTATTTGACGGTGTCAATTGGCTCCTCGCTGGTGTGAACTACGGTGTCGATGGCAGCTTTGACAGAAACAACACCACTGGCGACGGCAAGGAGTTCGATGCGGCGATGCTTGACCGCGGTGGGTTCTATCAGGGATCCGATGCAGGAGGATGGACCTTTCTACCGAACACCCCCGTCGATCTGCCTTCGAGTTCCTACTTTTCGAGTATCTCTGCCAACGCCGCCGCGATCAACTCCATCATCACAGCACCGGAGCCGAACTCTGCCCTGCTTTGCCTGCTGCCGATGGCGGTTCTTTGCCAGCGGCGTAGACGGGGAAAGTCGATTCGCTAGGAAGCTCAGCGTTTCTTTTCCCAGGCACTCCGGACCACGCCGCCGCCACTGCTGTTGCCGCGCGAGGAAGAGGAGGACGAAGAAGATTTGCGGTCATCATCCCGGTCTCGGCTGCTGCTACTGCTGCCGTGGCTGCTGCCACCGCTGCTTTTGTGTGACGATGAAGAAGACGTCGTCGTGCGGTGAGATCCGGACGAACTAGATGAACCGTGGGAACTGCTGCTCCGGGGGGTATTGTCGATGATCCTCCCGCGATCATCCTGTAGGCGCAGGCGGTTCACATCATAGCCACGGCTGGCGTACCACTCCCGGCTGTGATAGTCGTCAGGCTTCACTTTTCGTCCGAGGTCCCCGCCCAGAACCTTGTACTCCGTGCGGTGGCCGTGGTCGTCATTGTGGCGATTCGAGCAGCGGCAGGGGTCATAGCCGCAGATGCTGCACCGCCCCCGGGAACCGTAGTAGCCGCCGCCGTAGCCACCCCCGTATCCGCCCGGATAACCCCCGTAGCCATACGAGGTGCCCGTGTAAATGCGCGAGCTGCCGTAGCCAGGGCTCCCGCCGTAGTAGCCCGAGCTGCCGTAGTCGTCGCTGTAGATCGGACCCGGCACCACACAGGAAGACAGAAAGAGTGCCGCAGAAAGCAGCGCGAGCTGCAAGACAAGGAGAGGATTCTTATTCATGGAGGATGCCCCAAGGGCGGTTTCACATCGGTACGACGATGGTGAAGTGAATAGTATTCAATTCCCAGCAAAAAAACCTTCGCGACCCAGATTGTGAGGGCTTTGCCAGCAATCCATTGCGCGGCAAAACCCTTTAGTTGTTTTTATATTTATTATAGGTTAGCCTCCCTGCTCTAATACAGCATTCCCTATGGACGAACCCGAATCCACCACCCCCAGCAGCATTCCGCCCTTATCTTTCGAAGAACTGCGCGTGCTCGGTTGCCTCATCGAAAAGGAGTACACCACTCCCGATTACTACCCGCTGACGCTCAATGCCCTCGCCACAGCCTGCAATCAGAGCACCAACCGCGATCCCGTCGTCAGCTTTGATGACAGCACCATCATCAACGCACTGGAGCGGCTGAAGGCCCGCAACTTCGTTTTCCAGGTCACGATGGCCGGTGCCCGCGTGCAGAAGTACAAGCACAACATCGTCGGCAAATTTCCTCGGCTCGAAAAGCCCCAGATCGCCCTGCTCTGCACCCTGATGCTGCGCGGACCTCAGACCGTTGGCGAGCTGCGCCAGCGGACGGAGCGGCTCCAGGTCTTCCCGGATTTGCAGGCGATCGAGGAGCAACTCACCCAGCTCATCGAGTATCCCGAAGGGCCGCTGGTCGTTTGCTTCCCCCCCGGCGGCGGACGCCGGGTCGCTAGTTTTGCCCACTTGCTCGGCGGCGATGTCGCCACGCCGGAACCGGTCCAGATCGTTGCGCCTGCTACCACGGAGTGGATCGAGCCCGGCTGGAAAGAGAGCATCGAGTCACAGATCGCCGCACTGCGTCAGGAGCTGGCCGATCTCAAGGTCCAGTTGGGCGCTTGAACTCCGCGAAGCGCTGCCGCACCACCTCAAACATCAGCACCGCACCCGCTGCGCCAGCGTTGAGGGATTCCGTATCGTTGGTCATTGGCAGACAAACGCTCACGTTCGCTGCGGCGCGCGCTGCGGCGCCTGCGCCCTCGGCCTCGCCGCCGACGATCAGGCAGGTCGGTCCGATCAGGTCCGCCTCCCAGCACGACATCGGTGCCGTCGCCTCCGCCAACACCATCGACATCCCTTCCGTCAGTTTTCCGATCTCCGTCCAATCGCGGCTCAAAATTGGTAGCCGAAAATGCGCGCCCATGCCTGCACGCACCACTTTTGGCGCAAAAGGATCCGTTGTCTCCGGCGGGATGATCACCGCCTGCACACCCGTTGCCGCAGCGGTGCGGATCAGGGTGCCCAGATTGCCGGGGTCGCGGATTTGATCGGGGATCAAAAGAAAATCTGGCCCCTCAGGCAGCGGCTGCGGGGTGTGGGACAGCTTCATCACGGCGATGATCCCTTGCGAGGTCGCAGTGTCACTGGCGGATCGTAGCAACTCTGGCTGCACCTCCTCCACCTCCACGCCAGCGGTGCGCAATTCCGCGATCAGGTCCTGACCACGAGCCGAGACCTCCGCGCTGAAGAGCACAAAATGAAACGGCCACTGGGCTGTCAGCGCGTCCTCCACCAGCCGCACGCCCTCCGCCAGAAAGGCATCCGCCTCGCGACGCTCCTTGGGTCGGCCTGCCAGCGCGCGGATGAGTTTGATTTTAGCGTTCTGGGAAGAGGTGATCATGCCCGACTGTGTGACAGTCTGCACCCGCACTCCAGGAGTTTGTGTGCGCACTACGACTGCGACGGCCCAAACAAACGACGGTGGTTTTCCTCCAACTGCGCCGCCAGATCCTCCATCGTCAGGCCGCGCAGCTTCGCCAAAACTGCGTAGCTGAACTCGATGTTCCCGGGGTGATTCGCCTCCGTCCCGTCTGCTAGGCGCATTGGACGCGGATTCACCTCCATGGGCGGCCACATGTCCGGCGCGTCCGTCTCCGCCAGCAAGCGATCCAGGGGCACCACGCGAAAGACCTCCAACTGAGCACGCTTGCGGTCATGGGCGAAGTAGGGCGACAGGGAAAAATACGCGCCCAGCTTCGCAAAGCCCTGCACCATCTCCGCCGGTCCGCCAAAGGAATGCAGCAGGAATCCACAGCTCGGGCGTGGGCTTCTGCGCAGCACCTCATCCATCAGACCCCAGGCACGCAGGCAGTGAATCGTGGCGGGTCGCTCTCGCTCAGCCGCCAAACGCAGCTGCCACTCAAAACATGCCACCTGTGCTTCCACATCAGGCTCCGCGATCCAGCGATCCAGCCCCATCTCCCCCACACCCGCCTGTGGGAAGACGTCCAGCCACTCGATGAGCTTTTCCTTCCAGCCCTCCGTTCGCTCCTTCACATACCAAGGGTGCAGACCAAAGGACGGCCGCACCCAGGAGTAGCGTCGTGCCAATTCAGCTACCTCCGGCCAATCGCTCTCGTCAGACCCAGCGACGACAGCTTCCACCAGACCCTGCTCAGGCAAGGCCGCGCAGATGGCATCGCGCCCTGCCTCCAGGCGATGATCCTGGAGGTGGTTGTGGGCATCAAAGAAACGCATCCCCTGTGGGTGGCTCTTTTCCGCGCGGGGATCAAGCAGCTTCCGGCACAGTTTCCACTTTCAGAATATCGATTCTGCTCTCTACTTCCCCACCCACCCATGACCGGCAATGCTTCACTCTTCCTCGCTCTGCGCTACCTGCGCCCGCAGCGATCGTTTGTGTCGGTCATTACCATCGTCTCGATCCTCGGAGTCGCGGTCGGCGTCCTCATGATGATCGTCGTGCGTGCGGTGATGATGGGGTTTGAGGCAGACTTTCGCGATAGCCTCCTGCGCAGCGAGCCCCACCTGCTCTTCACCACCGCCGCAGAGACTGCCGCCAGCGATGGGGGAAAAAAAGACTGGGCGGCCATCGCGCAGCAATTGCGTGGACAGCCAGAAGTCGTCTCCGCCACGCCCTTCGTCCAAGGCACCCTTTACGCGGAAGGCCCCCAGGGACGGACCGGGGCCATGATGTATGGACTCGACCCAAAGGACGCGGCGCCCTTCCTCGACAAACTCCGTCCAAACCTTGTGGCCGGCACCCTTGATCTGGCTGAGGGCACTCTGGTCATCAACGATGCCGCCGCGAACGAGCTGGGCATTAAAGTCGGCGAGGAGATCAGCGTCTATGAATCGAATGCCGTCAAAGTCGCTGCGCAGGACTTCCGCGGCGCGATGGACATTCGCGACAAAGAAAAACAACGCGCCGCCTTCGGGAAAATCAGTCTGCACTCGCAGAAATTCCGCCTTGCCGGGATCTTGCGGGCAGACGGTGTCGGCCTCACCTCCTTTGCCGCACCGTTGACCGCCGCCAAGATTTTCACCACCTCCGCAGCCACCGCAGGCGTCGCGCTGGAAATCAAACAGCCCTATGAAGTGGATGCCGTCGCCCAGCGGCTGCTGTCAGGGCTCAAAGACCCTGGCAGCTTCGCGACCAAGACCTGGACCACGGACAATCAGGCACGTCTCGCCGCCATGCAGAATGAGCAAACCATGATGCGACTGGTCATCCTCGTCATCACCCTCGTCGCCGCCTTTTCCGTGATGAACACCACCATCACCGTCACCACCCAAAAGCGGCGAGAGATCGGCGTGCTGACCGCGCTGGGGTGTCGCGAGCGGCAGATCATCTCCGTCTTTGTCATCCAGGCCGGCATCGTCGCCTGCCTGGGCGTGCTGCTGGGGCTCCTTGGCAGCTTTCTCGTGCTCTGGCTGCGCAACGATGTTCGCGAGCTCATTGCCCGCGCCACCGGCGGGCAGGTGCATGCTATTGAGGGCGTCTTCCTCGCCCAAATCCCAGCGCGGGTAGAGGCCGCCGATGTTTGGTTCGCCATCGGCATCTCCCTGGTTCTTTGTTTGGTTGCCGCCTTTCTTCCCGCTTGGCGAGCGGCGCGCGTCGATGCTGCGGTAGCATTGCGGGAGGGTTGAACACATTTTTTCCGCGATGTCTTTTTCCCGCGCCTCCCTCTTCCTCGCCTTCCGCTACCTGCGGCCCAAGCGATCCTTTGTCTCCGTCATCACCGCCATCTCCATCCTCGGCGTCCTGCTTGGTGTGGGCGTGCTGGTCGTCGTCATGGCCGTCTTCCAGGGGTGGCAGGTTGAGTTCCGCAAGATGCTGCTCGGCTTTGAGCCCCACATCTTGATGGTGCAAAGCGATCCCGAGCCCCCCCCGGCAGGCTTTGAGGCAGACCCGAACTTTCCTGAACCGCATCGCAGCAACTGGCGGGATGTCCTGCCCGTGGCAAAGGAGCAACCCGGCGTCCTCTCCGCTGTGCCCATCGCCGTCGGCGTTATCTTTGCAGAGGCACCTACGGAAATGCAGGGAGTCGAGGTCTTCGGCCTTAAACCCGGCGTCGCAGATCCCCTGGTGGATCGGCTGAAAAAGCACCTCATCGCCGGCGAATTCAGCCTGGACGAAGACAGCATCGTCGTCACCGATACGTTTGCCAAAAGCGTCAGCGCCAAGCTGGGGGATACCATCACCGTCCACGGCCTGAACAACCTGCGGCGCATGATCAGCGGCATCCAGGACGCCGAAAAAGAGACCGATCCCGAGAAGCGCGATGAACTCTACGACGGCGTCTACGATTACCCCCTGGAGCTCAAGATCACCGGACTGCTGCGCGCAGATACTGCCGGACTCCGCGGCTACGTGCCGCTGACCATCGCGCAGGATCTCTTCAACTTGGAAGACAACATCAGCGGCATCGAAATCGAGCTCGCCGACCCCGAGGCCGCGCCCGCCATCGCCGGAGCCCTCTTTGAGTCAGGCAAGGTGCCCTATGATTGGAGCCTCCGCACCTGGCAGGACGGGCAGGGTGACAGGCTCGCCTCGGTGGAGAACCAGCAATCGCTGCTCTACTTCCTCCTGCTCATTATCATCCTCGTCGCCGCCATCTGCGTGATGAACACCACCATCACCGTCACCGTGCAAAAGCGGCGGGAGATCGGCGTGCTGACCGCGCTCGGGGCGCGTCGCAATCAAGTCATCGGCATCTTCGTCGCCCAGGCCTTCGTCGTCGCCAGCATCGGTATCGTTCTGGGCATCATCTCCGGCGCCATCTTCCTGGCCTTCCGCAACGAATTCCGCCAGCTCCTCGCCCAGTGGACAGGCCGCGATTTCTTCCCGCAAGACATCTACTTCCTCTCCAGCATCCCCGCCAAGATCGTCCCCATTGATCTCCTCGCCGTCTGCGGCATGGCCATGGTGCTCTGCCTCCTCGCCGCCCTCATCCCCGCCTGGTTCGCCGCCCGCGTCGATCCCGCCGTAGCGCTGCGGGACTGACGGCTGAACCGCTGATGTTCGCTGACGAGACGCTAGTGAATGCCGGACTCGTCTCGCCCAGGCATCTTGCTCGGCGGTAGCCTCGGTCCCGCATTTGCCCCACGCCATGCTCTTTCTCCGGTAGAAGAGGCCGGGTTTTTGCCACAAAAGTGCCCTTTGTCCTGCATCGAACGGAACAGAGTGGCATTTGCGACCGCGATTGCTCTCAGCGAAAGCCCGCCGCCGAGTCGAACGGGGTCCCAACCAGGACGGGAACCGCCCCCCAAAAAGCCTAACCCCCACGAACCAACTCGATATTCCAAGCGCAATATCAGCTCCTACCGAATCTCAAAAAGTTCGATCACCCAAACAATCTTAGGCCTCAGCTCTCCAGCACGAAACCCTTGACCCACCAGCCTCCCAGCCTCAGTCTGGTCACACCCAGGTCGAAAGAATTTCGCGCTGGCGGATACTGAATCGTACTATCCACACTGTTCGCTCAAGAAAATGTCACTCGCCGCGGAATGCTTCACCGAGAACGTAGAACGCTTCTGCGAATGGGTGGAAGCCGACAAGCATGATCTCATAGAGTCACGCCAACATTTGATCACGCTCATGACGTCTATTCCGTGGCTGGGAGAGTTTTGCGAAGCCGACGACGACGACGGAGATTTTCCCCGTCGAGGACACGAAGGCTGGAAGCTTGACCACAAGAGATTCGCAGACCTCCCATTTCAATATTACCGATCCGTTTTCGATCCACATGATTTCGAATCCACCGATGCGCCCGTTATCGGCGATCTCCACGATGACCTCGCTGACATTTATGGCGACTTGTGGAACGGCCTGCAGGCGCACCAGGCTGGCCAGACCAAAGCCGCTCTCTCAATCTGGGTCAGTTCCTATTTCTATCACTGGGGGCATCACGCAAGTTCTGCCTTGTATGCCATCGACGAATTCTACCGCGCAAAACAAATACGATGCGAACAAGACGCTCCATCCAACGGCGGGTAACGCTCCAGTTTGAATTCGGGCTTCCATCCCCGCCGTGGATGAGCTAGACGTTCGGCCAAGAAGCGGAGCCACTCGTCATGAATCACATTGCTATTCCATTGTTGCTTGGTGGCTTCTTGGCGTGGTGTGTCTCGCTTGCATTTCGTGATGGCCCTTGGGCCTTTGCCGGGTGGTTTCCATTCTCTGTTGCATCACTCGTTGCATCATTTGCCTGGCTGGGACTCCTGCCGCAACTCGGCAACTCTGGAGGTGGCCCAGAAGGTGGCTTTGCAGCTTTGGGGGTCGCCTTGGCCTTCCTGACTCTTCTCCCCGCACTGGCCCTTCTATTTGTCAGCATCCGTTTTCGCCCACGTCAATACCCACCAGCCGTTGTAGCTGTCACTGTATTGGTTTGCGCTGTCGGACTGCCTACGCTGTGGGCAGGAGCCGTTCGGGCATCTGAGACCCCAGTTCGGCTGACATTCCGTTCCAGCGATGGTGCCCCGCTGGCCGCAGTTCAGATAGAATATGAGAGCCGCAACAAGGAGAACGGCTTTCCGGCCCCTGTTCTGAAGGGAGCAGTGGTTTCGAGCAGCGAGGGGACCGCTATTGTGGCCACCCGAAGCACCCATGAACTGAACCTGCACTTTAAAGCTGCTGGATGCGCTCCTACGGACATGAGGATTGAGCGTTCATTCCCACGCCTCAACAAGGGGCGGCAGTGCACCCTGAATTGGCAATTTAATGTTCCCACTAAGCGTTGGCCCCAGTCGAAGACAGAGATGTTTTACATTCCAGATGAAGCCACGCTTGCCGCTGACGTATTTCTACCCCGAGTTGATGAACCTGACTTACCATATCCGAATCTGTAGCCAGTCCATCGGCCAAACAAGGCCGAACAAAACGGATGCAGGCAACGGCTCGAAGGCGATCTGTCGTGTCAGCAACGTCTTGCGCTCGCCGTCGCCTGATCCGAGACGTCAGCCCAAGATCTGAATCCGTCGCGCAATAACCTCGCATGCATTCCGACGACCAGCTTCCCGACAGTTTTCTGAGGCTCGCTAAGAGTTGGATACTGCTGCCCTTTGTTGCCTATTTGTTCGCCTTCCCTGCACTTGGGTCTGGTGCGATGTTTGTTCCCATTGTCATCGCAAGAGCGCCACTGGGAATCATCAGTTACTTCGACAAGGTGGACTTGAATGACTATCAGCACGGCGGCCAAATCGTGGTTCTACATCTTGTCTTTTGGCTTTTGTTAGCCGTAGGAACCTTCGGACGTCAGAACATGCCGCTTTGGCTACTGCGCAGTATTTGGGTGGTGCTCGTCGCCATGCTATTTATGTCGGTGTCGGGCTGTGCGAAGGAATTTGGTCCTGGACTTCGTGATTCAGGTAACTGGCATTGACCGATGTTTCGATCCCGCTTACTCAGCTACATTCAGTTCACCGTAGATCAATCAATCGCAATGCAACAGACCATCGGCAACACAAGGGCGAACAAAACGGATGCAGGCAACGGCTCGAAGGCTATCTGTCGTGTAAACAACGTCTTGCGCTCGCCGTCGCCTGATCCGAAGCGTTCGGCCAACCCATGATGCGAGAATATCAGGCTTTTCTACCTCTGCTGGCAGCCGAGACTGATACGGGGATTGGCTGGGCCATGGTCGCTGTTTTTGCGTTGCTTGGCAGATGGGGTTGGATTGTCGCGGCGGTGTCGTTGGCTCTGATTGCGCTTTTGCGTCACTCGAGGTCCGCTGTTTTTGCCGTGTTCGTGGCCGTTGCTCTTCCTGGATCTCTATTGTTACTCGCCATCTCGGCTGTGTTTTATGCACTTCCACTCTTTCGACCAGCTTCACCTGCGCACGAGGTTGAAGTCAGATTAGCATCACCAGCAACGCCGTCATGCAAAAGATTTCAGATATTCAATGACTTGCCACAGTCTTTCCGCCTTTCAGCGTTTCAGCGCATTGATCAGCTCATCCAGCTTATCGACGATGGATTGCACCTCCCCATGGGTGGGGGAGCGCTGACATAAACGCCTACGGTGCTGACGGCGTCGGAGTTGTTGCTGGTCTGGTAGTTGATGGCGTTCTCCAGATCGCCTTGGCTCACTCCTCCGTCGCGCCGTTACCGTCCCCCGTCGCGCCGTTACCGTCCCCCGTCGCGCCGTTGCCTCCCCCGGTCCCGCCGTTGCCTCCCCCGGTCCCGCCGTTGCCTCCCCCGGTCTCACCGTTGCCGTCCCCGGCCAGACCGTTAGGGTCCTCCGTCGGACGGTTAGCGTCCCTGGTCGGGCCGTAGCTGCGTTGGGCGGAGATGCGGGAGTGCTGATCTGCGCACTCTTCCTCACGGCGTTTGCAGGCTTATTCACAGCGTCCGCGGGCGCGGTGCGGCGGGAGCGGGGGATCACCGTTCAATACTCGGCGCCGTCCTCTGCAGCACAGCCTTGGCAGATCTGAAGATTTTGCATCCAGCCGGTGGGATTCAGTTCGTGACAGCGGGTGCAAACCTGGAAGAGCTCCCGCTGGTCGGCGAGCGCCTTGCGGGCCTGTAGCACTTCCAGCTCGGTGGCGCTGGCTGGCAGCTTCCCCACCACCTGCCAGTGGGTCACGGGCTCCGCCGGATGCGGCCATTCGAGCTGCCGATATTCCAGCACCCAGCCCTCCGGCAGAAGACGGGCGCGGGTAAACTCTGCGATCACTCGGCGGGCTTGGCGGGTCATCATGGGGAGGAAGGGGGGGTTAGAGGACGGGTGGGGTGATCTATTCGCCCGCCTTTTCCTTGGCGGCGCAGGCGTGGCCGAGCGCCTTGAAGAGCCGGTCGAGAAAGGTCTGCGCCTCGCTCTTCTCATCGCCCTTCAGGGTCTTGAGGAAAGCGGGGAGCGGCGTCTGGGCTTCGGCGGAGGTCATGGGCAGCATGCGTGCGGGTGACTAGCGGTGACGAGCGCACCCTAGCAGTGGAGCCCGGGGATGCTCAAGATTTTACTGAGGGGTTAGCATTCCCGCGAAGGCAGCGGATGTGACCCGCCGAAAAACCAAAGCGCCCGCCTCGCTTTGGCCGGGCGGGCTGGGGTGGTGTCGTGGCTTTCTCCCGGCAGCTGGGCTGCCGTTGCGGTAAAGCGGCAGCAGGGCTGCGCGCAGTCCAAGGGCTTTCGCTCGGCTTGGGCGTGTTTGCTCGATTTTGTTTCCGACTGGTGGGTGATGCGTGTTCTGGAACCTCAAGCCCTTCGCTTTGCGATCTTTGCCTTCCTTTGCGGCTCATCCCCATCGCTGGGGCATCAGCGGGTGGTTGCCCGCCACTTGGCCTCGAGGGTGTCGAGGAATTGGGAGGCGATGTCGATGCTGAAGAAGCGATCCAACTGGCGGATGCCGGTGGGGCTGGTGACGTTGATCTCGGTGAGCCAATCGCCGATGACGTCGATGCCGGCGAAGACGAGGCCGCGTCGCTTCAACTCGGGGCCGATTTGGGCGCAGATCCAGAGGTCGCGTTCGGTCAGTTCCCCAGGCTCTGCGCTGCCGCCGATGGCGAGGTTGGCGCGGAAGTCTCCGGCGGCGGGGCGTCGCGTCAGGGCGTGGGGCACGGGCTGGCCGTCGATGAGGAGGATGCGCTTGTCGCCTGTCTGATGGATGGCAGGCAAAAAGGTCTGGGCCTGGATCAGGTGGGTGCCCTGGCGGGTCATTGCTGCCAGCAGGGTGTCTGCGCTGGGGTCGCCGTGGTGCAACTGATGCACGGAGCGCCCGCCCATGAGATCTAGAGGCTTGAGGACGATGTGTTTTTGTTCCGCTAAAAAGCGGTGCAGGGTCTGGGGGCTGGCGCTGACGACGGTGGGCGGGCAGCATTGGGGGAACCAGGAGGGGAAGATCTTTTCATTGGCATCGCGCAGCGCCTGTGGGCGATTGACCACCAGCACGCCGTCTGCCTCTGCGCGATCCAGCACCCAGGTCGCGGCGATGTAATCGATGTCCAAGGGGGGATCCTTGCGCATCAGGAGGATGTCCAAGTCTGCGAGCGATCCATCCAGGGTATCCATCACTTCAAACCATCGGCTGGGATCGTCAAAGACGCGCACCCGGCGCATGCTGGCCATGGCCTGGCCATCGTGGAGGCGCAGATCGGGGGTGTCCATGGTGACGAGTGACCAGCCGCGTCGCTGCGCGGCGATCAGCATCGCCAGGGTGGAATCCCCCTCGGGGCGGACGGTCTCCAGCGGATCCATGACCACACCGAGTCGAGGGAGGGATGAATCGAGAGGGGACATGGGGAGAAGAAGGGCTCTAGACGCGCTCCCAACGGAACTTCCGCTCGGTCTCGGCGATGCGTTGATCGTTGATGCTGGCGAAGCGCTTGGCCATGTAGCCGTGTTCGTCGAACTCCCAGTTCTCGTTGCCATGGCTGCGCCACCATTGGCCGGTCTCGTCGTGCCATTCGTACTCGAAGCGCACGGCGATGCGATTGCCGGTGAAGGCCCAAAGGGTCTTCTTCAAGCGGTAGTCGGTTTCTTTGGACCACTTGCGGGTGAGGAAGTCCACCACCTCTGCGCGTCCATTGAGGAACTCGTCGCGGTTACGCCACTCGGTATCGACGGTGTAGGCCAGGGAGACGCGCTCGGGGTCGCGGCTATTCCACGCGTCCTCTGCCATCTGCACCTTTTGACGCGCGGTTTCTTCGGTGAACGGAGGCAACGGTGGGCGTGGGTTCATGATGCCGCTAACGGAACATCAAGACAGGCACCAGGCAAGTGCGGACCATGGTGGTAGTGGTGCTGCCGAGAATGAACTGGCGGATCGGGCTGTGGCCATAGGCACCCATGACTAGCAGGTCAATGTGTTGGTCGCGCAGGGCCTGCCCAATGACTTCATCCGGCGGACCGCTGATGGCTGCGGTGGTGACTTCAAAGCCAGCGTTGCGCAGTTTGGTGGCGGTTTCTTCCAGGTAGTGGATGGCGGTATCGTCGATCTTTCCAGCGCGCAGCAGGTGGCAGGGCAGCCCGTGCAGCAGGGGATTGGTCAGGACAAAATCAATGGCCTTCAAGACGCTGGGGCCGCCGTCGTAGGCGATGAGAAAACTCTGCACCGGCTTAAAGGCGCGGGCGGCGACGAGCACGGGCCGGACGCTGGTGCGGATGACGCGCTCTAGCTCGCTGCCGAGGTGGCCTTTGGCGAAGTCGCAGTGCTCGCCGCGCTTTCCGATCACGACCAGTTCGGCGGCCGGCTCCAGTTCCTCCAGGGTCTCCACCAGTGTGCCGTGGCGTTGCATGGCGGCGACCTTTTCCACTCCTGCGGCGGTGAGTTGCTGGGTGGCGTCCTCCAGGATCGCGGTGCCTTTGAGTCGTGCGACGCGGGCTTGGGTCTCCTCCAGTTGGGCCAGTTCGGCGGTCAGTTCTGCGCTGGCGTCAAAGCCAATCGCGCCGCTGAGATCGGCTCCAATGGCGCGTTCGCGGTGGGGATCCAGGACGTGCAAGACGCGCACCGCGGCACCGAGTCGGGTGGCGGCCCAGGCGCTGTGCTGGTAAACGCTGGGCGCGTAGGTGGAACCATCCGTGCAGGCGAGGACATGAGGCGTGGGTGTGTTTGCGGTCATAGAGGGAGGCTCAATGGGCGAGGAGTTTTTCCAGCGCGTCTTCTTTGTCATGCACACCCAGGCGATCCACCAGGGTAGCGCTGGCTTCGTTGAGGCCGAGGACGGTGACCTCCGCGCCTTCGCGGCGGAACTTTAGCACGACTTTGTCCAGCGAGGCAACAGCGGTCAGATCCCAGAAGTGCGCATGGGTCACATCGATGCAGACTTTGGCGACGACTTCTTTGAAATCAAACTGCCGCACAAAGGCATCTGCGGAGGCAAAAAAGAGCTGGCCGGTGACGGTGTAGGTGCGGCCCTGGGGCTCTGCGGTGCTGGTGACGCGCAGGACTTGGGAGACCTTGCGGGCGAAGAACAAGGCGCTGAGCAGCACGCCCACGCCGACGCCGATGGCGAGGTTATGCGTGAAGACCACGACCAGCACGGTGGCGACCATGACGATGCTGGAGGAGCTGGGGTGCCGTCGGAAGTTCTTGAAGGAGGCCCAGGAAAAGGTGCCGATGGACACCATGATCATGACGGCGACCAATGCGGGCATCGGGATCTGCTTCACCCAAGGGCCCAGAACCACCAGGAGGATGAGCAAGAACACCCCGGCCACCAAGGTGGATAGTCGCCCTCGGCCACCGGACTTCACATTGATGACGGACTGCCCAATCATCGCGCAACCGGCCATGCCGCCGAACAAGCCTGCGACGATGTTGGCGATGCCTTGCCCGCCGCACTCGCGATTTTTATCGCTGGGGGTGTCGGTCATTTCATCGACGATCTGCGCGGTCATCAGGGATTCCAAAAGGCCGACGGCGGCGAGTCCTGCGGAATAAGGCAGCACGATCCACAGGGTCTCCAGCGTCCAGGGCACCTGCGGCCAGAGGAAGATCGGCAGGGCATCCGGCAGAGCACCCAGATCGCCGACGCGGCGCACCTCCAGGTTAAAGACGATGGCGATGACCGTCATGACGATGATGGCGACGAGCGGTGAGGGCACGGCCCTGGTGAGTCGCGGCAGCAGATAGATGATGGCCAACGAACCCGCGACCATCGCATACATGGGCAGGCCGGCGCCTGTGAACTCGGGCAACTGCGCCATGAAGATGAGGATCGCCAGGGCGTTCACAAAGCCGGTCATCACGGACTTGGAAACAAAGCGCATCACATCCCCGATGCGGATCAAACCGGCGATGATCTGGAAGACACCGGTCAGCAGCGTCGCGACCAGGAGGTAGTGCAGGCCGTGCTGCTTCACCAGGGTCACCATCAGCAGTGCCATGGCACCCGTGGCGGCGGAGATCATGCCGGGACGACCGCCAAAGAAGGCGGTGACGACGGCGATGCAGAAGGAGGCATAGAGCCCGACCTTGGGGTCAACTCCGGCGATGATGGAAAAGGCGATCGCTTCAGGGATCAGTGCCAAGGCGACCACGGTGCCAGCAAGGAGGTCCCCACGGATGTTGGAGAACCATTCTTTGGAGAGATTTTTGGAAAACACGAAGACGCGAAACGGGGATGGAAACAAAGCCCCTGCGCAGTGGCCACTCGAAACTCATCAAACACCAGGAGACGCCCTTCTCTTGGTGGCGTTCAGGGGGGATCGCAAACCCTTTTTATCTGCGGCAGTCCAAGGTAAGACCGGCTTTTTGTTCACGTTCCTAGGCCATGACAAATCTTCGTTTCCAGGTCTTGGTCTTGCTGGCATCCACTGCGATGGTGGTGCCGGTCGGTGCTGCTTCCAAGCCAAACATCCTGCTGCTTCTCCCCGATCAGATGCGCGCCAGCGCGATGGGTTGCGATGGCAATGGGGATGTGAAGACACCGAACATCGATCAACTGGCTGCGGAGGGCATCCGCTTTCGCCGCACCTATGCGAACGTCCCGGTCTGCTGCCCGGCGCGATCCATTTTGATGACCGGCACCTATCCGCACATCAACGGCATGGTGGCCAACGACCTGCGTCTGCGCGAGGAGCAGGTGACCATCGCGGAGCGTCTGCGCGATGTCGGCTACCGCACTGGCTTCATCGGCAAATGGCACCTGGATGGGGGTCCGCGTGATCCGGGATTCGTGCCGCCGGGGCCGCGTCGGCAGGGCTTTGAGTTCTGGGCGGCCTATGAGTGCCATCACAAGCACTTCGAGCCAGACTACTTTCGCGATACGCCCGAGAATATCACGATCCAAAAGTTTGAGCCTATTGCCTCGTGCGATTTCGCGGTGGAGTTCCTGCAATCGCAACCCAAAGACCAGCCCTTCTTTTTGACCGTTCAGATGGGGCCTCCACACGATCCGTATGGTGCACCCGATGAATACATGAAGCGTTACGATCCTGAAAAGCTGACACCCAACAAAAGCTGGCAGCCCGGCAGCGAGACACGCCCCACGCCGAAGGCCGGACTGCGTCGCGGCCCGCTGGCGAATCGCTTTGTGCCGCTGGGTGGCAAAGAAGAGATCGCCGCCTACTACGCCGCGATCAGTGTGATCGACGATCAAGTGGGCCGTCTGCTCGCAGTGCTGAAGGAAACCGGTGCGGATGAGAACACCATCATCCTCTTTACCTCCGATCACGGTGATATGCTGGGAGATCACGGCCTGCGGCGGAAGCGCAAGCCGTATGACGAGTCTGCCCGTGTGCCCGGCATCATCCGCTGGCCCGCCAAGGTGCCCAAGGGTCAGGTGGTGGACACGCTCTTCAGCCACATCGACATGGCGCCGACGCTGCTTTCTCTGGCCGGGCAGCCCGTGCCGCCAGAGATGCAAGGGGCCGATCTGGCCAAGGTGGCGCATGGTGAAACGACGGAGGGTCCAGAGGCGGTGCTGCTGCAGATCTTTGTGCCTTTCCGACCCGATGGCATCACGACACCGTGGCGTGGGATCATCACGGCGGATCACACATATGCACGTTACGAGAACGAGCCGTGGTTGCTCTTTGATGACAAAGCGGATCCGGATCAAATGAAGAACTTGGCGACAGATCCCGCATCGAAAGAGCTGCGCGAGAAGCTGGATGCGCAACTGGCGGCGCTGATGAAGAAGAATGCCGATGCGTGGAGCTTCAATTCCAACGAGCTCGTTGAGGAAGGGGCTCGCCTCTACAAAGACGGTACCTTTTACAGCCTCAAAGAATACAGCGACTGGCTGCAGCAGCATCCAGAGAAGGCGCAGTGATCTGCCGTGCTGGGCTGCAAGGCGCCGTATCCGTCGGCGTTTAGAGTAGCTCCATCATGCGTCTCCTTCTTCTCTCCTTTCTCGCCGTTGGCCTGTCGCAGGCCGCAGAACTCGCCATTCCAGACGACGTCACCTTTACGCGTGATGTCGAATACTCCGACGTGGCCGGTCAGCACCTGCAAGTGAATGTGGCGCAGCCGAAGGAAGGCACCGGGCCTTTCCCTGCCGTTGTTTGCATCCACGGCGGAGGTTTTCGCGCGGGGAAGCGGGAGAGCTATGACAAGCTCTGCGTGACCCTGGCCCAGCAGGGTTATGTGGCCATCACCGTCACGTATCGGCTAGCGCCGGAGTTTCAATTTCCTGCGGCGGTGCAGGACTGCAAGACGGCGGTGCGTTGGTTGCGATCCCAGGCGGGGACCTATCATGTGGACCCAACGCGCATTGGCGTGACGGGCGGTTCAGCGGGCGGGCATCTGGCGCAGTTCTTGGGGGTGACGGCAGGCGTGAAGGAATTTGAAGGCAGTGGTTATGCGGATCAATCCAGCGCTGTCAGCTGCGTGGTGAATTTTTATGGCCCGAGCGATTTCACCAAGAGCTACGGCAAGAGCGTCGACGCGGCCGAGGTGTTGCCGTTGTTTTTTGGTGGAGACCTCAGCACCAAATTGCGCGAGCACATCGTTGGCAGCCCGCTCTATTGGGTTACGCCCTTTGCCGCGCCGACGCTCTGCGTGCATGGCACGGAGGACCCGTATGTGGCGTTTGAGCAGGCCACGTGGATCGTGGACAAACTGAAGGCGGCCAGTGTGGAGGCCGAGCTGATGCCGATTGAAGGCGCAGGTCACGGCTTCAAGAAACCGGAGGACGCAGCGCGTGCTGAGAAGGCCTTGATCGAGTTCTTTGATCGTCATCTGCAAAAGAAGTAACCGCTGATTCGACCCATGATCCGTTGCCTCGCCTCCTTCCTTGCCTTGGGTGTACTTTCAGTCGGTGCACAGTCTTCGTGGCCACAATTTCGTGGTCCGGGCGGGCTGGGGATTGGCACGGGTTCACCGCCGACAGAGTTTGATGCGGAAAAAAACGTGGTGTGGAAAGTGGAGGTGCCGCGCGGCCATTCATCGCCATGCCTTGTGGCAGGCAAGATCTTCCTGACGGGTCAAGAGGGAGAGAAACTCGTTACGCTGTGTTTGGATCAAGGTAGCGGCAAGGAACTGTGGCGCGCCGTTGCACCCGCAGCGAAGCTGGAGACCACGCACCGCATCGGTAGTCCGGCAGCGCCAACGCCCTGCACGGACGGAGAGCGGGTGTATGTGTATTTTGGGTCGTTCGGCCTCATCGCCTACGACTTCGATGGCGGGGTGGTGTGGAAGAAGGAACTGCCAGCACCGCTCGTGGAGTTTGGGACGGGTGCCTCACCGATTCTTGCCGATGGAAAGATCATCGTGGTGGCGGATCAAGACATGGGGTCGCACTTGCTAGCCCTGGATGCGCGGACGGGCGCACAGGTTTGGCGGACGGAGCGGGCAGAGTTTCGGCGCAGCTTTTCCACGCCGTTTCTCTGGGAGCACGATGGCATGGCGGAGATTATCGTGGCGGGTTCATTGTGGGTGCGCAGCTATGAGGTTAAGGATGGTCGGGAGCGTTGGTCGTCGCGTGGCATGGCGCGAGTCTCAAATGCAAGCCCTGTGGCCGGGGATGGTCTTCTGATTGTCTCCAGTTGGAATGTCGGTGGCGATGAGGGAGACCGCGTGAAGATGGAACCTTTCGGACCCTTTGCTGCCACCTACGATACCGATAAAGACGGAACGCTGAGCCGCGATGAATTCCCTGCTGGCAAGGTGAAGGATCGATTCTCTCAGATGGATGCCGACAAAGACGGACTGGTGACGCGCGCAGAGTATGAGGTCATGAGCGACATGTTTGACCAAGCGGTAAATCAGATCTTTGCCATCAAACCCAATGGCTACGGCGACATCACGGAAACTCACGTCGCATGGAAGGTGGACAAGCACCTGCCTTATGTTTCATCGCCGCTATTCTACGATGGTCGTGTTTATACGATCAAGAACGGCGGCCTGGCCTCGTGCTATGACGCAAAGACGGGTGCCCAGCATTATCAGGCAGAACGCATGGATGCCTCCGGCGACTACTACAGCTCTGCCGTCGCGGCGGATGGCCGAATCTATGTGGCCTCGCAGCGCGGGACGGTGGTGGTGATGGCAGCGGGCGATGCCCTGAAAATCCTGGCCCGCAACGATCTGCGCGAGCCGATCTTTGCCACGCCTGCGATCCTGGATGGTCGCATCTATCTCCGGACGGAGAAGCACCTTTTCGTCTTTGGGCAATAAGACGAACTGCGGAGGCTCAATACTCCCGCGAGAGAAGGTGACGCGCCAGTTGCTCGAGTCGCGCACCCGCTGCGCCAAAGGGCTCGATCGCTGCCATGGCGGCGTCGGTGAGGCGGTGAGCTTCGGCGCGTGAAGCATCGAGACCCATCAGGGCTGGGAAGGTCGATTTTTCTGCGGCTAAGTCTTTGCCGGCGCTTTTGCCCAATTTCTCGCTGGTCTGGGTGACATCGAGGATGTCGTCGATGATTTGAAAGGCGAGACCGGTGGCCATGCCGAATCGTTGCAGCGCCTCGAGTTGCTCAGTCGTCGCATCCGCGCTCATGGCGCCGAGCTTCACGGAGCAGGTGAGGAGGGCGGCGGTTTTGCTTTCATGGATGTACCGCAGATCTTCGAGCGGTAGCTTTTTGCCTTCGCCTTCCAAGTCCGCTACCTGGCCACCCACGAGATGCAGACTGCCTGCGGTGACCGCCAATTCACGAACCATGTCGCCCGTCGTATGCCGGGTGGTGACGGGGGTGCGGGTGACGAGTTCGAAGGCGAGAGCCTGCAGGGCATCCCCGGCGAGGACGGCGATGCCTTCGCCATAGACCTTGTGGCAAGTCGGGACGCCACGGCGGAGGTCGTCGTCATCCATGCACGGGAGGTCGTCGTGGATCAGGGAATAGGTGTGCAGGCATTCCACCGCAGCAGCATTGAACCCGGCGGCCTCCTTGCTGCCGCCGCAGGCCTCTGCGGCGGCGAGACAAAGGATGGGCCGCAGGCGCTTGCCACCGGCGAAGATGCTGTGGCGCATCGCTTGGTGAATCGTCGCAGGCCGAGTCTCCGCCGATGGGATGAGCCGTTCCAGAAGCTGGTCAACAAAACGGCAGCGGTCGGCGAGGTAGGGCTCTAGCGGCATCAAAGCGGTGGGTCGGGGGTGAAGAGTGGCCATACTCCGCACCCAGCCCATCCGATCAACTCAAATTTGCCTGTCGGGTCTGCAATGGGCAATTGCGGGCTGGTGATTGTCAATTTCAGGGAAGCATGGTGGTGAGAGGTAGGCTAGAATCGCGCCGTGGCAGATTCCTCACAACGCGCAGTGGAGTCTTCCTGTCGGCACTGTGGGTCACCCGTACCTGCCGGTAGGGAGGACGCTTTTTGCTGTGCTGGTTGTGCCTATGTCTTTGAGCTGCTGCATTCGGAGGGGCTTGCTCATTTCTACGATCTGAAGGGCTCGACCGCATTGCCTCCTGTGTCAGTGCAGGGCCTGCGCGAGCGTGACTACGACTGGCTGTCTCACTTGGCGACTGAGGCGGAGGCCGCTGAGGGCGAGAGTCGCGCGGAACTGCGACTGTCGGTGCAGGGAATGTCCTGCGTGGGTTGCGTGTGGCTTTTGGAAAAGGTCTTTGCCAAACATCCGGGTGCGCTGACGATTTGCGTGGATGTGGTGCAGGGCGAGCTGGATCTTTCCTGGGAGCCCGGCGTCTTTGATATGGTGGCTTTTGCCCGGGAGGTGCAGGCGTTTGGGTATCTGCTGGGGCCACGCAATGCGGATGCCACGCCTGCGGAGAGCAGCGGTCTGGCGCGGCGCACGGGTACTTGCGGGGCTTTTGCGATGAATGCGATGGCGTTCTCTCTGCCTGCCTATTTCGGTATGCCGCGGGACTTTCCTTTTGCGCGCTTGTTCGATTTGGTGGCGGTGATGTCCGCCACGCTGTCGATGCTGGTGGGTGGTAGCTACTTTATTAGCCGGGCTTGGCGCAGTCTGCGCATGGGGGCGCTGCACATTGATACTCCGATCGCGCTCGGCATCATCGCTGGCTACACGGGATCGCTGGCGGGCTGGTTGATGAATGCGGAGGGGCTGAAGTACTTCGACTTCGTGGCGATCTTTATTTTCCTGATGCTGGGTGGCCGTTGGTTGCAGCAAGCAGCGGTGGAGCGCAATCGCCGCAAGCTGATGCGCGATACTTCAATCCCAGAGCGCGTGACGGTGATCGCCGCTGAGGACGGGGAGGCCAGCGAGGTGGCGGTCTCCGCGCTGACTGCTGGCAGCCGGATGCGAATCAGGCCTGCGCAGACGGTGCCCGTCGCTGCGCGTCTGGACACGGCCAGCGCGGCGGTCAGTTTGGAGTGGATCAATGGCGAGAGCGAACCCGTCGAGCGTGAGCAAGGTCAGCTCCTCCCGGCGGGGGCCCTGAACATTAGCTCCCACGAGATCGAGGCGGAGGCGCTGGAGTCGTGGGAGGAGTCCACCCTGCGCAAGCTGCTCGAAGCAAGGCGCGGCCAAGACTCGCGCGATCTGCGGCTGGAGCGCGTTTTGCGCATCTATCTGGCGCTGGTCGTCGCGGCGGGTGTGCTGGGCGCGCTGGGCTGGTGGTGGGCGGGAGCTGGGGTGGAGCGATCCTTGCAGATCATGATCTCCATTTTTGTGGTCTCCTGCCCCTGCGCCCTTGGTGTGGCGGTGCCGCTGGCGGAAGAGTTGGCGGCATTGAGGGCGCAACGATTGGGGGTGTTTGTGCGCACTTTGGGATTCTGGAAAAAGCTCGGACAGATCCGCCAGGTGGTCTTTGATAAAACCGGCACGCTGACGCTGGAGAATCCGGCCCTAAAGAATCCTGAAGCCATCCAATCCCTGTCCGCTCAGGCTCGCGCTGCTTTGCGCCGTTTGGTGGAGGGGAATCTGCATCCCGTTAGCCGCAGTCTCTACGACCAGGTCGGACCTGGGGATCGGCTCGATGGAGAGGTGTCGGAAAAGGTGGGGCAGGGGCTCTCCCTGCGCACCCCTGAGAATCATGTCTGGACGCTCGGCCGTCCGGCTGACCCTGAATCTGCCGATGCTGAACTGCGTCTGGATGGGGATTTCGTCGCGGGTTTTGCCTTCACAGATTCTCTCAGGCCAGAGACTGCCACGGAGTTTGCGGAGCTGAAACGGCGGGGCATCGTGCTGCGCTTGCTGAGCGGTGACCGACATGAGAAGGTGGAAAAAATCGCGCAGGTGCTGGGATTGAGCGCGGACGATTGGCAGGCCGCTCTCACACCCGCCGCGAAGGCTGAGTGGGTGGCGGATCACTCTGGGGCGACGACGCTGTACATCGGAGACGGTGCCAACGACAGTCTGGCGTTTGACGAGGCCTGTTGCGCAGGTAGCCCGATCACTGGCCGTAGTTTCCTGGAGCAAAAGGCAGATTTTTTCTTCCTGGGTCACAATCTGCGATTCGTGAGCCGCCTGATGGATGTCGCGCGAACGCATCGCCGCGCGGTGCATGGCGTGTTTTTCCTATCCACTAGCTACAACCTCATCACGGTGGTGGCAGGGCTGGCAGGGATGCTTTCCCCTTTGGGAGCAGCGGTGCTGATGCCGCTAAGTTCCGTTGCGACGCTGTCGCTGGTGGGTTGGACCTTCCGCGCCGATCGGGTGCGGGCCGTTGGCCATGAGGCTAAGGGCGGACCGGTGGCTGGCGGCTTGGAGGTGGTTTTGCCTGCCCAATGATTATGGGTGATCCTGATCGCGGATACAATACCGGGGACCGGGACCTGAGCTCCCCGGACGCTGATTTTTGGGACCAAAACGAGCTTTGCATGTTACAAACTGCGTTCGTTGAACGTCCTTACTTCGAAGGTTTTTGAACATAGTGTCCCCCTCTATTCCCCACGTGCAGCAATTTCCCCAAACGCGATGGACGCTAATCCGCCGCGTTAGTGAGGGCACGCCTGAGGAGGTCAAGCAGGCGCTGGACGAACTCTGCCGCAGCTACTGGTACCCGCTTTATGCGATTGCGAGAATGAAGGGAGCGGGCCCGGAGGAGGCTGCGGACTACGTGCAAGGATTCTTTGCCCACGGTCTGGCCAACGGTCTCTTTGCCAAGGCGGACAGTGACCGTGGTAAGCTGCGCACGTTTTTGCTAAGCTCGTTCGGTCACTTCGTGTCGAACGTAAAAGCCCGCGAGTCAACCAAGTCACGAGGTGGCGGCTGTGAATGGATCCGTATCGACGATGCGGAAGGGCGCTACGAGAGCGAGCTGATCTCTCCCCAAAGCTCCGTGGAGAAGGTGTACCTGCGACAATGGGCGATGAGCGTCCTGGAGCAGGCCCTGGCAAGGCTCCGCCGCGAGTATGAGGGTCGGAAAGATCTGCAACGCTTCCTGGCCCTGGAGCCACACCTGCCCCCGAGCAGCCGTGAACAGGCGCAGGAATCAGTTGCCGCCGAGCTGGGATTGTCCGTCGCGGCTTTCCGTTCCGCGCTGCATCGGCTGCGCAAGCAGTATCGCGGCATGATCATCGCCGAGGTCAGCCAGACCGTTGGCAGCGAGGATCCTGCGGATATCCAAGCGGAGCTCCGGGAACTAATGGCGGCCCTGCAGTGAGTCCCAGCCTCGGGTCTCATTTTTCTGGTGGCCCGCCCTTGCATCCGATGGAAAGCCCGCTATTATCCCCCTCCCTATTTCTGGGGAAGCGGTTTCTACCCCGTGGTGTAATGGTAACACAGGAGATTTTGGATCTCTCGTTCAAGGTTCGAATCCTTGCGGGGTAACCACTTCGGGCGCAACCCGCCCGGTCAAGGATGTGCTCAGGGTGGGCATCGTGCGCAAAAGGTCCCAAAAAGTATTCCCAGAGCTTGATTTCCGCTCGCTCATCCCGAAAATGACGTTCCGCCGCCTAATCGGCGTATTTTAATGAAATTCGCAATCTTCGGGGACATCCACGCCAATCTTGAAGCTCTGCAGGCTGTCCTGCAAGATGCTGGCGATCAGGGTTGTGCCAGCTTTGTTTGCCTCGGTGACATCGTGGGTTACGCGGCGAATCCCTCGGAGTGTCTGGAGATTGTGCGGCAGATGAATTGCCCCGCTGTGCGCGGCAACCATGATGAAGGTGCCGCGTGCAATTCATCGCTCGATGAACTGAACCCCCTGGCGCAGGCTGCCCTGCTCTGGACGCGTAGCCAACTGACCCGGGAGCAGCGGGATTGGCTTCAGGATCTGCGCTTGGTGCGTCAGGTGCGGGATTTTACCGTCGTCCACGCCACGCTGGATTCCCCTGGGGCCTGGGGTTACGTGACCAATCGCTTTGATGCAATGGCCAGCTTTAGCTATCAGTTTACGCAGGTCTGCTTTTACGGTCACACCCATGTGCCGCGTATTTTTGAAAAAGATGATTCCGTCCGCGCGGGTCGCGTCACGGACGTGCAATTCCAGCGTGGGGTGAAGTACTTCGTCAACGTTGGCAGCGTGGGCCAACCTCGCGATGGGGACTGGCGTGCTTCATACGCGATCTACGACGTGCAAAACCAGACCGTCGCCATTCGTCGCGTTGAGTATGATATCGAAACAGCACAGAAGAAGATTCTGGATGCTGGCCTGCCTCCTCTGCTGGCTGAACGTTTGAGCCTTGGCAAATGAATGCCGCAGCCGATGGAGCGCCCAATCTGGGTGTGTATGCCTCGGCGCTGATCGTAAAGCCGAGTTCCCTGGGCGATATCGTCCATACACTCCCGGCGGTTGCGGCGATTAAGGCGACTTTTCCTGACCTGCAACTGCGATGGGTGGCCAATACGGAGTGGGTGCCGCTGCTGGCAGGATGTCCGCTGCTTGAGGAAGTGATCCCTTTCCCCCGCAAGACCATGCGTGGACTTCGGGGACCAATCGCCTTCTGGCGATGGTGCAGGGAGCTAAAGGCGGCACGGCCCTTTGGAGCAGAGGTCGTCTTGGATTTTCAAGGTCTCCTGCGCAGTGCCTTGATCGCGCGGGGACGTGGATCGCGCCCGATCGTGGGGCTTTCCGATGCCCGCGAGGGAGCGCCTCGACTCTACCAGCACACTGTCCTGGTCGATGCCGGTGCTCATGCCGTTGACCGTTATCTGACATTGGCAGGCGCCGTGGGCGCTGCGGTTCCTTCAGCGGAGGATGTGGCCTTTCCCCTGCCAACAGGTCTTCGGCCGAAGGGTTGGCCCGATGGAGCGCGGCCCATCGTCATTCATCCGACGTCGCGAGGAGAGGGGAAATCACTGCCGACCCCGATGCTACAGGTGCTCTGCGATGCGCTCGCGCCATTGCCTGTGGTCCTAGTCGGAGTGACGGATGCTCCGCTGGGCATCCACGGCGCGCATGTCACCGATCTGATGAATCGCACACGACTGGACGAGCTGATCTGGGTCATGCGCGAGGCGCAGTTTTGCGTCAGTGTCGATAGCGGCCCGATGCATATCGCGGCGGCAGTGAATGACGCCACTCTGGGCCTGCATACTTGGTCAGACCCTCGGCGGGTCGGCCCCCACAACCCACGCGCTTGGGTGTGGAAATCCGGGCGCATCGATCATCGCCAGGGCTTCTCGCTGGAGGAGTGCATCAGCGCTTCGCAGCCTGGAACAGCCGATATGACAGACATCGCAGAATTTGTCCGGCAGCGAATCAGTGCTGCGCCCCTGTAAACCCCTGACTCTGATTCTCCCTGCATGTTTCACGGTTGGCGCGCCCGCATTCATCACCTGAGTCGAAACCACGCCTTCCTCCTGCGGACGGCGCTGCTGATCGTCGGTGGCGGTCTATTGGCCGCCTGGATCATCACCCTGCTGGTGCCCGTGCAGCTGGACCAAGCCTTCATCGATAAGATGATCTCCAAAATGACGGGTCCTGATTTGCGATTGGTCAATGACTACCGATTGCTCTCTGCGGAACACGAAAAACAGCCACGTGCCGTCGCGCGATGGTTGCGACAGGCGCTGAATGTCATCAACCAAGAAGCACCACCGGAAGGCGATGAACTAGGGATCTGGGGAGCCTTTCAAAAGGATGGTCAACTGGCAAAGATGGACGTGAAGAAGCTGATGGCACAGCACGTGGTGGGGCCGGAACAGCAGAGACTCTTTGACGATTTTATCGCTGCGAATTTAGCGGATGAAGGACCCGACCGCCAAGAGCCCGCCAATCGGCTGGCCGCAGCAGCAGGCACAGAGGTGCCGCCACCTCTGGCGAATGAATTCCACGCTTACCTTCTGTTGCGAGCCAAAGCCTATGCCGAGGGCGTCGATGCCCTCATCCGCGAGGGACAGTTCTTTTCCGACGCCGGTGCCGCGCAACGCAATGCGGTGAAAATGGCCGTGCGCCACAAGCTGACCCCTGCATTGCAACGCATCGCGGCGGAGCAGCCTGCTTGGCTGGCAGCCAGTGATCCGCTGGATCAATATCAGGCCGGCGGTTTGCTGGGAGATCTCTGGATGCAGTGGAAGGGCCTGCTGCGGCACCGTCTGGCGACGACGCCCTTTGTGCTGGTATCGCTGGCGCTCTTTGCCGTTGGGGTGTGGTATGTGGTGTTGGTGCTGCACGCGGATCGCACGCATTGGCGCTGGGCGCGGCCGATCGTTCCGCTCATGGCTGGGGTGATCTCGGTCTGGCCGACGCTTTCTTTGGTTCACTTTCAAGAGGTGACGTTGGGGCTCACCGAACACGCGCCTTTCCCCCACAATCTCTGGTACTACATGGCGGGTGTTGGCCTGCGGGAGGAGCTGTGCAAGCTGGCTCTCTTTATTCCCTTTCTGCCTTGGCTGTTGTGGCGCAAAGAGTCAGGTCTGGCCATGCTGACCGGCGCCTTCGTCGGCTTTGGGTTTGCCCTGGAAGAAAACATCCAATACTACACCGACGCCGGCGCGCAGGCGGTGCTGGGTCGGCTCCTGACGGCGAATTTTTTGCACGCCGCGCTGACTGGCTATGCGGCCAGGGCGCTGTATCGGCTGGTGCGCAGTCGTTTTGCCACGGCAGAGGAATTCATCTTCGCACTGATCGGCGTTGTCCTGATCCACGGTGGCTACGACTTTGTCTTGGCGGGTGGATTGTTTGATCCAGACGTGGCGGCGATCGGGTCCGTCGCCATTCTCGGCTTTGTGGCGTACAAGTTTTTCGACACGCTGGCAAACGATGTGCCGATCAGCCGGGGTGTGGTGTGCCCGTCGGGAGTGCTGACGATCGGGATGGCCTGTCTTGTTGCCCTGGTCTTCATCTACGCCGCTGCTACCACGGGTGGGATGGGGGCTGTGGGAGCGGTTGGCGAGTCAGCGGTCGGGCTGGTGCCCATTGCGATGATGTATCTGCGGCGCTTGCGTTGAGAGAAATGCAGGTCCGTTACGTTCACCCTGTTCAACCCTGGCCCTTGTTTCCGAACCATGTCGCGCACTCTTTTCCTCCTCTTTGCCGTAGCTTTTACCGTCAGTGCCTCTGCTGCGGAGAAGCGCCCCAACATTCTCTTCTGCTTTGCCGACGATTGGGGCCGCTACGCTAGTGCCTATCGCGCCCTCGATGGACCAGGGACGATCAATGACGTCGTCGAAACTCCAAACGTCGACAAAGTCGCGCAACGCGGTGTCATCTTTCGCCATGCTCATGTGACGGCTCCTTCCTGCACGCCCTGCCGCAGTTCGCTCCTCTCTGGCCAGTATTTCTGGCGCACCGGTCGCGGTGCAATTTTGCAAGGTGCCGTCTGGGACAGCAAGATCCCGACCTATCCGCTGCTCTTGCGTGACGCCGGGTATCACATCGGCAAGATGTTCAAAGTGTGGAGCCCCGGCACGCCGGCAGACGCTCCCTACGGCGGCCAGGAGTACGCATACGAGAAGGCAGGTCGCGAGTTCAACCAGTTCTCCCAAGCCGCTACCAAGGCCGTCGCCGGAGGCAAAACGCCTGCGGAAGCCAAGGCCGCGCTCTACGAGCAGGTGCGCAAAAACTTCGCCGCCTTCATGGCCGCAAGACCAGAGGGGCAGCCTTTTTGCTTTTGGTTCGGGCCGACGAACACCCATCGCAAGTGGATCAAGGGCTCCGGCAAAGCGCTGTGGGGTATCGAACCCGAATCACTGAAAGGTAAGCTGCCGAGCTTCCTCCCCGATGTGCCCGAGGTGCGCGAAGATGTCGCCGACTACCTGGGCGAAGCTCAAGCCGTCGATGGCGCCATTGGCACTCTCCTTGCCGAGGTGGAGAAAGCGGGCGAACTGAACAACACCATCGTCGTCATCAGTGGCGATCACGGCATGCCTGGGATGCCACACGGCAAGTGCAATCTTTATGAGTTCGGCACGGGCGTGTCTCTCGTCATCGCAGGTCCACAGATCAAAGGCGGACGTGTGGTGGATGACTTTGTCAATTTGACCTCACTGGCCCCGACCTTCCTAGATGCTGGTGGTGTGGCCGTGCCGGACGTGATGACGGGTCGCAGTCTCTTGCCAATTCTGCACTCCGACAAAGAGGGCCAGGTCGAAGCTGACCGCACCTGGGTCGTCACCGGGCGTGAGCGCCATGTCGAAAGTGCGCGCGACGACTTTTTACCGTATCCCCAGCGCTCCATCCGCACACCGACGCATCGCCTCATCATCAACTTTGAGCCAGACCGCTGGCCGATGGGGAATCCGTACGAACTTGACGGCAGCGTCACCGAACCCACCACGGAAGCCCTCACCGAAGACACCCGCATCACCTTCAAAGACATGGATGGCAGCCCTACCAAGGCCTGGCTGATCGGCCAACGAAACGTCCCGCAGTGGAAGCCGTTCTACGAGCTGGCCTTTGGCAAACGGCCCCGCCTGGAACTCTACGACACCCAAAAAGATCCGAGCGAAGTCCACAACCTCGCCGAGGACCCGGCCCACGCCGACCTGCGCAACGAGCTAGAGTCACAGCTCATGAAGGAACTAACGGAGACCGGCGACCCCCGCGTCACTGGTGACGGCAAAACCTACGACCGCCCACCCTTCGCAGGCCCACTTCCTCCCGATTCACCCAAAGGCGGCGGTGGACCAAAGAAGAAGGGCAAGAAGAAGTAGCTCGGGATCCCAGGGGCGAAAAAATGTCTGGTCAGCGGCCAGGATTCTTGCTTTCATCACGGGCAACCGCATGAAGGCACTGTTGGCTGTCGATCCTCCCACCCCGCGCAGGTCGCGAGGCTGCTCGGTCTATTGGCTGATGGTCACGAGCGCTGCGGTGGGTTTGTCTGCGGGATTGGCGGCTGATGCGGATCCGGATTTGCCGCAGCCTTTGGATGCTGCTGCTTTGCAGGAGTCGCTGGCACTATCTCCCTTTACCCGCACTGTGAATCCTGCTGATAGCTTGCAGCTTACTGGGGTTGCTTTCATTGAAGGCAAGCCGGTGGTCACGGTCAAGGATAGCCTGACCAACAAGACTTACGTCGTCACCGACAAGCCGAATGATCAGGGCTGGAAGATCGCGGGCATGGCACCTGCGGCAGCGATTCAGCGGGCGGATGTGCAGATCATGATCGGGGCGGAGTTGGTGACGGTTCGCTATTCAGATGCGCAGATGGCGGTGCAAAAACGCAGCGGTGGCTACATGCCTTCCAAGATTCCGACGGAGGCGGAGTTCACGGGCCACGATGACAAAGGGGCCTATGTGCGCGGCATGCCCTATCTCACGGATGCGGATCGCTCGAAGTTCCGTGAAGTCCCCAGCGAGGTGCGGGAGAAGTTCCTGAACCTCGTGCACGATCAACGGGCGATGCTCTTCAAGGCCAGCCACGAAGAACGGGCGGCGTTTGTGAAGAAGACCTTCGATTCGGTGATGCGCCGCTGACCTACTGCACAAAGATGAACTCCAGCGAGTTCAGCAATGCCCAGACCAGATTGGCCGTCCCTTCGTCGTCGCCAGAGGCGTTCAGCTCAGCCAAGGCGCGTTGCTTTTCTGTATCCGTCGGTTTGCGTGCCAGGATGGTCAGGTAGGCGCGCTCCACCTGCTTCTTGGGCAGGTCTTCCGCAGCGATGGCGCGGGAGATGAGCGATTGCGGGTTGGTGAGCATTTCCTGCGCGACCCCATTCATCAGCATGAGGACCTGCGGTTGGCTGCCAGTGAAGGTGCTGCCATCAATGAGGTTGCGGTCGCTCTGGCCAAAGGCGCGGAGGAAATGGCTGTCGGGAGCTGGCTGGGAAAGCTCCGCTGCACGCATCAATTGCATGCCCTGGTACTCCACAACTTTGTTCCCGGCGGCGTCCTTGCCGGTGGAGGCGAGATTGCCACCCATGCGCATCTCGTTCATTTTGGCGATGCTTTGAAAACCGGCCAGCTTGGAGGCCATGATCTGTCCGGTGGTGTGGTCCAGATCGATGTCGATGGAGCGTCCCATCAGGCCACCATCATCATTCTTGTAGGTGTCGGGGTTTCCGAGCACCAGGGTCATGAAGGAATCCCAGGTCTGCTCTGCCGTCATGCGGCGCAGCAGCGGGCCCTGGAAGTAGCAGGGCGCGCCCATCGGGATCTCGTCGGTGATGGATTCCCGCTGCCATGCCTGGGTGTTGTAGACGAGGCGCATGAAATCCTTGAGGTGGAACTTCAGCCGCAGCATTTCGCGTCCAAGGTGCTGCAGCAATTCTGGATTGGAGGCGCTGCGTGGGTCATCGACATTCCGTACGGGTTCTGCGACGCCGGCCCCAAAGGCACGCTGCCACATGCGGTTGGAGATGGTGATGGCAAAGCGCGGATTCGTCGGGTGCGTTAACCAGGCGGCGAAGGACTGGCGCAGTTTTTCCTCGGTGTTGCGGTTCTGCCGGTAGGCGTCGTTGTAGCGGTCTTCTTTGCTCCAGCGGATGAACTTTGGCTTTACGGGCTCGCCCGGCTTGCCGTCCTTGTACTTGTAGTCCATCGGCAGGCGCAGACGGTTTTCGCTGATGTCGCGCACTTCCATGCGATTGGCATTGACGATGTCCCCGACGAGGCCTGCCACTTCATCGACCTTATTGGGATCCCCGCCGCTTTTCTCCGTCAGGGCGCGCAGCTCCGACATAATGCGGTCTTGGGGATCGCCATTGGCAAAGTCCTGCCCGCTCAACTGCGTGACGGTCGCCCCAAAGAAGGCCGCGAGCTCGTAGAACTGCTTTTGGGTCCAATCGGAAAAAGGGTGATCGTGGCACTGGGCGCAGGCGACATCCGTGCCGAGGAAGATGGAGAAGGTATTGGCAAGGTTGTCGAGCACCATGCCGGAGTCCCGCAGCAAATAACCCGTGGCGCCATTGCCCCAGGCCTTGCCAGTGGCAGTCAGCATCTGCGCGACGGTCTGATCGTAGGGCGCGTCTTCGCGGATCTGCTGGCGCAGCCAGGTGATGTAGGGCGCTGCGCGGACGAGTCCGTTGTTGTTCGCATCGCTGATGCGCAGCATGTCCGCGAAGTAGTTGAACATGTGGCTTTCGTAGCCATCGGAGTCGAGCAGCTGATCCACCAGCTTGGCGCGCTTTGTCGGGGAGGTATCGGCCAAAAAGGCGCTGACTTCGTCGTAGTTCGGCGTGCGGCCGGCGATGTCGAGGTAGGCGCGGCGGACGTAGGTCTCGTCATTGCAGAGGGGATTGGGCTTCAGCCCCTGCTTCACCAATTCTCGACCGATGATTTTATCGATCTTGGCCGCTGCTTTGGAGACCTCGCCATCGATGGCCAGGGAGACAATCGGCGGAGGCAGGCTGATGGCCAGCTTGCGGTCGTTCTCGCTCAAATTCGCCATCGGCACACGGTGGATGGCACCGTCGGCCGTTTTGAGCAGGACTTGATCTCCCTCGATCCCGGAGAAAACAGCTTCGACTGCGCGTCCCTTGGTATCGGTCCACGTGCGAGATTCCTCCGCAGCCCCAACGGGCACAGCGAGAGCCATCGCAACCAAAAGAGGCAAAGACCAGCGGCACGAAGCGCGGGGGAGAGTCATGCGGCACGATAGCGCAACAGACGGTCTGCTGTAAATGCCAAAAAGCGGGAGAAACATGGGCCGGGTGGATTGGGCGGGTGGCAGTCTCGGGATGGCTGGTGCACGGCGCACGGGAGCTCTGCTTCATGCCTCCCGAACGATTTTGCGAGCTTCCGGGGCCATTCGCCCCGTTTTTTGCCAGAACTTGGTCGGTGGTGGGACGTCTGGATGCTAGGAGACCCACCTGCAATTGGCCCAGGTCCAGCGCAGTGCGACCTGCGCTGGAGAGGGACTCCACATTCACCAGACGGTGGCCTCCGTTTGAAAGCCTTCGTTTGCATCTGGGTCGTGTTTGGCCCCGGGGGGGCCGCTCGGTCTACTTCTATTTGGTCCGCTCATTGAGTGGTCGGTGCGGCGACAACTCAAATGGGGGTCATCGGTGGCACCTCTATTTACGGAGGTTCATCTACCACGACTCTGTCTGGACGGCTATTGCTCCGACTGGCGTCTTGCTCTCAGGTCACGCAGTGTCCGCAGTCCTTCGACCACCTTTCGTGTGTCGCCATCCAACCACCGGCCTCCCGTCTCTCGCCTCGGCCCGAACTGCGGTCGGTGACTCTGGAAGATCGCTTCAACAAAGGCTTCGCTCCCCACGGCCACTCCCCTCGTGAACGCCCGGACGGTTCGCATCAGGTAGTTGCCCACCTCGGCTTCTCCGCTGGCTTCGGTCTCCACCACTGTTCCTTCGCGGCAGCGCTGCGCGGCTTCCCAGTCTTCCGCCACCTCCAACCACCGACCGTAGATGCGGTGACCTTCCGTTTCCCATTCCGCAGCTTTGGTCTCCGTCACGTCGCACAGGCCCGCAATCGCCTCCTTGTTCCCCTCCAAGGCCGCACCCCAGCCGCTCCAGCGATACTCAGGGGCCTTTTTCACCATCTTTGCCCGCACTGGATTCAGATCGATATAGGCCGCCATCACCTTCAGCGCATCCAACTGGCTCTTCGCCCGTTGCTCCCCACTATCGCCGCGCTTGCCTTCCACCAACACGCTCTTAAACCGCTCCATCCACAGAGTCCCGCGACGCTGATGGCGCTTGTTGTACCACTTGCAGAAGCGTGATTTGACCTCCTTGCAGAACACCGAGATATCACAGAACCGCGCCTTCATCGCCTCCACATAACCTTTGGCCTCACAATCACGCCCATCGTTGCGCAAGCGCTCCAACTGCAATCGGAACAGCTCCACAAAGCCCTTGCTGTAAAGCGTGCGCAGGTGCTCCAAGAGCTTCTCCTCGCCACCCGGACCTTCGAAGCGTTTGAGCCACTCCTCACGATTCGGCACCCGAACCAGCGCATGAAAATGATTCCCCATCACGCAGTAGGTGATCAGCTTGATCCCACAAAACGCCGCCAACCGACGCAAGACCAGCACCAGTCCTTCCTTCTCGACGTCATCAAAGAACACCGTCCCACCGCAAGTGCGAGACATCAGGTGAAAGCAGGTGGAGGATTGCGACAAACCCGCCTGCTTGATGCGCAACCGCCGCCGCCGCAATCGACACATGTCCACATAAGGATTGGTGCGAGCCTTCAAAGGCGCGATGGGATCCGCCAGCAATGCCGCCGGATCAGCCGGGCGAGGAATGAGAATAGCTGCCATGGGGGAGAGGTTACGCAGCTTGGAGCGAGAGGCAAGCTTATTGTTTCTGCTTGCTTATCTTGTTGCTGATTGCTATTCTTTGGAGCGCGGCGCAACTATATTGTTGCTGATTGCTATTCTTGCAATGCCGCCGGATCAGCCGGGCGAGGAATGGGAATAGCTGCCATGGGGGATAGGTTAAGCGGTCTGGAGCGCGGCGCAACTATATTGTTGATGATTGCTATTCTTGCTATTCTCGAGTGGATGGATGGGCTAAGGACGGAAGAGGCAACTACATTATCCCGCAGTCAAGGTTGCAAGACGATCCGTTGAGCAAAAAAGCATTTGACTATCGAATGACGCAAGGAGATGGGCCCCATGGAATGACTGGAAAGGGCAATCTTGTTGTATTTGAGTACATCGACCCACACACGGGCAAAGTAGAAGTATCCGATGCTTTTCCAAATGAGCCGCGTCTTCAACATTCGGAAACTGTAGGCTTCAGTTGGTTCAAAGCGCAGGGGATACCATATCAAAACATCACACGAATCTATAGCGTACTGAGCCCTTGCGATGAATGCGCACCAAATATCTCAGAACTGGCACCACAGGCTCATGTGTATCGCACTTGGGATAGGTCACAAGATGGGTTTAAATCATATTTTTATCGATCCAACTTCGGCGCACGTCGAAAATAGCTCATCACTTCCTTGGTTACTAAACTAAATGACCGATCACACACCATTTCTCCCGCCTAATTCTGGTGAAATAGCGATCATGTTGTCTGGCGATCATGAGGCGCACTTCAATTTTCGAGATTACCAAAATCGCAGTGTCATTGCGTTGGCTTCAGGTGAGACCTATGCAGGTGTAAAAATTGGGGAAGTTTCTCGCTCTTCAATTGTGCTCAGGCGTGCACAGATTTTCCCGGGACATACAAACGATGTGTTCGCGATTCAGCCTCGTGGTGAGATGTGGATCAAAACAAACGATCACGAGAGTCTATGGTTTCTGAACACCGACTATGATTGCTTTGCACGTTGCGCTGTGGCTTGGATGGATTTCGTGAACGGACCAGACAAAGAAGCGGTTCATCGGATGCGGGACGTGAAAACGCTTTTCGAAAAACTCCTCCGCGCCGACCATGGCGTGTTTCATTTCCCGCGCGGATCGTCGTTTTGGGGGGATGCTCTTTACCAATTATTTGGGGAGCTAGTAGATGCTGGTGATGACGATGACGTTGTCCTCGTCCAAGGCTGGGTGGGTGATCATGAGCCCGACAATCAGCCTCCCATCTTTCGCGGTGTATGTCTGCCTCCCCCGTCTTCTTCCAGGCTCGGGGAGAGACATGCCCTGCCAAAAGGCGTTCATGTTTATAAAACAGGTACAGTGCCGCACAGCTCGTATACTGCTGTCAAAACTGAATTCGACTTTGAACCGGGTTTCCCAAGGTTGGAGAGGTGGGTGTATGGCGGTCGGCTTACTGGAAAGTTGCAGCGAATTGGAACCTGGAACTACTGCAACACGACGCACAAAACGCGAACGCAACGTCCTGTCTTCGGGGAGGAGATAACTGACACGCTTTGGATGGAGTGGGAGGATGAGGACGACTTTGTCTTTGTGAACTCCGGTTCCGATTGTCTGCGCCGCACTATTGCTGCGTGGGACGCGATGATTCTCACACTCGAGCAGGACCCGTATCGGGCGGATCATCAGGCGAGTCTCTTTGTGAAGACGGTGACCGAGTTTGACTCCTTTGTGGGCCTTTCGAGAACATTCTGGTCGATCCAACTCCAATCATTGAAGCGTTATTTTCGGGCGCGTCTCTGATACAATGAGGTAAGTTTATAGAGCAAAGGTGTCCAAAGATGAAGCAACGGTGTCCAAAGATGAGGGTTTCAAAGACGAGCGTAGAGGACTGCGAGGGCCACAGAGGCGCGTTGTAGCGAGATGGTTTTCCAGAGGTGCACAGCTACCCAGCGGATAAATTTGACGCTGGTCTGCGTGCTGAAAAGATGACAGACAAAGTAAAGACTTGCCCGCGGTAATCCCGGCGTCGCCACCCTGCGCGGACGCGACGCAGGGGGGAGCTCACCGTCAATGGCCCGTCGGCCTTGGTGCGGCAGATCGGCACCGGGTGGGTCTGGGGAAAGGAGGGATGTGGATAACGCCAATGGCACGATCTGGCCGCAGGCCAGTGTGCGTGCCGAGCTCCCCTCATTAATTCCCGCGCCCCCCAACGCCCAGCCCATGCACACCACCGAGGACGGGGCCGTCTATGTCCCGCCCGCCGCAGATGTGTTGAGAGTAAAACGACAGACACATCAGGTGGGTGAAAATCGAATTCACCAAAAGTGATGACGGGGGGGCTCTTTGCTGCGTGGGAGCTCTGCCTCCCGAACGATTTTGCGAGCTTCGGGGGCTGTTTGCCTGGTTTTTGCCCCGATGGGGTCGGTGATTGGGGGCTGGGTGCTTGGAGTCGGGGTTGCAATTGCTCTTGCAAGCTGGGGCAGGCGGGGCTTGATGGCGGGATGATTGCTTTTGTGCGAGGACAACTGGTGGAGGCGTTGCCGAATGGGGCGACGGTGGATGTGAATGGCGTGGGCTATCAGGTGCTAATCCCGCTTTCTACCTTCGACAAATTGCCGGCGGTGGGTGCGCAGGTGCAGTTGCTGACGCATCACCACATCACGGATCAGGGGCAGAGCCTGTTTGGCTTTGCTACGGCAGAGGAGCGGGATCTGTTCCGGCTGTTGATCGATCGCGTCTCTGGCGTTGGTCCCAAGATGGGGCTAGCGGTCCTCAGCGGGATGCCGGTGGCGGCGTTTAAGGACGCGGTCATTCACAATGATACGAAGGCCCTGGCGCGCATCAAAGGCGTCGGCGGGAAGACGGCAGAGCGCATTGTTTTGGAGCTCAAAGACAAGGTCGGCGTGGTGGATGCCTGGCAGGCGGCGGAGACGGCGCGGGGCTCCCACGACCCAGGTCGCGAGGCGCAGAGCGATGCGGTGCTGGCGCTGATCGCGCTGGGCTTCAAGCAGGCGGACGCGCAAAAGACGGTGAACGCCCTGGTGAAAGAGCCCGGCTACGATGTCAATGCTGGCCCGGATCGTCTGATCAGGGATGCGCTGCGTCTCTTGAACTGAGCTTTGGGCCGAGCCACCGCAGCACGAGCGTGGTGATGCCCCAGCCGACCAGGATTCCCAGCCCGGCGGAGGGCGGGATATCGCCGGGCCAATGTGCGCCGACGTAGATGCGCGAGTAAGCGACGGCAAAGGCCAGCACGTAGAGGCCGATGCCCCAGCCGCGGTAAAACATCGCCACCACGGTCGCGGCGGCGAAGAGGTTCACGGTGTGGCTGGAGGGGAAGGACTTACCGGGCTCGACCTTTTTCGGCTCCTTGCTGAGCTTTTGGATCGGGGTTTGGAAAAGACGCATCACGGCGGGTTTGGCAGGTGCCAGATCGCGGATCATCACCCCGCTCATCGCATCGCGCGGCCGAGTGCGACCGACGGCGGATTTCAGGCTCTTGGACACGATGCCATCGCCGATGCCGATGGCTAGGCCGAGGCACAGGACCATCAGCCGCGCATGACGCCCGCCGCGCCAGGCGGTGATCAGGGCGATGGCGATGAGGAAAGGCAACCAGGCCTCGATCGCCGAGATCGCGGGCATCAGGTAGTCCAGCACCGGGTGGGTCCAGTCCCGGTTGATGTGGTGCAGCAGGGTCAGCTCCCCGTTCATGGCTTTGCGGTTTCTTTGCTCTCGATGCGGGCTTTCATCTCTGGGTCGCGCGCCAGTTGTTCCGGCTTGGACGGCGGCCACTCCGTCATGCCCTGGCAGAAGAAGATCTGTGCGTCATGGGCGCGGCCATTGCCGATCTCGATGTGGACATCGCCCTGCTTCTCGTACTTGGCAAAGAAGCGGCGGATGAAGTAGCTGAGGTCCAGCTTGCCCTTCTCCGAGTCGGGATAAACGATCAGCGCATCCCAGCCGACGCGATCCGTCGGGGCGGGCCAGATTTCGTACTGCGACATGATTTTGCCATCGGGTTCCCAGCGAAAGGTGGTGGGCTGCCCGGGAACGTAAAAGGCCATCTCCGCCGCGTTGTAGCGGTGGCCGAGCACGACGACGAAGGTCTTGTCCGGTCTAGGCACGCGCGCCAGATAGGTGCCGACATCCGCCCCCATCTCCCGCCAACCGCGCAGGAAGGCAAAGGGATCCAGCGTGTTGTGCCCGGTCCAGCCGACGGATGGGATCACCAGTGCCAAAACATAGACCGCTGCGGAAAAAACGGCCCCAACCCACAGGCTCCACTTTTTCCAGCCAGGGGCGGCCCTTCCAGTGATCTGCCCTTCAAACCAAGCCGCCGCCAGGAGGAATGCCGGGATGTAAAAGACCGCCGGCCAGTTGGGATTGATCTCCTGCCGCAGGGCCAGCAGCGTAAAGACGAGCAGCACCGGCACGGAGAAGACCAGCAGCAGCAAGACGGTGCGAGACATCGCCCGCCACTGCCGCGAGAGCTGCCAGAGCACCACCACGATCAGCGCCCAGGTCACCGGCGAATACACCGCCGCCTGCAGCCCAGGGAATTGCAGGAAGGTCACGACGTAGTCTCCCAGCGAGTGGGAATTGTCGTCAAAGTGATGCGCGGTGTGCTGGACGGTGATCCACTGATGGCGGGCATTCCAGAGCAGGACAGGGATCAGAAACACAAACTCGATCAGCACCGCCAGCCACAGCCCCGGGCGTCGCAAAAGGCCGCGATCCGCCGGGCTCAAGGCCGCCCAGAGGAGCATCAGCACGGGAAAGACCAGCATCATCTGCTTGCTCAGGACCCCCAGGCCGAGCACCAGCCCCAGCAAGATCCAGCGCCCCCAAGACTGCGGCACCTCCGCCGCGCGCCAGAAGAGCCACAGCCCCAGCGTCCACAGCAGCACCAGCGGCGCATCGATCGTGAAGAACAAGCTCAGCGCGCCATTGGCCGGCGTGCAGACCACCAGCAGCGCCGCCCAGAAAGCCGTGCGCAGCCCAAACAGCGCCCGCGCAAACAGCCACGCCACCACCAGGGACAGGGTGCCGAGCAGCAGGGCGCCGATTCGCGGACCCCACTCCGAATTGCCGCTCAGCCAACCTGCCAGCGCGTTCAGCCAACCGATCATCGGTGGCTTGCTGTAGTAGCCCCAGTCCGGACGACGGCCCCAATCCCAGTAATAGGCCTCATCGCCCGCCAGATCCGTGCTTTCGACGAAGAAGACGAGGAAAAGCCCGCGCACGACCACCACACCCAGCAGCAGCCAGAAAAAACGGGTCTTCCAGGCGGTTTCGGAGTCAGCGGGTCGGCGGTCGGCGGCAAGCATTCCGTGCATGTTTAGCCGGGAAACCCGGTCTTGCATCCAGCTTTGTCATTTGGCGGTGCATTGTGGGATTCTCGCCATGGGTCGCGGTTGGCACTGGCGGCGGGGCGGGTTTTGGGCCAGCATGACCGGCACAGTTTATGGAACCCTGGATCGTCATCGGCCTGCTCATCACCGCAGTGGCACTCTTCGCCACGGAGAAGGTGTCTGTGGACATCGTGACGCTGGGCTTGCTGTCAATCCTAGTGCTGGTCGGGATTTTGTCGGTAGAGGAGGCCTTTGCTGGCTTTAGCAGCAACGTCATCGTCATGCTGGCGGCGATTTTCGTCATCGGTGCGGCCTTGCGCGAGACGGGCGTGCTGGATGCCGTGGGGGATCTGATCATGCGCGGCTTTGGCAATTCGCTCTCGCAGCTGCAGCTGGTGTTGATGTTTGGCGTCGGTGGCGTGTCCGCCTTCATGAACAATACGACTGTGACCGCCATGTTCCTGGGTCCCGTGACCAGCGTGGCGCGGCGCATGAAGATCGCGCCATCGCGATTGCTGATGGGGTTGGCCTTTTCCTCGATCCTCGGCGGCACCTGCACGGTCATCGGCACCTCCACCAACGTGGCGGTTAGCGGTTTCCTGAAAAAGGCGGGGATGACGGAGATTGGGATGTTCGAGCCCGCCTGTGTGGGGCTGATTTTGGTCGTGACCGGGATCCTTTACATGGCTTTCATCGGCGTCCGCCTGCTGCCAGATCGCGCTAAGAGTGGGGGCGTCGGCGATGGTGGCGTGCGGCAATACTTGGCGGAGGTCGTCATTTTGCCCAATTCGCCCATCATCGGGCAGCGCGTCTTTAAGTCGGACTTTTCGGTGATGGAATTCCAGGTCCTGCGCATCGTGCGCGACGGGCAAGAAATCGAGCCGCGGCGCAGCGTGAAGTTTCGGGAGCAAGACATCGTCCTGGTCGCAGGGGAGGTGCAGAACCTGATGAAGGTGAAGAAAATCGAGGGGCTCGACATCGCTGAGGATGCCACACTGCGCAGCTCAGGGGTTGATACCAGCGACGCTCTGGCCGCGGAGGTCGTGCTGACCCCGCGCTCTGGCCTAGTGGGGAGGACGCTGAAGGAGAGCCGATTTCGCCAGCGCACAGGTCTTTCGGTGCTGGCCATTCTCCGTGGGGATCGATCCCTGGTCAATCACATGGGGGATATCCGCATGCATGCGGGTGACCTTTTGCTGGTGCAGGGGCCGCCGGAGCACATTCAGACCTATGAGGAGAACTCAGAGATGGTCATCATCAGCCAGCACAACTTCTCGCCGAATGCGCGGCGCCGGGGGCTGGCCCTCCTGGGGCTTTTCATCGGGGCGGTGGTGCTCAGCAGTCTCGGCATCGTGCCCACGGCCATCGCGTTTTTGATTGTGGCACTGATGGCGGTCCTGACTCGTTGCGTAACGCTGGAGACGGCCTATGAAAACATCGACTGGCGGCTCTTGATCCTGATTTCCGGAATGACGGCCTTTGGCACCGCGATGGAGCACAGCCACGCCGATCGGCTGCTGGCAGAGGCGGTGATGAGTCAGTTGGCGCCCATTGGACCTGGGGCGGTGCTGGCGGGATTCTGCGTGTTGGCGGCCATCCTGACGCAACCGATGTCCAACGCAGCGGCTGCTCTGGTGGTGCTGCCGGTGGCCCTGCATGCCGCGGGCACGATGGGTGTGGATCCGCGACCGTTTGCGTTTGGCGTGATGCTGAGTGCTTCATGCTCGCTGATCACCCCGTTTGAACCTTCCTGCATCCTCATCGTCGGGCCGGGGAAGTATCGTTTCGCGGATTTCCTGCTGGTCGGCGGCTTGCTGACCCTGACCCTGGTGACGATGATCATCCTGCTGGTGCCTGTTTTTTGGCCCTTCCACCCGGTGCATTGAGGAGGGCAACTCAATCGCCTAAACGGCGGAATGCGATGTCCTTGAGGCGAGTTTCGCCCTTTGGGAAAAAGTTGGCACCAAAGCCGAAGAGGTTCGCATTGGGGTCCATTTCGCGCCACGGGGAGCGGTGCTTGAAAAGGTCCATAGCCACCGCCGAAAGGACCATTTTTTCGTCGATCCAGAGGGTTGCGATGCCTTTTTCCACGCGAAATCGAAAGCTGGAGTCGGACCTTATTTTGGCCCGGCCGAAGGGTCTTTTGTCTGTCCAATCGTAGGCCATGGGAACCAATGCTGCACCGTAAGCGACTGGATTGCGGCGTGTAACACCTGCTACGGCGGTGGCAAAGCCGTTGTGATCCCACTGATATCCGAAGACGATGCCAAGCTGTGGGTGATCGAGCTCGGCTGGTGCGTCCAGCTTGCCGCGCACTTCGAACTCAAGTCCAATTCGCGCGTTCAATAGGACGCGACCTTCGGTGTCATCGGAGGCGCTCTTAAAACTGATCGAACCGTCGGGAAAATTCCACCAATTGCCGGTTTGAGGCATCCACAACTGGCGTTGTTCGTTGGGCTGCAGGGTGACCCATCCTTTGGTGGCGAGCCGTTCTTCGACCGCGATCGCGGCGAGGCGCATGTTGATGAGTTGTAGGGCGGGCTTTTCGGCGGATCCTCCTCCCGCGCTCCGTGCTCGTTGGTAGCTCTGGCGTGCTTTTGGAAGGTCACCAGCGTTGTAGAGTGCCTCTGCTTCCAGGAAGTGTTTGAATGCATCCGGCGCCGCATGCAGGGCCAGCATGCCCTTCCACACGAGCGGCGGTTTGCCAAAGTAGGCTAGTCTTGCCACGGCTTCATCATGGACCGGCGATTGCAGCTGGGACAATGCTGCGGCTGCCGTTTCATAGTCGCGGGCTAGGAAGGCGTTGGCCACCAGGAAGGAGCGGAAGTAGTGGCTGTGGGTGGCGGTCTGAGCACTGTTCAGCATGGCCTGCTGAAGGGCTACGATGCGGCGGCAAAGCTCGGGATCGCGGTGTACTTCATCCATGCAAGCGAGGTCTGCCGCTACGTTCTTCACCGCGACAAATAGGCGCGATGGCACGATGGTGTCGTAGCGCTGGGTGTCTGCGCAGGCCTTTGCAAAGTCCAACATCTGCTCGTGACTCCCCCCCCAGCGCGGTAGCAATGCCAACAACAGATTTGTATAGGCGGGTGAGTGGTCAAAGATCGCCGTCGTGGCGCGATCAAACCACTCTCTTTCATTCAGCCCTGGCAGGCCGTGCCCAGCCATGGTGACTGGGATCATGAGGCTGGCGGCCCAGGGGGCGTCTGGCCGGGCCTTCCAGGCGCTGACGAGGTTCTGGCGTGCGCTGGACAGGTGCTGCTCAAATCCTCGCCACCCTTCTTCGGTGACGGTTGATGCCCATCCGCTGCCGCGTGCCTTCCAGCCCTCTTTGACTTCGATCTCGGCAATCAAGGTATCCACCAGCCAGGGGGCACCCTTGCATTGGGCCAGCCGTGCCTTCATCGAGTTGTCGGGGGCATTCAGGAAGATTTGTGTGGCGCTGCCGTAGATCGTCTGTGCGAGACAGAGACTGTCCTCCGGTGCAGTGGCCTCTTCCAGTGTTGCGATGATCAGGTCCGGCAGCAGTTGCTGGCATGCATCCCAGACGTCCCTCCGCCGCGCCGCAGGCTCACCCGCGTAAGAGGACTGCCACAACCACGAAACAATGAGCGCCTTGATGAAGGCAGTATCCTCACCCGTTGTGAGTGCCGGGAGTTTCTTGAACACGATGTCCGCATCCTCCCTCGTGGTTCTCCGCTGGAAGGACTCGAGAGATCCGACGGCAAAACAAAAAACCGGGTCGTCGCATCCTTGGGCGATCAAGTCGTGACCTGTTTGTTTGAGGTCTAGCGGGGGACGCTTGGTTGTTCCTGTTACTTGGTCCTTAGTCGCGTTGGTGCACAAAAAGGGCACGGTGGCCCGAAGCAGCGCAGTAGCTGCGGTCAACCAAGGCTCATTTTGGTGACGCTTGACGAAACGATCCACCAACTGGTGCTCCATCCAGACCTGTTGGCGTTTGATGAGGTCGCGGGTCAGGTGGCCGTCGGCCGTTGGTGCCTTGATCGGGTTAACCTTGGCAGACTGCCGACGCGATAGGGCGTCGATTACGTGAGCGCCTTCCGGCGGGGTAAAAGTGAAGAGCGCCGCCTCTGCTTTCTCGGACTTCCAATCTCGATAGATTTCGGTTTGTTTCGGCCGCGTGACGCCGTCCGAGGGTGCAGCGGGGTCCCACTCTGCACCGTGCAACCTTGGGCCATCGGGAAGATCTTCCAGCCAGAGTGTGAGCGTGCCGTGCTCGAAGCTCAGATCATGGCGCAGGCAGGAAGCGCCCGCAAATGGCTCCGGTGTGGGAGTGGACTTCAGCCGCTCGTCAAAGCCCTCCATCTGATCTGGGTCAGCAACTAGCGGAAGGGCCAGGCCGACGCTTTGGAGCAGGCGCACAGCATCTGCCTCGGTGACGGCAAAGTACTCTTTATCGCGGGGGGCGTAAACCCAGCCTTGCGATTCATTGACCACGATCAGTGGTTTGTCGTCACCCTCCGGTTCGGCGCGCAGACGGCCCGGTTTACTGAAGTAGATCCTCCGCCCACCTTCCGCGGATTGACCGGGAGCCGACCGTCCAGAGACGACCACGACATTCCAGGATGGAGCCTCCCTACATTTGTGGGCAAATTTCTCCAGCAGTGATGCCTCCGTCGTTCGACCCGTCGGGGAGGTCGCCAAGAGGACGAGCACAGACACACTCCTCCAAACGGATTTTTTGAGTCTCATGTGGCCATACTGTTTACCTAGCTGCATTTCGCAACTGGAAATCGATGCTGGCATTTGACCCTTGCGATGAACGATTGTGCCCGATGTGGAAATGCATAGACGAGAGGATCTTTGCCATCATCCGATGGTCGCTACGGGCTGCCCGAACCTCTCCATGATCGGCGCTCTTGATCGTCGGTTTGTTTCGTGCCTCGGTTGCCCCAGTTGAGCCTTCCTGCATCCTCGTTGTTGGACCTGGGAAGTATCGATTCGCCGACTTCCTTACTGTTGGGGGCCTGCTGACCCTGACCCTGGTTACAATGATCATCCTGCTGGTGCCTGTTTTTTGGCCCTTCCACCCGGTGCATTGAGGCCGCACTTCGTTGCAATGCTGCACGGTTTGGGACGTTACATCGCCCATGAACCTGCGCACCGTTTGCCTTGCCCTCATCGCTACCGCGCCATTGCTTTCCGCCGCAGCGGATAGCGTGCTGCCGTTCAAAGATGAATTTTCGACACCCCAACTGGAAAAGCGCCGCGCCTCCCGTGGGCCCTGGACGTTTGCCGACCATACGGCCACCTGCACCCAGGATGACGAGCTCTACAAGAAGTTCAAAGACCACGGCCCGATCATCTTTTACGACCTCCCGCACACCGACGCCGTGGTGCATTTTTCATACAAGGCGGACGGAGCCAAGTCCGTCGTCTTCACCGCGAATGGGGAGCACGGGCACGTCTTCCGCTTTGTCTCCAGCGCCAACGGCACGAGCTTCCGCGCCTTTCCGACCGCCTCTGCAGACCACACATCCATCGCCCTTGGCAAGCCCGGCCCTGCCCTGAAGCCGGGGGAGTGGGTGGACGTGACCGTGACGCTGAAAGGACCCACCGCCACCGTCAAGATCGGCCCCGACTTCACCACAACAGTGGAGCACCCCGATCTCGCGACCGCCAAGATCAACCTCAGCATCGGCTTCGCCTTCGGTACCTTCGCCGTGCGCGGCTGGATGGTCGAAAATCCATAAGTCGGTAGCGGTTTTGTCGATCGCCTTCGGCATCGTAGCCTCTGTCTCTCTTTTGGCAGTTCGGTTTTTGCATAGTGAGGTGACTGCGAAGTTGACGAATGGCATGTCTAGCTTCGAAGGCCGTGAGGCTGATCCTCTTGCCAGGAAGCGAGGAACGTAGGTGTTGTGGGTGCACTGCGTTGCGCCAAAAAAACTCAGGTTTTCCCTTTCCCCGGTCGCGCGGCGATGCACCTTAGGTGCTCCCCTAGCTGTGCCCTTCTCAAATTCCCTTATGTCCGCCCCTTTTCTTGCCAATGATTTTCACATTCGCTGGTCCGCCCTAACCCCAGATCACATTGAGGCAGACATCACCAAGGCGCTGGAAACCGCTCAAGCAGCGCTGGATAAGGTCATTGATCAAGATCGCGGGAAAATGAACTTTGAGACGGTGGTGCTTGGGCTGGACGAGTCCACGCGCCCTCTGAATGAGGCTTGGGGCCTCGTGACCCACCTCGACTCCCTGTGCAATTCGCCAGAGCTGCGCATAGCGCACAATGCGATGTTGCCGAAGGTCAGCGCCTTCTTCGCCAAGATCCCGCTTAACGAGCACCTGTGGGATTTGCTGGTGACTTATAGCAAAACAGAGGAAGGGCGCGGTCTCACCGGTCTTCGTAAGCGGGCGCTGGACGAGACGATGGACGGCTTCCGCCAACACGGGGCGGATCTTCAAGGGGACAAGAAGGCCCGTATGGAGGAGATCGAGTCTGAACTTTCGCAGCTGACCCAGAAGTATTCGGAGAACGTTCTCGACTCCACCAACCAGTGGGAAATGGTCATCGACGATGTGGCGCGCCTAAAGGGGCTGCCGCAGAGCGCTATTGACGCGGCTAAAGTAGACGCTGCGGCCAAGGGCTTGGGCAGCGAAGACCATCCAAAATATCGCTTCACGCTCAAGGCACCGTCCATGATCCCGGTCATGGAGCACTTGGAAGATGCAGGATTGCGCAAGCAGATGTGGCAGGGCGCGACGATGATCGGACGTTCCGGCGACCACGACAATACCGAACTTGTTTTCAAAATATTGAAGCTGCGGGATGAAAAGGCCCGCATCATGGGTAAGGCCAATTTTGCCGACCTGATCCTGGAACGTCGTATGGCCCAGAGCGGCCGGGCGGCACTGCGTTTCATCGAGGATTTGCATCAGCGTGTGCTCACCCCGTTTGAACGGGAAAACATCGCCCTCCAGGAGTTCAAGGCGGACCAGACGCACCAAACCGCTGATCTGTTGGAGCCGTGGGAGATTGCGTTCTGGGCGGAGGCGCAGCGCAAGGCACTCTACGCCTTTGATACAGAGGAGTTGCGGCCATATTTTCCGCTGGACCGCGTGCTGGGTGGCATGTTCCGACTAGCGGAGATGGTCTTTGATTTACGTATCGTGGGTCGTGACGTCATCTACGTGGCCCCGGGTGAGGAATCGCCTACCCAGCCGAGCACTCAACCGGGAGAGCTGGGGCCCGTGGAGGTCTGGCATCCAGAGGTGAAGTTTTACGAAGTTCGGAATGAAAAAGGGGTGCATATCGGCTCCTTCTTCGCCGATTGGCACCCGCGCGATTCCAAGCGTGGTGGGGCTTGGATGAATTACCTGAAGATGGGCGTCCCACCTTCAGGGGAAAATGATCGACGCCTGCACCTGGGCCTCATCTGCGGGAACATGACGCCGCCCGTGGGGGATCAGCCTGCCTTGCTCACTCATGATGAAGTCTGCACCGTCTTCCATGAGTTCGGTCACCTATTGCACCAACTCTTGGGCAATGTAGAGGTGCCGTCGCTCAACGGTGTCAATGTCTGGTGGGATTTTGTGGAGTTGCCATCGCAAATCCTCGAAAACTTCTGCTGGGAGCGGGAAAGTTTGGATCTTTTTGCCCGCCACGTAGAAACTGGTGCTCCGATTCCAGCACGTCTTTTCAAAAAGATGATCTCGGCGCGGAATTACCGCAGCGCCAGCGACATCATGCGGCAGCTAGCCTTCGGGAAGCTGGATCTGGAACTGCATATGAACTACGCCGGTCAGGACAGCACCGATCTAGATGTGCTTTCCCGCAAGATCCAGGCGGGTTACCTCACCCCTACCAAGACGGAGGCTCCGTCGATGGCGCGCCGATTTGGACACCTGTTCAGTAATCCCGTCGGCTATGCCGCTGGATACTACAGCTATAAATGGGCCGAGGTACTGGATGCGGACGCCTTTACACGCTTCCAAAAAGAAGGCGTGCTGAACCCAGCGGTGGGTCGCGAATTTCGCGATAAAATCCTGTCGAAGGGTAACTCGGAGGATCCCGGAAAGCTCTTCCGCGACTTCATGGGCCGCGATCCGGACCCGACGGCTCTTCTTGCTAGAGCTGGCCTCGCCTGATCCCGGACCAGCGATCGGTGTCCAATGTCCCCGCGCCTAGTTGGCAGACTGTGAGGTCCGCCGACGGTGCTATTTTCGCGAAAAACAAAATGGCACTTTACTTCCCATGAACACCGTCCATGATGTTCGCGCGAACAGAAATGGCATTTTTGCCCCGTTTGCCACTTCCTACCCTCTAACGATCGACTCACATGGCTAAAGCACCCAAAGAAACCGCGTCTGACGCAGGCACCCAAAAGCTCACCGAGGCTCGCACTCGCAACCTCGATCTCGCCATTCAGCAGATCCACAAGGACTTTGGCGAAGGCTCCATCCTCCGCATGGGAGAGGGCCAAATTACTGAAGTCTCCGTCATCCCAACGGGTAACCTCTTGATCGATCAGGCGCTGGGCGTGGGTGGATTTGCTCGCGGTCGGATTGTGGAGATTTTTGGACCGGAATCGTCCGGGAAAACCACGCTGACACTGACGGTGATTGCGCAGGCCCAGAAGGCAGGAGGGCTGGCGGCGTTTATCGATGTCGAGCACGCGCTCGACCCTGGCTACGCCCGTCGGTTAGGTGTGAAAATGGACGAACTGCTCGTTTCTCAGCCGAGTTCTGGGGAGGAAGCGCTGCGGATTTGCGAGACCTTGGTCCGCTCCAACGCGCTCGACGTCATCGTGATCGACTCCGTGGCTGCACTCGTGACCCGCCAGGAACTGGATGGCGAGATTGGCGACGCCACCGTCGGTGCCCAGGCGCGTCTGATGAGCGCCGCCCTGCGGAAACTTACCTCCATTATCTCCAAGGCTCGTACTTGCTGCATTTTCACCAACCAGATTCGCGAAAAGGTTGGCGTCATGTTTGGCAATCCCGAAACCACTCCGGGTGGGAAGGCGCTGAAGTTCTACTCCAGTGTTCGTGTCGATATCCGCCGCATTGGTTCCATCAAAACGAGCGATGGTACCGTGACCGGGAACCGCACCAAGGCCAAGATCGTCAAAAACAAGATGGCTCCCCCATACACGGAGGCCGAATTCGACATCATGTTCAACGAAGGCATCTCCAATGTCGGGTCCCTTCTGGATCTGGCGATGGAGTTCGAGATTCTGCAAAAGCGCGGATCTTGGATCAGCTACAAGGGCTCTCAGCTCGCCCAAGGCCGAGATGCCGCCAAGGAAGCTCTTCGCAACGATACGGCGGTCTACGAAGAGATCGAAACAGCCGTCAAAGAGCGACTTGCTGAGAAGCGCGCTGCGGCGAATCGGGATTGATCGTGACCGGCCTGCCTTCGTTGGGCCGGATTGTTACCTCATTGTTTTGTTTTGTTTGAATTGCGGATGGATGGTCCGGCGGTGGCGCCCAGGCTGTCCGTCCGCAATTTGTTTTGGCTTGCGGTGCATGGCGGAGCATCGTGTGGCATCCGGTGAAGGGGCACGTTGTAGTTGGGCTTGCGCGCAGGGTGGCGGAGGCAAGCCTGCTTCCCGGGATGAGTGAGGGGTGTGAAAATCGGGGGAGGGGAGCCAATTTTGTGTGGTCTTGAGGGACTCCGGTAGGACGGATGCACTTTTTCAAAAAAACTCATTTCACCTGTTGCATTTAAGCGGCCATTTCCTATTCTACCCGACCTTGTGAAATTTTTCACAAGCTCTGATCGCATTCTACTATGGGCAATTTCTTTCCGCGCTGGACCAACTGGCTCCCTTTGAAGCTGGCCATTGCGCTCGTCTTTATTCTGGCGGGCGTGACGGTCGGGGTGAGCTATTATTTCACGCCCAAATATACGCGGGTGGGTTATGAACCAACTCAACCCGTTCCCTTCTCCCACAAAATTCATGCGGGGCAATTGGGCATGGACTGTCGTTACTGCCACTCTTTTGTGGAACAGTCCGGGCATGCCAACGTCCCCACCAACCAGACCTGCTTGAATTGCCACGGAGTTGGCAAAGGTGGTATCCGCACAGCGAGCCCAAAACTGGAGAAAGTCCAGGCCGCTGCCGCAAGTGGAAAGCCGATCGAATGGGTGAAAGTGCACAAGCTGCCTGATTACGCCTACTTTGACCACTCGGTGCATCTCAACCGCGGTGTTTCCTGCGTCTCTTGCCACGGCAAGGTGAAAGACATGGAAGTTGTTCGCCAAGTGGAGCCTCATTCAATGGGCTGGTGCCTTGACTGCCACCGCAATCCTGAGAGCAAATTGCGTCCGCTGGACCAGATCACCAATCTCGATTACCTCGCCAGCGACCTGGACCGCAAGTCCTTCTATCAAGGTCTTCTTGATAAGGGAGTGAAGGCAGAGGAGATCGCCCAGGTCATCGTGGGTGAGAACAAGCCAGCCCCAACCGCGGGCGGTATCGACGACCTGCTGGCGCTGGCAGGCAAGACATTTGGCAAGACGGTGTCCCAACAGGAAGTGGGCACGCAATTGAAGAAACATTGGCAGATCCAGCCGCCAGAGACCTGCGCCGCGTGCCACCGTTAACCCCCACCCGTCTAGATTTTTCGTCTCCATGAAACGCACCTGGCACCACCCCGAGCAGCCCACGACCGGCAAGCGCTACTGGCGCAGTCCTGCGGAGTTGGAGCGTCGCTCGGATTTTCTCAACACCCTGGGGGTTGAATTCCCTGGTGGCGACACTTTGAACGAGGAAGAGCGGGAAAACTCCCGTCGCGAGTTCATTAAGATCATGGGCGCTGCCGCGGGGCTTATGGGCCTTGCTTCCTGCCGTCGCCCGGTGGTGAACATCATGCCCTACGCGAATCATGCGGAGTGGGTGATCCCTGGCAAGCCTCTACTTTACGCTTCCGCGATGCCGCGCCCTTATGGCGTGACGCCGCTGGTGGTGACGACGTATGAAGGTCGCCCAACCCATCTTTCAGGCAATACGCTGCACCCACTTGGGGGCGGTCTTGATGCCTTTGCACAGGCTTCAGTGCTTGATCTTTACGACCCACAGCGTTCCCAGAAGCCAATGGCCAAGGGCAAAGGCGCAGGCTGGGGCAAAGCCAATGAAACGCTCGCGAGCATTTCTGCTGGTGCCAAAAAGGCGCAGGGTGCAGGGCTTGCTATCGTAGTTGGCGGAACGACCTCCCCTACCGTTCACCGTCTCCTTGGTGACATCAAGAAAGCGATGCCGCAGGCCGCTCTCTACGGCTATGAAGCCCTCAGCCGCGACGGTGCGATTGCCGCTGGCAAGGCCATCTTCGGCGCTGGTGTGAAGCAAGTGGTTCGACTCGGCAATGCAGAGCGCATTCTGGCGCTCGACTGCGACTTCCTCGGCAACGATCCAGTTGATGGTGATCCGGTAAAGGCATTCACCAAAGGGCGCAATCCAGAAGAGAACGGCGGCAAGATGAACCGTCTCTACTGTCTGGAAAATCGCTACACCCTGACAGGCGGAATGGCGGATCACCGAAAGGCGGTTGCTGCCTCCCTGATCCCTCTCGTAGCTGCCCACATCGCCGCAGAACTTGGCGAGGCTTCTGCAAAGACTTTGGCTAGTGGTTGCCCTGATTCCATCAAGGCTTGGCTCAAAGAAGCCATCGCTGACCTCAAGCAAAACGCTGGCAAGTCCGTCGTCATCGCCGGAAGTCGCTATGGCGCAGAAGTTCACACTTTGGTGGCTGCGATCAACAACGCCTTGGGTGCCTTTGGTTCCACAGTAGAACTCGTTCAGATTGCTGGCGAGCAAGAACTGGGCACCCTGGAAGACCTCCGCAAAGAGATCGCTGGCGGCAAGGTGAAGACCGTTGTTTCCCTCACAGGTTCCAACCTTCTTTATGATGCCCCAGACGCCGCAGGGCTATCGGCAGATCTTGACAAGAACAAGGTTCAGCTTGTCCACCTCGGCACTTCTTTGAACGCCACGGCACGCGGTGCGGCTCTGCACCTTCCTGCCGCTCATTATCTTGAGGCTTGGTCCGATGCTCGCGCTGCTGATGGTACGTATTCCGTCATCCAGCCAATGATCCAACCGCTTTACGACGGCGTCAGCGAGATCGACCTTCTTTTGGCACTTCTGGGTCGCAAGAAAGTTGGTCCTGCTGAAGTTGTGGTCCCTGCCGCTACACCTGCGGGTCCAGCTCCAGCACCTGCTGCTCCGGCAGCCCCGGTCATCGACGCTGGCTATGCTGCGGTTCGTGATACGTTTGCTACCATCGCGGGTGGCATGGATGAGGATAAGTGGAATTTCTCCCTCCGTGACGGTTTCCTGAAGGGCTCCGCAGGTGCCGCTGCTGGTGCTCCTAATCTCGGAGCGGTGGCAGCAATCGTTGGTCAGGCTCAGGCGCCAGCAGCGCTTGATGGCACGACTTTCGAAGTCGTTCTCGCGACCGACTCCAGTATGCTGGATGGTCGCTACGCCAGCAATGCTTGGCTGCAAGAAGCTCCCGATCCGATCACGAAGCTGACCTGGGACAACGCCGCTTGGCTTGCCTCCAGCACCTTCCGCAGCCTCGGCCTCAAGGAAGGCCAAATGATCAAAGTCTCGGTCAATGGCAACGACCTCGTGATTCCTGCCATTGAGGCCCCCGGGCACGCTGCGAATTCCGTGACCATCCCAGTCGGCTACGGCCAAACTCGCCTTGGTTTTGTGGGTTCCAAGCGCGGCTTTGACGCTTATATACTCCGCAAGTCCCCAGGTTTCATCCTCACGGGTGCGAAAATCGAGAAGTTGGACGAAGTTTTCGAGTTGGCGATCACTCAGGATCACAACACGATGGAAGGCCGCGCGATGTTCCGCGAGGGCACGGCTGAAGAGTTCAAGAAGACACCAGACTTCGCGACTCGCCACGGCATGGATGCCCACATCCCGGAGAACATTTCTCTCTACAAGGGCCAGGTCGGCAAGAAGTCGGAAACGAACCCGGAAGGTTTCGATTACGAGACGTTGCACCAGTGGGGCATGACGATCGACTTGAGCAAGTGCATTGGTTGCACCGCCTGTATCGTTGCCTGCCAGTCGGAAAACAACATCCCAGTCGTCGGCAAGGACCAAGTCCGCAAGGGCCGTCTCATGCAGTGGATCCGTATGGATCGCTACTTCGCGGCCAGCGAGTGGGGTCCAGACAAGGCTGCCTCCGACGATGTCGATATCGAACCCACGGCCGAGCAATTGGACAACGCCGAGATGGTGCACCAGCCCATGGCTTGCCAGCAGTGCGAATCTGCTCCTTGCGAAACGGTCTGCCCGGTGAACGCCACGGTGCACACCGAAGAAGGTCTCAACGCGATGGCCTACAATCGCTGCATCGGTACCCGCTACTGTGCGAACAACTGCCCTTACACCGCTCGTCGCTTCAACTGGTTCGACTATAACAAGCGTCCGCTCGATGAGCTTTACTGGGGCCCGCTTTCCACGCCAGAGAAGACCGGCATGCGCGAAAGCCTCCAGCTTCAAAAGAACCCGAACGTCACCGTCCGTATGCGCGGCGTGATCGAGAAGTGCACGTATTGCGTGCAGCGTCTCGAGGCCGCGAAGATCAAGCAGAAGCGCGTGCAGCGCGACAGCAAGAACTTCCGCGTGCCGACCGACAGTGTAAAGGTGGCCTGCCAACAGGCCTGCCCCGCTGAAGCGATCGAATTTGGCGATCTCGCAGACGCCAAATCCGCGGTGAATGGCAAGAAGGCCTCCAAGCGCAGTTACACCGTTCTGAAATATATCGGCACTCTGCCGCGCACCAGCTACCTAGCCCGCGTCCGCAACCCAAATCCAGCAATGCCCGGGGCTGATAAAGTCGCCGCCTGGAGCGCCCACCAAAGCTAAGACTCATCATGGAAGCAACCGCTACAGCTCCCGCACACACACCAGCAGACGGCGCTCCACGCGTTTTGGAACGCGAGCCACTGGTGCTGAACAACCGTTCCTACTCCTGGATCACGAACCGCATCTGCGGCATTGTGGAAAACAAGCAGCCCGGTCTCTGGTGGCTGCTTTTTGTCCCTTCAGTGATCCTCACGGGTGTGATGGTGTTCTGCTTTGTCTATCTGATCTCCACCGGAGTCGGTGTCTGGGGTCAGAAACAACCCGTTGCTTGGGCCTGGGACATCACAAACTTCGTGTTCTGGATTGGTATCGGCCACGCCGGCACTCTAATTTCCGCCATTCTCTTCCTGACTCGCCAAAAATGGCGTACCTCGGTGAACCGCGCGGCAGAGGCGATGACGCTCTTCGCTGTGATGTGCGCCGGTTTGTTCCCGGCTTTCCACGTTGGTCGCGTGTGGATGGTGTGGTTCCTCGCACCGATTCCAAACGCCAACGCCATCTGGCAGAACTTCAAGTCCCCACTGCTCTGGGACGTGTTCGCCGTCTCGACCTACTTCACCGTTTCCGTCATCTTCTGGTACATCGGTCTGATTCCCGACCTCGCGACCCTGCGGGATCGTTGCAAGCCAGGACTGAAGAAGATGCTCTACGGCACCTTTGCCTTGGGCTGGCGTGGCGGCAACCGTCATTGGAGCCACTATGAAACGGCCTACATGCTCTTGGCTGCTCTTTCTACCCCGCTGGTGCTCTCCGTGCACTCCGTGGTGTCCTTTGACTTTGCGACATCCGTCGTTCCTGGCTGGCACACCACGATCTTCCCTCCCTATTTCGTTGCGGGCGCTATCTTTGGCGGCTTCGCAATGGTGCTGACTCTGATGATTCCTGCCCGTAAAATCTACGGCCTACAGGATCTCATCACTCCGAAGCACATCGATAACATGGCCAAGATCATTCTCTTGACCGGAACGATCGTCGGTTACGCTTACAGCATGGAGTTCTTCATGGCCTACTACGGTGCCAATAAATTCGAACTCCAGACCTTCCAGTTGCGCGGTCTTTACGGTCCGTCCACTTGGGCCTACTACTTCATGTTCAGCTTCAACGTGTTTGCTCCGCAGTTGTTCTGGATCCGCTGGTGCCGCCACAACATGTGGATGGTGATGTTTGTCTGCATGTGCGTGAACGCCGGGATGTGGTTTGAGCGCTACGTGATTATCGCCACCACGCTGGAGCGCCACCTCACCCCTGGTTCATGGCGCACTTATGAGGCTACCTGGGTCGATAAGGTCACTTTCCTTGGCACCTTCGGCTTCTTCATGATGCTGTTCTTGCTGTTCCTGCGCTTCCTACCCGTCATCGCCATCGGCGAAGTGAAGGGCGTGTTGCCGCAATCTAACCCGCACCAAGACGATCACCCTGAAACGGGTATCCAAGAGGAAGACCTCATGGACTACGCTGATCGCCATGTGGCCAAAACAGTCAACGCCTAGCCCTTTTCCCTGGAGACCCGACTGTGAGCACTACCCTCAAAAGAGTACACGGCTACCTCGCTGAATTCGACAGCGTGAAGGAGCTGTATCATGCCGCTGAAAAAGTCAATGAAGCTGGCTACAACCGCTGGGACGTCCACTCCCCATTCCCGATCCACGGTATGGATCACGCGATGGGTGTGAAGCGATCCAAGCTCCCTTGGCTCGTCTTCTTTGGTGGTGCAGCTGGCACCACTACGGCCTTCCTCCTGCAATACATCACTCAGGTGAAGCTCTACCCGACCATCGTTCAGGCAAAGCCAGCGACGATCTTTTCGTTGCCAGCTTGGTTCCCCGTGATGTTTGAGTTGACCATCCTCTTCTCCGCCTTCACCACCCTGTTTGGCTTGTTGGCCCTTATTGGTCTGCCTCGCCTGAACCATCCTCTGTTCGCTTCCAAGCGTTTCCCAAAATTCTCTGACGACGGCTTCTTTGTTTGCATTGAAGCTCGCGATCCTAAGTTCTCCCAGGTAGGCACCAAGTCCTTCCTTGAAGAGATCGGCGGTAAGAACATCGAACTCGTGGAGGACGAGATCTAGCCGAAGCCATCCTAGCGCACCCCGCCATGAAGTACTTCTTCCTCTCCTACATTTTCGTTGCTGCCATCATCGTCAGCGCAGCTGGTTTTCGCGGCAGCAAGTCGCTGCAACCACCGATCGAGATCCTTCCCGACATGGACAACCAGACCAAGTTGAAGGCACAGGCCCACAGCGATTTCTTCGCTGACGGAGCTGGTGGCCGTCCACCTGTACATGGCACCGTTCCAATGGGCTATGAAATCCCTGCAAAGCCTTCCACCGAGAAGCCCGCGCCTCCAGCCTTTGGTTTCAGCCACGGTTCTGGCTACTACGACACTGGCCGGTTCGGCGACTACTACGGCGAAGGTTTCCCGGAGGAAGTGACAGTTGATGCGGCGCTGATTGCTCGCGGCCAGGAACGTTACAACATCAATTGTGCAGTGTGCCATGGTCTTTCCGGCAATGGTAAGGGCATCACCTCCAAGTACGGCATCTTGAACGCCTTCAATTTTCATCAACCCGGCAGCACTGACCCGACCAACGCGGCCACCTACCGAGCTAACGGATCCATCTTCGATACCATCACCAACGGCAGGGGACTGATGGGTTCCTACGGAGCCAACATCCCCGTCCGCGATCGCTGGGCCATCGTGGCCTACATCCGCGCGCTGCAGACCGCAGTGAAGGAAGGCAATGTCACGATCCAGTAACCGCAACGATTTCCAGGCATGAGTCACCACGTTACCTTCAAAGATCTGCCCGAGGGCGGAGAAAAATTTGACCCCGCCAAGGGCTCTAAGCTCATCGGTGCATTCGCCGTCATCGGTGGTTTGGGTCTAGTCGGGTCCATTTATGGATTCGTTGCCCATGCAGATGTCTTTTCCTACAGCTGGTTGTTCGCGATCTTCTTCGCCTTCACCGTGATGGTGGGTTCCTGCTTCTGGATCTTGCTTCACAACGCCTCCAATTCCAGCTGGGGTGTCGTGATCCGCCGCTTGTTCGAAAACCTGGCCAACATGGTTCCAGTTCTTGCGATTCTTGCATTGCCCTTGCTGCTGCCGTCCGTGCAAAGTCACCTCTACGAGTGGATGAACCACCACCGTGAGGCTGCCCACCACGCCCAGGAAGCGGGTATCAGTGTCAAGGAAGCGTTGCATCACATGGCTGAGGAGAACCAGCATCTACACGTGCTGGTGGAGAAGTTTGGATACCTCAACATCACCAAGCATTTCGTTCCCCCATTCAGCTGGCAGACGCGCTTCCTCCTCTACTTCTTTGTGCTCTGGTACATCGCTCGCCACATGCGTGGCCTGTCATTGCGCCAAGAACAAGATGGCGATATCAGGCACACCATCGCGGCTCGGAATTCTTCCTGCCGTTGGTTGTTCCCTTTCGCTCTCACAGCCACCTTTGCTTCGGTGGATTGGTTGATGAGCCTCGACTACACATGGTTCTCCACCATGTGGGGTGTTTATATCTTTGCGGGCAGTGCCTGGGCTTCCATGGCTATCATGATCATGCTCGTCGCATGGTTGCGTAGTCTTGGATACCTCCAGAAGGTCGTATCCGAAGAACACTACCATTTGATGGGCAAGCTGCTCTTCGCCTTCACGGTGTTCTGGGCTTACATCGCCTTCAGCCAATACTTCCTGATCTGGTATGCGAATATCACCGAAGAAACGCGTTTCTACCTGATCCGCAACACAGCAGGCTGGCGCTGGGTCTCCATCTTTATTGTGGTGGGTCACTTCATCGGGCCCTTCATCCTCCTCCTTTCGCAACCTCGGAAAAAGAACCCAGTGGTGATGGTTACGGTCTGTTTGTGGATCATCTTCATGCACGTGGTGGACATGTACTGGAACGTTATCCCAGAGCGTGGCCCATCCCTTGGGCTCGGCGTTCTGGCTCCGGGCGCCATCTGGGGAGACATCTTTGCTCTCATGGCCGTCGTCGGCACTATGGGTTTCCTCTTCCTCCGCAAGCTGGGTGGCAATAGCCTCTACCCATGGCGCGATCCTCGCCTGCTTGAATCCGTGAACGTCGTCAACTGATAGCCTCCATGTCCGCTGAATCTTCTTCCAACACAAAGGGCGCTTCGCTCATCTGGCTTCTCGGAGCCTTTGCAGGCTTCGCCGTGCTGCTGACCGCGATCAAGTCCACCTCCTCTCGCGATGTGACGACTGATCCGCGCATGGATGAGCGTCTCGCCAACAAAGACGAAATCCTCACTGCGCAGCACGATCTCATCGCCAAGATGGGACTCGATGACCCAGCTAAGGCCCGCGCTGCATTTGAAAAGACAGCATCCATATTGAAGACGCAGAAGCCCGTTAAGAGCAGCATCGTCGTCCCTGGTTCACCCACCCAACTTCAGCAAGCTGCGGCTGCCGCACCTGCTCCAGCGCCAGCTGCTCCGGCAGCTCCAGCACCTGCAACACCGGCGGCTCCTGCGCCTGCTCCCGCCGCTCAGCCCAAGTAAGTCTTCCAGTCCTCCCTCTTTATGCAGAACCCGTCACCCAACGTAGAACCGGATCTCCAAGCCGACACGCTGCGCCGCGCCGCAATCGACCGGTCGGTGAAAGGTCCGGTGCTTTTCCTGCTGACCAACGGTGCTTTTTGGCTCATGGCCTCGACCGTGCTGGGCCTGCTGGCAGCCATCAAGTCCTTCGCTCCAGATTTTCTTGGGCACGCGTCCTTCCTCACCTACGGACGTCTTCAGCCAGCCCACATCAACGCCCTCGTATACGGCTGGGGCTTCCAGGCCGCCCTCGGCGTGATGCTTTGGCTCATGGCCCGCCGTTCTGGACAGGAACTCCGCACAGGGAAGAGCCTGATGATGGTCGCCGCGTTCTTTTGGAACATCACCGTCACGATCGGCATCGGCTGCATCCTGTTTGGTGGTAATACCTCCCTTGAGTGGCTGGAAATGCCGGCATTCACGTGGCCCGTCTTGCTTTTCTGCTTCATGGTCTTTGCATGGCCGATGGTCTCGATGTTTGCGCGCTCCCATCGTCCCGAGGGTTTCATGATCAGCAGCTGGTATCTCTTCGGGGCCTGCCTCTGGTTCCCATGGCTCTTTTCAACCGCCAATATCTGTCTGCATTGGCTGCCTTCGCTCGGCGTCATTGGTGCTGGCATCAATGCCTGGTACGTCCACGGAGTGATCCTCTTGTTCTTCGTGCCGGTTGGTGTTGGAGCCGCTTATTACTTCATCCCAAAAATCACCGGACAACCAATTGCCTCCGCTCAGCTTGCCAAGACGGGTTTTTGGCTGTTGGCCATTTTGGGGGGTTGGACAGGTATGCAGCGCTTCATGGGTGGTCCTCTCCCAGCATGGATGGTTGCCATTGGTGCGATGACCGGGGTGCTACTTTTGATCCCAGTCTTGGTGGTTGGGTTGAACCATCACCTCACGACGCTCGGTAAACACAACCTCGTGGCTGTCAGCCCAACGCTGCGCTTCGTTTTTGTTGGCTCCATCTTCTACCCAATCGCTGGCATCATCCTGGCCCTGATCTCCAGTTTCTGGACTGGGTTCACCTTCCAGTTCACCCACGCTTGGTATGGTTATCAGATCATCGCGGTCTACGGTTTCTTCAGCATGGTGGCCTTCGGTGCTATCTACTACATCGTGCCGCGGCTATCTGGTTGCGAGTGGCTCTCCGTGCGCCTCATTCGCAATCACTTCTGGTTCTCCGTTTACGGCATCGGCATCGTCGTTGTCACCAGCGTCGTTGCTGGCCTCCAGCAGGGTGGTGATTTGACAGCACCTGAGCGCTGGGATCAGTCGTGGATTTCCGTCGTCCTCAACGCGCGTCCCTACCTGATCGCGCGCGCCGTCGCTTGGGCCATGATCACTTGGTCCAATGTTTGGTTCCTTCTTCACCTTATGCTCATGGTGGCCGGATTGGGCCGCCGCAGTTCGGCACCGACTCTGCTTGAGCGCCACGACGACCACTCTGATCCGCACCTCACCCACGGAGCAAAAGCATGACTGACTTCCGCAAACTCACCCTCGGTATCGCCGCCAGTTTTGGTCTGCCATGGCTGCTCTTGATCGTCGTCCCGGCGTTCAAGTACCAGCACATCAAACCTATTGCCTATGACAAAGAAGCGGACGGCATGGATGGCTACTATCCTCAGAGCAATGCCAATGTCCTCGGCATGCAAGTCTACATCCGTGAAGGTTGTGTACAGTGCCACACCCAAATGATCCGCCCATCCCAGTTCAGTGCGGATGGCTGGCACAAAGGCTGGGGCGAAGACCAATCGGCTCGGCCTGCTGAGGCAACACGTGCCAACACGATGCGCGACTACCTTTCCGAAGACGTTGCTTTACTGGGTGTCTCACGGGTTGGCCCAGATCTCGCGAACGCAGGCTACCGACTTGCAGCTATGGATCGCTCTGCCATTCACGCGATGCTCTATGCACCTCACTCTGTAGCAATGTGGTCCAACATGCCATCTTATGCGCACCTTTACACTGTCCGTAAGGCACAGGGACCCAAGTCGGATCTTGCGCTACCATTGACAGGGAAATTTGCACCCGCCAAAGGATATGAAGTTGTTCCAACTCCAGAAGCTGAACAGCTAGTGGATTACCTTCTCTCGTTAAAGAAGGCCGCTCCCCTTCCTGCCGCCGCACTCGGAAATCTGGCCACTGCGGCCGCCGCCAAATAAGTCGCCCGCCCCTTCACGCACCCATGAGCGCCCCCTCTTACAACCCCGATACCACAGACATTGATCGCATTCACTCTGCAGTGAAGCGTGAGAAAGACGACGTCGCTGCCGGCCAAGGGCCTGCGCCGATGTGGATCATGTTTATCGGCATGGTCGTCGCGATCGTTGCTGGTGGTCAACTTGGCCCAATGGCAGGTGGATTCAGTTTCGAAACCTCAAATCCCTTTGCTTTAGCCAAAGCCATCGACACCCGCCCGGGCGGTGGTGGTGAAGGTGCAGCAATGGATCCGTTCCAGTTGGCAATGAAAAAGGGAGCAAGCGCCTACGGTGTCTGCATGGGGTGCCACCAAGCAGCCGGCACGGGTGTTCCTGGAACCTTCCCTCCTCTCGCTGGCTCGGATTGGGTCCACGGTGGGACCGAGCGGATCATCCGCGTTGTCTTAAATGGCCTTGCCGGTCCGCTGACGATCAACGGTGCTCCCTTCAGCAACCCGGCCGGTATGCCTGCACAGGGTGCGCTGTCGAATAAGGACATCGCCGCTGTTATTACCTATATCCGTAATTCCTGGGGTAACGAAGGTACCATGGTCACCGAGGAAATGGTGGCCGCCATTCGCAAGAAGGAGGCTGCCCGCACTACCCAGTGGACCATGGCTGAACTCGAGCCTTTTGCCAAGCAAAACGCCCCTGGAGAAATTCCTGCGGGTCCCGGTGCGACCGCAGCTCCTGCAGCGGAGGCGGCAGCTCCCACCAAATAAGCCTCCCGAAAAAATTGCGCGAAGATGTCCCACTCAATCCACGCTCCCAAGGAGTCCCGGCCCGCCACGCGCGCCGACACTTCTGAGCGTAACGGTGGCATCATTGCATTAGGACGCATCGCGCATTTTTCAGCGGTCCTCTTCATCTGCAGCGCCCAACTGGGCTGCGGTAAGGCACCAGAGTCCAGTTCAAAGGATTCGGAGGCGCTTTCAACGGCGACGCTCATTGAAGAGAGGCCATCTATTAGCGGAAAAGTCACTCTACTTGGCGGCAAACCCCAGAGTTTTGGGCAGACGATTGACGTGGGTGCGAATGTCTACTGCTCAAGTCACGGCCAGATCGTGGACCCCACTTGGCAGATTGCGGATGACGGCGGTCTCGGTGGCGTGGTGATTTCGGTTCGCAACACTGGCCGGGCCAGTAATGTTGAATCTGCACCGATCCTCATTGATCAGGTGAGCTGTCTCTACCAGCCCAACGTCACCGTGCTACAGCCCGGCCAAACCGTATTGATCCGCAATAGCGACGAGACCTTCCACAACGTCCGCATCATTCGGCATGATGCCAGCCTCAAGACACCGGGAGCAAACCTCAGCAATCTCGGGCAGCCAACCAAAGGCAGTAGCGACCTCCAGACCTTCAATGAGGCTGGCATTTATCGTCTCGAATGTGACGTCCACCGATGGATGAAGTCTTGGGTTTATGTGCATACAGGCATCCATGTTGCGAGCAGTCGATCTGATGGTAGCTTCGCGCTCAATCGCGCACTGCTAGACGGCACCTACGTGGTTGAAGCTTGGCATCCTTGCTTCGTCAAACCTCTTGCCAACACCGTGCGGGTAGTTGGTGGGGTAGCGACGACCGACTTCCAATTCAATCTGGCAGACGCCGCCCAGCACTAATTCCGATCTTACCTTTTTAAACCGACGACCCCTTCCACTGACTTATGAGCGCCGCAGCTACCACTCACGATCACGGTTCCGATCATGCGCATGATCACGACCACCACGACATCGGCTTCTGGAGGAAGTACATATTTTCCACCGATCACAAAGTCATCGGGATTCAGTATGGTCTCTCCGGCCTTGTCTTCTTGCTCTGCGGCTTCATGCTCATGCTCCTCATGCGCTGGAGCATCGCCTACCCAGGCCAGCCAGTACCTGGACTCGACCTGCTGAATCACCTGCCAATCCTTGGTCCGATCGTCCACGAAATGATGGGACGCTTTGCGCCAGACGGCGTGATCAATGGTGAGATGTATAACATGCTCGGCGCGATGCATGGAACGATCATGGTGTTCTTTGGCATTGTGCCTCTCGGTTTTGCGGCCTTCGGCAACTTCGTCATGCCACTTCAGATTGGGACAATCGACATGGCCTTTCCGAAACTGAACATGATGAGCTTTTGGTTTTTCTTCCTCAGCGGCGTCCTGATGATGGTCAGCTTCTTCGTCGGCACCGGGGCCGTCCAGACTGGTTGGACAATGTATTCACCGCTGGCCTCCACCTTGAACCACAGCGTGAAGAACGTCTTCATGCATGGTCACACCGTCTGGCTCACCGCCATGGTGTTCAACATCTCGGCTTCCCTTCTGGGTTCGGTGAATTTCATCACCACCGCCATCAACCTCCGCGCCAAGGGTCTCACTTGGTTCAAACTGCCCTTCTTCTGCTGGGCCATGTTTGTTACCAGCTTCCTGCTTCTGCTTGCCTTCCCTCCGTTAGAAGTCGCTGCGATTCTCCAGCTCGTTGACCGTGTGTTCGGTGCTAGCTTCTTCCTTCCGACTGGACTTGTCGAAGGCGGCCAGGCTTTGGACATCTCCGGCGGTGGCAGCCCGATTCTATACCAGCACTTGTTCTGGTTCTTGGCTCACCCGGAGGTGTACGTGCTAATTCTTCCTGCCTTCGCCATCCTCACCGACGTCATTCCGAACAATGCGCGCCGCCCGCTCTGGGGATACAAGGCCATGGTTTACTCCGTCTTGACGCTCGGCTTCCTCAGCTTCCTGGTCTGGGCTCACCACATGTATCTGACGGGCATGGGCACGATGATGTCCACCTACTTCCAGATCACCACCGTGCTGATCTCGGTGCCTTCAGTCATCCTTCTCACCTCGCTCATGATCAGTCTTTGGGGTGGATCTATCCGTTTCAATAGCCAAATGCTTTTCGCCTCCGCGTTCCTGCCAATGTTTGGTATTGGGGGTCTCACGGGTCTGCCGCTTGCTTTCAACTTCATCGACCTTGCTTTGCACGACACTTACTACGTGATCGGCCACTTCCACTACGTTGTAGCGCCGGGGACGATCTTCGCGCTCTTTGCCGGCGTGTATCACTGGTATCCCAAAATGACCGGACGATTCATGAGCGACCGGCTTGGTAAGCTGCACTTCTGGCCATCCCTCCTGGGGATGAACATGGTATTCCTGCCAATGTTCGTGCAGGGTATGGGCGGGTTCCACCGCCGCTGGTATGATGGTGGTAAGGCCTTTGAGCAGACATCATCTGCTACCCATTGGTTCAGTGAGTTTTGCTCCAGCTTCTTCGGTCTCTTTGGCATTCACGTCGAGCCAACACTGATGGGTCTAAACGTCGTTATGACCTTGGGTGCCGTGATTCTGGCCATCGGGCAAATTCCGTTCATTATCAATGTCTTCATCAGCATCAAAGGCGGCAAGAAAATCACGAACGACAACCCATGGGATGCGACCACCCTGGAATGGGCCACTCCAACGCCCCCACCACACGGAAACTTCACCTTCGAGCCCGTTGCTCAACGTGGACCATACGAATACTCGGTTCCCGGGGCTCCAACGGACTTCACACCACAGTGGGTTGATGAACCCGGCAGCACCACGCCAGCCGTCGCAACCGAAACCGCTAAAGCCCACCACTAAAACGCGTCAGGCTACTTCGACCGCAATCCCACGTCTCTCGTCATGGATATCCCCTATACCGTAACCGCCCGGCCAGATACCGGACTCTACAACGCCAAGGTCGGCATTTGGCTCTTCCTGGCTTCCGAAGTCATGCTTTTCGGCGGCTTGTTTTCCGCCTACATCTTTCTTCGCGTCGGCGCTGACTACCATTGGCCCATTCACGAGCTGAATGTCCAACTCGGTTTTATCAACACCGTAGTTCTCATTGCGTCCTCGGTAACAGTCGTGATGGCCTGGGCGTTCTTAAAGCTGCGCAAGTTTGGCATGTATCAGTTGATGATGGCGATCACCGTTGGCTGTGCTGCGATCTTCATGGTCAACAAGACCCTGGAGTACAAGGCCAAGTTTGAGCACTATTCCGTAAAGCTCACTGATGGCACGATCCTCACCGGTCACCTTGAGCACGGCTATTTCGTTCATTTCAAAGACGTCAATAAGCTCACCCTCAACGTGCATCTTGAAACCGCAGCCATTGATGCGGACCCAGTGGACTATGTCTTGCCGTACATCGAAGGGGAGGCCCCGAAATTCAAGACGGAAGCAGGCGATGAAATCGAACTGAACGCTGCGAGTTTTGCAAAGCTGCGTTCTGAGGCCATCGATGCCATGCGAAAAGAGAACGAGAACAAGCAGTTCCAGCGGGACTGGACCGGCACTAGAAATATCGTCTTGACCCCAGTCGCGCCGTTCAAGTTGAAGCTCCCCGCCTCCAGCTTCTTCTCCTATTCTGACACCAATGCCACCTTCCGGGATGGCACCATCGCTGAAGGCAAGTTGGAAGACGACCGGATGACCTTGGACGTGGACGGAATCGACGTTCGCTCGGTTGCAGACGCAGAAAAATCCATGGCATGGGAGCCCGACTACTTGCCAGCATTCAAGCCAGTTTTCATCGCGACCCGCGATCACCACCAAAGCGAGTTCAAAGAGAAGTATCCTTCCCGCGATCCTTCCAAAAGCGCCACTCTGCAGACAGAATCGTATTTCTTGAAGATTCACTCTGCGAATGCTGAGGAAAACATGCCAGGGCACGAAGGCGCTCATTCTGCCGAAGCGCAAGAGCCGAAGGAAGCGTCTGGGCATGAAGTTACTGAAGCTGGCGGACACGCAGGCGGTCATCATCCTGTCGTAGTGCTCAAGAAAAAGGACATCTCCTTCTTCTCCAACTTCACGCCGAAGCTCAACACCTACTACGCCATCTACTTCACCCTCACAGGCCTGCATGGCTTGCACGTGGTGTTTGGTGCGTTGGTGTTGCTCTACTTCCTTGTCTTCAATGGCAAAATGATGCGCGAAGATCCAGAGCATTTAGCGAATCGCGTCGAAGTCGGCGGCCTCTTCTGGCACTTTGTTGACCTCGTCTGGATCTTCCTCTTCCCTCTTCTCTATCTCCTCTAATCCCCAAACCAAGGACCTTACGTCATGGCTGACAATCTCGAAGAAATCCAAAAATCGGTCAAAAAGTACCTCGTCATAGGCGGCCTGCTGCTCTTGTTCACGGTCATCACCGTTTGGCTGTCGTATGTTGAACTGCCGACCCATGGTATGAACATCATGGTCGGGATGATTGTGGCAGCGTTTAAAGCATCCCTGGTTGCCTTGATCTTCATGCACTTGAACCATGAGAAGAAGATCATCTATAAGGTCCTGCTTTTTACCGTGATCCTCGTCTCTGTGTTGTTCGTTCTGTTCTATATGACGCACGGCGATCCCCTGGTTTTTGAAGGGTTCGATAAGACCAGCATCAAGCACCATTGATAGCGCCTTGATTCTTTTACAATGTCACTGAAGCACTTCCATCTCGTCTTCCTCTTCTTCGCTGTCCTTTGTGATAGCGGGTTCTGGTTGTGGACGGTGCTTAGCCCGGATCAAGCCGCAAAGCTTGGTGTAGCTGGGATCGGGCGTTTTGCCGGGCTGCTCAGCTTAGTGCTCATTGGTTACGGCATCTGGTACGTCGCCCGTAAAATGAAGAAAATCATCATCTGATCCCGATGAATCTGCTCCATCCACTCATCGCTTGCGCGACCTGCTTTTCCGATCCGACCACTGCCGTCGGGCAGGCTCGCAATCTCGCAGTTCTGTTCATGGGTGGGATGCTTGCTTTGGTTTTCAGCGTGCTCTTTTACGTTATCTACAGCTTCTCAAAAAAACAGCGTCTCGCAGCGGCGGCGGAGGCCGCAGCCAAGTCGGACTCCTGATTCATTTATCCCCCTTTCCTCTACTCTGTCATGATCTCCAAAATTAACCAATGGATGGGCCAGACGCCCGTAGCTTCTGAACACGGCGAACTCGTCGATCACATGCTGGGCTTTGTGCACTGGTTCATGGTCGTATTGTTCATTGGCTGGAGCACCTACTTGATCTACACTTTCTGGCGCTATCGGGCCTGCAAGAATCCAAAGGCAGACTATCATGGTGCTAGCCATGCGGTGTCCAATCAGATCGAAATCGCCGTGGTGGTCGTGGAAGCGATTTTGCTTCTTGGTTTCGCATTTCCCCTCTGGTCCCGTCAGGCGGACGATTATCCGACCAGTCCCGATACCGTGAAAGTTCGCGCCTTGGGCGAAAAGTTCCTTTGGAATTTCCAGTATCCTGGTGCTGACAAGCAGTTGGGCGTGTGGAATCCTCGCTTCATCAACCCTGGCTCCAATACTATGGGGCGAGATATGTCTGACCCAAATGGGGCTGATGACTTCGTCAATCCTGCCACAATGAAACTCCCAGTCGGTCGCCCAGTCATTGTTGATGTAGCATCCAAAGACGTCATTCACAACCTGGCACTAGTGCCAATGCGTGCCGCCCAAGACGCGACCCCGGGTGTGAAAGCCCACATGTGGTTTACCCCAACCAAGACTGGCACCTGGGACATCATTTGCGGACAGCTCTGCGGACCTGGTCACGCTAACATGAAAGCGACGTTGGAAGTGGTTTCCCAGGAAGAGTTCGACGCATGGGTGGCTGAACACGCCGCACCGGCTCCTGCACCAGTTGCCGGCGTGACCACGGAAGCGCCGATTGCAGCGAAGTAATCATTCAAGCGTCTGGAGATCTCCAGATGACGTACCTCCCAAGGAGCCTCTGCGTCGCTGCCAACTCGGCGGCGACCGCTCGTTCCGTTGCCGCATCCTAAGCCATGACCTCCGCTCGCGCCTTTCACCACTTCGCCCGCTTGACCGTGGTGGTGGGAATAGCCCTCATCTGGTGGGGAGCGGCGGTTACCACTGAGGACGTGGGTCTCTCAGTGCCCGATTGGCCTCTGTGCTATGGACACATCAATCCCGAAGGGTGGTGGGGCATCCCTGCTCTGTTGCTTGAGCACGGCCACCGTTGGATCGGCGCTAGCATCGGTGTTCTGGTTCTGATTTTGTACGTCTGGCAACTCAATGTGAAGCGCACTGTCGAGTTTATCGAGCCGGAGACGCGTTTTCTCGAAGGAGTGGGCGTCGTTCTGTGTGGCATCGGATACTTTTATCTGGTCCGGCACGACGCACTCGGGCTGGCATTTACCATTGCTGGTATTGGTTTTGCGTGGTTGGTGATCACTTGGATCTACCGCCGCTGGCCGTTGCTGCGAGGGCTTGCGACCCTGGCGCTGTTGATGGTGATCCTGCAGGCATCGCTAGGTGGGCTGCGAGTACTGCAAATGTCTGATCCGTATGGCATCATTCACGGTGTTCTTGGGCAATTGTTTTTTTGTGTATTGCTGTGGATCGCCTTTGCCTCCTCCCACACTTGGCGGCATGAGGAATTGATCCTGCACGTGCGGCAGCGACTGAGTGCTCGACTTTGGAGCCTCCTGCTTTTTCTTGCCGTCTTCGGTCAGTTGGTCATTGGTGCGATCCTGCGCCACACCCAACGGGATCACTTGGCTGCTAGCGACCTCTTCACGACGGGCGGAGTCCTGATTCCAGGCAGTGAACACGCAGACCTCTTCACCTTGTTCTTGCACAAGTATTGCGGCATCAGCGTTGCCATTCTGACCTTGCTCGTCGCCTGCCGCGCAAGGCTGTGGCTCGCCAGTGTGCCAACCTTGGCTCGCTTGGCCAAGCTCATGATCTATCTACCGCTGATCCAGGTTGGGCTGGGCATCAGCGTGATCCTCACGGGTAAGTCCTTCTGGGTGACAAACTTCCACGTGATCAACGGCCTGCTCCTGCTGGCATCCTCATTCCTGATCATGGTCAGCATTTGGTCGTCCTGCTCAAGTCTGGGACTCGTCGCTGAGGCGCATGCACACGAGAACGATCCCGAATCCCCTGCTGAGGCATCAACTGCCGTGTGAATCAGCGGATACGGCAATCGGATCGTGATTGCCGAAGTGCCCGACACGCTACATCGTGAGCTCAATGGAAAACAGTCCCGCACCCAAATCCGCCTGGCAGGTCACTGCGCAGGATTTGATGGTCCTGACAAAATTTAGGCTCAGCGCATTGGTCATCGTCACCACCTTGGTCGGCTTTTGGCTGCGTGCACCTCGCCCGCTGAACGCTTGGCTGTTATTTCACACCCTGCTCGGCAGCACCTTGGCGGCCTTTGGCGCGGCGGTGTTCAATCAGTTGATGGAGATTGAGCCCGACTCCCGCATGAAGCGTACCGCTGATCGACCGCTACCGTCCGGACGCATCAGCCCTTCCGCAGCGTTTGGCATTGGTTGGTTGCTCAGTGCCTGGGCGCTCATTCATCTGTCGAAGATGGTCAATATCGAAAGCGCAGCGCTCACAGCGCTGACACTGGCAGTGTATCTCTTCATCTACACTCCATTGAAGCGCCAGTCTGCGCTGAATACACTGGTCGGCGCTGTGTCCGGCGCACTGCCTCCGTTGATTGGATGGGTGGGAGCGGCCGGGATGCCGGATGCCGGCCATGCACCCTACTTCCGCTGGGAATTGTTGGTGGAGCCAGGGGCATTGTTTCTTTTTGGCCTGCTCTTCCTTTGGCAGTTGCCGCATTTTTACGCCATTAACTGGATGTATCGCGACGAGTATCGCCGCGGCGGTTTTGTGATGTTGGCTAACGAAGATGAGGAGGGCTCAAAGACGGCCACTCACGCCTTGGTGACCGCTGGGGCGACGCTGCTGCTCATGTTCTACCCCGCAGCAAAGGGGTTGGTGCATGTTTGGTGGTTCGTGCCGCCTGCGGTTTTAGTCTCTGGGTGGCTCTGCCTGCTGGCGGTGCGCTTTTATAGCCATCCAGAGCGTGCATCTGCACGGAAGCTCTTTTTTTGCACCCTGATGTATCTTCCAGTCGTCTTGCTATTGAGCGTGATCGGCTGGCGCTACACGTAATCACTGCCTCGACCCATGGAAGAACCGACACAAAAACGCATCAACCCCTGGACCCTGTGGATTCCCATCATCCTCATCGCCCTGGGTGTGGTGATTTTTTACAACTACCTCTGGGCAATGAAGCTCAAGGGCGAACGAGATCGGGACAAGCCTGCCATCTTTGGCCGGGTCGAAAACGATGTGGCCTTTGTGGAGCGCAGCGGAAAGAACGTCTCCTTGTATGATGTGAAGGGCAAGATCCTGGTGATCTCATGGGTCTATACGCGTTGCTCCCGCGGTTGTGCTGGTGTGGTCGGTAAGCTCATGAAACTGCGGGAAGAGTATGCGGATCAGAAGAACATCCAGTTCATCTCCGTGACCCTTGACGAAGAGGACACCCCCGAAATGCTGCAAACATTTGCCTCTGGTTTGGGTATCGAAGACGATGCGAACTGGTGGTTTGTGAACGGGAAGAAAGACGACCTGCGCCTCTTCATGACGCGCGCGCTTCAACTCGCCCCCGTGAAGGACATCCCAGAGGCGCAACGCCTGGGCCCTGATGATAAGTACGAGCATGATTTGCGCGTCGCCTTAGTGGATGGCAAAGCGCAGTTGCGCTCCCTCTGCGATATCATGAGCAGCGATCCTGCGTTCGCTGAATTTTGGGATAAGAAAATCCGCAAAGATCTGAACTACCTTATCGAAGAACAACGCAAAGCCCCATGACAGTCGAAGAACTCCCGAAGCTCTACACGCTTTTCAACGCCTGCGCCCTGATCCACATCATCCTCGGGTTGGTGGTCATCAAAAAGGGACTTCGCAGCGCGCACATCGCTAGCATGGTCATCGCGCTATTGTTCTCCACCGCGTTCCTGGGCTGCTACCTCTACTACCACTATCATGCAGGCCATGTGAAGTTTGCTGGGGAGGGTATGTCCCGCCCCATCTACTTCACCATTCTCTTTACCCACATTCCCTTGGCGGTGCTGAACCTGCCCATGGTCATCATGACCGTTGTGCCCGCCCTGCGCCAACGCTTTGACAAGCACAAACGCATGGCCAAATGGACGGTGCCGATCTGGCTCTACGTCTCGTTCACGGGCATCATCGTTTACATGATGTGCTACGTCTGGTACGGCCCACCGATCCGCGCCTGAATTGAGCACCAATGTGCTACATCCAGGCTAGTAGCGACTGGATGAGATCTTTGGTTTGCTCAATGCGAAACTCTGGACCCATCTCAAAGCGCAGTTTGCTGCCGCCGTTGTAGGTGATGATCAGATGCACTGGGATGTCCCCAGGATGCTGGGTGATGACTTCGTGGATGCGCTCCAGGTCGATCTCGCTGTGTTGGCGTGAGTTCAGCCGCAGGACGAGCGGTTTGATTCCGCGTGGTTTTTCAGGTTCCTCCGGGCGGTCGATGCGAGTCGCCGCGTCAGGATCACGAGCCTTCTTGGGCTTCAGCTCTTTGACGGTCGAGATGGTCAATCGATTGCCCTCTGTGCGTTGATCCTTGCTGCAGCGCACGCGCAGTTCGAGCACCGCCCCGGGCTTGAGGACGTCTTTGAACTTCTCGTACTCATCGCTCCACACCATAATCTCCACCTGCGCGGTGAAGTCTTCAAACGCAAGCGTGGCAAAGGGACGGCTATCCTTCTTGGAGTAGCGCACGTCCATGGTGTTGATGATCCCTGCGATGGAAAGCGTGGAGGGCTTCACGGATGTATCCACCTCCTCGATGGCAGCGACTTTTGTGAAGCGGGAGGAATCAAAATGGCCGCGATAGCTATCGAGTGGGTGCCCGCTGACGTAGAACCCTAGCAGCTCCTTTTCGTAGCCGAGGATCTCATCGTGCGGCCACTCTGGAATGCCGACGGTTTCGTTTTTGCTTTTGGCGGCAGGGGCAGCCTTCTTGCCACCCAGGTCAAAGTCGTCAAATAGACCCCCTTGCCCAGACTTGCGATCCTTCTGCATGATCGCAGCCGAGGCCAGCACTTGATCAAGTCGCGCGAACATGCTCGCGCGGGTCTCTTTGGTGAAGTCAAAGGCGCCGGCTTTCACCAGGGCCTCCAGCATCTTGCGATTGACGGCGCGGTTATCGAGGCGGGCGGCGAAGTCCTCTAAGCTCTTGAACTTGCCCGCGCGATCACGCTCTGCGATGGCGGCCAGCACGGCACCTTCGCCCACGTTCTTGATGGCGGACAGCCCATAACGAATGGCATTGGGCTTCGCTGAGTCGGGGTCGGCGTCCTTGGTGCGTTCTGGTGCAAACTTCAGCAAGGATTTGTTGATGTCTGGAGGCAGGATGGTGATGCCCATGCGCTGGCACTCCGACACAAAGTTCGCGATTTTGTCGGTGTTGTTGACTTCATAGCTCAACACGCCGGCCATGAATTCCACCGGGTAGTTGGCCTTCAGGTACGCCGTCCGGTACGTGACGATCCCGTAGGCGGCGGAGTGTGATTTGTTGAAGCCGTATTCAGCGAACTTCTCTAGCAAGCCGAAGATCTCATTGGCTAGCTTGGGGGGGATCTGGTTGGTCTTTTCACAACCTTCGACGAAAGTGACGCGCTGCTTCGCCATTTCCTCTGGCTTCTTTTTCCCCATCGCGCGGCGTAGAAGGTCCGCCTGGCCGAGACTGTAGCCGGCTAGCAAGTTCGCCGCTTGCTGCACCTGCTCCTGATAAACGAGAATCCCGTAAGTCTCGCTGGAGATTTGTTCCAGCAAAGGGTGGGCGTACTCGACAGGTTCACGGCCCCATTTACGTTCGATGAAGTTCGGAATAAACTGCATCGGTCCTGGACGATAAAGGGCAAGAATAGCGATGACTTCTTCAATCTTGTCGGGGCCAAGCTGCTTGCAGGTATTGACCATGCCGCCAGATTCCATCTGGAAGACAGCGACCGTCTCGCCGCGTTTCAAGAGCTCAAAAGTGGCTGGATCATCCAGCGGTGCCTCGGCCGAATTAAAATCGGGCACCCGTTTCTTGATCCACATCTCCGCCTCATGAATCACCGTCAGCGTTTTGAGGCCGAGGAAGTCCATCTTCAACATGCCCAGATCCGTCAGCGGACCCATGGCAAACTGAGAGACGATTTCCTCCTCATTGCCGCGTGTCAGCGCAATGAAGTTATCCAGCGGCTTATCGCCGATGACGATGCCCGCAGCGTGGATGCCGGTGCCTCGGGTCAGGCCTTCCAGGAAGGTGGCGTGCTTCCACAGCTCCTGCACATTGCCCTGGGTCTCCAGCGCCGTCTTGAGCTCGGGGTTCTTTTCAACGGCCTCCGCCAGATCGATGTTGAGCTCGGCCGGGATCATTTTGGACAACTTGTCCGCGTCTCCATAGCTCCAACCCAGCACGCGACCCACGTCACGGATGACGCTCTTGGCGCCCATGGTGCCAAAGGTGATGATGTGGCTGACCGCACGCTCTCCGTACTTTTGGCGAACGTATTCGATGACCTCAGGGCGCCGGGTTTGGCAAAAGTCGATGTCAACGTCGGGAGGGCTGACACGTTCTGGATTGAGGAATCGCTCAAAGATCAGACCAAACCGCAGCGGATCCAGATCGGTGATGCCCAGCACATACGCCACCAACGAACCCGCCGCCGAACCACGACCTGGTCCCACGGGGATGCCGTGATCTTTGGCCCACTTGATGAAGTCCCAGACGATCAAGAAGTAACTGGTGAAGTTCATCCGATTGATGATCCCCAACTCGTAGTCGAGACGTTCGCGTAACGTGTCGTCATTCATCGCGCGGTCGCGGCCATAGCGCATTTCTAGACCCTCGATACAGATGCGCAGGAGGTAATCGTTGCGCGGCGTGCCATCGTCCGGCTCAAACTGCGGGTAACGCTCAATGCTGGCCGCATCCAGTTTGATATTGATGTTGCACTTCTCAGCGATCTCCAGCGTGGCGTCGCAGGCCTCGGGGATCTCTGCAAACAGGGCGCGCATCTCCGCAGGTGTCTTGAAATAGACCTCTGGGGAGTAAGTCAGACGGTTCTGGTCGTGCACGTTCGCGTTCGTGCCGATGCAGATCATGATGTCGTGGCTCTCGTGATCTGCGCGATTCAGGAAGTGCACATCGTTCGCAGCCACGGTCTTTAGGCCGTAGTGCTTCCCCCATTCAATGAGCTGCCTCGCGGAGCGCCGTTGCTGCTCCATGCCGTGATCGTGCAACTCCAGGTAAAAATTCTCTGGGCCAAAGATGTCGCGAAACTCCTCAATGCTCTTGCGCGCATCATCAGGCCGATCAGAGAGAAGGAACTCATTGACCTCGCCATTGATACAACCGCTCAGGCAGATCAATCCCTCCCGATGTTGGCGCAGGGCGTCCTTATCGATGCGCGGCTTGTACCATTGTCCGTCCAGATGGCCCATGGTCACCAGTTTGGACAGGTTTTCGTAGCCCGTGTCGGAGGAAGCCAGCAGCGTCAGATGGGAATTCCGCTTCCGTCCCGTGACCTCCTTTTTGTCCAGCATCGAGCCCGGTGCCAGGTACACTTCGCAACCGATGATCGGATTGATGCCCGCTTTCTTGGCCTTCTGGTAAAATTCGATCGCGCCAAACACATTGCCATGATCCGTCATCGCCACCGCAGGCATGCCCAACTCCTTGGTGCGCTTCATCAAGTCCGAGATCCGGACCGCGCCATCCAGGAGCGAGTATTCAGTGTGGAGGTGGAGATGAACAAAGGAATCTGACATGAGGGGGGAGGCGGTTCAGCATAGGGTGCGGAGCGCGTCGTCAAAGGGGAAAATGAGACCAGTTTTGGGGAGCCCGATTTCAGGGGCGTTCCACGGGAGAATATTGGCCGTAGGGCAGGGTTCCCCGCGACCTAGCTTCCAAAAATGAGAATTCAGCCCCAGCAGGCCCTGGCGGCAGCAAACTGGGGTAGAAATGGGCGAATATTTGACCCCCACCGCTCGCCAGGATTGAACTTTTTCAAAAAAAAGGCTACTTTTGCCCTAACGAACCCAAATTTGGGCCGTTACAGCCCATTGGAGAACCCTCCCTTCCTCAAACTCGTACCATGAAATCCATGAAAACACTGCTCACCGGTCTCTGTCTGGCCGCCCTGGGGCTCAGTTCGGCATTTGCCGAGGTGCGCACCTGGACGGACGTCCAAGGCCGACAAGTATCCGCAACCTTCGTCAATATCGAGGGTGAAGACATCGTCCTGCAGACTGCAGACGGCCAAACACACCGCTTCGCCCTGACCCGTCTCAGCGCGGAGGACCAAGCGTTCGCGAAGGCGCAGAAGCCAGCCCCAGCAACTGCGGATGCGGTGCCTGATGCAGCGCTGAGCGGCTTTACGTATGCGAAAAGCGCAGCTGGTCAGACCGCTCTGGGTCTCGACAAGTTGGTCGCTGCTGGCATCATCAAGCACGCCAACCCTGCTCGCGCAAAGGAAGGTCTGCCTCCGATTAAGGGCTTCAATGCAGTCATGAACGACGAGCAGTTCGTTCGCCGGGTTTATCTGGACGTCATTGGCCGTATCCCTAGCTACGACGAAACCCTTGCATTTTTCCAAAACAAGGCACCGGACAAGCGGGCAAAGCTGATCGACCAGCTCCTCGATTCCGAAGGCTATAACAGCCACATGTTCAACTACTTCGCCGAGATGCTTCGCGTTAAGCACCGTCTCGACCAAGCCAACGTTCGCGCAGACGACTACGTGAACTGGCTCAAGGAGCAGATCAGCAAGAACCGCCCTTGGAATGAGATGGTCAGCGACATGCTGACTGCCGAAGGTAAAATGTGGCACAATGGTGCCGCTGGCTACCTTCTTCGCGATGCGGGCATGCAGTTGGACAACCTTGCTAACACTCTCACGGTCTTCCTCGGAACGGATGTCGCCTGCGCCCAGTGCCACGATCACCCGTTTGCTGACTGGACTCAAAAGCAGTTCTATGAGTTGGCCTCCTTCTTCGGTGCTACCAGCACTACCTACCGCCGTGGTGGTGGTGGCATGATGGGTGGCAATGCAGATCTCATGGACCAGGTCTATGCGATGGCAGAAAAAGGCGGTGCTGATCTCCGGCGCATTCGCAACGGTCTGAACAACTTCGTCGGCGCGAACCGCTACAACATCGCGGATACCGACAAAAACATGACCGTGCTGCCACATGACTACAAGTACAAGGACGGTAAGCCAGGAGATGAAGTGGCACCGAAGTTTGTGATGTGGTCCCCACAGGACAAGAGCAATCCTGCTTACAAACAGAACAAGAAGAGCGAGGAAAAACTCCGCCAGTCCTTTGCGGCCTGGCTGACCCACCCTGAGAACCCACGCTTTGCGATGACCATCGCGAACCGTCTCTGGAAGCGTGCCTTCGGTGTCGGCGTTGCAGAGCCTGTCACGAACATTGACGATCCTGAAAAAGCCTCCAATCCAGAGCTTCTCAAGGCACTGGCCCAGGTGATGAAGAGCGTGAAGTTCGACATGAAGGAATTTCAGCGCGTAATCTTCAACACCCACGCTTATCAGTCCGAAGCTTGCACGGAGGAAATTCCGATGGGTGCTCCTTATTACTTCCAAGGCCCACAACTCCGCCGCATGACGGCAGAGCAGGCTTGGGATTCCTACATGACTCTGGTTCTCGGCCAGCCTGAAGAATACAAGGCTCCTCTGAGCGACCTGTACGGGAAGTCCATCGACCTTGACCTCACCAATCCTAAACTCGACGCGATGACCGTGCTCATGAAATACTCGGCTTTCCAGAAGATCGAGAAGAAGGTCGCAGCCCTCACTGGCGGCGGTCTGGACATGGCTGGTGGCGACATGATGATGAGCGGTGGCGACGACAAACCTTCAGCAGCGGATACCGCAGCTGCTTCGGTCGGTGCGAACGGCAAGCAAGTGCTTTCCTACGGTGGCAATCGTCTTCTGCGCGCCTCTGAGCTCCCACAGCCAGAGCGTGGTGGCCACTTCCTCGCGGAGTTCGGCCAGTCCCCTCGCACCCTCATTGACGGTGGCTCCCGCGTTGGCAACGTCCCGCAGGTCCTCGCCATGATGAACGGCGGTGCTCAGCAGATGCTCACGGAGCGCAGCTCCCTGATCTTCCGCGCCATCGACGCCGCCAAAGATCCGGCAGCGAAGGTGGACACTGTCTTCCTCGCCATCATGAACCGTCTGCCAACACTCCAGGAAAAAGATATCGCCAAGCGCGAGATCACTGCTCATGGAGACGAAGGTTACGCCAGCATGATCTGGGCTCTCATCAACACCCGTGAGTTCATCTTTGTCCAGTAATCGAATCTCAAAAAGCAGCTAACGAATCCTCAACGCGCAAACACATATGAACATGAATCTCAATAAACTTGACCCTCTTTCCCGTCGTAACTTCATGGAGAAGGTGGCCAAGACTGCCCTCGGTGTCACCCTCCTTCCGGTGGGTTCCCGTGCAGTCCAAGCCGCTGCCGGTAACGGCCCTGGTTTTGGCAAGGCCAAGCACGTCATCTACCTTTTCATGGAAGGTGGCATGACCCACATCGACACCTTTGACCCGAAGACGGGTTCCACCAAAGGTGCTAAGGACCCCATTAAGGCGAAGTCTGGTTCCGGTAACCTCGACTACCTCGGTGGCTACCTGCCAAAGTTGGCTGAAATAGGTAACAAGATCGCCATCGTCCGTTCCATGAGCTCCAAGACTGGCGTTCATGAATCCGGCCGTTACATCATGCGCACCGGTTATGAGCCACGTGGCACCATTGTGCACCCTTCCTTGGGTGCATGGGGTTCCCACTTCCTGGGCCGTATCAAGGACGTCGTGCTGCCTGACTCCGTCACCGTCGGTGGCGGTCGTCACCCTGGGGCTGGCTTCTTCCCACCCGCTCTCAGCCCGATTCCGATCACCAGTGCAGAAGCAGGTCTACAGAACATCCGTCCGACGACCACGGAAGACAACTTCCAGAAGCGTGTCGCTCTCATGGATGAGTTCGACTCCGCCTTCCGCAAGAAGTTCAACGCCAACACCGATGTGAAGGCCTACACTGAGTTCTACAGTGAAACAATGAAGCTTCTGAAGAGCGAAGACCTCAAAGCCTTCGACATCAGCCAAGAGCCAGCCAGCGTCCGTGAAAAATACGGTGCCGGTGGTTTCGGTAGCGGTTGCTTGTTGGCCCGTCGTCTCGTCGAACACGGTGTCCGTTTCGTCGAAGTTCAGCTTGGTGGCTGGGACATGCACAACACCATCGATACTGCGATGACCAACAATGGTGAAACGCTCGACACCGCTTTCTCGGCCCTCATTGAGGACCTCGAAAGCAAGGGTCTGCTTGAGTCCACCCTCATCTGCCTTGGCTCTGAGTTCGGCCGCACGCCAGACGTGAACCAGAACGATGGTCGTGACCACTATCCTCTCGCCTACTCCACCGTGTTCGCTGGTGCAGGCACCAAGGGTGGTTATGTCTATGGTTCCACCGATAAAGACGGCCGCCGCCCTGCTGACAAGCAGGCTAGCCCGCAGGACTTCGTGTCCACCATCGGTCACGCCATGGGTCTTCCCATCGACGAAGTCGTCATGTCCCCAAGCAACCGTCCGTTCACGGTTGGTGATAAGGGCACCGCGATCACCGATCTCTTCGCGTAAGTCTTCGCGACAGCACAATCACGAGGCACCCGGTCGAAAGGCCGGGTGCTTTTTTTTCGCCAGACCTCATCCGACCGTAGTCGGTCGCAATCTTCACCGCCGCAGTCTCGCGTATAAGAACGGACTACTCCGCGCTGGCGTAGTCGTCCTGCAAACGCCGCACGTTCTTTTCAGTCCCGAAGAGCAGCAAGACATCGTCATCTGCAAAAGTCCGGCTTGGCTCGGGAACGCCGATGATCTTCTCAATCTGAGGCACTGCGGAGCTACAAGACTGCGCGTCCTTGCGGCGCAACACAGTCACCAAATTCAGCTCATAGCGAGACCGTAGATCAATCTCGCGCAGGGTTTTGCCAATCATTCCCGGTGGCAGGATGACCTCGGAAATCTCGTGCCCTTTGCCGACCGGGAAACTATTCACCACGTCCGGCGATCGCAGTGACCGCGCCAGCCAGGCCGCGGCCATCGCCTCCGGGATGATCAACTCCTCGATCTTAAGTAGCTTCAAAAGGCGTGCGTGAAGGGGATTGATGATACGGCTGATGATGCGTTTGGCACCGATCTGCTGCACATTCGCAGCGATGGATAGCGCCGCCTCGAAGTCCTTGCCAATCGCCAGGATGACCGCATCACAATCTCCGACTGGGATGTCGTGAAAAGCGTTCATGTCAGAGCAGTCTGCATTCACCAAAAACTCGATCTCGTCCTTCATCGCATCGGTATGCACGGCATCGTTATCGACCCCGATGACTTCGTGCCCGTCGCGGGCGAGTTGACGAGCGAGGTGAGTGCCAAAGGAGCCGAGGCCGATGATGCAAAAGCGCATAAGTGTCAGTGTCTGGGATGAAGGTTAGGCGAGGATGATCTCCTCAGTCGGTCGCTGGACGGGGCGTCTGCGGTTGAGAGGTGTCAGGGTTGAGAGCACCGTGAAGAGCCCGATCCTGCCGACGAACATGTTGATGAGGATCAAAACTTTTGCACCCTCCGTCAATTCGGCGGTGAGGTTCATGCTGAGTCCGACGGTAGCAAAGGCACTGACGAGTTCAAACACCAGTCGAGCATCGGTGACGCCGGGCTGCAGTTGCCGCAGGACCGCAAAGTTTACGAACAGCCAGCCCATCGTCAGCACCAGCAAGGCCAGCGCTCGCGGCCCGATGTCTGGAGAGAGCTTGCGGCGGAAGAGCACCAGATCCGGCGTCGTGCGTAAAAGATGCCACAGATGCGCGGCCGCAACGGCAAAGACCGTCGTGCGAACACCGCCCGCAGTTCCGCCCGGTGATCCGCCGACGAGCATGAGTAAGACCAGGAAATGCACCGTTAGAGGCCCGATGCCACCGACATCTACCGTATTGAAGCCAGCCGTCCGACTGGTCACCGAATGGAAAACGGCCGTCAGGGTGACTCCGCCGTTCGTCTCCCCGGCTTTGAAGCAGAATTCACTGACCCAGATCGCCACCGCACCCCCGACCAGGAGGAGCAATGTCGTCACCAAGACCAGTCGCGTATGGACTCGCAGCCGAGGCCGGTTCTGGGCAGGATCACGCAGGCGACGCAGATTCTGCGCCAGGAAGGCCAGCCCATCACGCAGGACCGGTGCCCCGAGCCCGCCCAAGATGATCAGTGCACAGACCACCAGTTGCAGCCCCCCATTATCGCGGATCCAAGCATCAGCCAGACCATCTGGCAGCGTTGAAAACCCCGCATTGCAGAAGGCCGAGACCGAGTGAAACGCCGCCTGGAACCCACGCTCTGCAAAACCGCGATCTCCTGGCAGGCATTGGTACAAAAAGATCGTGCCCAGCAGTTCGGTCACAAAGGTAAACACCACAATGAACCGCACCGCGTCCGAGACCTTAGCCAAGTGCTTTTCAGAGATCATCTCTCCCAGCACTTGTCGGTCATGCAGCGACATCCCGCTGAACAGGATCGAACCCAGATAGAATGTCAGCGTCATGATTCCCAGCCCGCCGATCTGGATTAGCCCCAGCAGGATCACCTGACCGGTCGGGGAAAAGAACTGGGCCGTGTTTTCCACCGCCAGCCCCGTCACACAAACCGCACTGGTGCTGGTAAAGAGCGCGTCTAACCAAGACAGCGTCGCCCCGGAAACGGTCGCGCGCGGGAGCTTCAGCAGCGCAGTGCCGATGGCGATGATGAGGATGAAACTGCCCATGAACAACCAGCCCGGCCGCAGATGCAGGCTGGCGATTTGAGCCTGATGCCGCAGTGCCCGCAGCCCCAGGGAAAGAAGCATCGCCCCCTGGATCAGACCGTAAACCAGCAGCGTCAGCTTGCCGCCGTGCGTCTCCAGCCAGTGACTGGTCAGCAGCGCTATAGTCAGGGCCGCCACCAGCACACCCACCGCGATGTGCAACCCCCAGCGACGCAGATAATCGCGTCGGCGCTCGCTGCGTCGCCAATTCAGCACATGCTCCAGGCAGAACAATGCCACCAGCGCCGCCGTGGCCCATTGGTGAGAAGTCGAAACCGCCCCCGCAAAACCCACCTCCCAGATCACCAGCACCAATGTGGCCAAGGCCAGCAGGCGGGAATACCAACGCGGGAGCCGATGATGAAGGCTGGAGTCGAGCTGGCTATTGGGACTGAGTGAAGCTGGCAAGGTACCGCAATGATACTCAGCGCACCGTCAGGTCAAGCGGTTGGACAAATCCACGTCACCTCAACGAATATCGCGCATCGCCTGCAGTTTCACCATTGCCTCGCCGCTTTGCAGCAGGTGCTCCGCCAGTTCCTTCCCGCTCAGAAGATCCGTCGCCACACCCGTGATCACAAACCCCGCCGCCGCATTCAGCACCGCGATCTCGCTTTTCGGCCCCGGATGTTTACCGGACAAGATCTGCTCCAGCAGCGCCGCATTCTCTTGGGCATCGCCACCAACTAGGTCCCGCACATCCGCTGCATGAAATCCCAGCGCCTGCGGGTCCACCTCCGTGTGCGATAGCTGGCCATCGCTGAGCTGACACACCGAATTCATTCCCAGGGTGGAGAATTCATCCATCCCGCGATTATCCCCCGCAGATCCATGGACGATCCACGCGCCTTTGCGACCTAGGCTCAGCAGGATACGTCCAAAGACGTCTGTCAGCGCTGGTTCAAACACGCCGATCAATTGGTAGGCGGGACGAGCAGGATTCAGCAGCGGCCCCAGGATGTTGAAGATGGATCGCTGACCTTCAGCACCCAAGATCTTCCGCGCCTCCGCCACCGCCTTGAATGCCGGATGATAGAGGGGCGCAAAGAAGAAGCCCAGCCCGATTTCCTCGATCCCTTGGCGCACACGTTCGACCGGCAGATCAATCTTCACGCCCAGCGCCTCCAGCACGTCCGCCCCACCCGCCTTGGAGGTGATCCCGCGATTGCCATGCTTCGTCACACACACGCCGCCAGCGGCCAAGATAAACATCGCCGTCGTGGACACATTGAAGAGATGCAGTTTGTCCCCACCCGTCCCGACCACATCCAGCATCGGCCCCGGCAGCCGGGTCGGATCGATCTGCGGATCCACCGCCCTCTGCAAAAAGGCCCGCACAAAGCCCGCGATCTCCTCAGGCGTCTCCCCCCGCTGCGCCAGAGTTCGCAGAAAGTCCGCCTTCTCAATCGCAGGCGCTTCCGCATCCACCAGGAAGGCAGCAGCCTCCTGGATCTGGGCTTCGTCCAAAGGTTGACCAGAAGAAAGGGAATCAAGAAAAGGCGTCATCTCTCCATCATGCCAACTTCAAGCGAGGCGCGCAAACTGAAAGCGGCGAGTTGCGGAGCTCGGGCATGGCTTTGAAGACGATGAGGATCAACGATTCCTGGGTCGAATCATCAATACTTGCACCACGACTCCAGAAGGTCACATTCTCGCAGTCCAACCTAGAACCCAATAATGGCAGAAGGAAGAAAGCGCTCATTCATCGGAGGACTCATCGCAGGTATTGCGCTGACCATTGTGGCGTCGTTTGGTTTGATCTACGCCCTCGACATCACGGTGGGCCCTCCTGGCTACCCACACTTCAGCGAAAAGAGCGCGCGGGCGGCCACTCTTGAATGGGCACGATTGGGCCCCTTTCCCTCTGCGATGGAAAGTTTCACCATCGTCACCGGGGGAAGCATGTTCACCCGCGAGTTCCGGGTTTCATTCTTCGGCGATCCTTCGACGATTGCCGCTTGGGTTCGCAGCTGTCCGGGCATCGCCGATCCCGCAACGACGAAGACTGAATCGCCAGACGGTACCATCACGTTTGAGATACCAGCCGGAGGTGGGGCGGGGTTCGCAGAGTTGATTCACCATCCGTTTCGGGGGACGGTTTCCATCAGGACGTATTGGAGTTGAGGGTGGTTGCCGGGAAACGTAAGGACGATCGCGGGCGTCCCGCCAAGCATTCTTGTGAATGCTCCTACCTGCCTGGGCGTTCTCCATGGCGTCTCAGCCGCTCCGGCTTCACGGCGGCCAGCTACAACCACTACTCCTACGTCACCAGCCTCTCCCGCCGGTTTTCATGTGCACGAGTGGGATTTGTCGGTACTACTAGGCTCTGCATGATGAATCCTGGAGGCGCAGAGACTGCGGCCGTTTCTCTTGATGAACTGCCTGTTTTGCCGGGGCCGAACAGGCGCTCGGTGATTTGGGTCTTGCTGGTCCAGGCGCTGAATGCCTTCAACGATAACTTCGTGAAGATGCTGCTGGTGTCCCTGGCGTTGACGGTCGCCAAGGGGACGCAGCTGGGAGACAACATGATGGAGACGCTCATGCTGGTCTTCTCCATCCCCTTCATTGTCCTGGCGCCGACGGCGGGGTGGTTGTCGGACCGCTTTTCGAAGCGGCAGGTGATCGTTTGGATGCAGCTGGCGCAGATGGGCTGCTTTGGTTTGGTGGGGGCGGCGGTGCTGTTGCGTGATCCGCACTGGAGCCTCTGGCTGGGCTTGGTGGGCTTTTTCTTTCTGGCGGCGCAATCCACTTTCTTCAGTCCAGCCAAGCTGGGGATCATCAAGGAAATCGTCGGTACGAAGCGCCTGGGATCCGTCAGCGGTCTATTGCAAATGACGATGCTGTCCTGCGTTCTGGCCGGGATCTGGGCAGGCGGGACCTGCTATCAGTATCTGCTGGAAAAAGGCCACAGCCCTTGGGCATCAATGCTGTGGCCCATCGGGGTCATCTCCGTGGTGGGGCTGCTGCAATTGGCGGTGTCTACCTTCATCATCCAGACGCCTGCGCATCCAGACATCACCTTCCGCAAGGAAGTGGCCTGGCAGCACCTGGGCCAACTAAAGCTCTTGTTTGCAAAGCGTCCCATCCGATTGGCAGGTCTGGGCATCAGCTTCTTTTGGTTGGTCTCAAACGCGGTCGGCATGATCGTCGTGACGCTGGCGGCAGAAATGGACCGCGGTCCGGCGGAGGTCAGCAAGCTGGCGGCGCTGTTGGGATTGGGCGTCATCATTGGTAGCCTCTTGGCAGGCGTGATCTGTCGCCGCAGGCTTGAACTGGGGCTCATCCCGGTGGCGGGTTTTGGCATGGCGGCAGGTTTGGTCGCGGCGGGCCTGGTGCCACTGGGTGGGATGCAGATGTACGCGGCGCTCGTTGGGACGGGGATCGCGGGCGGGTGTTTCATGGTGCCGCTGTATGCCTTTGTGCAGGATCGCTCAGCGCCTGACGAGCGTGGGCGCATCATGGCGGCGATCAATCTGTTGGACTGCGTGGCGACGATCTTGGTCGGCGTGATCGTGGTGGTGCTGAAAAAATTTGGTCTATCCGGTGGTCAGCAGTTGATGTTCTTTGCCACAGCCATGGCATTGGGCACGCTCTACACGATGCGCCTGCTGCCACAAGACCTGATCCGGTTTGTAGGACTAGCCATCGTGCGCAGCATCTACAAGGTGCGCGTCCATCACGCAGAGCGCATCCCGAAGACGGGGCCAGTGCTGCTGTTGCCAAATCATGTCAGCTATGTGGATGCACTGATTCTGACGGCGGCATGTGGTCGGCCTGTGCGATTTGTGATCTGGGATGAGTTTTATCGGTCGATCTGGCTGAATGGATTTCTGCGCATCTTTGGCACAGTGCCAATATCGCCGAAGCGTGCGAAGGACGCGATCCGGACGGTAGCAGCAGCGCTCAAGGAAGGTGAGGTCGTCTGTCTTTTCCCAGAAGGCCAACTGACGAGGCACGGCATGATCAACGAACTACGCAAGGGCTACGAACTCATGGCGCGCCAGGCGGATGCGCCCGTCATGCCGGTCTACACCGATGGTCTATGGGGTTCCTTCTTCTCGTTTGAAGGCGGGCGCTTTTTTGGGAAGTGGCCAAAACGTCTGCGCTATCCGGTCGCGGTATTTTTTGGTGAACCACTCGGTGCCAAGCAGGCATCCACGACGCTGGTTCGGAAGGTTTTGTCGGACTTGAGCGCGGAGGCCTTTGTGCAAAGAAAGACCCTGCTCGCCGAGGCGGAAAACAGCCACCGCCAGTGTCGCGCCAACGCGCAGCGCCTGCTGGACATCCTCTGGATCCGGCGAGCGGATCGGCTCTGGTGCGCGCTGCCGACCACAAGTCGCCTGCACCAGACGCTGAAGGCTTTTTGCGGACTGCATGGCAATGCGATGCTTACCGAATGCCCGTCCGACGCCGTCAAAAACGTGCAGGCCTGGGTTGATGCAGCGCAGCTCCGCAGCCTCGATGCGGCACCATCGCTGAGCGCCGTCTACTGCGTCGATCCGGCCCTCGACGAGCCGACGCGGGCAGCGGCTGCGCAACGACTCGGGGTGCCTGTTCTGCGCGGCTGGGCGGATGAGGCCACGGGTGCGTTGCTAGCACTGGAGGTCCCAGAACCCCCGATGCCAGCCGGTGCCAGCGATCACCAGCCGGGATCACTCGCGGGCTCTGTGGGACGGTTGCTGCCGGGTTTGGGTTTTGAGATCAGGGCGGGCGGCCTAGCCATCCACGGCATCGCACCTGGGGATGCGACGGAGATCCTGCTGCGCGGGATGAGCCTTGATGACCAGGGTTTTGTCGTTTTCGCGCCTGCGGCTGTGGCGGAAGAGTAGGGCGCGGATTGCGCAATCGGTCCGATTTCCGGGCGAACAAACGTTGCCTTGCATCACTCCGCATTCGTCAACGATACAGACTGGTGTATGCTGGGCTCCCCCATGTCTGTCCGCCCCCTTCCTGAACTCCTCTCTCCCGCTGGAAACTGGGACTGCGCCCGTGCCGCAGTCGCTAACGGCGCAGACGCCATCTTCTTTGGCATGCCGCGTTTCAACGCGCGGATGCGAGCCGACAACTTCACGGCGGAAGATCTGCCGGAGCTGATGTCCTTTTTGCACGGGCATGGGGTGAAGGGTTACGTTGCCTTCAACACGCTGATCTTTACCAGCGAGCTGCCGGATGCCGTCGATCAACTCCGCTATTTAGAGGAGTGCGGCGTCGATGCTGTGATCGTCCAAGATCTAGGTTTGGCGCGACTCGTCAAAAAACTCACGCCCGGGCTGCGCCTGCATGCTTCCACGCAGATGACGATCACTTCGCCCGAGGGGCTGGACTTTGCGAAACGTCTGGACATTGATCAGGCCGTGCTGGCCCGCGAATTGAGCCTGCGGGAGTTGGAGCGCTTCCAGGCCGCAGCGCCGGATGCCCTCCCGCTGGAGGTCTTTGTCCACGGTGCGCTCTGTGTTGCCTACAGCGGCCAGTGCCTGACCAGCGAGTCGCTGGGCCGCCGCAGCGCCAATCGCGGCGAATGCGCCCAGGCCTGCCGCATGCCGTATGAACTTGTCGTCGATGGGGAGCTCCGTGATCTCGGCGATAAGCGCTACCTGCTCAGTCCTCAAGATCTGGCCGCGGTGAATGAGATCCCACGCCTGATCGAACTCGGCATCCGCAGCTTCAAGATTGAAGGGCGGCTCAAGACTCCTGAATACGTCGCTGGCGTCACGCGAGTCTATCGCAAGGCCATCGATGCCGCCTTGGAGGGGCTCGATGTCGCGGAGGTTGTTGATGCCAAGGATCGTTACGAGATGGAGATGACCTTCTCCCGCGGCCTGTATTCCGGCTGGATGCATGGCGTGAATCATCAGGAACTGGTGGGCGCACGCTTTGGGAAAAAGCGCGGACCGCTCACAGGCATCGTCCGGCAGGTCGCACGTGATGCCGTGGAGTTGGAAGAGTTTTTTCTGCCACTGAAACCTGGGGACGGCGTCGTCTTTGAAAACGGCGCTGACACCAACAATGAGCAAGGCGGCCGTATCTATGTGGTCGATGGTGGCTGGCTGGAGTTCCAGCATGGGAAGCTGGACATGACACTCATCCAGCCCGGCACGCGCCTCTTTAAGACTGATGATCCAGCCCTGAACAAACGCCTGCGTCAGAGCTTCGAAGGCGATATCCCTCCGCGCAAAACGCGTCGGTTGGACCTCGCCATCTCTGGCAAATCAGGCGAACCTCTGCGCATCGTCTGCGGCAGCGTGGAGCTCCTGTCGGCCATGCCACTGCAGACCGCGCAGAAGCGTCCGCTCACCGCAGAAGGCCTGCGCGATCAGCTCGGCAGGCTCGGCGGCACCTCGTTTGAGCTTGGGAACCTGGATCTCCAGTTGGAGGGCGAGGTCATCCTGCCCGTCAGCGAACTCAATCGCATGCGCCGCGCCTTGATTGAGCAACTCGAAGCCACGTCACCCACGAAGAAAAAGCCAGCGCGTCCGACCATCACGCTCGACGACATGTTGGCCCCGATCCTCAGTGCCCGCACGCCTGCCTCGGAGGCCACACCAGTGATGCATGCCTTGTGCCGCAGCAATGCGCAGATTGATGCCGCACTCGCCGCCGGAATTCGCCGTCTCTACATCGACTTTGAAGACATCCGCCCCTATGCGGATGCCGTGAAGCGCGCGCGCAGTGCAGGCAATGGTGCCGAGGTCTTCCTCGCCACGCCGCGCATTCAAAAGTCGGGAGAGGCAGGCTTTTTCAAGCTCATTGAACGCGCCGCGCCCGATGGCGTGCTGATCCGCAACCTCGGTGCGATGTCGTTTTTCAAAGGCACTGGCCTGCGCATGACGGGCGATTTCTCGCTCAATGTTTCCAACCCCCTCACCGCAGAGCTACTCATCCAGGCGGGCCTAGAGCGGCTGACGATCTCCTATGATCTGACGCTGGAGCAGGTGCTAGATCTGCTGCGCGTCGCGCCACCGGAGTGGTTTGAGATCACCCTGCATCAGCACATGCCAATGTTTCACATGGAGCACTGCGTCTTTGCGGCCTTCATGTCAAACGGCACGGACTTCACCAACTGCGGCCGCCCATGCGAGCGGCATCGCGTCCATCTGCGCGATCGCATCGGCATGGAGCATCCGCTGAAGGCAGACGTTGGTTGTCGCAACACGCTCTTCAATGCCGTGCCCCAAACCGGCGCGCAGTATTATGAGGATCTCACCGGTGCAGGGCTGCGCCACTTCCGCGTGGAATTGCTGGAGCAAAATGCGGGTGACGCACGCCAGCTCTTGGAGGTGTATCAGGACCTGACCCGAGGGCTCAATGATGGCGCAGAACTCTGGCGTGACTTGAAGGCGCACTCCCAGCTGGGCGTCACGCGCGGCACCATGGCAGATCTCCAGCGCTTCGTGGATTAGCCATCACTTCGCCGCCGTCACCGCCGCTTCTTTGACGGCGATGCGAATGGGCTTGGAGACGTAGATGTCCACGGTGTCGGTTGGCGCTGCGGGCTTCCCCTTCGCGTCCGGAACGCCGGAGACATACTTGCAGATGCCGATCCCATAGAAGGCGATCGTGTACTCACCTGCGGGCACCTTCAGCGCGGCCAGATCGATCACGGCCTCTTGGGTTGCTGCTTTGATGGGCAGATCAAACTCCTTCAGTCCGGTGAAACCATCGCCATAAGCCTTCAGCTTGATGGACGTGCCTGTGAACTCTTGGCGCCATGTCGCCTTCAGCGGGATCTTCAACGTCTCGCCCACCTTGGCTTCCCATACCTTGTCTTCAGCGGCGGCGATGGAGAGCGGTGCCGTCTCCGCGTCCGTCACCGAGACGGGCATATCGGCCATCAGTCGCGGAGCAGGGATGTCATCTTTGGCATTGCGGGAAGGCCACTCCATGGAGGCGAGCCGGGATGCACGGGTGACCGTCGCGCCATTGATGGAGGCGCTGCCGGTGATCTTCGCCAAGGCAAAGGCAGGCTTGGCGCCTTCGTCAGCCGTGATGATCATGTGGCCCATCGTTTTGCCCTTCGCGATCTTCAGCCCCGTGGCGTGCACGCCGGGCGGCAGGTCGTCCATGCTCAGTTCGATCTCGCCCTCAAAGCCATCGCGACGCACCACCACGACTTCAAAGGCCGCCGTCATCCCGGCGCGCAGTGCGACCGGCTTGGACAAGGCATTGCGATCACCATTGCGCAGCGTCATGTGCAGCGCCCAAGCGGCCAAGGAAAAGTCCGGCATCGCTTGGCGCACGATCAGGCGATAGACATTGTTCGGATCGCTGCGGGTGCCACCAAAAAGGTCCCGCACCTGTAGGCGATAGGTCCCATCTTCCTTGATCTCAAACTTCCCATTCACATCCGGCGAACCCGCGTTGTAGGGCGGGCCATCGTAGGAGTAGCCATTGCTGGACACCTTCATCGGCGGCGCGATGTCGTAGAGCTCTGCCACATCCATCAGCGTCTCTTTATCGCCGTCCTTTTTCACCTGCTGCACCAGAACAAAGGCATCCGTGTCCAGCCCCAGCCGCTCAGAGGCCAGCTCCACCCACCAGGTCTCGCCCTTCTTTGCCGCGAACTCAAAAGTGTCCACATCCGCCGCAGGGAAGAACGCCCCAGCGATGTCGCAGGGCAGGGAGATCTTCTGCACTTCCGCCGGTTTGTTGTTGGGCTCGATCTCCTTGTCCTTCGCCTGCGCTGCCAGCCCCACGGGCGGCCACGACATGGAGCTGACCATCGCCGTCAGTGGCTGACGCGCAGCGGGCTTGTCTCCGCTCACCTCTTGCAGGGCCAGCCGATAGAAGTGCGTCGCGCCGCCCTGAAAGGTCAGATCATTGACCTTGATCAAGTAGGTGCCGTCTGCCGGCGGATCAAAGTCCAGCAATCCGCCCGTGCGATTCACCAGCAAATCATGACCCGCCATGTCCGCCAGGATCACCACCGGCATCAGCTTTGAGTCAATGCCCATCGCCGCACAATCCACCGCCACCCGCTTCCCCTTCGTGGCCGCGAACGAATAAAAGTCCACCGCCCGCTTCGTCATCGCCGCATTGCAGATGGAGTTCAGCGGCAGAGCCAGCGCTGTCTCTACGGAATTGTTCGGCTTAGACCGCGTCACCTCCGTCAAGCGGTTCACGGAAAAAGCCCGTGCCGAGGACACGCCCAGGCGACTCATCAGCCGCGCATCATAGATCCCCACGGGCGCATCCGCAGCAATGCTGACCCGGAACTTATTCGTCGCATCGGCCACCGGCTTCGCGGCGATCTTGGGGGTAGAAAAAGTCAGCGCGCTGACCTCCTCAATGTTTTCGCCCGTGATCGTCACCTCCACCTCCGTGCCCACCTGACCCCCCATCGGCATCACCGTCAGCAATCGAGGGAGCGGCAGCGTCACCTGCTGGGAGAACGCAGCAGCAGAGGTGAAGAAGAGAAGGCAGCAAACAAAACGAAGATTCATACCCCGTAACCTACGCACCGAATGCGCCATTCTGATCAAGGAACGCGTGGTGGAGGGCAGGAGTCAGGAGTCAGAAGTGAAAAGGAGTCAGTGCCAGCAGTCGCCCCCGGCCAACCCCATCGCCCCACAGCCTGCTGCCGACCGTTTCTCCCCTTTGGGCTTTGGGTGATCCGGCTCACCCGCCGGTGCTTCAAGGCATATTGGACTTTGGGAAATATTGACATGCAGGAATCACCCGATATGCGGCGTCACTATCCACCCTTCTGTAACCTATTGTCATAGTTGGCTATGATTTGACCGCTTCCTTCGTGCTAACCGACTTCCATCTTGCCAAAACCTTCACTGGCGTGGCATATAGAGTCATAACTCTGCGCTTGTGTGCAGAATAAGAAAAATGTTCGGCCAAGCCAAAGCGCAGTCTGTTTCCCTCAAGAACCGAAAACCAAAACGAAATACGCATATGCCATCACAGACAATAACCGTTCAGAATCACAAGGCCACTGGAGTTGAGTATCGCATTGTCGAAGATCATCTCCCACCAGACCAGGCACCCGTCTTGGCCTCGGGTTATCTACCACGAGATGGCTCCACACAACATGTTGTGGACACTTATAGTAACAACCCACGCTACTACTACAACTTCAAGCGAGATGACGATGGTGTTTGGCACGGGTGGCACGGGAGTGGCGGGCCAGTTATCGGTATCTTCTAGAATGTGCGATTTCATGTCATCTCCATCAATCACAACCAGCCATGAAGACCGTTCTTGATTGTGTCACCATCGTCCTGCTGTTCGCTTTTATTCTCAGCAGTGTCGCTTACATCGTCTTTCTTGCGGTGCATCTATTGCGACCATCGAAGTGGAGTAGCGCCGTTACGAAGGCCATTATAGCGAACGGACCTTCAACGTTGGGATTGCCGTTTGCTGCCCTTGGTTCCTTCACGCTAGTCGTGGCATTGCCGTTGGCCTCTGATAAGCCGCTTAAGTTCGAGGTCGGAGGATTGACTGTTGATGGTCCATCTTCGCAGATCCTATTTTGGATACTGGCGTTCTTGGCCATTTCTGTTGCCATCCGTCTAGTTGCACCACCGAGCACTAAGCCAACCGAATAACATCCATCGACCAGCCAAGGGCGACAGCTGCTGGCAACAGATGGGGCGTCGGAGTTTTCTCTGATTTGGATGCGTCAGACCCGCCCCATCTGTGCCAGAGCTTAAACGTCTAGGCGTTGCTACGCGCACTCAATGATCCGAGCCGAAAACGCAGTTTTAAGATGGCTAGCTCAACGACTCCCACGTTGGTCCGGACTTCGGACCATCGGTAACAGCCGCTTCGCCAAGTCCTCTTATTTTTGGTTTCTCTTTATCCCTGTTTCAGCCAGGAGCATCGCCGCCTTTGAGGCTCATGTGCTTCCACACATTGGCGGAGCTAATTGGGGCCATGTCATCTCCCTGCCTTTCAGTTGGCGAGTTCTCTATCTCGGGAGTCTCTTCTTCGCGGCAGGCACACTTGTGTTCACCCTCGGCTGCCCGCGGATTCTCCGAGACTACATCGACTTCCGCGACTTCGACACGAAGGGCGTTTCTCCATTTAAGCTCACCGACTGGTTCACCGGCTTTCTTTACGACTACCCTCGGCGAGACAACGCCGACATGACCATGAACAACAGGCAGATGGTTGCTCTCGATATGTTCACCACTGCCGCCTTCGACCAACAACTCGACGACGTGATTCCAAACAATCTGCCCGACCGCATGAACTACGAAGATATTGCTGGCGCTCTGTATGATATCCCAATCACAGCTGAGCGCGTTCGCGACACATTCCAACTTGTCTTTGATGAGGCCGATACAGCGGCGGAGCGCCCCCGGATAGCCTGCGGCATCTGCTACATGCTAGGTATCGCTGCCTTGGCGATTGTCGGTGCACAGAACATTCTTTTCGTGCTTAGGACGCTCTTAGCAAAGACATCTGATATCAAATGACTTGCTTAGTTGCGGCATTTTGGTAGCCTTGGTGCATGGCAGCGGAATTAGATACAATGGAACCGGGGAACATTGGCGCTGAACGCGGGGATATTGGGGGCGGTGGTGACACTGGCTCGGGCGCTCAGGACCCGCTCATTGGCGTGAAGGCGCTGACAGGCGTCTATGTGGGGATCAATCGGAAGTCTTGGGCTCGGAAACGGATTCGGGGGGATGATGGGCGGTCGAATGTCTACCACGTGATGTCGCGTACTTGTGGCGGGGAGATTTTTTTGGATGAGACAGAGCGGGAGGCACTGGTTCTGGTGATGAGGAAGATGGCTCGGTTTTGTGGGATCAAGATCCTGACTTACTGCATCATGGGGAATCACTTCCATGCTTTGGTGCGGGTGCCGCACAGGGGGACTTGGTTGGAGGAGCGGTTTGGGCCTCCTGGGGCTGCGGTTGGCGAAGAGAAGTTGTTTGAGCACATGCGATTGCTTTACAGCAAGGCGCATATAGCGGCGGTGAAGGCGGACTTTGCGAAGTTGCGGACGATGGGGGGTGGGATGGAACTGCTTGTGCAGGAGCGGGTTACCGCGATGAAGGAGCGGATGTGTGACGTGAGCGCTTGGATGCAGGAGGTGAAGGTGCGGTTTAGCCGGTGGTACAATCGCCGACACGAGCGGCAGGGTACGCTTTGGATGGGAAAGTTTAAGAGTGTGTTGGTGGAGCGGAAGTTTTACACCGGCACGAAGAGCAATGAGCGGGAGCCGGACGTGGCGCGCGTGATGGCAGCCTACATCGATCTGAACCCAGTGCGGGCGAAGCTGGTGGAGGGCGCCGAAGACTGGCGCTGGAATGGTTGGTCTGCGGCCTTGGCGGGAGATAAGGAGGCGATTGCGGGTTTGTGTGATGTGCTGCATTGCACGCTCAAGGAATGGGCCGCCTGGGGAAAGCGTGTGTATGCGGAAATGGTATCAGAGCGGCGGTCGGACATTGAGCGGTTGGCTGCGAAAGCTTGTGAATCGGATGTGGGCGCGCGGAGGACGCTGCTGATGAAGATCCCAGAGTTCAGTCGCAGTTTGGTGATAGGAGAGTTCGAAGACCAAGCGGCGGGCGGAGGGGGCAATGATGGCCGAACCCGACGAAGTCGAATGGTGCAAGTGCAAGGGTTGACGGTACGGATGGTGGCAGGGAGTGCTCGCCAAAGCCCACGTTGAGTTGGAGTGAAACCCGCACCTCTGTGATCGTGGCAACTTTGTTGCGGTGGACCTAAGTAATTGGGATAGATCTGCGAGAAGGACAGAGCCCTCGTCGTCGAAAGGATGTGTGCCAATGTGCCCACTTACTTCCAACTTGCCAAAGCTGTCCCCGTCGTGACGTATGCTTTTGCCAAACAGACCATGCTCGACCTTCTATCAACTCTGATTGATCTGTTTTGGTGGCCGTATGAGGCTTGGAAGCGCACCATTGAGTCTTCACGCATTGGCGTTTCGCCAGATGAGAAGAAGACGCTTCGATTCTGGTATGCCATCGCGATGACCATGACGTTGGTGTTCGTTGTCATCGCGATCCTGGGTGCCTTGGTTTTTCATTGGATCGGCGAGTAGGTCATCCATTTTTTCTTGGTCACTCGCCGAGCAACCCGCTTCAGACCCCACTCTGCCACGACATTGGATATCAAAGGTCTTGTGGTGGCGGCGGCGACTCCCGATCCCTGAGGGTGTGGACCTGCGATCGATTCTTTGTGATGGGAATCCGTGCTGGCAGCGTTTACCGTGACCTACTGCCATGAAATCTCTCCTCTTCTTCCTGCTAGCCGCCGTCACCGTCAGCCTCAGCGCTGCTGAAAAAGCCAAGCCGCAGCCCAAGCGCGCGCCGAATCCTGCCTTTGCCCCGGTGCAGGACGTCGCAGGGCTGCCGCGGGTGCTCTTGATTGGCGATTCGATTTCCATCGGTTACACCGTCGCCGTGCAGGAGCTGCTGAAAGGCAAAGCCAATGTGCACCGCATCCCCGGCAACGGCGGCCCCTCATCGCGCGGTCTGGAGAGTCTGAAATCCTGGCTCGGCGACTCCAAATGGGACGTGATCCATTTTAACTTTGGTCTGCACGATCTCGTTTACATGGGCCCGGATGGCTCGCGTTTGGTTGACCCCAAACTGCCGGGCGCGAAGCATCAAGTGCCGCTGCCGGAGTATGAAAAGAACCTGACCGAGATCGTGACCCAGCTGAAAGGCACGGGTACCAAAGTCATCTGGTGCAGCACCACCCCGGTGCCGGAAGGCTCCGGCGGCCGCGTGGCGGATGAATCCGTGCAGTTCAACGAAGTCGCCGCGAAAGTGATGATAGCCGCTGGCGTGCCCACCGACGATCTGCACACTTACGCCAAGGCTAAGCTGGCGGAGATCCAACTGCCCGCCAACGTCCACTACACCCCTGAAGGCTACAAGTACCTGGCCAAAAAGGTAGCGGCCGAAATCGAAGCTGCCCTGAAGTAAAGCGCAGGTTTCCGGCGTGGGCCAAGCCACCGTTGCATTGGAATCGGATCTGTCGGTGATGAAAAGGAAGGTTTGGGAGATCCTGCGGATGTTCAGCGATGGTGCGCGCGAAGTTCGATTCTAATACGATGACCTTCCTCGCCCTACGCTGTACGGCTGTTGCGCTGGGTCTGGTGGCTCTTTCGGCTTGTTCCAGTCTCAACGGCCCGGCGGCGTCTTATGCCAAGCAACGGCAGCCGGTTGAGGCGTTCATGAAGAGTCGCCCAGAGGTTGCGCCCTTGCTCAGTCAATACGCGGCACTGGATCAATGGCTCCGAGTGGAATGGCGCCGACCGGTCGGGCCTTACCGTCTGGCATGGGACGATGGTGCGCCTGATGGCGGTGCCTTGGCCTCCCATGTTTACACGACGGAACACCGGTTTGTCACCTTGCACGTGAAACGGAACCTGCCACCCGCTGATCAGCTCGCGGGAGTGGTTTACGAGATCTGCAACTCGCGGGCCTACCTCCGCTTTGCGGAACTGATGAAGCGGGCCGCGAATCGCAGCATTGCTCGTGACGCCTTTGTGGAGGGCCTTCTGGAGGCCGAGATTGCGGGGACTCGCCGCGCCGGACAACTTCTTCCGAGGCTCATGCCCTTGTCTCCTGCGGAGCGAAAACCGCTGCAAATCTACAAGGCCTGCGTGGACGCTCCTGCCGACTTTTCGCAGTGGGAGGCCTGGTATCGTCGTCATTCGCGCGGTGGTGAATACGATGTGCGCGCGTCCTACGGCAAGCTCTACGACCGGATCGTGACCGAGGGGAAGACCGTTATTCCGACAACGGCATCGGACATGCCATCGATGCAGCCTGCCCGCCATCGCCCGAATTGAAACACCTGCTGAATCATGCAACCCGCTGAGATCGCCGATAGCTATGATTCCATTGCCCATCAGTGGCTGGAACCGCATCTGACCACGAACGGCATCCGCCAGCACGAGCACGCGCTGAAGTTTCGCCCGAGCGGCGGCGGGCTGGCTCTCGATGTTGGCTGTGGCTGCAATGACCGCCTTCGTCGGTTGCTGGAGAGTCACGGATACGAGGTCGAGGGGATCGACGTCTCCGCGCAAATGATTGCACTGGCGAAGACACGAAATCCCAGGGCGACGTTTTACCATGCCGACGTGTGCGAGTGGATGCCCACCAAGAAGTACGACTTCATCACCGCCTGGGATAGCATCTGGCATGTGCCACTGAATCGCAGCGAGGGTGTCTTGCGCAGGCTGTGCAGCGCTCTGACTCCGGGTGGGGTCTTCATCTGGACGACGGGCGGCCTGGACGGCCCGGAGGAAAAGCAGGATTCGGCGATGGGGCCACCGGTTTATTACAGTGTGCTCGGTATCCCGCAGACGCTGCAGACCGTCGCGGACGCCGGCTGCATTTGCCGACATCTTGAGTATGATCAACTCCCGGAAAGGCACGTCTTCCTCATCGCCCAAAAGCCCGAGCTTTAAATGGGGCGTTGAGATTCGGCGCTAGACGTGTGGCTGCGTGCACGGCGTGAACCAAGTGCTAGAGCCCGGCGAGGTGCAAAGAGCGGGAAATGATCGGGAATTTGATAGGCTGGAACTCATTGCCCTTTGTGCGGAATCCAGTTCACCGGGCCCTGTGTAGCACTGACCCTTTGATGGTCGAGGTTGGCGGTCGTCTCACCGTTCCGGCAACTGGAATTGCGGCACCGACTTGGTGATAGGGCTGACGTGGGTGACCTCGGCATAGACATCCCACCAGGCCGTGAGGGCGGCACCCGGTGTGACTTTCTGGCTGGCTCGCAGCAGGCGCAGAATCGTCTTGGTGCCGGGAGCGGCAATCATGATGCTCTTGTTGACGTCGGGGAGCGGCTGACTGTTGGGTGAACTCAATACGACACCGGGCGGGAAACCGTCCTCGATGCGGTGGAAGATGGCACCCGAGTCCGGATCGACGAAATCGAGCAGGTAGGTCGGGGCCGCATTCGGAAGCGGTGGCGCATACGCGTGCCAGCGCAGGATGAAGCCTTTGGCGGTATTGGCCGGTTTGAAGACCAGCGAATTGCCAAACGCGGTTTTGCTGCCGTCCTTGGCTGACTTCTGCAATTGCACGCGCACAAAGGCGCGGTCGGGTACAACGATTTCCTTCTCGACGGAAAAGAGCGCGCCTTTCGGCGCTGGCGGTCGCGGCGCGCCCGGCTCTCGCAGAATCCGCAGCGCCATGATGTAGGTCCAGCCGTCGCGGTGTTTCACGTGGCCGAGCACAGGCACGGCACCGTCGGGCAATTGGATTCGGCCCTTGCTCATCTGTTCCATCTCAATCTGCCGGGCGGGTTCTCGACTTTCACGACGTTGAAATCGATCACGTCGGGATTCTGGGTGCTTCGATGACTTTGGCTCCTTGGGCAGGTGCCGGGAGTGGATGGTCGACCTGACTGGCTCTGGACAGGTACCAAACCAGGGCGGCGGTGGCGAGCAGCAACGCGAGAGCCAAAACGATGAGCAAAGCGGCGACGCAGCCCGAACGGCCCCGTCTTCGCATGGAGCGCAGCAAGGTAACGATGACGATCAGGACGACCGCTGAAAGGATGAAGGGCAGGAAGAAACTCATCCATGAACGATTCACGGTGGTCACGCCCCCGCGGATCGCGGTCGTGGACCTTTCGGGCGCAGCCGCACCGGTGGCTGCCTCCATGATCACCGGCACCTCCAAAACGAGCGGCTTGCCATCCAGACGACACAGTTCCACGCGTGTTCCGATTTCCAATTTGGCGGTATTGAGTGCGGTGTTGAGCAGTTCATCGCGGACTTGCAGATAGTCACCACCAAATTCACCGCCCACGGTGCCACTGCCGACCGAGGTGGCCACCTTGACTCGGTCGCTGCCTATTTTGGTGATCTCGACCACGATGGAGGCCTCATGGAACTTCGTGGTCGCATTGCGTTGCAGGGACGCGTCGCGCTGGCCATCGCCGTGCAGAAGATGGATCATGCCGCCGGTGTTGGTGCGGACAGTCCAGGTGGCTCGCGTGGCGGATTCGTTCCATGATCGCTGCCCCTCGACGCTGACCCAGCGTGGATCGGTGGAGCTCATCACTTCGGAGACATGCAGCACGGCGTGGTAGTCCGGGCTTTCCGGGTTTCCGAGTTCGAAAACGGTTCCGGCGTGACCCTTGCCGGCGACGGCTGGCAACTCGCCCATGGACCGCAGGCTTTCCGCTGCCTGTTGGGCGAGTTCAGGCGTGGGCAGCACATACCGCAACCTCCACAGATGCATGCCGGGCTGGAAGATGCGCCAGGGCTGGTTGCCGATGGGTGCGCCGGGCAGGACGAGCGTTCTCTGGCCTGTGTTGCGGTCGGAATCGACGAGCGGGAGGCGCTTGGCATCGGGGGCGGGCTTGCCATTCAACTCGGCACGCACCTCGACCGTCCCTTCCGCCACTTGGAGGTTCAATTCGACGGTCACGATGTTTCCTTCCACAGAGACGAGTTGAGAGGAGACGCTCTGAAGAGTGCCCGGAGTGCTGCCGATATGACCAGCCAGTTGATAAGTCAAGACGGCGATCATCGCCACCGCGCCAGCGGCAGCCATGATCGACAGATTCACGCAGCCCACGCCGGTCCGCCGCGCGGGAACGGATTCGGCGTCGCCGCGTGTGCGGCGGAAGAGTGCCCCCGCGCCCGCCACGAGAAGTGCTCCGGCTATCAGGTAAAACATGAGAACGCGCTGCTGCCTGGCGCGCTCGGAGGCCCGGTTGGCTTGATCGATCGCCTCGTCAAGCTGCTTCGCCGCCGCGAGCTGACGTTGCGATTCACGGTCGAGCGCCTCGGATTCCCGTCGGAGGCGCCCTTGCTCCTCGGGATCCGTGGCGGATTTCAGCCTGGCCTGCACGGCGGCTCTCTCCGTCACCTTGCTTTCTGCTTCGGTGCGCATCGCCGCCGCTTGCGACACGGCTTTGTCGCGCTTGACCTGATGCTCACGCGCTGCCGCAGTCAACGCAAAGTCATTCACCATGCCATTGAACACCTGGGAGCCGAGCAGCAACACGGCTCCTAGGATCATGCTCAAAACTCCCGCCCAACGCCACGAGCGGCCCGGGTTGGCTTGGCCTTCGGTCTCCCGCTGCGGGCGCGATAGCAGGCCCACGAACATCGGTCCGGCGACCATCAGCAGCAGGGCGACAGGGATGACCATCATTCTCGCTGTTTGTCCGAGATTCGGCGTGGCGAAGAGACAGGCCAAAACAACTGCGCCGAGCAGGACGGCGAACATGGGCAGCCACTTCATGGCTGATCCTCGCGGAACACCCAGATGATCCTCTGGCGTGCTGGGTGGGATGCTGCCCGTGGCGTTTCGCGTCGCATCCTGAATCGCCTTGAACCAGTCGGCGACGATGCGGTTCGTGCCCCAGGCAGGAGTAAATGCCCCTTCGTTGGGCGTGAAAAGGAGCTGCCGGCGATTTCCGTTTTCCTCAAACGTCACGCTGATGAAATTCAGCCGGATCGGCTTCGCCGTGGCGGGATACGGGCCAATGCTGAGATCGCGTATGGCGAAAAGAGGGATGACGATGGCCGGAGCATTCGGGCGCGTGAAGGTCAGCCTCTCCGTGTCGAGCAGGAGATGGCCCTTGCCCGTGTAGATGTAGGCGAATCGGCCGTAGAACGTCGAGAGATGCTCAGGCGTGCTGATGTAGCTGTTGTCCGACTTCAACACTGCCCCGGCGGGTTTGACGGAGCCGGAAACAATCGTGGCGAGCTGGGTGCGAAACTCCGCCGCGGTCGAATAACGGCGATCCGGCCGTGCTTCGAGCGCGCGCAGCACGATTTCATCCAGACGAACGTCGATTTGCACGCGACGCGACGGCGCTTCGAGATTCGCCTTCGGCAGTTCGCCGGTGAGCAACTCATAGAGCACTACGCCGAGCGAGTAGATGTCCGCGCGGTGATCCACATGCGCCGGATCGTTTTGCTGTTCGGGCGCGGCATAGCTGGGTGTGCCAAACGGCTGCGAGAGCGCCTCTCCACCGTCCACATTCTCCGCGCCGATCATCTTGGCGATGCCGAAGTCCGCGATCTTCACGCGGCCTTCCTTGTCCATCAGCAGGTTCTCCGGCTTGATGTCGCGATGCACGATGCCGTGCTCATGCGCGTATTGAAGCGCTTCGCACACTGGCGGCACGATGGCCAGCGCCTGTGAAGGCGTGAATCGTCCCGCGCTCATCGCCTGGCGCAGATTCACACCATCGACGAACTCCATGAGCAGGAAGAAAAAGCCGCCCGCCTGGCCGAAGTCATAAATGGTGACGATGTGCGGATGATTGAGCGCCGCGAGCGCATGCGCCTCCTTTTCAAAGCGCGCGGCGAACTTCGCGTCGTCCGCGCGCTCAGGAGCCAGCAGTTTCAGCGCGACAAGCCGGTTCAGCGACTTTTGCCGGGCCTTGTAAACCACTCCCATGCCACCGCGGCCGAGGCATTCGAGGATCTCGAGCTGGGGAAAGTGCGGCGCGAGTTCCTCCGGCGTCAGCGTCGGCTGTGCCGCCACCGCCCCCGTTGGCATGGTCTCGGTGTCAAAGTTCAACGCGGCCAGACAGCGCGGACAGAGGCCCTGCGGGGCATCGGCCGGCAGTGGAGAGCCGCATTGGGGACAGTTGGTGGATTCGGTATTCATCGGTTCCCCAAGTAGTTCAGGGTCTGGCGGCGCCTGTTACAAGATATTTCACTCAACTGCCGCCCAGCACGGCCACAACGTGCTGCATCTCGGTCTCCACGTTCTCGCCTTCGGCCAAGGTCGCCGTGATGTTTTCGCGAAACAACGCGCGAAAGCGCTTCCGCAACCGATGCACCGCCACACGGGCCGCGCCTTCGTTGGAGCCGAGTTGTGCGGCGAGTTCCGCATAGGAGATGCGGTCGCGATCCAGCGTGAGACAATGCTTCATGGCCTGAAAGTGTTCTGCTTTGCCTTCCGCAGCGAATTCGCCTTCCAACGTGGCCAAAGTCTGGTCCAACAGCGTCATGGCCCAGCGCCGCTCGAAGACAGCATCCGGCGCGAGTTCCGGTTCGCTGGCGAAACGCCGCTCCGCGTCCTCGGCATCGAGTGGCACATGCGTGATGTGACCGCCGCGCTTCAACGAGGCATTCTTGTGCCATTCGTTGATCAGGAAACGCTTCATGGCCACGAGCAGGAAGGTGCGGAAGCGCCCGTGCTCCGGCCCGGCGGCCTGCAGCCAGTCCTTTTCCAGCAAGCGAGCGAAGAACTCCTGCGTCAGATCCTGCGCATCATGCGGCGAATGACCATCTCGGCGCACATAGGCATAGAGCGGATACCAGTAGGCCTGGCACAGCGTCTCCATCGCCTGCTTCGACGCGCGCGTCTCCGCATGCCGCGCAGCCAGCACCACCGACCACCGCGTCGTGGCAAAGACGGGAGAGCGGGAGGCTGCGAGTTCGTTGGCGGACATGGGGACGACCCTTCTAATTCAGGAAATGTCGTCCCTTGTTACACGAATTGTGCGTGTGAAGGAAGCCACATGATCGGGCGCGGATTCACGGATCCCCCGCGAGCCCACCGGAGGCAACACCCCTGACGGGGTGCCATGGCTTCAGCGCGGGACGTGGATTGCGGCATCCACGGGGTATTCGCCGTTTTTGGAGAGGGTCATCACGGCCCATGTCCAAACGACTTTTCCCGTCCTTTGGGTGAGGGTGCGCACCAGGGAGAGAATGAACACGCGGTTGAGCCCGGCCGAATCGGCATCGGGAGGGCGAGTCGTCCGGCCGAAACGACTCGGACGAATCCGCACCCATATAGGCTTGGCTGACTAACACTTCTTCAAGGAGCTGGCGCTCTGGTCATTCCTTCTTGCGACGGTAGCCCGCAAGGTAAAGCTGAGTGCCTTTCACGCTCTTGAATTCAGTGGGAAAGGCGGTGCCTGAGAGGTCGTAGCAAACGCGGTAGGCGTCCACGCCGTTCACTGTTTTGATCTCGTAGATGGCGAGGAAGGTCTTGCCCTTGTTCGGGCCTTCGAGGCTCTTGATGGTCAGGCGCTTGGGTGCGGTGGTCGTGTCGCGCGTGGCAGTGCCTTTGTCGACGTGATCCTCTCCGGCCACGGCCACTTCATAGCTGTCGCCGCTCAGGGTGAGAGTGATTTTCTGTAGCTGATCCGCAGGCAGCTTGACGCCGCCAATGATGGCGGCGATCGGCGTCCACTTGCCGTTGAGAAGCTGGCTATCATCCGTCACTGGTGTGGCGACTGGATCGGCAGCGACGCCGAGTGATGCTTGAAGCACAATGAGAAGGAGTGTGAGCAGACGGTTCATTTGGGCGACCGGGTTGAAGGATTGAGCAATCTATCACTGAAAAACAAGCCCGGCGGACCCGATATCGCAATAGCTCCCGGCGCCAGGACAACCTCTACCTCTACCCCTACCTGAAGCCGATTCGCCTGGCAAGGAGGCGATTTGCAGTATCTCGGTTATGACCGCAGCGGAGTCATCGGGCCTTACCTCTCGTATGTTCGACCGCATTCTCGATGCGGGGGTTAGCGAGGTCAGTATCCTGTGGCCCACTCAGGCGTTGAACGCTTCATGGTAGGTGACGATGCCATGGGGCAAGGATGTGCTGAACGCTACGGCCATAAAATACTCGTGGGGCACATCCGGCAGGATCAAACCGGCTTCGGCCCTGAATCCAAAGCGCTCGTAGTAGCGGAGATCGCCAAGGACCACACAACCGGACGCCCCCAACTCGCGGAGCCTGTCCAGAGCTTCCTGCACGAGTTTCGAGCCGATGCCGCGTTTTTGACATTCCGGTTTCACGGAAAGAGGACCCAACCCATACCATCCCGCCGTGCCGTCCGAGATGACCACCGGCGACGCTGCCACATGGCCGACGATTTCGCCATGGTCCTCGGCGACCAATGACACCGTCAATGCTCCCGCCCTGCGCAGTCCGTCCACGATGAGCTGTTCTGTGTGACTCGTGTGTTCGGCGTTCAGAAACGCCGCCACCGTGACCGCTTCGATGGTCGCTGTATCCGCGTTCGTTTCAGGTCTGATCGTGATGTCCATCATGCTGCCATGTCTGCGTCGAGGTTCGCCTTTGTGATCATCCTTTGGAAACCTCCTCGACGAGCCGCAACTGCCGCGCCCCGTTCTGAAATACTCTGCAGCGCATGCCTGGCTTCGGCGACTTCCATTCAATTTCATCGAAGATGATTGGATTCGTGTTCATGGGTGGGGCATTCAGGCCGCAGGAGGCTGACGCTGTAAAAACCAGTCAAACTGGCCGGTCATCGTCACGACTCCTTGTGCATCCGCCACCCCGACGAGCACGGTGGTCAAAGCCCGGCCACGTGAAGTGAGTTCGGCAGACAAGGATTCAATGTTGCCATCGGCAAATCGTGCCGAGGCCTGCAGAGCGCCGTGCGCCGGCTTGCGAAACTTCACGCTCGACGTCCGGAGCACCGCGAAGACCTGATTTTGAGACTCGCCGAGCTGGCGCAGCAGAAACTCACCACTGGCTGCCTCCGCCAGTGAAAACTGCACGCCGGCGTGAACGGTGCCGACGTGATTGAGCAGCAGTGGCGACTCAGGCAGGTCCAGGATATGGCCTGTGCCTTCTGGCGCGAGTTGCATCCCCAAGGACTTGTTGATAGCGAGGTCGGTGACGTGCATGGGCTTTGATTCTTGGGGTTTCGCGTGGGCGCTGCGCCTGGTGTTCATGGTTTCCCCGCATGAGGTGGGGATTTTCAGGCGCAGTTGCTCTTCGAAAGGGAGAGACTCGCTACGTGCTCCTGAATCTCAAAGCCAACCGATTGATAAACACGCAGTGACGGGTTGGATGGCTCCGCCATCATCGCGATCTCTCTTGCTCCCATTTTTTCAAAGGCAAAGCTGCAGGCTGCGTGGACCAATGTGCCGCAGCAGCCGCTTCGTCGATATTCCGGCGAGGTCGCCACTGACTGGCAGCGCCCGATATTTCCGCGGACATAGATACCCATGCTCGCAACGATGATGTCATCGCTGAAGGCTCCGAACCACTTCCCGAAGCCCATTTCAACGAGCCTTCGGTATCGACTGGCTTGTTGCGAAAGGAAGCGTCGAAACGACGGCGTACTTTGTTCGTCGGAAAAGGACGCCATCGCAATCTCGTCCGCACGCGCCCACTCGGCATCGCCCTCGATCGGGCGTATTTGCAAGTCGGCCCGATGGTGTGGCGAAGGTCGGGTCTTTTCTGCGAACAGGTAGAAGTCACGGGTGAGGGTGTAACCCTTGGCGACAAAGGCATCCGCATCACCCGTCTCTCCGTCGATCGAATCCCAGGCAAGATTGCGATGCTCAATACCCGCAGTGCACCCGACTTCTTCGTCAAAAGTGGACTCCCATTTTTGCAGGAGTTTCTTCCAGGGTGGGTCGGAAAAAAGCACGAAGTTGCCCCACCAAAAGGACGGGGATGTCGGTGTCCGTGCGGCAAAATAGCCGTCACCGCACGAGACATCGCCGTCAAGCGACGCGAGCATAAGGTCGGTTGCGTATCCGCGTGATCGAGTTTCAAACATGGTCTATTTGCCTCCACTCCCTGCAGGCTTCTCTTTGGGGCCCATCAGACTGTGGGCCGTGCTCAGCAAATTTTTCAGGGAGTTCCGATCCGCTTGGGACAGTCGAACGAGCACCATTGGATGCTTCAAGTAGTGCTCGGTGACATAGTAGATGTCCGGCTCAGCCGCGATCAATCGCTCGCGCTCATCGAAGTCGAGTCGAACGGCAAGAGTGTCGGGTTTGGCAGATGGGTGGATGGCAGGACATGCCAGAAGCTTTCCGTGAAGCTTGAACGACGGAGCGCCGTGCAAGGTGCTCTCTTCGACACTCTGAAGCGACAGAGCGATCTCCCGGACCACGTCGATGTTGTTCGTCTTCTTGGCCATGAGCGGTTGAGTCGTTTCGTGTTCTCTGCGGGGCCGTGATGGTGCGGCAGCCATCCAGCACGTCGGAGGTTACCAGCTAAGGGGCGTGGGAGTCCAGATCATCTTCGAGCAATTTCCGTTCGTCAGGATCGGTCAGTTGGGCAGCGAGAGTGTCCTGCGCAGGCTGTGTGGCGCACTGACTTCGCGTGGGGTCTTCATCTGGACGACGGGCGGCCTGGACGGCCCGGAGGAAAAGCAGGATTCGGCGATGGGGCCACCGGTTTATTACAGTGTGCTCGGCATCCCGCAGACGCTGCAGACCGTCGCGGACGCCGGCTGCATTTGCCGACATCTTGAGTATGATCAACTCCCAGAAAAGCACGTCTTCCTCATCGCCCAGAAGGCTTAGCCTTCAATCGGGCGTTGAGATTTGGCGCTAGACGTGTGGCAAGCATCACGCGGCGGTGCAGCTTGACGGTCGGGGGCTTTAGGGGGAACAAGAGTCGAAGATGCACTCAACGAACTACCACAACACCTTTATTGAAGTCGCCGAGGATTGTCGTGCGAGCGAGGGGAGGATTCCGCCAGAAAAGGAGAAGCCGACCGTGGCCCGTCTGCAGTTTGATCTCATTCACGGTGCGCCATACCAACACACGTCAGATGACATCCTCTTTGCTGTGCACGCCGCGCGCAAGGCTAGCCAGAGCTTTGACCGTGAACGCGAACGAAAGGAGTTTTTCTCCAAAGGGCAGCCGTGCCTGCGTTGCTCACCCTTGGCGAAGACGTATGGGTGGGGAATTCATTTCGACAACGAATCGCGCGTTGCCCTGTATTCCAGGGGCTCCGAGGAGTATCGGAAGTTGCAAAGAGATCATCACCTCCAGCAGGTGAAAGCGATGCGAACCAAACGATAGTATCACCAGCGAATGGAGGTCAAACTGATGCCGACCCTTTTGAAAATATCGATTTTTGCCCTGGGTGTTGTTGTCGCCGGTATCCTGTTTGCCTTTGGGGCTCCGGCCTCGGATGGCTGGGGAGCGCTGGGCAACTTTGCCATTGGGTCGGTCATTGTCGCCGTGGGATTGCTTTCGAGCCTGCTGACCGCAATCCTCTGCGCCGTCTATCACCCGCTGTGGCGACGGGCTGCTACTTGGCTGACCGTCGTGACCCTGGTGCTGGTGGTGGGCAGCATCGTGATTTGGCGAATAGAGTGACGGAAGGTGTCACGTGAATGGTCTGGCGAATGGACCCGAGTCTGTGCCGCCCTAGTGATTGTAGAGGAACTCTTTGGTATTGAGGATGGCCCAGAGGAGGTCTTCGTAGCCGTTGCGTTTGGCGCGTTGAGAATCGAGGGGCTTGCCGGTGGCGTCGGTGCGGGGCTTGGCGACGTAGGTCTCGCTGATGCGGACTTCGTCGGCGGTGGGCTCGCGGGAAAAGGCGGCGAGGTAGAGCTCGCGGATGCGCTTGGGCTCGGGGACGCCGGCCTTGCTGAGCTGATCGGCGCGGCCGTTGGTGGCGGTGAGCTTGGCCTTGACGTCGGCGGCGTTCATGAGGTGCAGGCTCTGGGCGAGGCTGGCGGACTGGACGCGTTCGCACTCGCAGACGCTGGCTCCTTCTGGGCGACCGAAGACTTTGAGGAAGGGGGAGGCTTTGTTGTAGCTGTTGTCGGGAAGGGAGACGGCGCGGGTGCCTGGGGGCAGATCTGCAAAGTCGGTCTTGGCACCAGTGACGGTATCGATGCCATCCAGCAGCACTTCTGCGGTCATGCGCTTCGGATAAAAGTGGGAGTAGGCCTGTACGTCGACGGCGTTTTGGTCATTGGGCATGGCACTGAGCTGATAGGTGTGGCTCTGGGCGATGGTGCGGACGAGTTCTTTGAGGTCATAGCCGCTGTCAGTGAAGTGCTTGGCCAGGGCATCGAAGAGATCGGGATTGGTGGGGGGATTGGTGTCGCGGAGGTCGTCCTCGGGCTCGACAAGTCCGCGCTTGAAGAAGTGCTTCCAGTAGCGATTGACCAGGGATTTGGCGAAGAAGGGGTTGTCTTTTTTGCTCATCCAATCCACGAGAGCAAGACGGGGATCGTCGTCGGGTGCGATGTCCATTTCGGGTTCGCCAAGGCCGGCGGGCTTGAGCATGACACGGGTCTTGCGGTGCTCTGTCTGGGCGAGTCCGCGCTTATGAAAAATGAGGTCTTCGCCCGCGATGGCGGTGGGTTTGCGCCCGATCTGGCTGAAGAAGGCGGCGAGGTGGTAGTACTCCGCCTGGGTCCAGCGCTCAAAGGGGTGATGGTGACACTGCGCGCACTGCATGCGGACGCCGAGGAAGAGCTGGGCGACGTCCTCAAGCTGGGTGGTGGGCTCTTTAACACGCTTGTACCAAGCGACGGGCGGATTGGAGACGATGGTGCCAGTGGAGGCGAGGATCTGCCGCACGATCTGGTCATAGCGGGTATTGGCCAGCAGGCTATCGCGCATCCAGGCGTGGAAGGCGAAGTTTGCGGTGATGTCTGCAGCATCGTCGCGCTTGTTCTTCAGCAGGGCGGTCCATTTGTTGGCAAAGTAGTCCGCGTAGTCAGGGCTGTTGAGGAGGGAATCAATGAGTTGATCCCGCTTGTCCGGTGCCTTGCTGGCGAGGAACTCTTTGGTCTCTTCGATGGTGGGGATTCGACCTGCGATATCGAGCGTGACGCGGCGGATGAAGGTGGAGTCATCACAAATCGGCGAGGCTGGGACGCCGATCTGTTTGAGATTTGCGAAGATGTGCTGGTCGATGAAGTTCTTGGCCGGAGGCAGAAAATCCACTGGTGCCCCGAGTGGGATGGAGACGCTACAGACGGAGACGCGCCCGCCGTAGCGCACCATGATGGCGACGTTACCGGGGATATCGAGGGTCTTGACGAGCCCGGTGGCGCTGGCTTCCGCCATGCTTTTGTCGTTGGCCTCATACAGAGCCATCTGGGTGACGTCCCGGCTGCTGCCGTCTGAATATCGGGCGGTGACTTTGAGCTGCTGGGAGGTGCTGACTTTCATCGTGATGCGCGGGGGCACCACGTCGATGCTGGTCAGCGTGGCATCGCCGGGATTGCTGTAGGGCATGCCTTCGGCGATCCAGCGGACGATGGTGCGGTAGCCTTCGGATTTTGGATCCATCTTTACGCCACCTCCATGCGGGGTGATGTTGGCGGCCTTGGTGAGCAGGAGGCTTTCCTCTGGGGCAGGCGGGAAGACGCGTCGACCTTTGCCTTGTTTGACGATAGCCTCGTAGTCTTCTTCGGCCTCAAATCCCAGCACGGACAGGCGGAATCCGCGCTGTCCGGTGATGGCCTTGGCGTGGCAGGCACCGGCGTTGCAGCCGGACTTGGTCAGGATGGGCTGGATGTCGTTGATGAAGTTCAGCGGGCGTGGGGCGTCGGCACTGTGCCCTGCCGCCGCGATGAGGGCGGCCATCCAGATGAACATGGGGGCAATTCTTTGCATGATCTCAAACCTACGCCTCCGAGGGTGAAGTTTTCTCAGGCGATAATTCGCTGAAGGCGGAACGTATGCTCTGGATGATGATTCCTCGCCGCTCTGTCTTCGCTGCTTTTTCGTGTGCCTTTTCTCTGTCCTGTGGGCTTTATCCGACCTGGGCGGATGAGGTGCCGACCTTTAAGGACCTGTTCAATGGCAAGGACCTGACGGGTTGGGTGGATGTGAACACGAGCCCTGAAACGTGGAGCGTGAAAGATGGGCTGCTGATCTGCACCGGCAAACCGACTGGGGTCATGAGGTCTGAGAAGCAGTACGAAAACTTCATCCTGCACATTGAGTGGATGCACATGGAGGCGGGCGGGAACTCCGGTGTCTTTGTGTGGAGCGAGGGAACGCCCGCCCCAGGAAAAGATCTGCCGAAGGGGATGGAGGTGCAGATGCTGGAGCTGGAATATCCGGCCTTGCATCCAGATAAGGATGGCAAGCCCAAGCACATCGGTTTTGTGTCGGGGGAACTCTTTGGCGCGAACGGACTGGAGGCGGTGCCGGACAACCCTCGCGGCAATCGCAGCATGTCCTGGGAACTGCGCTGCAAGGGGAAGGGCGAGTGGAACATGTATGACGTGGTGTGCGTGGATGGGACGATCAAGCACTCCATCAACGGCAAATTCGTCAACGGCATCAGTCAATCGAGCGTGAAGAAGGGCTACCTGTGCCTGGAGTCCGAGGGCGCGGAGATTCACTTCCGTAACATCCGAATTCTGGAGCTCCCTGGCGGTATGGCGACACCGGAGCAGACGGCTCCAGTGATTGAGAAGTAGAGATCGGGGTGATGCGGACACTCTTGTCTGCACGCCCATGCAGACAGGGAGTGTCTGCATCACGGGTTTTGTGGTCGGGTCTTACCAGCGGTAGTGGCCGAGGATCGGGTAGGCGTAGAGGATGTCTTCATCCACGGTGCCGTGTCCGATATTGTGCGTGATCAGTGGGCGCTGGGTGCCAGGGGCCTTGGCGGTGCTGACGACTCCGATGTGATACCGGTGGTAAAAGAGCCACCAGACGACGATATCGCCGGGTTGATAATCGGCGTCCACCTTGGTGACTGGGAGCGCCTTTCCATGGCGTTGCATCCAGCGCATCAGGTTCGGCACGCGGCGGTGATCGATGTTGGCGTCTGGCTGTGTGAGATCCCAGTAGTGCGGATAATCGTCAAAGGCGGCCTGCATGTCCTCATGCAGTTCTTTTTGAAGATCGACACCCTCGGCACGCAGGGATCGGATCACCACATCCGCGCAGACTCCAGTCCGCAGCGGCACATCGCCGCCAGGGTAGGGCAGGGGAACGTAGGAGCCATCATAATCGATGGTCTGGCCAATCTGGGCGGCAGCGGCCTTGGCCAACGCAAGACCCGTTGCGCTGATCGTGGGGTCGCGCAGTGCAAAGTCTTGCCTGCGCAGCCAAGGCTCAAAGACGCGACCGTAGAGCAGCGCCGCAGCGATGCAGGCCAGTCCGAGGCTGCCCCAGACGACCGGACGCACGAGTTTGCCGAGGCGCTTCACGAAGCCTACGCGGGTGCCTTGATGTGTGCCCAGCAATGGACGTGTGGATCCCCACGGAAGTACCAAATCATGGACGGCCCCTCGATCTGCCAGACATCCCAGACGCCGTCTTTGCCGACATCTTGGTTTTTGAAGAAGGCCATGTGCAGGTGGTCAAAGCCCGCTGCCGTGATGTACTTTTGCGCCTCTGCGCGGTCTGCCTCGCGGAAGGGTGCCAAGAGATCGCCGATGACCTTTTGCACCAGCTCTTTTTGGTCGGCGGACAGATCCGCGACGAGGATGCCCTCTAACCCGGTCTTCTTTCCGGTGAGTTCGACGGTATTGTTGCCGTCCTCGCCACGGGCGGTGCCAAGGAGAGCGCGCTCGCGCTGTTTGCCATCGAGGGCCTGGAAGACCTCGTTCGCGCGCTTCGCCTGATACCAATAGGCGTTGCCTGGATGATCGGGCTTCTCATTGAAGCCCTGAGCCGCATGCCCATAAAAGATCGGTCCGCCAAAGGCCGTGCCGGCCTCGCTATCTCCGTCGCAACGCCGCGTGCAGTGGCGACCCGTCAGCACAAACTCGAACTGACCAGTGCCGGGCTCGCCAAACAGAGCGATGGACGCACTGCCAAATCCTCCGCTGCTCTTGTTGTCTTGGTCGAACTGCCGCCAGACTTCCTTCTTGTATTCATCACTGTGCAGTCGGTCAAAAATCTGGCGCGTCAGATCCTGCTGATCGGCCGTGAGGACCTCGCTGATCTTCTTGGGCGTGATGTGCCAGTTGTTGTCCACTTTGAGACGACGCGAATCGCTCCAGGCAAAGCACAGAGCTGCGCGTTGCTCGGCGTTGAGACTTTTGTGGAGTTGGGCAACGAGGGTCTCTGATGCTGCCGGGCGTTCTTCTGCCATGGCAGATCCAAGAAGACCAAGTGTGGCGGCGCGAGTGCCCGTAGCAAGCCATTCACGGCGGCTGAGATTGCGAGAAGAGATCATATTCGTGCGGTTGTTGTTGAGTTAGGTAGATTGAATCAGAGTCGCCCGGCGATGAAAAGATTTCTTTTCGACGGCCCAGTCCCCAACCCGTCTGCCAAACCGCCAGGACACACTTGCCGAACCCCAGAACGGGCACCAAGGTGGCACTTCCCCCATGATCCCAGATTCATCGCCCCAGTCCCAAGCTGGACCCAAGGACAGCGTCAGCACCGATCTCGAGGCGGCGGCATCTTCGAAGCAGGAAGCAGTTCAGATTCACCAGGAAGAGCAGAGACTGGAGGACGAGGCCACGCGGTCGCTAGGCAAGGAAAATCGGCAGATCTTGATCCTCGTGTCGGTCATCGCCTCTTTCATGCTCCTCGCCCACTTCACCCCGCTGCGTGGCTGGATCGAAAACGTGCAGGCATGGAAGGGCTATGTCAGGGAGTTCGGACTTTGGGCGCATCTCACCTTCGGCACCGTCGTCGCTCTCGCCGTCATGATCGGCATCCCGCGTCTGCCGCTTTGCGCTGCCGCAGGGCTGATCTTTGGCTTTGGCCAGGGCGTTGCGATTTCTCTGATTAGCTCAACCTTGGGCTCATACGGCACCTTTGTCACCGCAAGGTTCGGGGGAAGAAAAGCCGCCCTCGCTCGCGCAGAAAATCTCGGTTGGTTAAAGCATCTCCTCCAGCGTCCATCGCTTGCCCGTGTGTTCTGGGTGCGCCAGATCATGGTGCCCGGAGTGGTGCTCAATGTGCTGTTAGGGCTCACCAGCGTAAAGCATCCGGTCTTCCTTTTGGGGACAGCCCTTGGCTACCTCCCATTGAACATCGCCTTTGCCCTCGGCGGCAGTTCCATCGGAAAGAACAGCCTGGGACAAACCATCGGCCAACTACTGGGCGCCATCGCAGTTGTAAACATCGTTGGATTCATCGTCTGGCGAGTCGTGAAAAAGCACCGCGAACAGGACGCCCAAGCCGATAAACCAGATGCAGGTCAGTAGGGCGAGGAAGATTGCAAACAGAAGCCTCCAAAGGCATCGCCGAAAAAGAAAAAGCAAAAAAAGAGCAGAAAGGCGTTGACCAATCTTTGGGACCATGTAGTCTCTCCGTCCGCCAGCGAAAAACGGCGGCTGAGAAAACTGAAAATAAGAGGCTAAGGCAGCTTAATTTTGGGGAAATCAGAAACCGGATCTTTTAGAAAACAGCAATGAAATGAAGGGGTGTAAAAGCCTCATCAAATCGTTAAAGAACAAAGGCTAAATTGTGCGTTGTGCGCTAAAGAGCGCGCAAGTGTTTCGAATGCGAAACACAGTCAATTTTACCGGCCTATAAACGGCCGGTGTAAATTTTATTTTCGGAGAGTTTGATTCTGGCTCAGAACGAACGCTGGCGGCGTGGATAAGACATGCAAGTCGAACGGGGCAGTTCTGGTAGTAATATTAGAATTGTTCAGTGGCGAACGGGTGCGTAACACGTGGACAACATTCCGGGAAGCGGGGGATAGCCCAGGGAAACTTGGATTAATACCGCATGTGGACGAGTGAGGCATCTCACGAAGTCTAAAGGTGGGGACCGTAAGGCCTGCCACTTCCCGATTGGTCCGCGGCCTATCAGCTAGTTGGTGAGGTAAAGGCTCACCAAGGCTACGACGGGTAGCTGGTCTTAGAGGACGACCAGCCACACTGGAACTGAGACACGGTCCAGACACCTACGGGTGGCAGCAGTCGAGAATCTTTCACAATGGGGGAAACCCTGATGGTGCGACGCCGCGTGGAGGATAAGGTCTTCGGATTGTAAACTCCTGTCATGTGAGAGCAAGGCCCTGGTGTTAATACCACCAGTGTTTGATAGTATCACAAGAGGAAGAGACGGCTAACTCTGTGCCAGCAGCCGCGGTAATACAGAGGTCTCAAGCGTTGTTCGGAATCACTGGGCGTAAAGGGTGCGTAGGCGGCGTGGTAAGTCAGATGTGAAAGCCCAGGGCTCAACCCTGGAATTGCATCCGATACTGCCATGCTAGAGAACTGGAGAGGAGTCTAGAATTCTCGGTGTAGCAGTGAAATGCGTAGATATCGAGAGGAATACCAATGGCGAAGGCAGGACTCTGGACAGTTTCTGACACTGAGGCACGAAGGCCAGGGTAGCGAACGGGATTAGATACCCCGGTAGTCCTGGCAGTAAACGGTGCACGTTTGGTGTGGGAGGATTCGACCCCTTCCGCGCCGGAGCTAACGCGTTAAGCGTGCCGCCTGGGAAGTACGGTCGCAAGATTAAAACTCAAAGAAATTGACGGGGACCCGCACAAGCGGTGGAGTATGTGGCTTAATTCGATGCAACGCGAAGAACCTTACCTGGTCTTGACATGCATTGTGTCTCCGGTGAAAGCCGGATAGGGTAGCAATACCCGCTTTGCACAGGTGCTGCATGGCTGTCGTCAGCTCGTGTCGTGAGATGTTGGGTTAAGTCCCGCAACGAGCGCAACCCCTGTGATTTGTTGCCACCGGCGTGTGCCGAGCACTCGAATCAGACTGCCTCGATCAACGAGGAGGAAGGTGGGGATGACGTCAAGTCCGTATGGCCCTTACGACCAGGGCTGCACACGTACTACAATGCCCAGTACAATGTGAACCGATACCGCGAGGTGGAGGAAATCAACAAAACTGGGCTCAGTTCAGATTGGAGTCTGCAACTCGACTCCATGAAGCTGGAATCGCTAGTAATGGTACATCAGCTACGGTACCGTGAATACGTTCCCGGGTCTTGTACACACCGCCCGTCACATCATGGAAGCTGGTTTCGCCCGAAGTGCGTGCGCCAACCGCAAGGAGGCAGCGCCCTAAGGCAAGACTGGTAACTGGGATGAAGTCGTAACAAGGTAGCCGTAGGGGAACCTGCGGCTGGATCACCTCCTTTCTATGGAGATTTGTCCGAGGCTCACGCCGATAACGGACAAGGTCGACGCCTCGCTGTCGCAAGACAGACGGCGCGTGAACCGGCGAAAGCCGTCACAAACCTTTTTACTGTGCAAACTGTGCCGCAGCGCGCAATTTAGTCTTTATGTTTTCCGTGCCTTGAGCGGGGGTTTAGCTCAGTTGGTAGAGCGCTAGCTTTGCAAGCTTGATGTCAGGAGTTCGAGTCTCCTAACCTCCACCAACTTTTGGAGATCTAGCCTTCGGGCATAGAAATCCGAATACCAAGCGGGCATGTAGCTCAGTTGGTTAGAGCATCGCCTTGATAAGGCGGGGGTCACTGGTTCGAGTCCAGTCCTGCCCACCATCCGAAACGAGTGAGAAATACAGTTGCTGTAATTTAGAGAACCAGACAGTTCTTTGACATCTGCATACAGGGTAGAATAAAACAAAATCACAAAGAGCAAGTAATTGAACAGTTAGTTCTGTAAAAATAGAAAAGAGAAAGCGCATCATTGTGAAACATTTTCCGGATCAGCCTTCGGGCTGGTTCTTCGGAAGTGGATTAACAACGATGCAAGATGCAAAGGGCACATAGTGGATGCCTTGGCGCTAGCAGGCGATGAAGGACGTGGTAAGCTGCGATAAGCCTCGGATAGCCGCAAACTGGCATTGACCCGGGGATTTCCGAATGGGGTAACCTGATACAGGTCATACTGTATCGTTCCGCTCTGAATAAAATAGGAGCGGACACGCAATACCGTCTGAAGTGAAACATCTCAGTAGGACGAGGAAAAGAAAGCGAATGCGATTCCGTAAGTAGTGGCGAGCGAAAGCGGATTAGCCCAAACCGGAGGGTTTCCCTCCGGGGTTGTAGGAGCCCGATGTGGCAGGTGAAAAGTTAGGTGAAGCGAATGGAAAATCGCTCCAAAGAGGGTGAAAGGCCCGTAACCGAAAACTGGACACCGCCTAGGGAATTCCTGAGTAATGCGATACACGTGAAACTTCGCATGAATCTGTGCCGACCACGGCATAAGGCTAAATACTCGCTAGCGACCGACAGTGAACAAGTACCGCGAGGGAAAGGTGAAAAGTTCCGCCGTGAGCGAAGTGAAATAGAACCTGAAACCATGTGCCTACAAGGTGTCAGAGTCCGGCTTGCCGGATGATGGCGTGCCTTTTGCTTAATGAGTCTGCGAGTCAATGCGTGTGGCAAGCCTAAGCCCTTCTGGGGTGGAGGCGGAGCGAAAGCGAGTCCGAATAGGGCGTTTAGTTGCACGCGTTGAACCCGAAGCGGTGGTGATCTACCTATGGCCAGGTTGAAGCGTCTTTAATCGGACGTGGAGGACCGAACCGGTGAACCTTGAGACGTTCTCGGATGAGCTGTGGGTAGGGGTGAAAGGCCAATCAAACCCCGTAATAGCTGGTTCTCCCCGAAATGTATTTAGGTGCAGCGTCATGTGCTGATCAAGGGGGGTAGAGCACTGAATGAGCTAGGGGGCATACCCGCCTACCAAACTCAATCAAACTCCGAATACCCTTGAGTGAAACATGGCAGTAAGACAGTGGGGGATAAGCTTCATTGTCGAAAGGGAAACAACCCAGCTCTGCAGCTAAGGTGCCAAAATAACGCTCAGTGGAAAGGAAGTGAGATTTCATTGACAGTGAGGATGTTGGCTTAGAAGCAGCCACCATTTAAACAGTGCGTAATAGCTGACTCATCGAGAGATCTCGCGCCGAAAATGATTGGCGATCAAGCGTTATACCGAAGCTCAGGATTGTACGCACTACGGTGCGTGTAGTGGTAGGGGAGCGTTGTATACGCCTCGAAGCGGGAAGGTGACTGACCGTGGAGTGTATACAAGTGAGGATGCAGACATAAGTAACGATAAGGCCAGTGAAATCCTGGCCCGCCGTAAACCCAAGGTTTCCTGGGCAACGATTTTCGTCCCAGGGTTAGTCGGGAGCTAAGTCCAGGCCGAATGGCGTAGGCGATGCACAGCTGGCGAATATTCCAGCACCGGCTATGGTTAAACCATACGTGCACAGGTGGGGAGAGAGCATGCCGATTGAAAGTGGCAGAAGGGGGATGCTTCGGCTGAACCTGGTCTCTTGAACTGACTGTCTAGAAAAGCGTTGTGGCCCTTTCCATGGCCGCCCGTACCGCAAACCGACACAGGTGGGTGGGTAGAATATACCAAGGCGAAAGAGTGAAACCTCGTTAAGGAACTCTGCAATCTAGTCCCGTAACTTCGGAAGAAGGGATGCCCTCCTCGGAGGGTCGCAGTGAAAGGGGACAACCGACTGTTTATCAAAAACACAGCACTCTGCCAAGACGAAAGTCCAAGTATAGGGTGTGACACGTGACCAATGCCGAAAGATTAAGGCAAGGGGTTAGCCGCAAGGCGAAGCTCTGAACCTAAGTCCCCGTGAATGTCGGCCGTAACTATAACGGTCCTAAGGTAGCGAAATTCCTTGTCGGGTAAGTTCCGACCTGCACGAATCGTGTAACGAGTTGTCCGCTGTCTCAACGAGGGGCTCAGTGAAATTGTAGTGGCGGTGAAGATGCCGCCTACCCGCAGAAGGACGGAAAGACCCTATGCACCTTAACTGTAAGCTGTCACTGGTCGTTTGGTTTTCATGCTTAGCGTAAGTGGGAGACTTTGAAGCGAAACTTTCGGGTTCGCTGAGTCGTCAATGAAACACCACCCTTGGGTATTGAACGATCTAACCGCAGTCCATGAATCTGGATGTGGGACCATGTCAGCCGGTCAGTTTTACTGGGGCGGTATCCTCCCAAAGAGTAACGGAGGAGCGCGAAGGTTGGCTCAGCGTGGTTGGCAATCACGTGTTGAGTGCATTGGCATAAGCCAGCCTAACTGTGAGACTCACAGGTCGAACAGATGCGAAAGCAGGCCAAAGTGATCCGGTGGTTTAATGTGGAATTGCCATCGCTTAACGGACAAAAGGTACGCTAGGGATAACAGGCTGATTTCATCCAAGAGTTCATATCGACGATGAAGTTTGGCACCTCGATGTCGGCTCGTCGCATCCTGGGGCTGGAGAAGGTCCCAAGGGTCCGGCTGTTCGCCGGTTAAAGCGGCACGCGAGCTGGGTTCAGAACGTCGCGAGACAGTTCGGTCCTCTATCCTCTGTGGGCGCAGGAAAGTTGAGGGGTTCAATTCCTAGTACGAGAGGACCGGAATTGACGCACCTCTGGTGTTCCAGTTGTTCCGTCAGGAGCATCGCTGGGCAGCTAAGTGCGGAAGAGATAAGCGCTGAAAGCATCTAAGCGCCAAGCTCATCCCGAGATAAATTTTCCCTGAAGGATCGTGAGAGACTATCACGTTGATAGGCCATGGGTGTAAGCGCAGTAATGCGTTCAGCTTAATGGTACTAATCATCCGTTTGTCTTGTATCGTTCCATTTCCAACAATGGTGTTGCGCCTCTAGCTCGATTTTGAATAAACCTTCCTGTATGCAGATTTCAAAGAACCTATCTGGTTCTCTTGTCATCAGATCCACAGCCCGCCGCTACTTCACAGTAGCCACGGGTTCTGATCTGGTGACCATGGCACAGTGGTACCACCCGTTCCCATCCCGAACACGGAAGTGAAACGCTGTTGCGCCGATGATAGTGGGGCGATAGGCCCCGCGAAAGTAGGACGTCGCCAGAGTAAAACATTAACCCCACTTACCCCTCAAAAGGTAAGTGGGGTTTTTTGTGCTCTCACAACCCCTACGCTTGCCAATACACCCGGTGTATGAGGGCATTCGTAGGCCTGCAAAATACAAATGCACGGTTGATCCGCGTTATTCGCTAGATCAACAGTGGCCATGCTGTACGCCAAGACCATCCTCCTAGCCACCATTGTCGGCCCATTCTGCTTCTCTGCCGCTATCGCGCAGACGACACCCAAATTCAAAGGCGTCAAACCGAACACACCTGCAGGCTTCACCTTGAAGACCCTGCTCGTAGAAGCTCACCCAGAGCACAATGTCGAGTTGTACATCTACGTGCCGGACAAGGCGGGGGTGTATCCCTGCATCCTGGACATCCATGGTGGAGGTTGGAAGAGTCGGCAGGTCGAGAATGACAAGCCCATGATGGAGCGACTCGCCCAGCGGGGGTTCGTGACTGCGCTTGTTAGCTATCGTTTGTCAACCGAAGCCAAATATCCCGCCGCTCTGCATGACTGCAAAGCAGCCTTGCGCACCCTACGGGCTAACGCCGCGGAGTTGAAACTTGATCCAGACCGCATTGGATGTATGGGTGGGTCCGCTGGTGGCCACCTTTCTGGCTTAGTCGCAATGACTTCAGGGCTTGCTTCAATGGAAGGCAAAGGTCCCAACCAAGAATTCTCCAGTGCGGTCAAGGCGTGCATCGTCATGGCGGCGACTCAAGATTTGGTCGCCTCTTTTAAAGACAAGCCGCCGGCCGAGGGTGCAATGCTGTTCTTCGGTGCTTCGTATGCCGACAACCCGGGGCCCTACAAAGAGGCATCTCCCATCGAATATGTACAACCGGGCGTTCCACCAACCATCTTCATCGAAGGAGAAAAGGACTCGGTCAAAGTCGGTCGGGCGGAAATGATGGCTAAGCTTAAAGCTCTCGGGATTGAGACGGCTGTTCACACCCTGAAGGATGCCCCTCATCCCTTTTGGATGAGTCAACCGTGGTTAGATCAAACCGTGGAGATTGCGGACCAATTCTTCTCCAAGCACTTGGGTAAGTAAAACGGTGTAAGGCGGTAAAACAAACCCCGCCTCGGATGGACGGCACTGCTGAAAGGAGCCATAATCAAAGCTACAACGTCAGCTGTTCCTTCGCATTCTGCGCAGCCTGATGAAGACGCTGACGACGGTGAGGAGAGCTAGACATGCAAACGTCAGACGTAGAGCGGGCCTGGTGAAAACCTCCTCCGCCAGCTGGTCGTGCTCTTGGTCCAATGCTGTGGCTTCACTGGCGGTATAACCCGTGTCGTAAAGGAATTCGGGTTCGAGGGCGGAGAATTCGACCTCGGTGGTGTGCTCTTCTTGTTGATAGAGCCCCTGGATGGTTAGTAGATCGTTTGGCCCGTGGAAGAAGTCGAAGCCGATCCAGATGTCTTCGACGACCGAAGTCCAATCCCGCAAAAAGAATAAGTCGACATAACGACCCAGGTATTCGGCCACAGGCACATCGCTATCAGGGTCAGGCCAAACACAACGGAAGGGTTTGCTGGGCCCGAGATCAGTGTCTGTGTCGTTGATCGAGATCAACACCTGCTTTCCAAGAATATCCTCGACCTTCGGTATAGCCGCACTGAGCTCTGCGTGGGAGATGCTGCCGTTCTGGTCGGAATCCATCTCAACAAATCTCTGCAGCGTGGCGAGGTTAAAGGTCAGCCGCACCGCGACCTGTTGCCGACTAATATCCACCCGCAGGTGCCCGATATCGGCAGGGTGCGCGGCGACGTGCAGGGCGGTTAGCGCCAGGAGTGCGGCTCCGAAAAAAAAGGACCTCATTGAAGCGTGATCCACATCGGTGAGGCCCAGACGAGTTCCGAGTTCGCCTGCTCGCCACGGACATAATAATAACTGGTTTTGCCAGCCTCAGGCTTCGGATCAGTCCAGGTGAACTTAACCTCCTGAGCGTTCGGGGTGGTGATGCTGACTTCCTCGTTATCCTTGATGATGACGACGCGTGAAAACGGCGCGGTGCCAACGAGCGTGATATCGATGGAAGGGGCGCCTTTGACGGTGAACTCATCCCCCATCATCATGCGTTTGCCATCCGCTGCGGTGCAGCGTGTCTCGGCGATGATGTTATCGGTGGCACCATAAGTGTGGCGCTTCTTCATCGCGGCATGGATGCCTTCGCGGGTGGCTTCCTCCGCGTAAACCATGGCGTAGCTGATGTGGGTGCTGCCGTGGTCACTGCTGCTCTGGAAGCTGAATTTCACGCCCTTGAGAAGCGCGTTGCAGATGAAACCGGCAGGCTCCCAGCCGCCAATGGCGTCATCGGCGGTGGGACAGCGCGGGCAGCCCGGGTACTCGTAGTTTTGGCGGGCGCCTTGGTACACCTCGACCATCGGCTCGACTTCGGGATCGTGGTTGCGCCAGTCGGTCCCCATCGACCCGACGCTGGTGTGGGAGGCGCAGACGCCGTTGAACTTGTGAAGGTACTTGTAGAGCATGGTGGTGTCTGGCGCGGGCGCGAACACGCGTGGGTCACTGATCGGCAGCCGTGGCAGGGTTCGCACGCCGCGTTGAACGAAGACCACGTTGCGGTGGCCTTCGGGGTAGCTGACGCTGCGCTCATAGCTGAACATGGGGGTGAAGACAGACGGCATCATGAATGCATCCGTGGTTTTTTGGGTCAGCCACCAGCTGTACTCGCGTCCGTTGCCGTTGTCGTGATCGCCATTGCCCAGCCAGTCCATGCTGGCGGCATCGATGCCGTAGCGCCACATGTCCTCGAGTGGTCCGTCGCCACCGCCATCGCCGCTGATCTCAGTGTGGCGATGGAATTCACCGCGCAGGATCTGTAGCGGTTTGCCATCATAGTCGCTGCGGAAGGAGCGGATGGCGGCGAACTCCGCCCGCTCTGCAACGGTGCGGGCGGAAGGCGCGGGATTGTCCGCTGGCGGTGCTTGCGCTGGTTTGAGGGCGACCGCTGGCGCTGGTGTGGCCGGATTGGCTAAGCGCGAAAAATACACGTCGTTGTCAAAGGGGTCCTTGCTGGCGTCAAGGGCCGCATTCCCACCTTTGCCGCTGGGCTGTTTGGCGGCATTGAAGTCCGCCATCCGGTCGATGCGGTGATCGGTGGAGTGGGCGACAAAAACTCCCAGCTTCCCTGCACCGATGGCGGGTAAGTTGTAGAGTAGGTTTTCCGAGTGCGGCACCAAGATGGGACCGATCCACTTGTCGCCATCGAGATACGTTGCGGCGGTCACCCAGACAGAGCCCAGAGGGCCGCGGGAATTGTTCTGCCGGGCACGCACGAAACACCAGATCCGCCCATCCTGTGCGCAGGCAATCCGGCCAAGATTGTTGTACACACCCCAGGACTTAGCTTCGGCGTGTTTGCCGGGCTGGCCTTTGCGTTGGGCGGGGGCAAGGTAGGCGGCGGAGGCAGAGGGGTCATCCGTCTCCGGGCTGACTGGGGGCGCTCCTTTGTCGAATCGCGCTGCCGAAAACGCCTTGGCCGTTGGCAGCGCCGTGGCGATGTCGGTGGCTGGCTCCTGCCACTGGCCGTCCTTCCAAACCGCGATGCCGACTTGGCGATCGCGATACAGACCGATGCCATCCGCGCCATCGTAGGCACCCCAGTCCTTGCCCCAGGTGGCGCCGCTTTTTTCCCAGGCCAACCAAAGGGCACCGGCCTGGTCGTAGGAGGCGCTGACGCGCGCTTCATACAGCGGAGAGTTCGCGACCGGGCGTGGTGGTGCGGCCATTTCCCCAGCGCCAAATTCGCGCATCCAGATGTCGTAGTCGCCCTTCTCGTAGCTATCCCAGGCGATGCTGACCCCGCCGCCCTGCCGTGGATCGGCGGCGATCGCGGGGTTCCAGCAGTTGGCGGTGTTGGTGGAGACGGCGCGGATTGCTCCCCACTTTTCTTCCTCCAAAACGCGGGCAAAGATCTGGAAACGACCGTCCTTGGCCCCCATCCAACTGACCCAGACACGACCACCAGAATCCGTGGTTGCCACTGGGCAAAGGTCGTTGCCTTTGCTGTCAGAGACCGTCTCGACCGCGCCCAATTTGTCATCGCTGAAATGCCGTGCCAGGATCTCAAAGTTGCGGTCAATACGCTCGCTCCAAATCACCCAAGCGCCACCCTGACCATCGGGCGTCACCGCGGATTTGTAGATGTCGCGCCCCGTCTCAGTGACAGCCAAGGGCACGTCCCATTTGCTGCCCGCCCGGGTGGTGAGGAAGAGTTGGTCGCCACCCGCTGGTGTCGCGAGAAAGCTGAAATCCTCTGGCTCCGCCTCCCAGCGTTTCGCACGCTCGTCGCGATCTATCCCGGGCGTGAAGCTCTGCCAAGTAACGAAGACCTTGTTTTTCCCGTCCACCGCCATCGCGGGGAAGTCATCGTCCGTGCGCTCGACACTCAGCCGACGTCCGGCAGCGGTGCGTTGCACCACGACTTTCCCATCCAGCATCTCCTGCCGCTTCCCATAGGGGAGGTCTGCGAGTTTGAAGGAAAAATCCCCCTGCGTGGTCTTGATGCTCACCTCCGTGGTCTCGTCCACATCCTGTAGGCGTGCCATGATGCCGTTGTCAGACATCGGGCCGCGCAAGCGATTGGCCTTGCCCATCTTCTTCGGATTGTTGGTCCGGCCTTTGATCGCTTCGTTTCGTGTGGAGCACTTCCAAGCATTGCCCTTCAAGATTTTGTCAGTGGCCATGAAGCGCCACCCATTCAGCTCGACCACTTTCCCACCCGAGAGCGTTAGACTCCCATCCCAGGATGTCGGTTCGGAGTCGCCAGCACCCAACAAGATGAGCAACCCGGCCTCCTCGGCCCGGGCGCTGGAAACGCTCAGCGCTAGGCAAAACACAATGAGATAAGAACGAAGCGTGAAGGTCTTCATAACGGAGCGAGGTTGGGCGGTTGGCTGGACGTTGAAACGGAAGAATCGTGAACTAATTCCTCGAAAAAGAGAAGCCTTCATTTCGAGGGCGGCCTGTCCTTGAAGGCTGGATGATCCGCATTGCCACCCGCCTCGAACCAGGCCAGCATGTCGAGAATTTGATCCGCTTTCAGGGCGTTCAGCAGCCCCGCTGGCATGGGCGAAACCTCAGACAATACCCGCTCGCGGATCTGGCTTTTGGCGATTTCGATGGTCTCTTTGCTCAGCGGATTGGGCTTCAGCGTCACCCGCTCATCGTCCTCAGACTCCAAGATTCCTGTCGTCTTTGCGCCATCAGTTTTCGTGACCGTAACCAAGCGGAATTTGTCGTCGATGACCTTCGATGGATTCAGGATGTGGTCGAGCAGATCGGCCCGTCCAAATCGAGCGGAGACCTGAGACAGGTCCGGTCCAAACACACCCGCTGGCAGGGAGGCATCTGCAATCACGCGATGACAGAACACGCACTGGCTGCTGATCAGTGCCTGTTTAGCCCCCGCATGGGAACGCCCTGCGGCGACCTTGGGCAGCAAGGGCAGTAGGTCCTCCAGCTTCCAATTTTTGAAGGTATGCGTCGGCAGCGCATACGACGCCAATGCCACGGGTTGAGGCGGGGAGATCAAGTCCGCCAATGCCTCTGCCTCGGCCGGGTTCAATGGCGCAGCCAGTTCGGCGCGTGTGTCGGCGATGGCTTTGAAGTAGGTGCTGGCACCGTTGAGCTTTTCAGCGCGATTGAGTGCCGCAAAGACAACGCGGCGTGCGTCCAGAGTCCACCCGGTCTTCATCGATCTGAGGATGAAGGGGTAAAATAACAGGTCTTCGGAAGCCGTCATTTCATGTAGCAGCGTCGCACAGCGGCCCGGGATCTGTGGCCATTGAAGATAGACCAAGAACTTGCAGAGCTGACGATTCGTCAGTGCGTCATTGGTGGGAAACAGCGGCGAGAGCTGCGCCAGCATCTGGGCTTTGGGCAGTTGCGTTTTGGAATCGCAACGTGCGATGGCAACCTCCATCACGCGGAGGCGATCGCGCAGATCTGCCGGTGCGAGCTTGGCGAAATCAGAATCCAAAACGGAGTCAATCACCCGAAGCCGGTCTTCGTCGGTGCCAATGCGTGCCGCCGCAAGTAGCGCGGGGACATTGGTCGCCGAGAAGTCGCTCTCAACGTGATCGGACCAACTCCGCTCCAACTCCATGCGCTTTGCGTGGCGTTCGTGAGCGTGGGCATCGATCCGACTGAGCATCGACTTGGGTTCAGGTGCAGCGGTCCCTTCCCAAACGACCCGATACAGCCCGCTCTGAGTCCCACGACCACCCGTGGTGAACCACAGCGCGCCGTCCGGACCAATGGCTCCATCCGTCACGTTTAAGGGGCGGCCGCTGATGAAGGTCTCTTGCTCGCCCGAGTAGCTTTTCCCGTTCGGCGTCAGGTGCACGGCGATGATGCGACCGTAGCTCCAGTCAAAGAGGAACAGGGCCTCCTGGTATCGGTCGGGAAAGGCGCTGCCGTATCCAAAGAAGATCGCGGTGGGCGATGACAGGCCGATGTCGATGACGCTGGGAAGCGTATCAGGATACCAGGCCGGCCAGCGCCCCGTGCCACGCCGCCAGCCAAAGTCTGCTCCAGCCACCACGTGCAAGACTCGCGTCGGCATGTACCAGGGTGTGCCGACATCGCGCTCCATGTCGGCATCAAAGGTGAAGAGATCGCCGTCTTTATTGAAGGTGATATCGAGAGGATTGCGCAGGCCGCCAGCAAAAAGCTGCACGTCGCTCCCATCGGGCAGCATGGATAAGATGTGGCCTGCGGGTAGCTTCACATCGCCATCGAACATCGTGCCGTCCCATGGGTTCGGGATCAGTTGATCGTCGCGATAGTTTTGCAGCGGGGATTGGGGCGAGACCTTATCGGTCAGCAGCACATTGTTCCCATGCGCGATCCAGATGCGACCATCGGGCCCGGCCTTGAGGTGATTGCGTCCGTGCCCCACGCCGCCGTCTGTGTGCAGCAGCTCCACGGCTTCCTCAAAGACACCGTCGCCGTCGGCATCGCGCAGACGGTACAATCCCTTGCTGTCGTTCGCGTTCGCATACAGCGCGCCGTGCGCATAAAGCAGGCCGCGACACTCCAGCAGCGTCTCATTGATGCGCTCCACTTTTTGATCGCCACTTCCGCTGACCGTCAGGCGCAGCAGCCCTTTTTTTTCCATGCCCAAAGTGATGCGCCCCTGCGGATCAAAGGCCATGCTGACCCACGAGTCTTCACCCGGCTGGGAGGACCGAACCAACTCCACACGAAAACCCGCAGGCACCTGGATCGTCGCCGGATCGGTGGCCAGCGATTGGGTGCCTGCGGCGGCCAGCTTCCACGAGTTGTAGGCATCAAAGGTCTTCTTGAAATCAAAGGGATTGCGATCCGGCTCAGTGTTCGTCGGTCCCAGGGGCTTGCCACCGCTCCAGGTTGCGTCCGACACGATCCATCGCTTGTGGGCCAGATCTCCGTTCAGTTCGAGCAGCGCTGCGCAGCGAGTCTTCGAGATCAACTTCAGCTCGTTGCGCGCAGCCTTGAGTGCCGCCGTCACATCAAAGGTCCCCGCTGCCTCTCCTCCCGGATAGGTGCCGATGACCTTGCCATTGAGATGCACACTCACCTCGCCCTCACCCGCGACAAAGAGAATGCCCTTCAGCAGCTTATCCATGCCATCAAACTGCGCCGTAGGTTCACCCGCTGGCAGCCACTGGGGCACCGGCGGTTGATTGGCCAATTGCGCCGCCAGCAGTCCCGGGAGGACCCATGCCGCAGCGGCGGAGAGGAGAAATTTCACATTCACATACCGAGGCTGACGGATTCGGATTTGGAAGTCAAGATCCGGCCGATGCCACTGATACGCGCCCAAGGTAGGCGACAGCCCATGGACTGCGCGCAGCCCTGCTGCCGCTTTAGCGCAATGGCAGCCCTGCGGCCGGGAGAAAGTTACGACACCAGGAAAGAATGGTTTCTATGTCGCAGAAAACCCCGCTCAAGCAACGAACGCACTTTCTAACGTCGGCAGCCGATCCAACGGACTCACCAGCCCCAGCCCATTGGCCCCGACTGCTACGTGCAGGTAAATTTCTGTCGTCGTGATGTCCTCGTGTCCCAGCACCTCCTGGATCGTCTTCAAATCGGTTCCCGCCTCCAGCAGGTGGGTGGCAAAACTATGGCGCAGCGCATGGCTCGTCACCCGCTTTTCAATCCCCGCCGCCAGCGCCGCCCGCTTGATCGCCTCATTGTAAACCTTCCCGTGCAAGTGATGCCGCCGTCGGATCCCGCTTTCAGGATCGATCGAGTGCTGTTGAGCAGGGAAAATCCAAAACCACTCGAAGCTCTTCGCTGCTCGGCGAAACTTTCGCGCCGGCGCTCCTGGCAGGTGCACGCCCCCGACGCCATCTTCCTGGTCCTTCTCCCACACCGCCCGTGCCCGTCCAATCTGCTCCGCCAACTCCGCCCGCAGGCGGCTTGGCAACACCGAACACCGATCCTTATCCCCTTTTCCCTGCCGCACCGTCACCGTGCCGCGGGCGAGGTCTACATCCTTGACACGCAGGCGCACCACCTCAGAAAGCCGCAACCCCGCCCCATACTGGAGCCGCGCCGCCAACCCATAGCGCGCTTCAGTGGGCTTCGGCTTTGCCACTGGCTCGCCGATCTCTGACACCCTCCGCAACTCTGCCTCCCGCTCTTGTGGCGTTGTCTCCATCGCTTCAAACAGCCGCTGGGTTTCCTGCTGGGAGAGCACCACCGGTAATCGTGCCCCGGTCTTGCGCAATTTCACCCCAAATACGGGCTCCGCCACCCCGCAGACATGCTTGAAAAAGAACGCCAAGGCATTCAAAGCCTGTTTCTGGGTCGAATACGCGCAATCTTCCTCCGCCACCACCGCCTCAAGAAACTGCGTCGCCGTCTCCTCCCGCATCACCGCGCGCTCGTCGCCGGCGAAGGCGGCATAGCGTGCCACCCAGCCCCCATAGCACTGTCGGGTCCGCCAGGCCAGACCGCGTCGTGCACAGGCCGAGGTGACTGCCGCCCGCACCCGCTCCGGCAGGCTGCGGTGTTCACCGTTCTCTTGCCCGCAGACATCCAGCCAATTCAGATACCATTGGATCGCGTCGCCCCATTGAGAAAGCTGCCAGGCCTCCCGCCGTCGGCCTTCGCCGATGACCTCACCACGCCAAAAGATCAGCGCAGCCTCGCGACCGGCCTCCAGTTCGTGGCGGAGCCGGAAGTTCTCAAACCATTCCAACACCAGGAGGAATCCGGCCCGTTCACGCTCCGTCAGGCCGCGATACGCTGCGAGATCAGATCGCCAACACCAACGGCTCTTTTTGTGGATAGGGGTTGTGCTCATGCAGTGGGAAAACCTACAGAATGCCAGCAATCGTTCAAGAAGAAATGTTCACTTGAACACATTTTTTCAATTGGGGAGTTGACCCGCCCGGTCAGTGCGCCCTAATCCAGACGGCCAATCCGACCGCTCATCCCCTAAGATATCCAAAAACGTACCGTCCCGCAAATTCCCCGCACCCACCGGAGCTGATAGACGCACCTCCAATCAGAAAAACCTTGCAAAAACGGGAAGTTTCAAGGAGCCTGCGCAAAGACTGTCCGCCGGATATCACTTCCGACGGTCATACGAATAAACACTGTTGTGCAAGAAATGAAAGCTGTCGCCGTGTCCATCCTTCTTACTCGGTGTCGTGTCGTGTGTGCTATGACAAAGCAGACCGACGACAATAGGGAGCATAGTGATCCGACGGCCACTCAAACTGAAAAGTGCCGGTCCTGTGGAACGATCCATCGATATTCGGCGACCTTCGATAAAGATTGATTACTCGTTGATCGCAGATTTCTGTGATGGGTTTAGTCTGAAGAGGTAAAGCGTTCTGGAAAGCTCCACACGGCCCAACCCCCGCATGCTCGTCTACATATGATTCCGATTTGTCTTGGGACTATCTGCATGAGCAGATGCCGGAACTCAGACGAGACACCTTCAATAGCTTCAAACGGCGAAATAACCCAATCCCGACACACCAAGGCAATGAGGACTTGGCTGCTGAATATGGCATTACTATTGTTGAAGGTTCCACGGACGCCTATCAACTAAGTAGGGAAGATTTAGCAGCAATCAGCAACAAGCTCTGATTTACAGTGGGGAGTGGGGGTCATTCACCTTTTCAGTGGAAAGACAATAAATGGCGTCAGATCGATAGTTGCGTGCTATGGATGAGCTGAACAAAAATGCACAACAAGGCGTCGCTCCCAACACCTGCCCCCGCCGCGAGTTCAAATCGCTATGGCACCATTCAACCTTTAACTCACAGTCGATGCTGCGCCCCGGGCAGGTGTGAGAGGACTTCGACGTTCGACTAAAAATGAAAGCCAAAGGAAAAACCATGAAAAAACTAGCTCTAGCATTGACGCTCATCGGAACAATGATGCCACCCGCTACACACGCGGACAGCTTGGACTTCGAGGCAATAAAGGCTAAAGGAGAAAACAAGAAAGACCAGACGCTGGTATTCAAAGGCTTCTACCTCGGAATGCCAGCTGCCGACGCTCAAGCGCTGCTAAATCATTATCTGAAACTCGAGCAGGTTGGCAGCGAACCTGCGGAACCTCCGAAGCTAACTCCAGAGCAGGAGCAGGCTAAGTTGATGGGTGCGTTGCTCGGAGCGGCGCTCGGAGTGCGGGAAGAGCCAAAGGGTCCTTTCCGCATTTTCAAGGCCGACGGGAAACTCCTCGTTCAAAGAACTCCCGATGAGAGACCATTCGCCGTGGCAGGTGCAGATGGTGCCATCATCGAGTTCGAAATATCCGAGACCGTCAGAAACAAGCTCTTTGACTCGGCAAACATGCCCATCAACGAATTTCTTCAGAATTTCATCAACGCCTACGACATACCTTCTCTTGACGCATCTCGTGTTGAGTTGAACGCTCAATTTCTAGGAATCGTTGAAAAAGTGGGTTTTCAAAACATCCTCCAGCATCGCAGTCCGAAAGGATTTGAGATCACTTATTGGGATGACCCAGTTATTCTAAACGACGAGAATGCAGCGCTCGTTTCAACCAAACCTGCAAATACTATTACCATATTCAAGATCGAGACAGCTAAACAACGCGAATCCAAATTTGACTAAGGAGTTACTCATGAACGAAGAAGAACAAGCACTATTTGATACCCTGGTTGCTCAGCTCAATGAACAGCAGGAAACCGAAATTCAGATACGAATTGATACTGAGAGACGACGGTTTCTGATTTCAGAGCTCAAGGCTGCCGTGGATAACTCGCCCGTCAGTGTAACCGCACAAGAATTCTCTCGGATGTTGACAGCACTCGACGAGCGACTGTTTCCCCAGGAATAGCAAGATGTCGAACAAGTCGGTGGACTCAACGCGCTACCGCGCGTGAGTCACCTTCGACGTTGTGCAGAAAAATGAAGCGCATCACACCAGATGAACTCGCGGAGATGCGCGCCAGAGGTTTTGACCGCATTCTCCTTGAGGAGGCCAGCGAAGCCATTCAGCGGGGCAAGATGGCAGATGAGCTGATCACCCTGATTTCTGAAGCCTTTCGAGGAGTTACCCTTGGTGATGGAGTTGGATTGCAGCAGGCACAGGGTTTAGACGACTACGAGGACGAAGAGACTTGCGCGGCATACCGTGAGGGTGATGAAAAGGACGACTGGCGAGCAATCCCGTCCGACGAACTCAACCGTTGCAACAGCAGTCTGAGCTTCTTCGATGCGGAGGGGATGAGATTTCACCTTCCCGCCTACATGACTGCAGAGCTGCGCGGTGAGTATGGTTACGGGATGTCTTTTTGCCTCACCCAGTTGGACGCTCATGGGCGCACCTACTTTACGGCTTTGTCCGAGATCCAGCGACAGGTTGTGCGGGAGTTCCTTCTGTTTATCCGTGACGATCCAGACTATCAGTTCAACCGCGAGGCGATCGATCAGTCTTTGGAGAGCTACTGGACAGCCGAGGGCCATTCTGAATCAACCAATGCACAACAAGGCGGAGCACAGAACCCCTGACCCGCCGCGAGTTCAATCCGTCATGGCCATTCCAACCTCAACCCACAGTCGAAGCCGCGCCCCCGGTCAGGGGTCCTGTGTCCTTTGACGTTGCTATGGCTGCTTGGTGGTCAAGGGGGAAAGCGTGATTTTTCCATGCTCGGTGTCAGTGAGATGGTTGAAGGGTGTCGCCTGCTCTGAGGAAAGTTGTCCACAGGGTTCCTTCGGGAGAATGGGCCCTTTCAAGCTCGTCGGAGCGAAGGGTTCCTGTGGGCAACTTTCCGGCGTATTCTGGCTGGCTGTGTGAGGTGCCCTGGAGGCCCGGGCGGAGAGTAGGCGGCGTGGTGGGTATTTCGCCTGTAGCGTTGGTAGGCTGCTATGCGTGGGCTGCCCCTTGCGGGACCTTTCCATCAGGATTTGGATTCACCTAGTGACCATGACCCAGTCTAGAAACGGGCGCTGGATGCCACTTGGCCTTGGACATCGTATCCCAGAACGTCTGCCGGGTGCTGGTCAGCTTCGCTTCGCCACTCTTCCGCACGGGGCTGCAGGGCGCGGAGCCAGAGAAGCGCCCGCCGGATCAGGGCGGCTTTGCCTGAGCGGGGAGATGAGTGGAACGGTGCGTGCTCATGAAAGGAAGTTTCATCTTCATCAGCAGGCTTTGCTTTGGATCTTGAACCCCAACTCCCAGATGAAGGCCGCCAGTTCCCGCGCCACTGCGACCTTGATCTTGTTGTGATGCATCAGCCGCTGGCGCATTTTGGTGAAGCGGGAGTGCAACCGATTCTGAGTCCGCCATGAGAGTTCCAGCACCCAGCGAGGCTGCCCGTCCTGGCGTTTGGACAGCGGTGCACTCACCCGCGGATCTTTGCGGTAGTGCGTGGCGCATTCAACCAGGATCCAGCGGGCGTGGGCGTTGCCGCATTTGGTGATGCCTGACTGCTTCTGTTTTCCACCAGAGGAGTATTCCCCTGGTGTGAGACCAAGATAGCTCATCAACTGACGCGGATGGGCGAAGCGCACGAAGTCGCCGATTTCAGAGACCACCATCATGGCCGCGATGATCTGGAAGCCGCGGAAGGTCATGAGAGCATCGACGATGGACTTGCGCTGCCAGGTGGCGCAAAGCAATTCCATGTGCCCTTCCAGGCGCAGGATTCGTTCATCAAGCTGGTCGATTTGGTGGATGAGTTCCTCCATGATGATGCGGTGGGCAGGCAAGGGTAGTTGCAACTCGCGCAGGTAACGCTTGTGCGCGGCGGTCCAGTGGGTTTTGCCTGCGTAGTGAAAGCCGAGCCGACGCAGCAGAGCCAGAAGACGGGTCTTGGCACGCCGCAGATCGTCATAGGCATCGACGCGGGCGCGGCAAAGGTCGCGCACGGCCTCGTCGGTCTCATCGGGTATGTGAACCGCGACAAGCTCACCGGCGCGCAGCAATCGGGCGAGTTTGACAGCGTCCTTCTTGTCGGTCTTAACCTGATCGCCAGCCTTGGTCGGGATCAACGAGGGAGCCACCACAGTGCAAGGCACCTTGAGCCGGGTGAAGAGCCGCGCAATCCACATCCCGCAACCGCCCGCCTCGTAGCAAACGTGGAGTTGGTTCAGAGCGCATCCATGGGCTTTGCCTATGCGGCGCACCAGCCTCTCCAAGGAGATCTGAGTGGTCGCCACCGAGCCGTGGAAGCGGACCTCGCCGGAGGCACCTGGATCGGCAATGGCAACGGCAGTTTGTTCTTTATGGACGTCGAGTCCGATGTACAATGCAGGGGTCGTGTCTGAGTTCGTTTTCATCATCAGTAACGTGTTGAATGTGGATAGGTCGGGACGGCCTTGTGCCGCCACGATAGCCCACGACTTGAACCAGACACGACACCCCTTTTTCAACCCTCAATTGACCTCAAAGGCGTCGAACTGCTCCCAGTCGAAGCAGCCATAAGGTCTCGCCCAACCAACAGCGTCATTCGCATGGAAGTAGATAGCCACCGAGGAACCGAAATTGCCAACTCGGTGGATGAACTGCTAGAGCTGATTTCGCAGCCTGATTCCCGAGGTGGTGGAGAGTATTGGCTAGCAAACGCAGGGGTGAAGTATCCTTGTCTTGCGATGCGTTTCACTGGTGCCCATGCAGATGTTCATTGGTTTGGGGAAGAGCGGGGCACCTTTTACCGTTGCCGCCGTGCAGCGGATGCTCCGAGGCTCGAAGGTGATTACACCACTTTCGCATCAGATATCAGTTATCAAATGACTTGCGACGGCAGCACCGCTGGAAACGTGGGTGGGCCGATGGTGGAGTTGGTAGTCAGATACGGCGCAGGAAGCCGACGGGTGATGAAGCATGTTTATGGTAATGTGGGTGGCACGACCACAGCGCCGAAAGGGGGCCTGGCATTTGGAGAGCCGACGATTCGTCGGCATTCCATAGGGGGGGCGGTCGCAGAGGGTGGGTATTGATGGACGATGGATGACAGGAGAGCCGACGACTCGTCGGCATTCCATGGGGAGAGTGTCGGACGGTGGCGATTAGGTGGACGGTGGCGCTGGGGATTTTGGGGGTGGATCTGACCTCGTGGGGAGGATAACGCGGGATGACTACGCGTTCGAAATTTGGCTGAAGGTGATGCTTTCACACTCTCCCTTCCTGTGGGTTGTCATCGGTCTCTGGCGGTCCGGATGGAGGGCAGCACTTCTCCTTGGTGTTTGGTTTTCAGAGGTGTCTCGTTGATGACAGAGATCAACGGTCGCTGGTCCCCGCATCTGCTTCGTCGGGTGTTGAGGTTGCTGTTTGGGCGCTGCTATGCGGGGCGAATCCAGGGGTTGGTGAAACCGGTCGATAACGATGTCGCCATTTGCAAACATCCCCATCCCAGCGATGCTGGGCGGTATTCAACCCCTGCACCTATGATCGAAGTCTTCTCTCACCCCGACTACACGCGCGTTGCTTTGGCGAGGAATCTTTTGGAGGCGGCGGGCATTGCTTCTTTCATTCGCAATGAGGAAAGCCACAACCTAATCACTGGCATTCCCATTGCCCTCTTTGAGCCGAAGCTCTGTGTGATGCGCGATGAGGACGTGGCACAGGCGCGAACGATCATTGACGAAGGTGTGGCGGGCTGGGTGGACGAATCGGGGGAGGGGCTCGACGGCGGTGAGGAGTGGACCTGCGGGAAGTGCGGAGAAACGGTGCCGGTGGAATACGGCAGCTGCTGGAATTGCGATACGGTGAGAGACGAACCCGCAGCGGATGGTGATGCAGATTGAGCCACTGATCGAACTGGAGAAACGCCATCTTTGGCACCCCTTCACCGCCATGCAGGCGTGGTGCGATGAGGCGCACGAGCCGCTGCTGATGGTGGAGGGCAGGGGTTGCAAATTGCGTGACCAACACGGGCGCGAATACCTCGATGGTAATAGCTCCATCTGGACCAATGTTCATGGCCATCGGCATCCGGTGATCGATGCGGCCATCGCTGCACAATTGCAAAAGGTCGCGCACACTTCGTTCCTGGGGCTGACGCATGAGCCCGCGATTCGATTGGCGGAACAGTTGTGTGCTCTGTTTGAAGGGGGTGAATTGAGTCGCGTCTTTTATTCCGACAACGGCTCCACAGCCATCGAGTCCGCCGTGCGCATGGCTCTGCAATACTGGCAGCAAAACGGGCACCCTGAAAAGCAGGTGCTGCTGGCTTTTGATCAGGCTTACCACGGCGATACGCTCGGCGCGGCGAGTCTCGGCGGCATTCCTCTTTTCAAAGGATCGGGAAATGACTTCGGCTATGAGGTGATCACGGTTCGTGAGATGGCAGAGATCGCGGCCTTGGGCGATGATGTCACGCGACGGATTGCGGGTGCGATCATCGAGCCCCTCATTCAGGGGGCAGCGGGCATGAGGATCTGGCCCAAGGGAATGCTGAAGGAATTGCGTGCTTGGTGCACGGAGCGGGATGTCTTTTTGATCCTGGACGAGGTGATGACGGGCTTTGGGCGCACCGGGAAAATGTTCGCCTGCCAAAATGAGGACGTGGTGCCGGACTTCATCGCGCTGGCCAAGGGGCTGACCGGCGGTTACCTGCCGATGGCGGCCACACTGACGACGGAGCGCGTGTTCGAGGGCTTTCTCGGGGCCGGGAAGACTTTCTTTTATGGGCACAGTTACACGGGCAGTCAGCTGGGATGTGCGGCGGCACTGGCGAGTTTGCAGGTGTTTCGTGATGAAGCGGTTTTGGAGTCTCTGCCCAACAAGATGGAGGTCTTGAGCGATGTTCTCGGCCAACTCAGTGCTCTGCCGAATGTGATCCATGCTCGTCAGTGCGGGATGATCGGCGCGGTGGATTTGGTGGCTCAAAAGGATCCGGCCATCGGGTTCCCGCCGGAGGCGCTCACGGGCGCGAAGGTTTGCCAGGCGGCCCGGAAATTTGGACTGCTAACGCGACCGGTGCGCGATACCCTGGTGCTCATGCCACCGCTGTGCGTCACTGAAGCGGAGTTGCGCCAGATGGCGGAAGCCCTGGCTCAGGCAATCACCGAAGTTTGCCGGGGGTCGTAGGGGCGAACTTCTGCACGCGCGCGCCAGTCCCCTCTGCCACATAGACGCAGCCATCCGGACCGACGGCGACGTCGTGGCCGAGTTGAAATTGCCCCGCACCACTGCCTGCGGATCCAAAGGTGTCGATGATCTTGCCATCGGAATCGAGCTCCACGGCTTTGCCTCTCAACGTCGCACGCACCGAGGGATCGCCACCGTCGATGAGGTAGATGTGGTCATCTGGGCCGACATCAATGCCATAAGGTCGGCCAATTTGCGGGCCCTTCCATTGGGCAATGAAGGTTCCTTTGGGATCAAAGACTTGGATGCGGGAGTTGCTGCGATCACAGACATAAACGCGGCCCGTTGAATCGATGGCGATGCCGTGGGGGAGAATGAATTGACCAGGTTCCTTGCCTTTAGTGCCCCATTCAAACTCGAAACGACCTTCGGCGCTGAACTTCATCACTCGCGTGTTTTTGTAGCCATCGCTCACATAAAACGATCCATCCTTCAGCACCGCGACATCGCTGGGAAGATTGAAGTGAGCCGTATCGGTGCCGGGCACAGCGCGTTCGCCAAGGGTAAGGAGGCATTTCCCTTCGGGTGAAAATTTGAAGACCTGATGCAGACCCACATCGGTCAGCCAGACATTGTCTTCGTGATCGATCGTCAAGCCATGGGGCATGATGAAAAGGTTCGCGCCCCAGGTGTTCAGCAGCTTGCCGGTCTCGCCATCGATGACGCTGACGGTGGGTTTGGAGATGGTGTCGGTGGGAAACGGATGGCTCCACAGGCGGCCACAACGGTGAAAAACGAAGACCCGATTGTGGGAGTCCACCCCGACACCGGCGCAGAGTCCGAGTACCTGTTCTTTGGGCACAGTGGGCCAGTCTGCGACGACTTGGTGCTGCGGTTCTGCTGCCTGGGTTTGCCAAACAAGAATGAACAGCAGCGCGGTCAATGTCCTCACGCCAAGATCTCCTTCACCACCGTGCCGCCCTGCAGACCTGTCAGTCGGATGCGACGTCCTCCCTGCACGACGGCGAGGTTTTCGTGATCGAGACCGAGCTGGTGCAGAAGTGTGGCGTGCAGATCGCGGAAGTGGACTTTCCCTTCGGCGCAATCCGCGCCCGTTTCGGTGGTGCGGCCATGCGTGAAGCCGGGCTTAACCCCGCCGCCTGCGAGCCAAAAGGTAAAGGCGCGATGGTTGTGGCCGGTTTGATCTTTGCCATCGCCCGGAGTCAGGCCTGGGCGTCCAAATTCACCGCCCCAGACGACGAGCGTTTCTTCGAGGAGCCCGCGTTGATCCAGGTCATCCAGCAGGGCGGCGATGGGGGCATCGGTGCTGGCGCAATTGGCGTGCAAGTCGCGGCGGTGATCGGTGTGCTGGTCCCAGCTGCCATGGTTGAGCTCGATGAAGCGCACGCCTGCCTCGCAGAAGCGGCGGGCGAGCAGGCACTGCCGACCAAAGTCAGAGGCCTTGCACGTCCCAGCGGCATAACTTTTTCCGACGTGATAGCGCTCCAGCGTCGCTGCGGATTCTTGGCTGATGTCCAAAAGATCCGGTGCCGCGGTCTGCATGCGGAAACCGAGCTCCATGGTTTTGATGACGCCCTCGAGCTGCTGATCGTCCTGGCGAGAGGCTAGGTGCTGGTGGTTCATGGCCTGGATGAGATCCAGTTGCCTGCGTTTGACTTGCAGCGGTAGATGATCGCCGCGCACATCGGCCAAGGTAGCGAAGCGCATGTCTTCGCCATTCACTCCGATGGGGGTGCCGCTGTAGACGGGTGGCAGACAGGCGGCGGAGTATTCTGCGGGCTTTGCGGTGTTGAGACTGATGAAACCCGGCAGATTTTGATTTTCCGTGCCAAGCCCATACGCCACCCAGGCACCCATGCTGGGGCAGGGGCGCAAGCGGTCACCGGTGTGCAGTTGCAGCATCGATTGGGCGTGGATGCTGGTGTCTGCATGCATGGCATTCAAGACGCAGAGCTTGTCTGCGTGACGCGCGATGTTGGGCAGGAGATCGGAAACCCAGACGCCGCTTTGACCACGCCGTTTGAAATCCACCACGGATCCCGGGTGCGGTTTTTTCCCGACTTGGGGCTTGTAGTCAAAGGTATCGAGCTGCGCAGGACCGCCGCTCATGTTCAGAAAGATCACTCGGCTAGCCCTCGCCTGCTGCCGAGGCGGCCGCGCGGTCAGGTCCGCACCCGCAGCCTGCGTCAATCCGGACAAAGCCAAAAATCCAAAACCGCTGGAAGCGGTCTGGAGCATGTGGCGGCGGCAGAACGAGTTCATCGGGTGGGTCAGTCATCTCAGTACGCTCCGATGAGCGCCCAACAATCACTGGGACGACAATTCTGCTCGGACCTTTTTTGGGAGGGCGGAGACGACGAGCTCGTATGAGTGCCTGACCAATTCTTTGACCAAGGCCGTCGGCACCTCGTCCAGGTGGACGGTGTTCCAGTGGCGCTTGTTCATGTGCCAACCGGGGCGGATGCCTGGGTATTCATCGCGCAACTCCAGGGCACGCTCCGGATCGCACTTGAGGTTGATGCGCGGCGGATGGGTGTCTGGGTCGGTGATCGCAAACATCTTGCCGCCCACTTTGTAGACGAGGGCGTCCGGGCCAAAAGGCATCGTCTCTTCCGCACCAGGGAGGCTCAGGCAGTGCTCGATCACATCAGGCAGGTCCATGGGCGCAGCATAGCGTTAATTCTTTGACTGCCAACTTCCAACGCGATTGGGGATGCGGCATCAATCCTCCGGGTAGTCGATACTCAAGGCGATGTCCTGAAGCGTTTCATCCACGCGGGCGGAGTGGAAGCGCACGTCATCCCACAGGGCCTCTCCCAGGCCAGGGCTATTCGCGGCGCCGAAGGCGATCTCGTTGCGGGGGTAGTCTTTGCGAGGTGTCAGTGCCCCTGGGGCGTCCAATCGCAGAGTTCCATCGACATACACTTGCAGATCTGCGCCCTTCAAGACCAGTCGGTAGTGGTGGAAGTCGTCCGTCGTGTTCATGGCGTAGCGGATTTTGGGGTGATGGTAGAGAGCGATGCCGTCTGGAGACAGTTGCAGGCGCTCGCCGCTGACACCGTTGGCGAAGATGAAAAAGTTGTTGCCGCTCACCACCTTGGCGCGGCCTTCGACTACGGTTTCGCCGAGCGGATCCGCTCCCCAAGAGGCACGGTAGTAACAGGAATCCCCGTTTTCGACGCCTCGGTCTGCGATGAGGAGAGCTCCTTCTTGCACCTTAGCTTCGACACGACTGCTGCCTGGGTCACGTCGCCAGGGTTTGTCGGGAAGCACGCTGCCGTCGTAGGCGAGGGTCCACGATTCGTCCGTTTTGGATTTCGCGGGTAGCAGAGTGATGGCGATCTCATTGGCTCCCTTCTTTAAGCTCGTGGTCGGGACAGCGGCATCGATCCAGCCGTTGGCCAGCGTCAGTCCCGTGAGCGCTGTGCCATTGACGGAGACTTCCAGGCGGTCTGCGCTGTCGATGCCGGGGGTATCGAGGTGCAGTGTGGCGGTGGCTTTTTTCCCGGATGAAAAGTCGTCCGCAACGGTGAGCTGGGTTCGGTAGGTCTGGCGCGCGTGCAACTGCTGTGGATAGGTGGGGGTTAGCACTGAGATGGTCTGATATTGATCTCCCTTGGCCAACCACGAGGTGGGTTTGCCGTCGAGATCTGTGACAAAGTAGAGCTTGTCCGCGCCAGCCAGGGCTTCTGGATCGCCGAGTTGATACCAGAGCGGTGACTGCCGATCGATGTCGTAGAGGTTGAAGAGATAGAGCCCATCAGCACCCGCAGCCCAGGCCACGGCCGCGCGTCCGCGATAGGCGGACTCTGAGTGGCGCTTGAAGCGGGTCTCATGGCGCACGCGCGGATCGGTGAGCGCGGGATAGACTTTGACACCGTATGGGTGGCCCAACTGCACGCTGTGCTCCCACGGATTGAGTCGGAAGTAGTCGGTGGTGATGAGGATATCCAGGAGGCCGTCCTTGAGCCAAGTCGCGATGTCCAAACCTGAGTCGATGCTAAACTGCGTTGAGTCGGGAACGCGCATCATGACTAAAATGGGACGGCCTCGCTTCAGACCGATCTCTTCGGTCATGGTGCGGATGCGGCGCATGAGGGCAGTCATGACGGCGACTTCTTCCGCAGTGGCTTTGCCACCGTTGGCCACGCTCTTGAAGTAACAGAGGTGGCGGAAGAAATCGAGCTCGACTCCATCCACATCGTAGTTGAGGCAGACTTCTTCGATGAATTGAAAGGCCAGATCGCGGATCTCTGCACGCGCATAGTCCACAGAGCTCCAGCGCCCGAACGGGGTCCGCTTGACGGGATCGCCGACCAGCAACTCGGGGTGATCCATCTTGAACTGCGGAAACAAAAAGTAGGGCGTCTCCGGCTTGTGCGCGACGTCGTGGGTGTCGTTCATTCGCATTGACCAAAACGACTCCATCCCATGGTCGTGCGCGAAGCCTGTCACCGCCTTCAGCGTATCGGTGCCTTGTTGAATCAGGTCGCCCGTGATGTTGCGGTCGCTGGGCCGGATGCCGTAGTCCTTTCCTTGGCGCATCAAAACGGTGCCGACTTGGGTGTTGTGCGTGAATTGACCGAAGCCCGAACTGATCGTGCAGTAGGAGATGGCACCGACCTGAGATCCCGTTAGCCCGGTCGTGCGGCGGTCCAGGAAGTTCTGCGCGGTGGGCTCAGTGGTTCCTGGGAAATACAAGCAATCGCAGCCATCGTTGTTCGCGATCAAGCGGCGCGGTTGGGCGGCGATGCGGGCGCGCTCGGTGCGCATTTCTTCCAGCGTGGTGATCTTTGCGGATTGGGCAAACAGCGAGACGGAGGCGAACAGAGAGAGGAGTGCAATCTTCATGGTGACCGTACTCATACGGGGTTCAGCACCGGGATCATTGCCATCAGTTCAGTCTCCAAGTTGCTCCTGAGTTTTGGGTGCCCACCAGATGGCGACGATTCCGAGTGCGTAGATGCTGGCGCAGATGGTGCCGACGCGTGGATAGTCGCCGCCAAGCGCAGTGAACAAGACGCCGACCAGCAGCACCCCTCCGGCAGTGGCGAAGCGCCCCGCGTTGTACGCGAGTCCGCTGCCGGTGGCTCTGACGCGGGTGGGGAAGAGTTCTGGAAGGTAAAGCGCCAGCCAGCCGAAGAACAGTGTGGCCACAAAGCCCTGAATGAAGACAATGGAGTGAAACGACGGCTGTAGTGGTGCGGTCCAACGAAACATCACGACGGTCATGGCCCAGGTGGCGATGCTGATGAGCAGGTAGCTGCGACGGCGCCCGATTTTTGCGGCGAGTTGTGCGCCCGCGAAGCTGCCCAACGCTGCGCCGAGCGCCCACCACCCTTGGGTTGCGGCTTTGTAGCCTGCGTCAATTCCTGCCGCCACCTTGTCTGCCCAGGGGATCATCCATTTGCTGGCGGACCAAGCTCCGACCATGGGAATCGTGCTCAGCGCGATTCCGGTGATGGTGAAACGTATGAGCTGCGGCTGAAAGAGTTCACGGAGAGGCGCTGAAGGGCGTGCGGTCGTGTTGCGTGTCGCCAGCCACTTGGGTGACTCTGGAAGCATGGTAAGAACGAAGATTCCAAGCAACGCAGGCGCACCGGCAAAATGAAAAATCCACTGCCATGAGTCCGGAGTGATCGGCCAAAGGCGGGCCAGTTGAGATAGCAGCAGGATGCCCACATTTAGACCAGCCATCATGACGCCCGACACCAACGGTCGTGATGCACCGGGCCAGCACTCCGCTACCAATGCGATGCCATTTGGCCAAAGTCCGCCTACACCTAGCCCGACTAGAAACCGCAATACGAGCATCTGTTCCTGGGAACGCGCATACGCCCCCAGCATGGCGAAGACGGAGTAGAAGAGGATACAGATCCCCATGGCGCGTGTCCTGCCAATGCGGTCGCCTAAGCCACCGAGCGCGACTCCCCCAACGGCTGCACCTAGCATCAGTGCGGCGGTGAACCGTGCAAACCAATCGCCGCCTAGCGTATTGGTAAAATCTGCTCCCAGCAGGCTTTTGGATACTGACAGCGATGCGACTGGCATCAACCCGAGTTCCACGCCGTCAAATACAAGTGCCAGGAAGGAGGCAATCAGGACAAGATGGCGTTGGGCTTTGCTCATGGGTGGATGATGGCTTTGAAAATGGCGCTGTTGTCTTCATCGCCAAACCCCAAAGCAATAGCGCGCTCTAGGAGGGCGCGGTGAGCTTCGGTCATGGGCAACGGCAGGTCGCCAGCGGCGAGCATGAGGTTCACATCCTTCAGATGCTGCGCCAGCTTTGCTTGCGGGGTGAAGTCCTGCGCGATCATCTTGGACCCCTTGGTGTCCATGATGCGGGAGTAGGCCATGCTGCGCCTCATGACGTCTAGCGTCTGATTCAAATCCAGATCAAGCTGCTGCGCGAGTGCCAGACCTTCCGCCAAGGCCGCCCGATTGATGCCCAGCACCAGATTGGTGACCAGCTTGAGTTTAGCGCCGCTGCCGCTCGGACCAACATGGACGACATCGCTGGCAAATTTTTCGAAGAGCCAGCGGCATTGTTCAAAGACCGTTTCATCGCCGCCGACCATCACCAGAACATCTTGCTGAAGCAACTGTGCGCTGCTGCCAGAGATGGTCGCATCGAGAGAATGCGCGTCTCTCCCTGCGATTTCGGCTGCGAGTGCCGCCACTTCATCAGGTGCACCTGTGCTAGTATCGATAATGATTTGGCCCGGTCTTAGGCGGGCACTGTTCATGACGCTGCGGACGATTTGAGAGTTCGGTAGGCAAAGGAAAATGATGTGACTATTGGCAAACACATCGGCAGCTGTCGATGCGTTGACGCAGCGCGTCTGATCGATATCCCATCCCCGATCTGCGCTGGTCATCTGCATCACAGAGCTACCCATCAGCCCCATGCCGATGATGCCGATTGAAGGTGATGCGGGATGGGGGTGGGTTTCGATCATGGTGGGGTTATTTGCTTCAACGGGTCGAAGAAGGCCCACGAAACGTAGCTCAGCGGTGGATGCTTTCCACAGAACGTTGACAGCGGCAGGCTGTGGATCGAATCATGCTCATGCCTCAAAAACCTGATCCTGCCTCCCTGCCATGCAGCCCCCTGGATGAATCCTGTGGCCTCCGCTATTTCCCACGTATGCTGGGTAAAATCCGGCTGAAGGCAGAGGGGAAGCTGTGGGACGAATTGATCGCCAATCTGGGCAAAGGACAGGATGCGTCGTGCTGCGAGTTTTTTCATGTCGGCTACGAAGCTCTGACGGCTCGCGTGCATGAGGGTGGCACTGATGAAGAAATCTATGCCTGGTGTGTGGCCAATGGGCGGGAGCTGAATGACACGGATAAGCAGGTCTGGAACTACTACGTGGCCAAATTGGGCTGGAACGATCACATCTCGCCAATTCTGGAGAAGCGCAAGGCGGAGAGCGGTCTGTTGGGTCGTGATGACATCGTGACGATGCCTCACTACATCGATGTGGATGAGGGGCGGCAAGCGTGAGTGAGCTGAGTTGAGATGGCCTACGACACGACCTTGGCAGATAGGGTGACCGACTTCTTTACGGAGAAGCGTTCGCGCTTTGACACAAAGCGCATGTTTGGCGGTCTCTGCTTCATGGTGAATGACAAGATGTGCGTGGGGGTGATGGCCGACCGCCTGATGGTGCGGCTGGATCCCGAGGTGGCGCAGGCGGCCCAGGGCGAGCCCGGAGTCCTGCCGATGGATTTCACCGGAAGGCCGATGCCGGGTTTTGTCTTTGTGACCGCAGTGGCGCTGGACGAGGACGCCGCCCTGGCTCTGTGGCTGCGGCGTGCCCTGGACTTTAATCCAAAGGCCAAGGCATCGAAAAAAAAGTGAGCGGTCGGCGTGGGTGAAGGACTGGCTGTTGGTGTTTTCAGGTTGAGGCGGCTGGCAGGCTCAGCATGATGAAGGCACTTCCAGCTTTTCCCCTTTCCCACTCATGCCGCGCGATATCGTTTATTTTGACCTCGAAACCCGACGAACAGCCAACGACGTTGGCGGCTGGGGCAACAAGCACAAGATGGGAGTCTCCGTCGCGGTGACCTACAGCACCAAATTGCAGGAGTATCTGATCTACACGGAAGACGAAATTGCGGACTTGGTACACCAGATGGTGCGTGCAGATTTGGTCGTGGGATTTAACCACATCAGCTTCGACTACGAAGTGCTGCTGGGTCACACGGTCTTCGATTTTCGCGACCAGTTGCGTAGCCTGGATCTGTTGGTGGAATTGGAACAAAAACTTGGTCATCGTCTGAAGCTGGAAGCTGTCGCCGCGGCCACACTGGGCACTGGGAAGACTGCGGACGGTCTGGAGGCCATTCGCTGGTGGCAGCAGGGGAAAATGGCAGAGATCGCCGAATACTGCTGCTACGACGTGAAAGTGACCAAGTGCATCCACGAGTATGGGGCCAAGCACGGTCACGTGAAGTATCATGACCGCAACGGCCGGGAACAGATCGTGGCGGTTGAGTGGAGCACAGACTAGAATCTGCTGCCTGAGCCTAAGTTTCGGCCCTTTGGACCGTTTCCCCTTGTAACGCGCGCATGAAAAACCCTTCTCTGTCTCTCATCACCCTCGGATTCCTCGCCGGAAGCGGCAGCACTGCCTGTGCGGTCGATTTCAAAAAGGACATCCAGCCGATCCTGGAAAAAAACTGCTATGAGTGCCACAGCGAGAAGAGCGGGAAGAAGAAGGGTGGCTTTGTCTTTGATGATCTAGAGACCTTCAAGCTGGACATCAACCCCAATGGCAACGCCCAGATCACGCCTGGGAAGCCTGGGGAAAGTCACCTCTTTGAGGTCGTCACGGATCCCAACCACGAGCGCCACATGCCACCGAAGGGACAGCTCTCCGATGGCGATGTGAAGAAGCTGCGTGACTGGATCATGGCGGGTGCCTCCTTTGATAAAGCGGCGGCTCCTAGCGCACTACCTGCACGCAAGGAATTGCCTCCCATCATGTCCTGGACAAATAGCGAAGGGAAAACCATCCGAGCCGGATTCGTCCGGTTGGATGGGGAAAACGTGGTGCTGCGCATGCCTGCGAATGGGCAGGAGGTGCCGTATCCGCTTGAGAAGCTGAATGCTGAGAGCCAAGCGCAGGCGCGCGAAGCTGGTGCACCGTAGCGCCCCTTATTCGGATACCTGTTTGTAAAGATCGTGCACCTTGTTGGCGATTCGGTCTTCCACACTCTCTGCCCACCCTGCGGCGGCTTCATAGCCGCCTTCTTTCAGCACGCGTAGGCTTGGCACGTAGCCGGTGTAATCGTTGGAATAGCCGGCAACCCAAACGCCGGCAGAACCGGCGAATTCGCGTTTAAACCGCAGGGAGTAGTCCACCACGACCTCGCTACCCAGCGTGATGAAAGTCAGATCCTTGCCGATTCTGATGACTTGCACCGGGTAGTCGTGATCTTCTTTGCCCGGCTTTGCATAGCTGAGTTTGATCTCCTCATACGCAGCGCGGATGGGGCCTGCGACGGGGCGTGGATTGACCATCAACGCCATTTCCACCGCATTAGAAAGGGAGCGTCCATGCTGCATGGATAGCTCTAGATCTGTGATGCCGGGCACGACGTCGCTGCGACGTGGGTAGGGGTTTTGGTCTGCGCCGCAGCCCATCAAAAACAGGGCGGTGAAGTCGGGGCGATGCTCCTGTAGGAACTGCTGGGCAAAGCCGGCGTAGTCCCCGCAGTAGTTGTAAAAGCCCAGGCTGGTATTGTGGCAGGCGTAGCCAAATAGCGTTGCCCGCAGTGTGCCATCGGGTGCCTCGATGCGTAGCGCGGGCACCTCGTGATCGACGGGGCCATCGGGATTGGGGGCCTTGTTGGCATTGGGGTGATCTGGCGGCAACGTGTAGTCGCGGCGGCGATTCATCGCAAAGCCGCATCGCGCTTTGTTCCAAGTGATGCGCGCTGGCTGCATGTCCGACAGGGCCTTGCCGATGGCGGCGACGATGTCGTCTTGCAGTTTCTGCGTGTATTCCCAGGAGTCGCGGGCCTTCGGGTTATCCTTGTCCGCTTCCGTCAAAGGCGTGGTGCGCAGAGATGGGCCACTGTGCGTGTGGGAGGCATTCATCACCAGGTATGCGGGTGGTAGTTGGTACTCTTTCGCCACCCGCTCCGCCACTGCATGACGCAGTAGTTGAGGCACGCCGATGAGATCCAGGGTGACGAAGACCAGCTTGTTGCCCTGCTCATCTTGTAGAGCCAACGCCTTGGCAAAAAGGTCCTGCACCTTGCCTTCGGCGGGCTTTTTCCTCGACGCATAGCCTGCCATGAAGAGCATCTTTTGCGGAGTCACCTTGGCCGCAGCGACGCCGACCTTCCAGTTGGCCGGGACGTGGGGCGCCAGAGATTTTGGGGGTGCTGGCGGGGATAAGGGCGTGGCACCTGGGGGAGCAGCAAATGCGGCGGATGCAAACAGCAGGACAAAAGAAAGGGCGCGGATTGGCATCAGACGGTTACGCCACAGAGCATGAGAATTGTGCAATGCGACGGTTCGTAACATGGTGGCACCTCACCCCGTTGATGATGGAATGCGTTGCTCGCTCTTCCTGACCCTTAGCTTCTCCACGCCGCTGCTTCACGCCCAATCCCAATCCGTGCCCGGCTGGCCTGTGGAGGCGAAGACGATTCAGGTCGTCAGCACGGCAGACAATTCGCCGCAGCCATCCATAGCATGGTTACCCGCAGATGATGGGCAGGCGCGGCCTCTACTGGTGGGCTTGCACACTTGGAGTGGGGATTACCGCCAGTCGTCGAATGGGCCAACCTTCCTGCGCTGGGCCATGCAACACGGTTGGCATTTTGTAGCGCCCAATTTTCGCGGTGCCAATCACACCCCTGCCGCGCTGGGGTCAGATCTTGCGGTTCAGGACATCGTGGATGCGGTGAATTTCATGAAAAAGAACGCCACGGTGGATGCAGATCGCGTCTATCTCATCGGCGCCAGCGGCGGTGGGCACATGTCCCTTTTGATGGCGGGCCGACATCCAGAAATCTGGGCAGGCGTGTCGGCCTGGGTCGGCATTGCTGATCTTGAGACGTGGCATGGAGAGCATGTCAAAGCCGGCAAGCCTGACAAATATGCGCGCGATATCGAAGGCGCATTGGGGGGACCTCCGGACTCGCCGGAAAGGATCAAGGACGCGCACCAGAGATCGCCGCAGACCTGGTTGGCTGCCGCTAGTTCAGTGGCGCTGGACATCAATCATGGTGTGCATGACGGGCGTGCTGGGAGCGTGCCTTTCCGCCACAGCTTGCTGGCTTTCAATTCCGTCGTTGGAGAAGCGGATCGCCTTCCCGTCGCTCAGATTCACGAATTCTATGATACACAGAAGCTCCCCGCCGGATGGCCAGCAGCGACACCCGATCCTTTGTATGAGGGGAAGCCGGTGGTCTTCCGTAAAGTCTCTGGCAAGACCCGCATCACGATCTTTGATGGTGGTCATGAGATCCTCTATCTGCCATCGCTAAACTGGCTCGCCCAGCAGCGGCGCGGGAAGCCGGTCGTGTGGACTGTGGAGAAGCCAGATCCTATCTCCTCGGCGAATACCAAGTCCGGTCTGTGAGCATTGGTTTTGTAAATAAGTACAAACCGCCAGCACTCTGCGTTTAGGCTTCACGATCATGAACTCTCCGGATACCACTGGTGCACTTACGGGCGAGCGCCTCCTTGCGGAACAATGCATCCCGTGTTCAGCATTACGCCCTTCGCTTTTTCAGTTCATTCAAAAGCAGCATCCGCAACTTACAGAAGCAGACAGTATCTCCACCGACGAGTTGGCGACTTTCAAAGCGGATTATGTCGAGGATGCGCTCAGCGAGGAGTTAGGCGAAATCACGGACCTTGAGCGTGATGTCATTGAGAGTCTGAGGGAACACGAACTCGTGTCTGCAAGCCCAGCGGATCGAGCAGACGACGCGAGTCGCACCTTGGGAGAGCGACTGGCAGACCGCATCGCAGAGTTTGGCGGCAGTTGGGGTTTCATCCTCAGTTTTGTTGCGTTTTTGGCGCTGTGGCTGGTTGGGAATACCCTGGTCCTCACCACTCATCCGCCCGATCCGTATCCGTTCATTTTTTTGAATCTGATCCTCTCCTGCGTGGCAGCGATCCAGGCCCCAGTGATCATGATGAGCCAGAACCGCCAGGAGCTACGAGATCGACTCCGCGCCGAGCAGGACTACAAGGTCAACCTGAAGGCGGAGCTAGAGATCCGGCATCTGCATGAAAAGGTGGATCATCTCCTCCATCATCACGCGCAGCGCCTACTGGAGATCCAGCAGATCCAAACCGATATGCTGCGTCAATTGGTCTCCGCAACAGGTGCATCACCGCGCACCAGTCCCTGATTTTCCAGCAGGCCGCGCACGTATTTGCCCAGCATATCAAATTCCACATTGATGCGCTGACCCGCCTTGCGGGTCAGTAGATGCGTCATCTCGCAGGTGTGTGGAATGATCCAGCAGGTGACGCTTTTGTCCGTCACCTCAGCGGCCGTTAGAGAGATGCCATCCAGACAGATGGATCCTTTGGGCAGAACCTGGGTGCGCCATTCGGGGGGCAACTCCACTTCCAACCGATGGTCCTGGCCTTTCTCTGACCAGTCCAAAATGCGCGCGGTGGTATCAACATGTCCTTGCACAAAGTGACCGCCAAATCGAGCGCCCATGGTCATGGCGCGCTCCATGTTCACGATGTCTCCGGGGGCTTGATCGCCCAGATTCGTCACCTTCAAGGTTTGTGCCAGCAGATCAAAAGACAGCGTCTCTGCTGCTGCGTCGATCTCCGCGACGGTAAGGCAGCAGCCATTGATGGCGATGCTTTCTCCCATCTGTGCCTCCGCAGTCAGCATCGGAGTTTTCAGAGTCAGGCGCGCGCTTTCTCCATTCCGATTGAGGGCGACTACGGTGCCGGTTGTTTCAATGAGTCCCGTGAACATGAGGCATCAATGATGCATCAGCGGGCTGTGCAAAACAAGCAGCAATAGGATTGCGATCACGGTCGGAATCAGTGCGCCCAGCAGCAGCAATCCTGGCGATACGCCACCTTTGAAGTGACGCCCCAGGATGGCCTGCCCGGCTGGGTTCGGCGCATTGGCGATGATCGTCAGACCGCCCCCGGCCACGGCACCTGCGACGACGGCATATTTGGCAAAATCGCTAAGCCCCGGCGCTTGCGCTGCCAGGAAGGTGATGGCGGCATTGTCGTTGAATGCAGTCAGCGTGGCAGAGCCCAGCAGCAGGCTCCACTCTGGCATTCCGCTGGTCAGCAGCGGCTCGATCCACCAGCCTTGGCATCCACCATGGATGACCAATGACCCCAGGAAGAAGCCCACCAAAATCGGCGATCGCAGCAGCACGGCATTTTGGTGATGACCAGTCGCCTGGACAAAGGCCAAGAAAAAGAGAAAGCCGCCGACAAAGAGGGCAGGGTAGTGGTTGGTCATCACCGTCCAGCCGAGCATCAGCAGGTGAATGGAAGTCACCGCCAGCGGCACTGGGTCTTCACGCTCTGTCCAGCGCGGGGCCTTCCCAGAACGCTCGGGATGTGCCTGATCTTCGAGTCGGGCCAGTTCTCTGCGGAAAAACAGGAAGTAGATCACATTGCTGGTCACGATTGCGGAGACGCATTTCCAGCCCAGATTGGTCATGACGATGGCTGTATCCCACTCCCAACGGGCAGCCACCATCAGGATCGGTGGTGCTGCAAAGTGTGTCAGCGTGCCGCCGATGGAGATGTTTACAAAGAGCAAGCCCAGCGTCCCGTAGGCGAGCTTCTTGCTCGGGTGCAGCGCGTAGATTTTGCGACCCAAAATCAACGCAGCGATCGTCATCGCCGCAGGTTCCGTGATGAAAGAACCCAGGATTGGAGCCAGGGTCAGGACTGCTAGCCACCAGGCACCGACTGTATCGCCAAAGATTTTGGCCACCACGGCTAGGCCGTTTTCTGCAAAGCGTACCACCGGACGCGATGCCGCGATGGCCATGATCACGACGACGAACATCGGCTCCGTGAAATTCACATCGTGGCCCAGGTAGTTTTTTACATCCTCCCAACCGTGAAACCAGATGCCGACACCCACCAGCGCCAGCGCCCAGATGCCAAAGATCGCCTCCACCTCTCCCAGGAAATGCAGCACCGTGGCAGAAAAGGACACATCATCTTTCGCATCATCCTGGGGCTTGTCCGCTGCCGTGCGTTGCTCTCGCATGATGCGCTCTGCGTGCTCTTCCTCAATCTTATGCGCCCAGCGATTGAAGAATCCCGCCACAAAGGTGTGCAGCACTGCTAAAACGAAAATGATCGTTGCCGCCACGTTGAAAGGATCCCGGGCAGCGCGAGAGCGGATCGTTTCCCACACACCCTGTCCTGGTGTCTTCTCATACAGATCCAGCGGCACCGGAAAGTGAGACAGCTGGGAGTGTCCCTCAAAAGCAGGCGCTGCATCTAGGGATGCAGCCATCGCGGAGCCCACATCGCTCCACGCAAAGACGGCGAAAAGGATCAAGGGAATCCATCCTTGGCGTTTGTTCAGCGGGCGATCAATCATCTGCTTGCTTACGTAGCGAGGTAGGCTCTCGGATGCAACCCCCAAAGGCTTCTGCGCTTCATACCGCAGGCGTCTCGTCTGGGGAGGCCTCGCCGAATTTTCTACCGCTATAGGTCAGGGCAAAAAGGCAGAAAACCGCCGCCGTCACCCCGGCCAGCACCCACCAAAACATCGGCCAGTCCGCATGATTCTCGTGCTGCGCCTGAGCGAACCACCAGCCGCTGCCCAGGTAGCCGGAAAGATTGCCCACACCTGCGGTCAACAACGTCAACAGTGCCTGCGCGCGCACTCTCCACTTCGGATCGATGCGGTCTTCCAGATAGATCTGGGTCGTGATGAAATACAGCGTGTACGCCAGCCCATGGAGGATGATGCCCACGATCACCCATGCCTTTGTGTCCTGTGCAAAGCAGACATACCGCAGGACCCCAAACGCGATTCCCGAGAGGAAGATCCACTTCAATCGAAAGCGCGCGATCAATCCCGCCATGCCAAACATTACCAGCACCTCCGTGATTTGCCCCAGCGACATCACCGCCGACGCCGCCTGCACGCCCAGAGCCCGCAAATGCTGCACGCAGTAGGGGTAAAACGCTGCCAAAGGAGCGCTGTAGAGAGCTGCGGTGATGAAAACCATGCGGTGATCGCGGTTTTTCAGTAGTGCCAGGGCATCCAGTCCCAGCACTTGAACCCAGGAGCGATGCTGCCTCGCATCGGCTGGTGCCACCGCCGGCATCCACCAACTGAACAGCGCAACTACCAACCAAAAACACGCCGCTCCCTGCCCACTGCGTACTGAATCGTCCGCGCCCAGCGCATAACTCACAAGGAGCGTTCCGGCCACCCAGCCAAGCGTCGCAAAGGCGCGCACCGGACCGAATTGCTTCCCCGGCACCTTCAATTGGGAAAGCACAATCGCAGTGCTAATGCCCCAGGTCGGCGCAAAAAGGAGTGAGACAAGCATCGCGCCCGTCAGCACCCAGGCATCGCCCCAATGACCCGAGATGGCGGCACAAATGAACCATAGCGACGCAGAAGTCCCCAGACTGGTGGCCGACAGCACCCGGGTGGGCGGTATTTTTTGATCGGCAATCGCCCCGACGATCAGCGGGGAAAGAAACGCTGCCACCCCGCTGCATGCTAGCACCCAAGCCAGCAGATGCCCGTAACCATAGGCCTTCAGCACATTGCCCAACGGCACGAACCACATCCCCATTGGCATGGCAACAAGGAAAAAAAACGCCGCCAAAATCGGGCGGCTGGTGCGATGAAGGTCACGCGAAGACAAGCAGCCCCACAGAGCGCTATGGAGGATGGAAATCAAGTGCCGGTCGGTATCTCGGTGCTCGATCAGGCGGCATTTGCGTTGAAAGCTGCTGGCTTTCGGCTTGCACCCGGGCAAGATTCGGCTTTTTCGTCCCCGGTTCTATTTTCACATGCCCAAGTACATTCTCACCATCGGCCTGGAGGTTCATGCCCAGCTCAATACGCGCAGCAAAATGTTCTGCGCTTGCCCCGCTGAATACGGCGAGGAGCCGAATACGCTGACCTGCCCTACCTGCCTGGGATTGCCCGGAGCACTGCCAGTGCTGAACGAGGGCGCGATCGAACGCACCATCCTGACGGGCCTGATGCTGGGCTGCTCCATCCCGCCTGTCGTGAAGTGGGATCGCAAAAACTATTTCTACCCTGACATGCCGAAGAACTACCAGATCAGTCAGTTTGATCTGCCCCTGTGCCTCGGCGGCGGCGTGCCGCTCTATGAGTTGGCTTACCCAAAAGATGCGCAGAAGAGCATCGCCAATCCTGGGAAGGTCGTCAAACTCACCCGCATCCACCTTGAGGAGGACGTGGCTAAATCGACGCACCATGAGAAGTTCACCACCATCGATTTCAATCGTGCCGGCACTCCCCTGATGGAGATCGTTAGCGAGCCTGATATCGACAGCGCGGAGGAGGCCTTTGCCTACCTCAGCAGTCTGCGCCAGATCCTCATCTACGGCGGCGTTAGCGATGCGGACATGGAAAAGGGCAACATGCGCTGCGACGTGAATATTTCCGTGCGGCCCGAAGGCCAAACCGAGCTTGGTGCCAAGGTGGAGCTTAAGAACTTGAACTCGATGTCCGCCGTGCGGCGCTCCATCAAGTATGAGACTGAACGTCAGATCGATTGCCTGAACCGTGGGGAAAAAATCATCCAGAGCACCCGTCGCTGGGACGATGATCTGGGCGAGACCACCCTGATGCGCACCAAAGAAGACGCGCACGATTACCGCTACTTCCCAGATCCCGATTTGCTGCCTGTCCGCACTGCGGAGATCCTGGAACGCGTCCGCCCCCAGGTGCCAGAGCTGCCTCACGAAAAGCGCGACCGCTTTGAGCGCGACTACGCCGTCAGCGCGTACGATGCGAGTGTGCTATCGAGCGACAAGGCGCTCGCTGCTTGGTTCGAAACCGCCACCGCTGCGCAACCAACGGTGCCAGGTAAAAAGATCGCGAACTGGGTCATCAATGATCTGCTTGGCCTGATGAACGAAGGCAGTCTCAGTATCGCTGATTGTCCCATCACGCCAGCAGCACTGGCGGACTTGGTGGCGACGGTGGAGAGTGGGAAGATCTCCAACAACCAAGCCAAGGAAGTCTTTGCCGAGATGTTCAAGAGTGGTCGCCCCGCTGCGGAGATCATCAAGGAGAAGGGCTTTGAGCAAGTCAGTGATACTGGCGCCCTTGAAGCCATGGTGGAAGAGATCCTGGCCGCAAATCCAGACAAAGTTGCCGAAGTTCAGGCTGGCAATGACAAGGCCATGAATTGGTTCACCGGCCAAGTCATGAAGCTATCCAAAGGCAAGGCCAATCCGAAGCTCGTCACGGAGATCGTGAAAGCCAAGGTGGCCGGCTAAGAACAACCGATTGAAGAGCCGCAGAGAGCGGCGCTTTGACCTCGGCCTGCCGACAGCTTACGGCAGTGGGGCTTCTTTCCGGCCGATGCACCAGAGCATTTTCTCGGTGCGCACATAGATACGACCATCGCCGATCGCTGGGGAAGCGTTGATGGGGCTGTCCAGCTTGGTGGCGCTCAATTGCTCAAACGTGGTGCCAGCTTTGACGATGATCAGGTCGCCCATTTGGCTGCCGCAGAAGATCTTGCCGTCGGCTGCCACTGGGCTGCTGAAAAACTTGCTGCTGCCAGTGCTACCGTTCAGGCGTTCGTCGTAATGTTCGGCACCGGTCTTGTAATCGACGCACTTCAGAATGCCGCCATCACCCAGGAGGTAAAGATTGCCGTCAACGACCAAAGGGGAGGGAACATAAGGCAGCCCCTTGGTGATCTTGAGATCCAGCACTTTGGGTTCCTTGCCTGTGATGTCCAGTGTGGCCGTCTCTTTCCCGCCGCCGCCGGAACCAAAGGTGCAAAAGAACTGCCCGTCCGCAAAGGCGGGGGACCCGAGGCTGCGCTGTCCGTAGCCTGGGTTGTGCTGCCAGTTCATCTTGCCAGTCTTGGTATCGATCCCCATCACGCCGCTTCCCGTATCTGCGCAGACAAACTCGTTGCTGCCGTCTGCGCGGGTGTGAACCAGCGGGGTGCTGTAGGTGTTCAAGCAGTTGGGCAGTTCCAACTTCCAGACTTGCTTGCCTGTCGCTGCATCCAGACCGTAAAAACCGCTCTTCCAATCCTTTTGTTCGGGGGAGTCCGTCAGGTCCTTGCCATTCTTTTCCGTGTCAAATTCACTGCGCACCAGCATGATGCCATCGGCAACGACTGCAGACACGCCCGTGCCGTGCTCATGGATGTAGTCTGCGACGTGGTCATTGTGCCAGAGCAGCTTCCCATCGTGATCGAGCGCGAGCGCCTGGATCGCGGTCCCAGTGCTCCAGTTGATGTAAACACGGTCTGCATCGACGAAGGGGGAGCTACTGGCGAAGCTGTTGAAGTTGTGCTTCTTGTGCTCCACATAGTCCATCTCATAGCGCCAGTATTCGGCACCACGTTTGGAATCCAGGCAAATTACAGCGCGCTTGCCGGGACTAGTTTCTGCAGTGACGAAAAGTTTGTCCTCCCACAAGACGGGTGACGACCAGCCTTTGCCGAGTTCAATCTTCCAAGCGGTGTTAGACTCATCGACTGTTGACGGAAGGCCGGTGGTGTCCGCGACTCCTGATCCGTTGGGTCCGCGAAAGCGCGCCCAGTCGGTTTTGGCGGAGGCATTCAGAGTCAGGCCGGCGAGGGCGATCAGGGCGAGGTGTGGTTTCATGATTGTAAATGGGCAGGCAGAATGACGGTTGCAGGCAAAAGATGCAACGCACAAAACGCCCGGCACCTGTGGTTCTTATCCGATTGCACTCAACGAAAAGGCGCAGCCAGTTCCTCCGTTCTCTCTCAATGCCCTTTCTGCCGCTGCGTCACCTCCTGCTCCCAGCCCTGCTTTTTGTCCCTGCACTTGCACAGGCGCAGGAACCCGAACCGACCAAGCCATCGCCGTGGGGTGACTGGGTAGAAAAGGATTTCCCATTCTTCAGCAGCGTCCTGGACGGTCGCGATCTCGGTGAAGGTTTCCCCAAGGACAACCTGACCCCGCGCGGGCTGATCTTGAATCTTGGCCACAATGTCTGGGCCTGCTATGACACGGATCTGCTACGCATCGCTGCGATCTGGTCAGGCGAGGACGGAAAACCACCCGTCACTGCCGACGCTCTAGCGCCCGGCTCGTATCATGTCGCCGGGCAAAAAACCAAGGACGGTCAGGACTTTTTGCCAAAACCCACGGGTAAAATCTGGCTGGCCAACGGGCTTTACGCAGGCTGGCAGGTCGGTGAAAAACCAACGCTCACCGATCCACGTGCCGCCGCACCGAGCCCGGAAGAAGTTGGGCGTGGGCCTCTCGATCCGAAGGTGGGGCGTTTCGTTTCGGTCGCGGAACACCAGGGCTCCCCTGGAGTCACGGTTGAAGTGGATGGCGTCACCATCAAGACGGTGATGAAAAGCGATGGCACAAGCCTGCGCTGGGAGTTCGAGATCGGCGCGACACACCAGCCACTGCGCTTTGCACTGGGCAGCAACGCGGCGCGACAGATGGTCTCTGCGGATTTCGCCTCTGGAATTGGGTTTGTTGACGTGCAAGGTGTCCGCTGGTTGGCCGTGGCCCCTCGCGACGTGGTGCGGCAGTTTTCCCTCGCCTTCAGCGACGATTCAGGCTGGACGATTCAAGCAAGCAGTCCACTGAATTCCTCCGGCTGGCTTCCCGCAAATCGTTGGCCGGAAGCCGTCGACGTCACCGCCGCGACTGCCAGCGCCAAGGGTCCCTCCTTTGCGCTCGACAATATCCCGCTGCCGGTGACGAATCCATGGAAGCGCAATGTCCGCCTCGCCGATGTCGATTTTCTCGACGATCAGGGGAACGCGGTGGGAGTGACGATGGATGGCGATGTGTGGCGCATCTCGGGCCTGACGGATGATCTGCAAAAGGTGACGTGGAGACGCTTCGCCACCGGATTGCACGAGCCGATGAGCATCGTGGTGCGGAAGAGCGAGATCTTCGTCTTCGATCGCAACGGCATCTGGAAGTTGGTGGATACCGACAACAACGGCGAGGCCGACCGCTATGAGATGTTCTGCAATCTCTTCGCGCAGACCGCGGAGACGCGAGAGTTTCCAAACTCGATGAAGCTGGCACCGGATGGCAGTCTCGTGATCTCCAAGGGCGGGCAGGAAGGCACGACGCTGGGTAAGGACAACGGCACCGTGATCCGCGTCTCAGCAGATGGTCAATCGTATGCCGTCATCGGTTATGGATTGCGGCAGCCTTTCGTCGGTGTGAACCCCAAAACAGGACTCGTGACCGCCAGTGATCAGCAGGGCAACTACGTCCCCTCGACACCGATCCACATCATTGAGGACCACCACTTTTACGGTCACTTGCCCACCATCGTGCCGCCGGAACAGTATCCCGAAAGCATCGCTGATCCCTTGGTTTGGATCCCGCATCCGGTGAACCCGAGCGGCGTCACCCAAGTCTGGCTGACCGATGCCAAGATGGGGCCGGTGAACGACGAGATGCTGCACATCGGCTACAATCGGCCAGAGATCTTTCGCGTGCTGATGAACAGCCGTTTCAAGAAGCCCCAAGCCACCGTGATGAGCTTCTGGCGCGACTTGGATTTTGGACCGCTGAATGGTCATGTGAACCCTGCGGATGGCCAGCTTTACATCGTCGGCTTTCAGATCTGGGGCACCACGGCCAAAGGGCTCAGCGGGCTCGCCAGACTGCGGTTCACCGGCGAGCCCCGCGTCCTGCTGAAGGAGTGCACGCCGATGGACAAAGGTCTGCTGCTGCGTTTCAACGCACCGCTGGACGCCAAGCTGGCGCAAGACCCGGCCAGCTACAGCGCGGAACGTTGGAATTACAAGCGCACCCCGGATTACGGGTCGCCCCACCTCAAGCCCGATGGATCGCCAGGTCAGGAATGGATGGTGCCCAGCAGCGCGTACTTGAGCCAGGATGGCATGAGCGTCTTTGTCGGTCTGCCCGGGATGAAAGCCGGGGTGAATCAGATGCGCATTGGCTGGGGACTGAAAAGTGCGGATGGTCACAAGGCAGAAAACACCGCCTATTTCACGCCCTTTGAGCTTGCGACCTTTGATCCCGAAAAAGAAGGCTTTGGCAAGATCTCCGTCGACCTGACCCCGCGCGCTGCAGCAGCCACGACCGACGTGGCCGCCACCGTCGAAGAAGGGCAACGACTCTACCAGATGATCGGCTGCATGGCCTGCCACAGCACCGATGGCAGCACGGTCGGCAAGGTCGGACCCAGCTGGAAAGGCATCTACGGCAGCGAGCGTGAGATCGGCAAGGTCGATGGCAAGAGCGTGAAGAAAACCGTGAAAGTCTCCGCCGACGAAACCTATCTCCATGAATCGATCATCAACCCCAGCGCCAAGGTGGTGAAAGGCTTCGAAAAGTTCGATACCGGCATGCCCATCTACAACGGCATCCTCAACGAATCCCAGATCCAATCCCTGATCCTTTACATCAAGAGCCTGAAGTAAGGGGCAACCCCTCCCAAAAAAGCCCTCACCACCAAGCCCCCCTTGGACTGCGGCAGCCCTGCTGCCGCTATTGGGGAAGCCAGCCCTGCTGGCGCCGCGCACCACCACCCCAGGGCTCAAGCCCAACCACAAAAAGCCCGCTCTCACCGTGATCCACACGCAACCCCAGGAAGCCCGCTGCCGTTCCTGCCCATTGCCCCAGCGCGTGAACCATTCGTTGTCTGCTCACGTTCTGGGACGTTTCACAGATCTCGAAGCCCGAGGTAGTCAATGTTCCAGAAGGGGCGGACGGACTCCGTGCCTGGCAAAACGTACATCGTGAAGGGGCGTTTATTCCGCAGATCCATGCAAAAGAGGAGGTCACTGCCGGGGCGCCAGCCCTTGAATACTCCGACGGGGGCCTCTTCGGCGTGGTTTTCGGTTAGACGAATCACACAGCAACGTCCGCCGAACAGCCCGGCCCGAATCGTCAGCTTCTGCACGTCGGCCAGGTACTCAATGGATTCGTCATCGCCCAACCAGTGCCCGCGCAAGCCGCGCTCCAACATGAACCGGGTGAAGGCTGGATCGAACTGGATGGTTCCGCCATCAGCCCCAGAAAACTTCCCCGAGATCCAGTCCTTGCGGCTGACTTCGATACCGTTTGCAACCACTTGCAGCGCTTCGTCCTCCGCCGGAAACGGCCCGTCATAGGATCGCCAGGGCGGGCCGAGCACATGACAAAGCGTGGCGACGACGGTGTTGTGCGGTTTTTCGACGATCCATTCATTGCCAGTGATCAGACAGCCGCCGCCGCTGAAAAAGGCGCGCGTTTCTCGATCAACCTGAACCATCTGGGGGAACGCATAGCCTCCGATCCAAAGCGATGGCGCACCACCAGCGTATGCGACAAAGCCGGAAGCGACGGCGAACCCAATCGGATGGAGGGATAGGAGCAGAAGGAGCCAGACTTTGCCGCTCAAAGAGCGTCGCCAAAGCTGAATCGCCCAAACCATCAGGCCGATCACGATCAATGGACCCCAAAGGCCGAAAGGCGGCAGTGGGATGGGCATCATCAATGCAATCCAAGCGGTGCCTAACAGGACGAACTGCTTTACCCCAGGGCTCATGCCTCAAAGGGTATCATTGGTGTGAGGTGGGATGCAATCGTTGAAACGGCGAGTGGATCCGTTCGCCCCTCACTTCGCCGTGTAACCACCATCCACCGGCAGATTCACCCCAGTGATGTAGCGCGAGGCATCGCTGAGCAGGAAGATCACGGAGCCGCCGAGGTCGGTCGGGTCCGCCATGCGGCCGAGCATGGTGTGCTCTGCGTAGCGGGTCAGAAAGGGCTCCGGTTGATTGTTGAAAAAGCCGCCGGGTGCCAGGCAGTTCACGCGCACGTTCTGCGGGCCAAAAAGCGCAGCGTAAAAGCGCGTCAGGTTTACCATCCCGCCTTTGTGGAAGAAGTAATCCGGCGGCATGTCGCCCATCGTCGTGCCGGTGTAGAGCTCGTAGCTGGGTCCGATCATGCCCTGGATGCTGCCGATGTTCACGATGCTGCCGCTGCCGCGTTCCGCCATCATCTTTCCAAGATGTCGATGCATCAGCATGATGCCCGTGGCATTCACGCGCATCGATTCCTCCCACTGTTCCACCGATCCGTTCGCGCCCTTCATGGGCCGCGCCACCGCATTGTTCACCAGTCCATCCAGCTGACCGTAGTCCGCAACGATGTGGTTTTTTAGTGCCATCACAGACGCCTCATCCCCCTGATCCAGCGCCATCGCTGTCACATCCAGGCCACGGTTCCGTTCCTCGGCAGCGACTGCCTCCAGTTTCTCCACGCTCCGCGCCGCAATGATCAACCGCGCCCCCGTCTCCGCAAGATCCCGCGCCAATCCCCGCCCATACAACCCCGCGCCTCCGGTCAGAAGAATAACACGGCCTTGGAGATCGAAGCGTTGGAGAGCAGTCATGATTTTGGATGGATTAGCGATAGATCGAAGCCACGCCGGGCTCTGGCGTGTGGCCGACGAAGTCCTTGACGGCGTTGCGGAAGGCGTCGCCGAGGGCGATGACGTCGGCGCCGAGGGTGAAGATGTGGGTGCCTTCGGCGATGAGTTCTTCTTTTTGGCCGAACAGGGAGGCGACGGCGACGTACTTGCCGTTGGCGATGGCGGCGGCGGCGACGCGTTTGCGGGCGGCGACGACTTCGGGATCCAGTGCCTGCCCCAGCTTGCCGATGCGGTGGCTGAAGTCGCCTGCGCCAAAGAGCAGCATGTCAAAGCCGGGCACGGCGGCGATTTCTTCGACGTTCTCGAGCGCTTCGGGAGATTCGATCTGGAGGATGATGAAGCGCTCGGTATTGCAATGCTGCGCGTAGTCGGTCAGCGGGATTTGGCAGAAGAGGCCGTCCATGTTGCCAGCGTCCATGGGCTTCTTCCCCAGCGGATGGCAGCGCACCATCTCCACGACCTTGCGTGCCTCGTCGGCATTGCTGATGTGGGGGACCATGATGCCAGTGGCGTCGGCCTCAAAGGGTTTGATGTAATCGCTGTAGCTGCCTTTGCTGACGCGCACGATGGTATCAAGGTCATGCAGTTTGGCGGCGCGGATCTGGTGCTCAAGGTTCAGCCAGTCGTTCGGCACGTGCTCGTTGCACAGCCACACGGCGCTGGCTCCGGCTAGGCCTGCGAGCTCCACGATGCGTGGGTCGATGAGGTTCAACTTGAGCACGGTGGCTTTTTGTCCGGAGCGAACTTCACGCAGGATGCGGCTGGAGCGGAGTTTCATGAGGTGTGGAGTGCTGGAGTCGTGGAGTCGTGGAGTCGTGGAGTCGTGGAGTCGTGGAGTCGTGGGGAGGTGTCGTCCTCGGAATACTCAACACTGATTACTGAATACCGATCACTTAAGCTGTGCCTCGTCGAGGATCTCGCGAATCGTGACGACGTCTCCGCCACGTTCGCGACTGCGGATACCGGCGATGATGACGGCCATGAGCTCGACCGTTTCATCAAAGGGAAGGGGTGGATTGCCGGTGCGGAGGAGGTCAATGAAGGCGACGAGTTGGCTGCGGAAGGCGGGGTAGGTATCGGTCAGATGCAGGGGCAATTGGCCTTTGGTGCCGTAAAGATGCACCGCGCCGAAGCTGCCATACGCATCGTGAATGGCACCGAGGGTGGTCTGGACTCCACTGCGGTGGGAGATGTGCACGACGTCGCTGCCTGCCTGGTGAAGGGTCTTGACCTGGGTGTAGCCGGGGCCGAGCAGCGGTTCCACCGCCTCAAGGGCATGGATGCCGTAACGCTCCCAGGTTTTGCAGGTAAAGCTGGTGATCCAGCGCAGATCGCCGAGTTGCTGCGTTTGTTCCGGTGTCAGCCGCATCGCGGGGGCGTAACGCATGCCGCTGGTGGAAAGCAGCACTTTCCCCTGGCGCTGCCATTGCACAAACTGGCGCAGTTCATCGATGGTGGTGGCCATCGGTTTGTCGATGAAGACGGGCAGACCCGCCTCCACAAAAGGGCGAGCGCGGCGGACGTGATCCGTGCCATCGTCGGTGGCAATGATGACGGCATCGACGTGACCGATCACCTCTTCGGGATGGTCAACGACGTTTTCGATCAGGCTAGCTGCGGCGACGAGGGGTGCCTCCTCCGCGTGATCCGTCCAGATGTGGGTAACGCGCGCGCCGGGCACTCGCACCTCTTCCAGCGGCTGTTTGCCAAGATACGCAGGGATGGCGGCGTAGGGGCACTTGGCCATCTCCGTCGGATTGTAGCCGTTGATGATGGCCGACCAGGAGTACGGGTGACCGTTGCCTTCGATCATGCCGAGCATGGCCAAACGAATTTCCGAGGCAGCATTCATGGGAGATCAATGGCGAGCCCAGTGCGGGCGGACTGTAACGCGGCGCGGTTGAAGCGCAGTGTCTGCACCGCCTCCTCAAACGTGGCTAAGGGGTGCGGCAGGCCCTGCATGGCGTCGAGAAAAGCGCGGGCTTGATCAATGAACATCGCATCGCGCTCCAACGGGCCAAAGCTGGTCCACTGCCAGTCTGCCTGCCCGTGCCGAAGAGTGCCGCAGCGCTGGAGGTGGCTCTGCGCGCAGATGGAACCTTTTTCGCAGTGGATCTGGAGGGTGGTTTCGTTCGGCGCTTGGAATTGATTGCTGGTGTAGCTGCCCAGTACGCTGCCGTGGCGGGCGGAGATGACGACGGTGTCCTCGACCTCCACGCCCTCCAGCGCCTGATGGCTGGCGTCTGTGTAGAGGCGTGTCACGGGGCCGAGCATCCATTCCATGGCATTGATGATGTGCGTCAGCGCATCCTGGATGGCGCCGCCGCCTGACTCGTGCCGCGCATAGTAGATATCGCGGTAGGCAGGGCGGAAGGTGGGGAAATGCTGTCCGGAGACGACGCTGGCATGCAGGGGGCGGCCAAATTCACCCGATAGGAGCGCCTGCCGCATCTCGGCGATCCATGGCATGCAGTGATAAACATAGGCGACCGCGACGGCGCGATCCGATTGGGCGATGGCAGCGCGAACCTGTGGGACGAGGTCATCATCCACAGCCAGGGGTTTTTCGATCAGCAAGTGTGCTCCGTGCTCAAGGCCGCGCAGGGCGATCGGCAGGTGGGTGTGCGCGGGGGTGCAGATCACCAGGGCGTCCCACTGGCCGCAAGCCAGCGCTTCGTCCAGCGTCGCAAATTTGGGCACCTGGTAAGTCGCGGCGACTTTTTCCAGGAGCGCTGGATTGGAGTCACACGCGGCGACCATCGCCGCACCGGTGGATTGAAAGCAGCGCAGGTGTCGCTCGCCGATGCTCCCGCAGCCGACGATCAAAACGTTTGGCGGGTTGGTGATCATCGGCGGTGGTGTATGGGAGGTTTAGGCGGCCTCCAGAATCAGGTCCGGATTCGCGGCGATGGCTGCGGTCAGGTGTTCCCAACCGTCAGGGCGCTGCATCTGGAACATGTGGAGATACAATGCTACCTGCTTTGCGGGGAATTCTTTCAGGAGAGCTGCGACGGCGGCCTCAGCCTTGTCTGCTGGGATCTCTTCGGGGAGCTCTTCGACTTCGCCCTTACCATCGTGAGGGATGCCCGCGGCGTCGAGGAAGGTGGTCAGCATGGTGGGCTGGCCTTTGAGTAGCCAGATCTGCAGGACCTGTTCAGCGATGGAGTCGTTGTTTTTGAGGCGAAGCAAATCGATCATCCAAGTGGCCTGTTGGACCTTGGTCTTATCGAGGATGAAAACCGGGCGCAGTTTCCGCTGGGAAGCCAGCGTCTGGACAACGGCGCGGTAAGCGGCGCGTTGTTCGGTTTGAAGATAGGAAATGATCTGGTGCTGCAGTTCAGGACCAATGGTGGTGACAAGTTGGTAGGCTTTCATACGGGGCCGGGCGGGCCTCGTTGCTACCACGCGCCATCCCTGACCGCAACCGATATTGCCTTTGTCAAAAAGGGTGCGGATTGAACCGCCGCCGGATGGGGCACGTTCACGACGAATCAGGACCGTGCTCTATGCGCACTGCCAGGAAGAGTTGCGGGCCTTTTGGGGGCCCGCCGCTGAGGAGTCTGAGCTGTTAGGCGAAGAGGTGATCCAAGGGCTTGCCCTTGTCTGCGACCGTGAAGGGGCGCTTGCTGGGGCTGTAGATCACGTTGTCCAACGGCAGGCCGAGGGCAAACCCAATGGTGGCGTTGAGATCTGGGACGGTCACAACATCTTGCACCGCCTTGTCGCCCTGTTCGTCTGTGCTGCCGTGGATGTGGCCGCCCTTGATGCCGCCGCCGGCCATCACGCAGCTGAAGCCCGCTGGATGGTGGTCGCGTCCGTCGTTCTGATTGATTGCTGGTGTGCGGCCAAACTCGGTGGCGAGCACGATGAGGGTGTCGTTCAGCATGCCGCGTGATTCGAGATCCTGGAGGAGGGTGCTCATGGCGGCATCGAGCTCTTCGCAGAGTTCTGGCACACGGGTGAAATTGGCATTGTGGGTATCCCAGCTGCCAAAGCTAACTTCGACGAAGCGCACGCCGTGTTCCACAAGGCGACGCGCTAGCAAGCAACCCTGACCGAAGCGATCGCTGCCGTATTTTTCCCGCAGAGCAGCGGGCTCTGCATCGATGTCGAAGGCTTTCAGTTCCTCGCTCTTCATCATTTTGACGGCGTCGGTGTACATGTCGTTGTAGGCACGTACATTTTTGAGATCGTAAGTCTCTGCGAAGTGACGGTCGAGCTTGCGAGCGGTATCGAGCCGATCGTTGAAGCGTTCCTCTGTGAACCAGGAGCTCATGCGGACATTGGAGATGCCGCCAGCGGGATCGCTGATCATGAGGGGTGAGAAGCGGGACTCAAAGAAGCCTGCGCCAGGGTGGCGGCTCTCGTTGCCGATCATGACGGTGCCAGGGAGGGTGGGATTACCACGGTCCTGAAACTTCTGCAGCCAGGCCCCCATGGAGGGGTGGCGGATGGAACTGCGCAGCGTGTAGCTGGTGTGCATGTAATAATTGCCCTGTTCATGCGCGCCCTGGGTGGAGGCCATGGAGCGGATGATGGACAGCTTATCCGCCTGACGCGCGAGCAGCGGCAGGTTGTTGGAGAGCTTGATGTCATCCACGTTGGTATCAATCGTCTCCGTCAGACCCATCAGATCTTTCTGCGCAGGCTTTGGATCAAAGGTGTCCATGTGGCTCATGCCGCCATTCATGTACAAGTAGATGACGTTGCGTGCGGTCGGCACTTGCTTGAGCTTGGAGGTGTTTTCTCCCGGCACAGCAAAGGCGCGATTGCCGCCTGCGAGGGTAGCGGCGGAGACACCCAGGAAGGTGCGGGCGGCCTGATTCATGAAGTGACGCCGACTGAGGGGATCACGGGCGAGAAGGGAAGCATTCATGACGGATAGGGGGGGACTTTGGGGATTTGAAAAATTGGGCTGCTTATTGGATGAAGAAAAACTGGCGGGTATTGAGCACCGTCCAGAGCACGTCACCGCGTGCAGTGGTGCTGCCTTTTTCCACGACGGGGCGCAGCAGCTCTTTCTCTTCTTCCGTGGCTTTGCGGCTCATGAGGGTGAGGTAAACGGTATCGATGATCGCATCAGGTCCTTTGTCCACTGCGCGCTTCATGGAGCGGGAGATGACGGTGTAGGGATTGACCAATTGATTGAAGACACGCCCGTTGAGCAGCATCAGTGCCTGCCCGACGCTGGCCTCATCGTTGGAGTTTTCCACCAATTCGCGGTCGCTCTGGCCGAACTCGCGGAGGAAGTGACCATTCGGTGCCGGGCTGCGCAGATCTGCAGAGCGGATCATGTACTCGTCGCGATAGCTTTCCCAGGCGCGCAGAGCATCCTTTTCTTTCTTGTCGTCAGCCGCAAAGGTTTCAGCGTCGCGCTTCATGCGGGCTTTCTGTGCCGTGGCGAGGCGGGCGCGCTCTTGACGTGAGAGCACATTCAAGGCTTCGTCGATAGAGAGGTCTTCGCCATTCTTGGACTTGATGACGGCGGCGATTTCTTTGGCGAACTCGGGGTCGTTGACCTGCTCCGCAAGTTTGCCGTCGCGAGCAAGTTCAGCGAATTTCTTGAAGCCGGCGGTGAAGACGATCTCCTGCACGGTCGCATCGATCTGCTTGCGCTGGGAGGAGACGACGCGCTTTGCGGCACGGATGCCAGCTTCGTCTTTCGCCTTGGTGGCGGCGGTCAGGTCGACCTGAGCTTTGCGGACTTCGCCAGCGAGACGCTTCTGTGTCTGTGCCACTTTGATTGCGCAGGCCTTGAGCTCGGCTGGTGTGAGGGCGTTCAACGCGCGGTCGAGCCACTCGATACGGCGCAGGGCGACGGTGCGGTCAACGGTGGTGTTGAGGCTGATCTGGTCTGCGCCGGGCTTGTAAAGGGCGACCATGCTGTCCCAGATCTGTTCCGCGCTCATGCGACGGAGGATCGGGCCGGGGAAATGATAGACCTCGCCAAGTTCCACATCCTTCGTGTAGGCGGCGCGTTGATAGGCAGCGCTGTTGTAAATGATGCGCAGGTAGGCCTTCATGTCGTAGTTCAGGTCCTTCATCGTGTCTTCGAGGAAAGTCATGAGCTTTGGATTGCTCGGCACGGTGGAGTCGGTGATTTCGTCGACGGGTTCAATGAGTCCCAGGCCCATGGCTTTTTTCCAAAGGCGATTGGCGATGACGGTGGTGAAGCGAGGGTTACTCTTGCTGGTCATCCACTGGCCGTAGGCGTCGATGGGCTTTTCGCCGTCCTTGATCACTTTGCCGTCTTTGGAGAAGGAGGCTGGAATGGTGGGCTCAACGACGGAGCTGGGTTTCGCGTCGTCGTATTTGTAGTCGTGCGGGAGACGGAGAGCGCGTTTGTCAGACTGATCCAGCACGGTGTTGTAGCGCAAGGGGCGGAGAATCTCCGTCATGGCCTTGTTCACGTCCGTTTTTGCCAAACCTCCTGGCAGGTCCATCTGGACGCTGCCCTGTCCTTTTTTGGTCTTGGCGGCCTTTTTGCCGTAGCTAGACCCATAGATGGCCTGGGCGAGAAGTGGATTGGTCAGGCCGTTGCTGCCTGTCATGCCGTAGCTGTGGCCAGCCATCTGGTAGTAGTCCATCTGCGTCCACTTATCAAAGGGGTGGTTATGGCACTGAGCGCACACCATCGATGTGCCGAGAAAGATCTGCGTGGTCACAGCCATGTTATCCAGCGGCATGTTGTAGTCGCGGATGTAAAAGCCGACGGCACCGTTTTCATAGGTCTTGCCGTTTGCGGTGACGAGTTCCTTGACCATTTGATCGTAGGGCTTGTTGTCCTCCAAGGACTTTTGCAGCCAGTTGGCATAGGCATAGCCGGCCGGCAGGCTCTGACCACCACCGACGGACTGGCTTTTGAGGCGGAGGATGTCTGCCCAGAAGTTGAAGAAGTTCTGCGTGTAACCATCGGAAGCCAGCAAGGTGTCGATGAGTTTGGCGCGCTTATCGCCTTCCGTAGAGGCAAGAAAATCGGTCGTCTCCTTCAGAGTCGGGATGCGGCCCACGATGTCCAAGTAAACTCGACGCACGAAGACCTCGTCGGAAGCCGGTGCATTTGCCGTGATCTTCTGTTTGGCGAGGTTTTCGTTCACCATCGCATCGATCTGCGATGCCTTTTTCTGGACCTGCTCTAGGGTCAGATTGGCGGCGGATGCCGTGAAGTTCATCGCAAAGACCGCTGCAAAGGCGGCGACGATGATCGTAATGCGGTTTTTCTGGGGGGCTTTCATGGGGGTGACTTTGGGGTTCTGCAGCCAGCGTTGAGCGGCGCGGCAGGAGCATTTCGCGAGGGGTAATCTCTAACGCCGGAGACGCAAAACGGTCGCGTTGATTTCATCTTTCATAAATAGATTACGTGTCCCATGCCATCGGGGCCGCGCAATCAGTAGTGTAGGCGCGCCTGCCGGAGGGCGGCGCGGACCATGAGAGTCTCGCCAATGTTCTCCAGCGTGAGCATCCCGACCAGCCTGCCGCCGGGCACGTCCAGGACCGGTAGTACTGGGACACCCGAGCCCTGGAGCTTCTCCATGGCCCCAGGAAGGGCATCGGTGGCCAAGAGTGAGTCTGGGCAGGGCTCCATGACTTCGTCGATGGGGCAACTGGGCCCCTCCGCTGCCAGCACTGCGATCAGCCGATGCCGAGTGACGAGACCCAGCATGCCGCCAGTATCATCAAGCACCGGGAAGTCCTGCTGGGAGCCTGCTAGCAAAAAGTCCACGGCCTCCCGCAATTGGGCGTCCCGGCCGAGGCGGTGAAACTCTGTCAACATCGCGTCCTTCACCTCCAGATCTCGCGTGGCTTCGCGCTGCGTGACAACTGCAGCCTCCTGGCCGGCCGCCCAGAAGACGAAGAAGGCGATCAGCGCCAGGAAGGGATTAAAACCACCGCCGAGTAGCATCCCGATGACGACCATCATCGCGATCCCTTGTCCCAGAGTCGCCGCGACCCGCGTGGCACGGCCATATTCCATGAAAAATCCTAGCACCGCACGCAGCACGCGGCCCCCATCCATCGGAAAGGCGGGAACCATATTGAAGACCACCATGAAGATGTTCCAGGTCATGAGCATGTGCCAGTAGCCACCGGAGAGATTGAAGGAATAATCCACCTGCCCCCAGTGGCTGACGCCAATCACGAGTGCGATCACGGCTGCAATGACAACGTTCACGAGTGGTCCGCAGAGTGCCACGACGAGTTCTTCGGAGGGCTTGCTGGGCATACGCTCCAGCCGAGCTAGGCCGCCGATCGGCAGCAGGGTGATGTCCGGCGTCTTGATGCCATAGCTACGCGCCGCAAAGACATGGCCAAACTCATGCAAAAGCACGCAAAAGAACATGGATAGCACCAGCCCCGCCGATGCCAGCGCGCCCTCTGCGCCCCGACCGCCTTCCATCCCTTGCACTGCCACGAAGACCAGCAGGAAAAAGAACGTCACATGCACCCGCACCTCTGTGCCTGCCACCGTTGCGATTCTAAAAGACCACCTCATTGCCTAACATACGCGTGTCTCAGCACATTGGCAGCGGAACTTCGGTCAATAGCGCGCCATCTCTGGGTCCATCGTATCTGCCCAATGCTCGATCCCGCCCCGCAGACTGCGAGCGTGGGGAAATCCATTTTGCCTCAGCCAACGGGTCGCATGCAGCGAACGAACGCCGTGATGGCAATAAACGATGAGCTGTTGATCCACGCTGCCAGCGAGCTTCCGCGGCGCTTCCTCCGCAAAGTTTGATAGAGGGATGAGCTCCGCGCCTTCGATACGGCAGATTTGCCACTCATCTGCCTCGCGGCAATCGATGAGACGAAAAGTCTTCGGATCCGGCACGGGCAACATACCCGCGAGGTCCTCAGCCACGATCTCTATCGGGAACTCAGGCATCAAGGCTGAACCGTGACGGGTGTTCCGAGCGAGACATTGTTGAAGAAAATCTGCGCCATTTGGGCAGGCATACGCACGCAGCCATGGGAGGCTGGATAGCCGGGAAGGAAGCCTTCGTGCATCCCGACACCACCATTGAAGCGCATGAAGTGGTGCATCTTGGACCCATCAAAAACCGTGCCGGGCGGTTTTTTGTCCTTCGTTACATCCACATTGGCCATGACGACATTGCCAGCCGAATCGACGAAGTCGCCGTACAAATTGGATTTGTGCCATTGATCCTTCTCAAAGATTTTAAATCGACCCGTTGCCGTCCGATGTTTTTCATCGCCCGTCGAAAGCGCAGAGACTCCCGCCAGCTTCCCGCCCTTGTAAAAATAGGCTTTTTGATCGCTCAGATCGATCGTCACACTTGCAGGACCCGTCATGCCATCGCCATCCCAATAAGAAACGCTGTCGGCATTGTAGAGTTCAGAGTGCGGCACGGTCTGAGTTGGGAAGGCCTCCAGATACTGAGTCGGGGCGGTGTGTCCGCCCATCTGACCTGCGCAAGAGGCGAGGCTCAGAGCCAAGGTGGAGAGAAGCAAGGAACGAAGCAGGGGACTTTCAATCATCATAGCAGACAAAGCACGCGTTTGGGGACGCGCATAGTCGTTCACAGCCCCCACTCTGTCCATTACTTCCTTGCCTCCAGGGCTACCGCTGGAAAATGGAGCGTGCTTTCCGTCACGATGCAGCCCATGCCTGGACCTTTAGACCCTTCACCCGTTTAAACTCTGCGACATTGGCCGTCACTAGGGTCGCTCCAAGGCTCCTCGCCTGCGCTGCAATCAGCAGGTCTAGGGGTCCGATCAGCTTCCCGCCCGCTTCCAACTCTGCGCGAATTTCTGCGTAATGGATCGCTGCGTTCGAATCAAATTCGGGAATTGAGAACAGGGACAGGAAGGCCTCTAATTTGGCGGCTTGGTGTGGGTGGGTGGCCAAGATCTTTTTGACGCCAGTCCAGAGCTCTGCCGCCACGATGACGGAAATTCCTGACTTCGCTGGGTCGGGTAGCTTGCCCTTTCCGACCTTGTTGCGGAGTACCGCAATGCAGACATTCGAGTCCAGGAGGAAAGTGGGCTTCACGGACACAAGGTGAGGTCAGAATTCAGGGATGTTACGCTCATGTACCAGCGGGCGCGGGGGTGGCTCTGGAAAATCGGTGGAGTCTGGAAACCGCTCTGCCAAATTCTGTGCGATCTCTGCAAAAGTCGCGAAATTGGGCTTCGGTATCGCCTTCAGCACCACATATTCCCCCTGTCTTTCGATCAGGACCTCAGTTCCAGAAAAGCGAAAAGCCCTGGGCAACCGCACTGCTTGGCTTCCGCCATGCTGGAAGATTTTTGCCGTCATAATAGCTACATTGTGTATCTACATTGCCACTTCGTCAAGTGCACGGCAGTGGGCGTGCACTGAGGTGTGGCACATCGCTTCCTTGCCTCCAGGGCTACCGCTGGAAAATGGAGCCCTCTTCGCGGTCTGCCACCTTCAGGTAGCGGTAATACACCTCCAGCATCAGCGTGCAAAGCGCCTGCCGGTAAATCGAACGATCTGCGCCAGCTGGCGAGGTGGAGGCGATGGTACTATTCGGTCGCTCTTCCCGCCAACTCCCGTCTTGTTGTTGATTGCCGAGCAACTGCGGGAGGAACTGGGCATTGTAGAACGCCCAATCAGCACCGCCTTGCTGGAAGTAGCACTGCGTCATGTAATACCAACTATAGAGGTTGGCGTTGCGATCCCAGTCTAGCGGTTCGGCTGTCAGGAATTCGGTGAGGAAACGCAGGCCCTTGCGCACGCTGCCCGTCTTGCCCGAACCCAAAGTCTGGAGTCCCAGGATGCCGACGCCGCTGAGGTTCCACTGATTGTAACCTGCGTCACGATTCACCGCGCCAAAACCGCCGTGGGGTGATTGCGTAGACTCCAGATACTTCACCGCACGACTGATGCCACCCTGGAGACCGTCGATGGGCAGGCGCGTATGTTTGGCTGCCTTCAGCGCCTGAAACTGCCAACCCGTCACGGAAAGGTCGCCCCTGCCACTGCGCCGGTAGCAGAGGTCGCCATCCTCCCCATAGCCCCACCCGCCGTCCTCGAGTTGGTGGTCCAAAATGAGTTTCACCCCTTTTTCGAAAGCCTCCCTCATCCCGGGGAGTTTCATTTGGCCCAGACGGCTGAGGGTGTACACCTCGCCCAACGCATAAGTGGCGATTCCGTGTTCGTAGCATGACGGTCCCCGTGTCCGATCTTCCGCTAATAAACCAGAGGGATTTTTCCGGCCCAATTCCACGAGGTAAAGAATTCCCTTCATGACCGTGTCCCCATAAAAGGGCGAATCCGGCATCTCGCAGCGTCCTAGAAAACACAGCAACGCCAGCCCTGTCATCGCTGCTTTATGCTGACGACCCCAGGATCCATCGGTGTTTTGCTTGCCCTTCAACCACTCAAGCGAAACCGACACAGCGCGTTCGCACTCAGGGCCGCCCCCGTTTTGGCGAAGTTTTTCCAGCCGTGCCAGCGGCGCACACCGGCCTCGCATCGAGGGCGGTAGCGCTACCATACCCTTTGCTAGGCCATTACCAAGGGTCGCGGCGCCGTTGCCGCTCCCAGCACCGCCACGCAACGAGCCTCCTCCAGGAATTACAACGCCGGAGGGCAGCTCCATGCCTGCCGCAGGCAAATCATCAATCAGCACCTCGCCAGGCCCTTCGATGCCAATGCGTCGCATGGAGGCCTGATGGGTCAACGTTGAGCGCTTCTTGCGCTGGACCTGATATTCGTGTTCGGCAGTCGCGTCCGCTCCAGCCGCCGTGCCTCCAGTCGGCAAGAAATCCACCTCAGGCTGCATGACCCGTGACGTCATGACGATGACACCCGCCAAGAAAATGATCGCTGCATGGACTGCCAAGCTCAACGTCAGCGACCCACCACCGATCCTTTGCCAAGCTTCCCTCAAACGATTCCCGGTTGGAGGCGGCAGAGGCGCTTGGTGGGGCGAGTCAGTTTTCATAGTGGGAGGGGAGCTCTGCGATGGGTTTCGAGGCAGCGATCTGTGCGCGCCTCTCCTGCTCCACGGCGAACTGCCCCAAACTCTTGGGGACGAAAAAAAGAGGGACGCCTCTCGGCGTCCCTCTCGTGGTAACTTTAGCTTTGCGAAGTGCCGGGATCTCAGGACCCGCCTGGACGCCATTCTTCGGTGGCGAACTTGAAGGCTTGCTCCAGACCGACGAGGTCGGTGCTCGGGCGGAGGGCTTCGAAAGCTTGGCTTTCGCGCTTCACTTGGTCGTCCGTGTAGTTCATGGCTTTCACGGAGAGGCCGATACGGCGCTCCACCTTGTCCACCTTGATGACGCGGGCTTCCACTTCGTCGCCGACGTTGAGCACGTCCTTGACCTTGGCGACGTGATCTTCGCTGAGCTGGGAGATATGGACGAGGCCGTCGATATCGTCTTCCAGTTCTACGAAGGCACCGAAGCTGGCGATCTTGGCGACGCGGCCCTTGACGACATCACCCACCTTGAAGCGGTTATCGATGATGTTCCATGGATCGGTCTCAAGCTGCTTGACGCCCAGGCTGATGCGCTGGTTGGCCTTGTCGATGCCGAGCACGGTTGCCTCCACTTCTTCGCCCTTTTTGAGGATCTCGGAAGGGTGGTTGATCTTGCGGGTCCAGCTGAGGTCGGACACGTGGATCATGCCGTCGATACCTTCTTCCAGCTCCACAAAGGCGCCGTAAGCGGTAAGGTTGCGGATCGGGCGCTTGAGCGTCGTTCCCACTGGGTAGCGGGCGTCGATATCGTCCCAAGGATTCGTATCGAGCTGGCGGACGCCAAGGGAGATCTTGCGCTCTTCCTTGCTGATGCCGAGCACGACGGCGTTGACTTCCTGGCCCACGGTGAGGACGTCGGAAGGACGCGCGATGCGCTTGGTCCAGGACAGTTCGGAGACGTGGATGAGGCCTTCGACGCCTTCTTCCACTTCCACAAACGCGCCGTAGGCAACGAGCTTCGTGACCTTGCCGTGGACGTTGTGTCCGACAGGGTAACGGGCTTCGATGTTTTCCCATGGGTTGTTCTGGAGTTGCTTGAGGCCGAGGGAGACGCGCTCTTTCTCGCGGTTCACTTCCAGGATCACGAGGTCCAGTGCTTGACCAATGCCGACCATTTCGGAAGGATGGTTCAGGCGGCCCCACGACATGTCCGTGATGTGCAGCAAGCCGTCCATGCCGTTGAGGTCCACAAACACACCGAAGTCGGTGATGTTCTTGACCACGCCTTGGACTTTGTCGCCAGGGTTGACGCCGTCGAGGAACTTCTGGCGCTGTTCGGCACGCTCTGCCTCGATGACTTCGCGGCGGGAGAGGACGATGTTTTTGCGCTCGTCGTTGATCTTGACGATCTTGAATTCGTAAACCTTGCCCAGGTACTCGCTGAGATCCTTGGGAGGAATGATGTCGATCTGGCTGCCGGGGAGGAAGGCCTCCACGCCGACGTTGACCATGAGGCCGCCTTTGACGACGCCCTTGACCTTGCCTTTGACCAGTCCGCCTTCTTGGAAGACCTTGACGATCTTTTCCCAGTTCTGCTTGTGGGCGGCTTTTTCTTTCGAGAGGACGACCATGCCCTCATCGTTTTCCAGGCGCTCGAGGAGGACTTCGACCTCATCGCCGACTTGGATGTCTTCGTCTTCAAATTCGTTGGACGGGATGGCGCCTTCTGATTTGTAGCCGATATCCACCAGGATGACCTGGGGTTTGATTTCGAGGATTCGGCCTTTGACGATGGACCCCTCGTGAAGCTCACGGAAAGACCCAGCGATCAATTCCGACAGTGTAGCTTGACTCATTGATGTACAGGTTGTGGAACGTTAACTGACTGACGCCCGCAATCTCCGCTCCAGAGACCACCTGACGCCCTCCCGATTCCGAAACGACTACCATGCCGCCCGGAGAAAGAGGGTCGGTAGAGTCGTCGGTTTCCCGATTTTGGCAACGGGAATTTGTCAGGGGGTGGCGACCGGACTCGAAAGACCGCTGCCAAACCACGGCCGACGGCGTCTGAAGGTGACCAGAACGAGGCCGACGAACATCAGCAGCATGCGGCTGGGCTCTGGCACCACGCCCGTTACAGCAATGATACCGTGGCTTTTGAAGGCTGAAACATCCCACGACAGGCTGGGGTCGAGATCGGGAAGATCAAGATCGCCGAAGGCTCCGCCAGAGCTGTAGTCCCCGGGCACGTCGAAGGTCCCGGCCAGTGCGACCGCCCAATCGATCAGGTTGAACACATCTCCGATCGCTGGGGTGCCGCCGAGAAACCCGTTGTCCTGAATCCAAAGTGATCCCTCGCCAACTGTTGGACCGGCCCGCGTCCCAAGGGTGAGTCCGCCCGTCGCCAGATTGAGGTAATCCATGTCGCCATAGGTCGCTGGCGCTGCATTGAAGGTGGTTAGGTCTCCTGGATTGCTGCCCAGATAGGTGCTAAGCACTTGGCCACTGCTGATCCAAGAGTCGACGGCAGTATTGCCGGCGGCGACCGTCGGATTTGTGATCGAAAGCTGAATCTGCGAACCGCTTGCGACGGTGATGCCGCCCGCATTGGTAAAAGTGAGTTGCTGATTGCTGGTCGAACTATCGCCAATGCCGGGTGCCAGGATCCCTTGGGCTGCAGGGCCGGTTCCGATGATGGTCGTTCCGGCGATCGTCGCCGTGGGCGAGCCGCCCGCTAGCACCGGTGCAGCGGCCAAGATTGTCGAGGCCCCCGCAGTCGTGACTGTTCCTGTGCCCAGGATGGTGCCAACGACTTCCACCCGTCCATCGACCACGTTGGTCGCTCCTGTGTAGGTGTTGGTGCCGTTGATGGTCAGAGTTCCAAAGGCGTTCTTGGTGAATGCCCCCCCACCGTTAAGTTCGCCGAGATTGCTGATCGTCCCCGAGACTGGCAGTAGGTTGATTGGGTTTGCGGCGTCGCCAATTTGATTGCCGGACATGTCAAAGGAACCACCATCAAGGGTGATCACGGCATTTTCCGTTCCGCCGCCGCCGGTGCGGATGATGCTGCCTGTGACCGTTGTATTGCCACCGCTCATGGTGATGAAGGAATCTGCAGACCGCGAAGTGATCGCGTTGGCCATGTTGATGGCGGTGCCACTGCCAGTGCCGATGGTCACGTCCCCGCCAGTCACGTTGATATTTGCTGTGACGGTGGGGGCTGCGGCGGAGCTGGTGTTGCTGGCCATTGTGATGCTGCCAATGGTGGTCGTCGGCGTGCTGGGTGCAGCGCTATCACCGAGGTTCAAGGTGGCGGTTGCTGTCCCTGCGCCACCGCCACGATTGGCCATATCCAACGTGAGTACATCGAGAGTTCCCTGGTTAAAGGTCAGTGTGGCCGTGGCTGAACCCGTATTTGCTGTTCGGGCGGCCATTGTCAGCGCGCTCACCGCGACATCCGCAGTGTGACCTGACAGGTCAATCGTTGAGGACATGGACGAACTCGTGCTGCCGCTGGTATTGACCATGTTTAGCAGCGCACGGCCGGTGCCGTCCAACGCGCGGATCGTCAGTGTCCCGGTGCTATCAGTGCCCGCAAACAGCATCTCTCCACTGGAGCGATTCCGATTCACGGCAGAGCCGATGTTGATGACATCGGAATTGAAAATGTTGGCACCATCTCCGAGCGTTAGCGTGTGCAGCGAGGTGCCGCCTGCGCCGTCACCGATGCGGATGGAGCCGGCGGTGATGGTATTGTTTGATGCAAGTGTGGCTGCCGATGGATTGGCCGTGGTTCCTGTATTGGCATCGCCGACTCGGAAGGTTCCTGCACCCAGATCCGCGGTGAACGTGTCCAGGCCGCTCATGTCGAGTGTCGCGTTGTTTTCGTTCGTGCTACCCGTCGCCCCTCCAACGACGAAGTCTGCACCGCTGGAATTGACGACGAGGCTGCCACCGCCACTGGCTGCGAGCTTGGTCGCAGATGAATTGGCATTCACCCCGACTGTTACCCCGCCGTTCACGGTCAGCGTTTTGCCGGTGCCGATGATGAGTTGGTTTTCCGCAGTCGTATTGGTCTGCACCAGCAGCCCGCCCACGATCGCATCCCCATTGGTCAGGTCCAGAGTGCCGATGGTCGTGGCCCCAGCGCTGCCGCCAAAGACCAGAGTCCCCGTCGTATGGATCGCCCCATCCACCCCGGTGGCCAGCGTGCCATCTGCCAGGGTAAAGGTCAGGCTGCTTAGCGGTGCCGCACCACTCAGTGTCGTCGTGCCGCTGCCGTTTTGGGCCACGTTGCCAGTCCCAGTGATTGCCCCTGGCACCGCCAGCGCGGTATCGGATCGATTGAAGGCGAGCACGGCGGAGGCCTCCACGTTTACATCGCCGCTGCTCAGCGTGCCGGTGCTGCCGCCATCGCCGATTGCCAAAATGCCGGACCCTACCAAGGTATTCCCCGTGTAGGTATTGGCACCCGTAAAGACCGTTGTGCCTGGACCTGTCGTGCGGACATCCACAATGCCCGAGCCATTGTCACTGATCACCGTGCCAACGGTCAGTAACGAACCCGCCGTGCTCTGATTCTGCACGAACAGCGTCGCTGCAGTGTTGTCCGTGGCACCCGCTGTCAGACTGCCGGTCTGGTTGAAGGTTAGGGGGCTGCTGGTGTCTGGCAGCAGGACGCCGCCTGAGGCGATGCGTAGCGTGTTACCCACGCCGATATCGATGACGGCTGGGCCATCGGGGCCGTCGACTGTGCTACCATCGGCACCCTGCCGCAGCGTATAGATCGTCGTGGTTCCCGCCGCTGCCAAGGTGATCGGTCCCACCGTCGTCCCGGCCTCCTGGATGTTCACATTGTCCGTAACGCCGTCCACGATCAACTGCGTGCCCGCACCGCCGGAGAGCCGGTCAATGTTTTGGTCAAAGGTCGCCAACCCGCGAATGTATCCGCCGTTGGTGCCTGGGTCGAGCACTCCCGAATTGGTGGCGAAGCTTCCTCCCACAGTGGCCCAGCCGCCGAGGATTCCGTTGACGTTTGCGTTATCGGTCGTCGTGATGTCATCCTCGGAGATGCGCAGCGAACCTGCGTTGCGGGTGATGGTGTTCAAGTTCAGGATCGACGAACCCGCGCTGCGTTCGATGGCGACGGTGCCGTTGATTGTGGTGCTGAGGACGACCTCGCTATGTGAAACTGTCCCTGCCAGATCGATGATGCCGTCATTCAAAATCAGCTCAGCAGTGTCGGACAGCATCGAATTGTCCGCATCGTAGGCTAGACGCAGCGTGCCGCCGGACAATGTCGTGCTGCCGCTGAAGGTGTTGCCCTTGGTCAGCGTCAGTGCCGCTGGTCCTGCCTTGGTAAAGGATAGCGCCGCATCGACCTCGCCTGGTAGCAGTTCAAAGAAGTTCACACCATCACGAATGACGACATCGACCGTCTGATCGGTCGTCTGGGTGATGGTGATCGAGCCCGGAGATGTGCTGGCGTTTTCGATATAGTTTTCCGTGCTGCCGGTGCCCGTCAAGTTGCCGAGCACAATGGCGTGGCCGGAGGTTTGAAGCGTGGCGTTGTTACGGATCGTCACGTCATTGTTTGCGGAGATAGCCAATGGATTGCCAAAGCTTACGATGTGATTGGTATCGACATCGCTTGATGCATTCCCCAAGGTCAGTTTCCCCGCCCAGCCAGAGTTGTCGCCATTGAGACCAAAGATGGCCCGCTCTACCAAATCATCAAAGGGAGCCGTGATGCTGCCATTGGCGACGTTTGCCGTGCCGCCTTGGCTGACGTTCGTGGTCAGGTCGTTGCCGACGGCACCAATGATGTTGCCATTGAAGTTGATGAAATAGGTTTCGGTGTTGGTCAATGTGCCGATCGAACGTCCGCTGTTGTTGATGTTGTTCGTGGTTGTCTGCGTTGAATCGCGGGCGCTGTCAGTGTAGAAGAGTTCCACATCATCCCGCATCGTGATCGAACCATCAAAATTCACGACATCGACATTCGCCAAGTTTTGCGCCCCCAGGCGCTTGGTCTGTGAACCAGCACCGTCATCCGCGCGAATGATGATGTCCTGAGTGATGGAGGAAACATCGCGGTAGCCGCCCTCATCCTGAAAGAGGAGCTGCACCTGCGTGTTGCCGCTGTCTGGTTCTCCAGCCTGCTCACCGAAGAGATTGTGGCCCATGATAATCGGCATCGTTCCGGTGCCCAGTGGATTGCCCGCGCTGTTTGCTAGCACCTGACCTTGGAGAATGATCAACTGACCCGTCCACTCAGGGCTGTTTTCGCGGAACACGAGAGCTCCCGGACCGATCTTGGTAATGCCTCCATCGCCAGTGATGTAGCCTCCGTCATCGTTGAGGTTGGTGGAACCCTGACTGCCGATATCCAGAACCGTCGCGCCGGCAATGCTGCTGGGCGTTTGGAAGCCGTCGGGAGTTCCTGGATTGCCCAGGCTGTCAAACTGCAGCACCCCGCGGAAGTAGAAATTGATGTCATGGGGATCTCCCGCCGAATTCCCGGGATTGAGATTCACCGTGCTGCCTCCTTCAAACGTGAACCATTCTTGGAAGACCGCGTTGAAATTGGAGACGTTGGTAGGTGTGCTGGGTGCCATGGCCAGTGTCGCACCGCTGCGAATCACCGTGCCGTCCAAAAACGCCCCGTTTGAGCCAAACACCGAGGACGTATTGCCGCTCGTAAATGTTGGTGCCCACAGCAGCGTGCCCTCTTTCACTTCTGTTAGACCGGTGTAGCTGTTGTTGATGTTGGTCAGCAGCAAGGTCCCAGCGCCTGTCTTGTCGATGCGACCAACCGCTGGATTCGCCGTGTAGCCTGCGATGACATTTGGCTCTGAAGCGATTACGCCGCCGTAGGTCAGGGTTGTGGCCGCATCCACATTGATCTCGCCGCCATTGCCGCCGAGCGTGATGCCGCGATTCGCGTCGATGGTGAGGTCCGCCGTGGTGTCGATGATACCGCCGTTGATGTAGATGCCATCCACGACTGGCGAAACTGGCGCCGTTCCGAGATTGCCATCGCTGGAGATACGCAGTGTGCCGCCGTTCAAGAACGTGCGTCCTGTGTAAGTGTTTGCTCCGGTCAGTTCCAAAACACCAGCGCCGGTTTTGACCAGCGCATTGCCGGCTGTGCTGCCTGCATTGTCCGCGATGATCGAGTCGATCGTCAGGGTCGATGCGCCGTATTGGTGGACGATCAAATCTTCGTCCGCCCCCGCTGTGAGCGGCCCCCCGGCGATCAGTTTGGCAGATGTATCGGTCGCTACCAGGGAGCTGACCATGATCCCACCACTTGTGACCTCCAGACCACCCGCATCCACCGTGATGGTGCCGCTGCCGTCATAGTCAAAGTGGATCGTATTCACCAGCGTGCCGACACCCGTTGTGCCGGTGAATCCGAGAAGACCCTCGCTCACATCGTTAGACCCAGTCCAGGTCGAGACATCGTCCGTGTCCTCCCGCGTTGTCCCAGAAAAGGCGTCCAGTGCCCCTGCCGTGGTCATGGCAAAGTCGAGCGCGTTTAGTGTGTAAGTCGCAGTGGCGGCGTTGTAGTTGTAGGTATCGCCATACGTTGCCCAGGCGATCGCGGTGCCATCCACGGGTGCATCGGAACCCATCAAGGTGATGGCGGAAGTGCCACCATTGGCGTTTTCCACAAAGTTCACGGTGCCGCCAGAAAACCGAGGTAGCGGGATGGTTACGGAACCAATATTCATCGTGGTGGTGCGCCCTGCATCGGAGGTTACAATCACATCCGTACCACCGGGAGCCACCACCGTTGCGGCCGTGGGGAACGCCGGATTCACCACAACTGCTGCGCCAGTGTAATTGGCCGTTTCATTGGCGATGGAGCCCACCGCATCCATTTCAATTCCACCACCTGCCAGAATGATCATCGCCCCATTGTCGAAGCGCGTTCCCGTGGCGACGCCGTAGTTGGTCAGGCGCAACAAACCACCTGACATATTGAGCTGCTCCACATCCCCATTCGCCGTGCCTGCGCTATTGTAATTCACCACGCCGCGACCCACCTTGGTGAAGGAAGTGTGGGAGTCCACGTCGGTATCATCCAGGCGGAAGTTCAAATCCATTGTGCCGCCGGCGGCCTGATAAACGGTGAGGTCACGAACAAACGCATTCGCTGAATTCGAACCGTTGAAAACCACGCGGTCCGTCCCATTCCCAAACGTCACCGTGCCAGATGAATTAGTGCCCGCGAGCATACTATTCCCTTTGCCGTTGAGATTGTTGGTGCCATCGCCACCGATATCAATGCGGCCAATATTCAGCACCTGCCCAGCCTTGGTCAGGATGACGGCATTGTTGCCGGTGTTGTTGTTGCTCCCACTGATACCCGTCCCCGCACCCGAACCACCCAAGGTCATGCCGCTCTGACTGTTGGCCGGATTGATCGCGGCTTCTGCTGCGGCGGTCCAAAAATTGCCATCCCCTTCGTAGCGCAGGACGCCGTTTTCTACTCGGATCAGACCTGCCGCATCCCACTGCTGGCGGGCGTTGACGACCAGTTCGTTACTGCCGCGCACCCAGAAGCGCATGAGCTGATTTTCATTGTCATTGGTGACGGGGCTGGTGATCGCCCCCAATGCATTGTCACGCACCTGACCGTTCAAGTTGATGATGCCGCCAGCAAGATTGGTGGCCTGCGTTGTGATCAACCTCGAATCATTCAGGACGATATCGGTGTTGATCGGGTTGACCAGTTCGTTGGTATAGATGTTGCCATTGATGTTGAGCGTGTCCCTCGCGTTCGTTCCGATGTAGGAGGAGTACACCCAGTTGCCCAGGTTATCCACGTTATCGATGATGAGGTCACCACCCCAGGTATTGTTGGCAGCGTTGCTGTAAAGAATGGTGCGCGATGCATCCGTAACGCCAATTAAGAGATTGGGTGGCGTGGGGCTGGCGGTGGTATTGATAATGTTTGACCCAAGCTCAAGGTAGAGCTGGCCCGATCCTTCGATCACTACCAAATTCGACGCCCCTAGACCATTTTGATCCCGCACATCGAGGATCCCCTCCGCAATCGTCGTTACACCGCTGTAGCTATTGCTGTTATCCAAGTAAATCGTCTGTGCACCGGCCTTGGTCAGGCCACCCGTGCCGCGAATCTCGGAGCGGAAAAGTGCGCTGTTGCCACTTTCGTTGACGATAATTGCCTCCCGGCTACCAAAGTCCAAAATCCCACCTGCGATGTACTGACTGCTGCCCGGCGAACTGCCGAATACATCGCGGCCAAAGAGAATCATGCCTGATCCATCTGTATCTCCAGACAGTCCAGTGTTCGCTGCCAGCGAGTCGCCAAGATAAAGGTGCGCACCGGGAGCCAGTACCAGGGCGGAGCCGATTTCGTTGTTGTTTGTGCCGTTGGTTGGTGTGTTAGTCCCAAAGCGCAGGGAATTCATCGCGACGTCCTCCAGGATCGCGATCGGTGCCGCACCATACCAACCATAGCCTAGCGGATCCTGGGAAATGTCACCATCAACGGCGGTGTTGAAATTGATGTTCACATTCTGATCCAGCGCGCCCAGTCCTGCCTGGGTGAATTGGTGTGGAGGTGTCAGGCTATCGCGACTGAGGAAGTACTCCGATCCTGCCTGTGTGCCATCCCAGGTCAGCGGGCGCAGTTCCGTGGGATTGTCCTCATCAAAGGTCATGAAGTGGTTGGAGATATTGTTGACGCCCCCGTAAGCGCCGAGCACGAGAGACTTGTTCGTGCTGAGATCCGCGCCGCCACCGCCTTTCTGAATCGCCGTGGTGCCACCATCCGCGATGAATAGCTGCGCCCGCCCGGCCAGCTGTGAGCCGAACTCGCCAGGCGTGTTTTCCAGCACTTGGAATTGGGTAATTGATCCCGGTGCCCGTGTATAGGAAGCGAAGCTCAGTGTGGTGAGCTGCGGGGTCGTATCATCCAGATCAAAATTGACCTTCCCGGAGCCGTTTGTCTGCGTCAGTGCCCCAAGCGTCTCAGAGGTTGCGCCCGTTGCATTCCCGATCATCCGCAGCCGTCCGGCAGCGCGAATCTCTACGTCAGCGGCATCACGAAAACGGTCTGCGTTGATATCTATGGAATTGTCAAAATACAAACTGCCGTCACGACTCAGTACCACCGAGTTCAATCCGGAAAAGGCGCCCGCCGCACCTGTAAGCCGGATCGATCCTTCCGATGCCAAACCAGTGCCTCCCACGCCACCCCGCTGGATGTAAATGTTCCCCTGAAGCGAGTTGTCTGCCGTTAATTGAAGGGCCCCAATATTCACTTTGCTGAAGCCGCCCGTACCACCAATGCTGCCAGTGACGATGTGTGTGTCGGCAGCGCCTGCATCATTTACATCGAAGATGTTTGTGGTCGCGGCTCCAGTGAAATTGATGTTCCCGCTCCAGATCTCCAAGTCGTCAATGGTGCCCAGATCGCTGACAAGCCAGCCGCCGTTCACATTGAGAGTGGCTGTCTGGGTCGTTTCGACATTTACCAAAAAGAGTCGTGGAAAGACGTCGCTGTCTGATTGCAAAGCCCCGTTGCCAAGATTGATCGTAGTTGCACCGATGAGTTGGCTGTTTGCTGTTCCAGCCACTCCGTCGAACCGAGCCTCCCCATTGATGATGTTCAGGGTGTCGATGCCAGAAAGCACACCGATATTGCTTCCAGAGGCATCCCAGTAGAAGCGAGGGTCATTCAGGCGACTGGCTGCATTTGAATTGATGAGGGTGATCGAATTGGTGCCGTTACCAGTCCATGAGCCCTGGAATTCCAAATTCCGATCCGCATCGATGGTCAGCCCTACAGTGTCGGCGATGCTAACATTGGAATCAATACGATCACCGCCGTTTGGGCTCAATCCCGTCGTTCCCGAGTTGTGGTTGAAAAACGCCCCCAGTACGCCGGCATTGTCCGCATTGGCAGCGCCGCCGTTGTCAAATGTTAGCGTGCCGGCCCCCACTGCACTGCCGATGACGAATGCATTGGTATTGTTGGTATCTCCCAACACCAGCGTGCCAAGCGTCGGGTCCACATCCAGCGTGATTGTCCTGGTGCCGGTGATGTTTTGAATGACCAAAGCCCGTGCGCCGACTCCACTCGGGTAGTCGGTTCCCACATCCAAGGCTGTCCAGGGTCCGGTGGACCAATTGCCGTTGGCGTTGGCATTCCAGTCTCCGTTTGATCCCGGCACTAGTTGCGCTGTGCCGATGCTGGGTAAGAGCAGAGCAATCAATAGTCCTAACTTTATGACTCCATTAAGTCCAACCTCCCTGGTCGGCACGCGTGTTCGATTCGCTGTGTGATTCATAGTGGAACCATCGTACCCTCCCGTGGCCATTTTCAGCTATGGGTGCGAGCCTTCATCGGGTTAAGCCCGGCGGCTTCCCGCTATGAAGCCGTTGGCTTAATGGGCTGCGCCAATGGCTTCAGGGCACGAGAGATCCCCCTTTCTTGCGTGGAGTGTGGGCCGCCACACGGTTTGCGCTGTGAGGACTCCCCATGCATAGGCTGCCTTGTGATAGGCTCATGGCTTAATGCGGGGAGCAGCTTTATGGCGTTCACTCAGGCCATCCGTTCTTCAACGCCCACATCGATATTCCGTGAAACCTCCCGCGTCCCCGTCTGCTAGTCGTCGAGCCCGATCACAGCCTGCTACGAAGCCCGCCATCGCCGAGCCGGAGGCTGCGGTTGAGTTTATCCCCGCATTGGTCGCCTGTTTCGATTTGGATCAGCGCTACGTTTACTGCAACAGCGCTTATGAGGCTTGGTTTGGTCTGGGTGCGGAGTCGATCCTTGGGCGCCGCTTTACCGATGTGGTGGGACCCGAAGTCCAGGCGAAGGCACAACCGTTTATCGAAAGCGTGTTGAAAGGCAAGGCTGTCAGCTTCGAAGACCATTTCCCCTATAAACTCGGTCCCAACCGCGATGTCCATGTGGAATATGTCCCCAGCATCTCAGACGATGGACATGTCAATGGTTGGTACTCTCTGACCGTCGATGTGAGTGCCCAGCGAGAGGTTGAGAAGAACTTGCGGTCCCTAGCGTCTAAGCTGGAGCAAAGGGTCGAGCAGCGGACTCTGCAATTGCAGGAGAGTCTGAAACTTCTGCAGTCAATTCACGATAGCTCCCCTGATGCGCTTCTTCAATTGGACGCCGATGGAATCGTTCTTGCCGCCAGCCATTCGTCGAAAAACGTTTTTGGCAGTAAGTCCGCAGATTTGGTGGGCAGGCGGTTGCGCGAGTTGCTGCCAGGCTCTTGCTCCGAAGATTTTGAGGAGTTTTACTCCTCCTACAGAGGAAACGCCGGAGACAGTGGAAAGGCTTGCTTAACCGAGTCCTATGTGCTGCGTCCCGATGGTACCACTTGTCCTGTGGAGATCGCCCTGGGCAACATCCCTGCACTTGAGCAATGCACCGCCTTTGTCAGGGATATCACCAAACGGCGCCGCCTGGAAAGCGAGCTGCTACGGGTAGCCACCGATGAGCGCCGCCGCCTCGCGATGGATCTGCACGACAGTCTCTGCCAGCAAATCAGCGCAATCCACTTTTCGTTGGCCACTGCCAGCAACCAATTGACGACGTCCGAACACACACTGGCGCCCATGGTAAAAAAGATCACCCTGATGGCGGCAGCAGCACTTGAAGATGCGCGACAGATCGCCCACGGGCTCAGCCCGGTGATGCAGGATGGGGACGATATTGTCCGCGCCATCCGTAGGCTGGTGCGGAACATTGAGGATCTCTGCCAAGTGCAGTGCCGATTGCACGCCGCGCAGGTCTTCGACGATCTACACCCTGATGTGGCATCCCAACTCTATCACATCGCGCAGGAGGCGTTGAACAATGTCGTCCGCCACGCTGCTGCGACTCGCATCGAGGTGACACTGGCCAAAGCGGATCATGATGTCGTTCTCACCATTTCCGACAATGGCGTCGGACTCAGCGCAGTCTCCAATCACGACGCCGGGCGCGGAATTCGATTCATGCGGTATCGCGCAGGCACCGTACACGGCAGTTTAAACCTCGTGCGAAAGAAAGAAGGCGGCATGGCAGTCGTTTGCCGCGTACCTTATACCACCGCATGAATGAAAGCTCGACTCCGGCAAAGACACTTCGCATCCTACTGATCGACGATCATCCCTTCCTCCGGCAGGGGGTGGCGATGACCTTAGAGTCCGCTGGCGACATTAAGATCTGTGGAGAAGCCGACACCGCCAACGCGGGCATTGAGGCCGTGCGAAAGCTTCTGCCTGACGTTGTCGTCACGGATCTCACCCTGCCGGACAAGAGCGGAATCGACCTCACCCGCATCCTCGTTGCGGAGCACCCTGAGATTCCCGTCCTCATTCTCTCCATGCACGAAGAGGGTCTCTACGCAGAGCGCTGCATTCGCGCGGGTGCCAAAGGGTACGTCATGAAAAGCGAAGGACCGACGCACCTCATTGAGGCCGTCCGCACCGTCGCCAGTGGCCGTCTTTACGCTGGGCCAGAACTTGCCCAGCGACTCATGTCCCTGCTCAGTTCCCCAAATCCTCCGAGCGCTGAACGTGATGGAGGGCTCCAAAACCTGAGTGACCGGGAATTTGAAGTCTTCGAGTTAGTTGGCCGCGGCCACACTGCCAAGGAGATCGGCGCTATGCTGGGGCTCAGCTCCAAAACGGTGGACGTTCATCGTTCCCGCATTCGCACCAAGTTGGACCTGGCTACGACGCCTGACCTTACGCACTATGCCGTGCGTTGGGTGCAGGCCAAAGATGGCGGCGCCAACCTTTGACCCCACTGTCATAACTCAGCAAGACCATGGCGGGTGGGAGCGACTTCTCCTCTGCCATGAATCGTCGTTCTTTCCTCCACCAGTCCACCATCCTCGGGGCCAGTGCCGCCCTTTCCGCCGCTCATCGCCTGCACGCAGCAGATGTGGCGAGCCGCAAAGTCAAAGTTGCCGTCGTCGCTCTAGGCCGCGGCATGGCGCATGTGCAGGCACTTTTGACCCTGCCCAATGTGGAGATCAAATACCTCGCGGAGGTGGATCCAAAACGTCTCGAGCGTGGGCTAAAGGTTGTCGCAGACAAGCAAGCTGTCTCCTGCCAGGGCGTCACCGATTTCCGCACCTTCCTGGATGACAAGGAGTTGGATGCTGTCTTCATCGCTACGCCGAACTTCTGGCACACGCCAGCAGCGATGCTCTGCATGCAGGCTGGGAAGCATGTTTATGTCGAAAAGCCCGGCAGCCAAAATCCGCATGAGGCAGAGATGATCGTCGCCACCGCGGAGAAGTATGGCCGGCTTGTTCAAATGGGCAATCAGCGCCGCACCTGGATGAAGCCCGCCATTGAAGCGCTGCACGGCGGCATCATTGGGCAGGTGAATTTTGGCCGCGCCTTCTACTACAATACTCGCAAAGCCGTTGGCGAAGGCGCGCTAGCCGCTGATCCAGAGATCAATATGGATCTTTGGAAGGGCCCCGTCCCGGATGAAGCTGGCCGCGACATCAAACCCTTTGTCCACTACGACTGGCATTGGCTTTGGCATTGGGGCAATGGAGAACTGGGTAACAACGGTATCCATACCCTCGATATCCTCCGCTGGGGGCTCAAGGTGGAGTATCCAGAACGCATCACTTACAATGGCGGTCGCTATTGGTACAAAGACGCTCAAGAAACACCCGATACCGGCTCCGCAGTCTATGATTGTGGCAAGGTCGGCTTCTCCTGGGAATGCAGTAGCTGCCACCCACGTGCTGCGGAAAAGCCGTTGGCCGAAGTCATGTTCTATGGGGAAAACGGCACCATGGCCATCGCTCGCGACTCCTACGCCATCTATGATCCCAAGGGCAAGATGATCAGCGAGGAGAAGAGCCCCGGCGGCGGCGATCCTGCTCACATGGGGAACTTTATCGACTCGATCCGTGGCGAGGCGAAGCTGAATTCACCCATCGTCGAAGGCCAAAAAAGCACCATGCTCTGCCACCTCGGCAATCTCGCTTATCGCACCGGCTCGATGATCCATTGCGACCCGCAGACTGGGAAGGTGAAGGATAATCCAGCTGCTGACAAGCTCTGGTCCCGTACCTACCGCGAAGGCTGGGAACCTAAAATCTAGCGTGAACCGCGTGCGTTGCAGGCTTTAGCGACAGTGGTAACTGTGGCGATAACTCGGCGCGCAGGGCCGATAGCAGCTGCCTCCTCCCCCAAAGCCGAAACCGTACCCGCTGCTGATATAGCTGCGCTGTACGATTACCGGGGCAGGGGAATAGTAGCTGTATGTCGGGCTGCCGTAGTAGATGGGTGCGGGGCGATAGCCGTAACCGCCCGAGTACCCTGAGTACCCGCGGCCATACACCACCTGATCCTGCGCATCGCCCAGGGCCGCGCCCGCCAACGCCCCGACGACACCGCCGATCGCGGCACCTTCCAGCGGGCGATCACTTTGGTTACCGATCACCGCACCTGCCAGAGCACCAGTAGCAGCACCCAGCACGCCGCCGACCCGCTGATTCGGACCTCCATAGTAGGGGCTGACACAGGATGACAACGTCAGGGCACTGCCCATTGCAACAAGGAGACCCAGGCGACGGAGAGAAAGAAATGAAGTTTTCATGGGGGTGAAGCGGATGGAGTTCGTGTTCCAAGAGCTTCTGACGTTTGTCAGGCCAGAGTATTCATTTTACCCTCCAAAAAAGTGCGAAAAGTGTCAGGAAAATGCAATTCGATCGTGATGATGATTGCGAGCAATGGTTGCTATCAAACTCTAGCATTGCCTGTAGCGCGAAACGCAAGATTCCACCCAATGGCGGGGTAGCCCCTGTACCTTACACGCCCAAAACGACTGGGGCGAAAATCTCTAAAACTCCCGCCGGGCATGGCGGAGGAGGCCGATAAGGACGCCTTGGATGACTAGCTCGTGTGCGGGGAGGAGGTCGGGGTAGGCCTCGTTTTCTGCCTTGAGATAAGGACGACCGTCGCTCATGAGGTAGCGCTTCAGGGTCGTTTCTCCATCAATGAGTGCCGCGACAATATCGCCTTTGCGGGGCTCGCGAAATTCCATGATGACGGTGTCGCCATTGCAGATGTGGGCATCGATCATGGAGTCGCCACGCACTTTGAGGGCGAAGGCCTTGGTTCCTCGCGGGATGCCGAGGGTATTGATATCGACAGAAATGCAGCCTTCTGCCTGGGGCTCGACATCCGTGGCGAAGCCAGCGGGGATGGCGCCGTAGACGGGGATGTCCAAGATTTCGGCGCGATCCAGATCGGCGGGGAAGACGACGGCGCGGGCCTTGTTGGGGAGGCGCTGGATGACGCCCTTGCGTTCAAGGGCGCGGAGGTGGCTCATGGCGGCCGTTTGGCTGGCAAATTTGAAATGCCGCTGGATCTCCCGAGTGGACGGCATGAGGCCGTGCTCGCGCTGGTAAACCCTCAGATATTCCAGCAACTCAGCCTGTCGCTGCGTGAGGTTGTCTTCACTTTTGGAGTTAAACATCATTGTTCGGCTGAACAATTCCCCGCAGGCGCAGGTTTTGCAAGCCATAGTTTTGATTTCCCAGAAACGCTGCATAATGCAGCATGAAATTGATCTTGCTGATGATGATAGCTGCGCTGGCAGGGAAGGCTCTGGCTGAAACGAAGGAGGTGGAACCTGTTTCACCTGCGCTAGGCGTGGCTGCGGATCCGAAGACGGGGATGTTGCCGGCGGATACAACAGCGCTGGCCCAAAAGGCGGCGGCGGCCTTTGGCAAGGGCGAGTGGGCGGTGGCAAGCGCTGCGTACAAGGAGATGCTGCACATCGAGCCGAGCAACGCTCTGGCCTGGGCGAACCTGGGGGCATCTGAGCAGCAAGCGGGTCGCAACAAAGAGGCGGCGGTGTGTTTTGAGCAATCGGTGCGGTTCAATCCGGCCCTGACTCAGTCCTGGATCGCGCTGGGGTTGATCTACGGCAACATGGGGGATACCTACCGGGCGATCTCGGTGCTGACTCGGGCGACGCACGAGGATCCAACGGACGCGCGGGCACACAATTACTTGGCGGTTACGGTGCGCAGGCTGGGCTGGAATCTGGCAGCGGAATCGGAGCTGCAAAAGGCCATCGAACTGAACCCGGACTACGGTCTGGCGCACTTTAACCTGGCATTGATCTATCTGGACCGAAAGCCGCCGGCGCTAGAACTGGTTCGCCGCCACTATGACAAAGCCATCGCGCTGGGGGTGGAGAAGGATGAATTGGTGGAGCGTCGCCTGAAGAATCCGTGAGCCCGCCTGACGATACAGCCCTGCGCAGCTGGGATCTGGGTGCGGAGCAGGCGGCTTTGCGCGCTGCGGGTCTATGGCGCGAGCTGCGGGTGCGTGACGGTTTTACGGCGGGCCAGTTTGCCTCTAACGACTACCTGGGGCTGGCGCGGAGTCCTGAATTGGCGGTGGCGTTGAGCGAGGGCGTGGGCCGCTATGGATCGGGTGCGACGGGCTCGCGTCTAATTTGTGGAACGACGGCACCGCACCAAAAGCTGGAGGAGGTCATCGCTGCCTTCAAGGGCACGCAGGCGGCGCTGAGCTTTAGCACGGGTTATGCGACGGCGCTCGGTGTAATCACCGGGCTTTTGCAGGCGGGGGATACGGTGATTTTGGACAAGCTCTGCCACGCTAGCTTGGTCGACGCCGCGCGTCTGAGCGGTGCGACGCTGCGGGTCTTTCCCCACAATCACTTAGGCAAGCTGGAACGTCTGCTGGGAACGGCCAAGGGGCGGGTCCTGGTGGTGACGGAATCGATTTTCAGCATGGATGGAGACGCGGCTCCGCTGCGCGAGATCGTGGAGCTGAAGGATCGCTTTGGGGCGTGGCTGATGGTGGATGAGGCGCATGCGGTGGGAGTTCTGGGTCCGCAAGGGCGTGGTTTGGCGGCGGAGCTGGGGATTGAGGATCGGGTGGATCTGCAAATGGGCACCTTCAGCAAGGCTCTCGGCCTCAGCGGGGGATACCTGGCGGCATCGCGCCAGGTGGTGGATATCTTGATCAATCGCGCGCGCAGTTTCATCTATTCTACCGCACCGCCGCCAGCGATCGCCCATGCCGCTCAGGTGGCGGTGGCGCTGGTCAGCGGTGGGGTAGGGGATGGATTGCGGGAGAGGCTGCATGCCAATATAGATCTCGCAAAATCGCTGCTGCCGGGCTGCCCAGAAGCGGCGGCGGTGGCAGCGATTCTGCCGGTGATCATCGGCAGTGAGGGTGCGGCCATGCAGTTGACTGCGGCTATGGCGGAGCGGGGAATTTTTGTGCCAGCCATTCGCTACCCGACGGTGGCGCGTGGGGCAGCGCGGCTCCGGATCACGCTGTCAGCCCTCAATGAAGCCAGCCAGATCGAAGCTCTTGCTGCTCATCTTCGTGGGGCGATGACGGAGCTGGGCTGAGAAGGTTTTTGGAAGTCGCCGCGCCCAATGGCGGAGCAATTGAGGGTGGCGGCGCATCAGTGCAATATCGAGGCGGAGACCGCCGTGCTCGGCGAATTGGGTCAGCAGATGCTTCGCTGTTTTTTCCAGGGCGAAGTGCTCGCGGGCGTGATCCAGACCGGCTGCGCCCATTTTTTCGCAGAGCTTTGATTCCTTGAGCAATTGCGCCAAATGTGCGGCGAAGAGCTCTGGTTGGCGTTCGTCACAGAGGAGGCCAGTGCGATTTTCTAGGACCATTTCCGGAACTCCGGCGATGCGTGTGGACACGCAGGGCAGGGAGGCTGCCATGGCCTCCATCAGCACGGTCGGCAGATTGTCTTTGCCGCCATCGCTTTCGGTGGCGCAGGCGAGTGCAAAGACCTGAGTCTGGGAAACGAGTCGGTGGGTGATCTCGTCCATTCCAAGGGGGCCTGTCAGCTCGACATTGTGGGCGAGGTGGAGCCGCTTGATTTGATCCTGGAGTGGTTGCTCCAGGGGGCCTTCGCCAACGATGCGGCACTGAAAATCAAGGCCCCAGTCGCGTAGGAAGCTACAGGCGGTGATGAGGTCTTCGTAGCCTTTCTTTTCGATTAGGCGACCCACACTGAGGATGCCGCCGGGGGATTCTTTGCGATCCGCTCTGGATCGTGCAGCGATGATGGGGGCTAGGTCGAGGCCGTTGTAAACGCGCTGCACGCGCGCCGCAGCCTGCGGATATTGCTGGCGCAGTTGCTTGGCTGTGTAGTCGCTCACGGTAACGATGAGTGAGGCATCGGTAAAGAGTCGTTCGAATGGTGGGGATTGCTCTCCCGCTTTGCAAAAAATGTCGTTCGCGTGGGCGGTGAAGCTGTAGCTGGTGCCGGTGAATTTGCGCAGCCACCAGCAGGTGCGCGCCCCGATTCCGGCGAAGTGGCTATGCGTGTGGCGCGGGGCAGCGCTGCCGAGATCGGCCATGACCTTGGCAATGTAGGCGGCCTCGTAGACTCGGGCTTTGTCGGGCAGATCCCCCCAATGCCGCAGGCAGAGTCCTGCCGCGCGTGGCAGTTGGTGGGCATCCTTCCACTCGCGCACCTTGGCGGTCAGTTCTTCTTTACTGGGCAGAAAGTGCACCTGTTCGAAGAGCTCCGGCGGGAAGTGCTGGATGCCTTCGTCGCGAGTATCCCTGATTGAGAAGATGAGCGGACGGACCCCTTGTCTTTGAAGCTCCTGAATCTCCCGAACGCAGAACGTCTGTGTAAAAGAAGGGAAGCGCTCAAAGATGTAAGCGATATGGTACGGCGGCACAGAAGGCATTCGTCAGGAACAGAACGCACCGACGGAACAGGTGCAATGACGAAATGCAGGGGCTGCGGGAGTTACTTGCGCAGACGGTAAGGCGTACCGCAATACATGCAGCGGAAGCCCAGCGTGAAGAGCACTGCCAGCACGACCGTCCCACGATAGCCCATCAGTGGCAGGCGCTGTGCCTCGGAGTGCTTGTGGCAGCGTTTTTCATGCATGACGGGACCATGACAAAGTGGGCAGGTGAGCGATCGGGAAAGCACGAAAGCCATGAGTCGGGTGATTCCAAAAACACCCAGTCCTATCAAGGCGGCTATGCCGCTGAGGCGATGGTCACTAACGATCAAGCTGACTGATCCAGCTACGAAAACTGAAAATGCCAGAAAAGATGCGCTTAAAAGAAGTGCGACGACCAGCATTCTTCCAGGCCTCTGGAAGTGCCTGGAACGCCGAGAGCGAACCACTTCCGGAGAGGATGGCCCAGGCACCGTTTGGTAAGTGGTTTTTGTCATTCTATAGATATTATGACTCTTATTATCAGTGTGTGCAAACTTTTTTTCAAATCTCTGACAGTTTTCTGAATCTTCACCTAGGGGTTCTTCAGGGGCATTTTCTGGCATTTCGGCAAAGTCACGTTGAGCTGATTCCAGTTGCGCGGGATCTGACATGGTAGATCAAGCTGATGCTCATCGACGATTGTTATTTTCACGAGAACCGCAGCTCTCCTAACCTCGTTCCAGCGCTAAAAATGGGCGTCTTATCAAATTGCGGTGCACCACTCGCAGTAGGAGGTGACATTCTCTCAAACGTTGGAAGCATTTACCAGATTGAATCAACGGATGGGGCCAGATTTTCGATTCCTTGTGAAGATCGTCCGAAATCCAGGGGCATCTGATTGGGGCGGATTTGTGATACCACCTCGTCCTGAATTCATCCAGAGGTTTACAGGTGACAGCGCCAGTGTTATTTCTCCCTCATGTTCATTGCTATTCGTCTGACGCTCTGCGCCTGCCTCGCCTTCACCTTCGTTGGCTGCACGGTCGCCCGCACCGCTGCAGGTTTGCTGCGGCTTCCTTTCCGAATGTTAAACGTCGAAAATAACCACCAGTCTCCAAAGCGTGCGCTTGAGGCTGATCGCGGTCAGCAGGTCGCTACTGCGGGGAACTTCGTCGGCAACCCGTCGGCCAATTTGGAGCAAGCCGCTCCCCAGACTGCTGCACGCTAAGGATGCCCGACGGACGTATCAGGATATTCGATGATCGATTGGCCCCAGGTGCGCGCACAGTTTCCTATCCTGCAGCAACAGGTGAACGGGAAGCCTCTGATCTATTTCGATAGCGCAGCCACTTCCCAGAAGCCGCTGGCGGTCATCGAGGCGATGGATCACTACTACCGCTGGGACAATGCCAACGTTCACCGTGGACTGCATGAGCTGAGTTCTCGTGCGACGGATGCCTTTGAGGCTGCTCGCGCTAAGATCGCCCGTTTTGTCGGCGCGGGGACAGCGGACGAAATCATATATACACGTGGCACGACGGAGGCCATCAACCTAGTGGCCGGTATCTGGGGCGCGCATTTTTTGAAGCCCGGAGATGTTGTCCTGATCACGGAGATGGAGCACCACAGCAACATCGTGCCCTGGCAATTGGCCGCGCAACGCAGCGGTGCCACACTGAAGTTCGTGCCAGTGCTAGACGACGGCACCCTGGATCTGGTGGCGGCGGATGAGCTTCTGACGGCAGAGGTGAAGTTGTTTGCCTTCAATCATATCTCGAACTCGCTCGGGACGATCAACCCCGTCGTCGATCTCTGCCGCAAGGCCCGCAGCATCGGTGCCGTGACATTAGTGGACGGTGCCCAGGCTGTCGGACATGTGCCAGTGAACGTGCAGGACATCGGCTGCGACTTTTACGCTTTTTCCGGGCACAAAATGTGTGGTCCGACGGGTATTGGCGCTCTTTATTGTCGCACTCAGTGGCTGGAAAAAATGCCGCCCTGGCAAGGGGGCGGCGAGATGATCCTGCATGTGTCGATGGAGCGGAGCACTTACAAATCTGGGCCAGCGCGATTTGAGCCAGGCACGCCACCCATCGCGGGCGCGATCGGAATGGGTGCTGCGGTTGATTATCTGGAGTCCATCGGCATCGAGAATATCGCCGCTTACGATGATGAGCTGACTCAGTACGCGATGGGGCGCCTCCAAGAGCTGGAGGGCATTCGTATTCTTGGTCCATTGACGGGCAAGCGTGGTTCCCTGGCGGCCTTCACTCTGGCTGCAGCGCACCCGCATGATTTGGTCACGTTGACCAACGAGCAGGGACTTGCCTTGCGCGGTGGGCACCATTGCACGCAACCGTTGATGCGGCGCTTTAAGGCACCCGGCACGGCGCGGGCGAGCTTCTATTTCTACAACACCCGGGCTGAGATTGATGCGATGATGGACATCCTCAACGACGCCATCCGATTCTTTTCATGAACGACGAGCTGCGCGATCTCTACCAGCAGGTGATCCTGGATCACTCCCGCAAACCCCGCAATCACGGCCGACTCGAGGGCGAGTGCGTCCACGTCCACGGTGACAACCCAAGCTGTGGAGACGAGATCGATCTGTATGTGAAGTTTGATGCGGAAGGCAAGATCGAGGACCTCAAATTCGACGGTCAGGGCTGCGCGATCAGTCAGGCGTCTGCCTCAATGATGACCAGCAAGATCAAGGGCAAATCCGCAGCGGACGCCGCTACCATGCGCGAAGACTTCCGCCGCATCGTGATGGGCGATGGCGCACCGCAGGATGAGGATGCGCTGGGCGAGTTACAACTGCTCGAGGGGGTGCAAAAGTTTCCGCAACGGGTGAAGTGTGCCATGTTGGCGTGGCGCGCACTGGAGCAGGCCACGGCGGAAAACGCGGCTAAACAAGGGTGATTTGGCATGTCTGACGCCATCGATTGCCTTCTCCACACCCTTCAAACTCATCCAGAGCTGGATGGACCACGGCATGGTCGCGCGCTATTTTTGGGTGCACGTCCTCATGAATGGTTCCAGTCCATGCAGGAGCGCCTGACCTGCGCCCAGCGCTACAAGCCCTTGGCAGATGCCGTAATCGCGGCGGGGATGCCCTTCAGCAAGGCTCCAGAGGGAACGTTTGATCTCGTCATGGTCATCCCTGACCGACAGAGGCAGCGCCTTTATTCAGATCTCGCCCGCGCCTATGACCTCCTGACTCCAGGTGGCACGATGGTGGCGGTGGTGCCTAATGACTGGGGCGCAAAACGTGCTGAAGAGGCACTGGGCAAAGCTGTGGGCGGAGTAAAATCGCTGTCCAAAAAGCATTGCCGAGCGTTCTGGGCCCACAAGACGCCATCGAGTCCGAAGAATCCTGCGATGCTGGAAGAGTGGCGTGATTACGGTGTCCTTCGTCGAGAGATGGATGGGAGATTCTGGACGCTACCTGGGCTTTTTAGTTGGGATCACGTCGATGTCGGTTCCCAAGTCTTGGTGGAGCATCTGCCAAAGACTCTCTCAGGTCATGGCGCGGATCTTGGGGCTGGCTGGGGTTTTCTGAGCGATCACATTTTGCGCACTTGCCACGATGTGCGTGCGCTTGATTGCTTTGAAGCCGACTTTGACGCTCTTGAGGTCGCGCGGCGCAATCTCGGCTCCGCCATGAGTCCCGCCCGTGTGCGCCTTCATTGGCAGGATGTGACCGTGGGCTTGAACAATGATGTGCGCTACGACTTCATCGTCATGAATCCGCCGTTTCACGACGGCCGAGATGCAGACCCGATGCTGGGGTTGCGGTTCATCACGAGTGCCGTGCAGGCTCTGCGGACTGGTGGGCAACTATGGCTCGTTGCGAACAAGCACCTGCCATACGAAAACTTGATGAGCGAGTGTTTTGAAACCGCCACGACAGTGCATGAGTCGGCTGGCTTCAAAGTCATGCACGGCCAAAACCCGACGAAGGGGCAATGGCATCGGCCACGCAAGCGGCGCTGACTACTTTTGTAGGAGCATCCGCACGCCAAAGACGATCAGCACCACGCCGAAGATCTTGCTCAGCGAGTCATTGCTCATGCTCTTCAGCCAGCCCGCGCCGAAGTAGGCCAGCACGGAGGAGGAAACCATCGTCACTGCGACCAATTTCCAATCCACTAGGCCAGCCCGTGTGTTTTGGATCGTCGCGGTGAGCGCGGTCGGGATGATGATCGCAAGGGAAGTGGCGACGGCCTGCTTTTGAGGGAGCCCTAGCAGGGTGACAAAGGCTGGGACCATCACCACGCCGCCTCCCACGCCACAAAGCGCGGCGACCACGCCACTGAGCACCCCGATCAAGATCGCCGTTAGAATTGTCGTCGCCGTCATAGGCGCACAGAACAGCCCTGTCTGGCCCCGACGTCAAACCGATTTGCGCAGCACGCCGTCAGATAAAATCCGCGCTCGCAAGCCGCCGCGTCCGTTCAGAAGTTCCAGCGCACCATCGCCAAAGGCGCTGTTCATCCAGTAGCAGGGTTTGGCCTCTTCGGTGCCGAAGAATCGCACACCTTGCACTTCAAATTCCTGGCCAATCAAGGCGTTGAGATCGGCGTATCGGGTGATGATGTTACGGCGGAAGACGCTGAGGTCTCGATCAAAAACGCCAAGCTTGGTGCACAGCCACTCGTAGTTTTCGAAAGCAAAGAAGGTGACCTGCCCCTTGTAATCTTCCTTCCAGCCAAAATAGCGATCACCGCGCAGACCCTGGCCTGCTACGCACTCCACCTCCTGCATCTCAACCATAGGGGCCGTTCCCGGCTCCTGATTGTGATGCCCCACAAAATTGTGGCTTGGAGAGGTGAAGATCCTGAGAAGCTCCATGGCCTTAGGTGAGGGAAGAACGAATCTCTTCCAACACTTCCTTCGTGCGGCGGATACCGGTCATCTCGTCCTGTAGATCGCCTTCGAACTCGATGCCGATGTAGCCCTTGTAGCCCGCCTTGACGACGATCTCGATTAGCCGCTTGAAGTCCAGGGTCATCTCCCGGCCTTCGCGGAGATCCTCCGTGAAGTATTTGCCGGCCCCAGTATCCCAATTGTAGGCTTTGGCGCTGACCGCCTTTTTCACCCAGGGCATGAATTCGCGCAGGCCTTTGTAGGGGTTGTAGAGCTCGCCAGTGTCACGGTTCGTGTAAAAATTGCCGAAGTCTGGAAGGATGCCGACCAGGGGATGGTCCGCCGCCTTCATCACTCCCGTCAGCCACTGACCGTTGGAGGAAAGTCCGCCGTGGTTTTCGACGACGACGAAGAGATTGCGCTTTTGCGCCTCGACGCACAGCGCGTGCAGCCCATCGGCTGCCAATCTCATTTGTTCATCGGCAGGTAGCTTAGCATCGCTGGCCGCGTTCACACGTATGCTGTGGCAGCCCAGCGTGGCGGCGGCGTCCAGCCACTTCAGGTGGTTCTCCACGGTCTTGTGGCGCTTGGCATCATCAGAGTCGCCGAGGTTCCCCTCGCGGTCACACATGATCAGCAGTCCCTTCACGCCTTCACCATCCTGGCGCTTGATCATTTCGCCCAGGTAGGCCTTGTCTTCTGCCTTGTCGGCGAACATCTGGTTTACATACTCCACACCATCGATGCCAAAACCACGCGCGACTTTGCAGAAGTCGAGGTGTTCCAGGGGTTCCTCGCCACCCTTTTTGAAGATGCGCTTATTCAGCGACCACTCAGCCAGAGAGATTTTGAAGGCAGGCTCTTCAGCGGCGAAAACTGTGGTGGCGGATTTTCCAACCAATGCTGCGGTGGCAGCGCTGGTGGCGAACTTGAGTACATCGCGACGGTTGGGCATGGGATGAGCAAAACCCTGGAACGGCGTCGCGTCAAGTGGAGCGGAAGAGGGCTTCTTCGCGCGGGCTGATTGGATGCTGTTGATCCTGCTGCCTCCGCTAGAAGGGTGATTGTTACGATTCCCTTCCAAGAGTGAAGAAAAGTGTGGAGCGTTTCGGCGCATCGGTTATCGTTTTCGGCTGTGTCACGTTTTTCTGCCCTAGTCATCGCTTTGTCGGGATGGATGCTCGCCGCTTCTACGGGGTGGGCGGAGGGGATGACGACCTTGCGTCTGAAGAACGGCTCTGAGATTCGGGGCGAGGTGCTCAAAGACCGTCCGGACGCAGTCATCGTGGATCTGGGTTTCGATCTGATCACCGTTCCGCGGGCAACCATCGCCGAAGTGCGCAAGGCTGCGGCTCCAGGCGCACCAAAGGCTGGGCCAAAGGTTCCGCAGGCAAAAAAGGAGGACATCTTTTTCGTCGAACCGGGCCGCCCACCAATGTCGGTGGAAGACAATGTGAAGCGGGTCGCGGAATCGGTGGTGCAGGTGCAGACATCCTCAGGCCTGGGTTCTGGTTTCATCATCAACAAGCTTGGGCACCTGATCACGAATCAGCACGTCATCGCTGGCGAGCGCGAGATCACGGTGGTGGTCTATCACCGCAAGGATGGTGGGCTGGAGAAACAGGCTTTTACCAAGGTGAAGCTGGTGGCGATCAATGGCTTCCTCGATCTAGCGCTTCTGCAAATCGATGATCCAGCGGTGTCGTCGCTGCCGTTTGTGCCGATCGGAGATTCGGACTCGATTACCCAGGGCGAGCACGTTTTTGCCATCGGCAGTCCGCTAGGGCTGGAGCGATCCGTGTCCCAGGGTATCGTCGGCATCCGCGCGCGGGAGATGTCCGGTCGGTGGTTCATCCAGACGACAGCGCAGATTAACCCCGGGAATTCAGGCGGGCCGCTCTTCAATGCCCGTGGCGAGGTGGTCGGCGTGAACAACATGAAAGCCGCTGGGGCGGGAGTGGAGGGCCTCGGCTTTTCCATTCCATCGAGCCTTCTGAAACTGTTCCTGAAAAACCGTGAAGCCTTCGCCTTTGATCCGCGCAATCCCAACGCTGGCTTCCGCTATCTGCCGCCGCCAGCACCTGTGCCAGTAAAGGTCAGCGCACCCACGTCCTCAGCCACTGAAGTGACTCCCAAGCCTCTCTCCTCACCCAATCCCTGATCATGATCCAAAGAACCCTGCTCCAAACCACGGCAGCCGCCTTTCTGGCCGCGCTCGCCTTCTCTCCGAACCAAGCGTCTGCGGCGGACCGCCTCGACGAGTGGATGCGCATCGTCCCGGAACAGACTACGCTAGCCGTGGCCCTGAAAAACGTCCCTGAACTCAAGGACGACTTTCAAAGCAGCAATTTCGTCAAGTTTTGGGACAATCCAGAAGTCCTGGCGTGGACGAAGCCGATGCGCGAGGGCGGCGCTGGCATGTTCAGCAAGTTTAAAGAAGAGAGCGGCATGACTCTCGAAGAGTCGCTCGCTCCCTACACCGGTGCCTGTCTGTTCGTGCTGACGATGAATAGCTTTGAGGACTTCCAGAAGAAGCCTGACCTCGGCGCACTGAGCGAGATTGATCCTGCGAAGGTGGATGAGTTTGCCAAGCACAAGGCCAAGGAACGCGATGCGAAGATGAAAAAGGCACCAGCGCTCAAGGAGACGACCGAAGAGATCGCTGGCGTGACGTTGAACATCCTGGCAGATCCAGATGATAAGGACGGTGCCTGGGTGGACGCTTGGGCAATCGTTGGTGATGTCGCCGTGGAAGGCAATGCCCGCTGGATCATGGAGCACTTCATTGCAGCGCTGAAAGAAAATGGCGGCAAAGACACCACCATCAGCGGCCACGTGAAGCGCATCTCTGTAATCACGGAGGGCAACTCTGACATCCTCCTTTATCTCAATGGCGAGCGCATTTGGGCCGCTGTCGATGAAGCTGTGGAAAAACAAACCGCAGGAGCACCTCCAGGAGCGATGCCGTTCAACCCCAAGGACATCCTTGCTGCGCTTGGCCTCAAAGAGTTTGAAGCACTCGGTCTTGCCATGGATCTGACAAAGGGAAATCTCCGCACGGATTTTGCTATTTTGCACCCAGAGCGCCCCGCAGGTTTGGTGGGTCTCTTCCGTGGCACCAGCAATGAGATCAACCTCCCCGCCTTCATCCCAGGCGATACCGATGGTGCCGCCGTCTCACGCCAGAGCCTCGCGAACATCTGGGACCAACTGATGGGCATGATCCAAAAGATGGGACCGATGGCCATGATGGTACCCATGCAACTGGGCCAGTTTGAGCAAGGTCTAGGCTTCAGCATTCGTAACGACCTGCTCGGCAGTCTGGATGATGAGATGATCACTGCGGAGAAGTATGCTGGCTTCGATGCGAATGGTGCACCGAAGAGCACCCAAGTCGTTGGCATCAAGATCAAGGACAAAGCAAAGTTCGATAGCTCCATCGCCGCCCTGGCAAAGTTCGCGGGTCAAGGCTTTGCGGCTCTGGAGGAGGCCGACCTCCTCGGGCACAAGATGTACACGGTGAAGAAACCAGGCGATGGCCCAGAGATCTCCTTTGTGGTCTCGGATGACTACTTCTACTTCTCGATGGGAGAGGTCTCCCTGTTGCGGAAGCTGCTGAACCAAGCGAAGGCCCCAGAAGGTCCAAGTCTCTGGGACGATGCGGAGGTGAAGGACATCCTGGCCGCATTGCCGCGCGAAAATTTCAGCGTGGGGGTGACGAACCTCGGCTCTGTCTTGAAGACGGGCATCGGCACGATCATGAGCCTCCAGGGCCTCGCTCCTGGCGGTCCCAAGGGCAAGGCTGGCGGTGTCAATTTTGATATGCAGGCGATTCCTTCCGACGAGACTTTCGCCAAGTACTTCGGGCGTGCCGCTTCCGCGGCTTATGCGCTGCCAGATGCGGTTCACTTCCGCATGATCGCCCGCGAGGGCCCAGGGGAATAGTCCTTTAGGGTCCCGCTTTTTCGCCTCTGACAGCACCTGCATGATTCCAGTCCCAGCACGATTTTCCCTGACCCTCGCTGCTCTAGCCGCAATGGCTGGCGGCCTTCGGGGGCAGGGGGCGTCCATGTATTTTGATGGTCCTGAGGTGCTGAAGTTGGATTGGGATAGCCGTTGCCCGCGTGCGGCGGATTTTAACGGCGATGGTCTGACGGACCTCGCCATCGTCAGCGTAGGTCGCGCGCGGATCGAGTTCCTACTCCAGCGTGCTGGGGGGGCCAAAGAGGCGGCTCCTGAAGTCTCATCCCGAACAGATCGATGGAACCCGGTCCTGGAGGTCAGCCGCTTCGACAAGCGGCCCCTCGTCATTGGCCAAGGTGCTTTTACCCTGGCAGTGGGGGATTGGAATGGCGATAAGCGCCCTGACATCGCCTACACCACGGATGAAGAAAAACTGGTGCTGCGCACTCAGGGCAAGGAAAGCGGTGACTGGAGCCAAACCAAACAGTTCACTCTCGATTCGGTATCGGAGGACACGGAGACACTCGTCTGCTCTGACCTGAATGGAGATGGTCGGGATGACCTGTGTCTGTTGACAAAAACACAGCTCACGATCCTGCTGCAAAAGGCTCCAGGCGAATGGTCGCCACCGCAGAGTTATGCCATGGCGGAGGCTGGCAGCGCCGGGTTGCGGGTGGCTGATTTGAATGGCGACAGGCGTCCCGATCTCTTTTACACAGCCCCGAATGGTCGCGCAATTTTGGTGCGGCTGCAGCAGGATGGTGCTGGTTTTGGTGAAGAATGGCGTGTCGAGATCCCATCTTCCCAATGCTGGGTGCACCCCATCCGACTGGGGCCTGGCGATACAGGTGTCACTTGGTTGCAGGAAAAGACTGGCATGATCGAGGTCGCGCGACTCTCGATGGGAGAGGCGATTGAGAACTCCGATCTGGCCTCCACCATTAGGCATTCCATGCCGCCCACGGATTCCAAAGTAGGTGCCTCCACCATCGGTGATCTCACCGGTGATGGTGTTGAAGATGTCGTCATGGCAGATCCGAAAAATGCGCGGGTCTGGCTGTTTTCCGGTCGCGCGGATGGCACCTTTGCCGAAGGGAAAAGTTATCCTTCTCTGGCCGGGATCGAGAGCATGGCCATCGCAGATTTGGACGGCGACAAGGCCGCGGACCTGGTCGTCGGTAGTCCGTCCGAGAAGAGTATCGCCATGGCGGGATGGGCGAAGGGGCGCCTCAGCTATCCACAGCCACTTTATCAGCTGCCGGGTACGGAGCAGATCGTCGCGCTGACCACGGGCAATTGGGCCGGGGACAAGAGCCCATCGATTTTAGCCATTGTTGAGGCTCGCTCCAAGACGGCTCTGCTGAACGTCAGCTGGTCGGCGAAAGACAAGAAGTGGCAAAACTCTAGCACGGAGATCCCCAGCGCACCGTCAAAGGTCATCGCCATCCGTCGCGTCGATGCGGACGGTGACGGACGCGGTGACATCGCCCTGTTTTCGTCCTTTTCTTCGATGCAGATTTTGCTCAGCCGAGCTGATCCAAAGTCACCGTTTCTAAAGGTGGAGGGGCTCCCGGATTCGCTCGTCAGTAAGCTGCCGCCAAGTGGCCTTTCCCAGGTCGATATTGATGGCGATGGAAAGCAGGAAATGGTTGCCTGCCGAGATCACTTCGCACGGGTGTTCACCGTTGCTGCCGATGGGAAGGCGCGCATCCTCGACCAAATCAATGCACCTGATTCGGCGGCAAAGATCGCGGCGGTGATCATGAGCCCTGCAAAGGGCAAAGAACCCAGGGTCATGCTGATGCTGGATAGCGGTCTGCACAAGATCCACGAAATGCAGACGGATGCAGAGGGCATCTATCGCGTGAAGCACTCTCACGCCTTGCCTGATTTGTCAGTGGATGACTTCCGGGTGATTACTTCCACAGCAGGGAGGCGCCTATTGCTGCTCGGAAAATCCAGCTTTGAAATGACCCCGCTGGGTGGTGCTGCGCTGAGGCTGCAAAACGTCGCCAGTTTTGACAGCGAACTGAAAGACACAAAGCCTCAAGATTTGCTCCCCGCTGCCTTTGGTGGTGGCAGCATGGATGATATCCTGACACTCGATACGGTGACTAGCCATGTCCTGGAGTTCTTCCAAGCGCGGGATGGAAAGCCGCAGGATTGGCGGAGCACGATGTACTTCCGAGTGTTTGAGGTGGATCCGCAATACCGCGGCAAGGCTGGTTTCGGAAACGAGCCCCACGATTATGCAGCCATGGATCTGAATGGCGACGGAAGGCTAGACCTCTGTCTGCTCACGCATGATCGAGTGCTTATTTACCTTCGCAGAGACGGCTGATGTCGGTTGGATCGACTCAATTCAACCACCCGACGCATCGTCTTTTTTGGGCTCGTCCGGGACTTCCATGACAACCCAGTCGTCGCCTTCACGTTCGATCCGGCGGTTGTTCCAGGCGATAACCATGCACAGTCCGAGGAGGGCAACACTAGCTTCCAGAATGAAGGGCGTGGTGAAGAAGGTGAAGGTGGCCCAACCTGCCGAAGACAACACCTCGCGGGCGGTTTCGTTTGTGCGGGCGAGCCATGCGATGCCGATGATGCCTGCCAAGATGCAGGCGAACAAAAACAGCCATTGTCCGCGCGTCTGTCCGAAGAAGACCGCTGCCTTCTTTGATCCGTCTGCACTGGAATCTGGATCAGTCATCTAGAATCTCTGTGGGAGGCAGTGCAATCCGATTGGTGCCAGGAACAGTGGTCACTGCCCCGCTTGCGGGGATGGCCTTGCGCGCGATGATGGGCACGCCATCAATAGAATCAGCCGCAGCGACGGTTGCGGCCGAGGAAGGTTGTGCGGCTGTTGGCACAGGTATGATAGTTGCGACGTTGTTCTTCTTTGGTAGCGCGTCTGTCCGTGATTGCTGAGCCTGCTTCTCCGCCGTTGCGACCGTGTTGACGACTGTAGATGCCTTAGCCGTTGCAACTGATTCGACCTCACGACCAAAGACGAGGTGTTTGGCGAACATCCCGGTGCCGCCGAGTACGAGGGCGAAGATGATGAGTGCTTGCGGGACGATAGAGCCTGTGGCCGATCGCTGCGTGCTGGGCCGGCGCGGGGCATGACCGCGACCGCTACGTCGTGGGCTGATCCATGGGCCAAAACTATCCACTAGATAGCGATAGTCCCGTTGGCCGCCGAGCACGCCTGAAGGTAGTTCTTCCAGCGTCTTTTCGGCTGATACCCCGAGAAAGGCACTGTAATGACGGACGAAAGCCCGCGCGTAGGTCATGCTGCCGAAGGCCGCATAGTTGTCGGACTCGAGATTTTGGAGTCGCTGCGCTGGAATCTTGGTTTTGTGCGCCGCATCGAGAATGGACAGCCCACGTTTGAGGCGAGCGTCTTGCAGTTTGGTGCCCAATGATTTTTCCATCATACCTCGTCTGTTCCGGGAAACATTAGGTTACAACGCGACAAAATCGACGCTTTTTTTCTATTTTGTTCATGTGTGCACCTCTGCGAATCAGAAACAAGACGCAAGGTGTTGCGACGGAGTATTCCCCGGTGGGATCATGGTGTCGCGGGATCTTCAAAGGGCAGTACTGACAGGGCTTCCTTCATGGCGCCAGCCGGGCGGAAGCGCACGACCCAGCGTTCAGGAATGACCTTTACTTGCTGGGGATTGGAGGGGTTTCGCCCTAGTTTTGACTTTGCTTTGCGGAGCTGGAAGGTCCCGAAGCCACGTAACGAGACGCTGTTTCCCTTAGCTAATTGTTCAAAAATAAGGCCTGTCACCAGTTCCAGAGTTCGTGCGGCCTCTGCGCTTGTGATTGCGCACTTTTCGCTGACCATTGCGATGAGATCTCGTTTGCTGATGTCCGGCATAACAGGCGATTAGCCTAGGCTTTCAAAGAATCAAATCCTTTCTGAATACGCCATTTCACTCAGCAGGATCGCTGGGGTGGCTCGGTCTCCTGGGGTGCCAACTAGGGGGAACCCGTCCGTCAGAGTTCGGCGGTGGTCCGAAAATGTAGTTTCGCCACCTTCTTAAGCTGACTTTTCCCCTCATTATCAACGATTTCGGAAGCTCGGGCCTTCACAAGGCCCGATGCCCCTTTCGGCAGTGGTTCCCCACCGCGGGATTCCCCAGCCTCCCTCATCCAGCGTACAAAAGCCTCCCTGGCTAGGATCGACGCGGCTGCTACGGCTGGATCACTTTCTGCTTTGGTGCGTTGGACCAACTCGATTTCCCGCCCCTTTTCCTGGAGTGCGCGTTTGAGGATGGCGGGATTTGCAAACTGGTCGGACAGGGCGCGGGGGCAGTCTGGCACCTTTTCCAGGAGATTCTCAATGACGCGGGCGTGGCCCCAGGCGAGCAGGCGGTTGAGGTTTCCGAAGCTTTCATACATATCATTGTATCGCTCTGGCCCGATGGAGACGACATTCCAGACTAGGCCCGGGGTATTGCGGATGACCTTGGCGAGGGTCTCAATGCGGGCATCGCTGCTGATGCGCTTGCTGTCCATCACTCCTTCATCCAGCAGGTATCTCGCGGCTGCCGCATCGACGTACGCCCCGGCAATCACCAAGGGGCCGAAGTAGTCGCCTTTGCCGCTCTCATCCACTCCGATGTGTGGGCTGAACATTTCCGGATTGTTCACTTCCTCGTAGCCCAATTCTGCCTGCCCAAGCACCTTCGGTTCCAGGGTGAACTGCACAAACTCCAGCGTTCCCTTGCCCTGCACGACCACTTTGGGGCCTTTTTGATAGACGGCGATGTTGACCTTTGGGCCGGCGGCCGCGTAGAGCGTGTAGGGCTTGGACTCGAACTCAAAACCTTGTTCTTCGAGGATGTCCCGCAGTATAGCGGCTTGGGCGACGGTCAGGGGCTTGGTGTACGTATTCAGAGGAGGCATGCGGAACTTCGGCGGGGTTGGCTTGCACTTTGTCCTGATCCGCCCCATTCGTCACCCCCATTCGCACGCTCCCCATGAAGAAACAGCCCGACCTCCAGCGTCTTGCCAATAGCATTGTGGCTTGGTTTCAGGCAAACGGACGTGACTACCCATGGCGGCAGACACGCGATCCTTATGAGGTGCTGGTTGCAGAGATCATGCTCCAGCAAACGCAGATCGCTACTGTTCTAGGGCGCGGCTACTACACGCGTTGGCTGGAAAAGTTCCCGGACTTTATCAGTCTCGCCGCCGCAAACGAGGACGCCGTCCTGAAAGCCTGGGAAGGGCTCGGCTATTACCGCAGAGCGCGCAATTTGCAAAAACTCGCGCAAGCCATCGTCACTCAACACAACGGCGTGATGCCCGCCGATCCTGCGCAAGTTTTAGCCTTGCCAGGGATTGGCCCTTATACCGCCGGGGCCATCGCCAGCTTTGCCTTCGGCCTGCACGAACCGATTGTTGATGGCAATGTGGCTCGGGTCTTGGCTCGCGTCTTTGACGATGATACGCCCGTCGACAGTACCGCTGGAATCAAGCGGCAGTGGGATATTGCCCGAAAGTTGGTGCACGGCGCCAGTGATCCGCGTGCATTTAATTCGGGACTCATGGAGCTGGGGCAGACGGTCTGCAAACCTGGGCAACCGGACTGCATTGCCTGTCCGATCAAGGCTAGCTGCCAAACCAAGCGGGCACCGGAACTTCCCGTGAAAAAGCCAGCGAGGACCCTCACGGAAGTGGATGAGCACGTCTTCTTCCACCGGACGCCGGAGGGTATCCTGCTGGAGCAAGAAGCAGGAAGCCGTCGCACCGGCATGTGGAAACTGCCAGCGGTTCCTAACACCCTGTCAGAGTCCGAACGCGGCCCCATCCTGCTGAAGTTACGCTACGGCATCACCCGCTACCGCGTGACGCTATGGGTTCATGAACCAAGCCGCGCTTTAGTCCAGAATGTGACAGTGCAATACTTTTCCGCCGCTGAGGTTGCTGCGCTAGCGGTTGCTGCGCCCTATCGCCGGGCCCTATTAATGCTGGAATGCGATGTGGCCGCCGCCTCTCCCTGGTCCAGTTAGTTTCGATCTGCTCACAGCGCCTTTAGCATTGGTTTCGTGGAGTATTGACGACGTTCAGGCTGGGTGGCTGGTCGGTCGTCATACTTCCCGAAGCTGCGTACTTTGCACAAATCGCTTATAAGGCGGGTAAACTCTTTGCGATGTGCTATCTCCTCACCTGCCTGCCTATATTTGTCGGCAAGCCGTGCGCTGAAAGCGCTCGACCCTTGGGGTGCGTGGTAGTCAAACCGGAACAGTTTGAAGTTTGGATTTGCGGCAGCTAGCGTTCGAAGGCCTCGCCACTGCAAGAGCGCAGACTCTTGGCGTGCCTGATTTCTAAGGAAGCTCAAGACCTGTGCAGTGCCGCTTGCGCGGGATGCTTTATTGTAGCTGACCGGCGTATAATCGTTACCACACCCCAGGGAAATCAGGACCACCTGATCTTTTGGGGATAACCGATTGCACCAGTCTCTAGCGAGTGCTTCCAAGGCCACCAAAGCCATTGTGCAATTTTGCGTTCCCTGTCCACCATCTTGATACACTGCCCCTTGGATGAGACTAACGGATCCGTCCTCCGCCACATGGTCCCAGACAACAGGTTTTGCGGTCAGTTTTCCGAAATAGAGTGCGGCGGAAAGGGCGGATGCACTGATGGCATCGGCTAGTTGGATGTCTGGCATGACGGAAGGAATCGGACCACCGTCCGTTCCGCGCGTTCTAAAGAAATGTGTGCGTTTGCTACAAAGATCGTATGCCGCAATGCTCAGCAGCGGACCGTCAGACAGATCTCTCAGTGTTTGGGTGGCGCAGTGGCAGTCGGAATCATCGACTAGCATCTTGTAAAGTTCATGCTGGAAGGCCTCTCGCTTAAATTTTGGGCGGAAAAAAGGGAAGACACCGAGCGGGTATCGGCCTGTGGATTGGAATAGTTTCACCCCGGTATCGGTGTAGTACTTTTCTATTCGGGCCGCAGGTATCCCGGCTGCAACACTCCCAGCGATGATTGCTCCGGTGCTTGTGCCCGACACCACAGAGAGGAAGTCCTTTATCTCGCTTTCCTGGCAGTTGGGCCTTCCGCTCTGAATTCCCTCTTCCAAGTGTCGTAACACCACCGCTGGCGTGATCCCCATTATACCGCCCCCATCCACCTGTAGAATAACAAACGTCCGTCGATTTAGATCCAGAGGTTGCTCTGCATCTCCTGGCGTAACGCCAGAGATCTGTCCTGGCTGCGCAGCGCGCGACTTGTCGCCCTTGGGAAAGAAGTCTGAGAGTGAATCAATGGATGGAGTCTGGCAGGAGCTGAGAACGCTGACGAGGAGAACGGTGACTGAGCGGGAAAAGAACCCCGAGTTCATGGTGGTAGTGGGTTAGGCTAGAATTCGGACTAGAATCGCAGACCTGCGGAGAGCACTACGCGATCTTCCTCTTTGAAGTCCGGTGCCCTTTCCCCGTACTGATAGGCGGCGGTAAAGCGTAGCGACCAACTCCGGAACGGCTGGTACTCAAGCCGTGCCTCGTGAAAGATGTGTGTGTCGCCGATATCATCGATTGGGCTGACGCCTGCGAGCTTGTAGCTGGCGGTGAGGTGCTGATTGAACATCGAGAATCCCAGTCGTCCGCCAAAGGTCACGCTGTAGTCTGAAAAATCCACATTCCCATCCTGGGAGAAGTCATCCAGCAGTGTGTCGAAAGAGATGTTCGGTCGGATAAACAAGAAATCGTCGGCGGTGGTTTCCTGGGGAGTCTCGCCGCTCGTCAAAGTTGTTGACTTGGCATCCTGGCCCTGTGCCTGTCCAAGGAGGTCTTTGAACGTTACCTTTTGACCTATCACAAACTTACGGTCAGGCAAAAGGGGGAAGGTGGGCTGAAGGTTCAATGAGAGCGTCCATTGATGCGCATCCAGAACGGCATCTTCTTGGTAGAGAAAGCCGATTTGCACGTCAGAAGTCTGTGCCCTCCCTAGACTCTCAAACGTGCCCGGTTGAAATGATGCACCGAGGAAGAGTTCGCGCTGATCGACCTCAGCGGCCTGTAACGTGCTTCGTTCCCAAGACGCGCCTGCACGAAAATGGAACCCATAACGTTTGGGGTTGTAAGCAAACAAAAGGCCCTTCGTTGGCATATAGACATCCAGGATCGCTGCTGCGTCTAGATTCCAGTAGTCACCAATATCTGCGTCGTCGATCCATTGATAGGTGGCGGCCTGCGGTTCGGCTACTGTTACGTCCAGACCGTCCTGGAGACGGAGGACTCCCACGCCTCGCGTGATCTCGTCAATGCCACCTGCGCCCATAAGAAGGGGCCGAAACAAGAGGCCCGCCGACACTTCTGCTGAGGTGTCGCGCGGTCTTCCAACCAGATTATCCATTCCCCACAAGACTAAGCCAATGCCCTCCAAATGGCGCCGGTGAACCGAAATGACGGGGGCATCCCAAAAACTTTCGGCTGAACTTACTTCTGTTTCTTGGGCTTGTGAGACTGGCACAAGGGCAAGCTGAGCGGCTGCCAACGCTGCGATAGAATGGATTTTCATAAGCGCGTTTGGATTCAATTTTCTGTATGTGTTTGATTTGATCGCTTGCGGATATTTCGATTTTAATCGCCACCTAATTCGCGTTTTAGCAAATAGGGGAGGATTGAACAAGAAGATACTCGGTGGCAAATTACGGTTCTAAGCGATTTTTCCAGAACCTATTGCCTTAGTGCTTTTCAAAGCCGGTTTGCGCATGACTATCCCGCGCCTGCCAATAAGGGAAATGCTCGGCCCTTCAGAATCGCTACTCGATAGACTTCGGGTCTAGCACATCGCGCAGCGCATCACCGATGGTGTTGAGCGCTAGGAGGGTGCTGATGAAGAAAGCTCCTGGGAAAATCAGCAGCCAAGGCGAGGTCTGCATGTTGTTGGCACCCTCCTGAATCAGGGCACCCCACGAGCTGTTCGGAGGTTGTACGCCAAGGCCGAGGAAAGACAGCACCGCCTCTAGTAGCATAATGCCAGGCACGGTGAGGCTTGCGTAGATTACCACCTGTCCGAGCACGTTCGGCACCATGTAGCGCCACAAGATGCGGGCTGTGTCTGCACCATAGGTGCGCGCGGCGAGGATGAACTCCTGGTTATTCAATGCCAGCACTTGTGCCCGGACGACGCGAGCCGTCGTCAACCATTCCACCGCGCCGATGGCGACGAAAAGCAGCACTAAGCTGCGCTCAAAAATCACCGTCAAGAGGATGACGAAGGCAAGGAACGGAAAGCCGTACAGCACATCGACGATGCGCATCATGAGGCTATCGACGCGCCCACCGGCCATGCCCGAAATCAGCCCGTAGGCAAGCCCGATGACCATCGCCACGATCGTGGCGACGACGCCGACGAGCAGGCTGATGCAGCCGCCGCAAAGCACTCGCTGAAAAATATCGCGCCCGAGATTGTCGGTGCCAAACCAGTGTTGAAGGCTTGGGGATTGCAACACGGCGTTGAGGTTCTGGGCGCTTTGAGAATCGTGAAACAGCGCGTAACCACCGACGCAGGAGAGCGTCATCGCTCCCAGGCCCCATAGGGCGATCATCGCCGTGCGATTGTGCTGCAGGCGCCGCCAAGCGATGCCCCAGGGACCTGCGGATCGTGATGTTGGGGGTGCTGCGGTCATTGATCGCTCAATCGAATGCGGGGGTTGAGCCAAGCCTGGAGGATATCGACCAGCAAGTTAAAGATCACGATCAGTGCGGCGAAAAGCCCAGCCAGACACATCGCCAAAGTGAAGTCCTTGTGCAGCGCCGAGCTGACAAAGTGCCGGCCTAGGCCTGGCAACTGAAATACCGTCTCGGTAACAAACGAACCGCTCATCAGTCCCGCTGCGAGTGGACCCAGGTAGTTGATGAGTGGCAGGCAGGCCAACTTGAAGGCATGGCGTGCGACGATCATTTTTTCTTCCACTCCCTTAGCCCGTGCAGTGCGGATGTGATCGGCGGCGAGAGCTTCGCAAAGACCACCACGCGTGAGTCGGGCAACGGCCGCTGCGCTGATGAGGCCCAGCGTTACCGATGGCAACACCCAATCTCCACTGCTGCCCCATCCGGCGGTATTGAACCAGTGCAACTTGAGCCCAAACACCAGCGAGATTACTGGACCCAGGACCAAGCTAGGAACGCACACGCCCAGGGTCGCCGCCGCCATCGTCACGCGGTCGCGGAGTTTGCCAGCCCGCAAGGCGGCCAGTGCCCCAGCAGGAATGCCCAAGAGAATGGCGATGAGAAAAGCTGCGCCGCCGACGGTGAAGGAGACTGGCAGACCTTGGGCGATGATTTCACCCACGCCCCAGCCCTTCAGCCGAAATGATACCGGTAGATCAAAGGTGGCAAAGCTGACGAGGTGCCGCCAAAGCTGAACGATGATGGGTTTGTCGAATCCGTAGATACGGTCCAGATTTTCCCGCACATATTCGGGCATTTCGCGCCCGCTCGCAAAGGGGCTTCCGGGCCCGAGTCGGAAGATAAGAAAGGTAATCGACAGCACCGCGACGATGACGATGATGCCTTGGATGAAGCGACTGAGGATGAAGCGTATCATGGCGTCTCAGTGAGGGGTTGATAAGGGCCGAGGCTGATCGCCTTATAACAACGGTGCCCCAGCACACTGGTGCGCCAGCCCTGAACCTCTGGGCGAATCAGCAAGGCATCCATCTTCCAGTAGACGGGAATGATCGGCAGTTCATCCAGCAGCAAGTCTTCCGCGTCATGCAGGATTTTCATTCGTTGCGGGATGTCCACCACTGAGGTGGAGGCATCCAGTCGCTGATCGTACTCTGGGTTGCCCCAGCCTGTGTCGTTGTTGCCATTGCCTGTGCGCAGGATGTCGAGGAACGTTAGCGGGTCAGTATAATCGCCCACCCAGCCAGCGCGGGCGATGTCGTATTTGAGCGTGTGTTGAGAGGCTAAGTACACCTGCCAATCCTGCTGGAGGATGCCGACCTCGATGCCCAATTCCTTTTTCCAGCTCTCCTGAAAAAACTCCGCCACGGTGCGGGCTGAGTCACTGCTGTTGGTCAGAATTTCGATTTTGCGGAAGCCCTTGCCGCCGGCGAATCCCGCCTCTGCGAGGAGTTGCCGCGCCTTGTCGGGATCAAAGCCGAGCTTCTTGAGCGGCGGGTATTGGGGGTGCGCGCCGGGAGGTGTGTAGCCGGTGGCTGGTTGGTTTCCAGAGCGGGTCACCTGATCGACCAAGGCAACGCGATCCAGCGCCAATGAAAGCGCCTGTCTGACCTTCGCCTGATCCAATGGCGGCCGTGTGACATTGCAGCGATAGAACTCCACCGATAGCTCTGGATTTTGCTCGAAGTAAGGGGGCTTCTGGACGCGATAAAGTGGGATTTTGGCAAGCGGCACCGTGTCAGTCACATGGAGTTGGCGATCAAGGAAGATGCGCTCTTCGGCTCCGCCATTATCGATGGGGTAGAACTGGATTTCTTGAAGTTTTACCCTCTCGGCATCCCAGTAGCGCGGGTTTTTGACCACCGAGAGGTAATGGTTGATGCGCCAATCTTTGAGGGTGAAGGCCCCATTGCTTACGAGACTACCTGGGCGAGCCCAGGACGTATCGCGCTGGGTCATGGCACCAAAGCTCTCGATCGTATGACGTGGCACCGGGAACCAGGTGTAGTGCTTTAGCATCCCAGGAAAATAGGGTGCAGGCCCCTCGAGCGTCAGTTGCAACGTGTGGTCGTCTGGCGCGGTGGCGGCGACGGTGGAGAAGTCCTTGGTCTCCCCTTTATTAAAGGCAGCGGCACCTTTGAGCAGATAGAGCATCTCCGCGTATTGGGAGCCTAGATCGGGCGAAAGAATGCGCTGCCAGGCATAGAGAAAATCGGCGGAGGTCAGGGGGGTGCCATCGCTCCACGTCGCCCCTTTGCGCAGATGAAAGGTCCAATGCTGCATGTCCGAAGACTCCCAAGATTCCGCCACCCCTGGGGCATCCGCGTCGGGGTCTTCTGCATCCGGGGCGACGAGTCCTTCAAACACCGCAGAGATGATGCGATGCTCCGGCTGACCTGTCACCATGTGTGGATCTAGTGACTCGATCTCTGTACCATTGCCGATCAGGAGCACCTGATTTTCGTCCGCAACTTGAACCTTGGGCAGTCGGTGCTGTCGCGATTGATGAAACATCCAAATCCCTGCGGCCAACAGGGGGAGGAGGATGAGTCGCGGCTGCAATTTCATTCGGTAAAAGAGGAACAGACTAGACGCCCGGTATTCCGGAAGCAAGTACCGCGTCCCTTCAAGATGCAATGGCCTTCAGCCATCTAGGGGCGGCGATCAATCCTGCACCAAGGCCACGCGGAAACCCACGTCATTGACTCGATAGGTGGGCGGGGCCTCGAAGGACTTCGCGGCACGGCTCATGGTCGCGTAATGTTTCCAGGAGCCACCTCGATAGGGGTGATTGTGCCCAGTCTCGGGTCCGCGCGGATCGACGGCTTCGCCTTCGCTGTAGACGGCGGAGTAGTCTGCAACCCATTCGTAAACATTCCCGAGCATGTCGTGCAGTCCCCAAGCATTGCCTTTCTTTTGTCCACTGCGGCGTGGTCCGGCCAGCTTGTTGGGAAAGGCCTGATTGGGCCAGCCGATGGTGGTCCAGCCCGCGCCTTTGTAACCAACGCCGCTATTGCCGCCGTACCAGGCGATGTCGTTCAGGACAGAGGCGTTGTTTTCTCCCAAGACCTTCATCGCGCCAGCGTAGGTGGCGGTTTTGGTTCCGGCGCGGCAAGCGTATTCCCACTGCGCTTCGGTCGGCAGGGCGTAGTGCGCCCCTGGCGGCAGCGTGCCAGCCTTGCGCTCGCTCTCGGTGAGGAGTTTGCAAAACTCGGTCGCGTCTTCCCAACTCACGTAATAGATCGGGATGTAGGGTGCGGTGGCCCCGCAAACACTATCGATGGCTTTGCTGAGATCGCCTTCAGCGGCCTTTGCTGCGGCGCGGAGCGTGATCTGCTGACCGCCAAAAGGATACAAGGCCTCATCGGCAAGCATCAGCGCGGCTTGATCGCGCAGCGTCTTGCCAGTGACGGCCTCCCATTGGCCCTGTGTGACCTCGGTCACGCCGAGCCAGAAGCCCTTTGTTAGTCGCACCGGATGCGCCACCTCGTAGGCATCTCGGCCGGGCTCGTCCGCAGGGCTTCCCATCGTGAACTTGCCTGGCGGGCACCAATGCAGTTGGAGCTTCAGTGCGTTGTCCGTCCTTGCTTCGCCGGGTTTTTTCCCTCCAAAAGGCATCTCGGCCTGCTCTTCAGCGGCAGAGGCGGTTACGGCGAGGATGAATGCCAGCAGAGCGACGCGCATAGCGGTCATGGAGTGATCGTAACCGGAGTGCCAACGTTGACGTTTTGGAAAAGCGTCTCAGCCATCGCCAGAGGCATACGGATGCAGCCATGGGATGCGGGCTGGCCAGGATTTGGAATGGGGCCAGCGTGCATGCCGACTCCGCTTCCTGTCAATCGCATCCAATAAGGCATCGGCGCACCCACAAAGCGGCCGCCACTGGGGATCCGGTGCACGCCGTTGGTGGCGTTGGAATGGACCACATCGCCATCGGCATCTCTGATCACACCATATTTGTTGGAGCGTTTGTCCACGATTTTCTCCTGCACATGGAACGTGCCGACGGGCGTGTCGTGTCCGCTACGACCAGTGGCGACATAGGTCCAACCGACGTTTTCGCGGTCCTTGAAGATGTAGGCCTTTTGATCACTCAGATCCACTCGAACGCTCAACTGTCCTGGCACGCGATTGCCCTGCCAGACGTAGAGTGGAATTTCGCCACCTTCTGCAGGCTTCACCATGATCGCACGGCGGACGGTAATCTCTCGCAGGATGGGCCGCGTCAGCGCGCAACTGGCCAGAGTCATGACCAATGCGACTCCTGCGCAAACGGTGAGCATCCGACGGAACGGCAGACGGGAGAAGAGAGACGTTTTCATCGAAGTGGGATTACGCCCGGAAACTCGATTTGTGCAAGCAAAGGTGAGCGGTTCAGTGATACGGAAATTGGAGCGGTGGCTGTAATTCCAGAAAACGCCCGTGGATCAAGCGAAGCTGGGATGGAACTAAGGCCTGAATTCCGGTTCGGTGCACCGCACTGGACATTCTGGAAAACCCCAACCCTTTGCTTGAGCACAGGAGCAACATCCGCCATCATGCTGCCCGCATGCTTGGATTCTTCATTCGCCGACTGCTCAGCGCCATCGTGGTGCTGTGGTTGGCGGCGTCCATCACCTTCGTTTTGATGCGCTCGATTCGAGGGGGGCCATTCACGTCGGAAAAGGCTGGAAGTGAAAAAGCCATCGCTGCCAAGATGGAGCGGTTTCATTTGGATGGCAGCCTCTGGGAACAGTACAGCGCCTACATGCGGGCATTGGCCACCTTTGATCTTGGGGATTCCACGAAGTATCTGGACTGGAGGGTCTCGGAACTGCTGGCGCAAAAAATGCCCACTTCCCTCACGCTGGGCATGGTCTCTTTCATCATCGCCTCGATTGGCGGCGTGCTATTGGGGGCGGTGTCGGCGCTGTGGCGGGACACCTGGGTGGATCGTGTCGCGATGATTGGTGCGCTGGTGGCTATTTCTGTGCCGACCTTTGTCACCGGACCACTTTTGATTGCGGTGGTGGCATTATGGCTCGGCTGGCTACCAGTGGGTGGATGGGGAACGGTGCATCAACTGGTGCTGCCTTCGATTTGTCTGGCGGCACCGTATGTGGCCTACGTGGCGCGGCTGATGCGGAACAGTTTGCTCGATGTCCTACAGAGCGACTTTCTCCGCACTGCGAAGGCTAAAGGATTACGCGATGGACAGGCGCTGATTCGCCATGCGATGAAGGTTGCCATCCTGCCTGTGGTCACGTTTCTGGGGCCACTGGCGGCACATCTTTTGACGGGATCGATGGTCGTCGAGAGCGTCTTCAATATCTCTGGGGCCGGCAGTATCTTCGTGAACTCGATCCAGAATCACGATGTCTTCTTGCTGGGTGGAGCGGTGATCGTGTACTGCGTGCTCTTGCAGCTCTTTAATCTGGTGGTGGATGTGCTCTACGGAGTGCTGGATAAACGAATCCGCGTGTATGGCTGAGGTTGCATCCCCCACAGCGCTTTCCCAGCCCGGTGGCTGGACCATCCTTCGGCGCAGCCGCGTCTCCATGCTGGCGCTGTGGTTCTTGGTGGGATTGGTCTTCGTGGCCGTACTCGTGCCGCCGTTTTTGCCCGATGAATTGAAGCTAACGTCCAAGGATTCGTTGCTGCCTCCCGGTGCCGCATGCTCAGCTAGTGAGGGCGTTATTTACCTTTGCGGCACGGACTTGAATGGGCACGATCTGTTTTACCGGCTGTTGACCGGGGCGCAGGTCTCGCTGGGGGTGGGGTTCGTCGGTGCCCTTCTCAGTCTTTTTGTCGGGACACTTTATGGTATGATTAGCGGCTTTGCCGGAGGTCGCATCGATGCGTTCATGATGCGGGTGCTGGATGTCCTCTACTCCGTGCCGCGCATCCTTTTCATCATGATCTTCATCGCCGCGTTGGGGCCCTACCTTACCGATTGGTTAGATGCCGCTAGGCTCTGGGCACAGGGGCACGGATGGACCACGATGGAGGACTTGATGGTCACCGCGATTCGCTACTCACGCATCATCATCATGGTGATTTGTTTGGGGTTGGTAGAGTGGCTGACGATGGCGCGCATTGTTCGTGGGCAGGTGCTGGTGTTGCGTGAAATGACCTTTGTCACCGCGGCGCGTGCGATGGGCCAGAGCAACCCCGCCATCCTACGTCTGCATCTTTTGCCAAACCTCGCGACGGTGGTGCTAACCTATCTGACGCTAACCATTCCGGCGGTTATCCTGGATGAATCCTTCCTCAGCTTCCTCGGTCTCGGCATCGATGATCCGGCGGCCAGTTGGGGATCGCTGCTCAAGGACGGCGCGCAGGTCATCAATCCACTCGATAGCAAATGGTGGTTGCTGTTCTTCCCAGCCACGCTGATGTCCATCACGCTGCTGGCCCTGAATTTCCTCGGCGATGGCCTGCGCGACGCGTTTGATCCGCGCAGCCGCAGTCGGTAGTCATCTCGCCCGCGTTTGAAATGTCGGCAGTCGGAGTTTCCAGCGCATCGCCGCCAGTCGGAGGATCAAAATGACCACCATGCCGATGTATCGATTGCCTTCGGAGGGCGGTAAGGATTGTTCCAGAAGCACAAAGACCAGCGCCCCCGCAAACACAGCCGTCGCATAGAGATTCACCTCCGGCTTAAAGACCCAGGGGACCTCAGCGCGTAGCACATCACGCAGAATCCCGCCCGCAACGCCGGTGACGATGCCCAAGAGAATGGCGACGATGGGCGGCGCGGCGTTTGCCAGAGCCTTCTCCGTGCCAGCGATGCCAAACAGCGCCAGCCCAAACGCATCCGCCACGCCCAGCAATCGGTGAGGCAGATGCACAAAGCGCACGATCACAAAGGTCACCGCCGCTACGATCAGCGCCGTCCAAAGATGCATCGGCTCCGCGATCCAAAACAGTGGTCGCACCCCTAGACAAAGATCACGTATCGTACCGCCGCCCACCGCAGTGACCAGTGCCAGCACCATCACCCCAAAAAGATCCATGCCCTTGCCCTCCGCTGCCAAAACAGCAGAAATGGCGCACACAGCGACGGCGAAGTATTCAATCCATGCAGGCATGTCCGAATGGACGCGAAGTCTCATCGATGCGCAATCGAATCTCGTGCTGGAGCTTTCCAAGCGTCGGCTGCAGCACCCAAAAACTGGCAGATCGATTGATTGGTCGATGTTGTTGACTGGCGCGGAGACTGAGCGAACAAACCCGATGAAAGCGCGAATCACTGCCTTCAGCCATGCCTTGCGAGGTGGTCTGACACTGCTGCGGACTCAGCCTCATGCCCGATTTCATGCAGTGACTGCTCTGATCGTGCTCGGTCTTGGCGGATACTTTCACGTCAGCCGCATGGAGTGGGCGCTCCTGGTTTTCGCCGTTGGCATTGTCTGGATCGCAGAGGCTATCAATACCGCCATCGAGTTCCTAGCGGACGAGGTTAGCATCGAGTGGCGGGAACGAATCAAGCACGCCAAAGACATCGCCGCCTTTGCTGTGTTAGTAGCTGCGATCAGTGCTGCCGTGGTCGGCGGCGTGGTCTTTATCCCCCATCTTTTGACCAGGTAGCTTCAGGATTTGATCGCAGAAGGGCTGGAAGCCAAGCGCGGATTGTGCATCAGCACCGGTCTTTGCGGTGGTGGTGGAAGTGCGCTGCTAGTTCGCACGTACCTTCCCGCATGAGATTCACAGTGCTCACTATCGCCACATTCTGCCTCACGACAGCCACACCGCATGCCGAGGGCCCAAAAACAGCGGTGTCTCAGGCCTTGCAACTTACGCTCCCTGAGACCGCCTATGCGACCGTCGGTGTCCCGTTTTCGATCTATTTTGACAATATCGTCCTGACGCAGCAGCCCCAAAGTTACGGTTTCGAGATCGATGCAGTGTTGGGACAAACCGAGGCTCGACGCTGGACGGTCACTCCGGCATCCACCCAGGTTGGGGATCATCTGTTGGCGGTGCGTGTGAAGGATGCGAAAGGGACGCTGCTGGCCGAGGGGAAACTCACGCTCAAGATCGCTCCAGCGAATGCAGGTGCGGGGAAAGCGCTGCGGTTGCTGATTGTTGGGGATAGCCTCACGCATTCTTCTTTGTATCCCAACGAGATCGCGCGCCTCCTCAGCGAACCGGGAAATCCTGCGTGGACGATGCTCGGTACGCACAAGCCGACCGCTGCAAAAGAGGGGGTTGCTCACGAAGGATATGGCGGCTGGACTTGGGCGGCTTTTCTCACCAAGTACGACGCCAAATCCTCAGCACCACCGGACCCAAAGACGCCGCCGCGCAAGAGCATGAGCCCCTTTCTCTTTCCCGGTGCGGACGGTGAACCGGTGTTGGATCTGGCGCGTTACTTTCGCGAAAATTGTGATGATCAGCCGCCGGATGTCGTGACCTTTCTCCTGGGTATCAACGACTGCTTCGGCGCCAAGTTTGATGATCCGGTAGCGCTCGATGAAAAAATAAACAGCGTGCTGGATAACGCTGAGCAATTGATCTCCGCCTTTCATCAGGCTGCGCCCAAGGCCGTGTTTGCCGTGGGTCTGACCACTCCGCCGAACGACCGGCAGGGTGCCTTTGTGGCCAACTACCAGGACAAGTACACCCGCTGGGGGTGGAAGCGCATTCAGCATCGGCTCGTGCAGGTGATGCTGCAGAGGTTCGCCCATCGAGAAAAGGACGGCATCCACCTCGTGCCGACGGAATTGAACCTCGATCCGATCGACGGCTATCCCGACAACAACGGCGTCCACCCAAACGCCATCGGCTATGCGCAGATCGGCGCCAGCTTCTATGCTTGGATGAAGAACTGGCTAACCAAACCCGGGATCGACTGAAGTTGGCACGAGATTGAGACAACAGAATCATTCTCGACCCAGCCTTAGAGGCTCGGCGTTTTAGACCGCAGCCGCTTCAGCCATATCGAAAAGTTCGCGCGCATCCGTCACGGAACCCGTGATGGCAGCAGCGGCGACCATCACTGGGCTCATCAGGATGGTGCGGCCTGTTGGGCTGCCCTGACGGCCTTTGAAATTGCGGTTCGATGAGGAGGCGCAGAGCTGATCGCCGATGAGCTTGTCTGGGTTCATGGCCAGACACATGGAGCAGCCAGCCGCACGCCATTCAAAGCCAGCCTCGGAGAAAACCTTGTCGAGGCCTTCCTTCTCTGCCAGCACGGCGACGATCTGGGATCCGGGAACGGCGATTGCCTTCACGCCTGGAGCCACCTTCTTGCCCTTGATGAAGCGAGCCACTTCGCGGAAATCGCTGAGGCGGCCATTCGTGCAGGAGCCGATGAAGGCTACGTCGATCTTGGTGCCCTTGATGGGGGTGCCGCCTTGCAGCTTCATGTAGGCCAGCGCGTCCTCTGTGGATTCACGCTGCGTGGCAGTCTTGGCGTCGTCGCCCGTTGGGATGTTTTCTTCAACGGAGATCGCTTGGTCGGGGCTGACACCCCAGGTGACTGTTGGCGCAATGTCTTCAGCACGGATGTTAACGACGTCGTCATAAACGCAGTCTGCGTCCGAGGCAAAGCTGGCCCACTTGGCCACGGCGGCGTCCCACTCAGCCCCGGTCGGGGAGTACGGGCGACCCTTGAGGTATTCGAAAGTCTTCTCGTCGGGGTTCACATAACCGCAGCGGGCACCGCCTTCGATGGACATGTTACAGACCGTCATGCGCTCTTCCATGGTGAAGCCGTCAAAGATGCTGCCGCCGTACTCGTAAGCGTAGCCCTTGCCGCCACCAGCGCCCAGCAGGCGGATGATGTGCAGGATGACGTCCTTTGAATACACACCTGGGCGCAGTTTGCCATCCACATTGATACGGCGCACTTTCATCGCGCTGAGGGCCATCGTTTGCGTGGCCAAAACGTCGCGCACTTGGGTGGTTCCGATGCCAAAAGCGATCGCGCCAAAGGCTCCGTGTGTGGCGGTGTGTGAGTCGCCACAGGCAATTGTCGTGCCGGGTTGGGTGATGCCTTGCTCTGGTCCCACGACGTGGACGATGCCCTGTTTGCCAGTACCCAGGCTGAAGTAGGTGATGCCGAACTCTTTCGCGTTCTTGTTGAGCTCCTGGATCATCTCTTCGGCCAGCGGATCCTGGAAGGGAGAGACCTGACTGTCCGTTGGAACGATGTGATCGACGGTCGCAAAAGTGCGCTGTGGGTAGGCCACCTTGAGTCCGAGGTCGCGCAACATGCCGAACGCCTGCGGGCTGGTTACTTCATGAATGAGGTGGGTATCGATGAGCAACTGCGTTTGGCCGTTGTCGAGCTTGCCGACGGTGTGTGATTCCCAGACTTTTGCGAAGAGTGTCTTGCCCATGATATGTGTTGTAACCTTGTGGAGTGAAAAAACGCCGACCGGGGCCAGCGGGCGGAGAGAATAGGCCCGGAAAAGGATCCTCGCAAGAACTGCGTGAAGAGAATCAGGCGGCTGTGGGGTCTTCACTGTCCCCCACTAGGCCAGCCCAACCAATGGGATTGGCCCTTCGCCAGCGGCTAATCCAGCCAAATGTCCTTGCTCCGAGTTCTCTGGGGCCGGGGTGGGCGTTCGCGGCAGAGCCAGGTGATAGTCCAGGCGGTCAGCGCACCGAGGATAAAGGAACCGGGGCTGGGAAGGGGTGGTAGCAGGGCGCTGAGCTCTGCTTTGCTGAGATTCATGGCCATGACGCCAGCGATGGTAAAGACGACGATGATCACCAGTGTCTTGTACAGTGCTGCCCGGCTGGGGCGGTGGTCGCCTTCCTTGATGGGCGTGACGAAGCGCTTCGAACGTTCGACCTTGGGAGGGAAACACTTGGTCGGCTCTACTGTCGGCCTGCGGGATTTGATACGAATGGATGCCATGAGGGTTCTGCGAGTCTGTAAGTGCTCGATGCATCGGTTGTAGGTAGCATGGCAGCGATGTGTGACGGAAAAATCGCGGGCAGGGATGCGAGTGAACTCGATGTCACAACTACTGCGGCGCCTGGCTACCTCCCGTTGGCGGAGATCAAACCACCCCTCCGCCTCCCAATCAGCCATGTTCACCTCCCTTCGCACTTTGCGCCGCATCGTTCGCTCAGTCGTATCAGCGGTCTTCTATCCTTGGTCTCGCATTGTCGTTGCGGGATCGTTGTGCACGGACGCACAAATCACTTTACGCTCCATCCGGCGGCGGCCCAATGAATTGGTACTGACCACGTCAAATGCAGCTTGGAGCGTGGATGTGGTGCAAAACAAAGAGGCGCTCGTGCCGGGAACGAAGCTGACCGCCTCCAATTCGGATTCGTTTGATCGCAGCCTAGCTCAGGCGCAACGCCATCAGTGGGGCGGGGGAGGCTACAACAGCGTCTGCGCGCTCGTCGATCATCCTGATCACGTGATTGATGAGATCCGCGATATCGCTCTGGTCATGGAGGCGGAACCGCCGGCAGAACTGGCGGCGGAGTTGCGCGGACGAGTTGTATCCGTCACGCCAGTCGGGCGTCGGCCCTGGCAAAAGAACGTTGTGCTGCTGAATCCGAGCTCTGGGGAACGGGACATCGTGCGTGGACCCGCGCGACCTTCGCTGAAGGAGGTGCTGGTGCCGGGATGGCGCTGGATGCTGACGCGCTTTCGCCACTCGATGCGCGCTCTTTTGATCAATTCCGTGCGATGCGAGCCATTGATCGAGCACCTCATCGATCAGGCCGAGCGCAACAACGCCCCGGTCTTTGCCGTGCTGACACGCACCTCGTCGCCGAACCTCAGGCTGCGGGTTTTGCTGCGTCGCAGTGATGTAGCCATCTGCAATCTGGACGAATTTGGCGACCTCTGCGCCCTGGCCATGAATCAACGAGATCCCGTACTGGACGAGACATATGCCGACCTTGATGACCTGGCGGCGAAGCTCCAGGCGCTGGTGCGACGCATTGCCAGCAGGGCGGCGATCGTCCTGACGCTGGGGAGCCGCGGCTTCTTGATCTATGATCCGATGACAAGGGAGGTCTCCCACGGTCGCATCTCCGCTTCATTGATGGAACAGACCGGCCGCGTCCTGGAGCGCCATCCCGATGCGCGGAATGGCGCTGGCGATGCCTTTGCGGCCTATCTGCTTTTGGCTTGGCTGCAAGGCGCTGCGGTGGGCATTCCCACTGGCAGCCTCGTGATCCATGCTGCTAAACAAGCTGCGCTGGACGTTGTGCGGGTGCGTTTTGGAGTCGATGACGCTGGCCTTGATGAAGTGCAGGTCGGCGATCTGCCGACAGCGGCGTGACACGGGAAAACGATAGACACGCGCAATGGCCCACGTTACAACCGCTCCCTGCCCAGGAGCGGCAGATTTCCATCCATCCAACGACATGAATACCCGCATTGCATTGACCGCACTCTTCGCTTTTGCCAGCCTTGCTGGTGCTGAAGAAGTTTCTCTCTTTAACGGCACCGACCTCACCGGATGGGAGGGCCGCCCGGATCTCTGGTCGGTCAAGGATGGCTGCATCACTGGCCAGACGCCAGCAGATCCAGCCAACCCAGGCAAATCGACCCTCAAGGGAAACACGTTCTTGATCTGGAAAGGTGGCGAGGTCAGCGACTTCGAACTGACTCTCCAATACAAGATCGTGGATTCAGAAGGCAAAGGCGAAGGCTTCGGCAACTCCGGCATTCAGTATCGCAGTAAGATCATCGATCCTGCAGCCTTCGTCGTCGGTGGTTATCAGGCAGATTTTGAGATCGGCAAAACCTACAGCGGCATCCTGTATGAAGAGAAGGGCCGGGGTATCCTTGCTCAGCGCGGCCAAAAGGTCGTCATTCACGAAGGCGGCAAAGAATCCGTCGATAAGAAGGGCAACAAAAAGACCGCTCCGAACATCGAGGTAACGGGCAGCGTCGGTGAAAGCGCCGACATCCAGGCCGTGATCCATCAGGGCGACTGGAACGAGTACAAGATCATCGCCAAGGGCGGTCACCTCCAGCATTTCATTAACGGCACGCAGACCATCGACGTGACGGACGAGACCGCAGTCGGTGCCAAGAGCGGTGTCCTGGCTCTCCAGATCCATGTGGGTGCGCCATTTACCGTTCAATTCAAAGACATCAAGCTGAACGCAACGAAGTAATCGATCCGTTCCTGAGTTTGGCGGGGCGCTAGCATCGTGCTGGCACTCCGCTCTCAGGTCCCTTTTCGCGGACGGGCGATGACCGCCCGCCGAAGTCAAAAAGCCCCGCAGGCCAACTTCACAAAGTTCATGCCTGAGACCGTCAGCTTGGCGGTGGGTCCGCTGCCGGTCAGACAACCGCGCGTGTTGTAGTAATGCGGGATGGGATCATCCTTGACCCAGGTAACGCTCGGCAGGCTGCAATTGCTAGTGCTGGCTTTGATGGCGACGGGCAACCCCCAGGAGCTGAAGGCGATCTCCCAACTGGCGGGTTTGCTGCTGGGCATTTCTCCGGCTAGCAGCCAGGGGTAGTTCTTGATCAACTCCATGTCCGCACTGCCAGGGACGAGCACGCGGTAGTAGGTCGGCGTTGTGGTCACGAATTCTGCGGCGGTGAGTTTCGGATTCGCAGCGTGCTTTTGAAACAATCCGGCGATGTCGAGGCCGATGAGGTTGAGCCCGTTGTACATCCCGTGGTGATTGGGGGTGTTGAACTGGCTGTTATGCCACTGCTCAAAGCGGCTGGAAAGGAAGAGGTTCAGCTCCACATGCGTGTGTGCGCGGCGTTGATCGATGCCCGCACCGGTGTACCCCATGATGCCTAGCTTCTGCCCCGTGGCGACCTTGTCTCCAGGTTCGACGCTGGCCTCGCGCAGATGGGCGTAGAGGGAAAGAAAGGGGCCATAGCCCCAGTCGTGCTTTACCACAATGTAGCGGCCGTAGTTGCTCTGGGAGGATACCTTCGCGACGTGCAGCACCGTTCCAGCAGCGATGGCGCGCACTTCGTCCAGAGGATCGCCTCGTGAGTCGCGGCGCACGGGCTTCACGTCCATGCCTTCATGAAATCGCGAGTAAGCGAGCCGCCCACCGATGCGGCGTGGGTCTCGCACAAAGCCAAATTGGCCCCCCTCCCAGGGAGTCGATTTTTCTCCTTCAAAGGTTCGGTCAATGAACTGAAAATACGCTCCGCTTGAGCCAGCAAGGAGTGCTGAATTCTCCGTTGGTAGCACGAGACCCATGGGCTGGATCTGCGCCGTCGCGAGACCCGCCAAACCAAGAACGATGGCAGCGCCGAGGCCGCCCAAACCGTGCAGCATTGATCTTTTTCTCATCGAGCAGGGGCTGCGGGGTCACCTGGAAGAGGGGCGAGATCACCAGGAAGGAGTGGCGGGGCGCCGCCTTCGACGGGGATATCTGTGGTGGATGCCCCACGCGGCACCTGGATGGCGCTCGGATCATCTTGGATTGGGGTGCTCGTCCCCGATCCGTAGTCTTTCGCTTTGGGATCTTTTCCGGCGGCCTTGCGCTTGTCTTCAGCCGCCTTGGCGCGTTCGCCCTCGCGGAACCGCCAGAAGGATTTTTTCTTCTCCGTCTTTGTCGTCGGTGTCATCTCCAGACTGCCTGCTGCGGAAGTCAGACCTTTGAGCGACGGATATTTTTTCCCGAGCTCCTTCACGACCGATTCTGGCACGCCCTGCCAGATGGTGAAAATCCCGTCTGCGATGGGCCGATCCATCATCACCACATCCACAGGGTGGCCGTTCACGACGGAGCGCAACATGCCGCCGGTGCTGGTGCGGGTGATCAGCTCCAGCGCCCCGGCGCCCTTGAAATCCAGCTTCAGTGTCACGCCGTAGCCATCGCCGTTTTCTGCGGGAAAGGCATGGAAGGCGGCAATGTTTGCATGACTGAACTCAGGCACCTTTTTGAAGACCACCTGTCGCCCATCCACAGTGTCTGGAAAGATCGTCTTCGGGCTATCATTCATCGTGCCTTCGGAATGGACGCTGATCGTGAACTTGGGCTTCCGACTCATGCCGGACGAGTCAATGGCGCAGCAGAGCAGCAGAGCGGAAGCGAGGGCGATGTATTTCATCATGCAACGATCAAACCAGAAGTTGGCAGAGAAAGCAAGAAGGCTGCACGCAATTCGCGGCGAACCACGCCGCCGCCGACTTCCTCCTCGACCACCCGCCGCGCGCATGCATGTTGCGCGGTGATTCCCGCTCCGCATCTCCCAGAAAATGCCTCGCCCGCTCCCATGCGTGGTGGCGAGGCCTGGGCGCGACTGCTGGCCCAGCCGGGGCCGGTCCTTGCACTTGCGCCGATGCAGGACGTGACGGACTGGGCGTTCTGGAACCTCGTCCACCAGTATGGCGGGGCAGATGTCTATTACACGGAGTTCTTCCGCGTGACGCCGGACTCTCGCTTGGATCGGGAGATCCTCCGCTCCATCACACACAATCCCACCGGCAGACCGGTGATCGCCCAACTCATTGGCAACGACATTCCGGCGATGGTCCGCACCGCGAAGGAACTGCAAAATCATCCCATCGTCGCGATCGACCTCAACCTTGGCTGTCCCGCTCCTGTCGTCTTCAAAAAGTGCGCTGGCGGAGGCCTCTTGCGCGAGCCTGAACGCGTGCACGCCATTCTGGGAGCCTTGCGCGATGCCATCGAGATCCCATTCACCGTGAAGACCCGCATCGGCTTCGATGATCCTCAGCACTTCGACAAGATCCTGGAGATCTTTGCTCGGCACCCCATCGATCTGCTTGCGGTGCATGGTCGCACTGTTGCGGACCGATATCGTCCCGGCGTGCGCTACGACCTCATTCGCACCGCTGCTGAGGCCATGTCCTGCCCCGTGCTGGCAAACGGCGATGTTACTTCCCCTGCAGGTGCGCTAGAGATTTGGAAAGACACCGCCACTCGCGGCCTGATGATCGGGCGTGGCGCAGTCCGCAATCCATGGCTCTTCCAGCAAATCCGCCAAGCCTTCGCTGGCGAGACTCCCACCCTGCCCCCGGGTCGTGAAGTGCTGCGCTACATTGAGTCCCTCTTTGATACCGTCACCGACCCAGATTACACGGAGCTAGAGCGCGTCCATCGAGTGAAAAAGCACCTCAATTTCCTCGGCACCGGCATTGATGCGGAGGGCCTCTTCCTCCACCAAATGCGCCGCACCACCAGTCGCGCAGAACTCTCCCGCGTCGCTGCCGATTTCCTCGATCACGATCAACCCGTGGCTCTGGAGCCCGTGGCAGCGCTAGAGGCAGCAAGGACCTAGTTGGTCAGGGTTATGTCCAGCTAGGGCTTGGCGAATTCGATGCTGCCGTCGTTTTTCCCGAGTACCTGGCGGGTATTGGGCACTTTCGGGGAGGAGATGATTACGGTATCCGCTGGCGAGGAATCGTTGAGTCCTGGGGAATAGATCCATGGCTGCGTTGCGCCAGTCCGAGGGTGCACCCACAACAGCAGTGCTCGACTCGACTCGTCTAAAATGTCTTGCTTGAATAGCGCTTCGAGATCGGGCGGGTAGCTGCCATTGTTGTCGGCAGCGTAGACTTTTAATGCCATGATCAACTGCCTCGCGTTGCTGGCATTGCGAGTTTCAACAGCCTTCGTCTTTACCTGCATGGCCACTGGCGCGGCGATGCTTGCTAGGATCGCGATGGTGGATGCGGTGGCGAGCGTACCGCTGTCATTCGAAGGCAGGAACACCGTGTTGCTGGCAGTGAAGATGCCGTTTTGCTCCACAGCCAGCGCCCATGCCTGTGAAGGTAGGTTTTCTGCGTCCAGCCATTGTAACGCGGATTGGATCAGCTTCCTGGCTTCCTCGTCGCCTGTAGTCTTGGCGGGGGAAAACTCCGCAGTACTCTTGAGGACGTTCGCGGTTACCCTCAGCATACGATCAGAAACAAAGACCAGAGAGTTGCCATTGAGCGGAAGGCGATTCGTGGCTTTGACGAAGCGCGCGTCTTTGCCGAGGCCGTTGACTTCTCCCGCTGCTTCCAGCAATGCCGGGCGGGAAGCGACCCAAAGTAGATCCCGACTGCCATCATAACGAAGGATCGGTTGGAAATCGGTGGGCGGCGGTCCGATCGGCTGGCGGAAGGTTGCCGTGATCACTTGGCCTTCTTGGACAATTTCCACCGCTGGGTTGCCCTGGAACTGCTTGCTAAGCTGACCAATCATGGGCTTTAGCAGCCAACCTGCATGTTGCAGAGCCAGAAGAGCGTCTGCACCTGGCAATTGGGGACTGTTGGGCAGGGCAATCTTTTGATCTTCGTACACCCAGATGCCCAGGGCTAAGCGCAGGTGCGAATTCTCCAAAAGTTGTCGCGGTGTGAAGGGTGCGTTGCCTTGAGGTGAATCCAGCTCTCTTTTGAACTTTGCGGCATCGTCTGGAGGCAAAACCTTCGGCAAACCCGCCATCAGCTCGCCAGCGACCTGCCGGAGGTCGAGTTCGATCTCGGCGGCCAAGTCTGCCTCCGCAGGGAATTCCAAGCTCAAGTAGGGGGAGGCCGTGGCGCCGAAGAGTCCGCTCAGACCACCCACCCCATCGGGAACGAGGCGGAAGGTGCGACTGTGCGTGAGACCGTCTTTGTAAACACCGCTCTCTCCAGTGGCCTTTACGGCATCCAAACGCAGAGCTTTCTGGAGCAACTGCATCCCAGCCTTGAAATCTGGAGTTCCCTCAGGCATGGGAGCGGCGAGGGCTAGGTCCATGATCGTCTGAATCACGCTGGTGGAGCCCGGCACCTTCTCCGCGTAGCAAAACGACTGGCCGCCAGTGTCCAAGTGAGAGACGACCTCGGGAAAGTGCTGTGCAACGTTGGCTTCATCGCCTCTGCAAAGCATTGCGCCTGAAAGCAATGTCGCGGCCAACAACCATCCTTGAATGAATCGGGGTTTCATAAGAACTCATTGAAGGCAAATGCCTTTCGCCTGTCAATACCTTGATCAGGGACATCCTGCCACAACAGGCTCGAAGCATTCACTCGGTCCCCCGAACCATTGCTGCCAAACATGGAGCGGCGAGGTCGATGGAGGACGCTGAAAAGAGTCGAGTGATTCGGGAAGTAGACCTTAAGGCTTGATCCGCCTGCGGATCTTGCCCACAATGAATTTCGTTGTCCTTCCTGCTTCTGGGAAGGCTAGGCCCCAAATTTGTTCCCACCGACCCCTTATCATGCGCCGATTCTTTCTCTCTTTTGGGATCCTCGTGGCCTCTTCGCTGACTGCTTTTTCCAAGCCGAATGTGATCCTGATTGTTACCGATGACCAAGGGTATGGGGATCTCTCCTGCCATGGCAATCTGGTGCTGAAGACGCCGAATCTGGATGCACTGCATGGCGAGTCTTTGCGGCTAACGGACTATCACGTATCCCCCACCTGTGCGCCGACGCGTTCGGCCATCATGACGGGTCACTTTGCCAATCGCACCGGCTGCTGGCATACCATCAACGGACGCTCCATCTTGCGGGAGAACGAGGTGACCATGGCCCAGGTCTTCAAGGAGGCGGGTTATGCGACCGCCATGTATGGCAAGTGGCATCTGGGCGACAACTATCCGTCGCGCCCCGAAGACAAGGGCTTCACGGAGGTGTATCGCCACGGAGGTGGGGGTGTGGGCCAGACGCCGGACTACTGGGACAACGCCTACTTTGACGGCTCCTACCATCACAACGGCAAGATGGAACCCGCGGAAGGCTACTGCACCGATGTGTTCTTTTCGCAGGCGAAAAAGTTCATCAAATCCCAGGCAGACAAAAAGCAGCCCTTCTTCATTTACCTCTGCACGAATGCGCCGCATGGGCCGAACCACAGCCCCGAGAAGTTCTCGGCACCGTATTCAAAACTCGCCGTCCCGTTGGCCAACTTCTTTGGCATGATCGCGAACATTGATGAAAACGTCGGCAGCCTGCGTGCCTTCTTGGCAGAGAACGGCATTGCTGATGACACGATCTTCATCTTCACGACCGACAACGGCACGGCGTCGGGTTCGCGGATCTTCAACGCCAAGATGCGTGCCGCAAAAGGGAGCGAGTATGACGGTGGTCATCGCGTGCCGTTTTTTCTGCATTGGCCTGCCAAAGGCTGGAAGACCGGGCGTGACATTGATCGCCTGACGGCGCACGTCGATCTTTTGCCAACCTTCATCGACCTCCTCGATCTGCCAGCACCCAAGGGCGTCAAGTTCGACGGCACCAGCATCGTGCCTTTGTTGGAGGGCAAGGTTGAAAACTGGCCGGACCGCGTGCTGGTCACGGATTCGCAGCGCATCCACACGCCTGTCAAATGGCGCAAGTCGGCAGTCATGACGGATCGCTGGCGGCTCGTGAACGGGGCGGAACTCTACGACATCAAGTCCGATGCCGGGCAGGAGACCGATCGCGCCAAGGACTATCCCGAGATCGTGCAGAGGCTGCGCACTGACTATGAAACGTGGTGGGCCAGCATGGAGCCGAGCTTCAGCGACGATTGCGAGATCACTCTCGGCAATCCGGCGGACAATCCCGCCGTGTTGACCGCGCACGATTGGTTGTTGCCGGAGGAAAAGATGTCGCCCTGGAATCACAGCGCCATCCGCGCGCAGAAGGGCGAGCCCGCCGGCGCTTGGGCTGTGAAGGTCGAGACGGCAGGGCGCTATCGCATCGGGCTGCGGCGTTGGCCTGTCGAGGCAGATCATCCCATCGCGGCGGATCTTCCTCCTGGCAAAGCGGTGCCCGGCGTTGCTGCCTACCGGACAACGCCCGGCCTTGGATTTGCGGCAAGAACCGCCAAGCTCAGCATTGCAGGGAAGGAACTTGAAGCCGCCGTGCCCGGAGCAGACGCGACCCATGTGGACTTCGAGCTGGATCTGCCCGCAGGCGTAACGAAGCTCCAAGGCACCTTCATCGCTGCGGATGGGGCGGAGCTCGGCAGCTACTACGCCGTGGTAGAAAAGCTCCAATAACCCCGGCGTGAAGCAGACACTCCTGTCTGCGTCGGTAGCCTCCAGACAGACAAGCGTGTCCATCTCACGCCGTGGCTCATTGATGCGTGGGCTCGAGTCGATCCAGGAGGTTGTTGTTGTCTTGATCCAAAGGCAACGCATCGCCAGCGCGCAGGTCTTTTTGCCATTGCTCGGCAGGGGGTGTCCACTCGCCTTGTTGCTTGAGCGCTCGCCAAAGCTGGATCGCCGCCTCTGCCCGCGACAGCGGCAAGTTGGCGCGGTCTTTGGAGTCGATCAGTCCTGCTGAGGGTGCCAGACCTGAGCGCGTCATCCACGAATGCAGCGTGCTCCAGGTCGCGACTTGATCTGGCCGGAACTGTCCTGCCAAAGGTTGGAAATCTCCCCAGCTCACCATGGCCTCGATGAAGGCACGGTCGGGATCGTTTGCTGGCACATCGGTGTAGAGCGGCATCTCGGGCTCTGGCCAAGGCTTGGCATCGGGGAGTGCGCGACACAACGTGGCAAGGACGCGTGCGAGCTCGCGGCGCTGCATGGGTTGGTCGGGATGGAAGAAGACATCGTCTGCTTTCGGCTGCCAGATCCCGCGCACGGACAGCAAGTTGACCGCTTCAAAGTAGAGAGCGTCGGGGCTGACATCCTGCCAAGGCCAGAGCAGAATCCCAGGGCCACCGTGGCCGCGAGCCAGCTCGCTCTGCAGGGCGCGGACCTTTGCCAAATCGTCTACCAGAGCGCGCGGCTTGGTGTCTTCGCCCAGGGCCATCCAGGCCAGGGTGGCGACGGCTTGACCCACATGCATCATCTGGCCATGCAGTCGCAGAGCAGATTGCACCACGCTACTGACGCCGATGTTTTTCCCTGCGCCCAGCAGTCCATCCATCGTCGCAGGCACCAGTCCGCGCAGGGGGAAGACGGCGCGATCCGTGTCCGTGTGCCAACCACGACTCGCGGTATGGATGTATTGCCAGGGGTCATTGCGATCTTCCGTCAGGAACTTCCGACGTGTGGGATGGAAATCGATGTTGAACTGAAACGCAAAGATTGCATCGGTCGGCAAGACTCGCGCCCAGAGCGGTTCCTTGCTGGTGGTGCGGATGTCTTGCTCGCGCAGCATGTAGAGCGCCTCCAGCCGCAGACCTTCGCGCACATACGGCTTCGGCGGCAGCCGATCGGCGGTGCCAAACTCATCCGTCAGCGCCATGTAGCGGAAGGATTGCGGGAAGTCACCCACCCGGTCATGCACCGCCGTTTGCAAATGATGCAGCACGCCCAGCGCATGCTGTTTGGCATCGGCAAAGATGATGCGCCGCTGGGCAGGGCTCAGGTCCACGATGTTCTTCTTGGACGCTCCCGGCTCCGACTCTTCCAGTGCCTCCACCACGCGTTGTGGCAATTGGCAGATCGGGTAGTCCTGCACCGGGTAGTTGATGAAGGTCGCCTCCGTGCCGGGTGTCAGGCCATTGTGCCAGCGATCCACCAACCGCCGATGCGTGTAGGGGCTGTTGCCGCTGGGGGAGTAGATGCCCGCGCTCATGTCGCTATCCACCCAGGGGGCCAGTTTGTCGAGCGCAGCAAACGAGCGCGCATCGTAGCTGGTCGGGCGGGGGACGGTGGCGTCTTTGCCCTGGGTCTCGCGCAAGACCACGCAGTAGGACAACGGGTTCATTTCCTGGATGCCCGCATCGTCAAAGGCCTCTGGAGCGCTCTCTTCGCCGAACCGCGATTTCAAGTCAGGTCCTGCGCCATACTTCGCACCACTCAGGCGGATCACATCGCCCCAGTCAGAGGCATCGATGGTCAGCTTCGCGTGGATGGTCAGCGCCTCCGCCTGTTTTTGAAAAGTGACCGCACGCACCGCTCCGTCTTGGACCTCGACCTTCGCCGGTTCCCAACCCCGCAGGATGCGCAGTGCACCGGAATCCACGGCTGGCTTCAGCAGGTCCTCAAAAATCTGCGCGGCCGCAGCAGGCTCGATCGTCTCCGTGCCGCAGAACGCATTGCCGGGGCAGGGCAGGCCATACTTCGCGGAGTTGTGGGCACGGATGCGCTGAATCACCTCCAGGAAAAGGCCACTGCGCGGGAAGTGCGTTCGCTTACCCTGCACCACCGTCCACTCGTCCAGACAACCCACGCCCTCCGCACTGAACTGCCCGCCCAACCAATCGATGTCATTGACCAGCACAATGTTCTTCACCCCCAGCCGCCCCGCCTGAACGGCGGCGGCACAAGCCGATTCATTCCCCCCCACGATTAGCAGATCCGCCTCAAGATCGGCCGCAAATGCGCCACACGGGATCAGAAGCAAGAGGTGCAAGGAAAGCAGCAAAGCGAGGTGCGAAGGGACGGAAGTAGAGGGCATCTAACCAATACGTAGCGATCACCGCTCCCCTCGCTCGCTTTGATCTCCAGACAGAGAAGGTCGTGGCTGCTAAGACTGAAGGGCCGAGGAGCCAAAGGATCAGGCGATCGTCGGATAATGATATGTCACTGGCTTCGGAAGTGGCTGCGGCGGCTGCCAAAGACGGTGCGGTGGCACCTGCGGGAACTGCCAGAGTTTGATTGTGGTTCAATCGCGGAGAGTCCGTGGGCTTGCTGTCAAAGTCACACCCGATTTGAGCAAAGCTCCACCCACCGATTCCACTGCTCCCACTCCCTCGCCGCGCGTCCTCGGATCTGGGTCACCTTACTGGCAGCGCCGCAATCTTACTCGTTGCCGAAATTCGAAAATCCTGGTTAAACTGCTGCCGCATGAAAACTAAGCATTCCTCGCGTCGCAATGGCTTCATTTCCTTCGGTTGCCTCGGCTACCTGCTGATCCTTGGCCTGATCATCGGCGGTGCTCAGGGCACCTACACGGCTCTCAAGAACCGGAATCGCGTCGAAATCACCGTCAGCGACTACCTTGCCCAGAAGCCGGATGCGGAGTGGGTGATGTTCAAGAATGCCACGCTCAACCTCTTGGATGCTGCTCACATGGAGCGTTTCGGTAAGATCGACGAAGTGTTCGTCCCCGTGCAAGACGGCGAAACCGAAGAGGGCGCGCCCGTTCACATCCTCATGTCCACCAAGGACAAGGAAATCATCGCAGCGATGGCGGATTTGAAGGCCGCCGGCAACTCAGAGGAAAAGGTGCTGGCAGCCGCGATGCGCAATGCCTCCAAACTCTTCATGAAGCGAGACGTCTCCGGCCTGATCCAGTTTGGCATTGAATCCAACTCCAAGACGCGGGAAAAATTGGAGAAGCTCGACATGCACCTCGCCAAGGATTTTGTCATCCTCGAAGAAGGTGCCCAACCTGCCCTCGGGCAAAGCGCCGGCTTGCTCACCCTCGGCCTCGGTCTTGGCGTCTTCGTGCTGTTCCGCCGCTCAAAGGGCGGTGCCTCCCCACCACCGATCCCTCAGTGATTCAGCGGCAGTCTTGATTACGCATAAATATCGACCAAGCCGATCTTGCCTCGTACGGTTAACACTGTCCGCTAGAGAATTATCACCACCCACGATCCATGCAAAAACACCATCAATTCAGATTAATCACGCTGCTCTTCTTCGTGTTGGCACACGTCGCACACGCTCAAGACTTCGCGGTCGGAGCATATTCACCGAAGCCGGGTCCGCAGCAGGCTCCGCTTGGCCAGGTCGAATTGAGCAAGAAAGAAGGGAACTATTATCTTCGATTTCAGATGGCAGGGCAGTGGCAAGACGTCGGGTTGATGAAGCCCATGACCGACGTTGAACTGAAGGGCGCGCTCGGCTTGGATCCTTCCTCGGTAGCCGCGAACGGATTGAGTAACGGCTTCGTAGCGTTCATTTCGATCACACCGAAAACAAAAATTCGCGGACACTCAATTCAAAGCGGGATCGTTCTGATTAGTCCTGCATTTGGCCCCAGCGGAACTGCGGAGCTAGAGAAGAAGAAATAGGCAAACCGGGCGGTGCCTTCAATGACAGCCCGCCGTCAGGTTGACGGTTTCCTCACCCGTCGGGCCTCTTGCAGTCGTTTGTCCCCGGCCACCGCACTGCGTTCCGGAAGTCTCGCTTCGCTTCCTAATCGGCCCCTATCGCCGCAGCGCATTAATCAGCTCATCCAGCTTATCGACAATCGCCTGCACTTCCCCCTGGGTGGGAGGATCGCTGACGTAGGTGCCGATGGTGCTGACGGCGTTGGTGTTGTTGCTGGTCTGGTAGTTGATGGCGTTCTCTAGATCGCCTTGGCTCACTTCTCCGGCGGGGCCTTGCTCTCCGGGATCGCCTTGGGGGAGTTCGAAGGTGAAGTGGACGTCCGTGCCGTCAAACCAAGTGCCGACGCTGGCCGGACTTCCCGGCGGGACGGTGGTCACGCTATCGACGACGGCATTGCCAAAGGCTGGGCCTTGGGGGCCATCGCTGCCTTGTGCGCCCTCCGCGCCTTGCGGGATGCCAAAGGTGAAGTGCAGGACGCCGCCGGTGATGCTGACCCCCACCGTGGCCGGGTCCCCCGGATTCAGGGTCGTGATGCTATCCACTTGGGCGTTGGTGATGGAGGGAATGGCGTCGATCAGGGTCTTGAGGCCTTGGAATTGATCGCGAAAGGCTGGGGAGGTCAGCTCTGCATTCGTCGGTGGGAAGTTGGGATCGTAGGGCATGGGGGCGGAAAGGCTGAGGGTGAATGAGGAAGGCAGGAATGAGGAATCCAGGAAGGGGCGAGCGCGCTGGGGATCGTGGGGCTTGGCTTGGGGCGGGCGGTGGCGCTTGCCGCCCGCCCGCCCCGTTGTCCCGCCCTTCACGGCGGGCGCAGATGGTTAGCCACCAAAGACGATGCTGACCACGTCGCTTGGTTGGCCCACTTCAATGTCATCGATCACGCCGATGACGTAATATTCGCGGGTCTCAGGGACCGCCGGGTCGGCCAGCGGTGCGGTATCGTAGTAGGGTGTTAGGGAATCCAGACCCAGCTTGTTCCAGCCCGGACTGCCGCGCAGGCGACAGCGGACGGCCACGGAGTCACACTCGCCCTTGGTAAAGTCCAACTTGATCACCCCGCCCACGATGGAGAGCTTGAGGGTAGGTTTGAAGGTGTTGGGATCAAAGTCGGAGCCGGTGCCGACCAGTTGCAGGGTACCCTCCACGCCGCTGCTGGCGTAGGCTGGGCGCGTCTTCCAGTAGCGGATGGCTAGGCGGATGGCCGCCCCGTCGGTCACTTCTGCTGCCTTTTCAGCGGCACGTGCGCCCTTCAGCGCCGTATCGGCGGCATCCACCGCCTCCATCGCGTCAATCATCTCTGCCGCAAGGGCCTTGGTGTCAGTGATCTCGGTGGCGGTAAGCCCAATCTTTGGGCCTTCGACATCGAGCTTATCATGGAGGTTTTTCCACCAGAGGTAGCGTTCAGCACGTTTACGGGGAATGAAGTCGCCAGCCATATTTTTCTTCTTTCTAGGTTTGATGGGGACGACATAGGGGTTGGTAGAACCATGCGGGGACTGGTCAAAATGGTGGCCGTCATCCAGCCTCCAGCCTTCGTCCAGTCTAATGATGCCGCCAGCCATCTAGGGAATCCCAGGTTTGATGAGTTCAGGTTTGACCGGGTCAATTCCCGGATTGGCGCGACTTTATTCAAAAACGACTTACACAGGCAAGAAAAAAGAGTACCAAAACAATGCGACATGGAAGGCCGTCACAATAAGCGACGCGAACAGCAAATAAGGAAAAGCTTCTGTATGGTTAAGGGTTGCGCCTGACAAAGCTTCCGTCGCCGTCCTCCATCCCACCGTTACCGTCCCCCGTCCCGCCGTTACCGTCCTCCATCCCACCGTTACCGTCCTCCGTCCCACCGTTACCGTCCTCCGCGCCGCCGTTACCGTCCTCCGTCCCGCCGTTACCGTCCTCCGTCGCGCCGTTACCGTCCTCCGTTCCGCCGTTACCGTCCTCCGTCGCGCCGTTACCGTCCTCCGTCGCGCCGTTACCGTCCTCCGTTCCGCCGTTGCCGTCCCCCGTCTCGCCGTTGCCTCCCCCGGTCCCATCGTTATCGTCCCCGGTCGCACCGTTGCCTCCCCCGGTCGCGCCGTTGCCTCCCCCGGTCGCGCCGTTGCCGTCCCCGGTCACTCCGTTAGGGTCCTCCGTCGGACGGTTAGCGTCCCCGGTGGCGCTGGGGACGACCTGGGTGCCGTGCCAGAACTCCAGGTTGGCCTCTTTATCGTCGTTTGTCGGCTTCTACAGCTTTCAGCCCCCCTCGAACTCCGCGTGCTGATGAACCGGGGGGAGCTTGGCAAACTCGTCCCTTTGGGGATATCACTGAAAGCCACTTTGCTATTTGCTGGTGACCCGGAATTGCCATCCGAATCCCATCTTGAATGCCAGCTTCTGGATCTCGAAGGTGCCTTCGTCAGTTTCGCGAGTTTGCCCTGTTTCAGGATTCACATCGACAAAGAGGTTTGGTGGCATTTTGCAGCCAAGTTTGGTGACGTACTTCAAACAGATCTCTTTGAATTTTGGTAGCGTCACGGCTTGGTCGTCGGGATTGAATACCCTCGCGGTCCAGGTGGCCCGATCAACCCGAGAACGGGAGTTCGATTCGTGGAGGCACTCTATGGTATTGTCGACATCACCGACTTTGGACTGTTTTCCTCGGTAGGTGATGACGGAGGAAAGGGCATACCATCCACCTGACCCATCATCCCGCCATAGAGGTTTACCGGACACAATATCTTTGAGCCCGAATTCGAGCGGCACTGCCGCCGCCTGCTGCGGTGTACCAAACAGGGGAATTTTGGGTGAATGCGAATTTGGGGGTTCGGGCTGTTCGGCCGTGAGTGGTGGCGCTGTCGTCGACATAGGCGGGGCCATGAATCGGCCAACGATGGTGATCACACCGACGGCAACTACCATCAAAAGCAGGCAGCCGCCGCAGCCACAACCGCGCTCCCCCTTTGCTCCACCGCTTTGCTTTTCCCAGCGCAACAGTCCCCTGCCGACGCTGGTTCGACTCCTGCCATCACCGCCACGCCCGAATCGCATGAAGCCCGGAATCCCGGCGCTCCAGCCCACCCCTTTGCGGCTGAGATTGAGGCGGAATCCCTTGCCGATGCGAACACTCTTTCGTGGGCTCCACCTCATACCGGTCCTTGTGAGTTAGGCTTTGCATTTTTACCATGGCGCTCCAGCAGGTGTTCTTCCCAGGCGTGGTAATTTCGGTTCTCCGGTTCCATAGTTCAAAGGTTAGGCGCTTCGATGCAGTCGGTGGTGATGAAGGCGGCGTGTTCCTCCGGCGGTAGAGGGAGGCCGGGTGGGGTGATCTTTTCGCCGGCCTTTTCTTTGGCGGCGCAGGCGTGGTTGAGGGTCAGGAGGTGGGTGAGGATGTCGTCGTTCTTGCCCATGCCGTAGGCGGCGCGCACGGCGGCGTCGAGCGCGGCGTGGGCCTCGCGCAGGGGGTTGGCGCCGGGCTGCTCCAGGCTGCGGTAGAGATCGCGCAGGGACCAGCCGAGCTTGGCCATCGTCTCCCGCCGCAACTGCCGCAGCGCCACCGCCGCGTCCGCCACGGCCCGCATCTGCTTCTTCGTCGGCTCCTGCGGCCACGGGAAGGTGTCGAAGACGGTGTCGCTCGTATAGCGCAATCGTTCTTCCAAGGTGGAACAGCGTGCCTTGAACCATTCCCAATGAATACTGCTTTGTAGCAATCCGTAGGAGTAGTCATCTTCGAGTGGAAAGACGATTAGTGCTGCGTTCGGATGAATCTCAGTCGTGACAAAGTCGAAGATCGGGCGCTTCGTCACTTGCCCACAGGTGATGTAGCGATTCATCTGGGCCAACCGTTCCATCAGCTCTCGCCGAGCATACGACAAGGACCACCATCGTTTCAGAAAGTTAGTGTGATGGTGGTTGACTCGAGCCTTCGGGTTTCCTGCCAGAATCTCACGGTTCCTGTCTTGCTCGTGTTGTGCAGCTTTTTCCCGAGTTGATAGGACCGTGCTGTGAACGATGTCGTAGACAGGCGTAAAAGCTTGCACCTCAAAACAATCACGTTCTCCAAAATCAATGACCCAACGGTCGGGTTGGCTTCCAATGTTTCCGATTAACTCATCTGCGGTAAGAAATGGGAACACAACTTCCCTAGTTCTGGGGTCGATCTGGACGGCTGATTGCACCTCTGCTTTGCTCAACAAAAATCCTTTGTGCCCGTGTGTCTGGCCTTGGTAGCAAGATCCGGACTTCATGTTTGTTTCAAGCCGAACTGCGGTGGTTACGTCTTCGCCGAGTGCCAATGCGGAATTGATGAAAGGCAACTCGAAACGCTCCCAAGGGCTGTCCGGCTGCTCGACCCTCTGGAATTCAAGCACGCATGACGGCGGTGCAATGGCATGCACGCCATCTGGCTTCAGCCAGTTTGCAATTGATACATTAACAGCCGCCTCGCCTGTCCAGTCCTGCGTCGACACCGCATCTGTAATGAGACCTCCGTTTTGCACGACATAATCAAGGCCGCCTTCTCTTGAATAATTCTGGCGGATTGTGTTAGTCCCGACGAGCCCTGCACGCTGGCCCGGCAGTAGCGCATCATGGGCTTTACGAAACCAATAGACACAAAAATCAGCCCGGCCAGGCATGTCAGGATAAGCTGTTCGGAGTTTATCGAGGTATTCGGGTCCAAATTCCTGCTGCGCTTTGTTTTTCGATTGGAAGGGCGGATTGCCGATGATGGCGTCGGCTTTGGGCCACTCGGTGAAGAGGGCGTCGGCGCAGAGGATTTGTTTGTCGAGGTTGTCGAGGGGGAGCGGGCTCTCGGGGAGGTAGAGGCCGTCGGCGTCGCTGAGTTTCTCAGCCTCCAGCACTTCGAGTTCCTTGGCGAGGGTGAGGGTGACGCGGGCGATCTCGACGGCGGTGGGCAGGACGTCCATGCCGAAGAGCTGGAGCGGGGTGACGGCGGAGACGAGATTGTCATGCGGCTCCCCGGCATCCCGCAGGCGCAGGAGGATGTCGCGCTCCAGCCGCTTGAGGACGCGGTAGGCGAGGTAGAGGAAATTCCCGGAGCCGCAGGCGGGGTCGAGCACGCGGTAGAGGCGGAGCTGCTTGAGGCAGTCGCGCAGCTTGTTGCGGTGCTTCCCACAGGCCTCGATGCGCTCGCGCCAGGGACGGGCGATGGTGGGTTCGATGACTTTGTTGATGTCCACCTCGGAGGTGAAGTGGGCGCCGTAGGCGTGGCGCTCGTCGGCGTCCATGCTGTGCTGGAAGAGGGTGCCGAAGATCTCGGGGCGGACCTTGCTCCAGTCCTGATCGGCGGCACGGCGCAGGCGCTCCAGCTCGCCCTGCTTCAGCTCGATGGGATCGACTTTGGCAAAGAGGCCGCCATTGAAATAGGGCACGCCTTTGAACCTGCCGCCATCCGCTTTGGCGGTGTTGTTCATCTGCTGGAACAGGCCGCCGAAGGCGTCGTAGCTGTTCGTTTCCTTCCGCAGGCATTCGTCAAGGAGCTGGGTGACGATCTGATTCGGCAGGAGGTTCAAGTCCTCGGAAACGAAGCTGACGAGCATCTGGAGGATGAAGCGCTGGGCGCGGTCCGGGGCGATGCGCTCACTCTCCGGGCGGTCGGCGATGAGACGGCGGAAGACGTGGGCGAGGTGGTCTGCGGCGTTGCGGGTGACGGTGACGCGGTTGTTTTCGAAGAGGGGCTTGACCTGATGCTTGAAGAGGAAGCCGAGCGCGTGATGCCGGGTGGGGAGGTCGGTGATGCGGAGGCGATCAACGGGATCGAAGAGCTGCTCATTGAAGTCGTAGATCCAGATCTCATCAAAGTTGCAGAGGATGGCAAAGGGGGGGCGCTTGGGGACGATGTGGCTCCAATAATAGAAGAGCTGGTCGTAGTGCTTCTCCAGCTTCTCGCCGCGTGACTTCATCTCGATGAGGACGCGGCCGGGCCAGAGGAGATCGGCGAACTTGACGCCGCCCTTCAGCTTCGGCGCGGAGGCGAGGTCGTCCCCAGAGAAGAGGGAGAGCTGGGAGGAGCCGGGCTTTTTGGCGACCCGATACTCAAAGGTGGCCCCTGCCTCCTGCGCGCCCTCGTGGCCGAGCGCCTTGAAGAGTCGATCGAGGAAGGTCTGGGCCTCGCTCTTTTCATCGCCCTTCAGCGTCTTGACGAAGTCGAGAAAGGCGGGGATGAGCGTCTGGGCTTCGGCGGAGGTCATGGGCAGTGTGCGTTCGGGTGACTTGGAGTGAGGAACGCACCCTAGCAGCGGAGCGCGGGGATGCTCAAGATTTTACTGAGGGGTTAGCATTGCCGCGAATGCGGCGGATGTGACCCACCCCAAAAACCAAAGCGCCCGCCTAGCCTTCGCCGGGCGGGCTTGCGCGCGGGCCGTCCCTCGCTAGTCTGGCGCGGGGCCGTCAACGAGGCCCAGAATCCCCATGAAGCCGCCCGCGAAGTTAAAGACTTGGTCTCCCGAAGAGCACGAGCGCTACGAGCGCCTGTGGCGGGAGGAACAGGCAGCCTTCGCCCAGGATCTGGCATTCAAGACGCCCGAACTGCCGACACCAGAGGCCTTCAGCGACTTCCGGGAGTGGCGCTTCCAAGTCAAGGAAATGCCACTGATGGAAATGCACGCGGAGTACGTCCGCAAACATTACAAGGGCCGCAAAGCGGCGACGGGAACGACGGCACCCCCGCCGCCTCAAGGCGGAGCGGCGCAGGCCTAGACCTAACCCAGCGCCCCCCAAAAACCAAAGTGCCCGCCCAGCTTTCGCCGGGCGGGCTTACAAGACAGGGGGGTGGGGCAGGTACGGAGCAACCGACATCGCGAATCGAGACGCCTACCCATTCGGCGTCTTCCATCCAATACCCCATGATACCGTTCGCTAATCCGACAATGAGCGGTCTAGTGTGGTTGAAGGAGATCTGGCCCAAGAGAAAAATCCGGCCTGCAAACCGATGGAAACAACAACAGGTTTTGAATCATGGCTCGATGGGATCGAACTGGAGAACCATGCAGAGGTTTACTCCCTGCATCGTTCCGTGAATGAATGCACCAGTTATGGGCCCTTCACCACGGGGCCGGTCGGGGGCTCAAGCATTGGATGGATCGTGAATGCTTTTCATTGTGAGCAGCCACTGCTGCTAGCCTCCCTGAAGGCAAAGCAGGCATTTTTAGCCTGCCTGATCGACCGCTACTGCGAGGGGGACGTGGATATGGAAAGTTGGTACGGCGCTAAACTGGCAATGGCCAAACCGGACTGAAACAGTCGGCACCTTTTACTCGCTCACTGACGAAACCGACGAATCGAGACCCGATAGATCAGGGTAGCATCGGGTGGTCGCTCTGCTGCTGCGGGGGCATCCCCCACGGGGGGCGGGCGGAATAGGAATCAGCATAAATAATGGCCTGCTCTTCCCAGCCCATCCATCTGCCCTATCAGTATTTTGGTAGCTTCTCATCAGCGGTTCGTTGCCTTTTCATGGGCGGGGCGGGCTCGGGTGGTGTCGTGGCTTTCTCCCGGCAGCTGGGCTGCCGTTGCGGTAAAGCGGCAGCAGGGCTGCGCGCAGTCCAAGGGCTTTCGCCCGGCTTGAGAGTGCTTGTGCGTTTTTGTATCGGCCTGCTGGGTGATGCGTGTTCTTGAACCTCGAGTCCTTCTCTTTGCGATCTTTGCGTTCTTTTGCGGCGAAACCTCATCCGCGGATTTGGGTCAACTGGCCTTTGCGGTGCGCTGCCTATCTTAGCCAGCGCTTCAAGAACTCGAAGGTTCCTTGGCCGTTGATGGTGTGGGGACCATCGAAGTGCTCGATGGTGGTGCGGTCTCCGATTTGGAGTTTGTTGTAGAGGCGTCTGACCTTGGCGAACTCGTAGTTTACCCATTCATCGGTGCCGACGCCGTCGTTGTGACCGCGCTCCACCATGAAGGGCCGTGGGGCGATGAGGGCGGCCATCTCTGCGTAGTTAAACGTGCGGCCCATGTTCCATTCCCAGATCTCGTACTCGTGGGTGTGGATGTAGCTCATCGGCATATCGCTGCTGACGCACTTGCGCACCCACTCGTTGAAGTCGCCAGAGCAGATGCTGAGGCAGTAGTCCGTGAGCACCGCCGGGATGCGCATGGCGCTCTTGCCGCCGTAGCTGAGGCCGTAAAAGGCGATGTGCTGCGGATCGGTGAAGGGTTGCTGCTTTAACCAGGACAAGATCTGCTGATGCTGTCCGATGATGACGGAAAAGAGGGTCTTACCCAGCGGGTTCAGCTTGCGCTGGAGGGTGCGAAAGGCGTCCTGTCCGCGATACGGATTGTGCGGGGCAAAGGTGATATAACCTTGCTCCGCCAGACGCAGGGCAAAGGCCTTGTAAGGCTTGAAGGCCTTGCTGGTTTCATCGTCATTGAAGACATCCTCCGGCAGGCCCTCAAGACCATGCTGGCAGACGACGACGGGGCGTTTTTCGCCTGGCTTCAGATCCTTTGGAAGCGCCAGCCAACCCCAGGCAAAGACGTCGTCCCAGACATCCAGCTTTACCTCGTAGATGGCGACTTTGTCGGTCTCGCGCACCAGGCGGCTGCGGGGATGGATGGGCAGGGAAGGATCTGGCAGGCGACCGATGACGTCGTTCCAAAAGCGCTCGCGCTCTGGCGCCGTGTGCTTTTCAAAGGCATCGACGGACTGGAGCGGCAGTGGCTTCCAGAACTGGGTGGTGCGCTCTGCCTCGGTATCCACCAGCAGCCTCTGGGTGAAGACCTCCAGCTCGCGCACTTGGCGCTCTTGGCGGGATGGATCGATGGGCAACTGGATCTCGGTGCCGTTGGCCTTGGTGCCTGCCAGGATCTGGGTGGCTACCGCAGCGGGAAAGACGTGGGCCACGACTTCCTTGAGGCCTTGCTCCTCGGTGAAGACTTGCGCCCAATCGCCCGGCGCGATCTTGCGTGTGCGATCCATCTCTGCCTGCACGGATTCGAGACTGGGCTTGATGATTTTTCCGGGCGCAGCAATGGAGCGCTGTCCCTGCTTTGCCTCGGGTGGGCCTTGCACATTTGGGAAGCCCAGATGCTGCACGGCGAGCGGGCGCGGGGCGATCATCGCGGCGAGTTCTGCGCCGCCGAACTCCTTCAAGAAGCCAAAGACATTGCGCTCGATCGGCTCCGCCCACAGGCCTTCGCGCGGACCAAAGAAGCCCCACACATAGACGCTATCGATGCGCGGATCGATGGCCGCTGCGTGCATGGCGATGAGGCCGCCTTCGCCAAGACCGGCGACCAGCAGTGGCAACTGGGTGGGCTGGGCCTTCATCCAGTCCACCACGCTGAGCACCTTTTGCACTTCATACCCGATGATGTGGCGGCCGAGTTCAAACGACTGGCGGTAGATCCACTCGCGGTGCGGAACATTGGTCTTTACCCGGAAGCGATCATTGGTGCTGAAGTCTGAGGCACGGCTGATGAGGGTGGGGATCACGATCTCGCAACCGCTCGTGGCGAGGAGTTCATCGACGATCTTTTCCGGTGCCTTGTCCGCATCCGGGAGATAGATGACGCGTGCGACCGGTGGCTGCTTGGGCTGGATGAGGATGCCCTCGCCATGCACGCCGCTGAGGACTGGCCAACGGACGCGGAAGATCCGCGCCGTATCCGTTTCTGCCAGGAGAGCAGGCGTCGCAGTATCGCCGACGAGTTCCAGCGCTGGGATCGGCAACCGTGGATCGATGGCACCGATGATCGTTTTCAAATGCTCGCGGTGTGCGGCCATATCGCCAGGCCATTGAGCGGCGCGATCAATCTTGGCCTGGTCAATTTCGCGCAGCAAAAAACGATCGATGCCTGCGACCATCTCCGCGCTAAAGTCTGCCGATGGCGTTAAGGGTGCGGTGCCTGGAAGTTGCGCCTGGAGCGGCAAGAGACTTCCAACCAAGAGACAGGAGCAAAAGAGAGTTTTCATAGAAGATCCCATCGTTGGGCGCAGAGACTACGGAGCGCCAGATGCGGTGATTTCACTGACCCGGGGCATCGCTTCCGCCGACCCAACGCACTGCGCGCTCGATGAAGGCCTCCATGCCCTGCGTCTGCTCTGGGTGCGGACTGCTGCAGAGGACGCGGCCCTTGCCATAGTTGCCTGCGACCATTGCCGCTGACCCCGTCATCGCGCCGACGGGCGATCCGTTTTCTGCGAGCTCTGTGCGAAAGATGGCCAGGGGCTGGAAGTCGCCGATCTCGTCTTTGTTGGCTGCCTGGAAGACCGGACCATTGGCATAACGCACTGGGAGCAATCCACTCGGCATCCCTAAAATCTCGCGGCCAAGATCGGTGAATTCGACCTGGACATCGCCCTGCCCGCGCATCCATTTCGACGACTTGGTCTTGGCATCCAGGACTTTCACGCCCCAAGAAAAACCGTCGCAGGCGAGGTAGTTGCCAGCGCAGATGCCGATGTAACCTCCGCCATCGTGAACAAAGCGGCGCACGGCTTCACGACCCGAGAGGCCGATGGTGTTTGCCTGTTTGCTGCCACTGCCGCCGGTGAAAATAACCACATCAAAATCGCGCAAGCCATTGCGACTGAGAAAATCTGGTTTGAAGACCGTCAAATCGACACCCTGAACCCCCGACAGCAACTCCTTCACGCGTGGCACGCCTTTCCCGAAGCTGCCGTAATCGTCGAACAGCGCGACGCGGATGAGGTCCTTCTTTTCCGACCGCGCCTCGCGACCGATGACAGGTTGCCAATTCAGTGAGGCCATTTGCAGGCTGCCCTCGCGTTGAGCTTTGAGGAACCACTTCCCGTCGCTTTGAAACACATCGCGGAGGGCGACGGGCAGGCTGCAAACTGCGTGCAGGGCGTCGGCGTTTTTGTCGGTGCCAAAGTCCATGGGATTTTCGGAATAGTAGACCCGAGCAACGGCTTTCTTGGAGATTGATTGGCCGCGGAAGAGATAGAATTGCCCGGCCTTCAATTGCACGACGAGCGCCACTCCAAAAGCCGCCGCTTTTGATCCCGCCGCCACCATGTTGGGTGCCGACCATTCTTTCAGATTTGGCGAAGTCCGGCAATACACCGCGCCCTCCTTTTCGGCGCGCAGCGTGTAGTAGCAGTGCCACACATCGCTGATCTTGATCAGGCGGGGGTCTCGCATCGCCGCCAAATCTGCCGGTTCAAACATCGGCGCAGGGGATGCAACCGCTTGCGGGGCGGGTGTCCACATTCCCTCGATATGAGGCACGCGAAGGTCCAATTCCCCTGCAATTACCGCATGGGCGGCAACGAGAATCCAAAGCACGAAGAAACGCTGAATCATCGCAGTAGAACGTAACTGTTGACCTCTGGTTGTCAGAAGCCTGCCCAATCTTCGGGCTCCGTCTGAAATGTCCAGATCGCGATTGGTGTGGATTGCACCCGCTTTGGTGCCCGTTTTTTTGCGACTATATTGCCTAAATACCATAGGAATTGTGGCACGAGGCTGGCTTTGATGTAGATTCCTCGCCCCGTCTCTCGGGGCGGTCCTTTTCATTCCCCCAAGAACCAAACCCCCTTTCCTTTTTTATTTTATGTGCGGCATTGTTGGCTACATCGGCAAACGTCAGGCAAGTCCTATCCTCCTCGATGGACTGCGGCGACTTGAATATCGCGGTTACGATTCCGCAGGCATGGCGCTGATGGGTGCCGGAGATGAGTTCCAAATTGTCAAACGCGCTGGCCGGATCGAAAACCTCCGCCAGGCCGTCAACGAGATCAGTCCTCGCGGCGATGCCGGAATTAGCCACACCCGCTGGGCGACGCACGGGGCACCGACAGATGCCAATGCTCACCCCCATTGCGACGACTCTGGGAAACTGGCGTTGGTGCACAATGGCGTGATCGAAAACTATCAGTCTCTGCGAGATCAACTCATCGCCCAGGGCGAGACCTTTGCCTCCGAGACGGACACCGAGGTCCTCTCCCACCTCGTGGGTCGTTACTTTGAGAAGTCGACGGAACCTGATGGCGAGCAGCGCCTCGTCCACGCGGTGAAGACTGCGATTTCAAAAGTCAAAGGCACCTATGGCATCGCGGTGATGCACAAGGAAGTGCCGGGTGTGATCGTCGGTGCGCGTCTGGGCAGCCCGCTGGTGGTGGGCCTGGGTGAGGGAGAGCACTTCTTGGCCAGCGACGTTTCTGCGCTCGTGGCGCATACCCGGGACGTGGTTTATTTGAATGACTACGACATCGTAACCATCCATCCAGACAGCTACAGCGTGCAGTCCCACGAGGGGCAGCCTGCGGAGGTCAAAGTCAGCCGAGTGGACTTTACAGAGAGCGACGCTGAGAAGGGTGACTTTGAGCACTTCATGCTCAAGGAGATCTTTGAGCAGCCCATCTCCCTGCAAAATGCATTGCGCGGTCGCCTATCGCGCGATGAGTGCACGGCCATCCTTGGCGGCCTAAACATGACCCAACAGGAATTGCGTCAGGTTGACCGCATCATCCTCAGTGGTTGCGGGACGGCCTTCCACGCAGCGATGGTGGGTGAATATTTGATCGAGAGCATGGCGCGCATCCCAACGGAGGTGGAAATCGCCAGCGAATTCCGCTACCGCAACGTACCGACGGGCAAGAACACGCTGCAATTCGTCCTCAGCCAGAGCGGCGAGACGATCGATACCCTGGCCGCCCTGCGCGAAGCTAAGCGCAAAGGCATCCGCTGCCTCGGCGTGGTGAACAACGTCGCCAGCACGATTGCGCGCGAAAGCGACGGCGGTGTCTACATCCATGCGGGTCCAGAGATCGGGGTCGCAGCAACAAAGACCTTCACCTCCCAAGTGGCGGTGATCACGCTGCTGGGGCTGCTTTTTGGCCGCATTCACCACCTTTCCAGCGTCGATGGCTTGGAAATGATCGATGAGCTTGAGGCCATCCCAGACAAAATCAGCGCGATCCTGCACCAGACCGAGCGGATCCGCGAGATCGCCGAAAAGCACGCCCACGCAGATGGCATGCTCTTTATGGGACGCCAGCTTAACTACCCGGTTGCGCTGGAGGGTGCTCTGAAAATGAAAGAGATCAGCTACATCTACGCCAGCGGGCACCCGAGTGCGGAGCTGAAGCATGGAGTCATTGCGCTGGTGAAGCCCGAGCTGCCCTCGGTGTTCATCGCGCCAGACGACGCCGTATTCGACAAGAACGTCAGCAACATCGAAGAGGTCCGCGCCCGCAAAGGGCCGGTCATCGCGGTGACGACGGAGGGTCGCACGGAGCTGGAGCGGATCACGGACGATGTCATCTACATCCCCGATTGTCCCACCTACCTGCAACCGCTGCTGACGGTGATCCCGTTGCAATTGCTCTCGTATTACACTGCCGTCGCGCGTGGTTGTGACGTAGATAAACCGAGAAATCTGGCCAAGAGCGTAACTGTGGAGTAGAGTGTCCGGGAAATCCCATGACTATCTCCGCTCCTGTGCCGCCAACCGGCCAGCGCGCCCTCCTTTGCGCACTGGTGGTGGTCTGTGGCGTGGCCATGGCTCAGGAGCCGACGTCTGCACAGCCAACCACTGGCCAGGCAGCAGTGATAAAGACCGTTGAGGCACCTTTTATTGTGGTGCCGATTTGGACCTCTGAGCAGACACCGCTGGATTTCATGGAGGCGGTGGGGCAGCACACGAAGGCACGTTGGCGGCAGCTCTATCGACAACAACCGCCCACGCCTTCTCCCGACCGATCCAAGACCGCGTTCATTCTGGGGGGGCTGGTGGGGGATAGCTTCCTCTGTCTCCAGGCGGGGGACGCGCAGACCTTTCGCAACAATAACCAGGAGATGCTCACGTACTGCCGCGTGCTGGGCGTCGCGGATGGCATCTCGCCGAGGTTGATGGCGCAGGCAAAGATGGCGGAGATGGACCAGTGGACGGAACTGCGGCAGGAGGTCCTAGATGGGCAGAAGGAGATGGATCGAATTTTGCGCGAGCAGCACGATGAAGATCTGGCAATCCTCGTCGATCTCGGGGTCTGGATGCGCATTCTGGAAATTGTGTCTGCCATCGTGGTGGAAAATCCTGATACCGACACGCGCGCGCTCTGCATTGGTTCACCCGCGCTTCTGGAGGACCTGCGCACCAAGTTTGCGAAAATGGCGGAAGCCACTCGCAAGGAAGAGGTCGTCGCGGCCCTCGGGGAGTTGCTGGATTTTCTTGACCGACATTGGTCCCAAGTGGACAAAGAGATCCCTTCCTCCGAAGTCGTGGCAAAGACCAATGAGCGAATCAAGGCCCTGATGAAGAAGCTGACGCTCAAGTAGACGCACGACTGCCGGGTGGACGAAGATCGCTTCTTTTATGTCCCTGAAACTTGTCACCCAGCTCAGCGCTACAGACCAACGCCTGATGGCGCGCGCACTAGATGGCTTTGTGCCAAACGAGGTTTTTGACGTGCACACGCACCTCTTTCATACCCGCCATTTTGCGCCGGGAAAAAAACCCATCTTCCTGGACGATGATCGCGGCTACGGCATCCCAGATTTTTCCGAAGCGATGGCGCGTTGGATGCCGGATCGGAAGATTGAGGGGCTGTTTTTTGGGTATCCCAGCGCTGGAAACGATCGCCCAGGTGAAAATGCATGGCTGCAGGATCAGGTCGCGCCACTCGTCGCTACGAGTAGTTCCCGCGCGCTGGTGCTGGCTGCGCCGGAGGATGATCCTGCGGAGGTGCGTCGGCTGATCCAGACGGGTGTGTTCGTGGGTATCAAGCCGTATCGACTCTACGCGCAAGTGGCGGATACCCGCGAGGCCGCGATTGAGTCCTTTGCCCCGGAGTGGATGTGGGAAGTTTGCCACGATCACGACGGTGTGATGGTCCTGCACATCATGCGCGCAGACGGCATCACCGATCGGGATAACATCGCCGCCCTCCAGCGCCTCTGCCGCCGATATCCGCGTTGTAGGCTCGTGCTGGCGCACATCGCACGGTCGTTTAATTACCGCCACGCCCGCGAAGGTTTGGCCGCCGTAGCCGATCTGGAGAACGTGGTCGTGGACACCTCTGCCGTGACGCAGGCAGGCGCTTTCCGCGCTGCGCTGGAGATCCTGGGGCCACGTCGAGTACTCTGGGGCAGCGACTACATGGTGAGCGAGTTACGCGGGTCATGCATCACGCAGGGCGATGGTTTTACTTGGATCTATTCTGAGGATTCCTCCGCTGAAAAACTGACCATTTTTGGCCAATACACGCTGGTGGGCATCGAGTCTCTGCTCTGCCTGCGAGAGGCCTGTGAGGATACGGGAATGAATGAGGCAGACATCGCCGATGTCTTCCGTGAAAACGCTCTGCGTCTGCTGGCGCCGCATGTGAGGGATCACTGCGTCCCGGCCACGACACACGGTCCTGAGCTGTGGTCTGCAGCGAAGGAAAAGATCTCCTGCGGAACCGGCCTGCTTTCTAAGCGCTCCCACCTCTTTGATCCGGTGGAGTGGCCATCGTATTTCTCTCGCTGCAAAGGTGCGGAGATTTGGGATCTGGAGGGCAATCGCTACACCGACTTCACGGGCGGCGTCGGCGCGATACTGTTGGGACACTCAGATCCCGAAGTGAATGCCGCTGTGCATCGTCGCGTGACGATGGGCAGCTATTGCACGCTGATTTCCCCGGATGAACCCGTGCTGGCAGATCGGCTACTGTCGCTGCATCCATGGGCTGGCAAGGTCCGCTATGCCCGTGGGGGAGGGGAGGCGCTTTCGCTCGCAGTGAGGATCGCGCGTGCTGCGAGTGGGAAGAGCGGGGTAGCCTTCTGCGGTTACCATGGCTGGAGCGATTGGTATTTGGCCGCAAATCTCGCCGACGATAAATCTCTGGACGGCCACCTGCTGCCAGGTCTGACACCACTGGGAGTGCCACGTGAACTCGCTGGGACGGCGGTGCCTTTTCGCTACAACGATTTGGAGTCCTTCGGAAAAGCCATTGCGCAACTCGGCGAAAACTTTGCCGCAGTCGTCATGGAGCCGATGCGTTCTGAGGCGCCGAGAGATGGCTTTATGCAAAAGGTCATTGCCGCCTGCCATCGCCAAGGTGCCGTCTTTGTGATGGATGAGGTCACCAGTGGTTGGCGCTACGGATTCCCTGGGGCCAGCGCGGGGCTCGGCGTTCAGCCAGACATCGCGGTGTATGCGAAGGCCATGAGCAACGGCATTCCCTGCGCCGCCATCGTTGGCAAAGACAGCGTGATGGATGCTGCCAATGATAGCTTTATCTCCAGCAGTTACTGGACGGACGGCATCGGCCCCGCAGCAGCGCTGGCCTGTCTCGGGAAGATGGAACGCGAAGGCGTGCAGTCACATGTTTGGCAGCTCGGTCAGACGCTCCAGTCTGGATTGCGAGACATCGCCACGCGGCATCCATCCTTACAGATCAGCATCAGCGGCCAACCCTGCGCGCCTGCCATCTCCTTTGGTCTCGGCACTGATGCCGCTGCGGCCAAGGCCCTGATGATTCGGGGCCTGCTGCATCAGGGCATCCTGAGCAGCAGCCAGCTCTATGTTATGTGGCCACACAGTAGGCAGCACATCGCGGATTACCTCTCTGCACTCGACGCTGTGCTGATCAGCATTGGCACGATTCATGAAAGCGGCGCCCTCCAGAAGGAAGCTGGCCCCCAGGTGATCGGCGGCGGTTTTGCGCGTCTGGTTTGATGTCTCACAGCCCATGAATCGCCACCTGCGTGCAAGCGGGGAGTTGTCCAGCGGGGCCGGCATCGGCGATGTGGAGGCGGGTGCTGTCCGGGCTGAACCAGAAGGCGAGGATGGAATTGGTGCGCGGCAGGCAGGCACTGCGGCGGGCATCGCCGGGGTTTTGCAGATCCCAGACACGCGCGATACCATCCTTGGACCCGGAGGCGAGCAGACGGCCGCACGGAGAGAAGGCCAGGGTCCAGATCTCATCGCGATGACCCCGGAACTGATCTTCCAGGACCCATGCCGAACCTGCCCAGCGCCATAGATTCACGGTTTGTCGCCCGCCAGTCGCCAAAAATCGTCCATCGGGGCTGATGGCGACGGATTTGACGCGATGTCTGTGGCCTTGGGGTAGCTCAATGAGGCGTTGCTCGTCGAGGTTCCAGGCCTTCACCTGCATGTCGTCGCCGACGCTGTAGAACGATCTACCATCGGCGGAAAACCTGATATCACGGACCGCTCCGGCATGAGAGTAGCTAGCATTGAAGGATGGGTCCCGGTAGATGATGCAGACCTTGCCTTTCTCGTTCCCAATGACCGCTAGCACGGGGCTGGCGGGATCTGGTGGCAGTGCGATGGCATAGATGGGGGTGCCGCTGGAGAGGGTCTCTGGCTGGGAGAGCTTCATCTGCTTATCCAGCGTCATCACCACGGCCCCATTCTCCGTGCCGAGCCCCATTCGGGTGCCACAGCGGGCAATGCAGACGGCACGGATGGCCGCCCCGGCCTTGGCATTGCTACTGGAGATGCGGGTGCTGTCCTTGGTGCTGCGTATGACGACCTTCCCATCGGGGCCAGCGGTGGCATACGCCTTCCCATCTGGATGGAAGGCAGCAGCATTGAGGTAGGTCTCGTGTGCGTCTGGGTGGCGAGCGGGCTTCGCTGAGCCGAGCAGGCCTTCTTTAACATCCCAGACACTGGCGGAGTAGTCCGCGCCAGCAGTGATGAGCTTCCGTCCGTCAGCGGATCCGGCGATGCTCATGACTACATCCTGGACGTTGCGGGAGGCGATGGGCTCCACACGAATCGGGGTACGGATGGAGCAAGAAGCACGTCCCTTTTCTCCAGGCGCGGCTGCGGCTTCGGACCAACCTGGCAGTTGTCGTTCCACGGCTGAATGCTGCGCTTCTGCCAGCATCTGAGTGTAATCCCAAACGGCGAAGGTGCGGTCAAAGCTACCCGTCACCAGCAGCAGCCGCCGTCCCTTGGCGGTGGCGGGGCATTGCAGGAAGGCGATGGACCAGATGCTGCTGCCATGCGCATTGACGAGCGAGCAGGTGCAGGTCTCAAGGTCAAAAATCTCCAACATGCCCCGCGCAAAACCGCCGCCGACGAGGAGTTGACGCGCATCCGGGGAGAAACTGATGGCATCGACTCGACGATCCACGCATGGCGGAAATTCGGCAATCAACTCGCCCCGCAGCCGCAGGCCATCGGGGATGTCTCGCAGACGCCAGACGCGTACCCACTGGTCTGGGCATCCCATTGCTACGAGCGTTCCGTCCGCAGACATCGCGACGCAGCCATAGGTTTCTCCCACGGCAGCACCGTGGAATTCTCCGGTGGGCGAGTTTTCGGACATCACCGGAACCAGCAATTCCGCGACCGGACCGAAGCTCGGGGACGCGGTGTCGTAAATTCGGCAGACCCAGTCTGAGCAGCCTACGGCGAAGAGCGTGCATTTGGCGTTGGTTGAGCTGGCAATCGAATGCGGTGTCGCGGGTGGGGTGGCGTAGTGTTTGATCCGCTCCACCAAAGGCACGTCGTCTGCTTTGCGGTTGACGTTTAATGCAGCGTCAACAATGCGGGAGGCGGCCACCGAGCGGATGCAGGTCCCGGTGGTGTAGGCCATCACTTCGGTGCCACCAACGAAGCAAACATTGGTCGGTGCCAGCTGACGGATGTCTGGTGAGTCATCATTGTCGGCCCGCAGCACCCCAGGGACGGTATTGAACTGGATTGGCTCGCGCTGTTTTTCGATCTGGGCAAACTGGATGATGCGGTCAGAGCCACCCGTCACGAAGTAGCAGCGCCCCTGTTTGCCCAGCGGCGGGGAAAAGGCCACGGAGTTGACGGGAGCAGCGTGGTGGATCGGCACGCGAGGCTTGGAATGCCCGGGGTCATCCCCATGCAGGGTGCGGAGGAACAGGGTCCGCCCTTCCTGATGCGCCTCCAAAGCGGTGCGCAGCCGATCCCTGAACCCTTCGCCATCCAGGGCTGCCGGGATCTCGTTGTAGAGCTGCTGAAACGCCAACACCCAATCGTGGGCAAAGGTGTCTGCACAGCGGCGGAGAATGCCGATGTATGCCTGGAGAAACCGCCGACGGCAAGAGGCAGCCTCACCCCGGCTGATGGGGAGCTGCGGACTGCCGGCGAGCGCCTTGTTTGCAGAATTGATGAAGTCGCTGACGCCCTGCGGAGTCAGAGTGAACTTGCTTTGAAGAAAGCGGACGTCCTGGATCACCTCAAAAAAGCAGTCCCAGTCCCCGCTGCGGCGCAAGTGCGCCAGCCAATGACGGACCACGTAGCGAGACACCGATTCCGGGGCATTCGCCGAATCACCCCGCCAGATTTCCTTACAAGCTGTTGCAAGGCGCTCGTTCCAAATCATCGAGAGATCCTTGCCCGTGTTCGCAGCAATAAGAGAAGCAACGGCGTCTCCTAAATTTGGTGGCAAGGCCGCTGGCGAAAGCCGACCGAGATCCAAGACAAAGGCCCGGAAGCCCTCGCTACAGAACTCCAGGGAGCCATCGCCGCCCGGGAGGAGATCCCCCATGACAAACTCGCCTCTGCAGCCGATTAGGCAGTCCACGGTCTGGCGGGTGTATTCTTCCCCAAGCATCGAGCGGAGCATCGCCAAGGTCAGCGGATTGCGGGCACTGGCGAGGAGGCCCAGCCGATCGATCAAGTTCGCCAAGGCCTTTTTAAATCTCGGGCCAGATTTCACTCCACCTGCTAATCTCGCTGCAGCGCTGTACAGCTCGCGTTCGAAGAAGGTGCGCACTGCCGTGCCGAGGTTGTTGGCCTTCCAACGACATGCGTCGTCAATTCGTTCGATCACGTTGCCCACAGTGGTCGATTTGGACAGTTCAGACATGACCCCCAATGTCTCTTCGAGATTCAGCCCTCGTTTCAGTGCAATGGCGATGAACTCCTCCTCCAATTCTGGAGATAGAGCTAGCGTGTGCGGGTCCCAGAGGTGCATTTCCTCCAGCGTCGAAAGGCGAGGATTGATGAGGTTGTGGATGTGATCCCCTGGTGAGGCGTGGGGGGGGTCGGCGGCCCCGGTAGCGGCTATCTTTGCATCTAGGCTCGTGGTGAGAATCATCCGAATTCGAACCGGTGTCTGCGGCGCGGGTGCGTCCGTCGCTGGGCCATCCAGGTGCTGGGAGTCGCTGGAGATGAGCTCTAGCCTGCGCAGGCCATCGACGAGTTCGAGGATTGCGCTACCATTCGCATAGGCACCGCCGAGCTTGTAGGTTTTGTCGAGTCCATCGATGAAAAGCGTCTCCACCACACCTTTGGCATACAGTTCCGACAGGGATGCCGCCAGCCGTTGCGCCTCGCGGTGGACATCGTTTGCGTCCCAGGCCTCCAACTGCGGGGGCAGGCTCGGCGCAGCTAGGCGGTGCTTGCGGCGAAGCTGGGCGCTGAGACTTCCGAGCCAGAGAGCGGGATTGTTTCGGGAACTGGTGCTATCGCTCTTGTTGATGTGAACGATGGGTGCCTCTGCACTGCCTCCCGACAGGGAATGCAGGTAGTGCAGCACAGCACCTGATTTGCCGACGCCGCTTGGTCCGGCGAGAACCAGAAAAGGTAGGGTGCCCTCCCGATGATGGTCTGCGATCGTAGTGTAGAGCCACTCCCGATTGAGCAACAGCGAGGGAGCGGGGCTCTCGCGCCCTGCCTCTGTGCGCCAATCCCAAAACACGGTTGGAATGTCCGTTTCTACACGAATCGCCTCCACCATCTCCACGAGATTGCTGCACAGCACGACGGCCATTCTCTCCGCAGAACCTTGTCTGCGTGGTAGTAAATAGGTCGCACCGTGGTGGTGGGATCGGTATTCCCCCCAGCGGCCATCCATCGTCTCGCGGGCCGAGGCATCCAGAAGCAGCAAGGTCACTTCTGGGTCCTTGAGAACCGCCCTCACCTTGGCCTCCACATCATCCAGCCGCTGGGTCGGGTCTAGCGAGCCGGAACAGACAAAGCGGTAGAAGCTACCCACCGCCATCAGATCATCGCAAATTTGCCTCCGCACACTGGTCTCCGGGACGTAAAACCCAATCAATCGGGCCATACCGATCGCCAGGGACATCGTCAGCGAAGATCCACAATACAGCCCCGGGCTGCCGTCCTTTGGGCGCACCTCCCAGGAAATATCAAAACCCGTCAGCCGCAGTCCGCAGCTCTTCAGGAGATCGAGCGCCTTTTGGGCAGCCAGTGCAAATGGCTCGTCCATCGGGACCATCGACATCCGCACTGTGGGCCGGATTTCCCCGCTGCCGTCGGCCAAAAGGTAAAGCCGCAGAAAACCATGCGTCCCACCCGCCTGATCCACCATCACCACCGGGACGGACAGCTCCCCCTTGAGCCGGGGGCCATTTGCATCGGCAAAATTGGCAGCGTCTGGAGTGTCGCTGCGTAGAGCGGCAGTGATCGCCTCAGCGAGCACTTCCCCGCCCAAGTCTGGATCCCGCATTTCAGCGGCCAGTTCTTCAGGGACCGTCTCGCAGCCACTGATCTGCAGGGCCAGACTCAGCGCCTCCGCCAGTGCCTCTAGCCACCGATTGGACCATTCTCCCGGCTGTGAATATAACGCACGCCGCCAGCCCGCCAGCAGCCGAGAGATCTTGTCCGCCTCCGGCCATTCGATTTCCCTCCGGGCAAGGCGATGACAGAGATTCAGCCAAACGTTTGCCTCCACATCTGCCAGCGCTACCAGAAAGGCCAACCGCCCCTCGTCCGCACCAGCCATGGCCCGATGCCAGGCGTCTGTCAGCTCCGCAAAATTCGCTGGCACCTCGGTCATCGCCTGGAAGGACGATTTGGCAGTCTTCAACGCCGAAGAAGCCTGGGCCCAAGACCAGGGAGCGGCACCGCGCGGACGCAGGAGTTCCTGGTGATTGGGCTCTAGACGACGGACCTCTGTCCTCCCCAGCCCGCGCTGCAACCCGATCCAGAGTCGATTCCGCAGTGCCGGGGTCATTACCCTTTCCAGTTCCCTCTGTTCCGTCTCCACCTCTCGTTGCAGACTTGCGTCTTCCTGCATCAACTCTTCGAAGGCCGACTCTTCACCATCGCTCATATCCCCCTCCAAGTAGCGTGACACAAGGTCCTCGCCTGGGGCGGGGGCGGTCAGACCCTCCAAGTTCATCAGAGGGTGGGTATCCGGTAAATTTTCAAAGGCCATGCAAACGAAAAGGGAACGGGGCGGATGACGGAGGAGGAAGGGGCTAGGAGCGCAGCAAGATCTTTTTCATCTTCTCGCCGACACGCTTCACTCTGATGAGGGCGCAGTTGGGACTGACGGTGACCCCGGTCTCCGCCAAAATCAAGGCCGCCACGTCTTTCCAAGGCTTCGGACTGATAGCGAGCCGCCAGCGAGTCGCAAAGCAACGAAAGATGATCGGACAAGGATCCTGGTCTTTGCTGGGTTTGCATAGCGATGCCGCCAAAGCCAGTCCCCGCCGCGCGAGGGCCTCCACATCCAACCCTGATGCAAAATGAAACTCACGCCAGGCATCCAGGCAAAGCTGCACGTGCTCCTCCACATACGACGGCAAGACTCCAGGGTCAGGCAGGCGCAGGACTGCTTCAGCCTGGTCGGCAAAGGTCGCAATCGCTGCAGCACGCCGAGCCAGATCTTCCACAACTGGGTCAAGGTAGATGATTTCCGCGCCTTTGGGTTCATCGAACATTTGGCCTACATCCGCACTGCGGCGGCGGTCGTTTGCTGACTCATAGGTAGTCCTCAAACGTTCCCCAAGTTCACGATGGCGTTTCTCCTTGTCCAGCAAACGCTTTGCTTCCCGCTTGCCCAGTAGTCTGGCATAAATCAGCAGTCGCATCGCTGGCGAGAATGATGGCCGACCCAAGGCCGGATTGTAATGCTTAAACACACTAATCAGGGCTTCCCTGACAGCCTCTTCAGCGAGCTGCTCCAGATTTAAGATCCGCATGCACCTTGTGAAAACAGGCATCCAGAGAAGCGAATACGCCTCGGACTCATGTTCATCATCCCACTCCCAAGCGGGGAGTTCTGCGGCTGGAATTCGCTGTGGAGTGTTCATCATCAGATACGATGAAGGGGGTATTTGACTGGATTTCTGGTTATTGGTCGGAGTTCGCGTTTGAGTCGGGTTTTGGAGCTGTGTTTTTGGGTTTCGCCGCCGCAGTCGGGGAAAGGTTTTGAGATCAGCGGGCAGGGCCGATGCATTGGTGATGATGGTCTTGGAGAAGATGGACTTCATCGAGGTGTGAGGAGGTGTGGTTGTTTCTACAGAGAGGCAGAGAAGCGAGCCTCTGAGGGGTATAGCTGCAAGAGTTGGAACTATGACAAAATATTTCTGTTATGGTTAATTTCAGGGACGGCATCTTATCAGATCGGCCTCTGGAGGGGGAAAAAATCTGGATATCGGAGTGCCTAGTTCGCTGCGAAAATCCCATTGCGGAAGGGGGCGCTGGGGCGCATAGTGGGACCCCCCTTTCCCAATTTCCCGATCTGCCAGCTATGCCGACCTACGATTACCAGTGCCAAAAGTGCGGCCACGAGTTTGAAGCCCGTCAATCCATGAAGGACCCCCACCTCACCGATTGTCCGGTGGAGAATTGCGAAGGTCCCGTGAAGCGCAAGATCGGCCTCGGTGCTGGATTGATCTTTAAAGGGTCCGGCTTCTACATCACGGACTACCGCAGCGATTCCTACAAGGCGGCAGCCAAGAAGGACTCCGATTCCTCAAGTTCTTCCTCTTCCTCTTCGTCTTCCGCTGCATCCTCATCTTCGTCTGCCGCATCCAGCGGGGGCGGGGGTAGTTCACCTCCAGCGGCGGCACCGTAAGCTGGGCGCTCTGCTGCCATCTTGCGGTCCATCGGACCTTCTCATTCGTGAAACTTCTGCGCAAAATCGTCCTGCTGATCGCGCTCAGTGCTCTGACTGGAGCAGTCTGGGTCGTGCATCGTTCCCCGCCCGTGGACGCCCTGCGCGCAGCAGCCACCGTGGCTCCGACCGATAGTGTCCCGGATCTGCTGGATCAGCTCCGACAAACTGCGATGAAGCGCACCGGCAGAGGTAAAGGCGGCGCTGCCATCGAGATCTCCGAAGTGGATTTGAACCGCTACCTCGCGCGGCGGCTCACTACCTCGCTCCCCGCGCAGCTCAAGGGTATCGCCGCATTCGACGGCATCCTTGTCGATCTCCAACCCGATCAAGCCCGTGTGCACCTCCTTTGGGTCCTCGGCGCCGGCCATCTCAGTGGGGCGTCAGTGGATCTTGCCATCAAGCGCCAAGGGGACGTTTTTGAAGTCGAAGTCCTCCGTGGGTCCTACGGCCATCTCGCCCTCCCCCGCGGCATGATGCGGCCGCTCGCCCCCGCTTTGGACAGGGTGGCCGCCGCGCTGAAGCCAGAAATCGATGCTCTTTTCCAAATGAATCAGGTCAAGCTCTTGGAAGACAAAATGGTGCTCGACCCCCGCTTCCCCGCGTCATGAATGCCCGCTCCAGGACCCTCATCTTCGCCCTGCTGACCTCTCTCTCCGCAGGGATCGTCTTCGCGCAGGAAAAAGGAACCGCCCCCAGTGGCGCACCGCCGCTCCCAGAGCCCACACTTGATCCCGCTGCCCGCGCGGCCGCTGCGGCCGTGCAGGAGCCGCGCCTGCCATCCTTCCTCCCTGCACCTCCTGCCCAGGCCGAGGCACCCGCCATCCCGGCAACAGCTGCCGCAGCGGCGCGTCCCCCAGAACCAGGGCAACTGACCGCCAGCCCCGATCCTGCACCGCCCGCTGCCAGCGTCTCGCCAGCGATTCCAGAGGATCCGCCCACCTTCACCCCAGTCCCCGGCACAAGGGCACCCAACGCCAATTCCGGACCGCAGAGTTCGACCAGCACCTCCGGCCAGTTCGTTGTGTATGGGGATGATCTCCGCGTCCGCAGCATCCTTGGATCCCGGTGCGAGGAAATTTCCCGCGCCCTTTCCGTTTTGCTCAAGGACCAGGACCCCTGGATCCTCCCCATCGTCGTCCTTTTGCGTACTGCCTCAGAGCCGCCGAAACCCGGGGATCATGCTGTCTCGGTCACCGTTTCCCAGCTTGAACAGGGCGGCTTTCACTTGCAGGTGAATGTCCAAGTTCGCGAGGATCTACGCCCCGCAGACTTCCGCAGAGAGCTGGTCCGTGTGCTGTTGGCCGAGCGCGTCTTGCGCAGGAAAACCGACGCGAGCCCAGTGCGGCAGCCGCTTGTCCCCGAGTGGATGGTCAACGGTGTCGTCGATGCCATGGACTATCGCCAGCGATCCCGCCCCAGCGCGTTGTTTGGCGCGGTTTTTAAGAGCGGTAAAATTTACGGGATCGAGGAAATCATCAGCGCGACACCAGGGGATCTGGATGCCCTTTCTCGCACGATTTACGATACCTCCTGCTGCGCGCTTGTCCTGACGCTGCTGGACCAACCCGAGGGTGGGATGCGGCTCGGCAAGATGCTGGCTGCGCTCGGCACCGATCCAAGGCCCGAGCGGGAGATCTTGAACCAATGGTTCCCGAATTTGGCCATGGCAGACTCCAGTCTGAACAAATGGTGGTCGCTCCAGATGGCGTCGCTGGCCACGCCGGGTTACTCCGAGACGATGGACCCGACGGCTACGATGAAAGCCTTGCGCGAGGCCACCACGATCCGCTTTGAGGCACCCGCCAAAGACGCCCCCAAGCCACGCACCATCCTGCCTCCACTCCCAGGTGAAAAACCTGTCCTCCCGCCCGCTCCCGCCATGCAAGCCACGCTCGCGGCAGACGCACCGCCTATCGCAGAAAGCCCACCGTCGCGGGCTGCAGAGCCTGCTAGTCCCAAGCCCGCCCCCAAAAAGACAAGCACCGTGCCCAAGAAGGTCGTGGCCAAGGAAGAAGAGCCAGAAACCCCGCCCGAGGAAGAATCCACGACAAAACGCGTTGGTCTCCTGAGCCGCATGTTTGGCCGCAGTAATGGCGACGAAGAGCCTGCCACCTCCGAGGAAAAACCGGAGAAAAAGGATGAGCCCGAAAAAGAGCCTGAGCCCAAGAAGGACGAAGAGGCCAAGCCGGAGATGACCCGCGAAGAAAAAGCAGCGGCCCGGGCCAAAGAAAAGGAGGAACGTGAGGCCGAGGAAGCCCGCATGAAGGCCGAGCGAGAGGCGCAGCGCGAGGCCGAAGCCAAGGCCAAGATGGATGCTAAAGAACAGGCTGCCGAAGCGGAACGCACCAAGGAAGAGGCCAAGAAAAAGGCCGCTGAAGACAAAAAGAAAGCCGAGGCAGAAGCAAAAGCCGCCGCAGAAGCAGATAAAGCCCGCAAAAAGGCAGCTGAAGAAGAGGCGGCTAAGGAGTCCAAAGGCGGCGGATTCCTCCGGGGAATTTTTGGCGGTGGCAAAAAAGGCACCGACGAAGAACCCGAAGACGACAAGAAAAAGGACCAGTCCTCCATCTTGCCGAACGCAGATCGTCCCTGGTCGCACCTAGCGCTCCAATTGTGGAGCCCCGCCACCGCAACCGCTTTGCAATTCATGCCCTGGTCGGAGGCTTTGCCTCGATCGCAGCACACCTTCTTGGGCCTCAAATTTGGCTCCAAAAAAGCACCCAAAGAAGGGGAAGAAGAACCAGCAAAGGCGGAACCCGAGCCGAAGCCAAAGGCCAAGGCCGCCTCCAAGTCCGATAGCAAAGCCAAGGCCGTCGAGCCTGCGAAAAAAGCCGCTAGCAAGCCCGCTCCTGCAACCGTGCCGTCCCCCGTCAAAAACGTAGAAGAAAAGCCCACACCTCCCGCCGTAGCGGCACCGGCACCACCAGCTGTGCCGGAATCCGCAGCCGTCCCGCCGCCCCCCGATATGCCTGCGCTGAACCCTGCTCTGCTGGCTACGCCCACCTTCGGATCGCCGGCCAACGCCACGCCGACATCCGTCGCCCCACCTCCTGGGGTCACCCCGGCCACACCCCCACCGCTAACCACAACCCAGCCCGGCATGGTCCTGGTGGAGTTGCCGCTGGAGGATTACGAACTCATCGCCAAGCGTTCAGATCGCGTCATGATCCTGAAGCGCAATGTGGATGCCCTTTCCTCCCTCGTCAGCCGTGGCAACGTCCTCTTCCGCCCCGTCTTGAACGACTATCTCAGCGCCGTGGCAGATATCTCCAACGGCAAGACCAAAGGCATGACCGAACGTCTCGCCGCCCTCCGCTCGCGCGCCCTAGCCGCCATGGAAAAGGGTCGCGCAGTCCGGGATCACCTCGATTGGTTTGAAGCCAGCCAGACCACGCACTACAGCGGCATCTTTGAAGACTACATCCACCTGCCGGAGACTCTGAAGCACGAAACCCCACCGCGCACTGATCCGATCTCTGAATATCTGGACGCTCTGGACAAAGAATTCTCCGAGTAGGCGCTGACCCCTCTGCTTCAGCCAAGGCTCAATCCAGCCACATCATCTCGTTGGTCGCCAGCAGCGCTTGCGCGAGCTGTTCCCAGGGGCTGAGCCCCTGCACCGCAGGTTGTTTCAAAAAGTCCAGTGCCAGCGCGGCTTCTTCTGCCTCGGGCTGCCTTGCAAACAGCAGCTCGTAGGCGTTCCGAATACGTTCAGCATCCCCGTCAGCGCTGCGCTGCAGGCGATTGGCCAGCGACTTGGCTTGGTCGATGATGAAGGGACTATTCATCACAAAGAGCTTCTGCGTCGGCGTCGTACTGGTGCTGCGGCGCGCGGCGTGGACGTTGGCATCGGGGTAGTCAAAGAGCATCAGCGTCTTGTTCAGTTCCCTGCGACTGATCTGGGAATAGACCGTGCGTTTGTGCGCTGCCGGATCATCAAGCTTCTCTGAGCGACCATCTTCGACCACCAAACGACCTGCGACGGAAAGCACCGCATCACGGAAAGGCTCGATGCCCAGCCGTCGGCGGTTCATCCGCCAGAAATTTTCGTTGGCCTCATCCAGTTGGGCGTTGGCCGCGCTGCCGCTACTGCTCTGCCGATAGGTCGCAGACAGAACCAGTTCGCGAACCAGACGTTTCACCGACCAACCGTCCTCCATGAAACGCACTGCCAGATCGTCCAGCAGTTCCGGATGCGTCGGCTTGTCCCCCATAGCACCAAAGTTGCTGGTGGTGCGCGCGAGTGGGCTGCCAAACAGCATGTCCCACATGCGATTCACCAAGACGCGAGCGGTTAGTGGATTGCCCCGGTCAGCGATCAAGTCCGCCAGTTCGGCGCGCCCGCTGCCTTGCTTAAACGTCATGGGCTGATCTTTGCTGAGCACCTGCAGCCAGCCCCTCGGCACCATGGTTCCGGGGGATTCGACATCGCCGCGATCATACACCGGCAGGTCATGGGGCTTGTCGTCGCGCACGACATGCAGCACCGCTTTGTCCATCTCCTCGGCCTTGGCTCCGTCCTTTTCCACCTTGCCATCGGGCCGCATATTGACCATCTGAACTGAGGCAAAAACACCCGCCATCGCGTAGTAGTCGCGGGCGGTGATCGGGTCAAACTTGTGATCGTGGCAGCGGGCACAGGCGACCGTCAACCCCAGGAAGGTCTGCGAGACCGTGTCCACCTTCTCCGCCCATTCCTCTGCCTGCACGTCCAGTCGTGACCGCGCATAGAGCTTGTGCCCCAGGCCCAGAAAGCCCAACGCCGGAAGGTCCGCCCGATTTTTCGGCTCACTCAAGTCCACCGCCAACTGCTTCTTGATGAAGGCATCATACGGCAGATCTGCGTTGAAGGCCGCGATCACCCAGTCGCGATACTTCCAGGCGTTGGGAAAATTTAGCGCCGTATTCCCGCCCACCTGATGCGCCTGATCCTCCGCATAGCGGGCAAGATTCAGCCATAGGCTCGCCATGCGCTCGCCAAAAGCACGACTGCCCAGCGTCGCATCCACTAGGCGCTCGTACGCCCCAGGCGCGGTGTCATTCAAAAAAGCCTGCACCTGCTCCGGAGTCGGTGGCAGCCCGGTCAGATCAAACGTCAGACGCCGCACCAGCGTGCGAGGGTCTGCCGGCCGCGAAGGGGTCAGGTCCTTGGCCTCCAGTCGCGCTAAGATGAAGTGATCTACTCGCTGCTGGGGCCAAGTCTTATCCTTCACCGTTGGCAAAACCTGTGCCTGCGGCGATACAAACGACCAGTGCTGTCGCGCTACCTTCCAATCCACCGGGGCCGGATCTGCCCCACACAAAAACGACGGCATCCCTGCGCTGATAATCAGCGAGAAGACGACGATTCGAGCCAAGGCAGAGAAATGCACCAGCAAACAACGCGTCCAGAGCCCCGATGTTTGCGGCCAAGCGAAAGCATTCGATGGGCAGGGAAGGTACTGCGCGACCAGCGCTCAGATCTAGCGATCCGGCTCACTGATACTTTGCCAGAAGATCCGCAGACTTGGCGGGCTCCACCTTTTCGTAGAAGTCGTCTTCCACCATGCAGACCGGACCGAAGCCGCAGGACGCGAGGCATTCGGCAAACTCGATGCTGTACTTCCCGTCCGCACTGATAGCGATGGGGTGGTGGTGATCGACGTGGCTGCGATCGATGTTGGCCGATTTGCAGAGGGACTCCATCAGCTCATAGCTGCCAGCCATCGCACAGGAAAGCGTGCGGCAGACACGGATATGGTATTTCCCTGGGGCGGTCTGGCGGAAGCCGGGGTAAAAGGTCACGACTTCCAGCACTTGGATCGGTGGGAGATCCAGCTTGGCGGCAACCCAGTTCACGGCTTCCTCGCCGATGAAGCGGAAGTGATGCTGCACAAGGTGCAGGAGCGGCAGGACGGCGCTGCGCTTTGAGACAGGGTAATGCGTGATTACCTCGTCCATTTTGGCTTCCAGGTCTGGGGGGACAGTGAACATGCTTTCTTTGCTCAGAACGTAAGTGAAGGACGGGTCAGCGGTCGCACTCGCCCATGACGAAGTCGAGACTGCCCAAGATGGCGGGGACGTCACTGACCATCGCGCCGACGAGCAGTTGGGACAGGATGGACAGATTGACGAAGCTGGGGCTGCGGATTTTCATCCGATGCGGCACGCCGCCGCCCTTGCTGTGAATGTAAAAACCGAGCTCGCCCTTTGGGTTCTCTGCGCCGAAATAAATCTCGCCCGCAGGCGCATCAATGCCCTGGGTGGCGATGATGAAGTGGTGGATCAACTCCTCCATTTTCATCAGCACGTTCTCTTTCTTCGGCAGCAGGCCCTTGGCCTCAGCAACATTGATCGGGCCCTCAGGCATCTGGGCAATCACCTGACGCAGGATGCGCACGCTCTGGCGCAACTCTTCCATGCGGACAAGGTAGCGGTCATAACAATCACCGACTTTACCGACAGGCACATCAAACTCGTACTTCTCGTAATCGAGGTACGGGTGAGCCTTCCGCAGATCAAACTCCACACCAGAAGCACGTAGATTTGGCCCGGTCAGACCAAAGGAGATGGCGTCTTCTCGTGAGATGATGCCCACGTTTTGCGTGCGACCAATGAAGATGGCGTTCTTGGACAGCAGTCCATCCACCTCCGCAATGATGGGTTCGAACTGATCCAAAAAGGCAGTCAGTCTGCCGAGAAAATCTGGAGTGACATCACGGGTCTGCCCACCCACACGGGTGTAGCTGGTGGTAAAGCGAGCTCCTGTGAGCTGCTCGCAAAGGTTGTAGATCTTTTCGCGCTCTGTGAAGGTGTAGAGGAAAACCGTCATCGCACCCACGTCCATGGCGAAAACGCCGACGCCGAGAAGGTGGGAGGAGATGCGAGCGAGCTCGCAGCAGAGCACGCGGATCGCTTTACCACGGGCGGGCAGTTCCCAGTCGAGGAGCTTTTCCACTGCGCAAGCGTAAGCGACGTTGTTGGCGAGCGGTGCCAGATAGTCCAACCGATCCGTGTACGGCACGAACTGATTGTAGTGCATGTTTTCCGCGATCTTCTCATCACCGCGATGCAGGAAGCCCACATCTGGGTCTGCCTTGGTGATCGTCTCCCCATCCAACTCCAGGATCAGCCTTAGCACACCGTGCGTGGCTGGGTGGGAGGGGCCCATGTTCAGCACCAACTTCTCTCCGACGATATCGGTGGTGGTTTCTTCGACAGACTCCAGGTGCCGCGCAGTTTTGGCGGCATTATCCAGAGCTTCGTATTCGCGCGTGACAGTAGGCATGAGACAGGACTGGGGACTATTCGCCGCCGCACAAAAGGGGGCAAGGCGAATTTGTGAAAAATTTCACAAGCTCGGCAGGTTCGGCCTTGAGCGATGCTCAGGGCTCTGATAATGCCTATTCAAGGGGGAGGAAACGCACACAAACACAGCCGCCAACGGGCTGTTTCTTGCCGGTGAAGCTCAGCTTCCCCGTCTCAGGATCCACCCGGAAGAGCGCCACGGTGTTGCTATTCTGGTGGGCCACGATCATCCACTTGCCAGTCGGATCCAGGCAGAAGTTGCGGGGGATCTGGCCTTCGGCGTGGGCGTTCTGGATCAGTGTCAGCTTCCCAGTCTCAGGATCGCACTGGAAAACGGCGATGGTGTCGTGGGTGCGATTGGACACATAGACGAACTTTCCATTCGGATGCGTGACGGACTCCGCCGTGCTGTACCCAGGTTTCCCCTGATCTTCAGGCGGGAGGGTGGAAACGGTCTGAACTTCTGTCAGCACTCCTTTTTCCGCGTCATAAGAGAAGACGGTCTCGGTCATGGCCATCTCGTTGTTCACGAAGATGAACTTCCCGGAAGGATGGATGGCCAAATGGCGAGGCCCGCTGCCGGGTGCCAGGTTGGCAAAGGCAGGATTATTGGGTTCCATCTTGCCCGTGGCGGGGTCGATCTTGTAAACCAGGACCTTGTCCAGCCCCAGGTCGCAGACAAAGGCTAAGCGGTTGTCCGGACTGAAATTGACACTGTGCGCATGCGGGCCAGCCTGGCGCTTGGGATTGGACCCACTTCCTTCATGCTGGAAAAAGCTAGCCGCCTCGGCCAGGGACCCATCGTCCTGAATGGCGTACGAGGCGCAGGATCCACTGCCGTAGTTCGCGATGGCGGCAAGTTTGCCCGCGTGGTCCACATTCACGTGGCAGGGACCCTGCCCACGGAGGACACCTGATTGAGTTTGGTGAGCTGGCCAGAAGGCAGGCCGATGCTGAAGGCCGTCACCCTGCTGCCCTTGGCACCGGGCTCAGACATTTCACCCACGCAGAAAAGATACTTCTTGGAAGGATGGATCGCCAGGAAGCTCGGGCTGCCCGTCTCGGCGGCCACCTCTGGAGTCGTGAGCGATCCGCGTGCTGGCGTCAAAACGAGAGAAGTAGATGCTCTTGCTACCGGATTTGGCATTGGTGTAAGTGCCGAAATACACGAGATACTGATCCCCCGCCAGCGCACTGGCGGTCAAAGAGGCGAACACGAAGGCGAAGTGCTTGGGTGACATGGTGGCGGAGTCTGAAGCGGCACAGGGCGCTGTGCAATGCGTTTTTGGAGGCCGGCCCCCGACCTCGCCACTTCTGCCCAAAGACCACACCGATTGTTCCCGGGTTGCGTTCATGGGGAAGTGTGCTTTTTTCGCAGCTTCAATCAAGCCCCCCCCAAAACATCGCACCCCCCATGTCTGATTCTTCCCACTCTGAAAGTTCTGGTTCCTTCTGGTCCACCGCTAATATCGTCATCGGTGGCGCCCTAGCCCTTTTTGCCGGCTACTGGTCTTTCGGGATGCTGGGCGGCATTATCAGAGGCGGCAACCCACTGCCAGAAGCAAAGCCAGTGGCCGCTGCGCCTGCTGTTATCGGTGCCGCGACATCCGCACCTGCCGCAGCGTCGAACGAAGTGATCGAGATCACCCAGAAGCCTGACACGGTGAACCCGATGCTCTACGCCACCAAGGAATACACCGTCAAAGCAGGCACCAAGATCAAGATGACCTTCGACAACAGCGGTGCCGCAGCTCCCCAGCCGCACAACGTCGTCATCAGCAATCCAGGAACCAAAGACGCCATGATCGCGGCTGGCCTGTCTCCAGAGTCCGCAGGCAACGGCTTCATCCCAAAGTCTCCTGACGTCATCGCCCACACCAAGACCCTTCAGCCCGGCGAGAAAGAAACCATCGAGTTCGTTCTCCCTACCCCAGGCGATTACGTGATGATTTGTACGTTTCCAGGTCACGGCATGATGATGAACGGCGTGATCCACGCCCAGTAACCCTTTCCCAAATAGAATCCGCCCATGGTCCCCATCTCCGTCCGCTATGAAGGGGAGCTGCGCTGCGCTGCCATCCATGGGCCGTCCGATCAGGCGCTGGTCACCGATGCCCCCGTGGATAACCACGGGCGGGGCGAGTCCTTCTCCCCCACCGATCTGGTAGCCACCGCCTTGGCCACCTGCATGGCCACCGTCATCGGGATCAAAGCCCAGCAAAAGGGGCTCGACGTCACCGGCATGACCGTGACGGTAGAAAAGCACATGAGCCAAGACTCCCCGCGCCGCATCGAGCGCCTTCCGCTCGTGATCACGCTCCCGCTGCCCGAAGATCACCCCGACCGCCGCCTCCTCGAAGCCACTGCCCTCGCCTGTCCCGTCCACCACAGCGTGCACCCCGACATCGACAAGCCAGTCACCTTTATCTGGAACGGCTAAACCGGGCAGCGTCCGCAGGATCGTCTTCGATCCAAAAAGCGCGCCCGGTTGGGATCGAACCAACGACCAGCGGATTAGAAATCCGCTGAAAACAAGGTAAAATAAGGGATTGCGGAGCATGTCCGCTTAAAATCCGCTTATTTCGCTTGGTTTCGCGTCCATTCGTGGTAGTGCTTTCCCATGCCAAGACGACGCAATACCACCCGTGTTAGGCAACCTGTGAAGCGCGAAAGACTCGCCGGTCTGACGGTCACCATTCAGCACTGCAAACGTCCTCCCTACCAGTACTCGGTCGTGATGCGACAGGACGGCAAACGTCTCCGCGAGCGCTATTTAAAATCCAAGGAAGAGGCCGAAGGCCTCGCCCAGCAGTGGAGCATCGACGCTGGCAACACGGGCGCTATAGCCGCGACATCAATTTCGGATGCTGACAAGCGCGGATTGATGGAGTGGCGTGAAGCGCTTGAGCCCTTCGGAAAAACCCCGGCCGAAGCGGTGGCGTTCTACGTCGCCCACCTGAAACGCTGCAAAGTTTCAGTCACCATACGCGAACTGGTTCAGAAGCTCCTCACTCTCAAAACCAAGGAGCGCAAGTCGCAGCGCTATCTGGCGGACCTCCGGGTGCGACTCGCCAAGTTCACCGCAACCTTTGGCGACCGAATCGCTGCGGAAATCCACCCCGAGGAAGTATCCGCGTGGCTGCACAATCTCGAAGGATCGCCGGTGACCATGAACAACTATCGTCGGATAGTCAGCGTCCTCTTCGCTCTGGGCGTAAAGATTGGCGCTTGCGAGCGAAACGTCGTGGAGGCCGTCGATCCGATCAACGAACCCGAAGGTGAAGTCGGAATCCTGACCGTTTCACAGGCCCGCAGCCTTTTGGAAGCCGCCCGCAGCCTGCCTGAAATCCTCCCTGCCATTGCCATCGGCCTTTTCGCCGGCGTGCGTGATGCGGAACTCCACCGACTGGCCTGGACCGAGATCAATCTCGAAAGCGGCATGATCGAGATCAAGGGCAGCAAGGCCAAAAGCGCCCGCCGTCGCCTCATCCCCATCCGCCCCGTTCTCCTCTCCTGGTTAAAACCACTCGCCCAGTCTTCCGGGCAAATCTGGCCGACTGGCGAAAGGGGGCGCCACCTGCATGAGCAGGCTCGCAGAATGGCCGGATTTGGCCAACCCGGCACCGAGACCGCCGAAGAACGTGCGGCCGGCATGTCACTGACCCCGTGGCCATCGAACGCCCTTCGCCACTCTTTCGCCAGCTACCACCTCGCCCACTTCAAAAACTCCGACGAACTCGCGCTCGAACTCGGCCACACAAATACCGCCCTGATCTTCCAACACTACCGCGAACTGGTCCAACCGAAGGACGCTGCGAAGTTTTGGGGCCTGCACCATGTGCCAAAATAGGCGGCGACCAACAGGTAGATCCGTGGTCGGTTTCGAGCGCTACCCCGTTGGACAGCGCTCCCGGAGCGTCTTGACGAATTCGGCCATCCAGACCCGTACGTCGTCCCATTCTTTTCGAAGAACCTTTGCCTCCGTTGGGTCCACGTCATTGTCCAGTAGCGCCCGGCTTGCGGCGTGCTCAAGTTCAATGATCTCCCAGTAGACCTGTGGCCAAGGCGTTTTGCCGCCTTTTTGGTGGACCGCCGCACTTTGCAGGCCGCCGCCCATGGCCTGGCACAACCATTCAACCATGACAAGGCTTCCCGTTGCTTTCGTAAGCTGAGCCACATGATCGAAAGGATTGGCCGAACCCGATTGCTCTGGGTTCGAAGGCTCCCCCCATTTCTGGACGCTGGACTTGGATATGCGTAAATCTGCGGCGATGGATATAGTGTGTGGAATCTCGTTGGGGTGCTGGTGCTGGCCGAAGGCGTGATGTACGACCGTCCAAGCATCTGTGACCTCCGCGACCACCGTGGGCTTGCCCACCCTCTCCAATTTTGGCCCAGGATGTCCTGTCCAGTTCAGGTAACCTTCAATCCAGCCTTTGACGGACAGCCAAGACATTAGAAAGTCCGCCATCGCTTCCATACTGATTGACTCCTGGCCGACCACCATTCGTTGGATGCCTTGGCGCACGACCAAGATGCGCCCGGTCTGAGCCAGCCATTCGGTCAGCTCGGGCCAGGCTCCCACATCGGCAGGCAGGGTCTTGCCTCTCCATCTTTTCCCGTATCTAGCAGGCCCAGGCACGAAGACCCCACCAATCTGACCACAGAGCCATTGGAGAGGCAGAGGGTCCTTCGTTACGCGGAGAATAACTGCGGCCCGAAGCAGCGGATTGCCCATTCTTCCCTCGCCCTCATTCGCGAACCATTTGGCGACCACTTTGGGCTGGTGAGCGATGCAACGCTTTCGGTCGCGAGTGAGACGGCAGATCTCCGCCAGGGGCTTTCCAGATTCGCTCAACGCCTGATCGAGGGCTGTGGCGGCTTGCGCAACAAGATCGGGCACTGCGGCACTTGAAGGGGAGGTGTTCATAGTGGCAGCAACCAAACACTTCCTGGACTGGTCTCCATTACATTCGGCAGACGGTTTTGATAATCGAAGCGATGCGGTTCTCTGGAGAGCTCTCGGGTGTAATCGCTGAAGCAGTTCCTCGGGACAATCATGGCTGGGACAACCCCCTTCATCGCCATGAAATACCTGCCCTACCTCCTCATTCGTCTGGCCAAAAGCCCCCGCGCCTGGAAGCGCCTCACCATCACCATTGGACTGGCCGGATTCGCGTTGGCCGCTTCCCCTGCCTGGGACGCCCTCCACACTGACCCGCGCATCGCTCTCTCTCCCCGCCGAGGCCAAAGGGTCACCGACTCAAAAGGTGCCCTCTATCTGCAGCTTCCTGAATATGGAAACGCCGCCCCCACCGCGCCGACAGACTTGCCTGCAAACCTTGTGAACGCGGTCATTGCCCGCGAAGACCAGCGGTTTATGAAGCACCATGGGGTGGACGTCCTCGGCATTCTCCGCGCCTTGGTCGCCGATGTGCGCGCGCTTAAGATCAAGCAGGGCGGGTCCACAGTGACTATGCAGTTGGTTGAGATGACCTACAACCACCCCGAGCGATCGCTCATCGAGAAGCTTCAGGCCAAGGTGTTCGAGGTCATCATGGCGGTTCGAATTGAACGTGCCGCCCGGGCTGAGACAAAAGACAAAAAGAAGGGCAAGAAACTCATCCTTGCCCGCTATCTCGATCTTGTCCCGTTTGGCGGGAACTCCACGGGCATTCAGAAGGCGGCTGCCAGCACCTTTGGCAAGCCGGTCAAAAAGCTCAATCTGGGTGAGAGTGCTTACCTCGCCGGACTGATCCGGGCGCCCTACGCCAACAATGTCTATCGCAACGAGGACAATGCGAGGGCGGCACGGGATGCGGTGATCAAGAACATGCTCAAGTGCGGCATGATCACCCGGCAGCAGGCCCAAGACGCCAGCTTTTACGCCAAAAAGAAGCCAGCGCCACCAAGGCGCAAAGGCGATGGCTTCACTTGGCAGGCTGTCGAACGGGAGATCAGGACCCTTCAGGCAGAGGGTCTCGTCTCGTCGGCTCTCCTCGCCATGGAAGATCTTGAGATTCAAATGACGGTGGACCCGGTGCTCCAGGATGCCATCCTCGCTCTCCTGCAAAACCAGCTTGCACGGATCGAAGCAATGCCCGGCTTTCACGCCGACCCCGACAAGCCCGTCAACGGTGCCGCCCTGGTCCTCAACAATCGCACTGGCGAGGTAATCGCATGCGTCGGCGGTCGCGATTTCGACTTGAGCGAGGTCAACCTGGCGCTCGGGATCGGCGGCAGAGGCCGCCCGCTCGCCAGCCTCATCAAGGTCGTGGACTATGCGTCGTATCTGGAAAGCAGCGGCCATGCCATTGATTTCAGGCTCCCCAATTCACCCCTTAGTGCCGCCGAGGCCCCTGGCTACGCCGGGTTGCTCTCCCCACGTGAACCCATGGCCGAGGGCACCTATCCGCTCTGGATGGGTTTAAAGGCCAGCAGCAACCGCATGGCCTGCCGGGTCAGCCTCCTGGCTGGGAATTACCATTGGTCGCGGCTTGCGCGGGAGTGGGGCTTTATTGAAGGCACCGCCCGGAAGGATGTCTCGCTGTTTTTGGGCAACTGCGACGTCTCTCCGATCCGGGCAGCCGCGGCCTATTCCTGCATCGCCAGGGGCGGCAGCTACGTTGCGCCTCGATTCATCAATCGGATTTTGGTCGATGGCAAAGAAGTCTACACCGCCATCACCACGCCGCGCCCTGTATTGAGCCCCCGCACCTGCGACGAAATCACCAAGGCTCTGCGCGAAGTCCTTCGCACCGGTACCGCGTCCAGTTTCGGCGGGGCAGAGCTGGCCCGCCGGTACCCTTTGGCGGGTAAAACGGGCACCTCCGAAAATTGCACCGACGCCTGGTTCTGTGGCTACAGCAGCGCCGTTACCGTGGTTGTCTGGATCGGCTTCCCTCACGGGGCGAAGACCATCGTCGCCAACGGCAGCGGGGGCAGCCTCGCCTTCCCGGTTTGGAAAGGGATTATCGAGGCGCTTGGCGAACGTCGCTACATTTTCGGTCGCCTGCCGGAATTGACCGCTCGTCAGCTTGCCTCCGCCCGACCAGGCCCTACCGCAACGCAAGCGCCCCGCTCTCGTCCGGCAAACCCACAGGGCAGCCGTTATGTCCCGCTTCTTCCTCATGTCGCGGGGAACCGCTGACGCTTCCACCGCCACCCGTCTGATGTAATCGCCACCAGCTCAATTTGCATCATCCTTACCCCCATCAACCCAAACCATAACACCATGAAAAACACGATCATCAACGCCCTCCTCATCGTTAGCCTCTGCGCTCACCAAGCCGGCGCGGCAAATCCGGCCGTCGGCATCCACATCATTGAAGATGTCTCCGGTGCCGAACTCCAGAAGCATGGCATCAAGGCCGCCGACTTCGATGACATGCAGATCCTGGCCGATACCCTCTTCGCCACCCGACGCGCCGCCAGCATTGGCTACGATGTCGTCGATGAAGACGGCCAGGACAACAGCCCCCTGCAGTTCTCGATCACCCCGTTTGAAAAGACCATCCCCACCCGTCCTGCATTCAAGGGGATGACCGTTCGGGATAAAATGCTGGCGCTGAAGGAGTTCGAGGCCCGATCCGCAGAGTTCCGCAAGGACAACGATGAGTGGCGCGCCCGCATCCTGGACGGTGCCCGGTCCTGGCTGGATGACTGCGTGGACCATCGGCTTCAAGTCGAGGCCGACTTCCTGGCCAGACTCAAAGCCAACCAGAACCGTGATTTCCGCCGCAGCGACATCATCGGGGCCGTTCAAAAAGCCAACGAATGCCTCGCTGGTGCCAGCGCCAAGTTCCTCGTCCTCAATTCTGACCTGAATCACCAACCCGGCCCGGGCGCACGCGATCAAAAGGTCCGTTCGCTCGGCATCGCCGACCTGTCCGCAGACATCGTCCTCATCATCGTCAACACATCGAGGGAGCCCGACAAGAGCCCGCTGCTGAAAGATCTGCCCAACAGAACCTTGCATGCGGACAACCTCCAGGCCGCCGCCGCATTGATCGCGGTGGAGCTCACGGCCGGATCAAAATCCCTCCCCACCAAACCCTCCGAATAACCGGGCAAAAACCATCTCAACATCCACCCCCAAATACACTGCCATGAACACAAACACTGACTACACCACGGACGAGCAGCACCTCATCCAGCACTTCGAATCCCAGCGGATCGAGTCCGCCTCGGCCACCTTCCAGAACGCGGAAACGGAGCGGCAGCAGACCGCCACCAAAGCCGACCGCTGGGATGACCCTGATTTCTGCGAGCGCCACGCCACTGCCCAGATGGCCTTTAAGCGCTGGGTTCTATTGATGGTCGCTCTGGCTTTCAGCTTCCTCCTGAACTGCGTGCTCGTCCAGGAGCTGGTGCCAGACTTCGCGCCGATGTTCTCACGGCTTCTTCATGTCGGAGATGGTACGGCCAATACGCTCGCTACCCTCATGATGACCGGCCTTCTCTTTGTGATGTTGCTGATTCTGAAGGACTGCTGCAGTGTCAACAAGGAGCTCGCGGCCCTTCGCCCAGGCTTGCATGTTGCTGTAGCACGCCCCATCCGCAACCGCATCTACTGGAAGATGGCAGGCAAGATCGCGTACCTCTTCGGCCTCATGTATGGCTACACTTGGCTTTACAGCTACATCGCCGGCGGGGTGCAAATGGAGCAGTTGGCCGCCGCCTCGGAACACGCGCTCATCCAGTCTACCGCAGTGTCCCTGAACGGGGATCTGCCCGACCTCAGCGGCATCGACACGGAAATCGCCAGCAGCCAGGCGGCCTCGTTTGCCTTTTACTACAGCGTCGAATGGTGCCTCCACGCCTTGATTCTCTTCCTCGGCACCAGCCACTGGTTCACTCACGGCTTTGGTCTGGCCCTCGCTTCAAACCGGCGCGACCTGAAAGCCCATGCCGAGGCGAGCAAGCGGCACACCAACGCCCTCATCCGCCTCAAGACACTCTGCCATGCCCGAACGCCGGATGACGGTGTGAATGAACTGCGAAGGGCGACACTTGCGACAATTGATCTGTCAGGGCCGGGTGCGCGCTCGACTTCAATCGGGAATGCACATGGGTCGGAATGCCGTGCTGCCGCCATCGTTGCTCAGCATTCCAACGGGTCGATTTCTGCTTTAGCTGGAGGATTGACTTGACGCAATTGGCTGGTCTGCGTTTCCGCGCTGTGCAGGTTCCGGCCCCACGATACGGACATCGGCCGATATATCGACTGGCCCAAAAGTTGCCCGAAGCACCCATCGCACGATCACACTAAAAGTCACCAGGATGATCGCGAGGCCTAAGACCTGTAGCCGCGTCCGATTAGGCTCGGAAAGCCAGATTGCCGCAGCGACGACGAGAGCGAGCAAAAGCAAGGCAACATAGGAGATGCCCAGTTCCCTTCGCCGTGCCATTTCAGCTCTCGCTGCAGCCTGGCGCTCTGTCATAATCAGCGCAAAGTCAGACACTTGGCCTGCCTCTAGCGTCGTTACGCGCTTCAACAAGTCGTCTAAACGTACGCTGGGGTCTGCGCACTTACACTGCTGTTCGGGGCTGGACATGGCTGTTGGATTGGGTGGTTCCCTATTTTCTTGACGATTTTGTGTAGAGGAAAGAAATGAAGACTCCGAGATGGAAGAACCCAATCATCGCCAACAAGCCGGAGATCAAGATCATCCACCACGCGGAACCCGCCTCCATCACACCTCCACCAACAAAGGCATCCACGGTTGAGCCAAATGCATCGAGGTATTCGGACGCATTCTCGCTAGAGCTCTTGGCAAGTTCGCCAGCATCAGTGGCAGATGACTCGGCAAGTGCCCACAGTATAAAGACGCCGGCGGAGATCCACGCAGCGACAATCCCAACAAATCTCGGAAAGGACTCCAGAAGATATTCAGAGTAGGTTTCGATCCAGCTTGCAACCCACCGCATCGGCACGAAAACGACGTCAAGTAGTGGACGATCCTCCGCATGCGGTTGCAATCTTTTCAACTCGCGCAATGCGCGCTTTTGATGAATCAAACACTCGTGTTCTTCGTGAAATTGTCCCGCGTCCCGGTAGGCGATGACCAGGCGATTCAGAATGGCCGCATAAGCATCCTGAATGCTCGCCGCCCGTCGGGAGCGGCGCTTCCCAATCTGACCCATCGGGACTGGGATGCTTGAACAAACGTGGCGCACAAAAGTGAGTATTTCTTCGCAACGTGGCTGAACCTCAAACTCGGCGGGAGTCCCGAAAAAAGCACATTCGGCTCTGACCTCATATTCATGTTTCAATTTCAAACAGGTCAGTGACAACATGGGCGTCTTGGCACCGAGCAACTCGAAGGCATCATTGGCCAAAACCGCCCCCTTAATGAAATCCTTCACCGTCCGAGCGTCGTCCCTGAAAACTTCAGCGCGCCTGTAAAGCGTCTCGGCAATCAAAGTCAGTTTGCCCGGCGCACTGTGTCCGGTGCCTCCTTCGCTCGCACTGCCGGCGCACGGCAGACAGTAACCGTGAGCATAGCCATTCCAGGCGGTCGAACCCAGGATCTTGTCCAATTTCAACTGCTTCCAAAGGCCCATCATCCCGTCAGTGGGCTTATGGAGCATTTCGTGCTGTGCTGGCTTCGATTCTCTGAGGCAGCTCCGATTCGTTCTTTCTCTATCCAGGTTGCCCATGTCACCAGTGGTGATGAGAGCACGCAAGGTGGAGTCTTCGTTTAACCCCGCAAGAGCTTTGAATTTTGCTCCTCGTGTTTTTAGATCAGACAGTCCCTCATCGTCGTCCCGGCGGTCAGGAAAATTGAGATTCATATCCTCCAGCAATAACCAATATCCGTGCGGCGTCGGGTTGATAAACCGATCCGCCATCAGCGCGCGCGATGTCACAACATCAGTCCGAAAATTGTAGCGGTATGCAGTGTATGCGTGGAAATAGGCAAACGCTTTCTCTTCGTCGATGGCACAGGCCGCCCAAAGACGATCTGGCAATGGGTGATGAATATTTGGGGTTTTCGCGATGTTGCGCTTCACGAAATTCCGCAAACCAGTTGCGTCGAAAAGAGGATCTCGGCGAGCCTTCGACAGCAATGCGACAAGATTATGATCTTCCGCCGGAAAATCCAACGGCTGATCCAGGATTGCCCCAAAATGCCAGCGGATTTCGGGAAAGGTAAGTATCAGCATGGCAAGCAGGCCCTCCCAGTGGCAGCCTTCGACCAACGGATTGAGCTGTGAGGGTCGAACGGAGTCAACTAGCACCACTACTTCGTTTAACGCCAGGCTGCCGTCGTCCATGGCGGCAGCGCTCTCGATTTGCTTCACCAAGTACTCGTAAGCGTGCACGCCAGACTCTTGAGGGCGCTCACTGGGATTAAGCACGATCGGTCTCGGACTGGTCGCATCCAACGGTTTCTCTCCCAGCAGTTCCAGCCACGCGCCGAGGGCGGTCGCAGTGCATTCGGATCGGGCGAGGATGAGGTAGCGCATGGGAAGGATTGAAAAATGCTGACTCAGGTTTCCTGCTCGGTCTTGATCCCTTTCGGCCGGAGACGGATGGCGATCTCGTAGGCTTCTTTGAGGTCACCTTGGAGGCTACCAGAATTGGGACCGAGGAGACGTTTCAGTGCATCGGCAGCCTTGGTGGCGGTGAGCTTGGGATTGCCTGTGAGGAGCTTGAGGGCGGGATGAATCTGGAGGAAGCCGGACGGGTTCTCAGGGGTGCGGCGCTTGGTGGCGTCGAGTGCGGCTTGAATCATCCGACCGATGAGTTGCTGCTGCTGGTTGCGGACATCGTCCAGCCTGCCTGCCCACTGGCCGACTTCCTGGGCGTTAAAAGTGGTTTCGTCCATTCGCTGGAGCAAGCCGTCCAGCGTGCGACTCCAGTTGTCGGCTTGAGCCAGTCTGCCAAGGCGCTCGCTGTTGGGTGGACGCCCACGCCTCGGTGCGGCCTTGCCTGCGGTGCCGAGTCGCAAATGATCGGGAACCAAATGCTCCACATCGGGGTGGCGATTGACGGCATCAAAGATGGCTGTCTGTAGCTCGCGGATGTTGCCAGGCCAATCGTAAGACTGTAGCTTGTCCAGTGCTTCGGAAGTTACATTTCGGGCTAAGATGCCGCTGCGTCGGCTCTCGGCTTGCCGTACAAACTTTTCCACCAGCAAGGGAATGTCTGTCAGCCGGTCCCGCAACGGAGGCAGCCAAATCGTGCCCCCATTGCTCAGGCGGTCGAGCAGATCGGGTCGGAGTTCGTGTTCTTCGTCTACAATCTCGGCGTTAGTGGCCGCAATAAAACGCACATCGACTTCCTTCGGTTTGCGCGCCCCGACTCGCGTGATTTGTTGCTCTTGAATAACCCTCAGCAAGGAAGCTTGAACCTCTGGGGCCATGTCAGCAATTTCGTCTAAAAACACATCACCCCCATTTGCCATTTCGATCAGACCGATCTTGCCGTCCACTCCGGTGGCTGTTTTTGGCTCGATCCCGTAAAGTTCCGAAGCGAATACCCGCGGCGTCAACGCTGGCGAGTTCACCGGGACAAAGGCCCGCACCTGACGCCCTTCCACAGGTTTCGCCCCCCGGTGGACATAGCGTGCGATCAGTTCTTTACCAGTTCCTCTCTCACCTCGAATGAGGATATTCTGTCCGTGCTTCGAAGCTCGTCGGGCCTCGCGCTGGGCCAAAAGGATGGGCAAGGACTGGCCGACGACTTCTCCGGTCGGATCGGCCAACAGTCCGTGGTTCCACAGGGCTTGTTCAAGCAGTTCGGGGCCATCAAGGGCGGAACGGTCAATGAATCCGAGGGCTCCCCGGCGGCTGAACTCCAGACTCACCTCGCCACGCGGTTTGCTGGAGAGGATGAAAATTGGCAACTCGGGAAATTCGCGGTGGATAGCATCAAGCAGGGTGAGACCAAAATACGAACGAGGATCGTCGTCACCTGGTCGTCCCTCCGGCATGCCCGGTGTGCGGCGGTGGCTTTCCTCCGTCACCCTGCCCGTGTAGAAGCAGAGGTCGATCAGGACCATGGACCAACGGGGCGGAGGTGTCTTGGGCGGACGCCCGCGTCTCTTCAAACCGGCCTCAGGCCAACCCTTGCGCACGGCTTCTAAGGCCATTTCGAGATCGTTCTCCACCGTGTCGCCTGAGTCGGAGCAAGCCGGGGATTGGGCCCGGCAAAAGACGGCTTCGGCGGTGGGTTGCAGCACCTTCTGCTGGCTTGTCCTGGCAGAGGCATCACCGGTCACGTCTTCCCATAGGAAATGGGCACACAGATTCTCGCGGTCGGGGTTCGGCCCCTCGGGAAGGTTCCTCCCGAACTGGTCATCAAGAACTAATAGACGAGGCAGCATCTCAAATCGGGTAGGGTAGAACTTTGCCCAGCATGCTTAGATGAGCGCCCAAATGGCGCACACTCTCCAAAAGATCGAAGAGAGCCACTCGTTTGGCGTCCGGGGACATCGACTCTAATCCTGTGATCAATCGGATCCTGTCCTCTAGACGCTTCACGGCTGAATCAATCTTCCTCCGCTGTTGATCGACTCCCTTTTGCTTGATCCATACCTTGGTAACCACCTCGGAAAGCCAATTCTTCGAATCGTCGTCCATTTGACACAAAGGCCGTATCCCAAGAAATAGCGCGGGCGTGGCACTTGAAGCCATCGTATCACCAATCTGAGTCGCTCCTTCGCAAAGTCTTTGTCCGAGTGCCTCAAGCTTGCCCGGCAGGGATGCCTCGAAAGAATTGTCCTTCACCCTTCCCTCCGTGATACGAATCGCCTTCGAAAGCAGCGGCAACAGTTCGTTCTTGAGAAGATCATGAGACAATCGAGCCCGCTTATCCTCCCAAACACCCATCGCTGTAGGACAGTTTCTCATTGAAGGAGTTTCTCAATCAGTGTCCTCATGTCCTTCAGTGGATGGGTCCCTTTGTCGAAATCTGGTGAGGTATTGAAAGCTTTCACAGAATCGACAACCACTTTAGCATCCGCATCAGATACTTTGTCCTCTAGGAGCTTGTCTTCAAGGTCATCAATTTTTTCCAAACCAAGTCCCCTTTGCCACCAGGCCCATTCCGAAGTAGTCTTCCGCAAATGGAATCGACGTTCATCATTCATCTCATCTGCAGGGATGCCGTCATCCAACAGGCCATGAGCGAACAAGAAACCTTGAGCCAGAATGTCCACAGCCACGAGGTATTTGGCAGCAGCGAGGCAGCACGAAGGTAAAACAGGATTCCCTCCATTCCCCTTGCCACACTCTTCAGTATAGGAAACAATCTCCTGTCGATGCTTTGGCATGAGGGAAAAGGGTGAAGTCGAACGAAGTATTCGGATGAAACCGTCTTTACCCTGAGGATCTCCCGGACCGTTGAAAATGAATCCGGCCGTCCATCCGGCCGAAAGCTGCTCTTTGACTTCTTCCATTGAATCGAAGTCTCCACCATGCACAAAGAGACAATCAACTTGAGTCGGCTTGGCATCGCTCGGCAGAGTCCTTCCCTGCGCTCCATCCGAAGAAAGACTGCACCAATTAGTCCCATCTGCAGAAGCAAGGAACAATGCGGCATCCGGTTGGTTCGCCAGCCAAAAGCTGGCAAACGCCTTAATCCTATCGTCGTTGCCAGGAGTGTTGATCACTAGCGCTGCCTTCATGGAACCTCCGATCTAGTGCTTAGCCCCTTGGGTGAGGGGCTCAAAATATCGATTGAATATTCGCTCGAGAGTCGCACGATGCAGCCCGGTGAGAATCCAAGCCATCTTTGGACGCTCAGAAGTGCTGCGGTTGTATTCTCCGGTTTTGGGTAATCGTCGGCTTCCTCAGGCTCATTTTCCTCATGTGGCACCGTGGCGATCTTGCTCATTAGGGAATCGAATAAAAGCTTCGTTTTCCAACTGAAGATCAACCGAAATCCATCTCTCATAACCTCAATACTTTCTAAGGCTTTATCGTGCTGCTTATCAAAAAGGTTGTAAAAGGCCCAATACAAGCCAACGGCCACCCGTCGATTTGTCGTGGGATCCTCATTCTTCAAAAAATCGCGCTTTGCTAGACTCTCGGGCATCTGATTCCAAAAAGCAGCCAAATCAGGTGTTGTTCCATCAGCATCCCCAGCGCTGCGAGCGGAATACAACGCAATAAAGGCAATCAGAGCGATGGAACCAAGTCGCAGTGGATACTTAATGTTCCCTCTACTTGAACCGGCAAAGCAGGTTCCCGCGAGGGCTTTGAGGGATTGGTGAAGTGAAGCCGTGTAGGCATCATTAGGGAACACTTCACCCATTACCTTGTAGACCGCTTCCCAATAAGCGGCCGATTTTCTCGCTATAAAATTATGATCGATGATTTGGCTTCCTCCAAACCAATGCTGAGTATCCTGGTGTTCCCAGATTCTTTCGAGCGGAGTTTTTCGTAACACTCGCTCGATCTCGTCTGCCACCCCAACTTCACCCGAAGTAAGGGTGTCAAAAGCCTTGCGAGAATGAAAAGCACGAGCACTCTCCATCAGAGAAGCAACTTTCTCCGCATTAATGCCTTGGCCCGAGTGAAACAGTGCGTAATGAGACCTGCTCTGCAAAAACTCCTTGATCGCATTTGGGACAACTCCTTCTGGATCCAGCCAATTGCCGTTGCTGTTTCCGGCGCTGAGCTGAATATCATCCATGTTGAGATCACTGACGAGCATGCAACTCCCGTCTCCTATAGAGCCTGCCAGATCCTTAATAGATTTCGCGAGCTCTTCTTTGGACTTTGGCTGAATAAGAGGCTGTTTTAGCATTTTCTTCGACTTCAGCTGATGTTCAATAGCCAAGTGCAACCGCTCAGAGGGCTGCTCTTGAGCACTCGGCCAGACAAGTATGATCTCCTCAATCGAGAGGCCCTCGATGCGTGCTGGTTTCGCCAGTTCTGTAGCCAGCCGTCCTAGCGGGTCGGGCATATCGTCTATAAGAATCAATTTCATGTGAAAGAAGCCTACTTTAATATAACCAAACAACCTCTTCGCCGCCCTTGTAGCGCGCTGGATTCGGAATAAGAATCTTGGTCTTCCAAACGCCCTCATCTGGACCGCGCCGAGGAAAGATTGTATCCTTATCTAAAAGTCTGAGGCAATTCCGGATCACCCCCCATGTTCCGTCTGTGCTAATCGGAGTGTTCTCGTTGGCATCATGCGGCAACGGATTCTTGATCGTAAGCAGAATGCCGTCTGCTTTCACGCTATATGAGTAGGATATCGTTGCATTTGCGACGCTTTCAGTGTGCTGAAAAGCATTCTGAAAAGCAGCCACTAATGCCCGCAATATAAGAATAAATACAACTTCTAGCTTTGGGTTGCTTTTCCGTTCATTCCACCTGATACCGCAATAATCCTCCTTTTCAGTAACTATCCTGGGGAGTTGTGACAACCTCTTATCATAGCTGATGTTCGCTTGTGCAACGCCCGCGATAGAGATGATTTCATCACGAAAGGAAGGTGCTACACTACCAGACGACGCAATCTGCATGCTGAGAGCCACTAAATCAGAAAAAGATGAAATACTGCGAGTCCCGGCGATCTCGGAAAGCGCGCTTGTTGCGCCCGCCCAAAGAAATAGGTAGCTCTTCAGCGCATCAAGAAGCTTCGGCGTAGGACATACGTGCCATTTCCCCACTTCAGCCACCACGTCCTGCTCGATATTGCCAAGATCGATAGAGCCAACTGGATGTGGCCAACGGTCATTGTCATCGATGGTGCGGTCCATCCCGTTGATGTGAAAAACAGAAGACAAGGGTAACAAGCGCTTTCCGAACAGCACATTTGTTTGCTTAGCTAACTCATGACTCATTGACTGGTTGTAGTCGATAAGGCCAAGAGTCTCTCCAGATGTGGCAAGCCTCCGCATGTTCAATTGATCCAATACTAGCGAAACCTTTCGAAACTCGTGTTGAATAGCGAACTCCGTGAGATGCTCGCCATAGAATAGAATCAATGAATCATCAGCCCGGATGCCGTTGCCGTCCGGATTCGAATACGATGCGGGATAAATGATTACCTGACGCCAATCAGGGATGAGGCAGAGCCAATAGATCGACTCGATCATTGCCTCACAGAATGCTTTCTCAAGGTGCTTCAATCGCCTCTCGGTATTTGCTTGATCGCTGCCTAGGACGTTAAGATTCGTGAGCGCGGAGAGCTTTTTCCAAGACCGCTCGAAGTCCGCGTGTGTTGATTTCAAGTCAAGCTTGTTTCGAAATAGCTGACCAACCTTCGAGACCTGCTGGGCGAACTCTTTCCCTACTTCTGCTTCGATTTCAGGAATGGGAATTACGAAGTTTGAGCGATCCTTCTCTTCCACGCTTCGGCGTGAAATTTCACCTAATACGGCTTCAGATACAATCTCCAGTGAGCGTTTGAAGTGCGGGTCTTCCAAGACCAACGTCCTACACCGGTCGGGGATACTGATTCGAAATCGGATTTCGAGGAATGACCTGTAGCGCTCGACTTCGAGAAAAATTGCTGGTTTGTCCGTCGACGCGTCCACTGGGTGCTGGGTGGGGGTGTCCTGGACGTAGGAGAACACTGCTGGAACATTGAAAAGAGGAAGAATCTCGTTGAGCAGCGTGTTGGAATTGGAGAAGTCCCTCAGGGAAGCCTGCCGCAAGCACATGTAGAGCATCAACTCGTTCATGGGCGCCTGCCCCCCTAATGGATTGGCGAAGCACAATGATGTGCTGAATTTTTCCTGACGGACGAGGCGCTGACCCATCACGCCGAAGGGAGTTTGAGAGCTAAGCGAACCGCTGAGAACCAGCTTTTCGACAAAGTTTTCGAAGGCCCAGTTGTCGAGGTCCATCGAGTGGAAAGTGTCATGGGCCACTGCGGATGCCTCCATCAGTTCGAACTCGGCGACGGACAGCAGATGATGTCTCTCGGTTTCCGAAGTTCGGGTGGGATCGGTAAGGGTCTGAAACTTGCGAACGAGTGCGCTAGAGTAGAACCGGGCCTCATCCTGTTTCTTGTAGGCATGCCAGCGGATGCGATTGGCCGTGGGAAATGAGGATTTTGCTTCAAGAAGCGAACATGCATTGCTCGCATGATCTTCGTATGCCTTGATGGCTTGCCTTTTATCGCGCAGTTCCTTTTCAAAGAACTCCTTTGCACGCCGGAAGGGACTGAGACCGGCGGTGAGCATGATCGCCTCAAGCCCCTTCGCTGAGAGCGTGCTCCGAGCGAAGTAGTGGTGGCGCGCATCGGTAGTGATGCGATCCAGTGGCAGGCGGTCGAGAAGGTCAATTTGGGGCCATGGCCTGACCGCCCCAGCCTGTCCCCGCTCCAACATGTGTTTACGGAGGTAAGGGTGGTTCCAGAAGGCCGTCATGACGCGCTCCAGTGGTCCAGAAGGCTCATGACTGCGCTCTTCGAGGAGCCAGGTCTCTTGTTGGTTCCAATCCAGCAGGCTTACGTCACCATCGACTTGGGACAGAAGAAGTAGCCCTTCCGGGCGCAGCAGTTGTAAGGCATTGCAAAGTGTGGCGCGCCACCAGTGAACGTGGTGGAAGCAGAATGCCGCGATCACCATGTCGAAGCCACCAACCGGGACGACCTCCGGGTCCAAGCGCTTGAACCAGTCGGAGGGATCGTCTCCGGTCCATGGTTTGCCGGGAAACGGGGATTTGCCGCGACCGTCGAGATCCATGGTCGCGAAGTTTGGATTGCCATGAGGAGCATCCCACCATTTCTCCACATAGGACGCGAAATCTTCTGCGGATTTGAATTCCCTTTTAAGATCGTCGCACAGCCACGATGAGACATTGAGAGTGTTGGCGGATTTATCCAGCCCGACGACGCGAATCGGTTGATCGAAATGCCGCTGAAGTGACGAAAGAAGCGGGTATTCGAAACCTGCCACCCCAATGCCAAGGCACAGAACATTCAGGCTGCCTCGCGGATTGTTTGAATCGGCTTTAAGCTTAGCGGCCAGAGAGGCCGCCAGTTCCTGAAGACCTGGCTGGTCCTTGCCACACGCAAAGAAGAACCTGCAATAGGCTTTCCAAAAATCGATTTGGTCGTAACCAGAGGCCACTTGAGATCAAGACTACTTGGTTGCGATTTCGATGCCATGCTGGCCGTAGCGACAAGCTTTCAGGTCGAGGATGGCATCCCGGTTGTCATCCAGTATGATTGCTCCATTGACGCCCTCATAAGGCAGGAGTTCCTGAATCGCTGCTTGAATCTTCTCAAGCTCAGCCGAGTTTGCTTTGTCTGCCGCCGCTTGAAGAAGCCTTGTCGCATCGAAAGCGTAGGCTATTTCGTAGTTTGGCTGGACACCGCTGGCTTTTGCCAACGAAAGGAACTCATGGACCTGAGGCCGGTCTGGGTCGAACGAGAGGCTTGATGCCGGGAAAATCACATTTTGAAGGAACGCGGGTGGGATGTCCTTAAGGTCGGTCAAGGCCACACCGCCGCCAGCGAGCACCGGTATCTTGAGGTCAATCTCGTTCATCTGCCGGAAGATGTCGGCGTAGTTGAAGGTGTAGCCAGTGATGAGAATGGCCTCGGCATTGGCCGCTTTGATCTTCAGGAGAACCTGGCGATAGTCTTTTTCTCCTGCTTCAAAAGTATCTGAGAAGACTACGCTTCCTCCAAACTTCTTGGCAGAGGCATCCATCTTGCGTATGAAATCCTCTCCTGCCTGGTTCTTCACCGCGTATCCGGCTATTCTTCGAATACCTGCTTTTTCCGCGTATTCGGCAAGGCAACGGATTTCTTCATCAACACTGGGGTAGATTCGATACGCAGAAGGAAAATCCTTCGTCATCTCGGAAAGTGTGGCGATCACGAACGCCAGATGAGGCTGCTGTGAGTCCTTGAGGATAGGCAATACTGCCATCGAAGGGCCAGTCGTGGAGACGTAAACCACATGGCGACCCTCCAAATCGAAGCTTTTCCATAGGCTTGAAACCGCTTGGTCCGGTTTCCCTTGGGAGTCTTCAAAGGTGAAGGAGATTGGCACCGAGGGATTTGTCACGGATTTGAGCGCGAGTTCGATGCCGGCTTTTTCGTCTTGGCCGAAAGTGGCGGCAGGCCCGGTAAGCGGCAGAATGGCAACTGCCTTCAAGTCTCCGCCACCGCTGTTGGTGTCGTCGCGAACCAAGGTGACAACCAGGATCGCGATGAGAGCGATCGCCAATGCTGAGAGGATTGCTTTTTTCTTATTCATGATAGAAGCGGATTAGCTAAACGAGTGGTTGGCGGGAATTAAGAAGAGTATGGCGTGATGCGGTTGGGTTCCGATGATGGCCTCGACCGCCTGACGGGTCGCAATATCGTCCAGCATGGCAAATGGCTCGTCGAGGAGAACAAGTTGTGGCATGCCCGAATCGGGCAAGGCCATGCGTAGCAGAGTTCTTTGTTTCTCGCCACCGCTGAGGCTGGAGATGGTGCGTGATGCGAATGGGATGGAGCCTGTGGAAGACGAGTGGGGGGAGAGGCGTGAGACCTCGCTGACTTTGAGAGAGGGAAAGAGCTTGGCGGCGGAAGGGCTGGCGGCGAGGCCGGTCTGGGCGCGGATCCATGGCGGAGTGGATTCCACTGTGGAACCATTGATGGCGATGGTGCCTCTTTTGATGGGGGCGTTTCCGCAGAGCGCGTCGAACAGCGTGCTCTTGCCCCAGCCGTTAGGGGCTTGGAGGATGGCGATTTCGCCTTGGTGGAGGGTGAGATCGAAGCCGTTGGGGTCGCCGTGTTCGTCGAGGCCGATGACGCTGCGGGCTCCGCGATTGACGATGAGGCCTTTGATTTCGAGAACGGGTTTGGCTTCCGGTTTCCAATGATCGGGGCGACGGGTGCGGGTGAGGGTGGCTCCACGCGGAAGGCGCTCGCTTGTGACATGCTCCGGAGATCCGGCAAGTTGTGAGAACCACGATGGTGCGGCGATGGTGACCGGGATGCCGTCGATGGAATCGATCTGCGGGATGGGTTCGGCGTGATTTTTTTCCAGACGACCGCTTTCCAACATCCAGTGGACGTTTACCAAATGGTGCAGATGCACGAAATTGAAAACGTGCTCGACGATGACGAGGGTGAGTTTTGCCTCCCGCACAAGCGATTCGAGCAGGGTTAGGACATCCGTGATTCCCTTTCGGTCGAGCCCGGCGAGGGGTTCGTCGAGGAAGAGGATCTTGGCCCCAGCGACGACGGCGCGAGCGATGGCGACGCGTTTCGACTGGCCGAGCGAGACCATGTCGCCGGAGGATTGTTCGCGTCCGGCGAGGCCGAGGCGGGCGAGCATGGCGTCGGCCTGAGAGTTGAATGCGCCCTCACGGCTGTTGGCCCGGGCGGGGGCGAGCAGCGCGACGAGCGGGTTTTCGCCAGAGTGGCCGGGTTTCGCGACGGCGATGTTGTCGCGCAGCGATTGGGAGCCGAAGAGGCGGACGTCCTGCCAGGTGCGACCGATGCCCTCGCGAGCAACGAACTCGGGGGTGAAGTGGTCGAAGGGATTGAGTTCTTGCCACCAGCGGCGGGGGAAGGAATAGCTGCGGGGCGTGCTATCAGCGAGGTATTCGATGGTGCCGGTGTCTGGTTCGAGATTGCCGGTGAGGATATTGAGCAGGGTGGTCTTACCTGATCCGTTCTCACCCCGAAGGAGCACGACTTCCCCCTCATGGAGAATGAGGTCTAGGTCGTCCAGCACACGCTGCCCACCAAAGGCTTTCCGCAGTCCCTGGGCACGCAAGACGACCCGGCTGCCGACGGTGGATCGGGCCGAGATTTCGAGCATGGGCTGTGCGGCAATGGTCATGAACTAGTTGGGAGCCTACGCCCCAACGGCGACGGCAACAAGCATTATTGCAATCATTGTGCCAGAGGCGCGGAAACTGAGTGGATTCGGGTGCGTTGTAGCACTCATCCCCTTGTATATCAGGGGAGCAGTGGGGTTTCGGCAATCTATTGCTCTCGGTTTGTCGAGTGTAATTTCGATTCCGATTTGGACTTTAAAGTTTCTAATCCGATACCACAGATGGCGGTTTGGGTTTATTGAACCCGATAGGCACCTGCGATGCCGTTGGGACGAAAGTGCATCATGAGCACGAGAAGCAGTCCATAGATGAGCAGGCGGAGATTGGCGGCCTGGGTATCGGGCAGGCTGAGGAAGCGAAGGAGTTCTGGCAGAGCGATGAGAACGAAGGCTCCAACGATGGGACCTTTGAAGTTTCCCAAACCGCCAACGATGACCATGCTGAGGACGAGAATCCCTTCGTCAAGTGAGGCCGAGGAAGGATCGAGGTAACGGACATGGGAGGCGTAGAGGGCACCGGCGACGGCGACAATGGAGCTGGCGATGGCAACGGCCTGGATTTTGATGAATCGCGTATTCTTGCCGAGACCACGGGCGGCGAGTTCGTCGTCACGGATAGCGAGGAGAAGTCGCCCCCAGGGGGAACGCTGGAGCCGCCAGAGGACGAAACCACAGGAGCCAGCTACGACAGTAGCGAAGAGAGTGAAGGAAAGTGGGCTGGCAGGCGTCCAGCCGAAGATGCTGGGACGGGGAATGCCAGTGATGCCAAAGGGGCCATTGGTGAGGTTTTTCCAGGAGCCAAGCGGGGTATCTGGGCTGGACCAATTGTAGATGGCGCTGAAGATGAGGGCCTGCACGGCGAGGGTGCCGAGAACGAAGAAGTCCCCACGCAGTCGCCAGGAGGGCAAGGCAACGGCAAGGCTGAGCACGGCGCAAACGAGCATGGCGACGGCCACAGCGGGGACAAACCCCCAGCCGAGATTCAACGCCAACAGGGCGTAGGTGTAGCCACCGATGGCATAGTAGCCCGCATGGGCGAGGGTCAACATGCCGCAATAGCCGACGATGAGATTCAAGCTAAGGGCGACGATGACGTAGATGTCGAAGTAAACGAGGAGATGGAGAAGGTAGTTCATTTGGACGCTTCCAAGCGGGTTTCACGGCCAAGGATGCCCTGCGGGCGGAGCATGAGGAAGACGGCGAGCAATCCGAAGGTTGCGGCTTCCTGCCAGCGGGCGGAAAAGTGCCAGACGACCTGCGTGCGGAGGATGCCGAGAATCATCCCTCCCAAAACGGGACCGAGGAACGAACCCTGGCCGCCAACGATGACTGCGACCACCGCCAGCAGAACGGCATGAAGCCCTCCATGCGGATCGAATCCAATGTCGTAAGCGGTGACGAGTGATGCCGCAGCCGCAAAGGCGCCGCAAAGACCGAAGGCGAGATAGCGGTGAGCATTCACGTTGTAACCGAAGAGGGCGAACTGGACTGGATTGTCCGCCATGGCGCGGAGGCGTAGGCCTAGATTTGATCGGCGCAAAAAGAAGGCGAATCCAGAAAGTGCGACGGCTCCGACGGTGAAGGTGATCCACTGGGCACCGGTGATGACGAGACCGTCGAAGCGAGAAACGTAGTCGAGGCCGATGCGGAGGGTTTTGGGATCATTTCCCCAGATCATGGCGACAATTTGAACCGTGGCGATGTAGAGGCCAAGAGAGGAGACGAGGTGAACACCCTCCCCGGCCTTTTTACGGGCGAGCGGGGCATGATTTGCCCATTCGAACAGCCAGGAGAGGCCGATCGCGGCAACTGCGGCGGCGGCAATTGAAAGCGGCCAAGGCAAACCGTGGTGCTGGCAAGAATACGCAATGAAGGGCGTTGCTGCGTAGATCCCCGCCAATCCCATGAAGAATACTCGGGTGGGCAAATACACAGCCTGAAATGCCACCGCCAGTAGGGCGATGGCGCTGCCGGAGATCAGGCCATTGATAAGGATCTGCATTTCGTTCGGCGATCTAATTGAGCAAGCAATCTGGCAGCCCCACTAGGACTGTGCAGCTTGGGGTAGAAACTCGGCGATGCAAGACGGCAAGTCGCAGAGCGCGACAAAGGTGGCAGGGCACTTGGTCTGCCACCTTGCTTTGGCTTCTGGATCGAGCGTCGGAACAACAACGAAATTTCGGCTTGGCGGCAGGCCCAGCGCTTCGACGGTTCTCGCCACTTTCGGAATCGCTTGGCTAATATCACCACTTTTGCATTCGAGGTGCAGGGGGTCGCCATCGGTTGCCAGAAAAAGATCCAGTTCGAAATCTCCCCCCTCGGGACCTTTGAGCTGCACGTTTTGCAGGCAACGGCCGGGTTTCCAAAGGGGGTGCATTTCCGCAACCAGATGCTCCACCCGCAGTTCCAGCCAGCCACCGGATAGAAAATTGTTCATGACCCCATCATCATGGGGTTCGATGAAAAGCGCAGCCTGATCTTTGACGAAGTTCATGGCCGCCACTAGCCCGAGATCCTCCAGCTTTTGAGCAAAACTGGCAATGGCTGAAGCCTGTGGTTGCGGAAACCGAGCCAACGAGAAGTTCGTTCCGTGCTTGTAGGTGACAGATGCCAGCAACGCCTTCACCAGCGGCTCGAGGAGCTCGTAGCTGCTGCTGAGTTCGACCGCCAGCTCATCAGCGGGCCCCCGCACAAGTGGAAACCGCTTGAAGTTCAGAAACTCAAACCCACGGTTCCGGAGCCAGTCAACCAGGGGGCGTTGGCTGGGCAACACCCGCCGCAAGTGGGCAGTCGCCTTCGACTGAACCTTCGAATTGCGCTCGCTTATTCGCTGTCTGGTCGAGGCTTCCGCCTCTTCCCAGGCAATTGCCTTCAGCGTCTCCAGATGTTCCGCCTGGTCATCGACCTGGCGGCGTAACTTCCGGAGTTCGAAAAGGATCTCGCGGAGGAGTTCATGGCTTTCATTCATAGGTAGTCCTGGGTTGGAAGGTAGACGATATTGTTGGAAACAAGGAGTGGAATCAAGATGCACATGCCGTTCAGGAGACACTGGCGCGCCGGGATTATTGTCCTCGGCTCCACCTTTCCAGGATGACCGACCGCCGGGATTTCAAGACCAGATCACCCATTTCCCGTTTCGCGTGTCTGGCGACCTGGGCCATGACTCGCAGATCGTCGTCGTAGCCATCCGCCCAGGTGTCAGAGACGTCATCGTTTTCCTCCCAGAGGTAGGCGAGGGTGTAAATGGCCAGTGAAGCGAGGGGTTCCGACAATCTGGGCCCTCTCGCATGGTGCAGCCGCACCGCTTCGGCGATCATCGGCAGGTGCGATACTTTGCCAGGTGGATGGGCCTGCAGTGAATCGAGTTTGAGGACAAGGTCCGCTGGCAGCCTGCCGGACCGCAGGAGGGCTTTGATTTCCGGGATACGCTGAATGACCGTGCTGTTGGGGGCCAGACCGGCATTCTTGAGGGTGATATTGAGTTTCATGGCACCTCCAGGGAACCATCGCCCAGCCATCTCTGCGATTACTCAAGGGCGATGCGGGTGGAACCGTCCAGTGGTCGAGCTGTTGGACCGGCGTTTTGGAGGGATGAAGGCATTTGAAAGTTGCGAATTTTGGCCCCATTCTCACACCGAACTGGGGCGCATAACATGGACTCGAAGCGAAAGTCACCGAAAACCAACAGAAGAAGCCGGTCGTCAACTTCGGTGAAGGCGTCTGCATCGAAGGCAGATCTGAAAGAGGTTTCGGATGCAGCGTGGAAATTGGCCCGGCTCTGTGCGGCTTACTCGCACGGTGACGCAAACCAGCTCTTTCGACGAGATTGGGCAGGAACAGGCCCGCCATCAGACGAACATCCTGGCCGCGCGCTGATTTACGAATCGCTGTCGTTGCTGTTCCATTGCAAGCCGTTGTAGAAGATGCGGCGGCACTGGACCAGATTAGAAAGCGGGCGAACCTGTACTCGGCAGAAGTATCCTTCGCGAAGGCCAATGACAGAATCAGTGAGGCGCAGATCCGTGATCTTCAGTTCTACGGCACGGAAACTTTCCAGCGCATTGAGTCAGATGCCAAATTCCGGGCCCTGGCGAACGCCAACGGAAAGATCATGATTGCGGACGTTCAGAGCTACGTGCTGCCAGGAACCAAGTGGAAGAGCCGCCGGAGTGACCTTTGGAAGCAGATGGTGTCCTCACGGGGTCGGAAAGACCTTCAATCGAGCAAGGCCCTCGTTCCTTTGTTTGACGCACAATTCTTGGCCGCGCAGTTTACGGAGTTCGTGACAGAAGAAAAACGAAAGCTTGCGCGGGAGAATCGACGCAAGGGCGCGTCGAAAGCGCGGAAGAAGAAAGCGACAAAGCTAGGTCGAAAAAGAATTCCTTGACCCCTATTTGCTCGTTGATGGGGGCGGTGTGAATCGCTGATGCGGCGACAGTAACGCTTGATGGCGAAACTGATTGAAGGCCCAAATCGATTGATTGGGCGAAGGGCTGTTTTGCGACCCCTTGTGGCATGCTCCGCCACCATGAAAACGACATCACAACACGCACAGGCGCTACTGACGAAGCAGGAAGTAGCGCAAAACCTCAATGTTTGCCTTCGCTCCGTGGAGAATCTTATGGCCGCGAAGCGGATCGAGTACCTCCGCATAGGTCGCGTTGTGCGGATCAGGCCCGAGGCGCTCGAGCGTTTCAAACAGTCCCTGACGATCGAGGCGATCCAGTAGGCCCAAACCCCTGAACCGCTACCTGCCATGACCACTCAAGATTGCTTCGCCGTTTCGACGGCACTCACCCAGCTAAAATCCGCCCTTGCATCGATGAAGGGTGGTCCCCAGGCCGATGACCCCGGCCAGAAAGCCTGGAAAAGTCTCCGCGCTTCCCTCCGGATTGCCGTGACAGAACTTGTCACGGTGCAGGCTCGGGAGGCAAAGCGCCAAAAACGACGCGCCGAGCGTCGGCATCGCCTGGAAATGGAGAACGAGGAGGAGGTGCCGTGAAAGCTCTGGGCGCTGCCCAATACATCCCCAAACGCGGACGCCCGTCGAAGCGCACCACCACCATCATTGCCGTCATTCTCGAGCGGCTCCGGGCGGGCCACTGCCTAGCAAGGTCAGCACGGGCAGCGAAGGTTCATCCGAAAACCGTCCAAAAGTGGCTGCGCCAGTCGCCAAGGTTTGCCGAAGACGTGGGAACCGCCAAAGCAGAAGGCGCACCACGTGCTGCCCTAGTGCGGTGGGTGCATCACCCGTTCGGGGAATTCGCCCGCCACGGAAGCGCCATCGGTCCGGGCCCTTACCCGCGACCCCCGTTCGCCATTCCACAAGGCTGGCGGTTTACCTCCTATCGCGGCGGCCCCCGCTGAAAATCCCCAATCGGAATTTTGCACCCTCTACCCCGCGCACGCACACACACACGACCCCGCCGCCCCAGAAACAGGCACCTTCCTGCCTTAGCCCGCAATTTTTAACCCCGCTAAATCCTGTGAAAACCCACCACGACACCGAGGCCATCAAGGCCGCCCACCCGCTGCCGGAGTTCTTTGAAGCCCACGGCGTCCAACTCACAAGAACAGGCGCGACTCGGTTTTGCAGGGGCGATGTCCATTCCATCGCGAGCAGCATGGGAAGGCGTTGACGGTTTGGCCAGAGGAGGGCCGTTGGCAGTGTTTCGGGAAATGCAATCGTGGCGGCGACGTGATTGCCGCCGTGATGCTTCTCCAGGGGCTGGACTTCCATCCGGCGTGCCAGTTCTTGGCTTCGGGAAATTTGTGCCAGACTCCGCCTACAGCGCTCAAAAGACCCAACTCCACAACCGCGCCATCGCTGGTTCTGACACCCGATCAGGTGCGCATGCAAGACGAGGCGTGTAGGGCTCTCCGCGACCATCCCCAGCGCATCGAAGCATTCGCGTGCCAACGCGGATGGCACCGGGAAACCATTCATGGCCTCGCGCTTGACGGCCACCTAGGGTTGCACCGGGGAAACTGGGCATTCATCTACAATCACGGGCTGAAGTACCGCTGGGTGCAGAAAGGTGAGCGACGAATCGCATGGGAGTTCGGCGGAAATAGGGAGCTCTGGCGCGATGATCGACTCTGGCCGAAGGACGTGAGGACGGTGTACATTTGTGAAGGAGAAACCGACGCCATCAGCCTCATTGACGCGGGACTAGAGACGAATTCTGCCACTGTGGTCGTGGCAATGCCATGCGCAGGGGCGTGGCAGAGCTCGTGGAATGCTCACTTCCGCGAACGAGATGTTGTCATTCTAACTGACTCTGATCCGGCCGGTGACCGCGCTGCAGCAACCATAACCAGAGAACTTCAGGAGTGGGCATCTCGAATCGTTCGCCTCCGCGTTTCCGATCTCGCACCAACCTCGAAACCAACTATTGCCGCATGAACACACTCGCATCCAAAGACGTTTCAGATATTCATCAGCAACTTGGCCGCGAAGGGCTGTCAGACCTGCTTCAGGCTGCCGTTGCGGATGCCCTCATTTCGCAGACAACCTCCGTGACAAAACCTGCGAAATCTGACGAAACCCCTGCTGAGGCAGATGAGGCTGAGGTTTTGACAGATAATGCAGGTTTTGTCAGCGACATCGGGCCTGAGGTTGCACCTTTCCCAGTCGATTTGCTTCCTGGAGCGGCAGGAGCGATTGCGCGGGAAGTGATGAGGTCTGCGATGGTCCCATCGACGCTCGCCGGAATGAATGTTCTCGGAATCCTTTCCGCCAGTGTTGGGGCAGGACTCGTCGTCGCAAGCGGTGGCGGACGGGTCACAGGGGCAAATCTGTTTGTCATGCCGGTTGCCGCCAGTGGGTCAGGTAAGGGGCAAAGCTTTGGCGAAATCGCACGGCCGCTCTTGAATCTGGAAAGACAGGCCGTGGAAGAGTGGCAGGAGGGAATACGACGGAACGCTCTGGCAGAGAAAAAACTGGCAGAGGCGCGGCTTCACCGCTTGAGTTTGAAAGCAAAAGACGGCCTCAGTGCTGAGGATCGCACGAACGTGATGTCTGAAATGCACTCGGTGCAGGCCCTGCTGGATGAAGCCGACAAAAACCTTCGAGAACCTGTTTGGTGTACCGAGCAAGCGACGAAAGAGGCGGTAGAACAGCTGGTTGAGCAAGGGAGTCGGGAAGCCCTGGCCAGTCTTTCAGCGGAAGCCCGAGGGGCGGTGGATACTCTCATGGGACGCTATCGGGATTCGACGGATGAGGGCATATTTTTGGCGGGGTATTCGGGAGATCCCGTGCGGATTCATCGCCGCCATTCCCGTGCTATTTTGCTCCGCAAACCCTGCATCACCCTGCTTTGGCTGCTCCAGCCGGACAAACTTCGCTCCATGCTCGAATCATCTGCAATGTCAGAGAGCGGGCTACTACCCCGATTCTTGATAGCCGACACTCACGCGCAACCCGAGGAAGAACCGGAAGTTAGGGATCCAATTTCAGAGGACGCCAGAGATGCCTGGGCGGATCTCATTGAAGCCCTTTGCCGATCGTTTCACGAAAATCAGGAGGACCCTGCTATTGTCCAGCCGGAGTTGGCAGCAAAGGAAGCGCTCCGCGAATATTTCAACGAGATCGTTCGCCGCCGCCAGCCAGGTGGCGACTTGTCGGATGTGGCCATTTACGCCGCCCGTTGGGGGGAAAATGCCTGGAGGCTTGCTCTGGTACTCCATGCGGCGACGCATGGTAGCCGGGCTGCAGAGGTCCCACTGTTGTTGGCCACCGCACAAAACGCCATCCTGCTGATGCGCTGGTTCGCCGATGCACAACTGTGCTTGCTGGCCTCCGGAAGGGAAGAACAGTCAATGAAGCGGTTGCTCCAACTCCAGCAGGTGCTGGCGCACTGCCCTGACCGTTCCCGTTCCCTACGTGAACTGGGGCGGCGCAATGGCTTCTCCGTCACAGAAATCCGGCAGCTCTTGGCCAAGTATCCGAAAGCGTTTGTCATCGAGACCTTGCATACGGGAACGTCTGGGCGCCCTTCCCATTTAGCTAGGCTTGGTTGAGAGAGCCATTCGCATTGCTGAACCGTTCCGATCTTCGAGCATGGGTTCGAATTTGTCGGTGCAAGGGCTTTCTTAGTATTGCATTCGCATCGTTTCCGTTCAACGATTCGATTGCCCACATGAGTTCAGCCCTCAAATCCAGACAAATCGCCCCCGGTTCCCGAATCATTGTTCGCGATGAGGAGTGGCTGGTGAGGCGGATCGAGAAAACCTCTTCGGGGGACGATATTCTCGCCGTGGTCGGCCTCACGGAATTGGTCAAGGACCGCGAAGCTCGCTTCATCAAGGGCAAGGGATTGGATAGTGACATCGTTGCCGTGGATCCCGCCGACACCCAGCCGGTGGCAGACACTTCCGCCTACCACCGCAATACCCTGCTGCATTTGGAGACGCTGCTTCGCGCCAGCCCTCCAACCGACGACCGGCTCCACCTCGGCCATCGGGGGGCCATGGATGTCGTTCCCTATCAGTTGGACCCATCGCGCTTGGCCCTTCAGCAGCCCCGGCAGCGCATCTTGATCGCCGATGCTGTGGGTTTGGGGAAAACCATCGAGTGCGGCGTCTTGCTCTCAGAACTCATCGCCCGTGGCAGAGGCCGCCGCATCTTGGTGCTCACCGTGAAGTCCATGCTCACCCAGTTTCAGAAGGAAATGTGGGCGCGATTCTCGATCCCGCTGGTTCGCATGGATTCCGATGCCATTCAGCGCCTGCGATCCAAGCTGCCTTCAAATCATAATCCCTTCCACTACTTCGACAAAACCATCGTCTCCATCGACACGATCAAGCAGGACACGGATTACCGTGTCTTTCTGGAGAATGCTTGGTGGGACATCATCGTCATCGACGAGGCCCACAACGTCGCGGAGCGCAAAGGCAACCACTCCTCCCTCCGTGCCCAGGTCGCTAAGCTCCTCTCCGAGCGTTCCGACTCCTTGATCCTGCTCTCCGCCACACCCCACGATGGCAGCAAAGAGTCCTTCGCCAGCATCCTAAACATGCTGGATCCCACGGCCATCAAAGACCCGTCCAACTACGGACCGGAGGACATCAAAGGGCTGTTTATCCGTCGCTTCAAAAAAGACATCAAATACCAGGTTCGTGGAGCCTTCCCAGAACGTGTCGTTACGAGGACGTACGCCGAGGCTTCGTTGGTCGAGGACCATGCCTTTGGCCTCCTTGCCGAACTCAAACTCACCGCGCTCGATTCCCAGCGGCGCAGTGGAGAAATGCTGTTCCGCACCACTCTTGAGAAAGCTCTCCTCTCCAGTCCAGCCGCCTGTCTGGAGACCGTCAACCGTCGTCTGAAAACGATCGCCGAGCGATCCGATGCAGCCCGTTTCGCCGGCGATGTCCCCCAGCTCACCCAGCTCCGCGATGCCATCGCTGCAATCTCACCTGCTGCATTTAGCAAGTACCAGCGCCTGCTGCTGATGCTCCGGTCGGGCAGCGAGTCCATTGCCTGGACACCTGCCAGCACCGAGGACCGTCTCGTCATTTTCAGTGAGCGACTGGCCACCGTCGAGTTCTTGACTGCAAATCTCGCCCGCGATCTCAAACTCAAGCCTGACGCCATCGCCATTCTGCATGGTGGTTTGTCTGACGTGGATCAGCAAAAGATCGTCGAGCAGTTCGGTTCCAAGTCTTCTCCGCTCCGCATTCTGGTAGCGTCGGATGTCGCCTCCGAGGGGATCAATCTTCACTACCTTTCCCACCGCCTCATTCACTTCGACATCCCTTGGTCGCTGCTGACGTTCCAACAACGCAACGGGCGTGTGGATCGCTATGGGCAGCAGAAGCAGCCGCATCTCTACTACCTGCTCACCCAGAGCGACCACTTGCGCGGGGATGGCCGGATTTTGGAGATTCTCATCGAGAAGGATGAGCAGGTGCAGAAAAACATCGGAGATCCCTCCGAATTCACCGGCATTCATGACGCGGCAGTGGAAGAAGGACGAGTGGCCCAGGCAATTGAAGAAGGCATGGATGCCGGGCAGTTCGAGTCGTTCCTTGGCTCGGCCAAAACAGAGGAGGACGACTGGCTGCGCAGTCTGCTGGAGCATATCGACCAGACGCCGGCATCCGCAGAGGCGGAAGCCGCATCCGTCACCGCCGACCGCCCCACACTATTCACCTCCGACTATCACTGGGCCAAAGAGGTCCTGAACTACCTCCGCGTCGAGCAGCCCCATGCCGCACCCAAGGCCGAATGCCTCGACCTCGCGCAGGAAATCCATCTCCCGGTCACACCAGACCTCCATCAGCGTCTCGATCGGTTGCCCAAGGAGATCCGCCCCGACGACGGCACCTGGATTCTCACCACCGACCGCCAAAAGGTCATGAACGAGATTACCGCCTGCCGCGCCGACGAGGGCCGCTGGCCAAAGCAAACCCTCCTTTGGGAACAGCACCCGCTCATGCAGTGGTTGTCAGACAAGATTCTCGCCGCGTTCGGCCGCCAGCAGGCACCCGTCATCCGCCTCCCTGTACCTCGCCTCCAGCCCGGCGAAGTCATCATTCTCGCCACCGGGATCCTGCCAAATCGCAAAGGCCACCCGCTGCTCCAGCGCTGGATGGGCGTCCAGTTCCTGAATGGCAAATCAACGAGCGTACTCCCTCTGGAAGACATCCTTCAGCGCACTCGTCTTGGAAAAGACCCCGCTCCCCAATCTGGGGCCGAGATTCCCACTGAGGCACTTTCCAAGCTGGTGCCTGTCGCTGTCGAGGCTGTCCGCGCCGAACTCAGTCGTGCCCGCAAAGACTTCGATGAGAAGAACAAGCCTGCGCTCGATGCCCAACTCGCACGTCTGAGTGCATTTCGCGATGCCCGCTGCTCCCAGCTGGAGTTCCAGTTTGAGGAGTCCAAAACGCGCGGCCTTGCCTCCACCCTTGACCATCGCCGCCTCGAAACCGAGCGCCGCAAGCGCTCCGTAGACCACCTCCACGAGAATTATGTGAAGTGGATTCGCGATACTCTCCAGACCGAGGACAACCCCGCCATTCGAATTGTCGCCTTCTTGATCCACTAACCTCTACTCAGAAGCCTTTTCCCGAGATGGCCGAAGAACTGAAACACACACCTACAGACTCCGACCAAGGCGAATCGTCTGAGGGCTGGGTTCGTTCACGCTCCATCGTCCGTTTGTTGGCGGCGGCCGGTTTCTGGGGTTTTTTTCTCGCGCTCTTCTATGTTCCTGTCTACCTGGTCGTCATCTCTTTGGCCACTCTCACGGGAGTCTGGATGATCATTAAGTTTTCCCGGGACAATCGAAAGTTGTTTTGTCAGGTGGGAGGACGCCGTTTCACGATCGCAGCGGCCAAAACTGCCGTCGTGTTCTTATGTTTGGTTCCATTCTTGATCCCTGGGTTTTGGCTGGGAAACAAAATCAACCAGTGGACGGCTTTAGGGATCGATCATATCCAGTCATGGTCAGCACCTGACATCATTTCAGAACAGGTGACGAAGCACATCGAAGAAACTGTCCATGATACGGTTCGCAACGTGGTGCCTTGGTATGTGAAACCGGCACAGTGGGTTGGATGGATTCCCAGCTATGCAAGGCAGGCGAGGACCGAGGTGCGCGAAGTGATCGAAACGGTGAACAAGGCTTCACCCAAACCAATCCAAATTCGAGCAGTTGCAAGCGCCGCCAAGACAATCCTGCTGGTGATTGGCATCTACTCCACCTTCTGGATGATTCTATTGCTGCTCCGTGCCTATGCCACGCTCTTCGGGCGGGTTCTGGTTTCGACAAAGCCGCACGTTACTTTTGATCTCCGCGACCATGGCAAGCCGCTAGGCCCGTCTCTGGCGTCCGTTGCTCGCCATGAAGGTCTGCTCAGCCAGTCTCGCCTGGATCTGGTCCTTGAGAAGGGAGAACGCATGCTCGTTAAACGCAGCCACACTCCTGATGGCGCAGTTCCCAACCTTCGTGTGCGCTGGAAGCAAGGTGCACTTTTCAACCGTCTGCGGCGAAATCTGGTATTCACGAATCTCATCAAAGGTCGTCCGGAAAGTGCCTTCGTCTTCCGTGCTGTGGGCGCGGGCAGATACGTCTCTCTTCGCTTGGAAACTGGGCAGTCAGTGATCGTGGATCCAAAGCGCATTGTCGGCTTCGCGCCGTCCGTTCATTTTCGGGCGCACATTGATTTCAGCCTCGCCTTGATCGCCCTTCACCATGCGGTGTCCATGGTCGCCGATGGTCCTGGTAGGCTCCTGTTGTTGACGGAAGGCGAGGCATCAGCCGAAGCCGATGTTTCCAAAGTCGGCTGCAATGACCCGGGGAAGATGATGCTCTTTGGTGCGGATGCCGTTTTCGAGATCGCCGCTTCCGACGGCTGGCTGAACTACCTCTTCAGCCCCTGCACCATTCGCCCGATCCAAGGAAGCTTCTTTGTTTGGGCCCCCGGTCGCGAGGCCAATGCCTCGGTGCTCGGCCTGTTCTGGAACTTCATTCGTCAGGTTTACATCCCCATTTAACTTCTCCTTTCCGGCTCTTCCATCCATACTCCCCGGCCTCGCCCACGACCATGAATGCACCCTTCCAGACCATGAGCAATTCAGCCTTCCGCTTTGCCGTTCATCTTGTCGCCTAATTTTCCATGCCCACTCTCCAAGCCATTACAGATGAGCTTCTGATGTCCGCCATCGGTCCAGCCCGAGAGAGGGTGGTCTTCATCGCTCCGGGTATCTGGCCGGAATTGGCGCGAGCACTCGCCGCCGCATGGCAGCGTCTTGGGGTAGGACAGGTCACGGTCATTCTCGACGTCAACGCCGAAGCTTGCCGTTTTGGTTATGGTTCCCTCGAAGGATTGGAGATTCTGCAAAAGGCAGCTTCGAGCCTTGGTGAGTCTGTTGCCAATGAGCCCGGTGTTCGCATCTGCGTGGTGATTGCCGACGATCAGACTTTCGTGTTCAGTCCCACACCTCGCTTGTTGGAACCCTCTCCAGGCGAAGAAACAAATGCCGCTACCTCAGCCCCCAAGACCAATGGCATTGTGATGGGCACTCCCCCTCCGGGACTTGAATTGGAAATTGGAGCTGGGCCGGAGAAGGAACTCACTCGAACGATTGGCCTCGATGCGGTGAAGCCCAAGGATGTCGCAGCGGTGGAGCAGGATCTAAAGCAAAACCCGGCCAAACCCTTCGATCTGGCTCGTGCTGTCAATGTTTATAACGCACGCATTCAGTTCGTCGAGCTGACCGTCGCTGGCTGCAAACTTTCGCAGCACACGGCCAAGCTGCCAAAGCACCTCGTCCATATCATCAAAGGGAACAAGGAACTGGAAAAGAAGATCAATAACAGCATCCGTCTCCTGGATGAGGACGACAAACTCATCACCGACTCGGAGCTTTCCGAGGTCACGATCATGGCGGAGCGAGACCAGATCGAACAAGAATTCCTCATCCACGTTCCTGGTGGCACCATCTTTGAGCGTGCCCGGCGTGCAGAGTTAGAGGCGGCGGTGACGAAGTTGAATGCCACCATCACGGAGTTCTCTAAAAAGGTGGAGAAAGTCCTCGCCGCACGTTTTGCCGCCACAGCCACCGCCCTTTCCTATGAGCTTCTACCGGAGGTCATGAATGACATTCCACCGTCCTGGGAACGCTTTGTTGGCAAAAACCCCGTGCCGGAAAAAGTCCGCTACCGGATCGAAGACGTGCTGCTCATGGCCTTCGGCGATCCAAAGACCAAGATCAGCCGCATGAAGGCTTCCATGGTGTTCAAGGACGTGACTTTTGAGATGCTTCAGAACCAGGAGTTTCGGAGCATCGTGGCGGAGAACTTCGACGGCCTCCCCACCATGAAGCAATACAATGCCGCCCCCGAGAGGGATGAGCCAAATCTGTTCGACGACTAGACCTCCATCCATGCTCCCCGGCCTCAACAACCACCACGAATACTTCACCCACCACTACCTGGCCACCCGGCTGGAGGAGGACCTGAAGGACTTGCTCGCGAAGTGGGATCAGACTGCGCAGGACCACCCGGATTCCGAGGAGCACATCCAGCCGCCGCGCAAACTCCGCGCCCTCTCACGCGACTTCTTCCGCCTCGGCCAGCGGCGTGAAAAGCTCCACCAGCCTGCTGATCTGCTCGCTCTTCAGCGGGAGTGGCTGCCCGGTTTCCTCCGCGCTCTCGATCTGCCCTGCCATCCCGACTGGCGCACCATCGGTGAAAAGGCCGCCGCCGTCCGCCTCCCCATCCTGGGCGAAATCAAACGTTCCACCGGCGAGCCCGCCCTCTGGGTTCTTGAAGCCATCGCCCCGCCCGACGACCCCGCACTCGATCCCCTCACGCTCTCCGTCGCCGCCTGCCAGTATGAGGCAGATCCTGCCGCGCTCGATCCCCAGCATCGCGCTGCCCGTTTGTCGAAAGACCTCACCTGGGAGGACATCATCAGCCGCCATGTCTTCGGTCAGCCAGAGCCACCGCGTTGGGTTGTCCTGTGCAGCCATCGCCATGCCGTCCTGCTCGACCGCACGAAGTGGACGGACAAGCGCTTCCTCTCCTTCGATCTCCACGAACTGCTCTCCCGCAAGGGCAACGATGCTCTCGCCGCCACTGCCGCGCTGCTGCATCGCGACAGCATCTGCCCTGGCGAAGGCCAGCCGCTGCACGATGCCCTCGACGACAACTCCCACCGCAACGCCTTCTCCGTCTCTGAGAAGCTCAAGGATGCCGTCCGCGAATGCGTCGAACTCCTCGGCAACGAAGCCGTCTGGTATCTGCGTAACGTCTCCAAGACCGCCATCTACAACCGCGACGACCAGCAGTTCGCCGACGAACTCCGCACCGCCTGCCTCCGCTACCTCTACCGCCTCCTCTTCACCTTCTACCTGGAGGCCCGCCCCGAGCTTGGCTACGCCCCCATGAAGTCCCTGGAGTATTCCCTCGGCTACTCCCTCGAAAGCCTGCGCGATCTCGAAAACGTCGCCCTTACCACCGACGAGTCCCGCAACGGCACCTTCTTCGACCAGTCCCTCCGCATCCTCTTCCGCCTCATCTACGAGGGCCGCACGCCCGAGGCCCAGTCCAGCCTCTCCATGGGGGATGATACACCCATCCACTCCGACTTCACCATCCCGCCGCTCGCCGGTCACCTCTTCGATCCCGCCCGCACCCCGCTGCTGGAAAAGGCCAAGTTCCGCAACCACATCCTCCAGCAGGTCATCAAGCGCCTCTCCCTCGGCAAATACGGCAGCGGCAAATGGGCACGCCAGGGCCGCATTTCCTACGCCCAGCTTGGTATCAACCAGCTCGGAGCTGTCTATGAGAGCCTCCTCAGCTACTCCGGCTTCTTTGCCAAAGAAGACATCTACGAGGTCAAACCCAAGCCCAAGAAACCGGGAGAGGACAACTACAACCCCGCCGAGCACGCCTACTTCGTCACCGGCCCCGAGTTGGAGCAGTATGAAGACGCCGAGCGTGTCTATGTGAGGGACCCCGAAACCGGCCTGAACCAGTTATTGAAGCACCCGAAGGGCCAGTTCATCTACCGACTCGCTGGCCGGAACCGCCAAAAGTCCGCCTCCTACTACACCCCGGAGTCCCTCACCAAGTGCCTCGTCAAATACTCCCTCAAGGAGCTGTTGAAGGACAAGACTGCCGACGACATCCTCGACCTCACCGTCTGCGAGATGGCCGTCGGTTCCGCCGCCTTTTTGAATGAAGCCATCGACCAGCTTGCCGAGGCCTACCTGCGCCTGAAGCAGCAGGAGACTGGTCAGACCATCCCGCACGCCGACTACACCCGCGAGAAGCAAAAAGTGAAGATGCGCCTCGCGGACAACAACGTCTTCGGCGTGGACTACAACCCCATCGCCGTCGAGCTGGCGGAGATCTCCCTCTGGCTGAATACCATCCACGAAGGAGCCTTCGTCCCCTGGTTCGGCCTCCAGCTTCACAACGGCAACAGCCTCATCGGAGCACGCCGTCAGGTCTTTCCCGCCGACCTGCTGAAGGAAAAGCCCGGTCGCAGCGGCACCAAAGCACGCTGGACCGATGCCGTCCCCGATCCCATCAAGTGGCCCTCCCCAACCGAGAACCGAGAACCGGGAACAGAGAACCGTCTCCCGCAGCGTAGCGAAGGAACGATCTACCACTGGCTCGTGCCGGACAAAAACATGTCCGAATACACGGACAAGGTCATCAAGGAACTGCAGCGCAACAACCTCAACACGATCAAGGCTTGGAAGGCGGAGTTCTGTGTTGCCTTTGATGCGGCAGATCTTTCCACCCTCACTCAACTCTCGGATGCTGCGGACAGGCTTTGGCAGCGTCATCTGGATGCCCTTGCTCGCATCCGCTCGATTACCACGGATGAGCTTCCCGTCTGGCCTGAGCCTCCAACGAAGAAGACGCCGACGGACACCCGCTGGAAGGACCAGCAGGCCGCCAAGGAACTCCTCCACCCTTACTCTCCGTACCGCCGCCTGAAGCTCGCTATGGACTACTGGTGCGCCCTTTGGTTCTGGCCTATCGAGAAAGCCCATCTGCTGCCCAACCGAAACGAATGGCTCATGGAGCTTAGTATACTCCTTGGCGTCACCCCCACCGCACCAGAGCCCCAGCTTCAGCAGGGTGAATTGGGCTTCATGGATGTCGAGATCGCCGGCGAGCCCGTGCAGGTGCAGCCCGCCCTCGAACTCGATGACCCTGCCGGTGTCGTAAATGTCGAAACCCTCTGCTCCAAGCTTCCCCGCCTCGCCCTCGTTGCCGAGTTGGCGAAGAAGCGCCGCTTCTTCCACTGGGAGCTGGAGTTCGCCGACGTTTTCGCCCGCCGCGGCGGTTTTGATCTCATTGCCGGAAATCCGCCGTGGGTGAAGATCCAGTGGAATGAAGGAGGTCTGCTTTCCGAGCGCAACCCGGCTTTTGCCATCCGCAAACTCTCCGCGTCGGACATCGCCGAAGCCCGCGCCGAGCAGCTTGCCGCGCCAGGCCGGATCGCAGATTACCTTGCCGAATACGAGGAATTCGAGGGCACACAAAATTTCCTCGGTGCGCTCCAAAATTATCCGTTGCTTGAGGCACAAAAGACGAATCTCTACAAATGCTTCATCACCCGCGCTTGGGAACTCGGCAGTGCGACTGGTGTGACGGGGTTTCTTCATCCCGAAGGCGTCTATGACGATCCGAATGGCGGGCCACTCCGCCGTGCAATCTACCCACGCCTAAGGTCGCATTTTCAGTTTCAGAACGAACTTCAGCTTTTCGCGGAAATTGATCATCACACGAAATACAGTGTAAACGTCTATCACGGGTATCGATCAGCTCCCGAGTTCGCGCATATCGCCAATTTGTTCTCCGTCGCTACGATTGATGCGTGCTATGAACACCTAGGAGGCGGCTCCATCCCCGGCATCAAAGACGATAATGGCAGGTGGGACACCGCCGGTCACGGCGATCGCATCTTGCACGTTGACGAGGCTACACTCGGCCTTTTCGCACGACTATATGACGAACCTGGGACGCGAGCGATTGAAGCCCGATTGCCTGCCATTCATGGCACACAGCCACTCGTCGTTCTCGGAAAAATTGGTGAGTTTCCAAACCGCCTGCATACGTGCCGGGAAGCTTGGTTTTCGACGACTATGTGGGACGAAACGAAGAGTCAAAAAGAAGGTCTGCTGCGAAAGGAGATCAAGTTTCCAGAGCAAGCATGTGACTTAGTTCTCGTTGGACCGCATTTCCATGTCGCGAACTTGCTCAACAAGTGCCCCCGCGAACACGTAGGGACCAATTCTGATTATTCGCCCGTAGACTTACAGATCGTCCCTGACGATTACTTGCCGCGGACGACATTCACCCCACCTGCCGACAGGTCGACATTCAACGCTAAAATCCAGCGCGTCACCTGGTCTCAGCAGCCGGTAACCGACTTTTTCAGGCTCGTGCATCGAATGTTCGTCGGCCCCGAGCTGGAACGGACGCTAGTAGCGGCTATTCTTCCTCCGAGTTTAACGCATACTTACGGCGGGTATAGCATCACGTTCCGGAATCTTCGCGATCTGGTGATGTGCGCTGCGAGCTTTAGCTCCGTCGTTTTGGACTTCTTCGTCAAAACGACAGGAAAGAGTCACTTTTTGACCGACACAGCGCTGCTAATGCCTTTACTCCCGTACGAGATGGCTGAAGGCAAGATGCTATCAGCAAGAGTTCTTTCTTTGAACTGCCTGACGACGCACTACGCCGAGCTGTGGCGGGAGAGTTGGGACGAAGCGTATCGGGAGGAAACGTGGCTGGGGGACGACGCGCGGCTTGCCCCCGACTTCTGGCGCAACCTGACGCCGGAGTGGACCCGCCACTGCGCCCTGCGCACCGACTTCGCCCGACGCTGGGCCTTGGTGGAGCTGGACGTGCTCGCCGCCCGCGCACTCGGTCTCACCCTGGCCGAACTCCAGACCATCTACCGCATCCAGTTCCCCGTCATGCGCCAATACGAAGCCGACACCTGGTATGACCAGCGCGGCCGCATCATCTTCACCAACAGCAAAGGCCTCCCCGGCGTCGGCCTCAGCCGCGCCGAGTGGAACGAAGTCAAACACCTCCAATCCGGCACTGTCACCCAAACCAAACAAGACACCACCCTCCCCACCGGCCCTGTCGAACGCCAAATCGAATACCAAGCCCCCTTCACCCGCAGCGACCGCGAAACCGACTACGCCATGGTCTGGCGGAAACTGGATGCAAAAATATGAGCACGATCAGTGAACTCTTTGGCGAACCCTCCAAGAAGATATACGACTTCCGAGACAGTCCCGGCACGCTGCTCTTGGACGCCTCCACTGTGGAGCATCTGGCAAGGCGTGACATTTTGAGCGGCCTGACGGGCAGCTACTTCAGTCATGAGACCATTGGTCCCATTTTGGAAGCGATGCTGCGGCAACATGCTGCGTCTGGCATCGTCCATCCAGATGCCAAATTAGATCTGCTCTGCCTGTCTCAAGGTCTCAGTTTCCTGGAGCAATGGGTGCTGGCGGATCGGGTGGTGGTGGATCGGTCAGCCGTGGAATCCATCTGCCAGCACAAGAACCTCGGGGAAGTGCCAGACATTCGAAAGGTGGTCGAACTGTTGTTTGAGCCTGTGGATATTCACAGCAGCAGGTGTCGGGAGGCAGCAGGCAACGTCATCGCCTTTCAGGATTACGCGGCAGATGAGGGGCTGGAGGTCTTTGAACCCGCCGTGCATCACCCGATTTGGGATTACGATCTGTGTCTGAAAGACGATTACATGGCCCGCTTTAACGGCCTGCTCGGGCAGAGCACGAACAAGCCAGGCAGGGCCTTGTTCTACTTTGAGCTGTCTCGCATCCTGGATGTGCCCCTGCTTCTACATCCCAGAAAAACGGAATACCTGACGCTCCTTGGCCAGGCCCTGGACACCAGTTGGCACCGGACTTACCTGGCCATGACCAAAGCCATCAAATCAGAGTTGAAGTTTGAGGAGACGGAACTCCCCATACCGCCTCTCGCAGACGAGATCCTGCGACTCGCCAAAGGTGAGCGCTGCAGCTTGGTTGAGGCGGCCAAGTTTCTTCATCAGTCGAAAGAGATGATCGCGCTGAGAAGGCTGACTCAAGAGGTCGGCACACTCTCGACGCGCCACCGGAATGTCGAATCTCGGCGGATGTTGAACAAGGAGGCTGCCTCCATTGCATCAGCCATTGAGTCCAGGCAGTCAGCAGACACGAGAATATCCCGGCGAACGGTCAACCTCGCCGTATTGCCGACCATCGGCTGGGTGCTGAGACTCATCGGAAAAGGGGAAATATCCGTTCCTGACTTGGTGCTGAGTGAGCAGCCCTATGTGGCCCTTTTCAGCCGCTGGGCGAACTCGGTGCAGCAGTATGTAGATCATCCAGAACCTGAGGCCACCCAGCAATAGATATTGAATCCCGAGATGAATTTTCCCCACCGACACCTCTCCATCCGCGTTCCCTGGCATGACCATGCCTGGATCGGCACCGTCTGCAACAAGCCCACCCTCAACTCTGCCTGTCTCTGCCTGAAGAATATTGGCGAAAAGAAGCGAGAGGCCGACGAAGAAACCGTCCGAGGCCAATCCGTCGAGTCTTTGGACGAAGCGCAGTATCCACCGTGCGTGATGGAGCGCGCTACCTTCATGGCGCCCTTTGCCTTCACCAAGCATCACTCCCATCCTTACACTCAGTCCTCGCCCAAAACTCACTCCCACTTCGTGCCCACGCCATTGCGGTTTCCCGCATATTCCGCGCCAGGCGTGCCCTTCCGCTGGATGCAGCGGGAGATGGTCTGGGGAAAGAAGGATGAGAAGTGGCCGATCCGAGGTCTGAAGGAGGATTTTCCGCTGGAGGGCGTCACCGAATCCCGCGAACCGGACTTGGGCTTCAAGACGGCGTGGATGCAGGATGCCCAAAACCACACGGAGCTGCTGAACTGCTTTTGGAATCACATTCGTGAGGAGGAGTCCCTGGTGTTCTTTTACGCCAAGCAAATCCCGCTCACCGAGGAACCGGCGCGGCGGGTCATCGTCGGCGTCGGCCGCGTCCAAAAGATCGGGCCGCTGACTGAATACGCCTACAATGACCAGCGCCAACCGGACTCCTGCCGCAGCCTGCTGTGGGAACGCATGGTTACCCACACCATTCGCCCGGGATTCAAAGACGGCTTCCTCATGCCCTACCATCAGGCTCTGGCCAAGATGGAGGCGAACCCCGATTTTGATCCGACTCCTCTCATCGCCTTTGCTCCAGCTGATCGAACCGCTGAATTCTCTTTTGCCACCGAGCATGTGACACCAGATGGCGCACTATCCTCGCTGCTGGTAGTGGCGGATGCGCTTCGCCATGCCCAGACCTGTCTGGAGGGGGACTTCAGCAAACAGATCGCCTGGATCGATGAACAGATCACGCGGCTGTGGAAACAGCGTGGTCCCTGTCCCGGGCTGGGGGCAGTGCTTGGAGCCATGGGCATCCCACTGGGGAGCTTTGTGGCTAATGAGATCGTGGAACAGGCAGGTCCGGAAGTGGATCCCTGGCCCTTGGTCGAGGAAATGTTTGAAGATCCGGAGGCACATCTGTCTCCAGAACTGGCCTCCCGTGTGGACCCGGTGGTGGGCAAGGGTTGGAAACGCCGCAGCGACACCCGCAAGGCTTTCATCCAACTGCTCAGCCGATTTGACCTCACTCTGGATCAAGCGCGCATGCTCTATAGCTCCGAAAACCGGGAAGCAGAGGGCATCGACATCAGCGACGGCGATCTGGTGGACAATCCCTACCTCATTTATGAGTCCACGCGCCTGCTGCCCAAGGGCCTGGCCATCGCCGTTTCGGTGATTGATCGCGGGGTCTTCCCGGAAGATTCAATCCGCACCCAGGTGCCGCTACCCGTGCCGAGCGCCCTGAAGTCCGGCATCGACATTCGCCGGCTGCGAGCGCTGACCATTGAGCGCTTGGAGTTTCACGCCAGCCAAGGGCACACACTCCAGCCCTGCAAGACCCTCATCGCGGAAATCCGGGAACTGCCGCTCGACCCCCGCTGCGAGGTGACCTCCGACACGATGGAGGTGGCCGAGGACGAGCTTTTCGGCGGCGAGATCAATCGCATCAAGCTGGCGGACAAAACGGATGGCTATCAGCTCTGCCGTCTCGCGGATTGTGGTCGTCTGGTGCGCGATCTGGTGCAGAAGAGGATCAAGGCCGCGCCCCACGATCTCGAAGCGGATTGGGCCCGGTTGCTGGATGACACCCTTCGCGAAGGGGGGGCCACTTCAGATGAACTGGCAGAACGCGACAAGCTGGCAAGGCAGGAGAAAGTCGCGGCACTGGAAATCCTGGCCACCCGAAGGTTCTCCGTCCTCATCGGTCCCGCTGGCACGGGCAAAACCACACTGCTATCCGCGCTCGTCCGGCAGGAAGACATCGCGGCCGGCGGGGTGCTGCTGCTGGCCCCTACCGGCAAGGCCCGGGTGCGCATGGAAGAGAAGGTGGGGGACAAACGCTTCCCCGCCAAAACGATCGCCCAATTCCTGAACCGGACGAACCGCTTCGATGGGGCGGCCCAACGCTACCTTCTCACCGGTGAGCCCGGTGACAAAGAGGCCGAGACGGTGATCATCGACGAGTGCTCAATGATGACCGAGGAAATGCTGGCCGCGACCTTCGAGGCCCTGGCTGGAGTGAAGCGGCTGATTTTGGTGGGCGACCACCGCCAACTGCCACCCATCGGAGCAGGCAAGCCTTTCGTCGATATTGTGCGCTATCTGGAGCCGGAGAACTTTGAGTCTCCCTTTCCCAGACTACACGCCGAGACCGGCTACACCGAGCTGACGGTCTCTATGCGTCAGTCCGAGGTAGCTGGCGGGCGGGACGATGTCCGTCTGGCGGGTTGGTTCACAGGAGCGGAACTGGCCCCGGGCGAGGATGACGTGCTAGGCCTCCTGAACGGCCGCCGCCAAAGTAAGCACCTGGAAATTCGCGAATGGAACAGCCCCCAGGAATTGCACGACCAACTGGCGGCGGCTTTGCACCAGGAACTGGGCATGAATGGGGAGCTAACCCAAGAGCGATTCGACCAACTCCTTGGAGCCACCCTTAACAATGGCTACACCTACTTCAACGCAGGTCAGGCAGGCCGCAAAGCGGAGGCATGGCAGATCCTCACTCCGGTGCGCCAGCACCCCTGGGGGGTGAGCGAGCTAAACCGCAACCTGCACAACGAATGGCGCAAAGGCACCCTGGAGTTGGCCCGCAAAAAATGGGGCAAAATCTGCAAGCCGCTGGGCGCCGAGCAGATCGTCTATGGCGACAAGGTCATCAATAACCGCAATCATGGCCGCTGGTCGTGGTCCCCCGGCGCCAGACGCTCACTCGCCAACGGGGAGATCGGCATGGTGGTCACCAAATGGGGCTCCACCAACGAGGTCCATGTGGAGTTCTCCACCCAGCCGGGTTTCAACTTTACCTACAAGCCCGGAGAATTCAGTGAGGACGGCTCGACAGACTTGGAGCTAGCCTACGCTCTCACTGTCCACCGCGCTCAAGGCAGCGAGTTCGGCATCGTCTTCCTCATTCTTCCCAAAAACCGCCGAATGCTCAGCCGGGAGATGCTCTACACCGCCCTGACCCGCCAGCGGGACAAGGTGGTGATTCTTTGCGAGGGCCCTGCGATGGATCTGGTCAGTCTGGCGAGCGATCGCTTTTCGGAAACGAAGACTCGTTTGACCAATCTTTTCCGCCCTCCTCATCCCAAGCTCTTCGAGAAATCCTACCTGGATGCCAACCTCATCCACCAAACCGAACGGGGTGAGTTGGTGCGCTCCAAGTCCGAAGTCATCATCGCCGATCACCTCCACCGCCGGCGCATCAATTACCGCTACGAAGAGAAACTGCAGCTCGGGGAAGATGTCCGCATCCCGGACTTCACTTTCGACGACGATGATGCCGGCATCACCTATTTCTGGGAGCACTGCGGCATGCTGTTCAATGCCGACTATGCAAAGCGCTGGGAAGAGAAAAAGGCCCTCTATCGCGAACACGGCATTGAAGAAGGCGGCGGCAAGAAAGGAACCCTCATCATTACCCATGACGACTCAGTCGGCGGCATCTCCTCCAAAGCCATCGGTGAGCTGATCGAGAAGCTGCTCTGAATCTACCAAATGGCCCAGTCCGCGAAATAACAACCATCCATCCGACAACTCTATGGTCTATAAAAACACCACCGAATTCATCAGTGCGATCAAGAAGGAACTCGCTGCAGGCAAAGGCTTCACGCCATTTGTCGGAAGCGGGATCTCGGCACAGTCTGGCATCATCATGAGTCAGCAGTTCTCGGACTATCTGGCCTACTGCGTCTATCTTGTCTTGGCAGACCAAAAAGGTCAGCACTGGAGCGTGCGCAAGCGGGGCTGGCCGCCGCCGCCAGACGGCAAAGACCTGGAACAGATGTACGATTATTTCGAGAAGGCGTATCAGGAGATCTGCGGCTTCTACCGCTGTGAGGTGAGGATCGACAAATCGTCGGGGCGACCGCAGGTAACCAGCGTCCAAGCACAGGCCAAAGGTTCGAGCACGAGCTACGGAGCTGACCACTGGCCGAGTCGAGATTTGCACTTTCAGAGGCCCTTGGTTCCTGAAATTCTCCGAAGTTCACACATCTGGGAAACGGAGAATGATCTCGATACCTCCAGACGACACCTGGAGGTATCCAATTTCCCATGCGACCCCAACGCGTCCCAAACCTCGACTCGTTACGTCAAAGACCGGGCGCTTCGTGCTCTGGCACATTGGACCCTGACACTCGAGTTTCTCGCGTGTGCAGAGATTAGTGAGGATGGTCGAGTCTTTCTCGATGAGATGGATCCTGCCGTGATCGACAGTTTCAACGCGCACATCACGCGGGGCAAGCGCCCCAATCTGATTCACAACATGATTTCGCGGCTTTCACGTGCCTTGCGAACTCATGTGATTCTGACCACCAATTTCGACACGCTGATCGAACAAAGCTATCGGGCTCAGGGTGAGCCTCTGCACACTTTGGCTGTTAGCATCAGGGGAGGGCTTCCTGCCTTTGAAACCGTAAGATCCCAAGACTGCCTGGTAAAGTTGCACGGCGACATCCTGGAAACCCGTGCCGATTCTTCCATCAACCACCCGCCAAGCGAGTCAGACAAAAAGCGCTTCTTCAAATACCTGAGAGGTCCCAAGGCCCCTCACAAGCGACAACCTCTGGACTTTCGCCCCAGTAATTTGCTGGTAGTCGGCTATTCGGCCAGCGATGCTCGTTGCGTCCAAATGATCAAGTATGTGCTGGATCTGGATTCTGAATTCAAAGTGTTCTGGGTCTGCCACAACACATCCGATTTGGAGAAGATTAACCGCATCTTCGGGGACTACATGAATCCATCGCATGGGCAGAAATGTGGAACCGTAGGCGCACTCGTAACCGACCGATCCGATCTCCTCTTGTGGGAAATGTATCAGGGGATCAATCTCTCGCTTCCCGGTGGCGGCTACAGCATTCAGTTCAGCCATCACGTCCCGCCTGAACGCCCGTTAGACGCAGATCAGGGGCAGACATCCATGCTCTTTGATAAAATCAAGGAACAGATGAAGACCAAGGTCATCTGTGTGAACGCCGCCAGCGGCACTGGTCAGCCGATGACCCACCTGTTCTTCGAGTTCCGCCGACAGCGCTACCAGACCATGTGGATTGAACTGGAGGATTACTCTGACCCAACCGACCTCTTCTTCAACATTCTCTCGATCATCTCCATCCGCATGGGCTACTTCCAACTGGAATGGATCAATTTCCTGCCGCCGAAGGTTAGAGAGATGAAAATGGTCGATGCGGCCAAAGCAATGACTAGTCGGCTGCGCCTGTTAGTGGAGAAGTTTCGAATCACCCCAACAGAGTGGGCGCTGTTTCTCTATGGCCGCAACTGTCCCGGTGGCTGTGCCGGGTGGAAGCAAGAAGACCATTATTGGGGGCAAGAGAATTATGCTCGCATGGAATCACTGATGGTTCTGCTCAAAGAAGTCGGCTTCAACGTCATCTACATGCCATACAGCTTGGATAGGAATGATCGCAATGAGAACAAAGCCAATCACATTGAGCAAGTTGCACAGCGTGTTGCTAAAAATACCGCATTTGTGCCATCGAATGAGAATAGTGGGCAATCAGAAGGACAGAATCGGAATCCAGTTCGCGTCCCCCTCGAAACGGTCCACGAAATTGAAACAAACGACAACTTTTACCTTTTTAAAGATATTCAGCCCGTCCGCCCCCGAAATGCTTTTGAGGATACGATCAACCGAGCAGTCAGTGAATTTGTCAATTTAGCAGCAGAAGAGCACTCGGTGAAATACGTCACGCGGATGCTTTGGCTCTACGGACTGACGCTTTTCCGCCAGTCAAGACATCCGGCCGCGATGATTTCAGAGGCCGTTTTTCCCTGCCCCTACAAGTTCAATCTCGTCCACAGAGATAATGATGAAGAGCGGCAAAAATGGGTTTTTGATGGTGACCCAGAAGCAAATGCGGTACCGGAGAAGATGGGATGGTTCCCATGGCTGGCGAATGCGGGCCTCTTTCTCCGCAAACCTGGCGGGTATGCATGGAAGTATCGAGACAGCCGATTGGGGCTTCAGTACATCATGGAGCATGTCGGCCCTTTTGAATTGAAAAGAGACGGTGAAAATGATCCCACACCGTTGAAGGTGAACAGCCTCAAAAGTCTGCGTTCACGCATCCACTACTGGATTGGCGACTGGTATCTCCGTGCGTTCCTCGCTACCGGTCACTACATTCCGGTCATTGAAGGGATCTATCATTCTGCCAGTGCGATGGAGCGTGCAGGGTCCTATGAGCCCATGAGACCTGTGGCAAAAGAGATTGACGACACGGGTCTGAAACTGCACCGCGCGAGGCTCTTTTGGTCTGCCCTTTGCCAGCTTCGAAGGTTGCTTCGAGTCGGCGCAAAAAGTCTGCGCTTTTGGTGTCCTGGGGTGGACTTGGAAAAGGCAATACTGCCAAAGTGGGGGGACTTGGCGAGTTGGGGCGATTCGATTTGTAAACAGAACAAGACTGGGAAGGCTCTGAATAAGCGAATCCGCTTAGGTCTCGATGTGCTCAAGCTCGATATGATGCATCTTGTGAAAAGTGTTCAGGCGGAGGGCTTGGCTCATGGCGATCAGTTCGCGCCATTAGTTGTCATGACTGACAAACTGGGGGAGAGGACTTCCAAACCGAATCAGAGCAGATTCTCAAGGCTGCCTTCCATTGGACATTTTACGGAGCAACTCGGCCAACCCGTTTGGACAAAGCCGTGTGGAAAACTCTTGAGCCAGTATGGATTTGGAAACAAATGGACAGATGCGAAGCTTGGGGCCGTTATCGAGGGTGGAGGTTTAGTGGAGCTACTTCGGGATTCAAAACGCGACTGGCTCACCAAATGGGCTGAAGAAGTTGCGAGCGAAGGAGATCTAGTAAGGCTAGTCTGGGTTCTGACCGAACTTATGTACCGGATTGTCAGGCGAGCAAAGATGTTGCATCACTCTAAAAGGCAAATCGCAAAAGAAGCTGCGCTTAAGGAATGCTGGAGGTCGGTTTGTGTCCTCGGTTATAATTCACTTCAACTGTGTCGCAATCTATCTCCAGACATTCATACTGTAGAATGCGATCAACGGGTCCGCATTCTGACTCTTTATGGACTCGCGTTGGGATATCTCGAACGCCCCTACGAATCCAATCGTCGATTCAATGAGGCTCACGCATTGGTGGTTTCGGGTCTGGGAATCACGGAAGGCAAGGAACTGGCACGAATTCATCTTCGACGCGCAGAAATGCTACTTTGGCAGGGACGATTGATGATATCTGACAAGAAAACAAAGACCCCCCTTTTAATGCAAACGACCGCTGAGGTGAAAGTTGCAAAGGCCGTAGCGCGCATTGACGACGCCTGGAAGGCAATCGAACGGGGTGAAATCAGTCTAGCCGGGGTCAATCACTCGAGCTTTTGGTGGTACCGCATGTTTGTCTTAAAGTTGGGATGTTACGCGGCATTGGCCGATCTACGGAAAGTCTGCGAGGTCGACCCGGCCTTAAAGTCGATAGATCTTAGAGCGTGCCTGCCCTTTCGCCGGCGCCAGCATTTCCCAACTCTTCTTGTCGACCTTCTTCGTGATGCTTGGATTATTGGCACAGGAGACCCGTTTCGCCAACTGCGCGCGCTTGACTACACTTTGAAGGCCGCAGAATTGGAAAACGCAGGCGAGGTCTTCGGCCGGAACAGCCCGATCAACCTAGCGAACAAGGGCAACTCTGCGACGGAATTGGAAAATGAAATACGGAGTCTGTTATCCTTGAACGGGACGGCTGTGACGCCCAAGGAGATTGATGATGGCGGCGATTTGCTAAAAGAGTTCTGGTGGTCGGTTCGCAAGAAGGTCCTCCCCCTCAGCAATCAGAAAAAATGTTGACCGCCCAATAACTTTTATCAATGCTGCCCCCGATCCTAGCCCATCAGATCCAAGACGGCGTCGCGGATTTCCTGCGGAGCACCTTTCCGTCGGCGAATCCTTTCTTTGCCTCGATGCTGGATCGTTTTCTGGCGGAGCCTGGCATGCTCTTCAAAGGGCCTTACCACTCGCTGAAGCTGCCGTTTCGTCCCGGCACAGCGGGCACTGATGTCCTCAAAGGATTCACCCTGCCGTTCCCTCCATATTTGCATCAGCAGCGGGCGTTTGAGCGGCTGCGTGGAGAGAAGGCAAAGCCAACACTGGTGGCTACCGGAACGGGCTCGGGGAAGACGGAATGCTTCCTGTATCCCATCCTGGAACACTGCCTCTCACGTCCGGCGGATCGGGGAATCAAAGCCGTCATCATTTACCCGATGAATGCGCTGGCAACCGACCAGGCGAAACGGCTGGCAGGCATCATCGAGGATCAAGCCAAAGGCAAAATCACGGCAGGCCTCTACGTGGGCGGTGAGGCCGAAACAAGCACGGAGATGACGAAGGCCGACGTGATCACGGATCGTTATCACCTTCGAGATTCTCCCCCCGACATCCTGCTGACGAACTACAAAATGCTGGATTACCTGCTCATCCGGCAACAGGACTTTCCACTCTGGGCCGAAAACGGCCCAGAGACCCTGCGCTATCTGGTGGTGGATGAATTGCACACGTTTGATGGGGCTCAGGGCACCGACCTGGCCTGCCTTGTCAGACGGCTTAAGGCGCGTCTCGCCATCCCTGAGGGGCACCTCTGCTGCGTGGGGACCTCCGCCACTCTGGGGGCCGAAGCTGGCCTGCAAGCACTGGCAGACTACGCAACCCGCATTTTTGGCGAGGCATTCGATTCCGAATCGGTGATCACGGAAACCTTACTCAATGAATCCGAGTTTCTCGGCGAGGCCCTGATCGCCTACACGAAAGTGCCAGACGCGGTGGATGTGGAGCAGATGCGGCCCGAAAATTTTGCGCTACCGGAGGACTATCTGAAAGCGCAGTATCAGCTTTGGATTGATGAGCCACTACCGGATGATCTCGATGATCGAGAGTGGCGGGTCACGCTGGGCGAACAACTGAAGCAGCACAGCTTCTTCCGCAATTTGCTCACAGTCACCCGACGAGGTCTGATGACCGAAGAAGCGCTGTCGTATGAGCTTGGTCAGGGCATCCGCACATTGCGGGAGGCACCGGACGAAGTCAGGCATTTGGTAACCATCAGTCTGCTTTCATTGGTTGCCCATGCCCGCGGTCCAGGCGGAAAGATGCCCCTCGTTCAGCAGCGTGCCCAACTCTGGCTCCGCGAACTGGCACGACTCGTGGCATCGGTCACTCCGGAACCGATCCTGCGATTCTCCGATGATCTGGAGCAGCAAGCCGCCAAGATTCACCTGCCTGTGCTCCATTGCCGCGACTGTGGAGCCACTGGCTGGGGCGGCACGATGCGAGCCAATGAGCATTGCGTCACATCGGGCTTGCAGGAGTTCTACCGAAGCTTCTTTGACGAGGACTCGAAGCTGCGATTCTTTTTCCCAAGCGCCCCGGGCTTTCGCGAAGTCCAAGGGGAGCAACTTGACCTTCCAGAGCTTCTTTGTGGCTCCTGTCTCTACGCCGGCCCTGGCCATGCCGACGGCACCTGTCCAGCCTGCCAAGCCGAGGGCGTGCTCATTCCCGGCAAACTTATCTACCCGACCAAGACAAAGGCGGGAAAAGTCCACACCGACAAGTCCTGCCCTTATTGTGACAGCGAGACAGGTCTCACGATCATGGGGTCTCGCGCGGCTAGCCTGACCAGCGTCGTGCTTGGCCAAACCTTCGCCAGCCCCTACAACGATCATAAACAGACCCTGGCGTTTTCCGATTCCGTGCAGGATGCCTCCCATCGGGCTGGCTTCTTCTCTGCTCGCACCTGGCGAATGAACCTGCGGACAGCGATGCAGAAGGTCCTGCAAGAACACTCCAATCCCGTCGTCTTGAGCGAACTCCACGCACTCTTCGAGACTCGATGGCGGATGCCCGGTGGTGATGCCCAGTTTGCTGGCATTTTCACCCCCCCTGAGATCGAGTGGAAGGAAGCCTACGAGACCCTGGAGAAGACCGGTCACCTCCCAACGGATTCCAACTTCGCCCAACAAGTTTCGAGGCGTGTGTCCTGGGAAATCACAGGCGAGTTCGGCTTCCAAGCGAGAATAGGGCGAACACTGGAGAAATCAGGGACCGCCATTCTCGTTCCTGATGCAGATGCTCTGAATGCATCCCTGGAGCAAATGCTGCCGAGGTTAAAAGAGAGCATAGGCACTCTTCGCTCGCTCGACTCATTGACGCTGCGGCGTGTTGTTCTGGGACTGTTGGCAAGGCTGCGTACCACGGGCGGCATTTTCCACCCAGAGCTTGATGGTTATGTCGCCCAGATGGGCAACACCTTTTCGCTCGGCAAAACGCATGATCATTTGCCGGGTTTCCGTGGCCGTGGACCGTCCTATTTTATCGGGCCTGATGGCGATGCGCGACGCTTCGAACGTCTGTGGGCGACAGGCAGCGCCCGCACTTGGGCGCAAAAATGGCTGAGCAAGGCTTTGCCAGCCATGACGCCACCTGCGCATGAACTCGCCAAGGACATTCTGCCAGTGATCCTGCAAGCACTCGAACGGAGCGGATTGCTGGAAAAGCGTGCGGCTCAAGGTGTGCCCATTTGGGGGTTGCTCCCCGCGCGGCTGTTGGTTCATCAGGAAGTGCATCAGCTTGCCTGTGCCCACTGCGGTCATGCCTTCGCCTGTGCCTCAACCGAGGTCACGGATTGGGATGGAATGCCCTGTCTGCGGCTGGATTGCGGTGGAACCTATCACCCAACACGCTCGGGGCCGGATTATTATGGACGCCTCTATGCGTCAGGCGATGTGGAGCGAATCCGCGCTCGAGAACATACGGGACTGCTGGAACGCGGAGAGAGGGAGGAATTGGAACGCCGGTTCCAACGAACCTCTCCCGACCGACTGCCCACGGATCCTAACCTGCTCTCCTGCACACCAACTCTGGAGATGGGTATCAACATTGGTGATCTATCGACGTTGTTTCTCTGCTCCGTTCCACCGGGGCAGGCGAACTATCTTCAGCGCATTGGCCGTGCTGGTCGCCGTGATGGAAATGCGTTCAACCTGACTGTTGCTGATGCCAGGGCTCATAGCCTCTACTACTTTGAGGAGCCACTCATGATGATGGCGGGGGACGTTCCCATGCCGGGCGTCTTCTTGGATGCGCCTGCGGTGTTGGAGCGCCAGTTCACCGCATTCTGCTTTGACCGGTGGGTTGCCGGGGGATTGCCGAAAGATGCTGTGCCCAAGAAACTGGACACCGTTCTCAACAACTTGGAGCGCGCGCCCGATCTGGCCGCCTTTCCACACAGCCTGCTGCGTTTTATTGAATCCAATCTCACTTCGTTGGTTGAGGGTTTTCTAGCCATCTTTCGGGCGGGAGATCTCCGGGACGATGCAGCTGCCGCAATCCGCACCTTTGCTGAGGGGAAAGCAGCCGAAGAAGGTTCGCTGGCATGGAAGATCAGCCGCTGTCTGGAAACCCTGCGGGCAGAACGATCTGACCTTCGGGATCGGCTGCGCAAATTACAGAACGCCATCAAACGCAACAAGAGCAAGACACCCCGTGACGAGACTCTGGACGCCGAGCAGGAAGAAATGCAACGCGATCGCAGCGGACTGCATGAACTGCTCAAACGCATCAGCAGTAAAGACACTCTGGAGGTTTTCACGGATGAGGGACTGCTTCCCAACTATGCCTTCCCCGAGGAGGGAGTGACACTCCACAGCATCATTCTCCGCAAAAAAGCAGAGGCTGATGAACACGGGGCCTACTCCGTGAAACGCTACGACTATGAACGGCCTGCCGCAGTCGCTCTCACGGAACTTGCTCCTGGCAATACCTTCTATGCAGGTGGCCGGAAGCTCACCATTGATCAAGTTTCAGTAGGCTTGTCGCCCGTTGAAACATGGCACTTCTGTGATGAGTGCTCCTACATCGAGCGTCACGAGACTGGCTCGCCCATCGCTGAACAATGTCCACGCTGCCAGAGCAGCAACTGGAGCGACACCAGCCTGCTCAAACCCATGCTGCGAATGAGGCAGGTGGTGACCACCGTGACGGATCGTGATTCACGAATCAGGGATGATGCTGATGAGCGTGAGCTGCACTTCTTTAATCGACACATCTCCGTGGACTTGGATGTCGGTCAGCGGGAGAAGGCCTATCAGTTGACTGATATTGCTTTCCCGTTTGGCTTTGAGTTCATCCGCAAGGTGACACTGCGTGAGGTCAATCTAGGTCCCCAGGAACTGGGTGCTGAGGTGCTCAAGATCGGTGGGCGCGAACATCAGGGGCATGGGTTTCGCATTTGCGCTGAGTGTGGCAAAGTCCAGACAGCCAAGAACAAGCAAAGGTGGAAGCATGACATCTCATGCGGTCGCCGGGGCAAAGAGACCGAAGAGGAGGTGCTGGAGGCCGTGTTTCTTTATCGAGAACTGAGTTCTGAAGCACTCCGCATCCTTATTCCATCCGCCGGCGGAGACATGGATGTTCGGATTGCCTCGTTTCTAGCTGCCGTTTACGTGGGTCTCAGAGAACACTTCGGCGGTAACATCGATCATCTGGAGAGCTGCATTCAGGAACTGCCTATTCCCGAAGCTCCATCGTTGCGTCGGCGCTATCTAATCCTCTATGACAAAGTTCCCGGAGGCACTGGCTACCTGAAGGAACTCATGCGCTCGCCTGATGGCCTGCTCAATGTATTGCGCAAAGCGCAGGCATCCATTGCCACATGTGGGTGCGAAGCTGATACCGACAAAGACGGCTGTCATCGCTGTGTCCGGGCCTACCGCTTGCGGCGCGATCATCCGCGGATTTCACGAAGGCAAGCTTTGGAAGTTCTCAATGCACTGCTATCCGACTCGGCAAAGTTGGAGGAGGTTTCTGGAGGGTTATCCACCATTGATGTCAATCCCCTGGTAAAGAGTGAGTTGGAACAACGCTTCCTCGAAGCATTGAAAGCAAAAGGTGGCTTCAAGATGGAGACCCGTGTGGTCCGTGGCCATCCGGGCTATCTGCTAAGCGGTCCAAGTCAGTCCACAAGCTGGGAAATCGCCCCTCAAGTGGATGTGACCAAGAAGGACGGAGCAGCGATCCACTCTCGACCGGATTTCGTTTTTTATCCTCTTCGAAGTGGAGGTGCGACCTCGCTGGCCAAACCGATAGCAGTATTTCTCGACGGCTTCACCTTTCATGCTGACGTCGCCGGCGGCCACAACCGCATTGGTGTAGACCTGGGCAAGCGCATGGCAATCCTTCATGGTGCAGGCTGGCATGTGTGGTCAGTAACCTGGGCAGATGTTCATGCAGGAGAAGATGCCAAAGAGCACATTTTCAAAGTTTACGGCGAAGCACTCGCAGCCAAACGCGATCAAATGCTGGGTCAAATCCTTGAGAAGGATCGCCGTGAAAAATGTGGGTTGGTTGACGCTGATAAAAAGAACTCACTTGAGCTCTTATTCGCGTGGTTGAGAAACCCCGATGAATTCGCGTGGGAGATCCAAGCGGCGCACTACGGTTTGTTTTTTGGCACTCTTGGGAGATGCGACTCCTCTGAGATTGAGGCCTTCATCCATCAAAGGTTGGGCAGCGCTGTCATGCCGCGCCGTGTCGGCAGCCCCGCAGAAGTTTTTCGCTCACAGTTCAACGAAAGAGGGGAGGATGGGCACACACAGCGAATCGAAGGGACTTTTTGGATTCCGGGAACAGATCTCGCCTGCAAGAAGTTCGGGAACGCTGCTGCGTTGATTTGGTTCAACGACACACTCGAAAATGGCTGCATTCCCAGTCGTCTGGAGTGGGCTGGCATGTTGCGTCTGGTAAACCTCCTGCAGTTTATGCCAGGCTTTCATGCGGTCAGTACAGCCGGGCTCGCTGGAGGCTGGTGCCCAGGAGTGCTTGATGCCCTGCTGTTAGGGCCATCACCAAAGACTCAATCTGAATCAGGCATCGACCACGCCTGGGTTGAACTTTTTGAACTCACAGATCGCGGGGTCCACGAGCTTTTGAAAAGTTTAGCCACCCAGAAAGTGCTCATGCCCGATGCGGGCTATGAGCTTTTAGGTCCAACAGGTACGATTGTCGCTGCTGCCGAATTGGCCTGGGAGTCCCTGCGTGTGGCCGTGCTCCTCAATATGGATTCTCACGACACAAAGGCCTTTATCGAACAAGGGTGGACGGTTTTCGGCTGCTCCTCACCTGAAGAACAAACTACAATCACTTCCTTTATCATCTCTGCATCATGAGCACGTATCTCAAACCCATCAAAGTGGCCTTGGGCAGCGACTTTCTAACCGCTTACTCCCGACTGCCGCACACACAGCAGAAGAAGACCCGTGAGTTTTGCGACAAATTTATGCAGAACCCTGCGGCACCTGGAACCAATTTCGAACGCATCAATGGTGCTCGTGATGCCAATCTCAGGTCGGTGCGTATCGACCAAAACTACCGGGGTATCGTGCTGCAACCTGAGCGCGGGGATGTTTATGTATTGTTGTGGGTGGACAAGCATGATGAGGCATATGCATGGGCCGAGCGCCGCATCTGCCAGGTAAATCCCGACACCGGAGCTCTCCAACTCTTTGAAGCTGCGGATGAATCACAAACGCAGCATTCTAGCGTCGCATCCTCTGGCGGCAAAACCCCACAAGCAGCGCGCTTTCTGTTTGACCCCTTCCAGGATGCCGAACTTCTATCGCTCGGTGTACCCCGCGAATCACTTCCGTTAGTTAGATCGCTGCAAAATGACGAGGACCTCGACAAGGCCGAGCGTTCGTTGCCTCAAGATGCTTTTGAAGCAGCCTATCTCCTGGCTGCGGGATACAGTTTTGAAGAGGTGCAATCCGAATTGGGGCGCAAAATGCCAGAGGTGGCTGTGGATACCGGCGACTTTTCGACGGCCATCGAAAATGAGGAATCGAAGCGGTCATTTATTGTGCTATCCGACCATCAGGAGATGCAGAAGATCCTAGCCGAACCTCTGGCAAAATGGAGAGTGTTTCTACATCCCTCACAACGTCGATTGGTCGAGACCAATGCCAAGGGGCCTATCCGTGTCCTTGGCGGTGCTGGAACTGGGAAGACTGTGGTAGCCCTTCATCGATCTCGCTGGCTTGCGGAGCATGTGTGCAAGGCTGATGAACGGGTGTTCTTCACCACCTTCACAAAGAACCTTGCGACTGATATTCAGGAGAATTTGAAGCAGCTTTGTAGCTGGGAGACCCTCAAAAAAATCGAAGTCACGCACTTGGATGGCTGGGCGGTTTCATTTCTCAAGAAGCGGGGCATTCACTGCCAGCCAGCCATTGGCGATAAAGCGGATGAACTCTGGGAGCGAGCCGTTCAACTAACTCCTGAGGGGGGCTGTTTCACAAGCAGTTTTCTCCGCGAAGAATGGATCCAGGTCATCGTGGCACACGGCATCGAGAGCCTACAAGACTATTTCAAAATCAGTCGTGCCGGGCGGCGTAAGCGACTTGGGAGAAAAGAGAAGCAGGGCATCTGGCCGGTTTTTGAAGAATATCGGGCACTTCTCACTGAGCATGGTCTACGTGAGTTGGGTGACATTCATCGCGATGTGCGTCAGTTACTTCAGAGAGAGAGAGGGCCGCGCCCCTACCGCTCTATCGTCGTGGATGAATCCCAGGATCTTGGCGCAGAGGCATTTCGGTTGCTTCGGGAGCTTGCCCCTGTCGAATTGGGCAACGATCTCTTCCTGGTAGGAGACGCCCATCAGCGTATTTATGGGCACCGAGTCGTGCTTTCACAGTGTGGTGTTGAAGTCCGTGGTCGCAGCCGTCGTTTACGGGTCAATTACCGAACAACTGAGGAAACCCGTCGTTGGGCCAGTCGTATACTCGCGGGCACTTCAATTGACGATATGGATGGAGGCTTGGATGACGACAAGGCCTACCGTTCCCTAACGCACGGTGCAGCCCCCAAGGTCCAATCATTCAAAACATTAAAGGATGAACATGTGGCGATCGTTCAGCATGTTGAGGCGCTTACCGAGAGTGAGCACAATCTCCCAGAAGGTATTTGTCTGGTGGCGCGCACGGGGCGCTTAGTTGAAAGCTATCAAAAAGCCCTTCAGGAAGCTGGATTCTCAACTTATTTGGTCAAACATGGTGAGACCGATGACCAGTCAAAAAAGGGGATCCGCGTTGCCACGATGCACCGAGTTAAGGGGCTAGAGTTCGATCACTTGATTCTCGCGGGGCTTTCCGAGGGAGCTCTGCCACCCCATTCAGTAGATGCCGATGAGATGGACGATGTCATTTTGAGGGAGCGCTGCCTCGTCCACGTTGCTGCGACTCGGGCGCGTAAAACCATCTTCGTAACCTGTCACGGCAGGTTTGCGTCCATTTTGGAGCCGTCCGTATAATCGAGATATTTTATCCGCTTAAAATCCGCTTATTTTGGCCCATTTGGGTGCATTTTGGTGCGGGACGGTTCGTCTCCCTGCGAGTTGTCCATCGCGCTGAATCCCTTGATTTTACTTGGTTTCAGCGCTATTTATAAGGGCGCGCCCGGTTGGGATCGAACCAACGACCAGCGGATTAGAAATCCGCTGCTCTATCCACTGAGCTACGGGCGCGTGAGGGTCTGGTGATAGTAGGCGCTTTTTTTCGTGCCGCAAGCGGGGAGGCGGCGCCTTCGATATCAGTTGGGGCCTTTTTCTGGGTGGAGCCCGATGACCTGGAGGCAGGCGTGCAGCATGTCGCCCAGCTTGGTGCTGTAGGGGCGCTTGGGTTGCAGGATGACGGCTTTGGGATCGGCCTTGAAGTGGGCGATCAGGGCACGGCTGGGATGCACGAGGATGCGGCGGCCACAGTATTCGAGCAGGGGGATGTCCGCCGCGCTATCGCTGAACCCCCAGGAGTCGGCGATGTCTGCGGCGCTGCGTTGCTTCAGCTGCGGCAGCGCGGCTTCCATGCGGTCGATCTTGGCCTGGCGTTTGTTGTTTTCTCCGTCAATGCGCGGTAGGAAGGGCACGCTGCGGCCTTCGAGGATCACGGGTGTGGCAAAGGAATGATCAAACTCCAGGGCTTCCGCGATGGATCGGGCGTAGAAGCTGGGGCTGGCGGTATTCAGAATGACCACGCGCCCCTGATGGCGATGACGCAGGAGCTCGGCGCGGAGCTCGGGGTAGATCCAGCTATTGACGCAGTCGTGGGCAAAGTCGTGCGCGTGTTTTTTGAGCCGACTGATGGGCATGCCCCAGAGGTAGGAATTGAAGGCGCGCTTGGCGGTGGCGGTGCTGCACAGACCGACGGCACGCAGCAGCGCAAAGGGAAGAAATAGGCCGTGAAGCAGGAGTCGCCAGGGCTCGCGCTTCATCACAAAATTACAAAACAGCGTCTGCGTATCGTGCGGCAGCAGGGTGTGGTCGAGATCAAAGAGGGCGATGCGCATGGGGCGGGGCTACCTGTGGACGCTGTGGGGGCGAGGTCAAGGTGTGGGCTTCAAGAAGTGCTCAAAGAAGGCGACGAGCACGGCGTTGGATTGTGGGTTAGGGGCGTGGTCGGGGCGGTTGGTCATGAAGACTCGGTTTTGGTAGCCGAGCAGTTGGTTGACGGCGATGCTGTGCTGGAGGGGTTTCCAGCGGTCGGGGGTGTCTTCGGCACCGCCACTGACGAGGAAGGGGCGGGGGGCCATGAGGGCGTGGAGCTCATGCAGATCCCGGCCATCGGCGCGGAGCTGGAGGTAGGGGCCGTGCGCGGGATTGTCGGGCGTCACCAGCCCGCGTTTGCGCCAGGGCTTGGGGTGAAAGCCCAGATACCAAGGCTCCCAGTAGTTGATGCTGTTGCGGGTATCATCAAAGACGATGCCGGGATCTGACCATGCGGCGCAGGCGAATTTTTCAAAGAGGCAGGAGGCGAACATGGACCACTTCCCGCCAAAGGAATGCCCGGTGATACCGATGCGCGCCGGATCGACTTCGGGCCTTGTGGCGAGCACGTAATAGGCATTCGCGGCGGCGTAGCCGAGCATCGAGAGCGGTTGAACGGTGACGTTTTCGATGCTGGGATGGTAGAGCGCATAAGTGCCAGCAGCGGAGGCCTCAGTGGTGCCGATGGAGAGGCAGACGAAGCCTTTGCGCGTGAGTTGCAGCGCGAAATCGCGGTCGGGTTTGGCGAGGCCGATGGCGGTTTCAGGCTCGTAGTACACGACGATGACGGCGGGCGCATTCTTGGCACCATCGGGGATGAGCAGCCAGCCTTCGGTGGTTTCTTCGGGCGTCCAGCGGAAGCGGATGCGCTCTTGGCGGAAGGTTTCGCGATGCTCGGTGCGCAAGGTTTCCACCTTGGGGTTGGTGATCAGTTCTGGCCACTCGCCCAAGTAGTGGGTCCATTGATTGATGATTTCCTGCCTTCTGCGCGCCCAATCTGCGGGCGTTTTGACATGGGTGCCGTCGTTGAAAAGCAGGGGGCTGCGATAGCTGCCGAGATCACCTGCGAGCGCTGGAGGTGGTGTGGCATAGCCCTTGATCGCATCCCAGGCGGGGTCGCCATTTTGTGCCTGCAAGGAAGGCAGGCTGAGGCACAAAGATAACAGGCAGAGGGCTGGTCGCGATGTCATGTCGAAGAAACGTGCGCTAGGAACCGTTTTCTTTGCGTAACTCCATCGCCATGCACGACTCATCCAAACCCTCCGCCATGTCTCGCCGGGCCTTTCTCGGGCGGGGTTCGCAGGGGCTTGGGGCGGTGGCGCTGGGCTCTCTGTTGCGGCCAGATCTTTTGCAAGGGGCGGGCGGTGTGCTGGGATCGTTACCTCTGCCGCAAAAGGCAAAGCGTGTCATCTGGTTGACGATGGCGGGTGGTCCTTCGCAGTTGGAGCTCTTTGATCCCAAGCCAAAGCTGGCCGCGATGGACGGCAAGCCGATGCCGGACTCGTTTACCAAGGGCCAGCAACTGGCGCAGCTCCAGGGGCAGAAGCTGGTGTGCAAGGGGCCGATGTTTGCGTTTCAAAAGTTCGGCAAGTGCCAGATGGAGCTCTCCGAGTTGCTGCCGAACATTGGCTCCGTCGCCGATGAGATTTGCCTGATCCGCTCCATGACAACGGACGCGATCAATCATGATCCAGCGCACATGTTCATGAACACGGGTTCGCAGATCGCGGGTCGGCCCAGCATGGGAGCGTGGGTGACCTATGGTCTGGGCAGTGATGCTGAGGATCTACCGGGATTTGTAGTGCTGATGTCCACGGGCAAAGGGCGCTCCCCCCAGCCCATCGCGGCGCGCCAGTGGAGCAGTGGCTTTTTGCCGTCAAAATATCAGGGCGTCCAACTGCGCTCGCAGGGAGATCCAGTGCTCTACCTGACGAACCCCAATGGGATTGCCCGCGATGGACAAGGGGCCGATGTCGCTGCGATCAATGCGCTCAACCGCCAGCACGAAAGGCTGGTCGGCGACCCAGAGATCGCTACCCGGATCGCGCAGTACGAGATGGCCTTTCAGATGCAGATCAGCGTGCCGCACCTGATGGACATTAGCGCGGAAGGACCCAAGACCTTGGAGATGTACGGTTGCCAACCGGGCGATGGTTCCTTCGCTTCGAACTGCCTGCTGGCGCGGCGTTTGGCGGAGCGTGGCACGCGCTTCATCCAGCTCTACCACCGCGATTGGGATCACCACAGTTTGTTGCGTGAGGAGCTACCGCTGCGCGCCGCCGAGGTGGATCGCGCCTGCGCTGCCTTGATCACCGATCTAAAGCAGCGCGGCATGTTTGAGGACACGCTCATCGTCTGGAGCGGTGAGTTTGGTCGCACGCCGATGGCGCAAGGCAACAAAGGTCCGATCGGGCGTGATCATCATAACAAGGCCATGTCCATGTGGTTGGCCGGGGCAGGCATTCAGCGCGGTGTCTCGTATGGGGCGACGGATGACCTCGGCTACGCCGCCATGGATAAGGTCACCACCGTGCATGATCTTCATGCGACGATGCTGCATCAGCTCGGCATCCATCACGAGGCCTTCAGCTTCAAGTTCCAAGGCCTCGACGCCCGCCTCAGCGGCGTCGAAGGCGCGAAGGTCATCAAGGACATCCTGGCATAAAGATCCGCCGCACTTCCGTTCTTTCCAAACCGCTTTTCAAAAATGATCCGCATCCTCATCGCTAGCCTTTTCTTCACCGTCGCTCTGTCCGCTGCGGAGCGGCCCATTCCGGCCAAGATCCAGTTCAATCGTGATGTCTTGCCGGTGCTTTCCGACAATTGCTTTTACTGCCACGGTCCCGACCCGAAGCATCGCGAGGCTGATCTCCGTCTCGACATTCGGGATGAGGCGCTCAAGGCGGAGGCCTTTGTCCCTGGCAAATACGAGGCGAGCGAGCTGATCTCGCGCATCATGACCAGCGACGAAGACGACCTCATGCCGCCGCCGGATTCGCATAAAAAACTCACGCCACGGCAGAAGGAGATCTTCAAGCGCTGGATCGATCAGGGTGCCGAGTATCAGAAACACTGGTCCTATGAACCGCCCGTAAAGGCCGCCATACCGGCTGGCAAAAACGGCGTCGACGTGTTGGTGAAACGCCACCTCGATGAGATCGGCCTGAAGCCCTCCGCAGAGGCTGACGCGCGCACGTTGATCCGCCGCCTCTATTCCGACCTCATCGGCCTGCCACCAACTCCAGAGGAGGTCGCGGCATTTGAAAAGAGCTACGGCCCGGACAAGTCCGAAAAGGCCTACGAAGCCCTGGTCGATCGCCTCCTGCAAAACCCCCATTATGGCGAGCGCATGGCCATCGGTTGGCTGGATGTCGTGCGCTATGCCGACACCATCGGTTATCACAGCGACACGCCGCGCAATGTCTGGCCGTATCGCGATTACGTCATCAAGTCCTTCAACGACAACAAGCGCTTTGATCGCTTCACCATTGAGCAGATCGCGGGTGATCTGCTCCCGGACGCCAACCAAGAGACCCGTGTGGCCTCGGCCTTCAATCGCTTGCTGCTTTCGACTGAAGAAGGCGGTGCGCAGCCCAAGGACTATGAGGCACGCATGCTCACCGATCGCGTCCGCGCCATCGGGGCCGCTTGGATGGGGCAGACGACGGGTTGCTGTCAGTGTCACGATCACAAATTTGATCCTCTCAAGACGCGGGACTTTTACGCCTTGGGCGCCTTTTTCGCCGACATCCAGGAGCCGATCATCGGCAAGCGCGAGGACGGCATGTTGGTCGTCACTGCCGAACAGGAAAAGCAACTCGCCGCACTGGATGCCACGTTGAACGCAGCAAAGGCGACGCTGGCCAAAGTCCTGCCAGAGCTCGACGCAGCGCAGAAGAAGTGGCAGGCAGAGGTCGCTGCGAAAAAGGTGACGTTGCCAGAGCTGTCCCCAGACTCCAAGGCCTCCGAGGCCGACAAAAAGAACGCGCAACAGATCGTCGCGATCATCAAAAGACCTGCCAAGGAGCGCAACGCCAAGCAGAACCAAACCGTGCAGGACTACTTCCGCAACAAGGTCACACAGCTTTACAAGGGCGAGCGTGATGCAGTGGTAAAGGCAGAGCGCGCCCGCAAAGCCTTTTACGATCCGCTGCCCAAGTGCCTCGTCACCGTCAGCGCCCCAAACAAGCGCACCGTGCGCATTCTCCCGCGTGGCAACTGGATGGATGAGAGTGGCGAAGTGATGAAGCCCGCCCTGCCTGGCTACCTGCCGCAGCCCACTTTTGAAGGCCGCGATCCCAATCGACTCGACCTCGCGCAGTGGCTCGTCTCCAAGGACAATCCCCTGACCGCACGCACCGTCATGAATCGCCTGTGGAAGCAGTTCTTCGGCATCGGCATCAGCAAGGTGCTCGATGATCTCGGGGCCCAGGGCGAGCCACCCGTGAATCCCGCGCTGCTCGACTGGCTGGCTTGCGAGTTCATGGACAGCGGTTGGGACATGCAGCACATGGTGCGTACCCTCGTCACCAGCCACACCTACCGCCAGACATCGACCACCACGCCCGAGCTCGCAGAGGCAGACCCCTACAACCGCGATTGCGCCCGCCAGACGCCCTACCGCGTCGATGCCGAGCTCGTGCGCGACAATGCCCTAGCCGTCTCTGGCCTGCTCGTCGCCGACATCGGCGGCCCCAGCGTGAAGCCCTACCAGCCCGCGAAGTACTGGGAAAACCTGAACTTCCCCACGCGCGAGTGGCAGAACGATTCTGGCGCAGGCCTCTACCGTCGCGGTCTTTACACCTGGTGGCAGCGCAGCTTTCTGCATCCCTCCCTGCTGGCCTTTGACGCGCCCAGCCGCGAGGAGTGCGCCGCGGAGCGCAACCGCTCCAACATCCCGCAACAGGCACTCGTCCTGCTGAACGACCCCACCTACGTCGAGGCCGCCCGAGCCTTCGCCGCCCGCATCGTCAGCGAGTGCAAAGGCACCGCCGAACAACGCATCACCTGGGCCTGGCAACAGGCGCTGCAGCGCAATCCGACCGCAGAAGAAACCAAGACGCTGTCAGCCCTCGTCGCCCAACACCTCGCCACCTACCAAAAAGATCCCACCGCCGCCGAAGCCCTGCTCAAGACCGGCGCCGCGCCCGTGCCCGATGGCCTGAACAAAGTCGAAGTCGCCGCCTGGACCCACGTCGCCCGAGTGTTGCTGAATCTGCATGAGACCGTGACACGGTCGTGAGCTGCCACAGATGACTCGTTATGGTCTTGGGCGGAGAGCCAACACTGCCAAAAGCAGCAAGATCATCAGCGGCACAGGCACCACCGGCCAAACGAACAATCCAAACAGTGGAATCGCCGCACCGAGGAGACAAAGTGCTCCGCAGAGAATCAGCGCTGCCAAACACAAGGCCCTTGAAAGCGGAGTCATTTTCTTTGCGAGCGCCCCGGATCAGGCGACGGCGAGCGCAAGACCTTGCTGACACGACAGATAGCCTTCGAGCCGCTGCCTGCATCCTTTTTGTTCGCCTTGGGTTGGTGTATGGTGGCTGCTCATTGTGGCTGGCGCTGGGGCTGCTCACCCGTGAAAATCCCGCAGCTTCCAAATCCAATACGGAACTGAAACGACATCGTAGATAGCCGTAAATGGCACCAAGGCATAATACCCTGGCGATTTCTGTCCTTCGGTCGGTTGTCCGATACCGAAACTCGGATTCCACCTCGGCTCTTCGCCACGGGCTCGCGCCAAAGCGTCACCAGTTGTGCAGCTTGACTGAAATAACATCAGCAAGGCTAGGATCAATGAAGCAATATACTTCATCGGGTCACAATGAACGAGCGCAGCAATCTTCGTCACGGGGTATGCGATAGTTTTCATTGGTTGGGCGAGACTTTATGGCTGCGGCAGGGATCGCGCAAGCGTTCCCGCAGTAGGCCAACATTGATTGAAAAAGGCGTGGTGTGCTGGCTGCATAGGAATCGCGGGCTGCTTCTGGAGAAGCCTATCCGCATGTTTGGGGAGGGACACGAAGTCCCGATCCGGCAAACCAAGTAAAGCGCAACCAACACACCACATATGAAGATGAACAAAGAAGTATTGTATTTGGGCCTCGATGTCCATGCCGAAAATATTGCCGTCGCCATCGCTGAAGAGGGACGCGACGGGGAGGTCCGGAACTACGGCATGATTTCCAGCGACCTCCACAGTGTCGAAAAGCTGCTGCGCAAGCTGGGCCATCCCGGCAAGGAACTGCGTGTCTGCTATGAGGCTGGCCCCTGCGGCTTCGTCATCGCGCGACGTCTGAAGAAGATGGAGATTGACTGCGCTGTCGTTGCTCCCTCGCTCACACCCAAAGGATCGGGCGATAAGATCAAGACAGATCGTCGTGATGCGCGGATGCTCGCACGCCTGCATCGGGCCGGTGAGCTCACCGCCGTGCACATCCCTGATGAGCGCGATGAAGCCATCCGTGATCTTTGCCGCGCCCGGACCGATGCCGTGCATGACTTGCGTAGTGGACGCAGTCAGCTCAAAGCCTTCCTGCTGCGCAATGGGTATCGCTATACGGAGAAGACCGCCTGGAGTTATGCGCACATGCGTTACCTGCGCGAACTGGTGCTGCCCCATGCGGCGATGAGGGTTGTGCTGGAGGAGTATCTGCAATGCATTGATGCAGCCAATGAACGCATCGAACGACTTGAGGTGCACATGAAGGCACTGCTTGATGAATGGCATCTCGCGCCGGTAGTGAAGGCATTGATGGGATTCAAAGGGTATAAGACTGTCGCCGCGATGATCACCGTCAGCGAGATCGGCGATATCCATCGCTTCGCACATCCGCGCCAGCTCATGGCGTATCTCGGACTCGTGCCAAGCGAAAGCAGCAGTGGCGGCAGCCGCGCACAGGGAGCCATCACGAAATGTGGCAACGGCCATCTGCGTTGGATCTTCAATGAATGCGCCCAGCACTACCGGTTGCCGCCGAAGGTCAGTCAGGAACTCACAACCCGGCAGGAGCACGTCGCAAAGAGTCACCGACGCGAGATGCAAGAAATCTCCTGGCGATGCCAAAATCGCCTGCACGAACGCGGGCGAAAACTCGCAGCAAGAGGAAAGACACGACAGAAAGTCCAGATCGCCCTAGCGCGAGAACTGGCCGCCTTCGTGTGGGAAGTCATGCGCCTGGTGACTCCCACCGCCGACGGCACGCACGTCGAGGTCAACACCGCCCGCCGCACAAACAATACCGTCGGCGCGGAACCAACAGCCAAAAAGAAAGTTCGCACCTACACCCTCAAAAATCCATGAACCAGTCCCTCATGAAGCGAAGCGCCCCGAGCTCAGATGCGCCGCTCCGTGCGAGGGAAAATCCGCCATAACTCGCTGCGCTCGGCCTGCGGCACTTATTGCGTTTTTCCCTCGCACTCCGCTCTGCATCTGAAGGGCAGTCACTATGGATTTCGCAACGACGAAATCATTGAACTCATTAGATTTCAAACAAGCACCAGACCAAATTGAAACCCATCTTTACACCTTAGAATCAGACTGATCGACACGGAGGCCAGCACACGACGGACGTTGTGAGATAAGAGATGCCGCAAGGCATTTTGAGCGCTCGAGGCGAGACTGTGAGAACTAGGCCGCGGTGAACAAAAGAAATGCGTTACCCAGCACGCGAATGTCAGCATAACCACCGGAGTGATACGATTCACCCTGGTCGGTCAGTCTGCTTCTGAGGTGAGAAGAACAAATCCAAAGCACAGGTCATAAAAAATGATCACGAACCCACATTCCCACTTGCCAAAACCGGAGCCATATCAACGTTCAAGGATGAACTGATCTGGATAGAGTTCTCCTTCATAAAAGGCCAATCGACCGGGAATCAAGGAAACAACAGTGCCAATACCGATGCCGTGAATCTCGTGGATGGCTCGTTCCAGAGGCATCAACTTCTGATCCACTTCTTTGCAGTTGGAGAATACGTAGCAGTCTGATGGCGCTCCTCGCTGCCTCAGGAGTTGGATGATGCGCTCAGGCGTTGAGTCGTTGCGTGAAACGGGATGTGCGTAACGCGCATCAATGATGCCCGGATGAAAGTGCTCCAACTCTAAGAGCCCTTTCCAACGCGCTTTGTTTGAGCGGAAAAACCCCATCAGGCGCTGCTTCTTGACGTCGGTGATGAATGCCTCCACAAACTGCTGCTCAATGGTCGTGCTCATTGGTTCTTGGCCGAACGTCAGGGCGCATGGAGGGCGGAAGCCCTTCCATGCCGCCCCTGGTTCTGCTTCGGACCCTGTTGAGCGAGTGACATGAGAGGGTTTGGTATGAGAGATGAAAATGTTGAGAGGCTGGACTATGCTGATGAGTCCGGAATCGTTCGCGCCTGCATACTCCTGCGAGGTCGGAACGCTTCTACGTTTGGGGATGCTCGCTTCCTGCCTGCTCCACTAGGAGGAGGTCTTGGAATTCTTCTGTCTCCTCAAGGGGGACTGCATACAGATTCCGGCCCATCAGATCCGCCTGTTTGTGAGGCATGAGCTTCGGGTCAATCCCCATGACAAGCGAAATGTCCTCGCGAACCTCATTTGGAGACATCCTCACCCATTCCATAGAGTTCTTTGGCCTGAAGGCAATTGTTCCTGCAATTTTAACGGTCTGCTGGCTTACGACGTTGGCATAGATGCGAATGGCCTTCTTGGCTGTGATTTTTAGCATGGTCTTAAATTTTTTGCAGAACAGTGTAAATGGTACGATGCAATATCGGTTTGAGCGATATTTTTTGGGGTCCAGTGGTCTGAGATTGAGGCTGTGAGGCTGAAGGGTCAAGGGTTTCGTGGCCTGGGGTTGGGTTTTGGGATTGTTTGGGTGGCTGAACCTTTCGGAATTCGGGAGGAGCTGATATTTTTGCCGAATATCGGCTTGTTTTAGGATGCTGAAGGCCCTTTTCCCGGAGTCGGGGGCCGTTCCAATGGGGACTCTGGCGCTGAACGTGGGCTGGAGGGGTCGGCAGTTCTGCCCGATCCAGACATTTCTCCCGTCCACCCCGTCGTCGGCGCGACGGTGGGCATCACGAGGCTCGTCCACTCCATTGTCGGCGCGACGGAGGGCACCACGAGGCTCGTCCACTCCATTGTCGGCGCGACGGCGGGCACCGCGAGGCTCGTCCACTCCATTGTCGGCGCGACGGTGGGCATCACGAGGGTCGTCCACTCCATTGTCGGCACGACGGCGGGCATCACGAGGCTCTTCCATCCCATTGTCGGCGCGACGGCGGGCATCACGAGGCTCGTTCACCCCGTTGTTGCGACCGTTTTTGACTGCTGCCGATGCTGAGAGCGCCCCAGGCACGAGGCCGTTGCGGCCTCCGCGAGCGGGCGGCTTTTTGTTCGCCGTTCGTCTCCTTGACGGAGCCGCTTCGATTTGGAGCGATTCTGTGGGGAAGATTCACGTGTCCTCTGCGTTGACTTCTTCCCCCATGAGATCTGTTTTTGTTACCCCCATCCTCACTCTCTTTGGCCTCAGCACTCTGGCCTTGGCCTTGCACACCAAAAATGCCGGACCGGAGGAGGTCGAGCTGAAGTTTCATCTGCCGCCGCCGGTGCCGCTTTCGCCCGAGGAGGCGCTCGCGGACTTCCAGGTGGAGCCGGGCTTTCGTGTCGAGCTGGTTGCCTGCGAGCCGATGATCCAGTCGCCGGTGGCGATCAGCTTTGACGATCAAGGCCGCCTCTATGTCTGTGAGATGCGGGGCTACATGCATGACAAAGAAGGCGCGGGTGAGGATGAGCCGACGGGTCGCGTCTCGCTGCTGGAGGACACCGATGGCGATGGTCGCATGGACAAATCGAGCGTGTTTCTGGACGGGCTCGTCATGCCACGTTCGGTCCTGGCGGTGAATGGTGGCGTGCTGATCGCGGAGCCGCCGAATCTGTTCTTTTGCAAAGACACCGATGGCGATGGCAAAGCCGATGTAAAGGAGATCGTCACCAGCGATTTCGGCAGCAAGGGCGGCCAACCGGAGCATATGGCCAACACGCCCGTGTGGGCCATGGACAATGCGATCTGGGCTGCGGGCTACGCCACGCGTCTGAAACTGCGCGGTGGCCAATGGTTGCGGGATTCTGGGCTGGGGCGTGGTCAGTGGGGTCTGTGCCAGGACGATGTGGGTCGGCTGTATTTCAATTACAACTCGGACTTCTTGCGCGCGGATCTGCTGCCGACGGAGGCTTTTTCCCGCAATCCCTTGCTGCGGGAGGCGAGCTCCATCAACGCCAAGCTGGCTGCGGACCAAACGGTGTGGCCGGCCCATCCAACCCCCGGTGTGAATCGTGGTTACGATGCCAAGACGCTGCGCGCGGACGGCACGCTGGCCAAACCCACGGCGACCTGTGGGGCGTTGATCTATCGCGGCGGCCTTTTCCCCGCAGCCTATCGCGGCAATGCCTTCATCCCTGAGCCCTCCGCCAATCTGGTGAAGCGCTTTGTGATGGAAGAAAAGGACGGCATCGTGGCGGCCAAGAATGTGTCCAAGGGCACGGAGTTTCTGCGTTCCACGGATGAGCGTTTCCGGCCGGTGCAGGCTGCGGATGGTCCTGACGGCGCACTCTATCTGGTGGACATGTATCGTGGCATCATCCAGCACAGCAGCTTCCTCACGCATTACCTCATCGCGAACATCGAGGCGCGGAAGTTGGAGCTGCCCTACGATCGCGGTCGCATCTGGCGCATCGTGCCCGACAAGGAGCCACGCCCCGGTGCAGTGCGTCTCCCTGCGACGGCTGAGGAGCGCGTCGCGATGCTGTCGCATTCGAACGGCTGGGTGCGTGATGCGGCGCAGCGATTGATCGTCGAGGCCGGTGGTTCCCAAGCGGCGCCTGCTTTGACGAAGCTGCTGCAGGACGAATCCGCTGCGCCTCTGGCACGGCTGCATGCGCTGTGGACTTTGGACGGTCTGATGGCGATGACGCCCGAGATCGTGCGAGGTGCCTTGCGGGATGCGGATGCGCGAGTGCGCTCGGCGGCGGTCCGTGTGGCGGGGCGTGATCTGGCCCCTGATCTGGTGGCGCTGACGGGCGAGCCCGACATCACGGTGCTGGCTCAACTGTGCATCAAGCTGACCTCCATCAATCTGCCTGAGGCGGATGCGGCGGCGGCGAAGATCCTGGCTAGCCATGGAAAAAACACCCTGATTCGCGAGGGCGCGCTGACGGGATTGCGTGGTCGCGAGGCCGCTTTTGCGAAGCTGATGGTCGGCACGGATCCCGCGCAATCTGCCGCTGTGGTCGGGGATCTGGCCAAGCTGTTGGCCCTGGCGAACAAGGCGCAACCTTTCGCTGACATGGTCGATTTGGCAGCCTCTCTGCCTAAAGGCGACGCCGTGCAGCGCGCCATCGTCAAAGGGCTGTCCACCAGTCGCGATGCGAAATCGAAGACCCCGGCAAAGGTGCTGTGGCTGGACGCAGAGCCTGCCAGTCTAACGGCGCTGCAAAAGCTGACCGGGCCAAAGGACTTCGCTGCGGTGGCGGCGCGTCTCGCTTGGCCGGGCAAACCCGGGGCGGGCACACCGCCCAAAATTGTGCCTCTAACGGCAGAACAGACGGCGCTTTATGAGAAGGGCAAGGTCATCTACACCACCCTCTGCGCCGCCTGCCATCAGCCGCATGGTTTTGGCCTGGATGGGCTGGCGCCGCCGCTGGTGGATAGCGAGTGGGTCCTGGGCAAGCCGGAGATCCCTGCGCGCATCGTTTTGCATGGACTGGCAGGACCGCTCAAGGTCGGGAGCCGCACCTTCAATCTGGCGATGCCGCCGCTGATGCAGCTGAGCAATGAAGACATCGCTGGCGTGCTGACCTACATCCGCCGCGAGAGTGATTGGGAGCACACGGCCTCCCCGGTCGATGCCAAATTCATCGAAAGCGTCCGCGCCAAAAATGCGGGTCGTGTGGCAATGTGGACGATGGACGAGCTCAAAAAGGGGCTATAAGAGCAGATGCCATTTTCCAAGCTCGGTCTGTCTGCGGAACTCAGCCGCGCCGTCAGCCAATACGCAGAACCCACCGCCGTGCAGACGGCGGCGATCCCTGCCGTGCTGGCGGGTGGCGATGTGCTGGCGATGGCGCAGACGGGCTCTGGCAAGACGACGGCCTTTGTGCTGCCGCTCCTGCAGCGCTGGCTTTCTGCACCGCATGAGACGCCGCGCCGTTTGCACGCGCTGATCCTGGTGCCCACGCGCGAGCTTGCGGCGCAGGTCACGGAGGTGGTGCGGCAATGCGCGCTGCATTTGCCACCGCAGATCAAGGTGGTCAGCGCCTTTGGTGGGGTCTCCATCAATCCCCAGATGATGGCCCTGCGCGGTGGGGCGGACATCGTCGTCGCGACGCCGGGTCGCTTGCTGGATCTGATCGATCACAACGCCCTGCATCTCTCCCAGGTCGGCACGCTGGTGCTGGATGAGGCAGACCGGATGCTCGATCTGGGCTTTGCGGACGAACTGCGGCGCATCCTGGCCTTGCTGCCAAAGCGTCGCCAGAACTTGCTTTTCTCCGCCACCTTTGCGCCGGAGATTGAGGCCCTCGCGCAAGACCTGCTGCACAATCCGACACGCATCGCCATCGAGTCCGCACCCGCCACCGCCCCGGTCATCCTGCAGCGCGCCATCGAGGTCGATGCGAAGACCCGCACGCAACTGCTGCGTCACCTGATCAAGACCGAGGTTTGGCGGCGTGTGCTGGTCTTTGTGGCCAGCAAATACGCCGCAGATCTCGTCGCGGAAAAACTCCGTCGCGGCGGCATCAGCGCGCTCTCGTTTCATGGCGAGCTGAGCCAAGGCGCGCGCAGTCAGGCATTGGCGGACTTTAAGGAGTCGCGCGTCCAAGTGCTGGTGGCCACAGATCTGGCGGCGCGTGGGCTGGACATCGTGCAATTGCCCGTGGTGGTGAATTTTGATTTACCGCGATCCGCAGACGACTACACCCATCGCATCGGCCGCACCGGTCGCGCAGGAGAATCGGGCATCGCGGTGAACTTCATCACCGCCGAATCACACGCGCATTTCTGCCTGATCGAAAAGCGCCACCGCCTGACCCTCGCCCGCGAACAAGTCCCCGGCTTCGAACCCACCGAAGTCGCACCGCCGCCAACGTTCGGCGGAATCAAGGGCAGAAGGCCCAGCAAAAAGGACAAACTGCGTGCGGAGGCAGCGCGGCGGGCCAGGGAATAGCGAAAACCCGCCGCCATCGCGCCTTGATCCGGCGCGCATCGTGTGGTCAGTGCACAGCCCCCATGTCCTCGATTACTCCTGCCGTCATTTCCGCCAAAGACCTCCGCCTGCAATTCGGTACGCAGCAGGTATTTAATGACGCGACCATGAGCGTCCATGAAGGTGAAAAGCTGGGGCTCGTTGGGCGCAATGGCTCGGGCAAGACCAGTCTGATGCGCATCCTCGTCGGCACGGAGAATCCCGATAGCGGCATCGTCTCGCGTCGCAATGGCATGATCATCAGCCACCTCGCGCAGGAGTTCACTTTGGATGACGACGCCAGCGTGATCGACAATGTGCGCGCGGGTGCAAAGGACTTGATCGCGATGGTCACCCGCTATGAGAACGGCGATTACACGGACGATCAGGAGGCTGATCTGCTGCACCAGATCCAGCTGCATGAGGGCTGGACCATCGAGGCGCGCATCCAGACTGCGATGAATGAACTGGGTGTTCCCGCGCCAGAGCGCCTCATTCGCGGCCTTTCCGGTGGTGAGAAGCGTCGCATCGCCCTCGCGCGAGCACTGGTCGCACAGCCGGATTTGCTGCTGCTGGATGAGCCGACGAACCATCTGGATGCGGAGTCCATCGAGTGGCTGGAGGTCTTTCTGCGCGACTTCAGTGGCGCGGTGCTCTTCGTCACTCATGACCGCTACTTCTTGGATCGAGTGGCGACGCGCATCATTGAGATCGATGACGCCCGCATCTACAGCCATCCCGGGAACTACAGCGCGTTTTTGGAAAGCAAAGCCATCCGCGAGACCGTGGAGGCAAACTCGGAGCGCCGTCGCCAGAGCTTCCTGCGGCATGAGTTGGAGTTCGTTCGCGCGGGCGTTCGCGGTCGCGGCACCAAGCAGCAATCGCGGCTCGATGAATATGAACGCGTCGCCGCCATTGACGCGCCTGAAGCGGAACTGGTGATGGATCTGATCATCCCGCCTGCCCCACCCCTGGCGAATACCGTGGTGGACGCCAAAGGTATCGGTGCCTACGTCGGGGATCGCTGGTTGTTTAGCCATCTGGATCTGTCGTTTGAGCCCGGCACCTGCACCGGCATCATTGGCCGCAATGGGTTGGGTAAGACCACGCTGCTGCGCATGCTGATGGGCGAGCAAGCGCCGACCGAAGGCAGCGTCGCGATCGGGAAACGCACGGTCTTCAACTACGTCGATCAGCAGCGCCTGCTCCTGAATCCCGAGAATAGCGTGATGGAAGAGGTGGCGGGGCCGATGTCGGAGTTCGTTCAGTTTGGTCCTGAGAAGATGCATGTGCGCACCTACCTGCGGCGCTTCTTGTTCAGCGATGACCGCGTGACCATGCGCGTGAAGGAGCTGAGTGGTGGCGAACAAAGCCGCGTGCTACTGGCCAAGATCCTGCGTCGCGGCGGGAACTTCATCATTCTCGATGAGCCCACGAACGATCTGGATCTGGCCACGATGCGAGTGCTGGAGGAAGCCATCATGGCCTTCAAAGGCTGTGCGCTCGTCGTCAGTCATGACCGCTATTTCCTCGACCGCGTCTGCACACGATTGCTGGCGTTTGAAGGGCAGGGCCGGATTCATGAGTGCGCGGGGAACTACAGCTACTACCAGGAAAAACGCGCCGCTAGGGCTGCTGCGGAGTTGGCCTTTGTCACCGCGGCCGTGAAGAAGGAGAAGGCCGTTGCCGCAGCGAAGCCGCGCAAGATGTCGCAGAAAGAGCAGCGGGAACTTGCCGAGGTCGAAGCCAGCATAGCCAGTCTGGAGACGGAGATCGCGGGCATGGAAGCAGAGCTGAACCGGCCCGAATTCGTCGTGGAACAGGGTGCGGGCATTCAAGGTTACATGGACAAACTCGAAGGCAAAAAGACCGAGCTGGAGGGCCGATTCACCCGCTGGACAGAGCTCGAAGAGATCCGTGCTGCCTGCGAGTCCTGATGAGTTCTGCGAAAGAAAGCCCCTCTTCGCGGCATTTCCATTTCATGCATTCTCATTCCGCAAACCATCTGCATCGTCGTGCTTTTCTCGGCAGGAGCGCCCAGGGGCTGGGGTCGTTGGCACTGGCGAGTCTGCTGCGGCCCAGCGATGCGACTGCGGCCACGAAGGGAGTGCTGCCGAACCTGCCCTATCCGCAAAAGGCCAAGCGCGTCATCTGGCTGACGATGGCGGGCGGGCCATCGCATTTGGAGACCTTTGATCCCAAGCCGAAGCTGGCAGAAATGGACGGCAAACCAATGCCGGAGAGCTTCACGAAGGGGCAACAGCTCGCCCAACTTCAGGGCAAGCCGCTGGTTTGTTTTGGTCCGCAGCATTCGTTCGCGAAGTTTGGGAAGAGCAACACGGAGATCTGCTCGCTTTTTCCCCAGATCGGTTCGGTCATCGATGAGATCTGCCTGATCCGTTCCATGACGACAGACGCGATCAATCACGATCCGGCGCACATGTTCATGAATACCGGCTCGCAGATTGCGGGTCGGCCCAGCATGGGATCCTGGATCACCTACGGTTTGGGCGCGGATTCGGAAGATCTGCCTGGCTTTGTAGTGCTGACATCGCTGGGGAAAGGTGGGCAGAACCAACCCATCGCTGCGCGCCAGTGGAGCAGTGGCTTTTTGCCCAGCAAATATCAAGGCGTGCATCTGCGTGGCCAAGGAGATCCCGTTCTCTACCTGACCAATCCGGCAGGTGTCTCGCGCGAGCAGCAGCAGGCGGACATCGCTGCCATCAATACCTTGAACAAACAGCGCGATGCCATGGTGGATGATCCAGAGATCGCCACGCGCATCGCCCAATACGAGATGGCCTTTCAAATGCAGGCCAGCGTTCCGGACCTGATGGATGTGAAGAGCGAGGGTGCCAAGACGCTGGAGCTCTACGGTTGCCAACCGGGCGATGGGTCCTTTGCATCGAATTGTCTGCTGGCACGACGTCTGGCGGAGCGCGGCGTCCGCTTCATCCAGCTCTATCACAAAGACTGGGATCACCACGGCGGCGTGAAGGAAGGCGTGGCTCTGAAGGCGCAAGAAATTGACCGCGCCTGCATGGCCTTGATCACGGATCTCAAGCAGCGCGGCATGCTGGAAGACACGCTCATTGTCTGGGCAGGCGAATTTGGCCGCACCCCGATGTCCCAAGGCGGCAGTGGGCGGGATCATCACAACAAGGCCATGTCCGTCTGGCTCGCCGGCGGTGGGATTCGCGGCGGCATGGTGCATGGCGCGACGGATGATCTCGGCTACGCTGCGGTGGACAAAATCACCACCGTCCACGATCTGCACGCGACCATGCTGCATCAACTCGGCATCCATCACGAGGCTTTCAGCTTCAAGTTCCAAGGCCTCGACGCCCGCCTCAGCGGCGTCGAAGGCGCGAAGGTGATCAAGGCGATTTTGACCTAGCCTGCGAATGCCTTTACATCTGTTTCCACAACCCAAACGAACATGCGGACTCTGAATCTACTAGCACTTGGCGCGCTCGCGCTGACATCACTTCACGCGGAAGAATGGACCATCTCGACCTTTGCGGGAACGGGAAAACAAGGATTTGGCGGCGATGGTGGGCAGGCGACGGCGGCGCTGATTGACAATCCTTTTGGCGTGGTGCGCGGTCCGGATGGGGCGATGTGGTTTTGTGAATACACGGGTCAGCGCATTCGACATGTGGCACCGGACGGCACGATCAGCACGATGGCGGGCACGGGAAAAAAGGGCTACAGCGGCGATGGCGGCCCGGCTCTGGAGGCGACCTTCAATCTGCCGCATGAGCTTCGCTTTGATAACGACGGGAACTATTTCATCGCCGACATGACCAACCACGCGATCCGTCGGGTGGATGCCAAGACGGGGATCATCACGACCTTCGCAGGCACCGGGCAGGCTGGCTACAGCGGCGATGGTGGTCCGGCAAACAAGGCGCAATTGAAGCAACCACACAGCATCCAGTTTGGTCCTGATGGGGATCTTTATATCTGCGACATCGGCAACAATGTGGTGCGCAAGGTGGACATGAAGACAGGGAACATCAGCACCTTTGCAGGCACTGGTAAGCCCGGTCCGACGCCGGACGGATCTCCGATCCAAGGCACGCCACTGAAGGGGCCACGGTCGATGGATTTTGATAAGGAGGGCAACCTCTGGCTGGTGATGCGCGAGGGCAATCAAGTCCTGAAGATGGATCTGAAGGCGGGTGTCATTCACCACATCGCGGGAACGGGTGCGAAGGGGTTCACTGGCAACGGCGGTCCGGCCAAAGAGGCAACACTCAGCGGGCCGAAGGGCGTGTCCATTGATGCCGAAGGCAATGCATGGCTTGCCGACACAGAGAGCCACAGCGTGCGCATGGTGGAGGCAAAGACAGGCAAGCTCCTGCTGATGGCAGGCACTGGAGAAAAAGGCGACGGCCCGGATGGCGATCCTTTGAAGTGCAAGATGGCGCGGCTGCACGGGATCTTTGTCGATGCAGATGGCTCGGTGTACATCGGCGATAGCGAGACCCATCGCGTGCGGGTGCTGCGGAAGAAGTGAGCGGGGTGGTGGAGGTTCGTCCTCGTCCTCCTTCTCGTTCTCGTTCATCGTCGTCGGCATCAAGAGCGCAGGGGAACGGTTTTGATCGGGGCTCGACGCCCTTGTTGTAGCTGGCCTCTGTGAGGCCGGAGCGCCTGAACAGCTACTGCCCAGACGAATGCCTAGCCCGCAAGGTCCATCTCAGACCCGTCTCATCCTCGACCGGCCTCACAGCGCCCAGCCAATCCCATCTCAGACCGAGCCGCCCGTGAGGACGCCAAGGCGTGCGAGACGGCAGGGCCGATCCGCGGGTGAGCGGTCGTGGTTGAAAGCTACGCGCTGCGCTGCCAGTATGTGTCTTCTCGCCATGAATCTTCGCCTATCTCTCTGCTGTCTCCTTCTCTCAAGCTCTGCGGTTTTTGCAGAGAAAATCGTGCTCGTTGCTGGCGGTCAGCAGGATGCGGTGGGCATTCCGGCGCTGGAGGCGAAATTGAAGGAGCCCTTTGGCACGGGCTTTGATGCGGCGGGCAATCTCTGGATCATCGAGATGGTCTCTGGCAACCGCTTGCTGAAGGTTGGCGCGGATGGGTTGCTGACTCATGTGGCAGGAACCGGCAAGGCTGGGCATAGTGGCGATGGTGGCCCGGCACTGGCGGCAGAGTTTAATGGGCCGCACAATCTGGCGGTGCTGCCGGACGGCAATGTTTTGATTGGCGACACCTGGAACGGTTGTGTGCGCAAGGTGGACGTGAAAGCTGGGACGGTGGCTGAGCTCCCGGGTTACAAGGCTCCCAAGGGCAAGGAGCGCGGCAATGGTCCTTACTGCATCACGCTGAATCCTGCGGGCACCCGGCTTTACATCGCCAACCTTTTGCAAGTGCATGAGGTGGATCTGGCGACGGGCAAAGACCGCGTGGTCGCGGGCAATGGCAAAAAGGGCCGCCCGGAAGATGGCGCGGTCGCCGTCGATGCGCCGCTGGTGGATCCTCGCGCAGTGGCGGTGGATCACCAAGATCAAATCTACATTCTTGAGCGCGGCGGCAATGCGCTGCGTGTCGTGGATAAGGCCGGCAAGATCCGCACGGTGGTCAATGCCAGCGGTGCCAAAGGCGGCACGGGCGATGGTGGTCCTGCGTTGGAAGCGACGATGAATGGCCCCAAGCATCTTTGCGTGGACAACGATGACACGGTCATCATTGCCGATGCGGAGAGCCATCTGGTGCGCCGCTACGATCCAAAGTCAGGTCAGATCACGCGCATCGCTGGAACCGGCAAGCACGGCGCTGCCGGCGTGGGTGGCGATCCCACGCAATGCCAACTCGCACGTCCGCACGGCGTCACGATCCACCCGACAACGGGGGAGCTTTACATCACCGATAGCTACAACGATCGAGTGCTGAAGATTGTACGGGATTGAGGCTTCGCCTCGGGCGGGAGGATAGGCATTCCTGCCTGTCAATGGACTGGGGCTTTTAGCCTCCAGCCTGGGACGGGAACGCAAGGCTAAAAGCCCCGCGCCGCTGACGGGCCAGAGGCCCATCCTCCTGGCCGCATCGAGACGGGTTTATCCCGGCTCAGCGGGGTTGGGGGCAACGGTGATACCGAGCGGAACATTCTTCAAAAACTCCGACTTGTGAATCAAAGCGTAGATCATGAGGAAGATTCCAAATGGGGCGGTCAATAGGGAGAAGATTGTCAGGACGACTCCATAGATGCACGAAAACCAAAACGCCCATTTTTGCCGATAGCTAAATTTGGTGAGAGCGATGATGAAGGGAACCAATCCGAGCATCGCGAAACCGATGGCCCAGAGAGTAGCATCAAAGGCCGCTCCGAGGCCACTCGTCGCTTCTCCAATCTGCTTCATCACGACCTGCATATCATCCGTTCGGGTATCGATGTGTCCTATCGCGGATTCCATCCGCAGGATCGTTGCAATCACGCCCACCGGAATCGCGGTCTGACAGAGTGCGCCAAGGATGGCGAGCCGATGGGCGGTGGAGTTCATGTGTGCTTTCCTCAGTCGTTCAACTCCAGGCTGATCTCGCCGTTGTCGATCTTCAGGCCGCGTACGCCGCTGGCGAAGTTTTGGGCGGCGGGATCGGCGTTCATTTCGGAGGCGAGGAGATTGACGCCTTTCATGCCGCCGAGCCAGGCATTGGGCAGGGGGATGCCGCCGATGCTGAGATCGTTCAGCTGAAGGATGGGGCGATGGTCGGAGCCCATGCGGGCACCGAGGCTGATCTTTAGGCGCAGTGTTTTACCGCCCAAGACGACGGCGTCTTGGTCCATCGGGACCAACACGTTGGCGACGATGTTGCCGCCGGTGAGCGAGACTTTCACATTCTCACCCCAGCCGTTTTGGGCGAGGAAGCCGTTGATATCGCGCTCGGTCAATTTCAGGACTGGGCGTTCAGGTGCGGGTGCTTCCGCGGGCTGTTCGGCTGGCAGCGCTGCTGCGGCGGTCGCCTGGCTAGCGGCGGCGAGTCTGTCCAGCTTGCTTTGCAGGTCTTGGACCTCTGCGGCGGTCAGGGTAACGGGTGTTTGGGCGCTGGCGTAGAGGTTGCGGCTGACCCACCAGTTGGCGGCGGCGGCCACGATGCCAACGCAGCCCATGACGACACCGATGACGATGAGGGTGGTCTTCAGGGTGGACCGGCGGCGCACCGGAACTGCGGTGTAGGGGGGGAGAGCGGGCGGTTGTTCTTGCATGGCAGTAGAGGGTTCGTTGGATGGAATCATGACCCTTTGACCCCTGACTGCCTTTATATGTTCGGCGGTATTTTGTAAACCGCGCGTTCGGGTCAGAACGTCAGCGGTCCCAGCAGGTGCCAAGCTTTGGCGTAGTTGGTTTTGGTCAGCAAGAGCCAGAGTGTCAATCCAGAGGTCGCTAGCGTGCAGATGATGATCCAGGGGTTGCGCAGCAGTTGCTCGGGCTCAAGCCGCGCGGTTTCTTCCTTCATGGCGTGGTGGAAGTACGCCAGGACGGCAGCGACGAGGAAGGGAAAGACAAAGACGAGATTGTTCAACTGCGGATACACCGCCATGGCGATGCCAGTGCAAAAGCAGAACAGATTCGCATAGGTGATCATGGCCAGGATCAGCGATTTTTCCGTATAGGTCTGGAAGGAGCGACGGTAGCGCCCGCTCAGCTCGGCATCGCCGATGAAGCGGAACTCCGAGTAGCGCTTTCCTGTCATGAGGAGGGCGCCAAAGAACCACCAGGCAAGCACGATCGATGCGGGGGGAACGTGATTGGGAGTGGCCAAAGCGTAGTAGCCGAGCCAGAGGCGGATCGGGTTGTTGAAGGACTCCGCGATCACATCGGCAAAGGCGCGATCCTTCAGGCGCAGAGGGCGTACGTTGTAAACAAAGCCGCTGATCAGCAGCAGCGCCAATGCGGCGACATAGGCCCAGTTAAAGTCCCACCACCAAGTGAGCGCAAAGGCGGCGATGATAAGGCCTGCTTTCATCCACCAGAGGATGGAGACGCGCACCTTGCCGGCGGGGATGCCACGCAGCTTTTTGGTGGGATGCATCGCGTCAAACGGAGCATCGAGGATCTCGTTGAGGATGTAATTGGCGGAGGCGACCAGGCAGGCGGGGATCAGTGAAAGCACCGCCATGCGGACGACATCTGCCGTCACGTCAAAGTTCAGCACGAGGGTAATAGCGACCATGTGGCCGAAGACGATGAACACGTTCTTCAGCCAATGGTCGGGGCGGCAGATCTTGATGTACTCCAGCATGGGTAGGTGCGCCTCCCTTGTGCCTGTTCCCGGGGCCGGAGTCAACCAGGAACGGGTGGCAAGGCTGTTCCACGGGCGGGTGGAACGGTTTTTTGTTAATGTCTTGTAAAGGAGGGCTACCTCCCGTGAAATGGGTGGTTACCTCTGCCCGATGAAAGTCCTGTGCACCCAAATCAAGCTCCTTGCAGCAACGCTGCTCTTCGCTGCTACCGCCCATGGCCAGCCCGCGAATATCCTCCTGATCATTGCGGATGACTTGGGCGCGGATAGCTTCCCCCTGACGGCGGATCCCGGTGCCAGCGTCCCTCCAATGCCAAACATCAGCGCCCTGAAAAACAGTGGCGTGTTGTTCACCCAGGCTTACGCACAGCCCGTCTGTTCGCCGACACGCGCTTGCATGCTGACGGGTCGGAGCGCCTTTCGCACTGGGGTGGGCATGCAGTTGGAGAACGCGACGACACCCGCCCTTCAGGCCAGTGAGTTCACTCTGCCGGAGGCGTTTGCGGCGAATCCTGGGCTGGGTTACGCGCTGGCGATGTTTGGCAAGTGGCACCTCAATGCGGGGGCGGGCTCCAATGACACGCCGCGCACCATTGGCGGCTGGCCCTATTTCTCGGGAACGATCACCGGGGCGCTGCCAGACTACTTTGCCTGGACAAAAGTCACCAACAACGTGAGCACCGCCGTGACCACCTATGCCACGACGGAGACCATCAATGACACGATCAACTGGATCGGCGCGCAGGGCACTGCACCGTGGTTTGCCTGGGTGGCGCTGAATGCTCCGCATGCGCCCTTTCACCAGCCACCGCTGGACTTGCACAGCTACGATTCCGCCCCCGCGACCAACCGGAATTACTATGAAGCGATGTGCGAGGCGATGGACACGGAAGTGGGTCGCCTGCTGGCGGGGGTGAATCTGTCGGAGACGACCGTCATTTTCATCGGCGATAACGGCACCCCCGGCACCGTCATCCAGACGCCTTACAACAACGCCCATTCCAAAGGCACGCTCTACAGCGGCGGAACTCATGTCCCGCTGGTCATCGCCGGTGCTGGTGTGACATCGCCCAATCGCACCAGCAGCATCCCGGTGCATTGCGTCGATCTTTACGCGACGATCTTGGAGCTGGCGGGGATGGATGTCGCGGCGACCCAACCCTCTGGGCAAGTGCTGGATTCGCGCAGCCTCTTGCCCATCCTGCAGGACAGTCCGACCGCCAACAGTCGCACTGCTTTCATGGAGCAATTTGGCCCGACCCTGACCGATGGCGAATCTGGGGCAGCGATCATTGATAGCGCGGGCTATCGCCTGATTCAGTTCTACGACGGGCATGAGGAATTTTACCGGGCCAGCACGGATCCGAACGAGACCGCGACCCTCCTCGGCAGCGGATCTTTGACGGCGACCGATCAGGCGGCCTACGCGGCGCTGAAGCTCCAGATCACCCAGGCCCAAGGAATCAGCGTGCCGAATGAGCCCTTGCTGGCCACGTGGTTTACCAAAAACAGCGGGCGATTTGCCCGCCTTTATCCGACGCTGGCAGACATGAATGCGGGGAACGCGGTCACGACCTGGAGCCGTGGTTCGGGCGTCCAAAACAGCCCTGTGTATGCGGGTGTGCACCAGATCGACTATTCTGCGGACTGGGTCTATGTGCACAGCACTGGCCTGCCAAGTCATGTGATGGGGCCGTGGTATCTGAATGCGGCAAAGACGAACCTTTTCCCGAACTATCCATCGAACACGGCGACGACCTTCCGCTTCCCACGCACGCCCACCATTCCTGGCAGTAAGACGTTGTTTGGCGGGGGCACGGTGGGTTTCTTCGTGGACGGTGTGTCCGTTTTTGATATCCGCGATGCCTTTTCCTGGAATGGCACCACCGATGTGAATGGCGCGGGCATTTGGAATCGCGATGCCTGGGTCAATGAAGGCGTGACCTTTGACAACGCCGGTGCGCATCAGGCGGGGAACAATCATCACTACCACGCGAACCCCATCGCGTTGCGCTACCTGCTCGGAGATCACGTTGATTTTAATCCGACCACAAATGTGTATAGCGAGAGCACCACGCCCGTGACCCGCCACTCGCCCATCCTCGGTTGGGTGCGCGATGGCCTGCCGATCTACGGTCCGTACGGCTATAGTGATCCCATGAATGCCAGCAGTGGCGTGCGGCGCATGGTCAGTGGCTTCCTGCTCCGCGATGGTCAGAACGGCACGGACGATCTGACCGAGACAGGTCGCACCTCCATCCCTCAATGGGCGGTGCGTGCCTACGGTGCATCGACCCAGGAGGGCCCTCCGGTGTCTGTGAATTATCCGTTGGGTCGTTATTTGGAGGACAATCTTTATCGTGGCGATCTGGGACAGACCCTGGGTGTCGATTTTGACCTCAACGAATACAATGTCCGCTTCTGCGTCACGCCAGAATTTCCCAGTGGCACCTGGGCCTACTTCCTCTGCATCGCGGCGGATGGCACTCCACAATTCCCGTATCAAGTCGGGCGCAGCTACTTTGGCAGTCCCTCGGGCGGTGCGGTCACTTCCATCGATGAGACGGTGGCTACCGCTTTTGTCGGCGGCCCTTTTTCCAGCGATGCACCCACTGACCCGACCCTCAGCGGCACCGATGTGTCAGTGCACTGGAAGGCTGTTGATGGGGCCACGTATGCTGTCGAGGCCTCTGGAAATCTGACCAACTGGACGACCCTTGCGACCGGAGTGGTCGCCAGCGGAGACCATGCCAGCATCACGGACGCGGCCGCCGCTCAGCCCCCGACCACCCGGCGCTTTTACAAGATCACCCGCACCGCGCTGCCCAGCTATGATGCCGCCGGATTTGCGGGAACCGTGGCCTCCAATCCTCCCACCATCGGTGGCGGTCCCAATACCGTGACGCCAAACTCCGCTTCCGCAGGAGCCACGGTCAACGTCGTCATCGAGTTGGATCCAGCGCTCACTCCGAATCTACCGCCCGCAAACGTCGCCGTTTTCTCCGTCACCGTCTCCGGGACAGGAGTCACCGCGAGCAACATTAGCCGCCCCAGCCAAACCCTCGTCCAAGCAACGTTCACGGTAGCAGGCGGAGCCGCTGCTGGGGCGCGGAATGTGAGCGTGCGCTTCAACAATGCCGGCGGAGTGCTGCGCACGATCAATGGGGCCTTCACCGTCAACTGAGCTGTGATCCGTTCCGTCATCGGTCTGTGCCTCCTCTGCCAAGCAGCGCTCGGCGGGCAGTTGACCGTTCGGATCGATCCCCGCTGGGCGGGACAGCCACTGGTTTTGAATGAGGTCTCTTTGAAAAATGCGGCGGGAAACCAGATGTCGATTTCCCGGCTCGCCTTCTTGCTTTCCCATGCACAGTTGAAGCGTGACAGCGGCGCGTGGATTGGTGCCGATGATTGGGTGGCCTTCTTGGATGCCGAAAAGCAGCAGCTGTCCTTTGTTCTGAATGGCATCCCTGCAGAGACCTTCACGGCACTGCGGTTCGATCTCGGGCTCGATGAAACGATGGACAAGAGCGATCCCGCAAGACGTCCAGCCGGACACCCGCTTCATCCCGACGTCAACGGCTTGCACTGGAGCTGGCGGGGGCAGTACGTTTTTCTTGCCGTGGAAGGTCGCTACCAGTCAGCCGCGGGCGCGCTGGACGGCTTCTCGTATCATCTCGCTGGCCAATCCTGCCGAGGCACGGTGGAGGTTCCGATAGCTCTGGATCTGCGGGGGGATCAAATCCTCACGCTGGGCTTTGATGCCGATCGACTCTTCAGTGCGTCACATCGCATCGATATCGCCGCCGCCACCTCCACCCATTCGGGCGATGACGGTGGGCTTGCTGAACGCATTGCAGACAATGCCGTGCAGGCCTTTAGCATCCTGCGGCTGGAGCCGGATCTCGCGCAGAAAGCCGATCCAGGGCCAGCAGATCCAGGCATCCCCGCCCTCATCGCCGACCGGATTCCAACGCATTTCCCGCAGGCCGCCTGGCCACAGGACAATCCACTGACTGCTGCGGGAGTCGCGCTTGGGCAGCAGTTGTTCAGCGACACGCGACTCTCCATCAACAACACGCAGAGCTGCGCCAGTTGCCACATCGCCACCGCTGGCATGGCGGATCCACGCCGCGTCAGCATCGGGGCAGAGGGGCAGGCGGGCACACGCAATGCCATGCCACTTTTCAATCTCGCATGGAAGCCCAGCTTCTTTTGGGATGGCCGGGCACCCACCCTGCGCGATCAAGTGCTGCGCCCGATCCAGGACCCCACGGAGATGCACGAGACGCTGGATCATGTGGTGACGAAGTTGGCCGATCTCGGCCCCGAATTTGAAAAGGCTTTCGGCAGCCAAGAAATCACCGCAGCGCGCATCGCCCGTGCCCTTGAGCAATTCTTGCTGACTCAAATCGCCGCCACTTCGCGCCTCGATCGCACCGTGACTCACGGGGAAAAACTCACCGATCAAGAGCAGCGAGGGTATCAGTTGTTCTTTACCGAGAGCGATCCCCGTCGAGGCATCCAGGGCGCTGATTGCTTTCACTGCCACGGCGGCGCGCACTTCACCAATCACCAATTTTTGAACAACGGTCTCGACGCCGAGTTCGCAGACGCGGGCCGCTTCAAGGTTACTGGCAATGAATCCGATCAGGGTAAGTTCATGGTGCCGAGCCTGCGCAATGTCGCCCTCACCGCGCCCTACATGCACGACGGGCGGTTCACGACTTTAGAAGAAGTGATCGACCACTACGACCACGGCCTGAAGAGCAGCGCCACGCTCGACCCAAACCTCGCCAAGCACATCCCGCAAGGAGGCCTGCGCCTCAGCCCTGAAGATAAAAGCGCGCTTATAGCGTTTTTGAAGACGCTGACTGATGAGGGGCGTGATTGAGTGGGTTCTGCGGTGGGGAGCTTTTCGATGTGGATCACGAAACGGAGATTGCAATGCAGGCCCAGATTGTTCGAGCGCTCGAACTTCGTCGACGGTGTTGGCTAGGCTTCGTTCAGCTGCCTATTCGGCCAAGCTGATGTGGAGAGAACCCAGGGGGTGTTCTGCGGTCGCGCATGGCGAGTCCATGTCGATGGCGAGAGAGTCCTCCACACGCACCGCCCCTCAGCGGGAAGCAAGCTCTCGCACTCTAAAAGCCCTCCCGTTCCATCACGCTTCTCGAGTGCGGAAGCTCAGCTTCCGCTTTGGGGAAGCCAGCTTGCTGGCGCCGCGCGCCATCACGCCAGCGCTGAAGCCCAACCACGAGAACCTCTCATCTTCGCAATCCATGCTGACTGATAGGCAGCCATTTTCTCCACCAGAGCCCTCATTGACGAGCTGAAAAAGAACAGCAATCCGCAACAATATAGTTCCACAGCGCTCCCAGATAGGGGCTCGTCCGCGCCTGGAATGGCTCAACTGGATCTACCGAAAACGCCGCAGGGTCTGGACCATCAGGAGTCAGAATGGTTGCCACGCCACGAAATATCGCTCCGCGAGCGGGCCGCAACCGAATTTTGGCTGACTGCTATTCTCTTGGAAACCTCAGCGACTGGCTATGGGGTCACTGCCACAGCAAACCAGACCACCTGGGAGGTGTGGAGCCGGGGCAACCAGACCGAGCAACGCAACTCCCAAACGGGTCCGGCGATCCAGGCCGAGGTCACGTTTTCTGTCTTTCCCAGCGGTGGCATCGTGACTCCGCCCACGGTCTACACAGGGGTGGCAGGAACCGCTTCCACGACGTATACTGTGCAGGAAACTTCAACGGTGAAAGCAGATGTGACATTCAACGGGCTATTTGGGTCCGCCTCGATAACCGTTCAACCCGAAGGCACGGGCTGGGTGGATACGGGCACGACAGGTGGCGAACTCAGCGTCAGCCTGACGGATGACACGGCTGCCGATCCCGATGTCGTGAGGGCACAGGTCACAAAGACCACTTGGGACATTTGGGCTCGCGGAGCGGAGACGATGCGCAGGAATGTGACGACAGTGCCTGCGGGCGGCGCAGCATTGGCTTTTTCAGTCACCTCAGGCCGGGCCAGCCTGACACCTGCCAACACGACGACCTCCGCTGCCGGGAGAACGGCGATTGCCTACAGTGCAGCCGAGGATTCGAACCTACAATGTGTGGCAAGTTTGGCGGCATTGACTGGCACAGCTTCGATTGACGTTGCGCAGAATTGGACGGATGGCGGAGGCGGGCCGAATGGACCGGGCGGCGAAGATCCGCCACTTCCGCCACCTCCAACCCCTGTTTTTGAGTGGGTCGGTTGGACAAAAGTAGTCGTGGCGCGCGGTGGCTATCCCGTTGCTGGCGGCAGCGATCTCTACCAAGCAGGAGAATGGAAGCTGGATGTGTTGCGTAGCACCGACGAGCCGATTCGTGATGAAGATGGAATCGAAATTGGCCGACAGGGTGTTAACGTGTACGTCGCGAGCTACGACAACCCCGACCCACCGCTCTCAGGCAGTGGGGGCTTGCCAATGGAGAGTGACCGTACCGGGTGGGGAATTGTCGTTCGTGCGGACGTGTCTTCAAGCTTCTACGACGGCGAATACACGACCGTCAGTAACTTGGTGAAGGGCGAGTACTTCGCCAGCGATTGTGGGGAAGGTGTAGGGACTCCGTGGACGATGGCCTTTGAGAACACGCCAGGTGGAGCGTTTACCGAGTTCGACCCGGGGCTCTCATCGGATCCAAACTCGCCGCTGGGGGGAGAAATGGAGGTGTCTTGGCAATGGTACTACGATGACGAAGATCCAACGGATTATCCGCCGCCGACCCCTACCGACCCGAACTGGCCAGGCGCACAATACCCACAGAGGGTGTTCAGAGCACCGCGCATGGATGCCAACGTCAGCGCCGCGACTCTAAGGGAAACGAGTGGCATTCAGGGGCGTTGGACCATGCTGGTGACAGTCAGCCTCAACAGTCTCACCGAGTTAGAGTTGGGTCCTACCCCGCAACTGGGCACAGGTATGGTGCTCTTGAAGGTGGACACTGAAGGTGAGACTACCGCAGAAGTCGTGCAACCCGTCGCCGGACTGTCCGTGACCCAAGGCAAATACATCAGCTTCAAGCCTGGACCGAATCAGGCTCTGGCGGTGATGGGCCTCCTGCCCATTGACTTAAAGATATGGAACGGTCAGGACGCCACGACTGAAGTTGCCGATAAGACGGGTGTTGGAGCGTTCACCGTCGCCAACCTCAATGACACCGACGGAGACGGCACCATCGACAAAGACGACAACGATGTGCCGGGCGAAAAAGACCTGATGAAGCTCTATGTCGGCGGCTATGCCGGACTCACCGGCAAGGTGAAGCTCACCGTCAAGAGCGGAAAGGACAGGGTGAAGTTCTGGGAGCACAAAGAGAAAAAGAACAAGCCCATCGCACTTGATGGCAATGGCTCGGTGCTCTTCGACATCCCGGCAGGTGGCATGGACAAAACCATTTGGGTTGAAGCCACCGCTGCAAGTGGAGCTGTGCGCGACATTGAGATTTGGGAGGGCTATCAACCAGCACAAGGAGCACTTCAAGACGGCACCGACAAGGTGAAGGCAACGGCAGTGTGGGCTGAATGCACAGCTTACAATAATGAAGCCACGGATACGCTTTGGTCTGATGTGCAAGATCCGATGAAAACAACCTTCAACACTAACATTCAAAAGTTTGGCAAAAACTTGTCGAACCCCCTGGGTGGAATGTTTTATGTTATCGGATTCAAGTTCAAAGTTCAACCCAAGGATGTAGGCAATGAGCCAAACGTGCTTTTTGATGTGACCCGGCAAGCTGAGGCTAGATTTTGGAACATTTTGACTTTGGGCAGGATCAGAAATGAACTTTCAAAAGATTTTCCTGCGACATCTGGCAAGCCAGATGAGGCGAACGACGATAGTGTCGCAATCGATGAATCAAATGTCCCGTCTCACGACAACATTTTTTCTTTTGATTCACCTGGGCCGTCTTCCGTAGTTGACGCGTCTCGGCAGATCGTCGGCAGGATGAACTGCCGCGAGTATGTTCGTGTGTCTTTTGACGGCACTCGCCCATCAGGAGACGTTGAACAAGGTTCTCGTTGTTCGCCAAAAAAGGAATGGCATATGCTCATGTGGCTTGAGAAGGTATTGTTCGGAGACGAAGCGGGCACTTGGCGAGAAAGAGCGGGTAAGCCGAACGAAGTGGATGAGGGGGCTATCCAACTAGACGAAACCGAACCCCAGCCTTGATTAGCAACAACACTATCTGGTCATGAATATGTCGAACCATTTGCGATTCTGGTGCCGAGCTTTGTTGATGACAACATTGAGCGTGCAACTCGTGACAAGCTGCAAACCAAAACCCGCTCCTGATCAGAATCCTTCGTCAAGCTCGACGAAATCTCAAACTAGACCTGCTCCAAAACCGATACATACGGTCAATAGCCCTGAGCTACAGAAGTTGGTTGAGACATCCGATCCAGAAGAGCGAACGAAACTTGTTTTGCAACTTGGCGAGCAGAAGGTGGTCGAAGCAGTCCCTTATCTTGTCTCAAATGTCGCGGCGATCAAAGCCCCGCATGTGTATAATGCGATGGATTGGAACAATGGATATCCCTGCAGCACTGCATTGGCTCAAATCGGTGACGTTGCAGTGCCTCAAATCAAAAGCCAGTTTACAAAGGCTACTTCGGGCGTGGATCAAATGATCCTCCTTCACACTCTGATTCGGATAAAGGGGGCTCAGTTTGTCACTCACTGGCTAGAGACTCTGAAAACAAAGGATCAAACAGTGATAAGTGAAGATCGGCTCAACGAGCTTAAGAAATGGGTTGCGAGTCAAATCGAGGCTTCAAGCGGCACAGTTAGGCAAGCAACAAAGTGACATCGTCTCTCCTGCCTGCGGTGCGTATTGCCAACCGCACCGGAGCCTGAGCTTGGCAGTCATCGGCAAGGCCGATGACTCGTCACGCAGCAGGCAACCGGCTCCCCCAACTCCGAATAGCAATCAGAAACAATACAGTTGCTCCCCAGCCTTGCCACGTTCGCCGCCCGCCATGGCAGCGATCTCCATTCCTCGCCCGGCTGATGCCACGGCATCGTAGGCGGATCCCATCGCGTCATTGAAATCCAGCACGAATGCGTCTGTGGACATGGGTCGATTGCGGCGGGGTTGCGCATCAAAAGTTGCAAGGCGCCACCGCGCCGGTGCCCAGCTCGCCCAGATAGGGGCTCGTCCGAGGCTGGAAAGGCGCAACTGGATCTACCTAGGACAGGGCGGGGTCTGGACCAGCAGGCGTCAGAATGGCTGCCACGTCACGAAAATCCGTTCCAGGGACGAGCCGCAATTGTATTTGGGCTGACTGCAATTACCTTACCGAGGGTTGGTCCCGTCTTACCGGGGCATCATGTAATGGCCTCAGTTGGCGGAAGAATGCTCGATCCCACCCATCTTGATCGATCTGGAAACCATGGGTATCCCAAAGAAGCGTATCGATTGAAGAAATCCCCGCTACACCTACCGCTACAGAATAATTACTTTTTCGACACTCTGGCTTTAGCGTCATGAACTCCTCAAAATACAACGTTGCTATTCTAATAGCATTGAATTCCTTCGCGCTTGGTCACGGTGCGATAGGTCATCAAAGAGAGAGCACTGAAACGTTGACGATCCAAGCTTATGATGTCGCTCTACTACCCCCAGTCGCGCCGACTCTTCGTGCCGAGATCAATCAACTCCGGGGGTTGATGAGGAAAAACGCCGGAGATCCGTTCAGAGAACCATCCCAAGTTTACGTTGATCTGGCAAGTCGATTGGTTGAGTACGGCGAGTTGGTTGGGCAGACTCTTCTCTGGGACTACATCAACGAACCTCCGAGCGTAAAGGGCCACGCGGCAGATCCTAACCTACAATTGATCGTAGAAGGGTTCAGATCTGACAACGGTGAAGAAAAGCTCAACCTAATGACCACTCTTCACGATGACCCGACCTTAGTTCGTTGGATGTTGCCGATGATGAGGCATCGCCTAGCTTTTTTTAATGAGGCAATTTCAAAGGGGCGGACTAGCGAGTTTGTTTCAATGGGCGAGATTGGGGTCATGGAATTGATCTTCTTTAGTCACGGTGAAATGGCTGATATTGAAGAATTCCGCGCCATGATCGGGAGGGCGGCAAGGGCGGGATTTCAGGAACAGCTGTATGGAGATTACCCCAGCGGCAAAAAGTTGATGGAAGCGGCTACCTACACACGAACGCTTTGCGGCCTGCATCCATGCCCTTATTACGTAAAGGTTGCCCGTTCTGTCGTTGCCCAAGGGGGTAGGGCTACGCCAGCTCTTGAAAGAGCGCTCAAATGGCGTCGCGAGGAAATGCCCACTTCGGACAGTCTAAGAGGTCCTGAAACCCGTCTGGCGTTGATTCTGGTGGCGATTTTGATATTTGCCGCACTGGTTTTGGGGATCTTTTGGTATCGGAAGCAGCGGTCGCACTGAGGCGATCAATGGAGAATGGCAAGCTGAACCAATGTAGTTGCGTAGCGCTCCCAGATAGGGGCTGCTCCGCGCCTGGAATGGCGCAACTGGATCCACCTAAAACGCCGCAGTGTCTGGACCATCAGGAGTGAGAATCGGTCCAACGCCTCGAAAACTCATTCCAGGGACGAGCCGCAATTGTATTTGGGCTGACTGCGTTTACTGAATTTGGGCAACCCGCAAGACTATGGAGATGAAGCTCCAGCGCATATGGTTGAGCACAAACTCATGCGTGTCTTTGGTCACCACCTCGAAAACTATCAATTTGGCAGCCGTCGTCGTCTTTACCAATTTCTGCAAGATCTTGTTTTGGAACACCGAGCCCTTCAAGCACCATGAGACCTGCGCCTCCATCACTCTCGATGCCCTCGCTACCGATATGCCTGCTGATGGTGATTGGGACGGTTTCGAACGCAATTGGTCAAGCGGAGGGTTCGTCAGTTTCAAAAGAGATTCGAGACCTAGTGTACCAAGAGCCTGGGGCTGGTCGGTTTGGTGAAGAATTTCAGAGGGCTATCGCCCGGTGGAAGCTTCAAGTTCGAGACATGCCGGAGTTGACACCCAAACTTTGGAGTATGCTGGACTGGGAGCTTGCGGAAAAAAGCGATCCAGAGATTTTGGGAAGGGTACTCTACGCGTTGCAACAACGCACTGACTGGTCCGCAAACGACTTACAGCGAGTTCTTTCCAAGTTAGCTAGGGAGGCGAACGTGCCCGCTCAGGACCGTGACATGTTTCAAGTTGCTTTCTTGTGCAGTGGGATTCAAGCTCTAGAGCACTATCCAGCGCAGGCAGTTGAAACATTAGCTGTCAGCCTCTTGGATGACGCCGATCTGCGAATTCGCCGTGCTGCAGCAGTTGTTCTCGGATCTGTAGGATCCGAGAAAGGGTTGAAAGAGCTTCAGGTAAGACTGCAAAAATTCAAGCCTCCCCACGGAAGGGGCTTCCTGTATGAATCTATGGTCGATTCGGTCCAGAAGATACGCGCTCGAATAGGCGTTGATACGCAGGGCCCCCGAGAGGATTCTCAAACTGGTGGGGCGGTAGAAATTCCTGAATCTGGCTACGGACAGCAAAGACGGTATTTCACCTCACCGTGGTATGCAGTGTGCTGCGCCCTCGTGCCTTTAGGTATTGGCGCGGCATGGGTTATGCTGAAGCGTCGATCGCGGCGCCAGAGGAAACGTTGAAGCCAAGAGCAACGACGTCCAAAGATTAGAATAGCTAGCTGCAACACCATACTTGTGCAGCGCTCCCAGATAGATGCTCGTCCGCGCCTGGAATGGCGCAACTGGACCTGCCTAAAACGCCGCAGGGTCTGGACCAGCAGGAGTCAGAATGGCTGCCAGGCCACGAAACGAGAGCAGCTCTCGCATTCGAGAAGTCAGCTTCCTGGCATCGCTCACCACCACCCCAGCGCTGAAGCCCAACCACGAAAAGCTTCCCTTCACAGACTCAAGTTCTTTGGATCCCGGATCACGGGTGGGCAAAGTGCTGCCCCGACGATTGGCGCTGTGCGCTTTTACGATGGGGCCGGCTGAAAGCCAGCGCTCCCAAGTCTTTTTTTCACCAGAGCCCTTGTTGATGGGCTGAAAAGGTGGCGCACCCCTCAGGATTCGAACCTGAAACCTTCTGATCCGTAGTCAGATGCTCTAATCCGTTGAGCTAGGGGTGCGGGGTTCCGTTTTGTTGAAAACGGGACGCGCAGATTAGTGGCATTTGGAGACTTGTCAATCGCGCTGATGGATTTTTCGTTCATGATCTTTGGCGGGTCGATTCGATTGTTCGTCTTCCTGAACTTTTGAGTGCAAACCGAGATGATCCCGCTACCGTCAAGTCTGTGATTGCTGTTGCGACTGCCAGCCAAAAAGGTGGCGTGGGAAAAACCACGCTAAGTGTCAACCTTGCCTACTCCCTGGCTAGGCGGGGATGGCGTACTCTGTTGGTGGATACGGATCCACAGAGCGGGATCGGCCTTTCCCTGGCGAAATCATCGCGTAGCAAAGAAGGCCTCTTCGATTTCCTGGCGGGTGGCGTGCCGCTGGATCGGCTGATTTTGCACTCCCGCCTGCCGGAGCTGATGATCCTGCCGGCCGGCCAATACGATGCCTGTGCGCGGCGTGGGGTCTCCCATGATGATGCTCCTGAACGCCTGGCAGATCTTTTGCGCAGTGCAGAACTCCGAGGTGCTGACTGCGTGCTGATGGACACTGCTGCGGGCCTCATGGGACTGACGGAGACGGTGGTGAAGGCCTGCGATTACGTCATCATCCCCCAACAGGCAGAGCCCTTGGCCGTGCGGAGCATCCCCCACATGTTGGAGACGTTGGCGCGATTCCGTGCCGAAGGCGCTGCCGTGAAAGTGGCGGGCATCCTGCTGACGATGGTGATGAGCGACCAAGAAATGAGCCTTTCCGTCGCCCGCGAGCTGCGCCAGATGCTGCCGTCTGACATGATGTTTCCGCAGAGCGTCCCGCGTTTGCCGTCCTTCCTTGAAGCCAGCGCGCTGGGGGTGCCTGTCGCGCTGCTGAAAAGGAATCCTCCACCTGAAGCCTTGATTTTTGAGCAGATCGCCGCTGAATTGGAGCAGCGAATCGGTCTGACCCGCGAACGTGAAAACGGCCCCTCTCATGCAAGTCTCCTGGATTGATAGCGAGCAAATCGCCCCGTTTCTCAAGGCCCTGCGTGACGACGTGGCGCCAGCCCCTGCGGCTGTGGCCTGGGAATGGCAGACACTGCCAGATGCCAAACCCGGGACCGCTGCCCCTGTGGCGGAGGCCGATGGAGCGGAGGATTTCATGGCCGAAATTTCGGTGGTCGAGGAAGCGGAGCAGGGGGGCGACCCCTTCTTTGCGCCCGAGCCCGCCGTGGCCAGGCAAGCGGTTCGGGAGCTGGAGGCACCCGCAGCGCCGGGGCCAGAACTGGATCTGATCCGCAGCCGTCTCCAGTCCATTAAGGAGAAGGCCATCGCGGCCGGGATGTTGAGGCGTCAAGCTCCAACGCCCGTTGAGCCGGAGCCCGCACCAATTGAAGAGCCCGTCGTCGAGAGCGAGCCCGAGCCCGACATCGTGATCGAAGAAGAAGAGGTGGTTGTGGTGATGGAATCGGCGGAGATCACCCCAGAGGTTGAAGAAGTCGTTTCGGCACCTGAGCCTGAATCCGTTGCCCCGCCTTCAGTCGAGGTGGAGATGGAGACCACTCCGGTCCAGCAAGCTCCCGAGGAGACAAAATCAGTTTCGGAGAGTCTTGCGGAGGCCTTTTCTTCCTTGCCCGTGCAGGCCCCAGAGAGGGTCATGACGCCGCAGTTTTCTCCGTTCGCAATCGTCCAACCTGCCGCGGAACCAGAGGCCCTGCCTTTGGAAGCAGCCGCCTTTGAGGCTGCCGAAACGGAGTCCACTGACTCCACGGAAGCCGGTGAAGATGAATACTATTTCGAGGTCCCACTGGGATCGATCAGTGATCGACTCGAGGCCTTTGCCCAATGGTCGATGCGTTGGCTCGGCACGGATCAGATGGTGATCGTGGATGAGCATGGCGATCTCGTCTGGGGCACTGAGGCCCGGGCAAGCCTTGTTTTGTCCGCCATGATGGCCTGGACCGCTGCCTTGCGTGCGACTGCGCTGAGCGCTTGCGATATGCCGATGGTGATTCATCGCAAGCTTCAGACCGGCGAGATGCTGGCCGTGATCCCTTGTCGCACTCGCGTGGGAGACCTGCAGGTCGCCGTTGTGCGCTCCATTGGGTTGGCTGATACCGAGGCCGGGCTGCTGCGTCAGGCTCTGGAAGCCGCGCTCGACGTGGGTCCGCCGCCTGAGCGGTCGCCGAAGTCTGAGGTGCAGTAGGCTACTCCTCTCCGCTCATATCGAGAGCGGACTGAGGCTCGTCTTCGTTGGGTTGGAAGACTTTGACGGCCTCCGTCCAATCGTTCAGTTCACGGAAGGGCACGACGCGACGGATGGCGGGCAGGACCTCGATGGCGGATTCTTCAAACGGTTCCATCGCCTGGAAGCGCACCAGATTGAAGCGGGCAGCCTGCCGCAGAATCTCGCGCAAACGACCCCGGGAGATCTGACCGACGACGTCTGGCAGAAGTTGATCCTTCATCAGTGCGTTGAGATCCGCCACTGTCATCCAGGCCTGGGTCTCCCCCTCGTCGCGCCAGCGGACATCGCCTGCATACCACAGCGCCAGCCAGACCAGCGTGGCATCCTGGCGCAGGTTTAGCACCATGGAGGGCACACGTGGGATGCCCTGAATCATGCGCTCTTCGTGCAGCAGGGCGACGTCCATGCCCAGCAGCGCAGCGGTCTCCCGCAGCCATTCAAAATTCTGCCGACACCAGGTGTAGAGCGCGATCTGGCCGCTCTCCAGCCCCAGGATCGAGCCATGTGCTAGCAGCTCTTGCAGGGCCTCGCCCAAGCGCGCGCGGTCCGGTTCCGCCATGCGGAGCAGTGGCTCTGGCGTGGCGACGTCGTTCAGATTGGGATCGCTCTGGGCGTCTGGAAGGCTCATTTTTTTATCACATCAAAATGCTCCACGCCGGCACCGGGCAGCGCATCCACCAGTGGTGGTGTATCGGGGTCTTCGCCGCGTGTGGACTTGATCACGTAGGTGGCTTCGCTGGATTCGGCGTGCAGCAGGATGGCGATGAGGTCGGTCAGGTTTTCCTCCGATACAATCGGCAGATCCGCGCTGGAAATGCGCGTGCCTTTGCCACCGGGTAAGGTTTGGATAAAGGCATTGGCGCGGCGCACGGAGAGCGACTCCCGCAGGGCGCGCTCCATATCGCGTAGACCCGCATCGCGTTCGGCCTCGGTGACGTCGTCATCCAGCGCGGTCTGTTCCGAGGGCGGGCGGCGCACGGGAGGGTTGTAAAGCGAATCAAGTCCGGCTGGCACGCGAGTCTCTGGTAGGCGCATCGCGGGCAGGGTGGGCACCTCCCAGGGGCTGGACATACGCTTGCCATGCAGCAGATGATTCACCCTCTCAAAGAAGCCGCGCACCTCACTGCGGCGTTCGCCAGTTACGTCCTGGAGGTAGCGGAAGCGAGCCAGAGAGCGGCGGGTGAAATCCGCGGTGCGGCGATCAATCTCATCCGCCATGGGTAGCACCAGGTCCAGGTAGTGGGCCAGCTCATCCAGCCGTTGGCGCACCTTGGCGCGGGCTGTTTCTGCGGACAGATGGGGCTCGCGCCGGAGGAGTTCCGTCAGCATCTCCGCCATCGCTCCGGGGTCATCCAGGAAGCGCTCGCCGATGCGTTTCACGGCGTCTGGCAGTCGCACAGGTAGTCTCGCACGCACCAGTTCCGCGTAGGCGCCTTGGGCCACTTGCTCGGCATAGTCGTCAAACACCACGCCCAGGTTTCCCTTCAGCGTGTCTTCCTCAAGCTGGCGCCGCGTCAGTCGCTGCACCGACTTTTGCATGGTGCGCAGTTCACCGAGTCCCTGGCGGGTGTTGGACAGGCAGACATCGAGCGTTTGCAGGGGGCGCTCAATGATCTCCGCCTCATTCGCCAGGGCCGCGCAGACAGCGGTGATCTTGTCCGTAAATACCGCCGCATCCGGGTGCGCGATTTGGCGTAGCGCGGAGATCAGCGTCGCCCCATGGGCGTCAAAGTAGAGCCGGCGACGCCAGTCCTTGCGCGGCGGTTCCTCCAGCCAGCGACAGCGGGAAAGGTGATCCAGTACCCGTCTGGCGGCCTCTCGCGGTGGCAGCGCCGCGATCAGAAGATCTGGCGATGCCTCCACTCCTTCGTCGGCCTCTGGCTGAAATTCGGGGTGTTTGGCCAGGATCTCCGCGATGATGTCCACCGCCTCATTACGCTCCAGACCATCCGGACGATCCGTGCACTCGCGATCCAGCGCATCCAGCACATCCACATAGGTGGGCGCATTCCGACCCGCCAGCACGCGGAAGAACGCAGGATCGCGCACCTCCGTATAAAGACTGGTGGAAAGGAGTTCGGGCATCCGAGGATGAGAGTGCGGGCGCAGCCATCGGTCAACAGGGAAAGGGCGGTTGACGGTGGCACGTGATGCGCTCCCTTCCACGATGCCCCCACGCACCATAGCCCTGCCCGCAGCCGTCGCGCTGGTGATCGCGAACATGGTAGGCACGGGTGTCTTTACCAGCCTGGGCTTTCAAGTGCCAGCACTGCCGGCCGTCGTGCCGATCCTCAGTCTGTGGGTCGTGGGCGGCATCGTCTCCCTGTGCGGAGCCCTATGCTACGCGGAGGTCGTCGCCATGCGACCACGCTCTGGCGGGGAGTACCATTTGCTGCGGGAGGCCTACCATCCGCTGGCCGGATTCTTGGCGGGCTGGATTTCTCTGGTGGCAGGTTTTGCGGCACCGATGGCTTTGGCGGCGATGGCGTTTGGCAAATACATGACCGGTCTGGGCTGTCCGTATGATGGCAAACTCGTCGCGACCGTTGTGATCGTCTTCATCGTCGCGGTACACCTAGCGCATCTCGGCGTGGTGGAAAAAGTGCTGGGCGGACTCACTCTTTTAAAGGTGGGATTGATCCTGGCCTTCATCGCGGGTGCCCTGATCGCGGTGGATCGGCGGATGGTGCCAGAGCCTGGGCTGACGCCAAAGCTTGCGGACCTGAAGATGGTCTTCAGCGGCAGTTTTGCGCAGAGTCTGGTGTATGTGATGTATGCCTACACCGGCTGGAATGGGGCGGCCTATATCGCCAGCGAGGTGCGCGATCCGCAGCGCAATGTGCCGCGTGCGCTGATCCTGGGCACGGTGACGGTGATGGCTCTCTACGTCGGGCTGAACGCCGCGATTCTCTATCGCGCCCCATGGTCTGAGCTGTCCGGCAAGGTGGAAGTCGCGCTGGTCGCCGCCACTGTCATCTTTGGGGAACGTGGTGGTTGGTGGATGGGTGGGTTGATCTCCCTGGGGTTGCTTTCCATGATCGCGGGTCTGACTTGGGCGGGGTCGCGAGTGAATCAGCGCATCGGTCAGGACTTCCCCGGCCTCTCGCTGCTGGCAAAAACCAATAGCCAGGGCGCGCCGCATCTCGCCGTGCTCCTGCAGGCATCGCTGGCGCTCATCATGCTGCACACGGGGAGTTTTGATGAAGTGCTGAACTATGTGGAGGCACTGCTGCTCGTCTGTAGCATCCTGGCCGTCGGTGCCGTCATCTGGCTACGCATTCGCGATCCCGATGCGCCGAGACCTTTCCGCACACCGCTCTACCCCTTTCCACCGCTGATCTTCATCGCGACATCGTTTTGGATGCTCTACGAATTGACGCAGCAGCGTCCGGTCGAAAGCCTCTGGGGCCTCGTCACCATCGCCGTAGGTTTGGGCGTCTATGGCGTCAGCCGCCGATAAAAGGTGTGGTTGCACAATGGAGTCGTGCAAGGGAACATGCCGCGCGCCTGCCAACCTCGGTGCGCGCTTTTTCTGCCATGAATCGAATCACCCTCCTGCCGCTGCTATTCCTCGCCACCCAATGTTCTGGCCCGCGTCCAGGCAGCACTCCCGCCAGCTTGCCGCCTAGTGCTGGCGGTATGCCGCAGATCGTCAACGTATCGGCCTACGACCCCAAGGAGCGCCAGCGCGAAGGCCGTGGCTACACGGAAAACGATGTCTCTGCGCTGCGTGCCAACGGTGCTAGCGGCCTGATTGCGCGGGCTGGTAAGGGCGGTGTGCTGGATACCAAGTGCGCCAATTTCCTGAGTGCTGCGGATCGTGCCGGATTGCTGCCAGGGGTTTACTACCGCCTGCAAACGCATGTCGATGCGGTGAAACAGGCGGACCAATTTGTATCTCGCGCCCAGGCGCTGGCACGCGGTCGCGCCTGGCAAGCGCCGTCGCTGCTGCTGTGCGCTGACTTTGACGCAAACTCCCGTTTGTCCGACATCCTGCGCTTCATGGATCGCGTGGAAGCCCGCACGGGCGTGGTGCCGGTCGCCTACCTGGAAAACAGTACGCACCTGAAGCAACTGCTCAGCAGCGCTGACGCTGCGACCAAGGCAAAGCTGCGCCGCATGCCTTACTGGCTAGCACTCTACGCGCATGACAGTGGCGCAGGCCCAGTCTATCCAGCCCCTGGAGATCCGCGTGGTCTCGTGAACCAATACCGTCTCTGGTCAAACTGGACGCTGTGGCAGTACGGAGGCGTCGATTGGGAAGGTGGGCGTTCGCGGCCAAAGGTATACAACCATGGGGCCTACCGATTCCCGCTCTACTTTGGTAATCTGGATCGACCTGTGGAGCGCAACGTCTTCAACGGCTCCCCTGCGAATCTGGTGAGGTTTTGGCAAAGCCACGGCATCGCCCTGCGCCACTAACTGCGGCTCTTGAAGGTTGCACGTTGCGAGGGTGTGAGGAAGCTCAACGCCTTCGCCAGATCCTTGCGCGCCCAGGCATTGATCTTCGTCGCTTGCGCCGCTGAAAGGGGTAGCGCTTGAAATGAGGATCCCTGCACCTGCTTTTTTTGATCGCTCGCAAGCGCACTGCGATAGCCCGAGATCGCACCGACCTGGAGTCGTGTGGCCTTCGCCGTGGCGACCTCTTCTTCGGGGACGAAGACCGCGTTGGCACACTCCACCTTTTCCGCTGTGGCGATCAGTTGTGGTAGCGAAATCACCGCAGGATCGTAGCGCACGCGAGTCACCTCGCGTCCGCCCATGAATCCTGCCTCGGTAGTGATCACACCTTCGATCTGGCCGAGTTCCATCTCGCCCGTCCAAAAACAGTACATCGCAAAAACGGCCTCCTTAAGCCGCGAAGACTGCTCTGCTGCCAGAAGAACAAGGTAGCCAGGCACGGGACGCTTGGCCGTGACGAGCGTCGCGATCATCCGATCCGCGATGCCAGCCGTGTCCCAGATCTGATCACGGCGGGGGATGATATCTTTTGCATCCGCGTCGAGAAATCGCACGACCTGATAGTTCCAGGCGGGTTCGCGGAAGCGCTGCAGCACCTCGGCATCTTTGCCTGGCTTGTTGTTGTGAATGAGCAGGGGAGTGAACTCGGTCTCGATCGCCTCCACCAGCGTCGCATCGGACAGGACATCGCGCCCAAACTGCTTGCAGCCCGCGCAGCCGGGGATCTCCTGGAATAGTGCGAACACCGGCTTTCCGGATTGGCGGGAGGAAAGCAAGGCTGCCTCCAGATCGCGCCCCCAAGTCACCGTCCCTGCTTCTTCAGGGTTGCTAGGACTGTTGGCCACACAGGACGTCGGGAGCAAAAGCAGGGCCGAAAAAAAGAACGCGCGTCTCATGGCAGTGAGAGCTGAGCCCGCTGCGCTTATTCCCAATTGCGAAAGCATCCAATGTCGCGGAGCGATGGCTGCAACAGAGTTTGAGAAACCTGACCTGCGGAAAAAAGTTCAGTGCGATTCTCTACGAAATGCTATTCTGCCCGAACGCGCCGATTCATGCCAACGCCCCCGCCATCTCCAGACAACGAACCGTCCGCCAATGCAGGCCGGAAATGGTGGCAGCGCGGCGGTGACTGGCAGTCGCCCTGGGACTTGGATCCGGATAGCCCTTTCGTTGCCCATCCAAATCGCCCAAGGCCCACACCACCTCCTCCCGATCCTGGCCCACCACCGCCGCCGCCCACTCCGGTGCCAATTCCTGTGCCCATCGCAAAACCCGCGCCGCCGCCGGAGCCAGCTGCTGTGCCCGCTCCAGCGAAGCCCCCACCGCCGCCGCTCCCTGATCCCGCGCCCGTTCCAAGGGTGGCCCGAAGGCCTGTTGATCCCCAGCCGGTGGCGCGCCAACGGCCAGAAGCCTCGCCTTCACCGCCTGCTCCGGCGGAGGTCCGTGTTCGTCGTGAGCGGACGCCGGGTCCGAGCTGGGTCAGCGCTTCACTGATTGGTCTGGCAGTGTTGAGCTTTGTCTTCGTGGCTTGGCTCTATGTGCACGACGAGCCTGCTGGCGACGACGAAGATTTGGTCAAGACCGGGCCGGTTGATCAGGTGCTCTCGGTGCCTAGCATTGGTCGTATGGAGCAGTTGCTCGGTGCTCTCAAGCCCGCAGAATCTGCTGCGCTGGCCATCGGACCGCCCTGGGTGTGGGACACGCCCACGTTGTCGCGATTTCTCACGGCCAACGATCACTCCATGGACAATTTGAAGGACCTGCTTGAGGACGAAGACTGGCACGGTCGTCACTCAGCGTGGTTTCATGATGACCTGGGCAGTCACCCGAACTGGACGATCGTCCCGCTGCTGAAGCAGGCAGAGGCCGCCTACCTTTTGCGTCGCGGCGAAGAGGAGGCTGCCTTTGCTGCGGCGATCGATTTGGCTGAAATGGCAGCGCGTCTGCAGGAACTTGAGTCCTGGCCCTCCTTTTACCTGAGATCACTGGATGTCCACACCCGCTGCGTGCAACTGATGGCCCACCTTCTCAGTCGAACCAAGCTCTCTGGACCTGCCCTCGGTGCTTCGCAGGAGATGTTTGCTGCATGCCTCTTTTCTGGCAAGCAATTGAAGGAGCAGCTCTTGCCCGCCTTCTATCTGTACGAGAAAAAGCTGCTGCTCGGAGACAAGAGCGGTGCCCCGCTCGACACCATGCCCAAGGGCGTGCAGTATGCGCGGCCGGGACGCTTGTTTTTCAAGAACAATGAGACCCTGGACCTCTTTGCCACCACCTTCCGCATCCTTCGCACGGAGGTCGGCCAAGTCCTGACCGGTCTGGGCAACCGCGTCGATCTACGCGGCAGCGCCCGCAGCGTGGCCTCTGCCGGCTACTACCAGCCCAATGGGGCGGGAGAGGCTTACTATCTCCAGCACATTGATCCATATCTCGATATTCCAGCGCAGTATCTGATGGCGCGCACTCGGCACCTCCTAGTCCTGCAACTCTTCGCCATCCGCCGCTTCATCGCGGAGCAAAAGAGACTGCCTCTTACTCTGAAGGAACTATCACCGAAATACCTCCCCGACCTGCCGACGGATCCTTTTTCTGGGGACCTGTTTCAGTATGATATCGCCCGTGGTCTTCTCTACTCGTTCGGCTCAAACTTTGCCAACGACGGTGGTCGGCCCTCCACGGTTCCGCTGGCAGACGACCAGGAACCAACGGTCGAAATCGGTCTGCCGTCTGCCGCACCCGTCCGTCAGTGATTTGTGCCAATATAGACGGCCCTGAGGCCACCCAGGGGATTGGCGTGCGCAATTGAGAGCACGATTCGCCAAACATCCGGGTGAACGAATCCATGCTGGCGTTTCGTTTCTTCCATAGTTCATTATCAACCCCCGTTATGACACCTCAGACCCCGCCCCCTGCTGCGCAGGAACCAAAAAACTATGTGCTCGCCTGGATTGGCGCACTGCTCCTGATTCTGGTTTATGTGTTTGGCCTGCTCATGTTTCCCCCGAATGCGGAGGTGGCTGAGCCAACCAAGATGTCTCTTTTTATTGGGCGTTTTCACCCGATTCTCGTCCACCTTCCGATTGGTGCGTTGACTGTGCTGGTGCTGGTGGAGCTACTCTGCCTGCGCCGTAAGGTGGAAGAGCAACTTGGTTCCGCTGCCTTATTGATGCTCTTCGTCGGCGCGGCTGGCGCGGTCGTCGCGGTCCTGGCTGGTATCATGCTGTCCCGCGAGGGCGGCTACGAAGGCGGTAATTTCACCCTGCACCTGTGGATGGGCATCGCCGGAACTGGGGCGGTGCTTTTGGCGCTGGTAATGCGCGTCATGGGCATGAGCGGAGATAATCGCGGCCTCCTGGATGGTGCGCGGGCGATGTTTTTAGCTGGATTTGCCGTGATGGGCCTGGGTGCACACTTTGGTGGAAACATGGTCCACGGCAATAAATACCTCACCGAGTATGCACCAGACGGCATCAAGGAAAAAATGATCGCCGGAGAGAAGTGGATGCTCAGCTTTGCGGAGACCAAAGAGGAGCCTGCAAAGGCCGCCATCGAAACCACCCCAAAAGCCCCCGCACCGCCAGCCCCGACTCCCGCGCCAGACAAACCAGCGGTCGCCGCGGTCCCGACACCCACCCAGCCAGCGCCACCCCCTGCTCCGGCCCCCGCCATCACTTCCTCAACAACGCCAGCCGGTGGCGGTGATGGGGTGGCTATCCCGGCCGCGGCGGGGAAGGTGGTATTTAAGGACATTATCCTCCCCGTCTTGGAACAAAAGTGCAACAAATGCCACAACGAGCAAAAATCCAAGGGCGACCTCCGTATGGATACGCACGAAATGCTACTGAAAGGCGGCGGCGATGATGTGAAAACCGTCATCGCTGGCAAGCCGGAGGACAGTCTTTTTGTTCTCCGTGTAAAACTCCCCATTGATGACGACGAACACATGCCCCCCGAAGGACGCGACCAAATGACGCCAGAGGAACTCTCCCTCGTCTCTTGGTGGATCCAATCGGGTGCCTCCGAAACTCAGACTGCTGACGAATCCAAATTTCCTGCCGAAACCCAAGCCCTCGTCGAAGGCCTCGTGAAATAACTCTCTGCCATGAACCCAAACCAGCCAACCATGCCCCGCCGTGCCAACTTGTGGCGCTCTGCCGCTCTCGCCCTCCTCAGCACCGCCCTCGTCGCGCATGCAGCGGATCAGCCCGCCGTTGATCCGGCCGTGACCGCAGCGATGGAAAAAGTAAACGCTTCAGGGGCTTCCCTGATGCCCGTAGCGGCTGAGTCGGCCGACTACCGCTTCACCGCGCTCAACGTGGCCAAGACCTTTACTGATGCAGGACTTGCCCCTCTCGCACCCATCGCGGGAAAGATCGCCTCGATCGATTTGGCCCGCACCAAGGTGACCGACGCCGGATTGGCCGCCCTGAGCGGCATGACCGGACTGAAGGAGCTGCATCTTGAAAACACCGCCATTACCGACGCGGGGCTGGATCATCTGAAAGGTCTCGCCGCACTCGAATATCTCAATCTTTACGGCACCAAGGTGACCGACGCAGGTATTCAGAAGCTGGCCGGTCTCGGCAAACTGAAGGCGCTTTACCTCTGGCAAACCGGAGTGACTAAAGCTGGTGTGGCTCAACTGCGCGGCAAGCTAGCTGCTGCTCACATCAACATCGGCTGGAACGCCGAGGACGACGCGAAGCCCGCCGCAGCCGCCGCAGCCCCAGCCGTGGCTGCCGCAGCTAAAAAGCCCGCCGCCGCTCCTGCGGCCGCAGCACCCGCCGCCAAGTTTGATCTGGCCGCCCTCGGTGGAACCGTCGTTTTTAAGGACGTGGTCATGCCGATTCTTGAGGCCAAATGCACCGGCTGCCACGGTGCCGAGAAGTCCAAAGGCAAGCTCCGCATGGACACCCTGGCGAATCTCCTCAAGGGCGGTGGCGACGGTCCCACGACTCTTGTGCCCGGCAAATCTGCGGATAGCCTCATGATGAAGCGCATCCTCCTGCCCAAGGACGACGACGACCACATGCCGCCTGCGGAAAAAGATCAGATCACCACCCAGGAATGCCAATTGCTCGCCTGGTGGATTAATGAGGGTGGTTCCGAAACGATGACCATTGCCCAGGCAAAAAACCGTGCGCCAAACATCGAAGCCGCCTTGGCCGTGGTGCTGGCTAGCAAAAAAGCTGCCGCCCCTGTCGCCGCAGCAAAGCCCGCTGCTCCAGCCCCAGCGCCAGCAAAACCGGCGGCCCCAGCTGCGGCTCCAGCCAAGGCCCCTGCCCTGAATCCAGAAATCGCTGCCAAAGCCGACGTTTACCAGCACATCATCGCCCCGATCCTTGAGGCCAAGTGCACTAGTTGCCACGGCGCGGAGAAGTCCAAGGGCAAGCTCCGCATGCATACCTTCGCTGACATCATGAAGGGCGGCGGCGATGGCCCGACCACGGTCGTGGCAGGCAAATCCAAGGACAGCCTTATGATGCAGCGCATTCTTTTGGCCAAGGATGATGACGATCACATGCCACCTGCAGACGAGCCGCAGATCACGACTGAAGAATGCCAAGTACTGTCCTGGTGGATTGGTGAGGGCGCCCCGGAAAAGATCACCGTGGCTGCCGTGAAAAAACCGGCCAACATCGAGGCCATCCTCGCTTCCATGTTGGCCAATGGCTTGCCGAAAGTTACCGCGTCAGCCAAACCCGAGAAGCCGAAGCTACCACCCCTGACTGAGGCCGAGAAAAAAGCCGTCGCAGATGTGACCCTGAAGCTCCAGGGCCTGAATGCTTCCCTGATGCCGCTGGCGCAGGACACCGAGCAGCTCCGCCTCTCGGTCATCAATGCCGCAGATAAGTTTGGCGATGCCGAACTGAAGCTCCTGGAGCCGATCGCAAAGCAGGTCGTGTGGATCGATCTCGCCCGCAGCCAGATCACCGATGCCTCCGGCGATACCCTTGCCAAGTTCGCCAACCTCGAACGTCTCCATCTTGAGAACACCAAGATTGGCGATGGCTGCGTGTCGAAACTCGGCGCGCTGACGAAGCTGGAGTACATCAACCTCTACGGCACCAAAACCACCGATGCAGGTCTCGCCAAGCTCGCGGGAGCCAAGGCGCTTCAAAAGGTCTTCGTCTGGCAGACAGGCGTCACACAGAACGGTGCCAAGGCATTGAAAGGTCAGATCCCCGCCGTGACCGTGAATATCGGCCTCAGCGAGGCAGAGATCGCCGCGCTGACTGCCCCACCTCCGCCACCTCCTGCCCCTGCCAAAGCTCCAGAGAAGAAGGACGCAGCCAAACCAGCGGTTAAACCAGCTGCAACTCCGGCAGCAAAGCCCGCAGCGACTCCGGCCGCCAAACCAGCAGCTACTCCCGCTGCGAAACCGGCGACACCTGCGGCGACTCCCAAACCGGCAACGACGCCTCCTGCCCCTGCTGCAAAACCTGCAGCACCAGCGCAACCTAAGGCGCAGTGAGATTCGTTCGTTCAGTATACACCCCCCCCATGCCCAAACCCCTTTTTCAGCCCCTGCGGGGCTTTGCTCTGCTTTGTCTTTTGATCCCGGCTTGCAACCGTATCGAAGACCGCGTCGAGATTACCGAATCCCGCGAAGTTTCCAAGTTTGCTCAACCTCCATTGAATGGGGCGACGAGTGACGAACGCTTTATCCCTGCGCTGCGGGAGCTAGGGCTCATCGATAAACCTGCCGCCCAACAGGCGCCTCCACCTGCCTCCGCCTTCCGTGAATTCCTGGACTGGACTGCGCCCGAAGGCTGGACCGATGCCGGGGAAGATCCCATGGGGATGCGCATGGTGGACTTTCGCTTTGGCCCTGCCAAGGAAGGGGAATGCTACATTTCTCTGATGCCAGGTTCCGCCGGGGGCAAGGAGGCCAACCTCAATCGCTGGCGCAAGCAAATGGGGCAACCAGATTTCACTGCGGAAGAGATCGCCGCCTTGCCAGAGAAGCCCTTTTTTAACCGTACCGGCACCTACGCGGCTTTTGATGGTGAATTCAAAAAGATGGGGGCCGCCGAGGCTCAAAAAGGTTACCGTCTCATCGGTTTGATACATTCTGCGCCTCAGGCGACGATTTTTGTCAAAATGACGGGTCCTAAAGACCTTGTGGAATCGCAGGCAGCTGCCTTTGACCAGTTTTGCCAATCCATCCGCCCTCGGCAATGACACCCGCACCCCAACCCAAATCTCTCGGCAGCCTCGTGTTGCGCTTCTTTTCCTCCTTCGGGCTGGCCACGGTGGTTCTTGCCCTGCTACTGCTACATACCTTTCTGGGAACGCTGGAGCAGGTGGATCACGGTCTCTTTGAGAGCCAGAAGAAGTACTTCGAATCCTTTGTTGTGTGGGATATCGACGTTGGCTGTTGCCTCCGTGCGATGCACATCCCGAGCGGGAATTTCGTGATGCCGGTACTGCTACCAGGGGGCTTTACCCTGATGGTGCTCCTCGCGATCAACCTGATCTGTGGCGGCATCATGCGCATCGTGAAGCGCCTGAACAAGGCACGGGCGGAAGGCGTCAATCACAACATCCTGCGCTTTACCGGACTCGTCATCGCCCACGGCTCCATGGTCTTCATGCTGCTGGCAGGTCTTGTCTCCATGTATTGGAAGAAGGACGGCGCAGCCATGTTGTCGGAAGGGCAGACGACGGAAGAATTCCAAAGCTTCCACGATACCGCCATTGAGATCCAGCAGTTGTCTCCCGCACCAGCGGAAGGCCAAGCCAAGGTCTGGGTCATTGATGGCAGCCTCTTCAAGGATCTCAAAGCAGATGCCCAGAGCGGCAAGGGTCGCACTTTTACCCAGCCCGATCTGCCCTTTGAAATCATGGTCATGAACTATGAGGTGAACTGCTTTCCCCGCAAACCCGAGAGCGAAGAGACAAAGCGCACCGTGGTGGATGGCTACTACCTCCAGCCCGTCGCGGAGAGCCCCGAGCAGGAAAAAAACATCGATGGAGCCTACGTGAAGATCACCCACCCGGATAAACGAGTGGAGACCGGCATCCTGTGGCGCTACGCCAATGGACCGCTGACCGTGACCAGTGGCGATAAGACCTGGGGCATCAGTCTCGGCCGGAAGACATACAAACTACCGTTTGCGATCCGTCTTGATGACTTCCAGCGCGAGGTACACCCAGGAACCGAGCGGGCGCGCAAGTTCACCAGCCAGATCACGATGCTTCAGGACGGCCAGGAGCATAAGAAGATCATCACGATGAACGAGCCTCTTCGCAGCCAAGGCTACGCTGTCTTCCAGCAGTCCTTCGACATGTCCCAGCGTGCCGATGGCACAATGGCAGAGCGTTCCCAGCTCGAGATCGTCCAGAACCCGTCCGACCACTGGCCGCTGATCTCCTGTGTCGCCGTCGGCATTGGCTTGCTCATTCAGATGGGCTCGCAACTCACCCGCTTCCTCAGTCGTCAGAGCCTACCGCCCGCTACCCCTAACAAGGCTGTCTCATGAAAAAGTTTCTCTCCCCATGCCTCATCGCGTTGGCGATGCTCACCTGTGCCCAAGCGCAGCAGGAACCTGCTGCCGAGCCAGCGCCAGCTGCCGCAGCGGCCCCCAAAGCCGCTGCGCCTATGCCCTCGCTGGACGTCATCCTCAATCCAGAAGCGGTGGAGCTTCTCTCCTCGCTTCCTGTGCAGGAGCAGGGCCGCGTGAAACCACTCGACACCCTCGCTCGCTTTCGCCTGCTCCGCTTCAGCGGGAAGCAGTCTGGCATTGCAGCGACGCGGATCGACGAAGAGAGCGGTAAGGTTGTCCCGATTGATGATCCGGCGACCGGCAAGCCCCTCCTGAATGCCGATGGAAAGCCCTGCAAGTTCACTGCGATGGAGTGGTTGCTGGTCTCCTGGTTCCGCCCCGATATCGCAAAAGAGTTGAACGTCTTTATCGTCGATAACTCCGACGCGATCACCGAACTGAGTCTCCCCGCGAAGCAGAAGAGGGATCGCTACAGCTTCAACGCCGTTCAGCCCGCTCGGCAGGCTTTGATGGAAAAGATGACCGAGATCCGAGCCATTGCCATGAAGGATCGCACCCCGGTGCAACGCGCCCTTGGCAAGCTGGCGATGGATTACCTGGAGTATGAAATGATCCTCGGTCACTTTGACTTCGCCCGCCCCGAGTTCACCCAGTTTGCCGCCAGTCTCCCGCCCGAGATCGCCCCCACGGTAAAGGATGGCATTCCGGATTGGGCTGCCTTTCTGCCCAAGGCTGCAGAGCACCTCAAGGCTAACCCCCAACTCTTCAGCGATCCGACTTCAGTGCCTTGGCTGGCACAAGTCGTCCAGATCATGCTCTCGGCACAAATGAGCGGCGATTCCGAAAGCTTCCCGCGCTTTTTCCCGCCGCCAGCAGAGCAGAAGGAAGTGTGGCACAACATCGGAACCATCATGAGCGCTGCGCTGAAGACTAACACTGTCTCCGCAGAAGATGCAGCACACCTGAAGCGTTTCGAAGATCTCTTTGCTGCCGCCAATTCGGGTGATGCAGCCAAGTACATCGCTGCGGTGACCGCGACTCGCGATGACGTGGAAAAACTGGCCGCAGCTCGGAATGAGTCCGGGCATGTGGCGATGGAGCTCAGCTACCATCGATTCGATTACTTTTTCAAAGCGTTGCTTTGCTTTGTCTTCGGCAGCATCTGCCTCGGACTTAGCTGGGTCAGCCCTGGCACCGGGTGGTCAAAAGTTAGCACCTACCTCTGCGTGGCCTTTTCCGTCGCGGGTGCCACGCTTGGCACCGTTGGGATCGTCATCCGCTGTTTGATCATGGAGCGTCCACCGATCACGACTCTTTATGAGACCATCATCTTCATCACGGCGACTGGAGTCATCCTCGCGCTCATTGCAGAATTGATGACGAAAAAAGGCTGGGCGCTGACGGTCGCATCCCTGGCGGGAACGGTCGGCATGTTCCTCTCGATCCGCTTCATGACCATGGAAGGTCGCGATACGATGGAGCAACTCCAGGCTGTGCTGATCACGAATTTCTGGCTGGCCACCCACGTACCTTGCGTGAATCTCGGCTACGCGGTTTGCATGGTTGCTGCCATTTTTTCTGCGATCTACGTCATTATGCGTGTCAGCGGCGGGCTGAAGCCTGGCGATTCTTCAGCGCGCGAGCTCACCCGATTGGCCTATGGATTCGTCATGGCGGGGCTTCTGCTCTCGCTGGTCGGAACGGTGCTGGGCGGTATCTGGGCCAACTACTCGTGGGGCCGCTTCTGGGGCTGGGACCCGAAAGAAAACGGCGCGCTGTTGATCGTTCTCATGTGCCTGGTCATCCTCCATGCACGTTTGGGCGGCTACATCCGGGAGGCCGGGTTTCACAATTGCACCATCTTCCTTGGCATGATCGTGGCCTTCTCCTGGTTCGCGACGAACCAACTAGGCATCGGCTTGCACTCCTACGGCGCTATGGAAGGAGCATGGAAATGGCTCTATATTTTCTGGGGTTCGATGACGGTCCTCATCATCATCGGCACCGCGCTTTCTCTCGCCTCACGCGAGGGAAAGCAAAGCGGCAAGTCTAAGGGGCGCGCCCAGTCATTGCCCCACGATGCGGCGGAAGGGGCGGCCTAAGCTGCCTGAGTCCGCCCGCAAGGGGTCATGTACTTTAGCAGAGCGCCCAGTGTGCTGCGCATGTCTTTGCGCTCCACAATCTGATCCACCAGCCCGTGCTGGAGCATGAATTCTGCCGTCTGGAATCCCGGAGGCAGGTCGGCGTGCGTCGTTTCTTTGACCACGCGAGGTCCGGCAAAACCGATCATGCACTTCGGCTCAGCAATGATGATATCGCCGAGCGTCGCAAAACTGGCCGTGACACCCCCGGTCGTCGGGTGGGTCAGCACGGAGATGTAAGGCAACTGTGCTGCCGCGTGACGGGCCAATGCACCACTCGTTTTCGCCATCTGCATGAGGCTCAGGATGCCTTCATGCATACGGGCACCGCCGGATGCGGAAAAGACAATGACGGCTTTGCGCTCTGCGGTGGCGGCCTCAATGGCGCGCGTGATTTTTTCCCCGACCACGCTGCCCATGCTGGCACCGAGGAATCGGAAGTCCATGATGGCTAGGAGCGCAGGGCAGGACTCAATCGTGGCGCGTCCGGTGACGACGGCTTCCATGAGACCAGTCTTTTTCTGGTAGGCCTTGACCTTGTCCAGGTAACCCTTGAAGCCCAGTGCATCGACGGAATCCAAGTCGGCGTCCATTTCGACGAAGGAACCCGTATCAACAATGCTCTCGATACGCTCTGCGGAGCTGATGGTGAAGTGATAGCCGCAATTCGTGCAGACGCGAAGGTTCTTAGCGAGCGCCTCCTGGAAGAGGGATTCGTTGCAGGACGGGCATTTGACCCAGAGCCCCTCGGGCATGTCCTTCTTTTTCTCACCCAAGTCAGAGACCGAACGCTTTTTGAAAATTCCCATGGTAGTCGAATCGAAAATTGATGTGTTTGTGGCCACGCCAAGCATGCGCGCGGGTGCGGATATTAACCCCTAGCAACGGCGATCACCACCACTTTTTGCACCCCCATCGCCTCTGTCAGAACCCTCGCGCACTCGTCGGTCGTCGTGCCGGTGGTCACGACATCGTCCACCAGGAGAACCTTGCGCTGGCGTAGGTCAGGCGCTGGGCTACCCCATCGGTCGGGCCTTGGTGCGAAGGCTTTGCGCAGATTTGCCAGGCGCTCCCGGCGGTTCATGCGGGCCTGATGCTCCGTATCGCGGACTCGGATCAGCGCCTGATTGGCCGGGATTCCGGTGGCCTGATGGAGTTCGCAGCACAGTTCCCAGCTCTGGTTGAACTCGCGCTCACCCTGGCGGGATGGATGCAGTGGCACAGGCACCAACACCCAGTCGGCCAAACTCTCCATCGCCAGTCGTGGTTCTTTCAGCGCCTCCAGCAGCAACTCCGATAACACCCCTCGCAGTTCATATCGGCGCTCATATTTGAAGCGGTGAATCAGCGTGCGAATTGGTCCCTGGGCCTTGAAGCCCGCAAAGGCAAATTCGAATCCCAACTTCCGTCCAGCGCAGTTTTCGCAACGAAAGGTGGTGCTGACAGCCCCATCGTAGGCTTCGGCGCACACCTCGCAGTAGGGAGCCTCAATTCGTGGCAGCGTGCTGTTGCACTCTTCACAAAACCAGGCGGAGAGGCCTTCGCGTGGTGCCTCGAACGAGATTGCACATTCGCAGGCCTGACAGATCCGCGGATACAACAAATCGAGCCCCGCTGCGCTCCATCGCTTGAGTCGGGCAAGCGAGGGTCTGAGAGTTGGGCGTCCAGGGTAGGCCATTGCGTAAGTCAATCACGCGGCTATCACATTTGGCAAGCCTAGATCTGGGTTTTTGGGGAACAGGCGGGCGATCCAAATCTGTGTCAGCGGTGCATGGGAGCCACCTCACCTTCCGCCAAATCCCCGAGTTCATAATCTCCGAAGTGGGTACGGTGGAGTTTTTCGACGTGCCATCCCTGGCTGGCAAACATCCGGCGGACTTGGTGATAGCGACCTTCCGTCAGGGTCAGGCGTGCAGTGCTTGGGGCGATGATTTCTAACTTTGCAGGCAGGCAAGGCTTTTCTTCGCCGCGCAGCATGACGGTGCCGCTGGCGAAGATCGCAATAAGCGATTCATCCAGATCGTGATCCACTTCTGCCACATAGACTTTTTCACAGTCTGACTTTGGTGAGGTGTAGCGATGCACGAGGTCTCCCTGATCGGTAATCAAAAGCAGCCCGCTGGTGTCTTTGTCCAGTCGGCCAATGGTGGTGACACGGGGGTTGCGGGACATCCATCGTGGCGGCAGGAGTTCGTAAACCGTCGGGCCTTCGCCATCCGCACGGGTGCAGACGTAGCCGATTGGTTTGTGCAGCATTGCCAAGAGGCCACCAGGGGCTTCCAGCGGCTCGTTGTCCAGTCGCACCAGTTCTGGATCGACACGAACATCGGCGCGGGTGGCGAGGTCTTCGCCGATTCGAATGCGGCCATCTGCGACCAGATCGCGCACTTCTCTGCGACTGCAGTAGCCGAGCGATGAGACGATCCGATCGAGGCGGCGGGGGCTCATGCGGCGGCCTTTAGCTCGGTGGTTCGACGCCGGGATTGCCAGCGACCGCGATTGATTGTGAGCCCTTGGCCGAGCCAATGTTTTTCAAAGTCTGTCTGCGGGTAGAAGAAGGCGTCCTGTGGCCAGTCCATGCGGGCAAAGTCGCTGCGTCCCTGCATCTGTGTTACGGCGTCTTCAAAATATTCTGCATGATCGGTCTTGAGCAAAAATTCACCCTGCGGCTCAAGGATACGAGCGAGACCATTGAGGAACTCCTCTTGATTCACGAGTCGGTTTTTGTGGTGGCGTGTCTTGGGCCAGGGGTCTGGGCAGAGCAGATGCAGCCTGCTGATGCTTCCGGTCGGTAAGAGCCAGCCGACCGTGTAGGCGCTCTCCAGTCGCAGCACACGCACATTGGTCAAGCCATTGCGGATGATCTTCTTCTGGGTCTTTTCGACTCGTCCAAGCATGCGCTCAACGCCCAGGAAATCTCGCTCGGGATGGGCGCGTGCCATTTCGATTAGAAAGGTCGCGTCACCACACCCGAGATCGACCTCAAGGGGACGTGAGGGATCTGGAAAGATCTCCGTTTTCGAGAGTTCGCAGAAGTAATTGTTGGGAACAAAGAGTGGCGACATGGGGCGGTCAGCTTCCTTTTCCGCGATGGTCGCCGTTTGGCAAAGAAAAAAAGGAGTGCACTAAAGAGGCGGGTGGCCGTATCATTCCAGCCAACCCCAACTCACCCCCCCATGAACCGTCGTTCCTTTATTACCACCGCTGGAGCCGCAGTTGCAGGCTCGATCCTTGTTCCTTCCACCTCGTCCGCCGCCTTTGCCGTGGGTCTTGAATTGCCCGCACTGCCTTACGCACCCGCAGCGCTGGAGCCGCACATTGATGCGCTGACGATGACCATCCATCACGATAAACATCACGCTGGTTACGTGACGAAACTTGGCGATGCCCTGAAGGCGGCGAATCTGAATACGGATAATGTGGCCGAACTGATCGCCGACATCAGCACTCTGCCTGTGGACCAGCAAACAGCAATTCGCAATAACGGCGGTGGTCATGTAAATCACACCTGGTTCTGGCAATGGATGGCTCCAGCGGGCAGCGGCCCGGCAGCACCGGAAGGAAAGCTGGCAGAGGCGATCCAGAGCAGCTTTGGCAGTATTGAAGACATGAAAAAAGCCTTCGGCGATGCTGCCGCCAAGCGCTTCGGTTCCGGCTGGGCTTGGCTGATCAAAAAAGCCGACGGCAAGCTCGCCATCGTTTCGACCCCCAATCAAGACAACCCGCTCATGAAGGGAGTCGTGCCGGACAGCGATCTCGGCGCCCCTGTGTTGGGCCTGGATGTCTGGGAGCACGCCTACTACCTGCACTACCAAAACAAGCGCCCTGACTATGTGGCCGCCTGGTGGAATGTGGTGAACTGGAAGCAAGCCGCCGCTTGCTTTGAGGGGGCGTAAGCGTTCCGATCAAAGTGCGCCAGCCAGCATGAATTCAGCCTCGACGAACTTGCCGTATCATCTTGCTCTTTTGCAGGAGTACCTGCTGCATCCGACTGATTATGAGAAGGCGTTCGGGTACTTCTTGGATGAGTTCGGCGGGGATGTGAATTTTGCGCAGATGAGTGTTCCGCACGCTCTTCCTGCGCTGACTCCATTGCTGGAGCGTATTCTTGCCAAGGCTTTGTCAAAGCCGACGAAGATCCAGCAGATCCATCTGTCTGCCCTGAACGGCCACCGCTTTTACCACGGTGCGGGTGTGGCAGACGGGCGGGCGCTGATGGTGATCTTTTTTGCCGAACTGCAAAAGGGTCTGATGGCCATCATCCCTGGCCCGAATGGTGCCATGGAATGCGCGAGATTTTCTGTGATCGCCTCAGAGGTGCCAGAGGATCCTTCCGTGAATTGATCGGTCTGAAGTATATCCCCATAATAACAAACACCGGTCGCAGCAGGCTGCGACCGGTGTTTATAATGAAGGGCCCGTTGCAATTATTGCATCGTGTAGGTCAGACCATCGGCAGCGACACCTGATGCGTTGGGAAAGGTCACGTTGAAGTTGGTGTAAACGCTGCCCGTGGAGCTCCGCAGAGTCAGAGTGCGTTGAGCTGCATTCACGCCCCACTGGGCAAGGCTTGGTTCCAGGACCGTTCCGCGGCCAGCAACGTTTGGGCGGTCGCCGATCCAGTGGACGAAACTGGTCACGCCTGTCGTGCGGTTGAAGGTGAAGTCGAAGCCGTGGACGACCAAGTTGCCATTTGCCTGCACTTCAAGCGCCTGCCAGCTGACAGTCCGCGATGTGCCGACCGCCGAGACGGTGTTGGGCGATGAGACCAAGTAGTCGCCAGCACGCATTGGCAGGATGCCGATTGGGTTCGCAAAGCCCTGGGAGGGGCTGAGAAAGCGTTGGGCGGCCATGGTTGGCAGGAAGACCACCATCACAGGGCGGGAGGCATCGATGCCGATGGTGATTTGCAAGTTGTGGTTTCCTGCCGTGGCACCGACATCCAGGATATTTATGTTGGGTGATGTGGCCGGCACGGCGGCGATGACCTGCCCAGGTGTCAATCTTTCGACGCCATCCATCTTGATGCTGACGATGTTGTATTGGCTCTGGTTTTCGATGCTATAGCCGACTGTGGTCAGGGTGAATCGAACCGTGGATGTACTGGTCCCCAGACCCATCCGAAGCTGCATCGGGCCGGAGCGAGCTGATGAAGGGACGCGCACGGTGAAGGTGTCGTCATTCACGCGAACGACATTTTCCCCATCCACAAATTGGCCGGCCTGGGCTCCGGTGAACAAGATCCTTGTGGTTTGGCTGCCCACTCTGCCAGGGAAGCGGAGAACGATGTCCTTCCGTAGCTTGGCCTGCAATTCTTTAAGCCCAGAAGGCAACTGAAGTTCGGGGCGGGTGATCTTCACCGTGATCGTTTGCCCCGCCATGCCCTGGCTGGGCGTGATTTCTGTGATCCGATTGATCAGCGCGAGGGACTGCGCGTTGGCAGTGGTGGTCAGGTTGGGGAAGATGAGACTGGCGGCGATGGCGAGGATGGCGGTGCTGCGTTTCATAGGATGAGGAAGGTTGTGATTTGTTTTTGAGGCGGGTTCGATTGCCGCCCTTCACAACGCAGATGCATGTCCCCCATCGGACTTGCGCAGATTCTCGAAAAAAGTTTTCCGGCCTCCTAGAATCGCAGTGTCAGCTGAGCAGCGACGAGGTGATCTCCCTCGGGATCAGAGCCTGTGCGTTCAGCGAAACTGTATTGGATCTTGGCCTGAACGTGACGGCTAAAGCGATGGCCGACAGCCAAATCCAGCCGCCATCGGTCGGATCCCCATTGGGTATTGGCAGCGCCAACCTCATCAAAAAAAGCCTGATTCCAGCGAAGGGAGGCCCAGGTCGTTGCGGTGATCTTGTACTTGGCTTCTGCCAACGCGCTGAGGGCACGCATGCGCCCCACATTGGGGACGTCAAATTCTGCTCCGATCAATTCAGCCCAGCACTGCCAATGGCCGTGTGCATAGGCCGCATCAATGCCTAGCGTGGTTTGATCGTAGTCGCGCCAAGAACTACCAGTGGGCAGTCCGATGGCGGTGTCAGGATTCAAATAGGGCCCATAAGCGAAGGAGGCACCCAGCGTCCATTCTTCCGCAGGTCGCCAGCCAAGACGCCCGGCGAGGTTTGCTGCGTCCACGCCTTCAGCGATGCCATCCCAACGATTTGGCTGAGCAGAAAGTGCCGCTGTTTTGACCTCGAACGCGTAGTCGAATTTGTCAATGCGTCCAGATACAGAAGCCCCCGTGATGTAAGCGGGCCCCCAAATGATCGGCAGCCAGGTCCGCTTGTTTGCCGGGAGAAAGCGCCGCTGCAAAAACGACTCCACCGAGCCTGGGCGACCATCATCGGACACGGAGAGCTGGTCTTCGTAGGCTGCGGGTGCTGTGATGAAGGGATTGTCCCACGATAGCTGCCGGCGCGGGTAGGCCCCAAAGACCGTCGCAAATTTACCGACCCGCCAGAGCATGCGATCATCCGCCAAAGGCCGCCATTGCAGATAATATTCATCAAGCCGGAGTTCCCCATCGGGTGCGAACCCTGGATCGAAACCCCGATCTAGCCGCGCTTGGGCGTGCAGGGTCCAGCATTCCCCCGCGCTTACGTCGAGGAAAGCTGCCAGTCGGGGTTGGAGGAATTCATTGTCCGATATATCCAGCAGTCCCTGGGGCTGGGATTCGGCGATGTAAAACTCTGTATCTTGGAGGAAGGACAGGTCCGCTTGGATTGAACCCGCCAGTGCGGTCCAGGAGAGGCTTTCATCGATCTTTTCCAACACCTCCTGACCGCGCAACGATGGGCCGTTGACCAGCATCACGGCGGCGAAGATGACGAGCGGATACGGGAGAGGTCTGAGCTTTGGCATGGAGTGTCGATCAGTCTATATCGTGATGTCCGTCACGCGATACGCAAGTGTTCCTCCTGCGAATCCCTTCAGGTTCAGTGGTTCGGGTAGAGCTGCGAGCTGGATGCTGGGCGGCACAGCACCACGTGTGGTCTCATCCACCACGACTTCGCCCGCCCCCGCGACGCTGCACAGACGGGCGGCGAGGTTGACGCGCTCCCCAACGACGGTGTAGTCCGCGCGGTTCTCGGCACCGATGCATCCAGCGACGACCGGACCGCTGGCGACGCCGATACCAATACCCAGTGGCAACGGCGAGTCCCTGTTCAGTGACTCGCGTGCGGCCAGCATCTCCCAGGCGCAGCGCACGGCGTTTTCAGCGTCGTTCCCCCGTGCGGTGGGCGCGCCAAAGACCACCATGACCGCGTCTCCCGCAAACTGCGTGATGACCCCGTGCCAGCGATACACCACCTGCGTTAGTGCTCCCATGTGTTGATTCAAAATCGCGATCACCTCGGCGGGATCACGGCCCACAGTCATCGCGGTGTAACCACGGATATCGCAAAACAAGATGCTAACCTCCCGTGCCTCGCCACCCAGTTGGATCTTCCCAGACATCAGTTGCTCCGCCACCTGTGCATCGGTGACCATGCTCAGCACGGAGTGATAGCGCTCCTTTAAAGCCAGCCCTTCCGTCATCTCATTGAAGGATGCATTCAGCGCACCGAACTCCCGCACCGCAGTCTCCGGCAGACGCACGGCGAGATCACCTCCCCGCACCGCGCGAGTCGCCGCGACGAGATCATGGATGGGGCGGCTGAGTTGTCCTGCAAAGGCAAAGGCAAGTGCAGCTGCGGCAAGAAGGGCGACGATTCCGATCCCAAGCACTCGCAGCATCAGTGCCCGTTGTTGTTGCTGGAATTCCGTCAACGGAAACAAGCTGACCAGTGTGGCAGGAGGAAAGGGCGAGCCTGGATTGAGTAAGTGCTGTTGCACGCGGTAGTCCCTTCCATCGACCGTGAGCACCTTTGTCGAAGGATCCTCCAGCGACTTCAGAAGCAGTGGGCGTGCGGCGGGGAGTCCCTCTCCAAAAACAAGCCTGCTCGCCTCGATGAACGGCACCAGTGCATGTTCGCCAGCACCTGCGAGCGCGTGAAGTTTTACCTCCTGGCCGAGAAAGATCAGCCCCATCGTGGTATCAAATTTTCGAATCGGGAGCGCCAGCACACGAAAGAGTTGAGGGCTGGCAGGGCCTTCTGCGTTCAGGGCCAGGAACCCCAACTGCGTCTCAGTCGTTTCGGAAGAGAGCGTGCCAGCGACCTCGTTCAGTTGCTTTTCCATCTGCGTTTCAAACGCCGCATTCTGCATTCCGGCTCTGCTGTCTTCGGGTGGATGCAGCAGGCCGCTGGCGGTCGAGGCGAGCCGGAAGAAGTCGAAGTTCCCCAAACGCACCTCATTGGAGGCGACGTTGTAGACCTCTGGGTCGCCCTCCTCCAGCGCAGCGAAGACGCGCACTGAGTCCCCCAACCCTGCTTGGAATCTCGCTGCCTCCGTTTGCGCCTGTTGATCACGTTGGAAGTTCTCGGTTTGCTGGCGGAAGATCACCTCCACCATGGCATCAAACGAAGCGCTGTTTTGCCCTTGAGCGACGACCAGAACGGCCGCCACAGTAGCTCCCACGACTGCCAAAATCGCCTGCAACAGCCGTGCGCGAAAGGTCATGGCAGAACGAGGGTAGCTTAGCGTGTGACGGCGACTTTGGTCACTGCACCGTCGCGAACAGTGATTTTTTGCACCAGGGTCTTTTCCGAAGGCAGCAGCGCCTTCAGCGTGTAATCGCCGGATGGGACTTTGGGCAGCGTGAAGGCTCCCTCAGCATCCGTCGTGGTATACCAGGGAGTGTCCACGACCAAGACCAAGCAGCGCATGTGTTGATGAATCTCGCAGTATATTTTGACGAGACCGGGCTTATCAAAATCGATGCGCGGGCTGGGCTCATCCTTGCGGAAGCGCCCCAGGTCAAATCGACGAACTCGCGAGTAAGAGAAGACGTTGTGAAACTCGTCATCTCGGTTTGGGAACTCCGCAGCGCCGCCGGTCTGGATCACGGCAAACGAAGGACGGAACTGGTAACCCTGCTGCCGGATAGACAGGACTTCCCCCGACTTCTTCGGGTACTTTCCACTGGCGTTTTCCAGATAAACAATCGCGCGTGGCGCCTCCTCGTTTTGCACCGGATTTTGGGTTTCTGGCTTGTATCCAGGCCCCACGGCGGGCGGTTTCGGCTTGTCGAGAGAGACGCTGCCCTGCACCGTTCCATCCGCGTGGGCTGAGGTGATGCAAGCTAGCAGCGCAAGGAATGAAAGGCTTAGGCCGAGCGAGTTCATGCTGGAGCCATTGTCGCGATATAAGCGCCGGTGCCAAACTGTTTCGATATGCACCATTGCCTGTCTTGGACTCGTCCGTTAAGTTTCCCGCGATGGCGGCTCCCTTTCCTTCTTTCCCCGATGCGCGGTTGGCTGATTTAGCTGACGAGATCGCGCAACGGCGAGTCAGCTTTTTTGAGCGTGCCTCAAATACCTGTCCCAGTACCTTGGTGGAAGGACTGCCTGCACTCGCCGCCGCAGCTGCCCTTCGTTCCATTGGTGCCGACGAAGGCACGCTGTGGTTGGCGATGGAGGATAGCGCTGTCCTGGTGCCCGTGTGGAATAACGGGCCTGATGCGGAGCGGTTCGTTGGGCAGTTTCGGCTGCCTGCGGCTGAGGGTATTACTGGCTGGGTCTTCTCTAGCGGCATGGCATCCTGTGAGAGTGAGGTATGCCTGAACCAGAAGCAAAATCGCCAACTGGACCGAAGTCTGAATGTGCTGACTTGGGCCATGCTAGCGGTGCCTCTGCGCTTGGTTGGCGAACGACGCGGCGTGATGACGGCGGTGCGGCTCATTCGGCTTGATACGCTTCCGGATTTGCAACGAATCCCTGAGGCCCGCGCGGATTTTCCACCCGGGTTTGAGCCGCCGGATTCATTCAGCGTAGAGGATCTCGCCGCGGTCGAAGTCGCTGCGCAAATGATCGGCCGTTTGGTGGATCATCGTCTCACGGCATGGGCAATGGATTGGGATGAATAACATCATGACGCCGCCGATTGATGATCAATTCCTCGCCACCGCGAAGACTGCGATGCAGCAGAGTCGCGGAGCAGGTGTGCGGATCGCCATCTTGGACTCAGGCGTCGATACGACTCATCCTGCCTTGGCGGGGATCCAGTTGGCGGACGACGTAGCGTTGGTGCGTGAAGGAGATTTTTTGACGGCGCTGCCCGGCAATGGCGACGTCATCGGGCATGGAACGGCGATTGCTTGGTTGATCCGCAGCCTGGCCCCCGAGGCAGAAATCGGCAGCTTCCGCGTGTTGGACGGAGATCTGCGATCCCGCGCCACGGTGGTGTGGGAGGCAGCACGACTGGCCATGCAGCGCGGCTACCACATTCTGAATTGTAGCTTTGGCAGTCCAGGTGAACCGCGCCTCGTTATGCCTTACAAAGAGTGGACGGACGAAGCCTACCTGAAGCGGGTGCACATCGTCGCCGCGTGCAACAATGAAGATGCGGGTTTCCGCGAGTGGCCCGGCTGGTTCCCGACGGTGGTCACCGTCAATTTAGCCAATATGGATCCCGAGATCTGGACTCGCCGCGCAGGTAGTCTTGTGGAGTTTGCTGCCCATGGACACGACGTGCTCGTGCCTTGGCAGGGCGGCTGGAAAAAGGTCACCGGCAGCAGCTTTGCCGCGCCGCGACTCACGGGCTGGCTGGCACGCTTGTTGTCCGCGCATCCTGATCTCAGCGTCGAGGCTGCACGTGAGATCCTGCGTCGGCTCGCGCACGACGAATCAAGCCGCGTTTGAGCGGATCTTGCGACCGAGATAACGAAGCCATTCTGGATGTCTCTTGAGCAACTCCGCCAGCGAAGCACGCTCTTTGGCATCGGCTCCGCCAGTAGCGAAGTTGTCCAGCCGGGCGGCCACTTCTTCAGGCGGATCACCCGCGTCATGGCCTTCGACCTCCGGAGAAAGTCGGCGGAGAAAGGAAGTGAGGATGGATAGATCGTGTTCAGCATTCATGAGGGTGAAAAGGGTTGGTGTTCAGCAGTCAGATGCACGGGCCCAGCGGAACTTGCGCAGTTTGGGTAACTATTTTTTAGACTGAAGGACCGAGGATCGCCTCCGCCCCCTCGCCACAGGCTTCAATGAGATCCTGCCAGGAGATCTGTAGGGTCGGCTCCCGCTCGCTGATGTAGGCCAGCGTAGCATCGCGGATCTGCTCCATAGCCTCCTGTTTTTTGCGGGAGATGGTGCCCTCATGGCAGCCGCCCCACAAGGCGCAGAGGTCGCGCTGTTTGATGTCTTGCAGAAGGGAAAGTCGCATCACCAGCAACGCCTCGGCATCGACCACCAGCAGGGCGTGCGTCAGCGCATCCCGCAGTAGCTCAGCCAGCGGGCTTTCTTGCGGCGGGCTGGCGGTATCGCAGGCGAGACCTTCCATCGGGTCGCTGGGGTCGTCTTCCCGGCTCAGATTTGTCGCTGGAATCATCCGGCGGTGTTTGCGCAGATACTCCAGCCACACGTTGGATGCCATCGTGCGGACGAATCCTTGGAGTGGGCCGCTGCCCGTGTAGGCCGCCAGCTTCTTTTGTGCCCAGAGTTTTTCCATCACCAGTCCCAGCACTTCTTCGGCATCCGCATTCGTTGCGCCTTGGGCCAAGAGGCGGCTGAGGATGGCGGGCTTCAACTCGGAGGCAAAACGATCCCACGCGCTCGACACGCCCTCAAGCAGGTCCTGGGCAAATTCAAAATCGGCGCTGTGGAACGATGGCGTGGAGAGATCAGGGTTCACTAAGCCCCATCAAACGGACGTTCGCCGTGTCCCGCAAATTTTTTTTCCAAAACTGCGCAAGTTCACCTCCCGACATGCATCCAGCCCTCGAACAGGAGAAACGAAAACCTCCACCACAACATCCTAAACCACCTCAAAACCAATGAAAACGATTCGCCCCATCACCAAAAAACTCTGCACCGCGGTTCTGGGTTTGCTGGCAAGCCTCGCCCCGGTCCAAGCCCAAGTGACTCTGCCTCAGAACGTTAATTTTTCGAGGCTCTCCCGTCTGACTCGCCCCACTCTAGTGGTCTTGATCCATGGAGGCACGTCGCGGCCGACCGCAGATCCAGCAGCCTGGGAGCCACGCGGAGCAGCGATGCGCCCCGGCACGCTCGGCTACTCACGCTTTTATTTTGACTTCCCCTTCGTCGCTCGGGTGCTCGGCGCGAGCACTTCGCTTTTCACGATGCAAGGTCCTTCGAGCGCGCTCACCGCCACCACATGGAAGACGCGCTTGATCGCCAACGCGCCCGTCAATCAGATCGTTTTCCCCCGAGATCCTACAGCGTTACGGGGTCGCTACAACGGGCTGGCCGCAGCTCTTGTCAGGGCCAATGGCTCCCAATCCATCGGTGGTCAGGCCAAGGAGGTCCTTGATCAAATCCGGCTCCTCAGCGCCACCTTTGAATCTTTTGCCGGACGGAAGCCCTACATCGTTTTGGCGGGTCACAGCAAGGGCGGCCTCGTCAGCCGCTATTTGATGAGCATTCCGGAAGGCAGCTGCGCAGGCCACAATCTCAGCGCTACCGATCGTGCCTTCCTTACCTCCCTGCGGGATCAGGTGAAGTTCTGCATCACCATCGGGTCTCCCCACACCGGCAGTCCCCTGGCAGACTACGCCCATGAACTCCGCACCAATGGAGTCACCGCGCTGCAGAGTGTCGTCGACGTGGCCTGGACCGCCTGCCGTGTCGCCGCTGCGGTGGTGCGTGTTCAAATCCCAGCGGTTGCACCAGTCAATCTTCGCCTGGGTGCCACCGAACTCTTGGGCGATGAAGCGGACCTTGGGAATCTGACCACCGCGTTTTGGATCGACCATAACACCGACAGTCGGAAGTTGCATCCCGCCCGCATGGTCCGCACCGATGGTTCACGCATTCCGTTTTACTTGTATGGTGGCCGCAGCCCTGGTGATACCTTCTTTAGCACTGCCCGCTTTGACGCAGGTGGTGGTCCATCCTCGGCAATCGTTGGAAACGTCAATCATCCAGAACACGTCGGCGTCATGATGACCTCCGCCCTTATGGGTCTGGACTATGCACTGCACAACGTGGCGGGTGGCGACTGGGGGCGTATCCTCACTGTCGGAACGGGCAAAAACCTCGACATCGTGCGCCGTTCCTACCCAGTGTGGGGCCTGCCTCGCAATCGCATGTCCAGCCCTGGCGAGCGTATGTTCCTGATTGGCAAAGAAGGTCTGCCAATGTACTTCCTGCGCAACCAAGGCGACCGCGAAACGGATGCGGACGGAATGGTCAGCATCGACTCAGCCCTGGGCGTGGGATTGTTCACCGGCCCAATCACGATCGAGGCAATGCAAGTCCGGCGTGTGCCAATCGCCCAGGGCCTGCTTGAACCCTGGGACCACACCGTCAACACCGCCTCTTCCGGCCAGCCTTTCCAGGGCGGTTCCTGGTATCGGATGTATAGCGGCGCATGGAACTTCCAGAACCACTCGACACTGACCAAACGTCCTGAACTTGGCACCGAGATCAACCGTGTCCTCCGCGCCGCAGGCCCCTTTGCTCGCACCACTGGCACGCTCAGCACTTGGTAACAGGCTCCTCGACAGCCTCTCCCAGCCCGATGATCCCTGAGGTCATCGGGTTGTTTGCGTTAATTGAGGAGGGTGATCCCGATGGTCGCAAAGCCTGTTTTGAATGCGGCGGCGAGTTCTTCGTCGCTGCGACCTTTGATGAGGTGATCGATGAGGGTCAGGCCAGGGTCCCTGTCGTTGACCTTGTCGAGGTCGTACGGTGGTGGCGGCAACTTTGGGGCTTTGGGTGGTGTGAGACCCCGGGGAAACTGGATGCGGCCATTGCCCAAATCTTCAACGCCGGGTTGTTTTTTGAATTCTTGAATAGCGGCGTTGTAACGGGTCACTTCTTCATTGAAATGATCTCGTGCGCGATCCCACATCTGCCACTTTGGCACGGTGTCCTGCACAGCATCAAAGTAGGATAGCATGGGCTCTCCACGCGGCAGGTTCTTGCCATTGTCGAGGTGCAGGAAGTAGTAAAATAGGAGGCAGGCGTTCAGATACAAATCGCGCTGCCGTGTGCCGATTTCCGGATTTCCCATCAGCCGATATCCAGGAGGTGGTGGCAGCGGTTCCGGGGCGTTGTCGATGTAGGCGTGCCATTCTTTGTGACTCATGTGCATCACCCGCACCATGGTTGCTGCGCTGGCCGCTAGCGGTGACTGGATCTGGAGTCCCTTTGGCAATTTCGTCATCTCAAGGATGTATGCTGGCATCGCTTTGGGGATGTCTCCGGGGCGCAAGACGCCAGTGTCGCTAAACGGGATCGTCTCCACATACTCGGCGCTGCCTTCCGCCACCCAGATCGGGAGGTAGCCAACGATGCGGTCCATCATCATGTGAGTCAGTTCATGAACCAGTGTGTCTGATTTGAAGCGCCCTGAGGTTACCCAGCCTTTCTTCTTGTCCCGCACAATCCCCAGACTTGAATAAGGCACATGGAAGACTTTTTCCGTGAGGCTATAAAACCCGCCGGAGTTGGGTGGAGCGATTGCCACGTATTCAGCGCCACTCTGATAAAGTTTGGCGATGAAAAAGTCGCCGTTGGCGGGTGTTGGACGCAGATCCCAGGGCAGGCGGTCGATCAGTTCTTCAATGGCCACAAAAGTTCGGGTGACCTCTTTGATGACCGGCACGGAGAGATCGGGTCCCATCTCGAACTGAAACTTCCCGACACGGAAGATCGATTTGTCAGGCGGGCTGGGGACTTTGAAGGGATTAACTGCCCCTGTGGTGACGATCACCTCCACGGGCCAAAGGCGTCGCTCTAGCGGTGGGTGTGGCGCTGGCGGTGGAACCTTGGAGTAGTCCGGCATTTTCAGGTCCTCAGCCACAGTTTCTGCGGGTTTGCTCTGGCTGGCGATGAAGTCGCGATCTGCGGCACTCAGCTTCGCAAGGGGGAAGGCGCTCTTCGTTCCCCCAGGCATGATCAGCACCGCGTTCTGCCCGTCGATGCCGCCGAATTCAGCCTCCACCTTTCTGCCCATGTCATCCATCCAAGTGCGTGCTTGCACCCATGGGGCGGTGCAGAGGAAACTAGCAAGAAAGGACCGCAAATAACGCATGTGACGAGACTAGTGAGAATGCGGTGTTTCTGTCAAGCATCTACCGTCTCCAGCCTCCCTGGTGGGCTGCCTTTGCCTGCTTCTCCAGCTTTCGGAGGTGAGCTTCGAAGTCGCGCTCTCGCCGACCATCGGGCAGGGGGGCACCTTCGGTGTAAATGCGGCACAGGCCTTCGCGGACGAGTTTTTCCGACAGATACTCGCCGTCCTCAAACAGGATGAAGGCGTAGAATCGGCCGCTATCAAAGACCTTATGCCAACGTGTCTGAATCGTGAAGCGCTGTGTGTTTAGCAGTTCTTCGGTGAAGGCCTTCGCCTCAAGCCCGATCTCGATGGTGTCTTGCCGTCCCAGTCCGCCGAAGTACTTCCCTTGCTGATCGATTCGTGATCCATTGTATTGATGGAGTCGCTTCTCTGGGCAATCGACGAAGTAGATGCGAAATTCGTATGTCTGCCCTGCGTGATCCATCATGAAGCTATCGCCATCATTGTTGGAGTTGGGGTGCAGAGTCGCGTCCTCGATCTGCTCGTAGCCTGCGCGCTTCTGCGGTGGTTCTTGGGTCCGTTGGATCCCCTGCCGCTCGTCCCACCAGAGCGCGAAGACGATCGCACCCAGGATGAAGGCGATGAAGAAGGACTGCTGAAAACGATGCCGCCACATGAGTTCACCCATGGACAGAAAGCCCCACCTGTCTAGCAGCGGTCACTGGCTGACCGCTGCGGGGTAATGCTGCTAATACTCCAGGCGCTTCAGGCTGCCGAGGCGGTAGGCTCCGTCGAGGAGACGGAGATTGTCGCGTTCGGCTGCGGCAGCATCGAGATGGAGGATGTGGGGGTAGTCCTTCAACTCGATAATGTGGATGCCGTCCTTCGGCGTCTTGAATGCGGCGTCGAGATCTTTGAGATCGTTGATAGCGACACCGTTGATCTTATCAACGACCGCGCCGCCCATGCGCTCGTAGCCCTGGGCGCTGGGAGTCGGCAGCACAAGGCTGAGGAAGACGAGGCGACGGCGGCCTGCCTTTTCGTATTCATCTGGATGGTCAGCGATCCGGGCGAGACGCAGCACAGCACCGCCGCGTTGATCATCGCCAAAGGCATCAAGGTAGGGGCGGGAGAGTTCTTGGAAGAGCAGGCCGCCCATGACGACGTAGTTTGGGCCACGATCAAACTGATAGGGCGTCACGAGGTAATCGGAAGGATCTTTGCGCAGCAGCTTGCCTTCGAGAGACATCTCCTTGCCATCGCGTAGGACCTTGACCTTCAGCGTATCGCCAACGAAGGCGCGACCACGCACGATGTGACTGATGCTCAGTGCGCCGTATTGCGGGTCTTTGTAGTCGCCGCGGGCATCGACCCGAAAGCCGTTCATCGAAAGGAGGATGTCACCCTTCTTCACTCCCATGAGATCTGCGGTAGCTCCTTTGGTAACGCCACTGACGTACATGCCTGGGGTGTCTTCGTTCATGTGCAGGTACTCGCGGAACTGGTCGTCCAGCGTGAGTTGGAACTCGACGCCGAGGCTGGGGAAGCCGTCGTATTTGCCATCGGCGCTGTCCTTCAGGAAGTGCTCAATGAGGGCGGCGGGAAGGATGGTGACGACTTGATCCTTCGAGTTGTAGCGCAGCACGAGTCCGGCAAGCTTACCATTCTTCACGACGGGAAGGGTGAAGCTATTCGCCTCGCTACGCAGGATGCCATTGGCCTCATAGACGAGGAAGGCGGCACCATCGACGACGTAGCCTTGTGTCATCACTTTGCTAACGCGCAATGGACTGACGATCAGATCGCCAACTCGACCGGTCTGCCAAATGTAGAGGGTGTCGCCAATGCGGGTGCTGGTGTCCAAGCCGATTGCGACGCGGTCTTTGAAGAAGGCTTCTTCTTTGGTCTTCGAGTCCGGGGCGAGCAAGGCGACGTTTGCCTCGTAATCGACGGCGACAACCTTGGCGGGCATCTTCTGGCCGCTTTCGGGGAGTTCCAGTTCGATGTAATTGGCATCCGCGACGATTTGCGCGGTGACAAGCACACGGTGACCTTCCAGAACGACGCCGAGACCGCGACGATCTGAGGAGGACTCCTTCTGCCAGGGCAAGTGCAGGTTGTAGGCCTGCGTGGTCACGTTGACCTTAAACAGCGAGTGGGAATTGATGATCGGCTGGCGCTGAATGCTGGGCGTCTGCGGGGCAATCAATGCGCCGACTGGGGGCCGTGCGGCTGGAGCATTGGGCAACAATTGGCGTGGCGGCGGTGGCGCAGTCGGTGCGACGGGCGCTTTTTCCTGGGCGGAAGCCGTGAGGCTGAAGGCGGCGAGCAGGAGAGCGGAAAGGGTGCGGTTCATGGTAGGCAACAGTGAGGATTGAAACGTAAGGGCGGTGCGGGATTGCATGGTGCGTTATTCCTCTCCCTCCCCACCGAGGAAGCTATCCTCTGCGATGTTGTACTTCTTCATGATGCGCGGGTGCGCTTCCTCCGCCAGATCGCGACGCAGAACCAGTGGGCGTTCTTTTTCCAGAAGGCGAATTTCGACGAAGGGCTTAGCTTCATCCTTCTTGGCCAGAGCTTCTTTCAGGTCGGCCATGGACCGGATCTTCACGCCATTCACTTCATCAACGATGTTGCGCTCGTAGGGCGTGAGGTAGGTGTTGACCTCGTCTGGGAGGACGCTGGTGAGGATGATGACCTCTGGGCGCTCCACATAGATTTTATCGGTCAGGTAGTTATCAAAGACGTAGTTCACGACGGGCTCGCGAATGTTGTGGGCATTCATCAGGTTGCGATCCATGGGCTGGAAAACGAGGCCTGCATAGACGAGGTAGCGCGGGCGCTGGTTGTATTGTTCGCCCAGCTTCACGTAAGGGGTAAAGCGCTTCAGCATCACTTCGGCGGACTGCTTTTTGCCATCGCGCTGGTAGCCGATCTCGATCTTGTTGCCGACGAATTTGCGTTCGACGACTTCGTTCATGTCCATCAATTCGCCTTCGACGCGGATGAGGCCGTTGTTCAGCACTGGGCTGCCGTCAAAGGTCAGAACCACATCGCCAACCTTGAGGATATCGCCAGCGCTGCCTGCGGGCTCCACGTCTGCGACCATGACGCCGACACCATCATCGGCTAGGCCGAGTGCTTTGCGTTGGGCGGGGTTTTCGATGGGGAAGTCTGAGATGGCCAGGTCGGCATAGTGATCGTATTTGCCGTCTTCCACGTCCTTGAGAAAGCGTTGGATCACCGGCACTGGAATCATGTAGCCCACGTTCTGCGCGACGCGGCCGCTGTATCCCTGGAAGGCGACACCGACGACCTTACCGTTTTGCATGACCGGGCCACCGGAGTTTCCGGGGTTGATGGCGGCATCCACCTGGATGGCGAGGTGAGAATCAACACTGGTATGGCTGTAGGGGCGGAAGTCGATGCGGGAAACGACGCCACGCGTGACGGAGATACGATCACCACCAATGGGATAACCGACGGCAATGACTTCGGTATTCAGGCGCGGGATGCCACCAAAGGTCAGAGGCTTCAACTTCTCAAAATGCACGGCGTCTTCGGCCTCAATGATCGCGAGATCGCAGTCGTGGGCGATGAAGACGATGCGCGCTGGATGGGGCTCTGGATCATCGCTGGTTCGGATGACGAGTTTGGTGGCGTTGCTGACGACGTGGGCGTTCGTCAAAAAGCGGTTTTTCCCAATGAGGAATCCAGTGCCGCTGCCGCCAGAGGGTTGGCCAGCGTTCCAGGGCTCCCGAAAATCTGGAATGAGCATGGAGACATCGATATTGACGATGCCTTCAAATTCCGCGCCACCGGCGGGAAGCTCTGCGGGGGCCGCTGCTGGCTCCTGAGCGCGAATGGGGATTACAATGCTGGAGCCACAAAGGGCCAGCGCCAGGACGAACAAGCGTGAGATATTCATGAAGATGGTTCAACTAACGTCTGAAACGGGCGAAACATCGCGCCATCGCAAAAGAAAAACAAGCAAGGGCTGGAATCTCTGCAAATTAGTGATTGGTAATCTCGGGACTTAGAGCCAGCTCCGCACGTCGATCTCGTCCTCAATGGGCGTGCCGTCGAGCAGGTGCTCCGCTAGGCAACGGGCGGCCCAGGGGGCTCTGAGGGCACCTTTGGAGCCAAGGCCGTTGAAAAAGACTTGGCGCGGGTGCTGCGGGTGTGGGCCGATCAGTACTTTAGCGCGCTGAATGATGGGGCGAACGGCGGTTTGGCTGCCGATGACCTCATAGGGCACTTTAACCAAGCCCTGGAGCTTTGCATGCAGTGTGCCCAGGGCTTCGTGGCTGGGCTGATGGGGCGCGGAGAATTCGAGCTCGTACGTTGGCCCAGCGAAGAGAGTGCCATCGGCTCGGGGCAGCAGCCAGGCACCTCGATTGAGGATGCGGCGTTCGCCCCCGATATTTGCGCGCAACCGCAGCACGGTGCCGCGGGCGGGACGATGACTGAGACTGGACCAGAGCGGTTGGTTGGCCGATTCCCAACCGGTGCACCACACGACGTGAGAAAAGCTCTGCCCAGCCCATGCAATGCCATCGTCGGCCTCGGCAATGTCAGCATGCGGGACCGCCCCGGATTGCCAGCAGCCTGCCTTTTCGAAGACCTGCCTGCTGGCAGCCAGAAAGGCCGCCGTATCAACATAGGCCGCGTGCTGCTGCTGAAAGCCGCCGAATGGCGCACTGATCGTTCTTGCATCCACCAGTGGGTCTTGTGGTCGGGGCGAAAGGTAGGCCTGTACGGCGGGTGTTTCTTTGCGGCGAGCCCACAATTCCTGCGCGCGCTCGTCCCATAGCAGTCGCACGAGCCGGCGTGGGAAAAAGCAGCGCTGACGGGTGATCTTTTCGATCCGGCGGTAAAAAAGCAGCGCCTCGGGATGCAGGAGATCGTAGCGCCAGTTGAGGTTGAGCCTCATGCCCGTGATGGGGGAAATAAGACCGGCTGCGACCTTGGAACTGCTCAGCGGTTCATCGCGATCCACAATGAGAAAGGGGATCCCTCGCCACAAAAGCTGCCAAGCGAGACATGTGCCCGCCAACCCTTGTCCGACGATCAGCAGTCGCGGGGTCGCATTCTCTCTATTCGCCGTCACGTTGAGCCAGGAGGTGAGTGAAGGGATTCGTGGCGGCGAGGTTGTACTGCCGGATGGCCAGGGACCAAAACGGAGCCAGTTCGTGCTCTTTGGCAGACCAGAGGTGGTAGTGCAGATTCGTCACCGTGTCCGTATCATGCATCATGGCCTTCATCTCGCGGGGCGTCAGTGAGGTCGGGCCGTCCTGCAGCAGGCGGTTTTCCAGCTTCTTCAGGTAGTCCCGCGATAGCTCGATGCTCTTGCGGCGACGCAATAGACTGACGTGCATCCCATTGACGTAGGGGTCCAGACAGACCTGCATGAGGCCAAAGTGCCGCTCCAGTTCGTGTTGCAGCGGGATGCGATCCTTCACCGCCTCCAGTCGCTGATTCATGGCGCTCAATACCAGCGGTGGATTTGCTTCCTCGGGGATCTGAAAGAGTCCCACACGCTGCCCAGACCGACGGCCAGAAACGATGATCGCGACCGGAATGGCCAGCAGCATGGAGCACAAAATCGGGATGAACCACAGCAGGAAGGCCCACCCAATGAAGAACGCGATCACGCCCCAAGCCAAACCCAGAGTCGTCACCGACCAGAAGGTCATGATTGTCTCTGCCCAGTCCACGCCACTGTCCATCTTGCGGCGTTGGGCCACCCAGCGCACACCTTTCCCCAGTACCGTATAGACGACAAAGCGTGCGTGAAAGACCATCAGCACAGGTGCCATCAGGGTAAACACGACCGTGTCCCCAACGCTGCTGAAGAAGGTCATCACACGTTGGCCCAGAGGCTTGAACATGCGCCCGGTGAACATTTCGTCCATCAGGATCAAAATTTTTGGCAGGAAGATCAGCGCGACCGTCAGGCCCAGCAGAATCTGCTCAGCCAGAATCGCCTGTGGCTGCTCGTGACCCGGATGTGTCGCTGCCAGAAAGGTGGAGATGACCAGGAAAAGGAACCACAGCAGGCTGCTCGCATAGCTCAGGATGCCATGGAGAAAATTTAGCCGGCTCATCGGGTGCCAGCCTTTGGCAAACAGCAGCCAGAAGTGCTGCATATTGCCCTGGCACCAGCGGCGATCGCGCTTCAGCATGTCGATGAGCGTCGGTGGCCCTTCTTCGTAGCTACCGTGGTGCGCCGGCAGGAGCCGCACGGCGTAGCCAGCCTTGCGCATCAGCGCGGCTTCCACAAAGTCGTGGCTCATGATGTGGCCACCAAAAGGTTCCTTACCTGGTAGCGGGGGTAGCGCACAGTTTTCGATGAACGGAGCCAGACGGATGATGGCGTTGTGCCCCCAGAAGTTTGCCTCGCCACCCTGCCAATAGTCCAGCCCCGCCATAAACGGCGGCCCATACAACGCCTGGGCGAACTGCATCACGCGACCCAAGAGCGTGTCGGATGCGATCTGCTTTGGGAAAGTCTGCAGGATGCCCACACCGGGATTTTTCTCCATGATCCGCACCATGCTGGTTAGCATCGCGCCGGACATCAGACTGTCCGCATCCAGCACGACCATGTAGCGGTAGCGCTTCCCCCAACGACGGCAGAAGTCACTGACGTTGCCGCTCTTGCGATTGATGGGCTTACGGCGTTTGCGGTAAAAGATCCGGCCAAAGGCATTGAGCTGCCGGCAGAGCTCCAGCCAGGCGGTTTCTTCTTCGATCCACTTGTTCGTATCATCCGAATCACTGAGGACGAAAAAGTCAAAGGTCTCCGGCTGTCGCGTCTCTGACAACGACTCATAAATTGCCCGCAGTCCTTCGAAAACGCGCGTCACATCCTCATTGTAAATCGGCATAATGATTGCGGTCGATGCCGTGATCGGTGCGCGATAGTCATCGGCAGAAAGCGTGCGCCAAAGATCCAGCGGGTCTGCCTTGGGACGATTCATGATCCAGACGCCAAAAAGCGCCGTCCAGAAGCCCATGTTCAGTTGGTAATAAAGAGGTGCAAAGACCGCCAGCAACGCCCACTCCGATTTGCGCATGCCGCCCTCAGACAAGAACACATACATCAGCCAGATCCCCGCCACCGTCCCGACCCCCACGAAGGAGAAGAACGTGGCGCGCCGTGCACGGGCGATGCGGTTGGGTGGCATGCCTTGATTGGCGGCCAGATTCGCTGTTTGGGCTCCGATCAAACTCATTCTTCAAACCTCAGTAGCCAGAATAGATATCCCAAAACTCCGCCCACCATCAGCAGTAGCACTGCATAACGCAGCAACGCATGGCGGCCCAGAGTGTCGATGGTGTCCTCGGTAATTTCCGTGATTTTCCCCAGATCAATCTCACGCGGTGTCATCTTGGAGATCTGCAGACTCGGTCCTGACGCCTGCACCACGGAGCGCATCGCATCCGCCATGTCATCGGGCAGATTGTCATCGTCCAAGAAAAAGTGCGGCCAACGGTCTGGGCCATCGCAGAGATGAAACCCCAGTCGACCGGTTGCCTCGATCTGGCTCTCCGTGAGATTCAGCCCTTCATAGATGGAGCCCAGCCAGGATCGCAACATGCTACGCGCCTGTTCGATCGCGTGGGCGGTGGGCGACTTTTCGGGCGCCAACGCATGGGCCTCAGCCGCACGCCGCAGCGTCTCCAAGATCAACTGCGTGCGCCGGATGCGATTGTGCAACCGATAGGAGCGGAAATAATCCGCCAACCGGGCATACGCCTCGTTCCACTCCTCTTCAGTCCCCGTTGCGGGTGCAAATGCAATGTTTACAGCTTCCATCTGGCAAAAAATAGCCGCCGCAAGAATGCGTCACTTTCAACCGGATGGAAGCGGAAACTTTAATCTTACCAAGCTGCCCCATGCGAAGGTTCAGAGGCTCGATGGAACATTGCTAATACTGGAATTAATCCGCTGACTTTTGGAGTCGGATGGGATACATGCCGAGCTGAATTTCGCTTCCCGTGATGGGACCGTTGGAGCTTATGCTGGAGACGGTCGAGAGCTTGAGAAATCCCGGGCGACCGTTCGCGGGTGTATCGTAAACGGCGATCACCTTCGAATAGACTCCGTTGTCCGCAGCGTCAAAGCTGCCGCCGCCGATGGGGCGCACTTCACCCTGTTTATCGACGTAAAAGAGTTGGTAATCCAAGATCGCGGGCTGGCGGCTCTTGCTGCCATCGTAAGTGAACGAGATCGCGGAGCCATCCCCGACGGTGACATTTTCTTTGGGATGCTGAGTGACGGATGGATCACTGAAAAGCTTGTAGTAGCCAGTTGGATCATTGATGGCCACTTCTGCGCTGGCCCCGGCACCAGGAGCGGCGGAGCTGGATTTTGAGTCACCGCAGGCTGTGATGACTGAAGCGCAAGCGAGACCAAGAACGAGGAGTGGTGGGCGGATTTTCATGAGTGGAATGAATCAGGGGCAGGGGGTTCAATTGAGTCTGATGTGGATGCGGCCGGGTCCCCAGATTTTAAGATACAGGGTGCCCTCCGGAAATTTGCGCATGGGACTATCACGCCCAGGAGCCTCTGGCTGGCCGAGTTCTTTGCCGTCCGCAGTGAAGAATTGGTAACCCGCCATACCCGCAGTGTAGTGCACGAGATCCAGCTCTTGAGACAGCACACCAAAACCTGCCGCGCGGTCCGCTGGGAGTTCGATGCGGTAGACCTTGCTCTCGCCCTGTTTGAGGGTCTCGTCGAGAGTCGCACTTGCATCCAGTGCGGTGGCCTTTTTGCGGTTGTCCTCATCCAGGCCGCCAGACTGCCCTTGCTCCATCTTGGGGAGTTGGAAGGGTTTGTCCTGGGCGGATTGGGCGCTGAACGCCGCGATGCCTGCGGCCCTGCGATGGAAGGCTGTGTAAGAGTCGAGAAATGCTTGGTGCCCCGTGAGCGCAAGGTCGGTCTGAGCAAATTGACGGAGCGGTCCTTCGGGGAGATGCGCGCAGGCGGCGTCGATTTCGGGTGTAATGATGGCTGGCGATTTGTCCTTTGGAAAGTCGCGCTGGGTATAGGTGGTGGTCGATTCCCCTGGTGCATACGTGAATAGCGACTCCTCTTTCGTGACGCGCCAGCTTTCCACAAACTTGGCGATCTCATCTTCTTTCAGGGCGGAGGCGATGCTGCCGTCACGAGAGGTCAGATCGTTGCTGGGGTCTCCGTCATTGCTGCCGAGCAAGCCGCGCTGGGCTTTGTCTGGGCTGGCAAACTGCAAGGCAAAGTCCAGCCAACTCTCGCGTGGGGTGATCCAGCAAATTGAAAAGTCTGGCCACACCACGACGGCGCCGACGAGCACATCCACGCGCCGCCAAACGCCAACCGCGCCGCCATTGGCCAGATCTCCCTGAATCATCGCCCCCGCCGGGGCCTCATGCCCATCAATGAGGACCGTTCCATCAACCCGGACTTCCACTCGATTCCCGCCGACTTGGAACGCCATCGCCGTGATCGCGCTCGCGCGTTTGCTATCGCGCCAAGGCTGAGTCCGCACCTGGATCGTCTGACGGGACGCATTGTCCACCAGCACGAATTCCCCCACCGCTTGGGAGGAGAAGGGAGTGCCATCGCGCGTCAGGTAATGCGGTTCGCCCATGCCTCCCGCCGGAGCATCGCCGCCGCCTGGGGGACCGCCAGTCCCGCCGGATTTGCCCGAGCCCTTGCCTTTGGATCTTTGGCCACTGCCTTTTCCATTCGTGTTGCCTTTGCCACCGCCGTTTCCGTTCGTGTTGGTTCCCTTACCCCCAGCGGACCCATTGGTGTTGCCGCCTGTCCCGTTGGTGTTGCCACCAGTCCCATTGGTGTTGCCACTGGTCCCGTTGGTGTTGTCACCCGTCCCATTAGTGTTGCCACCGGTCCCGTTAGTGTTGCCACCAGTCCCGTTCGTGTTGCCGCCAGTCCCGTTGGTGTTGCCGCCAGTCCCGTTGGTGTTGCCACCCGTCCCGTTGGTGTTGCCACCCGTCCCGTTGGTATTGCTGCCGGTTCCGTTCGTGTTGCCGCCTGTCCCGTTGGTGTTGCCACCAGTCCCATTGGTGTTGCCACCCGTCCCATTGGTGTTGCCACCGGACCCATTGGTGCTGCCGCCGGTCCCGTTGGTGTTGTCACCGGTCCCGTTGGTGTTGTCACCGGTCCCATTGGTGTTGCCGCCAGTCCCATTGGTATTGCCACCCGTCCCGTTGGTGTTGCCACCCGTCCCATTGGTATTGCCACCGGACCCATTGGTGTTTCCACCGGTCCCGTTGTCGTTTCCTGAGCTTGAGGTTGGATCGCCGTTTTGATTGAATGAGGTCGTTTGCCCGCTGCCATCGGTGATTGTTCCACCGCCACCACTGTCTCCTTGGGGGTCGACGTGCCCTTCAAATCCGTTTCCCAAATGATAGTCAAAGGAGCCGTCCGCATGCTCAACCAGAGTCTCCCCTTGCGAAGTCCAGGTGGTGGTATCTCCGGTGGAGGCGTCATACTGCTGGCGAGTCCCATCTGCACCGACCCCTTGGCTGCCCGAACTTCCAGCGGGGAGAGTCTGGGGCACCGGTTGACCGTTCACCACCTGATAGTGATAAGGGGTATAACCCGCCGGAGCACCCCCCGGCGTTGCAACGATGGGCAGCACGTCCGGACCCCACCGATGGCTGCGCCCAGGAGCCGCCTGCGCCACCTGCGGGATCGGTCGATTCTCCGCGTCGGTAAAGATCAGGACCGGCCACTTCGTCGCATCCGGCTGGGGCTCAGTCTGTTCGTCGCGCAACACCAGCATGCGCTTGATCAAAGCAGCCCTTTCATCGTTCGCAGATCCACTCTGGGCGGAAGACGATGTCGTCGCCGCCGGGCCAGATGGTGGCGGACTGGACCGCTTTTTGCAGGATGACAAAGTCAAAGTCAGGCAGGGAAGCACGACGGCCATCCCCAAGCTCACCCAGCAACCCCCTTGGGAAAATCGCGTTCCTGACGATCGACAAACAACAACAGAAGGAACGCATTTTTTCATGCGCACACCTATCCAGAATCTGGGCTCCGTCAAAGTCCGAATCGGCCAAACAACAGGCGTCCCTTTCACCACTCTTTCCCGCTCCGATGCAATCGGGTGGAAGCGTAATCCGCCCCCGAACGTTTACATCTGCATGCCAACCCATTCCAGTCGCCGTCAGTTCCTCCGAAATGGTCTCGCCACGCTTGCCGCGAGTTCCGTGATCACACGCGCCCAAAGCGAGCCCGCCAAAAACTTCCCACCGACCCGCATCATCACCAAAGGCCCGGGGTTTCATTGGTTCGCTTACTACGACAAGCTTCAGTTCTCCCCCGACAATCGCTTTGTGCTGTGCAATCGAGCCAGCTTTGAAGGGCGCTCCCCCACCGGGGATGATGTGATTGAGGTCGGCATGATCGACCTCCAGGACAACGACAAGTGGATTCCCCTGGGCAAGAGCAACGCATGGTGCTGGCAACAGGGTTGCATGTTGCAGTGGATTCCCGGCACCGAATCCAAAGTGATTTGGAATGACCGCGAAAAAGACAAGTTCGTCAGCCACATTTTGGATGTGAAGACGATGCAAAAGACCACGCTTCCGGCTCCGATTTACGCGCTCGCTCCCAATGGTAAAGAGGCCGTGTCCTGCGACTTCTCCCGCGTTGCCGACTGTCGCCCCGGCTACGGCTACGCTGGAATCCGCGACCGCTTTTTTGACGAGATGGCCCCTGCGGGCTCGGGCGTCACTCATGTGAATCTGGAAACCGGCGCTGAGAAACTCATCGTCTCCCATGAACTGCTCGCGAAGACCGGTGAGGTGATGCAAAACCTCCCCGAATCCAAACATCACGCCTACCACCTGCTCGTTGGCCCGGATGGAAAGCGCTTCATCATGCTGCATCGCTGGACGCAGCCCAAAGGCGGCCACCTCACCCGACTGATCACCGCCAACATGGATGGCAGTGATCTGCGCATCGTCATCCCGAACGGTTACGCCTCCCACTTCATCTGGCGCGATGCCACCCACATCCTCTCCCAGGCCAAAGACTGGCTCGGCAACAAAGAGTGGGGTGATTTTCTGTTCGAAGACAAAGACAGCGGCATCGTCGAGGAAGTCGGCCATGGCGTGTTGGACGGAGGCGGTCACCTGACCTACCTGCACAACAACGAGTGGATCCTCAACGACACCTACCCGAAGGGCATCCGCCGAATCCAAACGCCGCACCTTTTCCACATCGCGACGAGCAAACGCATCGACCTCGGCGAATTCCACCTCCCTCGCGAATACACCGGCGAATGGCGCGTGGATTGCCACCCCCGCAGCAGCCGCGATGAACGCTACGTCTGCATCGACGCCGTCCAGGAAGGTCAAGGCCGCCAGCTCCACCTAATCGACATCCAGGGGCTGATGGGGTGAATGACGGCGTAGTCTCGGAAGAATCTCTGCAAAAAGCTGCTTAGATCAGCCGACTTCGGCGAGGAACACCGTATTGACTTAAGTTTGCCATCGGGATAGAATTTGCGAAAACCTCTCTCTTCTCGGCATGCCCCGCAGCTCCTCAAACACAGCATTTTGGTTGGTCGCCTTTGCCGTGTCTGGGGCATTCTGCGATCATTGCTTTGGAGGAGGTTTGGACGCTAGCTTTGGGGTGGCGGGTATCGTCACGAAGGCGATCCCTGGATACAGTGGCGGTGCCGTGGCAGTTGTGGCTCAGGAGGACGGCAAGATTCTTGTTGCTGGCGAAGCTTCCGCTGGAGCGGCGGAACAGTGTCTGTTTGTGATGCGGCTGCTCCCTGACGGCGAAACGGACCAGACCTATGGTTCGTCAGGATTCTTCTATTTTGGCAATGGGAGCGGATTGCAGCACTCCATGAAGCGCCTGCTTTTGCAGACGGACGGCAGGGCAGTGGTGGTCGCGCAGAGTGCGTCCACGCTGGCGGCTTTTCGTCTGGACGCCAATGGGCGCTTGGATCACACTTTCAGTGTGGTGCCGCGAGCTTTCGCCACCCCAGTCAAGGTGAAGAGTGCCACGCTGCAATCCGACGATAGGGTGCTGATTTGTGGCGAGACCGCCCCCACCGACGGCACTACAAAGCAGGGATGGATCATCCGGTTAACCAAAGACGGTGAGTCCGATGTTTCCTTCGGATTGTTTGGGCGGGTGAACACCGCTGGCCGCTCGGCGACCTGCATCGCCCAGGATTTCAAAGGGCGTATCCTGATCGTGCGGTCCGCTAGTACCATATGGTCAACGGACTACGCGGCTTGGTCGCTTGCCCGTTTCTCCGCCGCTGGGCAGGAGGAAACAGGCTTTGCTCCTGGCTTGGGTGAGAATCGCAACGATGATGAAATCCGAATGGTATTGAGAGTGGGTCAGCCAGACGAGATTGTGGTGGCAAAACAATCGACCTCAGCGTCTTCGCGGATTTGGGTAGCGAGGCTGACCGAAAACGGACCGATAGCCTTCTCAAACTATTGCACGTTGAGTTCAACGAGCGTTGCCAATGAAACGCTGGCAGGCATGGAGATTCAAGACGGCGGGGGCATCCTCGTAAGTTGCAACGTGAACTATGCCAGCTACAATCAGCGCTATCAGGCAGGGGTTTTGCAACTGGATTATCTTGGAGAGGCAAATACAAACTTTGGAACTTCCGGTTTGGTTGTGGCCTCTGTGGGCACCTATGATTCCAGTGTTGCCGCCACGGCATTGCAGGGGGATGGCAAATTCCTTGTTGTGGGAAGGACTGGCACCACCGGGGTGATTGGGACCCAGCTGGTAGTAGCGCGTTTCGAACCCGCACCAGCTCCGCCCCCAGTGCCGTCAACCATTGAGATCACATCACACCCCCAGTCTGTGACCAGCCTGCGGGCGACTGAGGCCACTTTTTCAGTTGCAGCGCATGTCGTTCCCCCCGGTGATCCGCAAACAGTACTCTCTTACAGTTGGTTCCGAAACGGTCAGTTTCTCTCCGGTGGGACGAAGCCCACGCTAACTGTCTCTGCCTCCGCTGCAACGGCGGGACAGTACGTGGTCCGCATTTCTGCAGGGCAGGATAGCGCCACCTCAGAGCCTGCAGTGCTAACGGTTCCAGAACCCGTCAAGATTCTAGTTGAACCCGGAGCACAGCGGGTTGCCTTAGGAAGCTCGGTATCGCTGCCGCTCCGCGTCACCGGCCCGCCGCCACTGACCTGTCGCTGGACAAAGGACGGAGAACTCGTTTCGTCCATGACCAGCGACGCCGAAAATGCGGATTTTGAGCTGACCTTCGTCGCAGCCCCATCCAGTCCCGGTAGCTACCAGGCGGAAATATCGAGCCCGCTCGGTAGTTGCCGAACTTTTGCTGCCAGCCTTGAGGTATTTCAGGATCCTCTTATAACTTCGACGGGAGACGAGGTGCGCAACCTTGGAGACTGGTGGCAGACCGGGGTCACCTACAAAAGCGAGGACAGCGAGGTGAGGGTGGAGTGGTTTAAAAACCAGAGAAGAATGCCGAATGTCGAGGATTGGACTTTTATTGGCTCAGATGCGATCACCGCCACTGATGCAGGTATGTATCAGGCGGCCTTTGCCAATAGCAAGTGCGTGACTTGGGGGCCGTCAGTACGGATCGCTGTGACGGACCCCGAGGCAAAGCAACTGTTCGCAAAGAGTGGGGAGACCGTTCGTATCTCGGCAGCCGTCGCTGGCCCTGAACTGACCTATGCCTGGACTCTCGACGGCCAGCCGATCACGAACAGCCGCGCCAGCGGCGTGGATACCAAGACCCTCACCATTTCAAACGCAGTTCCCGAGGATAACGGAGTTTACGTCTGCATGGTGGGATACCCCGGTGTCCCTGGGGAGTGTGGACCCGTGCAACTGTTTGTCTCGGCACAGCCCCCTTCTCTGGCAGGGAATTCCCCACCTGGAGGTACGGTTGGGACACCTTACTCATTTGCTCTCGCGGCGACGCCGACTGCGATGCGATTCAAAGCCGCCAGATTGCCGGCAGGGCTCACCTGCGAACTGGAAACCGGGCTCATTTCTGGGGTGCCACGCCAAGCTGGGGACTTTACGGCAACGGTTGTAGCTTCCAACGCCAGCGGTCAGTCTCAGGCGACAGCGCTTGCCTTCCACATCGACTCAATACCGGTTCCCATCGATGGACGTTACTCGGGTTTTGTCTCATGGCTCTCCGAGGGCGAAACGGCCTATCGGGTGGAAATTCGGGTTCTGCCCAATGGCATGTTTTCAGGCAACATGGAGGTTTGCTGGCTAAAGGGAAAGCGCTACCGGGTTGCGCTCAAAGGGGCATTTGCGCTCGAAGGCGACCAGTACGTCTTTTCGAAGTCCATCAAGGTTCCTGGCTACACGGTGAGTGGAGGCAAGGGAACGATCAGGTTGGAGCTTTCGCCAGTGGATCGGATCGTCGGAATCCAATTTGAGAGTGAGGTTGCGGAAGGCGACGACCTTCCAGTCCTGGCCCCAAGCCCTCCAAGCCCAGGCCCACCACCTGTGATCACTGGCTGCGCAAAACACGTTCCCTGGGATGCAAGACGCTTCCCGGCGACCGCTTACCTTGGCTCCTACAATTTCGAATTGTCGTTCGACTCCGGTGCCGCAGATTTCGAAGGGGATGGATTTGCGATCATGAAGGTTCTCGCAGACGGACGGGTGATCGGTAGTGGAAAGTTGCCAGACAACACGCCATTCGTTTCCTCCGCTGTCTTGTTTGCGGATGGATCCATCGGGCTAACCTCGTGGCTCTATCATGCACGGGGCTACGTGACAGCGGAATTGCCAATCCGATTGGGAACTGCCCCGGAATACGCCAACAATGCACTCCGCGGGGAGATCAGTTGGGTGAAAAACTCCAGAGTCCCCACTGAAGATGGTGAACTTGATCTGGAGATCGACGCGATGGCCCGACCGTACGACGTCGGCAAATACCTCCCACCAAACACCGCTGGGCGGACCGGCCCTCTTGTCATGAACCTGGTCGAAAAGCCGAACAATCTGAATTTCACTTTGCTTGAGGGTGGAGAAGATCTTAACGCTATCGCCACCGTGAGCCGATCACAGGCAGGTAGGTCGGCACCGAACCCAGACCGAAGCAAGTCCTACAACCGCATCACACGGCTGAGTTTTAATCCACGCTCTGGCACTTTCAGTGGAGAGTTAGCGATCTACGAGGTGACCACGGATGATTGGAATCTGGATAGCGACGGCAACCCGAAAATTCTCCGCTCAACAAGGACACGAACCTTCCAGGGGCTCGTCACCTGCGACAGTACGGGCACGTATTTCAGAGGTCATGGCTTCAGTCGCCAAAAGATTTACTGGATCGCCTTCGATCCCTACAATGTGACCATCGGGCTTGGAAGTTTTCGCTCTGCCTGGAGCAGCGAGCCTGTAGAGTTAGCCCCTGTGCCGGAAGAACCGCAATGAAGTCTCTTATCAAACTCAATTGCAGCGACAGGACCCTGTCCAGTTTCTTGATGCTGGTCTTCCTTCTGGGGTTGGGCAATGCATTCACATCCCTCGCCAATGCTGGCAGCCTTGATCCATCGTTTGGCAGCAACGGAAAAGTGGTGATCGAAAGGCAAGGATACCACACCAGTGGGGCAAAGATCGCCATCCAGGCCGATGGGAAAATCGTTGTCGCCGGAGAAGCGTGGGGAGGAGGCAGCACCTACCGGATCTTTGTTTCTCGGTTACTTCAAGATGGCGCCATGGATCCCAGCTTCGCGACGGCCGGGACGTACACTTACAGCTTTTATAGCGTTGGGCCAAAAGCCGTCATTGCCGTGATGACCCAACTAGATGGCAAGCCATTGGTCGTATTCCAGGACGGAGCCAGCATGCGAATGTTGAGACTGACCGCAAATGGCGGCACAGACACCAGCTTTTCCTCCTACTCATACAGCTATGGGTCAAGTTTCAAAGTTCAGGGCGCAGCGCTGCAAGCCGATGGCAAAATTCTTGTCTGTGGGCAAGCCGTCGCAACAAACACGGCGAATCCCGAAGCTTGGCTTTGGCGTTTCAACACCAATGGCACATCCGACCCGACATTCGGCAAATCGGGAAGACTAGCGTTCGGCATCTACTTTAGCAGTGGCATCGCGGTAGCCGCTTCGCGTTCCCTGCTAATAGGAACCTGGGTAGATCAGAGCGGTCAAACCAGGGCTGCGACAACAGTTTTCACAAGCGCTGGGGGAATGACGTACAAGTACGCTCCTGTCCCGGCCGATGCCGCGACCTTTCAACGCTGGCCGCAAGCCTTCAGTTACGATGCTGCTGGTAGGCTGTATCTGCTCTGCCGGAGTGACCGTCCCACCAGCGGTCTTTCGTTGCTCCGCCTCGGCGATTCGGGAGGAATTGATCCAACGTTCTCGCACGACGGCGAGACTCCAGTGACATTTGCCGGAAGCGGCGGCGGCTACGAAACGCCGAGCGGAATTGCGATTCAAAAAGACGGTCGGATTTTGATTGGGGGGAACGCATCCAACGGCTCTGGCAGCTTCGGTTTTGGCGTCGCTCGTCTCCGCTGGGACGGGTCTCTGGACACGGCTTTTGGCCAAGCTGGTGTCGATGTGGTGGACGTTGGCAGTCTTGGCAGCGTTAGTACGGCACTCGCTTTGCAGTCTGATGGCCGCCTCCTGCAAGCAGGGATCGGTGCGCGGCCATCTGGAAAATCTGCCACCATCATCTTGCGTCGATTGACGGATGCTCCTGCACCAGCGCCAACGCTAAGAATTGTCACCCCGCCAACTGCACAATCAGTCGCTCAAGGCGCAACGGCGGTCTTCAGCGTGGTCGCCCAAAGCACCCCCGATGATCTGGCGCTGAGCTATCAATGGTACCGCAATTCAACCAGCCTCCAGGGCGAGACAGGGCCGACGCTCTCGGTCATTGCTGACCTTACCACCGAAGGCAACTACTCGGTGAAAGTTTCCAATGGCTACACAGAGGCCTACTCAGGTGCGAAGCTGACCGCCATCGTTCCACCCGTCATCCTCACCCAGCCCCAATCCATCACGATCCCCGTCAAGGCCAATTCGGGAATCAGTGTCACGACGAAGGGGCACACCCCGCAAGTGTGCGAATGGTTTCGGAATGGCCAATTCGTTTCGTCCTCATCCTCCAACACCGTTGAGGGCTGGTTTGGACTGAACGTCGGTTCTCCCGGCACCGACGGAGCGTACGTAGCGGTCATTACCACTCCCGACGGCACCGTGACGAGTGATGTGGTGGTCGTAACGCTCGCGGCAGATCCAAGCGTCTCCTTTACCACACTAGATCAGCTTCTACCCCTGGGGGCTCCCCTTTCCATTGCCTCCCTCGGGCTGACGACGGGCGCCGATACCCGTAGGGAGTGGTTCCGAGACGGCAAAGCCATCCCGCAGGCGACGAACGCGAGCACCTACAGTCTCCAGAAATGTAGTTTTGCAGACGCTGGCAATTACAAAATGTCATTCTCCTCGAGTCACGGACTGGTCTGGACCCCTGAACTCAAGGTCGGCGTCGTCGATCCATCGCCGCAACCGGAACGTGTGGTGGCAGAGGGAGGTCGGGTCCAAATTAGCGCAACTGTTGCCGGGTCGGGCTTGGTCTATCGTTGGCAGAAGAACGGAACGGATCTCACCGATGGTGGCCAGCTTCAGGGCACCGCCTCCCGCGTGCTTACCATCACTTCGGCTTCATCCGACGACGCTGGCGCTTACATTTGCCAGATATCCACTAGCCAGGCGACCCCGCCTCTGGCTACTGGTGCCACCCAGTTGCGGGTGACGCGACAGGTTCCTTCGCTAGAGGGCATCACTTTGCCAGACGGCGCGATTGCCGAGCCCTACTCCTTTGATCTGGATCCGCCCATCCCTGCGACACGTTTCTCCATTACGGGATTGCCGAAAGGTTTGAGGTACGACGGCTCAACAGGCCTCATTTCCGGCATCCCGCAGGCTTATGGCGATTTCAAAGTTCGCGTGATCGCCACCAACCCAAGTGGCACATCGGATCCCGTCTGGATGGCCCTGCATATCGCGCAGGGGCCATTTCCTGCCTCTGAACGATTCAGTGGATGGATCGATTGGGGGGTGGCGTCTTCGCCAGACCAATCGAATCATCCATCCGTCACCGAAATGGCCAATCGGTTGGAAATTCGACTGACAGAAGCGGGAACATACACTGGAAGCATCGAGTTTTGTCCCTTGCTGGGCACACGTTATCGCCTGCCGATCAAAGGCCAGTTGGTTCGGGATGCCACCGGCTACGTCGCCACTCAGGCAATCCAGATCCCCCGTTATCCCTTCGCTTCCGGCAAAGGGCAAATGGTACTGACGGCGACTGGCCCCACTTCACCCATTGGGGTTCGCATTGACTTTGGCGGGCTGACTCCGGACCTTCCCCTGGAGCAGACCGTCACTGGCACCGCGCATCCAGTTACCTGGGACTCCAGGATCAACCCCGCGACCGAAGCGGCTGGCACCTACAATGTCATTATCGACGGCTCATCACAGGTCCAGGGTGAGCCAGGAGGCGCGGGATTTCTCCGCCTAATCGTACGCAGCGATGGCGCAGTGATCACTGCTGGACAATTGGCGGACGGTTCCACGATCGTTGGTTCGCACGTTCTGCTGGACTCAAAACATATCTTGCTTCGGCAGTGGCTGTATGGATTCAGAGGTTCCGCCTCGGCATTGCTAGAGGTAGAAGTCGGCACCCCTCCAGCCTATTGGGACTCCCAGATCAGTGGCGCGATGCACTGGCGCAAACCGCGTTTGCGGCGGGATGCAGGGAGCAATTATCCCTGGGGATTTGAATCGACCCGTTCAGTGGGCCCTGCCACCAAGTATCTGCCGCCAAATACCCCCTTCTATTCCGGTCCGTTGATGATGAATACATCGGCAGGACTGGGGAACCTGACAGTGACGGTAGGAGGCGATCCGTATGGCGCTGCGGAGGCCACTCTGAATGGCTCTCATTTTGCGCGATCAGGTCCCAATCCGTCTCCAGGCGAAGATTACGATGCAATCACAGGACTCCGCTTCAATCCCAAAACCGGTCTCTTCAGCGGTCGCATCGTGATTACCCAATACGAGCTCGACTACGATCACTTGGATCGCGACGGAAACCCCAAGACGGTCCGTTCAGCCGTTAGCAGATCGTTCCGTGGGCTGGTTGGTCGCTTCCCTTCCTCACTTTACGGGAAAGGATTTGGATTCAGTTTTTTCAACCAGCGTTACACCGAAGCAGACCCCGTCACTGGCAAAGAAAGAGTCCTCATCTACCGGCTGTCTGTCCCGGTAGCCATCGACCAGACCTACTGATGAAATCAGGTCTCTTCGCCTCGTCCGGCCGCGCATCCAGACCATCTCTCCCCAGTCGGAGGCAACGATATGAACAAACCGCGCATCATCACCCCCTTGAAGCCGGTCACTGGACCGGTCATTTCGCCAATTGTTCGCAGTGGAGACGGTTTTGTCATCCGCTCCGGCTGCACCTTGCCGCCGATATCGCTGATCTCCGGCATGGAGACACCCCTCAAAGAAGCCGAGTATCACTTGGAGTATTTCAAGATTCAATCCGGCAGCACTGATGTTCCCGGGAAGCAGGTCCAGCAGACTACTTGCCGATGACCGGATCGGCCCAGATGGCCCATGACTGGTGGTTGTGGCCCTCGCCGCCTTCGGCGTGCAGTTCCAGCTTTTGCATACCGGCGATGCTTGCCCGCAGCACCACCTTCTGACCCGCACGCAGGAGCTTGGAGCGGGCCAGGACCTTCCCATCCCCCACCACGCTGAAAACGGCAGAACCGAGGGTGCCTGCACCGTTTTGAAGGCCGACGGTGGCGGAAAAGGACTTCCAGCGACCGGGCGGCGAAGCGTCTCAAAATCAGCGAGATTGAGGATGAGGAGGACTTCGGCCCCTCCTTTCCGAGCAGCAACGAGATGCGATTTTGTGAATCGCAAAAGACTATCACTTGCCTCTCAGGTTGGCTATTCTGCGGTCCCTGTCTCTGCGGATGGCGTCGCTGATCTCCTGTCCCGAGGGTGCCTCCATATCTGGCGGCAAGATCAATCGACCATTCGGCGACAACTCGGTGACGACGGGGACTGCAGCAACAGCCGTCCCGAACTGTCCAAAGTCCGTGTCGCCGTCATCTTCATCGTCTCCGCAAAACGTGGCAATTTGCAAGGCCTACCCATGCTGCGGAAATATTGCCGCTGTCATTCCTCGCTCGTCAACTGGGCCCAAAAATCTGCAAATCCAACATGCAATGGAGTCAAAGGATCGAATGCCGTATCGTGCGTCCAAAAATAAACCCATCCTTCTTCGGCAGAAGAATCAAAAAGGAAGAAGTTGCCGCCCGGATCATCTGCGAATGGCACTAGATGTGCCGACCAGAATTTTCGATCAACCACCATATCGAGGTAATGTTCGGTCAATGGTGTGATCGACAGGCCACTGCCCAAATCCAGCGGAAGAAACTCACAAACCACCTCAAACAGTTGTTCGCTTATGAATAAGCAGTCGTCGGGCCGACCGCCATTTGAGTGCAGATAAAGTTCCCTCACACAAGCGGGGAAACGTAGCTTGAGCTTTTGCTCCACGCGCTCAATGTCAGTATTCGACAACTGTTTGCCCGGCGATTTGAAACTGGTCATGAACGTATCTTTATCACTTAGCGAGTGGTCCTGTCACCCAAACACCTCCCGCACCACCTCGCCGCCGAACACGGTGGGAATCTCGTCGCGGTTGTTGTGACTGTAGATGACCCTGTGCTGGTCGAGACCGAGGGCGTGCAGAAGGGTAGCGTGGAGATCCGCGGGAGAAATGGCGCGCTCGACAGGAACAAAGCCCAGATCGTCCGTGGTGCCGATGACTTGGCCGCCTTTGACCCCGCCGCCTGCCATCCACACGGTGTAGCCTGCAGGCGAGTGATCGCGACCGCGTTTGGCTCCAGTGGCGCTGCCTTCGGTGGTGGGGGTGCGGCCAAATTCGCCACCCCAGACCACCAGCGTATCTTCCAACAAACCACGCTGCTTCAGGTCGGTCAGTAGCCCTGCGATGGGACGATCCACAGCGCGCGACTGGCTGCGGTGATTGCTCTCCAAATTCCCATGGGCATCCCACCCGCCGTTGCGGAGTTGAATGCAGCGCACGCCCTGTTCCACGAGCCGACGCGCGATGAGGCATTGCGTGCCAAACTCCGCCGTGGCCTTCTCGTCGATGCCGTAAAGCTTGCGGATCAGTGGCGATTCGTTGCCGAGATCAAACGTCTGCGGCGCGGAGGCCTGCATGCGAAAGCCGAGTTCATACGAGGCGATGCGCGCCTCCAGCTCGGAGTCAGCACCCTGCTTCGCCAAATGTTGCGCATTCATCCAGCCGATGTAATCGAGTTGGCGGCGGCGCTTGGCATCATCGTAAAGACCCGGCATCTTGGTGTAAGGCACGCCCGTTTTGGAATCGACGACCGTGCCCTGATAGCGAGAGGGCAGGAAGCCCGGCCCCCATCCCGGACGCTGCGGTGCGGGTCCGGTGGAGTTTGAAAGCATCACCACAAACCCAGGCAGATCGCCGCTGGCGCTGCCGAGCCCATACGTGACCCAGGCACCCATGCTCGGACGATCCCCGAGCGCGGTCCCCGTCAGCGCCACACATTCGCCTGGACCATGCACCGGGATGCGGTGGTTCACGGAGCGGATGACGCAGAGGTCATCGACGAGACGTGCGGTTTCGGGAAAAAGTTCGCTCACCGAGATGCCGCTTTCTCCATACTGCTTGAAGCTGAAGGGCGAGGCCATGAGCAGCGAGTTCACGCCGGAGCGAGGGATTTTCGGCACATTGATGGCGATGCTTTCCGGCACGGGCTGGCCCTCTAACTTTTGCAGCAGGGGCTTCGGATCAAAGGTGTCCGTCTGCCCCGGCCCACCACTCATGAAAAGGAAGATGACGCTCTTCGCCCGTGGACGCAGATGCGGGCCAACGAGATGCGGTCGCGTGTGATCGCCCTCGCGGTTCGCCGCCAGCAAGCCATCCTGCGCTAGCAGCGATGTCAAAGCGATGGAGCCAAAGCCCAGCGTGCTACGCTCCAGCATGGCGCGGCGGGAGAGTGGGAGGGAAGCTGTCATGGGATGTAAACGAACTCGTTGAGGTTCAGGAGCGCGTGGCAGAACTGGATCAAGGCATCGCGTTTGTCGTTGCCATCGTTCAGTAGGACCAGTGCGCGGGTCTTCTCTTCTGCGGCAGGTGTCCGGCCTAGCGTGCGGGCGAAGGCGGTCTCGACCTGTTTGGCTGCGTCGTCGCCAGCGAAGAGATAGACCTTATCCGCCAAAGCTTCTGCGCGATGCAGCATGAAGTCACTATTCAACAAATACAGCGGCTGTAGGGCGACGGTGGAGACTCCCCGCTGTGGGCAACTGGAGATCAGTTCGGGCGCGTCGAAGAGTTGCATCACGGGCGGCATTTCATTGCGGCGTTGATAGAGGTAAAGGGTGCGGCGCAGTTGTTGCTCTTCGTGCTCGGGAGTGACACTGGGGCCGCCGATCTTTGCATCCAGTTCGCCGCTGACAACGAGTGCAGAATCGCGGATGGTTTCGCCCTCCAGTCGGCGGCGTGGCCAATTCCACAGCAGGGTGTTTTCCGGATCAATCGCCACGTTGGTGTCGTTGTTCAGCCGCTGCTGGCGGTAGGTGGCGGAGAGGACGATCTGGCGGTGCAGGTGCTTGGTGCTCCAACCGTTTTCCATCAGTTCCGCTGCGAGCCAGTCGAGCAATGCAGGATGACTCGGCGGCGCGCCCTGCGTGCCAAAGTCGCTGGGTGTGGCCACGATGCCTTTGCCAAAGTGATGCTGCCAGAGACGATTCACCCAAACCCGTGCCGTGACTGGATTCTGGCGGCGGGTAAGCCAATGGGCGAGCTCCGTGCGAGACAGCATCTTTCCTTCAGGAGCAGGACCCAAGACCTCTGGCCAAGCGCTCGTCAGCTCGGGTCCAGGCCTGGCGACATCCCCGCGAATGAGGAGATGCGCCTTGGTCGTTTTCAGTTCCTCGGGGTCCCACGGAATCGGATCCCGATTTACGACGGGCAGGCGCTTGATTGCAGGATCACTCGTGGCGGGCGAGACATAACCCCAGGTGTGTGGCTCCTGGGTGTGAGCAAAGGTCTTTTTGGTGACGAGCTTTTTGGCCTCGCTCATGTAGAACTTGTAGGCACCGTCCGAGATCCAGTTCTCCAAATCCGTGGGATTGGGCACCGCCGGATCACGCAGCGCCAGATTGCTGAGCTGGCCCTTCACGAAGAAGGCCTGCATGCGGTAGTAGTCGCGCTGGCTGAGTGGATCAAACTTGTGATTGTGGCACTGGGAGCACTCCATCGTCAGGCCCATCACGGAGCTACAGGTGGCGTTGACGATATCGATCAGCACATCATTGCGCTGCGCAGCTTTGTCCATGTTGTTGCCACTGATGCGGGCCGCAGCCAAGAAGCCAGTGGCGATGAGATTTTCATCCGAGTAAGGCTTCAATTCATCGCCTGCGAGCTGCTCCGTGATGAAGCGGTCATAGGGCTTGTCAGCATTGAAGGCATGGATCACGTAGTCGCGGTAGCGCCAGGCGTAGGGTCGTGGGATGTCGTGCTGGTAGCCGTGGCTTTCCCCCCAGCGGGCGAGATCCAGCCAGTAGCGCGCCCAACGTTCGCCATAGTGCGGTGAATCGAGCAACTGATCGACCAGAGCCTTGTAGGCATCGGCTGACTTGTCAGAAACAAAAGCCTCCACCTGCTCCGGCGTTGGCGGGAGGCCCAACAGATCGAGGTAAAGCCGCCGCACCAAGGTGCGTGAATCGGCCTCCGCAGCAGGCGTGAGTTTTTTCTCCTCGTGCTTCGCCGCGATGAAGGCATCCACTGGCAGGCGAATCCAAGCGGCGTTTTGCACTTTGGGTAAAGCAGGTCGCTGCACGGGTTGAAAGGCCCAATGAGTTGAGTGGGCGTTGGGTGCTGGCAGCAGCTTCTCGTCCCAGGCGAGCCCTTGATCGATCCAGGCCCATAGCAGGCCGATCTCGTTATCCGTCAAGCCCTCGCCACTCTCCGCCGGCGGCATCCGCTCCTCAGGCGATGTGGCACGCACGTGCTCGATGATCTGACTTGCAGCGCCCTTGCCAGGCTCGGCGAGAGCTTCGCCCGTGCTGTAGCCGAGCAACTCGTTGCGCACGTCAAGCCGATAGCCGGACTTGGGTTTTTCGCCGGCGTGGCACTTGAAGCAGCGCGATTTGAGCAGTGGATAGACGTGCTCTTTGAAGTCCACCTTCTGCTTCCAGACAAAGTCCGGCACTGGTGGTGGTGGTGGCTGCGGCTTGGCAGCGGCGATGGGTTCTGTGGGCAGATGCGTCAGCACGTCCTCCCAAGTGCGGCTCAGCACCAGATCATCGACATGGATGCGATCGCTGCGTTCCGTTTTGCGTCCGGTGCCAAAGCCGATCCAACGCACGAAGTTCACGCTTTGCGGATGCTGGATCGTCGCCACAGGGCGGTCGCGATCTGCGGGCTTGGGATCAATCCAGAGATCAAATAGATCAAAGTCAGCGCGCTCGGTCGGATCGCTTTTCGAAAGCCGACCCACGATGTCATAGGCACGACCACGCTGCATTTCCACCGAACTCCACGCGGTCTTTGCCGAGCCGATGCGGACCATGAAAACGGTGCGCCCCTTCATGGGTCCCTTGTCCGCGACATGCACGCCGATGTTCGGGACGTTCTCCGCATGGACCGCCCGGTCACCGCCATCCAGACGATCCAGCCACAGCACAAAGAACTCGCCCTCGTCCTCGGGCGGATCGTAGCGGAGCTGAAAGCGCACAAACAATTCCGCACCACGAAAAGGCTGCGCCAGTTCGCGTCGCAGCGGGTTGTTGCGATCCAGCGTGCCCTGGATCAGCACGCCGTGGCCCGCTTCATCCGTGACCGCAGGCTTGATGGCGGAGACCTTCCAGGCATCCAGCGATGCAAAGGAATCCTGAATCACGCGCGGCTGCTGTCCCGCTGCCGCACCGCACAGCATCACGCTCAGGAGAGCGAGCGCTTGGGCGAGACGGCAAGGGTGGTCTTTCATGGCGTTGGTAGGGAACGCCTCTTGCTGGCCCCATGTTGCCAGGGAGTCACTCCTTCTCCCAGACGTTCCCCGACTGCTCGACGACGGCATCACCACGAGTCACGATGTCTTGGTGCTGACGATAGATGCGGCAATTCGTCACGCGATGCTTTTTTCCGTCGAAGAAGAATGCGGCGCCCAGATTGTCATGCACCTCACAATCCGTGTAGGTCGTCTCGCTGTCGCCGACGTCGGCCACACCGCCCGCCGAAGAACCATTCCACGCGATCTCTGCCTTCACGACATCCATCTGCACCGTCTCATGCGCGCTGATGCCCTCATCGCCATTGGAGAAAGCCTTCACGTTCTCGAGGCGGATGCCAACGCGATGGCCGTGGATGTTAAAGCCATCGTTAGCAGCGTGAATCGCTGTGACGTTGCGCACCGTGATGAAGTTCCCCGCAAAGGACACACCACTCGCCAGACCCGGTTGCGGTAGGATGAGCTTTGCCTTTGCAGGGTCCTTCCCCACTGGCCAACGGAAGTAGAGGACGCCATCGGGAGAAAAGCCCGCCTGACCCGCTTTCAACGCTTCCGGCGCAGCGTAGATGACCTGTCCCGCCACCCCAGCTTTTTGCTCTGCAGCGCGATCACGCACCAATCGCAGTGGCACCTCATCAATGAATAGCGGCGCGCGTTGCACATCCGCGGCCGCCGCACTTTTTTCGAACTCGGGGCGCGATGACCAAAGGTCCCCTTGCTTCTGCCAATCGTGTGCCGTCACATCGATGCCAAGATCAATGATCATGCCGTGACCATCAAAAACAAACGGCTCCTCCGCCGTGCCGCTGGTGCTCAGGACCAACGGTGTGCGGCGGATCTCTTGGGCGCGAACGCTTCCCACCACGAGGGCAAGCATGCCTGTCAAGACCAGCATCCTCATGCTTTCCACAGCTCCTCCCCGTAGCTCCAACCCTCGCGCACCGGTTCCTTGATCCAGGCATCAAACTCTGGAGCCCCTTTGACCTTCATGTTCGCCGCATCCCACTCGATGCTCTTACCGGATCGGATCGCCAGCACACCGACACTCACGAGCTCAGTCAAAGGCGCGGCATAATCAAAGTGGGAACCCGCATGCGGGATCTCCCCACGGATCGCAGCGAAGAGTTCGCCGATGGGATTGCCCGCAACGGAACGTGGCAGAGGCTTGGCACGCAGGATGTCGTAGTAGTCCTTCATGCGCTCCCGAGGCCATAGCTGCGGGCTCTGCACCCGCATACCGTCAGAGAACAGCGTCTCCTTACTGCCCTTCATGATCATGCCGTTGTCCGGCAGACCTTTCGCCATTCCCGGCAATGCCTCTGGCAAAAGACCACCTTCATACCAGTGGAGTTGCACCGGCGGCAAGGCACCACGAGCGGGGAAATGATAGATGATGTGCGACTTCGGCGCGGTGTAGGTTTTCAGCGATCCGGGGGTTTGCTCCACGATTTCGACCTTGTCCGCCAGCCCCAATTGCAGTGCCCAAAACGGCGCATCGAGACAATGGCACCCGATGTCGCCCAGACCACCGCAGCCATAGTTCCACCAACCGCGCCAGAACTGCGGCAGGTATTGCGAGCTGTAATCCGTATCCGCTACCGGCCCTTGCCAGAGCTTCCAGTCCAGTCTCTCCGGCACCGGCTCACCTGCGGGCGGTTGCGTGGGCGGTGTCTGTGCAAAGCCCACCTTGCCGGTGGGTCGATCCGTCCAGCAATGCACCTCGCGCACCTCTCCCAGCACGCCAGCCTCGAACCATTCCTTCACCAAACGGATGCCCTCCCAGCAATGCCCTTGATTACCCATCACCGTCTGCACACCGTACTTTTTCGCCGCCTTTTGCAGCGTGCGCACCTGCCAAACATTGTGCGCCAGCGGCTTCTGCACAAACACATGCTTCCCAGCCTCCATCGCTGCCATGGTCGCAGGAAAGTGGATGTGATCAGGCGTGGAGATCAGCACCGCATCGATTTCATTTCCCTTTTTGTCCAGCATCTCGCGGAAGTCACTGAAGCGCGGGACCTTGGGGTGCTTCTCTGCCATCTTGAAAGCGCAACGCTCGCTCGGGAGATCGCGCCAATCGACATCGCAGAAGGCCACGATCTCCTCGTCGGACGCACCCTGCACCGCACCATTGCCCATCTGTCCGATGCCGACGCAGGCGACACGGATCTTTTGTTGGGTGTCAGCAGCGCGCAGGATAGTGGGACCAGCGAGGGCGCTGAGTGCGGCTGTTTTCAGGAAATCACGGCGGTGGGTTCGATTCATGGCAAGTGTGAACGAAGTTGGCGAGCGCGAGTTAGCCAAAAAAAGATCGCACCCCAATCGGATGCAGCGTGGTTTCACTGAAATGCCTGCCCCTTCCCACATGAAGCATCTCGCCTGTCTTTCCCTCTTCATCGCGACCCTCGCCTCGGCACAGTCGCCTCAACCCGACAAGGTCGTTTCGCATCGCGACCTTATCTATGTCGAAGGCGGGCACGAGCGTCACAAGCTTGATCTCTACCTTCCCAGTGGTGATCACGGCCCGCTGCCGCTGCTCATCTGGGTTCACGGAGGAGGCTGGCAGAATGGCAGTAAAGACGGTGCACCGCCGCTGCGTGCGGGCTATCTCGAAAAAGGCTATGCCGTTGCCAGCATCAACTACCGGCTCAGCAGCCACGCCGTTTTCCCCGCGCAGATCGAAGACTGCAAGGCCGCCATCCGCTGGTTGCGGGCGCATGCAGAGCAGTATGGTTTGGACCCGAAACGCTTCGGAGTCTGGGGTAGCTCCGCCGGCGGTCACCTCGTCGCACTGATTGGCACCAGTGGTGGGGTGAAGGAGTTCGATGTCGGGGCCAACCTCGATCAATCGAGCAGCGTCCAGGCCGTCTGCGATTATTATGGCCCCACGGATTTTAAGGTCTTCGTCTCCACCCCCGGCTATGAACGTCATGCGGCCGCAGACTCGCCCGAAGCAAAACTGCTCGGCGGCGCGGTGCTGCAGAACAAAGACAAAGCCGCGCGAGTGAACTCCATCACCTACGTGACGCCGGACGATCCACCCTTTCTTATCGTCCACGGAGATAAGGACGGCACCGTGCCGATCAACCAGAGCCAACTCCTCTTTGAGGCCTTAACGAAGGCCAAGGTCAGCGCGCATTTCCACACCATCCATGGGGTCGGCCACGGCGGACCTGGCTTTGCGGGCTCAGACATCAATGACATGGTGGCGAAGTTTTTCGAAGTGCATCTCAAGAGCACCAGCACCACCGTTGAGGCCCTCTCCACCGAGAGCACTGCAGATCCAGAAATGCTCGCCCGAGATCCCCGCAGCGCTCGACCCGCCCCAGGCGGCGCCCAGCGCGGCATCCCCTGGGCGGTGATTGCCCAACGCGATGACAAGAACAACGATGGCAAAGTCACCCAAGAAGAATTCAGCGGACCCGCACCCCTGTTTCAAAGGCTCGACACCAATGCCGACGGAGTACTAACCCCCGAAGATCGCGCTCCCGCAGCGAAGTAGGGAATGCGGTGGGAACCAGATGGTGGATCCCGTTGCTCTGCACTCGTCCTGCGTGGCACCGTTTGCCCGGCTAACGCCAAGGGCCCCAGGCACTTGGGCGGCGAGGCTGCCCATCGTGGCTCAGCGCTTTAGCTCGCCCTGTGTGGCTGCCGGACGGTGATGAACACCGCAAGACCCGCCCCCATTCCCACAAGATTTCCCGCTGGAACCTCGCGCCATCAAGCGCCCTGGTAGCCCCGCTCATCTGAGCCGATTCATTGGTCCCAAAACTCCCCATGTCCCTGACTCTCATCCTCACTCATCCCGGCGGTGCCCATAAGGACGAGCTGCTCGCCTGCAGCCTCCTCGCCGCCGTTCACCGCGTGCCCATCGTGCGTCGCGAACCCACCGAGACGGATCTCGCCGACCCCACCATCGCCGTCGTCGATGTCGGGGGCCAGCACGCACCGGCACAGCACAACTTTGACCATCACCAATTCCCCGCCGATCACCCGCCCATTTGCGCGCTCAGCCTCGTGCTGCAGCACCTCGGTGTTTACGAAGACGCTCGGCGGTTTTGCGATTGGCTGGAGCCCGCCGAATGGTTCGACACACGCGGCCCCATCGCCACCGCCAAGTGGCTCGGCCTTGACCGCGCCACCATGAGCAAGCTCAACTCGCCCATCGACATCACCCTCCTGCGCCGCTTCGCGAAGACCACTCGCCTTGAACCCGGCGAACCGCTTTGGGAGATCCTCAGCTACATCGGTCAGGATCTCCTCGAGTACCTGCGCGAACTCCGCACCCGCATCGATTTTGTCGCGCAGCATGCCGAGATCTGGACCCTCGACGACCACGAAGTCCTCTTCCTTACCCGCACCGATCCTCTTCCAGATGATCCCTCCGCTGGCATTGACCGCTACCTGGAAAGCATTGGCAAAAGCAGCACCGTCGCCGCCCTCATCTACCCCGACCGACGCGGCAGCGGCTACGGCCTAGGTCGCCACAATGACAACCCCCGCTACGACTTCACCCGCATCGAACCAGAGCCCGACGTCCACTTCGCCCACGCCCGAGGCTTCGTCGCCAAAACTTCCGCTACCGACATCGCCCGCCTCAAAGAACTTCTCAGCCTCGCCAAAGTCTAGCCCCCAGCGCACCAGCAATCCACGCCTGACCCATTCCCCTGCCGTCCACATCTCGACGACGAAGGACGAACAGGAGGACAAGGACGAAGCACCCCAAGCCCCCAAACCCCATGAGCCGCTACGCCACCGACCAAGAAGTCACCCAATTTTTCGCCGCCCAAGGCATCGAGGTCACCCACGTCCGCCGCGAAGGTCCTCTGCGCCATCTCCAAGTCCACGGCCAACCCCTCACCCTGCCCATGCCCGCCAGCCCCGAAAAATGCCTCCGCCTCGTCCGCGACTGCATCGCCCGCACCGCCGCTCGGAAGGGGAAGGGACCGCCGTTGTTGGAATGAAGAGCTAAAGGAAGAACTGAAAGCGTCCTACCCTCACCGCTCAGCGACGATCAGAAGCCACACGGACTCAGGCGGTCGGCGGTCAGTCGCCCGCGACGATAGATGAGGTTCATGGCTGCTCATTCAGAGCAGTTAGCCACCCCCTCGTCCGACCGGTCAGTTACGGACCCAATGCGCACGCTTCCTCGCCGACCATGCACCACCACTGCGCCTACTGTGTCAGCAGTTGTTGCCAGTATCCGATCTCTGATATCACAGTGCCTCTGGGGTCGCTCCCAAGTGGGATCCATCGCCCAAGTGCGGCCTCGAGATAGGCACGAGCCCGGTCTTTTTCACCCCTCTTTGATGCGACGACCGCAAGGTCCAGCGTGGAGAATGCATGGCCTGCCCAAACATCCGTCCACCAATTCGGAACCTTTTGGTTCAGCCAGTCCCACGCCGCGTCGTAACGACGCTGAGTTTCGACGGGTCCAGAGGGGTGCGGCATATCGTACAGCTCCGGGAAGATTTGGCAGTGGATGTCTTCGTGAAACTTGGCTGACTCCGCCGTGAGCGCCCCGTCATTCCATTTCCACGCCTTGGCGACAGGATCCCACAGCTGCGTGTGGATCGCGTTTAGAATGGAATCGCGCCATGCCGCATAGTAGTTGATTTCAGACGTCAAATCTCCGATCGCCACCAACGCATCCGTCAATGCTTTGAGCGCCGCCCAATTCTCGACATTATCCTCCAGAAAGCCGACATCGTAACCCTGCTGTTTCGCCCGAACGAGACCCGTCGCACGCACCTGGGTGAGCACGTTGGCATACATCAAATTCTTCAGCGCCGCTAAGTGATTCACAAACCACGGGTTTGCTGGATTAGCTTTGCGGAATAGACATGCGAGCCGCACAAAGGTCGACGCGTAGGCATCATCCGAGTCCGCATCAACTTCGCCGTTCGTCTGGACGGTCCTGCGATCCGTGTTGAGCTTGACGCGCTTGATCCGGTGATTCCAACCCGGCGTTTGGTTGAGCTGACTGACGTAGCTCAGGTAGCGATCCATGTACGCTTCCACCAAGGAAGGATGGCTGGCCACAAAGGAACAAAGACCGATGTTGATGAAATACCAATCAATCCACGGCTCAGCCGATGCCCCACTATCGGGATAAACATTCAATGCGCCGGAGAACGGGTGTGTGCTCACAGGGCCAGACGGCAGCTGACACCTAACCAACATCTCACTCAGTGAATTCCCTTGGGCACTCAGTGTGTCCGCGAGGCTACTCTGGCTCGGACGCACGGCGAGAAGCCTCAGGAAAACTGGCGCATTGCTTGCCTCAACGGCGGCAATCCGAAGTCGTTCCTTGCTACCTAGGTCGGCGGTGATGGTGCTACCTATAACAGCCGATCCATCTTTCCAATGGACCAAGTCCAATGAGATTTGAGGAATGAGATCGACGTCCGGCAGCGTCTTGCTGCGATCAACGACGAGGGTCGGCAACCCGCCAACGACGGATGGAGTCACGACACTCGCAGCGTCCGCCACCTTGGGCAGCGTCCCCAGTTTCGCCTCTAAGAGATTCGAAAGTCCATCATGATCAAAGTCGAAGTCGTCGGCTCCGTCACCCGAGTTGGCGGGACTTGCGAAGTAAAATTGTCTCCAACTCTCGATCGGTGTGAGCGCGACAGCCCATGTTGCCGACAGCATAACGAAAGTGCACAAACGAATGATCATGACAAAATAAGATCCGCCTCCTAGTACCAGAGACAGCGGCCAAAAGTGACAAGTTTTTTATCGACCGAATCGAACCCATCGATTCCCGTAGCTATCGGCACGAAGAACCCAACCCTACAAGCCACGCACAAAATCGTCGTCGTTTAGGTGTGGGTAGGCGGTATAGACTCGGTCGATCTCTGCGGCTTGGCCGGGGCTCAGGTGTTCTCCGGGGTCGAGGCACCAGATGCCTTGGAGGAGGCCTTGGCGACGCAAGACTTCGTGGAGGCCTGCGATGCAGCCGTGAAAGCCGTGGGCCGCATCAAAGAAGGCGGCATTGCAATCGGTGACCTCGATGGCAGTGCGGAGGAGATCTGGAGGAATCGGTTGATCGCTTTTTGCGACTTGATGGCAGCGCTCTAAGAGCTCGACCGCGCGCTTTGTCCAGACGCTCCAGTGCCCGAGGAGACCTCCAACGATGCGACGCTCCACAGAGCGACCGTCGATGTTGAAACGGTAGGGGGTGAGGAGGTCGAGGACGATGTTATCGTCGTTGCCCGTGTAGAGCGCGATGTCCTCACGACCAGACTCCGCGAGGGCACGAACGACATCCAGAGTTTGATAGCGGTTGAAGGGCGCGATCTTGATGGCGACAACGTTTTCGATCTCGGCAAAGCGACGCCAGAAGCGCTGCGAGAGCACTCGCCCGCCGACGGCGGGTTGCAGATAAAAGCCGATGATGGGCAGAACCTGCGCGACGGCTTTGCAATGCATGATGAGGAGATCGTCATCCTCCAGGCGCAGCGCTGCGAGGCTGAGCAAGCCCGCGTGATAGCCCAGTGACGCGAGCGTTTCCGCCTCGGCCACGGCTTGGTCGGTGAGGCCACAGATGCCGCCGATGCGGACGTGGTTGCGTCCATGGCGGGCGTCTGCGGCCTTGAGTTCTTCCGCAGCGATCTCGAGCACGGGTTGGAAAAGACCAATGTCGGGATCGCGGATGGCAAACTGCGTCGTGTGCACCGCAACGGCGACACCGCCCGCGCCAGCGGCCGCGTAATAGCGGATCAATTTGCGCTGACGATCCTCATCGAGCTGGCGTGCGGCATTCAAGGCCAGAGGACAAGCAGGAATGACCAGACCGCGCCGCAGTGCTGCCTGCCAAGGCTCACGGTTGGGATCAGAAACGTCCATCGCGTGACTCGAAGTGCGTTGGTTTGTTCAATGCCTCGCCACCGCGAGCGATCCAATCAGCGACCCATTCGATGAGAACCGTTTCCTCGACATGGGGAACACCCAGTTGTTGAAAACAGCGGGTCGCATCGCTGAGCAGCGCATCCGGAGCCTCCGTTCCCGTGATCGTTACGGGCTTGCCGAACAAGGCACCAAAGGCCTCTGCAACGTCTCGGACTCGCAAAGTTCGACGGCCCGTGAGGTTAATGGTCCAGGCGGGTGATTGCGCCTGCTCCAGTGTCAGCAGTGACAGCGCATTCGCATCGCCCTGCCAGATGGTATTGAAATACCCCATACTGACATCAATCGACTGGCCCGTGTAAACCTTCCTGGCGATATCGACCAGAACACCGTAACGCAGGTCACACGCGTAGTTCAGTCGAATCAATGCGATGGGCGTTGCGTGGCTCAATGCGGCGTGCTCGAGGACCCTCTCGCGCCCGAGGCAACTCATGGCGTATTCGCCGACAGGCACGGGCACATCACTCTCCAACGATCCTGCCCGGGTGGCAGGCACGAGGCCGTAAATGTTCCCGGTCGAAAAGGCAGCAATGCGCGACCTTGCGTATTTTTCCGCGATGCGCGCAGGCAGCAGAACATTCATGGCCCAGGTCAACGGCTCCTGATGGGTGGCCCCAAACTTCATCCCTGCCATGAACATCACGTTCGCGGCAGGAGGAAGATCGGCGATGGATGCGGGATCGAGCAAATCACAGGCAATGGTCTCGATGCCGTGTTGTTCCAAAGCATCGCGGCTGCCCTGCGCACTGAAGCGCGAGACGCCGATGATGCGCCGCGCAATGCCCGCCTCGTCCGTCGCACGACGTGCCATGCGGGCGAGCGTCGGACCCATCTTACCCGCGACGCCCAAGAAAAGAATATCGCCCTCAATACGACGCATCATTTCGATCACCGCAGCGGTAGGTCGGCTGAGTCGTTCTTCCAGGTCAACAGTGTCAGACGGCGCGTGCATGGGACCGAGGCTTTATTTTTCGAGTGACTTCAGTTGGATGTTCCGAAACCAAACAGGCTGACCTTCCGCCTGAAGCGCAATGTGACCATAACTCAGCATCAATGGTGCGCCCACCTTGAGAAGGTCCGTGGCCGGGGCGTTGTTGTCGTTTGGATCCAACTGGGGGTGTTGATAGCGCAACACTTCGACTCCATTCACCCGATGAATCACTTCATCATTGCCGTGAACTTCGATCTCCATCTGCACCCATTCTTCTGGGGCAAAGGTAGGCGCGCTGGACTTCACGATGTGCTGCGTGACCAGCTTCCCGTCGATCTCCACATTCGTTCCAGGCGTGCAGAGATTCGCCGTTGAGCGCGGGCCTTTGCCTTCATCTGCCAGGAACTGCATCTCTAAACTGCTCGGGAACCCTTGATCCATGCGCATGCTCTGCGGTGCTTGGGCGTGGATCATGATGCCGCTGTTCAGATTCACGTACTTCGGTGCATCGGGCATCATCGTGCCAGTAAAGCGATACTCGACCCGGAAGATGTAGTGCGAATACGCCACGTTCGTGAAGAGGTGGCCATACTGCTGATCAAACTTCGGGTAATCGTCATAGCTCACCTTCAAGATGCCATCTTCAATGCGGAACGTGTTGGCGTAGTTTTCTCCCAATGGATGCTTGGCAATCTTGATCGTCCAACCGTCAAGATTGGTGCCGTTGAACAGGGAGACCCAGCCATCCTTCGGCTCTTGCGCCACTGCGCTTTGCAAAAACAGGCCACTGACGGCGAGTGTGAATAAGATTTGGCGGGAAATCGAGATCATCGCGTTCATCATGCACAAAGTTGGCGCTGTGTCTTCGTGGAAGTTCACGCACTCACCACTTCTCTACTTCATACGAACCTCACCGAACCCGGGAGCCGCAACATTGGGTTTGGCCCACAGAATCCGGGAAACAAAGGTCGCACCTTCAGCACCACGCGCCTTAGAGTCCTTCATGAACATGCCCTCCGAAACCGTGACCCAGGATTCATCTTTACTGATCGCACAGGCGCCAAAATTCCCCAATTCAGCACCTCGCTCCGCCACCACGACTTGCTCCGTGCTGCGCAAGATCTGCAACTTCACGGGATCCACCTGCGCCATAAAGAGCGGTGCCCGATGCCGGACGATGTGGTCGTTGTTGGCACCACGGCGCGTATAAACCAGGAACAAGCCATCGCTGTGGGAAAGCCAATGCTGCTGGGTATTGTAGCTACCGAGCTCAGATCCATCATCAAAGGTCCAAGGTTTGGGCTCCGTAAATTGCAGACCGTCATCGCTGGTGCTGACATAGCCACGTTCGTCATTGCGGAGTGTTAGATAATAACGCCCACCATTCACGGCAAGCGACGGCTCATACAGACCCCTGGCGATGTCCAACCGCAACACGTTGCCGTTTTTGATAAAGCTCAGTTTCTCCCCGTCAAAGCGACATTCAGCGACCGTGGTGCTGAAGCGATCCTTGGCGCTCTTGCTAATGTAAAGAGGCACGAGCAAGGTCCCATCCGGTTTCACCAACCACTGGGAGCAAGCGTTGCGTGCAAAATTAAAATCTTCATCCGCCGGCAGTTCCAACACCTGCCAAGGCGTCCATTTTTTGTTCGCCGGATCAAAGACTGCATAGACGGTCTGGTGCGCACGTTTCACATCCTCCAATTGCTTTCCCTGTAGGCTGTAGCGCACCTGGGCACCGATGGCGATAACCTTGCCCGTCTTTGCATGATAACCGGGCGTCACATCAGCCACGCTGATCGTCACTCCGTCAGACTGCTTTTTCCAATCCAGTTCCGGCGTCAGTATCGGCGCGCTCCATGGGCCGTCGATGCCCTCCCGTGTCATAAAATACAGACCGGAGTAGTAATCCGAGACTTTCAGATGCCGCTGAATCGTCATCAGCACACCACCGGGATACGCCGTGGCGCGAGGATGAAACCAGAGGAACCTGCCGTCGTCATGCTTCATTACGACCTCCGTGGTCGAGGTGAAATTGACAACCTCTGCCGCAGAGAGTTGGCAGGTTAGGAGGAGGAAGAGCAGGGATCGCATCCCGATGTGATAGCATCCTAAGGCCTTTTCAACAAACACCGTTTCATCCCAGAGCAGACCGTCATTGCCTGCGGACCGTCATCAGCCAGCTCACGATTGAAAACGCTGGAAACACTACGACCGTGATCGCAATGCCGATCATGGGCAGGACGCGGAGCCTCCACACGCTGTCATCTCGATGCAAAAGATGGCATGTGGGTGAGAGTCCGAACCGCAACACCACAGCTCCTTCATTTACCAGCCTTGCCTCATACTCGTCATCCATCCACCATGCGCTTGTTGATCATCGAAGATGAGCGCAAGACCCTTGCCCTGCTAGGCGGCAACCTCACCGAGCAGGGCTTCGAGGTCGTGTGCGCTCAGGACGGTGAGTCGGGGCTCGCTGAAGCCTTGAGCGGCCAGTGGGACGCACTGCTGGTGGACATCATGCTGCCAAAACTGGACGGTCTCAGTCTAGTTCGCCAGCTGCGCGCCAAAGAGAATGTCACGCCAGTCATCATGCTCTCGGCACGAGGGGAGGTGGAGCAGCGGATCGAGGGTCTGGACGCGGGTGCCGACGATTATCTGCCAAAGCCTTTCGCCATGTCCGAGCTTCTCGCACGCCTACGCTCCATCGCAAGACGCAGCATTCAGGCCAAGCCGGTCGCGCTGACCGTGGCGGACCTCAGCTTTGACACCTTCAGCCGCGAGGTGCGCCGTGCAGGTAAGCGCGTGGAGCTGTCATCGCGCGAAAACCTGCTGCTCGAGTGCCTGTTGCGAGCCGAGGGGCGCGTGGTGAGTCGGCGCGACATCCTCAGTGCCGTCTGGGAGTATGACTTTGATCCCGGCACCAATCTGGTCGATGTCTATGTGCGTCGATTGCGTGACAAACTGGATCGCGATCACGCCGTCCCTCTGATTCAAACCGTGCGCGGCCTCGGCTACGCCCTGCGTGTCCAGCCATGACCCTCCGCCGCCGCATCCTGCTCTACTACTCGGTCACTCTCAGCCTCTCGCTCGTCATCGTCGGTTTCTGGAGTTGGTTTGAATTCGAAGAACAGCAGCAGGTCATCATTGAGGGTGGCATAATGGCCGCCCTCGAAGAAAGTCCGGTCCAGGAGGCTCTAGAAATCATTGTGCTGGGTGGGTTACCCGCCATACTTCTAGGCATCGTAGGCGGTGGCCTGCTCATGCGCCGTGCTCTGCTCCCCATCGAGGCGCTGACCGAAGTTTTGGAAAAAACCGATGCCTCTAATCTCTCTTACCCTGTGGCGCGCAGCGGTAACGGCGACGAACTCGACCGCATGACCGCCGTCTTCAACGGCATGAAAGAGCGCCTGGGTGTGTCCTTCACACAGGCACGTGAGTTCACGCTGCATGCCTCGCACGAGCTCAAGACGCCGCTCACCATTATGCACGGGACGCTGGAGCAGATGATCGGGGACACGTCCGCACCCGACGTTCATCGCGAGCGCATCACCTCCATGCTGGAGGAGGTGCAGCGCCTCTCCAGCATCGTCGGCCAGCTCGCCTTTCTCGCCAAGGCGGACGCGGGTCAGTTGGACACTGCGCATGCACCCGTGGCCATGAATGAACTCGTGCGTGATCTCGTGGAGGATCTGGCGCTCCTTTCCGCCGCACAGGATATTTCAGTCACGCTTGAATCCTGCGATGCCTGCACAGTTATGGGTGACCGCATGCGTTTGCGCCAGTTGCTACTTATCCTTGGGGACAATGCCGTGAAGCACAATTTCGATCAGGGTTCCATCAGGCTGCACCTGCAATGCCGGGAAGGGCAGGCCATCTTCTGCATCAGGAATTCCGGACCCGCTTTGCCCGCCGAACTCCGCGCCCGCGTGTTCGAGCGTTTTTTCCGTGGGGATGCCTCTCACAATAGCGATGTCGAAGGCGGCGGTCTGGGGCTGAGTATCGCGGAAACCATCGCGAAATCTCACCGTGGTAGTCTGACCTTCGAAGTCCTGCCGGATCAGCAAACCCAGCTCACCCTGCGCCTTCCATTCGGTTCGTAAGGCGGGTTTATGACAGTTTTTTCATTGGCACGCCTTCCTCGATGCATCTTTCTGACGGTTCAAAAGAATGAAGCTCGCCCACATCCCGATCACGCTCGCCGTCGTGGCGCTGACGTCCTGCGTCAGCTTCCAGTCGCATCCCATTTCGGCGGAGCAGACGAGCGCGGAGTTCGCCCAGCGCTCGCTGAGCGATCCAGGCTTGAAGACGTTCCTTTCTGAGCACAAAGCCTCCAGCGGTTCCTGGAATGTGAATCAACTCGCGCTCGTCGCGGCGTATTTTCATCCGGATGTCGCACTCGCACGTGCAGAGGCCGATGAAGTCGCTGCGGCGATCAAAACGGCCGAGATGCGCCCCAATCCCGTTTTCACCTTCATGCCGCAGTTTGCCAGTCAGCGCGTGGGCCCCTTCACGCCGTGGTTTTTTAGCCCCAATGTCGCCATCCCGATCGAAACCGCCGGAAAGCGCTCCAAGCGTACGGAGCAGGCGCTCGAGGCTGCCGAAGCCGCCCGCTGGCGCGTCTCCGCAAGGGCTTGGGCCGCACGTTCGCGCGTTCGCGCTGCCATGCTCGAACTTTACAGCGCCCGTAGGAATATCGCCTTGCTCGAAACGGAACAAAAGCTTCACGACGAGGCTATCAAGAAACTCACCGCGCAGATGGAGGCGGGAAACGTCTCGCCCTTTGAACTTACGCAGGCCCGGCTCATGCTCAATCGCACCCGCCTCGCCCTGCAGGATGCCCAGCGCCTTGCGGCCACGGGAGAGGCGCGCCTCGCCGCTGCCATCGGCATTCCTGTGCACGCACTGAAAGCCGTGAACCTTGACTTCTCCGCGTTTGATTCGCTGCCATCGCCCAGCGGCAGTCAACGCAAGGCGCTCACACAACGCGCCGATCTCATCGCCCTGCTCGCCGAATACGCCGCAGCCGAGTCCGCGCTGCGTTTGGAAATCGCCCGCCAGTATCCCGACATCAATGTCATGCCCGGCTACGACTACAATTCCGGACAGAACCGCTGGCAACTCGGCCTCAACCTGCCCATCCCGCTCAATCGCAATCGCGGCCCCATCGCGCAGGCGGAGGCACGACGTGCGACGGCGGAAAAAAGGTTTCTCGCGCAGCAGGCGACCATCCAAGGCGAACTCGACGTCGCTCTCGCCGCGTATCAAGCCTCTCGCGCCAAAGCCAACATCGCTGCGCAACTCGCGGAAGAAGCCGTCGGCGCTGCAAACACCACGAAGCGCATGGTCGATGCCGGTGACGTCTCAGCGCTGGAACTCACCCGCCGCCAGATCGAAACCAGCACGGCCAATGTCGCCCTCCTCGCCGCCCAGATCGAAGCCCAAACCGCCGCCGGTGCCCTCGAAGACGCCATGCAGGCCACCTTGAAGTAAACTCATGAAAAAGCTGCTCCTGCTCTTCCTCACCGCTTCGCTCCACGCCGCTGACTCCGGCGGCTCCGCGCCCGCGACGATCACCAAGGAAGGCGACCTCGTCATCCTCACGCTCAAACCCGAGGCGGAACAAAGCCTGCGCCTCAAAACCGTCGCTGTCGAAAAGCGCACCATCCCCGCCACGCGCCTGTTCTCCGGAGAGGTGGTCACGCCGCTCGCTGCGGAGGGAAAACCCGTCGCGCCCGTCCTGGGCGGCACCTTGGACGAAGTGCTCCGCCTCGCCGATCTCCAAGCCGCTGCCGAAGGCCGTATCCTGCAAGCGCAGGTGCAGATCGATGCCGCCAAAATCGCTGTCGAGCGCGCCGAAAAAATGCTCAGCGCTGAAGCCGGTAGCGTGCGCGGTGTTGATGAAGCCAAAGCGACGCTCGAACTCGCCGAAGCCGCCATGACCACTGCCAAAGCCCAGCGCGCGCTCCTTGGCGGCACCGTCGGTCAAAACACCCGCAAATGGGCACGCGTCGCCATCTACAGCGGCGAGTCCGCAATGCTCGATGCCAAGGCCGACGCCAACGTCCGCACGCTCGGTTCCGATCAACCGCACAGCGCCAAACCCATCACCGGCCCGCCCACCGCCAACGGCCTTACCAACACCGTCGATTGGTACTACGAAGTCCCCGCCGACTCGCCGCTACGCGCTGGCGAACGCGTCGCCGTCGAGATCCCCACGCTCGAAAGCAAAGCGGAAGCCCTCGTCATTCCCTTCAGCGCCGTCCTTCACGACATCCACGGTGGCCAGTGGGTCTATGCCAAAACCGCCGAGCACACCTACACGCGCAAGCGCATCCAAGTCGCCCGCCTCGCCGGCACCGATGCCGTTTTGACCACCGGCCCTGCCGTCGGCACCCAAATCGTCACCGACGGCAGCGCGGAACTCTTCGGCACCGAATTCATGACCGGGAAATAACGCCATGCTGAATGCCATTGTCACCTGGGCGCTGAACATGCGCGTGCTTGTCGTCGCCGCTGCGGCGGCGCTGCTGGTTATCGGCATCAATGCGACGAAGAATGCGCCGCTGGATGTGTTTCCGGAGTTCGCGCCGCCGTTGGTGGAGGTGCAGACGGAGGCGCCGGGACTCTCGACGGAGGAGGTCGATGCGCTCGTCACTGTGCCGCTGGAGAACTCGCTCAACGGCCTGCCATTCCTCAAAACGCTGCGCTCAAAGTCGGTGCTTGGTCTGTCGTCGGTGGTGATGATCTTCGACACGGGCACGGACATCCTCAAAGCGAGGCAACTCGTGCAGGAGCGGTTGAATCTGGCGCAGAGTCGCCTCCCTGGGGTCGTGAAGCCGCCGGTGCTGATGTCGCCGTATTCGTCCCTGAGCCGTGTTTTGAAGGTGGGACTCACCTCGAAAACGCTGTCGCAGATGGAGATGAGCGAACTGGCACGCTGGACGATGCGCCCGCGACTCATGTCGGTCAAAGGCGTGGCAAACGTGGCGATCTGGGGTCAGCGGGACAAGCAGTTCCAGGTGCTCGTCGATCCGCAGAAGCTCCGCGCGGCGGGCGTGACACTCGATGCCATCACGCGTGCGGCGGGTGACGCGGCGGTGATCAGCGCGGGCGGATTTGTCGATACACCGAACCTTCGTCTCAGCGTGGCGCAGCTTGCGCTGATCGAAACGCCGGAAGATCTCGCGCGCACCGTGGTGGAGTTCCGGAATGGCGCACCGATTCGCCTTGGCGATGTCGCGGAGGTCAAAATTGGCAATCCGCCGCCCATTGGCGATGCGGTCATCAATGATGGCGACGGCATCCTGCTCATCGTCGAGAAGCAACCGTGGGGAAACACGCTCGATGTCACGAAAGGTGTCGAAAAAGTGCTCGAAGAGCTGAAACCCGCGCTGCCGGGCATCACGATCGACAGCACCATCTTCCGCCCCGCCAGTTTCATCGAGATCTCGATCCATCATCTCACGGAGGCTCTCTGGCTCGGCTGTTTGCTCGTGGTGGTCGTGCTGGCCCTGTTTCTCGGTGATTGGCGCACGACGATCATCAGCATCACCGCGATCCCGCTTTCACTCGCCATGGCGCTGCTGCTGCTCGCGTGGATGGGGGAGACGATCAACACGATGATCCTCGCCGGACTCATCATCGCGCTCGGCGAGGTCGTGGATGATGCGATCATCGACGTGGAGAACATTCTGCGACGCTTGAAGCAAAACCCGGGCAAATCGCGCTTCGCCGTCGTGCTGGAAGCCTCGCTCGAAGTTCGCAGCGCGGTGGTTTATGCCAGCGTCATCATCGTACTCGTGTTTGTGCCGGTTTTCTTCCTGCCGGGGCTCGCGGGCACATTTTTCCGGCCTTTGGCGCTGAGTTACATTTTGGCGATCACCGCGTCGTTGCTCGTCGCTTTGACCGTGACGCCTGCATTGAGCCTGATGCTGCTCAAGGCGAAGCCGGGAGTCCATCGCGATGCCTTCTTGGCTCGCGGCATGAAGGCGATCTACCGCTCCATGCTGCCGTTTTTCGCTCGCAGTTCGTGGGCGGCCGTTTTGGTGCTCGTCGTGGCCTTTGCAGGCTCGGGATGGGTCTGGCACACGCAGTTGAAGGAGGAATTCCTGCCGAGCTTCAAGGAGCGCGATTTCCTGATGCACTGGCTCGAGAAACCGAACACGAGCGTCGAGGCCAGCAAGCGCATCACCATCGCGGCGGCGACCGATTTGATGAAAGTGCCCGGCGTGCGCAATCAAGGCGCCCACATCGGCCGTGCGGAGGTCGCGGATGAAGTCGTGGGGCCTGACTTCACCGAATTGTGGATCAGCATCGATCCGGAGGCCGACTACGACAAGACGATCAAGAATGTGCAGGCCGTCGTGGATGGCTATCCCGGCCTGACTCGCGATTTACTGACGTTTCTGCGCGAGCGAATCAAAGAAGTGCTCACGGGAGCCAGCGCGAGCGTGGTCGTGCGCATCTTCGGGCCGGATCTCGACACGCTGCGAGCGCATGCGACAGAAGTCAGCGAAGCCGTGAAGGACATTCCCGGCATCAGCGCTCTCAAAGTCGAATCGCTGACCCTCGTGCCGCAAATCACCGTGAAAGTGAAGCCTGAAGCCGCCGCGCTGCATGGACTGACCGCCGGACAAATCCGCGCTGCGGTGACGACGCTCATCAGCGGTCGCAAAGTCGGTGAAGTGTATCAGGACCAGCGCGTGCATGACGTCATGGTCTGGAGCGTGCCGACCGCCCGCGCCGACTACACCACGCTGCGCGATCTGCTGATCGAAACACCCAGCGGCGGCCACACGCGCCTCGCCGACGTGGCCGAGCTCGCCATCGTGCCGACGCCGAACGCCATCAAACGCGAAGGCGCATCACGTCGCATCGACGTCACCTGCAACGTCACCGGTCGTGCACTCGGCGATGTCGTGCCGGAAATCGAGGCGCGCATCGCGAAACTCACGTTCAAGCCGGGCCACCATCCCGAAATCCTCGGCGAATGGGCCGAGCGACAGGCCGCGCAGTCGCGTCTCGGCTGGTTGGCGCTGGGATCACTCGCGGGCATTCTCGTTCTACTTTTTGCCGACTTCCAAAGCCTGCGCCTGACTCTCATCGTGGCGCTGACGCTTCCGTTTGCACTGATCGGTGGCGTCATGGCGGCGTGGTTCGGCGGCGGTGTGCTTTCGCTCGGTTCTCTCGTCGGCTTCGTCACCGTGCTCGGCATCGCCGCACGCAACGGCATCCTGCTGGTCAGCCATTACCGTCATCTCGAAAAGGAAGAAGGCCACGCCTTTGGTCTCGCGACCGTCCTGCAGGGCAGTGAGGAGCGCCTCACCCCCATCCTCATGACCGCCGCCACCGCCGCGCTCGCCCTGCTTCCCCTCGTCCTCAAAGGCGATGTCCCCGGCAACGAAATCGAGCGCCCGATGGCGCTCGTCATCCTCGGCGGTCTCGTGACCAGCACGCTCTTGAATCTGTTCCTTCTTCCGGCGCTGTATGCGCGGTTTGGTCGCAGGTCCGCGACCATCAAGCCTGCCTAAAAGTAATCGGCGTCACTGCGGCTGAACCGCCACGTCTTTCTTCTTCAAGCGCTCCAGCGCTTTCTGTCGGGCAATGGTGATCTCTTCGTCATTGAGGGAAAATCCTGTCGTTCCCGACTGCATCAGGTTTGTCTCGTTTTGACGATGCTTCAGACCCAGCGCATGACCGATCTCATGGGAAGTGACACGTGGCAGCGGCTCATCCAGTCCGCCTTCCACTTCGCGCAGCTTCGCCGTGTCTTTGACCACGATGGGCTCGCCGTAGTAGAAGCCATTGGGGGTCACCGTTTTCACGTAGGCGATGTCGATCGCCGCCGCACTGAGACTTTCCTTCGGCACCATGGCCTTGACGCGATCAAACTCTGGCTTCAATCGAAGACTTGGCTGAAGTGCGATGGCTTGGGTCGCCTGAATCGATTCGATCTCAAACTGAATGCCAGCCTGCGACCAGATGCGATTCACCTTTTCCACAATCCGCCGCACATCAGCCTCGACCAACGTGGTGTGCATCGCAGGGTTTGCCTCCGATTGCATCAAGTGCACGCGAATGGGCAGCGTCAGCACTGGCTCTTGGTCTGCAAACGCTGAAAGCGCAGCGGCGCAAAAGAAGACACAGAGGAAAGGGATTCGCATGGGCGGGGGAGAGTTACTACCGCGATCACTACGGCACCGGTCGCTAGGTTCTCACATCCACCCGAGTGCGGGCGACATAAAGTCCCCCTCAGCGCCGTATTGCTGCCTGCCATCACTCGCGCCTCCGCATGAAACATCTTTGCCTCCTCTTCATTCTCATCTGCAACTGTGTCCACGCAGAACCAGAGAGCATCATCACCCTGAATCTCGATCCCAGCCCAGCCAATCCGCGCAATTCCGAGGGTTCCTTCGCTACGCTGGCCTCGGGGCGCGTCATTTTTATCTACTCCCAGTTCTACGGTGGGGCGGGCGATGAAAGTCCTGCGCGTCTCGTGCGGATTCATTCCGACGATCAGGGACGCACCTGGAGCGCTCCGGTGACGGTGGTGGAGAACACCGCCGGAAACAACGTCATGAGCGTCTCCCTGCTGCGACTTGCCAGCGGAAAACTGGCCATGTTTTACTGCCTGAAAAATAGCTGGATCGATTGCCGTCCGCACATGCGCACCTCCACCGATGATGGTCAGACTTGGACAGAGCCGAAGCTCGTCCAACAAGCACCTGGCTATTTTGTGATGAACAATGACCGCGTCATCCAGACCAGCAAAGGTCGCCTGATCATTCCGCTGGCCTTTCACCGATCCCGCGGCACGGACCCGCATACAAGCAAGTCCTGGGACGCCCGCGCCATCGCGACCTGGCTCTATTCGGACGATGAAGGCGGCACGTGGACCGAGTCATCCAGCTGGTGGGCGATGCCCGTGCGCAGCGGCAGCGGTCTCCAGGAACCCGGCGTTGTCGAGCGTGCCGACGGCTCGATCTTTTCCTGGTGTCGAACCGATCAGGGGGCGCAATATGGCTTTGAATCGATGGATGCTGGCAAAACCTTTTCGCCACCGACACCCACCGAGTTGAAGTCCCCCAACGGCCCCGCCAGCATCAAGCGCCTGCCCGGCAGCAACGATCTCCTAGCCATCTACAACGACCACTCCGGCATGTTCCCGTTCCCGCCCAAGAAGCGCAATCCCTTCGTCGCGGCGATCTCATCCGACGGCGGCAAAACCTGGCCGCAGCGCAAGCTCATTGAGGACGATCCCGACGGCCTCTACCACTACACCGCCATCCACTTCGTCGGCGATGCCATTCTCATCGGCTACTGCGCGGGTGATAGCAAAGTAGGCGCGCTAAATCGCCTGCGCATCCGCCGCATCACACTCGATTGGCTCAAACAACCCTGATCGTGATGCGCATCCTGCTCGCCCTCCTCTTCGCCAGCGGCAGCCTGCTGACCGCAGCTCCGCTCAAAACCGCACAACTCCTTGCCGCATGCAAGGAACCGGTGCGGATCGTTTGCATCGGCGATAGCATCACTGGCGTCTATTACCACACTGGCGGCCTACGTGCGTATCCCGAGATGCTGCAGATCGCTCTGCAAAAGATCTATCCCCAGGCCCAGCTAACGGTTCGCAATGCGGGTGTCAGTGGCGATACGACGATCGGCGCACTGAAGCGCTTGGATCGCGATGTGCTGGCACACAATCCACATCTGGTCACCGTGATGTTTGGCATGAACGACCTCGTCCGCAGTCCCGTGGCCGATTTCAAAAAGAACCTTGTCGAGATCATCACGCGTTGCCGCAATGCTGGTGCTGAGGTCGTGCTCTGCACCCAAAACTCCATTGTCGAAACCCCAGCCCGTCCTGTCGCCAAGCTCGCTGAATTTACCCAGGCGATCCACGATGTTGCCGTGGCAGAATCGATCACCGTTGCCGATTGCTTCCGTGCGTTTGAAGAGGTTCGCAGCCGCAGTGCTCTCGAATGGAACCTCCTGCACAGCGACACCATTCACCCGAACATGGATGGCCACAAATTGTTCGCGGAACGCATCGCGCAGACGATCAGTGGTCAGACGGTTTCGCTCAACGACATTGGGCCGCCCACGCCAGCGATGCCGCACACTTTTGAAAAGCTGAAGACCGGACAGCCAGTCAAGGTGCTGGCGATGCCCCCTTACGACAAAGAGATCACCCCAGCGCTACGCCGTCTCTTCCCGAAGGCCGTCGTCGAGATGATGCCCTGGCAAACCAAAGATCAGTCCCTGAGCCAGCTCGAACAAAGCGCCAAAGGCGTCCGCGCTCTGTCGCCCGATCTTGTCGTCATCGCCGTGCCAGGCAGTCTTTCCGCCGCCACGCCCGAGGCATTTCATCAATCTTATTCATGGGTCATGAATTGGGCGCTAAGCTTTGGTCCCCGCCAATGGGACGTCATCGTCGCCCTGCCATCCGCCATCAAGGCTGACCTCAGCGCCGAAGAAAGACAAAACGAAGACTTTGCCCGCCGACTGATCCGTGCTCAGGATCTGCCCATGATCGAAGGGAGTGCGCAGCCATTCCCAGCTCTCCTCGATCACTGGCTTTCCCAACAACTCACTTCGCCTTAAATCCCTCCTCATGAGACGCTCCAAAGTCCTCGCCAAACTCCGCGCCGGTCAAGTCGCACGCATTTGCGCCACTGGCTCCCCCATTGCCTCCTTCGCGGCCATTGCCGCCCACTTTCACTACGATGGCATCTGGGTCGATGGCGAACATCGCGCCTGGGAGCCGCGTGAAATTGAAACGATGATCGGCCGACACCACGCTGCCGACATCGATTGCATGTGGCGTCCGCCGACCAAAGAAAAGAACGGTCTGTATCGCCTATTAGAGGACGGCGCCTCGGGCCTCATGATCCCGCACGTTGGCAGTGCCGATGAAGCGCGTGCACTCGTCCATGCCATCAAGTTTCCGCCGCTGGGAGATCGCGGCTTTTGCGGTGGCGGGCGCGATGCTGCCTATTGGATTGGAAAGCCAGACGACTACACCGACGCCGCCAATCGGGAGACCTTCCTGACCGTGCAGATTGAGACCCCAGACGCACTTGCCAACGCAGAGTCCATCGCTGCGGTGCCGGGCGTTGACATTCTCTTCATCGGACCTGGCGATCTGTCACTGCGACTCGGTTGCAGCCCAGGCGTCAATGATCCCGGCATGATGGACGTGCAAAAGAAGATTGCAGAAGCCTGCCAAAAACACGGCAAGGCCTGGGGCCGCCCCGTCGGTAGTGCGGCCGATGCCAAGACCTTGATCGAGCTCGGCGCACGCTTCATTGTGCATGGCAGCGAGTTCGGCGCGCTCTACTCCCATCTCTCCGCCTGCTCCGCAGAATTTGATACCGTCCTCAAGGAGTGCGGTGCAACACCCGCGATCCCCGCAGGCAAAACTTACTGACGCGCTGATGAATATTCGCCATCTCCTCTGCACGATTCTATTGAGTGGTTCTGCTCATCTGCTCGCCCAAACACCCGCTGCCTGGACGGAGCCTTTTCCTCCGCACAAAATTGCCGGGAACCTCTACTACGTTGGCTCCAAAGATCTCGCTTCCTACCTCATCACAACGGCAGAGGGGCACATTCTCATCAACAGCAGTCTTGAAGAATCCGTGCCCTTGATTCGTGATAGCATCGAGAAGCTGGGCTTCAAATTCACGGATGTGAAGATCCTCCTGATCAGTCATGCCCACTCTGATCACTGCGCAGGCAGCGCGGAAGTCATCCAACAGACCAAGGCGCAGTATTTTGTGATGGACGAAGACGCTGATGCTGTCGAAAGCGGTGGCAATGCGACCTCGCGACTGAAGGCCAGCTACATGAGTTTTCCTGCGGCCAAAGTCGATCGGCGGCTCAAAGATGGCGATGAAGTCAAACTCGGTGGCAGCACCCTCGTAGCGCATCTGACGCCGGGGCACACTCGCGGCTGCACCACCTGGACGATGAAGGTGGACGGGCTCAACGCCGTCATTGTTGGCAGTCCCAATGTGAACCCCGGTTACATCCTCGTGAACAACAAGGACTACCCAACAATCGCCTCTGATTACCAGAAGACCTTTCGTGTGCTGAAGGCCCTGCCGGTGGATCTTTTTCTCGGTGCCCATGGAGCCTACTACGACATGCAGACGAAGCATGCCCTCACGAGCGCAGCCGCCGCGAATCCCTTCATCGACCCAGAAGGCTACCGTCGCTACATCACTGATCGCGAGGAAGCCTTCCTCGCTGAACTCGCCAAACAGGAGGCCAAATGAAACGCCACCCGCTGGTTCGCCATCTTGCGCTCTTGGGACTCTTTGGTTCGGGTCTCAGCGCCGCAGATCCCGCGTTCGATATCACGCTAGACACCATCAGCAGTGGCTTTGACAAAAAGTCCTGCTGGGTGCATCCGCGCGCTGGAGTGATTCCCGGGCCAATGCCCAAGGTGGTGCTGACGATGCAAAAGGCCATGCTCTCTGGCAGTGATCTGTTTTACGCGCTCAATGAAATGCGCACCGACGATCTTGGCAAAACCTGGACTGGCCCGACTGAGCACACCGACACCCTTGGCCGCCGCGGGGAGCCCGATGGCGTAACCGTCGCTGCCAGTGATTTTTGGCCCAAATGGCATGCCAAGACAGGCGTGCTCTTGGGCATCGGTCACACCGTTCGCTATCAGAACAACAAGGTGATGCCCGCGCCCATTCGCCCGCGCGAGACCGCCTTTGCCACCTACGATCCCGAACAGCGCCATTGGTCCGCATGGGAGCCGCTGGCGATGCCGGACGAGGCGCGCTTCTTTAACTGCGGCGCAGGTTGTGTGCAGCGTGTCGATCTCCCGGATGGCGACATCTTGCTGCCCGTTTACTTCTCGCCCAAAGGTGGAAAGTTCAGTCACGTCGCCGTACTACGTTGCGGGTTTGATGGTCGTAAGCTCAGCGTGAAAGAGGTGGGCAACGAGCTCGCCGTCGATACCGACCGCGGCTTGCACGAACCTTCACTGGCCGTTTTCAAGGGTCGCTACTACCTCACGATCCGCCACGATCAACGCGCCTACGTTACCCACAGCGATGACGGGCTTCACTACGCCGACCTGAAGCCCTGGACTTGGGATGACGGCAGCGATCTGGGCAGCTACAACACCCAGGCCCATTGGGTCACGCACCAGGATGCGCTCTATCTGGTTTATACCCGCAGAGGTGCTGACAATGATCACGTCATGCGGCATCGGGCACCGCTCTTCATCGGGCAAGTCGATCCCGCAAAGCTGTGCGTCATGCGCGATAGCGAGCAAGTGCTGGTCCCCCAGCGTGGTGCTCGCTTGGGAAACTTTGGCATCACCGAGGTCAACGCGAACGAGACCTGGGTCACTGTGGCGGAGTGGATGCAAACCACGGGACCCAACTATGCCGACTTTACGCAGTGCATGAAGTATGGTTCCAACAATGCGGTGTTTGCGGCGCGCATTCATTGGAAGAGCGGCAATACCACTTGGAATCAGCATTAACCGATCATGCTCCGCGAGATTTTAATTCCAAAAGGTTGGCCAAAGGTCACGCAGATGTTTGTCGGCATCGCGCTAGAGAACTGGATTCGTTACGCTCTCTTCGCGGGTATCGCCTGGCTGCTGGCTTATCTTCTCTTTAAAAAGCGGTGGTGGCTTCGCAAAATCATCCAGCGCGATCCGACTTCGTCCGATGTGCGCCGAGAGGTGAAGTATTCGCTGCTGACAGCTTTGATTTACGGTCTCGTCGGCAGTGCCACGATTGTGCTGGCACGCCATGGTGGTAGCCAATTTTACGGAAGGATCGAGTCCCATGGATGGGCATGGTTCATCGGCAGCATTGGCATCGCCATCATTGTGCATGACACCTGGTTTTATTGGACACACCGCCTCATGCACCACCGTCGGCTCTTTCGACTCTTCCATCGGGTGCACCATGAAAGCACCAACCCTAGCCCCTGGGCCGCCTACTCCTTTGCGCCGTTGGAGGCGACCGTGCAGGCGGGGATTTTTCCGTTACTGGTCTTCACGCTGCCCATGCACCCGCTGGCATTTTTTGCCTTCATGATTTGGCAGATCACCTTCAATGTCATCGGCCATACCGGTTACGAGTACCATCCACGCTGGCTCCTGAATTCATGGCTGGGTAAGGTCATCAACACGCCCACCCATCACGTTCAACACCATGAAAAGATGCGTGGAAACTACGGCCTCTACTTCAACGTGTGGGACCGCCTCATGGGCACCAACCACCGCGACTACCCTTCCAGATTTGAAGAAGTGACCACCCGCTCTCGTCATCCATGAACACCGATCCCGCCCAACTCCTCGCCGACTATGAAAGTGATGGCGTCGTCATCATCCGCCAGTTCTTGACCGCTGAAGAAGTGGTTGCCGTGCGCGATGAGCTCGATCGCTACATTCGCGACGACCTCGCTGAAAGGCCCATCGACGCGCGAACGCTGGAGGCCGATGAAAAAACCGTGCGTAATCTTTGGCGGCTCGAGAAGTACAACGATTGGTTCAAGGCCTTGGGAGAGCGCGAAGACATCCGCGCCCTCGTAGCCCCACTCCTGCATGGCGAACCCCTGCTCTGCGCCGTCGAAACCTTCAACAAACCCGCCCGCATCGGCTCTGGCGTGCCCTATCACCAGGACAATGCGTATTTCTGCCAAACACCGCCGGACATGTTGACGGTGTGGATTGCGATTGATCCCGTGACTCCAGCGAACGGCCCGGTGTACTTCATCAAAGGCAGCAATAAGGAGCCCGTGCCGCCAACCCAACCCAGCGGTGTGCGCGGCAATTCTATTGGCCTTGCCGAAACGCCCAAGATGCCATTGGACGAGCAGTTCTGCGCTCTCCTTGCCGCAGGGGATGCCTCCATCCATCACTGCAACACGATTCATCACTCCGCGCCCAACACCACGGACTTCCCTCGGCTCGGGCTTCTTCTCGTTTATCGCGGCACCCACACTCAAACAGACCCAACTCTGAAGGCCACCTACCTGGAAGCCGCGACAGCAACACCTCCCGCGTAAGGACGGAGAAAAATCCGCCGCAACCCATCACGCTAAACCGCTCGCTTATCCAGGCTACGGGAAGCCTTTGCTTCCGTTCTGTTATTGAAGAATCGGCCAAACTGTGGCAGGTGAGAGCCCCCTCCCGCCAGCCTTAGTTCCCCTGAAAATGATGATTGCCTCCCCCCCTTGGCGCTGCGCCGTGCTTCGACTTTGTTTCATTGCTTCCACTCTGCTATCGGCGGTCACTCGCGCTGAAATTTTGGTCTGGGACACCAACACTGGCACAAGCGGTCCACAGGATGGTGCCGGCACTTGGGCTGCGGGCGCTGGCAATTGGTTGAATCAAACACTGACCTTGCAGAACCAAGTTTGGATCAATGGCAGCGATGCCATCTTGGGTGCCAATGATGGTGCCGCCGGGACGGTCAGTCTCAGCGGGCCAGTCACGGTTGGTAATCTGACCTTCAATGCAGCGACCAGCGGCACCTATACCCTGAGCGGCGGCGGCACCTTGACACTGCTGAACTCCACCATCACCAATACTCCCGCCGCGACGATCTCCGCCGTCATCGATGGCACGACGCCCTGGGCAAAGGAGGGCGCGGGCCAATTGACCTTGAGTGGGGCAACGTCAAACACCGCTACTGGGCTTCTGTCTGTGAATGCAGGACGACTGCACCTCAGCAAAACCGGTGGTGCGACTGCGTTGGCGGGCGATGTGACGATCAGCACGGGCGGAACCGTCACCTTTTCGGGCGGCACGAACCAAATCGCACCCACGGCCAATGTGATCCTCAACGGTGCCGCCAGCGGCTTCAACGGAACGGGCCCCAACGCGAACACTGGATCGGTCACACAAACACTCGCCACGCTCACCGTCAGCGGTGGTTCTTTCAATTCTGGATCCAACGGTGTCTGGAACATCGGAGCCGTGAGATACGTTGCCGGGGAAAACAAAACCTTCGTCGGAAACAGCGGCTCCCATCAGACGTATGGCAGCCTGAGTCTGGCGGGGATGAATGGCGCCAATTCCTCGACGGCTGTGGCGAATGGCTTCACGATCTTTGGCAATGGCAGTCCTTCCACCAACCGCACTTCATTGACGGTGGGCTCCGGTGGATTGTATTTGGAAGACAGTCGCATCCACCTCAATGGCGGCACCAGCGGAAGCGTGCTCGTCTTGGACGGGGATGTCTCCACCGGGGGCACCGCCACCTCCTACATCACCCGAATCGCTGGTGGTGCGCTGCAACCTTTCATCCATCTCAGCAGCACCGCCGGTGCGGTCGCGCGCACCTTCGATGTCGCCGCAGGCGGAGCGAATCTCGACATCGCGCCGATCATCGCGGATGGCGAGGCGACGAGTGGAGCCATCATCAAAGAAGGGGCAGGAATCCTTTTGTTTACCGGCACAGAAGCCAATACCTTTACCGGCGGGGTCACCATCAATGCAGGCACACTGCGATTAAACAAAACTGCTGGGGTCACTGCCGTTAGCAGCGACATCGTTGTCAACACGGGCGGCATTCTCCAGCTCAGCACCAGCAACCAGATCGCAGACACGGCCAGCATCACCTTGAATGGCGGAACCATCACGGCGTGGAGCACGGATGAGACGATCGCTGCGCTCACCCAAAATGCCGGTGGTCTGACGTCCAGTGGCAACACGGGCCATGTGACCGTTGTCGGTGCGCTCACCTTGGCGGGGGGCAATATCCTGGTGATCAACAGCAACGCAGGCAGCTCCAACCCCGCGAGTTGGAACGTCGGCAGCGCCGTCCTCTCGGGTGCTGACATCTTGATCGGGGGTAGCAATGGCGTGGGCAATCCCCGCACGACCTTGACCATTGGTTCCGGCGGCCTGACGATGCTGGGCCGCACCCTCACGATGAACGTGGGAGATGCAGGCGTGCAGCTGAATCTCAACGGCGACTTCACCGGCGCTGGCTCGAACAACATCGTGACAAATTCCACCGCGTCCCAACAGCCGCTGCTAGAGATCGGTGCTGCGACCCGCACCTTCAACGTGTTATCCGGCACCACCAATGTCGGTGTCATCATCAGCGGCACTGGCGGCAATTTGGTGAAGACGGCCTCTGGACTGCTCCAGCTAACCAACTCCAGCACCTACAGTGGCAGCACCACCGTCGCGGGTGGCACGATCAGCGTCATCAGCTCTGGCGCACTGCCAAACACCAGCGAAATCATTGTCGACAACGGTGGCATCTTTCAAAATGGCAACTCCAGCGCTGCGGGTAACAACGGCGTTAGCAATCGCGTCAATACCGCAGCGCCCTTGACCATGGGAGGCGGCACCTTCAATCAAATGACCGCCGCCAGCGGCTCGCACACGCAAGACTTGACCCGCGTGACGATCACCGCCGGTGCCAATACGGTCAATGCCACCGCCACTCCCGGCACTACCGTGACTCTCAATTTTACCGATCCCACCCCTTACATTCACAGCGGAGGAAGCGTGAACTTCGTGCAAAATCCAGTCGATGGTGGCAGCATCAATTTTGCATTCGCTCCCTCCGGTGCCGGTAATGTCAGCGGTGGTGTCCTCATCGGCGCAACCCTGAACAGCAGCGATCTCATCGTTGCGCAATCCGGCGTGCTAACCGCCTACACCGGCTGGATTCCCACCGGCACCAGCACTTGGACGAACGGCGGCAACATGGACGTCACGGACAGCAACCCGGTGCCTTTCGCCTCCGAAACGATCAATGCCTTGCGCTTCAATACTGCTGGAGCCTTGACGATCACACTCACCGGCACCCATACGATTGACGCTGGAATGCTGCTCACCACCCCCAACGTCGGCGCCAATCTTTCCACGCTTACGGGCGGACAAATTCAGGGCCCAGCCGGTGGTGATTTGATCCTTTCTCAATTCAATACTGCTGGCAATTTAACGATCGGCTCCGGCATCATCGACAACACCAGTGCCAGTGGCTTGATCAAAACTGGGAGCGGCATCGTGGAACTGACGGGCACCAATTCCTACAGCGGCACGACTCTCGTCAATCTGGGCGTGCTTCGCGCAGCGGATGGCGTCGGCCTGCCCTCCACGTCAAGGCTTGTGCTCGATGGAGGAACCTTTCAGTCGCTCACCGCAAGCTTCACTCGTGCTCTCGGATCCAGTCCCAATCAGGTCGCCGTCATTGGTGGCACCTCAGGCTTCAGCGCTGCATCCACCGCTTTGGCCGTCAATTTGGGCGGCGCTGGTGCACAGGTGCAGTGGGGTTCTTCGTTCTTTGACCCCAGCGTTCTCCTCCTCAACGCCAGCAGTGCCACCGCCAGCCTCGATTTTCAAAACGCACTGGATCTCAACGCTAGCAACCGCACGGTTCGTGTCGATGCCAACACGGCCACTCTTTCCGGCGTGATCAGTGGGAGCGGCGCTGGCCTTGTAAAGACGGGCTCCGGTGTTTTGAGACTGACGCAGGCGAATACCTTTGATGGGGGCACCACCATTTCTTCGGGGACGGTCGCCATCGGTGACAACGGCGCGCTCGGCACCGGCCCGATCACGATGAGCGGTGGGGCGCTCCAGGCGGACGGCGCGGCACGCACTTTGGCCAATGACTTCAGCTTCACCAGTTCGTCCACACTCACGGGTTCGAATCCCGCGACCTTGACCCTTACAGGAGTGATCTCTGGATCTGGCACCGTGAACAAGACGGGATCGGCTGTGGTGGAACTGGCTGGAAACAACCTTTACACCGGCACCACCTCAGTCACCAACGGCATCCTGCGCCTTCTCAGCAATACCGCGCTGGGCACTACAGGTGGCGGCACTTCGGTCTCCGGTGCCTCGCATGTCGAGCTGGCAGATGGCGTCGTGATTACCGGGGAAACAATCACCATCTCCACCACGACGGGAGGCAGCGGCGCGGGCTCGCTGACCGTCAATCGCGGGGGACTTCAAGCCGCAGTCAATGCCACCGCAGAATGGGCAGGCGATGTCATCATCGGCGCGAACCAAGGCCGCATTGGCGTGCAAGAGGGCGGCAAATTGACCATCAGTGGGGACATCACCGACGGCGCGAATAGCTTCGATGTCCGCTTGAGTGGAGAGCTAACTGGCACGGGTGGGCTTTACCTCGCTGGCACTGGCAATGCCTGGGACGGCCAGACGGAGATCGTCCGGGGCAAAGTCTTCCTTGGCGTCAACGACGCGCTTCCCACAGGCACCATCTTGGACATCCACTTCACCGGCTCCAACTCCACCGAATACGCTGGACTGGATCTCAATGGCTACAATCAAACCATCGGGAGTCTTCGCAACGAGGGCAATACTCCCAACTTTGCTGAAGTGACCAACAGCAGTTGCGTCCCCTCCACGCTGACCGTCAACGAAACCGGTGCGATCACGTATGGAGCGATGATCAACGGCAACCTCGCGCTCGTCAAAAATGGTGCTGGCACGCTGAGCCTCACCCGCGCCAATCTCTTCAAGGGTGGCACCACCATCAATGAAGGAACGCTACAGGTCGCAAACAGCACTGCCCTGGGCACTGGCGGTCTGGCGGTCAATGGCGGCACCACGAGCGCGGGCAAACTTGACTTGAACAACACCAGCCTGGTGATTGATGCGCTCAATGGAACCAGCGGCGCGCTGTCAGCGATCATCGCCAACGATAGCGCCACCGCCGCGACGCGCACACTGACGCTCGGCGCCCAACACGGTTCGGGTGATTACGCAGGGCAGATCGTCAACAACACGGGCGGTGCTGCGGCAGGTCTGGTGGCGCTGACGAAAATCGGCACGGGCTCGCAGACACTCAGCGGGAGCAACAGCTACTCGGGAGACACGACCCTGAGCAATGGCACCTTGATCGCGGATTATACCGGCAGCTCACCGCTGAGTGCCTCGTCACTGATCAAGATGCAAGGCGGCACGCTAGTGATCACGAATGCGACATCGGCCGCCATTGGTGCGATCACCCAAGTGCAAGGCGGTGCCGATTTCACCACGGGTGCGATCCGCATTGAGGATGGTGCCACCGTCACGGTCGGCACCTTCACCGGTGTCGGATACACGCCATTCCTGATTGATCTCACAGGTGGCGGCACCTTGGTCGCCACGACGCTTTCCGGCATGGGCAATACCAATGGCGTCTTGCTTGGCACCAATAACAACCGCGCGACCACCTTTGTGCAGGATGACAGTGGATTCGGCTTTGCCACTTACAATGGCAGTAGCGAGCTCGTCCGCTACACAACTGCCACCACTCTCACCGCCAGCAATTCCTCCAGCGCCACCAACTTCATCGCCACGGCAGACGTTCTGCGCACTGCATCCCTGAGCTTTCACACGCTGCAGGTCGACACTTCCACCAATTCGATCACGCTTGATCTAGGTTCAGGCAATCTCGCCGTTGGCGGCACCGGACGCTCCGTCCTCGTTTCAGGAACCCATGACGCTACGATCACTTCCACCACGGGCGCAGTGACAGGCGGCTCCTTTTACATCAGCAACTACAGCACGGGCCAAGCCACCCTCGATCTCAGTCTCGCGGGACAGACGGTCATCGCGTCGGGGCCCGGCCTCATCGAATACACCCGCACGTCAAACCCTGCGGACCTCTACGTGGCAGGGTGCGTCTTCCGCATGACGGGCGGCACCCGCGACTACAGCAACAATCTGGTGCGGATTTATGGGGGCGGTGTTTTAGAAATCGGAGCCGATCTGAATGACGCTGCGGAGGGTGACTTCACCCGCTCTGTGGGCTCAGCTGCAGGACTCGTAGCCATGATTGGCAACGGTGGTTTCAGCGCGCATGGGGCAGATCGCGTGGTCGCGCTCGGCGGCGTCGCCTCGCCAACGGCCCTGACCTGGGGAGCCTCCAGCTTTCTCAGTGGCCCGGGCGGAGACAACAGCTACAGCCTGATGCTAGGCTCTGCCTACTCCACCCACACCTTGGAATTTCAAAATAGCATCAACCTCGGCTCCCGAACACGCCGCATCGAAGTCGCCGATGGCACGAACAGCAGCAATGTCGATGGCCGCCTGACGGGCGTGTTGAGCGGCGCTGGCAGCATCCTCAAGGACGGCACCGGACGCCTTGAGCTCACTGCCGCTAACACCTACACGGGCACGACGCAGGTGCGCGCGGGCTCATTGCTCATCGCCGCAAGTGGCAGCACGGGCAGCGGTGAGGTGTCTGTCGCCGCCAATGCCACGCTCTTGGGCACGGGCATCATCGCTGGTCAGTGCATCACGCTTTCGGCTGATGCCACCTTGCACGCGGGCAATGGAACGGCGTCGAGCGATCTGGGCACGCTCCATTTCCAGACCGCTGCGCAGGCCACGTATGACTTTGCCACAGGCTCCAGCGTCATCTTGGACATTCAAACAGCCACCAACCAGAGCAGCATCGATCCGACCTTTGGCGGCAATGATATCGGTAGCCCCGGCTATGATGCCTACATCGACGCCATCACCGGGCTTGGCAGCGGCACCCATGATCAACTGACCTTTGATGCCGCCGCCGACTCCACCCTGACCTTCAGCGGCGATCTCTCGGTGCGCGCCAGCGGCTTCGCCGCCACGATGGGGCAGATCTTCAATCTCATCGATTGGACGGCTCTTCTCAGCACCGATTTCTCAGGCTTCGACGTCGGCACCAACTACCGCACCGGGGCTGAGGACGACCTCGCCCAGTTCGACCTGCCCGAACTCTCCGACGGGCTCCTGTGGGATGTCAGCCGCTTTACCACCACAGGCGCTGTCGTTGTCGTGCCTGAGCCTGGACGCGTGATCCTCCTCCTTCTGGGCACCTTGCCGATCCTCCTCCTCCGACGTCGCAGTTAGAGATTGGATAGGACTCGATCTCGCATGAAACCGGAGCCTGATCCCTTCCAAAACGTTGTCGAGTTCACCGGCAGTCTTTTCCGCATGGAAGGCAAAGGGGCCTGGACCTTCATCACCATCCCTCCCCACCTTGCCCCACCCGTCACGGGCGCTTGGGGCATGACACCGGTCATCGCCAGCGTCGATGGTCGTGAATGGCAGACCACCGTTTGGACGGACAAATCCCAACGCAGCCTGCTCCCGGTCCCCAAAAAGATCCGCCGTCAAAAAGGGGATGGTGACAGCGTCGATGTCGTCCTGCGCATGGACCGCGACCGCATCCTCGGCATGACTCAATCTGGCAAGTCCCTTCCCAGGTAACACCGCCCACGTATCAAGGCAGGCTTGCGCAGATTTCCGAATCTGATCATTTCAGAGCGACAGCGGCAGGGTCCGCGTCCCAAGGTGGCTGGTGAAGGATCGCGCCGCGTTCACGGCCTATTTTCACACACTGACGCCTGCCCAACAACAGACCATCGTCTCCTCCGTCCAAAACGCCGTGCAGAACCCGAAGATGAGTGAAGTCAAGCGCGTCGCCGCCACTGCCTTTCTGAAATCGTTGAAGTAGACGCGCGGCATCAGCCCTGGTGCCGCTTGCGAAACTCTCGCGGAGTCATGCCGGTGCGTTTTCGGAATTGCTGGGTGAAGGCGCTTTGATCACAAAAGCCGTGGTCGAGCGCGATGTCGATGAGAGTTGTGGAGGTCTTGGCCAGCGCTTCTGCGGCCGATTGAATGCGGCTGCGCAGCAACAATTCGTAAGGGCTCAGGCCAAGGGCGGCACGCAACTTGCGGTGCAGGTGCCGCTCCGAGACGCCTGCGGCGCGGGCCAGCTCTGCCGCCGTGACGACGCGATGGCTATTGGCTCTGGCAAATTGAACCGCAGCCGTGACCTCGCGCACATCATGCTGCCGCAGCCGATCTTCATCACGACGCGTGATGCCCATCACACCGATGACCTTGCCACGCTTATCCAGCACCGGGAGTTTGGTGCAGATGAACCAGTTCAGGTTGCGCTGCTCATCATACCAAACTTCGAGACGGTTGATCAACGGCTTCCCACTGCGCATCACCTTCAGGTCATCCTCCCGATAGGCCTTCGCAACTTCCAGCGGAAAGAACTTCTCGTCCAAGGCCCCCACCAATTCTTGCTCGCTCTTAATGCCGAAGCGCTCAAAGGTCGCCGTGTTGGCCGCGATGTGCCGTCCCTGAGCATCCTTCATGAAAAAGAACACGCCCGGCATGTGCTCAAAAATTACCCGCACGCCCTGCGGATCAGCAATCTGGGAGAAGAATTCGGCTTGGAGACGCGACAATGCCATGGCGGAATTTTAACAAAAATTGGCAGCCTGTCACCAAATCTGAACCGATCGACCCGTGTATTATTGAGCGTCTCCACCCCAACTGCCCATGCATCGCTCCATCTACCTTCTCGCCTGCTCCATGAGCCTCAGCTGCATCCTGGCGGACGACGCCACGGACTTCCCTCCCATGCCGCCAGTGCAGCCGCTCTCTGCGGTGGACGAGGCCAAGACATTTCAGCTCCCTGCTGGCTACCACATGGAGCTGATCTTGAGCGAGCCCGACATCACCGAACCCGTCTGCATGGCCTTCGATGCCAATGGTCGGCTTTATGTGGCGGAGATGAGCAGCTACATGCGCGACATCGATGGCACCGACGAGTTGGTCAATACCGGCCGCGTGTCCGTGCATTGGTCCAGCAAAGGTGATGGCAAATACGACCAGCATCGCATCTTTGCCGACAAGCTGAAACTCCCTCGCCTGATGCTGCCACTGGCAGACGGCGTGCTGATTGGCGAGACCGATACCAACGACATCTACCTCTACACCGACACCAACGGCGACGGCGTGAGCGATGAGAAGAAGCCCGTGTATGAGGGCGGGCCACGCGGTGGCAATCTGGAGCACCAACCCAGCGGCATGACCTGGGCGCTGGATAACTGGATCTACACGGCCGTCAATAACTACCGCCTGCGCTGGAAGGACGGCCAACTCATCAAAGAAGACATCCCCGGCAATGGCGGTCAGTGGGGTGCCACGCAGGATGATGAAGGGAAGTTCTGGGTCGTGAATGCAGGCGGCGAAAAAGGCCCGCTCAACTTCCAGAACCACATCCTTTACGGCCAATCCGCAGCCCGAGCGCAGTTCGAGCCAGGCTTTGAGATCGTCTGGCCAGCCATGGGCTTGCGTGACTTCCAGGGCGGCCCGCCGAAGTCGCGCGATGATGGCACGCTGAACCACTTCACCGCCACCTGCGGCGGCGAGATCTATCGCGGCGATCAATTGCCTGCCGAGATGAAGGGCAATCTCTTCTTCGGCGAACCGGTCGGACGTCTCGTGCGCCGCACCACCATCGAGGTGAACGACGGCATCACCATCCTGCACAATCCATATCCGCAGAGCGAGTTTCTGCGCAGCACCGACGCCTGCTTCCGCCCAGTGGATATGAAGACAGCGCCGGACGGCACCCTCTTCATTTGCGACATGTATCGCGGCATCATCCAGGAGGGGAATTGGACACGCGAGGGCAGCTATCTGCGCAAGGTCATCCTCCAGCACAGCATGGACAAGATCATCAATCGCGGTCGCGTGTGGCGGCTGGTGCATGACACCACTCAGCCCGTTCCTGCGCCGAAACTCCTCGACGCCACGTCCGCGCAACTCGTAGAAACCCTGGCCCACCCCAATGGCTGGCATCGCGATACTGCGCAGAAGTTGCTCGTCTTGAAGCAAGATCAAAGCGTCGTGCCTGCGCTCGCGACGATGGCTCAAAAGCATGAAAACCCCATCACCCGCATCCACGCACTGTGGACGCTCGAGGGCCTTGGTGCCCTCACGGCTGAGCAAGTGCGCACCGCATTGAAGGACGCATCCCCACTGGTTCGCAAGGCTGGAATCCGCGCTAGCGAGTCACTCAAAGACGAATCGCTGGTGACGGATCTGACCGCTATGACCAAGGACAGCGATCCTTCCGTGATCATCCAGGCACTGCTCACCGCCAAGCAGATGAAGTGGAAGGATGCCTCCAAGCTCATCAACCTCACCGCGCTCACCACGACGTCCAAGGGCGTGAAAGAGATGGCCAGCCAGATGCTCAATAGCCAGCTCTCCTTTCCGCGCGAGTTCACCAATGCGCAGAAGGACCAGATGCGCCGAGGTCAGGCCATCTACCAAGAGTTGTGCTTCACCTGTCACGGGCTCGATGGCAAAGGCACCGCACTCGAAGGTCTGGCGGAAGGAATGACTCTCGCGCCACCTCTCGCAGGGTCCAAGACCGCCGTGAAGAGCGACTTCATCCTGCGCGTGCTGATGCACGGCCTCAGCGGCCCAGTGAATGGTAAGACCTATCAGGCGCAGATGATCCCGATGGCAAACAACACCGATGATTGGATCGCCGACATCGCCAGCTACGTGCGCCATAGCTTCGGCAACAGCGGCAAGTTCATTGAGAAGGCGGACGTCGCCAAACTGCGCAAAGAACTCGCCACCCGCACCACGCCTTGGACCATGGAGGAGTTCAGCACCTTCGGCCCACAGCCCCTCATCAACCGCAAAGCCTGGAAGCTCACCGCCAGCCACAATCCCAAGGGCCTGGCCAGTGCCATCGATGGCAGCGTTGAAACCCGCTGGGACTCTCGCACCCCACAGGTGCCCGGCATGTGGCTGCAGATCGAACTGCCCAAAGCCACCGACATCGCCGGCCTCGTGCTCGACACCGGGAAATCGCGCGGCGACTGGCCTCGCGGCTGGAAGATCGAACTCTCCCAAGATGGCCAGACCTGGGACAAGCCCATCCTCGAAGGCCAAAGCGCCACCAACGTCTCCGAGTTCATGTTCCCCAAGACTGCCAAAGCCAAATTCATCCGTATCACCGATACCGGAAGCGTAAGAGGCCTCTACTGGTCCATCCACGAACTGGACGTGCTGGAGCCTGCTGATGCATCAAAGGGATGAAACTCTCCATCTTCATTCTCCTGCAGCTCACGGCGCTCCTTGCTCCAGCGGCGGACTCCTCGGAGAGAGTCAATCACCCCCTGTTCTTTGATCGGGACGGCAAACCCAAACCCGCCTTCCATGCGGTGATGAAGGAACTGACGCTGGAGCCCACAGCGCCTCCAGCAGATGAAATCCCACCACAGCCACGCGCCTCATGGAGCGCGATCACGCTGCACGAAGAGGACAAACCCGCCTTCCCCACGCCAACAGCAGGCGGGGACACCAAACGCCAAGAGATTCCGCACGGGAAGCTAGAGATGATCGAGTACGACTCCAAGACCGTCGGCACACGACGGAAGATGAATGTGTATACCCCGCCGGATTATTCATCGGCGAAGAAATACCCCGTCCTCTACCTTCTCCACGGCATCGGCGGCGATGAGACCGAATGGGCGCGCTACGCCCAGCCCGAAATCTTGCTGGACAACCTCATCGCCGACGGCAAAGCACAGCCCATGATTGTCGTGATGCCAAACGGTCGCGCACAAAAAGATGACCGCCCTGTTGGCAACCTCTTCAAGCACATTCCAGCCTTCCTTGTCTTCGAACACGATCTCTTCGACGATATCATCCCAACCATCGAATCACGCTACAGTGTGCAAGGCGACCGCGAGCATCGCGCGCTCGCCGGACTGTCCATGGGCGGCGGGCAGACAATGAACATCGGCTTCGCCCACCTTGATCGCTTCGCGTGGCTCGGAGCCTTTTCTTCCGGCCCGAATGCCAAGAATTCGGACGATCTGCTCCCAGATCCCACCGCCGCTCAACACCTCAAACTGCTCTTCTTATCCTGCGGCAGCCGCGATGGACTTCTCCATGTCAGCCAGGAGTTGCACGGCGAAATGAAAGCGAAGGGCGTGCCTCATGTCTGGCACGTGACCCCACACGGGCATGATGCGGACGAGTGGAAGCAAGCCTTGTACTGGTTCTTGCAGCAGCTCGCATTCAGCCGCAGTGGCGCAGGTCATTGAGCACAGACCTGGCAACATTTTAACAAATTTTGTCCAAACGCTCCCATACAGAACGCGAGACCTGGAGTATGAACCCCTGATTCCCAACCCATCCGAATCCCAACTCACCATGAGCCAAGAATACTTCAAAGACATCCCCACCATCGCTTACGAAGGACCGAAGACGAAGAATCGTCTGGCCTTCCGCCACTACAATCCGGACGAGGTCGTCGGCAAGAAGACCATGCGCGAGCATCTGCGCTTCTCCCTGGCCTACTGGCATGCGCTCAAAAACGGCAGCAGCGATCCCTTTGGTGGCCCGACCCGTCAGCGCCCCTGGGATGATGGTAGCAACACCATCGATAACGCGAAGCGCGTGGCCGCTGCAGGCTTTGAGATGATGCAGAAGCTCGGGCTGGGCTACTACTGCTTTCATGATCGCGATGTCGCCCCCGAACTCGATGATCTTCAAGCCAGCAGCGATGCCCTCGATGCGGTGGCGGATCATTTGAAAAAGCTGCAAAAGCAGACCGGCATCAAGCTGCTGTGGGGCACCGCCTGCCTCTTTGCTCATCCGCGTTACATGCAAGGTGCCGCCACGAGTCCGAATGCCGACGTGTATGCCATCGCTGCCGCGCAAGTGAAGAAAGCGATGGACGTCACGCACCGTCTGAACGGTCTCGGCTACACCTTCTGGGGTGGACGCGAAGGCTATGCAACATTGCTGAACACCGACATGAAGCGCGAGGTGGCAAACCTTGCCCACTTCCTGCACATGGCGGTGGACTACAAGAAGAAGATCGGCTTCAAAGGGCAGTTCTACATTGAACCCAAACCACGCGAGCCCTCCACCCACCAATACGACAGCGATGCCGCAGCCTGCCTGAACTTCCTGCGCGAGTTCAATCTGCTGGAGCACTTCAAGCTGAACATCGAGACCAACCACGCCACGCTCGCACTTCATCGTGTGGAACATGAACTGGCCGTCTCTGCCAACGCGGGTGCTCTCGGCAGCATCGATGCGAACACCGGTGATGAACTCATCGGCTGGGATACCGACCAGTTCCCGACGAACGTTTATATGACCACCCAAATGATGCTGCAACTGCTGCGCGCAGGCGGCTTCAAGACAGGCGGCCTCAATTTCGACGCCAAGGTGCGCCGCGAGAGCCACGAAGTGGTGGACATCTTCCACGCCCATATCGGCGGTATGGATGCTTTTGCACGCGGTCTCAAAATCGCCCACCGGATCATCGCAGATGGAGAGCTGGATCGCTTCGTGAAAGCCCGCTACGCCACCTTTGAATCCGGCATCGGCAAGACCGTCACCAGCGGCAAAGCGACCTTCGAGTCCCTGGAAAAGCACGCGCTCAAAATCGGCAGCGTAATCCCCGCCAGCGGCCGCCAAGAGATGCTCGAGAACCTGATCAACGACTACATGGACTGAGCCCCGGCTGAAGATTGCCGCGCTGGCATCGGGTGCACCGGTGCCAGCGCGTTTGATTTTCAGACCAATCAAATCTAAAAGGCAGCATGTCCCTGCACGCCCGCGTCCTTATTTCTTTGCTTCTCTTCATCGCCTGCACCCAAGCCGGCGAGCCAAAGACCGTTCGCCTGCTCACGATCGGCAACAGCTTTTCTGCCAATGCGACGCGGAACTTGGCAGACTTGGCAAAGGCGGGCGGGCACAGGTTGGTGCATACTTCGCTGGTGATCAGCGGCGCCTCGCTTGAGGTGCATGCGAAAAAGGCCCAAGCCAATGTCGCGAGCCCCCAAGCGAAAGCTGGCCTCTACTCCAATGGTCTCGGATTGAAGGACAATCTTCTGGCGGAGAAGTGGGACTACGTCACCCTCCAGCAGGCCAGCATCAAAAGTCACGACATCGCAACCTACCAACCTTACGCGGGTTGGTTGGCGGATTACATCGCCAAACATGCTCCGCAGGCGAAGCTACTGGTGCATCAAACCTGGCCGTATCGTGTAGATGATCCGCGCTTCACGAAACCGTCCGACAAGCCCGGAGAACCCAAGACGCAGGAGGAAATGTATCGCGGTCTCACGGCTGCCTACAACCAGATTGCTTCCGATCTTGGCGCGAGGATCATTCCGGTGGGCGATGCCTTTTACCTCGCCGATACCGATCCCCAATGGGGCTTCCGTCCGATCAAGGATTTCAATACCAACAAGGCGCAGTATCCCGCACTCCCAGAGCAGGCACACTCGCTGCACATGGGTCTCTACTGGCGCAAATCACCGGACGGCAAGACCCACAAGCTGATCATGGACGGTCATCATGCAAATCCCGCAGGCGAGTACCTCGGCGGTTGTGTCTGGTATGAAGTGCTGTTTGGAGAAAGTGTCGTCGGCAATCGCTTTTTGCCAAAGGGATTGGATGCAGACTTTGCACGGTTCCTTCAGGAGACTGCCCACCAAGCGGTGCACGCTCGTGCGCCGGGGAAAAGGGATGCCGCAGCAGTGATTCGATCAATGGCGGGGCAGGTGGCGTTTTGGGATTTTCAGGGGGAAGCGGGGCAGGCGCGAGTCGGCAGGGTGTTGGCGCTTCGCTACAACTCCAATGATTCCCGTGTTTACGTGAAGGGCCAGCTCGGTGCCTTTGAGAATTGCAATCCGTTCTCCTATCGTGAGAGTCTTTTTGATGGCGGCTCAGAGGAGGCAGCCTTCACCGTGGGTGCGGTTCATCGCGATGGAACCTAGTGCAACCTCTTCGGTTGTCGCACTGGTGGATCGGTAGTCTTTGATAGCGCGCTCAGCGGCAAAGAGATCCGCCAACTCGCAGCGCTGGTACGCTAGCCGCTGAACGTGCGCAAATGTAGACGCTCTGATGGAGGATGTCCTTTGCATACGTAGTCACCTTTGATGGCCCATGCCGATGACTGCCTATGATACGACACCTCCTTTTGCTCCTTGTGGTTTGCACCTCCCTCGTTGCGCAGGAGAAGTACCGTCCGATGCATCGGCTAACTTGGGAGGAATATGCTGGTACCTTGGTGCATTGGCGGAGGACGCATCCAAAGGTGGCGACGCTCGAGTCGCGCGGATTGAGTGGGCAGAACATGCCGGTTTATCTGCTCAAGATCACCGACCCGAAGGTGAAGGCCACCGACAAACAAGTCTGCCTCGTCACGACGCTGCACAGTGGCCCGGAGCGCACCGGCACCACCGGTGCGATGGCCTTCGCGGAGTGGTGCCTCAGCGATGATCCTCTGGCGGTCGAGACTCGGCAAAAGCAGATCGTGCTGATCATGCCTTGCGTGAATCCTTTGGCGATGTTTTACACGGATCGCTTTCGCAATGAACATGGAGTCGATCCTTACACGGGCGCGGGTCGCATCGGGAAGCTCTGGGACGTGAAGTCGCTGACGCTGACCAGGCCAGAAGATGCGCCGGAGTTGACTGCTGTGCTTTCGGTGATCGACGAGTATCGACCAGAGGTTCATGCAGATCTGCATGGCACTGGATTGCAAGAGTATGCACCGGACCAGCTTGGTTCCCGGCAGATGTATCACGGTCAGATCATGACCGAGATTACTGGCGGCGCGTATTCAAACTACGCACTGCGTCCCTGGGATTGGCGAGTGACAGAGACAATGGTCGCAGCGGGAAAGGAGGCGGGCTTTCCTTCGGATCGATTTGAGGCAGACGCCCAGCGAACCTTTTGGGGTCCTGAACTCGCACCCCTTGGGAAAAAGCTGTGGCATGGCATGCCGATGTTTTATTCGGCGCACTATGGCTACGCGAAGTATCACACCATGCTGCTGACGCAGGAGGTCGCTTGGGAGCAAAGTCTGGTCGCGCGAATGAAGGGCCTGTTGCGCATCGGCAACACCGTGTGGAATGATGAACGCGCTCCAGGGTATCCGGTGAATCGAATGAGGCACTTTGTCGGTCACTACGTCACGGCGTACGGCAGCAGCGCTGCGGAGCGTCGCGATAGCCGTGTGGAACTCTGGAACCAGCAGAGCGACTTCGCGCTGGGCTTCCTCTATCCGCAGACGGACGGTCGTGAAAGCCTCGTGGTGGCTACAACTGCGGCGGCGAAGAAGGCAATCGTAAATCGCGAATTCCCTGAGGCAGTGCGGAGCTTTATCGAGGCCGGACCTGAGCTCAAAGTAGCGATGGAGCTGCCCGACGAGCAACTGCTTGCCGCCTCTGATGCCAACGATGCCAAGATCACGCACGGCATCGGTTTCCGCATTCGTCTTCCTTACAGTGCAACCCAAACGTTAGACGTCCAGCTCAATGGAGATGCGCTGACTCGAAGCGCTACCGACGGTTATGAAAGCTGGACGGCCGACGGTTTCACCCAAGTTCAAATCAACGTCCCTCCTGCCAAGGCGGCGACCACGGGCCTCTATTTCATCACCTGTGCCTACAAACCCAGTGAGGTTCGTCTGACCGGTTGGATGCCACCCGCTGAGGTGCAGAAACAATCCGCTACGGCCAAAGCAGATGCGAGCCCGGCGACCCATACCGATGTGGCTTATGGAAGTCACTTCCGCCAAACGATGGATGTCTGGTTGGCCAAATCAACGCTACCCACGCCAGTCGTGTTCTATATTCATGGGGGTGGTTGGGGCGCGCAGGACAAGACTGACATCCACCAGCATCTCGACGTCCGCGCCTTCCTTGATGCGGGCATTTCCGTGGCGTCCATCAACTACCGTTTCCTCGTCGATGCCAATGCCGCAAAGGTCAGTCCTCCTCTGCAATGGCCCCTGCAAGATGCCGCGCGCGCTTTGCAATACCTGCGATCTAGAGCTGGCGAGTGGAACCTCGACAAAATGCGCATCGCCGCCAGTGGCGTGAGCGCTGGGGGTTGCTCATCGCTTTGGCTAGCCATGCACGACGACATGGCTACTCCACAGAGCCCAGACCCGATCGATCGCGAATCAACCCGAGTCCTCTTCACCGCAACGAAGGCCCCGCAACCCTCGCTGGATCCACAGCAATTGCGGGAGTGGATACCGAACAGCGAGTACGGTGGACACGCCTTTGGCTACCTGGGAAAATCGCGTGCAGAGACCTTCGCACCCTTCCTTGCGAATCGTGAGCAGCATCTCTCTGACCTGTCGGAGTACTCCCCAATGGCCCAGGCCAGTGCCGATGACCCTCCTGCCTACCTCCTCTTCACCAAAGAAGATAAACCACCCATCAAGGGAGAGCCGCAGACGGATCCGACCCACTCCGCCGTCCTGGGTCTCATGCTTCAAGACGCACTGCGCCCTTTGGCAGTGCCCTGCGAAGTCCACCACCGCCTCGACGGTCAACCCACCCGATCCATGCAGGATTTGCTCATCGAACACCTGACCCAGCGGAACTCCCGCCCCTGATCAAGGGTCGCGATTCGCTCGCAAGAATCGCCTGCTTGACGGTGTCTTTTCTTCAGGATTCAACCTCTTCCCTTCCATGAGACTCGCCCTATCCATCCTCGCATTCACTCTGACCGCACAAGCGGCAGAGTACATCAACATCAGCACGCGGAGGGAATTGTTCGTGGATCAGTTTCTGCTCGATGAGCTCAAGGGCGTGCGCCTGCAATTGAACACGCCTCGAGATGAAGGCATTGCTTTGAAGTTTGACGCACCCTGGGAGGGAGGCTTCAGCGGCTACGCGACCATCGTCCAGCTCGAAGGCAAAATGCGTGCCTATTACCGTGGCAAACCCATCGCGAATAAGGACGGCAGTGATGATGAAGTGACTTGCTGCGCGGAGTCCAGCGATGGCGTGCATTGGACACGGCCAGATGTCGGCATCTACGAGGTTCAGGGCACTCGCAAAAACAATGTGGTTTTGATGAAGGCAAACACTGCGACACACAATTTTTCTCCCTTCCTCGATGAACGCCCCAACGTTTCGGACGATGCGCGTTTCAAAGCCTTCGGTGGCACCATGCAAGGTGGTGGACTGATGGCCTACAAGTCAGCCGATGGTCTACGCTGGGAGAAGATGGCGGAAGCACCCGTGATCACCAAGGAGATGGTGCCTTATAAGTACATGTTCGACTCTATGAATGTCCCATTCTGGTCGACCGCCGAGGGCAAATACCTTTGTTACTATCGCGTCTTCGAAGACGGCGTTCGGCGCATCGTGCGGAGCGAGAGCGATGACTTCTTGAAGTGGTCGCCGCCCGTCCTTTTGCAATACCGAAACCCAGAGATGGATGCCCCGATCGAGCATCTCTACACCAACCAAACTCATCCCTATTTCAGGGCACCCCACCTCTATGTGGCCATCGCTGCGCGCTTCATGCCGGGCCGCCGCGTCCTGACCGACGAGCAAGCCACTGCGATCAAAGTGAACCCCGGGTACTTCAAAGACACGTCGGACGCGATCTTCATGACAACACGTCCAGTGGAGGGTAAGGACCACCTTGCCTTTTATGATCGCACATTCTTGGAGGGCTTCATTCGCGGAGGCATCGGCGCGCAGAATTGGGTCTCGCGCACCAACTACCCGGCGCTCAATGTGGTGCAGACGGGTCCCGAGGAGATGTCGCTGTATGTGAACCAAGACTATGCCCAACCCACCGCGCATCTTCGCCGTTACTCCCTTCGACTCGATGGATTTGCTTCCCTTCACTGCGGATACGCCGGAGGTCACGCCCTCACCAAACCACTGGTCTTTTCCGGGAAGCGGCTTTCGCTAAACTTCTCAACCTCCGCCGCAGGTGGTGTGAAGGTGGGCATCGAGGACGCGGCAGGCAAACCGATCCCAGGCTTTTCAGTGGACGATTGCCAGATGCAGATTGGCAATGAAATCGACCGCACGGTCACATGGAAATCCGGCACCGACATCGGGACCATCGCCGGCAAGCCAGTGCGACTCCGGTTCTCCATGAAGGATGCGGATGTGTTTGCCTTTCAGTTCGTTGATTGATCCTCCATCACCCCACGGATGAAAATCGCCAAGTCACTCATCTGGCTCATTGCCTTCGCAGCATTGCAGCTGAATGGACAGGAGGCGAAATCACAACCGTCCCTGGCGGGCATTTGGCTGATGGGACAATCGCTTTGTGATGGCTCTGAATCACTGCCCATCGTCACCAAGGGCGATACTGGCTGGGGAAACTTTGCGTTCTTACGCGGCGTCCGCACTTGGCTGCCGAACGATCACTCATCCACACCGGAGGCACGCTCAGCCGAGCAATTTCAATGGGTCCCGCTTCACGCGACCACCAACGGTGGCTTGGGTGAAACCGTCGCCAATGGCTTGGCGGATCATCTGAAGGACCTGCTAAAAAGAACGTCGTCAGCAGGCCAATCCTCCCACTACCTCGTGGCCTGTGCGGGTCAGGGTGGACGCCAGATCCAGGAACTCTCCAGCAAAGATTTATCCCAAGACCCACGCACCCCAGCATCGCGTCAGCACGGCGGAGGCTATTATCGCACGAGCCTTGACGATGCGCGGCGTGCTAAAGATCAAGCGACCGCACGGGGCATGAAGTTTGAGATCGCCGCCCTCTACTGGATGCAGGGCGAAGGCAACGGCGGTCCCACGAGTGGCATTGTGCCGACGCGCTGGGACCCAGAGCTACCCCGACCCATCGGCTTGGAGTGGTATCGCGATGAACTGATCGCTTATCACCAAAAGTGGTCGGCAGATCTTACCGCCATCACGGGCCAGACGGCGGAGTTGCCCATGTTCACCTATCAAACGCTCGGCCCTGCAGGCGAGGCGCAGCTCATGGCTGCGGATGCAGATCCTGCACTCTACATGGTCGGCCCGCACTACGCCGTACCCAGTGCGCTCAATAGCCGCACCCCACAGGGCAGACACGGAGATGCCATCCATCTTTCCGCTGATGGTGAGCGCTGGTGGGGGGAACAGGTCGGCAAAGTCATCCACCGCGTCCTGCATCGGGACGAAAAGTGGCAGCCTCTCCGCCCGTTGCAGGCACGACTTGAAGACTCACGCGATGCCCTCGTGATTGATTTCCACGTGCCACGACCACCGCTGGTGTTGGATACCGAATTCTTGCCTCGTCAAGAGATCACGACCGACGGTGGATTCTCTTCGCTGGCTGGATTTCAGGTGCGGGATGCTTCGGGAGTCTTGGTAACGTTGACAAGGATTGAGGTGGTCAATGCAACCCGAGTGCGCATTGTGTTCTCCCACCGTCTACCCATCAGCCAAGCTTGCAGCGTGAGTTACGGCCATCCCTTTGCAGCCACGCTCGGCAAGATCGCAAAGATCCGCCCCGGTCCCCCAATCGACGGTCAACCGGCGATCGAGCTTCACCTTGAATCCAGCTTCGCGAAACAGCTCAAGCCGTTGATCGATGAAGGTGCCTTCTTCCTCACCAGCATCTCCGGCAAGACCGCACGAGCTCCGATCCGTCAAGTGCTAGAGGAAGAAGGCATCACCGTTCTGCGCTGTGAGGAGCGGGAGTTGCGCGATGGAACCCCGTTTGCAGTGGGGCAGTCAGTGGTGGCCCAGCGCCCGTTTAGCTACGGCAACCTGCGGGATTCTGACGACGAACGCTCCACCTACACGTTTGGCGACACCACTTACGGAACCCGTTTCGGCAAGCCCTATCCGTTGTGGAATTGGTGCGTGCTCTTTTCCCATCATCTTGTGGCGGCTCCGCCACCCCAATGAATTCAACCACCACCCACGCCGCCCATGCTTCGCTCCTGCCTCATCGCACTTCCCGTCATTGCCACGACGTTCTGCCGTGCTGCGGACGAACGATTGCCTTTGGACTCACGCACTTGGTCGCGATCTGCGGAGGCGGTGGTGATCCACGACCTGTCCAAAATGGAACCCGCGTCCGCTCTCATCCGCGGCAAGAGGGAGAAGGGAAAATGGAAACTGATCCCCTTTTCCACCGCTGAATTCCAGGGCACGGCGCTGTCGATTTACAGCGCAACCAATCCGCCGCCGCTGCGCCTACCCCTCCCGCAGCAAGGCTGGCATGCGATTTACATTGGCCTCGCGACGACCTCTGGCGGTTTCAACATCGGTGGCAATGGATTGAAGGCAAAGCTCAGCGATGAAGCCGTCTACCGCCGCTTAGCCAACAACTTGGCTCTGCTCCCCAATCGTCGCGCCGTCATTCAAGAATGCTTCGTGACGGTAGCGAATCTTGCTGGGCAATCGGTGGACATTGCGCCGCTGCCCGGCCAGCCTGCGACGCTGTGCTATGTGAAAGTGGTGCCGCTCACGGATCACGAAGTTGCAACCGCTCGATCGCCCTCAAAACATCGCACCTCCATCGCCACCTTCGACGGTCACAGTTGGATCTGGCCTTTCAAACCCAGCACCGCCGAAGAATTGGCGGAGGAGTTTCGCGGATTCGAAGAGACCGACATTGGCAAGTGGTGGTTTCAAGTAACGGGCGCTGACTTGGTGTGTTACCCCTCCAAAGTCGGCACTTACGCGGGCGAAGGCACCACCGATTTTCCCACGGGAGCGTATGCAGCTTACACACGGTCACTGGAGACCCTGTTCAAGAAAGGCGTCAATCCGCTGAAGGTCGCGCGCGATGCCGCCAAGGCCCAGGGTGTGGAGTTTCACGTCATGCTGCGTCCCGCGGGCTGGGTCGGTTCCATGCCGTATGAGGAGACCTTTAACAGCAAGTTCTTCTACGAGCACCCCGAGTGGCGCTGCATTGACCGCGACGGAACGCCGACCTTTTATCTCAGCTACGCCGTCCCCCAAGTGCGGCAACATCTGATCGAGATCTTCCGCGAGACTTTAGAGCTGCAGCCCGAAGGCGTTGGCTTCCTCTTCAACCGCGGCATGCCCCTCATGCTGTGGGAAGATGCCTTTTGCGAGCGGTTCAAGGCCATGCATAACGCCGATGCCAAGAGCGTGCCTGACGATGATCCACGCATCCTGGCCACCCGCGCCGCAATCATGACGGACTTCATGAGCGAAGTGCGCACGCTCTTGGACACCACCGCTGCCAAGCAAGGCCGCACTGAACGCTACAAGATCTCACTCGGCACCTTTGCCAAGGAGGCGGACAATCAGTTGTGGGGTCTCGATCTGCCGAATTGGATCCAACGCGGGTTCGTCGATGACATCGCCGTGACTTGGTTCGCCTATCATACCTCGTTTGAAAAAACACCCGGCAAGGTGGACATGGAATACTACCGTCGTATCACCAAGGGAACGAAGACGAAAGCCTATCCCATGGTGATTGCTTGGAAGACGGGCAAGCCCAAGGAACTTTGCCAAAAAGCCGCCACCTATCTGGCCGAGGGCGCACCCGGCATCGCCATCTGGGATCCACAGGTGCACAAGGGCTGGCCGGAAGGATCGGCTGGTAACGTGATCGATGTGCTCGGCCGACTGGGAGATCGTGATCTTTTATTGCGCTGGGCAAAGAGTGGTCCACCCCAGCCACTCTCCATTCCCTTGACGCAGCTGGATGAAAACTACTTCAGCCGCTGGTTTCCAAACACAGGCTTTTAACTTCAAGCAAACCGATGCTTCACAAGCTGCTCCCCGTCCTTTTGTTGTTCTTCGTCGGCGCTGCTGCGGCCTCGGATGATTTTGACGAAACCAAGGCCATGACGCTCTTCGCGTTTGACGATGTTTCGATTCCGCACTCGCAAAACCTGCATCTCGAAATGCGCCAGCCGCAACGGCATGCAGACAACCCCGTGGTGGAACGCGGTGCGCCGGGCACGCCCGATGCGCATGGCGTGCAGTTCTATGGCTCCATCATCAAGGAAGACGGGAAATACCGCCTCTGGTACGTCGCCTTTGATGACCAGGAAGAAAGCAAGGCCCCATCCGCCCGATGGCGGGCCGCCTACGCAGAGAGCCCTGACGGCCTGCGGTGGACCAAGCCGAGCCTTGGCTTGGTCGAGTTCAATGGAAACAAGGACAACAACCTCGTGGATGTCGGAGACGCCTGGGGCTTCGTGAATCTCAAAGTCATCAAGGACGCAGCGGATCCTGATCCCACGAGACGTTACAAGATGACGACGCACGTCTATTTCCGGCACAACACCCGATTGGGAACCTTGCTGCCTTTTGTCAGTGCCGACGGTCTCACCTGGAAACCGGTGGAAGACGTCAAGCCCGTCAAGGGTGAACTCAAGAAGGCAGATTTGCTCCTTCCCGGCGTCCACATTGAACCCTGCGGCGGTCTCTATCAGTGGGATGGACTCTACGTGCTCAATGGACAAAACGCACTGCCGGGCACGCATCACTATCAGGGCCGCGTCGTCCGCACCTACCGCAGCGCAGACTTTAGCAACTGGTCCGCGACCAGTGGCATCGCCTTTGTGCGACCGCAGCAGCACGAATACCTCGGCGCCGGCAGGAGTCGCGAAGGCGAACAGAACCACGAAGGCATCGCGGTATGGAACCGCAGCAATGTTTTGCTCGGCATCACAGGGCGCTGGCATGGGGCGGCCGAATGGAGGGATGTCACCATCGATCTTGGCTTTGTCTTGAGCAATGATGGCCTGAATTTTCGCGAGCCACAGCACGACTGGACCTTCCTCGAACGCGGCAAAGACGGCCAGTGGGATCAGGGTGGCCTGCTGCAAGGCCAGGGCTTTGAAAACATCGGCGATTTAACCTTCATCTACTACGGCGCATGGGATCCCAGGCACTGGCAGGACAAGCCCGAGCGCGGCGGGATCGGCATCGCCACCCTGCCGAGAGATCGCTTCGGAGATCTGCGGGTGGACACCAGCGGCGAAGGACCTGGCGACTATCAATTGCCCACGGTGACCGCGGAGTTTGTTACCGGGCCGCTTGAAGTATCGACACCGCATTTCTTCATCAACGCCGATGGCCTCAGCTCGACAGCACAACTTCAGGTGGAACTGCTCGATCACCTGGAACGCCCCATCGCCGCCTACTCAGGAAAGAACGCAGCACTTGTTACCCAGAGTGGTTTTCAAACTCCCATCGTCTGGCAAAGCACCGAACCGTTGCCGGAACGTGTCCGACTTCGTGTTCGATTTGAAGGTCAAGACCGCACCCGCATTCGCTTCAGCGCACTCTATCTCCAACCATGAAAAAACTGGCTCTCCTACTCCTTTTTGGTCTGTCGTCACAAGCGGCGGAACAAACATTCTTTGCTTTCGACGATGTCAATATCGCCTGGCAGCACAATTTGAAGCTGACGCTGGTCGAGGCAACCAAGCATCCCGGAAACCCCGTCCTGCGGGCAGGCCCAGAAGGGTCGCCCGATCACGGCCATGCCATCCTGTATGGTACGGTGATGAAGCAGGGAGACACGTTTCGCATGTGGTATCTCGGCATGCATGAAACGGCCATCAAGGCGGGTCAAGCGCCCGGGTGGTGGCGGCCGATGTGTTACGCGGAGAGCAAGGACGGGGTGCATTGGACCAAGCCAGACCTCGGACTCGTAGACTTCAACGGCAACAAGAATAACAACATCTGCCTTATCGAAGGCGAGGTATTCTCAATGACCCGAGTGAACGACTTCTTGTCGGTGCTGCACGAACCCGACGACCCCGATCCCGCCAAACGCTACAAGTGCGCCTACATCGCCCACCTGCCGTTTGACGAGGTGAAGGGCGGCCGCAGCAAGATCGGCCCCGACGAAAAGCGCTGGGGGGCCATGATCTGCGCCACCAGTGCCGATGGCCTGACCTGGAAAGTGGTTGGCGATCAGCCCGCGAATGCGGGAGGCGAGCGCTTTGAAGTCAGCGGTCTGTATCGATTTGGCGATTTTTATTACGCCACCGGTCAACTCCTCTCCCCCTGGTCTTGGAGGGCAGATGGCAGCCCGATCGGCCGCGACATGCTGGCCTATCGGTCACCCGACTTTCGGCACTGGTCGCAGGCAAAGGCCTTCGCGTACGCCCGCCCAGGGCAACTGGCAAATCCGCCCACCCCAGGTCAGCAGATGCACATGGGAGCCGGAATCTGGAATCGCAGCAATGTGCTCGTCGGACTCCACGGCATGTGGCAGGATGCCGCATCACCACCGCCCAAGGGCGAGAACTGGAATTTCGGCGTGCGTGTAGATTTGGGACTCCTGATCAGCAATGACGGTGTCCATTTTCGTGAGCCCGTTCCCGGCTTCAAAATCATCCCGCGGGGTGATGCCGGCCAATGGGATGACATCGCGATCCTTCAAGGTCATGCCTTTGTGAATGAAGGGGACAAAACGATGATCTGGTACTCCCACTGGGACACCGGTGGCAAACTCAAGGGCATGAACATCGGTCTCGCGACCCTTCGGCGCGATGGCTTTGGCTATCTCTCACCGCAGTTTGCAGAAAACGACGCTCACTTCATTACCCACACCTTCACTGCTAAAAACGTAGCACTCAATGTGGATGGCGTGACGCGTGAGACACCCCTGTCCGTTCAACTGCTGGATCACCTCGATCGTCCGATCGAAGGTTACGAGGCAAAGGTCACCCAGAGTGGACTGCACGAGACGATCCCTTGGCCAAAGCCGCTGCCGAAGGAAGTCCCATCGCCCTGCGATTGAACTTCCCGACGAACAGCACCGCCCGCATCTACGCCGTCTATTCTGAATAGACCTCAACCGCTCAGGGCAACTCCTGAATCCGAATGCGACGGTACTCCATCTGACCGCGATCGCCCTCAAGGCCAACGGGGCCACTTGGAGGCAAGGCCAGCGCTGCTTCGAGTACCTCCCCATTGCAAGTGCAGTGAGCGACGTTGTCTTTGACCGTCACGACCAATTCGTTCCAGTCCTGTGGTTTGTAGTTCAACAGATCTTTGTAGGGGCCAGCCAGCGGGTAATCACGGCATTGAAGTTGTGGCTTCCGAATAAACACGCCACTGTCCGCATTGGGCGTCGCACGGAACTCCAGCTTAAAAACAAAGTTCTTGGGGAACTCGCGACTGCTCCATAACTGCGCCACCTTACGACCTTCCGCTGGAGTGGTCACGATCAGGCGGCCCGCCTTGGCCACGTAACGGCCATCGCTGCTGGTGGTCTTGCCATCAAAGGTCTCCTGAACGGCCAGTGTTTTCTTGTCGCGGAAGCCCCAGCCCGTCAGGTCATGACCGTTGAAGAGACTCTCGAAGCCTGGCTCAGGAGTGAAGGCATCGGCTTCGGTCTCAAGGAATCCCAAGGTAGCAAAGATGGGTCGCAGAGCCGCCGCCCACTTCGCATAACCAGCTTTGTTGGGGTGCAAGAGATCCGGGAATTCCTCCACCTTCGCATCGCCCTCAGCGTTCGCGAAAAGCGTCCAGGTATCCACCAGCGTGACTTGCGAATCACCCTTCACCGCCGCCGCATACAGCTCCGCGATCTTCTTGATCTGGTCCGACGGGCGCTTCTTCGTGGCCGAGCTTGGGAAGATCTGGGAAAAGATAATGGGCATCTGCGGGTTGTGTTTTTTCAAGGCCGCAATGATCAATTGCACATTGCCGCTGATGGTCTCTGGCGCAGCACCTTCTTCCAGATCATTGGTGCCCATGAGCATGACCACTGCCTTCGGATTCAAGGCAATCACGTCCTCCTGGAGTCGCAGCAACATCCCGCGTGTCGTATCGCCGCTGATGCCACGATTCGAGACCTTCACTCCCTCAAAGGCACCGCCGATATCATCACCCCAACCTTGGGTGATGGAGTCCCCCAAAAACACCACTGCTCCTTGGTCTGCCTCCACCGCCTGCGCCCACTTGGCACGACGCTGATTCCAAAGATTCTTGAACCAATCATAACGCCGGATTGGCCCCGCTCCAGGCAGCCCCTCATCCGTCGCCGGCAACTCCACCGACGGCGGAACCGCTGGCTTGGCACTTTGAGCTTGGGCAGGCATACCCACGCTGCACAGCGTGGCGACGATTAGAGGGAGAACGATGGATCTCATGAGCAAGATTGGATGGTCAACGAGACTAGCCCGCCACTGACCCCGAGCAAGCGAATGCTCATTGGCCGGCATCAGGGTCGCCAGGAAACGGATTCGCATCCAATCGCACGATCGCCTCCTTCACCTCCTCGATCGGCGAACCCAGACTCCGAATGGGGCGGTCTTCACTCAGGCGAATCAATGCAGCCGTGCCACTGACTCCACTGATGACAACAAGGATGAAGATTAGCGTCCCTACAGAGCCATCAGCCGTGGGTCTGGAGTTCAACATTTGGCGCACACGTCTTCTCAGGGCACTCTGGCTTCTTGCAGCGAAAGCGGGCACCGAAGACGGAATCGAGGCGCAACTCACGAGTGAGAGCAAGCCCCGAACGTACTCAGCAGGATCCGCCCCCGTCCGCAGTACCGCCTGATCGCAGGCAAACTCACTGACTTCGTGAGCTTCCCTCACTAGGTATCGCGCCAAGGGGTGCCACCACCAGATTGCCAAGACGCATTGGCCGATCAACCGCCACCAAACATCGCCGCGCTCAAGGTGGGCTACTTCATGCAATGTGGCGTGGCGGAGGTGCTGTTCCGACCAACCACGGCACTCCGTTGGCAAGAGCAGTAATGGCTGCCGCCAACCGACAACGCAGGGAGTTACGACAAGAGCGTGCACACGCAACCGGCCGCTCCACCTGGAGGGCATGACCGAAGCGAGTCGGCGTTGCAGCTCCTCCGGCGGACTCGTGCTCCCAGAACGTAAGCGCCGCACCGCGATCACTCCAATGGTGATGCGAGCGAAATAGAGGGCACTTCCCAATAGCCATCCACTTGTCAGGACAACCGCCCAGGGAATACCTGCTGAGCCACCTGGAACCGTTGCGAAAGCGCGGCTTGAGCCGAAGACCTGCCAAGTCGGCAGTGAAAGGTGCTGGCAGAACAGGCCTAGGAACGGCCTGAGGAGACCCGATACTAGCCCCGCACGACAAACGGCGCTGACCGAAGAGGGGCTCAATGCTCGACACAGCGCCAGCAATAACCCCACCGCCGATAATACGATGGTGACGGAAAGAACGCTATCGAGCACGTTCATGGTCTGCGATTCCTTCCTTCATGCGCCTCAAGAAGCGCTTTGATTTTCGCCAATTCTTCGGGTGGCAGTTTCCGTTCCGTAGGATCGAGAAGATGGGCCACCAAATTCCCGGGAGATCCGCCGAAGAAGGTGCTCATCACCCGTTGCAGGGCCGACTTACCTGCCCGCTTCGCGGATTGGGCTGGGGCATAAACGTGCTGCTTGGCGTCTTTGCTGACTTTGGCGAGCCCTTTGTCCACCAAAACACCGAGGAGTGCCCGGGTGGCTGAATAGCTCGGCAAGTCTGGAAGCCCTTCCTGCACCTGCCCCGCAGTGGCCTCGCCCAATCGGAACAGGACCTCCATCGCCTGTCTTTCGCGGCGTGAGAGGGGATCATCCGAGCTCTTCTTCATGGTGCTGATTTTTCTGCACTTCGCGGCGTTGATCAAGCAAAAACTCAGCCGTAACGCACCAAGTGCTGAAAAACCTGCACAAAGGATTTGACGTCTCCTCTTCCAAGTGCAGAATTTTCTGCACATGAAAATTAACCTTCCTCTTCTTGTTCGCAGCACTTTGTTCGCGGTCGTAATGCTTGGTGTCAGCGCTTGCTCTACCATCGCCCCTAAGTCTTCTCCACGAGAGGGTTCAGCCTCCAGTAGCTCTCACAGAACAGGGCTCGGCACGACAGCAGGGTACGAGCGGGGCGACAGTGTTTACGATGTGGCGTTCCATCGAAAAAGCCCAAGTCATCCTGACGCCATCGCCTCATTTCATTACAACGACAAAGCGGGAGCCGAAGCCATGATCGCAATGCTCGGGGGCAAGAACCGTTTGCGCAGCGGCTCGTTTTTGCTGGCAGGCGACCGGATCGAAGCCTCAATGGAGCCCTTCTATGGCAGCAAGATGGAATGGATGGAAGCAAATGGTAAAGTCATTGTCGTCGGGCAACCAGGTTCCAACTATATGATCCGACTGAAGAATCGAACGAAGGCGGAGATTGAGGCGGTCGTGTCCGTTGATGGCCTCGATGTGATTACCAGCAAAGCCGCTAACTTCAGCAATCGTGGATATGTGATTCCTCCAAAATCTTCCATCACGATTGAGGGCTTCCGGAAGAATGCAGACAGCGTCCGGTCTTTCCTCTTCAGCCGCGTTGACGAATCCCAAGCCATGAAAAAGGGGGGAGAGGCAGCCGCAAGAAACGTCGGGGTCATCGGTGTGGCGATTTTTGAGCAGGATCGCTATGCCACGCAGGCCGCCAAGGTAAAAGAGGGTGGCATTCGCCAGGGTGCCATGGCCTTTCCCAATGCCCCCTGAGCAAGCGAATGCTCATTGGCCCTTCACCCAACGGTCCATCCAAGCCTGAGTTCTATGCCACATCTCTGGAAGATAGACATGGCCTACCCCCGGATAGAGGATGCTGTCGAAAGCCCCGCCTGCGCCGTGGAGTTGATAGATCGGTCGAACGGCAGCTTCAATTTTATGCACGCCTGCGGCGGGTGACCCGGCGTCCTGATCTCCCGTCATGAAGAGCATGGCCCGCGGGGCGGCGCAGGCGATGACGGCCTCACTATCAAAGTGCCGCAGCATCCCCGGAACAAAGTAGTAGATGCCATGGGCCTTGAGCATCCCGCTGCGAATGAGATCTTCGTAGCGCGTCATGCAACCCACACAAACGGCAGCCTTCGGCCGATCATCCAGCGCCATGATCCACCAACTGCGGTACTGCCCATGCTGATGCCCGTGACGCCTATGCGCGACGCATCCACCTCGGGTCGCAAGGCCAGAACATCCAGCGCGATAAGGTCATCCCGCACCATCATGCCCCACATTGTCCGGCCCATCCAAAGCTGGAACTTGGCGTCGGTCAACTCGCCCGCACTGCCCTTCTGTCCCTGTCCATCGGGCCCCTGACCGTTGCGCTCCCCAAAGCCACGCGCATCAATCCCTAGCACAACATAACCTTTCTTCGCCAGCGCGGGTCCAGGCGCTTCGGGCAGGTAGTCCGCTGCAATCATCTCTTCTTTGCCGACGTCATACATGCCGCCATGCCAATGACAATAGAGGATGGCAGGCGCTTTGTTCTCCGCGCTGACACCGTCAGGAATGAAGCAGTAACCGCGCACCGTTTCGCCTGCGCCGTTGTCGAATTCAAACTTCTCCAGCGTGTAGCCGTCCTTCGACTCGCTGGACAAAACGTGGGCTGCGGGCCTGGCTGGGCGAGGCGGGAGGTCGCCAAGAAGTTTCCAGAGTGTATCGCGAATCTGTTGACGCTGTGCAGGCCAATCGGCGGCGTTCTTTGGCGCAGCAAAAGTGGGTATTGGCGGCGCGGCATCGAGCCACTTTGCGGCGACCTCCGGAGCGGTTGGATCGAGATCGGCGGCAGGTGAGTCGGGATTCATGAGCAAGCAGAAGGCGAGAACAAAACGTCGCAAGAGCATGCCGAGGGGTACGGGTCGAACCTCCGTGCTATGACATCTGAAGCACCAGTCGGATGGCGTCGAGGCGGAGTCTGGCGGAGCCGATGGCTTCTTCGAGCTCTGTCATTTGGGCCTTGCAGGCTTCGATCTCTTCGGGGCGGACGTGGTCGTTGATTTGCCGGAGATCTTCGAGCCGATCCATTTCCGCCTGAAGTTGTGCCTTCATGGTGGCGGTGGCGGCCGAGGTCAGGCGTTGCATGGCTGCATCCGCGAGTTTGCGGGCCTTGTCCAACATGGCAGGGAAGATCTTGCGCTTGATGCCTGCGTTTTCAAGGAGTCGTGTGGGGCTGCCTTTTTCGATCTTGGCGCTGGTGTAGGCTTCGTCTTGGCTGCGATCTTTGTTCTTGTGATCCACGACGATGCGAATGGCGGCTGCCGACAAGAAGCGATCCACGTGAAGCCGCGGGGGTGCGATGCAATCGACCACGAAGTGAGTTTCGATCAGCAGCCCTTCCGAACCCGCCTTGCGCCAGATGCCGAAGCTGCTGTTCCCGCTCTGTTCGCCCAAGAGCAAATCCAGTGCGCCGCGCACCAACGGGTGATCCTGAGTCAGGAAGGCCATGTTTTCCCGCGACAGTGCGCGGGTCCGATCAAAGCTGGCGAGAAGGCCCTCATCCGGAAGAGCGGGGAATTTGTCGGTCGTCAGGTGCGCTGGCATCAGCACGTAGCTGCGGTTGCCGTGCTCCTCCACGTGCAGCCCGAAGTGATCCATGAGCTGGATGAAAAAGGCCTCGAACTCGACATCTGCATCGCGCTCACGAATCGCGGCGATGATCGCGGCGGACATTTCTGGCTTGGAGGAGTTCAACTCCAGCAGGCGATCATTGCCGCGCTCAAGCTTCTGCGTGACCTGTTGGCGCAGGGTCTGGGACTTTTGTAAAAAGGCCTTCAGCTTGGCAGGCTTCACGCTCTCCAGCAGCGGAGCCAGATCCCCCTGCAAGGCCTGGGCGATTTCCGTCGCGCCGTGCAGGTTTTTTTCCACGGCATCGAGTCCCTCATGGAACCAGCGTGCCAGCACTTCTTCGGCAGTGCCTTTCAGATAGGGGATGTGAATGTGGATGGTGCTGGTCTGCCCGATGCGATCCAAACGACCGATGCGCTGTTCCAACAATTCCGGATCCTGCGGAAGATCGAAGAGCACTAGGTGATGGGCGAACTGGAAGTTGCGGCCCTCGCTACCAATCTCTGAACAGAGCAGGATGCGCGCGCCTTCGTCCTCGGCAAAAAACGCCGCTTGGCGGTCCCGCTGCATGAGGGTGAGGCCCTCATGAAAGAGCGCGGCATGGAGGTTGATCTCGTGCAGGAGCTTCTCCTGGATCTGCTCTGCCAAGGCGCGTGTGCGACAAATCAGCAGCACTTTTTCCTCGCCCAACTCCTTGAGCAGTTTCGCCAACCACTTCACCTTCGACTCCAGCGGATCATCGCCGGGCTTGATGGGAGCGAGCTTGGCGCGGCGCTCTGGGAAGCCGGTGAGAGCGGCGCGGGTGTTGCGGAACATGACACGCCCTGTGCCAAACTCATCCAATAGAGCGGCGACCAGTTTTTCGCGCTCGCCCTCATTGCCGGCCTTCATGGCCTCGAGATGTTCGCGCAGGTGCGGTGACTTTTTGACAAAGAGGGCTTCATCTTCAGGCGTCAAATCGGTGCCACTGACCAATCGATTCACGGCCTCTGCCACATCGCCATAGTGCTGGGTTTCTTCGCGGAACTGATCCAGATCCGTGTAACGATTGGGGTCCAGCAGACGGAGGCGAGCGAAGTGGCCCTCCGGCCCCAATTGCTGGGGTGTCGCGGTCAGCAGCAGCAAGCCAGGAATCTGCTGGGTCAGAGACTCCACCAATTGATAAGCATCGCTGGCGGACTCGGGAGTCCACTCGAGGTGGTGGGCCTCATCGACGACAAGCAGGTCCCAGCCAGCCTCAGCCGCCTGCTGGGCGCGGCGCGGTTCATCACACAGAAAGCGGGTGCTGCAGAGCACGAGCTGGCTCTCAAGAAAAGGATTGCCGTTTTCTTCGTTGGTCTCGATGGCATCGCAACGCGCCTCATCAAAAATGGAAAACGTCAGATGAAAGCGACGGTAGAGCTCCACAAACCATTGATGCACCAGTGCCTCAGGCACGAGGATCAGGATGCGGCCCGCGCGCCCGGTGAGGTGCAAACGATGCAGGATGAGGCTGGCCTCGATGGTCTTACCCAATCCCACTTCATCGGCCAGGAGAACCCGTGGCACCAAGCGCCCGGCGACCTCGCTGGCGATGTAGATCTGATGCGGGAGAAGGTCCACACGCCCGCCGCAAAAGCCGCGCACTGGGCTCTGCCGCATGGCAGCGCGATGACCAAGCGCCTGGACGCGCAGATCAAAGGTGCGCAGGTCGTCGATCTGGCCAGCCATGAGCCGATCCTCTGGCTTGCTAAAGCTGATCGTGTCCGATAGCTCTGCCTCGCTGATTTCGCGGCCTTCTCCGGCGTAAAAGAGCATGCCTTGGCGTTCGTCCACGCTTTCGACTTCGAGCGTTTTGTTGTCGTGCGTCGTGACGGTATCACCCGCCATGAAGCGCACACGACGGAGAGGTGCGGTCTGCATGGCGAACTGTCGATGTTCGCCTGCGGCGGGAAAGAAGATGTCCACGCGGCCAAATTCCGCCTTGATCACGACGCCAAGTCCGAGTTCCGGCTCGCTGTCGCTGACCCAGCGTTGTCCAGGGAGAGGTTGTTCCATTGAAAAGAGTTAAGGGGGCCGCGATGGTAGGGGCAATGGACCCGAGTGCAAGGCCGGATTTGAACTGATTCGCTGGAAAAATCCGGGCTTTCGCAGGAGCGACAGCGGGTTCAAGTTGCCCTCCAGCATGAAGCCCGCCGCCCTCCTCGCCCTCTTTTCCCTGTTCCTCCAGCCTGTTGCCCGCGCCGGGACGAGTCCGCAGGAGGTTGCCCACGACATCACCGTGCTGGCAGATCAACACATCGTCTCAGACGCGGACTACTGGCGGCAGAACCTCGTCGAGGGTGGTCGATGCGAGGGCGAAAAGGTGGTCGTTTTGCTGACGGAACTGGCGAATATGCTGGAGCCAAAAACCGCCGCCGCCGATGCCTTGAGCGTGCTGGCAACGCGGGGAATCATCGGAACGCCCGACTATTGGGAAAAACACGCCGTTGCTGGCGGCATCTGCGATGCGCGCAACGTCCAGATCCTCTTCAATCGAACCGCATCGCGCCTACCCATTCCGATTCCTGATTCCGCGAATGCGACCCCATTGCCGGTGCTGCCTGCGGAAAAAATGAGCGATCACTACGATGTGATCATCGCCGGAGCAGGCACGGGCGGCTGTGGAGCTGCGGTGCAGGCGGCGCGCATGGGCCGCAGTGTCCTGCTGCTTGAGGAGACCGACTGGATCGGTGGACAGATGAACGCCGCAGCGGTCACCTCCATGGACGAGGGCGGCACCCTGGTGCGCGAGCGCGGCATTTATCGGGAGTGGTGCGGCCTAATTGCGTCACATTACCGTCCGTTGGGCATCGACTACGAGACAGCCTACGGCCACCGCCATGTTTGCGTGGAGCCACGCATCGGCCGCACGCTTTTGCATACACTGCTGGGAGATGCGCGGGGCGAGAAAGGCGTGCTGGATCTTGTCTGTCGTGCGCGAGTCACAAAGGTTGCGAAGACGGGCGACGTGGTGACGGGAGTTGAGATTGAGTGTTTCTCTGACAAAGGCACAACCACTCACCAGGTCAGCAGCAAGATCTTGATCGATGCGACCGAATGGGGCGATGTCGTCCCGTTGACAGGCGCGCGCTACCGGTCCGGCAATTGCATCAGCGGCGATATCGATCCCACCCGCCACATTCAGAGCATTACCTGGACAGCCGTCGTGAAGCAATACCCGAACGGCGTTCCTGAATCGCTGCGCGTCACTACTCCACCGCCGAGCTATGACAAACACGCCAAGGCCTTCGCCAAGTCCCTGGCGCTCGGGGAGGCGGGCGAACTGGCAAAGCCACCCGCGGGAACGCCCTGGAGTTGGGATCGCTTCATCGGTTATCGAGGAATGCCGGACAGTTCACGCCCGCCACAGGGGCGTGTCATCACGCGCACGCACATGAACTTCAACAACGATCACCCCGCCACCGTCGCCGATATCGAGGATCCCGCAGCGCGTCTCACCACCACGCGCACCGCCATCGTTAAGACCCTCTGCCTGCTGTATTACGTTCAGAAAACGCTTGGAAAGACCGACTGGTCCGTGGCCGATGACGAGGGCTTTGATACACCCTACAACCGCGCCCAGATGGACGAGTTCATCGCCGCGCGGCCAGATCTGGCGCCGTATCGCGCCGTGCTGTATCACTTTTCCATCATGCCCTACGCACGAGAAAGTCGGCGCATCATTGGCCTGAAGACCCTTACCGCGCATGAGATCGAACGCGTCAATGCCAAGCCCGTTCAGTTTCCCAACACTGTGGCCATTGGCGACTACCCGGTCGATCTTCACGGCTCGATGTCGCTGCCCTACTTGGAGCTAGATCTGGATCATGAAGAGGACATTCCAGACAAGTTTGGGTCGCACGGCGTGGGACCCTTTGCCATTCCCTTTGAATGCTTCATTCCCGAGAAGATTGACGGCTTTCTGCCCGCGGAAAAAAACATCTCGCAGTCTCGCATGGTGAACGGAGCCACGCGATTGCAGCCGCATACGATGCTGATGGGACAGGCCGCCGGAGCGATGGCTGCGCTGGCGATTCAGCAGGGCATTCAGCCTCGGCAACTCGATCCCGTAGCCGTTCAGCATGTTCTTTTGGATGCAGGGTGTCCCCTGACTATAAACCCGGTTGCTGCGCCACGCGGCACACCGGAATGGAAGGCCCAAGAGCTTGAGGTCCTCCACGGATCGAAGTGATTGGCGGCAGATCTTTTCAAATTGTCTGCAAAAAATGGCCTCCGGGGGCTGATACACTCTTCCGCCCGATGAGATTCCTTCCGCATTGCCTCACGATCCTCCTGCTTGCCTCCCACGGCATCGCAGCGGAGCCTGCTGCCAAGGCAAAGCCTCAGCACTGGGCCTTTCAACCGCTACAGGTCGCACCCGGCGCGCACTCGATCGATGAATTCATCGATGCCAAGCTTGCTGAAAACAATCTGCATCGCGCGTCGCCAGCAGATACCACTGCTCTGATCCGTCGGCTTTCCTTTGATCTGACCGGGTTGCCACCGACGCCGGAACTGGTGGCTCGGTATCGGGACAAGAGGATCGACGGCTACGGTGCGCTTGTGAATGAGCTCCTGGCCTCCGAACGCTATGGAGAACACTGGGCGCAGCACTGGCTGGACGTAGTGCGCTACGCAGACACGCATGGTTTTGAGGTCAATACGGAGCGCCCGAATGCTTGGCCGTATCGCGACTATGTCATCCGCGCCTTTAACAGCGATACTCCTTATGACCGCTTCATCAAAGAGCAGCTTGTCGGCGATGCGATGGGCCAGGATGCGGCCACTGGGTTTCTGGTCACCGCTTCCGTCTTGCTGCCTGGTCAGATCGGTAAAGATGAACCGTCAAAGCGTCTCGCACGGCAGGACTCGCTGGATGAAATCGTGGTGAACATCGGCCAAACCTTCCTCGGTCTCAGTATCGGTTGTGCGCGCTGTCACGATCACAAATTCGATCCCATCCCCGCCAAGGACTACTACGCCATGCAGGCCTTCATTGCCGGTGTCGAGTATGGAGACCGCGATCTCCAAACGCCCGAGGCAGTGGCCGCCAAGAAGACCTTAGCTACCGCTAAGAAGCGCCTAGCAGAGCTCGATAAGCAATTGGCTCGCTTTGTCCCACTCGCAAAATCAGGGGCGCAACGACCCATGATCAATGCTGGCGAAAATACCGACCGCTTCGCACCACGGCGCGCCACGCGGCTGCGCTTCACCATCAACGCCACGAACAACCGGGAACCCTGCATCGATGAGCTGGAGGTCTTTAACACCGCCGGAGAAAACATCGCGCTCACCAGTCGCGTCACGGCCTCTGGCAGCATCACTGTGGCTGATCGTCATGAACTGCGCTTTGTGAACGACGGCAACTATGGGAACTCCCGCAGTTGGATGTCTGGCGAGGTCGGGCGCGGCTGGCTGGAGCTGACTTTTTCCAGCGAGCAAGAAATCGATCGCGTGCTCTGGGGTCGTGATCGGCAGGGAAAATTCAAGGACAGGCTGGCCACGGACTATCGCATCGAGACCGCCTCAGGCGAGGACGGATGGACGCTCGTCGCCGATTCCACCGACCGCCAACCGTTCGATGTCAAAGGCAAAACAACGCCCAGCTTCACCACCCAAGGCCTCGACAAAGATGAAGCTGCTGAGGCCACTCGCCTCATGGAAGAGCGTCGCCCGCTGGAGCAAGTCATCGCCAAAGCCAGCTCAGATCAAAAGGTATTCGCCGGCACCTTCCGCGATCCAGACGATATCCACCTCCTCAGCCGTGGCGACCCCGAGCAGCCCCAAGAAGCAGTGACGCCCGCCGTGCTGAGCGCTCTGAGCAACCTCACCCTGCCCAAAGAAACACCGGAGCAGCAACGCCGCCGCGTGCTCGCAGACTGGATCGCCAGCGCACAAAACCCGCTGACCGCTCGCGTCATGGTCAACCGCATCTGGCAGGGGCACTTTGGGATCGGGTTGGTGGAAACCGCCAGCGATTTTGGCCGCAGTGGCATGAAGCCCACGCATCCAGAACTGCTCGACTGGTTGGCCATGGAGTTCATCAAAAGCGGCTGGAGCGTGAAGCATCTGCACCGCCTGATCGTGATGTCACAAACCTACCAGCAAAGCAGCAGTGCGGAGAATGATCGCGCCCGACTCGCCGATGCAGACGTGCGGCTTCTCTGGCGCTATCCCGCACGTCGCATCGAGGCAGAATCCATCCGCGACGCCATGCTGGCCGTCAGCGGGCAACTTAATTTAAAGATGTATGGACGCGGCTACGACCTCTTTGACAAGCGCGGCGGCCTCAGCGGCTTCAAGCCGGTGGAGACCTACAGCGGCGATGGTCTGCGCCGCATGATCTATGCCCACAAAGTCCGCCGCGAGACCGAGGCCATCTTTGGTGCCTTCGACTGCCCAGACGCAGGTCAGAGCACCGCCCGCCGCATCGAAAGCACCACCCCATCCAAGCGCTGAATCTCTTCAACAGTCGCTTCACCCTGGATCAATCCGAAGCCTTCGCCGTCAGAGTTAAAAAGAAGTCGGCGAAGACTCCACCAAACAAATCGTCCGCGCCTATCAGCTAGCCCTCAGTCGCAACCCCACACCGGAAGAACTCCAAGACGTCACGGCCACCGTCCAAGCAAACGGCTTGTCGGTGCTTTGCCGGGCGTTGTACAACAGCAACGAGTTTTTGTTTGTGCCATGATCCTCAATCCCTCCGAACACATCTCCACTGCTGGTCGTGCCATGCTCGACCGCAGGGGATTTTTGTCACAGAGTGCAACTGCGCTTGGGTCCATCGCGCTGACAAATCTGCTGGGAATGGAGGGACTCCTCGCGGCACCTTTTGAGGGGCCGGTGATCGATCCGGCACGGCCGTATGCGCCGCGTGGTGGGCACTATTTGCCGAAGGCGAAGAACGTGGTGGTCATCTTTTGTGCGGGCGCGGTCAGCCAGCTTGAGACCTGGGATTACAAGCCAGAGTTGATCAAGTGGGACGACAAACCCCTGCCGGGAGGCCCCGCAGTAACTTTCCAGGGACCGGCGGGGAATCTGGCCCGACCACAGTACGCCTTCCGTCAGCGTGGGCAGACGGGGAAGTGGGTTAGCGACATGATTCCGCATCTGGCGGAACTGACGGATGACTTTGCTTTTGTCCATTCGCTGACCAGCAAGTCGAACACGCATGGTCCGGCGGAAAACTTCCTTTCCACGGGCTTCGTGCTGGATGGTTTTCCCAGCCTCGGCTCTTGGGTGACCTATGCGCTGGGTAGCGAGAATCAAGATCTGCCCGCCTACGTCGCCATCCCGGATCCGCGCGGTGTCCCGCAGGCGGGATCAAACAACTGGGGGCCTGGCTTTTTGCCTGCGGCATTTCAAGGCACGACGATGAGTTCCAAACAACCGGTGCGTCATCTGGAAGCATCCGGTGTCTCTACCAATGCCGATCAAGCGGCGAGATCGCTGTTGCAACGAATGAACGCCCGACACCTGGAGGCGCATCCTGGCGATGGCAAATTGGCCGCGCGCATCGCCAGCTACGAATTGGCGGCACGCATGCAACTCAGCGTGCCAGAGATCAGTGATCTGAGCACCGAGCCCGCGCATATTCTGAAGCTCTATGGAGCTGACGATACCCAGAACGCAGACAAGGCCGCCTTTGCCAAGAACTGCATTCTGGCGCGGCGACTCATTGAGAAAGGTGTGCGTTTTGTCCAGCTCTTCAACGGGGCCTATGCCAGTGGTGGAAAGCTGAATTGGGATGGGCACAACGCCTTGAAGGAGCAGTACGACGTGCATGCCCCCATTCTCGATCAACCTGCGGCAGCCTTGATTCGCGATCTAAAACAACGCGGTCTTTTGCAAGACACACTCGTTGTGTGGTGCACAGAGTTTGGTCGGATGCCGTTTTTCCAAAAAGGTGCCAAGGGTCGCGATCACAATCCCGATGGCTTTACCGCGTGGATGACTGGGGCGGGTGTGAAGTCCGGCGTCAGTTGTGGCGAGACGGATGAGCTCGGCCAGAAGGCCGTGAAGGACGTTCACCCACTCTACGACTTTAACGCCACCATTCTGCATCTATTGGGGCTGAACCACGAGCACCTAACTTTCGAGCACAATGGCGTGCAGCGACGATTGACGAACGTCGAAGGGCATCTGATCCGCGAGATGCTGGCGTGATGCCGGATCAGCGCCTGCCCACCATAAGGCAAGTCGTGGCGGGCGTGTAAAGGTAACCGATGCCAAAATCAATTGGCTGGGCATTGTGCGCGCCACTGCGATAGGCCTGCGCTAGATCTGGCTGCTGGCACTTTTCACCAAAGAGATCCAGCGTGCGTTGGTAGTTCCCAAAGAGCTGTAAACGCCAACCTGCCTTGAGAAAATCCCGATACGGCACGCCGGATGGATCCTGCACGATGGCGGGGGAATGCGTCAGTAGGTAGTTGCGGATCACGGAGAAATAATCCTCGTGCATGAGGTAAGATGCACTCTTCAAAAAGGCCGGCGGGTTGCCGGACTGACTGACAAAGTTCAGAATCGGGGAGCTAGCAGACAGGCTCTCGTCCGACAGGTCCTGGCGAATGTAGAAGATGCGCCGCAGCGTCCCATACGGCGAGCGCGCACGGATCATGAGGCCGGATCCATTGCCATCGGCACCCTGGACGATGACCGGTGTGCCATCGCCATTCAGGCGGATCAGATCCACCGAGTCCACCGTGTGTCCACTGCGAGAAAGGAAGACCAGCAGCGCAGGCAGCACGCCACGAAAGCGTGACGACTGAAGGTCGGTGCGCATGTCTTTGGTGATGAAGAAACTGAACTGCATGATGTTGCTCAGCGCAGTGCCCAAGGAGTCAAAGCCATTGGCCAAATCCGTGCCGCCCAGGCTGCTGATGTCTGGCAGTGGTTCCGCAGGTTCCAGACCGCAAAGGATGTAAGTATCTGCCTGGGGAAAGAAGGCATTGGCAAAGAGAACGTCCGGCCCGCTGAAGGGGTAAAAGACCGCGCGCGAGGAGGCGATGTCTGGGATCTTTGCGGCGGCCCAGCGGCGCACTGGTTCTTCATGACGCCACTGATAGTCACGCCAGTAGCCATCTAGCTTCGTCTTATGCGACATCCAGGCTGCAGATTGACGTACATCGTCGAAGGCATTGCGTGATCCGCTACCAGGCAGCCCTGCCAGCAATCGGGCGGCATCATCGATGGAGCCAGCGCGCCCAGGGAGATTCAATGCGCGTGAATCTGTGAATAGCGCCGTGCCAGACGGTGCCTCAGCGCGCCGCACCGTGGTGGTGTCCGGCGTCAATGCGTTGGCGATGTTGGTGAGTTGCTGGACGGTCGAGAGTTGGCGAACTCCAGGTGGCAGCACGCAGCCTGAAAGCATGGCGGAAAGGACGAGAATAGGCACGCCACAGAGACCGTGGCGCAGGATAGCGGCGAGAGAGAACCGTGTCATGCAGCGGCTCTTATGCCACGAATTCGCGAGGCCAGCCAGCAAATTGAAATCAACCTTTCTTGATGGTTAACCCACGTACACTCTGGGCACTCGCGTATTGATGTTCGTCAGCACCTCATACGAAATCGTGCCCGCCCATTCTGCGATGTCTTCCGCGCTGATGAGGGCACCTTCGGTCTCGCCCAAAAGGATGACTTCATCGCCATTGTAGGCGGTGCCTCCCTCGATATTCACCATCATCTGGTCCATGCACACGCGACCCACAACAGGATATTTTTTTCCGCGGATGATCACCACTGACCGATTCGATAGCGCGCGGAAGTAGCCGTCGCCATAGCCCGCCGGGATCGTAACGATGCGCGTCGGATGATCGCTTTGCCAAGTAGATCCATAACTGACCGGGTGCCCAGGTTGCACGACCTTGAAGTAGGCCACGCGACTCTTCCAACTCAGCGCAGACTGCACCGCGACCGTACGCGCACACTCCGCTGATGGATACACTCCATACAGCAGGATGCCGGGGCGCACCATGTCCAGGTGACTGTCTGGCAACTGCAAGACGCCGCCGCTATTGGCGATGTGTCGACAGGGCAAGGGCAGGGATCGCTGGGTGAAAAACTCCGTCACCTCAAGGAAGCGCTCCAACTGCAATTGCGCGTGTCCGAGATCGGCCGCATCTGCGTTGGCGAAGTGGGAGTAAATGCCATCGATGTCGCAATGATCACATTGCAGCGCTGCATCCAGCAACTTGCCGGCGCTGTAGTAGTGCACGCCGATGCGCTCCATGCCGGTATCGATTTTTAGATGCACCCGTGCGCGGACTTTGAGCGCGGCGGCCGCTTCATCGATGAGCCTCAGCTTCTCCACCGACGAGGCCGTGAAGCTGAGGTTCTCCTTCAAAAAGAGATGGATCTGATCTGCGGCGATCCCTCCAAAAACAAGGATCGGGGATTGAATGCCATGTTCACGGAGCAGCACCGCCTCCTCGAGAAAGGCCACACCCAGCATGTCGATGCGTTGCTGCTCCAGCAATCGCGCGATCTCAATGATGCCGTGCCCGTAGGCGTTCGCCTTTACGATGCCCATCACTTTTGCCGGACCTACCGCAGCGCGGATGGCCTGCAGATTGGCGCGGACGCGCGATTGATCCACCTCCACATAGGTGGGGCGCATGACGGCGGAACTAGTCGCCACCAACTGGTGCAGCGGAGTGCTCACGCAAGAATGCTGCGGACGGCGGTCGCGGTTTCTTCAAAGGCGGCATCGCTGACCGCAGGCTTCAGCGCCGCTCTCCAGCCGGCAGGGGGCTCGGGCAGATTGATCCACGAGCGGCAACCTCCGTAGCTTTTTGAATAGGGGAAGCTCCAACGCGCAGGTAGACGCCAGGTGCGGACCAGAGCGACATGCAGGCAGCTTTCCTCGTCATAAACAAAGCGCTCTTTAATCACGTCTTCATGCCACACGTGTAGCGGAGCCAGTGCAGCGACCTTTTCCCATTCTGTGACGCGCCATACTTCGACAAGCTCCGCAAAGTAATCAACATCCACAGTGGTGCGGCCCTCTTCTGGGGGGAAGACAAAACGATCCGGATCCGGAGCCTGCCAGGTCAATTTCTCCCCCTGAGTGTGGAACCAGGTCGGGAAGAGAAAGAATTCCAGGTGCTTAAACTCAAAGCCGCCGCGCCCTTCATGGATGCCGCCCTTGCGCAAAATGAGGCTCATCGCCCCCGTGCCGAGAGCCTCGCAGACGTTGGCCCATTCCTTGAATCCGATATTGGTTGCTGTGTCAGACATGTGCCCTCCATACACTGGCGGGGCACCCCGCGCAAGACTGCGAAGTTTTGCTGGCAAGCGCCGCCTGAAGGCTATCCTATGGGCATCATGCCTGCCCTTTCTGACATCGTCACCGCCGCAAATTCACTCCTGCGAATTGCTGAAATCCCTGACTACGGGAACGCACTCAACGGTCTGCAATTGGAAAACAGCAGCGGTCAAGTCACCAAGATCGCCGCCGCTGTCGATGCCACGCTGCCCGTCATGCGCAAAGCCGCCGCAATCGGTGCGGACCTGTTAGTGGTGCATCACGGCATGTTTTGGAGTGGCCTGCAGCCCATCACCGGTGCCGTTTTCGAAAAGGTGCGCCTTTGCGGTGAAAAACAGATCGCTGTCTACAGCGCGCATCTGCCGTTGGATGTGCATCCAGAGCTCGGCAACAACGCACGCCTGATGCGCAGCCTTGGCTTTGAGCCTGACGGCGGCTTCCTGGATTTCAAAACGATCAAAGTTGGCGTCACTGCAACGGGTGATGTCAGTCTGGACGACCTCGCGCAAAGACTGCGCAAATCTCTTGATGGTCCGGTGCATGTCTGCGCTGGCGGCCCGCAAAAAATCCGCCGAATCGGAGTCTCCACAGGGGGATCCGGCTCCGAAGTCGCCGCTGCCAAAGCCGCCGGCCTGGATGCCTTCATCACTGGGGAAGGCCCCCACTGGAGCTACACCCTCGCGGAAGAACTAGGCATCCACGTCCTCTATGGTGGTCACTATGCGACCGAGACCTTCGGCGTCAAAGCTCTCTCCGCCCACCTCTCCGCGCAATTCGGAGTGGAGTGGGAATTCATCGATCACCCCACAGGGATGTGACGCGTGTTTCTGGTGATTTACTGGATCTGTTGCGGGATGGATGACCCTGGTCGCAATCAATCACCGCCACAGCCGCCGCAACCGCTCCCACCGCAACTGCTGCCGCAGCCGCCTCCACTCGAACAACTGCTTCCACAACCTGACCCGCAGGAGCTTCCGCGGGATGCTTGGGGCGAGTGCAACTGGCGCGCGAGACCGCCCCAGGCCGTTCCGATGAGCGCCGTCGTCCCCAGCAATGCCACCGAGGTCATGAGAGTGTTTTGTGAAACCGGAGGTGCCTCGGCTGGACTTTTCGTGGGAGCACGCAATTCCTGGAGCGTCGCCCAACTGCGGGACAGGCAGTGACCCCAAACTTGATTCCCCATCGGCGTGCGCACCGAGAGCTTGCGGATTCGCCACCAGATGACCAGTGCAGTGGCGATGACCATCAGCACCAGAAACAGCACCGGGTTAGCCCTGTCGAGCCCGACCAAAATCTTGAACACGCCAGCGAATCCCAGCACCGCTATCGGCAGAGCCGCCTTCCAGCGGCGCCTGTTTTGTTCTGCCGGATCGTAGACCAGACCCTGGGCGACGAGACTGCGCCAGACCCCATTGCATGCCCCTTGCGCAGCTTCTCGCACGTCGGGAACTTTGACGAACTTGTTCTTGCTGATGCGGCGAAGCACCGCTGCTTCGGCCTCGCTCAGACGGCTCGCTGCCAATGGATTGTCCAGCGCGCAGACCTTTGCTGGCTGGGTGCCGTCTGTTGAGAAAGCGATCAATTCTTTCTCATGCAGGCCAATCAAGGCCGCATCCAGCAACCGTCTCCCACCGCCGCCGAGGAAGGCCATATCGCAAAGATCCGTCACATCCGGCGGAGTCCTTGGCCGGATTTTGGGCTGTTGGAGCCACGGAAGCAGGAAGGAGATGCCCAGGGCAACGAGGAAGCCCAAAAAGTAGTAGCCCAAGAAGACTGGCCCTTTGACATCGAATCCCGCCATCAAAGAGGTGCAGCCCGCCAGTAGCATGGTCGCGAGCATCAAGAAGGCATGTGCGGGTCGGAGGCTGCGGAGCCAGGCCAGTCTCCGGCTCGGAAGCTTCACCACCTCAGGCTTCTCTTCGCGCGCAGGCCAGATGTCAATCGGCGGCGGTTGCTCAAAGAATTGCGCGTAGCTCTCCAGCGTGGATCGATATTGCTGGAAGAACTTGCCGTCCTCGCCAGTGCCGCCTGCTCCTGGTTCGTGATGGAGTGGGCGACCCAGCACCTCGGTGCAAAGCGTCTGCCAGTAAGACCGCGTGTAGATCAGGTGCAGGTGCCAGACTTCATCGACCACAAACGACGGTGTCATGGGATGTCCGGCCGCCATCGCAAGAAAAAGGAACCGCCGGTATTCCCCAATGGCACGTTTGGCAAAGACCGGCGTCCAGCCATTTTCTTCCGCCAGTCGTCGGCTAAAGGGCCGCATTGCGGTTTCGTCATCCAGCCGGAACCCTTCCAGCCGCTTCCACAAGGCCCGTAACTCGGGCGTCCAACGGTTCTGCGTTGCATTTGTCATCGGTTATGCGGCCGATTGTGGCGGTGGCGCTGCGATTTGTCAGCTACAAGATTGGGTCAAAACTGGAAAGGGGTTAGATCGGCGTGCTGGCCGATGAGTTTTCTGCGGTTCACAGATTCTCACCTTTCCCGAAACATCCCTTTCCTGTCGTGATGATCTTTGTTACCTTTTCAGCGAATGTCTGAAAATACATCTACTGACGCTGTCGCGCCCTCCGCTGCCTTGCCCGCAGATGATGTGGCTGCCATTGATGAGTTAAGAGCTGCCTATCAGCGGCTGGCCGAAGAACTGGGAAAGGTCATCGTCGGGCAGCAACAGGTGATCGAGCAGCTCTGCATCTGCCTCTTCGCCCGTGGTCATGCGCTGCTCATGGGGGTGCCGGGCTTGGCGAAAACGTTGCTGATCAGCCGCCTCGCTGAAACGATGTCGCTGAATTTCAGCCGCATCCAGTTCACGCCCGACTTGATGCCGATGGACATCACCGGCACCGACATTCTTCAAGATCAGGGGGCAGGGAAGCGTTCCTTTGAATTCGCTAAAGGACCCGTGTTTGCGAACATTGTACTCGCGGATGAAATCAACCGTGCTCCAGCAAAGACCCAGGCGGCGATGCTTGAGGCGATGCAGGAGCATCGTGTGACGGTTGCAGGACGGACCTACACTTTGGACTCGCCCTTCTTCGTGCTGGCGACGCAAAACCCCATCGAGCAAGAGGGAACCTACCCGCTGCCCGAGGCGCAGCTTGACCGTTTCATGTTCATGATCGGTGTGGATTACCCCAGCCGCGATGAAGAGATTGCGATCGCTCGCACCACGACGGGTGCGGCCCTGCCAGCACTGAGCCACATTCTCAATGGAGAAAAGGTCTTGGCCTTCCAGGCTCTGGTTCGGAGGGTGCCGGTGCCGGATCACATCTACGCCTTCGCGGTGGATCTGGTCCGTCGCACTCGCCCCAATTCCACCGATGCCCCTGCGTGGCTCAAACCGCTCGTGGGCTGGGGTGCCGGGCCGCGCGCCGTGCAGTACCTGATTCTCGGCGCTAAAGCCCGCGCGGCCTTGCTGGGCAGTTACATGGTCCGCCTGGAAGACATCGCCGCGGTGGCAGAGCCTGTGCTGCGCCATCGCGTGATGACCACTTTCACAGCGGAGTCCGAGGGCGTGACGAGCCTGGAAGTGGCGAAGCGTCTCGTGGATGAATTGCGGAAAGAGGGCTGAAGCCTGCCATGCCCGAAAACGCACCCAACACACTCCTGGAACCAGCCGTCCTGAGCCGACTGCTGGCGTTGCCGTTGAACGCGCGACAGGCGATGCTGGGCAATGTTTCGGGACGTCACCGCAGCCCGGTGCGGGGTTCTTCGATCGAGTTTGCGCAGTATCGCAAGTATGTGCCCGGCGATGACACGCGTCGGCTCGACTGGCGCACCTGGGGCCGAACAGATCGTTTTTACATCAAGGAATTCGAAGCCGATACCAACCTCCGACTGGCGCTGATCGTCGATGCTAGTGGTTCGATGGGCTACGGCGCGCCGAATGGTGGGATGGCGCGCATGGAGTTTGCGCGAAAGCTGGCCGGAACGCTCGGATATCTAGCTGCGCAGCAGGGCGATGCTCTGGGTGTGTGGGGCGTGGGTGCGGACCATCGCAAAAAGATTCCCGTAAAACGAGGTGCTGCGCATCTGCGCTTGGTGCTGGATCAGCTCAGCCAACTGGAAGCCAAGGGCGAGACGACGATCCTACAATCCCTGCACGAGGCAGCGGAGCAGATCTCCCAACGGGCTCTTGTGGTGGTGGTCTCAGACTTTTTTGTCCAGCCAGCCGAACTCAAAGGCGCACTGCAGCACTTGCGATTCCGGAAACATGACATCGCCCTCTTCCATTTGCTCGACCCGATTGAGCTCGACTTTAACTTTGATCGCCCCGCCCGCTTTGAAGACATGGAAGGCGGCGAGACCGTGCTAGCCGACCCGTCTTTGATCGCGCCACGCTACAAAGAGGTCGTGCGCCAGTACCTCACCGAGATGGATGAGGTCATCCGCACCACCGGTGCCGACTATCATCGCGCCATGCTCAGCGACAGCTACGAAGACATTCTCGCGCGCTTCCTCCTCTCACGTTTGCAGAAGAAGGGAGGGCGGAAGTGATGCTGAAGCAGATCATGCTGGGTAAAGATGCCCCATCGAATTTGGCCACTTCGATGGGCGCGAGGATTGGTGATGTTTTCGGCATCGTTCTCCTGGCGTCCAAGATAGCCATTTCTGCTAATGTGGCAGCGACGCTCAAAGCCTATCCCGAGTCGTTTTGGCCGGATGCGGCGAGAATGTGCCTCTTGGGAGGAGGGTTGACCTTCTGTTTAGCCCGCCTGCGAGGACTTTGGTGCAGCGGCCGAACAGTTTTTCCGGAGCTGCTTTTGGTGATGGTCGGCACCCAGTTGATTGTTGGTTTGCTAAATACTTGGCAAAGTCCCGATGGGTTCGCTGGGCGGCCCACCGTCTTGCTGTTGCTGGCCATCCTCTTGGGCGCGGCTGTAGTTTGGGAAACACAGAAGCGCTCCATCTCGGTGAACTTTCCCCAACCCAATCCATCTGGTGGGGCGGATGTGACTGCCCACTGACCGCATCCTCTCCCATCAAGTTCCCGTCTGCCTATCGTTGCTTCCAACTCTTTCCCCTGATAAAATGCCGCTATGAGCGCTATCGCCTTTGATACATTCCTCCATGAAGCTCTGAGCTTGCCAGTTGAGCAGCGCTCGCGACTCGCTACGGTGCTGATAGACAGTCTTGAGACCAACGATGATTTCGGTCTTGATCCAGCCTGGACAGATGAGGCCTTGCGCCGTGCTGAGGAACTCGACAATGGCACGGTCAAGGGACTCACCCTTGAAGAATTCCGCGAGCAGTTGGAAGCAAAAATCGCTGGATGACTCACTCAATCCATCCAGCAGCGGTTTCGGAGGCTGCTGACGCCGTCCGCTTTTATGAAAGTCGAGATCCCGAACTCGGCGTTCGTTTCCAGGCAGAGATCTTTGCATCGATTGAGCGTGCTCGCATGCAACCTAGACTTTATCGTGAATTCGAGGCTGGACTTCGAAAGGTAAAGACAGACCGTTTCCCGTACTTCTTGATTTTTAGAGTGTGCAACGAAAGGCAGATTCAAATTCTCGCAATCGCTCATGCCAGTCGCCGTCCGGGTTATTGGAAAAAGAGGCTCTAAACCACTCCCCCACTGACCACTTTCCACTGATTACTCCCCCCAAACTCCCCCTTGAGCTTCCTCCAGCCCATCCTCCTCTTCGCGCTGCCTCTGGCGCTGCTGCCGGTGATCATTCATTTGATTCACATGCATCGGCGTCGTGTGGTGAAGTGGGCGGCGATGATGTTCCTCCTGGCGGCGCAGCGGATGAACAAGGGGCTTTCGCGATTGCGGCAGATCCTCATCCTCACGGCGCGCGTGCTGGCGGTGGCGGCGATGATTTTTGTCATCACGCGACCGTTGGCCGGCGGCTTGCTTGGGCTGACGGGGGGCGCGCCGGATTCGGTGGTCATTTTGCTGGATCGCAGTGCATCGATGGAACAGCAAAATTTGGCGACGGGTGTGAGCAAGCGTTTGGCCGGGCTGCGCAATCTGACGGCGGCCATCAAAGACGCGTATGGCACGCGGTCACGGTTGGTGCTGATCGACAGCGCGACGCTGAAGCCGGAGGCCTTTGAAAAGGCGGACGCGCTGCTGGATCTCCCTCAATCTGCGGCCACGGATACGGCAGCGGATGTGCCGACGCTTTTGCAGGCGGGCATGGATTACATCACCGCGAATCAGACTGGGCGCACGGATGTCTGGGTGGTCAGCGATTTGCGCCAGACGGATTGGGACTCAGCAGGTGGGCGCTGGGAGGCGTTGCGCAGCGGGTTCGCAGCGCTGCCGGGCGTGCGCTTTCAGGTGCTGGGCTATCCGGAGACAGCGGCGGCAAATGTCGCCATCCAGGTGGAGCGCGTGGTTCGTCGCGAGACGGCGGATAAGGCGGAACTGCTGCTGGACATCCGCATCAGCCGTCAGAGCGATGATCTACAGCCCTTGCCGCTGGATCTGCGTGTCGTGGTCAATGGCGTCGGCAGTAGCCTGAAGGTGGAGATGAAGGACGCGCAACTCGTGCTGCAGGCGCAGGCCATTCCAATTGATAAAAAACTGAAGCGCGGCTGGGGTCGGGTGGAACTGCCCGCAGATTCGAGCCCCGCAGACAATGTCAGCCACTTTGTCTTCGACGAACCACCAGTGCTGAAGAGCGTGATCGTCTCGGACCAGCCTGAGGTCGCGGAACCATTGGCCGCCGCGTTGCAGGCTCCGATGGATCCAGCGCGCAAATACGCCGCCAGCATCCTGCCGCTGGCGCGTGCAGCAGAGATCCCTTGGGCGGAGACGGGCCTCCTGGTCTGGCAGGCCGCTTTGCCCAAGGCAGATGATGTGGTGGCGCAGCAACTGATCGATCAGGTCAAGGCGGGGCGCCGCGTGCTCTTCCTGCCGCCAGAGATCGCTGGGGGAGATTCGCTGCTGGGCCTGCAATGGGGCGACTGGAAAAATGCTGCGCCGGAAAAAACTGCCACTCCTGAATGGTGGCGCAATGATGCGGGTCCACTGTCAAACACTCGCGCAGGCACGGCGCTGCCTGTGGGTGAGTTGGAGGTCAGCCGCTGGCGAGAGATCTCCGGCGATGCGGTGCCGTTGGCGCGTCTCGCGGAAAACACGCCTCTGCTGGTGCGTGCTGCGGGCGAGGATCTTGGTGCAGCGTATTTTCTCACGACGCTGCCGAGCCCCGGTTCATCGAGTCTAGCACGCGATGGAGTAGTGATGTTTGCGCTGTTGCATCGCCTTTTGAATGACGGTGCCCTCGGTCTGGGCCAGGCGCAGCAACGCATCGCTGGGCTCAAATCGCTCGGCGGTGATCCAGCGGTTTGGAAGCGACTGGATCGCGAGACCGTGGCGGACGCAGTCGCAGAGCGTGCTCTCAGCTCCGGCGTCTATGAGAAGCCTTCTGCGGATGGGAAGCCGGGCAAGGAAGTGCTCGTCGCGCTGAATCGTCCACTCACCGAAGACGCCGCGCCGGTGCTTTCGCGGGCAGCAGTGGATGAGCTCTTCACCGGGTTGGACTATCGTTATCTGGAGGACAACCTGGAACAGGGCCGCAGTCTGACCAGCGAGATTTGGCGCACCTTTCTCATGGTCATGGCCTGCGCGATGGTGCTGGAGGCGCTGCTATGCATCCCAGCAAGACGAACTCCTGCGCCGGAAGGTTTTTCGCCCGCCGTGCCTGGATCATGAACCACTCGAACGATCATACCTCTTACCGATAGCCGATTCCTGAAATGACTCCTGCTGAGCAAACACTCGTTTTCACCCACACACCGTTTTCACTGACGGCGTCGGTGGTGTTCGTACTGTTTGTGGCGGTGCTGGCATTCATCGGTTGGCAGCGCAGCGCGTATCGGGCTGCGATCGGATGGCTGGAGCTTTTGCGCGTGCTGATTTGTGCAGGCATCGCCATCACACTGAATCAGCCGGAGTGGAAAGAGACCTTTAAGCCCGATAGCAAGCCCGTCCTAGCCGTGCTGCATGATGTCTCTCGCAGCATGGATACAAGGGATGTGGTCGATGCCACCGTGCCAAATGCCGCAGCGCGTTCGCGCAAAGAGGCTGTGCAGCCACTCGTTAAACCTGAGCTGTGGCAGCCTCTGCAAAAACGCATGGATGTGGTGATTGAGCCCTTTTCGTCCGCAGATCAACCGCCGGAAGAAGGTACCGATATCAATGCCGCGCTGCTGGACCTGATCCAGAATCAGCCTCGGCTATCGGCGGTGGTCTTGTTGAGCGATGGGGATCGCAATACTGGCGATTCACCCGCGTTGGCAGCGACCCGACTGCGCATGAAGGGCGTGCCGGTTTTTGCGGTGCCGACCGGATCCGAGACACGTCTTCCGGATGTGGAGCTGGTCAGCTTTGACGTGCCGACCTTTGCTGTGGCGGGTAAGCCCCTGCGGGTGCCCTTTGCCATCGATAGCTTCCTGCCGCGCGATGAAGTCGTGACGCTGAAGATGGAGACTTCCACGGGAGAGATCATCACCCAGGAGGCGACGCTGCCTGCGATGAGTCGGCTGCAAGACGTCATCGTCTGGAAGCCCGTTGAACCAGGGCAGGTGCGGTTGACATTGACCGTGCCCACGACAGGTGGCGAACGTAATAGCGACAACAACCGCATCGAGGCACCGCTGGACATTCGCAAAGAACAACTGCGCGTGCTGGTGGTGGAGAGCTACCCACGCTGGGAATATCGCTACCTGCGCAATGCGCTGGAGCGTGATCCTGGTGTCGAGGTCAACACCATCGTCTTCCACCCCGATCTAGGGAAACCGGGCGCTGGTCGCGGTTACCTGCCGGCCTTTCCGAAAGACGAAGACCTGACGCGCTACGACGTCATCTTTCTCGGCGATGTCGGGGTGGAAAAAAATCAATTAACGCTGGAGCAATGCAACGCCATCCAAAAGCTCGTGCGCGATCAGGCGAGCGGTTTGGTTTTTCTCCCTGGGCTGCGTGGATTTCAGATGAGCCTGCTGCAAACGCCACTGAGCGAGTTGCTACCGGTCGTGGTCGATGAGGCGCAACCGCGAGGATGGGGCACCGTGCAGCCAGGGCGTTTTGTGCTGACCGAGGCAGGGACGCGGTCACTGCTGACAAAGCTAGAGGATACCGATGAGGCCAGTGCTCGTGTTTGGTCCACGCTGCCGGGCTTCCAATGGTATGCGCCAGCGCTGCGCGCCAAAGCAGGCACGGAGGTTCTGGCCACCCACGGCACGGAGACGAATCGGTTTGGTCGCGTGCCCCTCATCGTCACGAAGACCTTCGGTGCAGGGAAGATTCTCTACATGGGCGCGGATGGCGCCTGGCGCTGGCGCCGTGGTGTGGAGGACAAATACCACTACCGCTTCTGGGGACAGGTCGCCCGCTGGATGGCCTATCAGCGCAACATGGCGCAGGGGGATAAGATGCGCCTTTTCTACGCGCCGGATCGCCCCCGCACGGGCGGCACCTTGACACTCAACGCCAACGTCATGAGCCTCTCTGGAGAACCGCTGCGGGATGGCGCGGTGATTGCCCAACTCGTCTCGCCCTCAGGGAAAACCGCCAGCGTCCGCCTCATGCCCGCAGGTGAAGAAGCCTGGGGCCTTTTCAACGGGACCTTCACCCCGCAAGAGCCCGGCGATTACCGTGTGCGCCTGACGTGCGCCGAGGCAGGCACCGCATTGGAAACCACGATCTCCGTGCAAGGCACCACCAAAGAACGTCGTGGCCAACCCGCCCGCCCCGAAGTCTTGCGCGAGATCGCGCAACTTACCAAGGGCCAAGTCCTGGAGACCCTTGATCCCCAGCAAATCTTCCAAGCCATCGCCAAACTCCCCGAGCCCGATCTCATCGAACGTCGCCTGCAACTCTGGTCCCATCCGCTCTGGGCTGGCATTCTGGTGCTGATGATGGGTGTGTTCTGGGTGGGGCGGAAGATGGCTGGGGTGTTTTGACGGGGGGAAATCCTGTCGAAAGGAATCTTGAATTTCGCTGTTTTATGCCGATGCGCAGCGTCCCTTTTCTCTTCGTTCTTCTCACCACCGCAGTCACTGCCTTTTCGCAGAACCTTGTGCCTGACATGCAGGCGCTGCGTGTGGGGGGGCTTCAGTCTGATTATCCTGCGATGGCGGTCGATGCCGGCGGGGTGCCGCATGTGGCGTTTGTGCAATGGGACTCGGCGCAGGATTCGCTGCATTTGGCAAAGCTGAACGGTGGGGTTTTGACCGACGTGCTGACGATCGGGCAGCCGGGGATCATTCATCAGCCAGCGTTGGCGACCGATGGCGGTGGCGTGATGCATGTGGTGTGGTCGCAGGTGAACGACAAGGATTTGATGGAGTTGAAGAGCGCGGTTGTGAAAGACGGTAAGCTGGAAGGGGGTGTCACGACGCTGGCGAGTTCGTCAAACGGCGGCAATGCGTTTGCGAAAGCGACCACAGACGCTGCTGGAAATGTCTGGGTGGTTTGGCAGGCGATGCGTGGCGGTTTGGCGGATATCTTTTGCCGGGTCTATGAGGTGAAAAAACAGGCCTGGTCCGCAGAGGTGCAGGTGACAAAAGATGCAGGCGGCGACTGGGAACCTTGCGTGGCCTTTGATGGCAAAGACGGGGCATGGATCTGCTATGATTCGTCGCGCGGCAATGAGTTCAACATCTACGCGACCCATATCAATGCGGCGCTGGCTGTGGGAGAGACAAAGACGCTGATCGCGACGAGTCGTTATGAGGGTCGCGTGAGCGCCGTAACGGCACAGGACGGCAAGGGCATCTGGTTGGCCTGCGAGCGTGGCAATGAGCAGTGGGGGCTGGACATGCGGGCACACGGTGGATTCCAGGGGCTCAATGGCCGCAAGGATTTGGTGGTTGCTTATTGGGATTTGGAGAGCGGCAAAGTGGAGGAACAGCCAGGCCCAGACGCTCTGTTCTCCGAGCTGCCCGGCCCGAAGGCACCTGCCGCTGCTGCTCCACGCGGCAACAACCCGAAGGCCAAAGCCAAGGCTGCTGAACGCGCAAAGGCACAGGCCGCTGCGCTGAAGGCCAAAGGCAAACCTGCTCCGAATCAGATCGGTGCTCTGAATCTTCCGCACTTGATGCTCGATGCCAAGGGGCGTCCGTGGATGACGGTACGCTACTTTAAGAACTACTGCTGGCGTGTCGCGCTGCTCCGCTATGATCTCGCTACGAAGCAGTGGACAAAACCCATCGCACTGCCAGACAGCGTCTATACCCAGGATCGTCAAACAACCCATGCTTTGGGTGCAGATGGCAATCTCTGGATCGCCTGGCCGAGCGATCTGCGCACGTCCAAGCTGCAGCTGACAACGGGCATCCAGCTTGCCAAGGTAGCCACGGAGCTGGATCTGCCTTTGGTGACCGCGCCCGTGGTCGCTGCGCGCGAACCTTTGCCCGCTTACATCAATGCCACCACGCCCGAGCGCGCCCGCGATGACCTCCACACGATGACGCACGATGGCGTCACGTATAAATTGTATTGGGGGGACTACCACCGACACACGGACATCTCCAACTGCGTCACGGCCAATGATGGTTGTGTCCTGGAGCAATTCCGATACGCCTGGGACATGGGCAAGCTCGATACGCTAGGCACCAGCGATCACACCGACATTGCCAAGATCTATCACCCCTATGAGTGGTGGTTGAATCAGAAGATGGTGGATATTTTTTACGCCCCTGGATTCTTCACCAGCATGTATGCGTATGAGCGTGAACAGAAGTGGCCCTTTGGTCACCGCAACGTGGTCTTTGCTCAGCGCGGTGGCCCCATCGTCTATATCCAGCGCAAGAATTACCTCGCTAGCCCTTGGCAAAAGATCTTTCCCGTGAAGGAAGAGGGAGATCCCGAACTGCACCCGACGGAGCTGTGGGATGTGCTGACTCGCTATGGAAAGCCAGTCACGGCGATCAGTCACACCGGGGCTACAGGCATGGGCACTGATTGGGATCAAATCCCACCGATTGACCACCGCGTTGAAAACGTCATCGAAATCTACCAAGGCGCACGCGTCAGTTACGAGGGACTCAATGCACCGCAACCCACCGTCGGAATGCGTGAAGGCCAACCCTACAACCATGCGTCCACCGTGGTCGGCACTCCGGTTGTGGGGCAGCCCATCCGCAGCTTCACAGAGAAGAACAACGGCCTGTATCAGCACGCGCTGGAGATTGGTCACAAACTCGGCGTGTGGGCAAATAGCGATCACATCTCCACCCACACCAGCTACGGCGGCGTCTATGTGAAAGACTTTACGCGCGAAGGCATCATCGAAGGGCTCAACGCCCGTCGCACGATTGCTGCCACGGACAAGATCTTCGTCGAGTTCACCTGCAACGACCACCTAATGGGCACGGAGATTGAGCTCAGCGGCAAGCCTGTCATCAAGTTCAGCGTGGATGGGACTGCGGATATCAAGCGCGTCACCCTCGTTCGGAATGAGAAGAACTACCAGCAGTGGGAGCCCAAGGCCAAGACCTTTGCTCAGACCTTTACCGACGAAGAACCGCTCAAGGGAGAAAGCCGCTACTACCTGCGCGTGGAGCAGACCGACGGCAACATGGCTTGGTCATCACCTGTCTGGGTGCAGATGAAGTGATCAAGGCATCTTGGCCATCGCGCGCTCAATGGCTTTCATGATGAAGGCGTCGTTCTGCGGCGACTTCTGATTGTCCTCAGACCAGCGATCATAGCCGAGCTCTTTGAATGCCTCGTCGTCCCCTTGCGCGAGCTCGGTGATGACATTGCGAATCAGCCGCCAGCCAGTCAATTGCAGATCCTTCAGAACAGGAGAACCGTCCGTGTAACGCATCGCCTGCAATCGTTCCAGCGCTGAACCGGGCGGGAGGGAGTCGTTGGTCCCATGTGCTTTCGCGAGCGGATTCCAGAAGTGTTCGGAGGCGTCGTAGGTACGCTGAAAAAGAGCAGCACGTTCGGATTCTGGAAGTGGCCAGGCGGAGAGCACTTTGGCGGGGCCAAGCGCTCCTGTGCCGAGCCCGCGTTCCGACCAGCGGGCAGTGCCTTCGGTAAACCAACGATTCTTGAAGTAAGTCGTGCTGTTTTGGACCAGATGAAAAAACTCGTGCGCGGGCGTGAGGTTTGCCGGTGCTTTGACGGACGTCGCTACATTGAAGCAGATGCTCACGGTGTCTTTGGGGTCGCCAGGTTTATTGAAGTGTTGAAGCTCGTCATAGGTCACTCCATTGGCTTTGAGAACATCCTTGTGACGGAAGTGAATGTCCAAAAAGCTGGCCGAATGAAAGCGTTCCGTTTGGAAAGGATCGGGAAAGCCTAGCACATCGATCCAGAGCGTTTGCGCTGCCTGAGTTTGCAGCAGCACATCCTCCACCTGATCCGGGATCTGGTTTTGATTCGCGTCCAGCGGATCAACCGCCTGTTGCCCGGTCGTGTAGTAGAATAAGCGGATCTTACCTTCCTGATGCATGGATTGCGTCGCCTTGCTGGCTTGCGCAAAGGTGTGGGCTGCGCCAAGTGCAAGGACTGCGGCGAAGATGAGGAATGGGTTGTTCATGCGAGAATGGTCGGGATCACCTCGCCGTGGACGTCGGTCAGGCGGTAGTCGCGGCCTTGGAATCGGAAAGTGAGGTGCTTGTGGTCCATGCCGAGAAGATGGAGCAGGGTCGCATTCAGGTCATGAACCTGCACTGCATTGCTGGCGACGTTGTAACTGAAGTCATCGGTCTGTCCGTAGGTGGTGCCGGGTTTGATGCCACCCCCCGCCAGCCACATGGTGAAGCAGCGCCCATGATGATCGCGACCGTGATTGGTGGCTTCCAGCTTACCCTGCGAATAGACCGTGCGGCCAAATTCTCCACCCCAGACAATGAGGGTATCCTCCAGCATGCCGCGCTGCTTGAGATCGCGAATCAGTGCTGCGGCGGGTTGATCGACATCGCCACATTGCAGCCGCAGGTCGCTTGGGAGATTGTAGTGCTGGTCCCAGCCGCGATGGTAGAGCTGGATGAATCTGACGCCGCGTTCCGCCAGTCGTCGCGCCAGCAGGCAGTTCGCGGCAAAGCTTCCCGGCTGGCGCGATTGTGGCCCATAGGAGTCGAGCGTTTCGTCGGATTCGTCTTTGAGGTCTAGTAGGTCCGGCACGCTGCTCTGCATGCGGAAGGCCATTTCATACTGAGCGATGCGTGACGCGATCTCGGGATCATGCTGCGTGGCGAGTTGCTTGCGGTTCAATGCGGCGATGACATCGAGTTGATCGCGACGTGTGGCGGCATCGATACCGGGTGGATTTGACAGATAGAGGACGGGATCTCCGCTGCTACGAAAGGCGACGCCCTGATGATTGGATGGCAAAAAACCCGAGCCCCACAGTCGTGCATACAATGGATCCGCCGCACGCGCAGCGCTGCCGCGCGACACCATCACCACAAATGCGGGCAGATCGGTGCTCTCGCAGCCGAGCCCGTAGCTGGCCCACGAGCCAAAGCTGGGGCGGCCGGGCTGTTGATGGCCCGTTTGCATGAAGGTGACCGCAGGGTCGTGATTGATCGCTTCCGTCGTCAGGGCACGCAGGATGCAGAGTTCGTCTGCCATCTTTGCGGTGTGCGGCAGCAGCTCGCTCATCCAAGCACCACTCTGCCCGTGCTGCGCAAAGTTGAAAAGAGATGCAGCGATGGGCAGTGACTTTTGATTGCTGGTCATGCCGGTGAGCCGCTGGGTGCCACGCACGGAGGCCGGCAGTTCCTGGCCGTGTAGCTTCTTCAACCCTGGCTTGAAATCAAAGAGGTCCACCTGCGAAGGGCCACCATGCATGAAGAGGTAGATCACCCGCTTTGCCTTGGGCGCAAAGTGTGTCGCTGCCTGGGTCTGGTCCGCCGAGAGCGATGCCAGCGCCATGCTGCCGAGACTTAGCCCGGTGTTGCTCATGAATTGACGGCGTGTGTTCATCGCTTTGTGATCACCTCATCCAGGTTGAAGAGTGTATGCGCGACCACCTGCCAGACATCGCCGCCGCGTTGTTGCTGACGTTTCACCAGACCCAAGAGCAGGGCAACCTCGTCCGGCTGCGGCCGCCGCGCTGTCGTTTGCTGAAACATCCAGGCCACGCGTGCTGAGTCATCCAGCGGCAGTGCTGCTGCGCGTGCGCCCAGTGCGGAGGCTGCGGCGGTGTAGTTTTCATCGTTCAGCATAACCAAGGCCTGGAGCGGTGTGTTGGTGCGGGCGCGGGCGATCAGACACTTTTCACGTGTCGGTCCATCGAAGGTTAAGATCGCTGGCGGTGGGGCCTGCCGCTTCCAGTAGGAGTATAGCGTGCGTCGCCAGGCCCCCTCACCGAAGTCGGGTGTGTAGCTTTCCTCGGCATTGTAGGAGACGGCCTCCCACACACCGGGTGGCTGCCAAGGCATCGCGCTCGGCCCGCCAATGCGTGTGGAGAGCAATCCGGAGATCGCTAAAGCTTGATCGCGTAAAGCCTCTGCATTTAGCCGAAACGCAGGGCCACGGGCAAGGAGGCGATTGTCGGGATCGCTCTCATTGAATCGTGAATTCTGCTGGTAGGTCCGGCTCAGCACGATGGTGCGTAGCAGCGCTTTGACGTCCCAGCCTGTGCGCACGAATCGCTGCGCCAGCCAATCCAGCAAGTCCGGATAGGTCGGCGGTTCGCCTTGGGATCCGAAATCATTGGGGGTGCGCACGAGGCCATCGCCAAAGCATTGCTGCCAGAGTCGATTCGCTGCTACCCGTGCCGTCAGCGGATTGTCGGGCGTTACCAGCCACCGTGCGAACCCCAGCCGATCTCTGCTGCCTTGCAGTTGCGGAAAAACAGCAGGCACGCCAGGCTCCACCTTTTCCCCCGGCGCATTCCACTGACCGCGCTCCAAGAGGTAAGTCGGCCGCACTTTGGCATTCTCTAGCATGACCAGAGTGGTCGGGATGGTCCGTTGCTGGGCGGTTTCCGCAGCGGTGGCGGTGCGCAGCTTCGCAAATGCAACGCGTGCCGCAGGTTCGGCTGCGCGTTTGATGAAGTGCTCAAGCAGGAGATCCTTCTCTCGGCTGGTGCGCGACTGCGGTGGCTTTAGTGCAATACTGTGCAAACGGCGCTGGGCGAACCATTCGGCTGCTTCTGGGATCGGGACAACACGATCCAGGACTCGCAGGTCATCGATCATGCCGTAGAAGCCAAGATTTGCATCGCGTCGACCCAGTCGCAGCGGTTCACCATTGCTGATGCTGCCTGTTAAAGAGTCGCGATTCACCTTGAGCGGCAGCTGCACGCCATTCGCGCTAAGGGTAAGTCCGGCGGCTTTGCGGGAGCCATCGTAGCTTAGCACCACGAGGTTCCAATCGTTGCGCTCCAAAGGTTCCGTCGCTACGACCTCAATGGCGTCAATCGCCCAGCGATGCACCAGATTGATTTGCAGTGCGCCCTTGAGCCAGATGACTTCGATCCCGCGCTTTTCCTCGTCTGCTTGCACCTTTGACAGCACGCAACTCAGCGTCTCCTCACCCTTCATCCAAACGGCGATGGTCCAGGGATGATCAGACTGGAGCCCGAGTTCGCCGTCGATTTCGACATGCTGTGAACCATCAAATTTTGCAGCCATTCCGTCGAGACCTTCCTCTCGCTGAATCGAAGTGCCGACTTCACGCACCTTGAATCCAGGCGATGCTGGCAGCTTGCCATCGAGACCGTTTTCAAAAACGATTCCTTTTGGAACCTCGGGTGCAGCCGCCTTGGCGAGGGTGTCCGACCACTGGGGCAGTTGACGTTGCACCTCTGGTTCGTGCTTTTTGTACTCTGCGGATGCGGCGAGTCGCTGCGCCTTCAGCCTCAGGGCCTCTGCCTCCTGGGCAGGGGATGGCACGCTGATGGCTGGTTGAAGAGCGGAGGACTTGATGTGGCCGACTTCGGCGGTGTTGTTGAAGAAGGCAAAGATCTGGTAAAACTCCCGCTGCGAGATTGGATCAAACTTGTGGTCGTGACACTGTGCGCAACCGATGGACAGCCCTAGCCACGTCTTTGAGATCGCATCAAGCCGGTCCACGATGAATTCCACTCGGTATTCTTCATCATCAATCCCGCCTTCGTCATTGGCCATGCTATTGCGGCAGAACCCTGTGGCGACGAGCTGATCCCGAGTTGGTTTTGGCAGGAGATCGCCCGCGAGTTGCTCGATGGTAAACTGGTCAAAGGGCATGTTTGCATTGAAGGCATCAATGACCCAGTCTCGCCAAGGCCACATCTGTCGCGGCCTATCTCCGAAGTATCCGTTGGTATCCGCATAGCGTGCTGCGTCCAGCCAGGCGACCGCTAGATGCTCACCAAAATGCGGCGATGACAGTAGGCGATCGACCACTTGTTCAAAGGTCCTGTGACCTGCCACAAATGCCGCGACATCCTCTGCTGCCGGTGGCAGGCCGGTGAGATCTAGGGAGACTCGCCGGATCAAAGTCGCACGGTCGGCTGGGGCCGCGAAGGAAAGACCACGAGCTTGCAATTGCGCGCCCACAATCGCATCGATGGATCCGCCTTCAGCGTGTGGCAGTTCAAATGCCCAATGCCTTTGGTATGGGGCACCTGCAGCGATCCATGTCTTGAGCGTGGCGATCTGCGCGGACGATAGCTTCTTTTGCTCCATCGGTGGCGGCATGATCTCCTCTTCATCATGTGAGGTGATGCGTGCGATGAGTTCGTCAAAATTCCCGCCCGGAATGTCGAGACGCAGGTCCGCCTTACGTGCCTTCTCATCTGGACCGTGGCAGGCAAAGCAGTGGTCGGACAGGATCGGGCGGACGTCTCGATTGAACGTTACCTGAGCCTGCAATCCCACCGCTGGCATGGATAGCCAGAGGGCGAAGCGTAGGCGTCGTAAAGATTGCACGGTCAGCACCATTGAGTCCCCTGCGGAGCGGAGACAGAGTTCGCTACTTGGTCAGAGCCCAGTCGATCCCATTCAGCAGGAAGCGACGAAAGGCTGGCAGAGTGAAGTCATCCCAGTGACCGAGAGAGGTGTAAAAGATGCGGCTATTTTTCGGACCGTAAAGATGTGTCCAAGCAACTGGCTCCGTGGCTTGTCCGGCCAGGGTGCCGGTCAGCAGTGGCGTGGTTCCAGTCTGAAGCGGCGTGTTCTTGTAGAGACCGCCGTGGCCGATGAGATCTGCGATAGCGACCCCGCGCAAAATCGGATGGGACTCCGCGCCTGGTGCGAGTGCGATTGCGACAGCGTCCTTGCCGTAGTGACCAGTGTAACTGCCCCCGAGAACTTGTGGATCAAACTCTTGCCAAATCGCCAGCCCTTCTTTTGGCGCGGGATCCTTCGGCCGCAGTGCGAAGGCGTGGCTGGCCGTGCGAATCCCGACGAGGGGTTTCCCGGCGGAAAGGTGTTTGCGAATGGCATCAATGACGGCTGCGGGCGGCGTCCGGCGACGCACACTGAGCAAAAGAAGATCGGCATCTTGCATCGCCTCTATGAAGCCTGGGAACTGGTTTTTGTCCGCAGTATCCGCATGAATGATGGTGACTCGATACGGCGCAGCCTTCAGTTCTTTGGCTGCAAAGTCAGGCAGTGTTTCCCAGGTGCGATACTCGTCCTCGCCAATCATGATCACGATGTGTGGTGGTTCCGCTGCGTGTGCTGCTGGCAGGGAAAAGGCAGCCGCCAGGGCAAAGAGGGTCGTGCGGAGTAGGTTGCGCAAGGTGAAGGTATTCGGGCTCATGAAGTTGGACGTTTTGGTGTTGGTCATCGTGCCAACTCATGCAGCACGGCGATCGCTTTGGTTTCAAAGATCTTCTGCCACTCGGGTGCCACGAGTGAGTCGCAGTCTTCCTGAGCGTATCCGGAATTCATGCGCTGTGCGGTCGTGGGGGTGTAATAGATGTAGCCGTTGGTGTAGCCGGAGACAAAGGCGTGCGGATCTTTGTTCAGCGACTTGATGTTGAGACCAATCTGCACCGTGAGCTCGCCGGGGAAGGTCACCCATTTGAAATTCCCAACACGCAGCCCACAGACCTCAACGTCTAGCATCGGTTTTGCTGAGGTCTTTGCCTCCGTGAGATGTCTTTTCAGCAGGGCTAGGTTGGTATTGAGGCGTGTGAGGCGTTCCATGGTATCGATGTTCTTCAGATAAGCCTCCACGCTGGCGAGGTTGTCGGCGTCCAATTGCTCGATGGGTTTTCCATCGCGCAGGTAGCTCTGGGAGTAGTGAGACGGAAAGTCGGGGGAGATCTTTTGCTGGATCAGGAGCGGCAAGAAGGTCTTGAAACTGATGTTCGTCGGCCTCAGTGCGCGCAGGAGTTGCGCCTGCTGTGCTTCGATGGCGGAGATGCGCGATTCATAGTCGGCGGCCCGGGGAATTGCGATGACTTCGTTGGTGATCTTTAACACGCTGTCGGACTTTGTTTCGATCTTTCGCGCCGCGCTTAGGACACTAGCCCCGAGCATGGTGCCGAGCGGTTCTGCATCGGCTGGGCGGCTCACTTCCTTGTAGTGAACTGGATTGATGTCGCCGCCACAGCCTTGGATAAAGAACGCCATGGCTCCACCGCCGAGCGCCTCCTCAATGACCTTTGATGCAAAGCCTGGATAGTCTGCAGAGCACCCTTTGCTGGGTGGGTTCATGATCGGGTGGCAGGCGAATTGATAGAGGATGGCAAAAGGGCTGCCATCCTCGCGATCCAGTCGTAGCAGACCGATTTGCGGGTCGATGGGGCCGAGGCTCGCCACGTCTTCGTCTCGTGGCATTGAGTAAGCACGCCGCATGTCCACCTGACTGCCATCCTTCATGAGAAGTCGGCGGTTTTCACTGATGCGTTTTTCAAAACCTGTGCCTACGCCTGCCTTGACCGGGACAAGCTCTTGCGCAGCCTGCTTGACCACCTGCACGACCAGATCGGTGGTGTCACCGCGAACGATCCCATGGCAATGGCTGGCGTTGGCGATGACGTTTGCGGGTGCGATACCCAGGTCTTTCTGCAAGGCCTCACGCACCGTTGCCATGAAGCCATTGCCAATGCGGCCGATTTCTCCAATCGCGACTGCATCAACGGTGATCAGGACCGCCGTCGTTTCCCCGCTTTTCAAGACCAGTGCTTTCGCAAAGCATGGATCATTGACTGGTCCGCTGCGATCCGTGATGTCGATCTTGGCTGTGCCAGCAAGCAGTTGCGCTGCAGGTAACGCTGGCGCTATCGCCAATAGGGCAGCAAGGATGAGGAGGCGGGTGTTCATGATGAGATCGGAGACGTTGGTGAACTAAACCTGATTCGCCTTGAGCACGCGCAGCATGTTTTCGCCGATGACTTGGCGGATGCTGTCGTCGCTGTGGCCGCGCATGATCATGCCGAGCGTGAAGAGTGGCCAGTTGGTCCAAGCGACGCTTTGCTCTGCGGTCGGCGTGGTTTGATAGTCGTCTTTGGGCCACAGGTGTTCCCATCGATCTCCGGAACCGCTCAGCGCGGAGGACCCATCGGGCTTGCGTTGAATCTTCGCGCGTTCTTCTCTATCAAATCGGGAGACGTAAGAGACGTCACAGCCGATCGCTGCGTGCTCAGCGCCGAAGGTCTTGATGACGTGATCGAGATGATCCATCAATGCAGTGACATCGCCTTTGCCACCGAGGAAACGCGGGATGCAGCACATGCCCACGAGTCCGCCGGTATCGCAGATGGCCTTGATGGCGCGGTCGGGTTTGCCTCGAAAGTGTTCGTAAACCGCAGCGCAAGTGGTGTGGCTGGCGACCATCGGCTTCGTGGAAGCCTTGGCCCCATCCTCCGCCGTCTTCCATCCACTATGCGCCACATCGACGATGACGCCGATCTTGTTCATCTCCGCGACGGCGGCATGACCAAAGTCGCTCAACCCGCCATCATGAGGTTCGCCGGCGCCATCGCCAATGGGGTTCCGACGATTGTAAGTCAGATGCATCATGCGCACGCCGAGCTCTTGGAAGATGCGAATGAAGCGAAGTTCATCGCGCACGCTCTCCCACTCTTGCCGCAGTGGCACGCCGTTGGTGGTGAAGCATAAAGAGACCTTCCCCGCTTTTTTGGTCGCACGGATTTCATCCGCCGTGACGACCTTGGCCAGTTCCGGTTTGAGCAAATCCGTAGCACGGGTGAAGTGGGCGAGACGCTTGAGCAGGCGCAGCGGATCGCTGCCTTCTTCGCCCGTGTTTTGAAAGACACAGGTGACTCCGGCGGCGTGGAAGGCATCGAAGAATTCTTTGCGCTCGCGTTCACTGGTGACGCCGCCGTTCATCGACATGCTCTCGCGCAGGTCCGACAGTTCGGCAGGTGTGGCCCCCGATTGCACTGCGGCATTGAAGGCTGCCCCATCGATGGCGAAGCGCGGGGCAAAGCCATACGATTCAAAGACTACCGAGCCAAAGTGCAGCTCCCAGGCGTGCTCGATCTGAGCTTGGGTGGGCTTGAGCAGGTCAATGGCGATTTGTCGGGGACGATCAATCGCCGGATTCCCGGTCGCCCAGAGGGGTTTTGCGTCTTCCGCACGGATGTGAAACGAGATGCCGCCTGCCATCGCGCTGAGCGGAAGGCTGCGGAGGATTGAGCGTCGGGTTATGGCCATCGTGGAAACCAACGCTGGGCAAGCCAAGGGTCAATCAGACATCCGATCAGGTTCGGCCCGGTCACGCAGCTTTCATCCAACGGCGTAATTGGTCCCTGAGCAGACCCATCTCGTGGTAAAGTTGCGTGAGGTCGGCGTGGAAGTGCTCCAGGCACCAAGGTCCGCGAAAGCCCGCCTTCCATCCAATATCAAAGCAGCGCTTCAGATCGTAGAGCGCATGACTGCCATCCGGCGCGAGTTCGCGGGCTTTAAAGTCGCAGGACACCGCATAGGGAAAGGCTTTCTCCAGTCCGATGTAACGGATCTCGTTGGTGGTCCAGTTGCCGGTGTCAGGCTGCGCCTTGAGCTCCGGGCCCACGGCAGCAATGAAGTTCGGAATCGCGTCTGGATCTCCCTGCATCCAGCCGAAGTTTTCGACCAAGACCCCGATGCCACGTTCGCCCGCGTAATCGATCAGCATTTGGTAGCTCTCGGCATACACGGACAAATCGGGGCGAGCCTTCATCGGCAAAGGGCGCACCCAACGCACGCCGAGGGTGGCGGCGGCATCAATCGTGTCGCGGTACACGCGGACCGCCTCTGCCCGAACTGCGGTATCGGCGCTGCCCAGATCGACGTCAGGTTGGTTCATCTTGAGATTCGTCAACTGACACCCCGCTGCCTCTGCTGCAGAGCGCAGCTGTTCGCAGTAACGTTGGTCGAGCGATGGCAGGGTCGCGGTCATCAGATCAATGACGCGCATGTCCAGATCGTTTCGCATGAGGTGGGGCAGATCCAGGAGCCGTAGTTTGCCAGTCTGCGCCGTGGGGCTGAGGTGCCGCACGAATGAACCGGTGGTGATACCGACTTCGCCGTCCAGTGGGGCTGGCTTCGCTCCAGCAGGGGTCGGCTTTGCTGCCAAGATGCCGCAGGTGGTCGAAAGGAGAAATCGGCGTCGATTCATGCCATCACTTTACCAGGATCAGATGGCGAAAGCCCAGCTTTTCTCCGCTGACCATGAGCGCAAAGGCCTTCTTCTCGTCGGCCAAGATCGCATGCTCAGCAGTGGCAGTTTCGCCAGCGATTTGGGCGCTGATTTGGCTGCCTTTCAGGGTGATGCGTAGCGGATACCACCGCCCGGTGCGCAGGGAGATGGTTGCTTGAGCGATGACTTCAGAGCGCGGCGCGCCTTCGGCTTCGGTGCGTTGTCTTTGAACGGCCAGGGAGTGACGATTGATGCCGACATTGACGACGTGATCCGGTTCCCCGAGTTGGATACGGACTGTGTGGCCGGAGGCACCATCGAAGTAGACTTCGTATTGCAAGGTCGCATCCATGAACCCACCCGGACCGCGCAGGGCAGCGCCGATCTGGTCCTTGGCGTCTTGCGCGCCCCAAAGTGCTCCGTCGTGTGCCGCCCAGTTGCCCCGCACCTTGACCCACGGTTTACTGGGCACAGTGGCGAAGGCTTCCTTCAAGATCACCTCACCCGCTGGCTCCGGGAGCTGCACGGAGCGCACTGCGGATTCGGGTGGGAGCTCGCGGCTGTAGCCTCCATCGCGGTAACGATCCAAGAGGGCGGCGAGTTCAGCGACGATTTCGGGATGCTGGGCGCTGAGGTCGTTGGTTTCGGCGGGATCGGCCTGGACGTTGTAGAGCTGCGAGCGAAACTCATCTCCCCGTACCTTCCGCACGGTCGGCTTAATGCCATCTTCTGGGATGCCTTCGATCCACTTCCAGGGGCCTTTGCGAACCGCGAACACGCCATCGGCGCTGTGCTCGATCATGTCGCGACGAATCGGTGGTGCCAGTGCTTCGCCCAGAATGGCAGGCAAGAGATTGTAACTATCTTCCGCTGCGACGTTCGCGGGAGGGAGTGGTTCACCCACGATGGCTGCGGTGGTTGATAGAATATCCGCAAGGCTAACCATCTCAGCGCAAGTCGTGCCCGCAGGTGCTTTGCCGGGCCAACGCACAATGAACGGCACCTTAAAGCCGCCTTCCCAGACATTGTGCTTCCCACCGCGCAAGGCGCCGTTGGGTCGGAGTCCTGCCTTGAAGGCATCCGTCTGGGGACCTTCTCCTACGGGCTTGTAAACGCCGCCGTTGTCGCTCGTGAAAATGACGAGGGTATCTGCGGCGCGACCTGTCTTGTCGAGCGTCTCAAGGATCCGACCAACGCTGCGATCCAGTTCATGGATCCAGTCGCCGTAGAGACCTGCGGCGCTGGTTCCAGCGATGTCTTTGTCTGGAGTCACCGGATTGTGAACGGCGACGGGGGTGAAGTAGAGAAAGAATGGTGCGTCTGGTTTTTGTTTCTCGATCCATTGGGTGGCTTTTTCCGTGAGCGTGGCCATGACGCGTTCGTTTTTTCGACGCGGTGCATCCAGATCCAGGATCTTACCAGCGCCGCGTCCACCTTCGGTGTCTTCGGCTTCATAGGTGGGTTTGAAGTTGTCATCGTCAGGAACCGGGGCCGGTAGTTTCATGCTGGCGGGGATTTTTCCAGAACGGAGGCCATACACAAAGCGGTTCTCGACGTAGATGCCGGTCAGATCACCATGATTGCTGGGCACGGCGAAGTGATAGTCAAAGCCGATGTCCAGGGGGCCAGGTGAAAGCTCGCCCGCATAGTCGGTGCGCCATTTGGGGTCCGTGGTGGCGCTTCCGTAGCCGAGATGCCACTTGCCGACGGAGGCCGTTTGGTAGCCGTGTTTCTTCAAGAGGGAAGCCATGTTCAGGCGACCGGGCTCGATGTGCAGTGGAGAAAAGGTGCTGAGCACCTCGAACTTCAACGACGTCCGCCAGCAGTAACGCCCGGTCAGGACGGAATAACGGGTCGGGGAGCAGACCGAGGAGGTGGTGCTGGCATCCGTGAAGCGACGGCCTTCGCGCGCAAGACGGTCGATGTTGGGTGTCTGCACGAGTTTGCCATCGGCACCGTAGCACCCGGCGCTGCCGTAGCCATAGTCGTCTGCCAGGATGACCACGATGTTCGGGAGGCTAGCAGCAAAGAGGGAACCGCAAAAGAGGACAAAGGCGAGAGTGAGGCGACGCATGTTGCGATCTGAAACGAAGAGGCGTTGGGCGAAATTCCGTCAATGTACGCCTCTACCTCCATGATTCAGCGCCTCCCATGATCGCCTGTCATCGTCACGCCGAGCCAAACAAATCCCGACGGAGCGGTGAGCGTTCCTCCGTCGTCAGACCCACTCGCGAAGGAAAAAAATCGACTTTCGCCGCCCGATCAATACGCCACCAGCAAGGCTAGCTCCCCATCGGAGAGCGTCGAAGTGTTCTCAATCGCCAGCAAGGCGCTCCATCGAGCATCCAGTTTGTCTGCCTTCGTTGCCGCAGCCACTTTGGTGTCGGTAACAGGGGTTGAGGCTACCGACGCTTCCGTCAGCAGAGCCCAGTCCGTCCCGAGAAGATGCTCCAGCGGATCGACGGCAACCGTCGTCGGTGGCACCGCAGGGGTTGTTTTTTGCAGCGCGACCGCGCTGCCAGCAGCGGCATCGGTGCCAGAATCGCGTAACATCACCCCTGTCACCACGCCAGCGATGGTCAGCACAGCGGCCAGACCGGCCACTCGGAGGCCAGCTCCAGGTGCTTCAAAAGCATCCGTCAGCCACCCACGCATTTGAGCCCAAAAACCACGCTCCTGGGGTGTCTGCCGGGCCTCACGCACCACATTGGCGACGAAGTTCGGACGCACATCCACCGATCTGGACTGACCGAGCAGCTTCCAGAGATCATCTTCAGGGGGTAGGGGGTCTTGGGGTTTCATAGCAACGGGTGGAACCGCCCACCGGTAACAAAGTTGCGGTCAAAACCGAGTTTTTCAACCATTCGCTACCGAAAAGCCCCCCAGTCTTTACAATTCCGCAACAAATCCGAGGCCGTCTTAACATAATTAATCTCGACAAAATCGCGGAAATTGGGTAACACTTGCCCGGGTTTGGGGTTATATTACCTGAAGTCACTTTAATGTTATGAAACGAAACCTTGCCATCACAGCCGCTCTCTTCGCTCTCGTCGGCGCCGCGTCGGCCCAAAACACAGCCACAACCGATCCGGTCGGGTTTGTTAGTGTTACGGTTCCAGCCCAGTCCGATGCAGTTCTCGCGGTGCCTCTCAATCGCTCCGCTGCTTTCAAGGGTAAGATTCAGACCATTTCCGGTAACGTCATCACCGTAGCGGGCACCCCAGCCTGGACTGCAAACCAGTTCGTCCAAGCCATTCCGACCCAAAACGACACCTTCGCCATCCAGATCGCTACGGGCTCCAAAGAGGGTCTCATCGCGAAAGTGACTGCGAACACCGTTGACACACTCACGGTTCAGTTTGATGCGGGTGATGATCTCTCCGGTGTTAAGTCGGTCGATATCGACGGGATTTTGAATGCGGATGAGATCGATGTGATGCCCTACTGGACGCCATCCACGTTAATTGCCTCGCCTCCGAATGGGTCGGAGTTGTTTGCGTTTAGCTTGCCAGGCTCAAATGGACCAATCGGCACAAACCTGTCTCCTTCGTCTTTGATGGTTTACGACGCGGGCTCAGGTGCGTGGCTGGATCAAATCAGCGAAGAAAGTGTTGCTCATGTGGCCCTGAAGTTTGGCAGTGCATTTGGCTTCCGAAATAACAGCGGTGCTGGCTTTGTGTACTCCTGTGTTGGTTCTGTGCCGATGAGCAAGTACAGGGCCTTGCTTGCAACACTCGCTGGGAACACGGATCAAGACATCAGGATTGGCTATGCTAGCCCAGTGCCGGAACTTCTGAGTGCCGTGAATTTTCCAGCAGCTTCTGGGGATCAAATCTTCGCCTATGACAATGCTGCAGTGGGCAAGAATAAGTCACCATCGCAAATCTTGGTTTACGATGGTGCTAGTTGGCTGGATTCGACTACTGAGGAGCCAGTCCCGACATTCACCTTCCAGCCGGGGTTCGGTTACGTTTTCAGGAAGTTTCGCACATCCAATGCTAGCGTTGCCGTTTGGTCGGACCTTCAGAGCTATTTGGCACCGTAATTCAATTCTTCACTCGGCACGTTTCGTTACAGTTTTCTCATGAAAAAGCTCTTTCTCCTCGTCTCCGCTGCGGCAACGGTCCTCGCGACTCAGAATTCTCAGGCCACCGTAACCCTCCAGATCAGCCAAATTGGTGTGGCGCGTGCAACTGGCTTTGCGAACGCTGCCGGAACGCCAACTGATGGCATGCGCTGGGGGGTCGTTGTCAGCACTGCAGATGCGTCATTTAGCTCGGGCTCATACGACGTCTTTGACTTTAACACATCGGGATTCCTGAGTGTTGGTGGTATCCCAACCGACGACTACTATGTCGCGCACCCCACATCGGCGGTGACAGCTACGTTGAGTGCAACAAATGGTGACCCCGGTGGTGCTGGCGGTATCACTTCGATCAACCCTGTTCCCTTTGGTGGTGCCACCAACATTACCGCAAACGATGCGTTCTCCCTTATTTGGTTTGAAGCGGCTCCTGCGTCGGGAACTAGCTACGGTATGTTTACAGACGCCTCCTTCCTAATTCCTGGCGACACTGCGGTCCAGAGTTATGCCAGTCCATTCGTGCCGGCGGCACGGCCGACCCTGCGAAGCGCAGCAAACCTCAGTTCGGTGGTGCCGCTATCCCAGAGCCTTCCCGCATGATGCTCGCTCTGTTCGGTATCGGTCTGGTCGGACTCCGCCGCCGCCGTTAGTCTCAGGGAGGACGAATCTCAAACTTTTGGAAACCCCGGTGACTTGTCGCCGGGGTTTTTTGTTTCTGGGCTGCGCGTGTAATCGCACGGCGCATCCCACCCATGGCAGTCCGATCAACGGCTTTGGCGCGGTTGTTGCAATTCGCTGGGGGATTCGTCGCGTGTATCGACAGACCTTGCCCAGTCAGCGGTTTGTCTAGCAAGGCCAGAAGGGCCTCGGGCTTGACGGCGGGTCATAGGCGGCAGGGCGGCTTCCAACCGCCGATGCTTGCCGAGGCGAAAGTGGCATCGGAAGACCAGTGCGAGGCGCGTCGTCTTCTGCGTCTCTTTCACCGTCCAAGCGCTGGGCTCAAGAGACCGAGCGACTTGCCTTTGTTGTCCTTGGGTTGCGCGGAGGCTGTGCTGTCGGAGCTTGCTCCAATCACTTCCCACTCACCGCGCCATAGCCTGGCAGCGGCTTCCCGGCTTCGCCCAGCTTCCCACAGGCCCAGAGCAGGCCGCGGGCGACGAGATCCAAGTAGACGGGGTCTGCCATCGTGGCGTTGCCGTGGCCCAGGGTGGTGCCGAAGACCTTGCCTTTGCCATAGGTGTTCACCCAGATGACGTTGTGGTCCTTTTTGGTGTCCTCGCCATAGGCCTTGGCCAGGGGCACGAAGTTTTCCCAGAGCTTTTCATTCTTGTAGAGCTCATCCTTGGCATCCAACCACTCTTCGGGGAATCCGATCATCACGGGATGCTGCGGGGCGATGTTTTTCACGTGCAGATCGCGGTTCCTTTCATGGCTCATGGAAGTCTGGCCCACGGCCTTGCGCCATTCATCGGTCGGCGCAGTGCGGTAGCTGTGGGTAGAGCAGTGCAACATCACCGCTGGCACGCCTTCAAAATGGGGGCGGGCGATGCCTTCCACAAACGCCGCGTCGTTCACCGCGCCAAAGCATTCATTGTGCAGCACGCAGTCGTAGCCCTTGGCCCAGTCTGGATTTGCGTAGATGCTGACCTTGTGATCGCGGTGGTCGCCGCCCTCATGCACAATGGTGAACTCCGCGTTGATACGCTCTGACAAGCCGGCGGAAAGGATGATCTTTTGCTGTTCATAGTCGTGGCAGCAACCACCGCAAACCATCAGGACTTTCAAAGGAGGTGTCACGGGCGCGGGGTCTGCGGCCATTGTCAGCAAGGCACAGAAGCCAAAAGTCAGGGAGGCAAAGAGTGGGAGGCGGAAGGATCTCATAGAGGAGCAAGGAAACGTGCACCAAAGCTCTGGCCTTGCGCAGGATTGCAGGCGTTAGCTGCGAGTCTGGGGAAACGAGCATGGGGACCGCTGCCATTCTGGAACCTAAGGGGAGTGAGCCCCGATATTTGTTTGGTAGCTGCACAAACTAAGTTTCTACGCACTCCACGAGGATGGCAAAACTCAGTTTACTAGACTGACCATAATTAAGGTTCTGGACCAATGCCGCATGGATTCTAGATGATATGGCGAATCTAACGCAATCATCCGAATATGAAAGCCTTGCTCCTCTCACTGTTTGCTCTCGGCGTCTCTGCATCCATCGGGTTTGCTGCTGCGCAGGGAGACCGCGTCGCCTCCATTACCACGCTGCGCGGAACCACCTTCCGCCAGTGCACCATCGTGCGGATCTATCCTGACGGTGTCTCTTTCACCCACTCCAAGGGGGCCGCAAAAATCCAGTTCACCGACCTTGAGCCAGAGTGGAGGGAAGAACTGGGCTACGACTCCAAAAAGGCAGCGCAATACCAAAAGGACTTGGCAGAGCGTCGTCGTGTTGAAGCTGAGCGCCGCGCCCAGGTGCAGCAGGACTTTGCCCGTGCGAGAGTTATAGCGCAGGAGGCGCAACTGAAGCGCCTACAGGTTCTCGAGCGCCAATACATCGAGGCAAGCGCTCGACGTGAGGCGGCGATGGCCCAAGGACAGGGACAACTTCTGCCAGCCGTCGGCTTCCCGGGCATCTATTACGGTCCGTTGAACCAGATCACTGGTCCGGCGTATGGCGGCAATCAATGGCGTGGGCGGGAGCCGCGCTACAGTACCTATGCCTCCGTTGGCTGCGGTTCTGGCGGTATCTTGGCGTATGGCAATAGCCGCCACCCGTCAGGCTACACAGGAACCGTGCGCTACAGCCCCACTTTGGGCACCTATCAGGCTGGCACCTTCATCAACTACGGTGGCTTTCTACCCATCGCCTACGGTGGGCGTCAGATGGGCAGCGGTTTCGGTGGCGTCGGTGTGAATGGCTGCGCCACTGGATCCTACGGTGCTCCCCACGTTGCCCCTGTCTGCCGCACGGGGAGTATTCCTTTGTCGGCGGTAACTCGCTAGTGGGCGGAATCGGCACCGATCTGAGGGTGTGAAGTTGGCGCTGGTCATCGACCGGTCGCACCAAGGGTGGTGGAATTGTCCTGCTGGAGTGGTTTCTCTAGAAGTTACGGCCTTCGTTAGAGGGAAAGTGCTTGAGTCTTGCGTGCTGCGATATCTGGCGCTGCTCGCGTTTATGTTTGTGGCCGACTGGAAGCCAGCGCTCCCAGGGAAGGGTCTGGGGGCGGGTCGTTTCCGCCCGGCCCTCCGCCGCAAAGCGAGAGCAAACGCTCGCACCCGATCGCCTGTTTATTTCCGCTTCAGCGTGATCCGTTTGAAACGACCGCTACCTTCTTCGCTGACGGTGGCGATTTCTGGGTCGTTCACTAGCACGTTATGGACGATGCGCCGGTAGTAGCTGTTCATGGGGTAGAGCACCGCCGGTGTGCCGGTCGCACGTACGCGATTGGCCAATTCCTTGACTCGGTGCACCAACTTGTCTTCGCGCATGGAGCGGTAGTATTCCACATCCACTCGGATGCGGGGGGAATCGGGAATATGGCGGCGCAGGATGCGATTCACCAAGTACTGCATGTCGTCCAGGATCTCCCCGCGGCGGCCGATAAGTGGCTCCGTATCCTCGGTGAGGATCTGCAGGGTGGGACCCTCGGGACTCTCTTCTTCCTCAATTTGAACGGTGAAGCCGAGGTAACCGAGCATCGAATCAAGAATGTGGCGCGAGTGGTCTAGGGGAGTCATGGCAGCGTTTGGGGGAAGGGGAACAGATAGAACGGCCCAGGGAAAATGCATCCCCGAGTTTGCAGAAAAGATCTGCCCCGCCTCAATCCAAGCGCAAATTACAGTCAAAGCGGTCTCTGCTGCGCTTCCTCAAACAATTCCGACTTGTCTGGCGAGCCTCGAGAAAGCAACATGAACCATGTCCATCTTTGATCGCTTTAACCTCGCGGGCCGTCGCGCCCTGATCACCGGTGGATCACGTGGGCTCGGGCTCGAAATGGCTCGGGCTCTGGGTGAGGCTGGAGCAGAGATCATCATCGCCGGATCCAATCCAGAGCGTCTGGAAGCGGCAGGGGATGAACTCCGGTTGGGCGGCATCCAGGCCTCCACGATCGAGATCGATCTCGGCCAACCGGAAGAGGCGGAGCGCTTTTGCGATCTTGTTTTAAACCAACACGGCCCCATCGACATTCTGATCAACAACGTCGGCGGCCGTCGCATCAACACCCCCACCGAGCAACTACCGCTCGAAGACTGGCAGCGAATCATTGATCTCAACCTCACGCAGGCCTTCATCCTGACCAAACGCATTGGTGGTGCGATGATCCCGCGCGGTTGGGGGCGCATCATCAACATCGCCTCGATCAACGCCCTTTGGCCCGGCAAAGCCATGCGCGGTCGCAGCTACGAGACGGCGAAAGGGGCGCTGACGATGTTCACCAAGGCCGTCGCTGCGGATTGGGCGGTCCATGGCATCACCGTCAATGCCATCGCGCCGGGTCCCTTTCTGACGGATGCCAACAAACGCTGGATCGGGGAGCGTCCAGAGTTTGAAGACGAAGTCGCCACCAGTATCCCGATGGGCCGCTGGGGAAGTCCGGAGGAGATTGGTCCTCTTGCGCTCTATCTCGCCAGCGATGCCAGCAGCTACATGACCGGCAGTGTCTTGGTCCTTGATGGAGGGAAATTGCTTTGGTGATCCTCTCGCACATCCATGTCCGAAATTGGCGAGCGTGATCCTCTGCTCTGTGCCATCAATGAAGCATGAAGTTGGATGACGAGAGCTGCTACGCTGCCTTTACGGCGGGCGAGGCACGGTTTGATGGGGTGTTTTTCACAGGCGTGAAAAGCACTGGCATCTACTGCCGCCCGGTCTGTGCGGCGCGGAAGCCCTTGCGGAGATCGTGCACGTTCTACCGCACCGCCAGTGAGGCGGAGGGCGCGGGCTTTCGTCCCTGCCTGCGCTGCCGACCCGAACTCGCGCCTGCCGTCGCGGGTGATTCCATGCCAGAGGCTCTGCTGCGGCGGATTCAAGAGAGGGCGGTCGAGGGCACGCGTTTGAGCGATCTGGAGGCAGACCTCGGCTACAGCCCACGCCAAGTGCGGCGGATTTTGGTCGAGACGTTTGGAGTGACGCCTGTGCAAGTGGTGCAGACCCAGCGCCTGCTTTTGGCCCGGCAACTTCTGCGGGAGACGAGGCAACCTGTGAGCGAGATCGCCTTGGCAGCTGGGTTTCGGAGCTTGCGGAATTTCAATGCGCTCTTTGCCCAGCGCTATGGCTGCGCGCCGGGGGAGTGCCGTGGAGTGAACAAAGCGGGAAAGGATGCTGGCACAGTGCAACTACGATTGGCCTATCGTGCGCCAATGCCGTGGGATGCGCTGATGGTGTACTTCAAGAGCCGACTGGTGCCAGGCGTGGAGGAAATCGTGGGCGACGAATACCGACGCACGGTGGAAATCGGCGACCGGCGAGGATGGCTGAGCGTGAAGCTGGACCAGGATCGTACGGAGATGCGAGTGACAGTGTCTCAATCGCTCTTCCCCGTGCTAGGTGCGGTGCAGAGCAGGGTGCGGCGGATGTTTGATCTGGATGCCCGGCCCGATGCGATGGCTGTGATGATGGAGACCGACCCTCTCTTGGCACCAGTTTGGGAAAAACACGCTGGGCTACGAGTCGGCGGTGCCTGGGATCCCTTTGAACTGGCAGTGCGCGCCGTGCTGGGGCAGCAAATTACGGTCGCTGCGGCCACAACGTTGTCCGGTCGGTTGGTGGCGAAGGTGGGTGCAGAAATGGACACTCCCTTTCCGGCCCTGAATCGTTTGGCAGTGACGCCGGATGCGCTGGCGAAGCTTTCGGTGGATGATCTGTGCCGACTGGGGCTCGTCAGCAAGCGAGCCGAGACGCTGCGGACGCTGGCAAATTTTGCGCTAGCGGGTGGTCTCGAATTTGCACCCGGTGTGACTCATGATGCGGTGGTGGAGGCGATGACAAAACTACCCGGCATCGGCCCCTGGACCGCCCACTACATCGCGATGCGGGCCCTGCGATTTCCCGATGCTTTTCCCGCTGCAGATCTCGGTCTGCGCAAGGCAATCGGTCACGGCGAAATGGTCAGCACACGCGAGGCGGAAGCACGCTCGCAGGCGTGGCGTCCCTGGCGTGCGTACGCGGCGATTGCGCTTTGGTTCAGCTTATCCATGGAATGAAAACGATCTACAAGACCACCTGGCAATCGCCTCTCGGCCTCATCCTACTCGCTGCGACGGAGCGCGGTCTGTGCGGCTGCTGGTTCATCGGGCAAAAGCATTTCCCTGCTGGAAGTGATGCGTGGAGCGAGGATGTCGCCCGATTGCAACCTGCGATCGACTGGCTGACGGGCTATTTTCAGAATGCCACCAGCCCATCGCAAGCCCCACTGATCGACTGGGTAGGCGGCACGGATTTTCAGCGCAGTGTGTGGTCAACGCTCCAGCAAATCCCTGCGGGAAAGACGCTGAGCTATGGCCAGATCGCAGCAAAGCTCGGGCGGCCAGCGGCCTCGCGCGCAGTCGGTGCAGCGGTGGGGCGCAACCCGATCTCGCTCATCGTTCCTTGTCACCGGGTGGTCGGCGGCAATGGGAGCCTGACCGGATATGCTGGTGGATTGGAGCGGAAGCAGTGGTTGCTTGCGCACGAAAAAGCGGGATGACTTTGCCCCCAACACGCATGCCCGACGATTCCACTCCCGCCCAACTCAAAGACTGGTTTGATGACACCCGCTATCGGAGCCTAGCGGGACTGCTCTCTCGAGTTTCGAAGCGCTTCCAGGCGGACGCGTTCCTGAAGTGTGTCCTGGAAGGGCTGGCAGAGCGTTCGCTGCTGGAGCGCGTGCACCAGTGCGCGCTGGGAATTGATGCGGCTCTACCGGGAACTTTTCGCGATAAGGTGGCGGTGCTGCGCAAGCTCGCACCGAAATTGGATCACGAGTTTGTGGCCATCTTTATGTGTGACTTTGTGGCGACGTTTGGCCGCAACGAACCAGAGTTTGCACTGGAATCGCTGAGCTTCTTCACGGTCTATGGATCGGCGGAGTTTGCGGTGCGGCCCTTCATCATCGCGGATCAAAGTAATACACTGGCGACGATGTTGCAGTGGACCCAAGATGCCGATGAGAAGGTGCGCCGTCTCGCCAGTGAAGGCTCGCGCCCGAGGTTGCCGTGGGGCATGCAGCTGACAGCGCTGGTGCGTGATCCGAGTCCCACGGCGGCGATTCTGGAGGCACTGAAGGAGGATGAATCTCTCTTCGTGAGACGCTCCGTGGCAAACCACCTGAATGACATCACGAAGGATCATCCGGAGCTGGTTTTGCAGCGACTCGAGAGCTGGGATCTGGAAAACCCAAAGCTGGCTTGGATCGCCAAACATGCGTGTCGCACTTTGATCAAGCGTGGCAACCCTCGCGCATTGAAACTATTTGGTTTCGGCAAAAAGGCGGAGGTCACCGCCGCATTGACCCTTGCCCCCGCAGTGCTGTCTCTCGGGGATCGATTGGCGACGACGGCCGTGATCACTTCGACCGCAAAGAAGGTGCAGCGTTTGGTGGTCGACTACGTGATCCATTACGTGAAGGCGAACGGCAGCAGCGCTGAAAAGGTCTTCAAGTGGACGGAGCTGGAACTAGCGCCCAAAGCGACGCTGACACTGACCAAGACGCAGGTGATTCGCGACTTCACCACGCGCAAGCACTACGCCGGACATCACAAGGTAGAACTCCAAGTGAATGGCCAGCGGCTCGCCTCGGCGGTGTTTGAGCTGCGGTGAGCGGCAGGGTTGCGTTGGCATAGGTTTGGGGCTAAAGAGGCGGGCTCATGGCCGCGCGTAAGCCTGCATTCATTCTCTGTTTTGATTTCGATGGCACTTTGGTGAACCCAGAGGGCCAGCCTGTTTTCCATCCGGGGCTCGGGCAGATGATCCAGCAACTGCGGGCACAGGGTGCGGCGTGGGTCATCAATACGGGGCGTAGTTTGGAGCAAACTTTGCAGGGCATTGGTCAGCACGGGCTGTTCATGGAACCCGACTACATCATCGCGCAGGAGTGCGATATTTATCAGCCTGGTTTCTTCAGCAAATGGAAGGACTTCGGCCCTTGGAATCGGTCGGCCCGCAGGGATCACAAGCACTTCATGCGGAACCACCGCAAGGTGCTGGATCTGATCCGCCAGAAGGTGGAGACCGAATCCCGCGCTGAGTTTTTGGAGGGCGATTTCGGTGAGCTCGGCATTGTCGCCACCTCGAACGAGGAGCTGGATGCGCTGTGTGTTTTCATCGATGCGCTGGCACAGCAGTCGCCTGATTTGGGATATCATCGCAACGGCATCTACCTGCGTTTTTCTCACTCGGGATACAGCAAGGGGACTGCGTTGGGCGAGCTTTCACGATTGCTAGGGCTGGATGCGAGTCGCTGCTTTGCTGGTGGAGATAATTTCAACGACCTGAGCATGCTGACACCGCGATTTGCACGGCAGATTGCCTGCCCAAGCAATGCGCTAGAGCCGGTGAAGGCGATCGTGCGTGAGCGCGGGGGTTTCGTCGCCAATCGCCCTGCGAGTGAGGGTATGATGGAGGCTCTGACTCACTTCTTTCGCGGGGGATCCTGAGTCGGTCAATCGTCGCATCCGATGACAGAGCGCTGCGATAGGGTCGTTTTCAGTGGCCTATGTCGCGTCTTGCATTTCTCTTCTTCACCGCCTTTTGCGCTACGCTTTCCGCGTCAGATCGTCCGAATATCCTGTTGGTGATGGCAGATGATCTGGGCTTCTCTGATCTCGGTTGTTACGGAAGCGAAATCGATACGCCGAACTTGGATCGTCTGGCTGCGGGTGGGGTGCGTTTTACGCAGTTCTACAATACGGCGAAGTGCCATTCGAGCCGCGTCAGTCTGCTGAGCGGTCGCTGGTGTCGTCAGGCGGGTGACGAGAGCCTGAAGCGTGCGGTGACGATCCCCGAGGTGCTGGCTCCCGCAGGCTATTTCACGGCGATGACGGGCAAGTGGCATTTGCAGAAGGAACCCACGGACTTTGGATTTCAGCGCTACTTTGGTCATCTCTCTGGTGCGACTAATTACTATCTTGGGGACAAGACCTTCCGTCTGAACGGGCAACCTTTCACGGTGCCTGAGCAGGGGTTTTATACCACCGTTGCCAATGTCGATCATGCCATCGACTTCCTGGGCGAGGCGCGTGCTGCGAAGAAACCGTGGTTCCTCTACATCGCTTTCAATGCACCGCATGCCCCACTCCAACCTTTGGAGGCAGACTATAAAAAGTATCTCGGAAGGTATGATGTCGGTTGGGACAAAATTCGCGCTGCGCGTGTGGCCAAACAGAAGGAGATTGGTCTGCTGCCCACGGGGCTACAGGAGTCGCCCCGTCCGGAGCATGTCCGTGCTTGGGACGCTCTCGACGATGAACATCGTGCTTGGGAGGCCAAACGCATGGCAGCCTATGCGGGTATGATTGACCGTGTTGACCAAGAACTCGGTCGCTTGCTGGCCGATGTAGAGAAATCCGATGAACTGGCGAACACCGTCATCCTCTTCGTTTCCGACAACGGAGCTTGCCCCTATGATCGCGGTGCCCCAGATCCTGCGGCTGATCCATTCAATCCGCAGACTCACTGGAGTGATAGCACCGGCTGGGCTTGGGCGCGTAATTCGCCCTTTCGCTACTACAAGCAGAACCAATTCGAAGGCGGCATCAGTTCCCCTGCGATCCTGCATTGGCCTGCGGGCATGAAACAAAAGCCGGGTAGCGTCGTCGAAAGCCCGGCGCATCTCGTCGATGTGCTGCCCACCTTTGCAGAGCTCGGTGGTGCCAAGGTGCCTGAAACTTTTCCGGATCGCGATCCAACGCCGCTGGCCGGAGTCTCGCTCGCCCCGATCATCGCAGGCCAAGACATGCCGGCGCGTCCACCGATTCACCTGCTTTTTTCAAGCGACCGCGGTCTGCGCGATGGGCAGTGGAAGATCGTTAGCTTTCAAAGTCATCCCTGGGAGCTCTACGACATGACCACGGATCGCACCGAATTGCACGATCTGGCTGCGCAGCATCCCGAGATCGTGGCGCGCATGGTCAAGACCTGGCATGAGATGAGCGAGAAGGTGCTGATGACCAAGGGCAAGGAGCTGGCACCGGTCGATGCCGAGGTCACGCCGCAGGTGAATCGCGAGTGGACCGACTATGATCGCCCACTCACGGGTGGCGAGGCGCAGAAAAAGAAGCGCAAGGGCAAGGGAAAAGCCAAGGAGTCATCGACACTGCCGCGTGCGCGGAAAGGCACCACCCTCAAGGTGGAGGGCTCACAGCTGCAACTCCACTGCACCGGAGAAGATCCAGGGCTCGCCTTTGATCGACTGGCGAAGATTGAATCCCCTGGGCCTTACATCCTGCAATTCCGCATGCAAAGTCACGCCTCTGGCGCTGGTGAAATCTTTTGGACCACCGATGCCGAAACGATCCTGCCCAAGGGCAAACACCTGGAGTTTGAGGTCTCCCACGATGGCGAGTGGCATGACTACACCCTTAAAATCGATGATCCCGAGACCCTTCACGCTCTGCGCCTCGATCCTTGTGGCGGCGAAGGCGATGTGGTGATGGAGGGGCTGGTCTTGAAGACGGCCGATGGCAAGGTGCTGGCGTCTTGGCCGTGAGGTGATGCGTTTATGCTTCGAACAATCGATCGAAGGGGATGATGTAGTCGATTGTCAATTTGGTGCTCCCTTCTTCTGGAAAAAAGAGAGCACGAAAACGACAACGTGTGGATTTGGTGCTCCTTTTCTGGGCGAAAAGGAGAGCACGAAAATGACAATTGAGAGAGTCGCGCCTCGCAGACGTTAAGACCAGAACATGCGTTGCTTTCTTTTTGCCCTCCTGCTCATCGCCGTCTGTTCGCCGCTCTCAGCCCAAAAGGCCAAGGGTAAGACCAAGTCGAACCAAACGAATACGGAAGACATGTGGGTGGTCGCGCCAGTGCCGGAACTACCGCTTGGTGTGACGCATCACACCTTTCGCAGCGCATCGATGCAGCGGGATATTGGCTACTGCATCTACCTGCCGCCGGGCTATGAGGCGGACACGGAGCGGCGCTATCCGGTGATCTACCACCTGCATGGGGCAGGGGGGAATGAGACCCGCAGCGTGTACTCTGCCAGCGTTTTGCACGAGGGCATTCTGGCGGGCAAACTCCCAGAGATCATCATGGTCTTTCCGAATGGTGGGCGGTCCACCATGTATCAGGACAGTGGCGATGGGCGCTTCATGTCGGAAACCATGATGATCAAAGAATTGATCCCGCTGATTGATTCGACCTATCGCACCATCGCGGATCGCAAGGCGCGGTGCATTGAGGGCTTTAGCATGGGCGGGCGTGGCTCCACGAATCTGGCCATGAAGTTTCCAGAGATGTTTGGCTCCCTATTCAATCAGAGTGGGAATGTGTATCGTGTCTCTGACGCGACCAATCTGCCAAACGCCTATCTCGGCGATGATCCGCAGCGACTGAAGGACAACGATGCCTTTTTGAATCTGACAAAAAACATCGATTACCTCAAAGCAAACATGCGCATCCAGGTGGCCTGCGGTACGGCGGATGATGGTCATCTCAAGACGGTCCGCGAATACCACGCCGCACTGACAGCCGCAGGGATGCCGCACAGCTACTTTGAGGTCGAAGGGCTGGATCACAATCAGAAGAAGATGATCGACGGAAGGCGCGACACTTGGTTCGACTTCCAGATTGAATCGCTGAAGCTCAACCAAATCGACCTGCACTACCGGAAGTAGTCAGATCATTGCGCTCGATGCCCGTCGCCGGGCGTATTTGTCCCGGTGATGGACGTCCCGATACTTGAAGCGACCAATCTCTGCCGCACCTATGCGGCAGCAGACCAACCTGTGTGTGCATTACGTGGTGTTTCGCTCACACTCCAGCGGGGTGACTTTGCTGCGGTGATGGGGCCTTCGGGTTGTGGTAAATCGACCTTGCTTCAGCTCTGCGGTGCCATGGATCGTCCTGACTCCGGCGTGCTGACCATCGAGGGTGCGGACGCTGCGAGGATGTCAGATCGGGAACTGACTCGCCTGCGTCGAGAGCGGGTAGGCTTTGTCTTTCAGTTCTTCAATCTCCTGCCTACGCTGACGGTCTTGGAAAACATCGCTATGCCGCTGCTGCTGGCGCGCAAGCCTGAGGCAGAATCGATCGCGAAGGCCCGGGCACTCGCAGAGCGGGTGGGCATTTCCCATCGGCTCACCCATTTTCCAGCGCAGATCTCTGGAGGCGAAGCCCAACGCGCTGCTGTGGCGCGCGCCGTGGTGCATGAGCCTGCGCTGCTGATAGCGGACGAGCCCACGGGCAGTCTCGATAGCAGCAATGGCCAGGGTATTCTGGCACTGTTGGCAGAGCTGAATCGCGACCTGAAGATCGCGATCTTGATGGCCACTCATGATCCCCAAGTGGCGTCGGCAGCGGGAACCCATATCCAGATGAAGGACGGTCGAATCGTCTGATCTACCTTCCTGTCGCTTGATGCTTTTCTCACGCTTCATCCTCCGCCCACTTATCAACGAGCGCCTGCGATCCGTGCTGGCGATTACGGGAGTGGCACTGGGTGTGGCGGTGATGTTGGCGATCCAGTTGGCGAATCAGGGTGCCTTGCGCGGCTTCAATGCGGCGGTGGATGCGGTGTCTGGTAAGGCAGCGCTGGAGATCACTGCGCCACCCCTCGGGATCGATGAATCCATTCTGCCAAGCCTGAGCTGGTTGCGTCAATACGGCATCGCTGCGCCGGTGGTTGAGGCCGATGTGACGGCTGAGATTGGGGGTCAAAAGGTCATGCTGCGTGTGATTGGAGTGGATGCCTTGCGCGATCCTGCGCTGCGCGACTATGCGTTGGCAGATGCTGCCGCGACGGCTTCGGGGATGCAATTGATGACCTTCTTGGAAAGGCCGCGTTCGCTGGTGCTTGCGGGTGCGTTCGCTGCGCGATACGATCTGGCGGCGGGGGATGAAATCAAGATCCTCGCGGGGGATCAGCACTCGGTTTGCACCATCGCTGCGCTTGTGGGAACCAAAGGAGGAAGCGGACTGGCTGCGCAGTCCATCGCCATCATGGACATCGCAAACGCGCAGGATTTACTCGGCAGACCCGGTCGGATTGATCGGCTAGAACTGCGCTTGAATGAGGGGCAGGACGTGGATGTCGCCGAGCGTGCTCTTCGCGAAAAACTGGCCGATTCACTCTCAGTCCAGCGCCCGCAGCGACGCGGTGCAGCGGTGGAGAAGATGTTGGCGGCGTTTCACTTCAATCTCACGATGCTCTCTGGGATCGCGCTCGTTGTGGGATTGTTTTTGATCTACAACACCATCGCGGTCGCCGTGATGACACGGCGGCAAGAGATCGGGATGCTGCGGACATTGGGCGTGACGCGACTGCAGGTGCTGGGTTGCTTCGCGGGTGAGGCCTTGCTGCTTGGTTTCGCCGGAGCGCTGGTGGGCGTGCCGCTGGCCAAATTGATGGCGGAAGGGGCGATTCGTTTGACGGCAACGACCGTTGATACGCTCTATGTCGCGACAGCGGCAAAGGTGCCGAGCCTCGACTGGACGCATTGGATGATCGGGCTCGGCGTTGCATTGCCTCTGGCCTTCTTGGCCGCGCTGATCCCTGCGCTGGAAGCGGCCCGAGTACCGCCTGTGGCGGCGATTCGGGGGCAAACGGATGCGGCGGCTGTGCGTGGCGGCAGGTGGAGATCGTGGATCATTGCCCTCGGATTCAGCGTCGGAGGGTTCGTTGCAGCGAAGCAACCCGCAGTGGGCGGATTACCGCTCTGGGGATACTTTGCCTGCGCTTGTGCGATCATCGCGATGGCCTTGCTGGTGCCGAAGGTTCTTGCGGCGGCGGCCGAAGGGTTGCGGCCGGTGTTAGGGCGTTTGTTCGGTATTGAGGGAAGGCTTGCTTGTGGTCAGGTCCAGGCTTCGACGCATCGATTGTCCATCTCAGTGGCGGCCCTGGCGGTCAGTCTAGCGTTGACGGTGGCGATTGCGGTGATGGTTGGAAGTTTCCGCACCACCGTGCTTTATTGGGTCAATCAATCGATGGGCGCAGATCTCTATGTTCGACCTGGCACTCCTCCACGCAGTGCCAATCCTCCGGCGTTTTCACTGGCCACATTAAAGGCGCTGAGGTCGCATCCAGCGGTGGAGACTTTTGAGGGGTATCGTGCAATGGATCTTCCCTTTCGTGATCGAATCGTAAAGCTGGGCACGAGCGACTTTGAAGTGCTGCTGGCCCATCCTCGTCTGGCGCTCAAGACCGGTGGTGATTCCTCTGCCATCATTCGCAAGGCTCGAGCGGAGGGACAAGTGTTGGTCTCGGAAAGCTTCACACTGCGGTTTGGTCTGGGCGAAGGCAGCACCTTTGATCTGCGCACTCAGCATGGGGTGGAAACCTTCCGGATCGCTGCGCAATTCTACGATTACTCAAACGATAGCGGCAGCATCCTGATGGATCTCCCTGTCTTTGAGCGCTGTTTCGGGCAGGGGCCGCCGACACATGTGGCCATCTATCTGAAGCCCGGAAGCGATGCCGATGCGGCACGTGATGAGATGCTGCGCTCGCTCGACCCGGCTGCCTTTGTCGCGATCTTTACCAATGTGGGATTGCGAGGCGAGGTGCTGCGGATTTTTGATAGCACCTTTGCGATCACCTGGGCGCTGGAGATTATCTCCGTGCTGGTAGCGATGGCGGGAGTCGCGGCGACGATGTTGACATTGGTGCTTGAACGTCGTGAGGAGATCCGCCTGCTACGCATTGCGGGTGCAGATGCCAGTCAGGTGCGGCGCATGTTGCTGATCGAGTCGGGCCTGATCGGTGCGGTGAGTCAGGGGCTTGGTCTTTGCGTGGGTCTCCTGCTATCGCTGGTATTGATTCATGTCATCAATCCACAGAGCTTTGGCTGGAGCATCCGCCTGCATACGCCCTGGGGCTTTCTTGCTGCGGCGACCGTGCTGACGGTATTGGCCACGATGCTGGCGGGGCTCTATCCGGCTTGGCGGGCTACTCGTGATCCTCTTCAATCCTCCCTCCGATGAACCATCGCGCGCTCCTATTTCTCTGCCTTTTGCTGCTGCCATCGTCTGGTGTCGCGCAGGATTGGAAGCCTGCGCTGCCAGGGTATCAGTATCAATTTCCGCGAGATCATGGGCAGCATCCAGATCAAAAGATCGAGTGGTGGTATGTGACGGGAAATGTGGAGACTGCCGAGCATCGTCGCTTTGGCTACCAGCTCACGTTCTTCCGCATCGGTGTCGTTCCAGAGCCAGCATCTGCATCCAAGTGGGCGCTGCGAGATGTGTGGATGGCGCACCTAGCGATCAGTGATTTGCAGACCGGCGTCTATCGTCATGCAGATCGCCTAAACCGCGCAGGCCCAGGGATTGCTGGCGCGACGGAGACTCGCATTTGGAATGAAGATTGGTCGATGACGGTCAGCGACGAAGCAATCAAGTTGAGTGGGGCCGATGGCGACTTTGGTCTAGAGCTAGCTCTTGGTTTTGGTAAGCCGATCGTCGTGCATGGTCGCGATGGAATCAGCCAGAAGGGTGATGCGGAGGGCAATGCGAGTCACTATTACTCACTGACGCGGATGCCGACCACGGGGGCGATCACTCTCGGGAAGGAGACGTTCAAAGTTACTGGCAACAGTTGGATGGATCATGAATTTGGAAGCAGTTTCCTCGAGGAAGGCACGGCAGGCTGGGATTGGTTCAGCGCGCAACTGAGTGATGGCAGCGAGTTGATGCTCTTCCAATTGCGCAGCACCGAACCGGGCAAAAATGTTCCGCAGAGTGCCGGAACGCTGATCCAGAAAGACGGTAGCGCGGTGCCGCTGACGGCGGAAGATTTTACCCTGAAACCCAGCGAGCCGTGGAAGGCCGCAAGCGGTGCGATTTACCCGCAGCAGTGGCAGATCAATGTGCCTTCTCAGGGCATCGTGCTTCAAAGTCGTGCGGCCATGCCTGATCAAGAATTCCGTGCTGCCGCGACGCCCGGGCTTCAATATTGGGAGGGCGCGGTCGATTACAGTGGCACCGTCGGTAATGCGCCTGTGACGGGGCGTGGTTATCTGGAGATGACAGGCTATGCGGGACGATCCATGAGTGTCTGGTTTGGAGGGAAATGAATACTGCGCTACCCACATTGAAGGATCGACTCGCCCTGCGGCAGCGGCCCTCGCGGCCGGTGGTGGGATATCAGCGATGGAACGAACTGCTCTTTTTGCACTGGGATTTTCCGGCGGAGGTGGTGCAGGCTTCTTTGCCTCCAGGCCTACACGTAGATACGTTTGATGGTCGTGGTTACGTCGGTGTGGTGCCGTTTTTTATGGAGCGCATTCGGCCACGGTTCTTGCCAGCGGTGCCGGGCATTTCGTGGTTTCTCGAACTCAATGTGCGGACCTATGTCTTTGACGATAGGGGGCAACCTGGGGTTTGGTTTTATTCGCTCGATTGCAATCAGGCCCTAGCCGTGGCGATTGCGCAGCGCTTTTTCCATCTGCCATATTGGAATGCGGAAATGACCGCACGTCGTGTGGATCATGGCATCGCATACGATTGCCAACGCAAGGGTGATGAACGCAGAGCTTCCTACCAGTGGACGGCTGGGCGCACAATTGGCGCTGCGACTCCGGGTTCGCTGGAGTTTTTCTTGCTGGAGCGCTATTTGCTCTTTTCCACCAACGCCGCTGGAGCGCTATTCACGGGTCAAGTCCATCATGCGCCCTACCAAATGAGGGAGATGCAACTGCATGCCCAATCAACGGTGCCGATGACGCAGGCTGGGTTCGATGCGCGGGGTGAGCCCGCTTCTGTGCTGGCCGCAGCAAAAGTGGATGTGGAGATCTTTCCGCTGCGTCGGGCTGCGACTACTTCCTGAACCAAGGCACGAAGGCGCTGGTTGTTCGTTGATATTCCAGGTAGGCCTCGCCCTTGCTTTCGATGGCGCATTTTTCGGTGAGGGGAATGCCGGTGACCCTGAGGAGAAAGTAGAGGATCATTGCGGGCGCGTAGATCGTGATCCAGCCCCAGGGCGAGCCGCAGGCAAAGATCCAAAATCCCCACCAGATGACCGATTCAAAGAAGTAGTTCGGGTGCCTGGAGTAGCGCCAGAGCCCGATTTGGCAGACCTTGCCTTTGCTATTTGGATCGGATTTGAAGCGTTGCATCTGTGCATCGCTGAGTGCTTCGCCGAGAAGGCCAATGAGCCAGACGCCTGCTCCGATCCACTCGATGAGGTGGATTTCTGGTGCGGGATTGATGAATGCCAGCAGCACGGGCACGGAGAGTAACAGGATTAGCAGGGCTTGGGCTTGGAAGAACCAAAAGAAGTTTCTTCCGAGGTTGGCAGACCAGTCTTTGCGCAGCACTTGGTAGCGCACGTCTTCGTGGGGATGATGGCGTTTGACGCGGAAGAACAGGTAGGTGCCGAGTCGCAGGCTCCAGACCATCGCCATGGTGAGCGCGAGGAGTTTGCGGCTGCTATTGCCGGTGGATAACGCGAAGTACATCGGTGCCAAGAAAGCCAAGCCGTAGGACCAGGTCACATCGACGAAGCTGAAGTTGTTCAGCCGCATGCTCAAAACCCAAGTCAGGAGGAAAAGAATGAATGTGACGGCGGCACCGACGGCGAATAGCAACAGAAGATCAGAGTTCATGGGACGATGGCGGGTTTGCGCTGCGACAGGTGGCTGATGAGGGGGCGAGCGATGAAAAAAATGGTGGCCCAAAGGATGGGTGCCACTACCGCCCAGGCGCTGATGGCATAGACGCCTAGCATGCCGAACTGCTTCATGAAGTCGCTGGGACTGGCGAAGAATTTTTCTGTCAGGAGGGAAAGGGAGAGCGGAAGATGTTCGGCGCCGTAGAGTGTCTCGCCCGCGTGGATGAATACCAGGATCGTGGCCAGATGCAAAGGGTAGGAGAGCTCTCGGAAGATCTGCAGCACCGGTTGATTGAGCTTGAGTGGAATGCCGACAGCCAGAGAGAGAAGAGTTGTGGTGCCGAGCAGTGGGAAGATGCCGAGCACCACGCCGTAGGCCACTGCCATGGCCAGGCGCTGTGGATTGGCGCCTTGGGTCAACTGGTTGACGATGGGATTGACCACCCACCGTCTCCACAGGGGCACGCGCTGGACGGCCTCGCTCATGCCTTGCGGAGGAGGACGGCCTCGATGTGCGCGGTAGCTGGGACGCGGAAGAGTTGGATGAGCATATAGACAGCCATGGCGATGTTACCCAGCAGTAGGATGGCGATCAGCCACAGCACTCGCGCCCCCCAGCCGCGCTCCTTGTAAACGACCCAGCAGTAGAAGGTCAGAAAGGCCCAATACGTGTCAAACAAGGTTGCGATGAACCATGGGTGACCGCCGACGGAGCCTGGGATTTCCCACAGCGCCACGTGCGAACTGGCCCAACCGGTGACGGCAAGCATCGAGATCAGTACGATGCTGAAGAAGATGCGAAGCGTCGGAATCATGGGGTCGAATTAGAAGTTCTCGTGCAGAGACTGGTTGTTGGGGTGGGTATAGACTGCCTGCACCACACTGATGTTACGCATGGCGAAGGCTGCCTCGCAGTATTTCAGGTAAAAGTTCCATTTCCGGATGAAGCGTTCGTCAAAGCCTTGAGCTCGAACTTCATCCAGCTTGGCGTTGAAGCTGTCATACCAGAGATGCAGTGTCTTGGCGTAGGAGGCACCGAGATCTTCCAGTCCGTGCATGAAGAGATCTCCGGTGCGGTTGATTGCCTCGTTCACGCGGCCGACGCTCAGTAGCAGCGAACCCGGGAAGATGTGTTTTTGGATCCAATCGACTCCCTTCCGCAGGTCTTTGTGCTGGGAATCTGCAACGGTGATCATTTGGAAGGCGAGCAGGCCGTCCGGCTTCAGAACCTCGGCACACTTCGCAAAGTAGGTCTCCAAGTATTTGTTCCCCACTGCCTCCAGCATCTCGATGGAGGCGATCTTGTCGAACTTTCCATCGATGTGCCGGTAGTCTTGGAGACGGATTTCCACCCGGTCAGACAGGCCCTCGCGGGCGACGCGTTCGGTGGCATATTTGTGCTGTTCTTCGGAGATGGTGACGGCAGTGACGCGGCAGCCATAGTTCTTGGCAGCATGACAGCAAAAGCCGCCCCAGCCGCAGCCGATCTCCAGCACATGATCGCTGGGTTTAAGTTTTAGCTTTTGGCAGAGTGCGTCGTATTTGGATCGTTGCGCATCAGCCAGGGATTGGCCTTGGTACTCAAATCGGGCGGAAGAGTACGTCATGGTTTCATCCAGCCAGAGCTTGTAGAACTCGTTTCCAAGATCGTAGTGCTCCGCGATATTCCGTCGGCTGATGGTGACGCTGTTGGGGCGTAGAAGGTGATGCACGCGATTGACGCCACGCAGCAGGTTCACGAAGGCCAGTTTGCCGGAGGAAGATTTACCACCCTGGGTCTTGGCCAAATTGAGGATGAACCAGGAAATCACGGCGGCGATGTCGTCGGTATCCCAGTCGCCATCCACATAGGATTCGCCAAAACCGACGTTGCCAAAGAGGGCGCAGCGTTTGAAAAACTCGGTGCTGCGAATACGCATCTCTGCTGTGATCGGCGCGCCCGATTGGCCGAGAATGCGGATGCTGCCATCTGGATAGGTCATGCGCAGGCCGCCATGAACGAAGGGCTTGAGGCTCAGCATGACGAGCTTCTCATAAAATCCAGCGTTCTGGGCACTGGCGGCTTGGGCCACAGTGGTGGCGGGGTCTGGGAGGGCGACGGTATCGTTCATGGTTTCACTGGGGCGATGGATTCATGGGGGCGCAGGACTTGCTGCTGGAGTTCGGGATTCGCGGCTTTGCTGAACCATGGCACGCGCTTCATCCAGAGGCGTAGCGCATGCCAGTGGATGAGGAAAATGACGCGCAGGGTCAGCAGGGGGTATTTGAAAGCGCAGGCGATCAGGGCGCCATTGGTAAGGGGGCGGCGCGTGCCGGTTAGCGAGGTCAGGAGAACTGGGCGACCTTCCTTTCGATCATTGATCGTGATGTTGAGTTGCTCCCCAGGCGTGCGGAGGTTGAAATCGAAGCAGAGGTCTAGCTCTGAAAAGGGCGAGACGTAAAAGTGCTTCGGTGCAATGAGGCGGAAGTGCCCTTCAGCGTTGGCCTGCGGCATGACGAAGAACTTCTGCTCCTGGAAGGTATTCGTCACCTGTGCCGCAGCGCACAGCGGTTGGCCAGCCGCATCGAAGCAAAAGAAGAAGGTCACTGGGTTGAACACGTAGCCGAGGATTCTGGGGAAGGCTAGCATTCGGACGGTACTGATCGAGTTGGTGTCGATGCCTGCTTTTCCGAGATGCATCAAGACGCCTTCCTTCACGTTCGGCGTCTCGCCACCTGCGTGGTCTTTGTCGAAGAAGGAAAACAGGTTGAAGCGGTTGCGGCTAAACAGCGCACATGCGGCTTCTGCTTCGTCGATTTGGTCGAGATCCAGCCAGAGGTAAAAGACGCGATATCTGAAACCATGGCGCTGCGGTTCCAAGCGCTGGTGCATGACCTTGCATTCGTAAATGGCATTGGCCGCAGGCATTACCAGGGTTCCCTCCCGAGCAGATCTTTGCAGAGACTGACGGCGGAGCCAAAGGCGTCTTCGTGAAAGCCGTAGCGGAAGTAGCTGCCGCAGAAATAGGTGGACTGGTCGGGGCTGAGACGGTTGAGATCGGGTAGGCGTTTCTGCGCGTCGATGGCGGCCATGTCAAAGAGCGGGTGCTCGTAGTTGATGCGCTTGAGCACCTTGGCGGGATCGATTTCGTCAGCGGCGTTCACGGCGACGAAGTAGTTCACTTTGTCGGACACGCTCTGCAATCGATTCATCCAGTAGTGGGTGCTCGGCTCGATGCTGCCATCCACACCAGTCTTGATGCGGTAGTTCCATGCGCCCCAGCACTTCTTGGTGTGCGGCATGAAACGGTCGTCCGTGTGCAGGGTGGCGATGTTCGGTTGGTAGTGAAAAGGGCTGAGGAGCTGGTGCTCAAGATCCGTCGGATCCGCGATCATGCGCAGGGTTTGATCGGCATGACTGGCAAAGATGACTTTGTCAAAGGTCTCTGGCGCGGTATTGCGCGCAGTGACTCGGACGCCTGCGGTAGTGCGTTCGACTCTTTCGACGGGGGTTCCTAGTCGAATGCGATCTTTGAACGGGACCGTGAGCTTTTTGACATAGGACCGCGCGCCGTTCGTCACTGTCCACCACGGGTGTTGGGTGTGCAAGCCGAGGAAGCCGTGATTGTGCCAGAAGCGAATGAGGGTGACGGCCGGGAATTGCAGCATCAGATCCGGTGGCGTGGACCAGACGGCGGAGCCCATTGGGATGATGTAGAGATCCTGGAAGTCCTGTCCGTAGCCACGTGCGGCGATGTATTCCCGCAGGGTCATGCGGGCGTATTTCGGATCACCCATCGCAGCGAGGGCCTCGGCATTGAAGCGATTGATCTTGAGCAGGAAGCGCCAGAACCGTGGGCTCAGCAGGTTCTTGCGCTGGCCGAAGAGGTGGTTCAGCGAGGTGCCGTTGTATTCGATGCCGCTCTTCAGGTGCGATACGCTGAAGGACATGTCGGTAGGCTTTGTCTCGACCTCTAGCTCTTTAAAGAGGCGCGTCAGAAGCGGGTAAGTCACGTGGTTGAAGACCATGAACCCGGTATCGATGGGCACTCTGCGGCCGGCTTCATCGACGGTGATGGTATTCGTATGGCCGCCGGCGTATGCGTTTTGTTCGAAGACGGTCAGGTCAAAATGGGCGTGCAAAAAATGCGCACAACCCAGACCGGCCACGCCGGTCCCGATGATGGCGAGTCGTGGGCGGTTCATGCTCGGACGTTGGTTTGGCGTTGAGCACGTGCCTCGGCATAGACGCTCTCAGGAACGGCCCGCAGATCCCAGATCAGGCCGAACCAAGACATGATCTTTAGCAGGTAGTAGGAGATATCGATCTCCCACCAGTAAAAGCCCTGGCGCGCTGCGTGGGCAAAGCGGTGGTGATTGTTGTGCCAGCCTTCCCCGAGGGTGAGCAATGCCAGGGCGAAGTTGTTGCGGCTGTCATCGTCTGTCTCGAAACGCTTGCTGCCGAGAACGTGGGCGAGTGAGTTGATGAAGAAGGTCGCGTGCAGTAGGACGACGGTGCTGATGAAAAAGCCCCACACAAACAGCTGCGGCCCGTTGGTTCCTAGCCCTGGGGCAAATCGTTCCATGAGCCAGCCACCAAGCCAGATTAGTGCGCCATAGGCCAGCGGTACGATTTGATCGAAGCGATTGAGAAAGACCAGTTCGGGGAACTTCGCCAGATCAGGTACGCGACTGTAGTCGGTAGGGAAGTTCTTTTCGCTGGTCAACCAGCCGATGTGCGACCAGAGGAAACCGTGCATGCGCGGGGAATGGGGGTCCGCTTTCTCATCGGAATGTTTGTGATGATGGCGATGCACGGATGCCCACCAGATCGGGCCGCGCTGACAGGAGCTATTGCCCAGCACGGCAAAAAGAAACTGCATCACCCGGGAGGTGCGGTAGCTGCGGTGGGAGAGGTAGCGATGGTAAAAGGCGGTGACGGCAAACATCCGCACTGCGTAAAGGAAGGCGGCGACGAGGAGCGCCGTCCAGCTAAAGCCGACCCAGATCACCGCCAGGCAGCCGAGGTGGAGAATGATGAAGGGGATGCAGCGCTTCCAGTCGACGCGGTCAGCCTTGGCTCGGACGACATCGGCCCCCTCAACATGGTAGTCAGAATCGGCCCACTGGCATAGCATGAGTCCGATGGACCGCATGAGGCTTTTGCGTTTAGCCGTATTGGATGGAGGAATTTGTTTCACGAAAAATGATGCGCTGAAGTCTGCTGGGCGGATTCAAAAAAAGGTTCGCCATCACCGATTCCTCAGCCGCTTATGAGAGATTTCGCACCTCTATACGCACGAGCCTCCACGACTGGGTACGTTGTTTTGGACCTAGGCGGAATTCAATTTTCTTGAAGAAATTGAATCCAAGCGAGGGACGCGGGCGCATTAATGGTACAGTTCCTGTTTTCCATTTCTCTCATGAGCACCGTAAACTCCCTGCTGGCCCGCAATATCCTCCCCGACACCCTGATCCGCATGGGCATCCGGCATCGTCTTGCGGAGACGATTCGTGAAAACACCCGTCCTGACATCGAAGGTCAGCGAGCTGCGCTGCTAGAGCATGTCGAGGGATTGAAATCGATGCCGATTGCGATCGCGACGGACGAGGCCAATGAACAGCACTATGAGGTTCCGACAAAATTTTATCAGCTCGTGCTGGGGAAGCACCTGAAGTACAGCAGCGGTTACTGGCCTGAGCCGGGAATGACCTTGGATCAATCGGAGGCAGCAATGCTAAAGCTGACCTGCCTACGCGCTCAGCTTCAAGACGGGCAGCGGATTTTGGAGCTAGGTTGCGGATGGGGTTCACTTTCGTTGTGGATGGCGGAGCACTATCCCCAAGCGCAGATCACCAGCGTGTCGAACTCGCGCACTCAAAAGGCCTTCATCGACGGTGAGGCTGCAAAGCGCGGGCTGACAAACCTGACGGTGCGCACTGCCAATATGATCCATTACGAAGGGGAGGGTGCGGAGGTCTTTGATCGCGTGGTGAGTGTGGAGATGTTTGAGCACATGAAGAACTACCAGCAGCTTCTGAGCCGTGTTTCCAGTTGGCTGAAGCCCGGGGGGAAGCTCTTTGTGCACATTTTCACCCATCGTGAACTGGCCTATCACTTTGAGGTCCGCAGTGATGATGACTGGATGGCGAAGTATTTCTTTACTGGGGGGCAGATGCCCAGCGATGACCTTTTGCTCTACTTCCAGGATGATCTGCGCATTGAGGATCACTGGTGCGTCAGTGGCAGTCACTACGGAAAGACCAGCGAGGCTTGGCTGGCCAATATGGACCGCCACAAGCAGGAGATCCTGCCGCTCTTTGAGGAAACCTATGGCAAAGATCATGTCACGAAATGGTGGGTCTGGTGGCGGCTGTTTTTCCTCGCTTGCGCCGAACTGTGGTCCTATCGCGGTGGCGAGGAATGGATCGTTTCCCACTATCGCTTTACCAAACCCGTATGAAGATCTTCGCTGCGCTTCTCTTGATGGTTCTGTCCGCTGGTGCAATGCGTGCCAACGTGGATGAATTGATTCGTCAGGGCGATGCCTATGACGCCAAGCATGAGTCTGACAATGCTCTGAAGTACTATCTGCCTGCGGAAAAACTGGCACCCGACAATGCCTCGCTGATGATCAAGATCGCGCGTCAGTATGTGTATCGGATGGAAGGGTTGTCCAGCGATGCAGACAAACTGGCTTCCGGCCGGACTGCGGTGGCGTATTCTGAGCGTGCGATCAAATTGGCGCCATCGGAGTGTGATGCCTATCTGTCCAACGCAATTTGTTGGGGGAAGATCACGCCCTTCTTGGGCAACAAGGAGAGCATCGCTGCCTCCCGCAAGATCCAAGAAGCTGCGGAAAAAGCGGTGAAACTGAACCCTCGGAATGACTACGCCTGGCACATGCTGGGCCGCTGGCATCAAGAGCTGGCGGGTATAGGTGGGATGACAAGGACGCTGGCAAAGCTGATCTATGGCGCACTGCCGGATGCATCGTTTGACGAAGCTCTACGCTGTTTCGAAAAGGCGATTGCCCTGAACCCTGGTCGCCTCATTCACACGGTGGAGCTCGGACGAACCTACGCCGCGATGGGCAATGAAACGGAGGCTCGGAAGTTTCTGGAGAAGGGTTTGGCGATGCCAAATCGCGAAAAGGACGATCCAGAGACAAAGCGTCGGGGACGCGCAACGCTCGCCGAACTCAACTAACCAAGAAGCCGCTTGTGAAGCGTTGTTGGTGAAACGGATTGCGAACCTTACCGCGTGACCATGTTCAGGAATCGATGCAGCGCGTAGCGCGAGAGCTGCGCGCTGGGGCCGTTGAAGGGATAATCCAGCGCGTGGGTTGCCCAGGGGAATTCAAGGAGGTGATTTGGAATGTCCTTTTCCATCAATCGGGCGGCGAGCCGACTGCTCTGGAGATGCCAGACGAGGGTATCGCGCTGCCCGTGGATGATCAGCGCCGGAGGGCCCGCGTCTGCAAAAAGCGTGGCAGAGGCGCTGTGGTAGTTTTTGGGTGCCTCATCAGGGGCTCCGCCGAGGTAATTGCGCATCAGTCTGGGTGAATCGAGGATGTCATCGGGCCGCGCATACTTCCAGGCAAAATCCATGTCCGCCGGGCCATAGAGCGACACACAGCCACGGATCGCTGGGTCTTGCAGCGCGTAGGCGCATGCGCTCGCGATCTGGGCACCCGCTGATCGACCGAGTAGCACGAAGCAATCGGAATTGATGCCCAGTTCCCTGGAGTGCCTTTTGAGATACGACAGCGTGGTCTTCACATCATCGCGTGGCGCTGGCCACTGCCATTGGGGTGCGATCCTATAGTCGATGGAGGCGGTGGCGTAGCCTTGGGCAGCCCAGTGGTGGCTCCATTCGGGGAACTCGTCGGGATCGCCACCTTCCCATCCGCCGGAATGCAAGGCGACGATGCAGGGCGCGGGTGCGGCGCTGCTGGCACGGTAAAAGATCAGTCGCAGCGGGGAATCATCGCGGGGAATCGTCAACCACTGTCCGGTGTGTCCACTTGGCGATTGACCAAAGAACAGATCGGCGAACGAGAGCGGAGGTGGTGTGGCTGCGTCGGTGGGGCCGTATTTTGCCGTGAGTTCTGCGGGCAGAGCGCGAGACTTGAGAATGGCACTGCCGAGCGGCAGCAAAAGCACGGCCAGCGACACAACGCAGAGCAGATCTGCGATATGCCGTTTCATGCTGGGATTGCCGCGAAACATTAGGATCACCAGCAACGGCAGCACTGCCAGGCGATGTCCGTATTCAGTCACCGCCAGTGTGGCCTTCCACCACCAGAGACGCTCCACATTGAAGAGGCCCGGCAGGGTGCAGAAAAAGACGAGCGCGGCGATTGCTAGCCTGATGGACGGGATCATGGGCTGATCAACACAATGGGGCCAGCCACCTTATCGACGCCGCCTTTTTGCTCAACACTGAGGGCAAACTTGGCTGCCTCGCTGACGATATCCACTGGCTTGAAGTCCACCTTTGCAAAGCCCTGTGCATCCACGCTGACAACGCCGGCGCTGACAGGTGCTGGATTCTTGGGATCGACAACCCAGAGTTGGTAGTCATTTTGGGGATCAATCGGCGGCATCTTTTCCAGCTTCAAAACGCCTTCGTGCTTGTCGCTATCCCACACGACGACGGCCACGCCTTGCTTGAATTCATCGACCGTGCTCTGCAGCGTGGAGATCTGCATCTCCGCGAGGTAGTTGCGCTTCAGGAGGCTGGCGATCTCGCCTGCCAGTTGGGCGGCCTTGGACTTGGCGTCTGCAAGTTCGCGGTTGAGTTTGTCATCGCGTTGAGTGGCGGCAGCGATCTGTTGCTTCAGTGTGGCCTCGCTCTGCTGGATGGAGGCCAGCTTGGCGGCCGTGTCCAAAAGTTCGGCGCGGGCTTCAGCCTCGCCGTTCGTGACGATGGCGATTTCACGCGTTAGGCGCTGGCGTTCCTGGAACAGCCAGACGCTACTGACGGTGACCGCCGCAGCGATGCCCCATCCCGCCATTGCCCAACTGCGACGCGCGGGTGCCATCCGTGCATTGCCACCAGAATGGGAGTCGCTGCGGATGATGGAGTCCATGACCTTCGCCTTGAGGTGGGCTGGTGGCGCGATCGGCTTTAGAGTGAGCGCCAGTTCTGCTGTCGTGTCCGACAACTCTGCCACGAGTGCCTGCAAATCGGGATCCTTGGCCATCGCCAGCTCAAAGGCACGGCTTTCTTCGCCCTCTAGGAGGCCGAGCGCGTAAAGTGCGGCTTTGTCTTGTAGGCTATCGTTCATTGGGTGCCTCCTTTCACTAGGTCACGCAATTTCAAAAGTCCTCGACGAATATTCGTTTTTACCGTCCCGAGCGGGACTGCGAGGGTGGATGCGATGTCGTGGTGCGTCAGCCCCTTGAGAAATGATAGCTCGATCATTCGGCGTTGTTCGCCTGGCAGGCCACGCACGGCTTCGCGCACGATGGCGACGCGATCCACGGCATCAGCCGCTTCGTCTGCGCTCACGGGTGCGGCGGCAAGATTCTCTGGCATTTCGGCCGCTGCCTCCTCCATCCGGGCACGTCTGCCCCGGGCGCGGATGCGATCGATGGCTTTGTGGCGAAAGATCATGACGGCCCAGGTGAAGGGTTTCGCGCGGGCTGCATCAAATTGGGAGGCATGTTTCCAAACATAGACAAAGCCTTCCTGCAGCACATCCTCGGCCTCGGTCTCATCTCCCAGCATCTGGCGCATCAGTGCAAACAGAGGTGGCGAAAAACGATCATAGAGCGCGCTAAAAGCCGATTGATCACCGCCAGCGGCGCGCACGAGGAGGTCCTCGTCCGTTGCGTCTTGGACCGTTGGCGTGCGCGTTGACATGTAGCTTCGGGAGAGCGGCTGAGCCTCACTCTGGGCAGTATACGCCCATCGAATGACGGCGGGTGTAAAAAAGGGGCTAGCAGTAGCATTCACATCTATTCCTGCGGCACCGCAGGTCGGCTGGATTCACCTTTTTGAGCGCTTTACCTTTGAGGAAGTCCGCCTACCGTTCCGGCCTCAATTTTCTAGCCATGCCAGCCGCCGCACCTACCGCCGCCCAGATCCGTCAGACCTTCCTCGACTTCTTCAAGTCGAAGGACCACACCATCGTCCCCAGCGATAACGTGGGCTACACCAGCCGGGATGGCGCACGCATCTTCACCAATGCGGGCATGAACCAGTTCGTCCCCATCTTCCTCGGCGAGCGAGGCGCAGACGTGGACACCTGGCCGGGCGTGCTGAGCAAGGGCCTACCTACCCGTGCCGCTGACACGCAGAAGTGCATCCGCGCTGGTGGAAAGCACAACGACCTTGAGGATGTCGGTCTCGACACCTATCACCACACCTTTTTCGAGATGCTGGGGAACTGGTCCTTTGGTGACTACTTCAAAAAAGAAGCCATCTCCTGGAGCTGGGAGCTCATCGTTGAGCGCTTCAAATTCCCGCCGAGCCGCGTCTTCGCCACCATTTATCAGCCCGACAAATCGAAGGGAGATCCCGCCGACCGCGACCAAGAAAGCTGGGACCTCTGGGCAGAGAAATTCCGCGCCGTCGGCCTCGATCCTGAGATCCACATCGTCAACGGCAACAAGAAGGACAACTTCTGGATGATGGCCGATACTGGTCCCTGCGGCCCCTGCACGGAGATCCACATTGATCTTACCCCCGGTCCGGTGGAACTGGATGAAGCACGCCAGCGCGCTGGGGCCTTGCTCGTCAACGGCAGCGACGCGAGCTGCATTGAGATTTGGAACAACGTTTTCATTCAGTACAACGCCAATCCTGATGGCACCTTCGTCCCGCTGCCCGCTCAGCACGTGGATACGGGGATGGGTTTCGAACGTCTGACCAGCATCATTCAGGGCACGAAGAACTTCACGGACTTCGAAAACGCCAAGATCAGCAATTACGACACCGATGTCTTCAAGCCGATCTTTGATGAGCTGACCAAGCTCAGTGGGAAGCATTACCAGAGCACGCTGCCAAAGGCGAATGCACAGGGCCACGTCATTCCAGTCACTGAGCAGGAAAAGATCGACGTCGCCTTCCGCGTCATTGCTGACCACTTGCGCACGCTGAGCTTCTCCATTGCCGACGGCATTCAGCCCGGCAACAGCGACCGCAACTACACCCTCCGCCGCATTCTCCGCCGCGCCGTGAAGTATGGCCGCACGCTTGAGTTTAAAGAGCCGTTTTTCTACAAGCTTGTCGACGTCCTAGCCCTGCACATGGGCGATGTGTTCCCCGAGTTGCGCGCTCGGAAAGATCAGATCAAGTCGGTGCTGAAGTTGGAAGAAGAGGCGTTTAATCGGACGCTGGATCGTGGTGTGGCACTCTTTGAAGAAGAAGTGGGATCACTTTCGGGCAAACAATTGAGTGGTCCTTTCGCATTCCAACTCTACGATACCTTTGGCTTCCCTCTGGATCTCACCGAACTCATGGCACGCGAACGCGGCTTGACGGTTGATACCGAAGGTTTTGACAAGCTCATGGAGGAGCAAAAGCAACGCGCTCGCGAAGCCGGTCAGAAGAACAAGCAGGTCGTCTCCGTCAGCGAAATCGAAACCAAGGACGCCACCGAGTTCGTTGGTTATGACGCGCTCGAAACCGATGCCAAGGTGCTTGAAGTCGTCTCCATGAAGGACAAGACGGCGGTGGTGCTCGACTCCAGTGTTTGCTACGCGGAGATGGGAGGGCAGATTGGTGATAGCGGGCAGATCATTGTCGGTGCCAATGCGTTTCCGATCGCTACGACGACGAAGGTTGGCAATACCTGGCTGCACTTTATCGAGGGCGAGGAGGCACCGACGGTCGGAACGGAAGTTCGAGTCGTGGTCGATGCGGCGCGTCGTCATGCCATCGAGCGGCATCACACCGTCACGCACATCCTGCATTGGGCTCTGCATGAAGTGGTGAGCCAAGACGCGACGCAGAAAGGCTCCAACGTTACTCCTGACAAACTGACCTTTGACTTCAACAGTGCTGCCTTGTCCCCAACCCAGCTGGCAGACATCGAGCGACTGGTGAACGAGCGTATCATCGCCAACGACATCGTGTCGTGGACGGAAGTTCCTTACACGGAGGCCAAGGCCAACAGCGGCATCATGCAGCTCTTTGGCGAAAAGTACCCAGAGAACGTCCGCGTCGTCCAAATCGGCGGCAAGGCGAATGCGCTGGACGGATGGAGCATGGAACTCTGCGGCGGCACGCACACGCGTCGGACCGGTGAGATCGGGCTCTTTCGAGTCGTTGCGGAGGGTGCCGTGGCAGCGGGCGTTCGTCGCGTCGAAGCCATCGCCGGGCTCGAAGCCTACAACGTGGCTCGTGCCGAGGCTGATCTCCTAAAGGCGCTGGCGGGCAAGGTCAGTGCCCAAGGAACAGCGGATCTTGAGAAGAAGATCGACAGTCTCCTTGACCAGCAGAAATCGCTGGAGAAGGCGCTCAAAGCAGCGCAGCATCGCGAGGCATCTGGTCGTGCCAAAGATCTCATCACCACCGCAGAGAACAACGCCATCATCGCCAACTTGGGTGATGTGGACGGAGACTATGTGATGGCCGTCAGCGATGCTTTGAAGGGCAACTTCGACGGCATTGTCGTCCTCGCCGGAACAGCGGGCGGCAGCGTGGCTATCATCGCCACCGTTGCCAAAGAGCATCAATCCAAGGTCCAAGCAGGTAAGATCATCCAAACCATCGCCCCCATCGTCGGCGGCAAAGGCGGCGGTAAGCCCGACTTTGCCCGTGGCGGCGGCAAGGATGTAAGCAAGGTCAGCGCAGCACTCGAAGCGGCTCGCGGACTGATTCCTGCGTAACCGAGGACACGGCGGGAGCCCCCCAAGGAGCGACGGCTTCCAGCGGTCGGAGTCACGAGACGGCTAGAAGCCGTCTCGCCTTGGGGAAGACGCGGGGAGAGGCCCCAAGGCGTGACACTGATGAGTCGTCACGCCTTGGAATGTCAGACTACGCTTTTGAAAGGCGTGGCTTGCGGCCTGGCTTGGCTTTCACCTTCGGTGTGTCGGAGGTGGATGTTGGAGTTGCTAACAGGCGGCGGCGCAGCCAGCCGGGGCGATCCGTGGTCAGGGAAGTAATTCCCATGGCGCTAGCGATACGAGCTGCGGGAGCCCGATTGACTGTCCAGACGTGAAGTTCTTTGCCAGCAGCACGGACCTTCTTTGCGAGTTCTGGTTCCGCCGCGAGGGACACATTGTCGAGGTAAATCCCGCAGGCTTTCACCATGCGCATCGTTGCTTCAAGGATGTGCAGGGAAGGTTCCCAAACGCCCTCTGATGTGCTGCGTTTGCACAGCAAGAGGCGGTTATAGTCTGGCATGGCTTCGGAGGCCGCGAGGAGAGTCTCGACGTTGAAACTACAGATGCGGACGTTGGCGGGATCTATCTTGGCTGCCTGGAGGTGCTTTTTGACGAGGGGGATCATTTCTGGTCCACCTTTAAGTTCAATGAAGATCTGCCCATGAACGGGAACCGTGGAAAGAACGTCTGGGAGAGTCGGAATGCGCTGTCCGCGGTAAAGCGGGCGCTTCCATTTGCCGGCGTCGAGTGCGCGGAGCTCTTCGAGCGTGCAATTGGAGACGCGCTTTGACTTGCCGGTTGTGCGCTCAAGGGATTCGTCATGCACACAGACGATCTCCCCGTCCTTGGTCATTTGAAAATCTGCTTCAATTCCGTCGGCTCCTTCCATCCAGGCAAGGAGGAATGCAGCAAGAGTGTTTTCTGGGGCGTCCCAGGAGGAGCCTCGGTGAGCGATGATTGAAGGAATGGTCAGCATTTGGGTTTGTATTTAGGTATAGCAGTGGAAGATCCGGCAAGTCTCCGAATCTCCGATAATTTATGCGAGTTCACCGGGGAAACAGAGACCACGGATAGACAGCGGCATCTCATAAAACGTTGGAAGTTTTCTGCTATATTTTTTAAGATCTATGCAGCCGTTTGCCTTCGCCGTATTCTAAACTGCTGAGAATCAACGGTTTACGCATTGAGTGCTCAATTTTCCGGTAGGAGAGCTAGTCAATAAGACAGTGACCATTTGTTTATCGAAAGTCAACAGGGGCATAGGAGGAGTCCGGGGCTTTGCGGTGCCGTGACCGTTAAATGCAGTGCGTTGAGCAAATGTATGCCCGTTTCAAGTTCGTCTGATTTGTCAAAGGTCGCCTGCGGGCTTGCGGTCTGGCAGGAAAACCGCCACGGTGCACTTCTCTTGCCCATGTCGCTACTTACCAGCCTTGAATCTCGCTTTGCTCGTTTTGCCATTCCTCATCTGCTTGTCCTCCTCGCAGCCTTGCAGCTCGTCACCCTGGTCTGCTTTATGGTGGCAGATGCACGCGGGGCGGGTGGGAAGTTCTTGGAATTACTGATTCTGCACCCCCGCAGCGTTTGGGCTGGCGAGGTCTGGCGCTTGGTGACCTTCATGTTTATCCCGGGATACCTGACCCCTCTATCGGGTGCTTTTTCGATCATTGTCTTGTCGTGGGTCGGACGGGGCCTCGAGCAGGCCTGGTGGCCTTTTCGACTGAATCTTTACGTATTCGGAGGCTGGGCAGCTTTGGTTGCCGGTGCGCTGACGTTGAACGTGCCAACTACGACGCTCTGGCTGTCGTCGAGTTTCCTATTGGCTTTTGCGATGTATTTCCCTGACCGGGAGATTCGGCTGAATTTTTTCATTCCAATCAAAGTGCGATGGGTGGCATGGATGGCAGTCGCTTACGCGTTCTTCGCCATTGTGCGGGATAGTCGCCAGTTCTGGCCGGTGGTCCTGGGGCACCTGAATTTCCTGATCGCCTTCGGACCGGGCTTGCTGAAGCAGACGAAAACGCGTGCCGTTGCGATGGAGCGGCGCCAGCGATTCAATGCGGCGATGGCACCGGAGCTCCCCTACTTTCACAAGTGCAACGTCTGCGGTAAAACGGAGAGCGATGACCCAAAGCTCGAATTCCGGGTCACGGATGACGGTGATGAGATCTGCGACGTCTGCCGGAAGGCCCGTTGAGACGTCGCCTGCTCCGGAAAAACAACAACCGCTGCCAGGGGGATCCCGGTCAGCGGTTGGGTGTCTGCGAAGCTAGGACTGGTGTCCCTGCGGTGCAGATGAAATGAGTGGGGGCTTATTCGCCAGCGCCTTCAGCCTTGTCGCTCGGCTTTGGCATGGTGAAGCGGAAGCGGATCTTGCCACGTTTTGCGGCGGCACGGGCCTTGCGGCGGAGGCGCTCGACTGGAGTTTCGTGGGAGCGCAGACGGCGGACTTCCTCCATGATACCTTCGGACTCAAGCTTCGTCTTGAGACGTTTCAGGGCGCGGTCAACAGGTTCGCCTTTTCTAACTTGAATGTGGGTCATACAGGAGGGTTCTTCGGTTTAAATGGATTGGAAAACGGGCGGCTAAAGTAGGAGGTCGCGGGCAATCGTCAACCAGAAACTCAGTCCATCCACCCAGAAGAGTCCCAAACCATCTCACAATGGTGCATCAAATCGTCTTCAAAGACGAATTTTCCACAAAAAAGCCCACCTTCAGACAACATCTGGGCCAGCCATTCACGGTCGTCCGCCCACATTTCTTCAAAAGGGAGGGCATCCAGTGGGGTCCAGATGGGGATTGCCTCTGGCGTTTCGTACGCCTCGCCCTCGTGGGCACGTGCCACAAAAACGGCGACATGCATCCGCATGCCATCGACAAACTGGAACCAAAGCTCCCCGTGCTTCACGGGATTCAGCGCGGTCACGCCGAGTTCCTCCTGGGTTTCGCGCACGGCGCACTCTAGGGCAGTCTCGCCAGGATCGATCTTGCCGCCAGGGCCATTGATCTTCCCAGCACCGAGCCCACGCTTTTTACGAATCAGGAGCACCTGACCTCGTGGTTCATCAACCACGAACATCAAAGTCGCGCGAGTGCCGGGGTCCCAGGTGCCCCAATCGGGAATCAATACATCAGCCATTTCAGGTAAGAGGGCATTCCTCTAGCCCGGGCGCCCGGCGAAAGATACCAGAAAAGCTCAGGAACCGCGTTCGCTCTTGCGAACGAGTTTCTTTTTCAGGGATTCCCACTCTGGATTTGGCTTGGCCTCATAGACCCGCAGGTTGCGGAATTCGACCGACTCGCCGGAAACCGTAAAGCCAAAGCTGGCCTTGGTGGTGCCGATCAATTCATGGGAGCCAAAGCCCACAATGTCATCGCAGCGGCCTAGCATCTCATTGCCGACCATCTCGAGGCGGACCTTGTGCCACTCGCCCGGCTTCAGATCTGCCTTCAGGCGATGAAAGACCTCTGCGACGTCTGGGCCTTCATGATCGTGATCGTCCTTCTGGACGGTGACGCTGGTGGGGCTCAGAGAGACGCGGCAGACGTGATCTTTGGAGTCGTTGATGGAAAGAGAAGTCGCCTTTCCTTCGCCCACGAAGCGGACTTCGTATTCAAAGACAGCGTCTTTGAACGGGGCTGCAAGTTTCAAGACCGCAGCATGGTCGTCTGCCGTCACTTCAGAACCACGCAAAACGCCCTCAACCGCCTCCCATTTGCCCTTGGACACCCTTAGCGGTGCGGCGACTTCGCCCGACAGTTCGTTTTGGTAGAGGATCTTGCCTGGGATGGCCAAGAGATTATCAGGGGTATCTGCCGCGTTCAGGGGGGAGGCTGTCAGCAGGGCAGAACCCGCGAGGAGGAGGGAGGTGAGCTTGTTTTTCATCATGGGAAGGGAACGAAGGTGAGAGGTGCATCCTCTCAAAGTGTTGGGTGGCGTGAATTTGGGCTGATTTTCAGAATGTGCAACGTTTCAGGCTCGTAACCATCGTAGTACCTCTTATGTCTGCTACCCCATCTCCTCCCCGTGCTGGCCTTATGCTGGTGGTTTTTATAGCGATCACGTTTTGCGCAGCAGCTGTGGGGTCCTTTTCGCTGCCTGGGGCGTGGTATGCCTCAATCCAGAAGCCGTCGTGGAATCCTCCTGCCTGGATCTTTGGCCCGGCCTGGACACTTCTCTACACGCTGATGGCTGTGGCGGCGTGGATGATTTGGAAGCGTGGTGGTTTTGCCGCGCAAAAGGGTCCGCTGACCTTGTATTTCATTCAGTTGGCGCTGAATGCCGCCTGGTCTCCAATCTTCTTTGGCGCTCATGCCATGGGATGGGCGCTGGTTGAAATCGTGGTGCTGTGGGTGGCGATCCTTTCCACGATGATGAGCTTTTTCCGCGTCAGTAAAGGGGCAGGGGGCTTGCTGGTGCCTTATCTGGCCTGGGTGTCGTTTGCGACCTTCCTAAACTTCACTCTGTGGCGGTTGAATGCGGCCTGATAGGGCAAAAACCTGACCACTAGAGGCTTTTTTGCTCGCCAAGGCGGTTGGATCGTCGTGAAATAGTGGATCCAAAACTTTATCCTTAGCTCCATGACCTCACGCCGTTCCTTCCTCAAACATTCCGCACTCGGACTCACCGCCCTCTCTGCCTCCCGCGTGCTCGGGGCAAACGACAAGATTCGCATTGGCTCGATCGGTCTGGGTGGGCGTGGCATGGGTTCAGCAGCGTGGTTCGCAAAAATTCCTGGCGTTGAGATCGCCTATGTTTGCGATGTGGATAGCAAGGTCATCGAGCGTGCCCAAAAGGTCTATCCGACTGCAAAGGCCACCACCGATCTGCGCAAAGTCATCGAGGATCCAGAGATCGATGCAGTGGTCATCTCCACCTGCAATCACTGGCACGTGCTGGCTGCTGTGTGGGCCTGTCAGGCAGGCAAAGATGTGTATGTCGAAAAGCCAATCTCCCACAACATCTGGGAGGGGCGCAAGCTCGTCGAGGCTGCGCGCAAATACGGACGCATCGTCCAAGGCGGCACTCAGCAGCGCAGCGATCCCCTCCAGACAGAGGTAAAGGCCTTCCTGGACAGCGGAGCGCTGGGTAAGATCAACTACGTCCGCTGCAATCGCTATGGCCAGCGTGCCTCCATCGGCAAGCAGGACAAGCCGCTGACACCGCCGCCCAGCGTGAACTACGATCTGTGGCTGGGACCTGCCAAGGATGAGCCAATCTTCCGCGACAAATTCCACTACGACTGGCACTGGAACTGGAATACGGGCAACGGCGAGCTCGGCAACTGGGGCCCGCACATCCTCGACGACCTGCGCAATGTGGTCTTCCGTGACAAGGTGAAGCTGCCAAAGCGTGTGATTGCTGGCGGCGGTCGCTTTGGCTGGGATGACGCGGGGGAAACGCCCAACACTCACTTCATTTACATCGATACTGGCGATGTTCCCGTGATCATGGATGTGCACAATCTGCCGCGCAAAGCAGGCATGAAGGCCGACGATGTTTACATGCGCCGTCGGAGCAATTCCTTCCTCATCATCGAGTGCGAAGGCGGCTACTACACGGGTGGTCGCGGCGGTGGCACAGCCTTTGACAGCGCCGGCAAGAAGCTTCAGTCCTTCAGCGGTGACGGTGGTAAGTCCCATGCAGAAAACTTCATCGAAGGCCTGCGCAATCGGAAGGCTGCCTCCCTGAACGGCGAGATCGAAGAGATCCACTACTCCAGTTCATGGTGCCATTTGGGCAATATCTCCTGGCGTCTCGGTCAGGCGTACAATCGCGAGCAGGCAGAGGCTGCAGTGAAGGGCTTCCAGCCATGGAACGACGTGATTGGCGACTTCCACCAGCATTTGACGAACAACGAACTGGATGCCGCCAAACTGGACATCAAGTTTGGTGCCATGCTGGAGATCGACGCAGAAAAAGAGACCTTCGTCGGCGAAAGTGCGACCCCTGAGGCTCTGGGTCTCCTGCGTCGGGATTACCGTTCCGGCTACGAGGTGCCCGCTAGCGTTTAGAGTCTTGTAGAGGTGGGTGGTGCGGATCCTTTGCGCCGGAGATCGCGCGGACCTTGGTCGCATTGGGCACACTCGGGGCGGGTTCCCAGCCCGCCAGTCGCTGATCGGGTCGTTTAGTGCCACCCGCGCAGCTTTGCGTGCACCTGCGCACAGCGGCCCATGTAGTGGTCCATTTTGTAATCGACGGCGGCTTTGACGATGTGCTCCTTGGCTTTGTCCTTGTCTCCCAACGCCTCAAAGTACAGTCCTAAGTAGAGGTGGGCGTAGCAGAGTTGGTTGCGTTTGGTTGGACCCTCATCACCGGCTTCGGCGGCCTTCATCACTGCCTCGACGTTACCAGTCCCGGCAAATAGGTCGTGTACCTCTTGCATCGGGACACGGGCATCACCTTTGATGGGGATCAACGCCTTCCGGGCTGCTTCGACCCCTTCCAGGCGGGCGACACAGATGAAATGCCATGCGGCGTTTTCGACGTCGTTGGGGTTCACGGTTTGGTGCACCTCAAACTGCTCCCGCCCCTCTTGATACTTTTCGGCATAGTAGAGGGAAAGCCCGCGCTGCCACAATTGCGGTTTGATCTCTTCGGAAGCCTTGATCAGCAGATCAAAAGCAGCGACGGACTCTTTGATTTTGCCGTCAAAAAACGCCTGAACACCCTCGTTCATCAGGTCCCGCGAGGAGGCGGCCTGGGCGTTGACATTCCCGATCAACGGGAGAGCGAGACAACAAGAAAGCAGAAAGCGGCGAATCATGGTCATTGGTTACGTCGTGGGAAGGGTGGTTTCGCGGGAAAAATGCCCCTGACAGGCCGCGTCTTTGGTGCGAAGGATACCGCCCGATTTTTCCTGCCATGCTCCCAGCCAACGAACAGCTCCAAATCCTCACCCGAGGAACCGTCACCATTCACAGCGAAAAAGAACTCGCCACAAAACTTGCCCGCGGTAAACCCTTGCGAATCAAGATGGGGGTCGATCCGACTTCTCCAGACATCCACTTGGGTCACGCGGTAGGATTGCGGAAGCTGCGCCAATTTCAGGAACTGGGGCATCACATCGTGCTCATCATCGGCGATTTCACGGCAATGATCGGAGACCCTAGTGGCCGCTCCACGACTCGCCCGCCGTTGACGTACGATGAGGTCTTGGTCAACGCACGGACGTATACCGAGCAGGCCTTCTTGGTGCTGGACCGGGAGAAGACTGAGGTGGTTTACAACGGCAGTTGGTTCAAAGACATGCCGTTTACTGAAGTCATCCGGCTCAATGCGCGGGTCACGCTCCAGCAGATGCTCCAGCGGGAAGACTTCAAGAACCGCGTGGCTCAAGGGCAGGAGGTCCGGCTCCATGAGCTTCAATATCCGATCATGCAGGGCTGGGACTCTGTCGTTGTGCGGTCCGATGTCGAGATCGGCGGCAGCGATCAGCTTTTCAACATACTGGTCGGTCGTGACCTACAGAAGGAGGAAGGCCAAGAGCCGCAGGTCTGCATGACGCTGCCCTTGCTGGAGGGGCTGGATGGCGTGAAGAAGATGAGCAAGTCGCTCAACAACTACGTCGGTGTCACGGATGAGCCGAAAGACATGTTTGGCAAGCTCATGAGCATTCCGGACGAGTTGATGAGCAAGTACTACCTGCTGGTTTTGGGCGAGACAATGGCCTCCGACCTGCATCCGATGGAAGCCAAGAAGACCCTTGCCACACGTTGTGTGGAGACTTACCACAGTGCGGAGGCCGCCCAGCAATGCCGCGACGATTGGGATATTCGGTTCAGCAAGCGCGATCTCGACAGCGCTGAACTCCCAATGCTGACTTTGGGAGAGAGGCGGGACGTGCTCTCCGTGGTGGCGTTGGCTTTTGAAAGTTGCTTCCAGATGAAACCATCGAATGGCGATATCCGCCGCTTGGTCCAGGGTGGTAGCATTCAGCTTGCGGGAGAAAAACTCTCAGATCCGAAAGCCGAGCCTGAGTGGGCTACTGGCCAGGTGCTGAAGTTGGATAAAAAGCGTAGTGTCCGGATTGCTGGCTAATAGCTTCCTTGCGAAGTAAAAACGGCCTGTGACGCGGTGCATCACAGGCCGTTGGTAACTGTTTTTGCAAGGACACTTAGCGCATCATCGCCAGGCGATCGCGGAGAATGTCTTTCTGACTCTTGCCAGCGAGTTTTGCCTGCGTTGAGTCGATCCAACGTTGCTCCAACTCGTTCTTGCTGGGGCGATCCACTTCGTAGAACACGCCAAATTTGCCTGGGGTTGGGACGTCTGCCAGTTTGAAGGCTGCGATGTCGTCGCCGACGTCGTGCTGGCTTTCGTCGATGATGTCATAGACACCGCCTTTACGTGGGGTGCTGTCGTCGAAGGAACCGTTGTAGAACATCACGCACTCGCTGAGGCATTCCACGACGCTGAAGCCGTCGTGCAGGATGGCGCGTTCAAAGACTTCCATCATGTGCTTCACCTGGGCGGCGTGCGTGCGGGCGATGAAGGTCGCGCCGCTGGCGAGGAGTTGCTTCATCGGGTTGATCGGACGGTCGATGGAGCCAGTAGGATCGGTCTTGGACTTGAAGCCTTCGGGGCTGGTCGGGCTGGTTTGCTTTTTCGTCAGACCATACACGTAGTTGTCCATGATGACATAAGTCAGACGGATGTTCTTACGGGCGGCGTGGTTCAGATGGTTCCCACCGATGGAGAAGCCGTCGCCATCACCACCGAAGACGAACACGTGGACGTCTGGGCGGCTAAGGGAGACACCTGTCGCCAGCGGAAGCGCGCGGCCGTGGATGAAGTGAATTCCGTGGCTGTTCACGAAGTAGGGGAAGCGCGATGAACAACCGATGCCTGCGACGCAGACGATCTTTTCGTGCGGATACTGGAGTTTTTCCAGGACCTTATAGAATGCGGCAAGAACGGCGAAATCTCCGCAGCCGGGGCACCAAGTGGGGTGGTCAGCAGTGAGGATTTTCTTGGTCAGCTTCTCCTGGGCAGGATCAGAGGCTGGTTCGGTAGCGGTAGCGGTGCTCATGGCGGATTGGATATCAGACGATCTTCAAGGGAACGAACTTCGATTGGAAAGGGACGTGTTTAGGAGGCGAGTGTTTTTTCCACTGCCGTGACAATCTCACGGATGCGGAAGGTCAGCCCGTCCGTCTTGCAGAGGGACTCAATCTTTGGATCGGCAAGGCTGGCACGCAGGATCATGGCCAACTGGCCGTAGCCGTAAACGCCGACGTCGTTGATTTCCACGACGAGCACCTTCTTGAATTTGGCAAAGATGGTATCGAGACCTGCTGGGAGCGGGTGGAGGTTGCGCAGATGGATCGCGCCGACCTTGTGCCCCTCGGACTGGAGGCGATTGATGCTTTCTTTGATTGGGCCGTAGGTGCAGCCCCAGCCGACAAGGAGGACATCGCCTTCGGCATCGCCGTAAACTTCAGGAAGAGGCAGTTTCTTTGAAAGTGCGATCAGCTTATTGCGACGCTTGTCGGTCATCTGCTGGTGCATCTTCGCGTTGCCGCTCGGGTGGCCCCATTCGTCGTGCTCAAGGCCGGTGACGGTCGGATATTTGCCGCCCAGCATCTTGGTTCCTGGAGGGGCGTGGCGGGTGATCTGGTCCAGAGGATAAGGTTTGAAGTCTTCTGGGCGTGGGGCGATGTCGAGTTCTGGCTCGATCCACCACTCATCCAAATTAGGCTCGGTGAAGGCCTCGATACGGCTGCTGATTGCCTGATCGCTGAGGATGATGACGGGGCAGCTGTATTCGCGGGCGAGGCGGCCGGCCTCAATCGCGATGTAGAAGCAGTCTTCGACGTCTTTGGGGGAAAGGACGATGCGAGGAGCGTCCCCATGGCTACCGTAGATGGCCTGGAGGAGATCGCTCTGCTCCACGCTGGTCGGCAGACCTGTGGATGGGCCACCGCGCTGGACGTTGATGACGATGAGGGGGATCTCCGCCATGCTGGCGTAGCTCAGTGCTTCCATTTTCAGGCTCAGGCCAGGGCCTGAGCTGCCGGTGACGGCCAGGTGACCGGCAAACGCTGCACCGATGGTCATGGACACGGCGGCGAGTTCGTCTTCCGCTTGGACGTAGATACCGCCGTATTTTGGCAGTTCGCTGCGGAGGGTCTCCATGATGGAGGACCAAGGGGTGATAGGGTAGGCGGAGCCGTAACGAACACCAGCTGCGATGAGGCCCATGCTCATCAACGTATTGCCGTCAGTGCTGAGGCGGTGCTCGTCTTTGTGGATGCCCTCTTCAAATTCAAAGGTGCCCAGATCGCCGACGGGGTAGGCATAGCCAGCGTCAAAGGCCAGCATGGCGTTGCGCAGGACGCTTTCGTCTTTCTTGCCGAATTGGCGGCTGACGATTCCGACCAGCTTTTCTTTGTCGAGCTGATAGACGGCGCAGATGGTTCCCATCACGAACATGTTCTTACCACGGTCACGGGCGGAGCCGCCGATCGCTTCGATGGTCGCTTGGGTGAAGGGGATCCCAATATTCTTGATGCCGCGCTCGGTCTTCAGTTCGGTCACTTCACCTGAATCATAAAGACAGACGCCGCCATCACGGATCGATGAGAAGTGGGCGTCGTAGCTGTGCTGGTAAAAAGCGACCAGAACATCGGCCTCATCACCTGGGTCCAAGACCTCACCTGAGCCAAGATGCACCTGGAAGATGGAGGGACCACCGGAGATCGTGGAAGGAATCGTCATGTATGTCATGACATCCTTCTGGGTCCGCCCCGCCAAACGGGCGAGGAAACCACCGATGGATTGAATGCCGTCTTGGGAATTGCCAGCGAGACGGATGACCGCGTTGCGAAGGGACGTCGGGGACGAGGAATTAGAGGTGGACATGATAGGGGGCGATGGCCCGGGGAAACAGTAGCGTGAGGGTAACTTTAATGGGAGAAAGTCAAGAAGCAAACTCCCAGAAAAGAAAGGTTTAAAAACGCAGAATAACGCAAGCTTGGCGCAATACTCAGCGTACGTGCGGCTTCATCCCTCCCAATTAGTACCGTCCCAGTCGATGACGCGCTCAATGAATCGCACGGCGGCGGCGGTGTAGCATTGGAAGAGGTGCTCGCCTTTTTCGGCGGTGGCGGCGGCGGGGATGCCGACGTGGCCGGGCGCGGAGCGGTCGGGCATGATCCAGCCGCGGCTGGCGGGGAGGAAGGGGTTGCCAAAGGGGACTTCAGGAGTGGTGGCGTGGTCTTTGACGAGGTCCGGTCGGAGGCTCAGGACCATGGACGTTTCCCACTCGCAGGCGTGGCCCATCTCCCGCTGTTGGAGGGCTGGCAGCGTCTCCCAGGGCTTTACGTCCAAGTGCCAGTAGGTGATGGAGAGCAGCAGGAGGTCTTTGCGATCTCGGTGCTTTTGGCGGGTCTCAAAGACGGCCTGTTTCCCCGGGATGTCGTTTCCGCCGTGGCCGTTGAAGAACAGGAGGCGCCTGAAGCCGTGGGCGATGAAATTCTCTAGTAGGCCGTTGAGAAGGTCGATGTAGAGGCGGGGCTCTGCGGAAAGAGTCCCTGGGAAATCCAGGTGGTGATGGGAATTCCCGAGCCACTGCATCGGTGCGACGAGGATGTTGTCGCGCATCTGTGCCTCCACCCGACGCATGATTTCTCCGGCCAACATGCTGTCGGTAAAGACGGGCATGTGTCTTCCGTGCTGTTCCAGCGCGGCGATGGGGAAGATGATGGGGGTGTTCTTGTCGAGCGCAGCGACGTCGGGCCAAGTCAGGTCGGTGAGGTGCATTTTAGGCGACTTTTTCCAGTTTGATCGGGTAGGTCTGCAGTGCGTTCCATTGGCAGACGACGAGGTCGCCATTGTCCAGCACGCAGACGTCGTGGCCGTGATCAATGACGTTTTCTTTGCGCAACAGCGGCTTCAGTTGGTCGCCATCGTAAACGGGTTCTTCGGCCCCTGGTGCAGCGATGACTTTTCCCTGCGCATCGATGACGACCACAAAGCCGGAAGGATCCTTCACGAACTTGCCGTCCTTGTCCTTGGACCAGCAAACGCCTGCATAGAGCTCCTGCCCAGCGATGACGGGCCGACAAACATAGGCGCCCGGCGTGGCGATGGTTTCCACAAACTTGCCCTCCAGGGTGAAGCGCCGGAAGCAATTGTCGGCGCGAGAAGTAACGATCAAGGTGGCCTGATCCACCCCGGCCCGGGTGTCCAGTGCGATGCCGTGGGCGTTGTTGAGGCGTTCTTCGGGAGGCACGCCCTCTTTGCCGCCGAAACGGCTGATGAACTTGCCCTGGTGATCGTAGCGCAGCACGTAGTTCGACCCATAGCCATCGACGATGTAGATATCCCCGTTCGGTCCGATGGCTACCTCCGTGGGATTAAAGTTCCAGTCCGCCTCATACGCGCCGACGGTCATCGGATGGCTCAGGGTAAAGATCTCCCTGCCGTCCAGATCAATCTTCGCCACGCGCCCACACTGCCGGACGCTGCTAGAGCCAGACTTCCAGAGGCCGGAGTCGGTGACGAAAAGGAACTCCTCGCCATTTTCGTCGCTATGCGTCAGGCCATGTCCGCCGGGCCAACTGGATCCCCAAGAATTGAGGATGGTGCCATCCTGTTTGTAGATCAGCATCTGGTTGTCCGAGTGATCGCCGACCATGAAGAGCCGCCCGTCATTGACCTGTACCATTTCATGGCAGTTCAGGATGGGGTGATTGCGGCCCTGTCCGGGGGTGACCCAGTCCTTGATCACCCGATATCGATGCGCACCGTGTCCGATGATTTCCTCCTTGGGTTCGGGGGCTGCGCGGAGTTGTTCGGTCCATGTTGCCGCAGCGGCGGTGCTAAGTCCGGCGATGAAGTGACGGCGGGTCGGTTGTGGTGTGGGCATTTGCTGCAGGGTGGAGAAAAAGTGTCTGTCTGACAAGAGCGTTGCTGCGGGATGATTCTTGCGCTGCGGTTTTTTCCCTGGTCGGCATCGTCGGTTCCTGATAGCTTGGGCGAAGTTTTGGGAGGAATTAAATCATGATTGAACTCGAAGTTTATGCCAAGGGATTGCGCCACGGGGATTCGATTCTTCAGTTGCGCAACCAGATGGATGTGATCCCGCGTGTCCGCTACAAGATCGATTCGAACCACGATCTGGTGTATTTTGAAATCGATGATCCGCAGGAGGTTTCCCTTTCGCAGTTGGATGAAGTGTTCACCGGCATTGGTCTGCAGCCAAGGTTTGTCGGACAGATCCCCGAGTCTATGCGGCTGACGGATCAGACGACGCGGATTTTGTGATCACTCGGCGTGCACGATGACGGTCGTGCGCTGGGTCTCTCCCGTTGCTGCGGAGCGAGCAGTGATGACATGACGGCCTGGAACAAGCTGTGCGATGGGTTGGCTGGCGTCGATCTTGATTTCAAGAGTGTCGCAGGCCCAGGAGATGTCGCCCGCGCCGCGTGCTTCGAGGAGCAGGCGCCGGCCTCCTCCGGGTAGGTCGGGATCGAGTCGGATGACGGTGCCAGAGATGGGGTGGGTGATTTGCATGCGCGGTGTGGCGTCTCGGGTTCGGGTGGTCACGAGATCGCCCAACCAGTTGTCGCGACTGCGCATCCACGATCCGTATTCCTGTGCCAAAAAGGCGCGACCTTGTGGGTCGTAGTCGGCGTTGGTAGCAGGGTTGGGCAGTTTGCCGGGCAGAAAGAGTTCGTCTCGGCTCAGGCGTGCTGGCGGTGATTGGGCTGTTAGTCGTTTCCCATTGCGGGGATCAATTCGTGCGTGGGCGATGCCGGCGGGTTCGGGGAACCATTGCGTGCCGAGCCGATCATGCAGGTGTTGCATGACATCGCGAAAAATGGGCCCGGCACCGGTCACTCCGGAGACGTCCTGCATCGGACTATTGTCAAAATTGCCTGCCCAAACCCCGACGGTGAATTCTGGGGTGAAGCCGACCGTCCAGTTATCGCGATAGGAGGAACTCGTGCCCGTTTTGACCGCGACAGGGAAGGGTAAACGCAGCACGGAGTGTTGGCCAAAGGTCAGCAGGCGCGCTTGATTGTCGTGCAGGATATCGGCGATCAAGTAGCAGGCGGCTTCATCAAAGAGTCGCTGACCTGGGGCAGGCTGTGGGTCGGGAATCAAGGTCCACGGTTTGTAGATTCCCAGCCGCGCCAGACAGGCGAAGGCATTGGCCAATTCCAGCAAGCGCACCGGAGCATTGCCAATGGTGAGGCCGAGCCCGTAGTGATCCGCATCCTCAGTGAGGGTCGTGAGGCCGAGGCCGCGCAAGGTCTCCAGCAGGCGCTGGGGGCCGCCGCTCTGGTCCAAGACGCGCACTGCGGAGATGTTCAGCGAATTCCCCAGCGCCATGCGCAGTGTGACGGGGCCGTAAAGATGGTGATCGTAGTTTTCGGGGCGGTAGATGCCTGTGGTGGTTTGGAATTCGATGGGCAGATCTGGGATGATCGATGCGGGCGTCATGCCGCGCTGGAGCGCCAGCAGGTAGGTGAAAGGCTTGACCGCTGAACCAGGCGAATGCGGTGCCCAGGCCCCATTGATCTGACCGCCTTCCGCCGAGAAAAAGTCACGCGACCCAGCGAGCGCCAGCACTTCACCGGTGGCATTGTCCAGCACGACCGCAGCCGCCTGGCTGACGTGCCGATCTTTGAGTCCTGCCAAACGGTTGCGCACGATTTCTTCGACCTGACTCTGCAATGCGGCATCAATGGTGGTCGTGATAATGCTAGGGAGCGGCTGATCTTTCTCCTGCTGCGACCTCACCAAATCCACGGCATGAGGCGCAGCAAAGCCGCCATTGAATCGTTGCAGAACGATGGGTTGATCGCGCGCGATGCGTGCCTCGTCCGGCGTCAGCCAGCCGAGTTCCTGCATCGATTGCAAAATGCGACGTTGCCGCGGCAGGACGGCGTCGAGATCGCGAAAGGCATTCATCCGACCGGGCGCTTGGGGTAGCGCGGCGAGCAACGCGCATTCGGCGGGGGTGAGATCGGTGATGGGTTTGTTAAAATAGCCCGCCGCTGCCGCTGTGCAGCCTGTGAGCAGATTCCCAAAAGGTGCTCGATTCAGCCATGCGGCCAGCACTTCATCGTGCGACCACATCATGCTCAAGTGGCGTGCCTGGAGGACCTCCCAAATCTTCGTCGCCAGTGTGCGTGGTTGGCGTGGGATGGTGGAGATTTTGATCAACTGCTGATGCAGCGTGGAGGCACCGGAGACGACTCGTCCAGACTGAGCGTTGTCTCGGAAGGCCCGTGCCACGGCCCAAAGATCCACGCCGCCATGGTCGTAAAAGCGGCGATCCTCCGCCGCTAAGACCGCTTGCCAGAGTGGGCGCGGCATTTTTTCCAGGCTGACTGCATCGCGCCGCCGTGTGCCGTCATCTGCCAAGAGATGGCGCAGTGCGGTGCCGTCGCGCGCCAGGAATCGGGTCGATGGCACCGAGGTCGCCACGAGATCCGCGGGCAAAGGAACTAGCCATGGGAGCACCCACCAACCGAACGCAGCGAAGCCTGCCGTGATCAGCAGGCTGCGCCACCACCAGCGAAAGCGTCGATTGAAGAAGAGGCCCATTCCGTCCGCAGCATGCCACGGTCAGCGTTTTTTTGCTACTATAGACCCGCCGATAAACTTCGCTGCGCCGGGCCGTAGGTTTCAGCGCATGTCCTCCATTTTTGAATCTCCCTCTGTTATCCGCTGCGCTGGTCCGATGTCGCGGCGTGGTTTTATGCAGGTCGGGTTGACGGGTTTTGCCTCACTGGGATTGCCGGGGTTGTTGCGGCTCCGCGCGGAAAACGCAGTGAAACCACAGAGCGAGCGCACTGCCGTGATCATGGTTTGGCTGCCAGGCGGTCAATCCCATGTGGATACCTATGATCCAAAGCCGGACATCGGCAGCGAGTATCGCGGCCCCTTCAAGACGATCCGCACAAAGGTTCCAGGCACTGTCTTTACGGAATTGTTGCCGATGAACGCGAAGATCGCGGATAAGTTTACGGTGTTGCGCTCCATGCATCAGACGGCCGGGGGGCACCCGGCGGGGACGATGCAGATGTTCTCTGGCGACTCCGATACGCGGGATAAGCCCAAACCGCGTCTTCCTGACTGGATGGCGGTGGCCAACTATCTGCGTTCCAAGGCGGGTGGTCGTTCGAATCCCCTGCCAAACTACATCGGTGTGCCGGCCGCATCGCCCGAGTACTCCAGCCCAGCCTACCTAGGCGATGCCTATGCGCCCTTTGCCGTCAGCGATGACCCAAATCGGCCGAGCTTTCAGGTGCCGAACATCGGCTTATCAGATGAATCGGAAACCCGTCGTCTGAGTGATCGCGTGGCGTTGCGCAAGAGCCTAGACAAAATGGAGCGTGCCTTTGATCGCGAAGGTGAGCTGGGGGCGCTAGATGAATTTGAAGGTCAGGCGGTGACGTTGCTGACGAATCCACAGACTCGCGATGCCTTTGACCTGAGCAAGGAAGACGCTGCCACGCGAGATCGCTATGGGCGCAACCGCTGGGGTCAGCAGTTGCTGCTGGCACGGCGATTGGTGGAGGCCGGCGTTGAAATCGTGACCAGCAGTCTGAGTGGTCCGCTCTGCGGTCGCGTGAACAACTGGGATGACCACGCCGTGAATCAGCATCAGTTTGAGGCCCTGCGCTTCCGTATGCCCACCTATGATCGCGCGGTGTCTGCCTTGATTGAGGATATCTACGCGCGAGGACTCGGCAAGCGTGTGCTGGTGGTGGTGACGGGCGAATTTGGTCGGACGCCAAAAATCAGTTTTGACCGCAGCACAGGTGCGGGCGATGCCAGTGCGCCTGCGGGCACACTCCAACCGGGGCGGGATCACTGGCCGCGTGCCTTCACCAATATCTGGGCTGGCGGTGGCATCCAGACAGGTGGCGTGATCGGAGCTACTGATAAGCGCGGTGAGGACGTGATCGAGAGACCTTGCGGTGCCGGTGATTTCCTGGCGACGATCTATCACCACCTCGGAATCGATGCGGGGAAGGTGACGATCAAAGACTTCAACGGGCGCCCGGTACCCATCGTTGATCACGGTCGGCCTATTCCTGAACTGATTGCGTGAATAAGCACTGAACCCGGCCATGGATCATCCTCTCGTCTCCTACCCGCAACTGCCTGACACGCCGACTTCGCATCTTCCGTTCAGCCCCTGTGTCGTGGTGGGGGATCTGATTTTTGTTTCAGGCCAGGCCTCGGTGGATCTGGAGGGGAAGATCATCAGCGACTCGTTCGAGGGCGAGTTCCGCCGGTCGATCGAAAACGTGCGACGCGTGCTGGAGGCCGCCGGTAGCGATCTGGAGCACGTCGTGCAGACGCGCAATTATGTCCGGGATGCGGAAGACCTGCCACTCTACAATCAGCTCTACCGTGAGTATTTTCCCGCGCCAAGTCCGGCTCGGACCACGATCACGAACTGCCTGCCGCCGTCGCTGCGTTATGAGGTAGAAGTGGTCGCTGTCAGACCAGTCTAGCCGTCGTCACTGGGCAGCACATCCACGGCGACTTGCAGTCGTTGTTCACCCGCGCCCAGCGTTACGCCCCGCAGTGGGCTGACGTCGCTAAAGTCGCGTCCCCAGGCCGCGGTGATGTGGCGTTCGTTGGGCAGGACGTCATTAGTGGGATCCGCATCTAGCCAGCCGAGTTTTTCACCGCACCAAGCGGCCACCCATGCGTGGGAGGCATCGGCACCGACGAGTCGGGGCTTCCCTGGCGGCGGTCGTGTTTCCAGATAGCCGCTGACGTAGCGTGCGGGTAATCCGATCGATCTCAGGCAGGCGATCATGACTTGGGCGAAGTCCTGGCAGACACCCCGACGCTGCTCCATGACCTTCGAGATCGGCGTGGCCAGATCCGTGGCGGTCGAGTCAAAAACAAACTCGGTATTGATGCGATGATTCAGGGAGATGACACCTTCCGCAATGGGGCGGCTGGGTGGAAAGGATGGCATGGCGTAGTCAGCAAATACCGGCGCAGTCTGGATGAGTGCTGAGCTGAAGCGAAACTCCGCTGGTGAGTAGTCTATGCCCACCGTGTCCGCAGTGAAACGGTCGCGGATCTTCTCCCAAGCAGGTGTTTGGGCTGGATCAAAGGCAGGCGGCGGGCGGATATCGACGAGACTGCGGGCGATGACCTCCAGTTGTTGGTGGGCACCTTCGATCTCAAAGTACACCGAGTGATTGCCAAAGTAATCGGTGCGGAGAGAGCGCTCAATCGGCTCTGGGCGGATGAGGAGTTCATGCCAAGGACACTCCTGATTGGCCAGCGGACGTGGTAACAATCGAGCCAGGTAATGCGATACCGTGACAGGACTGTCATACGTGTAGGTGGTGCGATGGATGATATGGTAGCGCATGGTCAGCGGACTTTGCGGACTGCGTGGCTGAAGTAGTTCTCCGTCAGTGTGCTGGATAGCGATTCCAACTGCTCGACGACGGTCGTGCAGATCTCGGGTAAAGCCTCCGCCGCGAGGTGCTGCGCAGCGGCCCAAGCGGGAAGATTGGGACTCTTCACCAGCGCCAGGATTTCCTGCATGCGACTGACCTGGCTCGTTTCGCTACCGCGGTGGGGATCGACTGGAAGTTCTGAGAGGCGCTCAACGAGACGCTCTACCTGATACGCCACCGAACGCGGGTTGGAGGGGTCTTGAAAAAGTAGATAGGCGGTCTGAACCAATTGTGGCCGGGCAAAGTGCAGCCGGCGGTAGGTCATGGTGCTATCGCAGATCTCCAGCAACGGTCCGAGGACGGACTCATCGCGCATGCCGGCGGCGATGGTGGCAGCGCGAATCAGCGGGGTGGTAAAGATCGCCCGCTCAAGCCGACGCCCAATCTCCAAAAATCGCCAACCGTGGCCATGCGTCATGTTTTCGATCTGCATGCCGCTGAAGGCAGCGAGATCGAGGATCAGTGTATCGAGCGCAATGAGTGCCTGGGAGACCTTGAGCGGTGGCAGGGAGGGTGAGGCATCGCTTTCGATCTTGTTGAACAAACGCCAAGTGTCGTCAGAGAGGCGATCGCGAGCGGCTGCGGCATTGTAGCGGACGGAGCTGACCAATTGGCGCACACCGCTCTCGCGCTTGGGGTCATTGATGAGTTCATGGATGCTGGGCCGGATGTCTGCAGGTGCTAGGTTCGCGGGAATCAGGTGCGCCTCTTCCATCAGCGTGAGGCAGCTCTGCAGCTCCCGTGTCTGAATCTCAGTGACCTCTCCGCTGACCCGCTGGAGCGTGGTGCGCAGGACGCGGATCGTCTGCTCAAGGCGTTCGGCATACCGACCCAACCAGAAGAGGTGATCCGCCACGCGGCTGGGCACCGCGCTAGGTGGGCGTGCAGGGCGAATGATAATAGGTTGGCTTTGGGCGACTGGCCGAGTGGCGATGGGGCCATCAGACAGCACCCAGGTGTCTTTGCTGATACCGCCGGATCGCATCGTGACCACGCGTCCCTCGACATGCGGACTGACGCGGCTGAGCCCCCCTGGCATCATGGTATAGGACCCACCCTGATGAAGGGCGAAGGTGCGCCATACAAGTGAGCGCGGCTCCAGGCGATCCCCCGTCCAGGTAGGGGTAGTGGACAGGCGCAGCATCTCTTGCGCCACCCATCGATGTGGGGCCGCCTTCAAGCGATCAAGCGCCTCTGTGCGAGATTTTTCATCGATTTTTCCGAGGAAAATCGGATCGCGTGCACCGCGAACAAAGGCCTCCTTCAGAACCCACTTCTGCGGATCTGATAGCACCATGTTCAGTTGCTTTTGCTGGCCGCACCACCACGTAGGCACGCAGGGGAGCTTCAGTTGTTCCCCCAGCAAATGGCGGCAGAGCCCGGGCAGGAATGGGTGAAGTGCGGGCGTCTCCACCAGTCCGGTGCCCAGTCCATTGCACAGAGCTACACCGCCACTGCGCCAGGCCTCGATCATTCCAGGGATGCCCTGACTGGCATCGGCGTGCATCTCCAGTGGATCACACTGCAAGTCGTCTAGACTCCGCAGCACCACATCCACTCGACGCAGGCCTTCTAAGGTCTTTAGATGCACACGGCGATCTCGGACCGTGAGGTCGGCGCTCATCACGAGAGGGAAGCCCAAATAGCGCGCCTTGAAGGCGTGCTCGAAGTAGGTCTCGTCACGCGGACCAGGTGTCAGCATCAGGATCGTCGGCGCAGCGCGGCGCCCTGGAGCCAGGGAACGAAAGGTCTCGCGCTCCACATCGAAATAGGCGGCTAGGCGCTGCACTCGGGAGGCATTGAATTCCTCAGGGAAGACATTTGAAAGGATAATGCGATTTTCCAGCGCATAACCTTGGCCGCCCGGTACCTGGGTGCGGTCTGCCAGTACTCGCCAGGCCCCGTCCTCGGTTCGCACAAGGTCACAGCCGGCGACGTGCAGGAAGCGTCCTCCAGGCGGCACCAATCCAGCCAGAGGGCGCAGAAAGCCTGGATTCGCATGCAAAAGCGCCGATGGCAGCCAACCTTCCTTGATGATTCGTTGTGGACCGTAAAGATCTCGCAGGATCGTATCCAGAAGGCGCGACCGTTGATCGATGCCCTGCGCCACTTGTTCCGCCTCGCTGGAGGCGACGATGTGGGGGATGAGATCCAGTGCCCAGGGTCTGCTGGTGCCGACGGCGTCATCAAAGATGTTGTACGTCACGCCGTGATCGTGCAGCAACTGCTGCGCGGTCTTGTGGCGGGACTGGATGTCGGATGGACTGCATTGTGCCAACAGATCCCCAAAGACTCGCCAAGGTGGCCGCAGTTCCCCGCTGGGCATCATCATCTCATCATGCAGTCCTGGCAGGGGGCGGTAGTTTTGCAGCAGCTCTGAAGAAGCCACGCCCCCAGCTGGCCCGGTCACCATGGACGGGGCTGGACTTGGGGCGGTGGCGTTTTGCATGCGAGGCTTCTTACTCAATCGAGTCGGTCCTCCTTCTTGCCTTTGGGTTAGGCTTTGCGCAAGTCCAGTGTCAGCGGGAACTCTGCATTCGTCGGTGTGGATGCCACTTTTATCGGCCCTGGGGTATGTCCGTTGGGGAAAAAGCGCGCCAGACGGCGGCTCTCTGCCTCATAAGAATTCACCGGGAACGTCTCATGACTGCGCCCGCCTGGGTGCGACACGTGATAGGTGCACCCGCCCAGGCTCCGGCCGTTCCATGTATCTACCAAGTCAAAGACCAGCGGTGTATGCACGCCGATTGTCGGCTGCAGGCAGTTCGGCGGTTGCCAAGCGCGGTAGCGCACCCCGGCTACGAATTCACCGCGAACACCCGTGGGGTGCAGCGGGATTTTGACGCCGTTGCACGCCAGAATGAAGCGTCCGTCGGTCATGCCCCGGGTCCGTACCTGCACACGCTCCAGCGAGCTATCGACAAAACGCACCGTGCCACCTCCCGAGCCTTCTTCTCCCAAGACATGCCAAGGTTCCAAGGCTGATCGAACCTCCACTTCGATGCCACGGTGTACGATTTGACCGATGGTGGGAAAACGGAACTCCAAATGCGGCTCAAACCAATCCAACTTCATCGGATAGCCCGCCTCTGTCATCTCTGTCAGCGCATCTTCCAGATCCTGACGCACAAAGTGCGGCAGCATGAACCGATCATGCAGGGAGGTGCCCCATCGGATCAGATCGTGGGTGTAAGGCTCTTTCCAGAACCGTGCAATCGCAGCACGCAGCAGGAGGTGCTGAGCCAAGCTCATCTCCGCATGGGGGGGCATCTCAAACGAGCGCAACTCGAGTAAACCCAATCTTCCCGTGCTGCTATCAGGAGAGAAAAGCTTGTCGATGCAGAACTCCGTGCGGTGCGTATTGCCGGTCAAATCCACCAAGAGATTGCGGAAGATACGGTCAACTAGCCAAGGTGGGACGTCTGTGTGATCGGGGATCTGCTTGAAGGCCAACTCCAACTCATTGACCTGATCTTGGCGCGCCTCATCCACACGGGGGTGTTGACTCGTCGGGCCGATGAAAAGCCCGCTGAACAGGTAGCTGAGCGATGGATGGTTGTGCCAGAACGCGAGCAGCGATCGCAGCAGGTGCGGACGGCGAAGCAACGGGGAATCCGCAGGAGTCTCGCCACCAATGACGATGTGATTGCCTCCGCCAGTGCCCGTATGCCTGCCGTCCAGCATGAATTTCTCGGTTCCGAGGCGTGAAAGGCGTGCCTCTGCGTAGAGAGTGTTGGTGATGCTGACCAGCTCCTTCCAACTGCGCGATGGCTGTAGGTTTACCTCAATGACCCCAGGGTCCGGCGTAATCTTTAGCACCTGGATGCGCGGATCGAACGGCGGCGGGGAGCCCTCAATGATGATCGGCATTTCCAGTGCCGCTGCTGTATCCTCGATGGCCGCGATCAAGTCCAGGAAGTCTTCCGTGTGCTCCATCGGCGGCAGGAAGACGTGCACGCGCCCCTGCCGCGCCTCGACGCACAAAGCGGTGCGGATGATCCAAGAGGCAGATTGCCCTTTCTTCGGTTCGGCTTCCTTCTTGGTGATGTCGGGAGCTGTCAGCGGGCGCGACAACGGCATGCCCTGACCGGCCTGCATCCCGTCTTTCAGAGCGGAGCTCGACAGGAAGCGATCCGGAATCTCGCGCAGCCAATCGGCCACCGCCTGCAAATAGTGCTGACGGCTCTCGGGACGTGGCGGCAGCGGGCCGAGGTCGGTCATTGGGTCTAGCGAAGTCGTCCAGGGGTATTCCTCCTCGCTCACCCAGGGAGTGGAATCCAGAGGAAGCCGATATCCAATGGGCGAATCGCCGGGAATGAGATACAGACGCTCGTCCCGAAGGAACCAGGAACCGCTTCTCCAGCGCAATACTCCCTGTGACCATTCACGCTTCAGCGGAAGTACGTAGCCGATGACCTTGTCGAGCCCTCGGCTAAAGACCCGCGCTAGTCGTTCGCGATCCTCTGCGTTCTTCAGGTTCGATTCAAATGGATCGACGTTGACAGGCAGGCGGCGCTCCTTCCAAAGGTAATAGAAGGCATCTTCAAATGCCGCCGTCAGATTCTGGGAATCGACGCTCAATGCTGCGGCAAGTGCTAGGCCAAAGCGGCGGGCTTCTGCTTCTGTATGGCCCAGGTCTTTCGACTCGTCCGCGATGAGAGCCATGTTTTTCCAGATTGGAATGCCGTCTTTGCGCCAGTAACAGGCCAGTGACCAGCGCGGCAGGGATTCACCAGGATACCACTTCCCTTGTCCAAAAAACAGGAGACCGCCGGGCGCGAATTTTTTCTTGAGCCGATGAAGAAGTTCTCCTGAGAGCAGGCGCTTCGTTGGCCCCATCGCCGCTGTATTCCACTCCTCGCCATCCATGTCGTCGATGGAAACGAAGGTCGGTTCCCCTCCCATCGTCAGGCGCGCGTCATTGGCTTCGAGGTCTTCATCGACCTGATGTCCTAACGCATCCATTTCCGCCCATTGCTCTTCGGTATAAGGCTTCGTGACACGCGGTGTCTCAAGGACGCGCGTCACTTTCATGTCAAATTCAAAGCTGACCTCGCACTTATCCAGAGCGCCTGTGATCGGCGCCGCACCCTGCGGATCTGGTGTGCAGGCCAAAGGCAAATGGCCCTCGCCAGCCATCAGGCCAGAGGTCGGGTCCAGCCCGATCCAGCCAGCGCCTGGCAGATAGACCTCCGTCCAGGCATGCAAGTCCGTGAAATCCACCTCAGCGCCCGACGGGCCGTCCAGGCTTTTCACGTCTGGTTTGAGTTGGATCAGGTAGCCACTGACGAAACGCGATGCCAAACCAAAGTGCCTCAGCACCTGACAGAGTAACCAGGCGGAGTCGCGGCAGGAGCCACTGCCCAATTCCAGCGTCTCTTCAGGAGTTTGCACACCTGGATCCATTCGCACCAAATAGCGGATGTCGTCACAGATCATCTGATTCAGCTCGACCAAAAAATCGATCGTGCGCAGGCGACCGCTGTCTTCAGACTCTGCCACCAAGGTTCCTGCTTCTGGAAGAATTCCGTGGCGATGAACATCCGTGGCAACCTCCGAATGGGGCGTCGGCGCATGAGCCACCCCGGGACGTGCGCCAAGTAAGCCCTCACGCAGCCCTCGAACGTATTCCCGCATCGCCGGAGTCAGGGGGAGCTTGCGTTGAAAGGGCTCCAATTCGTGCGCCAGCACAGGATCATAGCGGAAGGGGAAGTGTTCGCCCTGGGGTTCGAGGAAAAAATCGAAGGGGTTGTAGACGGACATTTCCGCGACCAATTCCACTTCGACACAGAACTCTTTGGTCTTATTCGGAAAGACTAACCTCGCCATGTAGTTGGACTGTGGGTCCTGCTGCCAGTTGATGAAATGGTCCTCTGGCGTAACGCGCAGGGTGTAGCTAATAACCGGAGTCCGGCAATGCGGCGCAGGGCGTAGCCTCACCACATGGGGCCCAAGATTGATGGCGCGATCGTACTTATACTTGGTGACGTGGCGGAGGGCGACTTGGATGGACATGGGGAATGGGCACCAACGGGCAGTGGCTGGCGCACGTTTCATTAAAGATAGCATTCCCTGTGCCATCTTTTGGAACGTCACTGCCTCACTTCAATCTTCTGCCAACTCAAAAGGCCATTTTCTGCGCTCGTGCCACCCCTGGAGCGCCTTCAGCGTCTGGGTTTCTTTGTTCAGGTTAAACTCTCCAGGAAAGAACTAACGCCGTTTTGTGAATCCGTCACCGTCGGCGCGTTTATTCAGCATGATTTCAGGGAAAAAACCGTTCGACACACCGTGGATCGCGCTCATCTGCGTCGCTTCTTTTGGAGTCGAACTGTCTGCGTTTGAAAAAGACATCCTGCCCATCCTCCAGGAACGCTGCCTGACCTGTCATTCCACGAAGAAGCAAAAGGGGGACCTTGATCTGGAGCGCTTTGCCAGCATCGCGGATGTAAAAAGACAGCCCATGATCTGGGAGGGCGTTTTGGAGCAAATCCAAACGGGTGAAATGCCGCCGAAGAAGGAGCCCCAGCTGACTCCAGAAGAAAAAAGCGCCCTCACGAAATGGGCGCAAACAACTCTGGACGAGGTGGCTTTTGCCAATGCCGGTGATCCGGGTCCGGTTGTTTTGCGGCGGCTTTCCAACATGGAGTATACCTACACGATTCGGGATTTGACTGGGGTCGAGTCTCTCGATCCGGCCCGCGAGTTTCCTGTGGATGGCGCAGCAGGGGAGGGGTTTACCAATGCGGGTGCGGCGCTGGTGATGTCGCCCTCACTCCTCACCAAATATCTGGATGCCGCCAAAGAGATCGCCGCACACGCGGTGCTGACATCGCGGGGCATGCACTTTTCCGCAGGGGTCTCATCGCGAGACTGGACTGACGAAACCTTGGCAAAAATTCGCCAGATCTACCACCGCTACACCGAGTCGGCGGGTACCGAAGACCTGCACGTCGCGGGCGCGAAGGTGATGGTCGAGGCCGATGGTCGCCTGCCGCTCGCGAAGTATCTCGACGCCCTCCAGCGCGGAGGTAACGCGGAGGGATTGAGTCCCAAATACCTCGCCACGCTGCGGTCCGCCCTCACCAGCGACAAGCCTTCACTCTTGCTCGAAGGCTTGCGCAAGAAATTCCGCGCAGGCACCCTGACCGCCGCCGATATCGAGCCGTGGCAGAAGTCCCTTTGGCGATTTGCCAGCGTTGGACACATCGGCAAGGCCAATGGACCCAAAGCTTGGCAGGAGCCCGTGACACCACTCGTTTCAAAGCACGAGATGAGGATCAAGCTCGACACGAATCGGGATACGAAGATCTATCTGACCACGACCGATGCCGGCGACGGCACGGATGGCGATGAGGTCATCTGGGAAAACCCGCGTCTCGTTGCCACTGGCCGCCCCGATCTACCGATCAGTGATCTGCCTGCCCTCGTTGAGCACCTACAGACCCAACGCACCAAGATCATCGCCACCACAGAGCAATGCCTCAATGCCCTCGCCGCCGGCAAAGACGATGCCGATGCCACTTTGCTGACGGCTTGGCGGCAATATCTCGGTTTTGGGACGACGAAGCTGGAACCTCTGCTCACCAAGCAAATGCGCAGCACGCCGGACTACAATTTCATCCAAGGCTGGCAGGGGGAACAGGCACTGAGTGTGCTCGCCAATTCATCCGGCAATGCCGTGCGAATCCCTGGGTTGATGAAGCCGCATAGCGTCGCCACACATCCATCTCCCACCCAATCATCTGTCATTGCATGGCGCAGCCCGGTCACTGGCAATTTGCGAATCCAGGGCGATATCGGCGATGCGCATCCCGAGTGTGGAAATGGCGTCAGTTGGGCGCTGGAACTGCGCCGCGGCACGACGAGTGAAGTGCTCGCCAGTGGCGATATCCGGAGCCTGACGCCGGTTCCCATTGGCCCAATCGAAGGCGTACACATCTCAGCTGGTCAAGTCATCGCCGTGGTGGTTAATCCCAAGGATGGCAACCATAGCTGCGATCTCACGGCTGTTAACTTGAGCCTCAGTGATGGCAAAATGACCTGGGATTTGGGCAAAGACGTCTCTCCAAACATCCTTGCTGGAAATCCCCATGGTGCCTGGCACTTCCTCAGCCAGCCAACCGCGATCAAGGTCGGGGCGGATCTGCCTGCTCCGATTGCCGCTTGGCGCAGGGACCCATCCCCCGCGTTGGCTGCGCGGGTGCGCGAGTTTTTGGAAAAGGATTTTCCCCTTAGTAGTCCGCTGCTCGCCTTCGCCCTGTCCAAGCGATCCGAACATTCCATCAAGTCTGAAATCAAGACGCGGGCACCTGCCGTCATCGAAATTGAGATACCGGCGGCGCTCGCCCGTGACGCTGAGTTTGTCGTCACTGGAAGACTGGCATCACCCAATGGCAGCGTGCAAATGCAGGTGCAGACCACGGCGCCTGAGACGCTCACAGGCATCACCGCAGGCAAGGTGGAAAGTTCCCAAACCAAGGGACAATGGACAGACAACAATCTCCGCACGGACTACTCCGTGCCATTCATCGTGAATGATGGCAGTGAGGCACGGCAAAGACTCGAGTCTGCCTTCGACGAGTTTCGCGCACTCTTCCCCATCGCGCTCTGTTACTCTAAAATCGTGCCGGTGGACGAGGTGGTGACGCTTACGCTTTTCCATCGTGAGGACGATCACCTCAAGCGGCTCATGCTCGATCCCGCGCACGCTGCCGAGCTGGATCGACTCTGGGATGAGCTGCGTTTTGTCAGCGAGTGGCCGCTGAAGCAGGTGGATGTCTTTGAACAGCTCTTCCAATTCGCCACACAGGATGCAAAGCCCAGCGCCTTTGAGCCCATGCGGATCCCTATCAAACGTGATGCGGTGAACTTTAGAGACCAAGTCATTGCGGCCGAGCCCTACCAAGTCCAGGCCGTGCTCGACTTTGCTGCGCAGGCGTGGCGTCGTCCGTTAACGGCTGCTGAGGAAGGGAGCCTCCGTGCCCTTTATCAAAAGCTGCGCCAACAAGACCTGCCTCACGCCAAAGCCATACGGATGATGATCGCACGCGTTCTGGTTGCGCCTGCATTTCTCTATCGCGGGGAGCGTGCTTCCCCGGGGGCAAAGGCGGCTCCTGTGAACGATTGGGAACTCGCCACGCGCCTCAGCTATTTTCTCTGGGCGTCTGCCCCGGATGAAGAGCTCCGGACTATCGCCGCCTCAGGGACGCTCCGCGAATCGATGGTTTCCCAAGCGCGACGTATGTTGAAGAGCGAAAAGATCCGCCGACTCGCCACCGAGTTCGGCTGCCAGTGGTTGCATGTGCGCGATGTCGCAACACTCGATGAAAAGAGCGAGCGCCATTTCCCGACATTCATCGGACTGCGTGCCGACATGCAGGAGGAGGTCACGCGCTTCTTCATCGACCTGTTTCAGAACGACAGGAGCGTGCTTTCGCTGCTGGATGCCGATCACAGCTTCGTGAACGAACCCCTGGCTACCCACTACGGATTTACCACGACTGGAAAAGACTGGCAGCGCATTGATGGTCTGCATCAAAAAGGCCGCGGCGGCATCCTCGGCTTTGCGGCGACGCTCGCCAAACAATCAGGTGCCTCCCGCAACAGCGCGATCCTGCGCGGCACCTGGATCAGTGAAGTCATTCTCGGCGATAAACTGCCCATCCCACCCAAGGGCGTTCCCGTGCTCCCCGAAGAACCGCCCGAAGGTCTCACCGAGCGCCAACTGATCGAGCGCCACAGCAGCGACGAGCGCTGCGCCAGTTGTCATCGCCGCATCGACCCCTACGGCTTCGCGTTGGAAGGCTTTGACGCCATCGGTCGCGCCCGGAAAGCCGATACAAAAACCACTCTCCCCGACGGCACACAAGTCGATGGTCTTGCTGACCTGCGCGCCTATCTCCTCAATCAACGACGCGAAGATTTCCTCCACCAGTTCAGCCGCAAACTCCTCGGCTACGCCCTCGGTCGCAGCATCCAACTCTCCGACAAACCTCTGATCGAAACGATGGTGAAAAGCGACCACCGCATCGGGAGCTTGATCGAATGCATCGTGCAAAGCCCGCAGTTCCGCGAGGTGCGCGGCAGGGATTTCGGGGTGGACTAAGTTGACTAACTTTGAGGTCGGAACTATGCGCCATGACCACGATTACTACCCACGAAGCTAAGACCCATCTCTCCCGGTATCTCGCGGAGGTAGAGAATGGAAAGGAGTTCATCATCGCACGCGGCAAATCGGCTGTGGCCATGTTGGTGCCGATCAAGGTGCCAAAACAAAAGCCGCGTCCGAAGGTGGGGGAAACGCTTGACCCACCTTGGGAGCTTCCGGATTCAGCCTTTGCACCACTGACTGAGGACGAACTCAAAGAATGGGGTCTATGACCATCCTCCTCGACACCTGCACGTTTCTCCGGCTCGCGCTGCCACAGAGCAAGTTGTCTGAAGAAGCGATGAGACTGCTCGCCCTGCCATCGACAACTCTTTTTCTGAGTGATGTGAGCTTGTGGGAGATTTGCCGGAAGCACTCTACGGGAAAGCTGTCGCTGCCCGGGGAGCCTCGCCAATGGATGCCGTCGCGGATGGAGTTCTTCCAGGTCCAGTCGCTGAGCTTACAGCAGGATGCCATCTTTCGAAGTGGCGAGCTGCCGAAAGTTCACCCCGACCCATTTGATCGCCTCTTGGCCGCACAAGCGATCGAAGCGGGCATGACGATACTCTCTCCTGACTCGCCACTTTCCGCCCTCGGCGCGTCGAGAGTTTGGTGAGACATCCTCCGTATACTCTTTTCATGAGCACCCACCGTTTTTCACGCCGATCCTTCCTTCGCGGGACAGGGGTCAGCATGGCTTTGCCTTGGTTGGAGTCGTTCAACGTCTGGGGGGATGAACCGCGGAAGGACAGACCGGCCAGTGAAGCTCCGGTGCGGTTGTGCGTCACCTTCTCCGGCAATGGCTTCCACTCCAAAGAGTGGTGGGCGAGTGGCGAGGGCAAAGCGATGGAACTGGGCAAGGTGCTGGCACCGTTGAACGAGTTCCGGGAAAAGATGCTCTTTGTGCGCGGCCTTTACCATGAGGAGGCCCGGAAAGGAAACATCCACAGTTCCCAAACGGGCAACTTACTCTCGGGTGCGCCGATTGCTGCAGGTGGGGAGATCCGATCCGGCACGAGTTTCGATCAGGTCCTGGCGCAGACCTATGGACGCTCGACGAAAGTGCCAAGCATGGTTCTCGGCTGCGAACGCTCCAATCCATCGGTGCACAAGAATTACTCGATGCTTTACAGTTCCCACATCTCGTGGTCATCGCCAACCACCCCCACACCGCTAGAGCTTTATCCTGCGCTGGCGTTCGATCGTCTTTTCAAAGACGAGGTTGCCCCGGGTGATAAGAGTGTGCTGGATGCAGTGATGGCGGATGCGCAAAATTTGCGGCGAGGCATCAGTTCGACTGATCAGCGCAAGCTCGATGAATATCTCGACAGCGTCCGCGATGTCGAAAAGCGCATCGAAAACGCCGGCAAGCGCGGCGAATTGCAAGGCTGGCGGCCGACGCTGGACAAACCCAACATCCAGCGCCCTGCCGAAGGTATCCCTCAGGACATTGGCGAGCACATGCGAATCATGTGTGACCTCCTGGTGCTGGGTTTTCAAACGGATTCGACCCGCATCACCACGTTGAAGCTCAACAACGACCACAGCGCCCTGCGTTTCCCCAATTTGCCTAGCGTGCAGCAGATCGGGCATGGCATCGACTACATGATCCATCACCTCCTATCGCACAGCGATGGTGCAGACTGGCTAGCGGTGAATCAGTTTTTTATCGAGCACCTAGCCTACATCGCTCGCAAACTCGATGCGATCCAGGAAGGACCACGCACCTTGCTGGACAACACCATGATGCTCCACTGTTCTAGCATGATGGCGGGGGCGAAACATGACAACGATCAACTGCCGGTCATCGTTCTCGGTGGTGCCGGTGGGCGGATCAAAGGCGGACGAGTGCTGGACTACAAGGACAAACCTGAACGCCAGCTTTGCCGTCTCTTCATGTCGATGATGGACAAGATGGACGTACACCCCGAGACCTTTGGCGACGCTAAAGCGATGCTGGAGGAGGTGTGAAAGAACACGTGGATCTCATTTCAAACATTACCCTTGCGAGGAGCGACGCTTTTCGGTGTATTGGCCTAATGGTATTCTTATGGCGTCTTTTCCCCCTCATTTTGCTTCTTTCTACAGCCGAAGCTGCTGTTGTTAGGGTTGAGGTTTTGGGAACGTCGGACCTTGGGAAGACGGGTTATGAGCAGATTGTCGGGCGGTTGCACTTTGAGGTTGATCCGACCTTGCCGTGCAATGCGGTGATTGCGGACTTGGCCCTCGCGCCCGTGAATGATGCTGGCAGGGTGGCCTTTTCATCGGACCTGCGCATCCTTCGGCCCAAGGATCCAGCCCGTGGCAATGGCGCGGCTTGGGTGGAGATCCCGAATCGTGGGGGCAAGGCGGGAGTGAATGATTGGGTGGCGAAGAATGGATTTACCATCGTGAATGTAGGTTGGGAGTTTGATGTGCCGGAGCAGAAGGACAAACTCCGCATCGAGGTGCCGGTGGCGAGGAACCCAGATGGCAGTGCGATCCGTGGCGTGGTGAGCATGACCTTCACACCAGACAAGCCCGGCGATGATCAGCCATTGACGGATCTGGAGTGCTATCCGCCAGTCGATTTGGCGGGGCCTGACAGTCACCTCATCAAGCGCCAGCGGATGGGTTTTCCGGGCGGCGAAGAGGTGCCTCGCGAGCAGTGGAGTGTGCAGGGGAAACGGATCCAGATGAAGGGCGGATTTGAGGTGGGTCAAACCTACGAAGTTTTTTACCTTGCGGAGGGGCCACCGGTGGCTGGCTTGGGTTATACAGCGATTCGCGATGCGGTGGCTTGGCTCAAGAAGGGTGCGGATTCCCTGGCTCACGTGGAGCATGCGTATGCGTTTGGCTCCTCCCAGTGTGGGCGCTTTTTGCGCGACTTCATGTACTTGGGATTCAATACCGATGAGCAGGACCATCAGGCTCTGGATGGCGTGATTGCCCATGTAGCAGGTGCCGGACGGTTAGTGCTGAACGAGCGCTGGTCAAAGCCGCGCAGCGTGGCGGGCTACTACACCGCTTCGTATCCGTTTGCCGATACGGCCCAGGAAGACCCGATCAGCGGTCACGAGGAGGGTGTGTTGGATAACCCGCGCGTGAAGCATCCGGCAAAGGTGTTTTACATCAATACGGCGGCGGAATACTGGGGTGCGGGTCGCGTGGCGGCGCTGACTCACACGGATCCATCTGGCAGCAAGGACATCGCTTTTCCTCAGAATGTGCGGTCCTACTTCTTTGCAGGAACGCAGCATGGTCCGGCGGCCTTCCCTCCGACCTCGCTTGTGCAAGGCTCGCCAATGGCGAATCCAGTCAGTGCTAGTGCGGTGATGCTGAACCTGCGCCTCGCGATGCATCGCTGGGTCACGGAAGGCATCGAGCCACCGGCCAGTGTGTACCCGAAAATCAGCGCGGGCACTTTGATCCCGATCGCCCAGGTCTCATTCCCCAAGGTGCCAGGGATGTCCGCACCGAATGCTTTGTCGGCGGGCCCACGGGTGCGCAATCCCCAGTGGCCTGATGGAGCGGGTGCTGGCGTTGAGTTACCGTTGCTGGTGCCAGCGGTGGATGCGGATGGCAATGATGTCGCGGGCATCCGAATGCCTGATGTTGCAGTGCCGCTGGGCACGGCCACGGGCTGGGTTTTCCGCCCAGTTTCCATGGGATCACCCCACGAGTTGGTTTTGCTGCGCGGTGCCTGGATTCCTTTTGCCGTCACGACTGCGCAGCGCACCGCTGCAAAAGATCCACGCCCATCCATGGAGGAGCGCTATGCTTCCAAGGAGGTTTATTTGGAGCAGGTCACAGAGGTTTTGCAAAAGTTGATTGCCCAAGGGTTCCTCAATGCAGATGATCGCGGACCCCAACTGAAACAAGCCAGCGAGCGCTGGGATTGGGTGATGCAGCAATCCAACCCGTGAACCCTTCCACTCGAAATCCATGATGTCCACACTCACTCGTCCATCCTTCTTCGTTGCCTTGGTATTGCTTTGCTGGAGTGCGGTCGCGTTTGCCGACGGAGGTTTTCAAAAAGTGCTCTTCGTTGGCAACAGCATCACGCTCCATGGCCCGAAAGCCGACATCGATTGGTCGGGCAACTGGGGCATGGCGGCCAGCGAAGAGTCAAAGGACTACGTGCACCTCGTGACGAAGGCGCTCGCAGCAAAATCTGGAGTCGCACCGGAGGCGTTGGTCAAAAACATCGCTGATTTTGAGAGGGCCTATGTGGGCTACGACCTGGCCGAGAAATTGAAGGAGGCGATCGAGTTTCGCCCGGATCTGATCATTCTCGCCATCGGCGAAAACGTGCCCGCTGTGAAGTCTGCAGAGGAAGGGGTGAAGCTGCAAAAGAGTGTCACGGAATTGCTGCGGGTTTTGGTGGGCGATCGCCATGTTACTGTCTTGGTGCGCAGTTGTTTTTGGGCGAATGCAGCCAAAGACGATGCGCTGCGCAAGGCCTGCAGTGCGGTAGGTGGTATCTTCGTTGATATCAGCGAGCTCAGTAAAGACGAGGGCAATTTTGGCCGTGCAGAGCGGGCTTTTAAGCACGCTGGCGTGGCGAATCATCCTGGGGATAAGGGGATGGCAGCGATTGCTGCGGCACTGGTGAAGGCGCTGCCGCAGTAGCGCTTTGCAAAACGGTGCAGGGCAGGGGCGTTTGGTTTTTACCATGGCTACCCGATCTCTCTCGTTTTGTCTTCTTCTAGCGGCTACGTCTTTGCATGCTCAGAGCTCCCTTCAAAAGAAGGATGTGACGCTGGTGGTGCCGAAAAATCTGAAGACGAAGTTGGCGCCGGGATACACCATCCCTATCGTCGATATCAGCGGGGATCAGTCGCGACAGGTGATCGTGGATCGTGAAAAAGGCCAATACCTGGGCCACCCGACGACGGTCTTGCTGGAGGATCAGCAAACGATGCTAACGGTCTATCCCAAGGGGCACGGGCGTGGGGCGATTGTTTACAAGCGCAGCAACGATGCGGGGCTGACATGGAGTGAACGTTTGCCAACTCCGAAGTCTTGGGACACCTCACTGGAGGTGCCGACACTGCATCGGGTGATCGATGCCGCAGGAAAGAAGCGTATCATCATGTTCAGCGGGCTGTATCCGATCCGCATGGCGGTGACGGAGGACGACGGTGTGTCCTGGAGCGAGCTCAAACCCATCGGCGATTTTGGAGGTGTGGTGACGATGAGCACGGTGATCCCTTTGCAGTCGCCGGGTCAATACTTGGCCTTCTTCCATGACGACGGCCGCTTCATCCGGGGTGGTGAGGTGGAGAAGTATCGCATGAAGAGCCCGCACGTGCCGCAGTATTCGTCGCCCACGGCAAAGCCCTGGCGCTTTTGGGTTTATACGACGCTGTCCAAAGACGGGGGTCTGACGTGGAGCGTGCCTGTGCCGATCGCCATGCTTCCAGACGCGAACTTGTGCGAGCCTGGCGTGTTGCGTTCGCCTGACGGTAAGCAGATCGCGGTGCTGTTGCGCGAGAACAGCCGGAAGTTCAATTCCTTTGTCATCTTCTCCAACGACGAAGGTCTGACCTGGACAGAGCCCAAGGAATTGCCAGCAGCCCTGACCGGAGATCGTCATGTGGCCAAGTATGCGCCCGATGGCCGTCTGTTCATCAGCTTCCGCGATACGACCCACGTCAGTGCGACGAAGGGGGATTGGGTGGGCTGGGTTGGAAAGTATGAGGACATCGTGAACGGCACCGAAGGGCAGTATCGGGTGCGCATCATGGACAACAAGAAAGGGGCGGACTGCACTTACCCTGGCGTCGAAGTGCTGCCAGACGGTACCATCGTGACGACCACGTATGGCCACTGGACCGAAGGCGAGGAGGCCTATGTCGTGAGCGTGCGCTTCACGTTAGCAGAGCTCGATGCACTGCTGCCGCAGAAGTGATCGAGGGAGGTCAGTGCTTGTGTATCCCTGGGATCGGTGGGGGGCCGCCCTTGGTCTTGGGGAGGGCATCCGGGATGCGTTGAGGCAGGGGAATATTGAGCCTTGGCTCCAGGGTCTTGAGTCCGACGATCACGCCTGGCACATTCATGCCGTGGTCGTAGGCCTCCTTCAGTAAATCATAGCCACGCCGCCAGGAGTCAGGATCATCTGCCTCCGCAAACTTGTAGCCAGCTTGACGCTTGAACATGTCTGCACGTGAACCCGGGGGCGAAAAATCGGCAGCGCGCACGTAAGCCTCCGCAGCGCCTTTGAGATCGCCGACTCTTTGGGCCAGCACATCGCCCATGCGGCCCCAGAGGCGAGAGTTATCGGGGTTAAACTCCAAGCCATCGCGGAGGATATCTACGCCGCGCTGAATGTGGGCCTTGAAGAGTTCCTCGCGCATGCCGGGAGGTCGGGTTTGATCGCGCTGATAGTAAGAGGCGGCATTGAAGGCCATGTGCCAGGAGGCTTCGTCCCAGTAGGAGGCATCGCGTGGTTGCAAGCGCGTGGTCCAGGTGAAGTAAGTATCCACTCTGCCCCACTCCACATTCTCAAAGGCACCGTAGGCCTGCATGTAGGTGATGCTGGCGACGAGTGCACGCAGGCCACCGAGCGCGGCGGTGAAGCCCGCCTGGCCCAGGTTCTCCATCATCCCGAGATCCATCGGCGTATAGCGCAGCTTCATATCGCGCAGCGCAGCGGTGCCGCGTTGCTCCACTGGCAGCTTAGCGATGCCAAATAGCATGATGACGGCGATGGCTTGCAACTTCCGTTTGTTCATGGCGAATCAGAGTTCCTTTTCCACGAACAACAAATGCGCGACGACGAGGTAGGCGCTGACATACATCGCAGCGGTTCCGAGAATCCAGCCGAGCGCCTCAATTGGCACGGACTGCCCGGCGATGATGTTATCCGTGATGTCAAACATGCCGAGATCTGGGACCAAAATCGACAGGACAAGCGCTGCGATTTTTTGGCCTGTGACCGAAAGGTGAGGCTGAAAGAAGAACTCGCGGGCAAGTTCCTGTCCGTGTCCGATGATGACGAGAAAGAAGGAGATGACGATGGTGTAGAGCGTGCTGCTGGAGAAGCAGGAGATCATCAGAGCCATCGCTGCGATGACGGCAGCTTTCAGAAAGACGGCCAACACCCCGGCATGCACGCTCCAGGTCAGGCCGTGCGTTTGAACCAGCGCCTCCAGTGCGGCGACTTCTTCGGGGCCGTCCATGCGATTGGCTTTGAGGGATGCCATCTCGCTGGCAAAGACCATGTTTTCGCGCAGGTAGAGGATTCCGCTGAAGATGCCATCCATCAGTGCCAGCCCGATGCCGATCAGGGTCATGACGCCGAGGTATTTGCCGAGGAGATATTGATGCCGTGGCACCGGTTTGGAAAGGATGGTGTAGAGCGTGCGATCCTCAAGATCTCGGGGTAGTAGAATGGCGGTGGAGACGATGGCGATGACCATGCTGAAGAGCTGCAGCGCGCCAAAGGAGCCGCCCTTCAGAAGGTTCAACTGCTGCTCTGCATTCTGTACCGGAAAGGCAAAGCCAAAAGCCACTGCGATCACGCAGAATACTCCGATGAAGGCCAGGACCTTCATGCGCAGCAGTTGCGTGAGGGTCGCGGAGGCGAGCGTCCAGATGCGGGAGAGCCCGTTTCCTCGCGGGCTTGGCTGGGCGGAGTTAATCATGCGGATTTTTTATCTGCGGCTGGTTTTTCTTCGGTGGCCTCTAGGAAGAGGCGCTCCAGTGTCGTGCGCGGCTGGCCGATGTGACTGATGCTGGCGCCTTCTTGGGCGACGAGGGCTCGTAGCTTTTCCAGCATCGCTGGTGTGGCGTTTTCTAGCACGAGTTCGGTTTGGTTTTCCACCGCAATGAGTTCGTCCAGCCGTCCCTCACGCACCATCACGCCATGGGCCATGATGCCCACGCGATCACAGACTTCCTGCATCTGTTCGAGCAAATGGGAGGTGACTAGGACGGTCAGTCCGCGCTCTTTGAAGGAGAGAATCAGGTCCCGGATCTTGCGTGAACCCGCTGGATCGACGCCCGCTGTGGGCTCATCCAGCACGACCAGTCGCGGATCATGGATCAAGGCCTGCGCCAGCCCGAGCCGCTGGAGCATTCCTTTGGAATAGCCCGCAACACGCCGATTCGCAGCGTTTTCAAGATCGGTGAGGACTAACATCTCGCGAGTGCGATCCTTCAGCGCTGCTCCCTTCAGGCCACAAAGGCGACCGTAAAACTGCAACGTCTCTTCCCCGGTTAGGTGTTTGTAAAAGTAGGGGTTCTCTGGCAGGAACCCAACCGCCTGGCGGCTCTCCACCTCGCGGCTGTCGCAACCAAAAATGCTGGTCGCTCCCTGCGTCGGTGCTAGCAGGCCCAGCACGACTTTCATCGTGGTGGATTTTCCGGATCCATTCGGCCCGATCAGGCCATAGACCTCGCCCTCTTTGACCGTCAGTGAAAGATCCTTGACCGCCACAAAAGGTGCCCGCCCGATGTGTCCACGGAAGATCTTCGTGAGGTTGGAGACGTTGACGGCGTCGGTCGGCATAAGAAACGGGTTGTTGGCTAACTGAATAGCGATTTTGCCGGGCGGAGTCAATCCATGACTACCGGATGATGCTGAATCCGATCACCCTCGCATCGGCTGGAACGGCGACAGTTTGCGTCTCTTTGATCAGGGAACCGAGCGTGCTGTTTTGAATGTCCTCGAGAAAGGCCTCCAGTTCATCGGCATCGGCAGATTGGGCCCAAAGCTCCACACGTCCATCCGGCAGATTTTTGACCCACCCCGCGATGTCAAACCCGCTGGCGATTTGCTTGGTGGAAAAGCGGAAACCGACGCCTTGCACGCGGCCGGTGTAGAAAAGATGTCGAGCTGTCATTGGGCGGAATTGAGAACGTTGGCGGCCTCCAGGGCAAACTCCATGCTGCCTGCATCGATAAGCAGGACGCCGCGTCCATCGCGATTGCGGGAGAGGCGTACAGTGCGTCCGGGTGGGTCAAGCGCTAGATCTCCTGCGGCGCCGGGGTTAGCGGTTTTAAGTTCATAGCGCTGGATTAGAACGGCGCTCATGGCTTTGAAAAAGGCGCTGGCGCTGGCTTCATCGACCCACACCGTCTGCCACGCCGCGTGATCACGCTGCCCGGCGGAAGGCCAGGCAAGCAGGCGATCGCCGCGCCAACCGCGAGCCCCTTCGGCGGCAATGGCGTCTTCGTTGAACATCCGTAGCGCAGTTACGCAGGCAAACCAACCGAGCGTGTCATCCCAGTAAGCCTGCTTCCCGGAGACATCGGTAGTGGGCAGGGTGACCGGCAGCAGCAGCGCGCGTTGATCGCCGAGATACAGGCTGGTATCGATGACCTCCAACGTGCTGCCGGGCGGGCGGCGGTAGCAGGCATTGAGTTGGGTGAACTGTCCCGTAGCATGTAGCGACTGCGCAAATTCAAAGCCTTGGTTGAAAGGAAAGAGCGCGAGTTGACGCAGAAAATGTGGCATAGGCACCTGATTGAGTGGGTGATCGGGATCGTCGATCGGGATCTCGTCGGTCGGTGGTCCGACACCGCGTTGCAGGTCATTGAGAAAACGCGTCAATGCCGCATCCCCACCGATCAAGGCCTCGCGCGCCAATCGTGCATCGAGTGAGAGCTTGGACTTGTTGGAGTCCGGCGGCAGCAGACTGGGGCCGTACTCGCGCATCAGTTGACCCAGCGCGATGGCCAGTGCCTCCGTGTTCGGTGGTATGGTGCCGGGTGGCGATGCGGATGCATCGACGGTGAAAAGGGTCTCCGCCGTCGCATCATACCAGCCCCCGATTTGCCGTGCCATCAGCGCCGCACGCAGCGTCAATGGATCGACTCGCTCTGGGATCCAGCCGAGGGCATGCAGTGCTCGCCCAAAGCGTTCGGGTTCGTCGCCGGGCCATTCTTGGCGCAACCAGGAGAGGATCTTTTTTTCTACCTCTGCTAGAGGCACCGGAACGGTCGTTAGCGGCAGTGCTTGGAGACCGCGCAACTTCATCATGTCCAGGCCTAGGCCGACGAAGTCGGGGATCGTGTCCTCGCTGGGAAGATTCGGCATTTGGCCCTTGGCCCCCAACATCCCGAGACGGTTGATGAGCTCTGAATTCTCATCCTGAAGCGCCCGAACCTGGCCCTGAAGATACTCCACCTGACCCTCAAGGCGGGTGATTTGATCCATCAGCCCGCGATTGTCCTGCCCAGCCACCGGGGTCGATTGTCCCGGCGGAAAGAGAGAGGTCAGCAGCGTTGGATCCTGCGCCGGAGGATCTGCTGGTGGCATTTTCACCACAGGCGGCGATGTCTCCACCGGGGCACTGCCCGTGCGCGAAAGCATCACGCCCGCGACACTTCCCAGTGCGAGGAGCAGAAACAGCAGGATGGCAGGTTTTCCCATGGAATGGGAAGCTATAGCGAGAAGCCGGACTTTTACCAGCAGGGAGCAACGGAAAGTGATCCGGCTACGCATGCTGATTGGGATGGGCGGGGCCAGATGGATTGCCGGAGGTTCTCCAACTCCGCCGATTTTCAAAGTAGAGACAATCTGTGGAGGGTGATGGTTGGCAAAAGGTCTTCCTGGCCTGCATCCCTATGAGAATCTATCAATCCATGGCGAGGGCTCCCTGTGTTAGGTGCCGCTTGTCTAATTCCAAAGCCGCCAGGGGGGTAAACTGCGGGTCATTTCGTTTAGGCGCTTGGGTTTCAACTGGTATTGCTTTCTGGGGTGTTCTATTCAACCCGTGACTAAAATGATGGCCCGATTTGCCGACGGAGGCCGAAAAGACACCGCAGGAGTGTGGGCTTGCAAATCGGGGCACAGAAAGGGACACTGCAAACGAAATGATGGGTGTGAAACATAGCATTGCGTGGAGGGGGCTTGCGGCGGGTCTTGTCGCCATGGGCTTGGTGGGGCAACTCGGGGCCTACACGCCGGGATCGAGCAATCCGACGGCCATTGATGGCTTCGTCGTGAATACGTCTGATCGGCGGGATGTGCTGGTGTTTTACAACTGTGCCTACCAAGCGTCCGCCGATTACGCTGCCAAGATGGCGTGGACGGGCAATGTGGCGGCCTGCCTTCCCGGTACCACTGCGTCGGCATACAAAGATGATGTGCGGCGGCGAGTGAATTTCTTCCGGGCGATGTGCGGATTGCCGGCAGACATCACTTTTGATGCTACGAAGGCGGCGAAATGTCAGGAGGCGGCCCTGATGATGTCGGCGAACAATTCGCTGAACCACTTTCCGCCCACCAACTGGCTGTGCTACACGGCGAACGGAGCAGAAGCGGCGGGTGCCTCAAATCTTGCGTTCGGAAACGACGGTCCGGCTGCGGTGGATGCGTATATGGAGGACTCTGGCTCGAACAATGCAGCCGTGGGGCATCGTCGGTGGATCGTGTATTCGCGGGCGCAGGAAATGGCGACTGGAGATATTCCATTCGTTAACGGGTCGAACAGTGCGACGAATTCGCTCTGGGTGATCGGAAATTTCAAGGCGGCCCCGGCGGCGCAGTTCGTGACGTGGCCGAATGCGGGCTTTGTGCCGGATCGTTTGTCTCCGGCGCGCTGGTCGCTATCGTATCCGGGTGCCAATTTTGCCTCTGCGTCGGTCGTGATGACGCAGGGCGGGGCTCCGGTGACGACTGTGATCATTTCAAATGCCGCCGGTGGAATTGGTGACAGCACGCTGGTGTGGGAACCCGCAGGATTGCCGACATCGGTGACCGGTGATGTGAGCTACGATGTGACGGTTTCAGGTATCAGCGGTGCGGGCGTGCCCGCGAGCTACAGCTACACCGTCACTCTGTTCAATCCGGATATGTTAGGTGATTCCGTGACGATCTCAGGAACCAATACACCGCCAACCACGGGCCAAAGCTACACTTTCAATGGCATTGATCAGGCCGATGGGTATGAGGTGCGAGTCTCGACGGGTAGCACAGCACTGTGGATCGAGGGAGCGGAGGATGCGCCGGCACCGCACATCGTGGAGGGCATCTCGCCCGGATATACATTGCGGCAGTCGGCGCTTCGCCGCACGGGGTCCAAGGCCTTCCAGTTGACGTATCCGTCCGGCGTTTTTGATGATCAAAGTTTTATTGTGACGAGGGACGTTCTACCCTCCGCCTCTAGTCAACTTCAGTTCTTTGATCGCGCCCGTTTCAGTGTGACGACAACCACGATGGATGCGCAGGTCTCCACGGACAATGGGACGACCTGGGCGACGGTTTTTAGTCGAAACGGTGTAGGACTCAACAGCGGGCTGTGGGACGCGAATTGGATTAGTCGCTCAATCAGTCTCGCCAGCTATGCGGGGCAGGTGATTCGTCTCCGATTCATCATGAAGAGCAACGGTGGTTTTGTCACGCAGGGCGTGGATGCGAACTTCGGCTTTTTCATTGACGATATCACCGTCACCAATGCCACCGAACTGGTCAATGCCACGAATACGGCGCTAGCGGGGGCCTCTACGTCGTTCACATTGAATGCCTCGTCGGCAGGTGCGGCACTCGTGGCGGGTACCGACTACTACATGCAGGTGAGGCCGAATGTTGGCTGCCGCTTTTATGGTTACGGTGCCCTGAAAATCGTGACAGCTCAGGCGCTCACCGGATTTGCGGCGTGGATCGCAACGAATTACCCCGCTGTGACAGGAAGTGCCATGGATGACCATGAGTTCGATGGCATCCGCAATGGCATCGAATACGCCTTTGATCTGAATCCGCTGGCGGTAGATCCGGCATCCAGTTTGCCCCAGCCGATGGTTTCGGGTGGTAACTATGTCTTGAGTTATTCGGAGCCATTTGGAGTCACAGGTGTCACCTACGGTGCTGAGTGGTCTGAGAATCTGACGGATTGGAACGACATTACGGACACGGGCTCCGGCGGGTCCCACGTCTTCTCGGTCAGTATAGGTATCAAGACGACGCTCTTCATCCGGCACAAGATTGTCGTCGCGCCTTAGCGAGTTTCCAGGTCGATTTCCCAATGCGGCTGCCAGGCCTGGATGACTGACTCTTCGGCACCAATCCCAAGTGGTCCCGGGGCATCTTGCGCAGATTGTCGAAAGGTCGGGGCTGTTGCCGCCTTTTTAGCATCTGCCTTTGCGCGTGTGCACTTTTTGCTCCAACTCTCTCTCCCTCTCATGATCCGACTCCGACTGCTTCCTGTTGTTACTGCCGCCCTGATTTCTTCTGCGGTGGGCCCGTTTGTTTCTTTCAGCCGTGCGCACGATGCGGGTTCGCAGATGGCGAATGTTGCGGGGGCGTTTTTGGATTCGTTGACGCCTGAGCAACGCCAGAAGGCGACCTTTGAATTCGCGGATGAAGAACGTGAAAACTGGCACTTCATCCCGCGCGAGCGCAAGGGCCTGCCGATGAAGGAGATGACGGCGCAGCAGCGTCTGTTGGCGATGGCTCTGTTGAATTCCGGTCTGGGGTTCCGGGGAGCAGCCAAGGCGATGACGATCATGAGTCTGGAGGAAGTGCTCTACCAAATGGAAGGTGCGGGGGGCGACGAAGCCAAGCGCGCGGCGACTCGGGAAAAGCGTGATCCTGAGAAGTATTATGTCTCCATCTTTGGCAAGCCAGAGCCCAAAGGGACCTGGGGCTGGCGCATTGAGGGGCACCACATCTCGATGAACTTCACGCTGAAGGACGGGAACTTGATCCGTGCCACTCCGTCCTTTTTTGGTTCCAATCCAGGCGTGGTGCGCGAAGGGCCGCTGACAGGTTTGCGCGTCCTGGCCACGGAGGAGGAGCTGGGCCGCAGCTTGGTAAAGTCGCTGACTCCCGAGCAAGCGGCGAAGGCGATCTATGATGCAACGGCGCCCAAAGAAATGGTCACGGCGGCGGAACATCGCGTCACGCCACTGAGCCCAGCCGGGCTTTCCTCCGCTGAGATGACAGCGGAACAAAAAGACAATCTGCACCGCATCATCCGCGAATACATTGATCGTCTGCGTCCCGAAATTGCCGCAGAGGCGCAGGCAGAAATCGATGCCAGTGGGGAAATCTCTTTTGCGTGGGCTGGGGGCAAAGAATTGGGCGAGCCACATTACTACCGAGTGCAGGGCAAGACCTTTCTCCTCGAATACGACAACACACAGAACAATGCCAACCACGTGCACAGCGTGTGGCGCAGCTTTGATGGTGACTTCGGTGCTGATATCTTGGCCCAGCACTTGAAGGCTGAGCATGGCAAGTGATCTTGGTTTGTTAATCCGCACGACCTTCTCCTTTGCATGAAACGTCTCGCTCTTTTTCTGATCTGCCTCTTGGGTTCCACGATGCTGCTGCCTGCTGCGACGGCAGACGGGAAACACAAACTCGTTCTCATCGCCGGCAAGCCATCGCATCCGCCAGGGATGCATGAGTTCCGGGCTGGGACGCGGTTGCTGGCCAAGTGCCTGGCGGACAGCGGGATTGAAGTCGTGCTGGGGGAGAACGGCTGGGTGGCCGATGAGGCTGTTTTTGCGGATGCCGACGCAGTGGTGATCTATGCAGATGGGGGTGCGAAGCATCCGGCGGTGCAGGAAAACCATCTGGCGACGTTGAAGGAGTTGATCGCAAAAGGAGTGGGTTTTGGCTGCATGCACTACGGCGTCGAGGTGGTGGCGGAAAACGGTGGTGCGGAGTTCAAGGACTGGATCGGCGGGCATTATGAAAACGCCTTTTCGTGCAATCCGATCTGGGAGCCGAATTTTACCCAGTTTCCCGATCATCCGGCGACGCGCGGCGTAAAGCCGTTTCAGATCCAGGATGAGTGGTACATGAACATGCGCTTCCGCCCGGCTTTCGGCGACGGGGTGGTGCCCGCAGAAGACCAAGGTACGCGGTTTGTGCCGATCTTGGTGGCGACTCCGCCGGATGCGACTCGCGATGGTCCGTACGTCGCGCCCAAGGGGCCCTACCCGCACATTCAGGCGGAAAAGGGTCAGCCTGAGTCGATGATGTGGGCGGTGGAACGGCCTGACGGTGGGCGGGGTTTTGGCTTCACGGGGGGGCACTTCCACCTGAACTGGGGCAATGAAAACTTTAGGAAGCTGATCCTGAACACCCTGATGTGGGTCAGCAAAGCCGAGGTCCCGGCAGAAGGTGTCACGTCCACGGTTGCCGAGGAGGATTTGAAGCAGAATCTGGACGACAAGCCCTTGCCAAAGGCCAAGGCCAAGAAAGCCGCAGGGGTATTGCCAACGCCGGGTGTGTTTCAACGATTGGCCAAGGCGTCTTGAAACGTGGAGTGAATCCAGGGTGATCGCGATGCAAGGCACCCCGGCAAGCGCGGGTCGCTGGGTTTTTCTGGTGCTCTCCATTGCTTGCGCTGGCGGGATTCTCCGCTAGTTTGCGCAGATCATGTCGAGTCCATCCTCTCCTTCCTCACGCACTTATTGGGCACCGTTGGCACTCCTGGCCTTTGCTCTGGTCTGGCGCGTGTTTAAGCTGAACCTCGGTGCGGCAGATCCTTTGCCGAACTTTGCGCCGTGGATGGCGCTGGCCTTTGCTGGCGCGGCCTTGGCTCCGCGGTCCTGGCCGTTTTGGATCATCCCAGCGGCGATGTTGCTGATCGATGCCGTGACGCCAGCCTCCATGCTGTGGGCGGCACCGCTTTATGTCGCCGTGGTCTATGGCTGCATCTTCCTCGCGGCGATGGCCGGGCAGGCTTTAAGCGGTCGGAATCTTGGCGTTTTGGGTACTCTGGGTGGGACGGTGCTCTGTTCCCTGGGTTTTTACGTGGTCACGAATACCTTCTCTTGGATCACCGATCCGACCTATGCGAAGACGGCGATGGGTTGGTGGCAGGCGCTGACGATCGGTGTGCCGGGCTTTCCTCCGACCTGGACCTTTCTGCGTAATGCACTGCTGGGAGATACGTTCTTTGCGGTCCTGCTTTTGATCGCCCACAATGCAGAGGCGATGGTGCGCCAGCAGCCTCGCCTGCCTTGGGTGGGTGCGGCACGGGCCTGATCGCTGGGACTCACTGCCTCCGGATGTGCGGTGCGTCGATCGCCGCGCCGAGGTTTCTTTATGGTTATGAAAGTAAACACGTTGTTGCTATCAATCGCAGTCGTCACAGCCGTCCAAGCCGCAGATTGGCCAGAGTGGCGAGGTGCGGGCGGGCAGGGGGTGGCGCGGGACTCTGGCAGTCTCCCCACGACCTGGAGTGCTACGTCGGGCGTGAACTGGATGGCGACCTTGCCGGGCCGTGGGCACTCCACCCCAGTCATCGAAGGGGAACGCATCTGGTTGACGACGGCGATCGAGACCAAGGCGACTGCCGAAGAGGCGGAGAGACGACTGAAGGACAACACTGGCGACCAACCGCTGACACTTCTCGCCAAGGTGAGCCTGCGCGCGGTTTGTGTGGATCGTGCTTCAGGTAAGGTGCTGCATGACATCGAGTTGATCGATCAACCGGAGCCGCAATGGGCGCATCAGCTGAACAGCTATGCCTCGCCAAGTCCGATCGTTGAAAACGGGTTCTTGTACTGCCACTTTGGGACCTTTGGCACGGTGTGCCTGGACACGGCGACCTTGGCCATCAAATGGAAGAATACGGAGCTGCACGTGATGCACGAGAACGGCCCCGGCAGCACCCCAGTGCTGTGGCAGGATCGGCTGATCGTGCACTTTGATGGCAGTGATGCGCAGTTCATCGCTGCTTTTGACAAGGCGACGGGTAAGGTGCTGTGGAAGACGCCTCGCAGTGGGGAAATGGATCCACGCCCGCAGCAGCGAAAGGCTTACGGCACTCCTTTGATGGTCGATATCGAGGGCGCCCCCACGGTGGTGAGCCCTGCGGCGAATTGGGTTTACGGCTACGATCCTGCGACGGGGGCGGAGCGCTGGAAGATCCCGTATGGCGAGCTGGGTTTCTCCATGTCGGTGCGGCCAGTGGCCGATGATCAGAGGATCTATTTCAGCACCAGTTTTGGCAAGAGCCAAGTCATCGCCTTGGACTACGCTGGCAAAAAGGTGCCCGAAATCGCTTGGCGGAGCAATAAGAACGCGCCGAAAATGTCGTCGCCCTTGATCGTCGATGGTCTGCTCTATTACGTCGATGATGGTGGAATCGTGACCTGTGTGGACAGCGCCACGGGCGAGGGCATCTACAAGGAGCGGTTGGGTGGGAAATTCAGCTCCAGCCCAATTCACGCTGATGGGAAATTGTATTTTTGCAGCCGCGAGGGCGTGGTGACGGTTCTACCGGCAGGCAAAGAGTTCAAAGTCCTGGCACAAAACGACATGGGATCCCCGCTGATGGCGAGCCCGGTGGCTGTGGATGGGCTTTTGTATTTGCGTGCAGAATCGGTACTGTTCTGCATCGGAAAGTCGGATTGAATAATGTTGTAGCGTGCGGCGTCTGAGTTGATACCCTTGCTTCTATCATGCCCGCCTCCCCTGCGTCTGACCCCGACGAAGTCGAAGACATCGAACTGGTCAAACGCAGCCAGACGGGTGACATGCGGGCGTTTGATGCGCTCGTGACAAGATATCGAGGCAGGGTGTACGCCATGACCTATCACCTTGTCCAGAACGAAACCGAAGCCTGGGACCTCGCACAAGAGGCCTTCATCAAGGCGTGGCGTGCCATCGGCAGTTTCAAGCTGGATGCAAGCTTTTACACGTGGCTGTACCGGATCTCCCACAACGTCACCTACGACTGGCTGCGCAAACGCAGAATTCAGGGCGATGGCGAATTTGATGATGAACGCACCGATCACCGCGTGGCGGCAGGTGCCGAGGCCGTGCCGACGGCTTTTGTGGCGCCCGATGTGGCGATGAAACGCGCGGAACTGGGGCAACGTATCCATGAAGCCATCGCGCAGCTTTCCCCCGACCACCGTCAGGCGATTGTGCTGCGGGAGGTGGAGGGCATGAGCTATGATGAGATCGCGGCTGTGATGGGCACCTCGATCGGCACAGTGATGTCACGACTTTTTTACGCTCGAAAGAAACTACAGGAACTATTGAAGGACACTTATGAAAACGCCACCTGAAGACCACGACCTCATCCGTTGGCTCGATGATGAGATGACGGCAGCCGAACGCACCGCCTTTGAGGCGCGTTTGGCGGCAGACCCAGTTCTAAAGGCAGAGGCGGAGGAAATGCGCCAGATTTCTTTGTCGGTGCGCAGCCATCTGCCGAAGGAGATGCCGGTGCCGCATCCAGACTTTTTTAACTCCCAGATCCAGGTGCGCATCGAGCAAATGGAGCTGGAAGATCGCCGTGCTTCCGCGAGACCTGCGGCGGCGGGATCGATCTTTAGTTCACTGTGGATGCGATTGCTCGCCCCGGTTGCGGCCATCGCGATGGTGGCGGTGGGTTGGATGACGTTGCGCACGAGTACGGCGTCTGGCAGTGTGGTGGTCAGCGTTTATGCGCCTGATCCGAAGGTGCAGGCGACTGCTGTCGAAAATGTCGATGCGCAGGCGACGGTGCTTTTGCTGGAAGGCTTGGAGGCGATGCCTGCGGACCAAAACGTGGCGGGCCTCACTGTGCACCATGCAGAGACTGACTCCCAATTGGCCACGACTACCTTGTATGATGGCGCGGGTCAGGTGCTTCTGGTCATGGGCAAGGATGCACGCAACCAGCCTTTGATCTTTTCCCACGGGAGCCCACGCGGATGAGAAGCAAAGCTCCAGCTACCCTAGCCTTGTTGTTGGCCGCTTTGAACTGCGTTGCCCTTCCAGTTGGTGCGCAGACATCGGTCCAGGCACCGACTGCGCCGCCGATCACCGCAACGGGGAAACTTGCGGCGACAGATGGCAAGGTGTGGGGCGCGTTGGTGTACGCGGTAGCGGATAAGTCAAAACTGACGGGAGCCACAGAGAAAGCCCCCGATCTGATCCCTGATCTCGCCGAGCGCTTGGCAAAGGCATTCCCATTTACGGATTTTGAGATTTTGGGGCAGCACACTCAGGATGTTTTTCGCGAGTACGAATCCTGGGTAGTGCCATCGCCAGAGCTCTTTCTGAAGGTGGACTCAAAGGGCCCGGCCGATGGCGGTGGGCTGAATCTGCATCTGCAGTTCTGGCGTCAACAAAAGGTCCTGGTCAAGACGGACACGATTCTGAGGACTGGCAGCCCGCTCTTCATTCGTGGGCCAAAGTGGCGCGATGGGCAGTTGATCTTTATACTGGCGCTAAAGAGCGTGGGCGGGAAGTGAGTTGCGACTCCGGGGTAGGCGCAGAGGGTGGTCGGTAGATCCGGGGTGCTGGGGGGAGGGTCTCGCGGTGCAGCATCGGAACTCGTCTTTCTTTAAGTCAAAGGCTGCGCAACTGGGTGACGACGGCTTTCATCCGCTCGTCGCCGTAGTGGGGCCGTGTGGCGCGCCATTCATCGAGCGTGCTGCGCTCAACCACGCGCTGGATGATGTGGGCGGCGTGGCGTTCGTCGTCAAGTTGGGCAAAGTCCGCGTCCCAAAAGAGGCTGGGGCGCAGGGCTTGGACGAGAGTTTGCATGACGGAAATGCTGACGCGCCGGGGGCTGTTCCGCAAGGTCGACCTCAGCCCACTGGGGCCTTGGCCTTGGGGTCGAGTTGCTGGTAAACGCCGAAGTCGTTGTAGAAGAAGCGTTTGGCGATCTTGTACATCCAATGCTTCTCGGGAATCTCTTCTTCGTCCCGCCATTGGCTGGTGCGGGCATTCATGCCTTCTACCTCTGCCATCGCGGTCTGGCGGATGGTGGTATCTTTGGCCCCGTGCTTTTCAGCGAGCGCTTTGACCAGATCGGGCCGCTCGAGCACGATGCAGCCGCGGGTGTGTTTGGCAGAGGTCTCGCGGAAGTCCTTGAGGAAAGCGGATTGGGTGAAGACGTCAAAGAGGTCGCGATCCGTGCGAACGTTGTCGGTGGCGAACTGGATGATCGGGCAGGGCTCAAGCCCGCCGGTGGGTCCAATGTGATGGCTGATGCCCGTGGCCATGGGGCAGAGGGCCTTGCCATTGTGGTCGTAGTAGGCATCGACGATGGCGATGGGCATCTCTGCGCGCATGTCGGTGACAAAGCGCCGCACCTGGGTGATCTGATCTGGGGTGAGCGCTAGCTGATCATTGATCTGCGGGCCGACGGGGCGGTAGGTGTGATACCAAGTGTAGTGCACGCCCATGTCGATGAGCGTCTGGAGCCAGTTGCGGGTCAGGAGATCGTTGATGTTGGTCTGGCAAAGGCTGGTGGCGACGCCGGTGAGGAGTCGCGCGTCCAGGCAGTTGCGGAGTCCGCGCAGGGTGCGGTTGAGCACGTCCTTGCCGCCGCGGCGCTCATTGCTCACTGTGCTGGTGCCTTCCACGCTGACGAGCGGCGTGGCATTGCCGAGCTTGCGCAGGGTTTGCGCGGCTTTTTCGGTGATGAGCTGGCCGTTGGTGAAGATTTGAAAGTAGCAATCCGGGTGCGTGGCCAGAAAATCGAAGAGCTCTGGGTGCATGAAAGGCTCCCCGCCGAGAATGCCGAAGAAGGCGTTGCCGTGGCGTTTGGCATCGTGGACGATTTTGTTGAGCTCATCGAGTTTGATCGCCTCCCGCGGTTTATCGACATCCACCCAGCAGCCTTGGCAGCGCAGGTTGCAGGAGTTGAGGATGGAGATGTAGAGAAATGGGGGGAAGAACTGGCCCTGTTTCATGCGCTTCTTGAAGAGCATGACGCTACGCGCACCTTTGTACCCGAAGTTCCACGCGATCTTGGCGAGGCAGGTGGGATCCACAGTGCGGACGATGCGGCTGGTGAGGGGGATGACCATGAAAATTGGGGGTTGGCGTTGGCTAGGGTTCCTCTGCGGGGCTGGTATCGTCTGCGTGGGTGGTTTCTGCCATGCGGCGGATGGTGCCGTCGAGATATTCAATGTAGCCCTGCACGTCCATGCTGTCGTCTTCGGGCTGACCACGCACGGCATAGAGCCAGCCTTGTTCGTATGGATCCGAGCGGACAATGCAGGCGTCTTCTTTGAGATACGGATTGCCACCCGCAAAAGTTCCATCCATCACGCAATAAACGTCGGAGGCAGCCTTGAATCCCTCCACCCAGCCAACAATCTCCCCTGGGGCGACGGCGCCGCCTTCGGTAGGTTTCCAGTCGCAATCGACGAGTTCCCCCAGCATGCGGGTGGCGAATTTGGTGAAACCGACGCGCCACAAATCCGGCTCTCCCTCAACCTGCGCCATCCAGTAGTGGGATCGCGAGTAACGGAAGCTGTCCGGGAAACGGGCAGAGAAGCGGGAGTGCTTGTAGCGAACAAAATTCAGCGGCATGGGGTCGTCAGTGTCGAGTTTTTGTGCCGGGATGCAAGCTAGGAGGTTGATTTTGGGGGGAGTCCGCCGGATAGGCTAGGACCATGGAACTGATCAATGATACTCCCTCCGTCCCCACGGCCGTCGGTCCTTACTCCCAGGCGGTGAAAAGCGGCGACTTTCTGTTTTGTTCGGGTCAAATCCCGATTGATCCCGCCGCAGGTAAGATCGTCGCGACGGACGTGGAAGGGCAGGCCCGTCAGGTGCTCACGAACATTGCTGCGCTTCTTGCGGCCCAGGGGTTAGCCATGGCTGATGTGGTGAAGGCGACCGTGTTTCTGCAAAACATGGCAGACTTTCCCAAGGTGAACCCGATCTACGAGGAGGCCTTTCAGGGTCACAGGCCTGCTCGGTCCACCGTCGCGGTGGCAGGTTTACCGCTGGGCGCGTTGGTGGAGATCGAAGTGATCGCTCAGTTGCGGGGCTAGTCTTGCAGCTTGCGGCGGTAGGCCTGCACCCGGCCGTCACCCCGGTAGAGGTACATGCGATTCACGTCCGTGATCGTGGTGATGATCCATGGGGAAAGCTGATTGCGCCCGTTCTTGGTGAAGACGAGCTCATCGGCTAAATACACGCAGGAGTGGAAGGCATCGCCAGTCGCATTGTCCACAAAGAATAGAATATCGCCGTATTTGTAGGGGGGGGAGACTGGGGCGAACCCTTCAAGCACCGAACTGGTGGCCAGTCTTGCATCGAGGAGGTATTCGTGGGGGTCGTAGTTCAGGAAGTTCAGTGACGTCCAGTGGCAGTCGGGCAACATCCCGTGGCGGGCCATATCAAATGACGGGTAGGTGTAGATGAGCTTTCGCGGCAGGGCTGGTAGGATGTGGGCGATATCCAGGCGCTCATCAACACCCGATTCTTGTAGGGATAACAATACAGGCTCGATGTCCTTGCGGCGCAAGCCATTGCCGAGGGTCCAGTAGGACATGAGGTCATCGACATTGGTAGTGGAAGAGATTTCCACTTTGACCAGTAGGGATCGGGTTCGGGTGAAGGCTTTGAAGAGCTGTCTGGCCTCTGCGTCTGACTCTGCGTAATTCAGCAACAGCCCCAGATCACTAAATGCCCAAGTCTCTCCACGACGGTAAGCGAGCTGCGTGATCTTTTGAACAAGTGGGGCGCGGAGCCGGCTGGTGCGATACCAGTCCTCGACCTTGTCGGTGAGAATGAGGACCGGATCACGATGAAACTCGTTGATCTCGTATTTGGACAACTCGGTGTACCACTTCGAACGGACCTCAGGGTCGAGGTTTTCGACATCTCCGATGGATGGGAAAAGATGTACCCAACCGCCTTCACGCACATAAGCACTTGGCTGAAGGAGGGCGGTGGCGGTGCTGTCTGGTAGACCCGCCATGGAAAAAATGGCGGCTAAATTTGCGAATTCGGAGTCGGGAAGGCTCCAGCGTGGGCGTGTGCTGGGCAGAGGGTAGGAGTCAACTAGGTCACGAGGTGCCTCGAGGAAGATCGGGTAACACTTGATGGTGCCCCATGGACCAGGCTTCGCATAATACCCGGAGGTGGTCGCTTCACTAGATTCTGAAGGAGCTGTGGGTGCCGCTGCTGGGATACTGATTTGAGCGTGGGCGTCGGTCGAAGCGCAGGCAATCGTTGTGACTGCAATCAGGAGGCATGGCCAGCTAGGAATCGATAAGTCATGACGTTGAATTGACGGAATAAGTTGGAGGCTCATTTGGGGGTAAAGGACGCGGAAGTTTATCCGCAATCGGGTCTTTAACAACGGAATCAAAAGGATGTTTTTTTGGCGGATTGTTCCGCTGCATTTTTCCATCCGCTGCGCGTTGCTCAAGCCTCCAGATAAGGAGCTAGGAAATCTCAACCACCACTTGCTGCTCTGCGTTGACCCCGAGGGCAAAGATGCCAGCTAGGACAAAGGCACCCGCGCATAGCCAGACGCCTTCGTGATAGTCCCCGTTGGTGTCAAACTGCTTGAGGACGGCAGTGAAAAGCACCGGCTGGATCGCGGCACCGAAGTTTCCCCACATGTTTGACCAACCAAAAAGCTGGGCTTGATGCCGACCGCTAATGTCTTGCATCGTCGTCCACATGGCGGGGAGGCCCACGTCGGCAAAAAAGGCCACGAGGCCAAAGGTGATCGCCATGGCGATGGGGCTGCTCGTCTCTAGCGCGATAAGGTAGCATCCTGCTGCGGCAAATTTCGTCACCGACATTGGCAGCATCCGTCCCATCCGCTTCCCCCAATGGCGGGAAATCCAGTCGGTGAGCACCCCTCCAAACGGCAGCGCGATGATGCCGATAAAGAGCGCGGCGGTTGTGATGCCACCTACCTCGCCATCACCCAGGTGCATGACCTTTTTCAAATAATCCGGCAGTGACAAGATCAAGAATGCCCAGCCGATGTTGGTGAAGAACTGCACCGCATTGGCATACCAAAGATTGGCACTGCGACAGGCGGCAGCGAGCGGGAAGCGGCGTGGCGGTTCCTTGACAGGCATGAAATCGCCCCGACCTTCAGCCAGCAAGGAGATCTCCTCAGCGTTGCAGCGTGGGTGCTGCCGTGGATGCTCGCGAAACACACGCCAGTAAGCCATTGCGACGAAGATACCTGCCAAGCCATAAAGCCATCCCGCCCAGCGCCAGTCATCGGCGCGCACAATCACCAGTGCGGTCAATGCAGGAGCCACCGCGCCCCCGATTCGTCCGCCGAGGGAGATCGTGCTACTGGCCAGCCCCCTCGAATCGACATGCGCCCACCGTGTCAGCAAGCCGCTGCTGGCGGGGTAGTAACCAGCCTCTGCCAAACCACAAAACATACGCGCGATAAACAGAGTCAGGAAACCCGTGGAAAAGCTCGTCGCTGCCGTAAAGACGGACCAGGCGGCGATGTAGATGGTGATCAGCATCCGCGATCCAAAGCGATCACTCAGCCAGCCGGCGGGGACTTGAAAGAGCGCGTAGGCCCAAAAGAAGGCCCCCTTGATCCAATCCGATTGCCAAGTCTCCAGGTGAATTTTTGCCTGGAAGGAATCGGAGGCGATGATGTTGGCGAGACAAATCCGGTCCAGATACATCAAAAACGCCACCACAGTCGCGGTGCCGAGGATCTGGTGACGGACGTTGGTGGGAGCGGGAGAATTCACAGGCAGCAGGCTAGCGGCTGCGGCCGTGAGGTGGCAAGGCTTATTCCGCTGCTGCTGTGCGGAATTACCGCTATGCCGTCCATTCGACGCGTGGTGCGTCACCCCAGAGCTTCTCCAGGTTGTAGAACTCCCGCTTTTCAGGCATGAAGATGTGAACCATGACGTCGCCGTAGTCCAGAATCAGCCATTGGCTCTCGAATTGACCATCAGTAACCCAGGGCGGGATATTGTGATCTTCCTTCATCTTCACATCGATCTCATCGCGGATTGCCCGGAGTTGTGGGGTCGAGTTGGCGGTGCAGATGACGAAAAAGTCACTCACGGGCGATAGGCCACGCACATCCAGGATGACAATATCCTCTGCCTTCTTGTCGTCTGCGTAGCGTGCGCAAAACTGCGCTGTCTTGATGCCTTCCATGCGGTTGCCGTAGCGTGCGGGGAGTTGGTGTCCCGCGTCGGTGGTATGCTTTCTCCATTCTTACGGATAAAGCAAGTACCTCTGCCGTTGAGAGCGAAATGAATCGTTATGCGACTTCCAACTTGCCACAATAGTGGCAGGGGAAACACCCCGCCGCAGGTTTTGATACAGCGATTCGCTGCCATAGACCTTGTGGAATAGATTCAACGAGTTGCCGCTCATCCTGCTGAGCGTGCGCCCACCTGTCAGGCGGTTCAGCTCTGCCAGCATGAAGATGTCCAATGCCGTCAGGTCGGCTGGGGCGCGCGGATTGATGTTCAGGCTGACCCCGCCAAAGGACTTATTCGAGTAAGCGGAAAAGGCAACCCCGGGCGCATTTAGCCGACGGCAGTAAGCCAACATCGCCGCAGAGCTGACGCCGTCTGCTGCTGCTGCGCCGAAGGGATTGCTGCCACCGATGCCGGTATCCATCGCCGCTGCGCCGCCCAGAATGCCGGTGGAGACATAGTAAAGCGGGGAGGTAGCGTATGGGATGTTGGGGGAGGTGCGATACCAGCGCAGACCGGTGTCTTGCCAAACCATATTGCGATTCCAGCCTTGCATTTTGACGACATTCAGCCTCGGGGGGCGGGTGATCCAGCCTTGGGATGCCGTCATCATCGCCAGTTCCCCCGCCGTCATGCCATGGACGTAGGGCACCGGGATCTGCCCGACAAAGGACTTCCACTTGGACTCCAGCGGCGGACCCTCCACCCGCCAACCACCGATCGGATTGGGCCGATCTAGCACGACGAACTGCTTCCCATTCTCAGCCGCTGCCTCCATCGCCACGACCATGGTGCTGATGTAGGTGTAGCTGCGGCAGCCAATGTCCTGAAGATCAAAGACCAGCACATCGATTGGGGCCAGCATCGCCGGGGTAGGCTTGCGCGTGGGACCGTAGAGCGAATAGATCGTCAATCCGGTGAGGGAATCGCGGCGTGTTGCCACATGGATACCTGCGCCCACCGTGCCGTCGATGCCATGCTCAGGCGCATAGAGGGCCGTCAGCGCGGGCCCCAGCGCCCGCTGCATCACCACGCGGGTGCGCTCGCCACGTCCCGTCATGCTGGTATGGTTGGTGATTAGGCCGACCCTCTTCCCCCGCAGCAGATCGAAATTTCGTGAAGCCAAAACATCCACGCCTAGCATGAAGGGGCCGCCCTGTTGTCCTGGCGTCGCCGATCCCTGGTTCGGCATCTGACAGGCCGTGATGCCCAGCCATGCTAGTAAACACAGACTCCAGGTCGCGATCAGCCGCATTCTCTTTGTGTGCATGGCAGCGATGCTAATGCCGCCCCGCCAATCGGCAACTGCGAAACCCGGTGTGACTCCTGGCCCTGGTTTTTTTGGCAAAATTTAGTGTCTTTCGGCCCGGCTCTGGCTATCGCTATTCGTTTCCGTTCCTTTTTTTGACAATGAATACCCTCCGCACCTTCACGACCGGCTCCGGTTCTACCGGCAACTTGCACTCCCTGCTCGCGCTGAAAGAGCAGGGCATCGCACCCAATCTGGAGCGTTTGCCCGTCTCCATCCGCATCGTTTTGGAGGCACTGGCTCGCAATTGCGATGGGAAAAAAGTGACCGAACAGGACGTGAAAAACCTCGCCAATTGGAATGCCAAGGCTCCTGGCGACTATGAGATCCCCTTTGTCGTTGCGCGTATCGTTCTCCAGGATTTCACCGGTGTGCCACTTCTCGTAGACCTCGCTGCGATGCGCAGCGCAGTGAATGGCATGGGCAAGAACGCCAAAATGATCGAGCCACTCGTGCCGGTGGACCTTGTCGTTGACCACAGCGTGCAGGTGGATTTCGCTGGAGCTGGAGATTCCCTCAGCCGCAACCTGGATCTTGAATTCCATCGCAACCGGGAGCGCTACGAGTTCCTCAAGTGGGGCGAGCAAGCCTTCGACACCTTCAAGGTCGTCCCCCCGGGGATCGGCATCGTGCACCAGGTGAACCTGGAGTATCTGGCCAAGGGCGTGCTTGAAAAAGACGGTGTCTTTTATCCAGACTCGCTCGTCGGCACGGATTCCCACACCACCATGATCAACGGACTAGGGGTCGTTGGTTGGGGGGTTGGCGGCATTGAGGCAGAGGCTGGGATGCTGGGGCAACCAGTCACCTTCCTGGTGCCCGAAGTCGTTGGCGTCTACCTGAGCGGCGATCTCGCCGCAGGTGTCACAGCAACGGATCTGGTCCTCCGCGTGACGGAAGTGCTGCGCAAGACCAAGGTTGTCGGCAAATTTGTCGAATTCTACGGCCCTGGTGCCAAGGCGCTGAGCGTGCCTGACCGTGCAACCATTGCAAACATGGCCCCCGAGTACGGCGCGACGATGGGCTTCTTTGGCATTGACGAAGAGACCGTCGCTTACCTGCGCGGCACAGGCCGTAGCGAAGAGCTCTGCAAGACAGTGGAAAGCTACTACAAGGCTCAAGGCCTGTGGGGCATCCCCGCAGAAAAGGGCGCGCTTGAGTTTTCCCAGGAAGTGGAGCTGGATCTCGCCACCGTTAAGCCAGGTCTCGCTGGCCCAAAACGTCCCCAGGATCGCATTGACCTCGATGCATTGAAGACCACATGGAATGACCTGCTCGTCAAAGCCGCTCCAGATGGCTATGGCAAGCTCCCCAGCGTCCCTTCCACAGAGGCCCTCGATCTGCCAGCCTCTCTCGATAACGTGCCCGACTCTCCAGAAGATCTCGGTTCCAGCTTCGGAGCTGAAATCGGCGTCGTCACTGAGGCCAGCAGCGATGTGGATTACCCAATCTGGGAAGTCAGCGTCGATAGCAAAGGTGGCATCAAGGACACCATCACCCACGGCAGCGTGCTCATCGCCGCCATCACCAGCTGCACCAATACCTCCAACCCCAGCGTCATGTTGGCTGCTGGTTTGCTTGCCAAAAAAGCCAATGAGCGTGGTCTGACCGTGAAGCCCAGCGTCAAGACTAGCCTCGGGCCAGGATCCCGCGTGGTGACAGATTACCTCAACAAAACGGGTCTTCAGACAGAGCTCGATAAGCTCGGCTTCCAGACCGTGGGCTACGGTTGCACGACTTGCATTGGTAACTCAGGACCGCTCGATGCAGGCATCGAAGACGTCGTGAAGAGCGAAGACATCGTCGCTGCCTCCGTCCTCTCCGGGAACCGCAACTTTGAAGCCCGCGTGCATCAGAGCATCAAGGCCAACTTCCTCATGTCGCCACCACTCGTCGTCGCCTTCGCGATCGCGGGCCGCGTCGATATCGATCTGACCACAGAGCCACTCGGCTTTGGCAGCGATGGCTCGCCTGTCATGCTCGCAGATATTTGGCCGACCAGCCAGGAGATCGCCGCAGCGATGACCTCCAGCCTCACGCCAGACGTCTTCCAGCGTCTTTACACAGGTTTCTCTGACCAAAATCCAAAGTGGAACGAAGTCAAAGGCAGCACCGGTCATGTTTACGATTGGGACCGCGAGAGCACCTACATCCAGGAGCCACCGTTCTTTGAAGGCTTCAGCATGACACCGCGTGATATTGAGGAGATCAAGGGCGCGCGTCCGCTCGGCATCTTTGGCGATAGCGTCACCACCGACCACATCAGCCCTGCCGGGAACATCAAAAAGGACAGCCCCGCCGGTGCCTACCTTTTGGACCACGGCGTCACTCAGGCAGACTTCAACAGCTACGGCAGCCGCCGTGGCAACGACCGTGTCATGACCCGCGGCACCTTTGCCAACGTGCGTATCAAGAACCTCATGGTTCCTGGGACTGAAGGTGGCGTCACAAAGTATGATGGTGCCACAGTCCCGATCTATGATGCGGCGGCCAAGAACCTCGCCAGTGGCACTCCTGCCATCGTCATCGGTGGGGAAGACTACGGCATGGGCTCCAGCCGCGACTGGGCGGCTAAGGGCACCAACCTCCTCGGCGTCAAAGCGGTCATCACCAAATCCTTTGAGCGCATTCACCGCAGTAACCTCGTCGGCATGGGTGTCCTGCCATGCAATTTCAAAGACAAGGCAGACTACGATAAGGTGAAGGATCTCAGTGATGCCACCTTTGACCTCATCTGCATCAGCAACGACCTCAAGCCTCAAGGCGAAGCCACCCTGCGTGTGCACAAGTCCGACGGCAGCAGCTTTGACATCCCCGTCGTCGTCCGCATCGATACCCCAATCGAAATCGACTACTACCGCGCCGGCGGCATCCTGCCGTATGTGCTCGCGCAAATCTTGCGCGAGCAGGCCTAGTCGGCGTCGTCCCACAATTTTCAAATCTCCAACAACCATGGCATCGTGGGTTCTTTGGATGTGGGCACTTGTGTGTGCCTGCACTGAGTCACTGCATTCGCTTGGGGAGGCCCCATAGCCGAACCCATCCCCCAAGCAGAACGTTTGGGGGATGTCGCTGATGATGGCTAGGGAAGGTTTGATGTGGGCAGCTACTGGCCGCGACAAAAACCGTCAACCAAATGGACGACGTCACGGATGCCGCTTGAAGAGGTGGCGAGAATGGAGGACTTATCGCCCACTGTGACACTCCAGCGCCTTTTACTCGCCAGCCTCGCCGCGTTGCTAGCTTCTTGCGCTGGCGGTGGCAGCACTCGCAGTAAATATGGAGACCGCCCGGGGCCAAAGGGGTTCCCCGTCGTCGTGATTGATGCAGGCCACGGTGGCAAGGACTCGGGCACGCCTGGACGTCTCGGAATCCCTGAAAAGCACGTGGCGCTCTCGATTGCGCAGCGAGTTCAACGCCGACTGGCTCCGCAATTCAAAACGGTGATGACCCGGAACTCGGATCGGTTCATTGAGCTCGATGCCCGTGCCTCTTTTGCCAGTCGCCATGGCAGCGCGGTGCTGGTCAGCATTCACCTCAATTCAAGCTCTAGCAGGATCTGCGGCCCCGAGACCTACTACTGGCGCACGGACAGCTACTCCTTGGCGCGTCGAGTGCAGCAGAACCTCAACGCCGTCGTCCCCTACAAGAACGGCAATCGTGGATTGGTGCGTCGTCGGCTGCGTCTGACGCGCAATCCCAGCATACCTTGTATCCTTGTTGAATGCGGTTACTTGAGCAATAGCCGAGAAGCCTCGCTCCTAGCCAACGCCAGCTATCAAGACCGCATCGCCGAAGCCATCGCCCGCGCCGTGCGCGATCAGAAGGCCTACGGCGACGCGGGAATGGGACCGCTACCGCGCCCAATCTACGCGCCGCCAAGTTTGCCGACCGACCCGAGGGAATGAATCCCTGCGAGGCGGTGAGAGTGGCAATTCAATTGCGGGAACTCTGAATCTTCAAGGCTCCGTCCGTCCGACGGTAATCTCCGCGCTGTGAACAGTGAAGCTGGCGTGAGAGTGGGTCGCTGACCCGGGCAACCATTGCGCGGCTAGGTCCGCGAAGTCACTGGTTCCAGGAAGGGGAAGGTCCCGGCAAATCCAGATGCCATTTAAAGTGGCACTCCAGGTTCGGGTGGCTCGATCCAGTTCAAAGTCGAGCTCATACATCTGCCCGGGTAGCAGTGTCTGGCCGGTGTTTTTCGATTGGGATTCGTTGTCGAGCAGAGTCAGACCACCATCCTCGCCAGCGATGTTCAGCCCAAAGAGGGGAGTCTCCTCCGAATCATAGGCGATGAGGCCAAACTGATCTTCACAGCCTGGGGAGGACTCATAGCTGACGCTCGCGTGACCGTGGATCAAGGTTGCATCACCAGCAGTGCCGCCATGGATCCAGGCGAGGGCGGGAACTGTGGCACTGTTGCCGCCCAGCGTGATGGATGAACCCGGGGCTGGTGCCGGGACGTCCTGGACGCTCCACGGCTCGTGTCCGGCAGTCGCTAGGACCGTGGTGGAGGCGATGCGGGTGATGCTCAGGGTATAGGCTCCGCTTTCATCGTAGCTGAAACCAAAGTCTATATAATTGAAGCCATCCACGGCGATGTAATAAGTCGTGCCCGCATCGACGACCACATAGGCCTTGCTGGTGACAATGAAGTTTTCCCAATCTTCGTCGTCATTGAATCCGACGGTGCTGAGTGCATTGACGCTGTTGCCTGTGTAAACGCCGATGCGGGTGTCAAATTTGCTGCCACGGGTGGTGAGGTAATAGCTGCCGCTGACGGTCGGAGTCCATTGGAACCAGGCCGAATACACTGGTACATAGTCGCCGGGGAATAGTGCGTCCGCCGCATGCTCCGGTTCGCCGGGCTGACTTGAAAAAGCACTGTTGTTTCCGGAGACCTTTCCGCCTGCCGCAGGAATGACGCGGGCATCGAGAAAGTCATCGTTCGTATCATTGACCGTTGTGACATTGAAGAAAGCGCCGGTGCTCGCATTGCCGCCACGCCCTGTGACCTCGATCTCTGAGCTGGAGGCACCTGCGGGAACGGTGACGAGCAGTTCGGTCGGCGAGACGATCACAAAGGCGGCTTTGACAAGGGTGCCAGTGGCCTTGCGAAAGTTGACCGCAGTGGTCCAATTGAAGTTGCTGCCGAGGACGCGAACGTAGTGCCCAGCCTTGCCAATCTTGGGGGTAAAGTCGCTAATGCTCGGTGCGGCCACAGGATTCACGGCCAGTATGGCGGGATCGCTCATGGCAGTGCCGACCCGGTTGGTGATACGTAGGCGGTAGCTGCCAGCATCGCCGGGTTGCACGCTGACGATTTTGTAGGTTTTGGCAGTGGCCTTGGGAATATCGATGCCGTCCTTTTGCCACTGATACTTCAAGGTAGCGCTGCCACTGCCTGCGGCCGCAAAGGTGATGCTGGCAAAGGCATCTACAGTGGCAGAGAGTGGCTGTTGAGTGATGGCGGGGGCCGTTTGTAACACGAGACTGGCTGTCTTACTCGTCACGCTACCGACATCGTTGGACACTGTGCAGGAGTAACGTCCAGCGTCCGCCGCCGTGAGCCCTGAGAGACTCAGAGTCGGGGAGTTTTCGTCCGTCAGTGGCACGTTGTTTCTCTTCCACTGGTAGGCGAAAGGAGGGGTTCCGGTGGCTGCGGCCGTGAAGTCCACGCTTCCTCCATAGGCTTTGATCTGGCTCAGTGGTTGCGTGGCAATTTTGGGGACATCGTGCACCGTCACGTGCGCGACGGCACTGGTGGCTGCGCCGAAAGTGTTGGTGACGATGACCAGGTAGTCGGCATCTGCAGTGGCGAGGACGGAGAGTCGCGAAGCGCTTGCGCCGACCTTGAGGCCGTCCTTTCTCCACTCATACTTCAAGGCGGGAGAACCTACGGCGGCAACGCTCAGGGTTGTTCTCTTGCCCCGGGCGACGGTAACACTGGCGGGATCAGTCACAATGACCGGGCTGTCCTGCACGGTAACGATACAGTCGGCGCTGACCGTGGTCCCCAGCGTATTCTTGACCTGGCAATGGTAGATGCCGGCGGTGGCGAGACTGATGCGGGTGAGGCTGAGCGTGCGGCTCGTCTTCCCAACCAGCTTGGTCAGGCCCTGGAACCACTGGTAGGACAGAGTTCCTGTACCAGCTGCCGTCAGGGAAAGGGTTGCGCTTCCGTTCAGCGGCACCAAGGCCGCAGCAGGCGGTTGCACTAGGATCACTGGAGCCGAATTGACGGTGAGAGTGGCGGTCTTGCTGACGGTGGTGCCAAAGGCGTTGCTGGCAATGCAACGGTAGCTCCCGATGTCCGCCCATTGGGGATTGGTCAGCATCAATGCGCTGCTCGTCGCGCCGGGGATGTCCACCCCATTGAGTTGCCACTGGTAAGCAACCGTCGGGGTGCCATCGGAGTTGGCGGAGAAGATCACCGGGTTTCCCGCCTGGGTAGATTGTTTGATCGGATGCTGGGTAAAGACCGGCTTGTACTCCAGCGCCAGCGTGGCGGGATCGCTCACTGTGGGGCCGATGGCGTTGGTGAGGATGCAGCGGTAGACACCCTGATGGCTGATCGCTGTTTTGGCGATGGTGAGCGTGCTTTTGGTTTGTCCGGGCAGGGGGACACCGTCCTTGGTCCATTGAAAGGCGATAGCGTTGTTGCTGGTGGCGGCAACGCTGAAGCTGGCTTTGGCCCCGAGGGCAACGGTCTGATCCAGCGGCTGGGAGGTGATCACTGGGGCGACATCCGGCAGAGCAGGGAAGGTGCCGGAGAGGGTGTACTCACCGATCGATCCGTAGGCGGTGTAGCCCGTGCTGGCCGTGCCTGAGCCAGTGCCGCGAATCGCGATGGTGAAGTTGCCAGCGCTTACCGTTTGAGTCAGCGTGGCCTTCGCGGGTCCGGCGGGATTCGCAGACTTTAACACCGTGACGCCGTCGGCTTCGCGCAATTCGAGGAGGATATCAAGATTTGGCGACACTGCGGCAGAGGCAGCACTAACGGTCACGGTTCCGCCGCCGGAACTGAAGGCATAGAGATCCGTATCGCCTTCGGAATCGATGATACCCGTCTGGTCAAAGACTCCCGTATTGGGCAGGGGGGTGCCCGGCAGGCCGTCCAGCGCATCGTCGGCGCGCAGAAAGAACCCGTTGGCCGAATTGCCGATGATGCTGAGGTCATTTTCCGTGTTGCTGGCGTTGGCGTACTCGCCCTTGCTCCATTGGCTGATGGTGCGGTCGTAGGTGGTGCCCATCAGCGGTCCCCAACTGGTGGCACCGCTGCCATGCCCTTCGTAGTACTCAATGTGGCGCGAATCGCTGTCTGGGTATTTGCCATCGTGGGAGAGGCCAAAGGTGTGGCCGACCTCGTGGGAGATGATCCCGGCGATGTCGTTGGCGTTGTAGTAGCTCTCGGTAAAAGCCCAGCACGGAATGGTGGCGGAGAAGCCAGAGCCCGCCTGGTCGTAGCTGCCCAGGTATGCGACGCCGCCCGCCCCTGGCTCGGCCACGTCCGTCGGGGTGACGATGCAGCGCATGCGTTTGCCAGCACCTGCGGCCGTGTAGCGCCCGGGGATGGTGGTGACGGAGATTTGATAAGGCTTAAAGTCTTCGGCCACCCGCTTCCAGATATCCGTCATCGTCGCTGCCGTGATGGTGGCGGAGCCGATCCGGCTCGGAACCGCATTGATGGTGAAACCGGAGTTCCAGTCTGGATCGGTCACGACCTCGCCATCGAAGTCGATATAAATGACGTGCGTGGCAGCGGGCAGGCTGTCGAGCTCCGGCACGGTAAGGCTTGCGGCCTCGACGGGTTCTGGGGCCCCTTGTTGCACTGCGGCATCGCCGGGATTCGGGTTCGGGCGGCGCGGAATGGCGGCGCACTGGATGCTGCTCAGCGGCTTTTCAATCCATTGCAGTCCGCCGTTTGCGCTGCTCTCCAGGACATAGGCGGTGCCACTCGCCGTCAGGCGGACTCTGCCGTGCCACTCGCTGCCTTTTTGGCTCAGGGAAAAACTCCCCGGCGTGTCTCCTTCCAGCTTGCCCCCAATGCGGACCCATCCCTCTTCGTCGTTGACCTTCAACTGGATGATCCCAGTCGCCGATGCAGCGTTGCGGATAGGGAATTGCAGCCGCTGTCCCTCATGCAGACCGGAAAGTGCTGGCAGACTGCCAGGTGTGACCTGCCCGATGGCGCGGACCTGTCGGCTGGCGAAGGTTTCCCCCGGTGCGAGCGGCGTGGTATTAGCGGCGGGCAGGCTCCAGGAGGTAATCTCAAAGGGGGGCATCAGGTCGGTGCCAGTGGACGACGTGCCTGAGGGAGAGGCGGCTTGGCGTGTGGGAGGCGTCTGAGCCAGGGTTGTCTGCGGATCTTTCCTCGTTGAGTTTGACGCCTCCGACGGACCTCGATTTCCTGCCAGAAAAAAAGCCGTCAGTGTGATGCCGATCCCAGCGGTCAGCGCGATCATCCACTTTAAGGATCTCATCGTGTAAGATGCAGATTCTTTTCCAATCTGGCAAGGTCGGATCCGCCTCCGCGCCAACCTCGCCCGCGACGGTTCTCATAGACGATGAATGCCCACTCCCTACCGCACCTGTTCCAGCAGTTGTTGGCGCTCTGTGGGGCTGAGGGGGGTGCGTTGAAGCCAGAGGCGGAGGGTAGCTAGAGGGTCCAGTTGAGGCCACCTACAGCGGGAGCTGTTCTGTAGCTGGGGTCTATGACCCCGGCGTGACTGGGGCGTGGAGGCTTTGGCGGCTCATTCAGGAGCGGATTCGCAGGGCACACCAACGGGTGCGGGTAGGGGCGGGGTGGGGCGGAGTTCCTGCCAGAGTTGTGCCCAGTTGACCCCAGCAGTACTGAACATCAGCGCGCCCAGCGTCAGCACGCAGCCGATGGTGATGGTCAGGCCAGTGTAACCGCGCAAGAAGAAGCTGTAGCTGAAGAGTGCCATGTAAACGAACTGCACCGGCAGGGCGATGCGAAACAGCGCGCCGCCTGCGACCATGCGCAAGTACCCGCCGACTAGCACCAGTGATGTGGTCGCGGCGATGACGAAGGCGAGGTGGGCGTTGATGACCTCTAGCAGGTAGGCAAACAGGAGGGGGAAGGCGAAGAACGCGGCGGCCAGGAAGAAGTAGTTCATCGGGTGGAGGAGCGTCTTTTTCACCTCGCCCACGATCCACAAGACGCCAAAGAAGATGAAGAGCGAGAGTGGCGCGAAGAAGCTGACCTTGGCGGCGAGCCAAGCGGAGGCAATCGGCTCTGGCATCTCCAGTGCGATGGCGGGGGCTCCAATGACGTCGCTGTAGCGCCAGCCCATGGTCAGTCCTCCGTCTGCGTTTTCGATCACGGGTTCCGTGGGCGATGTGGCGTCGAGCGGGAAGTCGATGTCGCGGTGATTCGACTCAAGATTCAGCGTGAAGTTTTGGACGTGACTGTCCGGGGTGAAGGAATAGCGCCAGCGATCGGTGCCTCGGCACTTGAAGGCGACGTGCAGAGGCACGGTGGCACCGGGGGCGATCTCCAGGCGGGTGGAAAGCGTGGTCGAACCGGTGCCGTCGAGCGGTTGGGGAGTGAGGGACTCTGCCCCGGTGGTGAATTCGAAATCGAAGACGCCCGTTCTGGTGGCCGGCAATTGGATGAAAAGTTGCACCGGCAAGGCAAGGTTGGTGGGGTTTTGGAAGGTGTAGTCGGCACTGAAGGCGACCACATAGGTGCGGTGCCACATCAGGCCGCGCCGCCGTGGTTCGTAGTCGATGCGGACTTTGGCGATGGTTTCGCTGGGTAAAAGAACGACATCACCAGAGGCATCGCGATAGATGGCCCAGGGGTGTTTTTGCTCCAGGGATGGCCCCCACAATTCGCGCACGGCATTGCGGGTGTTGCCATAGGCGGAGTGGGTGCGGGCGAGGATGATGCTGCCGAGAATCCACCAGGCAAGGGTGGCGAGTGCGGCGATGATGCCGATGAGGATGAGTCGTTTGATCATGACGGACCCAGCCTGCACGGTGACCGTGAGAACAGGATGAAGCCCGTGTGAAATGTCCGTGAAAACTTACGCCCTGGCGGCGAGGGAGAGCTCGATGATGCGGACGCAGAGATCAGGGAAGTCGATGCCGATGGCGGCGGCGCCTTTGGGCAGGAGGCTGCTGCTGGTCATGCCGGGGATGGTGTTGATCTCCAGCACAAAGGGGGCGTTGTCGGAATCTCGCAGCATGACATCCACGCGACCGTACACGGCGTTGCCGCAGGACTTAAAGGCGGCCTGGGCGGCGGCTTGGACGCGGTAGGTGGTCTCTGGATCCAGGGCGGCGGGGCAGTGGTAGAGGGTCTTTCCGGTGCCGGACATCCAGGGATACTTGTTGTTGATGTCGTAGAACCCTTCAACGGGTTCGATGTGGATGATGGGCAGAACGTCATCGCCCAGCATGCCGACGGTCAGCTCTTTGCCTTCGATGAATTCTTCGATGAGCGTGGTGGCGCCGAACTTGGCTGCCTCTGCACGTGCCTTTTCCCATTCGGCCTCGGTGCGGCAGATATTGACGCCGACGCTGGAGCCCTCGCGTGGTGGCTTGCTGACAAAGGGTAGGGAGATCTGGAGCGGCTCTGAGCCGTCCAACTTGTAGTCCTGCGAGCGTGGTGTGGGGACCTCTGCGGCGATGAATTTTTCTTTGCTGAGCGCCTTGTCAAAAGCGATGCGGCTGACCTCTGCGCCAGCTCCGGTGTAGGGGATGCCGCGCTCTTCGAGCAGGGACTGCAATTGGCCGTCTTCACCAAAAGTGCCGTGGATCAGGTTCATGGCGATGAGGACATCCGCAGGTACTTCGAAGTCCGGGCCGGTGACGTCGATCTCAATGACCTCGGCACCCTTGGAGCGCAGTGCTTCGGCGACGCTTTCAGCGGTCTTGAGAGAAACGGGGCGTTCGGAGCCGGGGCCCCCTTTGAGTACGGCGATCTTTTTTCCTGCGATGTCCAGCATAATTGGCGCTGAACATGGATCATCCGTTGCGGGATGCAATGGGCGGCTTCCGCAGATTTGAGTCGGTGGCTAAGACTGGACAATGGGCGCAGGGTGGGCAGTGTGGCGGCATGACTGAAGAACGTGAATTGCGGATTGGCATCGTCGGTGCAGGTGGGATCGTGAAGCAGCGGCACATGCCGGGATTGCGTGCGCTGCCGGGGATCAAGATCACGGCGGTGGCAAATTCGACGCTGGAAAGTGCGCAGCGCTTTTGTGCGGAATATGCCCCGGAGGCCAAGCCTTTCGCTCGCTGGGAGGAGGTGGTGGACAATGAGGATGTCGATATCGTCTGGGTGGGTGCCACGCCGGACATGCACCATGATGCGACGGACTTTGGCCTGCGGCGGGGGAAGCATGTTTTTTGTCAGGCGCGCATGGCGTCAACGTTGGCGGAGGCAGAAGGGATGTGGGAGGCATCGATTCGCTTCCCTGAACTCGTCTCCGCAATCTGTCCTGCACCGCATGGTTTGAAGGGTGGCGAAGTGATGAAAAAACTCCTGGCCGATGGCGCCATCGGTGTGCCGCATCAGGCGCTGCTGCATAGCTTCAATGCGGGTTGGCTAGATCCAGAGGCACCCCTGCATTGGCGTCAGCAGATGGACATCAGCGGCATCCAGATCCTGACGCTGGGCATTTATGTCGAGGTGCTGCATCGCTGGCTGGGGCAGATCGTGGAGGTGGAGGCTCGCGGGAATGTGGTCATCGCCGAAAGACCGGGTGGCGAGGTGGATGTGCCCGACTTTTTGCACGTCTTGGCGCGCTTTCGCAGCGGGTTGGAGGCCACTCTGCTCTTTAGCGGTGTGGCAGCGCATGCTCCTGGGGATAAGCTGTGGATCTTTGGGAGCGAGGGCACCTTGACCTACGATTTCAACACGGATGAGATCCAACTCGGGAAGCGCGGTGAGGCTGCGATGGAGACGATCCCGATTCCTTCGGGCATGGAGGGCGGGTGGACGGTTGAGCGCGACTTCATCGCCGCTGTCCGCAATCCGACGGGTCCAAGACCCAAGCCGGATTTCACCGAGGGCATCTGCTACATGCGTGTGGTCGATGCGATCAACCGCAGCCTCGATGGCGACGGTGTGGTCTCGGTGGGGTGAGGGATGTTGCGGAAGTTTGGAGCTGCGCGTGAGCAGGTGGCGGCCGGGAGGCCAGCGCTCCTAGGATAGGCGTGCTAAATGGGGGAGTCATCCACTCCGATCCCCGACTCCGGGAAGCCACCTCTGCTGGCGTCGCGCGTCTCTGTTCCAGGGGTTTTTATGGAAATTGCGGCGAAAGCTAATAGGCCTTGTATTATTGTTTGAATATATTAATATCTCGACCACATAAATCATTCTGGTCCCTCTTTGGGAGTTTTTGATGCGCGCATTCTCCTCCTCATTCTCCCATGTTCGAGCCCTTCTTCTGGGCATCCTCGGCTGCATTGGGCTTGGCGTGATCCTTCGCGACGATGCTGTTGCGGCGACGTCGGAGATCACTGGGTTTTATTCGGTGGCAGTTCCGCAGGGAAATTCTGCCTGGGTTTGTGGGCTGGTGTCGGGGGTTGATTTCGAGGGGGCTGCGACCGATGTGGTTGCGGATTCGGGGGACGGGAAGGCCCTGGTTAGCTTTGAGGGTCCGGGGTGGACGGTGGATGCGTTTGTGGGTTGGTATGCAGAGGCGCAGTCAGGGGCGTCTGCGGGGTTGGCCATCGATATCCTTTCAAACACAGCCGACACGCTGAAGCTGGATGCGACTCCGGCAGGTCTCACCGTTGGCACGGTCTTTGTGCTGCGGCGTCATGCGACCTTGGGATCGCTGCTTCCCGACGGGGGTGGTTTTGCACCTCTCAATGATAGCATCAGCCTCTTCACCTCCGCCGGATTGCAAAAGTCCTTTGTCTTCGATGATGTGGCTGGAACTTGGGTGGATTCTACCTTGGCAGATGCCAGCGATGTGATCATTCGTCCGGGGCAGGGGTTTGTTATCTATGCGGAAAGTCCCCTGACGCTGACGCTTGGCAAAGGCACGGTCAGCTATGTCAAAGTGACGCCCACAAAGGTCATGGCCCATGCGGGGGTGCCGAATCTCATGGGGGCGCTGAATCCGCTTTCTCCGACCTCGTCCCTGGGTGCGTTGGGCGTGACGAGCAGTCTTCAGGCCTTCAATGATTCTGTGGTGACACTGACGCCTGGGACGCTGGCGCAGGGAGGCACCTACTTGAGCAATGGCGCTCAATTGATCGATGGGCAGGGCCAAAGCGCGACCGCAACGCCCTTACCTGCGGGTGCCAGTGTGGTGATCAACGTGGATGCCACCAAGGGCGTGACGCTTGCTCCTGTCACGACGGGTCCCTGAAATCTTCTCTTCGTAGCTGATGCGTTTTCTTCACCTCCAACAACTTGCACTCGCTCTCGCACTGGCAGCATCCGCCAATGCGGGGAACGTCACGCTCAGCAGTGCTGGCGGTCGTCCATTTGCGGGTGAAAATGGTGCGCTGCTAGCCTCAGGTGCGTTGGTGCGCATCGGAACTTTTGATCTGCCGGAGGCGACTCGCGATGCGACGCTGAGTGCGACCAGTGATTATGCCACGCTGAACAGTTGGTTCCGACCTTTGGGGGAATCCACCGCGGCGACCGGGACGGTGGCACAGGCGAACAACACCACGACGACGAATTTGCGTGTCAACGCCTACCCGGCGGCAGGCCATGCGTTTGGAACGATCAGCGATATTGCCAGCAGCTACATCGCGCCGGGCACTAAGCTCTACCTCTGGGTCTTCAATGGTGCGACGCCACGCGAATCCACGCAGTGGGGCATCTTTTGCGCAGGCGATTGGCAGGCCCCGCCTGCGTTGGGTGCCAAGTCTCTGAGCACGCGCTCGGCGACATTGCAGGCACTGCAAGGCACAGCTGCAGCGGAGTCACTGAAGCTGAAACGCCCTGCTGAGACCTTTGGCAACTGGCGCCTGCGCAGCTTCCCCGCCGACGCCTCTGCCGCATCTTTGGCCTTTGATGCAGACGGTGATGGAGACGGCATTCACAACCTCGCCGAGTATGCGTGGAAGCTGAATCCGCAGCATTTCGACCGGAACCGCGCTGATTTGCTAAAAGAGACGGCAGCCTCGGATGCAACCTTCACTTTCAAGGTGCCTGTTGGGCTAACAGATGTGCAAGTCAAAGCGGAGTGCTCGCCGAATCTCCGGGATTGGACCGCAGCGGAAAGCACGATCACCGACACCGACGCTGACTTTGAGACACGCACCGCAGTGTCGCCGAGTGGAATCGAGCGCTGCTTTTGGCGGGTGCGCTTTACCGCCATAACCCCACCCTGATGATGCGAACTTTTTCAACAATCCTTCTGGGATGCCTGCTGCTGGTCATGCCAGCCGTAGCTGGCACAGTTTCCGTCACCGTGAACAGCAACGGCGGCAGCCCCTTCACTTTAGCGGATGGTTCATTGCTGCCGACGGGGGCGATCATTCGCATTGGGATGTTCGATCTGTCCAGCCCGGCAAATTTAGCCACGGTCCAGTTCAGCAATGACTTCACTTCGGTGGATGCACTCTTCACGCCCCTGGCGGAGAGCATCCCTGGTGCGGGCACCATTTTCCAGACCGGTGCCATCGGGGATAACATCGTCATCAATGACCTATTTGTGCCGGGAGCTGTGTATGGTCAGATCATCGATATCGACTCTACCTACTTCCCGTCTGGCACTCAATTGTATGCGTGGGTGTTTAGCACAGACGACCCTGTGACGGCTGCGCAGTGGGGCATTTTTAGTGCCTCAACGGGTTGGGATTTTCCGATTGAGCCAGGCTCGTCAACGCTCGCTACCTTTGAAGTGGACGAAGTCGTGCGCGGCACAGACACGGGGACGGAGCTGCGACTGAGCGCCGTGCCTGAGCCCGCTGGTATCGTCTTGATTGCCTGTGCTGCATTTGCTTTTGCTGGGCGTCGTCGTCGAACTTCAACTTTGCCTGCGCTGCAATGAACCGTCGTTTCTCAATCGTCCTGCTTTTTGCCTTGGTGTGCTGCTGCGCTCCTTCAGTTCAGGCGCAGCAATCCGTAGCACGAGTCTGGAATGAAGTTCTACTGAATGCCATCCGGATCGACACGCCGCATCCGCCGAAGCATGCGCGCAATCTCTTCCACGTCGCTACGGCGATGTATGACGCATGGGCCGCCTATGACACGACGGCCATCGGTTACCTGCATCACGAAAGAGCGACCGCTGCCAACATCCCCGTCGCACGGCATGAGGCGATCAGCTATGCGGCGTATCGCGTGCTGAAGAGCCGCTTTGCCACAGGGCCCGGTGCCACGTTCACGAATGCAGCGCTCGACGCGCAGATGTCCATCTTTGCCTATGATACAAACATCACGACCACCGTGGGCACCAGCCCTGCGGCCGTGGGAAACCGCATCGCGGAGGCGATCCTCGCTTGGGGTCTGACAGATGGATCCAATCAAGCAGGAAACTATCTGGACCCGACTTATTCGAATCCACAGCCGCCCATGATCGTGCTGCTGAATGGCGTGCCTCAGGGGCAGGGGGTTCCTGTTGGCACGGACCCGAACCGCTGGCAGCCACTGGCCTTCGATGCCGCCTTCACGCAGAACGGATTGCAGGCAGATCTGATTCAAAAGTATGTGGGTGCGACCTGGTTGGGCACCGCGCCCTTTGCCCACATTCGCCCGAATCCGAGCGTGCCCTGGATCGATCCAGGTCCTCCATCAAAACTAGGCACTGCCACCGATGCCGAATACAAGGCGCAGGCCTTTGACGTGTTGCGCAAGAGCAGCCAGCTCAATAGCACGCAGTTGATCGATATTTCCCCCGGAGCCTGGGGTAACAACGAGCTAGGACATGAGGATGGCACGGGCCACGCGCTCAACCCAGCCACGGGTCAACCGTATGCGCCCAACATCATCAAGCTGGGCGATTTCGCTCGCGTGCTGGCGGAGTTTTGGGCGGACGGCCCTGACTCAGAGACTCCTCCTGGCCACTGGCATGTCTTGGCCAACGAAGTGGCAGATCACCCGCTGACCCAAAAGCGAATCGGTGGTGTGGGTCCCATCGTCGATGATCTGGAGTGGGACGTGAAGACCTACTTTGCCGTCAGTGCCTCAACCCATGACGCGGCCTGTGCTGCCTGGGGCGTCAAGCGCTACTACGAAAGCCCACGTCCTGTCACCATGATCCGCTACATGTGCAGCAAGGGGCAGTCGTCGGATCCTTTTGGCCCTTCCTACAACGTTGAAGGTATCCCACTTGAGCCGGGAGTTTGCGAGGTCATCACCGCCCAATCTTCAGCCCCTGGCGAGCGTCATGCGGGAGTCGGTAGCGTGGGCCAGATCGCAGTGTTTGCTTGGCCGGGCGAGCCATCGGATCGTGCCACGCAGACCAGTCCTGTGCGATGGATTCGTGGCATCGATTGGTTGCCCTATCAGCGCCAGACCTTTAATACCCCGGCCTTTCCAGGTTACATCTCTGGCCACAGCACGTTCAGCCGCGCCGCAGCGGAGGTTTTGGCGGCTATTACTGGTTCACCCTTTTTCCCAGGCGGCATCGATCATTTCACGGCCCCAGCCAATACGTATCTGGTGTTTGAGCGTGGCCCCAGCCAAACGGTCGACTTGCAATGGGGAACGTATTTTGATGCGGCGGATCAGGCGGGGCTCTCGCGCCGCTTTGGCGGAATTCATCCGCAGGAGGATGATTTGCCAGGGCGCATCATCGGCAGCCAGTGCGGTCAGCATGTCTGGACGATGGCACAAAAGTATTGGGATGGGAGCATCCTGAACGACACTGTCGTCCCGACGGTAGCCTACCAAGGGAATGGTAGCGCTGTGGTGACGGCTCCCGCTCGGAGGGGCCTCTTTTATCGGCTTCAGTCCAGCACAAACTTGATCGCATGGACGAACGTGACGACCGACGCGCAGGCGACCGATACCACGATCACCTTCACTGATCCCAGTGCCTCAGGTCCGGCGAAATTCTACCGGGTCTATTGGGATGCGGTCTCGCCATAGCGCAGGGGACTCCCATGGAATTGCTTCCAAACGCCGCCAGCTTCTATCGCAGCACATTGCTCGATGATGTGATGCCGTTCTGGTTGCGGCATGGCTTGGACGCTGAGCACGGGGGCATTCTGACCGCTTTGGATCGTGATGGTAGCCTGCTGGATTCCGACAAAAGTGTGTGGTTCCAGGGGCGGGCAGGTTGGATGTTTGCGACGCTTTTCAATACGGTGGAGCCTCGCGACGAGTGGCTGGCTGCGGCGCAGTCGTGCGTCACCTTTTTGCGTGCCCATTGCTTTGCGCCCGATGGGAAGATGTACTTTTCCGTGACGCGGGAAGGTCTGCCGCTGCGGATGCGACGCTATGCCTTCAGCGAGTGCTTTGCCGCGATCGCCTTCGCTGCGCATACACGCGCTTCGGGTGATGCGATGTGCAAAGAGGACGCAGTGCGCTGCTATCGATCGTTCCTCCATTACAGTTTCACCCCAGGTGCAACGCCCGCAAAGTATGAGCCGACCCGCCCGATGAAGGGAATCGGGCCGCTGATGATGGGCATCGTCACGGCGCAAGAGCTTCGCGAGAATCTGGGTGACGTGACCATTGATGGTCGCAGTTGCTCGGAGTGGATCGATGGTTTCATAGCGGAACTCAGGCGGGATTTCTTCAAAGAAGACCTCGATGCCTTGATGGAGGTCGTGACGCCTGAAGGTGGGGTTTTGGATCACATCGACGGACGCACACTGAACCCAGGGCATGCCATCGAGTGCGCGTGGTTCATCATGCATGAGGGTAGGATTCGTGAGGATTCGGAGTTGATCTCCTTCGGTTGCCAGATCCTCGATGCGATGTGGGCGAGGGGTTGGGATGAGGAGCACGGCGGCCTTTTCTATTTTAGAGATCTGCACGGAAGACCGGTGCAGGAGTACTGGCACGACATGAAATTCTGGTGGCCGCATTGCGAGGGCATCATCGCCACAGCGCTGGCGTGGAAGCTGACCGGTGCGGACAAATACGCTCATTGGCATCGGCAGGTGCATGAGTGGAGCTTCCGCCACTTTCCCGATGCGGAGCATGGCGAGTGGTATGGCTATCTTCACCGCGATGGAACGGTCTCGCAGCCTGCCAAAGGAAATCTCTTCAAAGGGCCCTTCCATCTGCCGCGCATGCTCTGGTACTGCCAGCGGTTGCTGGGCGAGACGGATGCATGACGGTTGCGTGCGGCAGCGTTTCCTTCGCTGTCATGCTCCGAGTTTACCTTGCCTTGTTCTGTGCCCTCACTTGGGCAGACGCCGCGCCGCCGAATATCCTCTTCATCGTCGCGGACGATCAGCGGCCAGACACGATTCATGCTCTGGGCAATGCGGTGATCCAGACGCCGAACCTTGACCGTCTCTCCGCACGTGGGGTGGTTTTTTCCCACGCTCACGCCGCCTATCCGATCTGCCATGTCAGTCGTGCAGAGATCCTGACAGGTTGCTGCGCCTTTCGGGCGCTGCCTTCGTATCCGGGTGGTGCGATCAATCCAGAGTTGAAGACCTTGGCAGCGACCTTGCGAGCGGGCGGCTACCACACTTGGTACACCGGGAAGTGGCACAATGATGGCCAGCCAAAGCAGCGCGGCTATGAGACAACGCGCGGGCTCTACTCCAGCGGCGGTGCCAAGGGCTACGTGACGCCGGAGCTCGATGAGCGTGGGCATCCGCTGACGGGCTACAAAGGCTGGACCTTCAAGACCGATGATGGAAAAGTGGAGCTCGATAAAGGCGTGGGCCTACAGCCTGCGACCTCGCGCCACATTGGCGATGCGGCGGTATCGGTGATTGCCGAGGCTGCGGGGAAGGGGCCCTTTTTCCTGCACGTGAATTTCACCGCGCCACACGATCCACGGTTGATGCCACCTGGATGGGAGACCGCCTATCCGCCCGCGTCACTGCCTTTGCCAAGGAACTTCGCGCCGCAGCATCCCTTTGATCATGGCAATATCGATGGTCGCGACGAACTACTCCTGCCACGCCCCCGCATGCCAGAGGCGGTGAAGGTGGAACTCGAACACTATTATGCGCTGATCAGCGATGTCGATGCACAGGTCGGTCGCATGATCGCGGCGCTGGAGGCAGCGGGTCAGCTGGAAAACACCCTCGTCGTTTACACCAGTGACCAAGGGCTTGCGATGGGGAGTCATGGGCTGCTGGGAAAACAAAATCAATACGAGCACACCAGCCGAGTCCCCCTCATCCTAGCCGGGCCTGGCATCCCGCTCGGTCAGGAAAAGGCAGCACTCTGCTACCTGCGGGATCTCTTTCCCACCTTCTGCGGCGTGGCAGGGCTGGAGGTGCCGGATACCGTCCAGGGCCTGAGCCTTCTGCCAGTGATTCGCGGTGAAAAAGACCGGCTGCGGGAGGAGATAATAGGCTACTTCACCGACACACAGCGCATGATCCGTGATGATCGCTGGAAGCTCATAGTTTACCCGCAGGTCGGGAAGACCCAGCTCTTTGATCTACAGGCGGACCCTGACGAGCTTCATGATCTATCGGCGGATCCTGCCCAGACTGAAAGGCGGCAGCAAATGCTGACGCGGTTGCGTGACTGGTTGAAAGACCAAGGTGACCGTCTGGCAGATCATTTGTATCCGGCGAAATAATTGTCTCGACATTTGGGCACCGTTCCTATCCAATTGTTGAACATCTCAAATTCGGTGCCAGCAACGCCGACACCGAAAGCACGATGTTCCAATTAGTGCTAGTTAACTCAAATCAAACTCAACCGAGACGACTATGAAGCTGACCCAAATCCTAGCAATCGCTGTCGCAAGCCTCGCGCTCGCCGCAGGTGGCATCGCCGCTGAAAAGAAATACAAAGCTGGAGGTTGCTGTGACAAGGCCGCCAAAGCCGGTGAAAAGTGTGAGCACCCTTGCTGCGTCAAAGCAGAAGCAGAAGGCAAAGTCTGCGCCAAGTGCAACAAGTAAGCTGCCACACCGCTTGATGCGGTAACGCGCAAATTCTGGCGGCCAGCCCCGGAGACGGGGCTGGCCGTTGTTCGTTTCGGAAAACGACAGAGTCAGACGAAGTCCATCTGCGGGGTCTGCAAACCCACAGCTCTTGATGACGCGAGTTATACTTGCCGCCACCATGTTTGGCGAGTTCTCAAAAACCAATTGGCAGCAGAATGAAGGCAGCAGAATAGCTTCATTCTGCTGCCTTCATTCTCCTGCCAATAATCACAAAGCCTTATGACCGGAAGTATAGAGAGAATAATCTGCTGGCCTCCTCGAATCTGCTGGAGTCACCCGAACCTACACCTGTTGATGGAGCGAGATGTAAGCCCAGCCGAATTCAACGTAACTTTGACCTCGCTCGCACGTTAACAATTTCCAGCCATGATTCGATCCCTGCTCACCACTGCTCTCCTCCTGTTCACTGTCGCCGCCCAGGGCGCTGACAAACAGCCGCCGAACATCCTGTTCTTCTTTGCGGATGACATGACCACGCAGGCCATCAGTGCCTACGGCGAAAAGCGCCACCTCCTGGAAACGCCCGGCATGGATCGCATCGCCAAAGAAGGCATCCGCTTTGATCGTTGCCTCGTCACCAACAGCATCTGCGGCCCTATGCGCGCCGTCATTCAGACTGGCAAATACTCCCACCTGAACGGCTTTTACAACAACAGCAACAGCCGCTTCAACGGCGATCAGCAGACCTTCCCCAAGCTCCTGCAAAAAGTCGGCTACAGCACTGCCATCATCGGCAAATGGCATCTCGAGACCGTGCCGCAGGGCTTCGACTACTGGCACATCCTCCCCGGCCAAGGTGCCTACTACAACCCGCCGATGATCGATAACGGCAAGCCCGTGAAGCACGAAGGCTACGTCACCGACATCATCGGCGATCTCACGCTCGATTGGCTCAAAAATCGCGACAAGTCCAAGCCCTTCATGATGATGTGCCAGCACAAGGCACCGCACCGCGAGTGGGAGCCCGCACTGCGCCACCTCGGCTTCGATAAAGACCGCGTCTATGAGGAGCCCGAAACCTTGTTTGATACCTTCGAAGGTCGCAGCAAGGCCCTCAGCGATCACGACATGGGCATCGAACGCACCATGACCGATCGCGACCTGAAACTCGTCGCCCCCACCACCCTCACCCCCGATCAACGCCGCTACTGGGACGAATACTATGAGCCCCGCAACGCCAAGTATCGCGAGGCCAAGCTGACCGGCAAAGACCTCGTCCACTGGCGTTATCAGCGCTACATGCACGACTACCTCGCCTGCGTGAAGGGCGTCGATGAAAACATCTCCCGTGTCCTCGATTACCTCGACAAAGAAGGCCTCGCCGAGAATACCGTCATCATCCTCTCCAGCGATCAGGGCTTTTACCTGGGAGAGCACGGCTGGTTCGACAAACGCTGGATCTTTGAAGAATCCCTGCGCACCCCCTTCCTCGTCCGCTGGCCCGGCGTCGCGAAGCCTAGCACCGTCGATAACCACATCGTGTCGCTGCTCGATCTCGCGCAGACCTTCCTCGATCTCGGCGGTGCCGAGCAGCCCGCCGACATGCAGGGCCACTCCTTGGTGCCCCTTTTCAAAGGCGAAAACCCCGCCGACTGGCGCAAGAGCTTCTACTACCACTACTACGAGTTCCCCGTCCCTCACCGCGTCCGCCCCCATTACGGCGTCGTCACTGATCGCTACAAGCTCATCCATTACTACAAGCCAGACGTCGATGACTGGGAACTCCTGGACCGGGAAAAAGACCCGCAAGAAACACGCAGCTTCTACAACGACCCCGCTTACGCAGACACCGTCACCGAACTGAAGGCAGAGCTGCAGCGCCTCCGTGTCGAAGTCAAAGAAACCGAAGACCCACCCCGCCTCGCCTACGGCAACCGAGCCTTTGAAGGCGAAGTCAATCCGCCCGCGCAGCCCAAGGGCAAGGGTAAAGGCAAAGGAAAGGGCAAAGGCAAAAAGGCCGAGTGAGTCGCCATCAAATCTCAAATTTCAGATCCACCATGTCCCGTCTCCTCCCACTCCTCTGCCTCCTCGCACTGACCGCCCAGGCCGTCGCCAAGCCCAACTTCATCTTCATCCTCTGCGATGACCTCGGTTATGGCGATGTCCAGATCCTCAATCCCGATGGAAAGATCCCCACGCCGAACATGGATCGCATTGGTCGCGAGGGCATGATCTTTACCGATGCCCACACCAGCTCCAGCGTCTGCACCCCCACCCGCTACGGCGTCATGACCGGGCGCTACAATTGGCGGACCAAGCTCCAGAGCAGCGTCCTCGGCGGCCTCAGCCCTCGCCTCATCGAGCAAGGCCGCATGACCGTCGCCTCCATGCTGAAGGCCCAGGGTTATGCCACCGCCGTCATTGGCAAGTGGCACCTCGGCATGGACTGGGCGCGCAAAGACGGCGGCGATGTCTCAGAGCTCAGCATCGAGTCGCGCGAGCAAGTCTGGAACGTCGACTATTCCAAACCCATCGCCAACGGCCCAAACAGCGTCGGCTTTGACTACTACTTCGGCATCAGCGCCTCGCTCGACATGGTGCCGTACTGCTTCATTGAAAACGACCACGTCACCGCCCTCCCCACCGAGGATCGCACCCTCGAAATGATGACCGGACGCGAAGGTGCCACCACCCGCCAAGGCCCCGCCGCCCCCGGCTTCACCGGCTACGAAGTCCTGCCCACCCTGCGGGATAAAGCCGTCGGCTTCATCAAAGAACGCGCCGCCGATGCCAAGGCCGGCAAGCCCTTCTTCCTCTACCTCCCCCTCGCCTCCCCCCACACCCCCATCCTTCCGAACAAGGAATGGCAGGGCAAGAGCGGCCTCAATCCGTACGGCGACTTCGTCATGGAGACCGACGCCGCCATTGGCACCCTGCTCAAGACCCTTGATGACGAAGGCCTCACCAACGACACCTTCATCGTCTTCACCAGCGATAACGGCTGCTCGCCCAGCGCCAAGTTTGACGAGCTCCTCGCCAAAGGCCACAACCCCAGCTACGAATTCCGCGGCAACAAAGCAGACATCTACGACGGCGGTCATCGCGTCGCCTTCATGGTGCGCTGGCCCGCCGGGGTCAAGGCCGGGCAAAAAAGCGATCACCTCGTCTGCCTCACCGATTTCATGGCCACCGCCGCAGAGGTCATCGGCTATCAGGTGCCAGAGACCGCCGCTGAGGACAGCTTCAGCTTCCTGCCCCTCCTCCAGGGGAAATACCGCGACGGCATGCGCCCCGCCATCGTCCATCACTCCATCGGCGGCTACTTCGCCATCCGTCAGGACAAGTGGAAGCTCGAGTTCTGCCCCGGCAGCGGCGGCTGGAGCGCCCCCCGCCCCGGCCAAGAGCCCGCCGGATCTCCCCCCATCCAGCTCTACGACCTCCAGGCCGATCTTGGGGAGCAGCACAACCTCCAGTCCCAAGAGCCCGAAGTCGTCGCCCGCCTGACCCAGCTGCTAGAAGGCTACGTGGCCAACGGCCGCAGCACCCCCGGCACCCCCCAGCAAAACGCCGTCCCCGTGGAGATCCACAAAAAATCCCCACCCGCAGGCAAAGGCAAAGGAAAGGGCAAAGGGAAGCAAGCCGCCAAATAAAGCCGCAGGCCCAGCCGCAAACATCGCCCCAGAGGACGTCCCCAGGGACAGGCAGATCAAAAAGCAATGATGCCGCCCTGTGCTGACTGGCAGCAGAATGATGGCAGAAGAATTGCGCCAGGAGGAAGGCGTTGCCCCTGGAGCGGCGCGCGTCCCGCCGCCGTCATTCCCCACGCGAAACCTCACTGAACGGATCACTTCCCACTGTTGACCCACTGACCCACTGCGGACAGAGAGTCCACGCTCAAGCAGCGAAGTACCACCATGGTGGCACACCAGGGACAGGCGGATCAAAAAGCAAAGCGCATCGGGGTCACTCGCATCGGTCATCAGCCCCAGCAAGGCCACCCACCAACCCACACCTCTAGCGCCGCGTCTTTATGCTAACCTGGAGGTTAAGCCCTTTTTTGAGTGCTAATCATCGAATCCGAGTCCTTGGGGTTTGCGGTCGATGTAGTCGCAACGCCAAATACGATACTCGTCAGGGCCTTTCAAGTAGAGCATCCCGTCATTTGGGCGGTCCGGCCAGAAGAGGCAAACTGACTCCACCGTGAGTTGGCGAATCTCATCTGGGGAGGCAGCCTGTGCGGCTGCCTCAGAGTCAAGAAACTCGCTGACCGTGCGAGAGAAGACTGCAAACTCACGAATGATATCGTGAGCATGGGAGATGAGAGCCAAACTTGGCTCGTGATCGCCGCCAAGTTGAAACTGCACGCTCGTGCCATCGACAGTGATAGAGCCCTCCCACCAATCGCCGTCACTGGACAGGACAAGCTCGCCGATCACGGGATCGGAAACGGAATGCCTCCAGTCTGCCCGGCGATCAGGAAAGAGCTTCTTTAAGATTCCAAACATGGGGTGCGAGTTACGCCAACGCTTCGGATCAGGCGACGGCGAGCGCAAGATGTTGATGACACGACAGATAGCCTTCGGCCCGTTGCCTGCATTCGTTTTGTTCCTCTCATGTCCGTGGAAGTTGGATGTCATATCCCGTGTGTCTGGTGAAGGCCGATAGTAAGCTCTCAGCTTCATGCCATCCACCACAGCACTCAGGACTGAGCGCAACTGTAGCGCAAATGCATCTTGGATGCTCAATCAACTGTCGCAGCGGGGCTAAGACCGCTTCAATGTAGTCATCTGAGCACAGGCGAACGTAACGTGAGCCCCCTAGACGTGCCACGAAGTAGTCGAGATCGAGGTCTACTATCACGCTAGACTCTGAGTCATCATTGATGAGTCCCTCAATAGTGCTCGGCAGTCGATCGTGCGATGTATCCCAGAAGTGGCGCTCTGGTGGATCCCCACATTTTCTAGTGGCCATGTAAAGTGATTCAATCCGACTACCGTAGTGGCGTATAAACAAGGAAAGAAAGTTGTCCCAACGGAACAAGCATGCTGATGCTTCTAACCCTGTGCCCATCGGGCGGGCCAGATAGTCTGAAAGCGAAAGACTCGCAACGTCCTGCGAGCGGTCTGTCCACGAATCCAAGTTGGAAGATAGACAGTCGGTGTGCCGATCAATGTGTATGACTTGAACACTGCCGGACTGGGGTAAGTGCTGCAACCAGCACCATAGAGCAGCACGATGGTTGTCCATCACGTAAGTCTTCCCGAACCGCGTGAGAAAGTTCAACTCACAGCAGCCGGACGATCCTCTCTCCGTTAGAGGCAAGAGCCAGCTCTGCGTGGACATGGGCAATGGACTTGGTTCTTGGCCGAACGAATTAAGCGCTGGCACCCCTGGGCAGGGAGCTGAGCATGGAGACGGGACGGCGGGTTAGAGTCACGGAAAGCATAGCCGACAGAGCAGCCCCAGCGGTTGTCCAGCCACGCCTTTGGCCTTGTTTGCGGATTGTGGTCAGTCATGGCGAGAAATCATCTGTCTGAGTTCGTCCATCGTAAAGGTGCTGCGGTCTCCTCTCCGTGAGTGCGCACACCGATGACAGTTCGGGCACAGTGGGGCTAGCGATGCGATGGCATCCTTCAGTGTCATGGTAACTCCGTCGATGGCAAGCTCGTGTAGTGGTCGAATATGGTGCAGTTCCACGATGTCGCCGCTAAAGCGGTTGTCGGGCTTCGACCAGCCGCATATCTCGCAGCAGAGTCGTCCGTCTCTGGTGTAGAACTGTCTGGCCCGCTTCCGCAGTAGCTCGCAACGTGTCCGAGCAGTCACATCGACAGTAGCCAATCTACCCTCAACTATCGCCTGTGTGAAATCGACCAACTCGGGATACGTCGGCAAAGCCTCATCCGAAACGTAAGCTGACCAATTATAGGTGATGGCCGATCTAATCTCGTCTGCCCACCACAGACGATCTCCGGGCGTGTGTCCGTTCACCTCAAAGTAGCCGTCTCCGGGTGTGAAACTCTGCTGACTCACGATAAGACCGGTCACTGCTGGATGCCCTTCGTCTCTAAGCCACATGGCCAAGTCCTCCATGCCCTGATGCCTCAAACTCGCTCCCCAATGTGGGCCTCTCTTCGATAACCCGAGTGAGTCGTGAATCTCCTTGTATCCGAAGAAAGTCTCTGGGTCGTCCGGAGTGATTCGTCCCTCTCGTATTCGGTCTACTAGAAGCTGCAATATGGCTTGTGCTTTGGGCGAGAGACTCATGGGGTTAGCCAACGAGCCGGATCAGGCGACGGCGAGCGGGAAGCGGCGATGACACGACAGATACCCTTCGAGCCATTGCCTGCATCCGTTTTGTTGGGCGTTGGGCGAGTGTGGTCATACATATTGGGGGGTGCAATGATGCTCAGGATCAAGCTCAAGCTTGCAGTTCTGACAATGGTATGTCGAAAGATCGCGATGTTCCTTCTGCAAAAACGCCTTCTTGCGATCCATGAAGCACTTCGGACAAAGCCAATGAGGTGGTGTGGTGTCTCCCTCCACACGGCGAAGGGCAAATACATTCACGCCAGGGGGAAGCTGAATAAGCTTGTAGCCTGCTGCCTCCTCATCCCATCGTTCATAGGCTTTGAATTGTTCGTCGCTATCTGCTTTTGCCTTCGCCAGACTGTCAATCTCGCGCTGAGCTACGAATACGCCGTTCTGAAGGGTGAGAATGAGCTGTTGAAGTTCAATGACCTTCTCATTCACACGCACGTCGTGAGAGACATCACTGATGGCTTTGGCAAGTGTGTAAGCGGTCTTACCGGCTTCGTATGCGGCTGTAATCTCGGCGATCATGGTTTTAGTTGGCCCAACAGTGTTGTTAGTCCGAGTTGATATCGGCAAAGCCGATATTTTTTCGGGTGATATCGGTCGAGATTGAGGCTGGGAGGCTGGTGGGTCAAGGGTTTCGTACTGGAGCGGTGGGTTTTGGGATTGTTTGGGTGGCTGAACCTTTTGGGATTCGGCAGGAGCTGATATTGCGCTGGGAATATCGGATTGGTTCGTGAGGGTTAAGGTTTTTGGGGGGGGCGGTTCCCCTCTCGGTCGTTGTCAGGGCGACAGTGGCGTCCCATGAACATTCCCGGTCGTTGTCAGGACGACAGTGACCTCCCATGAACATTCCCGGTCGTTGTCAGGACGACAGTGACCTCCCATGAACATCCCCGGTCGTTGTCAGGACGACAGTGACCTCCCATGAACATTCCCGGTCGTTGTCAGGACGACAGTGACCTCCCATGAACATCCCCGGTCGTTGTCAGGACGACAGTGACCTCCCATGAACATCCCCGGTCGTTGTCAGGACGACAGCGACTTCCCATGAACTTCCCTGGTCGTGGTCAGGGCGACAGTGACTTCCCATGAACTTCCCCGGTCGTTGTCAGGATGACAGCGACTTCCCATGAACTTCCCCGGTCGTTGTCAGGACGACAGTGACTTCCCGGTGGTTTTCTCGGCCACGCCCCAGTTTCGAAGGTCGGTAAATCTGAGCCGATCGATAACCCATGACCCTAGACCAGACCCCCGAACGAGCTAGAATGTAAATAGTTTGTTCGTAGGAAAATTGTTCTTGCCGGGTCGTGGCGGTTTTCGGTAAAGTCGCCGCGATCACAAATTCCGACCACCGATGGCACGCTGGGACTTCGCATTTTTTGATTCTGGCGTGCGCTTCGATTCACCCGACGCCCATCCCACCACCATGAAAGACCTCGCCTCATTCCTTGAGAATCCCTTTGATTCTCCCAGCATCAGCATGGCAGAACTCGTCGCCTTCACGACCGACCATCTGCAGCGCCTCATCGCCAATAACCCCAGTGGCGACTTCACCACCCGTATCGCCGCCACCACCAGTTCCCTGACAGTGGTCGAAGACTGCGTCACCGATGACCAAGGCCGTCTAGGCATCCGCAAAGCGCGCAAGCAGGTGAAGGACGACTACCGGGCAAACATCATCCCAGCGGATGTGAAACGGGTGGAGGCCGGATTCATCGCCGCCTTTGGCGCAGACTCCCCCGTCCTGCTGGAGGCGCTGCCCAATGGCCGCAGCATTTTTCAGACCTGCCGGGATGACCAGGTGGAGACGCATCTGCAAACCCTCCTCAACGCCGCGACCACCCACACCGCCTCGCTCGCCCCCGCCACCGTCACCCTGGCCACGGATCTGACGGCCAACTGGATCACCATCTACCAAGCCAGCGAGGCCGCCACCGGCAGCAAGACCGTGACCCAAGAAGGCAAGAAGATGGCGCGGGAAAACCTGCAACTCATGCTCTTCCTCAACCTCGTCAAGCTCATGGAGGTCTTCCCCCGCCAACCCGAAAAGCTGCCCCTCTACATGCAGCAGCACCTCCTCGAAAACCCCACCGCCCCCGAAGACCCAGAACCGGAGCCCGACCCCGAGCCCCCAACTCCCTGAGGCGAATCCGCCACCGATCCCACCCGCCTAGCCGGCATCCCTTCACGCAAAGGGATGCCGCTATTGCGTTCAGGGCCAGGGGCCAACACCGATCCGCAGCGGCGCCACGCTGCTAGCGCCCCGTCTGAAGGGTCATTTGAAGGTTAGGTGCCTTCATTTCCTCGCCCACGCTGGCAGGGTATCGCTCTTCGTGCCCAGGATTGCCTCACCGGAACCGTCTGCGCATGCGGTCGCCGTCAGGCCAGAGTGACCACTCCAAGGAGGGATGGCGGTCGGCCCCACGATGGCAATTTCTGAAGGTTGGTCGGGCGGACTGTAGAGCCAGGGTTCTGGAGCAGCGCTCGGTCCTGCCCTGAATTGCAATCTCTCGAATGCATTCCTATCCAGCGTCCCCCCTGCAACAAGATCTTCAAGCCTTGCCGGATACGATCCATAGGTTTCGTGATACTTTGAAAGCGCCTTACCAAGAGCAACGGCATTCTGAAACTGCTCCAGTGGCCACTGTCTTTGCACGGCGCGGCGGTGGAGTATCCACATCCCAAGGCAGCCGACGAATACAACGAGTCCAGCAAGGACGATGAGGGTTGAACGCTTCATCATTTTTTAGGCGGGGAAGTCTTCGGCCTCGTCGAGTTGGACTATTTGTCTTTGGTGGTTTCCCTGACAGTGTCCCAAACGTGGCGAAGGAATGCAAATTCTCGTAGCTCGGCGTCGAATGTTTGTATCACACCGTCATGCCGGATAACCAGTTTCTCGGCTGTCTTCGGTATGCCATGACTTGAGACAAAAGCGAAGATGATGAATCCCATGAAGACGAATCGGTAGCACAGGTGCCCATCGACTCGCATGTGTGTTGGCTCGACCAGAAAATCGCGAAGTGGGTCGCCGTTGAAGTGAAGGGCGTATATCTGTAGTGGGTACAACAGGGTGTCTCCCGCATTGCCTGTGAGAAGTATTTGTCGGATCACCTCCTCGTGAGGGCCAAGTTTCACATGCCCGAATATAGCGAGGGAACTCACCGAAGCACGCCACAGGATCGAAAGGCAAAAGAGCTTGAAGGCAGTGTAGTCGAGGCGTGGGTGCTCCCGAATCCGCTTGGAACCCGAAATCTGCGGAGGAAGTGGATCAACGAAGAGACGGCGACTGTGACGTTCGTGCCTACTAATGGCTGCCTCGCAGTCAACACAAAGCAGTCGCTCCCAATATCCCTTCTGTCCTCGTTTCACAACGCCGTTTGCAACATCGGTCACCTCGATAAATCGGTGATCCTTATCGTAGAGTGGTGCGAATATGAACTCCGGGATTATGTGCGATTTGCACAGATCCTTTGTCTCGTGACAGAGTGCGCAGTTCATCGTTTTTCTGCCCTACAGTGTTAGCGGCTGGTTGAGACTGAGGCTAGGCGGCTAGCGGGTCAAGGGTTTCGTGGTGAGAGGCAGGAGGGCTGACGCGGCAAAACCTCAGACCCGGATTTAGGCTCAATTAAACGTCCAAACGGTGATGACTTGGTCTTTGTCCTTTGTCGCGTAGTGCCTAATTCGGAGGCCAACTGATGGAGTTGGCTTGGAGTACGAATATCTGTAAACCAACGGGGCGGCGGGCAATGTAATGGGGAAATCGGGTCTTCCCCTTGCCCAACCAGCGAGGTTTGGCGGACTCACTCCCGTGCTCTCTGAAGACTCTGCATACTCGTGTCTCGACAAAACTTTGCTGAATTCTGAGGGGTCGAGCTTGAAGCTCATCATCACTATGGAGCTGTTGAACCCGCTGGTCTGCCAATAGCGAAGGTCGGACAGACTGTGCGGCACATCATCTGCTACGTAGCGGCGAAAAAGAGTCTCCGGCGAATCTGGAATGGTGCTGAAAAGGAGGGCGACACTCAGCGGAAGATGAACGAACCACGGGAGAACCGTGCGATACGGCAAAGGTCGATGAAGCAACATCTCCGCCACCCATCGCAGAAAGAATCCGATCCCGACCAACACCGGAAAGGTCAGAACAGCGGAGGTCGCGCCAAAGACAATCGCGTGTCCCAACCCTTCTTGAAAGGAGCTCCCAGCGGAAAATGCGTCACCCACCATGATCGCGGCGAGGTAGATCAGGAAGGAAGCGATGGCACGGAGGAGGATTTTCATTGGCGAGATTGAAGGCGTGTCTAACCCCCAGCAGGAAGGTGCGGATGAACTGGAGCGACGACGATCAAAACGCCCTCTAGCGTCAAGCCTGCCCCGGTCTGTGGTCCCATTCGGGGCATCTTCATTTCGTTAGTAAACGTCTCGGCGGATGCGAAGGGAAGATAGGCACCGTGCGTGCCGTTGGCATCCTCCGGGTTTGTTTCCTTCCGGTGCTGGAGTATGGCTATGGATTCGGCCGCTGGATGGGGGTGGTGAAAACTTTGCCGTCTGCCCTGATCCTCAGGTCGTATGTGCCTGCGCCCCCTCCATCACCGACTCCCAAACTGAGGTAAAGTGCCTTCCCGTCGGCGGAGAACGCCACAAGGGTATCAATATAGGCATCCGTGAACGTCGCAGGCTCCAATCGTGGTAGGAAGACGTGATGAAGATATTCGACGGGGATTGATACCCGCTGCTCGCCGAACCAAACGGTGAGGGCTGAAAGCTGAGGGAGACCATCTATCGGGAGTGTCTGGTCGGTGCCAACGACATTCTTCCCGTCAACCGTGGCCGACTTCCAATCTTGTTTCTCCTTGGTGCCAGCGTTCCGAAGTTCAGTGGTCTTGTGTGCGGCGCGGGAAAAGGGCTGGGCTGATGCCGTAATCTTGACCTTGGTGGTGCCCACGGCTCCGTCGTAGATAACTGCGTCCTTAGGGTAATCGAAAGCGACCGCTCTCACTGCTATCGCGACGACTCCGATAGTGCCGATTACGAAGCTGCGAAGTCTCATAGCGTGTTGGGTTGAGCGAAGAGTAGCGGTAGTCCGAGACGATATTGGCATGAGCCAAGTCCCTTTGCGTGATTGAAGGAGACTGAGACTTGGCGGCTATTTGGTCAAGGGTTTCGTGATGGAGGCAGCTGCTCCCTCGCGTAAGTTGAAAATCCAAACCTGTTACGCGGCTAGAAGTGCGCGTCGGTGAATCTTTGGCCCGCCACGAGAAGCCCCACAGTCCGCTGGTGGTAGCGGGCTGTGGGGTTTGACTCTTTGGCGGTGGACAAGCGGCTACTTGCCGCTGGCCCACTTGACGGCGTTGGTCAGGATCGTTCTGAAGGCTTCCATGTCGTGGACGCGTTCGTCGTGACCGAGGGCGATGCCGACGATCTTGGCTTTTGGATGCTGGGTGATCCAGACGCTGGGGTGGGACTTGCCGTATTTCTGGCTGGGGCTGGTTTCGGCCAGGACTTGGATTGGGTTGGTGCCTTCGGGGGTGCCTTCGGCGTTGATGTAGTAGAGCTCGTCTTCCACACCAAAGCTGGCGGGGACGCCGGCCATGATGGGATGATCCTTGGCGGTGACGTTGACAGTGAATGGCCCCAGCTTGTCATGGCCGCGGGCACCGCCGCCGACGATCTGGGCGTTGAGCTCGGGCCAGCCTTGGAAGCCATACCAGGTGCCGGGGTGCAGCATGACGAGGCCCTTGCCTGCAGCGGCGAAATCCATGACGGCTTTGCGATAGGCGGCGATGTCGAAGAACTTGCGGTTCACGCTGATGACGGCGACATCGGCGTTGGCGAGTTCGGCGGCGGCTTGGTCGCGATCTTCGGTGTAGTGGACACTGAATCCAGCAGTCTTCAAGGTGGCCACATCCGTGGTGCCGAAGAAGCTGGCGAAGTTGTGCGAGGAACCACCACCGATGACGAGCACTTTGGTCTTGCCGGCCTCCCACTGCACCGGAGTTGCGGGGACGAGCGGGCCATCCCCTTTTCCGCCTTCTTTGGGGGCGTCTTCAGGGCGGATATTCGCGGTGGCGTCGGGGCCTTTGGCTTTGCCTTTTCCTTTGCCCTTGCCGCGCTCTGGCGGAGGTGGGCGTTTGGAGAGATCCACCTTCCCAGCCGCAGGCCCTTTGCCCGCGATGTCGGCCGTGATCGCCGCAATCACAGGAGCGGTGCCGTTGCCTGCAGGGCTCTCCAAGGTGAGCGTCTTGACGACGCCGGGCTTGGTGAGGTCGAGCGTGAGCAAGCGCATCTGCTGCCCATCCGTGATGCCTTCCACGTATTTGGAACCGGGAACCTCCACGGGGCGGATGTAGTCGCTGAAGTGCACCCCATTGGTCAGCACAAACTCTTCCTTTTCACCACCTTCATAAGCGACGGTAGCCTTTACCACCGGCACTTCATCGCGCACGGCGGGCCATCCCCAACCGGAGATGCCGCTGAGGAGTTGCAGGCGCTTCGCGGCGACGTTCACCGCCACTTCGACCTTCGCTGGGAAGGTATCGCTCATGCTGCCGGGAGGCCCGCCTTTGAGCACGATCAAATTGGCACCGTTGGCGGCCTTTCCTGCGTCCTGGATGAAAAACGGCACCCCCTCAACCATCACGTTGCCATACTTGGCTAAGCGCACCTGCCCTTGATTCGCAGCTGGCCCCGCAAAGACACCACCACGGCTGTCAGCCGTAAACGCATCCGCAAGATGCAGAATGCGGAACTGCTTCGCCGCATCGCCACAGATGAAGGCGAGGATGTCGCGGAGATTCTCTGCGCCGAGTGCGTCCAGACCTTCGGGCATGAGACTGCGGCGGGTGTTTTCGCGCTTCTCGATGTCGCCTTTGGCGAGCTCGCGCAGGCCGGTCTGGGTGGCGAGCATGACGGTGGCGGTGTTTTCGCCAGTGACGACGCCCTGGAGGACTTCGCCCTTTTTGGTGGTGATGTTAAAGGCCCAGAAGCTCGGGTCGACCTCGCGATTCGGATCAACGATATGCACCAGCAACTCCGCAGGACCATGCGCGCCCATGCCATCCAGCGGCGGACCGACCAGCGCACCAAGTTCACCAAGCTTGTGGCAAACGGCGCAGGCCGCGGTGAAGAGCATCTTGCCCTTTGCAGCATCGCCTGGCTTCACGACTTCGGGGGTGAGCTTGGCGATGATGGCGTCCTTGGCGGCATTATCGACCTTGAAGAGCTCATTGGCGCGGCGAGCGATGCCTTTGTTCGGATGCGAGCGGAGGCGGGCGACATCGCCTGGGGCAAAGATTTTGCGATCGATGCTGCCTGCTTTAACGGCATCCAACAACGCGTGGGTGGCCTCGGGACGTTTCAAGATGGCTTCGAAGGCGGTCTGCTGAAGAGCGGGCTTCAGCGCACCCATCGCTGCGACGAGGGCCTTCACTTCGCCCTTCTCGTTCATGGCCTCAATGATCGCGGCCTGGAGGGCCTCGGGGCTTTCAGAGTCGCTTAAAGGCTGGACTCCAACTTCCGCGCTGGTGCCACCCACGGCGATGAGGCCTTTGGCGGCATTGATGCGGGCTTCGACGGCGGCGCCTTTGTCACTGAGCATGGCGCTGAGCTTCTCAAGCTCTGCTTTGACCTCGCTGGCGAGCGCGCCCTTTGTGTCCCACTTGGTGACGAGCGGCAGTGTGGCCGCAGCGATCGCGGGCTGAGCGAGGAGTTTTTTCAGCGCATCGGTGAGTGCAGGGGTGAGTGCGGGAGCGGTATCCAGCTGCTGCGCGATGCCACGAAGGAGTGTGATCTTCAAGGCGTCTGCTTTTGAGTCAGCAGCAGCGCAGGCAGCGATGAGCTCCTCGGTATGGGCGGGCAAGGCGGAGGGCAAGAGTGCAGAGACGAGCGTATCTGCGGTGCCCTGGGCGAGAGCGGCCTGAATGCATGGCAGCGCCTGATCGCTGCAGGCGGCGATGAGTGCGGAGCGTGTCCAGTCATCCTGGGCAGCGGCGAAGTCCTTGAGCAATTGATGGCGACCCGCGTCGTCGAGCACCTCCTTTTGCGCAGCCTCGTAGGCGGTGAGGGCGCGGCTGCCGGGCATGACGGCAGGTCCGCCGCGTGTCACTGCACCTGGGACGGTGGCCTCCTTGTGCTGCACCTTCCAGATGCGGCCGTAGTAGTGATCGCGGTCAGGACGGACGGCGGCGTTGGCTGGGCCATGAGTCGGGCCGCGGGTGTCATTGTGAATGACGGCCTGATTGCAGAAATCAACCACATAAAGAGCACCATCAGGGCCGACACGGACTTCGATGGGGCGGAACCAGAGGTTCTTGCTGCGGATGAACTCCGTCTGCTCGCGGCCGGGCTCGCGATGCGCTTTGTAGGTGACGCCATCGGGTTCCACCATGAAGTGGCTGACGATGTTGAGCGTCGGCTCGGTGGTGAAGTAGCCGTAATTCCACTTCGCTGGCCAGGCACCGCCTTCATAAATCGCGCAACCCGCACCGGCGGTGTAGCTGCCGACTTGGTCGATCTGCACGTAGGCCTGCTGCTCCCAATGCATCGCGGGATAGGTGGGTTCATGGGGCAGGAGACCGTTGCTGCTGGTGACGCCGGGCAGTTTGCCTTTGGCGAGGACGTACTCTGGCAGCACGACGTGATGGAAGAGCACGCCGCTGGTGGGCTGCGTGTAAAACACCTGGCCATCGCGGGTCAGGTCCAGTCCCCAGGTATTGCCACCGCGAGAGCAGTACTGCTCAAAGGCGCTGCCATCGGGCTTAAAGCGCACGACGCCGCTGCCGATGGGGCCAAAGCCCTTGCTGCCATCGCCGGTTTTCACGTCGTCGGTGGCGGAATAACCATGCGTGGCATAGACCCAGCCATCGAGACCCATGCGCATGTTGTTGATGACGGCGTGCGTGTCGCGTGTGCCGAGGTTCGTGTAGAGCTTGGTGCGCTTGTCCGCATGGTCATCGCCATCGGTGTCTTCAAAGAACCAGATGTCTGGCGCGGCGCAGACGATGATACCGTTTTTGTAAAACACGCTGCTGGTGGCAAGCTCGAGCTTGTCCGCAAAGATTGTCTTTTTGTCCATGACGCCGTCGCCATTGGTGTCTTCGAGAATGGACACGCGGTCCATGGGCTCGCGGTCGTATTGGCCGCGCTTCAAGGAACCGGAGTCCATCCAGCTTGCGACATTCGCTTGGCGGAGGCCGTTTGGATACTCAGGGGTTTCAGTGACCCAGAGGCGACCCTTTTCATCCCAATTGATGTTCATCGGGTTGTTGATCAGCGGTTCGGAGGCAACCAGGGAGAGGTTGAACTCGGGATGCACCTCGAGTTGGCCAATGAGGTCCTGCGGACGTGGAGCGCCGCCGTCGAGATAACGCAGCGCATCACCAAGTTCCGCGGGCTTGCAGAGTTCATCGACGTTGTCACGCTTCCCAGCCCAAGCGATGCCGCGCAGGATGGTGGTGCGCAGGCCGTTGTGGGAAAAGTTAGCGTAGTAGTGACCGGGGATGCACACGAAGGCGCGGTAGTCGTCTTTAGTGTAGCTCCAGATCTGTGGCTGGATGTCGTAGATGTTCACGCCCTTGTGCTTGGCGACGAATTCCGCTGCGCGTTGCTGCGCCTCCTTGTTGCCTTTGCCGCCGGTGTCCGCTGCTTTGGGGGTGTAAGCTGCGGCGAGGACGGTGATGTCTGGGCGCACATCCATGTCGTAGTAGAGTTCGTCGTCGAGATCGAAGTTGGAGATGTCCCGTGTGATGGGGTTCTCGCGATCGGTGAAGTAGAGGCTCATCGGTGCCTCCAGCCACTTCGTATCGGGTCGCTTCCAAGATCCGCCGATCAGGTTCTTGTAGTACTCGGAGTCCTCGGGCTTGTCCGCCACGCTGCCGGCATGAATCACCACGATGCCGCCGCCGCGCTTCGCGTAGTTGTCCATGAGTGTCCGCTCTTCCGGAGTGAAGTTCCCACCGCCATCGCGATGAATGATCAGCACATCGGTCTGGGCCAGTTGTTCAGCCGTGGGAAAGTCATCGCCGCCCGTGCACTTGGCGCCGCGTTCGTTCAGCATCGGCATCCAGTCCTTGAGAAAGGAGGGGTGATCGTGCGCTCCTGGACCATGGCTTTTGGCGCCGGATCGGATGATAATGCGGAGCGGATCGGCTGCGAAGGTCGATTGCGGAATGCTAAAAGACGAAAGCAAAGCGGCGGCGAGTAGGAGACGTTTCATGGTTTGAGGAAAAGGCTACCAACTAGAACGTGTAGATGGAAGGCTGTTTTCGCACGGTGCACTATCGGAAATGCACATGAAGACGAGGAATCGTGTGGGAAGTGGTTTGGGAAGAGTTCTTGCAATTTTGGGCAAGGATGAGCTAAAAGTAAGCAAGAGACGAGACGCAACACTCTTGGGGATCTTGTACACTGAGCCCACCTGGACGACAAGACATCCCAACCTCAACCCCAGAGCACCCTAACCATGAAGAAGCTACACCACATTCTGGCCGCGATCGACTTTACCCCCCATTGCCGCAATGCCCTGCGCGAGGCCGCCCGCCGTGCGGCGTTGGATGAGGCTGCGCTGACGGCGGTGCACGTGATGGATGAGTTTTTGGTGCATGAACTGAAAAAGGCGATGGCCTGCGATCAGGCGACGATCCGTGCGGATTGGACGCAGAAGCTGCAAAAATTCGTCGATGACTCAGATTGTGGTGCCGTCACTGCCAAGGTAGAGGTGCGCATTGGGCATGCGTTTGGCGAGCTGGTGGAGGCCTGCCAGGTGCATCAAGCGGATCTGCTGGTGATGGGGTCAAAGGGATCCAAGGCGGAACCGCATCGGATCGGTGTGATCGCTGCCAAGTGCGTGCGCAAGGCACCGGTGGATGTACTGCTGGTGCGTGGCGATGCTCGGAGTCCCTTTAAAAGGGTGCTGGCCTGTGTGGATTTCTCCGAAAACTCTGCCAAAGCCGTGCAGTGTGCCTTGCACATCGCGGCGCAGGACGGTGCGGCCCTGGATTGCCTCCATGTTTACCAATCTGCAATGGCCATGGCGCTGGATTACGGAGGGATGGTTCCGCCATTGCCAGCCATGGGTGATGAGGAGGCACTGGCTGCCTGGCGGACGGAGTTGGCGAACTTTTTGGCGCCGTTGATGCGTTCTGCTGGCGACGTGCAGGTGTCCCAAGAGGTGCAAGAGCGGGTCAATATCCGCGAGGCGATCATGGAGCATGCGGCGGCGACCAATGCGGATCTGGTGGTGCTGGGTACGCGTGGGAAATCGGGCCTTCGTGAGATGCTAATCGGCACCACGGCGGAAAAGATCGTCCAGCATGCGCAGTGCTGCACGCTCGCGGTCAAGCCAGACGCAGTCGTGGCGGGCGTGGATTGATCGGGGCAAAACTGCATGGCAAAACCTGACAGGAGCACTCCCAAAAAACAGGCACCCGCTCGGGTAGCATGCGGCAGTGCCGAGGGCGCACCCTCGAGGCGGCCGGATCCTCTTTTTCAAAGTCTGTCCGATCACGCTGGCCTGCTCGTCATGGAGGTAAATGCAGCTGGGCAGATCGTCTGGGTGTCGCGTGCTGTGGAGCTTCTCAGTGGGCGCACCACTGAAGAGCTGCGCTGTCAGGATTGGGTGGATCTGCTGGTCCCGGAGGCGGAACGTGAAGCCACGCGCAAGGTGTGTCGCGGTGGGGTGGGTCGGGATCGTAGCAAGAGTCATGTGAAAGGTCTGCTGGCGCGCGATGGTAGTGTGCGATCGATCGAGTGGACCCACGCGGATGTGGAGAGCGGTGAGGGCGAGCTGCCCAGCATCCTCTGCATCGGGCGAGATCTGTCTGAGCTACAGGCGGCGCAGAATAAGGTGCTGGAGGCGCAGCAGCGCACCGGTGCCGTTTTGGAAACAGCCGTGAACGCGATCATTACGATGAGCGAGACTTGCATCATCGAGACGGTAAATTCGGCGGCAGTGAGGTTGTTTGGATATTCCGCCGATGAGATGATCGGCCAGAATGTATCGATCCTCATGCCGCAGCCGTTTCGCGGGCAGCACGATCAGTATGTTCACTCCTACCTTTCCACCGGGGTGAAAAAGATCATTGGCATCGGCCGGGAAGTCATCGCCATGCGCAAAGACGGCAGCGTCTTTCCCATCGATCTGTCCGTGGGCGAGGCAGTGTTGCCGTGCGGTAAGCGAATCTTTACCGGGATCATCCGGGACCTCACCGAGCGCAAGAACTTGGAGGAGCAACTCCTGCACATCAGCGAGCAGGAGCAGCACCGCATCGGGAGGGACATCCACGATGATCTCTGCCAGCAGTTGGCCGCCATCGGTTGTCTGGCCAAGGTAGCGTATCAGAGCCTCTTGCAATCAGGTCATGCAGATGCAGATGCGCTGCAAGAGATCGTCACCTTGGTGACCCAGGCAAATGTGTGTGCGCGGGAGATGTCGCGTGGATTGAATCCAGTGGTGCTGGATTCGGGTGGGCTGATGGCCGCACTGCAGCAACTGGCCCAGACGACGGCAAGGATCTACCAGATCGACTGCAAGTTCACCTCTGACGCGCCCGTCAGCATCGCGGACAATCAGGTGGCGGTTCAACTTTATCGTATCGCGCAGGAGGCGGTGGCCAATGCTGTGAAGCACAGTCGGGCCACCAAGATTTCCATTCAACTCCGCCGCAGAGACTTCCAGGTCGAGATGCGCATCAAGGACAACGGCACAGGCATCCCGGACCACTCCGTCCCCGGACGTGGCACGGGCATGGGCCTTCTGACCATGTCTCACCGCGCACGAACACTGAACGGTCGCCTTTCAGTAGAACCTGGCAAGAAGGGCGGCACCGTCGTGACGTGCATCATTCCCCTCAGCGATTCATGAAGAAGAAAGGAGCAGCAAGCAGCAGCAACAGCAAGGTCGCCACGAAGCGGATCTTGCTAGTCGATGATCATCCCATCATGCGCCACGGGCTCGCCCAGTTAATCCGCGCCGCAGAAGAGCTGGAAGTGTGCGGGGAGGCAGGCTCTGCCCGGGAAGGACTGGAGCAAACCCTCGCGCTGAAGCCCGATCTGGTGATCGTGGACCTGACGTTGCCGGACAAGAGCGGGCTCGAATTGCTCAAGGACATCAACGCCATGTCGCCCGGGATGCAGTGTCTGGTGCTGTCCATGCACGATGAAAGCCTGTATGCAGAGCGCGTGCTGCGCTCCGGCGCGCGCGGCTACATCATGAAGGAGACGGCGGCAGAAAACCTGATCACCGCCATCCGAAAAGTGCTTTCCGGCGGGCTCTACCTCAGCGATTCCCTGGCCGCCAAAATGCTGGAACAAGCCGCGTTCGGCCGCCCGAAACTGCCCGGCGGAGGCGTGGATGCGCTCACGGATCGGGAGCTGGAGGTGCTGGAAGCAATTGGTTCCGGCAAAGCGACCAAGATCATCGCAGAACAGCTCAACATCAGTGCTCGAACTGTGGAAGCCCACCGCGCGCACATCAAAGAAAAGCTCAACATCACCGACGGCCCCGGCCTCGTGCGCTACGCCGTGCAATGGATGGAAACCCGCGCGGGTTTAGGGTGAGGCGTTGAAAGCAGCCATTTGTCGCTGGCCGGAGCATCCCTTACCAGAGAGCTTTTTTGGGGACGATGATGCTGCAAACCCAGGCTTGCGGGTGGGGGCTGGCTGTCTAATCTGGCGGGGTGATTCAGATCGTTTTCAATGAAATCAGTGCAGGTGAGCTTTCCCGTCTGCCAACTCAGATTCAGTTTCAATTGCTGGAGGCTCTGGATATTGGGCCGAAGGACATGGAGGAAGGGGCGCTGGAAAAGCGCTTTGGGTTGCTGCTGCGGGAGGGGAAGAAGCTCTTCCGCTGCCGTGCCGGGGACTACCGAGTGTACTTTTCTGCGGACGACAAAACGGTGTGCATTCACCGGGTGCTGCATCGCAACAGCCTCCAAGATTTTCTTTACCGCAGCAATCTGCCTGGGAGTGGCGAGGACGAGGCTCTGAGCGAGTCGAAGCACTTCTGGCAGTTGATCGATGAGGGCGCGAAGACGCTGAAGGCGATCTGAACGTTGACCCCTCTCATTTACTGCTGATCCATGCTTTCTCTCGAAACCTTGCTCAATGACGAGGCGCTACGTCGCGCTGAATTCCCGGTGATCGATCCGGGCCTGTTTCTGGCCCATGCCGGGGTGACGATCCTGCCGCAGCGTGTTGCAAAGACGATGCAGGACTACCTGCAATACTCCTGTCAGGCGATGCAGGAATACCCAGAGGCTTGGCGTGCTGTGAATGAGACTCGAGTGGTGGCGGCTCGGCTCATTGGGGCGCAGGCTTCGGAGATTGCATTGATTGGCCCGACCTCGGTGGGGTTGAGCTTGGTCGCAGCGGGGCTGGACTGGCAGGCGGGTGATGAGGTGGTTTGCTATGCGGAGGACTATCCGGCCAACGTCTATCCTTGGCGTGATTTAGAACGCAAAGGTGTGGTGTTGCGTGAGGTGCAGCCTCCCAGGCCAGGCGCCATCACCCTGGATGTGGTTGAGCGGGCGTTGACGCCAAAGACTCGGCTCGTGGCGCTGGCATCCTGCCATTACCTGACGGGGATCCGCATTGATGTGGATGCGATTGGCCAGATGCTGCATGAGCGCGGCATCCTTTTTTGCTTGGATGCGATTCAGACATTGGGTGCCTTTGAGACCCGGGTAGATCACGTGGACTTCCTTTCCGCAGACTCCCACAAATGGATGCTTGGACCGATGAGTGCGGGCATTTTTTATGTAAAGGAGTCGCTGCAGGAAAAGCTGCGGCCGGTGCTACTGGGTTCGTGGAATGTGCAGTCGCCGAAGTTTGTTGCGCAGCCTGAGATCGCCTTTGAGGGCGGTGGGCGGCGCTACGAACCGGGCGCGCTAAACATCTGCGGCATCTTGGGCATGAAGGCAGGGATGGATCTGATCGCGGAGATCGGTCTGCCCGCGATCAGTGCGCAATTGCTGCGGCTGCGCAGGCGTTTGCTGGATCAAGTGCGGCAGAATGCACCTGGGCTGGTGCCGGTAGGTGCCGTGGATGAATCAAGCGCTTCTGGAATTGTCTCCTTCGTGCGAACCGCCGATTCAGAGATCAATATGGATGCGCTCCATGAGTCGCTGACGCAGCAGGGTATCATCGCCTCGCTGCGGCACAATCGTGCGGACGAGCCGCATCTGCGATTTAGCCCGCACTTCTACAATACGGAAGCGGAGATGGACCGCGTGGGCGCTGCTCTGTCTGTCGCAGTGGGCGGTCAGCAGAAGTGAGCACCGGTAGTGTTCACGTAGAGAGTGTAGAGGCTCTGGCTGGCGGTGATGAAGAGGCGATTCCGTTTCGGCCCGCCGAAGCAGAGGTTGCTGCCGGTCTCTGGCAGCTTGATGAAGCCGATGCGTAGCCCTTCTGGATTGAAGACGTGGACACCGTCAAAGCCATCGCCCACCCAGCCGGCGCTTGCCCAGATATTGCCATCGACATCGCAGCGCACTCCATCAGAGCCGCCTTTGCCTTTGGAATCCGCCAAGGCACCTTTCATCACGGCGAGCTCTTTGCCGCCGCTGAGGCTGGCGCCATCGCCAACGTCATAAACGCGAATGTTCTTTGGCGCACCCGTATCGACGATGTACAGCTTTTTGTAGTCGGGCGAAAAACAGAGGCCATTGGGTTTCTCAAGATCGTCAGTGACCTTTTCGATCTTGCCGGTAGTATCGATGCGATAGACGGCTTCTTTTAGAAGGAGCTCGCCCTTGTTGCCTTCGTAGTCGCCCATGCTGCCGTAGCCGGGATCGGTGAACCAGACCCCGCCGTCTGGATGCACCACGACGTCGTTGGGGGCGTTGAAGGGCTTTCCATCAAACTTGTCTGCTAGGACGGAGACGCTGCCGTTCAGTTCGTAGCGCACGACGCGGCGGGTGGCGTGCTCGCACGAGATCTGGCGTCCGTTGAGGTCAAAGGTGTTGCCGTTACTGTTGTTGGCGTTGTTGCGCAGTGTCGATACGTGGCCATCCTCTGGCAGGTAGCGCATTTGGGCGTTGTTTGGGATATCGCTCCAGACCAGGTAGTTCCCGCTGCCGTTCCAGGTGGGACCTTCTGCCCAGAGCATGCCGGTGTGCAGGCGGCGGATCGGGGCATTGCCCTGGATGTAATCAGCAAAGGAGGGGTCCAGAGCGATCACGTCAGGGTCTGGATAGCGTTCGGGTGCGGCCCCTGGACCAAAATCACGGCCCAACAGAGGGGCTGCGGTAGTTGCGGCAAGGGTTGCGATGAAGTGGCGGCGGCTGGATTTGGTCATGGGTATTGGGAGGGGAAAAGTGGGGCGGTGGCGAAAGCGGAGCTGCTTTGTCCTTGGGGTCTGCTCAGTTCAGGCGATCTGGCAGATGTTTGCGTGGACCAGAAAACGTCGGCCGAGCGATCAGTTTAGCGTTGGAAAAAGGCATTGTGAGAGAAGGCACCGGGAAGGACAAGCCAGAACTAATTCAGTGGGCATAATTAAAATTGTCACAAATTTTGTGCGTGGCGCTAAAAACAACTGGACAGAGCATTAATTATTAAGCAGCCTAAACCAGTTCGGCCCAAGTCGTGAAAAGGGGCGGTATAGGTTGTTTGAACACCGAAAATACCACCAAAAAATCTAAAATCTAGATTTGCTAAAGAAGCGCCTTTCATTTATTTCATAATTGCTAACTACCTTGATGCCTAAATAAATTAATCCCAAACGCCGTTCCTGAACCCCTCAGCCCTCATTTTATCATGGAAAATTCGGTCGCTCTAACGCCGCTGGAATTTTTATTCCAATCTCATCAGGTTGGGACAGCTGGATTGCGGCCGTCTTCTTCCAGTTGGTGGCAGCGGGCAATCGGATGGTTTCAGGCCGGCAGTTGGCCTTGGTTTGGCGATGTCGAAGCGGAGGAGGCCTTCATGCCATGGGTCCGCTCCTCGCTGGGGATGCGCAATATCGAGGAAGACAACGGTAGCTCTGGTGGCGGCGGTGGTCTCGGCGGTTCTGGTGATCGCAGCGGTGAGCCCTTTCATCATGTGCCAGTGATGTTGGACGAAGTGCTGGAATGGTTGCAGCCGGGGGAAGGTCAAATCGGACTGGACGGCACGCTCGGCGGAGGTGGTCATGCAGAGGCAATGCTGCGTCATGGAGCGCGGGTGGTGGCGATGGATCAGGACCCTGCGGCCCTACGACATGCCCGAGAACGGCTAAAGCCCTATGGCGAACGTTTTGTGGCGTTGCGCGGAAACTTCCGCCGCTTTCCGCAGATCTTGAGCGAGGCTGGCATCTCAGGCGTGGATACGATCATGGCAGATCTGGGCATCTCCAGCCATCACGTGGACTCAGCTGCGCGCGGTTTTTCCTTCATGAAAGAAGGTCCGCTGGATATGCGCATGGATCCTGATATCGCTGTTAGCGCGGCTGATCTGCTGGCCACGGCAGATGCGGATGAATTAGCAAAGATCTTCCGCGATTTTGGCGATGAACCCGCTGCCTGGAAGATCGCCTGCGCGATCGTCAAGGCACGCAGCGTCGCGCCGCTCCGGACGACCACTGACCTGACCCGAGTAGTTGAATCCGTGGTTCCAAGATTTGGGAAAAGGCATCCTGCGACCAAGGTCTTCCAAGCCCTGCGTGTCTACATTAACGACGAAATCGGGGCGCTACGAGAGTTCCTGGAGGCTGCGCCGCGATGGCTGAAGCCCGGTGGTCGTCTGCTGATCATCACTTTCCAGAGTCAGGAAGATCGCTGTGTGAAGCACGCCTTTCAGCACTTCGCTGCCCCAACTTTTGACAGACCTGAATGGCCGAGCCCAAAGGCGAATCCGGATCATTTGCTCCGGATTCTCACCCGGAAGCCCATTGAGCCATCCGAGGAGGAAATAAAGAGAAACCCGCGCGCGCGGTCAGCCAAACTGCGCGTCGCCGAACGCCTGCCCGTCCATGCCTCGTCCTAAACGCAGAAGACAACAATACACGAACCGCCTGGGGCTGCCAGCTCTCACGGCGGTACTGGTGGTGGCTGCCTCCGTATCGATGGTAGCCATCGGACTCGTGCTCAGCCGCAACCGCGTCCACGCCCTTGCGGAGCAGCAGCGTCAGGTGGAGCAGCAGATCAGTCTGCTGGACCAGGAAATCCGACAATTGAATAAGCGCATCGATACGCAGCTCACTCGCGATCTTGTGATTCCGCGTCTCGCTGCTGCAGGGACGCGCCTGCAACTCATCGATGAAGAATCGCTGATTCACATCCCCAAATTGCCTTCCACTCCGACCACGGCAGCGATTCCGGTTGCGCCTGCATCTCTCGCTCAAACCGCTCCTTGATCTTTCGATCTCCACGCCATGACCACCTTGCCTAATCAACAACTGCTGCGCCGTGACAGGCCGATCTGTCGCCGCATCCAGGTGGTGACGTGCTTGCTGCTGAGCGCGTTTTGTTTGGTTTCATGGCGTCTTTCGGTTCTGCATATTCGTGACAGTGCCAAGTATGCAGAGGCCGCCGCGAAGAAATTTCAGCGTGTCGTCACGCTCCCTGCGCAGCGTGGTTCGATCCGTGATCGTCGTGGCGAACATCTAGCGCTAGATGAACAAGTCTTCATCCTTCACACGGATCGTGTACATTTGCGGGAGCTTGTTACGGTGCGTCGTAACCTAGCAAAGGTGCTGAAAAAGCCTGTAGCGGAGTTGGTTTCATCCATCTCGCCTGCCGACACACTGAAGATGTACCACCAGCACATCGCGGAAAAGCTGGCCGCAGAGTTGGGCATGAGCCAGTCGGACTTTCTCGCTGCGCTGCTGAGCCCGCTGCCGGAGAACATCATCGTGCAAGAAATGCCCGCAGATGAGGGAGTCCGGGTGAAGCAGATTCTGGATAACGAACACATCATCGGCGTGTATCTGCGTCCTGATGTGAAGCGCCGTTACCCTGCGCGCAATCGCCTGACTCTCTTGTTGGGTGATGTGAATTCAGAGCACACGGGAACTTGGGGTGTCGAGAGGCTGTCTGATGATCTGCTGCAGGGCACCATGGGCCACCAGACCATCGAGCGTGATCGTGCAGGGCGGGAACTGCCGCTGTATCGCGGCGAGACCGTGTTGCCACGGGATGGGTCAGATATGTATCTGACCATCGATATGAATCTCCAAGATACTGTCGAAGAGATCTTGGAAGCTGCGGTGAAGCACTACCGTCCAGTGCGGGCGATGATCGTTGTGGTAGAGCCGTCCACTGGCTCGATCTTGGCCATGGCGGCGCGGCCGCATTTTGACCGAGATACGAAGACGGGGATGCAGCGGAATTTGGTCATCTCTGACGCCATCGAGCCTGGATCGATCTTCAAAATCGTTCCGCTAACGGCAGCGCTGGATCTTGGAGTAGTCACCCCACGTGATCGCTTTGATTGCGAACACATGTATTACACCGACCCGGTGCTCAAAGTGAAGCTGAGTGATGACGAACCTTTGGGGATGCAGACGGTCACGGGCGTATTGGTGCACTCCAGCAACATCGGCACGTACAAGATCTTCCAAAAAGTGGGGCAGGAGTCCTTCCTACGGTATGTGGATGCCTTTGGCTTTGGTCAAAAGACCGGTTTAGGTCTCACGGGAGAGCACGCTGGCCGCGTGAATCATTCCAATTGGAGTAACCCCACCCACTCGCGCTTTCCGATCGGTTATGAAGTGGGTGCCAGCGCTCTGCAACTGACGATGGCTTACGCGGCGATCGCTAATGGCGGCGTCCTGATGCGGCCACGTTTGATTGATCGTGTCGTAGATTGCGATGGCGTGGTGCGGGTCCCGGCACCCGTGCCTGTGCGGCAGGTTTGCAGTCCTGCGACAGCGGAGCAGATGAAGGAGATGCTGGGGGAGGTGATTGTCTCGGGAACGGGTAAGCAGGCCGCCATCGCAGGTGTAACCGCTGGCGGTAAGACCGGCACGGCACGGCGCTACGATGAGACCAAAGACAACGGCCCAGGTAAGGCCAAAGGTGGCTATATGGACGGTCAATATGTGACGTCCTTCGCAGGATTTGCGCCGCTGGAAGCGCCCAAGGTGGCCTGCCTTGTGGTGCTTGATTACCCACAACTCGACTCAGGAGAGCCCGTCCGCGCAGCACGCACTGCCGCCCCAATTTTTGCCGAGGTCGTTCGTGAAGCACTCGATCACCTCGCCGTCCGCCCCCCACCCAACCTCGCCGCGCAAGGAGGTGCGGCACGATGAAACTTCGCGATCTAATACCCCCCCTCGATCACCCTGTCGTTAGTGGCAGTCTTGATACGGAAGTTACGGCCTTGGCCTATGACTCCCGTAAAGCCGGCCCCGGCGTGGCCTTTGTCGCCCTCCGTGGCGCTACGGTGGATGGCCACCAATTCATCCAGTCCGCGATCAATGCAGGTGCTGCCTGCATCATCGCAGAGCAGGCACCTGGTGCCGATTGCATCGTGCCGTGGGTGCATGTGAAGCAATCGCGTATCGCTCTCGCGCGCATGGCTGCGGTCATGTTTGGGTCGCCTGCGACGAAGTTGGCTCTTGCGGGGGTCACGGGTACGAATGGCAAATCCACCGTTGTCGCTTTGGTCCGGCACCTCCTGAATTCTGCGCAACGCCGTTGCGGGCTTATCGGAACGATCAGCTACGATCTTGGAGGGGATGAGGTGCCCGCCACGCATACCACGCCTGAGTCGCTGGAGATCCAGCAACTACTCGCTCAGATGGTTGACAATGGCTGTCGTGCCTGCGCGATGGAAGTGTCCTCCCACGCTCTGCATCAGCATCGGGTGGAAGGGCTGCAATTCGGTGCGGCTGCATTCACCCAATTGACTCAGGATCACCTGGACTATCACGGCAACATGGAAGCCTACTTTGAGGCGAAGGCCCTGCTTTTCCAAAGCATGGCAGATGCTGGCACCGGCCAGATGGTCATCAATGGAGATGATGCGTGGGGTCGCAAACTGATCATGCGTTTTGAGAACACTGGGCGCATCACGCGTTACGGCTTCGGTGTTCACAATGACTTCCGCGCGGTGAACGTGCGTTACGAACTGAATGGCACTACCTTCGAGCTAGAAGCCCGCGGGCGCACGTTTTTGGTGCGTCTACCCTTGATCGGAGACTTCAATGTTTACAATGCCCTGGCCGCTCTTGGCATCGCCCACGGGATGGGGTTGAACCTTCGCGAGAGCGTGACAAGTCTCCAGCGTGCCCCGCAGGTGCCGGGCCGCATGGAGCGTGTGACGGACCGTGGCAACTTTCATGTGTACGTCGATTACGCGCACACGCCGGATGCGCTCGACAACGTGCTGCGCACATTGCGCGGCCTGCGTCCGAATCGCATCATTACGGTCTTCGGCTGCGGCGGAGATCGGGATCGCACGAAGCGTCCAAAGATGGCCGCAGCAGCAGCTGCCGGTAGCGAGATTTGTGTCATTACCTCTGACAACCCACGGAACGAAGATCCGCAGCGCATCATCCAAGATGCACGTGTCGGTTTTCCACGTGGCAAAAAGTATGTTGAGATCGTTGACCGAAAGGCTGCCATCCGTGCCGCGCTTGAAGGCGCACGGCCTGGAGACATCGTGCTAATCGCTGGCAAGGGTCATGAAGATTATCAGGAAGTGAAGGGTGTGCGCACGCCGTTTGATGACCGCAAGGTTGCCCGCAATCTGATCCATCAGATCAAAGAGCGAGAAAGAGAGAGGGAGGCTCTGGAAGACGAACAGTGAAGTCATTGCCCCTTCAACTCCTAGCGGACTTTTCCGCAGGCACCCTGCGCGGCGGAGACCCCGCCCGCGCTGTGACGCAGGTCCGTACGGATTCTCGCGCAGTCGGTGCAGGCGATGTTTTTGTGGCCTTGAAGGGGCCGCGTTTTGATGCGCATGATTTCGTTCCAACTGTGGCCGCGGCAGGTGCTGCCGCAATCGTCGTCAGTCGCTGGGACAGCGCTTGGGAGGGGCTGCCCTGCGCCTTTATCGTGACCGCCGACACGACTGTGGCTTTGCAGAGGATGGCGGCGAGGTATCGCGCTTGGCATGCGCCATTGGTTATCGGTCTCACAGGCAGCAACGGCAAAACGAGCACCAAGGATTTGGCGGCTGCAGTGATGAGCCCGCTGCATCAGACAACGGCAACACTTGGGAATCTGAACAACGAACTCGGCGTGCCGATCACCCTGCTGAGCCTCATAGACGGGGATGCTTGCGCCGTTGTGGAGATGGGTATGAATCACCCTGGCGAAATCAAGACCCTGGTCGATATCGCAAAGCCAGACGCAGCGATTCTCACCAACGTTGGCGTCGCCCACATTGAAAACATGGGCTCACAGGACGCTATCGCTTGGGAAAAGGGCACCCTTGCAGCCAATGTGCGGCCCGGTGGAGTGGTGGTGCTGAATTCAGGAGATCGTTATACCCCAGTGATTGCGAGGCATTGTCAGGCGGATGTTTTTACTGCCGGAATCGGCGAAGGTGATGTGGCTGCCCACGATCTGCGCACGGACAACGGCGGCACTCACTTCGTCTTGAATTTTCATGATCATCGCGAGGCGGTCTATCTGCCAGTTTTGGGCGAGCACATGGTGGCCAACGCCGCACTGGCGGCCTGCATGGCATGGCGGCAGGGCGTACATCCGAGCGCGATCGCTGATGCGCTGCAACGTGCAAAACTGAGCAAAGGCCGGTTGGAGCCCAAGGAGGTTCGCGGAGTGTTGTTCATTGATGATTCGTACAATGCCAATCCGGACAGCATGATCGCTGGCCTGCGCACGCTTGCTTCAAGCGCGACTGAAGGTCGGCGCATTGCGGTACTGGGTCGAATGGGCGAACTCGGTCACATGGCAGAGATGGGCCATGCTCAGGTTGGCGAACTGGCAGCTACACTGCCGCTGGATGCCATCTACTCTGTGGGTGGTGGCGAGGCGGAAATGATCACGCAGGCTGTGGCGCGCACCGGCACTTCGGTGGAGTCTGGACACTTTGAGTCCCATGAGGCTTGTGCAGCCCATTTGCGGGATTGTTTGAATGCGGGGGACGTGGTGCTGCTAAAGGGCAGTCGGTCTGCTGCGATGGAAAAAGTCCTCACCCTTTTTGAAGCGTCATGATGTATTGGTTATACGAGCTGCGGAATTACCTAGCACTGCACGATCTCCTCGGGGGAGAGGACGGGCTGTTGTTCAAGGCGCTGAATATCTTCAAGTACCACACCTTCCGCGCTGGTGGCGCGGCGCTGACTGCATTCGTCATCTCTTTGATGTTTGGGGATCGCCTGATACGCAAGCTCATCTCCCTGAAGATTGGCCAGCCAATCCGCACTGCGGATGAGGTTCATAAGCTCTTTGAACTTCATGGCAAGAAGGCTGGCACGCCGACCATGGGTGGCATCTTGATTGTCGGCGCCGTGGTCTTTTCAACTCTCTTGTGGGCAAAGTGGGACAATCCGATGGTCTGGATCGTTTTGCTCGCAACGGTGGGATTGGGTGCGCTTGGCTTTTGGGATGACTATCTGAAGATCAGCAAAAAGAACAGCAAGGGTGTAAGCGCACGCGTGAAGCTCTCCTGGCAGATTGGGGTGGCAATGATTGCTGGCGCTCTGTTCGCCTATGCGGTGCCACCGGATAGCGGCGAAAGCCTGCGCGCACTGCACCTGCCGTTCTTCAAGGCTGCGGTCATCCCTGACATGGGCGTCTTTTCCGTGGCATTTTTTGCGCTGGTGATCGTGGGGGCATCCAATGCGGTAAACTTGACCGACGGATTGGATGGATTGGCGACCGGTTGCTCTCTGACGACTTCGTTAGCCTATGCCGGCTTTGCCTATATTTGCGGGAATGCCCGCTACTCCGAGTATCTGGATGTGCCTCACCACACCTTAGCTGCGGAGTTACCAATTGTCGCTCTCGCCTTGGCGGGGGCATGTTTGGGCTTCCTTTGGTTCAATGCGCACCCGGCCAAAATGTTCATGGGGGACACGGGCTCTCTGGCTCTCGGAGGTTGCATCGCGTCTCTGGCGATCGGTTGCAAGCAGGAGATCGTTCTCGTGATTGTGGGCGGCGTTTTCGTCATGGAGGCACTCAGTGTCATCCTCCAGGTGGCCAGCTTTAAACTGCGCGGGAAACGCATCTTCCGCATGTCGCCAATCCACCACCACTTCGAGTTAGGTGGCTGGCATGAAAACCAAGTCATCGTCCGCTTCTGGGTTCTGTCGCTGCTGTTCGCGCTGCTGGGCCTTGCTGTTCTCAAGATCCGCTAAATCTTCTTCATGTCACTCTTCACTGGTCAACACTTTGCCATTCTGGGCGCTGGACGCAGCGGCCTGGGTGCTGCGCGTTTGGCGCGCATGAACGGCGCGGAAGTGACGGTCTTTGACGAGGGCGATCCTCAAAAATTGAGCACTGCCATCGCGAAGCTGGACGCTGAAAACTTCCGCTCGGTCACGGGCGATGCAGCAAAGGCCTTGCAGGTGAGCGACGGAGATTTCCAACTGGTGATCGTCAGCCCCGGCATTGATGAATCGTGGCCGCTGCCACAAAAATTTACGCAGGCAGGTGTGCCCTTGGTGGGTGAAACGGAGTTTGCGTTCACCCTCAATCATACGCCGCTGGTGGCGATCACTGGGACGAATGGCAAAAGCACCTGCACGGAACTCATCGCGCATCTTTTCACCGCTTGCGGCAGGCCTTCTGTGCCCTGTGGGAATCATGGGATTTCATTGAGCGAGATCACGGCATCCGGCGAGCATTACGACGTTCTGGCGCTGGAGGTGAGTTCCTTCCAGTTGGAGACCATTCGCACTTTCCGCGCTGGGGTGAATATCTGGCTGAACTTTGCGCCGGATCACCTGGATCGTTATCCCGATGAAGCCGCTTACTTCATTGCCAAGCAGCGTATCTTTATGAACGCGATGCCGGAAGATGTCGCCATCGTGCGTGCCGGTGAAAGCGTGCATACGGGTGCTGCGCAGCGCATCACGTTTTCTGCGTTTGGTGCGGCGGCAGATTACACTTTTGCCGATGGTTCCTTTTTCCATCAAGGTCAGTGCCTTGGTTCGGCAGAGGGCATTCGACTGCGAGGTCGCCACAACATGGAAAACATCCTCGCGGCGATGATTGCTGGGCAGGCGCACGGTTTGGGCTTTGAAGAAATGCTCAAGGCCATCGCCACCTACGAACCGCCTACCCATCGGTGCGAACTCGTACGTTGCTGGCAGGGCAGGGAATTCATCAACGACTCAAAGGCGACCAATCTGCACGCGCTTGAGGCCTGCATTGCCTCTCTGGATGGCCCGATTATTTTGATCGCGGGCGGGAAGGAAAAGGGCCTCGATTACACCGCACTCCGGGCCAGCATTCAAGATCACGTCAAAGGCATGGTTTGCATTGGCGAGATAGGACCAGCCTTGGCGAAGACCTTTGGTGATCTCGTCCCCTGCAGTATCGCCGCCACGCTCGAAGATGCCGTGGCGGATGCGGCGGCACGCTCTGTCGCTGGTGATTCCATTGTGCTCTCCCCCGGCACCTCCTCTTTCGACATGTTTACCGGTTATGCCCAGCGCGGGGAGGTCTATCGCCGCGCTGTGATGGCTCTCGGTTAAATGTCACACGACTCTCTCTCAAAACGCAAAACACCGCACCCCAGAACACCATGAAACCGGAACCCACAGTAAAGAAAAAGAAGAAAAAGGCGGACCTTCTCCGCAATCTCCTCGGTGCTGAAAAGCATCGCCACCAAGTCGCCACCATCACTGAAGAGGGCGAGTGGAATCAACACGAACCGAACGGCGGCATGGCCCGCGTGTTCGTTGTGATGCTTTTGCTCCACGTCTTTTTGATCGGCGGAATCATCCTTTATGATTTCATCGGAACCGATGAAGGTGCGTCCCAGACCACCCATAGCGTGATCAGCAGCTCCGCCGTCGCCACGACGAGCGCGGCTCCAATCTCCAGTTCTGTGAATGTCACTGCGCCACCTGTGGGCGAATGGGACACCTATGAGGTGAAATCTGGCGACTCTCTGCCAAACATCGCGGCCAAGCTTGGCGTCGATGAGGCAGAATTGATCCGTCTGAATGAATTGGACGGCAGTGTGTCCCTCCAGCCGCATGGTTGGTTGCGCATCCCGAACAAGAAAATCGCGGAGCCTGCCAAGATGGCGACCATTGCCTCCCTGCCCGCGCTGAACGCGAATGTGAACGCCGCAACGCCCGTCGACGAGCTTCCTGCACCCAAGGCAGAAGCCTTTACGCCGATGGACACTACGCCGCCCGAAGTAACAGAGCTATCGACTACCTCAAACATGGCAGACAAAACACCTGTTGTGGTGACCCCGCTGGCTGTTGACACCCCCCCCGCCGCACCACCGGCACCGGAGCCAGCGGTTGTTGAGACGCCAGCGCCAAAGGCCACGCCTGTTGCGCCGAAGCCATCTCCAGTGCCGCCGCCAAGCCTCGCTGCCCGCAAAGTGGAGCCGACCCCGCCTCCCGCGCCCGCCAAGAAGCCTGCCCCGACGCCGACGAAGGCTCGCTCCCACACCGTGGCAAAAGGTGACACGCTCTACTCCATGGCCCGCACCTATGGCGTCAGCGTTAGCGCCATCCAAAAGGCGAACGGCATCAAGGATCCCACCACGGTGCGCATGGGTGCCAAGCTCGTTATCCCTGCCCAGTGAGGCAGTTTTTGTCACTGCTAAGCGCACCGTGAACTAGTCCCGACCTATGGCACGCCGAAGCTCCTTTTTTCTATTGTTGTCCGTAACTCTGCTGGTGATACTGGGGTTCACCATGCTGGCAAGTACGTGCTACTTCATGGAGAAGGGCGGCGGTGAAGGCTACTTTAATCTGCGCAAACAGGCGTTCTGGTTTGGAGTTAGCGTCGCTGCGATGCTCGGCCTTGCTTGGACGGATTACAATCTGTGGGCGAAGTATTGGAAGTATGCATTTGGCGGCGGATTGGTGGTTCTGGTGCTTTGTCTGATTCCTGGAATCGGCTTCGAAGTGAATGGATCACGCCGCTGGATGGGGGCCAGCATCGGGGGGATCGATCTCCGAGTGCAGCCATCGGAATTTGCAAAGATCCTGCTGCTGGTGGCGCTCAGCGCATGGTATGGGATGCCGGATGTCGATCCGCGTAGCACGCGGAAAGGGTTCTTCATCCCTGCGGCCATGCTGGCAGCGTTTGTTCTCAGCATTGGGATGGAGGAGGATCTCGGCAACGGTTCCTTGACTGCCCTGCTGGGGATTAGTGTCATGTTTGTGGCAGGCGTGCGAATGCGTTGGCTGGTGCTCATGGGCACCAGTGCGTTGTCACTGTTGGCTGCGGGTATTGCGTACTTCCCGAATCGTTTTGAGCGTGTCTGGATCCTGTCGGATTTGGAGAAATACAAAGACGGCCTCGGTCTCCAGCAGTGGATCTCTCTCCTTGCCTTTGGTTCCGGCGGGATTGAGGGGCGCCACTTGGGGGAGGGTCGGATGAAGCTCAGTTACCTACCGGAAGCCCACACTGACTTTATCTTCCCTATGGTGGGGGAAGAATTGGGCTTGTGGGGCACTGCTGGGACGGTTCTCCTTTTTGCCCTCATTGTTGCGGCTGGGATGTGCATTGCGGCGTATGCGCCGAATCGATATGGGAAGTTGTTGGGCTTTGGTCTGACGACTCTTTTGGGCTGCGAAGCCCTGCTAAACATGGGTGTCACGACGGCGATGCTGCCGAACAAGGGGCTGCCCTTACCATTTGTCAGCTACGGAGGATCGAGTTTGCTTGCTGCATTCATTGCCGTAGGTATTCTGGTCAATATCCATCGACAGGGTGTGCACATCACGCGGGGACAGCTCCCGGTGATTCGGCGCAATAGTCGATGGACACCCCAGATCTGACTTTCCGTGAAACCATCCAAATCCAAGCCCATCCATGTCCTCATTGCCTGCGGAGGCACGGGTGGCCACCTCTATCCCGGCATTGCTGTCGCAGAGGTTCTCAAAGCAAGGGGCCACGATGTGACCCTACTGATCAGCGAGAAGAAAATTGATTCCCTCGCTGCCTCCGCTCACAAAGATTTGCGGTTCGAGCAAATGCCATTTGTGGCGCTGCCGCGCATCTGGTCGCCCAAGATGTTTGGCTTTCTTCGCGCGTTGTGGGCTGGCCGTAACAAGTGCCGTAAGATCATCCGAGACCGAAAGATCGATGTGGTGCTGGGCATGGGCGGCTTCACCTCGTTTGCCCCCCTTTGGGCAGGTCGGACCGAGAAGTGCCGCACCCTCATTCATGAATCCAATGCCATCCCCGGCAAGGCAAACAAATTGAATGCCCGTTATAGCGATGTCGTGCTCTGCGGACTTGATGCCTGCCGTCAGTACTTCCCGAAGCACCCCGACGTGCGGACCATCGGTACACCAGTTCGATCTGTGATGCGGACCGCTGGCAAGGAGGATCCTCGTGACTTCTTTAAGCTAGCCAAGGACAAGAAGACGCTGCTCATCATGGGCGGCAGTCAAGGCGCCCGCGGCGTGAACCGTGTCGTGGGCATGGCGCTGGACCAGTTTGAAAAAATAGGCATTCAGGTCCTGCACATCGCGGGACCGACGGACTACGAAGAGGTGCGGGATGTGTATGCGAAGCACCCCATGCTGCCACAGCATGTCGCGGCCTTCTGCCATCGCATGGATCTCGCCTATCGCGCCGCTGATCTTGCCATCGCACGTTCTGGGGCCTCTTCTTTGGCGGAACTCGGTCTCTTTGGGACGCCGAGCCTGCTCGTCCCTTATCCCTTTGCGGCAGAAGATCACCAGACCAAGAACGCGGAAATCTACGATAAAGCGGGCGCGGCAAAGATGATTCGCGAGTCCGAGATCAATGCCACCAACCTCACAGACATCGTGCGTGAGATGCTCATCACCAACCCGAAAAAAGCAGAAGCGATGGGAAAGGCCGCGCGCAAGCTGGCGGTGCCAGATGCTGCGGAGCGCATCGCTAAGCTGTTGGTTGAGCAGGTTGCTACCTCAGAGCGGTAGTCGCGTCTTGGTGATCATCATCCAAGCCCTTCGACCTTCCACCCTGTACGATAGGTGCGCACCAGTTGCGGATTCAGTTCAGGACGATTGGTGATGGTTCCCCCATCCGCGTCCCATTGAATCCAGGCTCCAGGGTTGCGCTCTGCGATCACGCCGAGCAGTACTGCTTCCGTCAGCGGACAACCGTAGCTTACAAGATCGGTGGCGGCCTTCTTGCCTGCCATTGCGGCATCGACCCAGTCTTTGTAGTGATCTGCCGGTGGCAGTTTGGGATAGGCGTAGTCTTTGAACTGCTCATCTGGCACCAGCCACGGACGTTGCTGATGGAGTTTGAAGATACTGCCAGTCTCACCGATGAAGCAGATGCCGCTGCGGGCTTCGCGCGATAGGGCAGCGGGTTGGATGACTTTGGTCGCGTCAAACGGATAGCCGCCGTCTGACCACGTCATCTTCACAATGCCATCCGAGGTGAATGGCGTGGCTGGGAATTCGTACTCGAGGTGGCGCTTGCTGGCATACAGCGGCCCGTTGCTTCCCTCATCAAGGCAACGAACACGGTTCGGTCTCGTCAATCCCAGGGCTGAGTAAACCACATCAAAGTAGTGGCAACCCATGTCTCCCATCATGCCGACGCCGAAGTCTGTCCAAGCGCGCCACATCTTGGGGTGGTAGGCCCCATCAAGAAACGGCACCGGCTCTGCTACCCCGAGCCATAGGTCCCAATTGAGATTGGTGGGGATCATATCTGCGGTGGCTTTGCGTTCGGTGACCTTGGGCCACCAAGTAGCGGGTTTGTTCTCCCAGCAGACGACTTCCTTCACTTTGCCTATCGCTCCATTGCGGATGAGTTCTGCCGTCATGCGGGCTTCGACTCCAGAGTGACCCTGGGTACCCATCTGCGTCGTCGTGCCAGCGAAGGCGGCCTCGCGCTTCAGGGCGCGCACTTCGGAGATGTGATGCGTTAGCGGCTTCTGAAGATAGACGTGCTTCTTTGCACGCAGCGCCGTGACCGCTTGGATGGCGTGCATGTGATCTGGCGTGCCGATCGTCACGCCGTCAATTTCATCTCCGAGTTGGGAGAGCATCTCCCGAAAGTCCGCGAATCGCTTCGCGTCGGCGAAGTCTTTCCCCATTTGCTCGAGCGTGGCGGAGTCCACATCACACAGTCCGATCATCTTCACCGATGAATGCTGGGCGACGCTTTGCATGGTGCGACCGCCCATGCCTCCGACGCCGATGGAGGCAACCTGGAAGTTTGAATTGGGAGATCTGGCACTGAGGATGGCGGGCGCAGACAGTGTGGCAGCCACACCTTGGCGGAGGAACGAACGACGATTGATCATGGCTCATTTAGAACGCAACGAGCAGGTCCCATCTGGCCGGATTGAGACGATGCAAAAGAAAAAGCCCTGTGGGATTGGATCCCACAGGGCTTTTCTTGCACAAGCGGAGATGAACTCCGCCTGCGTGAGGTCCAGTAAAATCTGGACCCGCCGGTTACTTCTTCTTAGCGGCCTTCTTGGCAGCCTTTTTGGCTGGAGCCTTTTTAGCTGGAGCCTTTTTAGCTGGAGCCTTTTTGGCTGGGGCCTTCTTGGCTGGAGCCTTTTTGGCTGGAGCCTTTTTGGCTGGAGCCTTGGCGGCCTTCTTAGCAGGGGCCTTTTTCGCAGGTGCCTTCTTGGCGGCTTTCTTTGCAGCTTTCTTAGCCATGGTGTTTGTCCTCGTTGTTTTGTTGGTTGCTGTGTTTGGTTTTGCCGAAGAAGCAGTCCGCTTGTTGGAAGCGGTGCTGTTTCCACGGACACTCTTTACAGCCGCAGGGGCGGCTGCTCGCTTCTCCTCGATCGCTGCCTGCGCTGCGGCGAGGCGGGCGACGGGGACGCGGAAAGGACTGCAGCTCACATACGTGAGGCCTGCGTTGTGGCAGAACTTCACGGAGTCAGGATCGCCACCGTGTTCACCGCAGATGCCCAGCTTGATGTCTGGGTTCGTCCGACGGCCACGTTCGATGGCGATGTTTACGAGCTGACCAACACCGGTAGCATCCAGCGTGGCAAAGGGGTTCTTCTTGAAGATTTCGTTCTCCGTGTATGGCACGAGGAAATTACCCATGTCATCACGGCTGATGCCGAGCGTCGTCTGGGTGAGGTCATTGGTTCCGAAGGAGAAGAATTGCGCTGTCTGTGCAATCTCGTCTGCAGTCAATGCTCCACGCGGCACTTCAATCATAGTGCCTACCAGATAATCGAGCTTAACTTTTTGCTCGGACATAACTTGTTTCGCTACCTTGTGCACGATTTCTGTCTGTAGGTCGAGTTCTTTTTTGAATCCGACGAGAGGAATCATCACTTCAGGCTTCACTTTGATCTTCTTCTTCGCGACGATAGCGGCGGCTTCGAAGATTGCGCGGGCCTGCATCTCAGTGATCTCTGGATAGGCAACACCAAGGCGGCAACCGCGGTGACCCAGCATCGGGTTGAACTCATGCAACGCTGCAACGCGTGCCTGAATCTTTGCGACGCTGACGCCGATTTTCTTGGAGAGATCTTTCTGCTGCTCTTCCGTGTGAGGAAGGAATTCGTGAAGCGGAGGATCGAGCAGACGAATCGTTGCAGGCAGACCCTTGAGGGATTCAAAGATGCCAGCGAAGTCCTCGCGCTGATATGGCAGCAGCTTGTTGAGAGCTGCCTTACGGTCTTCGAGGTTGTCCGCGAGGATCATCTCACGCATGGCGTCGATGCGGTCGCCTTCAAAGAACATGTGCTCCGTGCGGCAGAGGCCGATGCCAGTCGCACCAAAGGCGATGGCGTTTTGGGTTTGCTCTGGATTGTCGGCATTGGTGCGGACCTGCATGCGTGTGGCTTTGCTGCACCACTTCATCAGCTGCTGGAAGCTCTTAAACTTCTCTGTTTGCTGTGCGACGGTGTCGTTGTTGATCATGCCGGTGATGATCTCGGAGGGAGCGGTTTTGATTTCGCCACCATAGACGGTTCCCGTGGTACCATCGATGGAGAGGTATTCGCCTTCCTTGAACTTCTGGCCAGCGACGGTCACCGTCTTCTTGTCATAATCGATTTGAAGGGCGGATGCACCGCAGATGCAGACTTTACCCATCTGACGTGCGACGAGAGCTGCGTGGGAGGAAACACCACCCTTGGCGGTGAGAATCCCTTCAGCAGCGATCATGCCGCGAAGATCTTCTGGGCTGGTCTCATTGCGGACAAGGAGAACTTTTTCACCCTTAGCTTCCGCAGCTGCGGCGCGATCTGCATTGAGGTAGATTTTGCCGGAGGCAGCTCCAGGACCCGCAGGAAGACCGGTGGCCAGAGCCTTGGCATTCTTCACCTCATTGAGATCAAAGATAGGAGCCAAAAGCTGGTCTAGCTGATCAGCAGGGTTACGCATGATAGCGGTTTCCCAGTCGATGAGCTTTTCCTTCACCATGTCCATGGAGAATTTCAGAGCGGCGGCGGCGGTGCGCTTGCCGTTACGAGTCTGCAGCATGAACAACTTGCCCGCTTGAATCGTGAACTCCACGTCCTGCACGTCCTTGAAGTGTTTCTCCAAGATGGCGCGAACTTTCATCAGCTCCGCGAATGCCTTGGGCATTTCTGCCTGAAGCTGGGAAACTGGCTCTGGGGTGCGGACACCTGCCACGACGTCCTCGCCCTGAGCGTTGATGAGGAACTCGCCGTAGAACTCGTTGACGCCATTGGCTGGGTTACGGGTGAAGGCCACGCCAGACCCGGAATCGTTGCCGGTGTTACCATAAACCATTGCCTGGACGTTGACGGCGGTGCCCCACTCGGCAGGAATGTTGTACTTGCGGCGATAGACGATAGCGCGGTCGTTCATCCATGAGCCAAACACAGCACCAGCGGCGCCGCGAAGTTGGTCCCAAGGATTTTCTGGGAAGCTGTGGCCAGTGCGGTCCTTCACTAGAGCCTTGAAAAGCTTCACGAGTTCCTGCTGGTCGGCGGCGGTCAGGTCGCTGTCGACGATGTCCTTACCGTAAGTCTTGTGCTTGAACTCTTCGATGACGGTCTCGAATGGCTCATGGTCTTCGCCTTCGCGCTTTTGCACACCCAGCACCACGTCACCATACATCTGCACGAAACGGCGATAGCAGTCCCAAGCAAAGCGTTCATTGTTGGTGGCCTTCACCAGGGACTGAACAGTCTTGTCGTTCAGGCCGAGGTTGAGGATCGTGTCCATCATCCCTGGCATCGAGTCACGAGCGCCGGAACGAACAGCGACGAGAAGGGGCATGCCCTTGTCATCACCGAACTTGCAGCCCATGATTTTTTCCATGGCTGTGACGCCTGCTTCCATCTGGCGCTGCAGGTCAGCGGGATAGCTGCGACCGTTCGCATAATAATAAGTGCAGACCTCAGTAGTGATCGTGAACCCTGGAGGAACTGGGAGACCAATGCGGCTCATTTCTGCCAAGTTGGCGCCTTTGCCGCCAAGCAGTGCCTTCATCGATCCATCACCATCTGCCTTGCCGGCACCCCATGAATAAACGTACTTCACTTTCTTTGATGCGCTCTGGGATGCGCCCGCCTTGGATGCTTTCTTTGCCATAGAGATTTTCGGCCTTTGTTGTGTGGCCGATTGATTGAGGATGTATCAGTATTTCGAGTTTGTTGTTGGTGCGGTACTGCTGACCGGACTTATAGACCGCAATTATAAGACGCAAGCACGAACTGACAATCAAAACTTCAAGCTGGCTGTCAGCAGCATCTGCATCATCGGCTCATCGAGTCCGTTTTCAACGCCGCGATCATTACTCATCCTCTTCATGATGCAAATTGATTCTTCATGCCCGGTCCCGCCCAGCGGGGGGATCGAATGTGTGGTTCTCGACAGTGATGACAGCTGTTGACGCGACCCAGTGAATTCTGTTATTCTGCCAAACAAATAACGCCCTTTGGGTCTGCGCGAGTATTGAGCGAGCGTGGGCCAGCGTTGTCAAAATCATCAACATCCCCGCTCCATTCATGAACACCCACCACAAGCCAAAACAACATGCCGAGCTCCGACGCGGTTTCACCTTGATTGAAATCCTCGTCGTCATCAGCATCATCGCCATCCTTGCTTCCCTGGCCTTCCCAGTCGCGCAGTCCGTCATGCAACGCGCTTACAAGGTCCGCGCGCAAGCCATGGTGATGGGCATCAAGACAGCCATCGGAAATTACCAAACCGATTACAACAAGTTCCCTCTGTCTGGTGGCACCAGCGAGACTCCAATCCTCACAGACGATACCAGCGACCTGACCGCCGTCCTTATTGGTCAAAACCAGAGCAACCTGAATCCCAAGGAGATCCGCTTTTTGGATGCGCCTATCGGCAAGAACAATCGCGGTGGTCTGATCAGCACCGGTGCTTCTTGGTCTTTGGTGGATAGCTGGGCGAATCCGTACAGCGTCATCATGGATGCGAATTACGACAACGTGATCGACAATCCTGACCTCTCCAACGAGGACCAAAACGTTTCCTCCGGCGCCCCTCCACAGCTTCCCACTCAGGTGGCGGTCTATTGTTACGGCCAGGATGGTGAGCAAGGTACTCGGGACGACATCGTGTCCTGGAGATAACTTCTACCTCCACAAGTCTCACCCAGCGCGTCATCGCCCATCAGCGTGACGCGCTTTTTTTATCTCCGTATGCAGAACGAATCCGATCCTGAGGTGATGCCTCCGAAACCGAGGGGGAGGCCCCCGAAGGTCCGGCGGATTTTCTGGGTGATGGGTGCCCTTGCGTTGGGTGGGGTGTTTGTGCTGGGGCTTCAGGTCCGGCGCTCCATGAACATTTCCCGGCACCATCCTCGAATTCAGGGACAGGTGATGCAGATCAAGACCGCGATCGGAAATTATCAAACGGACTACAACTCCTTTCCCGTCTCGCCAGGAGCCACGGAAACCCCCATCCCCACCGATGCTACGAATCCGCTGGTGACGATTCTGATGGGGATCCCCGTGGGGGACTTGAATCCCAAAGAGATTCGAACCCTTGATGCGCCAATCGGGATGAACAATCGCGGCGGACTGATTGACGCTGGCGATGGCAAATGGTCGCTGTATGACAGTTGGGGCAATCCTTATCGAGTGATCATGGACATTGATTACGACAACGTCATCCCCAACCCCGACGTCAAAAACAGTGATCCCAAAATCCGTTCTGAAGCACCACCCGAACTCCCCACGCAGGTGATGGTTTACAGTGCGGGACCAGATGGCGTCTTTCTGACCAAAGATGATATCGTGTCCTGGCGGTGATCGTCTCGCAGCGGCGATTGTGAGACCTAGGCTTCAAGGAGAGGGGCTTGCCAAGGCCCTCAGTGAATGAGTGCGCGAAGCTCTGCTTCCGCTTTGGGGAAGCCAGCTTGCTGGCGGCGTCCACCATCACCCCAGAGCTCAATCCCAACCTCACTCGCCAGCCGGCGTCCTACTGGACTACTCGCTGGCTTCTTCTTTCGGCTCAGGCAGCAAGAGGGCGACGAGCAGAGCGATGACGGCAATCGTTGTTCCCACAATCCCAGCAGCTTTTGCGACGTGGAGCGGAAGGAGCGGTCCTGAGCCCGCCAGCATCGGCGCGACCAAGTTTGCGGTCACAAAGGCCATGCTGGTCCCGATCATGCGACCGCCAACATTGGTGGCAAAGCTGCCGCCAGTACCGCGCAGGTGCATGGGGAAAACTTTGGGCAGGTATTCACCGAAGTAGCTGAACTGCGCCACCGTCACCAATCCACACAGTCCATAAGCCAGCAGGAATGCAGTACCGCCCTGTTGGAAGAAGTAGAAGTACGTCAGCGGGATAATGAACAGCGCAGGGATCTGGAATACCCGCAGCAACCTCACGCGGCTGATGCCGACGATCAACAGAATCGCTAGCGAGATACGGCCGATCAGTCCGCCCATTTCCTGGTGGAACTGAACTTTGTCGCCCATCGTTTTCACGACTCCCAGCGGTTCCTTTTGCTGGCCCATGTTGGCTTTGATCAGGCCCAACAATTCAGCGCGGCGCTCCGTTGTCGTTTCGGGTTTGTTGAACTCAAGATTCAATTCATCGGCTGCCTTGCGCAGAGGCACCAGCACCTTGCTTTGTTCCTTCAGATCCGGCAAGCCGGGAGTTACGCGAGCGACGGTGACCTGCAATGCCCCGAAGGCGATCCCGTAAGCGCAGGCAGAGAGGACGGCGGTGACCAGCGTCACACGGCGAAGCTCGGGCGCGAAGAGTGCGGCGAAGCTCGGGCGCTTCAGGGTTCCGGCAGCACGACGATCTTTCCAGATCTGGCTCTCTGGCACAAACGGCAGCAGCAGGACAATGGGGATGGCTGGTAGGATGCCGGTCATCAAGAGAAAGCGCCAAGAACTGACTGTCTGGTCGGCCAATTGAGGCAGGCCCCATGCTGGCATATCTTTAGCATGTGTGTTGATCCAAAAGCTCACGGCGGTGACCAAGATGCCACCGACCGAGGCGAAAGCCTGAGTGATTCCCAGCCACTTCTCCTTCTGCTTCTTGTCTTGAAAAACCTCCGCCAACCACGTGATAGCTGCCACGAACTCCACGCACACACCGATAAAGGTGGTACTGCGGAAGAAGATGAACATGCCCAGTGAGGTCGAGTACGCCGCAGCGAAAGGAGACAGGGCATACACCAAGATGCTGGCCGCCATGATGCGTTTGCGACCAAAGCGATCCACCAGCCAGCCGCCCAGCAAACCAAAGACCCCCCCACACAGCGCTGCGATCCAAAGCAGCTTACCCACCCAGGCGGTGACCAGCGGATTATTCATTGGCACCTTTAGGAGCTCTGCAATCGCCGGCGCCGCCACCAATGGCGTCATGAGCAATTCATAGGTATCGAAGAGAAAGCCAATGCTGGCGATGATTATGATGAGCCAGTGGGTCGTGGTTAGTTTCATGAGAAGGGCTGGGCGGTTGATGGCGATGATTGAAGGGTTTTGACAATGGTTGGGTGGCCTTTAGCGCGTCGGACTTTGGACTCTCGAGGATTGCGATCCTGACGATTAGAGCAGACCGCGCAGTTTTTCCAAGATTGGCGGAATGCTGACGAACGGATCGTCCTTGCGTTCGTATTCAAGGGTGAACCAACCTTGGTAGTTGGCATCGCGAAGGATCTGAATAACTCGGGCGATGTCGCTTTCTTCCTTGGGTTTATCCTTCGGCTCGATGTCCATCTTCAGCTGCACGTTCACAGAGTAAGGTGCGATTTTGGCGAGGTCGCCATACGGATCATCGGTGTGGAAGTTGCCGCTGTCGAAGTTGATGCCAGCCCACTTGCTGTTCGCGGCCTGGACCATCTTCACAAGGTTCTCCGGTTCGGCGACGATGCCACCGTGGTTTTCCAGGCCCAGGAAGACGCCTTTCTCCTCGGCGTATGCAAGGCACTCCTGATAGGCGGCAAGGCAATTGGCCAGCGCTTCTTCTTCGCTGAGATCCTTGGGCTTGGCGCCCGCGAATACGCGGATGTGTGGCGCTCCCATGATCGCTGCAAAGTCGATCCACTTTTTCGTGTAGTCGATTTGTTCGCTCAGCTTTTCCCCTTTGGGCAGGGCAAAGTTGTTGCCGACGGCCGTGCCGGTCAGCGCAACTCCCCGTAGATAGGCGCGGCGCTTTACCTCATTGCAAAAGGCGGCGTCGCAGTCGGGTGGGAAGAAGTAACTGGTCAGTTCTGCGCCTGGCACATTGTTGTCTGCACACCAGTCCACAAAGTCCATGATGCTCCATGGAGTGTGGCCTTCTTTGGGCTTCTGTTCCTTGTCGCGCATCCACTGGAAGTACTCGCGGAAGCTATAGGCAGCGACACCCAGGTTCATGCGGGACTTCCCTGGACGCTGGATCGGCTCAATGGCAAGCCCTGGTAGTGCAGAGACGGTCAGAGTTCCAAGACTGGTGGATAGAAGGCGACGACGGGAGATCATGGTTAGCATCAAACGGTGGACGGCACGCAGGATTAACAGGTTTCTACGAGTCTGCACCGGATTTGTGCGTGCACGTATGGCCCCACTCAATTCCAACCAGTCGCTAGAACTAGGCTCCTCCACTGCGTTAAAGACATCTCATGAAACCACTTTGGGTCCTTTTCACCGCACTTCTCATTCCTAGTTTGTCGTTCACCGCAGAGCCGACCAAGGTCCTGCTTTGGCCCGACGGCGCGCCGGGTGCCAACGGGACGGAGGATAAAGATCAACCTTTCGTCGATGTCTGGTCCGCGCCGAAAGAGACGGCCAACGGTGCCGCCTTCGTCGTGTGCCCTGGTGGCGGGTACGGCGGATTGGCTGCGGATCATGAAGGCTTGCAGGTGGCAAAGTGGTTCAACGGCCTCGGCGTCTCCGCCTTTGTGCTGCACTATCGCCTAGGTACCAATGGCTACCATTACCCAATCCAGTTGATCGATGTGCAGCGTGCCATCCGTCATGTGCGTGCCAATGCAGAGAAGTATGGCATCGATCCCACCCGCATCGGCATCATCGGATTTTCTGCCGGTGGCCACCTCACATCCATGGCAGAGACATTGTTCGATGAAAAGCCAGCGGGTATGACCAACGATGCTATCGATCAGGTCAGCGCTCGCCCGGATGTCGCTGCGCCGATCTATCCTGTCATCTCGATGATCGACGACTTTGGCCACAAGGGCTCTCGCAAAAACCTCCTGGGCCCGAATGACAACGACGAGCTGGCAAAACACGTCAGCACCAATCTCCAAGTTACCCCCAAGACTCCACCCACCTTCATTTTCCAGACCGACGAAGATACCGTCGTGCCCGCAGAGAATGCCGTCAGCTTTTACCTCGCCTGCCGGAAAAATGGTGTACCTGCAGAGATGCACATATACAAGCCCGGACCTCACGGCGTCGGCCTACAGCTTGGCGATCCCGTGCTGGGAACTTGGCCAGGGCATCTGCGGGATTGGTTGCGCAATCAGGGATTTTTTAAACCAGCCAAGCGTGCAGGCGTATCGGGAAAGGTCAGCGTCAATGGGGTGGACGTCAGTTGGGGCGCGGTCGTCTTTCAGCCGCTCGATTCCGCATTGCCCGTTGCCAGTGGCCGAGTGATGCACGGTAAGTTCAAGCTCGATGCGATCGCCGGTCCGCCTATCGGGAAGGTCAACGTCATCGTCACCTACTCCGCCGCAGATGTGCCGGGGCTTAAATCCAACACGGGCATCGTTCGGACGGAGCGGCAATCGCCGACCGGGCCGGAGCATTGGCAGATCGACATTCACGAGGGCGAAAACTCGCTAACTCTGCCGATCACGACTGCGCTGTAACGCCTCACCTCAAAAGATCCACGAAGTCTGCCCCGTTCACCACTCATGCGTTTTGTTGCTCGCTCATTCGCCCTCATCGCAACCGCCTTCGCCGCTCCGGTCATGGCGGGCATTGATTTTTCCCATCAGGTCGTGCCGATTCTGAAGAAGCATTGCGCGGAGTGCCACACGGGAGCGAAGAAAAAAGGTGGCTTGTCCTTTAACACACGTGCAGATCTTCTGGAGGGCAGCGAAAACGGGGCGGTCATTACACCAGGGAAAGGGGCGGAATCTGCCTTTATCAAGCTAGTCACCTCCACGGATCCAGATGAGCAAATGCCGCCCAAAGGTCCGCGCCTGACAGCTGAAGAAGTGAAGGTGCTGAGCGCCTGGATCGATGAAAAGCTGCCGTGGGAGCCTGGCTTTGCTTTCAATCAGGCAGGCTATGAGCCGCCTCTGCGACCGCGCGATGTCGCCCTGCCTGAGGCTGTGGATGGGCGGAATCATCCGATTGATCGCATCATCGACTCGTATCTGGACGAGAAGAAAGTGCCTCGGCCAGCCCCGATCAGTGATGGGGTTTTTCTCCGCCGGGTAACGCTAGACATTACCGGCCTGCTGCCGAGCGCCGAAGAATACCGCGCCTTCGTCGCAGATCCTCGACCCGACAAGCGCGCGTTGCGGGTTCGCGAGCTTCTCGATAACGGCCAGGCCTATGCGGAGCACTGGATGACGTTCTGGAATGATCTGCTGCGCAATGATTACGCGGGCACAGGTTACATCGATGGAGGGCGCAAGCAGATCTCGGCTTGGCTTTACCGTTCGCTCGCAGACAACGTGCCGTATGATCGCTTTGTGCGTGAACTCGTAGCCCCTGGTCCAGAGGCGGAAGGTTTCATCAATGGCATCAAGTGGCGCGGCAATGTGAATGCCAGTCAGGTGAGGGAGATTCAGTTTGCCCAAAACATCGGGCAGGTATTTTTGGGCATCAATCTGAAGTGCGCGTCCTGTCACGATAGTTTCATCGATCGCTGGAAGCTGGACGAATGCTACAACCTAGCCGCAGTCTTTGCGGACGAAGAACTGCAGGTACACCGCTGTGATAAACCCCAGGGGCGTGTTGCAAAAGCAGCATGGATTTTTCCCGAGCTGGGACAGATCGAGCCGGAGGCACCGCGTCCAGAGCGACTCAAACAAATGGCCAATTTGTTGACCAGCCCGGAGAACGGTCGGTTCACCCGCACGATCGCGAATCGGCTCTGGGATCGCTTCATGGGGCACGGCATCGCGCATCCGGTGGATGCGATGGGAACCCGCCCGTGGAGCGAGCCTCTGCTCGACTACTTGGCTAATTTCACGCGCGAACAGAAGTATGATCTGAAAAAAGTCATCGAGCACATCGTCACCTCCCAGGCCTATCAAAGCGTCAGCGCCATCGCGGAGGAAGATATGGCCAGTGATCGCTACACCTTCTCAGGCCCAATCGCACGTCGCATGACGGCAGAGCAGTTTATGGATGCTGTGTGGCAGATGACCGGCACGGCGCCAACCAAAATGGACGCTGTCGTGCAACGGGGTGGCACCTCGACTACGGCGAACGCGGCACCTGCCGAGAAGCTCACCGCTCGCTGGATCTGGAGCGATGCCGATTTTGGCAAGGCACCTGCAGGCAAAGAAGTTGTCTTTCGCACTTCTTTCAAGTTGGCTGGCGGCAGCCAACGGGCGGCGGTGGTTTTGACCGCAGACAACGAATACCGTCTCTGGGTGAACAACAAGGAAGTGGCGGCAGATGGAGATTTGGCGAAGCCTGAAACTATCCCACTGGGGCCGCTCCTGCGCGCTGGGATCAATCACCTCATGATCGTTGTCAAGAATGGTGGGCAGGCGCCAAACCCAGCGGGCCTGTTGGCAGAGCTGCGGGTGCAAGATGCGAAAGGTAACAACACTGCTATCGGCACGGATGCCTCTTGGGAGTGGACCGAGTCGTTGCCAGACTCGCGTGCCAAGTTTCCCGATGGCACGATGTGGCGTCCGGCAGTGGAGATCACCGCGCCCGTGTATCAGCGGTTTGGAGAGCAGGTGCGCGTGGCGCTGGCCAGTTGTCTGAACGAGACCACTGCTCCGATCCGGGCCGCCTTGGTGAAGAGCAATTTGCTGATGCGCACCCTGGGTCGTCCCAATCGGGAGCAGGTGGTGACGACGCGCCCGGCGATTTTTACCACGCTGGAGGCGATCGATTTGGCCAATGGAAAACTGCTGACCGATCTGCTGAATCAAGGCGCGGCCAAAATCAACGCAGCCCAACCGGATGCGTCCCAGCGAGTGACGGATCTTTTCCAGAACGCCCTGAGCCGAGATCCCAGCGCCGAAGAACGCGCTGCCCTGGAGATGCTGGCCACGGGAGCTGAGCCCAACACGGCGACGGCAGATCTGCTTTGGGCCATTCTGATGCTGCCGGAGTTTCAGTTGGTCCGCTAGAGCTTACGGTCTTGGCGTGGTGGCGTCTGCTTCTCCAGATTTTCCGCGATGCGGAAGATGGCGATGATGAGCTCCAGGGTCACACGCGCCAGCAGCACATAGACGACCAAGGCGATGGGGCCGGTGCACACCGTCACGATGCCCCAGAGAAAGCTCTCCCGAAAGCCGCTGCCCATCCAGGCCAGTGCGCCCAGCAGTGCCCCGATCAGATTCAGGCTGTAAAGAGTTCGCACGATGCGGGGCGTGACGAACTTCTTGAAGGAGAAGTCGAAGAACAAACTGCACACCGCTCGAAACTCCGACCAGAGGCTGGAGAAAAGTGAGGGTGAAGGTGTCGGATCGTCTGCCATGTGCTGCAAGCCCAATGGAATCGTGCAGAGAGGCGAACGCAACCGCAGTCGCGGTTATTTCACTTGGACTTTCCAGTGGGCTTGTCGAGGTAGAGGCGCGGCAAGGATTTCAGTTTTTCGGGGTCCTGAGCATACTCGAGAATGGTGGGGTCGGAGGTCCAGAGGGCGGCTTCTCCCGTGGCATGTACGACCCGCACAATCGCGCCGCGATACTTTACTTCCGTACGCTTGCGTTTTGGGTCTTTGGGGCCAAGCCCATCGAGATCGTCCGCGCGCGGCTTGAAGTGTCCCGTGTTCTTGGCTGTCCACATCAGCAGGTTCTCCACTTGAGTTGAGCGCATCTTCACCGTCTGGCTACCCTCGCCCATGACGTAGTGGCGGCGGTGCTCCTCGGTAATTCCAAAGAGTACATACTCCACTTTGATTTCCGTCGGGTGGCGGGAGATATTGACGAGTTCTGCACCCATCGCCCACTTCCCGCCATTTGACCTCGTGGCCATTTCCCGCAGGCGGCAGGTCAGCTTGATCATGGGCATCTGATTCGCCATTTCGCCTGCCTTCTTCACTTCCTGATTCCAGATGCTGAGCTGCTGCTCCTGAGTCTGCCCCAGGGCGTTCGTTTTGGGGCCGTTCAAAAAGGCGTTCTGTGCTGCGCGAGTGTTTGTCTCCTGAATGATCGCATTCAATTGTGCCTGGTAGGCCTTATCGCGTTCAGTGATCTGATCGTCTGCCGTCCTGGCGCGGCTCGGGGCGATCAAGCGAAGGTTTGCGATGTCCCGGGAGAAATCCGGCAGGACTGAAAGCGGGACGATGTATTCAAAGACCACGTTCTTTCCTGTATCCGCACCACGCGTGATGGTGGGCGTGAATTTATGGTTCTCGTCAAAGAGTCCGAGTCCCCGTGCTTCTGTCCACATTTGCATCAGTGTTCCAGCCAGGGCCGTCTGATGCACGGGGCCAACGCCAGGTTGGAACTCAAACGCCATCGTCAAAAGACCGCGCGGATCTGGTCCACCCGTCGCTGCATTGTCTTCCATGGCGTTCAGAATCTTGATGGCTTGGTCCTGGGCTTTCTTCAGCCCATTCGGGTCGGGACGTGCCGTGAGACCCTGTGGGCGGAGCTGCGGTGCCAGCTTCTTTGCCTGAGGATAAATTTTTGCGTAAGCCTGAGGAACTGAGACCACGACAACTGCCGTCGCGAAAAGAACGGCGTTGAGAGGTCTGATGAAACGCGACGGAAAAGGCATCGGGCGATTACACAACAGCCAGCCAGTTTTTGGCAACCGTTAATTGCGTCGGGCGATCCGCTATGGCGGCAGGAGCGTGGGCGTAGCCGAGGCTTTAGCTCGTGGCACGGACAATTGCGTGAGGGAATTTGGGGCATTAGCGCAGCGTGTGCGCGGGTTTGGCCAGCCGGGCTTGGACGTGCTAAAGCGCGATGGCACGCGACTTTGCGTCGTGGGTGATTTCTCTGTCTATTAGGCGGATCTTGTGCTGTCTTGGGTGTGCTATGATCGAATCTTCCAAGCCTGCGAGCCCTGATGAGGTGGCTGTGCATTATGATCAATTGGATCGCTTTTACCGGGAGATCTGGGGAGATCATGTCCATCATGGTTTGTGGATTTCTGGGGCGGAGACGAGTGACGAGGCGACTCGAAATCTTTTGGATGCTGTCGTCTCAAAAACTCATTTGGTCCCAGGCAGGGCGCTTTGCGATGTAGGCTGTGGCTATGGGCACACATCTCGGATCATCGCTCTAGAGCAGCAGGTTAGGGTGACGGGGTTGACGATTTCACCGGCACAGCATCGATACGCGGAGGCGGCGACTCCGGCGGATCTCCCTGCGGAATTTCGGGTGCAGGACTGGCAGGAGAATACACTTCCTGATGCATCGTTTGATGCCTTGATCGCCATCGAGAGCACCGAGCACATGGCGGATAAGGTGCGTGTGTTTGATCAGGCTGCGCGAGTTTTGAAACCCGGGGGGCGCATGGTGATCTGTGCTTGGTTGGCCAATGAAACATTGAAGCCGTGGCAGCAACGGTATCTCATTGAGCCGATTTGTCGTGAGGGCAGGATGCCCGGGCTCGGCACGGAGACGGATTATCGGCAATGGATACAGCAGGCGGGCTTTGTGGTGACGGAAGCAGACGATGTATCCCAGCAAGTGGAGCGGACCTGGCCGATCTGTGTGTGGCGATTCATGATCGGGGTTCTGCGTCGGCCGGGATACTTGCGCTTTCTTCTGGATTCAAAGCATGACAATCGAATCTTTGGCGTCACGATGCTGCGTTTGTGGCTAGCGTATCGCGTGGGCGCGATGCGTTACGTGATCTTTGGAGCGATGAAGTCGTGACCTCACCAAGCGCCACCAATGGCCTTGATGAGGCGGACGGTGGAGATTTGGCGCTGAGCAGCGATTCGTGCGGTCTGGAGTTCCGCCTGTAGGCGTGTGCGCTCTGCGTCGAGAAGTTCCAGGTAGCTGATCGAGCCACGCTCATAGCTTGCGCGGATGAGATCGGTCGCCTTGGTGGCTGCGGTTAGAGCATCGCCGACAGCCTTGGCCTGCTCTGCGCGGTGGCGGATCTGGGTGAGGCTGGTTTCGACATCATTGATGGCGGCGAGGATGGCCTGTCGGTAGTTGGCGATCGCTTCTTCGCGTGCTGCGGTGACGCGCTTGACGTTGAACTTGATCACCGCCCAGCCAGAAACCGGAACGTTGATGCTGGGGCCGATGCTCCAGACCTTGCTATCGGCGGTCAAGAGGCTGTCCACGTCCTTGCTCAGATAGCCGCCCGTGCCGGTGAGTCTCACTGTGGGAAAGTAGGCGGCTTTGGCGACTCCCAAATCCGCATTGCGCGCAGCCACGATGCGCTCTGCTGCGGCGATGTCGGGCCGACGTTCGAGGACCCCAGCAGGCACTCCTGCGGGGATTACGGGTGGTCCCTTGACGGTGATGGGACGCTCTGAAATGCTGAAGGCACTGGCAGGTTGACCGCAGAGTAGGGCGAGTGCATCGCTGGCTTCTTGGCGCTGGCGTTTGGCTTCGGCGAGATCTGCTTTGGCCATCGCGACCTCTGTTTGGGCGCGTGCGAGATCGGTTTCAGGGATGGTGCCTGCTTTGAATTTTTCATCGAGCAGCGTCTGCCATTTTTCCCGCAGATCGATGGTGCGACGCAGGGCGGAGAGCTCTGCATCAAAGGAGCGTAGCATGAAGTATTGCGCCGCGACATCGCCAGTGAGCGTCAGCAGTGCGCTGTGGTAACTGGCCTCTGCGGCAGCGGCAGTAGCGCGGGCGGATTCGACCTCGCGTCGCACCTTTCCCCAGAAATCGATCTCATAGCTGAGATCAAACAGGGTATTGAAGCTGTTGATGCGTGCGGGCGGAATGTTCACCGGCACGGGGGTGGGGAGATTTCCGGAGGTTTGCTCGCGCTCGACAGCGCCCTTGAGTCGGATGTCTGGCAGCCAACCGGAGGTGCTGATGCGTGCGGCAGCGCGGGCTTGATCGACGCGGGCGACGGCAGCGACAAGAGATGGGCTGGAGCTGACGGCGAGGTTTTCCAGGCGGCTGAGCTCGGAGTCATGGAAGGCCTTCCACCATTCCCCGCGCGGCTGTGCATCGCTGGGTGTGGCGGTTTGCCAGCGCCACTTTGCGGGTGTGATCTCGGTGGTGTCCGGCTTCTTGTAGTCGGGACCGACCGTGCACGCGGCGATGGCGAGACTGGCGATGAATGTAAGGATGATTCGATGCATGGCGATCAGCTTGCGGAAGCTTTGGCTGCGGCTTTGGCGGCGCGCTTCTCTCGACGACGGGCAGGGAACTGAATGACGTCGTCAAAGAGCGAGTAGATGACGGGAGTCGCCAAAAGGGTCAGGAGCAGGGAGAGACTCTGACCACCCAGGATGACGCCTGCGGTGGCGTTGTTGTAGGCGGCACCGACACCTTTGGCCATCATCATCGGCACCATGCCCGCAACGAACGCCAGCGTGGTCATGAGGATCGGTCGCAAACGTTCGCGGTTTGCTTGGAGAATGGCGTCGAGGCGATTCATGCCTGACGCACGCAGTTGATTGGTGTGATCGATCTGAAGGATTCCATTTTTCTTCACCATGCCGAAGAGCACGAGGATGCCCAGCATCGAGAAGATGTTCACAGACTGGTCAAAAAGGATCAGGGAGAGGATGGCAAACGGTAGGGTGAGCGGCAGTGCTAGCAGGATGGTGAACGGGTGAATCCAGCTCTCAAACTGTGCGGCGAGGATGAGATACATGAAGATGAAAGCCATGAAAAAGGCCACCATGAAGGCGATGCCTGCCTTTTTCATTTCTTTGGAGCGTCCCGCGCTGCCGCTCTGGTAGTCACTAGTGAGCCCCTGCTTCTTTACGGCGGCCTCGATGCCTTCGAGGATGGTGGTCTCTCCAACGCCAGGTGCGTTGTTCGCGGTGATGGTGACCTGACGGCGACGATTGAGGCGATTGATTTGAGCGGGGCTGTCGCTGTTTTCCAAGGTCAACAAGTTGGCGACTGGCACCGGACCGGCCCGAGTGGAGGGCACGGTGAGGAGATTGAGCACCTCGCGGCTATTGCGATAGGGTTCGGCGGCTTGGAGGTGAATGTCGTATTGCTCCCCGCCTTCTTCATAAGTGGAGACATCCATGCCGCCCACGAGAAGTCGCAGTGTACCAGTGATGTCGGCCATGCTGGCCCCCATCTGCCCGGCCTTGTTGCGATCCACGGTGCCGATGATCTCGGGCTTTCCGGGAATCATGGTGGAGTCAAGATCGCGGACACCGGGTAGATCTTTGAGGTCGGCGAGGACGCTCTGGGTCGCGCGATTGAGGACTTCCAAGTCGGGGCCAGCGATGAAGTACTGGACCGAGGCGCTGGACATGCCGGTATTGAAAGGCGGTACGGCCAGCACGGCGATGCGCCACTCTTTGGGGAACTTGGGGACGATCTCGCGACGCACGGTGTCCATCATTGTTTGTTGGTCATCGCGTAGAGCCGGATCATTTAATCGCACAAAGATGCCAGCTAGGTTTGGCGTGCGTTGATCATTGTCGCCGATTGTCAGTAGCGTGCCATCGACGCCCGGGAGCTTACGGATCTCCCGCGCAAAGCGTTCCGTCATCAGTTCTGTGGATGCCAAGGTGGTGCCTTCGGGTGTGCGGATGTTGACGACAAATTCCGCTTCTTCCACGGGTGGGAGGAAGCTCTTTTGTACGATGCCCATCAAGGTGGGCAAGGAACCCAGGATGCCGAGGCAGGCCAATACGACGAGCCAGCGGTGGCGCATCGAAAAGCGCAATAGCGCCATGTAAACGGCCTCCACGGGTCGGTAGAAGATGTTGACCAGGTGCTCTAGCCAGGCATCAAACCGAGTGGCGTGTCCTTTGCGGAACATGCGTGCTGCGAGCGATGGCGTGAGGGTGAAGCTGACCAAGAGCGAGACGGCGATGGCGAAGGCCATGGTTAAACCAAAGCTGCGCAGAAACATACCCACGATACCGCTGAGAAATGCCACGGGCACGAAGACTGCCAACAAGGAGAGAGTGGTGGCCATCACGGCCATGCCGATTTCTTTGGTGCCCTCAATGGAAGCCGTGAAGGAGTCCATCTTTTTTTCCTCCATGTGCCGGAAGATGTTTTCCACCACGATGATGGCATCATCGATCACGATCCCGACAGCCAGTGCCAGGGCGACGAGGCTGATGACGTTCAGCGTGAGTCCCTGCGCCCACATGACGCCGAAGGCGGCCAGGATGGAGGTGGGGATGGCGAGTGCGGAGATGATCGTTGCGCGGGAGTTGCCCAAGAAGATCAACACGACGGCGGCGGCAAAGAGTGCGCCGAGTACTAGGTGCTCCTTCACGGCATCCACGCTGGTGCGGATGACCTTGGAGTTGTCTCGCACGATGGTGACGTCGAAGCCTGCGGGTAGCATCTTTTTCACGTCTTCAAGTCTCGCTGTCACGGCATCGACGACGGCTACCGTATTGGTTCCGCTTTGTTTGCGTAACGAGAGCACTACGGAAGGAACGCCGTTGTTGCGGGCGACGGTTTTTTGCTCTTCTGCTCCATCTTCGATGCGGGCGATGTCACGAACGCGGACGAGGCCGCCGGCGGCTTCGCGGACGATGAGTGCACCGATTTCTTCGACGGAGGGTGCCTTGCCCAAGACGCGAAAGCCGGACTCGCTGGTGGCGTTTTTGATGGTGCCTGCGGGGATCTGAACGTTCTGGGCGCGCAGGGCGCGCTGGACATCTGGGGCAGTAAGGCCAAAGGAACGCAGGCGCACCGGATCCAACCAGACATTGATCTGGCGCAGGCGACCGCCGAGCAGGGTGATCTGTCCGACACCAGGGACGCTCTCCAGTTGGCGGCGCAGAATTTTGTCTGCGAATTCGGTGATCTCGCGCGTGGGTTTATTGGCGACGAGGGCCAGATTCAAGATGGGCGCTGCGTCTGGGTCCAGCTTCTCGATGATGGGCGTATCGACGTCTTCGGGAAGTTCGGTGATGATGCGGGCGACGCGATCACGGACTTCCTGGGCTGCGACGTCGATGTTCTTTTCCAGAACAAAGGTGATGAGCACCTGCGAGATGCCTTCGCTGGAGACGGAACGCAATTCATCAATGCCGCTGATGGTATTGACGGCTTCTTCGATCTTATCGGTGATCTCGGTTTCGACTTCTTTGGGGGTCGCACCGTCGAGTCGGGAGAGTACCGCGACGGTGGGGAAGTCGATCTTGGGAAAGCGATCCACCGGCAGTCGGGTATAGCCCAGCACACCCACGACGACAAAGACGAGGATGATGACGCTGGCGAGAACGGGGCGCCTGACGGAAACGGCGGCGAGCCACTGCATAGGGAAAGAAAGTTAGGAGGCGGGTTGGAACGGCGCGCCATCGAGGGCGTCTGCGCCGGGCTTGAGCAGGACGCTTTCACCAGGTGTGAGGCCGCGACGGATCTCGATGAAGCCGTCGCGCGTCTCGCCCACTTCGACGAGGCGTTCCAAGAGGTGACCGCTCTTTTCGATGACAAACACTTTGCGGCGCGAGCCTTCAACACGCAGGGCATCGATAGGCACGACAGCGGCTTTGACCTCGCTCAAAAGAATCCGTGCATCGCAGAAGAAGCCGGGCTTTAGGCTGCCGTCCATATTGTCGACGGCGGCTTCGACGACAAGATCTCGGGAGGCTTCGCGCATGGCAGCGCCGAGGAATTTGAGGGTTCCTTTGAAATCGCGATCTGGAAACGCGGGGGTGTTGAACTCCACGGTTTGATCGGTAGCCAATAGGCCGACTTCGGTTTCAGGCACATTCAAAACGAGCCGCAGTGAGGCGAGATCCACGACGCGGGCCACGGGTGAATCTGACCTGACGTACTCTCCGGGCTCCACCATGCGCTCTGCGACGACGCCAGCAAAGGGGGCGAGGATGCTGCAATCTGTCAGTGTTTTTTGGACCATGTCCCGGCGTGCTTCTGCGGCCGCCACTTGGGCTTCGCGAGCGGTGGTATCGGTGACGAGGCGCTGAAAGTCTGCGTCTGCAATGGCGCGCTTTTCAGCGAGAGGGGCGTTGCGTTGCTGCTCGTTTTTGGAGAGGAGGAGCTGTGCTTTGGCTAGCTCCAGTGAGGCGACAGCTTCTGCGAGCGCGAGCTTTGCCTGGCGTTCGTCTAACTTTACGAGTGTGTCTCCAGCTTTCACGATGGTGCCGCGTTCGACAGGGGCCTCAATGACTTTGCCCATGGCATCAGCAGCGATGACGGCGTCATTTTTTCCGATCAACTGACCGGTCACGCGCAGGTAGCGCGGCATGTTTTTTTCTGTGACCTGGACGCTGGCCCCTTTGATGGGCACTGCGGGTGTAGCGGTTGCGGTGGACGGTTTGGTGCTTGGCTCCGGGGCCTGGTGACAGGCGGCGAGGGCGATGATGGGGAGTAGCAGGAGATGCTTCATGAGGCGGCGGCTGCCGGGGCGTTGAAAATGACGCGGTCGAGTTGTTGTTGCAGGGCGGCGAGTTCGGCGGGGCGTTCGAGCTTCAAACCCCTGCTATTGCGAATGTAGATGCTATCGAGGGCGACGCCTTTTTCTGTGTTGATGCGGGCATGGCTGACGCTGTGACCAAGCTGGCCGATGGCCATCAAGACATCGTAAAGTAGTCCGAGACGGTCAACGGCCTGGAGTTCCAGAACCGTATGCACCGGGGAGATGTGGTTATTGAGAAACGCACGTTGTGGGACTTCCGCTAGCATCTCATCGAGGCCTTTTTGCACCTTGCGACGGCCGGCGATGGCTTCGCTGAAGTCAAAGGTCTGCTTCAGGAAGGCCTCGCGCACTGCTTTTTCAACGCGCTGCCTTGTGGCCTTGGCGGTGACTGCGGTGAAGTTCGTGGTGCAAACGTGAAAGACGTCCAGCACGAGATCATCGGAACGCTGATAAAGGTCAGCACTGAGGATGTTGATGTTTTCTGCTGCCAGCGCGCCGGAGATGCGAGCCAGCAGGAGCCGACGATCCCAACAGGCGACGGTGAGCTCGGAATGGCTCTGCTCTGGGTGGTCTTCCCAGTGCATGACGGGCATGAGTCCGGCGGCGGCTTCTTCATTGACCAATTGGCGGAAGAATTCTCGGAACTGGCGGATGTGAGCCACGATGGAGTCGGTGGACCGGAAATTGAAGTAAGCCTTTGGCATGTGGCTGACATGTGCCTCGATTTCGTCTGCGTAAGAGGCGCTCATCTGTTCGCTGAGAGCTTTGCGCACTGCATCCAGATCGACGCTGGCCCGCGTCATGAAGTCAGCAGGCGCGTTGAGATATTCGCGCGTGAGGTGATAGAGCTGCCGGACGGATGACTCTTTGTAGCCGCTCCAGCTCTTGTCACTGGTGCCGCGTGAATCGGCATAGGTCAGCAGCATGAGGGCATCGAGATTGTCCTTGGTGCGGATGATCTGGGCGAATTCTTCGATCACTTGGGGCTCCTCCAAATTCATGGTGGTGGCCGTGCGATACATCAGCAGGTGATTATCAACGAGGAAGAGCAGAAGTTGCCGACGCTCTCCCTTGATCTGCATCCGGCGGGCGACTGCGTCTGCCAGTGTGACACTCTCGTCGGAGTGCGTCCGCTTGTTAGCAGCACGTCCGGCATCATGCATCAGGAGTGCGAGGTAGAGGATCGCGGGCTGCTGCATCTCCCGGAAGAGCGACTGATAAAACTCGCGTCCTTTTGCCTGAGCACCGCTGAGCTCGTCCAGGCTATCAATGGTGCGCAGCGTGTGTTCGTCGGCAGTGTAGTGATGGAAAAACTCGTGCTGTACCAGACAGGTCAACGCGCCGAATTCGGGGATGTATTTGCCGAGAAAACCCACGCGATGCATTTGGCGCAGTACTCGTGCGACATCTCCTTTGCGATTGAGAAGTCCCTCAAAAGTCTCGCGCACAGTCTTGTTGTAACGGAAGGGGGCGGTGACGAGTCGGAAGTTCGCCTGCACGAGTTGGAAGAGCTCTGGGCTGAGCCGCAGGTGGCGCTGCTGGGTGTGATTGAAGAGGCGCATCATGCGATGCGGGTCTTCCTGGAAGATCTTCAGATCCTCTGGGAAGATGCGTTCGTTGCGGCTGAAGAAACCATCAAACTTCTCTGTTTTGGCGACCTTGCGGCGCGCCATGAAGTTGAGGGGATTGGGCTTCTTTTGGTCCAGCGACTGAAGATGGAAGCGGTCCATCATCTCGCTGGAACGCTGCAGAATATCGCGTGCGGCGGTGTAGTAGTCCCGCATGAAGACCTCGATGCGCTGAAGGATGCGCTTTTGGCGGTAGCCAAGGTGGGTGGCGACTTGGCCTTGCAGGCGCAGCGTTAGGCTCTCCTCAGGGCGGCGCTCCGTGTAGTGCATCTCGTTGCGGACGCGGAGGATGAAGTTGTAGGCGCGCTGCAGTTCATTCCAGCCCTGGCGGGAGATGTAGCCGCGATCTAGCAGCACCTTGGGATTGGTGGTGCCAAGACGGACCCGGCACATCCAGCTCAGGCTTTGATAATCGCGCATGCCGCCATTGCCGAATTTGACGTTCGGTTCCTGGACGAAAGGGGTATTGCCGTACTTGGCGTGGCGGGCATTCAGGTCTTCTTGGCGCTGTTTGAGCAGGGCTTCTTCCTTACCCTTGATGCACTCCTTGTCGAAGCGCTGGACGAGCTCCTCGAAAGGGGCGGAGTCGCCCGCCAGGAAGCGCAGTTCCATGAAGGCGGTGCACGTTTCCACATCCGTGCTGGCCAGCCGAAGGCTTTCGCCCACGGAGCGCGCACCGTGTCCGACCTTGAGCTTCAGGTCCCAAAAGAACATCAGGAACTCGCTGATCAGAGTAGCCTCTGACGGCCCGATACTGGCGGCGTTGCCAGGAAAGACGAAGGTCAGGTCCAGGTCGCTGCCGGGGCTCATAACGCGCCGTCCATAGCCACCGTGGGCGCAGACGGAGACGACTAGTTTTTCACGCAGCTTTACATCCGAAACGTTGGAAACGGAGTAGGCCCACAGCACGCGGACGAGGGCATCAATGACGTCGGAGCGCATCCGGCAGATTTCGACTCCCTCCGCGCCAGCGCGGTGGCGCATGCGGATGCGGGTGTCTTTGAGTCGGAGGAACTGCTTGGAAAGGCGCAGCATCTCGCTGCGGGATCGCGGCTTGTCTTCGCTGGTGCCAAAGGTTTTCTGGATGAGGCGCTGTAGGCTGCGCTGGTATTCCCTTTCCGTCATGCGGTATCAGTAGGTGATCAGGGAATGGATGGGGCCTGTGTCGCTGAGTCGGTCGCGACCGTTAAGAAAGGCCAATTCGACGAAAAAGACGGAACCGAGGACTTTGCCGCCCAGACCCTGGATGAGGTGCAGCGCCGCAGCGGCGGTGCCGCCAGTGGCGAGGAGGTCGTCCGCTAGCAGGACTGTCTCCCCTGGGGCGATGGCGTCTTCGTGGATTTCGACGTGATTGGTGCCGTACTCCAGCGCGTAGTCGATGCCGCGCGTTTTCCACGGGAGCTTACCCTTTTTCCGAACTGGGACGAAGCCGGCATTCAGGCGCTGGGCCATCAGGGCGCCGAAGATAAAGCCACGAGCGTCGATGCCGACGACCTTATCGACCTTTGTGAGCCCCGAAATCTCGACCATTCCATCAATGGCCTGCTGGAGGAAGGTGGCGTTTGCGAGGACGGGGGTGATGTCTTTGAAGAGGATGCCCGGCTGCGGAAAATCGGGCACATCACGAATGGTGGAAATCAGAGTTTGTAGTGAGGAGGCATCCATCTTTGCGAAATTGGGGATTCCGGCTACCGTTTCACACTCAACGCCATTTGCAATCCCGCAAACTGGCGTGCAAAGATACCGCCCCCTTTTTTCCGACTCCCTCCAATCGCCCCTCTATGGATACCGACGCCCTCCTTTTGCTGCTGGCCACTCTGGCCTGCGTGGGCGGTGTCGTGCACGCTGTGCTGGCACTGCGGGCGGGCAGTTGGAAAAATAGCCGCCTGCACTGGTTGCCGCTGACCCTGGCCTTTCTGCTGCTGACTGGCTTCCTTTACCTGCGGGGGCAGTCCAACGGGCGCTGCCCGCTGACGACGATGTCTGAGGTGTTGATCTTCATCGGTTGGTGCATCGTGATGATGTATCTGCTGGTCGGCCCGGCCTTTCGTCTGTCGCTTTTGGGCGTCTTTACGTCCCCGCTTGTGGCGATGCTGCTAGTGCTGGCGCAGGTCTTGCCTCCCTCTACCTCTCCTCGTCCAGAGCGCCCCATCATCGCGTTGTTGGAGTTGCACGCCGCCGTTTCGTTGATCGCCTACGCTGCCTTTGCCCTGGCCTGTGTGACGGGGGTGATGTACCTTCTGCAGGAGCGTCTTTTGAAGAAGCACCAGATCAGCGGCTTGTTCTACCAACTGCCGCCGATCAATGGGCTGGCACGGGCCATTCAGAGGCTGATTTGGATTGGTCTGTTGCTGTTGAGTGTGGGGCTGGCCATCTCGTTCGCCCTCGAAATTGAGGTCTCGAACCCAAAAATCATCATGGCTTGGATCGTCTGGGGCCTTTACGCGCTGATCAGTCTGCTGATGTGGCGTCACGTTACCTCCCCACGGCAGACGGCTTGGCTGGCGGCGGCGGGGTTTGCGATCCCCTTCTTTTCACTCTGGATTGTGACGCATGGATAGAGCGACTGCCATCATCCCGCCCGGCAGCCACCTCGTCTGTTTAGGCCTGAATTACCGCTCTACGCCTGTGGAGTTGCGGGAGCGCCTAGCCTTTCCGGAAGAACAGGCCAACATCGCTGCCGCAAAGATCCACTCACTGCCAGGCTTCAAAGAGAGTCTGGTTCTATCGACCTGCAATCGTGTGGAGCTGTATGCGACCCATGAACTGGCGGATTCACCCGAGGGGCACGAGGTACTGCGACGGTACTTGGCGGAACATTTTGAATTGGCCGACGATCATCTGGAGGCGCTGGTTTTTTATCGGCTCTCGAATGATGAAGCGGCGCGCCACCTCTTCCGCGTTGTCAGTGGGTTGGACTCCATGGTCCTGGGCGAGACCGAGATTTTCGGCCAGGTGAAGGCGGCCTACCAGCGCGCTCTGGCGGGTGCAACGACGGGGCGCACTCTGAACAAGCTTTTCCAGCAGGCCTTCACCGTGGGCAAACGCGTGCGTAACGACACGACCATCCAGCGTGGCTCCACTTCGGTGGGTTCCGTGGCGGTGGATTTGGCGGAAAAGGTTTTCGATCTAAAGCAGTGCCGCGTGATGCTGGTGGGTGCTGGGGAAATGAGCCGCACCTGCGCGCAGAGCCTGCTGTCGCGGGGCGCGAAGAGCATCATCGTCTCCAATCGCTCCTATGAACGAGCGGAAGAACTAGCCACAGAGATGGGTGGCCGCGCGATGCGGTTTGATGAATGGGAAGACGCATTGCATGAGGCAGACGTCATCATTTCCTCCACCTCAGCACCTCATTTCGTGATCAAGCAGGACCTGATCGAACGCGTCATGCGCCAGCGCCGATGGGAGCCGATGCTGGTCATCGATATTGCCGTGCCTCGAGACGTCGATCCGGCGGTTGATAAGATCGAAGGCGTCTATCTCTACGATATCGATGCCCTCCAGGCCATCGCGGATGACGGCCGCCGCGAGAGGCAGCGGGCCTTGTCTTCCTGCGAGCAGATCATTGAGGAGCAATTGGCCAAATTTGGATTCACCCCTACCCACACTTCGCCTCCCCCTGAAACTGGCGGCGCAACAACGGAGTACAGCACTACATGAGTATCGAGACCATCGTCCTGGGCACGCGCGGCAGCGAGCTCGCACTGAAGCAGACCACCATGGTCACGGAGGCCCTACGCACTGCGTACCCGCAGCTAGACGTTCAGCGCCAGATCATCCAGACCATGGGCGATAAGCGCACGGATCTGCGGTTTGATCAGTTCAGCACTGCCGAAGGCGTGCACGTGGATAAGGGCATCTTCATCAAGGAGCTGGAAGTCGCCCTGGAGTCCGGTCAGGTGCATGCCGCCGTTCATTCCCTGAAAGATGTGCCATCGGATTTGGGGAAGCAGTTCAAGCTGGCCGCCATTTTGCCGCGCGCAGCGATTGAGGATGTCCTCATCACCGCAACACCTGCAACGCTAGAGACGCTGCCACAAGGGGCCCGCGTCGGCACCAGCAGCGTGCGCCGCGCCCGGCAGTTGCAATGGATGCGCCCCGATCTCCAGATCGTGCAGATTCGCGGGAATGTGCCGACACGCTTGCGCAAAGTTTTGGGCGAAGACCCCCTCGATGCCGTGCTCTTGGCCGCAGCGGGACTGGTGAGACTTGGCCTTCTCAACTCTTCCTTGAGCCGCATCCATCTGGGTGATGAAACGACTTTGCATGCCATGGTCCTGGATCCCCGCGTCTTTTTGCCAGCCGCAGGGCAGGGGGCTATCGCCATCGAAACGCTCGCTAACGCGCAGGAAGTACAGGCTGCTCTGCAATCGCTGAACCACGTCGAGACAGAGCTTCGAGTCACCGCCGAGCGGGAATTTCTCCGTCTCCTGGGAGCTGGTTGCCAAACGCCTGTGGGTGCCCATACCTGGATTGCCGATGATCGTCTGCACATGGCGGTGCGAGTCTTCTCCGAATCCGACCTGTCCGCCGCCCCTCTCGAACTCGCTCACAAAGCCCTGCCCGGAGAAGCGCTCGAACTCGCCCGCTACCTAGCGGACGAGGTGAAGCGCGCGACTTCTGAGCCTTCGGCTTGATGGGGTGGCTGGGCGGCGTGGAGCGCCCAGCCGCGCTAGAGTGGGACGGGACACAGCCCGTCCCTACCGGCTTGCGACCGGTGGAAAACGGTAGGGCTGCGTTGTGCGCGGCACAAATTTTTGTGGGGAACGGAGTCTTTGTCCGCTGAAGCAATCAGCGCGCGGGGCTGGAATTGCTCTCATACAAGTCCCCGGAGTCTGCCACCGCGAGTTCGACAAAGTAACCGGCGATTTTGCGGGTGAGGATGTCCAGATAGCGTGTGCCCTTTTCGGCGTTGGATCCGGCGGGATCCCCAGAGCCGGTGTCGTTGGTGGCTTTGGTCCAGGCGCGTTGGGCCCAGGCCCATTTTTCGCGCATTGCCTGTAGCTTCCAGAGATTGTCGGAGCCATCCCCCCACTCTTCTTTGGGCAGAACCAAATGGGGTTGGATATGCATCATGAGGCTGGTCTCGCGCTCGTCGGCGTGATCGCCCACGATGTCGAAGATGTCTTTGCCCGTATCCACCTGATACCAAGACACGGCGCTGAGGAAGATGCGCGGATGCCGGGCCTGGAGCTCGCGCAGCATCTGGCGGAAATCGTTGCCGCCGTGGCCATTGAGCACCACAAACTTGGGCACGCCTACGCCTTCAAGCGATGCAATGACGTCCTCCAGAACCCGCATCTGCGTGCTGGGATTCATGTTGATGCAAAAGGGAATATCGAGCTGACCCGTCTGCACGCCAAAGGGGATGGTTGGCAGGATGGCCACCTTGGCGCCTTGCGCCCAGGCGATTCGTCCGGCCTCCGCGCCTATGGCATCCAGTTGCATGGTATCCGTGCCATAAGGGAGGTGCCAGTTGTGCGCCTCTGTGGCACCCCAAGGGAGCACGGCTACTTCGTATGGGTTTGCTTTGACGTGCTTCCAGTTTGTCTCTGCGATCATCCAGGGTCTTGGTCCGGTCGTGCTCATGCGCGCGACTCTAGCGATACCGAGACAGGCCTTCAAGGTATTGCTGCGCCAGTGTGGAACCGGGGGCTTCAAAAAATTCTTTGGCTGGCCGCGATTCTTCGACCCGACCGGCGGCCATAAAGATGACCCAGTCGGCGACTCTCCGCGCGAAACTGACCTCGTGCGTGGCCAGCACGATCTGCTGACCACCCTCTGCCAATTCCCGGACGACATCCAGCACTTCTGCCGTCATCACGGGGTCCAGAGCAGAGGTCGGCTCATCCAGCAAGAGCAAGCGCGGCCTTGGTGCCAGTGCCCTGGCGATGGCGGCGCGCTGTTGCTGGCCGCCTGACATTTCCGCAGGGCGTTTTTTTTCCTGCCCCTCCAGTCCCAGGCGGGCCAGAAGTTCCACACCGCGAGCCTCCGCCGCATCGGCCGCCATGCTGTGGACGCAGCGCAGGGGTAGCGCCACGTTTTCCAGTGCGGAGAGGTGAGGAAAGAGATTGTAACCTTGGAAGACAAAGCCATTGCGACGCCGTGCCAAAAGAGCACCGGCCTCGTCATGTGGCAGCGTCTCGCCGTCGATGAGGACCTCCCCCGCATCTGGAACGAGCAGGCAGCCCAGCACTCGAAGCAGCGTCGATTTCCCGCCACCGGAGGGACCGAGTAGAGCGACGACGCCGGCATCGCCAGCGGTAGAAAAAGTGGCACCATCCAGGGCGGCGTGGTTTGCGAAGCGCTTCGTCACATCGCGTGCTTCAAGTCTCATACGCAAACCTCCCTTCCAGTCGCCGCGCCCACCAGGAAAGCGGCAGCGTCACCAAGAGGTAGGCGATGGCCAGTGGCAGGTAGCCCTCCAGCGAGGTGTAGGCTGCGGAGTTCATGCTGCGCACCTTTTGCACGACTTCCTCGACCCCGATCACGGAAAGGAGCGATGAATCTTTGATCAGCGAGACGAGCTGCCCCGTAGTCCCGGGCAGTGCACGGCGCAGCGCCTGGGGGAAGATGACGTGCTGGTAGGTCTGCATCGGGCTAAAGCCCACTGCGCGGGCGGACTCGCGCTGTGATGCGCCAATGCTTTCCACCGCCCCGCGAAAGATCTCCGAGAGATAGGCTCCCTCAAACACCGCCAGCACTACGATCCCGACAATCAATCGATCCAAGCCGAACAAATTGGCCACCACGTAGTAGCCGACCAGGAGTTGCACGAGAAGGGGAGTGCCGCGAACGACCTCCACCACTCCCGCGCAAAACAGTCGCACTGGGACAAGTCGCGCACGACGGCCCAGCATGAAAAGGACGCCGAAGAGCATGCTCAGTACCATGGCCGCTAGCGATGCCAAGAGCGTCATGCCCAAGCCGCGCAAAAATTCTTGTCGATACGCCCAGGCGCCCTGCCAGTTCCATCGGTAGTGCACTGCGGAGAAGGCGAAGTATAGACTCGAGCCCACCGCGATAAACAAAACCGCGCCCCACAGCAGGTGGCGTGCGACTTCAGGTCTGGCGTTGTTTTTCTCCGATTCCATCCGTCGCATCTACCACACGGAAAGCGCTGCCTTTCAACAGAGAAAGGCTGTTCGGTGGCTGTGTGCCGCTCACGGACCGGTGAGGAGCTCTTGATCGGGTGTTTCCGTGACAGGGGCCTTGAATTTCAGACCGCGTGAAGGGTCTGCCTCTTGGGCACGGAGAAAGGCCACCACTCCATCGGCGACGCCCTGCGCGACTTTTTCGCGATGGCTGGTCGTCTTCAGGTTTTCGGCCTCGCCACTGTGGGTGATGAAGCCACACTCCACCAAGATTGAAGGGCAAACGGTCCGATAAACGACCGCGTAGTTGCGCTCTTTGACGCCGCGGTTTTGCGCGCCGCTCTTGCGGCAGACGAAACGCTGGACGGTCTCCGCAAGACGTTCGCTGCGCGAGTCCAGAATGCCTGAGCCTACGTTCATTTTGATCAATTCGCGCAGCGCAAGTCTCGCAGAGAGGGCCTTTTGTGGGGCGTAGTAGGTCTCGATACCGCGCGCATCGTCTTCGCCGCCAGAGGTGTTTAAGTGGATGCTGATAAAGAGATCGGCACCTGCGCGATTCGCCATATTGGCGCGCTCCTCCAGGGCGATGAAGGTGTCGTCCTCGCGGGTCATCTTCACTGTGACTCCTGCTTCTTCCAGGAGCTTTGCCACGCGTTTCGCCAAGTCCAATGCCGTATTTTTTTCCGTGATCCCGTGCGCAACAGCCCCGCCGTCCATACCACCATGGCCGGCATCCACGAAAACGAGCGGCGGGGACTCCACGAGTGGCTCTTCCACGGGGGGCGGAACGGACGGCGGTGCCGGGCTGAGGGGAGCGGCGGATTTTGCTTCGGGTTTTGCGGGTGGCGCGTGGGGAATGACTTTGGCTGTGACGGGTGCTTTCCATCGCCAACCCTTCATGACGATCTCCTCACCAGCCATCTTCGCTTGGAGGTGATTCAGCCAAAACAAAGCGCCAAACGCCAGCCCGAGCGCCAGCAGCATGGCTGCGGAGCGGAAAGCGGAGGACAAAAAGCGGTTCATTGGGCAGGTGAATATAATGCTGGAATTTGTGGATTTATTTAATATTGTCAAAAAATCGATTTGCTCAAACTTCTAATTTTAATAAAATAGGTAAATGACACTGCGGCAACCTTACCTCTCTGTTGCCTCCCCTCGGGTCTCCTTAAGATCTGCGGGGTATCGTTTGTTTGCCTGCATGCTCACCTGCTTGGTTTCTGCGTTTTCCGCGCTGAGTTCGATGGCCCAGACTCAGCGGCCAACTTATCCCCCAGCGGGCTACGGTGCGCAGCAGCAGGCCTATCCGCAAGCTTCGCAGTATCCCGCACCGGGGCAATACCCGGCACCCAGTCCGTATCCCATCCCCACCCAGCAACCGGCTCTACAGGGATATCCCAGCGCCAGCCAATATCCTGCGCAGCGGCAGGCCTACCCGACGCCGACCTATCGTGCGCCTACAACAACAACTCGCGCCCCCGCCATGCAAACGCCGGGCTATTCCACCTATCAGGTCAAATCTGGCGACACCCTTTGGCGCATCGCGATGAATCACCGAGTCAGCCCTGGCGAGATCATGGCGGCGAATCGGATGACCAATGACACCGTGCAGATTGGTCAACCGCTCATCATTCCCGGCCGTGGCCAGGCAGCGGCTCCGCCCCCTCAATACACGCCCACTCCCACCTATCCGACGGGACCACCCCCCAGCAGCAGGCCGTCCACGACCGCCAGCAAGGGCGGCTACCACACCATCCGCCCGGGTGATACTTTTTCGGAGATCGCCCTGCGCTACCATGTCTCCCAGGCGTCCCTGCAAAGGGCGAATCCTGGCATTGATCCGAATCGCATCCCCGCGGGTGGCGTGCTGGTGATCCCTGGTGGGCAAGGTCAAAGCCATGCGGCTGCGCCTGCGCCCGTTTATCCGCAGCAGCCCGCCTACACGCCGGTCCCTCCAGCGCTGCCAAAACCTGTCGCCCCGAAACCTGCACCGCCATCGGGCGACTATCACACCGTGAATCGCGGGGAATCCCTCAGCGTCATTGCTGCCAAGTATCACGTCAGTACCAGTGCGCTCGCTCGGGCGAATGGCATCACGAACCCGAATGTGATCGAGATCGGTCAGCAACTGAAGATTCCGGCATCGAGTCGGAGCTACGTCGCCAGCAAGGCACCCGCCAAAAAGAGTGTCGCCACCAAAACGACCAGCAAGCCAACGACGGTCGCCAAAAAGTCATCATCGCCTCCGCCGCCATCGAATGGATTGGCCGCCAAAGCGCCGACTTATCCCTCGTCCTATAAGCCAGCGCCACTACCCGCGACATCGAGCCCATCGGCGACTGAAGACAGCCATCGCGGCGTCCTTTCTTACCGAGTTGATCGCACGGATTCCATCGAATCCATCGCCTCTATGTTTGGCACCACACCTGCCCGCATCCGCCAGATGAACCAAATGTCGTCAACGGCTACAGTGAAACCTAGCGACGAAATTTTGGTCCCTGCGATGGGGGCAGTCTCGCTCCAGTAGCGGTCCGATCTGGACGTTGGCCGCATGACCCGCTAGGGTTGGCGCATGAGATTCTGCCTCCTTTTCGCACTCCTTGTGCCATCCATCCCTGCGCTTGCCCAAGTGCAAGCCCTGCCAGCGCTCTCTACGCCAGTCATCACACGCAGTGCCCCTGGTGCCGTCAGCCTGAAAGGTGAAAATGTCCTCTACACTCTGGATGGTACCGACCCCATCTCCAAGTCCAACCCCTACCTCGCTCCCATCGAGCTCGCCTGCGGTGGCACGGTGAAAGCCTGTGCCTTTTCCGCAGATCGCAAAACGATCAGCCCTGTCGCGACCGCCACCTTTGACCCGTTGCCGGGCCATGCAGCGCTGCCCAGCACCGTGGTGCCCGTCACCCAAGATCGCAGTTGGCCCAAGTATGTTTGGGAAAAGCGTCACCAGCTCACCAGCGCTGCCTTGAAGGAGCATCCACCGCAGATTCTCTTCATTGGTGACTCCATCACGCACTTCTTTGGTGGCCAGCAGTTTGATGAATACGCCCTGCGCGGCCAGAGCACCTGGGAGGAGTTCTATGCACCGCGTAAGGCCGGGAATCTGGGCTTCGGATGGGACAAGACGGAGAACGTTCTCTGGCGGCTCCAGCACGGGGCCATCGATGGGATCTCGCCCAAGCTCATCGTCATGATGATCGGCACCAACAATAGCGCCACCTGCTACGCCCCCGACATCGCCGCAGGCATCACCGCCATCGTGGATGAATTGAACAAACGACTGCCGGATTCCAAGATTCTACTGCTCGCCATTTTCCCGCGCGGTGAAAAACCTGGTCCCCAGCGCGAGAAACTCGCCGACGTGAACCACATCATCGCCAAGCTCAATGGCGCCAAGAACGTCACCTACCTCGACATCGGCCCAAAGTTCCTGTCACCAGAGGGACTGATCACCAAGGACATCATGCCTGACTTCCTGCACCCCAACGAAAAAGGCTACCGCATCTGGGCAGAGGCCATCGAGCCGACGGTGCGGAAGCTGATAGGGGAGTGAGATTCTGCGCTGCGAACTTCGCTGGCTAGACGCGCATCCCCGTCAGCGTATGACTGCCGATGCCAGATCCGGAGTCGCCATGCGCAGGTCACAGCGATCCCCACGCGTTCATGTTCATGAACCCGCGGGTCAGGGATGGCGTGGTGGTTCATAGCAGGCGCTCGGTATTAAAGACCAGCCTGGCGGGGATCGGCGGGTTGACATTGCCAGGGTTGGTGGAGCTGCGTGCGGCGGGAAAGGCGGTCTCTTCAAACAAGTCCGTCATCCTGTTGTGGATGACCGGCGGCCCATCGCACATCGACACCTGGGACCCCAAGTCGGACATGCCCAGCGAGATCCGGGGCCCCTTCAAGACCATACCCACCAAGCTGCCCGGCACGCGCATCTGCGAGTATCTGCCGAAGCAGGCTGCCATGCTGGATAAGTTTACGATCATCCGCTCCGTCGATTGCCGGAACAGCAATCACGAACCGAACATGGTCATGCAGACGGCCAATCGTGCCGCCGCGCCACGCATCAATTCCAAGGGGCATCTCTATCCCGCCTTTGGCTCCGTGATTGCCAAAGAACGCGGCCCCAATCATCCCGGCATGCCGCCCTACGTCGTGCTGAACCTCAAGTCGCGCGCTCATGTTGCCTGGGGCGGTTATCTCGGCACGCAGTATGATCCCTTCAATGGCGCCGTCGCTAGCCAGCTCTTTCAACTTCCCAAAGGCCTGACCATGGAGCGCCTGGAATCCCGGCACACCCTGAACCAGCAGATGGATTCCCTGCGCCGCGACCTCGATGCCAGCGGCATGATGGAGGCCATGGACAGCTTTTCCGCCACCGCCTTTGATATGGTCGCCGGAGGCCGAGCCCAGGATGCCTTTGACATCGCCAAAGAGCCGCAAAAAGTACGCGACCGCTATGGCGATCACGATTGGGCCAAGCAGGCTCTGCTCGCGCGCCGTCTCGTCGAACGCGGCTCCAGCTTCGTCACCATTGATCTCAGCAACCACTCCGCCTCCGGTACCTGGGACAATCACGGTGACAACATCCCGCCCTACGGCGGCATCTGGAACGGCCTGCGCCCGTTGCTGCCCGTCTTTGATCACGTCATCACCACGCTTGTCAGCGATCTGGGGGAGCGCGGCATGCTGGACGACACCCTCGTCATCGCCATGGGCGAGTTCGGTCGCACGCCCACGCTCGGCACCCAAGGCAGCAGCGATGGCCGCAACCACTGGCCCTATGTCATGTCCATGTGTCTCGCCGGCGGCGGCTTCCGCCACGGTCAGGTCATCGGCGCATCCTCCAGAGACGGCGGAGAAATCGCCGAGCGGCCCGTCACCCCTGCAGACCTCGCCGCCACCATCTATCAGCACATGGGAGTGCCCCTCAACACCACCTACAACGACCATCAAGGCCGCCCCATCTACATCGTCGATGGCGGCGCGCCTTTGAAGGAGTTGGTGTGATTGTTTGGTCTCTCGGTGCGGTGGGGAGGTGTGGCGGATGGTTATCCCACACACTCGCGGTAGGAACCCTGAGGGAATGGAGCACGCGTTTCCAGAGGGCCTGACGCCCGCCATGGGTTTGAACTTGAATCGATGCCGATGCTGGTTCACCGCAGCGGCTCAGTGCCTTCGCTGAGGATGGAGAGATAGGCGTCGTAGGCGTAGAGCCGCCCGTATTTGCCGCCGGTGATCTCGCGCACGATGCCGAGGTTTTGGAGGCGATGAAGCGCTTTGGTGGCCGTTGGCAGGGAGACTCTCATTTTGTCGGCCGCCTTGGAGGCTGAGAGGAGCGGGACCCTCTGGAGTTGCTCGTGGGCCTGGAGAAGCGAAGTTGTCGCACCTGGCAGAGAGTGCAGCTTGGCGCGGTCCTCCCGGAAGACTGTCCAGAGCCTGCGGGCGGTGAAGGCCGCGTCCTCTCCGGTCTCCTTGACTCCGCGAAGGAAGAAGGCGAGCCAGGCTTCCCAATCTCCGTTTTCTCGGACCTGCTGGAGGTGGACTCACAAATTAAAGAAATGGCATCGTTTCTTTAATTTGGGGCTAAAGACCGAAAGTGGCTGCCGATTTGTGGATCAGAATGAAAGGAATCTGTCGGTTTCTTTCATTTGACGATAGAGAAAGACAATCTTCGGGACGGTGCGGGCCCGCTCCTCACACCTCTGGGAGTTCGAATCCGGCGGCGTACTCTTCTTGCATCAGGGTTTTGGCTTCGGTGTCGATTTGATTGGCGGCGAGTGTGTCGAGGAATTGGGAGAGCATCTCTTGGCCGAATTTGTCGCCCAGTTGCTCGATGGCTTGAAAAAAAATGATGGTGCGGAGATGGTCTACCTTGAGGTTAACCGCTTTTATTCGGTGCCTGGCACATCAAACTTTTCGGAGCGAGGCAAGGAACTGCAAAACGCATTCAAAGTTCCAGCGTATACGAAGAAGACTTCGCAATGATGGGGAATGATGTGAATTATCAAATGGTTGCAGGCACGCGACGATTATATCCTCTTCTCCTCCCTTCGTCCCAGCATGAACCACCCGCCAACAGCCTGGCCTTACCTGAAGAGAACTTTAGTTCTGTTGGTGGCTTTTTTTGGACTTGTGGGACTTTGGGCGTACGCGAGTGGCAATCAACTATCGAATGGCTTCATCATGGTGGCTTGGTTTACGATTGCTGTTGCCCTGGGCTGCACGTTCTACGGGGCAAAGCGATAGCCAATCTTCAAGGGATCAGGAGCGAGCTCCAATGTTGTTTCTCCGAGGCAGTGTGCTTCTTTCGGATCTTGTAAAATCTTCTGTCCGGTTTGGGGTTCTTGCGTGAGATAGTGGCAACGGCATGAACAGCAACGAAACCCACGCAGCGCAGATTTTCCTGAGCCATCACGATTTTGTGAAAGGCATTGCGCTGAAGTATGCGCCTTGGCCGGGGCTGATGGAGGACATCGCTCAACAGGTTTTCTTGGAGTTCATGGCCAAGGAATCGCAGTGGGATCTGAGCAAGGATGCGCGGCCCCTGCTGGCGACGATGACGCGCCACATTGCCATGCGACAGTGGCGGGAACGGACTCGGCAACAGCCGGAGGTCGTGCAGAAGTTGGCAGATCACATCCGCCTCCTCGCGGAAGAGCGCGAAGCACCGCCGCGTTACGAGGAGGAGATCGGTGCGCTGCGTGATTGCCTGAAAAAGCTGCCAGAGAAGAGTCGCGAGTTGGTGACGCTCTACTACTACAATGACATCGGCACACCGGAGATTGCGGGGCAGGTGAACATGAAGGCGGATACGGTTTGCCGGGCTTTGTCTCGAGTGCGGGAAAAGCTCCGCGATTGCATCCATCAGGCCATGAACCGGGGAGGGCACGCGCATGCTTGAGACGGATACGCTGATCCAGCACTATCTGGAAGGGACCCTATCGGAGACGGAGGCGGCGCAACTGCATGAGATGATTTTGGCGCAGCCGGAGTTGGGCGAGCGGCTTTTGCAGCACTTTGAGATGGATACCATGCTGCGCGAGACGAAGCCGCTCGCGGTGGTGCCCGCCCCTGCGCCGGTGTTGCTGCCGAAGCGTCGCTTTACCTTTGCTACGGTGACGAGTGTGGCGGCGATGGCGGCGTGCATCACTCTGGCGGGAACCTGGCTGCTGCAGCCCTTGCTGAAGGTGGAGGAGGAAGAGACGACGGCCTCGGTGGCGGTGCTGACTCGCGGTGTGAATCTGGATTGGGAATCGACGGCGATCACGCCGGGAACGCCGCTTTCCCCTGGGTTGCTGAAGCTGAGGTCTGGCATCGCGCAAATCGAGTTTTACCAGGGCGCGCGGGTATTGATCGAGGGGCCGGCGGAGTTTCGGTTGATCTCGTCGGGCGAGGCGACCTGCACGCGGGGCAAGCTGAGCGCGCACGTGCCGCCGCAGGCAAAGGGGTTTCGGATCAATACGCCGCAGGGCACGGTCGTGGATCTGGGCACGGAGTTTGGGCTCGATGTCAATGATGCCAGCGCGGAGGTCCACGTCTTCAAGGGCGAGGTGGAACTGCATCAGGCCTCCGAGGCCATGCAATCGCTGAAGCAGGGGCAGGCGATGGCTTTCGCCGACAAGGGGCAAATGCTGGCAGCGAATGCGTCTAACTTTGCTTCCCTGAATGAAATCGATGCGCGCAGCCAGCAGTCGCAGCGGTCGCAGTTTGAGAGCTGGTTGGCTAGGAGTGCCAAGCTAAATGGGGATGCCGGACTGAAGCTACGCTTTGATTTCCAGGACGATGAAGGGGCACGATCGCTGCACAATCACGCTCTGAACGGTGGCTTGATCGAGGACGGCAGCATCGTCGGTGCGGCGTGGACGGAGGGCCGATGGTCGGGTAAGCGCGCTCTGGAATTTCGCAATGTGAGCGATCGTGTGCGGCTGTATGTCCCTGGCGAGACTGCGGCGCTGACGATGTCGGTCTGGGTGCGGGTGAACGGATTGGATCGTGCATTCAACTCGCTGTTTATGTCGGAAAGTTGGGGGGACCGCAAGGTGCACTGGCAGATCACTCGCGAGGGCAAGGTGCGGCTCGGGGTGGCGGGGCGGGGCAGCGTCAAACATGCGGACTACGATACGGCGGTGTTCTTTACGCCGGAGCGGCTCGGGCGCTGGACGCATCTGGCGGTGGTCTTTGATCCATCAACACAAGAGGCCCGGCATTATGCGAACGGAGAACTGATCGCGCGACTCCCGCTCAAGGATGCATCACCGTTGAAGCTGGGGGTCGCTGAACTGGGCAACTGGAGTGATCGCCGCAATCAAGGCGGTGTCGCTATCCGCCACCTGAGCGGTGCGATGGATGAGTTCGCGCTATGGGATCGTGCGTTGAGCAGCGCTGAAATCGCGCAGCTAATCAAGTAGGGGAAATCGCTGGATCTCCGGGATGGGTTCGCGGTTGATTGGCGGGGTGGCTATGGTTTGCTCCGCCATCCATGAAGCGCCGCACCTTTATCCCTCTCAGCATCGCCGCAGTGGCGGGATGTCGGCGGTCCGCATCGATCACAGACTGGCATCCAGCGATGAACTATGAAGCACTGGCAAAGGCGGGCGATGCGGTGGAGATCACGTGGCATTGCCTGGGGCGCATTGACACCATGGATCGAGTGGGCCTCGGCATCCGGGCGGTGATCGAGGTGAATCCTGACGCGGAGAGGATCGCTGCGGAATGCGTCGCCAAAGGTGCGGCTGGACCTTTGCAGGGTTTGCCGATTTTGGTGAAGGACAACATGGACACTGCGGATGCTATGCTGACCACGGCGGGATCGCTGGCCCTGGTTGGATCAAAGCCGACGAGGGATGCCTTTGTGGTGAAACGAATTCGCGAGGCGGGCATGGTCTTGCTGGGCAAGACGAACCTCAGCGAGTGGGCCAACATCCGCTCGCCAAAATCTACCAGCGGCTGGAGTGCGCGCGGTGGCCTGACGCGCAATCCGGTGCGACTGACTCACAGCGCCAGCGGGTCCAGTTCGGGATCGGCGGCAGCCGTGGCGGCGGGTTATGTGCCGGGGGCATTGGGGACGGAGACGAATGGATCGATTGTCAGCCCTGCGAGCGCCTGCGGAATCGTGGGTCTGAAGCCGACGGTGGGGCTGGTCAGCCGAACTGGCATCGTGCCGATCACGCATTGGCAGGACACCGCCGGGCCGATGACGCGGACTGTGCGTGATGCAGCGCTTTTGCTGAACGTCATCGCGGGCATGGATGCCGAGGATGCGCAGACGCGGGAGGCGGACGAGCGTCGCGCGGCAGACTATACCGCGATGCTGAATGAAGACGGTCTGAAGGGACGGCGGTTGGGGGTGGTGCGTGACCTCGCCGGGAGTGATGCTGGGGTGTGGGCAGTTTTTGAAAAGGCCTTGGAAGCGCTGCGTGACGCCGGGGCAGAGGTCGTCGACACCGTTGAGTTGCCTCATCAAAATGATCTCGGTCGGTTGAGCATGGTCGCAATGCTGTCAGAGCTGCGCGGGGATCTAAACGCCTATCTTTCCGCTCGCGGTGGGTCCATCGTGTCACTGGCGGATGTCATCGCCTTTAATGAGGAGCACCGGGACGAGGAGATGCCCTGGTTTGGGCAGGAGTTTTTCATGTTCGCGGAGTCGCTGAACACCCCGGAGGCAATCGATAACGGAGGACGTGCTCGTGCCGAGGCGCTTCGCTTGGCTGGCGCCGAGGGGATCGATTTCGCACTGGCCAGGCATCGGCTTGACGCGCTGATTTGCCCCACGAATGATCCGACGGGACCGATTGATCTCGAATCCGGTGATGGACGGATCCGTGTGGCCTCCACGCCTGCTGCCGTGGCCGGGTATCCGCATCTGACGGTGCCGATGGGTCAGGTGGAGGGCTTGCCGGTGGGGCTGTCGTTCATAGGCGCTGCTTGGTCTGAGGCTGCGCTCCTGGCCATGGGGTATGCTTTTGAGGTGGTGAGCCACGGGTAGCAGCGTGTGCCGGGCGGCTGCTTTTGGTGAAAATCAAATTTTTTTGTCCGGTTTCCCGCCCGAGTGCGGTATATCACACGCGCCTGTTTTTTTAACCATGAAGTACACACTACTGACACTCGCCCTCCTCAGTTCGTCCGCGCTGGCCGCGGATTGGCTGCACATCCCTGCCAAAGAAGGCACGGCCAATGGCAAAAAGATCGTTCTCGTCTCTGGCGATGAAGAATACCGGACGGAGGAAACTTGCCCCATGCTGGCAAAGATCCTGAGTCAGCGGCATGGCTTTGATTGCACGGTGCTCTTCGCGATCAATCCCGACGGCGGTTACATCGATTCAAATTACCAAAAGAACATCCCGGGCACTGCGGCACTGGATTCGGCGGATTTATTGATCATTGGTACTCGCTTCCGCCAGCTTCCTGAGGATCAGATCGCCCACTTCGCGGCTTTCTTGAATGCTGGTAAACCAGTGATCGGCTTCCGCACCTCCACTCATGCCTTCTCTGGCAGTGCGACGACGGGTGACTTCAAGTGGGCGGAGTTTGGGCTGAAGATCCTTGGCGAAAAATGGGTGAACCATCACGGCCAGCACAAGGTTCAGGGCACACGCGGCATCGTTGAGAGTGCGAATGCAGCCAATGAGGTGCTGCGTGGAGTGGGCGAAATCTTTGCGACGACCGATGTCTATGGGATCGCCAACCTCGATCAAAACGCGGCCACGATCCTGCTGCGCGGTGCGGTGACGGAGTCGCTGGACCCGGCATCAAAGGCCATCGATGGGCCGAAGAACAATCCCATGATGCCGCTGGCTTGGATGCGTGAATATACGGCTCCGAACGGCAGTGCGAAGGGCAAGTCCTTCTGCACGACTTTGGGTGCCTCCGTCGATTTCGCCGATGAAGATCTGCGCCGCTTGATCGTGAATGCGGCCTTTCACCTGACCGGGATGCAGGTGCCCCAGAAAGCGGACGTCACGGTTGTCGATCCGTTTGCTCCTACCCCTTACAGCGCGATCGGCCAGAAGGACTTTTATAAGAATCGCAATCTCCGGCCCGATGACTACGTGCTGGGCAAGAGCCCTGCCACTGGATTGCCAGCCGCTGATGCTAAAGGCAAGGCGGGTAAGCCAGAGCAGAAGAAAAAGGCAGCCCAGGTGCAGGAAAAAGTCCGCCCAGACAACAGCGGTGACGGTGGCCCTCACGGCTTCCGCGATGAGCCTCCCGCCGCCACAGCCAAGCGCGATCAAAACGTCGCGCCGCCAGCAAAGGGTGAGCGCATCGTGCTGATCGGCAACGGTTTGGCTGAGCGCGATGTCTATTACAGCCGCATCGAAACCGAACTGACGCTGCGCTATCCGGATCAGGCTCTGATCTTCCGCAACATGGGTCACGTTGGCGATACCCCGGGGTTTCGGCCGCATCCATCGCGCGTCTCGCAATGGGCGTTTCCTGGCGCGGAGAAGTTTCATCCAGACAAGGACGTGCATCATGGCAAGGGCTTCTTCCCGACGCCTGATCAGTGGCTGACACATCTGAAGGCAGACACCATCGTGGCCTTCTTTGGTTACAACGAATCCTTTGATGGGCCCAGCAAGGTCGCCAACTTTGAGGCAGAGCTGGATGCTTGGGTGCAACATACGCTGAGCAAGGCCTACAATGGCCAGGCGGCACCGCGTCTCGTGCTGGTCTCCCCGATCGCCTACGAGAATCAGTCCGCCGTGCGCGATCTGCCGGATGGTCACAAGGAGAACGCTAACTTGATCCTCTATTCGGGCGCAATCGAGAACGTCGCCAAGAAGCACGGCCTGACTTTCATCGATCTTTTCTCTCCGACCAATGAACTTTACACGAAGTCCGACAAGCCCATGACGACTGGCGGTTTCGTGCCGAATGAAGAAGGCTACAAAGTTGTAGCGGAACTGTTGGCCACGGGTCTTTATGGCCATCAATCACGCGTATCGAAGGCTGATCCTGAACTCGTGAACGCAGCGGTGAAGCAGAAGGATTACTTCTGGAATAGCGACTACAACCTCGTCAACGGCGTGCACGCCTACGGTCAGCGCTACAATCCTTTTGGCCCGCAGAACTATCCAGACGAAGTGCAAAAGACGCGCGAGATGACCGCGCTGCGCGATACCGTCATTCATGAAGTTGCGGCTGGCAAGAAGACCGATCTGACCGTGGATGATAGCAAGACTCATGCGCTGCCAGAAGTTCCCACAAACTATCAGCCGAGCGTTAAGAATGGCTCGAAAGAGTACCTCTATGGCGAGGACGCCGTGAAGTCACTGACCGTGCCAGAGGGTTATAAGGTGGAGCTCTTTGCAAGCGAGAAGGAGTTTCCCAATCTGGCAAACCCAATGCAGTTGTCCTTTGATAACAAGGGCCGCCTTTGGGTCGCCACGATGCCCACTTACCCGCATTATCGCCCAGGTGATGCACTGCCGAACGACAAGATCCTAATTTATGAAGACACCGATGGCGATGGGAAGGCCGACAAAGAAACGGTGTTTGCGGACAAGCTGCATTTGCCCATCGGCTTCGAGTTTGCACCAGAGGGCGTCTATCTTTCCCAAGAGCCAAACCTGGAGCTGATGCGGGATGACAACGGCGACGACAAGGCCGATAGCAGAGAGATTATCCTGGGCGGTTTTGACACGCACGATACGCACCATGCGATCGGCGCCTATACCGCAGACCCGAGCGGTGCCTTCATCATGTGCGAAGGCGTCTTTCTTCACTCCAATATCGAGACACCATACGGTCCCGTGCGGTGCGTCGATGGCGGCTTCTTCCGCTACAGCCCGCAACGCGGGATGCTGGAGCGCACCGCGCAGTTGCAGATCCCGAACCCATGGGGCGCTGTGTTTGATCGCTGGGGTCAGGACTTCTTCCTGCACACCTCCGGCACCAGTGTGAACTGGATGCTGCCGGTGGAAGTCAAACCCGCCTTTGGCAGCAAGACTCCCTCGACTCCGGACCTCGTGCCAAAAGGCGAAAGTGTGCGTCCGACCTCCGGCCTTGAGATCGTGTCCTCCCGCCACTTCCCCGATGAAGTGCAGGGAGACCTCATCCTCTGCAATGCCATCGGATTCCTTGGTATCAAGCAGCACCAGATCCAAGACGATGGCACCGGCTGGAAGACGACCTTCCGTCAAAACTTACTCCAGAGCAGCGATGGCAATTTCCGCCCTGTGGATCTCGAGTTCGCGCCGGATGGTTCCCTCTATGTCATCGACTGGCACAACGTCCTCATCGGCCACATGCAACACAATGCGCGCGATCCTCTCCGGGACCACGTCCACGGCCGCATCTACCGCATCACCTACCCGAGCCGTCCTCTGGTCAAGCCCGCAGAAGTCGCCGGTGCTAGCATCGAAACCCTGCTCAATAACCTGACACTTCCTGAATTGCGCACCCGCTATCGGACACGTCGCGAGCTTCGCGGCCGTGATCCTAAAGAAGTGCTGCCAGCAGTCAAAGCCTGGGCCGCTACCCAGACTGATGTGCATGCAAAGCTGGAAGCGCTCTGGACCACCTGGGGCCTGAATCAAGCTGATGAAGGTCTATTGCGCGAGATGCTGGCCTCCAGCGACTTTCATGCCCGCGCCGCAGCCGTGCGTGTGCTGCGTTACAACACCCATCGCATCGCAGATCACGTCGCCTTGCTTGAAAAAGCTGCCGCTGATGAGGAAGGTCGCGTGCGTCTCGAAGCTGTCGTGGCTGCGTCATGGTTGCCAGACACCGAGGCCGCGAAAAAGATCGTCGCCATTGCCAGCAGCAAGCCGCTGGACGTGTGGAGCGAAGGCGCTGCGAAAACCGCTATGGATCGCCTCAATGGCGTTGTGGAAGTTGAGAAGCCTGAGTTCGCCGAGTTGCCTGCTCCAGCCCATCTGGATGAAGCAGGCAAGAAGCAGTACCTCATCGGTCAGAAGATCTACTTCCGTGAAGGGCATTGCGTGACCTGCCATCAGCCAACGGGCAAAGGGCTCGATCCAGCGTTCCCCTCCATTGAGAAGAGCCCATGGGTCATGGGTGATAATGAGCGTCTGATCAAGGTCGCGATGTACGGCCTGATGGGGCCTCTGGAGATCAACGGCAAGAAATACGATGGCCAAGTTCCGATGACGCCCTTTGGAGGCATGCTAAAGGACGAAGAGATCGCTGCAGTTCTGACCTTTGTCCGCAACAGCTTCGGCAACCAAGCCGCACCGATCCAAGCCACTGAAGTGCAAAAGGTCCGCGCTGCCAATCCAGGCCGCATGATGTTCTACAACACCGAGCAACTGCTGAAGGAACATCCGTTTCCGAAGTAGTCGCGATTTGACTGAGGCCGACGGTAGCGCTGCTGCCGTCGGCCTTTTTTGGACCCGCAAGCTGTATCGGCGCGTCTATGGCCGCCACAAACTGTGCACCAAGAAGCACTGCCTTGCATTGCTACGTCGGGGCCTTCGTTGCCCGCGCTTTCCAGGAAACATAATCCGCACTGCAACGAAAGAATGGGGTGGTCATAGCCTGACCGCTGCAGTGCTTGCTATTGTGAGGATCAAGGAGGAGGCAGCGGCACGTCGTCGAGCGGAGCTGTTGGGGTTGTTGGGAGAGGCGAACCTGTTTGCTGGACCGGTAGGGCGGGCATGACGGTCTGGGCGGGTGGTGGGGCCATGTTGCCGCCGGGCTGAGGTGGCATTTGCGGCTGTGGTGTGACAGGGTTCAGGCGGCCTTGAGGCGGCGTGCCGGGGGGACCGGGGCGGGTAGCGAGAGCAGAAGCTTGTGCGGGTGCTTCTTGGCCGCCCGTGTCTCCTGGACCACCGGCGACGCCGTCGGTGAAACCGATCCAACCAGCCTGATCGCCCTTTTGGAGCTGGAGCCGCGTCTTGTCGGGGGTGACACCGGGGGTGACGCTTTTGATGCGAATGCCGGACTCATTTTCTGAGCCGATCTTTACCTCGGAAATCAAGGACGTCGTGCGGTCCACAATGACACCTACGACGGCGCCATCCACTTCGTAGATGCCTGCGAGTGAGAGGTTGTCGGTGAACTTGGGACCTGCGGCGACTTCTTCTGTGACTGGGAGATCGTGGGTGGTGAAGACGGAGCGATTCCAGAGCATCGCGTAATGCTCAAGCTTTGGCTGCGGCACGGGTGCATCGGACTCGTCGGAATCGGTGGCGGGGGCACCGTCGGCGCTGGTCGGGATCTTGGCGCGTTTGATTTCCTCGCTACCCGGAGTCGCGTCTACGGCAGCGTCTTGGGCGCGTAGTCCTGCGCTGATGAGCAGACTGGCGATGGCGATTTTTGAAAAGAGAGAGTTCATGGGCAGAGGGCGCTGTTAGTTCACCTTGGTGAGTTTTGGGGCCTGGCTTTCGCGATAGTAGTGGGTGATATCCACTTCGACGTTGATGGTTTTTCCTTGGCTGGCGGGATTGATTTGCAGACGAGTCACGCCCATGAACCCATCGGGGCGTTGCAGTGCGTGCAGCCACTTGAAGAAGGGTTCTTCCTTTACGCCAGTGAGGGTCAACTTCATTGATGCCTTGTCGAAGAAGCCAGTGCCACCTTCATCCTCAAGCGGAAGTCCGTCAGGACCGAGTTGCCGGATTTCTTCGATGAACTCGCGGGAGGCGATCTTGATGCCGGCTGACTCGGCCTCTTTCGTGACCGTCTCCATCAACTTGGCGGAGGCCTCTTGGCGCGAGCCAAAGGCGGGCACGTGAGCTTCCAGCCAGTCGCTCTTGCGCTGCCATTCCTCGCCCTGAGAGATGGCTGCATTCATTTCAACAAGGCGATTCTGAAGCGTTTCGATCTCGCTGCCGATCTCGCGATAGTTGCGCAGACCAAAGGTCAGCAATCCGCCGCCGACGATGACGAGGAAGACGAGGCTGAAAGCGATGAGCAGTGTTTTTTCCCGTTTCTTCATGGGCGGGATCCTTTCATTTCAAAGGTGGCGCTGTTGTCAGCATTATTAATCTGGGGCGGTGGGGTCTCCCAGGTGAAGGCGAGAAGTTCCTCGTTCTCCTTCATTTCTTGGGCGTAGCGCAGTGCCAGTGATGTGTCCGGCGTGCGGCCGCGCAGGATGAGATTCGTCGGCGTGTACTCGAAGTGCATCATGGTGACCTCCGTCGACGAAGGCGGGCTCATGCAATTCATGAGTAACTGCATGACGGATTGGGATGGATCAACGGCCGGCGCGGCTTCCTGCCAGGCGCGTTGGTGATCCATGACGCGTGCCGCGCGCGGTGCTAGGTTCGCGACTTGCTCGCGCAGGGCATTGCGCTCCCTGACGGCCATGGAGGTGAGTGTGGCGATAATGGCGATGGCTGCGGCGACGAGCGCGCCTGCGGTCAGGGCCATGAGGCGATTGCGTGCTGACTTGTCCTGACGCTGCTTTTCCAGTCGCAGATCCAGGGGCTTCAGCGTGCTGCTGCCTTTGGGGATGATGACTGGATCGGGCATGTCTTCGCGGACTGCGGAGATGCCGGTGATGCGGCGGATCTGGTCGAGATCGCCTTCGTCCTCCAACCACAGCACGATGCAATCGACGCGTGACAAGACGCGTTGAAAGCCGAGTTGGAGGCAAATATTATTGAGTTCTCCCAGGGCGTGCTCATCCAGTCGCACGGAGGACAGTGGGCTGGAGTAGATGACGCCTTCCATGTTGCTGATGGCGACGACGAGACGTCCGAGTTCTCTCCAAACAACGATGGAGTTGAGCGGAACGCAGCGCCACGCGACGCTGGCGACGACTTCATCAGGGAAGGGGTTCAGATTTTCGAGCGGGGTGGCCTCATCCTTCAGCGCGGTGATGGCGACGAGGTGTGCGCCGTCGTTTTCTGTGAGGAGACGGACCTGCATGGTCTGGTCGTCTTCGCCGGAGCGGACGCCGAGACGTTCGAGGTGCAGTTGCGCCATATCGCGCATGTGTGCGGCCTCGCCTTTGAGCCAGGCGGGCAACACCCAGGTCTGGGCGACGGGCAGTGAGAGCACTCGGCGCTGGGTTTCTTTGCTGAACGAAAGGGCATCGCCGGGGGATGTCTCGACACGAGTCAGCGGGCCATCGTCGATGGCGGTCCAGCGTTCCCAACCAGTAGCGGCTGGCAGCAGTAATTCACAGGTGGCTTTACGATTCTTTGCCATAAGCGGGGATCTCTCCGCGCCAAAGGGCGCGATTGTTTTGCATGATGAGAACAAATTTACGACTCACATCGCCGAGAGCACCGATGCTCTCAATGCGACGAATGGGGCCTTGGAACTGCACCCACTGGGTCAGTTGCTGAACGATCTGTGGCTGAAAGACGCCGAGCATCTGGGCGAACTGTGGGACGGAGGAAAGTCTGCCGTCATCGCGGGTATTCAGGATGCCATCCTGTCCGACTCGGAAGCTGAGGATCGGCGCGACGCGCTCCATGGGAACATCGGCGAGAACGCTGATGAGTTCTGCGCGGGCGTCATTCACATCGACGCGTCCATCGCCATAGACGGTGAACCATTCGCGCCAATCAGGGCGGTTCAGATTGACGTAGTCCATGCCGCGCACGAGCAGCATGTCATCCACTTCTTTGAAGGGGCGATTGAAGGGCAGGCCCTTGAGGCCGACCTTGTCGTACTCGCGCTTTTCTGCGCCGTTTAGGGAGACGTTGTCATCGGCATCGACCCAGTCTTTGAGTGCGTCGAGCAGTGCGGAAGTGAACTCTGGCTTAAAGCCCCAGCGGGTGAAAAGTCGGCGCAGGATGACTTTGTCTCCGCTCTGGAGAAGGACGTTGATGTTAAAGCGGGCTTCTTCGGAGACGAGCTTCACATTGTAACTGCCACCGACGGGGCTCGAGTAGTGCAGGACGGGGTCGTCCTCCCGGATGGCGGGATGTTTGGCCACTTCCATGCCCATTTCTGCGAGGCGCTTGGCATAGGTGCGGCCGCGCATGAGGCGTGCGTGGGTGCTATCCACCTCCAATGCCTTGGCACCGGCATACATCACCATGCCCAAGATCGCGATCATCCAGAACACAGCAATCAGGGCGGAACCCTGGCGGCAGCGCTGGCGGCGATTGGTGATAGTGACGGTGTGGATCATTGACGGGGAGGGCTTAGTTACCCTGAAGTGGGGCGTTCACGTTTGCGGGTTCAGTTGCTGGTGAGGCAGAGGCGGGATCGCCGACGATGGCGAGGTCATTGGCAATCCAGAAGACGAATTCATGCTCACGCGGATCTTCGGTGAACTGGAATTTCATGCGCATGAAGAGGGGGGGCGTGGGACGCTTTTTCGGATCCCAGGAGTTGAACCACTTTTTCTCCGTGGCATCAAAGTAGGCCCAACTGATGCTCTTGAGTCCCTGCAAAAGCGGCAACTGCGCGATGATCTTGTAGTCGTCTGGACTGATGGGGCGCTCTGGCTTCTTCAAGTGGCGGACGACGAGGTCGTAGTCTCGGTTTGCCCCGCGCACGACGCTGAATTCCACTGCCTCTGCTAGGCGCACGGATGGTGTCCAGGCGAAGGGGACATCGCCGCCTTCGATCAAAAGGCTGCCGCGTCCGCCGCGTGCGACTTTTTCAGCACCACCAGTGAAGCGGACGCCGGGTGGGAGGTTTTCAAAGTAGTCGCGCCAGACGCTGCTGAAATTGGTGAGCCGGGTCTCTGCGATGCGTGCGACATTCATGCTGGTGCCCAGCGAAATAGCCCCGTTGGCGATGCCATAGACGCCGCCAATGATGAACATGATCAGCGCCATGGCGGCGATGACCTCTAGCAAGGTGAACCCCGCGCGGTGGCGCAGGCTCATTGCGCCGTTACCACTCGCTGTTGGGTGAATACACATAGGTTTCCATGCTCCGTTTGAACATTTGATCCCGCCCATCTGCCAACCAGGCATCTGCGCGGACGATGAAGAGATGATCCAGCACGACTTTGTCCTTGGTGCGCAGCTCGATCTTTTCGATGCGGGCGCTGGCATCCACGCCGTCGGCGGTTTTCGGGAAGTTGATGCTGGTCTTTTTAAATTCGGGCTGGTGGGAGACTTCTGCCACCACGCTTTCCAGCACACGCAGCACCATGGCCTCCATGCGGGCAGCTTTTGAAGTCTGTGCGATCTGATCTAGCGCACGCGTCATGCCGACGGCGACGATGGAAAACAGTGCCATGGCGAGGACGATCTCCAGCAACACAAAACCACGTGGAGCCACGCGCGGGACGCGGCGGCTCTGGGTGGATGGGTGATGGAGGTCTGTCTTCTGCATGGTGGTTAGCCTTTCACGATGACGCTGCGGTTTCTGGCACAGCCGGTCAGAGGGTCAAAGCCCATCTCGATGCTGCCTGTCTGTCCGATGACGCGCAGTTCTAGGGGCTCGCAGATGCCGGTAGGGCTGAACTCCCAGAACTCGCCACGCACGGGTTTGCGGAATTGCTTTTCGCCGTAGCGCTTCACGGTTACGTCCCCGCTAGCTCCGAGTCCGCCTGGGATCTCGACGCGAATGGGGTGCTGATCCATGACGGCCTTGATCATCGATTCACGCGCGGTGAGCTCGATGTGCGATGCCTGACGCTGGAGTTCGTTTTCATCGTTCACGGCGGAGATGCCCATCACTGCCACACCTATCAGCAGCGAGCCGATGGCCATGGCAATGCAGATCTCCAGCAGGGTGAAACCCCGCTGGAGCGCGCGCTGCATGGAAGCTGGCGAGTGGATGAGCATCAGATGTTTTCCGTGTCGGAGGTGCGACTACAGGTCCCAGTTGCCAATGTCGTCCGCAGTATCGGCGATGCCGTCTGGGCCGGAGGAATAGACATCAAAGCCGCCTTTGTCTTTGGCACCTGGCTTACGGTAATGGTAGTTCTGACCCCATGGATCGAGCAGGGCCTTCTTCAGAAAGGGGCGCCAGCTAGTCGGGGCGGGGCGTGACGAGGGTTTTTCCACCAAGGCCATCAGACCCTGCTCCGTGCTGGGCAGGAACATGTTTTGCGTTTCATACGCGCGGAGGGCGGAGCTGAGCGTGGTCAGGTCTCCCTTGACGCGCTTTTCTTTGCCGACATCCAGCACGCCGACCAGCGAGACAATGCCTGCGCCGACGAGGAGGGCTACGATGCCAAGGACCAGCACCATCTCCACCAGGGTGAAGCCGGATCGACGGTGCTTTTTGTTGTTCAGTTTCTGTGTTTTCATTGCGGTGTGTTTTGGGGTTGATTGGGTCTTATTTGACGGTCATTCCGGAGATGGTCTGGAAGATGGTGGTGATCATCAGGTAGGCCATGATGCCCACCATGCCGGCCATGAGGCAGACGATCAGCGGTTGCACCATCGCGCTCATGCGATCGACCTTCTTGCTGAGCTCGCGGTCGAATCTCTCGGCAGCCTTTTGCAGCGATCCTGAAAGGTCGCCGGTCTGCTCTCCCACGCTGACCATGTCCAGCAGCAGTGGGGGGAAGATGCCGCTGCGATCGAGTGCGCGGGATAGAGACACGCCCTCTGCTACCATCTCCATGACACCTTCAAACTCGCGGCGCATGTAGGGGTTCTCGATGGCTTGGTGCGTCAACTGCATCGCCTGCACCATGGGTAGTCCATTGCCGACGAGGTTGCCCAGGGTCTCAAGGAACTGGACATAAAAGCGTGACTTCAAGACCGGGCCAAAGAGTGGCAGGCGCAGTTTGAATTTTGCCCAAGGGATCTGTGATTCGGGGCGGCTCAGCCAGGCCTTGAACAGCATGAAGCCCAGCACGCCAACGATCGCGATGATCCACCAGGCGGACTTGCAGAAGTCGCTGATCTTCAAAATGATCTTCGCGCCAAGTGGCAGCGATCCACCTGTGGAGTCGAGCAATTCTGTGAGCTTCGGGATCAGGTAAACGACGAACAGGAGCGTCACGGAAACCGCTGCGACGATGAGGAAGGCGGGATAGATCAGCGCAAAGAGAACCTTGGCGCGCAGGGCTGCCTGGGAGCGCATGTACTCGCATTGGCGCTTCAGGATGCTGCTCAGTGATCCGCTGGCTTCACCTGCGGAAGCGAGTGCGCAGAAGAGATTGCCAAAGCTGGGGCTGGTGGAGGCGATGGCTTTGGAGAAGGCCATGCCGTCGCGGATCTTGGTGCGCAGTGCGGTGGCCAGGGTCTTCACTCCGGATAGCTCGCGGCGGCGCTCCATGGTGCCGAGGGCGGGTTCGAGTTGGATGCCTGCACCGAGCAGGTCGGAGAGCTCTTCGGTGAAGAGGGTGACTTGCTGGGGCTTCAGATGAATCGGGCCGTTCGGTGAGTCTTCGCTCGCTATGGCACTGTTTGCCTTCGCAGTGGCTTTTTTCGCCGTCAAAGACTTGGGTTTGGCGCTGCCCATGCCGCTCATCTCCAGGCGGAAGGGCTGCAGGCGTTGCTTACCCAGAAGGGCGAAGGCCTCGGAGCGATCCGCAGCGTTGAGCTCTCCGGTGATGACACCGGAGGGACCATGGGCGCTGTAGTTGAAGGTGGGCATCGTGTCTGCGGTGGAAGGGGGTTAAGCGGCGACGAGGGGGCGATGATTCAGGGGTGTCTGCACGTCTTCCATCTCGCGACGGCTGCGATCCGTGGCGGTGACGCTGAGCACTTCTTCGATCGTGGTTTCGCCAGCCAGGACCTTTTGAAAGCCGTAACCACGCATCGGCACATAACCGTCTAGCAGAGCTTGCTTGTAGAACTCGGACGGATGTGCGCGGCTGTTGATGAGGTGCTGCAGCTTGTTCGTCAATAGGCACACTTCATAGATGGAGAGACGGCCCTGATAGCCGGAGTTCCGGCAGGCATCGCAGCCCACAGCGCGCATGATGGTGCCGGGGACGCCTTCGGGGAAATCGATGGAGGCCAGGTAGTCATCCTCAATGTCTGCGGGTGCTTTGCAGACTGGGCAGAGCTTGCGGACGAGGCGCTGCGCAAAGAAGGCACGCACGGCGCTGGAAACGAGGAAGGGCTCCACGCCCATATCGACCAGACGAGTGATGCCGCCGATGGCGTCATTGGTGTGCAGGGTGGAAAACACAAGGTGACCCGTCAAAGCCGCGCGGATGGCGATCTCCGTGGTCTCAAGGTCGCGCATTTCCCCGACCATCACGACGTTGGGGTCACCACGCAGAATGCTGCGCAAGCCGGTGGCAAAGCTGAGGCCGATCTCTGGCTTCACAGCGATCTGCACGGCACCCGGCAGCTTGTATTCCACTGGATCTTCGATCGTGACGATGCGGCGGTGCGTCTGATTGAGCTCCGTCAAAAAGGCATACAGCGTGGTGGACTTACCACTACCCGTCGGACCGGTGATGAGAATGATGCCGTTGGGCAGCTTCAGGAGTTCTTCCACCACGGGACGCACGGTGTCGGTCATGCCCAGGCGATTCAGGCTGACCTGTTGCTGACCGAGGAGACGCAGGCTGACGCTCTCGCCTTCGACGGAAGGGATCGTGGCGACACGCACATCGATGGGCATGCCATCCATCTGCAAATTGATACGACCATCCTGCGGCAACCGCTTTTCGGCGATGTCCAGGCGCGCCATGATTTTCAAACGGGCGATGACGCTTGATTGCAGGGACTTGATGTTTTCTGGCACTGGCAATTCCTCCAGGCGACCATCGATGCGGTAGCGGATGCGCAGGCGATCTTCCTGCGGCTCCACGTGAATGTCGGTGGCGCGCTGCTCTAGGCCGCGGCGGATGATCTGATTCACAAAGCGGACCACGCTGGCCTCTTCGTCTTCATCTTCTTCATTGAGGTTGGTGACCTCTTCACGGAAGTCCTCAGAACCCCAGTCGGCGCGACCGCGCAGGATGCGCTCAAAGGTATCCGCTCCGAGACCGTAGAGCTTCTGCAGGCCTTCGACGACCTGCGTGCGCTGGCCGACGTGCCAGACGACTGGGTAGCGGAGACTGGTGGCGACTTGTTGCCGCGTGACGAGGTTTAGCGGATCACACGAGGCGACGTGGAGCACCTGGGTCGGCGGATCTTCGCTGCCTTCCTCGGGGGGGATCTCCTCTAATTGAATAGGCAGGACGCGCTGCTTCAGCGCGACCTCTGCCGGAACATGACGGCGGAGGGCGGAGTCTACTGGCTTTAAGGAGTCGCCTTCCCACCAGGGGAGGGTCAGGATTTTTGAGAGCGACATGAGGAATTCCCGCTCGTTCACGCCCTCGCAGTCGAGTACTGCATCGACGAAGGAGGTCTGATTGTAGCAGGATTCTTCGACAGCCTGCCGGACCGCCTCATTGTCAGCGCAGCCTGCTTCGGTCAGGAGTTGTTCGATCAGATGCATCATGATGGGTTTTTCCCAGCGGTCAGAAAGTGGATATGGATCAGAAGTTAGAGAGAGTTACGGTCTGAATGATATCATAATTATGGTAAATCGGGTAAATAGCAAGTACTAAATGGATCTAAACCATCAGAAACTATTGAAATTATTGCAAGCTGCGGGTGGTGCTCTATCACTGCCCTGTGAGCCTGGAGACGAATCTTCCGCAGAGGGGGCTCCGAGAGTCCCGAATCGGCCCGCCAATCGGGTCAATTCACAACTGAATGGAGCATTTGCCTTTTGGCGCATCCACCCTATGTTGCGCCCCCTTTTTCGCCCCGTTCCTTTCCCTTTCCTCTTATATGATCAAAGTCGGCCTCGTCTCACTCGGTTGCGCCAAGAACCTCATCGACTCCGAAATTATGGTCGGCCACCTGCAACAGGCCGGCATGATGATGACCCCAGAGCCTGAACTGGCCGACGTCCTCATCATTAATACCTGCTCGTTCATCGACATGGCCAAAAAGGAGAGCATCGGTGCCATCCACGAGGCCGTTGACAGCCGCGAGGGTGCCCAAAAGCGCGCTAAACAAAAGATCATCGTCGCCGGGTGCCTATCCCAGCGGTTCGGGCAGGAACTCCCCGGGCTGATGCCCGATGTGGATGCCTTCATTGGACTGGACCAGATCACCCAGGTCGCGCCTATCATTGAGGGGCTGATGGGGAAAAAGGAGGCGGAGCAGGAAAACCTCGTCACCAAGAACTCGCAATACATCCCGGACTACGACACCCCGCGCTTCCGCCTGACGCCGAAACACTTTGCGTACATCAAGATCGCGGAAGGCTGCAACCACCCTTGCTCCTTCTGCATCATCCCCCGCATCCGTGGCCGGCATCGCAGCCGCACCCAGCAGAGCGTGGTCGAAGAGGCGCGTCAGTTGGTGAAGTCTGGCGTCAAAGAAATCAACCTGATCTCCCAAGACACCACCTACTTTGGCATGGACAAATGGACCGACGGCCGACCAAAGCCAACCAGCGGTGTGGATTCATCCAAGGGCGAGTCCCTCTCCACCCTGATCCGCGAGCTCAATAAGATTGAAGGTGATTTTTGGATCCGCCTGCTCTACACGCACCCCGCGCACTGGAGCGATGACCTCATCCAAGCCATCGCAGAAAGCCCCAAAGTCGCACGCTACATCGACATGCCGCTGCAACACATCAGCGATAATATGCTGAACCACATGCGACGCGAGACCGATAGCGCCTACATCCGCGATCTCATCCGCCGCATCCGCTCGGGCATCCCCGGCATCGGCATCCGCACCACCTTCATCGTCGGATTCCCTGGCGAGACCGAGGCCGACTTCAATGAGCTGATCCAATTCATCGAAGACACCAAGTTCGAGCGCGCTGGAGTCTTCCAGTACTCCCGGGAGGAGGACACACGGGCCGCCAAGATGGAGGACCAGATCCACCACATGACCCGCAAAGCCCGCTACAACGAGGCCATGCGCGCCATTCAACGCGGGGTGGAGCACTACAACCGCCAGCAGATCGGCAAGACCAAGCGTGTCCTCATCGAAGAACCGGGCGTCGCGCGCGGGGAACTCGATGCACCGGACATCGACACCACCATCTTTGTGAGCAAGAAGCTGCCGGTGGGTGAATTCGCCGATGTGGAGATCAAGGAATGGCGCGGCTACGATCTCGTGGCTGCGTAAGTCCGCAGAATGCGGGAGCCATCAGTCCATTACGCCAAAGTTTCGAACGTCCAAAAAAACCAACCATCACTACACCATGTCCGTCTGGGATTACGCGAATCCACAACTGAAAGACCTCGTCGCCTACGAACCCGGCAAACCGATTGAAGACGTCGCGCGCGAGCTCGGTCTCGCCCCAGAAGACATCATCAAGCTTGCCTCTAACGAGAACCCGCTGGGCCCATCGCCCAAGGCGCAGGAGGCCCTGCAAAAAGTCATCGCGGAGGCGCACATCTATCCCGATGGCGGCGGCTGGAAGCTGCGCACGGCCATCGCTGAAAAGTTTGGACTGGCTCGGGAAAACGTCATCCTCGGTTGCGGCTCCAATGAAGTGATCGAGTTCATCGGCCACGCCTTCTTGAAGCCTGGGGACAACATCATCACGGCGGAGCATGCCTTCCTGGTGTACAAGCTCATGGCCAAAGTATTCGGGGCAGACACCATCGAAGTGCCAGATCCCGGGTACGTTCACGATCTCGACGCCATGGCTGCAGCCATCACGCCGCAGACCAAAGAGATCTTCATCGCCAACCCCAACAACCCCACAGGCACCCTGGTCAGCCAGGAGCAGATCGACCGCTTCATGGCCCAAGTGCCGCCGCACGTCGTCGTGGTGTTTGATGAGGCCTACTACGAGTTCCTCGACAACCCACCAGACACGCTCAAGTACGTCCGCGAAGGTCGCAACGTCATTGTGCTGCGCACCTTTTCCAAGATCCAGGGCCTCGCGGGTCTCCGCATCGGGTACGGCCTCGGCCCGCCCGAGTTGATTGAAGTTTTGCAGCGCACCCGCCAGCCCTTCAACACCAACGCCATGGCCCAGGCCGCCGCCTTGGCCGGACTGCTGGACCAGGATCACCAGGACCTGACCAAACGCATCACCGATGAAGGTCGCGACTACCTGCAAGGCCAGTTTGCCGAAATGGGGCTCGAATACGTCCCCAGTTACGCCAACTTCGTCCTCGTCAAAGTCGGCGATGGCAATGCCGTCTTTAAAGCGATGATGCAAAAAGGCGTGATCGTCCGCGCCATGGCCGCCTACAAGCTGCCCGAATGGATCCGCATCTCCATCGGCACCATGGACCAGTGCCAACGCTGCATCCAGGTGCTGAAAGAGGTGCTGTAAATTGCACCGCGACGGAACCTCGCCACCTTTGCGAGGTTCCGCGCATTCTCGCATGACCTCCGACACCATCGTTGCCATTTCCACCGCTCTTGGCGAGGCTGCCATCAGTATTGTTCGTGTGTCTGGACCTCGTGCCTTGGAGGTTGGAGGGCGGGTTTTTGGCGTGGATTTGGGTGAATGGAAGGTCCGCACGGCGCGGCTTGTGCATGTTCGAGATGAAAATGAGGCGGTGGTGGATCATGGGGTGGCGCTGGTTTTTCGGGGGCCACACAGCTACACGGGTGAGGACGTGGTGGAGTTCCAGGGGCACGGGGGCCTGTTGGTGACGCAGCGGGTGCTGGATGCGTTTTTGAAGGCGGGAGCGCGAGGGGCGGAGCCGGGGGAGTTCACCCAGAGAGCCTTTTTGAATGGCAAGATGGATCTGACGCAGGCAGAGGCAGTGATGGATTTGATCCATGCGCAGAGCACGTTGGCCTTGCGCGCGGCGAACGAGCAACTCTCCGGCGCGATTGGTCGCGAGGCGGTTGCGCTGAAGGAAGAATTGGTGCCTGCGCTGGCGCACATTGAGGCGTTCATCGATTTTCCTGATGAGGACATTTCTCCTGAGACAGGCTCGGCTCTGCTGGCGAGGATCGATGCGGTGATCGGGCGAGCACAGCGGCTGATCGCGACGGCGGACCAGGGTCGCATCCTCAGGCATGGAGCCCGCACCGTGATTTGTGGGGAGCCAAACGTTGGGAAGAGCAGTCTGCTAAATTTGCTGCTGGGATTCGAGCGCGCCATCGTGAGTCCCACGGCGGGAACGACTCGGGATACGATCGAGGAGATCATTCAGGTAAAGGGCATCCCGCTGCGGCTGGTAGATACGGCTGGCCTGCGCGATGGCAGCGATGAGATCGAACGCATTGGCATCGAGCGGACGAACAGGGAGATCGAGCGTGCCGATCTGATTTTGGAAGTGGTGGATGGCAGTCTGCCTGAAGCGACTGCAAAGCGGGTGGTGCTTGACGATGCCCTGTCTGGGCGGCGCGTGCTGATCCTAAACAAGGTGGATTTGGGGCTTCATGAGTCTTGGGCTGCGGGATCGAATGGGGTGGCGCTGTCATGCCAATCGGGCGTCGGGGGCGAGGAATTGCGTCAGGCGATTGAGTCGGTGATCTTTGCTGCCGGACCGCTGAGCGCAGATCATCCGGTGGCGATCAATGCGCGTCACAAGTCCTGTTTTGAGCGGGTGGCAGAGCGCTTGCTGGCGGCAAGAACCAGTCTGGCAAGCGGAGCCGCACCGGAGTTTATCGCGCTGGAAGTAAGGGAGGCTCTACAGGCGCTGGGCGAGGTGATCGGCCAAGTCGATGTTGAGGAGATCCTGGACGCGCTTTTTTCGAGCTTCTGCATCGGGAAGTGAGGGGTTTCACCGCTGAGCGCGAACCTGATCGATTAAAGGTTTGCCAGGGGGAGGGAATTTCGCTAAACGAATAGCACGATGAATTATCAAATCGCACGAAATGGTCAGCAGGTAGGGTCCTACACCGAAAGTCAAATCATCGCTATGGTGGCGTCTGGTCAGTTGGCGCCCACTGATCTTGCTTGGACTGAGGGCATGGCGGAATGGCAGGCAATCCAGTCCGTACCTGCCTTGAATGTGCGCCGTCCTGTGGCATCGGCTCCAGTGAATCCCTATGCCGCACCCATAGCGAATGTGACTCGGATACCGAGGGCGGGGCCTTCGGTGCAACTGGCAAGCCGTTGGAAGCGGTTGCTAGCGGTAATTGAGGATTCACTGACTCTGATTCCAGGTTTCCTTTTGGTGGGTTTAGCAGCGCCCGAAGGCGAAGTAACAGTTCCGCCTGAAAACGCTCCAGCAATGATGGGATTGGCTGCGTTGTATTTTTTGGGCATCACGATCTACAACATCTACCTGCTTTCAACGCAGGGGCAGACCATTGGGAAGCGTGCGATGAAGATTCGAATTGCCCGATTCGAAGACAACAGTAACCCTGGCTTTGTGACGATTCTGGTGATGCGAGTTCTGGTGAATGGCATCCTTTGCATCATTCCGCTTTATGGATTGGTGGATCTTCTTTTCATCTACCGTCAGGATAGGCGCTGCATTCACGATCTTCTCGCTGGTACGCATGTGATCAAGGTTTAGCGTGAACTACTCGTTAGCCGCCATTTGAGAGGGGTTCTGAGGAAGGGGGCAGCGGGCGTTGCGGCCCTGAGGGCCGCTAGGTGCAATCTTGTCCGTCGGGTCTTCGCTTAAAAAGTCGTGTGGTGTGGGCTTTTGGGGATTGTCAAAATCATTGGCCGACGCTTCATTGGCAGCTCAATACTGATTCATGGCTGCTGCTCTCGCTGACACTCTGGAATCCGTCGAACTTGCCGACGGGGTGCAGATTCATCTTCGGGTGGCGGGACCTGCGGTGCGGAGTGTGGCGTGGCTGTTAGATCTGCTCATGTTTGTCGCCATCTTGCTTGGGGTCAGTTTGCTGGTCGGGGTCGTGGCTGGTGCGGCTGGAGATCAGGTGGGGCAAGGAGTTTACCTCTTGATTAGTTTTGTGCTGAACTGGTTCTACAACGTGTTCTTTGAGATGGGGTCGCGTGCGGCGACTCCGGGGCAGCGAAGAATGGGACTGAAAGTGGTGAGCGTGAATGGGGGGCCGGTGCGACTGCCGCAGTCGATGACGCGCAATATTCTGCGTGTGGTGGACTTTATGCCGGCGGGCTACTTGTTTGGCTTGGTCTGCACGCTTTGCACCAGTAGATTTCAGCGTTTGGGAGATTTGGTGGCGGATACGGTCGTCATTTACGCGGACAAAAACGTGGCGCGTGTGGGGGAACGTGCTCGGCTGAATGCAGAGCCATTACCGCCAACTGTGCCGTTGACGAGAGAGGAGCAGGCCGCGTTTTTGCAATTCTTGGAGCGCTCTCCGCAGTGGTCTGAGGAGCGCCGGATCGAGATGACAAACTTGCTGATGCCTCTGACGCAAAAGATGGGAATGCCTGGGCTGATCAGCGCGGTGCAGACGGCGTTGTGGCTCGAGACGGGCGGGAGCAGTCAACGCCAAGCGGAAAATGATCATGGTGAGAGATGGCGACGGCTGGAGCTGATGATCGCTGACTTGGAAAAGTCGTCCAAAGTGGTGGGAGCGGAGGAGATGCCGACGCTGTTCCGACAGGTTTGTCACGACCTGAGCCTGGCGCAGCATCGCATGTTTGGTCGGAACATCCTGGATCGTCTCAATGGTCTTGCGATCTCGGGCTATCGCATGCTGGAAAGGCGCGTGGGCGCCGGCTGGGAGCGGCTTTGGCAGTTGATAACGCGGGACTTCCCTCGGGCCGTTCGTGCGGAGTCTCGGTTGTTTTGGTTTTGCAGCGCGGTGTTTTGGCTGCCGTTCATTGCCTTTGTGGCGGTGACTCCTTTTGATCCTGATTGGTCGATGAGCATGCTGGGCTCTGAGGGCATGATCAATATGGAGGAAATGTATGGCCAGGGGACATCGCCGCTGGAGCACATGCGCGAGGAATATGGATCGGACTTCGGCATGTTTTGTTTCTACATCTGGAACAACGTGAGCATCAATCTGCGCACCTTTGCGGGTGGCCTACTGGGTGGCGTGGGTAGTCTGGTGATCCTTCTTTTTAATGGCGCCTCAATCGGTGCGGCGACTGGCTACGTGAATCATGCCTGCAATCCGGCGACGTTTTATACCTTTGTCGTCGGTCATGGGGCACCGGAGCTTTTGGGCATCGTGATCTCTGGGATGGCGGGGATGCGGTTGGGGTTGAGTTTGGTGAAGCCTGGGCCCTACGACCGTCGGGCAGCATTGGTGATCGGAGGGCGCCGTGCCTTTTTACTGATCACGGGTGCGGCCTTGATGACGACGTTTGCGGCGGTGTTGGAAGGCTTTTGGTCTGCGAACCCTTTCCAGCCATGGATCAAGTACACGTTTGGAGCGTGCATGTGGACGGCGACGATTTGTTATCTGTGGTTCTGCGGGAGGGAGCGTCATGCGGCTTGAGGATCTGACCGTCGCGCTGCGTCCTCGCCGCCCGTGGGAGGCGGTGGATCTGGGTTGTGCGCTGGTGCGTCGTGACTACGGCCGGATCCTCGCGCTGTGGGGGGCGACGGTGGTGCCGGTGTGGTTGGTGTTGGCGGTGATCATGCGGAATCATCCGGAGTGGTATGCGCTGGTGGTCTGGTGGTTGAAGCCGCTCTATGATCGTGTGCCACTGCACTTTATCAGCAGGGCTGCCTTTGGCGTGCGACCGGGGTTTGTGGAGACGTGGAAGCAGTGGCCGCGCCTATGGTCGCTCTTCTTATTCCCGGCGCTGCTGTGGCGGCGGCTGTCTTTGGCGCGGAGTTTTGCGCTGCCGGTGCTGATGCTGGAGGGCCAGCGTGGGGCGGCGGCGTGGCGTCGGGTGGAGGCGCTGGCGTCTGACGGCGGTAGCTCTGGCTCGATGGCGACTTGGGCGTTTTACAAGTTGGAGATCGTGATCCTGGTCGGCGTGTATTCGCTGACTTCATCCCTTGCGCCTGAGACTGGGATGCCGGGTTTCTTTTCCATGATCGACGGCGGTGACATGCCGGAGACTCTGACGCCTGCGTTTCTGTGGTACTTCAATGTGCTGTATCTGGTGGCGATCACGGTGATCGAGCCCTTCTACGTGGGGGCCGGATTTGGATTGTATCTGAATTCGCGCACGCATCTGGAAGGCTGGGACATCGAACTGACTTTCCGCAGGTTGGCGGCGCGCTTGGCACCGGTGGCGGCTTTGCTGATTGTGGGTCTGACTTTGCTGCTGCAAGGACATGCGGTGGCGCAAACGACCTCGCCCTTCCGTGAGGCAAGTGGTCCGCGTCCGGTGACTGCGGAGGTCAAGACGGAGGTGACGAATGTGCTGTCGGCGGATGAGGATGCTGACGACGAGGCCAAGGCGGCGATCAAGAAGATCTTGGCGGAGCCGGACTTCAAGATCCACACACGCACGGATAGGGTGTGGGTTCCGGATGATTCGCTTTCTGAGGAGCGGGGCAGAAGGGGGCGTGACGAGGCGCTGCCTGCATTTGCAGGTTTTGCGCGGGTGATCTTCTGGTGCCTCATCGCGGCGCTGGTGGCGGGTCTTATTTACCTGATTTATGTGAATCGACATTTGGTCACTGAGAGGGTTTCTATTGCTGCTGAGCCTGCTCCGCCCCAAGGGCCGCGCATCATCATGGGGATGGACATTGGCCGTGCGAGTCTTCCGCCGGATATCGTGACGGCGGCGCAGCAGTTTTGGCGGACGGGCAATTATCGGGAGGCTCTGAGCCTGCTGTATCGTGGCGCTTTGTCACGACTGGTGGAGCAGCGTGAACTGCCAGTGCGTGACAGTGATACGGAGGATGATTGCGTGGCGCATGTGCGGCGCTCGGCACGGCAGCGTGCCGGTAGTGATGCGGAGTATTTTTATGGATTGTCGCGCACCTGGATGCGCGCTGCGTATGCGGGGGAAGAGGCGGGTCAGGCCGAGTTCGAGGCGCTGTGTCGCCAGTGGCCGTTTGACTCAATGCGCGCGGGTTCATCCGGTGGGCGGGCTCTGACCAGTCTCTTGTTGGCTCTCGTGGTGCTGCCATCTCTAGTGGGTTGCAGTGGCAAATGGGAGGAGAGGGAGCACACAATCGGCTACAAGGGTAAGGCGCGTGCGGACTGCTTTTTGGCGGCGCGACGCATGCTGGATGAACTGGATGTCGTCAGCGAGCGCAGGGCTGATTTGGGCGAGATGCCGGATGCTGAGGGTGGTGTGGTCTTTCTATCCGCAGAAAGTGTGGTGTCCGCCAGTCGGGCGGAGATGCTGATGCGCTGGGTAAACAAGGGTGGCCACCTGATCTATGCAATGGCGGGCTGTGCGCCGTACAACGACTGGCTCAGCCAAACGATCTTTGCGGAGACGCGCTACGTCGGCAATGAGGATCGGGAGGATAATGTGCTGCGGCGTTTGGGTGTGACGACTGCTCAGATCAAGCACAAAATCACCCACGATAAGGCGGAAGCAGAGGAAGACGAGCCTGATGAAAAGGCGAAGAAGGCAACGGTGCTAACGGGCTCTGATGTGTGGAGGAAAAAGATGGTCATGGACTGGGCGGGTGTGGACTATCAGGTGGAGGTCGCAGACAAGATGACATTTAAGATCGGACGCAAACTGCGGCCTGAAGAGTATGTGTGTGGAGAGACTGACAATGCCTACCTGCTGGGCCTGCGCAGTGGTAGGGGCCGGGTGACGCTGCTCAATCATGCACGGCCTCTGCGGAATCGATACCTCGGGGAGCACGATCATGCAGCGCTGCTCTACGCCATGGTGAGTGCGACCGAGGCCTGGGACATGATCTTCATCATGGGGGCGGAGAAGAGCTTCCTTTCGCTGCTGTGGGAGCGTGCGTGGATGGTGATCGTGAGTCTGGCTGTGGTGCTAATTTTTTGGTTGTGGGGCAATGTGCCACGCTTTGGCCCGATGCGGTCGCCCGTGCTGCATGAGACACGTCATTTCGTCGATCACATCGCCTCGCTAGGGAGCTTCTTTTTTCGTTTGAAGCGCAGTGATATTTTGTGGCGAGACGCCAAGGCGCTGGTTCGCAGTCGCGCCCAGGTTCGCTTTCCTCAGCTCGCTGCGGCGGGTGATGGGGAGTTGCTGCCGCACATTGCGCAAGTCAGCGGTGTGCCGCTGGATCGTGTGCAGACGGCTTTTGCAGAGCCCAAGGCAGACGTGCCTCCCTATCAATTTGTTGCCATCATTCAGGACCTCCAAACGCTCCGTCAATCTCTATGAATCCAGACTCATCCTTCGCTCCACCACCGCCGCCTGCGCCGGAACCGCAGACGACTTCAGGGCCGTCCGCTCCGAATAGCACGTATGCGCCGCCTGCCATGTCGATGACTGCCGCACCCGCCCCGCCGTCGGTGCCGCGCTCAACGCAGATTATGGCCGCCATTCGTGATGCGGTGGGTCAGGTCTTTGTGGGTCAGGAGGAAGTGCTGCATCAGGTGCAGGCTGCGTTGCTGGCGGGTGGGCATGTCTTGTTGGAAGGGAAGCCAGGACTTGGAAAGACCCACCTCGTGCTGGCGCTGGCACAGACCTTTGGTGCTGCTTTTCGCCGCATCCAATTCACGCCGGATTTGATGCCTTCTGACGTCACGGGGCATACGCTCTATGATCTGGGGACTCAGAGTTTTCATGTGCGCAAAGGGCCGGTGTTCACACAGTTGCTCTTGGCAGATGAGATCAACCGTGCCCCAGCAAAGACGCAGTCGGCACTCCTGGAAGTGATGCAGGAATCGCAAGTCACCATTGATGGCACCACGCATACGCTCGCCCCACCGTTCATGACATTTGCGACGCAGAACCCGATCGAGCAAGAAGGCACCTACCCCCTGCCTGAGGCGCAGCTTGATCGATTCCTGCTCAAGATCGTGATCGATTACCCAAGCGCCGAGGAGGAAGCCTGGATCGTGAAGGCCGTGTCTGCATCTGCGGGTGGGCGTGGGCTTTCGCCTGCCTCGGTTGCGCAGCTATGCACGCCGGACGATATCCTCCAAGCACAGCAAGAAGCCGCTTCTGTACAGGCGGTGGAAAGCGTCGTGAATTACGCCGTGAACCTGACTCGGGCGACTCGTAACAACGCCACGATTACCGTCGGCGCAGGCACCAGAGGTGCCATCAGTCTCGTGCGAACAGCGAAATCGTACGCGCTGCTTGATGGTCGCCACTACATCACGCCGGGCGATGTGAAGCGCGCTGCTTTGCCAGTGTTGCGTCACCGCATTACTCTCGCGCCAGAAGTCGCGATCAGCGGGCAGACGGTGGACCAGGTGCTGGAATCCGTGATCCGCAGTGTGGAAGCACCGCGTCAGTAGTTCCGTCCTGACTGTCTCATGCGTCCGACACCAAGGCTCCTCAAACTTGCCGGCCTCTGCACCTTGCTGAGCGTCTTTGCTGTGACCTTGTCGGAGGCGTATGTCGTCTGGATTGGTGCGGGATTCTTATTCTTCATCGTTATTGCGCTGGATGTTTTTTCCTTGCCGAAAGCCAACGCTTTTACTGTGGAACGGCAGCTTCCAGGGCGATTTGCATTGGGTGTGGCATCGACCGTTTGTTTGATTCTGCGGCATCATGCGAAGCGCACCTTGTCCGTGAACTTGCACGATGGATTGCCGCCAGACGGCTTGACGGAACAGTTGCCGTATCTCTGCACGATGCCTCCAGGGAAGCGGGTAGAGGTGTCTTACGATCTGCACTTCACGAATCGCGGCCCTCACAGCTTTGCTCCGGCGCATCTGCTGGTGGATTCGAAATGGGGACTGTGGCGGCGGCTTTGTCGCGTGGGTGAAGGTGGCGAAACGCGGGTCTATCCAAACTACGAACCCATCGTGCGCTTTGCGCTGTTAACGGTGGCAAATCGTGAAGAACAGATGGGCATCGCCAAAAGACGCCGCTCCGGTGCAACACTGGATTTTCATCAACTGCGCGAGTACCACGACGGCGATGTGCTCGCCCGCGTCGATTGGAAGGCGACGAGCCGCAGGCAGACGCTGATTAGCCGTGACTACGAAGAGCAGCGCAATCAGAGCATCCTCTTGGTGCCCGATTGCGGTCGCCGGATGCGGGCGATGGATGGGGAACTGAGCCAGTTTGATCACTGCCTGAATGCGATGCTGCTGATCTCCTACATCGCGCTGCGCCAAGGGGACGAAGTTGGCGTGGTGGGATTTGGCGGCGTGCAGCGCTGGCTCAAACCGGTGAAGGGGCCGCCCGCCATGCCTAAGCTGCTGAATCACCTCTACGACTACGAGACCACGACCGAGCCCAGTGACTTTGGCGAAGCTGCGGAGCGCGTCATGGCCTGCCAAAAACGTCGCGCACTGGTGATCCTGCTGACAAACCTGCGCACGGAGGATTCTCGCGATCTGATCAGTGCGGTGGAGGTCATGCAAAAGCGCCACCTTGTGATGGTGGCTACGCTGAAAGAGGCAGAGATCGAGGCGCGGTCTGCGGTGCCGGTTCTCAGTCAACAGGACGCACTCGTCTACGGCGCGCTCAGCAACTATCTCCAGCAACGCCAAGTGCTGCTCGGCAATCTGAATGCCAGACGGATCCTCACTCTGGACGAAACGGCGGCAGGTCTGCCAGTGGCCTTGGCGAATAAGTACCTCGACATCAAAGCCAGCGGGAAGATCTGAGTGCCCCTGGGAGTGCGCGCAGGGCCGGATGGAATGGGAGGTAGATCGAATTCAGTTTATGCCCAGAATGGTGCCAAAAATTGATTGTTTCGATCTGGATGTGCGTCGAAACTGGCGTCGTAATGACTTCCTTTCGCTATCCTTTCCGACTCGACCGCAGCGCTTTTAGCGTTGGCCGAATGGAGGATCAGGGCCGGGAATATCGGCAAGGCTGTCTGAAGCTGACCCCGGCGGAAAGGCTAGCGGGGATCCAGAAACTCAGGGAATACGCTCATGGAAACACTATCGCTGCCGCCCGACTTCAAAGAGTTCTTACAGTTTCTAAACGAGGAGAAGGTTGAATACCTGCTCATCGGTGGCTGGGCGGTCGGCGTATACGGTGTGATCCGATACACCCAAGACATGGATGTCTGGGTAGCGATCCATCCGGAAAACGCGGGGCGCATTGTTAAGGCTCTAGGCCGCTTTGGGTTCACCCATGGAGAAGCAACTGCCGAGTTGTTTCTTGAAACGGGCAATATCATTCGAATGGGGGTTCCCCCAATGCGGATTGAGATCGCTACCAAGATTGATGGCGTGGAATTCACTGAGTGCCACGAGCGGCGAGAGGTGGTGATGATTGACGGACTGAGCGTGCCCGTCATATCTCTGGCGGATTTGATCCAAAACAAGCGCGCCAGCAATCGACTCAAAGATCAGGCTGATGTTGAGGCGCTGACGGAGTAGTGGCTGCCCTGCTGCGAAGCATTTGGGGGCAGCTTTTTATTGCTCTGTTAATTCTCTGGGCGTCTGGGCTCCGTGGGTTCGCTTCTCGGCTTTGCAAGCCGGCCGGCCACTTCATACACGCGTGCAGCGCCAATCCATTCCCACGAAAAAGCCGCCAGCCCTGGTAGGGACTGGCGGCTTTTTTGGTTGTTCTTAGATCAAACGGCGGCCAGTTCGGCGGCATAGAGCTCCGCGGTCTTGGCGCGAAGGTCGGCTGGGGCAATTTCGCCTTTGTCCACCTTCGCCAAGAGCGCGCGTTGAGCTTTGTAGTCTTTGTTTTCCTGACCGGCCTTGCTCTGCAGCATGCGCCAGGCTTTGCGGCGCTCCACGGCAAAGAGTACCATCTGGCGGCTGACGGAGTAGAAGCGAATCTTCCCGTTTACCTCTGCCTTGATGTAGACGCCGAAGTCGGGAACGAAGGCGCGGTGCTCTGGGAGGAAGATGCGGCGTTTCACGACATCGTCTTGCGTGATGCAGACGAGCATGTCATCAAGAAGCATCATCCCAGCAGCGTCTTCTTCCTTGATAGCCTTCACATGCTTGCGGAAGCGAGCTTCTGTCAATGCCCAGTGGGCGACGGTGTAGTTGTACTTCTCCTTGTTGGAGTAGGAGCTCTCCCACCAATCGCGGTTGACGGTGGGGTTGCCGTGGACGCTGAGACACTCCTGGGTGGTCTCGCCCAATTGTGGGTCGTAGACGAACTCAGGCATGCCGCGGCTGTCGCGGGACAGCTTGGCTTGGTGGGCGGACATGTCGTCGCCAACGCCGTGCTCTGGTTGGCAGGTGGTGTAGCACTGGAAGAAGGCGGTGCCGCGATACTCGAGCCCATCAAGGATGGACTTGTAAAGCTTAGCGGCGTTCGCGATAGACACCTGCGCAACATACGGTGATCCATGACCTGCGGTGAGTGCTTCGGCGACGCTCTTCTTCTCGTTGAGCTTGCCTTGGGAGGCGCGACCGAACTGGTTCATGTCGTATCCGCCAAGCATCGTGGAGCTATCGCTGTTCTGACCACCTGTGTTGGAATACACCTGGGTGTCGAGCATGATGGCCTTCACGTTGGGGCGGTTTTGCAGCATGACCTTGGAGAGGTTCTGGAAGCCAATATCTCCGAGAGCTCCATCGCCACCGACGATCCACACTTTGGGCAGTTCGCGGATTTCTTGGTCGGTCATGAGGGTTTCCGTCAAATGAGTCAGATCCCAGTAGTCGGTGCTGGAGATGTCCTTGGCGCTGCCGGTGATCAGCATCTCCGCCAGACGTTCCGGGGCGACGGAGCGGCGCGCGTGATTGAGCAGGAGGCTCTCTGCCAACAGCCATGAGATGGTGGAGCCATCTTGGAAGAGGCTGTTCATCCATGGATACGGGTGCGGGTTGGATGGCGGGGTGGAGCCGTACACGGTGTTACAGCCGGTCGATGCGCCCATGGCCATGACGGAGAGGCCATTATCGAGTCGGCCATCGGTGGCTTGGAACTTGATGTGGTTAAAGGCGTCCTGATTCAAGACGGCACCGAGCCCACCGATGATTTCGTCGTCGCTGATCTCGCCATGCGCGGCAATGCGCTTGGCGGTATCGGCATCGTCTTCGCCGCCGAGACCCATGATGATGTGGGCAAAGGTGCGTTTGAAGAGTTCATACGCTTCAGGTTTCTCTGCCTTGAGTGCGGCGAGTTGCTTGGCGCCTTCGGTCTTGATCTGCGCGGCCTTCTCATAGAGGCGATTGGCCTTTTGATGATACAGTGGGCGCATGTAGGATTCGGTGACGGAGGCCACTGCACGGAGGATGCTCTTTTCACCGCAACCCGCGCAGGCACCATCGCCTGAAACGAGCGCCTCGTAGTTGCGGCGCACCATGAGGTGATTGCGCAAGGCAGCGGGGCGGCTGTTCTGTGGGGAGTTGTCGTCGTACAGGCCCAGATACTTCTGCGGAGTATCTGGCAATAGGCGGGAGAAGATTTGCGCCGAGGTGAGCTTGTAGTTCAGCTCCTCCGTGTCAGGCACCATGCGCAGCGCGTCGTGATCGCCGCACTGCTCGACACATTCGCCGCAGCCTTTGCACAAATCGGAGACTTGAATCATGAAGACGCCGCCTTCGCCGGGGCTCTTCTTTTCAATGCTGCGGAAGATCGCCGGGACGTTGCCGTAGGCGATGGGTAGCAGGTCCATGATGGTGGTCAGCTCGTCCTTGGCCTTTTGGCTGATGCCGTGGTTCAGGGCGGTGACTTGCTCGCGGATGATGCCGTTGAAAGGCAAGCTTTGCTTGGCTTCAACAGCCGCCTTCATTTTTTCACGCGCCGCAGCATCGATCTCTGGGATGGCTGCGATGAGCTTTTTGCGGTCGTCGGGGCTGGAGACGTAGTTGTTGATGGCGGTCTTCAGCACGGTGGAGACATCCTGCGCGGTGTTCGGCAGGGCGGTGTCCGGGCAGGCGGTGATGCACTCCATGCACTGCGTGCAGTTTTCGGCGATGTAGAGTGGAGTCTCGCGACGGGCCACATACTTCGACTGTGTCGCGCCCGTGCCTGCGGCCATGACACCCACGGCGGCGAGGGCGCCAGCGGGCTGGTGGTAGCCGAGACCGTTCCGGAATTCGCTGTCGAACTTGTTGAGCGTAAAGACGGGTGCCTTCGCGGCCTGGCTCGCATCTGGGCTGAGCGAGCTGATGGAGTTAGCGAAGACGCCAGCGGTCGGGAGGAGTTTGTGATCGCCCACGGGGACGACCGGTTCCAGGCGCATGGCGGAGCGGTCTTCGTCATCGTCCTTGCCGTATTTGATCTCCACGACACGGGCGAGACCCGCAATCATGACTTTCATGTTCGACTCGACGACGGCATCACCAAAGCGGCCGAACTTCTTCACGTATTGCTTGCGCACGACGGCCTCGAACTGCTCACGGCTGATGCCGTAATCGTTGAGGAAGGAGGATACCCCAAAAAAGGCGCCGAGGAAGGCATTGCCCTGCATGCGCAGTTGGAGATCGGGGCGCTCGGTCGCTTCTTTGGCGATGGCAAAGCCGGGCAGGAGGAAGACGCGGATGTTGTTGTCCCGGACATACTGGCGGTATTTTTTCGGGATGCGCTGCCAGGCGACGGCGGGATCATCGCTGGATTCCCACACGAGGCTGCCGCCTTTGTTGACGCCAGCCAGAGGGTTGGTGTGGGTGAAGGCCTTCGGGTCGCAGCAAAGTACGACGTCCACGTGGTTCAGCTCGCAATTCACGCGCACGCGTTTCGGCGCGACGGTGAGGTAATAGTTCGTGGGCGCCCCTTTTTTCTCGGAGCCGTACTTGGGGTTGGCCATGAGATGCAGCTTCTGCACGAGGCCGCCATCAATGTCGTAGTGTGGGTCTTGCTCGGAGAGGAAGTTGCCGAGATCGCCGATGATGCTGCCGAGGTTCTTGCCGGTGGTAATCATGCCCCAGCCGCCGATGGAGTGGAAGCGAACGGCGATGGCTCCGTTGGGGAGCAGGGATGGCGTGGTTTTGGAAATGACCGCGTAAGGATGGTCGCAGCCGAGCACAAAGTACGTCTCGCCATCGGCAGCGCTCTTGCCATCGGTGCGCTTGGTCATGCCGGTGGCAAACTCAAACGCGCCGAGGATGTGCTCTGGGCGGAAGTCGCGGGAACCGAGGCCGTAGCAGCCGCGGAACAGGCGCGGGGTCTCTTCCGGCGTCAGCGCAGGGAGGTCGCCGCCGAATTTGGTGACTTCATTGGCCTTACCCAGCGCGCCACGGATGTCGCGGGCCAGAGGGTTGTCCCCCGCCATGCCTTCATCGGTGCGCTCAATGATGATGACGTTCTTTTTGCCGCGCAACGCATTGATGACGGCGGCCTCGGGGAAGGGGCGGATGACGTTGATGTGGATGGAGCCGACCTTGGCGTTGCGTTGATCGCGCAGCCAGTCGCAGGCTTCTTCGATGTTCTCTGCCGCACAGCCGAGCGAGACGAAGACGGTGTCTGCATCCTCGGTTTTGTATTCGGTAATGAATCCATAACGACGACCGGTCAGATCGCCAAACTCCTTGAAGCATTGGTCGAGGAAACCAAGGATGGGTTCATTGAAGTTATTGCGACGCGCCACGATGCCGTTCATGTGGTGCTCTTGGTTTTGCACAGGTCCGAGGAGGATCGGGTTTTTGAGATCCATCATCTCTGGAAGACGGCGACGTGTCGGGCCAAAGAGTTCCTTTTGGGCCTCGGTAGGGCATTCAATGATGTCGTTGGGGGCGCCGAGGAATTCGCGCAGCAGTTCCGCTTCGGGCGCATAGTAGCTGCGCTCAGAGTGGGTGGTCAGCATGCCGTCCTGAACGTTCATGCCGGGGTTCAGTGACAGCTCGCAAGCTTTACGCAGGATGATGCCCTGATCGGCAGCCTGCTGGGCGTCTTTGGCAAACAGGATGGTCCAGCCGGTGTCCAGCGCGGCGTAAATGTCATCATGCCCGCAGTGCACATTCAGGGCGTGCTTGGTCAGCGCGCGAGCGCCGATCTGCAGGACCATGGTGGAGCATTTGCCTGGCGCATGATAGTACTGCTCCATGGCATAGACGATACCTTGGCCGGAAGTGAAGTTTACGGTGCGCTTTCCGGTCACGGCCAGCGCGGTGGCTCCGCCCTGAGCGGCGTGCTCGCCTTCGGTCTCGATGGCGATCTTGTTGTTGCCCCAAACGTCGAGTTTACCCTCAGCAAAAGCGCCTTGGTAGATTTCACCACCTTCCGTTGAAGGCGTGATCGGATAAAAAACGCCGCCCTCCGTAATTCGTGTCTCGACGTATTGACCGACGAGTTGGTTGCCATTGCAAGTGACGCGGATGCCAGGGTATTTCGGCTTGGAGCCGGCTGCATCGTTGCTCTTGGCGGAGGATTCGGGATGTGTTGCTGTGTTTGCCATAAAATCAGGTTGGAAATTCAAGGAAAACGCTCTGAGGCGGAGACAAGGGGAGTCTCGCATCGGGAGTGAAATGACATTATGACGATGGGCCGGGAAAAATCACGCTTAAAAATGACCAGGGACCTAGCTGGGGGGGCGAAACCCATCCAAAGGCGTGGAAAGGCAAGATCGGAGAGGTTTCTGGAGCCGCGCCGCAAGGCGTAATGGCTTCCAGTCATCGCCTCGAATCCGATGGCAAGATGCCATCGCGCCTTGGGTTGGTGCAGTCGATGGAGTGCTGTGAACCATAAAGTAGTCATTCGTCATGCCCGTGCTCCCGGGCGTAATGACTGGATCGCTGGGGCGGAAACTGGGACGGAATCTTTGACTCGCCGCCGAGTCTGGATCAGTACAGGGGCTCACGTTCTTTTTGTTCTGTTCATCGTGCCACTGACCCGCCACAGTTTGTCCTGATTCCTCATGCCTGTTCCCTCATTCAAGCCCCTACCACCCCGCTGGCTGCTGAAGCCAACGCCGGAGGGTGCTGATGAATTGGCACAGACGGCAGTCCTGCACCCCATCCTCGCGGCTCTGCTGGTGGAGCGGGGGATTGATTCCCCGGCCAAGGTGCGTGACTTTTTGGTGCCGCGGCTCGCCTCGCTGGGCGATCCATTTGATCTTCCTGGCATGCGTTTGACGGTGGATCGACTGCTGGAGGCGGTGGATAAAAAGCAGAGCGTTATCTTGTATGGCGATTACGATGTCGATGGCGTGACATCGATGTCTCTGATGTATCTGATCCTGAAGGCCTACGGCTTGGAGGCGCATCTGTTTTTGCCTCATCGAATGGAGGAGGGCTATGGGCTGAGCATGGAGGGCATGGGCCGCGCGATGGAGCAATTTGGAAAGCCGGACCTCCTCGTGGCGCTCGACTGCGGAACGACCTCGCTGAAGGAACTGCTCTGGCTGAGAGAGCAGGGGGTGGAGTGTCTGATTGTGGATCACCACGAGCTGTCCCCAGACGGCGAGCCTGCCTGTTTGGCAATGGTTAATCCCAAACTGGGCAAGAACTACCACTACTTTTGCACCGCCGGTCTCGTCTTTAAGCTCTCCCACGCGATGCTCAAGACGCGACGACTGGATTCGTATGATTTGAAGTCGAGTCTGGATCTTGTGGCTCTAGGCACTGTGGCGGATCTGGTGCCACTGGTTGATGAAAATCGATTGCTGGTGCGACGTGGACTGGAGGCTCTGGCGACGACGCCTCGCGTCGGCCTAAAAGCACTGAAGAAGATCGCGGCCGTGGATGGTCTCGTTCAGACTCATCATGTGGGCTTCCGCCTGGGACCACGGCTCAATGCCGCTGGTCGGTTGGACACAGCATTCACTGCACTGAACTTGCTCCTGACCGAGGATACGACGGTGGCGATGGAGCACGCGGAACGCCTCGAAAGTCACAATCGTGAGCGCCAATCGGTCGAGCAGCAAGTCTTTGCGGAAGCCATGGAAATGCTCGGCGCGATCGACGATCTGGAGAGTCTGCCTGCGATCGTTTTAGGCTCTCGCAATTGGCATCCTGGGGTCATTGGGATTGTTTCGTCGCGCATCTCGCGCATGTGCCATCGGCCGACCATTCTCATTGCGTTTGACGAGTCTGGCATGGGCAAGGGTAGTGGTCGCAGCATCCCAGGTTTTTCTTTGGTGGAAGCCATTGAGGTGTGTCGCGATTACCTGATCCGTGGGGGAGGTCATGCCATGGCAGCGGGTGTCTCTTTGCTGGAGAGCCAGTTGGAGCCCTTTCGTGCGATGTTCAGTGATTCAGCCCGACTGAAACTGGACACCGCTGCCCTGACGCCACTGATGAAGATTGATGCGGAGGTAAAGTTGAAAGACATCACGCACGAGTTTCTGGAGATCTACCGCTTGCTGGAACCTTTTGGCCAAAAGAACTCAGAGCCACTCTTTCTTTGCAAAGGCGTGACGCCGCGCCTTCCGGGTCGTGTCATGCGGGAAAAGCATCTGCGCGTGATGCTGACGCAAGAGGGTGCGCAAATGGATGCCCGCTGGTTCAATGCGCCGATTGGCAATCTGCCGCCACCACCCTGGGATGTAGCGATGCGCCTGAGCCGCAATTGGTTCCGCGGTCAGGAGGAATGGCAGGTGGGCATCGAGGCGGTGCGGACGTCGGAGTGAGGGCTGAGATCATGCCGTCTGCGCTCCCAGACTACTTCGCGGGAGGTGTCTCGACTCCGTAGCTGCTGGTGAGGTAGTCCACGAGCTTTGGCATCGCCTCGTCGGGGATGGGGGCGCCGAATTTTTCCTTCATCTTCTTCACGGCACCTTCCCAGAACTTGCGTGGCATCGGGGGCTGCATCTCGGCGTAATCGGCAGAGTGGCAGGTGATGCAGAGGTTTTGCGCCAGATCCATGCCGGCTCCTTGACGATACGTGGTCGTTTCTGCGGGCAGTTCAATGGTCACGATGCCGTCAGCGCGGGCGTTCAGCGACCAGGATAGGCAAATCAGAGCGGGGGCGAGAAGGCAGAGTAGAGTCTTCATGATTGAATGGGTGCGGGGCTCAGGCGATGGCGACATTCACAGTTTCAACGACGTTGCGCATGTAGCCGCTAGGGTTCCAGAGGGGCTCCAGCGGTTGGCTTTCTCCCAGGCGATTGAAGGCGCGGCACTGGATGGCCGCCTTTCCGGGTTTCTTGGGAGTCCAAGCCAGGGTCCACTCGCGGAAGGAATATTTGCCGTGGTCTTTGCCCAATTTTGCAGGTTGCCAGCGACGCCCGCCGTCCATGGAGACTAGCACCTCTGTGATGCCGTGTCCGCCGTCGAAGGCGATGCCGCGCAGCATGGTGGTAGCGCCATTCTTGATTTGTGAGCCTTCTTCGAGGCTGGTCAAAAATGAGCGGATCTTGAACTTGGTGATCGGGATGGTGCTGCCTGGTGTGGTCCCTGGCTCAATGCAGCCGCCGTCGGTAGCGGGGATGCGGTAGGCGGGATTCATGTAAAAGCCGTCAAAGGTCTCGCCGATAACGGTCAGTTCGTTGAGATGCTTTACCCAATACGTGCCGTAGTAACCGGGTGCCACGAGCCGCAAAGGGAAGCCGTTCAGCATTGGGAGTGGCTCGCCATTCATCTCGTAGGCGATGATGATTTCGCCATCGCGGGCGTGATCGATATCCACGGCTTTTACAAAGTCAGGCGTCTGTGGGATGACGGCACCATCAAGGCCGTTGCAAACGACCTGCTTGGCCTCTGCCTTCACTCCGGCTTTATCCAGGATGTCCTTCAGGCGAACGCCCTTCCACAGCGCATTCCCCATCGCCCCATTACCCAGCTGACCTCCGCCAACGCGTGGCTTGAAGAAGCCGCGGCTATTGCCGGAGCATTGGTTCACGGCGGCGACTTCGACTGCCTCAAACTTTGTCTTGAGGTCCTCAAGTGAGAGTGAGATGGCGGAATCGACCAAGCCTTTCACTTCCAATCGATAGGCGGCGGGATCGATGGAAAGGGGGATGTTAGACAGGTGATAGCGGACGAAGAAGGCATCGTTGGGTGTGAAGATGCCTTCGTTGAAAACGGCGAACGGAGTCTCCAACTGCGGGGGACGTGCCGTCAGCAGAATCATCTCGCGCTTCTGCGGATACTGTGCCAACTTCCTCAAACCGTTCTCAAAGGGCAAGGTGACGGTGCCTTCTGCCGCTGCCTTCAATCCCGCTGCGACCGACGTCCCGGTGAGGAGTGCTTGCTTTAGAAAGTGGCGGCGATGAAATGGGTTCGGTTGCATGGGACAATGAGGAAAAAGTGGGCTGATGAAGAACGTCGTCGGAAGGCCAAAAATACATGGCTTTTCCATGCCTTGGCAAGGCTACAATGTCGTTGCCGGCTGAGTAGGCAGCGAGGGCCCACTGCAATTGGGCTCAATGAGTCCGAAGCAAACCAGCCCAGCAATGAGCTGATGTCACTTGTGGAGGTGACATATTTTGATCGGACCAAGGTGTCCGCATCGTTAAAAAGGCTCTCATGAAATCGACCTTATTTGTGCTTGGCGTTATTTTTGCCGCGTTGACGCCTTCATATGCCGCCGACACTTCCCGTCCGAACATCATCCTCATGATGGCGGATGACATGGGCTTCTCCTGCATCAGCCCGTATGGCGGCGAGATTCACACGCCGAACCTGCAGAAGCTCGCGGATGAGGGGCTGCGCTTCACGCAGTTCTACAACAACGCCAAGTGCACCACCACGCGCGCGTCGCTGCTGTCCGGCATGTATCCGCGCGGTAGCGGCAGCGCGATTCCGCAGAACATCGCCACGGTGGGCGAGCAGATGCGTGCGGCGGGGTATCGCACCGCTCTGTGTGGGAAGTGGCATCTTGGCAGCAAGGCACCGCAACGGCCCTTTGATCGCGGATTCGACGAGTTCTACGGCCTCATGGATGGCTGCTGCAATTTCTTCAATCCCGCACAGCCGGATCCACCGGCCAAGGGCAACAAGGTGCGCGTCTTTGGGCAGAATGACGAACTGATCACCGAGTTCCCGCCCGGCTACTACACAACGGACGCGTTCACCGATCACGCGATCCAGACGATCAAGCGCTTCAATGCCGAGGAGAAGCCGTTCTTCCTGCATCTCGCCTTCACCTGCCCGCATTATCCGCTGCATGCACCTGCGGAGGACATCGCGAAGTATCGCGGCAAATACAAAGCCGGATGGGAGGCGATGCGTGAGGCACGTTATGAACGCCAGAAGGCGATGAATTTGTGGGACACGATGCCCGCACTCTCGGAAACCGATTCGAAAGCCTACAAGTGGGAAGGCTCCAATCAGGACTGGGAAGACCTGCGCATGGCGACGTATGCAGCGATGGTGGACCGGATGGATCAAAACATCGGCCGCCTGCTGAAAGCGCTCGATGATCTTGGCATCGCCGACAACACCATCGTGATGTTTCTCTCCGACAACGGCGGCTGCACCGAGGAGCCGGGTGGCCGCGACGACACGCAAGAGCCCGGCATCGTCGGCACCTACACCGCCGTCGGTCCGTCGTGGGGCTGGGCGCAGAACACACCGTTCCGCCGCTACAAAAGCTGGGTGAACGAAGGCGGCATCAGCACGCCTTTGATCGTACGCTGGCCGGCCCAGGTGAAGGCAAACACGAAGACGAATCAGGTCGGCCACATCATCGACATCGTGCCCACGTGTCTCGAAGCCGCGAGTGCGAAGCCGGTAAGCGAAAGCCATGGCGAAAAGACCACACCGCTCGAAGGCAGCAGCTTGCTTTCTGTTTTCCGTGGTGAAACGCGCACACCACCCGCCGAGCTCTGCTGGGAATGGAGCGGCAACTGCGCCGTTCGTCAGGGGAAGTGGAAACTCGTGTGGGATACCGCCGCGAAACCCGTGAAATGGGAGCTGTACGACCTCGAAGCCGACCGCACCGAAATGCACGACCTCGCCGCAGAGAAGCCCGAACTCGTGAAGGAACTCACTGACGCCTACACGAAGTGGGCCAAGGCCACCGGCCGCAAATTGCCGGGCGCGACGAAGGGCAAGAAGAAGGCCGAGAACGAGTGAAGTCAGCATCGAACCGAACTTTGGACACGAATCCCATGAAACATCTCCGCTCCTTTGCCCTCCTGCTTGTCTGTGCGCTATTCGCCGTCATCCGTCCCGTCCTTGGCGGAGAGCTGATGCTCACGGAAACGGACGATCAAATCCGCGTCACCCTGCGTGGCAAGCCCGTGCTGGAATACATCAAGACCGAAAAGCTTGTCCCCGCAGGCATCGAGCCCTACTACCGACGGAGCGGATACATTCATCCGGTTTACACTCCCACTGGGCAAGAGATCACCGGGGACTTTCCCGCCGATCACGCCCATCAGCACGCGCTCTACTTTGCGTGGACCAAGGCCAAGTTCGACGGAAAGGAAGTGGATTTTTGGAATCAGGCAAAGGACCTCGGCAGGGTCGAGTTCCGCGAAGTGGTGAACCTGAAGCGGGACGAGCGGCAGGTCTCGTTCAGTGTGAAACATGCATTCACGGTGGGCACGGGCGACAAGCGCGTTGATGCGCTCCATGAAATCTGGACCGTCACTGTCTATCAAACCCCGGAGGATCACTTCTTGTTCGACATCGAGAGCGTCCAGGAATGCGCCTCATCGAAGCCGCTGAACCTGCCGCAGTATCACTACGGCGGGATGGCATTCCGTGGGAATTATCAATGGTTGAAGGAGAAGGACGATCACAGCATTCATCCGGGCGACTTGCAGATTCTGACCAGCGAGGGCAAAGACCGTTGGGAAGGCAATGCCACCCGGCCGAATTGGGTCGCCTTCTCGGGCAAGATCGACGGACAGGAGGTGTCGGCCGCGGTTTTCTGTAGCCCGAAAAACTTCCGTGCACCGCAGCCTGTGCGCATCCATCCCAACAAGCCCTACTTCTGCTTCGCTCCCATGGTCGAAGGCCCGTTCGCGATCTCGCCCGGCGAGAAATACACGTCGCGATACCGCTATCTGGTGACCTCCCATCGACTCAATGCGGACAGTATCGAGGCGTTCTGGAAGGAGTACTCCGCGTCACCGCCTCGCCAAAGATCCAGCGAAGCTCGCTGAGCGTCTGAAAAGGCTCCATGCGAGGGCAGCACGCTTCCGGAGCATTTTAAACACGGCAGGGGCAAGGAAGACGGTGGCTCGACACGTTCTGTTATTCTCCATGATTCGCCGCGCTTTTCTTTTCCTCGCCTTTGCCATCACCACGGCATCCGCCGCTGATCCGGCGCGTGTGTTGATCATCGTCGGGCCCAGCAAGCACCCGCCGGGATCGCATGAGGTCGCAGCGGGAGGGCGCGTCATGCAGCATTGCGTCGAACACATGACGAATGTGCCCGACGTGAAGGCGGACGTGGTTTATGAGTGGCCAGAGAAGGCGCTGCGCGATGCGGCAAGCACCGTGGTGTTCATCGGCGACACGTTTCCGGCGAACCGCCTGCCGAATCCGGAGCAGAACCTCGCCGATCTCGATGCGATGATGAAACGCGGCTGCGGCATCGTGTGCGTGCATTATGCGACGGGCCTGCTCGGCGAAGATGTGACGACGGAAGGTGATCATCCGCTGCTGCGCTGGATGGGCGGCTACTTCGCCAACCGCTCGTGCAAGCATCATGAATCCTTCGCGAAGATTTTCCCCGCCGCGACGATCACGCCTGCCGCACCGCAGCATCCCGTGTCGCGCGGCTGGAAGGAATTTACGCTGCATGACGAGCCCTACACAAACAACTACTTCGGTCGTGGCAACATAATGGCGCCCAACGTCACCACGCTGGCCACCTCGATGTTGCCGCCGGACAAACCGAAGCGCGAGACCGTGGCATGGTGTGTCGAACGCGACGATGGCGGGCGCGGATTCGGCATCGTGATGCCGCACTTTTACAAGAACTGGCGCAACGACGACCTCCGTCGCTTCATCCTCAATGCCATCGTCTGGACCGCGAAGATCGACGTGCCTGCCGAAGGCGTGCAGACGACGCTGCCTGATCTCGCCGAGTTCAAACCGGAGGCCGTGGAATACGTCCCGCCACCGAAGCCGAATCAGCGCGGTTAGCCTTCAATCGCCTGTTGAAAATCAGCCGCGGCCAAGTTCGCTAAGGTATCGCAAACAATGATTCTGTCACGTCAGGCAGCACAACGAACACCCGTCCGTGTTGCAATTGAAGTTTGTTCTCCGTTAAGGTGTGCACATGGGACAAATGAACAAAGAAACAGTTTTTTGCCAGTTCAACGACCTAGCCCGTGCGGACTCAGCCGAGCGGGTAACTGCGCTGCTTCAAACCTTGGATGCGAAAGAGCGCAATCAACTTGAGGAACAGATTGTCTATTGGCTTCCCCATGAAAGTCTGGCAGGACTGAACGAAATCGGAGCCTACGTGCTCAGTCTGTCCGACAAGAAGCTGGACAAGTATGTGCGAGCCAAACTGAAATCCGGCCCTGGGCTCAGTCTTGGACTTGTGCGTTTTCTTATCAAGCATGCTCCCTCGCGAGTCGAGGTTCTCTACCGAAACTGGCTCGGGAAAGGAGCTTCAAAGAGCAATCATTGTCCATTGGAACCCGAACTGCTAAAAAGCGGCTTCCTTGATGCCTTGCCCGCCTTGGAAAAGCTGGCCTGCGCAACCAGTGATGTGGGAATGGCGCTCGCCTTGACCCGCGCCTTGTACGAATACGACGCTGAGAGATACCATGATCTGGCAGTTCAAACCGCCTGCGATGCCATGGAAGATCCATGGCACATGAGATCCGCATGCGAGTGGATGGTTGACGTGATGGGCGTTGCGGCGCTTCCATCAATCGTCGCATGTCTTCGCGTGGCAGATGGTCCGTTTGCCTGGCAAATTGCAAGGCATGCGGTGGCAGGGCTGGGAAACGACGCGGAGGTCGTTATGACCGCCGCATTGGAGTCGGACAACAACTTCATTGCTACAGGTGTCGCCGAAGGCATCTCAAAGGCGACTGTGGCCGTCGATCACCCGCTGGCTGACAGAGTCTTTAAGCGTCTGATCGACACTGCGAGCGATGAACTGCTGCCGACGGTGATTGAAATGATGGGGCGATGGGATCGAGCCAAGCTGGCGGACTATGCTTCTCGTCTGAAAGATCACTTCATTCCTGAGATTCGAACGGCTTATGCCAGCGCCATAAGTGGCGGCGGTGATTCAACCCGGCTTCGCAAGAGACCCATCACGCCTGCGGAGTTCCAAAGTCAGCTTCTGAGTCCGACATTATCGCCTTATCGGTCAAAAATCGAAGCTGCGGCAAAACGTTGCCTTTGTTTTTTCAGTCAGAAGGCCTCTCAACCAGTTCCCACATCAAAGAGCAAATTGGGTGGAGTGCCCGAAGTGCCAGCTGGCTTCGCATGGCCGATCAGTCGTTCCGGGTGTGCATATTCATTTGTTGCACGGCTGTCTGAAGAAGATCTTAAGCTTATTGAACCTTCATTTGAAGGAAGTCTTTTGTTCTTTGCTGATGTGGAGAAGTGTGAACCGGCGGGCGTAATCGTTCACGTCCAGCCAGATGGCGAACTTCATCGCGCCGCCATCCCAGGCACACTGTACAGAGACCTTGTCGAATGCGAACTTCATACAATCGAATCTATCAGTCTTCCCGATCCATTGGACGAGTGTGACGCATGGCGATTTCCCACGGACATGTTAACGGATCATGCAGCCATGAACGCCTACCGACTGCTCGGGGAACAATGCACTGGGAGCGAAGCACAACGGCCACTCGCGAACGCATTTGGCTATCCTCACTATTGCCAGGGAAACCCTAAGTTTTCTGCAGAGCAGAGGTTGACACCTGTATCAGTGGTCAACGGATCACTGGTCACGCCGCCTGAGTTTTATCAAAACACCAGCCGATGGGTCAACCTCTTCAGCTCTTGGACCAACGATGAAGCGGGACTGGCTTTCTACGACACCGGAACCATTTCTTTCCTCATCGCCGAGGAATATCTTGCGGTCAGGGACTTTTCGAGAATCGAGGTGAACATCGACTTCATGTAGGAGTTGAATGCCCTGCGAAATGGATAAGAGCAGGATCAGCAGGTCCTCGTGCGTTGTTTTAGGAGCCACTCTCGGCTTTATCACACTACTGCTGGTAACCCATGATCTCGCACAAACGGCTCCTCATCCTTTCGTCCTTCCTCGTTCTGGTTTCGTCATTGGCTGCGAAGCAGCCGAACATCGTGCTCATCCTCGCGGACGATCTCGGTTACGGTGATCTGAGCTGCTACGGACATCCGCAGTTCAAAACACCGCGCATTGACCAGATGGCGGCGGAGGGCGCGAAGCTGACGCAGTTCAACTGCCCGGCTCCGTTTTGTGCGCCGACACGGGCGTCGCTGATGACAGGGCGTTATCCGTTTCGCTGCGGCATGACTTCGAATCCGGCACCGGACGGCGGGCCTGCAGCAGACGCACTGCATCTGCCGGATGGCGAGATCACGCTGGCGCAGGTGCTGAAGTCGGCGGGTTATGCCACGGGCATGATCGGCAAGTGGCATCTTGGCCACCACGCGGGATACCTGCCCACGGACCGCGGTTTCGATGAATACTTCGGCATCCCGTATTCGAACGACATGCGACCCGTGCAGGTGCTGGAGGGAACTGAGGTGGCCGAATACCCCGTCGTTCAGGCGACGCTGACGCAGCGGTATGCCAAGCGGGCGGTCGATTTCATCGAGCGCAATGCGAAGCAGCCCTTCTTTCTCTACTTCGCCGAAGCGATGCCGCACAAGCCGCTCGCGGCCTCCGAAGAGAACTACAAGAAGAGCGGCGCGGGCCTGTATGGCGATGTGATGATGGAACTCGACGCGAGCGTGGGACGCGTGCTCGATGCGATCAAAGCAAACGGCCTCGATGACAACACGCTGGTGATTTTCAGCAGCGACAACGGCCCGTGGTTCGGCGGCAGCACGGCCGGACTGCGCGGCATGAAGGCGGCGCAGTGGGAAGGCGGCTACCGCGTGCCGATGATCGCCCGCTGGCCCGGCAAAATCCCCGCCGGACATGTGAGCAGTGAGATAGCGATCATGATGGACCTGTTTGCGACGATCCTGAACGTCACCGACGCGAAGATGCCCGACGACCGCGTGCTCGACGGTCGCAACATCATGCCACTGTTCACCAGCGATGCGAAATCGCCGCACGACTACATCTTCGGCCATCAAAACGCACGCCTGGCGAACATCCGCGACGCACGCTGGAAGCTGCATGTGCTGCCGGCGGGCGGCATGAAGTTCAAGGCCGGGCCCGACGGACGCTGGCCAGATCCGCGCGCGCCTGACGGCGTCACTATCATCGCGCCGTTCGAGCAGTACAACCTCGACGCATTCCCCGGCCTGAGCAGCGGCGACGAACCGGCGAAGATGCAGCTCTTTGACCTGCAAAGCGACCCGGGCGAGCAGCATGATGTGGCCGCGCAGCATCCCGAAGAAGTGAAACGCCTGCTGGCTGCGTATGAATCGATGAACAAGGACGTGCCGGTCGTTCCCGACATGAAGCGTGTGCCGAAGAAGTGACCTGCGAACTAAAACTCGTCCCCCTGTCGGACGAGAGCGACAAGCTCTGTGCGTGGGCTCCAGGATTGATGAGTGCCGCCAATGCTTGGTGACCTGTCACTCATCATTATGGCAACCACTTCTGCTTGAGGTAGCGCTCCACGCTCTGGCGTTCTTTGTCCGTGAGTTCACGATCGTAGAGGAGGATTTCCGCGATGTGCTGGCCGCCGGTGCGCTTGGTGTTGGTGCGATCTCGGCAAAGCCTGCCGGCGTCTGCGGCTGCGGTGGTGACGAGGCTGACAATGGAGAATCCTGCGGGTAGGCCTGTCTTCGTGCCATCGACCGATTTTCCATTCAACCAGGTGGCACCCTTTTTGACGCTGTCAGATGCACCGCCGCTATCCCAGATCATATCGGTGGCAGCGCTGTCGGATGACTGGCGGTGGAAGGTGGTCGTCTCTGCGTCGCTGAGCAGGAAGCCGTAACCTCTGAGCACCCAGAAGGCGGTGCGGATGGTGGTCAGCTTTTTGGGTTGGCCGGAGGCATCGCGAAACTCCAGCCAGCGTCCCGAGCCTTGTTCGCCGAAGTCCACGACGTAGCGACCGTTCAATCCGCGCGGTGCGTGCAGTGGCATCTGATCCTCGTTGTTCTGGGCGGCGCTGATTTTGCGTCCGTCTGCATCTGCCCAATTGCTGACTTGGCCGCTGATCTTCTTCGTTATGCTGGATGCGTTGTCTGCATCGAGATGAAGAATCAACCCGTCCACCACACTCAGCGTCGCGGGGCCGGAATCAGACTCACCACCACTGCGCATAATCAGTGTACCGATGATGGCCAGCAGTGCGATGGCGGCGATGATGGCCGTGGGGGGAAGAGAGCGTAGCAGTCCAGGTTTGGCATCCGCAGGGGCGCTGGGTGCGGAGGGCATGGGCTTGCTGGACGGCACTGGGCGCACCGCGCTGCTGGCCCGAACTGGGGCAATCGTGGAAGAGATGCGGCGTGCGACGGGGGTATCGTCCTCTGCAATGGCTACTGCCGTCAGGATGCGCTCCGGTTCAGGCGTGGGGACCAATCTGGCGGTGACCTGGATGGGCTGCGGTTGCGGCACCACGGCATACGTGGTGCTATGGACTAGACCGGATGGCGCCATCGGTGGCGGTTGCTGTTGTTGCTGCTGGGCGTATTCGGCCCAGGCATTAAAGGACTCCATCGCCCCAGCTGCATGACGTGGCCGGTTCTCTGAATCTTGGGACATCATGGCCATCACCCACTCCGTCATCCACGAGGGTGCATGGGGCGCTAGCGCGGACAGATGTTTGACGTCATGCTCCACATGCTTCATCCGCATCTCCTTGAGACCGCGGGCGGCAAAAGCAGGGCGTCCGGCCAGAGCCTCAAATAAGACGCAGCCCAGCGCATAATTGTCTGTGCGTCTGCCGACGGTGCCCTGGGTCCATTGTTCGGGGGCAGAGCAGCGGTAGATGGCGGGGTCGATCTCACCCTCGGGTTGGTAGAAGCTGGCACCGTAGCCCATGACCTTCACCGACCATCCGCCGGGAGTTGAGCGATCAATAAAGATGTAGTCTGGCCGCAGGGCACCGTGAACGAGCGTTGCCTCGTGTGCGGGGATGAGGGCGTTCAGTAGGGCGCGAGCCAGATGGTCAAATTCCGGTATCGTCAGCGGGCCTTCGCGCAGCGCATCCGCCAGCGTTTCTGGCAGTGGCATTTCCGTATCCGTATAAATGCCCTGCGCGTCTTCCCCGATGGCGGTCACCGTTTCCAAGCCTGGGTTTTGAATCTGGCGCAGGCATTCGAGCAGTGTGCGCAGAGACGTGGTATTCTCTTCACTCAGTGCCGCAAAGCGCCGCCGGACAAAGGGACCTTCCCAAACCTCGAACGTCAGACCGGAGCGTGTGATGATGGAGGGTGGGGCGGGATTTTCCGGCATGGCAGACTGTGTAAGGGGCGTTGGGCTTGTGCTACCGGGAAATGTCTTCCACTTCTGCCCGGAAGACAAGTCTGCAATGCGTGGCCCCACGGCGCTACCAATAAATGAAGGATACGAGGAGCCGTTTCTCCTTTGGCGTCAGGGCATCTAGGTCGGGGATCAGATAACGGTTGTTCAGGCTATCGAGGAGGACGCGGCCCTGAGTGCCGTATTCCTCTGCCCGGTCGTGACGCCATGGCATGACGAACTCCAAGCTGCCGGAGTCTGTCTCGACGTGGAAAAAGAGCTGGCCGTAGCGCTGCTTGATCTTGTGGATCCGGCGGATGATCTGCTCGTGATAATGGCGCTCCAGGCTTTGATGGATCTCCGCGACGGTCTGCGGGGGGAAGTCGGCGAGTCTCTCGATGATGCCGATCTCGCGCTCTTTGTCCGCTTCGTCGGTGTAGCGCAGCGAGACGAAGCAATCCCCATAGCTGATCGGAAAGAGCCGCACGGCCGTGACGCCATCGTAGCTGCGGTCGCCCGCGATGGTGCAGCGCAGGCAGCCGCGATCACCGCGTTGCAGAACGGTGCCCTCAGGCACCAATCGGCGGACGCCATTTGGGCTCGCAGGGAGAGGCAGGGGGATGATGTTGGTCTGAGTCATTTTGGTCGGAGGAAAGGGGGTGTCGTTTAGGCGGCTTCGAGTCGTGTGAGCTGAGTTTGGATCTTCACGAGGCGGGCGTAGATGCCGTCTCTTTCCATCAGCTCATCGTGAGAGCCACTCTCTGCGACGCGCCCCTCGTCCATGACGTAGATGATGTCAGCGTTCTTGAGAGTCGAAAGGCGGTGGGCAATGGCGATCGTCGTGCGGCCCTTACAGGCGTGGGCGAGTGCGCGCTGGATTTCCTGCTCGCTCTCGGTATCGACGGCGGAGGTCGCCTCGTCCATGATCAGGATCGCGGGATCAGTCAGGAGGGCACGGGCAATGCTCATCCGCTGTTTTTCGCCGCCGGAAAGTCCGGCCCCATTTTCGCCCAACTTGGTATCGTAGCCGGCGACCTTTTTGGCGATGAAGTCGTGGGCGTTCGCCGCGCGTGCCGCCTGGATGATGGACAGCGGGTCCGCGTCAGGCTTTCCATAAGCGATGTTTTCCGCGATGGTGGCGCGGAACATGAAGGGCTCCTGCAGCACGAGGCCGATGTTTTCGCGCAACGCATCAGTGCCGAGCTCACGCACATCTTCGCCATCGATCAGGACTGCCCCTTCCTGCGGATCGTAAAAGCGGCAGATGAGATTCACCAAGGTCGTTTTGCCTGAACCGCTCTTGCCCACGATGCCAACGAATTGGCCGGGCTCGATGGTCAGGCTGACGTTCTTCAACACGGGCGTGTAAGGGTCGTAACCAAAGGTCACATCCCGGAGTTCGACGCGCCCCTGGAGGTTCATGAGGCGACGGCTCTCGGCCGGTTCATCCAGTTGGCTGGTGGAGTCCAGCACTTCGAACACGCGCTGACCTGCGGCGACGAAGCCCGTTAGCCAACTTGAGAACATGCTCAGCGCCTGAACCGGGCTGTAAAACATGCCCAGCAGGGCAAAGAAGGCCATCAAGGTGCCCAGGCTGATCTTGTCTGCGAGAACATCGCGACCCCCTGCATTCCAAACGATGAGGCCGCCCAGACCGAAGACGAAGCCCATGATGGGATTGAAGGTGGCGGCGCTCATTTCGAGAGATCGCTTGGCGCTTTGCACGTAGCCAGCGGCCTTGGCGAAGCGCTTCTTCTCGCGGTCTTCTTGGCCAAAAGCCTTCACCAAACGGATGCCCTGCAAGAGACCGGTGAGGGATTGCGCCATCTTGCTCTGGCTATCCCAGACGCGGTAGTAGCGCGGGTAGATGACCTTCCAATACACTGCGGTGCCGATGAGGACGAAAGGAATCGGGATCATGACCCACAGGGCGAGTTGCCAATTCATCACAAAAAGCGTCGCTCCGATGCCGAGGACCAGCAGGACGTTCAGCAAAAAGCCCTGCGCCATCTGGCTGACAAAACCCTGGAAGTAATCCACATCGTTCAGCACGCGGCTCATCAAGCTGCCAGCGCTGTGGCGGTTGTAATAATCCACGTTCAGACCTAGGAGCTTGGTCTGGACACGCTCCCGTAGTTCCTTCGTGATGCGCGTCCCCACAAAACTACTGGTGCGGCCGATGACGACATTCAACAGCATGCGTCCTGCGCTCGCCACTACCAGGCCGCCGAGGATCCACGGCAGCCAACCGATGTTGGTATGCGGCACGATGACCTCGTCGACCAGCTTGCGTGTCAGCAGCGGTGGCACAAGATCCAAGCACACACCGCCCACCATCACTGCCAACAAAAGCAGGATGGAACTCCAGTAGGGACGCATCAGCATGAAGGTGCGCTTGAAGATGCCGCCCTTCTTGGCGCAGCGAGGGCACGGTGCCTTGGGTGCTGGCAGCGGTAGATTGCAGTCACTGCAAATCGTCTCGCTACGGCTGCGGAGGGCGTCAGGCTGGAAGGGTTCGCCTGCAAGCAGTCGCCGTATTTGGGCGACCCCACGCCCGTAGATCTCGCGCAAGCCATTGGACAGACGCACCACATCGACATAGATCTCGTCGATTCGAAGCTGGACGAAGGCGCTCCCGACCGTTTGCAGCAGCCTGACTTTGTCCGCATCACGCAGGTGAAAAACGGCTGCCGGATGGGACTCCGCCTCGTCAAAGACATGCAGCGATTCCGCCGTGACGACCAACCATCCCGCGCGCGGTTTTCCGTCTTGAGTGACATCTGCTGGTAGCGAAAAGAGAACGTCGTCAGCATGCAGACCCGCCTGCTCGACGGCGATCGTCAAGGCGTCGGGAATTTGTTGGATGAGGACTTCAGAGGTCGAGTCGGTAACAGGAGATGACAGATGCTTCACGGGACCCTCTGACAACACGCCTCGTGGGATGTTGCGGTGATTACAAGAATGGAGGGCGCGTGTAATCCTTGCCGAGTGGCGGGCGTGGGCTATTGAGAGCGATGCGTCGGTGGGTTCTTTCAATCTGCATCTTCCTAGAGGTCGCCTGCGGGCGGGCTGTGAAGACCGAGGTGGCAAAGTCGAAGGACTTGGTCGGGCCGGAACTTTCCGTCGCCTGGGTTAGCGCTGGGATCGAAAATGGCAGCGCCGCCTCTATCAGCGAAGGTGTGATGTCCCTGCCCGCCGGGAAACCGATGACCGGGATGCGCTTTGACGCCTGGGCAGCGCGGGAATTGCCGCTGCTCGACTATGCGATCACTTATGAAGCGCGGCGCACCGCAGGCCGGGACTTCTTTGGCACGGTTACCTTTCCGGTGGGGGCTTTGGATCGCTGTGTGTCTTTTGTGCTGGGCGGTTGGGGCGGGGCGGTGGTCGGGGTTTCCAGCATCGATGATGCCGACGCGGGTGGCAATGAGACCCGCAGCGAGCAGCGCTTCGAACCCGGGACCTGGTATCGCGTGCGCATTGAAGTTCGGGCCGATGATCTGCGGGCTTGGATCGATGATCGCATCGTCGTGAACGTCAGCATCAAGGGCCGCAGGCTCGGAATGCGGGCGGGCGAGATCCAAAAATGCATGCCCTTTGGCTTTGCCAGCTACGCCACCGACGGAGAAGTCCGGGGCGTTGTCATTGAGAGATTGCAGGCCAGATAGCCTCTGACCTTGCAAGAACCGCAGGGAGGATGCAGTTTGGCCTTTCCTGTTATGCCCAAAAAACCAACCCCCGCCAAACCGAAGTCTGACCTGCATCGCAAACACTCCGCCGTCGTCGTCGATGGCGCAGAGCGCGCTGCCAGCCGTGCCATGCTGCACGCCGTCGGCTTTAATCGCAAAGACTTCAAGAAGTCCCAGATCGGCATCGCCAGCACCTGGAGCATGGTCACGCCCTGCAACATGCACATTGATCGTCTGGCCAAAGAATCCGCCAAAGGTGTGGATGCAGCGGGCGGCAAGAGCATCATCTTCAATACCATCACGATTTCCGATGGTATCTCCATGGGCACCGAGGGCATGAAGTACTCGCTCGTGTCTCGCGAGGTCATCGCCGATTCCATCGAGACCGTCGTTGGTTGTGAAGGCATGGACGGCTTTGTGGCCATCGGTGGTTGCGATAAGAACATGCCAGGCTGCATCATGGCCATGGCGCGCCTGAATCGCCCCAGCGTTTTTGTCTACGGCGGCACCATCCTTCCGGGTTGTGTGGGTGTGGAAAAGAAGGACGCAGACATCGTCACCGTCTTTGAGGCCGTCGGCAAACATGCCAACTGTCTGATCAGCGACAAAGAATTGATCGACATCGAAGAGCACAGCATCCCTGGCGAAGGCTCCTGCGGCGGCATGTATACGGCAAACACGATGGCCAGCGCCATCGAGGCGCTCGGCATGTCCTTGCCAAATAGCGGCGCGCAGGCTGCCGTCTCCAACGAAAAGCTGATCGATTGCTTCGATGCAGGCGCTGCGGTGATGAACATGATCAAGCGCGGGATCACGCCTCGCGATATCATGACGAAGGAGGCCTTTGAAAACGCCATCACCCTCATCATCACCCTCGGTGGTTCCACCAATGCGGTGCTGCACCTCATTGCCATGGCGCACAGCGCAGGCGTGAAACTGGGGATCGAAGACTTCGTGCGCATCGGCAAAAAGACACCGGTGCTGGCAGACGTGAAGCCCAGCGGTAAGTACTTCATGAACGATCTCGTGAAGATCGGTGGCACCGTCCCCCTGATGCGCATGCTCATCGCTGAAGGTCTGATGCATGGCGATTGCCTCACCGTCACCGGCAAGACGATGAAGCAGAACATGAAGAACTCCAAAATCGTCTGGCCCGCAGATCAGCAGATCGTGCGCCCCTTGGCAGATCCGATCAAGAAAGACAGCCACCTGGTTATCTTCAAAGGCAACCTCTGCCCTGAAGGTGCCGTCGGCAAAATCAGCGGTAAAGAAGGCCTCAAGTTTGAAGGCAAAGCCATCGTCTTCGAGTCCGAAGAAACCGCGCTGCAGGCGATCCTCAATGACAAGGTCAAGAAGGGGCACGTCATCGTTGTCCGCATGGAAGGACCCAAGGGCGGCCCAGGGATGCGCGAGATGCTTTCACCGACCTCTGCCATCATGGGCAAGGGGCTCGGCAAAGACGTTGCCTTCATCACCGACGGCCGATTCAGCGGTGGCAGTCACGGCTTTGTGGTGGGTCACGTTACTCCAGAGGCCTTTGTCGGTGGCCCCATCGCCGTCATCAAGAATGGCGACCCGATCACCATCGATGCGGAGAAGCGCTCCATCACCCTGGGCATTCCTGCCAAGGATTTGCAGGCTCGCCTGAAAGCCTGGAAGCAGCCCAAGCCACGTTACACCCGCGGTGTGCTGGCCAAATACGCCCAACTGACCAGCAGCGCCAGCCTCGGTGCCGTGACAGATTTGGGCTTGTGATCTTGATGCCGGGCAGGGCATAGTTTCATCCGAATTTGATTCGATATGAAACGGCCCTTCCTCACTGCGATCCTCTTCATGGCATCCTCCGTCTCGCTCTGCGCGGCGGAGGATGTTTTTTTGTCTGGAGACTTTCACTGGAAGGCCAGCGCACCGCTGCTGTCTCCGGCGAACCGTCCCGAGGATCCCTGTGTTTCGGTTAAAGACCCGACGGTGGTCTTTCATGACGGTCGCTGGCATCTCTTCACCACCATCCGCAGTCAGGTGCGCACGCACCAGATCGAGTACTGCAACTTCGCCGATTGGAAAGACGGCAATGCCGCATCGAGGCACATTCTGAAGCTCAGCGATGGCTACTTTTGCGCGCCGCAGGTGTTCTGGTTTGCGCCGCAGAAAAAGTGGTATCTGATCAGCCAGATCCCCAATCCCGAGGTCAAAAAACTGGCACCCGCGTTTTCGACCACGACAGACATCAGCGATCCGACCTCATGGACCCCGCCCGTGCCTCTGTATCCCAAGCATCCCGCCTCGGTCAAAGGCTGGATCGACTTCTGGATCATCTGCGATGAGGCCAAGGCGCATCTCTTCTTCACCTCCAACAACGGCAAGATGTGGCGCGCTGAAACGGCGCTCGCGGATTTCCCGCATGGCTGGACCGAACCCGTGCTGGCACTCGAGGCGGATATCTTCGAGGCCAGCCACACCTACAAGCTCAAGGGTCGCGATCAATACCTCACCGTCGTTGAGGCCCAGGCGCAAGGCCGCCGCTATTACAAGGCATACACCGCCAACAAACTCGATGGCTCATGGCGACCGCTCGCCGCAACACTCGATCATCCCTTCGCCGCGCGATCCAACGTCACCCACTCCGACTGGTGCGATTCCATCAGCCACGGCGAATTTCTCCGAGCAGGCTCCGATGAAAAAATGGAGATCGATCCCGACCATCTCACCTTCCTCTTCCAAGGCGTCACCGATGCCGAGATGAAGGGCAAGAAGTACAGCGCGATCCCCTGGCGGTTGGGGTTGTTGACGGCAGCGGGAGAGGATTGATCCGCTGGACGCCGGAGGATGCCCTCGCCCGTTGAGTGAGGCGTCAGCTTTTCCTGGGCTCAAAGCGTAGCACCACACTGCCAAAGTCTAGCACGCGCGTGCCATCCGGTGCCACTTGCCGAAAGGTGCTGGGGATCTGGTAGTACTTTGAGCGCTGATCCGCCTCCTTCCCAGGATTCACCCGAATCAACAGGCCCGCCTTTTGGAGACGCTGCAAATGCCGCCCCATCATGTCCGGGTGGCAGCCTAGCCGCTTCGCCAGCACCATTACGGAGGGCACGCTGCCCTCAGCCATCTCCCGCAGCACCGCATGGCGCATCGGGTCCGCCATCACACGCAAAATGGCGAGAGGTGTCCCGACCGGACGCAGCGGCGCTGCGCTCATCGACGGTCCCAAAGTGCCACTTTCAGGAGTGGGGATCTGTGCCTGACTCATGGGGCTGGATTTTGCCAAGTTTGACCCGACTGGGCAATCACTGATTGCGCCTGCGGGGAAGGTTTCAGGTGCTATGCCAGAGCCTCCGAGGCGGGTAATCGTACCCCGAGGGGTTCGATTCCAGAGCCTGGAGTCTGGCAACACCACCCCCAAGGCCCCGATGCCAGAGCCTTCGAGGTGGGTAATTGCACCCCTAAGGGTTCGATGCCAGAGCGTAGAGTCTGGCAACACCACCCCCAAGGCCCCGATGCCAGAGCCTCCGAGGTGGGTAATTGCACCCCTAGGGGTTCGATGCCAGAGCCTGGAGTCGGGAATCGATGCCCTCCTTGGTGCCGATGCCAGAGTCCAAGGTCTGGGATTGCGGCTCAAAACCCCAGCGGGCCACCTAGTACCCTCAGATCTCGCCGAAATGAGGCCTCTCGTTGGGCCTGACACGGCGTTGAGTGGACCAAAGGGTCTCCTCACAGCGGTGGGTTGGATTCTGATTGTGTCGCCATTTTGGGCAGTAACCCCGGCCCATTGGGTTGCATCCAAATCGTTCAGACCCCCTGACAAAATCCACGCCCACCCCCTCCGCACGAAACCCTTGACCCGCAAGCCTCCCAGCCCCAATCTCAAGCTGTCCCACCCCGAAAAGTATCGCGAAAACCGATATTGCATCGTACAAATACCACTGTTGGGCTAAAAATATGAAGACGCTACTCATCCTCATTTTGAGCGCAGCGGTGGCGTTTGGCGGGGAGGAACCGACGGTCGAGGTCTACTCGATCACCAAATACGATTCGAAGGCCGACGTGCCGGAACTTCCCGAAGTGATTCTTGAGATCGCGAACACGACCAAGAAGACGTTCTACATATCCGGAACCTCGATTGAGAATCCGATGTTCCACGTTGAGGCATTGAGAGCGAAGCGCTGGTTGCAAATCCCGTATTTTCTCTGCGGAACTGGCTCCTCCAGGCGACCGCTCAAGCCCGGAGCGAAGATGCTGGTTACAGTTTCGTTCCCTTGGGAAGAGACGGCCGCCCGCTTCCGGTTCTTCTTTTTCACCTCAGCCGATGAGGACACCGCCAAGGTTGTAACTGTGCGAAGCCGAGGGATTGAGAAGAAGGAGTTGGGCGACCTTTTCGGGACGACGGGCGAGTTGACCTCCGATGCAAAGCTGGAAGAACCGGTCTCGGATGAGGAGATGAACAAGCCGCGTCCGAAGTCGAAAGTGCCGAAGGACCCATTCGCCGAATAATCCAAGCCTAACAAATAAGGCGCTCCTAACAGCTGCCCCGCCACGAGTTCAATTTTCCATGGCCATTCAACCCTCAACCCGCAGTCGGAGCCACGCCCCCGGCCAGGGGTGCTGTGTCCTTTGACGTACTGCAAGAAATGAGACTCTCCCAGCCCAAAGGTGAAGCATCGGAGTTTCAGGCAATGCTTGAAGCCGCTCTTTGTGATATTCATCCCGACTACCAACGAAACAAGGTGGTTCGTGGAATCCGCACCGAGTATATTCGAGAGGTCATTCCGGGAGTTTTCGCTTCGCATAACGCCCTCTGTATGAAGGGGACATACTATCATGGCTTTTGTATCACCCTCCATCGTGAGTTGCCGACCCCCTACTTGCATAGCCCGTTCACAGCCGGTGGCAGATTCGACCGTAATCGGAGCGTGAACATGGCTATACAGAGGGATCTGGGGAGGCACGTGATTTTGAGCGATTCCCACCAATTCCGGAAGGGGTGCGAGCGCATCATCCCGAGGTGCACATTTGAGGCTGAAGCCCTCTTGCTTCCACACTACCTCTCTGTTTTCGAGCGTTCCAAGAACGCACTGGTGACCTTGGCTGAGTGTGTTGTCAGAGACACGCCCATTTCGGAGGATCGCGAAGCAATACGGCGATTCGGTTCCTCGATTGATGACTGGGATTGTGACATGGATCACTTCGCATCACTCTTTGAGAAGTGGCGGCGTGAGCCATCCGAATTTCTCTCAGCGGTGTTGGCCTCGAAGCCGGAGCTTTTTCAACGTCTTAGAGACAAGGGTGCGATTGATCCGGCCACACTAGCAAAATGAAGAAGCAGAACAAGCCGCGCCAGAGCAACCCCTACCAGCCGCCCATTTTCGATGATTCCCCGTGACTACAACCCCAACCCCGCGTCCAACTCTCGTTCCCGCTGGTGGGGTTGCGTGCGCTTTGAAGTTGGCTAACCACCAGGCACCATGATTCGGACGGCAATTCCATTCGGCTACCTATTCATTGCGCTGATTCTCGGTGCCGTTCTTCTCACAGGCGCAGCTTTAGCGATTTGGGGCTGGATGCGACGGAGGCGGGCAGCGCTCATCTTTGGCTGGACGATGGTGTTCAGCGTCATCGGCTTGGTTATCGTGCAGGTGGCGTTTGAGTCTTCGATGGAGTGGAACCCATCCATCACGGATGACTCTCGTGTTGTCGGCACGTGGGCAGATGACCGGGAGACGATTATGCTCCGAGCAGATCATACCGTTGATTACAGGTCTGACTCGGAGCGCTTCACTGGCAGATGGTCGCGTGACGATTGGAATCTCCATCTGACCGCAGAAGGTGTTGACTCGATGATGCGGTTCATCAGCTTCAGCGACGAACTGCGATTGATGACCAGCCCACCAGATGATCCAGACATGTGGAATGGCGACTTGGGACTCATCCGCAGATAGAGACTCCCTTCCATGACGACGTTACACTTCACCGACAATAAGCCGAACCTCGAAAACGGATGCAGGCGACGGCAGGTATGGCATCTGTTATGTCAACGACACTTCCGGATCTCCGTCGCCTGATTCGATGTGTTGCCAAACTCTGACGCTTCCCCGCCATGGCCCTCTGGTTCAAATCCAAGCACCCGACGTTGTCGTGGTTGTCTAATTTTTCGAAACATGGTTTCGAACTCGAGGGCAGCCGTTGGGCCAGCGTTGAACACTTCTATCAGGCGCAGAAGTATGCGGGAACGGAGGCCTGGAGCCGGATTCGTGCGGCGGGATCGCCGATGGAGGCACGCAAGGCGGGACAGGACCGGTCTCTGACGCCTCGCGAGGACTGGGAGGCGGTGAAGCTGGAGATCATGCGCCAGGCGCTCTGGGCGAAGTTTGATCAGAATCGTCGCCTAAAGCAGATGTTGATCGATACCGGCACGGAGGAACTGGTTCATGAGTCGAGCAGCGATCTTTTTTGGGGGCGGTCTCGGGACGGGGAAGGGGAGAATCAACTGGGGCAGCTCCTCATGCGCGTTCGTGATGAACTGGGGTGAGGTCTGGCGGGCGCTTCCTCTGCCAGCGGGGCGAGCCCACGTTCTGCCGTGCATCAAGCAAATGACCGATGCCTCCGCCGTTCATACGAAGCGCTGCTGCGCTCCCCTCGGACAACAAAAGCTAGGATAAGGAATCACCAACTCCACAGGCACTGTGAAATCAAAGTCCGAAAATGTGAATCTGAGCGGTTCTGAGATCGATCATTCTCCCCGAATTGAGCTGCCAACGGCATCAAGTGATGCTGAATTGATTCGAAGAGCTTTGGCCAAGATTTGCTATTTCTGCCTCTATCCGTTGACCGTATTTGCAGCTGTATTCGACTCTCTCTGCGTCATCAGCACTGCCAAAGCTATGTATAGCAGGTGTCCCACCGGGCAGCTAGAGATGCGAATTTTTGTTCTATTTGTGTGCCCAACCGTCGCGGTAAGCGCAGGGCTCTTCTATTTTTTTGCGAGGAAGGCCGAGTATTCGGTGACGATGGCGCGAATTCTGTCCACTGGTGCCGTCGTCATCAGTGCGCACACGTGTTGGCTCGTTTTTGGTGGTATCTCATGGCTGGCGAAGACATTTGGACATTGAGGGAATGGCTGGGCTGCTGGATGTGTGCAACGGCTCATGACCTGGAAAGGTTCAAATCGTTCTGGCGCGATTCCATGCTGCGGTGCATTCTGGGGCCATGCGTTTGTTTGTGATCCTGCTGTTCATCGCCAGTTGCCAGGGGCTGTTTGCCCAGGCTCCGGGGGTGCCTGTCTATGATGAGGTGGGTGATGGGGTGGACGATCCGAAGCTCTTGGCGGCGTTTCAGGGGTTGCGGAAGGCGGGCGGGTTGCCGTCTCTGGAGGAACTGCGCGGGCAGATGACGCGGACGAAGTGCGTGCTGGAACTGCCGGTGGCCTCGACAACGGAATTGCCGAAGCGGGAACTGTGGAAGCGTGCGCGGGCGGCGCATCTGCGGGTGGGGTGGGCGTATCTTTGCACGAAGTGTGATGAGTGGCACCTGGATCTGGCGGGCGGGTATGCGGTCGCAAAAAACGCGGTGGCCACTTGCGGTCATGTGGTGCAGGAGCCTCGCAACATGAAGGTGGGTAGCCTAGTGGCGGCGGGTGATGATGGGAATGTCTTTGCGGTGACGGAGGTCCTGGCGATGAACCGGGCGCTGGACAGTGCGCTGCTGAAGGTGGGGGTGGAAACTCTGACGCCGTTGCCGCTGAGCACGGATGTGGTGCCAGGGGATGCGGTGTATTGCTTTAGCGATCCGATGGGGCGGCAGGGTTTTTTCAGCGAGGGGATCGTGAATCGCTTTGTGAGGCGGCCTTTCCTGCGAAAAAAGGAGGCGGCAGAAGTGGTCGCGGCCTCTGGGGTGCAGCCGGTGTTTGTCCAGGTCAACAACGACTGGGCCCCCGGATCCAGCGGCTCTGCGTTGATCGATGCCTTTGGAAATGCGATCGGTCATGTGTCCGAGATCGAATCGGTGCTGGAGGACCCCAGGAAACGCCGACCTGCGAAAGGGGACGCGAAGGCAAACCGGCCAGAACCTGCGCGCGGGACGCTGATCATCTTTCACGACGCCATCGGTGCGGCCAATGTGCTGTCGCTGGTGGAGGGGGCGGTGCGGTGATTTACCAGACGATAGGCACGTCGTAGTCGGCAAAAAAATGGTCTGGGGTGACAAAGGTCGGCAGTGGTCGTTTTGTGGAATTATCCTCCAGCAGATTCAGGGAGGCCCGCAGATTTGTTTTCTGACTCATGCAATCTGTGGGTTTGAAACGTTTTCCCCAAATCCTTGTGACGGGGAGTCTCTGCTGCGCGATGCCCGACACTTTCGCGGCTCTTTTCGCACCTCAAGCTCCGGCTGCTGGAGGACCAGCAGCCCTACCAGCCTGCTGCCGCCATTTTGCCCTTTTCTCCGGTGAAGATCGGCGCTACTACCCGCCCCATGCCTGAACTTCCTGAAGTCGAAACTACCCTGCGCGGGGTTTGCCCGCATTTGATCGGGAAGACGGTGAAAGAGGTGATCGTGCGGGAGGCTCGGCTGCGCTGGCCGGTGCCGGTGGAGTTGGAGGAACTGGTGGGGTGCAAGGTGCTGGAGGGGGCGCGGCGGGGGAAGTATCTGCTGTTTACGACGGCGAAGGGGACGTTGATGGTGCACTTGGGGATGTCAGGCAGTCTGCGTCTGGTGGATCCGCAGACGGACTGGAAGAAGCATGATCATGTGGCCTTCACGCTGAGTTCGCGGATGCAACTGCGCTTTCATGATCCGAGGCGCTTTGGCACGATCCAATGGATCGCGGGTGATTCGTCGCTGCATCCGCTGCTGGCTGCGCTGGGGCCGGAGCCGCTGACGGATGCCTTCGGTGGGGCGGTGCTGTTTGAGGGATCGAGGGGGAAGAGCGTGGCGGTGAAGCAGTTCATCATGGATTCCCATGTGGTGGTCGGGGTGGGGAATATCTATGCCTGCGAATCGCTTTTCATGGCGGGCATCCATCCGGCGAAACCTGCGGGGAAGGTGAGTCGTGCGCGGTATGAGCGACTGGCGGAGGCGATCAAGAGCGTGCTGGGGGCATCCATCGAGATGGGGGGGACGACGTTGCGCGATTTTTTGCATCAGGATGGGCAGCCGGGTTACTTCAAGCAGACACTGAACGTGTATGATCGGGAGGGCCAGCCCTGCCGGGTCTGTGGGACGGTGGTGAAGCGGGTGGTGCAGGGGCAGCGGTCCACTTTCTTTTGCCCAAAATGTCAGCGCTGAGTGAACGAAGTGATTGGATGCGTGGAAAAGCGTGAAGAGCGCGCAACTTCGGCAGAATGGTAGCGTTAAACGCTTCCTTAGATGTCGATTTCCGCCTCCACTATTCTGCTTCCTGCTCCAGACGCCTCATGGAGGCTCGTCAAACCACGCAGTTCGGTGGTGGCTGAGGAGGTGGAAAGTCCTGCCGAAGCCGCTGAACAGGCCCGTCCGCTGGTGATCGGTCTGCCAGCCTCTGCCTGTCGGACAATCGGGCTGATCCTGCCGCAGGCGGACCCTGAAGTGCTGGAGCAAATGGTGGAGACGCAGCTCGAGCGTCGCGGTCTGCACCCACAGACGGGCGCGGGTGCGAATTTTCGCTGGCACCTTCTGGGGCCAGTCGGTGGGCATGTAGTGATCAGTGTGGATGTCCTGGCGGAGCCTTTTCCAGACCTGCTGGCGGTGCCGCAGGCGTCGGACTACACGAGTGCATTGCGTCTTTTGGATCTGCCTGCAGGCCACATCGTGGTGGTGGAGGAGCAGGGAGAGCTGGTCATCGCGGCAGGCCATGCGGGGAAACTTTTTCACAGTCACGTCTTTGCGCCGATCTCGGCCTCGCCGGAGGAGGTGTCATCGGAGATCTCCCTGTGCCGGATGGTGCTGGAGGCAGAGCCTGGCTTTGGCACGATCACGGGGGTGACGTTGGTCGGCACGAGCTGGGAAAAACAACGCATCGCTGCCGCGCTGGATTTGCCGGTGGAGACTCGCGATAGCCTGCAGCGCAATACTCGGCTGGATACATCGAATTGGACGCGGCTGCTCCCTTCCACCGTGCGTGCGGCCCAGGTGGCGCAGACTCGGCACAAGGCCATCGTGCGGTATTTGATTCTCGGCGCGCTGCTGTATGTGGCGCTGGGTTTTCTGGCCTATGCCTGGCTGACGGTGAATCAGAAGAAGGTGGACGCGCTGGCGGCGGAGGTCGAGGAGACCAATGCACCGGCGGAGGCCGTGCGGACGACGGCGACGCAGTGGAAAAATCTGGCACCGGCGGTGGAGGTCAGTCACTTCCCGATGGTGGCGCTGTCTGCCATCACGCGGTTGCTGCCGCCGAGTGGAGTGGTGATCCGTGAATTTGAGTTTAAGAATGGCGTCATCGACCTGAAGGGCGAGGCGCGCGATGCCGATACGGTGGTGACTTTTATGGAGAGCATCAAGGCGCAGAAGGTCCTGGCGCAGTATGAGTGGACGAATCCGCAGCCGAGTGTGAAGGAAAAGAATGCCTCCTTCCGCGCTCAGGGAAAATTGAAATAGAAACTGATCCCGATGGCTGAACGCGCACTCTCGACTCGTGAAAAAAACCTCCTCTGGCTCTGCTTCGGGGTCCTGATCCTCATGGCAAGTGCTGTGCTGGGGAATCTTTTTTTGGCTAAGCGCAAGGTGCTGATGGAGCGCCTCGTCTCCCTGCAGCAACAAAAAGAGGCCAATGAGCAGTGGCTGAATGACCGGGAATACTGGGACAAGCATCGGGACTGGCTGTCTAAAAACATGCCGACGACGGAGAGTCTGAGTCGGTCCCAGGCGAAGCTCTTGGACGATCTCCAGACGGGGGCAGATGAGCGGATGATCCGGTTGGAGAATCCCGAGCTCGTGCCGGCGGTGACCAAGGAAGATTACCGGGAGGTGGCGGTGAGTATGCGGCTGTATGGGGAGCAGACGGCTCTGCTGCAGTGGCTGACGACGCTGCAATCTCCGGACAAGTTCCAGGTGATCAAGGCCATGGATTTTGAAATCGATACCCGCTCGAAAGAGCCGAAACCGCAGGGGCGGTGCAACTTGACGGTGGCTAGGTGGTTTAAGGCAGAGGTTGGCACCTAATGGCCGCCGGATTCTCGCCATTTCCACTCCTCATCCCCTACTGATCATGAAGACGCTCACCTCCTCTCTCTTGCTGCCTCTGGTATGGGGAGCCCTTGTGTCGATGAGTCAGGGGCAGATTGAGGCTGTGCCGAGTTCTTTGCAGGCTCCTGCTGAGGCGGCATCGCCTGCGTCAGATCCAGATCTGCCTTCGGCACTGGATCCTGCGACGTTGCAGGAGATGGTGCAGGCATCGCCCTTTACTCGTGCGGTGAATCCATCGGACTCGCTGATTTTGACAGGCATTGCCTTTATCGATGGCAAACCCGTGGCGACGATTTTTGATACGGAGAAAAAGCAGTCTCACATCGTGTCTGAGAAGGCCAACTTTCAGGGCTGGATCCTGCAAGAGGCGATGCCTGCGGCGGACATGCGTTTTGCCCAGGTGAAGGTTTCCATCGGCGGCGAGGTGGTGAGCATCCGCTACGACAAGGATGCCATGGCGCCAGACAAAATGAAGCGCGATAAGCGGCAGGATGGCGGCGCACCTCCACCACCAGCGGGCGACTCCTTCCGCAAGCCTTCGCGCGGGCCCTCGGAGGAAGACCGGAAGCGTTATGAGTCGCTGTCGGATAGCGCCAGGGAAAAATTCCGCAACGTGCTTCGCGAGCGTTTTAGCGATCCCAAATTTCGCGATGCCCCTGAGGAAGATCGCCGCGCCTTTTTAAAGAGCACCTTTGAGAAGATCGAGAAGGAAGACCAATCTTCTCGCAAGCGTTGATCTTTCCCGCGCTGCTCCATTTTACACCACCGCCAACCGCCAACTCTCTCCCCCCAGCATGCCCTCTGCCACCGCCCCATCCGCCAAGCCCTTCTTGAAGTGCAGCGCCCTCGTTGCTTGCCTGTTCGCCCCGGTTTTTGGCAGTGCTCAATCTGAACCGCAGAGTCCTGCTGCGCCTGCCGAGGTCTCTACAGCCTCAGAGCGTCCTGCTCCGGAACTGCGTCTGATGCAGATGAAAGGGCAGACACGTGACCGCGCACTCCCGACGCCTGTGGGCATCTCTGACGCGGCGACGGCAGAGCTCGGACGCCCAGTCCCTGAGATGAGGCTTTTGGCACAAACAGATGTTCAGGCTGATGCCCAAGCTGCCCAGCAACCGCCGGCGCCTGACGCCAATGCTCCAGCCCCTGGTCCGGCCGCAGCGGACGGAGCCGCTGATGGCAATCGTCCTGGTCCTGGCACGGGTGCTCCAGGAGTAGGTGGTCCGGGAGGCCCGGGTGTGGGTGGTCCTGGCGGGCCTGGTGGCCCTGGAGGTGGTCGCAGTGGATTTGGTGGCCGTGGCGGTCGCCCAGGATTTGGCGGTGGCCCCGGCTTTGGCGGCGGTCCAGGATTTGGTGGTGGTGCGCCGGGCGGTGGAATGGCGGCGGGTGGCGATGCTTCTGGCACCTTCCGCATGGAGGGAGATCGCATTCTCCTGCAGTTCCCCAACAACCCTGTCGCTGACATGCTGAGCATCTACGAGATGCTGACCAACAAGACGCTGGTCAAAGACACCGCGATCTTTGAGGGCGCAACGATCAGTCTCGTTACCCCGCAGGCGGTGCCGAAGGATGAGGCGATCCACCTCATCGAGGCCGCTCTTTTAACCAATGGCTACACCATCGTCGCTGCGGAAGACGGCAAGAGCGCCCGCATCCTCCCGACCAAAGGGCAGAGTGCTGGTGCCGTGCAGTTCTCTGCGGGCGTGCATTTTTATCAGGCGGCAGAGGATCTCCCATCGGGCGAGAGCATCGTCACCTACTTCATGAAGTTGACGAACCTTGACCCAGAAGAGGCAGGCCAAATCCTGGCCAATCATGTGGGGCTGAGCGTCTATGGTCGCATCACCCCAGTGGCGACACCTCCTGGCCTGTTGATTACCGAGAGCGCGACCATCGTGAAGCAGCTCATCAGCATTCACGACGCCATCGACATGGCTGAGAGCAGCACCGCGCTCGTCACGAAGTTTATTCCGATCAGGTATGCGGAATCGACGGTCATTGCCCAGATCATCCAGGCGACTCTTGCTGCGCAGGCAGAGGAAAAAGAAAGCAAGGGTCTGACCACGCTGCGCGGCAGTGCAGGGTCCGATGGGAAAGAAAAAGCGGAAAAGCCAGAGCCACCTCGGGTCGTCTATGTCAACGGTCAGCCGCAGCAGCAAAATCAGCAGGTGCCAAAACCGGACGCTCAAGTAGTGGCAGATGCACGACTGAACCAAATCTTGGTGGTCGCCTCCCCAGAAGACTACACTTACATCGCCAGCCTGATCGCCGAGTTCGATAAACCGGTGGAGACGGATGCGCCCTATGAGCGCAAGCTGCGCTACGCCTCTGCCATCGACGTTCTGCCTTCTCTCACCGATCTGCTTCAAGAGACGGCCAGCGGCACCACGCAGCTTCCCGGTGGTGGCAGTGTGCAGCAGCAGCGTCAGCAGCCGCTGGCCTCCTCCAGCTCCCAGCTCCTCGGCGGTGTGCGCACCACCAATACGCGCGGCGGCACGATTGGTTCTACCAGCTCTGGCAGTGCGGCTTCGGACGATCTCGGCACGGGTTCATCTTCCGGCAGCCTGGGATCACGTCCTGATTTGATTTCAGGTCCGCAAGAGGACAATGCACCGGTTTCCGTGACTGTTGGTAAGTCCCGCATCATTGCGGATCCGATGGCCAATACCATCATCGTCATTGGTCGCAAAGAAGACACAGACAAGATCGATGGCCTTTTGGATTTGCTGGATCGCAAGCCAGCACAGGTTTACCTCGCGACCGTCATCGGCCAGCTCACGCTGGGCAAGGGCATGGAGACAGGCGTGGATTACCTGACCAAATTCAACCGCGCGGGCGGCGGTGGTTCTGGTTTTACGTCGAGCCTCTTCACGAAGCGTGAGGACATCTTGAGCAGCAATAGCGTCACCGATCTTCGGGACAACCTCATCACTTCCGCTTTTGGTCCTGCCAAAGGGCTGAACATCTATGGCGCACTGGGCCAGAGTGTTGAGGCTTTTGTTACCGCGCTTGAGACGACCAATCAGTTTAAGGTGCTCTCCCGACCTGCGGTGTTTGCCTTGAACAATAAAGGCGGTCATCACCTCGGGGCAGCGCATTCCTTATCCGAGTTCCACCACTTCTTCGCTGAACAATAACAATGGCCAAATCACCAGCACCACGGAGTTCATTGATGTCGTGCTGAAACTGGAAGTGGTGCCGCTGATCAATTCCGATGGGGAAGTGAATCTGACCATTGCGCAGGTCAATGACACCGTCGTCGGCACTCAGCGGATCGAGCCCAATGACATCCCCATCATCGGCACCGAGCAGCTCGTCACTTCCGTGAACGTGCCTGATGGACAGACGGTCGTTCTCGGTGGTCTCATCTCTGAAGAGAAGAAGAAGGACACCGAGGGCTTGCCGCTGATCAGCCGTATCCCGGGGTTGGGGCGCCTCTTCAAAGACGACACGGATAGCAAGGTGCGCCGGGAGTTGATCATCTTCATCCAGCCGCAAGTTGTGACCGATGATGGTACACTACGCGCTGCCTCGCGTTCGGAAGACTTCCGGACCTCCGTCGGTGGCGACGCTGCCCGTGAATTCCCTGACTACATTGACACCAACGTGCCGCCCGCAACCCCAGCTGCCGAAGGCAAGAAGCCAGTGGGCGTTCTATCCCGTTGGTTCAACCGCACGCCACGCACGGCGCCGCGGCCGCTGGTTCGTTGAGGCTCCTCGGGCGCTGGTGGAGCGGCGTGCGTCTCGCCGCCGTTCTGTTTCACGCGAAGCCATGCGTTTTCGGTGTGTCGCTTCGCGAGTGGGTGATGATGGCAGCGAGACGCGTGCCGCTCCGTTCGGGAGTTTTCAAACGTCATCTGCGTCATCAGCCTCGGGCGGCGGCAGATCCTTGCCCTTGCGCTTTTGTACGGCCTGCCGCAGGAGAAACTCGATCTGGCCATTCACGCTGCGCATTTCTTCCTGCGACCAGGCCTCCAGCTCTTTCCAAAGCTGGGGCTGGATGCGTAGGAGGAAGGTTTTGCGGGGTTCGCTGGCCATGCCGGTCGGCAGTTGTGGGGATCAGTGGTAGAGTGTGCCGGTATTGATGACGGGGCTCACTTCAGTTTCGCCGCACAGCACTACTAGCAGGTTGCTGACCATGGCAGCGCGACGCTCATCGTCAAAGGTCACGACATTTTTATCTGACAACTCTTTGAGTGCCATCTCGACCATACTGACGGCGCCGTGAACGATCTTGGTGCGGGCCGCGATGATCGCTTCTGCCTGTTGCCGCCGCAGCATTGCCTGGGCGATTTCCGGTGCGTAGGCTAGGTGGGCGATGCGGGCTTCTTGTACCTCCACCCCGGCTTTCGAGAGGCGCTCTTGGAGTTCCACTTGCAATGCCTCAGACACTTCTTCCCCACCGTTGCGCAGGGTCGTTTCATTGTCTTCGCCATGATCGTAGGAGTAGCTGGACGCGAGATGACGCACTGCGGATTCGCTCTGGATGTTCACGTAGTCAGCGCAGCTTTCCACATCAAAGAGAGCCTGGGCGGTATCCCGCACGCGCCAGACGACGACTGCGCCGATCTCGATGGGGTTGCCGCGTTTGTCGTTCACCTTGAGGCGTTCGGAGTTCAGGTTGCGGGTGCGCAGGGAGATGCGCCGCCGGGTGTAGAACGGGTTCGTCCAGTGAAAGCCCGCCGTCCGTTCTGTGCCGCGGTATTCGCCAAAGAGCAGGAGTACGCATGCCTCATTGGGCTGTAGGGTGAAGAAGCCCTTCAGCATGACCATTGCCGCAGCAAAGGCCAAGATGATCAGCAGGAGTTGAGCTCCCGACGGGTTGGGCATGTTGATCAGCGCGTAAAAACGGTATGCGATGCCGCCCAAGACAGCGATGAGAACGGGAAGCATGAGCCACCCATTCGGGGTTGAGATGGAGCGCTCAGTGCTCTGAGAAGACGGAGACGAATCGGATTTCATGGGAGTGGAGTTGGATTGTCCTGAATTGAGTCAGGTATCAAAGTGATATCACATTAATATCGCTCGTCAAATCCGTTTTGTCCTTCACTCCGCTATCGACAGCGCGGCTTGGCTCCGCTTCATTAGGGGTCCAACAAAGTTATGCACTGGAAAAACAAAAATACCCGCCGTGACTTCCTGGCCAAGTCTGCACTCGCCACCGGAAGCCTTTTCACCCCAAATATTTTCCTCGGCCAAGATGCCGTGGCTAAAAACATCAACGTCGCCGGGATCGGTGGCGCGGGTGGTAAAGGAGAGTCCGATGTGGGAATCTCCGCCAAGGGCGCCAACATCGTTGCCATCTGCGATGTGGATCGCAATCGCTTGAAGAAGGCAGGAGAGAAGTACCCTGACGCAAAGCTCTTCGAAAGCTTCCGCGAGATGTTTGATGTCATGGGCGATAAGATCGACATGTGCACCGTCTCCACTCCCGACCACGCGCACTACCCAGCAGCGATGGAGGCCATCAAGCGCGGCAAGCACGTCTGCGTGCAGAAGCCCCTGGTGAACACGATCTGGGAGGCCAATCAGTTGCACCAGGCAGCGAAGAAAAAGGGCGTGAAGACCAACATGGGCAACCAGGGTCACACCGGAGACATGATCCGCATTTTCCGCCAATGGATCCAGGCGGGAGCCGTTGGTAACGTGAAGGAAATCCACGTCTGGACCAACCGTCCGATCTGGCCGCAAGGCAATGAAGCCAAGGCCAAGTATCTGGCGAAGGATGTGCCGGATTTCCTGAACTGGGAAGCTTGGTTGGCAGCGACTCCTCAGGTGCCATACATCGATGGTCTGCACCCGTTTGCATGGCGTGGCAATCTTCAGTATGGCGCTGGTGCGATGGGTGACATGGGCTGCCACCTTCTCGACGGGCCTTTCTGGGCATGTGATTTGGGTGAACCTTACAAGGTCGAGGCCGAGTGCGATGAGCTCACTGACGTCTCCTGGCCGAAGTCCTCCCATGCGATCTTCCATTTCAAGACGCCAAAATTTGGCGAGGTGGTGCTGCATTGGTACGAAGGCGGTCGTAAGCCAGAGCGTCCGGCTGAGCTGGATGCCTCCCGCGACTGGGACAAGATCAAGGGTGGCTTCCTCGTCCGTGGTGATGAGGGCGTCTTCCTCGAAACCCAAGATTACTGCAACGGTCCACGCCTGCTCCCTGAAGAAAAATTCCAGGCCTTCCTCGGTGGCAAAAAGCCAACGTTGGAGTTGCCGCAGAGCTTGGCCCCTGGCGAACCCCAATTGGAACTGATCCGCGCCATCCAGCAGGATAAGATCTGCGGTTCCAACTTCGACTACTCGGTTCCGCTGACGAAGCTCTGCCTCATTGGCAATTTGGCCCTGCGTAATCCTGGCAAGGTCCTTGACTGGAATAGCGCCGATCAGAAGACGAACGACGACGCTGCCAATAAGCTCCTGAAGCGCGCCGCGTATCGCGAAGGCTGGGAATACAGCGCAGACATGATCTAAGTGAGGCATTACAGCCCGGACCACTCTTTCCAGAGATTGGTCTGGGTGCTGCTTCTTGTGGGCGGTTGGGTTTTTCCCAGCCGCCTTCTTTTTTTGACTCAATGAATCCTGGTATTCCGTTCTTGAAATGTGGTCCGGGATGAGGACTTATTGAGGTCCCATTCTTTTTATCCTCAGGTCGTCAGCGGAAGGTTATTTTTTGTCATGTCGGAGCCGAATCAATTCAGACATTATCGGATCGTCCAAGATTCGGACGGCAATAATGTCGAGCTCGTGCGCAGCGCCGAACAGGTCGTTGTGCTGGCGTTTGATACGGTGCGCATGGATTTTGTGCACTGCCACGTTCTCCTCCAGCCGCTGACGCAGCGCGCTGCGTTTGAGGACGGTTGCCGGAAGTTGCAACGGGACGGTCATCCGCTGCTGGCACGCATCGTGGACTTTGGTGAGGACGACGGGAATCCATTCTACATCACTTCGAATGTGGATGGCGAACCCCTCCGCTCTTACCTGAATCGGCAGCAGGATATCCCCGGCTGGATGGCGGTGATGCTGGCCTGCCGCGCCCTGGAGGCCTCGTGTGCGATCTGCGAGCGTGGCGATTTTTATCCTGACAATCCGCTGGATGTTCTCCGCGTGGTGCAGGTGGGACCGCAGTCGCTGGTCGCGATGGTGGCGGACTACAAGGTGGTGCTGGGCACGTCTGGAAATACGGGCAAGAGCCGCACGCTGAAGTCTGCCTTCGATAAGCAGGGCAAATTTCTCCGCACCTTTTTGCTAGAGCAGGCCGGCGGTGGCCCGATGCTGCCAGATCATCCTTTGCCTGCGGCAGACTTTGCGGAACTCCTCGGTGCATGCCTCATCGCTGCGTCCCCTTCCTCTATCACGCAGATGCAGGAGTTGCGGAATTCGCTGAGCAAGCTCGCCCCGGATCATCTCTCTGGCGAGATTCCGACCGCTCAAAAGCCCCGCGCCTTGATTGCCCCACTGCTGGCATCGTATCAAGAGGTGGCGCGCGGTGTGGTGAACTTGGTCCGCATCCAGAGCCAGCGTCTGGACATGTCGAACCCCTACAGCATGCGTGGCACGCTGACCAAGGCGGGTCGGCCCGTGCTGGTAGAGCAGGTTCCCCCACAACGGGTCTGTGGGGAGCGCGTGCTCGATGCGGACAAGCAGACGCTGAAGATCGCGAAGAAGCGGGAGTTTGGCAGCCTCGTTTCCCTAGCCTTGGTCAATGAGACTGATGAGATCACCTGCCTAGCGGAGGAGGTGGTCGAAGGGATCAGCCTTGCAGATGTGCTGCGTGAAAGGCGCGCACTTGAGGTGCAGGAGGCCTATCTCGTGCTCGCTGGGTTGGATTCGGCACTGATGCAGTTGGATGCCTCCCAACTACCCGTCCGCAAACTGCGGCTTGAGGATATTTTCTTGATGACCGGCTTTGGGCGGGAAGACCCTCGCACGGCTCGGTTGCTGGAGTCTAAGCTCAACGAGTGGCCTGCCTTTTCCGTCATGCTGCGCACGCACCCATGTCTGGCGGGAATGTCTTGTCGGGGCACTGACCCGAGTGTGCTGCTGCCACCGCCTCCAGGCGTGACGAATCTTTGGCACGGCGGCTGGATGGCAGCAGCGGGGAAGTTTCTGCTCGGTATCGAGAGTCCCGCTGGCGTTCGGATCGATGAGGTAGCTAGCGGCCGTGAGCGTGAAACGGTGGTGCGCCTCCTGGAGGACGAGATCGACAAAGCCCGCAACGGCAGCCCAGTGGCGCGGTCGGATTTTCTCTCGCGCTATGCGCGGATTGTTCATCACTATGACTTGGTCAAGCCGACGCCGGTGCCGTTGGTGACCGAAATTAGCCCTCCACGGACTCCGAAGGGTGGTCGCAAGAAGGCTGAACCTACGCCGATCCCGCCACCAGAATCTGTGCGGGTGCCCGCGGGTGGTGCCTTGACCTCTGGGCTGTCTGCCGTGACTGAAAAGCCGACCATAGGCTTTGCGGAGTTGCTCTTCCAAGGGGGCGGGGATGCCCGGCCGCCGGATGAGCCTGATTGGGCACAGCGTGGCATGGGAGCGGATGGAGTGTTGCCAGACGACCTGGATTTGGGAGGCACCGATAACGTTCCGATGTGGCTGAAAGCGGCTGTCTTCCTTGGCGCATCGATGCTTTGTGGCGCTGTGGCGGCCCATTTTTCGGGGCACGCACTGTGGCAAAAACTCCGTGGGACTGAAACTGGGGTGCCAGGAAAGGTCCCGGTCGTGGTGGCACCGCCTGTGGCGGCTCCGCCTAAAGCTGTGGTTGTGGACGATGATGACAAGCCCGGCGTAGAAATCCCCCCTGTCGTGGTGCCCACTGGCGTGCCAGACGCTGCCGGAACAAGCGGCGGTGAAGCTCTGACTCTACGGCCGCCTCCAGCTAGTCAGTTGAAGGAGCTCTTTGATGCGCAGAAGTGACCCCTCTAAAAGCGTCGCAGCCCCCAGGGACGAACCCTGGAGGCTGCTTTCACCACACACCGGGTGCTTCTCTCTCAAGCCACCGGAATTTTTTCTCTCGCAAAACTAGCTCATCCTTTTGTAACGGCGTTTGCGAAGCATCCAGAAGAAGCCTGCGGATGCGAGGAAAAGGGCACTCCCTGGTTCGGGGACAGCGTGAGTCTGTAGGGAGTAAATGACGCCGGTGCCCGCTACTGGCACGATGCCTGGGTCGTTAGCGGGATCGTTGGTATAGGCACCTGGGCCTTGGACATCGTTGAGTCCGCCAAAGATTACCGTATCGGCATCCTGGAGCGCCCAAAATAGGTCAGTGCTGATTTGGTCGTTTGGGTCGGGCATTCTCCATGCGTCACCCACGTTTCCGGCGCTGATCAGGTCAGTAACAAGCGCCCATTCAGAGGTGGAAGCGATCGCCTTGTCATTGAAGACCCAGAGATAGCCGACTTGGTTTTGGGTGAAAATACTTGTTGGGCTAGCGGAAGCACTGCCGGACGTCCCGTTGGAATTGAGGTTTGCTACCCCACTGAAGTAGCCGAGTTCTGGGGTCCAACTGTCGACGATGGAGGTATTGGCGGCGTCAAACACCAGCCAGTTAGCTTCCCAGTCGCTGAGGTTTGACGAAGTGGGGGTAAAGCCATTGGCGAAAACGCCGATTTCGAATGAAAACGATGAATCCAGCCTGAAATTGCCGTTGGCGATACTGCCAGAACTATCAAAGAGATTGTCCTCCACTGAGCTACCCCAGGCCACTTGGCGGGCCTGGGACGTTGCCGAGCAGGCAAAGAGGAGGCCGGCACAGGCGAGCTTGGTGAGGAGTTGAGTGGGTGAGGTCATAGCATTAACAAATTCCTGACAAAGGTAGCAGAATTACAAAGCACTTCAATATAATTTTCATAATAAAGATAAAAAACATGTTTTAACTCAATGGTCATACAGTGTTGGCAGGGCATGAGTATTCACGCCCAAGGCTTTGATGGGAAACACTGATCCTTCCCCACGCAGGAAGTTCGTTGCTGGTGCCAGCGGTCTAGTAGGACTTGGCGAATACTACCCGGCGGGAGCTGGGCTTGCCGGTCAGGAAGCAGGTGCCTTCTTCCGCATATTCATCCCCCATAGGGATGCAGCGGATGGTCACCTTCATGTCTTTGGCCAGCGTTTCTTCGTCTTCGTTGCTGCCTGCCCAGTGCATGAGGGCAAACCCGCCGTGAGCTTCCGGCTTGTCGGCGTTCTTCGGGGTGAAGAAGGCCTTAAACTCTTCCAGCGTATTGAGCTTTTGAGTGTGTTGGTCGCGCAATTCCGTGGCGCGCTTGAGCAGTGCGTCTTGGATGTCTTGCAGCAGTTCTGTCACTCCTTGGAGGAAGTCTTCCTTCGCCATGATCTCCTTGCCCTTCGGCCCGACATCGCGTCGGCTGACCGCGAGGCTGCGGCTGGTGATGTCGCGGGGACCAAGTTCGATGCGCAGCGGCACGCCTTTTTTGATCCATTCCCAGTTGCGAGCGCCGCCAGGAATATCGCGCTTATCGACGTGGACGCGGAGGGGCTCGTTGCCGAAGGAATGGGTGCGCAGGGTCTTTGCCAGCGCCTCGCAGGCGTCGATGACTTCCTGGCGGGTATCTGGCTTGGGCGTGACGGGCAGGATCACGATCTGGTTCGGTGCCACGCGGGGTGGCAGGATCATGCCATCATCATCGGCATGGGCCATGATCATGGTGCCGATCAGGCGGGTGCTGACGCCCCAACTCGTGGTGTAGGCGAATTGGCGGGAGTTATCGCGGCCGAGGAACTGAATGCCGGCGGCTTTGGCAAAGTTTTGTCCCAAGAAGTGGCTGGTACCCGCTTGGATGGCCTTGCGGTCCTGGACCATGGCCTCGACCGTGTAGGTATTCACGGCACCAGGGAAGCGCTCGTTCTCGGTCTTCTCTCCAGGGATCGCTGGAATGGCGAGGTGATTGCGCAAAAACTCCGCATACACTTGGTGCATGGTTTTGGTTTCAGCGATGGCTTCTTCCTCCGTTTCGTGGGCGGTATGGCCTTCCTGCCAGAGGAACTCTGCGGTGCGCAAAAACAGGCGTGGACGCATCTCCCAGCGCATGACGTTGGCCCACTGATTGATTAGCAGTGGCAGATCGCGATAACTTTCCACCCAGCGGGCAAAGGCAGCGCCGATAATGGTCTCAGATGTTGGCCGGATGACGTAAGGCTCCGCCAACTCGCCCGTCGGGATCATCTTCGTGGTGCCGTCTGGCTGCTTTTGGGCTTCCAGGCGGTGATGGGTAACGACGGCGCATTCGGTGGCAAATCCTTCGGCGTGCTGGGCTTCCTTTTCCAGGTAGCTCAGGGGGATCAGCAGGGGGAAGTAGGCATTGACGTGGCCGGTCTCTTTGAACTTCACGTCCAGTTGCTTCTGGATGTTTTCCCAGAGCCCATAACCCCACGGTTTGATGACCATGCAGCCACGCACCTCCGAGTTCTCCGCCATATCGGCGGCGCGGATGACTTGCTGGTACCACTCGGGAAAATCTTCTTCGCGACGGGGTTGGATGGCGGATGGGGCTTGGCTCATGGGGAGCCCTCAAGGTATGGCGTTTCCTGAATTGGTCAATTGAGGTCTTCGTATCGACTCCAACCGTCCGCAGGGAGCACCTGTCGAACGGTTGAAGTCTAACGAACCACCAAACCCCCACTACAAAGTCATCAAAAACTCCACAATCCGCTGCTGCTGCTCTGTTGTTAGTGCCTCGTATCGGTCTCTGGCGGCCTTGGCTTCGCCGTCGTGGGCGAGGATCGCCTGATCCACCGTCTCTGCGCTGCCGTCGTGGAGATACGGTGCGGTAAATCGCAGGCCCCAGAGCGGTGCGGTCTTCATCTCCGTCGTGCTGGCTGGTCCCTGTGCGATGCCATCACCCAGCGTGCCCATATCATGTAGCAGCAGATCCGAGTAGAGCCATACGGGGCGGCGGCTCAATGAACGGACCGGACTCGGCCCGGTGATCATGCGTGGGGTGTGGCAGGCAGTGCACTGGATCTTCCGAAAAAGCACACCGCCCAACTGCGTGGCGCGTGTGGGCTTCACTCGTGGTGCTGGCGCTAGCAGGCGCATGAAGTCTGCCGCGCGGTCGATGTCCGCCTTGCCGGTGACTGGGTCGGTCGTGTCCTCGGGGTCTGCAATGGTGTCGAGTTGTGCCAGAAGTTCCAGGTTCCCATTGGGCGCATTTTCTGTCGGGAAGAGTCTGCTCGTGATGCCCATCTCATTGACATACGCATCCGCCGCAAAGGAGAGCAGATGCGCCTGTTGGGCCTTCCAGCCAAAGCGGCCGACGCGTTCTTTGTCGGTCGCCACATCGTGGATCATCGCGGGTTTACCCACGACGCCATCTGGGTTCCGCTTCTTCACCCCGTGCAGGATGGTTGCATCCGGGATGGCCTCGATGAGGCCGAGCCCAAACAGTGGCGTGGAGTTGCGCTGCGCCGTGACGTTGGCGATCGGGGGCACGATCTCGATCCCGTGTCCCAGGATGGAACTATCCTGCATCAAGGATCCGCCGAGATCTTCCAGCGGATCAAAGACGCCATCCGCCAGCAGTCCAAAGCGGGTCACGTTCACATCGCTACCGCCGCCAACGGCTCCCTGGGCGTGACAGACGGAGCAGGCATTGCGATTGAAAATCGGCCCCAGCCCGCCTTCAATATCTTCCTCCTGCTCAAAGTCGTCTTTTCCATCATAAAAGTCCGCCAACTGTTTGGGCGTGAGAAAGGGCAGGGGGTCGCCGAGCTTTGGCTGCCGGGGATTGGCCGGGCGGAAGGGTGGAGTTGTGTGCTTATCATGAGGTCGCTGAGCGGGGTGCTCACCGGTCTGCGGGCCCTGCGGTTGCTGGGAACCTGGCGGGGGGCCTTGGCGTGGAGGTTGTACGGCGCGCTGGGCGAAGCCGCTGCTAGTCATGGCAAAGGCTGTGATGACAACAATGGCGTGAGTGCTCGATTTCATAGGGCATGATGAGATGGTTGAGTTGGGTCACTCGGCTGGGTGACTCATTGCCCAGAGTCTGGCTTGGCAGTGTTAAGCATTGATGTTGCAGGGGCAGAGAATTGTTATGGGCGTGTAAATCTTCGGCGTGGACCACGGCCCAAACCACAACTTGCCCCTGCGATAATGTGTGGTTTCGTCCTCGTCCCATGCCCAAGGCTGCCCCCTTACCTCCTTTCCATGCTGGATTCTTCGACCTCGGGTCCGAAGACGCTCCCTTTCTGCTTTCTACCGGAGAGGCACTCCCGGGTGCCCGCATCGCATACGAGACGTACGGGAAGCTCAACGCGCGCAAAGACAACGCGATCCTTCTTTATCACGCTCTTTCTGGCAGTCAGCATGCTGCTGGCGTCACCACTGAGGTTCCAGATACGGAGGATCGCTGGACGGAGGATTGCCACCGCGGCTGGTGGGATCTCTATGTTGGCCCAGGCAAGGCCTTGGACACGAACCGTTACTTTGTCATTTGCGCGAACTACCTCGGAGGCTGCTACGGCTCCACGGGACCGACTTCCATCGATCCGCGCACGGGCCTGCGCTATGGCCGAAACTTCCCCAGCATCCGCAGCGGGGATGTCGTGCGCAGCCAGATGGCGCTGGTAGATTCTTTTGGCATTGATTGCCTACAGGCGGTCGTGGGTGCTTCGGTGGGGGGGCTTTTGGCGCTCAATACCGCGACGATGTTCCCGGATCGCGTGAAGATCGTCATTTCCGCTGCAAGCGGCATGCGCACCACTGTCCTAACACGCCTGACTTTGTTTGAGCAGGTCATGGCCATCGAAAACGATCCGCATTTCCGCGGCGGCGAATACTACGAAGGCACCGCGCCGGAGTACGGCCTCGCTCTCGCTCGCATGATCAGCCACAAAACCTTTGTCCACCTTGACGCCATCGAGCGTCGTGCGCGGCATGACATCGTGCAGCCAGACGACCAGCTCTCCTGGTATCGTGTGCGGCACAATGTGGAAAGTTACATGCTGCATCAGGGCAAAAAATTCGTGAAACGCTTTGATGCAAACACCTACCTACGCATTGCGGAAATGTGGCTGCGCTACGACCCGCTGGGGGATGCAGGCGTCGATACTTATGAGGAGCTCTTCGCCCGCTCTCGTGATGCTGGGCATCATTACCTGATCTTCAGCATCGATTCCGACTTCTGCTTTTATCCAGAAGAACAGGCGGAGCTCGTGAGCACTCTGGAGCGCGCCGGCGTCTCGTCCATGTACCTCACGGTTCACTCTGACAAAGGCCACGACTCCTTCCTCCTGGAGCCGGAGCTCTATGCTCCCCATTTGAACTACACGCTGGAAGGCCGTTGGAAAAAATCCTCCGTCAACGATCGCGTGCCCGAGGTCGAATAGCCCGCCCATCATGCTCACGCCTGCCTTTCCAGTCGATGCCATGCGGCGCGCGCTGGCGCAGTTGGCAGATCAGCAGATCTATCTGGGCACATCCTCCTGGAAGTATCCCGGCTGGATCGGCCAACTTTACGATGAGCAGCGCTATCTCTATCGCGGGAAGGTGGCGATGAGCCGCTTTGAACGCGACTGCCTGGACGAATACGCTCAGGTTTTCAAGACGGTCTGTGTCGATGCGGGCTACTACAAGTTTCCCTCCCCCCAATACATCGAAAGCCTCTGTGCTCAGGTGCCAGAGGGTTTTAAGTTTGGATTCAAAGTCACTGACGAAATCACCACCCGTACTTTTCCCCAGCTCGATCGCCACGGAGCGAAGTCCGGCCAGCGCAACGAGCACTTTTTAAATGCTGATCTCTTCAAACGTGCCTTCCTCGCCTCGTGCGAACCTCACCGCGAAAAGATCGGCGTCCTAATGTTTGAGTTCAGCCACTTTCACCCTCGCGATTTTGAGCAAGGACGGGATTTCGTGGAGGCTCTCGATCACTTCTTTGGCCAGTTGCCCACCAGTTGGCAATACGGGGTGGAGATTCGCAATCAGAGCCTCCTCCAGCCCGAGTACTTCGACATGCTGCGCCGTCACGGCGTCACTCATGTCTTCAACAACTGGCAAAAAATGCCCAGTGTCGCGGAGCAATTGAAGCTGCCCCACGCTCGCACGGTGGATAGCTTTACCGCCGCCCGTTTTTTGCTCAAACCCGGCCGTGCCTATGAAGAAGCCGTCAATAATTTCAGTCCTTACAACGTCACCAAAGAAGTCAATGAAGAGGCCCGCGTTGCTGCTGCGGATCTGATCCAGAGCCAGATCGCGAAGGGCAAAGATCCCTCCATCAAGCCCAGCTTTCTCTTCATCAACAATCGACTCGAGGGCAACGCACTCTTCACCGTCATCGCCATCTTGGCCAAACTGGGCCTTACGGAGGCGCTGGAGGGACTATCGCGCTGATCAGTTGTTAAACCCACCTCGGTGAATCGCCCGGATCCCTCTGCCAAAATCCAGCAGCCAGAGCGGCAGGGAATTGCCAGCGATGCTGCCCATCCCGGTGCCTGATGCGCCCCCGGCAGTGATGGTTCCAGCAAAGAAACTCATGCTCTTCACAGGCAATCCCCCAGCGTCAGCGAGCGGAGTGCCCTTGCGAATGATCAAGAACGGCCTGCGGTAGCCAGCGGCGTCCGTGGCTGCGGGTTCGGTGAATCTGGACTCGCCGTATAATAGCGCTAGGTTGTTCGCAGCAGTGGCCTCGCCAGCACGGGCCACCAGAGAGACCAGCACCATGTAGCCTCCCGACTGATCGTAGGCGACCCGCAGGATCGTGCGGATGGTGGCCTTGCTTCCGCCGGGCAGCAGATCGCCTTCGCGAAGCAAGACGTGGCTTGGGATGACTGGAGTGCCTGGGGGCAGGGCAATAATCAGGTTCGTGCTGTCGACAAACAAAGCCACATCGTTTGACGAATTGACGCCCGGACCTTTGACGCGCGCCAAGACCAGAATCGACCCACCCGCGCTAGTGCTTTGAAACGAAAGGAAGGAGGCGATACGAACTCCGGCTGGGAGCCCTGGCGCTTGGTCACCTTTTCTCAGACAGATGTTCGGCGGGCTTCCCGCAGCGGCTGCGTAGAGCGCCTCATTGTCTGCTGCGGTCACGCCGCCACCGGTGAGCGTCGCCCGCAGCGCGACTGCCCCATTCTCATTCATCGACTCAGCCAGGAAGGTATTGAAGACTTCTCCCTCCAGATTTGCCTCGCGTCCGTTGTCGCCTTTTCGTGCAATCAACGTTCCGGTGCCGTTGCCAGCAAAGCGGAAGGCACCTTGGTTCTGACCGGTCGGGCCCGAGATCGCCGCAGTATAGACCGCGTCGTTTCCGCCCGCTGCCAGGCGGGGTGCGATCTGGCCCAAAGTCACACTCGCAAAGGCGGCCCCCTCCCTCGCTGGTAGTGGAGAAGGCAAAGGGCTGGCGATTTGGTTCAGGGCAAAAAACGAATCACTATTCGCCGCAACACCGGCGGAACTGCTGCGATTGAGGAACCCAACGGCGGCAGCAGCGCCCGCATCCGAAAGTGCGTACGCACTGAAGCTCTTGAAGGTGGGGCCACCCAGTCCGCCGCCGGGCAGTGGGTCGCCCTCCGCAAACGCGGGGAATGGGGCTTGTCCAGGTAGCAGTGCCAAAATGAGATCGTCTCTGCTGCCTGTGAAGCCGGCCCCAGCGCGTTTGATTTGAGCGACGAGATTCCCGCCGCCCACGCGGAAACTTGATATTTGCCGGACCAAGCCAAACGCCCCCAGGTCCTGAGACTGCAAGAGGGCAGGGGATTGCGCAGCGGAGTCATCCCAGATCCCCTTGGTTCTCCCACCCGCACTACCGGGACCCGTCAGCGTCAAAAGTTCGTAGCTGTGGCTGATGGTGGTGTCCTGCAATTGGACGAGGCTGTTAGAGATATTTGCACCGGCCAGACCAGGAGCGAATCGGCCATGGATGAAGGCATTTCCCCCGGGAAGTATCGGTCGGGTGATGGGGGAAAGCTGGAGGATGACACCATTACTTGATGGATTTGAGATGTCCTCGGTGATGGCCACGACGGTGTTGCCATGGACGGCCACACCCGCCCCGACTTTGGTGTTGAGAGAGAATCCTGTGAGCTTCGCCCCGTCCGCAGGCTGGGGTTGATCCCAGTCTGAAACGGAGAAGATCGCAGGTCGCGCAGTACCGCTGGTGGGCTGCGTTGGCCCGGCCACCAGCAGATCGTCGGCGCCCGCCAGACTGCTGCCAAACCGCTGACCCTGTTCAGGCACAGTCAGCAACTGCACCAGCTTTGTTGGCCGGTTCGCAATAAAGCCAATGACAAAACCGGAGGCCGATTGCGCTGCGACAGTGCCGCCCGGTGCACCCAAAAAGATTTGCTGATCGCAAAGCGCGATGCTGCTGCCCAGCCGAGCTTCGGCAGTGGTCCGGTTTTCCAATACCACCGTCTCATCGGTGAGTTTGCGGATCTGCTTGAAAGGACCTAACGCGTCAAATAAATACCCTGAGCCAGCGTTCACGCCCCGCGCCGTGTCGTCCAGAGGCGCACCCACCGCGATGTAGTAGGGCGAGACCGCCACGCTGGTCCCAAAGGCATCGCCTAACGCCCGATCTGCGGCCGTTAGTCGTGCCAGCTCGGTCTGCGTGGAGACGGAGTAAACGTAGGTTGCTCCGCGATCACTGTCTTCGCGAGGCGATCCCACCACGAGCAGATCTCCATGCATCGCGACGCTGGTGCCAAAGCCCGGACTGGACCCCTGGATCTTCGCAATGAGGCGGCCGTTCGAGGCATTGAAAAGGTACACGGAGGCGTTAATTGGAGAGGTCGATGTGGGGCTCTGCGGTGCCCCGACGGCAAGGGTATTGCCGAACATCGCCAGGGCGGTGCCAAATCGCAGCAGGCTTATCGCAGCATCACTGGGCGGTGGTTCGATGGTTCGGGTAAAGACCCCAGCTGAGCTGCTGAACAGCCGGACGGTGCCCCGCTCTGTCGCTGAGAAGCCATTCACCACCGTCGAGAAGAGCGGGTCTCCTGCCGCAACGACGGTGCCATTCGTCGCGATGACAGATCCAAAGCCTGAGTCTTTGATGGGAGTCGGTCGGGTTTGGAAAAAGCGCTTCACGTTGGGCACAAACTGCGCCTGCACTTGCCACGGAAACGAGGCAAAGAAGAGGAGGCACATTGAAAGACTGCGGATCATCGAGTTCATGGAAGGCGCTGGGTTAAGGGACGGACTGAATTTGGGTAAGGTGCGGCAAAAAAACTGGAGCGTCGATACAAAAGGGACGCATCGACTTCGAACGGTAGATGCGCGAAAAACGCCAACTTGCGCAGATTTGAATAATTCTTTCCGGTTGGGGAATCATCCCCCCCTGGTCGCGACGCCACCCATTGCATCATTCTTCTAGCGACGCGCCACGTTCCGTACTGTCTCAAAAGTGCGGTGGTGTTTGCCTGCGTTTAAGCTGCCTTTTGAGTTTAAACTGCTCTTGCGAGATTGCTCGAGGCGCGGGCTTGGTGAAGATTAATGCTAGACGCTTATCGATGTTCTGCTAAAACAATTGCTGAATTTAGATGAAATGACGCTTATGAGATTCTCCTCATTATCCCCAGTGGGTGCCCGTTTGTTGGCGCGCCTGTATTGCACAGCTCTTACTGTGCTCACGATGCAGTTTGGGTCAGCCTACGCTCAATCCATCGACACGACCTTTTACCCTGCAGTTCCCTACTATGTTGGGACTTTTTCTTTTCAAGAGAACGGGAAAATTGTCGTCGGTCAGTACGATGAGACGTTTGCTGCGTTTACCAAAATGAATCGCTACAATGCGGATGGCAGCATTGATTCGGGGTTTGATCACTATGGGAACGCAATCTTGTCCAGTAACCAAGGCAACGTTGCTTGGGTGCAATCCATCAGCAGCTACATGGATGGGAGCGTAACCGTCTCCGGTACCTTCGATCTTCTGGACAACTATCAGACTGTCCCAAAGATCGCCAAGTTTGATGCTGCGGGGCAGTTCGTTCGATTTTCCGCGCCGGATACCACTGCTCCAGGTTGGGTGGTGGGACCTTTTATCACCGCTCTCCCAGACGGGAGATCCCTCGTGTTTGGCTCGTTCTCTCAGGTGGGGATTGAGTATGGACGCAGAGGAGCGATCCTGTTGGATCCATCGGGGCAACTTGTCAGAACGTTCTATCCTAGGCCGACGAGCCTGACTACCGGGGCCACTCAGGAATATGCGCACCGAGTTTGGTGTGCGGTGAGTCAGTCGGACGGAAAGGTGATTCTCGCCGGTGAATTCGATGAGGTCGATGGCAAGCCGTATCCCTTCCTTGCCAGAGTAAATTCTACAGGTGCCCTTGATCTTGGCTTTCAACCCCAGCCCAATGGCTACTGCTCCGTCATCGCGTTGCAGCCGGATGGAAAGATTCTGGTTGCGGGGAATTTCTTCTCCATCGGAGGGGGATCAGCAAACGGCATTGCCCGCCTGAATGTCGATGGAAGCATTGATCCCGATTTCTCCACAAGTGTCAGTGGCGTGATCAGGACCATGTTGGTCCGGGCGGACGGGAGAATCTTAATCGGTGGCTCCTTTAGCCTCGTCAATTCCGTCTCTCGTTTCGACGTGGCCTTACTTGAGGCGGATGGCTCATTAAGTCCCTACTTTAACGGCAGTGTGGCATCGAATAACTGGGTTTCCTGCACCGCAATCCAGGAGAATGGCGCTGTGACTATCGGCGGGCCCTTCAGTCAGATTGGCGGGTATACTCGGTCCGGTCTCGCACGCTTTCTCCCTGAGCGCCCCGCTGTAAGTGTGCTGGAAACGGATGCAGATGGGACCGAGCTGCTTTGGACAAGAGGTGGATCTGTACAGGAGATCGAAAATGTGGAGTTTCGCATGTCTCTCAATGGTACCTCGTTTACGACTCTACTCGGTCAGGGCGAGCGCATTCCCGGCGGTTGGCGTTTGCCGAACCTGAAGCTCCCGGGGAATAAGGTTTTTTACGTCCAGGCGAAGGGATTGACTCGTGGTGGTTATTTGAACGCGTCAACCAGCGTCACCAAGATATCGCAGAACTTCTTCCGTACCCTTCCCCAGATTACCAGCGGACCAGTCGGCCAAACGGTGATTGCGGGCGACACTGGCATCACTTTTTCGGTGGGTGCGACCAGCGATGGCACGGCCGTCTATCAGTGGAAGAGGAATGGAAAGGCCATTCCTGGCGCGACTGGAGATAGCTACACGATTCCGGGTCCGGTGGGGACGGTGCACGCTGGCACCTATACCTGCTCCATCTCAAATTCTGCGGGGAGTGTGACGACCACCCCGGCAGTGCTGATCGTCATTGTGCCAATCGCGATCACTGCCCAGCCACTGCCTCAGTCTGTGAAATCAGGCAAGCCTGTGACGTTCGCCGTAAAGGTGTCAGGAACGTCCCCGACTTATCAGTGGCTTTTAGACGGCAGTCCTCTGCCTGGCGCCACGTCGTCCACCTATAAGATCCCTAGCGCAGCCGTTGGCCATGAAGGCGTTTACACGGTCGCCGTGACGAATGGTGCAGGCACGGTCACAAGCACGCCAGCAGAACTGTATGTGGTGGATGTGCCAGCAACGGTGACGCCTCCCAGCGATCAGATCTTTGCAGTCGGACAAACCGTCGGCACTGAGCTTGAGGCCACGATTGCATCCGATTCACCTCCATTGATCAAGTGGCTGAAGAATGGTCGGCCAGTTCCAAATGAGGTGGCATCGACACTGGATCTGGCGCCAGTCGCATTGACCATGGCAGGTCGGTACACCGTCAGTGCAGCCAACCCAGCTGGCACGGTGGTTAGCACCCCTTTCGACGTCACCATCGTGGACCAATCCCCGAATGAACTCGTCCTATTGGCTGGGAAGTTGGCCCGCATGACTGCGACCGCAACCGGCTCTGGAACCCTTCAGTACCGTTGGCGCAAGGGTGCGGGGCCGTTGCTTTCAGATGGCGGCAATGTCTCTGGCGCGCTGACAAAGACGCTGACGATCACTGGCGTCTCCCCAGGCGATGCTGGGACCTACATTTGCGAGGTCACGTCCGTTGCAGGAATGCTTGAGTCTGGGCCGTGGGATCTTGCAGTCAGTTCAGGCGTTCCCATCATTGTGACGCCGGTATCCTTGCCAACCGGAATGCTGAACATTGACTATGATTTCACCGTGCCAATCGATCCGGATGCGACCCTCAAGCCGACCTCATTTTTGGCAAAAGGCTTGCCGCCAGGACTGAAAATCAGTGGAAGCGGTCGCATTACCGGTCGCCCATCCAAGGCGGGAACTTTCAGTGTTAGTCTCACTCCAGTCAGTCCCTTCGGAAAGGGGGCTGCGGTCTTGAATCTTCCGCTCGTCGTTCAAAGTATCCCGGCCGAATTCGTGGGGAATTATGTTGCAAGGGTGCCGGGAGACATGGGGTCCTCATTGTTCAGTCAGGGCGCGCGGGTGGATCTGACCGTGACAGTTCGCGGCGACTATTCGGGAAAAGTGACGCTGGGTTCGGTTGTGCTGCCCTTCAAAGGGGGCAAACTCAATGTGAATGTGGGTGTGAATGATCCAAACGCGATCACCATTCCGCGCAAGGGTAACTCCCCTCTGACGCTGACCTTCAGTCTCAATGAGACCAATCAGCAACTGACGGGCACCTTGAGTGACGGTGTCGAGTCCGGTGCCGTCGCGGGTTGGCGGAACATCTGGAGCGTATCCGCGAAAGCGGAAACCTATCGCGGCTACTACACCACTCGTCTCGAGGGAGGTGCGATTGTGCCCGGCGTTTACAGTCGACCGGATGGGGACGGTTACCTCACGGTCAGCGTCAACGACACCGGGTTGGTAAAACAGGTGGGGATGTTGCCGGATGGCACGCCGCTTCTCGGCTCATCATTCGTTGGTCCCGATGGCCAACTCTTGGTCTATAATCCACTCTACAAACCCACTGGCGGTCTTCTGGACGGAAAACTGGACATCGTGCCAGCTGGGGTGGCACCGGCATATTTGGAAAGCAATATCCAAGGCACCACCGACTGGTCAAAAGCACCGCTTGTTGCGGGCGTAAGTTTCGCCCCAGGGTTCGCCCCCTTAACTCTGACGGCTGCGGGCGCCAAATACACCAAATCCACCGGAGGCAACATCCTTGGCTCAAATCCGCTTTCTCCATCGGGCGATGTGAACGTCGTCTTTGAAGGGGCTAGGATTGAGGAGTCAGTGGGACAAGAACCCTCTGTGGTTGGTTTGATGACAGCGACGAGTGTGTTCAAGTTGCCAGTCATTGGATCGTCAAATCCGGCTGGGACTGTCCTGAAGCTGAACACCGCTACCGGCGTCTTCACGGGTTCGTTCTCCCTCACTGGGAAGAAGATCACCATCCCAGGCTATGTTCCAAAACGCACCGCCAAAGTCTTTGGTGTCGTTCTGCGGAATCCTGCGCTCCCGCAGGGATCCGGTCATGGGGCATTTAGAATCGTCCAATTCCCAGGCTCATCGACTTCGCAGGTGCTGTCTGGCAGAGTGACGGTTGATGTCGTTCCCTGAGTCTCAACCTACGGATCCATGCCGGCTTCGGGGCACCGTCGTGAAGCGCTTTCACGATCTTTACCCTCCGCCGTTCCTCGCCACCGATCTCTCTTGCAGTCCTTCCTTCGACTCTCCAGAGTATGGAGATGAACCGCAGACATTTTTTCCAGTCGGCCGCCGCAGTTGCGGCGGGGTCAATGATCAATCACCGTGCTGAGGCGGTGGAACCGATCGGGAACACGTTTTGTTTTTTCACCAAGCATCTGCAGGGACTGGGCTTTGACGACATCGCTAGTTTTGCGGCGGAAGTCGGGATGAATGGCATCGAGGCTCCGATCCGTCCCAAGGGACATATCGAGCCGGAAGCGGTGGAGGATGAACTGCCAAAGTTGATTGAAGCGCTCAAAAAACAAGGCCTGGAACTGACCATCATGACCTCGGGCATCACCGAGGTGAATGCAGAGCAACGCACAGAGGCGGTCCTGAGCACGGCGGCAAAGTTGGGGGTGAAGCGCTTCCGCATGAGCTACTTCAAATACGACCTCAAGCAGCCCATCTGGCCGCAGCTAGAGGCGCTGAAGCCGAAGATCAAGGATCTGGTGCAGCTCTGCACGGAACTGGGCATTCAGCCACTGTTCCAAAATCACTCCGGCAAAGACTATGTCGCGGCGCCGGTCTGGGACATGTATTCCATCATGCGTGAGTATCCAGCGGAGCAGTTTTCCTTCGCCTACGACATCTATCATTCCACCGTTGAAGGCGGTTCTTCTTGGCCTCTTGAGGCTTCCTTGGTTGCCGATCATGTCGGCGCGGTTTACTTCAAGGATTTCAAATGGAATGGGCGCAAAGCCGAAGGCTGCCCGCTCGGTGAAGGGCAGGTGAATCCTGACTTCGCGAAGAGCCTGACGCAGCGCGGCTACAAGGGGCCGATCTCTCTGCATCTGGAGTACTTGAAGGGCGATATCAAAGATCCTGCCTTCCTCAAAGAATGCCGTGATGCCCATGTGCGTGAGTTCGCTGTCCTCAAACAATGGCTCTCCGCATGAAGTCGATCCTGGCCATCCTTTGCGCTTTCCCTGCATTGGCGGGCATCCTCGTCGGTGCCGATTGGCCCCAATTCATGGGGCCAGATCGTAGCGGCGTGGTGAGCGGTTCTCTACCAGATCAACTCCCAGTCGCGGGACCACCCGTGGTTTGGGAGCGCGAGCTCGGCAGCGGGTTTGCCGGTCCAGTGATCGCGGATGGTAAGACGATCTTGTTTCATCGAAAGGGCGATGAGGTGGTCGTCGAAGCGTGTGACGCCTCTGCGGGGGTGATGCTGTGGCAGTTCACCTACTTGACGGATTATGTGGATAGCTTTGGCTTTGACAACGGTCCACGCGGTACCCCTGCCGTGGCTGATGGCCGTGTCTTTGTGCACGGTGCGGAAGGGATGCTGCACGCGATCGATCTGGAATCAGGGAAGCTGCTCTGGAAGGTGGATACCGTAGCCGATTTCAAGTCAGGCCAAGGCTTCTTCGGCCGGGCTTGCTCGCCGCTAGTCGTGAAGGATCGCGTCATCATCACGCCGGGCGGCAGCAAGGATGGAAAGCCTGCGGGCATGGTGGCCTTTGACGTCAAAGATGGTCATGTAGTGTGGCAGAGTGTTGAGGATGAAGCAGGTTACTCCTCCCCGATCACCGTCCCTGGTAGTCCTGATCGGGTGATGTGCTGGATGCGCAACAAATTGTGGCTGGTTGATGCTGCCTCGGGCGAGATGGTGGCTTCGCTGCCCCTGCGCTCTTCGATGGATGCCTCCGTGAATGCCGCGCAGCCAGTGGCCTGCGGGGAGGATCGGTATCTGATTTCGGCAGGTTACGGTGTGGGCGCCAACATGGTGCAACTGCCGGGGCTTGAACTGCTTTGGCAAAAGCAGGATCTCTTTGATTCGCACTACAGCACCGGCGTGCTGCATGAGGGGCATCTTTACGGCTTTGAGGGGCGCCAGGAGCAGGGGCAGACCTTGCGCTGCATTGATGTTGAAAAAGGCACAGTCGATTGGGATGGCGAGGCTGTCCCCGGCGGCACGATCATCTCCGTGGGGGACAAACTTCTCGCCGTGACAGAGCAGGGCGAACTATGGCTCATTCGCGCCACACCCGAGAAGTGCGATATCCTCAGCACGGCGCAGATCCTGCGCTCAGGCCACCGGTCCTTCCCCGCCTATGCCAACGGCATCCTTTACGCTAGAGATGGTCGCAAAGTGGTAGCAGTGAAAGTCGTCGGCGATTGATCAAAAATGATGGGCACCTCAAATCGTGTGCTCGCATCAACAATTCGAAAGGCCCTCTTTTGAGACTTGCGATGTGTGGGCCTGAAGACACTCTGCCGACGTCATGACCGCCCTTCGACAGCCTGTGCTCCGCTTCTGGATGAGCTGGCTTTGCCTGCTGGGCGTGGCTTTTTCTTCGCCGGAGGCGCAGGGCGCGATTCGTCCTGCCACCGAGACAGGAGTCTGGGACTACAGTTACAACAGTTGGAACCAACTGACGGGGTTTGCGGAGCATGAGGGGCCGGAGGGGGCCTTGCGGCGTGCGGTCAGCTACACCTATGATGCGGTGGGGAACCGCACCGCCAAGCGGGAAAACGGCATCGACCGACAGACCTACGATTGGGACCACCAAAACCGGCTGAAGGGCGTGTGGAGCCAAGGCCAGGACACCGCCAGCTACGGCTACGATTACCGGATGCGGCGTACCGGGATCAAGCAGGGCACGGAACATACACGGATGGTTTACAGCGGTGGGACCAGCGTGGCGGAGTTCGCCGTGGCCACGACCTCGGCAGTGACGGCATCGCTGGGGCTGATGAGTGCCGGGCAAAGCCCCGTCGTGGAATATGTGCGGGGGCCGGATCAGGGCGGCGGTGTCGGCGGGATGCTCTACAGCCTGCGGTCAAGCGGCGGAGGCAGCACGATCAAGTTCAGCCATAGCAACGGTCGTGGGGACGTAGTCGCGCAGACCGGAGCCAGCGGCAGCCTGACCTGGGTGGCCAGCTACGAGGCCTTTGGCAAGCGGCCAGTGGAGACAGGAACGAACCTGGATCGCCAGCGCGCGAACACGAAAGAGGAAGACCCGACGGGCCTGTTGTATGAGGGGTTCCGCTACCGAGACATCGAGACGGGAACGTGGCTGAGCCGTGATCCAGCGGGCTTTGTGGATGGGCCAAATCTGTATGCCTATGTCAAGCAGAACCCCTGGACGGCTTTTGACGCCCAAGGGCTGTTCTTGCGATGGCTGGTCAATAAGTTTGAGGAGCACATTGGCAATCCAGTAGCCGAAGCGCTCGTCGGCACAATGTCCGACAGCACCTTGACAGCCCTCAACGAGAGCACTGTCTTCCATGCCGCGGGGAAAGCCGCCATGGTAACCCAGACGGTAAGCAACGCCGCACTGGACGGGCTTGTTCCAGGAAGTAATGTCATGGATGCAGGGGAAAGGTTGGCGGCTGGTGAGGGCTCCGTCATGGATTTGGCCAGTGCCGCTGTGGATGATTTTGCGGGCAAGAAACTCCAGGTGGCGGTGGGGGCAGGTAAGACCCTGACAGCAGCAATCGATGGTGATAGCGATGCCGTTTTATCGGGGCTGGTCGATACGGTTGTCGCAGTGGGACTTCCCGGCAAGGGAAAAGCAGACGCTCCCAGTGCCCCAAAGGCGAGAACGAAGCATGGACCTCAACATGGTTCGGGTAAAGCGCCGTCAACTGTCGAGCACAATAATGCGATTGAAGACCTGCTAGATGATGCACAAGGCCGAGGAGCTACTGATCTTCGAAAGAACAGGGTTCAGCGAGATGTCAACGGTAATCGCGTTCGAGCAACCGATGGTAGCACTCGTCCTGATGCAGCGTGGGTTGAGGACGGGGTTAGGCATAACCACAACCGCGTATCGAATTTGGATGATCTTGATCGCGAGTTGAACGCTTTTAGAAAGATGAATGAAGCCGACCCAAGAGCAATCAATTCACTGGAATTTTAAATATGTTTTACTACCCAGAACACATGGAGGGCTTTGTAACGTCAGTTGATGAAATGTTCAATGGCACCGAGGACGACTATCGCCACTATTTTCAGATTGGCTGCCCGTGCGGCTCTAAGGAATTCTCACTCGTTCAAAGCGACAAACAATCACTTTTGGCAACGTGCAAGAAGTGCCGCCGCGAATTGAAGATTTATGACTTGGCTTTCTACACTTGTGCAGCGAAACTCAAAGGTCCAGAAACTTACTCTCAGATTCTCATTTCACCTGAAGCGGCTTGCCCCATTTTCATTGCCTACGAATATGGAGAAACTGATGAAGGTGACGAGTTTGACCGAAACGACATCACCTGGTGTAGCGTATTTGCGAGAAAGGGGAAGATTTTGGAAGAAGTTTTTGATGATGAGACGGCTTAGCTGCCCCAATCGGGGGAGGCGGTGCTAATGGACCAGTCTAAGGGGTGCCCGGCAATGAGTCCCATCATATCCCAGCGGACTCGGTCAGTGGGGATGTCTGCTTAATCATTAAAACCCTCATGCGGATGCTTGAGGAATAGCAATCAGCAACAATACAGTTGCGCTCACCGCCAACTCAAAGCTGCGGCCTTTTGGAGCTTGCGATCTGAGGTGGTAAACGTCATCCTCCAACCATGATGCCTCGTTTGCGCCAGCCCTTCTTCCGCTTTTGGATGGGCTGGCTTGGCCTGCTGGGCGTGGTTTTTTCTTCGCCGGAGGCACAGGCCGCCCTGTGTCCCGCCATCGGCACCACCCTACCTCCGGCAGAAACCGGGGGATGTCCGCTGAATCGCTAAAACCCTCATGAGGATGCTTGGGCGCTGATGCGGGAGCTTGACAAGCACATCATGTGCGCCAATGGTGTAGCACCATGAAAACAGCGACGGTCCGCGACTTGAGAAATCGCTACACCAGCCTTCTGAGCTGGATCGGAGCGGGTGAGGAAATTGTCATTACTCAGAGGGGAAAGGTGATAGCCCGGCTCATCCCTGAAAAGGATCCGCACACACCGACGGTGGACTGGTCCCAAAGTCCCGCTGTAAAACGAGACAGATCAGCGTCGCGAGTGATGTCAGCAGCGGAGTCCCTGGAAATCATCCACGAAGCCTCTGGAAAATGGTAACCTGCGCGGACACCAGTTTTCTATTTTCTCTCTACGGAAACGATGCTCACACGTCTCGGGCGGTAGCGTGGATGAGGTCCCAAAGAAGTGCTCTTACCCTCACGGTGTTGAGTGAGTATGAGCTTGGCAACGCGCTCCGCTTCGCTGAGTTTCGAAAAGGGATAGCGCCGGGCGAGGCGGCGTTGTTCTGGGCGCAGTTTGAGGCTGACCGGGCTAGTGGCAGACTGCATATTCAAGTCTGCAACCTCGCGGATGTGGTCGATGAAGCCAAAAGGCTGTCCGCCACGCACACTCTCACAGGAGGACATCGCGGTTTTGATATTCTGCATGTCGCCACAGCGCTAATTGTGAAGGCCCAGCAGCTTCTCACCTTCGATGGGAACCAGAAGAAACTCGCAGAGGCGGAAGGACTGGTGGTGCCAGTATGATGGGACGAACCGCTAGGCTTAATGAGCTGCGATGGCTGGCATCTCTCTGGTTCAGCCTTCTGTGGATTACGATGGCCTCCACGTCTGCATTGGCGGAGCGTGGGGATTTTGGTCAGAATTCCTTTGCCTCCACAAAGACGCTACCGACTGGCGCATCCCCACTCTACGATGACGTGACGCGCGCAGGGAGTCGCTACGCCAATCGCGCTACAGACGTCAGCAAGGCGATCTTCGAGAAGAACCTGATTGATTCGGGGTGGGCAAGGTCTGTCAGCAAGGACGGCAAAACGATAATCCTCCAAAAAGACGGAGCCAAGTATGTCCTGCGCGATGGAGCCAAATCTACTGGCGGTCCAACGGTTGATTACTACAAGCCGGGCAGTCAAGGAATCGACGTGAAGATCAGGCTTGAGCAAGGAGGCACGCCATGATCAAGCCGCCCTACTTCATCGCTGAGGAGGAAAAGTTCAGCCGACTCCTTGCAGGCTTGGAATCGACAATACGCTCAAGCGTGCGCCTTCCGATGGTGCCATTCCAAGATCCATTCAAAGTGCGTGGCTTTGAAGAGTTTGACTGGGCCATGAGCGGTGAGTTTTGGTCGGCTCTGCAAGCGCTCGCGTCTCAGTCGGGTGATCATGAGTTGGTTCTATGTGTTCTCGATCCCGATCCGGCGAGCTACTTTAAGGCTCAATTCGGCTACTACAGTTGGGCAACTCTGCCTGCTACCTTGTCGAGCAATGACTATTGGGACTTCCTCAACAGTGCTCCCGTTGAAAGCCCAGCGGACTCGGTTCTGGCCAATGCCCAAGTCGTGGTATTCACGGTGCCATCAAGGCAATGGATCGTTTGGGGCGAACGCGAGTCGGGCCTCTGTGTCTTGGCTGCTTTGCATGGCGATCAGTCGCCCGCTTGGAATGACCTTGAATGGATTGCCGCATTGCATCCAACCCAGGAGTGGAAAGCCTTTGCTAGCGAGATTGCTGAGCAGTTTGGATCGCCGCCAACCCCCGATTCGTAGCGCCAAGCTCCGCACCCCGCGTGGCTGAGCTAGCCACTGAGGCCACCTGCGAAGAATAGCAATCAGCAACAATATAGTTGCGCTCACCGCCAAGCCAAAGCTCTGGCGTTTTGCGGCTGGCGATCTGGGGAGGTAAACTTCACTATGCCGGAGTGATGATCTGCTTCCGCGGAGACCCGGATTCAGGGACTTCAGCAGTCTGTCGGCAACGGTGCGGAGTCGCTGCCCTAGCTTTCCGTGGGTTCAGCGTATTCTGCGGAAATTCTCAGGTCCTGAAACTTTGGCTTTCCCTTGTGCCCGGAAATCTTCAACATAGGTGCCCATGTCTTCTCCTGAGAATCCTTACATCGTCACCGAGGCGGGTATCCGTCCGCCGCCGACAGACTTCCTTTCGCGCATGCGATACCTGGGGCCGGGCCTCATCCTGACCGCGTCCATTGTCGGTAGTGGCGAGCTGATCATGACCACGCTCTTGGGGGCGAAGGCGGGCTTTGTGTGTTTTTGGGTGATCATCCTGAGCTGTCTGGTCAAGGTGGCAGTGCAGGTTGAGTTTGGCAAAAACGCGATCTACAGCGGGCAATCCACTATGGCTGCGCTGAACGGTCTGCCTGGCCCGCGCCTCGGGAAGGCCAATTGGTCCATCTGGCTTTGGCTGGCGCTGATGCTGCCGAAGATGCTCCAGGTTGGTGGGATTGTTGGAGCGGTGGCGATGCTGATCAATGTCATCCATCCGGCGTTCAGCATTCAGACCATGGTTTGGCCGGTGGCGATTTCGGCGGCATTGATTGTGATGGGAGGCGGCTACAAGTTGATCGAGCGTGTCTGCCTGACCTTGATCGCGCTCTTCACGCTCTTCAGCATGGCTTCGCTGATCTCGGTGCAGTTCACGCCGTATGCGATCACGTGGGCGGAGTTTTCTAGCGGACTAAGCTTTCAGTTGCCCGCCGGGGTCACAGCGATCGCGTTGGGCGCTTTTGGGATCACAGGCATCGGGGGCGATGAAATCATGGCCTACAACTACTGGCTGATCGAAAAAGGTTATGCCGCGTATTCCGGGCCGAAGCACGACACGGAAGAGTGGCGTCGGCGAGCCAAAGGTTGGATTCGTGTCATGCAACTCGATGCCCTTGTGTCGATGGCGGTCTATACCTTGGTCACGGTGATCTTTTATCTGCTTGGCGCGGCGATCCTGCACGGCAGCAGTTCATTGCCAGACAAAGAAGACCAGCTCATCAGCTCGCTCTCGCTCATGTACACCGAGTCTCTTGGGCCTTGGGCTAGTGACGTGTTTTTGGCGGGTGCCTTTGTGGTGCTTTACTCCACTGTGCTAGCGGCGCTGGGCGCGTGGACGCGGATGTTTTCTGACGCATTTGCACAGATTGGGTTGCTCGACTTTCGCAACAGCAAACAACGGCACCGCTTCATCGCGGTGCTGGCCTTTGTCATCCCTCTGATGTGGGCTGCCGTTTACCTCTACTACAAAAATCCGGCCTACATGGTGGTCGTTGGCGGGTTGGTGACGGTGGTCATCCTCTTCATCGTAGCCTTTGCTGCGGCATGGTTTCGGTACAAGGAATTGCCGTCTTATCTGAAGCCTGGCCGTGCCTATGATGCTTGGCTGTGGCTCAGCATTCTGGCCATCTGTGCCGTGGGTGTCTTTGCCCTGTGGTCTGCCTTGCCCAAGGCGGCGTAACATTTGCTGCATGGCATCGTTCTTTTGGTCATGCTTCGTTCCCTGCTTTGTCTCGTCGCTCTCAGCGCTTCAGTCTTTGCCTCCCAGCCCAATGTCCTGCTCATCGTCACGGATGATCAAGGGTTTGGCGATTTTTCAATCAACGGTAACGAGCACCTACAGACGCCGAACATCGATAAACTTGGGCGGGAAGGCGTGCGATTTGATCGCTTCTATGTGAACTCCTTCTGTGCGCCAACACGCTCCTCATTGATGACGGGTCGTTGGTCGCTGCGCACCGGTTGTCATGGGGTCACCCACAATCGCGAGGCGATGCGACCTTCAGAGATCACGATGGCAGAGGCTCTCAAGAGCAGTGGCTATCGCACTGCGTGCATTGGCAAATGGCACAATGGCGAACAGTATCCATTCACCCCACCGGGGCAGGGCTTTGAGCTGTTCTTTGGGTTTCACAATGGGCACTGGAACAACTACTTCGATCCAGAGCTCCTGCGTGGTTCCGTGCCGGAACCCACCAAGGGTTACATCACGGATGTCCTCACGGATGAAGCGATGAAGTTCATTGATACCCACAAGGCACAGCCCTTCTTTTGCTATCTCGCCTACAATGCGCCGCATTCACCCTATCAGGTGCCGGACAAGTACTTCGACAAGTTCAAGGCCAAGGGCTTCGAGGACAACGTGGCCGCCTTTTATGGCATGTGCGAAAACATCGATGACAACGTCGGTCGCCTGCTGGCGCAACTGGATGAACTCAAATTAGCGGACAACACCATCGTCCTCTTTCTCACCGACAATGGCGGCACTGCGGGCGTGAAGATTTACAATGCGGGGATGCGTGGGGGCAAGGTCAGTGTCCACGAAGGCGGGAGTCGCGTGCCGCTCTTCATGCGATGGCCTGCGGCGAAGTGGCAGCCGCATGTCGCCAGCCCCATCGTTTCCCACATCGACCTCTATCCGACGCTGATGGATCTCTGCGGCGTTACTGCGCCCGCTGGGCCGAAACTCGATGGAGTGACCTTGCGCCCACTGCTGGAAGGCAAAGGCGATGCCTGGCCAGAGCGCACGCTGTTCACGCACAACCCCATTGATGAAACCAACAAGTATCCCGGTGCTGTCCGCACCCAGCAGTATCGTCTGGTGCGCGAGATCAAAGGGCCTGCGGGGGGATCCAAGGCGAAGGCGAATGACGACAGCGCCACCGCGTGGCAGCTCTACGACATGATTGCCGATGAGGGCGAAAAGAACGACATCGCCAAGGACCATCCAGACATCGTCAAGGATCTCGCCGCGCGCTACGATGCCTGGTTTGCGGATATCTCTAGCGAGGGGCTGCAGCGCTTTCCGATTCCTGTCGGTCACGCCGAAGAAAATCCCGTCGAAATTCACGCTCCGCAGGCCTACTACGGCGGTGCCATGCAGTTCGCCTCTGGCCCTGGCTTCGCGAACGATTGGCTGACGGGTTGGACGGATGTTGAGGGTAAACTTTGGTTTGAACTCGACGTCGTGAACGCCGGCGAATACGAAGTCGAAATCGCCTACGATTGCCCAGCCGAAGACGCAGGCTCGAAGGTGCGGCTGAGCGCTGGTGAAAAGTCCCTGGAGGCCACCGTAGCCGCCGCCCCCATCAAAGACATTCCGCTGCCACACCGCGATGAAGCCGGCAAAGCTCGCTACCGCAATCGCGAGTGGGCTAGGCTGACGTTCGGAACGCTGAGTTTGGGGAAAGGCCCAATTACTTTGACGTTAGAAGCGGAGTCCAAACCGGGAACCCAAGTGATGGACTTCAAGCACGTCCGCCTGAAGCGGCTATAGATTTGGCCGGTGAGTAGCTGGCGAGATCTCCCCAGCAGCGATGGCAACATCCATCGCTTGTTACCGAGCGTAAGATGGCCCTGTGAAGCATTCCATCCGTTGCAGGTCAGTTCTGATTGTTGGTTTCCTCATGGCTGTGTGCCCGGACGGCAATTCGGCCGATTGGCCACAGTGGCGCGGTCCAAGTCGTGACGGGAAGATTGAGGGGACTTCCTTTCCCTCGTCGCTGAGTGGTAAGGAGCTGACCCAACTTTGGAGGGTTGAACAGGGGCCGGGCTATTCTGGTCCTGTGGTGATGGGAGACCGGGTCTTCACCACCGAAACGGAGAATCGCGAGACGGAAGTCGTGCGCGCCTTGGACAGGCAGACTGGCAAGGAGATCTGGCGGGCCTCGTGGCCCGGTGCGATGAACGTGCCATTCTTTGCCAAGGCCAATGGCGACTGGATCCGCGCCACTCCTGCCTGCGATGGCGAGCGGCTCTATGTGGCGGGGATGCGGGATGTTTTGGTCTGTCTGAACGTCGCCACCGGGGAGGAGTTGTGGCGGTTTGATTTTGTCGCGGAGTTGAAGACACCGGAACCTGCCTTCGGGTTTGCCTCGTCGCCCTTGCTGGATGGCGGCGCGGTCTATGTGCAGGCGGGGGCTGGCACCTGCAAGCTGGACAAAAAGACGGGCAAGCTGCTGTGGCGCACCTTGACGGATTCGGGCGGCATGTCAGGCAGTGCCTTCGCGTCTCCGGTCATTGCCACGCTGGGAGGGAAGCGGCAACTGGTCGTGCAGACGCGCACAAGCCTCGCTGGTGTGAGCCTTGAAGAGGGTCAAGAACTTTGGTCGCAGGAGGTGAAGGCCTTTCGAGGCATGAACATTCTCACGCCCACGGTATACAACGGCGGCGTCTTCACCAGCACCTACGGGGGCACCACGACGCTCTTTGAAATCGTGGCGCAGGGCGACGGGGCCGCCGTTCGCGAGCGCTGGTCGCTTCAGGAGCAGGGCTACATGACTTCTCCCGTCGTGATGGACGGTGTCGCCTACGAGTTGACACGCGAACAGCGCCTGATCGCGGTGGATCTGGCCAAGGGCTCAAAGCTGTGGGAAGTGAAGGACAAATTCGGCAAATACTGGAGCATGGTCACGGACGGGAAAAAGGTGCTCGCTCTCGATCAAAAGGGGGAGTTGCTCCTCTTCCAACCTACCCGCGAAGGATGGAACCTGATCGATCGTGCTAAAGTGACCGAGTCTGAATCCTGGGCGCATCTCGCCATCTCAGGGGATCAAGTTTTCATTCGTGATCTGAAGGGTGTGACGGCCTGGAAATGGAGTCCTCCCTGAAAAGTCATCCTTGCTGTTCCATCCTGCGGTTTCATCGCCCTCTGCCAGTGGATAGGAATTGACAACTCGGAGGCTGCGCGGCGTTACTTTCTCCATGCTTCGTCCGCTTCTTCTGTTCTCCACCTTCGTTCATGTCGCCATCCAGGCGGCGGATCCTGCGGACTGGCCGATGTGGCGGCATGATGCGATGCGATCGGGCGCGACGGAAGTGGCGCTGCCGCAGGAGTTGACCCTGCAATGGTCGCGCGATTTGGGCCAGCCGGATCCTGCCTTTGATTATCACTTTCGACTCTGTGCGGACCAAACCTATGAGCCTGTTTCGGTCGACGGTTTACTTTTTGTGCCTTCCAATGTGACGGACTCGGTAACGGCCTACGACCTAGCTTCGGGCGAGGAAAAGTGGCACTTCATCGCGGAGGCCCCCGTGCGATTTGCTCCGGTCGTGGAGGGTGAAAAACTGTTCTTTGTCGCAGACGATGGCTTTCTTTATTGCCTGAATTCGAGCACGGGGGAGTTGCACTGGAAGACGCGCGGTGCACCGGAAAATCGGGCGGACTATCGGATGCTGGTCAATGGCCGAATGTGCTCGCGCTGGCCTGCGCGCGGTGGCGCGGTGCTGAAGGATGGGGTGGTGTATTTTGGCTGCGGTCTTTGGCCTGCGGAAGGGATCTGGGCGCTGGCAGTGGATGCGGAAACGGGCGCGGTGAAGTGGCTCAATGGGGAGATCGCGCAGATTGATGACGGATTGGAAGAACACGGCCGCATGGCGGATCTCGGGCTGCCGCCACATGGTTACATGGCGATCATTGGCGACAAATTGGCGATGGCTAGCGGGCGTGCCATCGCAGCGTTCTTGGATCCGGCCACCGGGAAGTTGCAACCTTACAACTCGTTTTACGCGAAGGGCAGCGAGTCACCACGCGGTGCTTGGGCGATGAGTTCGAACAAGCAGTTTTGGTTCCAAGGAGGATCGCTGTATGCCGCCAGTGATACACTGTTGGAAAACCTGCCGACAGGGCCGCTGAAGGTTGATGATTTCGCAGCGCTGTGTGGCAAAGACGTGGCCTGGGCCGAGCAACTGATCGCGGATAAAGTGGTTCGCGTGAAGAACGTGGATGGGGAGCGCATGGTCCTGTTTGACCCGAGGAAACCGGCGATCTCGATGTTCCCAAGTGACCGCCGCCCGCTACGCCCAAACCAAGAGGCATCAGTGAAAGCGCATCCTCCTGTGCAGGTGCCGTTGATCGCGACTCGGCATGAAATCGGTGATGTGACGCCGCCGGTCTTCACTGCAACGATGATGATCCGCAACGAATTTCAGACGCCAGCGGAGGTGCAAGTCGAACGCGGTCACACCCATGTTCGTGCGCCGTTGTATGACCGCATCACCGCTTATGATCTGACATCTGCCAGTTGGCAGATCGACTATGCCAAGGGCTGGATCAAAAAGAATCCGTCGGAGTTCACTCGCAAACTGAACCTTGAACCGCTGTGGCAGCTGGATACCAACTTGACGGTACGTCTCGTTGCGGGTGATCGCGTCTATGCGGCCGCTCCAGGGAAGGTCGCGGCCATCGCGCCGCCGCCGCAGAAGGGTGGAAAGCCTGCCATCGTTTGGGAAGCCGCTGTCAAGGGATTGCCCGTGAGCATGATCGCTGCGCGGGGGCATCTCATCGTCATGACGGATGCAGGTCAGATGCTGTGCTTTGGCGAGGGGCAGGCGCGGGCAGCGGTTTTGACGGCAGAGCCAAAAGCGAGTGTCCCTGACGCTGTCTGGAAGCGTCGAGTGTGGCTAATGATCAAGGACCTGAACCCACGCCCCAGTGGCGGTTATGCATTGGTCTTTGGCTGGAACACGGGTGCCTTGCCGCGCGAGATTGCGCGCATCACGAAGCTGAACGTGATTGTGGTCGAGCCTGGCGAGGCCTTAGCTGCGGAAGCACGAGATGCGTTGCGATCTGAGGGGTTGTATGGGGCTCGTGTCCATGTGCTTCATGCGTCCATGCCAGCGCTGCATTTGCCACCCTACTTTGCGGAGTTGGTGATGTCCGAGAATTTTAACGCCCTCGGCCAACCTGCGTTCGCCTGGACTCATGCCGCATTGGACGCGATGCGGCCCTTTACAGGGCAAGCGTGGTTGATCATGCGTCCGAAACTGCGGGATGAAGCGGAGGCTTATGCGACGACTTTGGGCGGATTTGCTTTTGATGAGGATCGGAAGACAACGGTCATTCATCGCACCGCGACCCCGAAAGGTGCGGACGAGTGGACGCATGAGGCGGCGAACGCGGGAGATAGCTTTGCCTCTTCAGATCAACTGGCCGTGCCGCCCTTTGGGCTGCTCTGGTACAGCGGGACGATTGATCGATTGTTTTCGCCGGAGTTTGAGTTTCACCACAATCGCAATCCCTATCCCACGCTGGCAGCAGGGCGGATCTTCCTGCTGGCGGCGGATGAGGCGCACGCGGTCGATGCCTACACGGGGCGGCATTTGTGGAAGGTGAAAGTGCCCGCTTACGAGAAGGCGGACCGCAGGCTCCTGGATCACCGCACCTTCTCTAGACCCACCGATCAGAATGTCATCGCCACGCCGGACCGGCTGTATCTTTTGCGCGAAAAGGATGCGCAGATTTATGATGCCGCGAGCGGGAAGAAGCTCGGTGAAATCGCGACCGGTGGCGACGCTCAATGGGACGAAGCGCGGATCGCTGGCAGCACCCTTTTCGTCGCAACGGGCAGGAATTTGCTGGCCTTGGATCGTGAGACGGGTGCGGTCCGATGGAAGCGCGAAGGAGCGATGGAGAGCGTCGCGTTCGCGCTTGGTGCGGGGAGAGTCTATGTCGTTGATTACAGCGCGGATCGCAGTCGGAAAAGCGAGGCGGTGGCGGCGTTTGAGACAGAGTTGGTGGTGCTGAATCAAGCGGATGGTGCCACGCTTTGGAAGATGCCGTTGGTGGCGCAGAAACGCCCCGATCAATCCGATGCAAGTGTGGGCCGCCCGACGTGGAGCGGGGTCTTCCTCGACAATCCCCTGAAGCCAAAGCTCGTTTATTCGGCGAAGCAGGATGTGGTGATCGCCGTGATGGATCGGCATGAGTACTTCGCCTTTGAGGCAGGGAAGGGAAAGTTGTTGTGGCAGCAGGATAGTGGGGCGCGGTTGACCGATTTGGTGCGCTTTGAGTCGCCCACAGTCACCGGCGAACTGGTCATTTTCGGGGATGGAAAAATCGCCGACCTCCGCACGGGCGCGCCCGCAGGTCCGCAGCAGATCGGGGTGCGTGGCACGGGTTGCAATCGCGTGGTGGGGAGCGATGCCTTGTTGACCTTCCGCAGTGCGATCGCGGCCTACATCGATTTGGATTCGGAACAGCGGAACTATTTTTCTTGCACGCGCAGTGGCTGCACCAACAGCATGATCCCAGCGGGCGGCATTCTCAATGCGCCGAACTTTGCGCATGGGTGCGTGTGCAACTATCCCTTCCTCACCAGCTTTGCGCTGTTCCATTTGCCGGAGGCTGCCAAGTGGGAACCGAAGTCGCGCCCCAATGTCGAAGGTCAGGCCGATCCGACGAAGGACTGACTTCTGGGTGGCGCGCAGGCAAAATCGTTCGCGCAATGGTGATGCGAGGAAGAACACCTGCCTCGTTTCGTTTGCTCTTGAATGCGTCTATGTTTCGTCTTTCTCATCGCCAGCATCGCCCTTGGTCGAGCCGCCGCAGGTCCGGATGTCTCCGCCTATCCAACGATCCAGGCCGCGTTGGATGCCAATCCTGGGAAGCTCGTTTTTGTTCCGGCAGGTGACTACGTGATTCAAGAGAAGATCCGCATTCGTGGGGATGGTTCCGGTTTGTTTGGGCCGGGGAAGATCATTCAGGAGAAAGTCGATCAGCCGATCATCGAGATCGAGGACACAGCTTCATCCGAGGTGTCTGGCTTGACGTTGACGAGGAAAGCCGGTGCCCAGGAAACGAATCACGAGGGCATCATCGCTATCAAGTGCCGCGATTTGGTGATCGACAATGTGCGGGTGATCGATAACCAAACGCGCGCGGGCGCCATTCTGCTGCGCGAGAGTCAGAACTGCCGGATCAGTCACTGCTTGGTGCAAAACTACATGCGTGTGACGATTGATGATCGGACGAAGAGCGAAGGCTATGGCTACGCCTTCAACTGCACGGACGGAACTGGGATCAGCGTCAGCTATTGCACAGGCACCTTGATTGAGGGCAATCGCGTCGTTGAGCAGAACCTTCTGCCGACGCCCGAGATGAAGGCCAAGCACAAGCTGGGTGACTTCGTGAAAAAGAATCCGCAGAAGGGCAGCATCGTGAATCAACAAACCTGGGACGCCAATTATGTGGACAATTGGCAGCAGGGTTCTGGCATCATCGTCACCGCACCCATGGTCAGCGATTTCACACGGATCTTGGGCAATCACATCGAAAATGCCGCGCAGGGAATCGACCTGCACTGCGATCACGTCATTGTTTCCAATAACATCATCACGAACTCGTTCATGGGTATGAAGGCGATGCACGGATCTCGCAATGTGATGATCACCGGCAATCAATTTGTGCGCAATTCGCTTTGGGCGATTGGCCTCATGCCCGGTGCGGCGGCGAATGCGGACAACTTTGACGGCGGCTCCATCATCGCGAACAACATCATCTCTGACTTTGGGCATGGGGATGCGCATTGGATCTGGGGCGATGGACGCTCTCCGATCAAATTTGATACGGGTCAGCAGCCCGATGATCCACCGCTGTCGGACGTGGTCGTGACGGGCAATGTCATTTACTGCATCGGCGAACCGCGCTATCAGTACGCCGTCGTCCTGCCCACAGGAGCCAATGCCCCGCGCGGCATGCACTTCTCAAACAACCTCTTTCACTCAGGGACGCAGGGCGTGGCGAATACGGAGCTGCCGAAATAGGTTAGGCCTGCTTGTTTCGGCGACAACGAAACATTGAGGCGGGCGTTGGACATCGAAGTGATCCTTCGATAAACTCTCAGCCGTCCACCAAACTTGAATTCAGCCCAATCCTCCCCATCCTCCCCATGAACGACAGCGAGCCGTTGATCCTTAACCTCAGCCAAAAACAAGCGGAGTCATTGCCCTTTGCTGATCTTTGCGATCAGGCCTGGAGTTTGGTGGACAGTGCACGGACGCTGATTACGCAGGATGAAGCGGACGACGAGGATGATGAAGACGCCGTTCCTTTTGCGCAGCTTTATTTCGAGTCGCTTCCGGAATACTGGCGGATTGTCTATGCCGTGCAGGAGTTGAACAACAACCTTGTTGCGGGTGGTTTCGGCGAGTTCTTCTGGACTCACGAAGACAATCTCAATGAGGATGTGGCGAGGGGCTTGGAACGCATCGGTGCGCACGATCACCTTGAGATCTTCAAGGAGGCAGCGGCCTTGTTCTTGAACTTGGATGCCGACGACGATGAAGAGGCTGACGAACAGGCGGACGATCTTCGCGAGTTGAGCCGCAGTTACCTTGCGGCCAGCGAATCGGACGAAGATCCGCGCGAGCGCTTGGCGGTTTTCATTTTAGCGAATCTTGACGAGTTTAAGGCGTAGCTGAAGCGAGGTGGGGACGCTTTGGATCTGTGGAGGGAGGGCAACATCGCGCCTCTGCGTTGCGTTGGTCTTCAACGCCCAATCATGAAGCCTCTCCTCTATCTCTTTTTCTTCCTGACGAGTCTCGCAGCAGCGGAAACGATTCAGACAGATCTGCTCATCGTTGGGGGCACGGAGTCGGGTTGGGCGGCGGCCATTCAAGCGGCGCGGATGGGCGTGAAGTCCATCACAGTAGTGCATGATGGCGAGTGGTTGGGTGGGCAATACACGGAGCAGGGGTTGGTGTGTGTCGATGAGAACAAAGGCAATGGTCTGGTCGGTTGGGGGCCTGCGTGGCATCCGATGAAGCGGTCGTTCCATCGCTTTGGGCTGTTCAAAGAGCTGATGGATCGGATCGAGGCATTCAACACGGAGAAGTATGGAAGCCCGATGCCTGGGAAACCGATGCATGGTCCCAGCACCTTCCGTCCTGCGGAAGCGGAGAAGATTTTTCGCGAGATGATTCAGCCTTACATCACCAGTGGGCAGGTGACGCTGCGCCTGAATTATGTGCCCGTTGCGGCGATGATGTCGACTGATGGTGGGCGCGTGACGGGCATGAAATTTAAGGGAATGCAGAAGGCGGGGGATGAGCTGAGCGTGGAGGCAAGGCTGACGATTGATGCCTCCGACTGGGGCGATGTGGTGCAGCTATCCGGCACCGCCTTTGAAGTGGGGCCTGATCCGCGCTCGCGCTATGGCGAGCCCAGCGCGCAGGAGGATGTGTCTGCGAATCCGCCCAACGAGATGAACCCGATCACCTGGGCCATGATCGTTGAGCAGAGCCAAGGCCCAACACCGATCCCGGTGCCGCCTCATTACGACGAGCGGCGTTACCTGCGCACGACTCCGTTTGGAAAAAAAGAGGGGGCGGCGCTGAAGTGGGATCGCCCGACGAAGGGTGGCGGGATCCCACCGTGGCCTGCGAAGAATAACATGGCATCGCGCCAGTCCTCGATTCTGACGATGCGCCGCATCGTTGAAGGCGGTGCGAGCAAGGATGGTCTTACCTCGGCACTGATCTGTTATTCGCATGGCCAGGATTACCCCTTGGAGCGATTGCCCCGGCATGTGGCCGATGCGCTTGAGGCTACGGAGCCCGGTGCATCGATGAAAAACATCGTGCTGATGAGTCGTGAGCAGCGGCAGATTGTCTTTGACGATGTGAAGGCGCAGTCACTGGGACTTTTGTATCATCTGCAAACCTTCGTCCACGAACGTGCACCCGATCAGGCCAATAGCTTTTTGGGCTACCATCTCAGCGGTGAATTTGGCACACCGGATCAGTTGCCTCCCAAGCCCTACATCCGCGAAGGGCTGCGACTGAAGGCGCTGTACATGATGCGCGAGCAAGACAGTCTGAATACGGATGGAAAGGACAAAGAATCTGCTCGGGAAGCCTTTGCGAAGGTGATGTATCCGGATGGGTTGTTCTGCTGGCAGTTTCACTACGACTTTCATGACACCGGTCGCGCCTACTTGAAGAGTGAGGGCGATACGGGTCCGTGGACGCACTATGAGAAGCCAGGACGCGGAGTGCATAACCTGAGTGATCGCAGCGTCTTTCCTTTGCGCAGTTTCATTCCAGTGAAGATGGACGGGCTGATTGGGGCGCAGGGAAATCTGGGCTTTAGCAGCATCGTGAGTTCAGCGGTTCGATTGCATGATCACCGGGTGCACATCGGTCAGGCGGCTGCGGCGATGGCGGCACTGTGTTTGCAGCATGGGTTTCAACCGCGCGCGATGGCGGGCAATCGTGCGCGTGTGGAGGAGGTGCAGGCGGCACTGTGTGGTGACGTGCAGGGTGTGCCGATGTTGCTTTGGCCCTATCGAGATCTGCCAGCAGATCACCCAGCGTTTGTTGCGATCAATCGTCTCGCCGCGCGTGGGGTCCTACCGCAGTCGCGGCGTGAGGTCGATTTTAGGCCGGACGCAGAGGCGACGGCAGAGTGGCAGGCGGCGGTGATGAAGCTGTGTGGTAGCTACGATGTGAGTCTTGCCGTTTCTGAAAAACCGACTCGCGGTGAGTTTGCGCAAAAACTTTGGGCGGCGATCAAAGGGCAGGCTGCACCTGCGTGGTGATGCCTTTCACCAGCGGCTATCGCCGCTGTCGTCGAGCGTGTAGGCTTCGATTTCGCCATCGCCGAGGTAGATGAGAAGGATGGAACCGTGGGAGGCGACGGCGCTGAAGAGGTCCATCATCATTTCTTCTTGGCCGGGCCAGGGATAAACGAAAAAGAGATCCACATCGCCGGGGTCGAGATCGTCATACATGGGCGGCGAAATGAGGCCGCCTGCGGTCGTGCGATCATCGGGTGAGATCAGATCTTTGCCGCCGTGGCCTTCGCTTTCGTCAAAGCCTTCGGGCAGATAACTGGTCTGCAGGATCTTTACCGGGAGGTTCAAATCTGCGGCGAGCTTGCTAGCCCGCGCGAAGAGATCGTCTTCGATCTCCAGACCGTAGGCCTTCATGCCAAGCATTGAGGCCATGCAGGCGGCGAGACCGAATCCGCAGCCCCATTCGCAAAAGACTTTTCCTTGGAGATGACCCTGCTTTTTTAAGTCCGACATCGCGGCATAAACGATGCGCGGATCACTCGGCACGTAGTTGGGAAAACGCAGGCCCAGTCCGGCCTCATAAAACTCGTCCGCACGGCGCTCTGCCTCTTCAATCAAGTCCTCTACCGGTTGCGGAATGGATTCGATATCAAGGGAAAGCGGTATTTCTTCGAGAGGCATGTCAACGGAAGCACCGGAGCGCTTTGGAGGTCTTGGATCCGATCACGCTGCCGACTCGTAACCATGCGCTTTTCAGGCAGGCCTCGCGGAGTCGTTGGAGTTTTTCGATGGAGCCTTTGCCTTCATTCTTGTGAAGGGTGCGACCAAAACCGAGCACGGCACCGAGGGAGACCCAGCGGCTGCGTGCCATTTCTCCGCGCAGGCGGGAAAGCTCAAGGAGGCACTCGCGCTCTTTTTGCCAGCGGATCTTATCTTCACGCAGGGTATCGAGCTTGCGACTGACGGTGCCGATGGAGAGCGGTTCGCGTCCGTCATAGGCACCTGCAAGGGACCGATTCGGGGAGGTCTCAAATTCCGGACCGGTGAGGGAGTCGGCAAGGGCGGCCAGTTCTTCCTCGGGGATTTTCTTCACCAACTGGGCGACCATGATGTAGAACATGCCGGCGTGGAAGCTGGACATGTTGTCCCACAGCGCACGCATGTAGTCGAAGAAGCGGCGGCGCATCTCTGGGTCTGCCGCTAGCGGCTCTGCGTAATCGTGGAAGAGGTCCAGATGCATGCGCAGCATCTCGCGGATCAGTGGCTCTGGCCGGGTGGTGATGGTGTTGGACCCATGGACGCGGTACTGCATCAGCACTTCATTGCTGAGGGCGATCTCATCCCGCCATGCGGCGCCGGCGAGGAAGAAGTAGTCGTGATTGAAGCGGTACGGGCGGAAAAGGTTCGCCGCAAGATACTCTGCCCGGGCAAAGACATTGCTGGTGGTGGCGATGAAGTTTCCGCGTCCCAGCCACTCTGCAGGGGTGAGTCCTTCGCCAATGGATTGCACGCCGTAGAACCATCGCGCGCGGGGCTCGTCCTCCTTCATGCGTTGGCCGTCAGCGTCAATGACCTCGAGTCTTGTGCTGATGACGGACTTGCCTGGATTTGCCTCTGCGGTGGCCATGCACTGCTCCAGACGGCGTGGCAGGTAGCGGTCGTCGGAATTGAGGATGCTGATCCAACCGCAATCGGTGGCGGCTTCACGGATCAGTTCGTTGATGGTCTCGTGCGCTCCGCGATTTTCGCGACCGCGCAGTTCGATGCCGCGCGCGACAAAGGGCTCCATGACTTTCATGGAGTCGTCTTTGGATCCGTCATCAATGACGATGATGCGATCTGGCGGGCGCGTCTGCGAGAGCACTGATTCGAGCGCCTCGCCGATGTAGCGGCCGTGATTGTAGCAGGGGATAATGACTGCGACGCGGTTGTTCACGCTAGGCCTCCCTTCAGTTTTTGAAGCCATGCATTCTCCAGAGCGGTGCGATCCTGTTTGGGGGCGGCAATTTTTCGTTTCACGCGCAGTGGTCCCACGCGAACTTCAGTGCGCTGGAAAGGGGCCGCGAGACGGAGGTCGTCGCTTGCTGGCTTTTCACTGAGCTCTGCGACGCGTGGATCGGAAATGCTGGCGATGTCAAAGGCTGGCAGCAGTCGTGCGAGCAAGGATCGAGGAATGGCGGGATTCTCTTCGACAGCACAGCTGACGCGGAGGTTGGGGGCCAGTTGTTTGAGCAACCAAACGGTCAAGATGGCATCGCTGCGCCAGGCATGCACATGTCGGGTGCCGCTCTTGGGCAGGACATCGGCTAGATACACGGCGTTGCGTGCGGAGACGTAAAAGGCGGTGCTATTCAGGCTATCGCCCAATTGGCCGCGGATGTTTTCGATCAATTGTCGCTGGCTGGTACGGCGCAGCCAGATGGACTCCACGACGCTGGCGTCGGGCAGGGTTTCCATCTGCCGCAGGGTGGCGCGGTCCCCGTCTTTGTCTGGCCAACTGGACTGCTCTGCGATCCAGCGCACGCCTTTTTGGACGCCGGGCGCAGTGGCTAGCAGCGCCTCGCCATCCCAGCGATGGGTGAGATAGACGATGGGGGTTTCCATCCGCTTGTGTGCGGGCAGTTGGCCATCTGTGGCGAGCTTGATGAAGCGATCCCCCAGAACCCAGGCGGTTTTTTCCAGTGTGAAAAGGCTGTCTGCTCGTGCCCGGCCAGCTGTGCCCATCTTTGCGCGGCGTTCAGCATCTGCGCCGAGCTCTGCGATGGCTTGGGCGAGGGCGACCTCATCACAAGGTTCCACGAGGAGGCCGGTCTCGCCATGGGCCACCATCTCTGGGATGCCGGTGACGGTGGTGGACACGACAGGCAGATGGCAGGCCATCGCCTCGGTGATGACAGTGGGCAAAATGTCGGAGGCACCGACGGGATCGACGATGCTGGCCAAGGCAAAGAGGTCTGCCTCTGCGAGCTCAGCTTTGATTTGCTCCTGACTGCAGACGCCGAGCAGCTTCACACAGTCACTCAGTCCTTCACGGTCGATGCGCGCCTCCAGATCGGGACGCATCGGGCCTTCGCCGATGATGCGAGTCTCCACGGGGATCTCTTGTTTCTTCAAAACACCGCACGCCCCGATGAGGTGTTGGAAGCCCTTGAACTCGATCAGCCGTCCAATGGAAACGACCCGCAGGGGGGATCGCGTCTTTACCTCGGTGCGCTGAAAGTCATCCAGCTCGATGCCATTGTAGATGCGGACGATTTTGTCTTCGGACTCAGGGCACATCTCGCAGATCAAGTCCCGGCTGTAGTCGCTGACGGCGACCACGAACTCAGCCTCCCTCGCCATCTCTGCGAGCAGGGCATTGCTGCCCAGGTCAAACATGAAGTCCTGAGCGTGGGCGGTGAAGCTGAACGGAAAGCCCAGCTTTTTCAAAAACAGCGCGGAATGTGTGGCGCGATTGGCGAAGTGCACATGCACATGCCGCACGCCTAGGCGGCGGAATTTTTGGGCGAAGTAAAAGGCATTGCGCGCCCGCGTCATCGGCTTGTAGCCGGTGCCATATCGCTCCGAGTGATCCGCTACCAGTGCGCGCAGCTTTTCATCAAACTCTGGATCCTTGCACAGTGCATCCAGCACATCTGGAGGTGGCGGGTAATGGATCTCGGCCTTCAGACGATCCAGACGCTCATGGCGGAACGAGTTCGGCGGGCGATTCAGGGAGCCGATCTCGATGTCAAAGCCCATGCGCTCCAGCGCCAGCATCTCCGAATCACAGAAGGTCTGGGAAACGACGGGGTAGCGAGAGAAAAGGTAGGCGAGACGGGGCTTATCAGGAGCAGCGGGCATTCGGGAATCGGCCCATTATGAAAGGGAAACGCGCGCTGCCAAGGAAGAAACGGTCCGGGAGGAGGCAAAGTGGGACTGAGGGTGATCAAACGTCATGGATCCGTCGGCGCTTTTGATGGAAGCTGCGTTGAGGAAGCCGACCCGCTGGCATCGGCCCACCACAATTCCAGGGGTTGAGCCGAACCACAAGACGCCCATCTAACCGCGATCCACGCCCGCCTCCCTATGGCTTGCCCTTCATGAGATGCTTGGACTTGTCTGTGAACTGCACGCAGATGACGACATTGCCGTTGGCATCAATGACTTGCGGGCCGCCCTTGGCTCCAGCTCCGGCGGCATCGTTGGTGTTGGTCATGCTGAGGCTGAGGATCTTGGTAGTGCTGCCCGTGGGTGCCTGGTAGCTGGTGCCTTTGCGCAGTTTCAGAACTGGGAGTCGTAGTGCTCGTTTGTCGGTGTCGTTTCCGGCGGCGGCATCGCCGGTGAAGACCGCCTGATTGGCAGCGCTGCTGCCGGTGAGGGATGTCAGGACCACGTATTGGCCACCCGTGGGTTCGACATCCACGCGCTGGATGACGCCGACCTTGGGTCCGTCGCAGCCGGCCACGTAGTCGCCCTCGCGGAGCAGCAGGTACGCTCCGCCTGTGTCCACAAGGTAGAGGGCACAATCGTTGCTGCTGTTGACACCTCTGCCCGTGAGCTTGGCGAGGAAGAACCACTTGCCGCCTGCGGCGGGCCAAAACTTCAAGAAGCGGCTGACGCTGACTTGAGGATTGGAGGCGTCTAGGACCGTGCCTTTTAGATAGTAACCCTGGCTGGAATGGAACAAGACTTCATTGGCCGCGCTTCCCTTCAGGGTGGCGCGATACAGCACCGCGCCGTCTGTGGAAATCGATTCGCCGACGAAGGTGTTGAAGACCGTGCTGCCGAAGAGCGTATCGCCCTTCCGCGCGACGACGGATTCGATGTTCCCAGGCGTGACCTTGAAGAGCCCCGAGTTGTTGGCGGATGTCACCCCGCCCTCCAGGAGATAGGCGCTCCAGGCCATCTGACTGCCGGTTTTGGCGACGCGAGGCGAGAATTGCCCCCAAGCGGTGCCGGGCAGGGAGTCGAGGTCAAGATGGTTCTCATCATAGGCGGTGCCCACGACGGTCCCATCATGATTGATGGCGAGCAGCCCGCTGTCGCTGGCACGGCTGACCCCACCCGGGCCGTTTTTGTATTGGAAGGAGACGGCGAGCTCTCCATTGCTCCCGGTGTGGGACTGGGCGACTTCGTAGAAGCGGCTGAAGACGGCACCACTGGCGGTCGCGTGGGTGCTGTTTTCTTGGACGACGATGGCGGGTGCAGCGCCGGAGTTCGAGCGGAAGATGGCGGCGTCGTTTTTGCTGCTGATGCCGGTGCCTTTTACCGTGCCGAGAAAGACGAGGTCGCTCGCGCGATTGAAGAGGGGCTTGCCGGTGGCGTTTTGCAGGAGACCGCCGCCGAGGTCTGTCCCGCCTCGGGCGATGAGGTTCAGGGAACCGCTGAGCAGATCGCTCCACACGCCAGCCGCCGCGGTGCCACGCCCAGCGCCGGAGCCCATGAGGGTGGCGGGAAAGGCTACCTCGCCCTCGGGATTGATCACGGCATCGCCAAAGGCACGGAAGTCACCCTCCACCACGCCGGGGGCGAAGTTCCTCGTCTGGGCGAGGCTGGCCAGCGGCAGCGGGCCGGAGAGGTCGCGATAGTAGTAGGCAGAGCCGGAAGCGTTGCTGAGGTCGTCATCTAGTTGGGCACCCACCACGGCCCGATTTCCGCAGAGCGCGACTGAGAAGCCGAAATTGTCGCCAGCGGAGGCATCAGGGGCGGTGAAATGCCACAGCTCGGTGCCAGTGGTCAGGTCGAAGAGCCTGGCACCACCGGTGTCCCCATTTTCCGATGCAGCGCCGATCAGGGCGAGATTCCCGCTTACCGAGATGGCTTTTGAAAAGTAGAGGCCTGGGACAGCCAGCGGTGAATAGGCTGCCTCCGTGCCGGAACGAGCATCGAAGACCCGGATTTGATGGTTGTCCTCATCCCCGACCACGACCCAGCCCCCATCCAGTCCAGCAGATCGGGCAAATTCCGCTGCGCCAGTCCAGCGCTGGAGCAGGGCTCCCGTTTTTGTGTCGTGGAGCTGGGCTCCTGCTCCGTAAAAGGCACCGACCAAGGCTAGATCCCCGCTGAGTGCGACGGCACCTCCAAAAAGATCGTTGGCTGCGGCATTTGCGTTCTGGCTTAGGGTGTGGGTGGGAACAGGCGTCGGCCCGGAGAGGTCGTAGAGGTGGGCGAGTCCCGAGTTGGGCTGCCCATTGTCACTAGCATAAGCCGCACCCACCAGGAGGGTCTGCCCGCTGACGGCGACGCTGTAACCGAACCCATCATTCGCCGACCGAGGATCGAGTTTCCAGAGCTGCCGACCCGTGCGGGCGTCAAAGCCAATGACTCCAGCGGTTGATTTGTACGACGCCATGACAGCGAGGTTGCCACAGAGGGCGACGCTGAAACCAAAGTAGCTATCGGTGGCAGTGCCAGCGGGGGGCAGAAGCTTGCGGAGGTAGCGCCCGGTGCGGGCATCGAAGAGGTGCGCGGCACCGACGCCCAATCCCCTGTCGTTGTTAAATCGTTCCCCCACCAGGATGTAGAGGTCCGAGACAGCCACACTTATGCCGAATTGATTGAAGCCCTGCGGCGTGGTGGCGCGGCCGTGGAGCTTGGTGATGGTGGGCTCCAGAGCCTGCGTCAGGATAGGCAGACTCAGGGAGAGGAGGAGGGTCAACAACAGGTGGGACGGATGGCTGTTCATACGGATCAAGTTCGTCAGGTGTGGTTGACGCTCAGAAAGAGCTGTCAACTCGTGTTCGTGGGACTCATGTCAGTGCACCACGATGTGCACCCAAAACAAGGTTTTTAAAAGTCTTCTTCACACTCGCGGCAATGAATGATTGGCTTATGCGTCTACGGGATTCGCCAGTTTGAAGCAAAGCGCGCCCAAAGATTTCAGCGCAGCGATTGTGTGCTAAGTGCACGCGCCAGCCAGCGGGAGAATTTCTCTTTGCCGGTCTCTCCGAGGTGATAGCCATCCGAAAAATCTGCCTCGGTCATGCCGTCAATCGCCCGGGCATCGAGGAAGCCCATGGCGTGGGCTTGGGTGAGTCGGATCGCCTCTGGATTGACCTCCCATTTTTCGGGCTGAGGCATGGGCACAAAGAAGATTTTCACGCCGTTCGACTTGCAGAGTTGGATGAAGCGACCCATGCGCTGGAAGGTCTCCGTGGGGGCAATCACGTTCTGGAGGGACTTGCGCACAGTGGCGGACTCGACGAGGCGGTTGTTGGCCTTCACTCCGGTTTGGTAATCGGCCACGCAGGCATTCAGCAGGATCAACTGATGCTCGGGCTGGTCTCCCTCCAGCGCGCTGATCCCGCACAATGCGGACTGGACGATTTCGTGGAAGCCGTGCAGATCCGTGCGCCATACGGCGGGGAAGTTTTGGGGTGCGACAAAGTGGCGTGAGAGTCGGCGAATTTTGATCGGTTCCTGATCATGAATGTGGTGCGCCACAAAACCGACCACCAGCACGTCCGGCTGGCTCTCAGGCGTGGCAAAGTAGCGCTGGTAAAGATAGACCCAATCGAGCATGGCCGTGCCGACGGGCGTGATCTTTGTCGTTTCCATGGGGGGGGCGTTCAGGCGCTGGAGCTCATCGTGGAAGATGCCCTCATCCAGTCCGTGCATCATGAGTGAATTGCCAAAGAAGACAACTCGCGGATGGCCGGAAGCTTTGGCGCGCTGCGCGAGGTTTGTGACGATTTCGGGCAGGGCGTGGATGTGCCTGCGGTCGTAGTCCAGCGCAGGCGCGACGAACCTCGCCGCGACCTCCAGCACGGCGATGAACACCAGCACCACCGCGACGACCCGTAGCTCCTGTCGGAAGGTCGGCGCACGGAGGTCCGTGGGCAGGGCATCGTAGTCGTGAGTGGGCGCGGGCATGGCGTTTTTAAAACTGAAAATAGATGAACTGCCCGAAGATCGGTGGTGGAAACACGATCAGCATGAAAACCAGGTAGCAGTAGGTGGTGGCTCGCCAACCCCAGCGCACGGTTTCGAGTCGCCGCAGCGTGTGGGCCTGATCCAGCCACACCTCATAAACCATCAGTGGCCCGCAAAAGAATACCAGCATGCCCAGGCCGTATCGTGCCAGCGAAGTCATCTCTTGGTGGCGGAAAATCAGCCCCAGCATCTCCCAGGCCTGCGCAAAGCTGTCTGCACGAAAGAACAGCCACGCAAGGCAGACGAGGTGGAAGAAGCCAACCGTGGCCACGATGCGACCCCAGCGCCCCGGGAGCCGAAAGCGATCTCCGGCAGCACGATAGCCGCAAAGGATCAATCCATGCAATGCCCCCCAGGCCACAAAGGTCCAGCCCGCCCCATGCCAGAGGCCGCCCAGCAGCATCGTCAGCATGAGGTTGCGATAGGTTTTGGTGCTGCTGCCGCGATTGCCCCCCAGCGGGATGTAGAGGTAATCGCGCAACCACGATGAAAGGGAGATGTGCCAGCGCTGCCAGAACTCGGAAGGGTTGCGCGCCAGATAGGGCATGCGGAAATTCGTCATCAAGTCGATGCCGAGCCATTTGGAGACACCCCGCGCGATGGACGAGTAGCCTGCGAAGTCACCATAGATCTGAAAGGCGAAACAGTAGATGCCCACAAGGGCCTCCGTCCCGGTGAGGCTGCCCTTTTCTGCACCGAAAATGCCGTTCGCGATGAAGCCCATGTTGTCTCCCATCACGACCTTCAAGAAGAGCCCAACGAGGACAAGATAGAGACCTTCAGAGAAGTCACCGCCGGTGCGGATGCGAGGGTTCGTGGTCTGCGGTAGCAGCGATGATGAACGCTCGATGGGGCCGGCGACGAGCTGCGGGAAGTAGGCGACGTAAAGCGCGTAGTCGATGAAGGAACGCGTCGGAGTGACCTGTCCGCGATACACATCGATGGTGTAGGACATCGTCTGGAAGGTGTAGAACGAAATGCCCACGGGCAGCACCACTTTCAAGGTGCCAAGATCTGCATGAAAGCCCAGCGCTGTCAGCAGGGCGGCCGCGCTTTCCGCAAAGAAGCCCCAGTACTTGAAGAAGCCCAACAATCCCAGCGAGACCACCGCTGCGAGCACCATCCAGGTGTGTTGCCGCTGTTTGGTATTGCTGGTTGCGATGCCCAGTGCGGAGAAGTAGCTGACCGCGGTGGTGGTCAGAATCAGTGGCAAAAAACGCCAGTCCCAGCACCCATAGAAAAAGTAGCTGGCGATGAGGAGGGCCACGTTTTGGCCTCGGTGCGGAAGGCACCGATACAGCGCCCAAACCAGCGCAAAGAAGATCCAAAAAGCGTAGCTATTGAAAAGCACGCGAGTCCTTAGCTGCGGGCGGATGCGGTGCCAAGACGATTTTTGGCTCGGCGTGGATCGCGGGGAAGGGGGGCTTCGTGTGGTTGGGCGTGAGCTCTGGGGTGGTGGCGCGCGACGCCAGCGAGCTGGCTTTGCCAAAGCGGAAGCAGAGTTTCGCGCACTCTAGAAGCTTGGCGCTATGGGGCGCCTATTTTGCGGTTTGCTTTGGGGGTGCGGGGGCTCGCACATCGACGAGCAGTGCGTCCACGGGCACGAGGTGGCGGTAGATGAAGGCCTGCATCATGTCTTCCGCAGGTTTCGCTTCGGCGGTGACGGGGTCTTGGTCTGGCATCTGGCCGCTGCCTTGGATGTGAATCTCTACGGGCTTTTCTAGCGGGCTGGAGGGCACGCTCAGGGAGATTTCGGCCTTGTCCTCTCCAGCGGGAATGGTGGCCCCTTTCAATTCGAAACCTTCCGGGCCTTTCACACTCAAAGAGATGGCGGCATCGAAGCCGTCGGCGCGCAAGGCGTGCACGGTGAGGCGGGCGCTGCCTCCCGCGGGGGCGTTGAGCGATGAGGGCGTGACGCGGAGTGCGAAGCTGGGCCGTGCCTGGGTGACCTTGAGCCGATACGCGTGACCCGCGCCATACTGGTTTTGCGTGTCCGCCACGCGCACAAAACATTCGCCAGACGGGGGCAGTTTGATGCTCAATCGGGAGTCGGCATGATGCGTCGTCAAGCCAGCGGCGTGGTCTTCATAGTCGTCGTTGTAGCCGATCTGATTGCCATCGATGTCCAGCACCGTCAGGTTCGCATCCATCGGCGATCCAAGACGTCGCGCGAAGACTTCGAACACAAACGGCTGATTGCCGCGGCCTTTGAGTCGGTAGTAATCGGCGTCGCCCTGTTTCTCGATGCGTCCATTGACGACCATCGGCGGATCAAGGACATTTGCGGCGCCTGGACGATCATTCGGTTCGCGCTCCGGTTGTTCGTGAACGCTGTCGATTTGAAAAGGAATCAAATTCGATCGCCACGGTCCGACGGTAGCAAAGAGCGATACATTTCCTGGCTGATCGGGCGCGGTGTAGCGCCGTTTGGCCTCGGCACCGAGATTGCCGCCCATGAAGCTGATGTCCGTGGTGGAGCCAGCCTGCGCGCCGAGTGGTGTGATGCCTGTCAAAAACGGCAATTGCCCGATGGTGATGCGATACACAAAGTCCTCGCGACCGCGGTAGATGGAGTCGTTCACCTTGATGCGGTATTCGCCATCGGCGGGGATTTTATAGAACAGCACCGGATCGGGATCGAAGTGATAGTCATCGGCATACGCTACCTCATCGCCTGCGGCATTGGTCATCGAGACAACCGCCTGGAACCAACCGGGCACGGCATCGGCCAGATAAGGCGTGATATTGCGCGCCTGCACGGCCAAGACGAGTTGATCATCCTTTTTGGCTTGGATGGAAAATTCATCCAACTCCCCTGGCAGGATGCGGCCGTTGATGGTCACGGGCATCGATGGCACGGGCGTGACTGGGATGTCTTTGCGCGACCGATGTTTGTAGGCTTTGCCTGCAGTGTAGTGATCGAAGTCAAACGACGGCGGCTCCTCGATTTCGCGAATCTCCAGGTGCTGACCGACGACGAATCGCAGCGGATTGCTGAGACCGTTGGCAGTGCTCAGGCGGCAGTAGCGCAGGCCTGGTTCTGCGCCTTCAGCGATGGTGACCTTCACTCGAACGAGTTCGCCGATTTGGGTGTTTTGTTGCTGTTTCGGGTCGTTGCGACGGCGGTCGTAGTCGGCCAGTTGCAGCAGATTGCGCTCCGTGACCTCGGCTTCGCGCATCACCTTGCGGATGGCGGGAAGTTCATCGGTCGGTTTGAAATCGGGCGCAGCGCGGAGGGCGGTCAGCTTCGTCTGCATATCGCGCAGTTTGTCACGCATGTCACTCGCCTGGATAGCACCGAGCGGTTTGATGTGCTCTAGGATTTGCGCCTGCACCCCTTCGCCGGAAAACAGCACACTCTCTGGATCGACGAGACCTTGTCCGCCGATAATGACCTCAAAACTGGTGTCCTGCTGTCCGCCGGCCGGATACACATAGCCGACATGCGGGACGGCCAGCGCGTGACTCGTGAGCGCGAAGCTGAGGAAGAGGAGCAGTCGATGGGCGGTCATGATGATGTCTCAAACAAGTTCTGTGAGCAGGCCTGCCATCGGCACTTTTTCATCTTTGCCTGGCACGACAAACGTCGGCGTGCCCATCGGATGTGGCAGGGGGGAGTCGGCGGTGATGCCGAGTTGCTGGTAGATGCTGCCGATGAGGTCGGCGGGATAGACGGGGCGATCCTTGACTTCCTCGCCCTTGGCATCGGAGGCACCCACGACATGGCCACCTTTGAATCCGCCACCAGCGACGAGTGCGGAAAACACCTTGCCGTGGTGATGGCGTCCGCCGTTCCAGGGTGACTCGGTGGCGATCTTTGGCATGCGTCCGAATTCTCCCGAGCACCACACAACGGTGGTGTCTAGCAGACCGTGGTCAGCGAGGTCATTGAGCAGGGCAGACAGCCCCTGGTCCAGCTCTGGTAGCTTCCGATTCATCGCCTGGAAGTGCTGCTTATGTGTGTCCCAGCCTTTGTAGTTGATGGTGATATAAGGCACTCCTTTTTCCACGAGCCGACGCGCGACCAAGCAGGACTGTCCGAAGGTGTTGCGGCCATAGCGGTCGCGCACACTCTCGTTTTCCATGGAGAGATCGAAGACCTTGCCCGCATCGCCGAGGATCATTTCATACGCCATCTCTTCCGAATCCGCGACGGTGCGCAGGGTCGCATCCCCCGGCAGTGCGCCACCGAGCGTGTTCAAGCTGTGTAAAAAGCTGCGGCGCTCTTGCTGGTGGGCTTCACTAATCCCGGGCGCGATGATGCCCTCCACTTCGAAGACACTCGCAGCGGGATCGCCACCAGTGGCGAAGGGCTTGTAACGCGGACCGAGGAAGCCCGCCTCAGAAAAACGCCCCTGCGGTTCAGTCAGCACGATGTAGGGCGGGATGAGACCTTTGTAACCGTGATCGTAGCCCTTGAAAAACGAGGTCACTGCGCCAAGGCCCGGAAACACATCGCGCTCAGAGGTGCGGCCCGTTTGCACTAGATACGCGGCGGTTTCGTGGCCGTTGTTTCCATGCGTCATGCTTCGAATCAGCGAGTATTTATCCGCGATCTTTGCCAACTCAGGTAGCAACTGGCCAATCTGTACGCCATCGACGTTGGTGCTGATCGGTTTGTCCAGCGTGCCGCAGTAGTCTTTCCCCGCCTCGGGCTTGGGATCAAAGGTATCGATGTGGCATGGGCCGCCCCATAGCCAGACCTGGATGACGGACTTTGCCTTGCCTGCGGGCGCAGCATCTTGCGCGCGAACCAGCAGCGGCTCCAGCAGCAAGAGGCCTGCGGAACCATAGACGCAGCGTCGCATGGCCTCGCGGCGGGAGAGCGGCACTCCGGCCATGCTGCGGGTCAAGGCATCGAGTTGGCGGCGCTGAACGCGGGAGAGATTTGAGGTCAGGGTAGTCATGGGGGCGTCCTCCGGATGAGGGGGGTGGTTCAGTGGATGTAAACAAACTCGGGCTCGTTGATCAGTGCCCAAACGAGGTCTTCCGCCAACTCCTGTGGCCGCGCATAGGTCTCGGAGGCGTGCGATTCGATGGCAAACAACTCCGCGCGAGTCGGTGGGCGCGAGAGGACCGCGTGATAGATTTTTTCCGCCAATTGGGCGGGCTGGGCATTGCCAGCTCCGGTGACCAATGGGCATGCGGCGACTTTCTCATGCACGTGGCTGGAGTTTAGCAAATGCAGGCGCTGTGCTGCGCTGGTGCTGCGGCTGCGCTCCGATTCATAGCCGGTATCGCGAGGCGGCCGCCCAAACAATTCCAAAAACGAACTGGTGATGCTGCCATCGGCCAGCGCGATTGCGCGCACATCCTCGGGGATGAAGGTGAAGGGCTCAGGAATGGGGCTGCTATAACTTTCCTCCGTGTCGGTGAGCTGGTTCAGCGCATCGATCAGTACCTCCGCCTCCATGCGCCGCAGCGGATAGTGAGCAAAGTTTACCGCCGCCTCTGGCCACTTCTGCGCCGGGAGGCTGGACAATTGGAAGGTCTGCGAATTGAGGATGATGCGGAAAAGGTGCTTCATGTCGCAGCGCGAGGTGGCGAATTCCTTCTCCAAAAACGCCAGTAGCTCTGGGTTGGACGGCGGATTGTCCGCGCGCATGTCATCCGGTTCCTCCACGATACCGCGCCCCATCAGCCACGACCAGATGCGGTTGGCCATGCTGCGGCTGAACCATGGATTCTCCGGCCGCAGCAGCCAGTCGGCAAAGCGCATGCGGGGATCTTCTTTACCCATCTCGATCCGCACCGGCGTGCCATCTGGGAAGATCGTCTTTTTCGACAGTCCGTCTTTATCCGCATCGGGATTGAAAAAGACAATCTCCTCCTTCCACTCTGCGGTGGTCTTGAACGCGATCTGCGAAAAGAAACCCGACATTGCCTCCAGTTTTTTCTCCGGCCACTTCTCTGCGCGCTCGCCCATGAAGGTCAGCGCCACCGTTGCGGCGATGCCTTTCGGGGTGCGGTCTTGCATGGCGCGGTAGAAATTGACTTCGCCCTCGCGGAAGTTGCTGCCGTTTGCCACCAGTAGTTGCCGTGCCAGTTGGTGCAGTGGTTTGTTGCCGCGCACACTGGAATAGATCCAGCGGTGATAGGCCTGCGCTGCATTCGGCCACAGCTTGATGGGAAACTCCGCCTTCACGCGCAGAATGTCGCACCACTTCATCGTCCAGAAGTCGTAGAACTCATCGCGCTCCATCAGGTCCTCAATGAGCTGTTCGCGTCGGTCGGATTCTTTGGAGGCGAGAAACTCCCGCGCTTCTTCCTCAGTCGGCAGTGTGCCGATGACGACGAGATAGGCGCGGCGCAGAAACACCGCGTCGGAGCAAAGATTCGCAGGCTTGAGGTCGATGGCTTGCAGGCGCTTCATCACCAGTTCGTCGATCTTGTCGCTGGCGGTAGCATCTGCATCGGTGCGCATCACCATCGGTCCCGCCTCATAGAGTGGATTGGGTTGCTTGGGTTCTGCGGCTTGCTGCGGTGGAACTAGAGCACTGAAGCAAAAGAGGCTGAGGAGGCGGGCATTCATAAATTGATCACTTCCTCAGTGGTGAAAAGGCCACCCCTTCGATCTCGATCAGCAGGTCTGGGCGGCAGACATCCGCCTGCGCATAAATCGCTGGGATGCGGCCGAGGCGCTCCTCGCACACCTCGCGGCAGACGGCGTAGTCTGCGGCGTGCTTCACATAGACGCGGACCTTGGCCAGATCTGCCAGGGTAGCGCCGGCATCCGCCCAGCCCGACCGTGCGAAGTTGTCGGCAGCGATAAGTTTCTCGATGTTTGTCAGCGTCTGTTCGGCCTGCTTGCGCACATCGCCGATGTGTACCGTTTCCGAATCCACGATGCTTGCCGTTCCAGACACCCAGGTGGTGACGTGGTCGCCCGCGCGCAGTGCCATAGCGCGGGAGAACTTGGGGCTCTTTTCCGAATAGACCTTCGGATAGCTAAAGGCGGATGTTTGCAGCGGATTTTCAAGAGAGATCGCGTCCACATCCGCGCGATCTGTCTGCAGGGTCATGCAGGTTGTCATGAGGCCTTCACCCAGCGTGCCGATGCCGGTGCTGGCCGGATAGACCACACGGCCGTTGTGCGCGGCGCGAGTCTTTGCGTTGTCGAGGTGGCGCGCGAAGAAGTCCGTGCGGGCGCGGTTCAATTCGCGATACCGCTCCGTGCTGCCCTCTAGTCCTGTGATGCTGCCTTGGTAGAGCCAGACGCGCAGCACGTCCTTGAACGAGGTGCCTGCACCTGCCAGCACCGAGCGCAGATTTTCAAAGGCCTGCGCCGATTGCTCATAGGCCGTTGCATGCCCTAGATCCAGCTCGCCTGCTGAGGCATAGACCCAGCGCATGTCGTTGTGTGCCACTGTGACCACATGCGAGCCGACGAAACAAACATCGGCTGTTTTGGTGCTGATCGCCCAGGCCTCGATGGCTAGTCCGCGTCCGTCGCACGGCGGTTGCACGACGAACAGTGTGAGCGGCATGTTTTCGCCGTAATAGGCCTCAAAAACTTGTCGTGCGATGGGGACGTGCGCGATTTCGTCAATGAACACCGTCTGCATCGTCACCGTCATCGGTTCGTCTTGCTGCAATAGAATGGCGCGCAGGGTAGAGATGGCTTCCCACGCTTGATCGCGAAAGCTTCCATCGCCTTCGGGCGTGACCATCAGTGCCAAACGCTTCAGTCCTTCATAGCCAATGACGGTGTGGTGCTGGAATCCGAGCAGATGTGGCGGCAACTCGATGCCGTCATCCCTGCCTCCAGAATTCCGCCCTTCGAGCAATCGTTTGTCTGGCACCAAGGAGTGGCGTTGAGGACTCTGTGGAGGGGTTGACGGCATGGTGGCACAAAGGTGGGTGGTTGATGGGACGGGGAAACCTGCTGGTCCCTCCATTAGCTGAAACGATTGAGCGAGGCATCTCCTGGGGCGTCACTTGGCATCGACTGTGCGATGCTTGTGGAAATCGCCATCTATCTCAGCCTGGGGCTATGGATTTGTGACCCGCCTCCTCTCAGTGGTCGCTTTTGCGCTCCAACCGCCCAGAGGCGGGAGTCAGGGCGCTAAGATTTTTGTGCGATCAAACACTGGAAGGCATCGTCGGCACCGCCTGGCATGGCGAGTTGGGGATCGGCGCGGTGGTGCGGTGCCCATTGCTGGAGGAATTCCCGCTGGCTGGTGTAGGATTTTTCAGCCCATCCGAGCGACGAAGACCAAGCACGCAGGTCGGTGAAGTTCACGTCTGCGGTGATGTCCTGGCGACCCACATTTTGCCACACTTCAGCCCCAGTTAGTCGCTGGTGCAGGAGGTAGGCGCGCAGGGTGCCGGTCTTGCGGCGATGGTAGAGCGCGGGGAAGGTGTCACCATAGTCGATGGTCAAGATGGAGCCGCTCTTCCAATGCAGTGCCCAGGCTTTTAGCCAATCGCGGGCCATGGCGTGTAGCTCGATTCGCTGGCCATCTTGGGGTGGCGTGGGCCAGTCTCGCAGTGCTGAAAAGGAGGCGATCTGGGCCTCGGACATTTCCAGCGGGCGCAGCACTTCGCGGCCTTCATCGATCCACGATTCTTGCCAGATCCTTGCGGTGGCGTCCCACACGGCGATGGTGCACGGGAAGGCATCGATCAGTTCGTTGCTGTAGATCAAAGCCTTGCCGTTGCACGCATCCAGGGCCTCTTCAACGCTCTGCCACCAAGTGACTTTTCCGCCCAGGCGTTGCTTTTGAAGGTCCTGGAGAACGGGGGATTTTTCGACGATGTGAAAGTGCCACTTCAGTCGCCGCCACCATCCGAGATTGCGCTGGACCTGCTGCATGAGGGCACCATTGCCAGCACCGATCTCGATGATGTTGGTGGCACCCTTTTCAGCGCGTAGCCACGCGGCGATTGCCTGCCCCAGACGATCCGAGAGAGTCGCACTGGTGGCAAAGTCTCCTCGATTGCCGCCGACATCGCGGATGCGCCGGGTGTAGTAGCCGCGCTCTGGATCGTAGAGCGCCCGCGCCATGAAGTCGCTAAAGCGCTCCATCATTTGCCATGAGTGAGTGCGATGACTTCGTCCGCGATGATCTCCAGTCCCTCGCGGACGATTTCGGGGCTTTGGGAAAAAGTGATGCGCAGGCATTGATCGCGATGCGCCCAGGGTTCATCGAGACCAAAGAAGAAGTAATGCCCAGGAACAACTAGCACCTTGCGTTGCTTCAGCCGCTGGTAGAGCTCTGCGCTGGTGATTGGCAGATCCTTGAGCCACAGCCAGAGGAAGAAGGCACCGTCTTGCACATGCAGCCCATAGCTGACCTTGCCACCAAGAAGGTCGTGGAGCAGGCCTGCGGCAAAGGCTGCGCGCTGGCGGTAGAATGGCTGGATGACCTCGCGCGCTAGCTTTGGCAAGACATCCCCTGCAAGCAGCGGGCGCAACATCGCCTGGCCGATATTGCCATTCGCCAGGGCCATGACGGCGTTCATGTTGGCTAGTGCGGTGGCGATCTTTTCGTGGGCGACGATGACGGAGGTGCGCACTCCAGGCAGGCCCAGTTTTGAGAGGCTGATGGAGACGATCATGTCCTCATCCCACAGCGGTTGCCAATCGACATAGATGGCACCGGGGAAGGGCATTCCATAGGCCTGATCGAGGATCAACGGGATGCCGCGTTCACGGGTCATGCTGCGCAACTGCATCACTTCGTCGTGGCTGATGACGTTGCCTGTCGGGTTCGTTGGGCAGGACAGGCAGACGGCGGCGGTGTCATTCCCGAGATCTAATTGATCAAAGTCGATGCGGTATTTGAACTCGTTGTTTTCACGCGTTTCGATCAGCGGCTTGCAGGCATGGAAGGCGGCTGGGTGCAGACCTTGATTGGCGTAGCCGATGTACTCTGGCGTGATCGGGAAGACTATTTTGCGTTTGCCGTCCTGCCCAGCCAGCAGGGTAAACAGGTAGAAAAACGCGGTCTGTCCTCCAGGCAGGACGACGATGTTTTTGGCCGCACACTCCCAACCGCAGGTGCGCCGAAGGAAGTCGGCCATGGCTTCGCGAAAAGCCGGGCTACCGCCGGGTGGATCGTAGTTCAGCAGGGTGCGATCCAGTTGCGCTGGATCCGCGCCTAGCTCGGCCCAGCGGTCCCGCCAAAGGGATTGCACCTCTGGAATGGCGGCAGGATTGCCACCGCCGAGCATGCGCATCGCTGGATCACTGCTCAGCGCTTGGCCGAGATCTTCCATCAGTTCCTGGATGCCACTGGGGCCCCCCAATTTTTGACCGATGGATGAAAATTCTGTCATGGTTTTCCCTTTGTCTCTCGGGAGTGTTCGTCGATCCACTGGCGCAGGTCAAAGTCTTCTGCGCACTTCTCCATCTGCCACCTGCCATCGGCATTGAGGCGCAGGGTAGCGATCCAGCGCTGGTGCCACTTTTCGGGCTCGATCATGCTGAGGTGATATTGTTTCCCCACCTCGTAAAGGTGGTAGCAATCGCCGATCACGGGTTCAAAACCGAATTGAGCCTCATAAACAAGCTTGTTCCAGTTGAAGGCATCGATGACTTCCAGGTAGCGCTCCCGCAGTTCCACGAGTTCCTGCTGGAGTTCACGCTCGACCTTTGAAATGCCGCGCGATTTGAAAGAGGTGAGGTCCTGCGGCACGATCCGCGCGGCTAGTCGCGACGAAGGATAGGGGAGGTAGTTGCCGCGCGGTGCAGAGGTGTCGAGGATGGGATCTGGATCGCTCAAAGGATCAAAAAGTGGAGGTTCTGGCCGGGGAATCCGGTTTGCATTGAAAACAACGGCTCAAACCGCTATTCTGGCGCAGACATGAAGCAATTTTTTCAATTGATCGCATTGGTTGGCTGCCTTTTTGCCTCCGCATGCACCAGCACCATTCCCTCTGCGGCCAGCCTGGACCAGTATGACCAGGAACTGCGAGCCCGCGCTCGCCCACAGTATGAGGAGCTGGAGCGTCAACGCGCCAGTGGGACGTTAACTCAGGAGCAGTACCTGGCCCAGAAGCAGGCGATGGACGCAACAATTTCTCAGAAGGCGACGGATCTTGCTTGGTCCCGCCACGCGCTGGATCAGAGTCAACGCAAGGCTGGAGGACTGCCCACACCTGACCAGCCGATCAATCTGAGTGTGCCGACGCCAGGCCAGAATGGGGAGAGCCTCTACCGCGCCTTCAATCAGCAGTACGGCAACGCGACTGGCGGCAATCAGAATATGAACGGACTGATCCCCACCGTGGGCCGGGTGAACAATGCCTCCACGATGTATGTGAGTCCTGCGGTGGAGTAGATCATCCTGAGAAGCGATGCCTGTCCCCCAAGCGCTCATGGAAATTGTGGCCCTCCTTGAGGGAATGAGCGAGCCAGAGCGGCGGGAGATGCTCGTCCACTACGCCGAGATCTCCGCCCAGCATAAGCCCGTGGAGGGTGCTGAGTATGCGGTGCGGGACGTGCGCCGTGATGAGCAGTGCACCGACACTGTCGGGATCTTTTTTCGATTGGACGAGGATGGGGGTGCCCATTTTGCGTTTACCCTCGGGCCAAAGGTGCAGACCCTGACTCGTGCGCTGGCCGCCATCCTGGCGCGTGGTTTTGAGGGATCGCCGGTGGCGGACGTGTTGGACACCGGGCCGGAGATCATCGATCGCATCGTGGGCAGCACGCTCGTGCGGCTGCGCAGCCGCACTGTGTATTACATGCTGGAGCGTATGCAGCAGGCGGTCAGGGCCCGGTAGTTACATGCAGCCCCCGGAACCGCGACGGACGAGCACGATCAGGATCATTAGCACAATGCTGGGCAGTAAGACGACTTCGGCAAATTTTCCGAATCTCAGGGAGACATTGGCGGGGTCGTTCTCCGAAACTCTCAAGATTTCCCGCCGCGTTTCCTCTTCAAGCCTTAGCCGCTCTTCATCGCTCATTGGTACTCCATACCTTGAAGTGGCGCCTGGGTCCGAATATTGGGACATCAATCCTTGTGATGTCACGGCATCCGCCGCATCTGTGGGGCGTGCGTTGATGCCAATCCAAAACATAACGACCACAGCCCAGCTCATGCTGTGAATTGGGGTAGAGGTGGGTGCGGTAGGTCTCATAGAGAGTATCTACCCGGTTTGCTGCTGTCAGTGACGAAAAAAGTAAAAATTCTTAACCAGCGGCCAATTTGGCTAAGGGAAGAACGTTGGGCGTCCTGCATAGCGGACCTTTGACCGATTATGCTCGAAGGAGGTCTCCGAGTCCGGTCCAGCGTTTGCGGCTTTCTTGGCGATTGATCGCCAGGGAAAGGGCGCGCTCATCGCCGACTAGGACGACCAATTTTCGCGCGCGGGTGATGCCGGTGTAGAGCAGGCTGCGCTCTAGCAGGACATAGTGCTGCGTGCTGATGGGCATGACGACGCAGGGGAATTCTGATCCCTGGGACTTGTGCACTGTGAGTGCGTAGGCCAGTTGCAGTTCGTCGAGTTCCCCCGATTCATAGCTGACAAGCCGTTGACCCTCAAAACGCACTTCCACCTTCAGCGGGTCCGTCTCGATGGCGACGATGTGGCCCAGATCCCCATTGAAGATATCTTTGTCGTAGTTGTTTTGGGTCTGGATGACTCGGTCGCCAACTCGAAAGCAGGAGCCAAATCGCTCCACTTCGTACTTAATCTCGTTCGCTGGATTGAGGGCGCTTTGCAGCGCCTGATTTAGTGAATGGGTGCCAAGCAAGTTGCGGTTCATCGGCGTCAGCACCTGAATCTCGGAGAGCGGATCAAATCCATACTTTGCTGGCAGTCGACGTTTGACGAGGTCCACGATCACGTCCCTCACCTGCTCCGGCTCGGCTGCGGGAAGGAAGAAAAAGTCGCTGTCTGGGTGGGGCTTGAGGTCAGGGACGCGACCGCGATTGATTTCGTGGGCGGAGGTGATGATGCGGCTGGAGGCGGCCTGTCGGAAGATCTCCGTCAATCGCACGCAGGGCACCGCGCCACTGCTGATCAGATCATTGAGCACCATGCCAGGGCCGACGGAAGGTAACTGATCCGCATCCCCGACAATCAAGACATGAGCACCCTGAGGTAGGGCGCTGAGGAACTGTGCCATCAGCGGCGCATCGATCATGGAGGCCTCATCGACGACAAAAAGATCGCCCGCGAGCGGCTTGCCACGGTGGCGTCCCCAGGTGCCATCGCCTTGATACTCCAGGAGGCGATGCAGGGTCTTGGCCTCCAGGCCGGTGCTCTCTGTCATGCGTTTGGCTGCGCGTCCGGTCGGTGCAGCGAGGACGATCTTCACCGCCTTGCTGCCAAGGATTGAAAGGACGGTGCGCAGGATTGTCGTCTTGCCCACACCAGGGCCGCCGGTGATGATCAAAACGCGCTGTGCTAGGGCGGTGCGAACGGCTTCTGCTTGGCTGGGCGCGAGCGACTTTCCGGTGGCGCGCGCGGCCCACTCCAGGGCTGCGTCCACCTGAATCGTGGGGTAGCTGGGTGGTGCTCCTCGCATGTCCTTCAGTGTGCGAGCGATGCTGACCTCTGCTCCACGCAGATAGGGTAGATACAGCATCGGTTGCCCAGAGACGACGTGCCTCTCCAGATCGCCTGCCAGCAAAACTGCGGTGCTCTGTTCTGCTAAGGCGGCTTCTCCGGCACCAAGGAGTGCGGCAGCGTCTTTGATGACTTTTTCCTCAGGTACACAACTGTGCCCTGAGCGAGATGCCTCCTCCAAGACATGCAGCAAGCCAGCGCGCAGACGTTGCGGCGCGTCCTTCTCCAGTCCCACCTGCTGGGCGATCTCGTCGGCGGTCTTGAATCCGATGCCGCGAATGTCCGCCGCGAGACGGTAGGGGTTCTGCTGGAGGATATCCATCGCTTCATCCCCGTAGGTCTTGTAGATCCGGAGTGCGCGCGATGGGGTGATGCCATGCTGGTGCAGGAATAGCATGATTCCATGCACAGCTTTTTGCTTCATCCATGAGGAGCGGATCTCCCGCCGTCGCTTGGTGCCGATGCCTTCGACTTCTTCTAGGCGAGCGGATTCGTTTTCGATGATATCAAAGGTCTTGCTGCCAAACTTCTTGATGACACGCTTTGCAAAAGAAGGGCCAATGCCTTCGATCAAGCCGCTAGCCAGGTAGCGCTCCATCCCGTCTATCGAGTCCGGCCGCTTCAGGCGCAGTTCGGTGGCTTTGAATTGCGGACCAAAATCGCGTGACTTTTCCCAGGTGCCCCGAGCCTCCAAGTGCTCGCCTGGGACGACGCGAGGTGCCTTACCAATCAGTGCCACCACGTCGCTGCGCCCTTCCGGGAGGATCTTGAGGATGCAATAGCCGGTGTCTTCCGAGTGGAAAGTTACGCGCTCCACCGTGCCACGCAGCGTCTCCGCAGCGCGTGAATCATCCGGGGCAGGTGGTGGCATGGCGGCATCCTAGCGCGGAACGGCGGTGGCGGCAATGCCTCGCCGCATCCGGCTGTTGCCAGTACGACAAATCGCTGTAGTCTCGGCCCCAACATGCCTGTCCCTTTCCTCGCTGAACTGAATCCCTTCGACTTCTCATGGCTAGCCGATCCAGAGGCCTGGATTGCGCTCTTGACGCTGACGATCATGGAGATCGTCTTGGGGATCGATAACATCGTCTTCATTTCGATCCTGGTGGACAAGGTGCCGGAGACTGCTCGGCCTCGTGCGCGTTTCTTGGGTTTGGGTTTTGCGATGATCACGCGCATCCTCCTGTTGCTATCGATCAGTTGGGTGATGCAGCTCAAGGAGCCGTGGTTTACCGTGATCGGACGGGAGATTTCTGGCAAAGACTTCATCCTGATTGCTGGGGGGCTCTTTCTTCTCTACAAAAGCACCAAAGAAATCCACCACAAGATCGAGGGCGACCCTGAAGGCGACATCGAACGCGCTGGTCGCGGCAGTAGCCTGACAGGAATCCTGATCCAGATCGCAGTCCTGGATCTGGTCTTCTCGCTCGACTCCGTCATCACAGCAGTGGGCATGGCAGAGCATATCTCGGTGATGATCCTCGCCGTGATGATCTCCGTCGGCTTCATGATGATCTTTGCTGGTTCGGTCAGCTCCTTCATTAGCAAGCATCCGACCGTAAAGATGCTGGCACTTTCATTCCTCATGCTGATCGGCACGGCCCTCGTCGGTGAGGGGCTGCACTTCCACATTCCGAAGGGCTATGTTTACTTTGCGATGGCCTTCTCCATCTTTGTGGAGATGCTCAACATTCGTGCGTCGAAAAAGAAAAAAGCAGCAGCTGCCGGATCGTAGTACGCGCCATGATGACGAAGGTATCGCAGCCCCGGATCGAAGTCTCCATCAGTGCGCAGAGCTTGTCTCTGTTTGACGGTCACCGATTGGTGAGGACTTGGGCGTGCAGCACTTCAAAGTTCGGTATCGGCTTTGAAGAAGGCAGCAACAAGACACCGCTAGGTGGTTTTGTCGTGGCGGAAAAGTTTGGCGAAGAAGCGGAGTCCGGCACCATTTTCAAAGCCCGCAAACCTGTCGGCCACTGGAACCCTGGCGATCCGGCGGAGGAGGATTTGATCCTCACCCGCATCCTGCGCTTGCGTGGGCTCGAAAAGCGCAACGCCAATACCTTTGATCGCTACATCTACATCCACGGCACCAACGAAGAGCACCGCATGGGCCGCAGGGGCAGTCATGGCTGCGTGCGGATGAAAAACCGCGATATCATTGACCTCTTTGACACCGTGCCCGAGGGCACGCTAGTGTGGATCGAGGAGTGACTTCAGATTTATGGAGTTGCCTCCAGGATCACCTGGCCAGAGAGTTGCTCCGTATTGGATGGGGTCTCGCCGCTGTTTGCTGGGCGTCTGGGCAGCAAAAAGTAGCCTGCACCACGTGGGATGCCACCTCCCATAACTACCAATCCCTTGAAGTTAACAATTCGCGAGATGGTCTTGGTGGGTGCTAGCACATTTGGGTCTACCAAGGTAAAGCGACCGGTGAAGCTGCCGGTTTTTGAATTGATCGCCAGACTGACCGGTCGTGGAGTTGGTGGGGTGAACTTGGCCGTCGCTGGCGATACTAGGCGGAGAGTGGCGTCAGGGGTAGGAAGAGGATTGAGAGTGGTATTGCCCAGTTCAGCCTCTCTGAACGAGAGTTGTGCATTGTCAGTGGAGCCGTCGTCAGTAACGCCAAGAATGATCAGCGGTTTGGTGGGAGGGATATATCTGCCGCCAACAGCGTCCATTTCGGTTGGTGCCGTGAGACCAAAGCCAGCTTCATAAACGCGCGACGACGCAGGCTGTGTCTCGCGCCGCCAGGTCACGGTGCCCATTCCGCCGATGGTGCTGTCTGCATTCAGCGGAGGCGTTCCTGCCGTCATCTGGATGTAGCCAACGATGGAATCCGTCTTGGCGTCGACTCGGAAGATCAGCACCTCGCCCAACGGTCCGACGAAACTGCTGGTCGAAAGGACGGCATCGTCTGCCATCCTGCCGCTGACTACGGCCGCGCCTGTGCTGGCGCTGGCAATGCTAAAGGAACCGAATCCGGTGCCTGCAGGAACACTTGCGTCTGCACCGGTTGGTGGTTCGATGGCGAAAGTGTGGTATCCGAGATAGGCCGTTGCTGGATTCGTTGCGCTCCAAATTCTGCGCCAGCCTTCGATTGTGGCGACAGTTGGACTGCCGGAAGAATCTGAAACGGTTGCCAAGGTCAATCGATTGGAGGTCGTGTCGATGGTGAAGGCGAGCGTCAGTGCGGTGAGCGGTGCCTTGCGCGGGATGGTGATGGTTGCGGAGGCATCGGTGCTGCCGATGGTCGTATCCATCGCACCTTTGAATGCGCTGACGGCGGCACCCAACGTGACCTTCCCGCTGTAGGCACTGGTTCCCAGAATCGTCAGATCGATACGGCCTCCCTGTCCGGCGTTCAATCCCTCAACTCGCTCGATGTAGCCGACATAGACACCGGCAAGGTTGGTCGTCAGTGGTTTCATAATCAAGGTTGCTGGGATGACCAGTGAACCCTTGAGATTCTTCACGGTGAGCTGCACGCTGTAGGTCTTGTCTGTGGCAAGATTGACCGTCGGCTTACCACTGATGACTCCGGTCGCTGAGTCACATTTCAGACCCGATGGTAGGCCTTTCGCCGCGTAGGTGGAGGGTGTCTTGGTTGCGGAAGGGTCAAGCAGGGTGGGTATGGAGAAATTGTAGGTTCCGCCCACGATTCCGTCTGGTAGATCAACAGGCAACACGGGACTCCCAGCGAGTTCGGGGGCACTGTCATAAACGATCACCTTTGTGGCTCCGCTTTCGATCATGCCTGCGGCCACGGTTACTTCGCAAACATAGTCGGCTGCATCTGCAAACTGCACGTCTTTGATGGTTAGCTTAGCGCCGCTGAGCAGATGCGTTGCGTCAGGGACGACTGGAGTGCCATCTTTCTTCCAAACATACAGTGTTGCAGCATCGACGCCGCTGCAAGTTGGGCTGAGCACCAAGGTTTTCGATCCTGCCATCACAGGCATGCTGCGGGTGGCTCCATCCACCACGGTAAGACGTGCCGGGATGCTGGTGCTGGTTCCTACTACATTCCGAACCTTGCACCGATAGTCGCCACCGAGAGGTGTCTGCACATTTGGGATGACCAAGACATCGGAAGTGGCCCCTTGCACGACGGCGTTGTTTTTTGTCCACTGGTAAGTGACCGGCAGATTGGTCGTCGCGCTTACCGCGACGCTGAAGGTGGCACTGTCGCCTGAGTTGGCTACGAGTGCGACAGGCTCCGTATCGATTACCACAGGGTTATTGACGGTGAGTGTCGCAGGGTCGCTAATGATGTTGCCCGCACTGTTGGAGATACTGACCCTGTAGCTGCCTTCGGCGGCTTCGGTGATCCTAGTGAGGGTTAGTGTCGCAGAATTAGGTCCACCGGGAACGGGGACCCATGACGTCGTATTGGGATCGTACATTTGCCATTCGTAGATCTTAGGGTTGCTGCCACCTGTCGTCACACTGAATCGAGCAGTGCCGTTCGGATTCACTGCGAGCGAGGCCGGTTGGCGGGTCAGCGTCGGAGGGACCGTGCCGATGCCGCTGAGCTTGATGTCAAATGGATTGCCGATTGGAGCATTGCTCGTCACGTGTAGAGTCGCGGATCGTGTGCCCGCATCGGAGGGGGTAAACGTGACATCGAAGGTTGTGCTGTCGCCCGCGGCGAACTGGGTTTGAAGAGGCTGAGTCGTAGAAAAATCCGACGCATGGGTGCCGTCGAGGGTCACCACAATGTCCGTCAAATCTCCTGGCCCGCCGTTCTCGATTGTGAAGGTTAGTGTGTTTGAAAGTCCGGCCGCGATGGTTCCAAATGAGCGCGTCGATTTTCCATCCACGAGGGGCGTTGATGAGGGTTGATTCACCGAAATGGACGACCTGACCGCATCGACCAGTCTCTTGAGGTTTAGCCGTTTTCCGGTCACCGTGATTTCGTCAAGGAACTGTTTGGGGTCGCCAGTGCTCAATATGGCCGATTTGATCTGGCCTGCAGTCCATCCTGGGGTTAATGCCCAGGCAATTGCGGCGGCTGCGGTGACATGGGGGGTGGCCATGGACGTCCCTGTAGTCGTTGTATAGCCGTTGGAAAGAGAAGTGCTGGGAATGTTCCAGCCGGGCGCAAATAGATCGACTGAGCTCAGGCCCCAATTGGCAGGGTTGTAGGAGCCCGAGTAGATGAAGTCCAGTTTGTCGGAGCTCGTAACGGCGATGATGTTGCTCTGAGGGTAGCTGCTGGGGTAGTTCGGAGTGAGGTCGTTGTCGTAGCTTTGGTTGCCTGCCGCGATCACGTAAAGCATGCCGCTAGTTTGCCCAGCGATAATCTCTGCGGACACGCTCGAACTCAGGGGATAGTTGTGAAGGGAAATATTAACCAGCTTTGCGTTGATCGCGCGGGCATAGGCCAGCGATGCGACGAGGTTCGAGTTGGTGCCTACTCCTGTGAACCCCAAAGCCTTGATGGGTATGATCTTTGATCCCGAAAAGATCCCTGCGATTCCGATGCCATTGTTGCGGGTGGCGGACATGACGCCACTGACCTCCGTTCCATGGCCGTTGTCGTCAGCGGGGTTATTGTCATTGTTGACAAAGTCCCAGCCATTGACGTCGTCAACGAAGCCATTGAAATCATCGTCGATGGAATTGCCCGGGATTTCTCCAGGGTTGGTCCAGAGCGCACCAACCAGATCGGGGTGGTTGTAGTTGAGCCCTGAATCGATGACCACGATGGGAAACGCAGGAAGTGGTGGCAAGACATCCCAGGCTTCCGGTGCGTCAATGTCTGCGTCAGAGCGGCCCCCTTGGTAACCGATCGGACTGTGGAGCCCCCATTGAGTCGGGAAATGGGTGTCGTTTGGGATACTTGCTGTGGCACCGAGGCCATCCATCTCGGCAGCGGAGACAAAGTTGGTCAGTCTTGTGAGAATCTTCTGTGCCCTTGGGGCGGCGTCAAGATCGTGAGAAGGAAGCTTTACTAACACCGACGACGAAGCACTGATCCTCTTGGCAGATGGAAATCCTGCACGCTGGATCGCAGCCAATGCAATGTCTATATCGACGCCCTCCTTGAGTGCGACGAGGACATGGTCAGCGACGGAGGTTTGCACCCGATCCACCTGATCGCTTTTTGAGTTCAGGAAGTAGTCGACACGGAGCACCGGGTGATCGAAGTCGGTCTTCACAAGCCATGAGCGGACTTTGTTGCCATCTGGAAGCAGCATCAGTTCCCTCTGATCTAGAATTTCTAGGAGTTGGAGAGGAAGTCCCGTCTGGCTCAGCGGATTCGCTGGTTTTGGCTCGAAAACCGGTTTGGAGGTCTGCTGCCGTAGCCGCGAATTGCTAGTTGCGATGCTGCTGGTCGCTGGAGATTCGGACGCTGCGGACGCGATCTTCTTTTGCGGCGGGAACGCAGTGGGAAGGAACGAGAACAGAAAGGCCGCAACGACTGCGCTGATGCCGAGCAAATGTCGGGTCGATGACTTCATTTTGAGAGACTAGCCTAATGAAGCCGATGAAGCAATCGTTTTAGTTCTAGGTACTGAGGACGCGCACTGCCAGGATTCCCAAGAGAGGTGATATTTTCATTCACTAGCTTCGTTTCCAGCCCTGCCATGAAGCACACTACCCTCACTGCACTCTCCGTCCTACTGATCGCCAGCGCCGCTAATGCGGGCGATAAGCCCATGCTGGCCATCCCCGGCGCAGTCATTTATGAAAGCAAGCTCGACACTGCCCCAGCGGCCCCTTGGAAGGCAGCTAAGGGCGCTTGGACGCTGGCAGATGGCGTCTGGTTGGGAGCTGAGAAGCCTGAAGACAAGCACGGCGCTGTCACTCGCCTGCCGAACAAGCTCGGCGATTTCGTGATTGAATATGAATTCCAATTCCAGGGCGCGCGCACGACCAGTCTGTCCATCAATGCCGTCAAAGATCACATGGCGCGCATCTCCATCACACCCAAGGTCATCACCATCCAGCGTGATGACAACGACCATGAGGGGCCAGACAAGGCCATCATCTTTGCCCGCGTGCCTGCGGATTTGCAGCCTGGCACTTGGCACAAGGTGCGGATGGAAATGGTCGGGGATACGATGCTCGGCCAAGTCGATGACTTTGTGGCCTACGGCAGCAGCGATCTGTTCAAGGGCGATCGCATGACGCCCGGATTCACGGTCGGTGGCCAGTCAGTCGCCTTCCGCAATCTGAGGATCACCGAAGCGACGCTGAATCCTGAGTGGGAGAGCGTGAAGGCCGGACTGCCAAAGCCGGGTGAAAAGGTGGCACCAGCTGGTGCCCCTGCGGCCAAAGGCGCGGGGAAGGGTAAAGCGAAAGGGAAGGGCAAAGCGAAAAAGGCGGCCTGAGTTTCGCGATCCACCCTCTGATTCTGAGCCCAGGCTTCCTTGCGGAGCTTGGGCTCTTTGTTTAGAGCCTGCCCGCGAGGGCGCTGGCAAAAAGGTCGGGGCAGGGGGCGACCCATTCTGCGGTCAGCGTGTCGGTGACGAGCCCCAGCCGATGGGCATGCAGTGCCTGCCGCTTCAAGTGGAGGCGACCGGCCAGATCTTCCGACCAGCCAGTGTCAATGAAGTCCAAATAACAGGTCTCGTCCTGCCCATAAATCTTGTCTCCCAGGATCGGGTGGCCGAGGTGGGAAAGATGAACACGGATCTGATGCATGCGACCCGTCACCGGCATCGCCTCCACCAGCGACAGCGGGAGCGCGGTGCTGCCGCCGCGTTCCAGCACACGGAAGTTCGTCTCACAGGGCGCGCCATCGGGATGCACCATCTGCTTCACCCAGATCGGGGAGGGCATGACTTCGCCTTTGCGCAGGATGGGGCCATCGGCGCGTAGGACTTCCCATTCGGGCCAACCGAGCACCACGGCGAGGTAGCTTTTGTGAAACTGCCGCGCCTGCATCGCCAGACCAAACTGACGTGCGGCCGCAGCATTTTTGGCGATCAACGTCACCCCACTCGTCTCGCGATCCAGCCGATTGATGATCGACACCTGCCCGCCATTGACGATCTCAAAGGCAAGGAGCTCTCGCAGGCCATCCCACAGCGTCGGGGCGCAGCCGGGGTTTGATGGATGGGCTTGCAGTGGCGCGGGCTTATTCACCACGATGTAGTCGGCGGTTTCGTCCAGCACCGTAAAATGCGGGTCAAAGGCCAGCTCCTTGCTGTCCTGCCGCGTCTGAGGACTGGCGATCACTTTTGTCACAAAACCTCTCTACCACCGTGGGCGGCGCGTGACAAGGGTTCGGGGTGGCCATAGCGCGCCTTGCAAATGACCGCAGCATCTCTATCGTACTCCAGGGCCACCGTGCCATTTCCATTGATCGCCATTTTATGAGCTCATCCGCCTCTTCTTCACGCTACGCACTGATTCTCGCCGGAGGCAGCGGCCAGCGCTTCTGGCCGGTCAGTCGTGATAGCTTGCCCAAGCAATTGCTGAAGCTGTTTGGCGATAAGACCCTGCTCGAAATGACGGTAGAGCGCCTCGACGGCCTCGTCCCCAAGGAAAACATCCTCATCCTCACCAATCACCAGCAAGAGGCAGCGGTGCGCGCCATCCTCACGGATCTGCCACCAGAAAACATCATCGCCGAGCCTGAAAAACGCGACACCGCGCCCGCCATCGCACTCGGGGTGGGACTTGTTGTTTCTCGCAATCCCACGGCGACCATGATGGTCTTGCCCGCCGACCATTTGATCAAAGATCAGGCCGCCTTCCAGCAGGTGCTGACCCAAGCCATGCAGGCAGCGGAGACGGGCGGAAGTCTCGTCACCGTCGGCATCAAGCCCACCTGGCCCTGCCCCAGCTATGGGTACGTCGAGCGCGGCCGCCGCTCCGCATTGCCCGGATTGGAGCAGGCGGGCGTCTATGAAGTCGTGCGCTTCCGGGAGAAGCCGAACCCCGAACTTGCAGAGTTTTTCCTCAGCCAGGGTTCCTTTGTCTGGAATGCCGGCATGTTCGTGTGGACCATTCCCGCCATCTTCAGCGAGTTCAGTCGCCACTGCCCGGTGCTCGCAGATTTCGTTTCGGAAATGCGCAACTCCCGCGACCTCCCCGCCACCATCAGCAAGCAATTCGCCAAGTTGCCCAAGCTCTCCATCGACTACGCCCTCATGGAAAAGGCCAGCCGCGTTCTCAATGTCGAAGCGACGTTTGACTGGGACGACGTCGGCAACTGGACCTCCGTCGGCGCTTACCTGCAAAAGGACGGCAACGGCAATCAGCACAACTGCGCGCTCTCGCAGTATGAGTCTGGGCACAACATCGTCTTCAGCCAGACCCAACAACACATCGCCCTCCTCGGGGTGACAGACCTCATCGTGGTGCAGTCGCCAGATGCGCTGCTGATCGCCACGCGCAGTCATGCCGAAAGCATCAAGAAGCTCATGGACCAGTTGCCCAAAGAGCTCACCTAAAGCCCAACTCAGCAGTGTCACGCATTCTTGCCATTGATCACGGCACCGTCCGCATCGGGCTCGCCATCAGCGACGACATGCGCCTCGTCGCCAGCCCCCTGCGCACGCTTGATGCCCGGGGCGAGCCCGAGCGCGAGATCGCTCGCATCGTTCAGGATCGCGACATCGGCACCATCGTCATCGGCATGCCTTTTCATCTCAGTGGGGAAAAAGGCGCGGCCGCCAAACGCACCGAAGCCTTTGGCGAAAAGCTCAGCAAAGCGCTGCATCACGGCGTGCCTGTGGAATACGTGGACGAGCGCCTTTCGTCTGTGGAGGCCGAGGCATCGCTCGCGCGCGCAGGCATCACGGGGCGCAAAGAGCGGGATGAAGTCATCGACCAACTTGCCGCGGTGGTCATTCTCCAGGACTATCTGAACTCCCAGCGCGGGCCCGAGGGATTTCTTCTGCCCGACGAAGCCTTTGACCTGCCTTGGACTGATGAAACCACCCGTCAACGCCGCCGCCGACGTGGATCCTGAATTGATCGCCAGCACCACGCGTCGTCTCAAGCTGACCATCGCCTACGACGGCACCCCCTGGCGCGGTTGGCAGAGCCTCCCCGGTGGTCGGACCGTGCAGGACGAACTCAACGCAGCCTTTGAAAAAGTCAGCGGTCGGGCGCTGCGCGTGCAAGGGTCTGGTCGCACGGATGCGGGCGTTCATGCCTTCGGCCAAGTCGCGCATGCGGACATCCCCAGCAGTGCCCGATTGACGGACGAAGCCTGGAGCATCGCGCTCAACGCCTGCCTACCGCCCAGCATTCGCGTCCTGCAGGCAGAGAGCGTTCCAGACACCTTCCACGCCCGCTTCGATGCCATCGGCAAGACCTATCGGTATCGCATCTGGCGGCCTCGCATCTTCACCCCGTTTGAAAACCACCGCGCTTGGCACCTCTACGGTCCGCTCGATGAGGCCGCACTGGCACGCTGCGCAGAGCTCCTCATCGGCACCCACAATTTCGGACGGCTCAGCGCCAATCGCGGGGATCAGAGCGAGGTGCAGCGCCGCCTCGATCCCGCCAGCACCACCCGCACCCTCCGAAGTGTAGAGATCCGCGATCTCGGCGATGTCCTAGAGATCGAAGTCGAAGGCGAAGGCTTCCTCTACAAGATGGTCCGCCTCATCGTCGGCACCCTGATCCACATCGCCCGAGGCCGGGAGACGACCGATTGGCTGCGGGATCTCCTCACCAACCCCGAAGGCCTGCAAAGCAACCAAGCCGCCCCAGCGGAAGGCCTGTATCTGGTGGCAGTGCAGTATCCCGAGCCCGTCGTGAAGTGATGGAGTGATGGATTGGAGTGATGCAGACACTCCTGTCTGCAACCCAACCCACACGGAAATCTGCGATTTCCCTTATTTGTTTGTCGCTTCGCGTTGGATGGGATTGCAGACAGGAGTGTCTGCATCACTGGCAAATCGCCAATGAAAACGCCCTCACTTCTCCTTCTCCAGCCGCTTCCTCCAGCGCGGGACCTCTTTGCTGATCAGGTCGCCTGGCTTGGTGGTAAAGTAGTCGTAGGCCACGCGATTCTTCGCGGCCATCTCGCTGAAGGTCGCATACACGATCCCGTCCTCGGCACCAGCGAACATCGGCTTGCCGGTCTGCACCTCATAAAAACGCGCCCAGTAGACCTCGGTGGACGCAGGATCGCTGACGTAGTCCGTCTTGCCGTTCTCGTTCTTCGTCTTGCGCAAACCGGTGATGCGATGCGCGTCCAGCCAGGCGATGGCGGGCTCGATGGCGGCGGTGATCTCTGGTGAGATTGGGGCTTTGCGCATGAAGAACTTTAGCAGCTCGGTGCTCTCGCTACCGCTCAGAGAGGGGGGCTCTTTTTTGCGGGCACCGACCGGGGCCAGCGTCAGCGGATCATGCTGCGCGCCCCAGACGGTCGGCGTGCCGCCCACCTTCACTTGTGCCTTCAGCAGACAGGCGATGGCTTTGTCATAGGCCACCTGGGCGCGCTGCTGCAGGGCCTCGTCGGCAAAGTCAAAGGGCGCGCTTTTTTTCGTGATCAAGAGCAGCACCTCCAGCGCATGGGTCAGCGCATTGTCGTTCAGCGTGATCGCCTCGTGGTAGCCCGATTCTACCGGATAGTTCTGCGGCCAGCCTCCATTGGGATACTGCGCCTCGAAGAGATAGTTCAGCCCGTGCAGCAGGCATAGCTTGACGTCTTCGCGTTGGGTGGCGGCAAAGACCTGGGCCAGGAATAGGATCTGCTCCGTCGTGCTGCGGTTATCGATGGTGCCGCAGTAGTGCCAGGGATTGTCCTGATTGATCGTCCAATGCATTCCCGGCGTACGCTGTCCCTGCCGGTAATCGACCGCCTTGGACCAGCCGCCCGTAGGCGTCTGAAAGCTCAGGATCGCATCCGCCAATGGCTTTGCTTCAGCGCTGGCAAACCATGCCGCTGGAGTGTCGCTGTCGGTCTCAAACTCCGCGCTGTTGGCAGGCGCTGCTTTCGACACCGGCTGCCTCAGATTTCGGCATTCCGCCGCGATCACCTCAAACTCGTGCGCCCGACGCTGCGCGGATCGTTTCAAATACTCCGACCACGCCTCACGCTCGCCGGGCGGCAGTGTCGCGATGCGCTCCGGCGTCAGCAGCTCAAGCGGATGTTCCTCGGCCCGGGTCTTCCTTTGGGCAATCTCCACCCCATCTTTCAGCGCCCGCACTTGTAGCTCTGCCCAGCGCGATGTGGGCAGCGGCAGGTCGTATTGAAAGGCGCCCTCCGGCATCAGGTTCGCCGGCATCGGCACCCAAGGCAGCGCCTCCGCCGACCCCGTTTCCGCCAGCCGATACTCCAGCGCGGAAGTGTCCGTCGGCGCTTTCCCCGTCAGGTGCAGCGCCAGATAGTCCGCCTTGGTTTGGAGGCTCAGACTTGCCTTGGGTTGGGGCGGTTGCTGGGCCGCGGCCATCGAGGCAAACACGGTGGCGAGAAAGAGAAAGCGCATGGCGTTAGGGTGGGTGGTCCGGCATCTACGCCTGCCAATCGACCTCTGCCAAGGGGAGAATGATCAACTGCCCGCCCCTTTCGTTTTTCCTTTCAGATTTTCAGATTTTCAGATTTTCAGAATCTCAGCTTTTCAGCTTTTCAGCTTTTCAGCTTTTCGGGGCACGTTGGCAGACACAATAAGGTTTGCTTTTGATGCCGCCGACATTGCTCCGGTTCCTGTGCCACGCGGCGTGGGGAGGGATTCCGCATTCATCAGACGGTGGCCATCGTCTTGATGGCGTCTGTATGAGTCCTGGTTGCACTCCAGCCTGGGAACACTCAGCGGCCCGGGGCGGCAAGGTGCCATCTTGTTTTGTCTGCTAGCTCACCCCCAATCCAGACGGCCTATCCGACCGCCCGTCCCCTAAGATATCCAAAAACGCACCGTCCGACAAATTCCCCGCACCCACCGGAGCTGATAGACGTACCTCCAATCAGAAAAACCTTGCAGAAACGGGAAGTTTCAGGGAGCCTGCGCAAAGACTGTCCGCCGGATATCACTTCCGACGGTCATACGAATAAACACTGTTCGACCAACAACCTACACCATGCAATGCCCTGACAGCCTGACGGAAGAAGTGTTGGAGTTTGCGGCGTCTGTCGTTCCAGACGCCGTTCCTGTATATGTGGATTGCAGCCCATTGAAAGCCAAGCCAGTCTGCGAGTGTTTCCCAATTGTAGCGGAGTACGTCGAGAAGCATGGTGGAGTGCGTGAGCTTGGCTGGAGCATCTACATGTGGCCAAAGGTCTTTATTGAAGCAGAGCTTCATGCAGTCTGGAGAGATTTGGACGGAGTCCGCCATGACATCTCCCCACATCAGATTCCCATGAAGAGGATACTCTTCCTCCCCGACCCGGCCGCCACCTACGGAGAGACTCACCAAGTCAACAACCGCCGCAAGGCACTCTCTAACGACTCGAATGTGAAGAGGTTCATAGATGCCGCCAACGGCATCTATGCTGAGGAGAACAGGGGTGAGTTTGCGAAGAAGGATCATTTTGTGACTACTCCTCGTTGGCGGAAGCTCCAGCAGGAGAAGCTAGTATGTGAGATGAAGCTGATTCAGAAGTATGGGCCACCTCCAGGCACGCCAGCTTTGGGAGCCATGGGAATGAAGCTCCTTGGGAAGATGTTTTCTTGAGCACCGATCCGTTTGCTGGACAGATGAACCGAAACAACAAAGCCACAATGAGGGAGAACAAATCTGATGCAGGCAATGCTCGTAGATCGTCTGTCGTGTCATCGATATTTTCTTCCTCGCGTGCCTGATCCTTGTCGTTCGCCCCAGAAACGAATCCCAAATCCAAATGTCCAAATACCAGGAAGCTCACATTCGTAACGTCAGCGAGTTCGCCACATATGGGATGATTTCGCCAGCGCCACAACGAGGCTACATCGTGATGGCCATTGCCAACGACGACAAGGGTTTCACAGTGGAGAGCTACGACATCGTTGGAGTGGTAGTCCGCAGCCTGCCTCGTAGTTGCGACACCGGTTCTCCCACCAGTGTAGTGCCCCTCTACATTAACCCATGCTATGCGCACGAAGTCAGCGGTGGCTTGTTTATCTTGGAGCATGACGACCTAGAGAACCTTTATTACTCTGTCGTTTGGTGCCATTGGCCTGAACGAGAAGATCACTCCAAGCTTGAATCGATTCGGGCGCACGTTTTCAAGGAAGCCGAGCTTGAACTGAAGAGGAGGAAGAAGAAGTGACCGAAACCATACGGCCAACCAAGGCCGAACAAAACGGATGCTGGCAACGGCTCGAAGGCAATCTGCTGTGTCAGCAAGGTCTTCCGCTCGACGTCGCTTGATCCGATACCTTACACTGCGAAAAATGAGTTTACACAATCGCAATTTGGAAGATGACCTGAGTCACTCTCGGGCCGCCTATTTACACTCGATTAGTGCTCTTCCTTCCCCGCATGCCATCGCAAACGAGGACGTAGCACAGAACGGATTCACATTTTGCAAAGAGTCCCAAGTCCATTCAATGACCATCGAACTTGGATGGGCATTCTTTTGTCGGTACGAAGCGTGTTTCGAGTCCTTCCTGAAGAAGAATAAGGTGCAGCTAACCAAAAACTGTTCGCTACACGACTGGTTGCTGAGCAAGGGCATCGATATCCCCATAGAATTGGAACCAGGGTTGAAATGCTACCGAAAGATCAGGAACCAGCTTCACCATGAAGATGGAGGCTCGTTCGAGGGAGATTCGGAGACAGAGATTCACATCATGCCAGACCAGATGGAGGATTTTTATCGCATGTTCGTCTGGTGTGGAGCCCAGATTCAGGCTGAGGGATGATAAGGCTGTAGAATCAGCGCGCTATCGCGCCCAGGTCACCGTTGACGTGTGGCCACTAATCGCACTCTGAATTCGACATTCCTTTCTGGTACGCTATTCGCAGCCGTGGCAGTGACCCTATGTGCTAACTGCATTCCTGTTAGCGGTGACACTGGATGGGTAACCTAGCCACACGATGGCCCCCATCACCGTCTCAACGCATTGATCAGCTCATCCAGCTTATCCACGATCTGCTGCACATCGTTTTGGGTGGGGGGATCGCTCGGCGAGAGCCCAAGGTTGGTCACGCCGTTGGTATAGTTGCTGGTCAGGAGGTTGATGGCATTCTCAAGGTCGCCTTGGCTGACTTCTCCGCCGGGGCCTTGCTCTCCGGGATCGCCTTGGGGCAGCTCAAAGCTGAAGTGCACGTCCGTGCCGTCGAACCAGGTGCCGACGTTGGCCGGACTCCCCGCTGGGACAGTGGTCACGCTATCGACCACGGCATTGCCAAAGGGTGGGCCTTGCGCGCCATCGCTGCCTTGGGGACCTTCCGCGCCCTGAGGGATGCCGAAGGTGAAGTGCAGGACGCCGCCGGTGATGCTGACCCCCACCGTGGCGGGATCGCCCGGATTCAGGGTCGTGATGCTGTCCACCTGGGCGTTGGTGATGGAGGGAATGGCGTCGATTAGGGTCTTGAGGCCTTGGAATTGATCGCGAAAGGCTGGGGAGGTCAGCTCGGCATTCGTCGGGGGGAAATTGGGATCGTAGGGCATGGGGGTGTTTTTGGTTCTCTGTTCTTGGTGCTTGGTCGGACGTGTGGTGGTCCGTCGGGAGGAGGCATTGGGGCGGGCGGGCGCTGGATCGCACCCGCCCGCCCCGTTTCCCGCCCTTCACGGCGGGCGCAGAATCGTGTTAGCCGCCAAAGACGATGCTGACCATGTCGCTCGGTTGGCCGACTTCGATGTCGTCGATCACGCCGATGACGTAGTACTCCCGTGTCTCAGGCACATTGGCACTGGCCAGGGGATTGGTGTCGTAATAGGGCGTTAGGGAGTCGAGGCCCAATTTGGTCCAGCCGACCGCACCGCGCAGGCGGCAATAAACCGCCACGGAATCGCACTTACCCTTGGTAAAGTCGATCTTGATCTGCCCGCCCACGATGGAGAGCTTGAGGGTAGGTTTGAAGGTATTGGGATCAAAGACCGGGCCGTTGTTAAAGAGCCGCAGGGTGCCCTCCACCCCACTGCTGACGTAGTCTGCCCGTGTCTTCCAGTTGCGGATCGCGAGGCGGATGATCGCCTCATCGGTGTCAGTGGCGGCTTTTTCCGTGGCGCGTGCGCCTTTCAGCGCAGCATCCGCAGCATCCACCGCCTCCATTTTGGCAATCATGTCCGCCGCCGTGTCCTTGGCAGCGGTGATCTCTGCCGCGATGAGGCCGATCTTAGGACCTTCCACATCGATCTGGTCGTGGAGGTTTTTCCACCAGAGATAGCGTTCCGCACGTTTGTAGGGGATGAAGTCGCCAGCCATACGATTTTTCTTTCTAGGTTTGATGGGGACGACATAGGGGTTGGTGGAACCATGCGGGGACTGGTCAAAGTGGTGGCCGTCATCCAGCCTCCAGCCTTCGTCCAGTCGAATGATGCCGCCAGCCATCTAGGGAATCCCGGGTTTGATGAGTTTAGAGTTAACCGGGAAAATACCCGGATTGGCGCGACTCTATGAAAAAAGGCCGCAGGTAGGCAAGAAAAAACCGTACAATAGAAAAAGGGGCATCAAGTGCCGGAAGTCCAGACTCTAAGTGAAGTTCCCGATCACGGCGCTCGGAAGCCCCAGTGTCCAATCCCCGCCACCCCGATTCGCATCCCGGACGCCCCGGTTCCCGTGCCGGACCTTCCTGTTGCCGCTGGGGGCGTCCTGGAGCCCGTCCCAGAAGTCCGGCATCCCGTACCGGACGTCCTGGCTGCCGTACCGGACGTCCTGAGTCTCTTCCCAGATGTCTGGCGTGCCGTACCAGAAGTCCGGCGTCGCGTGCCGGACGTCCGGCGTGGCGTACCAGAAGTCCGGCGTCGCGCACCGGATGTCCGGCGCGGCGTACCAGAAGTCCGGCATCCCGTACCGGAGGTCCGGCGTGGCGTACCAGAAGTCCGGTATCCCGTACCGGAAGTCCGGCGTCCCGTGCCCGAGGTCCTGGATCCGATGCAGGACGTCCTGGGTGCGGTGCCAGAGGTCCGGCGTCGGACGGTTAGCGTCCCCGTGGCGTTGGGGAACGAGCGCGAGCCCGTGCCGGTCTCCCTGTCTCGGTCGCCTGGGGAGGTTCAGGCCTCGTGCACACTGTCATCGCCCCCGCCCACCCATTTCTCCGCCGCCCGGATCATTAAGCGGCGGCCCTTGGTATCGAGAGAATCGGCATCAATTCCTTCCGGGGTCTCGCAAGTGAGGCGCAAGGCGTACTCCTTTTCCTGCGCGCCAGCAGGATACCAGGCATGCAGGAAGTGGAGCGTCAGACGGTTCCGTCCCGTGCGTTTGGCCTCCCGAATCAGAATCGGCGAAGGATGCACCTCCCCTCCATCGCAAATGAACAGATGGTACCACTTGCCGACCTGTAGGTCATAGGAGCCCGGTTGGTGCGGGCCGCCCAAAGGGCGGTCATCGGGAAAACGAGCCCGAATTGCCCTTTCGACTAGGGGGCTCAGGTTTGCCGCCAGCCGACGGGCGTCATCCCTGCGGCACTCGTACTGGGTAAGGTAGTCCTGACACTCCCAGCCGCCCGGTACCTCGCGACCATGGAGCTGGATGAAGAGCCACACATACATCAGCGATTCCCGGTCAGGCAAGCCATCGCCCCACTTCAGGGAGCGCTGTAGCCAGAACATCACACCCATCTGGTGCTTGAGGTCCTCATGGGGGTGAAAGGTCTGCGCCTCGTGGTCCGTGTAAAGGTGCGCCAGATTGCCATAAGTGCAATCGGGGCGATCGCGTGAAAGCTCCGCATCATACCCGCCGCCATCGAAGCGCAGCGCACATAGCATCATCAGCTCCTGTTCCTCCAGGCTATCGGGCCACCAGTCTGCTTCCGGTCCGCAGCGCGCGTCGCGAAATTCTTCGGGTATAGGAGAGCTATCGTTAGTCATAAGCGGAGGGGTGCGCGCCTGTGGCGGTTGGAATGGAGAGCATGAGGTGGCCGAGGGGGTCGTCATTCTTGCTCATTTTGTGGGACGCATCGAAGACGGAAACGAGGTTTTCCAGGAGTGGTGGCAAGCAGCGGAACACCTGCTTCGTGGACAGCTCAGTGCGCGGACTTATGGCGCGGTGAGCGCCTAGACTGCGGCGATTCGAACTGGCCGACAACCAGAATGATGTACCACCACCAATCCCATTCGAGCACATAGGCAGCAACCAAAGCGATCGGGAATAGCAGCCCCGTTACCGACATGATGAGAGTCCCCCCAAGTGCTAGGCCAACCAGAAAGCCCAGTGATCCGAACCAATGCTGGAACAGTTGGGCTGGCCCGATCACTTGGGCGAGCTTCGAGAAGATGACGGCAAGGATAAGGACGTATTCTTTCATTCTTAGCGGTTTTTGGCCTCTTCCGTGCCGAGCCGTGCGAGGTATTGAAAGACAGGAGCAGCTTGGATCAAGCAGCAGGTTTGGCGGTCAAAAGGCGGCAGGCATATTCCTTCTCCTGCCACTGACAAGCGAACGCTTCAGAGACGATCCACCACGCACCGCCGGGATCGCCCTGTCCGTGATTCTCACCCATGCAGGCGCAGTCACAGGCGAATCCCGATGCATTATAACAGGCTGGCGCACACTTCTTTTGAGGACGGTAGGGGTGGATCGAATAGACAGCCTGGCATCGACGAAGACAGAGCTCGATCAGTTCGTTGAAGCGCCTATCAGGTAATCGCCACGCGCTGAAGTTTTTCAACCACTCTGGCTTGTGGTTTCGCTTGCCTCCCCGCAGTTCCGTTTCGCTAATGGTTACGTGCTTTGGCAGCTTCACCAAAACGCCGCCAGCATTCGAAGCGTCGTTTGCGTCAGACTTGGCCCCTTTGAGATGGCGTCTGAATAGAACGGGAATCTCCTTCTGTGTCCACACCTCCAGCAATCTCGGATCATCGGCTTTCATGCGATAGTTTGCGGTATTTGACTACCTTCTAGAGGGTTTATAAACGCGCTTCAAAAACGTCAGCAAGGTTCCCGTTTCGTATTCCTCAACCCCGTATCGTCGCTCCCTGCAAAGTTCCTTGTACATTGTGTGAACTTCTGTGCCAGCGAGTTTGTGGATTTTGGTAGTCAGCGCGCATTGATAGGGGATCAAGCGGGCGGTGAGCTTGGCAGGTGCCCAGTGGTTGAAGAAAAGAGAAAACCATTCGTAAAGCCTCAAATTAAATTGTTCCTCCCTCGGCCAACCAACCATGGTGTTTAGTTCGATGAACACCTGACGGACCTCTCCGTCCGTGATGTCTTTGATCCTCGTTCGATAGTACTTCATCACTATTTCTTCTTTCGTGTTCGCGCGGTGTTGGATGTGACCATGGGAGCCGTCAGTTGCTCATAGAGTGCGAATAGGTGTTCTACGCGGGCGCGGTCGTTGGGAAAGGGATCTTTGCGGTAGCAACGGTCCACGGCACGGTCTAGCTCCGCATGGGCCTTGGCGAGCGCGGGCGGCATGGTGGTGGGGTCATAGAGGTCTGCCAAGGTGGAGGTGGGGAATTTCGCCCGAGCATCCAGCACGGCCTGAGCTGCCTTCTCCACAGTGGCTTTTTGCCCGTCAGATACACCCTGCGGCCAAGGGTAGTTGTTGTAGACCAGCTTCACAGAATATTGAAAACGTGATTCAAGCCTTCCAGTTACCTGGCGTACCCAAGCCATATGCATTCCGGAAGTGAGTACACCAAAGTGGTAGGTTGTAGCGTCGGGAAACAAGCGGACTTTGTTGCTAAACAATCCATCATTCGCGTGCATGAACCCGATGGGAATGTAGCTGCGGCGTTCAGAGCTGACTTCAGGAATAACGAGGAAGTTGCCCGAAGGCATGTTTTCCACGTGGAAACGGGTTGGGATGTTGGCAATTCTCCTGGTGCCTTCGCTGTCGCTTGCTAGGCGCAGGGAGCGCACTGCGTCGACACGCTTCATGGCGAGGGGCATTTTTTTCAGCTCGTTCGGCGGACAATCACCCAGCCAGAGGCACCAGCGTTCTATCCCATTAATGAATTCGTCGGCGCCAAACCATCGCCGGAACCACGGTGCGGCCTGCGGCTCCTGTGAGAGAAATTCAGCCCTTTCCTTTGTGGAGAAGAGATAGTTTCCTCCGTCGATCGGTTTGTTTCCGATGGCGATCTCTGGTACCGGAGAAAGCGGGTGGGAGGAACTAGTGATGGCGCGATCCTCTCCCTCGACCAGATACGGGCTGACATTGCCTACCATGTAGGTTGTAGGGTGCTCGGGGTCTTCGTTGTCAGTAATCAGGCACTTCGACGCAGGGAAGCACGCAAACCCGATGATAACACAGTGAACGTGGGCTTTGCCTCGCGCCTCACTTTGCCAAGGGAACGACCGATGGCCAAAATGAATTTTAACCCCAAAACGTTGGAACAAAGGGTTCCACAAAGTGCCGACCTGTTCGCCTTGAGTAATTGAGTTTGTGGACACAAACGCAGTGAGGACTTTCGATCCCTGCATGTATGTAGCAGCTTTGAAATACCAACCAGTAACGAAGTCCAGGAGTCCTGCGTTCCGAATTCCTTGCGTCACTGAGTTCATGTCGGCACGCTGTTCCCTCGACTGGAATTTCCCACCGATGAATGGCGGATTCCCGAGAATGTAACTACATTGCTCAGGCGGCAGCACCTTTTTCCAATCCGTGCGCAGGGCATTGCCCACATGAATATTCGGGCTATTGCGGAGAGGGATGCGTCGGTAGAGCTGTCCAAAGGCCTCGCTGAGGAGTAAATTGGCCTGATGATCCGTCAGCCACAGAGCGACCTCGGCAATGCGGGCAGGGAATTCCTCGATCTCGATACCGTACATCTGATCCACGTTGATTTGGGATAGCTGATTGACGTCATCAAGGGTGAACTCATGCTGCCTCTCTGACATCGTGATGACCCGGCGCTCAGCGTCTTCGCCTGCCCCAACGGTGGTATATAACTCAAGCAGGATCTCCAGCTCTAACTGCCGCAGTTCCCGGTAAGTGACGACGAGGAAGTTCCCACAGCCGCAGGCGGGGTCCATGATTTTGAGGGCGGCGAGGTGCTTTTGTAGATCGCGCAGCCGACCGGGGCCGCGCCCCGACTTGTCCCGTTTGGCTGACTCGAACTCTGCGCGGAGGTGATCAAGAAAAAGGCTGCGGACGACCTTCATGATGTTCTGTTCGGCCGTGTAGTGCGCGCCGAGTTGGCGGCGCTTGCGGTCGTCCTCGTGATCAAAGACGGTCTGGAAGAGGCTGCCGAAGACGGCGGGAGAGATCTTTTCCCACTTAAAGTCGGCGCACTCTAGGAGCACCTCGCGCATCTTGGTGGTGAAGTCCGCGAACTGTAGAGGCTCCTGAAACAGCGCTCCGTTGATATAGGGGAATTGGGCGAGATCCTCGTCCAGGTTTTTGCCGCGTCGATCTTCTGGGGTGTTTAGAACTTGGAAGAGGTGGGCCAGCTTTGGCCCCAAGTCGCTGCCGTCCTCGGTGGTATGCTCGCGCAGGAAGAGCTTGAACTGATCGGAAGGGAAGATGCCGGTGTCATCAGCAAAGAAACAGAACAAGAGGCGGACTAGAAATTGGCAGAGCTCATGACCGTGGTAACCACCATCGTAGAGGGCGTCGTGCAGGCGGGCCATGAGCTCGGTGGCCTCAAAGTTGGCGGGGTCCTCGGGGTTGAGCTTGTGATACTTGTACCCGGCAATGAAGGCGAAGTGCCGGACATGCTTGTGCAGTTCCTTGAGCGGGAACTCGACGCTGGGGGGAAGGCGGGTGAAGAGTGGCAGGTCTGGGTCCTGCTCTGGCTCCAAGTCATGGATGGCGATGCGCTCGAAGTCCGAAACGATAAGCCAGCGTGGGGCTTCCTTTTCCCTTCCGCTGTCGATGAGGCCGCGGACATAGTCCATCCCCTGGGTGTGAGCTTTGCTGAGATCCTGCCCGGCGCTTTTGTGTTCAACAAGGCAGGTGCCCGGCCAAAAGAGGTCAATGAATCCCCAGTTGCCGGAGAGCTTTCGCACGGGCTCCTCAAAGGCGGCGAGGGTGCGGCGTTTTTTGCCGAAGACCTCAAAGAATTCGTTCCAGAAGGTCTGGCGTTCGGACTTCTCAGAGGTGGTACCTTTCCAATCGCGAGAGAATGCGATGGCGCGGTGTTTGATCTCATTCCAGGAGAGAGGCATCTGGCACCCTAGCAGTGGTGCGCGGTGATGCTCAAGATTTTACTGATGAGTTCGTATTCCTGCGAGAGTCCTAGGGATGAATTGTCTCCCCAAAAACCAAAGCGCCCGCCTAGCCTTCGCCGGGCGGGCTTGCGCGTAGGCCGTCCCGCGTTAGTCTGGCGCGGGGCCGTCAAGGAGGCCCAGAATCCCCATGAAGACGCCCGCGAAATTGAAGACATGGTCTCCCGAAGAGCACGAGCGCTACGAGCGCCTGTGGCGGGAGGAACAGGCAGCCTTCGCCCAGGATCTGGCTTTCAAGACACCCGAACTGCCGACCCTGGAGGCAATCCGGGACTTCCGGGAGTGGCGCTTCCAAGTCAAGGAAATGCCACTGATGGAGATGCACGCGGAGTACGTCCGCAAACATTACCAGGGCCGCAAAGCGGCGACGGGAACGACGGCACCCCCGCCGCCTCAAGGCGGAGCGGCGAACGCCTAGACCTGCCCCAGCGCCCCCCAAAAACCAAAGCGCCCGCCTAGCTTTCGCCGGGCGGACTTACAAGACAGGTGGGCGGGGCGGGCTGGAAGCACCGCGCCCCGAAAGGCGAGGACGAGACGGACGAGCACGAGGAGGAGGAACGAGGGGAGTGGGTTGTCACCGCTCCACCACTCCCCCACTCCACCACGCCACGACTCCACCACGCCACCACCGCCGCCCGTCAGGGCCGCATGAGGTAGGCGAAGAAGTCCTTGAGGTCGGTGTCGGTCATGCCGGTGGTGAGGCCCTCTGGCATGAGGGAGATGGGGCTGGCTTCCATGCTGGCGACGTCTGCCTGTTTGGCGGGGGTGAGGTTGCCGGCCATGTCTTTGATGATGATGCCGCTGGCGTCCTGCCCGGCCATGAGACCGGAGAGGATCTGGCCGCTCTTGAGCTTGACGATGTAGGCGCCGAAGCCTTCCCGGATCTCCATGCTGGGGTTGAAGATGTTATCCAACCAGAAGTCGGCGCTGCCGCGATCGTAGCCGGTGAGCTCGGGGCCGATGGCTCCGCCTTCGGCAAAGAGCTTGTGGCAGATGGCGCAGCGGGCGGTGAACTGGAGCTTGCCTTTTTCGGGGTCGCCGAGGCCGGTCTTGAGCACGGCCTTGATGCGTTCTGCTTCCTTGCGCTTCTCTTCGGTGGGGCCGGTGGCCAGTTTGCCCTTCCAGTGCTGCTCGATGGCGGCATCGATCTCGGGATCGTGATGCAGGCTGAGGGCGCGGATGATGTCGATGGTGAAGTGCTTGGTCGGCACCTTCCATTCGTTGACAAAATGCACCAGGAGTTGGGCCCACTCTTTGCGACCAGCCATGACGCGCAGGGCGTCCTCGCGCAGGGCTTTGTCGCCGGCGATCTGGGCTTCGTAGCCCAGCAGCAATGCTTCTGGGATGCGCTTGTCGTCAAACTTGGCGGCGGCCTGGAGGATGCCGCGCTTCAGGCTGGCTGGATTGCCGCCCTTGAGGATGGCGACCATGGGGGCGACGGCCTCGCCTTTGCCAAGCTCTGCGAGGGTGCGGGCGACGGCAATGCGTTTGGCGTTGCTGGACTTGCTGTCGGCAATGAGGGCGAGGCCTTTTTTGATGGCGTCGGCATTGCCGCTGCGGAGGGCGAGCGTGAGATCTCCATCGGTCTGGCGCGCCATGTAGTCATTGAGCGCGGCGGTGAGGCTGGTAGGCAGGGCGGGCATCTCTGCGCCCTCAAAGGCGGCGGCGATGCCGGCGATGATCTTGCTGCGGTCGGTATCATCTGCTGCGATGGCGAGCAGGTCGGCGCAGGACTGAAAATTCTCCGCACCACCAGCGAGGGCATAGCGTTTGGCGAGGCGTTCGGCAAGGTGCTCGTGAAAGAGGGGCGTCTTGACAAAGGCGGCATCGTTTTTCAAGAAGGCGAAGACGGCGGCGCGCTCCTTTTCGGCCTTGGACTCCAGGGCCCACCAGGCGAGCAGGGGCAGGTGCCCGCTGACGTCTTCGATCCCTTCGGCGGCCCAGAGCAGGGGCAATCCTTCGGCGGCGGGGAGTCGCTTGGCGGAGGCGAGCAATTGGGCGCGGACTTCGATGTTTGGTTCGGTCTTGGCCATGCCCGCGAGGACACTGGCACCGGATCCTGCGGCGCGGTGTTCGCCCAGGATTTTGACGGCCCAGCGGCGCACATAGGGGTCGGCGTGGCTGAGGAGTTTGGTGGTCAGCGCATCATCCGCTGCGCCTAGGCCATCCAGTGCCCAGAGGGCCTCCAGCGCCTGGGGGCCATCGAGCATGGTGTGGAGCTTCGGTGTGGCCTCGGTGAGTTTGCGCCAGACGATTTCGTGCACGGCTTGTTTGCGGAACCATTCGTTGACGTGGCTGACGTAGCCGAGCAGTTCGTCTGCGCTGGCCGTGCTGAGATCAAAGGGCGCGAGCTTTGGCGCGCCTGCGGCGGGTCGGACGCGATAGATGCGGCCGCTGGTTTTGTGCCAGTCATCGACGGGGCGGACATGGCTGAGGCGGGTGTCATACCAGTCGGCCATGTAAAAGCCGCCATCGGGCGCGGAGCCTGCCCAGACGGGGCGGAACCAGCGGTCGCTGCTTTTAACGAGGTCCTCGCCATCCTTGGTGCGGAAGGTGGAGCCATCGGGGAGACGCTCGCTGACATAGACGACGTTTTGCAGGGAATTCGGGGCGATGATGTGGCCCTCATAAGCGCTGCCGAGAAGGCCGCCTTCATAGATGGTGAAGGCCTGGGGGAAGCGTTTGTCATCGCCCTCGTGCTTCATGTGTTCGAACCAACCAAAGGCATACGGATTGGTCAGGGAGCCGTGTTTTCCCCAGCCTTTGATGCCGTAGCTGCCTTGCTCGTAGTGCATGCCGCGGGTCTTGCCATTGTTGGTGCCGGAGAAGACGCGGCCTTTGCTATCGATGTCGAGGCTGAAGGTATTGCCACCGCCTTCGGCATAGATCTCAAAGAGCTTTTGCCCGGGGTGATAACGCCAGATGCACTGGCCCTCCCACTTCACGTTCTTGCTATTGGCGCTGCTGACGTTGCCGGTGGTGGTGCTGCCATTGGCTCCATACAGCCAGCCATCCATGCCCCATTGCAGATTTGTGGCGATGCTGTGGGTGTCCTCCAGGCCAAAGCCGCGCAGGGCGACTTCGGGGTCGCCATTGGGGATGCCGTCGCCATCGGGATCGGGGTAGCTAAGGAGGTAGGGGGGATTGATCACCCAGATGCGGCCCATGCCTGCGAGCGCTGCGCTGGCGATATTCAGACCGGTGATGACGTCGGTGTGTTTGTCGAAAAAGCCATCGCCATCGGTGTCTTCGAAGACGGTGATTTTATCGGCGCCTTTTTCGCCCTGCGGGGGTGGGAGGGGGACTTTATCAAACTTGGCCCGCAGGTGCTGATCGTAGCTGACAACCTTGAGCCCGGCGGGGAACTGGTATTGCTTGTACTGCGTCACCCACATGCGGCCTTTGGAATCCCAACTGGCATACAGGGGCTGCATGACATCGGGCTCCGACGCCATGAGGTCGATGGCGACATCGCTGCGGAGGGTGAACTTTTTGAGCGCCTCCTGAGGTGTGGAAGGCGGGGTGTCGTCTGCCAGCGTGCCGCGTCCGCCGTAGGTCTCCATGATCTTGCGCACCTGCTCGTTGCCGGCGACGGCGTCTGGATTGACGTTTGGGTCGGCGGCGTTGACTGCGGTGGCGAGGGCAAAGGCGGCCGTGAGGCGGGCGGTGAACTTCATCCACTAAATACAGCCCCGGCCGGGCTGATCTTCTGATGAAAAGCTCTGCGGTGCCTGTTTGGCTAAGGGCTCGGCAGGACGACGTCCTTGAGGCGGGTGTCCGTCGCTGCGGACGTCAGGATCTCATCTGCCGTTGGGTCTTTGACCAGGATCTTGCGCAGAATCGCGGTGACGTACTTCTCGTAGGTCTTGAGGCGGTGCGCAGAGACCTCGCCGCAGGCCAGATTGGCGAGAGGGCTGCTGGGGTTTTCGGCATCGCAATGGGTGGAGTCCTTCACGCACATGGCGGTCATGGGGCCGTGTGCGGCGGTGATGAGGTGGCGGGAATTGCCGTTGAGGTTGAATGGCGCAGGCTCTGCACGAACAATGAGGCTGGGGACGGCGAGATCTTTGATGACCTTTTCGCCGAGGCCACTGAAATCGACCGGATCAAGCCCGACCCATGCGGCGACGTGGGGATTTTTCTCCGCTGCCAAAAGGGTGACGCAACCGCCCATGGAGAAGCCGACGAGCGCTGCATTGTGCGGCTGCGGATGCGGGGCGGTGAAGAGTTTGCCTGCCATGACCTCGTCAAGTAGTTCGCGCATCGCACGGCCGTTGCGGAGATTGGCGGAGAGCTTGGGCATGGTCGGCACGACGACGATGAAGCCCTGCTGGGCGAGGAGGACGCCCCAGCCAGACATGTTGTTGCGTGATCGTGAGAAGCCGTGAACGACCATCACGACGGGAGCCGTCTCGACGCCCTTGGGCAGATAGACATCGGCGGTGACTCTATCCTTGGAAAGCTGTAGGGTGTGCTTGGTGCGTGTGACGCTCTCGGGGATAGTCGGCTGCGAGGTGCAGTTCCCCAGCGCGGCCAATAGGACGAGCACCACGAAGACGCCAAGCGCGCGAAGGAACCAGCGGAGCCACTTGTTTTTCATTGGACAAGAAGGATCGCAACTGACTTGCCAATGCAATGGGAATCTGAAAGGATAGCTGACGCATGAGGACCTGCACGACGTTTTCCCCATACCGCCGAATCATTCCGGGGCTGTTATTCGTGGTTTTGGCCCAGTTACCAGCGATGGCGGAAGAGGTGCCCACGGTGCGCGTCTTGTTTGTGGGGAACAGCTACACTTACTTCAACAAGATGCCGGAGATGTTTGACGCGATGTGTGCCTCCACCGGTGTTTTGAAGCCGCTGGTGGGCTCTGTAACGGATGGCGGACTGAACCTGGCGGATCACGTGCGCCGCAATGAACTGGTGCGGGCTCTGACGAACGGGGCGCGATCCGATGGCAAGCCCTGGGATGTGGTGGTACTGCAGCACCAAAGCGTGCTATCCGCAGCGGCGGCAGTGGATCCGAATGTGGCGGCGAGTTGGGCACAGGCTGCGGTGACGATCACGACAATGGCCAAGCAAGCGAACCCGAACGCGCTGGTCATTCTTTTTCAGACTTGGGCCAGGCATCCTAAGGTCTGGAAAAATGGACAGGCCGATATTCCGATGATGGGGGAGAACCCAGAAGTGATGCACCAGCGTGTTCGCGGCTCTGTGCAGGCCGTGTTCAATGCCGTGCAGCCCCACTTGGCCGATACTCAGGTGCGGATGCTGATCAGTCCAGTGGGGGATTTTTGGAAACAGGCGAGGACCGATCTGCCCGCCCTCGAAATCTACAACGAAGACGGCACGCACCCGAACCCGGCGGGCTCTTGGCTGACGGCGCTGACGATCCTGGGTACGGTCGGCGGGCGCGACTGCATCGAGAAGTGTTCGTGGACTGGCGAAGTGCCAACCGCCGATGCGAAGGCCCTGAAGAAGGTCCTGCTGGATCACCCCGAGATCTTCAAAAACGCAACGGAGCCCTGATGGTCAGTCTACGGGGCTGAATGCAGGCTGCCTCTTGCATCCCGCCCGGCCTGCGCTACCCCTGCGGAGTGAATTACCCCTCCCAGCGTCTTGGTCTTTTGATTGTTGTCTCCGGTCCTTCGGGCACGGGAAAAACTACGCTTTGTCGCAAAGTGTGCGATGGGGAGAAGGTGGTATTTTCGGTGTCCTGCACGACGCGTCAGCCGCGTCCGGGGGAGGTGGACGGAAAGGACTACTTCTTCCTCGAAGAGGACGATTTTTTGGCTCGGGTCGGACGCGGGGAACTCTTTGAGCATGCGCAGGTCCATACGCGCTGGTATGGCACACTGAAGAGCTATGTGTATGACAATCTGCGACGCGGGATCGATGTGATCATGGACATTGATGTGCAGGGCGCGGAGCAAGTGCGCGCCTGCCAGGACGAGCTAGTGCGGCGCTGTCTGGTGGATGTCTTTATCCTGCCGCCGAGTGTGGAGGAATTGCGCGCCCGGCTGGCGGGAAGGGCGACGGAGGACGCGGCGACCTTTGAGCTGCGCATGAAAAACGCCGTCGCGGAGATGGCGCACTGGCCGCGCTATCAATACGCGCTTGTGAGTGACACTCGGGAGAGTGATGAGGCGCGATTCCGTTCTCTGTTGGATAGCGAGCGGCTGCGGTCCTCGCTGCGGGAGGTGTAGGCGTTAGTCGATATCGCCAAAGCCGGAGCCGATGAGCTCGCCAAGGTCTGCCATGGCTTCCTCTGCATCGGTTCCTTCGGTGGTGATTTTGATGGTCTCGCCCTTGCCGGCGGCCAGCATCATGAGTCCCATGATGCTCTTGCCGTTGACGGGTTCTTCATCTTTTTCGACCCAGATGTCACACTTAAACCGACCGGCGTGTTTGACAAATTGAGCTGCGGGACGGGCGTGCATGCCCATCTTATTTACGATCACGAATTCTTTTTGCAGCATCATGCGCCTTTCTGCTTCTTGGCTAACCTAATTGATCATCCGCCATCTTTTTCAACAACCTTTGGTCGAACTCGACCGCACTGTTGTAACCAAACGCACGGAGTTTGTAATTCAAGGCAGAAAGTTCAATCAATCCTGCCACATCTCGGCCTGGTGCAACGGGCAGATCCACGGCGGGCACCTGTAGGTTCATGAGTGGTTCGGAGGCCAGGCCCATCCCGACGCGCTCCAAGTCCCCGCTTTCCACTCCAATCACTAGGCGCACGACCAGATCGACGCGCTTGCTCATTCGCACCGCGCCAACGCCGAAGAGAGCGGCGACGTTCAGGATGCCGAGGCCGCGGATTTCGATCATGTTGCGAGTCATTTCCGGCGCGGAACCTGTGATTTCTCGCTCCTCCACAAGTCTGAGTCGCACCACATCGTCGGCCACGAGGCTGGCCCCGCGCTGGAGGAGGCCGATCACGGCCTCGCTTTTGCCGCTGCCGCTATCTCCCTTGATCAGCACGCCGATGCCCTGGACGTCTACGAGGCAGCCGTGCACTACCATGGTCGGGGCAAAGAGCCAGTCGAGCTTGATGGTGGCGGCGTTCAGGAATTTCATCGTCACCATGCTGGTCTGGAAGACGCAGATCCCGGCATCGTTGGCGATTTTCACATACTCATCGCGAATGGCGCGTCCCCGGGCGACGATGATGCAGGGGATGTCCTGGGCGCAGAGTTGGCGGAAACGTTCCGCGGCGAGTCCTGGATCGACACCAGCGAGGAAAGAGAGCTCTGAGTTGCCCAGCACCTGCACGCGTTTGTAGGCGAAGTAGGTGAAAAAGCCGGACAGCGCCAGGCCTGGCCGATTCACAGAGGGCTCCATGATCCGCCGCTGCATGCCCACATCACTTCCGACGCGGCGCAAACGCAGGCTGCGCTCGTTGGCTTCAAAGAACTCCTGCACCGTGACGAAAGCAGGGCGTTTGACTTTGGGGGGCGGTGGCATGTTAGGCGATCTCCTCCAAGCTTGAGGGGCAGGCGGATGGCGAAATGAGTGGTCGCGGCAGCATCACACCAATCGCTGTGAATTTGGGCAGGGCTGGCGGAGTACAATTCATTGGCCAGTGGATGCCTGAAAACTGGCCGCTTGTAAAGCAAAGAGCCAGCCTTCCACCAGAATTCGGCAACGGGCTCTTCAGCGAGGAAGAGACGCAATTGGCTTGTTCTTTGGCCTGGGGATGATTCGTCCGGCCGCAGGGGCGAATGCATTGCCCGTCGCTTTGTGGCTTTCTGAGAAAAAATTCGCCGGATACAAGTGGGGTTTGGACCGCAGCAGAAAGCAAATCGACTGCTGTAGTTTCGTCATCGACGTCGTTCAGCAGTGTGTCAGACGGCCTCTGACTTCGGAAGAAAAGCGGGCCATTGCCATGAACTATAAGTTCACCAACCTAAATAAAGCGATCGATGCCAATGACCCTCGGACCCGTGGCGTCCAGTACGCATTGGTGGATTTGATGAGGATCGGTCGCCCGGTAAAACCAAAGGACGCCGCTCAGGGGGACTTTGTACAGTACTGGATCAAGGGTTCCAACGGTTTGTACTCGGGCCACACAGCCATCATCTCGCTGGTTTGGACAGATGCTGCCGGGAAAAGACGCGCTGAGATTTATGGCAGCAACCAATCCACAAACGGGATTGCTTTCACTCGATTTAGGTCCGAAAGCGGCCTCTTGCTTGAAGGGCCGGGGCGCCGAGTCCACATCGCACGGCTGCTTGGGTGAGAAATGATGTGGGAATCTCTGCCAAAAGTTGTCGCAATCCCCGGCCAGGGACGTATCCTCGCGTACTATGACCGCTACCGTCGCCCCCAGCACCCTCATTTCAGACAAACTCAATGAACTCTGCGCAGCCATCGCCGCAGACGTCCAACTCCAATCGTCCCGCGATCAGGCGGAGGCCTTTCTGGCTGATGAAAGCGCTGTGGGTCTGTATCGCAATCTGATCACCCTGAATCGCGACCTTCATAACCGCCAGCGTCAAGGCCAGGAAATCTCCGACGAGGAAGTGGAGCAACTCCAGGACCTCGAAGAACAGGCCAATGCCAACCAGGCGATCGTCAATTTCCAGGCCGCACAGGATGCCCTTCAAAACGTCGCCAACATGGTCAATGGCTTTGTGGCCAAGACCTTGGAGAAAGGCCGCGTGCCGACGATGGAAGAAGTCTTTCCTCAAGACGGCGGTTGCTGCGGCGGTGGTTGCGGCTGCCATTAGCCCCATCGGTTTCTTGAATACCGAAATCTAGGATTGCGGTCTTTCCCGATTCTCGTCACACTCCTGCGAATGAAATCACTCATTTGTGGAGTCAGTCTACTCGCGTTTTTTGCTGTTCAGCCTCCAGCGTTTGCGGAGGCCGTGAAGGATCGCGAAGGGGCGGTGCGCGGAGATCGAGCCGCGATGGAAAATGACGCACGCTGGATTTATAACGACGTCCAGCGTGGGTTTGATGAAGCGAAGAAGACGGGTAGACCGTTGCTCGTCGTCCTGCGCTGCGTGCCATGTGTGTCCTGCATGGGGATTGATGCCAGCGTGCTGCAGGAGGCGGCTCTGGCGCCTTTACTGGATCAGTTTGTCTGCGTCCGCCTGATCAACGCCAATGCCATCGACCTGAGCTTATTTCAGTTCGACTACGACTTGTCCTTTTCCACGCTGTTCTTCAATGGAGACGGCACCGTCTATGGGCGCTACGGTTCATGGCGGCATCAAAAGGACCCTCAAGACAAGACCACGCTGGGTTACCAACGAGCGCTGGAGGGAGCCTTGGCTTTGCATAAAAATTACCCCGCCAACAAGACTTCCCTGACCGGTAAACAGGGTGGTCCGACGCCATTTAAGACGCCGGTGGAAATCCCAATCCTGGCGGAAAAGTACGGTCGCGAGCTCGATTGGCAGGGCAAGGTTGTGCAGAGTTGCGTCCATTGCCACATGGTTGGGGATGCCTTTCGTGCCTCCTATCATGACAAAGGTGATCCTGTGCCGGAGCAGTTGATTTATCCGCAACCTGCACCTGAAACGGCGGGTATCACCTTGGCCGCAGACTCTCCGGCACGCGTCGAGTCGGTCACGCCCGGATCGCCTGCAGCGGCGGCGGGCATTGCACCGGGGGATGACATCGTCAGCATCGATGACCAACCTCTGATCTCGATCGCCGATTTTAGCTGGGCGCTGCACCGTGCGTCAGATCCGGCGACGCTTAACGTTCGCGTCCGCCGTCCAAACGGTGAAGAGTCCAGCATGAGGTTGAGCCTAGCTGCTGGGTGGCGCGGAAAGGTCGATATTTCGCGTCGGGTTGGCACCTGGGGGATGCGCGGCATGGCCTGCGGCGGGCTGGTGCTAGAGGACCTGAGTGATGCCGACCGCGCTTCGCGCGGCCTCGATAACACGACCCTGGCGCTGTGGGTCAAGGGTTTGGGCCAGTTTGGCAAACACGGCGCGGCCAAGAAGGCTGGTTTTCGGAAGGAAGACGTGATCATTTCCATCGATCGATTCACCCAACGTATGACGGAGAGCGAACTAATCGGCCAACTCCTCCGCGCGCACAAAGCAGGCGAACAGATCCCAACCACCGTGCTGCGTGCAGGCAAAGAGGTATCCCTGACTCTGCCAATGCAGTAGGGGCCCAGCTATGAACCAACTGCCAGCCAGCTAAACTCCACCGAATAGACGAGGGTGTCCCGCCAAGTCGTGATGTGGACCTCAAAGCCCTCAGCGCTAATCGCGCGCGCTGAAATGCTGATTCGTCCGCCCGTGTGTTTATCCAGATCAAAACCACACAACCCCACCGTGACCACCGGCATATAGGCAAAGGGTTGGGAAAAAACGACGGAATGCACATGGGTTCTGGCAGTTCCATCAGTGGTCGCTGCCTCGGCGGGCACGGGCTCCGCCAAGGTCCAACCCGGCGTGAGAACGCCGACACCTTCCGCGCCCGATACAATTTTCAGAGGGATCATGTCATCGCCAGAAGCAATTCGCGGGCCGAGACGCGGGAATACTCTTTGGGACATAAACTGACCGGAGTGTGGGCATCCGTGACATTCATCTTGCCTGAGGGCTGAAAATTTTGTTCACTCAGGGCTTGATGTCGGACTTTTCCTCCATCGAGACACTGCGTTCGCGCTTGAAAAGCTCCCCTAGTGACTGGGGTTGCCGGTTGGCGTTGGCGGAGGCTTTGCTTGAAAAAGGGGCGGAGCAGCAGGCGGCACTTCTGATTTCGACCGCCCCCCGGGGCCCCTCCCGGCACAGGGGAATTGTTGCGGGCCGCCCGGCTGAGTTTGGCATTTAATGCTGGACTGGCGCAGCAATTCGCTGACCGCGTGCTGGCGGGCGATGAAGGTAACGTCGCGGCGGTCGTGCTCAAGGCGCGTATCCACCAAGCGCGCAACGAGCCGATGGAGGCACTGCGATTTGCGGAGGTCGCCGCAATTTTAGATCCAGGGCAGTTGGGGAAAGAAACGGCGCTGGTTGCCTGGTTGGACGCGCAGGGCTGTCGCGTGGATGGGCTTGGAAAGCACGAAGCAAAACTGCCCATCATCAAGCTCATGCAACCAGTCTCGCCCGCCTCTGTGGTGGAGGAATCGGAGGAAGAGGCAGCGGCTTTGCCTTGCGTGATGCTCGCAGAAGATGACGAAGCAGATGCCGACGACGACGATGCTGCCGCTGGTGCGCTGGTGGTCTTGGCCGATGCAGATGAAGAGAAAGGAGACGATGATGGGGTGTTGTGTCACGCGGTGCCGCAGGAATGTCCTCCCCCGCTGCGGGGTCCTGCGGAACGGCGCATGGCATTGCCGAAGGCGTCTGCGGCGGTGGTGGCAATTGCGATTCATGCCGCGCTGATCCTTCTCCTCGGGCTAATCGTGGTGGTAGCTCCTACGCAGCCAGTGGCGGAGTTGGTGGGAATCGTCGCGCCGGAGACTTCGCAAGAGCAACCGGAGACGAAGAAGGTCACCCCTGTCGCGATGCAGACCTCTGTGGCCGTGGTGGGATCGCCAGCGCGGGCGATCACTGCAAGTGGGATCTCCGCCATCTCGCTGCCAGACTTTGATTCAAAAGCAGATGGCCCAATCGTGACAGAGATCGCGACGACGGATCTGGGCGCGAGCTTTGCGTTGCCCTTCACGCCAAAGGGCACCTCCAACGTGAACTTTTTTGGCATCAAGTCCAAGGGGCGGCGGGTGGCCTTCCTCATTGATGCGGAGCGTTACATGCTGACGGACCCGCGCGGTGGCTACCCCGCCTATGAAATTGTGAAGAACGAAATTGCGGGAATGATTGGGAAGCTGGGGTTGGATACGTTCTTCAATGTCATCCTCTACGAGGGCAGAAACCTCTCGGCGTTCAGCGAGAAACTGCTACCTGCAACGGCCGCGAACAAGGCGAAGGTTGCCGACTGGCTTTACCCCGTGAACCGTGAATTCACGAAGCTGGGCCTGCAAGCCATCAAATACCCGATCCAGCAACTCACGGCGGAGATTGAGCCGGTGAGCAGCAACTATCTATCCGGGTATTTGCGCGCCATCCAGTATGCGCTGGAGCTGGATGTCGATGCGGTGTTCGTCATCAGCAGCGGTTACCGCAGCATGGAGGTGCCGCGCACCCCTGAAGAGCGCGCCAAGCTTCTGAAGCAAATGAAGTGGACCGAGAAAGACGATGTTGCTTGGCGGGAGGCCATCAAGAAGGGGCAGGATTGGCTCAACAAAGAAAACGCAGCGCGTCGGGCCAAGGGAGTTCCCGAACGGGTGATCGTGAACATCGGCGAAGTTTGGCGCGATATGGGCTTCCGTCCGCCGCGCTCCCCTCCTGGCGGTATTCAGATCTCTGCGGAGGAGCGGGAAGATCAAATCAAGAACGCCATCCGCCTTCACTATCAGTCCAAAGACAAGCCCAAACCGCAGATCAACTTTGTGATCTTTATCGGCAAAGATCAGGATGAAAAGACCGTCCCTCGGCTGGATCATTTTGAAAACATCGCCCAGCGCGCCCGCAATGGGAAGGTCCGCGTGCTTCAGGGCCTTGCGGCGCTGAAGAATGTTTCGGGAAAGTAGCAGGGCATTCTCTTGGGCGCTGCCGTCGAGGGAAAGATGCGGTGGGGAAAAAAAGCTGCTGCTGGCGGCGGGTTGCTCTCTATGTTGGCGGAATGCCAGAGCCGCTGACTGTCCGCGAACCCATAGAACCACTGCTGAATCACCTATTTACTTCCTGGCCGGAGGTAAAGAAGACGAAGATCCGGCAGTGGCTCAAGCATGGTGCCGTGCTAGTCAACGGTCGCTCGGTGACGAAGCATGATCATCCGCTGGCGGCGGGGGATATCGTGACGATAGAAATCAAGAAGGGGCCAGCCCCTGAAGATGTGCTGCCACCGGGGCTGCGGATCGTTTTCGAAGACAGTAGTGTGATCGTGATCGAGAAACCATCCGGGCTGCTCTCCATCGCCAGCAAGGCGGAGCGGGAGGAGACGGCGTATGTTTTCCTGACGGAATACGTGCGGCAGAAGCAAGGGGAATATGGCTCCCATCGCGGGCGGGATCGCATCTGGATCGTCCATCGTCTGGATCGTGAGACCTCGGGGCTGATGGTCTTTGCCCGCACTGAGGAGGCCAAGCACTTCCTGCAGGAGAACTGGGACGACTTCGAGAAGCGCTACTTTGCGATCGTGAAGGGAGCGTTGCCAAAGATGGATGACACCGTGCGGTCCCACCTGGACGAGACCAACCCATTCCGCGTGCGCAGCGCGCCTCAGAGCGAGACGACACGTCATGCGATCACTCACTATCGCGTGATCAAGAAATCCAAGGATCGGTCCTTGGTGGAGCTTGAACTCGAGACAGGGCGTCGCCATCAGATCCGCGTGCACATGGCTGATCTGGGTTGCCCAGTCTTGGGGGATGAAAAGTACAACAAGGGGGACAAAAATGCCAAGCGTCTGGCGCTGCACTCTTGCCACCTTGGGTTTACCCATCCGACGAATGGCACGCTGATGAAGTTTGATTCACCGCTGCCGAACGAATTGGCAAAACTGATGTGATTGACTCTTGAGCAGGCGCTCTCCCTGGCTTTTTGTCGCGTCCGTATGACCAAGACAAAGTGCAGGTGGGGTTTCATGGGCGCGGCAAACATCGCGCGGAAGAACTGGCAGGCCGTCCGTGACGCAGGCAATGCGGAGTTGGTAGCTGTGGCCAGTCGCGATGCAGCCCGCAGCGCCAAGTTTATCGAGGAATGCCAATCCCAGGTGCCGCAGGCGATCGCCCCGGCTGCATTGGGCAGCTATGATGACCTGTTGGTGCGTGAAGACATCGACGCGGTCTATGTGCCGCTGCCGACTGGACTGCGCAAGGAGTGGGTGATCCGCGCTGCGCGGGCCGGGAAGCATGTGCTGTGCGAAAAACCTGCGGCCATGAGTGCAGCAGATCTGCAGGAGATGATTGCAGCGTGCCGGGAGCACAACGTGCAGTTTATGGACGGCGTGATGTTCATGCACCACCCGCGCTTGGAAAAAATGCGCTCGGTTTTGGATGCACGAACGCTGGGAGAGATCCGTCACGTCACCTCCCAATTCACCTTTGCGGGCGGGGACGAGTTTTTGGGGGCGGACATCCGCACCGATGCCACGTTGGAGCCGATGGGCTGTCTGGGAGATCTCGGGTGGTATTGCAGCCGCCTGACGCTCTGGGCACTGGGGTGGCAGGAGCCCGTCAGCGTGTGTGGCCATATTCTCCAGGAGTCTGGGCATGGCGGCGGGAGCGTGCCGACGGAGTTTTCTGCCGAACTCTATTTTCCTGGGGGCGTGTCCGCCAGCTACTTCACTTCATTTCACGTGCGCAACACGCAGACCGTGGTGATCAGTGGGACAAATGGGGCACTGCAGCTCAACGATTTTGTCTTGCCCCTGGAAGGCGATACTTCGCGCTACGATGTAGTGCAGTCTGCTTTCGGCGGGGATGGCTGCGTGTTCGTCATGCAAGACGGTCGGCAGATCAACGAACTGAAGGTGCCAGCGAACAATGCCCCCGGTTCCCAGGAGGCGAGCATGATCGAGACCTTTTCAAAAATCGTTCTGAGCGGGGCCCGCGACGAGCGATGGGAGGACTGGTGCCTGCTGACGCAGCGCGTGGTGGATGCCGCGATGACCAGCGCGCGCCAAGGTGGTGCGCCGGTACCACTGGAGCCAATCTAAGTCTAGAACGGGTGGTAGAGCGCCAGCCAAGCTGCGGCTGCGCCCAAGATCAGGCCTGCCATCAGCACGACGCCCGGCGCGAGCCAGCGGCGTTTTGCGGCGGGGAGCAGAAGAACGGCAAGCACCAGGATGCAAATCTTCCCAATAACCCAGCCGTTGCTGAAGCTGAAGCCACCCTTGGACACAGCGCCAAATCCAGCCACGATTAGGATCAGGAGGGAGATGCCGTGCAGCATGGCCAGTGGCTTGCGCGCTGCGGAGTTTGAGCCTGCGGCAAACATCCCGCCGACGCTGGCGAAGAAGCCCATGATGCCGACCAGATGCAAAGTTTTGTAAAAGAGGATATCCATGTGATGGCATCATACGTCGCATCTGGACCACCGGAAGCAGAAAATGGCGGTACTTTCGCCTTCTGAGCAGGTTTAGGGGAATCGGCGTCTTTTCGTGCTTGCGACGGGGCCTCCTGCTCTGAATAGTGGCACTCCCCAAATCCCGGACATGAGCACCCCAAAACCAGCCCAAGACGCACTCACATTCGAGCAGGCCATGGCCCGCCTCGATGAGATCGTTGCTGGCCTTGAGACGGATCGCCAGCCGCTAGCGGAGATGGTCGCTAACTATGAGGAGGGGATTACTCTCCTGAAAAATTGCCGCCAGCAGATCGAGTCCGTCCGTCAACGGGTGGAATTGATCAACACCCAATCCGATACGTCCCCGGCCACACTCAGCCCCTTTGCAGGCGACTCCTCCGCTGCCCGCAATGATGAGTCCGCCCCGCCCCCTGCCAAACCCCGTCGTCGCAAAGCCGATAGCGACGACGAAGACATTAGCCTTTTCTAGAATCTCGCCCAGTGGAACCAGCCCTCCCCGAAATCACCTCCCCAGCCGACGTCAAAGCGCTCCCTTTCGAGCAACTGCCTGCGCTGGCTGAGAAAATTCGCAAAACCCTCATCGAGACGCTCAGCGAGACGGGTGGACACCTCGGTCCGAACCTCGGCGTGGTGGAGTTGACACTGGCCATGCATCGGGTCTTTGATACGCCAAAAGATCGCTTCATTTTCGATGTGGCTCACCAGGGCTATGTGCACAAGATGCTCACGGGCCGTTGGGATCGCATTCAGACTATCCGCCAGTATGAGGGTCTGAATGGCTTCCTCCTCCGCAGTGAAAGCCCACACGATTGCTACGGTGCAGGGCACGCGGGCACTTCGCTTTCTGCAGCGCTCGGCATGGCTGTCGGCCGTGATTTGCGTGGTGCGGACGATGAGCACGTGGTGTGTGTCGCTGGCGATGCTGCCTTTACTTGTGGACCGGTTTTTGAAGCGCTGAACAATGTCGCTACGCAGACGAAGCGGCTGATTCTTGTCCTCAATGACAATGAATGGTCCATCGACCGAAACGTCGGTGCCATCGCCCATTACTTTAATGCGATCGCCACGCACCCGGGGTTTGCGGATTTGCATCACAAGGCGGCGGAGTTTGTGGAATTCATGCTCGGGAAAGGCGCTCGTCGTCTGGCCAGCAAGGTGCAGGAAAGTGCCAAGACCTTCCTCTTGCCGCAGAGCGATGCTCCGCCGAACCGCAGCATGCTGTTTGAAGAATTTGGTATCCGATATTATGGCCCGGTGGATGGCCATGATGTGGCGCTCTTGGTGCGTACGTTTGAGTTCCTCAAGACTCAGGAAGAGCCTGTGATTCTGCACATCGTCACGGAAAAAGGCCGGGGGTACAAGCCGGCGCTCGATGATCCAGGTAAGTTCCACGGCCTCGGTAAATATAATGTCGAGACTGGAGAGACGGCAGCGGTGGGCACACCGACGTATTCGCAGATCTTTGGGCGCACTATCACGGACTTTGCCAAGGAAGACGAGACCGTCGTGGCTATCACTGCGGCGATGCCTGGTGGTACGGGGTTGTCGGTCTTCAAGAAAGAGCTGCCAGAGCGCTATTACGACGTGGGTATCGCTGAAGAGCACGCGGCGCTCTTCGCCTGCGGTTTGGCCACGGAGGGTCGCAAGCCGTTCTTGACGATCTATTCGACGTTCATGCAGCGGGCAATCGACATGATCATTCACGACATGGCCATCCAGCATCTGCCGGTGCGGTTGTGCATGGATCGTGGCGGCTTGTCGGGTGATGACGGTCCGACGCACCACGGACTCTTCGATATTGCTTACCTGCGTGGAATTCCTGGACTGGTGCACATGCAGCCAAAGGACGAGGATGAGTTCGTGGACATGCTCTGGACCATGGCTCAGTACGAGGCTGGCCCGATTGCCATCCGCTACCCTCGCGGTTCCGGCCCAGGTGTGGTGCCCAAGGACACGCCTCGCACGCTGACGATCGGTCGGGCGGAAGTGATCGCGGAGGGAAGCGACGTGACGCTCATCGGCCTAGGCGACATGTTCTCCACGGCGCAGCAAGCGCGCGAGATCCTGCAATCCCAGCATGGGCTTTCAGTTGCGCTCATCAATCCGCGCTGGATTAAGCCGCTGGACGTCGCCACTATCAGTCGTCTGGCTGGTGCTAGTAAGGTTGTCTGCACCTTGGAAGACCATGTCTTAATGAATGGCTTTGGCTGTGCCGTCATTGAGATGCTGAACGACGCCGGTATCTACAAACCGGTGGTGCGTATTGGCTGGCCGGATGCATTTGTGGAGCACGGAACGCCTGCAATCCTGCGCAAAAAGCACGGTCTGACCGTTGAAAACACGGTGGAGAAAGTGCTGAAAGCACTGGGCAAATAGGCACAAAAAAGGTCGGCATCCAGTTCCTCGAACCGAATGCCGACCTGATCGCTTGGAAGCGTTAAACCTTCCACTGGCCGCGGTATTCCCGCGTCAGCCAAGAGGCATCACCACCCTTGGTGAACTGGTGGCCTTTGGGATCCCAGCCGAGGTTCTGGCCGTGATAGTAAGCGAAGTTCATGAGGTGACAGGAGATCACTGTGCTGGCGCCGATGGCGACGTCTGCGATTGGCTTCTCGCGAGTCTTGATGGCATTGAGCCAGTCGTCGTGGTGGTTCTTGGAGTTGTAGAGCTTTACCTTCGCGTCAGCGAGGAACTCGCGCTCGGTCAGGACGACTTCGCGGTCGAGTGAGGTGCCTTTGTCGGTCTCTTTGTCCCAGAACTTATGAACGGTCTTGCCCTTGAGGATGAGTTCAAATTTGCCGCGGTTCACGTGCACTTCACCGTCGCTGCCATAGAAGGAGACGCCCTTGCCATCCACGTGAGTGAGCGGCACTCCGGAGGCGTACACCAGTTTGGTGCCGCGCTTCGCAGTCTCCCAATTCTCTGGCGCGATGACTTCGACGGGACCGTTTTCGTCCTCGCCGAGTCCCCACTGCGCGATGTCGATGTGGTGGGCACCCCAGTCGCAGATCATGCCGCCACCAAACTCGCGCGTCATGCGCCAAGCCGGGAAGTGATTGTGCACGCCCCGAGGGCTGAGGATGGAGTTGTAGGGCTTCAGAGGGCCTGGGCCACACCAGCGATCCCAGTCCAAGCCAGGTTCTGCGGCTTCTTCTGGCAAATTGTAAACCGGGGCAGGATCGCCAAAGGATGTTTCAACGCGCTCAATCTTGCCAATGATGCCATTGCGCACCAATTCAGCGGCCACGCGGAATTCCTTGGACGAACGCTGCTGCGAGCCGGTCTGGAAGATGCGATTGTTAGAGCGAACGGCATCGATCAGCGTGAGCGCTTCATGAATGTTGTGGGTCAGCGGCTTCTCACCATAGACATCTTTTCCTGCCTTCACGGCGGCGATGCCGACGGCGGCGTGCCAATGGTCCGGCGTCGCGATTACCACGGCGTCGATGTCTGGGCGGGCGAGCAGCTTTTCGAACTCATTGTAGGCTTCGCAGCCCTTGTATTCGGTGCCGGCTTTCTTGGCATAGGCTTCGTCCACACGCTTTTTGGCGTTCTCGCGGCGGTTGGTATCGACATCACAGACGGCGACGACTTGGACCTCGTCCCGGCCGAGGAAGTTGCCAAGGTGCCCGCTGTTCATTTTGCCGACACCGATAAAGCCCAAGTTAAGGCGGCTGTTCGGGGCGGTCTCAGCGGACCAGACGCGGGAGGGGAGGATAAAGGGCGCCGCTACGGAGGCGGCAGCCGTTTTGAGGAAACGACGACGGTTGGAATTGGATTTTGCCATGGGAAGGAAAACGTCGCGATATTGTCTGACTTGTCACCTCGATTTGATGGGGCGCTCGCAAACGATCCCTTGCAACGCCGCCTGTCCCACCCAAGATCGTTACTCCATGTCCGCTTTGACCGATCTGTATGCCGCCGCAAAGGAAGTCGCCCTACTCAACTCCATGGAATCCGCCCTCGGTTGGGACCAGGAAACCTACATGCCGTCCAAGGCCATCGAGACCCGCGCATCGCAACTGTCCTGGCTGAGCACGCAAGCCCATAAAATGGCGACCGGGGCTCGCACGGGGAAGCTCATCGATGCCGCCGAAAAAGAGCGCCCGCGCGGCGTGAAAGACGCGGCAAACCTGCGGGAGATGCGCCGCCAGTATGAACGCGCCAGTTGCCTGCCGTCCAAGCTTGTCGCCGAAGAAAGCATCGCAGCCTCTCGCGGAAAAGCTGCCTGGGCAGATGCCCGCAAGCATTCCGACTTTGCGACCTTTGCGCCCCACCTGGAAAAGCTCCTGACCATCGCCCGCAAGAAGGCGGATCTTTGGGGCTGGAAAGAGGAACCCTACGATGCGTTGCTGGAAAACTATGAGCGTGGAGCCAAGACGAGCGAGGTCGCTGTGGTCTTTGACCGGCTGAAGCCGGAACTCGTCAAGACTGCGAAGGCGGCGGTCGAAGCCAGCGTGGGTTGTCCAAAGTCGCTGCTGCGTGGCAAGTATCCAATTGAAAAGCAGCAACAGCTCAATCGCGAGATCGCAGGGAGTATCGGCTTTGACTTCGATGCTGGGCGCATTGATACGACCACCCATCCCTTTTGCACGGAGTTGGGGCCAGGGGATGTGCGCCTGACGACTCGCTACGACGAGCGTGATTTTCTTTCCTCGCTCTTTGGCGTCTTGCACGAGACGGGTCACGGCTTGTATGAGCAAGGTCTGCCGCACGAAGACTTCGGCTTGCCATCAGGTCGGGCGGTGTCGCTGGGGATTCACGAATCGCAGTCTCGTCTCTGGGAGAATCACGTCGGACGCTCGCGCCCCTTCTGGGAAAAGTGGCTGCCGCGGGCTGCGGAGATTTTCCCAAACCTTCGCAAAGTGTCGCTGGATGATTTCATGTCCGTCGTGAACTGCGCGGAGTTCTCGTTCATTCGCGTGGAGGCGGATGAGGCCACCTACGATTTGCATATCCTTCTGCGCTTCGAACTGGAGCGCCGCATGCTCAACGGCGAGCTAGCGGTGAAAGACATCCCTGCCGCCTGGAATGACTCTTTCCGCGCCCTCTTTGGTCGCACCCCGCCTGACGATGCACGAGGCTGTCTCCAGGACATTCATTGGTCCATGGGTGGCCTCGGCTACTTCGCCACATACACGCTGGGGAATTTAAATGCGGCGCAGCTCTTTGCTGCCGCTAAGAAGCAGCGGAAGATCGCCAATGGAATCGCCAAGGCGGAATACGAACCACTGCTCACCTGGCTCCGTGCTCACATCCATGAGCGTGGTGGGGTGCTGCTGCCGCAGCAATTGATCACCGATGCCACCGGCTTCCCCACCGATCCCAAGTGGCACCTCCGCCATCTGCGTGAGCGGTTCTTGAAGTAGCTTTTGGCAGTCCAAGAAAGCTACTCTCGTCATTGCGGCAGTGGGGAGCGTAGGCATAGGTGCACCTCCCGTCCCAATGCCGAAAAAAACTGCTGCCAAGAAGAAGCCTGCTGCTAAACCTTCGTCCACCCGTCTGGCGGATGTGATCCAGATCCGAGGAGCGCGACAGAACAACCTGCGCGGCTTTGATCTGGATCTGCCTTTGGGCAAATTGTGTGTGGTTACGGGGCCCAGCGGCAGCGGCAAGTCGTCCTTGGCGTTTGATACAATCTATGCGGAAGGGCAGCGGCGCTACGTGGAGACTTTCTCTCCCTACACGCGGCAGTTCTTTGAGCGCATGGACAAACCAAAGGTGGATGCCATCCATGGCATCCCTCCCGCGATTGCCATCGAGCAGGTCAACAACATCCGCTCTACCCGGTCCACGGTGGGGACGATCACGGAGATCAATGACTACCTGAAAATGCTCTTCCCCCGCCTAGCGGAAGGTGCCTGCCCGAGTTGCCATCGGCCCGTGCGACCCGAAACGGCGGAGAGCGTCCAGCGCGCATTGCTGACGAATCATGCGGGCGCGCAGGCCTTGATTGGGTTTCATGTGCCGGTGCCCAAAGGCGCTGATCCGACAGAGTTCATGGCCTTTTTGCAGGCGCAGGGTTATCTGCGCATCTGGGTGTATGGGGAAACGATTCGCACAGACGAGCCGGAGGCAATGCGGGGGCGTAAGTTGCCTGCGCTGGTGCTCGTGGTCCAGGATCGCATCAACTTGGACAAAGGTTCGACCTCGCGGCTTAGCGAGGCGATTGAGGCTTCGCTGCGCCTGGGCAAGGGGCAGATCAGCGTGGTGCTTGAGGGTGGGGAAAGTCTGTCTTTTTCAACCGATTGGAGATGTGCGGACTGTGACATCGCCCTGCCTGCACCGACGCCGGGTTTGTTCAGTTTTAACAATCCCATCGGTGCATGCCCAACCTGCAAGGGCTTTGGGCGCACGCTCGGCATCGACCTGCACAAGGCCGTGCCCGACGAGAGCCTGAGCATCAGCGAGGGGTTGGTGCGAGCCTTCCAAGGTAGCAGTTACAGCGAATGCCAAGCGGACCTCGAGCGGGCAGCGAAGAAGCGCAAACTGCGCCTCGATAAGCCGCTGGACGAATACACGGCGGAGGAGCGGAAGTGGTTGTTTGACGGCGCGGATTCGGATCCAGAGCGGGCCTGGTCCAATGGCGACTGGTATGGCGTGAAGGGGTTTTTCAAGTGGCTGGAGGCGCGGACTTACAAGATGCATGTCCGGATTTTCATGTCGCGCTTTCGCGCCTACACGACTTGTGCGGATTGTGATGGCGGTCGGTTGAAGAAGGATGCGCTGAATTTCCGTGTGGGTGGTCACACGATCGCGGATCTATGGCTATTGCCGGTCAGTGATCTTTTGCCGACGATGATGGGTTGGCCGATTCCAGAGACGGATAGTGCAACGCGGATGCTGCGTGAGGAGATCTGCTCCCGGTTGACCTACTTGGATCGGGCTGGGTTGGGCTACATTCATTTGGATCGGCAGACGCGAACGCTGTCCGGCGGTGAGCTTCAGCGTGTCAACTTGACAACTTGTCTCGGGGCTTCGCTGGTGAATACACTCTTCGTTTTGGATGAGCCGAGCATTGGTCTGCATCCGCGTGACATCGGTCGGCTGATTGGCGTGATGGAGGGTCTGAGGGATCGTGGCAATACCTTGCTGGTCGTGGAGCACGAAGAGGCGGTGATGCGGGCGGCAGATCATGTGATCGAGATTGGTCCTGGCCGTGGAGACAAGGGCGGTGCCTTGGTCTATTCAGGTGAATTGCCTGGGCTCTTGAAGAATCGCGAATCACTCACGGCGGACTATCTGACAGGTCGCAAGAGTGTGCCGATCCCTGCCAAGCGGCGATCCATCGCAAAGGCGCGCAAGCTATCGATTCGAGATGCGCGTCAGAACAATCTGAAGAAGCTGAGCGTGGACATCCCTCTGGGCGTGTTTTGCTGCATCACGGGTGTTTCAGGCTCCGGCAAAAGCACGCTGGTTCACGAGGTCCTGTATCGCAATCTGCAACGATTGAAGGGGGAGATCTGCGAAGATGAACCTGGGCGGGTGAAGAGCATCTCTGGACACGAATCGGTGAGCCGTGTGGTAATGGTGGATCAATCGCCTCTGGCGCGCACACCGCGTTCGACGCCTGCGGTTTATGTGGGTGCCTTTGAGACGATCCGCGCATTGTTTGCAGACACGGAGGATGGTCGCGCACTGGGGATCACGCCGGGATTCTTCTCATTCAACTCAGGGAATGGTCGCTGCGAGCGCTGCCTGGGCAATGGCTTTGAGAAGATCGAGATGCAGTTCTTGAGCGATCTTTACGTGAGCTGTCCGGAGTGCGAAGGCAAGCGCTACCAACCGCACGCTCTCAAGATCCTACTGAACGAGAAGTCGATCCATGACGTGCTGAGCATGACCATTGAGGAGGCTGTGGAGTGGTGTAGCTCAGGCATCGAATTGGCGGAGAAGACTCAGGCAAAACGTTTCCAACAAGTCGTCAATCAGCTTTCCGTCTTGGTGGAGGCAGGGCTCGGATACCTCAAGCTCGGCCAACCGCTGAACACCCTTTCGGGTGGCGAAGCGCAACGCTTAAAGTTGGTCGGTCACCTGATCGAGATGAATTCATCAGGCGGCGCAGCGACGAACAAGATGCCGGTCTTGCTCCTTGATGAGCCGACAACGGGTTTGCACTTCGATGACATCGCTCTGCTGATCAAGCTCCTGCAACGATTGGTGGATCAGGGGAATAGTTTGATTGTCATCGAACACAACATCGAGGTCGTTCAGTGCGCGGACTGGGTGATCGATCTCGGCCCCGATGCTGGCGCTGCGGGTGGTGAAATTGTCATCACGGGCACGCCGGAGCAGGTGGCTGCTTGCGATGAATCATGGACTGGGAAGTATCTCAAGGCTGCGTTCTCTGACACCGTGGCGGAAGCACCGATGCGTTATCTCTCCACTGCGACGGGTAACACGACAATCAAGACTGCGAACTCGATCTCAATCCGCGGGGCACGTGAACATAACTTGAAAAACATCAGCCTCGAAATTCCTCGGGATCAGTTTGTGGTGGTGACGGGATTGAGTGGCTCCGGTAAGAGTTCGCTGGCGTTTGACTTGGTATTTGCAGAAGGGCAGCGCCGTTTCCTCGACAGCATGAGCGTGTATGCGCGGACGTTTGTGGAGCAAATGGAGAAGCCCGAGGTGGATCTCATCACGGGCGTGCCTCCAACGGTTGCCATTGAGCAGCGGATCTCTCGCGGTGGTGGAAAATCGACCGTGGCGACTGTTACGGAGGTGTATCACTTTTTGCGGCTCTTGTTCGCAAAACTGGGCACCCAGCATTGTCCGAAGTGCTCTGTGGCGGTCGAAAAGCAGACCGTCAATGCAGTAGTGCAAAGCATGCTGGAGTGGTCGAAGAAGCAATCGTTTCACTTGATGGCACCGCTGATCAAGGCGCGAAAAGGCTTCCATACTGAGGTGGCGGACCATGCTCGCAAGCACGGCATTGAGACCCTGTGGGTGGATGGTCAGTTCCGTGATACTTTGAACTTCAAAAAGCTGGAGCGTTTCAAGGAACACACCATCGATGCGGTGGTGGCGCGTGTGGAAAAGGGTACCAAGGAGCAAACCTTGCGCGCCCTGACTGAAACTGCACTGAAGCTGGGGAAGGGGACCTTGCGCGTGCTGATGGCGGATCAAACGATTCGCGTCCTCAATACGCAAATGAGTTGCCCGTCCTGTGGGATGTCTTTTGAGGAGTTGGATCCTCGCTTATTCTCCTTCAATAGCCCGCATGGCTGGTGCAAGGATTGTCGCGGATTTGGATTTGAGGTGCGATCCAACGGGGCGGAACCCCGCCGCGATGACATCTCTCAGTTGGAGGCAGAACTTGAAGAAGAGCGGCGGTTGACTCTTGGACGCAATGACGATGAGGACGACGAAGACAATGTGCGCCGTCCCTGCACGAGTTGCAGTGGATCGCGTCTGAACGAGGTGGCCCGTGCCGTGCATTTGCAGGGGCGAACCTTGCAAGAAATCAATGCGCTGGCGGCGGGTGATGCATCAGGCATGGTCGGGAAGTTTGCTTTTGAAGGTCGTGATGCGGAGATCGCTCGCGATATCTTGGTGGAGATCACGCAGCGCCTGCGCTTCATGCAGGAAGTGGGGCTGGGTTATCTGCAACTGAATCGCAGTGCAGACACTCTGAGCGGTGGCGAGGCCCAGCGCATCCGATTGGCTGCCCAGTTGGGGTCGAATCTGAGGGGCGTGCTTTACGTTCTTGATGAGCCGACGATTGGTCTACATCCTCGTGATAACCAGCGACTTTTGAACACCCTTGTTGCGTTGCGCGATAAGGGGAATTCGTTGCTGGTGGTCGAGCATGATGACGACACCATGCGGCGGGCGGACACGATCATCGATCTCGGCCCTGGGGCTGGGCGATTTGGTGGTGAGGTCGTTTCCCAGGGTTCGCTGGCGCATATTCTGAAGGATAAAAAGAGCGTGACGGGTCAAGGTCTGCGCCACCCGATGAAGCACCCAATGCAGGGTCAGCGGCGCCCCTTGCCAAAGAAGTCGGATAAGTCCGGGTGGCTGATGATTGAGGGAGCTACGGCCAACAATCTGAAGAACATTGATGTCACGATTCCGGTCGGATGTCTGACGGTGATCACTGGCGTTAGCGGCAGCGGAAAGAGCACCTTCATGCACAGTGTGCTGCTGCCTTCGGTGAAACAAGCTCTGGCGAAACCGGTCAAGGGGCGCAAAAAATCGAGCGCCAATGATCCTTGGAAACGAATCGTCGGTGCGGATCTATTTAATGCGGCCTACGAGGTGGATCAGAGTCCGATCGGTAAGACGAGCCGATCCTGTCCTGCGACGTATGTGGGTGTGATGGATGATATTCGGAAGCTCTTTGCGCAGCTTCCCATGGCGCGCACTCGTGGATACGAGGCTGGGCGGTTTTCATTCAACACCGAAGGTGGGCGGTGCGATACCTGTTCTGGAAATGGCGAGATCAAGGTGGAGATGAACTTCCTGCCGACGACTCGCGTACATTGCGAGATCTGCAACGGCATGCGTTTCAATGCGGCGACGCAAGAGGTGGAATACAATGGCAAGAACATCGGCCAAGTGCTGAAGTTGAGCATCACGGAGGCGGCGGAGTTTTTCTCCAGCATGCCAAGGATCGCGCGGCCTCTGCAATTGCTCGCGGATACTGGCGTGGGCTATTTGCAGCTCGGTCAAGCAAGCCCAACGCTGAGTGGGGGGGAGGCGCAACGCTTGAAGTTGGTCACGGAACTTAGCACCGGACAAGGGCGAACAGCGACGGAGCGGATCCGTGGATTGAAGAATGCTAAGCGCAACCTCTACCTCATCGAGGAGCCGACCATTGGACTGCACATGGCGGACGTGGTGCGGCTCATCGAGATCCTACATCGATTGGTCGATGAAGGTCACACCGTCGTCGTGATCGAGCATCACCCAGATGTGTTTGCGGAGGCAGACTACCTCATTGACATCGGACCCGAGGCGGGTGCCGATGGTGGTAAGGTCGTGGTTGCCGGAACGCCTGACCAAGTCGCAGCGCATAAGACGAGTCGCACAGCGCCGTTCCTCAAGGCGGTTCTTGGTTAAAGAGGAAGCGTGTTTTCTGCGTCGCCAAAGTGGTGGGTCTGGAGCCCCATACGATCCATGAGCGCGAGGTGAAGCCGGCAGAGCTTGCGGTTCGGATCTTTACTGTAGTCGTGGTGGCGATTGCCCTTGATGGTGCCGCCGCCGCCTCCGGCGAGGACGACTGGGAGTTGCCGGGAGTCGTGGGCATTGCCATCAAAGAGACTGCTCGTCAGCATGATCATGCTGTTGTCCAAGAGCGATCGTTCGCCTTCGTTCGTGGCCTTCATTTTGGTGAGGAATTCAGCCCACAGTTTGACCTGGAATTCGTTGACCTTTTGATACATGGCGAGGCGGTGTTCATCGCCTGCGTGGTGGGACAGTTCATGGATACCACCGCTGATGCCATCGAGACTGGTGAAGCGCATGTTCGATAGGTCGTTGTTCATCATGAACGTAGCGACGCGGGTGCGATCCATCTGGAAGGCCAGTAGCAGGATGTCGAACATGAGGCGTAGATGCTCCTCTGCCTGGGTGGGGATGCCTGCGCCGGGGCGCTGCAGGGTGGCCTTGGTGACGCTGGGTTGCCAGCCGCTGCCGCCGGTGTCTGCTTTGCTGAGTTGTTCTGCCTTCGCGACACGCTGTTCGAGTTCGCGAACGGAGGTGAGGTATTCGTCGAGCTTTTGGCTGTCGCGGCTGCTGAGTTTGGGGCGGAGGCTTTTCGCATCGCCCATCACGAGGTCGAGGATGCTTTTGTCGCGCAAGCGTTTGCTGCCATCATCAAAGAGTTGGTCAAAGGCCTGCTGCGGGAAGATCTCCTTCGGTGCGGGTGTGGTGGGACTGCTCCAAGAGATGTAGGCGGAGTAGATGGAGGTGAAGCCTGAGTCTGTGCTGTAGCTGGGGCGCTCGGTGCCGAGCACGACGCTGGAAAGCGGCGTGAATTTCCCGCAATGAGCCGCGATGAGTTGATCCATGGTTGTGCCCACTTCCACGTCGGTGGTGGTTTTTTTCACCTTCAGACCGGAGAGCACATTCATCTTCGGGTAGTGCCCGCCTTCGCCTTCGACTGTGGTCGGATTCCACAGGCCCTGGAAGACGTTGATATGTTGCTTGATGGGATCGAGTGGCTTCAGCGTCTGGAGGAGTTCAACGCCATTGGGACCGTTGGTGGCACCCCAGTGAAACGGGTTCACACCATTGCCGGTAAAGCAGACGGCAAGACGGCGGGGCGCGGTGTTGTTCTTGGGGGATTCGGCTCCGAATACGGAAATCGATTCAAGCCAAGGCAGCCCCAGCGCGATGCCGGTGCCGCGGAGGAATTTGCGACGTGAAATGCTCATGTTCTTTGGGGGTAAAAAGGATACGTTTTTGGGGTGTGAACGCATTCAGGGATTTGCTGCCACGGTGGGATCGTTGCGGCGATTGAGAAATTGGCGGCTCTTGATGACGGTGAGGACTGCGGCGGAGAATTTTCCGTTGTTCGCCTGGAGGGCCTTTTTCATTTCTGCCAGCAAGGGTTTATCGCTGGGGAGAGTCTGTCTGCCCAGTGCAAACCCGAGGAGTTTGCGGCTGAATTGAGCGTCCACATTGCCTTGCAAGGATTTCAGATAGCTACGGAGCCCCTCGATGCCATTGAACTTGGTGCCGTCCTTGAGTTCGGCTGAGGCATCGATCTTTCCGCCTGCTTCATCCGTGGCGCGGAAGCGTCCGATGGGGTCAAAGCTTTCCATGGCGAAGCCGAGGGGATCGATGCGGTCATGACAGACGGAGCAGGCGCTGTCTGCGCGGTGCTGTGCCAGGGCCTCGCGGAGGGAGGCGGGTTTCACGGCGTTTTCTGGCAGTTTGGGCACGTTGGGCGGCGGCGGTGGGGCTGAGTAGCCCAGCACGACCTGATAGAGGTAGTTGCCACGGACAACGGGGCTGGTGCGATTTGGGCGGGAGGTTTTGGTGAGGATGCTGCCCATGCCCAGCAGGCCACCACGATGTTGGGAGCTGACTTTGACTTGGCGGAAATCTCCGCCCGTGACCCCAGGGACGCCGTAGAACTTTGCCAGACGTTCGTTGAGGTAGGTGTAGTCGGCCGCGAGGATATCGCCGACAGGGCGGTCTTCCTGGATCAGGTGGGTGAAAAAATTGAGGGTCTCTTGGTAGAGATCGTCGCGGATCTCTTGGGTGAACTCGGGATACTTTTTCTGGTCCACGGAATTCTGGGCGGTGAAGCCGTTGAACTCAAACCACTGACCAGCGAACTCCTTGGCCATGGATGCAGATTTCGGATCACGCAGCATGCGCTTCGCCTGGGTGGCGAGCACTTCAGGCTTCAACAGGCTGCCATCCGCTGCGGCTTGGCGCAGTTGCCAATCTGGCATGGACGACCACAGGAAGTAGCTGAGGCGGGAGGCTAGTTCCCAACTGCTGAGCGGTTTATCGCCGCCGTTTTTGGTTGAAGTGGGTAGAGTCTCTGCTTTGAAAAGAAAGTGTGGGGAGATCAAGGTGCGCACGACGACTTCGCGCGCTGCGGATTCGCGATCCAGCCCGGCGGCGACTCCGGATTGATACAGTTTTGTCAGTTCCTGCTTTTCGGTGTCGTCCAGCAAACGACGCCAGGCCCGACTGGCGAAGCTGTGCAGGTGACCTTGTACGAGTTGATCCCACTCTTTTTGCTGCTGTGGGTTCAATTGACGAGGTGAGGTGTACACCCAGTCTTTTTTCATCGATTCGAGGTCTTTTTTGTCGCGCTCAGGTAGCAGTTTGGCGAGTTGATCATCGCTGAGGTAGTAGACTCCAATGCCGGGCGTGCGGCGATAGAGATTGTCTGCAACTTCTTCGAGGCGACGCTCAAACATGTCGGGAAAGGCCTGCTTCATCACGCCAAAATCGCCCATGGTACGGCGTGCAGCCTCGGTTTGGCGTTTCCAGATGGTGAGGACTCCCGGCATGATTTTTGTGACGTCGCGCGGTTTGTCTGCGGTCATTGTCCACTGGATGGTCGCTTCTTCTGCTTCTGGGTTTTTGAGATCCAGTCGAATGTCCCCACGAATCCAAGTCGCATTGTCAGGTAGCGGTAGAGTGAAGACCGTGGGGGCAGCGATGGCGAGCACGGTAGGCTCGATGGGCAGTCCCTTCGGATGCTTGCCGTAGGCCTGTTGGACGCGCTGGACGTCAGCGATGCGCTTCTTCAATGCTTCGGCAGTGGGCGGGTTGGTGGCGAGAGATTTGCGATCTTCGTCGAGTTGTTTTTGCAGCCACTGCCGGTAGTCGATGGGGCCCTTGGTGGTGCGCAGTTCCAGCTTGGTCACGAGGGCGATATCGCCTTTGTTGCCATCGCCATCATCTCCGATGCAAAGGAAGGCAGTAGGTTTGCCTTTGACCTCCGATTGCACCGTGTAGCTGCGGATGCCATCGGCGTCTTGCTGCTGGCGCTGCACGCCGCTGCCAGCCTTTTTGGGATTGTTCCAGGAGAGCAACTGGGCTTGAATTGCCTGGGCTCCCTCGATGACGTTTTGCGGTGTTTGACCGGGTTTGGCCGCGTCGGGTCCTGGCAACTCGCGCCAAGCGACGCGGGTAAGATCGAGGAAACGTGACTTCGGCTCGGTGGCGTTCACGAGCGTCCACCAGTTTTCCAGGAAGGGCACTTTGAGCCCACTGTCCTTGGCTAGTTTTTCCAATGGTTCGTTGAAATGCTTGTGCCGCCAGCAGGCCACCATGTAATTCGCCTGGCGCATATCATCGGTGTCTTGCGGCAAATGGGGGGCGGCCTTCTGTTGATACCAGACATAGAGGCCTTGTTCTGCCTGGGCCTTGAATTGTTCGGGGCCGCGCAGGCCGATACGCTGCTTGTGAACGATGATCCCGGTTCCAGGAAGGATGGTGGCGTGGTCGGCGATCTGGCGGGCAGCGTTGAGGTATTTATCAAGTTGCTGTGGGCTGACGAAAAGGACATCGCCTGTGTTGGAGAAGCCCTCGCCGCCACCGCCATCGGTCTGGAATTCGGCCGCCAAGGCTAGATCCTGACCGGTGAGATCGCGGATGGTGTAGTCATACTCGGCGTTGGTCAGGCGCCGCATGGTGACGGGACCGGGATCGCCTGCTTGCGCTTTTGCCAAGGCATCCAGCGCGCCGTCCACCCAGCTGATGAGGGTATTTTTCTCTTCGGGGGTCAGCGCGTGGGCCTTCTTGGGTGGCATGTCGCCGTTGACGACGGTGTCGCGCACGTCTTCCCAGACGGTGAACTCTTTGGCGATTTGCGGATCGCCGGACAGGCGCTTCAGGTCGACATCGCCCTTGGTTTTTTCGCCACCATGACATTCATAGCAGCGGCTGTTAAGGATGGGCTCAGCGGCTTTCCAGTCGATGGCGCGGGCAGACGGAGCTGCGCCGAGCAGGGCGGCAGTGCCTGCAAAAAGGAGGGTTTTTGGGGGTGTCATTCGCAAGGAAAGGGGGGGATTTTCCGCTGCACCAGCAAACGCTGAATGCAGGCAATGAAAATACGCCATCGGGGCGATGATCTTTGCGTTAGATCAAGCCGGAGCCCCCCACTTTCGGGGGATGGGGCGAGTCGCAGACAGGAGTGTCTGCTTCACTTTGTGAGGGACTATTTCGCTTTTTTGGGGGCTGGGGGCACCTGTTTGGGGTAGCCTTCAAGGGTGACGACGCTGGTTTTTTCTGCCGTGGGGAAGTCGGCGGGAACTTCGGCGGTGGCGATGCAGTCGCCTGTGGCGACCCATTCGGTGCCGCGCTGGAGGGTCTCGTAAAAGCCGCGGTCGAGCATGGAGTAATCGGCGTGGCCGAGAGTGGTGTGGAAGACGCGACCTTTGCCGTAGTTGATGACCATTAAATTTGGCTCAAGCTCGGCGGTGAGGTCTGACTTGGAGGCGGAGAGGATCTCGACGTTTTCGGCAGGGCCACGCAGGCGGCTGTAGAGCTCGTCCTTGCAATGCAGCCACTGTTTGGGCAGGCCGCGGGTGATGGGGTGATCGCTGTTTTGCATCTCCACGACAAACTCATGCTGCGGGCCGTGGGCGCCGCCGTTGCCTGCGACGGGATCACGGTAGAGCTTGCCGTTTTTGACGTAGAGCCAGGGGCCCGATTTTTCGTTGCGGCCACCCCAGCCTCCGACGGCGATCATTTTGTTGTATTCGTCCCAGTCAGAGAAGGAGTTGTTGGCGGCATGCACGGAGACAAAACCGCCGCCGTTGGAGACGTATTGCTCCAGGTTTTTGCGGACGTTTTCAGGCCAGCTCTCGCCATTGTAGTTGCTGACGACGGCGGCGTAGTCGCTGAAGTTGGGGTTCCAGTCTTTCCACGCTTCCGCCGGTGCCCCTTTGGCTGGGCTGGTGCTGACCTCCACGGTAAAGCAGCCCGCGCTTTCCAGCACGTTGCGCAGGACGGGAGTGGTATTGGCCCACTGGTGGTTGTTCTGCCCATCGACGATCAACACCTTCAGTTTGGCGGGAGGAGTCAGGGCAAAGGCGACGACGGAGGTCAGGGCGATGAGCGGTAAAACAAGGGAGCGCATGGTAAGCGGGGGTTGAGGAGAGGATCATCAATGACAGAAAACCCGGGGCATGGGAAGCCTCATTTTTTGGCGAGCGACCCCAGGTAATCGAGGAGCGAGGCAAACTCGCGCACGGTAAAATTGGTCATGAGCCCTGGAGGCATCATGCTGGTGGGGAGTTTCACACGCTCTTTGATGGCCGCGGTTTTGAGGGTGAACTCTTGGGCGGCGATGTTGCGCAGTTTCACTTCTTCTGCGCCCTCCAGCGTGATGAACCCCATCTGCGCCGTGCCGTCCTTCAAGGTGATCATCTCGCTGGCGAAGCCTTGGGCGATGGTTTTGTTGGGATCGAGGATGTTTTGGGCGAGTTCAGGCCGCTTGTAGGTTTGCGCGATGTTGCCGAGGTAAGGGCCTTTTTGGGCCTGATCTTCGGCGGTGGTGTGGCAGGCGACGCAGGTGGCGCGGGTGAAGAGTTGCTCTCCCAGCGCGACATCGCCCTTGGTTTTGAGGACGGCGGCGAGGGCTTCTTCAGGCTTCAAGGTGCCGATCTTTGGCGTTTTGTCTTCGACCCTGCTCAAGCGCATGGCCTTCGCGGCGCGTTCGGCGGCGCCTTTGACTTCGGCATCGAGATCATCAAGTGCAGCCAAGACTTTGGCGGCGCTGGCCATGTGCTTGGAGGCGCTGATGGCGTCGATGATGAGCTTGCGGTGCTTCGGATCTGCCCAGCCTTTGTCGAGCGCCTTTTGCGAATGCTCAATGGACTCGGGACTGCCAGTTTTGCGGCTCGCGAGGTTCAGCAAGGCGGCATTGGCATACATCGAAATGGGCCACTCGGCTTTTTCGGCGATCTGCTCGACGAGTTGGTGGTGATTTTCGAGCTTTGGCGCGTTCAAAAAGGCGGCCAAAGCGGCATCGTAGTCTTTGCCGGAGTCCGGGAGTTTCCTGAGCGGTTCGAGGGCAGCCAAGGTGGCGGAGACGCCGTCAGCGCTGTCGGTTTTCGAGAGGGCGATGATCGCTTGAGAAAGCGTCACCGGTTCGACGGGTCCGACCTGTCGGACGAGTCCGAGGAGCAGCGGCACCGCCTCTGCTGGAATCTCCTCTGCGCCAGCAAGCTGCGCCGCCAGTTCCGGCAGCACTTTTGGGTCCTTCTTCGCGAGTTCGAGGATACGCTGCTGCGCCTCATTGAACTGGATGCGGTTGCGGTTCAGTTCCTTCACGAGAAAAGCTGCTTCTTCGGGCGTCGCCTTCGCCAGCGCATCCTTCAACGCCACGGCGATCTTCGGCGTCTCGCTCCAGGCCTCTGGCTGGTAATACGGCCCCCGCGTGTCCGGTCGCGTGCCCCACGAATCGCCCTTCCACTCGCCTTCATGGAAGTGAAGTCGGCAAAGCGCGGAGAGGATGCCTTGGCGGAGAGCTGGATCGGTGGCCTTGCCAAGGCGCTCGATGAGGTCGGTGACGACTTCCTGTTGATGCATCATGGCGAGGCTGCGGAGCAGGCCGCTCCGATCTGAGGAGTTCGCATCGAGCGCATCAAAGACCGGTTGTGCTAGATGGCGTGCAGCGGCTGCGCGAATGGCAGTGTGGGAGATGACTGGATCGGCATGGGCGATAGCGGCGACAATCTCTGCGTCGGTCGCTTTGTCGTGCAAGGAGGCGACCAAGTTGCGTTCCGCGCTACGGTAATCGCCAAACTGGCGCTGGTAAGCCTCTGCCGATTGGCTGCTTCGGCGCAGGAATTCGCGCTGTGCTTCAACGCGGCGGCGATAGCTTTGCGGGTTGCTCAGGTCGAGGAGCTTCACCAGATCCGCATCACTTGCCTTCGCAAAATTTGGCAGCGGTTCGGGTTTGAAGCCCTTGGGCCTCACCTGCACGATGTAACCGACATCGGGACCTTCCCAATTGAAGGTCGCGCCTTTCCAGCTGGAGACATACACGCGGCTCATGGCATCGACATCCGCGTCGGTGGGGCGGGTCAATTTCACGAAGGGCTCGGGCTTGCGGGTTTCTTCAAAGGTGGCGCCTTTAGGTTTGACCTGATGATGCCACAGCGCGCCGGTGCCCCAGTCGCAGGTGAAGGGGGCGTTGTTCCATTGGCCAAAGCCGGGCTCGTCGATGTAAACGGCGCCGCAGCCGCTGCCGCCGCCGTAGTCGGCGAGGGGTTGGATGCATTCGTCGGGGAAGTTCTTGAAGAGGCGTGGATAGCCGTGGTCGTCGAGTCCGGTGAAGTGGTGGAAGCGCACGTTCCAGCCGCCGCCGTCGTTGGTATTGTCTCGGGCAAAAATGTCCATGAGGGGACTGATGGCGACTTCCAAAATGTTGCGGGTGCCGGTGGAGTAGATTTCGAGGCCAGTGCCATCGGGACGCACGCGGATCACGCCGCCGCCCCGATGCTGGAGGGTGCGGCCATCGGTGCCCTCTGCCTTCATGAAACCAAAGTCGCCACCAGCGATGTAAAGCCAGCCGTCGATGCCGAGGCTGAGGCCATTGGTGGTATGATCAGCGGGGCGTTGGTCGTAGCCAAACGCGATGTTTTTGACGAGCACGTTTTGTTTCTCCGCAACACCGTCGCCATCGGCATCAATGAACTCGCTGAGGTGCGGCGGATGGACGAGGTAGAGCCGGTCGTGATCCCAGACGAGCCCGCGGGGCGCATCGACTTCGCAGAAGACTTTGGTCTCGTCGGCACGGCCATCGCCATCGAGATCGCGCAGGCGGATGACGCGTCCGCGATGCGGATTGCGACCCAAGGAGCCATTGCCATCGCTGCTGACATAGAGCGTGCCATCCGGCGCGGCGGCGACGAAGACGGGATAATTGGCCGCGGCGCTGTTGGCGAAAAGGGAGACTTCAAAGCCCTCGGCGACGTTCACGTCTTTGAGGATTGCGGCTTCTTGCTCGGGGGTGAGTTTGACGATCTTGGGTGCGACGTTGCCGCCTTCTTTGAGGGGATCGCTGGCCTTGTCGTATTCTTTCTTTTGCGCTTCAGAGAGCTTGGGCGCGACGGCTTTGATCCCTGGTCCTTTGAGGCGCACTTCGCGAATGCTGGCCCAGCCGCCGCTGGTCTTGCCGAGGGCGTGAATCTTCACGAAGCGAACGCCATCAACTTTGGGGAAGTCGTTTGAATAGGGGGCGTTCTTCTGATTGGTGCTGCCATCGACGAGTGCGGTCCAGGTCTTGCCGTCGCTGCTGGCTTCGACCTTGAATTGATAGACACCAGCGTTTTCCCAGACCGTCTGAATGCCCGTCAGTGTCTGCGGTTTTTCGAGCTCCAACTGCAGCCACTGGGGGTAGTTGGCATTCGCCGCACACCAGCGGGTGCTTTCATCGCCATCGACGGCGCGCCAGGCGAAGTTGTTTTTGCCGGTTTCCTCGCTGCTGGCGCTGGTTTTGATGCCGGTGGCGTCTTTTGGCGCTGGGGGCGGTTTGGGAGCTTCGACGGGCTTGGCTTTGACAAAGGTGACTTTGTTTTGGCCAGTGAAGGGTTTTTGGTAGTCTGGGGTCAGCTTGTCGCAGGCCCAGAGGAGGCCGCGGGTGATGAGATCGAGGTAACGCGCATCTGCGACGGTGTCGTTGTTGTGACCGATGGTGGTGCTGAAGCTGCGGGCACCGGCGCTTTCGTTGGTCCACACGACGATGGAATCGACGGCCTTGCCCTTGACCATCTGCCGCCCCATCGCCAACGGGTGGGCGTCAAAAATGTTTACGTTGTTGTAGAGCTCCTCTTTGATTGTGGTCCAATTGGCCATGCCTTGGGTGATGGGATGCTTTTCATCGAGGAAGGTCAGTTCGATGGGCTCCTGCGGCCCGTGGGAATTGGATTGCAGGCCGAGGTGCTTGAACCAGCGGTCGTCTCCGGTGCGGAAGCTGTGCATGGCGCAGTGGAGATGCACGGCGGGGATGGTATTGTGGGCATCGAGGATGCGGGTCAGCACTTCTTTGCTGGTATTCCCAGCGGCGCATTCGTCGTGAATGATGACGTCGTAGCCTTTGGCCCAGTCCGCGCTGTCGTAGAGAGGTAGGGGAGGATTGGTGGATTTGTCGTCGGTCCAGATGACATCCACCTGAACATTGGCGCGGGCCTCGATGCCCTTGGCGAGGGTTTGATGCTGGTTGGCGTAGTCGTGGCAACAGCCGCCAGTGATGAGGAGGGCGCGGAGGGGTTGGGTCTCCGCGTGGACCATGGGGCAGACGGACAGTGCGGCAAAGAGGAACTGGAGAGCTTTTTTCATCGGGCTTTTGGGAGGGAGAGATCGTTGCCGCACAGGCGATGCTTTCGCAATTCTTTTGGCGATTCGTGGGCAGTTGGGCGCGATACCCTCTGTGTGCCGAGGTTTTCGCCGCGGGGCCAGTTACCGATTGGCCTTGTCGTAAAACGTCCGCTCTTCGGGGAGCATGGCGGCATCGGTCGCGATGCGGCGAACGAGTTTTTGCGCGTCGGCATTGTAGCCAGCACCGCGGATGATGCCGGCAAAGACGGCCATCTGGCCGGGGGCGAGCTTGCTGAAGTCTGCCTTTTGGATGTGGGTGACGGCCTGCTTCATGTCCGAGAGGCGATAATAGGCGAGCGCGGCGTAGAGGTTGCGCTGGGGATCGTCGGCGCGGTTTTTGAGGAGGTCGAGTGTGCGGTCGAGGGAGACTTCGATCTCGCGGCCAGTCAGGAGGGAGACATAGATATTGCGCTCTTGATAGCCCTGATTTTCTGGCATGACTTTGAGTGCCTCTTCGATCGCCTGCATGAGCCCTTCTGTGTTGCCATTCAGTTCGCAGGCGCGGACGAGCCCATCGACTCCGGGGAGCATGACGCGGCTGCGTTTGGATTGGGCCGCGGTGCGGTAGGCCTGCTCTGCGAGATCGGTCTGTTGCCGTGCCTCGCCGTATTTGCCGATGGCAAGGAGGAGCTCGCCACTGCCTTCGATTTCGGCAGCGCTGATGGCGTCTTTCATGGCTTTGCGAAGCTCTGCGATGGGCTTGCGGGTCACAAACGCGAGGTGCATTTTGTAGAAGGACTTGGTTCCAGAGCTGAGTTTGGCCTGGACTTGGGGGTCATTGACGAGCTGGGCGAGGGTATCAAAGCGCCCAAGCATGGTCAGCGCGGTGAGGTAGTTTTGCAGGGTCGGCAGGTATTCCTTGGCCGTGTCTGGAGTGAGCAGGGTGACGACCTGGGCGAATTCCCTTTCTTCCACCAACCAGCGGATGAAGGGGCTGAAGTCTTCTTTGCTGACACCTTGCAGATGCTGCGCGCCTTCAAGAATGACCTGTGTTTTCCGCATGGGGTCCAATTGAACACGGCGGCGAAGTGCCTGCACGTAGTGGGTGGTGGTGGCCTTGGGATGATTGGAAAGCAGGGGGATGATGCGGCGGGCTTCGTCTGTGGGCAGGACATCCGGCTGGTTGAGGAACTCGATGGCACGTAGGGCGGTGGCGTCGTCGCCCCCTGCGATTTCCCAGAGGCTACTGCTCCCGGCTCCGTGCTCGCTTGGCATGCCGCTGGCGTATTGCGCCTGGGCGAGCCGCAGGAGGCCATCGCGGTCTTCGGGGTGGTCCTTGGCGTATTGCTTTAGCGCGGGAAGGAGGTGGGTATTCTGCTCCTGCGTCCCCCACATGTTTGAGGCGAGTCGGCTAAGTTCTGCGGAGGTGCCGTTGCGGTTGATGAGTTTTTCGAGGAGGTCGGAGGCTTCTTTGGGGCGGTTCAGGCTTTGGAAGGCCCGGACCTTGAGTTGGAAGTCTTCATCGGTCGCTGCACCGGCTTTTTCCAGCTTCTCAATGAAATAGAGCGCCTGATCCATCCGCGCTGCGGTAAAGATTTCTGCATTCAGTCGGATGGCCTCAATGTGTTCAGGGGCGATCTGGTAGGCCTTTTGGGCGTTTTGCAGGGCATTCATGGCCTGGCCGCCTTCCAACATTAGGCGCGCTTCTTTGACCAGTTTATCTGCATGCCAGTCGTCGTAGCTGTCCTTTATCGGCTTCGCGTAATGCCAGGCGCCAGCAATGATGGCGATGGTGGAGACAATGACCAGGGAGATGCCGATGATGCGGGAGGTCTTGGATTGGCGATCCCGATGCGCCTGGGTGGGTGGCACGAGCCACTGCCACGCATACACAAACGGCCGCCACAGGATGAAGGGGGGGCGCTTGGCGTTTGGGTCAATGGTCTGCTCGGTCAGCATGGGTGGCATCCAGTTCGGCTGGAAAAGGGGGGGGCTATATTGTAGATGTAACGATCCAGTCGTCACGTTGAATTTTTTTTCCGGTTCCTACACAAAAGCCGAAGGCGGTGGCGTTATTGGGGTGGCTCACGCCTCAGATAGTGGTTGAATTTTTAATCATTGTCTGTCACAGAGACCCCCCGCCCGGCTCGCCCGTCGGGACGGATTGTCTCTATTTCTTTGCCAACCATCGCTAACCCAAAAACCAATCCGAACAAGAAAGTGACATTATGATCCAAGTGCAAAACTTGCGAAAACAATTCGGCACCAAGGTAGCCGTCAACGACGTCTCCTTTGCTGTGGAGAAAGGCGAAGTGCTCGGGTGTCTCGGACCCAACGGAGCCGGGAAGTCCACCACGATGCGCATGATCACCGGTTACTTCCGGCCGACCTCAGGCAAAATCACCCTGGCCGGGGTGGACATGCTGGAGGACCCACAGCGCGGTAAGGAATCCCTGGGATATCTGCCGGAGAATGCCCCCCTCTATTCAGACATGACGGTGGCCAGCTTTCTGGGATTTTGCGCGGAATTGCGCGGGATCACCGGAGCTGCGCGGACCAAGGCCCTGGATCGGGTGCTGGATCTTTGCTTCTTGGACAGCGTGCGGAATCAGAGTGTGGACACGCTTTCGAAGGGCTTTCGCCACCGCACCTGCTTTGCCCAGTCGATCATCCACGATCCCGAAGTGCTGATTTTGGACGAACCGACGGACGGTCTGGACCCAAACCAGAAGCATGAAGTGCGCGGCATGATCAAGCGCATGGGCCAGGACAAGGCGATCATCTTTTCCACCCACATCCTGGAGGAGGTGGAGGCTGCATGTTCCCGCGCAATCATCATTGATCGCGGCAAGGTCGTGGCAGACGGCACCCCGGACCAACTGAAGCGCCTAGTCCCCGGTGTGAATACCCTGGATGAGGTCTTCCGCTCGATCACTCGTTCTGACGTGGAAAAATAAGCGGCACACTCGACACCCTCTTACTCACTCACCTTTTTCAGTCTGATTACTTTCTCATGAAACTCGTCGATAATTCACTCTCCCAGTGGCCTGCGCTCCTGGCCATGCTGGTCCTTTTTGCTGGCATACTTGTTTACGCACTTCGGGATCGCCACATCCGGTCGATCTTCAAACGGGAGTTCCTCGCGTACTTCAATTCTCCGGTGCTCTACGTCATCGTTGTGATTTTCCTCCTCACGACGATGGGATTTGCCTTCCTTTTTGGGGCCTTCCTGGATGGCGACAATGCCTCGCTGACAGGTTCCTTCTTTTTCTGGCATCCATGGATCTACACCGTGCTGGCACCGGCTGTCGGGATGCGTCTCTGGTCAGAAGAGCATCGTCTTGGCACGGTTGAGTTGCTGATGACGATGCCGGTATCCCCCTGGCAGGCGATCGTCGGTAAATTCCTCGCTGCGGCTGCGGTCTGGTTCATCGGCTTGACGCTGACTGTGTCCATCGTCTTCACCGTGTATTATCTTGGTGAGCCTGATACGGGTCCGGTCATCACGGGATATGTGGCCAGCTATTTGTATGCGTTGGGTTGTCTCGCGGTGACTTCTGCCATCAGTGCTCTCACTCGCAGCCAGGTGGTCTGTTTCATTGTTTCCGTCGCTACCTGTTTGCTGGCGCTGTTGATCGGTTATCCGCAGATTGTGGATTTCGCGGTGCGTTCCGTGCCAGCCTGGATGGAAAGTGGTGTGCGTGCGATCGAGTACCTCAGCTTCTACACCCACTTCTCCGATATGACGAAGGGCATCTTTGTCTTCAAGGATGTGCTTTACTTTGTGTCCGTGGCCGTCGTCGGCCTGCTCATCACTGATCTGGCCCTGCGCAGCAAGCGCGCCTGAGGCGGCCGTGAACCCTTCTACAATCTTCAAATACAAGGAATAAACTCATGAGCGAAAAAACTAGCAGCAACAAAAGTGGCAGCAGTAACGCCAAGGAATCTACCGCAGGAATCACCGCCCTTATCACCATCGCCATCATCATCGTGGTTAACTACCTCGTGGGTGGTGTGGGTGTCGGGAACTTCCGTTTGGATCTGACCGAAAACAAGATCTACACGCTGTCGGAAGGCACGGAGAAGATCCTCGCGCGTGTCTCGACGGACAAGCCGGTGACGATCCGCTTTTATGAAACGACGGATGACCGCATCATGCCGTCCTTCATGAAGCCCTTTGCCCGCACCGTGGAAGATCTCCTCCTGGAGTTCGAAAAGGCCGCAGGCGACGGTAAAGTGACGATGGAGAAATACTTCCCGAACCCAAACACCGATGACGAAGACAAAGCGCGCGAGGACGAACTCCAAGGGCGCCAGGTGAACCAAGAGGGCGACAACGTCTATCTGGGCTTCACGGTTCAGTGCGGTGGTAAAAAGGAAGTGGTCCCCTTCATTCTTCCCAACGAAGAAACCCAGCTCGAGTACTACGTGGCCCGCGCCATCAACAAGGTCATCTCTGACAAGCCTACGGTCATCGGGGTCATGAGCCAAATCCCGGTGCAGGGTTCGCCTATGTTCCCTTACCAACGCCAGCGCGGTCAGGAGCCTTGGCAGATCGTCCAGCAATTGCGCCGTGACTATGAGGTGCGGGACATTGCAATGACCTCCGACAAGATTGATAGCGATGTCTCGGTCCTTGTTGTGATTCACCCTGGTGACATCACCGAAAAGGCAGAGTTCGCCATTGATCAATACCTTCTCAAAGGCGGCAAGGTGCTGGCTTTTGTCGATCCGCAATGCTGGGTAGCGCAGGCCTACAACGGTCAGCCAAACCCAATGACGGGTCAGTCAACATTCGTTGCGCAGAGCTCCGATCTTCCGAACCTGTTCAAGGCCTGGGGCATCGGTTACAAGAAAGATATGGTAGTGGTCGATATGAACTACCGCGATGCTCTCGAAGGGCGTGTGAATCCAACTGCGCTGCTTCTGCGCGGGGACGCCATTGCTAAGGATCGTGTGACGGAAGGGCTGCCTGCCATTAAGGTGGCCTCCGCCGGTGCGCTTTCTGTCGCAAAGATCGAGGGTCTTGATTCCAAAGTTCTCCTGGAATCCTCTGAGGCAACTGACATGATCGACAGTCCTACCGCTGAGACGCTGCGCAATACCCCTCTAGCGAAGTTCACCAATAGCGGCCGGAAAAAGGTCCTTGGTGTCCGCCTCACTGGGAAGTTCGCCACTGCGTTTCCGAATGGTGCGCCAAAAGATCCTGTGCCTGCTGCGGGTGCACCGAAGCCAGAAGGCGGTGGTGCCCAGACGGAAGCCGGCGCGCCTGCATCCGAGCCGGCGGCCACTGCGGCTGACGCACCTGCTGCTCCGGCAGCGGCTGCCCCCGCTCCCGCTGCGCCTGCTCCTGTAGCAACGGCATCGCCTGCCCCGGCTGTAGCAGCTACTCCGGCACCCGCTGCTGCCCCGGCAGCCGCGGAGGCACCGAAGCCTGCTTCTGATGGATCGCTGAAGGAATCGACCGGCACGGATGGCATGGTGATGGTGTTTTCGGATGCTGACATGCTGCACGACTTTTTTGCCCTCGCTCAGGATCAGCGCACAGGCGGCTTCTCCAACGCGAACCTGCCGCTGTTTTTGAACAGCATCGAAAGCATGGCTGGCGGTGGGGACCTCCTGGCCGTTCGCAGCCGTGCGGCGGTGAATCGCCCGTTCTTAAAGCTGGATGAAATGAAGGCCAAGGTGGAGCAACAGTACCGTCCTCGGGTGGAGGAGCTTGAATCTCGCTTGCAAGACACCGTGACGAAATTGGCCTCCCGTGCACCCAATGCGAACGGCGTCATCCTGGTTGATCCGACGAAGGACAAAGAGTTCAAAGAACTCAAGGAAACCCAGGTGGAGATCAATCGCGAGATCCGGCAGATCAAGAAAGAACAGACGGCTGATGTGGATCGCATCAAGAGCATGCTGATGTGGCTGAACATTGCCGCGATGCCTCTGCTGGTTATCGTCGTCGGTTTGATTCTGGCTATGCGCCGTCAGACAACTACCGCAGCCCGCTGATTCGCTGCACTGTTATCAACCCCGTTACCCTCTTTATACTTAACGCCTTATGAAACGAGTTGTGATCCTACTGGCCGTCTTGGTTGGCCTCGTCGGCCTGTCTTTGTTGATGAAGTCTCGTCGCACCAAGACGCTGACCGCCGCAACGATGCGCGAATTCCTGCTGCCAGATCTGGCAAAGCCCGAAGTCGTGAATGGCATCAAAAAAGTACATGTTAAAACCAAGGACGCTGAAGCGACTGTCGAGGTTGCTGGTGACGCTTGGGTCGTTGCTGAGCGGTCCGGCTTCCGTGCCGATGGCAATCGAGTCGCGCGTGCGCTGGACGAACTCCGCGACATGAAGATTCAGGGCGTACAGCGCCTGGGCAAGTCCGCGTGGGGCGACGTTGATGTCCTCGCCCCAGGATCTGACGAGAAGGGCACTGGCACATTGGTGGAACTCATCAATGGCAAGGGAGATGTCATGCACACCTTCGTGATCGGCGGCACCGTCGATTCGAAGGGTGCGCAAGATTCCAGCCCGATGTTCGGCGGCGGCTCAGAGCGACGTTTTGTTCGTCTTCCATCTGACAATGACAGCATCTGGATGGTGGCCAATGGTTTTGTGGATCTGACAGGCAAGCCTGCAGACTGGCTCGATAAATCCTTCTTTGCCGTGCAGAAGGTGAAGTCGGTCGAAGTGACTGCGCCAAAACCAGAAGACTCCTACAAGGCAGCGCGCGCCTCCCAGGAAGGAGAGACCTTCCAGTTGGCAGAAGCAAAGGCGGGCGAGGTCTACGATGAGGCCAAGGCAGGTTTCTCCAGCCTCTTGAACGGGCCATCCTTTGAAGATGTTGAACCCAAGGACAAGGCGGGAGAACTCCTCAAGGGGGCGACCAAGATAAAAGTCACCACCTTCGATGGCTTCACCTATGACATCCAGGTCGCGAAGGTTGGCGAGGGAACTGGAGCGAAGCACTACATGATGGTGAACGTTTCTGCAGACATCGCCAAAGAGCGCCCACCCGTGAAGGACGAAAAACCTGAGGACAAGAAGAAGGCTGACGAGGCCTTTGCCGCGCAGAAGAAGAGCTTGGAAGACAAGCTTGCTGCTGAGAAGAAGGTGGAAGGCTGGATCTACCAGGTCGGCGAGTTCGTCGCAAACCCGTTGCTGAAGAAACGCTCTGAAATTGTGGCAGATCCGCCGAAGGAGATGAATACCCCTGTCCCTGGAGCTACCCCAGGAACTGCGGACAGCCTGCCTTCCGGCGTTCCGGGGCTGTCAGGATTGCCTGGCGGTGCACCGGCCCAGCCGAAGCTCCCTGTGTCAGTCACCACACCTCCTGTTTCCGTCCCGCCGCTCCCAAAAGAGCCCGCAAAGCTCCCGGACGCAGCGCCTACACCAGGACCAAAGCCTGCTGCTCCGGCAGCCGCGCCAGCCCCTGATGCATCGGCCCCAGAGGCAAAGCCTGCTCCGGCCCCTGCGGCCAAGTGAGCCATAGCCGATAGACCTTGAACCAACCATGAAGAGGGAGCGGAAACGCTCCCTCTTTTCTATGATGTGGAAAGAGAGTGTCTAACTCTGGTGGATTTGGCCGCAAGACGACCAAATGAAGGCGGCAGGTTGTTGTGATCGGCTCAGGCGTGCGGAGCGTCTTCCGACGGATCAACAGTCGACTCTTCGATTGTCGCCACCCAAACACTGACGCAGCCCTCATTGGCCTGGGTTGTGGTTGCCGAAAAGTCCGCCAGGTATCCGCGCTGATGGCGAATAGAGCGCGCACCACTGCGACGACTTGGTGAATCAAGGTCTGCGTGGCACTCGATCGTTCCCGCCAGCAGATCGAACTCAATCTCGTCGCCATCCTTCACTGCGCCGATCGGTCCGCCGACGGCGGCCTCGGGGGCGCAATGCACGCCTATGGCACCGCTGGAGACGCCTGAAACGCGTGTGTCGGAAAGGAGTGCCACTTTCCCTTTGAGTTCTGGCAGAGCGAGTGCGGCACTGGCGACATGCATTTCAGGCATTCCCGAGGCAACTGGGCCGCAGCCTCGAATGACGACGATGTGTCCCGGCTGGATACGGCCCTCGGCAGCGGCATCGGAGACGCCTTTTGAGTCTTCGAAACAGATGGCTTTGCCCTTGAAGCGAGGTTCATCCATCGCGGAGACTTTAAAGACCACTCCGTCCGGCGCGACGTTGCCAAAGCACACCTGAATGTCTGCGAATTCCTTGAAGGGGGTCTCCACGGGGGCAATGAGGTCATTGGGCATCGGTACCTCCGGTGCGCCGGCGATATTTTCCGCCAGAGTCTTACCGGTCACGGTGATGCAGGAGCCGTCGAGTAGGCCTGTCTTCATCAGGTGCTTCAAGAGCATTGTGGTGCCTCCAAGTCGATGAAGATCCACCATCGAGCCTTTGCCGCGAGGAGCGAAATTGCAGAGTACAGGAGTGCGACGGCAGATGGCCTGCACATCCCGCAGGGTGAAATCGACCCCAGCTTCCCTAGCCAGCGCTAAGATGTGCAACACGCCGTTAGTGGACCCGCCAATTGCTGCGATGGTAGTCATGGCGTTGGAAATGGCGGACTTTGTCAAAATGTCCCTCGGGCGCAGATTCAGTTCGAGGAGGTTTCTCATCGCCGCCCCCACCTTGCGGCATTCATCGCGCTTAGCCGCCTCAATGGCGGGGGTAGAGGACGTGTCGGGCAGACTCAGCCCCATGGCTTCAAGTGCGATTCCCCACGTATTAAAGGATGCCGCGATCCCGCAACCACCGGGGCCGGGGCAGGCTGTTGCGATGATTTGCTCAGATTCTTCGCGCGTCATAGTGCCGGAATTGGCTCGGGCAGCGGAGTCGTAGACGTCGAGGATCGTGGTCGGCTTCCCTTTATGGCAGCCGGGCATGATACTGCCGCCATTGACGATGAGGCCGGGGTAGTTCAGCCGCGCTAATGCCATCGCGAAGCCTGGGCCGTTTTTATCACAGTGGTGCAGGCCGATCAATGCATCGTAGCAATGGGCGCTGCACACCATCTCCGTTCCATTAGCGATGACATTGCGGGAGGGAAGCGATGCATTTCCGCCCTCATGTCCTTGGGTGATGTTGTCGCTGACGCAACTGACGCCAAAAGGGAAGCCTTTGAGGTCGGCGTCCTCGCACCCTTCTTGGATTAGCTTTGCCAGTTCGTGCGCGTGGACGTTGCAGATATTACCGTCCAGCAGGGGCGTGCCGATGCCGATCTGCGCCTTGGCGAAGTCTTCGGGCTTGAAGCCTAGTCCCCAAAAAAAGGCATTTATGCCTCGTTGCCAACCTTGAGTTAGAGAGCGGGAATTCCAATTGAGCGAATCAGTCATGAGGTGGTTATGTAAATCGCGATTCCCGTAGGGGGCAAATGCCTTGTGAGTCGTTGCGGAGCGGGAATGAAGGTTTCCCAGATTGCCTGACCAACTTATGACCTTGGCATGACCCGGCGAGAGACTCGACAACGGGCACAAGGTTCTGTTCAAATTGAGGGAATGATTCGCGGAATTGTTGGCACGATCACTGCTCCTTTTGACTCTAGTCACCTTAGATTAGCCTCTGCAAATCTGGGAGACTGATCCTCAACATAACCAAATCAACCTAATCCACCAAATGAAGACGACTCCAATTACATCCCTTCTAGCCAAGTCGGCCGCCCTCGTGGCTGTCTGCGCTGCTTTCACCGGCGCTCAGGCAGGCACCACGGTCGGTAAATCCGTCGCCCCAATGATTCAGCCAGCCGCTGAAGATCCCCTCGGATTCGAGGCATCTATGGGTTACGACAGCCGTTACTACTTCCGCGGGCTTTGGTTCTCCAACAACAACGTCTGGACGAACCTCTCCACCTCCATTCCAGTGAATGACAAGCTGACTTTTGACGCTTTCGGTTATTACACCGATTCTGCCACTAGCCTCAACTATTCGGAACTGGACGTCGGTGGATCCCTCACCTATGACGCAGGCTTTGCCAGTGTTTCCGTGGGCTACACCTGGTTCTACTTCTTCAATGGCTTCTTTGGTGATGGCATTGGTCAGGACTACGCTCATGAGGCTTTCCTCAGCACCACCATTCCTCTCGGTCCTGTGAACCTGAGCGCTATGTATGCTTATGATTTTTACATCTCAGCATCCTACGCACAGGTCGGCTTGGACACAGAGATCAAGGTCACTGATTGGCTCTCGATCGTTCCTGCTGCCGTGATCGGCTATGGCATTGATGGGTACTACACCTTCGGCACCGCAGGCTCCGCATGGAACCATGTTGGACTGAATGTGTCTTTCCCAATCACCCTGTCCAAAACTGCTACGCTCACCCCTTACATCGCTGCTAACTTCTCGCTCGAAGGTCGTGAAGACCTCAACACGATCGAAGGAAGCGACGAAGTGTTCGGTGGCGTAGCCCTGAGCGTCTCGTTCTAATTGTTCGACTAGATTTAGATTGGTAGAGTGGGTGTCCGGGTGGTCGAAAGGCTGCCCGGACATTTTTTTCCCAGGATGGGCAATCTTGGATTCCAAAAAGGGTCCGCCGCCCTGAGGAGCGGCTGTTCTTACCCCCAGACATCCAAGAACGCTGCGGCAACGACCCGTTGGGCGTTGTATTCTCCTAACGAGTCGGACTTTGTCATTTGAAGCTGGCAGAATCGCCCAATGAATCTTTTTGAAACCGTTTTCGACATCTAAACGCATTCCAAAAATTCGACAAAAACACGTTTTGACTGCTTCCACCACTCCTCTCCAGCGAACTCCGTCACTCCAGCACGCACCCCAGGACTTTCTCTCCGGTCTTGTTGTTTTTCTTGTCGCTTTGCCGCTCTGTCTCGGCATTGCGCTGGCCTCGGGAGCACCCCTCTTTTCGGGGATTGTTTCTGGGGTCATTGGGGGCATCCTAGTTGGAGCGCTTTCTGGCTCCAGTACTAGTGTTAGTGGCCCGGCGGCGGGCTTGACCGCTGTTGTCGCCGCCCAGATTTCCACTCTGGGGTCCTTTGAGGCCTTTCTAACCGTTGTCGTCCTAGCTGGGATCATTCAAATCTTCCTGGGAATTTTCCGGGCAGGGTTTATCGCCGCCTTCTTTCCCAATAGCGTCATCAAAGGCCTGCTTGCGGCCATCGGTGTCATCCTCATCCTCAAACAGATCCCTCACGTCGTGGGCCACGATCCAGATCCTGAGGGGGAGATGAGCTTCATCCAAGCGGACCACGAAAACACCTTCACTGAGATCGGACGGACTTTGTTCGATATCCATCCTGGCGCCGCTCTTGTCGGTGCGATTTCCTTGTTGATCCTCATCCTTTGGGAGCGCACCCGTCTCAAGAAACTACTCATTCCAGCCCCACTCGTCGTTGTCGTTCTGGGCACAGCTATAGCTTCATTCCTCAACCGTTTTGGGGCTCCGTGGGGCATTGAGGCGACTCACCTCGTGCAGGTCCCAACCGTCGGAGAAGGGGCCAGTTGGTCGTCCCTCATCACTCTGCCTGATTACAGCCAGTTGGCCAGCCCTGCCGTATATCTCGCCGCTATCACGATCGCAATCGTCGCCTCCCTGGAGACACTTCTCAATATCGAAGCCGTAGATAAGCTTGATCCGCATCGCCGCACCACGCCTGCCAATCGCGAACTCCTGGCCCAGGGCATTGGCAACGTGGTCGCGGGTGCGATTGGTGGCCTGCCGATGACTTCCGTCGTCATCCGTGGCTCAGTTAACGTCCAGTCTGGCGGCAGAACCAAACTCGCCACAATCATTCATGGTCTCCTCCTCGCCGGGTGTGTTTTGTTGATCCCTACCTGGCTCAACAAGATTCCTCTTGCCGCTCTTGCTGCCATATTGCTCCTCACCGGCTACAAACTCGCCAGCCCAAAACTCGTCCGCCAGATGTGGGCGGAGGGGAGAAACCAGTTTTTCCCCTTTATCATTACCGTTGTCGCCATTGTTGTCACGGACCTGCTGGTGGGCATCCTAATTGGACTTGGCGTGGCGATTCTCTTCATTCTCCACAGTAATTTCCGTCGGCCTTTGCGTCGTGTGGTCGAAAAACATGTCGGTGGTGAAGTGCTCCGCATTGAGCTTGCTAATCAAGTCAGTTTCCTGAATCGCGCCGTACTGGAACGCACTCTCAACGATGTTCCCCGCGGCGGGCACGTCCTGCTGGACGCCAGTCGGACCGACTACATCGATCCTGATGTCCTCGACCTCATCCATGATTTTCGCGAGAACGCTGCGACCGCCCATGGAGTTGAACTTAGTCTCAAGGGCTTCCGGGAGGAGTACCGGATCGCTGATAAGATTCTGTTTCAGGACTTCACTAGTCGCGAAATTCAGGATGCGCTTACTCCGGACATCGTCATTGAGGCTTTGCGGGAGGGCAACAAGCGCTTCCTGAGCGGAGAGCAACTCACCCGCGACCTCCGGCGTCAAGTGGACCTCACGTCTCTCTCCCAGCACCCGATGGCGGTTATCCTCTCCTGCATCGACAGCCGGACCCCTGCGGAGATGGTCTTCGACGTTGGTCTGGGAGATGTCTTTTCTGTTCGCATTGCAGGCAACGTCGCCAAAGAAAAGGTCTTTGCCAGCATGGAGTTTGCCTGTGCAGTGGCGGGTGCCAAACTCGTTTTGGTTCTTGGGCATACCTCCTGTGGTGCTGTTTCCGCCGCCGTCGACCTCTTTGAGGGCACCCAAACGCCTGAGGCGGCCACCGGTTGCGACCATTTGAGCGCATTGGTTGAATACATCCAGCAATCGGTGGATTCCCGGATGCGGTTGACTGCGCTTGCTGCTGGTGTCGACGCAAAGAAAGCTTATGTGAATGATGTTGCGCGGGAAAACGTCATCCGAACCGTTCGTGTCATCCGCCAGAACAGTAAGGCCCTCCATCGTCTGGAGAGTGAGGGGCGCATCAAAATCATTGGTGGCATGTATGACCTATCCAGCGGCGCGGCCGAGTTGTTTGAAGTGAAGTAACCTGCGGCGGCCAGTGTCGAAATGTCTGAAGATGGGGGCGGCAGCGCTCCGGCACCTACGGCTCTCATCTGTAGCAGGGGCTCCCAGAAAAATCTGCGTACTGGGATGAGCTAGGCACTCGGGAATGAGGGTCTGCAAGACTGCGTTGGAGGTTTGACTTTTATCGTTTTTGGCGAATCCAAGCCAGTGGTGTCGGCGTAAAAGGTCTGCTGTAAACCCCTGTTTGTGCTGATTTGACGACTTCTCCGAATATATCTCTGCTCGCCCAGTTGGCCGCCATAGTGGGATGCGGGTATGACCACGAACGTGTCCGCTTAGCGGTTCAAAATGCTCGAGCGTCTGATTCCGATCCGTTCGCGCAACTCGTGACTGCCGCTGCAGAGGTGTCCATGCATGTTTCTCCCGTGCGGCAGGTGCTTGCAGAGGTTCTGTGGCATGCGCGGCAAGATGTCCCGGTGATCCTATGGAGCATGAAGGAGCAGAGGTGGATCGTGGTGACCTCTGCAGGTTGGTTCCGCCTACGCATTGCGGATGGGGATCATCCGACGCATCGCGTCAGCATTTCGCGAAGCGAACTGGTACATCGATTGGGACTGAAGAGCGCTAACGAGGTTGTAGAGGCGGGAATCGTGCATGCGGAGCGTCCCGCACACGCGATGAGCGTGCATTCCAGTCCTGAGCACGACGATCATGTTAAGCCGGAGCGGCGATTTTTCGGCCTATTGATGGCGGAGCGGCAGGACATCGTCACGCTGCTGATATTCTCTGTCGTCTCGGGGATACTCTATCTTGCTGCGCCGCTGGCAGTGGACGCGGTCGTCAGCAATCTGGCATTCGGCGGGCAGGCAAGGCCCTACGTCCAGGCGCTCGTTTTTGTAGCGCTGGGCCTGTTTGGCGCACTGGGGCTGCAGGCCATCGTGAGTGGCTTTCAGTACTATGTATCTGATATGATCCAGCGTCGCATCTTTGTGCGCACGGCGGCGGATCTCGCATATCGGCTACCTCGGGTGAAGGCACAGGCGCTCGATGATGTACATGCCCCTGAGTTGGTGAATCGCTTTCTTGACGTGGTTACAGCTCAGAAGAGTACTTCGCTGCTGCTGCTGGATGGAATTAACCTGATTCTGGGTAGCCTCATCGGGATGTTGCTCCTGGCACTGTATCATCCGTTAATGCTGGTCTTTGTTGTGGTCCTGCTGGTGCTGATTGCTCTGAGCCTCTGGTTGCTAGGCAAAGGTGCAGTCACCTCTAGCATCGCGGAATCCCGCGTGAAGTATGATGTGGTGAATTGGTTTGAGGAGATCGCCTCTTTCCCCTTTGCCTTCAAGGGGCCCGGTGGCTACCAGATTGCCTATGAACGTGCGAACCAACTCGTCACCGAGTATCTGGCGCGGCGTTCGGGGCACTTTCGCATCGTCATGCGGCAGATCGTCGCTTTGTTGGTGCTATCGGTTGTTGCGGCATCCGTTTTGCTCATCCTTGGAGGCTGGTTGGTGGTCAGTCAGCAGATCACGCTAGGGCAGCTCGTTGCCTCGGAGCTGATCATGGGCAGCATCGTGGGCGCGATGGCAAAGATGGGTAAGAAGCTTGAGGCTTGGTATGACGCGATGGCTGCGATGGATAAACTCGGCCACATTTTTGACCTTGAGATTGAGCGTGAGGATGGCGAGCAGCCAATCAAGCGCGAGGGCGGTGCAGAGGTTCGTGCGTCGGAGGTAAGCTTCGGTTACCACGAGCCGCTTTTTGTGAATCTAAGCTTCACCGTCTCTGCAGGAAGCCGTGCCGCAATCGTTGGCCCTCATGGGTCTGGTGCAAGTTCACTTCTCGACATTCTGTTCGGCCTGCGCCAGCCCAGCGACGGTCATGTGGGCATTGATGGCCTCGATCTGCGGACATGGTATCTGGAAGCGTTGCGGGAAAGTGTGATGCTGCTCCGGCGCAATGAGATTGTGGACGGGTCGGTCATTGAAAATCTGCGCATGGGTCGGGTCGATGTTGGTCTAGACGAAATTCGCCAAGCGTTGGACCGCGTCGGTCTGCTTGACGTGTTGTTGCGCCGTCCGGAGGGACTCAATCTGCGAATGAAGGTCGGAGGAGCGCCGCTCAGCGGTAATCAGCGTACCCGACTGCTCCTAGCTCGTGCGCTTGTCCAGCGGCCCCGCCTTTTGCTGATCGATGAACTCTTTGATAGCCTGGACGATGAGTCCTTCAAGTTGCTCGAAACGGCCATCCTTGATAGCTCTCTGACGTGGACGGTTATCCTCGCTACGCGCGATCCTGATGTCATGAAGCGCTGCGATCAGGTTATCGAGCTCGCTAAAAGTAGCCTAACGGCCGGGTCGCTGCCCAAGCTGCAGAATGACTAAATCCGAATCACGAATGAAGCCCGAATCTCCCATTTCTGAATCGAAATCCTCTGGCTCGAAGCATTCTCGCTCTCTCCACTTGGCTCCCTCACCACCTCTCCCTGCCTTGGCGCTTGCGGGTTCGGCGAAGTTTACCCGAATCTTCAGTCTCCTGTTGGTGATGGGATTCGTGGTGTTTGTCGTTGGAATTCTATGGCTGCCATGGCGGCAGTTTGTGGCGGGTGCTGGGCGGGTCATCGCCTTTAATCCGCTGGACCGCCGGATCAACATTGAGGCCCAGGTGTCTGGCCGGGTAAAGCATTTGCATGTCGTGGAGGGCCAACGGGTAAAGCAGGGCGATCTGATTGCCGAGATCCAGGACAACGATCCAAACCTCCTCAACAACCTCAAGGCGCAGCGCGAGGCCATCGAGAGTCGCCGTGATTTCGCCCAGGGCCGTGTCGAGTCGTTGACTGCGCAAATCACTCAGCAGGAGTTGGCCAAAAACCAGGCCATTGATGGCGCGGAACAGCGGGTGGCGGCCGCTAAGATCGCTGCGGAGACATCGCTCCTGAACTACAATCGCACGAAGGAACTGTTTGAAAAGCAGCTGGAGTCTCAGCGTTCGATGGAACTCGCCACACTATCTAGGGACTCGACCGCTGCTGAGCTGAAGTCCGCAATCGCAGCGTTGAAGCGCACAAGCAACGATTTTGATGCCTCGATTGCCTCGACCCATGCATCCAAGGGCTCGGCGCTAAGCGATGTCGCTGGTGCCGAGCGTGATCTATCGGTCATCGATGTGCAGATCAATCAAAACCTCCGGCAAATCGTTGAAGCCCCACGTGATGGAATCATACTGCAGGTCGCTGTCACAGATGGCACTTACCTACGTCCTGGTTCACTCATTTGCGTTGTTATTCCAGAAACGGAGAGCCGCTTTGTCGAGGTTTGGATCGATGGCAATGACATGCCACTTATTCACTCTCGTTCAGAGGACCAGCCCGGTAGTCCGGTTCGGATCGCCTTTGAAGGATGGCCTGCACTGCAGGCTGTGGGGTGGCCAAATCTTGCTATAGGTACTTTCGGTGGCGAGGTCGTCTTTGTCGACGCAACGGATGATGGCAAGGGCCGGTTTCGCGTCGTCGTCGCCCCCTTGGATGACACCGTCAATCGTGGGGACGGCAAAGGTGCCGTTTCTGTGGGCTGGCCTGACAAGGAACGCTGGCTTCGCCAGGGCGTTCGTGCTAATGCTTGGATCATGCTGAACGAGGTGCCACTGTGGTATGAGGTCTGGCGTCAGATCAACGGTTTCCCGCCCGATGTGAGTGGCGACCTCTACAAAACCGACCCGTCCAAAAAGTGAAGATCCCAACTTTCAGGCGTTTACCTGCAATGTCCTGCTGCGTTCTTGCAGGTGTGATCGTTTCCTTCGCACCTGCGGCGGAAAAGCCGCTCTTGCTTGCAGAGGTGCTAGCGAGCGTGCAAAACCGATATCCGCCCTATCTTGCTGCGCTCATTGAGCAGGATATCGCCAACGGCCGTGCCCGTCAGGCGCTCGGCTCCTTTGACCTGAACCTGAACGCCGGGGGTGCCTTTACGCCTTCCGGCTACTATGACGGTCAAACGGGTTATGCCACTCTGGAGCAGCCCCTGTCCATGTGGGGGGGCAGTGTCTACGGAGGCTACCGTTTGAGCAGTGGGTTCCTGCCCAATTACAATAAAGACCGCACCGGGATTGACGGGGAGGCGCTTCTTGGGTTCCGGGTGCCACTTCTCCGCGACGGCAAGATCGATAAACGTCGCGCGGAACTTTGGAAGGCTCAAATCGATCAGGACCTGGCCGATCCTATTATCCTGCGGCAATTCCTTGATTTTACACGTGCCGCCACGATCACTTATTATACTTGGTTGTCCGCAGGTCAGCGGTTGCGGCTCGCTGAGGAACTACTGCGTATTGCCAAGGATCGGGATGCAGCCATCGCCGAGCAAGTCAGGAAGGGCGCTTCGGCTGCCATTGTACAAGTCGATAACGAGCGGCTTGTCGTGAGCCGGGAGATCTCCGTGGTGCAGGCTATCCGGCGTTTCCAGGCCGCGAGTATCGAGCTTTCGCTTTTTCATCGAACCGGAGATACGGCGGAGCCCGTGATTTCCTCCCGGGAACGTCTTCCTTCGTCTTTCCCTCCGCATCCGCGGCCTGATGAGAATCAAATCGTCGCCGATATTGCCAAGGCCACCATTTTGCGGCCAGAGATCCGCCGCATTGAACTGACGATCGATAAGTCGCAGATCGACCGCAGACTCGCCAAAAACAATCTCATGCCCAATATTGATATTGGAGTGCAGGCTGCACAGGCGCTTGGCAGTAACACGCCAAGCGACATAGAGAACACTGAAATCGAAGCCAAAATTGAGTTCAAAATGCCTCTTCAGCGGCGGGAGGCCCAAGGAAGGCTCCAGGCCGTTGATGCACAAATCGAACGTTTGATGAACGACAAGAAGTTCGCGCGGGATCGTATCGCTGCCGACGTTCGCGACAGTTTTAGCGCCCTGATTGCTGCCCATGACGCCTTGAAGCAGACTCGCCGGAATGTGGAACTGGCCCGCCAGCTCCAGGCTGCCGAGAATGAGCGCCTAAAGCAGGGGGCGACGGATCTCCTCGCCCTCCAGATTCGTGAGCAGGCTAGCTTCGACGCTCAAGTGTTTGAAGTTGAGGCTCAGGCGGATTACTTCCGCGCTCTAGCTAACTACCGCGCCGCTATCGCCGCCGACGCCCCGGTGTCGCTGATCAAAAAGTAGGGCCGCATTGACAGCGCGGTGCTCGGCTCTACCAAGGAGTCGCGTTTTTCCTGTTCTTGGACGGGTCCCGAAATCTTCGGGTCATGATATAGCTTCAACGGTGACGCGGCTCAGCGGTCGAGCCAGCAGGATGCCACGCTACTAGAACATGGTGGCGGGATAGTCTCCTCCGCGAAAAGCGGTGGTTTTTGGTCGGTCAGGCAGTTGATGGCAATGTGGTGTGTCACGCTGTCGGTTCAGCATAGGTCAATTGGGGGCAGGCTTTGCAACAAATGTGACAATTGCTGGGTGGTTGGTTCTTTTTTGAGCGTGACGATTGTGACGGCAAAGATGGGCGTGGGTTTGAGGTTCGTCACATATGTGACGACATTGTCACATTCAACCACTCGACCATCGACACCAATGCAGCAAATGATGGCCGCCTGTCACAAACAACAAACCAAGTCTTCACACGATGCGTTACCTATTCGTCACAGCTCTGCTGTCCCTCACCCTCCACTCGGCGGTTCAGGCCGGTTCACCCTCAGGGAAAACCCCTGCGGAGAACTTGATCGCCCCAACCCTAGCTGGCCAAGAAGATCTTGGTGAGATGCTTGAAAATCTTGGGTTGCTTCACAAGGACGACAAAAGTCCATTCCTACAGGAATTCTGGCTGCTCGGTCGTTTCCATGGGCAGTACCACTGGTCCGATGGAAGCGCCGGTGACGACGAGGGCTACGAAACCCGTCGCTCCCGCGTGGGTTTTCAGGCTCGCTTGCTGGACAAAATGACAGTTCACGCTCAAATGGTCAGCGGCAGCGACTATGAGCCGTTCTACAACGGATTCACTGAGCTGTGGGCTCAGTGGGCTTTCAGCAAAAAATTGGCGCTGACGATCGGCCAGCAAAAACACCGTTTCACCCATGACCGCAACGTCTCCAGCCGTTACATCAACTACCTGGAACGCAGTATGTTGACCAACATGTTTGGTGCCGACTACACGCCTGCTGTGACGTTGCTTGGGCGCGTCGATCATTGGACCTACTACACGGGCATCTTCTCCAACGCCACTGGCCCAGACATGGGAGATGCGTTCACGAACTTTGACTCTGGATACTCCTATTTGGCGGCGATCTATTATGACCTCGGTAAGGTTGCCAAACTCGATACCGCTCATCTCTACTTCAGCTATCTGCATAGTGAAGCCAACGAAAACGCTACGAACCTGTCTCGCTTCCGGGATGGTGTGGCTGCTGCCGTTATCGCCACCAAAGGTTCCACCGCACTGGTCACAGAGGTGACGGCTGGTTTCGGGGCTGAAAAAGGCGACGCTGTCGGCCTCAACTTTCAGCCAAGCTACTTCCTCACTGACAACCTCCAACTGGTCGGACGTTACCAAATCGCGGCATCAAATGGTGATGAGGGTCTTTCTGCCCAGCGTCGCTATGAGCGGGAAGCGGGCCTGCCGTCAGGAGATCTCTACCAGGCTGCCTACGTGGGCCTGAACTACTACATTGCCAGGCACCGGATCAAGGTAATGACCGGACTTGAGTATGCCACAATGGGTGGTGAGGAAGTCTGGACCGCCAGCACGATGTTCCGCTTCTTCTTTGGTCCGCATTCCGGTGGGCCGTTCCCGATGAATCAGATGCTGGATGGCCACTTCTTCCACGCAAACTGATGGTGTGACCGATTGGTTGGATTGAGATCGAGGCACGGCATTTTGCCGTGCCTCTTTTTTGAGCATCGGGGAACTACCGATCTTGAAACGATTCCCGTTTTGCGCGGGACTTGGCCCATGAATCCGGATCCGGATGGGGAAGGTAACGGTGATGGACCGCCTTTTCGGCCGTTTCCCGGGAGTTTTTAAACCAACCAGGGGTGGAAACGGGATCAATTCTGAAGTGTTCAAAATTTCTTATTGCAAACGCGTCTCAACATGGTATTGAGACGCTATCTCATTAAAACAACAACAATGACAAACCGACTCTTCCCACTTCTTGCCGCCGCCGCTTTGCTGCTCACCCTCGCTTCGCCAGCACAAGCCTACAACCGCCGCTATGTTTACAGCTATGAAGCTGGAGGCATGCCGCAGGGGCTTCTGGAATTTGAACCCTGGTTTACCTACAAGTCCTACGACGACGGTTTTGCTTGGGAATTCCGCAATGAGCTTGAGTACGCCATCACCGATGACCTCATTTTCGCGGCATACCTCTCGGACTGGACGTACTCAGACCGGGCAGGCCTCGCAGAAACCAATTGGAAGACCGCTGGCGTCGAGCTTCTCTATACCTTGACGGACCCTACGGTCGATTGGGTTGGATCGGCTCTGTATAGCGAAGTCCTGATCGGCCCCGAAAAATTCGCCATTGAGGGGAAACTGATCCTCAACAAGAACTTTGGGCCCCTCTCTCTGGTTTACAATGCCATTGTTGAGGCCGAGTGGGAAGGTAGCGATTACTCGGAGCGGGTCGGGGTGATCGAAAACACCTTTGGAGCCAGTTTCCAAATTCAGCCCAAATTTTTCGTTGGCGTGGAGGCTTTGCACGAAGTCGAATTGGAAGATTGGTCCGAAGCTGGGGATCATGGCATCTACGTCGGTCCCAATCTTTCATTCCGCACCAGCGGCAGGAACCTACCTGGCGCAGGATCCTTCTTCGCGACTGTCGCAGCGATGTTTCAAGCGACTGACATCCAGGGTGAGCCGGACGCTCAGGTTCGCCTCATTCTGGGCTACTTCTTCTAAATACGGCCATGTCCTTCAGAGCCCCGCTCATAGTGGCTGCTGGCGCTATCCTCTTGTGTTCTTGCGAAGCACTTTCCATCAGCCATATTGCACCGCCAGTGGCGCCGGAGGATACGCAGCTCGTTCGAGGTCGCCGGATTTACTTGACCACTTGTGTCCGTTGTCATGCCCCAGAGCCAGTGGCCAAGTATTCCCGGCGAGAGTGGGCCACGATTCTGCCGGAGATGATCGAAGATTCACGACTTAGACCTGCCGATGCCATCGCCGTCTCGCGTTACGTGAATGAACATTCGATGTGACGTTGTTTAGTCTCGATTGAAAGGGGGCCCCGAAGCCCCCGCAGTGATTCCGTCGGAAGAGGATCGCAAAAATTTGAAAGCGGACAGAGCCATTCCTCGTTTCGATTTAATGCAATCTGCTTGCATTAAAATCTTGACCCGGTGGACCTAATAACGCAATTAGATTGCGCTATGAAATCGCCCTGCCGTTTAAGTCTCTCGATCCTCTTCAGCCTTCTTTGCGCTGATTCAGACGTCCAAGCCCAGAACGGCAACCTCACGCAGTTCGAGGCCCAACGCCAGGGACAGTACGCCTACACACCCTTTACTGCCATGAGTTCACCCGTGGTTCTGCCCATGGATGGGAAAGTCTCTGAAGCGGATTGGTTCACTGGAATGGATGTCAGTCTCGGCGGGATCCTTTTTCCCCACCTTCATCTGGATACCGCCTTCGGGACCTCGTCGGCCTCCCAGGAGGATCTTCAGGTGGGTCACCACGACCCAAATCGAAATGGGTTCACCTGGCAGAATGTTGAGTTCGGTCTGTCTGGGCGCTTCAACAAATACCTGGAAGCATTTGGAACCTACGCTTCCAACGTGGATTCTGAGGGACATTGGGCCGGGATTTATGAGGAGTGGTTTCTCAAACTGCAAAATCTAGACGCGGGTGGTCTTGGCCAGTTCGAATTGCGCGGTGGTAGGATCTACAATCGCTTCGGCCTTCAAAACACTTACCATCCACATGGCTTCGATTGGGCAGATCAATACCTGGTAAATGCCCGCCTGCTGGGGGATGACTCGCTAACGATCATCGGTGGGGATGTGACTTGGCGGTTGCCCGTCGCATGGACCTCGCAGCTAGACGTAGCGGTGGGGATCGCTCCTGATTCTCACTCGCATCATCATGGGGCGCGGGAAATCGAGGGCGCGCGCTTCGATCCGGAGGCAGCCGCATTTGATGATGTCATGACCGTGGCGAACTGGACGAATATCTACAACTACAACGACTTCCACCAGTTTCGCGCTGGAGTGTCTGGGGGTTGGGGTGATAATCAGAGTGGCCGCAGCACGTCCATCTATGGCGCGCACTTTGAATACCAGTGGCGGGAGAATGGTCTGGAACTCGGAGGGCGTTACTTCCGCTGGCGCAACGAAGTGATGTGGCGTCGGTGGGCTGCAGGTGGATTGAGCGCGGTCGACCATGGACATGACGATCATGAGGAGGTGCATCACGAAGAGGATGACCACAACGATCATGGCGATGAGGCGGATCACCACGACGGTGAGGACCGTGCCAACCTGCGTGATTTTGGTCTCTATAGCAGTCTTCTCTATGGGTTTAGCAACCGCTTGGAAGCGGGGTTGCGTGCCGAATATGTGGGCGGAGATCGCGCCGCTGGTCTGGATGAACGTTTCCGATTAAGCCCTGGCCTGACCTACTACATCAATGACGCCCGCACCGTAAAGTTTCGGGTCCAGTACAACTATGATCAATCCAACGAGTTTGGGACTGATCATAGCTTGTGGGGACAAGTCAGCATTTCCTGGGGTGGGCCCGAAGTGCGCTAGACATATTCGCCATCACCTACTCCACGCCCTTCAACACTGCGAAATCTGACCAATGAGGGCTCTCTATTCCTCTGCTAATCAATGTGTGTCGGCTATTTAGCAGTGCGGCGCTGCTCAAAGAGCCACTGCCAGACCTTCGGATCGTCGTAGGTGGCGGTCCAGGAATCGTGGCTGGCATTGGGGTAGAGGGTCAGTTGGACGTTGCTGCCTAACTTCTTTAAAACGTCGTAGATCTTCTTGGAGAAGGCAGGCTCAACAGTGGTGTCTTTTTCTCCGTGGAAAATCCAAATGGGAAGGCTCTTGATCCGCTCCGCCATCACCCAGCGGACACCAGTGCCTCCGCAGATCGGAATGATCGCGGCGTAGGTGTCAGGGTATTCGATGGCCGTATCCCAGGTGCCAAACCCGCCCATGCTCAGTCCCGTTAGATAGACCCGATCTGGGTCAATTCGCAGGGCGCTGATCAGGTGGTCTGTGAGCGCCTTCACTGCATGAGGATCCCAAATCTGTCCCGTTGGAACCTGGGGGCTGACGACCACGGCCTCGAAGTGCTGCCCCGCGGCAATTAGCTTTGGCGGTCCGTGCTTTTTGAGGACCTCGAGATTGTCGCCACGCTCGCCGGAGCCGTGTAGAAAGAGGATCAGTGGCCAGCGCTTGTCCGTAGCCTCGGTGTAGCCCTCTGGGAGGGTCTGAAGATAGCGGTAGCCCACCTTCAGGGAGGCTGTTCCTTGGAAGCTCTCCTCCGTTTGCAGCTGTGAAGTTTGGGCTGAGGCATTGCCTGCCATCAGGATGGCCGCGACACCGGCGAGAAGGGAGAGTATTTTCATGGCAAAAAGGAATCGGTCAGGCTGGCCGAAGGAGCGCTGCTGATCATGGTCGGGCCTTCGGCGCTGCGGCGCGCGCGAAGATCCGTCAATGCGGCGAGGATCAGATCACGATCCATTTCGTGCACCTCCAGCTTGTGGCCGATTTCGGGCACCAGTGTGACCGTGAGTTCACCGCCAAGGTGCTCGCGGAATTCTTCCAAGCCGTCTAAAATGACAGCGCTCTCGCTGCGACCTTTTTCGAGCAAATGCGGGGAGAATGTCGCAAAGCCGATGCCCTCAATCAGCGTCAAGATGCGTTCAGCGGTCGTCGCATCCAGGATGCCCTTTTTCACCGAATAAATTAGATCGACAGCGATCCCAATGGCGACGGCTTCCCCGTGGGTGATACGGAATTTTGAGATCTGCTCCAGCTTATGCGCGGCCCAGTGACCAAAGTCGAGCGGGCGAGCCGAACCGAGTTCAAAGGGATCTCCACTGGTCGCGATGTGGTCCACATGCAGTTCTGCGCTGCGCTGCACCACTCGCTCCAAGGCGGACTGCTCTAGTGCGGCCAATGCAGGGGCCATGGTTTCGATCTCTTTAAAAAACGCCTGATCACGGATCAGGGCGACTTTGATGGCCTCAATGATTCCATTGCGGCGTTCGCGGTCTGGGAGCGACTCCAGGAAGGCAAAGTCGTTGATGATGGCAAAGGGCACGCTGAAGGAGCCTAGCCAGTTCTTTTTGCCAAAGAAATTCACGCCGTTTTTCACGCCTACCCCGCCGTCGCCCTGGCTCAGGGTCGTGGTGGGGAATCGCACATGCCGGATCCCGCGATGGGCAGTGGAGGCAGCAAAACAAACGAGGTCGAGGATCGCCCCGCCGCCAATCACGAACACATAGGAATGTCGGTCCAGAGCTGCAGTATCGATGGCCTTCCAGCACTGCTCCAGGCGGCTGAAGTCGTTTTTGCAGGGCTCTCCCCCGGGCAAGATGACGGGATCGCCCGCCAATTCCATGACCTCCGCGTGAGCCTCCGTGTAGCTGCGGATGGCGTCCGCCAGGGTTGGCTGCGCAGCAAGCACACGATCATCGATGAAGACAAGCACCCTTGGGACTTTGGGGTCCGCATCCAGCAGGAGCAGGTCGCGGACGGTAGTATTGCGCGGCTCAAACACATCCCGTGTAAACAAGATGCGGTGCGCGTATTCTAGGGTGATTTTCCTCTCCAGCATGTCGATTGATCCACCCTATCTGTCGCCCCAACAGGGCTGACGTTCAAAGGGAAATGGCAAACGAGTCAGGTTGCTGCAATCTTTCGTTGCCAGAGTCGCAATAGAGGCGCACACGCAGCAATTCCTGCCGCAATCGGCAGGCTGTTAGCGCCAATGGCTAGCGCATCGACGATCACAATACCAGCCAGCAGCCAGCCCACAGCATCGCCGATCGCCGGTCCGCCTGCCCTCATCCGGCGGGTCGCATATCGGATGCAGGCCACAAACGCGACCAGAATCGGCAGATTTAGCCATTGCCCACCCAAAAAAACAAATGCCGCAGCCATCAGACCCGGCGACCATAGCAGCAGTCTGGAAAGGGCACGCATCCACCTCGACTGCTCAGCCGGGCGCGATTCACCACGCGCCACGAGAGTCAGCCCGACAATGTAGAACCCGATCACGACGGCATGCATGAGTAGCGGCCCGTCGAGATCCCATGACAGTCTTGGCCAATGCCAAGTGGTGGCGGAATCGATCGAGAAACGAGCATTGCCGCCGTCCGAATTCATTCGAATGTGCCGACCTGCGCCAGCGGCGTAACCAACGCTGAGATAGAGCAAAGTCCGGCACGCCCCCATGACGATCACGGAACCTGCCCAGGGCTTGTGATAAAAATCGTAACCTATGATCGCCAAAACGAGCCCAGTGACCAGCCAGCCATTGGCCCCCCCCAGCACCATCATGAACCAAGCACCCAGCCCAATCATTGCCGAACTCACAAACCAAGCCGCCGTCAGCGATACCCTACCGCTGGGGATTGGTCGCTCTGGGCGGAACTGCCGGTCAAAGCGCACATCCGCCACGTCGTTGAGGATCATGCCGGCGGTATAGAGCAAGGAGCCGCCCAGCATCAGCATGCCGAGCTGGTAGTACTGAAACCCACCAAACGCTACCGCCCAGGCCGCCAGTGCATTGGTCCACACCGTGGGGAGATTGGAGATCCGGGAAAGTTCGAGCCAGGCGCGCATGAGGTTGCGATCATCCATGGTTGGGCCGGGGTTTGCAAGCGTGGCTGTCTTTGCGGGATCCGACACATGATTTGCCGCTATTTGTGCGGAGTGCTGGCGTTTCATGAGCGCAACCAGCGATCCTTCTCATGCGCCACTTATCCGTCCTACTCCTGTCCATCTTTGTCATTCAAGCATCGGCCTTGGCGGCTCAGCCGAACGTCGTCTTCATTCTGGCGGATGACCTCGGTTGGGCAGACACCACTCTCTACGGGCACACCCAATTTTATCACACACCCAATTTGGAGCGTTTGGCAAAGCGCGGAATGACCTTCACCCACGCCTACTCCGCCAGTCCCCTTTGTTCCCCGACTCGGTCAGCGGCCCTCACCGGCCTCAGCCCCGCTCGAACCGGTATCACCACGCCGAACTGCCACTTGCCGCAGGTCGTGCTAGCCGCGACCCTGGGCGCGAAAGGTGCACCCGACCAAAAATCCATCCAGCCCAATCCGGTCACGAGGCTCAAGACGGACTATCCGACGCTCGCAAAGACATTGAAAGCAGCGGGCTACGCCACGGCCCACTTTGGGAAGTGGCACCTCGGACCGGAGCCCTACTCACCGTTGCAGCAGGGCTTTGACGTGGATCTCCCGCATTGGGCGGGGCCTGGGCCTGCGGGGAGTTACGTCGCACCCTGGAAGTTCAAAGATTTTGATGCCGACCCTGGCGAGCCCGATCAGCACATTGAAGACCGCATGGCAAAGGAAGCCGTCGCGTTCATGGAGAAGCACAAGGACGGTCCGTTTTACCTGAACTACTGGATGTTCAGTGTGCATGCCCCGTTTGATGCCAAGAAGGCGCTGATCGAGAAGTATCGCGCCACTGTCGATGCCAGCGATCCGCAACGCAGCCCCACTTATGCCGCGATGATTGAGAGCATGGATGATGCCGTCGGCACTCTCATGGATACGCTGGATCGCCTGGGGATCGCAGACAATACCATCCTCATCTTCACGTCCGACAACGGGGGGAACATGTACAACGAAGTCGATGGCACCACTCCCACGAGCAACGCCCCACTGCGTGGCGGGAAGGCCTCCATGTTTGAAGGTGGCACACGGGTTCCTTGCGTCATTGCATGGCCGGGTCTGACCACCCCAGGTGCTCGGAGTGATGCCATCGTGCAGAGCGAGGACTACTTTCCCACGCTGCTCGAAGGCCTCGGGCTCAAGCCCATGGAAGGACAGATCTTTGATGGCGCCAGCCTCATTCCCGCCTTCAAGGGGGATCCGCTAACGGGCAAAGCGGTGTTCCAATTCTTCCCACACAACCCCGGTGTGCCGGATTGGCTGCCGCCCGCCGTCTCTGTCCACCGGGACGATTGGAAATTGATCCGGATTTTCCACGGCGGTGAAAAAGGCGCGCACCGCTATTTGTTGTATGATCTCCACACCGACCTGGGGGAGAAAAACAACCTTGCGGCGCAGAAGCCAGAGCTCGTGGCGGAACTTGATGCCATGATTGCAAAATTCCTCGTGGACACCCACGCCGTGGTGCCGATCCCGAACCCCGGGTTCAATCCGGCGCTGTATCATCCCGAGCGTGAAGGCATCCAGACCAACAAGACGAAGTCCAAATCGAAAGCCAAAGCAGCGACCCAAGGTGGTGCTAAAGACGAAAGCGACCCGACGCTCCAGGGGTGGAAGATCCGCAACGGGACGGCCAAAGTGACCCATGGAATCGTCTCTGTCCGTGGTGCCGATGCCCCATTTCTAGGCGTCGGCGCAGGTCTTTCCGGTCCCGCCAAGGTGACCTTCCGCATCCGCGCCAAGGCTGGAGCGAAAGGCAAGGTGGAATGGTTGGCGACAGACGCCAAGGCGCAATCGCTGCCCTACGCAGTGCCGGGGGATGATTGGCAGACGCTCTCGCTGGAGATTCCAGCGACGGGGCCGCTGGGAATCTTCCGCATCTACCTTCCGGCGCAGCAGCACGCGGTGGAAATCGATTTCGTCGAACTCACAGGCGGCGGAAAACCGCGTCGCTGGGATTTCTGAAGCTCCGATGGCGATCATTGCCTGGACGACTGCCATGATGAGACACGCACTCGCATTCTTGGTCCTTTTGGGTGGCACCAGCGTTGCCGCGGAGGCACCGTTTCCCCTCTGGCCAAACGGTGCCCCCGGGGCTTTGGGCCAGGCCGATGGCGATGTGCCGACGCTCACACCTTATCAGCCAAAGAATCCGACGGGTGCCGCGATGCTCTTGATTCCGGGCGGCAGCTACTCCGGGATCTATGAGGGCCAGGCAGAGCCCTTCGCGCTGTGGCTCAATGAGCAGGGTTTGACCGTTTTTGTGCTGCGCTATCGGTTGGGAACCGCCGGCTATCGCTACCCTTCGCAATTGCAGGATGCGGTTCAGGCCATGCGCACCATTCGCGGCGATGCAAAGCGCTGGAAAATAGATCCTCATCGCATTGGTGCGATGGGATTCTCCGCCGGCGGTCATCTCGTATCCACTTTGATAAATCGACCTCAGGATGGCGAACTCGTCGGGCAGAAGAATGTCGTCAGCGCTCGACCTGATCTGGCCATTCTTTGTTATCCGGTCATCAGCATGATCACGCAGCCTCATGCGACCTCGCGCAAGATGCTCATTGGCGACTCTCCCAGCGAAGACCTGCAACGTCAGGCATCGAGCGAACTCCAAGTGCATCCGGGTCTACCGCCATGCTTTCTCTGGCATACCAACGAAGATAAAATGGTGCCGCCGGTGCATTCGCTGCTTTACGCCAGCGCCCTGCACGAAAACGGAGTGCCGCTGGAATTTCACCTGTATCAGCATGGAGATCATGGCACGGGGCTGATCGGGACTGAACATCCGTGGTTTGCGGACCTGTTGTTTTGGCTAAAAGGGCAGGGCTTCTTGTCGCCACAATCTTGACGTGACATAACGGTCCGCTCCCTGCGTTTTGATGTCCATGAGATGGTTCCTTCTGTTTTTCCTGCTTTCAGTGACGGCCCATGCGGACGCCCTGCGACCGCCCATCACCACTGGTCAGCGGGTCGCTACCTGTGGGCACAGCTTTCACGTCTTCACTTACCGACAGGTGGAACAAATGGCCAAGGCAGCGGGATTGCAGCACGAACTGGTTGGACTCTCCAGCATCGGCGGTTCGACGATTGCCAAGCATTGGGCGGTGCCAGAGGAAAAGAGCGAGGTCAAAAAGGTCTTGTTGGCGGGTGGTGCGGATGTGCTGACACTCTCGCCCATCTGGTTGCCGGATGATGCCATTGAAGCCTTTGTAAAACTTGGGGTCGAACACAATCCCGCCCTGCGAGTCGCCGTCCAGGAATACTGGATGCCCAACGACGAGTATGAACCGGTGTATCCGCTCCAGACCAAAAAGAAGGTGGATCACAATGCGACGGACCTCGCCAAATTGCGCGATGCGACACAACGCTATGCGAACGACATCGAAGCGTATGTGCGCGGCATCAATCAACGGTTGGGCAAAGAGACGGTGCTAGTTGTCCCGGTCGGACTCGCGGCGGTGACCCTGCGGGAAAAGATTGTCAAAGGCGAGGCGCCGGGGATCAAGACGCAAGCCGAGCTTTTTCGCGACAACTGGGGCCACGCCTTGGCTCCGCTACAGATCCTCTCCAGCTACTGCCATTACGCAGTCATCTATCGTCGTAGCCCCATAGGCTTGCCCGTTCCGAATGCGCTCACCTTGCTCAAGGAAGTGAGCGATGATGACAAAGCCAAGCTCAACACGCTGCTCCAGCAAATCGCGTGGGAGACCGTGAGCACGCACCCAATGGCAGGTGTGAAGCCTTGATCTGTCAGCAGTGCAGACGGCGATTGCCCGCAAGCAAGCCTGTTGCGGTGCGTTTCATCCCCATGATTCGTTCGCTCGTTTTAGGTCTGCTGAGTCTTTCGTCGGCACTTCACGCTGCACAACCCAACGTCCTCTTCATTTATGCTGATGACTGGGGTTGGGGAGATCTGGCCTGTCATGGCCACCCGCATCTGAAGACGCCAAACCTGGATCGTCTCGCCAAAGAGGGCACCGATTTTCAGCAATTCGTCGTGTGCAATCCGGTGTGCTCGCCCAGTCGCACCGCCATCGTGACCGGCCAATATCCTGCCCGGCATCGGGTGCATCAGCACTTCGCGGGTCATGAGGAAAATGTCGCGCGTGGGATGCCTGACTGGCTAGATCCCAAAGTCACGCTGCTGCCGCGTCTCCTCAAAGAGGCTGGCTACACCACCGGGCATTTCGGAAAGTGGCATTTGTCTGGGCAAGGAAAGGACATCGACGCGCCGCTGCCATCGGAGTACGGTTACGATGAAGCTGCGGTGTGGACGGGGCCTGGGGCTGGGGTCTTCGAGGGCAGCAGTGTCGCAAAGGATTCAGGCGATGCGCATGACAAGCAGGCTGCGGCCTTCATGACCATTGCGGCCACCGATCACGCCGTGAACTTCATTCGCGCCGCCAAGGGCAAGCCTTTCTACCTCAACCTCTGGCTTCACGAAACGCATCACTTGGTCGCCGCGACCGAAGAACAAAAGGCACCCTATCCCGACACCGCCGAACCCCAACGCACCTACTGTGCCGCCGTGACGCGCGCGGATGCGCAAGTGGGTCGCATGCTGGCGCTGCTGGACGAATTGGGCCTCGCGGACAACACCATCGTCATCTTCTCAAGCGATAACGGACCCGAAAACTCGATGCCCAATCCCGGTCAGAAGTTTTACTTCAGCGTGGGGGAGACCGGAGGTCTGCGCGGGCGCAAGCGTAGCCTCTACATGGGCGGCGTGAATGTGCCCTTCATCGTGCGTTGGCCGGGGCAAGTGCCAGCTGGCAGGGTGGATAAGACCAGCGTGCTGGTGGGCGTGGATGTCTTGCCCACGCTTCTGGCCGCAACGGGTGTCCAGATGCCTGCGGGCTACCAGCCAGATGGTATCAACGTCATGGCTGCATTCAGAGGCGAATCCTTTACCCGATCCCAGCCACTCTTTTGGGAATGGCGCGGCCCCAATGCGCAGGAAGCTGACTGGCCTCAATTCGCGATGCGCGACGGGTTCCACACTCTGGTGATGTCGCGCGACGAAAAACGCATCGAGCTCTACGACCTAGCCAACGATCGAGCGCAGCAGCACGACCTCGCCACCAGCGATCCCGACCGCACCGCAACGATGCTTGCTGCGATCCAAGCGTGGAAGCTGACCCTCCCCGACCAAAGCGAACCACCGGTCGCTGCCCGCCCACGACGCCCGGCTGCGGCACCGAAAGCGCCTGCGAAACCCGGCACCGACTATGCTGGAGCCTTCAAACGATGGGACAAGAACAGCGACGGCTTCCTTTCGCTCGAAGAGTACACGAACGGACTATCGAAGAAAGACAGCGCCCCCCAACGATTCAAGAACTTCGACAAGAATTCGGATGGAAAGGTAAGTCTTGAGGAATTCGTCAATCGCTGAGATCAGTTTCGCGATAATACCGCTTTGCTAGACGCTGATCACTTCGCCACCTTCGCCTCGCCATGCTCCGCTCCGCTGTCCTTAGGAGCGGACTTGGCATTGCGGGTGGCAAGATAGGCGACCAGATCGCGAAGATCACGTGGTGGTAGCGAGAGTCCCATCGGCGGCATCGCGGAGACGGGTGGGGCGATTGCCTTGACCTTGCTGCGCGCGAGTTCGGTCGATTTGCCATCCATCGTCACCACGGTGAGTTGGTCTTTTGGCTCGGCAGCGATGCGACCCACGAGTAAGGACCCATCTTCGAGCGTCACGCTGGAAAGGCCATAGCCTGGGGCGATTTCGGCATTGGGATTGATCAGCGACTCGACCAACTTCTGGGGTTGAAGACGCTCACCGACCAAGGTGAGCGGTGGTCCCTGAATGCCACCGTCTTTGCCCATCACGTGACACTGCAAGCAGCCACCTTGATTGCGGAAAACGACCTCGCCGTGTTTCTGATCGCCGCCAGTGGTGCTCAGATTGGGTACGGCATCCAGCCCTGTGGAAGAGAAGCTGGCAGTCTCCTGTTTGGCGGCGGGGTCTGATGAGGCTTGAAGGGCAAGGAAGAGATCGAGCCACAGGGCCGGACGGAGACCGGAGGATTGGCGGTTTTTCCACGCAGCGAGCGCCTCAGTGGGGGCGAGCTCGGCAATGACATCAATGCCCGCTCGAGCGGCAGGCAAGGGTGCCTTTTCGATCGCTTGCCGAGCTGCGTCCGCAATCCCTGGGAGGTTCATGGCGTGGCCATGACGCAGCGCTGCAGCCGCCAATGCCGGTGCCTTGACAGTGAGCAGAGACGTCACGACCTGGGCAGCACTCGGTGCAGAACTTTTCACCAGACTGTCCAGGGCTGCGACGCGCACCTCGGTGTCGAGTTTGGCGTTGCGGATCTGGGCCATCAGCGTGGATTCGTCAAGGCTCACGGCGCTTGCGTCCGCGAGTTTGAGCGCCAGTGCGGCGAGCGCAGGAGGAGGGTTGCTTGCGAGGAATTGCTTCAGGGCCTCGCCAATCGTGCCGCCGAGCGCTTTCTGCGCGCGATGGGCACCATGAGGGGCGCGGTAACCGCCGAACACCGGGTCAGCGGTGACTTGCTTCTCCCAAAGACGCAGGCCTTGGAGGGCGGCTTCACGATTGGACATTTCGATGCTTTCATCGGCCGCGATCTGCATCAACCGCGAGCCGTTCTCCGCAGTGCCGAGTCGATAGTTCGCGGCGACGATGCGACGTTGCAGCGTCGCAGGAAGTTCGGAGACCTTGTCCAGCATGGCGAGAACGGTGCCTGCGGAGGTGTCCATCGCATCCGTGTCATAAATCGCACGGATGGCTTCGTAGCGGATTTGGGTATCGCTGTCCTTGAGGAAACGCACCAGTTCCGCGCTGGCAAGGCGTCGCAATTGAAGTACAGCCATCAGTCGCACCTCGCGCTTTGCATCGTTGGCATGAGCAACGGCGTCACTCTCGGTCGCAATCCGATCCAGCCCGGTTAGGCAGGCATGGCGGACCACCGGATCTGGGTCTTCGTTGTTGCTTTCAGCCAGACGGTAAAGCGCCGCAATCGCTGCAGCATCGCCCTTTGGCGCGAGACGGCTGAGCGCTGCCGCAGCCAGCGATCGAACCCGGGTGGAGCTATCATCGAGCATTTCAAGGATCCTTGCGCGCGCGGCTTCCCCTTGGAGGTCTCCCAAGGTGCGGGCTGCATTGGCGCGGACCTCCGGTTCTGCATCGTGGGAAAGGCTCACCAGTTCTTTCACGGTGTCTGCACCCTGCTGCCGCGCGGCTTGGCCGAGGCCCCATACGCCATGCAGGCGCACGGGCAGTTTTTGCGAGGCATCTTTGGCGGTTGCGGAGAGGGCGGCGATGCCTTCTGCTCCGCGCTTCACCAGCTCAAACTGGGCCATCTGGCGGAGGCGACGGTCGGGTGAATGCAGGGCTTCTGTCAGCTGTGCGACGCTATCCGCAGACACTCCGCGTTTAAATTTCGCGGCCATTTCAGCGGCGGTGGCTTGCAGGGTTTTGTCGCGCGGGGTCAGCACATGGATGGCACCGTTGGTGTTGATGGTCCAACCGCCGCCGAAGTCGCAGAGGTAAATGCCGCCATCGAATCCGAGTTCGACATCGCTGATGCCAACTCCGCTGGCGATGACTTCATCGCTGTCCAGCGTGTAACCAGCTCCCTGGGGCTTGACCCCGATGGCGCGGAGTTTGCAACTCTGCACGGCACCGCCGTAGTCGGTCAGCAAGAATTTGCCACGCAGGTCTTCGGGGGCGGCCTCGCCAGTGACCCAAGTGACGCCCGATGGCCCACGGGCGACGTGGGCGGCTGGCGGGTAGAGCCATTGGGGCTGCTCGTCATTGAAGGGTTCGTGCATACGCTCGGCGACCCACATCGATTTGGCCGGGTGAAAGTCCTCCCAGTCTAGGGCATCCACATACTGATGCGGTGATTGGTGCTTCATGTTCCAGCCGGAGTCCGTCCCCTCCAGAGCGTAGACCATGCGTGCGACATCCCCAAAATCGCCCGTATTGTCGAAGGTGAACAGATTCCCGAGGTCGTCGAAGGCGAGCTCGGTGGGATTGCGCAGGCCTTTGCAAAAGACCTCAAACCCACTGCCATCCGATTCGCAGCGGAAGATCGCACCGATGCCGGCGCCCGTGAAGACCTGGCCTTCTTTGCTGGTGATGTGATAGCCTCGATCCCCGACCGAGAAGTAGAGCCGCCCGTCGGGACCACGGGTGATCCCATGCAGATCGTGGCCAATGAATGAAATGCGCGTCCCAAACCCGGTCAGCAGAGCTTCGGAGGAGTCAGCGACACCGTCATCGTTAGTATCGGTGAGTTTCCAGAGGTTGGGAATGCAGGTGAAATACACCGCATCATCTTCCGGAAGGACCGAGAAACCGAGGCCTTCCAGTGGCTGAGAGAACTGATTCGAAAACAGTGTGCGATGGTCTGCGGCGCCATTGCCGTCGCGATCTTCCAATCGGATCAGTCGGTCGGCGGTATTGGTGAAGAAGCCTTCGGGGAAGCGACCTGGAATGGAGTTCTGCAGCTTCTCCCGGTCTTCCAAGGTCTGAGATTGGAAGTCACCGGCAATGAATTCGTTCACCCCGCGCAGGTCGGGCACGCCTTGCCAAAAGCGGTTCACTTCGCCGACAAAGACACGGCCTTTGCGATCAATGCCAAGGCTGCCGGGGTTCTCGACAAAAGGGAAGCGCACCCAAGTGTGGGCCTCCAATCCTGGATGATCGACGATGCCAGAGAACGCCTCTGGTTGGTTTTTCATCGCGGGCAGATCCGCCTCTGCCACCGTTGGCAGCGGTTTGTAGCGTTGGGCCATTTCCAGTGGGGTCAGAGCGTTTGCGGGGCTCAGTCCGGTCAATGCGGCAATGGCTAGGAAGTGGGGAAGGTGGGATTTGATCATTTTTCAGAGAGATAAACTGCCGACGGAGTCTCAATCTGCCATGAAATACGGTCGAACCCCTCGGGAGGGTGGATTTTGTGATCGCAAAAAATTGGGGCGGCAAATGACCGCAGAGCTGGCAGTGTAATCAGCAGTGGCCCCCACAGAGACCCAGCAACACGAACCTTTCCTTCGGCTCTACGTCGAGCACGAGCCCTCATTGCGCGGGTTCGTCCGGTCTTTGGTTCCCACCTTGGAGGATTCCAGAGATGTGATGCAAGAGGTGGCCGCCGCTTTGTGGAAACGGTTTCATACCCTGAGCGCGCCAGAGGATTTCCGCCGCTGGGCCTTTGGTGTGGCGCGGTTGGAGGCCCTGGAATTTCTCCGCAAACGCGCCCGCGACCGACATGTATTTGGCGATGAGCTCCTCGAGGTGCTAGCTACCGAGGCGGAGTCCGCTGCGGATCACTTCGCGGAGGAACGCAAGGCCCTGGATGAGTGCGTGCAAAAACTTCCAGAAGAGCAGCGCCGTTTGGTAGAGGCCGCCTATGCACCCGGGGTGCGAATGGATGAGTTGGCGGGGACGCTTGGACGGACAGCCATGGCGGTTTACAAGTCATTGCATCGGATCCGGATGATCTTGATTGAGTGCACCCAGCGATACTTGGAGAAGGAGCGTGCGACATGAAACATCCGCACCGAGAAAAGGAGTTGGATCTCGTCGCTCGCTACCTCGCTGGAACGGCAGAGGAAGCGGACGTCCGTGCGCTTGAATCGCTGCTGCTGGGAGACGCCGACTTGCGCAGGGAGTTCCTGAGCTATGCGAACATCGACGCCGCCATCGAAGCCTCCTTGCGCCCGATCCATGCTTCTGGAGCGGCCCCATCCGTGCGGAAAAAGGCGTCACCGCGCCCGTGGCGGAGCGTGTTGCTCGTCGCGGCAGCAGCGGTCATCATTGCGGGCTTTGCCTTTGCTTTTTGGGCGGCACAAGCGGGCGTTGAAGTGATGGTGCTGGCTTCATCCGGCAACCAAGCTGAGCGCTATCCCGTGGGTAAAGCGATGAAGCTGCGAACGGTGGGCCTTACAGACGGCAGCTTGCAACTGCGCTTGATCTCTGGGGTGGTGCTTGATCTCATCGCGCCTTTGGAGGTGGAGCTCGTGGACGGGAAGCGCGCCCGCCTCAATCGCGGCAGCTTGACCGCCGATGTGGAATCCTCGGGCGTGGGCTTTACCATCGCGACGGCGAGCGCCAACATCGTGGACTTGGGCACGCGTTTTGGTGTCTCTGCAACTCCGGCGGGGGAGACGGATGTCGCCGTGTTCACGGGGAGCGTGGACATTTTCGATCCTGCCGATGTGGGGGAAAAGACAAAGCTTGCGACCTTGTTGGCTGGGGACGCGGTGACGATCAATTCTCAGGCTCGCGTGCGTCGCCAAGCTGCGATCGCGACGCACGGCGACTCGTTCTTTGTCCTGGCTGCGCCTCCTCAGGATGCGCTCATCACCGGCATCAAGGACAACATTGACGAGCAAGGGTTCCGGAGTTTTTACAGCATCCAGCGCGGCCAAATGAAGCCGGGTGTTCGGGCTTATTCTACCTTGGGACGACCCCGCTGGGATGCCATGCCCGGTCAGGACTTTCCGACGGAATTGCTGGGTGCAGATGTGATCGGCACCTTTTCCTCGGATCGCCATGAGCGTGATCTGCAACTCGACATCGGTGTGTCGAAACCGTGCGCGGTGTATCTGATGCTGGACGCTCGCAGCCCTGTGCCGGATTGGGTCCAGCGCGAATTCACGGCGACGGGGATCCAACTGCGGGCAGGTCCCTGGGGCGATAATCCGGTCGTTCGGGGAATGACCGCTGACGAAAATGGCGATGTCTATGTCACCTACTCCGTTTGGAAAAAGACGCAGCCCGCTGCCGGGTCCGTGATTCTAGGCGCACCTTTTCCAACCGGCGATCCAAAGTTCCGCGCGATGTATGGCATCGCGATCAAGGAGGCGCGCTGATTCATTCCATCTCACCCACCATCATCGACACTGTCATGCGTTCTTTACTGCTCCTTCTCGTCCTTTGCTCCAGCGCGGTCGCTCAGACTCAACCCAACGTGCTGTTCATCTTGGTCGACGACTTCGGTTCCCACGATCTGAGTTGCTACGGCTCCGCATTGTATGAGACGCCCAACATGGATCGGCTCGCCGCCAGTGGGGCCAAGTTCACTCAGGCCTATGTTGCCTATCCGCGTTGTGTGCCCTCGCGCTTTGGCATCTTTACTGGCAAGCATCCAGCCCGAGTGCAGGGCGATCGCGATAGCCCACACGTCGAACCCCAGCGTGACGCCACGATCGGGCAAGCGTTTCACGAGGCAGGTTACGCGACGTTTTATTGTGGCAAATGGCACCTCGGGGAGGGAGACTCCAATCCCGACAAGCTCGGCTTTGACACGATCGTGGCAGCCGGTGCCGCAGGTGCCACGAAGTCGCACTTTGCACCCTACAACACCCCTCGTGGCAAAGCCGGTAAAGGCGGCGGCGATGATAAAGATGACATCGTGGGGCTTGAGGATGCGCCGCAGGATGAATACCTCACCGATCGGCTGACCCAGGAAACCATGAAGTTCATTGAGGGACACAAGGACAAGCCGTTTTTTGCGGTGCTGGCCCATTACGCTGTCCACACGCCCATCGAGGCCAAGAAGCATTTGACCAAAAAATACGAGGAAAAGCTCGCGACGCAGCCAACGCCGGAGGTGATCTTTGAAAAGGAAAGCGCTGGGGAAAACCTGATCGTTCAGAACAATGCGACCTACGCAGCGATGATTGAAAGCGTCGATCACGGCATCGGCCGTTTGTTGAACCAACTCAAGCAATTGGGTATCGACGACCACACCATCGTGGTGTTGGCGAGCGACCACGGCGGCTTGTCGGCGCGGGGAAGGGGGCGGGAGGTCGCAACGTCCAATCGTCCGTTGCGAGCCGGGAAAGGGCACCTGTATGAGGGTGGGCTGCGAATCCCTCTGCTGATGCGTTGGCCCGGGATGGTGAAGCCAGGAACTGAAATCGCGACACCGGTCATCACTCTCGATCTGTTCCCCACTCTCACTGCGATGGTCGGGATCAAACCGCCCGCCAACGCAGGGACGGATGGGCTCAATCTTGTGCCCTTGCTCCAAGCCGGAACGGCTCCAGCACGCGACACTTTTTATTGGCACAATCCTGCGCCGCGTCCCACCAGCACCGGGGATCTGTTTTCCTCTGCGATCCGTGTGGGAGACCTGAAGCTCTTGGATTTCCCTGTGGAAAAGCGCGTAGAGCTTTATGATCTCGCGACCGACCCGGGCGAATCGAAAAATCTAGCGGACGATCGCCCTCAAGACCGCGATCGCTTGATGGCGAAGCTCAATGCTTGGCGCGATGAGGTGGGCGCGAGGACGGAGCCGAAGGTGAAGAAGGCAAAAGCGGCGAAGTGATTTTTCGCGGCAGGTTTGGCATGGCGCGGCAGTGTTTCCGGTGACTCCATGCGTGCCCTTTTATTTCTCACTTTCATTGTCAGTTCCGTTGCCATCGCTGCGGACAAACCCAACGTCCTCTTCATCGCCGTCGATGACTTGAAGCCCTTGCTCGGTTGCTACGGAGATCCGATGGTGAAATCACCAGAGATCGATCGTTTGGCAGCGCGCGGAACCGTTTTCACGAAGTCCTACTGCCAATGGCCCGTCTGTGGGCCAACACGGGCCAGTTTGATGACATCGCTGCGGCCCGAAGCGGTGGGGGTGATTGATTTGAAAACGGATCTCCGCGCCAAGAACCCGCAGGTGCTAACGCTGCCGCAGTATTTCATGGCGAATGGTTATGCCACCGCAGGTTGTGGGAAAATTTATGATCCGCGCTGTGTGGACAATAAGCGCGACTGCGACACGCCTTCGTGGTCACTGCCGTTCATCACGCCCCGAGTTGAAGGCGGCGAGTCAGGCGTTGGCGAAAGTGGTGATGGCGCGGCCGTCGTTGGCGCTCCCGAGTGTGACGACGAAGCACAGATGGATGGCCAGATCGCTTTGGCAGGAGTTTCACTGTTGAAGAAGCTCGCAGCCGATAAGTCCAAGCCGTTCTTCTTAGCCGTGGGTTTCAAGAAGCCGCACTTGCCGTTTGTTGCTCCCAAAAAATACTGGGATCTGTATCGGCGTGAGCAATTTGTCTTGGCACCCTACCAAGGTGGGATTCGCAACGATAGCGGCTACGTGCTTCACGATAGCCCTGAGTTCCGCAGCTATGGCGGTGTGCCCAAGCAGGGCGAGATTCCTGCGGAAACGCAGCGCGAGTGCCTTCACGGTTATTATGCCTGTGTCAGCTTCATTGATGCCCAGATCGGGAAACTAACTCGACAACTTGAAGCGCTTGGCCTGGCAGATAATACCCTCATTGTCCTGTGGGGAGATCATGGGTTCCACCTCGGCGACCACCACATGTGGGGCAAGCACAGCACTCTAGAAGCAGCCGCCCGGGCACCGCTGATCATTGTGCCAGCCGGGGGAAGTGCCGGCCATTCCAATTCGACGCCTGTTGAATTCACGGACATCTTTCCTACCCTCTGCACTCTGGCCAAGTTGCCTGTTCCCGCGCAACTCCAGGGACGCACGCTGGAACCCCTGCTCATGGGAAAGGCGGACTCGGTTCGTGAGGGCGCGCTGACGGTTTTCAAGAGCAAGGGTGCCATGGGCTACAGCTACCGCACGGATCGCTACCGTTACACGGAGTGGGTCAACAAGTTCGGCAAAACCATCGCTACCGATCTGTTTGACTATCTCACCGACCCAATGGAGCAGAACAACATGGATCCCAATGAGCCCGACCATTCCGAGTTGGTGCAGAGGCTCTCCGCGGCTCTGCGCAGGGATGCCCAAGGGTGCGATCGATTGTTCGGAAAGTGACGGGCAAGTTTTTGGAGATTGTTTGGCAAATGACGAGTCGGTCGGCAGTGATCCTGGTGTACTGCCACCCTTATGTGCCGCTCCATTCTGCTGACCACCTTCTTTGCTGTTTCGTCGCTTCGCGCTGCTGTGACCCTTGTGGGTGGCGCTCCGCAAGTGGCGTCTGATGACTCCGTTACGGGCCACACGACCTTCTCAGGGATCACCGTCCAAGCGGGGGACTACGTCGTGGTAGCGACGGCATCGAACAAGAGCACCACGGCGAACGAGCTCACCTACCATTGGACAGGGACGGAAGGCACCAGCGGCAACTCAACGAGCCTAACCTCAGAGCAGACTTTTGCCGCCTACCTTTCCTACACCGCGATCACCGTCGGCGGCACCTACGACTTTCAGGTGCTTGCCACCGTTTCCAATCTGACGGCCAACAGTGCTCTTTACGTGCTGCGACCCGGTTCGGGGGAAATGATCGTGGTGGCTGATACTGACGCGACGGCAAACGCGACCGGTTCTGCGTCCCAGCTTTCGTATGTCTTTGGAACCAGCCTGCCGTCTGGAATCGCCATTGAGGCGGCGACGACGCAGTCGGGTGGGGCTTTCACCCTTGACTCGAACTACACCACGCCGAATGCGAGCGCGGCGGGCTCTGGACGACTCATCAGCTATAGCACCAGCGTCAGTGGGGGCACTTGGTCGTCAAACAGCCCCTTCACCAATACACCCGACGACATTGCTTCAGTCGGGGCGGTGTTTGGAGTGGCCTCGGTTCCAGAGCCTTCTCGCGGCGTCTTACTCGTCGGTGCGCTGGGGTTCTTGGTCTGGCGTCGTCGGCGCGCTTGATGGAACACTTGGTGGCTCGCCCAGTGCCGGCTTGAGCGGGGCACGCTTTTCATTCGCGCGAACTCCGAGGTTGCCAAAGCGATGATAGTCAAAGCTGAGGCTCTGCTCTTGGACATACCAAAGCAGCTCAATCCGACCATCGGCTAGGACCGGCGCATCCGCAATGAAGACGTGCCGAGTGGCGGCTGCCCGACGCACATCAAGTGGCACGCGTTCGGGTGCAGCGTAGCGAACGCGATCGGTTGCGTGCCGATGGATCGCATCGCAGAGTTCGGCATCGCTTTCGTCGATGAATTCGATGCCGCCCGCCCAGTGTTCCGTCACTTCATGCAGGCGTTCGAGTGGGGCTGAGGTGAAACCCGGCGGCGTGGTCACCGTGATCCTGCACCCAGCGATGCGCGCTGCTGCGACACGTGCGAAAAGATCAAACGCGGTATCGGACGGATCTACCCTGATGCGCAGCGCTGCTACGGGAAGATAGCGGCGTTGATTGTCTTGCCCGATGAGCAAAAAGTGGTCGTGCACGATGGCGAACTCCTCAGTCCAAACACGCTGGAAATTGTTGCAGGCTGCGGCGAGTCGTTGTTGATCCTCATGGGTCATCTCATGACTGTCGTGCAGTGCGGTGAGCAGGTCAGAGAACACACTGTCCGGTATCGCTGTCGGTGTCGCGATGGGTTCGTTCGCCGTGAAGTTCATGAACTGCGCGACGTAATTGGGTCCACCCGCTTTGAGTCCCGGACCGATCGCACTTTTGCCCATGCCACCAAAGGGTTGGCGCAGCACGATCGCCCCGACGGTGCTGCGATTGATGTAAAGATTGCCGGCTCGGACGCCCGCTTGCCACTCCGCTTGTTCGCGATCATCGAGACTCTCGAGGCCGCTGGTCAGACCGTAGCCCGTCTGATTCACCAATGCGATGGCTTCATGCAGTTTTTGGTAGCGCATGACTCCAAGCATCGGGCCAAAGAATTCGGTGAGATGGGTGAAGCTGCCGGGTTGCACTCCCCACTTGATGCCGGGCGTCCACAGCTGCTCATTGCCATCTACCTTGCGCGGAATGAGTGCCCATGACTCGCCAGGTTCAAGCGTCAGCAAGGCCGTCGCCAAATCACCCGCAGGCGGTCGGATCAAGGGGCCCACTTTGGATGACAAGTCCCACGCAGAACCTACGGCGAGGCTTTCCGCTGCCTCGACCAACGCCCGTTTGAACTCGGGATCGTCATACACTTCGGCCTCGAGAAGGAGTAGCGAGGTGGCCGAACATTTTTGCCCCGCATGACTGAAGGCGGAATGCAGAACGTTTTTGATGGCGAGGTCGCGGTCGGCCAAGGCGGTGACGATGGTGGCGTTCTTTCCTCCGGTCTCAGCGACGAGCGGCAAGTCCGGCTTTGCCTTGAGCATCGCTTGCGCTGTCTCGGTGCCACCGGTGAGGATGACGCCATCAACTTGGCGATGCTGGACCAGTTGGCTGCCTTCCGCACTGCCTGCGCAGGGCAGGAATTGCAGCGTCTTGCGCGAGATGCCGCCGCGCCAGAAACACTGACACAATTCCCAGGCCGGAAGGACCGCATCGGATGCGGGCTTTAAGATCACCGTGTTTCCGGCTGCCAACCCGGCCGCGATCCCACCGCATGGTATCGCGATCGGGAAATTCCACGGTGATACGACGACCATCACCCCCTTGCCCTGGGCGATCAGGCCCGGCAGGGCGGCAAAGCTGCATGCGGTGTCTGCGTAAAACTCCACAAAGTCCACTGCCTCGCTCACTTCGGCATCGCTCTCGGCGAGGGTTTTGCCAGCGTTCGCAAGCGCCGCCCCCATCAGATCCGCGCGCGCCAGACGGATTTCTTTGGCGACGCCTTGGAGGACCTGCTGCCTTTGGAGGTAGGTGAGCGAACGCCAGCCGTCCTCATCCCGCGCCGCAGCATCGACGGCGTTATCGATGTCTTCAGCCGTGGCTTGTCGATAGTCCCCGACGTCGACTCCGGGGCGGGATGGATCCAGGCATGGGCGTGTGGGTCGGCCCTCGAAGAGCTCCTGGCCATCAACCACCAGCGGAACCTGAACCTGGCGATTTTCCCAACGACTGACAATGTGTTGGGCCCACTCCGCGTGGTGGGGCAGCGCCCAATCGGTGTCGGGTTCGTTTTGAAAGTGCTGCCAACCGTTTGCAACCTGATCGTGGTCTCCGGTTTCACTGCGGCGGTCCTGCGTGCGGCGCGGTGCGTTGCTAAGCGTTTCCAGGCGTTGAAACGATGCGACAAAGGCGCGACCCAGGTCCTGCCACTGCTCGCTGCCGGGCACCAATTTGAAGGTGTGGCGCAGGAAGTTGTCTGGGCCGGTGTTCTCATCGAGACGCCGAATCAAGTAACCGATGGCGCTGAGGAAGTGCTCTTGATGGCACACGGGCGCATAAAGCAGAAGGTTGGGAGTTTCTTCAAAAACTGCGCGGCGCTGATGATTGGCCATGCCCTCAAGCATCTCAAATTGCACGCGATGCATCGCCTGGCGCTCCTGAGTCAGCACCAGTGCATAAGCGACATCGAACAAATTGTGGGAGGCGATGCCAAGTTTCACAGCAGCGAGGTTGCCGGGCAGAAAGCCCTCATGCAGCATGCGTTTGTAGTTGGCGTCGGTCTCCAGCTTGGTGGTGTAGGGAGCCTGGGGCCAGCCTTTGATGGCGGCCTCGAAACGTTCCATCTCCATGTTGGCACCTTTGACGATCCGCAGGGTGATGCCTGCACCGCCGGAAGCGACTCGTTGCTTTGCCCACTCATTCAACCGCCGCTGCCAGAGAGAGGAGTCGGGAATGTAGGCCTGCAGCACGATCCCAGCAGTGATGTGCTGCAAGCCCTGGCGCTCCAGTGTGCGCATAAAAACTTCGCAGGTGAGGCTGAGGTCGCGATACTCCTCCATATCGAGATAGATGAACTTTGGCACTCGTGTGCCATCGCGACGGATAAAGACAGCGCGGTCCGCGCTGCGATAAAGGCGCTCTAGCCGATCACATAGGGTGGCGATCGTGCTCTCGCGGGCGAGGGGCGACATCTGCGAATACAGCGTGCTGATCTTGACCGAAAACACCTCCGTCTCGGGCTTTTGCAGGGCCTCCAGATACCGTGTGAGTCGGCGTTCCCCTTCGGCTTCGCTCAGGATCGCCTCGCCCAGGAAATTGACATTCATGCGCAGGCCTTGGTCGGTGCGTTCGCGCAGATGCTTGCTCAACACCTCGGGTTCGGCTGGCAAAATGACGTTGGCGGTCTCCTGCTGCATGTGACCTTTCACGAGCGGGACCGAGACCCCAGGCAACCAACCTCCGAAGGTTTGAAACCCTCGCAGCATGGCGCGATCCAGAGGGCTGAAGAACCGTGGTATGCCTTGGACATCCAAGATGTGCGTGAATTGATCGACGACTCGCGACGACGATCTCGGACGAAAAGCCTGATCGGTCAGTTGCACCAGCGTGGCCTTGTCTGAAGGCGTCTGGAGCATGCGATCGAGCTCAGCCTGTTGGCGCTTTTCGGCAGGTGTTTGCAGTTCGGTTGCGCGCATTTGCAGTTTGCGCGCCACTCCGATGGCTTTGGTGATCAGGCGCTCGTTCATGGTTGCCTCCAGCGAATCGTTTTAGAATCTACGCAGCAGCCGAACGCCCAGACTCTTCCAATCTGCTGCGCGGCGCTCACACCTTGCAGGCTGCTATGACGGCCTCGCGGAACGCTCGGACGTGGGCGAGTTCATGGCGGCCTTTGCGCTGCACGATGAAGACTTCTTCGTGACCGAAAAGCGCGGAGACATCCCGCTGTGCGAGTTGGCATTCTCCGGGTCCCGGCTTGGGTAGCTTGGTGTCGGCAGCGCTGGTGCAGATGGTGACGCCCAATCGGATTGCGACGTAATCGAGCAAGAGTGCGCGATGGGTAGCGGTCGTGGTGACGTTCAATTGCGGGGAGAGACCTGCCTTCTCGATGATCTGCCGTATCTGCCGATGGGAGCTGGAGGATTCCCCTGCGAGCACGAGCGGACTTTTGACAATCTGATTCAGAGTGAGGTGCTTGATCTGCGCCAAGGGATGATCGGCGGGAGTGATGAGGTGAAAGGGGTATCGCGCCAGCAGCCAGGTGCGGAACTGGGCCATCGGGGGATCGTCTGGGGCGATGCCGATGATCCCGATGTCTGCGTCGCCATCCTCCAACCATTTGCGGGCCACGAAGGACGGTTGGTCAATCAGGGTCAGGCGGACTTCGGGATGCTTGCGGCGAAAGGCCGCGACGGGTTTGCGCAGGGCTCCGTGCAGCATGGAGGCGGGGGCGACGATTCTCAGGGTCCGAAGCGCGTTCTTCTGCCGATCTGCAAAGACGGCTTTCAGCGACTCAAATCCTTCCACGAGTGGCGCCGCTAGTTCGACGAGCAGCTTCCCGTCTTCAGTGAGCGTGATCTGCGGGCCCTGGGCAATCACCAGAGGCACACCGAATTCATCTTCAAGAGCGCGCACCTGCTGCCAAACGCTGGGCACTGCCAGTCCCATGGCGGCGGCGGTGGCTGCAAAGCTGCGCTGTCGCGATAGTTCGACCAAGGCGCGGATCTGACGAAAACGCACCTCCTTAAAATAGCGGCGCGGCAGAGCGTCGCTTGCGCGGCTGGACTTTTTGGTCATTAGGCAGAAACGAACGCAAGTTAGGGAGATTTGCATTATCTGGGCGTAAAACTTCGCTGAATGGCTGCATAGGTACTCCGGTATGAACATTCCCTCCTCCGCTCTTTCTCGCCGTCGGCTGCTGGCCTCTACCGGTTTGCTATCGTTTGCCCGTGCATTATCGGCTCAGAATGCCACAGAAACTGCCCCGCAAGTTGCGCATGCCGGGCCGGTGATCCGCATTGGCAATATCGGCTGTGGTGGTCGCGGCACTTTTGTTTCTGAAATCATCCGAGAGAACCCCGGCTTCAAGATCGTCGCGGCGGCAGACTACTTTGAGGATCGTGTGGCCAAGTTTGGCGAGGCGCATGGCATCGCTGCGGATCTGCTTTTTACCGGACTCGATGGCTACAAAAAAATGCTGGAGCATGTGGATGCGATCGCCATTCATAGCCCTCCTTATTTCCATGTGCAGCAGGCCGTTGATGCCGTCGCAGCGGGTAAGCATGTTCTCATTGCGAAGCCGGTGGCGATCGACGTGGCGGGTTGTGAGGTCATCCGTCAATTGGCCAAAGATGCCGCGGCCAAGGGGATCTGTGTGGTCGCCGATGTGCAATGCCGGGGTGATCAATACTTCCAAGAAGGCATCAATCGTATCCACGAAGGTGCGATTGGGGACCTCATGTTTGGCGAATGCCACTACGAGGCGGATCTGATTCCGCTCCGAGATCAAGCCGACGCGGTGCCTGAGGGGCGACTGAAGAATTGGATTCGGCATCGCGATCTAGCGGGCGATATCATTACCGAGCAAAACATTCATGCACTGGACATCGTGAGCTGGGCCTTTGGTCGGCCGAAGCGCGTCAGCGGTATCTGCGGACGCGGCGGGCGGCCGGATGATGTGGGTGATGTGTCCGATCACTACGCCCTGCTCTTCGAATTTGAGAAGGGGGCGATCACTTTCGCCTCCCGCCAATACACCGCTTGGGGATCGCCCTTCCTTTGTGACAATCGATTTGTGGGCAACAAGGCGATGTTCACCAGCAAATTTGGAGGTCGCGTGATGATTCGTGGCAATAAGGAAGCGTACTGGCCGGGTGGCGAGAGCAAGAATCTGTACCGCAGTGGCAGCGTGAATAATGTTGAGGCATTCCGGGCGAGTATTGATACCAAGAATCCAGCGGGGAACACGACGATTGAGGGAGCGGTGGAGACTGCCCTGCTGACTCTTTTTGGCGAACACGCCGCCAAGGCTGGGCATACCGTGACTTGGGAAGGTTTCATCCGCGATGCCATGACGGTACGACCCGATTTAAGTGGGCTGAAGGCTTGATCAACGATGCCTCTGCACGACGTTCTGTGGTCATGTCTGCAATGAACGCTTCAAGGTTTTGGTCCCTGCTTTTGATGGTTTCGTGCTGTCTCCGTGCGCATCCGGCAGGGGCGGGGGAACCAGAATCTACCGCGTGGGCCATTCCGTCCGAGAAGAGTTCGTTCCACGTATTCCTATTGATGGGACAGTCGAATATGGCCGGGTATGGCGGTGTGCCAGCAAACGATCCCTATTTGCCTGGCGACCAAGATCCGGTGCCGGGCGTGCTAATGCTAACGGGTCAAGGCACGGTGGACGATGCTAAACTTGCGAGCCCTGTGGAGTGGCAGCCTGCTGCGCACCCGCTGCATCGCGGACAACCCACGAATCAGTTCGGATTGGGCATGGACTTTGCGAAGGCCTACCGCGCCATGCATCCTGGCATTACGGTGGGACTCATTCCGTGTGCGTGGGGTGGAGCCGGGATCGATCGACTCGGAAAGGGAACGCCCATCTTTGCCAACGCCGTCGCACGTTTGAAGGTGGCTCAAGAAAAGGGTGTCATCAAAGGCGTGCTCTGGCATCAGGGGGAGTCCGACAGTGTGAACCCGGAACTCGCGGCTGCCTATGATGGAAAGCTGCGCAACCTCATCGCGGATACGCGCAGCGCGGTGGGAGATCCAAATTTGCCTTTCATCATCGGGAACCTGGCGGAGTTCTACGGCACGCATCCCGACCACGCGAAGCGTCTCGATTTGATCGATCAAATTCGTGCCACGCTGAAGAGTGTCGCCACCCGTGTTCCAGGATGCGCATTCGTGCCTTCCACGGGTTTAGCAGACTCCCAGGGCAAAGGGGTGCATTTCAACCGCGCGTCGCTGATCACCTTGGGTAGGCGATACGCTTTGGCTTATGCTCAAACTGCGCCGGTAATTGTTCAGCGACCAGCTGGCTACAAGCTGGTGTGGAGCGACGAATTTGATGGTGAGAAGCTGAACACGACAAAGTGGCGCTTCCCCAGTTACAAGGAGCGCGAGGCGGCGACGGTGAATGACGAAGGCACCGTCACGGTTGCGGACGGGATGCTGAAGCTGAATGCGTTTGTGACGGGTGAGAAGCTTCACGCGGCGATCATCCAGACGAACGGAAAGTTCGAGCGCACCTATGGATGGTTCGAGGCGCGGATGAAAATGCATCGTCTTCAGGGCCTGCACTCGTGTTTCTGGGTGCAGACACCGACGTTCAACCAGTTCCCGAACAATCCAGCGCAGAGTGGCACAGAGATGGACATCATGGAATGGTTTGGCAGCGGTCGGCGCTCCGGGTGGGCGGGGATGAATATTTATTATCGCGATGAAAAGGGCAGCGTGCGTAGCCCGAGCATCCCGCAGTTCCAACTCATGGGCAGGCCGATCGAAGGCGATCCACAGAGCCCGCTCGGCGACATGAGCGCTGAGTTCCACATTTATGCGATGCACTGGAAGGCGGAAGCCGTGAGCTTCTACTGCGATGGCGTGGAGATCATGCGCGATACGGAGGCGATCTCGAACGTGAATCAGTACATCGTGCTCAGCCTGCTTAGCAGCAACTGGGAGCGCCCGCGATTGAGACTCAATCAACTTCCCGATTCGCTAGTGGTGGATTACGTGCGGGTTTATGCGCCCTGAATCAAGGTTCTGTTGCGCCAGACGATGATAGTATTTCCTGCGCTTTAAGATCATGCAGAAAAAACTTGGAACACTGGCCCGAAAACGGCGTTTCCCGGAACAACCCGCAGGGTGAATGACTGCGCAAGGCCCTTGGGGAATCGTTAGGGTATCCATCGGTAGGCGCAAACCGTCAAACCAATGAAAAAAATTCAAATCTCATTATCCTTCCTTTTGTACGCCGTCTGTGTGGACATTGCGTCCGCAGCAACCGTGATTTATTCGAGCAATTTTAGCCAAGGTAGTGGAGCGAATAGCATTGATGGTTGGGCCTACAATGGCGGCGTTGGTGGTAGTGTTTTCAGGTCAACTACTGCGTATGATAACTTCGATTTAGCGGCTCCGGTCGGCGACGGGAGTGGCCCGTATCGTGGGGATGGAGTGAAGGGCGATGGCGCTCTCGCTGGCAATACAGGCGATTCGGTGGCTGGGAACGAATATTGGTCTTTTGCGCTGACTGGTTCTTATGGTCTGGGCGACTCGATTAGCTTTTCGGGCACCGGGTTCAATGCCAACTCCAGTTTCAACAGCTTCTACGCGGTTCTGTATAACCTCACGGACGACACGGAGTTGGCGCGAAGTGGCGCTCTGGGCGGCTCACGAGCCGGGCTAGTCGGGGACGATGTCAATCCAATGTATGATTTTTCGCTCGACTACTTCGTAGGGCTCACTGATTTGGCGGACACACTTGAAATTCGCTTCTTGGAGAATCATAACAATGCCGCCCGGGATGTGTATGTGGACAATGTGAGCGTCACCTTGACGCCCGCACCTGAGCCGGCCAGGGGATTGTTACTGGCATATGGGATCCTGGCGGTGCTTGGGCGTAGGAGGAGGACCTCCAAGCAAGAGTAGAGGCTAAGATCCACATTTGGCTGGACCGGCCCTGAAATACTTCCCGCCGACGGACGTTTCACGACGGTGATGATTCGTGCGCTTTCGCTGTTCCTGATTGCCCTTGCTGCTAACCTCAATGCTGAGCCCTCCAAGGGCGAGCTTGAGGCAAGGGGAACTGCCTTTTTTGAATCGAAGATCCGCCCTGTGCTGGTGGAACATTGCTACAAGTGCCATAGCGAAGCCGAGGGCGAGCGCAAAGGCGGGCTCTTGCTGGACCGACAAACCGGTTGGTTGGATGGTGGAGATTCGGGGCAGGCGGTTGTGCCGGGGGATATGGAGGGTTCTTTGCTGATTCAGGCCGTGCGCTATGGGGACGAGGATACCGCGATGCCTCCAAAGTATCAGCTCGATGCTCCAGTAGTGGCTCTGCTGGAGCAGTGGGTGAAGATGGGAGCGCCGGGTCCAAAGAAGGACATCGGGCAGACGGCGTTTTCGAAATTGGGCGATCAGGTGGCGATCTTTGAGGCTGCCCAGGCTCATTGGTCATTCCAACCGATCCACGCTGTCGAGCCACCCAAAGCGGATGATCCGGCATGGAATGAGAACCCGATCGATCAGTTTATCTTTGCGAAGCTGAAGGAGAAGAAACTCAGCCCAGCCCCTCAGGCATCGCCGAAAGTATTGCGGCGTCGCCTTGCTTATGACCTGACCGGTCTGCCGCCGGAAGGGGAGCCGACGGCGCAGCAATTGCTGGATAGTCCGCACTTTGGGGAGCACTTTGCGAGGCTTTGGTTGGATGTGGCCCGGTATGCGGATACTGCCAACGTGACGGTGCCTGCGACGAAGATGGTCAGCTACTATCCGTATGCCTTCACGTATCGTGACTATGTGATCGACTCGTTCAACAAGGACAAACCATACGATCAATTCATCAAGGAGCAGCTTGCGGCGGATCTGCTGGGATTCAAAGATCGCGCGCCGGAGCAAGCCGCGCTGGGCTTCATTGCGGTCACTCCGTTTCTAACGAATCCAAACGACTTTGCCGATGACATGATCGATACGACGATGCGTGGTCTGATGGGATTGACCGTCTCTTGCGCACGCTGTCACGACCACAAGTTTGAGCCTGTGCCCACGGCGGACTACTACTCGCTGCACGGTGTTTTTAACTCCATCGAAAAGCCCGCTCCGCAGGACATCCAGGAGTTTCCGGTGATTGATGGCTACGAGATCAGTGATGAGGCCAGGGCTGACTTTCTGGCCAAGCAGCAGGTGGTGTCGGCGAAAATTGCGGCTGCGAAGAAGAGTGGAAAACTCGTCGGTGCCAAGCAGAAGCTCTCCGAGGTCATCAAGAAGAGCGATTTGGCGGAGCTGATCACCTATCACGATGGAGCGCCTGCTCGAGCAATCGTGGTCAAGGAAAAGAAGCGCCCCCTTGATTCCAAAATCTTCCTCCGGGGGGAGCCCGATACGCGTGGCGATCTGGTGCAGCGGCGTTTCTTGAAGTTACTTGATCCGCAGCAGGAACCCTTTCCATCGGAAAACAGTGGGCGGTTGGTGCTCGCAGAAAAGATCGCCAACAGGGATAATCCGCTGACGGCTCGCGTCTTCGTCAATCGTGTGTGGGGCGCGCTGATGGGTGGATATTTGGTGGATACACCGTCAGACTTTGGCCTGCAGGGAGCGGCACCTTCCCATCCAGAGTTGCTCGATTGGCTTGCGGCGGACTTTATGGCTCATGGGTGGTCGCTCAAGCATCTGGTGCAGACTATCGTCAGCAGTCGCGCTTACCAGCAGAGCAGCCAGATTCGTCCGGACATGACTGAATTGGATCCGACCAACACTTGGTATCATCGGGCGAACTCGAAGCGGCTGAGCATTGAGGAGATCCGGGATAGCGTTTTGGCGCTGAGTGGCCAGCTCGACGATCGATTGAAGGGGCACCCAAAGCCGCTTTGGGGGGATGACTATACCCGCCGTCGCGCCATCTATGGTGTCGTTGATCGGGTGAACAATGATCCCACTCTGCGGGCCTTTGATTTCCCATCACCCACGGCCACGGCAGACCGTCGCACGGAAAACATCGTGCCGCAGCAGTCGCTCTTTGCGTTGAATTCGCCCTTCATCATTGGGCAAGCTGCGGCCTTGGTGGAGAGTCTACAACTCAGTGAGGGAATGAGCGCCGAGGCCCGGACGAATGCGCTCTTCCAGCGTGTCTATCGCAGGGATGCCCATGAGGTGGAGCACAAACGTTTGGAGCATTTCTTGGCGTTGATGGAGAAGCGAAAAACCGATCCCTGGCCCCTCGTTGCGCAGTCGCTGCTCATTTCCAATGAGTTGCTCTATGTGGATTGAGGGAACGGTTTCACACAACCTTCACCTGAATTTCACAGAGCTGCGGTTGCCCTGCGTCGGGTTGGTCGATAAGGTCCCCGTCACATGACCACCGCCCAGCCTGAAACCCGCCGCGCCCTCCTCAAGCGAGGTTTGATGGGCATGATGAGCTTCGGTGCCGTTGGTGGAGGTGGCGCGTACTCTTATGCGCGGTTGATCGAACGAAAGCATCCGGTGGTGGAGCGTTTGCGGCTGGGGTTGAAGGGGCTCGGTCCGGCGTTTGAAGGTTTTCGGATCGTGCAAATCAGTGATCTGCATGTGGAACCGCATGTCAATCAACCGCTACTGGCCAAGACGGTCTCGATGATCAATGATTTGAAGCCAGATCTGGTGGTTATCACCGGCGATATCATTACCAACCGATCAGGGCTCACCGCAAAGCTGACGGAGCCTCTGGCGGACCTAAAGGCCCGGGTGGGCGTGATGGCATCTTTGGGGAATCATGATGTTTGGCACAATCCCAAAGTGATCACGACTGCTCTGCAAAATCACGGGATCAAAGTACATCGCAATACGGGCGAGGCTCTCGGCCACCAGGGAGATCAGCTTTGGATCGCAGGGCTGGATTCTGTCTGGGCGGGCTCTCCACGCATTGCTGATAGCCTGAAGGGCAAAGCCAAGACTGCTCCATGCGTAATGCTGGGGCATGAGCCGGACTATGCAGACACGCTATCAAAGACTCCCGGCAGCTTTTTGCACTTAGCGGGTCACACCCATGGCGGCCAGATCTGCTGGCCTGGTGGGTTCCCCATCAAATTGCCGCGATACGGGTTGAAATATGGGCGGGGGCTTTTTGAGGTCGGTAATGTGCATCTCTATGTGAATCGCGGCATCGGCACCGTCATGGCGAAGGCGCGGTTTGCTTGCTCGCCGGAGATTACGGAGTTTACGCTCGAGAGTGATCCTCGGGTTTGAGCCGTCTTCAGCAGCCCGCCCCAGGGCGAAAAAGAGGTTGTGCGGAGGTGGTATGCCCCTACTGTCCGCCTCCCGCAGACTGCGGCCCTGAAACGACATGAGGTTTTGTAATTTAACGCGCGGCAGCGAGATCGGTGCCAATAGCTACTTTCTTGAGCACGGAAAAGATCGGGTAATGCTGGACGCTGGCATGCACCCCAAGCAGGTTGGCCTTGCTGCGACGCCTGATTTCGGTCAGATGCCCCACGGCAAGTTGGATGCCATCATCGTCAGCCACGCTCACCACGATCACATCGGCGCTCTGCCGGTGGCTCAGAGCCGCCATGAAAATACTCCGGTGTTGATGACCGAACCCACGGGTGAGGTCGGCAGCGCGATGCTGCACAATTCCGTCAACGTGATGACCCGGCAGCGGGAGGAAAAGAACATCCTCGAATACCCGCTCTTTACGCATGGGGAGCTGGATGAGATCCGCGCGCAGTGGCTCTATCGCGATGTTGGGCGGTCGGTGGAAATTCCTGGCACCAACTTGCAGGCGGAGTTTTACGATGCGGGACACATCATCGGTTCTGCCGGGGTGATGATTCGCCAAAACGGCAATAGCCTCTTCTACACAGGTGACGTCAACTTTGATGCGCAGACGCTTGAACGCGAAGCGAACTTCCCCAAAGAAGGCGTCGATGTGATGCTGGTGGAGACGACCCGCGGCACCTATGAGCGTCCGGCGGATTACTCGCGTAAATCCGAAAAAGAGCGTTTGGCGGCGGTTATCACCGACACGCACGAAGCCATGGGCTCGGTGTTGATCCCGGTGTTTGCCTTGGGTAAGACGCAGGAGCTTTTGCTGATGATGCATGAGTTGCGGCAGGAGGGGCTGATCCCGAACATGCCTGTCTTCATCGGTGGCCTGGGCACCAAGATCACGGTGCTCTACGATCACTACTCTGCTCGCACCCGCCGCTCTTATTCTGGCTTCCGCCTTTTGAGCGATATCGATATCCTCGTTGCACCGCGCAAACGTCGCACGGAGTTGGTGTATCAGCAGCGCGCGATCTATCTGCTTTCGAGCGGTATGATGACGGAGAATACCACGTCGAACCAGTTTGCCTGGAAGTTCATCGATAACCCACGCAACACGGTGGCTTTTGTCGGTTACACAGATCCAGATTCACCCGGCTTTGCCTTGCGCAACGCTAAGAAGGGGCAAGCGATCAAGTTAGCTGCCGACCGTCCACCTGTAGAGCTGCATTCTCGTGTGGAGAGCTTTGATTTTAGCGCCCACTCCAGTCGCGAATCGATCGCGGATTATGTGGAGTTGGTGAAGCCGAAGAAGGTGCTGCTAGTGCATGGCGAGGAGCCGTCACAGGAGTGGTTCAGGGCGCGGTTCAATGAGCGCATCCCCGCCACCGAAGTGATTCGTCCGATGCCTGGGCAGCCTGTGGACCTTTGGTAGGGATTGTTGCTGTATGCGCGCTTTTGGTTTGTGGACGGCTGGAAGCAGGCGCTCCGAGGAGGGGCTTAACGGCCTAGGGCGCGTTGGAGGTCGTGCTCGGATTTGTTGTAGTTGGACACGGCTTCGACTCGGCTGAGGCGTGCGCGGGTCAATTCTTCTCGGGCGAGAAGGTACTCTAGCACGACGCCGAGTTGGCTGGCTTGGCGTTCTTTGGCCAGCTTGACCATTTCTTCGGCGGCGGCGACGGCTTCGTCGTTGATGGTGATTTGATCGCGGGCGGATCTGGCTTTGGCGGCGGCTTCGACGACTTCGCGGCCGATACTGGCTTTGAGCTGTGAGGTCTGGAGTTGGGTGGCTTGCTCGCGCGCGTCGGCAATCTTTTTGCGTTGGCGATCAAAGAGTCCGCCGGGGCCAATCTTCCAACTGAGGCCGACGAAGAAGTCGTGATTGTCGTCAAAATTTCCCCATTCGCCGGAGTAGCCGCCGCCTAGACCTCCGCCGGTGTATCCTGCCTGCACGCTGGGCAGCATGGGGGCGATGCGGGCGCGATCTTTTTCGATGCCAGCGGCGTTGCAAGCGGCGTCTGCGGCCTTGAGTTCGGGTCGGGCCTGGGTGGCGCTGGAAACGAGGGAAGCGAGACCTTTCATTTCCACTAGGCGCACGGGAACCAAATCTGCCTTCGCAGGGCGGAGTTCAGTTTCGGGTGGGAGACGCAGTGTCTCGGCGAGCGACGCTGCGGCGATATCGCGGCTTTCTTGGCCTTGGCGGATGCTGAGTTTGGCTCGGCTGACTTGAGTCTGAACGCGGAGGAGGTCGGCACGAAAGGCGGTGCCTGCGGCGACGGCACCTTCAAGTTGCTTGGCATAATCTTCCGTGAGACGTAGATCATCTTCGATAACGGCAACGCTGGCCTCCTCATTCAGCAGGTCGAAGTAACGGTTCACGGCCTGATTCACGATGTTGCGTCGGGATGTCTCTGCCAGTTGCTCTGCCGCTAGAGCACGCTGCTGGGCGGAAAGGGCAGCGTAGTAGAGATCGCCAGGGGACCAGTCGATCATGAGGTTTGCGCCGACAGTGTATTGCTGTTTGCTCGCGTCAAAGATCAGTCCTTCAATATTCTGAATGCTCCCTTCGTGTGCCTTGTAACCAATGCCGAGGCTGAGGCTGGGCCAGAATCGTTGCCAGGCCAGTTTTGACTCAGCTAGCGTCTCTGTGTGCTTCACTTTGGCCAGTTCGATCTCGTCGTTATTAGCTCCGGCGAGCTTCATGACGGTCGGGAGATCGACGTGGCGAGGGGTTGCTGCGGCGATGGATGCCGTTAGCAGTAGCATCGTTAGCTGATGCAGGGGGCGATGGAAGATCGAGACGTTCATGATCTTGAAATAGCTTTGAGGCTTGTGAGGGGCGTTGTTTGAAATGCCTTATTTCACCGTGACATCTTGCTTGTCGGTGAGCGGTGTGCTGCCTGGAAGCAGGATGACGTCGTTGGCTTTCAGTTCTGGCACTTCAACGTTTACGCCGTCGTTGAATCCGGGTTTAACGGCGGTTTTGACGGCCTTTCCGTCAATGTGTTTGAAGACGAAGCTGTTGGCTTTTTCCTGCACGAGTCCCGCGATGGGGATGATGGTGGCGTCTTCGTGCTGTTCGACTGCGATGCGTGCGGTAGCAAACATTCCTGGGCGGAGTTTGCCATCGGTGTTCTTGATGTCGGCTTCGATCAAGAGGGTGCGTGTGGCGGGATCGAGGACGCCGGTAAGTCGGCTGAGCGTGCCTATGACGATGCTGCCAGCGAGTGCATCGACCTTGGCTTCGACCTGTAGGCCGGGCTTGAGGTAGACGGTTTCGACTTCGATGACGGGGACCTGTAGGCGCAGGGTGCTGGCATCGGTGAGTTGCAGGAGGGTATCGCCACCCGCGGCGGCAAAGGCCCCTGGATCGACACGGCGATCGGTGATGGTGCCTGCGAAGGGGGCCTTGATCTGGGCGAGATCGATGAGGGCGTTGGTGCGCTCCAGACCTGCCTTGGCGATGGCGAGTTTTGCCTCTGCATCATCGACGGCTTGGGGTAGGATGAGGTCGGGGGACTTGGCGCGTGCCTCGTGGAGACGTTTGACTTCGACTTCGGCTGCGGCGACTTCGGCATTATGACCGATGAGGTCTGCCTTAAGCTCGGGCACTTCGATGCCAATGAGTTGCTGCCCTGCGGTGACGACATCGCCCTTATCGACGGCGATTTTTTCGATGTAGCCAGCGACGCGAGCCTTCAGATCGACCTGCTGCCATGCGGCGAAGTTTCCCGGGAGACTGATCCAGCGATGGATGGTGCCCTTTTGCGGTTTGGTGGCCGGGAGTTCCAGAGCGGCGGCGCTGGAGGCCATGAGGAGTAGAGGGAGGAGGTGCTTCATGCGCAGGGGGGGATCAGGCGGTTTTTTCAAACAAGGCGCTCTGCTCGTCTTCAGGATCGAGCGAGGCCGAGGTGGCTTTTTTGCTGGCGAACAGGGCGAATACGGCTGGCAAAACAAGGAGCGTGGCGACGGTCGCGAGCAGGAGGCCGCCGACAACGGCTCGGCCAAGCGGAGCAGTCTGATCGCCTGCATCGCCAAGCCCGAGAGCGAGCGGCATCATGCCGGCGAGCATCGCAAAGCTGGTCATCAGAATGGGACGCAGGCGACTGACTGCGCCTTCGATGGCAGCGGCGCGGCGATCCCCGCCGCTGGCGATTCGAGCGCGATCTGCAAAGGTGACGAGCAAGATCGCATTCGCCACGGCGACGCCCACGGCCATGATGGCACCCATGGCAGATTGGATGTTGATGGTGGTGCCGGTGAAGAAGAGCGCCAGCACGACGCCGGCGATCACCGCTGGCATGGTGGAGATGACAACCAGTGCGAGCCGGAGCGATTGGAAGTTGGCGCAGAGCAGCAGGAAGATAACGACGATGGCGATGACGAGGCCGTTGCTGAAGCCATCGTAAAGTTGGTTGTAGGGGATGATCTGGCCGCGCACATCGACCCTGGTTTTGCCATCCGGTGCAGGGCCGACTTCATCAATGAGGACGCGCACTTTGGCGATGGCGCTGCCGAAGTCGATGTCATGAATGTTGGCGGTGATGCTGGCGACGCGCACGAGGTTGTAGCGTTCGTAGGTGCCGACGGCGGTGCCTTGATCAATCTTGGCCAGGTTGCGCAGCAGGACAGGATCGCCGTTTTCTGAAGTGACGGGCATGTTGCCAAGGTCCTCGATGGTTTTGGTGCGTTCCTCAGGGATCTGCACTTGGAGGTTGTAGCTGACGCCGGTCTTGGGATCTGCCCAGTACACGGGCTCGGTAAAGCGACTCGATGTGGTGGCGGCGACGAGTGATCGGGTCACGTCCTGAACGGTTACGCCCAGTAAGCCCGCGCGTTCGCGGTCGATCTGCACGTTGACGGTAGGGGCGTCCAGGGTCTGGGCGATCTGTACGTCCCGCAGGAAGGGCTGGTCCTTGAGTTTGGCCAGGATCTTTTCGGCGTGTTCTTTGCTGAGGGGTAGGCTGGGGCCACTGACGGCTATTTCAATCGGGGTCGGGGAGCCAAAACTCATCACACGGCTAACGATGTCTTGAGGCTCGAAGGAGAGCCGCACATCGGGCAATGATTGGGCGAAGACTTCGCGGAGGCGCTCTTGGAAGGGTTCGATGCGGACGCCGGAGTCGGCACGCAGTTGCACGGCCAGCCAACCTTCTTCAGGGCCGCCGTTCCAGAGGTGAACGAGGTTCACGGGATAGCTGGAATTGTGCACGCCGACCATGCCGATGCTCATCTCGATCTTGTCCTTGCCTCCCACCTCAGTGGCGATGGTGGTGAGGATCTGCTGCGCGATGCCTTCGGTGATGGCGACCTGGGTGCCGCTCGGGGCGCGGAACCGCAGCGCAAACTGGCCGCTATCGGTCTTTGGAAAAATTTCGGAACCGAGGAAGGGACCAAAGCTGAAGATGACCATCACGGCTCCTGCGAGGTAGGCAGGAACGAGGATCCAACGGCTGGCGACTGCTGCTTTGACAAGACCTTGATAGCTGCGGGCAAAGAAGCCGAGCTTCTCTTCGTGTAGCTTGGTGTTCTTTGGCAGCAACCAAACGGATAGCACCGGCACCAGGGTGCTGGAGAGGATGAAGGAAGCAAACATGGCAAAACCCACGGCCAGTGCCAGTGGGACAAAGAGTGCCTTTGCGGCACCGACCATGAAGAAGGCGGGGATAAAAACGGCGAGGATGCAGAGCATTGCGAGCAATCGTGGCAGCGTCGTTTCCAGGGTGCCATCAAGGGCGGCACGGGCTAGAGTCTTGCCGCGTGTGAGGTGAGTGTGGATGTTCTCCACGGTGACCGTTGCTTCATCGACAAGGATACCAACCGCCAGTGCCATGCCTCCGAGGGTCATGAGGTGGATGTTTTCGCCACTGAGCCAGAGGCCGAAGGCTGATGCGAGCAGCGAGAGTGGAATATTGATGATGACGATGAGGGCGGTGCGGAGATCGCGCAGGAAGACGAGCACCATCAGGCCGGTCAAAATGGCCCCGAGACCTCCTTCTTTGAGGAGGTCGTTGATGGTGCGATTCACCACGGGTGTTTGGTCGAATTCAAAGCTGACTTTGATGCCATCTGGGAGCAGTTTTTGGAACTCGGGAATGGCTGCGCGGACGGTCTTTACAACGTCGAGCGTGGAGGCGTCGGCGCGTTTGGTGACGGGAAGGTAGACTGTACGGATGCCGTTTGCGAGGGCGTAGGAGGTGATTACGTCGGCCCCATCCGCGACAGTGGCGACATCGCGGACAAAAACCGCGCCTTTGGCGGTGCGCTTCAGTGGCACAGCTTCGAGATCTTTGACGTTGGTGACGATGGCGTTGGTCGTGACAATGGGATACTTGCCATCGAGGTTCATGTTCCCTGAGGGGCTGATCGGGTTCCCTTTGGCCAGGGCCTGCACGATGTCATCGGGGGAAAGGCCGTAGGCACGCATGCGATCAGGATCAACGTTCACGACGATGCCGCGCGAGCTGCCACCAAAAGGTGGCGGCGCGGATACGCCGGGTAGGGTGGCGAATGCGGGGCGCACCTTATTGAGTGCTTGATCCTGCATTTGACCGAGGCTGATGTTCGGGTCGTCGGTTGAAAAGACCAGGTGCCCTACCGCGACGCTGCCTGCGTCAAATCGCATGATGAAGGGGGCGACCGTGCCGGGTGGCATAAAAGCGCGGGAGCGGTTTACTTGGGCGACCGTCTCAGACATGGCCTGGCTCATGTCGGTGCCTGGATGAAACTGGAGTTTCATGATGGAGGCACCCTGAATGGACTTTGACTCTACGTGCTCAATGTTGGCGATGTAGAGGAAGTGATACTCGTAACGGTAGGTCAGGTAGCCCTCCATTTGGAGCGGGTCCATGCCACCGTAAGGTTGCGCGACGTAGATGGTGGGAATACCGAGCGGCGGGAAGATGTCTCGCGTCATCCGCTGCAATCCCAACCAAGCTCCCAGAACCACCGAGACAACGGCGACGACGACTGTCCATGGATGGCGAAGGGCAAAGCGGGCGAGGGACATTGAGGAGAGGAGGGCTGAGGGGCAGGCAGGGGGCGGGGAAAAAGAACGTTAGTTGATCGTCTTGGTTGCAACGAAAATCAAACCTGGCGTGTCTGAAGGGATGGGGCGAAAACGGGGGCAGCGACTGTGGCTCTGGGCTTTAGCCCGTTGAGCGTGGCCTTGGGATGTTCGTTGAATTGAATTGAAGTGCGGTGCCTTTGGCCTGCGACTGAACACCCTCCCAACAACCATTCCATGACTGGATAAATTTTCCTGGTCGGCAGCGTAGGTTCTGGATGCCCAACTCACGCCGCGCTTTCCTTCGTCAGTCCAGTCTCGCTGCATCCGCTGTCGCTTTTCCTGCTTTGGTGCGGGGGCAGAACCTCAATAGCAGGCTTCAGGTGGCCTGTGTGGGGTGCAATGGGATGGGTTACAGTGACCTGAAAAATGTCGGTGCTCATGCCGCTGTTAAGTTTGTGGGGTTCTGCGATGTGGACACCTCGCGCTTCGACAAAGCCGATGCGGACTTCCCAGGGGTCGCTCATTTCCAGGATTATCGCGAGATGTTTTCGAAGTTGGGGGATGGATTTGATGCGGTGACGGTGGGCATTCCTGACCACATGCATGCGCCGGTAGCAGTCGCTGCGATGCAACGCAAGAAGCACGTCTATTGTCAGAAGCCCCTGGCGCATACGGTGTGGGAGGCGCGGCAGATGCGCTTGTGGGCAGCGAAGACCGGCGTCACGACGCAGATGGGTAATCAGATCCATTCAGCGATCGAATACCGTCTGGGGACTCGGTTGTTGAAGGAGGGGGCGATTGGTAAAATCAAAGAGGTGCATTCCTGGGTCGCGGTCACCGGTAACGAGCGCACGCGCCTGCTGGAACCCGCCCCGAGCGGTGCCAAGCCGCCTGCGACGCTCGACTGGGATTTATGGATCGGCGCTGCGCCGATGCGCGACTATGCGCCGGGCTACCATCCTTTTACCTGGCGCGATTGGCAGGACTTTGGCGGCGGTGCGTTGGGTGATTTTGGCTGCCACATTTTGGACCCTGTCTTCACGGCACTGGGGCTGAATGCGCCGATCAAGATCACTGCCCGCAACAGTGGGGTGAATCATCATGTCTGGCCCGTGAATGAGACCATCGAGTACACCTTTCCTGGCAATGAGATGATCGCTGGCGACACGCTCAAAGTCACTTGGAGCGATGGTGGTCTTCGGCCGGATCGTAAGATTGCCAAAATGCCTCCTGAGTTGGAACTGCCAAAGAGCGGCTCCGTGTTTATTGGCGAAAAGGGCAATCTTGTGCTGGCACACGTGGCGGGGCCTCGCATGTATCCAGTGGAGAATTTCGCCGGCTTCAAGTACCCCAAAGAAGAGGGCAAGAGCCACTGGCATGTGTGGGTGGATGCCTGCCTCGCTGGCACGAAGACGAGCGATAGCTTTGACTACGCAGGTCCGCTGGCTGAAACGGTGCAATTGGGCAATGTGATCACTCGTTTGGCCAAGGCCACGGTGGATCCGGTCACTGGTCGCATGGACGATCAGGGAATCACGCTCGATTGGGACACCGCCAACCTGAAGTTTGCCAATTCGCCAGAGGCCGACAAGTTGCTGACGAAGGAGTATCGCAAGGGGTTCGAGGTGCCAGCGGCTTAGTCGTGCTACGCTGCAAAGCATTGACAAGCTGCGGGCTTCGCTGACGGTCGGGCATGTTCCTTGATCGATTCCCGCTGTTTGTCGCTCGCAGTCTTGTGATTGTGGGATTGCTCGGTCCGTCCGCTTTTGGCGAAGGTGTGAAGGCCGAGAATCCGGGCAGCGATGGCGATGGGCACTTTGAAATCGGACCCGACTACAAGCTGGACCCTGATCTGACGGATCGTGGCAATCCGAAGGGGAAGACTTTCTCATTTCTAATGCCGCTGGCGGCGAGCAAGATCTTCCCAGGAACCGATAAGACGCTAGAGCCGGAAAAGAAGCCGGTGCGGGTGGAGCGCAAGATCACGGTATACGTTCCCGCTGCCTACAAGGACGGTGACAAGGCACCCTTGTTGATCATCCACGATGGCCCCGGTAAGCTGAATTTGATCGCTAATGCGCTGGACAATCTGACCGTCTCTAAGGACGCGCAGAGGAGGTTGCCAGCCTTCGTGGCTGTGGCGGTCGAGAACGGTGGGAACGATGGCAAGAACAGCGAGCGTGGGCTGGAATACGATACGATGTCGGATCGGTTGGCCCGGTTCATCCACGACGAGGTTTTGCCTGCGGTGCTGGCGAACGCGGAGATCAGGGCTGCCTACCCAAAGTTTGCCTTCACTGAGAATCCCTGGGGCTGCGGCGTGATGGGTTGCAGTTCCGGCGGTGCTGCAGCACTGACAATGGGCTGGTTTCGGCCCGATTGGTTCCGACGCATCATCGCGTACTCGGGGACGTTTGTGGATCAGCAAGATGATGATGCACCCGAGGAGGCACAGTTTCCTCTAGGGGCCTGGGAGTATCACTCCGGCATGAAGTTGATCGAGAGCAGCGAGCAGAAACCGCTGAGAATCTTCACGCATGTGTCGGAGAACGATCTGCGATCAAATGATCCCGAAGAGACGAATCACAATTGGGTGATGGCGGGGTTGCGCACTGATGCGGCGCTGGAGAAGAAGGGCTACCACCATCGCTTCGTCCTGAGCAAAGGCACGGGTCACTGTGACAAGCGAGTTTTTGAACAGTCGCTGGCGGATACCCTTGTGTGGCTATGGCGTGGGTATGAGGGGGAGTGATGTTGGCGAAGGCTTGCCCCCCCTTTTATTTCCCTTTTGCTGCTCCTGCCAATTCCGGCACCAGCTTCGCGTCATAGGTCGCGCCTTTTGAGACTTGGATTAGTGTCATGCGAACCTTGGTGGGAAAGAACTTGCTGGGATCGGGGAGTTTGTGGGCGTGCATGTTGTGATCGTCTTTGATGACGAGATGCATTTCCTTGATGCCTTGACTCCAGATGATGTCGTCGTTTTGCCAAAAGCTGGTCATGCTGATGTCCTTTTCCACCAGGCCTTTTTCTGTGTAGGGGCCGGTGCCGATGCAGCCGTAGCCGTGGTTTTGGCCTTTGTTGGGGATGTAGCAAACGCTCCAACTGGTGGGTTGGCTGCCTGCAGGTTTATCGAGCACCTCAAGCCGCAGATGCACGGTGCCGTTGCGGTAATCGATGGGTGATGTCCAGTCCGTGGGGCGCTGCGGATTCAGTTGGTCGCCTTTCACATAGTAGTGAGACTGGTTGGGCTTGGCGTTGAAAGCGTCATCCTTCGTGAAGGTAAATGTCACATCAAAAAGGACAAACTGATCCGCCCGCAGCATCGGGGCGAAGGTGAGAAGGAAGAGCGAGAGGAGGGCGTGGCGCATGGATGCGGCAGTGGCTAAGGTTCTGGGAGCGGTGCGGTCTTATCGATCGGTTGGTCTTCCCACACGGCTTCTCCGGTGATGGGCTCAAAGGTGAGGACGCGGCTCTTGCTGCCGGGGACGGGTGGCTTGTCGATTTTCGGTAGCCATTTGGAGAGGTCTTCTTTGGTCTTGGCGTAGGCGGGGTCTTTGGCGAGGTTGGTCCACTCGTTGAAGTCTGCCTTTTCATCGTAGAGTTCTTCGCTGCCGTCTGCGTAGCGGATGTAGCGCCAGTCTTCGGTTCGGATGGTGTGATTGCCTTGATTGTGGGTGGTGATTGCGGGCCATTCGCGTGGGGCGGTGGCATCTTTAAGCTGCGGCATCAGGCTATGGCCTTCGAGATCGGCGCGGGCGGGTTGACCTGTGAGCGCGAGCAGCGTGGGGAAGATATCGAGCAGTTCGGCTGGGCGTGTGCATGTCGCACCAGCGGTGATGCCTGGACCTGCAAACAGCAGCGGGACACGGGTGCTTTCGTTCCATAGTGTGTTTTTGCCGGTGATGAGTTTTTCGCCGAGGTGCCAGCCATGATCTGACCAAAGGACGATGATCGTATCCTTGGCTCGACCGGTTTTTTCCAGGGCCTCGACGACTCGACCGACTTGGGCATCCATGAAGCTAGTGCAGGCGAGGTAGGCACGGACGAGGGGCTTCCACTCGTTGTATTTGCGCAGGGTGGAGAGGCGCGGCTCCGGCAGTTTCCAGTGGAGGAAGTCGGCGAATTTTGGCAGATCATCGCGGTCATCTTCCTTCACGGCGGGAAGTTGCAGTGTATCGTTTGGATAGAGATCAAACCAAGCGGGTGGCGCAAAGCAGGGGACGTGGGGCAGGCGGAAGCCGGTGGCGATGAAGAAGGGCTTGTCTGCGGGAGCGGTCTCCAATGCTTTGATGGCTGCGGAGGCGATGATGTGGTCGCCACCTTCTTCGTCTTCGATGGGCAGGGGACCCCAGTCCATGGCGGGATGGCGTCCTTCCCAAGGCAGATTTGCGATCGGCGTCTTGGCCTTTCCTGGGCCTGGTGCTGGGCCCCACTCGTTGAATTCTTTCTCTTTGTCCCTGGGCCGCATCGAGCCGTCATGATAGATCTTGCCGCATGTGTAAGTGTGGTAACCGGCGGAGGTGAAGGTCTGCGGCAGGGTGATGTGGTTCTTGGTCTGTTCGACCTCGCGGATGCCGGGAGCTAGGCCATAGATACCGGTGGAAGAGGGGCGCAGGCCGGTGAGAAGGCTGCTGCGGGACGGATTGCAAAGTGGGGCCTGACAATGGGCATTAGTGAAAAGGGTGCCGCGTTTTGCCAGCGCATCGATGTTGGGTGTCTTCACTTGGGGATTGCCGCCGAGGCAGCCGATCCAATCGTTTTGATCGTCAATGGCGATGAAGAGGACATTCAATCGATCTGCGCCAAAGCTGCTGCGTGGGGCAAGCTGGCAGCAGAGGGCGATGAGGCTGAGAAACAAGAAACGTGGAGACATGGGTAAGGGAACGATGTTAGAGGGGTCTAGATTTCGCCCGAATTGATTCCGGCTGGGCTACAATTCGGCGCGGATTTTGGATCGGGGCGGTTTTGGATTGAGCCGGGCGCAATGCCGCCCTAGACTCCCCACTGTCATTCCAAACCTCTAATTCGAAAAACTATGGACGACTCCCAGAAACCCAAACCGTTGTTTTACATTGCCCTCATGCTCGTCGTGGCTGGCCTGCTGGCCTACGCCTTCCGGGGCACGTTATTCCCAAGTGGGAGCGGTGGTGGCGGCAACGTGACCGTGGATGATCTAAAGACGGCTCAAGGCACCGAAGCTCCCGACCCAAATGTGCCGACCACGGTGAAAGAGTACGCCTTCAAGCCCAGCGAAAAGCTGCCAGAGGTCAAGGAGAAGTCAGACTATCAGCCGCTGGTGAACCGGACCGTGAAGTTTGCGCTGAACGTCTGGGCAGGTTGGGCACCGATTATTCTGCAAAACAATGGCGGTGCCGCAGGGATTCAGTGGAAAACTCCATCGGGCGAACCTTTCAACGTGGAGCTCGTGCTGATCGATAACCCAGTTTCGATGCGGGATGCGTATGCGTCTGGCCAAGTGCACATCGGCTGGGCAACGCTGGATATGTTGCCGCTCTTCATGGAGGAACTGAAAAAGGACGCCCGTCTGATGCCGCGCATCTATCAGCAAGTGGACTTTTCCAATGGCGGTGACGGTATCGTGATCCGCCGCAGCGCTGCAAAAGATCCAAAGAATCCGACCATCGCGGATCTGCGCAAGAAGAAGGTGGTGCTGGCGCAGAACTCGCCCAGCGAGTACTTCATTCTAAACGCCCTCGTCAACGGTGGTGTGCAGCCTGCGGAAGTGGAGTTTGTCTATACGGAGGACGCTTTCCAAGCGGCAGCAGCGTTCAATAGTGACAAGTCCATCGCTGCCTGTGTCAGTTGGGCGCCAGACATCTACAATCTCAGTGGTGTGGACGGCAATCACTTGCTCGTAAGCACCGCGACGGCCAACAAGTTGATCGCAGACGTGTGGTTCGCTCGCGCAGATTTTGCCCGCGATAATCCAGACATCGTCGAAGGTCTTGTGCGTGGCATTTTTGATGGCATGGAGAAGATGAAGACAGAGGCTGGCCGCAAGCAGGCGGCGTCTCTGATGTCCAAAATGTACGGGATCCCAGAACCAGACACCCTTGGGATGTTGGGTGACGCACACAGCACCAACTATGCTGAGAACCGCGACTTCTTCCTGAATCAGAACAATCCGGCGAATTTTGAGCGCACCTGGAACACCGCCTACATGCTCTATCGCAAAATGGGTCGCGTCGGTCCGCCAGTGTCTTTTGACACCGTCATGGACTTCAGCGTTATCGACAAACTCGGGAACGAGGAGCCCTACAAGAGCAGTCGCAACGAGTATGTGGTGAACTTTGCTCCCAAGACCGTGCAAACGATCAAGGCGGAAGGGTCGGAGATTCTGACCAAGGTCATCGTCATTCAGTTTTACCCGAACTCCTGGGATCTCTTCAAGAAAGTCACAGTGCGTGAGGACGGCAAGGATGTGGAGACACTTTACGATGGCAACGTGGACGTCGTGCTGGAAGAGGTCGCCAAGATGGCGGCACAATACGGCGCAGCCAACATCATCATCGAAGGTCACACGGATGCTAGCATGAAGGGGCGGGTCAGTCCGCAGTTGGTCAAGGATCTGGCCAATAATCGTGCCAACGCCGTGAAAGAAGCGCTGGTAAACAAATACAACACTCTCCAGCCCAATCAGTTTAGCACCGAAGGTGTCGGCTGGGATAAGCCTGCTGACCCAAGCGATCCCAACAATCACGCGAAAAATCGTCGAGTGGAAATCAAGGTCATCGCCCTGGAGAGCCAGGAGTGACCCGCTGATCAAAATCTATCCCTAGCGCCTGCATGAGCGATTCCAAGCCATCGCCTCCTGCTCCGGCAGAGAAACCTGCGAGCCCCGATCCGGCACCACCCGAGGTGTCGGATGATGTAGTGCAGCCGAAGGAAATGTCTCTGGCAGTCGAAGCATCCTCCAATTGGTGGCGACGCTGGACGACGTTGCGGGACGTGCCTACGATGGGCGAGTCTGCGTTACTTGCCGTGGCCTGCGTCGGCTTGGTCTTTCTCGTCTGGCATATCCTTACGGTAGGGGAGGTCGGGCAGCGACTCGTCAACGCCTACAACCTGCCAAGCATCGCGGAGACCTTTGGGTCGTTTAGATCGCTTTGGTTTGATCGCGCACTGACGCTCAGCGCCGTGGCTAGTCTCGCTCGTGTGGTTGGCGGCTTCTTGATGTCGGTCGCGATCGGGGTGCCGCTGGGCGTCATCGCTGGCAGTTATCTGCGTGTAAATGCCTTCTTGAAGCCAATGAACATCTTTGGGCGCAATATCCCGATTGCGGCTCTGATTCCGCTGACTTTGATGTGGTTCGGGATCGATGAAGTGCAGAAGGTCATGTTCATCTTCCTGGCCTCAGTTGCCTTCGTCTTGTTCGATGCAACCTCCGCCGTGCAAGCCGTGCCGGATCGATATCTTGATACGGCTTACACCTTGGGTGCCCATCGTCGGGGGAAAAAGGCCCTCGTTGGGGCTAGTATCGCCGGCGCGATTTATGCCATCTGTTTTGCCCTGGGTGCCTTTTTGCTAGAGCGCAGCACGGAGGGCGTGGCTGTTCCTGAGACTGCCGTCATCGTCCAGTCGTTTGTCGTGCGCGCGGTGATCGGCTTTGCCATCGGTGGGCTGCTTTGGTTTCCCATTCTGAATCACCAAGCCATCCGCCACGTCCTGCTGCCCTTGGCATTGCCGGACATGGTGAACAGCCTTCGTCTCCTGTTTGGACTGGCTTTTGGTTACATCATGCTGGCGGAGGTCATCAATGCCAAGCGTGGGCTCGGTGCTCTCATCACGATGAGTCAGCGCCAGGGACCTCGGGAGCACATTTACCTCTGCCTTCTCATTATCAGCATGCTCGCTTACGGAATCGATAGACTCATTTTGTGGATTCAGCGCGTTGCCTTTCCCCACGTCAAAAATGTCCAAAATTGAACTAAAAGTTGGCGAGGCACCTTGCGCACTGGAGACCTATGAACCGGTCGCTCCAGATGCGCCCAAGGTGGTGCAATTCAGCGGCGTGGCCAAGACCTACGAGGGCGGTCCCAAGGGGAGCTTCACCGCAATCAAGGATGTGACCTTTGACATCGAGGATCTGCCAAAGGTCGGGGAGTTTATCCCCATCCTCGGCCCCAGTGGTTGTGGAAAAAGCACCATCCTGCGAATCATTGCGGGTCTCAGTCCGCAGTTCCCGCACACGACCGGCAGCGTCCTGGTGAACGGAAAGCCCGTCACTGGCCCTGGGCCAGATCGTGGCATGGTCTTCCAGGATTACTCCAACTTTCCAAATCGTACCGTGCTTGAGAATGTGAGCTTTGGTCTCGAGTTGGCCGAAGTCTCTGCCGCAGATCGCAAGGAGCGGGCGCTCGATTGGATTCAGCGTGTGGGGCTCGATCCAAAAAAAGACGCGCACAAGTTTCCGCACGAACTCAGTGGCGGTATGAATCAGCGCGTGGCGATTGCCCGCACCTTGATCCTGGAGCCACGCATCATTTTGATGGACGAGCCCTTCGGGGCCTTGGACCCCATCACTCGGCATCGCATGCAGGACCTGCTCATTGAACTGTGGAGGGGGCTCGAGGCGACGGTATTTTTCATCACGCACGATGTGGCGGAGGCGGTGTATCTCGGTGACCGACTGTTTATCCTCAGTCGCTCTCCCGGCACCATTTTGCACCGGTTGAAAATCGCGCCGCCGGATCGGCCATCGCTGGAAACTCACCGCACAAAGGTTTTCCAAGATTCCGTTAATGCCGTTATGGCCTTGCTAGATCCGCTTGAAACCTCTACCTGAGCGGGCTAACGGACGATTTACCTCATGGCTCAGTCCCTCGGCAGCATGCTGAAACGCGCATTCAAATGGCACTGGAATCTCCTTCTGCTGGGCGCGGGGGCTGCGTTTTCTCTGCTTTCAGGGAATCCCGAAGTTCTCGCCGGAGTCGCCGCAGCAGAAATCGCGTACCTGGGTTTCCTGGGCACGAATCCCCGATTCCAGGCCGTGCTGCGCGGGGAGCAATTGACGAAGGAAGAGGAATTGTCCCGCTCTCAGCAGCAGGCAAAGTTGCAGGAGATCATGCAGTTGCTCTCGGATGATGATGCGACACGCTTCTTCAAGCTACGCGTTCGCTGCATGGATCTGTTGAACCTGCGACAGACGCTCGATGGTGTGGCCAGCAGCGCCGGGATGAACAACTTCCGCACTGAGTCTTTGGACAAGATGCTGTGGCTTTTCCTGAAGCTGCTGCACCAAAAGGCGGGCATCGAGCGCTTCATGTCCACGACCCGCCGCGGGCAGATCGAATTTGAGATGGCTGAGGCGGAGTCGCAGCTTGAGCGCATTCGCGAGCACAGCCCTGAGCGCTTGGTCAAATCGATCGAGGAAAAAATCGATACGATGAAGGATCGGTTGGCCAATTTTGATCGCGCGCAGGAAAGCCTAGATCTGACCATGGCAGAGCTGGACAAGACCGAACAGAAGATCAACCACATCTGCGAGACCGGCCTGACAGGAATGGACTCGGACGATCTCAGTATTCAGATCGACAGCATCTCTGACACCTTGCGCACCTCCGATCAGCAAATTGTTCCGCCGGGGTTGCGCAGCATTCTTGATGACGAAGCACCGCCGTCGTTCATCACGACTGCCGCCTCGATGCAGCCTCAATAAAGTGGGATCCCTGGCGTAGGAAATGGGTGGGGTTGCGCTGAGCGCGGTCCAAACATCTGATCGGGTGGAGGCGCCGTGGACCACTCAACCGCGCTAGAGTCGGACGGGACACAGCCGGTCCCTACCGACTACTGGTCAGAGGCTATCAGGACCGATGGGTATCGGCAGGTCTGCGCTGAGTGCGGTCAAAACTTCTGCGCAGGGCGGAAGGCGGTGCGGATCACACTAGCTAGCCGCCGAGGCGTGGGCGGTTCTTCTTGTCCTTGTGCGTTTTGTTGCCCATGGGGTTGAAGAACGGATTCTGGGGTGGTGGGCCTTTTGGTGCGCGATCCACTTTTTCCAACTTTGGCTCCTTCTGGTAGAGGCGCATGATGTAGCTCTGGAAAATGCCGAAGATGTTCTGGGTGGACCAATACAAGGCCAGTGCTGCTGCGAAGTTGTAGCAGAAGAACAGGAAGAGGAAGGGCATCAGCTTGAAGATCATTTGCTGGCTCTTATCCACCGATGTTGGCTGCGGCGTGACCTTCATCTGCACGAACATGGTGACGCCCATGATCAGTGGCAACACGTTCACTGGGAAGCCCATGAAATGCCCTACGGTGTCTGGCATGGAGAGGTCGTTGACCCACCAGATGCCTTGGCCGCGCAATTCAGCGGCGTATTGCAGCACACGGAAGAAACCAAAGAAAATGGGGATCTGTAGGAGCATCGGCAGGCACCCGCCGATGGGGTTGACGCCGTAGTCGCGGTAGAGCTTCATCGTCTCCGTCTGCATCTTCTGCGGATCATCCTTGTACTTGGTCTTCAGATCCTGCATCATCGGGCCGAGGAGAGACATCTTCTTCATCTTGGACTGTGAGCTGGCCTGAAGCGGCCAGAGGCAGAGCCGGATGAGAAGGGTCATGAAAATGATCGCCACACCCCAGTTGCCACTCCAGGAGTGCATCCAGCGCATGAGGTTCGTCAGCAGCTTACTGATTGGGGTGAACCAGCCGTAGAACATGACGAAGTCACGCTGCTGACCAATGTCGCGCAGGCGGTGATATTCCTTGGGGCCGAGGTAGATCTGATAAGTGCCAGTTTGCGTCGCTGCGGGGGCGAGATCAACAGGTGGCAGGCCGACGGCTCCTTCGACGGCGTAGTCTGCAGAAGCTCCCTTGATGTCCTTCATGTCGTCATTGCTGTGATCGACCAGGAAGCGCCGCGCCCAGAGCTTCCCAGCCACGGACTTGTCCTGGGCGTCGGTGCGGGAGATGATGTGAGCATAGAATCGGCTCATCACGCCGCCGAATCGCAGCCAGTTGTAGGATTGGCGGAACTCTGGTTTTTCGCTGCTAAACATGCCGCCAGCAAAGTAGCTCGACTCATAGTGATCGGCGTTGCCAGCGTCGTTCCAGAAGAAGCCGGGGTGCAAGATTTCATCAGGTCGCATGGAGGCGGCAGCACCTGCGTAGAGGTAAAACTCCTCTGATTTGATGGGGGTGGCACCTTCGTTGCGCAGATCGATGGTCAGGTTCAACAAATGGTCGTCGTAGCCTTCTGAGTTTGGCTCAACGAGGCTGTAGGTCTTACGGATGACGAGGCCGTCGGCGGCCTTCCCTTCGAAGGTGACAGACTTGTCGGATTTTTCGACGATCTTGTAGGGCGTTGCATCGATGCCAGCAGCCTCGCGGCGGAGCGAGCCAATGGGTTCGCGGCCATGGTTATTCAGGATCACTTGGTCAAGCGCCATGAGGTTGGCGACCTTGATCCCACCGCCGATGGTGGTGAATTCAAAACTGGCGCTGCCCTGGGTCAGCGTGTGTTTTTCCTCGGGCAGAGCGGTCGTCGCAGTTGCTGCGGGTTGCCCAGGGGCCGCTGGTGTGGCCGGGGCGACCGTTGCTGTTGCAGGGGCTTCTGCGGTGGTGCCAGGGGTGACAGGCGCGGTGGCGTCGGGCTTCGGTGCATGTGCTGCATCCCAGGCGCGGCGTTCCTCCGCAGCTTTGTTGGCATACCACATGTTGAACCCCATGCCGATGACGCAAAAGGTAATGACGATCCAGGCTTTACGGTCCATGAGCGAGGGAGAAATTGGGTGAGAGGGAAAAGTGAGAGGGTGGAGGAGTGGCAGCGATTCGGCGGCTGCGCGACTACAAAATTGTGCCGAGCTTGCAGCAGGGCGGTGCGGGCTCAGTCTGTCCCGCGTTTGGAATGAGTGCAACCTCGGGGCGGCACAGGGTCATGCCCTTGCCCTCCCCAGGGATTGCAGCGCAAGATGCGCCATGTACCCATCCAACTGCCGCGCAGCACGCCGTGAGCTTCCACAGCCTGAAGAAAGTACTCGGAACAGGTCGGCGTAAACCGACATCCAGAACCAGGCCCGCCGATGAAATGGAGGGCGGGGGAGATGACCTTTTGGTAACCGCGAATCAGGATGCGGACGAGCCATTTCATTCATTTGGTGCGGTAGGGGCCGGTCGGTGCGTCTTTTTCAACAGACCAGCCCGCTTTGCCAGCCGCAGCCAGTCTTGTTCGAGTTCTTGGAGGGTTGCATCCGGGGATCGCCAGCGGGCAATGGTGACGAAGTGATGACCGGGCTGGATTTCGGCCCGGTGGGCTCGGATGACTTCGCGTAGCAGGCGGCGGATGCGGTTGCGGGTGACGGCAATGCCGATCTTTTTGCCTGTGATCAACCCAAAGAGGAACTCTGGCGTCTCCTCATCCCGCAGAACTGCGAGGACGAGAAACCGCCCTGGATGGCTGACCCCCTTGCTACGGATGCGCTGAAAATGGCGCGATTCTTTGAGCCGCAGGCTAGAGGGGAGGCGCATGGGACCAGGACGGTTCGGACGGGGTCAATGGGCACGCCCGCTTCGGTGGTCCTAGCTCTGCGTGTGACGATCGTAATGCACTTCGACGCCCTTTGGCATCAAACGTTTGCGGCCCGCGCGACGGCGGCGGCGCAGGATGTCACGACCGTTGACGGTCTTCATGCGGGCGCGGAAACCGAACTGGCGTTTCCGGGTGCGCTTCGAGGCTTGGTAGGTGCGTTTAGGCATAGGAGTGGTAGGGTGAAAGGGCGTTTTGAAATAACCACCGCTCCACAAAGGACGGCAGAAAGGGGGCCGCGAAACTAACAGGGTCTGGCAACTTGTCAAATGCGTGAATCATGTCGAATCTTTCTCTTGGCCCCGGCCCGGTCCCCGCTATGATAGAGATCCGCATGACAACCACCGCCATCAAGCCTCGACTCGAGGCGGCCTCCCTTGAAGATCTCCCCCAATTGGTGGAGCTCCTCAAGGCCCTATTTGACGAGGAGCAGGACTTTGAGCCGGATCAGAGCAAGCAGGAGCATGGGCTCCGCTTGATTCTGGAGCAGCCGAACCGTGGCCGAATTTTTGTGCTCCGCACCGACCACCAGGTCATCGGGATGGCGAATCTGCTTTTTACGATCAGCACGGCGGAGGGGGGGCTCGTGGTGCTTCTCGAGGACGTCATCATGCATCCTCAGCACCGTGGCCAGGGCTACGGCGGGCTCCTGCTAGATCACGTAATTCGTTTTTCACGGGACAAGGGTTTCAAGCGCATCACGCTTCTCACCGACCGCATCAGCGCGGATTCCCAGGCCTTTTTCCAACGGCACGGATTCAAATTCTCCAACATGATCCCGATGCGCCTTTCGCTGGCCAATCAGGGGTGACCAAACCTCGGGAGTATGTCTGCCTTCCCAAAGATCATCGCTTGGGTCACCCATCAGGGCATGGTGAATGACCCCGAAGGCGGGGCAGGGGGACAGTTTGTGCAGGCCGGTCATTGGTTCATGATTTTTAATCTGGCCAGTTTCATCTTCGTGATCGGGTTTCTGGGTGCATTCGGCTGGATGATCTGGCGCCGAACTACCCGGCCGGAGGCCCACATGAAATTAATCATGGAGCTGGACGATGCCGAGGTGCCGGAGCCCCCTGCCTCAAGGGTTAAGGATCAGACCCCTAAGCACCCCTGGGAAAAGTCTGCCGACTGGTGGAAATAGGGGCCTCGCGGAGCTCGTCTGCCGAGGTTGCATCGTCCTGTCGTTAAGCCTATCCTTGCGCTCCGATGATCCCTCTCCGCGACGATAGTCCCACCCACCGCTTCCCGATCATGACGGTCGCGATCATTATCGTAAACGCGGCGGTTTATTTTCTCTGGCAATCACAGATCGGACTGGAGGAGAGTGTGTCTCTGGCGGCCTTTGTCCCAGACGAATTTACCACCGCGCTGGCGAGATCTCGTCCTGCGCCATGGCGGGATCTTTTCACCAGCATGTTTATGCACGGTGGGCTCATGCATTTGGTCGGGAACTTGTGGTTCCTCTGGATCTTTGGCGATAATGTCGAGAGCGAGTGCGGATCCCTGCGCTACGTGATGTTTTACCTGCTCTGCGGCGTTGCGGCGACGCTCGCTCATGTGTGGGGCGACCCTCATTCTCCGGTACCGCTGGTGGGGGCCAGCGGCGCGATCAGTGGTGTGCTGGGCGCCTATTTGGTGCAGCACCCGAAGGCGCAGGTGTGGACACTGATCCCGATGGGTTTCTTCACGCGCATCGTCGATATCCCGGCCTTTGTGTTTCTCTTCATCTGGATAGGGTTGCAAATCTTCAGTCAGGTCGCCTCCGGCCCCTCAGGTGGCGGCGGCGTGGCGTATTTGGCCCACATTGCTGGGTTCGTCGCTGGGATGGTGCTGATCTTTGTCTTCCGCGCGGGTCGGTCGGAACAGGTTTGGGTAGAGCAATGAGTGGCTAAGGGCAGCGTCAGGAGGCCAAATTCGAGCCAACGTCGAAAAAGCTCGAAATTGGCCAAAAATTAACCACCCCGAAATAACGTCCGAAGCCTCTAAAATCGGGCAACGCAGGACTTTGTGAAAAATTTCACAAATTCATCTTGCCTGCCACTCTCAGCGGGATATTCAGTTTATCCCGCCGGACACCGAACCTGCGCCCGACTACACCATGTTGAATTTGCTCACACCTACCGTCTCCATGCAGCCGCTGATCGCGGTCAGCAGTTCTGCAGCCGAGCTGGTGCAAAAGATTCCTTTTCTGAGCTTCATCACGAACTCTGCTGTTGTGGCCTTGGTTGTGCTGGGTTTGATTTTTTGGTTTTCCTCCAAGGCGACGCGCAACATGACTCTGGTGCCGCACAAGGCGCAGAACTTCTTTGAGTTCATTGTCGAGTTTCTTTACGGTCAAGTGGAAGGTATCATTGGTGCTAAGCAAACCAAGTTGGCCTTCCCGCTTCTGGGTACCCTTTTCATCTACATTCTCGTCGCCAACTGGTTCGGGCTGCTGCCGGGTGTTGGGACAATCGGTTGGGGGCCTGGCACAGGCGTAATGTCCATCTCGGAGGCGCACAATCCGCTGCTGCGCCCGCCAACGGCTGACCTGAATGCGACTCTGGGTCTCGCCGTTTCGGCCTTCATTGTTTGGTTCTATCTCACCATTAAAGAGCTTGGTGTCTGGGGTTTCATCGTTCACACCTTTGGTCCAAAAGGTGGCCTCAAAGGGGCAATGGGTTTCATTGTTGCATTGGTCTTCCTCTTCGTTGGGGTGATCGAAATCGTTTCGATCCTCTTCCGTCCGGTTACTCTTTCAATTCGTCTCTTCGGGAACATCTTTGCTGGTGAGAACGTCCTCCACGCCATGGGCGGTCTCGGCGGGGACAGTATCTTGCTCCAGACAGCGCTTCAGTTGCCCTTCTACTTTATGGAACTGCTCGTTGGTCTGCTTCAGGCCATCGTCTTCACTCTCCTGTGCTCCGTTTACATCCAGCTCTCCACTACCCATGACGATCATGGTGATGAGCATGGGGCTCACTAACTTGTCTCGAACCCTTTGCCGTCGGGACCATGCGCAACGTGTGGGCGACGGAGAAACACCAAAACAACAAACACCTACAATAATATGATCATTGAACTCGTTTCTATGGCACAGGCAACGGCCGGCCACGCAGCTGACGCTGTCGCCGCTACCGCAGCATCCCAAGGCATGACCGGCGCTATCGGTGGTGCTGGCGCAGCACTCGGCGTGGGCCTCATCGGTTCCAAGGCTGTTGAAGCCGTCGGCCGCAACCCAGGCGCTTTCGGTAACATCCTCACCCTCGGCATTATCGGCATGGCCCTCGCTGAAGGTCTTGGCATTATCGCTTACCTCGGCGGTATCAAGTAATGACCTTTTGGGGACGGCGGATCGCTTCCTGTGATCCGCCGCCTCCAATCCCTTTTCCTCCGCAGCTTTTCTTTAATTCGCTTTCAGCCCTCTCCCCATCATCCACATGACTTCCGCTCCGCCCATTATTATCGCCGCCAGTGCCGTCGATGCGTTTGTGGAACAATTTGGCCTCGCTTGGGGTAAGTTCCTGGCCCAGGTCATCATCTTCCTCATCGTTTATACGGTCCTGAAGAAGTACGCCTTTGGCCCAATCCTTGGCATGCTGGAGCAGCGTCGTCAGCGCATTGCCGATGGCGAGTCCAAGCTTGAAAAGATCGCCAAAGACCTCGCTGATGCAGAAAAGAACGCCCAAGCATTGATCGACAAGGCCAACAGCGAAGCTGATCGCCTCGTCAAGGATGCTGGCGAAAGTGCAAAGTCCCTGGCGGAACGCAAAAGCCAGGAAGCCGTCCACGAAGCAGCCCAGATCATGGCCCGCGCTCGCGAAGCAGCACAGCTTGAGCACGAGCAGCTTCTTTCCCAGTTGAAGCGCGAATTCGGCCGCATGGTTTCAGACGCCACTTCACGCGTCACAGGTAAGGTCCTCAATGCTGACGACCAAAACCGCATCAATCAGGAAGCCGCCGCTCAGGTCTCCCTGTAATCAGTCCCTTTTTATTGTTCTCGGACCCGCTCCACTGACCCCATGAAAATATCAAAGGACGCCCGCCGCACTTCCCGTCAGCTTTTTCGCGCCTGCCTCAATGAGGGCGTGCTCGACGAAGGTCGCGTCCGTGCTGTGGTGCAAAAGGTCAGCGAGTCGAAGCCTCGTGGATACATAGGAATTCTCGGAGCCTTCTCGGTCCTAGTCCGCACCGAAGTGGAGCGCCAGCGTGCACTTGTCGAAAGCGCGACTGCGCTTGGCGATGGCATCAAGTCTGAGCTACAGACCGGTCTGTCCAAGAAGTATGGCCGTCCGCTCAATGTGGAATTCTCTGTGAAGCCAGAGCTGATCGGTGGCATTCGCGTCCGCGTTGGGAGCGATGTCTGGGACGGCAGCGTCAAGTCCCGCCTCGAGCTCCTGCACTCCAGCCTCGCCTGATCCAATACCCCTTTTCAAAATACTCCCTCCCACCTTTCTAACCCGAAACTGAACCTATGAGCAACATCGTCCAGGAGATCGAATCCCAAATCGCCGGCCTCAAGACCGCCGTCACGAAGTCCAATGTGGGCATCGTCCGTGAAATCGGTGACGGAGCCGCGAAGATTGAAGGCTTGAGCGATGTGATGCTCAACGAAATGATTGAGTTTCCAGCAGGTGCAGACGGCAAGCCTGTCTACGGCCTCGCGTTGAACCTCGAAGAAACCGAAGTCGGCTGCGTGCTTCTCGGTTCCGGCGAAGGCATCAAGGCCGGTGACGAAGTCAAGACTACCGGTCGCCTCCTCTCCGTTCCCGTCGGTAAGGGCCTCCGTGGCCGCGTCGTCAATGCACTTGGCCAGGCCATCGACGGTAAAGGCGACATCAAAGGTGACGCTCAGTATCCGGTCGAAAAGCTCGCTCCTGGTATTATTGCCCGTAAGTCTGTCTCCGTCCCAGTCCAGACCGGTATTATGTCCATCGACGCCATGATCCCGATCGGTCGCGGTCAGCGCGAGCTGATCATTGGTGACCGTTCCACCGGCAAGACCACCATCGCCGTGGATACCATCATCTCCCAAGCTCAGCAGAACAAGGCTGCCGAACAGGGTAAGCTGGATGGCCACAAGCCTCTCTATTGTATCTACGTTGCAATCGGCCAGAAGCAGTCCAACATCGCCCGAGTCGTCAAGACCCTCGAAGATGCTGGTGCCATGGAATACACGACGATCGTTAGCGCCTCCGCTTCTGACTCCGCCGTTAACCAATACCTCGCTCCTTACACCGGTTGCGCCATTGGTGAGTGGATCATGGACCAGGGTGACGACGCCCTCATCGTCTTCGATGACCTTTCCAAGCAGGCTGTGGCTTACCGTCAGGTTTCCCTGATTCTGAAGCGCCCATCCGGTCGTGAAGCTTATCCGGGTGACGTGTTCTATCTCCACTCCCGCCTCCTTGAGCGCTCTTGCCGCGTGAACGACAACTACGGCGGTGGTTCTATGACCGCTCTTCCGATCATCGAAACCCAGGCTGGCGACGTTTCCGCCTACATTCCGACGAACGTGATTTCCATCACCGACGGTCAGATCTTCCTCGAAACCGACCTCTTCTATCAGGGCATCCGTCCGGCTATTTCCGTCGGTCTCTCCGTCTCGCGTGTGGGTTCCGCCGCACAGACGAAGGCCATCAAAAAGGTCTCCGGTACCACCAAGCTCGATCTCGCCCAGTTCCGCGAGTTGGCGGCCTTCGCCCAGTTCGGTTCCGACCTCGACGCTGGCACCAAGGCCAAGTTGGATCGTGGTGCGCGCATCGTTGAGCTCTTCAAGCAGCAGCAGTATCAGCCAAAGAGCCTGCCAATCATGGTTTGCTCCCTCTACGCAATGCAGAAGGGTTACTTCGACGACGTCGCAGTTGACCGCATCAAAGAGTGCCAGGCCAAGCTCGAAGAATACCTCACCAACCGCAAGGAAGGTCTGATGGCAACTCTGGCCAATGAGAAGAAGCTCGATAATGTCGAAGGCGACCTCAAGTCAGCTCTCGAAGACTTCAAATCCTCCTGGAAGTGAGTTCCATCTGAGATCTCAAATTTCAAATCTCAAATACTGAAGCATGCCTAGCACCCGCGACATCCGCCGCCGAATCAAATCGGTCAAAAACACGGCCCAGATCACCAAGGCCATGCAGTTGGTCGCGGCTGCGAAGATGAAGAAGGCGCAGGATCAGGCCGCCAATGGTCGTGCGTATGCTGAGTTGATGAACAAGGTTCTCGTCAGCCTGCGTGAGAACGCAGAAGAGGGCGTGCATCCTTTCTTCAACGAAGGCACGGGCAACAAGACGCTGGTTCTCCTCATCGCGAGTGACAAAGGTCTTTGCGGTGCCCTGAACACCAACTTGTTCAAGGCGCTCATCAACAAGCAAATCCCTGGCGAAGTCGAATACATCACCATCGGTAAGAAGGCAGTCCAGGCCATCAACCGCCTGCGTCGCACCTTGGTGGCAGACTTCCCAATCAAGGATCCTGCTCGTTTCCCTGACGTGCGTGTCGTTGGCAAGTTCATCCAGGACAAGTTCCGCACGGGTGAATACAAGCAGGTGCTGGTTTGCTTCAACAACTTCATCAACACGGTCACCATTTCCCCGACCATCGAAAAACTCCTGCCAGTTAATCCGGTGACCCTTGGTGGCAAGCGTGACTGGGTTGGCGTCGGTGACGGCAGTGCTCCTGCTGAAGCCAAGGTAGATCGGCTCTACACTTTTGAGCCGAACGCCGCTGCCGTTTTTGATTCGGTGCTACCGCAGTACGTCAATGATACGGTTTACCAGATGGTGCTGGAATCCCGCGCCTCCGAGCACTCCAGCCGGATGGTTGCGATGAAGAATGCTACCGACAACGCCAAGCAGATGATCAAGGACCTGAGTCTCGAGTACAACAAACTCCGCCAGGCCGCGATCACCAACGAACTCCTTGAAATCACCACCGCCAAGATGGCTCTGGAGTAGTTTCACACCTCACATTTCACATCTCAGATCTCCAATCCCCTTATGAGCAACATCGGCAAAATCGTTCAAGTCATCGGTCCCGTGGTGGACGTGGATTTCTCCGCTACCGGACAGCTTCCAGCTATCTACAACGCGCTGGAAATCAGCTATGAGCAAGGTGGCAAACCCATCAGTCTCACCTGCGAAGTGCAGAGCCACCTCGGTGACGGCTGGGTGCGTTCGATCGCTATGATCTCCACCGACGGCTTGAAGCGGGGTATGGATGTCAAGGACACTGGCGGCCCAATCACCGTTCCTGTGGGTGAAGAAGTCCTTGGGCGTATCTTCAACGTCACTGGCGATGCCGTGGATGACCAACCTTCCCCAAAAACTGAGAAGCGTTACGGTATCCACCGCAAAGCTCCATCACTGACTGACCAGAACCCATCTGCGCAGATCCTCGAAACAGGCATCAAGGTCATTGATTTGATCTGCCCGTTCACCAAGGGTGGTAAGGTTGGCGCCTTCGGTGGTGCTGGCGTTGGTAAGACCGTTGTTATCATGGAGCTCATTAACAACATTGCCAAGGGCCACGGTGGTTACTCCGTGTTCGCTGGTGTGGGTGAGCGTACTCGTGAAGGGAATGACCTTTATTGGGAAATGATCGAGTCCGGCGTTATCGCTACCGAGAAGGATGACAAAGGCCACGTCAAGACAGACGCTGAAGGTCGCCCAGTCCTCGCCGCAGGTTCCAAAGTGGCTCTTGTTTACGGTCAGATGAATGAGCCTCCAGGTGCTCGTCTGCGCGTTGCTCTCTCCGCTCTTTCCATGGCTGAGTACTTCCGCGATGAGAAGAACCAGGACGTGCTTTTCTTCGTGGATAACGTTTTCCGTTTCTCCCAAGCCGGTTCCGAAGTGTCCGCCCTCCTCGGTCGTACGCCGTCCGCCGTGGGTTACCAGCCAACGCTTGCCGCAGAAATGGGCGCCATGCAGGAACGTATTACTTCCACCAAGAGCGGTTCCATTACATCATTCCAGGCCGTTTACGTTCCTGCGGATGACCTTACCGACCCCGCTCCTGCCAACACCTTCGCTCACCTTGACTCCACCGTCGTTCTTGAGCGCTCGCTGGCAGAGCTCGGGATCTATCCAGCTGTGGATCCTCTTGCCTCCGTGTCCAAGGCGCTCGCTCCTGAAATCGTCGGTGAAGAACACTACCGCGTCGCCCGTGGCGTCCAGCGCGTTCTTCAGCGCTACAAGGATCTCCAGGACATCATCGCCATTCTCGGGATGGATGAATTGAGTGAAGAAGACAAGCTGACCGTGTTCCGTGCTCGTAAGCTGCAGCGCTTCCTCAGCCAGCCGTTCACCGTTGCTGAAATCTTCACCGGCACTAAGGGCGAGTACGTTTCCGTCAAGGACACCGTGCAGGGCTTTGCCGAGATTCTTGATGGCAAGCACGACGACGTTCCTGAAGCCAACTTCTACATGAAGGGTGGCATTGATTCGGTGCAGAAATCCTAAGACTTCGTTGCCGCCGAAAAGTGGCCAATGATGCCGGGGTGACCGCTTCCAAATCTTGCCTCCCAATCCCATTCGTCATTCGACCATCGCTATCCTTCTTTCCCTCCCATGCCGCTCAAACTCGAAATCGTCACCTCTGAAGCTCGCGTCTTTCCAACCAAAGATGCGGATGGCAAGCTGGGTTCCGGCATGGTCGATAGCGTTTTGTTGCCGGGTTCCGACGGTGAGCTTGGGGTCCTTCCCATGCACGCCCCATTGGTAACCACGCTTCAGCCTGGGGAACTGCGTTTCTCCATTGGCGGCAAGTCCACCGACCTCGCCGTTGGTGAAGGTTTGGTGGAGATCACCCAAGAGGGTGTCCGAGTCCTAACTGACATGGCTGTGGACGCTGATGCAATCGACGAGAAAGCCGTCGAAGAGGCTCTTGAGCGCGCCAAGAAGTCCTTGGCCGAATTGAAGCCGGGCGAGCAGCAGGAAGAGGTTGCCGCAGTCATGGCAATGATCCAGCGCTCCACGGCGCAGCTTCACCTGAAGCGCAAACGCCGAACGGTTTAATCGTTTCGGCAGCGAGTCGCTCGCTGTTTGGGCTTCGGCTAAGTGCCGCAGAACGTTTGCCGTACGATTTCGTGGGGTTCTGGCGCTGCCTGTAAGTCTGCGTAGTCTGGATTGTCCTCAAACGGGCGTTGCCATGCGTCCGCCAGTCGGTGGAATGGCACGAAGTCTCCTTGATAGGCGGCTTGGATGGCTTCTTCGATTCGGTGGTTGCGTGGAATCAGAACAGGATTGGAGTGACGCATGGCGTCGATTCGAGCGCCGGATGGAGCGGTGAGTTGCTGGTAGGCTTGGTTCCATTCAGCAAAAGCGGAGGGGTTTTTGAAGAGTGCGGCAAGGTTTGAGCCTTGGACCTCCTCACTACTGACTGTTTGGGTAAGGCGGCGGAAGAAGTGCGTGAAATCTACTTCTTGCGATGCGAGTAAAGTCAGCGTTTGCCGGATAAACGCATCGTTTTCGCGGGAAATCCGTCCCTCCGTGGGTAACCCCAGTTTCTCGCTGAAGACCTGATGGTAGTTGTCACCAAGTTTTCGACCAAGCCGGTCCAAAGCATTCGTTGCGAGGGTTTCTGCCTCATCATCGTCCTTTGAGATCAAAGGCAGCAGCGTTTCCGCCAGGCGGGTAAGGTTCCAAACCAGAATGCCCGGTTGGTTTCCCCAGGAGTAGCGACCGCCGCGGTCGATGGCGCTGTAAACGCACTTCGGATGAAAGCTGTCCATGAAAGCGCAGGGGCCGTAGTCAATGGTTTCGCCGGAGATGCTGCAGTTGTCGGTATTCATGACACCATGAATGAAGCCGAGGCCCATCCAGCGGGGAATCAGTGATCCCTGCACTTCGATGACCTGTTCCAGCAAAGCGAGGGCGGGATTCTCGGCCGCCAGCGCCTCCGGAAAATGACGTTGCAGCGCAAATCGAGTTAGTGCTTCCAGTGCCACAACATCTTGGCGGGCGGCGAAGTATTGGAAGGTGCCGACACGGAGGTGGCTGCTGGCCACTCGAGCAAAGACGGCGCCGTCCAGCATCCCCTCTTGGCGGGCAACTTCCTCTCCAGTTGCGACCACTGCTAGCGCACGAGTGGTCGGTATGCCCAGTGCATACATGGCCTCGCTGACGAGGTATTCCCGCAGCGCCGGTCCCAGCGCGGCCTTGCCATCGCCATTGCGGGAAAAGGGAGTCCGGCCTGAGCCTTTCAGTTGAAGATCGCGATGTCGCCCCTGGGTATCGGTGATCTCGCCAAGTAAGATCGCTCGCCCATCTCCCAACTGCGGCACGAAATTGCCGAACTGGTGTCCAGCGTATGCTTGTGCAAGGGGCTCGGAACCTTGGCTGACGCTATTGCCGCTGAGCATTGCCAAACCCTCTGGTCCACGAAGCCACTCTGGATCGATGTGAAGTTGTTGGGCCAGTTCTTCATTGATGCGAATCAGCCGGGGCGAGGGCGCTTGCTCAGGGAGGACACGAGCGTAAAAGTGGCCAGGCAGTTGAGCGTAGGTGTTGTTGAAGGGGATTTGCATGGGGAAAGTCATGGCAATCGCCGTGGTGTGCCAAGGAGTTGAATAGCGTCGCCACAGTTGATGGTTCCATCTTTGAGCACATCTGCACGAATACCGCCGCAGTGTCGAAGCGCATCGTAGGTGCCGGGTGGCGCCGTCTTTTCCAGGAATCGACAAGGATGCGCAGGCTGCATGCCCATGAGGATGGCGGTGCCGATTTGGAAACGCTGGTTCATGAGTTCGGTGAGATCCAAGCTGGCGCAGTCGCTGATGACAAGATTGCGCCTATGCAGGCCGTGCGCGAGTAGGTCGAGTCCGTGTTCTTTGTGAACGGCGATGAGTGCCTCGAAGGAAATGAGCGTGATTGGGCGCCCACTGTGCTCGAATGTTGAAAAGCTGCCCGTGCGACTGTGGTAGCGGTCTCCGACTATTCCGCGATGTTTCTCTAGATCCGCACTTGAGTGATGGTTCACAGGCGATTTGGCGCTCGTTGCCGTCCAGATCTGGGCGAGGTGCATCGGTGGCTCTATTCGCTGAGGAACTGCGGAAACGCTGCGCGAAACTTAGCCAACTTGGGCTCGATCACCACGCCGCAGTAGGAGTTCTGATCTGCATTGTCGTTGAAGTAGTTTTGGTGCTCTGCCTCCGCAGGGAAGAATGCGACGAAAGGAGTGATCTGGGTGACGATGGGTTGGCCCAATGCGGCCTCGTATTCTTTCGTGAGATCCAGAGCGGTCTGCTTCTCTTCATCGTTGCGATAAAAGATGACGCTCCGGTATTGAGTGCCCTGATCTCCGCCTTGGCGGTTAAGCGTCGTGGGATCGTGGGTGCCGAGATGCACGCGGATGATGTCTTCGTAGGTGACGGCATCTGGATCGTAGGTGACCTCAATGACTTCGGCATGACCGGTGCGACCGCTACACACTTCACGGTAGGTGGGGTTGACAACATCGCCTCCGCTGTAGCCGCTCTGCACACTGATTACACCCTTGATGCGTTGGAAGATCGCCTCGGTGCACCAAAAGCAACCCCCCCCAAAGGTGATTTTTGCTTCGGTGGACTCAACCTTCTCCAAAGCGACCGCATTGATGCAGAAGCGTAGTTTGCTCGGCTCTGGGCCGTCTGGGAAAACGTGGCCGAGGTGAGCCCGACAGGTGTTGCAGACGGTCTCAATACGGCTGCGGCCGTTGCTCTCGTCCTTGTGATACGCGACGGCGTTTTCTTTGATCGGTTGGGTGAAGGAGGGCCAGCCAGTGCCGCTATCAAATTTTTCCCCAGAGTCGAAGAGTTGCGTGCCGCAACAGATACACTTGTATTTTCCCGGCTCAAAGAGCTCGCACATTTCAGAACTGAATGGTCGCTCGGTGCCCCGAAGCCGGGTGACCCGGAATTGCTCCTCCGTGAGGAGGGCCTGCCACTCTTCTTCCGTTTTTGCGACTTTGCGATCAGGTTCAGGATTGCCGTTGACGGCAAATTTTAATACATCGATCCAGCGTAACATTTGATGAAGAGGGGAGTAGTTTGGGGGGCAACTGGGCGAACGGAGATACGCCTGTACCACGAATTGGATACGGGCGAATGGCTGCCCGCGAAACAACTCGTTTTGGCTCATGAGATTAGTTTTACCATAATCACCATAATTTTACTTGTGTTTATATTATGGATGACGTATCATTAGGAATGCCCTTCCGGCCATTTATCACTATTTTAGCCTTGTCGCTGCTCTCTCAAGGGCTGCGGGGGATGAACGTGATGATCAACGAGTTCCAGAATGCCAACGGGCAGATGGACGCAGCCACCAAAATGGCCCGAGACGAATACATCGAGTTCGTTATCGTTGAGGCCACCTCCGCTGCTGAGTTAGCCGCGATGACGTTTGGCGATTCCAACAGCGGTACGTCGCGGCTGAGGTCTGTCTTCAGCTTCGATGAGGCGACGCTTGATCTGGCCTTGTCCGGGTCCTCGCTCACGCAATTTCTGCCTGGCACGATCATCGTGGTCAAAGGGACGGGGCTAGGCACGCAGGAGCTGGGTTATGATCCGTACGCTAATACGACTGACTCTTGGAAAATCGAACTGGTCGCGGGGCAGGGAGCTAAAGACCACCCCAGCACACTGATTGATGGCAACCTCAGCCTTGATACCAACGGTGATGTCGTGTGGATTTCCAGCACACTACCGACTTCGAATACGGACACCAGCGGCTTCATTCACGCATTAGGTTACGACAACTCGCCTGGCGAGATCGCCTCCACTGTGGCCTCAGTATTTGGAAGTGAGAATATCTTGAACACCCGACTGAGCAGCGGCACCGCCGTCAGCAATGTCGGAGGAGACACCGTTTCGTTGGTAACCTCCACCTCTGGTTCGATGGGCGTCGCGAATAGCGCCGCGAATGCCGCCTGGCTTACGGACACCCGTCTCCTGGCCATTCCTGAACCGCACCGCGCTTTGCTGATCGTTACCGGACTGCTTTTCAGTCTCATCCGGCGTCGCCGCTCCCCATTGTCCTTCCCGAGCCATGGCTGATCATCCCAAAGACATTCGCCGCAGGCGATCTCGCCGGACGCAGCCGATTCTGAGCAATCGGGCGGGTGGTGATCGTTGGTGGCAGGCTGAACCTCTGGGTACCATGGCCGTTCGAAAGACGCTGCGCTTTAGAGATGCAGATCCTTTTGAGCGGATCTGGTGGCTGCGTTCCTTTGTGGTGGCGATGTCCCTGACGACACCGGTTCTGCTAGTGTTGGGGCTTTATCATTCACAGATTCGGAGCCGCCTCATGGACTGGACCGCTAGCCCGGTGGAGCAGGCGCAACACTATCTCGAGCGTGGACGGACGACCGATGCGCTCGCGGCGCTGCAGCAGGCTTGCGACAGGTCGCCGAACAATCCAGAACTGCTTCGTGCCTTGGCTACTTTGGGCGCTGAGACCGCACCGGCAGACGCACGGCGCTGCTTCCATCGGCTTGAAAAGCTCGATCTCGCCACCGCCGAGGACCGTGCGGCACACGCATCTTTACTCGCTCGATTGCACGATTTCAGTGGGGCCAGAGCCGTCTTGGCGAACCTGCCAAATGACTCCCAGGAGACGCCTACAGTGCTGCGCGCCCGGTTGGCTATCTGCCGTGAGTCAGGTGATTTTTATGCAGCGGCGGATGCTTTGGACAAGCTCACCGCTGTAGTGCCCGATGACGTAGACACGAGTTTGGATCTAGCTGCGGCGATCCCTGGTGGCACCCTCACGGCCGGTGTGGTGGAGCGTATCGAGACTCAATTGGTTACGTGCCTATCTCACTGGATCGATATGGGGAGGGGGTCAGCAGTGCTAGATCGTGCGCCGCGTCTCGTCGGATTGACTTTGACCAGCAAAACCGGTCGCACCCAACTGGCGAAAATTCTGCGCAGTCTACCGGGCGACCCTGTTGAATATCGCATGGCTGCGGTCCGCCTGGAATTCCCCGCTGCTCTGAGTCTGGAGGATGATCAAATGCTGCATCGTGCCTATCTTGCAGAGATCACGCGCAGTGGCGGTTTACCGGCGGAGGATAAAGACCGAGTAGCTGCCTACCTCCAAGACCAAGGCGAGCACGAGTTCGTCATTGAAATGATTGCCCAGCCTGAAGCTCTGACCGAGCCTCAGCTATTCCGCCGTCGCCTTGCATCACTTTTAGAATTGGGTCGTTGGCGTGAAACAGGTGCAATGGCTGCCGCGGACGATGCGCCGCCTGTGACGCACTCACGCGCAATGCTGCGTGCCCTCGCAGTGCTTCAAGGGGGTGCCGGGCAGGGCATCATGGCGGAACACTTGCTGTTGGACGCCCTCTCCTGTGCCAGAGAGGAGCGCCGCGCCGTCGACTGCTATACGACGGGCTGCGCAGCGCTCGATAACTACTTGCCAGACCTCGCCTCCAACGCCTTCGCGTCTGCTCTAGAGTTTGCCGCTGATCGCCGCACGGCCATGGAGTCGATCATTCGCACTACCAGAGGCAAAGGTCTGTCGGCAGCCACTTTGTTGCGTTCGCTGGAAGGTGGGGCGGTCCTTCGTGATGAATCGATCCAAGATAAGCTCATCTACCTCAGCCTTCTCGCGGAGCGTCAGGTGGATGCAATGAAGGAATTGATCCAGTCACGTCGCTCCAAAGCACAAGGCGATGTGTATCTGCGCTTTCTCGAATCCTTCGCACTTCATCAACAGGGTGCCTACGTTCAGGCGTCTCAGTTGCTGGTGCCTCTGCCCAAGTATCAATGGCATCAAGGAGAGGCCGCCGTCATCGCCAGTATCATGGCCTCCGCTGGAAAGCTGGAGAGTTGCAGCAGTCTAGTGGCCCAGATCGATAGCAGTCGGATCTTCAAAGAAGAAAAAGCGCTCGTAGAACCCTGGCAGGTCCGGATGCTTGCAGAAACACCGTTACTAAGCAACGCAGGCACCCACTCACAACGCTGAGCGAAGTAGCTAGCTAAGAGAGCATCGCCGTAGAACTCACTCCACCACTGGCGCGATGGAGCATAGCACCAAGGTGGGCCTCCCCTCTTCGCGGGCCAGGGCTAGATCGACGGTAAACTGTAGCTGCCAGTCGTTCAGGTCTTCGGGATCAACGAGCACCTGACTCACTTGCCAAGTGGTTGGGCCGGCGTCCACATAGGTGTGCCGCCCGTTGCGGGCCTCAGGGTCAAGCCGTATGCGGTCGTGCGTGGCGAAGAACGGATCGAGAGTTTCCGCCAAAGTAGCCGCCGTCCAGGTCGTGCCTGGCAGGCTGGCGATCGCTGCGCTGTAGTTCTCCTGCGCCAGCGGGCTGAGGAAGCGGAAAATCTGGGTGCGTACCAATGCGGTAAACTCGCGCTTGTGGCGCGTGATGTCTGGAGCCTGCTCGGGCTCTTCTTCGGACTCGCCGGGCTTGTAATTGGGATCGCGCATCCGCTCCCATTCATCCAGCAGGCTGGAGTCAGTGCCGCGCAGCACTCCCGCGAGCCAGGCCTCCATCTCCTGAACGGATTCCGTCTTGTGTACTTCAGGGACGGTCTGTGCCAGCACCTTGTACGTGCTCGATAGATGCCGCAGCAGCGCGCCTTCGGTGCGATGCAGGTCGTAGTCGTTCACGTAGTCGTTGAAGCTGCGATAGTTCTCAAACATCTCCCGCGCGATGCTCTTGGGCTTGATATTGTCATTGCCCACCCAGGGATGCTTCTCCTCGAAGGCGTTGAAGGTCGAGTAAATGAAATCGCGGCAGGGCTTGGGATACTCAAGTTCAGCTAGGCGCTCCATCCGTTCCTCATACGGAACCCCATCGGCCTTCATCGTCGCCATTGCCTCGTCCTTTACGGCATCCAGTTGACGCCGCAGGATGATGTCAGGGTTCTCGATGATGGACTCGCAAAGTGTCATCACATCACAGGCATAGTTTGGCGATGTTGGATCAATCACGCCAATGGTGTCGATCAGATACAAAGACAGGGCGTGGTTCAGCGAGAAGTCATCCTGTAGCTCCACATTCAATCGCAGTTTCGTGCCATCCGCTGGTCGCTGGGCGGGAGGAATGATCTCGATGATATGCCGATCCACCAAGGCTCTGAAAAGCTGCCACGCACGCTTCTTGTGGGTTTTCTTTGCGGCGGCGGTTTCGTGCGAGTCGTCGATGAGTTGCCGCATCGCCAGACACGCATCACCTTTGCGGCTCAGCATATTGAGCAACATGCCGTGCGAGATTTGGAAGCGCGATACCAGTGGCTCTGGGGTGGATTTTTGTAGCTTCGCAAAGGTCTCCTGGCTCCAGCCTACAAAGCCTTCCGGCGGCTTCTTCTTGACCAGTTTGCGCATCTTTTTCACGTCGCCGGCGGCCTTGGCCTCCATCTTTAGGTTCTCGATGTGATGCTCTGGTGCCTGGGCGACGACATAGCCTACATCATCAAACCCCCGTCGGCCTGCTCGCCCGGTGATCTGATGAAAATCGCGAGCAGCCAGCAGGGATACCTTTGATCCGCCATACTTGCTAAGCCGGGTGAGGAGTACCGTGCGTATGGGCACATTTACACCCACGCCCAGCGTATCCGTCCCGCAGATGACCTTGAGCAAACCGCGCTGAGCTAACCGCTCCACGAGCACGCGATACTTGGGCAATAGCCCCGCATGATGAATGCCGATGCCGTGGCTCAGATACCTTTTCACATCCTTGCCATAAGGGCTGGTGAACTTCATTCCTGCCATCAGCACTTTGATCGACTCCTTCTCCTCCTTGGTGCAGAAGTTCAGGCTCATGAGATCCTGCGCGGCCTGACTGGCGTCGTTTTGACCAAAGTGAACCAGATAGACCGGTGCCTTATTCGCTGCCACCAGATCTTGCAAAGTCACGTCAACACTCGTCTCCACGTAGCTGAACTCCAATGGCACCGGGCGCTCATACGAGGCGACGATGGTGGTCTGGGTCTTCGTCAGTGTGGTCAGCTTCTCTTTGAAGAAATCAGAACCACCCATTGTGGCGGACATCAGAAGGAAGCGTGCGTTGCTCATGGTCAGCAGCGGCACCTGCCATGCCACACCACGATCACGATCCGAGTAGTAGTGAAACTCGTCCATGATTACATCGCGGAACTCTGCCTCGGCTCCGTCGCGTAATGCGTAATTCGCCAAGATCTCCGCTGTACAGCAGAGGATCGGTGCATCGCGATTCACCGTCGCATCACCCGTGGCCATGCCCACATTGTCGGGGCCAAATTCCTTGCAGAGCGAGAGGAATTTTTCATTCACCAGCGCCTTGATCGGGCAGGTGTAAACCGAGCGCCTCCCCATCGCGAGGGAGCGAAAGTGCATCGCGGTGGCGACCAGTGATTTGCCCGATCCTGTGGGTGTATTCAGGATCACATTCTTGCCCTCAAAGAGCTCCAGAATGCCCTCCTCTTGTGCCGGATAGAGCTCCAGATTCTTTTCGCCAATGTAGTCCAGAAAGGCGTCTAGCAAGGCATCGCTAGAGCAGTCCTTGGATACAGGAAGTCGGCGGAGCAGGGGATGATCAGACATGCAGCAACACAATTACCCCAATAGGCTACTGAGAGGGGAATGCCTTGCTGATCTCTGCATGTGCTGTCGCGACGGCAGGCTCGCGTTCCAGCATCGCCCCATAGCGTCCGGCGAAGTTTCCGCTTTCGTTCGATCCCGTGAGGAGGATGCGCGCTTCTTCCACTAGGGCATCAGCACGCTCAGCAGTGATTGGGGGCTTTTCCTCCATGGCTTCGTCGATCATCACGATCAATTGTGACAGTTCCCTCAGCCAGGCAAATCGCACATCGCCCGTCAGTAATTGCAGGAAATGATTCGGGGACTGGATCACATTTCCCTCCTTCTCATACGCAGCCCGCTCCGCGAGCATGAGAATCTTGTGCAGGCTTAGGAGTTGATTGCGCAGGGCAGGGAGCGGGTGATCTTTCATGGTGAAGGAGAACTTTGAAGCGTCAGCCGCAGGCTGGCGGTGGGCACCGTCCGTGTCAACGATCCATCGGCGGAGGTGACTCAACGGTTGCCGGCGGCGGTAATGCGGCTAACCTCCGGCCTCAAATCAACCCAACCTATTCTATCCCATGTCTGCCATCGCACTTGCCAAAGGTGAAAAATTTCTCGAAGACAACGCCAAAAAAGAGGGCGTCACGGTGACTCCTAGCGGCCTCCAGTACAAAGTCATCACCCCAGGCACCGGCAAGAGCCCGAAGGCCACCGATACGGTTGAGGTTCACTACGAAGGCACGCTTATTGATGGCAAAATCTTCGATAGCTCCTATCAGCGCAAGGCATCCATCGAGTTCCCTCTCAACGGCGTGATCGCAGGTTGGACGGAGGGCGTTCAACTCATGCAAGAAGGCGCCAAGTATCGCTTCTTCATCCCTTCCAAACTCGCCTACGGTTCCCGTGGCGCTGGTCGAGACATCGGCCCCAACGAGGCGCTGATCTTTGACGTTGAACTGATCAAGGTGCGTTAGCCGCACCACGCCCGATGGGGCGCGAAGTTCAGTTTGCTGGAAATCTAGCGGGCGCGGTGACGTTGTCTGGCAATGCGCCTGATTTCGTCCATTGGATTGCTCTCTCTTGTCGCCAGCATTGCTCTGCTCCCTGCCGCTACCCGCGTCAGGGGCGCAGAACCAACAAAGGCGAATATCGTTTTTGCGGCGGTGGATGGCCACGAGTTGAAGCTCGACCTGTACCTCCCCAAGAACGTGGCAAAGCCGCCTTTGGTCGTCTACATTCACGGCGGTAGCTGGCGGGCTGGTTCGTATAAGAAGTGCCTGACATATTGGCTCACCGAAGAGGGCTTTGCGGTGGCAAGTATCAGTTACCGCTTTTCGCAGGAAGCCGTTTTTCCAGCACAGATCCATGACTGCAAAGCTGCGGTGCGCTGGTTGCGTGGGCATTCAAATGAGTTCGGTTATGATGCGACACGGGTTGGTGTGGCTGGTTCCTCAGCGGGCGGTCATCTGGCGCTGCTGATGGGCGTGACTGGTGGGGTAAAGGAATACGAAGGCAGCATCGGCAGCAACGCGGACCAAAGCTCATCGGTGCAGGCCGTGGCGGACTTTTATGGTCCGTCGGACTTCATCCTCCGTTCCAAGAATCAACCCGCCAAGACTGAGCCGGAGGAGGTACCAGTGTGCCAGTTGATCGGTGGGCCCGTGAGCAAGAATGAGGACCAGGCCCGCTTTGCCAGTCCAGTCTTTCAGGTGAACGAGGGCGATGCCCCACTGCTCATCATTCACGGGGACAAGGATGCAACGGTCTACCTGGACCAGTCACAGCGAATGGAAGAGGTCTACCGCAAAGTGGGCCTTGAGGTGGCCCTCCAAGTCGTTCAAGGCGCTGGCCATGGAGGTGATGCCTACTCTGCGCCGGAGTTGCGGAAGACGGTGGCGACGTTTTTCAAGAAGCACCTGGGGCCAGTACGTTAATGCACCTTTAATGCCACCAATCGCCGCGCCGTCCCGTGCTGATGTAGATTGAATCTTCAGATGCGGCCGTCCCTTCCTGCTTTTGGAGGTTGCGTCGAGAAGTGGGGATCGAATCCTCTTTCGAGTAAATGTCTAGCATCGACAAAAACCTAGGGGATCAGCGTTACTTTGCCAAGTTCCAATTCGCTGCCCTAGGCTCCTTCGTTGGCCGCAGGCCTGTGTTTAATCGTTTCCGAGATGAAAACTAGGCAGAAGGTGTTGAGCGGCGTGGCAGCACGAATTGCTGACGCAGGTGCTTGACCAGTGTCTTGAAGGCTTTGCTCTGGTATCGGGATGAACTCCACATCATTGCAATGGTTCGCTGGGGCTTTTCTCCGCTGAAGGATCGATAGACTCGGTCGTTGCTGAGGTCAATGCGGCGCGCCATTTCTGGCACGATGGAGACGCCGTGATCCAGGGACACGAGTTCTTGAACAGTGGCGAGTTGGCTGGTGCGCTCGATGGTGACGAGCTGGATGGATTGCTTGCGGCAGAATGCGGCAACGTGCTCCGATAGGCAGTGGGCTTCGTTCAACATGACAAAGGGGTATTGGTCCACGGATTCGGCGGTGATTTTCTTCGCCTTCTCTAGCGGGTGATCCCGCGGGACTACCAGCAGCAGTTCTTCATCGAATAGGCGCTCGATCTCGACGTCTCGGGCAATGATCGGGAGGGCGATAATGGCGAGATCAATCTCGCCATGGGTGCAGCGTTTGATGAGCTCTTCCGTCGTGTCCTCCTGAACAATCACGGCGATGTCTGGATTCTTCTTGGCAAAACTGCCCAGCAGTTTGGGGAGGAAAAAGGGGGCGATCGTTGGAATGGCGCCGAGACGAATGCGACCCCGGCGCCCTGCTTCAGCAAGTTCGGCAAAGGTGTCTTCCACCATCTTCAAGATGTCCTTCGCGCGCTCGAGGAGTAGTTCGCCGAAGTCGGTCAGGATGACCTCGCGGGGTTTGCGATCAAACACGGGCTTTCCGAGTTGGTCTTCGAGTTTCTGGATGGCGCGGCTCAGTGCGGACTGGGAGAGATGCAGTTCTTCCGCAGCACGGGTGAAGTTCTTGGTTCGCGCCAAGACCACGAATTGCTCCAGTAGATGAAAGTTGAGGTCATTTCTCACTCAGCATTTTAACCATGCGCTGAACGCATCGCAAGCATTCAGATAATGCATTGGATACATGACTGGCGCTCGGGCATTAGGTTACCTGTTCCGATGCTCACCCGCAGCAAAGGACACATAACCCAATCCAACCCAACACCATGAAAACAAACCCAATCAAGGTTTTGCTTGCTGCTCTGATGCTGACGCCGACGGTGTTCGCGTCAGCTCAGGACAAGCCCGCCGAAACTCAACCCAACAAACCTATGGATGACATTAGTAAATGCCCCGTCATGGGGGCACCTGCCGCATCCGGTCGCCACACGGCATCCGGAGCCATGACCACTGGCGATTGGTGGCCAAATCAGTTGAACTTGAAGATCCTCCACCAGAACTCGCCAAAGGGTAGTCCGATGGGCGCGGGCTTCAACTATGCCGAGGAGTTCAAGAAACTTGATCTACCGGCTCTGAAGAAGGACCTCAATGAACTCATGACGACTTCCCAAAAGTGGTGGCCTGCGGATTACGGTCACTATGGCCCCTTCATGATCCGCATGGCCTGGCACAGCGCGGGCACTTATCGCGTGAGCGATGGGCGTGGTGGCGCTGGATACGGAACGCAGCGTTTTGCGCCGCTCAACAGTTGGCCAGACAACGCCAATTTGGACAAAGCGCGTCGTCTGCTCTGGCCAATCAAACAGAAGTACGGCAACAAAATCTCGTGGGCTGATTTGATGGTGCTCGCCGGAAATGTCGCCCTTGAGTCCATGGGATTTAAGACCTTTGGATTTGCTGGTGGACGTGAGGACGTTTGGGAACCGCAGGAAGACATCTATTGGGGTCCTGAAACCACGTGGCTGGGCGATAAACGCTACAAAGATGAACGGCAGTTGGAGAAGCCGCTGGCGGCAGTCCAAATGGGTCTGATTTACGTGAACCCAGAGGGCCCCAACGGCAAGGCCGATCCTCTGGCTGCGGCGAAGGACATTCGTGAAACGTTTGCGCGGATGGCGATGAACGATGAGGAGACGGTCGCATTGATTGCCGGAGGTCATACCTTTGGGAAGGCCCATGGCGCAGCGTCTCCAGAAGGGAAAGTGGGTCCAGAGCCTGAAGCCGCACCGCTGGAGGAGATGGGGCTCGGCTGGAAGAATAAGTCAGGGAAGGGGAATGCCGAAGACACGATCACCAGCGGCCTCGAAGGAGCTTGGACGACAACGCCCCGGGCGTGGTCTCACGGTTACTTCACGAACCTCTTTGCCTACGATTGGGTGCTGACAAAAAGCCCTGCGGGAGCCCAGCAGTGGACGCCCAAAGAGGGTGCGGGCGCTGGCACTGTGCCGGACGCGCACATCGCGGGGAAAACCCATGCCCCGATGATGTTCACCACGGACATCGCGTTGCGGGAAGATCCGATCTACAGCAAGATCTCGCGGAGTTTCCTCGAACATCCCGATGCGTTTGCAGATGCCTTTGCCAAGGCCTGGTTTAAGTTGACGCATCGCGACATGGGACCCGTTTCGCGGTATCTTGGACCCGAGGTGCCAAAAGAGCAGATGTCCTGGCAGGATCCGCTGCCGGTCCGTGACTACGAGTTGGTGGACGACCAAGACATCGCTCAGCTCAAATCCAAGCTCCTCGACTCCGGGCTAACCACTGCCGAGCTCGTCTCCACTGCGTGGGCTTCCGCTTCCACATTCCGAGGCAGCGACAAGCGGGGCGGTGCCAACGGGGCACGCATTCGTCTGGCACCTCAGAAGGATTGGGCAGTCAACCAGCCAGAGCAACTTGCGAAAGTTCTCGCAGCGCTAGAGAAGATCCAAACGGAGTTCAACGGAGCTCAGTCCGGGAAGACCAAGGTCTCGCTCGCGGACCTCATCGTGCTCGGCGGTAGTGCTGCGGTCGAAGCTGCTGCGAAGAAGGCTGGCTATGACGTGACGGTGCCCTTTACCCCAGGTCGCGTTGATACCACGCAGGAAATGACGGATGTGGAAGCGATGGCGGTACTCGAACCGAAGCACGATGGTTTCCGCAACTATCTCGGACTCGAACTCGACCGCCCTGCGCCAGAGAATCTCGTGGATCGCGCTCAGTTGCTCACGCTATCTGCCCCAGAGATGTCGGTGCTCATCGGCGGGATGCGAGTGCTCGGCACGACGGTCGGTCATCCTGATCTTGGCGTGCTGACTCAGGACCGTGGGGCTTTGACCAACGACTTCTTCGTGAACCTGCTCAGCATGGGCACCGAGTGGAAGGTCTCCCCACGTTGCGAGCACTTCTATGAAGGCACGGATCGTGAAACCGGCGCAATGAAGTGGATGGCGACATCCGTGGATCTTGTGCTTGGCTCGAACTCCCAGCTCCGTGCCATCGCTGAGGTTTATGCCAGCGCCGATGGCAAAGACAAGTTCGTCAATGACTTCGTCTCCGCCTGGACCAAGGTGATGAACTTGGACCGATTCGACGTCGCCAAATAAACAATTCAGCTCACAAACCCATCCTAGCCGAGACAAAGGCTGGGGTGGGTTTTGTGTTGGTAGACAGAGCGCAGACGGTCCCAGATTTCCGTCATCGTGCACAAAACGGAAGAGCCGCCGCTCATGCGGCGTTTCTTTTGTTCATCCAATACTACCATGCAATCACGCCGCCATTTCATCCGCCAGTCCGCAGCGACGCTTTTCGCCGCCCCTTACGTCACCTCCGGTTTGCGCGCCGCATCGCCGAACGGGAAACTTCGCCATGCTGCCTTTGGGGCTTCCGGCATGAGCTTTGGTGACATGATGTCGATGTCTGCACACCCTATGTGGGAGCTCGCCGCCGTCTGCGATGTGGACACCCGCAACTTCAAGAAAGTGCAGGAAAAATTCCCCAACGTCCGCGTGTATCAGGACTGGCGGGAGATGCTCACCCAAGAAGGTGATAAGATTGACAGCGTCAACGTCTCCACACCCGACCACATGCACGGCAGCATGGGCATCGCGTCCATGGAGTTGGGCAAGCATCTCTACGGTCAGAAGCCGCTCGCGCACAATCTGTGGGAGTGTCGCGAGATGGTTCTGCGCGCGAACTCCAAGGGCGTCATGACGCAAATGGGCATCCAGGTTTCTTCGGAATTTACCGAGCGCCATGCAGTGGCGTTGATCCAAATGGGCGCGATCGGCAAGGTGAAGGAGGCTCACACCTTTTCGCACAAGAAGTGGGGCGATATGGAATTGCGCCCCACGAAGAGCGATCCGATTCCACCTGAACTCGATTGGGACAAGTGGCTGGGCGTCGCGCCAGAGCGCAGCTACATCCAGGGCTACGACCATCCGGGCAACTGGCGCAAGCGCCGCGACTTTGGCACCGGCACGCTAGGTGACATGGGCTGCCACATGTTCAGCGGCTGGTTCCGTTCGCTCGGTCTCGCCGCGCCGACGTCGGTGACGTCTCGTGGACCGGTGCCCAACAAGGACAACTGGGCTACGGATGCGGTGGTGGAGTACACCTTTGCAGGCACCCAATACACTGCTGGCGATACCATCAAGGTCACCTGGACCGATGGCGACGCGCGGCCGCCTGCCGAAGTGATGGCGCTGATCGGCGATGCCAAATTCCCACAGCAGGGCACCATTTACCTCGGCACGGATGGGGTTCTTCTTCACTCCCATGGCTCGACGCCAATGCTCTACCCCCGCGACAAGTTCACCGGCTTCAAGTATCCGAAACTGGAGCCGCGCGACCACCGCGCTGACTTCATCGACTGCTGTCTCAAAGGCGACAAAAAGCCGAGCGCAAACTTTGACTACGCAGGCCCGCTGACCGAGGCGGTACTTCTCGGCTGCCTTGCCAGCGTCTTCCCGAATGAAACGCTGACATGGGATGCGCCAGGATTGAAGATCCCGAACAATGCTGAGGCGGACAAATTGGTGCGCCGCAACTATCGCAAAGGTTGGGAGATCGTTTGATCACAGCCAATGCCCACGAGGCTTGATTTCAAGGAGGAGGGCGGCCCAGTGCCGCCCTCTGTTGTTCCCAGAGTTCTCGCGACACGCCCACGATTCGTGCTAACCTGTCGCCTATGAGCATGGGAACCAAGAATCGTCTGAACCTGATCGGAACCACCTGCAAGGCCCACTTGCGGGAGCGACATGCTGCCTCTGGTGCCTTGGTGGAGGAGTTTATTCTCGAGATCGAAGGGACCGGCAAAGAAGCCGATGCAAATGCATGGTCGCAGTTCACCGACGCGAAACGCGACACCTCAGAAATGCTGCAACGTGTGGATGCCGCCTTCGATGCTTGGCTGAACCCGTAGCGTGCTGGTTTCAGCAGCAGGCGAGCGCTACGCGGCGCTTGCGAAATGACGCCGCAGGGTGAACCAGCCGATCCAAAACGGGAACAAGGGAAAGAGCGCAAAGAGATAGGCCCCGCCAAAGCCACGCTTGATGACCACGTCGGACGGGTCGTTCGGATCGTGCCAGCAAGGCACCGTCGCGCCGATCGTCCACTCGCGAAATTCCCGTTCCAGTTGGGCTTTGCCTCCACCCACCCTTAGCGATGAACCCGTGTCGTAGCCTGTCGAAAGCCACTCACGCCCCGCTACCTGGTAGCGAAGAGCGAACTCGGGTTTGGAAATCTCTGAGGTGCGAGATTGGGTCGTCGCGCCACTGCTCAAACGGTGACTACTGCTAACCGTATCCGTTTGGATTCGGCGCCCGACGATGGTCGCCGTCGTTTCGGACCAATGGAAGAGCACCTGGTAGTCGCGCCAAGCCATCGCCGCAAAGATCATCCAAAAACCGATCGCGATCATCAGGCTGAAAACACCGACAGGCGCTCCGATCAATCTTTTGCTGTGGCCCGTGTCCACCCTGCGAACGCTGAAAACGCCCAGCGCGGTCACTGCCAGCCAAGCGAGGGTTGCTATGCCTGCGGGTGCAATTCGAAAACCGCCGAGTTGAATCCCATCAGTCCTGGGTCGGATCTCGATGGGGATCGTTTGGTGAATCCACGCTTCCGCCATGGTATGATAGTGGATGATTCGCGCCGTCATGGACAGCGATGTCCCACCGGAATCACGTGGTGCTAGTACATCCACCATTGCGGTGTGCTCGGCACCGACGGGTAGTGGGAAGGTCGCGGTGACAACACCTCCGTCGTAATCCGTCTGTGCGTTGTCGAGGCCTGTGACGTTGATGAGGTGCCCCATCATCGGCCATTCGATTCTCAATTCCAACGGATCCGCAGGCGCATCCCCCTGATTCCGCACGACCACCTTGAAGCGAGCGACATCACCCTCCAGGACGGTTTCATGCGTCGCGACGATTTCCGATTTGGAGAAATCTGGTGCCGCCCGCGAGGCTTGCGATGCTCCGAGCGAGGCTGCAAGACAAAGCACCAATCGACGAGAGAAGAGTAATGGCAATGACTTCATGGGCTGGGCGATCCCGGAAGACTTCAGCGCAAGTGAGGCACCGGTCAAGCCGATGACGAGAGGTAAGTGCATGCGCGGGTTGCACGTCTCAAAATGAGGACGACACCCGCTCGGCACGCTTGGCAAGGGCTTTGGTTCCCCCCGTCCCCGGAGATCGCACTGCGCTCATCCTTACCTTTAGCGATCGCCAAGGTCTCGCGGGACCCTTGCGCGATCTCGAAGCCGAGCCAGAACCGGGACCATGAGCGCAACTTGCGGATTGCATGAAGCCAGATGGCGACACGTCGCGTTGATGTGCAAGTGCAACGATTGCGTTGCAAATCCGGGTGCCAAAAGAACCGTTTGCCAACCCATAGGGCACCCCGAGGAACCGACGACAGTGACCATCCAGGACGTTCAACTGAGCATCGCCGATGCAAAGGGATGTACTTGGCAGTAGGCAAGCCTTGATCGTGAAGCCGGAACGTATCGATTGTGCGACCAATGTAGATCAAGCTGCCAACCTCGGCGCAGCAACTGCGGAGTCATGGAACGTGAGGCAAAGCGTGAGTATTCGTGACGAGCACCGATTTCGCAATGGTAGTCGCGAGGCTTTTATTTGATCGAGAGTTGAGATTGCAATCCGTCACAGCATACAGGGCGTCAAAGTTAGGTTGGGGTCTTCGCAATGGCCCGCAGGCTTCATTCTTGCCATTGCTGGGCTTTCTAATCACACGGCTTCTCCTGAATTCTGGGATTTTAACCAATGGCGAACGACCTCGCCAAGGCGCTTCTTTGTCTAAGCTCTTCGTTCCCAGAAAGGCAACTCCCGCAACACACAACTTGACCGGGCGACGGCAGTCTGTCTGCTAGGAACTTCGTTTGTAGGGGGCGGGGGAGTTCCCTCTACTTCGTTAGCATTCTGACCGCGCCGACTTCGCCTGTGCCATCTACTGTTCGAGGCTTCGCAGTCAGGAAGTAGCCGTAGCCGCCACGGTTGGCGCCTTTTTGGAGCAAGACGCCCCGCCAGCTCATCTTGCTGCCGCCGGTGGGAGTCAGGCTGCCGCTCACGTTCCCTTGGGAGGGCACCAGGACACAGGTGAAGCTTTTGTCGCTGGTAGGTGCCACGGTCACCTTGTTAGTCGGGGTGATGTTGATGGCTTTGTCGACCGGCGCGGCCAGCTTGCCGTCGGAGAACGTCACGCCCACGTTGCCTGTGGCCGCATCCGGGGCGATCAAGGTGCCCAGCACCGGCGAGGGGCTGCCGACATAGATCGCGCCCAGCGCATCCACAGCGATCCCCGCCGGCCAGCCCTGCGGATACCACTGCGTGCTCTGGACCGGACGATACCAGGCAAGGCCGGGGCCGGTCATGTCGGAGTCCGTCGCGATTTCGAGGGTAATCCACCCGCTGATGCTGCCCTTTTTGGAATACAGGGGGGCGAACAACGGCCAGCGCAAAGCCTCGGACAGCGGCGCGGAAAAAGTGACCGGCGTGTCATCGGCGAACCTGCCGCTGAAGACCACCTGCCCCGTCGCCGAGACCGTTCCCGTGGCATATCCATCGCCCTGAGGGTAGTCCGCCGCCGTGAGGCCCGGCTGCGAGCCGAGATGCTGGAACACGAGGGTGAAGCGCTTTCCGGACGTGGCGGATTCCGCCCTCGGATCGGCGCTCAATTTGCGCGAGGCACTGAAGAAGGCGCGCTCCGCCAGGACCTGGGAAACGGCCATCACCTCCGCATCCTGGCGCTGGGTGACGGTCCCCGTCATGTGATCGGTCGCGCCGGTGAGGTCGAGGTGGAGTGCCAGCTCCAACGGCAGCTTGCCCCGGCGGACGAGGGCGATGACGGTTGCACGATCCTTGCCAAACCGCGCATTGCCCGCGTTGTCCAGCACACCCGAGAAGCGGAGTTCCAGCCCGTCGATCTTCAATTTGCCGGAGAGCGCTCCCTTGGTCGTGACGGTGGCGGTCAGGAAGCCGCTGGTCTCGTTGCTGCCAGGCGTGCCGTCCTCCGGGCCGGCGCCCGCCGGGTCACGATCCGGCAGCATCGTATCGGGAGAGACGAGTCCGTTGAAGGTCCCCACCACATCCGGAACGAAGGGGGTGTCGATGAAGGTGGCGGTCAACATCAGGTTCTCCTGATGGGTGAAGGTCAGCTTGGGCACCTCCATCATGGCGGGGGTGACCGCCGCTCCCGTGGGATCGCTTACCAGCCAGCCGTCGAAGACTTTTCCCGCTGCTGGTTTGGCCTCCAGCGTGTAAGGAAAGCCCACTTTGTAGTTCGTCAGAGCCAGTTTGGAGGGCACCGTGCCGAATCCTGTGGGGGTCACATCCAAAACCAGAGGGCGAACCACATTATAGTTGAACGACCGAGTCACCACTGTGCTCATGTTGCCCCGCATGTCGATGCTCCTGACGGCCAGTTGATTGACCCCCGGCGCCGGAGTGATGGGCGCGGTGAAGGCCACCTTCAGCCCGCCCGCCGAGGTGATGGCCAAGTCGCTGAAGGTGCCCCCGTTGAGGGACATCTGCACCATCGCCACCCCCTTGCCATCGGTGGCTGTGCCCTTCATTTCAACCGTGCCGCCTTCCGCGACATTGGCATTGGCAGCAGGCGACGTGATAATCACGGTGGGCTTGGTGGAATCCGTGGCCAGAATTTCGATCGTCGTCTGCGTGACGTCGCCCAACGAGGCACCTGCCACGGGCTCGGAGAGCGTGGCGGTGAAGCGCTTGTTGGGAATCGTGGCACCGGTCTTCGGCATGAGCGTCAGCGTGACGGTCTTTGTGGCCTCGCCGAGGGCGAAGTTCACGGTGGTGGCCGGCCCCGTAAGGTCCACGTAGTCCGTTCCCGCCAGCGCCTCCTTGAAGTAGGGCAGCGCACTGGCCGTACCGTCATCGGTCTGAATGGTCACACCCGTGGCGGTGGTGCTGCCAATGTGCTCCAGCGTGAGCTCCACGCTCACCGTGCCCTGTGTGACCACGTAGGTAGCCGAGGCGAACCGGATGGCACCGGATGCCGCAGAGATCACCGTGGCCACCTGCACAGGCGCACCGCTGCCTAATCCTGCCGTGGTCACCTCCGCCGTGAGAGGCCCCTCGCTCAAGCCGCTGAGGCTGCCCACCGTGAGGCTCGTCGAAGTGGCCGCCGTCACCACCCCGGTCACTCCGCCACCCAAGCTCACCACGTTTTCCGCCAATATCGGGGAGAATCCCGCGCCGTAGATCACCACGGTGGTATCTGTGAGACCGATGTGGGCCGTGCGCTCCAGAACCTCGGGCACCACGGTGGCCACCTGCACCGCGGCGCCGCTGGAGATCCCGCTCACCTTCACCACGGCCGATAGCGCCCCCCGGCTGAGCCCGCTCACGGCGACGGTGAGCGTGGTCTGGGTGGCGGCGGTCACCGTGGCGGTGGCTCCCCCGCTCAAGGTCACGACATTCTTGGACAACGTGGTGGAGAACCCACCGCCCTGAATCACGAGGCTTGTGGCTCCGGCGCCCAGAGCCGCCGTGCTCAGGGTGACCTCCGGCACCACCTTGGCCACTTGCACGGCCTTCCCGCTGGAAACGCCGCGCACCTTCACCACGGCGGTCAGCGTGCCAAGCTTGAGCCCGCTCAACCCTGAGACGGACAGCTCCGTGGGCGTCGCTGCAGTCACCACGCCGGTGGTGCCGTTGTTGAAGGTGACAACGTTGTCCTCCGCCAGCGGCGCAAAGTTCTTCCCCCTGATGGCAAGGGTGGTGGCCAGAATCGGCAACGACGCACTGCTGGCCGTCACCGACGGTGCGGGCAACTTTGCCTGCAGCAAGGTGATTTTTTTTACACCATAGCGACCAACCAGTAACCGCTGCCGACCTGCATCGTAGCTAAAGGTGTGAGGGTTCACGTTCGGCACTTGGAAAGCGGTAATCTGATCCACAACGGTATTTGCAAGACCGATTGCACCCACCGATTGTCCCCCAGCCAAGCCCAGTGATGTGGCATAGGTTGCCGTTTTGCTGGATGGATACACTTCGACACCGTAGCTGCGTAGCATATAGCCTCCGTCAGGAAGGACATTGGTGTTCCAATTGCCTAGCATTACCCTGCCGTCCCCCACCAACGAGTTCGTCGGAGTGATGACACCCTTCCGTCCTGTCGTTCCGCTGCACCACGTGGCGGCTCCGGCATCGACTTTTGCAGTCGCTGTGCCTGCCGGGTTGTCCCACTGGGAGCTCAGCACCAAGTAGTTCCCGTCCTTCAGTTCCACGACTCTCGAAGAGCCCACCAGATCTCCCTCCGTCATGCCCACCAGCGAGTTCGTGGCGGAGATGGTTCCTTTCACACCCGATGTGCCATTCCCCCAGGTGACGGCTCCGGCAAATGTCGCTGGGCCATTGCTGCCGTTCGGGTTCATCCACTGGCTGCTCACCACCACGTAGTTGCCATTGGCCAAAGTCACCGCTTCGAAGCCCACCATGTCGTGATCCGTCTGGCCCACCAGCGCATTGGCTGCGCCCACCGCGCCCTTCAGTCCGCCATTGCCGTTGCCCCAGGCAGCGAATCCTTTGCCGTTGGACCAATTGGAGTAACGCACTAGGTAGTTACCGTTGCCTTTCAAAGGGGTCACGGAAACGAAAGTCCCCACATTGTACAGAGAGTTTGCTGTTGTCACCGAACCCAGCCGACCAACACTGCCATCACACCAGGTGACCGCCCCCGTTTCCGCAGCTCCTCCATTGTTCCAGTATCTGGACAAAACCACGTAGTTGCCATTGGATAGCACCTCCACACCTCCATGTCCGACACGATTGTCTTTTGCGTTGCCCGCCAACGAGTTAGCAGTCGTCACCGGCCCTATGAGCCCGGTGGTGCCGTTCATCCACGTCACTGCACCCACATTCTCCACTGCGCCGTCATCCCAACTCGATGCCCACACCACCGCATTGCCATTGGTCAGTGCTGCCACGCCTTCGCCCACGCGGTCCTGCAAGCTGCTGCCCACCAGCGAGTTGGCGGCGGACACCACGCCAACGACGCCCGTCGTGCCGCTGCCCCAGGTGGCCGCCCCGGCATCTTCGACCGAGCCATTGTCCCAGTAAGTGCTGCCCACCACGTAGTTGCCGTTCGTCAGCACCGTCACCCCATCATAGCCCACTCGATCATCGGCCGTGCCACCCACCAGTGAGTTGGCAGCGGAGACAAAACCTGTCATTGCCGCTGCATTCGGGCACCACGTCACCGCACCCAACTCGGTGGCAGAACCGCCATTGTTCCAGCGCTCGCTAATGACCACTACCGCGCCATTGGTCAGTTCCTTCACCCCGCCGCTGCCAACCATCGCGTTTGACCAGTAACCCATCAGCGAGGCGGCGCTGGAGATCTCCCCGACCCGACCCGTGGCGCCGTTGCACCACGTCACTGCACCGCAGAAGTTCGGATTGAATTGCTGGGTGGACTCCGTGTTGTGAGCCGAGGGCGAACACACCACATAGTCCCCATTGCTCAGCGGTACCACGGCGTTGCTGTCGCCCGAAGGGCCTCCGACTTGATCGCCCACATACCGCCCCACCAGCGAGTTGGTAATGGACACCTCACCCTTCACTCCCGTTCCTTTGTCCGCCCAAGTCACAGCACCCACTCCGCTGTAGAAACTGCGGTTCCAGTTCGGGCTGGCCACCACATAGTGCCCATTGGTCAGCACCGTCACTCCGCCACCGCCGACAAAGTCGAATGCAGCGACTCCAACCAGCGAGTTGGCGGCGGAAATCTCCCCGCTCACGCCCGTCGCCCCATCTCCCCAGGTCACCGCACCGGCGTTGCGCTGGCTGCCATTGGCCCAATAGGGCGTATTTACGACGTAATTCCCGTTGTCCAGCAGCACCACTGGATACTCATCGGAGAGTGGAGACTCGTCTCCCACCCAGTCCTCCGTGGACGACCCGACCAGCGAGTTCGCCGACGACACCTCTCCCTCCACTCCCGTGACCGCGCTGCACCATGTCACTGCACCGGCATCCACTGCACCGCCATTGTCCCAGCCTGGACTCAGAACAAGAAAGTTCCCGTTGGCCAGCACCTTCACTCCGCCGCTGCCCACCTCGTCATCCTGCGTGGAGCCCGTGAGCGTGCTGATCAGGGTTCCATTCACGCTGAAGAGTCGCACCGCACCCACATTCTCCGCACCGCCGGGCACATTGAAGTCTGACTCCACCACCACGAAGTTCCCGTTCGGCAGGGCCGTCACGGCACCGCCGTAGGGAAAGCCGGATGAAGCACCTGGGATGGTGATGTCGATCTGCGTCGCCAGCACGCTGGCGGACCACAACAACGGGAAGAACAGGTGGGGAAGAACGCGGAATGTCATGGCGTCGAAGGAAAGGGTGGCTCAGGGTGAGACTGTCGAACGATTTCTTCGAAGGGGCTCGGCCCGGCCAACCTGCCCGCAGAAATCGTGCCGGAGTATTTATCGGGATGGCGCTGAGAAGTGTCTGTCAGATAGGAGATTACTTTTAAAAATGGCGCCCGGACGGAGGAGATGGAGTTGGAACAATGAAAAAATCGGAACTCGGAGTGACAAATGGAGTCCGATACGAGCGGTTTTATGCCTGATTTATGGCGCTGGAGAATCGTTGGGGCCGGACTCATCACGGATTTTTGAATGCTCGCCAGAATAGCTTTCCTGTCCGCTCCGCCAAGAAAATTCTTGGTGGTGGTTTTGTGTTCTGTTGGCGTGGTTTATTTCGACTCCACTGGAATCAATCGGCATCTTGGACGAGGATGCGGTCGTCGCTTTAGATCGGTGTCGGAAGTTTCGCTGGGCTCAAAATCAACTACCCCTTCCACTTATCGACGCATCGCCGGCAGCACTTTCCAGATTGTCATGCAGTTGCGCGGTGACCCTGGTTTCGCGTTCGTCCGGATTTCGAGAAGGGAGGCCCTTATGCCGCTCAAAGTTCGGGATCTCGGAATCGTGTCGACGAATCCATCGCAGCTTCCCACCCCATTTTCCACGTCCTTGATTTTCCCAGAATTCAGGCAGAAGTAGCCGCACACTCCAATCCAACCTCATTATGAACTCAAACTCGCTTTCCCGTCGCCATTTCCTTGGCACCGCTGTCGCAGCCGCGACTGGTTTCAACCTCCCACGGCTTGTTTCCGCCGCTGATAAACCCAATTCCGTCTTCGGTGGCGTGCGCATTGGCTGCATCACCTACAGCTACCGCAGCATGGCGAAGACGGCGGAGGAGACGCTGAAGGCGTTGCTTGACTGCGGCATCAGCGAGACCGAGCTCATGGGCGGTCCGATCCAGGATTTTGCCGCCATCAAGGGTAAGGCTACCGATGCCGAACGTGAGCAGCAACTGGCGAAGTGCGTTGAACTGCGGAAGATGTTCAACGATGCGGGCGTGAACATTCACATCCACAAGATGGGCTTCGGTCCGTCGGACGAAGAGATTGAGTTTAGCTTCCTCGTAGCCAAGGCGCTGGGATGCGCCGGTGTGACCACCGAGCGCAATGCCATCCTCGCCAAGCGCGTCGCACCGTTTGCGGACAAGCACAAGATCTGGGTCGGCTTCCATAACCACACGAACAATCTGCCCGAAATGGAATATCACGACCCGATTTTCGAACTCGGTGAATACATCGGCCTGAACCTCGACATCGGCCACTACGTCGCGGGTTCCAAGGGCAAGTCGCCAATCCCCGTGCTGGAGAAATACCACGACCGCATCGTGAACCTGCACCTCAAGGACCGCACCGCCGACGGTGGCAACCTGCCTTGGGGCCAGGGCCAGACGCCGATCAAGGAAGTGCTGCAGTTGATGAAGCAAGAGAAGTGGACTTTCCCTGCCGAGGTTGAGCTAGAATACCCGATTCCTGAAGGCTCCGATGCGGTGAAGGAAGTCGCGAAGTGCGTGCAGTATTGCCAAGAGGCGCTGGCGTGAGCCTCACCCATGTAGCTGTTCGCCAACTTTGTCGTTTTGCCGACCTTCGGCAATGGGCAGAATGTCGCCGTACCGAATAAGCGCCCTTGGGGCTCCTCCCGAGGTGCGTTTGGGCGAATGCATGTGCATCGGACCGCGGGAGTATCGCCTCACCATTGAGCCGGAGAGTGCGCCCATCAATCCGAGCCCCTGGTTGACCTCGGAGAAGGAGCAAGTGTTGAAGCTGCGCTCCTATGACACCTTTGGCTGTCCGGGTATCACTTATGATCTCGGTTACAGCACCGATCGCGCGCTGATCAAGACCGTGAGCACGGGCGCTGCTGAAGAAATGATGCGCCTGCTATTGGAGGCGGCGAAGCCGTAAGCCGTGCCGCGACGGCAGGGACGATCATCGCCCCTTCGTCTTCATGGACATGATGCTGGTGCCGTGCGTGATCCAGCCACCGCTGCCGCCAGTGATGATGCGACGCACCGGTTCGCCAGTCTTTGGATCGGTGGTCAGGGCTGGGTCGCTCATTTTCTGCTGCAACTCGAAACGGCGCGGCTGCTCATCAGGATTCGCGGGGATGGTTTCGTAAACGTAAGTTGGCATGGAGTCGGTGGATTTGTTTGAGAGCCAAACGTGTTCGGAGAGCGTGGCAATTTCAATCGCAAATTGCCATTCCTGGTGGCGCAGCTTCTCCCTACCGACTGTGCGAAGTCGCAGTGGGGCGGGCGATCCAAACGAGCGAAGGTGAGATTGCTCTTTATCCAGGCAGCTCGATTGCTTGGCTGAGAGGGTTTGTTTCTCTTCGGTTCCAGCTTCCGATTCAATTCGAACTAGTCGCTCACTTGCAGCGGCACATTCGCCGTTGCGGCATGACCCTTGCCATCGGAAACAAAGACGAAAACGCGATACGCACCCGGCTTGGCTGGCGCATGGATCGTTGCGCGGTTTCCGTCCGCCTTGATGAGCCCTTGAATCAGAGGCGGAGGCTTCTCACGTCCTTGCTGGTCGCGTTTGCGGAGATCATCGGCGATTTCCCACCGGAACTGCAGAGGATCGCCATCTGCATCGTTCGCCTCGACTTGGGCGGTGAAGACTTGCGCGGATTTCAATGCGGTGGCGCTGCACTTCATGGACGTCAGTCTTGGAGCTTGGTTCGACGGGACTTTCCCTGCCCACAGCTCCTGCATCACGTCAGCTGTCTCCGTGGACTCGCCCGAGGCAGTGAAAACGCCGAACCATGTCGATGTCGCCTCCTGCTTTTGGCCCCACAGGAAAAGATAGCTGCCGACACACATGCCCGCAGGGGCAATGGTCTTTTGGTAGTTGGTCCGAATGGTTGCCGCTTTTTGAGTGCTCGTTTGCTCGATGGCCGCCTTCCATGCGGTTTGCGGCGATTCCCAAAACCCCTTCGGACCAAACTCCGTGACCACCCATGGCCGCGTCCAGCCAACCTTCACCAGATGTTCCCGGAGCGCGGGCAGCGCGGCGTAGGTGTTGATGCCGACCAAGTCCAGATCTGGCGTATGCTGGTTCAAGCCTGCGGCCTTTTCTGGGCTGAGACCCGCAACGGCCGTGAAAGTTGGATGTGCTGGATCTTCTTCGTGAACCATTCTGGCGAGGCGATTCAGCTGCTGCCAGTACGCGTCATTTCCTCCGTCGCCTTCGGACTCATTGCCGATACCCCACAGCAGCAGCGAGGCGTGATCCCGGTATTGCCTGACGACCTGGCGCACACGTTCAAGCTGCTTCTTGCAATGCTGTGGGTTGGCGTACGAAAACCAAGAGCACTCCGGCTCCAACCAGATGCCCGCGCAAACGGTGAGATCCAGTTTTTCCGCCGCCTCCAGTGCTTGTGGTAGGTCGCGCTCGCTCCAGATGCGAATCGAGTTGCCACCGCGCTGCGCCACTTCCGCAAAGGGATCATGCGCACCAGCACCCTTGATGAAGTAGCGCTCTCCACCCCTCAGCATCCCGCCATCAGGCAGCAACTCCACCCTGACCGATTCGGCATGGAGGCACCTCGGCATTAGTAAAAACCAAACAAACAACAACAGGCGCGGCATGACGACATCTAGACTTGATCCATGCAGGCCGAGCAAGAGCAAAGTCGGGCAGGCCGGTTCCGAATTCCTGGAGCCTCAGCGACAGGTGCCTAGCTCAAGATACTCGATCGGTTTGAGGCTGAGTGTTCGAGCCGGCCTCCTTCGTTTTGCGGCACGCCCTTCTGGTAGGGCTGGTATCCCGGCTGGCGCGGGATGTCTACCGCGCGACGGAACCACGATACCTCTTGCTTTGGGATCGCTACCCTGCGGCGCGGTAGACTTACCTTTTCGTCCGGGGAACTCTCCCATTTGTCCGGGGATTCATCCCGTCGAGCGCGGGATGGCTACCTTTCGCGGCGGTATCGTCGGTGCGAACGGGGGTATTGATCCCCCGGCGCGTGGTATCGCTACCCTGCGTCCCGGTATGAGGCCCGCAGCCTCCGGGATGCATACCTTTTCACGCGGGATGGCGCTTTTGGAGCGTATTGGGACGGTGAAGCGCTGAATGCCCGCCCAGTGCTTTGCAAACGGCGGGATCAAACTACCGCTGATTCAGACCCCCTGCTTTGCGTCCGCCGCAGCCGATCTGGGTGTTGCATTCCGTGTCCGTCAGGAGCGTTTTCGCCTTGGCCACGGCGGATTTCCCCAGCATTCGACGGAACCCCACTCGCTCGCATCCCTTTTCTGGGCACCGCCAGCGCCGCCAACGTCGCGCGCTCAAACGGCAAGTCGAGCTGGAATACAAGCAACCTGGAGGCCGCACCGCGTTGAAGAAGGTGGCGAAGTGCGTGCAGGATTGCCAAGATGGGCTGGTGTGAGCGTTGCTCCATTCAGCAGGCGATGCTGACACCGATTCCCCCCACTAAGGCGTGGCGGGCGCTTTGCCAAAGCTCTTGCGAAAGGCCTGCGTCGTGGCGGGCCACTCGTTTTCACGCTGATGCAGTTCCCCAGGATAGGCGGCATTGGAGTTCCAGTAGGTTTGCGAGCGCACGTGGTTCGCTTTTAGAAATGCCGCCATCCCCTCAATGAAAACATCCGCATTCGGGCCCCAGACGCCCCACTCATCGATCTGGAAGGGTTTTCGTTTGGATTGGGCGAAGGCGAGCATGCCCGTGAGATTCCAGTCATTGTAGCCATGAGGTGATGTGCGCTTCTCCCACGCCTCCTTGGGATCATCGGTCTCCCAGCCTTCGCCGCCCATGGACTTGGGCTTCCAATACACATCGTAGCCGACGAGATCGACGTAGGCATCGCCAGGCCACATCGGGCGTGGATCGCTCGCGCCTTCGCTGCTGGAGAAACTGAAGCGAAAACGATCACCGCCAGCCACACCGCGGAAGACAGCGTGAAAGCGCTGCCAGGAGGCAATGAAGTCGGCAATCATCGCCTGACGTGACCCACCCACACACCAGGGAAACCAATCGCCATTCATCTCATGACTGGGGCGGATGACGAGGTCGTAGTCACCCGGATTGTTGCTCACGATGGACTCCGCGAGGCAGCGCCAATGCTCATCGTAGGCACCGGTTTTCGCCTCGGCATAGCTCGCCCCTTCGATGATGATCGGCACGTCATACACTAGGCGACGCGTGCCGCGCTCTCCATACACCGTCTTGCTCAGCCAATCCGCATAGCGGTAGTTCTCCCACTTTTGAAAATCGACCGTGCAGAGGATCACATCGACCTTGCGACCCAGCCACGCTTCAAAGTCGAGCACCCGCTGCATGGAGTTCTCCCCGAAGACACCGATCAAAGGCTCTCCAGCCAGGGCACGGGTGGATGATGCGAGGAGAGTGACGGCAATGAGAAATGAAGTGAGGCCGGGTAGCTTCATGCAAGGGGCAGGACGAGAATTTACCGAGCGTCGGCCTGTAGTAAATAGCGGGCGTCATTCCAGCCAAGTGTTCGTCCGCTTTTGCTCGACGGCCAGACCCAGAACAAGGAAGTGCTGCAGTTGATGAAAAAGGAGAAGTGGACCTTCCCCGCCGAGATCGAGCTCGAATACAAGATCCCCGAAGGCTCCGACGCCGTCGCCGAAGTGGCGAAGTGCGTCCAGTATTGCAAAGAGGCGCTGGCGTGAGTGTTGCGCACTTCAGGAACGGTCATAGCTCGCCCTCTCATTGGCCTTTGGATTGTAGCCGAGCCTTGATCGTGGCGAGTTGAGGTAGAGGCAGGGGTGCGAACAACTCTCCTCTCGCTTCGGTCAGCATCTTCAGGCGTGCCAACTCCTTGAGTTCGTCGTCGTTGGCTTCCTTGCGAATCTTCTTCTCGATCAACTCGGTCTTACGTGTCGAAGTTTGTTCCCAGTTGGTTGTGATCGCGGACAAATCCTGATCTGACAACTCGGTGGAACTCGAACTATCCGAATCCAGAGCGTCGCTGTTGGGCATACCATTCATCGATTTTTTCGGCTTTCTTGGTAGCGGAAGCCGAGAAAGGGAGCCTGCTTGGTGAACTTGGCTCGCTTTGCGGCTTCAACATCAAGCAAAAGCCTTTTCGCTCTCTCCTCCTCTTCTACTTTCTCCCGATTCAGCGTCAGGATGTATTGAAAGTCCTCACCAGCTTCCGCCTTCTCATGGAGAAAGTTCAGGCACTGCACCAGAGTGTCCTGATCAACATCAAAAATATTGTCATGCAGTAGGAAACGCGGGTGCTGCGCCTGAGTGCAGGAAGCAAACATCAACGCGGTGTCATAGATAAAGACCATCGTCCGATCCACACTGTGACTTCCGTCGTCCTGAATCCTCATCTCAAAATCCAACGGGTATTTGACGCCAACATTGGAACTGATGTGCATGGCAAAGGAGGCATTGCGATTGCCCATCACTCGTTCGTGAATAGCCACAACTGCAGCGTTCATGGACGTTTCAACCTCCTTATGATCATGAAGCTGCTTGCGAAGAGCATCCAAAGCCATCTGCCTTTCGCTCTTCAAATCTTCCTTCCGCTGCTCTGCTTCATTGAACTGGTCGTAAAGAGCGCTGCGTCGGTAGTAATCCTGCTGTTTGTGATGCGCCACACTCAGTCCAGCACTCAACTCCTTGAGTGTGCCATGACGGTCGATTTGTGCCACCAGCGCACTGTGCTGATCGGATAATAAGCGAATCTTTTCTGTCAGTTCACGTTGTTCGGCTTCGAGTCGGGTCAACTCGTCCTCCCGCAGTGATCGCTGAAAAGATTCGATCTCGGCCTTGAACGCTTTCGCCTGTTCCAGCGACTTGGTGACCAAATCGCCGAGACCTGCTTTGACACGATCATAGACGATTTTCAAATCAGTCTCGTCGATCGTTTCCATCTGCGGAATGGCACGAATTTGATCGATCTGATAGCTTATCCCTTTCCGATGGGCTCGGAGGCTGGTGAGTTTGGTTTCCAGCTCATTTATATCTCCTTCGACTTGAGCAAATGCTGGCTCGGCTTTTAACGCTTGAAGACCGGCTTCGATCATCTGCACTTCCTGCTGTGATTGGTTGAGTTCAGCCTTGATGTCGGCGACGCGGTGTTGTCCTCGCTCTGTTAGATCGGCCCTCAATCTTGTTACGACCTTAGATTGGCTCTCCAATTCCCTGATGCTCTCAAGAAGAATTCGATAGTTGGCGACTTCTAATCCCATCAAGAAAAGGTGTGGCATGCGGTCCGGTGGAGCAATTTTGTCCGACGGCATCGTGCGCAGGATGGTAGAGAACTCGGAAGCCTCGTCTCGCATGAGAAGACTCATCAGGCTGCGAAAGCTGTTGAATCCGGTGAATGAGACCCTGCTGAACATCAGATCACCAAGATAGCGAGTGGCTTCCCCGAGATTCCCGAACTGGATCAATTGACCATTCCTGACGATGACGGGTTCCTGAGGGTGGGCGATGGACCTGCGTATTTCCAACGAATGACCATTGATGGTGAGGGCGAGGATTACAGCAAGGTCATCAGGCAGCTTGTCTCTCGGGATGAGGGCAACCCTTGTGTCCGTAAATTCACGGAGAAGTGCAAAGTGCAGGAACTCCACCGACAGACTCTTGCCAACACCGTTGACCTTCCTTCCCTGCGTCTGGCCATCGTCCCACTTCTCGCCAAGAATCAAATTGATCCCTGTAACGAATTCAATCGGCTCAAATAGCTTTGGCTCGGAGGAGAGTCTGTGCAGGCGGAGCATCATGACGATAGTTTGTAGATGTAGGGAGCCTTGAAATCAATCACGCCGACAGAATGAAGAAAAATGAGAGCAAACATTATGGGGCGAGATCGATTTACGCCGCGCTTACCAAGATGTGAGGCAATCTCGCTTAGTGAGAGCCTTCCATCCTGGGCTTTGTCGAGCCGCTTCAGGATCAAGTAGCCCACATGCACCATGGACGACTTGAGGGGTTCATCTTTGGAGACGAGCGAAGTCATGTGGTTGGATTTGGGAAAACGTTGCAGCGCCCGAACTCGTCGGCGAGGAAGTAACGAACAGCCTGCTCTTCGCAATCTCGCCCCGCCTTGTGCTCTCGCTCTACAAGATGAGAGACAATCGATTCGAACGCCTGCCTCGCATCGTTTCCGTGGTTTTCCAATGCAGAGAGGCTCTTCTCCCGAAGCCAAGCCGCACAGCGAGGTGCCCTTGCTGCATCGTAGCCTACGGCTTGGCGTGCCTCCTCGACAGCACGGTAGCAGGTGACATTGTTGAGAAACTGGCGCTTTAGAAACTCTGCATGCGCTTTGAATCGTTCAAGCTTGCCTGGAGCATCTGGCTTAAACTCAGGAAGATTGCTCGGGTCTGGCGCGCTTGCGGAGATGTAGCGGATGATCGAAATGATCGCTTCCACAGTCTGATCGACACCCATCTGAAGCGCACGCCCCAATGGTTTAAGCTCATTGCGAATCAACCGCAGTGCCGAGTCTTGTTCCCCAATCTCGAGGTTCTGAACCCGTTGGAGCAAGGCACTCAGGTCAAGTCTGTCACCGTCAGAATCGAAAGCGAAGCCTGCCAGTTGTTTGCTGAAGTCCGCTTCGGAAGCAGTCTTGGATATGAATGGGTAAACGAAGATTAGTCGATCAAATGTCGAACGGTGGTTCTGAATGAAGGAAGTGAGCGTCTTTCTGATCTTTGCAGCGCTCATGGTGCTCGTAACCTGCACGGCGATGCGATTTGTCCTATCCTCAAGGTCGAATGAATCCTGATTAATCGATCCGCTCCAGTTGGCGTTCGTCAACGACCAACCGAAAAGTTGATTCAACAAATCACGGAAGAAGTTCTCAATTTCAATATTGCCATCCAAATGGCGGATAGCAGCGTTCGCACGAAAGTCCGCATCCAGACGGCCAAACCATTCTTTGGCTTCTGTCAGGTTGGACTGTCGTTGTATCGCCATGATGTTTGGAAACGTGTGTGCCGGTCGATGTGTTGCTAACTGTGATACTCCTGCAGCGCCCGCACCTGCACTTCGCTGCCTTGCAGCGACTTGATCGCTCGCAGGGCGGCATCGGCACCACGGAGCGTGGTCATGATGGGGATGCGATTCTGCATCGCGGCGGTGCGGATTTTGATTTCGTCTTCTCGGGGGTTTTTGCCGCTGGGGGTGTTGATGACGAGCCATGTCCTTGTTTTTCATGAGGTCGATGACGTTGGGGCGCTGGCCGCTGGCTAGTTTGGGGAGGATGTTGACGGGGATGCCGGTCTCGGTGATGACGCTGCCGGTGCCGCTGGTGGCGTAGAGGGTGAAGCCGAGGTCGGCGTAGAACGTTGGTGTGCGGACGACGTTGGGGCGATCCGATGTGAGCGATATGGCGCTCATGCAGTCACCTTGGCGCGTGTTTTTGAGGCTGGCTTTCTGCGACGAGCCTGGCGTTCCGGGACGGCCCAAAGCAGGTGGTTCACGTTGCCGAGGAAGCCGACGAAGTCGTCGTCGTAGGTGCCGTCTGCTTTCATGCGGGCGACGAGAGCGGCCTTTTCTGCTGGAGTCATCTGCTCGATGGGCTTCGTGAGTCTCATGGTGGCATCTTAAGAGGAGGGACGTTCTCCGGCAACTTGAACTTGGCTCATGGCAGACTGGCGGGTTCCAACTGTGCTGCAAAAGCGTTAATCTCTGCACTCTCCATCTCAAATCTGTCCTTCACGGGACGATGAAGCTGACGCTCATAAAAGGCGGATGAATCACGCGTGGCTTCGCCCCAGACCAAGGGACTTTTGATGGTTTGCGCGATGAGGCAGACGGCTTGGAAAATCTTGAGCCCGACGCCTCGGACATTGACCTTCCTGCCTGAGATACTGGGATGCACGAACATGAAATCGAGCATGAGGTGATGGCACCAAGTGCGCCGGACCATCGCACCGCCAAGACTGGCGGGGAACCAGTCGGCGGTGACTTTGAGGTGAAAGCAATATTCACCCTCGGGGCCAGTGGCGATCAGTTCACGAAGCTGATCCAGCGAGTGGGCGATGGTGTGAGTGGTGCGGTAGTGCCGCCAGCGTTTAGCGGCGAGCATGGCAAGCTCGCGTGCATCGGCGGCGCGGGACTGCATGGCCGGTGCCTCGATCAAGGTGCGTGGCACCCTCCATCGTGTGGTGGCGATCACGTCATCATGGTTGGCAAAGTCGAGCGTCGCGCTGGCCGGTTCCTCATCAACAAAGACAGGGAACACAACTGGGACGATGGGGCGTGACTTTGGGCATGTTGGGAAAACGACTTCGAGTGCCACTCGAAGTTACGAATGATACTCCTGCAAAGCCCTCACCTGCACTTCACTCCCTTGCAGTGACTTGATCGCCCGCAGAGCGGCGTCGGCCCCGCGGAGTGTGGTCATGATGGGGATGCGGTTTTGCATGGTGGCGGTGCGGATCTTCACCTCGTCTTCGCGGGTGTTTTTGCCGCTGGGGGTGTTGATGACCAT
>JACKQF010000001.1 GCA_024232965.1 Verrucomicrobiaceae bacterium | reverse complement strand
TCCGGGAACTACTGCTTCGCCTCGGACACCACCAATGGCCTCTTCCTCCTCGACATCGCCGACCCGAAGAATCCCAAGATCCTCGGTAATCTCATCCTCCCCAAATCGGATCCGGAGAATCCGAAAATCGGTGTTCCCTTTCAGCAGATCATGGATCCCGCCATCCCGCAGGGCGATCCCGTTTCCTCCATCGTGGTCGGTGATGGCGTACTCTACATGTCGGGGAACTACACCGGCATCTATCTCGCGGAGTTTCCAGGCAAAGCGAAGCTCGAACCCCACGACAGAGGCCCCGCGCCCAAACTTTCCGCCCAAGCTTTCAGCGGTCAAGAGGACGGCTTTATCTCCTCCGGCCCAGCCTTGAGCAATCCTGTCCGCGCCGTCGCCGTGCATGGCGACATCGCTTACACCGCAAATGTCTGGGACGGCGTCAAAGTGCATCGACTCAGCGACGACAGCATCACCGAGATTGGCCGGATCAACATCCCCTACGCTGCCGATGTGAAGCGTTCCGGCGACCGTCTCTACGTGGCCGAGGGGCAGAACGGCATCGGCGTTTATCAGATCAAATCGTCGACGGCGGTCGCAGAAATCGGCCGGCTCGACGTGCTGGAGAAGGGCCTGAATTTCGTGCAGTTCCTGTGGGCCTTTGAAGGCACGGATACCATTGCCGCCACCTGCGCCGGCACGCGGGTCAACTTCATCGATTTCAGCAAGCCCAAGGAACCGAAGATCCTCCTCAGCCAGTCCGGCACGCAACTCCTCTACGGCAGCTACGGCGGACAATCCCTGGTCAAACAGCGCTACTTCGCCATCACGCGCCACGTCGGTGGCATCATGGTGTTCGACCTCGCCGACCGTGCTGCCAAAATGATCTGGTATGACGACTTTCCCCTCTGCTCCCAGACAGGATCCATCGCCGCCATGGACGACGCATTCCTCACCATGCGCGGCGGCGGCTATGCTTATTTCAATCCCGAAAAACCTGTCGCCACCAAAGATCTGCAACGCCTCCAATTCCCCGGCCAGAACGAACTGCCGCAGGATGTCGCGGACAACTCGCCCATCAGCCGCGCCATGTTCCCCAAGACCGAGTGGGAAGGCCTGCCCAACTACGATCCCGGCTCCGGCAGGATCGCGGTTCTGAACCGCACGCACAAAAACGTGCGCATCTACGACTTCACCGACAAAGCGAATCCGAAGCTGCTCAAGCACTTCAAACTCCACAGCAATCCTTACGCCCCTGCATTCTGGAAAGACCGCGTGCTGCTCCCCGGCGGCTATTCGGGATTGCTGCTGGAGAAGTGATGCCATGTAGAGGCGCACGATCGTGCGATCTCGCCGAGATTGAAGTGGGCTCACGACTGTGCCAGCCTGAAGGAATGCGAACCAAAACCCAGCTCCTGCCAATCGTCCTTTCCATCGCACTGCTCGCGTCCGCCATCAGCGGCTTCGCCGCAGATCCTTCCTCGTTATTCCTCAATGCGAATCAGATGTTGATCGCGACGGGCAAACCTTCGCTCGTTCTGATGTCGAAAGGTTCCACGCACATTCCAGTGTGGTCGATGTCGGGAGGCACGGTAGGGCAGTCGGTCGCCGGGTTGGTGACGGGGCTTTCCCGCGATTGCGCGGCGGTGAAGGTCGAAATCGTAGTGACTTCGACGGACGAGACGACGAGTCCGGAGTTTCAGGATGTCTATCGCGTCCATCTGTCGCAGATGGTCGAGAATGCGCCGTTCACCGAGCGGTATGCGCTGGGCAAACCAGTGCGCACCGCGCTGCCTGCTGCGCCATTCCATTCGCGGACGATCGTCCTCGAATCCTATTATGAAGTCTTACCCGATGCGCCTCTCACGGTGCGCATCCAGCGCGAACCCGGTGATCCCGGCGATACGTTCATCAAGCCCACGGGGCTGGCCGCAGTGAAGGTGACACCGTTGAAAGCCCTCCCGAAGCCCCACATCGTGCAAGACGTGCCCGGCTACAACTCGTGGCCGATGATTCAGGCCATCGGCGACAAGCTGGTCTGTGTGTATGGCCGCGGCAAAGGGCACACGATTGCCAGCAATGATCGCGCTGTTTACGCTCGCACTTCCACCGACGGCGGAAAAACATGGACGCCGGAAACCGTGGTTGCCGACGCATCCGGCTACGGCGAGGTCGCTGTCGGCAAGGGGCTCGATTCCACGGGCGCGATGCTGCTCTGGGTGCGCCGAATCGGAAAAAACGAGTGGAACCACGACCTCTACCGCAGCACCGATGGCACCGCGTTCACACTCGTCGCGACACCTGAACTCGCTGTACGTCCGATGCAGATCACTGACGTCTTCAGCGTCCCCAAGGTCGGGCTCATGGCCCTGTGGTTCGGCGGGGATTACAGCGACAAGCCCACGCAATCGTGGGGCATGATGACCAGCAGCGACGACGGCAAAACGTGGGCGCAGACGGCCATCGAGTCCGGGCTGCTGAAAGCCGACTGGCCGACCGAACCCGCCGCCGTTTACCTCGGCGATGGCAAGATCCTCGCCATCGCGCGCACCGAAACTGGACCCGCGCAGTTCCAGATCATCTCCACGGACTATGGAGCCACATGGACTCGCGCGCGGACCAACATCAGCGATGTCTCCGCCTCCACGCCGAGCCTTATCCTCGACGCCAAGACCGGGCTGTTGAGCAACTACTACTATGAGCGAGGGCGTGGCATCCTCCGACGTCGCATTGTCGATCCGAACGTCGTGTTTGATCATCCGCTGAGCTGGCCCGGTTCCGAGGCCGTCGCCATCGGCAGCCCCATTCCCTGGGATGCGGGCAACGCGAACGCCACCGTGATCGGCGACACGCACTTCGTCTCCTTTTACTCCGGCAAGTCGCCTGACACGTCGGTGATGGTTTCTGAGACTCCGGCACCGGTATCAAAGAAGTGATCATGTTTCTCCATTAAACCCGTCTGCGGACGATATGAGGTTCGGCATGGATGGCTAATAGAGCCCAGAACCCGTTTGGAGCAGGAAGCTAGAAATACCCTCAACTCGCCAGCTCACATCCTTTAGTTGCAGGTTGGAGACAAACCTGGCGGTAGGTCTGGCTCATGGCTTCCATGCTGAATACACGCTGTGCCCGTGCGTTTGCCGATTGGCGCATTGCTGAACGTATTGCCGGGGTCGTCAGCAATCCGATGATGGCAGAAGCAAGAGCATCAGGATCGCGGGGCGGCACAAGAAGGCCGGTAACACCGTGCTGCACTTGCTCGCGTGCGCCGCCGACCGCAGTGGCGATAACGGGAAGACTCGATGCCATGGCTTCCAGCGATGCATTGGGACAGCCACTGGGTTCTGAAATCATCGCGAACAAACACAGGGTGTCGTGGAAGGCCGGAAGGTCATTGATCTCGCCACACCACTCGACGGGTAGGTCGACGGTGCTTTGCTGGAGGATTGCTTCGTATTCCTCCTGTCCGAAGTCGGCTGCGCCAGCGATACGAAGGCGTGCTTGCGGGAGCTGCGTGTGCACGAGACGGAATGCGTCAATCAAGTCTTCGAGCCGCTTGTGCGGATGGATGCGCGCTGCGGTTCCCAAGGTCCACGCGACACCAGGGGGCTCAGGAATGAAGGGGCGGGCTGGTACTCCGTTCGGGATAAGATGAGCGGGACAAGCCAGAACTTTGATTGCTCGTTCGATCTCGCTCTCGTGTTTCACGATCACGGCAGTGAGACGGCGTCCGTAGGCGTTGGAGTTTAGATACGGAAGGCCTGCGCGCGGATTCGCGAAGTAGCGATCCAGCGAAGCGAAGAACATCTCTCCAGGGCTCACGTCGAAGACTGGTATGCCCCAAAGGGCATCCGCGAGCAGGACTTTGTACTCGGGAATCACGTTCCAAAAGACAACCGCTTCAGGTGGTTCAGCGGCGAGGTTGTGGAGGAGGGGAATGAGTGCCGATTGGGCATCACACACATCAGGCGGGTCGAGGCTCTTGACATGGATACCTGCTTCCTGCAAGGCACGTCGGCCGGGTGTGGGGTTGTCGGCGTGTTCCTGAAGGACGACGGCTCGGACGTGTTCTCCCATCCGGTGAAGCTCGATCAATAGCCTTCGGGCGCTGGATTGGGCGCCTCCGGTCGAGAAGTTGTTTGTGACCAAGAGCAGGCCGCGTCGTGGTGCGCTGCGGGAAATCAAGAGTGCTTGTAGCAACCATGCGTGCCGCGCCGCCATTGCATGAGTCGTGAAGTCGGCAGCAAGAGAGCCGTTGCCACGCTGTGGGGCGATTTCGAGGATGGCTGCTGCGAATGCCTCCGGTGGTGCATCGACGGGGAGACGACGCATCATGTGGGGATGCCGCGATGCAATTTCTGCCGTTCCACTGACGTCGGTGGCGACCACAGGAATGCCTGCTGCGATGGCTTCGAGCTGCGCCAGGCTCATACCTTCATGCAGACTGGCCGAGACAAACACATCGGCTTCGGCGAGGAGTGCAGGCACATCTCGAACGGTGCCGAGCCACTCGACAGAATCGCCAAGGCCGTGGGTTGCGATCTTTTCATCACAGAGTCGCACTTCGTTCTGCGCATCGGCATGGATGACTGAAGGCTGCCCGGCGATCTTGAGTCGTGCTCCTGGCAATGCGGCGAGAATATCGATCAAGAGTGGCAGACGTTTCTGCGGTCGAGGATTGGCGACGGAGATGAGTGTCAGTGGTCGAGGTCCTGCGGGCAGCGTTGGTGGTGGCGTGGGTTGAATGCCGTTCCAGATCGTGCGTGCGATGTGTGCCGGAAATTCGGCAGCGACTTCGGAGGCGACCACTTCGGAACAGCCGATGAGGAGTGCATCCGTTCGCATTTGGAGGCGATCCATGCCTGCGGGCCAGCCTTGGCGTTGATTGTGGATCGTGATGGCCAGCGGAACGTTGCGGTCGAGTCGAGCGAGCGTCTCGCCATCGACAAGGTGGGCGTGGGCGATGTCGATGCCATGATGGTGAATGACCCGATCGATCTCCTTCGCGCGAATCTCTGGATCAGGCGGTAGATGGCGTTGAACGGTGTTGGGTGGCGCTTCAAATGGCTCGCGGCCGGGCGAGCCAAGCGTCAGCAATGTCGTGGAGAGTCGGTGGCGTGGCAGCGCGCGATGAAGATCCAGCGCGAGTCGCTCGGCACCACCGCGTTGGAGGCTGGTGAGGATTTCCAACACGCGGACATGCGGATCAAAACAGATATCAAGCGGGCCATGGCGAATTACCTGCCAGTGGTTCTCCAAGGCGCGTGTAACGAAGGCTTGGATGTCGTCGTCGTCTTGCCAAGCAGCTGAGGCAGCATCATTCAACCACAGGCTGAAGATGGGAGGTAGTGCAGGGGAATCCGTGCTGCTGAAAATGCCGCCATTGGTGTGCAGCAGATCCAGCCAGGGTTGGATTGGAGTGCGTGTGCCTGGAGTGAGTGTGCAGCCAATGAGGAGGCAAGGTTGATCGTCACCGGGCCAGATCCATTCTGGAACATGGCGCGGCAGCCAACTCCCCGCTCGGACGATCCATCTGCCTTCGGCAGGTGGTGGCGGGAGCGATCGGCGGGTGCGCTGCAGGGACCAGACGGGATCGTCGGGAGAGGAAAGGATGCGAATCTCGCGCGGCATCGCCATGCCGATCAGTAGGCCGAAGGGAACGATGAACGGGACGATGATGAATCGGAGCGACGACGGCGCTCTGTAGGATCGTCATCGAAGCTCGATGACCAATTCTCCGCTGCCGACGTTCCGATTACCCCGCCCATTGTTTGGACGCTCACGCTGCTGGGTCGCGCACCGGTAAAGATGAATTGTCCCTGAGGCCCGGGGCTGAAGGTGATGTCGTCGGTCAGCACTCGATCACCGACCTTCGCGCTGTATTGGATGCGCGAACCCACGGCGGCGGCGGGTCCAGTGATGTAGAAACCGGAATCCGTCATTTGAAACGCGAAACGCTGAGCCAACGGCGGCGGTGACGATGCGAACCTTGCAGCGGCTTCTTGTCCGCTCATAGGGCTTGCGTCGATTCGCGGATGCGGGCGACTGAGGATGCCGATGAACATGCGGAGAAACTTGTATCCAACGAACGACGCAAAGATCGCAGCGATCATTCCAAACAAGCCAAAACCCTTTTTCTCAGGCTGCTTCGTGTGGCTTGGATTCGAAGTCTTTGAGGGTTGCGGGGAGTGAGGCTGCGTTGGGCTCGTCTTCGTCGTTGTTACTTCTTCCGCCTCGGCCTTCAGGAGCGGTGCTACGGCGCGGTTGGTGGTCGCGCAGACGATGCGAAAGCCATTGTCGGCATTGCGACTTTTGGCATCGTTGCGGTAGCGTTCCGCGGAGCGGGAGTGGCTGACATCGCTCATGAACGAGCCACCGCGAATGACTTGGCGCGGTTTGTCAGAGAGGTTGCGATTGGTTTGCAAAGGATCGGTCGCAGCTCCAGCCGGGTAGAGGCCATACCAGTCGCGGCACCATTGCCAGACGGGACCGTAGAGGTCGTGCAGGCCCCATCCATTGGGTTTCTTCTGGCCGACGGGATGGGTTGTTGCGTTGCTATTGCCTCGGTGCCAGGCCACCGCATCGACGGGCTCCAAATAATGTGCCGTCGTTGTGCCGGCACGGCAGGCAAACTCCCACTGCGCCTCGGTCGGCAGTTGGCAATCGTATCGGCTTTGTTTGCTCAGCCATTGGCAGAAGGCCTTGGCGTCATCGGCGGTCACGATAACCACGGGATGATCGTCCGTTTGCGCGAAGCCAGGATTTCGCCAAGTGAACTGCTTGCGCTGCACCAGCTTGCCACCTTCGATGCCGAAGCCGCCAGAGGTGCCGACTTCCGCCTCGGTGCGGTAGCGGGTAGCGGCGACAAAGCGCGCGAATTGGCCGCGTGTGACGGGATATTTGCCCATGTAGTAGGCTTTGGTCAGACTCACTGGGCGCTCCCGCTCATCATCTTCCCTCCCCACTTCTGTCACCGGTGATCCTTGCACAAAGCTGCCTGGTTGAATCAGCATCATGTCGATAGTGACTCCCGAGCCAAGGTTCAATTTGAGTTCGGCAGGTGGCGTCGTTTGTGCGACCGCAGTGGCACCAATGGAAAGGAAAGCGAGTGAGAGGGCAAGCCGACGCGTCATGCTCGCGAGATTGACAGAACAATGGGGAATGGGTCAACTCCAAACGTTCTCGGTGTCGAATGTGTCATCGTCAAGGGGGCTGAATTGGAGGCGGGTCAACGCAGGTGTAACGACGACCGGTGGTCGACCCTTGCCCGAAGGGCAAGGTAATGGATCACTGACGGCAAAGCCCTGTCCCCATTGCCTTCCCGGGCGGGACGGCGTCCAGCGTTTGATGCGGCCGGCGCGAGGTGGGCGAGAGCCCCGGAACTCCCCTGGGGCGCTTATCCGCGTTCAACGGGCAAGGGTATGGGACTGCTAATGCACGGGGTGGAGTCGTCGACACAAGGACCTCTCCATAGCCCAAACTAGGAGCGTCATGGGACCGAAGCACATGTTCTCACAAAACTGGGCATTGGCTGAATTTGGTTTCTGGTTGTAGCGTGGTCGGCATGGAATCCGAACTTGATGCTCTCCCTTATCTGCATGGCCGCCCGCTGGGGCGGGCTGGCTTTAAGGAGGAATTGGCGGATTTTGTGGTGGAAGAACTGCTGGGTTTTGAGCCGTCCGGGGTCGGGGAGCATTGCTTTGTTTGGGTGGAAAAGCGGGATCTGGATACCAACGTTGCGGCGGTGCGGCTGGCGGATGCTTTGGGCATTCGGCATCGGTTGGTGAGCCATTGTGGATTGAAGGATCGCCATGCGGTGACGCGCCAGTGGTTCAGTCTGCACATTCCGGGGCAGCCGTCACCGGAGGCTGCTGATTTGGAGTCGGACGGGTTGCGGGTACTGCGCATCACCCGGAACACTCGCAAACTGCGGCGCGGCATCCATCTGGGCAATCGCTTCACGATCCGATTGCGTGGTCCTGACTTTGATGCGGTAGCGGCCGCAGGGCGCTGGCAGGCGATCGTCGAACGTGGGGTGCCTAACTTTTTTGGCGTGCAACGGTTCGGGCGTGAGGGTCGCAATGTCGAAAAGGCTCTGCAGATGTTTCGTGGTGAGTTTTCACCCAAAGACCGACTGCTGCGAGGGTTGTTGCTGTCTGCGGTGCGCAGTCAGTTGTTCAATGAGGTGGTGGCGGCACGGATGGCGCAGGGCACGTGGGATTGTGCGCTGGCTGGCGAGGTGTACGGCTTCGCCGACAATCGCACGCTGCTGCTGATCGAGAACCAGCGCGGCGATGAGGTGCAACGCTTCAATGACGGAGTCCTGGAGATCACTGCTCCGCTCTGGGGTGCAGGGGAACTGCACAGCGCGGCAGAGGTGCGCGGTGTGGAGTCGGAGTTGATGGGGCGCTATCCGGAGCTGACGGCGGGGCTAGAGGCGGCGGGACTGCGTCAAGAGCGTCGCGTGATGCGATTGCGGCCGACGGCCTCTGAGTTGGTCGTGATGGAGGGCGGGGATCTGCAACTGAGCTTTGACCTGCCGCGTGGCTGTTATGCCACGGGCGTGTTGCGGGAACTGGTGCGCTGGGACGGATGAATCAGCTATCGTCGTGCAGGGCGCTGAGCTTTTTCCCGACTTCGTCCAGCCATGCCGGTGTGGGCAGGGCATAGGGGCGGAAGGTCTCAAGGTGGCCTTCCTGCTCGTTGTAATACAAGGCGCGGTGGAGGCCGAGGTTGGCGGCTTTGGGTGATTCGATGAGGCTGGCGGAATCGTTGGCGCTCATTTGGAAGAGGACGCGCATTTCGATCTCGCTGAGGGCCTTGCGACTCATGAAGCGGTTGATGTTGTTGTAGCTATCGATGGTGGCGACCAGATGGATGCCGTGGCTGCTGCCATCGGTGATGAGGTCGTTCATCTGGCTGCCAGGATTCGAGGAATCGCTATCGCCAAAGCTGAAGTCGTCCTCGTGGCGGAGCTTCTTAAAGCGCTGCATCTCGTGGACAAAGAGAAAGATCGACTGCGTGGACGAATCTGCATCGGTCTCTGAGTTGCGCTCTTTGAGTTGGGTGGAGATGTCTTCCATGATCTCCGCGATGTCATGCCCGCGTGAAACGGTGAGGCCGTGCGGGATGATTGCGGTGAGATGGTCGATGAAGGCGGCATCCTGACTGCCAGGCGTGGTGCCATGGATGAGAATGAAGCGCGCGGTTCCAGCGGGGTATTGCGCAGCCAGGGAGATGATGGAGGTGCCGAGCATGGCCAGTGCGGCCTCTTCCCGCTGTCCGACGATGAGCAGGTGATTGCCACTTTGCCGATGGAAGGCGGCGTTCGTCGGACCCTTGATGGAGTTCGGCGCTCCCAGCCAGCAGCGTGCGGTTGTTGGTGCTTTGGTGGGCTTGGTATTGAGCGCCAGGAGGAGGTCACCATTCTCGGTGACATCGGAGGGCGCATTGCCTTCGAAGACGATGGGGTGGGCGGGCTTGCGGTGGCGTTTTTCCGCCAGTTGTTGCACGCGATCCAAGGCGGCGTCGCGTTCGTCGTCGGAGAGCCACACGACTTGGAAGGGGCTGTTGCCCTCCACGGCCCCAGCGGCGTCGTTGTAGATGCCCTCGCCGGGCCGGGTGAGGAGTCGCGGCGCGGGATTGTTCTCATCCATGATGAGGTAGGCGTCTGCCTCGTTGCACTGCAGTGCGACACGGATGACCATCTGGCCGAGCGTGGTGCGTGCCAGCGTATAAGCGCCGCCGAGCGTCTGCGATCCAAGGAGGACGTGGATGCCAAAGGCACGACCCTGACGGACGATGCGGTCAAAGAGGACGCTGGCGTTTTGGGCGATGTTGTCGTCCTCAACGAAGAACTCCTGGAACTCATCAATGATGAGCAAGGTGCGCGGAATGGGCTCTGTGCCTCCGGCTTTTTTATAACCCGCGACGTCCTGCACGCCGAGCTTGCGGAACATGTCGCCGCGGCGCTTCAACTCCTCATCGATGCGCTGGAGAACGCTGAGGCCGAATTCGCGATCACTCTCAATGGCGATGACTTTGGCGTGGGGCAGCTTGTGAGTGGCGTAGCATTTGAATTCCACCCCCTTCTTGAAGTCGATGAGGTAGAACTCGACATTATCGGGATCTGCGGCGAGCGCGAGATTCGTGATGATGACGTGGAAGAGTGTGGACTTCCCGGAACCGGTCTTCCCTGCAAAGAGCGCGTGCTGGCGTGTGCCCTTGCCGATAGCGAGGTATTGCAGCTTGGTGGCACCGGTGCGCCCCACGGCGATCTTGAGTTCGCTGGTGGTATCGAGCGTCCAGAGATCTTCCGGCTTGGGGCTGACCTGGCTGAAGGGGACCTCAACGCGATTGGAGTCGATGCTGGCCTTGCCAATTTTGTGAACGAGTTCAACGCTGAGTTCGGCTGAAGGTGGTGCGTCAAAGGTGAGCACAGCGCCGCGACGGGTGGGGTCTGCATCAATGATGAATTTGCCTTTTTCCTGGCGGATGCAGACGCTGCTCTGACGCAATTCATCGGCGACGAATCCATCTGGCAGTGGCTGGCGATGATCCCAGTGGATCAACGTGTAAACGCCACAGCGTGGGCCGCTGACGGCGATGCTCTGCAGTCTTTTGGCTGCGGTATCGCTGAAGTTGGCAGGGAAGTCTGCGACGACGAGGAAGTGGTATTTCTCTGCGACGCTGCCTGCTTGCTCATTGTATTCGGTGATCGTGGCGTACTCGTTGCGGAGGTACATTTGGATGACCTTTTCAATGTGCTCGTTCAGTTCGGCGAGCCTTTCTTCGATCTGATCGCGCTGGGTCCAAATGCGTCGATTGATGAGGCTTTCCTCATAATCGGCGAGGTGCATCAATCCGGCAAAATTTTGACCAAGACCGACGGGATCGATGATGGTGAAGGCCATCTTCCCGGGTGGCGTGGTGGCCAGGAGGCGGAGGATGACGTTGTTGATCGTGTCTGCGACAACGCCGGTATTCGCGTCCGTGGTTTCGATGAGCAGCGAGCCTTGGTTCGGAAAGGATAGGGTCAATGGGACGTCGATCTCTGCGGTACCGGGCAGGGCCAGGCGTGGATCTTTGGGGATGCCGTCGGCGTTCTGGGTCAGATCGACCGTGAGGTGGCCGAATCGTGTGGCGGAGGCGAATTGGCGCGGCGCGTCCCACTTACCAACGAGGTCTGCCGACCAGTCAGGATAAAGGGCGGGCTCGGTGGTTTGGAGTTCCTTGAGGGCGTTGTAGCGCGGCAAGACTTCCTTTTGCCAACCAGACTCCAGTTGCTCCCAACCTTGCTTTTCTTCGGCTGTGAGTTCGGCGATTTCTTGGGCGTGGACTTCAGTGAAGCGATCTCCGCGCGAGTGCTGATCCCCCTGGATTTGGCTGAGCAGGGAATCCCTCTGTGCAGAAATGCGCCCGAGCTTTTGCGCCATGAGCCGATCATTGCGTGAGTGGCAGCGCGGCACCTGGGCACTGAGACGTTCACGCGTGGTGACCTCGAAGTTCTTTTCGATATCGCCTGCACGATCCCACTGCTGACCGATCTGCGCATTGGTGGTGTCCATGTGCTCCTGGAGATCGCGCTTGGCGCGTTCGCGTCGGGAGTCTATGGTTGCGAGCGCTGTTTTGTGCAGGAAGTCCGATTGAGCGAGCGCACGCCCTGCATCACGGGCAGGTTTGGATCCTTGGCTAAGTCCGGTCGCCCAGGCCATGAGGATCAGCAAAAAGAGTCCGCCTGTGATGATGCCGGCCTTGATGAGATTTGGCGCATCAAATCCCAGCGTGTAGGCAACTGCAGCACCGATGATGAGGACGATCAGCGCCATGGCTGCCAAGGGCAGATTGCTGAAGAACTTCGGCAGAGGCATCTCTTCAAGTTCGGCGAGGTTCTGCTCGGCGATGGTGAGGTGCTCGTCGATCTCATCGACCCAGGGTTCTACATCAACGTCGTCTTCCGCCGCGGTAATGCTCTTGGCTCGGCGGCGGAGCAACTTCTTAAAGCTGCCGTACCCGTTGAAGGCCAGCGCTGCGCGTTCGTCTAGGTCATCGATTTTTTTCCGCTGATCTTTAAAGGCAGCAAGGAGTTCTGGATCATCACCAGCTTTGTATCGCAACTGAGCTTTGAAATCACGCTCGACGGCGATTTTTTGCGCTTGGAGTTGACCGAGCCAGCGTTCGCGCCGCTCTCTAGCCAACCTTGGCAGATTGCGCAGGGCGTAGTTTTCCATGCGCTCGATGCGGTCCTTGCGTGCCTCGTGCTGGGCGCGGATGGCGGCTTCCTGGGCGTTGAGACGCTTTTGGATCTCCTCGCTGCGGCTGCCATGCATGGCGGTGGCCTGCTCCTTGGCTTCCTGATACTTCCGGTCGGAGGCATACCTCCGGCTGCGGATGTCTTTGGTAAAGGTATCTTCCTGTCGCGCAAAATCCGCGACGGTTGTTTGGAGATTTCCCAGGAGATCAAGGCTCCGGCTGACGCGCAAATCCATACCGCTGTTACTCACAATCTTTTCTGACCTTTCTAAGCAGGGCGTCCAATTCTGACATCACCGATCCGCTCTTGGTGACGAGATCAGGTAAGTTGTCGAGATACGTTTTTTGAAATTGAAGGCTCTTGGCGTCCCGCCAAGAATAGCGGGTTTGCGACCAGGCGATATTGAGCTCTTGCACGGCCTGGGCAAGGTTGGAGGCGCTGATTTTGGCACTCATGAGACAGAGTAAAATGGGTCAGGGGGCGGTGGTAGATGTGTCGCTGGGGGCGGGCGGTGGTGTGGAATCGATCATGGGCACCTGGGTATAACCTTCCAAAGTCTTTTGTGCCTCAGACAAATATGCGATGCCCTTGGGAAGTTCCTGATCAATGAAGAAACGCAGGCTTTCCAGGCGCTTCACCATCGGGTCTGCGAGGTGATCAAAGTCACGGCTCCACTTCTTGAGATGGCGGATTTTTTCCTCGGCCTCCTCAACGGCAGCGCGGGCCTTGCGCACGGCCTGCTGCTGCACGGTGGGATTGTCCACAAACTCGGATAGGCGAGCGCTGAGGAGCTCCTGCTGCACGCGATCATAGATCTTGCGGCGGCGGCGGAGTTCGCCTTCCCAATGGGTGCGCTGGTCATTCTGGATCCAGGCGCGGGTGCGGCGCACCTCATCGCTCGCGTCGTCCAGGGAGCGGCGAGCCTTGGTCATGAAGACGATCAGGGATGAGCGAAAGCTCTCCAGGGCGTCGAGGTTGGTGATCTTGGCTTGATTGGACATGCCTAGCGCTGATTGAGGTATTCGTCGATGCGCTGGGCCTTCCGCAAGAGGTAGGGGGTGTGCTTCTCGGAGATCTCCATGAACTTTTTGAGCGCCTTCATGGTGGTCACAAATTCGTCGGAGAAGCGCTCGGCCTCTTGGTCCTGCCATGTGGCACTAAGGGCGGAAAAGCGGGCCTGCAGAGAGCTGGCCTTGGCCTGCACGTCGTCATTGAAGCGCTTCAGCTCCTTGGCGAAGCGGCGCACTTCTTCGGGGTCCATCACTGCTTGAGCCATAATCGGTAAAAGGTGGGTTAAGTTTTCGAGGTGAATGCTAACACAGTTCGCGTGTCGGGATCAATCGGGATGCTTGGAAAAGTAAGGCTGGCATTGGAACGGATGGTTGCTACGGATCCTGGGTGTTGAAGTTATACGCCTATTCTGGATGTTCCACCTGCCGAAATGCAGTGAAGTGGTTGAGGGCCCGTGGGATCGAGTTTGTCGAAATCCCGATCCGCGAGACGCCGCCGTCTGACGCAGAGCTCTCCGCTGCACTCAATGAGCGGGCAGGGGACCTGCGATCCCTTTTCAATACATCCGGGCTCGACTACCGGGGGATGGGCTTGAAGGATGCGTTGCCGGGAATTAGCCCCCAAGACGCACTGGCCCTACTCGCGGCGAACGGGAACTTGGTGAAGCGCCCCTTTGCGGTGCTTCCGAATGGCAAGACCTTAGTTGGATTCAAGGAGGATCAGTGGGTCGCAACGCTTGGCTAATTGAGGATGGAGGAGGCACTTCATCGGTGTGTGTGAATTGCGATCCCACACTGGACAAAAAATAGTCAGCGCTTGAGATTGAAATGGTTGAAACAATATCCTACTTTGAACCGTATTTGCGACAGAGTCTCAATTGCATCCCGCTACCCATCCATGTCAAATTCCCCTCTAACCCTTGCTCAGCTGCCGATCGGAATTGCGGCTGTGATCGAGCATTTGCCCTTCGGTCGGCCAGCGCTCACTAGGCTGCGGGAACTCGGTTTGGTGCCAGGCACGACGATTGAGGTGGTGCGACGCGCACCTTTGGGGGAGCCTATTGAGATCCTTGTGCGGGGCTCCTACATCGCAATGCGGAATCACGAAGCAGCATTCATTGAGGTATCGTCGCGCTTAGCATCATGAGTAACGGGGCATTGAGGGAGGTAGAACAGGCGGCGAGCGCGGACAAGTCCACGCCATTGATCGCCATCGTCGGGAATCCAAATTCCGGAAAGACCACGATCTTCAATCTTCTTACCGGGCTGCGGCAAAAAGTGGCGAACTACCCAGGCGTCACGGTTGAAAAGAAGGAGGGCGAATGCTTCTCCCAACACGGAAAAAAGCTGCGCCTGATCGATCTACCTGGAGCCTACAGCCTCAATGCACGCTCGCCAGATGAGGCGGTCTTGCGGGATGTATTGCTGGGCCGCCAGGCGGGGACACGGCGACCTGATCGCGTGATCTGCATCCTGGATTCATCGAATTTGGAGCGGAATCTCTACCTCGCCACTCAAGTGCTGGAGCTGGGACTGCCGACCGTGCTGGTCCTGAACATGCTGGATGTCGCTGCGACCCGCGAATGGCGTATCGACGTGAAGGCTTTTTCTGAGAAGCTCGGGGTGCCGGTCGTCCCAATGCAGGCGACTAGCGGCAAGGGGTTGCTCGAATTGAAGATCGCCATCAGTCGCGATGATATTCCTCCCCCGCATGCTCACATGCCTCTGCCGGCGGCAATCCGCAACGACCTGATGAACAGTCGGGACGATCTCGCCACTGCTGGCGCGATTCATCCGCAGGCAAGCCTGTTAGAGCCGTTGTATCTTTTGTCGGATCACGACCCATCGCACTATGGCATTGATGGGGCACAGATGCAGCGGATTCAGTCGCACCGGCAGGCGCTGGAGAAGAGCTTTCCTGGCTGGGAAGAGCAGTTGGTGAATGATCGCTACGCAGCGGTCGAAGCCATTTGCAAAGGAGTGCTGCAACGGCCTGACAAGGAGCCTGCAAACCTGACGCAAAAACTCGACCGAGTTCTACTGCACCCGATCTGGGGTGGGGTGTGTCTGACCTTAGTGCTGGGTGCGCTCTTCTACTTCATCTTCAGTGTCGCGGAAGGTCCGATGGGCTGGATCGAGGAGACTTTTGCTGCGCTGGGCAATTGGATCAAGACGTGGATGGCTCCCGGAGATCTGCGGGACCTTTTGGTCGATGGGATCGTCTCTGGCGTCAGCGGTGTGGTCATTTTCCTGCCTCAGATTTTGATTTTGTTCTTCTTCATCGGTCTAATGGAGGACACCGGCTACATGTCGCGCATCGCCTTCATCATGGATCGCTTGATGAGCGTGGTCGGCCTCAATGGGAAATCATTCCTGCCGCTTCTGGGATCGTATGCCTGCGCTATTCCCGGCATCATGGCGACTCGCACCATCGATAGCCCAAAAGATCGGCTGATCACGATTCTCGTCGCACCGTTTGCCTCATGCTCTGCGCGATTGCCGGTTTACACACTGCTGATCGCAGCGATGGTACCGAATGATCAAATGTCTGCATGGGTGAAGGCAGCGTTCTTGCTGGGGCTCTATGCGCTAGGGACTTTTGGGGCGTTCTTCTTTGCTTGGATTTTCAATAAGAGCATCATGAGGGGCGTGGCATCGCCGATGATCCTGGAGATGCCCACCTATAAGCTCCCGGGGTTGCGGTCGATTCTCTTGCAGATGTGGCAGCGGGCAAAGCTCTTCCTGCGTCGTGCGGGTACTGTGATTTTGGGTCTGTCGATCCTGATCTGGTTTGCGTCCACCTATCCAAAGACCAGCAGTGAAGACCCAACTGAGCGACTGGAGCACAGCTTTGCCGGCATGGCTGGGCATCTCATCGAGCCTGTGATTCGCCCCTTGGGTTACGATTGGAAGATCGGCATCGGTCTGATTGGATCCTTCGCTGCGCGGGAGGTTTTTGTCTCCACAATGTCAGTTGTTTACGCTGTTGAAGCCGAAGATGATGAAGACCTGACTCCGCTGCGTGACCGCGTTCGCGAAGAGAAATATCCCGATGGGCGACTGGTCTTTACACCGCTGGTCTGTCTCAGTCTGCTGATTTTCTATGTCTTTGCGATGCAATGCGTCAGCACCTTGGCGATCGTCAAGCGCGAGACGAACAGTTGGCGCTGGCCAATGTTTCAACTGGGCTACATGACAGGATTTGCCTGGTTACTTAGCTTCATCGTTTACCAGGTGGGAAGCGTAATGGGTTATTAGAAATGGAAACCCAAACGCTAGCAGCACTCGTCATTGTAGCCGTAACGGCAGGGGTCTTTGCGTGGCGACTCGTTCGCGGCAAAGGTTCGAGTAGTTGCGGTGGAGGCTGTGGCTGCGGCAAGTCCAAGGCTGCCTCCCGACGGAATTGAGTGCTCGGAGTGGGTACAAAAAAAAGAGGGGCCTGAGCGCCCCCCCCTTTTGAATGCATTTGAAGGGTTACTCCTTCATCTTTTCAACAAACTTGTCTTTGGCGGTATCAATCGAGGAAAAGGCCCGGTCGAAAATGACCTTAAAGTCGCGTGGGTCCGCGAGGAAGGTTTCATAACTGATCCAGACGTTATCGCCTTTCGTGTAGGTCTTTGCCGATTTGGTTTCGGCATTGACGATATCGACAGCCTTGATTACTTGAATACGCTCGGTAGCGCTCTCAATCGGCCAAATGTTGGCCAGCACGATCATGAAGAACTCTTGATCCTTTTCGTGAACGTCAATGAAGTACGTTTTGCCACCTGTTTTGAATCGCACGTCACCATCGCTATCGACGCTGGGATCCCAACCTTTCGCCTCAAAGTAGCTGGTGTACATGGCACGGAGCTCATCCCCCGTAAATGCACTGGCGGGAAGGGTACCCAGGGCTTGAACGGCAAACAACACAAGGGCACAAAACCAAGTTTTGGAGGATGTTTTCATCGTTATGCCTTCTTAATTCCGGTGAATAGCTTGTCAAGAAAGTTTCCAAGAAACTGCATCTAGAGACTGGTGAACAGTGTCTGCAAAAAAATTGGGGGGCTGTAGGGTCCAGAATGATGTCCCCGAAATCGGTGCCTCCTCATAACCCCGAAACGCGCTGGGCCTCTTTGACGAAGTGAATGAATCGAGCCCGATCACCTTGGACATCTTTTCCTTTGCCTTGCTGGGCAAGGGTCATCACAAGTTCGTGGTTGAGGTTGCCGAGGTCTGGGGTGCCGCGAAGCAATAGGCCGAGGCCGACCACTGATGATTCGAAGATGAAGTCCTCCCGGGCCTTGGACCAGGCTTCACCTTTGTCAAAGGCCTGTAGGTGGGAGTCATCGAAAGGTCCGACGGTTTGAGTCGTGAAGTGCAGAGACGGGATCGTGACTGTGGCGATGAGCTTGCCACTGGTGCGGGCTCCGGATGGAGCGGCACCGTTTGGCACAAACTCATACCAGAGTGTGTGAGTGCCCGAACTGCGAAGATCAGCCGATGGGAGTTGGCGTTCGCAGAGGAGTCGGAAGGAGCGGACGTTGTTGGCATCGAAGGAGACCGACAGCGGGTAAGTCGCCTCATCGACACGAACGGCGGGCTGGTCTGCTGGCATTTGCACCACGACACGAAGGAGTCGGCGTTCGGCATTCCATGGGCATGCGTAAACGTCGGTGCTCCAGGAGTGAATGAAGAGCTCTGGGTTGCGTTGTCGGGAGGTGTCAGCCTTGGTTGTGGGTTGGTTTTGTTGCATCGGCGATGCAAACACCGCGCCTTTGGGCTTTTGTGGCGAAGGTTTGATGTCAGCAGGACGAATCATGACCTGGTCGACCGCGGTGCGGCTGGCATTGATCAATGCGCTTGCGGGAGCTGGTGAAGTGAAGCCCAGTTTGGCGAGGTCAGCCGTTAATTTTGCTGGTTTGGCGACGTTTTTTTCGGGCGTCTCACTGGCAGCGATTACTTTCGCGGGAGGTTGGGTGGCTGGAGGTGATGGTGCTGCAGCAACCGCCATCTGGGGCTGCGGTTTCTTGGCCACCAACTTCGGAGCTGGCGCTGGTGTAACTGCGGCAATTTGGACGGGTGCTGGAGTCGGGCCGACAGGGGTTGGCTCGGTGCTGCCTTGTGGGGTAATCTTGGTAACCGGGACCATCAGGTGATTGGGCGCGAATTGACGGCCGAGGAAGAAGGCACCTGTAGCAAGGGTGACGAGTGCCGCGATCCGAATGAGTGATGCTCCCGCCTGAGCCCATGGGGATGGGCGGCGCTGAACGATGGGCCGCGGCTGTAGCGGGGTGACGCGCCGGGGCAGGTGGGTCGGTTGCAGGACTTGCTGGCGCTGGGCGGCAGTGAGTCGGTAGTCGTGCATGGGAGCACCATGCCGCAGAGCTTCGGCAACGGCGGAGATTTCCGCTGCCGCATTCTGCCACTCGGGCGTCTGGTGGATTTGCTCATCCATCTGCGTGCCCGATTCGGGCGGCAATTCCCCCAAAACGAAGGTGGTCAAGTCTTGATGGTCTGGATTCGGCGTGTTCATAAAAGGTCAGGGCAGGCTTTGGCAAGCCAATTCTTTGCCAAGGAGTTCTCGAAGTTTTTTGATGGCGACGTGCATGAGGAATCCGACGTTGCCAGTGCTGAGACCGGTGATGTCGGCGATCTCCTGATAGGAGCAGTCATGTTGGAATTTGAGACGAATGACCTCCCGCTGGTTGTGACTGAGGCGGTCCAGCAACTCCCACACCCTCCGGTGGAGTTCGTTGTCGTCTGCTTGCTGTGCAGGGTCCCTCTGTTCGCTGGGGGCTGCGGCCAGGAAATCTTCGTTGCCAAGTTCCAGGCGCTGATCCTTGCGGAGGCAATCGAGAGCGCGATTCCGGCAGACGGTATAGAGCCAGGCTTTGAGGTTTTCGCGCACTTTGACGGGATCACTGAGATACAGCCGCAGGAAAGTGTCCTGGACGACGTCCCGCGCGCGGTCGATGTCGCCCCCGAGGATACCGGCTGCATAGGCAATGAGGCTGCTTTCATGCTGTTCCAGAGCCTGTCGCACCAACGCAGAGGGTTCGTCCTGGGCTGGTTCGGCGGGCATGTTTCAAAGAGTGCACCGTTAAAACGGGCGGGGAAGGGTATTATTAGACTCTTTGTGAATAAGGTTCGGCTGGATCGCCTTATAAAGTGGGGGTTAGACAAAATGAAGTCAATTGTTCACAATGCTTGATGTGGCATTTACCGAAAATAGCGTCTATGGTCCCCGCGCATGACTCCAACTGCACCCACGACACCCACACGGGCCCCAAAACAAGATACTGCCGCCTGGAAGGCGATTGTGCTGAAATTTCAAGAACCATCCAAGTGGCGGGCCACTTGGCAATTGGTAAATACCTTGGCCCCATTTGCCGCGATCTGGTATCTGATGTACCTCAGTCTGAGTTGGTCGTACTTGGCAACATTCGGACTGGCGGTTCTGAATGGATTATTCCTGATCCGCATTTTTATCATTTTTCATGACTGTGGGCATGGATCGTTTTTCAAGAGCCCTCTGGCGAATGACATTGTGGGTTTTGTCACTGGGATGCTGACCTTTACGCCGTATTTTCATTGGCGCTGGGAGCACTCCATTCACCACGCGTCCGCAGGTTCCTTGGATCGACGTGGCACTGGCGACGTCTGGACGATGACGGTGGAGGAATATCTCGCAGCCTCTCGCTGGAAACGCTTTGCGTATCGCTTGGCACGGAATCCGGTCGTGCTGTTTGTGATTGCGCCAATTTGGCTGTTTGTGATTGAACAGCGTTTTTCTTCGTCAAAAGCGAATCCTCGTGAGAAGTGGTCCGTGCGCTGGATGAATCTAGCAATCTTGGCCATGGCGGTTCTGATGAGCTGGTGGATGGGAGTCGGTGCCTATGTGGTACTACAGTTAACGGTTACTCTGGTTGGCGGCAGTCTTGGGATCTGGATGTTTTATGTGCAGCATCAGTTTGAGGACGTTTATTGGGAGCGTGATCCAAATTGGGACTTCACCGCTGCGGCGCTGAAGGGAAGTTCGTTCTACAAGCTGCCGCGCATCCTGCAGTGGTTCTCTGGCAATATCGGATTTCACCACATTCACCATCTCAGCTCGCGCATTCCGAACTACAATTTGGAGCGCTGCCACTATGCTGACCCGCTGTTTCAGCAGGTGAAGCCACTCACGTTGCTCTCGAGCCTGAGAAGCCTCGGCTATCGCCTCTGGGATGAGCAGAAGGGTAAGTTGGTGGGATGGCGGCAGCTGAAGGCCTATCGTCAGCAGCAACAGCAAGAGTCCTGAGTGTAACCGACACTCGGCTGGGGGGCTAGCGATCATCCCCCTTGTTCCTTGGAGACAAAAAAGCGGGTGGTCTTTCGACTCACCCGCTTTCTGTTGATCTGTTGGACGGTACTGAACCTTACAGCACGGGGCCTTCGGTGTCTTTCCACTTGGCATGCCATTCGCGATAGACGACCGGGGAGATCTCGCTGGGTTTGATCTCACTGCGACCGCCCCAAAAGACATTGGTGTACTCGAGCGGGATGCCACATTCGGCGAGGTGTGCATCGATAGCGGCCTTGTGCTGCATGATGAGGTCCTTGTCAGTGCCATGCACGACACCCATGATGTTCACATTGCCAAATTGAGGGCCGCCTTCACGCCAGTAGCAGTGGGTCATGATCGGGTGACGCCCGACTTCGCCGCCACCACGCTCTTGCATACCTTCGGGCACTTTCCAGTGGAAGAGGCCGTTGAACCTCGTCACACGGACGCCGGTCTGTGACGGTTTGACGTGTTCCAGAAAGGTGGAGAAGCGGCCGATGACACCCTTTTTGTCCAGACTTTCTGCGACCTCGCAAAAACGTTCGAGAGTAGTGTTCGCCTGTTTGGCTCGGTCAGCCCAGGGTTCGGGCCCGATTTCTTCGGCGGACAATTCACCCTTCAGGGCGAGCAGGACATCCCATTCTTCCTCCGTGAGATCCGCGATGTTGGTGGTCATCATCTTCGCGGGTTCATCGGCCTTGTCTCCAGGCTCGATGGTTTTGCGCCTGACATGACCCACGCCGAGGGCGAAGATGCCGTGGGCAGGCATCAAGAGATATTCTTCGGCACCAGTTAGGCGCTTTAGGACGTCGGCGTGTTCGGCGAGGCTGTGACCCGCCGGGACCTTCAGCGTTGTCCAGAGCTTATACTCAGACCCACTGACTTCACGGTCAGTGGAGCGCAGCACCACGTGGCCGCTGAACGGATCCTCTTTGAACATGAATTCGAAGGCGGCATCCAGTTTGTCGCTGGGCACCTTCCAGGCGACGAGTGACCCTTCCGCCAGCTTGTTTGCCAGCAAGGTCTGCCGCACACGACGGATCACGCCTGCCGCCAGCATGGCTCTGATACGCTCCACCACAGTATCAAAAGGCACACCACTCTGCTCGGCGATGGATTGAAACGGATGCCGCATGAAGCCGCGAATGCGGTCCTCAGAAATGGAAAGGATGCGGGTGTTGATCTCGTCTGTATGCTCGGTTGGGATGGCTGTGGGTGCGTTGGCGCTCATGGGAAAGGTTCAGATTCTGGCAAAGATAACGGGTTGAGTTGGCGCACTCTTAGCCTGCTGGAGAGGGATGACAAGGAGTCGTTGCGGATTGCCAGAATCGGTGCAACCAGGGCCAAGAGAAGCGGACAATCACTGGGTGTGCATAAATCTTTGCTGAATTGAAGTTTGCACAGGAGCAAAAGCTGCCTTCTTTAAGCGTCCGTCGCGTTTTTTTCCGAGAAAAGCAACGTTAGGACACGAAATACTAGCGTCCGGCATGGAGCCCGCTAGTGTGAATCAAACTCCAACTTAAACGCAAACAGATAGAGATTATGGCAGTGGTATCAAAAGGACTGGAAGGCATCATCGCAGCAGAAACTCGCCTCGGAGAGGTGAAAGGGGCAGAGGGACGGCTCTACTACTGTGGTTTTGACATCGATGAATTGGCCGGGAAGGTCAGTTATGAGGAAGTCGTCTTTTTGCTTTTCCATCAGCGCCTGCCAAACCGTGCCGAGCTTGACGACCTGAACACTGCATTGCGCGCCGAGCGTGAATTGCCAGAGGGCGTCATCGCATTTTTGAAGTCTGCACCGAAAAAGGCTCGCCCAATCGACGTGATGCGCACCGCCATCAGCATGTTGGGCTGTTACGACACGAATCGTCACGACCTCACGATGAGTGAGCAGCTAGCCACTGCCATCAAGCTTGTCTCTCAGATCGGTATCATTGCTGCTTATTTCCACCGCTCCCGTCAGGGGCTGGAACTGCCGCCCGTGCGCAAAGACCTCAGCGAGGCTGCCCACTTTCTTTATCTGATCAATGGTGAGGTGCCGTCTGCAGAGGCCGAGAAGACTCTGGATGTGGCCTATGTCCTGCATGCCGAGCACGGCTTCAACGCGTCAACGTTCACTGCGCGTGTCGTCGCTTCGACCCTCAGCGATATGTATTCCGCCATCAGTGCTGCGATTGGCGCGCTGAAGGGCCCACTTCACGGTGGTGCCAATGAAGGCGTCATCCACATGCTGGAAGAAATCGGTAGCCCTGATGCCGTCGATGCTTGGGTTGCCGATGCGCTTGCCCAGAAGAAGAAGATCATGGGCATCGGTCACCGCGTGTATAAGGTTCTCGATCCCCGTGCTCCGCACTTGAAGGCAATGGCCATCAAACTCAGTAACGAGCTTGGTGAGGCAAAGTGGATCCAAATGTCGGAGCGCATCGCGACGATCATGAAGGAGCAGAAGGGTCTCAACGCGAACGTCGATTTCTACAGCGCAACGGTTTATTACAGCCTCGGAATTCCGACCGACCTGTTTACCCCGATCTTCGCGATCTCCCGCATGAGTGGCTGGACCGCACATGTGCTTGAGCAGTGGAGCGAAAACCGTCTCTTCCGTCCTCTCAGCGAATACGTCGGTAAACCCTTCGGCCAGAAGGTCCTGCCGATCGACGAGCGCTAAATGGCGACGGCGAACGGTTCAATTGCGTTCCGATAGACTGAGGAGCAGATCAAGCCCCTCTCCATGGGTATTCACGGCCCCTCAAAGCGTAGGGGCGTGAACACACCAGGGACGCAACCCCTCGAACACAAGCCCTTCGGCACCGCATCCCCTTACTCCGCAGGGATGCGGTTCAGAGTGTAGTAGGCATCGCGATGCCAGAGCGGTTGGCCGTCTTTGCCTTTGAACTCGGGCAGCTTAAACTCGTGCACGTAACCCGCGCGGAGATTGGCTACTTTGACGTGAATCATGGTGTGATCGGCAGAGAGGTCCGCGGCGGTAATTTTGAGGTCCTGGGTGTCCATCTCTGGACTGCCATACTTGGACTGATAGGTGTAAGTGTAGCTGATCCCGTTGAAGTCCTTGGCCCTGACAGATCCGGGATCGATGGGGATGGTGAAGGTAAACTTAAACCCGTCCTTCTGCGCTTGCATTTTGGCGACATCCAATGGCGTCTTGCCGGTCCATACGATGCGCTGTAGACCAAAGGGGCGATTGCCTGCGCTATTCCACCCGCGATTTGATTGGCCGATGACCATCGAGCCATCCGCGAGGAAATTGACGCTGAGCGAGGCGCATTGCAGGCCCTTGATGAAGGGAAAGCAAGCACCTTGAATCTCGCCGCCTATCTTTTCCAGGAAGACTCGGTTCACGCCGGAGAGCACGAATTCTCCCACAAACATCTGCCCTGCGAACGGACCGAATTTTCCGTCAGTGCCATCGCAGCGAAACCCAGTCGGGCTTTGGCCCATCTTCACATACGGAAACCAGACGGCAGGTGGGCAGTAGCCGGGCACATTGTGGATCGCCTCCGCCGTGGTAATGCCCTCTGGGAGCTTGCCGGGCGACTTGATTGGAGAGTTGGGCTGGCTCATGTCGCGCACGGCATCGCCATGGCCAAAGAACGCGCCCTTGCGAACGTGAAGCAGCGGGTTGGTGCCAAACCAGTTACCCTGTTGATCGGTCACAAAGACCTCGCCATCTAGGTCGGTGCCGATGCCACAAGGACTGCGGAAACCTGCGGCCCACGGCTCTGGTGGCGAACCCGGAACGGTGCGCATGCACCAACCGCGCCAGAGCGGCAGCTTTGCTTCATCACCTGCACCTTCCCAGCCTTTGCCGAGGCTGGCATTTAGAGAGGTGTAAAAGTTCCCCTCTTTATCGATGGCCGGCCCGTAGGCGTACTCGTGGTAGTTGCCAGAGACGCCCCAACCTGCGGAGGCCGTGGCGTATTCGTCGGCGACTCCATCGCCATCAAGATCCCGTAGGCGCGTGATTTCTGAGCGTTGGGTGGCGTAAAGGGCACCCTCGTGCCAAGCCAGTCCCAAGACCTCATGCATCCCTGAGGCGAACTTTCTGAAGCCAACATTCTCCGTGGCCGCAGGGGTTGCTTCCGGATGATCGAGCATCCAGACCTCGCCTCGTCGAATGGCAACGGCCAGTCGGCCGTCGGGAAGCACCGCAAGTCCGCTGGCCTCCATAATGACGTTCTCCGGCAGTTGGTAGGTGAGGATGTTGTAGTAATCGGCATCTTCCACGGCATGAACAGTGGCGTTGATGAGCAAGCCCAGCGCTAGGGCGAAATGTTTCAGTCTTACCATGACAGAGTCTCCTTGGTTTCTTTGCCGTCGATCTTGAGAACGTGCTCAAAGCCTTTGCCATCGGGCGTTGGCCGCAGCGTGTCCTCGACGCGCTTTCCATCCTGTTGATACCAAAACGTTGGCACGCCGGCCGTATCGAGCCGATACCCACCAAAACTACGCATTCCGATTGCGGGAGGCATCTTTTTCACTCCGGTGCCGAGCGGTTTGATTGGTGGCATTGAGCGCTCTTGCCAGTTGCTCATGGCATCGAGAAAGCGACCTTTCCAGATGATTACCCAACGGCTCGTTTTGGCATCAAAGGCAGCATTCAGGCCGCCAGGGAAGCCGACGCCAATGGCGTGTGTGCCGACGTCTTCAATGAAACTGCGGAAAACGATGGGACGCCTTTCCACGTCAGGCTTAAGCTCAAAATCGGTAGCGGAAAGGAGGCCTTCGGGAAGGGGTTGGCCATCCAGTTCGCGCAGGTAGGTCCAGATACTTTCGATCTCTTGATCTGCCTTCTTCCGCCCCATGAACAGCGGCGGCATGACGGTGCCGGGCTGAGTTTCCTGCGGGTTGAGCAGGAGCTCTTTGAAGAATTCGGGGCGCAGTCGCTCCACCGTGTGCGTGAGTCGCAGGACGGGTGGTCCGAGAGACTTGCGATCCTTGAGCCCGTGACAGGCAACGCAGGCCAATCCGGTAGCCCCCATGAGTTGTCTGCCTGACTCTGCACGATGATGTTTTTCCAAGCCCGACACATTGATCGCGACCGGAGTGGCGAGAGCGTCAGCCTCTTCCAGTGGCGCGATGAGTGGTTCGGTCTGTGCCTGTCCGAAATTCGGCATTCGCGTATCAATGTAGGGGCGCACGCTGCCGTCTTTCCCCCACAGGATTCGCTGCAGCCAATCACGCGTGAGCTTGCGTCCGATGCGGTCCAGCGATGGGGGCAAGTGAGCCAATTCGCCGAGCGATTCCGCGCCAGGATCGTTGACGTGGAAATACTGCGCACGAGGTTCTTCAGGGCCGCCTTTGCTTTCGCGATCATGGCAGGCGTAGCAGTTCAATCGCATCATGTGCCAATCCACGGTTTGCTGTGCGGTGAACGGGGCTGGGGCGTCCATTTGCAATCGCTGGAGGGCCAGTCGCAGTGCACGTGTCTGTAGCTCCTTGAAATCATAGCGGGGGATCCCGCTCTGGATCTTCCCTGACAAGCAACCGGTCGACGCGGATGCATTGAGCGATGCAAACGGTTTGGCAGTTTGTTTGGGCATGTCTTCACCAGTGGTATGGCAGGAAGTGCAACGGCGTGCGATAAAGGCCTCGCGACCTTGCGCCACGGTTTGCGGGGGAAGCTTCAGTAGCGCGCGCTCATCCATCTTCGGAGGGAGTCGGCCCGTGTGTAGATATGCGGCAATGTCGCTGGCCTCCTGCTCCGTCAAGCGCATGGAAGGCATCCGACCTGCGGGACGGCAGGAAAGGGGATCAAGGAGGAAGTGCGCCAGAGACTGGAAGTCGTAGTCATCTGCCAGTGCGATCGGCACCGAGGAGAGGCCCGGCTTTTCCAGCACGGTATCGGGTGCGGCCTTGGCGGGGCGGTAGTCCGCTGCGGGTTCGTGACAGGCGACGCAGCCCACGGTGTGATAGACCTCACGCCCCCTTTGAGCATCGCCCTCGGGGAGTTTGGGTTGGTCTTTCTTCAGCGAACTCAGATACATCGTGATGGCTTCGACCGCTTCGACATCGCCCTCTTCACCCGCAAAGAGTCCTGGCATCTGCGTGCCTTTTTTTCGAGACTGCGGGCTGCGGATGAAACGCCACAAGCTGTCCTCGTTCAGACGATTACCGACCGCTGAGAGATCAGGGCCTTGCTTTGCTGGGAGTCGATCCTTCCACGCATCCGGCATGGCGTGGCAGGCGGCGCAGTTGAGTTCCGCAATCAAGAGCATGCCACCATCCACGATGAGTTCGTCTGGATCTTCGGGGATGTAAAACTGGTCGAAATTGAAGACATGCGCATGATCCACCGGTTCCGCCTGGAGAGGGTGGGATCGCGCCGGATTGGCGCTGAGGAAAACTGCCGCTGCGACCAGCACGCAATATCGAATGGCGGATGACGAATGCCGGATGGGCACGGTGGGGACTATCACTGGAGTGGGCATATCAACATTCGTCATTCCGCATTCTGAACTCACGGTCTCAAATTCCCATCTTGGCACGTTCAGCGTCCAAGGCCTTGATCCATGGGCCGATGAAGTGACCGCTGTCATGGTAGGTGCGGCCAGAGAACATGTGCTGGTCGATCACGCAAGGCTCATTGACGTAGATGCCACCGCAGATCTCGAGGTCGAATTTGCACTTGGCCACCGTGGCCATGCGTAGCCCTTTGACGATGTCCGCGCGTGCTGGGATCTCCACGCCGTGGCAGACACTGGCGCATGGCTTTTTGTTTTCCCAGAACCACTTGGTGATGCGCAGAAGATCTGCATCCTCGCGGATGTACTCAGGGGCACGACCACCGCTGAAAAAGATGCCGACATACTCTTCAGGGTTGATGTCCTTGAAGGCGATGTCTGCATCGATGGAATAACCTTCCCACTCCTTCGTGATGGTCCAACCGGGTTTGATTTCATGAAGAACCATTTGGTATTTCCGCTTTTCAGGGGCTGCGACAACGGGCGTGTAGCCGCCTTCGATCAGGCGATAGAAGGGATAAAGGGTGTCCACAGTTTCTGTGGCGTCACCGACGATGAGGAGGACTTTGGCTTCAGGCATGGTGTTTGGAGTGATGGAGAAGTGGAACGATGGAGGGCTGTAGGTTGGCTAGGGAGTGGTGGGCAGATTTAGAGACTTGAGACGATCTTATCCAAGTGTTCGCGGCCGCGAATCATTTCCGCAGTGGATTCCGCCAAGGTAGGCATGATGGGGATACCGCGCGGGGTTGGATGCATGAAGATTTCGGTAGGCCCGGTGAAGTTGATCTGCTTTAGGGCTGCCAAGGGCGGCTTCCAATCCAGCGGGCCGCGTCCGGGCAGTTGCTGGATTTCCTCCTCCTTTGGCATCGGTTTCATGCAGCCCATGCCGTGCTCCCAGGCATAAAAGAGCGTCAGCTTCTTATCGCAATGCACGATGAGATCTGCCAGCAGCTTCGGCTCCTGCGGCAAATGATAGGGCGCCAGGGCGATGCCGATCCCAGGGATGTCGCGAATTGCATCTGCCAACCAGCGCAGGGAGTCTGGGGTGTCGATCAGGTTGTTAACGTGGTTTTCGATCCCTAGGGTCACTCCACTCTCGGCAGCGAGTGCCGCGTGGGGTTTCATCTTTTCCACGAAGTCCTGCACATTCAGTTTCAGTTGTTCTGGCGAGACCTTGTAGTCGCCGGAACCGCCAGTGACGATGAAGGTGCCGCCCAGTTCTTTGACGACGCCGATTTCTTCGGTCAACCTAAATGGCCCCAGATCGTAGCGGGTGGTGCCACCAAAGCTGATGCCATGGTCCTTGAGCATCTCGGCGAATTTCTTGTGACCAATGGCATCCATCTCCTCCCGCTGCGTGCCATGCTTCTTGGGCCAGAGCTCGATACCGGTTGCGCCCGTCTTTTTGACCTCGGGCAGGATTTCCGCGAGTGGCAGGCTGCCATAGATGGAAGACGCAAGCATGTAGTTCAGTTTCCACGGCGTCTCGGCAGAGACGGCGGGGCAGGCTGCGATTGCAGAGAGGGATTGCAGGAATCTACGGCGGCTGGTCATGTGGAATTAAACGACGGCTGAGACAGGACTTCATTCAGACTTTGATGATGCGTCTTCAGGTTTTGCGGCGGTTTGAGCTTGTGCGTGGACAGTCTGCGGCGTCGCAACCTGCCTGGGCACCGTATGCATGCATTGCATGAAGCTCATTTCCTATCGGTCGCTGATTCTTTTTCTCCTAGTCAGCCTGAACGCCTGTTCCGGCCTGCCAAATCCAAATCGCCCGGGCCCTCTCGCGGAAGCTGCGGCCGACCCGATTTTGTCTAAGTCGGCTGAGGCAGCCGGAAATCCATGGACCCGATTGCGTCGGGTGCAGGTAGGATTCGCTGGGGATTGGACCAAGATTGTCACCAAGGTTCAACCCGATCTGGTCGATGCAGGCTTCCGCCAGGGCTCGGAAGAGGTCTATTTGCCACGCCAGGCGCGGGTGGAGCAGCAGCATCAGGGTCCGGCGGGGAAAAAGACCGTATTGAGGACTTCAGATAGCGTGATCGTGACCTTCAACGGCAATCCCAGCAATGACTCGGTCAAGCTAGATGCCGCCGCGCTCGTGGCAGATGCTTATACGATCTTCGTGTTCGGTTCCGACTATCTCCAAGCACGGGGACAAGGATGGAAGGTGGTGGGCGGCGACCCAGTTGCGATAGGGGACGACCCCTGCTGGCTCCTCGCTGGAACGTTTAAGCCGGGAATTGGCCGTTCGGCAGAGGACAAGGTCATCGCCTGGATCAGCCAGCGCACCCACCAACTCCGTCGCATCCAGTTCACGCTCAACGGCCTCGAATCGACCGCGGGTGCTGATGTGGATGTGACCTTCGACGATTTCCGCCCCGGCCCCCACGGCACGGTGTTCCCACGTCATTTCGTCGAAACCGTCCACCGTCCCCTCCATGTGAAGGCCCACGACTGGCGGATGACGATCCTGAAGGCGGAGTGAGTCCCAGCCGCGCCCGGTGGAACGTGGGAGCTGGGTGCTGAGATCCCGGAGCCTGTGAAACGCCAATGACAGCGTCAGGGGTTGGTGGCTTCTAGTTCAGACAGACTTGGTACGGCGGAACTCGCCTGGGGTTAAGCTGGTGCGTTTACGGAAGGCCTCCGCCATGTATTGAGGGTGGGTGAAGCCGCAGCGGGCGGCGATGGCGTCGAGAGTTAGGTTGGTCTGGGTGAGGAGTTTCTCCACGGCGGCGAAGCGGATGCGGTTGATCTCTTCTCCAGGGCTGCGGCCGATCAGGGCCTTCATGCGGCGTTCCAGGACGGTGCGGGAAAGGGCGGCCTCTCTCGCGACGCGGTTCACGTCGATCTGCTCGGTCGCATGCTGGCGGATGAAACGCAGCGCAGTGGCGATGCGTGGGTCTTCGACGGCGACGATGTCGCTGGACTGTCGCACTGCGATGTCTCCGGGTGGGTGCAGGTGTTTTTCCCCGGCCTGGGGAATGCGTTTTTTGCTCATCCATTCATCGAGAATTCGGGCGGCATCGTACCCGACGGCCTGTCCGCGCAGTCGGACGCTGGAGAGCGGCGGGGAGGCAGTCTCGCAGAGCATGTTGTCGTTTTCCGCCCCGACGACGGCGACTTCCTCCGGGACCGCGATTCCGGCGCGGCGAGCGGCATCGAGAACCCAGAAGCCAAGTTGATCGTTCACGGCGAAGATGCCTACGGGTTTTGGCAATGCCTGAAGCCAGGCGACGAGGTCTTGCTGGTGCTGGTCCCAGTTTTTTCGGCGAGGCTGGAAAACGGGGCAGTCAAAGCCAAGTTCGCTCACGGCTTGGCGGAAGCGCTCGCTGCGTTCGATGAAGAAAGCCTCGGAATCATCCAGGCAGCAGGCGAAGCGCTGGAAACCGCGATGCCTGAAGTGCTCTGCCACGCGGGTGCCGATGAGGCTATTGTCCATTCCCACAAAGGGGAAAGGGTGTTGAAGGACGGAGGTGCGCAGCTCGATGACGGGCAGTTTTGAGGCCTTCAGGTGATTGAGCAGTTTTTTGTCCAGCGTCCGGGCAAGGATGCCATCGCCGTTCCAGTCCTGCAGCCAGTCGGGGAAGCTGCTGCTCAGGTCCCGCGGCTCTAGAAACAAGGACCACGGCCCGTGCTCCACGACGTAACGCCGGATGCCACGGACGATATCCCGGCCATAAGAGCGGGAGGTATCGACGAGTATGGCGACTTGTGGGATGGTTGGCATGGACGGCGATATTCGATATCCATTCGTCTGCGCTTGCAAGCGGTCTGGCGCTGTTTATTGCTAGGGGCTCATGTCTTCCCCTCAATCGTCCTCGTCCTCCTCCGGCCACACCTACAAGCAAGCTGGCGTCGATATCCATGAAGCCGCTGCTTTTGTGGACGACATCAGTGGGATGCGGGCCCGCACCGAAAAGAACCGCAAGCTGGCCAATGCCTTTGGGATGTTCGCTGCAGCCTATGATCTGAGCGACTACAAGCAGCCGGTGATTGTGACTGGCTGCGATGGTGTGGGCACCAAACTGGAACTTCTGCTGAAGCACGACCTTCTCGAATACGCAGGTAAAGATCTGGTGGCGATGAATGTGAACGATGTGCTGACGACTGGTGCTGACCCGATCATGTTCCTCGATTACTTGGGCGTGCCTCGAATCGATAAGCGGATGCTGTCCCGCCTGCTGGCCGGAATGACCGAATATCTCGAGGCCTGCGATTGTATCCTGGCGGGAGGCGAAACCGCGGAAATGCCTGGAGTCGTGCCCGAGGGCATCGTGGAGCTTTCAGGCTTCGCCATCGGTGCCGCCGAAAAACCTGACCTCTTGGACCCAGGCACCATCGCTGCGGGTGACGTTCTGATCGGTTGGCGCAGTGCGGGCTTTCATGCGAACGGGTTCAGTCTCGTCCGCCGGATTTTGGAAAAGGAAAACGTGGGGCTCAATGATGAGGAAATGGCCAAGCTACTGCTTCCGACTCTACTCTACCACGAGGAGCCGAAGGCGCTGAAAGCAGCGGGTATCCGGCCGAAGGCGATGGCCCACATTACGGGTGGCGGTCTCCCTGAAAATCTGGGTCGCATGTTCCTGAAGCGCGGTCTGGGTTGCGATCTGACCATTCCATTCTGGGAAAATGACGTGGTGCAAAAGGTTCTGCGTCACGCCGATCCTCAAGACGCCTTTGATACTTTCAACATGGGGCTCGGTTGGGTTGCGATCGTGAACGAGGCCGATGCAGACGCAGCCCTGCGCTGCGGCGACGGTGCAGTGGCAATTGGCCAGATGGACACTAGCGCTGCGGTGACCGTGAAAGTTGCGCCAGCGAAATAACTTGCGCACCTACACACCGCTCCATCTAGTTTTTGAATTCGATGCGGGTGGAATGTTGGAATGAAGGAGTGGTGGATTGGTGTCGTGACAGCACTCCGCCACTCCGTCGGCCCCCGCTGACATTTCGCAAGTCGTGGTGACGCCGGGTAAAACGGTCTGAGTACGGATTCTTGATGCGCTGTACTTTTTGGTGAACGGCGTTTGGATGGTGTTGTTCGCTTGTAGATATCTCCGCACTTTGAGTGCCGACCTTGCGGCAATCACAGACCGTCTGCTACAGCATGGTTGGTGTGGCTTTGCGCTTTAGCGCGTCATATGGCGGAGTGCGTGGCGTTTGGCGCTATCAAACGACCCGATGGGGATGTTAATTTTGACCAATGGTCATTTAACATTTGAGCACTCGAACGGTGCGCCGTGGCGACCGATAAGCGATTTATCAATCCTGCCAAAACTTCGTGGACGACTGTCTCCATTGTGTGGAGCGGAACCTGGGCAGCCATGCTAGCGGGGCACAGGCCCTCCGCTGCAGGACGGTTAACGTGGCTTTGGGCTTTTTGGCACTTCAAACGGTGGAGTGCGAGTCCGTCTCTAGGCGCAAAAAAAACGCCCACTCTTCGGCGAGTGGGCGTCCTTGGTGATTGGTAGTTCCAGTGCGCCAGAGCTACTTCGCTGCGCCGGATGCCGGAGCGGGAGCCACTGGCTTCGGAGTCGATGGCACCGCTGCTGCTGGGGCTGCCGGAGTCGGCGGCTTCGGTGTTGAAGGGGTCGCCGCCGCCGGAGTTGTCGGAGCGGTTGGCTTCGGCACTGGAGGTGTCGCGGCTGCTGGAGTTGTTGGAGCTGCAGGTTTCGGAGCCGGAGGCGGGGTGGTTGCGGCAGGTTTTGCAGGTGCTGGCGCGGGAATCGTCACTGGGACCGTTGTTGAGGTCTGGCCTGGGGTGAGGTTGATCATTGGGCCGAGCGGTTTGCCTGGAGCACCCGCAGCGGCAGGGGGTGGGGTGGCACCTGGAGGTGGTTTTGGAGCCTCGGTTTCTTTGGTTGGGAGCTTGGCGCTCAACCACTCGAGACGGGTCGTGCTTTCGTCGAAGAACTGCGATCCGGTGAACTGGGAGGGCAGGGCATCGTAGAGCTTGCGGGCTTCCTCTTCTTTGCCTTCAGCCCAGAGTATATCCGCCAGACGAATCTGGGCGAGGGCTGCGAGTTCGGACGATTTGAACTCGCTAGCGAGACGCTTGAAGCTGGCTTCAGCGTCGGCCTTCTCGCCCATTGCTTCCTGGCGTGAGCCCAGTGAGAGGAGGGCTGCAGGTGCCAGGTCGTGATCCGCGTGTTTGGTCATGAACTCCTTCAAGACGGCCACGGACGTGTCCTTCTTGTTTTGTTCCCAGAGCAGCTTTGCCTTGAGCAGCAGGGCATTGCCAGCGGCAGGTGTGCCTGCAAATTCAGCGGTAACGGCATCGCAATCTTCGACCGTCTGTGCGGCCGCGAACTTTCCAGCGGCGGCTTCGGCGACCTGATGGTTTCGATAGCTGATGACAGCATAAACGGCGAGAGCGGCGACGGCCAGTCCGCAGACTAGGAGGATGGTCTTGATGTTCTTTTCCAGCACCGCCTCGAGGCCGGAGGGCTCTGGCGTTTCGTGGGTGGGGGCGTGGCCGGGGTGCAGCGTGGATTTTGACATGCGATGGGGTGACTAAGGCTTGGGGAATTTTGAAGTACGCAGGGAGTGTGATAGATCAAGCGCCTACTTTGGCGCGCGCCTCGTCTGCGAGAGCAGTGGATAGATAACGCTCGCCAGTGGAGCAGGCGATGGTCACGATCAGTTTGCCCTTGTTTTCAGGACGGGATGCCAACTGGATCGCGGCGCAAACGTTGGCGCCAGTGCTGATGCCTACCAGCAGGCCTTCTTCCTTGGCGAGGCGGCGTGCCATGGCGAAGGCGTCGTCGTTGGACACCTTGATGCACTCGGTGATCTGCGGATTGCCTGCGGCATCGTTGAGGTGCAGGTTTTTTGGCACAAAGCCAGCACCTGTTCCTTGGATCTTGTGAGGGCCTGGCTGGACGGGTTCGCCGGCGAGCGTCTGATTGATGACTGGGGATGCCTCTGGCTCGACCGCAATGGCCTGGAAGCTTGGCTTGCGCGGCTTAATGACTTCGCAGCAACCGGAGATAGTGCCACCGGTGCCGACTGCGGCGACGAGGAAATCTACGGCGCCATCGGTGTCTTCCCAGATTTCTTCTGCCGTGGTTGCTTGGTGGATCGCTGGGTTGGCGGGGTTTTCAAACTGTTGGGGCATCCAGGCGTTTGGAGTCTCCTTGAGAATCTCTTCAGCCTTGGCAATCGCGCCCTTCATGCCCTGGGCGCCGGGGGTTAGGACGAGGTCAGCGCCGAGGAGGGCCAGCAGAGTGCGGCGCTCAAGGCTCATCGTCTCGGGCATGGTGAGGATGAGTTTGTACCCTTTGGCTGCGGCGACGAAGGCCAGCGCGATGCCGGTGTTGCCGCTGGTGGGCTCGACAATGATGGTCTCGGGCTTCAGCACGCCGCGCTTTTCAGCATCCTCGATCATGGCCATGCCGATACGGTCCTTGACGCTGCCGAGGGGGTTAAAGAACTCGCACTTGAGGGCGATGGTGGCATCAAGCCCGGCTGTGACCTTGTTCAATTTGACCAAAGGCGTGCGGCCCACGGTTTCGACGATGTTGTTGTAGATGCGGCCCATAATAGTGAAAGCGGAAGGTTGGTGAAGGAGTGCCAGACGGATTCCGGCACGGAAGGGGGAAGTTTATAGGGTCGCCAAGGCTGTCTTGCAAAGGAAAAATCAGGCCCCAGGGGGAGCAGTCTGGGAACACATTCGGGCGATTGCGACATCGGTGTGGCACGAGCGCTATCTGTGATCGTCCGTTTTCAGTGACTGGATTTTTGCTTTGCCGCAAAGGCGAGATCGATGAGTAGTGTGGTGATCATGAAAGACACCATCCAAATCCGAAAATTCACCGCTACGGACCTCGATACCCTGCGGCACATCACGGTGGCCTCGTTTGGGGGCGTGGCGCTGGAACAGACTTTGGAAGAACGTCTCGGGATCTGGGACCAATCCCGCGATTGGAAGGCGCGCAAGGCTGACCATATCGATGAGGATTGCCGGGCGAATCCGGACGGAATCTTCGTGGCGGAACTCAATGGGGAGATCGTTGGCTACATCACGACTCGGGTTGATCTGATCAACAGCCGAGGCCGCATTCCTAACATGGCGGTAACGGAGGCGGCACGCGGGATGGGCCTGGGGCGGCGCCTGATCCATCATGCGCTGGATTACTTTCGCGAAGAGGGCCTGAAGGTGGCCCAGATCGAGACCATGGCCTCCAATGCCATCGGCCAGCACCTGTATCCTTCGTGTGGATTTCAGGAGATGGAACGGCAGGTGCACTACGCGATGCGCCTTTAGTCTGAGGCGGATCTGCGACTGATGAGCCGTTTCCCTGCACCTAGGGCGATCAGGAATCCGATTCCCGCGATGCCCCAGGGCCAAGGATTTGTGTGCACAGGGCGTATCTGGATGTCCTTCGAGACGTCCCCGCAGATCAGGATCTGCCAAGGTGGGGCGGGGGTGCCTTCGGCTGTGCCGGTGGTCCACATGAGGATGTCGTGCGGCGTTCGATCTAAGGTAGCGAGGTGAATCGGCGGTCCCTTGGGCGCGTACTCCCAAAGGGCTGTCAGCAGGCCGTGGGGACGCTCTTTCCAGGTTGGATCCTCCGGCACGGGGGCGGTGGGATCGGGTTGATCGCGTTTCTCAAAGGTCAGCGGGGCGACGTCTGCCCAGGCGCGCTGCTCCCCACCTTCGTTGACAAAAAAGGCATTGGTCAGGATGAGTCGCGCGTCTTGTTCGTCCTTGATCAGGGGATTGTCCTCAAAGTCGGCGGTCAGTTCGATGCGGATCTTGCCCGGCATCTCCAGGCGCACTCGAGCCTGGAGAAACTCCATTCCGTGCCCCAAAGCAAGCAGGGGGGCCATGACGGCTCCCCCTGCGAGAATGATGCGAATGATTGCCGCCGCAGAGCGCATTATTTTTTCACGTTCCAGCGCAACACACGGCCAAAGACGTTCCACTCGGTCTCAAGGATGTTGCCATTGTTATCAAAAGTGATGCCATGCGGAGATGTAACGGTGCCCTGGACCCAGTCTTGAGGTCTGACTTTTGGGGTGTTGGTCTGACCGGCCATGTTGTTTGCGCCGAGATCCGCCACCAGTTCGCCTTCCTTGTTCCAAACGGAAACGCGACCCGCGATTTCTGCCACGCACATGAGGTCGCCATGGAAAGAGGCGCTGCTCGGGCGGCGCAGATCTTTGTCAGCAACGACGCCGATCAGGTTGCCTTCAAGGTCGAGGTGGAGGATGCGGTTGTTGCCACGGTCACAGGCGAGGACGCGCACTGGGTCGAACCGGCGATCAATGAAGATCTTGTGCGTGTTGGCAAGCTTCAGGGGTTCGCCAGGACCACCAAAGACGCGGAGGAACTTGCCCTCGCGGTTAAACACAAAGATCCAGCTCTGACCATAGCCATCCACCACGAAGATGTCGCCATTCGGTGCGACATCGCAATTTGTGAGTTTCAGGCCTTTAAGATTGACTTTTCCTGCAGGGAAGGATGCGGTCGGGATTTCCATGACGACGGTGCCATCCAGCTTGGCCTTGATCACGCGTTGCTCGCCCAGCACTGCACCAAAGATGAATTCCTCGTCGCCGTCCTTGCGGATCACAAAGCCGTGCAGGCTTTCTGGCAGGGCCAATTCCTTCACGAACTTGCCGTCCGCTCCGTAAACCTGGATGCCCGCGCCTTTGTTTTGGACGCTGACGTAGAAATTGCCTGCCGCATCCACGGCGATCTCGCCATGACCATTGCCGATCTGCTCCTTGCCTGGAGGTGGCTGGATGAAGTTTGGGGCGAATTCGTAGCTCACCTCAGCGAGCGCGGAGCCGCTAAGTGTGGCGAGGACGGACAGTAGGAGTACGGTTGGTTTCATGATGAGGTCGATAAAGAGATTGGAGCGGGAAATGCCGCCAGCGTCAACACTTCTGATCGCGGCACCTCGTGGAAGTGCAGAATACGAAATGCCGAGGGGGTGTTATTTCAGGTATCTGATCTCGGGGGATGGAGTGGTGGCCGGTTGTAGCTGGCCTCTGAGAGGCCAGAGGCATTGATCGGCTGAGGAGATCGCGCATGACTGTAGGGGCATTCGCCAGAACGCACGGTGGGGCGACAGCGGGGTGGGGGGAGGCCTTGGAACCGCTAATAGGGACGTGGCTGCACCCCGGGGATTTCGGCCGTCCATGATGAAATGCTAGATCGTGGGTGTTGTTGGCATTGTCCAAAGGGAGTCCGACTGGACATTGGCCGGGATTCTCGGCATGATTCAACGAAACAGACTCCATCACCATGAATTTGAGACGGATACTCGCAGCTTTAGCGTTGATTGTTTTGGTGGCTGAGTCCAGTTCGGCAGCCGAGCAGAGCGATGGTTACATCTCGTTTGTCGGTCGAGTGGTGAGTTCAACGATCTCACTCCAGTCCGACGCTGAGACCCTCGTAACGCACTTCAACGCCAGATTCCTCATCGCGATGGTTGTGACTGAGTCTTCAAATCCATCAATTCAGGTTGGTGATACAAAGAAGATCGCCATCCATAGCCCCGCGATGACCTTTGGTGCCCAATCGGCGATTGGGAGAGAATTTCGGGTAATAATCAGCGGAAGGAAGCCGGATCGGCCCAATAGGTTTTCCACTATAATCGCGAAGCCGCGGTGACTTTTGCGGTGGTTGGTGGTGACGGGAGTCGAAGGTGGGGATGGTTTCCTCTGAATGGAGTTCGGTGCTTGTGCCCGGTTGGGCGGCGAGGTAGATTTGCTCCGACGTCGGAGCCTAAGTCATGTTTGACTACAAGAATGGGCAGCCACTAGGTCTCGGATTTGATTCATAAAGAAGGGAAAACAAACATGACGACGATTCTGACTTTGACCGTGAGTGCATTGACCGTTGCTCTATCGGTTGGTGTAATCTGGATGGCAATTTGGGCTTGGCGGACCTTCGGAGTGTCTGTTTTCGGCTGGCTGGTTATCGTTCGGATTGCAGGCGTCGCACGCGCATTTGGACTACTGAATGAGACTCCTGATCGCGCCGAGATTGAGTCAATGATTAAAGCGCTTCAAACTGGAAGCCCGAATAGCCTCCAAGAATTTTTGATCTCAACAGCCTTTCTGACCAACGTGTTTCCGATGCTCTCGATGGCTGGAATCCTCTTGATCGCCCTCGGGGAGCTTTCACACTTCGGGCCGCGCATTGTGCCATCGTATGTGCCGCACTGGTCAGTCAATCTTGTGTATCGTTTCCGCCATTGGTTTGGCGTCTTCGCTCTCATTTGCATCCTTGCGCCATCGACAGCCCTCAATCTTTGGATTCATTCGATAAACTGATTTTTGAAGGCGGAGAATCGCTCTAACGCTCATGATTGGGCTACCGACGGCGACTCCGGGCGATTCCGCCGCTGTACCTCGCCGTACAATTTCAGTCTTGTCAGCGTATCCATTCATCCGCTAGGCTTATGCTTTCTTCGGGAAAAATGCCCGGCTTAGATCCATCACTCCAACCCAACCCATGAAGATTCAAAGAACCTCCACCCTTCTTGCTCTCGCCTTCTTGGCGCTTCCGGCACTCTCCATCAACGCCGAACAGGCGATGCCCGTCCAGCCTGGCGGCAAGTTGCCTGGCGATGTCAAAGTAGCTCTAGTCAAGGTGGCCGACGATTTGGCGGAGCCTGTGAGTGTCGCGGCTCCAAACGATGGGACGGGACGCATCTTCATCATCGAGCGCCCAGGCGTCATCCAAATCATCAAGGATGGCAAAAAGCTGCGTCGTCCCTTTCTGGATCTGAAGGACAAGACGATCTCGTCGTTCCTTGAGCTGGGCATGTTCAGCATGGCCTTTCACCCTGACTTCAAAACCAACGGAAAGGTCTACATTTGCTACGCAGACCTGTGGTTCAACGGCGCATCGATGGTGGCGGAATACACCGTGGACGCAGCCAACCCGGATCGCCTGGATCCCGCCAGCGCTAAGATCATCATGCAGATCGATTTCCCTTACTGCAATCACCACGGTGGTCAGATCGCCTTTGGCCCGGATGGCTATTTGTATGTTGGGGTCGGCGACGGCGGATGGGAAGGGGACGTGATCAATGCGGGTCAGGACCTGCACACTTACCTCGGCAAGATGTTGCGCATCGACGTCAACAAGTCCTCTGGCGATCGCGCCTACGACATCCCGAAGGACAATCCCTTCATCACCCCCCTGCAGCAGATGACGCTGTTTGGTGTCAGCGAAGAGGCTTTTTCCAAAGTGCATCCAAAGGCAAAGCCAGAAATCTGGGCTTACGGTCTGCGCAATCCTTGGACATTCTCCTTTGATTCAGCGACTGGCGATCTCTACGTCGCTGACATTGGCCAGAATCATTGGGAAGAGATCAATATGCAGCCAGCGAGCAGCAAAGGCGGAGAAAACTACGGCTGGAAGTTCATGTGCGGCAGCCACCCATTCCCGATGATTTTGAAAAAGAACCCCGACGGCACCGAGACCGCAACGGATCCGGTGGACTACCCTAAAGTGGGCGTCTTACCGATTGCTGAATACAGCCACGTTGACCAAGGGATCTGCGTTATTAATCTGGGTGTGTCTCGTAACAAGGAATACCCTGAGCTGGAAGGCATCTACTTCGCTGCCGACTGGGGCAGTGGTAAGGTTTGGGGCATGAAGCAAGACGGCGGTAAGTGGGTCATGCAAGAGGTCTTGGACCTTGGCGATGGACTGCGCCCAACTGGCTCCGGCATTGGTCCAGACGGCAGCATCTACATGGCCCAGGGCACCGCTGGATATGGCGGAAAGGTGGACCCCTACATGGAAGAACGAGGTGCGGTCTGGAAGCTAGTCCCCGCCAACAAAGTCCCTGAAGGCGCCGTAACGGCACCGCTTCAGGCGAAGTAATTCAAGACATCTCTTGTCAGCGCGCGCCGATGGGTTCATCCGTCGGCGCGCCCATTTTTACCAACCACCGTTTTCCATGAAAAAACCCACCCTTGCCGCCCTAGCCCTCCTCGTTGCCGTGACCGCTCCTGCGCAAGAGGCCAAGACCGAAGATCACGCCGCACATGCTGCTGCCGCGTTGAGCGGAATTAAGAAGGAGATGATCGAGGGCATTACCTCCGCTGACTTCCTCAAGCTGAGCGACAAGCCCAAGACCGCAAAGATCACGCTGGTGGCCACTTTTACCGCCGAGAACTATGGCATGAATTTCAACGGCTACGCCAAAGGTGCGGCCGTTTACACCATTCCGACCGGTTGGACGGTTGAGGTCAACTTCATCAATCCCGGTCCTGTGCCGCACAGCGCCATTGTGATCGACAAGCCAGATACGCAAAAGCTCCAGGTCGCGGAACCCTGGTTCCCCGGTGGCGCAGTGCCAAAGCACACGCAGGGCATGTCATTCGGGAAAGCTGATTTTAGCTTCGTCGCCGATGAAGCGGGTGAGTATGCCCTGGCCTGCGGATTCCCGGCCCATGCGATCTCTGGCCACTGGGTGGCACTGAACGTCAGTGATGCGGTGAAGGTGCCGACGTTGAAGTTGGGTGACCTGGATGCCGTCGAGGCAAAGTGACCGGGGACTTGGTGGGGCTTTGCCGAGCCTGTCCGGCGTGGCTCACGCAACCTCGTTAGAGTCGGACGGGGGGCTAGTAACTACAGTTATCGCACTTTCAGTTGTGCCTAACTGATAGCATTTGTATCAAGGGACGTTGTTTCTTTCCCTCTTCCCGCAAGCCCCCCTACATGTCAGAAGCCAAAACCTCAGCTCTCTCCCGCGTCATCGTCTTTTTGATCGTGACGGCTGGAGTCGCAGGTGTGGGTTGGTGGTATTGGCAGGGACAGCAGGCGAAAAAGGCCTCCTCCGTGAGCACGCGACCCGCCAAGAGCGCGGCGCAGGTCATGACTGCCAAGGTTGGAAAAGAGAATTTTGCGGTAGATCTGGATGCGATCGGGACGGTGCGAGCGTTTGAGTCCACCGAAATTAGCCCAAACGTCACGGAGGTCATCACCGCGCTGCATTTTGAGGACGGCGATTTTGTCAAAAAAGGAACGCTACTGGCCGAGCTCAGTCATGCTGAGGAATCAGCCATGCTGGAATCGGCAAAGGCATCCTTGGCCGAACAGGCCCGCGAGATCGCCCGCCTTGAAGGCTTGGTCAAACAGGGGGCGGCGCCAGAGGCGCGGTTGGAAGAGCGCAAGACGCAGTCCGATATCGCCAAACAGCAGATCCTTGAGGCTGAGGCAAAAATGGCTGATCGCCAGATCGTAGCACCCTTTGATGGATGGATGGGACTGCGGCGCATTAGTGTTGGCGCATTGGTTTCACCTGGCACGGTCATTGCGACGCTGGACAAAGTTGATGTGGTAAAGATCGACTTCAGCATCCCCGAGACCTTCCTCTCGCAGGCGCAGCCTGGCGTCGGCATCACGACTCACGCCGATGCTCTGGGCGACGCTACTTTTCCAGGAAAGATTGCCAAGGTGGACTCACGCATCGATCCGCTGACGCGATCCGTCGCGGCGCGTGCAGAGGTCGATAATCCAAAACTACTGCTGAAGCCTGGCATGCTGGTGATGGTCAAGATGGCGCTGGCTCCACGCATCTCGCTGAGTATCCCTGAGCGTTCACTGGTGCCGGTGGGGTCAACGAAGTTTGTGTTCGTCTTGGCGGATGGTAAAGCAAAGCGCGTCCCGGTGGAGATAGGCATTCGCAAGCCGGGGATGATCGAGATTCTCAAAGGTTTGACAGAAGGGCAGGTGGTCATCACTGATGGTTTGGTGGGGCTGCAGGACGGCGCGTCCGTCAAGGTGACTGGCGAATACACCGGGCCGTCTGAACCGTTCAATCCTGAAGTCGGCCCATAATTCTCGCGCATGTGGCTCTCTGATACCAGCGTCCGACGCCCCGTGCTGGCCACGGTGATGAATCTGCTGCTCGTGGCCTTTGGCATCGTAAGTTACCAGCGTCTACAGGTGCGCGAATACCCGGATATCGAGCCTCCGATCGTCACCATCGAGACCTACTACCGTGGAGCGGCAGCGTCCGTGGTCGAGCGTCGCATCAGCCAGAGGTTGGAGGATCGCATTAGTATGGTGGAGGCGATCAAAAACATCTCCTCTGTCAGCACCGACGGCAAATCCGAGATCACAGTGGAATTCAATTTGGGCCGAGATCTCGATGCCGCAGCGAGCGACATCCGCGAGGCGATTGGACCCGTTGTCGCCGATTTCCCCGAAGAAGTGGACGAGCCAAACGTCGGCAAAACGGACATGAGCGCAGAGATTCTCATGTACCTGAATTTGGCGAGCGATCACCACAACACGCTGGAACTCACGGATTATGCCGAGCGTTCGCTGATGGATCGTTTCTCGCGACTCCCTGGGGTGGCTCGTGTCCGAGTCAGTGGCGGGAATCGATATGCGCTGCGTATCTGGGTGGATCGCGAGGCACTGGCGGCGCGGCAACTGACGGTCAATGATGTCGAGGACGCACTGCGGCGCGAAAACGTGGATCCACCGGCTGGCGCGGTGCAGTCTCTGGATCGGCAGTTCACCGTGCGCATCAATCGTGAATATCAGACGCCGGAGGACTTTGAAAAAATGGTCATCGCCCGAGGCGAGAACGGCTATCAAGTGCGGCTGGGAGAGGTTGCGAAGATTGAGCTCGGTTCATCAGAATCGCGCGTCGTTTTCCGTGGCAATCGCATTCCAATGATTTCCCTGGGCATCGTGCGCCAATCTCGCGCCAACACGCTGGATGTGGCAAAAGCGGTGCGGGAGGAGGCAGAGAAAGTGCGTGCTACTCTGCCCGAGGGGATGCATCTGGAAAACAGCTACGACATGAGCGTCTTCGTCCAAGAATCGCTCTATGAAGTGTATCGCGCCCTGATCATCGCGGTGATCTTGGTCGTCGTAATTATCTACATCTTCCTGGGTAGTTTCCGTGCAGTGCTGGTGCCCACAGTGGCCGTGCCGGTCTCAGTGCTGGGGACCTTCATGGCGCTGGATGCCCTTGGTTATACGATCAACACGCTCACCATGCTCGCGCTGGTATTGGCCATTGGTCTGGTGGTAGACGATGCCATCGTTGTGCTGGAGAACATTCACCGCCGGATCGAGGACGGAGAAAAGCCCCTGGTCGCGGCCTATCGCGGCACCCGGCAGGTCGGTTTTGCCGTGGTCGCGACTACACTGGTGCTGTTGGCGGTGTTTGTGCCCATCACGTTCATGCCAGGCGATGCAGGGCGGTTGTTTAGCGAGTTCTCGATCACGCTGGCAGTCGCCGTGGCGTTCTCGGCCTTCGTGGCGTTGACGTTGTCGCCCATGTTAGCTTCCAAGATCATGCGGGATCGGGAAGGGGACGGGATTTTGGCACGCGGTCTGGCGCGGATCTTTGACTGGCTGCAGGCGGGCTATCGACGACTCTTGGTTTTGGCGTTGCCATTTTCCGCCGTCGTGGTTCCGGTGGTCGTCGGGCTGGGCTTGCTATGCGCTTATTTGATCAAAAGCATTCCCGAGGAGTTCACGCCCCGCGAAGATCGCGGGTCATTCTTTGTGACGGCGACAGGTCCCCCAGGATCGAGCTTTAATTACACCGTCAATGCCCTGGAATCCCTGGAGGACAGACTGATGTATCTTCTGGACGACACCCACGAGGCTACCCGCGTGCTGGTGCGTGCGCCACGTTCGTTTGGGGGCACCAATGACTTCAACGAAGGTATTGGTGTCCTGACCCTGGCCCCCTTTGGTGAGCGGAGAAATGGCTTTGAGATCATGGACGAAGTCCGTGGCAAGGTGGCGGATGTACCGGGCGTCAAGACGGCTGTCATCATGCGCCAAGGCCTATCGCGTGGTTTGAACAAAGCCATGGAGATTGTGGTTGGCGGCCCCACGTTTGAGGAGCTTGCCCAATGGCGTGATATTCTTTTGGCCAAGGCCAAAGATAATCCGAACATTGTAGGCCTGGATTGCGATTACCGGGATACGAAGCCGCAGCTCCGCATCAGTATCAATCAAGCCCGTGCGGCGGATCTTGGTGTCAGTAGTGCCAGTATCGGACGGACGTTGGAGACTTTGCTGGGAAGTCGCCGCGTCACGACCTTTTTGCATCAAGGTGAAGAATACGACGTGTTGGTTGAAGGTAGCTACGGCGATAAAAGTAGCCCGACGGATCTGAATAACATTTTTGTGCGCAGTGATCGAACCAAGGAATTGATCCCGCTGGCAAATCTAGTGACCTTTGATGAGTTCGCCGATAGCGGCAGTCTGAATCGCTACAATCGGATGCGCTCCATCACGCTCGATTGCGAACTCGCAGCTGGATACAGCCTCGGTGAGGCGCTCGCCTACATGGAGGATTTGATTCATGAAAATCTGCCGCCGAGTGCAGTGATCGGATACAAGGGCAATGCGCTAAAGTTAAAGGAAACATCCAGCAGCATGGCTCTGGTCTTTGGGCTGGCCCTGCTGGTGGCATTCCTTGTTTTGGCGGCGCAATTCGAGAGCTTTGTGCATCCGTTGACCATTATGCTGACAGTGCCTGTTGCGGTGGCAGGTGCCTTGTTGGGGCTCCAGTGGATGGGGCAGAGCCAGAGCATCTATAGCCAGATCGGGCTGATCATGCTGATTGGCTTGGCGGCAAAAAATGGCATCTTGATCGTGGAGTTCATCAATCAGATGCGCGACGAGGGGCAGAGCTTTGTCGATGCCATTCTGAATGCCAGTGAGCAACGACTGAGACCGATCATGATGACAGCGCTATCTACCGTCATGGGTGCAGCCCCGCTGATGCTGAGTCATGGCGCTGGGGCGGAGACTCGTATGGTCGTTGGCGTGGTGATCGTCTTTGGTGTGAGTCTTGCGACCGTGGTGACGCTGTTTCTCGTGCCTATGGTGTATGCCCTGATCGCGCGAGGCACAGGCTCGGTAGGCGATGTGGGACGCAGACTGGATGCCGAACTGAAAGTGCTTGGAGATGATGAAGACTAATATGATGCAGAAGAACTTACTCGCGTCTGTTTGTATGCTGGGCTTGATGGGCTGCAACCTTGCTCCGAAGTACTCGAAGCCGCAGGTGGATCTGCCGGACAAATTCGCCACCTCAGGCCCCTGGCGTACTGCTGAGCCGCGTGATGCGGAAAGCCGAGGGAACTGGTGGGGTTTGTTTGGTGATTCCACTCTCAGCAATCTCATGAAACAGGCCGAGGCAGGGAGTCCAACGCTGGAGATTGCCGTGCAGCGTGTCGTGGAGGCACAAGCGGTGGCACGTGCCGATCGTGCGGGGCTTTTTCCATCCGCAGGTTTGGCGGGAACGGCCCAGCGCAGCCGTGGAACAGAGACACTTCAGTATCAATTTGCCGGAGGTCGCACCCGGACGACCTTGCGCGGGGTGCTTGATCTCGACTATGAACTGGATCTCTGGGGAAGGGTAAAAAATCAATCGCAAGCATCGCTGGCACGAGTGGAACGTGCGGAGGCAGATCGGCGGAGTGTCCTGCTTTCGCTACAGGGAGAACTTGCGATGAATTACTTTGCGCTTCGTGCCCAGGATGCAGAGATTTCGTTGCTGAAGAGCACGCTCGCCCTGCGCCAACGCACGCTAGATCTGGCCACAGTGCGTTTTAAACAAGGCGACATCGCTCAGGTGGATGTGGCACAAGCTGAAACTGAACTTGCTGCGACCCAGTCGGAAGCGATCGGACTCGAAAAGCGTCGCGCGGAGTTGGAACACGCGATTGCGCTTTTGATAGGGCAGACCGCCTCAAGCTATCGGTTACCAGCAGCAGATCTCAAAGGCTCGCCACCAAACGTCCCAAGCAGCGTGCCCAGCGATCTCCTGGAGCGTCGTCCGGATATCGCCGCTGCGGAGCGCGAGATGGCTGCTCTGAACGCTGAGGTCGGTGTCGCAAAGGCTGCCTTATTTCCCAGTGTCCGCATTGGAATGAGTGGCGGACGGGAAAGTAGTTTCATCGGTCAACTCGCCCGTAGCGCAAGTCGTATCTGGGCGATGGGACCGGCGGCAGTCGATTGGCCGATCTTTGATGCCAATAAACGCGCTGCTGATATCGATGCGCAGCGCGCTCGCTATCAGCAAGCGGCGGCCAGCTATCGACAAACAGTACTGGAGGCGATGCGCGACGTTGAAGACGCCTTGAGCGGTCTGAGCGTGCTGGCACGTCAACGCAGCGCTCAGGAGGCGACAGTTTCAGCAGCAGAACGTGCAGTGGACCTTTCTCAAAAGCGTTATGATTCCGGCTTGGTCTCGTTTTACGAAGTGATTGACGCCCAGCGCACGCTCCTGAGATCTCAACAAGAGCTCACCCGAATCAAAGGCGAGCAGTTCCTCAGTGCAGTGCTTTTGGTGAAGGCTCTCGGCGGCGGGTGGTAAGGTTGCGACTCAGTTCAGCGGAACTGTTCACCCTTTGAGGGTCATCAGATAGGCGAGCAGATCGGCAACTTGTTGATCTTGGAGGGCGTCGAGTAGGCCTTCTGGCATCAGACTGCGACGGATGTATTTGGTGCTACGCACGTCTTTCTTGTTGATGCGACGATCTGGGAGACCGGGCTGGCGAACGACGAAGGCTTGTTTGTCATCGCTGACATAGAGCGCATCAACCAGGTCACCGTTGTTCATTTCCAGGCGGAAAATTCGGTAGCCGGATTCCATTGCGGCGTTTGGGGTCAGGATATTGCGCAGCACGCCTTCGAGCCCCATGGAGCCAGCTCCGCTGAGGTTGGGGCCGATCTGGCCACCTGCGGCGCCTATCTGGTGACAGGCCATGCAGATAGCGCTCAAGGCCTTGCCGTTTACTGCATTGCCTTTGGGAGCGAGGGCGCTGTATTTGGCGAACTTCGTGTCGAGCGCCTTTGCCTGCTCTTCGGTGAGAAGGGGGGGGGTATCGATGGTCTTGGCGATTCGCGCCCCTTTCCCGAGCTTACCCCATGCCTGATCGTAGCGCTTCATACCCTCGGCACTCTCGATGATCCTGTCAAAATTGCCGCGGATCTCCTGAGGGGTGCGGGCGCGACTCCACACTCGGAACTCCGTCATAACACCTTCGGTGCCTCCTTTGGGGCCACTCCAACCGATGTTGCAATTTTCCCACTTCGCTGGGGCGGGTTTGTTTGCCGTGGCGTCAAGTTCCCCATTCTGGTAGATGCGGATGATGCCCTTGGCATCACGTGTGACAGCGATGTGGGTCCACAAGTCAGGTGTCATGGGTTTGGTCGCAGTGGCGACGTCGTGGAGCTGAGGGCCTGCATAGACGCGAAATTTGGAGCCAAAGAAATTCATTTCTGGTCCACCCGGCGCGCCGAGAATGTCGTCTTGATTGCCGATATTTGGTGCCAGACGCACCCAGGTCTCGACCGTAAATGGGCCATCAAGGGTGATCTTTGAATCAGCCCACGCCGTCTCTTTGCCGTCGAGCAAAAGAACCTCGCGAAAGACGCCGCCAAGTTGCTGCTGCAATTTTTCCAGGGCAGGATCATCGCCGAGCACCGTAGCAAGGCGTTCGACCGTTGGGCCATCCAGGTCGGACTGCGGCAGTGTTTTGTCGAGCAAAGCGGTAACAATGGTTTTGGCGCCGGACTTGCTGCTGGTCACGGTATTCAAGGCGGCTTTTCGCTGGCCGGGTGTGAGCGCGGGGTACAGAACAAGCAATCGCGTGGTGGCATCAGGTGCGCTGGAGGCGGCGAGCGCTGCCAATGCTGCCTCCCGTGTCATCGGGTCGGGATCTGACTTGGCAAGCGTGGCAAACAGTTCTGCCTCGCCACTGCGAATATCGCGCAGGGCCAGGAGAATGTTTTTCTTGTCCTTCCCGGTCTTCAATCCGGCGATGAGGTTGGGCTCGAGCGCAGTGAGTTGAAATCCACTGATGAGTTGTAGCGCGAGGTCGGGGTAGGTTTCCCAGATAGCCTTTGCGGTCGTTGTCAGCAGCGGAGCTATCTTTGCGGAATCAAGTGATGTGCGCTGAGCGATCAGTTTTTCAGCGACTGAAGCACGCGATTTTTCGTTCGAAAGCAAGGCATTCAGCGCTTCGCCGACGCCCGGTTCTTCGGGGAATTGGGCGAGGCGCAGGAGCTCTTCATCGTTGGGTGCGCGGTCGAGTTGTGGGAGAAGTTTGGCGACCTGCGATGCGCTGGCCTTGGGCTCCAAGGCTAAGGAAGCAAGCACAAGCGCTTCGATGGGCAGCTTTTTGGCGGCGTCGGAATCGAGGAACTGAGCGGTAATGTCAGCTTGACGCTCGAGGAACATCCGAACAAGGAAACGTTCGAACTCACGGTCGTAGTTTTCGCGGACAGGAACCTGGCCAGGACCTCGGGATGACTGGGCCGTGGGGCCGCCGGCGAGGCTCGGCTTGGCGAAGGCTAGTAGCTTCGAGACGTCGTCGGCGCTGGATAGGGATCGCCCAACGGCAAGGATCGCATCTTTGGCTCCGCCATTGCGATACTCGCTCAAGCTCCAATGTGACTTTTGTTTGAGGACTTCAGGTGCCCGATCTGCGAGGGTCTGCCAGGCCAGATGAGCTCTACCCACTGGTTGAATGCCGAGCATCGCGGCGAGTTCATCGTTGCTGAGTTTGGTGAAGTCAGGCACTTCGCTTTGAGTGCCTGTTGCCTTGATACGCCAGATACGGCCACGGATTTTGTCCCGGTCAGGGTGGTTCCTCGGGACTTCGTTATGGGAGATGATTTTATTGTACCAATCTACGATGTAGATGCTGCCATCAGGACCATTGGTCATGCCGACAGGGCGGAAGAAGGGATCATCGCAGGTCAGGAAATCAGGGAGTTGTTCGAGGTTCCAGTAGGCACCATCTCGGTGCATGCCGATGGTTTGCACCTTGGAGATGATGGGATTGGCGACGGCCATGGTATGGGTGGCTTTGGGGTCGCGAAGCGCGCCGTTTTCGATCAGGGCCAGACCGCTCAAGCCAGTACCGCCCATGCGGAATTCGGCGGCGGGAGGAAACTCGGGTTGGTAAGTCTTTTTCAATGCGGCCATGCCGCCGGGATAATAAGCGTATTCGTGGAAGGGCATGATGGGGTAGCCGTAGTCGTTGGCTTCCTGGATGAAGGTTTCGCCTTCGCCTGTCATAGCCAGCCCCCAGATGTTGTTGGGTCCGACGCTGGTGACTTCAAACTGACTGCCATCTGGGCGCATACGGGCCATGGAGCATTTGGGGTATTCGACGATACTGTCTTCGCCGGGACGTTTGACGGAGCTGTTGTTGAAAAGGCCCTGCGCCATCCAGATCCAGCCACCAGGGGCACGTGTGAATTGGTGGGGAAATAGGTGGCTGTCCTGAATGCCAAAACCGGTCAGGATGACATCGCTGTGGTCAGTTTTGCCATCGCCGTCGGTGTCCTTGAGGAGGAGGAGATCGTGCCCGTGCAGTACGTAAGCACTATCGCCATTGCCCCAAGGGAGAAGGCCCAGCGGGATAGCCAGCCCATCTGCGAAGACGGTTGGGTTGGTCAGTCCACCCTCGGGGAGCTTTGAGTTTAAAGCCTCCCGAGGATAAACGAGTACCTTGTCTTTTCCTTTAGCCGCATAGACAGCTTCGGCAGCGGCAGGGTTTTCATTGGCATCGACAGGATACTCCAGTGCGGTCTGCGTCCACATGCGGCCCCGTTGGTCAAAGTAAACGCTGACAAATTTGCCGATACCTAAGCTTTCCTGGACGACGAGTTCGATCTCGTAGCCGTCGGCGACATGGAAGAGCTTTTGTTGTTCAGCTGCGGTCTTGGGCGTTCCTTGGACGTTATTATAGCTGATGTCTCGCCGAGGTTTCGCAGCGTTTGCCTGCTTCTTTGGGGCAGGGGCAACTTTTTTTCGGGCTTCATCGACGCCGCCGAGCGATTCCCAGGTTGGGCTGTTTGGTGTGGCTGGCAATTCTTCAATCGTCACGTCTTTGACTTGAACGAGGCAAATGCCGCCGGCATGAACCTGAGGTCCGATGAGGCCGTCGAGTGCGATGTTTTTGTCCTCCTCGATGTAATCCATGCAAAGTACACCATTGATCCAGGTTTGGATGCGCGGGCCCTCTGCACGGATTCGGTATTCGTTCCAGCCGAAGACATCGATGGCTTTGTCGAGCGCTGCTTGTTGCTGTGGGGTTGGTGCCCAGATGACCTTGTTACGGCGAAACTCGTCATAAATTTTGCCGAACCATCCTTCGCCGCAGTCAACCTGATACCCAGTCATGTGCGCACCGCCAGGCACACGCCGGCTACGGATCTGGATGCCGCTATTGAGTAGGCCGGTCTTCGGATCACCGCTGACCTTGATCTTGAGTTTCAGTTCGAAGTTCTGATAGCTCTTCTTGGTGCAGATGAAGTAGTTTTCTTTGATCTTATCCGTCGTAGAACCGCCGGTGATCATGCCGTCTTCGACTCGCCAGATAGCAGGGTCAAAGTCCCAGCCGTCGAGCGTTTTTCCGTCAAAAAGAGCGACAGGCTCGGCGTGCAGCACGGTGCTGACGAGAACGAGGAGTGAGAGAATTCTGAGCATGGGAGGATTAACGTGATTTCCTGGTCAGGTTAGCAGGTGCAGTTGCACTCTGTCATGACTGAAATGCACATTCCCTCCGGGAAAGTGGCGAAGATGATAGGTAATGGAGCCCCTGAGGAGGAGGCGGGCATGATGAAGCCCTCAGCCTCGCGACCCACTCTTGCCCGAAGCACGGATCACTTTTTGGCCTTCCTTTTTCCCTTGTTGGCCTTGGCTGCAGGTGTGTTTTTTGCGCCGAGATCAAGAAGGAGGCGGCTGGGGTAGCCGGAGTAGCGACCGTCGGGTGATGGCCCTGACTGGGGCAGAGCGATCACGGCATCGTGGATGGATTGGGCGAGGTCGCCGATATTGCCAATGGCATTCAGCGCGGCGATGCTGCTGAAGACTCCCGACTTGCTGTAGTCAGCCTGAGCGAGCAGGACGGGGAGGGCGGCGACCCGATCTGCGTCGCTGCCGTGCTTTGCCAGGGCCCACGCGGCGGCGATGCGGACATCCGGTGATTTATCGGTCAGTGCCTTGGTCAAGGCTTCGTGCCCGGAGGAGACGGCTCCGCTGTCGCGCATGACCAAGCCGAGGGCGGCCCACCAGCGCACGGCGCTGTCGGTATCGCTGAGGCGACTGACGAGTTCTTCGTTTGCATCGACCTTCATGGATGATGCAAGTTCAGAGGTTTCAAGGATGCGGGCGAGGGGATACTTCTCATCACTGTGGGCCACGTCATAGGGCGCGGTGCCGGGTTCGCGGGAGTGGAGTTCGCCTTCAGGCATGAAGCCTGCATCGCGGACACGCATGGCGAGATCACGCTGGGCTTTGCGCATCTTTTCGAGGATCGCGGCGTGCTCCGCGCTATTGGCAAGATTGTTGACTTCATCGGGGTCAGATTGGAGATCATAGAGTTCCTCCGCTGCTTTGGGCTCGCTCCAAAAGATGGACTGGGCGGCATTGAGTTTTCCTGCATCGTAGAGCTCGCGCCAGACGCGAGTGCTGGGGGTCTCGAACTGGTAGTTCACATGCTGTCCTTGGGAGAGGTGCGGCATGTAATTGCGGAGGTAGACGTAGCGACCGTCAGTCGTGCTGCGGACACAGTCATAGCGCTCGTCCATGCGGCCGCGAAAACCATAGATGAAAGGTTGAGGCTCAGACTGGAAAGGACCAGCAAATGCGAAGCCTTGCATCCATTCGGGTGGCTTAACTCCAATGATGCTGAGCAGTGTCGGGGCGAGATCAACGAAGCTGACGAGGCGATCAGACTTCACTCCTGCGCCGTATTCTTTGGGGGCGAGGTGCTGCCATTTGGGCGGGAAATAGACGACCATAGGCACATGGAGTCCGGAATTGCAGGGCCAGCGTTTGTTGCGCGACATGCCGGAACCGTGATCGGCGTAGTAGAAGACGATCGTGTCTTCCGCCGCACCCAACTCGGCGAGTTCTTTGAGCAACTTGCCCGCGACGGCATCGACTTCGGTGACCGTGTCGTAGTACTGAGCCCAGTCCTGGCGGACCTCGGGGACATCGGGATGGTAAGCGGGAACGCGGACCTTGGCGGGATCGTGGATGGCAACGTGGGGGCGTTTGCGCAGTTGGCTTTCGTGGCTGAGGTTGGAGTTGAAGATCGCAAAGAAGGGCTGGCCTGCGGCGCGATTTTTGTAGTGCGCTTTGCCGGAGGATTCGTCCCAGACACCTTCGGGCTTCGCGAGATTGTAGTCCTCTTTGCTGTTGTTGGTGCAGTAGTAGCCGGCCTCGCGCAGGAACTGAGGATACATCTTGGTCCCTTCTGGCATCGCGACCATGCTGCGCATGTGTTGACCGCCGGTGGAAGGTGAATACATGCCAGCGATGATTGTGGTGCGTGCGGCCGCGCAGACGGGACCATTCGACCAGCAATGCTTGAAGAGCATGCCCTTGGCGGCAAGCGCATCAACATTGGGTGTCGTGGCGTAGGTGTCGCCATAGCAACCCATGTGTGGCCCGTGGTCTTCGCTGGTGATCCAAAGGATGTTCGGTTTGTCCGCCGCACTGGCAGCTGTGGTGAAAAGGGTGGCGATGAGTAGGGTCGAGAGAATTCGGCGCATGCGTGATGAACGATGGGTAAGGGATACAAATTGCGCGAAAGGTACCCGCTGACTCAATGGTCATTCCAAGGGAAAAAATTGCACTATACGGGCAGGGTTTGACAGGTGGTGCTTTAGGACGGTAGCGTCCGCCCATGAAAGAACAGCCACTGCGGACGTCGGTCATCGGAAGCTATCCTTTTCCTGGATGGCTGGAGTATTCTGCCCGAAATTTGGGCGAATTTGGATCGGCGGATATTCTGGAAATGCAGGAGGATGCAGCGTTAGTGGCCGTCGGTGACCAAGTAGCCGCAGGCCTGGATGTGATCACGGATGGCGAACAGACCCGCTTTGACTTCAATCTTTCGTTTTACGGCTTCATTGAAGGTATCGCACTGGAGCCTGCCAGTCCTAGACGATTTGGCCCACCAGCCCATGACCAGCGAGGCAAGCATCAGATCATCGGTGAGTTGCGAGCGCCACGTGGCCTCGGGGCCGTGGCGGAATTTGAACGTTTGCAAAAACTGGCAGAGGCCATCGGAGCGAATGTGCGCCTGAAAGTGAGCGTTCCGGGCCCGTACACGCTGAGCGGCCGGTTGGCACCTAATGCCCAGTATGAGGACCGCTACGCGATCACGGAGGCACTGCTACCCATCGTGAGGAAGGAGATCGCGGATCTCGTCGCGGCGGGTGCGGAGGAGATCTGTGTCGATGAACCGAGCATGAGCTGTTATGGCTTTCGCGAGGACACGCGACGCTTTGTGGACATCTTCAATCGCACTGTCGAGTCTGGCTATGGCAAGTCGCGCATTTGCACCCATCTTTGTTTTGGCAATTTTAAGGGGCACCCCGTCGGCTATCGAAAGTATGCGCCGTTGTTCCCGGCCTTTTTTGATCTGCACTGCGATGAGGTGCATGTGGAAATGGCGAACCGCGAGTATGCGGAACTGGAGATCATTGGCGAGATCGCGAAACGCACGGATGTAGCCGTAGGGATCATCGATGTGAAGAGCTACTACATTGAGACGCCGGACAATGTGGCCGATATGGTCCGGGCCTGTCTAACGCACGCGCCTGCTGACCGGTTGGTGTTTGCGCCCGATTGTGGGCTGAGCCAGACGGCACGCTGGGCAGCAAAACAAAAGCTGGCCAACATGGTCACGGGTGTGGGTAAGGTGCGCGAAGAATTGAGTCTATGATTCAGCCTCTGCAAAAGGATGAGGCGCTTCTGGCGGATATTGCTGGGGCCTCCAACGATGAGGAGACGCTCCATGTCTGGTGGCTGGGGCAGAGTGGTTTTTTGCTGCAACACGATGGTGTGCGGTTTTTGTTCGACCCGTATTTGTCGGACTCGCTGACGCAAAAATACGCAACCACTGACAAACCTCACGTACGTATGACGCAGCGCTGCGTTGACCCCAAAGATCTCACCGGCGTCCACTGGGTGACGGCCACCCATGCTCACACGGATCACTTGGACGGTGACACGCTGCGTGCCTTGGCCCTGGGGAGTCCGGGCTACACCCTGGTCCTGCCGGGGCTGGTGGTGGATGAGGCGATTCGACGTTTGGGGGATGCGGAGGTCACCCTGATGGAGCTGAATCAAAACGATGCGAGTTTTCGCGGAGGCATCCAGATTCACGGGGTGCCCGCAGCGCACAACGAGATCGTGGTAGATGACTATTCTCGGTCGCAGTGTGTGGGCTACATCGTCCAGCTGGGGCCGTTCACCATCTACCACAGCGGAGATACCCTGTGGCATCCTGAGATCGTGGCGAGGGTTCGGGAGTTTGACTGCGATCTGATGTTCCTACCCATCAATGGCAACAAACCAGAGCGCCGCGTCGCGGGGAATCTAAATGGCACTGAGGCAGCCGCTTTTGCAAAGGCATGTGCGGCAGGGCTCGTGGTACCGTGTCATTACGAGATGTTTGAATTCAACACTGCCTCTCCAGACGAGTTCGTTGAGGTGTGCGAGAGATTGGCCCAGCCATATCAAGTGCTGCGCTGCGGGGAACGATTGACGCTGCGGCAAGCGAAGTCGATTCCAAACCTGTAATTGCATTTGCGTGGCCGGTAGGATGCGTTCATCGTCCCGGCCCTTTCACCTACCTTTCCTCACCTGTATGAAATTGATCCGCTTTGGTAACCCTGGAGAAGAAAAACCCGGCCTGCTGCTGGCAGATGGCCGCCGCATTGATGCGTCGGGCTTCGGTTCTGACTACGACGAGCGCTTCTTTGGCGGCGATGGTCTCGAGCGCCTTGCGGCCTGGGCGACGGCGAACGCGGAGTCGGCTCCTGTAGTTGGCGACGATGTGCGTTTGGGCGCACCGATCGCTCGTCCGAGCAAGATCGTTTGCGTGGGCCTGAACTACAGCGATCACGCCAAGGAATCCGGTATGCCAATCCCAGCAGAACCGATTTTGTTTTTCAAGGCAACCTCGTCCATGGGGGGGCCGAACGACCCTGTCGTGATTCCTCGAAAATCGGAGAAGACAGACTGGGAAGTCGAACTGGCCTTTGTGATCGGCAAAAAAGCCTCTTATGTCTCCGAAGAGGACGCGATGAGTCATGTGGCCGGTTACGCCCTGCACAACGATTACAGCGAACGTGAGTGGCAACTGGAGCGCGGTGGTCAATGGGTGAAAGGCAAGAGTTGCGATACCTTTGCACCGCTGGGACCCTTCCTTGCGACGAGCGATGAGATCGCGGATCCGCAAGCTCTTCCGCTTTGGTTGACCTTAAACGGCAAAAAGATTCAGGACAGCTCAACGGCGCAGATGATTTTTGGCGTAAAAACCCTGGTCAGCTACATTAGCCAATTCATGACCTTGCTGCCTGGCGATGTGATCAGCACTGGCACGCCTCCAGGAGTCGGTCTCGGCTTCAAGCCGCCAGTGTTCCTCAAAGCTGGTGATGTGGTGGAGCTCGGAATTGAAGGACTGGGCGTGCAGCGGCAGGTGGCCGTTGGAGCTTAACCTGTCACGAGTAAGCCGGTGGAAGGAAGCAGCAAAAAGTGGTGACTGAACTGGAATCGCTGGTGAGTTGAGGAACGTCTCGCGACTGGTCACTTCACACTGAGAACTTTTCACTTCTTACCGATCCCCCTCGAAGATGCCTCACGACTTCACTCTCCGCTTCAGCCGCCGCTACAGCATGGCGCACCGCTTGACCAGCGGCCTTGCACCACGGTGCGCAGTGCCGCATGGGCATGACGAGGTAGTGACGGTGGAGATCGTTCACGCAGACAATGCGTCGCTGGACCCGGCGACGCAGATGCTGGTGGAGTTCGATCAGGCCAAACGCAGATGGTTCGACTGGATTGATCGTGCCGTTGATCACAGCTTTCATCTGAATGAAAAAGACCCGCTGGTTGCATATTTTCGTGACAACGAGGCCGAGACCCTGCGTCGCTGTTTGCTGACCCCAGGGGACCCGACAACGGAACTTCGCGCAGCCTGCTACAAAGCCAAGCTTGCTGCCTTTTTTGCAGAGGCCGATCAACCGCTGGTCTGCACAAGTCTCACGATCCAAGAGACACCCACCAACGCCGTGATCTGCGATGCGATGGCGCTAGATCGTATCCTGCCCGCCGGCAATCACTGGTGGTGGCGCGCCGACGAGTCGATCAATGATCTTTAAGCGCTCATGAGACGACGACAGAGGGGGTAGGCCTGACTGGTGGTCGATTGCTGATGAAGCCTCCGACGCGATTTTAGCTATTCACGGCTTGCCAGCGCCGGACCGGGTCCCGGTCTCCGTGTCATCCTAGTGATGAGGCCGGATGTGGCTCCTCCTGCTTATTGATTGTCCGCCCGCAGGTTGTCTGCTATTCTAGCGGCGCCGTGAAGACCACCGACACCAACCCTGAGACGCAGCATGATTCTTCGATCCAAAAGGTCGGGGAACGGGCACAGGATATTGAGGATAAGTTGCCTAAGCTGAAGAAGTTCATGGAGGCGGGGAAAATCATGCTTTCTTTGGTCCGGGACTATCTGAGCGGGGCTTATCGAGAGGTGCCTTATTGGGTGATGGGAGCTGTAGCCTTAGCGCTGCTGTATTTTTTGAACCCGCTGGACTTGATTCCGGATGCGGTACCTGGATTTGGATATCTGGATGACGCGACGGTGATCGCTTTTTGCATGAAACTGATCGATCACGAACTGGAGCGCTACAAGGCGTGGAAGGCGGCGCAGAAAAAGATGCCGATTGTCGTGGATGTTTCCTGAGGGCGGGAGTTGAAAAAAGTATGAGGCCACGCAACTTTCCCTCCACATGGGTGATCTGACCGCGTTGAACAAATTTTCCTGCCCCGCTTGTGGGGCTGAGGCCGTGTGGACGCCGTCCAAGCAGGCACTCGTCTGCCCCTACTGCGGCACAGTTTCTCCGGCGGAACTCCAGACGGATGGCTCGATCATTGAAGAAAATGACCTCGTAGAGGCCCTGCGGGCGATCCCTGATGCGGATCGTGATTGGGCTGATCAGAAAAAGACGGTTCGTTGCCAGAGTTGCAATGCGATCTCGATTTTTGATGCGCACCGGGTGGCGCAAAACTGTGATTTCTGTGGATCGCCCGCTTTGCTGGCGATGGATGACGTGCAGGCACCGATCCGTCCAAAGGCGCTGCTGCCATTTAAGGTAGCGGGCACGGCGGTGAGGGAGAAGATCCGAGCCTGGTATGGGAGCCATTTTTGGGCTCCGAACCGTCTGGGGGCAAAGGCGATGACGGATACGCTGCATGGTCTTTACCTCCCGTATTGGACCTTTGATGCTCATGCCGACTGCCCCTGGGAGGCGGAGGCTGGCTACTATTATTACGTGCGGGATAGCCAGGGGCGGCAGGAACGTCGTGTGCGGTGGGAATATGCTTCTGGTCAGGTCCTGAACTTTTTTGATGACGTGCTAGTGTCCGGTTCCAAGGGGGTGCACCCGAAGCTGCTGGAGGATATCGCGCCATTCCCGACCACGACGGATCTGGTACCCTACGATGCGGGTTATTTGTCCGGTTGGGTGGTGGAGCAGTATCAAATCGATCTGGTGGGTGGTGCGCAGGACTCCCGTCGGCGAATGATGGCGGCGCTGGAGCGTATGTGCGCCAGCCAGGTCCCGGGGGATACCCACCGTGGACTGAGGATCTCCCCGCAATTCACGGCCCAGACCTACAAACACCTGCTGCTACCAGTCTGGCTGCTGTCGTATCAGTATCGCAGCAAGGTCTATCAGGTGGCGGTAAATGGGTATTCGGGGAAAATTGCCGGGGAATACCCGATTAGCTGGATCAAAGTGACCATCGCGATTCTGCTGATTTTGGTGCTTTTCGGCACGTTTGCCTATCTGCGATCCCAAAGTTGAGCGGGAAATCATGCTGAGACTTGCGCAATGTCACAACAGGGCTAAGAACAAGCCGGGCATCCACTGCATGCCTGGCTATTTTTCTTTATGAGCGACCCTATCCGTCATGAGTGCGGCATCGCCGTTGTGCGGCTGCGCAAATCCCTGGAATATTATCATCGTCGATACGGGAGCGCTATGTGGGGCTTCCAAAAGCTGTATGCGCTGATGGCGAAGCAGCGCAATCGCGGCCAGGACGGGGTTGGCATCGGTTGTTGCAAACTGGACATGCCTTTGGGCGAACCGTACATGTCCCGACTGCGGTCGGTGAAGAAGGACTCGCTGGACGAACTTTTCGAAGAAGCCCGCAAGGACTATGCCCGTATGGCACGACGGGAGGGGTTTGACCCGGAGAATCCGACGAACATCCGGAAGCACTTTGAATATGGCGGGGAGATCCTCATGGGACACCTGCGCTACGGCACCTCGGGCGGGCTAGGGAAGGGGTCCTGCCACCCTTACATCCGTCGCAGTAACTGGCCGACGAAGAGCCTCATGGTCATGGGGAACTTCAACATGACCAACACGGATCAGTTGCATCAGCTCATGATCGATCGCGGCCAGCATCCGATCTATGACACAGATACGCAAACCGTGCTGGAGGAGATCGGGTTTCATCTGGATGAGATCCACACTGATATTTTCCGTGAACTCCGCGACCATGGCGTGGCCGGCAGCGAGATCCCAACACATATCAGCGATGCGCTGGATGTGACGGAACTGGTGCGTCGCTCTGCAGAGATGTGGGACGGCGGTTACGCCATCGTCGGCGTGGTGGGCAATGGCGATATGTTCGTGATGCGCGATCCCAATGGCATCCGACCCTGCCACTATTACATCGATGACGAGGTCATCGTGTTTGCCTCGGAAAAAGTGGCGATCCGTACCATCTTCAATGCGGATGAAGATCAGGTCCACGAGCTAGAGCGCGCCCATGTGGCAAGCATCAAGGCCGATGGGAAGTCGATGAACATCGAGCCCTTTGCTGAGCAGCGGAAGTTCCACCCTTGCTCGTTTGAGCGGATTTACTTTAGCCGTGGCAACGATGCAGAGATCTACAAACAGCGGAAACGGCTGGGTGAAGCCCTGGTGCCGCAATTCGTCGAGGCGACGGACAACAACTTGGAAAATGCAGTCATCAGCTTCATTCCGAACACGGCGGAGACCGCTTACCACGGCCTGATGGACGGTCTGCGGTTGCGTCGACGCGGGGAGGTTCGTGTGGCTCTCGATGAGATGTGGAAGGCTGGGAAAATGGACCCAGATCTACTGGACGAATTGATTCTGAAGAATTGGCCACGAGCCGAAAAGATCGCGCACAAAGACATCAAGATGCGCACCTTCATCTCGCAGGAAGGGCATCGCGATACGATGGCCTCTTCGGTCTATGACATCACCTATGGTGTGGTGGAGGACAAGGATACGCTGGTCGTGGTGGATGACTCAATCGTTCGCGGAACCACGCTGCGGAAGTCGTTGCTGAGGATTCTAGCGCGCACGAATCCAAAGCGCATCGTGGTTTTATCCACGGCACCGCAGATTCGCTATCCCGACTGCTACGGCATTGATATGGCAGAGATCGGCAAGTTCATTGCTTTTGAGGCTGCGATTGAGTTGATCAAAGAGCGCGGTGACTACCACTTGATCGAGGACACCCGAATCAAGGCTGAGGAAGAATTGAAAAAGCCTGCGCATGAGATGGTGAACGCTGTCAAAGACATCTACGCGCCATTCACTGCGGAGGAGATTTCGGAGCGCATCAGCCAGATGGTACAGCCGCGAGACATTCCGTGGAAGGGCGAGGTGAAGGTCATTTATCAGACCATCGAGGGCCTGCATCAGGCGCTTGGGTCGGAGTATGGCGACTGGTACTTCTCCGGGAACTTCCCGACGCCTGGCGGTGTGCAGATGGTGAATCGTGCGTTCCTGCACTTCTGTGGCCGCAAAACGGGTCGTGCCTACGATCTGCTGTAATTTGGTCCAGCCTTATTTGATAAAATGAAGATCCTGGCGGCCATGTCTGGAGGTGTTGACAGCAGTGTCGCCACCGCCTTGTTGGTACGCCAAGGGCACGAGGTCGTCGGTGCCTACATGAAGAACTGGATCAATGAGGAGAACATCATTGGTCATTGCCCTTGGGAGGAGGACATCGTAGATGCACGCGCCGTCGCAGAACAATTGGGTATCCCGTTTCATGTCGTCAACCTGATGAAGGAATACCGAGAGAAGGTGGTGAAGTATCTTCTCGAAGGCTACCAGAGCGGCATCACGCCGAATCCGGACGTGATGTGCAATCGCGAGATGAAGTTTGGTGTCCTGTTGGAGTGGGCACGCGACCAAGGATTTGAGGCCGTGGCCACCGGGCACTATGCGCGACGTGCCGACTGGCCAGAGGAAGGCCCCGTCGTTCTGCGTGGCAAAGATCCAAACAAGGATCAGACGTACTTTTTGGCCATGTTGCAACCGCACCAGGTGGCGGGTGCTTTGTTTCCAATTGGCGATCTACTGAAGTCTCAGGTTCGCGATATCGCCCATGAATTGGGACTGAAGACTGCTGGGAAGAAAGATAGCCAGGGCATCTGCTTTATCGGCGAGGTAAAGATGGAGGACTTTCTCCGCACCTTCGTCCCGGATTCACCTGGACCTATCGTGGATCTGAATGGTAAGGTTCTTGGCGAGCATCGTGGCTTGCACCTCTACACGCTGGGCCAACGCAAGGGACTTCGAGTGCCCTCGAACCTCTACAAAGAAGCCTACGTTGTCGTGGCAAAGCGTCCCGCCAACAACGAACTCGTGATCGCTATCGAACGGGCAGATACTCCGCTTCTGTGGGCGCGACGCTGTCGTTTGACGGGTATTTCCACCACAGGAAAGCCACTGGAAACCGCACGCGAATTACAGTCAATGCCGCGTTATCGAGCCCCCGCTGCGGCGGCGTTGTTTTCGCCGGTGCAGTCCGATGGTGAATGGACTGCGGAATTAAGCTTTCAGGAACCGCAGCGCGCCCTGACGCCGGGGCAAATTTGCGCGCTTTACGATGGCGAGCATTTGCTTGGGGGTGCTATTTTTGGTGAGGTATTTTACGATTCTCTGTGAGATCCGGCGAGGGCGCTGCGTTTCTGGGAGGATGAAAAGATTTACACGTGTAGTTTTATTGTGCTTTCTGAGTGCGTTCGCATCCATTGATGCTGTGGGAGCGGACCTGAAAACAGAGGTGAAGAGCGCTATCAGCAAAGCCTGTGAATACTTCCATGGTGAGGTTTCCGTCCACGGAGGTTACGTCTATTACTACTCGCTCGATCTGCAGAGTCGGCTGGGCGAAGGTCGGGCCACGGCAGATCAAATTTGGCTGCAACCGCCTGGAACACCGACAGTAGGATTGGCATTTTTGAAGGCCTACGAAGCGACGAAAGACCCGGCTATGCTTGCAGCGGCAACAGATGCCGCGGTAGCTGCGATCTATGGGCAACTGCAATCTGGGGGGTGGACGAACAGTGTGGACTTTAGCGCCGACAGGGCAAACGCCGCTCTCTATCGGAATGGCAAGGGCCGCAAGAAAGGGCCTAATAATTCGACGCTGGACGACGGGATCAGCCAATCGGTTTTGGAGTTTCTAATGCGTGTGGATCAGCAGCACGGCTTCAAGCATGCGCAAATCCACGATTCCGTCATGGTAGGACTTGAAGCGATGCTGAAGGCTCAGTTTCCCAATGGCGGATTCCCTCAGGTATGGACGGGACCCGTAGCTGCGCAACCGGTGAAGTCAGCCACATATCCAGACTATGATTGGCGCACGGAGAATCATTTGAAGAACTACTGGGACATGTACACGCTGAATGACGACCTCGTCATCTACGTCTCCCAGACATTGTTCACGGCCTTGGAGATTTACCAAGACGAGCGCTGCCGTCAGGCCTTGGCGAAGTTGGGCGACTTCCTGCTGCTGGCGCAGATGCCTGCCCCTCAACCAGCATGGGCGCAACAGTACGATTATGGGATGCGGCCCATTTGGGCGAGGAAGTTTGAACCGCCAGCGATCTGCGGGCGCGAATCGCAAGGCGCGCTTGAGACACTCTTGCGGGTCTATCAACTCACGGGTGACAAGAAGTACCTGGCCCCCTTTCCCAGCGCTCTAGCCTACCTGCAGAAGTCGCTTCTACCGGATGGGCAATTGGCCCGCTACTACGAATTGGAAAACAACAAACCACTCTATATGACGGATGACTACAAGCTGACGAACAGCGATGCCGACGTCCCAAAACATTATGGATGGAAAACGGACGCCCGCCTGAAGGAGATCGACGCAGCGTACCGCGACGTAAGCGCTGGCGGCAAGTGGTCACCACAAAGTGCAGACGAGATGCTCGATGATGCGGGTGCGCTGCGCGTAATCAAGGCACTGGATGCCGAAGGCCGATGGATCAGTCAGTTCGATGGTGAACGCCTTGTGGGGCAGCCAAAATTCCAGCCGGGGGAGAGCTACATCGCCAGCGCTGTTTTTGCGCAGCACATCCGAGAACTCTGCGCATGGCTCCAGAAGTGATTCCTAGGCCCAGGCTGGTTTTGGGGCTTCCAGGGTCATAGGTTCACGGCTGACCGGATGAATGATGCTGAGCTTCCACGCGTGCAATTCTAGCGGAGCGGCACCGAGAGGCAGCGTCTGCACGGATGCTGCGTGACCGCCTGCGGAATAGGTGGCATCGCCAATGATCGGATGGTTCAACTGGGCGAGATGAATGCGGATCTGATTGGTGCGCCCCGTCAGCGGTTGGGCCTCCAACAAGCTGGTGCCATCGGCGCGGCGTTCGAGCACACGAAACAGGGTGTGGGCATCCTGACCTTCGTCCTCATCAATGCTGCGCGTGCCTGCTCTCCCAGGTTCTGGGGAGATCGGTGCGCGGCATTCGAAAAGGTCGGTCTCTGGATGGCCCTGCACATGGGCCAGGTAAATTTTCTCCACACCACCCTCTAAGAACTGGCGCTGTAGCAATGCCGCAAAGTGACGCGTTCGTGCATACAGCACGATGCCGGTGGTGTTTGCATCTAACCGATGGATGGGCCGGGGTTTTTCCGGGTGATAAACTTGCCCCATGATCCACGCGAGCGTGTTGCGATGAAAACGACCGCCTGGATGGACGGGCAGGGGGGCTGGCTTGAGGATGGCGACGATAGCTTCGTCCTCATGCAGAACTTCAATGTCGCGGGCAACCTCGGGTTCCACCGTCGCTGGCAACACGTGGAGGCAACGCTGGCCGGCTCGGACGATTTCATCGGCGCGATAGGGGCGTCCGTCATCATCGATGAGTTCATTGGCCTCAATGATGGAGATCCACTTTTCCCGATCGGTGTGGGGGAGAATATGGCTGAGGAAATCGAGCGTAGTGAAACCATCGCACGGTGCGGGAACGTTGAGCGGACGATGATTGACGTATGGTTGGCTACCGGGGAGCGGAGTCGTGACGCGAGCGAAGTCAGCGTTGCGTTGGGCCAAGGTTTGAGCGCGCTGTTCTTCCGTGGTCAGGTAGCAGTACGGGCAGGTCTTCCCTGTGACGAAGCGAGGGTCCTTTTGGTCTTCTGCGGTCAGGGGGGACTGGCAGGAGTAGCACTGTGTCGATTCAGTCTCATGCAACGAAGGGTCCACACCCACGCGTTGATCGAAGACAAAGCATTCGCCATCGTAATGGTCGCCACCGCATTCTTCGAAGTACTTCAAGATGCCGCCATCGAGTTGATGGATGTTTTCAAAGCCTTCCATCTCCATGAACGGGCCAGCCTTCTCACAACGAATGCCGCCCGTGCAGAACATGACGATTGGCTGCTTTTTCAGTTCCTCGGGCAAGCGGCGGACAGCATCGGGGAACTGGCGGAAGGTGTCGACCCCGATCGGTATCGCGTTCTTGAAGGTGCCGAGTTTTATCTCGTAGTCGTTGCGGGTGTCTAGCAGCGTGACGGGGCGTCCTTCATCTAGCCACTGCTTCAGATCTTTCGCCGAGAGTTTTGGCGAGGTGCGTTTTGCGGGGTCAACGCCATCAACACCGAAGGCGATGATTTCCTTTTTGATGCGCACCAGCATGCGATTGTAGGGCTGGTGATCGCAGGGATTGTACTTGGGGGTCAGTCGTGCCAGACCCGGCAGCGTGCGCAAGTGATCGAGCAACGCATCGACATCCCCACGTTGACCAGAGATGAAGAGATTCACCCCTTCGGTGCTAATCAGGATCGTGCCTTTGATGCCAAGCGACTTGCAGCGGGTGATGAGGTCCTGGCGCAAAGGCTTGAGGTCCGAGAGCGTGGCAAAGTGGTAGGCTGCGGCGTGCGTAAAGTGTGGCATGACTGGCTGAAAGGGGCAGACACCGTGCCGGGGAATTCGCCAAATTCAAGGGCGCGCAATGTGCGTATTTTGCAAAATCTGATCAAATCGTTCCTGCCAAGTGGTGACAGAAGTTTCCCTCAGCAGCCACGCTCGACCCGATTTACCCATAGCTGAGCGGCCATCTTGGGACATCGATTCCAGGCTCAAAACATCGCGCATCAAGGCTTCTGAATCGCCTGCTTTGTGAAGGAAGCCGGTGCCGCCCTGGGTGACGGTCTCCGTCAATCCTCCTGAGCGGGCGGCGAGCACAGGCTTGGCATAATCAAAGGCCTCATAAACGACGATGCCCAGTGGTTCCCACCAAGTAGAGGGCACGATGAGAGCGCGGCAGCGGCAGAGCTCCTGGTGCTTTTTCTCTCCGTCTATCAGTCCAAGCGGAATGATCGATGGATTCGCCGCCGCATGAGCCTGAACCAGCGGCGCGAGTGGTCCTTCACCTGCTATGTGCAGCGGCGGCGCAGCATCGCCGTGTTTTGCGCGCAGCAAATCCCACGCAGCGCACAGCGGTCCGATGCCTTTTTCTTCCACCAAGCGTCCGAGAAACAGATAGGTTCCTTGATCGGAGACATCAGGTACGCTTGGCATGGCATCCCAGGAGTGACGGAGTGTGAAGATACGATCCGCCGGGATCGCGCCCGAAGCGTTCAACTGGTCCCGCATGAAGTCGCTGATGGCGATCCATGCGCGAACATTTTCCAGCCAACCGCTGGCGTAGAGCATCTGAAGCATCGTTGCAAACAAGGCGCTCTTGAGCACGCTGCCTTGCCAGACGCCCTCACAAACTTCCGGGCCGAGATTACCGTGCAAGGCATCATCAAGGATACGCCCACGACTGTACAGCGTTCCACCCACAGAGAAGGGGCGAAAGTTATGCAGATACTGCACGACCGGGATCTGCCGTTGCTTAGCCGCATGGTAGATGGCAGGCGAGGCGACAGGATAGAGATTGTGCGTCAGGACAACCTGTGGATCAGACTGGTCTGCAATCTGATTGAAGCGTTCCTTGGCAGCGGGATTGTAGAAAAGGCGCAAGGCTTGGCTGAGCGTGCTTGGTGCCCCTGATCGCTGCCACTCTTTGCTATCAAAAAGACAACGGCTGACTTCGTGGCGTTCTGCCAGATGCCTACAGATGCGCTCCACAGACTTCTCCTCACCGCCAGGATGGAGGTACCGATTGAAGACTTGAAGGACACGCATAACGACAATGGAGAGGGCTTAAAGGTGACGCTGCGCCCATCCTTCGAGCACAAAAAGTTGCCACACGGCCTGACTTAGCGGCCAGGCGGCCTTGGTATTGACTGCGCACTTTTCATAGCGCTCCAGCACGCGATCGGAGGCGGCGGGATCGATCCACCCACGTTCACGGCATGCCTTTGCACGCAGGGTGTCGTGGATGCGATCTTTCCAGCATGGATGCCGCATCCACTTCATCAAGGGCAGTGTGAAGGTCTTCTTCTTGCGGTCGTTGACGATCCACTCCGGCAGCAGGTCTGCCATCGCATCGCGCAAGATGCGTTTGCCCCCACGACCATTCAGTTTGTTGTCCGGCGGGATCCTTCCTGCCAGAGTAAAAATCTCACGATCTACAAGTGGCACTCGCAGTTCAAGACTGTGCGCCATGCTGGTGGCGTCGTTATCGCGCAAGAGAGTGTTGGCCAAGTAGGTCTCCGTCTCCAGGAGGAGCATTTGATTCAGCCAAGAACCCGGTGCGCGGTCACTGAGATGCGCCAGCAAATGGTTGCGCTCGGGTGTGTCATAGGTCCAGGCATCGGGTTCATCGGCTCGCAAATTCATGAGCGCGCGCAGATCAGCTTCCGGCATGATCGTTCGTGCGTGCGCATGCCATTCAGCGGTGGATTGCCCCGCGCCACCAGCGGCATAGAAGAGCGCCTTCCATGCCCGATGCCCCTTGATGCCCTGCGGTATGCGATTGTTCAACAACTGCACTAGACTCCCGGTCACTGCACCAATCGGGGACTTGGCCAGCAGTGCGCGATCCGCAAGTCGTGCGAGTTGCATGTAGTTGTAGCCGCCGAACCACTCGTCCGCGCCGAGACCGCTCAGCGTGACTTTGACATGCTGTGCCGCCACCTCAGAGACAAGCCAGGTATTCAATGCATCGCCTGTGGGTTGATCGAGTTGCTGGAGATAGCGGTCCATCTTTGACTCCAGCAATTCCGCACTCACTCGCTCACGCACGAAGCGGCAGCCATAGTGCCGCGCTGTCTGTTCCGCTGCATCGGTTTCGTCAGGAACCCCAGCGTCATCGCTATAACCAATGGAGAATGCCTGAATGTCTGATTGGCCGAGATGCTTCATGCAGGCCGTCATCAAGGTCGAATCGAGCCCACCGCTGAGGAAGACACCCACAGGCACGTCGGCCACCAAATGAGCCTGGACGCTGCTCAAGACGGTTTCGCGGGTGAGTCTCCTTTGTTCAGCAGGATCGGCCACCCAATCGTCTTGACTTGGCCAAGCCGGGGTGAAGTAGCGCTTGATGACGAGTTTTCCCTGCTTCCAACGTAGCAGATGCCCTGGAGGCAGGCATTTGATGTCCTCAAAGAGAGTCTCTGGGGCCTGCACCGCGCCCCATCGCAAATACTGCGCGACCGCCTGACGTGAGGTTTTGCTATCCGACCCACTGAGACGATGGACAGCCTTGAGTTCTGAGCCAATCCAGAGGGATCCATCGGCGTTGTGGCGATAGTAGAGAGGCTTGATGCCGAAGGGATCTCGGGCAGCAAGGAGTTCCTCCCTTTCGGCATCCCAAAAGGCAAAGGCAAACATCCCGCGGAGACGCTCCAGAGCCTGCTCGACAGGTAGTGTCGCCAGCAGCGTTCCGAGCACTGCCGTGTCGCCTGACGATGCTAATTGCGGTTCCCCCAGTCGCGCGCGGAGGTCTCGAAAGTTGTAGATCTCGCCATTAAAAGTTAGCGTATATCGTCCATCGCCAAAGACCATTGGTTGGTGGCCAGCCGCACTGAGATCCAGAATGGAAAGTCGGCGAAAACCCATCCAAACGCCAGGCATGCGCATTACACCCGAGTCGTCGGGACCTCGATGAGAGATGCCTTGCAACGCATCAACCTGCAGCCGCTGCTGCTGGTCTGACCAGGGGATAGATTGAGGCTGAAACCAACCGAGAAAGCCGCACATGAGTTCGTGCGGGTACTGAACACGAAGAACCAGAGGAGGCAATCAGTAACCGCGCAGTACGGCCCTAGATTCATTACACCTGCGGCAAGGGCGGGGCAGTCGGGCGGACGTTCTCTGGTAATGTGATGCTTCCGACGGCAGGCCGCCCGAGGGTCAACTTCTCCGCTTTCCACCACAAGACCTGAACGGGAGTTCGGGCACTGACTTCCGACCACGGGATATAAAGGCGCGGATGACCGATTCTGAATAGCGGCATCACCTCGATGAAGAATCCTTGGTGTCCGACGTGCAGCGTCAGGACGTTTCGATAGCTGATTCCGCCGACTTTTCCCGTTACCCCTGAATGCAATTCACCGGAGACAGCGCGGTCACCCGCGGCATACAGTTTCGCCAATCTGCCCCAACCTCCCAGCACACTGAGCAAAAAAACAACGCCACACCAAAACAAAGGGAAAACCACAAAGAATCCGCCTATGATGGCGAAGATCAACCAACCGGGTTCGGAGGAGGTGCTGTTGTCCATAATCGTGTGTGTTCGCACGGTGTGAATGCTCCGCGCGATGCCAGCGACCAAATTGGCGCTTTTGTTGGCAAAGGCCAAGGGTGAAGTTTTCAGGGGGCAAGGCGATTGCCCGCATGATTCGGTGCTTGAGTGCGGGCTCGGATGTTCCATAGTCACCGCCTTCTCTTTATGACTGGTGTTTCCCTGCGTCTCTACGATACCCTTGCCCGCGACTCCCGCGATATAGCGCCACTCGATGGCGAGACTCTGCGCTTTTACTGCTGCGGCCCGACGGTGTATGGCCCCGCGCATATTGGTAATTTCCGGACCTTCGTTGCCCAGGATGTTTTCCGTCGAGTCGTGGAGCTTGGAGGCACGCCGACTCTGCACGTTCGGAACATCACGGACGTCGATGACAAAACGATCCGCGACAGCCAAAAGGCAGGCCAGACTCTGGACGCATTCACTCGCGGTTGGACGGAGAAATTTCATCATGACTGCGGTGAGTTGGGCCTTTTGCCGCCGCACATCGAACCAGGTGCAGTTGCGCATCTGCCGCACCAGATCCGCATGATCGAAAAGTTGATGGAACGAGGTCATGCCTACGCAGCCCCGGACGGAAGTGTGTACTTTAAAGTATCGTCTTATTCAGACTACGGGCGCCTCTCGCACCTGGAGGATCGGGAGCTTCGCCTCGGCGCTGCATCGGTAGCAACGGCGACGGATAGTGATGAGTACACAAAGGACTCGCTGGCCGACTTTGTACTGTGGAAAAGCAGGAAGCCAGAGGATGGAGAAAACTATTGGGCGAGCCCCTGGGGCGACGGCCGCCCAGGCTGGCACCTGGAGTGCAGTGCAATGATTTTGGAATATCTTGGCGAGGACTTCGATTTGCACAGTGGTGGCGTCGATCTGGTCTTCCCCCACCATGAAAACGAAATTGCCCAGAGCTGCTGCAGTACCGGGGGGCACTTTGCGCGTCATTGGATGCACGTGGCCCACTTGATGGTGGACGGCGGAAAGATGAGCAAAAGCCTCGGTAACCTTTACACGCTCGAAGATCTCAAAGCTCGCGGGTTTTCAGCAATGGAGACGCGTTACGTGCTCGTGGGCGGTCACTATCGGCAACCGCTGAATTTCACGTTTCACTCATTGGACGCCGCTCGACAGGCACTACAGAAAATCGCGCGATACGCTAAGGGACTCAAGGAACGTCTAGGCGAGGTCTCGGTGCCGACGCATGAGGAATTGATCAACAGCGCTGATCCGGCACCCTTTGCTGCGGCATGGGCTCGTCTCAACGATGACCTGAATGTCCCAGGGGCGATCGGTGATGTGTTTTCCGTCCTGAATCAACAGAAGCCCTCCACATTATCTGAGGAAGAAGCGGCCAACGTTTGGCGGGGATTGCACTTCATCTGCGACGCGCTTGGAATCGTGATTCCAGCAGTCATTGGGGAAGGTGACATCGAAGTTCCGGCTGAGATCCAGGCACTGGCGGACCGTCGCTGGGATGCCAAGATGGGGCGCGATTGGGCGACATCCGATGCGTTGCGCAAAGAGTTGGAGGACGCTGGCTGGTTGGTCAAAGATGCCAAGGACAGCTACCAACTGTTGCCCAAATAAAAAAAGCTCTCCCGACCACGAGGGCAGGGAGAGCTTTGGTGTCAATCACACCAAGTGCTGCTTACTTCTTCAGCAAGTCGCGGATCTCGGTGAGCAATACGATGTCAGCGGGAGGTGCGGAAGGCGCGGCTTCCTCTTCTTTTTTCATCATCGACAACAGCTTATTGGTTGGCTTGACGATGACGAAAAAGACGACTGCTGCAGTGATGAGGAATGCAATCACGGCGCCGACGATTCCACCCAGATCGAGTTCGATTGTCTTTTTCACCAACTCCATTACAGGCTTCCCGTTTTCGACGAGTTCCTTGCCGTCAGCCCCCAGTTTGGCAACCTCTACCATTGTGTCTTTGAGGGGGATCGTGAGCTTAGGATTTGGCCCTCCGCCGAATAGGCCCAAAATTGGTTCGACGATGCCTTTAGTGAAGGCGGTAACAATTCCGCCAAAAGCAGCGCCGATGATGACGCCAGTTGAGAGATCGACGACGTTGCCTTTAAGGATGAACTTTTTGAATTCGTTGAGCATGGGATGTGTAGGCTTAGGTGTGTGGTTGTTTCAGTTCCAAGGGAACGGATTCAGACTAGTCTAACGGGAAATCGTTGAAAATATTTTTCGGATCGCTGCTGCGAGGGGGAGGGCAGATGCTCATCGTTCCAAGCCATGCCACGGAGAATCAAGGGAGCCCGACATCACAAGGCCAATAAACACCCCGCATGTCAGCCTAAGGCATCGCCACAGTTGGCTATGCTCCCGCTTTCATTCTTCGCAATTGGATAACCCAGCGGACAAAGCACGGGCGATTGATGGATTCGATACGGGCAAAAAGAATATCGATGACGCTATTTCAGGAATTCATGGCAGCGGTTTGCATACGAACTCTATCAACCTCGCTGACTCATGCTCTCGACCAAACTTCCTCTAACCTATTTGATGTTCACCCGCCGCGGTCGCTTGGGGCGGGTTAGTTTTGCCCATGCGCTGCTGCTGGCTCTGTCAGTGTTCTATCTGCTGCAATTCGCGGTGACCCGGGCCTTCGGCCAAGAGTTTGCATGGCTGGTAAGCCCTATCTTGCTGGGGTGCCTGTATTCCGTTTCCAGTAAGCGTCTGCACGACGTCGGGCGTTCTGGGTGGACGCTCCTGATCGCCTTGGTTCCTGTGATTGGCCCATTATGGCTCGCCTGGTTGTTGCTGTTAAAGCGCGGACAACCCAACGAGAATCGCTTTGGCGAATCCAGGAAAAATCGCAGCGACTATCGCACCAACGACGATGGAATGGCCTCGCCAACAGGTGGGTGGATCATCAACGATGTGACGAAACTCAATCCCATCGTTGTCGGCAAGGTTGTGCGGCCCGAGACCATTCCAGCCCTTCAGGACTACTTACGCACGACATCGGAATGTGTCTCTATCGGCGGAGGGCGGTTCAGTATGGGCGGGCAGACGGCGTCTCCTGGCACCACTCATTTGGATCTGCGCGGCCTTAATCGAGTGACCGAGTTCTCGAAGTCTGAAAAGTGGATTCGGGTGCAAGCAGGCATTCGTTGGTCGGATATCCAGCGCTACATCGATCCCCACGATCTCAGCGTCAAGATCATGCAATCCTATGCGAACTTCACGGTCGGTGGCGCATTGAGTGTAAACGCGCACGGCCGTTACATGGGTTTAGGGCCAGTGGTGCTTTCCGTCCGTTGGATTGACTTGGTGCTGGCTGATGGGACCCTCATTCGTGCAAGCCGGATAGAGAATCCTTTCCTATTCTACGCGGCCATTGGTGGATACTCAGCCATCGGTGTGATCGTCGAGGTGGAACTGGATCTAACCGACAACTTAGCGGTCGAATGCGTGAGTCAGAAAGTGCCGCGCAGTGACTATGCGAGCTTCTTCGCGAAGACGGTCCGCGATGATCCAGCAGCCGTCTTCCATAATGGCGATCTCTATCCACCAAGTCTTGATCGAGTCCGCGCGGTGACGTGGCGCACTACTTCGCTGAAACCGACGACGAAGACGCGCTTGATGCCACTCCATGAATCCTATCCGATCCATCGCTATTTCATTTGGGCATTCAGCCAGACGCCTCTTGGCAATTGGCGGCGTGAGTTTTTGATCGAGCCTCTGCTCTACCTGCGCCGTCGGGTTCACTGGCGCAATTATGAGGCAGGTTACGACGTCGCCGAACTGGAGCCAAGGTCCCGAGATGCGAGCACCTACGTCTTGCAGGAGTACTTTGTTCCCGTGGCTCGGTTTGACTCCTTTGCTGCAGCTCAGAAGGAAATTCTCAATCGCCATGGAGTCGAGGTCCTAAACATATCCGTCCGGCATGCGATGCCTGATCCAGGGACGCTGCTCGCATGGGCACGGGAAGAGGTGTTCGCCTTCGTGCTTTACTATCGGCAAAACACAGACCCGGCGTCGCGGCAGGCCGTGGCTGTCTGGACTCGTGAACTGATTGACGCCGCTCTTCATCACGGCGGGACCTATTACCTGCCGTATCAAGCCCACGCGACGGAGGAGCAATTTCATCGGGCCTACCCGCGCGCGGCTGAACTCTTTGAATTGAAGCAGCAACTCGATCCTCACTTCCGCCTCCGCAATGTGCTCTGCGATAAATACTACCACCCTAACTCCGAATCACTATGAACAAGCCATCCGAATTCCATGCTGTCTTCGACAGCACCCCTCAACGTGACGCCTTTTACCGGTTCCTACAGGTTGTCTTTCATCTCTACCCAGAGGCGAAGTTTCACCACCTCATCCACGAAGTTTGCGGCAGGCACGATAGCGATGAAGCCATTTATCGCGAGGTGCAGCAACGGCTCAAAGAGATCAAGCCTTTCCTATCGGAACTGACGCTTGCCCTGCCTGCGCTTAAAAAGCAAAAGCGTGAAATGAAGCGCCAGACGCTTCAACTCCTGGGGGAGACCAAGCAGATCCATGGCTACCTCGAAATCGGATCCACTGGCCGTTACATCAGCGACTTGCGGAAGCACACCCAAGTCACCGGTCCTCTTTACCTGATCAACGATGTCGCACCCAGCAATGCCGTGGGTGACATCTTTGAGCGTGGCCAAATCAAAAAGATTGGCCAATTCCTCGCACTGGATCATTACGGTCCCATCGATCGCTCGATCACCGACGCGAGCATTGACCTTGTCACCATCTACATCGGCTTTCACCACTGCCCGACGGAGCGACTGGACGAGTTTGTGAAATCCATCCACCGGGTGCTCCGGCCGGGAGGTTCGCTGATCGTTCGCGAACACAACGTCCTCACCCCAGAGATGGCCACCTTTGTCTCGCTGGTTCATACGGTCTTCAATTTAGGGCTTGGCGTTCCTTGGGAGACGGATGCAGCCGAATTCAAGAGCTTCCGTTCAGTGGATGATTGGGCCGCGCTTCTGGCTAGTCACGGCTTCACTGTTGCGGGGGATCGCCTCTACCAACACATGGACCCATCCGACAACGCCTTGGTCCGCTTCCTCAAAAACTGATGCTATGAAGCGACTCTACATTGTCTCCTGGTGCTCTGCCGCACTCGCAGTCCTCGTCTTCTGGCAAACCCATGTGCCGACCACCATGCGTCCCGGCGCAGGGCCACTGGTGAAAAAATCTTGGCTGATCAGCGAGAGCGCCAGCCTGACTCCCAAAGACCTCTGTCGCGCCCCAGATCAGACCTTTCTCACCTACCCCGAGTGGTTTTTGGTCTTCGGTCCGGCGGAGTATGCCGACTACCTTCAGCACCATACCGCCACCTCATTTCCCTTGATGACTCACGTCTTCCAGGCCTGGGAAAGTTACGCCGCTGTGGACGACCAAATCCGCGGCACCTTCCCGCCGAATGACGAGTATCAGACGATGATTCAGGTCATCAATACGAGTTCCTCCATCGAGTTTGGCATCAAGGCAGTTTACGAGGCTATCATCGGCCGCATGACGGACAGCCGCGATGGTAGCATTGAAACTCCGGAAGATCAGTTTGCTGGCAACTATGCCCGCGACTACGTGAGCTTCCTGGACACCGCACCCTGGTATGAGTTTGACTTCATCGCTCCACTGAAACGCCTGTGGGCCGACACGCCTCTGGTGGGTCAGCATCCGATTCGAAAACTGGAGCGGCGCTACTTCTTGACCACCGAATTGACGGTCAAGGCCGCTTATGGCTGGGCGCTCGGATTGGCAGGGAAAGCCGCCTATGGCACCGCCGCACCGGCAACCGCCGTCGTGTTGAATCGGCCTCCGCAACCTTGCCCGGAGATCTCGATGCTCTCGACTCGAAATGATGGCACCACTTTGGCGACCCTGCCACGCTACACGCCCTTTACTCCGTTGGCCATCCGACTGGCAGAGCAGGGGAATGCGTTTCACGAAATCGCTGGCAATCGCACTGCTATCCTCGTCACCATCATCGCCGGGCCAGATTGGCAGTGCGGTTCATCCGCGATCAAGGTGCTATTCAGTCAACCTATCCCAACGAAAGAAGGTCGGACCCGCTGGGCACTCGCGACACCCGTCACGGAACTACATCACCTGCTGAATGATTTTTCCAGCAAAGGGATCCACATCGAGCACATCTTTGATTTCTGAGCGCCACCGTCACCCCCGCATCATCTCCGAGATCTGCTTTGTTGCGATGCCGATGGGGCGATCCAGTGGCACGCCTGCGCAGGCTAGGATGGTGGTGAGGAGATCGCCTTGATTGCCTTTGGTCTTGTCCAAGAAGCGACCGGTGTTGATGCTGCCGCCACCACCGCCAGCGATGATGAAGGGTAGGTTTTCGCGGGCGTGCTTGTTGCCGTCTTCAAGGCCGGAACCCCACATCATGATGCAGTTGTCCAGCAGGGTGCCACTGCCTTCGCGCAGGCTGGCCATCTTCTTCACCATGTAGGCAAACTGGTCGATGTTGAACTTCGTGATCGCTGCGACCTTGCGGACCTTTTCGGCCTCGTTGTTGTGGTGCGTTTGCGAGTGGTGCGCATCGGTGAACCCGAGTTCCGGATAGGACACACCGTTGGGGGTGGAGCCGATGTAGGTGCTGACGCGGGTCGTGTCCGTCTGAAACGCCAGGACATTCAGGTCGCACATCACCTGCATGTATTCGCTGCGCTTTTCCCCCTCGGGAATCTTGATCTCAATGGGCGGCGAGTCCGAGGCGTTGCGCTTGCTCGCCGCGACGCCTGCCTTTTCCAGGGCAGCTTCTTTTTGGCGATACTCGATGGCGGCAATGCGGCGTTCCACGGCGCGCACACTGTCCAGGTATTCGTCCAGCTTGTGCTGATCGTCCTGAGGCAAACGCTTGCGCAGATCCTTGGCCCCGCCGATCACCAGATCCAGCATTTGACGATCCAGCGGATTTGCGTTCGCGACCTGGCCGGGTTTGTCGGTCTTGCCAAAAAGGCGGTTCAGCACGCTGCGTGGATTGGTCTCTGCAGGCACCGCTTGGGTGGGCGATCGAAAGCTGCAATGCGAGTAGTAACCTTCGTTCAGCCCTTCCTGGTTTTCCTTGTGCGTCTGCGGCATCGTCGCCAGTTCCAGAGAGGGCAATGAAGTCAGTGCCCCGACGTAGTTAGCAGCGATCTGATCCGCCGAGATGGCGATGTTGATGCGGTTGCGCGTATCCGCATCCGGCAATTGCGCCGTCAACCAGGTCGAAAGCTCCAGGGCATGAGGCGCTCCGTTGAAGGGAGAGATGGGAATCCCCGAGATGCCTTTCATCAGCAAGCACTGCTTCAGCACTGGGCGCAAGGATTCGAGGGCAGGGGAAGGCGATGATAAAAAAGTCTCCGCACTGGTCGGCCAAAACTGATCCATGATGACGCCGTGCGGCATGTACATAAACCCGATGCGCACCGGAGGCTTCACTGCTTTGCCCTTGCCAGACTCCGCCCAGCCCATGGATTCCAGCAATGGCAGCCCCAGCGAGGCTCCGAGGCCTCGCAGGCAGGTGCGGCGATCAATGAGAGGGGTGCGGGTCATGGCAAATGGGGAGGACATGGATTCTCAGAGAAAACGCCACCAGACGCGGAATCGTTGCAGCCCGTTGCCCCAAACCCAACGCGAAGCCAAACATCCTAACCGCTAACCAGACTGTGATCCGACGCTGATAAAGACAGTTCGGCAGAGGAATGGGGGGCAGAAGAATTGAGGGATTTGGCGTTACCTGCGCTGGTGACCGAAACGAGGGGCCCTTATGCGCTTTGCTTTTTGATCTGCCTCTCCCTGGTGTGCCAGCATGCTTGTGTTTCGCTGCTTTGACGTGCGGATCTTTCGTTTGTGCGCTGCCTTCAAGCGCTTGTTTTGGCGGTGCGGTGATGCTTTGACGCTGATTTTTTGCTGCGTGGGCGTGGACTCTCTGTCCGCGGTGGGTCGGCAGTTGATGCGGTTCTTTGGGTGGCGGTTTTTGATGGCAAAAAGATGGGTGGCAAAAAGATGAAGGCATCGGAAGGGGATGCTGCGTTCTTGGTCTTGATCACAAGCAAAGGCCGAATTTCCACGCCACCGATCTTGCCCAGGTGAGGTAAGATTCCTGAGTGCGAGCGCGCAGGGAATTGAGTTAAATGAAGCGGATGAATGACGACAATGAGCCTGGATTTGATTTCATAGGGCCACAGGATCGTCTGCCAGTGGCGCAATGAACTCTCCGCGTGGGGCTTAGCTCCGGCTGGGCCCCACGCGGCTACCGCGATCCTCACCCTCCTCGCCATGTCGCCACCACCCCGCGCCCAGAGCTTCGATCAGGCCCGCGTAGCGGCTTCGTTCAACAAGACGGATGCAAGCAGCGGCTCGAATGGCATCTCTAGTGTCAGCAACGGCTTGCGCTCGCCGTCGCCTGATCCGAACCGTTGATATGGCGGCGCACACCAATGCCAACGTTGAAGACCATTGAAAGCCTTTTCCATCCCGAGCCGCAGCAATGGGGCTTGCGAGGTGATCCATTTTTGTGGCGTGAGATGGCGGGAGCGTTTCATGACGTTCCGTTGCCGACTTCCTCCCATCAGCTTACTTTGGAGATTGAGCGGATGTTTGAGACTCTTACCGGTCAGTCCATTACAACGTGTGAGTTTATTTGGTTGGAGCGACACAGACATGGAGGCATGTCATCAGGCGGTATCGCACCCCAGTTTTGGCGAGAGACAGCAGTTCCACTGCTTGTTAGCCGCTATGCCGCCGAACCTCCAAGTCAGCATTGAGACGCGACGCTAGAGGTGTGGCTGGGGGTAGCTTGATCACCGTGGCCGCGAGGCTAGTCCGTTGATGGAGACCTGCTTTCCTACGGTAGTGGTATCGTCGAAGAAGAAGCGATTCTGCAGAGACTGACGGTCGGACCTCGCTCCCCCTGTGGTGAGGGTGCAGCCGCTGTAGGCGAGCGAGTGGCCTCCCCCCCGTCTCACCGAACCCGTCGGTTCAAGAATGGGTAGCTCATGACGATCTCGGTGATGAGGGTTTGCATGCGGTAGCCGTCTTTGGCGATGCTTTCCATGAGGCGATCGACGACGATTTCGTCGTAGCCTTCGAGCTGGCGGCAGAGGGCGTAGGCGAGGAGTTTCTGGGTGAGGTTGCGGGCGAGGTCGTTCTTGCGGGCGGCGATGATGCGCTTCAGCTCCATGGGAGAGGTGAAGTGCTTGCCGCCGGGGAGTTCGCCAGCGGCGTCGATAGCACCGCCGGTATCGTCCTGAACGCGCCAGCGGCCGATGGCATCGAAGTTCTCGAGACCGAATCCGATGGGGTCGAGGATCTTATGGCAATTGGCACAGACGGCATTGGTGCGGTGGAGCTCTGTGCGCTGCCGCAGGGTCAAGTTTGCGACTTTCTTTTTGTCCTGCTTGTCCAGGGCGGGGACGTTGGGTGGGGCAGGGGGGACGTGCTCGCCGAGAACCTGCTCGAGCACCCACACCCCTCTGCGAACGGGGCTGGTGCGATCTGGAAAGGAGGTGGTGGCAAGGATGGCGGGCATGCCCAAGATGCCGCCACGATTGGGATCGGTGAACTTGACCTTGCGCATCTCCGGCCCGGTGACGGTCTTTTCCATGCCATAGAGGGTGGCTAAGGTGCCATTCAGGAAGGAGTAATCGCTATCCACGAGACTGACGACGCTGCGATTCTCCCGCACGATGCTATCAAAGAAGAGTCGCGCCTCATCGGCCATGGCGGAGCGCATCGCGGGCGTCATCTGGGGGAACTTGGCGGTATCAAAGGTCTTGGTCTGCAAATCGCCGAGCCCGAGCCATTGCGTGCCGAAGCCATCGAATAGAGCCCGCGAGCGCGGATCTGCGAGGAGGCGCTGCACCTGGGTCTTGAGCACTGCGGGATCGTGAAGTTTGCCGCTGTCCGCGAGGGCTGCGAGCGCCGGATCGGGCATGCTGGCCCAGAGTAGATACGAGAGGCGGGAGGCGAGCTGATAGTCGTCCAAGGGGACAATGGGCTGGCCGGGCGGGGCCTCCTCAGCCGGGGTGATGAAGAGGAACTGCGGTGAAACGAGCACTGCCTTGAGCATGAGGCGAAGCGCGGCGGTGTAGTCGAGCTTATTGGCACGGGCCAAATCGAAGACGCCCAGTAGGACATCGACCTCCGTATCGGACGCCGGGCGACGAAAGGCGCTGCGGGCCAGCGAGCGGGCGATCTTTTTTGCTGCGGCACGCAGATCGCTGCCGGGGTCTGGTGTCGGACCGAACAGGCGCTGTTGGACGGCGGTGGGCGGTGCATCGCCGCTGGCGAGGACGCGGTCCACCACGTCATTGGCGATGCTGAGATACTGCTCTGACTGGAGGGGGGAGAGGGTATTCAGGTAGCCCTCGCCATACACCTCGTCGGGTAGTTCGTCTGCCACGGCTGGATCCACTCCGAAGAGATCATGCAGGGTGTTCCCATACTCCACCTTGGTCAGGCGACGGATCACAAAGGCCCCAGGGTCCTTTGCACTGAGGTGCTTGAGCATGGCGATGCTATCGAGGAAGTTCTGGCGCTCTGCCTCGGTCGGCTGATCGGAGTCGTCTGGTGGCATGTCGTGCGCATTCACGTTGGCCATGGCCTGCACCCATTTTCGATTGAAGGCGGGATCGCCGGGCTTCCGCACCGCCACTTCAAAATTCAATCCGGCCTTTGAGCGTCGGTTACTGTGACACTCAAGGCAGTATTCCTTCACAAATGGTACGACATGCTCGCTGAAGGCCTTTTTTGCCTTGGCCTGGGGGTCGGTCTCCGGACTGGGCTGCGGCTTTGCTGGAGGTTTGGGGGATGGTTTGGGCTGCGGCTTCGCCGTGGGCTTGGCAGGAGGTGTGGTCTGGGGTTTCGCAGGTATCTTGGCTGGAAGCTTTGCTTGTGGCGTCGCGGGCGCGGCCTGCGGCTTGGCTGGTGTCTTGGCCTGGGGTTTGACCGTGGGCTTCGTTTGAGGCGCGGCTTCGGCGGCTGAGATCGGCCTAGGCGCGACGAGTGTGAGGGTCAGCAGGATCGCGGTCAGTGCGGCGCGGCGAGCAACTTGGGGGATGGGCATTGTGATTTTCAAAAGGGGATGAATATCACGGGCCATCCTTTGCACCTCTATCGGCAGAGATGTCATCGCTGTCAGGGGAAGTGCCTCAATAGCTGAAGTCCGCGTACTCTAGGAAGAAGGACTGGTAGAGCAGATCATTCACGGGAGCCGGGACTGGCTGGACGATCAATTGATGAAAGCTGCGCTGCTCCATCGGCAGAACAACGGGCACCTCCACCATTGTCCCATTGCCAATGATGTCCCCACCCGCTTGCATCCAATTCACCAGATCAATGCTGGTCTTGTGCTGGTAGAGAAGTTGATCTCGACCCATCCATGATACCATCAGCCCACCGGGAACATTGGGATCGGGCGCGGGCGTCAGCACGTGGCGACGCAGGCGAAATTCCAACCACTTCAACGTTTCGTCCCGGGCGAGTCGGTTGGCTTTTTCGTCGGGGCTTTCCAGGCCGGTGTTCCAGTTTGCCTGAGGCTCGATCGTGGTTTCATCAAAGGAATGGTTCACCAGATCGAAGAGGTGATGCTGAACGAAGGGATTGGGCAGTCCCAGTGATGCTGCCTGAGCACCCGATGCCACAGTGAACTTGATCGGGTAGAGGCTGCCGGTCTTGGGCGACGCGTTCGGGTCCGACACCCCGAGCAGCGAGTCATTCGTGCCATGATACATCACCACCTGCATGCGACGATCCGGCATGTAGCGCCCAGCGGCCTTGCTGTTGGGCGAGCCATGGTAGGAGAAGTGGCCGCAGCCTGGGTAGTAAAAGATGCCGACTCGAGGAAAGGGCAAGTCGGCTGGGATGCGCACCGGCGAGGGCACGGCCAGCTTCACCGTCGCGTTCAGTTCGTTCACGTAATCGACGGTGTAATTTCCCAAATCCACCGATGCATCCAGCACCGCATTCAGCCCCGTCTGAGAACCGTGCGAGAAGCCCAGAAGGCCGATGTTTTCGAAATCGACATCGGTGCGAGTCTGGAGGTAGGTCAGCGCTGCCACGACATCCTTGGGTCGCTCATAATTGGGTGAGCAGACTGCGTCATCAATGGCGCTGTCGTGATGAGGACGTCGGCTGCCGAAGTTTCCGGGGATGCCACGCGGATTGAAGCTGTCAGGCATCAGGCAAAGGAAGCCCCGTTCTGCGAGTCGTTCACCCCAGCGACGCAGAGCGGTCTTGGCACCGCTCGCGATCGTGTCCGACTGCCACATGCCGCCGGAGCCATGCAAGACCACCACCGTGGGGTATGGGCCGGGACCGTGAATCAGGGGATCGGGACGGTAAAGGAGGCCGATCAGCGTCAACCGATTCACGTCTGCCGGGTAGCCTACCACCGCACTGAGCTGTGCGGTCGGAACTGGATTCGGATTCACTGCAATGCTTGATGGGACGTCAAAAATGACCGTCTCCGGCACCGCCTGCCCAAAGGCAAGACCGCCGAGCGCCAAGGCCAGGAGGCACATCAGGCGCAGGAGAGAAATTCGGAAAGAGGGTGATGGGTTCATAAGGAACTGGCGCCTCGAGGGTGAGCGAGTGTCGCGATAGTTCAGTCTTCCCGAAGGCAGAATCTGTTCAATCCGACCTTCGGCGGATGTTTGAGCCGCCTTTGCCGCGTGCCTGGGCCGGTCCGATCGGGATGGGTGGCTGATGAGTCGGATCGTGGAGCGCAAACACGAAAAAGGGAGATGGATTGCTCCACCTCCCTTGGAATTTCAGGGGAATCACGGCCTTTGGGAACACCCCAGGGTCGCGGCTCGCCGGGGTTACTTCGTAGCCGTAGCGTTCCAGACCTTGATGTCGTCAAACCAACCGCTCTGTCCCGCGACACCGAGCTCGATCTTGGACTTTGTTTCGTGGCCGATGCCTGTTGACTTCAAGAAGGCGACCGCCTTGCCATCGATGGAGACGCGCATTTCATCGCTGACCGTCTCGACCTGAACCGTATAGGTTTCGCCTGCCTTCAGTTTCACCGGAAAGGTCGCACTGGTGCCAGCCATGCGCTTCGCGACTTCGGCTTTCTTGGATGGATCATCCTTCATTGCCTTAATTTCCTCGTTCTGACTGCCCTCGCGCTCATCCATGATCGTGACCTTGTCGAGACGGACCTGGGCGCGGCAGAGGTGGCCGTAGTGGGAACCGGTGAATTTCCGGTCGTCGAATTCCACATCCATCATCGTGCAACCGTCGAAGCGCATCTTGACTTCGACGACGCTGTCCTTGGTCGGCAGTTCCAGACCATAAACGGCGGCGTGCGCCTTGACGATTGATTTGCCGTCTGCGGAAGGTTTGTCTTCAACACGCGTCTGCGTGCCTTTGAGAGCGCCGGCCTCAAAGCCAAAGGTATCCACCACGCGGTGCCAGCGCTTGTCATGGTCGGTGCCTTCGAAGTCATCGGAAAACAAAAGCTCACCCTTCACGGCGATGGGCTTGGACGGCACCTTGGGCAGTTTGGGGGAGTCGGCAGCGACGCAGGAAAGCGCGACGAGAGAAAAACAGACGGGAAGCAGAGCGATAGAACGCATGACGATGGTAGGTTGGTTGATTGAGATTCCCTGTCGCAACGGCGGCGGAGTAATCAGGCGTTCAAAAACGAAGCTGACCAGCGGCCTTTATCTTGATTGTTGAAGGGGGCGCAATTCAACGACCGTTGACGACCTGAAGCAATGCCACTTGGAAAATAAGATCGCTATTCGGCGGAATTTTGTCGCCGACGGCGCGGCTTCCGTAGGCAAGTCTTGAGGGAATGTAGAGCACCCATTGGTCGCCCGGCTTCATGAGTTTCAGCGCCTCGGTCCAGCCCGGGATGACCTGCCCGACACCAAAGGTGGCGGGAACGCCTCGGTCGATTGAGCTGTCGAAGACGGTGCCATCGGTGAGCGTTCCCCGGTAATGCACCACCACGGAATCGAAAAAGGTCGGCGAGATTCCGTTCGCTGGGCCCGACTTCAGCACTCGGTATTGCAGGCCACTGGCGGTGGTCACTTTGCCCGTGCTGTCAGCAACGGGTGCTGGGGCGGGAGAGAGCGCGCTGCCGCTGGTCAACGGGTTCGCCGGAGGTTTGGGCGATTGCGTTATTGGGGCCGGATCGGTATCGAGATCCAGGGACGACTGGCAGCCCGTTACAAGAAGCAACAGAGTGGAGGACAAAGCAAGGATAGAGGACTTCATGGGAATCTGGTTGGAGATGAGAGACACGGGACAATCCGTACCGCGCGAGGGTATGTGGGACAGAACGCCCTCCTGCGCAACGGCGATCCGTGTTTCACCTCCTTTCAATCGGGCAAGAGGAAGGGCGAGGCGAGGAACGACGACCACCGCCAGCCTACCCCTGAGTCAATTCAAGGCGCGAGCGGCAGCTCATAGCAGGCAGCTTCGCCACCGTTGCGCACTAGCAGTTTATTGCCAACCAGCACCGGGTGGTTCCAGGTCTTGCCCTTGATTGCCTGGAAGGATGTCAGCTCCTTGTGCGCTGTGGGATCGGCCTCCAGCAGGGCCACGCGACCAGTCTCCGCCGCGATCAGAATCTGATCGGAAGCCTCAATCAACACACCTTCACCTTTGCCATAGCGCCCGTCTTTCCAGGCGCGCTCGCCCGTCTTTAGATCCACGCAACTGAACATGGAGCCATCAATGCCGTAGAGGTAACCTTTGTGTGCAATCAATTCGGTGAAGTCGGGCTTCATTTGCTTGGTGGTCCAGAGTTCTTCGGCGCTCAGTTGATCTCCTTTTTTGCTGATTCGAATGGCTCGCGTTCCCTCGGACATTGGTGTGGGTAGCAAAACCATGTCATCACCGATGACCGTCGGTTGCAGGGCTCGATAGCCTTGGAACTTCCATTCGTAGTTCAATCGTACTTTGCCCGTTATGGGATCGAGTATGAGCAGTCCATCGTTGGTCAGCATCAGCACCGCATTTTCTCCGAGTATTTTGCTAAACTGCGGCGAGCTGTACGACTCGGGTCCACAGGCCACGGACCAGCGAGATTCTCCAGTGGCAGCGTCGAAGGCCATCAGGCCTTTTTCACCGGCACCACCTGCAAAGACAATGACCAAAGACTGCGTCACCAGTGGCGATGACGCATAGCCCCACATCGGCGGTTCGCGACTGGCGAGTGTTTTGAAATCCTGTTCCCACACCACTTCGCCAGTGCTCGCCTTCAATCGCTGCAACACTCCGGTAGCGCTCGCCGTGTAGACCGCGCCTTCCGCCAGCGTCGGTGTGGATCGTGGGCCGGGGCCACCCATGGGTTCATCGAACCGTGCCTCGCGTTGCTGGATCCAGACTTCATTGCCAGTGGCCAAGTCGTAACAGACCACAACCTCGTTGGCTTCCCGTTGCTCCTGCGTGAAGGCGAACGATCCCGCCACAGCGAACGACGACCAACCTGCGCCGACGGGCTTCTTCCAGAGCAACTTCGGTGGATTCGCCGTCCAATCCGTTGCCAACCTCGGTGACGGTGCGCGGCCCATGCGGTCCGCCCCACGGAAGCCTGGCCACTCTGCGGTGGCGATGGCTGCATCGATCATTGCTCCCGCGCTTGGCTGAATTGCAGGCGCAGTCGTGTTGGTTGCCCAACCGCCGCTGCCGGGCGCGGATGACCAGCGCGATTGCAAATCAAACGCATAATCCCCCGTGATCCCGTCGTTGCGCAGCAGCAGGGTTCCAGACATGGCCACTGCGGCCCAAAGGAGGATGCGGACGACGCGCTGATTGGGTTTCTTGGCTCTGTTGAAATACGCGCCAACGGCAAAGGCAACCATCCCCAGCGGCAAGGTCAGATAGCTGGTGATCAATCCTTGCATGGAGGGATGACTCGCCAAGACGATCAACATCAGCGCCACGAGGATGCCAAAGAAGCCGATAAGCTTCTCGCGGCCTGTGGCGCGACTCCCCGCTACCCACCAGATCAGCATGAGCGCGCTCGCCAGCACCGGGAAGAACACGGGGATGAACCAATACTGGCTGCTCGCACCTTCGATGAACGGTGGCACGTAGCGGCAGAGAGCGATGATCGCGGCGAGGACAAGGGCGGGCCAGATCCGCAGCGGTTTGTGGGCAGCGGAGGATCGGAGGTATTCTGGATTCATTCAGACGGAGGGTCGGTGGGGATCTGTTTGCTTCTCGGCGCGTTCGCGAACCAGTCGGACGACAAGTGAAGTCCATCCAGTCTGGTGACTTGCGCCGAGACCTTCGCCGGTTTCGGCGTGGAAGTACTCATGGAACAAAACGAGATTCTTCCAAGTCGGATTGTCATCATATCGCTTGGCGATGCCGCCGCCGAAACAGGGGCGGTAGCCCTTGGCGTCGATTTGGAAGATGGAGATCAGGCGCTCACTGATCATGTCTGCGACTTGATTCAGCGCGAGCTCGTTTCCCGAGCCCGCAGGTGCTTCGATTTTGAAAGAGTCTCCGTAGAAATGGTGATAGCGCTCCAGTGCCTCGATGATGAGGTAGTTGACAGGAAACCACACTGGGCCACGCCAGTTGGAATTGCCGCCGAACATCCAACTGTCGCTCTCGCCGGGGACGTAGCTGACCTCGTGAAAGTCGCCGTCGTGGTTGAACTGAAACGGTGCCTTTTCGTGCACTTTGCTCAGCGAGCGAATGCCGAAGTCGCTGAGAAACTCATCTTCATCCACAAGGCGTTCGAGGCAGCGCCGCAGCCGTTTTTGGGACGGGATAGCGAGCAGGCGCAGGGATTCGCAGTTGCCAGATCCGGTGCCTCGATCGCCATAGCTAACATACTTCGCCAAGTCAGTTCGGTTCTCCAAGAACCACGCCAAGCGCTTTTTGAAGCCCGGCAGAGCGTCGATGGTCTTTTGGTCCAGCACAGCCACCGCGATCATCGGCAGCAGACCGACCAGCGAGCGGACCTTGAGCGGAATGGGGTCCTGATGATCAATGATCAGTTGGTCGTAATAGAACCCATCTGCTTCGTCCCAAAGACCATCACCGCCCAGGGCATTGATGGCATCGGCGATGTTGACGAAATGCTCAAAGAACTTGGAGGCGATGTCCTCGTAGGCAGGCCGTTGCAGGGCCAGTTCGATGGACATCGAGAGCATCAGCAAGCAATACGAAGCCATCCATGCAGTGCCATCGGCTTGGTTTAAGCGACCGCCGCCGGGCAGAGGACGTGACCGGTCAAAGACTCCAATGTTATCCAGCCCCAAGAAGCCACCGCCAAACACGTGGCGACCTTCGACATCCTTGCGGTTCACCCACCAGGTGAAATTCAGGAGTAACTTTTGAAAAGCTTTCTCGAGGAACTCCAAGTCACGCTGACCCTTGGGATCGGCCGTTTTGTAAACGCGCCAGACGGCCCAGGCATGCACGGGTGGATTCACGTCGGAGAAGTTCCACTCGTAGGCGGGCAGTTGCCCGTTCGGGTGCATGTACCACTCGCGCAGCAGGAGCAGCAGTTGGCTCTTCGCAAAGTCGGGATCGATCTTGGCGAAGGGAATCATGTGAAACGCCGTGTCCCAGGCGGCGAACCATGGATACTCCCATTTGTCCGGCATCGAGAGGACATCGCGGGCAAAAAAGTGGCCCCAATCGTGGTTGCGCCCGCGTTTCCGAGACTCGGGTGGCGAGGGTTCATCGGAGTCTCCGTGAATCCAGTCGCTCACGATGAACTCGTAGAACTGCTTGGTCCACAGCAGGCCAGCATAGCCCTGGCGGCAGATCATCGCGTCCTCGGTGCTGATCGGGCTGGGCAGGATGTCCTGGTAGAATTCGTCACATTCAGCGATCCTGCCCGCCATCGTTTCTTCGAAGCCGTCGAGTCGATGGACGCCGTTGTCTTCGGTCACAGGATGCAGGCGGCAGCGAACTACAACGGTGGCTCCTGCCGGGATCTCAAACTTCCAGTGGGCTGCGGCCTTGGTGCCGCGCTGCGCGGGATTCACCGCGCCTGCTTCATCATCAACGAGATGGCGATGAAAGGCATCCTTGGTGTAGGGCGAGGCATTCGCCGTTCCAAAAATGCGTTCCTGGTTGGTCTCGTTCTCCGTGAACAGCCATTCGCTCTTGCCGCTGGCTCCTTCCGCTTCGGTGTAAAAGAGCATCTCGCCCAATTCCTCGTGATGCAGTCGAAGGGCATCGAGTTTGGTATCGAACTCCAGCGTAGGCCGCAACTTGCTCTCTTTGTGGATGCAGCCCCAGGTCCAGACATTGCGAAACCACACCGTCGGCAGCACATGGAGCGGTGCCGACTGCCTTCCGTGATTCGTGATCGTCAGCTTCCACAGCAGGTCATTGGGGCTTCGTTTGGCCACTTCCTGCAGCACATCGAAATAGGCGTCATCTTTGAAAAAGCCGAGGTCGGCCAGTTCGATCTCGCCCAGCTTTTTGTCACGCCCTGCATTTTGTCGCACCAGTTCAGCGTAGGGGTATGCAGCCTGCGGATACTTGTAGAGCCCCTTGGTGTAGGAGTGCGTGGGCGCTGCATCGAGGTAGTAGTAGCACTCCTTCACGTCCTCCCCATGGCTGCCCTCTCTGCCGCTGAGACCAAAGAGTCGCTCCTTCAGGATGGGATCCTGGCCATTCCAGAGGGCAGGGGCAAAACACACGCGACACTCGCGATCCGTCCATCCCATCAGTCCGTCTTCGCCCCACCGGTAGGCGCGGCTACGCGCTTGATCGTGGGTGAAGTATTCCCAGCTCTCCTGATGCCCCGAGTAATCCTCCCTCACGGTGCCCCATTGGCGCTCCGAAAGGTAAGTGCCCCAGCGTTTCCAATTTTTTTCCCGCGCCTTGTCTTCGGCCAACCTGCGTTTCTCGGCTCCTCCCATGGACATCAATAAAGCAGAAAGTAGGCAAGTTCAGCAAAGAATCCAGACCAAGGGCTGGGATAAGTCAGCGCCGAACTAGTTCTTTCGGGCACCGAGAACCAGAATCACCAATCCACCTCCCAGCAGCGCCCACGAAACCAGGGGCGGCACGCGATGATGCTCCTTCACGTCGGCCTGAACTTTCAGCGGGCCCACGTCGATGATGTTTTCACGCTGAGTGGTGGTGAATCCGCCATAAGCGAGCAGGGCTGCCCCACCGATCACCATCACGATTCCCAAGATGCTTTGTTTGTTCATGGTCTTGGACTGTCTCGCATCTCGAGCAGTATTCCACCCCGAAATCACGCATTCGAAGAACCGCTGCCGACACTGAATTCCGCACGAGGCCAGAACATCAAATTGCGCCGACGCTGCGGGAATCAGTTGCCTTTCTGGGGCAGATCGATTGGTTTCGTCATCGCCGTTCTTCATCGCTGCATCGGCCTTTCACCCCTTTTGCCTTCAGCCCTCATGCACCGCTCAATTCTGGTCTTCGGCCTTTCAACAATGCTCAGTTGGCACTACGCCTCGGCCGAGGCACCCAACGGAGTCGCCGCGCTGCAAAGCCTGCGACAGTTCCCGATCGACAAGGGACGCATTGCGACTGTTGAGCGCGACCCAACGGGGACGCGGACGATCGTGAAGGTGATCCTTAACCCCGCCAAAGGCTCCAACATCAAGGTCGAAATTTGGCTACCCGACGCAGCGCAGTGGAACCGCCGATTTCTGGGGCTCGGCAATGGCGGTGCTGCGGGGAAGATCAATCCAGGCGGGCTCTCAAGTGCCAGTGCTTCCGGGTATGCAGTGGCGACAACGGATATGGGGACTGCGCCGAATTCGGACTCCGGCATTGGCAATGAGGAGGTGTGGAAGGATTTCGGCTATCGCGCCACGCATCTGATGACGGTCGTCGGCAAACAAATCGTCAAGGAATACTATGGCAGGGACCCGGAGCTGTCCTATTTCAGCGGCGGCTCCACCGGTGGCCAGCAGGCACTGCAAGAAGCACAGCGCTATCCCGAAGACTACGATGGCATCGCCGCCGCTGTCGCCGCGCATTGCCGCACGCCCTTGCATGCTTACTTCCTCTGGAACGATCAGATCTTGAAGAAGTGCCCCTTCACCCAGGAGCAAGATGCCAATGTCATCGCCGCCGCGAATGAGCACCTGGCCTCGCGCGAAATTCCCATCGCCGCAGGCAAGTTTGTCTCCGATCCACGCTGCACCGCGCAAGACATTGAGGCCGTCATCACTCTGGCACGGAAGAAGGACGCGACACTCACCGACGAACACGCGGCAGCTTTGAGAAAACTCTTCGACGGACCTCGGCATGCTGTGACCGGCGAACGCATCTTCAACGGCATCCCGCTCGGCGCTTCCATCGCGGCTTCCCACGGACACCTGTATCTTTTCCAATGGGTCTTCGGCAAAGACAAGAACCTCGCCGACATCAACTTTGGCGCAGACATCGACACCTACACCACCAAGCTCGCGCCTTATCTGAACGCTGAGAACCCCGACCTCAGCGCCTTTGAAAAGCGCGGTGGCAAATTGGTCATGACGCTCGGCACCGCCGATTCCGTCGTGCCCTACCACGCCTCCATCGATTATTACGAACGCGTGATCAATCACGTCGGCAGTCTCGAAAAAAACCAGTCCTTCTTCCGCTTCTATGTCGTCCCCGGCCTCGCCCACGGCGGTGGTCCCGGCATCAACCAAGCACCGAACCTCCTCGACGCCGTCCGCGCCTGGCGCGAAACCGGCACCGCGCCCTTCGATTTGCAAGGCCGTCACGTGGAGAACGGCAAGCCCACGTGGGCGATGACGATCTATCCGTATCCGAAGCAGACCGGTTGGAATGCGACCACCAAGAGCTTCGAGCCCGCAGAGGGCCAGCGTGGCGGCGTGGATCCGATCGCCGAGCGCTTCCGTCCGGCGGCGGTAGAGTGAGCGTGAGGCTTGGTGTGCTGACGATTAGGCAAGTTGGTTTGCGCGAAGCAGGCGAAGATGAAGTCCGTGCGTTGACGTTGTTTGCTTCTGATGTGGATTTATGAATGAACATTGGGTAGCCTACCTGCTTGAGGCGGAATAGCCGAGGCAGCGGCGGAGAAGTTTCCGGCAGTGATGTGGCGCTAAAGATTGGTAGAGCTTCCGTCAGCGAGTTTTGGCCTGCTCCCATGTACTCTCAAAACCTGAAGGTCGCGCCGATATAGGCGTAGCTTCCCGAGTTCAGTTGAGTGCGTTTGAGCACATCCCCAGCAGCGAAGTGCTCAAAGTTAAAGAAAAGGGTGAGGTGCTCGGTGGCCGCCCAACTCGCGGTGACGCGAAGCAGCCCGCCGATCTCATGCCCAGACACAAACTGAGTGCCTGAATACGGACGCATTCCACCCGCATAAGCCGCGTCATCTTCTGCCAACCGGCGTGCAAAGCCGTATTCGACGGAGAGATTGGTCGTCTGAGTGGGGGACACGGCAATACCAGGCGCAAACAGCAGGAGATTGCTACTACTGAGAAAACGCCCCTCCCCGAGGTAATTGGAGCTTGCGAAAAGCTGGTTGAATCCCTTCGTGGGTCCGCTGCCAAACGCACCACGGCCGGAGGCGATGTCGAGGTGCGACGTGAGCCGGGGTTTCCAGCCCGCATCGGACAAAGCTAGGCTCTGAACCGCGAACAGTGCCCACGCATCGACGTCATGGCCGATAGAATCGCCGGTCTGCCGTGCCAACGTCCAGTCGAATTTCAGGTCGCCTCGCTTGCCCCAAAGACGCAGGCCGTATGTGTCGCGTTCATCGCGACCCTCGCGTGCACCAGATCGAACAGCTGGGCTCTCGCTGTGAATCCAGAAGGTGTCCAGATAGATGTTCGAAATCTTCGCTCCAGTCGATATGACAAAGCTGGCATTCAATCCTTGGAGACGTTCGGCATCGTCGATCTCTTCGTCGAAGATACCACTCTCCAGACGGGTTGCTCGCAAATCGAACGCACCGAGGCGCCACCGCTCACCGTGGGCATAGAGGCGTGTTCCGTTCCATGTCCGGTGTAAGTTGGGGCCATCGCTGAGGCTCAGCAACTGGCGAGGGCCATCTGCGAACTCTTGACGACCGATCATTGCGCCGATCAAGGCCGAATCGATTTGGCTGCGGACATCGACAAAAAGTTGCTGTAGGGAGGCGTGATTTTGGAAGTTGGCGGTGGCGGGTCTGTCGCGGCCTTCGGCCTTTCCAGTGCCGACTTCGCCATACACACGGAACTCGGAGTTTAAGTGCAGGTCCGCGCCCACGATGCCTCGAAAGAGAGTCTGTTGGGCGTCTGCATCTCGAATCAACTGCGTGTTATGGTAGCTGTCATAGCGGAGGCGGGCTTCGGCGCTCAGGGTCAGTGTGGCGTCGCCGCAGAGCGGCATGGCCTTGAGCCTTGGTGCCTCCCCGGTTGCCCGCAGCCCGCGCCAGTCTTCAGCCCAGCGACTGAAAAAGAGGCCATTCCCGACCTCCGGCCCCCATCCGGCCGCACTCAATGGATAAGGATTCGAGTAATCTGAAGATGTCGATTGACCGTGGGCGAGATTGGTCAAGGCGAGCAAGGCGATAGTTGTCGCACTCATGACGGAGGACTTACTTGGAGTCATGACCCTCCTCCGTTGCGCGATGAGTCGTCCGGGTGAAGCGTATGAGGAACCGGCCGCTAACCGCGATGGCGAGCGCGATAATCAGCAGAGTCGCCGCGACGGCAAAAGTGGTCCGCATACCGCAGGCAACCGCTTCAGCCTTGGCGGTTCGGATATCCGTCGTCGCTGATGCGAATGCGAACACAGCGCCCATCACTGATGTGCCAGTGATCAGCCCAAGATTGCGCGACAAATTGAGGAGGCCGGAAATGACACCTCTTTGGTCGGGCCGAACCCCATTCATCACTGCAGTGTTATTTGCCGTTTGAAACAGCGCGTAACCAGCGGTGATGAAGACGAGTGGTGTGATGTAGCCCACGATGCCCAGCGTGGCTGGCATGATGGACAATGCGAAGGAACCGGACGTCATGCCCAGGAGTCCGACGACCGTCATGCGTTGCTCACCAAAGCGGTCCACCAGTCGACCAGACGGCACGCCCACTAATGCGGCTACCAGCGGACCAGTGGTCATGACGAGTCCCACCTGAGCCGCTTCAAGCTGCAGCGCGCGGGCGAGATAGAACGGGCCTACCACCAGTGTCACCATGATCACCGTAGAGACGAGTGCGCTCATCGCGAGGCTGACGCTCAACACGGGAGCGCGGAACATCGCCAAGGGGATCAATGGAGATGCGGCTCGCGCCTCAATGCGCAAGAACACACCCACCCCAACCGCCGCAGCCATCAAGAGCGCCCCATTAAGCAGGCCCAAACTGCCGCGCCCAATCGTCATCGCGAGCGCATATAACCCCAGGGTTACAGTAAGTACGAACGAACCCTTCATATCGAGATCGTTCCGTTGAGTCTTAGGCTCCCGAAGATCCACTGACAGGTGCCGATGCGCGGTCAGTAACGCGAGGACACCCAGCGGACCATTAATAAAAAAGATGGCTCGCCAACCAACGCCGTCAATCAGCACGCCACCGAGCGATGGGCCAAGCGCGGTCCCAACTGCGGACATCGTTCCGAGTAGGCCCATGGCGCTGCCGATCTTTTCCTTCGGGACCGTTTGTCCCACCAACGCCATCGTGAGAGCCATCATGATGGCTGCTCCGAGCCCCTGCACCATCCGCGCGGCAATCAGCAACCACAAAGTGGGCGCGGTGCCGCAGATGACCGAAGCGACCGTGAAAATCGAAAGGCCAGTCAGCAGCAGGAGCCTTCGACCGGTGATGTCGCCAAGGCGTCCCACGCTGACGATTAGCGTGGTGATGGCCAGTAGATACGCCAAAACGATCCACTGGACTTCCTGGAAAGTGGCATTGAAAACCTGTGCCAATGTTGGCAGAGCAACATTGGCGCTGCTGGTGCCCAGAGAGGACAGCAGCATGGAAAGTGAAAGGCTAATGAGTCCCCACTTTGACGAGGCGGTCCTCGCTTGGGTTCCTGTGGCGGTTTGTTTTCGTGATCCAATGACGTGTTTGAACATGCTCCTGTTGTAGCCCTTGGCCGACAAGGCGGAAGACGCACCGTTTGCATTGTATCATTGCGTTTGACGCCATAACTCAATATGGTCTCTGCATGTCGCGGCCCGATCTCAATTTGCTCATTACACTGGATGTTTTGCTCGCGGAAGGCAGCGTCGCTCGAGCCGGTCAACGCTTGCGTCTCAGCTCATCGGCGATGAGCCGGTCACTGGCGAGGCTGCGTGAGGCGACCGGTGATCCGCTATTGGTCAGAGCTGGTCGAGGTCTGGTCCCCACGCCACGCGCCCTCGAACTGCGTGAGTTGGTTCGGCAACTGGTGCAGGATGCGGAGGCCGTTCTTCGTCCGGCGAAGAAGCTCAACCTTCAACAATTGGTCCGCACATTCACGTTGCGGACCAGTGAGGGCTTTGTGGAAAACTTCGGTCCTGGTCTGATCGCTCGTGTCAGCGAGGAAGCTCCCGGTGTCAGGCTGTGCTTCGTGCTGAAGCCGAACAAAGACAGTGCGCCATTACGCGACGGAACGGTAGATCTGGAAACGGGCGTTGTGGCGAAGACGATCGGCCCGGAGGTGCGTGCGAAGTCGTTGTTCCGAGATCGCCTTGTAGGCGTTGTGAGATGCGGCCACCCGCTGAGCAAAGGCAAAATGACGCCCTCCCGCTATGCGACCTGCGGCCACATCTCCATCTCACGTCCAGGTTTAGAGCTGGGGGCAATTGATGAAGCATTGGAGTCACTCAAACTGGAGCGAAACATCGTCACTACCGTCGGCGGCTTTTCGACTGCCCTCTCGCTAGCCCGCACCTCCGATCTTATTGCCACAGTTCCTGAGCGGCACACCGGCATCTTGCGTGTGGGCATGCATAGCTTTCGACTCCCCGTGGCCACCCCAGAGCTCACTATTTCCTTGCTCTGGCATCCACGAATGGACGCCGATCCAGCCCATCGCTGGTTGCGTGATTGCCTCCGGGCTGTTTGCTCAGAGCAGCTCGCCCGTTCATCGTGACGAGACTCGAGGCAACAGTTTGCAGCTAAGCTTCGCATTCCGAACGCTAAGCGCTAGCATGTGTGCTCTACTTCATGCCCGCCTCCACCGCTCTCCCCATCTGGAAAATCCACGCTGACATCCTGCGCACGTTGCGTGGTGGCAATCGTTTGGTGCTGGTTGCCCCCACGGGCTCAGGCAAAACGACGCAGGTGCCGCAGATGTTGCTGGATGCGGGGATCGCGGGGGAGAAGATGATCGTGGTGCTGCAGCCTCGGCGGGTGGCGGCGCGCACGGTGGCGACGCGGGTGGCTTGGGAGCGGGAAGGGAAGCTGGGGGCGGAGGTGGGCTATCAAATTCGGTTTGATGATCACACCAGTCTGGGGACACGCATCTGTTTTGTCACGGAAGGCATTCTGCTGCGCTGGCTTCAGGATGATCGCGCGCTTTCAAAGATCGGCGCGGTGGTATTTGATGAGTTCCATGAGCGGAACTTGCTCAGCGATGTGGCGCTGGCCTTGGTGAAGCACTTGCAACAAACGCAGCGGTCGGATTTGGCGATGGTGGTGATGTCGGCCACGCTCGATGCGGAGCCGGTGGCGGCGTATTTGGAGCAGTGCCCGATCCTGGTCTCCGAAGGGCAAAGTTTTCCGGTGGAGGTGGGCTACCTCTCGATGCCGGATCAGCGCCCGATCACCTTGCAGGCAGCGGAAGCGGTCGAGCGCATCCTCCATGATGATGCGCCCGGCGACATCCTTGTTTTCATGCCGGGGCGCGGCGAGATCAATGGGACCTTGGAGGCCTTGCGCGAACTGCGGGCGCGCGAGCGATTTGCCTGCATTCCTTTGCATGGCGAACTGGAGCCTCAGGAGCAGGACCGCGCCTTTGCGCCGAACCCGCTACGCAAAGTGATCGTCGCCACCAACGTCGCGGAGACCAGCATCACCATTGATGGCATTCGCCATGTTGTCGACAGCGGTGTCGCGCGCGTGGCTCGTTATGATGCGGAGCGCAGCATCGGCACGCTGTTGCTGGAGCCGATCAGTCGCTCCAGTGCGGATCAGCGCAAGGGTCGCGCAGGCCGCACGGCACCGGGGACTTGTCATCGCTTGTGGACCGTGATTGGCCACAAGGACCGCGAGGAGCGTAACACGCCGGAGATTCAGCGCAGCGACTTGGCGGAGGTCGTGTTGCTGCTGCACTCGCTCGGCATTCGCGAGGCTGCTACGTTTGACTGGCTGGACAAACCCGATCCGCAAGCCGTCGAGCGTGCCGAGCGCTTGCTCACGATGCTTGGGGCCTTGCTCGATGCGGAGCTCACTCCCATCGGTCGTCAAATGCTGCGTCTGCCCATGCATCCGCGTTACTCGCGCATGTTGATCGAGGCTAGCGAGCGTGGCTGCGTGCCTGATGCTGCCTTGTGCGCCGCTTTGGTCAGTGGTCGCGACTTGCTGGCGCGACTGGATCGCGATGATGCGCAAACCAAAGCCGCCCGCGAGCTCTTCGAGGAGAGTGCGGACTCTGACTTCATCACGCTGATGCGTGCTTATGAATTCGCCAAAGCGAACGGCTTTAGCTTCGAACGCTGTCGCAGCTACGGCATCAATGCCCAAGTTGCCCGCCAGGTGGAGCAGACGTTTCAGCAGATCATGCACGCGGCGAAGCAGTCGCTTCCGGGGCATGAATCCAAGCCAACTTCAAGCGATGCGCTGCTGCGCTGCCTCATGGCCGGCTTCGTCGATCAACTCGCCAAACGCCGCATGCCTGGCAAGCCCGAGTGCGATCTCACCGATCAACGCACCGGCCAACTCGTGCGTGAAAGCGTGGTGACCGAGGCCCCTTATTTCGTCGCCGCCAATCTGCGCGAAACTCCATCTCGCCAGACCCTGCTCAGCCTCGCCACCGCCGTGCAGCCCACGTGGATCGCCGAGATGTTTCCCCAGCATCTGCGCACCACCGTAGAGCACCTCTTCGATGCGCAAAACAAGCGCGTCGCTGCGATGAAGCTCGTGCGCTATCGCGATCTCGTCATCGAGCAAAAAGCGCAGCAGCGCGACCTCGATCCCGTCGCCAGCGGACGCTGCCTCGCTGATGCGCAGCGCGCCGGGGCCTTTGATCTGCCGCTGATGGATCATCGGCTGAAGCAATTCATCGCCCGCGTGAACCTCGTCCACGCCGCACTGCCTGAACTCGAGTTCGCTCCCTTCGACGAAGCCGCCATCACCGCCAGCCTTGCTCGAGCTTTCAAAGGCCTCGCTCTCGCCAAAGAAGCCCAGGCCGCAGTCCTCATCCCCGCCTTCCATCAGCATCTGGACAAAGGACAAGTCAGCTGGCTTGATGAGCTATTGCCCCTCAGCATCCCCTGGCCCAGCGGCGGCACGATCAAGATCAGCTACGTTGCCGACACGCCCGAAGCCCAGGTGAAACTCCAGGAATGCTTCGTGCTAACAGAACATCCCACGCTCTGCGAAGGCCGTCTGCCGGTGACTCTCCAGCTTTGCACGCCCGATGGCAAACGCCTCGCCACCACCAAGGACTGGCCAACCTTCCTCAACCAGGAATGGCCGAAGCATCGGCAAGCGGTGGCGAAGAAGTTTCCGAGTGTGATGTGGCGGTGATGTTCGAGCGCTTTGAGGGCCGATGGATGGTATAGGACGACAGCGACCAGCGGTCTTATGTCTCACCCGTTGGTTCAGCACGGATAGGCCCAAAGGGTTGGCTCAGGGGCGGTGCTTCTGGGTTGATTCCAGATCTTCTGCTGGTGGAACGTGATCTCCGCTCATCTCACTTCACTCAAACCACGTTCGGGGATCCAGCCCGTAGTAGTTCCGCATCTCTTCATACATCGCCGGTCGTGTGTGGAAGAGTTGCTCCGGCTTTTCGAAAAAGGTCTCTGTCGCCACGGCGAAGAACTCCGCCGGATTCGTCGCGCCGTAGGCATCCAGCACGGTCTCCTGTCCTTCCTCTGTCTGGCGCTGGAAGTCGGCATAGTTTTCGTGAAACACCCGCGACCATGCCTTGTAGGCCGATCGGCTTGCCAGCGCTGGCGCTCCATCGGTTGGGCCATCTTCGTGATCCAGCTGATGGGCGAACTCATGGAAGGTCACATTTTCCCCGTCGGCAATGTGGTGAGCCCCCTGAGCGACCGAATCCCAGGCCAAGACGACCGTCCCCCAGCCCCAGGATTCGCCGAGCCGTTGCACCTCTCCCTCCGTCACAATCCCGAGTTCATCCACCTGCTTCCGCACGGAATGGAAGGTGCTGGGGTAAAGATAGACCGCCTTCAGTTTCGGATACGGCGGTCCCTCGCGATGAATCACCAGCAGGCAGGCCTGCGCCGCCACCGTGATGATCATCTCCTCCGTCAGTTCAAGCCCTCCGCAGCCCTCAAAGCGCACCGCCGCGACGAACTTCGCGATCCGCTCGTGCAGCTTGTGCCGAAGTTCCTCCGGCAACCGCGCATAGAGCGGCACGTGCTGTTCCAGCAGCGCAACCCACTCCTCCCGGAACTCCGCAGGACGCAACGCTCCGCCAAAAAAAGTCTTCAGCTTTTGCCAGATCATGCCGACAACCTTACCCTGACCCCGCCCTGCTGCTAGATCATTCGATGAAAGGAGAGGGGAGTCCGATGAAGGGTATCAAGGTGTGAACGGAGATCAAAAAACTTCGATCATGAATGGTCTACCCGTCCAGAACGGGCAGCTTGGTTTGGGGTGGACCCCGTCGGTTCCGCTCAATCACCCGATTCTGCGGACGGTTTCCCTTTCTCGGCCTCCATCGCGGCTTTTTCGGCGGCGATCCGGGCCAGGGAGGCGGCGCGGCGGGCGCGCTCCTTGGCTTCTTCCTCGGCGCGGGCCTTGGCGGCAATTGCCTCGCGACGGGCGCGGGCTTCTTCCTCGGCCTTCCGCGCAGCGGCTTCTTCTGCTTCCTGCGCTGCTTTCAGTGCGGCGGCAGCGGCCTTGATGGCTTCGAGTTCGCGACGCGCCAATTCCTTCTCAGCCTCACGCGCGGCTTTCGCCTCGGCATCGGCCTTGGCCTTTGCTTCGCGGGCAGCCTCTCTTTCGGCTTGGATCCTGGCTTTCTCAGCGGCTTTTTCCGCAGCGGCCTGCTCGCGGGCAAGCGCCGCGGCTTCCTTTTCGGCCTGGAGCCGGGCTTTTTCAGCGGCAGCTTGTTCCCGGGCCAGTTGGGTGGCCTGACGTGCCTCTTCTTTCTCCTGTTCGCGGCGGGCCTTTTCGGCGGCTTTTTCGGCCGCAGCCTGTTCGCGGGCTAGGGCGGCGGCTTCTTTCTCGGCCTGAATTCTGGCTTTCTCGGCTGCCTTTTCCGCGGCAGCTTGCTCGCGGGCAAGGATGGCGGCTTGGCGTGCGGCTTCTTTTTCCGCCTCGATCCGGGCTTTTTCAGCAGCCTTCTGCTCGGCTTCTTCCAGTCGGGCGAGCGCTGCGGCTTCTTTTTCGGCTTGGAGGCGCGCTTTCTCGGCAGCTTTTTCGGCGGCGGCTTGCTCGCGGGCGAGGATGGCGGCTTGGCGAGCAGCTTCTTTTTCCTCCTGGAGCCGGGCTTTTTCGGCGGCCTTCTGCTCGGCTTCTTGCTGCTTGGCGAGCGCGGCTGCTTCTTTCTCGGCTTGAATGCGTGCTTTCTCGGCAGCCTTGGCGGCGGCGGCTTGCTCGCGAGCGAGGATGGCTGCCTGGCGTGCGGCTTCTTTCTCCGCCTCAAGCCTGGCTTTTTCGGCGGCTTTTTCAGCGGCGGCCTGCTCGCGGGCAAGGATGGCAGCTTCTTTTTCGGCGAGATCGGCAGAAATCTTCGCTGCCTGAGCATCGGTCAAGGCGGCGGCGAAGGCGCGCAATTGCTGGCCGAGGCTGACGGCGGTGTCGGTCAAGGACGCGGCATCCTCCGCCAGCACCCGCGGAACAAGATCGAGGGTTTCAAGCTTGGCGGCCGTGTCGGTGAGAAGGGTGGTGAATTTGGGATCGAGCTTCGTGGTCATCAGGGGTTGGCTGAAACTGGACCTTCATGGATGGAGCGAGATTCCGCTCTGTAAAGCCCCTTCCGATCCGAGGCGGAAACAATCCCAACCGCACGGCCCGCCCCAAACCCGCAGACATCTGTCAGCAGCGCGGTTCTGGAAGGTTCCGGCGCGACACTGGAAGGTTCCGGCGCGCCGCTGGAGGGTTCCGGCGCGATGCTGGAAAGTTCCGGCGCGATGCTGGAAAGTTCCGGCGCGACGCGGGAAGGTTCCGGCGCGAAGCTGGAGAGTTCCGACGCGGTTCTGGAAAGTTCCGGCGCGATGCTTGAAGGTTCCGGCGCGGTTCTGGAAAGTTCCGGCGCGATGCTTGAAAGTTCCGGCGCGATGCTGGAAAGTTCCTGCGCGATGCTTGAAGGTTCCGGCGCGATGCTGGAAGGTTCCGGCGCGATGCTGGAGAGTTCCGGCGCGATGCGGGAGAGTTCCGGCGCGATGCTGGAGAGTTCCGGCGCGATGCTGGAAAGTTCCGGCGCGATGCTGGAAGGTTCCGGCGCGATGCTTGAACTGGACGAGCCGGGAAGGGAACTGGATGAGCCGGGCAAAGCGCCGGACTGTGGGATGTTACTTTGCCGGTTCCGCGCTCCAGATCTTGAGATCGTCGAAGCAGCCGCCCTGGCCCATGCATCCGAATTCGACCTTAGACTTGGTCGGGTGGGCGATGCCGGGGGATTGGAGGAAGGCGACGGGTTTGCCGTCGATGGTGGCGCGCATCGTGTCGCCAACGGTCTCCAGCATGAAGCTGTGCCAAGTCTGAGGATCGAGGCTGAGGGGAAAGGACACATTCTTGCGGCCTTTCGGCGTGGGTGGCTCGCCGGTGGCACCTTCGGGGCGGGCGACGGCGAGGCCTTTCTGGTCCACGAGGATGATCTTGTCCGCAGCGATGCGCGCCATGCAGAGGTGGCCGTAGTGCGAGCCGTTGAACTTGCGGTCGTCAAACTCCGCCGTGACGGACTGCGCGCCGCCGAGCTTGAAGCGGAACTCGATGACGCTGTCCTTCGTTGGGATGTCATTGCCGATGACAGCCTGATGCCCTTTCACTGCTGGCTTGCCCTCCTTCGCCGGGGCATCGAAGCGCATTTGCATGCCCTTCAGCGTGCCGTTCTCGAGCGAATACGTCGGCACCACGATGGCCCAGCCCTTGTCCTTGCCCAGCTCGGCGCGCTCGAAGTCATCGGAGAAGAGCAGTTCCTTCTTCTTCGCGATTGGCCCGGTCGGCTTGCGAAGCTCGCCGCTCACGTTGATCTCAAATTTAAGTGGCAACGGAGGGCGGCTTTGGCGCATCGGCGGCGAAGGTGGTGGCGGTGACAAGGCAGGCGAGCGTGACGAATCAGTGGTTCATGGGGGAGATGAAAAGCAACTCCTTCGGGGGGGGCAAACGACAGGGTTGTAGGCAGTCAGAAAGGTTGGGCTTTACAAGAAGAATGCATGTCATTACCCTCCGTGAAATGTCTAAAATTGCTACGCCTGATGGGACGGCCCAGTCAAAATTGTTTCACAATGAGCGGATCAATGTCTACCCAACGATGCTTTCGTTGGATCAGATTCGCTATTGGCCTGAAAACAACCGCACGATATTCACATTTGAGCGGCTGTGTACCGCAAAACAAAACGATTTGTCCAAAATTTCGCTTGAGGAGGTGACTCGTTTTGTCGCTGAACAGGATATTCACAAGCTCCAAGTTTTAGCTGATTCAATTGGACGCAATGGCGTGCAAGTACCTTTGATTATTCGTGACGATGGAAAGCTACTTGATGGGAATCGCCGCTTTTTTGCTTGCCAATGGCTTAAAATGCAGAGCCTGGAAAAGGGACGAAAAATCCCAGAGACGCTGGCGCAGATTCCAGTTCACGTGATTAGGCAGTCAGATCTGAGTCCGGCTCAGGAACTTAAAATTCTCGCGGAAGCCAATTTTATTCCTGATCTTAAGGTCGCTTGGCCTTTGGATGCCCAAGCGCGTGCTGTAGATGAATATTTTCAAGGGATTCGTAGGAGTAAGGGGTTAGATGAGGAAGCTGCACTTGAAGAAGTAGTTGCCGTCTTTGGAATATCGAGACAACGCGCATCAGACTTGTTAGATACATTAAAACTCACCAAGCAGTTCATCGATGCAGGTGGCAGCACTGAGGAAAAAGTGCGGCGGCGTGAAATTGTGGAGGAGAAATTTGTTTACCTTTGGGAGTTTCGAAACAAAGCCATGAAAGGCAGCGGCGCGATGGAATCCTCGACTGAACTAGCGGAAGTCAGAGACATGTTCTTCAAGTTAATGGCAAAAGGCAAAGATAGCCCGATCACAAACGTGAAACAAGTTGAGCCATTAATCCAAGCCCGAAAAGATGCGACGGCTTGGAATATGCTGAGGGATTCAAAAGGTGCGAAGCTGCGCGTCGTTGTGGCAATGGTGAACGACAAAAAGGAGGTTCGCAAAGCGGAGGACAAAATTCGTGTCTTTCTTTCGTGGCTGAGGGACGCTGATGACTTGAGTCCAAAAGCCAAAGAACTGCTGAAAGATGTCGTGGCATTAGCCTCCTATAAATCCCTCAAGTAAGCCTCATGACACATTCGACCATTTATTGCCCAGGCGGTGCTGCAAGTCAGAGTGGTACAGCCGTACGCGAACGTTACCCTCTGGCAAAGATTGAAAGCTGCGGAAAGATTCCCGAAGTTGCCGGAATGTTGCCGACACATGATGGTCCATTTGTAATCCCGATATGGAATTCCCACGAGGGCGAGGTGTCGGCGGCGAGATACTTTTGGGATCATATCGAAGATCAGTCGATCAAGATTGAAGATGCTTGGGGGAAGCCCATAGATTTTTGGCTTGTTCGTCGGTCAGGTGCCCCGACTTCATACGGTGTGGTCGGAAGTGTCGTTGTCGCTGCAACTCAGTGCTCAGGATTTCTACAAAGTAATGGTCTGCAATTGGACAAGTGCGCTCTCACCACTGTTGCACTCGAGAAGTATGTAAACGGTGAGAAATGGGATGGCGTATTGGTTGCTCCAGGGCAGGGACAACAAGTCGGTTTTGAGGTTGCTGAACGGACCACTGCAAATCCAAACAATTTCACAACTTTTGTTCGAATCGTCCCGAACCGCGCATTCAAAGGGAACTCCCACGCCCGCCCGAATTACCTAACGGGGGTGAGGATGCGTGCTTTTGGAGCTACATTGAGTGATGCAGAAGCGGTGTTTTTTGAGCGTCTATTAGAGCGAGTTACAGACGCTTCCAATCTGCCCAAACTGATATTCGTATTCAATAGGGATGCTAAAGTGGGCCTCCTATTTGAAGGTGCACAAATGCATTCGGGCGACTTGCTCGACGCTGAGCAGTTAGAAGACGACGCTATTAGAATATTCGAAGCCGTAGGCGAAACAGAGTCCCAGTATAGCTCAGAACTTTCCGATCTGTTCTTGAGCCATTTTCCAACTTTGACAGGCAGTGATTTTATCAAACATCATGGTGTCAATAGCTGCATTTTTGCATGCCCTCCACTTGGAATCTACACGCATGGATATGATGCTGTGAAAGTAGAACCGGTTGTTCGCTTTTATATCAGTAAGCTCTTCGCGATTTGGGATGATGAACTGCTAAAGTGCACCACCGAACAAAGTGAATTTTTTCAACGACACCGGGAAGCTTGGTTTGATAACGGATCAGAGTTCATGCGATTTGAGACGGTCACTGCTACTTTAGGTTAAACCGCTTTTTTCTTCATCCATAGCCTAGCGGCCGCCAAAGTCTTGATCCGCCTCATTCTTGGCGGATTAAGTGAGGTTTTAGATCTTTTCGCAAGTCTTGCTGCCAGCTTGGCATCCGCGCATACAACGACTCCTTTCGGTTTATTAAGTTTAGTCTGCCGGGCTTTGAGTTTTAGCAAGCATGCCCCCAACGCACGCCCAAGTCCTATGGGCACGGCGTTGCCGATTTGGACATACTTTTGACTCGTGGATCCTGCAAATGACCAATCGTCGGGAAACTGTTGGAGCCTAGCATACTCCTTCACTGACAGCGGACGAATCTCAGTGGGATGGCAGAGAGTTGTAGCACGCCCATTTGGCGCTGTTGTAAGTGTGGGACACGGCTTATCCGAAGACAGTCTTCTACAAAAACCAACTCTGCCTCCCCATGATTGGAACGCGTTGCCGAGCGCCACTTTCTGAAGGTGTGTTGGCAAAGCGGTCCAGTTCTCACCTTCCTTTAGTCTCTTTAGCAGGCGTTGTCTTCCGGGGGTAAAGTTTAGATACTCCGGTTCGGTATCTTCAAGCGAAAGCAATGCTTGTTTCATCGTCACCCACCGTGGCTCAGCGTCCTCGAAATGGGTGGCCTCGGGAATTCGCACGTCTTCCCAATCTCGGCTCCCAACGAACAACACCCGATATCGTTTCTGTGGCACGCCGTAATCCGCACAATTCACCAAACTATAGATCACCTTGTAGCCTAGTTGTCCTAGCTCTCCGCAGATTAGATTTAGAGCCGACCCAAATTCTTCATCGGCGGAAAGAGGGGGAAAACCAGGGCCTCTCTTGTTTAGCGGTCTATGCGTGATGGCGGCAGACAATACACCTTTGACGTTCTCCATGACGAAGAAGCGAGGCTTGGCTTCTCGGACGATTCTTAGGAAGTGACGGAATAATCCACCTCTCTTATCGTCTCCGAGCGATAGTCGTTTGCCAACCGTGCTGAAGCTCTGACAGCAAGGCCCACCAATCACTGCGAAGGCATCACCTGCTTTCAACTTTGCAGCTTTGAGAAGCTCGCTAGTTTTGACTTGTTCGATGGGCTTATTGAAAACGGGCAAATCCGGGCGATTCCGCCTGATCGTTTCAACTGCTATTGGGTTGATTTCCACCGCCACTGAAGTCTGGAGACCGTGTCCAGCTGATTCAAGTCCTAGGTCCAACCCCATTGCTCCTGAGAACAAAGAGATGATGGGTTTGATGCTCATAATTCGTTTTGTCGAACACCTGTTCCTCATACCTTCGCATATACCTCGGCACCTCTTTCGACGAACTCCTTCGACTTCTCCGCCATCCCGCGCTGGAGGGCTTCTTCTTCGGAGAGGGCTTGCTCGGCGGCGTATTTTCTCACGTCTTCGGTGATGTTGCTGAATCTGCCTCCACTCGGCAGATTCACCCTGCGGGCAGCCTGTCGGCTGGCGGTTTGCCCGCGTGGATGAGAATCCCAGCGAGGCGGGCTATCTGTGCTTCGCTTCGGTTCACCTCCGATCCCTCGGCTCGGTTGATACCCCATCCGCCTCACGGCTAGGGCACCCTGCGGGTTCACCTTCGGTGAAACTGTCTCAGCTCCCGCCAGTCGCTTCGGCTCATGTTGCAGAAAGTAGCTCATCAAGCGTAAGCGAGTTTGCCTTTGGGTTCGGGAATGGAACGTCCCAATGACTTGGCCGTTTCGATCCATTCCTGAACGACGGTCTGTGCATTGGCGACGGCCACCTCATAGGTAGCACCGTCGGCCATGCAGCCGGGGAGTTCGGGGACTTCGACGACGAAGGTTTCGTCGGCTTTGCTCCAGTAGATGATGAGTTCGTAGCGCATGTCAGTCGATCTCCAGTTGGTATTTGAGTATGAGGTCGCGGACTTGTTTGACCTGATAAGCTTTCGCCTGTGAGCCGCGAGGTTGCAAGTTGATGATCTCATCCACACCCTCCCTGAAGTAGATCTGGTGGCTGCCTTTGCCAGGGCGAAGGGTAAAGCCTGCGCGAGCCAGGATGAAACACAGATCGTCGAAATCGAAGTTCGCGTCCGAGCGACCTTCGAGCAGGCGAGCGAGTGATTTCTTGATCCGGCTCATGAGGGGTTAGATGGCCGTGGTGTAAACCTCAGCTCCCGCTTCAACGAACTCCTTCGACTTGTCCTCCATTCCACGCTGAAGCGCTTCCTCTTCGGAGATGGCTTGCTCGGCGGCGTATTTTCTCACGTCCTCCGTGATCTTCATGGAGCAGAAGTGGGGGCCGCACATGGAGCAGAAATGGGCGCTTTTGGCACCGTCTTGGGGGAGGGTTTCGTCGTGGTATTCGCGGGCGGTGACGGGGTCGAGGCTGAGATTGAACTGGTCTTCCCAGCGGAACTCGAAGCGGGCTTTGGAGAGGGCGTTGTCGCGGTATTGGGCGCCGGGGTGGCCTTTGGCGAGGTCGGCGGCGTGGGCGGCGAGTTTGTAGGTGATGACGCCGGCTTTGACGTCTTCCTTGTTGGGGAGGCCGAGGTGTTCCTTGGGCGTGACGTAGCAGAGCATGGCGCAGCCATACCAGCCGATCATGGCGGCACCGATGCCGCTGGTGATGTGGTCGTAGCCGGGGGCGATGTCGGTGGTGAGGGGCCCGAGGGTGTAGAAGGGGGCCTCGTGGCACCATTCGAGCTGCTTGGCCATGTTTTCCTCGATCATGTGCATGGGGACGTGGCCGGGGCCTTCGTTCATGACCTGGACGCCTTTGGCCCAGGCGCGTTTGGTGAGCTCGCCCTGCACCTCGAGCTCGCCGAACTGGGCTTTGTCATTGGCGTCGGCGATGGAGCCGGGGCGCAGACCATCGCCGATGGAGAAGCTCACATCGTAGGCGGCCATGATGTCGCAGATGTCGTCCCAGTGGGTGTAGAGGAAATTTTCCTTGTGGTGGGCGAGGCACCACTTGGCCATGATGCTGCCACCGCGGCTGACGATGCCGGTCATGCGGGAGGCGGTCATGGGGACGAAGCGCAGCAGGACGCCGGCGTGGATGGTGAAGTAATCGACGCCTTGCTCGGCCTGCTCGATGAGGGTGTCGCGGAAGAGTTCCCAGGTGAGGTCTTCGGCTTTGCCATTCACTTTTTCGAGCGCCTGGTAGATGGGCACGGTGCCGATGGGCACGGGCGAGTTGCGCAGGATCCATTCACGGGTGGCGTGGATGTTCTTGCCGGTGGAGAGGTCCATGACGGTGTCCGCGCCCCACTTGGTGGCCCAGCGCATCTTTTCGACCTCTTCCTCGATGCTGGAGGCGACGGCGCTGTTGCCGATGTTGGCGTTGATCTTCACCAGGAAGTTGCGGCCGATGATCATCGGCTCGAGCTCGGGGTGGTTAATGTTGGCGGGGATGATGGCGCGGCCGGCGGCGACTTCGGAGCGGACGAACTCGGGGGTGATCTCGTTCGGGATGCGCTGGGGGAAGCGGGCGAAGATCGATGGAGTGTAGGAGTTCTGGAGTGTTGCGGAACCAGCGTGTTGTTTGTCGAGGTCGTTGCGGACGATGTCGTTGGTGAAGTCGGCGATTTGGGCGCGCTTCATGTTCTCGCGGATGGCGATGAATTCCATCTCGGGCGTGATGATGCCGGCCTTCGCATAGGCGAGTTGGGTGACGACTTTGCCGGGTTTGGCCTTCAAGGGCTGGCGCTGCGCATTGATGGGGGCCTTCAGGGGGCTGAGGATGCCTTCGCGCTTCGCGGCGGCGTATTCGGCGTGGTTGGCGGTGAGGTAGCCGTTGTCGCGCGGCTCGATCTCGCGGCCTTCGTAGGCTTCGACATCGCCGCGATCAAGGATCCACTGCTTGCGCAGGCCGGGGAGGCCTTGTTCGACGGTGCCTGAGTAATCCGGATCGCCCCAGGGGCCGGAGGTGTCGTAAACGCGGACGGGATCGTTTTCGATGATGCGGCCGTTGAAGTCCTTCGTCGGGGAGAGCTTGATCTCGCGCATGGGGACCTGCACGTCGGGGTGGATCTGGCCCTGGACGTAAACGCGGGTGGAGGCGGGGAGTTGCTCTGAGGAGTGGGCTTCGAAGGAGGATGTGGGGTCTGCGATCATGGTGAGTCTTTGATGAGTTATCAGTAGAAAGTGGTTAGTGGGAAGAAGTGGGGGCGAGGGAGTCGGGACCCGCGAATCGGCGATAGAGGTACGCTCCGAGGCGACCAAGTGAACGGGGGATAAAAACGAATATAAGCGCAGAGATGGGAGCGAACAGAGTGCCGATGGCTGGGGCCTCTCCAATGTCGCCTTTGACAAAAGCGGTGATGCCGTGCCGGAAGGATTCGAGGTGTAACACTATCACGAAATCTCCAATAGCGGAGGCTCCGAACCAACCCACCGTGAGGACTAGCCAGCAGCGAGTGAAGCTCCAGCCCAGCCACCCACCTGCCGCCGCAGCAAGGAAGCCCCCGGCAAACAAAATGATGCCCAGTCGCCACCAGTTGTCAGCCAACCGCTGGGCGGTGGCGATGTCTTCGGGGCTGAACGTTGTGGGCATTACGTGGAAAAGAAAAAAGCCATGCCGACTGGGGCATGGCATGGCTCGCTGAGAATGTTTCTTTGCTCCCTGCGGCGGCATTACCCGCATTCAGGTTCAAAGGGTTCCTCCTTGCGGAAGTCTCAGCCGGCAAAACCAGCGCCCCTGTCGTAACGGGGTGATTGTCTCGCATGAGGGGCGTTCGTCAATGCGGGAATTGGGAAATGCGGTGGGAGGAGAACGATCAGGAAGTCAGGAAGGAGGAAGATAGGAAGGGGGTAAAAAGAAAGAGACCGGCGAGGGAGGTCCCTTTGGCCGGTCTCTTCAAATGGGGAGTTGATCCCTGCGTGGGTGCTATTCGAGGACCTTGATCTTCAGATTGCGATACCAGACGGGGGCTTGGGCTTTGCCGTGGAGGCCCTGGAAGCCGATGGGGCCGCTGCGGGCGAAGTCTTTGAGCGGGATGGGGAACTTGTTGGGTGTGCCGTCGGGGTTCTTGCCTTTTTCTGGCCAATCGTTGAGATCAATGTCCTGAACGGTCTCGCCATTGAAGACGACGGTGATCTTGCTGCCTTTGCAGGTGATGGTGTAGTGATTCCATTCGCCAATGGCCTTGGAGGCGTTCTTCGACGGCGGATGCGCGTCGTATAGTGCGGCAACCATGCCGTATTTGGTGCCGTCGGTGGAGTCATGGACTTGGATCTCCAGCGCGGAGAGGACCTTCTTGGGATCGCCCGCGCGTAAGAAGACGCCGCTGTTGGATTCGGCTGCGACTTTGAATTCAAGGTCGAGGATGAAGTCGCCATACGAGTCCTTGGTCCAGATGCTGCCGTGATCTTTGGCGACCATCACGCCGTCTTCAAGTGCCCAGGGGCCTTCTTGGTTGGCGTTGGAGAAATCGGCGGTGAAGAGGTTCTTCCAGCCGGTGGTATCGGGGTGACCAGAGGTCTGCGCGGAGGCGATGCCTGCGGCGCTGAGCAGGACTGCAATGAATGTGGAGCGAAGCATGATGGGATGGTGGATGGGGATTGGGGGTGGGAAGGTGTGAGGGGCTGAGGCTTATGGCAGTTCCTGGATGCGAATATTGCGCCAGCGGATCTCTTTGCCTGCGGCTTCCGCATTTTTGCCAATGCCGTGCACTTGGAGGGCGATGAGGCCCTTGGGGGTGAGGCTGTCCTTGAGGTCGGCGGCGGGGACTCCGTTGAGGAAGGTCTTGATGGAGTCGCCATTGCACTCGATGCGGGCCTTGTTCCACTCCTCGGCTTTGAAGGCCTTGCGAGCGGCTTCGTTGTCCTTCAGGTCATTGAGCCAGCCGCGACGAGCTTCGTCGTAAACGCCAGCGGTCCAGGCGCGGGTGGAGGGATCGATCTCGAACTGGTAACCGTGCACGCGGTCGGCGGGGAATTTTTTCTTCTTCCCGGCGATCTCGACCTCCGTGTCGGTCGTGTAGTATTGACTGCGGAACTGGACGCCGGAGTTCATGCCCGCAGGCACTTTGAATTCGAACTCGAGGATGAAATTCCCGTACTGCTTGGTGGTGCACATGAAGGAATTTCCGGTGCCTGCGACGGTCTTGCCGACGACGCAGCCGTCTTCGACGCGGTATTCGGCCTTGCCGCTGTGCTGTTCCCAGCCGGTAAGGTCTTTGCCGTTAAAGAGAGGGGTCCAGGCGGCGTCTTCAGCATGAAGCGGGGCGATGGCGAGGGCGGTGAGGGCGAGAAAAAGGTTGGTTTTCAGCATGAGGTGGAGTGAAACGCGGACGTGAGGGCACTATTTCGACAAACCCATCGTGAATGTGGCGGTTGATTGGGCGGGTGGCTTTGCTGGGGCTCGATGTGAGGGCACAAAAAAGCCCGGAGTTGCCTCCGGGCCTCGTAGAAGAATCTACAACGGATGGATCAGCCCTTGGCGAGGGATTCCACTTTGTTGTGGGAGCTGACGACGGTCACTTTCTTACCGACGAGCTTTTCTGCGTCATCGGCGCCCTTGGCTGCTGCCGTGAGGGTGCGGGTGACTTCTTTGCCGCCAACTTCGATGACGAGGGCCTTGGAATCCTTGTCGAAGGACTTCAGCTTGCCTGTGTCAGTAACGGTCTTGCCGCAACCGGCGAATGCTGAACCACCGGCGAAGCCGATGAGTGCGATGATGGTGAGGATGCTTTTCATGTTTAGTTAGATGGGGACTCCGTGCGGATTTTTTTCTGCGACGGTATCGGTTAATAGAACGTCAGTCGGGGCACTTTCGGCAAGACTAAAGTGAAGAACCGCGAAATTTTGTTGGAGTTCCCCCGCGCCACTGTGCCATGCTGGACCCGATGCGCTTCTTTTTCTCCCTTCTGCCTGTTCTTGCGGGTTTTCTGATTGGCCCCTTAGCCTGGGCGCATCCGCTGCCTGATGTTCCGGTCCGGGCGGTGTTTGAGGAGAGCGGCGATGTCTCCATCCATGTGGAGATCGATCCGCGCTGTTTTGAGGAGGATCCGAACGTGGCTCCCTACGTCACGAATGCGGATCTGCCGTTCTTCAAAGAGGACAAGCAGGCTCAGTTAAAGCAAAAAGCGGCGGACTATGTGGCGGCTGCCGTGGAGTTTATCTACGACCCGACGGGTCCATTTAAGCCTGAGTTTGAATGGACGTTTACGACTCTGGACGGGGCTGAACTGAAGGCCCCAGAGGATCCTGTGATGATCACGGGTGCGTGGAAAGGGAAGTTTGGTGAGGACGTAAAGGCCTATCGCATTCGCGCGCTGAACTACCGGACTCTAAGCGTGCTGTTCCAGAACCGGGTGCGCGGCAAGGACGTGGGGCGGCTGCAGGTGCTGTTCCCAGGTGAGGATAGTTTTCCCCTGGATATTCGCACAGGTCACGCGCTGGTGGATGCCCCACCGGTGATCGTGGCGAAGGACGAGGTGCCATCCGATGCTTCCGATCCGATGCTGTCTTTTATTGATCAGAAGACGCTGCTGATCGCGGCGGTGCTAGCGGTCCTGGTCTTCATCGTACGCTGGAGTCAGCGTCGCCAGAAGGGCCAGTCGAAGGCAGGCTAAAGCGGCCAGAAGTAGGGAATCAGGATTGTCGCGACGATCCACAGCGTGAGATTGAGTGGGATGCCGACGCGGAAGAAGTCTGCGAATCGGTAGCCGCCTGCGCCATAGATGAAGGTGTTGGTTTGGTAGCCAACGGGGGTAGAGAAACTGGCGCTGGCCGCAAAGATGACGGCCATGATCATGGGTCGTGGCGACAGATGGAGCTGGTGGGAAAGGTGGATGACAACCGGGGTCATCATGGCGGCGACGGCGTTGTTGCTGATGAGCTCCGTCAATACCATCGCCGCAAAGTAGGTGATGCAGAGAACCATCCAGCCGGGGGCTCCCTGGAGGCCTTGGGCCATGGTCTCTGCCATCATCGCTGCGGTGCCGGTGTGCTCCAGCATTGCGCCGACGATGAGCATACCGGAGATGAGGAAAACGATGGACCAGTTGACGCACTGATAGAGTTCCTTGTGCTCAAGAGAGCGAGTCATCACCAGTGCCAGCACGCAGGCGATGGCCATGCCTTCGGTTGGCAATTTGAAGATCTCGGGCCAGAGATCGTGAAAGCTGGAGCCGAGCACGAAGACGCCGAAGGTGGAGGCGGCAATCCAACCAGCGCGATTCAAGCGGGGGAGGGGGGCATCGGTCTGGACGTTGACGAGTTCCGTCTCTGCCATCAAGCGCTGCAGGCCTTCGGTCGGACCCGAAAGGTGGATCTGATCTCCGGCGCAGAGGGTGACTTGGCTGAGATCGCCGGAGAGGGGTTCGCCATCGCGGATGACTTTGGAAACGCGCACCGCAAAGCGTTGGCGAAATCTGGCTGCGCCGATCTCGGTGTCGATCAGACTTGAATCGGAGCCAACGATTGCCTCCACCGCGCTGTGCTCGCGGGATTCCAGGGACTCCAGGCCCATCGCAGCGGCGACTGACTTCAGCGCGTCCTGGTAGCCAGAGCCGACCTCGCTCTCCGTGAGTAGGAGGCGGTCTCCGGCGCGGATCCCGAGGGCGTCGAGGCGCTCCTGCAACGGCACCCCGCGGCGTCGAACCTCTAGGACGTCGAGTCCGGGGAAGCGCTTCAGCAGCGTGCCAACCAGTGTTTGGCCGATCAACGGTGATTGGGGGGTGACGACGAACTGCGTCAGGGCGGGTAGGGGAGTTTCGGTCTCAGTTTCAGGCTCGAGTCCGTGGTCCGGCAGCAACTTTCGGCCGACTAGGGCGAGGTAGGTGATGCCGATCGCTGCGTAGATGACGCCAAGTTTGCTAAACTCGAACATGCTCAGCAGGGGCTCGCCCTTGTCGCGTAGCACCCCTTGCACGGCCAGATTGGTAGAGGTGCCAATGAGTGTGCAGGTTCCACCGAGAATAGCGGCGTAGCTCAAGGGAAGGAGTAATTTGGAAGGCGAAATGCGCGCCTGTTTGGCCAGGCCGACTGCCACCGGCATGAGCACGGCCACGACGGCGGTGTTGTTTAGAAATGCAGAAACGCCGCATGCGAAAATACAGAAGACGAGCAATAGCCCCAGCTCAGATTTTCCGCCGAAACGCCCCAACGAATGCCCAATTACCGCAACCACGCCGGTTCGCTCCAGCGCAGTGCCCAGGATGAACATGCTGGCTACCGTTACCGGGGCAGGGTTCGCCAGCGCGGCTAGGGCTTTGCTCATCGGCAACAGCCCAAAGGCGAGGATGACGATCACAGCGGTCCAGGCCGCAATGTCCGGCTCTAGCCATTCCTTGAGGAGTGCGACAAAGAGCAAGCCGATGATGGCGAGAGCGACGAAGTGTTGTGGGTCGATGGGCAAGGGGGTGCGAGCTAGAGACTGGCGTGGAAGTTGCTGACAAACGCGGTGCAGGCAAGTTATTTCTATTTTGTCGATGGGCATTGTAGGCAATGGGGCGCTTTTGTTGTGGCTGCCGACACAAAGTTTCGTGATTTGAAGCAAATATTGGCAGGCTCACAGATTCGTATCGTCTCTTCATCTGATGACCTCCCTAAATCCGCTGGAGCTGAAATCGGCATCAAAGCGTTTTCACAATTTGCGATGGCGTGTCTTATATTTCGAACTTCGTGTGGCCAGTTTGGTGGTGGCGGGAGCTTCGGCCGCGGCCTACCCGGTGCCACTCTCCGTAGGGCTTGTGGACTTTCGGTCGGCAGAACCGAGAGGGGAAACGCCATTTTCTGGCAAAGAAGCTTAGCCTCTCGGTAAAATGAAGATGATTTGTGCTTGATGCCTTCAGCAGAACTGGTAAGATGAACGGTTCCGTTTTCCGGACAAATAGTCTTTAGCTCTGGTGCTTTTGGCAAAGGGTGGGGTTTCCCCGCTCTTTTTTGTTCAGGGGGCGGCAGAGGTTTATGATCAGCGAACTTAAAGCACTTTTCGACTACTACGAGAAAGAGAAAGGAATCGACCGGAATAAAATGGTCGAGGCCCTCTCACAGGCATTGCTGGCTGCGTCCAAGCGAAGCATCGGTCCGGCGCGCGAGCTGCGGATCGAGATTGATCCCGACAAGGGGACGATCAAAGCATGGGCAAAGCTGCTGGCATCGGAGCACGTAGAGAACCCATTTGAGCAGATCCCGCTGGCTAAGGCGCGGATGCTGAAAAAAGACGCCCAAGAAGGCGACGAAATCGACCTGGAAGTTACGCCGAAGAATATGGGCCGCATTGCCGCGCAAACGGCAAAGCAGACAATGCTTCAGCGTCTTCGTTTGGCTGAGAAGGAAAACCTCTATGACGAGTTTAAGGATCGCACGGGTGACGTGGTGAACGGCGTTGTGCGTCGGTTTGACAAGTCCGACGTGGTCGTGGATCTCGGCAAGTTCGAAGGCGTCATGACCTCTAAGGAGCGCGTGACGACTGAGGATTACACGCCCGGCGATCGCATGCGTTTTTACGTGAAGGCCGTTGAAAAAGACAGCTCCCGTGGCCCGGAAATCATCCTCTCTCGCGCTCACCCAAACTTCGTTCGCCGCTTGTTTGAATTTGAAGTGAGCGAGATCGGTGACCGCACCGTTGAGATCGCTAGCATCGCTCGCGAAGCTGGCTACCGCACCAAGGTTGCTGTGCATAGTGCTGACGAAAAGGTTGATCCTGTGGGCGCCTGTGTTGGTGTGCGCGGTGCACGCGTGAAGAACATTGTTCGCGAGCTGAACAATGAGAAGGTGGATATCATCCGCTGGAAATCGGATCCTGCCGAGTTCATTCGTGAGGCGCTGAAGCCAATCAAGGTGTTGTCGATCCATGTGAATGAAGATCGCCAGGAAGCACGCCTGACGGTGAGTGAGGAAGATCTATCCAAGGCGATCGGTCGTCGTGGCCAGAATGCACGCCTGACGTCCCGCCTGGTGGGAATGGATTTGATCATTGAGAAGGATGAGCACGCATCCGAGGTCTTTGAGGGCCAGATGGGCACTGCTGTTTCCGGACTTCAGGGCGTCCTGCAGATTGATGCAGAGACCGCACGATTGCTGACCGAAGGCGGTTTTGGTGATCTCCGTACTTTTGCTTACGCTGGCGTCGATGACGTGGCGGAAGTTCTTGGTGGCGACCTTGCTCTCGCTGAGCAAATTGTCGCTCGTGCCCAGGCCCACGAGGCTGAAGAGGGTGCCAAGTCGTAATAACGCGGCGCTCTCTGCGTAATACACCGTTCATTTTTCAACCGTACACCCCCGACCAGACTCGATTCTGACCCAAAAGACACCGCATGCCTTCCCGTTCCTCATCATCTTCAGATTCCGGTAAATCCACCTCGCGCACCAAGCGTCCGGAGGCCGGTGATCAGAGCGACGAGGCTCCGGCTAAGCCCGCAAAAAAAGTGGCATCGCCCAAGAACAAGGAGGTTTTGTCTCTGATCGAGGAGAAGGATACGACTCCGAAAAAGAGAGCGCCACAAAGGGAGGGCAGTACACTGCCGCCGCTAGGGGCCAAACCAAAGCCAGCACCTAAGGCGACCAAAGCTGCGGAATCCGCTAACGCCGAGCCTGAGCCAGCGAAGAAAACTCTGGATCAAGCCAAGAAAGAGGCTCTCAATCTTTTCGAGGACGACGATAAGCCGAAAGTGCGTCGTCGCCCTGCTGCAGAGTCTGATGGCACCACTTCCACGTCTGCGCTGCCGCCGATCTCTTTGTTGAAGGAGCAGGATCAGGTCCTCGCCGCACCGGTCGTTGTGCAGGCACCGCCGCCTAAGGTGGAGGACCTTGTGGCTGACTTTGAGCTGTCCGAGACGGGAGAGAAAATCGTCCATCTGAAGCCGCCAATCATCGTCAAAGAATTGGCGGAAAAGATTGGATTGAAGCCATTCGTGGTCATCAAGGACCTGATCGCCTTCAAAGTCTTTGCCAATCCAGAGAAAGCCATCGATGTCGAAGTGGCTGAAAAGGTGTGCGAGAAGCATGGCTTTAAGCTTGAGCGCGAGCGCCGCGAAAAAGGTGCGGGCGTGCATAAGGTCGAGGAAGTGCCTGTCGAGCCACCAGCGCCTGTGCCGGAGGAGATCGAGGAAGATAAGCTCGAACTGCGTGCGCCGATCATCACATTCATGGGTCACGTTGACCATGGCAAGACATCGCTAATGGATGCGATCCGCAAGACCACCGTCGTTCGCGGCGAAGCTGGCGGTATCACGCAACACATCGGTGCCTACAGCATCGTGCACAACGGTCGCCCGATTACCTTTATTGATACCCCTGGTCACGCCGCTTTCTCCGAAATGCGTGCCCGTGGTGCGAACGTCACGGACATCGTAGTGCTGGTCATTGCTGCAGATGACGGTATGATGCCGCAGACCAAGGAAGCCCTTGCCCATGCTCGTGCTGCTGGTGTGACGCTGATGGTGGCCTTGAATAAGATCGATACCCCCGGGGCGAATATCATGCGGGTGAAGGGGCAACTCCAGGATGCGGGGCTAGCGCCTGTCGATTGGGGTGGGTCAACCGAGTGTCTCGAAGTCTCCGCGACCAAGGGAATTGGCATCAATGACCTCCTGGAGACCATGTCATTGCAGGCAGAAGTTTTGGAATTGAAAGCCGATCCGAAGGCACCCGCACGTGCAACGGTGATCGAGTCCGCCATGGTGACTGGCAAAGGACCGGTGGCGACTGTGATCGTGCGTCAAGGCACGCTGAAGGCGGGACAGTCGTTCATCTGTGGCCCATACTGGGGCAAAGTCAGAGCGCTGATCAACGACATGGGAGAGCAAATCAAGGAAGTCCGCCCCGGCATGCCTGCTGAGGTGGTCGGCTTCAGCGATATGCCACATGTGGGTGACGAACTTGTGGTCATGGACAATGAGAAGTCCGTGAAGCGCCTGAGTGAAGAACGCCAGGAAGAAATCCGCCAGAAGAAGCTCGGCACGCGCCGTCGCTCCTCGTTGGAATCTCTCTTTGCCAACATCGAAGATGGTCAGAAGAAGGCCCTCAAGGTCGTCCTCAAGACGGATGTTCAAGGTTCGGTGGAAGCGATTTCGAAGAGCCTCAAAGAAATCAAGAGTGACAAGATCAATCTCGATATCCTGCACGCCGAAGTGGGCGCGATCAACGAGTCCGACGTGTTGCTAGCAAGCGCCTCTGACGCTGTCATTCTTGGGTTCAACGTGAAGGTTGAAAACAAAGCCTTGGCCGTCGCGAAACGCGAAGGGGTGCAGGTGAAACCGTTCTCCATCATCTACGAACTGATCGATCAGGTCAAAGAGGCCATGGAAGGTCTGTTGGATCCGCTGACTCGCGAGTCCGTGCTCGGACACGCCAAGGTCAAACAGATCTTCAAGATCAATCGTGGTCGTGTTGCGGGTTGTGCCATTATTGATGGCAAATTTGACCGCAAGCAACGCGCCCGCATCATCCGCGATGGGCAGTCGATTTACGATGGTGGCATCGAGACTCTGCGTCGCTTCCAGGACGAGGTCCCCGAAGTGCGCAACGGTCTGGAGTGCGGTATCAAGCTGCACAACTTTAGCGACTACGAAGAGGGCGATATCATTGAGTGCTACGCGCTCGAAAAATTCGCACAAACACTCTAATTCACGTTCATTGGTCCGGCACTGAGTTGTTGGGGCCGCCCCACCCCCTCTTTGCCAAACGTTTGCGACTCTCCCTGCCATGACTCTGCGAATTCAACGCGTCCGTGAACTGATCCGGCGTGAGCTGGGTGCAATCTTGGAAAAGGACTTCACCTTCAATGGTAAACTCGTGACGATTCACGATGTAGTCGTCACTCAGGATTTGAAGCAGTGCTTCATCTATCTGGGAGTTCTGGGTGCCAAGGATGGCAATGAAGAAGAGGTGATCAAGAAGTTGGAGGCAAACCGCCCCCAGATTCAGCGCTCTCTTTACAAGCGTGTCATTCTCCGCAATTCGCCACAACTGTTGTTCCGCCTGGATCACTCGGTTGAGCGTGGAGTACGGGTGCTGCATTTGATCGAAAATCTGCCGCCGCCAGCCCCTGAAGAGGATGTGCCGACCGACGATGAGCAGGGGACCAAGATCGACGGCTGATAGCAGCTCAGACGACTCTATGAATCCCCCAAGTGCGATGTCATCGTATGATGAAATAGGGGCTGTGCTCAAGAGCGCACAGCGTATCGGTGTTGCGGCACATGTCCGTCCCGATGGCGATGCGGTGGGCTCGTTGCTTGGGCTGGCGCTGAGTCTTCGTGAGATGGGCAAAGAGGTTTATGCAATCCTTGAGGACAAAGTTCCGGGGAACTTGCTCTTTATGCCGGAAGTTGGTTTCATCCGTCAATCCGATGGTGTGGCGCTGGATCTCGATGCTGCTGTGGCGCTCGATACGGCGAATCAAGAGCGACTGGGGGATAAGACCTGTGCATGTTTTGCAAAAGCAGGCACGCTGATCAACATCGATCACCATGGCAGCAATCCCAGATATGGAGACATGCCGCATGTGGAGCCAACGGCTTCGTCGACGGGGCAAATGGTCTATGAACTGCTGAAGCATCAGGGGATGCCGATCACGGACGCCATTCGTCAGAACCTGTATGTAGCGATATCTACGGACACAGGATCGTTTCAATATCCGGCGACGAGCCCAGCAACACATGAGATCATTGCCGAGATGATGGCCGCCGGTCTGGATACGGCACGGCTTTGCGTGGCGCTCTATCAGACCTATCCAGCGCGACGCTTGGAACTGATGCGGGCGATGCTGAATGAGATGCAATTCTGTTCAAACAACCGGATCGTGAGTTGGCAATTAACGCATGAGACGATGGTCCGTTGCGCGATGGTGCCTGGGGATACCGAAGGGCTGATCGATACGCTGCGAATGGTGGATACCGTCGTTGCGGCCGTGATTTTTGAAGACATGCCGGATGGAAAGATCCGTGCGAGTGCTCGGTCAAAAGATGCGCGTGTGGATGTCTCCGCCGTGTGTGCAAAATTTGGGGGCGGTGGACATCGGTTGGCAGCAGGTGCCCGAATGAAGGGGCCTATCTCGGCTGCCGCAGAGATATTTTTGAAGGAACTGGAGAATGAAGTCAGACGAATCGATTAACGGAGTCTTGCTGGTGGATAAAGGTCAGGACATGACGTCGCATGATGTTGTGGCCGTTGCTCGGCGTTGCCTAAACACCAAGAAGATCGGCCACTGTGGGACGCTGGACCCGATGGCCACAGGTATGCTGATTCTGGTGGTCGGTACTGGCACGAAGCTATCGGATTTGCTGATGAGCGAGGACAAGGAATACACCGGCACTATCCGTCTGGGGACCACGACCAACAGCTACGACAAGGAGGGGCAAGTCGTCGAAGAAAAGCCCGTGGGCGAATACAGTCGGGAGGAGATCGAGGCGGCTTTTGATGCTTTCCGGGGTGATTTCTACCAGATGCCGCCCATGGTTTCCGCCATCAAGATCAACGGTGTGCCACTTTACAAGCTCGCTCGCAAGGGGCAAGAAGTCGAGCGTGAGCCAAGGTTTGTGCGTGTCTACGATCGTGAGATTGCGCGTGTGGAGTTGCCTGAAATTGACTTCCGTGTGGTGTGCAGCAAGGGCTTCTACGTTCGCTCGTATGCCCATGACATTGGTCAAAAACTTGGCTGTGGCGCGCATCTCAGCTCATTGCGTCGGACGCGGTCGGGACACTTCAAGTTCTTGCCCGGCAAGAGCGTGACGTTTGATGATTTGAAGTCTGGACGTCGTGACGTGGCTCTTTCGGCGATGTATTCGCTCTACGACGTATCGAAACTTCGCGGTGCCTGAGGCTAGTCAGAGAATCAGCATGCAATCGCCGTAGCTGTAAAATCGGTAGCGTTCAGCGATCGCTTCAGCGTAGGCTTTCAGGATCAGATCTCTTCCGGCGAGGGCGCTAACCAGCATCATGAGCGTGGATTTCGGAAGATGGAAATTCGTCAGCAACGCGCCGACGACTTGAAACTGATAGCCAGGATAGATGAAGATGTCGGTGCTACCACTCGCGGCGATGACTCGACCTTCATTTGCTTGCGCCACGGACTCGAGAGTGCGGGTGGCGGTGGTGCCCACAGCGATGACTCGCTTAGCATCACGGATCGCATCCGCCGTTATTTGGGGGATCTCGTAGCGCTCTGAGTGCATGACGTGATCGGTGATGGTTTCCGCCTTAACGGGCTGAAAGGTGCCGACTCCGACGTGCAGGGTGACAAAGGCGTGGGGGAGTTGTTGGATCAATTCAGGCGTGAAATGCAGGCCAGCCGTGGGGGCGGCGATGGAGCCTTCTTCGCGAGCGAAGACCGTTTGGTAGCGTTCGGAGTCGCTCGGTTGATCATCGCGGCCCATGTAGTGAGGCAGGGCAAGGTGTCCATGGGCGGCCTCGTCCACCGGCTGATCGAAGTCGATGATACGTTCCCCGTTCTCGAGAATTTCAATGACCGTGCCTGTCGCTGCACCGAGATGAAACTGCTGCTGGACGCGGAATTTTTTTCCCGGTTTGATCATGCAGCGCCACCGCAGCGGAGTGATCGCCTCCAAGCGCAAAACCTCGCGACCGCCTTCGTCAGGGAAGAAGCGGGCTGGCACTACTCGCGTGTCGTTCAGCACCACGAGATCCTGCGGGCGGAGGTAGCTGGTGAAGTCGTTGAAATTGCGGTGCTCAATCTCGCCGCTGTCGCGGTGCAAGACCAGCATCCGCGAGGCAGAACGCTCCGGCAGCGGTTCGCTGGCGATGAGTTCGGGCGGTAGGTAGTAATCGAAGTCCGCAGTGAGCACGGCGCAGTTAGATGGGCATGGACGAGTAACCACCGTCGACCACCATTTCATGGCCTGTGATGAAAGAGCCGCTATCTGCTGCCAGCAGGAGAGCCGCGCCTACCAGTTCTTTGGCCTCGCCAAAGCGGTTCATTGGCGTGTGGCGCATGATGTTTTCGACACGATCTGGCGTGAGGACTTTGCGGTTTTGTTCAGCGGGGAAAAAGCCTGGCACGAGGGTGTTCACCCGGATGCCCAGGGGTGCCCATTCACGAGCAAGATTTTTGCTGAGGTTATGGACAGCGGCCTTTGACATCGAATAAGTGAAGACTCGGCTGAGCGGCAGCAGGCCGGACATGGAGCCGAGATTGATGATCGATGCTGGCACTTTGTTGTCCACGAAGTAGCGACCAAACACTTGGCAAGCCAGCACCACGGCCTTCGTGTTGATGTTCATGATGCGGTCATATTCGTCCTCAGGAATGTCGAGGAAGGGGGTGGGCGAATTGACGCCAGCACCATTGACGAGAATCTGGCAACCGCCAGAGCGCTCCAACACTTGATCCAGTAGGAGCTGGAGGTCCGCGCGGCGGGAAGCGTCCGCAGCGACAAAGTAGCCTCGGCCCCCCGCATTGTGAATGGCGTCGAGGCGCTTTTCGGCCTTGGCCGGATCTCTGCCGACTAGAACCACTTCGGCACCTGCGGCTGCGTATCCTTCGGCAACGGAACCGCAAAGTTCGCCAGTGCCACCAATGATGACGGCGGTTTTTTCTTGGAGGGAGAAAAGCTCAAAAATAGAGGACATGGAAGGGAGTGTTGGAGAGTGAAAGTGTGTATCATGCCGGATCGCGGCCTTTTGTCGAATGCCGATTTTTCGGAAGTACACGAGCGGCAGGGTTGCTTAAAAATATCGGCAAAAGCTGGCGACGAACTGAATTGGGTATTGTGTGGAGAGGGTGCCGGAATTAGAATGCATTCATGCGTTTATTTCACTTCGCCTTCGGACTCACTGTGGGACTTCTTTTTGTGACTGCTTACCTTGCGTGGCAGGGGCAGCAGGAGGCGCAGGGGGCGCGCAAGGAACTAGAGTTTATGCGGGAGCAGCAGCGTCTGCAGACGTCTGCCGGAGCCGTCGCGATGCCGAGTGTGGCTAGTCTTTCCATCACGCCACCAGCTCCGGGAATGGTAGCCCCAGCTGCGCCGACATTGATGCCGAATGCGCAAGGTGTCTATCAGCCCGTTGGCGGTCAGGTATCTGCGGCACCGGCCCCTCTCGCTGCTGGTACAGTTGCGTCGGTTCAGCCGCAGGCGGTCGTGCCCCGCCCAGACGAGCCTCCGGGTCCTCCGCCCCTCACGCCTTTGCAGAACAAAATCCTGAACATGCCTGCCATCGCCAAGGTGAAGAACTTTGTCAAAGATCAGTCCTTTGTGGTTCTCGATGCAGGCTCAAACAAAAACATAGCGTCTGGAGCGTTGTTTGAAATTCGCCGCGGCAACTCGATCGTGGGACGCGTCAAGATCAGTGATGCTGTTGAGGCGGAAGAGTGCATCGCGGATGTTGATCCCAAGTCCATCCCTGCTGGAGTTGAGATCGTGCCTGGGGACGATGTCATCCAGGTCGTCTCCACCTTTTGAGTTCCTGCTGCATGGCAAAACTGCGTCTCGACCAAGCTGTAGTGCAGCGTGGTCTGTGTGAATCACGTGAGCAAGCAAAGCGGCTCATCTTGGCGGGTCAGGTTCTATTGAATGGCCAGCCATCGACGAAGCCCGGCATGGCGATCCCCGAAGATGGGATCGTTACGGTGAAGGAAATGCCGCGCTTTGTCAGTCGTGGGGGATTGAAGCTTGAGGGGGCACTGGCACACTTCGGCATTGATGTCGCAGGTGGCGTGGCGCTGGATATCGGGGCGTCGACGGGCGGCTTTACGGATTGCCTTTTGCAGCATGGTGTAGTGAAGGTGTATGCCTTTGATGTAGGCACCAATCAACTTGTCTGGAAGCTCCGTAATGATCCCCGAGTGGTCTCTCGCGAGCATTTCAACGTTCGCCACATGGTGGCCGCTGATGTCCCTGAGATGGTGGACGTGGTCGTTGCGGATGTATCTTTCATCTCGCTGACCTTGGTATTGCCGCCTGGAATTGAGGTGCTGAAACCGGGAGGCAACGCCGTGGTGCTCGTGAAGCCGCAGTTTGAGTTGTCTCGCGAAGAGGTGGGGAAAGGGGGCATTGTCAGAGATCCCGCAGCCCATGCCAAGGCGTGTGAACGAATCGAATCTTTTGTGCGGGCGCGCCCAGAGCTTCAGTGGCGGGGCTTGGTAGAGTCATCGATTCAGGGCACAGATGGCAACCGCGAATTCCTCGCGTGGTTTACCAAAGCCTAAAACCGTGCCGGGCGGCCAGCCGAATCTTCGGGTGAAAAAAGCACCATGAGGCCGCCGACGAAGCCTCCGAGATTGGTGAGTCCGAGCCAAAACTTTGAAAATCCAGGAGGCACGAGACTCGTCTCGGTCGTGGGAAGAGTTGGCAAAATGTGCAGCACGAAGAAGACGCCGTGGATTGCCACCGCCAGCCATACGATACCAATCGCGAATCGGCACCACTGACGTCCGGTGCACAGGCCAGCGATACCGGCAGCGCTGGAGATGAAGGCAAAGGCCGTTAGCCCGCCCGCCTCATGCCTTTTCAGCAGAAAATAAAGCACAGGGACCGTCCATCCCGCGGCCAGATAGGTCATCATTACAATCCGCGGCAACTGCACCTCCTCCTGCTCTTGGGAGTGACGGGTTCGTTGGACGTTGAGCATGGCTCCTTACAATGGAAAGCAGAGTTGATTCGGAATCAAGTGATTCCTAATATCTCGCAGTAGTTGCTGAGCTCGGTGTGGTCTCGTTGGCAGGGGGGGGCAACTCTAGAAAAGCTAAGGGGGCGTTTTTTGCCTTGGCATGACGTGCCATTCATCGGCCCAATCGAGGTATTGCATGGCGGAGAACTGCTTCTTGTAGTCGTAATGGCTAGGCTCTCGAGTTGCGTAACCCGGATAGTAAAAAAGACGACCGCTGGATTGGGTCCACTCGATCTCCTTTAGCATCGTGAAGATCCCCAAACTACGTGCAGATTCGTCCGGCTCAAAGACGCCATAGACGCTGGAGGTTGCGCGTTGGCCAATGTCCAAAAAGCTAACCGCCACGAGTTGATCGCCATTCCAAACGCGCAGAGAAAGGCATTCGCAGGGAATTTTACTCGGGTCCGGGGAGAAGAAGACGGACAGCGATTCCGGCACGTTTTCTGTGAATCTTTGTTTATGGCGTTCAAACATCGCCTGAACTTCCGGACCGATGGCTGCGGGACTCCATTCGCAGCGCAGGTCTGCATTGCGCCGCAAGACGCGCCGCTGACTTTTTGATGGAACGAAAGAGCCGACGGCGACTCGCAGGGGTTGGATCACGTGCCAGTCGCCCGAAGAAGTGGGCATGGCGGAGTAGCGAAAAAACTCCACACCAAAATGACGCCAACCCTGAGACCAGAATTCGTCCATCTGCGCGGCGGAAACCTCCGGCGCGTGGAAGAACTCGTTGATGAAAGGCACGTCGATCATCTTAGCCTCATCATCCGCCGACTCAGCACATCGCGCCACCAAATCTTGTAACAAGCAGCACATGCTGGACGTTCCCAAACAACGCCCCGAACTTCGGACGCGTGATTTCATACAACCATCCAATCAATCGCACATTCTAATGGCTCAATTCCCCTACTCACGCCGTCGATTTCTCGGTGCAGGCGCCAGTCTCGCTGCCAGCGCCTTTACTGGTCCTAACCTCCTGTTGCGTGGCCAAAATGCCGCGGGCAAGCGCCTTAACCTTGTCCAGATCGGTGCTAACGGTAAGGGCCAGTCCGACACCCAGGCGGTGACCCTGAACCATAACATCATCGCCATGGTGGATGTGGACACGAAGCGGCTGGAAGAAGCCGCCAAAAAGCGCGAGAAACATCACTCCGAATCGAATGCACCGGCACCGAATGTGCCGAAGCTGTACCAGGACTTCCGCAAGATGTTCGACGAGATGTCCAACGAGATCGATGGTGTCATCGTCTCCACCCCGGACCATACGCATTACCTAGCCGCCATGTGGGCACTGAAGCACAAGAAGCACATCTGTGTTCAAAAGCCTCTGTGCAACTACATCGGCGAGGTTCGAGATCTGCACAAAACCGCGACAGAAGCAGGTGTCGTCACCAACATGGGCAACCAAGGCCGCACCTATGAAGGTCAACGCATGGCCAAGGAGTGGATTGAGCAGGGAGTCATCGGCACCCTCAAGGAGATCCGCCTCTGGACGAACCGCCCAATCTGGCCTCAAGGTCCGATCACGAAGAAGATCGTCGAATGCCCAACCAATCTTGATTGGGATCTGTGGATGTCCTCGGAACCCATGGAACCGTATTTTGAGTTTGATCTTCCGGATGGGAAGAAGAATAAGCGCAGCAACAGCCTGCATCCCTTTGCGTGGCGAGGATGGTGGCAGTTTGGTTCCGGTGCACTCGGCGACATGGGGTGCCACATCATGGACTCCACCTTCAGCATTCTGGGTCAACTGATCCCTGAAAAAATCGATGTCACCAGCGGTCCGATCAATGACAAGAACGCTCCGATGTGGAGCCATCTGGTCTATCACATGCCTGCCGGACAGCATCAAGCTATGACCGTCAGCTGGCACGACGGGATGAAGGATGGTGTGCCGAACAAACCCGAACGCCCACCGTTCATGGACAGCGAATTGGCCATCAAGGCCTTTGACAAGGCAACCTCCGGCATGGCCTTCATCGGTACCGAAGGCACGATTTTCGAAGGCGAAGCCTACTGCCAAAGCCCCGTTGTCTGGCCTGAAGATCGCTACACCCAGACGCGCATCGACATGAAGGCTGGCAAAATCAAGCAGACCGAGCCGCGCCTTCCAAAAGAGCTTCAAGGCAATCCTCAGCTCCATTGGGCGACTTGCATCACCGATGGTGGCAAGCCGATGTCGAATTTCGATTACTCCTGCCCGCTGACGGAGTTTGTTCTCCTGGGCAATCTTGCGATTCGCTCCCAGGAATCGATCTCCTGGGATCGTGACAACATGAAGGTCACCAACGTCCCTGCTGCGAATCAGTTCATTACCCGGCCGTCCTATCGCGAAGGCTGGAAGCCAGCATAAGCACAGCTGAGATTATTCCCTGGAGTCCCGCAACGGTTCGCCGTTGCGGGACTCTTTTTTGTATGGCGAATCAGCATCGCATTCCGCTCTAGAGCTTGGTTGCGGAAAGGCTCCGCCCTCCGTCGCGTTAATTGCGAATGACTCGGAACGTTCAAAGACTCTGCAGACTCTCGCTGATCATCAATGCAATGTTGATGGCCACGTCGTCAGCTATCGCGGAAAAGTCCGCGCAGCCCAATGTGCTCATCATCTTGGCGGATGACCTGGGTTTCTCGGACCTCGGCTGTTATGGCAGCGAGATTTCCACTCCCAATCTCGACGCCTTGGCGAAGGACGGTCTACGCTTTTCCCAGTTTTACAATACGGCGCGGTGTTGGCCATCGCGTGGCACCTTGCTCACTGGTTACTATGCGCAGACCATTCGCAGGGACACCGTCCCGGGTGTCCCGAGTGGTGGTCGAGGGGTTCGTCCAACCTGGGCGAAATTGCTACCACAACGTCTGCAAGGCCTGGGGTATCGCTGCTACCACACTGGAAAGTGGCATGTGGATGGCAAGGCCCTGGCGAACGGCTTCGACCACTCTTACATGATCCAAGATCAGGGGAGGTTCTTTGGGCCGCGCGTCCATTTCGAAGATGATGTCCCACAGCCACCGGTCGAGCCGGATACGGGGTTTTACGCCACCCGTATCATTGCGGATCATGCGGTAAGTTTTCTGAAGGAACATGCCGCCAAACATGCAGATCAGCCCTTCTTCCACTACCTCGCCTTTACCTGCCCTCATTTCCCTTTGCACGCCCTGCCAGAGGACATCGCGAAATATCAAGATGTGTATCAAAAAGGCTGGGACGCGGTGCGTGAGGCGCGCTGGCATAAAATGAAGGCCGAAGGTCTGCCCTCAGATGAGTTGTTGCCAATGGAACAAGGCATCGGTCCGCCGTATGCATTCCCAGAGGCCATCGCGGCACTCGGCGCAGGGGAGGTCAATTTGCCTTTGCCATGGAAGGAATTGAACGAGGTGCAGCAAAAATTTCAGGCTCAAAAGATGGCCATCCACGCTGCCATGGTCGATCGCATGGACCAGGAAATCGGCCGCGTGCTGGCACAAATCCGCGAGATGGGCGCGATGGACAATACCCTGATTCTCTTCATGTCCGACAATGGTGCCAGCGCAGAAATGATGATTCGTGATGATGGGCATGACCCAACAGCGGCCCCGGGATCGGCGGCCAGTTATCTTTGCATCGGTCCCGGTTGGTCCGGCGCCTGCAATACTCCGCTGCGTCGCCATAAGACTTGGGTGCATGAAGGTGGCATCTCGACACCGCTGGTCGTGCATTGGCCAGCCAAAGTGGAGCCAGCGATGCGCGGTGGTTGGCGGAATGGTCCGGCACATTTGATCGATATTGTTCCGACCATTCTGTCCGTCGCCGAAGGTCAAGATGCAGGGCAGTGGTGGGATCCTGGCGCGCCACCAGCCCCAGGGCGCAGCCTTCTTCCAGCATTTCAGTCAGTGGACGCTCTGCCACGGGAGGAGCTCTGGTGGTGCCACGAAGAGAATCGCGCCCTGCGTCAGGGGGAGTGGAAAATCGTCGCCTCCGGCAAAAATGCGCCATGGGAACTCTATCGCATCGCCAGCGACCGCAGCGAAGGCCATGACCTCGCGAAAGAATACCCTGATCGAGTCAGGGCAATGGGCGCGCGCTGGCAAGCGGTCATGGACGAAAACACACGTATCGCTTCTATCGACGTGCCGGCCCTTGAAAAGGGCAAAGGCAAAGGGAAGGGGCGCAATGCTGCAAAGGAGGAGTGAGCACTATGAGCTCGATGGATTCTGACCACACACGGTTATGAAAATCATTCACTGTCAGTTTGAATCTTGGTGCGGGGAATTGGATCACAATCTCGAGCGCTTTGAAGATGGTCTGAAAAAGGCAGACGCCGAGAGGGCCTCCATCGTTACTTTTCCCGAGTGCTTTCTAACAGGATACCCTGATACCGCAGAGCTTGCCCGAGCCGTGGCCTTCAGTAGTGACAGCGCACAGATGGTCCGTGTGCTGGATATTACGAGCCGCTACGACGCGCTGGCGATTGTCGGTTATAACGAGCAGCGTGGCGACGACCTTTACAATACGGCGGCAGTGGTTCATCGCGGTCACCTTCTGGGTCAGTACAGCAAGTGTGCGGCGTACATGAAGTTTCACAAACATGGACGTGATTTTCCTGTTTTCGAGCACCAAGGTGTAACCTTTGGCGTTCTCATTTGTGCTGATGGTGGTTACATTGAGCCGGCTCGAATCCTCGCGCTTAAGGGTGCTCGCATCATTTTTGCGCCGCATTTCAACTACATTCGCGAAGATGGCGTTCTCCAGCATTTCAACAAAGTGCGTGCTGATCACACCGCGCGAGCCATCGAGAATAATGGGTACTTTGTCCGGGCCAACAATGTCGTCATCGACCACACAAAGTCAGGGATGAGTCGAGGAAAAGGCGTGGGATACGGCGACAGCTACGTCGTGGATCCAGGAGGTCAGATCATTGCCCAAAGTCAGCGACATGTTGAAGACATCCTGACTGCAGAAATCAATCCAACCCAACCTCCTGACACAAGCTGGGGGGTGGGAAAGTCTGCCTGGAGTTGGCGGGAGTTTTCCCCGTTCGTAGATGAACTCGTAAAGTGATCGCCTGCACTCCCTTCATCGGGAGTGGAGCGGGTGATGAGAATCGAACTCACGTATCAAGCTTGGGAAGCTCGTGTTCTACCATTGAACTACACCCGCAGGGGCGGAAGCCGAGCGGCAGTTTCGCCAGAGTTGGCGAATTGTCAACCGGGGACTACTGGCCGTTGCAGAAGAACGGCAAAGCCAACGATCAATCAGAGTCTGCAACTGTTTCGAGGGCGTCAGGGCAGAGCTTTGCGACTTCGGCTTCGAGCTTGCGGAGACGCTCGAGTAGCTTCGGCAGGCGGTTGATGCCACCGAGACGGCGCTTCTCCTCCTTCACCGGGATGGCGGGGTAACCGAGATACATTGCAGGCCCGTTTGGCAGATCTTTGGTGACGCCGCAACGTCCGCCAAGCGTGACTTGGGCACCGATGGTCACATGACCGGCGACGCCACACTGGGCGGCCATGACGACGTAGTCTCCGATGACTGCGCTGCCGGCAATGGCGGTGCCTGAGACGAGGATGCAATGCTTGCCCAAGACTACGTTGTGACCGATCTGCACGAGGTTGTCGATCTTGGTGCCTTCGCCAATCCATGTGCGGCCAAAGCGAGCGCGATCAATGGTGGTGCCTGCGCCGATCTCGACATCGGCATCGATTTGCACGATGCCAGCTTGGCGGATCTTCCGGTGGCGACCCTTGTCGAACTCATAACCGAAACCATCAGCACCGATCACGACGCCCGAGTGCAAAATGCTGCGATCGCCGACCGTGCAGGCTTCGAGGACGGTGACGTTGGGGAAGAGCTTTGCGCCGCTGCCGATTTGGGCATCCTTTCCGACGAAACAGCCCGCGCCGATTTCTGCTCCATCGCCGATTTGCGCACCGGCTTCGATGACTGCATTGGCTCCGATGGACAGCGTATCGCGATTGGCCTTTACCGATTCTGCAATCACGGCGGAGGGGTGGATGCCGACCGAAAAGGGGCTGGCGTGAAAACCAAAGCGATCGACGACTTTTTCAAATGCCTGCGAAGGGTTCTCTACCCGGATGCAGGCGGCCTTTTGAGTTTCGCTGCTCCACGTCTGCGGGACCAAAACGGCACTGGCCCGAGTGCAGTCCATCCGCGCGATGTAGCGAGTGTCGGAAAAGAAGCTGAGATCGCCCTGTCGCGCCTCGGCAAGCGACGCAAATCCTGTGATCACAGTGTCGGGTGCACCATTGACGATTTCACCCTCCACCAATTCGGCCAACGCACTGAGGGAGATATTCATGAGCCGCCTGTTCTCTCACAGCGGCGCAGTAAATGCCAGTACGGAAAGTAAAAAAAGCCGTCGCAGTTCCCTCATCCCTTCTTTCTCCAGACCCGCACTCGTTCACGGCCCTCGCGTCCCGGGTAGGCCGTCTCGGGTACATAATCGGTGATCAGGTCAAAGTGCTGACCGAAAATCCGATCAAGTTCTTCAGGGGCGCTGGGGAAGGGCGGTCCTTCGTGACCGGGATCGAGTTCCGGATTGATGAACCACACGCCGATGAGTGTGCCACCGGGCCTAAGTGCCCGATGGACAGCGGCGCAGTAGGCTTCCCGCATCGCGGGTGGGATGGCGCAGAAGCATGTGTGTTCGACCACATGGTCAAAGCGATCGTTCCAGGTCTGGGGAAGATCGAAGAGATCGCCTTCAACAAGATGGCCAGCGAGTTCGGGGTAGTTCGCTGCAGCGCGCTCCACCGCGGTAGGCGCGATATCCAGTCCAGTGACGTCCGCTCCTTGTGCAGCCAGAAAGGCAGCATCATGCCCGGTCCCGCAGCCGGGAACCAGCACGAGTCCACCGATGGGGTGCTCAGTGGTGTATTGCGCTAGCGGTGGCGAGGGCGCGCCGCGGTCCCAGTGTGTGTCTCCGTCTTGATAGCATTTTTCCCAATGTGACATGGCGTGAGAAGACATGCAGTCCGCAGCTCTGCCAACAGCTTTTTCATTCGTTGCGAATCAGCTACGACTTGCGCAAGGGCTCGCCAGCCCCATCTTGGGCGGCTCATGAACAAATTGGACGAAATCATCGCGCACAAGCGCACGGAGATCGAGAGGATCATTCCCTTGGCAGCAAAATTGCGTGCTGCCGCCGCAGGGCGCAATGATGTGCGTGGCTTTGGGGATGCGTTGATCGCGAATCCCGAGCGTCTGGGCATGATTGCGGAGGTGAAGCGCGCCTCGCCCTCCGCTGGAACGATTGCGGCCGATTTTGATCCGGTGACGATTGCACGAACCTACGAAAAAGCGGGGGCCAGCGCCATTTCCGTGCTGACTGACGAGAAGTACTTCCAAGGGAGACTGGACTACATGATCAATGTCCGGGAGCAGGTGGACATTCCGGTTTTGAGGAAGGACTTCATCATCCATGAAGTGCAGATTTATGAGGCAGTCGTGGCCGGTGCAGATGCGATCCTCTTGATTGTCGCAGCGCTTCAGCAAGAGGATCTGGTGCGACTGTTGGACATCGCCCACACCTTCCAATTGGACGTCCTGGTGGAGGTCCACGACCTCCCTGAACTTGATCGTGCGCTCCGCACCGATGCGCGCATCATTGGGGTCAACAATCGCAATTTGAAAAGCTTCACGGTGGATCTGGCAGCCACCGAGGCCCTGGCGGAGGAGGTGCCGGAGGACATCATCCTGGTCTCAGAAAGCGGTATCAAAACACCAGAAGACGCTGCTCGCGTCGCTGCGGCGGGTGCAGATGCTCTCCTGGTCGGCGAGACGCTCATGCGCAGCCAGAATCTCCTGGTGGATCTCCCGGCCTTGTTGGCACCGAAGTTGGGCTGGACTGGGACTTTGGCGGAGTAGGTCGCCGCGTGTGCGTCAAACGGACTTAACCTGCCGCCAGAATAGCCACTTTTTCTCTGCCCGCCACGGATGGTCGGGGAGGTGTGTGTGGATGTCTAGCTGAACGCCATTGGGGGCAAACCGGGCGAGTGTCCAACCGTTGGTGCTGACTGCTTTATTCGCTACCATGTTGCAGGCCAAGGTATTGACGACGTGGATGCGGTGATCCATCGCGAGATTCCAATCGTGAACGTGGCCGTGGATCCATGCCTTCACTTGAGGGCGATCGATCAGATGCTGCCAGATTTCTGCGGTGTCCCCGACTCCGCCCGGGTAGTGCATGGGATCGCCACCGGCCTGAGGATTGTGGTGGGCTACGATGACGACAGGTTTGTCGGTGCAGTCATCCACTTGTCGGATCAACCAGTCGCGCTGTTCAGCTCCTAGCAGGCCGGGGGCGGCGGGACATTCCTTGAGAGTATCGAGGAGGATGAGCCTGACGTTCGGTAGATCAATGAGGCCATTATGGCGATGATCGCTGAACTTTGTGGAGCTGACTTCGTTGGGAAAAGCTCGGATAAACTCTTCACGTACATCGTGATTACCCAGTGTGAAATGAATCTTGTGACCTGCCTCTCGAAGCGGCGCAATCAGTTTGATGAACGCCGCGTAATCGCCCGGAGTGCCGACCGACATGGCCAAATCCCCGTTCACGATGACTGCCGCTGGCATGTGCGGCAGGGCCAGGATCTCCTTCACTGCCCGCTGCAAGTTCTGGGGGTGGATGTGATCTGGCCCCTGTTTTTCTCCAATGTGGGTGTCGTTTAGCAGGACAACCTCATCGGAGTTGGCGGGGGCGGCAGCGACCTCTGAATGAACCGCCGGAGCCACTCCCGCAAAGGCTGCGGCAGCGAGGAAGTGGCGACGGTTCGTTGTCATATCGGCTTAATGAAGGAAGTGGCGGTGACCCGTGAAGACCATGGCCATCTTTCGCTCATCGGCTGCGGCGATGACTTCTTCGTCGCGCACGGAACCGCCGGGCTGGATGGCAGCGGTGGCCCCGGCTTCGGCGCAGGCGATGAGTCCGTCTGCGAAGGGGAACATCGCATCAGAAGCGACCACGCTGCCGGTTAGGCTGAGTCCCGCCTCTTGAGCCTTCCAAATCGCGATGCGGCAGGAATCAACGCGGGACATCTGACCCGCACCGATGGCGAGGGTGCGATCGTGGGCACCGAAGACGATGGCGTTGGACTTCACATGCTTGGCGACGCGCCAGGAGAAGCGCATGGCTTCGAGTTCATCGCGGGTCGGTGGGCGCTGGGTTTTGACTTTGTTTTCGAGGTCTTCCAATCCGAGTGCACGTGGGTCTGCATCCATGACCATGACGCCGCCGGGGGCGGAGCGGATGATGGGCTCGCTGAGCGCCTCGGTGGCGGTGGGGAGCATTTGGATGAGGCGGAGATTTTTCTTTTTCTGCAAATGCGCGCGGGCATCGGCATCGAAATCGGGCGCGATGATGACGTCGGTGAAAATCTCGGAAATTACGCGAGCCAGGGAGAGCGGCATGGTGCGGTTAATGATGATGACTCCGCCGAAGGGTGCCTGCCGATCGGTCTCGAAGGCTTTTTGCCAGGCTTCGCGGAGATCTTCGTCCGCACTACCAACACCGCATGGATTGGTGTGCTTGAGAATGGCCAGGGTAGGGCGGCGGAATTCGTTGATGAGGCCGCAGGCGGAGTCGATGTCCAGAACGTTCGTGTAGGACAGGTCTTTGCCGTGAAGCTTGACGAAGTAATCGTTGAAGTTCCCGTAGAGGGACGCTGCCTGGTGGGGATTGTCGCCGTAGCGGAGCTCGCTGCTGAGGGGCAGGCTGAGGTTGAAGGTCTTCTGGGTGACTTGCTCCTTGTTCAGGAAGCTAGCGATAGCGTGATCGTAGGCGGAGGTGCGCTGGAAGACCTTCCATGCGAGGTGCTCGCGGGTGGAGAGGGTGGTGTCTTTGTCGTTATCGCGCATTTCCTGGAGCACCTTCCCGTAATCGTCTGGATCGGAGACGACGGTGACCCAGCGGTGGTTTTTGGCTGCGGAGCGCAGCATGGAGGGGCCACCGATGTCGATGTTTTCGATCGCTTCATCCAGCGTTACGTCCTTTTTGGCGACGGTTTGCTCAAAGGGATACAGGTTGATGACGACGAGATCGATGGTGGGGATCTCGTGCTTCTTCGCGTCCCTCTTGTCCTGATCATTGTCGCGGCGCTGGAGGAGTCCGCCGTGGACCTTGGGGTGCAGCGTCTTTACGCGGCCGTCGAAAAGCTCCGGGAAGCCGGTGTAATCAGAGACGTCACGGACGGTGATGCCGTTTTCACTGAGGTGACGGGCGGTGCCGCCGGTGGAAAGGAGTTCGACGCCGAGTTCCGTCAAGCCTCGCGCGAAGTCGAGGAGACCGGTCTTGTCAGATACAGAAAGGAGGGCCCTTTGAATTGCCATAGACCACTCAGCGTGGCGGGGAAACCGGGGGAGTAAAGCACGAATTCCCGGAACCTTTGATCAAACAATTGCTTGACTGGCTTTTCAGGCGTCAGGGCTTGAAGGGCGGGTAATAAAGACGCTCGCCAAACTCGATGTAGGCGTCGTCACCCGTTTTCATGAAGATGCGATTGTCAGTGTCGCGGTAGACGTTGAAGCGGCCAGTGGACTCGGGGCCCATTCGCGTCATGCGGGCGTCGTTGCGCCGAGTGGGTTGGTGCAGCCTGCGGTAGAGGCCCTTTTCCTGTCCTGGAAACTTGAGATTGGGCTCAAAGAAGTCGTTCGCTCCGATGCGACTGTAGTAGGCACCGTCGCCCAGTGCTGTGGGATACTCCACCCAGTCATACTGATTCGGGTGCAAATGGATGCGCCAGGCAAGGATCACCACGGAGACAAACAACACCGACCAAGCCAGAAGGATGCGGCCTGGGGTATCGCGGACGGTGTTGCTATTAGACACGGAAGGCACGCTCCTATGTATCAGTCAACGTCGAGGACTTCAAAGAGATTGTGACGCTTGTCGGTCCAGGCATCGACATCGAGCGGTTCATCGGGGTCCCAGGGGGATTCGGGTGGATTGGCGATGAGGAATGGCCCGTTGTTGGTGACCAGGACGTAGTCGGTGATGTCGTGGTCGCCATTGCTATCGGTCTGAATCCGAGTGGTTTTCATGCCGACTCCAGCCGCGATCTTTTCAATCACAGGGGCGAGTGACAGGTAGCGATTGGTGACGTGAACGGCGATGATGCCGTCGGCATTCATGTGGCGTTGGTAGATCTTAAAGGCCTCGACCGTCAGCAAGTGAACGGGGACGGAGTCTCCGCTAAAGGCGTCCAAAAGGAGGACGTCGTAGTGCTGATCGGGCTCGCGCTCAAGATTCAGACGGGCATCGCCCTGCACGATATCGAGCTGACCCCCGCGTGCAATGAAGTCGTCCTGGTAGGTGAAGTATTTCTTGGAGAACTCAATGATCTGCGGGTTGATCTCGTAGATCCGGAAGGTGTTGCCTTTTTTCCCATACACCAAGGCGGTGGCGGTGCCCATGCCGACGATGCCGACGCGTGCGTTGGGTTTGGTCGCGAAGTTGTCCAGGGCCTTGCCGATACCTGTGTGATGGCCGTAGTAGCTGACAGGTTCTTCGCGATCTCCGGGACCCATATTCTGCAGGCCATGGATGATGCCGCCGTGGTAGAGTTGGCGATATTCTTCTCCATACTCTTGATCGAAGTCTTCGAAGACGGAGATAGCGCCGTAGAAGTTGCGGGCGCGGGCGATGCGTGGCTCGTCCTCAAAACCCCAAGTGCCGAGGAACATGAATCCAGCGACTCCGGCCATACCTGACAAGAGCGCCAGAATTGCCTTTGCTCCTGATGATTTGCTTTTGAAGGCCTGATGCAGAAGGGCTGCACAAGCAATGACCAGCATGACCATGAGGCCGATGGGCCATTCGACGTAGCGGTCAAAGACGCGAGGTGCGACAAGGCTGACGGTCAGGCCCCCGAGCGCCCCACCGGCGGACATGAGTAGATAAAACTGGGTCAGATGCTTGGGTGACGGCTTCAATCGGACCAGTTCGCCATGACAGACCATGCAACCAAAGAACATCGCGCCGAAGCAGATGGCGAGTTCTGCGCGGTAGTTTTTGAGCCACTCAAGGGAGATCTTCTCAACGTCTCCAACCATGTAGGGAAGGCGGACTTCGTCGGGGATCAGGTGATAGCCTGAGGCCAGGAAGATGGCACCGATGGTGAGGATGCCCCAGAACCAGGGCTGATACCAGCGCTCGTGGTCGAAGCAGATGATGAAGGTGATCAAGTAAAGGCTGAGTGGCACGACCCACAGGAAAGGGATGACGGCGACGTCCTGGCAGACGTGATTGGTCGCAGCAAGCAGGAGAGCCGTCGCGCAGGCGGGTAAGAAGACCCAAAGGATGCGCTGCCACCACTGGATGGGCGGAGTTGGGCCGTCGTCTTCGCCCGTCGCCTGATCGCTCGATTCCTCGATGGAGTTGTCTTTCCAAACGCAAAGCAAGGAGAACACCACAAACAATCCAAACGCAGCGGACCAAAGAAGCGTCTGTTGCAATACATTCAACTGGCGCTCAAAGAAGAAGGGATAGCTGAGGAGGGCGACGAGCGATCCGACGTTCGACAGCGCATACAGTCGCCACGGGCGCCCCCCAGGATTTGAGCGATTGAACCAGACCTGCACCAGCGGACTGGTGCTCGATAGAACAAAATATGGCAGGCCGACAGTGGCCAGCAGGAGCAAAAGAATGCGCCCCTCCGGTGGTTCATTGCCGACAGGCTTCCAAGATTCGGCAGGCGAGATGGGCAAGGTTGCCGCCGCAGCAAGAATTAGGATCCCGTGGATGATCCACTGTGTGCGGCGTGGTAGCAGTGTGAGTAGGTGAGCGTAGGCGTAGCCGAGGAAGAGCACGCACTGGAAGAACAGCATGCAGGTCGTCCACACTCCGGGGCTACCTCCAAACCAAGGAAGGATGAATTTGCTGATGACCGGCTGAACCTGAAAGAGCAGAAAGGCGCTGAGCAGACTTAGTCCGTAAAGGAGGATGGTAGGGAGCGGTCGGGATGTGGTAGGCATGCAGAAAGAGAAAGGCGTTTAAACGCCAGTTATTTGGAAATGTTGTGGCGGGATTTGGGTAGTGCACACAAACCGACCGCACCACAGGAAGATTTTCATTTTCATGGCTTGCGTGCAGGGCGGGTTCTCCATAACCTCGCCGCCACTATGAGTTCATCCGTCACTAAGAAGCTGTTTATCATGATGGTCCTGGAGTTCTTCATCTGGGGTGCCTGGCTACCCCTCATTTGGGGCTACATGGGCGATGGCGGGTTGGCATTCTCCCCGTCGCAGATCACTTGGGTCGGTAGTGCGTTTGTCATTGCCTCGGTGTTGGGGATCTTCTTCAGCAACCAGTTTGCGGACCGACACTTTGCAGCGGAGAAATTTATGGCCTTCAGCCATTTGGTCGGAGGGTTGGCGATCCTGGGGATGTACTGGGCCAAAGACTTTTCCACCTTTTTCGGCCTGATGTTGGTGCACTCTATCCTTTATGTGCCGACGATCTCCGTCTCAAATTCGATTGCGTTCACTCACCTCAAGGACGCAAAGAAGGAGTTTGGCGTGGTTCGAATGGGCGGAACGATTGGTTGGATCTTGGCTGCATGGCCACTGTATTTCATTCTGGAGGGGAAGACCGGGAATGCTGCCATTGCCGCCCGGGCCAATATCTTTTTGATCGCTGGCGCAGCCTCCCTGGTGCTGGCGTTCTTCAGCTTGAAGTTGCCGCACACCCCAGCAAAGCCAGCCGTACAAGGCGAAAGTGGATTTGCCTGGTTGAAGGCAGCGGCCTATCTGAAAAAGCCGTATTTGCTGGTCTTGTTCATTGTCACCTTTATCGATTCCACCATTCACAACGGTTACTTCGTCTTGGCGGGGAATTTTCTTGGCAGCAAGACGGTCGGGCTAGAGGCGAAGTGGATCATGCCGGTGATGAGTATTGGTCAGATCGCTGAGATCCTGACCATGCTGGTTCTGGGCTGGTTCCTTGCCCGTATGGGGTGGAAGCTGACGATGATTCTTGGCATTCTGGGCCACGCGGCGCGTTTTGCAGTTTTCGCTTTCATGCCTGAGAACCAGACCATGATCATTGCGGTCCAAGTCTTGCACGGGATCTGTTATGCGTTCTTCTTCGCGACGCTCTACATCTTTATTGATGCCGCCTTCCCCAAAGATGCGCGTTCGAGCGCGCAAGGACTTTTCAATTTGCTGGTGCTCGGACTGGGCGATTTGGCGGCCAAATTGTTCTTCATACCGTTGGAGAAAAAGCTCGTGACGGCAGAATCCTCCGATTACCAGCAGCTCTTCCTTTGGCCAACCGGTATGGCCCTTGCGGGTGCGATCCTTTTGGCTGTCGCCTTCTGGCCGCCGAAGTCGCTGGAGGCCCCTGCGGAGGTCGGACACTAGACTCGATCAGAGTAGCGGAATTAGCAGCCTCGCGATGCCGTTGCGCAGACGGATCGGGAGGCTGGTTTCTCTTAGAATCGCGGTGGTGATCTCGTCCGAGATTGCCAATTTCCGCTCGAACTCAGCTGTGAGGACACGGGCGAGCGCTCGGTCGTGGCAGGCCAGATTGAACTCAAAGTTCAGACGCAGGCTGCGCGGATCCCAGTTGGTGGAACCAACGAAAGACCAGATGCCATCGATGACAAACAGCTTGGAGTGATCAAAGGGGGGCGGCGATTCGTAGATTTTACAGCCTGCTTCGAGAAGTTCAGGGTAGAGTGTCCGCGCGGCCCAATTGACGATGGGGATATTGTTGCGGGCAGGAACGACGATGGATACCTCGACTCCTCGCAGCGCGCAGAGTCGCAGCGCGGTGATGAGCAGGGGTGTCGGCAGGAAATATGGGGTCACGATGTGGACGGATTCTCTCGCGCCGCTGAGCGCCGCAAAAAAAGACTGCGGCATCACCTCCAGATCCTCGTCCGGGCCGTCGGGAATGCCAATGGCGCTGACCTCGCCGGTGGGGTGCAATTCGGGAAACCAGAGGGGGCCTTCCAGGGTTTCGCCGGAACAGAAGAACCAATCTTCAGCAAACAAGGTCTGCAATTGATCGACAACGGGGCCGGTGACGCGGAAGTGGAGGTCTTGGACCGGGTGAGAGGGGTTGCGTGACAGCATGGTCCCCTCGCGGATATTGATGCCGCCAGTGAAGGCGGTCTTTCCATCGACCACGAGGATCTTGCGATGGTTGCGCAGATTCATCGTTAACAATCGGATGACGAACCGGTTGGGCATGAAGCGCCTAACTGGAACGCCCGCCCTCCTTAATTGGCCGGTGATGGGTGGCCAGGAATAGCGTGTGCCTGCATCATCCACCATCACGCGGACCTGGACGCCGCGCTTACTGGCAGCGCTGAGGGCATCGATGAAGTCTTTTCCAATCCCGACCGCTTCAAAGATGTAGCTGGCAAGAGATACCGATGACTCAGCCCCCTGAATGGCCTCAAGCATCGCAGGCATCGCCTGCTCTCCATTGCGCAGTGCTTCAATGTGGTTGCCGGTGGTGAGAGTCAGTCGGGAGAGTCGTACAAAGGTCTCTGCGAGAACACAGTCGCGCTCATGCCAGACGCCATCTCCGTCGACTGGGAGCGGGCAGGACGGGGCACCGTGGCGATTGGCCCGATTCAAACTTTCCCGATAGTGGCGACCTTTGCGGCGGATGAAATTGACGCCAAACAAAGCATAAAAAATGGCACCGCCGAGCGGGACCAGGAAAACGATCACGGCCCAGTAAGCAGCCGAACGAGGATCGCGCTTGTAGAGAAGAACGTGTAGCAGAGCTGCCGTCCCAGTGGACACCGTCACGCCAACCATGACCCAATGCCAGAGCATGAGTGAGAGAAGGGGCGACGGCAGGGCTTGGGAGGACAGCACGGGACAAGATAGGCGGTGCCGGCGGCAGGGCTAGCACATTTACTGCGCTGGGCTCCGCGGAATCCGCTCGACTGATCGATTGTTGCTTGCGAGAGCCTGCAATTCGGTGCTTTGGTGGCGCATTCACAATCAACAACGCAATATTTTATGGCCGGCAAACGCAAACCAAAAGCAGCGACCAAACCAGCACCGAAGGCGGTGGTGAAGGTGAAGAAGAAATTGAAGCAAGCCCCGGCAGCTGTGCCGAAGCTAAAGTCGGTGCCTTTCTGGATTGGGTTTGATCTTGGTGGCACCAAGATGCTGGCCTGCGTGCTGGACAAGGATTACAACGTGCTGGGCACCGCGCGTAAATCCACCAACGGCTCTGATGGTCAGGCCAAGGGGAGGAAGAAGATCGTTAACTGCGTGCATGAAGCGATCGTCAGCGCAGGTGTGGATCCGAAAGGCATCCAGGGCATTGGGATTGGCTGCCCTGGCCTGGTGAATCCAGAGCGTGGGGTCTTGCTTGTCGCTCCAAACCTCGGCTGGCACAACATGGGGCTTTCGGCGCTGCTGACGAAAGAGTTCTGCGTTCCGGTTTCTGTGCTTAACGATGTTGATGCAGGTACGTTTGGTGAATACAAACTCGGTGCGGCGATGGGCGCACGTTCAGTGCTGGGAGTCTTTCCCGGCACTGGAGTGGGTGCTGGATTTGTTTATAATGGCCAACTCGTTATGGGGCGCACCATCTCGTGTATGGAACTTGGCAACATCATGCTGCCAGGAACGCACCTCGGCAGTTCTGAGTTTGGCACCGTGATTCTTGAGGACCTGACCAGTCGTCTCGCGGTGGCGGCTCAGGCAGGGGTCGGCTGCTATCGCGGGCAGGCACCCGAGTTGAATCGTCGCACCGCGGGCAACCTGCGTGATATCCGCAGCAAGGCGATCGCGACCTCCATGAAATCCGCCGATGAGGCGATGGTCACCGTGATTCGCAATTCGATCCGGTATCTCGGAATGGGCGTGGCCATGGTCGTCAATCTTTTTGCACCTGACCAGATCGTTCTTGGAGGAGGTTTGGTGGAGGAACTGCCAACCGTTTACCTGACCATGCTGAAAGAGGAGGTGGCTCGTTATGCAATGCCTGAACTGGTTAAGGGGCTGAAATTCTCGATCGCCAAACTGAGTGGCACCGCCGTTGCCGTCGGTTCGGTCGCTTGGCTGCGAAACGGGGAAGCGGCTTAATTCAATGAGTGCTCTAGACCAACCCTCGACTCCAATTCGCGTGGCGGCTCCAGACGTTCCACAAGAGCAGGCTGTTATTTTCGTTGGTGCGACTTCGGTACTGATGGTGATCGGCAGTCCGGACGGGAAGGGGGGCTTTGATGTCATTGAACACTTGGATCGCCCTCTGCCGATCGCGCGAGACATTTTCCGCACTGGCAGCGTCGCTAGGTCCACGGTCGAACAGGCTGCGACCATCTTGCGCGATTATCGATTGGCGGTGCGTGACTACGGCCTCAGCACTTCGCAAGTGCGTCTGTACAATACAAACATTCTGCTGGAGGCATCGAATCACGAAATCTTTCTCAATCGCCTACAGGTCACGTCCGGGATCTCGCCTCGATTGATTGATGACGGCGATATGACACGTCTCGTTTACCAGTGCGCGCGCAGGATGCTGGTGAAGGATGCGAAGTTGAGTGAGGCAAATGTCTTCTTTACCCACATCGGCCCGGGCAATACGCGGGCACTCCACTTCACTAAGGGCCGACTGACCGGATACAGCAACTACCGCCTCGGTATCTTTCGTGCCCGCGAGGCCGTGAACACATCAGAGGATGAGGCGCCTCAATCCATGGCCTATCTAGAAGAGCAGATCCGCGGCGTGGTGGATCATTTGGCTCAAGATTACTCTGAGACTCGCATTGATTACCATGTCGCGATCGGAGCAGAGATTCAGAGCGTCGCACCGCTGCTGGGCAACGCTAAGGTCGGCACCATCCGGTTGCTGGAAAGTGATCTGGAAAAGTTTGCCGAAAAGCTCTCCCGACTGACCCCAGACGAACTGGTCCGCCAGCTCCACGTCAACTATACTGGCGGCGAAGGCATCGTCGCTGCGCTTCAGACAAATTTGGCTTTGGCACGACGATTCGGCGATGACGCCGTTCTGGTGCCCGACGGCGACTTCCAACGCGATCTTTTGATCGAACTGATGACCGTGAGTCCGCAGACCGCGATCTTCCAAGACGAAGTGATCCAGGCGGCCGCGGAGGTCGGTTGCAAGTACAAAACGGACCGCAAGCACGCTGACCACGTCGCCATGTTCGCTCAGCAATTGTTCCGTGAACTCCAGCACCTGCATGCCCTCGAACCTAAGTACGAGCTGGTTCTACGTGTGGCGGCAACTCTGCATGAAGTGGGGATGTTCGTCAGCCCTCGGGAGCACCACAAGCACAGCCTCTACTTGCTTCTCAATACGGAGTTGTTTGGCCTCAGCGTGGCCGACCGTACACTGGTGGCGTTGCTGGCTCGTTATCATCGCCGCTACAACCCAGAGCCCGGGCATCCACACTTTGCGGACCTTTCCCGGGAGGAGCGCATGATTGTTTTCAAGCTGGCGGCCTTGCTGCGTGTCGCGGATGCGCTTGATCGGAGTCATGCGCAGCGCATCCGAACCATTCAACTGCGCCCAGAAGGATCACGGTTGTTCATTCAAACCCGCGATGTGGACGATACCACCGTGGAGCAAATTGCGATCAATTCAAAGTGCGACCTGTTCAGAGAAATTTACGGATATGAAGTCATCCTCAGCAAACCCTAAACGCCCGACAGCGGCTCCGGTAAAAATCACTGAGGAGCACTTCATCAATCGCGAGCTAAGCTGGCTTGCCTTCAACGAACGCGTGCTCGAAGAGGCTGCTCGGCGTGAACTCCCGGTGCTGGAGCGTGCGAAGTTCTTGGCGATCACGGCCTCCAATTTGGATGAGTTCTTCATGGTTCGCGTTGGCGCATTGCAAATCCTCAGAGAGCAAGGGCGTCGAGTAAAGGATGTTGCGGGGCTGACACCCACCCAGCAGTGGGACCAGATCCAGGCTCGAGTAGCGGAATTTGTGACTCGCCAATATGAGATCCTGAATAGTCAGGTGGTGCCCGACCTCGTGGCAAACGGCATCAAGCGTCTCCAAGCGAACGAACTGACGCCAAGTCAAAAGACGCACCTTAAGGAGTATTTTTTGGAGCACATCTACCCGGTGCTTTCACCGACCGCGATCGATGACGGCGCCAAGACACTCTCCGTTCCCGCCCTTCATTTGATTGTTCTTTGCGCCGTGGAAAGTCTCGATGATGCGGGCAAAGAGGTCACCCGTCAGGTCTTCTTTACCTTGCCCGCCAATTTGCATCGGCACGTCATTGTGCCGGGCGGAGAACCCGGCACACACACCTACATCAATATCGAAGATCTGCTTGCGCTGTTCATGCATCACTTTTTTCCGTCGGAAAAGGTGGTGGCGACGGCGCGTTTCCGCCTGAGCCGAAACTCCGACATCACACTGGATGACGAGTCGGCCTTTGATCTGGCAACGGAGATGGAAGAAATCCTTGGCGCACGTTTGCAGAGCAGCACGATCCGCATCGAGATCGAGGAAGGTGCGCCGCGGCAACTTGTGGCATTGATTCGGGAATTGTGCGGAGGACGTGCGGCGCAGCTATACACAGTGCCCGGAGAGCTGGACCTTCGCTCGCAATTCATGCTCGCGACCCTGGGTGGTTTTGACGAATTGAAGGTCGAGCCATGGGATCCGCAACCTGCTCCCGCGATCGAGCCGGGTGAGATCATCTTTGATGCGATCAAACGGGGGGATATTCTCCTGCACCATCCGTATGATGCGTTTGATCCGGTGATCCAATTGATCGAAGACGCTGCGGCAGATCCAGATGTGGTCGCCATCAAGCAGATCCTCTATCGTACCGCGAAGAATAGCCGAGTGATCTCGGGTCTGATTAAGGCGGCCGAGGCGGGTAAGCACGTGACCGTATTGGTGGAACTGAAGGCTCGCTTTGATGAAGCTCGGAATCTTGAACGTGCCGAAGAGCTGCAGCGCGCCGGTGCCCAGATCATTTACGGGGTGCGGGGCTTGAAGACGCACGCCAAGATCTGCATGGTGATGCGCCGTGAGGCGGGCCACATGTGGCGCTACATGCACTTTGGCACCGGAAATTACAACGAATCCACGGCTCGCCTCTACACGGACATCAGCCTGCTGACCTGCAAACAGGAACTCGCCTCGGACGCCAGTGCCTTCTTCAATACGGTGACGGGACGTTCCCGATTCGTTCACTTTGCCAAACTGTCGATGGCACCCTTCGGCTTGCGCGAGCGCTTGCTGGCGATGATCGAGAGTGAGACCGAGCGTGCGCGCAAAGGCGACGAGGCTGAGATCATGCTAAAGATGAATGCTCTGGAGGATGCGGAGATGATCCTCGCTCTCTATGAAGCATCTCGCGCTGGAGTGAAGGTTCGTTTGAATATCCGCGGTATCTGCTGCCTGCGTCCGGGAGTTCCGGGTGTCAGTGAAAACATTACCGTAATCAGCATCATCGACCGCTACCTCGAGCACGCTCGCATTTACTGCTTCAAGCAAGGCGGTCGACCGGTGGTTTTCATTTCCAGTGCAGACTTCATGACACGTAACTTGTCGAAGCGCGTGGAGTTGTTGATTCCCGTTGAAGATACCCGTGCGAAGAAGCGCCTTCTCCAGATCATGGAGACCCACTTCGCTGATAGCTCGCGGGGCCGCGTCCTGGGGGCTGATCGTCAGTGGCAAGCCCTACCACCATCCGGGAAAAAACGCCGCCGCTCCCAGGAAATCTTCGCTGAAGAAGCCACTCGACGCGCCACCCAGCGTGCCGAGAGCCCCGACTTGCTCGTGCCACATCGCCCTAAGGCGAAGTGAGGGGCTAGTTGCTGGAACGCGTTGGAGTAGGATAGAGAGGATTCGGTCCTGTGCGAAATTGGTGCGTGTTAGTTGGTTATGTCAAAGCTTGCAAATTCTGATAAATCGAATTAATCTCGGATTTTCGAATGCTGGAACCATTTCATGCACTTCGCGAGGCTGGGTTTTCCCGGTCCGGTGGAATCGTCTCCGCCGCACCAGACCGCTGGTCTGCCGACTTGATTGCGAGTCTAGACTGGATGCGGCTCGTGGAGCTGGCGCGGGCGCTGACGGCGAATGCAGGATGCCAATTGGCGGGGTCCCGCGTCCTGATTGATGGGTCCGTCGTTTTTGGCATGATCGAAAATCCGGGTACTCCCCATGCGGGGCGCGCTCTGGTGAAACTGGCGTCTTGGAACGAGTGGGGGGCGACGCCTGAAATCATTGAGCAATTTGCCAGCGAGGTGCGGACAGCGCGGAATGCACGCGGAATTTTGATTGCTCCAGGTGGCGCTACACGGGCGGCGATGCAGCGGGCTGGGGAATTGCGCGTTGAATTAGTCGATGCGGTGGGATTGGACGCAACTCTGGCTAGTCTGCCTCCGGAGAAGAGCGACTTTTTCTTTGTCGTCGCTACCGCTGGGGACTACACCACCCCAACCTGTCCGGTGTGCCTCAAGAAATTGTCGCGTGTCGTTGTGGATACCTACCGCGACCCCATGGCAATCGAGTCGGAGCGTGTGATTGATGCCAGCACGATCATCGCAGAGCCAGTGCAGTGCCGTCGTTTATGTGTCGCCCCGCGTTGTGAAGTTCAGTTTTTACAGGAGGTGCGGGCAAATGAAATCATCATCGCGGGTGATGTGACGGGCGATTTCGTGTGTGATGGTACCGTAACCCTGCTTGCCGCCGCCACGCTAACGGGATCTGTCACCGCGCGAGCTCTTAATGTGGAGGATGGCGCGACAATGCTTGGGCGCACACGGACCCTGGAAGGGAAACTGGAGCCAATGAATTTGGGGCGCCCGCGCTGGGAATGGCGCTGTAGGCGTCCGGATGGCAGAACCGACTGTGCGCGGGTGGTTTTTGAGCCGCATGAGTCGGGCTTGGTAAATAGCTGATTTCTGGCAAGCCGAAAAATTACTTTTTCGTGGCATTCTAGCTGCTTGCCATTTGGCAAGACCTCGCCATCCTTGCGATCCCCCTCAGCCGGGCGGCAGTCGCCAGGAGCGGGGTCTATTGCCTCATGAAATACCCTTACTACGACCTGGACATCCCAAACGAAGGAACATTACACCGCATGGACGCCGAACGCGACGCCTGTGGCGTTGGCTTTGTAGCGAATATCCAAGGGAAACGTAGTCGCGAGATTCTGGACATGGCCATCTGTGGCGTGTGCAATGTGCAACACCGCGGTGCCGTCGACGCTGACCGCGTCACTGGCGACGGTGCAGGGGTGCTGACTCAGGTCCCGCACAAGGTGCTGCTGCCAGAAGTGGAAAAAATGGGGCATACTCTCAGCCACCCGCTGGATCTTGGGGTCGGTGTATTTTTCCTCCCCGTCGATCAGACCGAACGTCTCAAGATTCAATTGGTCGCCGAGGGCATTCTGCGCAATCGGAAGATCAAGGTGTTGGGCTGGCGCGATGTGCCGGTAAACCCAAATGAACTGGGTGAAAAAGCACGCCGCACACTTCCTTGCATCCAGCATCTCTTTGTGGAACGTCCTGAGGAGATGGACGACAATACATTTGAGCGCGTCCTCTATTTGGTGCGTCGCGAACTGCGGATCAAGGCGCGGGAGGCTAAGCTGGCAGACTTTTACATCGCTTCATTGTCCCATCGAACCATCTTGTACAAGGCACTGCTTCTGCCGTCCTCTCTGGAGAAGTTTTACACCGACCTCCAGAGCGACGACTACGAGACGTCATTGGCGGTTTTTCACCAACGTTTCAGCACGAATACGTTCCCGACGTGGGCTCTGAGCCATCCTTTCCGGATGCTGGCTCACAACGGTGAGATCAATACGGTGCGTGGCAATCGTAATTGGTTGAACAGCCGTGGCAGTGATTTTGAGAACGAGGTCTGGGGCGATGAGGAATGGCTTCTGAATGATCTGGTCGATGCAAATAGCTCTGACTCCGCTAGCTTGGATCAAGCGCTCGAACTTCTTGTGCTGAGCGGTCGCGATCTCACCCACGCCATGGCGATGTTGGTGCCGAGCGCCTACGGGATTGACCCTTCGACTTCGCCAGAGCTCCGTGCATTCTACGAATACCATGAGTGCTTCAGCGAGCCATGGGACGGCCCAGCAGCGCTGGTGATGTCCGATGGGATCAAAGTCGTCGCTGGCCTGGACCGTAATGGACTGCGTCCGAGCCGTTGGAAACTGACAGATGATGGTGTCTTTGCGCTCGGTTCCGAAGTTGGTATCATCCGCATCGACGATTCCCGGGTGATCCGTAAGGGCCGGTTGGGACCTGGCGAAATTTTGGAAATCGACACCCTGCGTGGCAAGGTGCGCTTCAATGACGAAATCAAGACTGAACTCGCCGCTCGGCAGCCATATGGTGAATGGCTTGCCGCCCATCGCCGGAATATGACCTTGGAGGCACCGCAGCCACCGAAGGAAGAGCTGGATGTATTAGGGCTCTCCCAGCGGCAGGCTGCCTTTGGCATGACCAAGGAAGAGATCGATATCGCCCTGGTGCCATTGGTCATCAAGGGGGAAGATCCCGTGTATTCCATGGGCGATGATGTATCGCTCGCGGTGCTCTCGAATCGGCCACGTTTGCTCACTGGTTACTTCAAGCAACTGTTTGCCCAGGTGACGAATCCTCCTATCGACCCGATCCGTGAGCGTGCGGTGATGAGTCTGGACGTGGTGCTAGGCTGGCAACGCAACTGGTTGGGCGAGACGCCGGAGCATGCCAACGTATTGCACCTTAAGTCCCCATTCCTTTTCGAAAATGAGCTGGCTACGATCAAGGGCCTCAGCGATTTTTCCCACCGTGTGCTCGACACCACGTGGCCGGTCGCTGAGGGAGCGGAAGGCATGAAAAAAGCGTTGGACCGCCTTTGCAGTGAGGCTCAGCAGGCCGTCAAGGATGATGTTCGCATCTTGATTCTGAGCGACCGTGCTGTTGATCACGCCCGCGCCGCAGTGCCAGCGCTCTTGGCGACTGGTGCCGTGCATCACCACCTTAATCGCAAAAAGGTCCGCATGCGGTTGAGCATCGTCGTGGAGACCGGCGAGGCGCGTGACACCCACCAGATGGCTTGCTTGTTTGGCTTTGGCGCCTCGGCGATTTGTCCGTATCTGGCATACGACACCATTCAAGAGGCGCTGGAGGCGGACAAGACGTCCCGCAAGCCTTTGCTGGCGGAATTTGATTTTGCCAAGTGCCTCACGAACTTCCGCAAGGGGCTGGAAAAAGGCGTGCTCAAGATCATGAGCAAGATGGGCATCTCGGTGCTGAGCAGCTACACTGGCGCGCAGATTTTCGAAGGTGTCGGGATTGGACGCGAAGTGATGGATTACGCCTTCGCAGGCACCGCTAGTCAGATCGGCGGAATCGGGTTTGCCGAGATCGCAGCGGAGGCATTGGCTCGCCACGAGTTCGGCTACAAGCCCGCAGTTCCTGGTGAAGAAACGACGCCGGTGAGCCTTGGCGATCCTGGCTTTTACCGTGCCCGTCGTGATGGCGAGGTCCACGCAGTCACGGGTCCCGTCATCAAGAATTTTCACACCTTTGTGAAGTCAGGCAGCGCTGACGACTACAAGAAGTACGTGGCGGCGCAGTTGGAGAATACTCCGGTGGCACTGAAGGACATGATGGACTTTGTCCCTTCTTCCGATGGCCCGATTCCAATCGACGAGGTCGAGTCCATTGAGGATATCCGAGTGCGTTTCACGACGGCAGCGATGTCGCTGGGGGCGATCTCGCCAGAGGCTCATGAGGCATTGGCTATTGCCATGAACCGGATCGGTGGGAAGTCGGATTCCGGTGAAGGTGGTGAAGATCCACGTCGCTTTAAGCCGTTCGAAAATGGCGACTGGGCGAACAGCAAGATCAAGCAGATTGCCAGCGGTCGCTTTGGCGTCACTGCGGAGTATCTGGCCAATGCTTGGGAGCTAGAAATTAAGATGGCCCAAGGGGCTAAGCCTGGAGAAGGTGGCCAATTGCCTGCGCAGAAGGTGAATCGCCTGATTGCGCGGTTGCGTCACACCACACCAGGGGTGCAGCTCATCAGCCCGCCGCCGCATCATGACATTTATTCCATCGAAGATTTGGCGCAGCTCATTCACGACCTGAAGGAAGTGAATCCGCGTGCACGAGTCTGCGTGAAACTTGTCGCTGAAACCGGTGTGGGGACAATTGCAGCAGGCGTCGCCAAGGCGAATGCAGACATCATCCTGATCTCTGGTCACGACGGTGGCACCGGCGCTAGCCCTCTGAGCTCCATCAAGCACGCGGGCCTTCCATGGGAACTGGGTCTTGCGGAGACGCAACAGGTTCTAATGCTGAACGGCCTGCGCGAGCGCGTCACGCTGCGCACCGACGGCGGTCTGCGCAACGGTCGCGACATCGCGATCGCGGGTATCTTGGGTGCGGAAGAATTCAACTTTGGCACCATTGCTTTGATCGCACTGGGCTGCGTTTACGTTCGCCAGTGCCATTTGAACAATTGCCCTGTGGGTATCGCCACGACCGATCCGAAGTTCCGCAGCAAGTTCAAAGGCAACCCTGAGAATGTCGTCAACTTCTTCAACGGTGTCGCCCAGGAAGTCCGCGAGATTATGGCCATGCTCGGCGTCGCCAAGATGGAAGATCTGATCGGGCGTCCCGAATTCCTGCGCCAACGTGAGGTCCCAGGCCACCCCAAGGCAAACCTGCTCAATCTGAGCCCAATCCTCAAGGACGTAGGGCTGCAACTAGGGCAAGATGCGCCACGCACCTGCCTAATGAATCAAAACGATGGTCTGGATCAGCATCCGCTGGACGACCGTCTGATCCAAGACGCGCAGTTTGCCATCAGCGACAAGCGCAAGGTGAAGCCGGTGCGTTACAAAGTGAAGAACACCTTCCGCAACATTGGCACCAAGTTGTCTGGCGAAATCGCCTTCCACCACGGCAACCATGGCCTCGAAGATGGGGCCGTCGATGTGACCTGCGAGGGTAGCGCAGGACAGAGTTTTGGCACCTTCCTCTGTGGTGGGGTCAAACTAACGCTTGAAGGCGAAGCGAACGACTACGTTGGCAAAGGTCTCTGCGGTGGCGAGATTATCGTCAAGCCCGGCCCACGTGCGCGTGAGGATTTCAACTCCTGGGAGAATGGGATCATGGGCAACACCGTGATGTATGGAGCTACCAGTGGTCGTCTCTATGCGGCGGGTCGGGCGGGGGAACGCTTCTGCGTTCGTAACTCCGGGGCGACTGCTGTCGTCGAGGGCATTGGCGACCACGGCTGCGAATACATGACGGGCGGTCTTGTCGCGGTGCTGGGTGAGTTCGGCAAAAACTTCGGCGCAGGCATGAGCGGTGGGACGGCATATCTTTTGGACGAGACGGGCGACTTTGAGCGTCTTCACAATCCCGAGATGATCAAAGGGGATACGGTTTCTGATCCTGAGGATGTCAACCAACTGAAGAAGCTAATCTCCGATCACCAGCAAAAGACTGGAAGTGCACGCGCTACCATGATTCTTGAAGACTGGGCCAAGTATCAGCCTCTCTTTGTGAAGGTAACCAGCAAGGCCGAGCCTGTCGAAGTCCCGCCTGAAGATGAGCCTGCCTCACCCACTGTGGCAGCAGGCGCATAATTCCATAGAATTCAATATACACGGCGGCGGTTCGTGCGTTCTTGAGGCGCATGAACCGCCGTTTTTTGTGGAGAGAAGTTTGTGGGATCGCACTGCTCACGTTGATTGCCAATAGCCAGGGAGAGACCTTTTTGGCGGGCGATGCGGAGACTGCGAGGAAGTCTCTCGCCAAGGCGCAGCCAGGCGACGAAGTGGTGCTGGCCGCGGGTGAATGGCGGGATGTTGATCTGCGTTTGGTCGGCCATGGAACGAAGTCCGCACCAGTCGTCGTGCGTGCCGATAAGCCGGGTGGCACGGTTTTCACGGGTGCCTCGCGCATCCGTATCGGCGGGGAGTATGTGATGCTGACCGGAGTGCGGATGAAGGACGTCAGCGGCAGTAAGGCAGACTGGCTGGAGTTCCGAATCGATTCAAAACTGCGCGCCAATCGCTGCATCGTCACCGATTGCGCATTTATTGAATCCGCCGATTTCACACCCGTGGAAATAGAAAGTCGTTGGGTGGGTATTTACGGCGATGGCAACACGCTACAGCGCTGTCACCTACTGGGAAAGAAGAACAAGGGAACGACCGTGGTGGTCTGGCTAGGCGGTGACGACACAGGCCATCACCATTTGATGGGCAACTATTTTGGCGAGCGCCCGCGCCTCGGTAAGAATGGCGGTGAGGCTCTGCGCGTCGGCGACAGCAAGAGTTCGATGATGGATGCCGAGTGTGTGGTGGAAGGAAACCTTTTCGAGCGATGCGATGGCGAAACGGAGTGTATTTCCAACAAAAGCTGCGGCAATGTCTATCGCTCGAATACCTTTCGCGAGGTGCAAGGGACGCTGACCCTGCGACATGGGAATCGCTGCACGGTTGATGGCAATTTTTTCCTGGGCAACCATCGCTCAACAACTGGAGGAATTCGTGTGATCGGTGAGGGGCATCGCGTGGTGAACAACTATCTGGAAGGGTTGGAGGGCGACGGTTTTCGGTCCCCTATTGTCCTCGTCAAAGGCATCCCCAACAGCCCTGAGAACGGGTATTTTCAGGTGAAGGATGCCATCGTCGCCTTCAACACTGTGGTCGATTGCAAACATGGGATACTGGTCGGCTACAACGATGTGAAGGAAGCGACACTAGCCCCCAGCGATTGCCAATTCATTGGGAACGTTTTGATGGCTCGGTCGGCGAAATCCAAGGCAGTGATTCTGGACGATGGCTGCGGGGCCATGGCGTGGCGTGACAATGTCTTTGGGGGCGACGGAGATATGCCCGCGCTGTCAGGAATTTTGTGGCGCGATCCTCGGCTGCTTCAAGGGCCAGATGGACTTTGGCGGCCCTCGAAAGACAGCCCGGCACTTGATGCGGTCGAAGGTGCGGCATTGGTTGCGCGATTCGATATGGATGGTGACGAGCGTGGAACTCCTGCGGATGCCGGGGCCGATGAAGTCAGCATCGGATCCGCAAAATCGAGGCCACTTAAGCGTCAAGATGTTGGTCCCGAATGGGCCGTGAGGGAGTGACCGAAACGGCCGACTGTTAAGCTGTCCCCGCCGAACGAGCTAATGCTCAAGACTACACAAAGCGTACGGCTGAGGCCGGTCAAGCCGTGCCCAGCCTGGCAATCACGACTTCACTTCGCCAGCATCTTTTGGGATGCGACCGCGTTTGGCTGTGCTAAAGCTTGCCACCCATGTCCGCTGCCATTGTTTCTGATCTGACCGTCAACCCCGACGCGCCGCTTGGCGTTTTCGATTCTGGGGTGGGCGGATTGACGGTGGTGCGGGCGTTGCGAGAGCTTTTGCCTAACGAGTCCATCATCTACCTGGGTGATACAGCTCGCGTTCCGTATGGATCGAAGTCGCCAGACACCATCCGGCGATTTGCGATGGAGGACACCCAATTCCTGACAGGGCAGGGGGTCAAGGCAGTGGTGGTGGCCTGCAACACTGCCACAGCGCATGCCCTACCGCAGCTCCAGGCGACTTTTCGTGTGCCAATCCTCGGGGTGCTTGAGCCGGGGGTTGAAGCGACCTTGGCCGGCGGATGTGAGCGGGTTGGCATTATCGGCACGGCGGGAACCATCCGCAGCCATGCCTATCAGCACATGTTGGCGATGCGCCAACCAGATCTCCAGATCCATGCGCGAGCAACTCCACTGCTGGTTCCTTTCATCGAAGAAGGCTGGACCGAGCATCCAGCATTGGAGTCTGTCCTGATGGAGTATCTACAGCCAATGTTGGACCGAGGTATTGACACATTGGTGCTGGGCTGCACTCACTACCCCCTACTGGTGCCAGTGCTGCGACGTTTGCTTGGGGATTCAGTGCGCCTGGTCGACTCTGCGAGTACCTGTGCTCATCGAGTGAAGGACGCGCTTATGGCGCAAGGTATTGTTCGAACGTCCGTTAGTGCTCCGATTTTGGAGATCTACTTGACCGACCTGTCTGAGCAGGCTGAGGCTCTGGCTGCCAGCTTCCTGGGCAGCGAGTTTGGCCGGGTTCGAAAGGCATCCTTGGCGGGTTGAACGCGGCCAGAAACGGATTGTGGATAACTTGGTCATAATCTCAACAAGTGGTTCCGGCGAGCTCTCTGTGGTGGGATTGTGGGTAAAGTCGAAGTGTGTCAGTCTCAATTAGCCCGTCTCTAAGGAAATCCTTTGTCATTTAGAGACACACCAGACATCATTTGGGTGTCGACCGATGGGTCTAGGGCGATGCAGTGTGGAATTGACAGCACTCGATCCGTTGTGACGAATGGGAGGAGTCTAGATTTGCTAAAAACGGGCTGAAAAGCCTATTTTACAGGGGGTGAGTCCAACTTATCACGCAAATAAAGCTTAAAGTCCAGATAGCTTTGCGAAACGGGAAGGGGTGTTAATGTGACCAAACGGTCACATTGATGATGTTCCACGCCCCATTCGCAAGGCGTTCCACAAGGATGTAAAATTGTGCCGACTTAGGAATCCAGCTAAGGGCTCGAGAGCACTCATGATTCCCCCAAAATCGCTTTACAGATGTCCTGCCCATGGTCCTCATCCCAGTTTTTCGCAGGTTTAGACGTTGTGAATAACCTGTGCAAAACCCGTGGAACGCATGTGGAGCAATCGTTCAAGCTCCGTCATGACCTGCACATGTTACCCATCAGGGAGAGTCGGGCTCCTCATCAGGCTCACGCTCGACGAACCGCATGGAGTGGTCGATGAATCGGAGAGGAACGTCGTCTGTGGGGCCGTTACGGTTTTTGGCCAAGATCAGGACAGCGTTGCCTTTCTTCCGGGCTTCAGTTTCCTCATCTTCGACTTCCATCTTGGCACCTGCGTAATCTTCACGAGTCAGGAGTCCGACCATATCCGCATCCTGCTCAATGGAGCCGGATTCACGAAGGTCGGACAGGACGGGACGCTGACCCTTACGAGACTCAACAGCGCGGTTCAACTGAGCGAGCACGATAATCGGGACATCCAGTTCCTTGGCCAATGCCTTTAAACCCGAGGAGATTTCCGCGATTTCGATCTGGCGGTTGTCTTGGGCTCGACGGGATTTGGACGTGACCAACTGAAGGTAGTCGATGGCAATCATCTTGATGCCATGCTGCTTGTGCAAGCGGCGTGCCTTTGCGCGGAGCTCCAGGATGTCCAGACCGGGGGTTTCATCGATAAATATGTGCGATCGCTGTAGATCTCGCGTTGCCCGGGCAAGCGCTTCCTGCTGGGATCGAGTGAGCAAACCGCGACTGAGGTCGGACATGCTGAGACGGGCGCGGGAGACGAGCAAACGTCGCACCAGCATCGTCGCGCTCATTTCCAGACTGAATACCGCGCATGGGGACTCGCAGTCCACGGAAATGTACTCGACGATGTTCATCGCGAGGGAGGTCTTCCCCATGGAAGGACGAGCGGCAATGACGAACATTTCCCCGCCTTGCAGACCGGAGGTCATCTCATCGAGCTTTTTGTAACCTGAAGAAACTCCGCGCAACTGCCCCGGGTGCTCGATCATGTACTGGATCGATTCCACCGCATCCATGACGTGCTGGTTCAGAGTCTTGAGCCCCTCAGACTTCCCAAAGGCCTCGCGCACCGCCAGCACACGCTGTTCTTCGCGGTCCAGGAAAAGATTGATGTCCTGGGGCTTCTCTTGTTGGCCGTGCTCGTAGGCACCGTGAATGCTCTGCGAGCAGGAATGAATCAGCTTCCGCAGGATATGTTTTTCCAGGAGGATCTGTTTGAACTCGGGAAACAGGGCAGGGATTGGAACGAAGGTAAAGAGCTCCGTGATGGCACTGGGGCCGCCGACCTTATCCAGCAGCAATTGCTCACGCAGGTGGTGAGTCAGCAGAACGGGATCAATGGGTTTATTCTGATCGTAAAGACGCAGCAGTTGCTCATACACGATGCGGTTGGCTTCGTGATAGAAGGCATCAACGGCAACGGTCACTTTGAGGTCTGCCAACTTCTCAGAAGGGTCGTGCAGGACGCAGGACAGCACCCCTTTTTCAGCCTCGTCACTGAACGGCAAGGCGCGGTTGATGGTTGCCAGTAGTTCTTCCGCCGTAGGCTCACGCTTGCCACGCTTCGAATCAAAGCGCTCGCTCTTCTTGGGCACTGCGGGCTGTCCAGCAGGTTCGCCAGGAGCAGCGGCGGTTTGGGCGATGGCGGAGGCTTCGGGCATGGGGCAGAATTAGGAGCAGCAAGAAATAGAGCGGGGGCGACGGAAGCATCTTCCAACGATCAATGCAAATCATGCGTGAAAGTCTGACGTGGAACCCTTGTGGAATGTGGCGAGAATTTTTCCAAGTGCAGGCTCAGCGCGGAATTCGGTTCTCAAGAGCAAAGAAAAAGCCGCGCTCCTTGCGGGGGCGCGGCTTTGTAGATTGGTTGGTGGAGACTCTTAGCTCTCGTCGGATGCTTCCGCGTCACCTTCGCTGCCTTCGCCGTCTTGGGCCGAAACAGTGAGTTTGACGACACAGGACACATCAGCGTGAAGCTTGATAGGCACTTCGAAAGTGCCGGTGTTTTTAATTGGGCGCTCCAGTTCGATCTGGTGGCGGTCGAGTTCGACTTTGGCGATGCTTTCCGCGATGGCCTTGGCGATGTCGATGGTGGTGATCGATCCGAAAGCCTTGCCACCCTGACCTGTAGCCAGATTGAGCTTCAGCTTCAGCTTGCGCAGCTTGGAGGCGATCTTTTCCGCTTCACCCAATTCCTTGGCTTCACGCTCAGCGCGTTGGGCCTTGAGTTGGTTGATTTGACGGAGATTTCCAGCGGTGGCCTCGAAGGCTTTGCCTTGAGGAACGAGGAAATTACGAGCAAAGCCGCGTCGCACTGACACCACGTCGGCTTCAGCGCCGAGGCCTTTGATTGGTTCTTTGAGGATGACTTGAGTGTTCGCCATGAGGATGGTTCTTTCGGGGGGAAAGGGTCGGGATCTTACACGGCGGTTGCGGTCTGTCAAACGCGCATTGTTCAGGGATTGGAAGCATTTTTGTGGGCCACCTGGTAGCGGCCCCCTTGGACTCGCATTTCTGGAGGCTTCCGAGAGGTCTCAAAAGCCTCGTACCCCGCCTGCAATTCTTGCCAAAACGGCACCCAGGGCGAGGCCTCGGCACTTGCCGTTGCCATCCGCTCGGGCGTCATCCGGAAGGGAAAACAATGCACGGGAACTTGATTCTGGCCTGCCGCGAGGGCCGCCTCGACGATCAGGTAGATCTCTTCGATCACCGGATCGGTCATGGCGAAACAGCCAATCGAAACATTGTTGCCATGGACCATGATGAAACTGCCGGTGCGCTGGTGGGCTTGGTCGTAGGCATTCGGGTAGCCGATGTTGAAGGAGAGGTGGAAGTTGCTCTTGGGATTGAGTTGTCTCTTGGTCACCTCATAGAATCCCTCCGGCGCCTGCCGATCTCCCTCCCTGAGTTTGGGCCCCAAGGTCCCTGAATAGGTGGCGATTTTCCACGTGCGGAAGAGTTGGTAACCCTCCGCCTTTTCCGGTTTCATCCACAATTCCAACTCGCTGGACTCCTTGAAGATCCTCACAAAGACGGGCGCGTCATACACCAAGCCCGCCGCAGCGATCTGCGCCTTGAGGCCTGGTTCTACCCGGGCTCTGACTTCATCAATGCGTTCTTGAGCGGGCAGAGTCATACCAGCAGCCAAGAATGCGGTCGCGATGAGCGTTCTGAGCATGTCGCGAGCGGCAAACGAGTTTCCAATGTGTCCGACTACTTCGCTGGCAGAATCTGCACGGCGTCGATGTGGACGTTTCCTTGGGAACCTTTGGTTTGGAAGATCACTGCCGCTTCGCTACCTGCGGTGAAGTTGAAGGTGCCGAGCGTGTGCGCACCGTTGGGGGCTTCCGCAGGTTTGCTTTGGTTCAGGGTGAGGCTCTTTTCTCCGTCTGCGCTGAGCACGGTCACAGGTGCGGTCTTGGCGCGGTTGGCGTGGGGCTGCCAGAAGACGCGCACTTCGTATTTACCGGACTCTTTGACGGCGAAGGAGAATCGAGCGCTGGCGTCTGCCTGACTGGAGTAGCTGTAGTAGTGGCCGACATAGGGCTTCAAGCCTTCGCCATGAGCCCAGTTGCCGGTGAGTTCGGCGTCTTCGTCATCAATGACAATGCCTTCAAGCTTCGCTGGATCGATGGTGTCGCTGACGATTTCAGGCAGTTTCTTGGCATTCGCAGGCAGATAGAGATCGCTTTCGAGGGCATCGCGGCGCATGGCGCCGGGCTGACTCATGAGGTCCTTGAGGATGTCGAGGTATTGGTCATAGACGCCACGTGGCGTGGTATGGTGGCGGACGCAGACCCAGGCGGCCTTGCCGACGACTTCGCCAAACATACCGCAGGTGCGCATGACACGAATGCTACCCAGGGCAAAACGATCGACACTGATGTTGCGTCCCGCCATGAAGAGGTTGGAGATGTCTTTGGAGTAAAGGCAGCGATAGGGGACAGGGTAACCGCTCTTGCGGTCGGTGTGCTTCCCAAACTGAGCGCGGGAGATGAAGGGGTTGGTAGGGTTCGCGACGGAGTATTGCTCCTTGGGATAATGAAGATCTTGGTCCCAGGTGGTAGGCACGCAGGCATCTGGTTGGATGATGCCCTTGACCATGTCCTCGCCCGGCAAGATGAAGTCGCCGATGAGTCGGCGGGATTCACGCGTGCCGCCAACGTAAGCGAGCCATTGCATGTCGTAGTGACCATACTTTTCCGGTTCCGTCTTTTTCAAACTGCTGACGGCACCATACACGGCGCGGAAATTCCAGTCGCGAATGCGCTCCAGACCGTTGATCGGATCTTGATCGAAACCGCTCTCCCAAAACCACTCGCCATGCAGGAAGTCTTCGGCGTTGGCGACAGGCGTGTAGCCGGGGTCGAAGCCAGTGATGTTGCCCTTATTCTTGACACCATAGGGTTCCATCTGGCGTGGGGCAGGGAAGTCCTCTGGCTTCAGGTCCAGCGCCCAGGGGGTTTCTGGCCATGGGGTAGGTTTGTCAGTTTTCTTGAGCACCCACATGTTGCTCATGCCCATGCGGCCTTTTTCTTCCATCATGAAACTGGCACCCGCAAGCGCGCCAACGGTGCCATGGCCGGTGCAATCGCTGAAGAACTTACCGCGGTAACGGGTTTCCTTGCCCGTGAGGGTATCAAGCCCTGTGACGGAGCGGATGACGCCCTTGTTGGCGGGATCCATCTCCACTCCGTAAACGGCGGTGTTGAGGAAGAGGTCTAGGGTCTTTTCAGCGCGAGCGGTTTGCTCCTTCAGATCGTCGTTGAACTCGGCTGGATCGGCGGCAGGGCTATTGCTGGCGCGGTCTGCAAATTCTTCGATGATCTCGCCGAGGTGAGGATAAAGCCCCCGGCGCGTCCCTCCTTGAGCCCAGACCTGCACCTCGCTACTGCCATTGCCGCCAAGCACGGGGCGGTCCTGAATGAGCGCAACCTTCAGGCCCTGGCGGGCGGCGGAGATAGCGGCCCCCAGCCCGGAGTAACCACCACCAACGACGACGAGATCGTATTCCTCCGTCTCTGGGGCCTGCTCAGGCAGTCTTAGCATCTCGCGACGGAGCTTTGCCGTGCCGTCAAAATCTGCGGGCGGGGTGAATGCTGCATCGGCGGTCAAAAGAATGGCATCCACGCGGCCGTCGAAGCCGGTCAAATCGTGCAAGCCAACCGCTACAGAGGTGGATGCGACTTCGACTTCGCCACCTTTTTCCCAAAGCCAGTCTTTGCCGGTTGCCCCGAATTCGTGGTCGAGTTTCTTGCCGCCCACAGAAACTTGGAAACGGCCCGGGGCCCCTGGGGCATCCCAAGGTCCGACCCAGTTCTTGGTGCGAACCCAGACCTGGTATTTTCCGGCGGCGGGGACTTCGATCTTGGCGCTGGCGTCCTTTACCGGGCGTCCCATTCCATGCGCCAGGAGATACGGGGAGCCCATGATGCCAATGAACTGCGTATCCAACATCCACCCCCCCCGATCCGCGAAGCTTTCGGCCTCCACCCAAACGGATTGGGCCTGGGCGGCGATGGTTGAGACGGAAAAGGCGGCAGCGAGAAATAGGGAACGGGGGATCATAACGGGCGAAAGTTTACGACACGAACGGGCGAATTGTTGCTTGGTTGTCGGTTGGAGGGTGGGATTGTTGGACCGTTTTAGGGCTAAATCAACCAGGGATGGCATATCAGATCATGTGGGATGCGAGCCTCCTGTGGCCCGAAAAGAATAGTGTGGTCGCAATGAATCTGCTTGATGCCTTGTGGATTCAGTGCCAAGAATCCTGCCCGCCCGGTCAACCACTGGGCGATGTGTAAAGGTCCTGCCCAAGCAGGTTTTTGCACCCGTAGTTCAACGGATAGAACAGCGGTTTCCGGAACCGTCGATACAGGTTCGATTCCTGTCGGGTGTACCACTAGTCTCAGGCCACAAAGTCTGAGTGAGTGCCTAGCAGGACGCTCTGCACGCCTTCTTATTTGGTCGGTGCGCTGTACCAATTTAACTGCGGCATTCCAGTCATCTCGACCCACTGGAAGGTGCCGAGCTTGCGCCATTGCAGTTCCACGATCACAAAAGATGTTTCCGTCTCCCAGCTGATTTTATTGCGGAGATCCGTCGAGAGAGGGGAATCCTTTGGCACAAAGACGTAGCCTTCGTAGTTCGCGGATGGGGGTTGAAGTCGGAAGCAATCCTTCGATTCGCGATCCGGCACATCTTCCTCAAAGTAGTGCGAGCGGCTAATGCCGACATGGAAGCTCCCTGGAAGGTCCTGGAACTTGCTCAGAAACTTATAGAGCAGTTCGTCTTTGAACTCGATAAAGCTGATCCAATCGACCTTGTAACCGGTGGGACTACCCTGAAGCATCACGGGAATTGGATAGGAGAGGTCTTTGGTGGAGACCTGGAACACGCAATGCGGTGCCGAAGCCGTCTCAGGGTCCGCGTCGAGACGCATGAACGTGATGTTTGTGGTTTCGATGGGGCCGGGATTATTCACCTTGTAGTAACGATCCACCAGCGAGACCATCTCTGGGTCATCGGCACCGAGGATATGCGGGCGACGCTGGGCGATATCCGTTGCAAAAAGAAACTGCTTCAGTGCCGCAAGGGCTGGTTCTGCTTCGGGTGGGGCGTTCACTTCAACGGTGGAACTACTGCCAGTCTTGACTCCCGAGGCAGTTTCTGCAGCGGCGACGGGCGTCGGCGCGGCCGGAGTTGGAACTTCGACGAGACTGTCTGCGACTGAAGGCTTCCCAACGGGGGCTGCGTCTACTGAGTCATCCACCACCATTGGTTTCGGAATGGGAGAAGCGGGCAAGACGGTCTCGGTTGGATCAAACCCGGTTGATGCAGGCCGGGACTCGACTGGCTCCACCTTGGCCATTTTGGTTTCGACAGGTTCGGGTTTTTGCGTGCTGGTCGAGACAGGGGCTGGCGATGCACTAGGAAGCGGAGGGAACTCTGAGGGGGCTTCTTTTTTGACGATGCTCGCGTAAATATCCAGCAAAGGCTTGCGGAAAATGTAGCCCACTGCACCGAGGAAGCCTACCAGCAGGAGGCTGGCGACCAAGAACATAAGAACACTGGAGGAGCGCCGCGGGCGGTTGTTGAATTGCGGGCGCGGGCGGGCTGCCTGCGAATCCCTGGCTGCAGTGATCGATGCGAGCGGATCCAGCGGTGTGGACGATGCCCCCAGAAAAGACTCATCGCTGAAGCCGGGCTGCTGGGGTTGCGGTGGATAGGCGGGCGGATTGCCGATTGCATCTCCGAGTGCAGGAGCGCCGGGGATCAAATGAGATTGCATCCCTGGCTGATGGCTACGTGGGGGCGGAAGCGACGATCCCTGGGGAGTCGGGATGCCTGGATTCTGGCCAGCAGCTGGAGTTGAACCGAGCCCACCCAAGAGCGAACCCTGGGTTGCTGGGGCGGGGCCCCGGCGCGGCGGTAGCGACATTCCACCGGCAGCGGGGTATTCCGGTTGCTGCGGTTGTTGTGGCTGCTGGTATTGAGGAGCCGGAACGGGAGCGGCTGGCTCCGGGATGTTGCCCGTTCCAGATGGATGAGCACTCGGCATGGCAGGCAGTCCTGGGATGGGGCTGATGGGTTGTCCCCAGGCTTGCGGCGCGGGCTGCTCCGGCATTGGAATGCCCGGGGACGGCGGCGTCGGAATATGAATGTGAGACGGGATCTGCCCAGGAAGCTGCTGCGCTGGTGGCGCAGGGGGCTGCTGCATTGGGGACTGAAATGTCGGCGTCGGTGGCGGTGCAGCAGGGGACGTGATCTGATTGCCGCAATGCGGACAGGGGCCAGTGACGCCAGCTAAATGAGCCGGAACCGTGAGCGTGGCATTGCACGCGTTGCACTGGAACTGGATCACTTGATTTGACATGGCAATAGGATTTTGGCCGAGACCGGGGAAGATTGATTGCAGGAAATGGACTCGATTCTGACTCTCACTGAAATCGAGGGTTCAAACTTGTCCAAAAAACTCCGATGGTACAGAACGCTCAGTTGCCGGATTTTCAACCGTTCTTCCTAAAATCTGGGAAGTGACACGGTGTAACTTACGCAGTCATTAACCATTCCTCTGTTTCCGGCTGATCCCGACGACGCAGAGCATGAGTCCTAGCCCCAGGTGAATCATCAGCCAAGTCAACGCCTGGGCCGGAGATGCGAACCAGGTCCGTACCAGGGCGGTAATTGCGGGGAAGGCGGCCGTATCCTTCATCGCGTCCATGGAGCCCGACCAACCATGATATGCGGTGATGAACGGGTGAATGATATTCCCGAGCAGGCGAGGAAAGCCCTGCAATGCCCCGGCGAGAAGGATCTGCAGGAAAGCCAAGGTGAGGCAGATGCTCATGGATCGCTCGCCACTGCGGCTATTGGCGGAGATGCCGAGACAGATCATGGTGAAGGCCGCACCGGTCATCACCAGCAGCGCCAATCGCAGTCCGACATTGCCCGGCAGACCGCCAGTGATCATTTCCATGAACATGCCAAGCCAGAACGTCTGGAGCAGCAGAAGCGGGACAACGTAGGCGAGTTTCCCCAGCAAATAGGCACCCGGGCGCAGGCCACCGACGCGCTCGCGCTCATACACAGAGCGGTCTGCGGCGATCTCGCGCGCACCATTTCGCACGGACATGTAGAGCACCATGATGATCTGGATGAAGATCGTCATCATGCACGTGAAAGCCGCTGGCCACAGATCCTCCGGCGCGAGCGATCCAGGATCAGCAGCCCCTTTTTTGAGATAGGTCAGGTTTGGCCAGACCAGCAACAAGGTCAGCACCGGGAAGCCCCCGAGCATCAGCAAGTGGGTGCGCCAGTCGCGCTTGTTGCGGCGCAGCAGGCTCCAGCGGCGGCGAGTGAGGTGGGTGACTTGGGTCAAAAGGGATGGGAGAGCTGTCGCCGGTGGTGTCTGAACCTGCGGTGCTTCTTCTTTAGCGTCATCGCTTTCTTCACTGCTCGCCGGGTTGGGCGATTTTGACAGTCGAATGCGATCAGGGTCGCCAGCAGGCTCTTCCTCGTCCGAGGCTGGTGCCAGAGCATCCGCGCTGGCTCCGATCTTGAAAGCATCGTAGTACGAATCGCGGTGGCGATCCCAGGAGTCGCCCCAGCGTTTGGCAGGACGCATGGCCAACCGTGGAAACAGATCCTCGATGGTCTTCACCGTAAAGTAGTGAGTGACGGCTCGCGCCGGACCATGGAAACACACCCGGCCCTCATGGAGAACGACCACACTGTCGTAGGCGGGCAGACCAGAAAGTGAACGCGTGGCATGGATCACTGCCCGGGACGGATGGTCTTGGGCGACGAATTTGAGGAGTGCGATGATCTCGCGCTCGGACCGCGCATCCAGTCCATCGGTCAGTGCTTCGCAAAGGACCAGCGACGGCTCCGAAACCAGCGCGACGGCCAGCTTCAAACGGCGGCGCATGGCCAGGGAAAGTTTGCCGACCTTTTCCCTCGCGACGTTTTCCAGGCCCAGTCCCGACATTAGATGATTCGTCTTATGCAGGGCATCTTGTTTGGAGATCCCACCGACACGCAGGAAGAGCGCGCTCATGATGTTCTCTTTCACCGAAAGGAGGTCATGCAGGCAATCATCGCTCGCCGGAACATAGCCGACGTCATTGGACGGGATTTGCCGTTTGGCGACATCGTGCCCCCGCCAGAGCAATGCCCCATGATCCGCATGCGACCGCCCACTGAGCAGGCCGAGCAATTCGCCGTTGCCGCACCCGACCGGACCGACAATCGCCATCAGGTGACCAACGGGAACCGCAAAACTGACGCCGTCGAGATCTGGCTTTTCAGAATCTTGACCGCCGCGGACTGAATGATGGGAAAGCTGGATGAGTTCGAGCATGGGCTGCGAATAAACCAAGGTCCGCCCAACTCACAAGAGAGAATCAAGTGGGCCTGATGGTTGCCGCGCAAGCTTTGTATCCCGGCTGGCGGCTATGGGGATCGAACACGGCCAAGGTCAGGCGGTTCACCTCAGGGTGATGCATGGGTAGGAAGAGCTGCCCCGGCTGGATGGTTGTGGTGACGCGGGCCCGTGCTCGAACGTTGCCACGACGGGTTTCCACGCTCACTTGTGAATAATCTGCGATTCGCAGACGGGCGGCATCTTCGGGGTGGAGTTCTACCAAGAGGATGTCGGGATAGAGCTTGCGCAGAATTGCGGACTTGCCAGTCCGGGTCTCGGTGTGCCATTGGGCGCTGCTGCCGCGACCCGTGAGGAGGACGAATTGGAACGCCTCATCTGGCGCCTCCGGCAGGTTCTGCGGAGGTTCAAATAGAAACCGTGCACGCTGGTCGGGGGTGAAGAATTTTCCATCGGCGAAGAGCCTGCGCTCGCTGCGGGAAGGCAATTGCCCATCCGATTTCGCAGGCAACTCAAGCAGGTCGCTCCCCGTGAATGGCCATTGCAGCCCGCCGTGCCCATCAAGCATCTCATAACCTACCATGCCGGTGATATCACAAGGTTGACCCGCTGAGACTTTCTTTAGGAGTCGAAACACCGCTTCAGGCGAGGTCCAACTTCTGAATAAGTTTCCGCATCCCCACGCATCAGCGATGAGGCGGAAAATGGAAAAGTCTGCGAGCGCCTGCCCTGGGGCACTTGAAACTTTGCGGGAGACGCCAAGGCGGCGTTCGGCGTTGATAAAGGTACCCTCCTTTTCGCCCCAGCCTGCGGCAGGCAGGATCAGATTAGCCAGACGGGCGGTCTCGGTGGTGGCATACATGTCTTGCACGACGAAGAACTCAAGTTTCTTCGCGGCCTCGGCAAATGTGTCCTGATGGATCCAGGAGTGGGCTGCGTTGGTAGCGATCATCCACAGTCCCTTGATTTTCCCCTGGTGAATGCCTTCGATGATCTGGTCATACGCCCAACTGTTTTGCGAAGGGATCGAGTCGGCCGGAATGTCCAGGGCACTGGCGACTTTTTCGCGATGAGCGGCATTGGTGAAGTCATGCCCTCCCAGCAGATTGGTCGTATTGGAGAAAAGGCGTGACCCCATGGCATTGCATTGCCCGGTGATCGAGTTTGGGCCGGTGCCGGGCCGACCGATGTTGCCAGTCATCAGGCAGAGGTTGATGATCGCCTGGGCAGTACGTGTTGCTTGATGCCCTTGATTGACACCCATCGTCCACCACATCGAGACGCGTTTGCCTCTCGCGATAGCGTCCACACAACGATCAAACACCACACGCCGCAGGCCGATGGCTGGCAGGTGGACCCTAGGATCGTAATCTTGGATGAAGTCCGCAAATTCATTGAAGCCAGTCGTGTGGGCTTCAACGAAGGCTGAATCGACACAGCCTCGACAGATCAGATCGTGAGCGATGCAGTACAGCAGTAGCAGATCGGTCTTCGGCAGAATCGCCAGATGCTGCGTGGCGGCCATCGCTGTTTCCGTGGCGCGAGGATCGATGACGATGATTTCTGGAGAGTGAGGGTTCTGTGCGACCCTCTGCCACATGATCGGGTGGGCGATTGCCGGGTTGGAGCCGATGAAAACGAGAACGTCGCTCTCCTCAAAGTCGGCATAGGTGAAGGGCGGCGCATCGAACCCGAAGGATTGTTTGTAAGCGGCAACGGAGGTGGCCATGCACTGCCGCGTGTTGCCGTCGCCGTGGATCATGCCCATGCCAAACTTGGCCAGCGACCCGAGGAAGGCCATGTCCTCGACCATGATCTGGCCGGTGCTGAGAAAAGCCACGCTCTCCTTGCCGTGGCGCGACTGGATGGCTTTGAAATTATCGCAGAACGCCTCGAGTGCTTTTGGCCAGTCAACGGGTCGCCCCTGCAACAACGGATGTGTGGCCCGGTCATGGGCCGCCAGGGGCGTCAATGCCTCCCAGCCTTTGGGACAGGCCATGCCGATATTCACAGGATGATCCGGGTCGGGTGTGAGATTGACCGCCTGTCCTTCCGCATTGAGGTGGATTTTCAGCCCGCACCCCGTGGCACAGTAACCGCAAATGGCTTTTTTGACTGAGACCGGTTTGCTATTCGCCGGCACTTTCCCCAACCCGAAGTTTCCTGGTTCGAGCAACAACTGGCGCGTCATCGGACCGATGCGTTGACGAAAGGGAGCTGTGTTGAGTGCGTTCAACATAAGGGGTCAGATTCCGGGCATGCGCCAGGCACGGACGGCTTTGAAAAAAAGGGCTCGCTCAAGCATCTCTGCCGCCAGACTGAGTGCGGCGCCAATGATCGGGCTCAAAGGAAGCGCGACGACGGCCAGCAGAGCCGTCAGGATGTAAGACCCCGTCCAGCGTGGCAGTGCCACCCAATGCATGAGCGAGGCATGGGTGTCTTGCTTGGCGACCCAGGGTGTGATCGTCCAGAAGAGCTTTGCGGCGAGAATGCTTGCTGCAAGATACGGGCTCACCATGGCAGCGGCAATGACTGTGGTGCCAAGGAAGCGGAGAGCTGTCATGCCCCTATTCCACAAAGGTCGCCGAGTGTCGACATAGACCATGACCGAGCAAGCGACGCCCACCAATCCGATAATCGCGGTGAGGATCGCCGGCAAACCGAAAACTGCGGTGGCCATTCCCGAGGCAGCAAAGGCACCGAACACAAGAATCTCGCGGCTGAGCCAACTCCGCCGCCAACCCAGAAAACAGCGCCAAGCGCGGAGCGGTTGTCCCAAATGCATCACGCTGGCGGCCAGTCCGGCGTTGAGAAAACCGTTCGCGGTCCAGACCAAGTTTTTTGATTGAACGATCGCGGCGGCAAAAAAGAGTCCCGTTGCCACCTGGGTAAACACCAACATCACCACCAAGGGCCAGTGGGTGTGCTCGATCTGTAGTCGCCCCGCATCTGCCGCCCGCGCGGCATTGGGGATTCCCCGGGTAGAAACAAACTTCGTCGTTGGGCGCGTGTAGTCGCTTCCGATCACATCTGGCAGAAGTGGGGAGTTTGTTGGTGTGGTGACTCGCGGGACGATGCGGATGCCGATGGCGCTGGTGGGACAGGCCTGCACACAAGCTGGTGCTTCACCCACGGCGAGCCTGGCGGTGCACATGTCGCATTTCCGAACGATGCCGAGCCGGACGTTGAGCTTCGGGACGTCATAGGGACATTTGAGGATGCAATAGGAGCAACCTATGCATTGATCGTCGAGGTGTTTGACGATACCGGTGACTTCGTCTTTCTCATACGCCAAGACAGGACAGCCATTGGCGCAGGCGGGATCTTCACAGTGATGACAGGCGGAGGTGATCGTTTGCTGATATCCATCGCCTCCGGGGCTGATCAGTGCGCCGACGGAACGCCAACTTTCTTCGTCATCCAGTCCGTTGAGAGAGTGGCAGGCCGCGACGCAGGCCTTGCAACCGGTGCAATCGTCGACCTTCACTTCAAAGGCGTACTGCTCGCCACGTTGCGGCTGGGTCGTCGGAATCAGCTGACGGTAGTGGCGCTCCATCGCTGGAGAGTCTCCATCCTCATGCCAGTCAGAAAATCGGGTCGCCGCCGTGTCCAGCTTGCGCTGTTCGCGGAGCAGGCTTGCGACCAGAGCTTTACCGGTCAATGCGGCCGACAATTCGTCGTCGCGAAAGACTGGAACCGCCAGTGTCCGGCTAGACATTGGAAAAAGCCTCCTGAAGTTGCCCAATGCTGTGGCGGTTGCAAAAGGTGTGAAAGGATTCGCCTTCGTTGCGCTTCGCGAGATAACCTTTCAACATTGTTTCCAAAGTCGCTCCCAAGGATTCAAAGGGCACCCCACTGAAGATTTGGCGGCCGATTTTGCGATTCTCACCAAACCCGCCCCCCACGGTGATGTGATAACCCTCGCCAGAATCCGTTTTCACCTTTGTGCCCAGAAGGCCTATATCACCCATGAAGTGCTGGGCGCAGCTGTGGGCGCAGCCGGTGAAGTGAATATTTACTGGATGATCCAGCTTCACCCGGCGGTCTAAGTATTCCATCATCGCGATGGCATTCCCCTTGGTGTCAGTCGCTGCATATTTGCAGTATCGGTTGCCCGTGCAGGCGACAAAGCCGCTCTTGAGATTCGATTGTTCGGTTGGGAATCCCGCATTTTTCAGCGCTTTTGTTGCGGTGGCGAGGAAGGCCTCACGCACATTGGGAATGATGACGTTCTGCCAGACGGTCAGCCTGACCTCACCACTGCCATAACTATCCGCAATGTCGGCGAGTCTCTCCAATTGACGGTCGGTGAGTTGCCCCACTGGAACCTGCGCGCCGATGTAAAACAAGCCCTCCTGCTTTTGGGCGTGAACGCCAATGTGGCTGTGTCCTTGTTGGGAGAAGTTCCTTGGAACTTGAATGGCGGCATCAACTGAAAGGCGGATGAGTTTGAAGTCGAGCAGCTTCTCGACCTCAGCATGGATGCCATCGAGCCCCAATCCTTCCACGACATATTTGAAGCGGGCTTTCTTCCGGTTCGTGCGATCTCCATGGGCAATGAACACACGCACGAGGGCGATGATGACTTCGTTCAACCGGTCGGCCGGAACGATGACGGACCAATCGCTGGCAAAGGTCTGATGACCGGTGACACCGCCGAGGGCGATGCGAAAGTAAACGCCGGGTTCGATGCCTTGGTCGTTCTCCCCGATCCGCACGGCGCTGGCTCCGATGTCATTGGTGTCCTCGACACTACTGACCAGTCCACCGCCATCATACGCGATGTTGAATTTTCTGGGCAGATCGTAAAACTCGCGGCTGGAGATGATGAGAGTGGCGAGTTCGTTGACCAGTGGTCGAACATCGATGATCTCGAACGGATCGTAGCCCGCGCAGGGGTTCATCGTGATGTTGCGAATGTTGTCCGCTCCGGCACCTTTGGAGTGCAGCCCACAACCCTGAATTCGACGCAGAACTTCGGGACAGTCCTTGGGCTGGATGAGGCGGATTTGCAGATTGTTTCGCGTGGTAATCTGGATGTAGCCGGTGGTCAAATCACGGGCAATGGCGGCGACCTCTCGCAGTTGATGGGATTTCACCACACCGCCCGGAATCCGCAGGCGAGACATGTAACCATCTTTAACAGGGGAAAGCCAAAACAGCCCGTTCCACTTGAAACGGAAAATGTCTTCGGGCTCGGGCGCAGCGTTCCAGCGGGCCTTTAAGATGAGTTCCTCAGTGGCGTCGAGCGGGTCGAGTTCGCGTTTGATGCGCTCCTCTTTTGTCAAGTCTTCTATCGGTGTAGTGAACTCTGCCGGAGCAGGTGGTTTGCTGAGATCCCCAAAGCTCACTCCTTGGGCGGCGATTCCGGCAAAGAACCCTTCCAGGTAGCGCTTTTGAACGTCAGTGAAGTGTTGTCCCCCAGGTAATCCCAAGGGTGGTGGTGATGATGTCGTAGCAGGCATAGCGGCGGTTAGCTTGCTGGGGTTTGGATTTGGGTGATGGGTCAGTACACGTCTCTGGCGTAGCGTTTGGATTTCTTCAGGATGGCGACGTACTCTTTGGCTGCATCCGCTGAGCGGTGGCCGTGCTGTTCAATAATCTGATGGAGGGCAGCGTCGACGTCCTTGGCCATGCGGGAGGCGTCGCCACAGACATAAAAGTGCGCACCATCCTCCAGCCATGACCACAGCTCCGCACCTTGCTCAATCATGCGTGTCTGGACGTAAATCTTCTCCGCCTGATCTCGTGAAAAGGCGAGATCCAGCCGAGTCAGAAACCCATCCTGTTGCCAAGCATCGAGTTCTTCACCATAGAGGTAATCCCAATGGCGGCGTTGATCGCCGAAGAAGAGCCAGTTTCTTCCACTCGCGCCGATTGCCTGACGTTCTTCGAGAAAGCTGCGAAAGGGCGCGATGCCGGTTCCTGGACCGACCATGATGATGGGCGTGGCTGGATCTGAGGGGAGACGAAAGTGCGCTGCTTTGTGAACGAAGACTCCGGTAGTTTCGCCATTCTTGAGGCGATCCGCCAGGAAAGTGGAGGCGACACCTTGGTGCTGAATGCCATCGACCTCGTAGCGCACGGCGCTGACGCACAGGTGCACTTCTTCGGGATGGGACTTCAGCGACGAAGCAATGGAGTAGAGGCGCGGCTGAAGCTTGCGCAGACTCTCCATCCAATCGCTCAGAGGAACGGAATTGGAGGGCGTGATGCCATAATGTTTGCGGCAGTCATAGTGTCCGATCAAAGCAGCGCGGAGAGGAGATTCGGCGCCATCAGGCAAGGTTACCACGGCATCCGGATCGAAGCCGTGTCTGGCAATGATGTCATCGACGACAGCGGGATGGTTCTGGACGAACACCCCTAAGGCGTCGCCCACTTCATAGTCCAGTCCCGACCCAGACAGCGAGAGCGCAATGTGACGGGTGTCTTTGGAGGACTCGGCCCTATTCAGGCGGACATTGGCAATGAGGGCCGCTGGAAACGGATTCTCCTTGGAGAATTCAGTGCTCTCCTCCTCAGTGCTTGGCGATGGAGTCGTTGCCTTGCTGCCGTTCAGTGCGGCAAAGGTGACAGAGCTCCATTGACGGGCAGGAAGGTCGAAGTCCACATCGCAATCCACCCGATCGGTGACCCGTTCCGCACCGAGTTCGGCGAGCCTCGCATCGATCATCCTGCCAGCCTGGCAGAAGGTGTCGCCGTAGTTGAGGTCACCGAGTGCGAGGACGGAGTAACGCAGTCCGGCGAGCGAAGGTGATGTGCCATTTTGATTGAGCTGGCTCCAAAAGGTGGCCGCATTGTCAGGCATTTCGCCTTCGCCCCAGGTGCTGGTGAGTAGCATCAAATTACGTTCTTTAACGAGATCAGCGGCTTGCAGCGAGTCGAGTCCCGCAGCGCGCGCTGCGAAGCCTCGACCCGCTGCTTCCCTTGACCAGCCGCTTGGCCAAACTTTCTGCGTTGCCGCTTTGGCTGCCGAAAGCGATGAGCAGGGGCTCTTTGCTTTCGGCAGCCGTCTGCGAAGCCGCGCCCGGTGATTCACCACGACTCAACACGCCGGCCAGAAAGCCGTTGAGCCAGGAGCGCTGCTCTTCAGAAAAAGGAGCGGAAGGTGGAATCACAGGAACGGATTGCATGGCGCAGTTCTCGGGGGAGAGAGAGGTTAAAAATTGATCTGCACCTGGGCGTAGCCAAAGTCGGCATCGTCGCCAGCGCCTGTGTCGGAAAGGTAGCTGCCCGCAAAGAAGTGGCTGTAGCCGACGAGGAAGGAGAGGTTCTTGTTGACCTTGTAGGCGGCCGTCAGATCCAACTCGGAGCCGCGAAATTTGTCCGCACCTGGACTGATGTCGCGAACCTGTGTGGTCCCATTGACGCGATACCAAGCATCGTTGCTTGTCTCGTTCCAGTAGAGTCGGTAGTCCACAGCAAGCTTGAGTTTCTCCGTCGGTTGAAGGGTCAGGTTCACTTGCGGATTGTTCATGTTGGCCCAGCCAGTGGTGTCCATGAAGCCGTAGAACATGTGGTTGGTGGGGAACAGGTTTTGGAAGGTCCCCACATCGCCATCGGAGGCATCGTCATCGCCGGGGCTATAGTTGTATTGGACACCGAGGCGTGGCTTCCACGCGGAACCGAATTGGTAGCCGGCACCCCAGTGGCCCGCGAATGCCGTGAGGCTCTTGCCCCCGACATCGCCAAACTGCACCGCCATTTCGGTCTCGTAAAAGAATCCGCCCAGCATCTTTGGATCGCCCTTCCAGAGCGTGCCGAGTGTCACGAAGTTGGTGCCGCCAGTCGGAGTGTCCTGGTTCAGGTGGAAGAGGTAGAAATCCGTGGTGCTGTTGACGGGGACCCACTGCGTCGCCAGGTAGGCACCGGAAAAAATCTGATTCCGGCTATCGGACGAATCAATGAAGTCCGACTCGTTAAAGCTGCCGTCTTCAAAGTTCACCACGCTGGAAGTGAACAGGTCGAGGGACCAAGTCGAGGACGCATAGCGCAATTTGGCAGCGTCGAAGGCCCGCGAAGGGTTAAGCCATTCAAGCGGCCCAACCAGGCGTTGATCGCCGTAGCTGAGTTTTTGGCGCCCCACCTTGAAGCTGAAATCGTGCGCTGGGTCTCCCAGCATGACCCAGCCTTCGAGGAGGTCGAAGGTATCGTCCCCTTCAGCGCCGAGTTGCCCAATGACGTTGGGCCGATCGGAGTCGATTTCTCGGGCGTCCTGGCCCTGGGCGTAAATGGTGAGCCACGAATTCGGCTTGATCATCATGTCGAGGCGCGCGCGCTGCAACAGCCACGAATCATCCGTCAGCGAGTCCACGCCGCTATTGAAGTCGAAGTTGTTTTCGCGAATTTCGTAGCGGAGTCGTTCTTCGAAATCGAAGACGAGTTTGCCATCCATGAAGGACAGTGGATTGGGAGGAGGCGCGGGGGCCACTTCGGGCGCGGCGGGCGCTTTGGCGGAGTCGCCCGCGTGCGCCGTGACTGCGGCAGCGAGTGCCAGAGTGAGGAGGAAGGTAGTTTTCATGAGTGCGATGATGGGGTTCTGTGACGGGGTAGGTTTGTTGTTTCTGCTTGGTCAGGCGGCGGCCGAGGAAGGGGTGCGTGCAGCTGCCTCCGGCAGGCTGCGGCGCATGTGGGAGCGCTCGTTGAGGAAGTGGATGATGTGCTGGCGGAGTTCGCGGAAGCGCGGATCTGCCAGGACTGTCTTGCGATCACGCGGGCGCTCAAAAGGCACCGTGACGACCTCGCCAATCTCGGCCTCGGGTCCGTCCGTCATGCAGATGATGCGGTCAGAGACAAAGATGGCCTCGTCCACATCGTGGGTGATGAGCATCGCGGTAATTTGCTTCTGCGCCCAGAGTTTCAGCAGAACGTCTTGGAGTTCGATGCGGGTGAGGGCGTCAAGCATTCCGAAAGGTTCGTCGAGCAACAGCATCTTCGGTTCGAGGGCGAAGGCGCGGGCAATGCCGACGCGCTGGCGCATGCCCTGGGACAGTTCTGTGGGCTTCTTTGAAGCTGCATCGGCGAGGCCGACCTGGGACAGATAGTGCAGCGCGATCTGGCGGCGCTGGGCTTTCGTTGCGTGAGAAAAAACCTGATCAACCCCGAGCAGCACATTGTTGAGCGCGGAAATCCATGGGAGGAGGCAGGGAGACTGGAAAACGACGCCGCGATCCGGGCCGGGACCATCGATCTCTTTGCCGGCCAACATGATGGCGCCTTCGGAGATTTCATTCAGGCCGGCAACCATCGAGAGCACCGTGCTCTTGCCGCACCCGGAGTGGCCAATGATGGAGACGAACTCGCCGGTGCGGACCTTGAGATTGAGGTTCCGAAAGACCGAGAACGGCCCTCGTTTGGTCTCGTAGGTTTTGGCGAGATTGTAGCATTCAAGCTGAATGGACATAAGTCGGGGCAGGTGAGGTGGGGATCAGGTGGGGTCCGATTCTTCAGGGAAGTGGGCGAGCAGTTTGCGCACCTTTGCACGCCAACCAGTTGGCTTGACGACCGGCGGTGGGCTTAGATCAGGAAATGCGTAAGCCTCATCGTCGGCGGAAAGCCGTGGCATCGAGGCGCGCAGATAGTCGGTGATCTGGACGCGTAGATCGATAAACTCGGCGGACTCCCGAATGGCGGGATCGCGGCGCGGGCGATCAAAGGGCACCAGAAACTCAGGCCCCAGCGTAGAAGGCGGTCCGGGGCGCAGGGGGATGACGCGATCAGCCGTCAAGAGGGCCTCCTCAGGATCGTTGGTGACGAGCACCATAGTAGTGCGGGCAGTTTTCCAAATGTTGACGAATTCGTCCTGCAGGGTGGCTCGGGTGAGTGCATCGAGTGCGCCGAGAGGTTCGTCGAGCAGCAGGACCTTGGGGTTCATGGCCAGCGCCCGGGCGACTGAGACCCGCTGGCGCATGCCGCCGGAGAGTTCGGAGGGGCGCTTGAACGAAGCGTGCGAGAGGTTGACCATCTCGATGTAGCGATCCGCGTGGGCCGACTGCTCGGCCCGGCTCAGGTGTCGATGCACCTGGCTCACAGCGAGCAATACGTTCTGTTTCACGGTGAACCAAGGCAGCAGCGCGTAGGTCTGAAATACCAGCGCGCGCTCCTGGCTGGGGCCGGTAATGGGTTTGCCCTCGAATTCGACACTGCCAGTGTCCGGCTGCAACAAACCTACCAGAAGATTGATGAGCGTCGTCTTGCCCACGCCTGAAGGGCCCACGATGGCGAGGAATTCTCCCTCATTGATCGACAAATTGAGGTTGCTGAGGATGTCTTGCTTCAATGCGCCGAAGCCGAAGCTTTTGCCTGCATTGCGGATGTTGAGAATGGCCATGGCAGCGGAGGGTTAGGGTTAGATGGCGCGATCTTCGAAGGTCACGAGGCGCTGCAGGGCGAACATGATGCGGTCGAGAAAGAAGCCGATGATGCCGATGGCGAAGACGGCCACGACGATCTGGGCCATCGACTCGGTTGAGCCATTCTGGAAGGTGTCCCAGACGAATTTCCCGAGTCCAGGGTTCTGCGCCAGCATGTCAGCAGCGATGAGCACCATCCAGCCGACGCCCAGGGAAAGGCGCAGGCCGGTAAAGATCAGCGGCAGCGCGCTGGGCAGGATGATCGAGGTCAATTGCTTGAACCACGACAGCTTCAAGACGCGGGCCACATTGAGGTGGTCCTTGTCGATGCCGGCCACACCGAAGGCGGTGTTGATCAACGTCGGCCACAAAGAGCAAAGGGTGACGGTGCCAGCGGAGATGAACATCGCGCGTCCAAAAAGATGGGATGATGCGGGCGGATCATACAGGGCGGTGACGAACACAAAGACGATCGGCAGCCAGGCCAGCGGGGAAACGGGCTTGAAGATCTGCACCAGCGGATTCAGCGCGATGAAGAAGTAGCGATTCAATCCGCAAAGGATGCCTAGAGGGATCGCGATCAGGGTCGCTGCGATGAAGCCGATGGTCACGGTGATCAGGCTCGTGCCGATCTGGTGATAAAACGTCGGTGGCCCCGCATATTCCTTGGACCGATAGGACTCAGCTCTTTCGGCGGACGCTGCGGCTTTGGCTGCATCACCCGCATCCTTGGCTGCTTGGGCTTGTTTGTCCCAGACGGCGGCGAGTTTTTCCATCTTGTCGCCAAACTCCGATTCCTTCACCGCCTGATCCGCGGCGAAGGCCTGCATGCCCTGCCAAGCGCTCCAGGTTTCGGCCGGAGTGGGGATCCGGGTGCTGTCTGTCTTCACATGCTTGGCGCAGACGGCCCAGAAAGCGAAGAACAGGCACATCGCCAGACCTGGCAGCAGGATGTCGATCAAGATCTGACGCACCTGTTTTTGCGGTTCATCACCTGCCGCCAGCCGCACATAGGGAACGAAAAATCCCAGCCCCAGCTTGTTCAGCAGGTGAGCAATGGGGCTGGGATTGAACAACCCTCTCCACTGAAAAGATTTGCGCGGCCCGCCCGCCCCTGGTGCGGGAGTGGTGGTGTCGTCGGTCGATGAGGTGGTGGCGATCATGGCTTGCGGCTTTGATGACATGAAGGTGGCGGCGGCGGTCTTCAGGACGGCTATTTCAGGCCGATCTGGAAGCTCTTGATGTATTCGTTCGGCTTGTGTCCGTCGTAGGAGTTGCCGTCGATGAAGTCAGTCGTGGCGGGCCGGAAGCCATCGGTCCCGAAGGGGAACTCGGAGGCTTCGATCTTGCCTTCCTCCACGAGCATGCGGGCCGCCTTTTCGTAAATCTCCGGGTGGTAGATCTTTTTCGCCGTTTCCTCAAACCAGGCGTCCGGCTTCTGCTCTGGGATCTGGCCCCAGCGGATCATCTGGGTCAAGAACCAGATGCAGTCCGAATACCACGGGTAACTTGCGTTGTGACGGAAGAACACGTTGAAGTCCGGCATCTCGCGCTTGTCGCCCGCTTCAAATTCAAAGGTGCCAGTCATGCTATTGGCGATGACCGTTTCATCGGCCCCGACGTAGTTTGGCAGCGCCAGGAGTTTCACTGCTTCGCGGCGATTCTCCACGCTGGCATCCAGCCAGTGACCAGCGCGGATGAGCGCCTTAGTGACCGCGACCCAGGTCTGCGGATTCGCTTCCGTCCATGCCTGAGTGACACCGAAAACCTTTTCGGGATTGTTCTTCCAGATGTCGTAGTTTGTCACCACCGGCACACCGATCTTTTTGAACACCGCCTGCTGGTTCCATGGCTCTCCCACGCAGTAACCCACAATGGTGCCAGCCTCGAGTGTGGAAGGCATCTGCGGCGGTGGGGTGACCGAGAGCACGATGTCGGCATTCAGCACCCCGGGGATGTTCTGCTCCTTCGTGGTTGGATCCAAATAGAATCCCGGCTTAATTCCGGCGGCGGCCAGCCAGTAACGGATTTCGTAGTTGTGGGTCGAGACCGGGAAGACCATTCCCATATTTAAGGCGTTGCCTTTTGCCTTGGCCTGCTCGGCGATGGGCTTCAATGCGTGGGCACTGATGGGATGAACAGGTTTGCCATTTTCGTCCTTCGCAATGGAGGCCTTCATCTGTTCCCAAATGGCGTTGGAGACGGTGATGGCATTGCCATTGTAGTCGAGGCTGTAGGCCGTGACGACGTGAGCTTGGGTGCCGAATCCCACCGTTGCGCCGATGGGCTGACCGGCGAGCATGTGGGCCCCGTCAAGTTCACCTGAGATCACACGATCGAGGAGGACCTTCCAGTTAGCCTGGGCTTCGAGTTCTACGATGAGGCCTTCGTCCTCAAAGTAACCTTTTTCCTTGGCGATGACCAGCGGAGCGCAGTCGGTGAGTTTGATGAATCCGAATTTGAGATCCGGTTTTTCAACGAGTAGCAATTCGGCAGGAGCCGGAGCTAGCATCAAGATGAAGGCTGCCAGGGTAGTGGCCAGAGTGACGTGTCGTTTTTGTGGGCGAATGAACATAGTTAGGGGTGTTTGCGGGTTTTGTGGGCGGCTTAAAAGTGTCGTTAAATGAGAGCGGATTTGGGGGTGCGCGTTGGGCTCACGAGGCTGGATTGGCTCATCGCTTGGTCATAGTGATCTCCGCTCCAGCAGGCGGCCATGGCCTCTTGGAGTTCAGCGAGGCTGCGATTTTGGAGGATGCGGTAGCGATGGAGGTTCTCCGTCAGCCAGCGACCGCGTCGGATGGAGGGGCGGTTGGCTTCTTGGCGATGGAAGACGTGAAAACTGCCTGCCTCACGTTGCTCGATGCCGCATTGAAATGGGCCGACGTAGGACAGGCTGAGCAGGTTATGATCATCATGATGTCGGAAGGCCGGGGCCATGACGCTGGTGAGACGTTTGCGATTCTTTGGATTGTCGCAGTATTCGCAAGCGTCGCGCAGCGCTCGCAGGATGGCTGCGAATTCAACCGGCCGGTTCTCGGCGAAGTCTTCGGTGGTGAGCAGGACTTTCTCTGGATGGCCTGGGGCAATGGTTTCGCTCGTCGCCGGACACCAACCGGTGCCGCTGACAATGGCGGCGGAGTTCCATGGCTCGCCGACGCAGTAGCCATCCAACAGACCAGCGGAGAGGCTGCCGGCCATCTGAGTGGGCGGGAGAGTGACAATGCGCACATCTCGATCGGGATTGATGCCGCCGCTCTCCATCCACAGTCGCAGCAGGATTTGATGAGAGGATAGATCCGCAACGATGCCAAAAGTGTAGAGATGCTGGGGGGTGCTGCGAATGAGTTTCAGCAAGCTGCGCGCATCCCTGACACCGCGCTCAAAAAGGTCTCTGCTCAAGGTGATCGCGTTGCCGTTCAGGTTCATCACAAACGGGGCCAGGCTACGGCAGTTCTGCCCGTGGACACCCAGACGCAGCGAGAGCGCCAGTCCAGCAGGCGCGTGAGCAGCATCGATCTCTCGATAGAGGATTTTTTCGCGGATGGTCGCCCAGCCGACTTGCCGTTGAAGTTCGACCCTGACGCCATGTGCATCGAACATGCCGAGTTGGTCGGCAACGATTAAAGGTGCCGCGTCTGCCAGCGGAACAAATCCAATTCTCACCACCGGCGTTGCGGTGGAGGGAAACTGGGATTTGCGAGCCTTGGCGTTTGATTTCACGCCTAGCCAATTAAGCGCGAGCCGTGCCAAGAGGCGGGACTATCCCATAAACCATTCGACAAGTTTTTTGTTAGATGTATGAATTCAATTCATAGATGCAAACGCTTCTCGACACCCGGCAACTGCGCGCATTCCTCGTGCTGGCGCGCGAAGGCACCTTCACCGCTGCGGGCAAGGCCCTCCATTTGACGCAGTCTGCCGTGAGCTATGCGATCAAGTCTCTGGAGGCCGATTTGGGTTGTGAACTGTTTCACCGGCAGGGCAGGGAGGTAAGTCTGACTCCCCACGGTCGGGAGCTTTTGACACACGCGGAGACCATCGAGGTGGCTATGGGTCATGCTCGGGCCAGTCTCGGCGCACTTGATCAGGATCCGCGTGGGGAGATGAAGATCGGCTGCACCCCGGCGGCAGCGCAGTACATCCTGCCCACGGTGCTGCGGGAGTTTCAGGACAGTTTCCCGCATTACAACATCAGCATTGTTCCAGGGGAGTCTCCCGACATTTTGGAGCGATTGGAGAAAAACAAAATCGATGTCGGGCTCTGCTTGAAACCTCGAGATGTCAGCGGTCTCCAATGGCAGAGCCTGCTGTCCGATGAATTGATGTTTGTGGTCGATGCCCTGCATCCCTGGCGCAAACAAGCGCCAAGGACCAAGGATCTGGCGGAGCAGGCTTTCATTGTTTCGAGTCGGCAAAGTGCGACCTATGATCTGATCCAGGACTACTTCCTCAAACTGGGCGTGCGCCCGAGGTCATTGATCGAGCTGGGCAACACAGAAGCGATCAAAGAGTTGGTGAAGCTAGGGCTAGGTGTGGCGGTCATGGCTCCCTGGGTGGCGGGAAATGAACTCGCTGCCGGCAGTCTCGCCACGGTGCCGCTCCTGCGCGGCCGAATCGTTCGCCATTGGATTGTCGCTCAATTAAAAGACCGGCCGCAGACGCTGGCCCAGCGGACCTTCACTGGATTGTGTCAGGAGGTGGGCGCGGAACTGGCGGAGAAATTTCAGTCAGTCGGGTGACATCTTTGCCTGTTGGGGCGCGTACTTTCCAACCATGCGCTTTCCAACCCTTGCCCTGTCGGCCCTATTCGTCGCAGCCACCGCCTCCGCTGTTGAGCCCGTCAAATCCAAGATCGACCTGTTGGAGGTGATCAAGTCAGGCGCGGTGGAATATCATGTGAATCCGAAGATGGATTTTCACGATGATCCCAAAGACATCTGGACCTTCCTACCCGATGGCACCTTCAGGGCCAGCGGTCGCGGCTACGGTTATGTGGCTACCAAAGAAATCTTTCGGGACTACCACCTCGTGCTGGAATTCAAATGGGGCACTAAGACCTGGGGCAAGCGCGAGCACGCCGCAATGGACAACGGTATCCTCCTGCACGCCTACGGTCCCCATGGCGCCTACAGTGACACTTGGATGGCCAGCATCGAGGCGCAGATCATTGAGGGCGGGGTAGGGGATATCTTGGTGCTCTCGCCCAAGCTCGCCGATGGCACAGAGTTGATCACCAGCGTGAGCTCCGAGTATGCCCTGGACCGCGACAAAGAGAAGATCTGGAAGAAGGGCGAGCCACGCCAGACCGTCACCAAAGGCCGCATCAACTGGCGTGGACGCGATGTGGACTGGGCGGACAAGAAAGGCTTCCGCGGCCGCGAAGATGTGGAGTCGCCGCCTGGCGAGTGGAACCGCCTGGAAGTCATCGCCAAGGGCGATACGTTGCAATACTTCGTCAACGGAGCCCTGGTCAACGAGGCCTTTGATTGCAAGCCCAGCGAAGGCCGCATCCTGATCCAGACGGAAGGTGCAGAGATGATTGTGCGTCGCTATGAGCTCTATCCGCTCGGCGAGTTCAAAGAAAAATGGAATCCCATCCAGGCCAGCGGTGGCAGCGATGTCAGCGTGCGCGATGGTCAGGATCACGCCTTGTCGCCGGAAGAGTCCATGAAGCGCATTCAGCTCGATGGCGACTACGAAGTACAGCTCGTCGCCGCCGAACCCCTCGTGCTGGATCCCGTCGAGTGCACCTGGGACGCGCAAGGCCGCATGTATGTGGCTGACATGCGCGACTATCCGCTGGGTCCGCCAAATGCTGGCGATCCCTGGCTGTCACGCATTCAATTGCTCAGCGATGAAGACGGCGATGGGCGCATGGACAAGGCCGTCACCTTTGCGGATCACATGGACAACGTCCAGGGCCTGCTGCCTTACAATGGCGGGCTCATTGCCACCACTCGTTCGCAGGTGCTCTTCCTCAATGACACCAATGGCGATGGCAAGGCCGACGAAATCAAGCCGCTGATCAAAGGCTTCAATCCGCGTCATGCCCAGCTCCAGGTCAGCGCCCCACGCTGGGGTCCCGATGGTTGCGTGTACTTCAACAACGGTCTCGATGCCAAGGAGATCTATCCGGCGGATGCACCGACGGATGTGGTCGCCGTGCCGGGCTCCAACTTTAAGTGGGACCCGCGCACCGACAAGATCACACCCACCGGTGGCAAAGGTCAGTATGGCGGTGCCTTTGATGACTGGGGCCATCACTTCTACTGCTCGAACCGCAATCCGCTCATGTTCACCGTCATGCCCTACGAGGCCATGTCCCGCAACCCCCACGCCGGCATCACGCAGAACTACGAGGACATCGCGCCCTCTGGTGCAGACACCCGTGTCTTCCCACTGCAAATCACCCACACCACCGCCGACGCCCACGCGGGGACCAACACCGCCTGCTCCGGTCTCGGAGTGTATCGCGGCAATCTCATGCCCGAGTTGAAAAACAACGTCTTCGTCCCCGATCCCACCGGCCAGCTCGTCACCCGCTACATTGTTGAACCCAACGGAGCCTCCCTCAAAGCCACCCGAGTCGGCGACCGCAGCGAGTTCTTCCGCAGTGCGGACGAGTGGTGCCGCCCGGTGAACTTCACCACCGGACCGGATGGTGCGATCTACATCTGCGATATCTACCGTCGCTGGATCGACCACGCCCGCTTCTTCCCGGAAGAGTTCGTCAAAACCCACGACATGCGCCAGGGCGAAAACGAAGGCCGCATCTGGCGCGTGGTGCCGAAGGGAACGAAGAAGGTCATCGCGGAGACACCCGGCAAATACCACGACATCCCCACGGTGGGATGGGGCGATCAGCCAGCGGAGCATCCCGAACGCGCCCTCTTCCTGAAAGTGCCCACCCTCACCGATGCCAAGGAACTCGCCGCCATCCTGACCCAGCACGCAGACGATCCCTGGATGGCGAAGATGGTGGCCGCCGCCTCCAGCAAGAAGATGGGCCAGGTCCTCAGCGCTTTGGGCGATGACTTCTTTGCCCATCTCTCCGATACCAAGACCGCCACACTCCGCACCTTCGCCGCAGGATCTCTTGCGGATGGCGATCCCGCAGATGTGCAGGCCGCCCTTTCGCTCCTGCAAAAATCTCCCGGCCAACTCCTCTGGTGGAAGCCCGCCCTGCTCCAAGGCTTCGCGCGTCTGCCCAAGGGGCACGAAGACGCCGCCAAGGAGATCGCCACCCTGCAGTCAGAGATCGACGCCATCATCGCCGATGCCAAGGCCCCACTCGATCAACGGCTCGCCGTGTTGCCGCTGCTGGGATCGCGCAAGTGGGAGACCGTGCAGCCAACGGTCAAGCACCTGCTGACCAGCAATCAACCTGCCGACCTGACCACCGCAGCAATGGCGCTACTGAAGAAATACCCCGCCGCCACCACCTCCACGCTCATCTACGAACTCCTGCCCACCGCCGGCCCTGCCTTGAAGCGCGACCTCGTCACCATCCTCACCGCCAGCGCCACCACCGCCTTGCCCTTGTTCAAGCGCATGGAAGCGGGCGAGTTCCCCACTGCCTGGGTTGATGTCGAAAAACGCTGGGCCTACCAGCGCGGCACCGGCGAGATGGCGGAGCTGGCCAAGAAGCTCTTCGGTCAGGCCAGCAGCGATCGCGCAGCCGTCGTGAAGGACTACATGGTCGCCACCACGATGCATGGCGACTCCAAGAAGGGCCAAGCCGTGTTCTCAACGATCTGCATCGCCTGCCACAAGCATGGCGAGATGGGCGTCGATGTCGGCCCACCGCTCTCCGACGTCAAGGTCAAGCCGCCGGAAGGATTGCTCTCCGACATCCTCGATCCCAACCGCATGTTCGAAGCCCGCTGGAGCGCCTATCAGGTCGATACCAAAGACGGCCGCACCCTCAGTGGCCTGATTCAGAGCGAGAACAGCGACACCATCGTGCTCGCCATGATGGGCGGAGCCAAAGAGACCCTCTCCCGCGACGCCATCAAAGCCATGAAATCCCTCGACCACAGCCTCATGCCTGTCGGCCTAGAGGCCGCCGTCAGCAAGGAACAAATGGCCGACCTCCTGGCCTTCTTGCTCGGTAAATAGTGTTCTCCTGTGCTCAAGCATCTGTCCGAACGACGGCTGAGAACGAGGAGGTGCACCGACGGGTTGCCCGTCGCGTTCTGGGTATCCGGCAGGAGCCTCGGCACCCTGAATCCGATTTCGCGAACGGGGTGCAGTCAACTCCGACGGCTCTTCCCAGATCGCGCCGCGAGGACCCGCCAGCTCCCGTGACCAAATCGGCGATTCGTCCTGCCGAAGACCCGGCTCCCGAACCTCAATCGGGTTTCTGATTTGGGGTGCGGCTGGCTGTGGGACCGTAAGCAGCGATCGGTTTTGGGAAGGGGGAGTCTCGACCACTGCTCACCGACCGTCGCTGAGCAGTGGTCGAGACTATTCTTCCTCAAAACGGATTCTTTTTCAGGGTGCAGGAGTCTCAACCTGTCGCCACCGACCGTCGGCAGGTAATGGTTGAGATTACCGAGGGGCAAAACAGAAGCCGTGCTGGGGCGTGTCCGAAAGTTTGTGTGGAGACCGAAACCGGAGTACAGAGCAGGCATCGGAAGATGGCACACCCGATGAGGTGCTGCTCTGAACAAAGACTGCGCCCCGAAGTTAGAGCGTCTCCTTGGTCGTCTCGATGATCTCGCGGAGGATGGGGGTGGTCTTGACGATGACCCAATAAGCAGCGATGGCCCAGATGCTGAGCACGGTGATCAGGTAGAGGGTCACTGCGGTATCCGTCCAGGCTGACCAAGTTTTGAGGAAACCTTGGGGATCCTTTGCGCGGCGATAGATCTTATTCTCGTAGACGCTGGCGGCGGATTTCCACAAGCTGATGGGGTTGAGGAGGCCAAGGATCAGCCCAGACAGAACGACGCCGCCGCGTTGCGGGTAGGGGACGCGATCGTATTCACGCAGGCGCACGATGCGGCGGCGGATATTGGGCTTTCCTTTTTTCGGGCTGCCTAGGTCCGAGTCCTTGATGTGGGACTGGAACTCAGGAACACTCATCACCGGCACCCACTCTTCCTCGCCCTCCGACTGAATGAGGTCCTCGACACTGATGGAGCCATAGAGGAGGAGATTGTGGACCTCATCGGCGGTGCAGGGGCCGATGGTCTTGCCTTTTTTGCTGACGTAAAACATGACTCCCGTGACAATGATACTTGCGTCTTATAGATCATCCCCAGCATCGCCATCACCGGCTTTTTTGCCGCGTAGCTTGGCTTCCATGAAGGCATCTAGATCCCCATCCATGACATCTGAGATGCTGCTGGTCTTTTCTCCCGTGCGGTGGTCTTTGACCATCTGATAGGGTTGGAAAACGTAACTGCGAATCTGACTGCCCCAGCCGATGTCGGTCTTTTCGCCGTATTGACGGGCGATCTCTGCCTGGCGCTTGTCTTCTTCGATCTGATAGAGCTTGGCCTTGAGCATGCCCATCGCCTTGGCCCGGTTCTTGGGCTGGGATCGCTCTACCTGACAGGCGACGATGACGCCGGAGGGAATGTGAGTGATGCGGACGGCGGTCTCCACCTTGTTGACGTTCTGTCCGCCCTTTCCGCCTGCGCGGTAGGTATCGACCTTCAGGTCTTCGTCGCGGACTTCGATGTCGATGTCCTCTTCGGAGTCGGGGGTGACATCAATGGAGGCGAAGGAGGTATGGCGTTTCTTGGCCGCATCAAAGGGGGAGATACGCACCAGGCGGTGCACACCACGCTCTGCCTGGAGGTAGCCATAGGCGTTTACGCCGATGATTTCCAGCGTGGCAGAGCGTGTGCCGGTCTCATCGCCAGCTTGGTGATCGATGAGTTGAACCTTGTAGCCGCGTCGCTCGCACCAGCGCTGATACATGCGCATGAGCATGTCTGCCCAGTCGCACGCTTCGGTGCCACCGGCACCGGAGTGGATGGTGATGAAGGCATTGCCACGATCAAAGGTGCCCGAAAGAAGCTGATCCAACTCGAATGCATTCAGGTCTGCTTCCAGTGTGTCGTATTCTTTTGCGACCTCTTGCCAGGAATCCATCCCGCCATCTTCCTTGGCGAGATCGATGAGCACGGGGAACTCCTCCAGGCGCTGGGTCAGCGATTCCAGGGGCTTCAAGATGCGCTCGATCTCCCGAGCGCGCCCGGTGACCTTGCGGGCGTTATTGGGGTCGTTCCAGAACTCTGGTTGTGATTGGCGGACTTCCAGTTCCGCCAGTTCGGCATTCAATTTCCGGAGGTCAAAGAAACCTCCTGAGCGCTGCCAAGCGCTCTTTGAGGCTATCAACGCTGATAGCCTGCAGGTCGGTGAGTACGGCCTTGTTCGATTTTTCCATAAGGGCGCTGAGCTTAGAGGGGGGGCAGGGGGAAAGCAAGCACTACCACGTCTTTGTCCCGAATCTGAGATGCGGCCGATCCAAGGCTGTGCAATGATGCGCCCTGCACATGGACAAAACGGAGGCCATCTTGATCGGCAGACTTCGACACACGGAGTCCACTCTGATCGTGCGCTGGTGCTCTCCTGAGGAAGGTCTCTTTAGCACCATCGCCAAGGGGGCACTGCGCCCAAAATCGCCTTTCATCGGACAGTTGGACCTCTTCGTTGGTGTGGATTTGCGCTTTGTCCGCAGTCGCCGTTCAGAGATCCACACCCTGGCAGAGGTGCGCTGGCAGACGCCTCGACTCGGATTGCGTGGCAGCTATGGACGGGTCCTTGCGGCGACCTATCTGGTGAAGGTGATCGAGTTGGTCGTCGAACCCCATGCGCCCATCCCCGGCACTTACGACCTGCTAAAAAAGGCGCTAGACTACCTCGCGGATCACGATCCCACCGTGGCGCTGATTGAGCGCTTTGAAAATCGATTAGCAGACGAACTGGGCATCGGGCATTCCAGCGGAGGCGCCATCGCCATCGAGCAGGCCTTTCACCGCCGTCTGCCGGTGCAGCGTCAGCAGGTCATCGAGTGGATTCGCAACCGCAAGACCGGTCAATAGATCAGGAGTCGCGCCCAGGGATTTCCGTCGTCGCACCGCTACCGATGAATTCGCCTTCTTCGGTATCGAGATCAAAGTCGGCGAGTTCCACCTCGCGACCGCGGACCTTTTTCTTGGACATTGCAACGCTGAGCCAGCGAAACTCCTCGGAGTGATCCAGCATCATCTTCAAGAGCATGGTCAAAGGCACGGCGAGGAACATGCCGACGATGCCCCAGAGCCAACCCCAGAAAAGCACGGAGAGGACGATGACCAGCGAGGAAACGCCAAAGCGACGACCTAGAAGTGTTGGCTCCAGGAAATTACCGAGCGAGAAATTGATGGCGAGATAGCCGATCATCACCCCGACGGCACTGCCTGGACCCGACTGAATCAGTGCCACAAGCACCGGTGGCAGAGCGGCAACGATGGAACCCACAGCGGGGATAAAATTGAAAACAAACGCGACCAAGCCCCAGAGCACCGGATACGGCAGATCAAAGATCATGCACCAGAGTGTCGCCAAGAGCCCCGTCGCCGCACTGATGGCGGTCTTGATGCCGAGGTATTTCTGGATGTCTGAGGCGGAGTTCGCGAGCCCAGAAAAATTGGGTCCGCCGGCAAGATGGATGGCCATAAATCGGCTCATGGTGCCTGCGCCTTCCATCAGGATAAAGACCATCAAGATCAAGACGAGCGTGAGCGATGACACCAGCGAGGCCACGGTGCCAACGGTGCTGCCCATGACTGAAGCGAGTCCTTGAACGAAGTTGGAATTTGCCGAGTATTGCGTGAGTTCCTGCCAATTGAGTGCCTGATTGACTTGATCCACAGCCCCCTTGACGCCCTGTTCCTCCAGCCAGAGCGCCCCCTGATCGACGGATGATTTGAGTTGGCGGACGTAGTCGGGAATGTCTCCCTGAAAACGCACCAAGAGACTGCTGCCAGCATTGATGACCAGACCGAGCACTCCGACGTTGATTGTCACGACCAAGAGCATGCCAAGGAAGTTTGGCACCCCATAGGAGCGCAGCCAGCGCATGATGGGGTAATTCAAGATGCTGAGAAAAAAAGCCAACACTAACGGGATGAAGAACCCCTCTGCCGCCTTCATTCCGGCCAACACAACGACTAGACAGGCACCCGTCAAAAGGAGGCGAAAACCCTGCTGACGATCTCCTTTGGGAGTCGTGTCATCCGGTTCGCGTTCCTTGTAGCCAGTCATGCGCGCTACTGTCCGCGAACTGGGCGGGCTTCTCAAACGAAATTCCTTGGGAATTCTTTTGATTCGACCTTTAGAGGTCCAGCTCCATTTGCGCCACCGGAGAAAACGTTTGCCGGTGGATGGGGCAGGGTCCATGGCGGCGCAGGGCCGCTAAATGCAGCTTGGTACCGTAGCCTTTGTGTCGCTCAAATCCATATTCAGGATACTGCGCTGCCATCTCCAGCATCCAGCGATCTCGTGTGACCTTGGCGATAATGCTGGCGGCGGCGATTGAAAAGCTGAGTCCGTCCCCGCCAACCAGCGCTAGCTGCGGCAGCGGAAACCCACGCACCGGACGACCATCGATGAGCACGGCATCGGGTTTCTTTTTCAGGCCCAGCGCTGCGCGTTCCATTCCAAGGTGGGTGGCGCGCAGGATATTGATGCGGTCGATTTCTTCGGCATCGATGAAAACGCAGTGCCATTGAATCGAGCCATCGTTGGTGATCTCGTCGTACAAGGTTTCTCTCTGTTTTTCCGAGAGCTTCTTGGAGTCATTGAGGAGTGGGTGAGAATACTTCACCGGCAGGACGACTGCGGCTGCACTGACGGGTCCAGCCAGTGGTCCGCGCCCAGCTTCATCAATTCCGGCGATTCGCCGGTGCCCCTGCGCACGCAGCGCATTCTCGTGGTCCATCGATGGCATGGCGCGTTTGGGTCAGGGATTGGGAGGCGCTGTGCCTGTAATGATGCGCGGTGCCCGTCTGCGCACGGCAATGTAAACAGGCGACTGTTGTTTCTCCAGCGCCTCCCAACTGGTCTGCACTTGGGTATTGGAGGCATGAAAATGCCAGGGGCCATCGGCCGTTCGAATCGAGTACTGCAGGGCGCGACCTCCGTCCAGGAGGGTGGCGTGCTGCACATCAAGTTTGCGAGCGATCTCTGCAACCTCCATCACTGTCATCAGTCCGCCGTCGCCGGATGCGATGAAGATAATGGTGCCATCCCGTTTCATCCCGGCGAGCCCCCGATAGGTGATGCGCTTGCCGTCAAAGAAGCGGTTCGGCTGTAGTTCCACATACGAAAAGACGGTGTGGTTTTTCATGACAGATGGATAGACCTGGCACCCTTCCTCCACTGGCCCCGGCACCTCATCCAGAAGGGATTTCGGGCCACAGTAAGGGCGTCCATCTTTGACAAAAAAGGTGCCGCTCCACTCCGGGAAGGGGCCGTGCACCTGCTGGCCCTCGTGCGTGACCCAGCCGAGAGGCTTGCCATTGGGTTCATGGAAGTTTGAGTTGATGACAAACCACGAGCCCTCGCTCTCCATGCGTTCCTTGGCGGTGGTCACCTCGAACTTCGGCAGGAAGCTCATCGTAAATTCAAACAACTCTGGATAAATGGTGATGACGTGAACTTCAGCTCCAAAAATTCCTTGAGCGGCCTTCGCCAGCAGCCCGTTGTCGCGCACAACTCGAAGGCTTTGCCATTTCAGCCCCGGCTCAGCATGCCGCTCGATCAGCGCATTCTGCATTTCTGCGGGCGAGACCTCCGCAGGTGGCCTCCATCCGCCCAGCTTGAGCCTGACCTTCAAAGGCGTAGTGGCGTGACGGACGCTCAGGGCAACGAGGTTGCTATCGACATTAAACAGTGATTCTGCGACGAGATATGCCCCAAGACCGAGCACCAGCCCGGCGAGGAGAACCCATTTGAAGCAGCCTCTGAATTTTGACGTAACCATTCGTATCGAGAGCCGCTAGCATGGCGCGGAACCATGCGCCCGCAAGGCGGTGTTCGCTCTTTTCCCCCACGAATGCACTGTTTACGCCGCGCCGACCGTCGCCTCAAACGCAGCCGTCGCGGCAGCGCGTCTGGCGATGAACTCGTCCGCGAGTGCCATGTAAGCCTGGGCTCCTTTGCCGGAAGGATCATACTCGACAATGGACTTCCCAAAACTGGGAGCCTCGCCCAGACGGACCGTCCGAGGGATGACAGCGTTGTAGACGACGTCGCCAAAGTAATTGCGGACGTCATTGACGACCTGTTGGCCGAGGTTGGCTCGGGAGTCAAACATCGTCATCACGATGCCTTCCAGCAGTAGCCCCGGATTGGCCCCGCAATCACGGATTTGCTGGACGACATGAACGATTTTGGAGAGCCCCTCAAGACCAAAGTACTCGCATTGGATGGGCACCAACAACTCATCAGCAGCGGACAACGCCGAAGTCATGAGAACACCCAGGGAGGGCGGGCAGTCGAGGATGGCGTAGTCAAACTGTCCAGAATTCCGGATCGGCTGTAGAACTTCACGGAGGCGAGACAGGTGGTTGCCGCGTTGGGCGAGCTCGATTTCGCAGCCCGCCAATTCCTGATGAGAGCGGATGATGGAAAGATTCGGCGTACGGGTGCTGCGAATGGCGTGCCGAGGATCCTCATTTTCCACCAATGCTGGGTAAAGACTCCCACGGTCTTCCTGCGCAAGCCCCAGCCCGCTGGTGGCATTGGCCTGGGGATCCAGATCGATCAGGAGCACACGAACTCCACGTGTCGCGAGACACGCCGAGAGGTTCATTGCGGTCGTGGTTTTACCCACGCCGCCTTTTTGATTGGTGATGGCGATAACGCGCATAACAGGCCTTGACGGATTACTTTGAACGTAAACCATGCCTGACGCCAGAAAGAAATGGAGATTACGGAGAAATGGCTTGGAGAAATAGGTGGCTGGGCAGCCATGAAGGCTGCGCGTGGACTCGTCGCAGCCGGATTGGTCACGGTCGCGGAAACATCGGAAAACCTTTTCAGAGGCAGCGCAGGTTCCGGGCGAAGTCGCTTTTCCTGTGGTCTGCGGATTCGATCGAAGTCGGATGTAGACAATCTCTGTACCTGTCCGACCTCCCGAGGTCGCGGTCAGATCTGTGAGCATTCACTCGCCGTCGGCATCGCTGCCCTGCAAACGACACCCGCCACTGCGCCGCGCTCCGCTCCGATTCCTGTCGCCAAATCGGCGCCTCAGGCAATTGCCGAAAAAGAGGCTCCGGCAACCCTCAGCGTCTTTCTCCCGGAATTGCAGTCGGCCGCGAGGGCAGGGGACCGCTGGAATGTCTTCCTGAAAGCCGAGCCCGGCGGCAAGGAAGTGTCGCGCCTCGCAGGATGGCTCGCCAGTCAGCGATTGCCGGCCCAGTCTGCGCCACTCTCCCTGGGTGGAAATGAACTGCCAGAATTCCTCAAAATCATCGCCGATCACCCGCGGATTTTCATGGGTCGCCCGCCCGCCGGGCAGCACCGCCAAGTGCAGGTCGTTATCGAAGGCACACGGTTACCGATCATCGTCCACGGAAATGCGGACACAGTTTCGCTGCGGTTTGCCGACCCCAAGCTCCAACTCGCCCTCAGCCCAGGACGCGAATCTGCGGACAATTGGTGGTTTGCCGGCAGCTCTGGGACGCTTTTTCACGCAGAAATGCCGTCGCCAGCGCTCTCGACCATTCTCCGCGAACTCGAAGCCGCCCGAGGCAAGCCCATCCTGAGGCCATTGCTCTGGTTCGCCGTTCACTCAAACGAACTCGGAAATGTCTGCCAACTCACCCTGGAGGGCGACATTTTGGCTCGATTCCATGTCCTGCCAGTTCCGTGCGAGTTCGAATTTGAGCTGGATGGCAGCCTCCAAGAGGCGAAAGTGACCGTCCGAGCAAGCTGGGAAGGGCATCGCTGGCTCACTACCCGTGGAACAATCTTTACCGATCAAGAAAAAGATCCGTTTCCAATACAAGACAAGACCTCAATTGGTAGTTTTTACGCAAGGAACATAGAACTGGAATCGGCTGTTCTGAGTCGTTTGAAGGCGATTTCGTTCGTGGAAGACCAGGGCAAATGGGTGCTCAAGGGCGCCCCTAACGTCTGGGAGTTCCTGGGCTCAAATCGCCGCCGCCTGGCGGAGTGGGGAAAAGTCATCGAGACCGAGCGCTGGCGAGCGGCGACCCGGGGAATCCTCAGAGTTGCGCCAATTTTACACACACCTGCATCCGGTGGTGGTGAATCGACTGGCGGTCAGTCGCGGGACTGGTTGACGATGGAGTTCAGCTACCAAGCGCCGGATGGATTCAAGATTGGACGAAACGAGATCCTCCGAATGATTCGATCGGGGCAGAAGTCGGTCTCGGGTCCCAACGGCAAGAAGTACGCCCTGGACAGCGGAGCCTGCGAGGAATTGGAAGAATCTTTCCGTGATGTGCCTCTGCAACTCACTCCGACGGGTGCCAAGATACGTCCAGAGCACGCCTTCTATTTTTCCCCTGAATTGCGTGAAAAGGCGGAAAAATTTGAGGATCTACAGGGAACAGAGGTTTCGACGGTGGTGTCAAAGATTGCCGAACTGAAGGATATTCTGCGCCCATACCAGTTGCTGGGGGTCACCTGGCTACATAGGCACGCCATGAGGCATGCGGGTGCGGTGCTGGGGGATGATATGGGTCTCGGCAAGACGATCCAGACCATCGCTCTGATTCGCGCACTCTATTCAGGAAATCCGGAGGAAGGGGGGGATTCGCCAAGTCTGGTGCTGTGCCCGAAGTCGCTGCTGGGGAACTGGGCGGCAGAGTTTGCGAAGTTTGCACCGGAGATTCCCGTGGTCGTGGTATCTGGATCGGACCGCAAAAACGCCTTGGCGACTATTCCCGCAGGATGCGTGGTAATTACTTCGTATCCTTTGATTATCAGGGATTTACCCGCATATCAAAAACTCGAATTTCGGGTCGCAGCGCTCGATGAAGCCAGCTTTATCCGCAACCCTGAGACAGAAGTGTCCAGGGCAGTTTGTTCGCTGCGGGCGAAATTCAGGGTGGCTCTAACCGGCACTCCGGTGGAAAACGGGGTCCGCGATTTATGGTCAATCTTCAACTTTGCCGTGCCGGGTTACCTGGGAACGCAGTCGCAGTTTAAAGAGAGATTCGAACAACCCATCAACTCGGGGCTCGGATCCCCAGCTAGCCAAGATGCCGCCACAAGACTGAAACGCCTGGTCAGGCCGTTTTTTCTTCGCCGGACAAAGCGTGAAGTTCTCAAGGATCTGCCAGAGAAGATCGAGCAGGTGTTGTGGTGCGAGATGTCACAAGGGCAGGGGGAGGTTTACCGACGGGTGCTCGAAGAGGGTCGCGACGAGATCCGAGCCAGTCAGAAGAGGTCTGGGCAGAACGGTGCCAGGATGACGATGTTCACGGTCCTCTTGAGACTGCGTCAGGTCTGCTGTGATTTGCGCTTAACCGGGGCGGAGAAGTCCAGTTTGGCTGGATTGAGCGAGGAGGATCTGTCCGGTAAGTGGTCGGTGCTGGGTGAACGACTGGAGGAGATTCAGGCGAGTGGCGGCAAGGCTCTGATTTTCAGTCAATTCGTGCAGTTTTTACGTCTGGGGAGTAAATATTTAGAAGCCTTAAATATCGACTATTGCTACCTAGACGGGAGCACCCAAGACCGCGCGGCCCAGGTAAATCTGTTCCAGAGCGATCCCAAAAAGTCGGTCTTCCTGATCAGTCTCAAGGCGGGCGGCTACGGTCTAAATCTCACCGCAGCGGATCACGTTTTGCTCCTGGACCCGTGGTGGAATCCGGCCGTCGAAGCTCAGGCCATTGATCGTGCCCACCGAATTGGGCAGCAGCGAGTCGTTACAGCCAGTCGCTTGATCATGAAGGGAACGGTCGAAGAGCGCATCCTGAAACTCCAGGCCAGCAAGCGCGGGTTGGTCGAGGCCACGCTCGACGAAAACAGTCCGCTCATGGCCGGCCTGACGGATTCCGATCTCCAGGATCTTTTGCTGTGATCAGCCTCAGCAAAATCGGCCTGATAATCGGCTGTACGATTTCTCGTGGACCCTGGCTAGAAATCAAGGATTCGCCACAGCCGAAAATCCGCGGCGATTTGGGCGGACAAGTCAATTGCGGCATTCTGGACAGGGCTATCCAAGGAACACTCGAATTGCGCCAAAGGTCAGGAATGAGAAATTCGAGACCACAGTTCCAGCCACGGATCGGGCAGCCATAAATCAACCAAGGTGCACCCAGCCATCGAATTTAGCACAGGCCGGGTCCATTGAGCGGGCAGCTGAAACTGCGGAATCAAGGGCCGAGGGACCAGGCAAAAACATGGTTATAAGCGAACGCCATCGCGATTTGCGAGGATACTCTGATCCCGTCGATTGCATGAGTCGGAAAACAAATCCGACGGTTTTCTGAACCTGCGGGAAATCACCAAGCGAGATGGCTCCGGGCGCAATCTACGGCGCGCAGGTCCGTCAAGTCGGCCCCAAATGGTCAAGAAACCCAAACTAAATTAGACCCATCAATAACTTCGCCCAATGTATGTAATATCAAATACAGTATCGGATTTCAGGTCGACGCAACCCATCTGCGGCCCCTGGAGTCGCAAATCAAGAAGCTTAGTGGACGCCAGCCATGCCATTCCCAAATTGTCCAGACCAGTTCATCTCGTCACAAACCACGCAATCGTTTTGGGATTCTCGCGCCAGCAGATCACGCCACAGATTTCCCAGACGCCGACTTGAAGAGCTTGAGCAGCGCCATCATGCCTGCGGCTTGGGCGGCTAGATTTGGGGCGAAGCTGCTGAGGATCGAGGGATCCAGCATAGCTTGTTTGAGGACGGGCCAGACCCCCTGCCCTTGCAGGACGGCCATGCCGACTGTGCCGAGCCGTACCAGCACGGAGCGCAGTCTGGGCATCGATGTCAGAGTGATGCCAAAGACGGCCACGGCTGAGGCTAGCATGAGACGCAGTGACAAATTGGGATCGTTGGGGGCGCTGCTTTGCAGCTCTCGCGTCACCATATCAGCCCCTTGCGTGAGCGCCATCCACAGGGTGCTGCCCCACAGTGACTTCCCTCTTGCTGTGGGTGCAGCGGCGGATTCCTGGGTGCTTGAGCGGACGGTTCGGGGTTTCCTTGTGGCGGGAATATCAAACAAACGCCGCGCATCCGGCAAGGCATTGCCCACGGCGACCTGCCACGTGTTGGCGAGAACAGGCTGAGGAATCGGCGGTGGTTGGGAGGCTACCCGAGGTCCGGCGCTACGCCGTGAAGTTCGCTTACCTGAAGGGACTTCTTCCCCAAAAGCTGCACCGCATTCAGCGCAAAAGCGGGCCTTGGCGACGCGTGCAGCGCCGCATTGAGGGCAGAATTTCGCGTTGCTCATGGTTTCTCCATTCGGTGACCGCAGTGGCCGCAAAACTTCGCTTTAGGAGCGACCTTGCCGCCACAGGCGGGGCATAGATTGTCGGCTGGGACTGTGATGTTTTTGCCGCAGTGACCGCAGAATTTGGCGCCCGCGCGGACCGCTTCGCCGCAATGCGGGCAGCGGCGGGTCGTGGTCGACTTGGTGGGTTTCGACGACGCTGCTTCGGTCTCGATCTCTGCCATCACGTCTGAAAAATCGACCATCGGGATATCCGCAAATTTGTCCGGCATCGGCGGTGGATCCTCGCTGGTCCACACCTTTCCCCTGCTGATAAAAAGCAGACTTCGGCGACCAGGAAGATCCACGTAAGGGCAGTCGGCGATACCTGAGCGTAGTGTCAATTCTGCATCTTCGGGCGCGATCCAAAGCAGTCGTCCATCTTCAAGGTAAGGCTTCAAGTCATAGTCGAACGCTTCTTCCGGGACATGATCTTGAGTGGTCACTAAGCCGCCGCTGGCTGCGAGGAAGACATTGCGCGATGATCCCCATTCACTGGGCAACGGGAACCCGGATGCTGGGTTTTGCGAGAAGTAGGTGATCGCCGTTCCTGTGTGACGGCCGATGGCGACGCGAGACAACACGGCCCGGATGCCGGGGATGCGCAGGAGGTACGGCAGCACGTAGGGCACTTCGGGGCCTGGCTTGCAGAGAAAGGGAAAGTCTTCGACAGTTCGACCGACCTGGAGGCTGCCCGTTAGGGCCACAAAACTCGCCGGGACGCGCTCTGCGACGCGCACTGGTGCCTCGAAATCCCACCACAATCCGTCCAGCCCTGAGATGTCCGTCTTGCGGTTCCATGGCTCACCTGTGAACGGGCAGCGCGAGACCGGGATGGACACCAGCGTGGAGCGGTAGCCATCAATCAGGCTGCTGAGTTCGCTGCTCAGGCGGGCAACATCTGCATCGTCTGATTGGCCTCCGGTCGCACTTTTCCATGACAAATCCGCGATGCCATTGCGCGCAGCAAAGATGGCTTCGAGGAGTTGTCGTCTGTTGGTGGGGGGGGACATGGTAAAGGGATTCCGTTCAGGCTCTGTTACTCAGGGGTCATTGGCAAGTCGCCATTGAACCAAGAGGCCCCGATGGGTTCGTTTGCAGAGATGGTGATCAGCGGCTCGCCAGTTTTGTTGGAGCCAGTGACCTCGCGGTGGCTATCGAGGATGGTCTTATCGATGCCTTGGGAGATCTTGAAGTCGGAGTCCTTCTGGCCGGCTGGCACATCTTTGCTCAAATGGTCGTAGTTCCAGTTCATATGGCAGTCGTGAGAGACGCCAAACTGATCCATTTCCTGGGAAATGGTGTCCTTCAGGGCCGGATCGATGGGCCCCCCGTCCTTTTTGCGGATATCGAAGACATCGTGATCTCCGGTAATGGGCTTCAACTCGTAGCCCTTGTGGTTAGGGTCCCACACCTTCGCAAAAACAAGCCCACCTTTGACGACCACATCGTCATTGTGTGCCAAGTGCGATCCTTGGTTTTTGAATTCATCCGAACGCTGCTGGTAGCGTTTTTGCAGATCTGCAAAGTCGGCATCGCTCATCTTGGGGAAGTCGCCTCGCTCGGGTTTGACAGGTTCAAAGTGGCCCACAAGACCCAGGTGGCCGGGCTTGGCACCCAGCATGACATCGAACTTGTTGATCGTCTTGTTCTTGACCGTGACGGGCTTTGGCACGGCCTTGCCACTGAGGAGCCAGCGCTGGCATTCCTTGCTGGTGGGGCGGACGAGGATGATCACGTTGTGTTTGTTGGCGATGCTTTGGACGCCCAAGATGTTCGCCTTGGGCATCCCCGATGTGAGCTTTTTCATGTCTTCGGGCGAGACCTTGGCCTTCTTGTAGTCGGTGGGCTTCTGTTCGCGGTCGCGGTAGGTCTTCTCTTTCGGCTTCTCTTTGGGCTTCTCTTGCTCTTTCGGTTTCTCCTCTTTTTTGGGCTTCTCTTTGGATTCGTCGGATCTCGATTTGTCAGGATCAGTGTCCTTGCCCTTTTCGGGCTCGCCGCTCTTTGACTTGTCGGAATCGGTGTCTTCGGCCTTATCGGGATCACCACCCTTCGACTTGTCGGGATCGGAGCCCTTGGCCTTATCGGGTTCTCCGCTCTTCGACTTGTCGGGATCGGTGTTCTTGGCCTTGTCGGTCTCGCCACTCTTCGACTTGTCGGGATCGGTGCCCTTGGTCTTGCCGGATTCTCCACTCTTCGACTTGTGTGGATCAGTGCCCTTGGTCTTTTCTGCGTCGCTGTTCTTTGCCTTGTCTGGGTCGGTGCCCTTAGACTTCTCTGGGTCGCCGGTCTTGGTTTTCTGGGAATCGGCGTCCTGGGCCTTGGCTGGATCGGTGGGTTTGTTGCCAGCTCCGCCAGAGGCAGCCTTGACGCGGGAGCCGAAGAATCCTGCGAGCAATTCGTCCCGGACCTCCTTCAAGGTATCCAGCGCTGCTTCAGTGATCGACTTCTTATCGTACCAGACCCCTTTGGCGAAGTAGTAAGTACAATAGACGGCCCAAAGGATGGCCTTGTTTTTGGTGCCCAGCTTTTCCAGGGTGTCGATGTCGATCACCTTTCCTTCCACGGTGGACTTCACCTGATTCCAGGCAGCATCCAGCCAAGATTCCGGGTCGCGTCCCTCTGCCTGAGCGACGAGATACGAGGTGATCTGCGCCTTGGCGAATTGGGCAAAAGGAGCATAAGGCCCCAGAACTGCCCCGGACACCGCCCCAAATGCCATGTCCGCACCCCACTCGGTATACTCCAGCAGCGTGACGACTCGGTCGGCCCAAAGCGCCTCGTTCTTGTACCCTTCCGCGCCTTCTGCGAGGATCAGCTGATACGCGATGCTCCAGATCTTTTTGCGCAGCTCATAGAGCCCCTCCGCGCCAAGCAGCAGCTTTCGCTGGTTGATGAGTAGGTGGAACTTGGCGCGATGACCCGAAGGGATGAATTCGTCGACAATCTTTTGGCAGCGCTCCAACTCGGTCTCCCATGCCTTGCTAAAGGGCTCGGTGTCGGCGGTATCGAGCGCGACTGGGATCAGCGCGGAAAAGGGCTCGGGATCGCGATCAAGCAGCGATGCACGAAGAGATAGATCGATGGATCCGCCTCCACCTGGCAGCGTCTTGTTCGCATGAATGCGCCAGACAGCGCTGGGCACATTTGATGGGCGAAATTTGACGAAGGTGTATTCCAGCTGCGCTGCATCAGCGAGGTTCTTGTTTCGTTCAGAGGTGTCTTCCTCCGGCGCAAACTGCAGCTGGTCCAGACCTAGCCGTGCAGGCTCAATTTCCAATTTTCCCGCCGCATCGAAGGCCAGGCCATAGACGTCCACCGTGGCATCGCCCTCGGTGCCATCGGCCTTGACGTGAAAGCGTTCGTCGTTGCTACGACCGACGGACAAAAGGAAGAGCCCCTCCCAGATCAGGATCACAGACAGATGGCGCTCCAGCGGTTCCTGGTCAGCGCGCAATGCCGGGCCGGTGGCGGTGATGATCAGCTTGTGGCTGTCGCGTCCATGGACCGGTTTCGTTGCACCATACTTCACGGCATCGGACACCTTGACGAACTTCGCGAAGGGTTTTTCGCTGTCTTCGATGCTGATCGAAAGGGGCGCTTCGTCGTCTTCAAAGCGCGCGTCAAATTTCCACTTGGATTCACCCGCATTCTCCACCCAGACAGTGAAGCTCTCGCCGCCTCCTTTGCCTGCGGGCAATTCGAGGTGATCGGGATCGGCCTCCAGCGTCGGTTCAGGCGCTGCGGTGAGCTGGATCACGGCGGAGTGGTTGCCCAGCTTGGTGGTCGCCTCGACCATGAGTTGGGTGGATTCAGAGGGCGCGGCGTCTTCCAGCGTCAGGCTAGCTTGGACCGAGCCTCCGCCTTGATCGGGCTCGATACGCAGGACGCTTGCCCACGAGGGTGCGCTCAGTGTTACCTGGGCATTGCGCGCTGCGCGATAGCTGCCTTTGCGGGTGACTTCATGTACTTTGACCTCCACCGTCGCGGCCTCGCCGGAATGCAGGGTAATCTGCTGGGTGCCGATCTGCAGGACATGGCCAATGATTTCATCTTCGCCCTCATCGCTCTCCTCTTCATCTTTGCTGCTCTTGGTCTTTGGCTTGGTCCGGCCGATCGTTGCCGCAAGCACCTTGGCGGCAGCAGCCACAGCAGCAGCGCCCGCTGCACCAACTCCGACCGCCGTTTGCCAATTACCAGGATCTAGCGGCACCACCGCCGTCGTCTCGGGAACATCGGGCATGTTGGGCAAGTGGGCCCGCATTGCACGTAGCATTACCAGTGCTCCTTCGCGCAATATCGGTCGGGCGCTTGCGGCGGACATTTGAAAGTAAGCTCGTTCACCCGGCAGGGTGTGGGAGATGGAGGGTAGATCACTGTTTTTGTACCTGCCTCCGGTGGAGAGCAGGGACTCGATCAAGACGATGCGACCGCCAGCCTTTCCAATGACCTTGAATTGGTCGGACGTACCGTCTTTGAGCGGAAATTGATTCCAGTCGATGACGTAGGCATCAAGGCTTCGGTCATAGATCAGCACGGTCTTATTGCCGGGGTTGTCATTCTCAAACACCGTCTCTGCTGCAGATCCCCATGCCTTCATGTTGAAGGGGCGGTTGCCTTTGGGTGTGATGACTCCCACATCGACTCGCAGCCAGTGATCGGCATTGCCAGGGTCACCTGGATCTGCAGGCGGCGGGGGGACGCCAAAAGTGCCCCCGAATGGATTGCCACCCACCGGATTGCCGCCCCCGTTACGATTACCTTTGTAGCGGCCCGGGACGGAGACTCGCTTCACGACCACTTGGCCGATGCCGGTTGCTCCATCGCCGTTTTCGGGTTTGCCGATACCACCTTCGACGGTAATTCCAAATCGAATGATATCACCGTGCGGAGCGAACCCGGCCGGTAGACTGTCCGGGAAAAATCCCGCCGCCACGGCCACTGACGTCGTGATGAAAAGCACGACGGCACCGGAGGCGATGAGCCCCTTTTTAAGGTGTGGCGAGGCGAACGTCATCGACATACACCGGTCCCTCCATCCAGATGGCTTCCACACTCACCTGCACCACCTTCTTTGGCAGGTCGTAAAACACATATTCCATCTCCCGCCACTGGCCTGTTGGCCGCACCACCGCATCGCGGATGGCGGAGTTTCCCTGGTCATCCAGCAGGCGCACCCGCAGGCGAATCCCTTCAGGCCCGGGACCATCGGTGAACGGGATCAATTGAGTGCCCTCTGGATGCAGCAACTTCAGAGTTACGGCCACCTCTGACGTGCCTTCCGCCAACTGCACGGGCAGGGTGAAGCTCATCTCGTCCGGTCCGGTGATGCGGGCCACGTGATTGGTCCCGTCTTGTGGATCCGCCACGATCACAGCCCTATCGCGATTGGCGATTGGTGGCGCAGCGGATTCAAAATCACCTCCCACCACGATCAATCCCTCCGGCACTGGAGTGAGCTGTCGAGGTTGCTGAGTCGATGACGTTGCGCCGACCGTTAGTCCACGGTCTTGGAGGAACTGCTGCAGCGGCACATACTCACCGCTCACGGCGTCCATCCATTGGATGACGCGTCCTTCTCGCGAGACTCGGAACATCCCAATCATCGGGCTCACATCCACGTCAAAGCCCGACTCCGGCAGGTGGTTCTCGCGGAGCTCGATATCGGACCAGCCTTCTGCATTGAAGGGTGTCGCAGACAAGGTGACTCGCACCCCTTTGGGCATGGATTCGGACAAGGCCTTGAACCACGGCTCCGCCATCAGCCAGACCTCCATGTCCGCCAAACCCTGCGCCTCCGTCATGTCCTCGCTGCTGCTCTGTGGGAGTTGCGGAGCGGCCGAAGTTGGCGGAGGCACCACGGTCGGCGCTACCGGTTTTGATGCATCAATCACCGGAGCGGCGGCTGACGACTCGCCCGTCGTCGCGACCTCAGCGGGGCTCGCTTTACCTGCACTCAGCCAACCCGTCAGACGCTCACGCTGCCACCAACCGATACCCGCCAGCGCAAGGATCAAGACCACCCCCGCCCCCTGCACCAACCAAGGTGATGGGCCAGACGAAGGCTTGTTCGATGGCGGACTCGCTACGGGTTCGTCATCAGGCTCAAGATCTGCCAACGGTGGTGGGGCCTTGCCGACGATGGCCCCAACTGGGGTGCCGCATTCTTCACAAAAGCGCGCCCCAGGTTCTAGATGGGCACCGCAGTTCTCGCAAAATCGTTGGGATGTCAGGCTCATGCGGCACCTCCTTCTGTTGTGGGGCAGGTTCTCAGTCGCCCCATCCAGACAAAGGCCCCGATCCCGGCGTAGAGGCTGAGCAAGAGCAACTCCGCCATCAGCGCCGCCATCCAGTGCGCCTCGTCTTGGTTGTCATATTCTCCCGCAAAGAACGCATACCCCACAGCGCCGAGCGTCACCAAAAGCGCCACCGCCGCAGCGATACGGGAGACGCCCCTGCCTGACCACATCGCCACCACGGCCGCGATGCCTGCCAGCAGAACGAACACACCGGGCACGACCAACGGTTTTTCATCGCCCAGTAATGCCCAGCCAAACAAGACCGCCAGCAGCGTCAGAATCGCCCGCAGTGGCGCAGGTGTCTCGCGTCGCTGCGGCAGGCCGCGCTTGCGTTGGTTCTTATCGATGGCCGCACGCACTTTTGCCTCCACCTGCGGATAGAGCGTCGCCGGCATTTCCAGGCGCACCACCACGCGCCAGTCATTCATCAGGCTGATGGAACGCCGTTCGGGAAAGTAATGAGCGTCATCCAGATCCTTCCAAGGCAGATGCGCGGTTTCGTTTGCCTTAGCCAGAAAGCCCGCGCCTGCGGTAGTCAGGCCGCTTCGTCCGCCCAACAATCCCAGCAGGATCGCCAGTGTGGAGGTGCGACTTGCGGTCACGCTGCGCGACTCCATGGCGATACCGGTTTGATCGATGCAGTAGTGCAGCGGGTAACGATTGCGGAAGAGCAGCAGCATGATGATCAGGCTCAGCACAAAGAACCCCAAAAAGATCCCCACGCAGACCTTGCCCACGATGGCCAGTGCCGTGTAGTCCCCCTCCCAGAAACCCAGTCCGGCGATCAGCAGCAAGGGCGCGAGCGAGGCGAGCCCCCACACCTTAATCATGTCGTAGAGCATGAAGGGATTCTGCACCAGGCGCATCGAGTGATCCCACTCGATCACATCCGTCGATGGGGCCTGCGGACGGCTTTGGGCGGCCGTCTCTGGCAAGGGCTCACCGCACTCCGGGCAGAAGCGCAATCCGGCCTCCACGGACGACCCGCAGTTATCGCAAACTTTCGCGTCACTCATCGATGACCTCCACTTGTAGTTCCTCGCCCGACACCGTCACCCGCACCAGCGGAGTCCCGTTCAAAATCCTCGCAGTCGCCGTCGCGCCTCCTTTGACCACCGCTCGCATCGCTGGCATCTGGGCGCGAGATTCAGCGCTCGTGAAAAGCGAGCATCCCTCATCCTCCCCGTCGGCAGTGGTGCCGCGCTGCTTGTTGGCGCGGTCTTGCCGCAGAATGTCCACCACCGTTTTCAGTTGCTCGCCTGAAGAGTTCTGGTGATCCCTCGCACTGAGCCGCGCCAGGTAACTCAAGGGGCCGCCATCCCCATCCTCGACATCGCCAGCATCAGCCGATACCGCGCTCGGCGACTGAATCCAGCGCTCCAAAGTAAAAGCCCCCGCCTCCGGCGTCAGCACCGCCAGACCGTGCAGAACGCTGGATCCACCGTCATAGCTCATAACCCGCACCACCATCCCGCCCTCGGCACTCGCACCGATCCATTCCGCCACCCAATACCCAGTCTCGGGTGGATTTTCGCTCCAGGCATAGCGCGCCCCATTCTCAATGCCACCGGTCAACGCCCGTGAAAAGAGAGGCTCAAACGATTGACCGGTCCAGCGAAAGACCCGGAAGAAGGTCGGCGAAACATCGCTCTGCGGCGCAGGCGCAATCATCTCGATCTTACCGTCCGCATCAATATCACCTGCCCACTGCGGCAGGCTGATGCCAAAGTCCCAGCGACCAAACGCCAGCGGATCGTTTGCATCCATCGTCGCAGAGCTACTCCACAGCACCGTCCCATCCGCGCGACGCGCAAGGACCTGGAAAAACTCCCCCAGATCCGCATCCTTCCCCGACCGCCGCATCACGATCTCCTCGCGGACAGCATCCCCATTTAGATCCACCAGCAATCGCTGCGGCTCCCGAACCTCCTGAGCTAGAACGCCCGAGGCCATTCCCGCCAAGACTCCCGTGACCCAAACCCACCGCGAAAGTTTCGTTTTCATCCTACACAACGGATACCCCAATCGCCAAAACTTCACCACGCCTCCCTTGCCCATCGCCCCCCGCTTGTTGCGCTGTTACGGGGGCACCTAGAGCTTAAATGCTGGATTTGCTATTTCCGACAGCATCAAACTCAAGCACTCGATTGGACCCGTCGCCGCCTTGAACGCTGCCGACTTCGTCCTAAACTATTTCAAACAAACGCCATGACCGCAGCCATCGAAACTGAGCAGGAGTTGATCGAGGAAGCCTTGAGCATCCTCAGCAAAAACCTGCCGCCTCACAAACTCGCCAGACTGCTCTCCATCTGGCACATCGGCAAAGGCGACTACCTAAAGGATCGCGATGCCGAGTTCGCGGGTGAAAAGGTGGTTTCGTTGTTTGAAAAGGCTCTCCAAGGCCAGTCTGAATGATTTTTCTGGCGGGATTCCCCGCTATTTTGCTCCGAGATCGGAGGTTTGAGGGTCAATTTCCCGCCTTTTGGGTTCGATGTCGATGCTTGAAGGGTCGAATTTCCGCCCTTTTGCTCCGATATCGACCGTTTGAGCCTCGAATTTCCGCCTTCTTGCTCCGGGATCGAGGGCTGGGGCATCGTTAGCGACCCTCTGAGGGTCGGCTTCGGTGCTCAGAGCTCCCGATTCCCGCCTCATTGCTCCGAGAATGGAGCTCTAGGCCTGGGGTTTCCGATAGTATGGTCGGAGAAAAAGCTTGTGGGGAATGGTGGGTTTCCACTAGATTGGGGTCATGAGCGATGACGCTGCCTTGCCACCTGTGAATGCGGGTCCTGAGCCCGATCGTAGTGCCCTGCCGCCGGGGCGTGCTTTTTCCGCCGAACAGCCGTCCACGGCACCGGGCTTCTTTTCTGCCTTGGGCAATCCCTGGCGCTGGCAAATGGTGAAGATGCTGGCGGACGGGCGGGCACTGACCGCGACGGACGTGGCTGGGGTGCTGAAGCGGGACTTTGATGGGGTGAGCAAGCATCTGCGCATCCTGCGCCGGGCGGGTGTGGTCCGTTCGCGACGTGGCGCAGACCGTCGCCTGGAGCTCTTCTTTATCCCCCAGGCGAACCGTCCTGAACCCGGCATTCTGGAGTGGGGTATGGTGCGCTTGGATCTCCATCCACGCTGATTGGCGGGCAGAATTCAGCCATCCGCTGAGCCGGACTGGTTTTCTTTGAGCCTGAATTCGGAGGGGGTGTGGCCGACCATTTTTTTGAAGTCTTTGCTGAAGAAGAATTGATCGGAGTAGCCGACCTGGCGGGCGACTTCTTTGACGGGGTCGCTTGACTCGATAAGGCGGCGTTTGGCTTGGTTGATACGCTCTCGGCGCAGCCAGTCGATGGGGCTGGTGCCCATGGCGGCTTTGAATTGGCGGCTGAAGTGGCTTTCGCTCATGCCGGAGAGGTCTGCCAGTTCGGTGACCCGCATGCTCTGATGAAAGTAGAGGCGCATTTTTTCCAGGGCGCGGACGACGGCGGTCGGGAGCTCGGGCTGGATGGCACCGGGTTCGGAAAGGCGGGACTCAAACGCGATGCCGATGATCTCGGCGATGGCGGCATTGATCCCGGCGGCATCGCTGGGGCGAGGCCCGACCATGAGTTCAAAAATTCGCTCGAACTCGGACTTCAAGCGGTCGAGATCGCTCCCGCCAAAGACCGGCTGGGAACCGACGCTGAGGAGCTCTGCGGTGCGGTCCAGCGGGCGGCCTTCGATGCGCAGCCAGTAGAGCTCCCAGGGGTTGCGGGCGACGGCACCGTAGGCGTGGGGGTGGTGGCAATTGACCCAGAGCAGCTGCCCCTTCCCCACCTGGTGACGGCGTCCGAGGACCTGCACCCAGCCGCGGCCTTCAAGGCAGAGGATCAGTTCGTGACCGGGGTAGGTTTCGCGCTCGATGCGATGTTCCGGGCCAGCGGCGAGGTGTCCAGCGCGGACTGCTGAATAAAACAAATCACGCTGCCAATCCGCTGGAGTCGTGTACAGGTTGCGAAGAAAGGTCGTTTTCGCTGGGGGTGGTGACACGGCGGGATAATACAATGAGTGCGGGCTTCCGGCAACGTTTTTATGGTCCGGGTCCGCTTCAACTTGTGGCGGCGGGTTTCCTTTCCACCGTGGGAGCATGTCCTTCCTTGAGCGCCTTTTCTCCATTCCCCCGATTCGGAAAACGATCTGGCGGTTCTGGTATCCCTTTCTGACTCGTCGTCTTCAGGAGGGGCAGGTGCTGTTTCTGAACTACGCCTATGAGACGGATCCTCCGGTGGGATTGGCCTTGGAGGCGGCGGACGAGCCCAATCGCGCCTGCATCCAACTCTACCACCAAGTCATCGCCCCAGTGGATCTGCGCGGGAAAGAGGTGCTGGAGGTGAGCTGCGGCCATGGGGGCGGGGCCTCGTGGATCACGAGGACGATGAAGCCGGCGAGTTATACAGGGCTGGATCTGAACCCGGAGGGGGTGCGGTTTTGCCAAAAACAACATCAGGTCCCAGGCCTGACCTTTCGGCAGGGGGATGCGCAGAAGTTGCCGTTTGCGGATGCGTCGCTGGATGCGGTGGTGAATGTGGAGGCATCCCACTGCTACCCGGATTTTCCGGGATTCTTGGCGGAGGTGGCACGCGTGCTGAAGCCGGGCGGCCATTTCCTCTACACGGACTTTCGCTTTAGCGATCTGTTTGCGGATTGGGAGGCTGCGATGGCGGCGGCTCCGCTGGAGGTGCTGAGCAGTCGGGTGATCGATGCGGAGGTGCTGCGCGGAATGAAGATCAATGGGCAGCGCAGTCTGGCGCTGATCCAGACCTACCTGCCCAAGGTCTTGCATCCGCTGGGCACGGACTTTGCAGGCGTGCCCGGGTCTCGCGTTTACGAGGCACTGAAGAGCGGCGAGGTGTCCTACCGCTCGTGGTGCCTGCGCAAACCGTGATTCACTTGGCTTCCTGGCGCAGCTTCTTCTTGCGGGCCTTTTTGCTCATGCCCTTGTCTTTGCCACTGCCGGGATTGCCGTTCATGTCGTCTTTGTTGACGGTAGGCATGAACTTCGCCATGGCGGCTTTGCGCTCGGCCTGAGCCGGATCGGCAGCGAGGTTCTTCCACTCGTTGGGATCAGCGGTTTCGTCGTAGAGTTCTTCATCGCCATTCATGTAGCGGATGTAGCGCCAGCCTTCGGAACGCACGGCGTGGCTGTTGTAGGTGTAGGTCGTGAGGGCGGGTGTCTCCCAGGCGGCATCGGGATTTTCCAGCAGGCTGCGGATGCTTTTTCCTTCCAGATGCTTGGGCGCATCGATGCCGCATAGATCGCAGAGGGTCGGGTAGATGGACATGAAGTCCACGGTGCGATTACAGACGGTATTGGGCTTGGTGAGGCCGGGGACGACCCAAAGCAGCGGTGCGCGCGTGGCCTCCTCCCAGAGCGCAAATTTGCGCCAGTGTTCTTTTTCGCCGAGATGCCAGCCGTGATCGCACCAAAAGCAGATGATGGTGTTGTCCCTCATCGGCGACTTGTCATACGCCTCCATCAAGCGGCCGATGAGCATGTCGGTGTAGCTGATGGCGGCCAGATACCCCTGCACTGCTTCCTTCCAGCGCCCGGACTCGACCATGGGATAGTGATCGGTCTTTGGGTGCGCCATGCGAACGCCTGCAGGAGGGATGTCGGCGAGATCTTCGCCGGGCTTCAGGTGCGGCGGCAATTCGATCTGGTCTAGGGGATGCATGTCGTAGTACTTTTGTGGCACATTCCAGGGCATGTGGGGCTTGTGAATGCCGCAGGCGAGAAAGACGGGTTTGTCGTGAGTCTTGCCCAACTGATCGATGGCGTAATCGACAATTTTGTAGTCGTTGAGGTCTTCATCTTTGCAGTCCAGCGGAGCGAACTTGATGCCGCCGACGCCATCGCTCTGACCTTTGGGAACCTTGGGCAGACCGCCTTCGTTTTCCAAGTAGTCGTCCCAATCCTGGTGGCGGGTGTAGGCCTCGTGGTAGATTTTGCCTGAGCCGAGCGCGGTATAGCCATTGGCGCGCATGTGCATGTTCAGGGTCAGCTCTGGCGCAATGGCATCCCGCCAGTCGTCGTCGTTTTCATAGACGCCGGTGGTGCTGGGTCGCATGCCTGACATCAGGGCGGCTCGCGATGGATTGCACACGGGCACGGCGCAGTAGCTGCGGGTAAAGGCCACGCCGCGTGCGGCGAGCTTGTCGATGTTTGGCGTCTGCGACTGCGCGTTATGCCCGAGGTAGCTGACCCAGTCGCGCAGGTCATCGATGGCGATGAAGAGCACATTGGGCTTGGGCTTTGCCTCAGCAGAAAAGACGGAGCCGCTGAAAGCGAGGGTGGCGGACAAGACGGTGAGAAGGCGTTGCATGCAGCGCCTGAGACGAAAGCGCCAGCGTGGTTGTTTCAAAAGATCCAGGAAAGAATCAATGGCCAAGCGATTGACGGCGCATTACATGAGGCGATGAAACTCGAACAAGGTCAGCTGTGGCAAAAGGGAGACGAATACTTTCGCATCGTGCACTGGGCGCGCATGTCGATCGATTACAAGATTCTCAAAGACGCGGCCTCGAAGGAGGGCACGCTGCATCAACTGAGCAAAAAGGAATTTTGCCGCCTGCTGAAGGGCGCGGTGCTGGTGGTGCCGCAAAAGGTGGCACCGACCGTGGACGAAACGCCTGCGGATGAGGCGATCGATGAAGTGGGTGATGGGGAGTGATGCTGATGCCTCAGTTTTGTGGCGGCATCTTTTCGGCAAACCACTGCGCCATCAGACGCATGTCCCAGAGCATGGTCAACCAGCCGTGCTTCTTGCCGGGGCGCACAATCAGCTCAACCTGGCGACCCGTTTTCGCCGCCTGTTCTTGGAAGCGAATCGATTGATCGACCGGCACTAGGGTATCCGCATCCCCGTGGACGATGAAGATGGGAGGCAGATCTGGGGTGATGTGATCGATGGGCGACATCGCGTGCCCGATCTTGGGCCATGCCGTGAGATCCGCCCCATTGGGACCGAAGGCGTTGCGGAAGCTCTTGGGCGGTCCGCCATCGTGGAGATTCTCGGTGGAGGGGCCGAGGTTGATCAGGTCCGTGACGGGAAAAAACACGGCGGCGGCCTGGACCTGGCTGCTTTCGCGATCCACCGGATTATTCGCCGTCGGGTCCCCTGCTCGACCTTGGGTGGCAAGCATCAGGCTGAGGTGTCCACCCGAACTGCCACCGGCTACGCCGAGTCGCGATGGATCGACACCGTAACTTGCTGCGTGAAGTCGGACGTAACGGACGGCGCGATTCACATCCTCGACGGTGTCCATCACGCTGGCATCCGGTTGGGACATGTGCCCGACAGCGAACACTGTTTGCCCTTGGCGCAGAAAAGGCGCGACCAGCAGAGCGCTGAAACCTTCGGGATTCGATTTCCAGCGACCGCTGATCATCACCACGACGCCGATCCCGCTCGGGTGCGCGGGCTTGAGCACGTGCAGGACCAGATCTTTGCCCTGACGCTGCCCGTAAACGAGGTTCCGTGTCTCCGTGATCGAGGGATGCAGATACCACCCCACCGCGCCTGCGATCAATGCGGCCGCCAACACGATGGCGAGCGCGACCCGCCAAAAAATGCGCCAAATTTTAGCCCAAACTTTCATGGTTGCAGATCAAGAGAGGTTTTCTTTTTCAAAGAAGAGGGTGAACTCGTGACGGTTGTAAGTCAGATGCGTCTGGGCGAAGAGTTTTAGTCCCGTGGCAGCCGCCGTTTTGACGATCTTGCGAAAGAGATGGCAGGGATCGTCGATTGTTTCCACGCGGGAGACCTTGAGCGTGAAGACGATCAAGGCACCCGGCCGCAACCACTTCGCCAAGCGCTGCACGTGGGCGAGTGATTCCTCCGGTGCGCCATTGAGATCGCAGAGCAAGGCGTCATAAAGCACGCCGGCGGCAGGGACGAAATCAGCCACATCGGCATGCACAAAGCGTAGCCCCGGCCTGCCATTCAGGCGGACATCCAAGGGCGAGCGGTCGATGGCGGTGACGCGTTGTTCGCGGGCGAGCAACTCCGCCGTCATGCCGCCCGGACAAGCACCGAGCTCAAGCCAGTGGCTTCCCACAGGGAGAGGCGCGCGATGCATCCTGAGATAGTGCAGCGCCTCAGCGATCTTTGCCCCCGCGCGACTGATGGTGTCTGGGGAATCTTTGTCTACATACATGCTGCCACCGGGATAGAGACCATTGCAGCGACGCGGGCTCTGCATTCCGCAAAAAAGACCTTCCTTCCCCACCAAGCAGAATAGCGTCTCGGCATTGGCATCTTGCTCCTCCACCGCATCGGCCTGCAACTTTGGAAAGAGCTGCAGGACACGGCCCCGCAGATTAGAGGCGAGGCTCTTGTAGTAACGGTCGGGCGATCCGGGATTGAGTTGGCCAATAAAAATCCCCTGGGGTTCCCGAGGCCCAAATTTTGCCAGCAATGTCTGCGCCGCCTTTTCGATAAAACCCACCATCTTCCGCGCATTGCAGGGCCAGGTGTGATCGACCGGTAGATTCCAGCGGGCAAACTTGGCCACCTCGGAATCGGTGATGGCCTCGGGTGTCGCCGTTTTGATGAGGTAATAATCAGGTCCGAGTCGCGTCGTCGATTCAGCCCCCATGCGGCGTAGAACCTCCTGCGCAACGGGCTCGAAGATCTCGGGGATTCTCACAAGCCAGGGTTTCGCAGATGGAGACAGGTTGGGCGGTTCTTCGGTCATCAATGCGGTGACCTCGCCTCTGGGATCGGGTTTCGCAAGTCCGGTTGCGCCGGGTGGGCGTCGGCTCGGTGCGAAAATAAACTTTTTGTTTCCTCGCTTTCTACCTCTGAAGGGAGAGTGTGACGGTTGGTGGCTGCGATTCGGCCGCCCATTCTATTCCTCATGTACGATTTCTTTTTTTGGTTCGGGATTGGTCTTCTCGGTAACATCGCCTTTGCTTCGTTCTTCGAATGGACGCTGCACAAGTACGTGATGCACCGTCCGGTTGGCTCGTTTCGTTATGCCTTTCAAGCCCACGCCGTGGTGCATCATCAGACCTTCAAGGCGGATCACTCCTACCACCTCGTCAATCACGATGATCGCAAGACCATCCCGATGGCGTGGTGGAATGGTCCCCTGCTCATCATCATCGGCGCAGTGCCCTCCCTGGCGTATAGCCTTTCAACGGGCAACTGGGCATTGCTGGCAGGCGCCGTGACGGCCTTTACCAGCTACTACGTGGTCTACGAATACATCCATTGGTGCATGCACCTGCCGAAGCAGCGCCGTGTGGAAAAGCCGTGGTTCTTCCGCAGGCTCAACGGTCATCATTTGTTGCATCACCGCTACATGCACAAAAACTTCAACGTTGTCCTGCCTCTCGCGGATGTCTGCCTTGGCACCTTCATGGCACGCTCTAAGATTCACTTTGCCCAAGCGACAGGGCCTGCGGTGCCTTGTGTGCAGCCGAGGAGTTAAGAGCAGGACAAAAACTCGGCTGCGGTGCTGCATTCGATTGCAAACACGAGGCAGTCCTTGCTAACTTGGGTCAATGGCTCAATACGCACTTGGCATCGACTACGGCACGAACTCCTGCCGCTCACTTCTGGTAGACCTCAGCAATGGCGCCGAGGTCGGATCCACAGTCTTTAACTATCCGTCGGGAGAGATGGGCATCTTGCTCGACCCCTCGGATCCCCATGTCGCTCGCCAAAATCCGCGGGACTATTTGGCGGGTCTCGAGGCGGTTATCACCGGGGCCTTGAGTCAAGCAGCCGCGGCTGTGTCCGGCTTTTCCGGCGATCAAGTGGTCGGCATCGGCATTGATACCACTGGCAGCACTCCGATCCCCGTCAATCGCGAGGGCACTCCGCTGGGCTTGCTGCCCGAGTTTAAAGACAACCTCAACGCCCAGGTTTGGCTTTGGAAAGATCATACCGGCTACGCGGAGGCGGTGGAAATCACCGCACTCGCTCAGGAGATGCGGCCAAACATCATCGCGAAGTGTGGTGGCATCTATTCATCCGAGTGGTGGTGGAGCAAGATCCTGCGCTTGCGCCGCACCGATCCTTCGGTGTTTGACGCAGCCTTCAGTTTTGTGGAGCATTGCGATTGGATTCCTGCGGTGCTGGCAGGCAATACCGATCCGCTGACACTGAAGCGCAGTGTTTGCGCCGCTGGTCACAAGGCCATGTTTAGCAGCGAGTGGGGCGGACTGCCGGACAAGGAATTCTTGGCGAAACTCGATCCAGCGCTCGCCGATCTGCGCGACCGACTTTTTTCAGAAGCGCACACCTCGGAAACTTCCGCTGGCTTGTTGTGCGCAGAGTGGGCTGCAAAACTGGGGCTCAAGGAAGGGATTGCAATCGCGGTCGGAGCCTTTGATGCGCACATGGGGGCGGTTGGTGCAGGAATCAAGACGGGGACCTTGGTGAAGATTCTCGGCACCAGCACCTGCGATTTGATGATCTCTCCTGCCACCCAACCACTGGCAGATGTGCCAGGTGTTTGCGGGATCGTGAAGGGATCGGTGCTGCCAGATTGTTACGGGATTGAGGCGGGCCAGTCGGCGGTGGGAGATATTTTTCTCTGGTTCGTCAATCACCTTGTCCCCGACACGTATGGAGCGACGCCGGGTGAAAAATTCGTCAACATGGAGAAGGCCCTGTCCGGCCAAAAGCCTGGGCAAACCGGCCTGCTGGCGCTGGATTGGAACAACGGCAATCGCACGGTGCTGGTGGATGTCCGTCTGACAGGGCTAATTTTGGGCCAGACCCTGCATACCGAGGCGCACGAAATCTATCGTGCCCTGATCGAGGCCACCGCCTTCGGTGCGCTGACCATCATCAAGCGCGTCGAAGAATACGGCGTGCCCGTGACGGAGATCATCAATACCGGCGGGCTCTCCATCAAGAACGAGACGCTCATGCAGATCTACGCCGATGTCATCGGCCGCCCGATGAAAGTGAGCCGAAGCGAGCAGACCTGTGCGCTGGGAGCCGCCATCTTTGGCGCTGCCGTAGCGGGTGTTGGCAGCATTGCCGACCTGCAGACCAAGGTGAGTGCAGTTCGCGAAAAAGTCTATGTGCCCGATCCGGCTAATCAGGCCGTTTACGCCGAACTTTATGAGCTGTATCGAGATGTCCACGACGCCTTCGGCACACTGTCGTCGATTGGTAATCTGGGGCACGTGATGAAGCGGTTGCTTGATATTCGCGCCCGCCAGTCTGCCTGAGACCTTGACGGCCGCTGCCCCCTCCATACCTTGGTCTAACAACCCTCTTTTCCCATGCCCACCTACGTTTACGAGACCATCCCGCAAAGCACCGAAGAAGCACCACGCCGTTTTGAAGTTCGTCAGAGCATGAAGGATGCCCCTTTGACCCATCACCCCGACAATGGTACCCCTGTCCGCCGTGTCATCATGGGAGGCACAGGAATCATGGGCGTTGGTGCATCTGCAGCCCCAAGAGCGGTGGCGGCGGTGGATGTGGAACCGGTTGTGGGTGCCATTGATTCAATGTTCCTGCTGAAAGTCTAAAATCAGCTTGCAAGCACGACCAACCGCAAGCACAGTCGGGGCTCCCCAAAAGGGCCCCGAGCAAACGAAGGACAGATGCCAGAGTGGTCGAACGGGCACGCCTGGAAAGCGTGTGTACCTTAATCGGTACCGAGGGTTCGAATCCCTCTCTGTCCGCCAGCTTTCTCTAAGAGAAGCTGGGTTTGCAAAAGACAGCGGGCCAATGGAATGACCCAAGCTGTCACGGGTCAATCTCGTTCGCAGCCATCTGCGCGAACGCATCGCGAAGCCGCGTAGTCAGAGGCCCCGGCAGGGCGCCCAAACTACGACCATCGGCAAAGCCGATCGCCTGGACGTCGCGAGTGGTCGATGTCAGGAAGGCTTCATCGCAGTACTGGAGGATATCGCCGGCTAACTCGGACTCCCGAATCGTTAAGCCAGCCGCAGCGGCTGCGCGGTCCATTACTAGCGCACGCGTCACGCCCGCAAGACAGCCAGAACTCAGAGGCGGCGTCAAAATTTCGCCCTTGGTGATGACAAAAATATTGCTGCCAGTGCCCTCGCAAAGATGGCCCTGCGTGTTGAGAAATAAGGCCTCCCCTGCCCCTTGCGGCTTTGCGTGAGCCAGCGCCAAGACGTTTTCGCCATAGGAGGTGGACTTCACGCCGGCGAGCGCGCCACGTTCATTTCGTGGCCACGGGACAGTGACGACCGATTCCATCTCTGGCCATGAGGTGAGTCCGGTGGCGAGAATCACAACGGTAGGTAGATCCTTGCCGCGCTGGGATCCGATCGGGCCAGTGCCACTGGTCACGGTCACGCGAATTCGCCCGGACGATAGGCCAGCAGAATCCAATACTGCCTGCATGCCCGATGATATCTCTGGCTCCGCAGGAACCTGGATGCCCATGGTTTGGCAACTCTTCACCAAGCGCAAGTAGTGGCGGTGTGCCGCAAACGGACGACCGCGACGAGCGATGAGCGTCTCGAAGACGCCATCACCGACCAAAATCCCATGGTCAAAAGGCGAGATGCCAACCTCTGTTGCCGGCATGAGCTTGCCATTGAACCAGATTTGCGGGATCGGAGCCATCGACGATCAAAGGTTTACTTTTCCTTCAAGCCGAGCACGTCTTGCATGTCGTAAAGGCCTGCGGGACGCGCCATCAACCAACGTGCCGCTCGCACAGCACCATTGGCAAAAGTGTCGCGACTGGAGGCCTTGTGCGTCAGCTCGACGCGCTCGCCAACATTGGCAAAAATGACGGTGTGATCACCGACGACATCGCCACCGCGGATGGCGTGAACGCCGATCTCCGTGGACGTGCGTGCCCCCACATCGCCAAAGCGACCATGTCGACTGTCGGTATCGTAGGACAGCCCGCGAACATCCGCTAGCACCTCGACAAGTGTGCGTGCTGTGCCACTCGGGGAGTCCTTCTTCATGCGATGGTGCATCTCGACAACCTCTAGATCAAAGTCGGGGCCCAGGAGTTCACAGGCGCGGCGCGTCAGCCAAAACAAGGTATTTACACCGACACTGTAATTCGAGGCGAAGACAATCGGGAGTTTCGTTGCAGCCTCGCGGATTCGGGCGAGTTCATCGTCCGTGTGTCCGGTGGTGCCAATGACCATGCGCCGGTTTTGTTTGAGGCATTCGGCCAGAAGCTCATCAGTGAAATGGTGGGAGGTGAAATCGACGACAACATCCGATTTTGAAACGCCATCGCTCACCGAATCGCCAACATCGATCCCGGCACCAAAAATAGCACCTTGATCTTCAACGGCACGAATCACCGCCTGGCCCATCCGGCCCTTGCATCCTGTCACTAAGATTCTACAGTCCTTTGTTAACTCGCTCATTAGGGCCGGGACATACGCGGAAATGGCGCAGCAATCAACAATGGATTCAGATGCAGAGAATCAGACGAATGGTCTGAGGCGGTGGCTGCGCGCGGCGCACATCGCACTGGTGCTGACCGCGATGGTGACGTTTCTGCTAATCGTCCAGCAGTTTGGCGGAATCGGACTCTCGACTGTCCACTCGGTGAAGCCAGATCGGATCAAGAAAGCAGACGGAATCTACAAATGGCAGCTACCAGAGGAGTACCGAAGCCCGTTGCTGAATCTGAAAAGCACCCTTCTTGAGGATGGGGTTCCTTTTTTGAATCGGTCCACCTCTGCGCGTGACCTACCAAAGATGGGCCCGGGTTGGTTTCACGTATTTCGCGGCAACGTCAAGTTTGCGCCTCCCGATGGGAGCGACCCTCGCACCAGTAAGCATCGCTACATTGTGCGCACGCCCCTACAGTTTGAACCTGAGTTGTGGTGGGCGATGGGAGCACTCCTTACCGCATTGCTACTGTCCATCTTTTGGCTCAGGAGGGGCGATGCAGAAAAAGAAGTTTCACCCAAGTGTTGGAGGGAATCAGTCTGGCCGGTTCTAACGGTCTTTACGATCAGCCTGCTGGCAGCCATCGCGCATGTTTCGATCCTACGGGATCATAGCGATGGCATTTTTGTGATCAAAGGCATCCAGGAAAGTGATGCCGGGGGGTGGCACGCAATGGCGGTGGGACTGCAGCGCGGCGAAGGATTGACCACGGTATTTGAGTCTCAGCGCCCGCTCTATACAGTGTTGCTGGCGTTTGTTTATTGGGTCACGCACCCGAATGTGTTCGTGGGGCAACTGTTCAACGCAGTGCTGATTGCAATCGCGTGTGCGGGATTTTGGTGGGTTGGGCAAATCTTGCGGCAACTCTGGCTTGGAGTTGGATTGGCCTTGGTGGTACTGGCGGGTGGCCTCAACCTGCCGTACGCCCACGGAATTCTAACCGAAAATGCTGACCTTCCCCTGGCTATCCTTGCTCTTGTCTCCGCTTGGTTGGCCGCATGGCTACTTTCGCCAAAGTGGTCCTTGGCAGCGGGAGCTATCAATGGAGTCGCCGCGATGGCTTCCGGCGTGACCCTGTTCACCCTGCCAATCTATGCGATTTGGATCTTCGTGCATAGCCTCCTGCGGCGCGCTCCTTGGCGGCAGGTGGTCTTGATCAGTGCACTTTATACTGTCGGTGCGTCGGCGGTGATCCTACCGTGGATGTTTCGTCAGCAAACGGTGCACGGGCACTTCGCGCTTTCCTTCAACACGGCGGAGGTCCTCGCCGGTGGCGCATCGCCAACAGAAGGGCATTTGGATGCGGTGATATTGAGGGATGCCGCCGAGCATGGAATCGATCTGAGTAATTGCGAGCAGAGATTCGCTTGGTTTATGACCCAGTATAGGGCTTTGGTCATGGCTGACCCGATGGGCTACGCCAAACGCGTTTTGGCGGCGGCGAGCGAGAGCCTGAAGTCCCTGCCGGATGCATCTAGCGCCGTGCCTTCGATCCTCTGTATTGCCATTCTCGGAGCTTCTATTTACAGGACTTGGCGCACTGGTCGAATAACCTTCTTCATCGTCACCTGCGGCGCCGTGGTGATGTGGATCCGCGCTGAGGCGGAGATCGAACCCCCCGTCCTCATGGCGGCGGCTTATCTCGCCTTCAGGCGTGCTAGGCATCCTTCGGAGCGTTTAGGTGTGGGCCTTCTGATCGGAACTGTCTTGGCGGCCTTGCTTATTTCTGGGTTGGCAGGGAACGTTGCGCCCAAGCGTTTCTGGATTGCAACGGATTGGAGTATCTTTGGACTGCTGGCTCTCGGTGCCTGGTCGCTGATTGAGTTGCTATCCGATCTAGCCACCGCAGGCCTACGTAAAGCTCGCGCACCCGAATGGGTTGTCGGCAGCGGGGCACCTCCAGTGTCGGCCATGGTCGATGCACCGCCCATGCTGGGTAGCACCCTTTTATTTGCGCTGGCATTCTGCGCCGTAGCCACCGCCACGTGCCTGTGCATCACCTGGCGTGGACCTGAGCCTGTTGGCCCGGCCAAATCGGCCTTTGACCCGCAGACTGTCGTGGCCAAACTGGTCGGTAAACACCCAGACGATCAAATCCAAAAAGCGCCCCCGGCAAACTTCGTGTCTCGCGTGATGATTCTGAGCGAACGCCCGATCGAACTGGCCGCAGGCGAAGGCTTCCAGCATTGGCTTCCGACATACAATGCCCGAGACTACAAGCGGTGGATAGCCCATTTCAGTTCCCTTGACGACGGCGGTGTCCTGCGATCCGACTACAACTTAATGGGGATAGGGTCCCTCGCAGCAGTACCTCGGAATACGCCATTGCTTTGCATTTACGCGAATCTGATTGAAACGAATAAGATTTCTGGAGAACCCTTCGGTATCCCCTGCCTTTGCGTCGTGGCCCCATTGGTTCATGATCCGACCAGCGGGAATTGGAGCATTGATGAGGAGGCTGCTCAATTCTTCTCCCCTCCGCCTGAATTGCTGCGGAGTTTACCCAAAGTCGCCGCCGAGTGATCGGTGAGAGAGAAATCGTCGACCTTGAGAAAGAAAAAGTTGAGTTTCTTGTCCGTCGTAGTATCCGTCTCACCCGCCAAAATCGGGCGCGCTTAGCTCAGTGGTAGAGCACTGCCTTCACACGGCAGGAGTCGCAGGTTCGAACCCTGCAGCGCGCACCATCGCTCCAATAAAACAGGGAGCGTTGAGCTTGGATTATTCTTCGTCTTGGGCCTTGCCTGCTGGAATCAGGCCTCGCTTTGTCGATTTGGCAAAGTCAGCAAATGCGGCGACTTCCGGAGTCATGGCTGCACCCTCAATCTTCTCCAGCGCTTGGGTGGCGTTCAAGCCACTACGGTAAAAGGTCCGGTAGGCCTGGCGCAGCGCTTTGATGCTGGACTCATCGAGCCCAGCCCTCTGCAAGCCCACAAAATTGAGACCGCGGGCTCGACCCGGATTCCCATCCGCGATACAGAATGGGGGAACGTCCTGAACGATTTTGGCGCATCCGCCGATGAAGCTCAATCGACCAATCCGGCAGAACTGATGTACGGCACTTAGGCCACTAATGATGGCATAATCCTCAACAATCACGTGACCACCGACGGTGCCATTGTTGGAAAAAATGACGTGATTTCCGACGATGCAATCATGCCCCACGTGGCTGTACGCCAAGAAGTTATTGTGGCTGCCGATGATCGTTTTATCCCCTGCCGAAGTGGCACGATGGACGGTCGCAAACTCCCGGAAGGTGTTGTGCGAACCGATCTCCAGGTAGGTGGGTTCCTCCTTGTATTTGAGATCCTGAGTCTGCTGCCCGATGGCAGCACTCTGATAGAACTTGTTGTGTGGGCCGATCTTGGTTGGGCCCTGAAGGGTGACGTGGTTTTGCAGCCAGCATCCCTCCCCAAGCTCCACTCCAGCTCCGATGATGCAGTAGGGGCCTATTTCGACATCGTCGCCGATGACTGCACCTGCATCAATGATGGCTGTGGGGTGGATTTTACTCATTGGAGATCGAAAAAAGTGAGCTTTAAAGGAGGTGACTTAACGATCAACGAGGCTGAACATGAGGTCAGCCTCTGAGACCACCTGTCCGTTTACGATACAACGGCCAATGGCTTTCCCAATGTTGCGCTTCATTGCGGTGATTTCCGTCTCGATGAAGATGGTATCTCCAGGGAGCACGGGCTTGCGCCACTTCACGTTATTGGCGCTCATGAAGTAGCCAATTTTCCCCGCGTTCTCCGAGCGGCGCAGCATCAGCACACTAGCGACCTGCGCCATGGCCTCGAGCTGTAGCACACCAGGCATGATGGGATGGTCCGGGAAATGCCCGTTAAAATACGGTTCATTCACAGTGACGTTCTTCACGCCAGTGCACTTGGTCTCGCCCTCGAATCCTACGATGCGATCCACCATGAGGAAGGGATAGCGGTGTGGCAGGATTTTCATCACCTCGTTGATACCAAGCACGGCCTCTCCCGATGGGATTTGTACCGCAGGAGGCACCATGGCGCGCATCTGGTTGTACTGTCCGACGATTGCGCGAGCCAGTTCCGTGTTTGGGCCATGCCCAGGGCGAATGGCGATGACGTGCCCAGTGATGCGTTTACCCGAGAGCATCAAATCTCCAACCATATCGAGAATCTTGTGGCGAACGAATTCATCCGCGAAACGCAGCGGCTGCTTGCAGAGCAGCGTATCGCCACGGATCACGATGGCAGCTTCCAGCGTGCCACCTTTGATCAGGCCTTTTTCAAGCAGCGGCGCGATGTCTTCGTAATACACAAAGGTGCGGGCGGGGGCGATCTCCTTTTCGTAGATCTCTGGGGTGATTTCCAGGGACTGAAATTGGGTGTAGCGCCCATCCGGGCCAACGTTGGTGCAGGAAATGCGGAACTTTTTGTCCGGAACAATGGTGAGTATGCTGCCGTCGCGAGTCTCCTGGTAGATCGGCTCGCGAATCTCGAAAACCTTGCGTGCTTCGCCCTGTTCTTTGAGTCCTGCCTTGCGGATCAGTTCGACATAAGGGAGCGCACTACCGTCGGCGATGGGCGGCTCGTTAGCGTCCATCTCGATGATGGCGTTGTCCACACCCATTCCGGCCAATGCTGAGATGACGTGCTCCACGGTATGGACGTTCACGCCGCCTTCAGCGATGGTGGTGGCGCGCTCTACCTTTTGCACCTTTTCCACCAAAGCGGGGATGAAGGGCTTGTCGTCCAAATCGACCCGACGAAACTTGAAGCCTGTGTTTTCGGGCGCGGGCTGGAGGGTCAGGGTCACTTGCTCCCCGGTGTGGAGCGAGGTCCCAGTCAGGGAGGCGGAATTGGCGAGGGTATGTTGGCGGTCCGAAACAGGCATGGTTGCCTGCCAGTTAGCCGCGTGGCGGCGAGCGGTCAAAGGGAAATCGCCCTTGGTGCAACACTACTATTTCTTTTGCACCAAAGCCGGAATCTTCTTCCAACGACCTTGGGTCAGTTCGCGGGCAGTAAACAGCCAGATGGCGACCTTGCGCTGTTGCCAGTATCCCGGGTCTTTGACGGTGCGCCTGGCGATCTCGATGCGTGGACCTTCGCCGCCCGAAGCCTGGGTGGACATCTCATCCACCGGCGCGGCCAATTGCTGGGAAAGGTGGTCGATAAAGCCTGCCCCAGTCGTGAGCATGGAGCCCCCTTTTCGGAAAACTTGGCAATGACTGTCACCCAACACCAGCACCGCAGCTTCTCCCGTCGCAGCACCCTCAACACGCACTACCGGCAACGTCTCCTTTGGCACGGTAGCTTTTTCCGTATCTGTGAGGAGATCTCCGTGAAACTCCAGCGGCACAGGCGCCGCTAGGCTCAAGCCTTCGCCACCAGTCAACTTTAGCCCTTCGACATGCTTCACCTCCTCGGCCACCAATTGTGCCGCCAGCTGCGCACCATAAGGCGACCAGTGCGAGTCGGTGGCGCAAAACAGCTGCCGATCCGATTGCTCCGCTCTCGCCGCTCGGAAATGGGCATCCAGATCAACAGTATGCACGCCCTGGGCTTTCAGACTATCCAGGAAGGCTGTTAGCGGTGTCACGCAGTCAGGGAACAAACCTGCGGCAAACTTGTCTGGATAAATCGCTGCCTTCGGCGGCACGGGAACGACAATGAGTTCCACCCCAAGGGTTTTTAATTCCTGTGCGTAACGCACGATCTCTGCGGCTGGATCTGTTCCTTCAACGTTGGTCTTGGAGAGGTCCTGCCCTGCGAGATCCCCCAAGGCAAGATGCTTCAATTCATTCGTGAGGAACCGCCAGTTTTCATCTGCACCGACCACCGCACTTTGTCCGCTCGCGACAGCTTTATCCAAGGCTGCCTTCACCTCCATCGTAAAGTCCGCGCGCGATGGCAGAAGGGGAATGATGGTGACGACAAGCGCAAAAATCAGACGACTGGCGGAGGGCATTCCTACCCTTCGGATCAAAGTTCCGGTTTTGCAACATCGTACCACACCGTCAGATCAAAGGCCGTGGTATCATCAACCGCGCGCTGTCCCTCAAGCTCTTTGTGTGCGTCCTCGGGCTCAAGTGTCAGTTCATACGATTTTCCCACTTCGCGCGGGAAGCCTTTGCAGGGTTTTAGATCCATCATTGCCCAATGCTTCACCGTCACGGATTTGTCCGGGATCTTTCCTTCCAGCACTTCATCCACTTTGTAAACGTAAGTGACCAAAGCCCGTGTATAAGGATCGATGCCTGCCTCGGTGGGCATTGCCGACTCTTCCTCGAGCGTCGCCCTGATACGCACCCGACCCGAACTTGGTAACGCTGCATGACGGGCCAGCCAAAGATCTTGATGGGTCTTGGATTCGTCTGAGGAAAGAGCTCGATCAAACACAGCGACACCCGCCATCCCCAGATCCAGCGCTCCTCCGCCAATGGTCAATCCACCGCTCTTATTGACATTAGCAAGAGGCACCACAACCCCGGCGCTTCCGTTTACTGTAACAGAGAGCTTTCCGCTAGCAGCGGCGAGCGTAACATGTGCTGGCAAGACCAAAGGAGCGGGTGCAACCACCACGTCGTTTGCGAGCAGAGCCCCATTCGAGATCGATACCACAACGCGATTCGCGCTGACGACAGGACCGCTGCCTTCTGCTGGCTGGCCATTGACTCGCGACCGTAGGAAGAACTCAAGTGTCCAAACCTCCTTTGCCATCGCGGCAGCGATCAGCGTCTGTGCATCATCCTGTGGCGCAAATGATCCCGCATCCAGTAGCATGTCTAACGCGCGTCCGTAGCGGGCAGCTCCGATCTCATTGACAGAACAATCAAGCAACCGATGGTCTGGCAACTTAATTGCGGCCACACGTTCCCGGTCCTCCCACGCAAACACGAGCCCTTTCGAATCTTTGGGCCAGCGTTCCGCTTCCAAATCTGGCGATGCCCCCTGCGCAAAGCCCTTTAGTTCCGCCTGATCACCGCCTTCAATCCACACATCAGGATAGCTGTCCCCGAATTCGTTGGTGGTCAGTGTTACCGAGCCCTCGAATCCCTGCAAATCCTCACGGAATTTTGCAATAACGACCTCCGCGGTTTTTCCCCCTTTGCCAATGAATCCCGCCCCAGTCTTGCTTTTCTCGCCCAGATACGGACCGGTCAGCACAATGAATCGCGGGTGATTTGTCCAGCGTGGATGGTAAATCTCCCCCTTCCCAAGACCTTTAATCTTTGAGAAGTCCAGGCGCCAAGTGTGCGCTGGATTTCCCGGCGCGTAAAGGTTCGCTTGGCGATGATTTCCGTCCAGCATCCATGAAACATAGCTGCTGTCGGGTGCCATCGCTGCCCAACAGCCCGTCATGGTGCGCAAGAATTCAGACTCGTCACCCTTCCAAATAAAATGCCCACCGTTCGGCCATGGGAATTGCCCGCTGGCGCGATGCCCATCTCTGGAGAACTGGATGTTATCGGGAGAAATCTGCGTGCGGTTCCAGACCACTTCGACCTTGGTAGGGTCCGTCATTGGAAAGCGTACCAACTCCCGGGCCGCCCATGCGATTCGTGAAGAAGGCACGATGTCCCTTGCCGCGTAGACCCAATCCAGCTTGGTCGTCGGATCGCGCCAAACTTCCACCGCGTAACCGTCGGCCAGTTCTCTGGGTGCGGTGCCGTCCCAGTCAGTCTGCATCACTTTGACGGTGTAAAACTTCCGCTTTTTCTCGTCCATTTTATACTTCTTAAGCGTGTAAATGACCTTAGAGCCATCCGGACAGATCAACGGCCGCGAATAATTCCCCTTTGGCTTCAAGAGCGCATGCGCCCCAAGCCCATCGCGAGTATCCAGCCCCATCAGCAGATGATTGCTGCCGGAACTGTAGGCGTCCGTGCTGTCTGTGCCCAGATGCTGCGCCCATAGGACCTTGGTGTGGGCATCGGTGAGGGCCTCCACCTTCTTTGAAAGCTCATCTGCGGGCGCAGTGAGCGAGCGGCGTGGCGTCTCTGGTAGTGCGGCATCCTTGCGATCCCGACATCCGGTCAATAACAGCACGCCCAATAGCGCCGCCCCCTTGAAGAAACCATGATTCATCCTATCCCAACGTAGAAAGGCAGGCCGATGACTCAACCGCTTTTCCAAATCGATTTCCAGCACCAAGTTTCGGGGTCGACGATGCACGCTCACATGCGCTCAAAGAGTCCCTGAGAACTACTTCACCTTTCGTCGCCTCGCCTCTTGATCGCGTAGGTTGCCACCGAAGTAGGGATAATGGTCCCACGCGTCGTAGGCGGCATCCAATCGGGGGTCATGGGTCTCCTTCATCCATTGATCCAATTGCTGCCTGAGCTTTGCTTTTGTCTCTGACAACTCAGGGTCGGTGGCGAGGTTTCGCATCTGGTCAGGGTCTTTTCGAAGATCGTAGAGCTCCTCAGCGGGACGCTTCTCAAAGCTCAGTTTGTAGAGTTCTCGGACACTCGGGTCGGACTGATGGTCCCACATGTATTGCTTGGTTCGGGACCCATCAATATCTCCAAAATCCCCTACTGCGACGTAGAGTTCGGGATCGCCTGCCGGCCAGCGATCAGGGCGCAGATTGCGGAGATAGAGAAAGTCCGCCGTTCGAATGGCTCGAATGGGGTAGCTCAGGTCACCGCGCCGTACGTTTGCATGTCGTTCACGCTCCAAAAAGACTTGGTCCCGCCGGATGGCGCTAGGTTTGCCTTCGAGAATGTCAACAAAGCTACGGCCAGTCATTGCAGGTGGGACCGGGACACCGGCCAACTCCAAGAATGTCGGCGCGCAATCGGTGAGGGAAATGAAATCATCCAGGACCTTTCCATCAGGCGTGTGACCTGGCCAACGGATGGCCAGAGGGATGCGGGTTCCCGTATCATAGCAGTTGGCGAGACCGCGCGGCATTTGCCAGCCGTTGTCGCTGGTGTAAATGACGATCGTGTTATCGAGTATGCCACGCTTTTCCAGTTCGCCGACGGCAGCACCGACGGCCTCATCAATCTGCTGCACAGATGCAAGGTAATCAGCAATCTCTTCGCGAACTTCGGGAACGTCCGGCAGACACGCGGGAACGACTACCTTTGCCGGGTCAATTCCAGTTTTGCGGCCACTCCCTGGGATCCACTTGTTCAGGGAGGTGTGTGTATCGCCGAGCCAATAGAAGAAAGGTTTTCCGACTGCGTCAGCGCTGTCGAGGAAATCGGTGACGGTCTTGAACTCCGGGCCAGCGGGATTTTGCGAGCGCCCGTAATCCTTATAATTACCGGGAGACCAACCCTTGCCCGTGTAGCCGACATGATAGCCCGCCGCAGTCAGGTCATCTGTGAAGACGCGCAGATTGCTAGGAAACAAGCTCCACAGGCTCGCCGCGTCCTCCAATTGATGCGCAGCCCGGCCCGTCAGGATGCAAGACCGGGTGGGAGAACAGGATGGCACCGGGCAAAATGCGTGGGTGAAGCGAGCGCCTTCGCGTGCGATTCGATCAAAAACAGGAGTCCGAACGGCAGGATCTCCGTTGGCGGCGGCGTGCGGGTAGTACCAGTTATCCGCCAAGACAAAGAGGATATTGGGACGCTCAGAAGCCGCTCTACAGAATGGGGTCGCGATGCAGAGCAAGAGAACGGCGAGACGGTTCATGGTGTGACGATGGAAACACACTACGGCTCCTCAAGAAAAGGAAAAAATCAGTCCATTGAAAAACGCCCGAACGTCGTAACTCACCTCGTTGACAATAGGATGGCTGGGCAGTATGGCAATCGTCTGAGAGTGGCTTGCCACTTGGTTCTTTGAAATTTCGGTGTGAGGCACCCCAGCCTGCACCCTTCCCCTTTCCTACCGTGCTCGTTATCGAATGTCTGTGGCCCGGCCCGTTTCTTCCAACACGGGAGTCAGGCACTCTGGTCGCCATGTCATGCCTTCACTGGAAGACAGAACCGGATCATGCTGATTCCCACCTGGTCTCACTGGGATACGTGAGCCCTCATTTCGGACGGCATACGCGGGAATTAGAGGCGTCCTAGCTTGACTAGGGCGCCTCACTTTTTTCAGACTCACTTATCGCGAACCTTCACCAACTGATTGCGACGTTGTCGCCATTCAGAGCGATGCCCTGCCGCCCATTCCATCAGGGCGTTCTCGAGCCCCACATCTCTCTTCGCTCGCTCGCTGGCCAGCCACTTAAACCGCATGAGCTCTTCCCTCTCGGCGAGAAATTCGGCGTATGGGGTGGATTTGATTTTTTCGGTGGCGGTTGCCATGGGAACTGCGTGAAAGTGGGTTACTTGGGTTCATCCAGACCGCGACGGATCTTGTAGAGAAGAAGATCGCGGTGCGCTGGGCTTGCGGCAAAAGCCGCATCTGCCGTCAAATGACGCTTAATCTCTTGCACCTGCGCAAAGGCCACGGCGTTGATGATAGAGGGCATGTTGCCTGAATTGAGAATGCGGATTTGGCGGTCGACGTAGTCAGTCTGCAAATTTTGGCGAACACTGTCAGGGCCAGTGGCCGGATCTCCGCTGAACACAGCCTGTGTCAGACGCCCCATCAGTTCCTGGAGTGGCGGGGCATCCCCGTAGAGAGATGAATCCACCAGCCTCTCCTGCATGGTAGGATGCAAAAGGTGATCTAGGAGGGTGCGCTGAAGTTTGGCCGTACGGTCATGAAGCCGAGGTGACTCGTCTTCTTTGGAGAAGTTAAAGCCACGGCGTTGGCGTTGGAGGTGGGCCAAGAGCTCAGGTGGAGCCGCCAACGCCTTGGGCGCAAAGGCCCACTTTGCGAGGACGTCGATGGCACGTAGTTGCAGCGCAGGCTCCACAGGTCGGTACGGCACCGTATCAGGTGACTGCCCAACGAAGGCTCGCTCAACATAGAGCCCGCCGACATAGCGTGACATAGCGATCAAGGCGTTGGATGCTTCGGACGTTAGCGTCACATAGGCACGGGACAGAGGTTCCCAGCTCTCGCCTTGTTTCGGGTACTCCTTCAAAAGCGCGGTCAGTTTTTCCTGCACCAATTGGCAGCGCGCATCGCCATAGGTCACGGGATCGCTGCTCATGTCAAAGAGCATGGCGCGCGGATCGATCCCCTTCCCCGTGCGGCGCATATCGTCAGCGTCATTGGCAAAGGCAAGCTCGTGGGCGTGGGAGCGGGACGCGATCTTGGTGAGACGACCCTCTTCTTTGACCGGATCCTCCATCGCCTCGGAATACCCGTATTCGATAGCCCAATGATCATACGGACCAGGACCCGTGGTGAAGAACTGCCCCTGTGGCACGCCCTTGGGCGCGATGTTTGCGGGTGGATAATCCATCACCGAACCCATCAGACCCTCCTTCTCCGTGATGGCCTTTTGGTGAATCTTCACTGGATCATGCAGCTGGCTACCGCGGAAGTTGTGATTCAATCCGAGGGTGTGCCCGAGTTCATGGAGAACCAAATAGTGCAGCGCCTCATCGAGCATTGCTTTCATCTCCACGCGAGGCGCGGACTGCAACCGAAGCATAGCAGAACCAAAAAGCATACCCTGCTGCGCACATTGCCCAGCCAAACACTGGTGGGGATCTTTGAGGATCTGTGAGCCGCTGTCATCGTCTTGATTGGCCAATCCCTGCGCCTCGAACATTCGACTCGATCGCAATCGACCAGAGATGTAACTGAACTCCAGCATGATATCGGCACCGAGGATTTCGCCGGTGCGGGGATTCACAAAGCTAGGCCCGTAACCGCCGAAGGGTGGCGAGGGTGAGGAAGTCCAGCGTAGCACATTGTAATTGATGTCACCCGCATCCCAGTCGGCCTTATCTGGTTGCTGCTTGATCACCAAGGCGTCTTTAAATCCAGCTGTCTCAAAAGCTTCATTCCAGCGCAGCGCCGCCTTTCGGATCGTATCGCGAAACTCCAAAGGCGTTGTGTTTTCAATCCAAAAAACAATGGGGTGCACGGGTTCGCTGAGGGCTGTGCCTGGCTTTTGTTTGACCAAATTCCAGCGGTGAATGACATCCCGATAAGGAACGGCAGCCTCGGTCGCGGTCATGTCTGTCACCTGTGTGGCGAAGTAGCCAACACGAGGGTCATCATGCCGGGGTTTGAAATCATTTTCCGGAACCCGAATGAGGCTGTGCTGAACCACAACACTCACGTAGCGAGGATCGGTGACGGCCTCGGCACCGTCGTCGTCTTTGGAGGAGTAGGACGCCGCCGGGTTGTCATAGACGTACTCGACGGTAAAGACGGTATTGTCCGGGTAGCCACGGATAGCGCGAAATTTGGTCTTTGTCTCAGAGAGCCGCCCGAGCACGCTGCGTCCGCCATCCCCACCAGGCTTGACTTGCAGCATAGTCTCACGCAAAAACAGGTTCCCAGCAGAGATGAGGTAGCCGCCATCATCCTCAGCGATGATCGGCTCACTGGTCAATGTCGCGAGTGAAATGTTCGCATTTGAAGCGCGGGAGAGTGGGCTTTGCGGATCAAAGTAAAAGGCGGTATTTTGCTGAACGAATTCGAGTCGGTCGTAAAAACGATTGATGCGAAAGATCAGTTCGTCACCGTAGCGTCCGCGATTCATGCCGGCCTGCACAACCCCGTCCACGGTATGGGTGAAATAGATAAATTCTGGACCAATCTGCGGCTTTTTGACGTAGACGTAGGCAGTGCCTTTGGTGTTTTCGATGAAGGCATCAAAGAGTCCCGTTACTCGTTTGCAGTCCTTGGTCACTTCTGCGACGGTCTTTGTCTTGGTCGCTGTCGATGGAGGCGTGGTTTTAGTCGCAGTCGCAGGAGGAGGCGTGGAAGCAGGCTTTTCGGCAGCGGGGGCCGGAGCGGGAGTCGGAGTTGGGGCAGGCTTGGGTTCGGGTTTGCCTGTGGGCTTTGGTTCTGGCGCTGGGGATGGCGCTGGTTTTGCCGGTGGCTCGACGGGCTTTGGCTCAGGCTTCGCAGGCTCAGGTTTCTTTGCGGGTGCCGGCGCTGGACTTGGCGCTGGGGCGGAAGCTGCAACAATGGGAGAAGTCGTAATCAACGCGAACAGAAACGTCACGACAAGCATTGACCTCAAAGGAGTCTGGGGGAAATTCATAATAAGGGTCAGTTAAAATAACAATAATTTCCAGAAACAAAAGACCTTTTGTGTCGAGCCCCCGAAAATGACCTGACGGCGAATCGACCGTCCCTGTCGTTGCTACTCCTCGGCAGCATCTGCGTGTGCGGCCTCGCGCTCCTGCTCCTGTTCTGGAGTCTCCTCTTGATCCAAGTCACGTGCAGCACCGACTTTGAGCGAGATTTTCACGCCATGGCGCTCGGCTGCCATCTGCATGAGGGAGCGGATCGAACTGACGGTCTGCCCATTCTTACCGATTACCCTGCGGACATCGTCGGGTGCCAATTGCACACGATAAGAAACGGACCCATTGGCGTTCGTGCCGATGGCAATTGATGCCATTTGCGGGGTTTCAATCAACTGGGCGATGACGTAGGCCAGGAATTCGCGAAGTGCTTCTGGGGCATTCATAGATGTGCTGTACATGCGCTGCGTGACTGAAAATGCAACCTTCGTCACGCGTTTGATTGCGATTCCACCGTCCTACTCGGACGAAGAATCGGCAACACAAAAAAACAGGTGTCCCCTCGACGAGGGGACACCTGTAAAAAACCGACGCTGAAACGCCGAGATTAACCTGCTGCCGCGACGGACTTGCGGATGAGGCTAGCCACGGTTCCAGATGGCTTGGCGCCCTCGGAGATAAGAGAATTGATGCGGTCCATGTTCAGGGAGTAATTCTTCCCGTCTTTATTTGGATCGTAGGTGCCAAGGATCTCAAGAAAACGGCCGTCACGACGTGCGCGCTTGTCAGCTGCGACGATACGATAAACGGTATGATCTTTGGAACCTTCTTGACGGAGACGAATGACAACGGCCATGAGAAATAATAAATCTGTGGTTTTTTTGAGGGGTCGGCACTGTTGCGGACTTGAAATCTAAATCAAGCACTATTTTAACCAACCCCAAACGGGTTCATTAGGACTCAGCGGTGGCGTCTTCAGCAGGAGCTGCGACTTCTTCAACTGCCGCCGTAGCTTCAACAGCTACAACTTCCTCAACTGCTGCGGTCGCTTCAACTTCCTTTGCTGCTGCCGGTTTGGCCGCCTTCTTAGCTGGGGTCTTCTTAGCCGCCTTTTTGGCTGCTGGTTTATCTCCTGCAGCTGCCTTGCTCCGTGCACCTGCTTTGCGGGCTAGGCCGGACTTCGCGAGCTCCTTCTTCCGATCAAGGTAAGCTTTGCGACGACGACGTTTGATGATTTTGTTGGATTGCTGACCCATTGGATAGTTGAGATGTAGTTGGTTGTCTTGGGGGGTAAATGAAGCGCGTAGAGTCCCACCTCCCGGATAGGAATCAAGCCGAAAAAAATGTCATTCTTTCCCCTGCCCTGTTTTGACCCGTCCAAACGCCCTGAAACCCTTACCGGGCGGGCGTTGTCGATGGCGAGGCAGATTTTTGATCGCTCGCAGCGCTGGGGGCTGGCACGCGGAAAAGCTTGCCGCTGAAGGGGCACTTCACCGTTTCTCCTGGCGCGATGCCATTGACATCGACCAACTGGTGCTTGGCCGCGAAAGGACTATTAACCAATCCTGGACGCCCTGGAACAATGGAACCAGTGGGGATGACCTCATCTGTCGACAATTGCGGCTTATCCACGGCAGACGAAGACTTGGACGCAGGCGGTGCCTCCGCAACTTTGGGCTCAGGAGCCGGCATCAAGGCGCGGGGCGCGGACGGAGAAGCCTTCACCGTCCCTTTGTCTGGCGAAGTCGAAGCGAATGCGGGATTTGGAACCGGAGTTCTTGGGGTGACGGCAGAAGGTGCTGGTTTCGGAGCCGCAGGTGTTGACTCAGGCCGAGTCGCGGCGATCTTCGGCTGTGGCGTTACAATCGCAACCTCCGCCTTCGGCGCCGGGGGTAATGTTCTAATCGGCAGTGCTGCCCCTGGTTCGGGTACGCGAGGAGGCGAAGCCGCAACCACTTTGGGCGCGGGTGTCGCGGATGGAGTCGCACTCCGCGCGGACCGTGGCGGCTCACCTGTGCGGAGGTATGAAGTCGTTGCCCAGTTCGCGTTACTGCCTGTCGGGGCTAAATTTTTGGGCAATTCATCTCGCAAAGCGAAGAGTGGCTGGGGCGCAGTAACCGCACGGGTCGATGGTGTCTGAGGGACTCTGGCGTAGGCAGGAATAGGGCGCTTACCAATCGCCATGCCGATGTAAGGCGCGAGACCTTCGGTCTGGATCACCCTCCATGCCTGACGTGGCGGCAGTACACACGACGGGATGCAAAAGCCACTCAAGAGAGCGATCAAGGAGAGGCGAAGACTGAGGTTGGATTTCATTCAGCACCAACGATGCTGCGAGGCCATAGGGGATCAATATCGACCTCGTGTCGGCGCCATATTCTTTTGATAACTTTGCTATTTATTATTGCTCTGAGAGAATAGCCATAACGGCATATCCAGAAGGTTCACAAACCTTGATTATCCCCAAATGGGGGGGGTCAGATAAATTTCCGCACGCGTTCCCTGACGTCGGCCTCAAGCCTCTGCACGTAGCCGACCGTGTACTCCTCCACATCGATCGTGTCGTCCTGCACAAGAGGCGTAAGATCCATGGCAAAGGTCAACAAACTCGTCTTGTCCGTCGTATGCGAATCAAAGTACGTGGCATTGGCATGGCGCAGACCTTCCTCAGCAAGATCGTATCGCTTACCACCGCTAATCTGGGAGTCAAACACCCCAAGGAGAGGGCGTAGAAGATGCGGAAATTTGTCCACCCACAGCATCTCTTTGTCATCTGTCAGCAGCCAGTCTAGCTTTCGCCAGACTTCGCAGCCGAGGACCTTTTTGGGCCGGACTTCGGGATTCATTGAGCGGATGGCCTCAATGCACCGCAGGACGGTCGCCACATGAGTGTCGTGACGATCACACAAATTGTGCATATACAGAACTTCGGGCTGCGCATGCTGGAGCAGGAACTCGATGTCAGCCACGACGTCTGGCTGGCGAGACGTTTTGACCATTTCACTTGGATAACCGAGCTGCACCATGATGCTGTACTCCCCGACAAATGCAGCCTTGCGCTGCTCCAGCTTGCGAACTTCCTGCATTTCATCATCGCTGTACTCGGCATAAGGCCCCTTGCGAGGGCTGCCAGATCCATCCGTTACTACGACTCCGCCAAACCACTTGTTGGCGGTGTGGAAACACTCCGTGATGCCGTGATAAGCAGCAATTTCGAGGTCATCCTGGTGGGAAACAATGCCAAGATGGGTGACTCGACGAAGTGCCGTCCATGGATCGGATGAGTCAGGGACAAAAAGGTCATGCTTTGGGTGGCGAAAATTCATTCACCCCCACTTAAACCGTCCCTGTCCCACTGCCAAGCGAAACCGCTAACGACGAGCGTCACACTGCGATATCCGCCTTAATTGCAGGCCAAGGATCGTAACCCTCCAGCGTAAAATCCTCGAATCTGAAGCCGTCGATATCATTGACGGCTGGATTGATTTTCATCACCGGCAATGGGCGCGGCGGCCGAGTCAACTGTAACCGAGCTTGTTCCAGATGGTTCGAATACAAATGGAGATCTCCAAAGGTATGAACGAATTCTCCGGGTTGGAGACCACAAACCTGGGCCATCATCATCGTCAGCAATGCATATGAGGCGATGTTGAATGGCACCCCCAAAAAGAGATCGGCGCTGCGTTGATAGAGCTGGCAACTCAGGCGGTCCCCCGCAACAAAGAACTGAAACAAACAGTGGCACGGGGGGAGAGCCATCTCGTCGATTCGCGCAACATTCCAAGCACTTACGATGTGCCTCCGACTATAGGGTGACTTCTTGATTCCCTCCACCACCTGTGCCAGTTGATCGATCGGCGTCGATTCTGGGGAACCTTGCCAGCGTCGCCACTGGGCACCATAGACAGGCCCCAGATCACCATTGGTGTCCGCCCACTCATCCCAAATCGTGACCTTGTTGTCCCTGAGGTATTGGACATTTGTATCTCCTTTCACAAACCAGAGCAGTTCGTGGATGATTGAGCGCAGATGCAGCTTCTTCGTCGTAACAACGGGAAAAGTTTGGCTAAGGTCGTAGCGGCTTTGCTCCCCAAAGACGGAGTAGGCGCCCACGCCGGTACGATCTCCACGGTAGTGGCCGTGGTCCAAAACTTTGCGCAAGAGGCGGTGATACTCGTCCATTCTGCGCCGAGATTAGCGGCGAACAGGAATCGGGCAACCTCGAACTCACATCTCCGTTAAAGCATGGCGGTCAAAACTGGGCTCTGATACCCGGGGATGACCTGCGTGACTCGGCGCTGCAGATCATCAAACATCCGGCGAACATGCGGATAACTGGTACGGTCCTTCATCAGTTGCAGGCTTCGCTCTTTGGAACCCCAGCGTAGAACCTCGATATCGACATTGCGCACCCCCCAGTCCCGCATCGATTCCTGTGACGGGCGGTAGAGATCAATTGTGTCGGTTCCGACGAGAGCGCTGCCGTAGTCGTCCACCTGATAAACAACTCCTGGTTGACCTGCGATGCGAAACACCGTCCCCACTGGGTAACGGGACCAATCAGCAGCAGCGCTTCGGACGGTTCCGTAGCGGAGCGGCGTTCCGACAGCCGAATTGGCTCCATAGGCTATGTGGTCGGATTCGGTGTGGCAATAGGCGGTCGTGCGAACGGTCATCCGCTGGGTCGTTCCGGCGATCATGGGTGCCCGCGTCGGAGTGAGCGTAAAGTAGTAACTGGTCATCAGTTCCGGACGGAAAGTTGTCTTCGCATCGACCGCCTTGCGGACTTCGTAGCGAACGCCTTCTTTCAGCTTCGCCATCCGAACGTTTCGAGTGGAGCATGACGCCGTCACTGTTACAACGGCCAGACAAGCAACTGCGCGGGTGAGTTTTAAGAGGTGCATAATTATTTTCGACTATTATTTCTGTTAAATTACCACAAAAACGATAATTATGCAATATGGTAAAACTATAAAGTATCATTTGTATATCTGTTGATATTTGAGCATTGGTCCAAATTGACTGGACCGTAAGTTTCCAGAGCGTCTCGTGATTGCCTAAGCCGATACCGGAACCTGGGAAACCAGGAGAGCTGTAGAACTTCCGGTCTGCATGCCCTCACACGCATGTAATTTACCTTGACGGATTCACGGCCTACTGACTTCATCAGTTCATCGCCGAATGGAAGCAGTCACCTCAGCAATCCAACCCATTTTCCTCAGCGGAGATTCGAATCGAATTCAGATGGTTGGAGTGCTCAGGAACATGGTGACTACTCCAATTCTAATGTTGGTAAACTTTTTTATTTGCTGCCTAATCTGCAATTTGTATAGTTGCACTTAGGAAATTAAACAGACTTCGCCAACGCCACCCGAACCCGGTTCTTCATTGCCCACTCGAAAGCCCCATCAACCCTCAGGCAAACGCTCCAAACCCCGCAGGAAAGCGGGATCGGACGACTCTGGAGTTATTCGCTCATTTTCAACGGTTTACGACAGACTTGTTGACGAATCAACGCACTTAGATCGGTGGACTCACGAGATGATGGGGACGCCCAGGCGGGCATTTGGACTCTGCGCGACCGGCTCTACAAAATTCTTACATGGTGGTGATCACGTCGCCGAAATTTTTGGTTATTCGGCAGAGCGTATCGCAAGCCTACCCGAGGGTTGGCTCTCCCTCGTGTATCCCGAAGAGCGGGAAAATTACGAGGCATTTCAAAAGTCCGCCAGTTTGCAAGCCGGTGGCACCCCCGCAGCGATGACGGTGCGTTTTCTACGCTCAGACGGCACCTGGGAGTGGGCACGGGTGATTAGAAAAAGGCTCGCTGGGGACGATTCTGGAGTGGATGCCGTCCTATTTTGGGTGATTACCCCTGATGATCAAGTGCCCGATCCATTGCGCGAAGCCGACGCGATGTTTAGAAAATTGGTGGAACAGGCCGGTGACGGCATCCTCCTCGTTGATGGTGTCGGCAATGTTCTGGAGGCCAATGCCTTTGCCTGTGAAAGCCTGAAGCGTGACCTACCTGAGGTAATTGGGCATAATGTTCTGGAATTCGTTCCGCCGGAATTTCATCCTAACGTCATCGCATCCCTCCAGAGAATCGGAAAAGAGACGCGAGTGAGTGTCGAAATGTGCCACCAAGCCACCGACGGAACCATTGTGCCCGTTGAAATCACAGTCGGAGCGCTATCGGGCGGTCGTGCATTGGCAATCTCCAGGGATATTACCCATCGGAAGCAGGCGGAACGAGAGCGGCAGGCAAAGGAGAACTACTACCGAGGGTTGTTTGAGAACAACAACTCAGGAGTACTGGTTCTTGATCGATCAGGCGTTTTAACTGACGCCAACCCTGCCCTGGCGCGCATGCTGCAGAAAGAGCGCGCAGAACTCATCGGCCAGAAGTTTGAAAAAATTCTTTCCCCTGACCATCGCGCCAAGGGCTCTCAACTGATCGAGCAGATGATCTCAGGTAGGGACAGCTTCCCCGATCTGCATCTGGTATTTCAGGGCAAGAGTGGCAACAGAATCCAGACCTACGGCTCGCCGACTTCGTTTTTTGACCAGGATGGTCACTTCACCCACGGTCTACTCTTGTTGAATGACGTCACTGATCTAAAGAAGTTGGAGAACCAAATCATCAAGGTGGCTGAACAAGAGCAGATTCGTATCGGCCACGATTTGCACGATGGCGTCGGCCAATTGCTGACGGGAATTGGTTCAATGATGGAGGCGCTGGAATACGACGTTGCCCCAGAACAGAAGGCGACAGTGGTTCGGATACGCGATCTACTGAGCCAAGCGTTGACGGACACTCGGCGTATCTCCCACGGGCTATCCCCTGCCGCAGTCAAGAACCGGGGCCTGCCTGGGGGGCTTCAACTTATTGCCGACACCGTTGAGCAATCACGCCACTGCAAATGCAAATGCGAGCTTGATGAATCCGTTGTCATCCAAGACGAAACCATGGTCACTCATCTCTTCCGTATCGCACAGGAAGCGGTCAGCAACGCCCAACGGCATGGGAAGGCGAGCGAGATCACCCTCTCGTTGACACGCCTGGACTCTATGACGGCTGCACTAGTCATTACGGACAATGGCAAAGGGATGCCAATTCGTAGAAAATTCGTTTCATCCGATGGCATCGGGCTACGCGTAATGAAATATCGTGCGGAGTTAATTGGTGGAGAATTTCTGATCCAGACCCTTCCCCAGTCGGGGGTGCGGATCACTTGTCGCTTTCCATGTGATAGGCTTAAGGGTCGGAACTTGACAAATCGTTCAAAATGAGGGAAAAAGTGAAACCGTGAAACACAAAATCTATATTCTAGACGACCATCCTATCGTTATCGAGGGGCTTAAGAACATCATCGACAAACAGGACGACCTACAGGTCGTGGGCAGTGCCGAGGATGCAGCAGCAGCTGTTCAGCAAATCGGTAAGCTTAAGCCAGACATCATCATCCTCGACATCACCCTGAAAGATCGGAGTGGCGTTGACCTCATCAAAAAGATCCGCAGCACGAGCTCAAACTCACAGATTCTCGTGTACTCCATGCACGACGAAAACGTGTACGCAGAGCGTTGCCTCCGTGCAGGTGCTATGGGTTATCTGATGAAGGGAGAAAGCGCTGCGCGCCTTCTTCATGGCATTCGCCAAATCATCACTGGTTCTTTCTGCTTCAGCGCCTCCCTGCTCAGCAGTATCGTCTCTGGCGGTGGGCCTCGCACTGGTTCTCGTGGTGAACCAGGACGCATGCTCAGTGATCGCCAGCTCGAAGTCTTCGAAATGGTTGGTCGCGGCTTTGACAGCCATGAAATCGCTGAAAAGCTCGCCCTTAGCTCGAAGACGGTGGACGCCCACAAGGCGAACATCCGCCAGAAGCTTGGCCTTGCTTCCGCTCGCGAACTCCTCATGGAAGCTGTCCGCTGGGTCGAGAAATAGGATCGATGTCCCGGAAAGGGATGTTTTAATTAACTCATCAACCAATTAAGTTACAAACACGCCGGTGGCGCTAGTCGCGCCCCGGCGTTTTTGTTGGGCTGAGGTTGCGTTTTTTGATGAGTCGACTTATCCACAGTGGGGTCACCTTATGATTCGTCTGCAAAACTTCATCGGTTCGGAAATGGAACCTCATCTCGAAGCCTTGGGTGGCCTTCGAATCCGCGTCTTCCGTGAATACCCCTACCTCTATGATGGCAGCCTCGAGTATGAACGCGAGTACCTCCAAACGTATCTGAACAGTGTCGATAGCTGTGTAGTTTTGGCGTTCGATGAGGATCAAGTGGTTGGCGCAACGACCTGTATTCCCCTTTCTCACGAGGGCTCAGAGTTTCAAGAGCCCTTCATTAGAGTCGGCATTCCTGTGGGGGAAGTTTGTTATTTTGGGGAATCCATTCTGCTTCCACGCTATCGTGGCCAAGGGCTGGGCAAAGTCTTTTTCCAGCTTCGTGAGGCGCATGCCCGGTCTCTGCCGGGAATTCGAACTACTGCGTTTTGCGCTGTGGATCGATTGGCAAATGATCCCCGTCGCCCTTTAGACTATCGACCTCTCGATGGATTCTGGACGAGCCAAGGATATCAAAGGCGCCCAGATCTACAGGCACACTTCGTCTGGAAAGAAACCACCGAAGAGGTGCCGACCTCAAAAACTCTTACCTTCTGGATCAAATCATGGCCAGCTCTGTAGTTCTAGATTTGTGATCCTTTGAATTACGCCTATTCATCCACCTCTGGCCGAGATAGCGGAGGCTGCGGTAAGCCGAGTTGAAAACTCTTAGGATGATGGCAAGGCATCGTCCTTTTTCCCGAGCATACGCTGCCATAAATTCCTGAAATAGCGTCATCGACTTTCTTGTTGCCCACACCGAATCCGACAATCCCCCTCGTATCGTCTGTTTGATTGAACTTGTACAGAGTGGAAGCGGGAGCCTGCCAAACAGCTTGAGCTGGTCTGGGTGCACGCCTACTGAGTTCATGGGCCAACATCTCGCAGATACATAATTCCCAATTCTAGCTCACTCTGCTCAGTGGCTGGGTCTAGATGAGCCGCCTGCTGTTACGTCCCCTCAATTCGATGAAAACGAGTCTTCCAGCTTTGGTGGCAGCGCTTGCCGTTTGGTTGATACCACTTTGTGTGGCGCTGCTCGGTGCGGATGAGACTGGCGAATTCGCTAGCTACTCTGGTGAATTGTTGATCAGTTCATCCAGCTCGCGTCTCTTTCAGTGACACAAGGAGTTACCGTTGCAGCCACCATCGATTCGCAGCCTACGATGTGTTCGACTCGTTGTCCCAAATCGCTGACACGTCAGTTCCCGGCGCAACCAAATTGCAGGGAGACGTTCACTGGAAGAACCAGACGAACTGCTGTTCGCCCCCCTACCTCGCGGCCTGGGCATTGGCGTGTTTGCTCAACTGGTTGAGCAGCTTGGTTCTCTCCGCAGCGGGGATGGCTGCGGTTTGCACCCAGTCGCGGAATTGACCGAGGTCGGTGGGTTTGAGTTGTGCGTTCTTGGCGAGCTGTAGCCGCGCCTCTCGGCCCATCGTGCCGGGCAGTTGCTGCGTCCAGGCGAGAGGGATGGCCACGGGCGTCTGATGATCGATCCAGATTTTGCAAAAGAGGCTGGCCCGCTTGGGCACCTCCGCGCCCAGCCGCTGCAGGTCGAGTTTGAGGATCTCGGCGGCGTTGGCACCGATGTTTCCCAGCTTGTTGTAGTAGACCTCGCTGAGCATCCGCAGCGCAGCCGGCTGCCAGTCGCCGCGTGAGTTCGCTTGCAAGTAGGCGAAGGCCTCTTGAGGTCTCCCGGCGAACTTGACCATGGCGATTTGGCCGAGCGCTTCAGCATACATTTTGGGATCCCTGATTTGCTGAATGAATTGGGTCGATTGAGCGAGGTCATTTTGCGCGCTGAACTGCGTGACGGCGTTAGACACGACTTTGTCATAGTCTGGGCCACGCAGCCCCTCGCTTTGCCCCAGGTCCAGCGTGGTCTGTGGATCGACGGCGGCCAGTCGCCGGACCAAAGCGAGGGCCAGATACTTGCGATCTTCGCCCGCAGGCAATTGTTTCAACCACTCCGCCAGTGCCGGAGCATCCGACAGCGACACCATGCGCATCACCTCCTGTGCGGCTTCATACTGGTCGATGATGCTGGTGGATTGCATGATCTTTTGCAGCTGACTGAAGGGCTCGCCGGTGCTCCGCCCATACAGCGCGGCGAGTGCAATGTCCTGCGCCTTGGTCGGTGTGCCAGCCATCCAGGCGAGCATCGTCGCGTCGTCGGGAAGAGTGCGCAGTCCGCGAATCACATCCCTCATCCAGGCGAGGTTCTTCATTCGCCCGGTGTATTGCAGCGCCGCCTGTGGATCGGCGGCGCCCCATCCTTGATAAATGCTGATGCGAAAATCGTTCATCCCTGCCCGCTCGCACGCGGCGGCCAGTTCGAGCGCCTGAACGTAGTCGAGGCTGGCGTCACCCCGTGCGGCGCGCAGGATGGCGACGGCTCCAAGCCTGATGTTCGCATCCGGTGAAGTGTCCAGCGCCTGGATCATCTGATCGAACTGCTGCTGGGGCATATTGCCCTCGATCATCTGCTGCATCGCACGAGCGACGATGGAGCCCTTGCCAGCGGCGAGCCTTCGGCCGAAAGCCGTCCAATCAATCCGATCGCCATGCACCATGGCGAGATCTACCAGAAAACCATCGTTGCGGCCGGTGCCGATCTTGGCGATGATCGATGAAGGATCGTTGATCGACTCCAAAGCGATCATGGCTTCTTGCTGCATGGATTTCACCTTCAGGCCCAGGATCCACTCGCGCAGCGTATCGGGACGTAACTGCTTGGCATCGATAGCATAGAGCAGTTGTTTGCGCATGCCCAAGCCACCATCGGGTTGGGCGGCCACCCAGTCGAGCGCCGCTAGCGGATCCTCATTGCTCCACGCCATCAGGTAGTTGTCAAACATCTCGGTGCGGTTCGCCAGGACCACAAAGGTGTCTCGCCACGGTGCCACGCTGGCATCCATGCCCAGGTTGATGAGCTGATCGAATCCCGCTCTCGATAGCCGCACGCCCATCTTTTGCAGCAGTGCGTAACGCGCTTCGGGATCACTCTCGAGCAGCACCTGTTTCTTCAACTCATCCAGCGCCATGGCGCTCGTGTACTCAAAGCGCGCATTCCATTTCCCCATCCCCTTGCCATCGCCACCGGCGGCGGTTTGGCCGGAGGTATTGCCGTCGGCGCCGCTCACGACCGTCACAGCACTCACTGCGGTATTCTTCCTCGCTTCTGGCCCTGCGGATCCCATCTGAAAGCCGATACCGACCACCGCAGCGGTCCCTGCGACAGCCATCGCCGCGAGAACGAGCTTGGATTGAAACAGCGCTGCTGTCAGGGTGCTAGCGCTAACCGCCGTCATCGCAGTGACCGCCGCCGCTCCCCCAACCAGGGCCCCAGAAGCGGCGTGGGTCGAAAGCAAACCGGTCAACGCGACGCTGGAGACGGAGATTCGACGCTTGGTGAAAAACTGCCGCAGAGAGTCGATGGCGGAGTGGAGTTCGCGGCTAACAACGCTCTCCGAGCAGCCGAGCGCTGCGGCGGCTGAGCGCTGCGACTGATTCTGAAAATAGCACTGCACCACCAGATCCCGTTGGCGTTCCGGGAGTTCAAACATCGCTTCGTCCAGATGCGGCTCGATCTCTGTCCACAGGTTGGGTTGGGTCTCGGGTGTCATTTGATGGATTGCCTCAAGGGAGTTTTCACGCACGCGACGGCGAATCGCGGTGCGTTGGTGGTTCAATGCCGTGCGACAGGCGGCCTGATAAAGCCACCCTGCCAGCGAGGTGCTGGAAGGAAGGCTGCGCGCCTTCTTCATCAGCAGCACAAAGGTCTCCTGCGCCGCATCCTCTGCCAGCCCATCGTCACGCAGCACGCGGCGGCAGGCACTCTTCACCAGCGCTCCATACTTGTGCACGATGTTTGCACAAGCAGCCGCCGCATTGCCCGACAGCAGCGCGGCGAGCTCTTCATCAATTGGGTGGGAGGGCAATGGATTCATAGTCGGTACTCTGAAGTGTCCGCTCACGACCAGAACTTGCAAAATATTCGCCCGACCCTAATTGGCGTCGCACCATCGCGCTTCATCCTTCGCAAAGTCAATGGTCGGAGCGAAGGCTGGGGTGGCGCGCGTCGCAGTCCCGTCACTTGATGCCGATCACCATCGAGTCGGGGCCGACGAGGTGTTCGACGCAGCATTCTTGGAATCCCACTTGCCGCATCCAACCCATGCAATCCGCCCCTGTGTAGTCGAAGCCACCCGGCGTTTCGATCAGCATGTTGAGGCTCATCAGCAGACCAAAGGCGTTCTTTTTGCGCTCGTCATCAATGATCGAATCATACACCACAACCGCACCGCCCGGGGGCAAGGCGGCGTAGGCTTTGCGCAAGAGCATGAGCTTCGTCTCGAGATCCCAGTCGTGAAGGATGTGACCAAAGAGCAGCACGTCTGCCTGGGGAAGATCATCGGTGAAAAAATTGCCACCGGTGAAACTGACGCGATCTGCTAGCCCATTCCCAGCGATGTATTCTTCGAACACAGGCCCGACCTCTGGCAGGTCAAAACCGATGCCCTTGAGGTGAGGATGGGCGAGCGTGATCTGCGCGATCAAATCCCCCTGCGCGGTGCCGATGTCGGCGCATGTGGCACAGTCGGACCACGGAAATTTTTGTGCGATCGCCATGTTCGCCCCACGACTGACACCGGACATCGCGCTGAGGAACTCGCGGAGTTTTGCGGGGTCCGCATACAAAGCCGCGAAGGGATCGTGGCCACCCTTGGACTCGTTCTGCGATTCCCCCGTCCGCACCGCAGCGGTGAGGTTGCCCCAGTAGCCATACAGGCGGTGGTTCGCCATCTCCAGCATGCCGCCGACGTACGAGGGCTTGGTTTTGTCGAGGAAGAGATCAGCTTCAGGTGTGTTCCGGTAGATGCCATCCGCCCTCTGAAGAAAGCCGAGCGCGACCAGTGCATCGAGAAAGTCGCGCGCACCGCGAGGATGCAAACCCATGCGTCCTTGCACGCTGGCGAGATCACCCGGATGACGGGCGAGATCCGTGAATAGCTCCATTTCGACGGCAGAAAGGAGCGTTTTCGAACCCCAGAAAGCGAGGCCCGTTTGCAAGATGTGGTCTGGGGTAAGGTCCATGGGGAGGACCATGTCGGAGAACCCTTGGCGATGCAATCATGGATGCAGGCCTGCGGCAAAAACGCGTACTGTTTTTCGACTCAATCCTTGGCGTAAACCTCGCCCAATTCAGTCAGCGATCCATCGTCATTGAAGAGAGCAGAGCTCCCCAAATGCGGGTCGCTGGGGCTAGCGGAAAACCACGCGTAGCGATGCACATACTTCAGGCGGTCGAGCTTCGGCAATACCGCTTTCATGAACTCCTTCACGCTCTTGGTCGTGTGCTTATTTTCAGCAATCGAGTTTGCCTGCCAGTCGGCGACGGCAAATTCAGTGATCCATAGGGGGAGATCAAACTTGCGATGGATACGCTCAAGGTTGGCCAAAAAAGCGATCGGATTTGGACCGCCGTAGGAGTGGATGGCGATGAAGTCCACGCGATAGCCGCGCTCCTTCACTCCTGCCATGAAGGCCTCCATCCATTCGCCATCGGGGTTCGCAGCGGCAGGACTGATCAAGGGCAGACCGGTCGACATCAGTTTGGGCCAAGCCTCCAAAGCAGCTTCCACCGTCATGTTGGCCTGGTCAGTTTTGTCGGGTTCGTTGTAGCCGAGGAGATACTTGAATCTCTCGCTCTCCTTCGCCTCGAGAACATAGGCCACGGAGGGGCCAATCTCGTTGGGCTTGCCAAACACCATCGGCACAAACTCGATGCCCACCGGTGCACCGTCGGACACCTTCGACTTCCACTGGTAAAACCAGGTGGCCTTGAGGGTTTGCAATTGATTTGCCCAGCCGTCGCGATTTCGCGATGACAAGCAAAAGCCCTTTTTGGGATTGCCTGCGGTAGCCCTGGCGACCACCGACGGATTGCCCACGGCCTCGGGCTTCCAGGACTTGATGAACGCCTGATCTTCGGCGCTCAACGACGCAATCGGGACAGGGAAGACTTTCCCATTCATTTGCAACATGACCTTGTCGCCTTCCACGCCAGTCATCTCTGCCTCAATGCGCGTGCCAGCTTGATTGGTCCAACTGCGACCCTCGGCGATGCCTAAAGAAAGACTCAAGGCGAATGCAGCCACCAGCACTGCGGGAGAGTCCAAAAGGTTTTTCAGGGCCGAAGTGAAGGCGGACATCATGTGGGACATTCTCGGTTCAGGAGTGGTCATGCAGATCACTAGACCGCAAGATGAAAGTAACCGTGAATGTGGGGCACGCCCCGGAAATACCAGACCATGTCCGGACCCTCAATCTGCCAGGTGTCCCAGACCTTATCATTGCCAATGTCAAAGGCACCCCCATAGCAGGACACAAAGAGGTTCTCGATGAGGCGCTTTTCCTCGATGGTCTTCATCGTCACGTCGACGTCGTCGGATCGGAAACAGGCCAGCATGCGGCGCATCGTGTCCAGCAGCTTCGCCTGTTGGTCCTTGCTCAGGTCGGCAGTCCTGAGGCCAGGCAGGTCGGTCTTGCGTCGCTTAATTACCACGTCGGGTTTCTCTCCTCGCGGCTCGCGCCCGACGAGGATTTTTTCCTGCTGCTTGCCATCGAGCGCGCCATAGAATTCATTGAACAGCAAGCCCTGATACCAAAACGGATTCCCCTCGTGATCCTTGGTCTCGCGAAATGCCTTGGCAAAGTTCCCGTAAAAGATCGGTTCGGCGTTGAAGCCGAGGCCTTTATCAGTGTGGGCATTGCAGCGCCGCGTCACATGGTGCCCGGTGTAGATGAATTCGAAATTTTTGTCCGCAGGGGTACCAAAGAAGCCGACGGACGGCGTGTTCTTGATTTGGCCCATTAGATCCTTTTGCACCTGCCACTCCATCTTCTCACGATACTCGGGTGAGTGCAGAGAATCGAATATCTGTCTGACGAGATCCTGCTGGTCCTTCGTGTAAAAGGTGTGTAGCCGCTGGTCCGGGCAGATGTACCACCAGTTGCTAACGAACTGGCGTTTTTCGTGATTCACGGGCAGGACGATCTTGGAATGCTGCTCCTCGCTGAGACTCTTGTAGAATTGCATGGGCAGCGAGTCCGTCTGCGCTGTCTCAGCCCTCAACTGAGGGAAAGCTGCAAGTGCAGCCGTGGCACCAAAGCCGCGGAGGAGTTCGCGGCGACTGAGACAAATTCGATCGGAGGCCTGGGTGAAGAGCTTCATGGCGCTATGCTCTGACAATTCCGCCAAAAAGGCCAGCAAGATTTATGGGCGAAGATATCCCCTGCACTGCCGCCTACATTCTGGCAAAAAACGATAGCAGCCAAGGCAGACCCGAATTAATCAACAGTATGCCCTCCCCAAAAATCCTCGCCTTTGGCGGTAGTCTCCGTCGCGACTCCTACAACCAGAAACTTGCCGCCGCTGCCGCCCAAGGCGCACGCGAGGCTGGAGCAGAAGTCACTCTGATCGCGCTGCGTGATTTTCCTCTCCCTCTATTTGATGAGGATCGCGAGGCCGCAGAAGGCCTGCCTGCAGCCGCCCGCGAACTAAAAAAACTCTTCCGCAGTCACGACGGTCTGTTGATTGCATCGCCGGAATACAATAGCAGCATTACGGCCGCGCTGAAAAACGCCATCGACTGGGTGTCCCGTCCGGAGACCGATGACGAACCACCATTGAGCGCTTTCAAGGGCAAAAGCGCCATCCTCTGCGCAGCCTCCCCGGGCCTCCTCGGTGGATTGCGCGGATTGGTTCACGTTAGATCGATCCTCGGTAACCTCGGTGTCCTTGTGCTTCCCGATCAGATCGCCGTGGGGAAGGCCCATGAAGCCTTTGCTCCCGATGGAAGCCTAGTGGACGAACGCCAAGCTGCACGTGTCGCATCGCTCGGCGCAGGGCTGACGCAGCATTTGACGAAACTGCTGGCTTAAATTCAATGCCCGACCACCGCAGGAAAAGCACGTGACGGAATCGCGCCTGCGTTCGATTTCCACCCAACGACCTGAAAGAGTCGCTGATCCTCATGACTCTGACACCAACCACTGGCCGCCCCCTCCCCGATCTTTCTGTTGAGGAACTTTCGACCTGGATGGTGGATCGTGGCTTCAGAGCCATCCACGCGTCGGCTGTGCTGAGGCAGATGTATGGACCCGACCACGAACGGCCATCCACAAGGACACATCTTCCGACCGCCCTCGGCGAACTGATCGATGACACCTTCTCCAAGGAAGCCGCCAACTTGGCAATGCGACAAGTGGCGGAGGATGGAACCCGCAAACTGCTGCTAAGGCTTCACGACGGACGGACCGTCGAGTCTGTCTTGATGCCGGACTTTCATCCCGATCGAGCCGCTGGGTGCATTTCCAGTCAGGTTGGCTGCGCCATGGGGTGTGATTTTTGTGCTACGACCCAGACTGGCTTTGAGCGAAATCTCACTTCCGGTGAAGTCGTTGAGCAGTTCATTCGCCTCAGACGGGAAGCAAGAACCGCTGGGCGAACCCTGCGAACGATCGTCTTCATGGGTATGGGCGAGCCCCTGCTAAACCTAGCCAATGTGCTGGCAGCCGTACGGCGAATCGCGGACCCAAGGTTGGGCGCTTTTGGTTGGCGGCAGATTACCATTTCGACGGTGGGAATCGTGCCTAGCATCGAGAAACTCCGCGAGGCGGATCTCGGTGTGCAGCTTGCAGTTTCGCTCCATGCCCCGGACGATGCGACCCGAGCGGACCTGCTGCCGATGGGCCACCGTTTTGATGTTCAGGATGTGCTTGCTGCGGCGGATCGGTATCAGGAGGCCAGTGGTCGCATCACCACCATTCAGTACTGTCTTCTCGACGGCGTGAATGACTCGCTAGCCCAAGCCCGAGATCTTTCCCGGCTCCTCACGAATCGGCGCATGCATGTTAACCTCCTGCGTTACAATCCCACGGGCCTCAGTCTCCGGGGCCGTAGCTATGAACCGAGCAGCCCGGAGAAAACCGAAGCCTTTTTAGCCGAACTCCGCAGCCTCGGCACAGTGGCCCATCTGCGACGCGCCCGGGGCAAGGACATTGATGCAGCCTGCGGCCAACTGCGCAGGCGTGATGCTGGAGGTCCGTAAAGTGTAGCCGCGTGGTAGGTGCTGATGATTGCGCCCGTTTCGATGGTATCCCAGTGCGGAGTGAACCGACCCAATACGAAAGTCAGGTGAGTTGGCTCGTCTTCTGCTGCCTGGTGGGCCTCCAACTAACCATGGCAAACATTCACTTCATTGGCGGCGAAAAAGGCGGCGTCGGAAAATCAGTCGTCGCGCGTGTGATCGCGCAGTACTTCATTGATCGCGGACTGCCTTTCCTTGGGTTCGATACAGACCGCTCTCACGGATCGCTTATGCGTTTCTATACCGATTATGCATCCCCGGTGGTAGTTGATCGATACGAGAGTCTCGATACCATTGTGGAGGCCGCATGCGAACAGCCTGACAAGCGAATTTTGGTGGACCTAGCTGCGCAGACTCACGAGCCTCTCGTTCGGTGGATGGATGATTCCGGCGTGCTGGAAACAGCCAGCGACGCAGGCTTGAGCGTAACCTATTGGCATGTCATGGATTCAGGCAGAGACTCGGTAGATCTGCTCACCAAGGTTCTTGATCGTTTCGGATCGAGGCTCAACTACGTCATCGTTCTCAATCAGCTTCGTGGCGAAAATTTCGATATCTTCGACAAGTCCGGAGAGAGAGATCGGGCACTGTCTTTGCATGCTCGCATTATCACCCTGCGGCGCCTGCACGAAGCAGTCATCAACAAGATCGATGCAGGCAGTACTAGCTTTTGGGCCGCAAAAAACAAGAGCACCGCAGATGCAACGGGCTTGGGAATCCTGGAACGCCAACGGGTGAAGATCTGGCTGAACAACGCTTACGAGCAGTTGGACGGGCTTTATCTTTGAGCGATACTCGCCCCCCCTACTGTGGAGGTAGCCGATCATGGGTCGACTGCGGTCTGGTGGGCTGGGTTCGCCTGCCCTTCGTGATCGCGGACTTTGATCCCCCGGCGCTTTTCGGCTAGGGGTGGTTCCTTCGAATTTGAGTCCACATTTCCGACACCCGCCATGAAACGCTCTCGCTCACCGATATCCATCCGCGCAGGCCAGATGGAGTTTTTCAAAGTCAACGATGCGGCTCGGGATTGGCGGGATCTTTACCACTGGATCTTGTCGCTGAATTGGAGCCGATTCACACTTCTGGTGCTAGGGCTCTACCTCGGGGTACACCTTGTTTTTGCTGCGGCGTATTGGTTACAGCCAGGATGTATCGCAGAGATGCCCGCACACTCGTTCATCGATGCCTTTTTCTTTAGTATCGAGACCCTTGCAACAGTGGGCTATGGACACATGCACCCCGCCACCACCTACGGGCACGTGGTGGTCAGCGTGGAGACCATCGCAGGGATGTTCAGCACGGCTGTGATGACGGGCGTGATTTTTGTGAGATTCTCCCGACCTACCGCAAAGATCCTTTTCAGCAACAAAGCCGTCATCGCCCCCTTTGATGGAAAATTGACGTTGATGCTGAGAGTGGCCAACGGTCGCCACCAGAGCATGGTCGACGCGCAATTTTACATGATGCTGATTCGTGATGAACCCGTCCTAGAGGGCGATACTGCTCGGAGGTTCTACCCACTGAAACTGACTTTTGACCGCATCGTAATGTTCCCTGCCGCGCTGACGCTACGCCATGTCATCGACGAATCGAGCCAACTCTATGGGCAGACCGCAGAAAATCTGCAGGCGGGCGATGCACGTCTCATGGTTTGCATCAATGGCATCGATACCGTGATCCCTGCACCAATGCAGAGCCAACACGATTACCTGTGGAGCGATATTCGCTTTGGCGAGCAGTTCGTCGAAATGTACACAGTGGATGCTGATGGCCGCTATACCGTGGACTACGCCCGCCTGGATGAAACGGAACCGGTGTGACGCCGCAGGCACTGCCTTGCAATTCCATTCACCCTGCTCAAAACTGCCCAGTTATGTCCACGAGAGCTATCGAAGGTTACCATCTCATCAAGCCCGAAGACCTCTTCTGGCGAGCCTCGAATCTGATGAAGATCCCCAATGCGGATTTCTTGGAACGGACCGGCAGCGAAAACATGGGTGCCCGCTTGTGGCGGATGCCACCCATGAGCGCCAATACTCTGCACAAGCACATTCGCGCCGAAGAATTCTACTTTGTGCTGGAAGGCACTGGTCGTCTGCGAGTCGGCGATGAGACACTTACCGTGCCGAAATACGGCGGAGTTCTGGTCGGACCAGACAAACTCCGCCAAGTCTTCAATGACACCGATGAGGAAGTGCTATGGCTCATCATCGGAGCACCCGAGGAACTGGAGTTTCTCCAGGGCTCCAAGTCCCAAATGGATCTCTCCCTTATCTACCCGGTGGACCCAACCCAATTGCCCCCAGAACTGGCTGGGAGCCAGTGGCCACCTCAGGAATGATCGGCGAACGCCGAATCAGAACCGCCAAGTAACGCCAGCCATGGCGTAATGAAAGCGGGCATAGGTATAGACATCATCGTTGTCCGCTCCACCATCAAGAATGCGGTAACCGAGACGAAGGCCGAGGTTGTCCGTCGCCATGAACTGGAGCCCAACGCCGACATCGATAGCGTGCCCCTGGCTAGCACCGAGAGCATCGCCATCCACCAGAAGGTGCCACTGCGGCGCGATCCGCCAGTCGAGCTTAAAGTTGATGAGCGGCACAATGCCGACGTTTGAGTCTGACTCAGACAACGAACCTTGCTGGAGCGCGATCTCCGCATCTCGCACTTTGGCAGTCAGTCCCAAGCCAAGCTTCAGGTTCTCCTGGGTGATGAAATTGTAGCGATAGGACAGGCGGTAAGAATTGAAGCGATAACTGCCCGTGGTCGGACGCCCCGCCGCAAACAGAGTACCATCGAACAGAATCGGCCGGTCGAACGAGCCGGCAAAATCAGTGGTCAGCGGTGCCCAAAGGGCTGTGATCTCATGCCGTTCATTGATTTCCCAAGTGCCCCGGAGCCGAATATAAGCCTGTGGGTCATCCGCCGAGAGGTCGTCCGCCATAGAGAAAGGTGAGCCAGAGTCCCCAGGGATTCGCACGTCCGCCCGATCAACCCATACAGAACCGCTCTCTGCATCGAGACTGAAGTTGCTGGCATGTGCCGGGATCGAGAGATATGCGCCTGCGGCTAGGGTGAGGAAGAAATTTCGAATGATCATGCGCACCTTTTTACGCTCACGTGAATGATACAGATGCTCTCCCACTGCAGTTTTTAATGCAAACCAGGAAAGCTTGGGCCTACTCAACGCGATCATTCTTGCCAAAACAACTCCCTATGGGGTAGTCTTTACGAACCTACCTAATGAGGCAGGAATTTGCGCATCGAAGTTCATTTGCAGTTGAAGCAACACTCTCATGAAAGCCTCCAGCAAAAACCCCAAGTCCGGCATCTCCGTAACAGCTCATCGCGGGGACGCACGCACCCTGCTGGCATTCAATTTGCCCAAAGGGAAGGCGCGCAATTTGGCGGGATTCACCCTCCAGGTCACCCCAAAAGGCAAAAAGGCCTATTACATCTACAATACGCTCCGTTTCAAAAACCCTGAAATTCACTCGCAGGTCGCGGGAGAGGCGGCCAATTCGAGCGTGAACGCTCCGATCCACAAGTTCAGGTGGGTGCACGTGCCGGGCTCTGTTCACCAAGGCACTCAGCCCTTTTTTGGCACCTATAAATACACGGTCACTCCACGCTACTTCGATGCCAAGGGTTGCATACTGCCTTTGGACGCTGAACTGTCGATCTCAGTCAATACCACTGTAGCTCCGTTTTCGAAAGGCAACGTGACAGTGGGATTCACTCGCGGGTTCACCCAATCCCAAGCCTTTACTCGACACTTCGGGAAGGATGCAAAATTCCATCCAGCTACTGACGATGTTCTTTTCGATACCTCGGCAGTCTCTGGCAAGAACCCGCAGGGCCAGAGCTATACCTTTGCAGATGAGTACAACTGGCTCGGGTTTACAGCTCGCGACCAACTCTTTGGTCTTATCAAAGAGTTAACCAACAACAAGAACCTTCGCCTGGATATCTTTGCCTACGATTTCAATGAGCCAGACATCGCAAAAGCGCTACTGGAACTTGCCAAAGTGGGGCGAGTCCGAATGATTCTGGACAATGCCAAGCTGCATCACAGCACGACAAAACCACCCAAAGAGGATAAGTTTGAGGCGCTCTTTACGGCCGCGGCATCGTCAGGCGCGGCGATCATGAGGGGCAAGTTCGGGAGATTTGCCCATGACAAGGTCTGGATCATTTCTGACACCAAGGGGCCACTTAAGGTCCTCACTGGATCGACCAACTTTTCGATCACAGGTTTGTATGTGAACTCCAATCACGTGCTGACCTTTAATGATCGCACCGTTGCGGCTGCCTATGCAGAGATATTCAACCTTTGCTGGGACGCCAAGATGTGGGGAGGAAAACAATCCAGCGCCTTTTCAAAGACGCCGCAGGCAGCCAAGACCTACACCTTTGCCAGCAAAACGGTTCCTCCAACCAGCGTCACTTTTTCGCCCCATACAGAAGCACAGGCCACGACCATTCTGACCGAAATGGCAAACCGAATCGTGCAGGAAGGAAAGACCGCCAATGGCAGCGTCTTGTTCGCGGTGATGGGTATGGATCAGAGCGCCACCGGCCCCGTTTTTCCTGTGCTGAGGGATATCCACAAGGATCAGAACATTTTTAGCTACGGTATTTCCGATGCGCCGGGAGACGGAATCTCACTCTATACACGACGCAAGAAAACGGGTGTGCTGGTCTCTGGAAAACCCTCATCCCCTCTCCTGCCGCCGCCGTTCAATCAGGTGCACGGCGTGGGGATCGGTCATCAAGTGCATCACAAATTTGTCGTCTGTGGATTCAATGGCAAAAACCCCGTGGTGTATTGCGGGTCCTCAAATCTGGCGCTAGGTGGAGAACAAGCAAACGGGGACAACCTGATTGCCATCAAGGACCCTGATATTGCAACAGCCTTTGCCATCGAGGCGCTTGGGCTCGTGGACCACTTTGACTTTCTTGATTTACACGCCACGGCTGCAAAAAAGGCCGCAAAGAAGCCTGCGAACAAAATGCTGGCCAGCGCCCCGGCACCCACGGCATCGAAGAGTGAGATGGCCGATGCGGCAGAGTGGTTCCTCTCCACGACAGATCGCTGGGCAGCGCCCTATTACGACAAAGAGGATCTGCATTACACAGACCGCCTCCTCTTTGCCGTGTGATCGCCAGCAGCTACTGACCTTCCCAGAGCTTCACGTCATCGATCTGACAGGTGCCAAAATCGATGGCTTTGAAATCGATCTGGGCCTGACCCGTCATATCGATGTTGGCGCTATCGAAGCGATGCTTTTTCCCGTCAACGGTAAGAATGAGCGTGCCCTTCTTGAGCTCGATGGCGACGTCGTGCCACTCATTCAGTGAAAAGAGGGGCGTCTCGACTGGCAGTGACTCGACGTTCTTTTTGATCGTCAGTGTGGTGGCCTTCTCGCTGAATGTGATCGTGTGAATGTGGTGCCCGACATCAAGCAGCGGAAAGCCTTTCTGATACGCCTCCCCGCCGTAGCGGACGCGCATCGTGCAGACGAGATTCTCCGGCACCTTCTTGAGCCAGATTACCGGTTTCAGACCTGCGTGCGATGGGTCATCGCTGGCCTTCTTCTTTTCCTGAAACTCCTTGGAAGATTGCTCGCCTGAAAGGACGCCATCTTTGATCGCCCAAGTGGTGTTTTGGCGGACCTCCCAGAACTCAGCATTGAGTTCGGTGCCATCAAAGGTGTCGGCATAGACGAGCTTGGTGGTCTTGAACAACTCCGGTTGATAGGCAGGGGCTTCCGCTTTCAGCGAAGGTGTGAATGACAGCGCCGGGAGAGAGGCGCAAAGGATGAGAAGAGACGATGTATTTTTCATGAATCGAATTGGATGGGAAATCGGCGACGGCGATCAGACACCGTAAAAATGCCGCGCATTGGTGGACCAGAGTTTGCGCTGCTCTGACTCTGGACGGGCGGAGACGATTTGCTTTAGCGCATCAACCCATCCACGCAGCGGACTGCCCAGCAGACACACCGGCCAATCGCCACCGAAGAAAACGCGATCAGGACCAAAGGAATCAAGGCAGTGATTCACGACCGGCGCAAGGTCCTCTGCCTGCCACTTCCCAGGAGGCACAAAGGCTACGATGCCACTGATCTTGCACATCACCCCAGGCATCGCCGCGACGGCATCGATCCCACGTTTCCACTCATCAGCGGTGCAAGAACGTTTCAAACCGGAGCCCAGTTTTGGATTGAAGGCCTTAGGATCGCCATTACCGCAATGATCAAGAACGAAGCGTGTGTCTGGGCATTGCTTGACGAGTTTGGCGGCGTCCTGCAATTCCGTGGGACGCATCGTCATTTCAAAATTTAGCCGATGCCGACCCAGGGTTTGGACTCCACGGACAAACTCTGGCGACAGACAAAAGCCCGCCGGAGTGGAGTCGCCATGCAACACTTGGCGCAGCCCTTTGATGTAACCCGTGCCTGCGTAACGCTGCACGTAACTCTCAAAATCTGCCGCTGCAGGACGCCCACCGATGGTCGCCGCCATGGTCGGCGAACTACCCTCGCGGCACAATGCGACGATCCAGTCTGCCTCCTTCACATGATCGCTCGGGGCCACATCTACTTCCATGTAGATGGCCTTCACATTCAGACCCTCATAGGCCTTCAGATAGTCTGCGGTGCGGTAGTCATGACGCAGGACATCCGGCGCGCCCTTCAGCCAAGGGAGATTTAGCTTGGACCGATCCCACAGATGCTGATGGGTATCGATGATGAGGGAATCCGGCGCGCCCGTCAGCGTGCTGCACGAAGAAAGCGCGGAGGTGATGGCGGCACTGGCGGTGCCCTTGAGGAGTTGTCGGCGGTTCATAAAATAGGTTGGTGATCTACCAAACGATGAGACCACGCGCGAGTTCTCCATTTTTCAGCGCGTCGTAGGCTTCATTGATCTCGGTCAGAGGCCAAGTGCGGGTCAGGAGTTCATCCAGCATCAGATCCCCTGCCTCATGCATCGCGATGAGGTTCAACAAATCGACGCGAGGTCTCGCACTGCCATAGAGCGTGCCTTTGAGCGTCTTCTCTGCATACACGAGCTGATTCACATTGATCGCCGCACGCGCATCCCCACGAGAAATTCCGGCGATGACGCAGGTGCCACCCTTGCGAGTCGCGTCGAAGGCTTGCTCGATGGGTTTTGGCAAGCCGATGGCCTCGAAGGTGTAATCGGCCCCCTTCCCGTCCGTCAAAGCCTTGACGGCTTCCACGGCATCCGTCTGGCTCGAATCGACAAAATCTGTAGCGCCAAGTTGCCGAGCCTTGGCCTCCTTTTGCGCCAGTGTATCCACCGCGATGACTCGTCGTGCACCCATGCGCCGAGCACCTTGGATGATGTTCAATCCGATGCCGCCACAACCCCACACCGCCACGGTGCTGCCCGGCTTCACTTGCGCAGCATAAACCGCCGCGCCTACTCCCGTGATCACGCCGCAACCGATCAGAGCAGCCTTGTAGAACGGGAAATCCTTGGGGATCGGCACAACGGCAGCCTCGGGCATCGTGGAGAGCGATGCAAAGGTGGAGACTCCCGCGTAATGCCTGATACTGTCGCCTTTGGCGTTGCGAAATCGCGTCTCGCCATCAGGCATCAGCCCCGTGAATCGCATCGCTGTGCCCATGTCGCAGAGCGCAGGCTTGCCGCCCATGCAATACTCGCACCGACCACAGGACGCACGCCAGATGGGGATCACATGATCACCCGGTTGCACCGTCGTCACCCCAGGCCCCACATCCTCAACAATTCCTGCGCCCTCATGCCCAAGGATAATCGGCTCCGGCATCCGCAGATCGCCCGTCATCACATGCAGATCACTATGGCAGACACCCGCCGCCTTCATGCGCACCCGCACTTCACCCGCCTGCGGCGGACGGACCTCCACCTCCTCAATCACAAGCGGTTTCCCGGCCTGGTAGAGGACGGCAGCAGGAGCAAAGACACTTTGAAGCGACATGCCCATCATCAGAGCGGATTTGCCCCGCGCTGGCAATCACGAAAGAGCCGGACCCCAAAACCTACCGCCGCTCCAGAAATCGCCGCCGCCACACGGCCCGTGATGTCTTGCCACGGGCGTCCGGCAGCAACTCCTCGGTGATCCACCAGTGGCGGGGGCATTGCCAGGGGGTGAGCTCTTTGGAGATCGCGGCCATGAGCTCCCGAGAGTCCGTGCCGGGTGCCGCGTGGACGCAGGCAACGACATCTTCGACGCGTGCCGGATCCGCGCTGGGAATGCCGAAGACGACGCAGTGCCGGACGGCCGCATGACGCAGAAGAGCGGCTTCGACTTCGACCGGAGCCAGTTTTCGCCCCGCGACATTGATCACGTCCGATACCCGACCGAGCAATCGCACCTCGCCAGTCGGCAGCAGTTCCACCGTATCGGTCGATACAAAACAACCGTCCGCGAGACTCTCTGCGTTTTTTGGCGCAGGCCAATAGCCACAGCCCACCGCTGCGCTCGCTATGTGCAAAGATCCGTCAGCGCCAACCGTCAATTGCACGCCGTCCATCGCGGTGCCTGCGAGGGAGGAGTCTGTCCGAGGTTCCTCGCTGCGATCAAAAGCGATACCACCACACTCGCTCGATCCGTAAAAGTTGTGAACCTTGATGCCGGTAGCGCAGTAGATCTGCTGTTCCAGTTCCACCGGCAGAGGTGCACCGGCGGAGATTGCCAGAGCAACCGATGCGCCGTCCAGCACACCCGACTGAGACCAGGCCCGCCACATCGCAGGGACTGCCGGCAGCGTGACAGGACCTTGCGCGGCCTGTAGCACCGACCGCAGGGTTCCAGGCAATGGATCAGGGCAGACGCGCAACGGCTGACCGTATAGAAAAAGGGGCAGCACAATGTTCGCAAATCCATACGAATGCGCCGCCGAAACAACGGCCACATTTGGCCAGTCGCGACGCAGGCCCATCGTGGTCCAAATGTGATCGCAATCGGCAGCCAGTTGTTCGGCGGTAAAGAGTACCATCCTGGGTTCTCCCGTTGATCCCGAAGTGAGTTTGGCATGGCAAACTCCGGCCAAGTCCTTGGGTGGTGGCGCTACCTGCGGCAGTTCCCCTTCGACCGGACAAAAAACGGTCTCATCCCGCCAACACGCCAGGGCCTTGGCGAGGAAGTTTTTGAGGCCCTCCCGCAGACTCGTCGCACACCAAGTGCCTGCGCTCATCATCGGCACCGCGGCGGCCAGCGCCGCCAATTCGTCAAACGTCAGCATCTCCCCACAAGCAGCATCCACCACCGCCACCTCGTGACGGAAGCGGTCCAGGACAGTCAGCCAGCGCTCGTACAAAATCATGCCGGGCAGAGAAGGCCACGCTTTGTGAAAAAACGCAAGTGCAGAGGCTCTCGCTGCCCTACCTTTGCGCCGTTCGGGGGCTTTTCATTCGCTGAGAAACTTGGTCTGACTCCAGATTTCTCCAAACTCAATCCGACCTCCGATACGTATCACCGACACAAATCTCACCGTACTCCACCGACCCGCTGCAATGGGTTGCCAAGAACCTCAACCCCAGCTAGAAAAACGCATGGCATATCAGCGCGGCACTTCCCCCACCTCCGGCCCCCACAGGGTCGTGGTGACGGGCGTTGGGATCCTCACCTCGCTCGGCCATGGATGCGCCACAAATGCGGCGGGCTTTCGCGAGGGGAGGTCTGGACTCCGTCCGATTACCCTTTTTGATACCTCCAAGCAACGGGTGCACATCGGTGGCGAGATCGCTTTTGAGGAACCTCTCCCTACCAACTCCCTCCCTGCCCGAGCCGGCGCGAGATTGGAAAGATCCAGCCGCATGCTTTTGCACGCAGGTCTCGAAGCCTGGGCGCAGAGCGGTTGGGAACCTGACAAGGACGACGGCAAAGTCACGCCGATCTCGCTCGGGACGAGTGCGGGAGCGATGCCCTTGGGTCAGGATTACTTCAAAACCAAGACGAACCACCCCGCCCAGAAGCGTGGGCTTGCGACGCTTTCCCAACTCTACCAACCGCACTCCCAAGCCCGTGCACTCGCTCAGGCGACTGGGCTGCGCGGCCCATTCACGCTGGTCTCGAACGCCTGTGCGTCAGGCGCAAACGCCATCGGCCACGCATTTCACGCGGTGAAGCACGGTCATGCGCGGCGCGTCCTCGCAGGTGGTTATGACGCCTTGGCGGAGCTGGTTTTCGCAGGCTTCGATTCGCTACAGGCTCTGAGCACCACGCGACCGCGCCCCTTCGCTGCAGATCGCGATGGGCTGGCCCTCGGCGAAGGTGCCGCAGTCCTGACCTTGGAACGGCTAGAGGATGCCCAAGTTCGTGGGGCAACGATCCTTGCTGAGATCACTGGCTATGGCGCGACCACAGATCTGCACCACCTGACCCAGCCGCATCCTGAGGGCATCGCCGCGGCACGCAGCATGGCGAAGGCATGCCTGGAGGCGGGTGTCACTCCCGACCAGATCGACTACATCAACGCGCACGGCACTGGTACACCGCTCAATGACGGCTCCGAGGGAGCAGCGATTTGCGCCTGGGCCGGGCGAGATGTCAGCAGTGTTCGGGTCAGCTCGACGAAAGGCAGCATCGGTCATCTGTTGGGTGGTGCGGGCGCGGTAGAGACCGCCATCTGCATCCTCGCCCTACGCGGTGGGTGGGTGCCGCCCAATGTGACGCTGGAGAAACCAGACGACATCTGCCGCTTTGATCTGGTGCAATCGCCACGCGATGCCGACCTCCGCCACGTCCTCACGAACTCGTTTGGCTTCGGCGGCGCCAATGCCACCCTTGTTTTGAAAAAAGCCTCATGAGCACTGGGATCGACATCGTTGGTTGGGGCGCGGTATCACCCGCTGGCTGGAGCGCCCACGCTCTTCACGAAGCGGTGAGCGCGCGCGCCAACCTCCCCATCACGACCGAGCAACGCGGCCCAGGAGCCCCCCATCGCCAATTCCGCTCCGTCCCTGCTCTGCCCGCGCCACCCGCATGGTTGCGCCAACCCCGGCTACGACGCACCAGCCCGATCGGCCGGTTCACCGTTCATGCGGCCCTGGAGGCGCTCGGGGACCCGGCTTTACCACTAATCCCGGAAGTCGCCGACGCGACTGGCCTGATTTTTGTAACGCAAAATGGAAGCGTGAACTACAGCCGCCGTTTCTATGCAGAAGTCCTGAACGACCCGCTGCTGGCCAGCCCCATTCTTTTTCCAGAGACCGTCTTCAATGCCCCCGGTAGCCATCTTGCAGCGCTTATAGGCACCGCTGGTCCCAGCTACACCCTTGTCGGGGACGCCACGGAATTCCTCAACGCCATGATCACGGGGGCGCAATGGATCGATCAGGGACTCGTCAGAGATTGCCTCATCGTCGCAGCAGAGGAACTCGACTGGCTCAGCACAGAAGCGCTTCATCTCTTTCCCGGACTTCAAATTGGAACCGAAGGTGCAGCGGCGATCTTGATCCGACGCTCCAACCAATCGAGCCCGGGAACGATCCAGTTGGAAAGCATTACCGATCCGGTTCAATCCAGCGCCTTCGCAGAAAATGCGCCCGCTGGGGTGCTGGGGCATGGCTTCAGCGTGAGTTCAGCTTGGCAGATCGTCTTTGCTTGCGAAGCAATGCGCGCCCAGGCGCTCAGCACCGCATCCGTCCTCAGCCGCGATACGCATCACCGACTCATCACCACCACACTGACCCGCGCCTAGTCCCACATGTCACGCAGCATCCTCATCACAGGCGCCAATGGTGGCCTCGGTATCGGCATCTCTCAGACCTTTCTCCAAGAGTCGCCCGAAAATCATCTCTGGCTCGGAGTCCGCAGCAATCGCGATGCTGCCGCTGATCTGCAATCGTTGCATCCAGACCGGGTCCATTTAATCGAGCTCGATGTCACGAGCGCCATCTCTTGGGACCTCGCTGTCGAGACCATCCTGGCCACGAATAAGAGCATGGATGTGCTGATCAACAACGCCGGGCATCACGACGATCAACTCCTCGCCATGATGACGGATGATTCGTGGCACAAGGTCATCGACTCCAATCTGACGGGCACCTTCAATGGCTGCCGTGCCGTGGCTCGCACGATGATGGGCCAGCGACGAGGTCGCATCATCAACATTGCCTCTCTCAGCGCCCTACTTTCCCCACCCGGTCAGGCAAATTACGCCGCCGCCAAGGCTGGGGTCGTGGGGCTGACGCAAAGTTTTGCCAAGGAAGTGGCGCGCGCTGGAGTCACCGTAAATTGCCTCTGCCCAGGCTACATCGATACCCCTGCCCTCTCTGCCATGAACCCCGAACAGCGCCAGGCTGCGACCGCCAAGGTGCCAATGCGGAGACTCGGCCGACCGGAGGATGTCGCCGCAGCGGCCGTCTTTTTGGCGTCAGAAAACGCAGGATATATCACTGGCAGCGTTTTGAAGATTGATGGCGGCATCTTCTGAGTCCACTATCGCCGCCTCAATTTCTTTTCTCATTACTTCATGGACGAACTACGCCAGCAAATCAAAGACCTCATGGTCAACGAACTCATGCTTCAGATGACCGCCGAGGAGATCGGCAACGAGACCCCTATCTTCAGCCCGGAAGGCCTCGGCTTAGACTCCGTAGACGCACTGCAATTGGTGGTCGCTCTGGAAAAGAAGTTCGGCCTCAAGTTCCCCGACGCAGAGACCGCCCGCAACGTCCTCCGCTGCGTGGACACCATCGCTGCGGCAGTTCCCGCTGCGGAGTAGGGAACTACATTGCTGGTGCCAAATTTGGGCAGAAGCCACCACTCAATGGCATCTCCGCGGCTACCCGAACCATCAAAGATCAAACATCTTCCCAGGATTAAACAAGCCTTCGGGATCGAGGCTGCGCTTAATGGTTCGCATCAACTCGTAGCTGCCTTCCCCCAGTTGCTTCTTCACAAATGCCTTCTTGGCTAAGCCCACTCCGTGTTCGCCCGTCACAGTGCCGCCGAGTTTAATGGTCTCATCGACGATGTCCTCCAGCGCTAGTTCGACGCGGTGCATCTCGTCTTTGTCCAACTCGTTGGTCAAAAAAGTTGGGTGAAGATTCCCATCGCCGAGGTGGCCAAAGGTGCCAACCTGTAGGCGATGCTTCTTGGCGACCTGATTGATGAAAGCGACCATGCGCGCCAGTTCGCTGCGGGGAACCGTCACGTCTTCGAGGATCGTCGTCGGACGAATCCTTGCCAGCGCACTGAACGCATTGCGCCGCGCAGCAGCGAGTCGGGCGCCCTCGTCTTCGTCCGCAGCAGCCTTCACTTCACGTGCTCCGTGTTTTTTCGCCAGAGCCATCATCTCTGCCGCTTCCTCTTCGACCACAACAGGGTGACCATCGGTCTCCATCAACACCAGGGCCTCAACATCCGTAGGCAGCCCAATCTTCGCATAATCCTCTACACAGCCGACCGTGACACGATCCAAGAACTCCAGCGTGCACGGAATGATCCGAGCGGCGATGATCGCAGAGATCGTTTCTGCAGCCGCTTCCATGGAGTCGTAGAGCGCCAGCATGGTGCGGCGCGCTTTTGGGCGAGGCACAAGCTTGAGCATGACCTCGGTGATCAACCCAAGCGTGCCTTCGCTGCCGACAAAAAGATCCTTCATCGAGTAGCCTGCCACATCCTTCACGCACTTGTTGCCCAACCAAGTCTCGGTGCCATCGGGCAAAACCACGCGCACCGCCATGACGTAGTCGCGCGTAACGCCATACTTCAGCCCACGCAGACCGCCGCTGTTTTCGGCGACGTTTCCACCGATGGTCGAAATCTTCATCGAGCCCGGATCTGGCGGGTAAAAGAGGCCCACCTTAAGCGCGGCATCATCGACTGCTTTCGTGAGCACGCCACACTGCGCGTGCAACGTCAGATTGCGCTCGTCCACCTCGAAGATGCGGTCCATCTGCGCGACGCAGAGCACCAGACAGCCATCCACCGGCACACTGCCACCGCTCAATCCCGTGCCTGATCCGCGAGGCACAACAGGCACTCGGTTCTCGCGGGCCAATCGAACACAGGCCGCAACTTCCTCGGTCGAGTGAGGAAAAACGACTGCACCCGCACGCCCTTTCAGCGCAGCAGTGCCGTCAAATCCATAGGGCAGGATATCCTCGATTTCCGTCAGCACATGCTGCGGACCAACGATGCCCCGAAGGGCTTCCACCATTTGCGCGTCCATGTTGCTATTGAACGACTGCTATCTGGTCGGGACGCGAAATGCGCAATTGGAGATTGTCTCGATAGCGATCCACCTTGCCGGATGCTTGGACCCGCTTGCCTACCATGTCCTCCAGTGCCCACTCATTGGAAGCTTGCAGCGATGAATTGCTGACAAAAATCTGGAAAGTGCTGCCGTCAAACTCGACCAGTTTGTGACCCGCAGCGCCCAGAGTGATGATCTTTTTCACTTGGCCAGCGACGGTCGCCTCTTTACCAAAACTGGCCTCGATCGAAGCTGTGTCCGTGACGTCGATTGCGCTGCCATTCGCAGGTGCAGAGGGAGCCACGGGAGCGGCTGGGACCGTCGCCATGGGTGTCGGTGTTCCCGCAGGCAATGCCGCAGCATCGCTGGCACTGAATCCGAGCACTTCGAGAAGACGCTTGCGACTACGCTCCGAAAGCTTGCTGATTTCCACATCTTTCTCGATACCGCTCCGTTGCGTAAAGAGCACGTGACCAGGAGCCACCGTGCGCACCTTTGCTTCGATCATCGTCCCATCCGAAAGCACCCAGGATTCAAGCGCAGATTGCGCCCGCGAATCCAGTGCGATGAGGAGGTAAATAAAAACGGCAGACTGCCAAACGTAACTCACTTTCATAGGCTGCCAGTCTCAGCAGTGCGCGTGCCGTATCAAGTGGGAAATTGCGGCATCTTTGCCGCACTACTTGGTTTCAACCAGCCCTGACTGGATCCAATCATAGGCCGCGAAACGCTCCGTATCAGGAAAATCATGCTCGCTGTCAGGGTGCGTCACCTTGATGTTTGCCTCAGCCCCATGAAGTGCATACACGGGCCGTGCGGCCGCAAGGATTCGATCCACGCTATCCCAGCGGAAGTTCGCATCACGCAGAGGCGCATTAGCAAAGAACTTCCTGGGCGCCAAACAGGCCACCAGTTCATAAAAATCAAACGGCACATCCTCCGCATGCTCCAAGTAGTCCGCCAGCTTCGGCATGTAGCGCTCCTGCGTCCAGCCGTTGATCTTGCCTCCGTAGTAATCCAAAAACGAATCAAACCCACAGCTCGAAACGACCACTTGGATGCGATCATCGTTCACCGCCGTATAAATCGCGTTGTGTCCACCGAGCGAGTGACCGATCGCCGCATATCGACCGTGAATGACAAATGGCAGCGCATCCAGCAGATCCATTGCACGGATGTTATCCCAGATTGCCTTCATGGTGCCGCTTTGATAGCCTAGAGCCTTCAAATCCGGCTGGTATTGCGCCAATTGAACGTAGCTGGGTGCTATCGTCACCATGCCACGTTCCGCCAACTCGCTGGCATACTGACGATGAGGCTTCCCGCCCAGTCCCACGACGACTTTGTATCCAATGTTGTTCTCCGTCGGATGCAGACACAGCACCCCATGGGCAGGTTTTCCTGTCAGTGCCGTTTTGGGAATGCACAAAAAAGCAGTCGTACGAGACCCCGGCTCTGAAGCATAACTGATGGCACGTCGCACATAGCTGCCACAGTCCACTTCCTCATCGATTTTCACGTCAAGGGCACAGCGCTTCTCATCACCCGGCAGCGGACCTGCGATACTTTGAAATGCCTTGAGCGCTTCCGCTCGACGGGATGCCCACTCTTTCGGCGTCGAGGCGCGCCCTATTTGCCCGTTTTTTCCATGATACTGCAGCAGATCGGATCGGCTCAGTCCACGAATGGAGGGAAGACTTTCCTCTGTCGCGCCAGCCACCGCCAACGCAGCAAAAATCAACGCACTCGAGACAGCAATGGTTCGCTTCATAATTGAGGATGAAGCCTTAGCTTACCTCAGTTGGCTCCGCTTCGACTACATCTTTATGCGGTGGCCAGACAAATTGGAACAGGCCCTTGATGTCTTCCAGAATCATGTAGCAGACCGGCACCAAAAACAGCGTGATCGCCGTGCTCAAAAGGATCCCATAGCCCAGACTGACCGCCATGGGGATGAGGAACTGCGAGGTCGTGGACTTCTCGTAGATCAGCGGCATCAACCCAGCGAACGTCGTGACTGAGGTCAGCAGGATTGGCCGAAAACGGCGTGGGCCCGCCCGCAAGACCGCCTCCAGCAAAGTGGCACCTTGCGCCCGTGCCTGATTGACATAGTCCACCAGAACGATGCTGTCATTCACCACGACACCGGCCAGTGCTAGGATCCCAAACACGCTGAGCATGCTCAGAGGAAGCCCGTGCACCATGTGACCCAGCACCGCCCCAAGAATCCCAAACGGAATGACCAAGAGCACAATGAACGGCTGCGTGTAGGACTTGAACGGAATTGCCAGCATCGTGTAGATTGCGAGGCCCAGCAGCACCGCTGCTAGCAGACCTGAAGACGCAGCTTCACGCTCGGATCGCGCCTCGCCCTCGTAGCTCCAACTAATGCCCTGATGCGACCTTAAAAGCTCGTCGATAAAGCCCCCCAGTTCGTCCTTGATTGCCCCGACATCCACGGTCCCCTTCTCCGCATCTGCGGTGATATTGATGGCTCGCTTGCGATCCACCCGCTTGATTGAAGTGAAGCTCTTACCGACTTCCAACTTCGCCACAGCGTTCAGTGGGAACTCCACGCCTTCCGAATTGCGAATGCGCATTGTATCGAGCGTCGCTAGGTTCTGCCGCTCAGCCTTCGGGTAGCGCACAAAGACGCGCACCTCATCCGCACCACGCTGCAGTCGCTGAACTTCGCTGCCATAGAAGGCCTGTCGCACCTGACGGGCTAGATCAGACACAGTGACTCCAAATTGACGCGCCTCTGGCTTGAGCTGGAACTGGATTTCGCTGCGACCTTCATCCAGCGAATCGTTCACATCAAAAATCCCGGGGTAGCTGGCCAGCTTGGTTTTGATCTTTTCAGATACCCGCAAAAGTTCACGGGGATCACTGCCCACCATCTGAACGTCAATCGGGTCTCCACCCCGGAAGATTTCCGCACGGAAGGTGAGTTCCTCCACCCCGACGATGCTACCGATCCGCTTCCGCCAATCATTCGCGATATCAACAGTGGAGACATTGTTCAGGCTCCGCTCCTCAGGCCCGTAGCACTCGATGGTCACCTCGCCTTGGTTTGGCATGCCCGATTTGCCTTTGCTGTGGCTGGAGGTAAATCCGTTGCCTCCGACAACGGACAGATACTGCTTAAAGACCGGCTTACCATCAGGGCCGACGTAATCTTTGCTCATTTCGAGCGCGATATCGTACATCCGATTCACATGCGCCTCGGTGACCTCTATTGGCGTTCCTTCCAACATCGAGAGTCGGGCCGTGATGCGCTCGCTAGGCACTCGTGGGAACGGCATCCAGTTGATTCGCCCGCCCATGATGTATCCAACCAACAAAATCAATCCGCCCAAAAAACAAGCCGCAGACACGTAGCGAGCCTTCACCGCGATCTTCAGCATCGGCTCATAGGCAATTCGCACAAACCAGTTCAACGCGCCGTTGGCAGCAGTCTGCAATGGCGCACAGAAGTCGGAGGGCTTCTTCAAGAACGTTCCAGAGAGGTGCGCTGGCAGACAGAGCTGGGACTCGATCAGAGAAAACAGCATCACCGGAATGACCACCATCGCGATCGGCTTGAACATCGGCCCCCAGTCGCCCAAGCCCATTAGCAAAGGAAAAAACGCGATCACATTCGTCAGCACGCCAAAAATCACCGGGGTCGAAACCTCCCGCGTTCCGGTGATCGCTGCCGACAGCGGCGACTCTCCATTTTGCCGACAGGTATGCACACTCTCACTCACCACGATGGCGTCATCCACCACGATGCCCAGCACCATGATAAATCCGAACAGACTGGAAGAATTGATCGTCACCCCCAGCAAGGGCATCAAGGCAAAGGCCCCGAGGAACGAGACGGGAATGCCCAGGCTAACCCAGAAGGCGATGTCTAGCCGCAAGAACAGCAGCAACGTGACAAAGACCAAAATGAAGCTCTGCAAGCCGTTGCGAAGCATCAAATCGATTCGGCCCTGCACGATCTTAGATCGGTCATTCCAATACGTGATCTCCACACCACTCGGCAGTCGGGACTGAGCGCCCTCGACATACTTTTTCACCTGCTCGGCGATCTCCACCGCATTTTGATTGCCCTCGCGAGTCGCTGTGACCGTCACGCAGCGCTTGCCATTGTAACGTGCCTCCAGAGGATTCTCGTTGAAGCCATCCTCAATCTTTGCCACCTCCCCCAGGGTCAATCGACTGCCGTCGGAACGCTGCAAGATGCTCACCGCAGCATAATCCTCGCCCGAATACGCCCGCCCGCGAGTTTTCATCGCCACATCACCGGAATCCGTTTTCACGATACCTGCAGGCAGATCCAACGATGAAGACGCAATGGCTTGGCTGATGGATTCCAGCGTCAGCCCATGCTTGCGCAGCATCGCCTCCGGAACCTCGATGCTGATCTCAAAAGGTCGCACACCCGCCAGATCCGCATGACTCACACCCGGCAGCCCAGCCAATTCCTGCCGCACGTGCTCCCCTAGCTTCGCCAAATCTCGCTCCGCCATATCGCCCGCCACAATGACCGTAATCACGCCAAAGAAGCCCTGCTGGATCTGAATGATGGGCTTTTCCGAATCCCGGGGGAAGGTCGAGATCGCATCTACCCGATTCTTCACATCGTCCAACACCTCGCGCGGGTCGGCATCATCTTGAACCTCAATCGTCACCGTGCCACCGCTCGATCCAGCCGAGGACAGAATGTGTTTGATGCCCTGGACTTGCTGGATGGCTTCCTCGACCTTCAGCACGATCATTTCTTCGGTCTCATCGGGGGTCGCGGCTGGATAGGGCACGTTGACCGTGATCATGCGATCTGGGAAATCGGGAAAGACCTCCAGTGGGATTTGGCCCCACTTCAGAGTCGCTGCACCGGCCACCAAAATCCCCAGCATCAGTAGGGTGGCGGCGACGTGATTGCGGGCAAACCAGGCGATCATGAAAAAAGCAGATCTGGTTAGGACTCCCGGCCTGCACCCTTCGCCGCAGGGCGCGCTGCACCATCTTTGGAGTGCGGGCCAGTAGCGACTCCAGGCCGCTCCGATTGCCCATCAATCGTGGGTAAGACTCGGGCACCATCCGCTGGAAACGGAATCGGCGTGAGGCAGAGCACATCTCCCTCGTGCAGACCGCCCTCGGCGTCGGCAGCGATCACCACATACTTTTCATCGCCGGTCAGTGGCTCCACATGCTTCCGCTTCAGCCGATCATCCTTGGTGATCAAAATGATCTCATTGCCCGCCCGAACCGCACTGCGCGGCAGCACGAAGACATTCTCCAGCGACCGACCCAGTATTTGCGCCTCGACAAACTGACCGATTTTTAGCGGTGGCTGTCCTTCCTTGTGCCGACCAAAAGGATCATCCACCTGAGCCACCGCCACCGTCTGCCGTGTGTCCATATCGATGGCGCCCTCAACGCGAGTCAGTCGCGCATCCCAGAGGATCGGGTGGCCGCCCTCCATGGCCAAGAGCTTGACTGCCGCGCCTTTTGCCTGCGTCTCGGATTCGCCTCGGAAGTGCTGCGGCAGATCCAAAAAAGCCATTTCTCGCTCGGGCAAAGGCAGCCGCACCTCGACATAATCCACCGCAAACACCGTTCCCAACTGCGTTCCTGGCGTCACAAACTGCCCCACATCCACTGCCTGCTCCAGCACCTGCCCCGCATACGGCGCGCGGATCGTGGTGCGATCCAAGTCTCGCCTTGCCTTGGTCAACTGCGCTTCCGAGGCAGCGACATCTGCGCGAGCCTTCGCCAATTGAGGCTCCCTCAAGGCCAGTGCCCCTGGCTTACCGTCACGGCCCAGCGCCTTCCAGTTTTCCAGCGCCTGTTCCGCCCGGGCGTCCTCCTCCACCAAGGCCGCCTTGGACTGCGCCAGCGCCGCCTCCGATACCACCACTGCCGTCGCGTAGTCCACCGGATCGATCTTCACCAGCACCTCGTCCTTCTCAAAGAAACCACCTGGACGAAAATTCGCCGAGACCTCGACGATCATCCCGGAGACCTCGGGCAGTAGATTGCTGCGAGTGCGCGGCTGCACAGCGCCCTGGGACTTAGCAATGACTGGAAAAACCGTTTTCTTTAGCACCGTTCCATCCACCCGGACCAGTTGCGGCGGCATTTCCATTAATTTGGGCACCTCCTGGTTGCGAATGAACCAAAGCGCAGCTTCCCAGCAGCCGCCGAGGATCAGCAGGGGCAAGACGTATCTGAGAATGCGAGCAACCATTGGAGAGGATAGACCAAACGATGTAACCGCGCCACATCGCACACAGTTCCGTCTGAATATTTCTAACGACTGGGCGACGTGATTCGGACTGCGGGCTGCGTCACCCATTTTGCCAAAAGAGAGGATTTCAAAAACAGGACGGTGGCCATCAACGGGGGATTCTGGCTCAACCCGAATTCACTGGCGCATCGTCGCGGTGCGATTGAGCAGCGCTGCCCCCCGCTTTGACGTCACGCAGTTCACTCAGGAAAAGCGCCGATGGTTTTGCATGGCCAAGGGGCGAAACTCTCCAGCACGACGGGAAGCGATTCAGAGACGCACGACCGTTCCATCGCGCTGCGACTCCAGCGCGGCGGCGAAGATTTCTTGGGTGGCGACGGCCTCGTCGGGGGTCGCGCAGCCGAAACGCCCATCAAGCAATCCTTCGCGCTCCATCAAAAACGCGGCCCACATTTGCTGAATGATGTCAGGGAACCCAGGTTCAAAGATCCCACCGGTCACCGCTTTGAATGGCATCCCGAATCCCAGATCGGTCTTCTTCCAAAACTGCTCTTTACCCCCTTCAAAGAGCCACAGAGTCTTCGGCTCTTTCGTATTGTAGCGGGCACCGCCCTCGGTGCCGAGCACTTCGATGAACCAGGAATTGGTTTCGCCGGGCGCCAATCGCTTCATCTCCAGACGCATCGGCACAGACTGGGACTCGATTTCGGTCCAGCAATGCAGCATCGCATTGTCCCAGGTATCGCAGTCCGTCATGCCGCCCTTGCCATCAGGTCGTTGAGGGTAGCCCTTCTGCAATTGGGCAAAAAGACTGCTGGGCCGCCAACCGAGCCGCAAGGGAATATGGCAGGCATGCATGCCCAGATCGCCCAGCACGCCAATTTCGCCGCAGGTCCGGCTAAAGCGTTTCCAGTTGGCAGGCTTGCTGGCATCGAGATCGCTACTGTGGTGAAAGCCGGACACGACCTGCAGGATGCGACCGATCTTGCCCGACTTCGCGACCTCCATGACGCGCTGGGCCCCAGGGAAAAACGGAAACTCAGAGCTGCATCGAACAAAGCGGCCAGACTTCGCCGCAGCATCACGAATCGTTCGGGCTGCGGTAAGATCGATACCAAAGGGCTTCTCCGCAAAGAGATCCTTCCCAGCGTTCAGAACGTCCAGGTAGATCTTCTCGTGCAGATTGTGCGGCACCGCCACATACACCACGTCCACGGCCGGATTGGCCAGCAGTTCATGATAGTCTGCCGTCAGTTGCTCGCAGGAAGGAATGCAGCGGAACCACTCGCGCACAGGCTCGACAAGATCGGCCACGGCGACGAGACGAGGCTTGACCGCCACGTCTGTGAGTGCACACCAGCGCGCGAACGCGCTGGCCATTTCGCGCCCCATCAGCCCACCGCCGATGATACCGATGCCGACTTCCTTCATGCCCATGACGATGTGTGCCGCGGTTGAGGCTGATTAGGCGAGAGCGTCCAACTTGGCAGCCAATGCCGCCTTGGACTGCACACCCACGATGGAGTCCACCTGCTGGCCGTTCTTGAAGAACACCATCATCGGGATTGAGCGCACGCCGAACTGCGAGGCCAGCTCTGGGCTGTCATCCACGTTCACCTTGGCGATTTTAACTGCAGCGCCTTTTTCGTCGGCCAACTGATCGAGGATCGGGCCGAGTTGGCGGCAAGGACCACACCATTCTGCCCAGAAATCGACCAGCACCGGCACGGTGGAGGATTCGATTTCAGTTTTGAAATTGTCGTTGTTCAGAGAAAGGACTGCTTCGCTAGCCATGATGTTAGAGTGGGTTGTGAAAGGTTTTACGCCCGCCACCGCCAAAGCGACGTGCGAAGCACGATGCTGCCCGCTGCCCCCGCCCCTTGCAACCCCGAATTGCGCAAACCTGAACCCAACGGGCTTCCGATCTTGGGGAGGAGTCCCCTCCGTTTGTTCTCCTCCTCGCAAGGTGCGTCGGCCGAAGCATCACGACAACGAGCCCAATCCCACAAATCCCCCCTTCCCGCAGCCTCCCGCCTTGCACTCCCCGCCGGCCACGCTACATCACGGCATGAGTTTGGATCATCCTGATGGCATCACCCGTCTTCGTTACATCGTTCATCGTCTCCGTGCCCCAGGTGGATGCCCTTGGGACATTGAGCAGACCCATGAAACGCTGATCCCCCATCTTTTGGAGGAGGCCTACGAGGCCGCCGAGGCCATTCGTTCCGGCGACACCACTCACATGTGCGAGGAATTGGGCGATATCCTCCTGCAACCCGTTCTTCATGCACAAATCGCCTCCGAATCGGGAAGTTTCGACCTGGACCAAATGGCGCACATGCTCTCCGACAAATTGGTGCGCCGCCACCCGCATGTCTTTGGCGAAACCACCGCAGACACTTCCGCAGCCGTGCTGAACCAGTGGGATGCGATCAAGCGACAAGAGAAAGGCCAGACGGAACCCACTGGCTTGCTGGACGCCATCGGCGGTGGACTCCCTGCCCTGATGCGGGCACAAAAGATCCAGAAAAAAGCCGCTCGCGTGGGCTTTGACTGGCCGGACCTCCCACCCGTCATGGATAAGATCCGCGAAGAACTGGCCGAGGTCCAAGAGGCACTCGCCAGCGGAGATCCCAAGGCCATTCAGGAAGAACTGGGCGACCTCCTTTTCAGCGTCGTCAATCTGGCGCGCAAATGCGGTGTGGAGTCGGAGTCCGCACTCAGCGCCACCAATGACAAGTTTGTGCACCGCTTTCACGACATGGAAAAACGACTCGCAGAGGAAGGTCACACTTTGGGCCAAACCTCACTAGAGGATATGGACCGCGCATGGGAGGCAGCGAAGCTCGCCGCCGCGCGCTAGACAGATCCGCCCCCACATGCCCGACGATTTCCCCTTTTCCAAGATCTGGGCCAAGCTGCGCCAAAAAGCGTGGTTCTGGCTCTACCGGCGCGATATCGTCCTGGTCGGCCCAAATCTGGCCAAAGAGATGCAGCTCACAGGCACGCGCATCCTCAGCGCCACCGAGATCGAGGTCACCGCAGACTCACGCCACGTCCCACCCTATATCCAGAGCGTCAGCCTCATGCTACGCCTCACCGACGAGGGCGCTGTCAATATCGTCGGTCACTGCAGTTGCAAAGACGGCCCCCACTGCCGCCACACTGCGGGCACTCTCTTTCGCATCACCTCTGAGGAGGGCGCTGCGCGTTGCGAGGAATTGGCAAAGGAACCCCAGGCGCCCAAGGAGGGTGATGAGGATTCGGACGATGCGCCGTCCCCTTTCCGGTTACCCCCCAGTGCCCGGCCCATGCCTGCCGCGGGTCTGACGCCGCAGAAAAACATCCACATCCCGCCAGATCTCACCGCGCCCAAGGTGGATACGCCGGGCGAGGATGACATCATCCCCATCCTCCGACTCCGCCGCATCGACTGCCGCCGCATCCGGCGCAACCACTTGGGCGAACAAGAGACCGGGGAGGTAAAGAGCGTCGTTTTCGCGGAGCCAAAGATTCGCTACACCGGTTGCCCGCAAGTCTTCTCCATGGTCAGCCGCAGCCCCATCTGCCGCTGGACCACACCCGAGGGCGAGCGCCGCACGCTCGTCCGCAATACCCGCGCAGAGCGTCTCATCCTCATGGATCTGGAGCAGGAGGGGCTGGAGATGTTTGGCATGGTCTTGCCCACCCTGCGCGCCCCCACCTCATCCCTGGATTGGCTCTCCGTCTCGGAGGAAGATCACCCCCTGTTTTGGCCCGCCTTTATCAATAAAGTCGTGCCCGAATTGATTGAGTCAGGCTGGGAGGTCGATCTCGCCACTGATCTCGGCTATCAGATCCTCAGGGCCAGTGATGATCAATGGTTCACCGAGCTCGACGCCGAGGGCGCTGGCATCGACTGGTTCAAGCTCGATCTCGGCGTGGAGATCAATGGCCAGCGCATCTCCCTCGTCCCCATCCTCGTCCGCGCCATCGACAACGGCCTGACCACCGAATACCTGGAGTCAAAGCAGGGCGAGTCCATCCTGCTGCGCATCGATCAACCCGGCGACCCCGTCCTTTCCGTCCCCAGCGCACGTCTGCTAGAGTTGCTGCGCTTCCTCGACGAACTCCTTTCTACCAACCGCAGCGGTCGCAACAAGATCGACGGGCCCCTGCAAATCGACCGGCTCCGCGCCGCCCAGCTCAAGACCCTCGGCGGACTTCCCGTCACCGCCCCTGTGGAGCTAGAGAAGCTGCGCGATCGCCTCAATGCCTTCACCGAACTCCAGCTCATCCCGCCTCCCGCCGGACTCCAGGCCAGCCTCCGACCCTACCAGCAGGAGGGCCTCTCCTGGCTGCAGTTTTTGCGCGAGTTCGATCTGCACGGCATCCTCGCAGACGACATGGGCCTCGGCAAAACGTTGCAAACGCTCGCCCATCTCCTCACGGAAAAAAACGCCGGGCGCACCGACCGCCCCAGCCTCATCGTCGCCACCACCTCCGTCTTGAGAAACTGGGTCATCGAGGCAGGCCGATTCACCCCCCAGCTCAAGGTCCTGCTCCTGCATGGGACCAGTCGCAAGACCGGCTTCAAGAGCATCAAAAAGTACGACCTCGTCGTCACCTCCTACCCATTGCTCGTGCGCGACATCGATTCCCTCCAGCCCATCGACTGGCACATCGTCGCGCTGGACGAGGCACAGAACATCAAAAACCATAAGGCCAAGGCCTCCGAAGCCGTACGCTCACTGCAGGCCCGCCACCGACTCTGCCTCACCGGCACCCCGATGGAAAATCATTTGGGCGAGCTCTGGAGCCTCTACCACTTCCTCATGCCCGGCTACCTCGGCGGCCCCGATTCCTTCCGCACCGTCTATCGGAACCCCATCGAAAAGAAGCAGGACACCGAACGCCAGCGCCAGCTCGCCGCCCGCCTCCAGCCCCTACTTTTGCGCCGCACCAAGGACGCCGTCGCCAAGGATCTCCCACCCAAGACCGAGATCATCCACACCATCGAGCTCGGGAAAAACCAACTCGATCTCTATGAAACCATCCGCGCAGCGATGGACAAGCGCGTGCGCGAGGCCATCTCCGCCCAGGGCCTGGATCGATCCCACATCATCGTGCTAGAGGCGCTACTCAAACTACGCCAGGCCTGCTGCCATCCCGCGCTCATCAAGCAAGACAGCGCCCGCAATATTAAAGAGTCCGCCAAGACCGACTTCCTCATCAACGACCTCATCCCAGAACTCATCGATGAAGGCCGCCGCATTTTGCTCTTCTCGCAGTTCACAGAGATGCTGGCCATCATCCAGGAAAAACTCACCGCCGCCAAGATCAGCTACCTCAAGCTCACCGGAGAAACCAAAGATCGGCAGACCCTCGTCGATCAGTTTCAGAGTGGCGATGTCCCCATCTTCCTCATCAGCCTCAAGGCAGGCGGCGCCGGTCTGAACCTCACCGCCGCAGACACCGTCATCCACTATGACCCCTGGTGGAATCCCGCCGTGGAGGCCCAAGCCAGCGACCGCGCCCACCGCATCGGCCAGACCAAACCCGTCTTCATCCACAAGCTCATCTGCTCCGGCACCATCGAAGAACGCATCCTCGAGCTCCAGCACAAAAAAGCCGCCATCCTCGAAGGACTCCTCACCGGCCGCACCGACAAATTGAAGCTCACCCAAGAAGACATCCAAAACCTCCTCGCCCCCGCAGACGAGTAGCCAAGACCCGAAGCCAAAACACAGAGCCCCCGCTTCCAGCCAATCAGCCCATTGGGCCAACAGCGAATAGGAGCGCCGACTTTCACCGAATTGGAGCGCTGGCTTCCAGCCAGTGTAAGGCTGAGGGCCTTCTAGGCCCGACTCCCCGCAAGGCAAGGTAACCACCGCCGCCCAATCCAAATGAAGAGCAAGGAGACAGAGTCCAAGTCCACGCAGCAAAAAAAACAGCGTCAATTCAGCGAAGCACCCTCCTGCTGGCACTTCACGGACAGGCAGATCAAAAAGCAAAGCGCATAAGAGCCCCTCGCTTCGATCACCAGAGCAAGTAACGCAACCACGGGGGTGAATTCCTAGCCTCAGTCTCTGCGGAATCGCTTCGCATTCAGGGATGCCGCTATCGCGGCAAGGCAGGCGTCCAACAACGATTCCCATCGAGGCCACGGCGGCCACGCCACCCACCAACCCACACCTCTAGCGCCGCGTCTCAATGCTAACTTGGACGTTACGCCAATGATAGTGGCGAGAGGCTTGATTGCGCGCCACTATTATCCACCTCATAAGCTCCCGCCTGCAAGAAGAATTGTCTACGCAAAAACTCCATGAACTTCTCCCAACCAACAAAGAGACCAATCAACTTACGCAGACAATAAACCACCCCTCTGGCGCTGACATAAAGGAACATCACATAGAGGAAGTGCATTTTCTGTTGGAACGGGTGCTTATGACGAAACGCATCGTAATGAGCCCTACTAAATGCAGCAAGGTCACCTCGGAACGGACAAGTTTCACTGGCAAGTTCAATTTCAAGCTGTCGCCTAGTGGCAAGCTGTTTCTCCGAAGGAGATCGGAGCATGTTCCATGGCAGCGAATAGCTTCGAGCATTTTGTAACCGCACCATCGCTCTAAAAACTACATCGTGGCATACATCTCCATTCGAAGTGGCTCCACTCAACATGTGGCATTCCATGGCGGTCACCGCCCTGGCCAATTCTAACTCGGCAAGAGCGAGACGACGCAGTCGTCTCTCCTTCAACCAGGTGTATAATGCGGGCGCTGCGCCAAGAAATACCAGCAGAACAGCATAAAAATAGTTCATTTTTGGCTTTTGGGTTTGAGCATTGCTAGCTCCTTGTGTAGTTCATCGATACGTTTGTCTTTCGTGTCAAGTTGTTTCAACAGTTCCTTCTCCCTTTCCATCTCATGTTTCACGCGATCCTTGCGCTCATCCGATGCTAATTTAAACAAGAAGTAGGATAAAATGCCCCCAAACGTCGAGCCGAGAGCGAAGGGGCCAGCGTCCGATAGGACTTTTAAAGTGTTGGAATCGACAGGGGCGACAGCAAGAATGGGAGGCATAAGAAATCCCTAATTACATCGTCGCACAAATTCTGTCAAACTCGGGCGAGAAACCGTGTGAGATTCACAACCCCACTGAGCACAAGCGGGTGGTGCGTTTTTTTTGGCCTAGATCAAGGTCGCAGTGGCGCGGGAACTGGCGGCCTTCATCTGGGAGTTGGGGTTCAAGATCCAAAGCAAAGCCTGCTGATGAAGATGAAACTTCCTTTCATGAGCACGCACCGTTCCACTCATCTCCCCGCTCAGGCAAAGCCGCCCTGATCCGGCGGGCGCTTCTCTGGCTCCGCGCCCTGCAGCCCCGTGCGGAAGAGTGGCGAAGCGAAGCTGACCAGCACCCGGCAGACGTTCTGGGATACGATGCCCAAGGCCAAGTGGCATCCAGCGCCCGCTCCTAGACTGGGTCATGGTCAATAGGTGAATCCAAATCCTGATGGAAAGGTCCCGCAAGGGGCAGCCCACGCATAGCAGCCTACCAACGCTACAGGCGAAATATACACCACGCCGTCCGCTCTCCGCCCGGGCCTCCAGGGCACAGATCATCGCCAGCCAACACCACCGCCGGAAAGTTGCCCACAGGAACCCTTCGCTCCGACGAGCTTGAAAGGGCCCATTCTCCCGAAGGAACCCTGTGGACAACTTTCCTCAGAGCAGGCGACACCCTTCAACCATCTCACTGACACCGAGCATGGAAAAATCACGCTTTCCCCCTTGACCACCAAGCAGCCATAGCAACGTCAAAGTCCTCTCACACCTGCCCGGGGGCGCGGCTTCGACTGTGGGTTGAAGGTTGAATGATCATGGCGGATTGAACTCGCGGCTGGGCAGGTGTTGAGAGCGACGACTTGTTGTGCTTCTTGATTTAGTAGGGAACGGCCTCGCCAGCAAGGAGTTCTCCGGTATCGAAATTCAGTTCGAATGGTGTGTCGGGGGTGACGCTCGACGTAAGCATCCAAGCTCGTCCCCGCAATCGACCGTCGATCAGGGAGTCAAACTCGATCCCATCCCATGAAATTCTTGGCGTCCGCCAAATCAGGTCAGCTCCCTCAAAACGGGCAACCCGCAGAGTGTCCGTCAACGCATACGCACCACACTCTCCAACGATCCACGAAACCGGAGCACCCCAGCTCTGAGGCAACTTCTCCTCCACAGCCTTCATCAAGGCATCTTGATCGATTCGAAGCTCGGGATACTCCGTCAAGACGATCTCAAGTAGCTTCCGTGCGTCATCACCATTGATCACATCCCGGGAAACGGCGAGGTCGTATCCATCGACCCATCGGCCGTGGTTGAGTTCATCATCAACCAATCGCTGGATCATCTGCGGGAACTTCGTGCCGAAGAACGATTCGAGCTGAACGCTGATGATATCGCGCTTCGTCATTTTCTGCACAACAGTGGTATTAGTACGATTCAATATCGGTTCCGCCGATATTTTTCGTGGTCGGGTGGCTCAAGAGTGGGGCTGGGTGGCCGATGGGTCAAGGGTTTCGTGCTCGTGGAGTGGATACTGGAGTTGTTTGGGAGTCTGAACTCTTTGGCATTCTGAACCAGCTGATATTTTGCCTGGAATATCGGGTTTGTTCGCGGGTGTTAACGTTTTTTAGAGAGTTCGGGACGAGGGCGGTTCGGGCTAGGAGCCAGGGGAGCCCAAATTCGGGGTTGCCAATTTGCCGCTAGGGAACGCAAAGATCGCAAAGAGAGGGATTTGGGATCGACGTAGCTGTCCAGATTGACCCATCCATTTGGTGAGGCGGTCATGCCGCTACACTCTCTGGCTTTGCGCTCTCTGCGCTCTATTGCGGCCGTTCATTCCGGTTTCGAGAGCGGGCTGAGAGACTTCTTCTGAGTGGGTGGAAGCGAAGGAACTCTGGGAAGAGTGCCCCCTGGCACGCTCGTTCCGCTCTGGATGATGCCGCTGAACGGGGAGCGCGCCCTGTGGTGACTCGTCTCTGCGTCGCCTCGGTGGTTTTAGGGAGGGCACACCACTCTTGCCACTGGGCTCGGCGCTGCTTCGCCGGTTTTGTTGGCGGCGATGACGCGGATTTCTAGGGTCTCTCCGGGCAGTTGTTTGCGCAGCAGATGGCTGGTGCCGGGCTGCGTCTTGAGGTTGGTGAACTTTGTTTCCGTCACGGGGCGACGCATCTGCAAGCGATAGCGGTGGGCATGCGCGGCTGGCGGCCAGTCGATCTGCACGCTGCCGTCGGATTGCACCTCGAGGGTCACCTCGCTCACCTTGTCCGGCATCGGGAGTCGGGCGGGCATGTTGAGCCCAAAGCGCAGCCAGCGCGCATCCGTCTCTGGCAGCACGATCCATAGCTCTCTCAGCAGACCTCGCACCCGGGATCGCAGTTGCTTGAAGGCCGCAGCTAACGCTTTTACTGCCGTGGCCTGAATGCTCTTGGCGTGGTTCACGGCGGAGCGCGCATCACTCAGCGTCTCGTGCAGGGCGTGGCAGATCGCCGCCGTCGCGCCCATGTCGATGCTCTCGTGCGCGGGGTTCGCCGTGAAGTAGAGCGCTAAGCTCTCCAGCAGCGTGAAGCGTTTCGCCGCCATCTCCGGCACGGCCGAGGACCGACCGCGAAAACCTGCCGCCGCCCATTGGGAGCTGAACTTGGATCCGAAGACCCGCGCCAGCCGCAACCGACAGTCAGAGATCACCCGCGCGCCTGCCTGATCCGCCTGATGGTAATCCTGCTGCGCCTCCCGCAGAGCCATCTTCGCCTGGCCCAGCGTCAAGACTGCCGCGCGTACCAAGTCGATATCCGCCCGCAGCGCCGCCTCCGTGTTCTGCTTGATGCCGATCTCCACCTCCAAAGCCTGCAGACCCGCCACCAGTCGGTCGCACAGCGCCAGCAGCACTGGATTGCTTGTCGGGGTTGGGTTTGCGGCCATGAGGAGACTCCGTGAGAGGGTTTCGAGATCGCGCCGGACCTTGCCGGGACTGCGCCGTGGTGAAGCGAGGATCAAATCGACCCTGCCCCAGTTGCGGCAGCAGCCCAGAAATTTTGCCTCAGCCAGCAGCAGAGTCAACCTCTCCTCAACGACAGTCGCTGGCGACAGTTTGAGACTCCTGCACCTCAGCACGACTTTTGTTTTGACCCTTGGTAATCTCAACCACCACCTACCGACGGTCGGTGGCGACCGGTCGAGACTCCTGCACCTCAGCACGACTTCTGTTTTGATCCTCGGTAATCTCAACCATTACCTGCCGACGGTCGGTGGCGACAGGTTGAGACTCATGCCCCCTGAAAAAGAATCCGTTTTGAGGAAGATTAGTCTCGACCACTGCTCAACGACGGTCGGTGAGCAGTGGTCGAGACTCCCCCTTCCCAAAACCGATCGCTGCTTACGGTCCCACAGCCAGCCGCACCCCAAATCAGAAACCCGATTGAGGTTCGGGAGCCGGGTCTTCGGCAGGACGAATCGCCGATTTGGTCATGGGAGCCGACGGGTCCTCGCGGCGCGAACTGGGAAGAGCCATCGAAGGTGACCTCTAGTGCCTGAGTGGTCCATTTGACCAGCACTAGTCTGACGGAGAGCAGCGAGGCGGCACGAACTGGGCCTCTGGAGTTCGTTCAAGGGTGAATTGCGGGAGCTGGGCCGCCGAATTGTCATTGGACGGGTGGCGACGGATAGCGCGCTGACCCACCTTCCCTGTCCGGTTCCTGGCGCTCGTGGGAGATAGAAGGACCACCCTATCACGTTGCTTTCTTACCCATGACGATCTCCAAGCTCCTCCCTTCAGCTCTTTGCCTGGCGCTATCCCTCGGCCCTTGCCTGTATGCAGCGGCTCCCGACACCAAAAAATCTGACAAGCGCAAGCCGTCCATGGCGGTCAATCCCCAGGATGCGAAGAATGCGCCGAGCGGGAAGCCACTGCCCCCCGAAGATCCGGCGCTGGCGCAGTACGCCATGAACGAAGAATCCGCGCCGCTCCCAGAATCGGTGGTGGAGGTGGAGACGGTCTTGCCGCTGGAGTTGAAGAAGGGCGATCATATCGTCTTCATCGGCAACACGCTCTTTGATCGCGGCATTCAGTTCCCGCATTTCGAGGCCATGCTGCAGCAGTCGCATCCTGAAGATGAGCTGGTGATTCGGACGATTGCCTGGGCGGCGGATGAGGTGGATCTGATGCCGCGCCCGACCAACTTTGGCACGCTGAACCAGCATCTGTTGGCACAAAAGGCGGACGTCATTTTTGCTGCCTTCGGCTTCAATGAATCCTTTGCGGGCATCGAGAAGATTCCGGAATTCAAACTGCGGCTCACGGCCATGGTTCATGAACTCAAGACCCACGCTTACAATGGCAAAACCGCGCCCCGATTGGTCTTGGTCTCGCCAACCGCCAATGAGAATGTGAAGGGCGTGCCGGCGGCGGACCTGAACAATGCACGTCTGGCCGCCTACACCAAGGCGATGGCAGAAGTCGCTGCGGAACAGAAGGTGGGCTTTGCAGACATCTATGAGTTCACCCAATCGGCGATGGCCGACCCCAAGACGGATCTGACCTTCAATGGCGTGCATCTTGAAGACCAGGGCTACGCAGTGATGGCAGAGGCGCTCTTTCGCCAGACCTTTAACGTCAGCGCCCCCGAACCCAGTGCGGAGATGCTGGCCACCATCGCGGATAAAAACGCGCAGTTCTTCCGCCGCTACCGTCCGCTGAATGCCTTTTACTACACGGGTGATCGCAACAAGGACTACGGCTACCTGGACTTTCTGCCAGCGATGCATGCCTTTGACGTGATGACCGCCAATCGCGATCAGCGCATCTGGGAGATCGCCAAGGGCAAGAGCTTCGCCGGGCAGAAGGTGGATGATTCCAACGTGCCGGAGATGCCACCGACCAAGGAGTCTCGCGGTGCCAATGAGTGGATGACGCCTACGAACGAGCTGGCCGCCTTCAAGGTCGATCCACGCTTTGAGGTGAATCTTTTTGCCAGCGAAGAGCAGTTCCCCGAGTTGGCAAACCCCATTCAATTGCGCTGGGATACTCAGGGCCGCCTCTGGGTCAGCACCTCACAGGCCTACCCTCACCTCTATCCGGGTCAGGAGCCGAACGATCGCCTGGTGATCCTCGAAGACACCGACAACGACGGACGCGCGGACAAGTCCACCGTCTGGGCCGATAAGTTGCACATTCCCCTAGCCTTTGAGTTCGGCGATGGCGGCGTGTATGTGTCCGACGAACCCCACCTCTTGTTCTTGAAGGATACCGATGGGGATGGCAAGGCGGACTTCCGTCGGCAGGTCTTCACCGGCTTTGGCACGGAGGATTCCCACCACGCGCTGCATGACTTTGTCTGGACACCCGATGGCGATCTGATCATCCGCGACTCGATCTTTTTGCACAGCCAAATCGAAACCGCCTATGGGCCGGTGCGGCTCGATAACTCCGGGTGGTTCCGGCTGCGGACAGACACACAAAAGCTCACGACCTTTGGCTCTTACCCGAGCACGAATCCCTGGGGCGTAACTTTTGACGACTGGGGGCATCACGTCGCCAGCCACCCGATCTTTGCCAGCGCCTTTCATGCGACCAATCCGCCGTATCCAGAGCAACATCCCGGCGCAGGGCAGATGCCAGCCTACTCAGGCACCTGCGGCCAGGAGTTTGTGGATTTTGATTTTTGGCCGGAGGAATTGCAGGGCGGATTCATCAAGGCCCGCTACAAACCGACCAACACCATCGAGATGCATCAGTGGGTCGAGATGGCGGACCATTTTGAAGAGAAGAACATCGGCGACTTGATCTTCTCCACCAACCTCAGCTTCATCCCCACCGACGTAAAAGTCGGGCCACGCGGGGACTTTTACATCTGCGATTGGTACAACCCGATCAAAGGCCACGCGCAGTATTCGCTGCGTGATCCACGCCGCCTCCGCACCAGCGGTCGCGTCTGGCGCATCGTCCCCAAGGGCGCAACATTGGCGGAGCCACCCGTGGTCGCGGGCGCGACGATCCCTGCCTTGCTCGACCTCCTGAAGAGCACGCACTACCGCTGGCGCTATCAAGCCAAGCGCGAACTGCACGAGCGCAATCCAGCGGAGGTCAAAGCCGCACTCGATGCGTGGGTGAAGCAGCTCGATCCCAAGGATGAACGCTTTCGTCATCATCAGGTCGAGGCGCTCTGGACCTACCGCACCATCAGCGCCGAGAATCAGCCACTGCTCACCGAAGTCCTGAACTGCGACAACCACCTAGCCCGCGGTGCCGCCACCACTCAACTGCGCTACATCGCACTGCCAGACGCCATCGGCGAGCTACACAAGCGCGCCAACGATGACAACGGCATCGTGCGCCTAGAGGCTGTGATCGCCGCCAGCTACATCGGCACCAAGGAGGCGCTGGATGCTGTCATGGACGTGCTGGACAAGCCCATGGGCGATCACCTCACCTATGCGGTCCGCACCTCGCTGGGTAGCGAGGCTCTGTCCCGCCACTGGAAGGGCAATCCCGACCCCAAGATCACCGCTTTTATGGACAACTTCGCAAAGAACTACAAACGCGGATTCCTTGAGAAGGCCAAGACCACCGAGGAGACAGCCTTTGATAAACAACCCGGTGTCGCCAAGATCGCGATCAACTGCGTGCGCGAACGCATGCTCTACGACCGCACCGAATTCAGCGTGAAGCCCGGTCAGCCGGTCAGTCTTGTCTTCAGCAATCCCGATGCCACGCAGCACAACCTCGCCATCTGCATGCCCGGATCAGCCGAAGAAATCGGTATGGCCGGCAACGAGATGGCCAAGGACCCTGAGGGCATCAAGAAGGACTTCATCCCTCCGACGGATAAGATCCTGCATCACACCAAACTGCTGAGCCCCAACACCGCAGAGACCCTGCGCTTCAACGCACCGAAAGAGCCCGGAGACTACCCCTACCTCTGCACCTTCCCAGGGCACTGGATCATCATGCGCGGCATCATGCATGTGACGGAGTCAAAGTGAATCGACAGCAAGATCGGAAGCAAGGCTCCCAAAAAACGCGGCGTGGATCTGCTGCCCACAAACGTCTTCTATCGTGATGAGAACTCTCCTGTTCATGACCCTGTGTTTGCTCTCGCTGGCCAAGGCCCGCGAAGACGAGACTGCGGCGTATGAGCCCACCAAGTTCTTCAACACCCAAATCCTACCCATCCTCGAAAACCGCTGCTTTGAGTGCCACTCAAAGAAAGAAGAAATCGACGGCGGCTTGAACCTGGATTCAAGAGCAGGCTGGGAGATCGGCGGGGATCACGGCCCTGCAGTGAGACCGCATGACCTCAAGCGAAGCCCGCTGATTCATGCGATCCGCGACCACGATTCCGACAGCGCCATGCCCCCAGACGAAAAGCTGCCGGCCATTGAGATCGCACTGCTTGAGACCTGGGTCCTGCTCGGCGCGCCGGATCCGCGCACCGAGCCCGTAGCAGACGCTAAGGGGAAGTAGAGCCTCAGCCGTCCGCATCGACGCGGCAGGCACCGTCTGCGCAAGAGCCCACATGGGCTTCTTTGCGGATCTCATCTGGCGTCAGTCGCATCAGACCCGAAAGACGGATGCGGTTTCCTGAGACCCAGTGCACCACACGGCGCGCCATCGCCTGCATGGTAGGATGGGCCAGACGCGCTGACCACTCCCGATACTCACACAGAGCCCAGAGGCAGGTCACCCATGCTGCGGCGCCCTGCCACAGCGATCCTTCATCGCTCATCACGACGATCTCTTCATCTGCCCGCAGATTACCGATCTGCGGGCAACGTTCCTTGGCCAGCGCTGAGTCGTAAGGCACAAACTCCAGCGTCACATAACTCGGCTGGGCCTGCATCCAGCGGCGGAAGCGCGAGCATAGTCCGCAGCGGGCATCGTAAAACACTGTCAGCGTTTGCATAATCGTGCACCTCCTTCGTTTGGGTTCAACTTACGCTTGAGGCATGGGTGGAATGGGCGGCGCCATTTGCGCCAGGGTCGCCCGCCGTCTCATCTTCGTGAAGACGTAGAGGTTAAAGAAGTGCATCCCGCCCAGCATCAGCAGCACGACACCCATCTTCCCACTTAGCCCTTCAAAGACCCCTTGGGCCCCGACCACCTCCGTGTCCGTCTTCAGATACAGCGAGACAAAGCCGATGTTCACCAAGTAAAACCCCACCACCAGCAGATGATTCACACTATCCGCCAGCTCCTCATTCCCCCGGAAGCAATCCACCAGAAAGATCCGGCCACTTTTATGCAAAGTCTTCGCCACCCAGATGGTCATCGCAATCGCAATCACCAAGTAGAGTCCATAACTGATCACTGTCTCATTCATCGTCGTTTTCCTTTCGTTGTTGTTGTCGTTGTTCGTCTTGTTTTCATCCGTTTCAGTTTATTCTGAAACATCAAACCACAAAGAAAGCCTCCGTTTGCGGCGCACCTCAGAAGCAACGCACTTTCCTGTTAGTCGACGCCCCATTGCACTGAGCCACCGCGCCCAAGCACCATCTGGTGCCTGCGCCCGTCCTTTTACCGAATCGACCGTTTGCTTCCGCGCTTTCATCCTTGCTGCTCCCTTCTTCAAATTGCCTATCCCAAAAGCCGCATCGCCCATTGGAGAGCGGAGGTGTGTTTCATCCCAGCGACCACATCCGCAACCTTCCCAGCGAAGGCGACGAACTCTTCCAACTCCTGCATCTGCGTATGAAAGGCCTTGCCTGCGGGACTCGTCTCGCCCTTGGTTTGATCGGCACACGACCTCAGCACGCCCAATGCGGGATCGATCTCGCGGCGTTTGCGTTCTTTCGAGATCGTCACAAACATCTTCCACACATCCTTCTCCGCCTCAAAGTATTCGCGGCGCTCGCCTTTGCGGGTCACGATCCTCACCAAGCCCCAGTTCACCAACTCTTTGAGGTTCGTGTGGGCATTGCCCCGGCTCGCAGCCAGTTGTTCCATGACTTCATCAGTGCTGAGCGGATTTGGCGAGGTCATTAAGAGCGCATGGATCTGCGCCATCGTCCGATTGATCCCCCAAGCTGACCCCAACGCCCCCCACTGAGTGACAAATTCATCCCTGGCTTTATCAAGTGTCGCCGTGCTCGCTTTCATTGCTTTCAGTTTTCACTGAAAAAAGAGACTTGCAAGAAGATTGTCCAATTCTTTTGTCCAAATCAACCACCGCTCGGCCTTCTGTTATAGGAGCCATTTCAACACTCAGAGACGCCCCACTCTAAAGGTTTGGCTGATACAGTTTCCGCATCCCGCTGCGGCCTAAAGCCTTGTAATGAGAGGATTCAGAGCCAACCGTTACCCAACAAATTACTTCATCATAGTCCCGAACGATTCTTCAATCTGGACAGCCCCCTCTATCATGCCCCGCAGAACTTCTCGACTCCTTGCCCTCATCGCCGTTCTCACCTCGTTAGGCAGCGCCGTTCAGGCAGTGGACATCGCAGTCACCCCGGGCACATTCACGGCCAACACCACCCTCGTCGATGGCGACATCTGGGCTGCGGGAAACGTCGGGATCAACAGCGCTGCCATCGTCAACATTCCGGATCTAGCGACGGTCACGTTTCAATCGACGCTTGATCGTAATCTCACCAGCAACACCACAGGGACGTTCCAGATCGACCTAGGCGGTCGCTTCGTGCATGCCACTACCGCGAGCGGTGACAACCTGATCTTGGCCGGAGCCGTCAATTTCGTGAACAATGGCACCTATGAGTTCGCCAGTGGTGGGGATCTCCGTCTCCAAAACGACAGCTCGTCCTTCATCAATTCTGGATTGATCCTGAAGACTGCGGGATCAGTCTCCGGCTCGAATGATCCGTCCTATATTTTCCCCAACAGCCCGACCACTGGCGGCAGTTTTTCAAACTCCGGCGATATCACAGTCAACGCTGGACATCTAAACATCGCGGGAGGTAGCTCCACAGCGGGAACTTTCACCACAACGACTGGCGGGAACTTGTCATTCTCCGGCAAGTGGACAGAACTGACCGGTGTCTCTGACACCTCAGGCGGTGGATCGATCACCATCAGCAATGAAAATCCAGCAACTACCACGGGCGGATTTTTCACGGCGGCGGCGGCAACGACGACCCTGAACGTGACTGGCAACGGTCTGACCTTGGGTCCAATCGCGAACATTGCGCTCAACGGCAACACCTTGCGCAACGACGGCATCCTGCTTCTAGCAAGCGGTACGACGACCGTTTCAGGCACGGGCAGCTTTGAAAATGGTGCCACAGGCGACTTTCGTCTCAATGGCGGAGCGATGAACCTCAACGGAGGAAACTTGACCAACAAAGGTCTGATGGCGCTGACAACGGGGACAGTGACACTGGGCGGCACGGCCTCCCTCATCAACGACGCCACCGGGACCTTCAACTTCACCGCGGGAACCCTCGCAGCCAACACCGCAGTGACCAATGAAGGCCTAATGAACTTTGCCGGCGCGGTGACGATCAGCGGCAGCACACCCATCACCAATGCGGCCATCGGAACGATGTCGCTGATCAGCGGCACGATCACTCTGACCGGCAACAACATCATCAACAACGGCACTGCTGAGTTTGCTGCGGTTGATGGCAACGTCACCGTCACAGGAACCGGTCGCTTCATCAACAACGCCGACTTCAATCATATCTACGGCGGCAGCAACGACAATTTCATCCTCAATGGCAGCGCTACATTTGAGAACAACGGCACCTTCGATTTCCAAGAGCGTGGAGACATCCAATCACTGGGAAGCAGCGTCATTGAAAACAATGGCCTTATCATAAAGTCGGTAGCTGGAATCGATCCTTCCTACATCTTCCGCGATGCGACAGGCACGGCAGCGTCACTCATCGCCGCTACAGGAAGCGAACTGCGTTCAAATGCTGGCGTCTTACACGTCGCCGTGGGTGGCACCAGCGATCCCGGCGCACTCTGGACAGCCGATGGTGGGCACCTCGGCATTGCGGGACAGTGGACCGGGACCGTTGCCGGCTCTTCTGCGAACTCGGGGCGCGTCCGCATCAGCAGTAGCGGCAACCCAGGCGTCGCGAGCAATTTGCTGGTGGGTGCTGCGGGACTGACTCTTGCCATCACCGGCGACGGCCTCTTCTGGGATCAATCCACCATTGGCACCCAGGGCAATACAGTCACCAACGAGGGTATCTTCGCGGTCGTGAATGGCGGCACGAAGACCCTCAGCGGCGGTGGCGAATTGATCAACGCTCCGGGCGGCAGCCTGAACTTTAGCAGTGGGGAGATTGTTTTTGAGGACAGCTCCATCATTCGCAACCAAGGAACCATGAACCTCACATCAGCGGGCGGCAGCACATTCTCCGGCACCGGCACTCTGATCAATGATACCGACGGAACGACGGACTGGTCTGGCAGCAGCTTCATTGTCAATGCTCCGGCGGAGTTTCACAACCTAGGTAGCTTTGACATCAGCGGGACGACAACCCACACTCTCAGCGGCACAGGGGTGATCTCGAACGACGCCGCAGGCACAATGGACTGGACCAGTACCGGTGCCCTGACAATCGATGCAACGGCCAATCTGGTGAATGACGGCACCTTCAACATCATCAACTCAGGCAATCGCACCATCACGGGAGCTGGCACCATCACAAACAATGGCACCTTCAACCAAAGCATCACAGACGATGCCGGTGACAACGCCGGGTGGAATGGAACTGGACAATTCGTGAACAACGGCCTCTTTGCCTTTACCGACAATGGCGACTACAACATGGAGGGAGGCACCATCTTCACCAATTCCTCTACAGGCACCGTCCGTATCAATTCCCCCTCCGCAGATCAGGCACAGTTCTTCAGCTTTACCAGTGGCACCAATGCGGGAACCTTTGACAATCAGGGAACCGTCGAAGTGCTTGCTGGCAATTTTCGGATCACTACCAGCGCCTCGGGAGCTACGTTCGACGATACTACTCTAACCCAGAACGATGGCTTCGGCACGCTGACTGGCGGCACTTGGATCGCGAACTCGGCAACCACTGGCAGCGCGACCATCGACCTAGACGCCTTCGGCAATTCGTCAGGCATCATCACCATCGGTCAGAATGCGGTGGTTGATCTGACCGGTAGTGGATCGGATCTTTTACAGCTCTCGTCGCTCGAAACCATCGACGGCCAACTCTACGTCAATGGTAGCAAATCACTCGCAGGGTCAGGCAGTATCAACCTCAGTAGCACGGGCGTTCTCGGCGGCGATGGCACTTTAGCAGCCAATCTGCTTGTCACTGGTGGGGAGGTCACGCCCGGCGCAACCATGGGAACAGACATCGGCATCCTGACCATCAATTCGACCGCCACCTTCGATACGGGATCCGTCATCACACTGGATCTCGCGGCACCTCTTGGCTTTGTTGATCCGATGCTGGCGCCAACGGATATGGCTCTAGCCATCGTCGCCTTGGGGAATCTGAATCCCACCAGCGGTCAGCACGATGCCCTGGCCGTCACCGGCGCGCTCGCCTTCACCCCCGGCATGACGATCAATGTCTTCAATGCAGGCGTGACACTCTCTCCCGGTCAATTTTTTGACCTCTTTGACTTTGCCGGACTCGGCATTGATGGCGTCACACCTGCAGAGGCGGAGGCGCTGCTCGACCTCCCTGATCCAGGCAGCTACGTCTGGAACACATCCCTCTTCCAATCCCACGGCATCATCTTTGTGGTGCCAGAGCCCTCTCGGCTCCTCCTGCTTTTCCTTGCGCTCGCCCCCGTGACACTTCGGCGTCGCCGTCAGCGCTAGCATCCGCAGGTTTTTCGTGTATGGAACGCACCTCCCTTTGCTAATCGCAGAAGGAAAGTTTCCATGCCCGCCCACATCCGTTACCCCGCTGACCTGCCCATCACGGCCCGCCGTGAAGAAATCGTCGCGGCCATTCGGCAGAATCAAGTCATCATCCTGGCGGGCGAGACGGGCTCTGGCAAAACCACGCAACTCCCGAAGATGTGCCTGGAGGCAGCGGGCGATTCCTTGCGCGGACAGATCGGCTGCACGCAGCCGCGTCGAGTCGCGGCGATGAGCGTCTCCCGCCGCGTGGCGGAGGAATTGGATGTGCAGTGGGGCCGTGAGGTCGGCTGCAAGATGCGCTTCAATGACGACACCAGTCGCGAGACGCGGATCAAGTTCATGACGGACGGCATCCTGTTGGCGGAGATCCAGAGCGATCCCCTGCTCCGTGCCTATTCCATTTTGATTCTCGATGAAGCTCACGAGCGCTCGCTGAACATCGACTTCCTGCTGGGCTACCTCAAAGGCCTGCTGACCAAACGCCCCGACCTCAAACTGATCGTCACCTCAGCAACCATTGATACCGCAGCCTTCGCCGAGCACTTTGGTGGCGCGCCGATCATTGAGGTCTCTGGCCGATTGTATCCCGTCGATATTCGGTATCGCCCCGTTGCGGAAGACGACGACGAACCGCATTTCATCGATGCGGCGATCAACGCCGTAGAAGATGCACTCATCGAGACCGACGAAGGTGATGTCTTGGTCTTCATGCCGACGGAACGGGATATTCGCGAGACGCGGGACGTTCTGGATGGGCGGCTCAGTGGCAGTCGCGTGGAGGTCTTGGCATTGTATGGGCGCATGGCTTCCGCTGAACAGCAGCGCATCTTTGCGCCAGGTGCAAAGCGCCGAGTGGTCATCGCCACCAATGTTGCGGAGACCTCCATCACCATTCCTCGCATCCGCTACGTCATCGATAGTGGGCTGGCCCGACTAAGCCGCTACAATCCCCGCACCCGCACCAAACGCCTGCCAGTGGAGTTCATCTCGCAAAGCAGCGCCAACCAGCGCGCCGGCCGTGCGGGTCGTGTACAGGACGGTGTTTGCGTGCGGTTGTATGAGCAGGAGGAATTTGAAAAAAGTCCACGCTTCACGATGCCTGAGATTCAGCGTGCCAATCTCGCTGAAGTCATCCTGCGCATGAAAGCCTACAAGCTGGGCGAGATCGAGACTTTCCCTTTTCTGAATCCGCCGGTCTCTGCTGCGATCCGCAGCGGCTATGATCTCTTGCATGAACTCGGCGCCCTCTCTGACACCCATGAGATGACTGAGATGGGCCGCCGGTTGGCACAACTGCCGTTGGACCCGAGCCTCGGCCGCATGCTGCTCCAGGCACAGGTTGAAGGTTGCATGGATGAGATGCTGGTCATTGCCTCTGGACTCAGCATTCCCGACCCGCGCGAACGCCCCGAGGACAAAAAGGAACAAGCGAATGCGGCACACAAAGCCTTCGCCGCGCCCGACTCGGACTTCATGACCTTGTTAAAGATCTGGCGCTCAGGTCCTGATCCCGAGAGCGGCGGCAAAAACCAACTGCGCAAGTTCTGCAAATCCAACTTCCTCTCCTTCACTCGCATGACCGAGTGGCGCGATGTTTGGCGGCAGTTGCGCGATACGTTTGACCGCAGCAAGGCCAAAGCCGTCACACCCGCCTCGCCCGAAGATGCCGTCCACCGCTGCATCCTGTCCGCCCAGCTCGGACACATCGGGATTCGTGAAGAGCGCAATGTCTATAAAGCGGCAGGCAACCGTCAGGTCACCGTTTTTCCAGGCTCCAACCTCTACGAGCGGCGGGAGAAGAATACCAAGCCAGGCACTCAGGAGAAGACGCGCCAGCCTTTGTGGATGGTCGCCGGCGAGATTGTCCAGACTTCCCAACTCTTTGCCCGAACCATCGCAAAGATCTCGCCCGAGTGGATCGCTGAGCTCGGTGAACACCTCTGCGAATACCGCTACAGCGAGCCGCATTGGAGCGCCAAGGCTGGACGGGTCCTCGTCACACAACGCACGCTGATCCACGGGTTAGAGGTGCAGCGCAAGAAGATCGACTTTGGCAAAATCGACGCAGTCGGTGCCACGCAACTCTTCATTCGGGGTGCCTTGGTAGAAAACGAGCATCCACTCTCGCTACGATTTCACCAGCACAACGAAAAGGTCCGCAAACGCATCGAGACAGCTCTCACCCGCGTGCGCAGCAATCGCGTTTACGCCGTCGAAGACCTGCTGTTTGCCTTCTACGATGCCCGCATCGCGGATGTCTCTTCGATCCACGACCTCAACGCGGTCATTCAAGAGCACGGTGATGCCTTCCTGCACCTGAAGGAAGAAGATCTGACTCAGGGAGATGTCTTGGAGGAGGATCTCCAGATGTTCCCGGACAGCGTGGCGATCGGCAATTCGGTCCTCCCCGTCACCTACAATTACAAACCGGGCGACGAACAAGACGGCGTCACCCTGAAGGTGCCCATGGTGGTGGCGGAGCACCTCACCAGCGGTCAAATCCAGTGGATGGTGCCAGGCATGCGCGAAGAACTCGCACGCACCCTCCTGCGCGCCCTGCCCCGCACGCTCCGCCGCCAGCTGATGCCCGTCGAGGCAAAGGCAGCCGAAATCGCCAAGCGCTTTGATCCAGGGCGAGATGACTTTTTGACAGCCCTAGCCCGGCACATCACTCAGACTTACCGCGTCGAAGTCACCGCTACGGATTGGCCCGCAGACAGCCTGCCGCAGCATCTAAAGCCACGGGTCGAAGTCATCGATCAAAAACAAAACACTGTGATTGCAGGTCGCGACCTCGCCAGCATTCAGGCATCTGTCCAAAAGACCGAAGTCCGCTCTGACGCCTGGGACAAGGCCGTACCTCGGGTGGAGCGATATGCGCTGCCGGGGTGGACGTTTGGAAATCTGCCAGAATCGCTTTTGATCGAGGAAGTCGGGGGAGTGCAGGTATTCGGCTACCTCGGACTCAGCCTACGTGATGGCGAGGTCGATATCCGCCTCTACCGCAACCAGTCAGAAGCCGCGGCAACATCGCCGGCCGCTGTACGCAAGTTGGCGGAGCTGGCCCTTGGCAAAGACATCGTCTGGCTGGCCAAGGAACTCCGGAACTTCGGTGATAGGGCGATGGCGCGGCCAAAAGCCACAGCCAGTTTCGCTGATGCTTTTTCGCTGATTTCCGTCTCGTCAAAACCCACCAAGCCTGCCGAACCCTCCTCCCTTCCCGATCAAGCACTGGAGCACATCTTGAAGCACCTCCTGCAGTTGAAACCGCTCTTTCCGCTGTCAGAGACGCGCTTCCAAAAACTTTGCGATCAGTCCCGTGCGGAATTCCCAAAAATGGCGCATCGCGTTGCAGAGTTGTATCGGCAGATTCACTCGACCAAGGCGCAGATCTCGGGTGGAAAACATCGATACGCCGGGATGGAGGCAGACCTGGACCGGCTCGTTCCCAGCAATCTTCTCGTAGTGACGCCGCACGACCAGTTACCGCACATTTTGCGGTACCTCAAGGCCGTGCAGATTCGCGCAGAGCGAGCCCACAATAACCCCGCCAAAGACGCGGACAAAGCGGATGCCTTGATCGACTACGAAGGTTGGCAAACCTTTGTGCCGAAGGCCAACCACGAGACCTTTCGCTGGCTCCTTGAAGAATTCCGCGTGTCCATCTTTGCCCAAGAGCTCGGCACTGCCCAACCGGTCAGCATCAAGCGATTGGAAGCATTGATGTAGTGCGTTATGCGACTGTTGGCAGCGATGGCACGCCAATGGAGGTATCCACGTCCGCAGCGTAGTCGATGCCATCAAGCCCGAAGCCGAAGAGGCGCAAGAAGCTGGACTTGTAGCCCTCAAAGTCTCCCAGCTGTGCCAGATTCTCGGTATTCACTTCGGTCCAACGCTGGCCGACTAATTCCTGAACGGCAGCAGCCATCTCCCAGTCATCCACGCGAATGCGCCCTGCCTCATCAGGCTGCGGATTGCCGCTGTAGAGCCGGTCACGGAAGAGACGATCCATTTGCTCGATACAGTCTTCATGGGTCCCCTCATCCTTCATTACCTTGTACAGCAAAGAGATGTACAGCGGCACCACGGGGATCGCAGAACTCGCCTGTGTCACCAAAGCCTTGTTCACAGAGACCCAGGCTTTGCCATTGATCGAAGCCAATGTGTCATCCAAAGCGCGCTGCACTTGCTCAAGGTCTTCCTTGGCCTTGCCGATCGTTCCGTTCTTGTAGATCGGCCACGTCACGGATGGCCCAATGTAGGAGTAGGACACAGTCTTGACTCCGTCCGCCAAGACGCCTGCTTCTAACAAAGCGTCGATCCAGAGCTTCCAATCCGCGCCCCCCATGACAGCGACCGTCTGGGCGATGTCATCGCCTTCGGCTGGCTCGATGGAAATCTCGTTCACCACGCCCGTCGTTGTATTGAGATTCTTGTTGGTGTAGACCTCGCCGATCGGCTTGAGGACGGACTTATAAACCTCTCCCGTCTTTGGGTCTGTGCGCCGAGGGGAGGCAAGACTGTAGACCACGCAATCAACCTGGCCGAGGTCTGCTTTGATCGCAGCGATCACCTCATCCTTCATAGCATCAGAAAAAGCATCGCCATTGAATGAGCGAGCGTACAACCCGGCAGCCGCTGCTTCCTTTTCAAACGCAGCAGAGTTGTACCAACCGGCGGTTCCAGTGCGATCACCTTCGCCAGCACGCTCAAAGAAAACACCAATCGTAGCCGCGTTCGATCCAAACGCCGCAGCGATTCGGGAAGACAAGCCGTATCCGGTGGATGAACCAATGACGAGGACTTTCTTGGGTCCATCGGCGACGAGACCACGGCTCTTAACAACAGCGATTTGGTCCGCCACATGCTTGGCGCAGCCTACAGGGTGAGCCGTCGTACAAATGAATCCGCGAATTTTGGGGGCAACGATCATAGATGCAGAATCCCTGAACGTTTCCAGGCTCCATGGCAACTGATTTGTGGTCGCGTATTCAACTGTGAAGAGGGAATGGACGCTGCGCCTGTGTAGAAAGTGCAATCCACACTGACAAATTTCCGTACTTCCACCGCCCCAGAAATCCGGGCAGCGCACAGCGCAGCCCTAGCGGGCCGCACTGGTCTTGATCGCCCTTGTCCAGAGGTTATTAAAGCCAAGCTGCGCCACTTCTGACCCTAACGCCGTAGCGCGAGCCTTACGGGGAACTTCACCCGCAAACACGATTGATGCTATCGGCTCTGCGGCACCATACCACCGTAGCGGGCTGAACCTTCCCACTTGGGTGGTCGATTCCAGGGTAAGGCACTGACGTCTGTAGTAGGAGCAACGGGCTTGCGGCGCTTGGGCTTGTCCGAGGACTCACACGCCATCAGACTGCTAGCCAAGACGGCAAGTAACGACCAACGCACTACACGGGCGAAAGACTTCATCGAAAAAAAGCGGGGATTCATAAGCTGGTTAAGATGCAATGCGTGAAACGCAATCGCAATAGCCAATCCCACAACTATTTGTGGGAAAAGCCGACCCAGCGCCCTCAAAATCAACCCCCAGCGAGGTTTTCGAGGATCACTCGGTCACCAGGAGCGACGCTGAGGCCGCCAACCAACGTATCAGGAAGGACGTTGGCGATGGTGCGCTGACCTTGGACAGAAAGGATGCTCAGCTTACCCACTGTTTGGGTGCCACGTATCACGAGCAACTTGGTGGACTCAGAAATACCTTCAGCCTCACCTGCGTCAACCACCACGAAACCCCAGTCATTGTTCACGGCAACAACGCGAGCGGTCATGCTGTTGCGCTCAAAGGCCTTCTTGCGTTCTTCAAGCTTGCGAGCGATCCCGTCGAGGCGGGCTTGGGCGGCGGCGACGTTTTGCACTTCACCGTCCACTTCCTTCTGCTTCACTTCTGCCTGGGCCTCAAGGTCAGCAATCGCCTGCTTGATGCGGTTGAGGTCTTCAGCCAAAGTCTCAGGCTTCACATCCGGTGGAAGATCGGCAAGCAACTGCGTCAGTTCCTTGAGTTTGGCAGTCTTTGCATCAACCCCCTCCTGGGCACGCTTGGTATCGCCTTCGAGGTTGGCAAGCTTCAGCTTCTGCTGCTTGAGTTTTTCGCTCTCCACATCAACCTCGCCTTGGACGCGAGCGACATCGGCGATCAGACCCTTGACAGTACCTTCAGCCGTCGTGAGTTCAGCCAAATCTGCACGGATCTGCTTGTGCTTGGCCGCTACATTGTTGCGCACCTCCGTGAAGGTGCGGCCACTCTGGAAGGCAAAGAAGCCAGCAACACCCATTACAACGGCGCTGAGGAGAAATAGGACTTTGGTCATCGGGAAGAATTAGTGAGGTTGGAAAACGTAAAAGAGAGCAAGGAACATCAGCAACCAGTTCAGCAGAACCTGATCGCTATGGATCTATTTATTTGAAAGGGTCAGCAGTGCTTGGTGCTGGCGTGCCCCCGGCAGGTGCAGCAGGTGCTGCACCAAAAGGATCACCACCCATCGCTGGCGCTGGAGCTGGTGCAGCTGGCGCACTACCGAACGGATCACCGCCCATCGCTGGCGCTGGAGTGGCACCACCGGCAGGGGCACTACCGAACGGATCGCTGCTCATGCCACCGCCCGCTGGAGGGGCCGGCGTCGGCGCAACACCGCCAGCGTCTTGAGTTTTAGGCGCTTCAGCAGGGGCCGCGGCCTCAGCAGCTGCCACAACGAGATCGCCGGAGCGGATTGTATCACCTTCAGCGAGCGATCCTGGGACGACATCACAGACGGAAATCGATTGCTCGACGTTCTTCACCTTCAGTTTAGCGACGATATCGCTGCCACGTTTTACATCAAGAGTCGCCTTGGCGAAGACCCCACCTGCGTTACCCTTGCTGAGCACCACAAAACCCCAGTCTGGAAAGACCTGAGCTACGCGAGCGGTGAAATCTGGCTCAACGACACCCCTGGTGGCGCGGGCCTGAGCTTCTTCGAACTTCTTGATCTGTTCGTTAAGACTAGCAAGTTGCTCCTGCGTGACAGCAAGTTGCTGGCTCCGATTGGCCAATTTACCCTCGGCAGCAAGTTGGTCTTTCTTCAGGGCGTCCACCTGAGCGATCAGCTTTTTGATGTCACCTGCTTCGTCCACCTTCTTTTGGAGGGTGTCCACCTGCTTGGTGACTTCATCAAGGTTAGTCTTCACCAATGCAAGTGAAGCCTCTTTCTCTTGGGTCTCGGCGACAGCCTTCACGACTTCACCCTTGGTGGTGTCGCGCTCTTGCTCCGCAGCCGCAAGCTGATCGGTTTTTGCCTTTTCAGCGAGAGCCATCTCCTCTTTGCGCTTGCCAGCCTGTTCAAGGTTCGCAATCGCGCGAGCTTCCATCTTCTTTTCTTCTTCCAATGCCTTACTATTCGACCATGCGAAGTAAGACGCGGTCCCGAGACAGAGACTGATAATTGCCGACAGAATTTTCCAAGCCATAATGTATAAAGGTGCGAAAAAAGGGTTTCGTGGCCTTGTTCTACCGAATTCACCTGAATTCCACAACTCAATTTTCACTCTTCCGAATAAAAATAGTGAAAATTCGAGCAAAACCGTGGTCGATGAGTCCGAAACGGGGCTTTCCTACTCCCTGATACGACACTCGATCGCAGCAGCACCGACCTTCGGACGAACGAATCTTCGTGGCACAATGATTCGCCCTTGTGCAGGCGGATATCTCATTCTAATGTCTCGTCGTCAGGGGCCGTGGATTGCGAGCTCGCGAATCCCGCCAGGTCCTGACGGAAGCAACGGCAGTGTGCCTCACCTTGCCGCGGTTCCCTGACACCCCTCCCCGCCTCTCTTATTGAGAGCTATTTGGTTTCGGCGGGTTTTTCTTGAACGAGACCCGCCCGCTGTAGCCGTTCCTTCGCCATGTCGGCTGAGATCTTCATGGTTGGCAGGTCAAACCCCAGCGTGTCGCCATTCGGCGTGAACCCACCGCCGTCGACATCTACATAGATAGGGTTGTTGTAGGCGCAGGGGCGCAGCTTGCTTTGTTCGCTGGTGCCATAGCCGCCCGCCAAAGTCATGGTCTCATGCATCGCGACGACGATGAGATGTGCATCCTGTTGGAGGGGCACGTGGACGGTCTGATCAAATTTCACGACGCCATCCTTGAACATGTCAGGGTGGCTCTTGCGCGTGAAATTCAGACTTGGCTCTGGCCGCGAGTTTACCAGCACCTGAACTCGATCAATGTCCTGCCAGTCGGCACATTGCACCTTTACCTTGAGATCGACGCCCCCCGTCGCGCGGACATCATCGCCTGCGATCTTGCCGTCCGGTGTGCTCACCTGAAGGAAAGGACCCGTACTGAGGACGATGTGGCCCGCTTTCGCGTGCGGCGACAGGTCCTCCCAGGTGATCTTTTCCGGCTCGTCCGTGCTACTTGGCAAGAAAATGCGCCAACCTCCGACGCCATTTCCGTAAACGCTGTGCGCATCGGACACCGCGACCGCGACCAGTCGATGCCCCTGATTGAGCAACTGCTTCCAAACAAATTCGCGGATGTTCTGAACCTTGGCAGCCACAGCCCCTGGTGGACGGGTGACCGCAAACGGCGCATCGGCTAAGATATTGGTGGTCATGCCATTTTGCGACTCCATGCCGTCAATCAGGTCGCCAACTCCCACAAAACCGCCATCAGCAACGCCATCACCATCGCGATCGACGAACATATTCGACAGATCTGGGTGATTGAATTGAATCCAACGGTCTGGTCGTTCGCCCTGCCAGCGACGCAGGGTAATGGCCGTGATGCGCGGGTCGTCATTCCAAACGGGCGCACCACCATCCTGCTGAAAACGATCCGGCTCAAATGGGAAGGCATTGAAGTGCTGGCGGGATCCAGTCAGCTCGATGCCTTTGACCGTTGCGATGTAGGACTTTAGGCCAAGCGCTTCAATGGTCGACATCCAGTCGAAGAAGCGGTTGTGTTCTGTCGTCGGTGCAAACTCGATGTGTTCCGCCGCTAGGTTGATGACCCGTCCATCGGTGTCGCACACGTTATCACCGCTGGGCGTCGAGTGATTGTGAAAGTCCGAACTGATCCAGCCCTTGGTATCCACTTGGCGCACCAGTTTTCCGGAGAAGACGACCTCCGCCCCCTGCTCAAGATCCACGTCCTTCTGCAACCGACCAAACTCAACGCCATGCAGGACGCTGATCCGATACTTTCCAGCAGGCAGCGCCACGGTGAACTGCCCCCTCTCGCTGTGATACTGATCCGCACAACCGTGTGCACGCTCCCTGGGACCGAGGTTCGGCTGCGGCGTTCCGTCAATTCCTTCAAAAAGGACCTTGCATGGAACGGACCTGCCTTCTGCATCAGTGATATCGAATTGCACCCGCGAGACAGCGGCCAATGCGACAGGCGCCACCTTGATTTCGCTTTCACCTGAAGGCACCTGAATAGAAGCATCACTGCGACCGAGGTCCGTGACCTTCCAATCCGCAGCGCTGGGTTTAACCAGGAAGTTGTAGCGTCCCTTGTCATCCGTGTAGCCAGGAACCTCATTCTTGCCGTCGCGGACGAGAATCGTCGCTGTAGAAACTGGCTGCCCCTTGTCGTCAACGATCGTGCCTGAGACCTGCGCAAGCTTTTCACCCTTCACTCGACGAACCTCGCCGATGGCAGCAGCTGGCGATGTGGCGACAGCGAAGAAGCGCTGGATAACGACCTCTGCCTTGGGCGCAATTTCGAAATTGCCATCCGACTTTGGCGCCCCGTCAAATTTGATCACCCCATAAGCGTAGCCACAACGATGGGCCGGATTGATCGCGTCCATCCACTGGATGCCGCCTTCGACCTCGCCTTTGACATTGAAACGAGTCAGATCGCTTCCTGTGGATAGTCTCTGCGACTTGTCGGTCTCGTTGCGAAGTATGGTCGTGACAAAAACCCCGCTGAAACCATCGCGGACGCGATACTCGGTGCGTTTGAAGATGCCACCATTCCGAGCCGCCGTAGTGACGCTTTCAACCGCAGCACCATCTTTAGCAACGGCCTCGCGAACGTACGAAACGGGACCGTGAGGAAAGGGTCCTGGACCGAAAACCACCAACTGATCGTTGTTCGCGCCGCGCAGCGTCAGATCGTAGAGACAGCCCGGCGAAACTCCGTCTGGCCCATAAAAGGTGCTCATGTTCGCACGGCGATTCGGCGCATTGTGGGAGACGACCGCCTCGACCTTGTCGCTGCGCAAAACAAAATCCCCCAAAATGCCGTCCGCCTCCTTGCCGCCAGGCAACTCGGTTTCACGGCCAAGGGCAGCTTCAAAAACCTCGGCACTGCGGGCAGAACCAGCGGTCAGCGCGGCCAGAAAAAGAACGGAAGAGGCGACAGTAAGTTTTTTCATCGAGCGGACAATACGCCCAATCGATGAGGATTTGCGCAGAGAATCACGCGCCAATTTCGCCTCAATCCACCATCGCCAGAGCCTCGTCCACAGACGCACTATCATGCACCATTGCCATCAACGCCCGTGTGATGCCCTTTGGATTCGGATGCTGAATCACGTTGCGACCATAGACAATTCCATGCGCCCCTTGCGCCAGCAGGCCCTGCGTACGCTCCAGGATTTCGCGATCACTCACCCGACCACCACCGCGCACTAGGACAGGAATGCCGGAGGCCGCTTCGATGATTTTGTGGTAGCGGCTCACATCATCGGTCGGATCGGCCTTGATGATATCCGCCCCCAGTTCAACCGCCTGACGCACCAGATAGGTGATGGCCGTCTCGTCACCGTTCACCATGTAACCACCGGCTTTTTCGTTCGGCTGAAAGACCAGCGGCTCAATCATCATCGGCATGCCGTAATAGTCAGCCTGGGGCTTCAGGCGCAGGATATTTTCGACACACTCCGCATGGACCTCGGGGGCACCCGGAATTTGGAAAAGATTCACGCACACGCAGGCAGCATCGTAGCGCACCGCCTGGAGCATTGTTTCTTCAATCATCAGGCTAAAGCGACGCACTTCGGGCAAAGTTTTGCCGTAAATGTTGGCGACATCTGTCCGCAACACCAGGGATGGCTTCTCGCGCCCCTGGATCGCCTGCAAATGCCGCGCCATGCCCAGTGTCAGTTGGATCGCATCCGGCGCAGCATCCACTAGGACCTTGATCACCTCCCGCATGTCTTCGATTCCCTGAAGAAAACCGGGCTGATTGAAAAAGCCATGGTCCACAGCCACATCAAAGCAGCGGCCAGATTTAGCATTGAAAAGACGGTTGAGGCGGAAGGATTTCATGGTGGAAAAAGGAGCCGCCACTAATGACGATGCACTCGCGAGGGTCAACGACGCATTTGGATTCCCCGGTGTGAGTGCCGCTTTCCGTGACGGGGCTGTTTTCAAATCCATCACCTGCACGCAGATAAGCAGCCTGAAGATTCGCCGAACCACCAAGTCTGGAGGATAGGCGCCCTCGCCTGTCACCCGTCTGGGGCTTTCACCCTCCAGGTCCCCGCCCCAAAACCCCGATCCAGCTTTAACCGCAAAGGATCACAAAGAACGCAAAAGAAGAATTCGGTTGGCGACAAAAACAGTCTCCAATCCCTTTGGTCGGCATGACTTTCCATGTCATCTGCGAATATCAGCGAATCTCGGCGCCATCTGTGGTCAATCCAAGGCTTCACCGGCCAAGTTCAGCAACGCACACGAAACGAAAAGCGTTCTCACCAAAGACCGAAAACGCCTTTGCTGCATCGCAGTTTTTCATGGTGACTGACAACCAATCCCACTGGACGTGGCTGCTGCGCACGGTGGTCAGATCGCCGACGTCGGCTCTGCCAGCAGGTCGCGTGGCTTGCACGGTCACCTGGGGCCAGCGGCCCAGGTCTTCCCCTTCCAGCCAGAGGCTGAACCCGCTGGGCTCGCCATTGCCGGGTGGCCGGCCCGTGGTGGGGGCTCCGTTGACGCTGACCTTCGTCACCTGCGGCAGTGTCAGCCCGGCCACCTCAATGGCTGGATCGGGATCGATCTGGCTATACTGGTTCACGGCGTTAGGCGTGTAGGTGGTGGTAAAGCTCGTCGCTGCCCCGAGGCTGGCGTCTGCCTGGCGCACCGCTGCGGCACTGCGGGTCATGCTGCTGCGGTTGCCGATGGCCTCATACGCATAGCCCCAGCTTTGTCCAGCGACGGGCGCGGGCTGACCGGCGGCGGCGAACTCCGTCCGATCCGCGCTGGTGACCTCCCCGCGGTCATTGAACCCCCATTTCCAGCCCGGCAGGCCGGTCACCGTGCTGCGGGCGCTTTCCCGTCGGCTGGGGTAATCGGGATGGAACCCGTAGGCCCAGCCGAGCCGCGCGGTGTTACTGACGCTGTAACTGATGCCCTGCACCCGCTGCCGCGCATCGTAACTGCGGCTGGCGATGATGGCGGGGCCGCTGCTCTGCGCCGTTAAAGTGTCCACCGCCCCGGTGGCGGGGTTGAAGGCATAGGACCAAGCTTATTGTTTCTGCTTGCTTACCCTTGTCTTTCCGAATGGGTCGGCCGTGAGATCGATACGATGGGAGCTAGACGAGAGAACGTTCACCTGAATGACAGCAAACGGCATTGATGAATTTGGTAGCTCATCTAGCCGGATATTCTCAGTCCACACAAATTCAACTGTGCCGTCGACAGCGGGTTCGGTGCTTACGAGTACAGCTGAATATTCCTCGCCAAGGCGAAGAGAGGCTAGTGCCACATGGTCACTGGGATTCCCCTCACCGGAGATAACACCGGCGTCGTGCTTGGGTTTCAATATCACACTAGGGAACCGTGTGAACCGATCAATGTCTCCTCCATCGACTGCTTTGCTGGGGAGATGTAGCTCGCACAAGACTACCCGAGGCACGGTGACGACGCACGCATGTCGTTGATCGATCTGGAGGGTGCGCGACACAAGTGGCTCCGAATGAAAACCCCATTTCACCGTAATCACAAATGATCCAGGGCCAATGCCAGCACACTCAAAGATCGCCGGCCCCGTCCCCCCAATGTAGATTGCATCAATTCCCCCCTCTTGATCGCCCAAACGTCTGACGCCAACGCTAATAGGATTCGGGCTCAAGTTGTCGATAACGGGTGGGAATACATCCCCTCCATCCTGTGCAGTTACCAGGATACGGATCCCAGATCGAACCTCCATATTTGACCGTTGGCTTCGCATAAGCCACATTAGCTTAGCCGCAATGACTAAGCCTACCAGCAAGACAAAGCTGTAGCGAACAGAGGACCAAATGGGTTTCATAACCAGTTACTCCACGCCATCCATTTACTTACCCCGGATAAACTCAACCTCTTCGCCACACGTTGGATATTTTGAAACTGGGCGGTTAGAACGAGCGTGGTTGAACTGGAGTGTATCTCGCCTATTTATTGGGGTGAAAGATTGCCCCCAACCACGCAGACCTCGTGCGTTTGACGCATTATCAAGCGCTCCTCCATTAATGTTCGCTGCATTGCCGCCACTGCACATAAACCGAACCTTGATTTTTGGACAACACAACATGAATCGCGAATGCTCCCTGTCACCGACAAGTGCAGCCGCCGCCGCGTAGGTGACTTTCCACCAAGCATCACTAATGTACCTTGCGTAACCAATGGACTGATTAAACGTATGCCAGGAATATGCGAGGGCATCATTCGGATCCGACTGCGTGTGGTCCGCGTGAGGGAATGGATTTAGCCCTCCGTTTGATGCAGCACTGAACCATTTCCAACGATACCGATCTTTTCCATTTGGAAGTTTGGTCCCAGCAGGGATCCGAGTTGTTGCACTTCCAATGTAGGTGCCTGGATCAAGTGGATCATCGCCAATCCAATTTGCATTATTTGGATACAAGTTTTTCGTGCCACAACCAACGTACCAAAGGTAAGAGGTTGTTTTTGCGGGATCAGGGGAAACTTTATTAACTATTTGATTGAACTGATCTGCAATCGTCGGCGTGACAAAAGTGCCATGTCCTACAACCAAAATAAATGTACAGGTACCGTCTTTTTTTGATACCGTGAACGTCGGAGAGTAATTATCCATCCCCAGCACATCCACCCCATTCACCGCATCATTCCCAACCATCGCATACAGGTTCAACCCACCGCTTTCCTCAATCGGGTCCTTAGCGGACCATCTTCCGTTGACCGGATCATACCACCGGTGGCCGTAACACAGCCAGCCGGTCTGGGGATCCTGGAGTTTGGTGCTGAACCTGATCTGCGTGATCTCCGCGGCGCTGTGGCCGGGGGCGCTCCAGTCGGTGACTTGGTTGCCGAAGGCGTCGTAGTCGAACCGAGCTGCTAGCGCTCCGGTGCTGGCTTCGATGAACCCGGTGATGTTGCCATTCACTTCGGTGCAGGCGGTGTAGAGCTTGGCGTTCGGGGCGATGACGCCTAGCAGCGTGCCGACTCCACCCGTGGCGGTGGTGGTGGCTCGCGGGCCGTTGGCGAGGCCCACCTCGTGGGTGTTGGAGAGGTCTAGGCCGTGGAGGTAGCGGCGGGTCGCAGAGGGAGTGGTGGAGTTTTGGAGTGATGGAGTATTGGATTCAACCTCGACCATCAGGTTCCAGCCGTCGTAGTAGAGGTGCGTGGTTTTTACTGGGGTCCAGGCGTCGCTGCGGATCGTGCTGCCAGGCAGGGTGCGGCGTTCGCTTTCTTCCCGGGCGACGAGGCGGCTCATCCAATCGTAGTGGTAGCGGATGCGCTTTTGCGGCATGTCTGCGGGTAGGCCGGGTTCTTTTTGCTGCGCCAAAATCAGGCGGTTGTCGGCATCCCATTCGTATTGCCAACCGGCATCGCTGAGCAGGTTGCCATCGGCATCGTAGGTGGGCACCTCGTCTGGGCGGATGTAGGCATGGCCGCTGCGGCTATCCACCAGCGGGGTAGCCCCAGCCCGGGTCTGGGTGGCGGCGATGGTGATCTGCGGCCAGACGGGCTCTGCGGTGGTGCCTTTGACCCACATGCTAAACCCACCGGGTTCTCCGTTGGGTTTGGGGCGGCCAGTCGTCGGCTTGCCGTTGATGGTGACCTTCTGCACCGTGGGCTCCGTCAATCCATCGATTTCAAGGGCCTGCGGATGGTTGATGGCGCTGTACTGGTTCACGTTATTGGGCGTGTAGGTGGTGGTAAACGTGGTGAGCGTGACCCCGAAGTAACCGTTGCGGGTGGCGGTAAGCCGATTGCCGATGATATCATACGTCCAGGTGCGGTTTTGTCCAGCAATGGCGGTCCCGGCGTTGTTGACGCGCTTGGCGCTGGTGACCTGACCGCGCAATGTATCTGAATGGTTATCTGCAATGACCGGAGTATTCCTACCTCGCAGATGCCAGATGGTGGGCTTCACCAAGGCTTGCGACGTTGGGGCGTAAGGCGTCACTTTGGCAAATGCCGCCGTTTCCCTCTTCGGCATCTCTTGAATTGATTGATTGAAAAGCAGCGCAGTTGCCGTCACATCTATCACCCGCTCCCAAAAATCGATGCCTGACCAACCCCACATCCTCTACTGCCGTTGCGCCTACGCCCAAGTCGTCCCTACCGGAGTGAAGAATGAGGTCTTGTCGAAGCTGTGTGAATCAGAGGCGACGTTTGAGACCGTGTCCGATCTCTGCGAGATGGCAGCGCATCGCGATCCTCGGCTTCAGGGAATCGCGGCCTGCAAAGGGTTACGGATTGCGGCCTGTTACCCCCGGGCAGTAAAGGGCCTTTTCCAGCAAGCCGGCAGCCCTCTACCCGACGACGCGCAGATCCTGAATATGCGGACCGAAAAGGCAGAGGAGATCGCAAAAAAACTGCTGGAGGAAGGCTGAGCTGAGTCGCTTTTGGCGATTTGTGAACCGAGGTGGAGTTCGTGTGTCAAAAACGGTACCTCCGTCGGGCTGATTCTGTCACTCGACAAAGACTGGAAGGCGCACTAAATATCCCCCTGGATGTCATTTTCCCCCATTGTTCCGAAAACCACCTTGCTCGCGATCGCCTTCTGGTGCGCGTTGACCGTCTTGGCCCCTGCCCAATGGTTGGTCTATGAACTGCGTTTCACCCCGGACGAAGATAGTGTCAATTTCCAATCTTACACGGGAGCCTACGTCATCACCCCACTGCATGGCGGGATTTCGTCGATGGTTCTGTTGACAGAAGCCGAAGGCTTGCTCTATGCCCCTGCCCCGGATTCAGCGAGGTTCTTCATGGCTGCAAACCGCCAAGTGCGGAAGTCTGTCATCAGTTCCCTTGCCGCAAACGGCACGTCCCACGCCGTCTATACCGCCTCCGGCTACATCAACAAGACCATCGAAATGCGCGGAAAATCGGGCACCCAGTTCTTCCGTGTGGCGGGTGAAATGAAGGGTCGGCTGATGGTCTCAGATGACGAATCTGAAATGTTGAGCCCTGGCGAAGATGGGTCCCTGGGGATGGTCGGCAGCGCGGTCATCAAGGGAAGTTTGCGTGAGGACCTCACGCGAAATGCCAGCACACTGGCGACGATGCCCGAGGCAATGAATTACATCGTGACTCTTCTGGAAGCGGTTGGGTATAAGCCTGACGTCGATCCAGAACCGCTCGATGAATCGGCACTGGACCCGAGCGAACTCGATCCCTCCCAGCCGGTTGATCCTGCCTGGGTGTCGCCAAACCCAGTGATTGAGGATTTCAATCCACTCTTCCCCGCAGGCAGCGCTGCATCGGCAGCACGCGAAATGGACCAAGAAACAGGGTCCAAGAAAAATCAATAACTTATGAAAGCGATCCGCCAAGCGCTCGTGCAATGCCTTGAAGCTGCTGGCGGAGGTGGCATCCCGCTGCCGACGGCAACTCCCAGCGTCTCTGTGGTCAATTCCCTGCTGGACATGGGCACACTCGATGAGGAAGTCTTTCTCTCCCACCTTGCTAGTCGCCTGGGCCTTGGCTGGGTCGCGATGCCAGTTCCTGATGCCGCAGATGCACCAGAGCTGAAGCGACTGCTGCCAGCACGTGTCGCTCTGAAGCACCGGTTGTTGCCACTGCGACTTGATGGCGAACCCGAGGACGAGGATCGCAAGCTGGTTATCTCTACCTTTGACCCACTGGACCTCATCGCCCGCCAATCCGTGGCGCGTGAGGTGGATGCGCCCGTACGCTTTGAGGTCGCGCCAAGGAAGCGGTTGCTCAATGCGCTGCGTGATTTCTACGGCGTCGGTGCGGACACGTTTGAAGAGATCCTCAAAGGCCGCGAGGTCGATGGCGTCGATCTCGAAATGCGCGATGAAGCCAACATCATTGATGAAAGCGACGAAGAAGCCTCCGTCGTCAAATTTGTGAATCAGATCATCCGCGAAGCGCTGGAGCAGCACGCGACAGATATCCACGTCGAGCCGATGGAAGACAAACTGCGTATGCGCTACCGCATTGATGGTCGCCTGCGCGAGGTTCCGGTACCAGAGAACATCAAACAGCTGCAGCAATCCGTGATCGCGCGTCTGAAGGTCATGGCCAAGCTCGATATCGCGGAGCGCCGCCTGCCGCAGGATGGCCGTATCAATCTCCAGATCGCAGGACAACTCATCGATGTTCGTGTCGCGACCATTCCGTCTGTCGAAGGCGAAAGCATCTCTCTGCGTCTCTTGGGCCAGGAAAAATTCAATCTCGACCGCCTCCAGGTGGAGACCGATCTCCGCGCCGAAGTCGAAGGATTGCTGAAAAAGCCCAACGGAATCGTCTTGGTGACGGGGCCGACGGGGTCCGGAAAATCGACCACCCTCTACACCTTCCTCTCCCAGCTCAATACAGAGCACCGTCGCATCGTGACCATCGAGGATCCGGTGGAAAACAAGCTGCCTGGTGTCGTGCAGATCGCCGTCCGCCCAGAAATCGACCTGACCTTCGCCGCAGGGTTGCGCAGCATTCTGCGTGGTGACCCGAACGTCGTAATGATCGGGGAAATGCGCGACCTTGAGACGGCGGAAATCGCCATCCGAGCTGCTCTCACGGGCCACTTGGTCTTCAGCACGCTGCACACCAACAACGCCATCGGTGGCATTAACCGTCTCATTGATATGGGCGTCGAGCCCTTCCTCGTCGCCAGCTCGGTGCGAGCATTCTTTGCGCAGCGTCTCGTTCGTGTGCTCTGTCCGCTTTGCAGACAAGAAGAACCCAACGCTGCGGAAAAGCTTCGCGAACTGCATTACACCGGTCCCATAAATGGCCCCGTTTACCGCGCCAAGGAAGGCGGCTGCGAAGGCTGTCGCGCCACCGGATACAAAGGCCGTATGGCCCTGTACGAACTTGTGCGAGTGACACCTGCGATGGGCGAACTCATCACGCACAAGGCCAGCTCCCAGACACTTCTGCAGCAAGCCGTCAAAGACGGGTATCGCCCCATGCGCGAGTACGGTGTGCGTAAGATTCTTCTCGGCAATACGACCATTGAAGAAGTGCTGAGCGTAACCGTCGCTGAGAGCGAGCAGTAACTTGGCAGCAAATAGCGAAGCTTATGGCACGCTCTGCAAAATCTTGACAGCACCCGCCGCAACCCGCTATTCAAGAGGGCATGCACGGCAATCCTTACCAATACGCGGTCTATGCGCTCGGGTTGGGATTGTTCATCGTCAGCTACCGCTGGTCAAAGACCCAGCGCCTGAGCGCAGGCATCGTAGCGACCTTCTTCCTATTGGCGGTGCCTGCTGTGGTTTATGCAGCCTACTATCTCCGTGTGTTCAATGAACCGATTTGGCTTTATCAACTGCGCTCCATCCCAGGGTCTGAATTGCTCGCCTGCTTCTCCGGCCTAGCTGGTGGATGGTTCGCTGCGCAAGTTCAAACTCGTTTCCAGATCAGCACCCTAACGACAGGCGGACTCTATTTTGGCATGCTCCTCCTACCCTACCTGAAAGGCTGGATCTGGCCCATTGATTCAGGGAGTTTTTCAAAGTCATGGCGGGGCGAAGTTTGCCTGCAAACCACTCCATCCACCTGCGGATTGGCCAGCGCTGCGACGGTGCTGCGACAGCACGGGTTCGTACTCGAAGAGGCTGATCTGGCAGCCGATGCCTACAGCACTCAGTCTGGAACGGAGAACTGGTATCTGAAACGTGCCATCGAAAAGCACGGCATCACCGTCAAGTATCAATTCCTCCAGCCACCCTTTGCGGATCTCCCCTGCCCCAGCATTGCAGGTCTCCGCCTTGGTCCTGGCGCTGGCCATTTTGTCGCCGTCCTCCGAGACAACGGAGATCACTACGAGATTGGAGATCCGATGCACGGTCGTATCCGTGTCAGGAAGAAAGAAATCTCCAGTAACGCTCTACAGTTTACCGGCTTCTTCATGTCCATCCAACCTTGATCGATCCATGCGCTCACTCCTCTCGTATTTCTGTGCCCTCACGCTGGGCGCATCCGTCTCCGCCAAGCCAACCAATGTCGTCTTCATTCTCACTGACAACCAGGGCGCGTGGACGCTGGGGTGCTATGGCAACAAGGACATCCGCACACCAAACATCGACCGACTCGCAAACGAGGGCGTCCGGTTCACCCACGCCTTGAGCAGCAATCCGGTGTGCTCGCCAACACGCGCCACTTTTCTGACGGGGCTCATTCCATCGCAACACGGCGTCCACTGCTTCCTGGACCCCAAATTCATGATCGGCCCCGAAGCGTATGATACGCTCGATGAATTCACCTCACTCGGTGAAGTTTTGCGGGATTCCGGCTACACCTGCGGCCTCAGTGGCAAGTGGCATCTCGGTGCCAACATGACACCATCGGAAGGATTCAGCTTTTGGGTCACCAAGCCTGATGGCAGCACCCGAGAGTTTTACGATCAGGACATCATCGAAAACGGAACCACGCACAAGGAGGCGGGCTACACTACCGACTACTGGACCAAGCGCGGCGTGGAGTTCATCGAGCAAAACAAGGACCAGCCCTTCTTTCTTTACCTCGCCTACAACGGCCCATACGCACTGGGTCCATTGCTGCTGAATGAATCTCACAATCGCCACGCCGCCTACTATGCGGACAAGGAACTGCTTTGCTTCCCTCGCGATGCCATGCACCCTTGGCAGTTCAACAACAAGGACTACCACAACAACCCCGTGTCCATGCGACGCGTCGCCGCCGAAGTCAGCGGTGTGGACGATGGCGTGGGCGAAATCATGGCGACATTGGATCGCTTGGGGCTCACAGAAGACACGCTCGTTGTTTACGCGGCCGACCAGGGCTGGATGGGCGGCCAAAACGGCATCTGGGGCATGGGCGATCACGTCCGGCCCTTTGGCGCGCACGAACTCATGATGCAGATCCCCTTCATCTTCCGGCAACCGGGGAAAATACCCGCTGGCAAAACCAGCGACCTGCTGGTCAGCAACTACGACTTCATGCCCTCGGTCCTCAGCCACCTGGGCCTTGCCGAAAAGATGCCACAGACTCCCAAATCGCCAGGACGTGATTTCGCTCCGGTATTGAAGGGAGAAGAGATCGCCGACTGGCCCAAAGAGGTATTCTACGAAATGGAAACTTGCCGGGCGATCCGCACCGATCGCTGGAAGTTCGTCGAACGTACCCCAGAAGGTCCCAATGAACTCTACGACATGCAAGCGGACCCCCAAGAGCGCTTCAATCTGTTTGGACAAGTCGGCACCGAAGACGCTCTCGCGAGCACGCGCGAGCGACTGCACACCTTCTTCAAAACCTACGCCAATCCCAAATACGATCTCTGGAAGGGAGGCACCTCCAAAGCCACCCCACTAAGCTCACGTGCGGAGAAGGCGCGCTAAAGGTCCCGCTGCAAAGACTAAGCCTGGCCGTGGGTGATGTCTTCGTTGTAGAAGACCTTGATGTACTTCATCCCTTTCGCGTCGTCGTAACCGCGCTCGAGGACGGGCTCTTGTTCGGAGGCCTTGAGGTGGATCTCTACGCCTGTGTCCAGCTTCATCACGGCGGCGGCGTGTTTTTTGACCTTCTTCACGTCTTTCGGCGAGATCTCGAAATTTGTTTTGAGAGGCTCGCCGTGTTCGGTTTCGGCTTTGACTCGTTGATCGGCAAACCGCGCGACTGCGTCTGGGGTTTTGAGCACCTTTTCCTCAAACTCTTGGAGGTCAAAATGCTCGCGATCATCGAAGTAAGCGATGACCTCCCGAGCGGCGGCGCTGGACTGCTCTGGCAGGATCGTATCATCCAAGTTATGCTTCACTGCATTGACCGCAATGTTGGCAAAGGTGTTGGTCAGAAAGGCGGAATCAGGGATGGCCTGGAGCCCCAAAAACTCGCGCACCCAAAAGCGTGACTCGCCACCCGAGCGGTCAAAGGTCAGCACATAGTAACCGTTGCGTGGGAGGTGGTTGAAGATGAGGCACCCTTTGTCGATCTTTTCCGGATTGATTCCCTGCTCGGTGTGCAACTTCAGATCCCCGTCTTCTGCGGAGATGCTCAGAAATGGCACCACACTCTCCGACTTCAGGATGCAGATCGCCTGAACCAGCTTGCCATCGACCTCGATGTCATCGACCAACGAAATGCAAAGGTCTCCCGACTTGATGTTGGGGTGATTCGACTTGCTATAAAGCCGACGCGCCATCTCGCAGCCCTTCGTATGCAGTGAGCTAGGGGCAGAAAAAATGGCCGCGCTCAGCAGGTTCATCTCGTGATGCTCCAGCGATGAGTGGTGATAAAACCGATGTGCGGCGAGGTTTTTAAAGGGCTTCAAAAACAGACCGGTCAGGATCTCGCGATCATCATCGCTGACGCGGTAGAGCTCGCGAGAGGTCTGTAGCGCTTCTTCGCGCAATGGGTTGCCAATTTTGGCGAGAACAAGGGAGGTGACTGAGGCAGTGCTGAATCGGATCTTGGCGGACATGTGGGGGCGGAGACTACCGAAAAACGGCCAATCTCAAACCACTTAATCCGATGATTTTTCAGCGGCGCTCAATGATTCAACTGCGACCAAGCAATATCCGCCGCCAATTGCCCCTCCCCATCAATCCTGACTTGGGCAAGCCAGGCATCACAGTCGAGTGCCATGGCCCGAGTGACGACGCGGCCACGGTCTCCAGTGGTTAGTTCAGGGAAAAGATGATCCCCACGGACCGTCACCACGTGGACGAACAAATTTGCGTCGTCCCCACGCGCCTCGATGTCGGAGACTCCGTGGTGAGGTTTGCTGCAATGGCAGCGGTACCCTTGGCTTGTGAGCCACGACTCAACGTGGCGTTCACCATATTCAGCGATATCTGCGGGAGTCAGCATAACGGTGGGAGTGGATTGAGAGTTGAGTCACCCCTGCTGCATTTTGCAGCCCAGACGTTCTCAGGCTATTCAAAATCGCCCAAACTGGCAAGCACAGACCACCGCTGCTCAAAATTGTGGGCCAAGGCCAACCTGCCGATCATGGCCCAAAGTGCTTGACCTCTCTACCGTTCCCCCACTTAATCTACTCAACTCCGTTTTCTTTCCCCAAACTCTTGATTCGCATGGGACCCCCGCCGACCCACCTATTGCACGATCTGCCCCGCATGGGATCGCTGCGCCTCGCCTTCATCGCTCTCTGCCTTTGCACACTGACAGCCCGAGCGTTCGACACCGTCGTGCTGGACCCAGGGCACGGCGGACATGACCGTGGCGCGGCAATCGGCTATGTTTTTGAAAAACATCTGGCGCTCGATACCGCTCGTCGGGTCGAACAGCTCCTGAAGAAAGAAGGCCTCCGAGTCGTCATGACGCGTAGCCGCGATGTATTCATCCCCCTGCCCGACCGCGCGGCTGCTGGCAATCGCTATGGGAATGCTCTCTTCGTCAGCATCCATTACAATTACAACCGTGGCGGCAGTGGTAGCGGAGTGGAGACTTATTATCATGCATCCTCCGGCTATTCCCTCGCCTCTTATATTCAAGCCTACCTCGTTCAGCGCACGCGGATGATTAATCGCGGAGTGAAGAGCGCCAACTTCCACGTTATCCGCAACACCACCCGCAATCCGGCCGTGCTCGTCGAATGCGGATTTGTCAGCAATTCCAGCGACCGCTCTCACATGATGACGGGAGAGTTTCGCGCCCGCATTGCGGAAGGCATTGCCCAAGGGATCGTCGCCTTCAAGCGCGCCCACTAACGCCACTCCTAGCGCCATGCTCGTTTCATGCGCCCAAATGCAGGAGGCTGAGGCGGCGGCATTCGCCAAAGGGGTGTCTGCGGGTGGAATCATGTTGAAGGTGGGTCGTGCGATGGCTGATACCCTCGTGCAGCGATTCCCCTCTCCCGGCACAGCAGTCCTCTACCTCGGCAAAGGCAACAATGCCGGTGACGCGCTGGTGGTTGGGATTGAGCTCGCCAAACTTGGGTGGAAGATCCTGGGGCGGTTTTCAGGTGATCCGTCCCAGCTCAAACCCCTCCCGACGGAGCATCTCCACACGCTTGATGATGACCTGAGCGTTCTTCACTCTCCCCCTGATCTGGTCGAAGCACGGAGACCCATTTTGCTGATCGATGGACTGCTCGGGATCGGTGCAGTCGGCCCAATGCGCAGCGCCGTGGCGGAGCTGACGGCGGAAATAAACCATCTCCGAAAAGCTGACCATGCTCAGGTCATTGCACTGGATCTTCCCTCCGGAGTGGATGGAAATACGGGCATCCCAGCGCCAGATGCCGTTGAAGCGGACATTACATTGACCGTTGGTCAGATTAAAAAAGGACTCGTTGAAGACACCGCGATCCATCATGTGGGGAGGCTCCAAGTCATCTCCGTGGCAGAGCTTTCCGACTGCGCTGGCGACACCGCCGCCGCCGTACTGACCCCCGAACTTTTACGCCCATGGATGCCAAGACGCGCCTTTGACACCCACAAAGGACAGGCTGGGCGGGTAGCGATCATCGCCGGTTCCCGGGGATTGACTGGCGCAGCGGATCTGGCCAGCAACGCCGCCGTCCGAGGCGGTGCTGGTTTGGTGACCTTGCATGTTCCGCAGGAAATCTACCCCATTCTGGCCGCACGCACGGCCCCTGAGATTATGGTCCGGCCAGAGCGGGATCTGCGAGAAGTCCTGGACCGCCCCTGTGATGTGATCGTCATCGGCCCAGGGATCGGCTTCGAGCAGAAGGATGCCGTCCTGCACCTCTTGAAGGTCGTGACTTGTCCCATGATCGTGGACGCTGATGCCCTGACGATTTTGGCCAATTCTGGCTCCCTGCCTGGGCTACTAACCTCTCCGGCAGGCCCGCGCCTTCTGACACCGCACCCCGGAGAGATGGCGCGTCTTGTTGCCGCCCACGAGCCGACTCCTCATCCGACGCGAAGAGCCCAGGCTGAGACCTTCGTCGCTGAATGGGGGCAGCCCAACGTGACACTGCTGCTCAAGGGGGCTCGCACATTGATCGCCACCATCGGTCAACCGACGCTTTTTAATTCCACCGGACACCCAGGCATGGCCAGTGGCGGAATGGGCGATGTCCTCAGTGGTCTCCTCGGCGCTCTGATTGGCCAAGGAATACCGCTCCACCAGGCAGCAGGGCTGGGGGCGTGGCTAAGTGGTCGCGCGGCGGAACTCGCCGCGCAGGCGCGCCACCATGAGATCGGAATTGCCGCCAGCGATCTGCCACGCCATTTTGGCGAGGCGCTGGCCGAGATCGGCTAATCAACGCCCCCGGTACTCTCCAGGTGCAATGCCGACCCAGCGCTTGAAGACGCGGGAAAGAACCATCGCGTTTGCGTACCCGAGATCACGAGCGATCACGTCCAGCTTGTCTTCCGTGGTCTCCAGAAGGTGCCGCGCCCGCTGGAGCCGGAGGTAGGTCAGGTGCTGCATGGGACTGCGCCCGAGATGGGTGGTGCAAAGACGCCGCAAGTGTTCCTGGCTCACGTGCGCTTGGTGGGCCAATTCTGCCAACGTCCAGTCACGTCCCAAATCCAAGGCCACACGATCCCAAAGCTGCGCCATACGCGGCTCCGAGCGCCACCAAGGCTTGGCAAAACGCTTGATCGTCGCCTGCAAAAGCTCCAGCCAATGGTGCAGCATCGCCGCATCCTGATCGCCACTCCATTCCGCCCTTAAACCTTCGACGACCCGCCACAGATCCCCAGCATCCCCTTGCGGCACGACGGGCGAGACCGCCCCGACGACGGGCAATACAAAAATCGGCTCAAGGTAGCGCACCCAGGCAAACACCCAGCGGTCTGAGGAATCCGCATGAAAGGCGTTGGGCACACGCGGTGGCGCCATACAGATCATCCCAGGCCGCACTTGCTGCCAGCGTCCCTCCAGTAGGATCCGACCACTACCGGCGACACAGGCGAGGACAAAACTCCCAGGCGGACTCAGCCGCACCCGCCGGTACGGCCGCATCGCTTCATCGATCCCGACCCTGCTCATGCGATGGGCTTCCAGCGCCGGACAATCACTCGCCTCCAACACCCAACGTTTGGTCCGTGCCCCATCCAGGGTGCATTCGCTGAGGGCTTGGTCTTCCAGCATTTGATCCTCCTATACGGCGAGATGCCCCAGCGCCAGCAACCCGTAATAGGTGTACTCGCAGTCCAGCGTGTTGTCCGCCCAATTCCCATGAAACCCGCCCGCTGCGCTCCACAAAGAATCGATGTAGTCGAGGCAGAGCTCGCGCAAAGAATCCAGATTTGCCTGCATGCCTTGAAGTCCGTGCAGTGCCACCGCCGTCGATAGCAGATCCGGCATGGGCGATCCCTTGAACGCAATAAATCCACCGGCCTCGTGCTGCATGCCCAGAATCCACTGCGCCACTCGCACCTCAGGATCCCAGCCGAGTCGCCGATAAAGAGAAGCGGCCGCAGCAGTCGAAGGTGTAGTCCCCACAGGAAGAAAACGCTCATTCGCCCAGGAGCCATCCTCCAATCGCAGGGCCTGCATGCTGTCGACGAGACGCTCCACCTGTGGGAAAGGCAGTTGCAGATCCTCGTAAAAACTAAAGCCCAACAGCCCACCATACGCACTGCCCACATCACGGCCCTTGGCCACATGATAGCCACCATCCGCACTACGCCACTTTTCCAACTCCGCAGCCATGGCCTCCCGGCGCACCATCGGTAACGTCTCCAATCCCACACCGGCCCAGCAGCGCGCTAGGCAGCATAGGTGCACAAAATCCAGCGTTTCTCCGTTCGCAAACGTCTCTAGCCAAGTCCGAATCGGGGGTAGATCAAGATCACAGCGCAGCGCCTGCAGGCCCTCAATGCCAAACACGGTGTAATAAAGGTCCGGCTTGTCATCGCGATCCAAGAAACCACCGCAGGCATGCTGTCGGCTACGAAAAAAGGCGGCCACCAGTTCGGTGGCCTCCCCAAGCATTTTCGGTGCGACCCGCGCTACCTGCAGCATCTCCAGCCGGAACGACATGATCTCAGTCCGGGGTTAGCCTCAGGCAGATCAGGCTTTGTTAAAGGCGCTGATGTCTACGACCTTCACTTGGCGCTTACCGCCAGTGTCGGTTGGAAGTTCGACCGAATCTCCGACCTTCTTACCGATCATCGCAATCGCGCTGTCGGACAGGTAGGAGACGATGTTCTTTTCCACATCGCCATCCCACGCACCTAGAATGGTGAAGGTTTCCTTGTCACTGGTGCCCTCGTCTTGCACGACGACGACCGTGCCGATACCGACCTTGTCAGTCGCAACGTCAGCGAAATCGGTGCCGCGAGCCTTGCGCAGTTCGCGCTCCATTTTCCCCTGCATCCGCAGAAGGACGGCCTGCTGTTCACGAGCTGCCTTGTAACCACCGTTTTCACGAAGGTCACCTTCAGCACGGGCAATTTGAATGTCGTTTTTGTTCTGTGGAATCTTAACGGTCGCCAGCTCATCGAGCTCTTTCTTGCGACGTTCCAGGCTTTCCCAGGACACGATGAGGGAGTCATCCTGCTTCGAAGATGTGCTGTCCTGCACAAGGGCTTCCATCTCTGGGCGAGCCTTGATAATGCGCGCCATGAGAGAACGGCGGGTCAGTTCGTCGAAGACATTCATGCTGAGAATGCGCTTGGCGAACAGACGGACCTCGTCTTCATCGGCATCGGCGACCATTTCACCCAGCAGACCGCGGTCTTCGGTGAAGGCATCGCTAAGACGACCGGTGCGCTTAGGCCCACCCTGCATGTGGTCGTCTTCCAGGGCGCTTAGCAGAGCGTTGCCCAGGTCGATATCAAAAACAGACTCCGCCAGACGGGTGCGCTCTTTGCACATCCAGATGAGGAGATCGCCGCTCAGGTTACGATTGCGGACGGATTTCTTCAAGAACTCGACCAGGACGTCTAGCTCATCATTCTGATCCAGAACAGCAGCGATCTCGGAGACCGCACGACCGCCGGTGCGGGTCAGATGGTTCAGACACTCCGTCACCCAAGCGCGATCTGGAAAGGCCGCGGGGAAGGCACGGTAGAGACGACCCATCATGCCGACTGGCACGCCCTTGACGGCTTCTGCCAATTGCTGACGCGCATCGGCCAGAAGGTCAGAGACCTTCATGGAACCCATCGGTGCAGCATCCATCTTGGCCTCTTCGACCAATTCATCACGCAGCAGGAGCAGGTGCAGACATTCCTTCAGGTGCAACTTGTGCGTCTTCCTGACGACATCAGAGATGTCCTGGAACACCGGGAGAAGGTCCGTCTTCGGATCCTCAAACAAATCCAGGTCCTTGGAGATCGCCGCCAATGCGACCGTCTTGGTCTTCAGATCGCGTGCCGCGAGGAAGTCCTTCAGCAGCAAAATGCTAGGTTTTTCGGAGGCATCACGCAGCAGCAGAGGCTCCGTGCGCTTGCTTGGGACAACGATGTGACGGGTGTTTTTGAGCGCCTTCTTGGCGTTCTCCCACCACTTCTTGTATTCGCCATCGCCGATGACGGAGCCTTTGACCATACGCTCCAGCACATCCAGAGTCAGGCTGCCGCCATTGCTCTTCAGCGCCAGTTCCACAAGGCCTGGAGCATTCTCCTTGGCCAGCTTCTGGACACTTGGCAGATCCCTCAGACGTTGCGCCATGATGTGATCGTCAGGCAGCACTTCCAGCGTTGCTGCACTGAAGGCCAGCTTCATGGGATGCCCGGGTTTCCCTTCGAAATCAATAATCAGCCGGTCACCGATGAGGTCCCAATGGGCGATACGCCCGACACCCCAGCTCTTATGCTGGCAATATGTTCCAGGTTCCAAACGAGAAACCTTTTCACCATCCGCCTGGCTCAACTTGCCGGCGGCCACTACATTCTGCACCTCTTCATTCATGCGTCCGCCTACCATAAAAAGGTGCGGACCGGTAGCAAATGAAACCGTACATACATTGCGACTTCCGTTCCAAAACCCCACCCAGATCGTAATCGCCAGACCATCCACAGCATCCATCATTGGAAATGCCGGGCGGAATCAACCCTCCGCCCCATTTTAAAATGACCGCCATCGCTCCATCGCCTGATCAATCCCCAGAGCTCGTCACCCGCTCTAGCACCCACAACATGCTGGCGGGTTATATCTTGTGGATTTTTGGATTCACAGGTGCCCACCGATTCTATTACGGCAAGCCCCTTACCGGAACGCTCTGGTTCTTCACCGGCGGACTGTTGCTCGTGGGCTGGATCGTCGACCTATTTCTCATCCCAGGGATGGATCGACGCGCAGATCGAATCTACCAAACTGGTCCGGTCAACTACACCTTGGCGTGGGTCCTGCTGACCTTTCTGGGCCTGTTCGGCGTGCATCGCCTCTATCTGGATAAGTGGTTTACCGGTCTGCTTTGCCTCTTCCTTTCTGGCATTGCGTCTCTGACCGGGCTCATTCCCCTGATGATCCCCGCCGGCATCCTTTGGCTGATCGACCTTTGTACCCTGAACGACCAGATCAGCGAAAGAAACATCGCCCTGCGCTGACGCATCCCCGCTGGGTGGGGCAAATTCAGGTCGCACTTCAGCAAAAGACAGCCAGTTGGCAGACGTTACCCTTTGACCCCATGTTACGTCCTGCCCTCGCCACCCTCTTTTTGTGCCTAGCGCCTAACCTCTGTGCCCAGACGGGCATGAGCATTCAGCTCGTCAGCACCGTCAGTCACGTTCAGCCCGGTAAACCCTTTGACGTCGGCGTCTTCATCCAGCACGAACCCGGCTACCACACCTACTGGCGGCTGCCTGGAATCGTGGGCGTGCCGACAAGCATGGCCTGGGATTTGCCAGAGGGGTTCACCGCCACAGCCTTGCAATACCCTGCCCCGGAGCGAATCCTAATGTTCACAATCAAGGCCCAGGGCTACGAACGTGACGTCCTACTTTGGGCCACCGTCACGCCGCCCGCCACCCTCAACCCTGGTGAAAATGTTACCATCAAGGGAAAGGCAGGCTGGATGTGCTGTTCCAGGGCATGCAATCCCGGATTCAAGGACCTGAGCATCACCTTACCCGTCGATGCATCCCCTCCCCGCGCCGATCCCAAGTGGACGCCAGTTCTCCTCAAAGAAAAGGCCACGCTGCCGCAATCCTCATCAGCCTGGACCGCGACCGCCACAGAGCGCGAGAAAAAGCTCGTCCTCACTCTCACTCCCGCTTCTCCCGATGCCCAGCCCATCAGCGATCCCGCCAAACTCATTGTCTTCACTGAAGATGGCTGGATCGACACCGATGGCGAGCAGCGCAGCACCCCTCTCCCTGGGGGGGCAATCGAATTCACACTCGATTGCGATTCCGAGGCCTACATGGCCAAGCACCCACCTGAGAAGGCCCTGTGCATCGTCCACAACGAGGCTGGTTGGCTCAAAAACGGCTCGATCAAGAGCCTGAGTGTCGCCCCAATCATCAAGCGCTGAATGGAAAGATGCCTCGGCAGCGTTTTCAGTGTCTAACCATGAAACGATTTATCCGACACCAAGTTCTCCTGCCAATGCTCGCCCTCGCCGCAGCCTGCGGATTGAGTTCATGCGGCATCGGCTTCAATCGCGATTGGAAGGCCGCCCAAAAAGCCCCCCACGACGAACTCAGCGGCGCCTGGACCGGCAGCTGGGTCAGCGAGGCCACCGGCCACAAGGGAAAACTGAAGGCCATCATCTCCCAGCCCGACGCCGCCCACCCGCACGACCGCACCGTGCGCTACTGGGCCTCATGGAAGAGAATCCTCAGCGCCACCTTTGTCACCCAGCACACCTTCACCCCACTGGGCGGACGCTACGTCCTTACAGGCCACCACCAGATGCCCGCTTGGATTGGCGGCGAGTACACTTACGGCGGCACCTCGACTTCCACCGAATTCAGCGCCAGCTACCGCTCCTCCCTCGATCACGGCACTTTCGAGATGAAACGCCAACCAGACTGAGGCGGGGCTGCATCGCGCGCACTACAGACTCTTGCAGAGCTCGGAGGCAGCGGATGGCGCTTAGCCTCGTGCGGGAGGGAATCGCAGTCCCCCCAAGGACTCCATCACTCCAAATCTCAGTGTCTCCCGTGGTCAGTCATTTCCATTGAATCGCTAGCGCACCCAGCGCAAGAACCACTCCGCCATCGTCGCGTAGATTGGAAAGTCGGTGATCAGCACGTTGTCGTGATTCGCCTTTGGAATTTCGATCCATTGCTTGTCTGGCATCGTCAGCGCCGCGTAAAGCGCCTTCCCGCTCGATAACGGGATCACCCCATCAGCAGTGCCGTGCGCGATCAAAGTCGGCAGCGTTAGCTTTGCTGCCGTCTCCACCGATTGCACCTCCCGTAAGGGCACCCCTGCCCGCCAGCCAAAAATCTTCTCCGTCCCCCAAGTGCATAGCCGCCCAATCAGGCTCCCCACCCGAGCGTTCGCCTGATGCTCCACCACCGTGATCAGTCGGTCAAAGCTCGAGACCACGATCAGCGCCTCCCAGGTTCCTGGGTCCGCAGCAGCAGCCTGCACCGCCACCGCGCCCCCCATCGACAGCCCCATCAGCCCTGCTGGACCTGGCTCAAATCCGAACTTCCCCGCCGCCGTCGTCAGCACCTCCTTCGGCAAACCCGACTCCCTCTGGCCAAAACCCGCCACTTTTTCCGGATGGTCCCCATGCCCAGGAAGATCGGGAATCAAGCAGCGAAACCCCACCGCGCAAAAGCGTTCCGCAATCAAGAGATAGTCCTCCTTGCGACCGTGCCGCCCATGCAGCAGCACCAGCGTGCCCCGGATCTGCCCCGGAGCCCCCAGTTCCTGACCATCCAACGCGACCTGCGCCCGCACCTTCTCCCCGCGCGGCCCTAGCGTCCCGCTTGCAATCGGCGACAGCATCAGACAGGGAGCACCAGACGCAGTCTCAAAGGGGGTAATCTTCACCCCGTGCAGCCCCGGCTCTTTTAGAAAGTCACGGTGATAGTCTTGCAGAACCCGCCGCGTCGGCTGCGCCAGGTCCGTGCCCGCCCACCAACTCAGCAACAGCACCGCCACCGCAAAAATCGGCAGCAGCACAAAGAACAATGTCTTTAACCTCTGGAACATCCCCCACCCATGCGCAGCCCCCTACCCAGGTCATGCAAAAATTTCGCCACCGCGCGATTCATTCCCCAGCACGCTTATCCTTCAAAATCCCAGTGATACAACGCCATCGCTTCCTTCGATGCCGCGAGATACTCCTCTGCCAAAAGGATATCCACCGCGTTCGCGCCACTCGAGAGCCGGACCATGATTTTGGGCGAATCCATCAGCTGCAGGATCCTCTCCACATCCTTCCGCTCCAGCCGCACTGTCAGGATCGAATACGTGTCCTTGGATCCCTTGTACTTCCGCGTCAGACGCCCCTCGACCGGGATCTTCAAGAGATTACCGCCATCCGCAGGCTGCACATAAAGGGCATCGATTGCATCGCCATTAAACCGACTGGTAAAAAACCGTCCAAACATTTGCGGATCATCCTTGGCCTTATGCCGCACAAAGGTAAAGGCCTGATGAAAATCGCGCCGGTTCTCGTCCCAATCCTTCGGGAAGTGATACCACCACAACTCCGATTCCCCGAGTTCCTTGCCCACGTGCCGCTTGATCCGCTCCTCCAGGATTCGATCCCTTGCGGCCTTATCCATTTCCACAAAGGGAATCGCCGCCACAGTCCCGTCGTTTTTTCGGACCACCACAGACGTGCGGATCCACCCCAGACCCTCCACCTTCTCCGCCGCCCCACCCGGAGGCGTCCAAGTGATCTCGCCCAGCCGACTGTCCATCCGTTGGTTTTTATACTTCGCCAGCTCCGCCTCACCCACACCCCCAGCCACTGACGGCCCAGGCACAGTCCCAGCCGACGGCGCCGCCGGAGCCCCAAACGTCTGCTGCTGCAGCGGTGCCCGCTGGATCACCCCCTCCCGGACCAGCGCCGCCGCCTTTTCATAAACCGCCAGCATTTCCCCCAGCGCCGCCGTCTCATCCGGCGATAGAGCGATCACCTCGCTCTTCCCATCCACTGTCGAATGCGCCTTAAAGGACACCTGCTTCTTGACCACCAGATCCTTCAAGATCGGGATAAAGGCCTCATTGCGCCCCGGTTGGATCGTCACCACCACCCTCGTCCTCAGGCTCGTCCCCTCCCCATAGATGGACACATCATCAGGCTTGAACGCATATATCTGGACGCGGCCGCTGCCATCATCGCAGATCACCTGATCAAACTTTCGCCAGTCGATTTTAGACGTGATCAGGTAGATCGCCAGACTGAATCGATTCGGACCAAAGGACAATACCGTGGCCATCTCCTTTCCTGCCCGCTGCTCCGGGATCTTGTAGGACTGAAAGAAGCTGGTGCCCAGCGAATCCACGAACCGCTCCCAATGCAGGTTCAGCAATCTCGCCCGAACCAATTCCGCCCGATCCAAGGGTGAAAAACGCTCCTCGGGAACCGTCACCCGCCGACCATCCTCATAGCGCAGCAAAGCACCATCGCCCTCAAACCCAATCAGCTCCGCCTTCAGCCGAGCCCCCTCAGAGCTCGTCCATTCCCGCAGAGGCAGAAGCGCCCGATTTTGCGCCAATGCAGGAGCTATTCCCGACAGAAGCGCCAACGAAAGATAAACCAAAAGATGTCGCATGAGAAAAGGGTCCTACCAGAACACACAAAACCCGTCAAACGGTACCGTGCCACAAGGCCCCCCACGCAGACTCCTCGAGCGCCTGAGGGCAACACCACTCAATAGGCCACCACGCCAGCGCAGCATCTCAATGCCAAAATAGAGACCACGCGCGTCGGCAACTTGAAGTGACGCCTTCGCCATTGAAGACTTTTGGCCACGTCGCCGTACCGAGAGAATGAGACAGTCGCAAATGGCACTCAGCGCACCGCGCCGGGAGCGGTCCTGGTGAATTCCAGGATGCGGACCGTGCGAGGTGGGAGGCTGATCTGGCAGGGCTGCCCTGCAGTTGCGGTCTTCGGCAATGCCTCAGCGTCTTCGGCGAGGGGCGATGAGATGCGATACGTCGCGCCTTCGCCGGTCGCGGACTTCGGCAGTCCGAGTGAGCGGTCGAGGGTGATTTGAAACTCGCGCTGTTCGTCGGAGGGGTTGTGAAGTGACAGGTAGCCGGAGTCGGTAGTCCATCCGGTGTAGCCATAGACTTCGCTCATCTTCGGATTGCCGCCGATCATCCGGGAGCGCTTGAAGGCGGGGAAGATGCGGTGGGCCCATTTCACGCCCTCTGCCAGCACGTCCCAGTCGCTTTCGCTGAGTTCGAAGGTCTTGAGGTAAAGCTCCACGAAACTCGTGCCGCGGGAGAGGCTCATGAGCAGGTAGCGCCGGAAGTCGTCTGGGGCTTCGCCAGTCGCGGTCTTTTTCGGCTCGTGATTGAAGATGGAGTTGAGCGGAAACTGAGTGTTGTCCGCGTCGGCCGAGGCGAGTTGGAAGTAGGCGGCATCGCGATAGACGAGCTCGGCGGTGCGATCCGTGCCTTTGGCGGCGTCGCCAGCATTGATCATCCACACGGCATCGATGTGCTGCAGCCACCACGGACTTAGAAACGCCCCGTTCGAGATCACGATGTAAACATCCGGATTGGCCGTTCCCATGCGCTGGAAGATTTTCATTAGGCGCTCGGAGCCGAGCGCGAGGTAGCGCTCTTTGGCCTCATCGTATTTGGAGTCGTTGAGTTCCGGTTCGCCGCCCTTGAAGCCTTCGATGTCAAAATTGCGCGTGTTGAGATGCCCGAAGACGCCGTCGAGTTTGAAGTAGGCAATCCCGCTCGAGGCGAGTTCGACCATCCTCTTTTCGAGGGCGTCCATGTAGGGGGCACCAGTCAGCGACATCCATGGGTCCAGGGTGCGCCAGCCAGCGGCGCGCATTTTGGGAATGGCGGGCTGGCCGCCGAACACGCAGCCGGGGCTGAGCCACAAACCCAAGGCGGATTTCGCCCGCGCGACTTCCTCCCGGGCCTGTACAAAGTCGGAGGGGAATTTGCCGTTCACCGGCCACACACCGCCCCTCGACCAATCCTTCGCGGTGTCCTGCCAGCCATCGTCAATCACGTAGGCACGGAGGGGCGGGACGTCGCGGTCGATGACGAGTTCCTCGTTCACCTTGCGCACGCTGGCCGTGAACTTGTCAGTGTCCACCGCCTTGCCGTAGTCAAACCAGCAGTTGTACTGGGTTTGGAGCCGCAACGGGCGGGCGCGGGTGGCGTCGATGTAGTCGAGGAATGCGTCTTTGACAAAGGCCGGGCTGTCGGAAGCACCTACGACGGAAGGGTGGCTGGACCACGTTTCGCCAACTGCCAGATCGACGGTAGTGAGGTAGCCACAGATGAGCTCGCCGCCCTTCACTTCGTTGCGTGCTGCGGGGAATTCAGTGCCCCACCACGTCCCGCTCTGCTGAGTATAAACCGGCTGGCCGAGCGGCGGTCGCCACTGCGCAGCACCGCGTGCGGTGAGCTGGTCAGCGTGGTAGGGTGCCACGGCATCGGCGACGGCGATGTGCTCGATCTCCACCTTCCCGATTCGCAAAGGCTGGCGCGCAGTGACGATGAGTTGCTTGCGCATCCAAGGCTCGCCAGGTTTTGCAAAGTAGCGCACCACGACGTCCAGCGGGACGGTCTTTCCGATGAGCCGGACGTCGAGCGAGGCATTCCCTGGACCAGACTGGCTGCCACTCACGGAAAAGTCCGCCGCCGTGAGCCGGACATCCGCGATGGCTCCCTCCAGCCTAACGGTGAGGCTGAATTCGTCACCGCCCGCGACCGGCGTCTGGCTCTGACCGACGAAATTGTGAATCGTCGAGGTGGAGACACGACCGCCGTCCCATGAAACATCGCGGGCGATGAGCTCATTGCCGACCGATGCGCTCTCGGCGGCTGAAAGCGAGGACGCGGCAATGAGGACCAAGGTGCCGAGGCGGAGCAAGGATCGGATCAGGTTAGGATAAAATGTCATCGTTCAGAGAAATCGGAATGTTGGGCGATGCAAGTCATGGCCTGCATTCGTTTTGTTTGTCACTTTGAGGCTCAGTCATTGAGGAGCCATCGCAGCGCATCTGGAAGTTCGTCCTGCCAGGGTCTAAACTCGTGTCCTCCGCTGTAAAGGCGATGATGGACAGGGTTCTGTCTGGCTGCAAGTGCCTGCGCGAATCGCTCGCAGGCAGCGATTTGGGTCACCTCCTGACGCAGTCCAGAAGGTGCGTGAGAAACACCACTCGCCGTCTCCTGATCACCGACACTGATCCAGAATTTGGTCTGCGAATGCTGCCCCTCGTGAACCTGGGTAGTCAGCCATTCGTTGTTCCACCAGAAAGACCCAGACTGGCTTAAACAACGACCAAAAGTCTGTGGATACGAAAGCGCGACATAAGCAGCCGCCAAGCCCCCCAAACTTGGCCCACCAATGAGGTTTTCAGCGTTGGATACCATGGGGTGGCGCTGGTGCATCCACCGGATCACGTCACGGGCCACAAAGTCGGCAAAATCGCTACAGCACGTCAAATCACGATGTCGGGCAGCCCCGTCCACATGGGAAACGAAGGCGCAGGCAATCCTTGGAATGTGTCCACGGCATTGCAAATCGTGGATAATGGCAGGCGCGTTCATTTGGTTCACGTAAAACTCACCGTCTAAAAAGATCACGAAATGATCGGGCTCCCCGTCGGAAGGAGGGTCTAGCAGCCATACCCTCCGGGAGAAGGCACCCGAGGCACTCACGATGATGAATTTTGGTGGGCTCATTGCTGGGTATCAGTAGTCAGGCGCTTCCCCATCGAAATGACCTCATCCTCAGCAAACCCGATGCTCTCGTAAAACGCCCGAACTGCAGGATTCGATTTCCGTATCTGAAGATTCATCTTCGGGCATCCAATTCTGGACAGAATTTGCTGTGCCTCTGTCATCAGACGGGTAGCCAATCCCTGCCGCTGAAAGTCTGGATGGACTGCAAGGTAGTTGATCCATCCTCGATGCCCCTCGTAACCCGCCATGCACGACCCAATCAATCGACCTGCACACTCCGCCACGAGGAACAATTCAGGGCTGTCGGCTACCTTTCGGGCGATGTCTCGATGAGGGTCGTTCTGGGGCACAACAAGGCCGCAAACCGACCACAGCGCCACGACAGCGTCCTCGTCTGCCTCCTGAAACTTGCGAATGTGGGCTTGGGTCACGGGTAGCGTGGTTAATTAGACGACTTCAAGCATGAGGCACGGCGGCGCAGGACTCACAGCGCCAAGCGAACAAGGGCGCCTGTCCGCCCTTACCACACACGACTTGCTCGTTTCTAGTCGTCTATTTCGGGATGGTCGGGTAGTTGCCGTTTCAAATGCTGTCATGCCGCTATGAATTGATGAATTTGGCTGCCCAGATCCAAGTAGATCACGATCCAATACACCAATCCGGCGCCGCTGCTGGAAACAAAGCAGGCACCGAGTCGAAAGCGAGTCTTCAAGAAGAGTCGGAGCAGAAGGAAGACCGTCGGAGTCAGCACGCTCAGAGCCGCGCCAATCAAGATCATCAGCATTCCGGCAATGTGGGCATCGCGCATGTGGAATCCGAGCCGACAAACGTAAAACATACCAAGAAGAAGCACCGGAAGGATGCAGAACAGCGCTAGCAATGGCTTCTTCATTTCTTTAGCGTCGAGGCGAGAGGCGCGGCACCTGCATGGAAGGCGAAAGGTGGCGGTGGAAGCAGCTGCCGTGACGCACGGAGCGGTTCGCTACAGCGCATGGTTGAGGCGTCATTGGGTTACGTGTGGAGAAGGTAATTTCCGATAGCCACCTTTGTTGTGAAAGTGTCGCAGCAGTAACTCTGCAATGCTAGTGACTCTCTCTCGTTCTTGCTGGTTGAGGGTCGTATCAGTGGCGAGGTCGTAAGTGGCGTCAGGCTGTCCCGATATGGCGGAAGAAATGCGGTATCGAGTTAATGTCGTGCCGGTGAACGTGAACACCTCAAGGCGACCGGGATGTTGGTGTCGGTCCCGCAGTGTGATTTGCTGCACCCGGTCATTCTGAGTGATGACTCGAACGAGAGGTGGTGGCTCGGAAAGCGGATTGGGAGCGTTGAAACGAAGTTCACCCTCATATGCGGCACGCCCGCTTGCTGCATAAGCAGGCGAGCCTACAGGAAACAGGATCGCTCCTGCGATGAGAGTCAGCATGGTTTTTTTTCGTTCGGACTTCATGGGAAAACGTGCGGAATGACGCCAACGCTTCAGATCAGGAGACGCCGAGCAGAAAGCGTCGATGACACGGCAGACAGCCTTCGAGCCGGTGCCTGCGTCCGCTTTGTTCGGGCTTGATGTAGGTTCACGGGTAGAATGCATATGATTGAAGTCCCATATTGGGGGGCAGCCCGCTTGGATGGTCTCTGGCCATGACCCCGCCGTCAATCTGATAGATGCCGAACTCCTTTGAATACATCAAACACCTCCGCTGCTCTGTAGGGACGGCTGTCAAATCACAGTCCTTCCAAGTCACCTGAGGCCGATACATGGTGAGCAATAGGGAGATGTCGGTGAACCTGCAGTTCACAAAATGAACGTGGCCAAGAACCATCCCCTTGAAGACCGAGAGGTCGATGGGGTCTTTCACTTCGCTGATGGTCACTCCGATGGGTGTCTTGCCACTAAAGTAGTTGAAGCCCATAGCTCGATAGAGTCCGCCGGAACAACCCTCGGTGGTATTCTCTGGGTCGAAGGATACGCTGGCTGTTGGATACTTGCTCTTGATGCGCCAGACTGCATTTCCTCGGGTGACCGTGTAGCCCACATAAAGGAGCAAGAGCACAAACGCGATCAAAAGCTTTTTGTGCTGCTTCATGTCAGATCATCGTGGGTGGCGCTTGGCATTTGCCCGAGACTTTATGGCTGCGGCAGGGATCGCGCAAGCGTTCCCGCAGTAGGCCAACATTGATTGAAAAAGGCGTGGTGTGCTGGCTGCATAGGAATCGCGGGCTGCTTCTGGAGAAGCCTATCCGCATGTTTGGGGAGGGACACGAAGTCCCGATCCGGCAAACCAAGTAAAGCGCAACCAACACACCACATATGAAGATGAACAAAGAAGTATTGTATTTGGGCCTCGATGTCCATGCCGAAAATATTGCCGTCGCCATCGCTGAAGAGGGACGCGACGGGGAGGTCCGGAACTACGGCATGATTTCCAGCGACCTCCACAGTGTCGAAAAGCTGCTGCGCAAGCTGGGCCATCCCGGCAAGGAACTGCGTGTCTGCTATGAGGCTGGCCCCTGCGGCTTCGTCATCGCGCGACGTCTGAAGAAGATGGAGATTGACTGCGCTGTCGTTGCTCCCTCGCTCACACCCAAAGGATCGGGCGATAAGATCAAGACAGATCGTCGTGATGCGCGGATGCTCGCACGCCTGCATCGGGCCGGTGAGCTCACCGCCGTGCACATCCCTGATGAGCGCGATGAAGCCATCCGTGATCTTTGCCGCGCCCGGACCGATGCCGTGCATGACTTGCGTAGTGGACGCAGTCAGCTCAAAGCCTTCCTGCTGCGCAATGGGTATCGCTATACGGAGAAGACCGCCTGGAGTTATGCGCACATGCGTTACCTGCGCGAACTGGTGCTGCCCCATGCGGCGATGAGGGTTGTGCTGGAGGAGTATCTGCAATGCATTGATGCAGCCAATGAACGCATCGAACGACTTGAGGTGCACATGAAGGCACTGCTTGATGAATGGCATCTCGCGCCGGTAGTGAAGGCATTGATGGGATTCAAAGGGTATAAGACTGTCGCCGCGATGATCACCGTCAGCGAGATCGGCGATATCCATCGCTTCGCACATCCGCGCCAGCTCATGGCGTATCTCGGACTCGTGCCAAGCGAAAGCAGCAGTGGCGGCAGCCGCGCACAGGGAGCCATCACGAAATGTGGCAACGGCCATCTGCGTTGGATCTTCAATGAATGCGCCCAGCACTACCGGTTGCCGCCGAAGGTCAGTCAGGAACTCACAACCCGGCAGGAGCACGTCGCAAAGAGTCACCGACGCGAGATGCAAGAAATCTCCTGGCGATGCCAAAATCGCCTGCACGAACGCGGGCGAAAACTCGCAGCAAGAGGAAAGACACGACAGAAAGTCCAGATCGCCCTAGCGCGAGAACTGGCCGCCTTCGTGTGGGAAGTCATGCGCCTGGTGACACCCACCGCCGACGGCACTCACGTCGAGGTCAACACCGCCCGCCGCACAAACAATACCGTCGGCTCGGAAACAACCACCAAAAAGAAAGGTCGCACCTACACCCTCAAAAAACCATGAACCAGTCCCCCATGAAGCGAAGCGCCCCGAGATCAGATGCGCCACTCCGTGCGAGGGAAAATCCGCCATAACTCGCTGCGCTCGGCCTGCGGCACTTATTGCGTTTTTCCCTCGCACTCCGCTCTGCATCTGAAGGGCAGTCACTATGGATTTCGCAACGACGAAATCATTGAACTCATTAGAGTTCAAACAAGCACCAGACCAAATTGAAACCCATCTTTACACCTTAGAATCAGACTGATCGACACGGAGGCCAGCACACGACGGACGTTGTGAGATAAGAGATGCCGCAAGGCATTTTGAGCGCTCGAGGCGAGACTGTGAGAACTAGGCCGCGGTGAACAAAAGAAATGCGCTACCCAGCACGCGAATATCAGCATAACCACCGGAGTGATACGATTCACCCTGGTCGGTCAGTCTGCTTCTGAGGTGAGAAGAACAAATCCAAAGCACAGGTCATAAAAAATGATCACGAACCCACATTCCCACTTGCCAAAACCGGAGCCATATCAACGTCAAAGCGATGTCACTGCCTGCCTACGGCGCGCTCCGAGTTCTGTGTTTGGGATTGAATGTTCATTTTGGCTTTCATCTCGGCGCGGGCAGGCAGTTGATCATCCGCGCCTTGTTGGCCGATTGATCTTTGTCGAAGATGAATCCACCCAAATTATGGCGTTCCCGGAGTCTGATTATCCGTAACTTCAACATTCTCGCAATCTTGAAGATAAAGCCAATTCACCGTCGATGAGTTTGCCAGACCCTTGGAAATGGGAATCCCCGGCGGTCGGTCTATACTATTTTGGATGATCTTCAGGTCGGCCACGTTGTGGATGACGATTGGCGTGCCGGAAGTCTGTCCAAAGAAGTTTCCATCCACGGTCAGGTTGGTGACCGGCTTGGCCGTGAAGCGTCGGTGGTTGCTGCCGCTGCCAGGGGGGTGCATGGAGATGGTGATCGAGGCTCCGTCCGGAGGCGAGTCGAGGAAGCGGTTGTTGCGGATTATCAGGTCGCGGGCAAAGGGGCCCTCCATCCACGGACCCCAGGTTTCGAACTGAACGTAAACTCCCATGCCGACGTTCTGCAGGGTGTTGTTCTCGATCAACCCGTCCGGCGAACCGTTGATCAGGGTGCGCTGGAAGTTGTCATGCAGCCAGCAGTTGCGGATAACGAATCCCGCAGCCGACCTCTTGCCATCAAAGACCACAAGGGAGAGAGGTGGAAGCTCGAGCGGCTTGTCCAGTTCGACCAGGGTTTCTCCCTTGGCTTTGTATTTGTCATTGATCGCCAGCGACGGGCCATCGGGGGTCTTTGTGGCAGAGTCCACTGTGGCAAAGCCAAGAAGATCAACCGAATTAAAATCCCTGAACTCAATTCGATCGCCGGCAGCATACGCTCCGTCCAAGTAGTATCGGCGCTCATTCTGTCGCTTGACGACCCGTCCGAAGCTGCCGTGGATATTGACATTATCATCTGCTCCATAGGCCATTTCGCACCGATCGAGCGTCGGGCCATGGTCCGTGTTAGCAAGATGGAATATGTCAGCGCCGAACGCTTGCAGGCGATTGGTGTGGGGACGGCGCGTGCAACGAACCCGCTTGTAAACGTTCCCACCCGTTCCACCGGTCTCGTTGACAGCCTGACCGGGGCTGGACCAGATATTGATATCCTGAAATTGCATTCGGGCGCAGTTCAAAGAACGCAATGCCGCACCGGTTTGGATGGGGCTGACGACATAATCACTGACTTCAAGTTGATCAGGTATCCCGCTTACCCTGACATTCGAATAAGAGATTCTGGTGCCGTCTGCCGACAGTTTCCAATCACCGTGAGTGTGCCGATGGTTCATGAAAACACCATCCGACTTGTAAAAGATAATTTTTCGTTCGCCTAAAGTCTCCGTTTGTCCACTGGCATTGCAGGGGCCGTAACCCTTCATGATCTTTGCCTGTATAATCTTCTTCTTGCGGTCGATTTTCGTGACACGCGCCTGTGACCATGCGGGGGCGGTGAAGTCGATGGTCAGTCCACTTACAGTTACGTTTCGACAATTCTCAAAGAGCAAACCGTGGATCATGGGAGGTTCAAACCAGAAGGTTACGCCTTTGGCCACAATCTCCAGGTCCGTGAGAGCTTCCAGTGTGGACGCCTGGCTCCAGTTCGCATGAAAGAGGTAATCACCGGGCGGAATCACGATCCTTGGACGATTGGCCGACGATGCGTCGCGGATGGTCTGAAGAACAGCCTGCCCCTTCTTGCGCAAGACTTCTTTTTGATCTTCGCTCCACACCGGATACCCGCTCGGCAAATCCGATTGCCAGCGGGAGACAAATGGTTCCGGCACGATCTGAAAATCAACGCTAACGCGAACCAGTCCTGTCCCGGCAATCACCCGGAACTCGACCTCGGACTGGGGCTCAAGCTCATAGGCAACAACGTCGAAACCACGGCGAATGTAATCTGTTGCATCCAGCTTCATCTGCCAAATGCTCCGGCCATCAACACGAACATCAATCTCGGCTTCTGCGCTTCTGGACAGCTTTTGAAGACTACCTACCAGTCGGACACTTCCACCTGCCGGAGCCGTCCATTGCCTCAAGTCTTGTTCACCCGGTTTTGCTTCGAACACGGTGACAATGTTGGCGAGGGCGTCGTCGTAACCAATTTTACGGCTCGTCTCTGCCCTGGCTTCTATTACTGCGAAGATCGCCAGAGCGACATGGACCAGTTGCTTCAGCATCTTTACGCGATTCTTTGTGTGTTTCCTGGCCAACAGTAGTATTAGTGTGACGCAATATCGCTTCAGCCGATATTTTTCTTGGTCGGGCGGCTCAAGAATGGGGCTGGGGGGCTGATGGGTCAAGGGTTTCGTGCGCTTGGGGTGGACCCTGAAGTTGTTTGGGTGCCTGAACTCTTTGTCATTCTGAATAAGCTGATATTTTGCCTGGAATATCGGGTTTGTTCGCGGGTGTTAACGTTTTTGTGAGTTCGGGACGAGGGCGGGTCGAGCTCGGAGACAATTGGAATTGGGACTTTTGCTGAGGGGCTGACACGCGACATGGTTCGCGGCATTCCTGGGTGATCTCGCACCTATCCTCCTCAGTGCACGCGAACGACCCGCCCAAGAATGCCCCAGGCACCAACGGCATGGACGCTCGCAAGAACTAGGCAATTGCGTCCACGCCGTGTTTCCAGGCGACGTTGCTGAGGCGTCCAATTCCGTCGCCAAACGCACTGGGCGAGAGGGGCGTGTCCGTTAAAAGCGGACGCCCAATAGGGTGGAAGGGAGGGCTGCCCTGCCAACAAGGCCGCAGCTGCCGATCAAAAAACGCAGCCCAAACCATAACCCCATCCCCGAAACACAAATCTTCGGACACGCCCGCTCAGACTATTCAGTTCCTCGCCCAGACTGTTCAGTTCCTTGCCCGGGCCGTTCAGTTCCTCGCCCGGACCGTTCAGTTCCTTGCCCAGACTGTTCAGTTCCTCGCCCAAACCGTTCAGTTCCTTGCCCGGACCGTTCAGTTCCTTGCCCGGACCGTTCAGTTCCTTGCCCGGACCGTTCAGTTCCTTGCCCAAACCGTTCAGTTCCTTGCCCGGACTGTTCAGTTCCTTGCCCAGACCGTTCAGTTCCGTGCCCGGACTGTTCAGTTCCTTGCCCGGACCGTTCAGTTCCGTTCCACCATCGCACGGAGACACCGCTATTGAATGAAGGCTACGGAGGCTCCGGAACGCCGTGAATCGCACCTCTAGCGCCATGACCCTGAACTTGAAAGCTTGACCGTGGCGGAAGCAGTCGTCGTTGCCACTGTCAAGTCAGTCTGGCACCGGGAAAGTCATCGCAAGCCATGTCAACCAAAGCGATAAAGAGCTGGTTACAAGATGGATGAATAACGCGAAAATCAGGCCCCAGGTCCTTGACGGCGCTGCAAGTAGCCTTAGGCCCACGATCCAAAAGCTCAGGACGAGAACGCAGGGGAGTACAAACAGGAGGATCTGTAGCAGGTATCGCTCCCCAAATATCGGGAATAGAACATGGAGACCAAGACCAATCCCATAGAGGAGTGGTGCCCCAAAATAGGCAGCTATCGGAATCCGCGTGATGCTTGCTGGCGGGTTACCCTTCATCGGTAGACGCGCGCCATTTCAGTTACCGTATCAGCGGCGGCCTCAGAGAGGCCAGCCACGGGATTCAACAGCGCACACAGATCAGCCACCAACGCAGAAGAGCTTGTCCTGCACGCGGATGAAGAGGCTCTTGTTGGCGACAGCGATGCTGCTGCGGCAGCTGGAGGCATCTCCGTTTGGTTTGCTGCCATCGCCCATTGAGTTGGTGCTGAGCAGCTCAAAGCTATCGGGGGAGGCTTTCACGACGTAAACATCGCCCCAGAAGTTGGTGATGTAGAGCTTGCCGTCGGCGACGGAGGGACTGCTCTCGAACTTGGATTTGCTGCCGGTATCGCCCGTCCAGAGGACCTTGCCGGTCTTGGGTTCCACGCAACTGACGGTGCGGCGACCACTATCGACGATGTAGAAGTGGCCGTTGTAAAAAGCAGGAGTGGAGACGTCACTGGTCACGACCTTTGGATCGCTGGTCCAACTCGGGGCGATCTCCTTGCCTTTGCTATCCAGTGGCATGGCGAAGACAGGGGAGTTTTTTGGCGCACAAACAAGCGCGATGCCATCGCCGACCACTGGGGAGGGCACCAGACGGAAGAACTTGTTGTAGCCTTCGCCCGCGAGATTCCAGGTGGTCAGGCGTGCGTATTCGTCGCCCGTAGCGGCATCGTGCAGGGTCAGGGTATCGCCACCGGAGATGAGCATGACGCGACGGCCGCCGTGATCGGCAAAGACCGGGCTGCTGAAGGCCTCAAGCGACTCCACCTGGGCAGGCGTGGGGCGGATGTGCTTCCACAGATCCTTACCGGTGGCGGGATCGAGCGCGAGGATGTAGCTGCTCATGTCCTTGCCGGGAGTGCCCTTGGGGAAGCCCTGGAAGTCAAAGGTCTCGTTGCGCTGGAGGACCTGGATGTAGAGCTTTCCGCCGTCGAGATTCGGGCTGCTGCCGTACGTCCACTGGGTGGCAAAGGCACCGTGGGTTTCTTTAAAGTCGCGCTTCCAGATTTCCTTACCATCCATGTCGTAGCAACCGGCGACGGCATCAGCGAAAAGGAAAACCACCCGTTCACCATCGGTGACAGGCGAGGGCGAGGCGAGATTGCTCTTGGCGTCCCACTGCAAGCCGCCGCCGGAGACGACCTGGCGCCACAGCTCTTTACCCGTGGTGGCATCGTAGCAAAGGCCGACGAGTTCTTGTTTGTCTGCGATGGGGGCGGTGATGAAAACTTTGTTGCCAAACACAACAGGGACGGAGGCAGAAAGTCCAGGCAGGTCTGTGGCCCATTTGACGCCCTCCGTGCGGCTAAATTTGGCAGGCAAGCCAGTCTCTGGGCTGGAACCATCCTGGCTAGGCCCACGCCAGTTGGGCCAATCGGCAGCGCAAACGGCGCTACCGGCTGTGAGTGCGAGGGTGAGGACGGAAAGGGTGCGGCGGAGGGGTGTCATGGTCGGCATCGGGGTAATAAACGCAAGAAGCAGGGCCGATCATTACAAAAGCGCGCAGATGATGGCAAGAACTGATTCCCAGGGTGGCGGGGGGGATGTCGCTGGCAAAACGACCCTTTCCCCAGACTCTGCCGCATTCGGCACGCCGACCCTCTCAGCCCTCTTGATCAGGGATGCGGCCGATCAGTGGATACTGCTCCAGTTCCACGACGGAACCGCTGACAGGGATGCTCTCGTTGCCGACCCAATAGACGGCTGCGGTCGCGATGTCCTCTGGGGACAGCAGGCGACCGAAGGGAGCAGCGTAGGCGGGGAGGTGATCGGGCCAATCGGCGGGGAGTCCGTCGCCGAGCTTCACTTGGTATTCGTTTTCGGTCAGCGTCCATCCGACGTTGATCTGGTTCACTCGCACCTGCACCGGGCCCAGCGAGTGGCTCAGGTTGCGGGTCATGGTCATGAGGCCGCCTTTGGTCACGGAGTAGGCAAGCAGATTCGCCTGCCCACAGTGGGCCAGGATCGAGCCGACATTCAGCACCGATCCCTTGCTGGCTTCCAAAGCAGGCAGCAGGGCGCGGATCAGCATCATAGGGGCGCGGAGATTGACGGCGACCATGCGATCAAAAAACGCCACATCGGTTTCCTGAATGCGTGCCCGAGTCGTCAGCGCGGCATTGTTGACCAAGGCATCCAAGGTGCCAAAAGCTGCCACGGCCGCCTCTGCCAATTGCGCTGGAAACTCCGCCTGCGCGAGATCGCCCTGCACAAAGACGGCGCGACCTTGTCCGAGCTCTGCACAAAGCTTCTCGCCACGGTCCGCATCGCGTCCGTGCAAAATGACGTTGGCACCTTCGGCGACGAACCGCCGTGCCATTGATGCGCCGATGCCAGTGGTGCTGCCGGTTACCAGGATATTCTTGTCTTGTAGTCTCATAGGGATTGAATCACAAAATGGCTCCGGGTTGATACGCAGCGGCTTCGGGGAATCGATCTGCAACCAGCTTCACGCGGCGTGCAAAATCGTCCACTTGGGCAGGAGCATCGCCCGCGTTGATGCGGCCCTGGGCGACGATGGCGTCCAGCGCCTCGGCACTGAGCCCCATCGCAGGATCTGCGGCGAGACGGGCCAGCAGGTCGTTTTGGCTGACGGCACCGGTGCGCAGGTCCTTGGCCACGGCGACGGCATGTAGCTTGATCGCCTCGTGCGCAGCCTCGCGGCCAGCGCCGTTTTTCACAGCCTCCATCAGCACGGTGGTGGTCAGGAGGAACGGCAGGTACCGCATCAATTCCTGTTCGACGACCGCCCCAAAGACTTCCATCTGATCGAGGATCGTGAGGAAGGTCTCCAGCAATCCGTCGATGGCCAAGAAGGCATCCGGCAGCATCACGCGACGCACCACGGAGCAGGACACATCGCCCTCGTTCCACTGATCTCCGGCAAGTCCTGCGGCCATCGCCAGGTAACCCTTCAGGATCACGTGCAAACCGTTCACACGCTCGCAAGAGCGGCTGTTCATCTTGTGCGGCATGGCGGAGGAGCCGACCTGCCCTTTGGCAAAGCCTTCGCTGGCAAGCTCCTGCCCGGCCATCAGACGCAAGGTCCGCGCAAAGCTGGAAGGCCCACTGGCAGCTCCGCAGAGCGCGGCAACGACCTGCATGTCCAAGCTGCGCGGATAGACCTGACCGACCGCGTCGAGGGATCGTGGCAAACCAAGATGGTGCAGGATGCGCTGCTCCAGGTCCTTGGCCATGGCGGCATCGCCACCGAACAAACTGATCTGATCCATCCGCGTTCCGACCGCGCCTTTCAGGCCACGTGCGGGATAGGAGGCGATCACGGATTCCAGGGCCTCAAAGCCCAGCATCGTCTCTTCGCCAAACATTGCCCAGCGTTTGCCGACGGTGGTCACCTGCGCTGCCACGTTGTGCGTGCGAGCGGTCAGCGGCATATCGCGTGTCTCGCTGGCGCGACGGGCCATCCCGCCCAGAACGGCCACCATCTTTTTCCGCACTTCCAGCAAACCACGGAAGACCTGGAGCTGCTCCACATTTTCCGTCAGATCGCGGCTGGTCATGCCTTTGTGGATGTGCTCGTGACCAGCCAGTTCGCAGAATTCTTCGATGCGAGCCTTCACGTCGTGACGCGTCACACGCTCGCGGCGCATGATGGCGGCGACGTCCACCTGATCGATCACTGCCTCGTAGGCCTCGATCACGCCATCCGGCACCGATTGCCCGAGATCACGCTGCGCCTTGAGCACGGCCACCCAATACTCGCGCTCCAACCGCACCTTACCCTCCGGCGACCAGATTCCGCACATGGAGGCGGTGGCATAACGTTCGGCGAGGACATTGGAGATAGCGTCAGACATGGAGCAGAGGGTTCAAAGTTTGGGTTCGAAACGGGGATCAGGCGCTTAGCATGATCCAGCGCCGTCGTAAACCACTTTCATCGCCAGCAACCGATTGCAGGCATCGCGCAGAGCCATGCGCAGGGGCGCGGTGCGGGCAGACAGATCGCGCTGCGCCTGCTCATAGACTTCCCTGCCCTCTGGCGTCTCGATCCGGATGGGATCGTAACCCAGGTGGCGCAGCTCATAGGGACTGGCACGCATGTCCAGTTCGCGGGCACCCACCGCCAGCTCAAAGCATTGTCCGACGAGGTCGGAGCCGACCCAGGGCCAGAGTTTGTAGCTCCACTTATACAGATCCATGTTTGCATGCAGACAGCCCGCCTGCTCCATGTCCAGCCGCGTCTCCAGAGTCGGCGCAAAGGCGTTCAGCGGACGGGCCACCGGCGTAAAAAAACGAAACGCATCGTAGTGAGTGCAACACACCGCCTGCGATCGCACAAAGACCGCCAGATCCTCCGGCGACATCCGCAGCTCATAACCCTGATGCCGCACTTCCTCGACCTTTTGATCCAGCACCATCGCCCACTCATGCAGGCCATAGCAGCGGGCCCGCACCGGACGCGATGCGATGCGATCACAAAGCTCCGCCACCCAACCGGCGAGCTTTACCGCACCGGGCGGCATGGATTCCACCGTATGCAATCGCCCCTCCGCATAGACCACCTCGCGACGATCCCGCCAGTCAAAGTCATCCAAATCCGTCTCAGCAACTCCTTCCAAAACCACCCCCATCGGGGGCACCCAGCGCATGAGTTTGGCCGGCGAAAAGGAATAGTACGTGAACAAGAAATCGTGCACCGGATGCTTCAGACCACGACTGCGACGATCCACAAACGCTTCCGCCCGTTCCGCAACGCGCGCCCGATGGGCAATCAAGCGCCGCATCCATTCATCACGCGCCCACGCCTCCGGCTCCGCAGAGAACGGCTGGCAGTCAGTGATGGACAGAGGCTTGAGCAAGACGACAACTTGTAGCCCGCAGCGGCAGCCTGACGAGTGGAAAATCAATCTCTCGCTTTCAACACGCCGACCAGATCCAACTTGCGCAGCATGCGACTGACCACCAAGGACGAGGCCACGGCAGCCAGCAGCACCACAGCGACCGCCTGGGCATAGGTGAAGCTGGTGATCACCAGCGGTAGCCGGATCGTCTCCGTTCGCAGGGTGCTAAAGATAAAGATCGCCAGCCCGCGCCCAAACGCTAGACCAAAGGGCAGCGCCACCAGCACCAGAAGCACCAGTTCCCCCAGCAACACACCAGCGACTTCCCGCTGAGTAAAGCCCACCACGCGCAGCGTCGCCAGATCGCGACTGCGCTCTGACAAAGAGATCCGCGCACTGTTGTAAACCACACCAAAGGCCACGATGACCGCTAGAGTCATGTACACGCTGCGCAGAATGCCGATGCTCTGCCCGGTAGTTTTGCGAAAGGCCGCCAGTTGCTCCTTTTTTACCAAGGTGATGGCAACCCCGGGCGTGTCTTTGACCTTCATCATGAACTTCTCCCACTGGCGCGGGTCCAGCGTCAGGTAGGCACCATTGGCCGTCTCGCCCTCGCGCAAGAGGCGCTGCAGCGCATGAATATCCATGTAGGAGGCGACGCCGGAGAAGTCTGCGATCAGCCCACTGATCACCACCTCGCGCACTGGACGGGCACCTTCCTGCACCTCCAATTGCACCGTATCCCCGACCTTTGCCCCCAGCACCCGAGCGAGTTCCGAGGACATCACAATACCCTCTTCCGGCAACTCGATGACCCGCCCTGCCGCATCCAGCAGTCGATTCAGATCCGCACCACGCGGCATGCCCGTGACCGAAAGTTTTCGCGACCGATGCCCATACCTCATTCGAATGCGCACCGATCGCAACGGCTCCACCCGTCTGACTCCAGGGAGATGCTCGATCGCGTGCAGTCCTGCGGAGGATCTCGGCTCCGTCAAAAATACCACCGCATCCTGGCGCTGCACATCATTCCACTGGTAGGTGAGCAAGTGGTCGATGCTATCCGCCATTACGCCCGGCAGCACCATCAAGCCGGTCGCCAACGTCAGCCCTGCGACCGTGAAGATGGCCTGCCACGGCTTGCGCTCGATATTGCGCAGGGCCATGCGCAGCCCGACACCGAACCAACGTGCGACACCGATGCGCTCAAAGAAGGACGGCTTAAAATCTGCGGGAGGTTCAGGGCGCATCGCCTCTGCTGGTGGTAATTTCACCGCTTGGCGCACCACACCAATGACGCCCACGATGGAGGCACCCGCACTGACGATCAAGGCGAGCCCGAAGGCGGAATAGTCCAGCCGAAAGTCCAAGTGCGGGAACCGGAAAAACTGTTCATACATCCCCACCACACCCCCACCTGCCCAGCGCCCACCGATCACACCCAGCACGGTGCCGACGATCACAATCACCAGCGCGAACTTCATGAAATGCCAACCGACCTGCCACGATGAATAGCCCAGCGCCTTGAGCATCGCGATCTGCTCTCGTTGCAGTCGGATCAGACGCGCCAGCACCGCATTCACCATGAAGGCAGCCACGCTCAAGAAGATCAGCGGATAGGCCACCGATAGCGCATGCAACACCGTCAGCTCATCATCCAGACGCGCCGAGGACGCATGATCCTTGCGCGTATAGGCACCGATGGCACCATAAGGAGCCAGCAGTCGATCGGCCTCCGCGATCACCTCGCTCGCCTCCGTGCCTGGCGAGAGATCCATGCAAAAGTCATTGAAGGCACCATCCAGATCGGCCGCGATTGCGACCGCTTTATAGTTCATCCAAAACACACCAAAGCGTTTGTTGTCCGGCAGCGTCTCGCCAGCGCGAGCCTCAAAGACGTATTCCGGCGAAAGACCGATCCCGCAGACCTTCAGCACCTCTTGATGCCCACGAATCGTCACCCGCAGTTCTGCGCCAGGTTGCAAACGATTTGCCAGCGCAAAGGCCTCGCTCACCACACAGGCATCCCTTTCTCCCAACTGCGGCAACCGACCGGTGCGCAGAAACAGCCGATTCAAAATCTGCGGACCCGCAGCCGGTAGCGACACGATGTGCGCCGTCGCAGGCTCTAGCACGCCGGGCAGATCCAGCGTCGCATCCATCACCACGCGCGGCTCTACCGCAGCCACACCGGGCAGTTCCGCCAGACGCTCCGCCTGATACAAGGGCGCACGCTTCAACGATCCAAACACATCCGCCATCCGATGCTGCTGGTAGTAGGCATCGCGAGTGCCCTCCAGAGTGCGGATGAGACTGCGCGACATGATCATCATCGTCAGGCCACAGGCCATCACCAGACTCACCGCTAGCATCTGCCCCTTCATGTGGGAGAGATCCCTCAGCAGCTTGCGATCCAGTGGCTTGATCATGAGCAGACTTCCCTCACCACACCAGATCCCTCACCGGTTGCCTCACGTCGTTGTGACGTTCTTTAACGATCTGACCATCGCTCAGATGCAGCACGCGGTCGGCCATCTCCGCCATCGCCGCATTGTGCGTGATGATCACAGTCAGCGTGCCAACCTCACGGTTGATGCGCTCCACCGCCTCCAGCACCGTGATGCCCGTATTGACATCTAACGCACCGGTGGGCTCATCGCAAAGCAGCACCTCCGGCCGCTTCGCAATCGCACGGGCAATCGCCACGCGCTGCTGCTCGCCTCCGGACAGTTGCGATGGAAAGTGATCCATACGCGCCCCCAGTCCCACCAGCTCCAGTGCCTCCTCAGGCTTCATCGGGTCTGGCGCGACTTCCGTGATCAGCGCCACATTTTCGCGTGCAGTCAGACTTGGGATCAGGTTGTAAAATTGGAAGACAAAGCCCACGCAGTTGCGGCGAAACTGCGTCAGCACCCGCTCATCCGCCTGGGTCAGATCCCAGCCGCGATACTGCAGCGTGCCAGAGCTCGGCAGATCCAATCCGCCCAGGATGTTGAGCAGCGTGGATTTACCACTGCCAGACGGCCCCAGCAGCACCACCAACTCCCCCTTGTAAAAGCCCACATCCACGCCATTCAGCGCCACCACTTCCACCTCGCCAGTGCGATACACCTTGCGCAGGTCGTGCGCCTCGAACACCAGCGGTTGCTGTTGCTGGGGTTGGGGTTTTGTCCGATCTGGCATCGTCTCCTGCACGCGGACACGATGCCCCATTCGGCAGCGCATGCCACCACATTCCCGCACTTACTGCACCGGTGGTGCCGTCAAGTCGATGCCGCCCTCCTTCACCTGGCTGGCAAAATCCGTCAACTCCTTCACCCACGCGCCAATGCTCGGGTGAGTTGGGTTTTCCTTGATCAATTTCAGTAACTCTTCAGACGCCGCCGCCGCATTCACCCCCGACCGCAGCAGGTCCATGTACTTTTTCCACTGGAGATTCTTCCCCTGCGTCTGCCCCCACATGAGAAAGGCCAAGTCCTCACCCCGGAGCCGCTCCAGCGCCGCCATCGCGGAGATATACTCGTCCCACAGCGCAGGCAGCTCTAGCTTCTTCTTGCCACGAGTCACCGGGATCAGCGTCTTAAACCACCTGAAGCTCCAACGGTGCGCCCGGCCAAGCCGAGTCACGCTCCACATAGCTGTGCAAATTGTACGCCTTTGCAAAGATCGTTCCCATCACCGATTGCGACAGGATTCCCTCCGCATCATTCCCTCGCCCGCCACCGCGTTGCGGACCCGGACGACGTTTCTCGCGATCATCACGGTCGCCCTTATCCCCTTTACGATCGCTGACCGTAGCGACCACCTTACGTTGCTTGGCTTCTTCCTCATCCTTTGGCGCCTGCAAAACCGCGAGCGCCTCCTTAACCAATGAACGAAGTCGAGGCAGCAGAGCATCGCGATCCTCCGCCTGCGAGGCCTCAATGGCCAGCGCCAGCCACGCCAGTTGCACACGCAGTGCTGCGGGGATGTTGGTGTCCTTCATCCCGTCCAGAATGCCGTCACGCCATGACGTATCGTTTGGATCAGGAGCCTTTTCTCCTGGCACCACCGGACGACGATCAATATTGATCAGCTTGTGACAGGCCAGATAAAACTCCACCGCAGCGCCCTCGCTCGCCGCAGCAGTGCTGATGCGGGACAAGGCACTTTTCAGCAGGTCCTTCTTCGTTGTATCAAACTCCTCTCCCACCTTTTCGATGCGCTGAAGCAGTGCCGATGTCTGATCCGGGGTCAGCCCCTCGACGCCTGGCTCCGCCACAGGTGTCGGATCGACTGCGGCGGGTTGCTGCGCACAGAGCATGCTCGTCAGGGAGATCCAGGAACCAAAAAGGAGGGTGTTTTTCATAAATGGGGTCCTTCTCAAACGTCCCAGTCAGCAAAAAGTTTGACCCGAATTGCCAGATTCCATCTTCCACCACGGCAACAGGCATTGAAAAAGGCCTCGTCGCCGGGTAAACGTCCCCCTTTCCCATGCCCACGCCCGTCATCAAATCAGGCCTCTACACCCTCTTCGCGCTACTCATGGGACTCGCTTGCGCACAGGCGGCAGATCCGCCAGACGCGGAGGCGGTGGCCCAGCGCTGGCTGGCCTCGGCAGCGAAGGTGCAGACCCTAGCCGTCCAGTTTGCCCAGGAGCGCAAGCTCCGCACCCTGAACCGACTGCTCGTCCGCCAGGGCAAGCTCTGGTTTCAGCGACCGGGCTCCTTTCGCTGGCAGATCGATGAACCGCCCAGTCTGATCGCCCTGAAGACTGCCAATCAACCGCTGCAGTGGATCAGTACCAAAGCTCGCACCGTCCGCATCACCGCCACCAAACCTGATGGCAGCGCCGCCGATCCCGCCATGGACATTTTGCAGAGCCTCCTCTCGGCCAACACTGCCAAGTTCACCGAGCAATTCCGCGTGCTCTCTGCCAAACCCGCCGATCTCCCCGACGCCTGGGACATCGAGCTCGATCCCAAGGACAGGCGCACCTCCATCGCCGTGAAGACCATCCAACTTCGAGTCACCCCAGACACCGGGGCCCTGCACCATTTCTCCGTCTTCATGCGCGATGGCTCCGTGCTGACCACGCGAGTCCTCCAGGCCGATCCCGGCAGCCCCATCGCTGCAGACATCTTCACCTTTGATAGCAGCGGCTACAGCACGATCACCGAATAGCTCCCCGCCATGCATCCCGCCCTCGCAGCCTTACCCCACGGACCCGAATTTCGCTTCGTCGATGATCTCACGGATCTCACCCCCGGCCAGTCGGCCACTGGCACCTACCTTTTGCGGCCGGAGGCATCGTTTCTCGCCGGTCACTTCCCCGGCCAACCCATCCTACCAGCCGTCCTGATGGTGGAAGCCATTGCGCAGCTCGCCGGAGTCGCCGCCCAGTCAGATCCAGCCATCCCCGCCCTACCCGGACTCCGCCTCACCGCCATTCGCGGCGTCAAAATCTACGGCACCGCCGTTCCAGGCGAGACACTATCGCTCCATGCCACCGTTCAAGGCCGCATGGGACCGCTCATCCAGGCCGCAGGAAAAGTCAGCGTAGGCGACCGCCTCATCGCCGAGGGCCAAGTCACGCTCAGCGGCAGTTAATCCCCATTCCCGATCATGTCTGCCCCCGCCAGCCCAGCAGCCCTTCCGCAAAAAATCGCCATCGTCGGCGCGGGCGCGGTTGGCTGTTATTATGGCGGTCGGCTCGCCCAGCACGGCAACGAGGTCCACTTCCTCATGCGGTCGGACTACAGCGCAGTCAAAGCCCACGGCCTTCAGATCCACAGCCCGCTTGGCGACGTCCATCTACAACCCGTCCACTGCCACCAAACCACCGCAGAAATCGGCCCCTGCGATCTCGTAATCATCGCCATCAAGTCCACGGCGAATTTAGCCCTGCTCGACCTCCTGCCACCGCTGCTGAATGAAAACACCCGCCTCTTGACCCTGCAAAACGGCCTCGGCAACGAAGAATTCCTCGCCCAACACTTCAGCGCCCAGCCCATCTCTGGCGGGCTCTGCTTTGTGTGCATCAATCGCACCGCCCCCGGTATCATCCAACACATCGCCCAGGGGCAGATCATCCTGGGCGACCACCAGCAGCTGGCCAGCGCCGACAGCCACGCCTTGGCCGCAGAAATGAAGCGCTGTGGCATCCCCTGCCATGTCGATGACAGCCTCATGAGGGCTCGCTGGAAGAAACTCGTTTGGAATGTCCCCTTCAACGGACTGTCCATCGTCGCAGGCGGCATCGATACCGCAGCCATCCTCGATAGCGCGCCGCTGACCGCACGAGTCCACGCCCTGATGTTGGAGGTCATCACCGCCGCGAACTCGCTGGGGCACCCGATCCCTCTCTCGCTCGCCGACGACATGATCGCCCGCACCCGGACCATGACGCCATACAAGCCCTCAAGTCTCATCGATTTTTTGGACGGCAAAGAAGTCGAACTCGAATCCATCTGGGGCCAAGCTCTGCGCCAGGCCACCGCCGCCGGAGTCCCCATGCCAGAGCTCCAGCGACTGCACACAGAGCTCAGCGCCAGCATTGCTCATCGCACACCTAAACACCCATGACCCTCCAAGACATCCTCGACGCCCGCCCCACCACCGCCATCGTGCTCGGCTCCGGCCTTGGCGAGGTCGCCGACGCCTTTGAGCCCATCGGGCACGTCTCCTACGCCGACGTGCCCGGTCTTCCCGTGTCGAAGGTCACTGGTCATGCCGGACGCTTCGTGCTCGGCAGCGCAGGTAACCACAGCGTCATCATCGCCCAAGGCCGCAGTCATTTGTATGAAGGCCACAGCGCCACAGACATCACTGCTGGCATTCGATTCATGGCCAGCCTGGGCGTGAAGCGCATCATCCTGACGAATGCCGCTGGAGCCATCAATAGCCAGTTCGCCGTGGGTGGACTGATGCTCATCACGGATCACCTCAATCTCCTCGGCACTACCCCCTTGCTCGGAGGCCCAAATTTCATCGACATGACCAACGTCTATGATCTCCGCCTCCGCCAACACCTCCATGCCACCGCCACTCGGCTTAATTTTCCCCTGCACGAAGGTGTCTATGCCGCCGTGCTCGGCCCCCAATACGAGACCCCCGCAGAGATCCGCATGTTCCGCACCCTCGGTGCCGATGCCGTCGGCATGTCCACCGTGCCCGAAGCCATCCAAGCCCGCGCGCTAGGCCTTGAAGTGGCCGGGATCTCCATGCTGACCAATTGGGCCGCCGGTCTCAGCCCCGACACCCTCCACCACAGCGAAGTCGTCGAAGTCGGCAAGGCCTCCGGCGGGAGACTAGGTCTGCTGCTACGAGAAGCGCTGTCGGATTGATTGAGTCAGAAGTGGAAAGTAAACAGTCATCGGTTCAAATCGGCATCCCCATCCGAATGAAGTCGCACTGACACGACTTGACGTCGTGCCTTCTCTCCGCGACGAATCATCTCTATGCCCCGTCCTCCATACCAGCTACGTCCCCGTCCCTCTGCACCGCCTCCGCCGCCCCCGGGCAGCGAGGAGTGGACGAGTCCGTGGCTGCAGATGAAGTACTACTCCTTCCACCCAGCGATTTTCCCCCGCATGGTAGGCCAATCATCGGCGGATGCAGCTGCTGGGGATCTGGTTACGGTTTATGACAAAGAAGGGCAGCCGTTTGGTGCAGGTTTCTTCAATCCGAGAGCGCGAGTGCCGCTCCGGGTGCTGCATCATGGCGCGAGTCCCTTCACCGAAGAAGACCTCGATAACCGCCTGCGCACCGCCCTGCGCCTGCGGCGGGACGTTCTGCATCTGAATGAGTCGTCCGACTCATGGCGCGCGGTGAATTCGGATGGCGATGGCATCAGCGGCCTCATGGTGGATCGCTTTGCTGATGTCCTGTCGATTGAGGTCACCACGCTTGGTGTCTGGCGCCGCCTGCGTCGCTGGCTACCTATCATGCACGAGGAACTGGGAACCAAAGCCCAGGTCATCCAGGTCGATCCCGAAATCGCATTGATCGAGGGCATCCGCATCGCAGATGTGCCAGAGGCCTCCCGCCCCGACTTCCGCAGCGTGCGCATTCGCGAGCATGGGATTCGCTTCTCGGTCGATTTTGAGACTGGTCACAAAACCGGCTTCTTCTGCGATCAACGCGAAAACCGCAAGCGGCTCGGCCAACTGGCCCGCGGTCGCATGCTGGATCTATGCTGCTACACTGGCGGCTTCTCTTTGGCGGCTAAAATGATGGCGGGTTGCGAGGATGTAACCGGCATCGATCTCGATGAAAAAGCCATCGCCCAGGCAAAACAAAACGCGAACCTCAACCAAGCACGCATCTCCTTCGTCCAAGCGGATTCCTTTTCATGGATGCGCCAGATGATCCGCAATGGCGAGCTTTGGGACACCGTGGTGCTGGATCCTCCGAAGCTGATTCATAACCGCGATTTCCAGGAAGAAGGCATCTTTAAATACCGCGACTTCAACGCCTTAGCGCTTCAACTGGTGCGCCCAGGTGGTCTCTTCGTTACCTGCTCATGCTCAGGACACCTCGGCACCGATGCTTTTGAAGACCTCGTCATCGGCACCGCTCATCGGCACCACAAGAAGCTCCAAATCCTCGACCGCACCGGCCCAGGGATGGATCATCCAGTGATGTCGAACTGCCCTGAGAGTCGCTACCTGAAAACTCTCTGGGCCATCGTCGTCTAAATCACTCGTGCCGGAGCGCCTCCACCGGATTCATCCGAGCGGCGCGACGTGCAGGATAGATCCCAAAGGCGATTCCCGTGATCACGGAGATCGAAAACGCCAGGGTCGGAGCCCACGCTTTCACGACCGTGGTCACGCCCGCAAAATGACTGACCGCGATGGGGATCGCGAGACCTAATGCCACGCCGATCAACCCGCCAGCGCCGGACAGGAGGACGGTCTCAATCAAAAACTGCACCACAATGTCGCCCTGGCGAGCGCCCATGGCACGCCGGATGCCAATCTCCCGTGTTCGCTCAGTGACACTGGCCAACATGATATTCATGATGCCAATCCCACCGACGAGCAACGAAATGGCCGCGATGGACCCAAGCACGATGCTAAAAATCTGCTTCGTGCGCTCTGCCTGCTTGAGCAACTCCACCGGCACAATGATGCGCCAGTCTTCCTTCTTGTGATTCGTACCCAGCAGATGGCGGATAGCTTCAGCACGACTCTCAACCTCGTCTGCATTCCCCACCCGGATGATCGCCTCGTGAAACTCCACTTTCTCCGCCTCGAACCCACCCGTTCGATAACGGAAAAAGGTCTCGCCGAATTGATCCATGAGCGTCGTGAATGGGATCAGGATCTGCGCCTGTGATTCACCGCCGGAGGAAGGGCTTGTATCCGTGCCCACCGCCCGTGTCTCGTCCTCAATGACGCCAACCACCGTATAGTAAAAATTGCGGACACGCACAGCCTTACCCGTCGGTGTGGATAGGGGAAAAAGTCTCGCGGCGGTGGATGCCGTGAGCACACAGACGGCACGGTGAGCTGTCAGATCAAGATCCGAGAAAAACCGGCCCTGAGTGACCACTCGATTGCGCATCTCTGGATACACTGGCAAAACTCCCATCACCTGGCCATCCGCTTTGCGGTCAAAATTCCAGATGACCTCGGTGATGTAGCGGCTGGGAACCACGATCGAAATCCCGGGGATTGTCTGCCGGATCTGCTGCATGTCGCGGGTCGTCAGGCCATACTCGATAACCATACTCCGCTGCTCTGTCGAGGCACTCTGATTCTCGGGCGGTTTGACGCTTTCCAGGATGATGTTCAGGCTACCCAGTTTGCGGATTTGCTCCTGGGCCTCATGACTGGCTCCCTCGCCAATTGCCAACATCGCCACGACCGAGGCAACACCAAAGACCACACCCAGCGCAGTCAGAAAGGACCGCAACTTGTGCAGCCAAAGACTCTTCAGGCCCAACGTCACCGTCCGCATCAGGAGAGGCGGCGAGCCGAGAAGTCGAAGAACTGGGTGGGTAGCAAACATCAGATTGGGGTAGATCAGGCGGCGACTTTCGGGCGAGCGACCGACCTTGCACCAGGTTCGTCACGATCAAGGAGTCCGTCACGAAGTCGTACCACACGGGTGCAACGCTCGACCATTCGCTCGTCGTGCGTGACGAAAACGAGCGTCTTGCCCTGCTGGTTCAAATCGTCAAAAAGATCGAGAATTTCTTTTCCTGACTTTGAGTCAAGATTCCCCGTTGCTTCATCTGCTAGGATTACAAGCGGACTATTCGAAAGAGCACGCGCAATGGCAACCCGCTGCTGCTGCCCACCTGAGAGCTGATTCGGTCGGTGATTGAGGCGATGATCCAGCCCGACCTGGCAGGCCAACTTCTCCGAAATCTGTCGCATCTCGCGATCTGTTTTTCCACCGTAATACAGTGGCACGGCAATGTTCTCAACAACGGTCAATTGCTGGATCAGATTGTAGGATTGGAAGATGAAGCCCAGATTGCGATTCCGAGCCGAAGACAATTCGTCATCGTTCAAGTGCGCTACATTTTGTCCCCCAAGAAAGTAGTCACCAGTCGTGGGTTGGTCCAGACAGCCGAGCACATTCAAGAGCGTCGACTTACCGCAACCGGACGGCCCCATGATGCAGACATACTCGCCGGGGAATATGTCCAGACTGATCCCGCCCAGCACCTGGCTATCGATGTCTCCGGTCCGATAGACCTTCCGGATATCGGTCAGGCGAATAATAGGTTCCACGGCGTTGTCAGCCATTGCAGCAAATCGGTGGGGATGGATGGACGAGCCAGTTAGAGCTCACCGAACAGCAACGGATTTACCCTTAGCCGCGACCTCAGGAACCGCAGCCGGTTTTCCTGATCCAGGAGGGCGTGGGGCCGTTGGGCCACTATCGAGGGCACCACGTTTCGGAACTGTCAAAGCAACGGCCTCGCCGTCCTCGACACCCGAGCGAACCTCAATGAATTCATCATTGAAGACACCCGTGACGATTTCACGACGTTCCAGGTGGGAACCATTCTCGATGTAGCAGAAATGCACGTCCTCTTCGACCTCGATCGATTGCACTGGGACGAAAAGTACGTCGGCGAGTTGGTCTATCATGATCTCTACCTTCGCGTTCATGCCGGGTTTCAGCCAGGCATAGCTACCGGTAATGTGAATACTGCAGGGATACACCTTCAGCGTTGGGGTGTAGCGAGAGCTAGCCGAATCTGGAAGAACCGCAAGTTCTGCCACTCGGCCTTCCAATACTTTGCCCGGTTCTGCATCCACCTTCACCAAGACGGGCTGTCCGACCTTCACCTTTTTCACTTGGGATTCGTGAACATTCACATGTACGCCCATTTGGGTCATATCAGGAATGGTCAAGATCGTCTGGCGCAAGCGAACTGTAGAGCCTTCTTCGATGGCGTCGCTGTAGCTGCGATAAGTTGCGGAGATATCCCCGTAGGCGACCAAGCCAGGCTGTGTAGCGCGGATCGTGCAAGCCTTTAGCTGACGCTCCAGATCCTCTTTGCGAGCCAACTGCATGTCGTACCGACGTTTGGCCGTCTGGTAGCGAGACTCCACCTGAGCCATCTTGGAACGATTCGCGCGGACCGTACGCTGGAGCTTGTTGAGCACTTCGCGGTAAGCAGACAAGTACTGCTCGCACTGGCGAGGAAACTCGTAGCGCTTGAAAAGATCCAAAGCCGTTTCGGCGGTTTTCACCGATAAGACAACCTTTTCGAGGCTGACCTGATCGTTCTCGAGTTGAGACTTGGAGATGAAGTCCTTGGCGGCCAGACGCTCAGAGGCCTCCACTTTCTGCTTGGCTAGGGCAACTTCAGACTTGTGCAGCAAGAGTTCGTCTTCCAACTGACGCAACTTTTGTTGGGCTTCCCCATCATTGGACTCCGCCGAGAGGTAAGCCGTAAAGTCCTGTCGCTCAGACCCGGCGATTTCAGGCTTTGCAGCGGCGACGGCTTCAGTTTCCTTCGTCTTTGGCGAGTCCGCAATGGGTTCCCCTGGTGCGATAGGGTCAATGACAACCCTCTTGGCCTCTGCCTTTTCCTCCAAATTGCCAGCAAAACTATCGAAGGCAGTGGCGTCCTGCGGCAGGTTCACCTCCGCCAAGACCTGGGCAGCAACTTTCTTACCGAGGTATTTCTCAAAGTCCATCAAAGCAAAAAGGGCCGTCTGCTGCATTTCACGCATCAAGCTCTGGTTTTCGCTGCGTTGAATCTCTCGACCTTCATCCGCATCAATGTACGCGGAAACGGTCGTCTGGAAATCGATGTCCTGGTCCTGAATGCGGTTCTTGATTTCGGTATTGTCCAGTTCAACCAGAACCTTGCCTTCTTGAATGTCTTTTTCAGTGATCAGATACCCCTCAGGAATCAGGGTGATGATCTTGGTCGAGGTTTCGATTTCCGATTTCACCTCAAAGTTATGCAAGGCGCGAACCTCACCGCCCTGAAGCACATTGACCTGGAGAGGCCCGCGCTGGACGGTGTAGGTTGGCACTGAGCTTGTTGTGGCATCGCCGGCAGAAAACCACCAGATACCGGTGGCGAGGGCGATTGCCCCTCCTGCGAGTGTTTGCCAAAGCTTGAGCTTGGGGAAGCGAAATGTCATGGTCCCTTTGGTTTTTCTTGTTTTAATACGTCTGCCCAATCCCCTTCTTTCTTGATGAAGAGGATACCCATGTCCCGCCACAGCTGTAACCGAGCGAGAGTATGGGTAATAAGTGTAGAATTCACAGAGTCGCGCGCCTCGATCAGGTCCTGCTGAGCATCCACCAGATCGCGTGCCGTCCCCTGCCCCTCGGTCAGAAGTTCTGATTCAAGCTTGACGCGTTCTTCACTCAGACTCAAACCGCGTTGCGCGAGTTCATACTGAGTCCGCGCCAGTTCGAGATCCCTCCAATCGGTACGAATGCTGTTGCGCACTTGTTCTTCAGCCAACTCCAGTTCACGGCGTGACCGTTGCTCAGCAATCTGGGCGGAGCGGACATCATTGCGAACCGGCTTTTGATTCAAGTTCAGGTCCAAATCCAGGCGACCCGTCAGCGTGCGCCGATGCCCATCAACGTTGATGTTGCTGCGACCCGGGTCGCCTTTCACATCATAAGTGCCGACTGCATTGAGGGTCGGCAGGGTGTTTTGAAGCGCTACTTTGACCTTACGCGCAGCGTCCTCGACCTGGTCACGCTGATTCCAGAGGTCCAACCGAGTTGTCAGAGCCGTCGCCAATGCGTCGTCCAGGGTGCCCGGGGGATCTATCACCTCAAGCTTGGTGAAATCGTCGCGATCCAGCATCACCGTCTCCGTGACTGGGATTCCCAGCTGGATTTTAAGGTCATCAAGAGCCTGTTCATAGGTGCGGATCGCTGTGCGCCAGCGACGGTCATACGACAACTGAGCCTGCTGCACCTGGTAGAGGAAGGATTTTGTAGGACGCTGTCCCGTCTCAGCCAGCAGCTTTTCCCGTTCGACCGTGTCATTGAATGCCTTGTAGGCGAGATAGGAGTTTCGCACAGACTCACGGTTCTGCAGGGTCCTGAAGTATTGACTCGTGATGTCCACGGTGAAGGTCTTGCGATACTGGGTAAAATCTCGAACCGAATACAGAACGTCGCGCTCTGCCTGAGTCAGAGCCTCTGAGGTCGCCCGATAACCAGCACCTCTCAGCAATGGCTGAGTGAGCGTCACTGCAATGGATGAGTCGCTCAGAGATTTCAGATCGCCCGTGATGAATTTCACAAAATCGGTCGTCAGATCTGTCGCAATCCGTGTGCCAGCTCGACTCAGCACCGAAAAGCCGGTCGATCCGGTCGAGGTCAGAGTCGAGTCGTTGATGAAGTCATTCAACCCAGCCTCCACCTTCTTACTGGACAGCGTGCTGGTGCCGCCGGCACTGAAGATCGGCGTGAACTGGAAACGAGCGAGTGTTAAATCCAGTGCACCCAGGTAAACCAATTCCTTCTGGCCTTGGTAGCTGCGGTTATGATGAACCGCATAACTCAGCGCATCTGAGAGTGATATTTTCTTGGCACCCATCTCAACCTTGCCACGCTCGCCCAGGAAGTCTTCCTCGGTCATGTTGCGCTCCAGACTTTCTAAGTTCGGGGGGGGCTTCGGCGTGATGTCCAAGAGATCCTGGCCCGAATTCGGCACCTTCGAGGACTTGCGCTTCAAGATCCCAAAGACCTCGCGATCGGCCCGTTTTTTCACCAAATTCCCTGTGCACCCGGCGAGGATGAGCGGCGATGCCAGCAACGCGGCAACAAAAAGGCGGACAGGACGACAACAGCGGACCATCAAAGAAGGGGTTTTTTGAGTAAATGGGGGAGGGTTGACCCTTCGGAGTATTATATCCGCAGGGCTGAAAGCAAACGGGCGCCCGCAACTACCTCTATCAATGGATGTTTAGTATTGTGAAATAGCCATTGCGAATTCACTCCAACCCCCATAAACTGGACATCCCATGGCAGACGCCGCACCCAAACCTGAGGAACCAAAAATCGAAGTCGAGCACTCCGGTTCCCCTCCAACGCGCAAGACGCTCATTGAGCGCTTGGACAACTGGGAAGATTGGGCGAGTTGGGATGAGTTCTATCGGACCTACTCCACCTTCGTCTGGCACGTCGCCCGTAAATCAGGCCTGTCAGATGACGAAGCTAGCGATGTGGTGCAGGAAACCTTCATTGGAGTCGCGAAGAATCTACAAAAGAAGAAGTTTGATACCTCGATCGGCTCCTTCAAGTCTTTCCTTCTGAATCAGGCACGCTGGCGAATTCTCGACCAATTCCGCCGTCGCAAGAAGCAGCAAAGTCGCGAGGCAGACCTGCACTTTGACGATGATGATGAGCGCCGCACCGCGCCCATCGAGCGCTGTGCCGATCCCAATGGTATGGCATTGGAGAAACTCTGGGAAAAAGAGTGGCGAGACAAAATCATGGACATCGCCCTCCGTCGCGTAAAGGCCCTGGTGTCCCCTCGGCAGTTCCAAATTTTCTCCTGCTACGTTCTGAAAGGCTGGAGCCCCGAACGTGTGAAGAAAGAGTTGGGCGTCAATGCCGCTCAGGTCTACCTCGCCAAACACCGTGTCGGCCGCATCCTGAAGCGCGAGGCCGCACGCCTCGCCGAAGGTGACCCGCAGTAGTCTTTACCCTACGCCGTCGCAGCTTCGTGATTTTTCTTCGCCATCTGGCGGGCTGGACCGACGATTCGTGGACAAGCCTCGACGCAAAAGAGCGGGATCGATTTGTCCGCAGCAGAGGGAGCAGCTTTTGCGGCGGCGGCTCCTGCCAAGGGTTGGCCAGCCGCCAATGGCCAGAGGATTTGCCGCTGACAGCAAGTGCCACCGTCGCAGGCCTTCGCAATGATCTCAAACGCCTGATCATCGGTGATGTTGTTTGTAAACCGATACATGCCCGTCTGGCGCGCGAGATACTCCCGCAACGGAGTCGCCCCCAGGGCGCCTCTTTCGTGCTGCGCAGCCACGCCCACTGCGGCCGGATAAAAGAAATCCAATGCCAACTTTAACTCTGCGATGCCATCAACCTCCAATCGCCAACCGCGAGCGAGATCAGGAGCTGAGTGCAGGGAACGAAAACCGCCGGTAGCACTGTTTCGAGCGATCTCCCGTGCTGCAATCGCACCGCGATGTGCGGCGAGAGCATCCACCGTCTCATCGTCCATATGGGTCAGAATAAATTGCCCATCTGACTGGGGCGTAATGCGCACTTGGCCGACCGTACGTCGTCCCGCATCGATCCAATCTTCCAGAGCCTGCTCCAACTCAGATGGCTGCACACGCCGTGAAGGTAGCACAAGACCATGGCGTTGATTGAAATCAGACACCTGATCCAAAATCACCTCCGCCAGATGAGCTTCAGTGCCAATGGCACTGCTATAATAAAGCTGCCGGCCATGCATCGCGATGGGGTTCTGGCGGAAGACATTTCCGCTCTCGCTCAAGGCTGCTCCAGGTTCACTTTCGATTCCCAACAGCACCGGGATGTCCTGGTAACTGTGCAGGCCATCGGCGATGAAGAACGGCACCACCACGACGTGCTGGGTTTGCGTCATCTCGTGCCAATTCGCCACGAAGGGTGCCTCCTCCATGTAGGCATCGACCACTGAAGCAAAGCCCTGACCGCTTTCGCGAATCAGCTTCACCTGATCCTGAATCGCCTTGGTGGAATTCTCGTTCAAATTGGTGCCGTGCCCAACGATGATGAGGCTAGTCTCCGCACGGGGCACACCCGGTGCTACTTCGTCCGCGCGTTGTACCAGCAGACTCATCATATTGGCATGCACGCCGACGGGATCACAGTAGTAAATCGTCCGCCCATTCCGTTGCGTTATTGGGCCATCCAGACTCAGTTCACGAGGCAACACCTGCTGGCAAAAGTAGCCTTCGCTGATGAAGTTCGGCACAATGTAGATCGTCTCGGCCTCCACCATCTCATAGACCTCTCGCATGTTCGGTTCCTCTTTCCAGAAGCAGCAAACCACCTCGTCAAAGATCCCCTTGGCGCGAATCGTGTCTGCGTGCTGATGGGTGGGGGCGCTGGAGTCGGGGTTCATCGTTGAACCGTGACCGACGATGATGAGGGCGAGAGACATGAACGAGAGAGAGAAGTTAAGGTTGGCCCTTGGTTACGACGAACATGCCCGCAAAGGTATTGGTATTTTCCGTTGGATAGGTCTTCATGTCCGGTGCGAGGAGGAACTGCGAAATATCGCCATCCAAGAACAGCGCATCTTTGCAGCCAAGATGCAGGAAGGCGCTGGCAAATTGGTGGAAACTGACTCGTCGTGTCGCGGCAAAATCTCGATTGCTCATCAGGAAGACGATTTGCCCATCGCTGGCGCGCACGCCCACGCCGCTGCGCTGCCGCAGGTTCTTCGACTGCGGATCAAACACCGGATGGACCTTCCCATTCCGTAGGAGCAGAGGGCCCGACTGGGTCGCAATGCGAGGGCGAAGTCCCTTTGTAGAAGCCGCCGCATATTCCGCCGTCTCCATCACACCCGGCCCGACGACGTCGTCCAAAAAGAATACGCCATTGGGCTTGAGGTAAAAATTGCCGTAGCCCTCTTTGAGATTCAACGGGACAAGCTCCTTGCCAGCGCTGATCGTCAGACCACAGGGCTTTGGCCCAGCTTCAAAGATGCCCGCATTCGTCGCAAAAAGGATCTGGCGATTCCGTGCCCTCATCTCTCGCACCAATCCACCGAATGCGCCGAGCGGTTGCCCCATCGCATCCTTCCAAACTAGATCCAAAGACGCTCGATCCGCTGCATCGACCCGAAACACTTGATACACGACACCATCGCGAGAAAGCGACTCAAACTCCTCAGCAACCACCACCGTCGCACAAAGACTGACCAAGCAGAGCAGAAGAGGCCATTTCATCACAAATTAACGCAAAGTTCTCGGCACAAACACCGCCTGCATTCCCGCGGCCTCGGCCGCCCTCAAACCCGAATTCCCGTCTTCAAGCACCAAGCAATCAGACGGAGTCACCCCCATGCGTTCCGCAGCCAGAAGAAACATATCCGGGGCGGGTTTCCCTTTGGCCACGAGCCTCGGCGTGATGATGATCTCAAAAAGGTCGATCATCCCAGTCGCAGTCAAGCATCCGCGCACGATGTCTTCCTCGCTCCCCGATGCCACTGAGATGGGGAACCGGCCATGCACGGATCGCGCAAATTCTGCCACGGGCAGGATCGGCTGCACCTGCGGGATGTAGTTGTGGAAGAGCTTCGACTTCACCTCCGCAACACTATCTGGATCGACGTTCGACCCGTATTGCTCGTTGAGCAAGATCACGGTGTCCTGCTCGCGCACGCCAGCTAGCGAGTAGAACACCTCCTCCGTGAAATCAAACGGCGCATCATGCTGCCGTAGACTTTCAACCCAGGCGACGTAGTGCAGAGGCATCGAGTCTACCAAAGTGCCATCACAATCAAAAATGAATCCACGAAACGGATAGTCTGGAATCTCCAGCATAGAATAAGAAAAGGCGTGAGTTATTGGAGGGCCTTCGACACCGCCGCCGTCCAGATGGCGTAGCCCGCTGGCGTCATGTGCAGGTTGTCTGCAACAAAGAGTGTCTGCACCGGCTTCCCGGATTCATCGAGCATCAGGCTAAACACATCGATGAAATCCATCTTCTGTTGAGTCGCCAGATACTCCACCAACATCGCATTGAATTGACGCTGCTTGTCAATGATGGCGATCCGTTTAGGGCTCGGCTTGGTTGAGATGAAATGCACTGGCACATCCGGAAAGACAGCACGCACCTTGGCGCAAAACGTCTTGAAGTCCGCCAACACCTGCTCGGGGGATTTGCTCGCCCCCAGATCATTGTCGCCCTCATACACTACAAGCTGGGCGGGCTTGTAGGTCGTCACTAGACGGTCAAAGTATTGCAGCAAGTCGGACATCTGCGAACCGCCAAAGCCACGATTGATGACTGGCAGTCCGGGAAAATCCGCCGCTAAGGTCGTCCACTTGCGGATCGACGAACTGCCCACAAAAACAATCGGAGATGCTGGCGGAGGCGTCGACTTATCGAGCTCATCAAACTCCGCCATAGCGGCGTCCCACTTGGCCCCCTTGGGCTTTTCAGTTTGAGCACTTAAAGTCAGGCCGAAGGCCAAGCAAACGAGAGGGAGGTAATAAAGCTTCATGGAATGCGAATCTCCAACCAATGGCTGTCGGCGGAGCATCCGTCAATTCGGCGATTCTCCGTCGCCAGACAAGCAGGAATCAGACAAAAATCGCCCGCACTTAGAGCCACATCTCCGCAGCGCAGGGTGCCCCGAGTCACCGCGATCGTCAGACTCTCTCCCGACTCACCAGCAGCACCTCCTGGGCTGAGTGTGCTTTCCCGCACATCGAAAAACTCACACTTCGCCACGGTGCCATCCGCTGTGGGCCGCGCCATCCTTGGCTCAAAATCGGTGAAGTCGATCGAGCGCAATGACTGCTCGATGTGCAATTGCCGGGGCTTCCCGTTGGCATCGGTTCGGTTCCAATCAAACACGCGATACGTCGTATCGCTGTTTTGCTGGATCTCATAGATCAAGAGCCCTGCGCCGATCGCATGGATACGCCCACTGGGGATGAACAAGCAATCTCCACTTTTTGGAAGCAGCGCATGCACCACATCGGCAACTTTACCAGTGCGCAGCGCCTCCTCAAAATCCACCCTCTTCACCCCTTCCCGCAGTCCTGCATAAATCTTCGCACCAGGATCCGCATGTGCGACGAACCACATCTCCGTCTTTGGCTCACCGCCCAACTCAGCCGCCACACCCACGGGCGGATGGACCTGGATGGACAGATCATCGCAGGCATCCAGTATCTTCATCAAGAGCGGAAAACGTGGCGACGGATGCCCAACGAGCGCCTCACCAAAAACCTCCGCCCGCCGCGTCATCCAGAGTTCATGCAAAGATGTGGCCCCGTCGCCCCGAACCAGACTCATCGCCTCCTCGCGATCCGAGACCTCCCAAGACTCGCCAATCGGTTCATAGCGCCCAGGCAACTCACGGCCAAGGACCGAAGCCAATCGCCGCCCACCCCAAATCCGACCCTGATAGATCGGTTTGAACAGAATCGGACCCAGAGGCAAAGCAGCAGTGGCAGGCATGAGGAGACTCAACTCCCCAATGCCGCCTCCAGCAACCCCGTAATTGAGGGGGGCAACGAAGCAAAAATCAGAGTATCTGTCGCGCTACGGTTTTACCAATCGAAAGAAGCAAGTTCCGTCGCTCTGCGGCACCACAATCTCCTTGTTTTCGCCATTGGTCTGGATCAGTCGGGTAGATGGAACCCATGAGCCAGGACTCAGGTCAGGGCTTTCCTCCAGCACCCATCCCGCGAAGGCGCTCGGCCACGCAAAGGTAACGCCATCGCCACCAGCCCCGCCCGCCCGGGGCTGCATCTGTAGGGTAGGTAATGGTGCAAAATTCGCAACGAGAGTGCGGGGCTCGCCAGCGGTAAAGGTGTAGCTCGCAGCGGTGCTTACCGCTAGGCCCGCCTCGGTCCAGTTGACGAAATAGAACCCTGGCATTGGGCTGGCATCAAGCGTCACCGAACTTCCGACGGAGTGGTAACCTCCCCCAACCGATGCCCCGCCTGCTGCGGGCAACGACGTGACACCAATTGATGGCATCGCCCTGAAGTTGGCGACCACTGAGTAGTTGGCGTCCGCCGTGAAGATCAGCGGATTGTTGGAGCCAGCTGGGTTTCCGTTGCGTGTCCACCCTGCAAACTCAAAGCCCTCGGCAGGTGTCGCGATCAAGGTGACTTCCACCCCATTGCCAACGACGCCTGCGCCCGAAACCGTCCCCCCGACAACAGGAAGCGAAGCGGCGCTGATCGTGCGATCTTGTCCTGGTGTCGTCACCCCCAGAGCAAAGGGCGAAAGGCTCGTCGTGCTCACGGTGATGGTGTGATGAACCGTATCAACCGTGCCAACCAATTCTTCCCACAGCGTGCCATTGTAATGGAAGATCGTCAGTGTGGCCTCATCAAACCCCGCCGGCAACAATGCTGGGTTGTAGGCAAAGGTAAGGTGAATCTGTCCAGTGTGTTGCCCACTGAACTCCAAGTTCCACAACTGTGTTACTGCAGCGCCACCAGGCTTGGTGAACGATGGCAAAGCAAAGTCGCCATCGTTTTCCCTCTCCTGCATTTCGTCGTCATCCGCCTCTGAGTAATCACCAAAGAATGCACCTGGGGTATCCACGTCCTCGATCTCAAAGTCCACACCTCCCACATGGCCAGAGCCGCCGTTGCAACTGCCACTGCCGCTGGTCCCCCCGTTCCCACCTGTCCCAGGATCAATGCGTGTCCCAGAGAGAAGACTGAGCACCAGATCAAAGCTCGTGCTCTGGCCAAACGAAACATCACCGAGATCCCAGCGCTGCCCGCCCGCCACCCAGCGCGTCGCGGGTGTAAAGCTATCGGTTCCCTCACGGTTCGAGTAAGGCGCGTTGGCCCAGTTGTCTTCGATGGAAAGGTGCACACCCTCCGAGGGCTTACCAATCGAATGAAAGTCGATCTCGTTGCCCTCGATACCATAGTAGCCGATTTCAAAGGCAGTCGGCTGTGCTTTCGAATGGAAGGCAATGTAATCTTCCAATCCTAGATCCGAGCTCCCTGTGCCCACTGCAAATTCATCCACCCCGGCGAGGGTGACATCAAAGCGGTAGTTACTCAGCTTGCCAGAATAGACGCGATCATCATACAATCCACGCTGCGAGGTGAACCCGTGCAACAACTGGAAGAGCTGCACATTCGTGATGGCGACACCGCTAATGTTCTTCACCGAGAAACTCTGGCTCAGGACATAGCGATTGCTGTCGATTGCATTCGCAGCACTCCCTGAACTTGCCGGCGTCAACCCCATCGGAGTACCAGTAACCGTATCCACCATCTCAAATCGAAGCGTGATCTGTAGATCATCATTCGCCAACACCGATTGAGCGATCGGCAGACCATCAATATTCGTGCCTACTTGATGAATCGCCTGCACGACGTGGAAATTGGAATTGGTCTGCCAGTCTGGGAAGATGAAGTTTGGTTCCAGCCAAATCGGTGACTGTGCCACACCATCGCGGGTATAAGAAACAGCAGATCCCCACTCACCAGAGAGATACTCGCGACCTTCAAAACCGGGAGTGTTATCGAGGCAGTAATCGGAGTAGCCAAAATCGGTCAGCGTGATGTTCCAATTTGGATTCGCCAAAAGCATCGACTCCCCAGTCGTGCCCCCGGGGCTTGCCAGCACATTGTCCACCAAGAACCGCTGAGCGCCTGCTGAAGGCTCTGCCAATTCGATGACGATCTTATCAAAAGTGCCTGCGGAGGAGTTGAAGGACAACGTGCCGACAGGCAAGGAATCGCCCGCAGTGACAGTGCCATGAGCAATGGCTGAGCCAACCACCACTCCAGGACCCGTCGAATAGTCCAACGCTGTGATTTTGAGATCCGACGGGAGCGTCCCGGCGATTGCCTCAATGGTCGCGAAATCAACCTGCACGCCTGTCATCGGCGAGCCGAAACTGATGCTGAGCGACTCCCGATCTGCCCCAGCCTCCAGATAATTGCCCGTAATCTTTGAGAGGGCTCGCCCTGTGCTCGCCTCGGTTTGCACCGTGAAAGAGGCCGCAGTGAATGAAGCCGTAACCCCATCGCTCGTTTGATCAAAAGGCACAGCATCGTCAACCGCGAGGGCAGGTGCAGCGGTATCGAAGTCAAAAAGAATACCGAAGATGCCGCCAGTAAAGTTTGCCGTGTAATCTCCGTTAGCCGTTGGTGTGAAGGTGTAGCTGGCTGAGGTGCTGACCTCATTGCCGTTAGTGTCTGTCCAGTTCGTAAAGGTGTAACCAGGGCTTTCGGTCGCAACAAGCGTGGCACTGGCACCCGCGGCGATCGGCCCATCGCCACTGACGCTGCCCGCAGTCAGCGGCCAAGCAGAAGCCGCGATCAAATAGCCCGGGATAAAATTCGCCACGAGATTCCGATTGGCAGCAGCCGTGAAGGTATAGTCGGCCAGCGAGCTGATCCAAACCCCGTTCTCCGTCCAGTTGGTAAAGGTGTAGCCGAGGTCGGCAACGGCTGAGACGGTCACGCTATCCCCTGGATCATAACTGCCATCACCGCTGACGCTTCCGCCGATCACCGGCAGGGCAGAGGCCGTGATTGTCACACCAGTGGCGGAGGCGAAGTGTGCCACCAAAGTGCGATTGGCAGTGACATTGAACGAGTAAATCGCCTGATTGCTGACGACCGCTCCATTCTCTGTCCAATTCACAAACACATAACCCGCACTCGCCGTGGCGCGAGCCTGCGCCGTTTCGCCCGCCTTGTAGGAAGTGCTGTCCATCTCTGTCGAGCCTCCTACAGCAGGCAGGGCTGACGCACTGACGTAGTATGCTTGATAGAAACTAGCGACCAGATTCCGACTCGTCGAAGCCGTGAAGGTATAGCTAGCGCTGTTGCTTGCCGTGCTGCCACCTTCCTTCCATTTTGAGAACTCATAGCCTGGATTCGGAGTCGCCGTGACCGTGACGCTATCACCAACACCATACGCTCCACCACCAGTAGTCGAGCCACCCGCACTTGGACTGGAACTCGTCGCAATGGTTACATCACCAGACGTAGGCACAAAATTGGCCACCAATGCCTTGTTGGCGCTGACAGTGAAGGTGTAGCTAGCATTCGTGCTGACTTGAGTCCCTCCAACCGTCCAGTTCACAAAGGTATACCCTCCATTGGCCGTGGCAACCACCGTGGCACTGCTGCCGCTGGCATACGCCCCGTCTCCGCTAGTTGCCCCTCCTGCAATTGGCGCAGCACTTGTGGTTACGTCAAATACCGGCACGGCAGAAAAATTAGCTACTAAGTTCCGATCCCCCGTGGCGGTGAATGTCAGGCTGGCAGCCGCACTCACGACCACACCGCCTTCGGTCCAATTCAAAAAATTGTAACCCACGCTTGGCGTCGCCGTAAGCGTAACGCTGCTCCCATCATCATAGGCACCGCTGCCTGCGGTGACTCCACCGACCACTGGATTTGCGGAAGCATTGATGATCCAACTGGCGACCTGCGGTGCAAAATTCGCAACCAAGGAGTGGTTCACATCCAACGTGAAAGTGTAGCTAGCAGAGTTGCTGACGATCACACCGTTGTCAGTCCAATTCACAAAATCAAAACCCACATTTGGAGTTGCATCGACCGTGACATCCGTCCCAGGGTCATACGATCCATCGCCCGCCGTCGTCCCACCGCCCACAGGCTGGGCCGAGGTATCCAGCAGACTCGTCGGTGGCAATGCAACACCTGCGGCAGCCACGGTCATGGTGTAATTTTTTGACACATCAGGATTCACGCCGTCAGAAGCAGTAATCTGAAACGCGAACTCACCCGCCGCAGTCGGCGTGCCGGACAGCACGCCTTGAACAGTGTCAAATGTCATCCCAGGAGGCAGAGCCCCGTCTTGCGTAGCTGTAAACGGGAGGGCACCCTCGACTACCACGGTCCTCGGCGCGAAGGGAGTGTTGAGCTTCGCATCTCCCACGTGATCGATCAAACCAACCACTGCCTCCACATCTACCGCAGCCATTTGAGCACCGGTGTAATCGCCAACCACCACTTTCGTCGCCATATCGGTTGTGACGCTGACCCATTCACCTAAGGCACCATCGAAATGATCTGCATACGTCACCGTTCCACTACCGTGCAGACCATCCGCTCCCACCGCATCTCCCATGGCTTCGCCTGTCTCTGCATCAAGAGGTCCCACATATTTGTAGAATTCGTAGCGTCGAGTGACGACTTCATTGCCGTTGGGAAGCTCCTCGGGTGCTGCGGCCAGTTCCCCATTCACCCCACCGTCGGCAGCACTGGTCTTCTTCTGTAGGATGCGCCACTCCACTTCGACCTCATCTGGTTCGCCATTTGCCCAGTTTTTGTCATTTGGGTCCGCCGGATCGTCCGAAACGAGTTCGCGAAGTTTGATCTTATTTTCGTTGTGGGTGGTCGTTTTGATTTCCTTCACCCACACTGCTTTACCGAACTCTTTGACAGGCGGAGCAGGAGGCGGAGGCGGAGCAATCACTGCCTGCACTTGAGGCGCAACCACGCCCACCGCCGGAAAGTAAGTAAACGTCGGCGTAGCCACCTGTACCGCACCACCGTTCACCAAGACACCAGCGCCATTGTCAATCAACCAATTGTACTTCACCGCACCCACCGCAGCCCGATAGCCGACCCCAAAATGCTCTCCACCAAAATTGACATTTGGATTCGTAAACATGTGGCCGTTTGTTGGCGAAATCGGCCCGCTCGGGATTGCTGTATACGCCGCCCAAGACCCATCCGCGTTCTTTTTGCTGGACCAACGAATTTTGCACTTGGGATGACCGGCAACAGAATTGTCCTCGCTAATCTCCGGCACCCCGTAGTGGTTGTAATTGTAGGTGTAGGTGATGTCGGTGCTGTGGCAGTCTTCGATTTCGATCTCGAATCCATGGCATTCGTGCCCGGTGTCATTGACCGTGTCGAAGTTGTTGATGCTGCCGTAGGCGATGCCTTGAGCTCTGGCAGAACTAGAGACAGACAAGGTCAGTGCCATGACCATCAGGGTGATGATGAGGCTGAGTATTGCGCGGTATTGTTTCATGGGAATTACGAGGAGTGTATTGGGAAAACTAACGATTAAGCATTTCGAAATGGGCGGCCTGAAGGCGGTCTCGAAGCATTTTGCAAAGGCGATGAAGTTGAATCGCAACGGCACTGCGCTTGCGACCTTGGCGCTCCGCGATCTCTCGGCCGGACTGTCCGAACACAAAGTGTTGCACAAGCATATCGCGATGCCCTGGATCCAGCGTCGCCAGACATTGATTCAACAGAGGTAGCCAGCGTGACGGAGCCGAATCTCCCGAACCGACATGGACGAGCTCAAACTCCCAATAGGCGAGTTCACGACGCGCACGACGCACGGCCTCGCGTTGATGATTGCTAGCCAAGTTGCGAGCCAGTGTTTTGATCCAGGCAAAGAAGGTCCCGCCATTTGCATACCTGTCGCTTTTAGAAAAGGCCAAGGCCAGCGCGTCGTGAGCAAACTGTCGAGCCAGATCCAGCGGGCAGAACGATTGCAGATGCAGACTCAAGCGTGGCATGCATGCAGTGTAGAGTTGCGTCGCCGCATCAGAGTCCCCCTGCACGGCACGATCAAAGAGCACGCCGAGTTGGTCGGGTGCGCCGTGGGTCATGTCGTTGAGGTCTTGGATCATGGATTTGGTGTCTGGCGGGTTCCCTCAACTCGGATGAAGCGGGCACCGGGTAGAGCCGCATCGACAGTGTCCCTAGCTTTCAGTTCAGTGGGTGTATTGAGCAGCACCGTTGCGGGAGACCAATTCAAGAGGGTGCCCGAGATTGTTATGCTGATTGGCAGATCGGGCGGCAACATCGGGCCGCGAAATACACGCAACGTCTGATAGTTGGTACCGCTGATGTTTTCGATCTGTTGTTTGGGCACAACAGGCTTGCTCGGTAGCAATGGGTCGAGCCCAAGCGCGTATTCGATCCAGTCACTCAAACCATCGCCGTCGGTGTCTTGGCGTTGGGCGGCCACGCCAACCGTGACGGAGATTGTTGCCGGTTTAGAGTCCACATAGCTCCCCGAATCACTGGCGATGTAGGTGAAGTAGTCTGGACCTTGGTAGCCAGAATCAGGGAAGTAGGTCGCAACCGTTCCGGCGATTCCGACCGTGCCATGCATCGGCTGCTGAATGACGCGTAGCAGTGGGTTCGATCCACTCGCGGTCAAGGTGATGTTTGCTGGCGTGTCTTTTGGCACACTAAGTTGACCACTGGCAACAGTCGGACCGACATGGCTGCTGGCATTGCTACTGCTGGGGCCATTGTGGCAGTAGTAGCAACTGACCTCCATCCCGCGACGAAGAGTCAAAGTTCCAAATTTGGTATTCAGCGATCGATCCGCCTGCGCCCTCGATAGCGCCGTGCCACGGAGATCGGAACCATGGCACTCGCGACACGCATTGTAATTCGGGCCGATAGCGCGTGCGATGTCAGCGTGATCTTTCACCCAGTTCGTGCTGCCGATTGGATGGAGCCCATGGGGTCCGCCTACGCTATTGGAGGGCATAGTTGCGTGACATACGGTGCAGTCAGCAAGCTTGCCCCGATGCCCCTGTTTGTTCCATGAATAAAGATTATCGTCCCGATGCAGTGAGGGATACTCCGCATGCGTCGATCCATGACAGGCGCTACAGACCAAGCCTCCATGGCCTTTGGAAAAACGAAACAGAGATTTCCCAGCAAGGGGAGTGTCCGCATTCGTTGCAAAACGTTGATTCGCGGGCACACGGAGAGTGGTGCCCGCAGTGAAGACATTCGTAAATCGAGCCTGCCCCTCATTGTTTACGGCATCGCCGCTGTGGCAGGCTTGGCAGTTCGGCTCATCCAACCAACCAGTGCGAGTCGATGCCCCGACGACGCTCATTGAGCCATGGCAACTCTGGCACTGCATCACCAGAGACCCGTCTGCCGCGTTCACTGCACCGCCCATTGCCCCACGCAGACACCGCGTCTCGCTACCGGGATGGCAGAGATAGCAGGCATTGCGGCTCTGAATCGAATCCATCGGCTGACCGTTGGTTGGATTGGTCACCGTGGCATGCTTCGAATGCATCGCGGCCGTCAACGGAGGCACTCCAGCGAAGCCGCCCGTGCCCAGAGCCTCGGACGCATGACACTTAGCGCAGAGGATCGATTTGCTATCGTTGACCACGCTATGATAGAGCCCTTGAGAGGCATACCCCATCGCCGATAGCGCTGCGGCATAGAGGGGATTTGCCGAATTTTTTTCGTCGTGTAATCGCAGGATGTTCAAGCGAAAGTCACGCTTATCGTTCGCGTCATTGACCCAACCTCCGACAGGTTGAGCTTCAGGGCCGGATCCTGATTTGTGGCAGGCCCGGCAGTCCATTTCATCCGACACCGGCACCACGATGTCTGCGTACGCCAAGACGGTGTTGCTGCCATTCTTCACGGACACCCGCATCAGCGGATGGGGATTGGGCACACCATTATCATCTTTGGGACAGAGAGGGATACCTGCTGCCTCAAACCAATTCATGCCCGCGTCCCACGTCATCGACTGAGGAGTGTTGGCCGCGCCCGGCATGCTATTCCCGGCGAGTCCTTCATCAACGGAAAGGTTCGCCCCAAACAAGTCTGCCGCGTAGTCGTAGAAGTTTGTCTTGTCTAGGGCCGTCGTATTGATCGATCCATCGGGATTCGCCACCGCATGGTAAGTCACTGTGATTCCAGCAGTCGCCGGATCGGTCACCAGATGACCCGTCGCATCCATCACTTGGGCATTGATGGTATTGAACGGAGGGAGGATGGAAAACACGCTGTAATCATCATCCATGCAATGCATGCCCAGATTATTCCAGGCAACGACAGTCCACTGCCCTCCGCCTGCAAATGCAGGAAGCGAAAGACCAACCATGGTGAGCACTAACAAGCGGTTGACGGACTGTTTTGGACGAGTGTGAGAAAGAAAAGGCTTCATCGAGAGATCTCAGGATAGGGCACTGTTATGGCACGGACCGCCCGCAATTGCGGGCACGTACAGCCTCAGCCTTGTTTGCGTCTGTAACGCGATGGCCGAGGCAAAGCCTCCAGGATCAGATCAACAACTGCACCGTTCGCAGTCTCTCAGTGCCACACCGCTTCGCATCGTGGCGATTGATGACAACACTGAATCCCTCTGGGCTCGCCTTGACCTGAGTCGGCTGAGTGCGCTCCCAAGAAGACAGAACGATGGGAACGTCTGCCCGTGGGGCAAGACGCTCACCATCCCGGAGGTCCAAATTCGCACCAACTGTTTTGACAATGTGATCCTTTTCAGGAGTATCGTCTGCCCAAAGCATCACGAACCGCTCCATCAGATCATGCTGATGGCATTGCTGATTACCAGAGTGATGCAAAGTCACCGTCGCGCCGCCGCTGGCCCACTGAACGTTCACCGAGTGGTTCTGCTCAAAGCCTTCCAACATCGCCAATATCGCAGGATACACCCCAGCCTGGCAGAGCCAGACCATACATAGCAAAGCCGCAAAAATGCGATTGGCTAAAGGGAGATGTCGCGAAGGACGCATTGGAATTACCGCAATGTTTATCCAATTCTCGTCGGGATCACAAGAAAAAAGTCCGAACATTACCGAACGGTAATGAAAATCGAGATCGGCTTTCCTGCATCGTCAAAACAGGTCCCAGTCCATGCACTCCGACCTCTCAGTCGCTACCAACAAAAGCATCGGAGGGTCTACGCCCCCTATGATCTGGTCCCTTCCAGCCGAAGGTTGGCACCGAGCCATCGGTCTGCGCCAAAAGTCTCAATTGGAACCGACCAACTTTCAGAGCCCCAAGCTTCACGGATCTCGCAGGGGCATCGCAAAAATCGCCTGAATCATCGGCGCGCCGCTGACGTTACAGAGAGGTCAACCTCATCACCCCATCATGGCTCACCTTTCATTCTCATCCCGCCTTCTCGCGATCGCTTTGCTGACGGCTCCACTGACCTCGCAAGCCGCACTTAGCCTTCCGCATTTCTTCAGCGATCACATGGTCCTGCAACGTGACACTCCGGCAGCCATTTGGGGATCCGCTGACGCAGGGGCCACCGTGAAGATTTCTTTCAAAGGACAGACCGCAGCGGCCACTGCGGACGCTCAGGGGCATTGGAAGGCCGCCATCCCTACCGGAGCGGCAGATGCTGCTGGAGCCGAATTAACGATCCAGTCCGGCGATCAAACAATGTCCATCAAAGACGTGCTCGTCGGTGAAGTTTGGTTTGCTTCCGGCCAGTCCAACATGGTGTTTACCCTGAATCGTGTCCCTGCTTACAAGGCCATCACGGATGCGACCAACGATCCCCAACTGCGCTTCTTCCTAGCCCCCCTGGTGACCTCCGATCAACCCGAAACGGACATCGAGGGCCACTGGGATCTCGCCACTCCTGAAACAACGCCGGGGTTCTCTGCAGTCGCATTTTTCTTCGCCAAAAAGCTGCGCGAAGAATTGAAGGTCCCCGTTGGAGTCATCAAATCCGCCTGGGGCGGCAAGCCAGTCGAGACCTTCACGAGCCGTGACGCCCTAGTGACGATTCGCGAGGGCAAAGCCATGGTCGATGAGGTCATGGCACGAGAGGCCGCTTACAATCAAGAGCGCGCTGACAAAGCCTACGCTGAGGCGCTGGCAAAGTGGACTGAAATCGTAAAAGCAGCGCGAGGCAAGCCCGAGAACGAGCGCGGTCGCCTACCGAAGCGCCCTGCTCCGCCCAAGCGCCCGCTCTTAACCGAAGGCGTCGCCGGCGTGTTGTATGACGCAATGATCCATCCCTTCGTTGGCTACACGATCAAAGGTGCCATTTGGTATCAAGGTGAAGGCAACGCCAAGGTGGGCGCAATCCCTTATGACAAGACACTGCCACTCATGATCACCGACTGGCGCAAGCGCTGGGGCAGTGAGTTTTCCTTCTACTTCGTGCAATTGGCGAACTATCACGCACCTTCCACGGAACCCGGCACCCCCGATCCATGGCCTCTCGTTCAAGATCGCATGCGCCGTGTGCTTGATTCCACTCCCAAGACCGGTATGGCGGTCATCAATGACGTCGGCGAAGCCAACAACATCCACCCTGCGGACAAGCAGACCGTCGGTGACCGCCTGGCACGCTGGGCGCTGGTGAAGGACTACGGCAAGGACATGGTCGTTTGTGGCCCTCTGTATCGCAGCCACGAAATTGATGGCGCAAAGATTCGCATCAAGTTCGACAACGCCACAGGTCTTAAGTCGCGGGATGGCGGACCTCTCAAGCGCTTCGAAATCTCCGGCAAAGAACGCACTTGGCACTGGGCTGATGCAGTCATCGATGGCGACAGCGTCGTCGTCAGCAGTGCGGCCGTGCCAGTTCCCGCTGCCGTCCGGTATGCCTGGGCAGCCAATCCAGAAGGTGCCAATCTCGTAAATGGCGAGGGCCTTCCTGCGTCCGTCTTCCGGACCGACGATTGGAAAGATGTTGATCCCCAACCAGATCCAACGATTCAAACGGCACAGCAAAAACGCAATGCCTTGCGTGATGAAATCAAGCGACTCGCAGCAGAACGCGCAAAGCTCGACCCAAAGAGCGAGGAATTCAAAACGCTGAGTCTCAAGATCCGCGACATGCTTACCGAATACAAAGCAGGCCAGCCAGCAGGCTCCAATGCCTCAAAAGGCAAGGCAAAAGCAGCGGCTCCAGCGAAGTGAAGCTGGATCGCCTCATCGCAAAGCATCAATCCCTCGGTCGCCGCGCAGCCCATGAACTCATCGCGACTGGGCGTGTGCGGGTAGAGGGTGTCGTTATTGCCGATGCCCAGCATCCCGTGGACCGCTTTGCCCAGGTGTATCTGGACGAAGTCATCGTCCAGGCTGGGCAGTCCACTGTTTATCTGATGCTCCACAAACCCGCTGGCTATCTCAGCGCGACCCGCGACGATCAGCACCCGACCGTGATTGATCTCATTGATCATCCTCAGCGGCATGAACTTCATATCGCGGGAAGGCTCGATCGAGCCACGACCGGACTTCTTCTGCTGACCAATGATGGACGTTGGTCAAAGCGGATCACCGAAGCCCCTGAAGCTGTACCCAAATGTTATCGCGTAGAGACACGGGATCCGCTCACAGAAGACGTCGTTAAACTGTTCGCACGCGGCATCCACTTCCAGCCCGAAGACATCACCACACTGCCTGCTCGACTGGAGATCCTGGCCCCCACCGTTGCGCGACTGACGCTGTGGGAGGGCCGTCACCACCAGATCAAACGCATGATTGGCGGCATCGGGAATCGCGTCACCGCACTGCATCGCGAGTCCATCGGCGAACTCTCACTACCAGCCGATCTTTTGCCCGGACAGGCGAGACGACTCTCGACTGAAGAACGCGAGGCCGCGACGAAGAGCATCCCCTTCACCGCTTTCGCTTGAAAAACGGACAGCCCTGGACAGATCATCACGTTATTCCATTATGAGCACCATCAACCGCCGCGCCTTTTTCCAACGCACCCTCGCCGCAGCAGGAGCAACAGCCGTCGCCGCCCACGGCGCCCAAGGCCAAACCACAGCGCCAGTGCCGATCAACATCGCCAAGGCTGCCGCAGATCCCGCTTATAAGATCCGCAATGGCCACCTAAAGCAGACGGTCATGGGTTGGTGCTTCAAGCCGATGGAAATGATGGACTTGGCCCGGCATTGCAAAGAGATCGGTCTCAAAGGCATGGAAGGCATTGACAGGAAGTACTATCCTGAAGTGAAAGCACTGGGGATGGACATCTCGCTTGTCGGCAGTCACTCGTTTGGCAAAGGCCCATGCAACCCAGAGTTTCACGACGAAGTTGTTCAACAACTTACTGAGGCCATCAATGTCGCAGCCGATGTGGGCAGCAAAAAGGTCATCACCTTCACCGGCATGCGCTATGAAGGCATGGACCACGACGAAGCAGCCAAGCGTTGCCTTGATACGTGGAAGGAAGTGCTCCCGCTTGCCGAGAAGAAAGGCATCACGCTGGTTCTGGAGCACCTCAATTCCCGCGACAACACCCACCCCATGAAGGGACATCCAGGCTACTTCGGCGACAACGTGGACTTCTGCATTGATCTGGTGAAACAAATCGGCAGCCCTAATTTCAAGCTGCTTTTTGACATCTATCACGTCTCCATCATGAATGGCGATGTCATCCGCCGCATTCGCGCCAACCACGAATACATCGGACACTACCATACCGCAGGTAATCCTGGCCGTTGCGAACTGGACGAGAACCAAGAGATCAATTACCCGCCCATCGTGAAGGCCATTATTGAAACTGGATACGATGACTTCATTGCTCAAGAATTCATTCCCACTTGGCAGGACACCGTCCTCGCATTGCGCCATGCATGCATGGTCTGCGATGTCTGAATCCAGCCCAGCGCAAGGGGAAACTGCACGCACTGAAGTTGCAATCCATTGAAAAAAGGAGTTGCGCGGGGCGCGGTCATCTCCCACACTTGTCTCCGTTCCAGGTTTTCTCAATCTGGTGAACACTTGGTGATTCTCCGGTTTCCCCCGACCGCTCTCTGATCCCTGCCTATTGTGGCGAGATCATGAACCGCATCCAGCGGAGCAGGTTCGGGTCTCCGCAGCATCACCGCAGCAAGGCTGCTCTTTTCCCAACTCCATTTCCCCTTTGCATTTCCTCCGGCCCGCCCGTGGAGCGCGTGTATTCGCACACCCCAGCAGCCTGGGACAATCGCAACTACACCAACCCGACATCTTTATCCCTCTCGATTTCCAGCATGGCCGGACACAATAAATGGTCCAAGGTGAAGCGCTTCAAAGCCGTCGTCGATGCAAAGCGCGGCAAGATCTTCAGCAAATTCTCCAAAGAAATCACGCTCGCAGCCAAAAGCGGCGGCGGGAACGCGGACATGAATCCCCGTCTGCGTAGCGCCATCCTAGCCGCCAAAGCGCAGAACATGCCCAACGACAACATCGACCGCGCCGTCAAAAAAGGCACCGGCGAACTGGCAGGCGCAGCGCTGGAAGAGATCATGTATGAGGGCTACGGCCCAGGGGGCGCCGCCTTTTTGATCGAAGTCGTCACTGATAACCGGAACCGTTCAGCTCAAGATTTGCGAGTTCTGCTCTCCAAGAACAACGGTACCTTCGCTGATGCAGGCAGCGTCGCTTACCAATTCACCCGGCGCGGTGAGATCCATATCGATAAAGGCGATATCACCGAAGACCAGATGATGGAGCGCGCGCTCGAGGCAGGTGCCGAAGACATCCTCGACAGCGATGACGAGTGGATCGTGTACACTGCGGTGGATCAACTCTTCAACGTCGGCAATAGCCTCCGCGATGCCGGGATGACACCCAAGACCCAAGAGCTGACCTATCACGCCGCCACCACCGTCACCGTGGATGATCCAGAAGCAGCCCGCCAACTCGTGAAACTTTACGACGCGCTCGACGATTACGACGACACCCAGAACCTCCACTACAACTTCGAAATCCCGGATGAAATCGCTGAGACGCTCGGCTGACCTCCAATCGTTTTCCTGCCCCATTTTTTCTTATGCGTAAGTCTCCAGACTCCGCCCAAATCGAACTCCCCTTTTCCACCATGAGTGATTCGCCCAAAGTTTCCCACGCCACTGGCGACGTGGCAGAAAAGAAGCCCTCCCGCAAACGGGCCACACCAGTCGCTGAAGCACCAGTTGCAAAGCCTGCAGCCAAAAAAGCGACCGCTAAAAAAGCCGCCAAAAAAGCGACGACTAAAAAAGCAAAAGCAGCACCCGCAGCTGCGGCCCCACCACCGCCTCCCCCACCAGCACCCGTGGTAGCTGAGAAGACTGTGGCAAAAAAGAAGGCTGCCCGCAAAACTGCCACGAAGAGCGAGTCCGCACCCGCACCATCACCCACTCCAGTAGCAAGCCCTGCCCCTGCGCCGGTCGTAGTTGCAGCGCCACAGCAGATTCAAGCCGCACAGCCTCCTGCTCCTGCTCCTGCTCCTGCTCCTGCCGCTACCGCCGATGCGACATCTTCCGATGCTTCCCCACCCCCTTCACAAGAAGGTCGTCCTCAACACCGGAATGATCGTCATCCAAATGATCGCGGCCAGCAGGACCAAGGACGCAATCAAAGCAATGATCGCCAAGGTGGCGACCGCCAGCCACAAGGCGAAGGCAATGATCAAGAACGTGGCGGACGCCGCTTCCGTGATCGCGGACGCAAGCGTCGCTGGGGTAAGGATCGTGACAGGGATCGGCGGCAAGGCGGTGGTGGCGGTGGCGAAAATCGTGACCCAAACAATCAAGCCGGAGACAATGGGGCGCCGACTCAAAACGCGGACAATCAGCGCGAAACTCCACCTGAAAAACCCCAGGGCCCACCAGAGCCAGCAGAAGGCATCTTGGAGATGTCACCCAAAGGTTATGGCTTCCTCCGCCAGCGGAATCGCCAATTTGCGCAGCACCCGATGGATGCCTTCATTGGTCCGGAGTTCATCCGCCAGTACGGTCTCCGCGAAGGTATGATGATCAAGGGCGAGCAACGCAAAGGTTCACGCGGTCCACAGGTTACGGAGGTTGCCGAAGTCAATGGCCGAGCCCCTGAATCCATGCGTGAACTGCCGCTCTTCGAGGAACTGAAGGCAATCAATCCAAACAAGCGCATCCAGTTTGAGACGACCAAGGAACGGCTCACCACGCGCGTGATCGACATGATCACCCCAGTCGGACGTGGGCAACGTGGCCTCATCGTCGCCCCGCCACGCGCGGGTAAAACCACCCTTCTCCAGCACATCGCGGAGTCGATCGTTACCAATCACCCCGGCATGCACCTGATGGTCATGCTGGTCGATGAACGTCCGGAAGAAGTCACTGAGTTTAAGCGCGTACTGCCAACGGCGGAGATCTTTGCCAGCTCCAACGACATGGACGTAAAAAGCCACAACCGCATCGCCCAGTTCGCCATCGAACGAGCCAAGCGTCTGGTCGAGTGCGGCGAACACGTCTTCATCCTGCTGGACTCCATCACACGCCTTGCCCGATCCTTCAACAACGCCAGCAAAGGCGGTGCCACGATGAGTGGCGGTATGGGTGTCGGTGCCATGGAAATCCCACGCCGACTCTTCGCCGCTGCACGCAATACCCGCGGTGCGGGATCCCTCACAATCCTTGCAACGGCACTTATTGAAACTGGCAGCCGCATGGACGATCTGATTTTCCAAGAGTTCAAAGGCACCGGCAATATGGAACTCGTTCTTGATCGCAAGATCGCAGAACAATTTTACTACCCGGCGGTGAACATCTTCAAGTCCGGCACTCGTCGTGAGGAACTCCTGCTGCCCGTCTTCCAGTTGGATAAAATCCACATGCTGCGCCGCGGTCTCGCCGGCCACAAACCGCTGGAGGCTATCCAACGCGTCCTCAGTCTCCTTGAGCGCTATCCCAGCAACGCCCAGATGCTGGTTGATCTGCCGAGCAAAAGCTAAGTCGCCCGTCCTCTATGAAGCGGCGTGCGTATCGCTCGCACGCCGCCTCCCTTCAATCACACCAAACGCAAAACGGCCAGGAGTCACCTCCTGGCCGTTTTGTGTAATTCTTGATGACTGCTGGATTAGGCGAGCAGTTCGTCCATGATCCGGCCACCGTGAACAATGTCGATTGGGCGGACTCCGTCAGCGACAATGCGCTTGTCGCCATTGATGCCGAGAAGGCGATACATCGTCTTGGCGAGATCTTCAGGTCCCACCGCATCGCGATCAGGCTCACCGCCGAGGGCATCGGAGGCACCGTGAATATAACCACGCTTCACGCCGCCACCTGCAAGGGCCACCGAGAAGACGCGAGGCCAGTGGTCACGACCATTGGTACCGTTGATCTTCGGCGTGCGGCCGAACTCGGAGCTGACCATGACGAGGGTCTTGTCCAGCATCCCGCGCTCTTCGAGGTCAGTGATGAGACGAGCAAAGGCTTGGTCGAAGGACGGAGCCTGACCGTCGAAGGCGCTCTTGATGTTGGAGTGGTGATCCCAGCCACCGTAGGTGACAGAAACCATGCGGACACCGGATTCAACCAGACGGCGAGCCAGCAAGAAACGCTGACCAGCAGAGTTGCGACCGTATTCATCGCGCAGTTTGTCGGTTTCCTTGGTGAGATCGAACGCTTCACGGGCTTTCTGGCTACTGACAAGGCCGTAGGCAGCCTGGTAGAAGCTGTCCATCGCGTTGATCGAGTCGGATTTTTCAACCGACTTGAAGTGGGCATCAACCGTGCCCAGCAAAGAGCGGCGGCGCTCAAACCGCTTCTCGTCGACGTCCTTCGGCACCAAGAGATCGCGCACTGTAAAGCCCTTGTCTGCAGGATCACTGCCGAGAGCAAAGGGACCGTATGCGCTGCTCATGTAACCGGTGCCCTGCTCAGGAGCCACCATGTTTGGCACCACAACGTAAGGTGGCAGGTTGTTGCGAGATCCCATCTCGTGGGACACGATCGAACCAAAGCTTGGGAACTTGATTGCTGGGCTCGGACGATAGCCAGTGAACATGTTGTGCGTGCCGCGCTCATGTGCAGCCTCGCCATGGGTCATGGAGCGAATCACCGTGAGGCGGTCCATGATCTTGGCGATCTTTTCAAACTTAGCACCCACATACTCCCCTGGAATGCTGGTCTTGATCGGAGTAAATGGACCGCGATACTCAGGTGCCGCGAATGGCTTCGGATCCCACGATTCCTGGTGGGCCATACCGCCAGGCAAATAAATGTGAATCACCGACTCAGCGATAGGTTTGAACGTTTCAACTGCCGGCATTGCCGTAGCAGCACGGAGCTTCAAGTACTCTGGGAGAGTAAGGCCGAGTCCACCGACCATCCCGACATAAAGGAAGTCGCGACGGCTGACACCACTTCTGAGATCGATGTGGCTGCCTTGGCAGTTTTGGTGCATTTTCATATTTGGAGGGGATTTTGGTTTTGAGCAGTCAAGAAGACAGCTGAGACTACGCGTGCCGCTTATATATTTATCAAAAATGAACAAAATATTTTTCGTTGTGGTCTTGGTCACCCTCGTGATCGCGGTTTTCCTGGCCGATTCTGCCCGACGAAATGCGGCCGAATCGCCCTCAGAATGGCGATTTGAAGCCAGCCCTGCGGGTGATCTGATCACCATCTCGCCGCCTCCAGGGCAAGCGCATATCCCAGACCTAGCAGCACTGGTCACGGTCCATCTTCTTCCGACTTTAAGGCCCCAAAATCCTGCATCTGGTCCACCGTCCAGTGATGACCTGGGCCCGAAAATATGGGGGGCCGGCAGCGTTTCGGGGAATCATGTTCTCTTCCGCCCATCCGCCTCGCTGACGCCCGGACAGTCTTATTTTGTTGGAATCAGGAGAACGGACGGACCTTTGCTGGCTTCGGCTGTCCTGAGCATCCCCGCGACAGTTGAGTCAGCCCCTCAAGTCTCCATTCACCCCGCAGATTCGCTACCCGCCAATGCGCTAAAACTTTACCTCCAGTTTTCCCGCCCGATGGAGCAAGGCGTGATGTTGAAAAATCTGCGCCTGACGGATGCCAGTGGCGAGGAGGTGTCGGGTGCTTTTCGCGAAACCGAGCTCTGGTCGCCCGACGGCAGACGACTGACAGTTTGGTTTCATCCAGGGCGCCAAAAGACTGCCGTCCAACTTGGGATCGACGAGGGCCCAGTACTAACCGCAGGCCACCACTATAAGCTCATCATCGACGGTCATTGGCGTGACACCACAGGACAACCGCTTGGAGTCGCCTTTGAGCACGCATTCAGTGTTATCGATGCGGATCACCGCTGTCCCGACCCATCAACATGGGAAATCGCCGCCGACCCTCGTTCTATCACCGTGACCTTTGACGAGTCACTCGATCAAGCAATGCTGCCCCGGTCACTGTCTCTACAGGGCCCAGCAACAGAGACTAAACCCATCACTGCCCAGTGCCTTCCTGCGCCCGATGGCTGCTCCGCGACACTCAACCCAAACGCCCCCCTCCTGGCAGGCACGTACACCTTGCGCATCGATCCTTTGCTGGAAGACCTCGCCGGAAACAATCTGGAGCATCCCTTTGAAGTTGATCTAAGCCAACCCGTGAACCAAACGCGACCAATCCTCGAACGGCGATTCGAAATCAGTGATTGAACCCCACTCCGTGCCGCTGTTCTGTACCCAATCATGTCCGACCTGATCGAAACCATCGCCAAGCTCCGCGTCGTCCCCACTGTCCTGATTGACGATCCCGCCTCAGCCGAGCCTTTAGCCACCGCCATGCGTGGCGGCGGTGTGCCCTGCGCTGAAATCTCGATCCGCACTCCGGCTGCATTGGAAGCAATTCAAATCATGGCCACCATGCCGGACATGCTCGTTGGTGCAGGCAGTGTGACCAATGAACAAGAACTCAGCGCTGCAGTGGCAGCGGGTGCGCGCTTCATCGTGACGCCGGGGCTTGACGCCGATCTCGTCAGCTCCGCCCAGAAACACGGAATCCCCATCATCCCCGGGGCCGTTACCCCCACTGAGGTCATGCTCGCGCAGCGCATTGGGCTCCGCCTTCTGAAATTCTTCCCCTGCACTGTCTTTGGCGGGCTCGAAGCGCTAGAGGAGATGGCCGCCCCTTTCCCCGAGATGAAGTTTTTGCCCACTGGCGGCCTCAATATCGAAAGCCTGCACGCTTACCTCGCACTCCGCAACGTCGCGGCCTGCGGCGGGAACTGGATGGTAAAGAAGGAATGGATCGATTCTCAAGCCTGGCACTACGTCACCCTGGCCTGCCAACAAACCGTGGAGCGAATCCGTCTTCAACGCCGCCAGTAAAGGATCCCGTATCACCGCCGAAAGAACGCCCTATCGAACTCTGTTCACTTCATCACCATGACGTCCATCCAAAGACTCCTCCTCATCCCTGCGTGCATTGCACTGGGCTCCAATGCTTTTGCCGAGCCCACCTTTGAAAAATTCACCCTCACCGAGGAGTTCGTCGCTGAAGGCGCGCACTTTGCCGACTTCAATCACGATGGGAAAAATGACATTTGCGCAGGGCCGTACATCTGGCTCGGCCCAGACTTCAAGGAACGCCAGCAATACACCACGCCCGCCGCCATTCCGTATGACCCAGCCAAGGGCTACTCAGACTATTTCCTGACCTACACCTACGACTTCAACAGCGATGGCTGGAGCGACATCCTTGTCTACTCCTGGCCCGGTAAAGAAACCTGGGTTTTTGAAAATCCGCAAAACAAACCCGGCGACTGGACCCGCCACACGATCTTCGATATTTCCGACGGCGAGTCGCCAGACTTCCGGGACGTAAACGGCGACGGCAAGCCAGAGCTCGTCTGCCACAGCAGCAACGGTCAACTCCAGCCCAAGCAACCACCAACAGGCGGCCAACTGGGATTTGCCGAGATCGACTGGAGCAACCCGTTCGGCAAAGCCCGTTTTCGTCCGATCACGCCCAAGTCCACAGAGAATGACGCAAAGTACTTCCGCTACACCCACGGCTACGGTGCTGGTGATGTGAATGGCGATGGCCGCACCGACATCCTGGAAAAAGAAGGCTGGCACGAACAACCTGCTGATATCTCCAAAGACAGCGATTGGATTTTCCACGCGACCCCCTTCTGCCCCGAAGGCGAACGCGGCGGCTCCTTCATGCTGGTCTATGACGTAAACGCCGATGGCCGTAACGACGTCATCACCAGCTACAACGCCCACGGTTACGGCTTTGGCTGGTACGAACAAAACGCAGACGGCAGCTTCAAGGAGCACAAGATCATGGGCAGCAAACCCGAAGACAATCCACAGGGCGTGAAGTTCTCCCAACTGCATGCCATGCAACTTTGCGATATTGATGGCGACGGCATCCTCGATGTCGTGACCGGCAAACGCCGCTGGGCACACGGCCCAATGAAGGACGACGAGCCCAACGCCCCTCCCGTGTTGTATTGGTTCCAAATCAAGCGCGACGGCAAAGGCGGTGCTGAATTCATCCCACATCTGATTGACGACAATTCTGGGGTCGGCACCGAAGTGACCACCGGCGACGTCAACGGCGACGGCAAACCCGACATCGTTGTCGGCAACAAGAAAGGCGTCTTCGTCTTCTTGCAAAAAGCCTCCTGAGCAGAAGTCAGCAGAACGACGTTGCCTCAGACGTGGCCCACGGTTTCAGCCGGTCAAACCGGGCCGCGCCATGTGATTGCGACTGTCGCAGATTCGCAGTCTTCGGCAGTCTTCGGCAGTTCGGCAGGCTCTGGCACTTGTCGCTTTCTCGAACTGGACGCCGGAAGGCTACTCACGCCGCACCGCATCCAACAGGCGCCCCCGTAGCGCCGCGGTCACTGCAACCGCACACGCGGCAATTCCAAATGCAAGAACAGCGACCCAGAGGATAGCGAGGAAACCCAACGGGAGGGAGTGAGCACTTTGACGCAGCGTTGGCCAAACCGCTACCAGCGCGCTGATGGTGCCTAAAACCAGACCGCTCACCAGTAGCACCACATGCTCACTCAAGACCATGCGGCGCAGGCTTCCTTGGCGAAAGCCAAGGGCTTGCATCAACCCCAACTCACCTCTGCGTTCCAGAACGTGACGCGCCACCAGCACACCTAGCCCAGCAGTGCCGAGCAACACACCGAGCCCACCCAGCACCGTGAAGATTCCGATATAAGTGTTTTGCACGCTGAGGAAAGACTCCAACCGATCCCTCACGGGCTCCAGCGCAAGGCCGCGCTTCTCCAACTGGCGGGTCAGGTGCGCTGACAGCTCCGCTGCATCTGATTCTGGGGTATCGATCAAAAAGAACCGATATCCCGAAGCATCCGGGTAATGAGCGAGGAAGGCCTGCTCATCAATGATCATTTTCCCCTGCAAAACCGAGCCCGCCAGCATCCCCACCAACTTCACCTCAAACTCACGCCCGCTCGCATCCTCGTACTTCAAGGTGTCGCCGATGCCCAAGCCGAGCCCCCACATCGCCGTCGCCTGATCCGCAATTGCAGGAATCACATCCCCATCGGGCTTCAGTGCGGTCCATGCAGCATCACCGCCACTCGCAAACGCAAAGGCTTTACGTTCGGCTAACAATCCGGCGTTCACACCAACCAAGACGGGACGCTGAGCGCGGTTTAAGTTGAGGCAACTCGCATCGTCCCCTTCCCGAATTCGGAACGGCACGACAGATACATCCTTCATCATCGCCTCATCGAGCCCAAAAGCATCAATGCCCGCCTTCGCTGTCAGGGTTTCATAAACAGGCAATGACGACTCCCCCAACAGTGCAAATCCGCCCGTGCCGGTATCGCGACGCGTGAGGTCATCATTCGCAGTCATGCGGAAGGCGTTCACAGCCGTCACCAAAAAGATCCCACCCGCCATCATGCCGATCACGGCGAGACTGCGCGAGGGACGACGCTTCACGGAGATCATGCCGATCTGATTCAGCGACTGCGCAGGTGCACTATCAGACCGACCTCGCCGCATCCAACGCAAAGCTACCGCCATACCTGCCACGAGCAGCATCATGCCAGAACCAAAAAACAATCCAGCCACTTCCTCCGCCCCTTTTGCCATTGTTCCGCCGTACATCATCCCGACCGCAGCTAGGACGGCGATGATTGCTACCCACAGCGTCCGATCTTTGCTACCCCCACCCACTGACTCTACCGCCCCACCACCCGCCATCAGCAGGCGCGGCGAGGTCTTGAAAAGCTTCCGGCTTGCCCACCAAAGAGTCGCCAGCACCACCACCAGCGCACCGACTCCGGCGCCCACCATCGTCGCTGCGCTCGGCGCATAGATCAGTGGCAACCCTTGAGCCGCGCCTGACCACACTCCCATCAATCCACGCAGGGCCAACTTCGTGTAAACACCGCCACCCAAGATCCCCAAGGCAACGCCCACGACCGCGATACATCCGGCTTCGGCCAGGATCGTCTTACGAACCTGTTGCGGCTTCCAGCCCATCGCCATCAAAACACCGACCTGCGCCGTCCGACGCTCCAAGGTGAACAAAAACAGAAGTGCTGCAAAAACCAGCGCCGCACCTATCAAGAACATGCTCAGGCCAATGAAAAGACCACCAAAGTCCACACTGCCCTTCGCCGCCGCCGAGGCTTCCCCTTTCAGGTCGCGCACCGACAGTCCGATGTCTGCCAACGTCAAAGCCCCGATCAACTCAGACGCCAGTTTCGCTTCATCCTCACCCTGGTCGGGAAAGCGGATCGAGGTCAGATCGCCAAAACGATTCGACCAAAGTTTCTGCCCTGCCGCCAGTGAGATGAAGCCCTTCGGCGTGCCTTTGTAGTCATCCCAATACTTCTCGTCTTGATCGCGGATGGCTTTCATGTCCATCGGAATGCCAGGCTCCCAATCGCGGCAGTTGTCCACATCGCTGACCCCCGGGAACTCGGGCGTCCAAGTGCGATTCACAACCGGTGCCGTCATGGGCAAAATCGCAGCCACATTGAAGGTCGCCTCCGCCTGTTTCAGTTCACGCCCTGTCCCGACGACAAAGTACTTTAGAGTCAAATCATCACCCACCACCAACTTCTGATCATCGGCTAACCACTGAGTGATCGTAATACCGTCGCCTCCTGGCAGTGCCGGACTCGTCACCGCAGTCACCATGGAATAGGGCACTCCACCTTTGGCAGAGACCATCCCATTCACGAGGTAGGTCATCACGCCGTAGCTGTTTGGTCGTTTCAGCAGTTCCGTCGCGACGACACCATCTACAAACACCCGATCCGTGCCCACCTGCCACTCTTTGGAGGCTCCATCGACGCGAGCCAAATTCAGCCCAAAATCCTTGATCGATTTGTGCTTTTCCCAAGTCGCTGTCGTTGACGCGTCGACACTCAGCGCGGCGTTCACTCGACCTTCCATCTCGATCTGGAGTTGCAGATCTTCCAAGCTCACAAAGACGGAGTCAGGCGAAGTCTGAGCCGCGATCAGTTGGAAGGCTCCAAAGTCTTCCGCGCTGACCACTGCGGCGATCTTCCTTCGCAGCGTCACTTCTTCATTGGTGCTACCAGACAGCGGTGCGTCGCGAGAGATCGCGCTAGGCCGCTCCAAACGCACCAAAATGGTATCGCCCACACCCACATTGAGCTTGCGAGCGATCGCGGCGTTTACCGCCACCTCACCCGAGCCAATCGGGATCTCCTTGCCGCTCGAACTCAGGTTCCAAAACCCCGCATCGACGCCCAAGACCTGCACCGCATTGACCCGTTTCCCACCGGTGCCACTGCTGACTGCTCCGTTCGCCATGATCAGAGGCACAGCGCCGCTCTCCTTTGCCAATTCGCTGGTGAACCAGCGATCCCCACCCAGCACACCTGTCTGCACCTTACCCAACCGCAGATCAGCCACACGCTGCAGACTCGCCCGCACCGAATCACCGACCAGCAGCGACCCGGTCAAAACCGCCGATGCCAAAAAGGCACCGAACAGCAGGCCCAGGTGCCCTTTCCAGTAGTAGCGAGCGCTTTGAAGGATAAATCGAATCATGATCGTGTTCGGCTCAATCGTTCGCGATGCGGCCTTCGTGGATGCGTAGCACCCGTCCCATTCGCTGTGCTTGGGCCGGATGATGGGTGACCATCACCAAGCTCGTGCCCGTTGATTTTTGTAGGTCCAAAAGTAGATCGGTCAGCGCGGCGGCGTTGCGTTCGTCCAACGCCCCGGTTGGTTCATCTGCGAGAATGAGCCGCGGTTGATTGATCAAGGCACGCACCACCGCCACGCGTTGGCGTTCCCCACCGGAGAGTTGCGATGGCATCCAGGTCGAACGGTCCTTCAGCCCCACCTGTGCAATCAAATCTTCCGCGCGTTTCCTCACCACGTCGGCATCCGGCTTTTCCAGCAGTGCCAGAGTTGGCAGCAGCACGTTTTCCAGCAGAGTGCACTGCGGCATCAGATGATGGAGCTGAAAGATGAACCCGATCTTCCGACTGCGCAGCACGCTCAGATCTGCAGCACTCATGCCCTTGACGCTCACGCCCTCAAATTTCACCTCACCCGTATCGGCCTCGTCCAGAGTTCCCAGAATATTCAGCAACGTACTCTTCCCACAGCCCGAAGGCCCAATGATCGCCATCGATTCCCCCTCCGCCACAGTGAGAGAAATATCCTTCAACACCGAAACCACAGCATCGCGCCCCGGCTCCCGATACCCTTTTGAGACTTGATCCAATTCAACAATCGCATTCATCATGTTCCTATTTGAAACGTCTGCCACAGGACATTCCGTCAAAAACTATCGCGCCCTGAGCCAGCCATGATTCGCGCATTCCTAGGAACTCACACGCCGATCTGCCAACGGCGCGCTTTGAATTCGTGCCGTGGCAGACTATTCGCGGGTTCGAGAATGACCGGGATGCGGAGGGAAAAGGCCTCCTTCAGTCGGGCCTCCAGTTTTTTGGCCAAGGACGCGTCGGCACCAGCCTGCAGTTCGATGCGCAGCCGCAGTTCGTCCATTTCATCGACCTTGTGGGATTCGACAAGGAACTCATCCACCTCGGCAAACTGTCGGACGATCTCTTCCACAGCACTGGGATACACATTCACGCCGCGAACAACGACCATGTCATCCACTCGGCTGAGGATCCCCCCCTCCAAGCAGAGTCGCCCACCGATGATACGTTTTTTCACCCAATCGCCTGTGCGGTAGCGTAGTAGCGGACATGCGGTGCGATCCAGGGTGGTAAGGATGAGCTCGCCGCACTCTCCCTCCGCCACTTCTTTGCCCGTTTTGGGATCAACGATCTCCGCGAAGTAGGCCTCCTCTATGACTGCCAGCGTTCCGGGGTGACCTTGTAATTCATACGTTACAGGACCCACTTCAGTCATCCCGTGATGATCAAAAACCTCTGCACCCCAGAGTCGCGCGATCTTCTCCCGGACCGCAGGGACGCTGCCGCCGGCCTCCCCCGCAACGATGACTTTGCGCACACTCAGTTGCTGTCTCTCGACTCCCGTCGCAGCGCCAATTTGCTCTCCCAAACGCAGGGCGTAGGTCGGCGTGCAACACAGCACCGTGGCCCCATAATTGGCCATCGCCTGTAACCGACCCTGACTGGAAAGACCGCCTCCAGGGATCACCAAATAATCCGTTGCTCCGGCTTCAAAGGCCGTCCAAAACCCAAGGAACGGTCCAAAAGAAAAGGCAAAGAAGAGCCGATCCACCCCTGGCACCAACCCCGCAGCCACATACACCCGACGCCAGCACTGTAGCATCGACTCCCAGCTCTGCGGGGTATCCAGCCAAGCCATCGGCTGCCCCGTGCTAGTCCCGCTGGTCTGGCAGAAGCGAGTATAGTTCGCCAAAGGCTCCGTCAGATTGCTGCCAAAAGGCGGGTGGGCCAGCCGGTCCTCAAGCAACTCACTTTTGTAGCTTAGCGGCACCTTTTCGGCAAAATCACCCAAACTAGCCGGGACAGGAACCCCGACCGCACGGAGTCTGGTGCCATAGAATCCATTCCCGCCACTGACGGCGCGTAAAATTCTTTCCAGTTTGATCCACTGGGCAGCCCGCAGGCGTTCTCGATCCATGCATTCCTTCACCTCGTCAGTCATTGTTGCCCCAGACAACGCAGGATCAATCCCCGGTCAAACAACGAAGATCGGATTTCTGCTTCCACCTCGCTCCATTTTCTGCTTTCTCTAAGCACTGCCGTGCCCCCCAATCCCCGCCAACTCTTCCGCCAGTTCGACGCTGGACTCATCGACCGAGATCAATTGCGTGAGTCGATGAACGAGCATGCCCGCTTTTTGATCGACGAAATGGTCGAAAATCGAAAAACGCCAGACGCATCCTACTTTGAGAGCATCTTCAACCGGCACCACGCCAATCGACTGGAGAGCGCCCATGGCGAGCCTCTCGTCCGCGAGGTCTTGCTCGCCTTGTCAGAGTTGCCGGACTTCCCTCTCGCCTGGTGGCTGTGGGATGCCGATCATCTTCACATTCCCCTGCACTGCTTTTTTCGCACCCGGAAGGAACCCGTCTTCCGCATCTCCAAGATCTCTCGTGCCCCATCGCTGGTGATCGTCAATGTCGAATACGGCCTCAGGAAGCCCAACGAGATCACTCGCGAAAAGATCACCTTTTCGCGAAACAAGATGGGGCAACTGGTCCTCCTTTCACGCTGACCGGCCCCAGGGTCGCCTGAACAACAATTGAGTTTCCGCTGAAAAATCTGGTCAACGGGTTCGTTTCAGCCCAGTCTCGTTCCAATCCATCTATGAAACGCCTCGCGCTCCTCCCCCTCCTTTGCACACTTTGGTCGCCGCTCCATGCCGACGAAGCCTCTGATATCCTCGCGCAATCAGGCGTCAAGGGCGGCATCGTAGTTCATGTCGGCTGTGGCGATACCAGCGTCACGCAGGCGCTGCGCGCAAACGACTCGTTTCAGGTCCAGGGCCTGACAAGAGATACTGCGGCCGTCCCTGCCCTGCGGGAAAAAATCCACGCCAGCGGCAACTATGGAGCGGTTGCAGTGGAGAGTTGGTCTGGTGGCACACTGCCTTACATTGAGAACTACGTGAACCTACTCGTCATTGAGGACGCGGCAGACGTCGCCAAAGAAGAGATCGACCGCGTCCTCGTCCCACTCGGTGTCGCAATGGTGAAAACGGACAGCGGCTGGAACAAGATCGTCAAGGAATGGCCAAAGGGCATGGATGAGTGGACGCACTACGCCTATGACTCCAAGGGCAACCCAACCTCCAAGGACTACCTTGTCGGCCCGCCAACCCGCATGCAGTGGGTCGGCAATCCACGCTGGAGCCGCCACCACGACCGAATGTCCTCCGTCAGTGCCGAGGTCTCCAGCGGTGGTCGCATCTATTACATCATCGATGAAGGCAGCCGCATCTCCATCCTCATGCCGGCCAAGTTTATGCTGATCGCCCGCGATGCATTTAACGGCACCGTCCTCTGGAAAAAGCCCATCCCAGAGTGGAGCACCCACCTCTGGCCGCTCAAGTCCGGCCCGACCCAGCTCACGCGCCGCCTCGTTTCCATCGGGGACAAAGTGTATGTCACGCTCGGAATCGCTGCTCCGATCACCTGCCTCGATGGAGCCACCGGAAAGGTCATCCGCGAATATCCACAGACCGCTGGCACGGAAGAGCTCATCATCCGCAACGGCACCATCTACGCCTTGGCCAATCAGGAGCCCTGGAGACTGAATCAAGAATTCGCCGTCAAGGCCCAGAGCGATCAGAAGCGCGTCGAGACCGAGTTCAACTGGGATGGCCACAAGCGCAACCTGTTCGCCATCGACGAAGCTAGCGCGAAGACACTCTGGAAAGTCGAAGACGCAATCGCACCCATTACCCTCGCCATTGATGACACCCGAGTGGTCTATTACAACGGCGACGGGCTTGCGTGCCGCGACACCAAAACTGGCAACGTGAAGTTCACCACCGATCCCACCAAGCGCCGTGCGTTGTATGAGTTTAACTACGCCCCACGCGTCGTGCTCAACAACGACATCATCCTTTACGCAGGTGGCGATGGCACCATGGAAGGCGTCAATGCCGACACGGGCAAAGTACTCTGGACATCCTCCCACGAAAAGAGCGGCTACCGCAGCATGGAGGACGTCATCGTTTCTCAGGGCCTCGTCTGGAATGCTGGCACCACCAGCGGTAATCAGACGGGCGAATACACTGGGCGTGACCCGGTGACGGGCGAGGTGAAAAAGCAATTCTTCCCTGACGTTCCCGAGGGCACCTACTGGTTCCACCATCGCTGCTACATGGCAAAGGCCACGGAACGCTTCATCATGCCATCGCGCACCGGCATTGAGTATGTTGATATGGAAAAGCAACATTGGGATCTGAACCACTGGGTCCGTGGTGCCTGCCTTTACGGCGTCATTCCCTGCAACGGCCTCACCTACGCAGGCCCCCACAATTGCGCCTGCTATCCTGAAGCAAAGCTGGACGGAATGAGCGTCATGGCCTCAGAGCCTCGCTACCCAATGCCTCCGCACACGCCGGATAACGAGCGTCTTACCAAAGGCCCCGCCTATGCAGACGCCATCGCCGACGTGCCAGCAGATCCCAAAGACTGGCCCACCTATCGCGCCGACAACGCCCGCAGCGGCTTTTCCAATCAGGACCTCAAAAAAGACCTGGGCATGGCCTGGGAAGTTCAATTGAAGGCTCCCCTCAGCACCACCACCACCGCAGCCGGACTCACCTTTGTCTCCGAAGTGGATAAGCACACCCTGCATGCCTTTGATGCCGCGACTGGAAAAGAAGTCTGGCATTTCATCTCCGGTGGTCGCATTGACTCCCCGCCTTCCTACTGGAACGGTCGCGTCTATTTCGGCGGCAAAGACGGCATGGTGTATTGCCTGCGTGTCACCGACGGCGCTCTGATCTGGCGCTTCCAGGGTGCCCCATCCAATCTCCAGCATGGTGCCTGGGAAATGATGGAAAGCGTCTGGCCCGTGCACGGCAGCGTACTCGTTGAAAATGGCCTCGTCAGTTTCGTCGCCGGACGTTCCTGCTTCCTCGACGGTGGACTTTGGTTCTACCGCATCGATGCCAAGACGGGCGAAATGAAGTTCCGCGAAAACTACGATGACCGAGATCCCGAAACTGGCGGTGACCTCAATGACCGGCACAAAACCCTTCAGATGCCCGTCGCACTCAATGACATCCTCAGCAGCGATGGCAAGTGGACCTTCCTGCGCACACAGAAGATCGGTGACGACGGCAAGCGCGTCGATGTCGGCCCCGTGTCGGGAGATTTTGACAAACAAGGCGGCGCACAGAAGGGCGAAGGTCAGCACCTTTTTGCACCGATGGGCTTCCTGGACGACTCCAACTTCCACCGCAGTTACTGGGTCTACGGTAAGAGCTTCGCAGGCGGTCACGGCGGCTATTTCCAAGCAGGGAAATACGCACCCGCAGGCCGCATCTTGGTGCATGACGACAAGAACGTCTATTCCTATGGACGCGAAGCCCAATACTACAAGTGGACCACCACCATGGAGTACACGCTCTTCGCTACGCCCAAGGCCCCGCCAGATCAGGCCTTCGAAACCGCCGAGGCCACCACGGCCCGCAAAGGCAATAGCCTCGTCCTGGGTCCAGACGGCCAACCTCTGGCCGTTCAGCCCGCCAAAGAAACGCAGGTCGGCCACTCGGAAACCGAAGCCATGAAAAAGGCCAAAGGTAAGGGCGGTAAAGGCAAGGGCAAAGCAGGCGCAAAGGCCGCGGTCGCCACGGCCAAATCCAAAGGTGCCCCTATTCCAGGCTCCGTGCTTTTCCCAGACGTTGACGTGCTTGATCCAACCAACACACCGATCACCATCGAAGCCTGGGTTTTGCCAGACACAGCCAGCGGCACGGTCTTCCATCACGGTGGTCCTCAGCAAGGCTTGGCCATTGATATTCGCGACAAAAAAGCCGGATTCCACATTCGCAGTTCGACAGAATTGACCAGCATCACATCGTCAGAGGCACTCACTGAAGGCTGGCATCATCTTGTCGGCTCCTTGGCCGCAGACAACAAGATGAGCCTCTATCTCGACGGCAGACTCGTCGCTGAAGGCACTTCCAAAGGACTCGTCGGAGGCCGCCCAAAGAACCCAATGTATCTCGGCAACGGGCAAGGTGTCGCCGAAGGAACAGCAGGCCCTTACAACGGTCTGCTCGATCAATTCGTCGTCTATCACAAAGCACTCACATTGGAAGAAGTGCAGCGCCGGTTCGAAGCTCCTGATGAAAAACCTGAAGGAGCTGTGCTCTACTGCAACTTTGACAACGGCGATTCCCGCGACAGCTCCGGCAATGACGCCCATGGAGTTGGTGCAGCCGTTGAAACGGGCAAAGGCAAAGTCGGCGCAGCCCTCTGGTTCAAGGGCAACAACGCTGGTGGTGCCAAGTCCGGCAGCTTTGTGAAACACACTTGGGATCGCTACGTGCCGATCGTCGCCCGCAGCATGGCCCTCGCAGGCAAGACTGTTCTTGTCAGCGGACCACCCGACACCATCGACGAAGAATACGCCTTCGAGCGTCTCGCCGCCAAGGACCCAGCCATCCTCAAGGAACTCGACGAACAGAACGAAGCCCTGGAAGGTCACCGGGGTGCCAAGATGTGGGCAGTGAACGTCGAGACTGGGGAGCAAAGTTCCGGCCTCGAACTCACCAGCCCACCCGTCTGGGACGGCATCACCATTGCCCAAGGCCGCGTGATCGTCGCCACCGTCGATGGCCGAGTGCAGTGCTTCGGCAAATAGGCCAAAGGACAAGTCGTCATCGAGCGGTCAGCAGCGGAGCAATCACTTCGCTGCTTCCGCCGTTGTAACGTTCCCGAATCAAGCGGTCTAGCCTGACGTATTGATCGAGCTGGAGCGTCCTCTTGCGCGCCTCTTCTCCAATTCAGGTTGTTTTTCAGCGCTCAAATCGTCACATGGCATGCATATCGCTACGCTCTGACAGGCCCACTGACGTAAAAGGGCTAAGCGATGCCTTTACACTCTACTAGTGCGTGCCATAATCCCCCTCGAATGAGTTTGTCCTCCACTTTTCAAGCATTTGGGTTGGCCTTAGGTTTGTTTACTTTAAATGTCGGCGCCATCACCGTTACGGTTCCAGCCTCAGCAAATCCTTGGCTCGCTGGCGCAGCGGATGGTACGACTGGTCAGTTGGGGCAGGATGTTGCGCCAGCACAATCACCAGTTGAAGTGAATGTGCAGGCTGGGGATACACTCACCTTCTTTGCCAGTGGATCAGTCTACGACCCGTCCATCGGAATCACGCCAGAGGGTGACGGCAGCACGCCCCGCAGCCAGATGGCGCTGAATGGCATTGGTGGCATCACCGGTGCACCGCAATCGTCTCTGATCGGCGTGTTTCTCGATGCTTCCGTTCCCACTCCAGGTGGCGAACCTAGCGGGCTTGATTTCTCAGGAACCAATCGCAATTATGCCACCTTGGCACCCGCCCTACGCCAGCCCTTCTTTATTGGCAATGGCATGGATAAGGTTGGCCTTCGCCAACAGTTCACCGTTCCCGCCGGTGCCACTCGACTGTTGCTAGGCACCATGTATGAGCATAGTTGGTACGCTCGAACAGGGTCCATCACAGTGACGGTGGACACGGCACCGACTGCCAGCAACGGCACTACCTGGGGCACGCCATTTGAGATCACAGGCCCCTCGGACGTCAGCACAGACGGTGCCTTAATCGGCGCTTACAATATCAGTGACTACACCGGATCAGCCATCCCCGGCGTAACGTTGAACGGAGTCCTGTTCACTGGGCTTGTCACACAATACCTTGGCGCTTCAGTGGGGCCCTTCACGCTCTACGGCGACACCACACGCGGCTACAATTCGTTTGGAGATTCCGTTGCCCCCTACACAGATCTCGACGCCGACTACCGCGACATTTTAAAATCAGGGCTCTATGACAACTCGGTTAGTGCCGACGGTTACACACTGACGATTGATGCTCTGGAGATTGGGCAGGAATACAGCATTCAGTTTTGGGTTAACGAAAGTAACGGTAGTGTCAACGGCTTGGCATCGCCGGAGAATGCGACGGTCATCACGGATGTGAACGGCGTGACCATTGATCGCAATACGCTCAATCAGGTCGGGGGTGTCGGCCAATCCGTGATTGGAGCCTTCACAGCAAACGCTACGAACAAAACCTTCCAGATCACCTCGTCCCACGGCGGGCGCGTTGTGCTGAATGCCTTCCAACTGCGCAAGATCAACAACGCCCCGCAGTTCGTCAGCACCGAGTTGCCTGTCCTTGGCGAGAGTTTCACCGTCACCGGCGGCACAGGGCCCTATGCATTCGAGATCGTCTCTGGCTCGTTGCCGCCTGGGCTGAGTTTGACCAGCGAGGGCATGATCACCGGCACATTGACGGGCAGCAGCGTGGGCGGAGTGGCGATCCGCGTGACCGACAGCCTTGGCGCTATTGGTGGCCAAGTCTTCCAATACTCCTTCGACCTGGGGCTTCCAGAGATTGAACTGAAACGGGTGGTTATCCAAGATGTCGGCGGCACCAACCGCATGGCCATCTTTGAACTCACCGCCTCCGATGACGTGGCGCTGGCTCCGTATGAAACGGACCCGCTGTTCACGAATGCGAGCCATGCCTTTGAATACCGCCGCAAAGACGGCACAGGCGCGTTCTCGGCCTGGGAGACGGCGATGTATTTCCCCTTCAACTACCCTCCCGCGATTCCCTTCGATACGGCGAATGATTTCCGCGTCGAGTTCCGCGGCATTGACGCCGCAGGCACTCGCTCGCGCACGCTGGCTTACGACATCAAGAAAGGCGCACTGCCCACGACCGATCAGAGCTTTGGCGCTAGCGTCGCCCCCTCCACCACACTCATCACAGACGCCGGCACCAGCATCATCAAACTCTTCGCTGAGGACCTGAATGGTAATCCCGCCAACTCTGAAGTCGCCGCTGTGGACCGTGACACCGGTAAGATCTCGGTCATCTACAACAACAAACGGACTGCCCCCGCGAGCAGCGCCAAGGCCACCTTTACTCTCGGGTCGATCATCAAGGACGCTGCCGTGGGAATGCTGATGCCCACCGGCACTGGCGTGAACGACCGCACGCAGGACTTCGTCGTCTGCACCAGCGACAGCCTCCGCATCATCACCAATAAGCCAGGCGCTTCACCCTCGCTAGCCTTGCACGGCATCACGCTGCCAATCGACGGCACGCCAGAGAAAGTCGCCGTGGGCGATGTCAACGCCGACGGCGCGGATGACATCATCGCCATCGTACACAAAACGACCGCGCCTGACGCTGGCTATTACATCGTCACCTTCCTCAATCAGGCAACTGCAACCTCAGCCAGTGGTGCGTTCAATGCCTCAGGCTTCGCGGCACCCATTGCCACTCGGGTCCTTTTGGTGGACACTCCACGTTCGCTAGCAACGGGCGACATTGATGGCGATGGCGCGGCAGATGTGGCGTTTGGCTATCGGACGATTTCCATTTTCACGGAGGGCGTGAACATTTTCATGGGCACGCCGGGTGGCGAACTCTCCCCCCCAAGTGCACCGATCTTGGTCACGGATTCCAACTTGGATGAAGAAATCGTTGATATCAAAATCGCTGACTATTCCGGGCACGTGACGGGCCAGAAAGACGTGATCGTTGGCATCATCGGCGGCCCTGATGCGACGTATCCCACAGCGACGCACATGGCGAAGCACCGCGTGCTGGTGCATCAGTCGCATGGGGGCTTCACGATGGCACCCACACGCCGACTTGCCGCGCTCTCGCTGAGCACTGCGGAGACGGACGTGTTCAATATCGCAGTTGGCAACCTGAGTGATCGAGTGGTGCCAGATATTGTCAGCTGCCAGTTCGACAGCAGCAGCCCCGCAGGCACTATCGACACCGGCTTCCTTCCGCCTGCTAATGCCACAGGCGAACTGAACTGGATGCTGAGCAACGAGAACGGTGTGCAAACCTTCGGCACCTCATCCGGCAGACCAAGACGAGTGGCGGTGGCCGATTTGACCGGCAATGCCCTACCGGACGTGCTCCTAGCGAATGCAGACTCGGGCAACATCGAGCTCCAGGCCAATACGAAGCCGCTGCTGACACCATTCCCAGCCAAAGTGCTGCCATCGCCAAAACTTGCGGTGCCCATGCTCAAGAAGCTCACACCCGGCGGAGCTGCCGCCTCTGCGACGCGTGGCATCGCAGGCCAGCCCTGGGCGTTCAGCTACGCCATCAGCAGGCCACCCGCAGACATCGTGGCGCGCATTGAATATCAGTTGAACAACGGCCCCTGGACCACACTGCCCGGCGGCGTATTGGCACGCTCAGGCACCACCTTCAGCACTACCCTGGCATCCATGCCAGAGGGCTTATTCCGCTTCCGCTGCTGGGCCACCTCCGCCAGCCAGAGCGCGGCAGGTGTTTACGATTCGTATTCCCTGCCTTCGGCCTACATCCGCAGCATCGATGCCCAGCAACTCGCATGCACGGCTGAGGTCTTTCCAGATGAGGATGAACAGTTCAACCAATTCGCGCACGACAGCGAGTTCGTGACCTACTACGTGAGCTATCGGAATGACGGCCTCGCACCCGCCAACAACGTGGTCGTGGCCGCCGCCATCCCTCCCAACACCACCTTCACTGACCGCCCGTCAGGCATCAGCCACAGCAGCGGCTACGTGCTGAACAACGTCGATCCGGCGAAGGCGACGGTCGTGTCTTGGAACATCGCCTCATTGGCCCCGGGAGCTTCTACAAACAAGTTCTTCACCGTCCAGGTCAATTCCAATGCCCTCGCCTCACTGAAGAACAAGCCCATCTTGCTGAAAGGGCTGACCGACGCCTACAAGAAGGCGCCTGCCGCCACAGCAGAACTGTTCAAGAAATATCTGGCCACAGCCAAGGCCTACGGCATCTACAGCGCGCCTCCCGGCCCCAGCTTCAAGGCCCAGGTGGCCAGTGGAGCCGACTGCCGCCTCGACATCCTGCCGCCGTTGACCGTCACCCAAACCCTAGACGCTAGTCAGGTGGGGCCCGGTCAATTGGTCAATGTCACGCTGAAGGTAAAGAACCACGGCGCGCTGACGATCAACAACATCAGAGTCTTCGATGAGCTGGAAAAGTATTTTTCATTGGAAGGCGTGCGCCCCCGCACCCCGGCCAATTCTCCGACCGGCAACTTCATTGGCACTTTGAATCCAGACCCGGACAGCACGACCAATCCCAAGTATGAAGTCGGCGCAGCAGGCCGTGTGTTGACCTGGGATGTGGGCTCGCTCACTCCGGGTAACGAGTGCACAATGGAATACCAACTGCGGGTACGCTACGACGTGGATTCCAAGACGCTCCGCAATGGCATCGAAGAGGAGAACCATGTCGAGCTCACCAGTTTCAATGCGCTCGGAGTGCAGTCCAATGGCAAAGGTGCGACCGCTCAGACAAAGCTCTACCCCACACTACTGGCGGGTGTCGATGCGGCCTTACCCGACGCAGTTCCAAGCTTGAACTTCACGATGGACTGCGTGCCTATGGTCGGCAGCGCGACGGCGAACCCCAACACCTGGAGTGAACCCACGAACCGACAGGAGATGAATGTCGGCGGCGAAGACATGGCCGTCATCGCTGAGGGCGGCTTGATTCGCGTGAAACTGCGTTACAGCAACACTCGGCCTGCAACTGCCAAACGGTGCACACTCACCTACCAAGTGCCGGATGGAGCCGAGATGCTTGGCTTCTTCCGCCGCAACGGCATTGATGACTCCTTGGCAGGAAACAACTATGTCTTCTTCGGCCCCTCGGGCATCATTCCTGCCAACAGCTCCAGCTCAGAGTTCAAGAAAATCCGCAGCATGATCATCCAGCTTGGGGATCTAGCTGGCAACAGCGATGGAGTGGTCGATTTCATCCTTGCCGCCTACTCGCCACCGATCCCGAAGGCAACGAACGAGAAAATCAACCCCGCAGGCACCGTCATCCGCAGCAAGGCGCTGGTAATCGAGTCGGACAGCCTCGTGAAACCCACGCCCGGAGCGCCTGGCCAAGTGCCCGTCTTCGTCGCACGCCCTGTGTCCTTCGACATCGAATCGCGCCCAGACCAAGCACAAGTCTTCAAAGCCATCGGCTCGTCGCAGGACATCCGTTACCTCATCACCTTCCGCAACAACGGCTGGACGTCGGCCTCGAACGTCAAGGTGCAGGCCAGCGTCCCAGCGGGCACCACGCTCATCAGTTCCACCTTACTCAATCCCGACCTGACATCGCAGTTCATCAGCGGCACCCCGCGCAATGCGGCCAATGCAATCGTCACCGCCGACAAGGCCACCAAGGTTGAGTTCGACATTGGCACGCTGGCCAGTGGCTTTCAGGACGATCCATCTGCCTATGGCTACGCAGAGCTGATCGTGCGCATTCCAGCCACCCTACCCATCACTTTCCCGAAAGATGGTCGCTTGAAGCATCGCAGCGAGATCACCGGCACCGACGGAGCCACAGGCAAGCGCGCACAGGGCAGCTACAGCCTCTTCGCTGCGCCTTCGGGAATCGCCTCCGCCGACAAGGTGAAGCCTCTCGCAAGTGCCACCCAAGCGGAGGTAAAAGTGCTGCTAACCAACGCGCGACTTTTCGCAGGCAAAATAGTGCCGACCATCGTCCGGCCCGGACAGTTGTTCCCCATCATCGTAGTCTTCGGCAACACCGGCGATACGGCAATCACAAACGCCAAGGTGGCGGTGCAGGTGCCCTGGGGCACGGACTTCGTCAGCGCTGGCACGACCCCGGGCTTCACCAAATTCACGGACAAAGACACCGTGACCGGCAAGAGCACCCCGAATGTGTATCGTTGGAGCTTCCTCACACTCGAAGGCCACAGCGCCAAGGCGGTGACCATGATCGTGCGGTTGAAGAACGACCCCAAATACGAAGGCAACTACCTGTTTGAAAACTCCGCTGTGGTAACCGGCACCGCTGGCACGACCACAGTCGAGCGTGTGCCAGGCAATGTCCGCACGTTGGTGCTCTCGACCAATCCCGTCGCCTCCGCGTGGCAGTGGTGGGGCGCTCAGTTGCAGTCCATCGGCGGCAATTTGTTCGGTCAGTCCAACCCGGACATCAAAAACGCCGTCGGCAGCATCGGCTTTGGGACAACGCTCACCGCAGTGGCTGGAGCAGACCTCTTGGTGATGCCCAATGGAGCGTGGGTCATTCAGTTACAAGGCGGTAACATCGTCGCAGGCGGAGCTGGTAATGTCGTCGCGGCAGGAGCGGGGAATATTGTGGCCGGTGGCGCTGGCAATATCGTTGCAGGTGGAGCCGGGAACATCGTCGCTGCCGGTGCTGGAAACTTGATTACCGTCAACAGCATTGGCCTCTGTTCCAACTCAAATCTCGCCAGCATCGTCGCTGGCGGTGCAGGCAATATTGTCGCGGGTGGCGCAGGCAATTTGATTGCCAATGATGGAGCCAGCCTCATCGCCAACGACGGAGCCAGCCTTGGCCCGATTGCCTTCAATGCCGCCAACATTGTGGCTGGCGGAGCTGGAAATATCGTCGCGGGCGGAGCCGGAAACATCGTGGCCGCCGGTGGTGGAAACATCGTCGCCAGCGGAGGAGGCAACGTCTCCGAGAATCTCGTCTCCAGCCGCCCTGGCGCTGCGCTTTTGCCCACCACCAACGGCTTCATTCAAGCCAGCGGTCTCATCGCCAATGACGGCAGCAGCCTGCTAGCGAATGACGGAGCCAGCCTCATCGCCAACGACGGCGCCAGCATCCTCAGCGACCAAGGCGGCGGCTTGATCACGAAGTAAGCCGCCCCGCCAGGGCGCATTCGACTCACGCCCGCAGCAAGGCCGCTGCGGTTTTGGCGAAGTAGGTCAGGATCATGTCGGCACCAGCTCGGCGGATGCCGATCAGCGATTCCATCATCACTTTGGTCTCATCAATCCAGCCGCCGGCGGCTCCGGCTTTGATCATCAAATACTCGCCACTGACCTGGTAGGCGGCGATGGGTAGGGTCGTGTTCGCTCGCAGCGCGGCGATCACGTCCAGGTATGGGCCAGCGGGCTTCACCATCAGCATGTCCGCGCCTTCGGCTTCGTCCTCGGCGCACTCACGCAGAGCTTCGCGGACGTTGGCGGGATCCATTTGATAGGTCTTTTTGTCGCCGGACTTTGGCGCAGAATCCAGCGCACCGCGGAAGGGTCCATAGTAGGCGCTGGCGTACTTGGCGGTGTAAGCCAGGATCGCCACCTCGGTGAAGCCATGGGCGTCTAATCCATCGCGCAGAGCCTCCACACGCCCGTCCATCATATCGCTCGGGGCAACGATGTCCGCGCCTGCTCTTGCGTGGCAGAGCGCTTGTTCGACCAGAACCTCCACCGTTTCATCATTCAAAATCCGACCGTCCGGTGCCACGATGCCATCGTGCCCATCGCTGTTGTAAGGGTCCAACGCCACATCGGTGATGACCGTCAGCGTCGGCAAAGCCTGCTTGAGCGCACGGATCGCACGAGGTACGAGGCCTTCGTCATTCGCCGATTCTTCCGCCATCGGCGTCTTGAGATCGTCGGGAATCCGCGGGAAAAGCACTACCGCAGGCACACCGAGCGCGTGTGCCTCCCCTGCCTCCTTCAGCAAGCCATCCAGACTCCAACGGGTGCAACCCGGCATCGACTCGATGGGCGTGTTCTCGGTGCCTTCCTGGATGAATAATGGGTAGATGAAGTTTTCCGGGCTTAGACGCGTCTCGCAGACGAGCGCGCGGATGGCAGGAGATTGGCGATTGCGACGGGGGCGGATGGGCAGAGGCATTGTGGACAAAGCTTCCGCGCAGCCGCCGACCCGTCAAAGGGAAATGCAGCGTGCTTGACGGGTCGATCCGGCCCGCCGTAGGATGTCGCCACGATGAAAATCCCTCTCCACCTGCTCCTGACCTGCGCGCTATCGATCTCTGCTTATGCGGGCAGCGTCATGGACTCCGGCGCTAAAGGGGACGGAACCACCGATGATACCGCCGCGATCCAACAGGCCATCGATGCTGGTGGCAGCATCGTTTTCCCGAAGGGCACTTATCGACTGACGCAGACGATCACCGTGGATCTGCAAAAGACAGGCTTCGCCGCACTCACCGCCGATGGCACCGCCCGCATCGTGATGGAGGGCGCGGGTCCTGCCTTTCACTTCATCGGCACGCATGAGGGGACCGCAGCGCCGGAATCCGTCAAACCCACACTCTGGGAAAAAGAACGCACACCGATGGTCGAAGGCCTCGAAATCACCGGCACCCATCCAGAGGCAGATGGCATCGAGGCCACTGGCACCATGCAATTGACACTTTCCAGAGTCAGCGTCCGCGACTGTCGCCATGCGGTGCATCTCACCACGCGCAATCGCAATATCCTCATCGCGGACTGCCACTTTTACCACAACACCGGCATCGGGATCTTTTACGACAACGTCAATCTGCACCAGTCCAACATCATCGGCTGCCACATCAGCTACAACGGCGGCGGCGGCATCGTCAGCCACGGCGGCAACGTGCGCAATGTCCACATCGGCACCTGCGATATTGAGGGCAACCACGCCATCGACGGACCACCCGCAGCGAACATCCTCCTCGATTCCACTGGCGGCTCCATCGGCGAGGTCGCCATCACCGGTTGCACCATTCAGCACACGCACAAAGCGGCGGACTCCGCCAACATCCGCATTTTGGGCGGCGGCACGGACGAGGCTCTGGAAAAACGCACCGGAGAAAAAACGACTCGCGAAGGCAATGTCACCATCACAGGGAATGTCTTCAGCGACGTGCAGGTGAATGTCGAGATCCACGACTCGCGAGGCATCACCATCAGCGGCAACACCTTTTGGGAAGGTTTTCAGCGCGACCTCGTCGTCGATAATAGCACCCACATCGTCGTCACCGGCAACAATTTTGACCGCAGCCCACGCTATGCCGTGAACGGAACAAAGAACGAGGAAAACAACGGCATCCTCTTCACCAATTGCACCGACACTTCCCTGACTGGCAACGTCATCGCAGGCGTGTGGAGGCAACAGGCAGCAGTCGAGTTCAAGGGCGGCTCCCGACTTCACATCGCCCACAACAGCATTCTCGACAGCGATGGCAATGCCCTGCGCATCGAGGGCGTCACCCAGTCACTCATCTCAGATAACATTCTCCGCGATGACCGCCCCACCGAAACACGTAGCCAAGCACCTTCCCTGCTCATTTTGAACTGCAACGATAACCTCATTGGATCAAACTTGCTCAGCAACGGCAAGAAGATCGAATGATCGATCCAAGGAATCACGTCCGCCGTTCGTATCCAAAGAGAGCCCATTCATGACTGCCCCCACTCCATCCTTCGATGACGCCGCCCTGCTGGCGACACGTCGAGTGATGATGCGACGCTGGCTTGGCCTACTGCAGAGTACGGCGTGGCCGCTGGTGGGCGGGCTTTTGCTCTTGACGGTGTGGGTAGCACTTGGCGGAGGAACGCGCGCCGCATGGATCGGCGTCGCGGCTATCGCGCTATGGTTGGGCTGCACTTTTGTTTGGGCATGGATGCGGCGCCCCGGCTCCTACGCAGCCTTGGCAGCCTGGGATTCCAATACCAACCGACGAGAAGCCTTTGCGGCTGCGTGGTGGTTTGGAAAACAGTCCACACAGACAGAACACGCATCGCGCCACATCGAGCTCCAGCGCCCGCTCTTGGCGGAGGCTTTACCACAACTCAAGCGCGATCTCCCTCTCAGTTTCCCGCAGCGAACCATCTGGATCGCGGCCCTGGTGTGCGTCCTCTTTGGCCTCAGTCAGTGGCGCATTGCGACCACTCCGGCAGATCTCGTGGATGGCGACCTGCAAGAACGCGCCGCAACCGGGGCCGGCAAACTTGCCGAAGGCGACTGGGCCAAAAAGGATCTGGCCGGACTGACGGACGAAGAAAAGAAGGAGCTGGAGAACCTGCGCCAAAAAGTCGAAGACACCGCCGAAGATCTCAAAAAGAACGATGGCCAGACCGCTCGCGACGTCCTCGCTGCCATGGAGCAACGCGCTCGCGACGCCGAAAAACTCGCCAGCAAGCTCGGTGCCAGCGGCAGCGCCTGGGCATCAAAGGCAATGGTGGACGAACTCCGAGGTCACGCCGACACCGCTGATCTCGGCGATGCCGTAGCCGATCGCGATGCCAAACAAGTCGCCGCCGCATCCAGCGCGCTGGCAGAGCAATTGCGCGATCCCAAGCTGAGTGATGAGGCCAAGAATCGCATGAAGAACGTCCTCAGCGATGCCGAACTGAAGGCCGAAAAAGAAGACCGCGAGCGCATCGTCGGCCAGCCCGTTCTCAGCGCCAGCGACGCCATGGAGAAATCCGACGTGCCCGCCGCAGCCGCGCAGTTTCAGTCCTTGGCAGAGCAGATGAAGGACATGGCACAGCGGGAGGAGATGCAAAAGAAGCTCGAGGCACTCGCCCAACAACTTCGCGATGCCGCAGGCAAATCGGGCGAGGACGAAGGCGGCGGCATGCAGCAGATGGCCGGTGCCCAGCAGCAGGGTCAGAGCGGGGCTGGTCAGGAAGGCGAGGTGCCCGATGTCGGTCAAAACGATCCCAATCAATCCGCCCAGCAAATGATGCAGCAGCAGGGTGCTGGCCAGCAACAACTCGCGCCACCCGGCCTGCAAAACCCAGGCCAATCGCAACCGCAGATGTCGCAGTCAGGTGCCCAGGGAAACCAGAGCTTCCAGCCAGGAAAACCCGGCGATGGTCAGCAGCCCAAGGACGGATCACAACCGATGCTGATGGCTCCCGTTCCCAAGGATCAGCAAAAGGACGCCAAGCCCGATGGCATCGTCATGGGCCCACCGCAGGAAGGCCCACAGAGCGGCAAGTCCATCCTTGTTCCAACCGGCGGCGGCAAAAAAGCAGGAGCTGGCAAAGCGAAGCTCGATAGCGATGCGACAACAGCCAACAAGACCGGCAAGCAATCCATGGTCAATGCCCAGAGCGGCAATGACGGCCAGTCCAGTTCACGCTCCGTGGACGGCGTCATGCGTGACGAGCAAGCCACCCGCACCGCTACCCAGACCAGCGTTGACTTTATCGATGCCGAAGAAGCAGCGCTGGATGATGCCGCGCTCCCACCGGCTCGTCGCGAGCAAGTCCGCCGTTACTTCAACGAACTGCGCAAACGATTTGAAGGCAACCATTGACCCCAGCCTTCATCCCCTGTTCAATTCACCCACGTTATCGATTTCACCATGCCCAAGATTGATTCTTCTGCCTTCCGCGAGCTCTTCCACCGATTGAAATCGGAGATGCAAAAAGCCATCGTCGGTTATGATGATCTCCTCACCGATGTGCTCGTCGCCACATTCTCGGGTGGTCACGTCCTGCTGGAGGGGGTCCCCGGCTTGGGCAAGACCTTCCTGGTGCGCGTCCTTTCCCAAGCCGTTGGTCTTGAGCCCGGTCGCGTGCAGTGCACGCCAGACCTCATGCCGGCAGACATTCTCGGCACCCACATCGTCAGCGAAGACGAACGCGGCCACCGCACCTTGCGTTTTGAGCGCGGCCCCGTCTTCAAAAACCTCCTGCTCGTCGATGAGATCAACCGCGCCACCCCCAAGACCCAGGCGGCGCTGCTAGAGGTCATGCAGGAACGTTGCGTCACCACCGGAGGCGAACGCCACCTGCTGCCGGAGCCCTTCCTCGTACTCGCCACGCAGAACCCGATGGAGATGGAGGGCACCTATCCTCTTCCCGAGGCCCAGCTTGATCGCTTCATGTTCAAGGTCAAGGTGCCCTTCCCCGACCTCGAATCCCTGGTGGAAATCTCCCGTCGCACCACGGGTTTCAACGAGCAAAAACTCGAAGGCGTCACCTCCGGTGAAGAGATCATCGCCATCCAGCACGAGCTCGCCAAAATGCCCGTGCCGGATCCTGTCGCACACTACGCATCGCGCCTCATTTTGGCCAGCCATCCAGAGCAGCCCGACGCATTGCCAGAGATCAAACGCTACGTCGCCTACGGTGCCAGTCCGCGCGGACTCCAGGCGCTCATCCGTGGTGCCCGCGTCTGGGCCGCCGTGCACGGCAGCACCGCCGTCTCCACGGAAGACATCCGCGACATCGCCCACCAATCTCTGCGCCATCGCATCATCCTAAACTTTGAAGGCGAGGCCCAGCAGATCAAGATCGATGACCTCATCGACAAGCTGCTCAATCAAGTCAAGACCCCTGCCCGAGAGGCCGCATGAGCGAGCCCATTGACCGCGCAGAACTCTTTGATCCCGGCTTCCTGGATCGGCTGAGGATGCTGGCCCTGCGTCTCCGCAAACGCCGCCAGTTGATGCGCCGTGGCTCACAGTCCACGCCTGCGACTGGTTTCACTCGCGAGTTCAAAGATTACCGCCACTACACGGCCAAGGAAGACTACCGCGCCATCGATTGGCGACTCTATGCACGACTGGACAAGCTTTTTGTCCGACTCTACGAAGAGACCCAAGAGCTGAATTTGCAGATCCTGGTGGATACCAGCACCAGCATGGCCGCACCGTTTCCAGAAAAGCGCCGCCAAGCCCTGCGCTTCGCCGTTGCGCTGGCCTACCTCGGCCTCAGCAACCAACAACGCGTCAGCCTCTACTCCCTCAGCGATACCGTGCGGCAGGAACTGCCCCCGCTGCGTGGTCAAGGCAACATCGAGAAGATCCTGCAAACCGCCTCCCGTCTCAGCTTCGAAGGCATCACCGATCTGGATCGCTGCTTAGGCGAATTCCATCCCTCGCGTCAGCGCTACGGCGTCATCTTCGTCATTTCCGACTTCTTCGGACGCGATGCCACCAGCGCCCAAGCCGCAGTCGCCCGCGCCGCCGCCTGGCCTGGCGAGACTCATTTCCTCCACATCCTCCACCCCGAAGACCGAGAACCCAATCTCGAAGGAGAAGTCGAACTCGCCGAGGTCGAGACCGGAGAAAACCGCCGCTTCTGGCTAACCAAACGCGACGTGCAACGCTACGTCGAGACCTTCGATGCCTTCGTCGAAAACCTCTCCCGCGAATGCGCCTCCCACCGCATCGACTTCATGCAATGCCGCAGCGACGAGCCCTTCGAAGACCGCTTCCTTGATCTCCTAACCAAGAGCAACGCGCTGACGAGCAATGGCTAGGTGACGGGCAGAGGTTCATCCTTCTGGATTAATGGCGCTTTCATTGGCGTCTCAGTCGCGCCGGGCTCACAGAGCCCAGCTACAACGATCCAAGGGAAACCTCTGAAGTCAGCACCACTCACTGCGGAGAAAGCATCACCGACCCACTCTGCCCAAGGCCATCCACTGGACGTGGTTTGACGCTCAGGAAATAACCCCGGCCCCCTGCATTGGCACCCTTTTGAAGGATCACACCCTTAAATGGAGGCTTCTTCCCACTACTGTCCGTGAAGGAGCCACTGATGAGCCCCGTGGTCCGGTTGATCGCAAGTCTGAACGTGGCATCCGCAGGGGTGTTGACCACCTTGTCTGCTGTGCTGATACTCACGGTGCCGTGCACTGCTGGAGACAGCAGTCCACCTGTGAAATCCAGATCCGCATTGCCGTCGGCATCCGCCACACCTAGTCCCGACAGCACGCTAGTTCCCGTCTGCGCCGCATACAGCGCTCCCACCAAATCGACCAAAATGCCAGCGGGCCACCCATTCGGATAATACTGCTGACCAGGGATAGTGGGGCGCAGCCAAACACCGTCGGGGCACGATAGGTCACTATCCGCCTGGCTTAGGTCGAATTTCATCACGCCACCCCAGCCGCCTTTTGCACTGTAGATCTGTCGGAAGAATGGCACTACATATGGATTCCACGAAAGTCGCGAAGAACTCGACACCGCAGTTCCATCGGCCAAAACGCCGCTCAACGAAACTAGGCCCGTAGCCCTGACTTTCACAAAGCCGTAGCCGGCACTCTGTGGATAGTCCGCCGCAGACAAACTCGTGGAAAAATCCAGCGCGGTGGATTGATTCACGGCAGGGAAGACTACCGTGTAACGCCCATACGCAGATGATGAACGACCCATCGGCGTCAATGCAGATGGTACGACCTGCTTGGAATTGTAGAAGCTCGGTGGCGCCGTGAAGAGTGCCGTTGCGACGACGTCAGATCCATCTTTCACAGTCACCGTGCCGGTGATCGATTGGAAAGGATATGCAATCGAAACAGGGTACGCGACGCTTAGATCGATCGTGGGACGCCCACGACGCGCCAAGGAAACGACGGGACGCAAAGCAGTCCCAAATCGGCCAACACCATCCGTATCCAACACCCCACGGAACGACAGCACGGATCCATCCAGTGTCAGTTTACCACTGAAGGAACCAGTCTTTGTCACCGTGATCGCAATGAACCCGTTCGTCTTGATGCCTGGGGTAGGCGAGCCACTCGGCAACACCAACCCGTTGTAAGGATACGCAAAGGCGGGAAAGTAATTCTGGACGAAGTTTGCCGTCAGCTCCAATCCCTCCACCATGGTAAAGGACAAAGTCCGCAGGTGCCGCGAATCGTCCGTCACTCCAGTGCCAGTCCAATCATTCGCAGTCCAGCCCGCGAATACAAAACCACTTCTTGCGGTGGCAGTGAGGCGATAGCCGAAGCCGACCTTTCGGGTGGAACTCGGCAGGAACCCAGCGGTGATCACCCCGCTGTTTTCAGGGCCGCTGATACCGACGGACAGCGGTCGCTGGACAATGTAGTTGAAGACTCTCGTCACGGGCGTGGATCGATTGTAGCCAAAGTCCACACTGCGGACAGTCACGGTATTTTTTCCGAGCAGCGGAGTAAGTGGGAGGCTATAGCTGCCACTTTTGCCCCCTGGTACCAGCGTCAGAACCGCATCCGCGAACGCCGCCCCGTTCACCGAGACTTCCACTTTGTTCAGTTGGACCCGATCTGCCGCAGACCCAGTGACCTCCACACTGGTCCCTTCCAAGAGATTGGCCGAGGCCCGAGGTGACGTAATTGTCACGGATGGACGCGTCCGATCATTCCCATCGATAACCTGGATCTGCGTGGTGTCGATTGCGCCTATAATACCGCCGCCAACGGCAGGCGCAGTGAGGGTGAGGCGAAAGGTCTTGCCAGCTGAATCCCCAGCCACAACATGGACCGCCTTTTGTGTCTCACCAGATTCAAAAGTCACCGCTACATCTGCCATTGGGGTGTAGTCCGCAGGAGCCATAGCCGATTCATCGCTGGAATTGACCAGCACGGTCGCAGCCCCAGCGCTTCCATCCGTTCGGATGATTGGGATATCCACACTTCCGTTGGCAGGAATGTAGCTGAGGGGTGTCCCAAAGCTGATCAGTCCATCCGCTGGCGTCGTAAAGCTAAGCACTTCCCCTACTTGTGGCTGCAATTGATCAGTGTTTTCTCCTCGCAACCGATAATAATAGGTGGTCGCGGGCACCAACCCTGTGACAGGCAATTCGACCACTGTGGCAGAGGTCGTCGGCGACAGAAGCGCGGAAGTTGCCGTTTGGTCAAGCACCTCGGGAGAGAGTCCAAATTCAAAGGCCACCGAGGTGGCAACACCGTTGGGGTTCATTTCACCGTGGAGTGTGACACTCGTTGGATGCACATCGCTAGCGGCGAGCGTCACCGGCGTCGGACCTAGCCGGACGCGATAGACCGTCCCTCCGCCACTGGGGCCCCCAAGGCGCGTTGTTCCATAGAGATTGCCATCCGCCCCCTTCACAAGCCCCTCACGCCCGGGACTTTGACCCGAACGAAGACCAGTGCCTGACGCGGAGAATTCAAAGACGGTTCCTCCGACGCCTGTCAACGAATTGATTTTGAACAATGAGTCGACGGCATAACCGATCACCCGTGTCTGCCAAAAATTTCCGCGTCCATCATACAAGAGCTTCGATGGTTCCACGCCATCCCGTGACAAAACATTTCGGACAGTGGTTACCATTCCGCTACTTGCGCTGACTTTGTAGATCGATCCGTAGCTACTTACCAGCCCCTGATCCGTCGAGCCCCATAGGAACCCCAGACCATCAGGCTCCAATCCGACCGTCGGTCTGAAGCCGTTAGCGCCATTCGCATAGGAGTAAGGGAAGGCAAACACACTGGTCGGCACCCCAGTTTCCAGAGACAGCGTAAATACGGTCCCGCCCCCAGAAGCGCCCGTGCCACCCAGCGGTGCAGTCCCCCAAATAAATCCATTCCCGTCTGCCACCAAGCCGGACACTGGCCGACTCCCAAAGTTTCCAGATGTGTTCACAAAGGTGCCAGTGGTCGTTAATTCACCCGATGTCACATCCACTTTGAACACGGTGCCGGAATCGGACGATCCCCCGCCGTAAGTAGTCCCCCACATTTTACCGACCCCATCGTAGAGCAGGCGTCCTCGTGGCCACGCTCCCTTGTTCATGGCACCGTTCGATGTCAACTCAGCGACAGTCGTTAGCGCACCAGTGACGTGATCGACACGGAATACAGTTCCATAGTCATCCATACCGCCAGATTCAGTCGTGCCCCACAGATCCCCATAGGCATCCAGGGTCAGTCCCGAGTGGGGACCACTCCCCTTCGCGGCACCTCCCCGCCCAGTGAACTCCACCACCACCGAAGCGACTGTGGATCCAGCATCAATGCGAAATATCGTTCCATAACCCGCCCTACCGCCCAATTTTGACGTTCCCCACAGATTCCCGTCCGGATCCATGACTAGGCCACCCTCGACATAGTACGGCTCTTGAAAATTGAAGTTTGTGACTGTCGACAATGCGCTGGTGGCGATATCGATCTTGAAGACCGTCCCATTGCCAACCGAGTATAAAGGCACGTTAGCGCCGCCCACCTTGGTTGTTCCCCAAATCGATCCTTGGCCATCACCTGTTAGCCCCGCGCGCGGGGTGCTGCCCTTTTCAGGTTCGGTCGCAGCATCAAACTCCGCCACTGTCGTGACGTTCCCGGAAGACATCTCCACCTTGAAAATGGCCCCAAAATTTCCCGCCCCGGACTCCGTTGCCCCCCACAAGAATCCCAGTCCATCGTCCAGTAAATCGCCCGCAGGGTGAAATCCGAGGCCGCTCAGCGTCGAGCTTTCCACCACCGTGGTGAGCAACCCTGTCGCTCGATCGATTTGAAAGAGGGTCCCGTAACTATTGGCACCACCGCTATAGGTCGTGCCCCAAAGTATGCCAGAGGGAGCCTCAAGCAGTGACCCACGAGGTGTTGAACCTCGATTCTGCGCGCCGTTGCCAGAAAACTCGACAACGGTCGTCATAAGGTTCGTCGCTGGATCGATCTTGAAGACTGTGCCTAAATTGCCAAGACCACCAGAACTGGTCGTCCCCCAAACGATGCCATCTACGTCAGCGATCAACGATCCAAGTGGACTTTTCCCCAAACTCACCCCGCTCGTTCCGGTAAACTCAATGATCGTCTGGAGCGTTCCCGACGATATATCGATCTTGAAGACAGTGCCAGCATTGCTAGCACCACCTGCGGATGTGGTGCCCCAAAGGCTGCCGTCGCCGTCATTCAGCAGCGCCGCTTGAGGCTGGGCCCCCTTGTTCTGCGGACCGTTGTTAGAGAACTCCACAACGGTCGTCACGACATGTGTAGTCACGTCAATTTTGAACACCGTCCCAAAGCTTCCCCCAGACGACGCATTGGTCGTCCCCCATAGCCATCCCTCACCATCGCTGACCAAACCAGCATACGGTTCCCGACCGACATTTGACGAATCCGAGGAAAAGGCATAGACCACCTCCCAGGCCGATCCATCGAGTTTTACCCGAAAGATGCAACCCCCAAGGCTGCTGACGCCGCCATTGCGCGTGGTTCCCCACATCCAGCCATCCTCCGCAAGCACCAATCGCCCAGTTCCCGGTAACGAAGGAGGCGCCCTAAATCCAGTGATGAGTTCGTGGGTTGGCGCGGCATTCCCGCACTCAGCTAAAATGCAAAAGCACAGAAGTCGCCTCAAAAACTTGAATAGATTATTCACGTGGATTCACCCTACTCTACCAGCGCTCTAAGTGGCAAGAACATTTCCCTAGCAGTGCAGGGACTCCAGATGCTGTCCGAATCCGACACTGTTATGACAGCCTCGTCAATTCATCCTGCCAATCTCTGGGGTCGGCACCACTCACTGCGGAGAAAGCGTCACCGACCCGCTCTGCCCAAGGCCATCCAGTGGACGAGGCTTTACACTGAGGAAGTAGCCCCACCCCCAACACGATCCCACCCCCAGAGCAGCCTGAAAACGAGAGTTGACGCGATTTAGCCCATCCACTAACCCATAACCCAATCACACCAAGTGTTACCCATGTCCTGAGCCAAGAGTGTTACCTATGTCCTGACTGAGCCCCCATCATCGCATTCCCCTGCCCCCATTCCTCTGCCTTCAAAATTCTGAGGACGATGGACGAACCGGCTCCATCACTCCCACCGTCAGATCACCCGATCATTCCCACCATCCACCGGAATCTGGGCACCGGTGACTTTGGCGAACAGAGGGCTGGCCATGGCGGCGACCATGTTGCCGATGTCCTTGCTCTTGATCTCCACCTTCATGAGGTTCTTGGTTTTGTATTCCTCCACAGTCATGCCATAACGTGTGGCGCTCTTTTCCAGAGCTTCTGGAGTCCATAGCTTGGTATCGAAAACGGCGTCCGGGTGGACGATGTTCACGCGGACTTTGTGTGGGGCCAATTCGAGCGCGGCGACGCGGCAGAGCTGGGTAAGCGCGGCCTTGCTGCAGGAGTAAGCGCTAGCGCCCGGGCCGGGGGCCTTGAAGTTGCGGCTACCGACGAAGATGATGCTGGCGTCGATGCCCTGCTTTACATACGGAATGACCTTGTTCATCAGCTTCTGATGGCTGGTGAGATTGATCATGATCGTCCGGTCCCAATCGCCCTGCGCCATTGCATCGAGATGATCATTCTTCGGGAAGATGCCAGCATTGCTGACGACGATGTCGATCCCACCAAACTCGCGCACGGTGAAGTCGATGGCATCCTGCACAGGCTGATCCTCGGTAAGGTTCACGACGATGCCGATCCCACCTATCCTTTTCATGATGTCAGGGATCTCCTTGTCAATATCGAGACCCACCACTTGAGCGCCCTGCTCAGCCAAAGATTCCGCGATGGCAAAGCCGATGCCGGCTGCACAGCCAGTGACGAGCGCGACCTTACCTTGATGCACTTTGCGCCCTGGGCCTTTGCGCAGTTTTGCCTGCTCAAGCTCCCAATACTCGATGTCAAAGATATCGCTCTCGGGAAGAGGCTCCCAGCCACCCACCGCTTCGCCGAGTTGCACGGTGGCAGCAGTGTGTTCCGAGATGTCGGCGACAATGTTGGCATCCTTCACGGTATCACCAAAGCTCACGATCCCCTTACCCGCCCAGAGGGCAAAGCGTGGTGCGGCGTCCAACATCGTGTGGCCGCTGCTGTTGCGGTCGAAGTACGCTTTGTAGTCGGCAGCGAACGCATCCACGCCCGCAGCGATGTCATCGCCGATGATGGCGGGGGCACGCTTGGTGCGGATGCTGTGATCTGGTGTCAGTGGCCCGCGGGTGCCAAAATCGGCGACGCCAGGAAGGCTGGCGTAACCAACCGCCTCTGCCGAGGCATTGAGCCGAGCGATCTGTGGATAGCCGCGCACTTTGGAGACAGCCTGCCGGAGCTTGGCGAGCCCAAGCAGGTGTTCGGCCGGCAGGATGCCCGCTCCACTTGAAGCAGGCGCGCCACCTGCACTGCGAGCGGCGAGGAAATCTTCCGCCATCGTGACCATTTCGATGTGGCGTTCGTAGCTGGTGCGGGCGTCATCGGCAAAGGTGAAAAGACCGTGCTTCAGCAGCACCATGCCCTCGACACCTTCCGCACGGAGGTCTCGGCCTTTGATGAGATCGTAGATGGTCTTTGCCAAGATGAAGCCTGGCATCACATAGGGAACAATCAGCACTCGGCTGCCAAAGACCTCCTTGACCCGCGCCTCGCCATCCGCGTTGCAGGTCAGGGCGGCGATGGCATCAGCGTGGCTGTGATCCACAAAGGTAAACGGCAGCGCAGCGTGAAGGATCGCCTCAATGCTAGCAGTCGGTGCGCCCGGATCGGTCATCGCAGCGCGGAGTTGCACCACCATGTCGCTGTCGTACATCTCGTCCAGTTCGGCCATCTTCATCAGCGCGTTCATCCGCACCGGAGCAAATCCAGGCTTCTCAATGGTGGCCAGATCCCAACCGGACCCCTTCACGTAGCAGAGCGCGACCTCGTCGCCAAAGAAGTCTTTTTCAGTGATCTTCACCGAAGTATTGCCGCCGCCGTGGAGAACCAAAGAGGGGTTTTGTCCCAATAGGCGGGATGTATAGACACGTTGGGCTAGCAGATCACTGCCGCAGGCGAAGGCTTCTTTGTCGTTCCAGAGGGATTCCATGATAGATAGAGCCCGCAGAATGAAGCGCTGAGACCATACGGCAAGCAAAAGTGCTCCAACGGGGTCGGAAACGCCATTTTACCGGCGCTTTACAGACAAAATTATCGATGGGAGCCAGTCTGCATATGTTATGAAACTCGCTATCACCGTTTTCTGCTTTGTCTTTCCAAGTCTTTGCATTCGGGCGACAACGCCAACACTCCGCGTCCATGAATGGGGTACATTCACCGTAGTGGTTGGCTCCGACGGTAGTTCGGTGCCCTGGTGGACACCGACTCTGGAAGGCCCGGCCAGTCTTCCCGAATTCGTGGCTAGGCACGCCCTATTGCAAAAGGCAGCCGCGCCGTGTCTCATCCGAATGGAGACGCCAGTGCTGTATTTCTACCCGTCCGGTCCCATGACTGCGAGCGTCAGCGTGCGCTACCCCGCAGGACAAATCACTGAGGTCTTTCCTACCGCGCCAGGGTTCATGCGTGCGCCGCCTCTTCCATCGCCGCTGCTGCACAGCCTTGTCAGCATCGAGACGCCGAATTCGTTGCTCGACGCCACGCCACCAACTGTCTGGAACATTACCTTGCGGGACCCGAAGGAAGCAGTCTCGCTGGCGAAAGTGCCGGTAGTGGGCGATCACGGCGCTCACTACCGGCATGCACGGGAGGTGCCCGATGCGTGGCTGGTGGAAAGTGACAGCCAGTTTGAGCACTTCATTTTTTATCGTGGCACAGGAAATCATTACCTCCCCGTGAACGTCGTCAATACTCGCGATGATATCTGGGAGATGGGCCATACTGTCGTAGACACCAGCCACCTGCGGGCATTCCAGGTCCATGTAAAAGGTGCGCAACTACGCTGGGCAGAGACACCACCCATCCCTCGTTTCGGAAGCGCGGTCGCCGAGACATCATCCTCTTCTGACCCGGCCAAATTCGATTCCAGCCAGTCAAATCTCGTCAAATCTCTAACGACCGCATTGACCGAGGAAGGCCTGACTCCAGCCGAAGCAGCGGCGATGGTGCACACATGGGAGGACGCATGGATGAAGGAAGACGGGACGCGACTTTTGGTGCTTTTGCCGCAGGAGAGCATAGACGCCGTCCTGCCTCTATCCATCACCCCGCAGCCGGCGGAGACCCGGCGAGTGTTTGTGGCTCGACTGGAGCTGCTCAATACGACAACTGAGTCCCACATAGGCCGACTCCTTGATGCATGGCCCAACCTAAGCGATGAGGACAAGACTTTTGCCAAGTCGCTAGGTCGGATAAAATCAGCCGCGTTTGGGAGGGCCGTGCAGATCCAACACAACAAATTGCTGCAACGCAGCGGAGAAGTGCAGGCTGCGCTGGAGCAGTGAGGCCACAAAGATGCAAAGTAGCCCAGAGCTTTACTCATTTGCCGAGGGGCTTAGCAAGCACCTCTCCTTGGGGCACCTCGCGGTTCATGGGCTGCCCTTGGGCGAGGCAGCGTCGACGTTTGGCACTGGGACTGGCAGACAGCTGTCGCACTCGCCGTCCTGGCACTGGGGCAGCAGCCAGCGCTGGGCCGCCAGCCAACTGGCGACGACCGCTAGGACGATGAGGAAGGTCTTCATGCAGGCGCTAAGCCTACATCGTCTGATACAGGCGCGCCAGCGCCATCAGCACGTAGGATGTGACGAGTTCAGGGTCGCTTTCCATCCAGCGACCAGCGGCGTCATTTGCCCAGGAACCATCGCCTTTCTGCACGTTCAGCAGTTTTTCAGCCAGCCCTTTGCGCCAATCGACCAAGGTGCCGTCCTTTAGCTTCAAAAAGTCCACCTTTGCGGCAGCAAGCCCCTTAGCCATCGTGTGGTAGTAGTAGTACATGCCCTGCGCACCCAGACCTGGGTTTTCATCCAGCGTGTAGTTTTCCGAGAGCCACTTGATAACGGCTTCGACTCGCGGATCGCTCTTGTCCAAACCAGCATAGACAAAGCTCAGCAGACCAGCGTAGCTGATGCTTCCGTATGACCGCAAGGCGGTCCGACCGTCGGCGGTTTTGAACTCTTCACCACGAGTGTCGCCCGGCCCATACACAAATCCGCCTGCGTCTTTGGGGTCGGTGCTGACCCAAGAGGATTTGTTGCTCTCTGGACGATTCTGGCAGCGCTGAATGAAGTCGATCGCAGCGCTGAAATTTAGCTTTGGTTCGTTCTTGGCCGCATCACCTTTGTCAGCAAGAAGTGCTTCTGAGTAATGCAAAGCCTCCAACACAAAGTGCGTATTCGACATGTCGGCGTGGTTGCCTTTTTCATCGCCATAGCCGATGCCTCCATCGAGAGGGTTATCATTCTTCCCTTTCTCATCCAAGTCCATCTGGGCTCCAACAAGGTAGCGTCTGGCCCGGAGCATCACGTCCTCGTTCTCGGCCTTCGGATTCATCAGCAGCGCCATGAGCGCCAGCGCGGTATTGTAGTTGGCGCGAGCCTTCACGTAGATCCCACCGTCTGGCTGCACGTTCCTGAGCAGAAAAGCAGCCCCCTTTTCCGCAGCAGCAGGCGCGGGTGATTGGGGATCGCGACTGGGATCCAGCAAGATGCAACTGACCGCCAACCCTGTAAAAGCGACAGGCTCAGCTGTGCCCCACTGCCCCGTCTCGGCATTTTGTTTGGCCGCCAGCCAATCCAAGCCGCGCTTGTAGGACAATTGGATCTCCTGCTTCAGAGATGCGTGGGGATCCGCGACGGTGGCGGCCTGTGCAAATGCGCGAGGGCTGCACGCGAACGCAGCGAGGAGAAGAGAAAGAGTCAGATTCAGCGGCTTCATGGTTTTTGCGGTTGGGGATTCGGGGTAATGATCAGCGTCACCGGCGTTCCTTCCGGCGGGATGTTGGCAGGCAGAGAGATCCAGAGTTCATCGCGCTCGTTGCCCTTTGCCATGGAGTTCAGCAGTGCAGAAGGATCAGCCCACACGGCGATGATAGAGCCATCGACGGAGGCGACGAAGCCGCGCTCATCAATCTTGGATCCCGTGAACATCCACACGTCCATGTCTGGCGCGGGTTTATAAACATCAATGTTTTGCACCCATTGAGACAGCGGGCTGCGCTTCTTTTTGCCTTCAGCTTCCCACTCAACCTCGATGTTCACGAGATGCGCGCCAGGCTTGGTGGGTTTCAACTGCGGAAAGTTCGGCAACTCCGCGCCCGCAGGGGCCTTGGCAAAGAGGTTTTCAGTACCAGGCTCATAGTTGGCCAGCAGCAGGGCGACCTGGATGACCAAGGGATCCAGCGTCGTCTTCAGCACGCTTTCGTGCGTCTTGCCCTTATCCTGAACCAGCATGTACTCCACGGGGGCTTTGACCAGATTCACCTCAGTGGGCACGCGCACTTCCCGAGTGGCCGCATCGATGATGATTCCATCCAGGTCATACTTCCCAGGGGCAACTTCTTTGATCTGCTTCTTGATAGCCTCCATCCGCGCCCCCGGATCCTTTTCCGCTGCTTCCTGGGCGGCCAGCGAGAAGGACATACCGGCGAGAGCCAACAGTCCCAGCACCGAGATTCTCGACACGGAATAGGGGCGAGAGTTTTTAGCGGGTAGCGGACGTGTTTGCATCGCGGTAGAGTCAGTCATCATAGGCGTAGGGTTCAAATTTGCCAAGGGCAGTGGTAAACATCCACACGATTGGACATTTTTCGACCATTTCCGAATAAATGAGAGGTTGCCAGCCAGCCTCTGCGTGATTGAATGGCAGACAGATGGATGAAAAAACAACGCCAGCCCAGGATCCCCTTCCCCTCATCTGCCACGTAACCCCCTGGTACTATCGCCGCATGGGGCTGATTACCGCCGTCCTGGTTGGCATGGGCCTGTACTTTCTTTACGATGGCAAATGGGGTTACCCAAAGACCAACGCCATCGCCGATGAAAAAGTGTGGTTTGAAAAGGAGGTCCAGGGTAGTTTTGAAAAGGCCCAGAAGGAAGGCACACTTGATGCCTGGCTGGAATCTGCCAAGGCCAAGAGCTGGCCCACAGGTTCTGATGGCGAACCTCCAAAATGGATCTCCTACGCGACCCCGCGCAATCTTCCGGAGGATCCGAAACGCTACACGCAGGAGGAGATTGATGGCCAATTCTGGTGGGGCTATGGCACACTCGGAATGGCTGCCATCGGTGCGATTAGTTTCCTTCTCAACTTCAGGAAAACACTGCGTCTGGAGGCGGACCACTTCGTCGCAGACAATGGAACCGTCGTGCGCTTCGCTGATGTCTTCCGTGTCGACAAGCGCAAGTGGGATGACAAGGGACTCGCCTATGCCTACTACCGCGTCGATGGCAGCGGACCCGAACGCAAGGCCGTCATCGATGACCTTAAGTATCACAAAGCTTTCCGAATCCTCGACAGCATCCTCAGCCAGTTCAAGGGTGAATTGATCGAGAAGGTCGCGGAAGAGGAAGACGAAACCGAATCTCAAGAGACCGAGTCTGATCCAAACGTCACCTCATGAAACAAACCCAGACAAAGTTTGCCCTGATCGTCCTGCTGGCAATCGCCACCACTGCCCCGGCAGCCGACAACTTCAGCCAGTGGATGCGCGCCGCCAGCTTCCGCCCAGACGCGGAGACCCAGCAAAAACTTGCCAGCGCCCCCGCAACTGCCGAAGGCAAACATTGGCAATTTGCCCGCATCGAGCGCTCGCGCGGTGATCTCATTTTGCAATCATCGGGTCTTGTCGTTACCAAGCTGCCCGCCGTCCAAGGTCACGTCTTCAGCAGCCGCGAACTCCTCGCCTATCTGCGCCTGCATCTCCCGGAATTCAACGAGCCGGGACAAGGGCAGTTCTCCCTCGTGAATGAAGCAGACAAGTCCACTTGGGAAACCGCCGCTGGTATAGGCACCATACTCAAACTCACCACCGCAGGACTGCCCGAAACGGCCTGCGTCCTGTCGGAGAATTCGCCTGACCGCTGGACCCTCTCCCTCATTCAGACAGAGGGCGCAGCAGCCGCTGATGCACTCGCAGGCAATCTCCAATTCACCGTCTCTCCCGCAACCCCACTGGATGGCTGCGTGATCGAATTGCGAGCAGCCCTCCGCGCCATCGCCGCACCGACCCGTGAAGACGAACAAAAGCTCGCCGATGCCGCGCAGGCAGCATGGACTCGCCTCATGGACAAGGTCAGCCAATTTGTCGAAGGCAACAACGGAGCCTGCGTCCCCGAGCTCCTTGGCTCCACCAGCCGCATGGTGCCGTGGGACCTTGTCGCCAAAGCTTTTCATCAGCCCTCCGTAAGTTGGATTGCACTCGAGGGCAATTGGGCCAGCACCGATTCAGACAAACGCTTCCGCATCGAGTTCCGCAGCGATGGCACCTGCGATCTGATTGAATTCAACCGGAAGCGCGAAGAGCTACGAGTTAACCTCCCCATCAAAAATGCCGCCGATCCCAAAGATGGTTTTGCCCTCGAACGCCCGAACGACAGTAAAGAGACGCTAGCCTTCTTTGGATTCAGCAACGCTGTGCAAGACGGAATCATTGAAAAAATGCCCGAACCCTCCACGCTTACCATCGTGCGCGATGGCGAAAAACTCACCGCCAAATGGCTCGGCCTCGCCATCTCGACCTCGGTCGGCGGCAGCGTCAACATCACCCAACCGTCCAAAGGCAAGCCCAAGACCTTCGAGTTTATTCCGGCGCAGGATTGATCTCCCCATGCGTCCGTGCTTGACCACTGGCATCTCCTTGCTTCAAACTCCCGATTCCTTCGGCAGCGCACCGCTCCGTCTTTCTCTCAACCAACTCAACCCTCAATTCACTACTTCTCATGAGCCGAAAAATTCGTTATGGCATGGTCGGCGGTGGTCGCGGAGCTTTCATTGGCGCCGTCCATCGTATCGCTGCAGCAATGGATCAGCAGATCGAACTCGTCTGTGGAGCCTTCTCCTCCGATCCCCAGAAATCCAAGGACAGCGGTGCGGACCTTTTCCTTCCTCCAGACCGTTGCTACGGCAGCTTTGAGGAAATGATCAAGGCGGAAAAAGCACTGCCCGCAGACCAGCGGATGGATTTCGTCGCCATTGTCACGCCGAACCACATGCACTTCCCGCCAGCAAAGATGGCTCTGGAAAATGGTTTCCATGTGCTTAGCGACAAGCCCGCGACCTTCAATCTCGCCGAGGCCAAGAAGCTGGCTGAGATCGTCAAAAAATCCGGCCTCATCTACGGCCTCACTCACAACTACACCGGCTACCCCCTTGTCAAACAAGCCCGCCACATGGTCGCCACTGGTGCGCTGGGTAAGATCCGCAAAGTCGTTGTCGAATATCCCCAGGGCTGGCTGGCCACGCGCATCGAAGCGAGCGGTCAAAAGCAGGCTGGCTGGCGCACCGATCCGAAGAAGAGCGGTGCCGCAGGCTGCATTGGCGATATTGGCACTCACGCAGAGAATCTCGCCGAGTACATCACCGGCCTCAAGATCTCCGAACTCGCCGCCGATCTCACGGCATTTGTCAAGGGCCGTAAGCTGGATGATGACGGCAACATCCTGCTCCGCTTCAAGGGCGGTGCCAAAGGGGTGTTGCACAGCTCTCAGATTTCTGTGGGAGAGGAGAACAATCTCAACATCCGCGTCTATGGCGAAAAGGGGGGCATCGAGTGGCATCAGAAAGAGCCCAACACTCTCCTCGTGAAATGGATCGATCAGCCGATGCAGGTGTATCGAACTGCAAATGGATACCTCTGCCCAGCAGCCCTGGCCGCTGGTCGCACACCTCCAGCACACCCAGAAGGCTACCTCGAAGCGTTTGCGAACATCTACAAAAACTTCGCCAACTGCATCCGTGCCCGCATTGAAAAACGCAAGCTCGCCAAGGACGATCCGGCCAACGACTTCCCAAAAATCGAGGACGGTGTGCGTGGTATGGCCTTCATCGAGGCGACTGTCGCTTCCAGCAAGGCCAACGCCAAGTGGACACAGATCGACTAAGCCGCCTTTGAACAATCGTAGCGTCCCTTTGGACTTTGCTGCGGTGGCGAGCGCCAATGCTCGTCACCGCTTCTTTTTACCCGCATGATCCAACCACTGCCATGCCCATCCAAACCACCACCGTCGGCTCCTACCCCATACCAGAATGGCTCAGCGCCCTGCCCAGTGAGACTGCGCTGATCGATGCGACACGAGTCGTCTTTGATACCCAAAGACAGGCAGGCATTGATCTACCGACCGATGGAGAGCTCTACCGCTTTGACGTCAATCATCCCGACACGAACGGCATGATCGAATACTTCGTCCACAAACTCGGCGGGATTGACCGCCGAGTCGGACGGGCCGACACCGCTGCCTTCCGCAGCAAAGCGGAGATGGGGTTCCGGTCCAAACCCGCGGCTGTCGTGCGCGGCCCAATTACCGAGGGCGTCCTGAATCTTCCCGAAGACTGTGCGCGTGCGGCGAAGGTCGCCGGCGGCCCCTTCAAGTTCACTCTTACCAGTCCCTATATGCTGGCACGCACACTGTTGGACGAGCACTACAATGACTTCGCCGCCCTGAACATGGCCATCGCAGACGCGCTCGCCGCACAGGCGGCGGCGCTATCGTGCGACTGCGTTCAACTCGATGAAGCAAACATCCCCGGCAATCCATCTGATGGCCCCATCGCCGCCGCCGGGATCAATCGCGTGCTCGACGCCGTGAAAGGTCGCAAGGCAGTGCATTTCTGCTTTGGCAACTACGGCGGCCAGACCATCCAGAGTGGCGAATGGGCAGCTCTCATCTCCTTCCTCAACAGCCTCAACGCCGATCACCTTGTGCTCGAACTGGCCCACCGCCCAAGCTCGGATCTTGATGCACTCAAAGAGCTAGACTCGAGAATCGGCCTGGGTCTTGGCGTGGTGGACATTAAAGTGAACCACATTGAAACAGCCGACGAGATCGCCCACCGAATCGACGCAGCAGCGAAAAAAATCGGCGCTGATCGCATTCACTTCATCCACCCAGATTGCGGCTTTTGGATGCTGAAAAGAAGTATCGCAGACCGCAAGATCGAAGCGCTAGCCAAAGGTCGCGATCTCTTCGCTGGGAGATGATCGGCTGAAGCGCGGACCAGAAGCGGCAATGCTTGCGCTCGCGGGTCATCGCCGCCATCCTTGCCCTTGATCGCCCCCGCTCGCCTCAAATGGAATTCCACCAGCTCCGTTACTTCATTTCTGCGGCAGAACTGCTCAACATTTCGCGGGCAGCGGAGGCCATGCACATTTCTCAGCCCGCCTTGAGCCGACAGATCGCTTTGCTGGAGGACGAACTTGGCGTCCCCCTCTTTGATCGGATCAAGAAGCGCATTCACCTAACGAATGCAGGCCGGTTCTTCCTCGCCAAGGCTCGGCAGATCGTTTGTGATGCGGAAACGAGCGTGCAACAGGTCCGGGAGCAGTTTGGTAATGCACAGAGGACGTTGCGGCTCGGATTTCTCACGCCATTCCTGGATGATCTCGTCGTTCCAGCCTTGCGCGAGTTTCGACAGCGCCATGTCCAGACCCAGATCAGCCTTTTCGAGTTATCACCGCGGGCCCAATTGGATCGCCTCCGCAACCACGAAATTGATGCCGCAATCGTTGGCAACCTGAACGAGACCGACCGCGCTCAATTCAACCTGCGTAGCCTCGGCAAACACGCGATGGCGGCGGTGCTTCCCGACTCGCACGCCCTCAGCAAACGAAGATCCGTAAAACTCGCCGCACTCGCTGGGGAAAAATGGATCTCTTTGGCCGATGCCGTTTTTCCTGGTCGTCGTGATTTTTTGCGAAACATCTGCCTCAAAGCCGGATTCGAGCCGATGATCACGCTCGAAGTGGACACGCTCGCCATGATGCTAGGCGCCGTGTCTGCGGGGGATGGCATCGCGCTAATGCCCACGCACAGCCAAAAGTTACCCCATTCAGGCTGCATCTACGTTCCCCTCGCCTCGCCCGTTCCGACGACAGAACTTTTTATCGTCACACGCCCACAACCGCAGGATCGCGAGCTGCAAACGCTCGCAACCCTCATCAGTGAAGTCGCTGCCCGCAATGCAGGGTAAGGTCTATACATAGCGTCAACACGTTTTGTGATTTCCAGCAGATTCAAGGAGGTCCGCAGATTTGTATTATCTCTTCATCTGTTGGCCTTCCTGAATCTGCTGGAGATGAAATCGGCGTTCACAAGACCTGATGGCGCGAAGTGGAACGCTACGACTCCCGCTACGGGCTCACCCGAGGACGTTCTCGCCACGATTCTCTGCCTGCTGGATCGTCACCGGCCAGCCTGGGAATTGATTTGAAGGCTTCCCGTCTGTGGCGTCGATCAAGAAGCGGAAGGACTCGATGAAGTAGGTCTTCCGCACCGTGTCAAAGGTGATGAAGCCAAACCCGCTGCCCTTTTCGTGAGCCTTGTCGTAACGGTTTGGAGCCTTACCCACGACAGGATTTCCAACTGCGTAAACATAAGCCTTGTTGCCAAGACCATCGATGTATTCACCCGTATCGGCATTCCCATGGTTCGGGCGATTCGCATGCGGCATCTTCAGTTCATCTGGGCGCCACCACCGTGGATAACCTGCGGAGATCGCAGGCGTGCAGAAGGACCAATTGCTATCGCGTTGCTTCCCGACGCCATACTGAGTCAGGGTGGTGAGATGCTGATCGCCATTGATATGCAGCGCCATTGAAGGGCGCATGATTTCCACCGCACGATTCCTTGCCGTTTGTGGCCAGCCACCCGAATCCAGATCCGCCTTCAGGTAGCCATCGAACCCACCGTGATGAGTCGCCACATTCGCAAAGACCGTCTGGCTGAGCACCGCCTTCAGCGTATGCCCACGCCAATCCTGTGCCCATTGTTTGAGGAATTCTTCCTGACGCTCTCCCAGCAGCACGAGACCTGGTTGATCCAGCTTTGCCGTGTCAAAATTCGCATCCAGGACATGGTCCGCACGACCACTGCCGGTATCCACTCGCTCCGGTCCACTCTTCCACTGCCGATCCGCAATGATCGCAAAACCCACGCCGCCATACACCATATCGCCGTAGTAAACACTGATGTCCTGCAGGCATGGTTTTGGGTCATAGGCATCGGGGTGATGCGCCACATTCGTCTTGTGCACCACGTTCACCATCTGCGCTGGCTCGATATAACCGCCCTTCGATGATGCGCCGGTATCCCCCACGTCCATCTTCTTCCCGCCTTCGCCCCAAATATTCCCTTGGAAGACATCATGATCATCTGGAAGGCAGAGCGTCGGCGCGTTCCTCATCACCTCACGGAAGGCCCAGCCGTGCTGGTAAAACTTGCGCAGATAGTTTAGGATCGCAGGTGCTGCAGGCTCGCGAATCAAGCCAAAGCCGCCGTGGTTCTCATAAATTTGGTCACCTGAAAAGAACACCAAATCTGGATCCAACTTTAGCAGGTTTTCCGCCACTGGCGCGTAAGGGAAGCCGTAATCGTTCTGACAAGTAAGCGCTGCCATGCGCAGGGCACGCCCCTCTGGATTTGCCTTGATGACACCTGTCCATTCATGGTCCGTCTGCGAGCCATCAGTGTGGTTTTCGCGATACACGAGCTTGTAAGGTGTTGTCTGTTTCTCATTCCATTTCGCGATGCGAAAGGTCGCCACCCAGGCGTCGGGATCCAGCTTTGCTTCACCTAGCGACTTCCAAGCACCACCCGTTTGCACCAGGAGTTCCACCATATGATTATCTTTGGCACCAAGTGGCCCGGTCAGCGCACTGATTTTCATCACAAAGCCATCGTCCGTGCGTGAATCGCTGAGAGAATACATGGACCAAAGCAGTGGTCCAAACTGGTTCGCTGGCGTGATCGTGAAGGCATCACCCTCCATCGTCCAATTCTCAAACCGATAGCGACCACTTCCTGCAGCGTTCCCCTTGCCTTTTGCCTTCCCCTTCTTCGCAGCACCAGCCGCGCCGACGACAAAATTGTTCGCCACCGACACATTGCCCACCACCATCCCAGCCGCCACCGAATGGGACACCACGCCAAGCTCAGCGCCCGAGTCCATCGCCGTCGCGGTCAACGTCAGTGCGCACTCTGCTCCAGCCGTCACACCCCTAAGTGTCAGACGCACCTTGTTCAGTTCCGCAGCGTCCTTCAATGCGCTGGTCTTGGGCCCCAGCACCAATTCGCCAGCGCGCCAACCGGCGACCAATCCATTTTGCACAAAGCAATTGCTGCGGTGCTCATTGATCTCGCTGCGCAGCCCGATGCGGAATCCTGCGCCGCCGTCATTGCCATTCACTTCCAAACGAGTCAGCGTCACCGCCATGGTGAAGGAACCGCTTGCCGTGAGTTGATGCGTCAAGGAATGCACACTGCGGCCTCCGCCAGCGTTCTGACATTCGGCACCACCATTGACCACACGCCAGTCCTCCATCGGGTTCGCCCAGTAATCACCGCCCAAGAACACCCGATCTTGTGTCTTACCCCACGAGTCGGTCATCGGCCCACTGGCGCTCGGCTTTGCAGACTCTGCCTGAAGTGCCCCACGGCCACTCAACCCCATCAGGGTTCCAGCCGTCATCAATTTAATACCAGTGCGTCGCGAGATGTTCTTATTCATTGAACCTTTGGAACGTCCTAAAGCGTCTCCAGCGTTCATCGAATTCGGACTTTTCCGCTGCCACCGCTTTCCCGAGTAAACACCGAACACGCCATGTTGCTTGCGCAAAATCGCCCCCGCCAACGGTTAGGTCTGAGAGTTGTGAGCGCCGGCCGCCTCTTGCCATTTACACCGCAGGTGCTCTAGCCGTTCTTTGATGCGCCCCTCCAGCCCGTTGGCCGTTGGTTCGTAGTAGATCTTGCCACCTTCAAGGCAGCGCTGAGGGACAAAGCCATCCTCAAAGTCATGCGGATACAAATACCCTTCCCCATGGCCAAAGGATTTCGCCCCAGCGTAGTGTGCATCGCGCAGATGCTTCGGCACCGGGAGCGTCCGCCCCTGCTTCAGGTCTTCAAGCGCGGCGTCGATGGCGAGGTAGGCTCGATTGCTTTTCGGTGCCGTGGCAACGTAAAGCGTGGCATGCGAGAGAATGATTCTTGCCTCTGGCATTCCGATGAATTCTACCGCCTGCTGCGCTGCCACTGCCACACGCAGGGCATTGCTGTCAGCGAGCCCGACGTCCTCGCTCGCCGCGATGACGATCCGCCGGGCAATGAAGCGGATGTCCTCCCCGGCATAGATCATTTTGGCCAGCCAATAAACGGCAGCGTCTGGATCGGAGGCGCGCATGCTCTTGATAAAGGCGCTGGCGGTGTCGTAATGGCCATCGCCATCTCCATCATAGACGATGGTCTTTTGCTGCACTGACTCTTCGGCGATGTTTAGGTCGATGACGATGCGACCGTCTGGCTGCGGTGCGGTGCTCAATACGGCCAGCTCAAGTGCGTTCAGGCACTTGCGCGCATCGCCGTCCGCGATGGTGGCAAGGTGGTGCCGAGCGTCGGGCGTGAGTTCGATTTTGCGGAACCCAAACCCGCGATCCTGATCGCTGATCGCACGATCCATGAGCCCCTCCAGGTCGTCCATTCCCAGGGGTTCCAGAGTGAAGACTTGGGAGCGGCTGACCAGCGGCGAATTGACGTAAAAGAAGGGGTTATGCGTCGTGGCCCCGATGAAGCGGAGTGTACCACGTTCCAAATGGGGCAGCAAGACGTCTTGCTGCGCCTTATTAAAACGGTGGATCTCATCAACGAAAAGGATCGTCGTCTGTCCATTCACCCTCAGAAGGGTAGCTGCGGCCTCCGCTTCCTTGCGGATATCAGAGACATTGCTTTCCACGCCGCTCAGCGTCACAAAGCGGGACTTGGTCTCGTGGGAAATGATATGCGCCAGAGTCGTTTTTCCAACGCCCGGCGGTCCGTAAAAGATCAGCGACGAGAATCGGTCCGACTCCACCGCACGACGCAAGAGCTTCCCTGCCCCCAGAATGTGGCGTTGCCCGGCGTATTCGTCTAGCGTCCGTGGCCGCATCCGCGCAGACAACGGCGCATGCGAAGGCACGTTATCGGCTTCGGCAGACGGTTGGGTTGGGGATTGGAAGAGATCTTCGGACATGGTGGCGGCGTACACCATCAAAGCTGGGATTGAGCGGAAGGAAATCGGAAGATTCCAGACAAACAAGATTGCTTGTGGCGCAGTAAGTGCTCCAATCCCGATAGAATCAATCAACAATGAAGCTCTCAAAGAAAGCCGAATATGGAATGCGCGCCATGGTTGCGATGGGTCGCGCAGCCGCTGGGACGACCTTTTCTATTCAGGATCTGGCCGCAAACGAGAACATCCCGCTCAAGTTTCTAGAGCAAATCCTCCTGGTGCTCAAGAATGCTGGCCTCCTGCGCAGCAAGCGCGGAGTCGGCGGAGGCTACCAAATGCAACGCCCTGCCAATGACGTGCCCCTGCGCGAGATCGTGGAAGCCATCGACGGCCCCTTTGATCCCATCGGCTGTGTGCAAGGTTCCCGCCCCGGAAAGTCCTGCGAATGCGGCATCGCTGGCGGTTGCGGGCTCGGTCGGACGATGAGCGAACTGCGGGACATGGTACAAACCTGGCTGACGGAGACCACCGTAGCCCACATCATCGCCCGTGAGGCACCGCCGCAGATGATGTCTTTTGATATCTAAATGTCGGATTTCGGCCCTCGGGAGCCCCTCTGGCGGACTTTGTGAAAAATTTCACAAATTCGGGTTGCCGGATCGTCTCCCTTCCAGATAGTGGGCAAACTCGGTTACGCGACTCTCTCTCGGATGGAACTTTTTCTGGCAAACCTCAATCTCACGTTTCTGATCGCCTCGGTCGTCAAGGTCATCTTCCTGACGTTCATGGTGATCATGCCCATGGTGGCCTACTCAGTGTATGCGGAGCGACGAGTCTCTGCCGTGATCCAAGATCGCGTCGGCCCAAACCGAGTTGGAATGCCGCTGACGCTTCTCGGTTTCAAGAAAGACCTGCAGATTTTCGGCATCGGCGGTCTGGCCCAACCTCTGGCAGACGGCCTGAAGTTCATTCTCAAGGAAGACTTCACCCCGCGCCATGTAAACACCTTCTATTATTGGTTGGCCCCCTGCCTGACCATCGTCCCCGCCCTGCTGACCGCGGCGGTGATGCCTTTTGGTAGTGAGTTGAACCTCGACGTGTTGGGTGTGGCGCAGCCAATCAAGATGGTTATCGCGGATCTCAACGTCGGCCCCCTGTTTATCTTTGCCATCTCATCCCTCGGCGTTTACGGCATCGTGATCGCCGGTTGGGCGTCCAATTCCAAGTACCCGTTCCTCGGCGGCGTGCGCTCCAGCGCCCAGATGATCTCATATGAGCTGTCCCTGGGCCTTTCGATCGTCCCGGTGCTGATGATCTTCGGGGAATTGAATCTATCGAAGATGTCCATCTATCAGGATGCCAACGGCTGGCTGCTACTGCCTTTGTGGGGCGATGGCCTTTCCGCCTCCCGCTGGATCCTGCTGATTCCCGTCGCCATTTCCTTCCTGGTCTTCACCATTTCGATGTTTGCCGAGACCAACCGCGTCCCTTTCGATTTGCCTGAGTGCGAAACGGAACTGGTCGCAGGATACCACACCGAGTACAGCTCGATGAAATTCGCCCTGTTCTTCCTCGGTGAATACGCCGCGATGATCGTCGGCTCGGGCCTCTGCGTTACACTCTTCTTGGGCGGCTGGAGCATCCCATTCGCACCGCTGCTGTCAAAACTCACCGGTTTTCAGTTCCATTTTGAGGCAGGGCACACCCCCTTGCTGACCGGCCTGCTGCACATCGGGACTTTCTTCGCCAAAGTCTTCGCCTTCATCATCTTTTTTATCTGGGTGCGCTGGACGCTGCCGCGCTTCCGCTTTGACCAGCTCATGAAGCTGGGCTGGCTGGTCTTCTTTGAACTGGCTTTGGCCAATGTTTTCCTCACCGCTCTGCTCCTGTGGCTCGTGCCGCTGAAATAAGCAATCCCCGCAAATTCCGATGGCCTTCGTAACCGTAGAACGTCCCAAACTCGCTTGGCACGAGAAGATCTTCCTCTCCACATTCGTGAAGGGGCTCAAGGTCACGCTCGGCCACGCCATCCGAACTTTTAAAACACTACGGGGCAGCAAGACCGTGGTGACCATGCAGTATCCCGAACAAAAATGGGATGACCAACTGCCTGAGTACTATCGCGGTGTGCCGGCTCTAGTGACCGATGAACAGGGCCGCGAACGGTGCGTCAGTTGCCAGCTTTGCGAGTTTATCTGCCCACCGAAAGCCATCAAGATCATTCCTGGCGAGATCCCCAGCACCGATCCCTGGGCCAAGGTAGAAAAGCGCCCGGCCGAGTTTGATATCGACATGATCCGCTGCATTTATTGCGGCATGTGCGAGGAAGTCTGCCCAGAGCAGGCCATCTTCCTGCGAAAGGATTACGCCGTGACCGGCGAGAGCCGTGCAGAGATGGTTCACGACAAAGAACGACTCTATGAGATCGGCGGCGTGCGCACAGGTCTCGTCAACAAGTGGAACGAGCTGAAGTGACTCCACCCGCAATCGAAATTCGCTCACTCTGATGCCCTCTTTCATTTTTTACCTATTCGCCCTCGTCACACTAGGCTTTGGCCTGCTGGTGGTGACGGCGCGCAATCCGGTGACCAGCGCCCTGTCGCTCGCCTCCAGCTTCGTCGGTCTCGCCGCGCTCTTCATTAGCCTGGATGCCTACTTCATCGGGATCATCCAGATCTTGGTCTATGCGGGTGCCGTGATGGTGCTCTTCCTCTTCATCATCATGCTCATGGACATCAAGGCAGAGGAGGGCAAAAAGACAAACAACGGTGCCCTCGTCGGCGGCTGCCTCTTGGCGGTGCTGCTGGTCCTGCAAGTGATCATGGTCAGCGGAGCCTTCCATGGCGAGCGCACAGTCGGAGATCTCGACACCGCTGCCGCCATCGGTAAAGCGGCGGGAACAGAGCTTCCAACGATCGCGAACGATCTGCGCGAGGGCTCACTGCCGGACACCAAGCTGATGGGCTACGCCTTGTTTGATCGGTATGGATTTCACCTGCAAGTCGTCGGACTGCTACTTTTGGTTGGAACCGTAGGCGTGGTGATGCTGAGCAAACGGGACACCGCTGCAAAGGAGGCAGGAAACTAATACTTTAATATGGTCACACTGGGACATTACCTCGTTGTCAGCGGCGCCCTCTTTGCATTGGGCCTGGCAGGCGTCATCGCCCGCCGCAACATCCTCATCATTTACATGTGCCTGGAAATGATGCTCAGCGCTGCAAACCTGACGCTCGTTGCCTTCTCTCGCTTCCATTTGGTGGATCACCTCCCCGATTACGGCGCCCAGGCGCTGGTGTTCTTTACCATCACCGTCGCCGCAGCAGAAGTGGCCGTCGGACTGGCAATCATCGTGGCCCTATTCCGCTCGCGGCAGAGCGTCGATGTGGATTCCATCACCAAACTTCAGGGATAATCGCGCGACATGTCCTACCCCCCGCCACTTCTCAATATCGTCCTCTTCCTGCCCTTCCTGGTGGCAGTCGTCATCCTGTGCCTGCACCGAGTGCTGAAAGGTGCATCTGTGATCCTCTCAGTTGCCTCCGCCACGACCTGCTTCATTTGCAGTCTCATGATGCTGGGCAATGTCGGCGAAACGCCCTTCCACCTGATGGACTTCATCCACATCGACGGTGTGTTTGAGGCTGGCATTGATGCGGTTGTGGACAAACAAAGCGCTGGAATGCTCTTCATCGTGACCTTCATCGGCATGCTGGTGCATTGGTTCTCCATCGGTTACATGAAGGATGATGAAGCCCAGCCTCGCTACTTCGGCGCGCTGTCACTCTTCATGTTCTCCATGACAGGCATCGTGCTGGCGGCGAATCTTTTCATGATGTTCATCTTCTGGGAACTGGTCGGCCTCAGTTCCTTCCTGCTGATCGGGCATTGGTTCCACAAGAGCAGCGCTGCGGAGGCCGCAAACAAAGCGTTCTTGACCAACCGTATTGGCGACTTCGGATTTATGATCGGAATCCTGATGCTCTTCGGAGTGTCCGGTAGCGTTTCGTTCGAAGATCTAAAATCCAGTCTCGAGTCCGGCAATCTGCACGCCATCGCCGCCGCCCACCCGACTTTCATGACCATCGCCGCCCTGGGGCTATTCATGGGTGCAGTCGGTAAATCTGCGCAGATGCCGCTGCACGTCTGGCTGCCAGATGCGATGGAAGGCCCGACTCCCGTCTCCGCCCTGATCCACGCTGCGACGATGGTCGCTGCTGGCGTTTACATGCTCGTGCGCGTCAGCTTCATCATCGCCGCATCTCCCCTCGCCTGCGAAATCGTTGCTGGCGTCGGAGGTGTCACCGCATTGATGGCCGCGCTGATGGCCACCCAGCAGAACGACATCAAGCGAGTGCTGGCCTACTCCACTCTTTCCCAACTTGGCTACATGGTCATGGCCGTTGGATTGGTCGCCATGGACCCAGTGCACGCCAACCACCCGGACAGCGTCGGGCATCCTGGGATGTTCCACCTTTACACCCACGCCTTCTTTAAAGCCCTCCTCTTCTTGGGTTCGGGCGCGGTGATTTACGCCTGCCATCACGAGCAAGACATCTGGAAGATGGGCGGCCTCCGCAAGTACATGCCCGTCACCTTCTGGACCTTCGCCATTGGCACCGCAGCTTTGATGGGTGTGCCCGGATTGAGTGGATTTGTCAGTAAGGAGGGCATCCTTGATATCGCCTACACCGAGTGCAAGTGGCTGTTCACCATCGGTGTCGTGACAGCCGGATTGACCGCATTCTACATGACGCGCTTGGTGGTAGTTGCCTTCCTAGGCAAGGCCCGCAGCGAGGGAGCCAAGCACGCCTCCGAAGTCCCGCTCATCATGCTCGTGCCACTGGCAGCTTTGGCCATCATGTCTATCATTTCCGCGCTGCCGTCAGTCGCCAACGGACTCAATGCCCTAAAGCCCGTCGTTGAACACGCCCACGAAGGGCACGTCGTCATGATTTGCTCCCTCATCGCCCTCGTGGTCGGTGCAGGCGGCGGCTTCACGCTGTATCGGAACCGGGATAGCGATCCTGTCTCCATCAAGCTCTTCGCCAACAAGTTTTACATCGACGAATTCTACGCAGGCGTCATCAAGTATGGCCAAGATCGCGTCGCCTGGGTGGTGAACGCGCTAGAGCAGATCTTTGCGGACGGCCTCGTCGCCCGCCTCCCGGCGGCAATCGTCTCCAAGCTGGGTTCCCAACTTCGTGTGTTACAAAGCGGTCGCATGCAGGCTTACACCTTCCTGCTGGGTGCCGGTGTCTTGTTTGTCATTTACATTCTGGTGTTCGTTCTGCCCGCTCCTGGGCATTGATGGAGAAGAAACATGAGTCTATTGGAAATTGTCATCCTCCTTCCCTTGCTGGCCGCGATTGCAATCGCGTTTGGCTCCCCAGCACGTGTCACAGCGGTGACGACCAGCGTCATCAACCTCGCCATCGTCATCTGGCTGGCTCTGGGATTCGGCGCAGTTTCACGTGATACAGACGGTTACGCTTACGTCTTTAAGCGGATCATGCTGGACAACCCTTCGATCGGTTTCGGCGTCGGCGCAGACGGCGTGGCGATGATCATGGCGCTCCTGACGGTGGTGGTGACCTTTGCCGCCATTTGGCAGATCGTGGACAAACCCGCATCTTATTACACGGCCTCCCTGCTCATCTCCGCAGGCGCTCTCGGTGCCTTCCTCAGCACGGACCTCTTCTTCCTCTACGCTTTCCACGAACTGGCTTTGATCCCAACCTTCCTCATGATCGGTCTCTACGGTCATGGCGATGCCGCGCATCGGCGAGCCGTCGCTTGGAAGACGACCATTTACCTCGGCGCGGGTTCCCTCGTGCTGCTTGCAGGACTCGCTTGGCTGGTGCTCGAATACAGCGGCGGCGGCAAGCTGACGTTTGACCTCATGGCCCTCCGTGCACAGGCAGCCAGCGCACCGCTCGATGCAGCCAAACAAGCTCCGATCTTTTTCATCCTGCTGGTCGGTTTTGGCACACTCGTCAGTCTCTTCCCCTTCCACAGCTGGGCAGCACCGGCGTATGCGACCGCGCCCACTCCGATCGCGATGCTGCATTCCGGTGTCTTGAAAAAATTCGGCCTATTTGGTCTAATCCGCATCGCTCTGCCTCTCCTCCCCGCAGGTGCCACGACCCCATGGGTTCAGCAGGCACTGATCTGGATGTTGGTGGGCAATATTCTGGTCATGGGATTTGTGACTCTGAATCAAAATCGACTCGATGACCTCCTGGCAAACTCCAGCGTTATGCACATGGGTTACCTGTTCCTCGGCATCGCCGCCGGCACACAAGTCGCTCTGAATGGTGCCGTGCTCCTGATGTTTGCCCACGGCATCTCCATCGCCCTGCTCTTTGCGCTCTGCGGTCGGATGCGCAACCAACTTGGAACGCTTGAATTCGCCAAGCTCGGTGGACTCGCCTCCCACGCACCGTTCATTGCTGTTATCTTTGCCTTTGGAGCCTTTGCCTCAATCGGTCTCCCTGGTCTGGCCAACTTTGCTGGCGAACTGATGATTTTCGTCGGATGCTTCCAGTTCTCCGATCCTCTGAAACATGCGGTTTTAGAGGCAGGTGGATTTGGCCCCCTTCAGTGGGCAGCAGTCGCGGGTCTCTGGGGAGTGGTGATCTCCGCAGTTTACATGCTGCGCGCGTGGAGAAAGATTTTCCAGGGTTCTGCCGCGTCCGGTCTGTTCATGAGCGATCCCCTCCGTGGTCAGCGTCTGCCTTTGATCGTCCTTGCCGTCGTTCTCCTGGTTTGCGGCTGCTACCCTGGATTTTTGCTAGGCCTCCTGAAAGCCGCCTTCGGAGTAGCCAAGGTCGCTGCCCTTTAATTCGTCACTCCCCTTTCTTACCCATCATCACCTGGATCCGCTGAGCGTATGTCCGTATTCACCATTGAAGCCTTCCTCGCACTCGCCGGCATGGTGCTGTTGTTGGTCGAGGCTTTCTTCCCCAAGATCTCCCTGAAGACCCTCGGCACCGCAGCCATCGGCTCGGCCGTTGTTGCATTTTTCCTTTATCTCGGCTGTAACAAGGACACGAGCGCTCTCCCAGGCTTCGTCGCGGCGTGGCATCAGCTAGACACGCTGGCTATCTTTTACAAGGGCTTCGCTCTCGTGACGACTATTCTGGTACTCTGGTTGCTGCTCATCTGTTCGCCTTACCTCAAACGCTTCACAGTGGACGGCAAATTCGGCGAAATGCTGGCGCTGCCACTGATCGTCTGCGCGGGCATGATGTGGATGGCCTCGGCCAAAGACCTCGTAACCGTCTTCGTTTCTTTGGAACTGGTCACGGTTTCTTTCTACGTGTTGGTTGCGGCCACTCGCAAGAGCGTCATCTCCCTGGAAGCGGGGGTCAAATACCTGATCCTCGGCGCGCTCTCCACAGGCATCCTCGTCTTTGGCATTGCTTGGATCTACGGAGCCACAGGCTCGCTCAGCTTCGAAGGCATCGCCGCTGCCTGCGCCAATGGCGGTTCAAACAAGACTGCGCTCCTCTTTGCCACAGCCTTTTTGCTAGCAGGCATGGGTTTCAAGGTCGCCATGGCACCGTTCCAAATGTGGGTGCCTGATGTTTATCAGGGCACCTCGATCCCGGTGACGACCTTCCTCTCCGTCGGCTCCAAAGCCGCAGGTTTCATCGTCCTAACCCGCTTGATCGATGCCCTGACTGTTCATGGATCATTGATCCGCGACGAAGTCATCCTCATGCTCGTTGGTTTGGGTGCAATCACCGTACTGGTTGGCTCATTGCCCGCCATCTTTCAGACTAGCGTGAAGCGCATGCTGGCCTATTCCAGCATTTCCCACGCCGGCTTCCTTGTGCTGGCGCTCGCTTCCCGGGACTCGGTTCGCTTTGACCTCAGCGCAGGCGGCATTGTGGCCTTCTATCTCGCCACTTACCTGCCGATGACCGTCCTCGGATTCCTTGGCATCGCCATCATGCGGATACAGGGTCAGGGTGAAGAAATCCAAGATTTCACTGGGCTCGCGAAGCGCTCGCCACTTCTCGCCACCATGCTGACCATCGCCTTTGCCTCGCTGGCAGGCTTGCCGCTAACCGCAGGATTCCTCGGAAAAATGTTCGTCTTTGTGGGTATGGTCGATCAGGGGTGGTGGGTTGCCATCGGATGCGCGGTCATTGGAGCTGCCGCTGGATTCTACTACTACTTCCGCATCATCCTGGCCATGTTTAGCCCAGCACCAGCCAATGCTGTCAGCTCTTCGCTGCAGTTTGGCCTTTCCGCACGCGTCCTTTGTGTTGCCCTAGGCATCGTGATTCTTGTCCTCGGGGTGTATCCACGTCCGTTGCAGAAACTGCTCGCGCCAGCCCCAGTGGCTGCACAGCACGCAGTGAAGTGAGTGTCTAGAAAGAACGCTCCAGCAATAGACGAGCAGCGAATTCTCAAACCGTCCGGCCTAGCCCCTGCCTGGAGGGGCTAAGCCAAAGTCTCTCCCAGATCAGATCCAGGTCCCAGCGGGGATAATGGTGTCTTTTGGAATCACTACGATACCATCGCGCACATAGAACAACTCGCTATCCATGTTGGCGGGCTTGTTCGCGGGGGTAATCACGACGTTATCGCCGATGTGCACATTCTTATCGATGATGGTGCGCTCGATTCGGCAATTCCGCCCAATCCCTGGAGCGGGGCGATTTGGGTCCCGACCAACCGCACCCGCCAAATAGTCAGCGCCCATCACAATGGTTTCGCGCATGGTGGTGCCGGCCTCGATGAAAGAGCGAATCCCGATCACGCAGCGTTCGATCTGAGCATCGGAAATCACACAACCATCGGAAATAAGAGCCTCGCGAACGGTGGCTCCGTTGATCTTAGAAGCAGGCAGGAAACGTGCGTGAGTGAAGATCGGTGCGACGGAGTCGAAAAAGTTGTACTGGGGGACCACACTGCAAAGATCGAGGTTTGCATCAAAGAAAGATTTGATCGTTCCAATGTCTTCCCAGTAGCCTTGGAAGTTGAAAGCGTGAACTCGATTGGACTTCAATACCGCAGGGATAACGTCCTTGCCGAAATCTAGCTTGTCGTTGTTCAGGCAATCCTCCAACACCTGCCGATTAAACAAATAAATGCCCATGCTGGCTTGATAGAGTTCGTCGTCAGCATCACGCCCCAGAGCCGCGACGGTTTCTCTTGGCATCCTGAACTTTGCCAGCACCGCAGGGTCTTTTGGTTTTTCTACGAATTCATCAATACGACCCTCTTCATCAGCATGCATGATCCCAAATCCTGCGGCGGCCGCTGCATCCACTGGCAGCGTGGCGATGGTCAACTCAGCCTGATTGACGATGTGCTCAGCCATTACCCGCCGAAAATCCATGCGATATAATTGGTCGCCGCTCAGGATCATAAAGTATTCCCAATCCCCCTCCAGAAAGTAGCGCATATTTTGGCGCACCGCGTCCGCAGTGCCCTGATACCAAGCCTCTCCTTTCGCTGTTTGCTGGGCGGCAAGGATCTCGACGAAACCACGAGTAAACTGGTCAAACTTGTAAGTGCGATTGATGTGTCGATTCAGAGAAGCGCTGTTGTACTGGGTCAGCACATACACTTGGCGCACGCCCGAGTTGATGCAGTTGCTGATCGGGATATCCACCAGACGATATTTCCCAGCCAACGGCACCGCAGGTTTCGCGCGTTCTTTCGTCAATGGAAACAGTCGCGAACCAGCACCGCCTCCCATCACGATGGCCAAAGTCTTCGATCTTAGTGCGGATTCAACTTCAAGGCGTTGCAGGGCCGCTTGGGTGAGCTTGTTCTTCATGGGAAAGGGAGGAGGGTTGGATAACAATCGACGCACATTTTTCCCTGAAACAAGGCCTTCACGCAAACGTTTCCCTCCTCGTAGGCGAAATAATATTGTGCCTCGTTTGCGCCTCACGCCTCAAAAACCGCCCGACCATGAAAACCAGCCCCTCCTTAGCCCTCGTTGCCACCCTCGCATTGCTCACCACGACCTCCGGCCATGCTGCGGTTGGATTCGAAAAACAGATTCTGCCAATCATTGAAGCCAAGTGCCTGGGTTGCCACAAGGCACCCCACGAAGAGAACGGCAAAAAGAAGGAACCCAAAGGCGAACTCCGACTGGATGCAGCTTGGGCGATGCTCAAAGGAGGCGAGCACGGGGCAGTCCTGAAGCCAGGAAAGTCGGACTCCAGCGACATGTATCTTTTCACCGTACTGCCGAAGGATGATGACGACTTCATGCCACCCAAGGGCGACCCGCTCACGGCAGAGGAAGCCAAACTCCTCAAAACCTGGATCGATGAAGGTGCTGACTTTGGCGGATGGGAAGGCAATCAAGAGGGCCGACCCGCAGACATCCCAGGCGGAACAAAGAAAGTCGCAGGCCCACGCGAGCACGACGAGCTTTACAAGAAACTGAACACAGACCTCAAGCCTGTTGCCGAAGCAACCATCGCGAAAGCCAAAGAAGCCGGAGCTCAAGTCACCCTACTCAAGGCAGACATGGCGCTTCTTCGCGCAGACTTCCTCACTGGAGTCTCCGCGTGCACCGACGATAAGGTCGCAGCGCTGCTGCCGATGAAAGACAACATCACCCAACTGGACCTCGGACGCACCGTCATCACCGATGCCGCCATGGACACCATCGCGCAGATGCCCCGCCTCACCGTTCTCGATCTCCGCCAGACCAAGGTCACCGACGCGGGCTTGGCAAAGCTCGCCGGACTCAAGCACATTCAAACTCTCAATCTTTACGCCACCGAAGTCACCGACGCAGGGCTGAAGCATCTCGCCAACCTGAAATCACTCAAGACCGTCGCACTTTGGCAGTCCAAGGCTACAGAGGCAGGCGTAAAACAACTGAACGCCGCCATTCCCGGCCTCCAAGCCTCGGTCAAGTAATCCCCCCAACCAGTCACCATGAAAAAATTCGCACTCATCGCACTCGCCGCCGCCCTTTCGCTGAACGCCCATGCTGGCGAAGGCCAGAAAGTGGATCTTCCAGCGCCAGAAATTACCGGCATCAATCAAAACGGCGCTCCCGTGAATTTCGCCGAAGTTTACAAGAAGGGCATCACGGTCGTTTACTTCTATCCCAAAGCGAACACTCCAGGCTGCACCAAGCAGTCCTGCAGTCTCCGCGACGCATACGCCGACCTCACCAAGCGTGGCGTTCAGGTACTCGGAGTCTCCACCGACACCCCAGAAGCGCAAAAGAAGTTCATCGCTGACTTCACATTGCCCTTCGATCTCATCGCAGATCCCGAAGGCAAAGTGCTGGAGGCGTTTAAAGTCTCCAAGATGTTGGGCATGAATCTCGCCACTCGGCAGTGTTTCATCATCAAAGGTGGCCGCATTGTGTGGCATGATGACAAGGCCGCGACAGCGAAGCAGGCTGAAGACATCGATCGTGTTCTAAAGGAACTCGGGGTCTGACCGAACACTGGTTGCACCCTTGCCACCCCCCATCTAAATGAAGACCATGCGCCACTGCGGCATGGTCTTTTTTTTGCTCCTGATCGGATCCGGCACCACTTGGACCCAAGAGGTCCTCACCCGTGTCCCAGCCGTGCGCACACTCTCCGCAGAGGCAGCGGCAGAGGGCCGTCCTGTCCAAATCGAGGCTGCCGTGTCCTTTGTGGAAGCCCCTGGGACCGTCTTCGTTCAGGATGCGTCCGCGGGCACATTTCTTCGCACCCGTTCACCGGTTGATCACCTTCAGATCGGCGACCGTTTGTCCATTCGTGGGACGACCTTTCCAGGACTATTTTTGACCGGCATCGACGCAACCACCTTCGAGGTCATCGGCCACGGCGACGCTCCTCCAGCAGCGTCCGCGACCTTTGCAGACCTGATGGCTGCTCGCTATCACTACCAGCGAGTGAACGTCATTGGCATCGGCCGCTCTATCCGGACAGCGGATGAAAACCGCACTGTTCTGAGGATCGCGATGGGGGATCGGCAACTCGAAGTCAAAATCGACGCGCCTCCACCAGAGAACAGGTCCACCTACATCGATGCTCGCCTGAGCGTCACCGGACTGGCTGCGGGCAGCATCAACGACCGGCGACAACTCACTCAACCCTATCTCCGAGTTCCCAACTGGCAAAGCATCACCATCGCCGACCCCGCCCCACGCCCCGAAGAAATGTCGATCACCCCCGTGGCTGGATTGCTTCGGTTCCAAGCAGGTGGAGAAGAAGTCGAGATGCGCCGGGTCCGCATCTCTGGCGTTACCCTCGCCGTCCTAGCAGAACACACCCTCTTCCTCAGAGATCCCGATAGCCCTGCCCCACCCAGACCCAACCGCGCGGACGACACGACGCCGCCCCGCAATGATCCCTCCACTATCGCCATTCATCTTGACGAAGAACCCGCAGTCAAAGTCGGGCAGCGCGTTGAGGTGATCGGATTTCCGGCGATGGAGAATTTCGCAGCCTCGCTTGCCGATGCCGAACTCGCAAAGATCGACCCAAACTCCCCCGCAGAACCACCAAAGCCGACGCAACTGACGATCGCAGAAGTCTTCGCCAACAGTCACGATGCAGACCTAGTCCAAGTTTCCGCAAAACTACAGGACAGCTACATCACCCCTCAGGGCACAGAGATGCGGCTGCAATCCAGCACAGGGCAGTTACGCGCCCTCTTGCCAGGCGCAGCCCCCACGCTCCCTGACGGTGCGATCCTGCGCCTCACGGGGATTTGCAGAGTTGAATCCAGCTTCGATAAGGGTTTCCGCTCCAACCCTGATAGCGTTTCCATTTGGCTGCGCGGCAGCGATGATCTCGTCATCCTCAGCAGCCCCTCCAGTTGGACAGTGCGACGCCTCCTTTACATTCTCGCAGCGCTCCTGGGCATCCTTCTGCTCGGCGGCATCTGGATTTCCCTACTGCGACGCCGACTCGCCGCGCAGTCCGCGGCACTCAGCGCCAGCATCGCCCAGGAGGCAAAGCTCGACGAGAGGCAAAGAATCGCACGCGAGTTTCACGACACCTTGGAACAAGAATTGGCCGGGCTCTGCATTCGACTCGACGCCGCAACCTCGCGACCCGTCGATGAAAAAGCCAGACAGTTGCTGGAAAACTCCCGCCATCTCGTCACTCGCATCCAAAGCGGCGCTCGAAACTTAGTTTCAGATCTGCGCTCCGACGAAGACGAAACCCTCGATCTTCCAACCTCTCTGCGCGAGCTCATTTCGAGACAGTCCGAGGTCGGCCCGCAAGTCACCTTTCAGGCGGATGGCCCCGCCGAGGACCTTCCTGCAGTGGCGGCGCACCACTTGCGCATGATCGCGCAAGAAGCCCTGACCAATGCTCTCAAGCACGCCCAGGCGCAAAACATTGCTATCCGTTTGGAACGCACCAACGGAGGCATTACCCTCTGCGTCCTCGATGATGGCATCGGACTCCAACCGGACTTCACCGAGGGCAAGCCCGGCCACTTTGGCTGCATGGGAATGCGCGAACGAGCACGAAAAATCGGTGCAGACATTCAGTGGCTCCCGGCACAACCGCACGGCACCCAAGTCGTCATCCGCTGGCGTGCATCTTAGGCTCCCAGAGTGCAAGATCCGCCAACCACGAGGCGACTTTCTCCCCGACATGAAAGCACTCCTGCCCATCTGCCTCCTTCTCGTCACGATCATCTTCGCCGCAGAGCCACCCAAGCCGCAATGGAAGGCCGGTGCCGCCATCGCAAAGATCACCCCTGAAAAAATGATCTGGATGGCTGGCTATGCCGCACGCACCAAGCCAGCTGAAGGTGTCGAACAGGACCTCTTTGCCAAAGCCTTGGTCATCGAAGATCATCTCGGCTCAAAATTCGCCCTCATCACCACGGATCTTGTCGGAGTGCCGCGCAACGTCCGCCTCTTTGTCGCGGAGCAGGTGCAAAAACGCTACGGCATCGATGCCGCCCACCTCGCCATCAATGCCAGCCACACGCACAGCGGACCAGAGCTACGTACCAGCCGACTTTACGGCACCGATGACCCACCCCGCCGCGAAGCCGAGGCAGCTGAATATACCGACGCTCTCCAGGAGACTTTTGTCCGCATCGTTGGCGAGGCCATGGAGCACGCCGTGCCCGCCACTCTCAACTACTGCAAAGCGCGCTGTGGATTCGCCATGAATCGCCGCACTCTCAACGGCCAAGGCGGCTGGAACAACTCACCCAATCCGGATGGGCCCGTCGATCACAGCGTCCCCGTTCTAAAGGTCACCGATGCGACAAACAAAGAGATTGCCCTCGTCTTCGGATACGCCTGCCATTGCACTACACTTGGTCATCAAAAGTTCAGCGGCGACTATGCAGGTTACGCCCAAGAATACCTCCAGGCAGCCCATCCAGGCGTTACCGCCATGTTCATGAACGGTTGCAGTGGTGATCAAAACCCCTACCCGCGACGCACCGTCGAACTCGCACAGACTCACGGACGATCCCTGGCGACAGCAGTGGAAGCCGCGCTGACCACCAAGCTCATTCCAATCGAAGGAGCCCTCAAAGCCGCTTACCAAGAGATCGACCTCGCCTACGACACTCTCCCGACTCGGGATCAACTCCTTGACCAACAAAAATCGACCAACAAGCTAGACGCAGCCCACGCTGGCCGCGTACTCGCAGTACTCAACGAACAAGGGAGACTCCCCCAAAACTACCCCTACCCGGTTCAAGTTCTGCGCCTCGGTCCCGACCTCACCTGGGTCATGCTCGCAGGCGAAGTCGTCATCGACTACTCGCTACGTTTGAAGAACGAAATCAATGATCCCATCGTCTGGGTCAGCGCCTACACCAACGACGTCCCCACTTACATCCCAAGTCTCCGCGTCTGGAAAGAAGGCGGCTACGAAGGAGGCGACGCCATGAAATGGGGATCCCACCCCACCCGCTGGAACCCAAAGGTCGAAGAACACATCGTCACCACAGTCCACGCCCTGCGCAGCAAGCTCGATTGACACAGCTACGCCCAAGGCGCAACGGCCTCAATGCCTTGGAAGAACACCCCTGCTTCTAGGGCTCCACTCGCATGTTCTGATGAACCTTGCCCCGACTACCGCCATGGGTTGACCAGTTTTGGCCGAATCCGACACAGGATTGGCGCAATCGTCGAGGTGTCTGGAGCGTTGGTACAGATGTGGTAAAGAACGTCTGCCTCCCCCTACTGTCCTGCTTGCTGCTGCCGTCGGCTTTTGCCTATGGCGGCGAGGTGCAGTTCAATCGTGACATCCGCCCCATCCTTGCGGATGCCTGTTTTCATTGCCATGGGCCTGACCCAGGATCGCGCAAGGCATCCCTGCGGCTTGATACGGAAGCGGGTTTCTTTGCGGCCCGCGAAAAGGATGGTCCGACCATCGTCAAGGGTGCCCCTGAAAAGAGCCCGCTCTATCAGCGCCTGATCACCACGGACGAGGACGATCTCATGCCTCCGCCGGATGAACACAAACCGCTGAAGCCTGCGCAAATCGCAATGATCCGTGACTGGATTGCACAGGGTGCACCTTGGCAGCCGCATTGGTCTTTCATGGCACCTCAGCGTGCCAGTTTGCCTGCAGTGAAGCAGGCTGGATGGACTCGCAACCCCATCGACAACTTTATTCTAGCGAAGCTGGAGGCCAAGGGCCTACAACCTGCCGCCGAGGCAGATGCGCACACCTTGATTCGACGCGTCGCACTCGACATTACCGGGCTACCGCCTAGCCCAGAGCTCCTCAAGCAGTTCATCAATCCCGCCGATCCCGCTCATCTTTCTGACGAAGCTTACAATCGACTGATCGATGAACTCATGAAGACGCCGCAGTATGGCGAGCACCGAGCCCGCTATTGGTTGGATGCCGCGCGTTACGGCGATACGCATGGCCTGCACTTCGATAACTATCGCGAGATGTGGCCTTACCGGGATTGGGTAGTTAACTCCTTCAATGCCAATCAGCCCTTTGACAAGTTCACGGTCGAGCAGATTGCGGGGGATCTTTTGCCAAAGCCGACAGAGTCACAACTGATCGCGACAGGCTTTCAACGCTGCAATATCACTACCAATGAAGGCGGCACCATTGACGAAGAAAACGTCATGAACATGGCAGCGGATCGTGTGCAGACGATGGGCTGGGTTTACATGGGGCTGACGACCAATTGCTCCCAGTGCCACGACCATAAATTCGATCCAATCACGCAGAAGGACTATTATTCGATGGCCGCGTTTTTCCGAAACACCACGCAGCCACCAAAGGATGGCAATTCCAAGGACGGTGTCGGCCCCTACCTCGTCGTTCCTGAGACCAAAGACCGCCCACGCTGGGAAGCCCTACCTGCCGAGATCGCCAGCGCGACCCAGAAGCGTGATAGCCGTAAGACCGAGGCAAAAGCAGATTTCGAATCGTGGTTGGCCACGGCGAAGCCTGCGGACATTGAAAAAGGCATGCCTGCGGACGGACTCGTCGCGCACCTCCCCCTCAACGAAGGCAAAGGCAACGAAGTCGCGGCCACTTGCGGCGGCGAGCAAACATTCAAGGCCGTCGGTGCGGTGAGTTGGACCCTTGGCGGGAAGCTTGGCGCGGCTCCGGTCATCGCCAAAGGTGCGACGTTCGATATTGGGAGTGCTGGCGACTTTGACAAGAATCAGGCGTTCAGTTACGGCGCTTGGATCAAGGCTCCCAGGGACGGGAGTGGTGGTATCATTGCCCGCATGGATGAAGCCAACAGCTATCGCGGTTGGGACCTTTTCCACGCCGGACAAGAGATCGCAGCGCACTTCGTTTCCCATTGGCCAGACGACGCATTCAAAGTCACGACCAAGAAAAAGGTGCTGAAGCCCGGTCAGTGGCAGCATGTCTTCGTTACCTACAATGGGTCCGGCAAAGCCGAGGGGGTTAAAATATTCATCGATGGTGTGGAACAGCAGGTCAAAATCGGGCCAAACACCCTCAAGGCTGCGAGCAGTATCCGCACCACGACCGCCACTCGAATCGGTGGCCGCAGTGGGAACCAACTCTTCACCGGAGGATCGGTGCAGGATGTGCGCGTCTATTCTCGCGCAGTCACCGCCGCCGAACTCAAGACCATCGCCAATAACGGTCCGCTACGTGCGATGTTGGCAGCACCTGCGGCGAAGCGGACGCCGAAGCAGGTCGCTGAATTGTATGACTACTTCCTGGCTGGGCACGACACCCAGTATCAGGCGCTAAACCGTGTCGTCATGAAGTTGGAGAGCGAGCGTGACACGATCAAATCGCGCAGCCCGATTACCCACATTCAAGAAGAGAAGAAGGACAGCAAAGCCATGGCCTACGTTCTGATGCGCGGCCAATACGACAATCCCGGCGAGCAAGTGGAAGCGAATGCGCCCGCCTTTCTCAATCCGCTCCCAAAAGGTGCGCCACGCAATCGCTTGGGGCTCGCTCAATGGCTGGTGGATCCAGCGAACCCATTGACTGCCCGCGTGACCGTGAACCGCTTATGGCAGGAAATCTTCGGCACCGGCATCGTGAAGACCAGCGAAGACTTTGGCATTATGGGCAGCCCTCCTTCCCATCAAGAGTTGCTCGACTGGCTGGCGGTGGAATTTCGCGAAAGCGGTTGGGACGTGAAGCGCCTCATCAAGCTCGTCCTCAACAGCGCCACCTATCGCCAATCGGCAACGATGACTCCCGAGAAGGTCGAGAAAGATCCAGCAAACGCTCTACTTTCCCGCGGTCCACGGTTCCGCATGGACGCCGAGATGCTGCGCGATTACGCACTCGCGGCAAGCAAGACGCTCTCACCAAAAATGGGTGGCCCCAGCACCAAGCCTTATCAGCCCGATCACGTCTGGGATCAAGTCGGCATCGGCAACACCCGCCAATATACGCAGGACACAGGCGAAAATCTGTATCGCCGGACGGTGTACACCTTCTGGAAGCGTATGGCCCCTCCCCCGAGCCTGGACATCTTCAATGCGCCGAACCGCGAGGCCAGTTGCGTACGCCGCGAACGCACGAACACGCCGCTTCAAGCACTCGTCACAATGAACGATCCGCAGTTTGTGGAAGCAGCGAGGAACCTGGCACAACAAGCGATGGCGGCGTCTGACCCACTGGCATTCATCGCTGAACGTACGCTTTGCCGCCCGTTGAAGCCTGTAGAAAAAGACATCCTCGTCACAAGCCAAAAGGATCTCCTCGCCTTCTACGCATCGCATCCAGACGACGCCAAACTGCTGATCGCCGTCGGCGAATCCAAAGCAGATCCCAAACTGGATCCAACCAAACTCGCGGCTTGGACAATGCTGTGCAATCAGGTCATGAACCTGGACGAAGTTTTGAACAAGTAATCCCTTCTGCCGCTATGAACCCCTTCAACGACTTCAATACCCTTCAGACACGCCGCCAGTTTTTTAGTCGCGGACAGCATCTCCTCGGAGGCGCCGCTCTGACATCCCTGCTGGGCGAGGCCCTGACTCAACAGGCAGCTGGCAGCAGCCACCGCGCCATCCGCCCGCACTTTCCGCCCAAGGCGAAGCGGGTCATCTATCTGCACATGGTCGGCGGCCCTTCACAGATGGACTTGTTTGATTACAAGCCCGTGATGGAAAAGTGGTATGACAAGGATCTCCCGGAATCGATCCGCAACGGCCAGCGATTGACAACGATGACATCGGGCCAGACGCGATTTCCCGTTGCACCATCGAAGTTCAAATTCTCCCAGGCTGGCAAGTGCGGCATGTGGATGAACACTGAGCTTCTACCAAACTTGGCCAAAAAGGCAGATGATATCTGCTTCATGCGGTCCCTGCACACAGAGGCAATCAATCACGAACCCGCCATCGCTGCGATGCAGACTGGCAATCAGGTGACCGGTCGTCCTTGCCTCGGATCCTGGGCGTCCTACGGGCTTGGTTCGATGAATGAGAACCTGCCCACCTTCGTCGTTCTCGTCGCGACACCAACGAACCGCGAACAAGAGCAATCGATCTCCGCGCGCTTGTGGTCCTCAGGTTATCTCCCCGGTGAACACGCTGGCGTTTCCTTCCGCAGCACTGGCGACCCGATCCTCTACATCAACAATCCTCCCGGCGTTCCCGACAGCATCCGCAAACGGACGATTGAGGGGCTGAACGCGATGAACGAGCTGACTTATAAAGAGGTCGGCGATCCCGAGACCCACACGCGCATCCAGCAATACGAAATGGCCTTCCGGATGCAGGCCAGCGTGCCGGAACTGACGGATCTGAGTAAAGAGCCAGACCACGTCATGAAACTCTATGGCGAGGATGCTAAGAAGTCAGGTAGCTTTGCCAACAGCGTGCTAATGGCGCGGCGCTTGGTTGAGCGCGGAGTGCGCTTCGTGCAGATCTATCATAACAACTGGGATCACCACTCGAACGTCGCGGGCCGTATGCCCTCGCAGTGTAAGGATGTAGACCAACCTTGTGCAGCACTCATTGAGGACCTCAAACAGAGGGGTATGTTTGAAGACACGCTCATCATCTGGGGAGGCGAATTTGGCCGCACCATCTATTCACAAGGCGGACTTTCCCACGAAAACTACGGCCGCGACCACCACCCACGTTGCTTCAGCATGTGGATGGCAGGCGGTGGCTCGAAGGGCGGGGCGATCTATGGAGAGACGGATGACTTCAGCTACAACATCGTGAAGGATCCTATCCACATTAGCGACTTCCATGCAACCGTGCTGAAGCTCCTCGGCTTCAACTTCGACCGATTCAGCTACAAAACGCAGGGACTCGACGGCAAGCTCACAGGCATCAATCACGCCAAGGTGATCAAGGAACTGTTGGCCTAATTGCCCTTGAAGAGCACCATCTCGCTAACGCCCCAAACGGCCCGATCATCCTTTTCCGTCATCGTGATCCGCACAAATTTCGCGGAGACCGGAGACGGGAACTGAACCTCCGTGATTACTTCCCCCTTGCCGTTTGCAGCCTCATTCCAAGTCTTGCCGTCCAAGGACGTCTCGACCTTGTACCCGCGGGGGTAGTCATTGATGCTGGATTCAGTGTCGAGCGCTAAGCCGGCGATCCTTGTTGCAGTGGGGAGTTCCACCATGAGCCACATGCCAGGCTTTTGCGCCTCATTCGTTTTCCAACGAGTGTTGGTGCCACCGTCAGTGACGAACCTGAGTTCACCTGGATTACGATTGGCCGAGAATTTCCATTTGGCTGAATCGCCAACGACAGGAAGCTTCCTTTTGAGTCGATCTACCAGGGGTTTCGGTGGCGGTGTTTTTTCGAAAAAGTAATTTGCCACCACAGTTCCATCCAACACCTGGAGTTGGTCCAACTTCAGCACTCCAGCATAGGCGACGATCTCCGCTACGTAGCCGACAAACTGGTCAGCAGGCGCAGGCGTGGACTTGTTGGCACCTTCGGAGCGACCAGTGCTGAGGGTCGTCAGAGCAGATCCTGGAGGCTTCACCTTAGTCCCACCAGGCGCATTGTAAGTGCGCCCATTCGCATCGCGAGCCCGCAGTCCCAGCTCGCCGCTGGCTTTCTTCCAAGTCACCGTTGCAACGCTGGGCCAGTACCCCTTGACGTCCTTGGCCGCGAGCTTCTTCACTTCGGAACCATGCTTGAACTCTGCTTCGATCGTGCCGTCTGCAAGCACCCGAACGACCACCTCGCTATCGGCACCGGACAACGTCGCTACACGCACAGGGAGCCGATCCTTATCTGCCTGAAACGCCACTAAGAACGTTAATCCTTCTTCGACAGCCGTCACACTGGCACCACCGAAAGGGAAATTAGCACTCTCACTGCCGACGCTTGCCAGGACCATTGAGACCGGGCCTTTGCCGGGTTTTGGATGAAAATCCAATGCCCAACGCCACCCTTTAACGCTAGGGCCGCCAGGATTCGTCGGCCAATCCTCCCGCCGCGGCGCAGAGTCTGGCGAATTGTGGAAAGCAAGCAACATGTTATCGCCACCACGCTCCGAAAGATCGCGCCAGGCCATCACCGACTCGCCCTTATTGGGTTTGGCAGGGGTCCCGTCAGATCCCTTGCGATTGGTGTACTGACCCACGTTGCTAACCAAGTGAACGCAGATGTTCTTGTCTGCCGGAGGAAACGCACGGTCCTGCGGCAGGGTCTCGGTGACGTTGGCGTTTCCACCGGAGGAGAACTGTGATGAAGGAGCTGCTGGCACATCCCCCGATGCCGAAGGTGCCGGAGGCGCACCACCCGAACGCATCATCAAAAACCCACCCACCACCAATACAGCTACCCCACCACCGATCATAATCAGCTTCTTTTTTTTCCGATTATCACCGGATCCCTTTTGCGGCACAGATACGGGAGCGCGACCAGCCCCTGGGCGATGTATTTGTGGCACAGGCTTCCGGGGCCCCGGAGCAAGAGGCGCTGCAAATGCAGCCACGAGCACGGCCTGTTCTTCAACCACCGGGATCGCGCCCGGAACCATAGGAGCTGGCTGCTGATAGGCATTGGGATCCTGCGCAGGAATAGCCCCGGTGTGATAGTACATCGGTTGCGTGAAATTGCCGGGGTGAGCCTGCTGCGGATATATCGGCGGCGGAGTCCACGCGCCATACGGCATCGTTGGCATCTTTTCCCAGGCGCGGAATTCTTCGATGGCCTGTTGCGCATTGGCAGGTCGTTCATCGGGCTTTCCTGCCATCAATCGCGCCACCCAGGCATCCATCCACTGCGGAACGTGCGGCGCAATCTGGGCCAGCGGTGTGAGATGATGGTTGATGTGCTTATCAATCACATCGGCCATGGAGGGGCCGTCGAAGGCCTTGCGTCCGGACAGCGCTTCGTAAAAGACACAACCCAGCGAGTAAAGGTCTGTGCGCTCGTCCACAGGCTCTCGCGTCAATTGCTCCGGTGCCATGTAGTGGATGGAGCCCATCACCGTTCCAGACTGATCCTCGGTCTGCTTTCGCGCCTTCAATCCTGCGCGAGCCAAGCCAAAGTCGATGATCTTTGAGGCCAGACGACCGCCAGGCAGGCGCTCCACTTTAATGTTCTCTGGCTTGATGTCTCGATGCAGGATGTGGTGCTGATGCGCCGCTAGCAGGCCTTCCAGCGTCTGATTCGCCAATTCTTTAAAGTCGTCGTAAGGTAGGGGGCCACGCGCGACCACATCCGCCAGATCCTCGCCGGTCAGGAGCTCCATGACGATGAAGAGGCCTTCCTCATCGCTGGCCACGTCAAAGATGGTGACAATGTTTGGATTTCTGAGCGAGGCCAGCGCATCTGCCTCTCGCCTCAATTCGGCCTGGGTCTCCTCGTCTGTGACCTCGGCTTCTGCTGCGGTCATGAGTCGCTTAATAGCCACCCAGCGCTTAAGCTGGCTGTCGTAGGCACGAAAGACGGCGCCAACGCCGCCCATGCCCAGTTTTTCGTATATTTTGTATCGATCAGCCATCCTCGATTCGGTGCTCACGTCCCCATAGAAGTGGACCCGCCCAGCAAAGCCCACGTCTGCCACCTTTGGCAAGTAGGATGTGAGAAAGAGCCACATTTTTGCACCCTCACCCCCTCCAGGGAACGACTCCCTTTTGACAAAGCCTCCCCACTGCGCATTCTCTCCCCTCCCCGCTCTCCTCAAAACCCTGATTTCACCGCATTGAAACGCGTCCTCTTCGTCTGCACCGGCAATACCTGCCGCAGCCCCATGGCTGAGGCGCTCTTTCGTGATCTCGTAAAGGACAGGGAGGACTTTGAGGTCGCGAGTGCTGGAGTGGGTGCGATGCCGGGCCAACCTGCCAGCCACCAGACGGCGGATATCATCGCCGATTTGGGTCTGGACATGGCCGACTTTACCAGCAGCCCCCTCACCGCTGATCTCGTCAGCGCAGCGACGCATATCTTCGCCCTCGCTGGCCACCACGCCGACATCATCGAGGAGGACTACCCGGAGGCTGCGGACAAGACGTATCTGGTGACCGAGTTTGCCGCCGATGATAAAATCCGCGGTGCCGACATTAGCGATCCCATCGGCATGGGGCGGCGCGCCTATGAGCAAACGCTCAATATGTTGCAGAAGTCCCTGCCCAGTCTACTGGCGTATATTGATCAGACCACCTCACGAACCCCGCAGGCCCCGCAATCCTGATCTGCCCCAAATTTTCCTACCCCCATGAGCAGCCCCGCCCCCAGCCATCACATTGCCATCGCAGCCGACCACGGCGGCGTCGAACTCAAAACCGCCATCGTCAGCCATTTGAAGGCTGCGGGTCATCAGGTCACTGATCTTGGCACGGACGGCACCGAATCCGTTGATTACCCGGACTACGCAGAACTTGTCTCCGAGAGCGTCCTCTCAGGCGTGACTGACAGTGGCATCCTCGTCTGCACCACCGGTATAGGGATGTGCATCGCCGCGAACCGCCACGTGGGCATCCAGGCTGCTCTCGTCGCAGACGCACAGACAGCCGCGATCACCCGCGAACACAATAACTCCAACGTCCTCTGTCTCGCCGGTCGCACCACCTCTGCGGATGAGGCCCGCACGATCATTGACACTTGGCTGGCGACACCCTTTGCCGGAGGACGCCACGCCCGCCGTGTTGGAAAAATGAATACGGACCCCCACCCAATGGATTCCCTTGAAGCAGCCGACCCCGCCGTGGCCGATATCGTCCGCGCGGAGGAACACCGCCAGCAGACCCACATCGAGCTGATCGCCTCGGAGAACTTCACCTCCCGCGCCGTCATGGCTGCACAGGGTTCCTGCCTGACGAACAAATACGCCGAGGGCTACCCCGGGAAGCGCTGGTACGGCGGTTGCGAAGAAGTGGACAAGGTGGAGCAACTCGCCATCGACCGTGTTTGCCAGCTGTTTGGTGCCAAATTTGCCAACGTTCAGCCGCACTCAGGCTCACAAGCCAATACCGCTGTCTATTTCAGCGTATTGGAACCGGGCGACCGCATCTTGACGATGAACCTGGCCCACGGCGGCCACTTGACCCACGGGAACAAAGCCAACTTCTCCGGGCGCTACTACGAAGTCGTGCACTACGGTGTCAGTGATAAGGACGAACGAATCGACTACGACGGCTTGCAAAAGATGGCCGAAGAATGCCGTCCAAAAATGATCACCGCCGGTGCCTCCGCTTATCCGCGCATCATTGACTTCGCACGCATGGGCGAGATCGCCCGCAGCGTTGGAGCCTATCTTTTCGTTGATATGGCTCACATCGCCGGCCTCGTCGCTGGCGGCATGCACCCGAATCCGATGGAGCACGCGGACTTTGTCACCAGCACTACTCACAAGAGCCTGCGCGGCCCTCGCGGCGGCATCGTGCTGACAAACAACGAAGACCTCGCCAAGAAAATCAATAGCCAAGTCTTCCCCGGCATCCAGGGTGGACCACTCATGCACGTCATCGCCGCCAAGGCCGTTTGCTTTGGAGAGTGCCTCAAGCCGAGCTTTGCTGATTACACCAAGCAGATCGTCAAAAACGCCCAGGCCTTGGCCGCGGCTTTAACCAGCCACGGCTACCGCATCGTCTCCGGCGGCACAGACAATCACCTCATGCTCGTCGATCTCCGCCCACGCGGACTCAACGGCAAGATCGCCTCTGAAACGCTCGACAAAGCAGGCATCACCGTGAACAAAAACGGCATCCCATTCGATACCGAGAAGATCACGCTCGGCGGCGGCATACGCGTCGGCACGCCCGCCGTCACGACGCGCGGCATGAAGGAACCAGAGATGGCCAAGATCGCCGCCTGGATCCACGAAGCGCTGGAGAACCGCGAAGACGCAGGCGTTCTCGCCAAGATCAAGGCAGAGGTGGCAGCACTCAACGAAGGCTTCCCGCTTCCGCAGTAAGGGCTTGTTTTGGGGCGATCGACATCAAGGCTGCACGCTCCAATCGAATCACAAAAAAGAGCGATGGGACACACAAGTCCCATCGCTCTCTTGTATCAATTTATCGCTCAGACCTTACGCCAAGGCTTGATCCAGATCGGCGAGGATATCGTCGATGTGTTCGAGACCGACGCTCAGACGCACCAAGTCAGGCGTGATACCACCCGCAGCCTGTTGCTCTTCAGTGAGCTGGCTGTGAGTCGTGGACGCAGGGTGAATCGCCAAAGATTTCGCATCCCCAACGTTGGCGAGGTGACTGAAGAGGCCTAGCTTGTTGATGAACTTCGCGCCAGCTTCCTGCCCGCCCTTGATGCCAAAGACCACCATCGAACCGCCCTTGCCGCGCAGATACTTTTGGTTGGCCGCATATTGAGGATCACCCTCAAGACCAGGATAACGCACCCAACTGACTGCTGGATGGCTCTGCAGATGCTTGGCGACGGCCAGTGAGTTTTCGCAATGGCGCTCCATGCGCAATGGCAGCGTCTCAATACCCTGGAGCAAGTGCCACGAATTGTCTGGCGAGATACAAGCACCAAGATTGCGCAATGGCCCCGTGCGCATGCGCAGGATGTAGGCCAGTGGCAGCAGTGGCGCTGGCAGATCAATCCCCCAGCGCAGACCGTGATAGCTGTTGTCAGGATTCGTGAATAGCGGGTGACGCCCAGCCGCCCAGTTGAATTTACCGCTATCAATCACGACACCACCGATGCCGACGCCATGCCCCCCAAACCACTTCGTCATGGAATGCACCACGATGTCCGCACCATGAGCTAGAGGTTGTGTCAGGTAAGGCGTGCTAAAGGTACTGTCCACGATCAGTGGCAAGCCAAATTCGTGAGCGATTTTTGAGATCGCCTCAAGATCAGCAATTTCCAATGCTGGATTGGACACCGTTTCGCAAAACACGGCACGCGTTTTGTCATCGATAGCGGCACGGAAGTTTTCAGGATCCGTCGAATCCACAAACTTCACCGTAATGCCGAGCGCTGGGAGGATGTCGTTGAACTGCGTGTAGGTGCCGCCGTAAAGATTGCGGGCAGACACGATATTATCCCCGGCCTGAGCGAGGTTGATGATCGAATAAAACACCGCACTGGTGCCACTCGCCACACCGAGACCGGCCATTTCGTGGGCGCCTTCCAGCAGAGCAACACGCTTTTCCATCACGTCCGTCGTCGGATTCATTAGACGGGTGTAAATGTTCCCCAGTTCCTTGAGGGCAAATAGATTGGCCGCGTGTTCGGTGTTTTTGAAAACGTAGCTGGCGGTGCGGTAGACCGGCACAGCGCGGGACAAAGTGGTTGGATCGGGGGTATGACCTCCGTGGAGGCAAAGGGTCTCAAGTTTCATGGATGGTATGCGTTTGGTGGTTGCCAATAGGCTAAGGACGGTCAGCATAGGGGAAGCCCAAATTTGCGTCAATGCCTTCTGATACTTCTTCCGAAATAGCTCCCGCTCCGCGAGGCATCGTCCAGCGGATGCGTAATCAATTTGGACGTAGCGGCATCGCGCTACTGATCCTAATTCTGGTGCTCGGTGGAATCACAGGGCGCTACGTCGCGACCGGACCTCGCCCCTGGGGAGCAGAGGTGCAAAAACGTACCGCCGCAGGCCAGGAATTCCGCGCCAAAGAATGGGGCATCATCGGCGTGTGGTGGGGCTGTGCAGCGTCCGCTGGAGTCTGTGCCACACTGCTCTTTACGGCTCCCCTCTGGGTACCCAACCGACGCACCCATCCCGTCCGCCCGGCCCCGCCGCGACCACAGCCTGGCCCGATGTTTCATTTGGGCATGCTGGTGGTCCTTGGCACTTCTGTTTTTTTCCGCGTCCCGGGAATGAATCATAGCCTTTGGAATGACGAGGAATACGCCATGCGGCGCTATGCCCACGGGGAATTCGAGATGCAAAAAAGTGGTCGACTCGAGTTCGAACCCGTGAAGTGGGAGGAGACGCTTTTCCTCAACGAACACGTCAACAATCACCTCCTCAACTCCGCCATCACGCGACTGGCGCTCACCACTTGGCGCTTTGCCAGCGGCACAGGCCCGCACGAATTCAACGAGATCACCCTGCGCACACCTGCCGTCATCGCCAGCATCCTGACCATAGTCTTTGTGGCTATGATCGGGCTTGAACTCGGCGGCACTTGGGTCGGGCTCGGTGCGTCGGCGCTGCTAGCATTGCATCCATGGCATATCCGCTATTCTTTTGAAGCGAAGGGCTACTCCTTCATGCTGTTCTTCATTTGCCTCAGCCTCATGGCTCTCCTGCACGCACTGCGACGCGACAAGGTGCTCTCGTGGTTAGTCTTCGCCATCGCTCAGGCGGGATTCCTCCTCAGCTTCGCTGGATCGCTCTATGTCGCTATCGCTCTGAACGCAATCATGCTGGTCGAGCTTTTGCTGCGCAGAGAAGCACGCCGCATCCCAACCCTCATTGCATTCAATCTGCTCTCCGCCATCCCCGTCCTGATCTGGATGTTGCCTTCCATCCCACAGATCGCCGCTTATTTGAAGAGCGCAGAGATCCTGCACACGCCCATCGGCGCATCTTGGCTGCGGGACTTTGGCAGCCACCTGATGTCGGGACTGCTCTACAACAACCCCGAACCCACCCAACACATCGGCACCAGCTGGATCGCCGAGGCTGCACGCTCTCCACTGTGGTGGCCTGTTATGGGAATCGTGCTGCCAGGCCTAGCGGCAGGCGGAATCGCCTGGGCAATGTTTCGTCGCAGTGCGGGACGGCTGGCCATCGTGGCCATTTTTGCTGCGGGTGCCATTTCGATCGTTCAAAACATGTTGTCGGGAGAGTCTCTGCTAGTCTGGTATCTCCTCTATCTGATGATCCCGATTTGTCTCGCCATCCCCTTGGCGCTCAGCCGGATTTTTGCACGCGCAGAAGCCGTCGGCAGTCTCGCCATCTTGGCAACGATCACTCTCTTCGGCATCGCCACCCAGCCTGCTCGTGCAATCTTCGTATGGCACGACCGCCAGCCGATCCGAGCCGTGGCCGAGGCCGCCCATGAACGGCATCCAGAGGCAATCACCGCCGTCTTTGGTGTCAGCGATCGACAGACGCTGAGCTACGATCCTCGGGTGCGTATCCTCAAGACTCAGTCAGATCTCGATGCAGTCATCGCCGAGGCCAGACGTGACCGCCGTGCAGCCTTCGTTTACTACTGCGGCACGACCGAAAGCGGCAACCGCCAACCAGAGGTGATGAAGACCGTTCAGAATCCGGCACTATTCGAATTCGTCGCCGATTACCCCGGCACGGAGGCCATGTTCAGCTACCATCTGTTCCGACTGAAACCTGAACTCCACGTCGAAGCACCGTCGGTGCAGTAGCTCTATTTTTGTCTTTGCTAGGGACTCCAATCTGCCACAATGCGCAGATGTCCCTCAGACTGGCATCAACCCTTCTCTCGCTCGCACTTTCGGCAACACTTGCCGCACGCGAACCGTGGACGACCTCCCGCATTCAAGGTTCCCCAGAGCCTCCCCGCCCCTACATCACCGAGCAGGTCTTCACCTCGCTACCCATGCAGAACGTGCTGGAGATCATCGCCCTGCCCGGTCAAACACGCCTGCTGATGGTGGAAGACAAAGGACCCGTGTGGTCAGTCTCGGATCAACCTGATGCCAGAGAAAAACACCTCGTCATCGATCTCTCCAAAGCGCACACAGATCTCACCCACGTCTATGGCATCGCCTGCCATCCGAACTACCAGGAGAATAAGCAAATTTTCCTCACCTACACACTAGCATCCGGACTCGATGACGGCACCAAGCTCTCGCGCTTCAAGCTCAGCTCCATTGACCCGCTGACCATCGATCCAGCCAGCGAAGAAATCCTCCTGACCTGGCGTTCCGGCGGACACAACGGTGCCAATCTTCGCTTCGGCCCGGATGGCATGCTGTACATCTCCACAGGCGATTCCGAAGTGCCCGCCCCACCCGATCCACTCAATACCGGGCAAGACAATAGCGATCTCCTTTCCAACATCCTGCGCATCGATGTGGATCATCCCAGCGCCGGACTGCTCTACAGTGTGCCCCAAGACAACCCTTTCGTTGGCAAAGAAAATGTTCGCGGCGAGATCTGGGCCTTTGGGCTGCGCAATCCCTGGAAGATGGCTTTTGCGCCCGACGGTCGGCTGTGGTGCGGAGATGTTGGCTGGGAACTTTGGGAAATGATCCACCTCATTAAGCGCGGCAGCAATCATGGCTGGAGCGCCATGGAGGCGACCCAATCCATCAAGCCCAATCTCGCCTCACCGCTCGCCCCCATCACGCCACCCGTGATCGCGCATTCTCATGCAGAGGCCGCCAGTATCACGGGAGGCTTTGTCTATCGTGGCAGCTTGTTGCCGGACCTTCGCGGCGCCTACATTTACGGCGATTACGAGACTGGCAAAATCTGGGCGCTCTGGCATGACGGAGAAAAAATCACCCGCCACGAAGAGATCGCCGATACGCCGCACAAGATCGTGACCTTTGGTGAAACCAACGCTGGCGAACTCTACTACGCCAACTGGGCCAACCCAACTACCCTGCACCGCCTCATCCCCAATCCACGCGTCGGCCAGCCATCCCATTTTCCACGCAAACTTAGCGAGACAGGACTCTTCACAGACACCGCCAAACAATTGCCCTCCACCGGTGTGCTGCCGTTTTCAATTCGCGAACCCATGTGGATGGAAGGCACCATCGCGCAGCGCTTCATTGCCCTGCCTGGATCGGACAGTAAGATCGAAACACGACTGCAAAAAAATAAAGACGGCACCGTTCGTGGCGCGAAACCTCTCTGGCCCATCGACTCCGTTTTGGCCCGCACCGTCAGCACACCTGGAACGGCACCGCGACCGATCGAAACCCAAGTGCTCCACTTCGACGGCGACTCCTGGAATGGCTACATTTACAAATGGAACACCACAGGCATTGACGCCGAACTCATCGACGCAGCGGGCGCCCAGAGCACCATCGAGCTAGAGAGTGGTGGCAAAAAGGAGCCCTTTCAGTGGCAACATCACTCCCGCGGCGAGTGCGCCCGCTGCCACACGAATTGGGCCGGCTTTGCGCTAGCATTTCAGCCACAACAATTGCTCAGCATCGCCGATGAACCCGCTGAAACCGCAGCCGTCGAACTCGGACTGACAGATCCCGACTACTTCGAGCAAAGCACCGCCCGCCTTGTCGGCAGCAGCACCGACACCGCGTCGTCGGCGGATCGTGCGCGCTCTTGGTTGCACGGAAATTGCGCCCATTGCCATCGCCAAAACGGCGGAGGCTCGGTAGCCGTCGTCTTGAATGCCGAACTATCCGATGACCAAACCGCCGCCATCGGCGAGAAACCGCTGCGCGGCGACTTCGGACTCGATGAAGCCAAAGTCATCAGCCCTGGAGCGCCTTGGAGTTCCGCACTGTACAGCCGAATCGCCCGCATCGGCAGCGGACACATGCCGCTCATTGGAGCTCGCGAGCCTGACCCGATCGCGCTACAGGTGGTGTGGGATTGGATTCAACAACTGCCCGGCAGTGATGCAAAAATCAACCGACCCGCCGCGCCAGACACCGCCACCCACGCCATGTTTTTGATGCATGAAATCGACAACGGCACCATCACAGGAGAGGCGAAAGAAGCAATCATCCAAGCAGCTCTAAAGTCCAACGACGCGAACATTCATAGCCTCTTTGAACGCTTCCTGCCACAATTGCAGCGCGCCCAAACACTCGGCCCGAACATTGATCGGCCCGCACTCCTCAATCTCTCTGGCGATGCCTCACGCGGCAAAGAACTGCTACTCCCCACTGGCAAACTGGCTGCCTGTCTCGCCTGCCATTTTGTCAATGGCACAGGTCGCGATTTTGGACCCGATCTCAGTCACATCGGAAGCCGTGCATCGCGGGATATGATTCTGGATAGCTTGATCGAGCCGTCAAAGGTCATCGCCCCAGGCTTTCAGGCAGTGCTCATCGAGACCAGCGCCGGACCCCAATCCGGTTTCATCGTCAAAGAAGACAGCAGCCAGATCCACCTCAAGATTGCCACCGGACAAACACTATCGATTGCCGTAAGCGAGATCAAATCACGCAAATCTCTGCCCGTTTCCTTCATGCCCGAGGGGCAATTGCAAGCCCTGACCGCCCAAGAAGCCGCCGATCTTTTGGCCTTCCTAACTTCGCTGAAATGAGGGGCTGCAACTTGACCTCGCGCAGCCCCGCCTCTAACCATCTTCATGACCTATACGGAAAAACTCGCCGCCCGAATCGCAGCCACAGGATCCAATCTTTGCGTTGGCCTGGATGTGCGGGCCACATCAGCGGACCAGACCACCGCGAATTGGATTCTCCAGGTCATCGAAGAGACCGCCCCCTACGCCGCTGCCTACAAACCCAACGCCGCATACTTTGAGGCGCTCGGCTGGGAAGGCGTGCGTCTTCTTGAAACCATCCGCCGCCAGATCCCATCAGACATTCCCATAATCCTCGACGCCAAACGCGGTGATATCGGCGAGACCCAGGCCTACTACGCCAAGGCAGCCTTTGAGGTCCTTGATGCCGACGCCATCACGCTCAATCCATTCATGGGCCGCGATACCATCGAGCCCTTTTTGCAATACCCGGACAAAGGCATCTACCTCCTCGCCGTGACCTCCAATGCAGGCGCTGCCGATATCGAACTGCAATCCACGGGCGAGCGGCAAATTTATCAAATCGTTGCCGACATGACCCAGGCCAGCTCTCAGGTCGGTCTCGTTGTCGGTCTCACCAATGCTTCCGGCGATGTTCTCGGCAACATTCCGGATGTACCGCTCCTTATTCCTGGGCTCGGTGCTCAGGGGGGCGATCTCGCCGCATTGAAGGGCACCGGGCGCGTCGCACCCTCGGTGGTAAATGTCTCGCGAGGCATTCTATATCAGGACCCTGAGCGCAGCTTTGCTGAAAAAGCAGCGCACTGGCACGACCTCATCGCCTCATCCATGAACGCCTAATTCATGGCAGACGCCTACGACGCCATCATCATCGGCTCCGGGCCAAACGGCCTCGCTGCAGCGATCACGCTCGCGCAAAAGCAATGGCGCGTCCTCGTCCTCGAAGCAGCAGACACCATCGGTGGTGGCACTCGCACCAAGGGACTCACCCTGCCCGGCTTTCATCACGACGTCTGCTCAGCGGTGCATCCGACCGCTGTCGTCTCGCCCTTTTTTCAATCGCTGGATCTCGCACGGCACGGACTTGAGTTCATTCAGCCTGAGCTACCACTGGCGCATCCACTCGCCAATGGACGCGCTGCGGTCCTGCATCGATCCCTGGACGAAACCGTCGCCGGACTTGGCCGCGATGGCTGGCGCTATCACGCGCTGTTTGAAACGCTCATCACAAACAGCGCCAAGCTCTACCCCGACATCCTCGATCCGCTCAGCCTTCCCCGGCACCCTTTCCTCATGGCCCGCTTCGGAGTCGGTGCCATGCTGCCCGCTCGCACTCTGGCAAAACTCGCCTTTCGCGATGAACCCGCCCGCGCCCTCCTCGCCGGCAATGCCGCGCACAGCGTTCTGCCGCTGGAATCGCCCTTCACTTCCGCCATCGGTCTCATGCTGCAAATGACGGCGCACGCTGCCGGATGGCCCGTCGCCAAGGGTGGATCACAAGCCATCGCGGAGGCGCTCGCCGCCGAACTCAAATCGCTCGGAGGAGAAATCCGCTGCGGCCACAAAGTCACCTTCCTTGCGGAACTCCCCGCCTCCCGAGTCGTCCTGTTCGATACCTCCCCGCGTCAGCTCATCGACATCGCAGGCAGCGCGCTACCCAGCGGTTATCAACGCCGCCTGCATGCCTTCAAACACGGCCCCGGTGTCTTCAAAATCGACTACGCCCTCGACGGCCCCGTCCCCTGGTTGAATGAGAGTTGCCGCAAAGCGGGCACCGTTCATGTCGGCGGAACGCTGGATGAGATCGCACACTCCGAGGCGCAAGCCTGCCATGGCGAGCACCCAGATCGCCCCTTCGTCCTTGTCTCCCAGCCCACCGTCTGCGATCCCTCACGGGCACCCGAGGGCAAACACGTTCTCTGGGCCTATTGCCATGTTCCCGCAGGTTCGACCCGCGACATGAGCCACATCATCAACGCGCAAATCGAACGTTTCGCCCCCGGTTTCCGTGATCGCATTCTCGCCGCCCACACGCTCAATACTGTACAGATGGAGGCCTACAACGGCAACTACATCGGTGGCGACATCGTCGGTGGCATGGCGAACTGGGCCCAACTCCTCACCCGCCCCATCGTCAGCCTCAATCCCTACGCCACTCCCAATCCCCGCCTCTACCTCTGCTCCGCCTCCACCCCACCCGCGGGCGGCGTCCACGGCATGTGCGGCAGCAACGCCGCCCGCGCCGTCCTGCGGCGGCACCGGGCATAGAGAGCCTCCAGGAAAGCCCTCACCCCTTCCCATTCAACTTGCGATAATCCCTCGGCGACGTGCCACAGGACTTTTTGAAGGCCTCATTGAAGCGACTCAGACTCTGAAACCCCGAGTCAAAAGCAATTTCCGCCACCGTCCCATCAGTCGTCAGCAAAAGTCGCTGGGCATGGGAGAGTCGGTGCTGCGTGATGAAATCGTTCATCGTGGTTCCAAATGCCTGACGAAAGAGATTCATCGCATAGTTCGGATGCAGCCCGCTCGCCTTGGCGATGCCTTCGGCGGTGAGTGGCTTGTAGTAGTTCTGAGCGATGTGACACGCCAACTGATCGGCACGCGAGAGATGGGGAGAGATGCGGCGCGACTTGGTTGCCTTCGGCTGAGCCTCCGCTAGGCGCAGCAGCCGTGCCTGGATCTCCAAGAGCGCAGCGCGCTCGCGGACTTCATCCTTGGCCCGCAAATCAGCCTCCCACTGCTCGAAGAGGGCTTTATCAGTCGCCATAGGCCGCGCATCCATCACCAACTCCCCTTCGAGCACCGCTTGCGCAAACGCTGTCGACACGCCTGTCGCAAGGAACCACCCCAGCGGCAGCGTAACCACGAAATAGGGCTCCTCACCTTCCCAGTCCACGATCTGATGAGGAATCGCTGCCCAAAATAAGGCAATACAACCGCCCCGGATCGTCGTGCGCCGACCGCCCATGAGATAGGTTACGGAGCCACTGAGGAGGAAATTGATCTCCAACTCATTGTGGCGATCCGGTCGCGGCATCAACGTAGGTTGCCACATCTGGCAACTGAAGCCGTAAGGTGAAAAGGGGTCGCGCGCGGGATTGAACTGATAAACAGAGTGCATGGCCAATCTTAGAATACCGGCAGTAAATGTCGGGATCAAGGTGGAACCTCCTTGATTAAAAGCGTTATGCTCATCTCGCATCCAATCAAATCACGCCACTCAGTTATGATTCACTGCATGCTCCAAGTTTTAACCGCCATCGCTACGGTGCCATCTCCGGTTGTCACCTTATCCAGTTGCGGGCTTGGACACGCGGACACAGGCCACTAGCAATCCAGTCACTCATGAAAACAATTTTCTGTATTAGAGCCATCGCGATCATCTGCTGTTGCGGGGCGGCCTCCTCCTACGCACAAAGCCAGCTCGCATTCCCCACCGCAGAGGGCCACGGCAAGTACACTGTTGGCGGGCGAGGCGGCAAGGTTTACGAGGTCACCAATCTCAATGATTCCGGAGAAGGCAGTCTTCGCGCCGCAGTCGAAGCCAAGGAGCCGAGAACCGTGGTGTTCAGGATTTCAGGAACCATCGACCTGGCGAGCAATTTGAGCATCAAACACCCCTTCATCACCATTGCTGGTCAGACCGCCCCCGGAGACGGTATTTGCATCAAGCGGTATCCGCTCATGATTGATGCCGACGAGGTGATCATCCGGCACCTTCGGGTCAGGTTTGGCGATGAATCAGGGAAGGCTTCGGACGCCATTTCCAGCAGGTTTACCAAGAACCTGATCTTGGACCACCTGTCGGTGAGTTGGAGTGTTGATGAGACCATGTCCATCTACCATTGCGAAAACGTCACTGTGCAGTGGTGCATGATCACGGAAAGCATGTTCGGTTCCAAACACGATAAAGGGGATCATGGGTTTGGGGGCATTTGGGGGTCACACCACAGTTCTTACCATCACAACCTGATTGCCAATCACTCCAGCCGCAACCCACGTTTCGCCTCTGGCAGCGGCAATACAGACTATCGAAACAACGTGCTCTACAACTGGGGCTATCGCAGCTGCTACGGAGGGGAAGCCCAACAGTCCGGTGGGAAATTCACGTCTACAGCGATCAACATGGTGGCCAACTATTACAAGCCCGGCCCAGCAACAGCCCCTGCTTGCAAGGCCGAATTTGCAACACCTTCAGCCCGCGGAGATGACGATAAAGGCTCATGGTATGTGGCCGAAAATTTCGTGGAGGGCAGCCCATCAGTGACCGCTGATAACTGGACCGGCGTGAACGGCAGCAACTTCATCAAGCTAGATCAGCCGTGGGACGCCATGCCAATCAACCAACAAACGGCTGAGGAAGCCTACAAACGGGTACTTGATTCAGCCGGAGCCACCTTACCCAAGCGCGATCCAGTCGACACCCGCATCATCGAAGACGCTCGCAAGGGAACGGCCACTTTTGAGGGCATCTACAAAACCAAGAAGCCAGTCGCCGACACCTCAAAAGTCACTGGCATCATCGATTCCCAGAACGACGTCGGCGGCTGGCCCGAGCTAAAAAGCATCCCGGCACCCTCCGATACCGACCATGACGGAATGCCCGACGCTTGGGAAAGCAAACACGGTCTTGACCCCAACAACCCCGACGATCGAAACAAAGTCACCGCCGGTGGCTACACCATGCTGGAGAAGTATCTGAACGACTATGAAATGCCCTAAAATCCTCCACCGATTCGCCACTTCCATTCTCGCTGCCGTCGTCCTGCTGATAGCCCTTCAGACCACGGCGGCCGCCCTGTCCGAAACCCCGCCCAGGACACGAGTCATCGTTACGAGCGACGGCGAGATCGACGACGAATGTTCCCTGGTCCGCTTCCTTCTCTACGCAAATGAATGGGACATCGAAGGCATCATCACCTCGAGTTCACAATACCATTGGCACGGACACAAATGGGCCGGGGACGATTGGGCGCAGCCGTATTTGAAAGCTTACGCTGACGTGTATCCGAACCTGATCAAACACGACCCCGAATATCCCACGCCCGATTCTCTCCAGTCGCGCACACTGCTCGGAAACGTGAAGACCGAAGGCGAGATGGAAGAGGTGACGCCCGGATCAAAACGCATCGTCGAAGTCCTGCTGGACGACTCCGACCCGCGACCGGTCTGGATTCAAGCCTGGGGCGGAACCAACACCATCGCCCGGGCGTTGAAGACGATTGAAGAAGAGCACCCAGAGAAGATGGCGGCGGTCGCGAAGAAGATCCGCTTCTATTTCATCTGGGAGCAGGACAACACCTACCAGCGCTACATCCGGCCGCACTGGGGAAAATATCACATTCCAACCATCATCTCCGACCAGTTCCTGGCCTTTGCGTACGACAACCAGAGAAAGTCCATCCCCCAGGAAAAACAGCGATACTTTTCCGCGGAATGGATGAACCAAAACATTCTACGGAACCGCGGCCCTCTGCTCGCCCTATACAAAGCGCACGCTGATGGGCATTTCCGGTCCGAGGGCGACTCGCCAGCGTTCCTGCACACGATCCCTACCGGCTTGCGCAGCATGGAGTCGCCCGACTTCGGCGGCTGGGGTGGCCGCTTTGTGAAAGTCCGCGACAACACCTGGCTCGATCCTGTGTCCGAGCAGCGCTACCAGTATCCGGAAGGCCGGTGGTTCGGCGACTCAGCCTGGGGACGCACGCGGCTAAAAAAAGACATCCCGAACGACACAGATCTGACCGCCTATCTCGAACCCCAGTGGCGCTGGATTGACGCGATTCAAAATGACTTCGCAGCGAGAGCCGACTGGTGCGTGAAGGCATTCAAGGATGCCAACCACGCCCCCGTGGTCAACATCACAGGCGACCTCAATCGCACCGTGAAGCCTAGTGAAACGGTGAAGCTTGCAGCCACAGCCACTGACCCCGATGGCAACAAACTCACCTACCAGTGGTGGCAATACGCCGACGCAGACTCCGCCGCTGCGAAGCTAAGCATCGCCAACAGCGAATCACTGCACGACGCCAACTTCGTCGTGCCGGACGAACCCGCAAAGCAGGTTCACATCATCCTGGAAGTCACCGACAACGGCACGCCACCCCTTGTTCGTTATCAGCGGATCGTCTGCAACATCCAATAGCATGAAAAGCATTCATCGAGCTTTTGCCCAGCTAGGCCATTCGGGGCCGTTGGCTTTGGCCGACACGCATGGAAAGCTCCATTCGCCTATCATTGTCGCAGTTGTAACCCTCCTTCTCATCGCGAATACAAAGGCCATCGTTCCAGAATACGACGTCCGCGATGGCGTTTTGTATTTGCAGGGTGTCGGCCCAGACAATCCCATCCTCTATGACAACGACTGGTGGTTCGATGTCTTCGATAACAACTACCTGTGGGCAAGAGCCAGCATGGGAAAGGTGAACCTGCGCGGCAACATCGTCAGCCGCGACATGTGGGATTGGGAAAAGGGCTATCTCTACCCAGTGCAGCGCTGTCGGGATGACGCCGCCAAGGCGCTGAACCTCGCTCGCGATTCCGGATTGAAGCACATTCCCGATTTTACACTGGGAGCCGACGAAGTCCTGCGACCGCCCGCAAGCGGCAGCATCGAAGACACAGCCGCAAAGGATTCACCCGGCGCGCAGCTCATCATCAAAGAGGCACGGAAAGCCTCTCCGGAAAAACCACTGCTCATCATTGCGGGAGGCCCGCTGACGACCGTGGCCAATGCCCTATTGCTCGCACCCGACATCGCGCCCCGGCTCGTCGTTTTCAATATTCTCGTCACGCACTACGGTTACAACGGCAAGGACGGCTGGGCGGCTTACATCGTAGCGAAGAGAACCCGCTACGTCGATTGGGGTGGACGTGGTCGCGGCTTCTGGGACAAGAATTCCGTCTTCACCGCAAAGGACTTTGAGTCACTTCCCAAGAATCCTTTCTGCGAAGACATGCGCCGTTTAATTCGGTCAAATCTCGGGGAGTCCAACCAGCTTGGCGATGGCGCACCTCTCGTGTGGCTTTTCAATCCCAAGTGCTGGACAGATGTTGAGATTCACCACGCCGACTTCAAGGGTAAGGCCGTCGAGTTCAGCCCGGCAAAACCCGGAGAAACCGGTGATGTGCTGGTGATTCCCAAAGCGAAGACCAACCTCAAGGAATGTGCAGCAGAGTTCTTCGGAGTATTGCGTGACCCCGCACTCTTTCTAGACAGCGCAGCCCCGAGCGCCTCCAACTCAGCGACCGCGCTGTCCCCCGGCACACTCCGCGTGGCCGACAATCGGCGATTCCTTACCACTCAGGATGGTCAGCCGTTCTTCTGGCTCAGCGACACCGCGTGGCAGCTCATCCATGATCTCAACCGGGAGGAAGTGGATGCCTACTTTCGCAAGCGGGCGGCACAGGGATTCAATGTGATCCAAACGGTTGCGATTGCCGAACAGGGCGGGCTCGATCGCCCGAACGCAGATGGCTTTTATCCGCTGCTGGGACGCGATCCGGCGCAGCCAGACCTTCGCGACGGCCCCGACTACTGGAAGCACGTGGACTACGTTGTGCAAAGCGCCGGTCGGCATGGATTGTATGTGGCGCTGCTTCCCACTTGGGGTTCCCACGTCACCCGCAGCTACACGGATGGGAAGGTCAACGGGATATTCAATGCGGCGAACGCAGAAGCATATGGGCGCTTCCTTGCCGGGCGCTATCGCAAGCAAACGAATGTCATTTGGGTTCTCGGCGGGGACCGCGCCGCGCCGACGGACGAGGCAAAGGCCGTCTGGCGCGCGATGGCGCGTGGCATTGCCCTCGGTTTCAGCGGAAGCGAAGACTACACCCAACTGCTCATGACCTTCCATCCGGTGGGTCCAGGGTCCTCGGTAGACTACTTTCCAGATGACGCTTGGCTTGACTTTCACGGTATTCAATCCAGCCACGGGCCAGCCATATTGAATTGGAAAATGATCGGGCGCGAATACCTCCGCGAACCGGCCAGACCCGTGATCGATTTGGAAACAACCTATGCCGAGATTGTCTTTGGCAAGCAGACCGAGCCCCTGAGCGATGACCTCGCGCGTCGCGCAGCCTACTGGGCCGTTTTCGCCGGGGCGTGCGGACATACCTATGGCCACAACAGCGTCTGGCAGATGTTCGTCCCAGAAAAGAGCAACCCTCGGGCTGGGGCCAGGACATCTTGGAAAGCCGCGCTTGATGCGCCGAGCGCAGCGCAAATGGGGCACCTGCGAAAGCTCATCGGGAGGCATCCGTTTCTCTCCCAGCGGCCTAACGAATCGCTGATCGCCTTTAATCAGGGCATCCCTTCTGAGAAGTGTCTGGCTTTGCGCGGCGACGGCTTTGCGATGATTTACACACCCACAGGTCGAACGCTCGAAGCGAGGCTCGACAAGCTTGGCTTCGCCAATATCAGCGCGTCTTGGTTTAACCCGCGCACGGGCAAGACCACTGCCATCGGCAGCCTCTCCAGCCGAGACCTCCATGCCTTCGACCCACCGGGGGAGGATGTTCCCGGCAACGACTGGGTGCTCATCCTCGACGATGCCGAAAAGCATTTCGTCCTTCCTCGCCAGTAAAACTGCACCTTGCTCTTCTATCATGTCATCCCCCATGAAGCGTCTCCAGCCACTATCGCCTATGACAAGGAAGCTGAGTCCAGTCATCATCCTCCACCTGCTTGGAACACTTTGTCGTCAACTTTACGCCAAATCCCAGAAACCGCGCGTCATCGCTAACACCGACGGCGAAGTATCCGATCCCATCAACATCTGAGACATCTAATAGCATGAAAAGCATCCGCACGATTCTCCTGCTCATTCTCTTCTGCGCGATGCCCGCCTCCGGGAATGCAGCCGCGCCCAGCACCGGAGAGCGACTCCGGGTGCTCGTCTCCTCCGACATCGGCGGCACGGACCCCGATGATTTTCAGTCCATGGTCCACTTGTTCGTCTACGCTGACCTGTTCGACATCGAGGGCCTCGTTTCCTCTCCGTTCGGCCAAGGCCGCAAGTCAGATATCCTAACGGTCATTGATCGCTATGAGCGCGATTATCCGAAGCTCAAAACGTATTCCACCACATACCCAACCGCCGCAGCGTTGCGTGGAATCACCAAACAAGGAGCCTTAGACGCTCCAGGCTCATCCGGCGTCAGCCAACCCACCGAAGGATCAAGCTGGATCATTGAATCCGCACTGCGCGATGATCCACGACCACTTCATCTACTGGTCTGGGGAGGCATCGAAGACCTTGCACAGGCGCTGCACGATGCGCCGAACATCCTGCCAAAGCTTCGGGTCTTCTTCATCGGCGGCCCCAACAAGAAATGGAGTGTAGACGCCTACAACTACATCGAACAAAACCACCCCAACCTCTGGATGATCGAATCCAATGCGACCTACCGAGGCTGGTTTGTCGGCGGCAATCAGGAGGGCGAATGGGGGAACAAGGAGTTCGTCACTCAGCACATCGCCGGTCGTGGCGCACTGGGCGATTATTTCGCCACCCAACTCAAAGGCACGATCAAGATGGGCGATACACCTTCGCTCGCACGTCTGATTCACGGCTGCCCAGAAGACCCCACGCAACCAAGCTGGGGCGGCCAATACGTCCGCGTCTGGGATGGACGCAAAACCATCTTCGATCACCTTACCACCGCAGCGGACACAACAGAAGTTTTCGGCGTGACGGAATTCGCACTGCCAGTGCCCCCTGGATTTTCAGCCAAGCACACCGCCACCATGACCTTCGACGGCGGCGTGCCCACCTCGGCGGGTGTGAACGAGGGAAAGGTGCTGCGCTTCCGCTTCTCGCCACGCGACGCGAAGGTTTGGTCGTATGTGATCGAAAGCAATTTCAGCCCCCTCGATGGCAAGTCGGGCAAATTCAACGCCTTGCCACCATCCATTCACCAAACAAGCAAGCCCTCGTCAACGCATCCCAACTGGTGGATCGACGATCCCGATCCCTCCGCCGCCGAAGGCGTCCACCCCGGCGCGAAAAGCGTGAGCCGATGGCGGGAAGAGTTCCTCCGTGATTTCGCCGTGCGTATGAGTCGGTGTGCAAATCCCGCGCCTCCTTCGCCACCCACTCGGAATGAGGCAGCGAAGATACGGGAATAGGTGCGGCTGAGCCTAAATCCTGATGTGGAATCCTGCGAGCCATCGAACTTTGGCCGAGCGACTGACGCGGGCCAGTGTTTGTTGAATTTCTGGGCGTCCCAGTCGTTTTCAGCCCCCCCTTAGTGCGCGCAGTCGACCCGCCCAAGACGGCCCCGGCAGTCCCCGATTTCCAGATCGAACTTCCGCTACCATTTCCAGAAGGTGCGAGTGCTGCAGCGACTTTGCGGCGGCATCCACGGACGGGCGTATCCGAAGGGCTGTAGTTCGGCCCCTTTTCGGTGTTGATTCCTAGTGCCATGGTTCGGCGGTTGGCTGACCAGCCTACTGACCTTGCGTCATCCTATTGTCCCGCCTCAAATTGCCGTTCCACCATCCCGGACACTGACCTGCAAAACGCAAAACCGTTGATTGCATCAGGGCTGGCAGACCGCATAGTGCGCGGCCACCGACCGAACCGACATGGAAAAACGCACCAACCCAAAAACCGCCCCCTGGACTATCAATGACAGCGCCGAGCTTTATGGCATCGACGAATGGGGGCATGGATATTTTGGCGTCTCTGGGAAGGGCGAAGTGGTCGTCAATCTGAAGGATGGCAAGGGCACGAAGCCTGTCAGTCTGGCCCAGATCGTGCGTGGGATGCGCGAGCGCGGCACGCAACTGCCGGTGCTGATTCGCTTTAACGATCTGCTCCGCTGGCGCATTGATGAGCTGAACGAGGGTTTCATTTCGTCCATCAAGGAGGCGAAGTATCAGGGAGCCTATCGCGGTGTCTATCCGATCAAAGTCAACCAGCAGCAGGAAGTCATCGAGGAGATCACCCGCTACGGCCGCAAGTATCACTACGGTCTTGAGGCCGGCAGCAAGCCCGAGCTAATCGCTGCGCTAGCCTACATGCATGACCCTGAGGCCTACATCGTTTGCAACGGTTACAAAGATGAGGAGTTCATCGATCTGGCGCTCCAGGCGCAGAAGATGGGACTGCAGGTCATCCTGGTTTTGGAAATGCCCAGCGAACTGGAACTGATCCTTGAGCGCTGCGAAAAGATGGGTGTGCGCCCCACGCTCGGCGTCCGCTTCCGCCTGTCAGCGGAGAGCGCAGGGCACTGGAGCGGCTCCGGCGGCGACTCCAGCATGTTCGGACTCAACATTTCCCAACTCATGCGCGTGGTCGATCACCTGCGCGATAAAGGCATGCTCGACTGCCTGCGCATGCTCCATTATCACCAAGGCTCCCAGATCCCGAACATCCGCGCCATCCGTCAGGCGGTGACTGAGGCTACACGCGTTTACGTCGGTCTCGTGTCTGAAGGTGCACGCATGGGCATCCTGGATCTCGGCGGCGGCCTAGCCGTCAGTTATGATGGACTGAAAGGCGCAACTGAGGGCAGCAGCAACTACGGCACCAAGGAATACTGCGCCGACGTCATCGAAGCGATCACCGAAGTCACCGCAGAGGCTGGTGTCCCGCATCCAGACATCATCACGGAGTCCGGTCGCGCGATCGTCGCCTACTACTCGGTCCTGGTCATCAATGTCCTAGACGTGAATCGCTTTGAGCCTCACCGCCAGGTCAGCGTCGCCAAAGACGCGCCGGTGCTGGTGCGCAATCTTTGGGAGATGCGGGAAGAATCCCGCAAAGGCCCGGCCAAGATCAGTCACGAGCGTCTCCAAGAAATCTACAACGACGCCGTCTACTACCGCGATAAATTGCGCAGCGAATTCAGCTATGGCAAGGTGACACTACGCGAGCGCTCCCAAGGCGAAGAACTCTACTGGGAGATGCTGACATGGATCGCCTCCAAGCTGAAAGAAGGTGGCCACGACTACAGCCAGATGGATCGCCTAGCCACGGTGATGACCGACTTCTACTACGGGAACTTCAGCGTCTTCCAGAGCCTCCCTGACCTTTGGGCCATTGACCAAATCTTCCCGGTCATGCCAATTCATAAGCTGAACCAAAAGCCCACGCGCACCGCAGTGCTGTCCGACATCACTTGCGATAGCGATGGCAAGATCGCCCACTTCGCGCACTCCGGGGAGCTGCACAATAGCCTCCCTCTGCACGACATCGACTTTGAAAAGAAAGACGCCGAAGACTACATGCTGGGCATCTTCCTGGTCGGTGCCTATCAAGAGACGCTGGGAGATCTGCACAACCTTCTCGGCGATACCAACGTCGTCAGTGTCCGCATCGAAAATGGCAAACTTAAGTACACCCGCGAGCTCGAGGGAGACTCTGTGGCTGAGGTGCTGACCTATGTGGAGTATGACCCCAAAGACATGGTCAATCGCTTCCGCCAACTGGCGGAAGGCGCGGTGGTTTCCAAGCGCATCGGCGCGGTGGAACGTCGCGAGATCATGAAAGCCTACGAGGACGGGTTGCGCGGTTACACTTACTTCGAGAGCTAAACGCCCCCGCCCCGCTCTGCCATGTCCGTCCTGCAAAGCCTCCGCGGACAACTGCTGTGCAGCATTGCCAGCGGTCTGCTGCTGGCGCTTTGCTTTCCCGGTTGGCATCAGGACTGGCTGATCTGGGTCTGGCTGTGGCCCCTGCTGCTACAGCTCTGGCGCACGGATGGCGCCCCTGTCATTCGCCGACCGTTTTTCATTGGATGGATCGCAGGCCTGACCTTTTATTGCTCGAACCTGTTTTGGATCCGGCACTCATCGCGGGTCAATCTGGCGCGATCGCTGGATGACAGTTGGGCTGGCTGGAGCGCCGAACTCACCGGATTCGCCGCCGTTGTCGTTCTCTCCAGTTATCTGGCGCTGTACTTTGGACTTTGGTCCTGGCTGACCACGCGCTTCTTCCGCCCCAGCACTCGCATTATGAATGAGGAACCGTGGCTTCGCAGTAGCCTGGAGTCGCTGCGCTGCGCCGCCCTCGCAGCTGCGACTTGGGCTGGGCTTGAGTTTGTCCGTGGCTGGCTCTTTACCGGCTTTGGCTGGAACGGTCTCGGTGTCGCCTTGTATCGCAATGCAGTACTGATCCAGATCACAGACATCGTCGGTGTCTGCGGGCTCAGCTTCCTGCCGGTCTTCGTTTCCTGTGTCGTCTTCAATACTGGAGCCCGACTCACGCTCTCGTGGAAAACCCGCCGCCGCATGATTGCGCGACTCGACTTCACGCTGGCCATGGTCACCGTCCTGGGCACCGCCACCTACGGGCTTGCGCATCTATCCAAGCCCCCCCCCGCCGGACCTGAGCTGCGCGTTGCCATGATCCAGCCCAATGTGCCCCAAGCCGAAAAATGGGAGCACACCGATGACGAAGGTATTTACACCCGCCTGTATCAACTAACCAAACTCTACGCTGAAGCCCGCGACGGAGCCTCCGCAGTGGATCTAGTCGTCTGGCCGGAAAGCGCCCTGCCCTGGGGGCTCTACGACCATCCTCAACACCCGCAGTTTCTCAACGATGTCCTTTCGCTAGGCCCCTTCACCCTGATGACCGGGGTGGATATCCAAGAGCCCAATGGAGCCAGCTATACCAGCGCTGGGCTTTTTCGCGGTAACTTTGAAAACATGCAGGCCTATCACAAAGTGCACCTCGTGCCCTTCGGCGAATACCTGCCTCTGCGTCACGAACTGCCCTTCATGGAGCCGCTCCTGGGCGGTCTCCTACCGGGAGATTTTGAACCCGGCCCCAGCATCGAGCCCCTAACGCTGGAGCAACCGAGTCTTCAAATCATCCCACTGATCTGCTTTGAAGATACGGTCGGCCGTCTCGCCAGACACTTCGTTCGCCCAGAGCCGCAGCTCATCATCAACATCACCAACGACGGTTGGTTCCTCCAGAGCGTCGAACCACTCGCCCACCTCTCCAACGCTATCTTCCGCTCCGTGGAACTGCGCCGCCCCATGATCCGTGCCTGCAATACCGGGGTCACCTGTGTCGTCAATGAGCGCGGCATCATCACCTCACGCCTCGAAGATCCCGTGACCGGAGATTGGGGCATCCAAGGCGTTCTGCCCGCTACAATCCAGCTCAATGCGGAGGCCCCGATGACGATTTATGCGCAATGGGGCGACTGGTTCTCGATCGCCTGCCTCGCTCTCGTCGCTGCTGCGCTCGGCGCACGGAGGTTGCGCAGACCGAAGGAATCGCTGCCGAACTGAGCTCGATTCGCAGCTTGCTCCTCTGCGAATCCGAACAATGTTGGTGCAGTCCTCAGGACAACCAGCCTATGAACGCGACCCTTTCACGCAGGCAGACTTTGCAGACCTTGTCATCAGGCATTGGCTGGTTGGCTTTTTCGGCACTTGCGCAGCAGGCGGCAGCCCGCAGCAGTCTGGCACCGAGATTGCCTCACTTTCCTGCTCGTGCAAAGCGAGTGATCTTTTTGACCATGCGCGGTGGGCCATCGCATGTGGATCTCTTTGACCACAAGCCGGAACTGATCGCAACCAGCGGAAAAACGTCGGCGCTGGGTCGCGACTCTGCAGGAGCGCGACTGCTCGGGCCGGTGCATCCGATGGCGCAGTATGGGCAATCAGGTCAATGGATGACAACCCTTTATCCTGAGCTGGCAAAGCATGCTGATGATCTTTGCATCATCAACTCCATGCGCACCGATCTTCCCAATCATGCGCAGGCCTTTGGGCAGATGCACACCGGCAGTTTTCAGTTCGTTCGGCCCTCCATCGGCGCGTGGACCTTGTACGGACTGGGCAGTGAAAACGACAACCTCCCGGGCTTCATCACGTTAAATCCACCAGCAGACAACGGCGGCGCCCAGAACTACGGTAGCGCCTTCCTGCCCGCCATTTGCCAAGGCACTAGGATCGGCGGTAGCCAGTTGCCCGAGCTCTACGCAGCCCTGCTCAAAAAGGACGTCGCCCCAGGGCCGCCGATGAAGAACATCGAAAACCAGCAGATCTCACGCGAACTCCAGCGCGCCCAGGTAGATCTCATTCGTGGCCTCAACGAGCGCAAGGTCGAGCGCGATGGCCACCAACCCGAGATCGAAGGAGCCATCGCATCCTTTGAGTTAGCCTTCCGCATGCAGGCAGAGGTGCCCGAGGTCCTGGATCTGCGTTCGGAATCGTCAGAGACCTTGAAGCTGTACGGGATCGGCCAAGGCAAAGATCAATTCGCACGGCAATGCCTGCTCGCCCGGCGCCTGGCAGAAGCAGGAGTGCGCTTCATCGAGATCGCATCCCCCGTTCACTGGGATCATCACAACCGCCTCAAGGAACTCCTCGCCACCAATTGCACTGCCACAGATCGTCCCATCGCAGCTTTGCTAACGGACCTTAAATCGCGTGGACTTCTGAGGGACACGCTTGTCGTCTGGGCAGGAGAATTTGGTCGCACCCCCTACGCCCAGAGCGTGGACGGCAGAGATCACAATCATCGCGGCTACTCCATCTGGATGGCAGGCGGCGGAGTACGCGGCGGACTGACCTATGGCGCGACCGATGAGGTCGGGCACAAAGCCGTGCTGGACCCGATGCACATCCACGACTGGCACGCCACGATTCTACACCTGCTCGGACTCGACCACAAAAAACTAACCTTCAACTATGGCGGCAGAAACTTCCGCCTGACGAATGTGGAGGGCGAAGTCGCGCAAAAGATTCTGGGCTAGCCCTTTTTGTCCGGATCCTGTTTGGCGGGCTCTTCTTTCTTTGCGGGCGCAGGCTCGGGAGGCTTTTCGAGGTACTTGGTGAACTCTGGCGGCACTGTGCCTGAACCAGAAATATCACGGAAGGTGACGGCTAGGGCGTGCGCGGTACGCTTGAGTCCGAGATCGTCCGGCTTAGCCTGGAGACGGCCATCAATGATGCGAAGGCAGCCCAGTGTGGCCTGGGCCATGATGTAGGGACTGCTGCCGAAATCGACCGTCATCGCGGTGGAGTAATCGACGTTGGCCAAGTCTGGACGCTTTTGCTGCTCATTCCACAGTCCACGCATGAAGGACAGCGCAGCGATTCTGGCTGGCGGCATGTCTTTGAAGGCGGGTTGTGGCAGCAACTTCTGTGCGTCCTCTTCCTGGAAATCCTTGAGATAGGTCTCCAGCGCCTGCCAATCCTTTTTCCCGACCCAAGCCCAACCCTGTAGCTCGATGAAATCTGCGTTGTAATATGCCCCCAACGACAAGGGGGCGGCGCGTTGCTTGTCCATCGCGACAGCGAGCTCCGCAAACTTCCCCTGCTCCCGCAAGCTGCGGAAGTAGTAAAGGCGAGCCAAGGAACCATAGGAGTCGCGCAGTGGGATCAGCTTTTCGTAGTCGTTGCCAAGTTGAGCAAAGAGCTTCTCCGCATTGGCAAAGTCACCACCGGTAAAGGTCGCAACAGCAAGAGACCAACCTTTGGGTTCTTCAATATTGTACTCGCGGATGTTCTGGATTGGCATCTTGAAGGAATTCCCCCCGCCCTGCTGCATGGTCAGGACGATGCCATCAGGCTCAGCACCGAGCACAAAAGCATTGGTGATTTCCCCTGAGGCATTGATGATGGAGATGCTGAGCGGGTCTGCCGCATGCAGGGCACAGGGCAAGAGCAGGCTGAGGAGGGCGGTCAAAAACGGACGATTCATGGCAGGAGGATATGGCGTGCGATGTTACTTGATGCCCCAGATGCCTTCGTCTGGATCTGGCGTGGCTCCGAGCTTGTCCCGCAGCTTCTTATAGTGCTCTCTGGCTTTCTGGATGAATGGTCCTGCCTGAGGATGATTGGCCATCTTGTACATGCGGGCGACGGTGTCTTTGATCAGGGCGAAGGCTTTCTTGTCATTGCCTTTTTCCATCTGAATCTCCGCGGCGCGCACACGGGCTTCAGCGGAGTACTCGACACGGTTCTCTAGCGGCGGACCGACAAAGGCGGAGTACACTTGCAGTGCCTTATCCACTTCCTTCAGCTCCTCATACACGTGACCCAGACGGTAGAAGACCTCAGCACGACTGCGGGTAAAGCGGCTGTCGTTCTGCATCTCAAACAGCACCTTCGAGGCGTCCTCCCAGCGTTTGGCTGCATAGTAGATGCGGGCTTTTTCAAGCATTGCCTCTTCAATGTATTCGGGCTTATCCCGCAATTCACGAATGACTTTATCAAACGAAGCGATGGAGTCTTCGATCGATGAACCCGCTGCGGAACGCCCCATGATGCGAGCCCGCCCCATCAAAGCCAGCGGGTATAGGCTGGCGTCCCCAGGCCCGCGATCCAACACGACTTGGAACCACTCCAGCGCTGCCTTGTCTGTCTCTGGTGTGTTCTTGGCGGAGAGCTCTCGACCAACTTGGGTGAGGATGTAGGAGGCAAGTTCAGGCTTGTTGAATCTCTGCAATTCCTCATACGCGACCTGAATTTGCGCAGCGCGTTTGGGGAACTTGTCCTTGTATTGATCATTCTGCAGCAGATCAATGCGCGCCATGATCAACCAGGCCTTCAGCGTATTGTTCACATCGGTGCCATCCGGAACGAATTTGGCAAGGCGGTCCAGCAAGGCTTCAGGACCATTCACGTCCATAGAATGCTCCACATACGAACCGATGGCCTCTTCGATGCCTGCGCCATTATCACCGCTCCCGAGCCGAATGATGACCTTCTCCAACTCCTCAAGGGCTTCCTTGCCGCGACCCGCTTCTTTTAGAGCAGCAATCGACCCCACCACGACTTCAGCATCGTAGTAGCCGCCGACGTGCTCCTTCATGTAGTCGTCGTAATACTGAATGACCTCCTTCGGCTTTTCCAAGGCGGAGGCAACGCGAATCAACTGGACTAGCACACGACTCTTAACCATCGCATGGGGCTCGCCCGCTGCGGTGGCGAGTTCGAGCGCCTTCAGGTAGGCGGTCTCGGCCTCGGTGTTGTTGCTCAGCATCATGTGGGCATCCCCACGCATCGCCAACGCACGATCCAGGTCTGGATACTCCGGCAGCTTCTTCATGAGATCGCCCGTGGTATCCAGGCACTTTTGAAAGTCGCCCAACTGAAAGTAGCAGGTGGCGCGATCCAACAGGGCATAACCGATATAGTCTGAGTTTGGGAACTCTTTGATAAAGGCATCCAGCTTCTCCCCGCTGGCCTTCCACTCCTTCTGTCGTTGCAAGGCAGAAGCCTCAAAGTAACGGACGTGTTCTTTGAAGCGGCTTTCTGGAAAGCGTGCAGAGTGGGAGGCGAGCTCGCTCTGGGCTTCCTCCACTCGGCCGAGATTGAACAAAGAGGCACCGACCACGAAGTCTGGCAGATCACGCAGGGGATCCTTGTCGTCCATCCCTGATCGCACATCTGTGGCGAGACGCAGCGCCTCCTCGTACTGCTTGCTGAAGAAGAGACTCTCCAGCATCAGGGTGTTCACATCCTTGGCGTATTCGTTGGTTGGGAATTCCTTGCGGAACAGCTCGCCCATGCGTTGAGATACATCGGGCAGTCCAATGGCCAGTGCGCACCGCATGGCCCCGAACACCATAACGGCGCGGTGGGGACTCTTGGGCGCAACATGAACGCCATGAGCGTAAATGGCATAGGCTGCGCCGGGATTCCCCAGTCGCTCATGAGCACCCGCCAGTGTCAGTGCGGCGATCCAATCGATGGAGTCATCTGCCTTGGCGAGCTCGCTGTATTTGGTGATCTCTTTTTGCAGCAACTCAGGCACCCGGCGACCATTCATCTGGGCGACTCGACCTTCGAGATCACGCTGAACGTCGGAACTGGAGGCGATCAGGCTGATGAGGCGGAGCGCCAGGGTCTGCTGATTGGCATCGCTGGCTTTGCGAGCGAGCACGAGGAGTCGGTTATTAAACTCAAATCGCGCCATGTCATACGGCGTGAGTCGCAGCTTGTTGAAATTGGCGGTGATGAAGTCGTGCGCTTCCTTTTCGGTTTCGGGTGAGGCGATGCCTTCGGAGGTCCAACTTTCCACCAAAGCGAGCAGCGCACGGAAGAGCCCATCCGCGCGGGGTGTTTGCCCTTCGGTGGGTGTAAAGAGTTGGGCCAAGAGTTTCTTGGCGCGATCAGGTTGTCCTGCCTTGGAATAGCAAGTGGCCACCTGGACGCGGAAGGCGGCATCATCGTAGGTGCCAGCGGGCGCAGGCTTTTGCGCAAAGGCTTCGTAGTCCTTGATCGCTTCATCATAGCGACCGAGCGCCTGCTTTATCACGCCCATCTCCAACAGGGAGAGTTCCCACACCGGGTTCAGCTTGTCCTTGGGCGTATTCGGTGGATTGGCACCTTCCATGTAGCACTTGTTGTAGGCCTCAAGGGCCTCGTCAAAGCGCTTCACGTTCTTCAGGCAGAAGCCGTAACGATACCACATGACACCAAACGCCGGACCAAAGTCCTGAAAACCACTGGGACCGTAGTCTTTGATGATAACACCGAGAGGCTTCAGCGCATCCTCCCAGCGGCTATCCTCCATGAGTGCGCCGGCTTTCTCAAAAAGTCCCTGGATGTCCAGGCCTTCGTTGTCATCTGCAACAGCGGGCGTGGCCTGCTGGGCAGCGACAGGCAGAGGGACCGCTGCACAAAGGGCGATGGCGGCAAGGCACCGAAACCAGGAGGCGATGCGTACTTTAAGATTCGACTGGGGCTCCTTCATATCCACGTGTGTTCCTTTGGGGGCTTGAATTCAAATACGCGCTGCGACGAGCCGCAGTTACCGGCTCTTGTTGTCGAAACCTGAAAGCGTGACGGTAGTGATGCCGACCCGCGCCAACGCATTCATCAAATCGATGAACCGCTGCTGCTTGGCCTCGTCATCCGCCGCCACGATGACCAGGGGCTTGGAATCGGTCGCCTTGGTCAGTTCCAGATAGCGTTCGAGTTCCGACACCATGGCCTTGTCATCCGCCATGACTTGATCTGCAATGGAGATCTCCCCCGATGCCGTCACGCGCACCTTCAGCGGATCAATCTTGATGTTGCTGGCCTTGCCACTATCGGTGGGCAATTCCATGCTCAGGTCGGACTCGCGCGGCTCCAGCGTCGAGGTGACGAGGAAGTAGATCAGCAGCAGGAAACTGACATCGATGAGCGAGGAGATATCGAGCGAGGGCTCCTCCATTTCTTCGATCTCATGCTTTTTGCGGCGTGCCATTGGGTGGGAAATCAGATAAGACGTTAGTTACCAGACGATGCAGAGCGCTTGGCAGTGGGATAGGCACTGAAAATCACGGTATTCACCCCAGCGGCACCGGAGGCCTTCACGACCTGCTTGGCGTACTTCACCACGGAGCGCTTGTCACCCCGCAGCAGAATCTTGGGCGTGATGGAAGTCTCGATGACGGCCTTTTGACGCTCCACGTATTCGGTGATTGCTGCCTCATCGGCCAACGGTTCTTCTTTGCGACTCTTCCCCGCAAATCCACCGTCCTCATAGACGTGGATGATGATGCGTCCAGCCGCTTCTTCTGGCGGTTTGGCATTGGTTGCCACCGGAATTTCGATGGCGGGATCAATGGTGTTGAGCAGCAGTCGCGCACTGACCATGAAGAAAATTAGCAACTGGAAGACCATGTCGATCATGGACGATGAGTCCATCTTCGGGTCATCGCTGACCGCGGTCATTGTTGCGAGCTTAGAGGCCATGGGCGCGATTCGTGGAGCGGAGGTAGGATCGACCGAGGAGATGATTAGATGCTGATGCCCTCAGGGATGCGGGCAGCGCGGGATTCGCCATGCACAGCATCGGTGGCGGCATTGACCAGATCCACGCCAGCGTGAATGGAATCTGCCACGATGTCGTTGAGGCGGTTTTTAAAGAAGAAGAAAAGCGCCAGCGAAGGAATGGCGACCATCAAACCACCGAGGGTCGTCAAGAGAGCAACGGAAATCGAACCCGCGAGCTTGGAGGGCTCCGCACCACCAGTCAGGGCCAAGATTCCGAAAGCCTGGACCATCCCGATGACCGTTCCCATCAGCCCGAGCATTGGGCAAATCTGAGACAGGACGCCGAAGTAGCCGACCCACTTTTGGTAAGGTTTGATTTCTACCATGGCGAACTCTGCCATCGCGTCCTCAACTTTTTCTTTGCCAAGGGTCTCACCATTGGTGGCATCAAAATGCGATAGCGAAACGGTCATCATGCGACCGAGGAAACTAGGGCTCTGCGCGGCGGTCTCAATGGCGCTGCGGACACGGCATTGTGACATGAGATCCATCAGTTCAGCGCGCAATGGATTCGGCGCGAAACGTGCCTTCGAGATCGTCATCAGGCAGAGCACGGTAAAGGTAATGGCCAGCACGGAGCAGACCGCCAAGGGGAACATCCAGATCCCACCATCCAGGATCCAGGTCTGGAGCCAAGTCTTGGCGGGTGGTGCGGCCTCATCCGCGTCTTGGGCGAGAGCCAACGTGGCGGAAAAGGCCATGGTGGCAGTAATGACAAGGCGGGGAGAAAGAAGAGTGCGGCGGAAGAATGAGCGACTGGGGCGTTGGGAGGTCATAGGCAAAAGGAATTCCGGGCGTTCGTTGGTGATAGCGAGACCCATTTCAGCGTCTCCACTCCAAAGTGGCAAGCGCAAAAGTAACGAAAGATACCGAAAATCGACGTGACGGCCTAAAATCGCCCAATTCAGAGGAAGTCTGTCGTCACCAAACACCGAGAGCTTCGAACTGCTTTGTGGCTGTGCCAGCCCAATCGCGATTCGCCGCAGGGCTCGCGGGACTGGGGTGCAAGACGCGCCCTACTTTGAAACCACCACCCATCGCCTCAAGCGCTCGCTGCGCGCGCGCCTCCGCAAAACCGCCCACCCCAATCACCCACTCAGGGTTCAATGCAGCGATGACGGCGCGTAAATGCTTGTCGCACACGATCTCCATGGCTCGAGTTTCTTCCACGCTGAGTTTGTCTGGAGTGTGGTTGCGCCCGCTTTCTTGCATGAAGACAAGCGGGCAATAATTGGCGACAAAATGATCGGCGAAAAAGTTCTCTGCGGTTCCAAATTTTTCCGCGAATAGCCCCCAGAGCCGACGCCCACTGACCTCGGAGTTCGGGCACTCAAATCCGGTGATGAGGCGCTTCGGATGTTCGTTTGCTGGCGCTGTGACGTCCTCGCGAATGCCCATCCAGTCGCGCACCGCCGGAATCTCTCCAAACGGCACCCCCGTCTGCGCCATCCCAAATGGACCGGGATTCATTCCCAGCAGCACCACCTTTTTGGGCGAAGCACCAAAGCGACGCAAATAGGTCTCGTGAGGCTTCCATGCGTATTCCAGCGGGCAATAAACGTGGGTGACGGGCGCACCAAACTTCAGCGGGCGCAATTCATCGCGGAGGGTTTCAGCGGCTTGGATCAGAGATTTGGCGGACATAAAATCTGAATCAATGACGAGTGGTTTCCTGTTTGCGTAACCAGTTGACGACATCGCGCGTGACTTCCTCACGCTGGACATCGTGGAGGAGCAGGTGAAAGGATCGCGTGTACCATAACAGGCGTTTTTTTTGCGCGCGCATCTGTCCGAACAAAGTTTGCACCTGGTCAGGCGATGACAACACATCCTTAGGTGTCGCCAAAAACAGCGTCGGCACTCGAACGCGATGCGCGATCTTTGGGTTCGCATCCATCATGTAGCCGACCTCCGCCAAAAGCCGCAGCGAAAAGCTACTCAAGTAGTGCGGGGTCACGTTCATCTGCCCGGCGTGCGTCGTGGTGTTGGTGACTTGGATTTTTGATTCATCAATACCGCCCAGTTCGCCGAGTGAATAGCGAGTCCGCGGGGAGAGCGCGGCGGCAGCCTCCAGCAACCAACGTTTCGAACCTGACAAGGTGACGCGCAGCCCTGCCGCCGGGGAGGCGAGGATGATCGCGTCTGGCCCCCATCTGGGCAAATGTCGTTGTCCAGCCGTGTGCAGCGTGATGAGACTACCGAGACTCTCTCCATACCAATAAATGGGAACCTTCGGATGGCGGGCACGAACCAACGCATGAAACGTCGTCAAGTCACGCTCCCATAGCCGTGCCGACTTGATATCGCCACGTTCCGACTCGACGCTGTCATTCCCCTGCCCCCGCAGATCATAGGCATAGACAGCGTAACCGGCGGGTGCCAGTTGATCGCCCAAAAACCAGAAGTCGGATTTGGCCCCGCTCAAACCATGCACAGCAATCACAACGCCACGAATTTTGGTTCCTTCTGGCGGTGCCCACCTTGTCCACGGCATCACCTTTCCGTCGTAGCTCGTCCATTGCTCAGCATCCAATCGCGCACCTTTGGGCACACCACCGGTGGTCGCACACTGGCAAAGTACGAGCGGCAGCACGATCACCGCCAGCAGCCATCGTGTGAAGCTTGCCACACTCATCGGGCAGAGCCAGGATTCAAGATTGCGGGCGCCAGCTTGAATGCCCCGGACACAAAGGCAGCCTGTGCCTCTGCACGATCCGCGAGACTAAACTCCGACGGTGTCTCAAAGGTCCACGCTGCGGGACAACCCAATTGATACAACACGATTGCCTCCGGCATCCCCTCGGCGATGTGGGGCGCCATCTTGCGATGGATCACACCTTCTCTCGCTGCCCGCCCATCGATTTTGGGCCGTGCATCGATCGGCATCCGTTTTGGCAGCGTCGTTAAAAGTTCGCGACTGAACACCTGGCTCAGATTGCTGAGGTCATAGACATAGGCCCCTTGAGCGTCGTAGTCCTCGTGGAGAGTGAGACAAAGACTGAAGGTCCGGGGCGTCACGATTTTCCTCCATGCCACGCAGACTTCGTCCTCCAGGGATTGAAACTGACGATTCAAATCCAGGCCCCGATAATCAACGCGGGTGTTGTTGCGCAGGCCTGTGGGATTGAGGCAGGGAAAAAGCACCACAGCAGCATCGGCCAACTTTTTTCCCGATTGGCAGACCCATCGCAGGAGGCCCTCGGTGGCACCCGGCTCGTCTCCATGCACACCGGCAGACACATAAAAGGCAGGCTCGCCCGCAGCAGCCCGTGAGGACTCGATCCACCAGATGGGATCGCCACCTGCGACACACAGCTTGCGCATCTTCCAGCCGAGATTTGCCGTCGCCAATTTCCAGCGACGGCACAGGTCAGCGTAGTCATGGCAGCGGTGTCCGGGCAACAATTTCACGCGGCCAGATTGAAACCAGATCCAAATAAAGGCAAATGCTTCCGACTCAAGATCAACCGCGCTTGGGCGGCACGATAAAAAGTGGCACCGTGGCCTTGTGGCGCAGGGCATCAATGGTGCTGCCATGAATGATATCGCCAATCAACCGATGTCCATGCGATGCCAACGCAATGAGGTCAACTCCAGCCTCTTCTGCCACCTTCAGCAGCGCCGTGGAAGGATCACCGAGCGCGAGGTGAATGTTCACGGTCAGTTGAGTTTCATCACGGAAGGCTGATGCGGTTTCTTCGAGGTACTTCCAGTCCTCGCACATCTCTTCAGATTGCGCCAAGTTCAACTGATCGAAATTTCGCGCAGCCCAACCGTCGGCTACATGGACCAGTAGCACCTCGCTATGCATCATGCTGCCCAACTCCCTGACCGCAGGGAGGAGTTCCAGGTCAGAAGCAGACGTATCGAGGGCGACGAGAATTTTCCGAAACATGTCATTAGAATCCGATGGCATCCACCCACTCCGCCGGGGCGAAGAAGTCGAATAGCAGCTTTAAATTCAGAACCACGATGACCACCGCGCTCGCCCAAGCCAGCACTTTGATCCAAACGGGATTCGAGAACCGACCCATTTTGGCTTTTTCGCTCGTAAACATCAATAACGGAATCACCGCAAAGCTCAATTGCATGGAGAGGATGACCTGGCTCCACACCAAAAGATCCGTTGTTTTGCCTTCACCGTAGTAGCCAATGATGATGACAGCAGGGACCACCGCGATGAGCCGCGTGATCATCCGCCGCAGCCACGGCACCATGCGAAAATTCAGAAAGCCTTCCATCACAATCTGCCCAGCCAGTGTACCCGTGAGCGTGGAACTCTGCCCACTGGCCAGCAATGCCACCGCAAACAAGGTGCTGGCAACACCAACCCCAAGCACAGGGCTCAGGAGTTTGTAAGCATCTTGGATCTCCGCCACATCTTGATGCCCCGTGTTATGAAAGGCCGCAGCAGCCACGATCAAGATGCCGCCATTGATAAAGAGCGCGCACATCAACGCGAAGGTGGAGTCAATCGTGGCGAACTTGATGGCCTCCGCCTTGCCCTCGTCATCACGATTGAAGTTGCGGGTCTGCACAATGGAACTATGCAGGTAGAGATTGTGCGGCATCACCGTCGCACCAAGGATACCGATGGCCACGAAGAGCATCTCCCGATTTTGAAGAATCTCTGCCGAAGGAATCATCCCCTTGGCAATGCCAGCGAGGTCAGGCTTGGCGAAAATCATCTCCGCCATGAAACAGCCGCCAATCGTCAAAATTAGAGTCACCACCACGGCCTCGACATAGCGGAACCCGCGATTCTGCAGCACTAGGATCACCATCACGTCCAGGGTCGTGATCGCGCAGCCCCACACCAACGGGATGCCAAACAACAATTGCAGACCGATCGCAGAGCCCACAACCTCCGCTAGATCGCAGGCTGCGATGGCTGCCTCACAAATCACCCAGAGGCCCCAAACCACTGGCTTCGGATAATGATCGCGACAGGCCTGAGCCAGATCACGCCCGGTCACCACGCCCAACTTCACACACAAGTGCTGCAGCAAGATGGCGATCATGTTTGAGATCAGAATGACTGACAACAAGGTATAACCAAATCGCGCACCGCCAGCGAGGTCGGTGGCCCAATTGCCCGGGTCCATGTAGCCCACGGACACCAAAAAGCCCGGACCAGCATAGGCGAGCAATTTTCGCCAAAACGACCGCCCCTTCGGCACCTGGATGGAGCGAAACACCTCTGGCAGGGAATCTGCTCCCTGCGAATGCCATCCCTTTTCTCTCTTTGAAGGCGGCGTCGACTTCATGTCCAGGCAATTAAGTTCACGGAAACAGTGTTAGCCTGGGCTAATTTCCTTTGCAAGGCCAAATTTTGTTTTCCTGTTTGAATACGGCGCGCACTTCTGGCAATGTTTCCGCGCTGATGCCACCAAAACGCCAAGAACCCACCACCCACGTCGATTCCCCAGCCGTGGAGGACTACCTCGAGCAGATTCATAACCTGATCGAGGGAAAGGGTTATGCACGGGTCGTGGACATCGCCCACAACCTCGGCATTTCCCAGGCCAGCGTCACCAACATGATCCAGAAATTGGACGCCGAAGGCTACCTCGTCTACGAGCGCTACCGCGGCGTCGTCCTGACCGATGAAGGTCGTCAGATCGGCCAGGAGATCGCTCGCCGCCACGAGGTTCTCACCAGGTTGCTCTCCACGTTCGGCTTGGATGAGGAGACTGTCTACAAGGACGTTGAGGGCATGGAGCATCACATCAGCCGACAGACACTCGACGTGCTGACACTCCTGATGGAGGAACTGGAGGGGAATCCCGCCTTGCTGAAAAGGCTCAAACAAAAACTCAGCCGAACCTCACTCTGATCCCATGCGCATCATCGCTGGCACTGCGGGCGGCATCCCCATCAAGGTCCCACCCGATATCACCCGCCCCACCACGGATCGCGTTCGGGAGGCACTCTTCTCCATGCTTGGCGACATCGTTGTTGACGCTCGTGTGCTGGATCTCTACGCAGGCTCCGGTTCGCTGGGGCTGGAGGCGCTCAGCCGAGGCGCTACCCACGCGACTTTTGTCGATCAAAACCGCATCGCCTGCTCCATCATCACGGAGAACCTGCGTAAAGCCCGCCTGACGGAGTCCGCCACCGTCAAACAAGCCCCCGTCGCCCGTGCGTTGGAGCACCTCCGGCACACGGCCAGCCAGTTTGATCTCGTCTTCGCAGATCCACCCTATGCTGAAAAAGCCGGAGCCACCGACGACCCAGCCTTTGGCCTCCTTGACGATGAAGACCTGCTCCCCCTGATGGCGGCTGGCAGCACGATTGTCCTCGAATGCCGCGCTGGCAAAAGTCGGGCGCCTTCGCCCGAACGTTGGAACCTTTTGCGTGACCGCGACTATGGCGGCACGCGCATCCTTTGGCTCGAAAAGAAAAGTCCATGCCCCGCTCCCTGAGTCTCGCCCTCTACAACACTCTCCTGCCCGCCGGACTCCTCTGCATGGCCCCTGCCGCGCTGATCAAGATGCGCAGGCGCGGCGGGCGTTGGCAGGACCTGAAACAGCGCTTCGGTTTTTACGATAAGGACAAGCAGCGCGAGCTCGCCACCCTGCCCCGCGAAGACGGACTCTGGTGGGTGCATGCCGTCAGTGTCGGCGAAGTTAACGTCGCAGCCAAGGTCATCATCGGGTTGTTGACCCGCCAGCAAAACGCTGGGATCATCCTCAGCACCACCACGCCCACCGGTTATCAACTCGCCAGCAATCTGGCCAAACGCTACCCGGGAAGAGTCTGCGCCGTTTACAGCCTGCTGGATTTCAAGCCCGTCATCACACGCATCTTGGATGACATCGCCCCCACACACATCGTGTTGGTCGAGGCAGAGGCATGGCCAAACCTCGTCTCCCAGGCTCGCGAACGCGGATTACCCGTGTCGCTGGTCAATGCGCGACTCTCCGCCAGATCAGAGGCTCGTTTCCGGAAGTTTGGCTGGGCCACACGGCCCATCTTTTCCGAACTCAGCCAAGTCCTAGTGCCCGAGGAAGAAGACATCGCCCGCTGGGCAGGATTGGGCGTCCCCGCAGATCGCATCCACCGCACCGGCAGCGTCAAATACGATCCTGCGGGTTCGGAGACCGACCCAGCACAACTCGCAGACCTCACAAAGGTTCTCGCAACAGCACAGATGGGACCACCCCGTCGTCTGATCGTTGCCGCCAGCACTCATGCCGGGGAGGAAAAAGAGATCGCTCAAGTTTTCATCCATCTCAAAAAGACGCGCCCCGACCTCGGGTTGCTGATCGTCCCACGCCACGTGGAGCGCGCTGCCGCGATCCTCGCAGATCTCCGTGCACTGGGACTGGACCCAGCTCTGCGGAGCAGCCAGATCTTTGCCCCCGACAAAGCCACCGATTGTCTCTTGGTCGATACCACTGGCGAACTCCGCACGTGGCAGGCCTTGTCTCACCTCGTCATCATCGGCAAAAGTTTCCTGGCCAAGGGAGGCCAAAATCCTGCGGAGGCAGCGCTCGAAGGGAAGCCAGTCTTGTTTGGGCCGAACATGCAAAACTTCGAGCCACTCGTGCGACTCCTTCTCGCTCCAGGCGGGGCCGTGCAGGTAAAAGACTGGACCGATTTGGAGACAAAAGCCGCCGAGGTTCTCGACCAACCCAGCCACGCCGATGAAATCGGCCGCGCGGGAAAAGCGGCCCTAATGCAGCATCACGGTGCCACCGAAGCTACGGTCGAGCGACTGCTTAGCGGTTCGGCCAGTTGAGCCCGCAGCAAGAAATAAGCGCCAGAGCAAGCAACGCCACCACGAGAGTGACTTCCTACCGGCAGTCTCTGAGGAATCACTTCGCCATCGATGATGTCGCTATTGCTGCAAGGCAAGAGACCAACATTGTGACTAGCGTTGGTGGCACGGCGGGTCACGCCCCCCACTTATCCGCACCGCTAGCGCCGCGACTCTAGGCCAACTTAGCGGTCATCGTTTAGTAGGAATCACATGACCACGAAATTCTGCCGCTCCTATCAATGAAAAAATAGATACATCCGGCATCCCCAAAACTCATTTCATACTTCCCCCAACCACTGTGGTTTTCGTTCTCACCCCGATTCTTCGGAAGCCGCTCCAAGTCAACAAACGGCCAGCGTTCGGTGGGGCGAATCGAACTCAGAACGCACAGCAGCTTTTGACCTGGTTTGCTGGGATCGCCTTGTATGAAGTGAGTTTCTGTCGATATCTTGGTGCTTTGAGTCGTGTCAAACAGATACGGTTGGTAGTGTCCTAAGGCATTGAATATCTTCCAGCTTTCCGGATATTCGAATGTTCGGTGAAGGACACCGGTGAGGGAAGGAACCGTCCACTGTGCTTTCGGGCAGGCGTCGCTCCCCAGGGGCTGGTCAATGGTGAGATCGGACCACTCGATATGGATATCGTTCTCAGCGCCATAAAAAGCCTCAGAGTCAGACATGAATACTAACATCACGTCGCCTGGAGTCGGATAAGGCAGAATCTCCTTGGAATCGGCGAAGCAAAACTGCACGACAAAAGTCATGAGGGCACCATCGGAGCTCTTTGGCCAAACGCGTGAGGCCGGCCGAAATGGCGTCCCCCCGACTTTTGTGAGATAAGGCTTTTCCGGTTCGCCCGTCTTCCACAGAAATATGTGCGAGTGCACACGCTCCCCCAAATCATGGGTCTCTGCCGCCCGCTGTCGGGACAGTTCAATCTCACAGAGATCAGCTGGACTTGTGATGATGCTTCCTCGAGCTTTCCAAAGATCGAGAGGATCCCCCCGCTTGGTTGTGTTGAATTGCCGGTTTCCCTGCTTCTGCTCAAAGGTAACCAATGGGAAAACCTTTGCCCAGTGCTCGAGATTGACCAACTCGTGGTGGGTAACAGGCATGGTAGAGCTTTCCTGTTGGTTTTCTCCACAGGCGACCAACAAACATAGAATTGCGACTGTGTATAGTCTCAGCATAACGTCAAGCGTGAACCGTCGTCGGTCACGCCAAGTCCTGCCGATATAAGCGTGACCAGTGGATTCGGGATCCGTTGGCGGGCTCTTTGGTGATGAAACCGAGGCTCTCAAAACTTTGGAATAGATGACCTAGATGAACGCAAATCGCGACTGGAAGAGTCTGGGTCCGCTTTTCGCTGACATCTGGAGATGCCCCGCGGTGACGTGCTCAGCCTTTTTGCAAAGCGCGACCGACTTCTGCCATGCTTTCCTTCTGGCGTTGTTCGACAAAGGCGCGGCCTTTGGCGGCGAGAGCTTTGGCGCCTTCAGGATCCTTTGCCATCGCGAGAATGGCTGGGGTGATGCGTTGGACATCTTCTTCGTTGTCCAGATCGAAGAGCCACTCGCCCAGGCCGATGTCTTTCCACATCATGCCCTTGCTTGTTTGCTCCGCCCAGCGGCAGACGATCGCGGGGATGCCGTTGCCGATGCACATGATCGGGCTGTGCATCTCGTTGCCAAACAATCCCGCGCTGCGGACGTAGACGCTGACGGCCTCGCCGGTGAGCCAATAATTCGAACGCCACACCACCTTGGCCTTCACATCGTCGGGCAGCGGATCAAAGAGCATCTCCTTACCGATGGCCATCTGCGTCTGATCCTCCGGGCAGACCAGCACCTTCAGGTCCGTCTGTCGCACGACCTCAATGATGCCCTGGCGCAGTTGCGCGTGGTCGTGCTCCTTCATCGCCTGATTGCGCGCATCCTTCTTTTCGTCCATCGCGGCCTTCTTGCTGGGGATCGTCCAATAAGGCGTGTAGCGGTACCGTGGGATACAGCACATGAATTTTCCGGCCTCGAGGCCATTCTCCTTCAGGAACGCCTCCGCCTTCTCATCATCCCGAAGATCGACCGCAAACGCGCCATCGGGACCGAACTCCAGGATCGGGCAGGTGCAGCCTCTGGTCTTGGCAACGCCCAAGGAAACACTGTCGCGGAAATACACAAACTGGGCACCGCTGAGGACCTTAATGGTGTGATTGATCACCTTGTCAGATGCGGGCGCGGTGGACGTGCTGCCTTGATTCGCAACCGTAATTCCATAGACGCCATATGGCTTCCCGGTCGCCTCCGCCCACTTTACGACGTCCTTTTCCGCAACCAGCGAAGGGCCCGAGCCGTGCAACAAAAAATCACACTCCGCGAAGGCTTGCTTCAAGGCCGCTGCGCCCTGCACGATGATCAGTTTGGGGAAACGCTTCTGGAGCATCTCGGCCACACCATTGCCCACGTTGCTGGGCCACAACCTCACCTCAACCTCTGGCAGATGCTTTTCCAGCAAGGCCAAAACACCCGGCGTATGAGCGATGTCGCCTATATTCACCGTCTGCCAGGATGAGCGCAGCAACAGTTTACCAGGCTTACCTTGAGCGGCAGTGGCGAGCGCGGAACTGAGTGTGGCGATGAAACTACTGGTGACGAATTGGCGACGGTTCATGAGTGAGCAGGATGACTGAGGTTGAAACAAATGCGCCGGGCACGAGACCCGGCGCACTGGATAACGATGCGGATGTTTCCGATTAAATGTAGCGGTTGATGAGGTTCTCCAGGAATTCCTGGCGACCACTGACGTTGGCATTGGCTTCGCCCTTCTCAAGCATGTAGGCCTCCAGCTCTTTGAATCCAGCCTTGCCCGCTTCGATCTCCGCACCGATGCCACTGTCCCAGGAGGAGTAGCGCTGCTTCAGGAAGCCATCTAGCTTCCCATCGGCACGGATCGCTGCGGCGATTTTGAGGCCTCGTGCAAAGGCATCCATGCCGCCGATGTGGGCATAGAAGAGGTCGATCGGCTCAAAGCTTTCGCGACGCACCTTTGCGTCAAAATTCACCCCACCGGTCTTGAGGCCGCCATACTTCAGCATGGAAAGCATGCACTGCGTGGTCATGTAGAGATCGGTCGGGAACTGATCCGTATCCCAACCGAGCAAGAGGTCGCCCGTGTTGGCATCCATGCTTCCCAGGGCACCAGCGGCACCTGCGACTTCCATCTCATGCTGCATCGTGTGGCCTGCGAGCGTCGCGTGGTTGGTTTCGAGGTTCAGCTTAAAGTGCTCCAAAAGACCGTATTCGCGGAGGAAGTTCAAGCAGGCGGCCGCGTCGGAGTCATACTGATGTTTGGTGGGCTCTTTGGGTTTGGGCTCGATGTAGAATTGCCCTTTGAAACCGATCTCCTTCTTATAGTCGACCGCCATGTGCAGGAACTTGGCCAAGTGATCCAGCTCACGTTTCATGTCCGTATTCCAGAGGGTGGAGTAGCCCTCGCGACCGCCCCAGAAGGTGTAGCCTTCGCCACCGAGTTCGTGCGTCACTTCCATCGCCTTTTTGACCTGCGCTGCGGCAAAGGCAAAGACGTCTGCGTTGCAACTGGTCGCCGCGCCGTGCATGAAACGCGGGTGCACAAAAAGCTGGGCCGTGCCCCAGAGCAGTTTCAGGCCGGTGCTGTCTTGGCCTTGTTTCAGCAGCTTGACGATCTCATCCAGCCAGGCATTGGATTCCTTCAGACTTGCGCCGTGGGGAGCGATGTCGCGGTCGTGAAAGGCGTAAAACGGTGTCCCTAACTTTTCGCAGAACTCGAAGAACACGGGGACCCGAGCGCGGGCTTGATCCATGCCGGAAAGACCGTCATCCCAAGGGCGGACGGCGGTCGGGCTGCCAAACATGTCGGCCCCGGAACCACACATCGTGTGCCAATAGACGGTGGAAAACCGCAGATGATCCTTCATCGTTTTCCCCTCGATCACCTCCTCCGCATTGTAGTATTGAAATGCCAGTGGGTTGTCAGACTTTGGACCTTCGAACTTGATTTGACTGACGTCAGGGAATGCAGCTTTGCTCATGCGATAACGAATCGGTTGGAGTGAGGGATGTTGGGTTGGGGCGACGGTGCCAGGGCACTTCGGGCCGTTAGTTAGCCGAAAAACACAGCCCATGCAAGCCCACGAATGCCGTTGACGACGGCCTGGAACGTGGCCACTTGGAGACTGCCCATGGCCCGAACTCAAAAAGAACCCACCGCCGAATTTAATCCCGGTTACGGCTGCTTCATCATGCTGGCTGCCATCATCATTTTTGGCGGTATCATCAGTTGGAGCGCTTACACTTTGTTTGAGCAAAACCGACTCCTCGACACCATCACCGTCGATCAAGCTGTCACCTGGCCAGAGATTCCTGCCAGCGACACGACCGCGCTCAACGCCCGACTCAGTGATTTTGGGAAAGCAGCGATGGAAAACCGTGAGGCGACGCTTGATCTCACCATCGAAGAGATCAACACCCTGATCGCCATCGCCCCAGACACCGGCTACGGTAGCTATGCAAAGTTGGTGCGGGTAAAACGCGCCGATCCTGCCAGCAAGACCTTGATCGCGGATGTGAGCTTGCCGATCAAGCGCCTGAAATTCTGGGAACCACCACGCTACTTGAATGGGGAGGCTGGCTACACCATCGACATCATTAAAGGCGAAGGTCCTGATGCCAAGCTCACCTCCCTCACCGTGCCGGGCAAGACCGTGCCCGATGGCGTCGTGGACAACATGCAGATCTGGCCTTGGGTAGCGCCTTACCGAAAAATCGATTCACTCGCCCCGACGTTGCGCGCCATTCAGCACATCGAGGTTACCACCACAGGTCTCCAGCTCCGCTCAATCGCCCCTGCCCCATCCAAGTGAATTCGCCCGACGATCTGACCAATCCCTGGACCACTCTCAGCACCAGGATCGCCTACGACAATCCGTGGATCCGCATTCGCGAGGATCAAGTCTTGAATCCCGCTGGTGGCCCCGGCATCTACGGGGTCGTAGAATACAAAAACCGCGCCGTTGGCGTGATTCCGATTGATGACGAAGACCATACCTGGCTAGTCGGGCAATACCGCTACACCCACAATCTTTATGAGTGGGAGATCCCTGAAGGCGGATGCCCCGAGGGCGAAGACCTGCTCGATTGTGCGAAGCGCGAACTTCTCGAAGAGACCGGCCTGATTGCGGAGAGCTATGAGATGATTCTCTCCGGCATCCAACTCTCGAATTCTGTCACCAACGAAAAGGCCTATCTCTACGTTGCGCGTGGCATTACCCAGGCGGAGGCGAATCCCGAAGACACCGAGAAATTGCAGGTGCGCCGCGTCCCGCTTAGCGAAGCCATCGCCATGGCCAAAGACGGCAGGATTCGCGATGGTATGAGCGTCATGGCTTTGCTGCAATTAGCCACTTCGTAAACGCCCCCAACCCATGCAAGCTCTCTCCCTCACCGCTGCGCAGACTTTTGAATGGATCACTCTACCCGAGGCCGCCATGCCAGCCCCAGGTCAAGCCCTCGTCGAAATCAAGGCCATCGGCATCTGCGGCACCGACTTCAGCGGCTACCTGGGCAAGATGCCCTTCATTCAGTTCCCGCGAATCCTCGGACATGAACTCGGCGTCGAAGTACTGGGCATTGGCAGCGACGTGACGCACCTCAAATCAGGCGACCCATGCAGCGTGGAGCCCTATCTCAATTGCGGGCACTGCCATGCCTGCATTCAGGGCCGCACCAATTGCTGCGAGACGCTCTCCGTCCTCGGCGTCCACAGCGACGGAGGAATGCGTGAGCGCATCATCCTACCAGCACACAAACTGCATCCGCACCCCGGATTGAGCTTTGAGCAACTCGCGCTGGTTGAAACCCTCGCCATCGGTTGTCACGCGGTGAATCGTTCCGCGCTAACGGAGGACGAGGATGTCCTCATCGTTGGCGCAGGTCCCATCGGGCTGACCGTCCTCGAATTCGCCCGCCTTATTACACAGCAGATCACTGTGCTGGAGCTCAATGCGGACCGTCGCCAGTTCGTTGAGCAACATTACCCTGGCACCAAGGTGGTCAATGAATTGCCACCCGGATTCCAAGCCCAAGTCATCTTCGACGCGACGGGCAACGCTCACTGCATGGCGCAGGCCATTCACCATGCAAAGTTCACTGGCCGCGTCGTCTATGTCGGCATCACCAAAGAACCCGTGCTGTTGGATGACCCGCTCTTCCACCGACGTGAACTGACCCTGATCGCCAGCCGCAACGCTCAATCCAGCGACTTCCCCCGCATCCTCGATCTGATCGACACAGGCCGCATCGACACGACGCCGTGGATCTCTCACCGCAGCGATTTTCAAGATCTGCCGGCCGCCATGGCCAAGTGGTTGCAGCCAGGCTCTGGCGTCATCAAAGCGGTCGTGACCCGTTAGGCCACCTTTCGAATCTGCACCGCCAATCGATAGGCCAACAGCAAACCAACCGCGATGGCAAAGGCCAATGGGTAGGTGATGTCTGACTTCACGATCATGTAGTAGTGAACCACACCACCGATGGCGATCAGATAGGTCAGTCGATGCAATTGATTCCAGCGCTTGCCGCCCATCTTTTTGATCATCGCGTTGGTGGACGTCGCCGCCAGTGGCACCATCAGCAGAAAGCTGATCATTCCCACGGCGATAAACGGCCGCTTCAGCACATCATCAGGAACGCTCAATAGCTGCCAGTCGCGATCTCCTGCGATGTAGGTGAGCAAATGCGCGACCCCATAAAAGAACGCATAGAGCCCGATGAGTCGGCGTTGTTTGAGCAACCAATTCCATCCAAAAAGCTTGCGGAGCGGTGTGACCAAAAGAGTTAGCACCATGAAAATCAGCGCTAGCACGCCAGTGGCGCGGGTCACGAATTCGACGGGGTTTGCACCCAATTCGCCACGCCAATGATCAAAGACGATGAACACTGCGGGAAGCAGTCCGTTGACCAGAAGTAGCTGGCGATGAAAGCGGGAGTCGGAGATGAAAGTCATGGAATCAAAAATTTTTGCGCAGGTCCATTCCTGCATACAAACTCGCCACCTGATCGGCATAGCCATTGAACATCAGGGTCTCGCGAGTCCCACCTTCGCCGATCCGCCGTTCCCGCGCTTGGGACCAGCGAGGGTGATCGACGGTCGGATTCACGTTGGAGTAAAATCCGTACTCGCGGGCATTGGCCAAATTCCAAGTCGTTGGCGGCTCCTTGTCCGTGAGCTCAATTTTCACCACAGACTTGATGCTCTTAAATCCATATTTCCACGGCACCACCAGTCGCACTGGCGCACCATTTTGATTGGGCAGCGTCTTGCCATAAAGACCAGTAGCCAGCAGCGTTAGGGGGTGCATGGCCTCATCCAGTCGGAGTCCTTCGACGTAGGGCAAATCGATCCCAGCAAAAACAGAATCCGGCATCTGCTTCAAGTCGTGATAGGACGTAAATGCCACATGAGTCGCACCACTCATCGGCTCTACCAAGCTCAGCAGTTTCGCCAAGGGAAAGCCCACCCACGGAATGACCATTGACCAACCTTCCACACATCGGAACCGGTAAGTGCGCTCCTCAGACTCGAATTTTAGAATCTCTTCCAGATTAAAGGTTCGTGGCTTTTGAACCAGCCCAGTCACTTCAACCGACCATGGATTGGTCACAAAGTTTTTGGCCTTGGCTGCGACCTCCGACTTGTCCGTAGAGAACTCGTAGAAGTTGTTGTATCCAGCGATTTCCTCAAACGTGTTCAATTTCTCATCGGGCAGCAGATGGCTCGTGACGGAAGGATCCGCCGTGGAGGCAATCGCGGTGCCGGTGTTTTCCACATCGGCTCTGGGGCTAAAGGTTCGATACAGTCCTGTTGTCGCAACCGTCGTTCCCGCCCAGATGGCAGACTTCATGAAGAAGCGACGATTGAGAAAAGTCTCTTCCGGGGTGATCTCGCTGGGAGGGATTTCGGGTGATTTGGACATTGTGAGAGTGAGCGCGTTCCGACTGATGAGAGAAATCGACGGACCAGATATTCCAACACGCGTTGATTTTGGAGTCAACCGTTGATCCCGTCCCCATCCTGCGGCAGGTAGGCTGCGTGCAATCCCTCCCCAGCCATCCCTCCTCTTCTCGGCCAGTGGTGTGGCTTGATCAAAGCCAATTCGACGCCTTTGCCGCAGCAGGAACGAATGCGCATCGCTTGGGCTCCAGCTCCGGTGGCTGGGCGGAGCGTTTGGCCGAGGACGTGCTGCTGTCTTATAAGAGCGAGTCAACACTGGCAGATCTCCTCACTGGCATGGAAGCCTACTGCGCGACCTCCGGCTGGAACCCAGCACGGGTATTCACCCGGTTCATGCCAACGCAGAACGCGGATCGAGTCAGCCCAGAGCTGCGCAGCGGAGATGCGACTCTACCACTGACGACGACAGTGACCGAGACCAGGATTCGGTACGGCCTGGATTTCGGTGCTGGCTACAGTCATGGCTTGTTTCTGGATCAACGGCTAAACCGAGCCAAAATCCAAGCCCTGCGGCCCAAACGGCTGCTCAATACCTTTGCCTATACCTGCAGTTTCTCAGTGGTGGCCGCGCAGGTTGGAGCGGAAACCTTGAGCGTCGATCTGTCCCGCAAATCCCTCGAACGCGGCAAACAAAACCTGGCGCTGAACGATCTTCCCGCTGTTGGGCATCGTTTTGTTGTGGATGACACCCTGGAACTGCTACCGAAGCTGGCGACACGAGGGGAACGATTTGACGCGATCATCCTCGATCCCCCGACCTTTTCCCGCAGCGCCAACGGTCGCCGCTGGCAGGCTGAGCACGACTACGAAGAACTCATCAATGGAGCCATCGACGTCGCTGCGACGAAGTGCGCCGTGCTGCTTTCCACCAATTGCACGAAGCTCGACGTGATGGCGCTGGAAAAAATGGCCCGCCTTTGCATCAAGACCAAACGCCGTGCAGCCGATTACCTGAAACTCGGCACGCCTATCGATTTTCCACCCGGCCACGGTGCCAGCGCGCTGTGGATGATGGTGCGTTAGCTTATTTTCAGTGATCGAAGATTCCCCCGATCGCTTTCTGCATCACACTCGCTATTGCCGCATTGCCTGCGGCATCGGGATGGACACCATCTTTGAGCAATGAAGCGTGTGGCACGACGCCGAAGAGGCTGACGTAGTGGCAGCCAGTTTCTTTAGCGAGCTGCGAAAAGGCAGCACCAAGCTCGCGCAGCTTTTGTTCCCGCTGATCCCCGATAGGCTTTGTAGGTCCCAGGGCTGACTTATTGATGTTCGTTGGGCCGACGATGAGAATCGGGAATTTTGCCCCCTGGGCTTGGCGGGCTTTGCCGATCATGCCTCGCAGATTGGCCACCGCTTTGGGCACACATACTGGCGTGATATCACGTGAATCATTCATCCCCAGAGCGATCACCAGAGCATCCGCGTCCGAGTGCTGCGGTAGCATTTTTTCAAACTCGCCCACTGAATTCGAAGGCCGACCACCTTTGCCTTCATTGATCATTTTCAGAGTTCCGGCAGCAGCTTGTTCCACGAGATTCACCCACACTCTTCCACGCTCAGACGCAGGCAACGCACTGCCAGCAGTGATCGAGTCACCAAAAACGATGACGCTGCGCTTCGGGGTATCTGCGTGCGCCGGAAGAGCAAGCAGCAGTAAGGTGAGAATCCGGCAGAACATGATTGAGGGATTGAAGCGCGGTTTCGACGGCAAGTCACACTACTTTTGAGGCATCACGACAGGGCGTCCGCTGGCGGCAAACAAGCCCATAGAGCCACCGATAAAAAAGATCGTTCGCGACGGAATAAGACGACCCCTTCGTCCCTCCCATCATTGCGGCGGACAATGCCGCTTAGACGATCTTCACGATGCAGAGCACGTTCAATATGTTTCTTGACCTTACCCCGGACTGCCTGATAGCTCCGCGAGTGACAGAGACGCTGCCCAGCTTCGAACAAATCGTGGACGCCCACTACACGGGGCTCTACCGCTTTGCGCTGAGCATGTGCCGCAATGAAGCGACTGCTCAGGACCTCGTGCAGCACACCTTCCTGCAATGGGCACGAAAGGGCCACACCCTTCGGCAGGCATCGAAGGTGAAGACTTGGCTGTTCACCACCATCTACCGCGAGTGGTTGACCCTCGCCAGGCGCGAGAAGAAACATGAGACGGTGGAGTTTCAACCCGATCTCCACGGCACTATCCAGGATGAGAACGAAGAACTGCCCCGCCTCGACAACGCAACCTTGCATGCGGCGCTGGAAGAGTTGGAGCCGAATTACCGCGCGCCACTCGTTCTCTTCTACTTAAAGGAGCTGTCCTATCGCGATATCGCCGAGACGCTCAGCGTGCCCATCGGCACCGTAATGTCACGCCTCTCCCGCGCCAAGGATCACCTCCGCGCCATCCTCACACGCATGGAGGACAGCGCACCCACGATTACCTCCCCAAATTTCAACGCCCCCACTGCCCGATGAATCTGGAAGAAGCCAGACTCGAACTCGATGCCACCACGCTACGCCCCCAGGACGCTGCGGCGGAGGCCGTCGCCATGGCAGCGCAGGATGTCGCGCTCGGTGCGTGGCTCGAACGCCGGACGCAGTTCGATGAAGCTGCCGCCAGCGCCTTGAGCGAGTCCCCCATCGCACCGGGTCTGCGCGAGCGACTCCTTTTGACGCAGAAGGCGCACAAACCACTCATCCCGCACTGGACCCGCCCGATTGTCATTACGGCTGCCGCCGCTGCGTGCCTCGCGCTCGGTTGGATCTTTTTGTGGCCGGTGTCCTCGAAGATGCCAGCCTGGGAGGCCGACTCCCTCGCCGCCGTCATCAAACTCCAGTATGGGCTCTCCACTCTGGACGATCACTCCCCGACACTGACGGACGTAAAGACCGTGCTGGCCCCGATGCGTGCGCCCAGCCCGGATCACCTGCCTGATAGCCTCGCAGCGTTGCCCACCTACGGGTGCAAATGCATCACCATTGGCGATCGCCCAGCGACCATCATTTGCTTCAAAATCGCCTCGGGAGAAGAAGCGCACCTGGTCGTATTCAGCAACGACAAGCTAGATGCCGTTCCGCCACAAAATGCGCCTCAGTTTGAAAACTCCAAAGGCTGGAGTCTGGCCACCTGGAGTGATGGTCAGCAGTCCTACCTCCTGGCCACAAAAGCCGATCAAGCGACCCTGCGGAAGCTCTTTGGGCTCATCTGATTGCCGTACCAAGCTCCAAGGAGAGGGGTTTGCTAAGCAGCCGTTGATGAGCGCGAAGCCCGACCTCGCGGCGGAGTTCTCGCGCCAATTACTCCAAGTGATTTAGTCCAGAACCTGAAAAGGTTAGCACCATCTTTACCTGATCCTGTGTTAACCTTACCCGCAAGTAAGATTGCGCCATTTTCTGCGCTGAATGCCCTCATTTTCAGAGCATTCAGCGTGTGGCTCGGATTGTGAAAAGTTTCACAAATAGAATTGTCTTGCAGCAGACTTCGTATTTGGGGTATTCCTTTCGCGCCTCGTTTCTCTCTCGGGGATCCATTGATTCAACCATCACCTCTGGCATGAATTCAGCTCTTTCTGCGGTACCTGTCCTGGATCGGTTTCGGCATTTCTCACGTCGGACTTGGTTTCTGCACGCCTTTTTGATTGCTAGCATCATTGGCCTGCCTTCCGGCGCTTGGCGGGTGCAGGCGGACACGGAAGGCTATGAGTATGATCACATGGAGAGTTGTGTCAGCGTCTCGCTCTCCGCACCCAACGGTACCGCGGGCATTGTTTCGGGTGCAGAGTGCCCCTTGGTCGCCACCGTCACTTTGTCTTCCTGGGAGGTTTGGATGGACCCCAATACTTTTGAGACCGAGTCCCGCAACGAAACCTCGACCCCTATGAGCGAGGCCTCGGTGCAGTTCAGCATTGAGTGGGGTGATGGTTGGTTGGCTGGGGATAGCCAAACCAATTCTGTTGGTGAGGCGAATACGACCTACACGATGGGGATGAGTGCTGCTTCCATTCGCGCCGACGTCGATTTTGGGGGCGGTATGGTCGGCACTGGCACCCTGATGTTTGATGCCCCTGCGGTGGAATCCTGGTCCTACGATCACCAAGAGGGCTCCTACAGCGTCAATATCTCGACAGACGGTGATACCGCCGTTGCTTCAGGTGATACGCGAGGGTTGATCATTGACGTGGTCTATTCGTCCTGGGATGTGGAGGTCAGTAACTCGGGTGGAGAGCGGATCAGTAATTACCAGTCGTCCCCTGCCATCGGTGCCTCTGTTTGGTGGGCCGTCGACACGGGCGATGGCGTGGTTTGGGGCGAGAGCTCGACGGATAACGGCGGCTTTGCGGTGGCGGAGTTTACCATGGGGAGTTCGGATGCGGTCGTCACCGCTTACGTCGATTACGGCGGCAGTAGCTCTGCCTCGGCATCGCAGTTCTTTGGTTTTGCCCAGACAGAACAGACCGTGAATTGGTATGGCCCTGAGTACGGGGGCGACTATGGGGTGGAAAACCTCACCTTTGACGGGTCCACTGAAAACCTCGCTAGTGGGGATGTGCTCGCCGTCACCGGGACGCTGATGTGGTATGAATGGGAACGCTGGTACGACGATTACGGCAATGAGCAATACACGTATTACGATCCCGTTCCCGCTGCCGATAGCAACGTGTCTGTGGGGTTGCTTGAGGGTGATGGCCTCCTTTCGACGTACTCGCCGGCAACGGATTCTGTCGGGCAGTTCTCGTTTAGCATTACCATGGGCAACGAGTCCAGCCAACTCTGTGTGGACGGACCCGATTGCAGCGGATCCGGCCCCATCCAGTGGCTCACGATTAGCAATGAGACTTGGAGCGAGGTTGGAACTGAGACGGCCTATTCGGTGGAAATGGTCACGCCTGCTTCGGGATCGACGACCCAACTCGCTGAGGGTGAGTTCCACACCCTCACGGCCAAGGTCACCGCAGTGGACATCACCACGCTGATGAGTGATCAAGGGAATTGGGACTACCAGTATGGCGCGCCCTACGATGTGGAAGGCGTGCCGGTGGAGTTCAATCTCTTGGGGTTGGACGGTTATTTATCAAGCTCAACCGCGTCCACCGATAGCAGCAGTCAAGCCTCAGTGGATTTTACCATGGGCCTCGAGCCAGCGTCCGTCACCGCCAGCATCGGAGGTAGCAGTGCGACCGTCAGTTTCAGTCCGGCTCCGCTGCCGGAGTGGGAACTCATTAACGAAGAAGGAATCGTCGATGTCAGCATCACAGCGAACGAACCGATGACAGGCCTCGCGACTGGGCAAACCCTCACACTCACCGCCCACGTCACCTACGATACCTGGCGGACTGAACGCAGCCGCATCAGCGGAGCTGAGAGAACTTCAAACACCGGCTCCGCCCCAGCGATCGGTGCGCCGATCTCCTTCATGGTGGAGCAGGGCGATGGCACGCTCGGCACCCAATCCACACCAGCCACGAACAACAACGGCGACGTCACCGTCACCTTCACCATGGGAGCGGATGAATCTTGCCAAGTCAAAGCCACCGCCTCCTATGCCGGTGCGGATAGCTGGGGGTATGCGGACTTATTCCACGCCCCATGGACCTACGTTCGCACGGAAAAGAAAATCGAAATGACTCTAACGGTCGCCCCCGGCACGCCAGCGGTGACGGCGATGGTCACCCAGACGACCTCGGAGGTCTGGCAGTCGGGAACAACGATCGAGATCCGCCCTGCCGAGATTGGTCCGGCCCTCTACGCCGAGGTGGATTTCGTTCTCAACGGGACGAACAGCTCGATCACGCCAACGACCGCTCTGACCAACATCGACGGAACGGCGACTGCGACCTATTCGATTCAGGATCCCGAGATGCTTCAGGCCTCCGCCACATTCAGCGGGATGTCCTGCAATGCCGAGGCAATCCTAAAGCCCGGCGGCGGCGGCGGCATGGGTTGGGAACCAATCGATACGGGCGAGAGTCTTGATATCAGCTTGGCAGACTCGTCATCGACGAAGACCGTCACCGCGACCGTGACGCTAAACACCTGGGAGAACTGGCAGAAAGACGGTGAAACCGTGCAACTCAATCGTGCTGAAAATCCCCTCGAGGGAGCCACCGTGAACTTCAACTTGTTCGAAAACAACGGGACGGTGGGCACCTCCAGCAGTCTCACTGAGACTGACGGGACGGCTTCAACCACTTATACGATTACCGCGGACGATCAGCTCGTTGCGAGTGCCAGCTATGAAGGCGGCACCGGACCCTTGACGGTGACGAATCAGATTCCGGTGACCGCAGGCGGATCAGGGCCCGGTCCGGGTCCAGGTCCCGGCACAGGCTATCCGCCACTCATCCCCAAGGAGGAATTCCCTGGCGAAGTTCCGATCGTCGAGTATGAAGTGGCGAAGATTGACGTCACGGTTCCGAATGGGGACTTTGTGTATGTCGATTTCGGCGTCATGGGAAAACCCGGAGACCCAGAACGATTCACCTATTACCTGCTAGCGGCCGATAGCAGCGGGACTTTTTGGTCCTGGAATCTCGATCTTCCCGAAGTCGCCGACATCGATCTATCCGACATGTCCCGCGAGGAGGCTTTTCAGTTTTGGGATGCCGTCGACAACAGTGATCTCTTTGAGGACCTCGACGCGAACTACATAGATTTTGACCTGCATCCACCGACACGCAGTGATCCTCCTCTGCCCACCGATGACCCGACTTGGTCGGCAACTTTCAGCGAATTCGAATCTGACGATGGAAACGGGCAAGTCAGGACTACCAAAGGGTATCCGGAGATCGTCATTAGCGAGGAGGCGCTCAACTTGAGCCCGAACGAAACGTTCGATACGGGTGAACTGAACGGAAAACTCAACAGCGTCGACGCAGCAATCACACCAGATTTTTCAACAAGCTCGAAGGAGCAATTCAACGCTCAATGCGATTTGAAGAACGCCAGGTGGAATCAGAGCCTAGCTCGGTGCAGCGGCAGCCGCACGCGAGTGCGCTGCCGCCTAGTCAACTGGGATAAATTTGAAGAAGGGACGCACGAAGTCACCCTGCTGTTGGTGACAAAAATCACAAGATACGACCCCAATACAGAAACGACGGTGGACGAGTCCAAAGTGGAGCCGAGAAAGTTTACCATGGAAGCGGGAAAGTCAGCCGTGGAAGCGATCAGCAATGTTCACGACCTATTTCCTTCATCGATTTACGCCACCGAAGTCAAACCCTGCCTAGTTAGCATGGATCTTCTCCCGGTGGAGATAGTCCAGACGCAACTAGCAAGCGACGGATACAATGTTGATGGGGGGCTTGTTTCAACCACTACACCACGCCTAGCGCGATGGCTGGACGCTTGGGAAAGTGACTGGAGGATCAAATCCGACTTCATTTCATCTGAACGGGACCGTGTGAAAATCAGAGTTCCTTCTGCATTATATTCGAACTTGGCCCAAGGCAGCACACCAATCGTTAAAATTGAATGCGCTGGAGATACCACGAGGCTCGAAATGACTCAGAGCGGAGGGTTTTATGAAAGCGAACCATTTTTGCTTGTCGCAGATGCGGACGACGACCTGTCATACAATGGCAAGGCCGGGTTGGGCGAAACTAAGGATGGAAAGCTAAATGATCAAACTATTCGAGCGGGTCACGGCCACCCTATTCACCTCACTTTTGAGAACACAGGTAGTCAAAGCCTACCGCGAATCGAGATTGGAAAAACTAGAGCGTCAGTCCACACGCTTCAGTGCGAACTCGTTTATCTATCTGAAGACGGCACTGTTCCTGCGCCAGTAAAAAGCGATATCGAATACTGGCTTCAGGAGGCATCTGAAACCTTCTCTCAAATAGGAATCACCTTGTCACAAAAAGGTGAGGTCAGTGGTATTGCTGCTCCTTCCGAATATTGGCAGGCAATTCAGCAGGATCAGCTTACATATCAAACGAGCCGCACAGTTGCCGATGAAGAACAATGGTTCAGCGCTTGGATTAGAACGAAGCAGCCATCCATTGGAAATTTTGTGCGCGTCTTTTTCGTGCCTGTGTCGATATGGCGAGATGTGCCTACAAACGATGGACCAGCAGATGTTGTTGGTCTTCAAGAACTTAAATGGGCTATGGTTTGCACTCAAACCCCTGATCATCAGGCTCTCACTTTAGCTCATGAAGTTGCACACTACGCGGGCCAGAAAGATCATGCAGATGGTGCTAGGAATCTAATGCATCCAAATATGACGAACAGAACCTTTGACTATTTAGATGGGAAAAGATTTCAGTTGGCCGACGAAAAGAAGATCAAGGATCATCTGTCTGGCGGCAACTAACTACTTAGAGTCATATGAATATTCAAAAAGTTTTTCGTTGGTCATGTCATTCAATTCTGATGAGCAGTTGGTTGTTGATTCCCAACACAGCTTTTCCTGACGAAGTGCTGCTTGAGGGAACGCAGCCGATTGAATTCATCCAAGATCAAGAGTTTTTAGAATCACTAACTCCAGAGTTGTTGAGCCAAAAAAGCGATGGTGAGGTTGCCCCGATCTATGTCACCCGAATCTGTGGTGGATGGCACAATTCCAAATGGGCAGAATTCGTGGACGCTGACATCATGCGCCGACAAGGATCTTCCCGCATTCTGCTACACCTCCTGCATTATCCGGTGAACAGAGGAGTGCCAGCTAGTTTGTGGCAGTGGCTGTCAAAACACCCAGGGCACCAAGTTACGAGTCAGATTATTGATGAATCGTTGGCAACTGTGCGTTCGGGGGAAGTGTTTTCTGAAAGTCGGTTGGTTGATCAATCCAAGTCACGCAGAGTTCTCAGGTATGGTGATGTGGTCATCAATTTGTCAGGTGTTGAAGAATTGGCTTTTTTAATGGTGGCTGTCATGGATCCAAGGTGCGAGGGTGTCTTCGAAGAATTAGATAAAATGGGAGTCGCTTTGGATGTAGCCAGATCAAGATATACCTCACAATTGAAGAGACAACACGCTAGCACGTTGGCAAACCCATCGCCGAGCCTGCAGGATCCGACTCAGCCTATCCTCTCAACAGCGCCAGCACTATCAGCGCCGCGCGAAGAAATCGCGTCATCAATGCCGTGGAGCATCATTGGCGTGGTGATCGCGGTGGTAACTGGCCTGGTTTGGCTGTTGCGCAAGGGGCGGAACTAATCGGCCTCCAACGTCGAGAATAGCAATCAGCAACAATATAGTGTAGACGTCACGCCCAGCCCCTTATGAAGTAGCTCGCTTCATACAAGCGATAGCTGAAAAGCTATGGCCTGTATGAGCAAAGAAGCGATAATTTTGAAGAGTGATGCAGGCGGGCGGATGCTGGTGCCGGTGGAGAGGCAGGTGGAACTGGTGCGGGAATTTGAGCGCAGCGGTCTTTCCGGCCCGCGTTTCGCTGCCATGGCGGGGTTGAAGTATCAGACCTTCGCCACTTGGCGCAGGAAGCATGGAACATCTCCGTAGACGTCACGCCCAGCCCTTATGAAGTAGCTCGCTTCATACAAGCGATAGCTGAAAAGCTATGGCCTGTATGAGCAACGAAGCGATAATTTTGAAGAGTGATGCGGGCGGGCGGATGCTGGTGCCGGTGGAGCGGCAGGTGGAACTGGTGCGGGAATTTGAGCGCAGCGGTCTTTCCGGCCCGCGTTTCGCTGCCATGGCGGGGTTGAAGTATCAGACCTTCGCCACTTGGCGCAGGAAGCATGGAACATCTCCGACGACTCGGCGGCGTTCGAGTGAGCCTCCGTCCGGACTTGGGGTGTGGATGGAGGCGGTGGTGGAGCCTGGCGGCGGGCCAACTTTGACCGTGATGTTGCCGGGCGGAGCATCGGTGTCGGTGCGTCATCCGAGCCAAGCGTCTCTGGCTGCCCAGTTGATTAAAGCCCTCGCCTCCCTGCCATGTTGAGTTTTACCGGCAGCTTGAAGGTGTTCGTCTGCCTGGAGGCAATGGACATGCGCAAAGGCTTCGAGGGTCTGCACGCAGCAGTTGGCGAACGACTCAAGGAGGAGGACGTGCGCGCCGGCGCGCTCTTTGTGTTTACTAATCGGCGGCGCACGCGTTTGAAGATCCTTTACTTCGATGGTACGGGGCTGTGGCTGATGACCAAACGGCTGGAACAAGGCACGTTCTTTGGCCAAAAGCAGCGGAACCTGGGCAGTGCAAATTGAAGCTGACACCCGAGGCTTTCTCCTTGCTAACCGATGGCGTTGATATGCATCGTGCGACCTTGCGGCCATGGTATGAGCGCGAATGAAAAATAAATCATTCAGTCGCATCAGGCGGATGCAAAGTTGGTATGGCTTTTGCTCCTCTGCACGTCAGCATGATGACGCCTCTGGAAGCCCGCCTAACCAAGGAGAACGAGGCTCTGCGGCAAGAGAATGCCAGACAAGCGCAGGAGATCAAACTGCTCAGGGAGAAGATCGATCTGCTGGTGCGGCGGGTGTTCGGGGCGAGTAGCGAGAAGATGGATACGGATCAGCTTCTGCTCGCCCTGGAGGGAGCTGAGGCAAAAAAGCCCGAAGCCTCCAGCGACGCCCTCGCCGCCTTGGAGGCTGAACCCGAGAAGACCGTGAAGCCCGCGCGCAAGCCCAAGAAGAAGGGCGGCATCAGCGATGAACTGCTCGACTCGCTGCCCGCTGTGGAGGTGGTGCTGGTGCCCGAAGAAGTGCGGGCCGAGCCGGAAGCGTATCGCCTAGTCGATGAAGTCGTCACCAAGCAACTCGACTACCAACCGCCGCGCTATGTGTGCAACAAGATCATCCGCCAGCGATATGCGCGGATCGATGAACCGCATCGTCCGCCCGTCATCGCCGTGCTGCCCACCATGCTGGAGCGCAGCAAAGCCGGTCCCGGTTTGCTCGCCTCGATCCTCACCGCTAAATACTGCGATCACCTGCCGCTCTATCGGCAGCAACAGATCGCCAAGTGGCGGCACGGCATAGAGCTATCACGCCAGGACATGTCACGCTGGGTGGGACTGGCCGCCGAGTGGCTGCAGCCGATTTATCAAATCATCCTCGGAGGCGTGCTCGATGGCGAGTATGCGCAGGTGGATGAGACAGTGATCAAATATTTGGTCCCCGGCAGCGGACGGGCACAGCACGGCTACTTCTGGACGATCAAACGGCCTGGGGTGACGCGGCCTTCCACTGGGCCACCACACGTGCGGCGAAGGTGCTGAAGAAAATCATCCCGGCTGACTTCAGTGGCATCATCCAGTGCGACGGCTACAGCGCTTACCCTGCCTTTGCCAAGCGGCACGGGCAACCCATCCGGTTAGCCGCCTGTTGGGCACACGCACGACGCGAGTTCGTGGAAGCCAGTCAGACCGGGGAAGAAGGCCGACGCGCTTCTCATCGTGCGTCTCATAGGCCATCTCTACAACATCGAAGCGCGTCTCAGAGAGCAAAGGGCGAGCGGCAAACTGCGCGCTGTGATCCGCAACTCGGAGAGCCGTCCGATCATCGAACGCATCGGCACCATCCTGCGTCATTGGAAACGCAAAGGCCGCCACTTTCCGACAAGCCAGATGGGCAAAGCCGTCGATTACACCCTCACCCTGTGGCATGGACTGCGCGTGTTCATTGAGGAGGGTCGGATCGAGCTCGACAACAACGAAGTCGAGAATGCCATCCGCCCCACCGCAGTGGGCAAGAAGAACTGGTTGTTCATTGGCGACGCCGAAGCAGGTGAACGCAGCGCCATCGTGTTCACCGTGATCGAAGCCTGCCGCCGCCGGGGCGTCGATCCGTTCGAGTATCTTCGGGAAGTCTTCACCCAGATGCCCACGATGGCCGCGAATGACTACCCTAGCCTCGCACCCGACGCCTGGTTGAAAAAGCGCAAACTGCCCAAACCCTCCAGCAAAGCACCTGCCGTCATCGATGCCAGCAATCCGCAGAGGCACTGTGCGTAACGCTTACACATCTCCGACGACTCGGCGGCGTTCGAGTGAGCCTCCGTCCGGACTTGGGGTGTGGATGGAGGCGGTGGTGGAGCCTGGCGGCGGGCCAACTTTGACCGTGATGTTGCCGGGCGGAGCATCGGTGTCGGTGCGTCATCCGAGCCAAGCGTCTCTGGCTGCCCAGTTGATTAAAGCCCTCGCCTCCCTGCCATGTTGAGTTTTACCGGCAGCTTGAAGGTGTTCGTCTGCCTGGAGGCAATGGACATGCGCAAAGGCTTCGAGGGTCTGCACGCAGCTGTTGGCGAACGACTCAAGGAGGACGTGCGCGCCGGCGCGCTCTTTGTGTTTACTAATCGGCGGCGCACGCGTTTGAAGATCCTTTACTTCGATGGCACGGGGCTGTGGCTGATGACCAAACGGCTGGAACAAGGCACGTTCTTTTGGCCAAAAGCAGCGGAACCTGGGCAGTGCAAATTGAAGCTGACACCCGAGGCTTTCTCCTTGCTAACCGATGGCGTTGATATGCATCGTGCGACCTTGCGGCCATGGTATGAGCGCGAATGAAAAATAAATCATTCAGTCGCATCAGGCGGATGCAAAGTTGGTACGGCTTTTGCTCCTCTGCACGTCAGCATGATGACGCCTCTGGAAGCCCGCCTAACCAAGGAGAACGAGGCTCTGCGGCAAGAGAATGCCAGACAAGCGCAGGAGATCAAACTGCTCAGGGAGAAGATCGATCTGCTGGTGCGGCGGGTGTTCGGGGCGAGTAGCGAGAAGATGGATACGGATCAGCTTCTGCTCGCCCTGGAGGGAGCTGAGGCAAAAAAGCCCGAAGCCTCCAGCGACGCCCTCGCCGCCTTGGAGGCTGAACCCGAGAAGACCGTGAAGCCCGCGCGCAAGCCCAAGAAGAAGGGCGGCATCAGCGATGAACTGCTCGACTCGCTGCCCGCTGTGGAGGTGGTGCTGGTGCCCGAAGAAGTGCGGGCCGAGCCGGAAGCGTATCGTCTGGTCGATGAAGTCGTCACCAAGCAACTCGACTACCAACCGCCGCGCTATGTGTGCAACAAGATCATCCGCCAGCGATATGCGCGGATCGATGAACCGCATCGTCCGCCCGTCATCGCCGTGCTGCCCACCATGCTGGAGCGCAGCAAAGCCGGTCCCGGTTTGCTCGCCTCGATCCTCACCGCTAAATACTGCGATCACCTGCCGCTCTATCGGCAGCAACAGATCGCCAAGTGGCGGCACGGCATAGAGCTATCACGCCAGGACATGTCACGCTGGGTGGGACTGGCCGCCGAGTGGCTGCAGCCGATTTATCAAATCATCCTCGGAGGCGTGCTCGATGGCGAGTATGCGCAGGTGGATGAGACAGTGATCAAATATTTGGTCCCCGGCAGCGGACGGGCACAGCACGGCTACTTCTGGACGATCAAACGGCCCGGGGGTGACGCGGCCTTCCACTGGGCCACCACACGTGCGGCGAAGGTGCTGAAGAAAATCATCCCGGCTGACTTCAGTGGCATCATCCAGTGCGACGGCTACAGCGCTTACCCCGCCTTTGCCAAGCGGCACGGGCAACCCATCCGGTTAGCCGCCTGTTGGGCACACGCACGACGCGAGTTCGTGGAAGCCAGTCAGACCGGGGCGAAGAAGGCCGACGCGCTTCTCATCGTGCGTCTCATAGGCCATCTCTACAACATCGAAGCGCGTCTCAGAGAGCAAAGGGCGAGCGGCAAACTGCGCGCTGTGATCCGCAACTCGGAGAGCCGTCCGATCATCGAACGCATCGGCACCATCCTGCGTCATTGGAAACGCAAAGGCCGCCACTTTCCGACAAGCCAGATGGGCAAAGCCGTCGATTACACACTCACCCTGTGGCATGGACTGCGCGTGTTCATTGAGGAGGGTCGGATCGAGCTCGACAACAACGAAGTCGAGAATGCCATCCGCCCCACCGCAGTGGGCAAGAAAAACTGGTTGTTCATTGGCGACGCCGAAGCAGGTGAACGCAGCGCCATCGTGTTCACCGTGATCGAAGCCTGCCGCCGCCGGGGCGTCGATCCGTTCGAGTATCTTCGGGAAGTCTTCACCCAGATGCCCACGATGGCCGCGAATGACTACCCTAGCCTCGCACCCGACGCCTGGTTGAAAAAGCGCAAACTGCCCAAACCCTCCAGCAAAGCACCTGCCGTCATCGATGCCAGCAATCCGCAGAGGCACTGTGCGTAACGCTTACAATATAGTTGCGCCCCAACTTTGCCGCGTTAACCGCGCGCCATGGCAGCCATCCTCTTTCCTCGCCGTTCAGATCCGGCGGCATCGCAGACTGATCCGATCGCACCTTTGAAGGCGCGGACGAATCCTTATGTCGATATGTGCCGTTTGCGGCGGCGGAGACTGCGGATTAAGCGGGCGGGGCAGCCGTTGGCTTCCACTTGTTTTCACCTGATGTCGCGCACTTGCGGTGGGACGGTTTTCTTTGATGAGACGGAGAAGGAGGGGCTTGTTTTGGTCTTGCGGCGGCTGGCGACCTTTTGCGGGATCAAGCTCATCACCTACTGTGTGATGGGCAATCACTTTCACGCTTTGGTGCGAGTGCCGGACAGGGACGAGTGGTTGAAGCGCTTTGAGGGCCCTGCTGGCGAGCAAAAGCTGCTTGAGCATCTACGCACGCTCTACAGCAAGGGATTTGTGGAGATTTTTTGCCTGGAGTTGGAGCGTTTGCGCAATGCGGGACGGGAGGAGGAAGCCAAAGGTTATGTGGAGGCAATGAAGGCGCGGTTTTGTGATATCTCGGTGTTCTGCAAGGAGGTGAAGTCGCGGTTCTGCAAGTGGTACAACAAACGCTATCAGCGTCGTGGCACCCTGTGGATGGAGCGCTTCAAGAGCGTGCTGGTGGAGGGCAAGCGCGGGGACTCGGGAGAACAAAGAGCGAAGAGCCAGTTGGATGCACTGAAGGTGATGGCGGCTTACATTGACCTGAATCCGGTGCGAGCGAAGATGGTGAAGAAGGCGTCTGAGTACCGCTGGAGCGGATGGGGCGCAGCCCTGGATGGAAACAAGGAGGCGATTGCGGGCTTGTGTGACGTGGCGGACACGCCCGTCTCGCAATGGGAGAGTGAGGGCCGGAGGGTCTATGGCAAGTGGCTTTCAGTGGAGGAGAATTGGGAAGAGTTGATGCGTGAGCGAGAGAGCGCCTTGCCCACTGTGGACGCGGAGGAGGTTGGGAGCTTCTTGATGCGAACGGTGCGGGCGTTTACGCGCGGTATGGCAGTGGGCAGCGCGGCGTTTGTGGAGGCAATCTTTCAGAGCCACCGACCCCACTTTGGCCCTCGACGAGAGACGGGCGGGCGGCTCTTGGATGGGGATACGCGGAGGGTTGCTGAGGGGCTGAGGACCCTGCGAGATTTGCGGCGGGCGAAAGATGGTCCTGCGAGTCGTCCACCCAATCAACTTTTTCAAACAGGCTAAACCCAACTCCCGCCGACCATTGGGGTGAGATATTGGATCGCAGCTGAACAGTGCTCTTTATTCACATTACCTCTTGCGCCTGGACTGGAAATTTCATAACCTTAATGGTCAGCACACTCATCCCACTTAGCCACGGAGCATGATTATCGATCCTCTGGATTCCTCAGGGGCGCCTTCTTTGAAGTCGTCGGAGTGGCAGACCTCGGAACTCGCCCGACGCAGGATCCTGGCTCTGCTGTCAAAACCGACGGACGCAAACCACATTGGCCTCCTGCCAAAAGAAGGCTGGAGTCAGCGCAATTGGCAGTTTTTGGGAGAGGTGCTCATTCCTTCACTCCTCACCCCACGCGAACCGAGGCGCACCATCGGCGGCATCCCCGACGCATCCGCACCTGACATCGGTGTCACTTGGCTGGGGCACGCAGGCTTCTTTGTGCAGATGGCGGGAGTGAATCTGGTGGTCGATCCAAACTGGGCACTCTGGCACGGCCCAGTGAAGCGCGTCCGCCATCCGAGCCTCTGGCCGCATGATTTGCCAACGGTGGATCTTGTCCTGATCACCCACGCGCATTTTGATCACCTGCATCTGCCCAGTCTCCGCAGACTGGCCCATGGGCAGCCGATCATTGTCCCAAAAGGTGTCGGTTCAGTGGTGAAGCGCTGCGGATTTGGGCAGATCGTTGAGCTGGACACTTGGCAGTCCTGCGAGTTCGAGGATCTGACCATCACGCTGACTCCCGCGAGACATTGGGGAGCCCGGATGATCCACGACACGCACCGCAAGTTCGGTGGTTACTTGATCAAAGACGATGAGCGCACGGTCTTCCACTGCGGTGATAGCGCCATGTTTGACGGCTTCGCCGAAATCGGACGCCGTGCCCGGATCGATGTCGCGCTGATGCCCATCGGCGCATACGACGCACCCTCTGGACGCCCGGTACACATGAACCCTGAAGAGGCACTCGATGCCTTTGAAATGATGGGCGCAGAAATGCTCGTCCCCATGCATCACAACACCTTCCCCCTGGGCAATGAGCCGCTTCACGAGCCTCAACTGCGTCTCGAGCAAGCCGCACTTCACCGCGATCTAACCCATCGGGTAAAGATCCTGCACGAGGGTGATTCATCCTTGTTCTAGCCTGGATGCCTCCCCCGCCCCTGCTCTGCGCGATCGCAGCCGTGTCTGCAGATGGCTTCATCTCAAAAGGCACGGGTGTCCCGTGGGATCTGGAGGCTGATCGGCAGCACTTCCGACGTGCGACGCAGGGAAAATGGCTACTGCTTGGACGGCGCACGTTTGATGAAATGCAGGGCTGGTTCACCGACCACCATCCTTTGGTCCTGACCCGCTCACGCGATTTCCAACCATCGGTCGGCCAAGCCGTCGCGACCGTGGCGGAGGCTCTGAAAACCGCAGAGCGCCATTGCGCGACGGAACTCTGGGTATGTGGCGGCGCTGCGACCTATGCGGAGGCGTGGCCGCAGGTGCAAAGAGCCATCATCACCCAAGTCGCAGACGAACTGGGCGACGGGCTGCCTTTTCCACCGATTTCCGGTGAAGAATGGACCCTCCTGGACCGGCATTCCCTGCCTCGACACACAGCAGCCGAGCCCGTAGCAGAGGTGATCACCTATCAGCGGATCAGCCATTCCAGTATTTTCAACGTGAGCGCCGCGCAGGATTGATGTAGTCTGGGCGTCTCCCCCTTCCTCCAGCCATTTTTTTCCAGTGCATCGCCAGATCCACCGTCTCTATCTCATTGCCATCGCCATCGTGATGGTATGCCAACCGGGCTGCAAATCGATTACCGGGCCACTACCGCCCGCAGAAGAAGTCGTGCTACCGGTCTCCGACGAGGCGCTGATCCTGACGACGATGAACTTCGAGGAAGCCAAGCGCCTGACCGCCAAACAGCTGGAGATGCCGCCCTATTTTAAGGTGGCTGCGGAAAAGATCGACGTCGTCAAAGCGAGCGCCGACGGCACACCTCTGCGTGTCCGAGCCAAGGGCAAGGTCTACCTCGAAGTCGCCTACCTGGAACCCGCCCGCATCCTTTGCCACGAGGCCTATCTTTCCGAAGACGAAGTCATCGTACGCGGCCGCCCCATCCTCCAGCGAGGCGGCAGTATGATCGAAGGCACGGACGAGTACACCGTCTTCTACCTTTACGGCCGCAAGGTGCGCGTCATCGGCAATCATCGCGTCATCACCAACGCCCAGCTTGGATCCGCAAATAGCGGAAACGCCCCCGAACTAGGCAGCACCTCAATGAGCGGCGGGGTTGCCATCCCCTACCGTCCCTCCCCACTGCCGCGCGGCCCCTGGAGCATGGGTCCCAATCCCCTGCTCCCACCCCTTTCCCCGACCGACGTGCCTGCGAGCGTTCGACGAGAACTTCGCGGCAGCGACCTCCCTCCGGCTGACGACGACCCGCTCAACCCCGGCCCACTGATGGCCCCCATGCCCGAGCCCAGCACGCCCACCGTCGAGATGAAGGAGCCAAAGGCCGAGGCAAAGCCCCCCGCGCCCGCGCCAAAGCCTGCCGAGGCAAAAAAGAAGCCTGAGCCCAAGAAATAGCGGCGCAAAGGTTCCCACCCAAACTGCACGGTAGCCGCCAAGAGCCTCCGACGAGCAGCCAGTGAATCTCGGCGATGATCCCCTTGATTCGCCCGCGTTCCGTGTCACACTGCGCGCCCTTTTCAGCCATGGCTCTTATTGTCCAGAAGTACGGCGGCACCTCCGTCGGCACCCCAGAACGCATCCGCAATTGCGCCCAGCGCATTTTGGAGACTCAACGCGCAGGCAACCAAGTCGTCGCCGTTGTGTCTGCCATGTCCGGCGTCACTGACAACCTCATCAAGCTTTCCAAAGCCGTCTCCAGTGACCCGACTGAGCGTGAAATGGATGTGCTGCTGGCTACCGGAGAGCAGACCACCATCGCCCTCACCGCCATGGCGATCAACGACATGGGTGGCAAAGCCGTCTCATTAACGGGAGCTCAAGCCGGCATCTCCACCGATGGCGTCCATACCAAGGCCCGCATCGTCAACATCACTCCCGACGCCGTGCGCCGCATGCTGGACGAGGGCAACATCGTCATGCTGGCCGGATTCCAAGGCCAGAACCAGAGCGGAGAAATCACCACGCTCGGTCGCGGCGGTTCTGACCTGACAGCGATTGCGATGGCTGGGGCAATCAAGGCCGACCTCTGCCAGATCTTCACCGATGTCGATGGCGTCTATACTTGCGACCCACGGGTGGTCAAAGTCGCCCAAAAGATTCCCGAAATCAGTTACGACGAGATGCTAGAGATGGCCAGCAGCGGCTCCAAGGTGATGCAAAGCCGCTCCGTCGAATTTGCCAAAAAATTTGGCGTCCGCTTTGAAGTGCGCAACAGCATGAACAATAACCCCGGCACCCTCGTGAAAGAAGAAAACCAAGGCATGGAATCCGTCGTCGTTCGCGGCGTCAGTCTCGAACGCAATCAGGCGAAAGTCACCATCGACGACGTGCCCGACCGCCCCGGGATCTCCTCCATCATCTTCGGCGCGCTGGCAAAAGCAGGCATCGTCATTGACATGATCGTGCAGAACGTCTCGTTCCATAGCACGACCGACATCTCCTTTACCCTCAGCGCAGCAGAGCTCGCCAAAGCAGAAGAAGCCCTGAAACCAGTGCTTCCAGATCTGGGCAAAGATGTCGCCATGCGGGTTCAGGCAGGTATCGCCAAACTCAGTGTTGTCGGCATTGGCATGCGCAGCCATTCCGGCGTCGCCGCCCGTATGTTCGGAGCACTGGCAGACGCATCGATCAACATCCAGATGATCTCCACATCGGAAATCAAAGTGGCAGTCACCGTGGACGAAGCCGAGATCGAACGCGCTGCGCGCGCCGTTCACACCGCCTTCGGACTCGACGCCTGATCACTTTTCCCGGGCCACCTTGCGGTCGTTGTCGCTGGCAGAGATCTCCGCCAGCGCCGCGCTCATCTTCGCCAACATCGCAGGCTCCTTATCGCTAAGATCCGACTCTTCACTTGGGTCTGCGGCGATGTTAAATAGCGCAGAGGTCTTCTTGTCGCCCTTGCCAGACACGATCAATTTCCAAGTCCCATCCGACACCGCGACCGAGTTGAACCCTGGCGCTGTCCAATACAGCATCCGCGCCGCCTTTTCGGCTTTGCTTCCCGCCTTCAAGACGTCGGACATATCGGCACCATCCCAGCGCAGATCGCCCTGCGGCTTCGCCCCTGCCGCTGAGCAAAATGTCGGCATCCAATCCGCGATGTGAAAGGGTATCGCTGTCTTTCCTGCACCGACCACACCTGGCCAACTGACAATTGCTGGCACCCGAATTCCGCCTTCGTAGACATCGCCCTTCTTGCCTCGCAGCGGTAGATTGTTGCCAGGAATGGAACCGTTGGGATAGTCGTCGGCGGGATACTTTGTGTCGTTGTTCTCGGAAGTGCTGCCACCGTTGTCGCTGGTGAAGACCAGCAGCGTGTTCTCCCGCTTGCCTGCCTTTTCAAGTGCAGCAATGATCTTCGCCACACTGTCGTCCAAGTGCATGATGCTGGCAGCGTAGTGTCGGGCCACCTCGCCGGTGATGGAGACAGGCACACGAGACTCCCATTCCGTCGGCTCCTTGAGCGGTAAGTGCACCGCAGTAAAGGGCACATAGAGAAAGAACGGCGCTGCTCCGCGCTCGCCAATCCACTTGACCGCCTCCGCCGTGATCAGGTCCGTCACATGCCCCTGCTCGGAGATCAACTTTTCATCGCGATGCCAAGTGACTGAAAACGGCCCCTTCTTATAGGAGTGGTCCCAGGGCCCGACACCGCCAGCCAACGATCCATAGGCATGATCAAATCCAAAGTGGTTGGGCCCCTCTTCTGGCAACGAGCCCAGGTGCCACTTCCCCGTCAGACAAGTGTCATACCCTACCGACTTCAATGCGCGAGGCAAGGTAACGGTGTCCCACGGCAATGCTCGATTGTTCTGCGGTTGCGTCACGCCAAAACGGCTCCAAAAGCGACCCGTCATCAGTGCCGTGCGTGTGGGGCTGCAGACTGGCGCAACGTAGTGGTGAGTGAGTTCCAAATTTTCAGCAGCCAATTTGTCCAGGTTCGGCGTCGGAGCATTACCCCCATGAAACGCCACATCCGCCCAACCCAGATCATCTGCCATGATGAACACAATGTTCGGTGGCGTCGCTGCACTCGCGTTTTGAACGAGGCAAAGAGCCGCAAGACAGGCCCCCAGGAGATTGGTTTTCAAAGTCATGACTCCAAGTTAACGAAGCTACGCTGCATGAGATTGCGCTCGACGAGTGGCTGCCGAAAAATAGTGATGAATCTTCGCCACAGCGCGACTTCCCACGTATAGCATTCAACGCCTTATGATACCCACCCACGCAATCGCTCTCATTGCAGTCCTGTGGGCAGCGCCCGCCCTGCATGCAGAAAAAGCATTCGGCTTTGGCTCGAGTTCGCGCGGCGGCGAAGGCGGCAACGTCTTAATGGTGACCAGGCTCGACGACGATGTGCGCCAGCCTAAACCCGGCATGTTGCGGTGGGCACTCACCCAACCAGGCCCGCGAATCATTCGATTCGGCGTTGCTGGAACGATCTCGCTAAAAGACCGCATCATCATCCGCCAAGGACGGGTCACGGTGGATGGCCGAGATGCCCCAGCGCTTGGAGTTTGTATACGAGGAGGCTCCTTGGAGTTCGAAGGATGCAGCGATATTATCCTGCGGAACTTCCGGGTCAGACTTGGCGATGATTCAACCATCGAACGAAATCGTCGCGAGAAGCGCAAGCGTCCGAAGAATTCCTCTGGGCTCGACTGCATCGGCCTGCGCGACTGCCGCCGTGTTCTTCTCGATCACCTCTCGCTCTCATGGTGCTGCGATGAACTCCTCAGCGTCGTACGTTGCCAGGAGGTCACTGCGCAGTGGTGCATCTTTGCGGAACCCCTCAGCAACTGGAAGCTTCACCCGTATGGCGACAACCACGCCTTCGCTCTCAATGCGAGCGCCAGCACCTTGACCGTGTATCGCTGCCTCTTTGCCCACTACATCATGCGCGGCCCCCAATTTGAGGCCAACGACATCCGCAAAAAAGATCGGTGGAATGTGAAAATGGAGGCCATCGGCAATGTCATGTTCGACTACCAGCGCTCCGGTAGCCGCTACACCGCTGGCGTCGAGGATCACAAAAGTGATGCAGTCGGCAAGAGCTTCCAATTTCAATTCATCGCCAATGAATACATCGCTGGCGATGCCTCGCAAAATCGCCCCGTCGAGATCATCATCAAACACGGCACCGCCTCCAACGTCCGTGTCGGCATTGATGACAATGGCTCCGCCATTCTGGAAGGCCCAACGCCTGCCTCCAAACTCTGCATCACGGAAGACGGCAAACGTTTGACGGACGCACCCTCAGGAGCCCAAAAACAAATCCGCAATGAGCGGATCTTTACCTCGCCGAACCCACCGCCCGCAGCCCGAGCCTTTGGCGATTGGCAGCGCTTTTTGGCCACCGTCGGCTGCTCCCATGCCCGCGACTTCGCCGATGCCCGGATCATCGAAGATATCGTAAAGCACCGCAATCGCGATCCCATTTCGTCCCAGGACAAAGTCGGTGGCTGGCCTGATCTCGACGGAAACAAACGTAGCTCCGTCGGTCCCGTAGAGCTTCTTTTGGGTCGCTGAATTCGGCAGAGTTTGGCATTACTGCAATTTTTGGCTGGATTGGGCTCTCGCCAACGTTCAGCATGACCGCCATGACCGTTTTTCTAGCCCAAGCCGCCACCTCAGCCATCAATACGTGGCCATTTGTCGTCCTCGCCATCAGCGTCATCTCCTTGATGATCATGATTGGAAAACTACGAATGCATCCCTTCATGGCGCTGATGTTCGCAGCATTGCTCGCGGGACTGATCGCGGACAAGGACACCTTCAGTATCATCGGTAAGGACGGCAAGGCAACGGACATGCCCTTCCTCACAGGCACCGTCGAGCTAGTCTCCAAAGGCCTTGGCGATACCGCCCGCGACATCGCCATCTCCATCGCCCTGGCCTCCATCATCGGCATGGCCCTCATGGAGAGCGGTGCCGCAGACAGAGTCGTGCGCGCCTTCCTCGGGTTCTTTGGCGAAAAACACGCCGGCTGGGCCTTGATGTGGAGCACCTACTTCCTCAGCGTTCCGATCTTCTTCGACACCATGTTCATGCTCATGGCACCGCTAGCCAAGGCACTGCGAGTTCGAACGGGCAAGGACTATCTCCTCTATGTGCTGGCCGTCTCCTGTGGTGGCGTCATCACCCACTCGCTCACCGTTCCCCACCCTGGCCCGATCGCCATGGTGGACACGCTAAAAATGGACGTGGGCGTCTCCATCATGGGTGGCCTCCTTGGCGGGTTGCTTCCGGCCATCGTTGGCTACATGGCCTGCGTCTGGTTCAACAAACGCATGGAGATTCCTCTCCGCGAAACACCCGGAACATCCCTCAGTGATCTCAGCGCCATCGTTGACAAAAAGACCAGCGATCTCCCCTCTTTCTGGCTGTCGATTCTTCCAGTCATCCTCCCCATCGTGCTCATCAGCGCCTCGTCCGTGTTCAAGGTGATCGGCGACTCCGCGGGTGGCGGCACCGCCTGGGCAGTCTCTGCTCAAGGTCTCTTTGGTGGAGACGAAAGCTTTAATTCCATCCGCACCTATGTGGACTTTGTCGGTCACAAAAACATCGCGCTTCTACTGGGAGCCCTGATCTCCCTCGGGACCCTCGCCCGCCAGTGCCGTCTCGGACTTGGCAGCCTGGAAAAAATGATCGGGCCTCCACTTGAGACAGCCGGCATGATCATCCTGATCACCAGTGCAGGCGGTGCCTTTGGCCTCATGCTGCGCAGCGCCGGGGTCGGCGACGCCGTGAAGGAAGTCGCCTCCGGTTACGCCATGAACCTTGTCCTCCTCGGCTGGCTCGTGTCTTTCGTCGTCCGCATTGCTCAAGGGTCTGCCACCGTTTCGATGATCACCGCCTCCGCCATCATCGCACCGCTACTTGATGGCGCGACTTTGGAGTACAATCGCATCTACGTCTTCCTCGCCATCGGCTGGGGAGCCATGGCCTGCTCATGGATGAATGACAGTGGCTTCTGGGTCGTCTCCCGTTTGGCAGGACTTACCGAGCGCGAGATGCTGAAGAGCTTCACCATCCTCCTCACCATCATCTCCCTCACCGGCCTCATCATCACCTTCGCGATGTCCAAGCTGATGCCGCTGATCTAAGGTCGGAACGTCGCCACTATGAAACGCCTGACCGCCGTCTTCAGCCTACTGTGCCTCGGAACGTTGTTTGCAGAGCGATGGCCACTGGAGAAGGTTGATGCGGGGCTCATCCCCCAAGGAGAGCCCCGCAGTGCCATAGGTGCGATTGGGCAATGCCTAGCACTCGATGGCAGTTCGTTGATCGAGCTCAAAGACAGCGCTGCACTCACTTCGACACCCGCTTTCACGATCTCCAGTTGGTTCAATCCCTATGTACTGGAGAATTCACAGCAAATGATCGTGGGAAAGAACCGCTACAAGCTCAACGAGCGCGAGTGGGGCCTCATTCTTGAACCCGACGGCCATGTAAAAGCCTACCTACACCAAGGCGGGTGGAGCACCATTTCATGCAAAGAGCCGATCACGGCAGGTCATTGGCATCGCGTCACCCTAACTGTGGGCAATGGCAGAGCCGCGTTGTATTTGAATGGAAAACCTGTAGGTGAAACAACCCTCAAAGCGCCAATCTCAGCGACGCAAGCCTCCATCACCTTGGGAGGCATCGATGACGGCGGCCATCTGCGCCAGACCTTCTTGGGTGCTCTTGACGAGGTGGAGTTCGAGCCTCGCGTGAAGACCGCAGAGGAGATCACATCAAGCTACCATCCCGTCACCACCACCCACGACCTACCAAAGCCCAAGCTGGCTGATTTTCCACTATGGGACGACTCAAAGAAGCTCGCAGAGGCAAAGGACCTGCCGGTGCTCGATGGCGTCAAATTTCACGTCATCAAGAAGTGGGACAAGCCAGCAGACGGCTACACCTTCCTGCATGGCGTCGGCCTCGCATGGCACAAGGGAAAGCTCTACGCCTCCATCGGCCACAACAAAGGTGCAGAGAACACAGTCACCGAAGAAGCCCAGTATCGCGTCAGCGAGGACGAAGGCAACACATGGAGCGAACTCCGAACAATCGATGCGGGAGAGGAAGAAAATCTCGCGATCAGCCACGGCGTATTTGTTTCGCACGACGGGCAGCTTTGGGCATTTCACGGGGCCTACTACAACAAAATGGAACGCATCCATACGCGTGCCTACTCGCTGGATGAAGCGACCGGCCAATGGGTCAAGCACGGCGTCGTGATTGAGAATGGCTTTTGGGCACTGAACCAGCCGATAAAGATGAACGACGGCAACTGGATCATGCCCGGCATCAGCGCCGGCCCTTATTCCAGCACCAAGACCTTTCCTGCCGCCGTTGCGATCAGTCACGGTGATGACTTCACCAAATGGGCTTTCGTCAGCATCCCTGTCCACGAAGGCCTCAAGCTGTGGGGAGAGTCCAGCGTGATCGTCGATGGGGCGAACGTGCTCAACATCGCCCGCTACGGACCCAAAGCGCTCGCCCTGATCTCCAAGAGCACCGACTACGGCCGCACCTGGAGCATCATGGGCGAAAGCAACCTGCCCATGACCACCTCCAAACCCGCTGCGGGAATCCTCAGCACGGGCCAGCGATATCTCGTGTGCACCACTGCCGCTAACAACGGGGGGCGTCGCGCCCCCCTGACCATTGCAATTAGCCAACCCGGTCAGGAAACCTTCAGCAAAGTCTTCGTCATCCGCCATGCCGTGCACTCAGGCCCCGGCGAATCCCTCCCAATCGCCAGCCTATCCTATCCATGCGCCATCGAACACGACGGCAACTTGTACGTCGGATTCTCAAACAACGGAGGACGCAAAGGGAACCTCAACAGCGCCGAGATGGCAGTGATCCCGATTGAGAAGCTGAAGTAGCATCGATTCACAATCGAAACTACATCTCCGACAAGGTCTTCGTCAGCAACCTCCAGAACTTCTGCGCCGAGGAGATACTCGCGCACTCTTTCTCCGAGTGAGCCTCATGAATCGTTGGACCAAACGAAATCATGTCCAGCCCAGGATAAGCGATGCCGATCACGCCACATTCGAGCCCCGCATGACAGGCCCCGACCTTCACCTCATGTCCGAAGAGATCGAGGTAGATCGCCTTCATCTTCTCCAGGATCGGCGACTCTGCGCTCGGGCTCCAACCTGGATAGCCATCCGCATGCCACACCTCCGCCTTCATCATCTGAAACGGCGCAGCAAAGGCGCTGGCCACATCCAGCTTGCTCGAATCCACAGAACTGCGCTGCAGGCCACTCCACTCCGCACGCCCATTGCCCAATTCAATCAGTGAGAGATTAGACGAGGCCTCCACCAAATTCGGCACCACTGGACTCATCCGATACACCCCATTCACCACCGCCCTGAGCGCCAAGACTAAGGACCGCTGGTCATTGGGTGACATGGCAAGGATGATCCCGTCGCGCGAATCAGCGAGCTCAGCAACGATGCTCATTCTTGGCTCAATCAAGCGATACTCCTCTTGGATTCCCGCCACCTCGCGCCGAAATGCCGCTTCGAAACGCTCCGCATCGATAACCACCACTTCCGCCTGGCACTCAGCAGGGATTGCATTGCGCGCACTACCGCCACGCAGCGATGACAAGGCCACCACTTCTTCGCCGCAGGCACCAAGAATGCGCGCCATCAGCTTGATCGCATTGGCACGACCCTCGTGGATTTGCAGTCCTGAATGCCCACCGCGCAGACCAGAAATCTTAATCGCCACGAATACCTCCTCGGCAACATAAGCCGCATCAGCGTATTCGAAAGTCACCAGCGTGTCAGTTCCACCCGCGCAGCCAATCGTAAAGGCGTCGTCCTCTTCGGAATCCAAATTCAGCATCGTCTTCCCCGTCAATAAGCCCGGTTGCAAAGCCAGCGCGCCCGACATCCCCTGCTCTTCATCAATGGTGAACAAGGCCTCAAGCGGGGGATGCGACATGTCTTTGGACGCTAACACAGCCAAGATCGCAGCCACGCCAAGACCATTGTCCGCACCCAGCGTCGTGCCACGAGCCCGCACCCAATCCCCATCCACCCACATCTCGATCCCCTGTTGGTCAAAATCAAAGTTCAACCCATTGGCCGCCTTATGCACCATATCCAAATGCGCTTGAAGAATCACCGCAGGACGATCCACACGATCCGCAGATGCCGGTTTCTTCACGATCACATTCCCACCGCTATCCACCATCGAAGTCAGCCCATGCCGCTCCGCAAACTCACGAACAAAAGCCACCACACGTTCTTCGCGCTTGGACGGACGCGGCACGGCGTTTAGATCAGCAAAACAGTTCCAGAGGGCCCGGGGTTCAAGAGCGCGAATGTCAGAAGGCATAAAGTAGATTCAGATTAGCAACTGGATTAGGCTGCGACCGATGCAGCGGAGATTCAAGGACATTCGACTCCGATCGCCAATGGACGCTACGAACGCACACTCGGCCCTTCCACCCACTGCGGAGGGATCATGATCTGACGCGGCACCTCGGGCACTCCGTGTTCATGCTGTGAAAGCTGAGTCACCACCAAATCGACAGCCGCAGCGGCAAGATGATCGCGTCTTTGATAGATGCCGGCAAATCCAGCCATTTTTGGCGTCCAATCATGCACCACAAACCCAATGTCCTCCGGCACACGCAGGCCGAGTCGCTTTAGCCAGGCTGGGACATGCGTATCGAAGGTGATCAATGCATCGGGTTGATGCTCGCGCATCCATTTAGCAAAAGCCTCATAGCCTCGGCTGATGTCATTACTGGGAAAGAGCAACAGCGGCACGCAGTCCTCTTTCAGCAGACTTTGTTGCCAGTGAAAGAGGCCTCCGCTGTAACCGAACTGCGAGCGATTCACAATCCACTTTGTCACCGCCACACCAATGCGCTTGTAGCCACGCACGGTGAGCTGTTCTGCAGCCGTCTGGATCCCCAGCGTCATGTTGCCAGCACACATGTGCAGCGCGGGCTGCTGCATGGCATTCCCAAACGTGACTGACGCAAAGGGTGAGTAGTCCAGCTTGCTGCACGGAAGTTGCATGCTCTGTGGCGACACGATCACACCTTCGATCCCCCGCGCGTGCAGGATCTTTTGCAGTTTCTTCGGTGTCAGGCCGTCTTTACCCAGCAAGAACTCCTCCACCGCGTAGCCATGCGCCTGGGCGCGATGCCGGATCTGCTCAATCGGCACGTATTGATACGATGGGCTCAAGAGTCCATCCTGTGGCACATACTCGCGAATCACCGCAATGACAGCCCTCACCCGAGTTTCCTTCTTGCCACGCACGACCTGCATCATGCGGGCAAGATGCGGATCGGGCTGGTAGTTTAGCCGTTTTGCCTCTGCTTGCACCCGGGCTCGCTTCTCCGCAGAGACCTTCGGTGCACCTCGCAACACGCGCGACACCGTCATCAAAGACACTCCAGCAGCACGGGCAATGTCTTTGAGCGAGGCAGAGGAAGTCGTCATGGTGGTAACATACCACGCCAAGCCCCCATTCAACCGATGAATCACCCCTCACTCATCGCATTGAGATTCTACCCCTTCAACTCACCTCCACTCGTGCCGTGGATAGCGACCTTTGAGTTGTGTGCGGACGGCGGGGTAGCCTTCTTTCCAGAATCTGGCGAGATCTCCAGTCGTTTGGATCGGGCGCTGGGCGGGTGAGAGTAAATGGACGGTCACGACGATGCGACCGTCGGCGACGCGGGGATTGTCGTTGACGTCGTAGAGATGCTGGAGCACCGCGCTCATGGATGGCGGGCTTTTTTCGTCGTAGGTGATCTTGGCTGACTTCCCGTTTTTGAAGGTGTAGCGCTCCGGCGCATAGCGATCCAGCATCTCGCGCTGCATGTGGCTGAGCCACTGATGCAAGGCAGGGAAGACATCACGGTCCTTGATCTGCCGATAGGCGGTGGCACCGAGACAAACCTGCTCAATCAGCAAGCGCCGATCTTCTGCATTGATGGGTGGCAATTCCAACTCGGGCATCCAGGTGGCTAGACAGTTCAGCCGCGTGATCCACTGCTCCACCCGATCGTTCCAAAGGTTCAGCGTTAGGCGCCCCTCAATGACCTCGTCGGCTAGCAATGTCGCAGCGAGCCCTTCCTCCGGCTCTCCGCGCTCGCGACTGGCCAAGACGAGACTGCGGAAGCGTGTCTCCTCCAGGTTCATGACGCGTCGATTGATGGCATCGTAAGCAGCGCGACGACCAGTAGTAAGGTCGCCAGGAAAAAGTTCCCGCAGCCACTCCTCCTCGACTCGAGTGACGAGATCCAGTTTCACCTGCAATGCCTTGCCCTGGATCTCCGTGATCTCGGTCGCTACAAGCAATCTCGGCGGCTTGATGTGCGCGTCTTTGTTCAAGTGACCTCGATACCCCGCTGCTAGCGTATAGACCCGAGAGCCAGCGCCCGTCTCAACACCGAGGTGATCACTGAAGGCTGCCAGCAATGTTTTGGCAAGCGCCTCTGGCGGGGCGACCTCCTCGTTGACCGGCAGCCCCGCCCGTTGGGCGATGCGCAAGAATTGCTCGGCGCTGCGCGCTGCCTCGCGAGTGGCAACGGCGTGCATGCCGAGCCGTTGCAGGCTGTCAAAATCGAATCGTGCTGCCTCTGCGCGAATGTAGGCCCGCAGTAAGGCCTGAAATTCCGTCAAATCCCCTGGCTCCCAGAAATCCTGGCTCTGCCGTGGCGCGTTGCCTTTGTTCGCCAAGAGGATGTCCCTGCCCTGCGCGACTGCCGCGCAGAGGGCAGCCTCGCGCACACAGCCAAATTCCGCTGCAGCCAAAAGCATTCGAGCAAACCGTGGGTGCAGAGGAAAACCAGACATCTGTTGACCAGTCTTCGTCACTGCGCCCTCGGCATCCAGGGCACCTAAGTTGTGCAATAAAACTTCCGCGCGCTGAAGTGATGCCTCTGGGGGGCGCTCAAACCACTGAATGTCCAGTCGCGCCCGAGCCGCCGCTGTCCGGAGGGCCAACACTGCCTCGGACAGTTCCAGACGCTGGATCTCCGGTGACTCCGACTCGGGACGATGCAGGTGCTCGCGCTCCGGCCAGAGCCGCACGGCGATGCCTGGCCCTAATCGGCCCGCGCGGCCCGCACGCTGCTCAGCGGAGGCACGGCTGATCTTTTGAATTGTCAGCGAATTGATACCACGACGTGCATCATAGGCTGCAACCCGTGCAAAACCGCCATCGATCACTGCACTTACCCCTTCGATGGTTAGCGATGTTTCAGCGACGTTGGTGCTGACGATGATCTTGCGTTGGTCACCCGGTGTCACGGCCGCATCTTGGTCCTGCGGCGATAGCTCGCCGTGCAGTGCGCAGATACGGCGATTCTTGGCAAAGGTGCACCCACTGAGCGCGGCAATGGTCTTGCGGATCTCATAGGAACCAGGCATGAAGACGAGTAGATCTCCATCGAACCCTGGTTGGGCAATTACCGCCTCGCAGGCGCGCGTGGCCTGATCCCACAGAGGTTCGACCTCGCCGATCTTTGAGCGACCGGGTGCCTGATAACTGATTGCTACTGGAAAGGTGCGTCCTGCCGATTCGAACAACTGACAGGGTTGCAAAAAATCCACCAGCGGCCCAGACACCAAGGTGGCGGACATCACGATGATCTTCAAATCAGGGCGCCGCTCTTTTTGCAAAGCTGTGGCCCAGGCAAGACAAAGATCCCCATCAAGATGACGTTCATGAAACTCATCGATGATGACGCAGCCGATGCGGGAGAGCATGGGATCATCCAGAAACTGTCGCAGCATGACACCCTCCGTGAGATAGGCGATCCGAGTGGCCGACGAAGTGGCATTTTCAAAACGAACCTGATAGCCGACCTCCTGCCCGAGCCGTGCATCACGCTCGCGTGCGACACGGGATGCGAGCATACGCGCAGCGATGCGTCGAGGTTGCAGGACGACGACTCGCTTGTCTGAACCAAGGATACCTGAATCCAAGACAAACTGTGGCACCTGGGTAGACTTCCCCGAACCTGTTGGAGCCTTGATCAGCAGGTTGGGGATCGATGGATCACGCAGCGCTGCGGTCAGCGATTCCTTGAGTTCAAAAATAGGTAGCATGCAGAGAGACAGTAGCGGACCGGGCAGGCACGAAGTCCACTCCTAGCTCGTCAGTTCAGGCTCTTCTTCTTGGGCTGCGGGAAACTCGACCAAGGGTGGATTGTCCCGTTTCCGGCTGCGTGGTTGGTCAGGTTTCCTTCCCAACTCATGCTGGATCACATCCGTCTTGTCCGCATCCTGCGTGAGCCGCACGCCAACCGGTTTGCTCACACCGAACTCCTGCATGGTCACCCCGTAGATCACATCCGCGCGATTCATGGTGCGCTTGTTGTGGGTAACGATGATGAACTGACTGTTGGCAATGAACTTGTCCAACATGTTCAGGAAGCGACTGATATTTGATTCATCCAGCGGCGCATCAAGCTCATCCAGCACGCAGAAGGGGCTGGGCTTTACTTGGTAGATGGAGAACAAAAGCGCCACTGCGGTCATGGAGCGCTCACCGCCTGACAGCAGCGTAATGGTCTGCAACTTCTTGCCAGGCGGCTTGGCCATGATGTCGATACCAGCCTCAAGAGGATCGCCATCACCCATGAGGGAGAGGTCGGCGCGAGCTTGTGGACCAAAGAGCTCCTTGAAATTGTTTTGGAAGTAGCCACGCACGAGTTCAAAGGTCTCAGCGAACATGGTCTTGGTCGTCTCGTTGATTTTGGCGATGACGTGGAGCAGTTCATCCTTGGACTTCACCAGATCCTGGTGCTGGGTGTCTAAGAAACGATGGCGCTCTTCGAGTTCTTCGAACTCTTGGATGGCATCAAGGTTCACGGGACCGATGCCTTCGAGCTTTTGGCGCATGTCCGTGACGAGTTCAGCCACAATATCCCAGTCAGGTTGACCAATCTCATCTGGCAGAATGATGTCTTCCACATCGAGATCGTCGTCAGCCTCAACGGATGACACCGCCTTGATGAATGGCACCTCGCCCGATTCATCGACGGATTCAGGTTCGGTATCTGCATCGGCTACGATTGCAACCTCTGCATCAACGGCCACTTCCGGGGACTCATCGCCGGCCGCCTCAGCATCGGGTGGAGTCGCGACTTCTGTTTCTTCCTTGCGTTTATCGGATCGCCCCTTGCCCTTGGCCTGATCCTCGATGGTCATCATCAGGATGTGATAGTCTGGCTCAAAGGCTTCGATGTCGAAGTTGTAGCGCTCCCGCACCTGCGTGACAAGATTTTCCAGGCGCAGGTCCACTCGGGTGAGTTGCACCTCGCTACGACTGCGAGTCGCCGTGAGACTACCATGCTGCTGGCGCATGTGAATGAGTTGGTTCTCCAACGCAGTCACGCGCTCAAAGGAGGCATTGCGGTCTTGTGTCTTTTCAGCCAGGGCTTCCTCGATGCTCGCGATGGCGGATCGTTGACTTGAGATCTGCTCCAAAAGGCGTGCGTTTTCGCCCTCTCCGGCTTGGATGCGTGAGCGCCAGGTATTGATCTCAAGATCATAGCGACCGATCGACGATTGTAACTCATTGAGGCGCGTAGCCATCGGGCCCTTCTGGCGTTCGAGAGAGTGCATCGCGCTCTGTTCCAGAGCCAGCGCGGTGCGCAGTTCGTTCAGACGTTCGGATGACTCCAATTCGCGACGGAGGAAAGACTCCATCTCCAGCTCCAACTGGTTTTCCTGAACTCGGTGAGTCTCCAACTGCTCCGCAGCCATAGCCGCGGCCTCGCGTAACTGAGCCGACTGCGCATCCGCTGTCTGGATCCGCTCTTGGATTCGGCCCTGATCCCACTCAATGCTCTCAAGCCGCGTCGAGGCTTGCTGCAGCGAACGATGCACCACGGAAACCTTCCCCTGCAGGGTGGAGAATGCTTCACGGGCGCGCTGACTTTGCTCCCGCAAGGCGATCTCTTCGCGCTGTTGCTCATCAATGGTAGTGCGGAGATGCAACTCGATTTCTTCTTTTTCGCGAACCAGGGTGGTGAGTCGCTCCAGATCCGCGCGCAGTTCACGCAACTCCGCGTCGCGGCGCAGAGTGGAAACTTCTTCATCGGCAGAGGCCCCACCAAAAATCACGCCTTCGGTTGAAACGAGTTCGCCCGTCATGGTGACGATCGCGAGATCCGGCAACTGACGCTTCACGCGAAGGGCCGTCTGCAGATCTTGGACGATCAAAACATTGCTCAGTAGGTGGTCTACCAGTGTCTGCACTCCAGCTCGCACTCGCACCTTATCGACGGCCCAGAATAGGCCTCCCTCTGGCAGCAGTTGACGATCCACGGCTGGGCGCAAGGTGCAGAAGTCCTGTGGCACCAGCGCGGCCTTCCCCATCTTTTTTTCCGCCAAGCGATCGAGAATCTGCCCGGCCAATTCGGAATCCGTCAAAAGCACCGCCTGCAGGTGATCACGCAGCGCTGCCTCGATGGGCGGGATGAAATCTGGATCCACTTCGATGGCAGAGGCCAGCAGACCACGAACGCCGGTTGAGTAAACTTCCGGGTTGTCCATGCCTTTCAAGACGTGCTGCGTCCCCTGGGCAAGCCCCTGCCCGTCCTTCATCATCTGGTCCAGCACTTCGAGACGGCTGTGGCACTGCGTGCGCTGACGCTGAGCCATGTTCAGCTCTTCTGCTGCGACGTTGAGCTGACGCTTCTGCTCCACAATCTGATGGGCGCAGGTCTTGAGACGATCATCGAGTTCAGCACGCGTTTGCTCCAACTCCTGAATTTGGCGCTGCAACTCATCGAACTCGATCTGGCTGACTTCGCGAGCTTCCGCTGCCATCTGCCGGTCATGCTGCAGCGAATCGTGGCGCTGGCGGTCCCCACTGATCTGGGTGGAGAGACTCTGCAGTTTCGCCTCGGCACTAGCGATCTGACCTTCGCACATGCGGATGCTTTCACGCACGGTGCGACGATCTGTGTCTAGGCGATGACGCTCTGGAATGATGGATTGATGCTGCTGGCCGTGCTCATTGACGGCCATCTGCCGTTCCTCAATGTTACGGCTCAGGGCGATGAGTTGCTCATCGGCACTGGCAAGTTCGGCACGCTGTTCTTCCAAAAGGTGTTGGCTGGCCTCGATGCGCTCCTCGTTCTGACGAATGTTCGTGGCCAATTCTTCTGCGCGCTCTTTGTTGAAGCCGACACGACCTTCCGCACTCTGAACTTGAGAGCGTAACTCCTGTGCTTGCGCACGCAAGGTGCCGATGGTGGACTCCACTGCGTGGTAGGCCTCGCGCGTTTCATGCGCTTCCGCCTCGGCCGCGACTAGTCTGGTTTGAATGTCGTCGATTTGAGCCGTCAGAGCGCGAACGTGCGTGGTCACCTCCGATTTCTCGCCATTAAACTCAACGTATTGCTTGTGCGCTTGGTGGGTATCCAGCGTGCGCAGATCCTCGATCAAGCTCTGATAGCGGCGGGCCTTGGCCGCCTGACGTTGCAGCGAACCCATTTGCCGCTTCACTTCCGCGACGATATCAGCAACACGGAGGAGGTTTGCCTCCGTGAACTCAAGCTTGCGCAGGGCTTCCTTTTTCTGACCCTTGAATTTGGTGATACCAGCCGCCTCTTCAAAGACTGCACGACGATCCTCAGGCTTGGAACTCAAGAGCATGTCAATCTGCCCCTGGGCCATGATCGAATAGGCGGCGCGACCGATCCCGGTGCCGGCGAAGAGATCATGCACATCCTTGAGACGGCAGACGGTGCCGTTCATACGATACTCGCCATGACCATCGCGAAAGACACGACGGCAGACGGCGACTTCATTGTAGTCAACGCCGAGTGACTCTTCGCAGTCTGCCAAAGTCAAGACGACCTCAGCCATGCCCACGGCTTTTCGCTTATCCGTGCCATTGAAGATGACGTCCGCCATCTCAGAGCCACGCAGCGCTTTTGCAGACGTCTCCCCCAGCACCCAGCGGATGGCATCAACCACGTTGGACTTGCCGCAGCCATTGGGCCCTACGATGCCCGTAACGCCTTTGTGGAATTCAAGATGCGTCTTGTCTGCGAAGGACTTGAACCCGTGAATGGTGAGACTCTTGAGATACATACAGCCGAGGAGGAAAAAATGGATTGCCCGCACCATCAACGCCGGTCTAGGTACCGATCAGAGGGAGCGAGAAGAACTGTATTAGATCATTCAGGCGTGCTGAGGGGCAACGTGAAAGCACTTGAGAACCCATATCTTGGGGATACTTAAGCATTCCAAAACAAGATATGGGATTTTTGACCTCATTTTTCTTGTGAACAACCCCTTACCTTTGTGAACAACGTTTCTAACTGCCGCTGGTGGACGTTGCAATCAAAAGATTCTGCTGTCTTTTCCTGCCCCCTCTGAACGCCACGATGATTGATTTTAGCCACCTCTTGCTCGCACAAACCGCCACCACCTTCACTGAAGCGATCCCTGTCGTGCTCAGCTTGGTCTTGATCGAGGGTCTGCTCTCTATCGATAACGCATTGGCCATCGCTGCGATGTCCAAGAATCTTGATGAGCGACGCCGTAAGGTGGCAATGACGGTCGGTTATGCGGGGGCCTATGGATTCAGGCTCATTGCACTCTTCATCGCGGATTTCATCATGAATAGCCATTGGCTGATGCTGATCGGTGCTGCCTACCTGATCTGGTTGATGTGCGATCACTTTGCCGAAGCCGCCGATGCGGACGACGCCGCAGCTAGTGGCGGCGCGAGCCATCATGCACCACGCAGCTTTGCTGTCATCGTCGCGCAAATCGCATTCATGGATCTAACGCTGAGCTTTGACAACGTCGTCGCTGCTGTCGCCATGGCACGCGATAATATCTGGCTCGTCTATGTCGGCGTCACGCTCGGCATCATCACGCTGCGCTTAGTCGCCGGATGGTGCATTGAGTTGCTGAAAAAACATCCCTGGCTGGAACACACTGCTTTCTTACTCGTCGGATTCGTCGGTTGCCTTTTACTCTATGAGCTAATGGCGGGCGTGCACCTGGAAAAGCAATGGAAGTTTGCCGGTATCATTACCATCCTGTTGTTGCACTGGCTTTATGAAAAGTGGGAACCACTGAACAAAGTCGCCTCCCCTTTGGCGAAAATCATCCTGATCCCCGCACGAGCGATCTCCATCAGCATCGGGGCGATTTTCACCGCCGCCAGTTGGCCACTGAAGCAGGCTTGGCGGCTCTTCGGCCCAAAGCCGGGTCAATGAACATCACTCGGGGGCGTCCGCCAATTGGTGCTGCGCACGCAAGAGATCGTGCAGGGTGAAGAGTCCCTTCACGCCCTGCTCTGGAGTGACCAAAACGACCATCATCGTTGGTGATTCCACGAGGCGCATTTGGATGTCGCGCAAGGAGGTATTCGGTCCGCAAGTGAGCGCTTCATGCAACACGGGCGCGCGCTTTTCCTTGATGGCGACCTCAATCTCGGGACGCGTCGCGATGCCTTGTAATTTCCCATCGGACACGACTGGGAAACGGTCATAAGGGTGACTTTCCAGAATCGACTGAAGCGCGTGTGGCTCCAGCGATGTCAACAGGATGGGGCGTTCATTGGCCAACACAGAGGCCGGCTGACGCTGCCAGCGTCGGAAGTCCAGAGGCGGCGCAAAGCGCTCCACATCGTGACCGTCCTGCTCCAGGAGCGCGTCATAGAAGTTGTGCTTCATCAGCTTCGCAATCGCATTGCTGACCAGCGCACCGAGCATCAGCGGAGGCACTACCGCGAACTCGTGAGTCATCTCAAAGACGATCAGGATACTCGTCACTGGTGCACGAACCACCGCGCACATGGATGCCGCCATGCCGACCACGGCCAGCATCTCCACGCCATCAGGCCGCAGGTGCAAGATCGGCTGCAGACCCGTGCCGATCGCCAATCCGGTCATGGCGCCAAAAAACAGAGTCGGCGAAAAAATGCCCCCGGCCCCACCTGACCCATAGCAAAGAATGGTGGCTAAAAGTTTTGCCACCAAGAGCACTGCCGCGATCTGCCAAGTCAGTTGGCCCAAAAGTCCCGCCGAGAGATCGTCGTAACCCAAGCTAAAGACCCCCATGTGTCCAGTCTTTGCAAAAACCGTGATTCCAATCCCCCAAGCCAACAGCGCGCCAACCGCAGGCCGCATCCAGGCAGGAATCCACCAAACACGACGCGTGGTGGAGCGGAGCTTCAGTGACCCCATCTGAAACAACAATCCGACGAACGCAGAAATCGCAGCGACCAGTGGCACCAAAAGATAAGCAATGCCCGACGGCTCGCCGACCCGGCCCACACTGAAAGCTGGATTGGGGCCGATCATGCCGTGCACAACCAGCGCGCCAATCATTGAGGCTAGCAGGATGCGGCCCATCAAGCGGCTATTGAGATCTCCGACGATCTCTTCCAAAACAAACGTGATGGCAGCGAGAGGCGTATTAAACGCAGCAGCCAAGCCTGCCGCAGCTCCAGTGATCGCCCCTGCACGACGACGCTGTTTCGCCTCGCCAAACAAGCCCGCCAACAGAGATCCCACGCCCCCGGCAATCTGCACGCTCGGACCTTCGCGACCGAGACTTGCGCCACCACCAATTTGCAAAGCAGCAGCTACGAACTTCACCCAAACCTGTCTCCAGGTCATCATGCCGAAGTCCTTCCAGTAGGCAGCCTTTAGTTGAGGAATACCGCTACCCGCAGCATCACGGCAGAAGTTAGTCAGCAGCCAACCCGAAACCAAGCCCGTTCCCACCGTCGCAGCTAGGCTGACCCAAATAAACTTCTCCAGAGGATACTCGTGGGCCTTCTCAATGCCGAACTTTGCGACGAAGTGAATCGCATAGTGGAAGGCTACCGCAGACATCCCTGCGCTCAATCCATAGGCGCAGGTCTGAACCGTCTTCCGAGTTTTCGGCTGAAGTTTTTTGAAGAAAGCAACGAGGGCCTGCATGACAAAAATCAGGCATCAGCCCTCATCAGCTTGTTCATGATTAATTATGCGGAGTGAGCGTTTGCCCAGTCAATACCGGCGCGGCAGATTTCCCAGAAGCTACCAGTCTCAAGGCTAGCACCACCAACCAGCGCACCATCCACATCTGTCTGAGCAATCAACTCAGCCATGTTGTTGGGCTTCACGCTGCCACCGTATTGGATTCGGATCTTTTGCGCCGTATCTTCGCCAAAAAGTTCGGTGAGCACCTGGCGGCAAAACGCGTGAGCGTCCTGCGCCTGCTGTGGCGAAGCCGTGCGACCGGTGCCGATGGCCCAGACTGGTTCATAAGCGATCACGCAATCGAGAATGCGACGAGCACCAACTTCCGCAAGGCTTTCGCGGAGTTGGCTGCCGAGCACCTGCTCAATCTTGCCAGCGTCACGCTCTTCCAGCGTCTCGCCAACGCAGAGGATGGGGTGAAGGCGTGCCTCAAGGGCGGCCAACAGCTTGGCATTGATCACCGCATTCGTTTCGCCAAAGATCGCACGACGCTCGCTGTGACCAAGGATCACGTACCGGCAACCGCACTCTTTAATCATGCGTGCACTGATCTCGCCCGTGTAAGCCCCGGCGGGATGTTGGCTCATGTTTTGGGCGGCAAGCTCAACATTCTCTTCGCGCGCATTCTGCAACGTGTCATGCGACTTGGGCAGACTGACGAAGGGCGGTGCCACGACGATCTGCACTGGGCATTTATCCGGAACAAGGCGGGAGAATGAGCGGAGGAAGTCCTCTGACTCTTGGGGAGTCATGTGCATCTTCCAGTTCGCGGCAATGATGGGTTTGCGGTAGTTTTTGATCATGTTAGATGGGGTTTAAAAGAGAGCGAAACGGTTAGGCATCGGCGAGCGCGGCCACGCCAGGAAGCACCTTGCCTTCGAGCAGTTCAAGCGAAGCACCACCGCCCGTGGAGATGAAGGTCATCTTGTCAGCGACGCCCGCTTTCTTCACCGCCTTCACACTGTCGCCACCGCCGATAATGTTCTTCGCAGTCGAATTCGCAGCGATGACCTCAGCGATATCAAAGGTGCCCTTTGCGGCTTCTTTGATTTCAAAAACTCCCATCGGACCATTCCAAATGACCGTCTTGGCCTTGGCGATTTCTTCGCCAAAGAGCTTCACTGATTCAGGACCGATATCGACCCCTTCCCAGCCTTCTGGAATGCTTTCATTAACGCCCGTGTAGCGGGTGTTGCCCAGTTTCTTGGCGTCAAAATCAAACGCATCGGTGATCAACGCATCCACAGGGATGAGGATCTTCACGCCACGCGCAGCAGCCTTATCAAGAGCGGCTTGAGCAATGGGTTCCCATTCCGGCTTGTAGAGGCTCTTACCCAGGGTGATGCCCTGGACCAACTTGCGGAAGGTGTAAGCCATGCCGCCGCCGATGATGATAGTGTCAGCCTTCTCAATGAGGCGATTGATGACCGCAATCTTATCGCTGACCTTGGCGCCGCCGAGGATCACCACGAACGGGCGCTCAGGATTTTCGAGTTCGTCGTGCAGCCAAGCCAACTCTTTCTCCATCAGGAGACCAGAGACTGCTGGCAAAAACTCCGCCACACCAGCGGTCGAACTGTGCGCGCGATGAGCACTGCCAAAGGCATCGTTAACATAGATCTCAGCCAGCGCTGCAAGCTGCTTCGCGAGCTCTTTGCCATTCGCCTCCTCAGTGGCGTGAAACCGTACGTTCTCAAGAAGCAGCACGTCTCCATCCGCGAGGGCATTCGCCTTAGCTTCGGCCTCAGCGCCGACGCAATCACTGGCGAAGGCAACTGGGCGACCAAGCAATGCAGCAAGCCCATCAGCGACTGGATGCAGGCTCTGCTTTGGATCGGGCTTACCGTTTGGACGGCCCAGGTGGCTGCACAGAATGACACGAGCCCCCTTCTCGATCAGGTAGTTCAGCGTCGGCAGCGTCATCTTGATGCGGTTGTCATCGGTGATCACCATCGCGCCATCTTTCTCATCGAGAGGCACGTTAAAATCCACACGCACTAGAACGCGTTTTCCAGAAACATCGACATCACGAATCGTTTTTTTAGCCATGATCAAATAAGAACAGAATGGGGGTTTCGACAGCCCGTCCACCGGGAACAGGGAGGCGGAGCCTAGCACAAAGCGCCTTTCGTGCCTGTGAAATTTTTCCTTCACCCCAAAAAGTCACCAAGAATGCCCCAAAATCAAGGCATTCAGCGCCTTGTCCCCCCATCGTTAGCGTGATAGCGTCAGCCTATGCGTTCAGCCCCCCACCGAGACACTGCCATCGCAGTTCTGTGCCTGATAATCCTCTTGGCCAACTGCGGCAAGTCAAAGCCCGGTGTCGCAGTCAACGATCCGCGGACGTACGCTGTGGAGAAACTCCGGACGCAGGAACTCCACACTTGGTGGGAGCCGTATCGAAACAACGATCCAAATTTTCTGGAAAACATCGTGGACCAAACCGCTGCCAAGAATCCCGGAGGCCTTCCCAATGACAGCAAGAAGCTGGACACCTTGGTACGATTCCACATGGTATCAAAATTCAACAATGCCAGCATCGGCGACGAGGCACAGCGGGAGAGAATTCTGTCGAAGGCGCAGGAACGTTACGAAAACCCGCCAATGAGTACGTCTGGGACGCGGCCAATGATCGCACTGCTCGATTTCCACTTCCTCCCCGGTAAGTGGGAGAGCTTTGGCAGACGAGGGATGTGTCTCACGGATGCTCCCGCCGTAGAGTCGCTCGGGGTATTGACGCAGGAGGCTTTCATTAGCGCGCTAACACGACTGCACAAGGCCTATCCAGACATCCACACTTACCAAATCCGCTGCCGCTACTTTCTTGGCAGCAGCCAGCATTTGCTGATCTACCAAATCTCCAAAGGTGCGGGTATCATGAGGAAACGCGACAGCATGACCGACTTCACGAACGAATCGATCCCGTGGAACGGCCTTCTCGCGGGGAAGATCCCCATCAACGAACTGCGTTGGAACTCCGCGACTCAGGACAATCCTGGACCGACCTTTTTCAGTCCAGATTCGGATCCACTCCACCCGGGTTGAAACAGCTATTCTGATTGCTGACGCAGGCTCACGATACGATGCACCGTTTGAGTCAACTCGCCAGCTTCGTAAGGCTTGGGAAGAACGCCGATGAAGCCCTGCTCCAGGAAGATCATCTGCACTTCTTCGTTCACGCTGCCACTGGTGACGACCAGACGCGCTTGACTATCAATACGGAGGATTTCGGCCGCCGTCTCGCAACCATTTAACCCACCACGAATGGTCAAGTCCATCAGCACCACATCAGGAGCATTCCCCTCCATCCACATACGGCGGTAGTTCTCGATCGCATCTTGACCGTTGTCACAATCGATCACTTCGTAGCCACAACGCTTTAAGATCATGCGAGCCACATGACGAAGGTCGTCTTCATCATCAACGATGAGCACTGAACCCTTCCCATGCTTTAAAGGAACCGGAGCCGCAGTCGCGCGCGCCTCTTCTTTCGGACTATCTGGCGCAACGACGGCAGGCAGCAGCACCGTGAACTCTGTCCCCACATTGATCGTGGACTTCAGACGAATGTCACCGTGATGCTCGTCAATGAAGCGCTTACAGGTCGTGAGACCGATGCCATTGCCGTCTGCCTTGGTTGTGAAAGAGTCGCGGAAGACCTTACCCAGATTCTCCGGCGCGATGCCACAACCGCGATCGCGCACGATGATCTCGACATACTTGCCTGGACGAAGAATGGGATCCCCACCAGCCGTGATTTGGCGATTGCGCGCCTCCACATCCATGAACCCACCCGTCGGCATAGCCTGGATTCCATTCATGATCAGGTTCTGCAAAACTTGACCAACCTTTACGGTTTCCGCCAAGACCCAGTCGGTACCTTCTTCAATATTCACTCGGACCTTCACATTGGCCCCAGAGCCGGACAACTCCACCGTCTCATTGATCAAGTTGACCAGATTCGTCGGCTGGGGAGTGCGAGCACGTGCTTTGCAAGCTGTCACCACCTGCGTGGTGTATTGCCGGGCGCGACGCAACCCAGCAAGGACGAGCCCTAGATCTTCAGTCAGCTTTGGTTGGTCTGTCAGTTCACTGAGGATGCACGTCAAACGGGCAGTCACAGGTCCCAGCAAGTTGTTCACGTCGTGGACGATACCCTGAGCCAGCGCGGCCAAGTTTTCTTTGCGGAGTCGCTCCGCCTGCTCATCGAGATCTTCAACAAATGGCTCAGGAGACACCACCCCTGACTCGGGGGACACCTCCTTGAAACTGATCGTATAGTTAAGCAGCTCCCGATTGGCATTCACCACGCGGCGGATGCGCCAGAGGCAACGCAGAGGTGCCGGTCCAAAAGCACGCTGGAGTCCACACTCACACTCAGCCAGCCCGCCCTCAGTCTCGGACCGAAGAATCGCATCCTTCAGAACTGCCACATCAGCTTCAGTGGCGGCCAAATCAAAAACGGACAAATCGCGCAGTCCCTTGTCAGGAGCCACTCCAGACAGCATCGCCGCATTGGCGTTATTAAAGATGATCACCGGACCGGTGTTTTCATCGGCAGCCGGCCCCGCAATCACCATACCTTCTGGAGATTGATCAATGGCAACTCGCAAGTAATAGTTAGCAACTCGGAGCTGCTCCAAGCCCTGCTGGAGAGATTCTAGGGCTTCGTTGCCAGTTTTGTGGGAATTTGTGGTTGTCATGGCAATACCAGTGAGGAGGTTGTGTTGTTGTAGCAAAACCAGATTGTTAGGCAACCTTTAATTTTTGCTATTCTCGATTTTTTTGAATCGCAAATATGAGAATCCTAACAAAGCACTCCGGCCCACAAACTCCCCTACACTCAAGAAGAGTGTGAAAAACTCCTTGCCTATTGATCTTTTGATTCTAAGCTCGCCGCCCCTATGTCCAAAAACGCAGGTCTCGCTAAAACCCGAAAAGCTGTTGCCAAACGGTTCAAGATCACTGCCACAGGTAAGGTACTTCGCCGCAAAAAAGGCAAGCGCCACTTGTTGCAGAACAAGAATCGTAAACGCAAACGCAACCTCGGTAAGGTCGCCCTAGTGGCCAAAGTCGACGTAGCAGCAGTTAAGGAAAACCTTCCTTTCTCCTGATATATAGACTGAACGCCCAGGCTCAATCTTGAGCCACGATGCCCAGCCTGGCTCAACGATGAGCCTTCGAACTGGTGAGGTGAAGCATCGAACAAGTCCAACAAACAGCCCGTTCCAAATACCGAAAGATGCCCAGAGCAACCAATGCCCCAGCCAGCCGGAAGCGTCGCAAGAGAGTTCTTGCGAAAGCCAAAGGTTTCCGTGGCTTCCGTTCCAAGAACTTCCGTTACGCGAAAGACGCCGTTCGGAAGGCAATGACGTACAACTACCGTGACCGCAAGGTGCGCAAGCGCGCCTTCCGCAATCTGTGGGTGCAGCGTATCAATGCCGCCACTCGTCCGCACGGTCTGTCCTACAGCCGTTTCATGGAAGGTCTCAAGGCCGCCGGAATCGAACTCGACCGCAAGGTTCTGTCCGATTTGGCGATCAAGGACGCCACCGCCTTCGAAGCGGTGATCGCCCAAGCCAAGAACGGCCTCGAGAAAAAGCAGGCGGAATTGAAGAGCAAGGCCGCCTAATCGCAGCCAAGTCCCCTTTCCCCCCAAAACCTCCAAACCCAAACAGCCGGATCCGCGAGGATCCGGCTGTTTGTTTTCCAAAACACGAGGAATCCAAACAATCGCGAAGGCACCCTTGCACGCCAAGACGGTCTGGGCTTGATTACTCCCGTATGAAAATCCGCGTATTGCCGTTAATTGTTGTGCTTTTGCTCGGAGTGGCCCTCTATTTCGGATGGCATAGTGCCGTCCCCAACTCCCCGCAAACCACTCCTTCCACCGACGCAAAGACGACCATCGCCCCGGTGACTCCTTCGCCGGCGACCGCTGCCTCGTCCTCTGCGATCCCGCAAGCCGTTGATCCCACCTCAACGAGCCCTGTGGGTCAACTAACGATGCAATCGATTCCCGCGGACGCCCCCGTCACCGATCCCGTAGCGGAATACAAAGCAGGTAAAACACCTGAAGCACGTCTCGCAGCGATGGCCCGGGTGCTCGCCATCGGTCATGAAGCCAATCCCGCGATGCTGTCCGCAGCCTTACATGACGAATCGCCCGAAGTGAGACTGACAGCCATTCAGAGTGCAGGTAGTTTCGCCCCCGAGGTCGCGATACCTGTATTGCAGGAGGCAGCAGTCAATCCAGATAAAGATGTGAGAGACACAGCCTGGGGTCTTGCCGCCCCCTATCGCGCAGAAGAGCGTGCAGCCATCTATGAGCGCCCCTTGACCGAGGGCACTGGCGCAGTGCTTGAAGAGGCACTCATTGAAATGGGTCGGATTCCGGAGAAACTTGGCTTCGATACCTTGGTAAAGGTTGCTTCCAGCACCGCGGATGCAGAAAAGGCGAAGCGCCTAATCGAGACGATGCGAGAGTGGACCGAGCCCAGTGGCGTCACCCTGCCACCCGACGCGACGGCAAAGTCGATTGCGAATTGGTGGGGACTGACTCGCAACAATTTTGATGACCTGATGATGCCGCGTGCCCCCCAGAAGTAGGCAGATCAATCGCCACCGTGACTCTGTAGGAAATCATGAATCTGCGCAGCGAGCCCTGCGCCGATACCGGGCAAGGCAGCGATGTCCGCAGGTGTCGCCTTCCGCAGTCGCGCCACGGATCCAAACGCCTTTAGCAGCGCTTGCTTCCGGTTCTGGCTCACGCCGGGGCAGTCGTCTAACAGGCTCTCCTCCACCCGCCGACCGAGCAGCAACTGATGATAGCCATTCGCCCAACGGTGGGCCTCATCGCGAATCCGCTGAAGCAACTTCAGTGCACCACGGTCATGGGAAATGAGAAGCGGGTCTGGATTTCCAGGGCGATAGACTTCTTCGTTCTCCTTCGCCAACCCAATGATCGGCAAATCATAGAGCCCCAGACGCTGCAATTCCTTCGTCGCCGAAGAAAGTTGCCCCTTTCCTCCATCCACGATCACAAGGTCAGGCAGCCGCACAAAGGTGGACGCCTTCGGCGCGGACTCATCTTCCAAACGCCGCAAGGCTTCCAGCGGATTCTCTTGGCTAAACTCTGCGTCAGGATGGGCCTTTTTTGCCTCCAGCAAAATGCGCGAAAACCTGCGGCGAATTACTTCCGACATCGCAGCGAAGTCGTTCTGCCCGCTGACGATACGAATTCGATAGCGGCGGTAATTGGCATTGTCAGGCACCCCATTCTTGAACCGCACCATCGAGGCTACGCAGTGGGCCGTGCCAATGTTCGCGATGTCAAAACACTCCATCACGAGCGGCGCAGAACCCAGACCCAATTCCTCGCCCAACTCTCTAACGTCAGCCATCGGATCGATCGTCGTCACGACCTTCGACCGCGCACGCTCAAAGGATCTCGTTGGGGAAAGTGTCTTCTTCAGGTCTTCCACCATGTCCCGTAGTTCCGCCGCCTTTTCAAAATCCAATCGTGCAGCTGCCCGCTGCATCTCCTGCTCCAACGCTGCTACCAGATCCTTGGCTCGACCACCGAGAAACTCACACGCCTCGTCGATGCGGGCCATGTAGTCCTCCCGGGTGATTCGGGCAATGCAAGGCGCTGAACAGTTTTTGATAACGTCGTTGGAGCAGTGCTTGTAGTCGTTCTCCCCGGGATTCAGGGGCCGACAAACCCGCAGACCGAACTTCTTATTCAGCCAATTGATCGTGGTGCGCAGTGCCCCAGAGTGGGCAAAGGGGCCAAAGTACCGCGCCCCATCATCCTTCTTCAATCTAGTCAGAGAGAATCGGGGGAATGCATCGCCCGTGTGCACGCGCACCAGCAGGAAGCGTTTGTCATCGCGAAAGCTGATGTTGTAGCGAGGCCGGAAGTCCTTGATCAATTGTCCCTCTAGCAGCAACGACTCTGGCTCGTTCCTCACTACGTGAAACTCAAAATCCCAGATACTCTGGATCAGAGCACGCGTCTTGACGTCCGCCATCCGGGTCCGTGACGGCGTAAAATAGTTGCTCAGTCGCTTGCGCAGATCCCGCGCTTTTCCCACATAGATCACGCGATTGAATCGGTCCCGCATCACATACACGCCAGGCTGATGGGGCACATCAGACAGTCGGGAGCGCAGATCTGGTTTTTCACGCGGGCTGGACACCTCCCACCATGCCTCCACCTCCAATTGCCTGCAATCGAGGATATTGTCGGCAGATACGCTCCTCAGCACTACATGCCGGACACCCCCCGTCATGAAAATACCCCCTGTCATACACCTTGAAGACTGTTGACAGGCTAATCCGAGCCTCCTAAAATCCGTCCCGACGCATTTCCAAAAAACTTGTGCCACACAGACAGTGATTCCCGCCATGGAATCCCCGCCTGCTCCCGATTCATGGCAAACTCAAGATAGCCCCCCAGACATCCCGATGAACCTCTACGTCAGCAACCTCTCCTACAACCTCACCGACGATGAACTCTCCGCAGAGTTCTCCGCCTTTGGTGCCGTATCCTCGGCGCGCGTGGTGAAAGACCGTGAATCCGGCCGCTCCCGTGGCTTTGGATTCGTTGAGATGCCCAACGATGCCGAAGCCCAAGCCGCCATCAACGGACTCAACAATCAAAACGTTGACGGTCGCCCCATGAAGGTCGTCGAAGCCCGCCCCAAAGAAGATCGCCCACAGCGTCGAGACTTCGGCAGCGACCGCCGTGCCGCAGGTGGAAATGGCGGTTACAACGGTTGATCGCTGACGCAACCTCCCCAACCAATCTCCGACCGCTCGTGAACCCAGTTCACGAGCGGTCTTTTTCTGTCCCGGGCACTCTTTGACAGGCCGCTAGTCCTCCCCGATAGTTTCGGCCCTTTACCCCTTCCCCCTTCTTTCCATTCCCATGTGCGGCATTTACGGTTTTGCAGGTTTTCATGATGAACGTCTCCTCGACAAGATGGGACGGAGAATGCAGCACCGAGGGCCTGACGGCGAGGGCTTTTATGACGCACCAAATGGTGCCCCGTTTCACATGGGCATGCGTCGACTCAGCATCATCGACCTCGGCACTGGTTGGCAGCCCATCCTAAACGAGGATAACAGCATCGCCGTCTGTTACAACGGAGAGACTTACAACTACGTCGAGTTGCGCGAGGAACTCGCTGCCAAGGGCCACCACTTCCGGACTCACAGCGACACCGAGTGCCTCGTCCATGGCTATGAAGAATGGGGTATCGAAGGCCTGCTCAAACGCATGAACGGAATGTTCGCCTTCTGCATCTACGATAGCCGGAAGCGCGAGTTCTTCATCGGTCGTGACCGCTGTGGTCAAAAGCCTCTGTATTACTATCAGCAGAACGGCAAGTTTGTCTTTGCCAGCGAAGTGAAGAGCATCCTCGAGTGTGACTACGTCACCGCTGAGCCCAACATTGGCTCCATCGATGCCTTCCTGACACTCCGCAACGTTCCAGAACCTGCAACGATGTTTGCAAACATCGTCATCCTACCTGTCAGCCATTACCTGCATTTCAAATTGGCCGATATGAGCGCCACCGTACGCCGCTACTGGGAAGTGCCATTGCTGAATGCCTCCAACGCAACCTACAAGAGCGATGAAGCCTTCTTCACCGAATTCGAAGAACTCTTCCACGACAGCGTGCGCCTCTGCATGCGCAGCGATGTACCCGTCGGTGCCTATCTCAGCGCTGGCGTTGATTCATCACTGACGGTCGCGGCAATGACAAAGCACTCGTCGAACATCAATACCTACTCCGTGGGTTTTGACTCACCAGTGGATGAAACGCCTGCTGCACGAGAGACCGCAAAATTCCTCGGCACGAACCATCATGAAATCATCTGCCAACCCGAAGACTTCGACCTTCTCCCCAAAATCGTCTATCACATGGATCGTCCCGTCGGCGATGCTCTGTTGATTGCCTTTTACAAGCTCGCCCAAGGGGCCAGCAAAGACCTCAAAGTGGTTCTCGGCGGCGAAGGGGCCGATGAAGCCTACGCCGGCTACTCTTTTCATAAGGTCATCTGCCAAGTCCAAAAGATGCGAGGCCTCGTCCCGGGAGCGACCCAGATGGGCGCGCTGGCCATGCAGTGGCTGCCGCATGGATTGCTCAATAAGTTCTTCACATTTCCCGCAGATCTCGGCAGTCAGGGGAAGAAGCGCGTCGTCGATTTCCTCCGCCATTACACGCGCCGCGACCTCAATCACAATGTCAATGCCCTGCGCACCCTATGGAGCCAGGACGAGCGACGGGACATCTACAGCGCCGACCTCAAAAGTCAGGCCAATGAATCGTGGATGAATGTGGAGCGTGATCAGGACAAGAACGCCCCCTTCCTTGATCGTATGCTCAAGCTCCAATACGATGAGTGGTTGCAAGATTGGGCGCTGATCCGTCAGGACAAAAACACCATGGCCCACAGTCTGGAGTATCGGCTCCCCTTCCTCGATCATCGACTCATCGAGCATGCATTCACAATGCCCGCTCACCTCAAAATCCAGAAGGGCACCGACAAATATATCGAGCGTCGTCTCGCCGACAAAATCTTCCCAGAACACATCTCTCGGCGTCCCAAAATACCGTTCTATCTGCCCGTCGAATACTTCCTCGACAAACCGCAATTCAAATCCCTCGTCGCTGATACCCTCAACGAAACCGCAGTCCGCAAGCGCGGCTATTTTGACCCCAAGCAAGTCAACGCGCTACTCGACAAAATGCGTACCACCCGAGAATTCATCTTCTGCAAACAGGTCGTCTCGCTTGTTGTTCTCGAGCTTTGGCACCGTGTCTTTATCGACAAAGAGATCCGCTTTTAGACACACTCAAAGGTGACCTGCGTATTAGGCACCTCGATCTCGATTGGCGTTCCGTAGGTCAAGCCATCGGTCCACGGAAGCAGTAATTCCAAGACGTCAGGTGACTGAAAGTGCTCCGGTTTCGTCTCTGGATGTGGGTAGTAGATCAGGCCAGCCAACGGTTCTTCGCCAACTCGAAGCGCCGTAACATCAAAGAACGAGAAGTCCTCTGCCGGCTCAGTCGGGTGCCATTTGAGATGACGAAACGTGGCCTTCGCAAGGCCCATCCGATAAGTGAAGGGCGCAATACTCACGTTCAGCGTACCAAGGTGGTATCCCCTCAAATCAAATCCCTCAGCCGCAAAGTACGGCAATTGCATCCGCAACGTTCCCCCCGGGAAACGCGGATTCCCATTCACCCCTGAAGCAACCCGATGGCCTTGCACGACCATTGCGGGGACGCGGCTAGTGTCTATTGAGTGCATGGCTTGCACAGGTACGGCATACCCGTTCATTCTCAACGACATTCACCTTGTCACCAACCCCAAGACGTGTTGAACTAGCCCACAAGGTTGCCACTAGGAGCCCATGAGAACGTCACTTTTCAACATTGCAGCGATGGCATCGCTAGGCCTCGCGACGAGTGGCTTATCAGCAGACCTCAGCTCGATTCGGTCTTGGGGATACTACCTTTCTGACATTTCTGCACCAACCGTCGCTGCCAGTCCCTACGACTTGATGGTGATCGACCCGACTCTCGATGGAGAAGAGTCCCGTCGATTCACAGAAGACGAGGTACAACAGATGCGGACCAAGCCAGATGGCACCAAGCGGATACTCCTTGCCTATCTCAGCATTGGCGAAGCTGAAGACTATCGTGGCTACTGGAACAAGAATTGGCGGCCCCACGATCCGCCATGGCTCGACATCGAGAATCCCCATTGGCCAGGCAACTACAGGGTCAAATTCTGGCTGCCAGGTTGGAAGCAATTAATCGTTGGCAGCCCACAGGCAGCCCTGGACCAGATTCTCTCTGCAGGTTTTGACGGGGTTTACTTTGATGTCTTAGACACATACGAGTTCTACGAACCCACACGACCGACTGCAGCCGATGAAATGGTCACTTTCGTGCGCAACCTCTCCGCCTACGCCAAGAACAAACGACCCGACTTCATCATCGTTGCTCAAAACGCTGAAGCCTTGGTGGATAGACCTGGCTACCTCGCCGCCATTGACGCAATCGCCAAAGAAGATCTTTTCTTTGGACAGGAAAAGGAAGCAGAGCCAACACCAGCTGAGGATCACGCCGAGTCACTCAAGCACCTGCGCAAGGCGCGAGCCGCCGGCAAGGTAGTCCTAACCGTCGACTATATCTCGAAACAGGATCAGCGCGATCAGGTCCTTGAAGAAGTATCGAAGAATAAATTCATCCCGCATTTTGCGCTGCGGTCGCTGGATCGCCTGACCTTGCCCAACGGAACTCTCGCCGAATCGATCCTTGGATCCTCAAGGAACAATCGTCGCGCATTCTTTTATTCGGCCACGATCCCTGCGGGGCAATGGCGAATCGTGAGCCGCGCAGAATGGAGCAGATCACGCTACCTCTACGACTACGAGGATGAGAGTAGCGGCATCTACCAGTCATTTGCGGCGGAATCCTTTCACGAATACACAGCGGCACTGGATGTCACTTACGGCTTCACTGATTGGTTCGAGGCGGGCCTGTCAATACCAACCGTTTCGAGTCACTTCTCGCCTGATCGCCAGGATCACACTGGCGTCTATGGCGAGCCAGTGGATGCAACGGGGCTAGGCAACATTCGTTTGCTGACACGCACAGGCAAAGGCTGGAATCATGGCAGCGACTACCTCTTGTTTTCTGGCGAATGGGGCCTACCCACTGATACTCGCCGGGAAGACCTCTTCGGCGCGGATACGGACTTCCTCTTCGATATCGACTACCAGCACTTCTGGAATCACATTGGACTCAGCCTTGGCACCGCCTGCGAACTTTTTGCGACAGAAAGCTATCACGACGTCGAATCCAACCTCTCCTGGCGGGCGGGCTTGCTAGCGGACCTTGGCGAAAAAACCTTCGCCAGCACCACCATCGGTGGGAATGAATCCGGCACGGTTCAATTGGAAGCGTCCTTTGAGATCCTCGTCTCAGGCAACGCCAGCGTTGAGCTTTTCGGCGGAATCGATATCGCTGGCGACGATGATAGTGCCTACGCGGGCATCGCCCTCACCGTCGCTTTTTGATGAAAAAAACAGTCCCGCCAGCCAAGAGCCAGCAGGACTGCCAAAGATCAAAAAGATCGAGCTAGCGACCTATTCGAGAGCGCCAGCAACGTTGCCGACGATATCCTTGCCAGGACGCAGTGTTTTCGCACCGGGCTTCCAGTTCGCTGGGCAGGCTTCGCTCGGGTTCGCCATGAGGTGAACATTGGCTTCCATTTTGCGGACCAACTCACTCGCGTTGCGCCCCACATTGTAGAAGTTCACTTCGGAGGTCACTAGCTTACCTTCTGGATTGATAATGAACGTACCGCGCAATGCCAGTCCGGTAGCAGAATCATACACACCGAACATACGGCTCACTGCGCCTGTCGGATCAGCTGCGAGGGTATACTTCACGTTCTTCATCAAGCCTTCCGTATTGCGCCAGACCATGTGGGCAAATTTCGTGTCTGTGGACACCGCGACCACGGTAGCGCCGAGTTCGTCAAGGCGCTCATGCTGATCCGCGAGGTCAGCCAGTTCAGTCGGGCAGACGAAGGTGAAATCAGCTGGATAAAAGACCAAGATCGTCCACTTGCCAGCGCGTTTGATATCAGCCAGCGACACCTTACCGAAGTCGGCGTGAGTCGGTTCATAGGTTTCCATTTCAAAGTCGGGCACGTTAGCGCCGACGGACACAGTGATGGGAGCAGATTCCATGTTGATGAATAAGTGATTTTGGGGATTCATGCCAGCCCAAGCCAGCACGGGCGGACATCTTGGGGGCGAACCGCCGTCGGTCAATTCAATTTCGCAATTTGGCCCCCTTCTCAACGCACGGGTCCGCGACAAAAACGCCATCGGGCCACGGATAGCTGCCCGGCTTCACCCAAAGCACCGGGGCTTCGCCTCCAATCACCCTCAGCACCCCGACTCCAGTCAATCCAGCCCGCTGCACCTCAAACCGAGTCCATCCGCAGTGCCGCATCAAGGCGATCGCCGTTGCACCACCTTCCATCGCCAACCGCAGCCCACGCACACCCTTCGCCACGGCGGCCGCAGCGGCGACTACCGCAGTCGTCATGACTTCTGTCGATCTTGGTGTCTCAGGGCTACCAATGGCGAGCATAAGTCGGTTCTGCGTCAGTAAAATCTGCCTCATCTCGGCTACCCAGTCCGATGTCGGGACGGCGTCAAAGAAGGCTACAGGCAACACCTTCACTACAAATCCCTGCGCTTCCATTTGCGCCGCCCGACCTGATTCCCAGGCCGCATGACTCCCGCAAACCAGCAGCGTCCTCTCCACAACACCCGGCATCGCAGCCAGATCACGCCCACCAATCCTTTGGTCAAAAAAATCAGCACCGCCTGCCGCCAGCCACAGGGGATTCATCTGCATAGCAAATCCACGCACCTCATCCACTGACACTACGTCTGGACACTCGATCCGATTACTCATGCCGAGCAACTCCCTCACCACCGAAGTTCTCCTCGGATGATCAGGATCACTGGCGAACACCGTCTGATCCAGCGGCACCCCATTGATGAAGTATTCCCCGCCACGGATCACCCGCCCCTTTGACGGATTCGCCGGGATAAAGAGGCATTTCCTTAGCCCGGTCGCCCCCAGAATCGCCTCAATCTCCATTCGCACATTTCCACGCAACACTGAGTCCGTTTTTTTGTAGATCCACTCCGGCGCACTGGCCGCCACAGCTTTCGCAATCGCTGTGACTCGCTCCGCCGCAAGCTCTTCACTCAGACCACGGCTATCGCAATCCACCGCGATCACCTCCGCCGTACTCGCCGGATCAAACACCGTCTGAACCTCAGCCCCAAAACCACGCATCGCGGCAATGCCAGCCAACTCGGCGGCACCGGAAAAGTCGTCAGCAAGAACAGCGATCATTCTTGGCATGATTAGCAGGAAATCCCCGAATGTCCGCACGCAACTTTTGGGTATCCGTAACGCTTGATCGTTGGGAACCAATTGTTCGGTGAAAGCAAACGCAATCCGTGCTACCCTACCACCAGAAATGCGCGCTCTTCTACTCAGATTCATCGCAAGGCTGACGGCCGTGTTGCTTTTGCTACAAACGGGTTCATTTGCCCAGAGTTCAGCCCCCAAACCAGCTGAGCCACCGCCCCCGGCAGAGGTCAGCGTCACCGGGCTTTCACGCACGGCTCTGCTCGCTCTCGGCACCTCCATCAAGGAAGTGGAAGGCGACCTGAAGACTGAACGCGAGCGTCTCAAAGGCAAGCTTCCCCCTGATGAGAAAACGAAGATTGAGGCACACATCAAGGAACTTGGCGAGAAGCGCGATCAGTTGCAGAAGAATCTAGAGTTTGTCGTAACGGGTATCGACACCTTGACATTGAACAGTCCAGTCAACGACACGCTGGACCTTAGTGTTGAGACCCGCGAACTGCTGCTTCCCATCATCCAAGAACTGAAACAGCTAACAGCTTCACCACGCGAGGTTGAAAGTCTGCGTCGCGAGGCGACCATGCTGCGACAACGGAGTGCGCTCTTTTCTGAAGCCGTTCAACGGATCGAGGAACAGATAAAGCTAGAGAATGCAGCCGTTCTCAAACCGCTGCTGACTGAACTGCTGGACAACTGGCAAAAGCGCTTGAAGGAGGCGGAGACAGAATTGGCAGTGGCTGAATTCAAGCTCCAAGAAATGGAGGTCAAACGCGGAGGCGTCTTTGGAGCCATTCGGGATGTCACCAGCAGTTTTTTCCGCCAGCGGGGTCGCAATCTTATCCTCGCTGTTTGCATCTGCCTGGCCATTTTCGGGTCCATGCGACTCTTCTGGCGTCGCCTACAGAAACTCCCTTCCCTGCGCAGAAAAAACCGTCCATTCAGCCTCCGCCTAGCAGTGGTCGCCTACCACACGACTACGGTTCTACTCTCGATCTTTGCTGTCCTCATGGTCTTCTATCTCGCCGGGGATTGGGTGTTACTTGGCGTTGCCATGCTTTTCCTCATAGGGATCGCATGGACGGGTAAACAAACATTGCCGGCTGTCTATGAGCAACTCAAACTCCTCCTAAATCTTGGCTCGGTCCGTGAGGGGGAGCGTGTGGTCTACAATGGGCTCCCCTGGGAGGTGCGCACGATCGGAGTCTTTTCCGAGCTGCGCAATCCAGCCTTGGAAGGAGGGCAGATTCGATTGCCCTTGCGCGACCTGATGCATCTCATCTCCCGCCCCGGTGATGATGAAGCTTGGTTTCCATGCGAAGAAGAGGATTGGGTCTATCTAAGCGACGGAACCCACGGCAAGATCGTCGCCCAGTCTCCCGAGAGAGTGCAGTTGGTGCTCCTTGGGGGAAGTCGCCGAACCTATCCGACTGGCATGTTTCTTGAACTCTGCCCAGAGAACTTGGCCAAGAGCTTTCGTGTGCGCAGCATCTTTGGCGTCGATTACAGACACCAGGACATCTGCACCGTGGAGATTCCCACCAAACTCGCCGAGCGGCTCGAGCGTGAACTCCGCAGCGCTGTCGGCACCGAGAATGTCAAGAATGTCAGTGTGGAGTTGAGCGAGGCCGCCACCTCAGCGCTGAACTACACCATCCTCGCAGACTTCACCGGCAACGTAGCGCATCGGCATTCCTTCCTGCAGCGCATCATCCAGCGGATCTGCGTCGATGCCTGCAATGAGCACTCCTGGACCATCCCCTTCAGCCAAATCACCTTCCACCAGGGCGATCCGGTTGCCTCAGGATCGCACGCCTAACTCAGCAACTCCTGCACCACTCGCGCTGGTTCGACTCCGGTCAGTCGGAAGTCGAGCCCTTGGAAGCGGTAGGTGAATCGTTCGTGATCGATGCCCAATTGCGCCATGATCGTCGCGTGCAAATCGCGCACATGTACCGGATTCTCGGCAACGTTGTAGCTAAACTCATCGGTCGCACCAAAAGTGACGCCACGCTTCACCCCGCCCCCAGCCATCCACACGGTGAAGCAGCGTGGGTGATGATCCCGCCCCGCTTCTGGGCTATCCCACTTCCCCTGTCCCGCGACGCCACGACCAAACTCGCCACCCCAGACGACGAGAGTGTCATCGAGCAGACCCCGTTGCTTCAAATCCTTGATCAAGGCCGCGCTCGGTTGATCTGTGTCGCGACAGCGGGCCGTACACCAACTCGGCAGGCGACTGTGATGATCCCAGTCTGGGTGAACCAATTGAACAAAACGAACACCGCGTTCCACCAACCGTCGCGCCAAAATGCAATTAGCAGCGTAACTCCCTGCCCTCCTGGAGTCTGGACCATACAGTTCAAAGACCGACTCCGGTTCATCGCTGATTTCCGTCAGATCGGGCACACTCGCCTGCATCCGAAAGGCCATCTCGTATTGCAGGATGCGCGTCGAGATCTCAGGATCGCCTGTCGCATCCAGTCGCATTTGATTCAGTTCCGCGATCCCATCCAACATCCCACGGCGCAAGTCTCGCGGTAGCCCCGCAGGATCATTGAGGTAAAGTACCGGGTCCTTGGCATTGCGCAACTTCACGCCCTGATAGCGCGATGGCAAAAAGCCGCTGCCCCAGTAGTGGTCGTAGAGCGGTTGATCGCTCGGACGCTGCATCTTTGAAATCAGCACCAAGTAATCCGGTAGATTCCGATTCATACTGCCTAGACCATAGCTGACCCACGCGCCAAGACTCGGACGCCCCGGCAGTTGGTGCCCGGTCAAAAATTTCGTCATCGCTGGGGCGTGATTGATTTGGTCCGTGTTCATCGACTTGATGAAACACAAATCATCTGCCACCTCGCCCAAATGAGGCAGCCACTCGCTGATCGTGGCACCGCTTTGACCATGACGGAAAAACTTGGTGATCCCAGGCAGGATCAGTTGCTTTTGATTGGCCGTCATCGTCGTCAACCGCTGCCCTTGACGCACTGACTCCGGGAGTTCCTTGCCCGCCCACTTCATCAGGCCCGGCTTGTGGTCAAAGAGCTCAATCTGCGATGGCCCGCCGGACTGCGTGAGAAAGATCACATTCTTCGCACACGCCGCAAAATGCGGCAGCGAAGCCATTCCTGGCCGAGGCACCTCGCCGCGCAAAAGATCGGTCAAAGCCATTGCGCCGACCGAGACGCCAGCAGCGCCATTCAAAAACGCGCGCCGCGACAGTTGAAGCTCGGGTGTAGTTGGTTGAGTCATGCTTCGCGATGAAGTTTGTAGGGATACACGTTCCCGCTGTTCCACTGACACACGTACAGATCGCCCGCTGAATCCACACACACATCGTGGCAGTTGTTAAACACCGGTCGATCCTGCAGCATCACCTTCAGACGCCCGCCTTCATAGACCGGCGCCAAACCTCCAGGATTTGAGACCACTTGATCTTTGTCGTCCAGGATGGTGACAAAACCCCGCCCCTGCCACATGCGATAATCGTCCGGCTTGGCACCAAAGCACACACCTGAATAGAGATACCGTCCAGCAATCACGGGGCGGCTGACATACGCGCCCGGCAGATAGACGCCACGCACATGCTGCCCCTCTAGCGTGAACCAGTTAAACTCATTGCGGATGCGCTCCGTACAAACCAATAGAGGCTCGGGGCCACGAGTATCAAGGGCCACACCGTGCGCCTGCATGAACTTCCCACCATTGATCGGCTGGGTGCTCTTTCCTCCAAACTTGCTGATGAACTTCCCACTTTTATCATATCGTGAGATCCACTGCGACCCGTAGCCATCCGCGATGTAGATGTCTCCATTTGGACCGATAGCTGTCTCCGTCGGGTTAAAGGATTCCCTTTCCGAATACTGCCCCAGCTTTGTCGGAGGCTCGATCTCCAGGACAATTTCACCCTCCAGTGTCGTCTTCACAACGCGCCCGGCACTCGCATCCGTGATGTAGAGGAACTCCTTCCCACCGGCCTCCCGATGCAAGGTCAACCCATGCGCACCGCGAAATCCAATCGTCCACGCCCCCAGCAGAGCACCAGCCACGTCATAGATCAGCACATTGTTCTTCGCCTGATTCGTCAGCAGAAAAAGGCGACCATCGCTGGCTTGGACCATCTCATGACAATCCTTCACCGGATGAGTGGCTGGATCTGCCTTGCTCCACAGCTTATCGACTCGATATTGGAATCCGCCATGGCCTACCACCTGACCATGAAATTCTGGAGCGGTTTTGCTCTCAGAACGAACGTAAGGAGCCACCACCATCGATGCCGCGGCGGTCAACAGGGATCGGCGAGTTGTCACAAAGTCAGGTCTATTCATGAGTGATAGCTTCATCGAGATTCAAAATCATACTAGCAACCAACATCGTCGCAGCCAACTCCGCCGCAGCCTTCACAGGTGGCCGTTGCCCCACAGCCACAAACGAAGTCGCCGCATTGGCATTCGCCCCATAGTAGAGCAGGGCACGATCATGCTCGCGTTTCAAAACAACCAACTCTGTTGCGGAAGGCCAGCGAGCCAGGACACGGCGATAAATCGTCTTCAATCGCTGATCCAAAGGCAACGCCAGCGATTGATCTGCCAGCGCGCGGGATGCCTCCAGATAGGTGTCATCATTCAATAGGGTCAAAGCCTGCAATGGCGTATTTGTCCGCGCCATACGCACCTCGCAACTGCGGCGTTGGGCTGAATCAAAGAGGAACGTCGGCGTGATGGATCGACGCCAAAAGGCATAGAGCGTGCGGCGATACTGCGCTTCACCTTCGCTCGGCACATAGGTGTAGCGCCCCATGAATAGCTCCTCCCACACACCCTCTGGCTGATAAGGACGGACCGGCGGCCCACCCAAAGTGGCATTCAGAAGACCCGCATTCGTCAGAGCCGCATCGCGCAGCATCCAACTCGGCAATCGGAAGCGTGCGCCTCTCGCCAAGAGACGATTTTCCGGATCGCGCTGCAATTGATCCGGGGTTGCCACAGAGGTCTGACGGTACGTCTCACTCGTCACGATCAGTTTCAAGATGTGCTTCAGATCCCAGCCACTTTCCATCAGTTCAACTGACAGCCAATCCAGCAGCTCTGGATAAACAGGGCGATCCCCCTGCAATCCCAGATCCTCCACCGTTTTAACCAAACCAACCCCAAAACACATCTGCCATAGATGGTTCACCACCACTCTCGCGGTCAGCGGATTGTCGCGATCCGTGATCCACTGCGCCAGCCCAATTCGCGTGCGCGGTGCGCCATCCTTCCACGGCAAAATGGCAGACAAAGCCCCAGGCTTCACCTTTTCGCCCGGCTTATCCCACACCCCACGAACCAGGACGTGACTCTCCCTCGGCGTCTTACGATTCGCTAGGACCATCACGTTCACCTTGGCCGCACCTTTCACCTCGGCCACCTGCGCATTCGCGAGTTCCATCGCGGCCTTCGCACGCTGATACGGTGCGTAGTCAGCCAAAAACTGCTCCATCAGGCGCTCGCGCAACTTCGCATCTAGGCGACTGAGGTCAGCCCCCTTCACTGCCGCCAGTTCCTCCATCGGCGTCACGCCGATAGTCTTCAAAGCTGGCCCCGCTTGATCCGTTACCGACACGCGGAAGCGCCCAATGTTGGCATCCCCTTCGGTGGATCGGTGCTTCAGTTCAAAGACAAGCACCTCCCCCTCCTCCATGATCAGAGGCTCAGCCAAACCAAAGACCGCCACCCTTGGCACATCGTGGGGCAGACCCTTCGTGGTCCACCCATTGCGAGGATCGTCATCCAAAACACCAGCCACGCTACCATACTCGCGGGCACCTTTGCTCTCCTTCGCCGCATCAGCGACTGCGGATGCCACCTTCACATCACGAACTTGAGTGCTTCCCTGATGTCGCACCTGCACTTTGATATCCGTCAGGACAAATTCCCCAGATGCGCCCCGTGAATATCCCCCCCCTGTGTGAGACTCATGCGGCAAGACCTCCAACCGCAGCCCGGTGACGCGCTTGAGCTTTACCGGCGCGACCACTCGGTAGTCATCTTGTTTTGGATTCGGACCACTCGCCTGCACGATCGCATCCGCACCCTGGACCAACAGCGTCCCCTCAGAGGATTCCAACTCGCCTCGCAATTCATGCCACGGCACAAATCCAGACTTCACCTCTGTTGCGCGCTCGCTCAGCCATTTGGCAAACGGAGCCTCTGCTGCCTTCCTCGCCGCTGCCTCCAGAGGCTTGCGCACATCCACCAACTTCTGCGCCTCGTCCAGCGCATGCTTGGCGTGGGCTGAACTGTAGCTGAGATAGGGCTTCGCTGCCGTGCCAGCCTTGCCGTCCTCGTCGATACTGTTGAAAAACGCCGTCATCGAGTAGTAATCGACTTGGCTGATTGGATCGAACTTGTGGGAGTGACACTGCGTACAGCCGAGCGTCAACCCCAGCCAAGTCGAGCCAATCGTGTTCACACGATCCAGCACATAATCCACCCGAGACTCCTCTGGATCACGACCGCCTTCGCCATTGGTCATGTGATTGCGATGAAAGCAAGTCGCCAGTTTCTGTTCCGGCGTCGCATTCGGCAAAAGATCGCCCGCGAACTGCTCCAGCGTGAACTGATCGAACCGCATATTCGCATTGAACGCCTCCACCACCCAATCGCGCCAAGGCCAGTTCGTGCGGGTCGCATCACTCTGAAAGCCATCCGTATCCGAATAGCGCGCCGCATCAAGCCACCACATCGCCATGCGCTCGCCAAAGTGTTTGGATGCCAACAACCGATCCACAAGCGCGCCATAGGCCGCTGTCGATGCGTCTTTATCGAAAGCAGCGATCTCCGCCTCGGATGGCGGCAGCCCAGTCAGATCAAAGGACACCCGGCGCAGCAAAGTATGAGGCTCCGCACGAGCCGACATCTTCAGCCCCTCCACCGCTAAGCGCTTGGCTACGAGAGCATCGACTGGATGCAGATCCGAAGAAGGCAGCGATGCCTTCACCGGTTTCTCAAATGCCCAGTGCTTCCCCCACGCCGCACCTTCGGCGATCCAATCGCGCAAGACTGCGATCTCGGCATCTTTGAGTCTCGCCTTGTGAGATTTCACCGGCGGCATCACCTCCTCTTCGTCCGCAGTGAGGATGCGTTTGATCAACTCACTCTCAGCCGGCTTCCCCGGCACTACTGCAGCAACGCCCTTCTTCACCGCAATAGCGCCCTCGCGAAGGTCCAGCCGCAGATCCGCCTTCCGATGCCCCTCATCCTGTCCGTGACAACTCAGGCAGTTTTCGGACAGAATCGGCAGCACGTCACGACTAAAACTCACCCCGGCCAGAGCCCGGGGACTGGGCAGCAAGATCAGCAGCAGAAAAATCCATCTCATCACCCCATTCAAACGTCCCAGAACCCTCCAGCCATGCAAGATGCGCGCATCTGACATAGTCCCCGCAGAATCCTGCCAAGCTGCTACCGACAGGTCAGCACAGATCAATGGCATTGCGTCTCCCACTTCTCATGCCATTCTCTCTACTATGACCGCTATCCTTGAAGTCGATGCAGGAGGACGCCTCGTCCTGCCCAAGAGCATGCGTGACTTTATGCAGCTACAGGCTGGTTCTAGCTTACGCGCCAGTATCGTTGGGGACAGAATTCTCCTGGAGAGGGAGCCCGCCGAGGCAAAGCTAGAAAAGAGAGGAAAACGCAGAGTGATTGTTGGCATAGAAGGGTTTGACGCGGCTGCGGCGGTTCGCGACATGCGGGATAGTCTTGAGGATAGGGCAGGCGCTCTGTTTCGGCTGTAGCTCTGCGGAGCAAATCATCACTGCCCCGCCAGCTTCACCGCCAGACGGACCGCCTCCACCAGACTGCTCCCCGTCGCCTTCCCCTGCCAGGCGATGTCGCAGGCAGTCCCGTGATCCACACTGGTGCGGATCATCGGCAGACCCAGCGTCGTGTTCACCGCCGTATCAAAGGCCAAGGCCTTCAACGGAATGTGCCCCTGATCGTGATACATGCACACAAAGGCATCCGTACTGCGACGCTTCCCCGGCAGAAAGGCCGTGTCTGGAGGGATCGGGCCTTCGACGTTGATCCCTTTGGCGCGAGCCGCCTCCATCGCCGGGATGATGATATTCTCTTCTTCGCCGTTGCCAAAAAGACCATGCTCACCGGCATGAGGGTTCAGGCCCAGCACACCAATTTTTGGGACCGTGCCGCGAATGCGTTGCATCGCTGCTGCGGTCAGTTCGATCACGTCCAGAATGCGCTCCTTCGTTATCAGAGCGGGCACCTCATGGTAGCCGCAGTGCACCGTCACAAAACTCGCGCGCACCTCATCGCTGTATTGAAACATGCAGGACTTCTTTGCCCCTGTCTTATCGGTAAAAATCTCTGTGTGGCCCGGGTACATCACACCCGCAGCCCGCAGCGCCTCTTTGTTCAGGGGCGCCGTCGCAACCGCCGCCACCTGCCCCGCCATCGCTGCCTCGATGCTCTTGATGACATAGTGATAACCCGCCGCGCCGGTCTTTGCACTGACGATTCCAGGCACGAAGTCTTCCGCATCAAATCCAAACAGATCCAGCACCGCCGGTTCCTCAATGCTGCGGAAGGCGTCCGGCCAGTCGATCTCCGAAAGGATTCGCTTCGGTGCTTGCAAACCCGTCTGCCGGGCGCAGCGCGATAGCAGGCGCGCATCTCCGAATACCACTGGCACGGCGAAACTCCTCACCTCCTCGTTGGCGAGCAATTGAAGACAGACTTCGGGACCGACCCCCGCAGGGTCGCCCATCGTGATGGCAATGAGAGGTTTGGACATGGTTGGTAAGGCCAACGATTCTAGGCAGCGAATCCTGCCACGCAAGACCGGCGAAAATGCCAGAGTCACCGCTGGACACCCAGCGGGACGCAGCCAAATTCGTCCCTAATGCTCACCAAACTTGCCGCCGTCATCTTGCTCTGCGCCTCCACCTACGCCGCCCCGATCCCGGAAGGCGGCAGAGACATGTTGCCCACCGATTGGCAGGGCGCAGCCCAGGCGATGGGCAGCAGCAAACTGTGGAAGGCGGAAAAAGCCGACTTTGCGGAGCACGGCCAAGGCTGGCGTCTCGATGTGGTCGATAACACCGCAGGTCCGTTTCAGCTTCAACTCAGCACCGCCGTCAGCGGCGAGATCAAGACCGGCGATCGTGTTTTGGTTGCCTTTGATGCACGCTTCGTTCCCGGCAGCAGCACCGATGGCAAAGGCCGCGTGCAGGTCTTTGTCGAAATCAAAGAACCGCCGAACTACGAAAAACTGGGGCAAGACGCCGCGGATCTCACCAGCGAATGGCAAACCATCTTCGTCCCCTTCCCCGCACGCATCGACTCCAAGACCGGGGTCACCTTTGCCTCCATTCTACCCGGTGGTAAGAAGCAAACGCTGGAGATCGCCAACATGCGCCTGATCAACTACGGCGCTGACTTTGACATGGCCAAGCTCCCACGCCCCTACATCGCCTATCCAGGTCGCGAGGCCGATGCCCCCTGGCGGAAGCTTGCGCTCGAACGCATCGCCAAATACCGCACCACGGACATCGCCATTGAAGTCGTGAGTGAAGACGGCAAGCCCGTGCCTGACGCGAAGATCAGCGTCACCCTCAAACGCCACGCCTTTGCCTTCGGCACGGCCGTCAAGGCCAAGCTCCTAGTCGGCGAAGATGCGGCGGCTCAAAAGTATCGCGACATGATCGATGAAAACTTCAGCGCCATCGTGCTGGAGAATGACTTGAAGCCCTTCGCTTGGAATGGCGGCGTCGCGACCCAGAGCAAGAGCTACCAACCCGAGTGGACGCTGAATGCCCTCGCTTGGGCCAAGTCTCATGACCTAAAAGCACGCGGTCATTACCTGTGCTGGGGACCTTGGGAGCCCTGGTCGGAGAAATTGAAGGACGATCCGAAGGCCATCCGCGATCGCGTCATGAACCACCTCGATAGCGTCATGAAGGGAGCGGGAGGCCTCGTCGACGAGTGGGATGCGGTCAATCATCCCGCAGGCTGGGAGGATCCACGCAACACTGTGGACAAGGTTTTGGGGCCAGACTTCTATGCCGATGTCTTCAAGGCTGCGCGCACCCGTAGCGGCCTCCCGCTGTGGATCAACGAGGATCAAGTCTTCCGTCCAGGCCGACAGCAGGACGAGTTCTACGACTGCATCAAGGATCTCATCGCCCAAGGTGCCGCACCCGATGGCATCGGCAATCAGGCCCACTTTCACAGCAGCTTTTTGCCCGGCCCTGAGGAGATGCTACGCATCAGCGACCGTTTTGCCGCCTTGGTCCCAAATCTTGAACTCACCGAGTTTGACGTCATCACCAATGGCGACGAACAACTCCAGGCCGACTGGCTGCGCGACGTGCTGATCATGGCCTACAGTCATCCCGCCTACAGCGGCATGATTTTATGGGTCTTTTGGGAAGGAGCCGGATGGAAGCCCGAGACCGCCCTCTGGCGCAATGACTGGAGCGAGAAACCGAACGCCAAAGTCTGGCGAGACCTCGTCTGCGGCCAATGGCGCACCCAAGCAACAGGTAAAACCGATTCGCATGGAACCCTCTCCACACGCGGCCATCGCGGTCTTTACGACGTCACCGTCGAAGTCGGCGGAAAAACCAGCGTGCACGCTTTCAATACCGAGCACGGCTCCGGCCTTCTCCGCATCGTGACCCAGCCCTAGGGCACCCCAAGCGCCCGCTTGAAAAACGCCGCCACCAAGGTCGTCCGCTCCTCGTCATAGAACACCGGACCACCATGTTTGGCACCGGGGATCATGACCAGTTTCACGTCCAGGCCCAATGCCTCGCATGCGTTGGCCAATTCCTTTGATTGCTGCGGCGGCATCTGCGGATCCGCATCACCGTGGATGAGCAGCAGCGGCGGATCCGTCTTGTCCAAGTGAGCCACCGGACTGGCGAGCTTCGCCATACCCGGCACCACCTCAGGTCGGGCACCCAGCAGCAGTTCCAGCGCCGGCACCCGCATCTTCAGACCAAACTCCGTGCTCTGCGCCAGGATCGATTGCAAATTGGAGGCCCCATACAGACTCACCACCGCCTGCACATCGCTGCTTTGATCCAGGTGCTCCCCCACCTTCCCTTCCAGCTCCGTCTGCCCATTGCTCAATCCCACCAAGGCCGCCAAATGTCCACCCGCAGACGATCCGACGATGCCGATCCGGTTCGCGTCGTAGTGAAACAAATCCGCCTTGGCGCGCAGAAAACGAATCGCTGCCTTGATGTCGTGCGCCTGTGCCGGAAACCGCGCCTCGGTCGATAAACGATAGTCCACACTCGCAATCGCAAACCCGTGGTTCAGTAACTCCGCCACCGGAACATCCGCCCGCGATCCCGCCCGCCACGCGCCCCCATGCACATACACGAGCAAGGGCGGATTTTTTTCCGTGGGTAAATGCAAATCAAGCTTCAGCGACAAACCCTCCACACGCGCGTATTCGAGATCACTCGAAAGCGACTGAGCGAAAGCGCCCAAAGTGGCGATGAAAAAGGCGGAACTGCAAAGGAAGATGAATCGGCGCATGACGATATCGATACGGTGCGGAGAGGTTAGTTCCGGTCACAATCCTCGCTTTTTGTTCAATTCTCCCACAACCGTCCCAGCAGATCAAACATCTCCGGGTCATGCCGCTTTAGTTCGTCCTTCTTGAAGGGATAGAAATCGTTCCGCGAAAAGAACGCCTCACTGCATTCAGCGAAGTATTCCTGCGGATTCGTCATTGCATAGGCTTGCTCCAGGCGACTGCGACCTTCGCTATCTTTCCTTTCTACCTGATCATACTTGCCGCTGGCCTTGGCCTTCTCATAAGCCTTCTTGATCTCAAGATTGCCAAAGCTCATCCTCACCACTCGATTGTGGTAGGCGTGCGCCAGTTCGTGCAGGGCAAAGTTTGGCATCCGGCGCGTCTCAGCATCAAAGATGCGCACATTGGTAAACTCGACCCCCTTCGCCATCGCCGGGTCACGACCGTTCTCACGTAGCCATCCCTCATCGGGGTGAAACTCCGCCCGCGGCTGAGTCTGGGGATACTCAGGATTGATCCACAGCGGCACCTTGCGCAGTTCTGCAACAGCATTCGCTGGCACCACACGCGCGATCTCGTCGAGCTGAGCCTGAAGGAGAGCCAGTGCCTTTTTGAGAGCCACCGGCTCCTTCTCGATCAGCGTCGTGCTGACATGAACCGTCCAGCCAGCAATGAGACGCTCGTCATGCGACTTCGTCCCCGTCGCAGAATTTGATCGCTTTTCCGCAGCGGCGCGGATGGCGTTTCTGGCATTCTGGAGTCGTTCTGGCCAGATGAACTTCGGCGCTTGGCTCGGATCGTAGCCTTTGAGATGACCCGTGAGCCGCGTCGTCGGTTTCGTGTATTTCAGCTCGGTATCTCCAAAGACCTCGCGACAGAGCGCGGCGAGGCCGGGATCGTATTCGAGCAGCTCGACACGGGTGTTGACGTGGTTGTGGTCGTGATCGTTTTCGCGGTTGTTGTCGAACCAGCTTTGCACACCTTCCGCAAAGTATTCGTGATGATTCACGCTGGCATACTTGCCCTTCCACAGCCCCGCTTTCGTCGCAGCATCAAAGGCAGCTTTCACTCTTGGGTCAAAGGTTGGGTCCACATTCACCAAGCCGCGCAGATGGATGTTGTGGGCAAACTCATGGATGAAAATGCATTCCGTTGAATAGGGGTCGCCCTCGTAGCTAAGAAGGTTCTCCTCCGCGCAGGAGCAGAAGGGGTCAGTGGCGCTGCCGCCCATGCCACGGGCGCGGGCATCGCGGTAGTCCTTGGTGGCTAGCCTTTCAAAGCCAGGCACCGGCACCTTCCCCAGCCAGGCCCATTCCGGCTGATCGGTGGTGAATTCATCGTACGCCAAGATGCAAAGCCGCGATCCACTGGCAATCATCGCCTCCCGCACATCCGGCCGCTTTGCCAGCATCAGGTCAGTGAGGTAAGCCGCCTCCTTCAGCGCATACGGATTCACCTTCGCCGAACCACAGATCGGATACCCATGCGCACGGACGACTTGGGTGTAAAACGCTGGCACGCCATCTTTCGCCGTCGGATCGTAGCGAAAGCCCTGCACGCGCACCTTGCTCACGACCTCGGTCTCCTTGGCCCCATCCACGATTACGAAGCGATGACCAAGCGTGGTGCCAATGATGCTGTCTTTGCCCGGCTCAATTTTGCCATTCGGCACACGCTTTCCATCCGCCGCGATCCAATAGACCTCCACCGCCGTATCGCCCGCATTCAGGATTTGGAGCTTCGGGCGGTCGAGACCCAGCCCGATGGAGGCACTGAACAAAAAGGCGAGGAAGACAGGTTTCATAATTCTCAATTCGATACGTGACTGATCTACTGGAACCGATTCGGCGACATCAACTCAAGCGCAACGGGCGGTTTGTCACCATTGAGCAAGTCAGCAACGATGCGCCCCGTGGCGGGCGCTAGGCTCAATCCCATCATCGCATGGCCGGTGGCGATGGTGAGGTTTTCCCACCGATCTGACCGACCAATGTAAGGCATGCCGTCGGGAGACACTGGCCGCAGACCCGTCCACGGTTTCACCTCAGCAAAGTCGCGCTCCTCAAAGGCTGGGAAGTAATCGGGAAAAGCCCGCGTGATGCCTCGCACGCGTCGTTGCGAAATCGACTCGTCCGTGCCCGCCATCTCCATCGTTCCCCCCACGCGTAGCGCACCATCCATCGGCGTCACCGCCAGCCGCGCCTCGGTGCAGATGCTGCACAGGGCGGGAAGCTGTTTCGGATTTGGCAGCGTCAGACTGTAGCCCTTCCCTGCCTGCATGGGAATCCGCAGATCCAGAGCCTTCGCCATCGCCGCTGACCAGACACCGGAGGCCAAAACAAATTCATCGGCTTCAACAACCTCATCTCCGCTCCGCACCCCGAGCAGCTTCCGCCGCCCACCCGCCTCCGTCTTTGAGTTCCAACCCTCAATCTCAAACCCAAAGCGAAAGACCACGCCAAGCCGCTCCAGCTCAGACTCCAATGCCGCCATATACCGCGATGGAGACAGATGGCAGTCCTTTGGAAAAAACACGCTACCACAAACATCCATCGTCACCGCCGGATCCAGCGCCGCCGTGGCCGCAGCGTCCAGCACCTCAGCGGGAATGCCCAGCGCATTCGCCATCGCCGCCATCTGCCCCTCCTCATCCAGCGTCTCTTGCTTCTTGCACAGCATCAACAACCCCTTCTTCACCAAACCAAAGTCCAGCCCCATGTCCTCATAACACTCGCGGCTCAGCAAACTCAGGTCCCGCAAAATGGGTGCCGCCGCATCGACGCGCCGCTGGCTGGCCGCCTTCCAAAACTCCAGTCCCCAGCCGATGAGGTCGCGATCTAGGCGCGGCTTGATGTAAAACGGCGACTCCGGATTCCACATCCATTTCAATCCCAGCGCCACCATCCCCGGCGCAGCCAACGGGATGAAGTGGCTCGGCACGATCATGCCCGCATTGCCAAATGAACAGCCATCCCGCAACCGCAGCTTTTGATCCACCACCGTCACAGCCATTCCCCGCCGCGCGCAGTAAAGCGCCGTGCTCAAGCCAATGACGCCTGCGCCCAGGATTGTGACGTGGTTAGGTGTCATCAGCTCTTTTGCCCGTGGGTTTGAAGTTGAAAAAAGCGCTCATAAACCCGCGCAGAGTAGAAAGCCCAAGCCACCCGTCTAGAATGGTTTGGCGGCCTCCACCCAGATTTTTGCCAAGCTCGCACGCCGACCGGCCTCAAAGCGAGCCCCCAATACAACAAAACCCGGCTGGCTCATGCGGATGCTGAGTGTCCCGTTGTCGTCCCTCATGATGTTGCTGCCAATCGGAGGAATGGGATGGGTGTCGATGACGGCCGCTTCCTGCGTGGTTGGACTTTCGCTGGCAGCTACGTGACTGGCGTCAGCTCTCTGTCTTTGGGCATTGGTTTCCCCCTGAGCATTGGATCATTTCGATGCCGACGGTGATTCGATGGTTTGTTGTAGCCTCGCCGCCAGATCATCCGCTTCTTCATAAGTGAAATTGCCGCTGATCTCCACCCGTCCGTCACTGATCTCTGTCTGGATCACGGGCGCGGCATGAACCTTGCCATCGATCACGATCGCCAGCCTCCTGCCCTTTCCTTCCCGCGTGAGTTCGGCAAAGCGCCGTCTGCCGCTCGCGGTGAATTGCAGCTCAACCTTCGAGCCCCCGTTCCTGTGAATGGCCTTGGCGGATTTCAAAGCGGCATGATCAAGCAGGACGGCCTTCTCGACGTTCAGCGTCTCGCTTTGCGCTTTTGCAGCAACGGGAATGGGTTCCGTTTCTGAGGAAGCCTCGCCCTGCACCCAGCGCATTTGGCAGGTAGACTTGAGCGCTGATTCTGGAACCGCGAATGGGGGCTGCGGCACCTGAACTCCGTCGTAGTTGAAAATTCGCCTTGCCCTGCTGCGGAGGTAAAATCCGGCAAACGACGAGAGTGGCTTCGTGAAGCGAACGGTATGCTCATACTGGTCTCCGGTGGGAACGGTGGTGCCGCCACCGTCACTGCGTATCTCCGAGCCGTCCTGCAGGCGACCCCAGACCTCCCACTGATCAGAGGGCATCGCGTCTTCATCTTGGGTGACCACAGTCACATAGGCACCTCCGGTCTCGTCCTGGCCTGAATCGGTCAAAAACTGACCACCCCCTGCATTGTTGGTTTTCCCGGCTGCGACAAGCGTGCCATTGCTCCACGCCCCAGCCTTGATCCCGAGGCGCACTCTGAGCTGCCCTTTTGCGACGGTGTAAGGAATTCGGCAGCCAACGGCCTGCCAGCCTTCGGATTGATTTGCCTCCGGATAGTCGGCCCACGTGATGCGTTGATTGGTGTTTATTTCTGCCCACTCCGGGTTGAATATCTTCAGGTCGCTCTCGCTTCGGTTGTCGATGATCGGATGCGAAAAGAAAAACATCAGCCAGCCTGCCGTGCCGCTGATCTTGGACACAGTGTCTGAATTGGATGAGCCCTTTTGCCACCATTCCCAGTCTGCCAAGGGAATGTCGCCGGGCGCAGTCACAGCCTCCCCCTCCGTCGTATACAGTTGCCACCCGCTCGCATCCTTGGGCATCCAGGCAATGTAGCGCAGCCTGGGTGTGCCGGTGAATGGCACTTCGTTTGGCGACTCCTCGACCTTGCGTTCGGTAACAGTCTCGGGTGATGTCTTTGTGGGAGCCACTGAACCGGGATCGTTTCCCACCTCCTTCGCTGCTTTGAGCGCGACGGCCACATGAGCGGCCAAGGCGCGCGTGATCTTCTCCGGCCTGTTGCCCTGAATCACCGCCCGCCCGTCCGTGATCTCTCCAGTGATCACCGGAGCAGCGTAGAGCGTGCCGCCGATGACAATAGCCAGCTTTCGCCCCTTCGCCCCGCGCGTGAGTTCGGCAAAGCGCCGCCCACCCGACTCGGTGAACTGAAGCTCAATGCCCCAGGTGCCTGCCTGCGCATCGTTGTTCACTTTGACCGATTCCAAAGCCGTTTCGTCGAGCACGGACTCCTTCTGAACGTGAAGCGTTTCCAGCGTTCCCCCGCCCCTGACATCGCCCACCATCTGCAAATCTTGAGTCCCCTCCGAAGGCACATCCTGCACCCAGCGCATCTGCAACACAGATTCGGCAGGTGATTGCGGCGCTGACGCGGCGCTGCTCACCGCTAGGTTTCGCTTCCCAATCTCAGTGGCGCTGATGGCGGCGACCGACAGGTCCTTCAACTGCACCTTGCCGGCACTTTTAAAATCGATCCCCAGCACGATGTTTTCGAACTGACGGTCCTTTTTGCCGAGAAACCAAGTCCGCATGCTACTCCACTCCTTCGTAGTCGCCAGCAACACCCTCCCGCCATGGGAGGAGCGAACATCGAATGCAGCGCCATCAGCATAGACGACCAATGAAACGTCGCCGCCGCTATTCATCTCCAGCACGCGCCCTTCGGCTGCAAACTCGATGGCGTAATCCTCCTGCAAGGCCGCCACCTTTGCGCTCCCCAGTACCGCAAAGCCCGGTTGATCCATGCGAATGTTCAGCGTCCCGTCGTCCTCGCGCGTGATCTCACCACCAATGGGAGGAATGGGATAGATGTCGATCACTGCCGGTCCAGCCGTGGTCGCATCCAGCGCAGAGGCCTTTGGCTCGGGTGCTGAAGGTGCGTCCGTCACCCCGCCCGTCGGCAGCACGGCCTCGGCAGGCGCGGATCCAGAATTCGTCGGGGTGTTATTTCCGGTTGGACTTCGCAACTTGAGGTGCCTCCCGACGGGCTTGTCTGCCGGATCTGCGGGGCGGGTTCGAGTTCCTTCCAGACGGACACCGCTTTGCGTCGTGAACACATGGAAGAAAAGCTGGCCTTGCTCGGACAGTGTGAATTCTGCTTCGACCTCCGCCGTGGCTGGCTGGCAGACGATTTGGAACTGGCCGAGGAATCGGTTCGCGACCGCCAATGCGTGGGTGCCGCGAAACACCTCCAGCGTGACGGCTTTTCCCGGCTCGGTTTCCAACCCAGTTCCCAGCGATTCCGAGCCCCCGCGCGGCAGCGGGCCGGCCAGATACATGACGGGATTGAACTGCCCGGCAAACTCGGCCCAGCCAACAGCCTCGGCCGGGAGAGGAAAATAGGGTGACTTGCGCAACTCGGGACTATCAGCGGCGAGCGGAGGCTGGTCTTCGATCAGCCAACTGAGTCTTTGGTGTGCTTCACTCACGACTTGAGCAGAGTCCGCCCGAATGCTCCCACTGCCAATCGGAGGAATGGGATGAGTGGCAGCGGCAGTTGATTCGGGTGCGTCCACCACTTGCAGAACATACGGCTTGCCATTCAGCACAAACATCTCCGTTGGAGTGTTGCGGCCGACCTGGGTGGGTTGAGTCCGCAGCGTCTTCGCGATCTGCGTTTTCACCTCTTCAAACGGCAGATCCACGTCCGCCTGATAAGCTTCTGGACCGACCATCAGGTAGAGCTTGGACTTGTTGCTGGCGCTGCCCCTCACCGTGAGACTCAATTGCGTGCTAAACGATCTTGGCACCATCTTTTTGCCTTGGATCAATGGAGTCGTGTCGCGCAAAGGATCATTGATCACATTACCTGGAAGCTCGAACCGAACCACCTCTGGACGCGATGCCCTGACCAGCCATTGGCAGTGCATGCTCTTGTCAAAAGGATAAGTCGGTGGATAAAGAAGCTCGATCTCGCACCAGTCCGGATTCGTCCGCGCATTCGTCTCGACCAAAGTTTGCTCGGGTTTTGATAGCGGGTTTGAAGGCCCATTGAGATGCGACCAAAGAAACACGCCAAGTCCAAGCACCGCGAGCCACCCGATCAAAATCAGCCACTTTGACTTCGTCGTGGACGCGACGTTGTAGTTCACGAGTTTCGGCTCGTCCTTCTTTGAGAATCGAGACGCCAGGCCGACGCCCCAGAGCACCATCAGTCCGACGAATCCCACCACGGGGCCATAGAGTAGTCCGCCGGATAGCTTCGGCGGAGTGGTCTGGTTGGTTGTCAGGATGGACCAATGGATGGCGCCCAAGAATAGAGTGATGATCGCGCCGAGAAGGAGGTTTTGCCCACCGAGGATACAAAAGGTTGCCCGGCGGCGCTCAGGAGCCATCCAGTAGTTGCGGTGAGGCAGATTCAACGACTGCGGATTGAGGGCGCTGAGCCCGAGGACCAAAATAAGAAACACCATCAATCCGAGCGGCATCAGGCAGGTGAAGGTGATATGTTCTTGCCGTGTCATCCAGCCATTCGCCGCCCCGCTGGCCCCGAAGTGAGTCGCCACCCGGTCGGGCAAATGTGCCCCAGTGGTGGTCACATAAAGCACCAGCGCCGTGTAAATGACGCCAAACACGCCTGCGGGCACAAGCAGGTGCCTCGTGAACGGATTCGTCGCCTTCGACAGGTCGAACAAACCTCCTCCGCCGGGTCGCTGCACCGGATTGGAAAGTCTCTGGCAAAACACCACCAGACCCGCCAACATTACCAATGCCGTTGTCCAGATCGTTTGGTGCGAGGCGTGCGATTGCTGGAGGATTTCAAGGACAGCCCAAACGACACCGCAAAGCCCTGCCAGCAGCGGCACGGCAGACGGGCGCGCGAAGTTGATCGTCCAGCCGAGCCCAGCGATGCGTTTCGGCACGATGATGCGCGGGTCTTCCCGACAGAAGTAGATGAAGAAGAAGCGCCAGTTGCCAGGATCTTTACTGAAACGCGAAAGGTCCGGGGCAACTGGCTGCGACGGACTGTTTGTGGCCGCCTCCACCTGCGTGCGAAATTCCGTCGCCGTGGCGAAGCGCAGCTCCGGTGTCTTCTCCAGCGCTTTCAGCACGATCTCATCAATGCGCACATCCACCTGCACGCGCTTCGAGGGCGGGACGAAGTCCTGCTGGGGTCGCTCGCCCGTCAGCATCTCGTAAAGCACGACGCCGAGACTGTAGATGTCAGCGCGGTGGTCCGTGGCGACACTGTTGTCCTGCTGCTCTGGCGCCGCGTAGTCGGGCGTGCCTTGGGGGAGTGATGCAGACACTTCTGTCTGCTCTGCCCCTGAACAGACAGAAGTGTCTGTTTCACGGTGGACAATCTTTGCGATGCCAAAGTCGGCAATTTTGACCGTGCCGTTTTTATCGATCAGCAAGTTCTCCGGCTTGATGTCGCGATGCACGATGCCGTGATCATGCGCGCATTGCAGTGCCTCGCAGATCGGTGGCACGATGCTCAGCGCTTCCTTCGGCGTCAGCCGCTTCGTTTGCAGCAGTTGGCGCAGATTCACCCCGTCCACAAACTCCATCAGCAGGAAGTAGGTGGGCGTCTCAGACAGGAGTGTCTGAGTCACGCCAAAGTCATGCACGCCCACGATGTTCGGGTGATTCAGCGCCGCCAGCGCATGGGCCTCCTTTTCAAACCGTGCCGCGAACTGCGGATCATCCGCCCGCTCTGGTGCCAGCAACTTCAATGCCACCAGACGGTTCAGCGACTTTTGCCGCGCCTTGTAAACCACGCCCATGCCGCCGCGCCCTAGGCATTCGAGGATTTCCAACTGCGGGAAGTGCGGCGCGAGTTCTTCAGGCGTCAGCAATGGGATCGCCGCTGCCGCTGCACCCGCTTGCGTGGGTTGCATGGCCCCGACCATCAGGCAGCGCGGGCAGAGCCCCACCACCGCATCGGTAGGCAGCGATTCCCCGCAGCGGGGGCATTTGGAGGAAGAGGAGGAGGTTGAAGGGTCCATAGCAAGCCATGCCGTGTGGCACCAAAAGAGTTACCCACTTTTTTCACCCCCCCAGCGCCATCAGCAGGGAACGCATTTCATCTTCGATCACCGCCGCATCCTTCAGGGTCCCGGCAATCTCCGCCTTCACCCGCTGGCGGAAGCGCTGCCTCATGCGATGCACCGTGACCTTGAAGGCCGCCGCGCTCAGCCCCAGTGCCTGCGCCGCTGCCGACTGATCACCGTAGCCCGATTCCCCGACCAACCACGGGCGCAGTTGGTCAAACAAGACCGACTTCCCCTGCGCCGCACACTCCGCGCCCAGCGCCGCCATCGCCCGATCCAGCACCGTCACCGCCCACTGCCGATCAAACGCCGCCTCCGGCGAGGGCTGCGCCGCATCCGGAACCTGCAGCGCTGGCGACTCCGGCGTGTCCGCATCCAGCGACAGCGGCGCCACGCCACCACCGCGCTTCAGCCGCGTCTCCGCCTCGCGATGGCGGGCGACGAAGTGCCGCACCGCCCCCAGCAGGTAAAACCGAAACCGACCCCGCTCCGGATCCGCCGTGTGGATCGTGCCGCCTGCCAGCATCTGCGCAAAGAACGCATGGCTCATCTCCCGCGCCGCATCCGCGTCCCTGAAGGCACAGCGCAGGTAGGCCAGGACCGGCTCATAATACGCATCGCAGAGATCGGCCAGGGCCGTGCGCCCATCGTCCGAGTCCGCCTTCGCCAAACAAACCCGCGTCCACCGCGTGGTCAGGAATGGGGCGGCGTCAAAGAGAGGTCGAGGTTCGGAGGTCATCGGGGCTTGGGCATGCTGCCACAAGTCCATGACCTTTTGGAGGGAAAAGGTAACATAGCGATACGAAAGCAGGCAGCGATACGTCCGCCCCCCTGCCCTTCATGAATTCCAATCCAGGCCGCGTCGCCAATGAAGGTCAGTCGACAGGTTGCGGTTGTGACTCAGCGGTTCAGCGCTGGAACAATCGCCCGCGCACTGCGATCCCCGATCACGAAGTGGCCCAGCGTTTTCTGGTCACCATCGCGCACCATCCACACGGCACCGGGTCGGGTGGACTGTCGCTTTTGACCTTTGGGCTCGATCTGACCATAGGACTTCGGCTCGCCGGTTGGCGTCATCCAGCAGAGTTCGACGGGTTGCGGGCGATTGTTGGTGAAGAATACGTCAAACGTCCCTCCGTCGGGCTTCGATGGCGGGACGGTGTCGCCAGCGGAATGCCACTCCAATGTGGGTAGCGAGGCAACGGGAACCTCAGGAACTGGCACGGGATTCTGTGGAGCTAGGGTGCGGAGGTCGGCGAGCTTTGCCGCGTGCTCGGGCTTCATGGCGAGGTTGGTCCACTCGTGCGGGTCATTCTGAATGTCGTAGAGCTCTTCCTCGCCGTTTCGATAATGGATGTAGCGCCAGGAGCGAGTGCTGATGGCGTATTCTTCGGGGTGACTGAGCTGGGTGATCGCCGGGTGAGTCCAATCGGCTTCGGGATTTTCCAGCAAGGGCACCAAGCTATGGGCGCTGATCCCATCCGGCGCAGGCAGCGCACAAAGGTCGGTGAGCGTGCGGTAGAGATCGACCAAACTCACCGGCTGATCGCACACCGCCCCACTCTTGCCGCCTGGGACACGAATGATCAATGGCACACGGGTGCACTGCCGCCAACCGGTGAACTTTTGCCAATGCTCCTTTTCCCCCAGATGCCAACCATGATCACTCCACAGCACCAGGATCGTATGGTCGCGGTTCGGTCCGTGCTCCAGCGCATCCAGCACACGACCGAGCATCGCGTCTGCAAAGTAGATCGCGGCCAAGTAGGATTGGATGGCCTGCTTCCACTGGCCGTGTTTTTGGATGTGCTCAAAGTAGCGGTTGCGTCCGATCTTTTGCCCGGCTGGTGGCACATCGTCGAGATCATCTGCTTTGAATCCAGGCCCAGGCTGGATGCTGTCCAGAGGAAAAGGTTTGAAGTATTCCTTCGGCACGAACCAGGGCTCGTGTGGCCGGTAGATGCCGCAGGCGAGGAAGAAGGGCTTGTCGTGTTCCCGTGTCAGTTGTTTGCCGATCCACTCCGTCACACTCCAGTCACCCCCGTATTCTTTGTCAGTCACATCCAGTTCGGCCCAGTCGGTCTCAACATATTGCCAGGGTCCACCGACGGGCAGATTCACGGGACGTTTCGCGGGATAAAAAGTCTCCGGCAGCGGATTGTCCTTCGCCTTGTCAGGGAAGTAATCGTCCCAGGAGGGAGGATCGATCATGTAGTGCAACAACTTCCCTGCCCCGGCGCTCCAGTAGCCATGCTTGGCAAAGTATCGAGGAATGAGAACCGCGTTCGGCAAGACGTCGCGCATTTTCTGACCGTTGTGATAGAGGCCAGAGCGGTGCGGCGGCAGACCGGTGAAAATGGCAGTGCGCGATGGATTGCAGGACGGGGCGGCGCAGTGCGCGTTGGTAAATAGAACGCCACTCTTGGCCAATCGATCCAGGTTCGGCGTCTTCGTCTGTGGATGGCCGCCGAGGCAACCAATCCAGTCGTTCAAGTCATCCATGGAGATGAAGAGGACGTTGGGTTTGGCCACAGCACTATCGGCAGATGCGGCCATCGCCAGCACATGGACCGCAAGTAGGAAGACGAATGCTTTCAACTTCATCACGAGATTATTCCTCCTTCTTGGCCTTGCGTTTCTTCTTCGGGTTCTCGGGGTTCGCTGCCTTCTTGGCCGTTAGCAGCGGTGCCTTTTGCCCCCAGGGAATCGTCCGACTGAACAAGGTGGGATAATTCTCGTAGCCATGATCCGAAACAACGTTGGCGGCGATCTTTGCAAGCTCCTGATCGTAAAAGTCACGCATGGTGCTGATTTGATCGGCCTGCGGCGTGTTTTCGGCGGTATTGAACATCTCAATGCCGTCGGTGGAAAGTTGGAAGAGCTCCTCCGTGGGTTTCATGCCTTCGCCGTAATACCAATGAATGTACTTCCAGCCCGGAGAGACAATGGCCATGGATTGCGCTGACGAGGTGCCCCAGAAGTTAAAGAGCGGGAGATGGTCACGGACTTGACCCTCAGGCTTCGTCAGCAACGGCGTCAAGTTTTTGCCATCGATACCTTCAGGCACGGGCACGCCAGAAAGCGCAAAGATCGTCGCGGCCATGTCCACGTTGGCGATGATGGCATCGCTGACCTGGCCCGCGTGTTGCTTCGGAAGCCGCGGATCGTAAATGATCAATGGTGATTTGGAGCCCTCCTCATACGGAATGACTTTGTCGCCAAAACCATGCGAGCCACTGTTGTAGCCGTTGTCGGAAGTAAAGATGATGACGGTGTTTTGCGACAGACCCTCGCGCACAAGTCCATCGCGGATCATTCCAAGCGCAGCATCGACTCCCGTGATGAGAGCGTAATATTTGGCCACGGTGCCATCGTAGTCGTTCATCCACTCGCGATAGCCGGAGGCGGCCCGACTGGTGTGGACCTGTGGGGAGAGGTGCTTTCCATTTTCCACGCCATAGTTGGCTGGACGGGTGAAGGTCTTCCCTTCGTAGAGCTTCATGTCGATGGGGTCCGGCGTGAAGGGCAAGTGCGGTGCCTTGAAGCTGATGCTCATGCAGAAGGGCTTCCCGCTCTTTTTTGCGGACTTCAGAAAGTCCAATGCCCATGCGCCATAGGCACGCGAGCAGTGCGGGTATTGCTGCGCATACTGGGCGATGCCCTGGTTCTTCGCCGTCGCATATTCAGTCTGCCCTGGCCCGCCTGCCCACACATCGAATTGATTTTCAAACGCCTCAAACGGCTCGCCCTCCAGCAAGAATCCAATCTTGCCCGCAAAACCCGTGAAGTAACCCGCCTGCCGCAACTGGACCGGGTAGGAGGCTTCGAAGAAATGCCGCGCGAGATCGCCGTGATCGAAGTTGCAGCCGTGGCGATATTCGTAAAGCCCAGTCAGCACGCAGCAACGACTGGCCATGCAGATGGAGGTCGTGTTGTAGTGATTGGCAAAACGAGTGCCGTCCTTCGCGAGTTGATCGAGATGCGGCGTGATGATGTCTTGATTCCCATAACAGCCCGCAGCGCGGATCGTTTGATCATCGGAAAACAGAAAGATGATGTTGGGTCGGTCTTCCGCCGAGAAGGCGCTACGATGAAGCAGCGAGAATAAGGTAACAATGAGAAGGATCGATTTCATTATGATCAATGGCAGCCACAGGAACCGCAGCTTCTGGATTTTAGGGAGGCCAGCTTTCGCTCGATCTCCAAGGAGGTCGGGGTGATGGCCAATCCACCGAGGGAAGTGCAACGATGCTCGCGCGGCATCATCTCAGATACGTTCTTCGCAGCGTCGATGACTTCATCGAGCGGGATGAGGGGATCGAAGTCGGCGAGCGCCATGTTTGCACAGGAGAGCGCGTTGCTCGCCGCCATGACGTTCTTGCCCAGACACGGCGCCTCGACGCGGTTTGCAATGGGGTCACAAATCAGGCCGAGCATGCTCTGAAAGGCCATGGAGGCTGCTGCGATGGCCTGATCGCGTGTGCCACCTGCAAGCGTCACGAGCGCAGCCGCTGCCATACTGGCCGCAGATCCTCCCTCTGCCTGACAACCACCAACTTCCGCCGCAAAGGTCCAGCGCGTCGCGATGAACACACCGATCAACCCGGCGGCAAGCAGAGCCTTGGCCATCTCCTCCTCGCCTTGGTTCATCGCCTCCGCCATCCCAATCACCGCACCGGGTAAGGCAGCACAGGCACCAGCCGTGGGTGCGGCGACGATGACACCCATGCTGCTCTTCACTTCCATCAAGGCCGTGACGTAGAGCACGATGCGGTTCAGGGCGCCTCCATCAAGCAGGCGGCCTGTGTTGAGCATCTCTTGAAATCGCCCACTTTGATGCCCTAGCACCCGATCTTCATAACTCGTGCCCGCGATGCCACTGGCGATCGATTTGCGCAAGATGCGCACGATGGCGATCATCTTGTCGATGACTTCACACTCGGAGAAGTTACCGCGAGCCATTTCATACTCCACGCCGAGTTTCCACAGCGGCGTGTGAAGATTGCCGTCACGCGTCAGCATGTCGGCGCAGCTCGTGAAGGGCACCCGGAGGTTTTGGCGAGATGGAACGGGGAGGACGGGAGAGAGGTGTTTGGTTGCAAGTGATCCGTCCAAGACGAGGAATCGGTTTGCTTTGATTTGGATGAGCCGTTTGTCACCGAGTTCATGAACGATGACCTCATCGTCTGGCGTGAAGCAGACACTCTTGTCTGCTGCGGCGATCTCGGTCGGGCAGACAGGAGTGTCTGCTTCACGAGACTGCCAAATCAATGTCTCATGATAGCCGCCATCCATGGAAATGCCCACGCCGTCGATACTGAGAACCTCCATCATGCCACCGCCAGTGGAGATGGCGATGAGCGAGTGCGTTTCGCGTTCGTTGCGCAGCGTGAGTCGGTAGGTGTTCGGATGTGGATCGCCGACATCGACGGTCTCGATGCGTAGCATGATTCCAGCATCGGCTAGAGCCTGCGCCGAGTCCGGCAACCGCTCATCATCGGCGTCCCAGCCAAGCAGTCCGCCGAAAAGGCCCATGTCGCTTCCTTGACTCTCATGCGTAGTTGGCAGTGAGCCTTCGCGATCGAACTCGACGAGCACTTCGGTGATCTCGCCGTCCATCAAATCCCGCGCGAGCCGCCCAATGCGAAGTGCAGCGGCACAGTGCGAACTCGACGGCCCGCGCATTACAGGACCGATGACGTCGTTGAAGATGGAAACGGGGGTCATGGAGGTGTGGGGGTGCTACGGCCTTCGGCTTTTGACTTGTCGAGCAGGGCTTTCAATTCGGCCGCGATCTTTGGGCGCTTGAGATAGAGATTCGCCGTCTCTCCTGGATCGTTTTCAAGATCGTAGAGTTGGCCCGGTGCATTCGGTGCGGTGTCGGGGAGAGCATAGGGCTGGAGCTCGCCTTTGGCGTAGTTGTTTCCACCGGAACCTGTGTGATCGAGGTATTTCCAGTGACCGCGACGAATCGAAAGCGTGCGCTGCCCGGCGAACGCCTGTTCGAGCAGATAGGGCCGGATCGGAGCTTTGTCCTCGCCGATCCAGGCAGGGAGCATGTCGAAGCTGTCTTCTGCAGCGTCATGCGGCAACTCCGCTCCGATGATCGCGGCGACGGTGGCCATGACGTCAGTAAGGCTGGTGAGTTGCGAACTGGTGGTGCCGGGTTTCACCTTACCCGGCCAGCGGACGATCAAGGGCACGCGATGCCCGCCTTCCCAGGAGTCACGCTTCACTCCGCGCCAGGGTCTGGCACCGTCGTGCCCATGATCCGCACGCATGTGGACGACGCTGGTGGTCTCAGGTCCGTTGTCACTGGAGAAGAGGATGATCGTATTGTCTGCGATGCCGAGCTTTTCGACTATCGACACGAGTTCGCCGACGATGTGATCGAGTTCATGAATGAAATCGCCATGTGGACCGGACTGGGTTTTGTTTTTGAATTCGGGTGCAGCAAAGGACGGCAGGTGCACGGCGTGGGTGGCGTGGTAGAGGAAGAAGGGCTTGTCGGGTGAGGTTCTCTGGTGCTGCTCCATGAACTCGCGACTTTTGTTGAGGAAGACCAAGTCCACTTCCTCGATGGGAAAGTCAGGAGCGATGATGCCGCCGCGGCAATCATTCGCATAGGGGTGTTTGGGCAGCAGCGATTTGTCAATAGGGCCCGCAGGTGGCACGGGAATGTGGTCACCATCAATGAAGGCATACAACCAGTCGGTCCCCGGACAGCAAGCGGTGCCAAAAAATCGGTCGAAGCCGTGATCCAGCGGCCCGCCTTCGATGCGACGAGAGAAATCAATGCGCTTGGTGTCCTCGAGGCCTCCCTTGTGAATCGCTTCGCCAGCTTGATCGCGAAAGGTCAGGCCGACATGCCACTTGCCGACGGCAGCGGTGGCATAGCCTTGTGCCTTCAACATCGCTGGCAACGTTAGACGACCTGGAGCAATCAAAGAGGGTCCGCCAGCACCGGTAAAGACGGTGCCACCATTCGGCACGCGGAAGGCCATCTGGCCAGTCATGAGACTGTAGCGCGATGGTGTGCAGACGGTGGCCGCGCTGTGTGCATCAATGAACCGCATCCCCTCACTCGCTAAACGATCAATGTTTGGCGTGGACACCTTGGATTGATCGTTGTAGCAGCGCACATCGCCATACCCAAGATCATCCGCGAGGATGATGACGATGTTGGGAGGTGACACAGACACTCTTGTCTGCGAATCAGCGGCAGTGGCGGACAAGAGTGTCTGCCTCACGTCGGCGGCATGCAGCGCGGAGCATGAAATGAGTGCAGCAAGAAAAGAGGTCCACTTCATAAGGCATCTAGCGTTCATTGATCTGTCTTCCATTCAATCCTCCAACTCCTGTCGAGTAGCGATCGGCACATAGCCAATCTCAAGGCCCTTCGGTGGCGTGAGGATCAAAGCGGGATCGATGGAGGCGAGGGTGCCTGCATCGGGCGGTGTGAGGTAGTCGCGGTCTTTGGTCCAGGCGCGATGCAGTTTTTCGACACGTACCTGCACATGCTCGCGCTCGTCGTCGGTGAGATCTGCATTAAGCATCGCGGGTTGGTCGGCAAAGCGATACCAGTAGTAGGTCACCACACTTCCATCGCCGAGCTTGGCCTTGAACGGTCCAGCTACGGGCCCAGGTTTTTTCCAACAGCTTGAGGCGTCCTCCGGCGTGGTGCGCGGCTCCTGCGGCTGTTCCTCGGCGCGTTCGAAACGGTGCTGCTTGAGACCGATGTCGGCTGGCACGTTGTTTGAGGCGAGAACGTTCCATCGCGGCTTCTTGCCGTCCGCGCCTAGCGAGTAGTATTCAGGCAGGGTGACGAGCGAGCCGTTCTTGCGCGTCAGTTGCTCATTCCACTTGTAGGCGAACGTGATTGGATTTGGCGTGAACGATGTGGCGAATGACTTCCAGTCGAGCGGCACCTTGTCCTCTCGCTTTGTTCCCGGCGGATAGATGCTCCAGTTTGATCCGCCGCCCTCGCGGAATTTGTGAACGGCGGAGGCATTCGCTTTGATCGCGCCATCGGCAGGAGGACCGCCGTCGAACCAGCGCTGCACGTCATCCCACAAAGCCGCTTTCTTGTAGGCAGTGAGTCGATGCAACACAGTGGAAGTGCCATCAGGTCCGATGGGGAACGAAGTCGGCGCGACACGCGCGAAGCCTTTGCCAGCGGCATCCTTGGTCAAAATGGCCGGAACGTGCTGCGTCTCCATCTGGATGGCTTTGTTGGGTCCGGCGGGTCGCGAATCGAGCAGCAATCCGGCCCACTCGGGATGATCAACCGTCGCCTGTGACCAAAAGTAAGGCGTGAAGAAGGTCGCGGGTCCTTTGAAGTTCGCCGTGCTGAGAAACAGCGTCCAGCAGTGGTTCCCGGTGGGCACGTTCTTGCCGGCGGTGGTGGTCTTCGGATTGGTCAGCGGCAAGGGCAGATAGCCGTAACCAAAGAGTTCTCCGCTGGTGCCCTGCTTGAGATTCAAGCCATCGAGCGGGAACAACAGCCACGGACTGAGCTGCGCGACGCCATACTGGCCTTTCGGTTGCTCCCAGGTGCCTCTGCCGTAGCCGGGACCATTCGCAATGAACGAAAAGTTTGGCCCTACACCGCCCATGATGAACTTGGGCGCTGTCGTGGGAAAATGCGTGTCGCGCCACCAGCCAAGTCCGCCTTCGATGTCGGTGTAGCATTTTTCGGTCGGCTTCTCTGCATCCGCCCATTGCGGATGCATCCAGGTGCCGCAGAGTCCGGTTTGGAATTTGTGACCGGGATACGTCTCCACCAGCGGCCAAGCGGCGGCATAGAGCGAAAAGCCGCCATGGAACTCCTCAGGCACTTTCTCATTAGGACCGAACAGGTAGCCGGCCATCTCGCCCTCGGTAACTTCAGCCGATGGCTTCGCAGTAGGTCCCTGCAGAAAGCTCTGCGCCAGCACCTCGCCGAGCTTCAACACGCCCGCCGTGTCGAGCACGAGCTTCTCGCGTTGTGGCGGTAAATCGAAGGCTTTGATGTGAATGAAGGCCTTGTCAGCCGCTGCGAGGGCCGCGAGATCGGCGGTGATGTCGAGCTGGTTGAGCCCCTTTTGATCCGGCGGCGGTTGCTGGCTCACAAACCACTTCAATGATGGCATCGCCAAATCCTGGCGACTCCGTGCAACGGTCGATTGCAGCCACTTCGCGGCCTGTTTACGATAGGGTCCGAAGGCCATGTCATTCTCGCCCGCGTGATAAAAGACGCCCGCCAGTTCCACGGTGTGACCTTTATCTTTTAAGTCCTGAATCGCGTTGCGAACAAAAGCGATGAAAGCCGGATAAACATGCATGTCCTTGGCCGTCGTGCCCTCAGGCGTCCAGTCATTGATCTGCGTGCCGCTGTGCGTGAACTTCGCGATGGCGATGTTGCCCTTCGCCGTCGCTCGCAACGTCTTCGCAAAGCTCAACTCCGGGCCAAACGTGTCGTAAGAGCCCGCAGGCCCGAGTGGCTCCCAGCCCCTCGAAATCTTGAAACCGCCGCCGAGACTGTATTTGAAAGCGATTTGCGAATTACCACTCGCCGCAGAGCCGAGTTCTTGTTGGAAGGCACGCTCGCCCTCCATGTTGCGATGTCCGGCGAGGACGAAGAGTTTTACCGGGCTGCCTTTGGCATACGGCCAGGCTTTGAGCGGCCTGTCGCGGCCCGTTTCGATGCCGAGCGTGCGCAGATACGCGTCCGCATGATTCACGCCGTGCTCGAGCTGCCCGAGCGTGCCGTAGTGGTAGTGCAGCCCCGCCTCGCCGCCGATCTCCACCGCGTCGTGATTGGTGGGCACGTAGTCCACGAGCGGATCTGCCTCTGCGACCGCCTTTTGCGCCGTGCGGATGGCGAGCATGTTGTCGCGGTTGTCCATGCCCCAGATTGTCTTCGTGCAAAGCTCGCCAAGGTAGAAGCGCAGATTCGGCAGCTTCAAATCGCGACGCCAGCAGGCGATGAAGTTCTTCAAGTTCGCCGCGTAGGCCGGCTTGAATGCCTTGTCGAACATGTCGTTCTCCCCCTGATGCCACACGAAGCCCTCGATTCGATACTCGATCTGCTTTCGATCCAGTTCGGCCAGTGACGCACGCACATGCTCAAGCGCCAGCGGATAAAGTTTGAAGCCGTCCGGTGTGTCCGGATTCCAATCCTTTCCCAAAGTGGTGCCGCCCGCAGCCACTTTGATCACCGCGATGGGTGCATCGATGCTCTGCGACACCTTTTTGGCAAAGCTCAGCTCTGGCCCGAAGTAGTCACGAGTTGGCTGCATCGGAATCCATCCTTCCGAGGTCTCCATGTTTTCACGCCCAAGCTTGTAAGAAAACAAAACCTTCGGCTGCGGCTGATCGAGCCCCGCAAACGGAGGAAAGCGGTTGATGTCCTTCACCTTCGAGTGCGTGCCCACCATGTTCGACTGTCCTGCGAAGATGAAGACGCGAATAGGTTTGGAGTGCAGCGGTGCTGCCAGAGCCAAGATGAAGAGTGGGAGAAGTATTTTCATGATGATGGATGACTGGGAAGCCATCACGGGTTGGCTTCTGTTTTCCAAAGCTCACGCAGCAAGGAAAACATCTCTTGATCGTATTGTTTCAACTCGTCCCGGGTGAAGGGAAAGAAGTCATTGGTAGAGAAAAAGGCCTCACTGGTCTCAGCAAAGTATTCTTGGGGATTCGTCATGGCATAGGCGCGTTCTTTGGTCTCCGGATATCCGTTTCCGAGGCGGCGTTGCACCGAGTCATACTTGCCGCTGGCCTTGGCCTTCTGGTATGCAGCGCGAACCTGCGGGTTGGCGAAGCTCAGACGCAACACCCGGTGGTGGTAGGCGTGGGCGAGCTCATGAAGGGCGAAGTTGGGCATGCGGCTTACCTCTCGCTCAAAAATGGCGGCATTCGTGAACTCGACGGCCTTGGCCATCCCAGGATCACGACCATTCTCACGCAGCCAATCCGCATCAGGGTGATACTCGGCCCGAGGACGAACACCTGGATACTCAGGATTGAAGTAGAGAGGCACCTTTTGCAATTCAGTCACGGCTGCGACGGGCACCTCGCGGATGATTTCGGCGAGTTGAACCGCAAGAAACTTTAGAGCACGCTCCGTGACGGCAGACTGCTTTTCCCGGAGCTTCTTGCTGAGATACACATTCCAGCCATTGATGGCTCGCTTCTCGTATTCGATCTTTGCGCGAGACACCGGCAAACGAGCGCCGGTGTCCCGAAGCCAAGCATCAAGTTTGGCAGCGAGTCGTTGGGCGAGTTCGGGGGATTTGCTGGCGAGGTTCTTGGTTTCGCCGATGTCCTGGCCCAGATCGTAGAGTGCGAGTTCGTCAGTGTCGTAGTAGTGGATAAGTTTGAAATCTCCTTCGCGAAGGGCGCTGCCGAGACGGTTCAATTTGTGGAAGGCGTAATTCGGGTAATGGAAAAACAGAGTATCACGACCGAGTTCGCCAGTCTCTTTGAGCACGGGCATCAAGCTTTTGCCATCCAAGGGATGATTGGGTGTGGGCGGCAAGCCTGCGGCATCGAGAAGGGTGGGATAGCAATCCGTGCTGATGATCGGTGTGTCACAGGTGACCCCGGGTCGCACGCGGCCGGGCCAACGTACGATCCATGGCACACGGATGCCGCCTTCGGTAAGCATGCCTTTCAGGCCACGCAGGGGTCTATTATCGCCATTGTAACCGCCGTTGTCTGAGGTGAAGAGAACGAGCGTGTTGTCACGCAAGCCCGCCTCATCGAGCGCTCTGAGGAAGCGGCCGATGGCAGCGTCCATCGCCTCAATCATTGCTGCATAGACTGGATCTTTGAGGCCTTTGCGCTGCCGATATTTGGCAATCAGTGCGTCCCTGGCCTGCATGGGGTAATGGACATCGTAGGGCCACCAGTTCAGAAAGAAGGGGCCGTCACGATGTGCTTGGACGAATTGGATGGCCTCATCCGAGAGCCGCTCGGGCAGGTATTCACCCGGTGGACCATCTTTGAGCGTCGGGATGCGGTAGGGCGCAAAGTAGCTGGGCGGCCCACCCATGTGGCAACCGCCGACATTCAGAGAAAATCCCTGATGCTCGGGGCGCAGGTCTGGCTCGGTGACGCCATCCTTACTGGAAGGATTCGCATGAGAAAGGTGCCATTTGCCGATGTGAGCCGTAGCGTAGCCAGCACTGGCAAGACGTTCAGCAATGGTGGTGTAGGAAAGCGCCAGATGACGGACCGTTTGCGGTTCCTGCAAATTTGAACCGGGCAGAGCGAATCCATCCGGATTTCCGGGAGCGTGGTTCGTGATACCCAGTCTGGCGGGAGATTGACCCGTCATCATGGCGGCGCGTGTCGGGGTGCACACCGGGGCCGCCGCGTAAGCCTGGGTGAACTTCATCCCATCCTTCGCAAGCTGATCCAGGTGTGGGGTGTCGACTTGATCGTTGCCGTAACCATGCAGGTCCCGCCAGCCGAGATCATCGGCCATGATGACGACGATGTTAGGCTGTGGCGCTGCAACGCCTACGAGCGGCAGGAGCATCAAGCTGTGCCTGAATAAGCGTGGTAGGAGACGTGCGATCATAAAGTGACGAAGTCGTTCTGAATCAATCCGGTCACACGCGCACCCTGATCCTCGACAAAGAGATTGATTTCGGTGCGAACTCCGAACTCGGGAAGATAAAGCGCGGGCTCGATGGAGAAGCAGGTCCATGGGATGATGCGGCGGTCGTCGTGGGTCTCATAGTTGTCCATGTTTGCGCCGACACCGTGAACTTCGCGGCCAATGCTGTGGCCAGTGCGGTGCCGAATGAACGATCCCATGCCGCGTGATTCGATGCAGCCCCGCACCGCGTCATCCACTTCAAAGCCGCGAATCGTGCGCCCGGCGGTCATCGCATCTTGCACGAACCGGATGCCTGCGTCACGGGCGGCGACGACAGTGGCGAAGGCATCACGCATCGGCGCGGGCACTTCATCGCCGCAGAAGGCCATCCAGGTGATGTCGTAATAGACGCCATCAGGCACATCCAGCTTGGCCCAGAGATCTAAGAGCACCAGATCGCCACGGCGAATCGGCGCGCTGCCTTGCGCGGGCGGTGCATAATGCGAATCCGAGGCATTCACATTTGCGCCGACGATGGGCGGGTGATTGGTGACCATGCCCGCCTCTTTGAAGCGCTGCATCACGAACTGCTGCACGCCGTATTCGTCGATGGATTGTCCGCCGCGCGTTGAGGTCTTGATGAAGTCAAAGGCCTCCTCGCGAATGCGGTCCACCCGACGCCCGGCTTCGAGATGCAGATCGAGCTGCGCCGGCGTCCATTTGGCCTCGAAGATCTGAATCAACTCCGCCGAACTGACGACCTCGATACCGAGGTCACGGATGAGCTCCAAGGTGCCCGCGTCCACATTGGCGACGTAGGGCACCGCGCATCGAGGAGAGTACTGCATCGCCACCCTGCGCGCAGCACCGAGTAATTCGCGAAGTCCAGGCTCCTGCTCCTGCCAGCGGGCATAGAAGATTTTTTCGCCGGGCAGCGCATCAAGCTGGTGTGGCTCGACGCGATGAACTAGGCCGCGCGGCTCCCCTTTCGCTGGAATGAAATAGTACCAGCGGCGCGACACATGGCCCTGCTCGGGAAGACCCAGCACGCGATAGGCAAGTGGATCTCGGAGATGATGGTCGAAGAAAAGCCAGCCGTCTAGGCCGGCACTGCTGAGTTCGTGTTGGATGGCTTCAAGATTCATGGTGCTTTTGTGGTGCGGTCGGGATTGACGGGCAGGTGCTCGTGAAGGTAGCGGGTGATCGTGCCGTGGAAATGACGCACGGTGTTTGCCCCCTCCGAGATGGCATGGCTGCGGTTCGGATAAGGCACTGCCATAAAGTGCTTGTTATGCTTGATGAGTTCATTCATCAGCAACTCCGTGCCCTGGTAGTGACCATTGTCATCACCGGTGCCGTGGATGAGCAAAAGGTTGCCCTGGAGATGGCTCGCGTGAGTGATCGGCGATCCAAGACGATAGTTCTCGGCGTTGTCCGTTGGCAGGCCCATGTAGCGCTCCTGATAAATCGTGTCGTAGAGCAATTGGCTAGCATTCGGTGCCACGGCGATGGCGGTGGAATACAAGTCTGGGTAACGGAAGATGGCATTGAGACTCATGCTGCCGCCGCCGCTCCAGCCCCACACGCCGATCCGAGCGGGATCCGCGTAAGGCCAGCGTTTGAGCAAAGCCCGAACACCCTCTGCTTGATCTTGTGCTGCGAGGATGCCAATCTGGCGAAAAGCCATCTTGCGCCAGGTCCGTCCGCGCGGAACTGGTGTGCCGCGATTTTCGATGCTTGCGACGATGTAGCCCTGCTGCGCCAGCATCCAATGCCACATGCCTCTCTCTCCCGGCCACTTGTCTCGCACAGTTTGGCTCGCCGGTTCGCCATACACGTGGATCAGTAGCGGATGCGTTATGGAGGGATTCAAGCCTGGAGGTTTGATGCTCCACGCATCAAGCAAAACACCATCGCCGATATCCAACTTCAAAAGTTCAGCGGTGGGCTGCTTGAGTGCTGCCAGTTTCCCACGGAGCATCTGATTGTCCTCCAGTACTCGCACAACCTTGTGATCGGAAACCTGGATGAGTTCGACCACCGGCGGCTGAGAGAAGGTGGAGTATGTGTGCATCGCCCACTGAGCATCGGGCGAAAACTCGTAGCTGTGCCATCCCGGCTGTGAGACCGGCGACAATCTCTCGGGTTTACCGCCACTGAGCGGCTGGCGATAGAGATAGTGTTGCGTGGGATTCGCCGGCGAGGCGGAAAAGTACAGCCAGCCATTCTTTTCATCCTCGGCCTCGATGTGGATGACGTCAAAATCACCGCCAGTGATGCGATCAAAGCTCTTCCCATCCGTGCCAGCGAGATAGGCCTGCCGCCAGCCATCGCGCTCGCTTAGCCAGAGAAACTTCTCGCCACCAGCGATCCAGCGGACGGGATTCTCATTCTCCAGCCAGGCCGCGTCAGTCTCAATGAGCGCTGTCAGCACCGTTCCGTCGTCGGCATCAGCGAGCAGTACGCGATTCGTGTTCTGCAGACGGTTGAGTTGCTGCACGAGGATATGCGTCCCGTCTGGGGTCCACTCAGCGTGCGGAATGTAGTGCTCGCGTGGATCACCCGGTAAATCGAGCCAGCGCACTCCGCCTCCAACAGCGCTGATCACACCAATCCGTGTGGCGGAATTGGTTTCACCCACTTTTGGATAAGGAAAGGAGGTGATCTTCGGATAAGTGTCGTCCGTGTTGTTGATGAGAAGAAACTGGCGCACGCCGCTCGTGTCGAACTGCCAAAACGCGATGGTGCGGCCATCGGGGCTCCAACGAAAGGCATCGCGAATCTGAAGCTCCTCCTCATTCACCCAGTCCGAGGTGCCGTTGATGATCGTGGGCGAGCCATCCGTGGTCACGGAGGTGATCTTCATCCCGGTCAACTCTTGGACATAAATGTTATTCTCGCAAACGTAGCCGACGCGTGTGCCATCGGGTGAAAACTTGGCGAACATGAGCGTGGAAGGTTCCGCGTCGCCGCCGAGTTGTCGCAAGGAACCGAGCTTGCCAATCTCAAGCACCCAGTAGTCGCCGCGTGTGTTGCGTCGCCAAACGCGTTTGCTGTTGGTATAGATGAGAAGCGTGGACTCGTCTGCAGAGAATTCGAAAGCCTCCACTTTCAGGGAGTCCTCCGCTCCTTTCGGCACGAGTTCGCTGGCAGGCACGATGACCTTTTTGTTGCCCATCGCAGCATCGACACGCACTAAATCTTGACGCTTGCCGTCAGCCTGAGTGGATTCGAGGGTGAAGTAGGACGCAGTGAGTTTGCTCCACTTGAATTCGCCTGCGGCACGTTCCTTGAACTCGTTGTCAGCAAAGATTCGATCCAGGGTGAGCATACTCGGATCCTGAGGGCTCGCTTGAAAGGGTGTGGCGGGTGTGGCTGCGATCATGGGCATTTGGAAGAACTGGAACAGATTTGTCGCTGCGATGATTGGGGCCAAAGCGAACGCCCGAAACGCAGGACGGTAGATGCGATGGCTCATGGCTTTGGGATTTCATTCACCGTGTAGTAGGCTTTGCGGTGGAGGAGAGGCTCCTTTTGCTGCGAGATGATTTTGCCGAAGTCGAAATCGTGGATGTGATCCCCGGTGATTTGATCGAGGCGCAGCCGCACGCTGAGCCCGTCGGCAGCGGGGGTGGCGGAGAGGATGCGAGGAGTGGTGTGATCGACCTCAGGACTGCCGTAGGCGGCGTGGTAAATGTGCGTGTAGGTGGTGAGCGCGTAGTTCTCAGGCCGCGCGGCGATCACGGTGTCCACGGGCTTGGTGAAGGTGATGAGGAATCCGTCTTTGCGGATGTTGATCTCCTTCACTTCAAACGGCGTGAGGCCGGTCCAGTCGAGACGCTGGAGGGCGAAGGGTTCCGTGCCGCGCACCGGCCATTGGCGGCTGGTGGTGAAGCCTCCGGCGATGAGTTGGCCGCGCGGACTGAACTCCACATTCATGATGCCGGTGGCAAGACCTTCGCGGAAAGGATAACACGCGCCCTGCCACACGCCGTTCACCTGCTCGGTGGTGGCGCGAACGATGATGCTGAGGCTGTAGTCGCCGAGGAAGAGCTGGCCATCGAAGGGGCCGAACTTGCCGCCGGTCTGGGCAAGACGGAAGCCGGAGATGTTGCGTCCCATTTTGATGTACGGAAAGCACACGGCGGGCGGAACGAGTTCCTTCACGCGGCGCTTTTCCACAGCCATGCGTGAGTCGCTGTTCGGTTTCACTGGCTCCTTCATGCCGGGAACGAAGGCATACCAGTTGTAGCTGGCGGGATGGCCGAGGAATGCGCCTTCTTGGAGGTGCTTGAGCGAGCAACAACCATTCCACGGTCCCTGGCTCTCGGTGGAAAACATCACGCCCTGCGCGTTCGCGCCCGTGCCACCGGGACTGCGCAAGCCGCTGCAAACGGGAATCATCTTCCCTGCGGGCGTGACCTTCACGGCCCAGCCGCGAAAGAGATTGTGGGATTCGTAGGAACCACTGAGACCGAGCGAGACCCAGAGATTGCCCTCCGCATCGGGTTTGGAGGCGAAGGCGAATTCGTGTCCCTCGGCGTAACCCCAGTTGCTGGTGAGCGTGTCGTAGCGGTCAGCCACTTCATCGCCATCAGTGTCGGCGATTCGCGTGACTTCGCCCCAAGTGGTCGCCAGCATCGCGCCATCGCGCCAGGCGAGCGAGAAAATCTCATCCTGCCCTGAGGCGAACAAATGAAACTGCGGCTGCGGCGGCGAATCGAGCGCGCCCTTCACGAAGTAGATGTCACCGCGTCGCGTACCAACGGCGAGACGGCCATCCGGCAGGAATTCCAAACCGCCGGGTCGCATCGGCACGGTGGGCGGGATTGGAATCGAGGTGATCGGGTAATACTTCGCCTCGTCGGCGGCAGTGCCCCACATTTCGCCAAGATCTTCCGCGCCGCGCAACAGCGCAGCGGAGGCGATCATGGAGACGAGGATGACGCGGGCAGTTACCATGAGTATTCGAGCACGAGTTTGGTTTCGCCGACTGGCAGCGTGAGCGGGAGGAGAACTTCGGCTGGCGTGCCATCACGCACGATGCCGCTCATACCATCGGCGATTCGCAGGGTGAGCTTTTCCAGGCGAAACTCGCGCTCGGAGATCTTGTCGGCGCTTTTTCCCGCCGCAGCACGGAAATAGAACATCGGCTGCTCAGCAGACGTGGTGAGTCGCAGCGTGCGCTTGAAGAAACCGCGACCGCTTTCGCCGTGGACATCCTCGAAAAAGTCCTCCACGGCAACCTCGCCAAAGCTATAGCGGAATGTGGGCCGTCGCTGCGCATCGAGCGTGTAGCCGCGGAATTCGTAGCCGTGATCCTGTGGGAAGGTGTAGCTCGTTTTGCCTTTGTAGGGCCAGCTTTCGTCCAGCGACTTCAGGTGATGAAAGGGGATGCCTGGTGGAAATGAAATCGCGTCGCTGCCACGCGGATTGAACGAGCCGTTATCCACATTGGCGAACTCGCCGCGCCAGAGCATCCGCAGCGCCATCTCACCGGAGTCGAAGGCGAGATTCACGCGCTCAGGATAGCCGACCCCGATGCCGCGAAAGCCTGCGGTGCCGCGGCCACGGCAGATCTCCGGCACATCACCCACGCGCAGTTCATTGGACTGACGTGAGATGCCGACCGGCTTCTTCGCGCGTTCGCCATCGGCAAGGTAATTCCAGATCGCCTCGATTTGCTGGGCGCTGTCACCTGCGAGGATGTTGGGGCGCAGAGATTTTCCATCCGGCCAGAAGCCGGGCATGATGACGGTGGGATGAAAGCGCGAGGGCTGGCGCATGAAGAGCGTGAACCAGTTTTTCTGCAGCCGCTGCGTCGTATAGGCGAGATCGAGCGCGCTGATTTCGCCTGCCCTTTGTCCATTGAACTGATGGCAGATGATGCAGCCAAGTCCGCTGGTGCCGGCCAGCTCGTAACCTGCCGCCTTGGATTCCTGAAGCTGCATCACCTTTGGCAAGACAGCGTCTTCGAGCTTGTCCACGCGGGCGAACAGTTCCGGCAGATGACCCACCTGTGCCTCGCCGAACTGCGGCATCGCAGCGTCCATGTAATCGCGCTGGCGCTTCGCGTGCAGCAAGACATCGGCAAACCACTGCGGCGTCAGCTTTGCGCCAACATAGGAGAGCGGCGGCGGGATGCGGCCCTGATCGCCGAGCGAGGGCTGGGTGCTGGTAAAGAGCGCGCGCCGTTCCGTGGCGGGTCCGCCGAGGGCGCTGCGCTCGTGGCAGGCGATGCAGTTGAGTGCGGCGAGCGTCTTGTGAATGCGCTGAGTGTCATCGAAGTGCGGATTCGCGGCGGTGGGCAGCGCTTTGACGATGAGTTCCCGCTGCGTCGCGCTGAGGCCGAAGCGCGGACCGGCGGAGTCCGCGAGGCAGCCGCGAGAGGCGTCCAGTTTGGTCCAATCAGGCGCGGAGAGGCGGGGCAGGTTCAAATCATCATGGCAGTTCGCGCATCCATATTGGGTGAAATGCTCGCGACCACGTTGAGCGAGAGTTGGGTTCACTTTAAGCGTCGCAAAGGGTGCGAGAGGCTCTTTGGTGACCGAGAGCATCGTGGTGGGGATCGGGCCGCGAGGGAACTGCGGTGCGGTCATTTCAAAGACCAGCTCGGCTTTGCGACCGGTGTGAAAATACGTGAACTCGATGGCGTGCGAACCTGCATCGAGTTCCACAGCGGCCGTGAAGGATTTGACGCCGCGCCGGTCGCTGGGCGCTTCATCCACCAGCGCCTTGCCATCGACCTTTAGAGTGCCGCCGTTCATCGTGAGGTGAAAGGTGTGCGTGCCCTTTGACTTCACCAGCAGCCGGCCTTCGTAGCGCACAGCGGTGTGCTGCTCCACGCGCCCAAGACTGGCCAGCGCAAAGTCCGCGACCTGCCCGCCACGCTCAGCAGCGACGTTTTCGCCCGCCATCCCCTCCCACACATTGCCGCGATAGAGCGTGTAACGCAGCGCGCCGGGCACGCGGGTGTGTTGCAGCAAAAAGTGCGCGATACGCTCCACATCGCGACCCTGAAGCCGCATGTCCGGCATTCGGCCCGAGGGACGGCTCGCATGCGGCTGGCGCAGGAAGGTCACAAGGCTCTCGTGGCTGTATTTGTTCTCCAAAGCCCCAAGCGGCACGGAATTGGCCATCGGCAGTTCCGCCGCCCTTTCATCGCGCGGCGCGTGGCATGCCGCGCATCCACGTGATTGAAACAATTGGTGCCCCAATGAAGCTGCGACGTGATCAGGAGCCTGTGGCGTGAAGTTTGGCTTTTTGAGCGAGAGCAAAAAGTGTGTCAGTTCAGATGCCACAACCGCTTTTTCCGCTTCTGGAAGACGCGCCAAAGCATCCGGCATCGTGGTGCCGGGTTTCATGCCATGCGGATCATGAACGAATGATTCAATGTAAGCCGGATGCACCCGCGAGCCGATCTGCGCGAGACGCGGAGCCTTTTTCGACGTCGTTGAGAGCGTGCCTTCCGCCGCATGACAAGCCACACAATTCATTTCTTCGATGAGGATCTGCCCTTTGATGTCTGCACCGAGATCTTTGACCGCCAAAGCGGGAATGACCGGTTCTGCCGCCGACGATACGCCGAGGCAGAGAAGACAGGTCAGAAATCGCAAACGCAGGATCATGGTTGATCGATGATGAAAGCGGGCCGCGAGAGCACGCCTTTTGAGAGCGCTCCATAGTGGTCGGAGCGCCAGCAGTTCTTCAAATCTTCGGCGGTGATGAGTTGCAGACCCGGTGTGGCCACGGCGGGGTTGCAGAGGATGTAGAGGTTCTCTGCCGCGATGTAGCCGCAGACGTTGAGCGTGTGTCCGGCGCTGCCGTTCGGGTATTGCGGGCCGATGTATTTGAAATCGACAATCACGGGGCGGCCGGCATCGAGTTCGCTTTTGAGCATGTCGGTGGCTTTGACGAAGCCTTCGTCATCCGGCGTGTAGGTGACGAGCTTCCACTTCTGGCCGATTTTCTTTGAAGCATCGAGAAGATGCCCCCAGTCGGTACCAGTGCCGAGCGGCGAGGGGCACAGCTTCTTGTAGTCCCAGCCGCCGATCTTGCTGCCGTGAAAGCGGGCGAAGATGGCGCAGGCCGTTGAGCCGCAGTTGTTGTAGCCCTGGAGGATGTGCGACATCTGAACAAAGGCGAACTTCCCCTGCTCTCCTTTGCGAAGCCGATAATCGATGAGCTTCAAAAGATCCGCCGCTTGTTGAGCGGAGGCATTGTCAGATGGCTGCGCTGGATGCCCGGTAGCGCCTGTCGGAAAAAGTTTTGAAGCCTTCGTCCAGTTTGCCTTGGCGGCATCTACGTCGCCGGCTTGGAACTGAAGTTCGCCCAGCACCACGAGGCCCGAGGGATTGTTCAGTTCAGCGGCACGTTCTGCGAGGCGACGACCCAGCACGGGATTTGCCGGCACGCCTTCGCCCGCAAGGTAAGCCATCGCCGCCGCCGCTGCGGCGCGCCCGTGTCCTTTCTCCGCAGCTTTCTCCCACCACTTCAGCGCTGTCGCGCAATCCTGCTCCGTGCCCTGCGCACCGTAGTAGCACTGGCCGAGGTTGAACGCGGCCTGCGCGGATTCATTTGCTGCCGATTTGAAATAGCCGAACGCGATTGTGGGATTGCGCTTGATGACCGCGCCACGGAGATAAGCGAATCCAATGAAGTCCATCGCATCCGCATTCCCGTGATCCGCCGCCAGATGCGCCCACTTCATGGCTTCAGCATGGTCTTTGGCGACTCCCTTTCCATCCCGGAGGCAAATGGCCAGGTCCAACTGAGCCTTTGCGTCGCCTTCACTGGCCCGGCTACGCAGACTTTCCACTTCGGCTGAGTCGGCGGCGGAAAGGGCCGTGATGTTCATGAGGATGGATAAAAGGCAAATGGTCACAGAGGCGCGCGTGAGCCTGACGAACGAAGTGATGTGTGCAGGTTGCATGATGCTTATTGGCTGAGGTGTTTGAGCTCCGCCATCGCCTCGGCGAAGCCTTTGCCGATGCCTCCAAGGATCTTGGCGCTGCCGAGGTAGTGGAATTCGGCGTTCGATACGCCCTTGTCTAGAACGAGGCGTTCGCGATCGGTGAGGCCTTCGATGCGCATCTTTTCCGTCAACACTCGTTCCACCGCAGGCTTCATTTTGCCTTCCTTCGCGAGTTTCTTGGCTTGTTGTTTAATCGTCTCTTCTTTGAACCTCGCCGCTTTTAACTCGCGGTCCCAATAATTCTCCGTCAACACAGCGGTGACGCTGCCTTTGAACTCCGGCAGTTTCGCGGGGGCCGCCATGGCATCGCGGATGTTTTGATGCGTGGACTTGTAGCGGTGTTGGTCGGGACCGTACTCGCTGGTTGGCCCGCCGACACCAATCACGCCGATGACGAAAGGGAGCTTCGGCGCGTTCAAGTCCTTGCGAACGTCGCGGATGAAGTGGGCCATCACTTCGGCGTAGGCATCGTAGCCGCCGGGCTTGTCGCGGTTCGGATAGGTGCCTTGGTCCACCATGTCATTCCAGCCCTGGAACCAAGCGAACCCGGCCAGTTCATAACCCTGCGAGGAATCATAGCCCGGAACGACGCGCTTAATGTCCGCGAGCACGGTCTTCACGTGCTCGACCATGAGGCGGTAGTAGGCGCCAGTCTCTTTCTCCTTTTCCGCCTTGATGGCGGCGATGTCTTTGCCCTGCTTCTGAAGCGCGGCGAGTTGTGTCTCGTTGAACACATACGGCCCGGCGCTCGGCGGGCGGAAGTCGGTATTCAGGCTCTTGCCGCCCCACGACGTCTTGATGATCAGGATAGGCGCGTCGCTGACCTTTTGCATGTAGAGGCCAAAGGTGAACTCTGGGCCGATTTTCGGCCCGTTTTGACTCGCACCGAAGCCAGCGGTGAGTTTTCCGATCTGCTCCGTGTCCGCGCAGCCGATCGACGAGATCCACACGCGCTCGCAAACCTTTGGCGTCCCATCCGCATTCTGCATTTCATTCAGCATCGGCTTCGTTGCCGGGTCCATGCCGACATGCTCAAAGGTGCTGACCTTGGCGTGGCCCTGCATGTTCGACTGTCCGGCGAGGATGAAGACTTGCAGCGGTTTAGCAGAAGCGGAAAGGGCGAACGCGACGAGAAAGAGAAGGATTGGTGCGATTTTCATGGCTGGGATGGTTCAATGTGAGAGTCGTTGTAGAGTCCAAACGAAGTGGATGCGGGCGTCAGCTCGGGAGAAGTCAAGGATGAACCGCTTTCTTGTTCGGGGCTGCATTCAGGACGAACTGCTGCGTATCCTCGGTGACGGTGATGGTCTGTTTGAAGCCGGTCTTCGTGCCCTGGATCAGGAAGCGATGCCCCATGGTGGTTTTGATGACCTGCCGCTCCCCCTGAGCGAGAGTGCCTGATTTCTTTGGTTCGCCTTTCTCAGGCAGCCAGAAGATATCGACAGCTTGCCTTCCATTGTTGACCACGGTGAGCTTGGGCCGTTCAGCGGCAGCCGTCTTCCCCCAACTAGCCGGCCTGAAATTTTGGAATGCACGCGCGGACAACTCTTGGATCAAGATCTGGTGGTCGGCGGCATCCGCGATGTTTTGGTCCTCCTGCGGATCGGTTTGATGATCGTAAAGCTCGCGTGCCTCGACCTTTCCCGAGTTCCGATGGCGCCATTCGATGTAGCGATACCGGTCCGTGCGGATGGCGCAACCCATGAACTCGCGGCCTTCGTGAGTGCGCTCAAACTGACTGAAAGCGGCATCCTTGTGCGGGGCATCGGTGTCGCTCAGCAGTGGTGCGAAACTCTTTCCTTCCAGCACGGTAGGAGTCGGCAGTTGGGCCAAATCACAGAGCGTGGGATAGACGTCCACGAACTCGACCAGCGCGGAGCAAGACTGGCCCTTGGCCTTGGCATTCGGCGCACGAACGATCAGCGGCGCACGCGTATCAATCTCGTAGTTGGTCTGTTTGCACCAGCCGCCGTGTTCGCCGAGCTTCCAACCGTGATCACTCCACAGGACGACGATGGTGTTCTGCGCGAGCCCTTGCTGCTCCAGCGCATCCAGCAGCCGTCCCACCTGCGCATCGACGAAGGAGACAGATGCATAGTAGCCGTGCTTCAATTCACGTTGTTGGTCCTCGCTCAGGTGGGCATCGAAAGGCGAAGGCGCGTCTGCGTAGTCCATGTAGTCACGCAGTTCGTAAAAGCCACCCATGGAGCGATCGCCAAACGCCACGGCGGGCATGTCGCGTGGAAAGGAGGGGTTGGGCGCGAGGGTGATTTTATCGCGTTGATAAAGATCCCAATACTTCTTGGGCGTCACCAAGGGAAGATGAGGGCGGATGTAACCAACAGCGAGGAAGAAGGGTTGCTCCGCTGCGGCGAGTTCGCGCATCCGCGCAATCGCATCGGTGGTTTGTTTGCCGTCAAAGTTGCCATCATCATCGACATCTTGAATCTCTGTCGCCGGACCTCGCATGCGTTCGACCGCAGCCTTGGGCTTGCCCGAGTCGACCATTTGTTTCTTGAAGATAGCCAGGCGCTGCTGGTTCGACTCGGAGTAGTTCTTGACGCCGGTAGCTTGATGCGTCGGTTCATCCCATGAGACATCGTCAGGAAAGGGATTGTGGAAGATCTTTCCAAAAGCCACCGCACGATAGCCGTGCTTCCGAAAGTGCTGCGGAAGCGTGACTGCATCGGGTGTTGTGGTGCGAAAATTGGTCGGAAGATCCCACACGCGCAGCGTGTCGGGCCGCAGCCCGGTCATGAGCGAGGCACGCGACGGATTGCAGACCGCAACCTGACAGTAGGCGCGGTCAAAGCGCACGCCTGAAGATGCCAAGCGGTCGATATTCGGCGACAGCACTTCCTTTGATCCATAACATCCGAGATCGCAACGCATATCATCGACCGCAATGAAAAGGACGTTAGGCTTGGTTTCAGTCGCCTCCAGCAGACCGCCAATCGTGAAAACCGATGCTATGGTTATGGAGAGCGTTTTCATAACGGTGAGCGGCCGCTCAATCACACTTCCCGTCCCACTGGCTCCACCATTGGCGGAACTGCTTCCACTGAGCATGAAGGAAATCACGCTGGCGGTCACTGAGTAAGTCGAAGTCGTTGAAGTGGCGGCGGTATTCCTCGTTTCCTTCGAGTACCATGAGTTCCTTGTAGTAAAGCACCAGATCAGAGCCCTCGTCGTAGGTCGAGAGTACGGCCAGAGCCTCGCTGAGTTCGAGAGCCAAGCGACGCGCAGTTGGATCGCCAGCTGCCGCCTTTTCACAGAGTTCAATCAGGCGCAGTACCTCTCTCGGCAGCGCATTGCCCACACCGGTGATCGCACCAACCGCACCGCAGTGGACATAGCCGTGAAAGACCTGCGTATCGACGCCGACCATCAATGTCAGGCCAGGATCGCCACTGGTAATGAACTCCGCTGCGTAGCTGAGCGACTTGGCTCCGCCGAATTCTTTGAAGCCAATCAGGTTCGCATGGTCCTTCCGAAGTTCACCAAACAGATCGGCCTTGGTTTCGAATCCGTAGTGCGGGCTGTTGTAAATTACCGCCGGCAGATTTCCCCCAGCATTGAGAACCGCCGCGAAATGGGCACGTTGAGCGGATACAGAACTGCCACGGGAAAGCACACGAGGGATCACCATCAGCCCCCCTGCCCCGACCTCGCGCGCATGGGCGGCATGAGCCGCGGCAATCGTCGTGTTCTGCGCGCCAGTGCCGACGATGACAGGAATGCCCGCTTCCGCCAACCGACGCACGCCTTCCTGTCTCTGCGCGTCCGTCAGCAGCGGCCAGTCACCCATGGAACCGCAGTAAACGACCGCGCTCATGCCTACATCGATCAGTTCGCGAGCTTTGCGGACGAGGGCGTCAAAGTCTGGAAGGCCGTTGGCAGCACAGGGGGTCATCAGGGCCGGGATGCAGCCCTGGAAGATGTTGGATGAGGATTGCGACATGATCGATTTTGGAGGCATTTAACGGAGTTCACAACCATCTAATTGATTTCGGACGCAATATCAACTATTTGCGACATAACCTCGTCATGACCATCTCCGAACAGATTCAAGAAGACATCAAGGCACACATCATCGCCGGAGAAACACTGCCATATCCGCTCACTCTCAGCGGCATCGCTGGGCACTTCAAAGCGTCCCTGATGCCAGCCCGCACAGCTGTGGAGCAGCTCATAGACGCAAGATTCCTCTTCCGAAACCAAGACGGCTCGCTCGGCATCAATACAAGGCGCCGCAGCCGTGACCCACAGATTACCCTCTCCAGTCTCCGTCCAACGGCACCAGTCGCACCGGAGAAGATGCTGGCCGAGCACATCATTAGCCTCAGCCTACGCGGAACCAGAGAATGCCTGCGGGAGGAAGTCACCGCCGAAGAATTTGGCATCGGACGCACCGTGCTGCGCCGCATCTTCAACCGCTTCTCCGGGGAAGGCATCATCGAGCATCTCCCGCGTCGCGGTTGGCGCGTGCGCCCTTATAGCGAGACGGAAATGCTCGACTACATCGACATACGTGAAACGCTCGAACTCCGCGCCCTTGAACTCGCGATGCCGCGACTAGACCGCGATTTTGTCCGCCAATTGATCCTCGGCAATAGCCCAGACGCCAGCGGGAGACCCCAGCTCGACAATCGCCTCCACCGCCATTGGATTGACCGAGCGGAGAACCGCTACCTGAGCCAGTTCTTCGATCAAAACGGCATCTACTACGAGACGCTCTTCGCTCACGCTGTACTGGACGATGAAACCGTCAACCGCCGTGCCCGTGAGCATTGCCGCATTCTCAGGGCAGTCCTCGGCGGCGACTTGCCCAAAGCCAAAGACGCACTCTCCAAGCACATCCGAGACCAACGCAAACACGTGGCGCGACTATTCCAGGAAGCGGTTTGATCGGTGTTCGAGCCACGTCTTCGCCCCAACAAGGACCACCCTGACCTGCGCCAACTCTTCGCCACAATGATGATCATGGCTGTAGGTGTTTTACCAGAAATTCCATTCGAAGCCTCGACCCAATTGGAGTTTCCGCCGCACCATGACCAGCGCCGATGATCGGCATGAACTCGAAGCTCTTGTTCGCCCGTTGCAGCGCACCGACGACCTGCATGGTACTCGCAGGATCGACGTTGGTATCGAGCTCACCGACGATGAGAAGCAGGTGTCCTTCAAGTCTGCGTGCGTCCTCAAAGTTGGAACTGCGTTTGTAGCTGTCGTCGACGGGCCAACCCATCCACTGCTCGTTCCACCAGATTTTGTCCATGCGGTTGTCGTGGCATCCGCAGTCGGCGACAGCCACTTTGTAAAAATCATGGTGGTCCAACAGGGCACGCATCGCATTCTGCCCACCCGCGCTGCCGCCGTAGATACCGACACGAGAGATGTCCATCCAAGGGCGTGTCTTGGCGGCTGCCTTGATCCACAGCTTGCGGTCTGGAAAGCCCGCATCCTTGAGGTTCTTCCAACACACATCGTGGAAGGTCTTGCCGCGATGATTGGTGCCCATACCGTCCATTTGAACCACAATAAAACCAAGCTCGGCAATGCTGTGATGCCCGAGCAATCGGCCAAAATCCTTCGGCGCAAAGGCCCCGTGCGGTCCGGCATAGATGTTTTCCACCACCGGGTAGTGCTTGGCGGGATCGAAGTTGGAGGGCTTGATGATGACACCGTGAATGTCAGTGGTGCCATCGCGCCCCTTGGCCACGAATCGTTCAGGCATCGTCCAACCTACGGAGAGCAGTGCTGTGACATCGGCCCGTTCTAGCTCACACACAAGGCTGCCATCCTGGCTCCTGCGCAACTCTGTAACAGGCGGATGGTCGGAGCGCGACCAGGCGTCGATGAAAAAGTCACGCTTTGGTGAGAACTCAACAAGGTGATTGCCGTCACCCTCTGTGAGTTGTTTGAATCCACTGCCATCAAAATTCACGCGGCAGAGATGCAAGTGATAGGGGTCTTCCCCCTTTCGCAACCCGCTGGCGAGGAACCAGATTTCACGCTTCGCCTCATCAACGTGCAAGACCTCACGCACTGGCCAGGTTCCTTTAGTGATCTGATTCTTCAGCGTGCCAGTTTTGGTATCGTAGAGCCAGAGATGACACCAGCCGTCGCGTTCGCTCATCCAGATGAGTTCACCCGTTTGATGCAGCCAGTGCCGCCACGTCTTCTGCGTATAGTCGATGAATGTTTTTGAGCGTTCCTCAACGACGACACGAACGGCTCCGGTCTTCGCGTTCGCCGCAAGGATCCGGTAGAGCTGATGACCTCGTTGGTTGTAGTCGAAGTAGAATTCAGCGCTATCAGGTGACCAGGTCACCCCAATTCGACCATCTGGACTGAATGGGTTTTCATGAAAGTTTCGCGGCACAGGAATCTTATGCCCGTCCGCTGCGGTGATCACCAACTGTGGCTGCGGCAGAGGATCGCCCGGCTTGACGTAGTCGATGACTTTGGTCTTTGGCTGAAAGCTATCTTGAGGCGTGGAATCGATAATCGTGATCTGCCGTTTTGCGACTGCATCGGCCTGGCTAACAACGACACAAGCCCCATCCGGAGACCTTCCAGGTTCGGGGCGTTTTTTTGGATCCGCCGCAGCTTCCGCGATACCTTTGCCATCGATGATGAGAGTCTTCACCGTGGCCTCGGCTTCGACTACGGCGAGATGCTCTCCCGTTCGGCTCGTTATGAGCCAGACGTGACCATCGAAGGTATGCTGCTCGCGTGTGCTGTTGGCACGAATGCGACCGTAGCTGGCGTGCTCGCCTTGTTGATTGATCCAGAAGAGATCGACATCGGCATCGAGCTTGTTGATGAACTTGAAGCCGGATTCTCCTCCGGTGCGTGATGTCTTGCGCAGTTCGATTCTGACTGCTGAGGTTTTCAACGCATCGCTTTCCGGCAATCCCAAAACTTTGAGCGTCTGCGCTGTTTTACGAGCGCCAGTTTCAGCCTCGATGAGGACGAACTCATGTGTCTGCGGGCCGGTTTGGACACGATACCAGAAGCTCTTGCCGTCGGGCAGCCAGTTCGCCTTTAGGTGATCACGGAAGACGGTGTTTTCGGTGCGCTTGGAGAGATCATCGGCACTCCAACCATGGATGGCAAAAAGATGGATGGCCAAAAATAGGACCGCCCTTTGCAAGCTAAATGCCATATTGAAACGGGTCATTGGGATCGAGGATGAGGGTTGTCTCCGCGGTGATGAATGCTTGGCCGGTGATGGTGGGGACGATGCCGTCGGGCGCGACTTCGTAGCGACCTTCGAATACGGAGTCGATGATGCTTTCCTGCCACCAGACTTCGCCTGGGGCCAGTTTGCCGTCCGCCGCGAGACAGGCGAGCTTCGCGCTGGTGCCGGTGCCGCAGGGGGAGCGGTCGTATTCGCCACCGGGGCAGAGGACGAAGTTGCGGCTGTGGTTGGCAGGAGCGTGGGGTGGACCGAAGAGCTCGACGTGATCGACTTCGGGGAAACCGGCGGCGCGGATGGCGGCGCGCATTTCCAAACTGGCCTTTGTGAGCTGCGGGATGTTTTCGCGATTGAGTTCGAGGCCGTGATCCGCCACGAGGTAAAACCAATTTCCACCATAGGCGACATCACCAACAAAGCCTGCGGCAGCGACAGCTTTGGCCTTCCGGTAGGAGACAACATTTCGGACACTGACACGACCATCGGGATGCAGTGTCGCGGTGACGATCCCGACTGGTGTCTCGATGCGATGGTCGCCCGGTTCAATTCGACCGAGGTGTTTCAAGGTCTCGATAACGCCGATCATGCCATGACCACACATGCCGAGGCGACCTGCGTTGTTAAAGAAGACGACACCCGCAGCGCAATTGCTGTCTTGAGGAGGCTGCAACAACGCGCCGACGATGACTTCGTGACCACGAGGCTCGCAGATGATGGCTCGGCGATACTGATCGAGCTCATTGGGTTGGACACCTTCCAGCACAACACGGGTGGGTTCTCCGCCGGTGTGGGAATCGATGATCGAGATGCGCTTCATTCCCCTGAGCATGGACACTTGAACGAGTTCCGTCTTGTTTGAATCCTGGGCAGCAGGTTTCAATTTTGACCAAGGCTCCTACCGACTTGGCAAGGATGACGTCACCGTCGATTCGCCACGGAGGACCTGCCGAATCTGCCCCGTGAGCCAGAGGTAGTGATCCGAAGGTAGGCCCTCATAGGTTGCGAACTGGGCCCCACCGACGGGCGTCGTGTTAGAGCACTTAAAAATGGCGGTGCCTTCATCCATCTCGTCAAACATCGCCACATATAGCATCTTGGAACCCGCGCGGAGACGCTCCATGGCTTGATGCCAATAAAACTGACCTTTGAGCCGGGGGATCGCATTCACTCTCGCTTCCTGACCGCGGGCCTGCATGAGATTGTGCCAACTGAAGCCGGGGAATATCACCGGCAAATAGCTCTTACCCCGTTCCTGACACCAGGCGGCGTCGCCGCTATGGACCTTACCAATATCGTGAGTCGCACCTTTCACGGTACCGTAGCGGCCCACCGCCCAGGGGCTGATGATGTCCGCCTCCGCTAGCACTTCGTGAAGGTGGGGATCGTTTACAGCGTCGCGATTCAGTTCCCGCCAGCCAAAGGGCACTCCAGCCATGACTGTCGCCCCCCCGAGTTCGGTCTTCAAGAAGCGCAGGAGTGCCGCACTCTCATCCAGGGTATAGGCTCGATCGTCATTAAACCCGATGCCCCACACGGCGACCACCGGTTTCCCTGTGTGATGCTGATACGTTGGGTCGGCGGTGATCTTCAATTCATCCCTCAGTCGGCGCCAATCGGGCATCACGATGCTCTCGATCTCGCCTTTCTTGAGTCCGCTCAAGTCATACATCACCGCCCAGGCTCGCCCGGTTTCACGAGCGGCATCTCGCACATTGGCCATGACTTGATCGACGAAGGCAAGAGAAGAACCGCCGCGCGTCACCGTAGCAAATCGTTGCAAAAACACCCCATCAATCTGGTGCTCCCGCATCCACTCAAAGTGACGATGCACCGTCTTCGCATTAGCGGAACTAAAGACCCGCGCCGCAGAACCATCCGCAAATTTGAGGGGCGTGGTGAAGAGTTCGTCGGAGCCGTATTCGCTGACATCCGGCCACAGATCGATGTGGCAGCGACCTTCTTGATTGAAGCCGTAGTGCTGCCATCCACGCTTCATGCCATCGCCCTCCGTAGCAAACCAACCTTGGTAACCACACATCACGGTTCCATCCAGGCCCACCGGATCTGCCTGAACAGGGACGACTTGAGAGAGGAATAAACCCAAGCCAATCAGGGTGATTCTGGGCAGGCTAGTCATGTTGATTTAGGAGGTAGGTGACAACAGGCAGGTCTGCTGGCGCAAGCGGTAGAGAGCCCAATTTCCTAGGACTGACCCAATCGAGCGCCGAGTGCTCATGGGCCACTGGCTCTGCGCTGTCAGCAGCTAGCTCGCACACAAACGGAATAAGGTCGATGCTGCCCCAATCGTACGTATGGCGGAACTTTGGCCACGACTCTGTGATGACGATCTGACAGCCCAGTTCCTCCATCAACTCGCGCTTCAGAGCTGCGGTGGGATCTTCACCTTCTTCGACCTTGCCTCCAGGAAATTCCCAATGCCCCGCCAGTTGTTTCCCCTCCGGCCTGCGGGCCACGAGCACCCTGCCACGGCGAAAGATCAAGCCGCACACCACAGGTACCGCAGACGCTTCAGTCATGACAAACTCCTCAAGAATGCCCCCAGCCGCGCTGTGTCAGCGTGATGTACCAGTTCACGATCTGCACCCCCCAGAAGACCCAAATCAGAGCTGCAGCAGCCAAGTAGGGACCGAAGGGGATCTTGGCGCTCCACGCGGCACGCCCCGTGATCCGCTGAACGATCGCCAGCAACGTACCGAGAACAGAGGCACCGAAGATCGTGAAAAGCACGCCCTGCCAACCGATGAAGGCACCGATCATCATCAAGAACATCACATCGCCAAATCCCATCGCTTCACGTGGGATCACGACCTCGCTCGTGGTGCCTTGAAAGACCTTGATGCCATCCCACTCCATCATTTCCGATTTACCGTCTGCTTGGGTGATGCGCAGCTTCTCCATGTAGAGCTCTGCTTTCACATCGGTCATGGATCGATCATTGATCTGGAGCGTTTTGGACTGAACGATGAGGCGATCTGTAGCGCGATAAAACAGGTCTTCCCATTGCATTTCGTCTTCCCCGACACGCACAACGGGCGGCTTTTCGTCGTCCGGTTGGGCGACTTCCCACTTCACGGGCTGTGGAAACGCAAACTTCTTCCGACCAAAGGCGATTTTGCCGAGTTCGACGATGCCCCACAGCAGAAAAAAGCCCAGCGCGGCACCAGCGAGTGCCATCAATCCACCCCAACCATGGCCCGTGGCGCGAACAAGGTCAGGCACCCACGTCGCCGCCAGCAGGCCAGCGATCGTTCCCGTGATAGTGATTTGGTCTGGCAGCAGGTAATGCTCGATATCGATAAAAGTGCCCGCCACCAGCAGAGATACAAACACCCATAGGCACAGCACTCTTGGCCCCCAAATGGAGATGTCCGCCCAGTCACCTCCGAAGTAGCGGAAGATGGCATAAAAGAGCACGCCAACCAGCAGTTCGACAAAGATGTAGCGGGCAGCGATGGACGACTTGCAGTTCGCGCACTTGCCGCGCAGCAGCAGCCAGCTGACCAGAGGGATGTTCTGATGCCAGGGGATTTGCTTCTTGCAGGATGGACAGAAGGAACGACGCGGCTCATTCACGGACAATCCCAACGGAACCCGATAAATAACCACGTTGAGGAAGGACCCAATCCCTGCCCCCATCATGAAAAACAGGATGTGGAGAAGCGCGTCGAGTAACTGATATTTTGTCATAGTCTGAAAATCGGAGCCGCGAGAGTGCGGAAAGGCGGAAACTTGCCTTGCGAAATCGCGGAAAGAAAGAAAAATCGCCCACTGCATGCATCTCCGCCCGCTTTTATCCAACCTACTCCTTCTGTGCGCCAGCATCTATGTAGCGGGATGTGCGGCTGGACGCCCGGAAGAGCGACGCAGTGCTGTGGTCGTCAGCAATGCAGCAATGCTAGCCCCTCAATACGATCTGGTGGATGTCCGCACTTACATTCCCGATGTGTCCGTCGAACTGCGTTACGCGACCAATCGGAACATCATCAAGCAAGGCATCTACCCGCCTGACATGCCCTGCCTCCTCCGCACTCGTACCGCCGAAAAATTGCAGAGGGTGCAGCAGATTCTTCGCCAATACGGCTGCGGCCTGCGGCTCTGGGATGCCTGGCGTCCACCGGAGGTGCAACTGATCCTGCATGAGAAGGATGATGGAGATATGTTTATGGACCCGAAGAGCGGTTGGTCCAGGCACTGCTCTGGCACAGCGGTCGACGTGACCCTGGTAGATGCCCATGGCAAAGAAATGCATATGCCAACATCACACGACGAAGCAGGACCGCGCTCGAGTTACCTCTACAAAGGCAGTGACGAACGCATCATGCGCAATCTGCATCGTCTTCAGGCTGCCATGGTTGACGCTGGATTCCAAATCCTCGACACCGAATGGTGGCACTTTGACGACGCCTTTTATGCCCAGCACCCCGCGCCCATCGTTTTCGGTCATCAACTTGGCATTCACATCACGGATCCAAAGCCATGAACACTGATGCGTGATTATTTGCAAATGCATCTGGTGGTGATCGCCTGGGGATTCACCGCCATTCTTGGTATGCTCGTACAGATCCCGGTGCTAGAGGTCGTAGTGTGGCGCACTGGTTTGGCCGCACTGGGGTTTTGCCTGGTGGCTCTCTCGATGCGGACTCGCTTGCGTATCGTGCGCAAAGCAGCGCTCCAATTGGCTGGGAATGGAGCCATCCTGGCCATGCACTGGATGCTTTTCTTCCTCGCGGCGCGCCTATCTACCGCATCGGTCTGTCTGGCAGCGATGCCGACAGCCATGCTCTGGTGCTCCTTGATCGAACCGCTGACAGACGGCACACGCCGTTGGAACAAGATGGAACTGGCCGTTGGTAGCGTCATGGTGGGTGCAGTGTGGTTGATCTATCACGTTGAGCCACGCTACTGGCTGGGCTTTTCCGTCGGGCTCGTGTCCGCCCTGCTGGCCGCCCTCTTTGCCGTGATCAATAAGCAACTCGTCAGGCGCTGGCATTTTTCCACCATCGGCACCTATCAGATGAGTGGAGCCTTCGTCATCTCGCTGGCAGTCCTGCCGTTTTTCCCCTCTCTTGCTGGTTCGTTGATGACGATGCCGAGCGCTGCAGACATAGGCTGGCTATTGCTCCTGTCACTAGGCTGCACCGTGGCAGCGTACGCCGGCTACATGGATGCGCTGCGACGCCTCTCCGTCTTCCAAGTGAACGTCATCTACAACATGGAGCCCGTCTATGGCATCTTACTGGCAGCGATGATCTTCGGAAAAAAAGAGCTCATGAGTCCCGGATTCTATGTGGGCGCAGGCATCATCGTCGCCGTTGTTCTCTCGCTCCCGAGGCTCCGGCGCTGGCAGAACCCTGGCGCTACTTGATCATCACTCTTTTACGACCTTGCCACCCAGCGACAAGATGCGGGCTTTGCCCTTGGCATCCTCTGCTTCTGCGATCTGACCGTCTTTGACGTACATCTGCGATAGCGCTGTCCACGCCAGCAGATCATTGGGCCGTAAAGTCGTCGCCATCAGCCCAGCGCCGATAGCCTCCTTGATATCCCCAACCTTCATGAGCGTCATTCCGAGCGCATGCCAGCCATCGAAAAACGAGGCATCCATTTGCACACACTTGCGCAGCAAAGGAATCGCCTCATCGAGATCACCTACAGCCACGCACCCCGTTGCTTCATCCAGGAGATCCTGGGCGTCTAGTGGGTTAGCAGGCATGATTGGGAAGGCGCAGCACTACTGTGCTGCGGCCATGAACTTCAGCGACTCCTTGGCCGCGTCGCGGCGCTTCGCAAACCAAGCACGGAAGATCTGATCTTGCTCTTGGCTCTCGGCAGAGCTTTCGAGTTGCTCACGACGCGTCGCAGCGTCGTCGCTCTTGTAAAGTTCGCGGCTATTCACGTAGAGAAGCAGCATCCCAGACTCAGACTGCACGGGCTCCTCTGCAAGGCTACCGGAAGGCGTCTTGCCAGCGAGGGAAGCAATGCGGGAACCGCCGGTGAGATTCGGTGGTGGAGACTGCACGGAGAAAGGCTCAACATCTGTCATGGTCAGCTTCTGCTCCTTCACCAAGTCAGCGATCTTCTTGCCAGCCTTCAAGCCTTCACTGATCGCCTTCGAAGCATCATTTGCGGCTTTCGTCATGGCTTCACGAGCGGTGCGCTCCGTGAGTGTCTCTTTGATCTTGTCTTTCACCGCTGGCAGATCCTGCGGCTTCGACTCATCCAGTTGGGTCAACTGCACCAGATAAACAGCCTTCGGCGTGCTGACTGGATCACCCACACCGCCAACACCCGTGATGATGCCGAAAAGGGAACCCGCAATATCTGCCTTGTCCTTGATCGAGTCTGGAGGGGAACCATTCTCAAAGGGAGCCAGGGTCTCCAACTTCAGGCCATGCTCTTTGGCCAGAGCCTCAAACTTCACCCCAGGCTCGCGCGCCGCCTTCATGACCTTTTCGATCTTGTCCGAATACTCCTTCTGCTTCTTCTGGCGCTCTTCGGCGGTCGGCAGCTTTTCAAGCTCCTGTGGCTTATCAATCGTCAGGAACGCTCCACCACGCTTCTCGGCAGATTTGAAGGTATCCTTGTTTTCATCGAAGTATTTCTGAATCTCTTCATCGGTAACTTTCGCGTCTTTCTTGAAGGCATCGAGAGCGAAGGCAATCGTGGATGCCTTGATCGTCTGGTAGCTGCTGGCGTAGCGTTTCTCAAGAGCGAAGCCTGACACGGCGTAGTTTCCTGTGACGATTTCCTTCAGGCGCCGGAGGCCGATATCGTCCTTCACAAGCTGTACCATGTCTTGACCATGGAAGCCCATAGAGCCGATCTGCTGCTCGAGGCCTGCAACGATATTGGGGTCATACTGACCGCTCTGCTGGAACTGAGGCATCTTTTGCATCGCAGCGATGGCCTCCTCGTCCGTCGGCATCACTCCCAATGCGTCCATCTCGTGCTCCAAAACCAGTTGATTGATCGCAAAGTCGATTGGCGCACGATCCATCGTTTGCACCCGCATGTCAGTGAAATAGAGGCCCATGGCCAGCTCACGGAGGCCCATGCGCTGAGCCAGATCGAAGAAACGCATCTGGCGACCAAGTTCGGCACGGGTGTAGTTGTTGCCGTAGAGCTCAAAAGCCACATCCGTGGGCTCCAGGGCACCTGAAGACTTGCCACCTTTCCATCCTCCCCACACAGAGAAGGACAAGATGATGACGATGGTCAGAACGATGAGAAAGGAACCTTGGTGGCGGCGGAAGAATTCAAGCATGGCTGGTCTGGAAAAGCGGGCGGCATATAACTCCGTTGATCGCGACCCGGCAACAGGAAAGTCGTCATTCTATTGATTGTCTCTGAGTCGGGAGAAGCTTCCCCGTCAGGACCGTGCTGACGGTGCCCCAGAAACACGCCTTGGCTTTCGCCAAACCTTGATCAAGAGATCAATAATTACCATACCCTCCGATTCCACTATGCTAAACAACTCTTAAGGACCAAAATTTTTCTTTTAAGTCTACCACTGTCCTCGTAATATCTCGCGCATTACGAAGCTTATGACAACTCACCGCACCTCCATGATTGCCCGGTTCCTCGCTCCGCTGGCTTTTGCAACAGCAGTGGTTGCACCGAGTTTCTTGTTCGCCTCCGGTGCCAACGAAATGGTGGTCATGGCTGAACGCCCCAAGCTTGCCATCATCACCGAAGACATCACAGTGAACGGACAGGTTCGTCCTGAGATCGCGCAGGCCCTTGTGGACGGTTTGAGTGTAGGCCTTCTGAAAACGGGCCAGTTTCGCGTCTTTTCACCGCCTGTGGCAGGGAGTCGCACCGACGGACAGTTGGGATCGTCATCCCGTGGCATCAAGGCCATGGAAGGCCAGGATCTCGACTACGTGGTCACGCTCAGCCTTCTCGGGGAAAACGATTCCTTCCGCCTGACGATGAAGAAGGTGCGAGTCTCCACGCAAGAAGTTCTGGAGGCCCATCAATTCGCCGCGTCAGGGAACTTGGGCAAGGTGTTCGACCTGACCCCACAGCTCGTTTCGAAGCTCGAGTATCGCTCCAAATCCATCGCTGGCGCTTTCCCACGCTCGCAATCTCCTGCTGAAATCATCGCACCCGCCGTCCGCGTCACCGTCGCCCACCATCCAACCCGGAGCGCACCTGCCGCCTACGATCCATGGGCAACTGTGCCAGTCGTAGCCGAGTACACAGATGAAGACATCAAGCGCGCACCGAAGGCCCTGATTTATCAAAAGCTCGGCGCAATCCAGCATATCGATCCGATCTGGAAATTTTGCATCATTAGCCCAGAGTCAGGCCTTTCCTTCCGGAAGCAAGAAGCGATGCATGTCCTCTATGACGAAGACGGTACACTTTACGGCGACCTCCGTGTATCTGGCATGGACAGCGGGAAGGTGATCGCAGACTACGGTCGCACGCCCGCCCATCACCCCCTCTTCCCAGGTGATGTGGTCTTTGGCTGGGCACCTCCTGCGAATTGATGAGAGGCGGGGGAGTTCCGATGGGCTCAATTCCTGCTTGCTCTCTCCATCTGGAGCAGGCATGAAATCCCAATTCGCATGAATCTTTCCCACCTTCAGGAAAACAATCGCCGCTGGGCCGCCAACCGCATCGCTGAGGACCCTGAATTCTTCAAGCGTCTCACACAGCAGCAAAACCCCGAGTATCTTTGGATCGGATGCGCGGACAGTCGCGTGCCCGCCAATGAAATCGTCGACCTCTTGCCTGGTGAACTTTTCGTGCACCGCAACGTCGCCAATGTGGTGGTCCACACGGACCTGAACTGCCTCTCCGTCCTCCAATATGCCGTGGACGTCCTGAAGGTGAAGCACATCATCGTCTGCGGCCACTACGGCTGCGGCGGCGTGATCGCAGCGCACCAAAATTTGCGCCTCGGCCTCATCAACAACTGGCTCCGTCATATTCAAGACGTCGCGGAAAAACACCGCTCGCACCTTGACTCACTGGCCTCGGAGGAGGAGCGGGGATCGAGGCTATGCGAACTAAACGTCGTGGAGCAGGTGGTCAATGTCAGCCAGACCACCGTCGTCGAAAGCGCCTGGGATCGCGGCCAAGACCTGACCGTGCATGGTTGGATCTACAACCTTGCAGACGGCATCGTGCGCGATCTGAGCATGTCCATGAATGCCGACAAAAAAATCGGCCCCATGTGGCAAAAAGCGGTCGAGATGCTCCACCATCGAGAGCCCGTGTGAGCCAACTCAGGCTACCACGCCGAGAGCCTTCATCACAGCCTCCCCCGCCCTGCGCCCACTGAGCAGAGCCCCATTCGGCGTCGCGTCCTCACAGTAGTCACCACACTGGAAGAGCCCCGACTCCAACATCGCTGGGAGGGGACCACTGCCCAAGTTGAGTTGGCGATCTTCCGGCATCGCCGCACGCGTTTTGTAGGTCCGCAAATGACGCCAGGACTGCGCCATCGGGCCAAACCATTGGGTCAGGTGCTCCCGCACCACCCGCTCAAGGTCCTCACTGTAGGGCGCGCCGATCACCGATGCCGCCACCAGATGCTGACCCTTTGGCGCATAGCCAGGAACCACACGCGACAAGACACAGGCCGTATTGACGGGGCCGCGGCCATCGCCATCCACGCATTGGATGGCATCGACTCCTGGCACCTGATCGGCTGCAAAATAGAGACAGGTCTCGGCACGACTCCTCACCGCTTTTTCCGCCCCACCGCGCAGACGAAACGCCGTCTCCTCCCCGGTGGCTAGCACGATCGCTTTTGCTTTGATTGACTCGCCACTTTCCAGGATCACCTCACCTGGGCGCACTGATTTGGCAGCCGCGTTTAACCTCAGTGCCCCTGCGGGTAGTTTGCTGGCGATTTGATCTGGGATTGCCTGGATTCCAGCCGCCGGAAGGGCCAAGCCGCCGCGTTGCAGCATGGAGAATAGAAAAAGAAACATCCGCACCGAAGTTCGCAGATCGGTCTCCAAGAACATCCCGCTGAAGAACGGGCGCAGCACCTCATTCAAGAACTGGTCAGAGATACCAGACTCCCGCAGGTACTCCTCCGTCTGCATTTCAGGCAGCCAGCGGGCGATCTGCTTCACGCCCAGCGCCTCTTTGCGCAGCAGCAGCAGATACCAACGATCCCGCCACTTCACCAGACCGTCCTGCGTCGCTGCGCGGAAAGCATCCATCGGATGATGCAATGGATCCGCCACACGATGGAAGCGCCCACGCAGGAAGATATCCAGGCCATGGTAAAAGGATCGCAAATCCAGTGCGTCATAGTCCAGCACACGCCGCGCCTCAGGATAGGCCGGTAGAAAGCGATGGAATCCACGATTTAACCGAAACCCCTCCACCTCATCCGTGCGCAGGCGGCCCCCAGCGGCATCGGCCGCCTCGATGATCTGAAACGGCACGCACGCCCGCGACAGCATACGTCCGCAAGCCAGGCCCGAAAGCCCGGCTCCAACGATGACGATTTCTGGCGACTCTGACATTGTTCCAATATGAGAAGAAAGATACTTGGCCGGGCCAACGCCAAATGCAAGCCAACACGCTGGCTTTCAACGCAAACGAAGCTTGACCCACCCCACATCGCCGCCACTATGAGGCGATGATTCAAGGTTCCGGCACGCATCGTGCCCTCCTCCACCCCCAGATGACGTCAGTCGGGCAGCCTGCAAAATGAGCAAGTCGCCTGAACAACTCCGTGTGCTCGTGCTCGGGGCCAATGGGCGCCTCGGACGCGCCCTGACGCGCATCTATGCCCCTCGCCATGAGGTCATCGGCTGGACGAGACAGCAGCTAAACCTCACCAAAACCAGCGCAATCCCCGATCTTCTGCGCAAGGCTGAATTTGACCTCCTCATCAATGCGGCAGGGCTCACCTCCGTAGATCAGTGCGAAACGGATACCGAGATCGCTCGCCTGACAAACCTAGAGGCCCCTCACTTGATGGCAAAGGCCTGCGCTGAGCGCGGCGCGCGCTTCATCCATGTCAGCACCGACTACGTCTTCGCCGGCGATGGCGACGACGATCATCTGCTGACGGAGGACGACACCCCTGCCCCACTCAACGAATACGGCCGCACCAAACTGGCAGGCGAGCAAGCCGTCCTAGCCGCATGCCCCAGTGCACTCGTCGCCCGCGTATCCTGGCTCTTTGGGCCAGATAAAAAGAGCTTCCCAGACACCGTCATCGAAGACGCCCTCTGCAAGCCCGTCGTGCTGGCCGTGAACGACAAATGGTCCTGCCCGACCTATTCGGATGACCTGGCCCAGTGGATCGAGACCCTTTTCGTCCAGCACCCCGAGACCTCCGGCATCATTCACCTGTGCAACACCGGGCACGCCTCCTGGCAAGAATACGGAGAGCGTGCGCTGGAGATCGCTGAGGAACTGGGACTCCCCCTCCAGGCAAAAAAAGTGACCGGCCACAGCATGCACGGCTTTGAGAAATTCAAAGCCATCCGCCCGCCCTTCACCGCCATGAGCACCGCACGTTTTACCGCCATCACCGGCGTCACACCGCGGCATTGGGAGGACGCAATCCGCCAGCACCTCGTGCGTCAGTTTGGGCCACCAGACTGATCCTCAAGCCAGCACTTGGTGCACGATCCGTGCATCTGGATTCTCTACCAGACGCATGTCCGTGCCATTGCGCTTAAAGGACAGCTTCTTCGCGTCGATGCCAAAGAGGTGCATCAACGTCGCGTGGTAGTCATAGTGGTTCACCACATCCACCTGGGCATGGTGGCCAAATTCATCCGTCGCCCCGTGGATGTGCCCCGACTTAAAGCCGCCGCCAGCCACCCACATGCCAAAGCCATAGGTGTTGTGATCCCGCCCCACCTTGGACCGGTCGTTCTTCCCGCCAGCGCGATTTTGGATCACCGGCAGACGCCCCATCTCCCCCCCCCAATGCACCACGGTGGAGTCCAGCAGCCCGCGCTGCTTCAGGTCCATGACCAACGCCGCAGCGGGCTGATCCACGTATTGGCAGGACGCAGGCAGGCTGGCCATGATCCCAGAATGGTGATCCCAGGTCTGATTGCCGGTAAAGAGAGATACGAACCGCACCCCACGCTCCACCAGACGCCGCGCGATCAGGCACCGCGATCCAAACTCCTTGCAGGCCGGATTATCCAGACCATAGAGCCGCTTCGTGGACTCGCTCTCCTGGTCAATATCCAGCGCGTCCTTGGCCGCCAACTGCATGCGCGCAGCCAGCTCAAAACTCTGGATGCGAGCCTCCAGGTCCGTCTCGCCTGGGCGCGCCTCCGCGTGTTCCTTATTCAGCCGCTGGACAAAGCTCAGGTAGCGGTCTTGCGCCTCGCCCTTGAGGCTCATCGGCGGCTCGAGGTTGAGGATGCGAGGCTCCTTCGGCCGAATCACGGTGGCCTGGTAGAGTGATGGCAGCCAGCCATTGCTGAAATTGTCCACCCCCAAGACCGGCAGGCCCCGTGGATCCGTCAGCGCGACGTAGGCGGGCAGATCCTGATTTTCCGAACCCAAACCATATGTCACCCAGCTCCCCAGCGTCGGACGCCCAGCGAGAGCTGTGCCGTTGATCAGCGCGTAGATCGATTGACCGTGATTATTCACCCCAGTGTGCATGGAGCGGATCAGCGTCACATCATCCACGATCTTGGAAAAATACGGCAACAGCTCAGACACCTCCATCCCGCACTGGCCGCGCTTTTCAAACTTCCACGGGCTGCCCATCATCTCGGGGCTGGCCCCGGCAGCATCGTCGTATTTGATGTCTCCAGGGAAATTCTGCCCGTCACGCTTCGTCAGCTCTGGCTTCGGGTCAAAAAGATCGATGTGGCTCGGCCCACCCTGCATGAACATGGAGATCATCGCTTTAGCCTGCCCAAACCCGTTCGGAGCCTTTGGCGTCAGGTCGTAGTGCTTGGTTGCCAAGCGCTCACTCGTCGCCAATGCGCCCTGTTCTTGCAGCAGCGAGGCCAGCGCGATGCCGCCAATGCCATACGCACCGCCCAGAAACTGGCGGCGTGAGATCATAGACCCATTGTGATTCATGCCACAAACCTACGTCGTGACCTCGGGACAACTTCGCGGACTTTTTCCCTGAATCCGAAATCATATCCCACTAAGCCAACGCTCTTTCCTTGAAAAAAAGTGCGTGTTTTTGCTTGCCATCCCCACGCTAGCTGCTAACGCTCCGCCGCATCAAACCCTTCCCACATTATGGCCGATAACATCATTGATAAAGTCCGCGACATCATCGTCGAACAACTGGGCGTGAACCCAGAGCAAGTCACCCCAGAAGCTAAGTTCATCGAAGACCTTGGCGCTGATTCCCTTGACACCGTTGAGCTCGTCATGGCTTTCGAAGAAGAGTTCAGCATCGACGTCCCAGACGAAGAAGCCGAAAAACTTCAGTCCGTGGGCGACGTCGTTCGCTACGTGGAAGAAAACGCGGAATAATCCCCGCTAGATCAGTTTTTCTACAATCCGGGCTCGGTGACTCACGTCCCCGAGCCCGTTTTTTTGGCCAGTAACTTGGCTAACTCTGTTTGCTGCGCGTCAATTTGCGGAACGCCTTGCTCGGATTGGCGTAGCCTGGGTAGTCAGTGCGCTTTTCCTCGCCCGGCAGGTAACGCCAGTGCTTGTACATCCACATCCACCGTTCCGGGTGCACGCGGATCGCCGCCTCAAAGACATCCCAGACCCGCTGGGCAGCATCCACCGCCGGCTCGTCATCGCCGATCCAAATCGGGCCGTGGACCGTGACATGATAAGTTCCATCCTCCAGGGGATGACATAGAGTCGGGAAAATCGGCAGCTTCAGGCGACGTGCCAGCATCACATGCGCCGTCGTGACGCAGGTCTCCAGCCCAAAGCAACGGATCGCGGCTGCGGCATCGCTCGGCTTGATGTTCAGATCCGTCAGCATCGCGGTATGACCCTTGCGCTTCAGCGCCTTGATCAGGCGGATCAGAGCGTTCTCCTGTGGGATCATCGTGTGGCCGGAGTGACCCCGCAGCTTTTTAAAGATCTCCGTCAGCCCCGGGTTCTTGAAGTCCTGCGCCACCACCGTGAGAGGGAAATCAAAGTAGCCCCAGCCCAGGCTCACCATCTCAAAGTTGCCGTAATGGGGCGTGACCCAAATCGCCCCCGTTCCACGCGCCAGCGGTTGAGCCTCGGGATGATCGAAGTGAATCGACACGTAGTCACGCCAGTTTTCCGGCGTCAGCCGTTCCGACCAGAAGAGATCAATGAAGGTGCGCGCAAAGTTCTGATAGGCCGCGCGTCCCGTCCAGTGCTGCTTTGCCTCAGTCATCTCGGGAAAAGCCACCCGCAGGTTCTCCAGCGCCGTGCTGTGGCCACGGCTGTCCAACCACCAGGCCAGCGTGCCTAGCACCTTGGCCAGGGCCATCAGCAGGCTTCGCGGCACACGCGGAATTCCCCAGACCGCCAAGCGGACCAGGCACACCTCAATAAAATATCGAATCTTCTTCACGTTGACGTTTGGCCTTTGGAAAAAAGCAGCTAGGGTATCGCATGCCAGTGCCAACCCTGACAGCAATTCTCAAGCGTATTCTGAAGCAACCGACCGCTCCCTTTCACGAATATCATGTTCGGAAGGAGATCGAAGCCTTGCTCGACGGTTGCCCCCATATCAAGACGAAGATCGATAAGTTCGGAAATCTCCTCGTCACCTACAAGAATGGAAAGCGCAAAGGCAAACTTCCCTGGGTTCTCGGTGCACACATGGATCACCCCGGTTTTGTCCGCACCCCGAATGACAAGGGCAAGCCCATCAAAGATTCCTGGGACTTCCTCGGCGGAGTGCCCAAGCCAGAGGTCGAAAAAGGCGTGAAGCGCGGCCTCCGCAAAGTCAAAGGCCAGATCGGGACTTGGAACTTCCCTGTCAAAATCACCGACGGCAAAATTGAGGCCACCGCCTGCGACGACCTCATCGGCTGCGCGGCCATCATTTCTACTCTCTGGGACATCGCCTCCCTCGACATCAAAACCGAATTCCACGCCGTCTTTACGCGCGCAGAAGAAGTCGGATTCCTCGGCGCCTGGCACATCGGCCAAAAGTGGCCCTTCCCGAAGGATGCCGTCTTTGTCTCCATCGAAACCTCCCGCCCAGTCAATGGCGCCGTCATGGGTGGCGGCCCGATCGTCCGCGTTGGGGATCGCCTTTCCGTCTTTGATAGCGACGCCGTCGCCGCCGTCATGCGCACCGCCACAGAGCAGGCCATCCGTGTGCAGCGCTGCCTCCTCGACGCGGGTGCCTGCGAGGCCACCGCCATGCAGGCCTGCGGCCGCCGCAGTGTCGGGATCTCCGTCCCGCTCGGGAATTATCACAATCTCTCCGACGATCGCAAGATCGCCCCCGAATGGGTTACCATGTCTGACGTCACCGCCCTCGTCTCCCTGACCAAGGCACTCGTCGCAACCGAACACGTCGGCATTGGCGAACGCACCATCCGCGAGCGCGTGGAAATGCGGAAGAAGGAATACGCCAACCATCTCAAGGCTGGCAACGCCGCTTTCTGATAACCGCGATTTCCCTCAAGCATCCTCTTGCACAGCGGGCTGACCCGTGGTCGATATCCACAGGATGTCCTACCCGCCCTCAGCCCCTGACCGTATCGATCTCGCCACCCTTGGCGACCCCACCTACCTTGGTTCCGTCCAGCACATCTACTCCGTGCCGGACCACCCAGGCTACATGATCTGCCGTACCACTGAGGCAGGCTCCGTCTTTGACGTTGGCTCCATTTTTAATATCGAAGGGAATGACATCAATCGCGCCGTCTTCCGCCACGCGATGTATGCCCGACTCGCCGATCCCGCCACCTGGGTTCGAGTGAAAAACGCCATCGAGTCCGACACCATGCTGCCTGACACCTGGCGCGCCGAACTCCTCAAAGGCCCACTCGAAAAATTCATCGAAGCAGGAGCCGTCACCCACCACCTCGGCATGGTCGATGCCCAGAGCGGGCAAGTCGTCACCCAGGGACTGCCAGAGCATCCCAGCACCTCCAACGTCGTCCGGCGCTTCCCGGTCATGCACCCAGCACGGCGACCTTTGCTGGGTGGCTTTGTCTTTGACTACGCCCAGTTCCACCAGAGCGATTGCTACGTCATCCCCCTGGAGTACATCGTGCGCTTCGGGGTCACCAGCGGCTCTTCCATTTTGAAGAAGTATGAAGGCATGAGCGGTGCCGCCCGCGCCTCCTACGAGCAAGAACTCGGCCTCTCCGCCCCCATGAAGCCTTGGGAGATGCTCAGCCCGCCCATCTTTGATCTCACCAGCAAATACGAGCCTGAAGATCGCAACGTCACGAAGCAAGAGGCCCTCCTTATGTCCGGCCTCAGCACCGAGGCCTTCCAAGACAGCGTCAAGATGGCCCTGCTGGGCGGATGGGCCGTGCGCGAGTTGCTAGAGCAGATCGGCCTCGCCCTCTGGGACCTGAAGTGGGAGTTCGCCGTGGACCGGGACACCCTCCTCTTTGTCGATACCATCGACGCCGACTCCTTCCGCGCCACCAGCATCCTGGAAACCGACGGCCACCGCCTCATCATCCACTACAACAAGCAGGCCATGCGCGACTACTACCGCATCCTGCACGCCGACTGGTATGCAGGCATCAACGTCGCCAAGGCAGAAGCACAAAAGATCGGCCGCCCCTTCAAAGACGTGCTGAAGGAAGGCCAAGCCACAGGCACCTACCCCGCCACGCCCGTCGTGGAGCCCGAGTTCCTCGCGCTCCAGAGTCGCAAAACCAGCCTCATCCGCCAGCACGTCGAAGGCTCCTCCGATAGCGCCACCATCCGCACCGCCCTCACCCAGTGCGGCCAGGACGAAGTCGCCTTCTACCGCCAGCGCGGTCAGATCGAAGCCCTAGCCAAGCTCAACGCCGTAAAGGCCTAATCCCCCGGAACACCGACGACCCGTCGACCCCTTTGGAACACCGACTACCCGTCGACCCCTTTGGAATGCCGACGAGCCGTCGGCACTCCCAAGCCCCCGCCAGCCAACCCTCCCCTCTGGAAAGCCGACGACCCGTCGGCACTCCCAAGCCCCGCCAGCCGCCCTCCCTATGGAAAGCCGACGACTCGTCGGCACTCCCCAACCCCGCCAGCCGCCCTCCCCTATGGAAAGCCGACGACTCGTCGGCACTCCCTATAGCCCCCGTCGGCCCGCCCGCCCCCGCACGAAACAACATCCGCACTGACTTTCCCCTTGCCGCCGCCCCGCAGCGGTCCAATCTCACCCTTTCCATTATCACAAACACATGAGCAAAGCCCCCATCTCAGTAGCCATCACCGGCGCAGCCGGCCAGATCGGATATTCCCTCCTGTTTCGCATCGCCTCCGGCGCCGTCTTCGGCCCGGACCAGCCCGTCAGCCTCCGCCTGATCGAAATCGAGCCCGCCCTGCCCGCCCTCGGTGGCGTCGTCATGGAGCTCGACGACTGCGCATTCCCTCTCCTCCACAGCATCACCCCGACAGCCGATCTCAACGAAGGCTTCCGCGGTGCCAACTGGGCCATCCTCGTCGGCAGCGTGCCGCGCAAGGCAGGCATGGAGCGCAAAGACCTCCTCAACATCAACGGCAAGATCTTCACCGGTCAGGGCCAGGCCATCCAAAACAATGCCGCCTCCGACGTCCGCGTCCTTGTCGTCGGCAATCCTTGCAACACCAACTGCCTCATCGCCAAGAGCAGCGCCAAAGACGTCCCAGCCGACCGCTGGTTCGCCATGACCCGCCTCGATGAAAACCGCGCCAAGAGCCAGCTCGCCCAAAAGGCCGGCGTGCAGGTCGCAGACGTCAGCAACCTGTGCATTTGGGGGAATCACAGCAGCACCATGTTCCCCGACTTCTACAACGCCAAGATCAGCGGCAAACCCGCCACCGAAGTCATCACCGACAGCGCTTGGCTGCAGGGCGACTTCATCAGCACCGTGCAGCAGCGCGGCGCCGCCATCATCAAAGCACGCGGCCTTTCCTCCGCTGCCTCCGCTGCCAATGCCGCCATCGATACCGTCCGCTCCCTCGTCACCCCCACACCTGCGGGTGATTGGACCAGCGTCGCCGTCTGCTCCGACGGCAGCTACGGCGTGGAGCCCGGCATCATGAGCTCCTTCCCCATCCGCACCGATGGCAACAAGTGGGAGATCGTCCAAGGCCTGCCCGTCAACGAATTCAGCCGTGGCAAGATCGACGCCACCGTCGCGGAACTCGTCGAAGAGCGCAACGCCGTCACCGAGCTCGGCCTCATCTAAAGTGACCTGCGGATCGCGTGCATTTTGCTGCAAAGCTGGCACGCGATTCTCTATCCCCTATTGACACCCCCCCCGGCGCGAAGTATCCCTCACGCCTTCAAAAACCCAAAATAGAACACACTCCACTCATGGTAAAAATCGGCATCAATGGTTTCGGGCGCATCGGTCGCCTCGTCTTTCGCGCAATCTGTGATCAAGGCCTCCTCGGCAAAGAAATCGAAGTCGTCGCAGTCAACGACCTCGTCCCCGCAGACAACCTCGCCTACCTGGTGAAGTACGACTCCACCCAGGGCCGCGCTAGCGAAGAAGTTTACTCCAAGAAGTCCAGCCCAGACGTGGCAGAAGACGATATCCTCGTCGTGGACGGCCATGAGATCAAATGCCTCGCCGTTCGCGAAGGCCCTTCCGCTCTCCCTTGGAAGGAACTCGGCGTGGACATCGTCATCGAATCCACCGGCCTCTTCACAGAGCGCTCCAAGGCTCAGGGTCACATCGACGCAGGTGCCAAGAAGGTCATCATCTCCGCCCCTGGCAAGGATGAAGACATTACCATCGTCATGGGCGTGAATCACGAGAAGTACGACGCCGCCAATCACCACGTCGTCTCCAACGCCAGCTGCACCACCAACTGCCTTGCCCCTGTCGTCCACGTCCTCCTCAAGGAAGGCTTCGGCGTCGCGGAAGGCCTCATGACCACCATCCACTCCTACACCGCCACCCAGAAGACCGTGGACGGCCCATCCAAGAAGGATTGGAAAGGTGGCCGCAGTGCTGCCATCAACATCATCCCCAGCGGCACGGGTGCTGCCAAGGCCGTCGGTCTCGCCATCCCAGAAGTGAAGGGTAAGCTCACCGGCATGTCCTTCCGCGTCCCGACCCCAACCGTGTCCGTGGTCGACCTGACCGTGAAGACGGAGAAGGAAACCAGCTACGCGGAAATTTCCGCCGCCATGAAAAAGGCCAGCGAAACCTACATGAAAGGCATCCTGAACTGGACCGCCGATGAAGTGGTCAGCACCGATTTCATGCACGACTCCCACAGCTCCATCTTTGACGCCGGCTCCGGCATCGAGCTGAACAGCAAGTTCTTCAAGCTGGTCAGCTGGTACGACAACGAGTGGGGTTACTCCAACCGCGTCGTGGATCTGGTGAAATACATCGTTGGCAAGGGCCTGTAAGCTTCCTTCCATAGACTTCACGACTGAATCACCTTCGCGGGCCGGGCTTACAAAAGCCCGGCCCGCTTCGTTTTCTCCCAACCACCATGACCGCGCTGGTTCAACTGCGTGCCTTGCCGAGACCCTTCTGGGTGCTCGTCGCGGCCACGTTTGTGAACCGCTTCGGGCTCTTCGTCATCCCCTTCCTTACCGTCTTCGTCACCCGCCAGGGCAATACCGCCGCCCAGGCTGGCTGGTGCCTCGCCGCCTACTCCATCGGCAGCTTCTGCGCGGGCGGCGTCGGTGGCTTTTTATCGGATCGCCTCAGTCGCAAGATCACCCTCGCCATCGCCTCCTTTGGCGGGGCCATCTGCATGATGATCCTCAGCCAGACCGTCACCTGGCAATCGCTCGCCATCGCCGCCTTCTTCACCGGACTGCTCACCGATACCGCGCATGCACCGCTCACCGCACTCGTGCAGGACCTCACTACGCCGGAGCAGCGCGTCACCGCCTTTGCTGTGCAACGCTTTGCCGTCAATCTCGGCTGGTCCATCGGGCCCGCCGTCGCCGGGTGGTTGGCAGAGACCTCCTTCTTTGGCCTCTTCATCGTCGATGCCGTCACCTCCGTCGTCTTTGGCATCGTCGTCCTCGTCGCCCTGCCCCACGGGAATCGCACCCAGCGCCACCTCGCCGGTTGGGGCTATGCCTGGCAGTCCATTCGGCGCAATCGTCCCTTCCTCGCCCTCTTCTTCGCCTGCATCTGCGTTTCCTGGTTCTTCCGGCAGTCCACCACCACCTACGTCCTGCACTTCGAGACCAGCGGCCACCCCCTGCACTGGAGCGGCATCATCCTCGCCCTCAATGGCCTCATGATTTGCGCCTTGGAGATCCCCCTCACCTTCCTCACCACCCGCTTCCCCATCCGCCGCATCCTCGCGCTGGGTTACATCGGCATGGCCAGCAGCTACCTCATCCTCCTCGCGGATGACAGCCTGCGCGCCTTCACCCTGACCATGGTCGTCTTCACCCTTGGGGAAATGTGCGCCTTTTCCCGCCAGCAAGCCTACGCCGCCAGCCTCGCCCCCGAAGACATGCGCGGCCGCTACAGCGGCTTCCTCGGCTTCGCCTGGAGCGGCGGCTCCATCCTCGCCGGGCTCCTCAGCCTGCAACTCTACCACCTCAGCCCCGCCGCCGTCTGGATCACCACCGCCGCCCTAGGCCTCATCGCCGCCACCGCCATCCTCGTCTGGGGCCGCGAAGAACCCACCACCCCCCTGTAGCTGGCCTCTGTGAGGCTGGAGCCAAAAAGAACGGGGTGGCGCGTTCAATACAGAGGTAACAGATTTGGTTCAGAACATAGGTAACACTTGTTTGGGGTTGGGTTACACTCGTTGGTTGGTTTCGGGGCTAAACGATGCTCGGAATGACCTGCGGGGATGGACCGACCGGGAGTAATGTGGCGGCGCAATGGGGTCATCCTGTGCTTGGGTTTGGGGCATAGTGTGTGCGTGTGCGGGGCATAGTGTGTGCGTGTGCGGGGCATAGTGTGTGCGTGTGCGGGGCAGGTTGGGGTCGGGATGGGGCTATGTCGTCGACGTCGGGGTCAAAGTCGGGGTGACCATAGGGGCATGAGGTGCGGTGAATGCCGGCATGTCGGGGTGGGAATGGGGGCACGAGGTGGTCGGGATGACGTCATCCTGTGGACGGCGCAGGCGCGCCGGGGTGGGGATGAGATCAGGTGGTCCCTGGGATGAGGTCATGCCGACCTGTCGATGCCGCTATCCTGTGGGCGGGATGAGGGTAATGTCTGCTCCACATAGCGCTATACCGAGCTTCACCCAGCCTCATGTTGAGCATGAAATGCCCCCATGGTGCGCGTGGACGAGCTCATTCCTGGTAAAAATGACCTCATATCGTGGGCAGGATGCCCCTATTCTGCCCAAAGGATGGGGGCATATCTCGCGAAGATGAGGGGCATCACCGGGCGGTTTTGCCATGAGTATCAACGGTTTCGGCTAAGCCTATCCAGTGGAGGGGAATTTCCGCGAATAAACAGGGCGAATTATCTGGATAATTCAGGGCATTTTTGGCTGCGCCACCCGCTCACTAAAGGGCATGGTGACATCGACGAGGCTCCCGAAATCCGCAAAGCCGCCTCCGTCAACGAGAACCACTGGATGATGATTGCCGGGGTCACTGAGAAGTCGCCAGACAAGACACCACTGGTCTTTGAAAACGCCCAATGCACCGAATTTCCACTCACCTCGGCCTCGGATCGCAAGGGGAAGAACGTCCGTGGTTCGACCTGGAAGAGGGGGGCATTGGGGTCGGATTCGAGGACGGCACGATGGAACCAAGAAGGGTACGGCCTGGAGGAGTCGCACCGCGGCCATTTCATCCATCGGGAGACTTGCCAAGAGGTTGGGTTTCTGGTGCGATGAGGGCATGAGCACGGACTCCAAGCGCCCCATCCCCTGGCTTCGCATCGCCTTTCTTCTCGGAATAACGGTCACGCTGTGGTGGCTGGCACAACCCTCTCACGGGCACGTTCACGAAAAGACCCATTACCAGAAGGCGACGAGCAACTGCCGCCAGATCGTATCGGCCATGAAGCTCTGGGCGGAGGACCACGACGGGGCCTTCCCGGATGGTGCCACGGCCAATGCGGCCTTTCGCCAACTGATTCAGGACGACGTCATCCAGGACGAGCGCATCTTTGGCTGCCCGACTAGTCCCTACAACGGCGACAACAACCTCGGTGAGCCGCCCGAATTCCATGAAGCCGTCGCCGTCAACGAGAACCATTGGATGATGATCGCGGGGGTCACCGAGAAGTCGCCCGACCTGACGCCAGTCGTCTTTGAAAACGCCCTTTCCACCATCTTACCCCTCACCTGGGGCCCGGAACGCAAAGGACTGCAGGTCCGTGGCTCGACCTGGACGGGCGGCAAAATCGTGATCGGATTCAAAGACGGCAGCGTCGCACTGGTGGACATCACCCGACCGGATCACCCCCTCGCCCATCTCCCGCCCGGCACCCGCGTCCTCGATATCGAGACGACGCCGTAGCCAAACCAGACCTTCCACGCCAGGTCGGCGCAACCCCCGACTCACCACTCCACCACTCCACCACTCCACCACTCCACCACTCCAGCACTCCAGCACTCCAGCACTCCAGCACTCCAGCACTCCAGCACTCCAGCACTCCAGCACTCCAGCACTCCAGCACTCCACCACTCCACCACTCCACCACTCCACCACTCCACCACTCCACCACTCCACCACTCCACCACTCCACCACTCCACCACTCCACCACTCCACCACTCCACCACTCCACCACTCCACCACTCCACCACTCCACCACTCCACCACTCCACCACTCCACCACTCCAGCACTCCAGCACTCCAGCACTCCAGCACTTATCCCTCCCTCCGCCCTACTTCGTGCTTGCCCGGTGGCCCGGTGTGCCTGACTGTCCGGGCCTGCCCAGCCGACGCTATGTTTTTCCTGACCCCCAAATACATCAAGAACGCTAAACTCCTGCACAAGGGCGTGACGCGCTTCATCAATTACAAGCGCGATGTCCTGCCTGCTACGAAGCTGGAGGAGATCGCCAACCTGAGGCGGAGTCTGGAGGAGGCCACCAAGAAGAAAGACAAGGACCGTCTCGACGAACTGACCAAGACGATCAACGATGTCTGCAACAAGGCCCTGCCCCACGAACCGCACTCTGCCTTCGCGGATAATGTGGAGGTCTTCTTCGTGGCCATCGTCATCGCCCTGGGCATTCGCGCCTACATTGCGCAGCCCTTCAAGATCCCGACGGGATCGATGCAACCGACGCTGAACGGGATCAATGTGGTGGCCTCTGCCGAACCGGTGAACCCGACCTGGGCACAGAGCATCTCTGGCTGGTTCACGGGCACTTCCTACTTTGAAGTGAAATCAAATCACACGGGTCGCCTGAGCCGCATCGACCCCATCACGGAGCACAACTTCCTGCTGTGGTCGTTTTGCAAATTGCACTTTGAAGACGGGCACACGATCTGGATCAATGCGCCCCTGCGGCAGCTGATGGACCCCTCCATCGAAAGCCTTGGACTGGAAGCCAATACGGGACTGCGCACCGCCAAACAACCCGCCATCATGAGCCCCGATGGTCGCGCCCACTTTGTGGTCAGTGGCGAGCCACCCATGATCAAGGAGGGCCAGTTGCTGGCACGCGGCACGATGCATTCCGGCGACCATGTGCTGGTGAACAAATTTGCCTACCACTTCCGGCAGCCGACTCGTGGGGAGGTCTTTGTCTTTACCACCAAGCACATCAGCTACATCGAGGCCAGCATCCCGAAAGAGGAAGGATCCCAGCACTACATCAAGCGCCTGGCCGGTGTGCCAGGGGACAAGCTGCAGGTGATGCCGCCGAAGCTCTTCATCAACGGCAAAGAGGCCGAAGAACCAGGCTTCAAACGCGTGATGCAAGGCACGGAAGAAAAGCCGGTAGATGGCTATCGCGGCTACACGGGCGTTGGCCGGACGAACGTCGAACTGGGCGAGCACGAATACTTTGCGATGGGCGATAACAGCCCCAACAGCTCCGACTCCCGTTACTGGGGCACGGTGCCAGAGCAGAATCTGGTCGGCTGCGCGCTCTTTTGCTACTGGCCGCTGACGAAGCATTGGGGCTTGATCCGGTAAGCGCGGATCCGTTGGTAGGATGGCAGCGCTTGAACGGTCGGGTGGCCCTGACGCGATGCCTTGCGGATAAGGATGTGGTTGTGTGTGAAGACTGCGACGGCAGCGGCCCGTTCTCCGAAGTACTGCGAAGGATGTAGACGCGCACCGCTGCGGGCAAACCGATGCTACCCTCAGGGTCGATGGCCCAACAAAGGGTCTAGCGCCGCTGAACGCGCTGCTGGCCGAGTGCGCGGCGGTAATTGACGATGGCATCCGCGATGGCCTCTGATAGGGCCTTGCGATAACTGTCCGAAGCAATGTAGCGGCAGTCGGTGGGGCTAGTGACAAAGCCGCCCTCAAACAAGATGCCGGGCTTTTGACAACCAGTCAGCACAGTCCAGCGCGCGCGCTTGATGCCGCGGTCAACGACCTTGAAGCGGTGGATCACCTGACCATGCACTGCCGTGGCCAAGGCGATGTTTGGACCGTCCTGGTTGTTCCCGGAGAACTGCGCGTAGTCGGAGGATCGCTGCCCCATGAAGGTGGAGGAGCTGCCCTGGGGGGAGAGCGCAAAGGTCTCGATGCCCGTCGCGGAACTGGAGTCGCCTGAATTGAAGTGCAGGCTCACGAAAATGCTGTTCGGCGTCTGATTGGCAATGGCGACGCGGCCACCGAGGGTGATGAAGACGTCCGTGCTGCGAGTCATCACGACCTTCAGTCCGCGCTGGATCAGAGACGCCCGCACGGCCTGCGCCATGGACAGGGTGAAGTCCTTTTCATAGCCGTAGACGCCCTTGGCACCGCTGTCGTGTCCTCCGTGGCCTGCATCGACCACGACGGTATCAAAGTCGCCACCGTTGCCGATGTAATTTGGTCGCAGGACGGGATCGATGAGCTTGCAGAGATCGAGGCGCGAGAAGATGGCCTCGCCCCCCTCCTGGGTGACAGGGTAGCTGAGGATGAACTTGATGTTATTGATCAGCAGTTCCTGAGCCCCTAACTGGGCCTTAACCACGAGATCAGGGCGGCGCAGCCAGACGTTCTTCCCATCGACCTTGTATGTGGCGAAGCCGTAGAAGCGCTGCAGGCTGCTGCCGGTGACGTAGTCGTGCCCATCGCGCTTGACGACCTTCCAAATCACCTTCGAATCCGTAGGCAACGCAACCTCGGGAGCCGCCGGCGGAGGAGGCTCGGGCTTTGGCTCCGTCGGCACAGAGATCCTGGCGGAAGGCTCCTTCGCTGGCTCGGTAGTGGCCACGGTCCCCTTTTCATGGCTGTCGTGACCAAACTCCCCATCGGCTGACATCTTCTCTTCCCCTGGAGGGTGCGAGGTCGTGACAACGGGCCCGCTGCCCTTGGCGGGCTCCTCCGGTTTTACCGCAGGAGGTGCGACGGCCTGGGGTTCCGCTGGGGCTGTGGCGCGTGCGATGACGGCTGGCGAGGCTTCCTTGCCCGCCTTTGACCCCCCGGCAGGGACGGGTGCCGCAGGGGCGCTGGCGATACCGGAGACAAAAAACGGCGGCGGGACCTTGGGTGGCACCACGACTGGCTGCATCGGCACTGTCACCTGACTTTTCGTCACTCCCGGAATCTGAAGACCCGCCAGCGACGCAGGGAGCGGCAGAGGCCTGACCACAACGGTCGGCTGCGGCGCTGCGGGAGCCACCGGCGCAGGCTTCGGTGGCGCGGGTGGTGGTGTTGTTGTGGCGGGTGCAGGCTTTTCAGCAACCACTGCGGGTGCTGGTGCGGCCGGCATGGGCTTGGCGGGCTCAATTTCAGGCAGTTCCACAGGCACCACGGGTGGCGCTGGCGGAAGCTCGACAATGACCTTGGAAGGGGTCTCTGGGGTGCCGCTCAGTGGCACCAAGGGGACGCTCGGGTCCGCCTTTTGATCGGCTGCAACGGGCTTGTCTGGGGCCGTTTCAGATTCTTCATCCGGCCACATCGCGACCAAGGCTACGATACCCGCCGCACAGAGCCCCATCCACGTCGTGGGTCTGCGCAGGTATTGTAGGATCTTGTTCTGCATGCGTGGATTTTGCGGCTACCTTAGGGGGTTACCCAAACCGCTCATCTTATACGACTCCCGTCGCCTTGCAATCACTCAAGAACGAACTTTCAGCAGGTTCCGCAGAAACCAGACAGTGTTTTCACCGCAGGTTCAAAGCGCCACCGTCGATCGGGTAGGCCGTACCCGTGACGAAGGAAGCCTCGTCGCTGCAAAGGTAAAGCGCCAGCGCTGCGATCTCCTCCGGCTTGGCCATGCGGCCAATCGGCTGGGCTTCGCTGAGCTTTTGAAACATCTCCTGCTCCTGCCCTGGGTAGTTCGCCGCCAAATAGCCATCCACAAAGGGCGTGTGCACTCGGGCTGGGCAGATGCAATTGCAGCGCAAGCCCTTTTTGATGAAGTCTTTGGCCACGGAGAGGGTCATCATCATCACCGCGCCCTTGGTCATGGAGTAAGCAAAACGATCGGCTAGGCCCATCTGCGCCGCGATCGAGCAAAGGTTTACCACAACCCCCCCACCCTGCTCCACCATCTGCGCCACACTGACATGCAGGCAATTGTAGACGCCCTTGATGTTCACCCGGTAAAGGCGGTCCATGTCTGCCTCCGTGGTGCTGACCGCATCGCCAATGTGCGCGATGCCGGCGTTGTTCACCAGGATATCGAGCCGTCCGCGACGCTCCTTTACCCGAGCAAACGCGGCCTTCACCGCCTCTTGATCACCCACGTCCACAGCCTCCCAGGCAGCGACACCGCCCGCCGCAGTGATTTCGTCGGCGACGGCCTTGGCCTGATCGGCGCTCAAATCGAAGATTTCGACCTGCGCACCTTGTTTCGCGAAGAGCACGGCGATGGCCTTGCCAATACCCGATCCTGCACCTGTGACGACTGCTGTTTTTCCTGTGATTTCGAACATGATGCCGACATCCTAGACGGCGCCATTGATGAGGCAATCCTCTTCGATAAAAAAGTCAGCTCGCGAGCAACTGATCGATGCGCTTGGACATCTCCAGCAACCGCGCTTTGGGCTCAACGTCTTTTGGACGATAGGCGGGCTCCGCAATGGCCCAACCACTGTAACCAATGCCCCGCAGCGCATTCATGATCGCGGGCCAATCATTGTCGCCATCCAAGTAGTCAACCTCAAAGCCGAGCTTTTTCCCCTCTTTATTCATCTTGGCCCGGCTGAATTCCTTCAGGTGAATTGCAGAGATGCGTTTTCCGACGATGGGAATCCAATGCTCGGGCCAGCCAAGGCACATCATGTTTCCGATGTCAAAATGGCTGCCGACCAAGGGGCTGCTGAACTGATCAATGAACTGCACAATCTCCGTGGGGCTCTGCAAAAAGTAGTTCCAGACGTTCTCGATCGCCATCACCACACCGGTTTCTTCGGCGACTGGAAGACAGGCGCGGATGCACTCGGAGCACCGATCCCAATTCTGCTGATAGGTGGTATGTTCATCCACGCGACCCGGAACCACGAGAATGGACTTTGCGCCGTAGCGTTTCGCATCCCGCAACGCCTTCTGCACCGCCGCCACGGCGGCCGTCCGCTGGGGCGCTAGAGGACTGGCGAAGTCGCGGCTGGAGCCACCGCAGCTCATTGAAACCACCTCCACCCCTGCGGCATCTCGCGCAGACAATACCTCGTCCGCATCGGCAGCATTCGGAGGTTCCACCCCTTCAAATCCGGCACTCTTGAGCATCTGAAACTGCTCAACCAGGGGCAATTTCCGATCAGGAAACGTCGCCATCATGTAACCCTTGCGCAGACTCGGGCCATTGGCAGCGACAGCACCGCTGGCGACACTAGCTCCAACGAGGACTGCGGCACGTTTGATCCAGGCTCTGCGATTCAACGGAGTCCTGACGAGTTGGGAAGCTTGTGGAGTAAACACAAGCATACCAACGCCAGAAAATGACGCGCCTACCGAAAAGATTCCCATGCGCACCCTCGAGGCGCGCGTTCAGGCGATGACAATTGTCACCGCCCCAAATCAATGCTCCTTCGCAGCTTTGTGCTCGTCAGCAGCTGCTGCTGGATGCTCGCCTTCGTGGGCTGCTTTGCCTTCTTCCTTGGCGTGTTCACCATGCTCACCTTCATGCATGTTTTCATGCAGAGACTTGGTCTTTTCGAAGGAATGACTGTCGCAAGAAACGGAGCCAAACAGCAGCGCTGCGACAGAGAGAACGGAAAGGATGAGCTTCATCAGAACAGAAGGAAAAGAGTGAGGGTTAGAGCTTGAACCGTAGCAACTCCCACTCCCGGTGCAACGATCATTTGCAGTCAGTCAGGGAGGATTTTGGCATTCGTTCGCAGGCAGCCTTCCCTCCAGTCACACAGTCCTGTTGCCACGTTGGACGAGCTAAAGCTCTGGAAAATGTTCCTTCGGCTGCCAATCACCTCGGTCACAGCCCACAAAAAAGGGCACCCACGGGGGTGCCCTTTTGAGAAGAATCGGTGCCCTCCGAATTAACGGGAGTAGAGCTCAACCACGAGCTGCTCATTCGCGATCGGATTGATCTCTTCGCGGGTTGGCAGGCGGTTGAAGGTGGCTGACATCTTGTCGCGATCCACGGTCATCCAATCTGGATCCGGAGTGCCAAGGGTCATTTCAAGGAAACGACCGATGAGCTGCTGGGAACGAGGATTGCCCTTGGCAGCGATGACGTCACCTGGCTGAACCTGATAAGAAGCAATGTTCACGCGGATGCCATTTACAGTGACGTGGCCATGCCCCACCAATTGGCGGGAAGCAAAACGTGTGTTCGCGAAACCCATGCGATAGACGACATTGTCGAGACGCTGCTCAAGCATCTGGAGAAGGATTTCGCCAGTGACGCCCTTGCGGCGTTGTGCTTCAGCAAACATGCGGCGGAACTGACGCTCAAGGACGCCGTATTGGAAACGGAGCTTCTGCTTTTCAGCCAGGGCTGCGCCGTATTCAGACTGCTTGCGACGGGTATTGCGTGCGCCGTGCTGTCCTGGTGGGAAGTTGCGAAGTTCGAGCGCCTTGGATGGGCCGAAAAGTGCGATGCCAAAGCGGCGGGCGATTTTTTCGCGGGGACCGGTGTAACGTGCCATAGGGGTAAGCTAGATCGTGGAGAGTAAAGAATTAGACGCGGCGTGCTTTTGGACGACGGCAACCGTTGTGCGGGATTGGAGTGACATCCTTGATGGTGGTGACGTCGATGCCGAGGGCTTGCACAGCACGAACGGCGGACTCACGACCGGAACCGGGACCACGAAGACGAACTTCAACTTCGCGAAGACCGTGACCCATCGCCTGACGGCAAGCGTCTTGGGAGACGACCTGAGCGGCGTAGGCAGTGCCTTTGCGGGAACCACGGAAGCCCATCTTACCAGCGGTGGACCAGCCGAGCACATTGCCCAAGCGATCCGTCACGGTAACGATGGTGTTATTGAAGGTAGCATAGACGTGAACGAGACCCGTCTGAACGTTTTTGGAACCCTTGGCCTTGATGACCTTGCCAGTGTCCGTGCCGTCACCAGCGCCGATTTCAGCCCAGATAGTCTGGGAAACGGCGCGGTCGCCAGAAGTGGAAGGGCGCTGGTCGCCAGCGGCAGGAGCCTGCCCAGGAGCGGCAGGTGCTGCATCCGCAGCAGCAGGCGCTGCAACGGGTGCGGTTTCTGGCGCAGGCGCCGGAGTTTCAACGTTGGTATTTTCGTCAGCCATGTCGGTAAAGAAGAATCAGGGGAATTTAAGGACGACTCAGAAGGCTTAGACTTTACCCTTCTTGGCACCAGGATTGCGCTGCGCGCCCACTGTCTTACGTGGACCTTTGCGGGTGCGGGAATTGGTGTGAGTGCGCTGACCACGAACAGGCAGGCCACGACGATGACGATGTGCACGGTAGCAGTTGATCGACAGGATGCGCTTCATGTGCGCCTGGATCTCACGACGAAGATCACCTTCGATGGGCAACTTCAGGCCCTGAATGATTTGGGTGATCAGAGACAACTGGTCATCCGTCAGCTCACCAGCCCGAATGTTCGGGTCAATGTTCGATGCGCTGAGGATCTTGCGGCTCATCGGAAGCCCGATGCCATAGATATAAGGCAACGAGTATTCGATTTTCTTTTCGTTCGGGATTTCTACTCCAAGCAGGCGGGCCATAGGGGGATTGCGTGTTGATTGCTGATTTTAGAAAGGCTCAACCCTGGCGCTGCTTATGACGCGGATTCTTGCAGACGACGCGGACAATGCCTTTCCGGCGAATGACGCGGCAGGCTTCACAGAGGGGTTTGACGGAGGGACGGACTCGCATGATAAGTGGCAAATGGTGGGGGCAATAGAGACAGTTCCCCGGCGCGAGCTGGGGAGTCGGTAGTCCTAACACAGGTGAGACACCGCGCAAGGACGATTTTATTCTTTTGTGAATATATCTAAAGGACCCCGCAAATTCGAGGGCCCTCTGGGTGAATACACCTCCACCGACCGCGACGAAATCATCAACGTTAATAGAGGAGTCCTGCCAAAAACAACGATGCTAAAAATCATCCACCAAAAATCAAAGAATTCAGTTGCTCACCTGCTGGAGTAGGTTAATGAACAGGCCCGAAAATTTGCGCGGTTAGCTCAGTGGTAGAGCATCACCTTGACATGGTGGGGGCCACAGGTTCGAACCCTGTACCGCGCACCATCGCAGTCCCTCATTTATAGCGATGCAGAATCGAAGCCCTATCCTAATAAGCCCGGCTTCAAATGAGCCACACAAGGACTCTTTCGGCCTCCCATACGTTTTGTGGCAGCAATATTTTAAGACTCGCTTTTGGTCGCTTGACGCGACATCTTCAATCCACTAGTTTCGACCCGATGAAAGCCCCTGCCGTCTCCCGACTGCCCTACTTCTTTGCTGTGGCAGCATTTACCTGCCAAATCAGCACTCCGGCACATGCACTGTTTGATTTCTTCAAGAAATCACAGAAGCAAGCGCCAACCGTTTCTGAGCGCCAATCCCAAGAAGCCGCCGCCAGCGCTTTACTGGCGGAGGGTCGCGCAGCCCAGTCAGATGGGAACAGCGGTAAGGCGATCAACTTGTTTGAATCCATCATCAAACAATATCCTTTCACGAATGCAGCGGCAGATGCCTCCTTTGATCGCGCCGTGCTGATTCGGAATTCTGGGAAGCTCCAGGATGCCTCGGATGCATTCCAGCAGATGATCACCGACTACCGGCAGAGCCCACGCTTCTCAGATGCTCTTCAGCAGCAGTTCGAGGTTGCCGAAGAGGCCAAAGGCGGCAAGAAGCAGCGCACCATGCTCATGGTTCCTATGAAGGTCGGCCCCCAAGGCGTGATCGACATGTATAAGCGCGTCATCTCCAATGCCCCTTACGGCAAGCTTGCGCCACTTGCGCAATTCGCGATCGCAGAGGTTCATCAAGATCAGGGCGAAAAGAACGAAGCGGTCGCCGCCTATCAGGCAGTGGTAGACAACTACCCGCAGTCGTCCCAGGCCACTGAGGCGCAGTTCCGCATCGGCTCCATCAGCAACATCGCTGCTAAACGCACCGAGGATAACTCCAACCTCACCGCGACCCGCGATGCGATGACTACCCTTCTCGCTACCGACCCAGCCAGCAACCGCGCTGACGAGGCTTCGGCGATTCTTTCCCAGGTAAACGAAGCGGAAGCCGCTCAGTCCCTTGAGATTGGTCGGTTCTACGAGAATCAAGGCAAGCCCAAAGCTGCTGCGATTTACTACAACGAAGCCCTCAAATTCGGTTCCGCTGAATCCTCCGACAAGGCTCGCGAACTCCTCTCGGCGCTGGCCCGCTCCTATCCTGAAGCGGTCCTCGACACCAAAGATCAGCCCGCTCAAGACTATACGGTCCCCGCAGCCGTTGACCTCCGCTCCCGCGATGACTACGCAGGCCCGCCTGCACCCGAGCTCGCTCGCCTGAGCCAGAAGCCCAAAATGCGGACGGAAGGTGATGCCTTTGTGCCAATCCCAATTCAAGAGCCAACGCTTCCAACTCGACCAGGCGGCAATGCTACTGCAGCTCCAGGAATGCTCTTGCCTCCAGCAGATGGCGCAGACAAGCCGCCCCTCCTTCCTGTGCCTCCAGCTCCTGGTATCCCGACACAGCCACCCGGTGCAGCCGTGCCACCAGTGCCAGCCCCTCCGGCTCCTGCGGAAGCGCCAACCGCTGATGCTCCAAAGCCCGCCGCTGACGCCAAGCCCTGATTCGCCCTCAACGATCCTCTCCCATTCCGACCATCACTGCTCTCATGAAAAAGATTTTCACCCTGTTGACCCCCGTTCTTGCTCTTCTTCTCAGTGGTTGCGCTGGGTATCAGTTGGGCGGCGTGAAGCCTGCTCACTTGACCCAAGTGACGAAGATCGCCGTGCCCACATTTGAGAATCTGACGCTTGAGCCCCGCTTGGCGGTACTGGTGACAAATGCAATCATCAAGCAGATCCAGATGGATGGCTCTTATGAGATCGTGAACAAGGAAGACGCTGAGGCCGTGCTGGAGGGTAAGATCTCCGACATCGACCGCTCCCAGTTCCGTGCCGTTCGTAACAACGTGCTGCGCACGTCCCAATTGCTGGTGCGCCTTCGCACCGACTACAAGATCCGCGACACCGCGACAGGCAACTCCCTGCACTCAGGCCGCGCCATCGGCGAGTCCTACATCGTGCTGGACGCAAACTTCCAATTGTCTGAGCGCCAAGCCATGGAAGATGCCGCACAGCGCCTCGCCGCATCTTTGGTCAGCGAGATTTCTGAAGGCTGGTAAGCCGCCCGGCACCCCCGCTGAACTCCTTCGTGACCGACGATTCCCCTGCCCTGCCCCCTCCTGACGAGCAGGAGCGGCGCAGTCTCGAACCGGGGCTCCATATCGTCGCCACCCCCATCGGCAATCTCCGCGATGTCACCCATCGCGCCTTGGAGGTGCTGACACATGCGACGACCATCGCTTGCGAGGACACCCGACACACCGTGCGGCTGCTCCAGAACTACCAGATCCGGAATCACCTCATCAGCCTCAACGAACACAACGAGGCACGGCGAATCCCAGAGATGCTCTCGCAGATGGCGAACGGTGCAGCTATTGCGCTGGTTTCGGACGCCGGCACACCGACTGTATCCGATCCAGGACAGCGGCTCGCACAGGCAACCGTAGCTGCCGGGCTTCGTCTACACCCTGTGCCTGGCCCATCCGCCGTATTGACTGCCCTATCTGGATCTGGCCTGCCTGTCACCCCATTCTACTTCGGCGGATTCTTGCCTCATAAAAAGGGTGCGAGAGGGACCGAGCTTGGCGCAGCCATTCAGCGCGACTGCACCTCCGTATACTTCGAATCGCCCTACCGTATCGTCAGCACCTTGGAGATCATCGCTGAGCTCGCCCCCGATCATCGTGTCGTGGTTGGCAGAGAATTGACAAAACGTTTTGAAGAATTTCAGCGCGGTGCGGCGCACTTCCTGCTGAAACACTACACCAACAAACCACCCAAGGGAGAAATCACCCTGCTCATCGCGCCGAACGAACTCCCCAAGTGGATCACTTGGTAATCCAACTTCCCCTTCAGTCACCCATGATCAACCCCCATCCAGATAGCCCCGGCGCCACCCTGACGGATACCTCCGCAGGACTCAAAACATCCATCGAGAACCATCTCCGCTTCACCCTGGGTGCAGACATCGAGACGGCACCGACTCGCGATTGGTGGGTCGCCACCTGTCTGGCCGTTCGTGATCGTGTTTTAGATCATTGCTCCCATTCCCGGGCGTATCATCGCCGAAACCGCGTTCGCCGCCTACACTACTTCTCCCTCGAATACTTGATGGGACGCTTGCTGGAAAACAATCTGCGCAACGCGGGCATCTACGACGCTACAAAGGCCGCTCTTGGAGAACTCGGCCAGGACCTCACAGAAATCCTCAACAAGGAGCCAGACATGGGCCTCGGCAATGGCGGCCTTGGTCGTCTCGCCGCCTGCTTCCTGGATTCCTTGAGCACGCTGAACCTGCCTGCAGTCGGCTACGGCATTCACTATGAGTTCGGGCTCTTCCGACAGACCTTTGTGGACGGCAAGCAGATGGAGCAACCCGACGCATGGACTCGCGATGGCAATCCATGGAAAACCATGCGCCCTAGCTACAGTCAGACTGTGCACTTGTACGGTCGCGTGGTGCAAAAGTTTGACGACAAAGGCAAAGCGCACACCGAGTGGGTCGATACGCGCACGATCATTGGACTGCCCTGGGACATCCCGATTGTTGGCTACGACTCCAATACCTTCAATTTGCTGCGCCTCTGGGAGGCCCAGGCGTCTGAGGAATTCCAATTCCAGACCTTCAATGCCGGCGAATACGTCGAAGCCCTGCGAGAAAAAGCCATGGCGGAGACCGTCTCCAAAATCCTCTACCCCAATGACGCTACCGAAAGCGGCAAAGAACTGCGCCTCGTGCAGCAGTACTTCTTCGTCGCCTGCTCACTGGCCGATATCCTGCGTCGTTTCCGCCGGGAAAACGACATGGATTGGAACGAGTTCCCCGACAAGGCCGCGATCCAACTGAACGACACCCACCCTGCCGTCGCCATTCCAGAACTGATGCGACTGCTGATCGATGAGGAGAATTTGCCCTGGGAACAGGCCTGGAGCATCTGTCAAAAAACCTTCTCATACACCAATCACACCCTCCTACCAGAAGCGCTTGAGACCTGGAGCGTGCCTCTTTTTGAACGCGTCCTGCCACGCCATCTCCAGATCATTTTTGAGATCAACAAGCGCTTCCTCGATCATGAGGTCGAACGCCAGTGGCCTGGGGATGCCGACAAGAAGCGCATCCTCTCGCTGATTGACGAACGTGGCACAAAGTCGATCCGAATGGCCCACCTAAGCGTGTTAGGCGGACGTGCGACCAACGGCGTCGCTGCGCTTCATACAAAACTCCTCAAAGAGCGCCTTTTCCCTGAGTTTGCTGAGCTTTTTCCGGGGCGCTTCTTGAACATCACCAATGGCATCACCTTCCGCCGCTGGCTCGATGTCTGCAATCCCGAGTTGGCCGCCCTTATCACCGAGTCGATTGGCGATACATGGCGCAAAGACGCTGGTCTCCTTCACGGCCTTGAGAAGTTCGCAGAGGATTCATCTTTCCAGGAGCGCTATCGCGTCATCAAGAGGGATCACAAGGTCACTCTCGCTGGGATTATCAAGAATTGCTGCGGCGTCACCGTCAGCCCAGACGCGATTTTTGACGTGCAGATCAAGCGTCTCCACGAATACAAGCGCCAGCATCTTAATCTGCTGAACATCGTGTCGATGTACCAGCAGTTGCTGGACAGTCCCGATGCCGATATTCACCCCCGCGTATTCATCTTCGGCGCCAAGGCTGCTCCTGGGTATTTCTTGGCCAAGAATATCATCCACGCCATCAACGCCATCGGCGCTCGCATCAACAACGACACCCGCATCAAAGACAAATTGAAGGTCGTCTTCCTGCCCAACTACGGCGTCACACTGGCAGAGAGGATCATCCCTGCAGCAGACATCTCTCAGCAGATTTCCACCGCAGGTAAGGAAGCATCTGGAACCGGCAACATGAAGCTGGCGCTCAATGGCGCGCTCACAGTCGGCACTCTCGACGGTGCTAACATCGAGATTCTCGAAGAGGTCGGCCCAGAGAATATCTTCATCTTCGGTCTGACCGTCGAAGAGGTCACCGACATGCTCGGCAAAGGCTACAATCCGTGGGAGTACTACTGGGCCAACGATGTCCTGCGCAATTCTATCGATTGCCTAGCTTCGGACTTCTTCACCGGCCGCGATGGCGACTTCAAGCCTCTCCGCGATAGCCTGCTCGAGCATGGAGACCCGTATCTGGTGCTGGCAGATTTCGCTTCCTACCAGGATGCCCAAAACCGCACAGATCGTGCCTACCGCGATCCCGCGCATTGGGCCAAGATGACCATCATGAATACAGCCCGCATGGGCAAGTTTTCATCGGACCGGACCATCTTGGAATACGCCGAAAAAGTCTGGCACCTTGACCCGGTGAACGTGCCGGACTCAACCGACTAATTGGTTTCCCAGTTCATCTCACAACAGCACCAGCTCAAAGGAAAGAGTCTTGCCAAGGCCCTTCGTGAATGGACCGCGAAGGTGCAGACCTTTGCACCCGAGGGAAACTCCTTCGGGCGTGTGTCAGTCTCCCACACGCGCATAAAAAAAGCGCCCTCCTTGCGGAGAGCGCTTTTCAAATGGGGACGAACCAACGGAATTCCCGCAGTCGATTAGTGCTGGGAGCAGAACTCCTCGAAACGATCCATGCCCGTGTTGATGACATCGAGGCCAGTTGCGTAGCTGAAGCGCACCGTGTATTCCGCACCAAAGGCAACGCCAGGAACGACGGCGACCTTTTGCTTGCTCAGGAGCTTCTCGCAGAAGTTCACGGACTTGATGGCCATTGGCTCGATGTCCACCAGGAAGTAGAAGGCTCCGAGAGGCTCAACAACGCGGACGTTCTTGATCGCACTCAGACGGCTCATCATGTATTGGCGGCGCACATCAAATTCTTCGCGCATATCGACGACGATCTGCTGGTCTCCGGAGAGAGCGGCAATCGCACCGTATTGGGCAAAGGTCGTTGCATTGGAAGTCGTGTGGCTCTGGATTGTGTCGATGGCCTCAGCGATGCGTTTTGGTGCAGCGGTATAACCGAGACGCCAGCCGGTCATTGCATAGGCTTTGGAGAAACCGTTGACCGTGATCGTCAAATCGTAGATTTCTTTGCTGAGCGAGGCAATGCTGATGTGCTCCTGACCGGCGTAAACGAGCTTTTCGTAAATCTCGTCGGAGAGGACCACAATGTCTTCACCGATGGCGATCTCAGCGATCTTTTCCAGTTCGTCGCGGGTGTAAACTGCACCGGTCGGGTTGCCTGGGGAATTGAGGATGATCATCTTGGTCATCGGGGACATCGCGTCCTCAAACTCGTCAGGAGTCATCTTCCAGCCGTTTTCGCGCTTAGTCTCGACGACCACTGGCACACCACCAACGAGACGAACCATCTCGGGGTAGCTGGTCCAGTAAGGAGCCGGGATGATCACTTCATCACCTGGATTCACCACAGCGGCGATGGCGTTGAAGCAGGAGTGCTTGGCACCGCAGTTCACGCTGATCTGGCTGGGGTCATACTGGAGATTGTTGTCCATGACGAACTTGGCGGAAAGCGCCTCGCGCAGTTCGAGAAGGCCGGAGCTTTCCGTGTAGCGAGTCTGGTTGTCGCTCAATGCTTGAACAGCGGCAGCAACGATGTGCGCGGGGGTATTGAAGTCTGGCTCTCCGGCACCAAAGCTCACCACGTCCACGCCCTGCTTCTTCAACGCCTTGGCCTGGCTGGTGATGGATAGGGTCATTGATGGCGACAATTCGGCGACGTTTTTGGCGATGAGGTCCATAGAAAAGGTAGGGGCGCGGGAGGGGTTGGGTCCTGATTAAAAGGGGACGGTATAAAGGAGCGTAAGCTGCCTTTGTCAACCAATGCCCTGGGGCGGTGATCCCTTTTTTTGCCAAGACAGCCCCCTGCCGGGCAGATCACATCAAACTCAACCGAACCAAGGTCGGCGCTAGCCACTGCAAGCCCCCGATCAGCCCCCCCGCCAAAAACAGACCCGCCGCCCCCACGAGAATAACCTCGAAGACCCTTACCGCCCTCAGACTGCTCGCAGAAATGCCAATGTCCGCCAAGGTCTGGAACTCCCGCTGTCGCATCCGGAATGAAAGTGCAAACACGATTGATCCCACCGCCAACGCGCAGCCGCCAGTGAGCGCCAACCCAGCCACAGCGAGGCTCTCCAGCCGGAAAAGTGTGCCCAGCAGTGTGTCCAATTCTTGGGCAGGACGCACCAGACGCACGCCGTCCGGCCTCTTTAAATAGCGGCCCGCCAGCAGTGCCTCGCCCTTTTCCTCGTGAGGCAGAACGATGGCCGCAGTGACGGGGAAAGTTGCCTGATCCCCATGAAAATGGAATCCATCCTCATTCTTGTCCGTAACCTCGTTGTACATCTTCACCGCCGCATTGCCGACCACGTTCCCCTCTTCCTTCATCAGGACCAGATCCGCCCCGGTGGCTGGCGTCAGATCGTCGTGACCGTGAGCGCGACCGTCGATCAGCCAGGTGGTTTTTAAATCCACAAAAATGGTCTGGTCATCCACCGTGCCAGCCGCAGCCAAAATACCTGTCACCCGCATTTTTAGCGGATAGACCCCAGCGATATCGAAAGTGGATTCGGGCGAGGAAAAAACGTGATCACCCACCTTCAACTTCCGCTCCTCAGCGATCGCCGCCCCCAAAACGCAGTCGCCCAGCCGCGTAAACATCCGCCCCTGCACCACATGCAAGTGGCGATATGGAAAGTACTCCAACTCGGTGCCAACAATGGGCGCGGACTGCGCATGAAAGCGGATCTGGAGAGGAATCGCATCAGCCATGCCCGACGCGCGCAACTCATCAATTTGTCCCACCGTCAGCGGCTCCACGGCCTGTCGGCGGAAATACAGTGCCGCCAGCATCAGATCCACCGCACTGCCACGCGTCCCTAGAATCAACGGCGTATCGGCCGCCCGAGCGCGCATCTCCTTTTCCGCAGCCCGGACCAGCAACCGGACCGCCACCGGTAGCGCCAGAACCAGCGCCAGCGTGCTCGCCAGCAATAGCGTCTGCACGCGATGCCGCACCAGATAGCGTGCTGCCAAGTTTGCCGAAGCACCAAAACTCATCGAATCAGCGCCTCCACGTGCAGAGTTTCATCAAATCGCTCCACCAGCGCTGAGTCGTGGGTCACGAAAACCAGCGGCGCACCCGCCTCCTTGGCGTAGTCAAACAGCACGTCAGCGACCAGTTCGCGGCGCCTTGGATCCAGCGATGCGGTGGGTTCGTCGGCAAAAACAAATTTCGGCCTCTGCACCAGTGCCCGAGCCACCGCGACACGCTGGCGCTCACCCTGGGAAAGCCGCACGGCGGGCCGATTCCACAGTTCCTTGATCTCCATCCGTTCCGCCAACTCCCTCCCGCGCTTCTCGGTCTCGCTAGCGACGGCACCGCTCAGAAACTTGCCAGGCAGCAGGATATTTTCCCCTGCCGTGAGGTAATCCAGCAGCGCGAAGTCTTGAAAAACCAACCCCACCTGCTCCAGACGGAATCGCCGCGCCATGCCTGCCTGCAGTGTGGAGACCTCGGTTTCCCCCAACCACACCTTCCCAGCACGAGGCACCAGTAGTCCCGTCAAAAGGCGCAGCAACGTCGTCTTCCCCGCACCACTGGGCCCGAGAAGGCCCAACGACCGCCCGCTCGACACCTCCACCGCATCCACAGAGAGAGCAAAAGACTCCCCGCCGTAATCAAAGCGTAGGTCACGGGCGGAAATCAAGCTAGGGGCAGGCATTCGGCAGTGAGATCGTGTCCAAGGTCAAACGAAGTCCGCCATCGAAACCTATCGGCATCGACAGCCCGACCGCATCAAGGCACGCGAGGAAACTTCGAGAAATCTGGCGCCCGCTTTTCCACGAAGGCCTGTTTCCCCTCCTTGGCCTCTTCGCTCATGTAGTAAAGCAGGGTCGCATTGCCAGCGAGATCCAGCAGGCCCATTTGCCCATCGCAGTCTGCGTTGAGGGCCGCCTTCAGGCAGCGCAGCGCGAGGGGCGAGTGCGCCAGCATTTCCCGGCACCACTTCAGCGTCTCCTCTTCCAGTTGATCCAGAGGCACCACGGTATTCACCAATCCCATTTCCAGAGCCTGCTGCGCGTCATACTGACGGCACAAATACCAGATTTCCCGCGCTTTTTTCTGACCCACGATCCGCGCCAGATAGCTGGAGCCCAGCCCGCCATCAAAGGACCCCACCTTGGGCCCCGTCTGGCCAAACCGCGCATTGTCCGCAGCGATTGTCAGATCACAAACAACGTGCAGCACATGGCCGCCACCAATCGCGTAACCGGCCACCATTGCCACCACCGGCTTCGGCAAACCGCGAATTTTCTTCTGCACATCCAGGATATTCAGTCGAGGGATGCCATCCTCACCAATGTAACCCGCATCGCCCCGCACCTTTTGATCACCGCCAGAGCAGAAGGCCAGCGGCCCCTCTCCGGTCAGGATGATGACGCCGACATCACGATCTTCGTGCACGATCTCAAAGGCCTCCAGCATCTCCTTCACCGTTTGGGGGCGGAAGGCATTGCGCACCTCGGGTCGGTTGATCGTGATTTTGGCGATCCCGTCCGCCGTTTTTTCCAATTTGATGTCCGTAAAAGTCTTGATGGTCTGCCACATAGGTGTCCTTGGATACGCATCACAGATGAGGAAGCAACGCAAACCATGACGACATGAGCAAGATCGCGTGGAAAAAAATGCGGAAAACCAAGAATTGTGCTTGCCATTTTCTCCAAAAATTGGCTAACTCATACTCACCTTCATGAAAAAGCGCTCTCTCATCACCCTAGCCGTCGCCGTCTTCACTCTCGGAAGCTTCGCCCAAGCGGACATTCAGTCCCCTCCAGGACATCAATGGAACTGGAGCCGCAAGCTCAGCCGCGGTTTGGCCAACCTGACCTACGGTGGTGCCGAAGTCCTCAATACCTGGGTCCGTAGCAATCGCGAAAACGGTGCCCATGGCGCGCTCGCAGACATGGCTATCGAAGGCAGCAAGCGCTCCGTCGTCCGCGTCGGTTACGGCATCTACGAAGTCGTCACCTTCCCTTTCCCAACTTACAAAGGCACCTACCGCCCACCTTATTACAGGAAAGAGCGTATTGATCCTTGGTTCGGTTATGGCGAATTTTCCCCGCAAATCGGCTTCATCTCCCAAGTAGATTACAGCCGGGTGCAGGGTTGGTAGCAGGTTTGGTTCGTCTGCTTTGAAATATACACGAGCGCAGGTCGGCAGCGACCTGCGCTTTTGTTTTGCCCTGTGAAGTTTTTTCGCCACTCTGTCACCCATGCCCGAATCGCTGCTGTTGGCCTCCGGCCTCCAATTTGGTTTCTCAAACTCCACGCTGTCTGGCCTTGTCATCTGCGCGGTGCTCGGCCTGCTTTCCATTGCCAGTTGGGCAACGATGGTCAGCAAGTTCCGGTTTCTCTCGAAGGTCCGGCAGTCCAACGCCAATTTCCAACATTCACTGGGGAGAGCCTCCACCCTTTGTCCATATTCCAACTGCGTGAACGCCACGAGCGCTCACCCATGTACCACATCTACAACGCTGGCTGCCGGGAACTCTGCTTCCACCTCCTCGGCATCGACGAACCAGACGCGACCTTTGCAAAGCGGATGAAAGGGGCCGGCCGGATTTCCCCTGCCGCCATGTCTGCCGTTCACGAGGCGATGGACCGCGCGGTTGGCGAGGCTGCGCTGAAAATGGAATCCCGGATGAGCATCGTGGCCACCGCCCTCAGCGGTGCCCCTTTTTTGGGCCTTCTCGGCACCGTGTGGGGCGTGATGGATAGCTTCGGCGGGATCGCGACCTCAAATGGAGACACCACCCTGCGTGCCCTCGCCCCCGGCTTAGCTGCCGCTCTGCTGACCACCGTTGTCGGCCTGTTGGTAGCGATCCCCAGCATGTTTGGTTACAATTTCCTCGTGGCTAAGATCCGCGATCAGATCACACGGCTCGACAGCTTCGCCGCCGATTTTGGCAGCATCTTGGAGCGCCTTTTCGTGGACCATCGCCACGGCCAGGACACCCTGCCCAGCTTGGGTTCCCTTGGCTCCCCATCCCTGCCGGCGGCGTTCTCCAGCGCCCCAGGAGTGGGCATGTCCATGTCCGCAGAACCCCAGATCGCCGCCCGTCGGCAGTAACCGATGTCTCACCCGCGTCACCACTCCCATTCTTTGCGCCTGGTCACAGAGATCAGCGTGACGCCGATGCTGGACCTCGTCTTCGTGCTGCTCTTTGTCTTCATGGTGGCCGCTCCGCTCATCAAGCCGGAAACGGCGCTGGATCTCCCTGCTGCCAAGTCCGCTCGCCCCACCCCCTCTCGCCAAACCGAACTAACCGTCCGGCCCGATGGCCAGGTCAGCCTCGGCGGCAGCAACTTGCGCCGGGAAGATCTCGCCGGTGCCCTCGGCAAACTCGTCGCGGATAGCCCGGACGTCGGCATCCTGGTGCGCATTGATCGCAATCTCTCGGTGCAGCGTCTCGTGGAGATCATGGACCTGATGCACGAGACCGGCATCATCCACACCGCCGTCCAGACCACCGAATCCGGCCACTAACCCATGCCCGCACGCCACAGCCTTGAGCCCATCCGCGCCAGCACTTGGCTGGTCGTCTTGGTGCACGGACTGCTGGCAGGCGGTCTGTGGTACTGGTATCAGACAAACGCCATCGGTTCGGAATCCGACAACGAAAACCTGCTCTGGCTGGCACCGGGTGATTTCTCGACCTCGACGCTGCTGTTTTCCAAGTCCGCGTCCACCCCTGCCTCCACCATCCTCAATCAACCCCTTGCAACTCCGGCACCCGCATCTCCGGTAGCAGCAACGCAATCACCCGCCACGAATCCCGCCGCCACGAATCCCGCCGTCACGGTCAACCGCCACATCATGCTGCGCCGCGAGACCTCCACGACGACTTCGGGCGGCAATACCAGTGGTCGCCTGGACATGAGCGAGGTCGATAACGCGATCTACGAGGCCTTCTACAAGAACTGGGTCCCCTCCTCCGCCGCGCTGAGCCTGCCTCGGCAGCAGCGCACAGCGGTCCTTCGCGTGATCGTCTCGCGCGCTGGGGATATCGAATCCTTTGACCTCGTCTCTCCATCAGGATCTCAGGACCTGGACGACTCAGTCTTGGCTGCGGGCAAGCTCGTGAAAAAGATTCCTCAATCTCTCCCTTCAAGTTTTCCAAAAGCGCGCTACGAGTGCAGCCTGAAGTTTTTCGTCGAGTGAGCCACCTCAAATTCAAATCCTCAATCCACCTCCTCTGCCTCGTCGGTATTCTGCTGACCTGCGCTAACCACGCCGATGCGGCGTGGCGTTGGCCATGGCAAAAGGGAGAGGCCACTGATGCCTCAAACCTGCCGCCCGTGGACGACAATCCACGCATCAAGATCGCTGCCCTCGAAGGCGCATCCGGTAGCAGTGCTGGGGACGCCCTGCGCAAGGAACTCCTCACCGCTCGCGAGTTCTACGTCGTCAAAGGCGATGAAACCGCAGAGTACACCGTGTCAGGACGATCCGTCGGAGGTAAGGTCGATGCCAAGCTGGTCAATGCCGCTGGCAAGACGCTCTTTGAGCGCACCTACGCGGCTCCTGGTCTGGACGAGAACATCAAGGCCCTGGCAGACGATCTCATCTACACCGTCACCGGCAAGCCGGGCCTCGCCACCAGTCGCATCACCTTCGTGTCTGACATCACGGGCAGAAAGCAGATCCACATCTGCGATTCCGAAGGCCAAAACATCCAGCAACTCACCCGGCATCGGTTCGGTGCCGTCTCCCCAGCCTTGGCCTCCGATGGCACCATGCTGGCTTTCACCAGCTACCGCACCGGCTTTCCTGCCGTCGTCCTGATGGACCTCACCGGCGGGTGGGAGCGCGTCATCACGGACACGCCCGGTGCCAGCTTCGGTGCCAGCTTTTCCCCCGAAGGCTCCCGGTTGGCGATGATCATGAGCTTCCTCGGCAATCCCGAGCTCTTTATCTCAGACCTGAATACCAACTCCGCCTCCTGCCTCAGCGAGACCACCGGCGTCCCCTCCAGCCCCTCATGGCATCCCGATGGCAAGCGCCTGATCTTCTCCCTCGATGAAGGCAAAGGCCCGCGACTCTTCGTTGCCGATCTCGGTGAAAAAGAAAACACCACCACTCTCTTCCAATGGAACTGCGGCTACCGCTACGCCACTGATCCCGAGTGGTCACCGGACGGGAAGAAGGTGGTCTTCACCGCGCGCACCCGGGGCAAGCTCTCCGTCGTCGTGCGCGATTATCCCAACGGACGGTCCCAGGTCATCGCTGGCGATGCCAGACACCCGTCCTGGAGCGCTAACGGCCGCTTCCTTGTCTATATCCAAAATGGCGACCTCTACCGCCACGACTTGCAAACCGGCCATCGCAAGGCCCTGATCACGAACTTCGGCGAGATCAGTGAACCCAACTGGATGAAATGAACGCGCCCTGGTTGCCCATCCAAATCTCCCGCCTAGCTCTCACCCTGCTCAGCGCCTCGGCCCTGACGCAGTGTGCCAACGTCCCCTTTCTTTCGGAGCCAAAACCGGAGGTCGTCTATGCGCTCGGCTCCACTCAGGGTTACCCTTCGCCGACTGACCCAAAGCTCAAGCCCGCGATTCCCTCCCTCACCTTCCCTGGCGATAGCTACAATGTCAGCGGCAGGCACCGCGTCGCCCTGCAAAATTTCGCCAAGCGTGCGATCGAAGACAAAAAGCAGTACCTCATCGTCGGCTACGCAAGCCCCGACCTCCCCAAAGATCACGCGCGCTCCCTATCCGAGCGCCGCGCGCAGGGCGTCCGGCAGCAGCTCATCATGCTCGGCGTAGAGCCCGCCAACCTCCTCACCTGCGGCGTCGGCAGCGACTTCGCCCCCACTGGCCCCACCTCCGGCGTCGTCGTCATCTACTCAGACGCACCATCGCCCGCAGAGGCTGCCTCCGCAGAGGCCAACACCACGGCAGCACCCGCTCCGTAGGTCCCCACGTTTCCCCGTTTTTTCCAGTCATGTTTCGCTCCCAGCTCACCCAGCGTCTGCTCGACGCCTTTACCTCCGCCCAGATTGAGATCCCAGAGGGCTTCGCTCCCTCCGTCGTCCTTGCCTCAGACACCCGCTTTGGCGATTACCAGTCCAACACAGCCATGGCGCTGGGGAAGCACCTCCGCACCAATCCGCGCGCACTCGCCCAGACCATTGCAGACCATCTGAAGGTCGATGATCTCTGCGAAAAAATCAGCGTCGATGGCCCCGGCTTCCTGAACTTCACCATCAGCAAGCCCGCCCTGCAATCCCACCTCTGCGACATCTGCCAGAGCGATCGCTTTGGCGTCCCCACCGTCACAGAGCCGCGCAACATCGTCATCGACTTCAGCGCTCCCAACGTGGCCAAGCCCATGCACGTCGGCCACATCCGCAGCACCTTCATCGGCGATAGCCTCGCACGTGTCGCGCGCTTCCTCGGCCACCACGTCACTACGGACAATCACATCGGCGACTGGGGCACCCAGTTCGGCATGATCCTCCACGGCTGGAAGACCCTGCTCGATCACGACGCACTGGCAAAAGACCCCATTCACGAACTGGTGCGCGTTTACAAGATCATCAATGCCGCCGCCAAGGACGACGAAAGCCTGCGCGAAGTCTGCAAGGCAGAGCTCGTCAAACTCCAGCAGGGCGATGCCGAAAACCACGCCATCTGGACCGAGTGCGTCCGCCTGACGATGATCCAACTCGACAAAGTCTATGACACCCTCGGCGTCACCTTTGATTACGCCCTGGGCGAGAGCTACTACAACGACGCGCTGGGACCGCTCGTCGATGACCTCCTCGCCAAAGGCATCGCTAGCGTCAGCGAGGGCGCCGTCGTCGTGTTCAGCGATGGCAGCGTGAAGCCAGAGGAGGACCCCTTCCTCACTCGTGACAAGGACGAATGGAAGGCCGCGCCCTGCATCGTGCGCAAATCCGATGGCGGCTTCCTCTATCCCACCACCGACCTCGCCACCATCGACTACCGCATCAACGAGTGGAAGGCAGACGAGATCTGGTACGTCGTCGGCCAGCCCCAGCAGCTCCACTTCCGCCACATCATCGCCGTGACCCAGCGTCGCGGCATCGATGTGAAACTCGTGCACGTCGCCTTTGGCAGCATCCAAGGCGAAGACGGCAAGATGTTCAAAACCCGCAGCGGCGAGACCGTCGGCCTCCTGGAGGTGATCGATGAAGCCATCGACCGCGCCCGCACCGCTGCCGCCGAAAAAGATCCGAGCCTCAGCGGAGACGCGCTGGAGGAGATCGCCCGCATCATCGGTTGCGGTGCGGTGAAGTATGCGGAGCTCAGCCAGAACCGCATGACCGATTACAAGTTCGCTTGGGATCGCATGCTCAGCCTCCAGGGCAATACCGCGCCTTACCTCATCAACGCCTACGTCCGCACCCGCGCCATCTTCCGCAAGCTGGGGGAGGACTTCGCCATGCCCGCAGCGCTGCAGATCACCGAGGATGCAGAGCGGGGTCTCGCCATGAAGCTGGCGCAGTTTGCCGAGGCCACCCACGATATCCTCATCGATCATCGCCCGAACACCCTCGCCACCTACCTCTTCGAGTTGGCGGATTGTTACCACAGCTTTTACGAGGCCTGCCACGTGCTGAACTCCACCGGCATCACACGCGATACCCGGCTCACGCTCTGCCAGGCCACCTCCCGTGTGCTGAAGCAGGGGCTCAATCTCCTCGGCATTCAGACCACTGAAAGGATGTAGTTTCTCATGCGCTCGTTCGCCTTCCTCATTGCTTGCATCGGCATCAGCGCTTTCGCGCAAACCCCAGCCCCCGCAGAAAAGAAGGCCCCTGCGCCCAGGATCCCGCAGATCGAGACCGTCACCGCCGCCATGAAGAAGGCAGCGACGGCCTATCGTCGCTACGTTTCCTTCAACGGCGGCTACGCCTGGTCCTGGCCCCAGGACATCAGTACCGCCCAGGGGGAGAACCACTCCTCGCCCACCCTCATCATGATCCAGCCTCCAGGCACACCGGCCATGGGCCTGTGTTTCCTTGAGGCCTGGCGGGCGACGAAGGACCCGCTCTACCTCCAGGCAGCAAACGAGGCCGCCCAATGCCTCATCTGGTGCCAGCTCTCCACCGGCGGCTGGGATAGCGACTTCGATTTCGATCCCCGCCGCGCCGTGAAGTATCACTTCCGCCGCGATCTCCTTGCTGGCGAAACCGAGCCCGGCAGCCGACACGCCGCCTCCACCCTGGATGATAACAAGACCCAATCTGCCCTGCTCTTCCTCCTCGAACTCGCCCACACCGAGCCCGGAAAAAGCGATGCCGACCTCCAGGCCGCGCTGAAGTTTGGCATGGACGGCCTCCTCGCTGCCCAGGAAATGAATGGCGGCTGGCCACAGCATTACCGCGGCCCAGCCGATCCCACCGCCCCCGTCAAACCAGCCAACTATCCCAAGGACTGGCTGCACATCTGGCCCAATATCGACTACACCCCGCATTACACCCTCAACGACGGCAATCTCTACTGGGTCATGCGCCTCCTGCTCCGCGCCCATGCGCTCGATCACGACCCCCGCTACCTCGCAGCCGCAGAGAAACTCGGCGACTTCCTCCTACTCGCCCGCATGCCCGCCCCACAGCCAGCCTGGGCGCAGCAGTATGATCGCGACATGCAGCCCGTCTGGGCCCGCAAGTTTGAACCGCCCGCCATCTCCTCCGTCGAAAGCCTCGGCGCCCTCCGCACCCTCGTCGAACTCTGGATCGCCACGGGCGATGAAAAATGGCTCGCCCCCGTCCCCGAAGTCATGGCCTGGTTTCAGCGCAGCAAACTCCCCGACGGACGCTGGGCACGCTTCTACGAGCTCCAGACCAACAAGCCCCTCTACTGCAAACAGAAGAGCTACCAGCTCACCTACGAAGACACCGATCTCCCCACCCACTACGGCTTCAAAACCGACGACGACTATCAGAAGGACCTCGATCAAGTGACCGCCACCATCGCCAAAGGTCGCGAGACCATGCTCATCGGTCGCGCCGGCCCCACCGAACCCCGCAAGTGGGCCAAAGAAGCCAAAAGCCTCATCCCCAAGGTCAATACCGCCCTCAGCACCCTCACCCGACAGGGCTTCTGGCTGGATGAAAAGAAGATCGACGCCGGCCTCTTCGTAAAGCACCTCAGAGCCATGACCCTCTACATCACCGCCGCCCAAAACGGCGGTGCCCCCTTCAAAGCCCTGCTCGATTCCGAAGCCAAAGCAGGCAAATAAGCTCCACCACCCGCCCCTTGTAGTTGGCCTCAGTGAGGCCGGAGCCAAAGCACCGCCGACGAACCGCCAACAGAAAAGCGGATTCGCCGCAAAGGATCGCAAAGATCGCCAAGACAAGGATTCGAAATCCTGCCCCCCGCGTCCCCTGCCCTCACCTATACACAGCCTCGCTGTCTCCTAGACCCTCACCAAAGCAAAGTCATGAACGCCGACCCGCAACTTTTTGACCGAGGGCATCTTCGTCGGTAGGTGAGCTGTTCGAGGTAGTCGCCATAGCCCACGCCGTCGTCACGGAGCGTGGTGCAGAAGCCCCAGACTTTGGAAATGATGCTGTCAGTGGACATGAAAGGAGTGGATAAAAATCAGGAGGGCGTTGTGGAACTGCCCTTCAGGCCTGGGGGGTTGATCTTCTCCCAGACCGCTTGCTGGAACCAGAGCGGCATGGGATCGCACTTCAGCTCCAGATCATGACCCTCCGTGATCTCCGCCACCCACAGGCGATCCGATCCGTGACGGGAGTTGTCAAAGAGGTAGGCGCGGTTGGTGTGCTTCACCGCCTCCATCAGCAGCCCCAGAGACCGGGCATAGCGACTCACGATCTTGTCTTCCGGCACGTCATGCCCGCCCAGATTCACACGGGCCTTCACTCGCGAAACGTTGATCGCCGGGTCGTCGGTGGCGATGTAGTAGAGGTAGGTGCGATAGCCGAGTGATTGCGCCTTCTACAGCAGCGCCACCTTGTCAGGCGAGGACATCACCGTTTCAAAGGAGAAGGACACGCGCTGCTCCAGCAGCTTCTGCCGCAGAAAATCCGCCGCCACGGAGGCGAAGTAGGCATTCACGCTCACTTCATGAAAGCTCAGCTTGCCGTCCGTGAAGCGCAGATAGCTCGCCTCTTCGTCCATCTCCGCCTTTTGGAGCAGCGTTGAGTTCACAAAGAACGGCAGGATCTCCTCCTTCGTCGTCTCCACGCCGTAGTCCCGCACATTCAGAAAGCCCCGGTCTTCGATGTCCTTCTGGATCTCATCCGGGTTCAAGTACACGCCCAGCAGCTTCTCCGGCACCATGGCCTTGATGGTGCTCTTGCCGGAGCCATTCGGCCCGGCGAACATGCGCAGACGGGGCACGCTCATGGTTCAGGGAATCTTCACCCGCGTTCCCACCGGCACACTCAGCGGTTTCTCGGTGGTCTTGATCAGCTTCTTCGTTCCGTCTGGGAAGGCTTGGTAGATGCCGCCATCACCGCTCACCAGCACCGCCTGCCCGCTTGCCAGCGCCTGCCAGTAAGCCACATCCACCGCCGCAGCGGAGAGGCTGGGAATCTGCAGCTCCAGGTAGTCGAGGGTTTGTTCAGAGTCAGTCATAAGATCGGTCGGTGAGAATAGCACACCTTGAGAGTTTCAACCACAGATTACACACAGGCCACAGGGGCCGGAAAGATCAATTCAAGATGCATAAACCTGCGTTCATCAGAGCAATTTACGGTTCAGGCGGAGGTTCGTGCAGAAGCTCCTAGACTCTGGAAATGATGGAAGTGGTGCTCATGCTTCGGCGGGAGCTTCAATGGCTTCGGAATCTTCATCGTCATCCTCATCTTCGGGCACCACGGCGTTCTCCACCGGGACGATCTGCTTGCCGACGGCCTTCTCCACGAGTCCCAGCAAGGCCTGCTTCTCTTGCCGCCTCAAGCTCCTCTGAATCGTGGAGACTGAAGCACCTCCGAGCCATGACCCTCTACATCACCGCAGCCCCCTTGTAGCTGGCCTCAGTGAGGCCGGAGCCAAAGCACCGCTGACGAGACGCCAACAGCCAAGAGTATCAGCCGCAAAGGATCGCAAAGATCGCCAAGAGAAGGATTCGAGATCCAAGCACCCGCATCCCCTACCACCACTCACACCCACTCCGCACACAGCAGCTCCGCCTGCGCCAGCACCGTCTTCACCGCCTCCTCCTGAAGGTCAGGTGGGTAGCCATGCTTCCGCAGGATGCGCTTCACCATGATCTTGATCTTTGCGCGGGCACTCTCTCTCAGCGTCCAATCAATCGTGACGCTCTTCTTCACCTGAGTAATCAGTTCGGCTGCGATCAGCTTGAGCTTGTCGTCTCCCATGGCTTCCACGGCGCTGTCGTTCGACGCCAGCGCATCATAGAAAGCGATCTCGTCATCCGTTAGCCCCATGTCCTCGCCACGCTTCGTGGCGGCGTCGAGGTCCTTGGCGAGTTTGATCAGCTCCTCGATGACCTGCATCGTGCTGATGGCGCGGTTGTGGTAGGCGTTGAGGGTCTTCTTGAGCTTCTCGCTGAAGACCTGGCTCTGCACGAGGTTGCGTTTGGAGCGCACCTTGAGTTCGTCTTTGAGCAGCTTCTCCAGCAGCTCGGCAGCGACGTTCTTGTGCTTGAGGCCGCGCACTTCGGCGAGGAACTGGTCGCTCAGGATGCTGATGTCCGGCTTGGGCAATCCGGCGGCGGTGAAGACGTCGATCACCTGGCCTTCGGTGGTGATGGCCTTGCTCACGAGCTGGCGGATGGCGGCGTCGATCTGCTCGGGCGTCTTCCGGTTGTTGGTGCTCTGCTTGTTCAGCGCGGCTTGCAGGGCTTGGAAGAAGCTCACGTCGTCGCGGATCTTCGTGGCTTCATCGCTGGCGGCGCAGAGGGCAAAGGCGCGGGAAAGTTCCGTCACCACCTGCACCCAGCGTTTTTTGCCATCTTCCTGTTCGAGGATGTGTTCCTGTCCGGCGGGGATGAGCGCGAGTTGTTCCGTGGGTTTGCCAGTGGACCACTTGTCCCAGTTGAAGCCATGCATCATGTCACAGGCGATGCTGTGTTTCTCCAGCATCACAGCGATGGCTTGCGCCATGTCGTAAGTCGGGGCGCCTTTGCCTCCGCTTTCAGTGTAGGTCGCCAGCGCCAGCTTGAGAGCCCCACCGAGTCCGAGGTAATCTACGACGAGCCCGTTCGGTTTGTCACGAAACACCCGGTTCACGCGGGCGATGGCTTGCATCAGGCCGTGGCCCACCATCGGCTTGTCGGCATACATGGTGTGCAGGCAGGGCGCGTCAAAGCCCGTCAGCCACATGTCGCGCACGATCACGATCTTGAAGTCGTCCTTGGCATCCTTGAACCGTTTCGCCAGATCACGTCGCTGTGTTTTGTTGCCGATGTGCTTCTGCCATGCGGGCCCGTCTTCGGCGCTGCCAGTCATCACCACCTTCAGCGTGTCTTCCGTCCAGTCAGGACGCAGGGCGACCAGGGCATCATACAGAGCCACGCATATACGGCGGCTCATGCAGACGATCATCGCCTTGCCGTTCATCGCCTCGGAGCGCTTCTCCCAGTGCTCCACCAGATCAGCAGCGATGAGCTGGATGCGTTTGGGATCACCTACCATCGCTTCCAGTGCGGCCCACTTGGTTTTGAGCTTCTCCTTGTTTGACTGCTCCTCGCCTTCCGTGATCTCCTCGAACTCTTCGTCGATCTTCGGCAACTCGCTGGCGTTGAGCGCCAGCTTGGCGATGCGGCTCTCGTAGTAGATGGCCACGGTCGCCTTGTCCGCCACGGCCCGCTGGATGTCGTAGATGCTGATGTAGTCGCCAAAGATCGCCTTCGTGTTCGCATCCGTCTTCTCGATGGGCGTTCCCGTGAACCCGATGAAGGAAGCATTGGGCAGCGCGTCACGAATGTTCACCGCCAGACCGTAGGCGATGTATTTGGTGCCATCCTTCCGCGTCACCACATGGGAACCAAACTCATACTGGCTGCGGTGGGCTTCATCCGCGATCACGATGATGTTTTGGCGATCCGTCAGCTTTTCAAAGCGTTCACACTTTGTCTCGGGGACAAACTTCTGAATGGTCGTGAAGATCACCCCGCCGCTGGCTCGGTTGAGCAGTTCCTTGAGATGCTCCCGATCTGACGCCTGCACCGGCGTTTGCCCCAGGATGTCCGCACAGCGTTGGAACTGCCCGAACAACTGGTCATCCAAATCGTTGCGATCCGTCAGCACCAGGAGCGTCGGGTTTTTCATGACGCTCTCCCGGATCACCCGGGCCGCAAAGAACAGCATCGTGAAGCTCTTGCCGCTGCCTTGCGTATGCCACACCACGCCCGCCCGGCGATCTCCCGGCTTGCCCGCGTGTTGGCGTTTCGCCCAGTAGGTGCCCGGCGTTTCCCGCGCCCGATCTTCTTCCAACATGCCGCTCGCCCGCACCGTTTCCTCCACCGCCGCATTCACCGCGTGAAACTGATGGTAGCCCGCGATGATCTTGTGCAGCGCGCCCGTGTCCGGGTCTTCCTCGAAGACAATAAAGTGCTGAAGGAGATCGAGGAAGCGTTGTCGGTCGAAGACGCCACGCACCAGCACCTCCAGCTCCAGCGCCGTCTTCGGCGCGTCGCCCTCGCCATCAATCGTGCGCCAGACCTTGAACCACTCCTGGTTCGCCGTCACGGAACCCATGCGCGCCTGAAGGCCATCGCTCACCACCAGCGCCGCGTTGTAATGCAGCAGCGAGGCAATCTCCGCCTTGTAGGTTTGAAGCTGCGCGTAGGCGCTCAGATCGTCGCGTCCTCATCCGCCGCATTCTTCAGCTCGATCAGCCCCAGCGGTAGTCCGTTGACGAAAACCACGATGTCCGGCCGCCGCGAGCCCTCCAAAGCCTTGGCGACGGAGGGGTTGGGGTCGCCTTCTTTAACCGTGAACTGGTTCACGACCAACCAATCATTGGCGCTCACCTCATGGAAGTCGATCAAGCGGACTTTGTCCCCCGCAATACTCCCATCCTCTCTCGGATACTCCACATCCACCCCATCGCGCAGCATCCGGTGAAAGGCACGGTTCGTCTGCGTGAGCGAAGGCGTCCCCACCCGCAGCACCTTTCGCAACGCCTCTTCTCTGGCCTCTTCTGGAATAGCGGCGTTCAACCGCCGTAGCGCAGCGCGAAGGCGTTCCACCAGCACCACCTCAGAAAACGAATCCCGCTCCGCCGCCGGTTCACCAGGCGCGAGATGCGGCCCGTGCCCGACCGCATAGCCCAGCTCCCCGAACCATTCGAGGGCGGTGTCTTCGACGATGGATTCGTTGAGGGAGGACATGAGCGGTTCAAGTCACTACCAACTGCGGTTCGCGTTGCGCACGTGCCTCCATGCGGACATAGCGCTTGAAGAGTTCCTCCGCTAGGTTCTCCGCGTCTGCCGTGAGGATGGTTCGCGTGTCGCTGAAGCGAAGCGTCGATTCCCTGGGGCGCACCGCTTCGTTAAAGGAGAACTGGCAGCTCTTCGGGTCACGAATCATCGCCTTCACCCGCTCCATCTCCTTGCGCATGGCTTCGGCGGCTGCTTCAAACGCCGGTTCGTTTTGATCGGGAAAGAGCGCCTTCAATCGCGCTGGCATTTTCTCCTCCATGACGAAATGAAACAGGCACGGCTGCAGGCAGCTCACCACCACGCCCACGTTCACAAACTCCCCAGTCTCCGGGTAGGGCAGGTAGCGAAGGAGGCTGTAATTGCAGGCAGGCATCACGGTAAATCTGAATGTCCCCAGTTACGGTAGCTTGGCTGCCTCGGCGAAGACCGCTTCAGCCTGAACTGGATTCTGAATGTTCACCAAGCGTGACATCCCGCCCAACAACCTCAGCGTCTTATCCACTTCTGTCTCACTCTGTCGTTCCGGCGTCTCATCGACGATCAGCACTGCTTGCTCAGAGGTTACCACTTTCCCGTTGATCAGGCTTTCCAGAGTCCACGCCATCGCATCACGACTCTTTTGAATGCGTCCCTTGGTCTTCGGAATGGAGAACCGCTGAAACAGGCGCTCAATCGTCCCATTCGCCAGAGCATGACTGAAGACATATTCTTCCTCCACCCCGCGCACTGTGCATTTCACCGGATAGCGGTCTTGGAAATGAGGGGTGTGCTTTCAACTGTGTCTTCACCAGCAACTCATCACAGCGCTCTTCGAAGCTCCGGTCTGGAGACTCCTCAGAAGGTGAGGTTTCCAACACAGAGCTGTGAATAAAGCTGGTTCGCCACGGCGGCCAGATCGTCCTCTCCCCACCTCGTCCAGCACACTTCCCGCATCAGCGATCACGAAGTTCCCTTTACCGGTCTTCTGCAAGGTTTCCACGAACGCCGAGAAGATGCTGGGACGATCTCTCCCCACCAATGGGGCGAATGGAGGAACTGGAGAGCGCCTCACGCCAGTAGCGCACCCATTGCTTGTAGGCACTGTCGGATGTGACGAAGGCGGGGATGGACCTCCCGTCCACTTCTCCGGGACGCTGGGCATTCTCAGCCAGAAAGCGGGCCTCGATTCCCAGCGGCGACCAGACGATGACGCCGATGTTGCGCGCGGTTCAAACCGATGCATGTCCGGAATGTATTTGGCGAGCAAGTATTTCGTGGTATTCATGGTAGCAGGCTCCAAGTGGTGATGGCCGTAAACTCTGTCCTGTGAGTTTCAATGATGTTACGCAGATTATCGCGCCGGTGCTTCAAAAAGCCAGCCGCAGCTTGGGCCTCCTGGAGCGACGCCCCGTAGGGCATCGCATCCCGGCACACTTCGTCGATGAAGAAGTCAGGCGTGGACTGGATGCGTGTCAGCCAGTTGTGAAAATCACCATCCGTGCTGATGGCGTCCAGCAGGCAATGACGATGCTGCCCCGAGTCCACCGGACCGTTCGTCGTCCACGAGATGCCCAGCCGGTCACGCAGCGCCGACAGGCGTCCCTCGCCTTGCCCGGCGGCATAGCCAAACAACGCATGACTGTGGTCGAAGATGCTCATCTGCGGCGGCGTGGTTCCGGTATCGACCGAAAAGTTCGCCTCATGGCGGTCACAGTTCGCGATCCAGATGTCAAACAGCAGCAGCCCGGCCGACAGCGTCGGCAGCATCGTCACGCATTGGCTCACATTCACTGGCGGCAGCGAGTTCCCCATCAGGTTGAAGTCCAGCGAGCCTACCATCGGGCTGCCTCCGGCCTGCATCACGATTCCCACCGGAGGCACCGGCAGCCGCAGAAAACGCCCCAGCTCGCCACAGATCAACTCATTAGGGATGCAATAGGGAGCGCTCGGACCGTTCTCCTTGGCAACCGCACTCAGGTAAACGTAGCGGCTGCCTGCCACGCCAACACCCAAATGGCGTCCGAGGGATTCAATGCGATAGAGAGCGCTTGGCATGATCTTGGAGTTTTAGAGGTTTTTGGAGGCATCTTCAACACGCGACTCCCCGCTCAGCAGCTTCGGCAGCAGCGTGTCGCGCAGGGTGGCGAGCGAGCGGGAGGAAATGGCCGGGTTCAGCCGCCGAATGGCCTCGCACTTCTCCCTCTCCTTTTGGGAGAGGGCCGGGGTGAGGGTTCGAGCAAAGCGAAATTGCACCACCTCAGAAAACGAATCCCGCTCCGCCGCCGGTTCACCGGGCGCTGGAGAAGGCTTGGCCCGCCGTAGCTTGGCGAAGGGGGCCCCGTGCCCGACCTCCCGCGACCGCGGGACCAGCTCCCCGATTTGTCCTCCGAAGCCTTCCTGGCCTTCATAGCCTTTGCGAAGGAGGCGGCGAAGGGGGAACCATTCGAGGGCGGCGTCTTCGACGATGGATTCGTTGAGGCTCATGAATGGAACCGCTCTTTGATGTAGGCGTTCATTTCGCTCAGTGGAATCTCCTGGGACGAGTTGCCGCTGCGGGCGTAAAACTTCTCCGTCGGCTGGCCGTTCTTGTCCTTCACTTTCAAAATCACCGGCTCTTTCGCGGCTGCGGTTTCAATCTGACAGACCTCTTTTTCTTCGACCTCGTGGAACTTGATCACAACCTTGCTTGTCACGAACCCGGTGCCGAACTGTTGATTGAGCAGATTGCGAAGATGCAGCTCGAACTTGTCGCGGTCCACGCCGCCCAATGAGTGATAGTCGGGCTCAAGACCGAGCACCTCGCCGTCGTCGCCGACGCCGATAAGCAGCGTGCCGCCCTGCGAGTTGGCGAATGCTGCCACGGTCTTCATGATTACCTCTTCCAGCTTCTTGTTGATCGTTCCCTCCTTCACGTCCCAACGCAGCGTGGACTTGAACTCCAGTTCGTCGCTTTCGCCCTCCGCAATCAAATCTTCCAGCGAAACCGGCGCGACCGTTTCCTCCGTCGCCGTGATCTTGTCCAAGAAGGCATTCAGATTCTTTGCGAGCATCTTGCGGCGCTCTTCGAGGAACTGCTCGTAGTTCTCAATCTTCCAAAGCTCCGGGTCGTCGGGAATGCATTGCAGATCGAGCGCCTTGGGGAACTTCTGCTTCACGTCAGCGAGGTAATCCGCCGCGTGGGCTGCTGATTTACTGCGATTCGCGACCTGCGTGAGAATCGCGCGGTTGGTCAGTTCTTGCGCCAGCGCATACTTCACTCGGTTTCCTTCGCCGTAGCCGACTTCCTTCAACTTCGAGTAAGGAAAGATGTGGTCCCTCTCCAGTTGGTATTTGCTGCCCATGTTTCTCCGCAGGCTCATTCCTGTGGTGAAGCAGACCGCGCCGCGACTCTTCAAATACCACCGCATCATGCTGAACAGCGGATGCTGGATGGCGCGGCCCACAAATTCGGCAGGCAAAATCTCCAGTCGGTTTTCCTCGGCGATGACCTGCAAAAGAGCGTCGAAGGGCTGCGGTGATTCCGCCACCGTGCGCAAATCCCGGTCGAGCTTTTGCGGCAACTGGCTGACGTAGCGCGTGCGCACCTGTGAGTAGAAGAACCACTTCACCATCTTCCGGATTTCCGCGTCTGTCAGATGCGCACCGTTCTTGTCGAAGCAATAGACGATGATGGGGACCAGAGCGTAGGGAGAGTTGATTTCGTCGGTGTGGTCCACGAACGCGTTCGTCCGCATCAAGTTGACCACGTAATCGAGCACCTGCTTTTCCAAGCGGTCCCACGCCGCCCGAATCTTTTCACCGTTCTCCGCATCGTGCAGCTTCTTCATGTCCGACCCGAGGTGGTAGAGACAGCCCAGCAGGACATAGACGATGAAATCGAGCTTGAAGACGAAGCCCTCCTTTTCCAGCGCCGCGAGCTTCGCCTTGAACCGGTCACGGGCTTGCGGCCAGTAGCCGGAAATCTGAGCCAGAGCGAGTTCGGCATCAGTCAGCGCTACACCGCTGGCATTGACCTTATAGAAGATGTCGATCGCCTCACGAATGCTGGCCTTCACGGGAATCGTCTGCTCAGGAAATTCGCGTGCGAGAATGTTCTCGATGGCGCGGGTGTTGTCGTCGATTCGGTCTTCGCGCTCTCGCGTGACGGTTTCGCCCTTCTCCTCCAGTGTGCGCACCACATCGCGGGCGCGAACCTTCCGTTGGAAGACATGAGTGATGTTCGCCCACAGCGGATTGTTCTCCATCCGCGTCTTCATGTAGTAGGAAAGCTCCAGCGTCTCCAACTGCACAAACAGGTCGCGGGTGTCGTTCATGATTTCCGGCGCAGTGTAATACGGCGGAATCACGCCACGAATCAGCATGTAAAGTGTCGTCACTCGCTGCTGACCGTCGAGCAGCAGCTTCACCGCGCCCTGCTTCTCGTTGTATTTGTGCGGCCCTTTCAGCTCTGGCGGATTCGCGGTTTCCCACGTCAGCATCGTGCCCGTCGGGTATTCCTTGATGAGCGAGTCGATAAGCTGCTTCGCATCGTCGCGCTTCCAAACGTATTCGCGCTGGAAGGCGGGAACGAAAAGTTGGTTCTCGTCGATCTTCTCAAGGATGGTGGAAATCTTCATGGGCGTTTGGCTTCTGTGGGTTGATTAGACGGCGGTTCCAGTGACGCTCAACTCACCGCTCAGCAGCTTCGGCAGCAGCGTGTCGCGCAGGGTGGCGAGGGTGCGGGATTCGGTGGAGTTGGCTTTGATCTTCGCCATCAGCGGCGCGGTGAGTTCGTCGAAGCGGCGGGCGATGTCGGGCGGCGGGACGGCGAGCCAGAAGTTTTGGAAGCACTCGGACGGGACGCGCTGGCGTCCGCTGGTGCCGGTCATGTTTTGGATGGCGTGGGTACGGAGCGCGTCGGAGCGGGCGAGGAGGTAGCCGAACTGCGGCGGGAGCGGCGGCTTCGGAGCGAGGATGATGTATTCGGTGGAGCCCCAGCCAACTTGCCCGTCTTCGAGGAAATCGACATACCCTGTCTTGCCGTTCTCCAAACAGGGTGTGATGCGGGCGAGGAGCGTGTCGCCGTTTTGAAACTTGGTCCCGGAGCTGAACTCGCGGGCGATGACTTCCTCGGCGGAATGGCCCTGCGTCGGCAGGTTCTTCATGTCGAGGTAGGGCGCGATGGTTCCGCTCTTCAAAGTGCGGCGCGGATTCACTTCGATGGCGTCGGGTAGGCGTTGCGCCGTCCAACCTCTCGGAATGTGGCCGAGCGGTGAGTCTTCCAAGTGCTCGGGGAAGAGGGCCGCGGTGGCGGGGGTCGAGATTGGCGGGTTCGCGTCCGTCGAGTTTGGCGCGGACGGGGTCGAAATCCACGAACCAGCTCTGGAACAGCGCCGCGCCATCGCCTCCAGCGTCGCGTTCATCCGCCGGTTCAACTCGATCTTTGTCGTCCAGCGCCCCAAGCACCGCCGCGATGGCTTTTTGCTCGGCGAGGGGTGGATGGAGAATTGGAAGCGCTTCGAGCAACGGGATTCGCAGATTGCTCACCGTCGAGCCAGTGCCTTCGTTGACTTTGATTTCGTCCTGAACTGCACGCGACTGAATCGAGTAGAGCAGAAAGCGTGAGTCGCACTTCTTCAGGTCTGGCTGAAGCATGACCATGCGTTGGCCGAGGCAGCAACGAAGTCCGTCGGGAATGAGGCAGACTTCGCCCATCGGTGCTTCCCGAGTGATTACGAGGTCGCCACCTCGTAGTCGCGCACGTCGGCTCCTTTGCTCAAAGTGTGCCTCGTCGGTGTAGCTCTTTGCGCTGAGGTCGAGACGGCCGTTTCTGATGTTCTGGCTGCGCAGGACAAGCGCACCGCTATCAGTCCAGAGCGGAGTCGAGTGTGGGCGGTCGGCAATCTCCGAACACAAATCGGAGAGCCGTTCCTTTTTCCATTCACCCGCCATTCCGCAGCCTTTGAGCCTTCCAGTCCTTTCCATGCTCCTTAATGTGAGCCAGCAGTTCCGGGCTAGTCACGGTTTTCATCCGCACGAGGTCCACGGTGTATGGAATCGAAAGCTGCTCCAGTTCATCCGCAATCTTCGCCTGATCCCGCAGGGTGAGGTCGCCGTATAAGGCAATGTCGATGTCGCTGGTTGGGGTAAATGTTCCCATGGCTCGGGAACCAAACAAGACTGCACGATCGATCTTGGGATGTTGGTTCAACACCCGGAGGATCGCACTGCGTTGCTGGTCCTTCAGTCCGTCGTTCACGATTCAGTGGCTTTTTTCTCCAATGTTTTGTGCAGTCGGCTGAGCATGGGCTGGAAGTGGTTCTCAATGAGGTCCAAAGCTTCCAACATGGTTGCCTCCTCGTAGGTGTGGGTGAGGAGATTGCGCTTCTCCAGTGCATCTAGGGCCGTCTCCGTGTCGTCCTCGCTGAGGTATTCCGATTCGAATGCCTGACGGATGACTTCACGTGGTGATTTAACGTCGAATCCTTCGTAAAAGAGGAGGTCTTTCAGAACCTTCCACGCCAGCTCAAACGTGTATTCAAATCGTTGGATGACTCCTTCTTGTTCAAGGCGGCTCAAGACTGCGTAACCGTTGGTGAGCGCATCGGAAAGTCGCTTCTCAGCCTTGGTGAACTGTTGGAGGCGTTGTTTCCAGCGGATGGGATCGGAATTGCTCATGATTGTATATTGGATGTGAATCCGAGAGATTCGAGATTCTTACGAATGCTCTGCTCCAGTTTCGCGGACTCGGCGAACTGGGCGTGCAGTTCGGCGACGAGGCGCGGCATCTTCTCCTCGAAAGGTTCGCCGTCGTCTTCGACCTCCTCGGCGCCGACGTAGCGGCCAGGCGTGAGGACGTGGCCGTGCGCGGCGATTTCGGCGGTCGTGGCGGATTTGCAGAAGCCTGGGATGTCGGAATAGCCAGCAGCCAGCTCATAGATGATGCCGCGTGCCTCGCCATCCTTCAGCACGGCATCGACATCATGCTTCCAGCTATGATAAGTGCCGGTGATCTTGGCGATGTCATCTTCAGTAAGCTCGCGGTGCACGCGGTCGATGAGCGTGCCCATCTTTCGTGCATCGATGAAAAGAGTCTCGCGTTTCCGGTCGCGGATGAGCTCTTTCTCCCCTGAGGCGGACAGGAGTGTCCGCGCTCCCTTCGACTTCGTAAGGAACCAGAGGCAGACGGGGATCTGCGTGCTGTAGAAGAGCTGGCCGGGGAGGGCGACCATGCAGTCCACGAGGTCGGCCTCGATGAGTGCCTTGCGGATGTCGCCTTCGCCGGACTGGTTGGAGGACATGCTGCCATTGGCGAGGACGAAGCCGGCCATGCCCTGCGGGGCGAGGTGGTGGATGAAGTGCTGCACCCAGGCGAAGTTGGCGTTGCCCTTGGGCGGGACGCCGAAGCGCCAGCGCACGTCGTCGTCCTTGCGGAACCAGTCGGAGTCGTTGAAGGGCGGGTTGGCGAGGACGTAGTCGGCGCGAAGGTCGGGATGTTGGACGTTGCGGAAAGTGTCGGCGTGCTCCTTGCCGATGTCGGCCTCGATGCCGCGGATGGCGAGGTTCATGATGGCGAGGCGGCGCGTGGTGGCGTTCGATTCCTGGCCGTAGATGGAGATGTCGCCGAGCTTGCCGCCGTGAGCTTTCGCTACGCTCAGGCTCGGCAGAGTGGCTTCGCTTTCAGAGGAAGCGCTATCGCGCTGGGCCGTGCCACCATGGGCTTCGACGAATTTAATAGATTGGACGAACATGACGCGGGAGCCGCAGGCGGGGTCGTAGATGCGGCCCTTGTAGGGGGCGAGCATCTCGACGAGGCAGCGCACCACGCAACTCGGCGTGTAGAACTGGCCGCCGTTCTTGCCCTCGGCGCTGGCGAAGCGGGTGAGGAAATACTCGTAAACGCGGCCGAGCAGATCGACGGAGCGGTGGGTTTTTTCACCTTCGCTGGCGGCGGTGAGGCTGATGGTGCCGATGAGGTCGATGAGTTCACCGAGGCGGTGTTTGTCGAGGCCGGGGCGGGCGTAGTCCTTGGGCAGAACGCCCTTGAGGCGCGGGTTGTCGCGCTCGATGGCGACCATGGCGTCGTCAACGATTTTTCCGATGGTGGGCTGCTTGGCGTTGGCTTGAAGGTGGGACCAGCGGGCATCGGCGGGCACCCAGAAGACGTTCTCGGCTTTGTATTCGTCCGGGTCTTCGGGATTGGCCCCGGCGTAGTCACCCTCCCCGGCAAGGAGCTTGGCGCGGTGTTCCTCGAAGGTGTCGGAGATGTATTTGAGGAAGATGAGCCCGAGGACGACGTGCTTGTATTCCGCCGCGTCCATGTTGTTGCGGAGCTTGTCGGCGGCGAGCCAGAGCTTGGCCTCGAAGCCGATGGTGGCGGTGGAGTCCTTTGTAGAGGTCTTAGCAGCTTTCGATGGTCTGGGCATTCAGGGAAATCTTTGAGAGGCTGCTCCCATCAAAGCGGAGAGCGCTAGGAATGGCAAGGGGAATGGGGTGCGGTAGGTTGAAAAGTGAGGCTAGGCAGGGATGGCCCTTTGCATTTCCTGTGGAAATGAGCAAGCACCCAGAACTAAAAAAAGCCGGAAATGGGGGTCGGTAGCAACCGAATTTGATGCAAAAAAATATGCCTCTTAAAGTCGAGTTTAATTCCCAGAGGCGGGGTTGGCATGGTTTAATCCCTAGCATGAACCTGAACCCTCCTACAGGAAAACAGATGGCGCCCGTGACTGAGAACATCAATGCGCTGAAACGCTGAAAGACTGAAAAGCTGAAAAGCTGAAATTATGAAAACGCTGAGCCGCGGCGACTGGTGGAGCCAAGACAGTGAGTATTGGCCGCGAAGGATCGCAAAGATCGCAAAGAGAAAGGTTTGAGATCCAAGCATCGGCCTAAACGGTCGCACCCGATGAGGGAGACGATCAGGACAGCAGACTCATCGATTTTGCGCTCTCTGCGCTCTTTTGCGGCCATCCGTTCCGGTTTTGCGGTTCAATCGTGACTTCCCCTGCCTGTAGGCAGTCCTGGCGGAGGGAATCCAGGCGATGGGTGCGGGTGCGCCGGTCATGGCTATCGTCGTGAACGGTCAGCCACATTGACCTTGCATTTTTGAGCCTCCCTGACTCTTTGCACAGGCTCCGCCTTTTCTTACCGTCCCAACTCCCACCGCATTCCCCTGCCTCATGTCCGTCCCACTCCTCGACGTCAACGCCCAGAACCTACCCCTCGAAGCTGAACTCCAAGCCGCCTTTAGCAAGGTGCTGCATTCCGGACGCTTCATCATGGGCCCCGAGATCGAGGTGTTTGAGCGCGATGTCGCCGCCATGGTCGATGCGAAGCACGGCATCTCCGTCTCCTCCGGCACGGATGCGCTCTTGCTGGCGCTGATGGCGCTGAACATCGGCCCGGGCGATGAAGTGATCTGCCCGGCCTTTACCTTCTTTGCCACGGCGGGTGCGGTGTCCCGGCTGGGAGCCATTCCGGTTTTTGCCGACATCTGCCCCGTCTGCTTCAACCTGGATCTGGCGGATACGCGGCGCAAGATCACCTCCAAAACCAAGGCCATCATCCCCGTGCATCTGTTTGGACAGAGCGCCGATATGGATCCCCTCCTCGCGCTGGCCAAGGAGCATGGCCTCTTCATCATCGAAGACGCAGCCCAAGCCATCGGCTCCCGCTACAAAGGGCGCGCCTGCGGATCGATGGGTGAGTTTGGCTGCTACAGCTTCTTCCCCAGCAAGAACCTCGGCGGGTTCGGCGATGGCGGCATGGTCGTGACGAATGACGACGATCTGGCGGAACGCGCCAAGGTGCTGCGCGTGCATGGTTCCAAGCCCAAGTATTACCACCATCACATCGGCGCAAACTTCCGCATGGACACGCTCCAGGCGGCCCTGCTCCAGGTGAAGCTGTCCCACTACGCCACCTACACGCAGCAGCGCCAGGCCAATGCCAACGCCTACACCCAGGCGCTGAGCGCGATCGACGGCATCGTCCAGGCAGACCCCGCGCATTGCAAATGTGCCGCCACCCAGAGCGCCGCGCTGGCCGCCCAAAACGCCCGCATCGTGCTGCCCGTGGCTTACGCGCACAACAGCCACATCTGGAATCAATACACCCTGCGCGTGTTGGGCGAAGGCCAGCGCGATTCCCTGCGCGATCACCTGGTGAAGAACAGCATCGGTTGCGAGATCTACTACCCCCTCACCCTCGACCAGCAGCCCTGCTTTGCTGACCTCCCAGCCAGCTCACGCACCGGTTGCGAAGTCGCCCATCAAATGGCCCACGAAGTCATCAGCCTGCCCATCTACGGCGAGATGACCGACGCCCAGCGCAACGAGGTCATCGCCGCGATCCAGTCCTGGCTCAGCGCCTAGCGGACGAGGGCGCTCATAGGGGGCGCTAGAGCGGTGAGCCCGCACCGGCTATTCGTTGTCTCAACGGGCTTAGCAAGCCCGTCTCCTTGGGGCGCTCACTTCCAGCACGCCTTTGGACTGCGGAAGCCCTGCTGCCGCTTTGGCAAAGCCAGCCGTGCTGGCGTCGCGCGCCACCATCCCAACGCTCAAGCCCAACCACGAAAAGCCCCAAGGAAAGGGTCTTGCCAAGGCCCTTCGCGAATGGGCACGCCAATGAAGAGCCGCTCACGACCCAAACGCAGCGCCCAAACCAGGACGCGAATTACCACCCCTCAACGCCCACCCAAAAGCAGCTTCTTCATCTCTGCACACCGAGCCGCCTGCGCAGGATCGTTCGCGAGATTGCGCATCTCCTTCGGGTCCGCCATTTCGTCATAGAGCTCGCGGCCCACCGCGCCATCCACGCCCCACTCCGTGTATCGCCAGCGCGCGCTGCGCACCGTCCGCCCCGGCACGTCACCAAACCTCACCATGCTTCTCGCCGGTCGATCATGGGGCGCGGCTGGGTCGCGCAGCAAGGGCTCCAAACTCACGCCTTCCAGTCCCTGGGGTTGCGGCAAGCCGGCAGCAGCGACGACGGTGGGGAAGATGTCGATGAACTCCACCGGACTGACGCACGCTGTACCTCCCGCAACTCCCGGGGCCGCGATGATCAGGGGTGCCCGCGTGGATTCCTCGAACAGACTGTTCTTTCTCCACAGTCCATGCTCACCCAAGTGAAACCCGTGATCACCCCAAAGAACGATCACCGTCTGATCCGCTAGTTTGAGCTCGTCCAAGGCATCCAAGAGCCGCCCGATCTGCGCATCGACAAAGCTGACCGTCGCGTGGTAGGCCAACACGCATTCGCGAGCCTGCCTTTCCGTCGTGCCAAAGTTCGGCCACACGGGTGTCGAGGAGAGCGCAGCCGCAGGAAGGCTGAGTCGATAGTCGAGAGGCAGCTTTGGCAGCATCGTTTCCTCCATCGAATACAGATCGAACCAGCGCCTCGGTGCGATGCTCGGCAGATGCGGACGATAGAACCCTGCGGCGATGAAGAACGGCTTCGCGGAATGCGCCCTCAGCAATCGGATCGCCGCCTCAGCCACCATGCCGTCCGTCTGCTCCGCATCCGTGCCCTCCGCAGCCAGATAGGCCATCTGGTCCGGCAACGGCAGGTCAGGCGTGTGCACTGTGAGCAGATGCTCCTCGTCCTTGTCGCGTCCACGAGGGTTCACGACCTCGTCCCAGGACTCCGCATCATCCAAGCCATCCGTGCCGATGTGCGTGGGCACATCCTGATGAAAAATCTTCCCCACCCGCGCCGCATGATAGCCCTGCTTCCGAAACCACTGCGGCAGCGTCATCGCATCCGGCAGCGCGTCGCGCAGACGCGTCTTGTTGTTCAGCACGCCCGTCGTCTCAGGCCGCAATCCGGTCAAAACAGATGCCCGGCTGGGACCACAGGATGGATACTGGCAATACGCGCGATCAAACCGCACACCGCGTGCTGCGAGTCGATCGATGTTCGGCGTCTTCACCCGCGCATCTCCATAGCAGCCGAGCTGGGTATTCAGATCATCGACGGCGATGAAGAGGACATTGAGTGGCTCAGCACACGCCACCGAGATCGCGAAGCTGAGACAAAGGATGATCGTGACTGCAGTGCGCATGATGGATGAGAGACGAGACTTCGAGTCCGCGGCTGGAATCACCACGCCGCCTCCACCATCTGGTGATTCAGGCCATCCCAAGCGGCGACCAGTTCGCTCAGCACCTGGGGTTGCTCCTTCGCGAGGTCTTTCGCCTCGCCAATGTCATTCGATAGATTGAAGAGTTGCCACGCGGCGGGTGCGCCCTTGCCACCATTGCGCACGACCTTCCAATCCCCACGACGCAGGGCTCCCTTGTTCCCAACCCGCCAGTAGAACGGGCGCTCGGGGAGCTTGATCGTCTCTGCGGTGAGATAAGGGAGAAGATCGATGCCGTCACGGTCTGTTGGAGTGTAGGCTTGAGCCGATCTCTGTGAACCACCTTTCTCCTGAACGCCCAAAGGCAGGACTCCTAAAGCCTCAGCCGTTGCAGCGATATCCGTGCTGATGACCGGTTGATCCACGACCTTGCCTGCGGGCAAACGCCCTTTCCACTGCATCATGAATGGCACGCGGATGCCACCGTCCCACAGCTCTCCTTTGCCGCCGCGCAGGGGTGCATTGCTGGAGGTCAACTCCTTGGTCGGGCCGCCATTGTCACTGATGAAAAAGACCAGTGTGTTCTCCTCGATCCCTTCCTTCCTTAACCGATTCAGCACACCGCCCACGCTGTCATCCAAGTGCGCCAGCATGGCAGCAAAGATACGCCGCTGGATGTCCTCGATATGCGCGAACTTCTTCAAATACTTATCCTCAGCCTGGAGCGGGCTGTGCACTGCGTTGTAAGCGAGATAGAGGAAGAACGGCTGGCTGGCATGGCGATGGATAAAGTCCTCTGCCTCGCGCCCAAACGCATCCGTGAGGTTGTGCCGCTCTTCGACAGGTTGACTCACACGCAGCAGCGGATTGTCCGCATCATAGTCAGGCTCATTGCCGCCCATGTGCGTGCTCCAGACAATGCGACCATCGGGGGAGGTCCAGCGCCCCTCCCCGCCATCCGGCAGCGCCTTGCGTCGCAGCCAAGTCGTGACCCCTTTCCACGGTGGCGACACGTAGTAGTGCCCCTCGTGCAAGAAGCCAAAGAACTCATCGAACCCTCGCCGCACCGGATGAAAAGCAGCCGTGCCACCCAGATGCCATTTGCCCACGATACCCGTCGCGTAACCGCTGGCACGCAACCGATCCGCGACCGTTTTCTCCGCCACAGGTAGCCCAATGGCCGGATCCGCATTCTTTGGACCGATGGGATTGAACTCAAAACCAAACCGCGTCTGATAGCGCCCCGTCATCAGCGCTGCACGAGAGGCCGCGCAAAAGGGAGCGGTCACATAACCGCTCGAAAAACGAACTCCATTGGCCGCAATGGAATCAATGTTCGGCGTGGGGATATCGCCGCCCTGGCAACTCGTCTCGCCATATCCCAGATCATCCGCAACAATCAAGAGGACGTTGGGTCGAGCCATCGCCCCGCTCACCCAACCCAAGAAACAAAGAATCCAAAATCGCATCCGAAGACAACGAGCCATGGCCAGCGGAACTTGACGCGAACTTCGGCGGCGGATGGGAGCGATGGAGAGGAGGCGCAACCACCAGGGTTATTCGCAGCCTTGACGGGCTTAGCATGCCCGTCTCCGTGGGGCGGTCACTTCCATCACGCCTTTGGACTGCGGAAGCCCTGCTGCCGCTTTGGTAAAGCCAGCCCTGCTGGCGTCGCGCGCCATCACCCAGAGCGGGCAAGCGCTCGCACTCAAGAAGCGCGGCGGTGTACCCCCATGCGCCTCAACGTCTCCACCGCCGCCCCACCCATGCGATCAATCCACACACCAGCAACCCGCTCGCAAGCCCAATCAGGGATGCCATCTTCTCGGCGGGCCATGGCGTGCTGAGCTGCAATTCGACGACGGCGTTGTCCTTCAGTTTCACAAAGTGAGTCGCTACCCCATCCACTGGTAGTTCCACAGGGAGAGCGTGACGACCTGTCGGCCTTAGCGCTGCCGTTTGCAGGGCTGGGATCACGGGGGCAGCAGGCTTAGCGACCAGTTTCCTCCCACGCATGATTTCTCGGTCCGCGATATCACCGAGTTTGGCTGGTTGCGCAGTCGCAGTTGGCGCGGCTCCAAAAGGATCAGACCCCATGGGAGGTGCTGGGGCTGCCGCGTTCAGATTTGCAAACGCTCCTGCAGCAGGCTCGGCCATGGCCTTCGGAATCGCACCCAGCGCGTCAGCTTCCTGTCGTGTCAATGGCGCGCTCGCTGGGCGCGAAGCAAAAGGGTCGGCGGGTGCCGCAGACGAAGCACTGTCGAGGCTTAGGGTTCCGCCGTTCGCGAGAGCGGCATCTGAAGCCGCGTTCCCGACCTGCATCATCGCGGCAGTTCCACCCACACTACCCGTCAGAATGGAATCGACACCCGCTGTCTGATTGACGATGCTCAGATCCCGTAGAGTCCCAGCCGCGACCGTCGTCGTCCCAGAAAAACTGCTAAAGGTTCCGGGTGACGTCACTGCCCCGCCGAGGGTGGCGGATCCATCAGTTGCCATGTCGTACCCATTGGCATTCATCAGAGTGCCACCAGAAAGGGTCGTTGCCCCCGCGAATGTGTTGGCTCCGACAACACCTCCAGTGCCTTGCAATTGCACCACTCCACCCGCGAACACGTTGGTCGGCGGTGCCTCCTGCTGCGCAACCTGCTGCTCCCGCCCCTGCTGGGCCATATTGTTCCCTCGCGCATTGGAGTTCACCACGGCCCAGGTCCCCACCATACTTTCTCCTGGTTTTCCATACTGCTGCTTCCCGTCCTGAAAGAAGCCCTGACTCACCCCGACGTTGTCATTGAACGCCACCGCCGACGTATCCCCGGTGAACGTGTTCGCTCCGTTCAAAGCGAGTTGTCCGGCCCCCGACTTATCAAGAGCGCCATTGCTGTCCCACACCGTTTGATTCTTGTCCTTTCCAACCGGATCCATCGCGGTCGCCTCCTTCTTTTTGCCCGCCACCTGCACCCGCGACATACGATTGTCTTTCAGCATCTGCTGCTGCCTGCCCAACTCCTCCGCCACCTTCTGCTTCGACATCGGCTCATCGGCGCGACCGTACTTTTGTTCACCCTCACCGCTTTTGCTCAGATCGCCCAGCCATTGTTCAGCGCCTTCCAAGGCGACCGCTGCCTGGTCGTCGTCCAGCTTGCCCGCAGCCACCTGCTGATTGATATCTGCGATCACCGAGAGCGCTGCTAGCTTGCCCTCATTCTGAAGATCGTCCGCGCTCACGACGTCCATATTGCCGCCGGGTTTTGCCACGGTTCGCCCTTTGGGCGACCACACCGTCCAAGTCGTCCGTTCGACCGAAAGACCGAGCACCTCTGGATCATCCAGCCGCAGGTTCTTCCAGTCGCCCCCGACGGCTTTCGGGAAGCGATACACCAGCCGCACCTCTAAGGCGCGTTGACCGATCTGCGTATGGATCAACGGCACAAGGCGCACCTTTTTGCCATCCGTCAGCCGCTCATCCGCACGCACCGGAGTCCCGGAAACACTCGTCGAGATCAGCTCCGCCTCAGCAGGAAGAATCACGGCGAGGAATTGCAGACTGCGATTGATCAGTGAGTACTCCACCACTTCCCATCGAGCCCCATCATTGCGCAGCATCGTCGTCAGCGCCGCCAGACTCACGGTGGCTGCATTGGCCTCCGTCATCGACAGCTCCTCATAGGCGATTCTGAGCTGCCCGTCCCCCAGCGCTCGGAAAAACTGCGGCCGCGCCAGATCCCCCGGCAAATAAGGCACCACTTCACGCGCCGTTGTCGAAAGGCCCGTGGAATCCACGACACGACTCTCCCGCGACGAACGATTATCCAAGACAAAGAAGCGCTGCAGCCGCACGGCTCCATCCACCTTCACAAAGGGCACATTCAACTCAGCGGTCAGCGGCAGATCGTGATCAAAAGTCAGCGTCTCATGCCCCAGCACATCACTTTGAAAGGCGCACTCATACACGCGCTCATCGCCATCCACCCGCGTGCTGATCTCACGCAACTGCGGCCCTGTGACCACCGCCTCCGGCAGTGCCGCTGGCAACCGCACGGTCACGGATCTGACGGAGCCTTGCTCCACACCGATGGCGATTTGTTGCGAGAGCCTGATGCCCTCATCGCTGACCCGCACCAGCGCCACCGTATCCGTAGCAAAACGCGGCGCCTCTTGTGTCATCGTCACCTCCGTCGTCCAGTCTGCGACACCAAACCGCAGAGCGCGTTTTTTCTCGAAGGGCAGCGCGATGTTAAAGATCTGCGCCAGCAGAGGATCAGGCAAGGTAGCGTCCAGTTCCTCCACATCTCCCTGCGATGAAAAGTCCGCCAACCGCACCTGAGTGGCCGCATGCACGGCGATCATCGCGCGCCCGCTCACCTTTTCAAACCCCTCCAGTTTCAGTGGCGCGATCTTCCAGGATGTGACTGGCTTTTCCGCGCTGATGGCCAGATGCACCACCACGCGGGCATCACGCCCAGCCTGCGCCGGATCCAGACGCAGATGCAGCCGCCCCTTCTCCGTGGCCCATCCCCGCACGGCAGGCCCAGAAATACTCTGCACCTCATAGCCAGCAGGCAACCCCATCTCGGCATGAGTCCAGGTGCCCAGTTTTCTTTGCAGCGATAGCGCCGCCACCATCTCGCACTTCTGCCCGCTGAGCTGAAACACGTAGTTCACCTCCGCCGCCGCAAACTCAGGTGCCAGCGTCACCTCATAGGGCACCGGCGCTGCATTCCGCGATTGAAAGACGCCCGCAAACTTCAGTCCATCGCGGGCAGGCTCATTCCGATTCAGGCGCTCCGCAGCCGCAGCATCCACTTTGATCTCGCGGGACTCATCATGAAATATCGCCACCACCTCTTTGCTACGCCGCGCACCAGGCGCGATCACTGGAGCGTGGTCGGCTAGATTTGTCTCCGCATCCAATTCCAACACAGCCTCATCAGTGATCGCTGCCGCCAAATGAAACACCCGCACGACGCGCCCGCCACTCATCCTCGACTCCACACGCTCCACCGGAATCGTCTGCTTCGTGCCGATGACCTCTGCAGCGATTACCACGTCGCCGATGCGCAGTTCCCGGTCCGTCTCCAGCATCAGCGTCCGTCGCGATGCCCCAGGGAATTGAAACACCACCCGTCCGTGCACGGATACGCTTTGCAGATCACGCAGCAGGAGCTCGGTCGTCACGTCCGCCGTCGGCACGGGACCTTCGCCCAGCGATTGTGCGCCTGCTGCACGCTCTAGCGAGACCGCACCACCCGCACCCACTGGCACCACGAATGAGCCACGCCCTTCGCCCGCCCGAGCCGGCGCGCCGTCCGCCCACAGCCAGCCATCACCATCACGCAACTGGATTGTCAGCGATGTCGCCATGGATCGTGGAAACTGCAGATTCAGTTTCTTCCACGAACCCGCCGCTGGCAGTGTCGCCGTGAACTCCACCTGATGCTTCCCTGGTTGATCCAGCAAGAGCTTCTCCTCCTGCAGCGCCGCGCTGCGACCATCCACACGCACCTCGCCAATCAGGCCACGCAAGGCCAGCGACTCCTGCTTTCCAATGCCCACATGCTGCCCGCCCAAGACGATCTCCAGCGGAGCCCATCGACCGCGCGACACCACCTCCATCCGCCCCCGAATCACCACACCATTCTCTTCGGTAACGGCATCATAAATCGCAGAATGAATCACCGCGCCCTGCTGTTTGTCCTCTTCCAACAGAGGCGCTGGCCGACGGCTCTCCTTCGCCGCCTTCCAGAGCCGCTCAAAGGATTCATACGGCAGGTAGTAGCGCTGCCCTTTTCCACCGTCGGGCAGTTTACCACGCTCATAAGGGACGATCACCACATGCGCCGCAGGATCAGCCATGCCCGCATAGACATCTTCCGCCCGTCCCGATGGCGGGGCAAAAATCCCCGCCACACAGATCACCACCGTTGCGGTTTGCAGGTGCCTCATCTTGGCCCGTCGCGCCGCCGCGCCAAGCATCCAAGCCAGCACCGCCAAGCCCAGCCCAACCAACCAACCCAAGAGCACCGCATTCACCCAAGCCAGCACGCCATCGCTGGCCACCAATGGCGCACCAAAGCCCGCCAAAACCAGCGCGAGCAAGGTCGCCACGAACCACCGCCGCCGACCCAAGACCCAGAACAGCAGCACACCAAGCCCGATGCCAAACATCGCGCGAAACAGCTGGGTCTCCCACGATACGTAGCGGATCTCCACTGCCTCCGGCTCCTGGAAGCCTGTCAAAAAGAGCCTGCGCCCCTGCTCGGGTAGATCGATCAGCAGCGGAAGCAATCCAGCGCGATTCGCACGATCCTCCTTCAACGAATATCCAGGCGCAGGACGGGGAGGGTTTTCATCAAAGCTATTCCAGATCGATTCCAGATAGGCCTCCACCAGATCGAGATTCGGAACGGTGTTCGTCACTGACAAAACATTGCCAGACAATGACGCCGCGCTTCCCTGGGGCATCTGGATGTCCTGGTATTTCAGGTCATCGACCGGATTGCTATGGCGATCATGAATGCCCGAAACCCATCCCCAAGGCACCTGATAGCGATGCGTTTCCATCCTTGTGTTGGTCTCGGAAAGTGGCGCAATGATCACCTTGTTTCCGTCAATCTTGTATGTCATTCCTGCCAGTTCCACGACATAACGGAGCGCCTCCTTGGCTGGCACATCCTTCAAATCCAGAGAGATCTGAGGGGCCGATCCAGGCGGCGGCGATGTAACCTCAAATTGAACCGAAGGAACTCGCTCGCGAAAGAAATCCAAACACTGATCGAGAGAGGCGGCGTTGAAACTCACGATCGGAAAGATGACTCGATAGAGCGCCGCGTGGGTGGCATCCGAAGCCATTTGGTTGGCAGGGTGCGGTGAATCGAGGCGGAATTGAATCGGGTCTGTGACTTTGGGGCGCCTGCCCGAACTCAGTTGCGGAATCCCTTCGATATAGCTTTCGACCAAATCAAGGTTCGCCTGAGTGTTTCTGACCATCAATTCGCCCGTAGTTGGGTTAAACACAGCCGTCCCTCCCGCAGGAAACTGAATGCCCTGGGCTTTAAATATTTCGGTTACCGAGGGCCGCCGGAGCAGGCTTGCGCCTGACGTGGCAGTGCCAGTGGCAAACGGATCGGCGGGCGCGGAATCCCGGTTCGAGGCCTCGCCCGATTGGGTTAGGAAATCCGGTGGCACTTGGAACGTGCGCTGAACCAGTTCTGGGGTGCCATCGCCAACGGGAGAAACAACGACCGCATACGGCTCAATCTTGTACTTCATCCCCGCCAATTCCGTGACGTAGCGCAGAGCCTCCCGCAACGGCACATCCTTCAGATCCAAGGAGATCTTCGCTGTGCTAGGAGTATCGCCCGTCTTGAGGATGAAGTTGACCCCTCTGCGAACCGGATCCGATTCCATCAGATCCAAATCACGGGCCTTCAACCGCAAGAACTCGATGGCTTCCTCAATCGAAGCACCGCTGAATTGGATGGAGGGGAGGATAATTTGATCCCACTTACTGCTGATCTCAGCAGATGCGCTGCGTGGCACTTGCACCAAGTCAGCTGAGGCCGTGGCGGAAACTGGGGACTGATCCTCCCAAGCATTGCCGACCCCGTTGAGCATCCTGGCCCGCGCATGATCCCGCGCCGTTTCCGAATACATCCGCCTTTTTTCATCCACCGCTTCCATCGCCCGCCGCGCCGCAGCATTGTAAGGATCAATGCGCAAAGCGTCTCCAAACGTTTCACCCGCGACATCATACAATCCAAGGTCGATCTGAGATTGCCCCAATTCGAGAAGCTGCGACACCTGACTGCTCTGATCGTCGCCAGCGGCTGAGAATGCCAGTTCGTCCACGCTCGCAAAGAGCCTGTCGCCCACCAATGGAACAACATCGACCTTTAACCATTCCGCGAGCCGGCTCCACAACGTCTCCGTCCCATCAAATCCTTTTGCCTCCAGTCGCGTTTCTGGTTTCGCATAGGTGTAGCCTTCTGGCACATCAATGCCCCATGACGTGCTGAGGATGGGCACGCTCCCAGGCAGGCGCACCGGTTGCATCTTCAGGGCTCCGCTGCCAGTCCAGGCTGCGGCGGGCAATTGGTATTGAATCCGCACCGCCACGTTGGGCTGGTTCGCGCTATCTCCCGGCAGCGGGATCGCGATAGCACTACCTTGACTGCGCACCGGTTTGACTGCCGCGCCGTTGACGACGGTGCTGAGAAGCTCCGCTCCTTCCGGCAGGTCCAGCGTCACAAACTGCTCTCCACTGTGGCGCAAATTCAGGAGCGCTGAGTGCAGAGCGTTGCCATCGTTGCCGAGCACGGTGGTCATTTGCAACTGCATCACGATCAACGCTGCCAACTCCGAGTGCGCATGGCGTTCAGCCGTCAGTTTCAACTCATGCTCCGTCGTTCCATAGGTGTAGGCACCAACCACCCGATGTCGCGGTGCGTATCCATCGACCGCTGGCGCACGCAGCACGTCCAGTGGTTGCAGCGACTTTGCCACAAACGACAATTGCGTGTCGGTATTCGCCTCGATCACCCAAGTGCCGCGAAACCGCCTGGCCTCTGGCATCTCCAATCGGGGTAAAACTGCCGTGATGGTCTTGACCGTGGTCTCACTCTCGATCCCCGAGACCTCTGCCGGCAAACTGATGCGGAAGCGAATGTTTTGCTGCCCCGTGCTTTCGCGAATCAAGGTGCAGGTCCAAACACCACTGGCTTCGTCCAGCTTTTGCTCGCCCACGGACGGCGATGTCACCCGCAGCAAGGCAGCAACTGCAGGCGGAAGTTTGATCTTAAACTCACGCAGGGGTGCCCCAGAAATCTCTAGCCCCACCTGCCCCTCGATTTCCACCGTGCGGGCACGTGGCAGCGCATATGCGGTGATCACCGCAGCATAAACAGATTCGGCGCGCTCCACTTCAAAATTAAGCGACCAATCACGCAGCCCAAACCAAGCCATGCGCCCCCCCGTAACCGGTGAATACTTCACGTCACGATCTTCCAGACCGCTCAATACCCCCAGCCGAACCCGCCAAGCATCATCAAAAGCCAGCGCTGTGTAACCCGTCACCTTGACCGCTTCCGGCACTCGCAAATTTTCCACCAAGACCTTCTCCGCAATCCCCTGCCCGCTCCAGGCCTTCGCCAACTTTTTGCGCGATACCAACGTCATCGATGCCCCCACATTCAGTGGGATCGGCTCCTGCCAGCGCAGTTCCAAGGTCTGCTGCACGCGCTTCCACTTCAAGGCAGGACCAGTCGGCGCAGTGATGGAGACGAATTCTTCTCCATCGGGCAAAGTGACCCGTGTGTTCGAAAGCGGGCGATCCGCCTGGAGGACCAGCTTGCGATGGATCATCACGCTATCGCGATCCAAGGACACCAGCGCATCCACCACGGCCTCGATGCGGGGCTTCGAGGTGCGCACCAGGACGGATGGGGCATCGATCCCCAATTGAAACTCCAGATGCCCCGCATCCACCTGTCGACCACCGCGTAGATCCAGCAATTCCAAGTCCTCACTCAAGACAATTCCGGCCTCCGTGAACAAAGGCACAGATGGAGCCAACGTCGGCACGACCACCTCCAGCGCTGCGGTCTGCGTCGTGTCGATGCCTCCGTCATTGCGCAGTAGAATGGCCACATCCGCAGCACTTCCCGTGCGCTCGATCTTCATCACCAGTACGTCGCCATCCTGATGCCAATCACGCACCGTCGGGCCGGTCACCGCAGTGACCTGTGTGCCCTTTTCATGCAAAGGCCAGCGCAGCTCCACCTCGCGCCCAGCGCCCCCTTGCAACTGCATCCGCACCGATAATGCCACACTGACTCCAGCGTCGGCGATCTCAATTGCAGCCTTCCCCTTCTCAAGAAAACGCACCGGCATCATCGCAGCATCAGGCTGCGCCTCGCTCCAACGCAAACGCACGGAGCGCGCCACGTCCTTGGGTACATACGACGATTCATCCGTCCACGCGGCATGATCAAAAGCAGCGGTGACGACTTGGCCCACACGTTCATGCGCAGAACTATGCAGCACGACTGAGATCGCAGGCAACTCCAGCACCACACGTCCCGAGAATCTCACTTCTGGGATGTCCAAAGTGCGCACGCCCTCACTCCATTGATTAAAGACGCGGGTCGAGGTCTCGAACCTCAGATGCATCACCCCTGGACCACGCGCAAACAGCTCCATTGGCCGGAACGCGCCCTCTTTGCCAGACACCTCGTCTCCCAAATGCGCCAGCAGCGTGCCGCCCTCGACCGTCAGTGATTGCATCACAAACGGCCAGGACACCGTCCCAGTTGACCAACCCTCACGCGAGGCTCTCACCGTCAGATCGCCCGCCAATTTCACCGCACCACTGCCTGGTTCTACTTTGCCAGTCAGCGTCAACCCCTCAATGATCAGGCCCTCAGGGATCGCAGGATCGATGGTTACCTCCGGCTTCACCTTTCCTGCATCACGGACCAAGGTCTCGTACTGCTCAGGGGTCAGCATCACGGCTTTGGGGAATTCCTTCAGCACAGCGTCGAGCTTGTCCGAAGGCACCCAGAGTTCTTCACGCTCTGGGATACGCGTCGGACCCTCCTCCGCCATCGCCGCTGTCATCGCCCCGAGGGCGCACAGCATCGAGAAGAGGATTTTACTTCGCTTCATCCTTGCCCTCCTCCTCAGCACGGTTCAGGTCAGGAAACTCCAGATCATCCGCCGACGCTGGCTCCACAGGCGGCACGACGGGCGTCGCGGGCGCTGAGGCCACCGTCGCTGGTGGAGGCGCTGACGGCACCGATGGTGGCGGCGTTGCTTTTTTCACCGGCTCCGGCTTTCGATTCCGCCGAGCGCGCCACTCCTTCACCCCAGTGCATGCTCCCGCCACAATGGGCCACAGGCTCTTCAAGATCCACACGCCCGCGATCAATCCCACCGCCATGATCACCGCCACCGCGATGGGAACGTTCGCCGCCCGCACCAAGCCCGTCGCTAACACGCCGCCCACACCAAGCAGCGCGATGTAGAGCAGCTTCTTGCGAGCCGATGCCGACCAAAGAATCAGGCCCAAAAACAGTGCACCCAGAAAGGCCATTCCTTGATAAAGGAAGGTCATCTTGGCACTGCGGAAATGAGCCGTCACCGCCGCAGGTGCGCCGAGGCGGCGCAGCGTTTCCAGATGCCCTTGCTGCGGCACCTGCACCCCATACAGCCCGCGCAATTGCGCAGGCACTGCCGGAGGCTCCGTCCAGCGAGACTGATCCAGCGTGCTGATCTGGGGACCAAAGGCTGGCACCAAAACATCCGCCAGGCGTTTCGCCCGAGCCCAACCCCGCGACCGCACATCCTGCGTCAGCGGTCCATCAAAGGCGGTGTAGTGCAGCGAATCCGGCAGATAGAGACGATGGCGAGTCTCCAAGACACCCACGTTCGGCAGATCAGGCACCACGATTTTGATCGATCCTGCGGACTCCAATTTTTCACCCGCTTTGGCACTGGGCGTTTCAAAAACTAACCGCACCGCGACTGCCGCACGATCACCCGATCCACCGTTCGATGGCAGGCGGACCAGCAGATCTTCGGAGCCCTCGCGACGCATGGGCTGCTGCGATTCTTGACCCACAAAAACATCTGCTACCAAGCGACTGCCCTCAGGCAATTTCACGACCAAGAATTGCAGGTCATTGTTCTTCACCCAATAAAGCGCCTCCGTCGTCTGCGCCCCATCGCTGGCCACCGCAGTCGTCAGATCCGCATGCGTCACCATCGCCTGCGGCACGGGGAAGTAGCTATTTTTCACCACCTCAAAGCCCAGCTTCACAGGCAGCGACCGATATTTGTAGGCCCAGCTCACGCCCGGACGTTGCAGGGCAGACGCCAACTCACGCGCATCGATCTGCTCTAGCGTTTCGACTGTGGGCTCGCGAATCTCTAGGCTATCCGCCTTCAAGATGGCGACCTGCCCCGTTTCTTGGAACGCATCTGGCACATGCAGTTGCAGCAGATCCACCTGCACACTCTTTCCGGGCTCGATCACCGTCGGTTTTTCATGGGTCGCGGTCAGCGTAAAGGCCCCACTGCGCTCACTGCGCATGATGACCTCCCAGAGCGTGTAGTTGTCAATGTCAGGCAGCTTCGGAGCCTGCGCTGGCTTGTACGTTTTATTGATCTCCTTGATCGCCGGATCAACGAAACGCAGTTCATCTGCAACCGCCTTTGGCACCGCCAAAATGAATCGATCCGTCGCGGCGTAGGCCACATCAAACGACAGCGTCCACTCATGTCGTGTCGATTGCTCCCGCACCTCCAAGAGACTGAGCACCTCCACACTGACCTGGGAACTACGGCTCTTGAAGCTCAACACCGCGGGCTTTGCGGCATCGCGATACCGGAAGCCCAGTTTCGTCGCATCCTGCATCGCCACCGCAACTGGCCCGTCCTCTATGGGGGGAAGAAGTGGATTCGGACCGGAATTGGGGTTTACCACATCCTCCTGCTGAAAATCCCCCAACTCCTTCGTGTTTGGATCCAGACTGCTATGCACACTGACTTCCATTCGGGCTTCGTGGCGGGTTGCATCCTGCATCACTAGCACTGGCAGGGTCGCGTCTTCCGCAGGCTGGGCTCGCGTTTGCTTGGCCTTGATCGTCAGATTGATGGCACCTGAAGTCTGCTGCTTAAACTTCACCAAGAGCAGTGGCGGTGTCGCCTTGGCATCGACGTTCCATTGATCCACCGGACCCGACACATCGGTCACCATCCAGCCAGCAGGCAAATGGATGCGCGCCTCAAAGATGCCCACACGGCGCACCTGCAAAGAGAGCTGTGCCGACATTGAGGCTGCCTCGCGGCGGATCATCACCTTCGTATTGCTCGATGCCTCCACCTGCGGCTTTGCCTCGGTTACATCCAACGACAGCTTCCACGGCTGACGCAACAGACGAAACACACCCACCACTCCCGTGCCCTCGGCTCCCGCCTGAGTGCGAGTCACCTCCGCCATCGTCTTCGGCGTCACGTCCAATTGGCCCTCCGCCTTGACGGTCAATTGACCCCGCGCATAACTGGCCCCCACGATCTCGATCTCCGGCACCGCCACCTCTGCGGGCAATCCCTTCACGGGTCCTTCCAAAGACAAATTCAACGCATAGTCATCCCTCAGCGGTTTCTCCGGCACGACGACCAAAATCTTGCGCCCAGCCGCCGCAGGCTCGACCCGCCATTCGCGGATGGCATTGCCCTTCACTCCCAGCACCTCTTGCGTATCTGGCAATCCAATGCGCAGTTCCGCCACCGGCGCACGCAGGATTCGGTACAACACCCCGACCTGGGTGCTGATCGATCCCACACCCACCGCCGCATCCAGCGATGTCTGTGCCAAGATCAGCGGGTCCATCTTCGCCACCTGTGTCCCTGAAGCCCACGAGATCTCCTGCCCCTCAGCAACCCCGATCACACAGGCCAACTCCGTCGCGCCGCCCACCACCGTGGACGCAAAAGCCGCTGCGGGCTTCAGCTCAAATTCCAGTCCAGCGCCTGGGACCGTCAAATCCAAACGAGAAACCCCAGCGCGAGGTAGTCTCACCATCACCGTTTGCCGGGATCCATTGCGAACGACGGGCGCATAAAACTTCAATCGCAGGGGATACACACCTTTTTCTGGAAGCAGAACCTTCATCCCTGGCGACTCCACCTTCAGCACAGCCTTGCCTGTATCCGCCTCGCCGATGGCCGCATCCCCGTCTAGCAGTTTCACCTCCGTCCAGCCCTTCTTGAAGGATTCCACTGTGATGTTCGCCTCAATGATCGCGCTATCGCCTTCGATCCTGCCCTTGTACTCCGCCTTTGAAATGACGGCACCGGTTGGTGGTTCGGTCTCTTCTTCCTCGCGCTTCAATGTCAGCTCATTCCACAACTCCAGGAACTCCTTGTAAGGCAGAAAAACCCCACGCCCACCATCCTTGAAGACCTTCTCCATGTCCTCAAACGGCACAAAGACACGCCGCTCACGTTCACGCACCGGCATTGCCGCAGCCGCAGGTTTCGCAGGCGCAGGCGGAGTCACCACGGGAGCCGGAGCCACCACGGGCGGGGCGGGAGGAGGCGTCACCGTTGGCGAGACAGGCGCAGCAGGAACCTGACCAAAAACCGCCACCTGCATCGCGCAGACAGCTACAAGGAGGGAAACAACAGAGGATCTCATAAGGCAATACCAGCAGAGGGTTACAGAAACCGGACAGGCAGATGATAATCAGATTCCGCCTTCAATGACAATCCCGAACCGCCTGTTTTACGGACTGTTTACACACCGCATCCTGATGAAAAATACATCCCGATCATCACCAAGTCCTGAGCATCGCGCTTCCACACCATGGAGCGAGTCTTGCCGAAGGCCCTTAGCGAGCGAGGTCCCAACGAATAGCTCAAAGCACATCCAACGACACCAGCGCCCCAGGGGTTCCCCAAACTCCAGCGAAAGCCTTTTCCCACCCAACCGCACCCCTGCCCTTGCCAGAATTCAATCCCCGCCTAAACTACGCGCTTCATGTCCAACGCAGCCCCTTCCCCCACGCCAGTTCCTGAATCAGACGCCATCGTCGCCTCGTCCTCTTGGGTAAAGCCTCTCCGCGCAGAAATCGGTCGCGTTCTTGTTGGCCAGGAGGGCCTAGTGGATCGCCTACTCGTCGCGCTTCTCACCAATGGTCACGTGCTTCTTGAAGGCGTTCCCGGCCTTGCCAAGACGCTCGCCGTTCGCACCCTATCCTCCTCGCTTCACGCTAAGTTTCAGCGCATTCAGTTCACCCCCGACCTCCTTCCTGCCGACGTGATCGGCACCATGGTCTATCACCCACGCGACGGCACCTTCAGCCCGCGCCTCGGCCCGATTTTCGCCAATCTCGTCCTCGCTGACGAAATCAACCGCGCCCCAGCAAAGGTGCAGAGCGCCCTCCTAGAGGCCATGCAAGAGCGCCAGGTCACCATCGGCGAAAACACCTACAAGCTGCCGGATCCATTCATGGTTCTGGCGACCCAAAACCCCATCGACCAAGAAGGCACCTACACCCTTCCCGAGGCGCAGCTTGACCGCTTCCTCCTCAAAGTGCGTGTCACCTACCCGACTCCCGCAGAGGAACGCCAAGTGCTCGATGCCATGGCAACCTCCTCGCCGAAGTTGGATGTGAACCAGGTCACCAAGGTCGAAGACGTCGCCGCCAGCCGCGTGCTGGTGAACTCGATCTACATGGATGAAAAAATCCGCGACTACATCGTCACCCTCATCCATGCCACACGCGACCCAGGGATGCTGGCCCCGCACCTGAAGCTCATCATCCGCTGCGGCGCCTCCCCGCGCGGCACCATCAATTTAGCGCTCGCCGCCCGTGCGATGGCCTTCCTGGATGGACGCAATTTCGTCACCCCGCAGGACGTGAAGAGCCTCGCCCCTGACATCCTCCGCCACCGCATTCTGCTGTCCTACGAGGCCGAAGCAGAGGGCGTCACCAGCGACGACGTGGTGCGTCAACTCCTCGACAAACTTCCCGTCCCCTAACCCTCGTTCGCACAGAAAATGCAAGCCTACGCGGGTCTCCTGGGTCTCCCGGTGTTCATCCTGGTCGCGTGGGCCATCTCTGAAAAACGCCGCGCCTTCCCCTGGCGCGCCGTCTTGGCTGGGCTGGGCATTCAGATCACGCTGGGCTTCCTCATTCTCTGCACCAGTGCCGGGCAGCGCTTCTTTACTGGCGTTGACGGAGCCTTCCGCAACCTCCTCGGATACGCGCAAGAAGGCGTCGCGCTCGTCTTTGGTCCGCTGGCGAATCAGGATCTCTTGGTAGAAAAATGGGGTCCGCAAAACGGCTTCATATTCGCCATCACCATCACCGGGACCGTCATTCTTGTCTCAGCGCTTTCCTCAGCGCTCTACCACTACGGCATCCTCCAGCGCGTCGTACGCCTGTTTGCCTGGGGTATGCGCCGACTCATGGGCACCAGCGGTAGCGAGAGCCTAGCCGCTGCCGCAAACATCTTCATGGGGCAGACGGAGGCGCCACTCGTCATCAAACCCTACCTCGCCACCATGACCCGCAGCGAGTTGTTAGCGCTCATGACCGGCGGCATGGCCACCATCGCCGGCGGTGTTCTTGCGGCCTACGTCGGCATGGGCATCCAGGCGGGTCACCTGCTCACTGCCTCCGTGATGAGCGCCCCCGCAGCACTCCTTTTCGCCAAAATCATCCTCCCAGAGACCGATCAAAGCCCCACCGCTGACGGCAATCAGATCGCTCAGGTGGACCGCGAGACCACCAACGGCCTCGACGCCCTCTGTCACGGAGCAGCCGATGGCATGAAACTGGCCATCAACGTCCTGGCCATGCTCATCGCGTTCGTCGCCATCGTCGCCATGATCAACGGCATCCTCTCTGGCCTGCTCGACTGGTCTGGCATCACCGCGCCCAAGCCTCTCCAGACCGCGCTCGGCATCCTCAACCAACCCTTTGCCTGGCTGATGGGTGTCCCATGGAAAGACTCGCAAATCGTCGGCCAGATGCTCGGAGAGCGAGTCGTTCTGAACGAATTCTTCGGCTACCTGTCATTAAATCAAGCGACAGGAACCATCGATCCACGCAGCCACATGATCGCCACTTACGCTCTCTGCGGATTTGCCAACTTCTCCAGCATCGCCATTCAGATCGGCGGTATCGGGACGCTGGCACCCAGCCGTCGTGGTGATCTAGCCAAGCTCGGCCTGCGCTCCATGGTGGGCGGCTTGCTGGCTTGTTATTGCACAGCTTGCATCGCCGGAATCCTGGTGAACCTTGCCCCAACCCCCGTCATTCCATGAAATCTGGCCCCATCCGTCTCATTCTCCTTTTCGCCGTCGTCATCGCCGCCGCCTTCTTCATGTGGCAGGCCGCAGGCGTCAAATCCACGCCCAAGCCCACTCTGACACCAACTGAGGCAGCCGCACCGACGCCGAGCCCCGCCGCCCCAGCATCCAGTCCCGAACTTCTGCCTATGCCCGGCACCACCAGCGCCCCTGGAACCGGCCTGCCAAACACCGTCCCGGGCCCAGATGGTCTGCGCGAGGAATTCTCGGAAAAGCTCAATCAAATCCTCACCGAGACCGAATCCACCGACGAGGCCGCCCGCCAACTCCTGGCTCTGATCCCCAGTTGCAACACCGCAGAGCAGGTTGAGGCCTCCCAGCACGCCGCAAACCTTCTCCCTGATGCCGAATTCAACAAAGCCAGCCAATTCATCCTCAATCCAGCGACTCCCAGAGACGTCATGGAAGTCTGGTATGGCGACTCCCTCAACCGCCCTGTCGAGATCCACCTGCCACTGCTCGTCGAGATGGCAGAAAAAGCTGGCCACCCCATGCAAGAAGAGGCAATGAACATCCTCGACGTCATCCTCGGCCCCGATTACACCGAAAACCGCGCTGGTCTTCGTGATCTCGCCAAGAAATACCTCGCCGAACAGGCCGCAGAGAACGCCGATGCCGCAGCATCCACCCCACCCGCAGCACCAGCACCGCAGCCCGCCCCCGGCGTCCAGCAATAACGCCCTCCCCTCCATGTCATCGATCCTCACCATTGATCCGAAAATGTTGCCCTACGAAGGGCGGCAAATTAAAGGACATTTCCCCCCTTCTTTCTTCCAATTGGACGAAAACGATCCCGTGCAGTGCATCGGCGACATGGAATTTGACATCGTCGCGCTCAAAGACGGAAAGAACGTCAATGTCACTGGCACGCTCCGAGCCCCTTTTTCTCTACAATGCGGGCGGTGCGCGCAGCGATTTGAGTTCGAAGCCGACCTTTCCGACTACGATTTAGAGATTGAGATTGAAAAGGATCAGATGATCGACTTGACGGAAGCACTCAGGGAAGATATTCTGCTGGCCCTTCCGAGCTACCCTCGATGTGAAGATGGCAACATCTCTCCCCGAGATTGTCCAGAGGAAGGCAGGTTTGACGCCATCTCCGAACCCCTGGTTCCAGAGGAAGAAAAACCCGCCGACCAGGGCAAGGCAGTCTGGAATGTTCTTGATCAGTTGAAAAAACAGTAACGAAGACCCCCTCTCATGGCCGTACCTAAGCGCAGACAATCCAAAAGCAGACAAAGAAAACGCCAGGGCGCAAACCGCTGGAAGGCGCCGACCCTCAAGACCTGTCCTGAGTGCGGCACCACCATCCCTGGTCACGTCGCCTGCCCCGCCTGCGGTTCCTACCGTGGCCGTCAGGTGCTCGACGTCGAGGCCACCGCCTAATCTAGCCCAACGGCAGATTTAAGTTTTCCCAAGCCCCGCCCGTTCCCAGTGAACAGGCGGGGCTTGTCTTTCTGCGCACGCGCCACCAAAGCAGCGGCCCTCACCAACGAAAGCGGCCTGGCCTACGACCACCGTTCCCAGTTGATCCAAGCCCCAGTTTGCAACTCCCTCAGTGCATACACTTCCCTGCATAGCAAGGTTTGACCGGCTGAAGCCGCAGACCACGTCCCCCAACCGCCCCGCGCGAGCCTCAACGTGGCCCTGAGCTTTAGCTCGTCCAGTGTAGAGAGCCAGTCGGCACGGAGCTTCCCCTTCATGCTGAGGGTTCCCTGAATCTGCGGGAGAAGAACCCTCCTCTGAAATCAGGAAGCCCGGCGGGTTAACTCCTCGTCAATCGATGTCTCCAGCCGAGCAATTCTCGCAGTCACCTCGGAGTCGTCCACATACACTTCGGCGAGCCGGCTAGCCACTTGCCGCAATTCCTCCCGCATTGGAAGCAACCGCTCAGGATCACCTCGTCCGCACTCACGAAGAGACACAGCCAACCGCAAAAACAGCTCCCGTTCATCTCGATAAAAGCCCACAGGATCGCTGCAATATCGGCAAAACAACGCAGCGTCTCGGTGCAGAACGAGGCTATCGATGAAGCGAAAAGACTCCTTCGCCAACTCAGGATGAGCAGTCTCGACTTTTCGAAAAAGCTCCAGCGTCGCATCGCCCTGCCCCAAGCAACGATCCATGGATGCCACGTCATGGATTAGTTCCGGCGACCCCGCACCAGAAAGCAACCGCAGGCAGTCTCGATCACGAATCCTCACCAACGCCGTCATTGCAGGTGGATAAACGTCTGCCAGTTCCTTCCAGTGTGACAAAGCAAACGAAAGCCGGACCCCGTAATACCCCGGATTGAACTCCAAAGCGTGATCGTGAAACCACTCATGCCGCTCCAAAGCTCCAGCATAATCACCATCCCGGAAGAGTCTCTTAGCATCATCAAACGCCAGCTTTGCGGCATCTTTCCATGGTGTGGGTTCCTGTGACATTGGTGCGGCTATGGTTTTGGACCGATCAAGGCAAACTCAACGATCCGCTCCTGCCTTTCAATCCATGATCCGCACTCAGCAGAAATCCCCTCATCAGCCTCCGCTCCAATCAGCGAACATCCCCAACCATAGCGGCCCGGTCTATGACCGCCGCAAACTAGAGACTCCAAGCACCGCTACTCCCTTCAGATCTAAACCCCAATCTCTGCAATCTGCGGGTTCTCTGAATCTGCGGGAGAAACCCTTCTCATGAATCACACTGCGCCCCGGCAGACCGTCCAAAGTTTGGTGTTGAGTCAGGGCACCGGCTTCCCTGCGTGGCAAGGCTTGACCGGCTGAAGCCGCAAGCCACGTCAGCCCAACGGCCCCGCGCGAGCGTCAACATGGCCCTGAGCTTTAGCTCGTCCAGTTTAGAGAGCCAACCGGTTCGGAGCTTCCTTCCCGCCCTCCCATCAACTAGAACCCCAAGCCCCAGCTCATACGATTTCCCAGCCCTTGCGATACGTTTCCTTGATGAACGCATCCGCGGCGGGCAGACCCGTGGCTTTCATCGCCGCCGCATCCCAGTCGATGGTTTTCTGCGTGCGCAACGACAGCACACCGAGCAGCGCGATCTCCGTCAGATGCGCAGCGTAGTCGAAGGGGCTCGTCGCCGGATCGCCGCCTTTGCAGGCATCGACCCAGTCGCGGTGATGACCATTCGAGCGCTTCAAGGTTGGCGCAGGCTTCTGGTATTCGGCGCGGCGCGCATCGGGGAAGAGGCGCGGAGCACCGCCGCCGCCATCGCATTGGATGACGCCTTTTTCGCCGATGAAGAGACAGCCGCGTTTCGGCAGCGGGAAGTTGCCCAGCGCTTCAGGTTTTTGCGGCATCAGGCCGCCGTCATACCACGTCATGCGGATTTCAGGCCGCTTTTCTCCAGCCGGAAAGGTGTAGTAGATCATCGAACCATGCGGCGCGATCTCGCTGTCCATCACCCCGACCGCATGCGCTTCGACGCGTGATGGAATCGGCAGATCGAACGCACGCACGGCGCTGTTCATGTCATGGCAGGCGAAGTCACCGATGCCCGTGCAGCCGAAGTCCCAGAAGTCGCGCCAGGCGACCGGGAAGTAGGCCGGATGAAAAGCGCGTTCGTTGCGCGGCCCGAGCCACAGATCCCAGTTCAAGCCCGCAGGCACCGGCGGCGTTTCGGTCGGTTTTCCGGTCAGCGTGGGATTCCAGCGTTTCGCACTCACCCACACATGAATCTCCTTCACCGCTCCGATCGCACCGTCCTGGATGTATTCCATCGTCTCGCGCGTGCCGAGCGATGAGTGCCCCTGACTGCCAAGCTGCGTCGCCACGCCGGTTTCGGCGGCGACTTTGGCGACGTGTCGCGCCTCCCAGATGTTGTGCGTCAGCGGCTTCTCACAATAGACGTGTTTACCGGCCCGCATCGCGATCACGGACGCATACGCATGCAAATGATCTGGCGTGGCGATCAGCACCGCGTCGATCGACTTCTCCTTCTCCAGCATGTCGCGAAAATCGACATAGTCCGCGCAGCGATAGTTCGGCGTCTTCGCCGCATAGTGCTTTTCGATCTCCGCCTTCACCGGCAGCCGGCCACCCATGCCTTTGAAGTAAAAATTCTCCAGGCTGAACGACTCCGCTGGGTCGGCGACGGCGATAATCTGTGCATCATCGAGCTGCATCAGCGCCCGCACATTCGTCCTCCCCTGCCCGCCCGTTCCAATGATCGCCACATTCACCTTTTCACTCGGTGGCACAAACCGCGGTCCACCCAGCACATGGCGCGGCACGATGTTGAACGTGGCCACCGAGGCGGCGGCAGTTTTGATAAATTGGCGGCGAGAGGGAACGGCGGAGGAATTCATGCGTTGAGACGATACGAGGAAAGTGTCGCCAATCTTCATCCGGAGAATGGTCCTTCATTGCTGAAAGGCCCCCTATGTCGAGGCCGACTACCTTGAATGAAACGCCGCCGACTCCTCGCCACGCTCGCCACCCTGCCTGCCACATCATCGTTGATGGCAAGCACAGGCCGTGAGCTCGACAATCCGTATGCGGAGGTGAAATGGGACGCCTGGGAGTGCCTGCAGTCGATGTCGCATCAGCATCAAGGCCAGACCGATGCTTCGCGCGATGGCTTTGTGGACATGGGCTACGGCCACCTCGCCTTTAGCAACTACTACCCCTCCGCGCCGACGTATCCGCTGCCAAAGGACTATGCCGCGAAGCATCCACAGCTCATTGCCGCGCCGAACGCGGAGCACCATTCGTTCACCGATACGGGCCTGCATGCGAACGCGCTCGGCAGCCTGCTCGCCACGGGTTACGGCAGCAGCGTGAGCGCCAAGGAGTGCGCCACCGCGCCCATCGCGCATGGTTTTGATGGCCTGGACGTCTTTGATGCGCAGCGTCCATGGCTCGGTGTGTATCGGCTGGACGTGCGTCTCGCCGCGAAAGCGGGCAAACCAACCGCCAGCCTCACGCTCGAAGGCGCGAACGAGTGTGACTTCCGCAACGGCTTTGCCGACAAAGGGCCCGTGCGTGATCGCAACCTGCCGCCGGGCAATCACACGCTCTACCTGCGCACCACCGCATCCTGCTTGGAGACGAAGCTCGTGTTTGATGCCGATGCCATGAGCGTGACGCAGTATCGACTCATGCAGGGCACGAACCGCCCTTGGCGCGATGTCTTCCGCGAGGCTTTTGCCATGCTGCAATATCTCGACGGCGGCGGCATGACGCTCAATCACCCGACGGGCAAGCTCGCCGACTACCTGCCGATGCTCGACTTCGATCCGCGCGTGCTCGGCATCGAGGTGTGGAACCAGCTCACCTCCGGCTTTGGCTCCAGCCGCGGCTTCTACGATCACAGCGGCGAGCCCAGCCTGCACTTCTACCAGCTCTGGGATGACATCCTGCGCACGGGGCGACGCTGCTGGGGATTCTTCGTCAAAGACCACAACACTTACGGTCGCGGTCGCAATGTGCTGCTCGTGCCGAAGCTTGATGCCATGACCACCACCGAGCGCGAGGCCGCAGCTTTGCGCGCCTACCGGCGCGGCACCTTCTTTGGCTCCGTCGCGTCACTCGCAGCCAGCGAGACGGGCGAAGTCATCGCGCCGTATGATCGCAGCAGCTTCCGCTTCAACCGCATCGCTGTGCAAAACGACACCCTGCATGTCACTGTCTCCGGCAACGATCCGAAGCGCCCCAACGTGCAAATTCGCTTCATCACCGATCAAGGCATCGCCAGCATCGTGGATGCCGCAAAGGCCGCGTTTCCGCTCAAACGCGACTCCGCCGGACGCCTGGAGGCCGCTTTTGTTCGCGTAGAGGCCTTCGCCTATCCGAAGACCCACCAACGCGGCCAGCCGCTCACCGCCGCGATGCTGCGCCAGATGCATGTACATGACATCTCCCTGCTGCACGATCAGAAAGCCCTGCGCGGCCCCGCCTTCGCCAGCACCGATCCCGCCCTGCGCACCCCGATCCCCATCGTGGACATGATCTTCTCCCAGCCGCTGCGTCGCGTGTGATCTACTTTGCTGATGCGCGCTCGATGATCCTCGTGACATCCTCATCGAGCAGGAAACTCGGTGCCGTCGCCACGATCCGTCGTCGTCAAATCGCGGGTGAGATCAATGCCAGCATGGGCTGGAAGAGTGTTTCAAAGATTGCAGCCTAATAAGGTAACACATGAAAATCTGACAGAGAGACAACGAACTATTGGCGGAATCCTGACTTATCTCTGCCATTTCTGACAGAACAAAAAAGCCGCGCCTGCGGATGGGCGCGGCTTGATGAGTGGCGAGGAGAACCGGTTACGGTGTCTCTGCCATTCCTCCCTTCGTGCCTTTGCCACCGCGACCGGGGCCGCCTTTGCCCTGGCCTTTGCCTTTTCCCTTACCTTTGCCTTTTCCTTTGCCGTGCATGGCTCCGGGGCCGGCTTCCGGCGGGTTGTCCTGGCCGGCGGCGGCTTTCATGCGGGCTCCGCCGTGGGCGAAGGCGGCGGGGATGGAAACCGCGAGCGCGGCGGCGATGAGTGTGATGAGTGTTTTCTTCATGGTGTTTGGATGTGACCGGGTTGTTTCAATCACACGCCCATGATGACTCGCGAAGATGACGCGAAGGTGATGCCTCAGCACTTTTTCAGCGTGAAACTCAACACGCCGCCAGACAGCGATGCGTCGAGCCGGTAACCGATGGCGCTGGCTGCCTGCCGGGCGAGCGCAAGGCCGAGGCCGCTGTGGGCGCTGTTGCTGCGTGATCGCTCAGCACGCCAGAAGCGGTCGAACAAATGCGGCAGGTCTTCTTGAGTCAGCTCGGGCGCGGCATTGGCGATGGTGATGCTGCCGGGATCGAGTTCGATTTCGATGCGGGTGGATGCAGGTGCGTATTCCACGGCGTTGGTGAGGAGATTGGAGAGGATGATGCGCAGCAGACGTGCATCGGTTTCCATCGAGAGTCCGGGTTCGGAGCGGAGGCGGAGGTCGAGCTGCTTTGCTTCCACCTTTTCAGCGCAGGGTTGCAGGCATTCGTGACACAGGGCGCTGAGAGCGACGGTGGAGAGTTGAAGGGCTGTCTCGCCGGATTCGAGGCGGGCGAGTGTGAGCAGGGCTTCGATCAGGTTCTCGAGTTGCGAGGCGATGGCGAGTGTGTGCGCCGGAAGCTCGGGATCAGTTTGCTCTGGCCATTTGATGGCGACCTCACTGAGCATTTTGAGTTCCGCCACGGGCGTGCGCATTTCGTGGGCAAGATCGGCGCTGAAGCGTCTCTCACGCTCAAATCCCTGCTCAAGGCGGTGCAGCAGCTCATTGAGTGCCGCATAAATCGGCTGCAACTCGGCGGGAGCAAGCGCGGCATCGAAGCGTGCCTTCAGTGATGGCGCGTCGATGTTTCGTGTCTGCTCGCTCAGCGTCTTCAAGGGGCGCAGACCATGACGCAGAGCCATGGTGACCAGGAAAAACGTCCCCGCTGCTGCGAGCAGGCCCGCGATGCCGATGCCGCTAAGCAATGAGGTGAGTGTTCCTTCGATCTCCGAGGTTTCCCTGGCCAAAGCGATGAGGCTGGAGCCAGCACCATGACGCCCCTTGCCCTTGCCTTTTGGTCCACCACCGCCTGCTGCCGCCGTGCGAAAGCTCATGAGCCGAACGGCGCGACCATCCGCGAGGACCGTGGATGAAAAAACGGGATCGTTCCCGGAGATGTCCATTTTTGGCAACGTGGCATCACCGAGGCTCTCGGAACGCTCGCTGACCTCGCCTTGGCTATTCCACACCTGATAGAATGAGCGGCCCTGAGGGTCGTGATAGTCCGCCAGACGATCTTGCAATCGCTGACCTCGGCCTCGCGCGGTGCCATCCTCGGAGTCGGAATCGCCGAGTGCGGTGAAGCGGGCAAGCCGTGCGTCCAAGGCAAGCGCGGTGTCGATGGATTGATACAGGCTGTGCCTGACACTGAAATAGATGCCCGCGCCGGTAGCGCACCATAGCACGGCCAATCCGGCGAGCAGCCAGAGCATGAGGCGCTGTTTGATCGACCTCATGCGGGACGCGCCTCCATCACATAGCCCTGTCCGCGCCGGGTGTGAATCAGCGGCAGCGAATTCTCACTCACGGCGATTTTTTTCCGCAACGCACATACAGCGGAGTCCACGACGTTGCTCATGGGCGAAACGAGATCGTCATAGATGTGCTCCTCGATCTGAGTGCGGGTGACGATCTGGCCGGCACGAAGCATGAGATACTCCAGCAGCGCAAACTCACGCGCGGTGAGGTCGAGCGTCACGCCTGCTCGTGTGGCCGTTTTCGCCGTCGAATCGAGGGTCAGGTCGGCCAGAGTCGTCTCGCTGGCGGCTTTTTGATAACCACGGCGGCACAGCGCCTCCACGCGAGCCAGCAGTTCCTCCAGGGCGAAGGGTTTGACGAGATAATCATCCGCTCCACTGCGCAAACCGGCCACACGATCGGAAACAGCGTCCTTCGCCGTGAGAAACATAACAGGCGTGCGATTGCCCGCTGCACGCAGCGTCTTGAGGATGCTGACGCCATCCAGCGAAGGCAACATGATGTCGAGGATGGCGGCATCGTAAGGATGATCCTCCGCCATCTCCAGTCCCTCACGTCCGTCGCCCGTGGCGTCGACCGCATAGCCACTGCGCCGCAGCGCCGTCACGATGGACTCGCGGAGGCGGTTGGAATCTTCAACGACAAGGATGCGCATGGGGTCAGCGTAGCCCGCTCGCCGCCGCTGCAAAAGCGGGAATCAGGCACTGTGCATCATGGCGAAGAAAGATGACGCGAACATGATGGCGGGTGCGGAGGTGTGATCGTTTGTTTTCTCCCGGCGCATCATGTTCACGTCATTTTCCGCCTGCAAGATGGCTTCATGACGCAACCGACGACCCTCATTCTGCTTTTTGCCTTCACCACTGTGCAGGCTCATGGTCAGGCACCGACTCCGGAAAAGCCGGGCGAAACTCCACCACCGGCCATGCGTGGCGGTTTTGGCAAAGGAAAGGGAAAGGGCAAAGGCCGATTCATGCCACCCTTGCCTCCGACGCCTTCACCGGTGCCAGCTCCCGCGCCGGCTCCAGCATTGCATCCAAGCACACCGACGGGTCAGACGCCATCCGGTGCCAAGGGAGGGCAGGCTGCCAGTGCCGACTTCTTCCATCAGAAAATCCTGCCCGTGCTCCAGCAGAAGTGCTTCAACTGCCATCAGACCGGGCGCAAAATGAAGGGCGGACTCGCGGTGGATTCGCATGCAGCGCTGATCGCGGGCGGTGACAGCGGCCCCTCACTCGTGCCGGGTGATGCCGCAAAGAGTTTGCTCTATGTCTCGATGACCTATGCGGATGACGACTTGCAAATGCCGCCGCGTGAACGGCTCTCCGCGTCGGTGATGGCGGATTTCAAAAAGTGGATCGAGATGGGTGCGCCCTTCGGCACGAACGCCACTCCGGTAGCGACTAATACCGCGCCTGCGGCTGCCACAGAGAGCAGCGGCTTTTTCGCCACCCTCACGGCGGTGCGCGGCAACTCGGTCACTTACACTCGTGACGATGCGGGCGGTGGCATGATGCGTGGCGGCATGGGCAAAGGAAAGGGCAAGGGCGGCATGATGCGCGGCGGAGGCAGTGAAACGACGCAAAAACTCGCGGACAAGGCGCTCATCACCTCCGCCACACTGGCTCGGCGCACGCAGGATCTGCTGGTGGGCATCGAGTTGAGCGGCGGGTTGTCGAATCCGGCCTTTGATGCGGTGCGGCAGGGTGGCGCGAGGGCGTATCTGGTCGTGAAGGACGGACAGATCACGGAGCTGAATCTCATCACGGCTCAGGAGGAAAGCGATGCGCCCATTGCCGTGAAACCCAAGCGTCCGCCCGCGAAATCCACCATGCTCACGCCATGAAACGATTGCTTCTGCTGACCCTGCTCACCGCCCCGACCTGTCTCGCCCAGCAGAGTGCGAACAAGGAGGTGTTCTGGTCTTTTCGCCCGCCAGTAGTGGTTTCACCGCCAGTGGTGAAAAAAACCGAATGGCCGCTCGGCATGGTGGATCGCTTCATTTTGGCAGTGCAGGAGCAAAAAGGCCTGTCACCGTCCAAAGCAGCAGAACCACGCGTGCTTGTGCGCCGCTTGTTCTTTGCGCTCTGCGGGCTGCCGCCTGCTGCGGACGTGATGGAGCACTGGAATCGTGAAATCGGGCCTGAGCTGAATCAAACCGCCATCGCCGCGCTGGTGGACTCGCTGCTCAAGTCACCACGCTTCGGCGAGCATTGGGGCCAGCACTGGCTCGATGTGGCACGCTTTGCCGAATCCACCGGCGGTGACGCCAACGGCATCCATCTCCATGCCTGGCGCTATCGAGACTATGTCATCGACAGCCTGAATGCGGACAAGCCCTTCGACCGCTTCATCCGCGAGCAGATCGCGGGTGATTTGTTGCCGATCTCGTCGGACAAGGAGTGGGCGCAGAACCTCGTCGCCACGGGTTTCCTCGCCGTGGGTCAAAAACTCGTCGGCGAGGTCGAAGATCGAAAGTTTTTTGCCGATCTGGTGGACGAGCAGATTGATGCGACCACTCGCGCCTTTCTCGGCCTCACCGTTTCGTGTGCGCGGTGCCACGATCACAAGACAGATCCCATCCCGCAGGCAGACTACTACGCGCTCGCTGCCATTTTTCGGAACACGGAGACGCACTACGGCCTCATCAAGGCGCAGTCGCGGCAGTATTCCACGCTGCTCGATGTCACTGGCATGGGTTTGCCCGCGGGGCGCGATGCTTTGACCGCGCAGCAGCTCGCGAACATGAAAGCCGAGCGGGAGGCCGCCGCGCAGAAGATGGATGACATCATGCGCACCATTCGCGGCGGCGATGGTGTCACGCGTGCGATGCTGCGGCGCTCACGCACGCAGCGGGATGAAAGCGAGGCGCTGATGCAATCCTACGATGCCCAGGGCAACCCGCTCACCTTCGTCATGGGCGTGCAGGATCGCGATGCACCGCTGGAGACACGCATTCTGGAGCGTGGCGAGCTGGACAAGCCCGGCTCTCTCGTCGCTCCCGGCTTTCTGCATGCGCTGCATCCGCAATCCGCACCTCCCGTGCTGCGTGTGCGCGAAGGCAGCGGACGCCTGCAACTCGCCGACTGGCTCGCCAGCCCGCGCAATCCGCTGACAGCCCGTGTCATCGCCAACCGCGCATGGCACTGGCTCTTTGGCCAAGGCCTTGTCCGCACTGTGGACGACTTCGGCCTCACGGGTGACAAGTCCACGCATCCCGAGTTGCTCGACTTTCTCGCCCTGCGCCTCATTGAGCACAAGTGGTCGCTCAAATCACTCATTCGCGAACTCGTGCTCACGCGCACCTGGCAGCAGGCATCCGCCTTTGATGAAGACAAGTTCGACCACGATCCCGACAACCTGCTTCTCTGGCGCATGAGTCCGCGTCGTCTCGAAGCCGAGGCTGTGCGTGATGCGATGCTCGCCGTGAGCGGCAAACTCGACCTCGCCCGGCCCGCAAAGCCGCTCATTGCCGCCGCAGGCGAAGGAACTGTGGGCCAGGCTGTTTTCGAGCCAGAGATCCGCAAAATCGAAGCACCCGTGCGCAGCGTGTATCTGCCGCGAGTGCGCAGCGTGCTGCCCGAAATGATGGAACTCTACGACGCACCGGACGCCAGCAACGTCATGGGTGCCCGCGAAACGACCACCGTGCCGCTCCAGGCACTGCACGCGCTGAACTCCGCCTTTGTGCGCCGTCAGGCGGAAGGCTTCGCCCATCGAATCGCACAGAAGTCGCTGCTGGAGCAGCTCGACTTCGCCTGGCTCACTGCCTTCTCCCGACCTCCCACCAACAAGGAGCGGGAATTGGCGAACGCGTTTCTATTCGAGACCGAAGCCGGGCTGAAACTCGAGAGAGACGCCGCACGGCGTGACGCCCTCGTCATTTTCGCGCAATCCCTGCTCTGTGCCGCAGAATTCACCATCCGCGATTGATATGAAGCCGTCTTTTCCCATCTTCAGCCGGCGCGACGCACTGCGCACGGTCTCGTCCGGCTTTGGTTATCTCGCCTTCCAAAGCCTCGCTGCCGCGGCCACATCGCCTCTCGCCATCAAGCAGCCGCATTTTGCCCCCAAGGCCAAGCGGGTCATTTTTCTCTGCATGAGAGGCGGGCCGTCGCATCTCGACACCTTCGACTACAAACCACGGCTCATCGCCGATGCGGGCAAACCCTCACGCTACGCTGGATCGCAGCTCATGCCGTCGCTTTGGGAGTTCAAGCAGCGTGGACAGAGCGGGCTGTGGATTTCCGAGGCGTTTCCAAATGTGGCGCAGCACGCCGACGACCTCTGCCTGTTGCGTGGCATGACCTGCGACCAGCCCAGCCACGCCCAGGCCTTTGTGCAGATGCACACAGGCGTGTCGCAGTTTGTGCGGCCATCCCTCGGTGCCTGGACGCTCTACGGCCTCGGCACGGAGAATGCGAACCTGCCCGGCTACATCACCATCAACCCACCGAGCGCGAATGGCGGCTCGCAAAACTATGGCAGCGCCTTTTTGCCCGCCGCGTATCAGGGGACGAAGTTTCAAATCAGCGACAGCAGCCAGCGCAATCGCATGATCGACATCAAACGCCGTGGCGAGGTGAACAACGACGGCCTCGCGCACCTCCGCAACGAGCACCTCACTGACGCGCAGCAGCGTCGCCAGATTGACTTCATCAATGCCCTGAACCGCGAAAAGCTCACGCAAGACACGCATGCGCCGCTCATCGAAGGAGCCATCGAGAGCTACGAGCTCGCCTTTCGCATGCAGGATGCCGTGCCCGGCGTGATGGACCTCAGCAAGGAGTCTTCGCAGACACTCGCACTCTACGGTATCAATGAAGACCCCACGGATGGATTTGGCCGCCAGTGCCTGCTCGCACGCCGATTCGCCGAAGCGGGCGTGCGCTTCATCGAACTCGGCCACGGCTCGTGGGATCAGCACGCCAACATCCAGACCGCGCTCGGCCAAAACTGCGCCCAAACCGACAAACCCATCGCGGGCCTGCTGGCCGATCTAAAGCAGCGTGATCTGCTCAAAGACACGCTCGTCATCTGGGGCGGCGAATTTGGCCGCACCTCCTACTCGCCCGATGGCAATGGCCGCGACCACAATCACAAAGGCTACACGCTCTGGATGGCCGGCGGCGGCGTCAAAGGCGGCTTCTCACACGGCGAGACCGACGAGCACGGCTACGAAGCCATCACCGGCAAAGTCCACGTCCACGACTGGCACGCCACCGTGCTGCACCTCCTCGGCTTCGACCACGAAAAGCTCACCTACCGCTTCGGAGGCAGGAACATGCGCCTGACAGACCTCTACGGGAGCGTGGTGAAGCAGATCGTGTCTTAGTATCTGCTTTTCCAAACGCCACTTTGATATGCACCAAAATCCAAAACTCATCTTGCGGAGCAAGATGGCTACTTTGCAGACGCACGTTCGATGATCCTGGTGACATCTTCATCGAGCAGGAACCCCTCTGCCTGAAGCTTCTTCGCTGCTTCCGTGAGACGAGAAAGATACTCCGCGCGCGTCGGGTAGCGTTCTTCGAGGGAGAGACGCGGATCACCACTCTTCTCGCGTTCGGCTTTCGTTTTCGCAAACGGCAGGAACATGCCGTCGAGCGGCGAGAGCATCGTTTCCGCGCCAAACTTCGCCGCGCGCAGATTCCAGCCCGTGTAGGTGCCGAGCGGCACGGCGACCTCGGGCAGCATGATGCCGCTGGTTTCATTGCCATCGGCGTTCACGGCGGGCAGCAGCGTGCGGAAGGGCTTTCCGATCTTCGGCGGGATGATGTCGGCTATGCCCTCGCTGTGAAAACGCGGGCCAAAGTCGAGTCGCGACGGTTGGTTGTGCTGCGCAGGCAGATTGCAGCCGGGGATCTTCGGAAACGCGGCGCGCCAGGTGTCGTGATCGACCAGCGTGGCATCTGCGAGTGTCGGATGCCGGCTCGGTGGCGGTGCTTTGCCGCTTTGCATCCAGTCGGAGAGATTCAGGAGCATCGCACGCAGTACCGGACCGCGATCATCGAGCGTGTTGCGCGGCTGCTGGCAGATGCCGTTCGTGCCATCGCTTTTGCCGAGATGCTCAGCTCCGGCGATGAAATACACGCGCACATCCTCCGGCAGTTTGAGATCCGTTTTGCCTTCCACATCGGTGTGCAGCAGCGACGCCCCACGGCTCCAGTATTCCGTGGAGGTCTGCGTGAAAATGATGCGCGGCGTGTGGCCGGACTTCCGCGAACGTGCGAGCGAGTTGCCGGTTTCACCTGTCACCGGATCGGTCTGTGGCAGCGGCGCCAGCGGAATGAACTCGGAGCCGGAAAGACGGCCCTCGTGCTGCGTGCCATACTCCGTGCTCATGCGGAAGCGATGGTTGAACATGCCTTTGCCGGAGCCTGCGACGTGGATCAACGCCCCATCAAACACCGCGCGCCCCTGCTCATCGGTATTCAAGCCTTCAAACAGGAAGTGGTGTATCACGCGACCCGACTGCGAGATGCCAAATACGCAGGCTTTTTGCACTGCACCTGCCAGCGGATTCTCTTTGGCATCGCCATGACGAAAAAACGACACGCAATCACGCAGTGCCGTGAGCCCGAGACCCGTCACGCGCGGTTCCTTCGCTGTGTAAACGAGGTCGTAGAGCCAGCCGGGGCGCAGACCTTCCTTCACATACACATGCGTGGCATCCGGAATGAGTTTGTCATCCTCCCAACGACCGAACGCCCACTCCGCACGCGGCACGTCCACGCCTTCCGCATCACGGCTCGGCCGCATCGTCAGCGTCGCGTCTGCATTGTCCAGACTCACGGATGGAAACGCCGCGCCGATGCCCCACGGGCTCCACGAAAACGCGCGGCTATAAACCTTCTCCGTGCTGCTGATCTCCAAATGCGCGCGTCCAGTGATCGTCTTGCCGTCTTCGGTCGCGATAGGCAGTCCGCACAGCAGGCGATGCGTGTCATCCGCCTGCACCTCGCCGTTCCAACCGCACCAAAGCACCGAGAAACCATGCCGCATGAGGAATCCATTTCCCGCATCTGCCGCCGACTTCGGATCATTCGTGCGCTCTCCATCGTTGAAGGTCCACAGCGCGAGCATGTTGCCGCGATTGTGCACATCGTAGAGCAACTGCCCGTTGCCCTTCCGCGCATCCACCGGCTTGAGCAAAAAGAAGTCCGTCCAGCTCTCGACTTTCCCACGCGCATTGCGCGGAGCCAACTTCAGATCACTGATGCGCGCATTCGTCTCATGTAACGGATCCGTCTCCAGATACATCCGCCCACGAATGCGTTCATACGCACCCGCCGGCCCAAAGCTCACGCCTTCCGCAAAGGCCGAACGCTCCGTGACCTCCACGCGCACGACTTCGGCGTTTGAAACGATGGGGCTCACGCTGAGGGCGAGCGAGATCAGGCAGAGACGAGGGAGGACGGTCATGAGTGATGCAGGCAGGCTGACGCGGTGTATCGGATGGTTCATGGAAGTAATGAGCATTTTGCGGGAGCGTCACTGCGCGAATGGCGTCCAGTCCCGCACACTGCGGATCACGCGAACACGATCTCCCGCACCGAGCTTTTCATAGACCTGAGACATCCATTCATACGCGGGTGGAATCTTGCCGACGAAGGTGATCGGGCGCGGATAGAGCAGCGCGAGGTTTTGCGGAAGATCGCCGATGCGAAGGACACCGAGGAATTCGGCGGTTTCGGGATTGGTGTGGGTTTCCGGCGGAGCATCGAGAATGATCTCGCTGATGTTGGAATCGAGAATGGCGGCGTAGATGGCGAGCGTGGCGGTGCCGCCTTTGCCATAGAGGGCGAGCGGGCCGGTGGCGGGTTCCTGGCGCATCAACGAGGCTCCGGCGAGAAGGTCATGCACCTGCCGCTCAGGCAATGTATGGCCGAGCAGCGGATACGCGCGGCGCAGCGTCCACAAGTAACCCGGACCGACTGAAGTCGCACCGGTGTTGCGTACTTCCACGCCTGCGCTGGCGAACTCCGGCGCGAGGCCTGGCCTTGAGGCACCGCCGCCGGTAAAAGTACTGCGCGCGTCATCTTGAATGGCAAAGACCACCGTCGGCGCAGGCACGGGTCCGGTCTGCAAATGGCGCGTCTTCACAGCGAGTGTGAGACCGTCGCCCGTGTCAAAAACGCGCGTGCCATAGACATCGCCCGTCTTTGTCCCGCCATCGGCCAGCTTGTCACGCAGACGTGGCGTGGGATCGGCGGGAATGTTGCGAAACGTAGTCTGGCGCAGCTTCGCGAGTGCGTCTTTTTGGTGCGACTGCCACTGCGTCTCGCTGGCAGGCATCGAGACATCAGCAGCTTTCACCAACCGCGCGTCCATTTGCATCATGGTGTCGTCCTTCGGCAGTTTGCCGCCGAACACGAGCAGATTTTCCTCCGGCTCGACGAAATCGGTCACATCATCCTGCACCGGTGTCGGATCGCCTTTCAGATGCGTGTTGAAGAAGGTGAAGATGGCCTGCCGCAGCTTCGGCGTGTAGCCGTGCGGCGTCAGGTCCTCAGTTAGATCGAACTTCGTCGGCACGCCGAGCGCAGCGTATTGGTGGCGGATGCGGTGGGCCACATCGCGATAGCCCGATGGCCGCCACAGAACATCCTCACTGCCAGACGCCATCAAAAAGGCGCGTGGCGCGATGAGTGCGCCGATGTCCGGCCAGCACCAGCGGTAGTAATTGACCCAGAAAGCGCAGTCGCAGTGGCCATCCGTCGCGCGATCCACCGCCATGCGCTCGATGCTGCCGCTTTGGCACACGGGCACGACAACCTTCACACGCTCGTCCGCCGCGCCGAGAAACCACGACATCGCACCGCCGCCGCTGAGGCCGGTGACACCCATCTTTTCGCCGTCCACATCGTCGCGACTCTGCAAGTAGTCGAGCGCGCGCATGGCATTCCACACCTCGGTCCCGGCGGGCGTGTAGCCACGGCTCGGCCAGTCCCAGCGACCGTCACGATACGTGCCATGATGCATGCCCTGGCATTCGCCGAGTTGCACCGGGTCGAGTACGAGCGCCACGTAACCATGCTGACCGAACCAGCGCGGATTAGCCTGATACGTCGGATTCACTTTTCCCTTGGTGTGGCCGCACAAATAGAGCACCGCAGGCAGCCTGCCTGTCATCTTCGCCGGGCGGTAAAGATTCCCCGCCACATGCGCACCGGGCAGGCTCTGGAAATGGATCCTCTCCACCACATAGTCGCCGCGCTCGAGCACCCCGGTGACTGTGGCCTGCAATGGCGTCCGCTTCGGCAACGGTGAGAGCCCAAGCATCTCCAGCCATTTCTCACGTCGCCCGGCAAGCGTGGCCTTCCACATTTCCGGAGATAACGGCTCTGCCAGCGAGGCACCGGAAACCTCCCGCCCCTCCTGGCTGACGCTGCTGTAAAGCGAGAGCCCTTGAGCTTGAACAGGAGTGCTCGCAAGCAAACCCAGAGCGAGGATGGCAAAATGCAGATGTTTCATGAGGCGTGGCGATGCGTGTGCGGACCATTTTAGATACGGTGGCCCGGTTCCATTTCTCAGGATGGATGCATCGGGCGCTCAGGATTGTTTGTGGCTCTGTGTGCGCGAACGGGAAAATTCCGCTCCCCACCGCGTATTCCTTCACACTTCATGAAATCCATCGCTCCTCTTTTCTTCTGCATCTCCGTTTTCAGCTTACCACTTACCAGCTTCGGTCAGGAAAAAGCGGTGCCACAGGTCTTCAAGGCCGGTGCTGCCACCAGCAACATCACGCCGCCGCTGGGCATGGAGATCGTGGGCAACTTCGCTCCTCGGCCGATCGCGGCGCATGTCCACGATGAACTGCATGCGCGCTGTCTGGTGCTCGACGACGGCACGACGAAGCTGGCTTTTGTCGTGGCGGACATCATTTCGCTCGGGCGCGATGTGTGGGACGAGGCGAAGCAGAAGATCGAGGCTGCCACGGGCATTCCCGCCTCGAACATGATGTTCTCCGGAACGCATACACACTCCAGTGTTTCCGCCCTCACCAACGACGACCCGTCGCTGAACTACCGCCAGTTTCTCATCTCCCGCGCGGTGGATGGCGTGCAGCGCGCCGTGTCAAATCTCGAACCAGCGCGCATCGCGTGGGGTTCCGGCCAGGTGCCGCAGCATGTCTTCAACCGTCGCTGGCTGCTGAAAGAAGGCGTGACCAATCCGAATCCCTTCGGTGGACTGGATCGTGCGGTGATGAATCCGAGCAGCATCCTTCGTGCACGACTGCTGAAACCCGCCGGACCGACGAATCAGGAGGCGTATTGCCTTTCGGTTCAGGCGGCAGATGGCGGGCACCAGATCGCGCTGATGACGAACTATTGGCTCCACTATGTCGGCGGCGTGCCGCGCGATCACCTTTCAGCGGACTACTTCGGCGAGTTCTGCCGTGTCATCGAGAAATCGCTCGGCACGTCGGGCCAGTATCCGCCTTGCGTCGCCCTTCTGGCAAACGGCCCCTGTGGCGACGTGAACAACAACGACTACAGTGGCAAAACGCCGGCGGTGAAACGCGAGCCGTATGAGAAGATCAAACTCGTGGCAGGCGATCTCGCTGCGGAGATGCTGCGCGTCGAAAAGTCGCTCAAGTATCAGGACTGGGTGCCGCTGAAGGCCGCCACGAGTGACTTGGAGCTGGGCGTGCGCCGCCCCACGCCGGAGATGATCGCATGGGCGAAGGAAGTGCTGGCCCGCCCAAAAGATGCCAAAACCAACCATCGGCTCGAGCAGCCGTATGCCGAGCGAACAATCGCGGCCAGCAATACGAAGCCGGACACGATCAGCGCGGTGATGCAGGCCTTCCGCATCGGCGATCTCGGCATTGCCGCGATCCCATTCGAGGTCTTCACCGAGATCGGCCTGGAGATCAAAGCCAAGAGCCCCTTCAAGGACACCTTCACCATCGAACTCGCCAACGGCAGCAACGGCTACCTGCCCACGCCCGCACAGCACGAACTCGGCGGCTACGAAACCTGGCTCGGCACCAACCGCGTCGAGCGCGAAGCCTCCGTGAAGATCACGGCGCAGACCTTGGAGATGCTGAAGCGAGTGAGGTGATCCGGAACGGCCTCTCCTTTCGGCTCAATCCATTTCTCTACTTCGCGTTTGCAGGCAGCGCGTAATACGCGCACTCGGCGAAGAACAACTCGGCCATGTTCAGCTTCGCGTAGTCGTAGTGACAGATCGCCTGCCGAACTGCATCGAAGCCTTCTTCATAACCCGCAAACGCGATCAATGCGGCAGCAGCCAGGGGATTGCGCATGCGGCTGGTCTCGTAGCCCTTGCGCTCACCCAGGATGTTTTTGTCGCGTGAATTGGCCATCCTTTCGGCGTCCGCCTGCGTCTTCTGCGGGAACCATCCCGGATAGCCTTCCTGCCAGCGGGCATGGCCAAAGACCTTGGTGTCGTTGTTGTCGAACTTGATGTAATCGCCAATGACGGCAAAGGCCCCGCGAGCATTGATCGCAAGACCGGCGCGGTATTGGGCTCGCACCGCTGCATCTGTTTCCGACTTGGCGAGCCAGGCAAAGGTTCCCTGCGAACTGACATAGATCCAGAGCTGGTTTTGATCGATGTTCTTGATCTGATCGCTGTCATAGGGGTAGCCCTCCGCGCAGATTTCGAGCCGCGTCTTGCCAGTGATCGGCGAACGTTCCTGCAGAGCGGTTTGATATCGCTCCCGCCACACCGGATCACGAGTCACATCGTGCATGGCCTTGAGGATCGACAGATACATGACCGCGCCATGATGGCGGAACATCTTGAAGTCGCCGCGTGTTTGGCCCTTGAAGGCCCCATCGCACGGACACTTCCAATCCAAGGCATGGAGCGCCGCGGCGACCTCCGTCATCTTGGCCACCACGACTTGGCGCTCGGCAGCATCCGGAATGCCGCTAGTCGCATAGGCATGGAGGCCGTAAAACCAGGGGTGTGTCTGATCCTGTGAGCCGAGTGCGTAGTGGCACTTTCCATCCGTGCCCACGCCTCGCACAATGAATCCCGGCACGTCTGACACCGACGCGCACTTCAGCAGGCCCTGCACCAACCGCCGCGCCTCTTCGCGATCGGCCGCCGCACCGCTGCGACGCGCGCGTTCACACATCGCGGCCAGATACGTCCCGGTGAACATCGGCCCATTCTCGATGGGACTCCACCACCCGATCGCATTTGGACGCCCAAAGGCGCAATCCTCCGGCGTGGGAATCGCGCCCACAAAATCATGAATCAGGCCTTCATCGCCGATGAACTTGCTCCACAAAACTTGATGCGCCTGCTCGACCGCAGCACTCACCTGCTCCGGCGACACTTCTTTTGACGCCACGGTCTGAGCATCAATGCTTGTCTGCAATGCGAGCAGCAACACCAAACAAACGAGGGATGGGATTTTCATGGCTGAGTTCATCGTGATTGAGATCGCCTCACTTACCCTTCAAATGCTTGTCGAAAAAGCCAAGCACCAGCGGACGCAGATCCCGCTGCTTCGGTTCGAGATGGAAGCTGTGTGGAGCGTCGGGGATAATGACGAGTTGATGCTCGGCACCCGCGGCTTTCATGGCAGCGGCGAGCGCTTCGGAATCCGCCACGGCCACCGTTTTGTCCGCCGTGCCGTGAAGGATGAGGACGGGAGGATCATTCTTGTCCACATGAGTCAGCGGTGACGCCGCCTTGTAGAGTTCCGGCGCTTCCTCACGCGACTTGCGGAACATGGAAAGATCTCGCTGCGTGAACCACAGCACTGGCCCATATAGATCGACGCCGCACTGAATCTGGCAGGAACCTTCGCCGGGCGGATCGAGTTCCGGCCCCGTAATGGTGAGCATGGCCGCGAGATGACCGCCCGCCGAACCACCAATCGTGCCGATGTGATCAGGATCGATGTGCAGACGCCCCGCATTCGCCCGTAACCAGCGCACCGCTGTTTTGCAGTCGTGCAGGTTCTGCGGCCAGGTCGGCCCGGGATGATCCTTGTTCGCGAGCAGGTAGTTGATGCTCATGCCGACGTAGCCATTCAGCGCCAGCGTCGTGCCGATGTTAATTTCGCGTGCCGCTCGCTTGTCGCCACCCGACCAGCCGCCGCCGTGAATGATAACCACCGCCGGAAACGTCTGCCCCGGTTGCGGATTGGCAGGCAGATAAAGATCCGCCTTCTCCGCCCGACCGTCGCCAAGATAATCGATGTCGTGTTCCGTGCGAACGCCATCGGCGGCAACGGTAACGGAGGCGAGAAGAAGAAAGAGGATTGATTTCATGGAAGAAAAATCGAGCCCAACAAAGACCCGGCGACTCAGTCGATATACCGCAATTCATTGCTGACCAGCAAAGCCTGGCAAAAGGCCGCCCAGGCCATGGTCGATGGATCCCCCGCAGCACCGCTGGCCGAAACCAGAATCGACTCACTCTCACGAATAAAATCCAGTGACTGCCGAATTTCTGAGTCTGTCGGTTGGCGCAGCAGTGCTTGGAGATAGGCATGCCGCACACGAGCTTCATTGTCTGACTCTGCAGCGATGGCTGTCTTTGCAAATCGCTTCGACTGATTCACCAAGAACGGATTGTTCAAAAGGTAAAGGGACTGCGTGGCGAGCGTCGAGCTATCGCGCTGACTCTTCACCGTCAGCGCGTCGGGCAAGTTAAAGGGCGTTAACTCTGGCGGCATTGAATTTCTCAGCATCAGCAGATACACACTGCGTTGCTGGCTCTCCAGGTGAAGCGGTGGCAGCTCATTGATCAAAACATCGCGGAGCTGAATCAGCGAACCCTCGCCTGGTCGCCGATCCAATGCGCCGGATGCCACGAGCATCGCATCGCGGAGCGACTCGGCATCCAGACGACGGCGGTTATGATGAGAGACCCACAGGTTCTCGGGATCTTTGGACTTCGCCTTCTCGCTCACCTCGCTGCTGAGCTGATAGGTTCGACTCAGCACGATGGAACGGATCAAGCGCTTCACCGACCACCCTTCCCGAACGAATCTACCCGCGAGATGATCCAGCAAGGCTGGGTGAGTCGGCGGCGTGCCGTAAGCCCCAAAATCATCCGGCGTGCGCACGAGCCCTTCACCGAAGAGGTTCAGCCAGATACGATTCACCATCACCCGAGCCGTCAGTGGATGCTGTGGACTCGTCAACCATTGTGCCAATTGGAGGCGCCCGCTTTGCTTCGCATCAGGCTTGGGAGCAGCCGCAGCGATACTGCACGCGCTGAGAAATCCACGAGGAATTGCCGGTCCCAGCTTCTTGGATTCCCCATCAACGTTCAGCTTGCAGTCAGTGACCGCTTTCGCTTCACGCACGCCCATCGCCAGGGCCGCATCTGGTGCGTAGTTAAAGGTGGGTTTGGAAGGGGGTTTACGCGGTTTATTCGCAGCGATCACTGCCTCCACCTCTGACTTCGGTTTGATTTTTGGAGCAGCGGCAAGCTCATGAAGCGCCGTCTGCGGCGCAGTCAGACTTTGGAGACCCGCAGCCCCCCAGAGCGTCTCCGTACTCTTGAAAATCCCTGCCAGCGCGTAGTAGTCGCGAGTGGGCACAGGATCGGTTTTATGATCATGACAACGTGCACAACCCACGCTCAAACCCATGATTCCACTGCCGATCGCGCCGATTTGGTCTGCGATCACATCCATCTCAAAATTGTCGTTCATGGCCTTTGCGGGCTTTGCACCCACCGCCAAAAAACCCGTCGCAATCAACTGCCGATCCCGCTGCTCAGGCGTCGCCGCAGGCAGGAGGTCTCCCGCTATCTGCTCTGTGATGAAGGAGTCATACGGCGTATCCGTGTTAAAGGCGGCGATGACGTAATCGCGATATCTCCAGGCATGAGGAAAGCTGGCGTTCCGGCTCAGACCATCATTGCCGTTTGATTCTGCATAGCGTGCGACATCCAGCCAATGCCGCCCCCAGCGCTCGCCATAATGCGGCGACTCAAGCAGCCGATCAACCACTTGAGGCAGGGAGAACTTGCCCGCAACGAATTCATCGATCTCGCCCAGCGTCGGCGGCAATCCCGTCAGATCAAAGTACAGACGCCGAATTAAGGCGCGAGGATCCGCGTCCCTCGAAGGTGTGAGATGGTTTTGCTCCATCTTTGCCAAGACGAAGTAGTCAATGGCATCGCGCGGCCAAGCTGTGTCAGCCACGCTGGGGATCGAAACTTTTGCGACCGGCTTCAGCGACCAAAGATCCGACTTCTCAGCATCAACAGGTCGCGTCAGTTTCGGTGAATCCGTTCGTGGATCAGGCGCACCGAGTTTCACCCAGGTCACAAAGTCGGTCACTACCGTTTCCGGCAGTCTCTTCTTTGGCGGCATTTCCAGCCCATCATAGCGCAGCGCCTGAACGATGAGGCTGGCGTCAGGGTCGCCTGGGATGAGGGCTGGCCCAGACTCACCTCCGGCGATCATTTCTGATGGCGCGTCGAGTAGCAATTTTCCGCCGAGCTTCTTCGCGTCCGCCGAATGACACTCGTAGCATTGCTTCACCAGCACCGGCCGGATCTTGCTCTCAAAGAAGGTGCGCTGCTGAGGCGTCATCTCCACTGCCATCGCTGTGCCCGACAGCACGATTCCCCACGCCATAGCGGCGAGGAAATGAAAGCGGTTGGAAACGGCGGGAGCTACTGGCATGGGCAAGGTGAAACCTACGCCCTCACCACTGCCCATTTTGCGAAAGGCGCGCGCCTACTTTTTGAGCACGTAGCTCTGGGCTACGGCACCATTTTCAAAGTCCCCCTTGGTCACGCCAGGCACGATTGACTTCACGTACTCCACCTTGGCCTCGGCTGGCCCGACCGTTACCCGCAAATGCCCAGAGCTACCAAGGATGGTGCCAGTGTAGCCATACTCTTCTGCACCGCGTGTTCCACCGCTCGGGTGACCAGGCTGCGGCACTTCTTGGTAGATGATGCCGTCGAGCTCTTCTTTGACAAAGAGGTGGTCGTGACCGTGGAAGACGGCGCTGACACCGTTTTTCACGAAGAGTTGATGGATCGGCATCTCCCAGCCGGGACGATGCTGCGCGAAACCATCGCTCCTATCCGCGTTCTTTCCGCCCCATTCCATGTAAGGTGCTGTCGTCACTCCGCCGCGCACATCTTTGCCCAAACCGCCTACGAGATGATGAATGAAGACGAACTTGAAGGCCGCCTTACTGCTTTGCAGCGTGTTCGCCAGCCAGCGATACTGTACTTCACCGAGCGTCGCGCCCCAGTTGTCGTCGTCGCGCTTGTTGGAGGCCCAGAAGGGATCAAGCACCACAAACAGAGCATTGCCCCATTCAAAGGCATAGTAGCTATTCTTGTCATTCCCGTCGGTGGGGTTCGGGAAATACTTCTGCCGCATGCCCTGCGACCAGTTCGCCATGTCCGCACGGTCGCCGCGCTCCCCGTCGTGATTACCAAGCACCATGAACATCGGAACGCTGTGCGCGATGCGGCCCATGTAGTAGCGCTGTGCTTTGAATTGCGATTCGGAGCGGGTATAAAAGCTGCCAAACTTGTCTACCATCGTCGTGTCGCCAAGGTCGATCATGAAGTCCGGCTTGTCGGCGAGCATGTTTGCCAGCGTCTGCTGATACACCCGCACATCCGTGCTCACATCGAGGTGCGAATCCGCCTGCAACGTGAAGGTGAAGGCCGATCCCGGCGCGCGCTGCGTGTGAAAGCTGCGAACCACATCCTGCATGACTGCGGTATCGCCCCTGCGCCGATAGCTGAGTCGATAGAAGGTCTCAGCATCGCTCTCCAACTCACTGAGGTCGATCTCCTGCGATTGGCCGGCATTGACCTGAAACGCCCTGCTGCGTTGATCGAGCTGGTTCGCGATTTGGCCGTAGTCGATCGCAACTTCGAGATCCTCCCAAGCAATGACGCTAACAGTCACCGAGGTAGCGCTTGGGCGACAGAGCCAAACATTGTAGAGATAAGCAGGAATGACAGCCGGTTCGACCTGACCTCCTGCACCAGCCCCCTGACCGTTCGCACCTTTACCCCCCTTCCCCTTTTCACGATCCTCCGGAGCCGCCGCCAGGAGCGCCATAACAGCAAAGAGGGCCAGCATGATGGGGTAAATGCGTTTCATGTCGTCAACCTACGCGCGATTGTCAGGAGCGCATCAGATCGGCAACTGAGAATTGTCAATTCCCTGTCAGTGTCCGCCCCCAAGCCATCAGCGTTTGGCACCAACTCAATTCGTCACCGGATTCACCTCGGTCTCTTCTTTCATCATCAGCTTCTTCTTTCCGCCTTTGCCGCCACCACCACCTTTGCCCTTGGCTCCACGCCTGTCGCCGCTGCGTTCGCCGCCTTCGACGTAATCAGGATTGGGTTTCGGCATGCCGGCACCGATGGCGCGGATGTAGTCCATCATGCGATTGTCGAGCGCCTGCACGATCTCCGGCTTCGCGGCGGCGAGGTCATGCTGCTCGCCGATGTCCTGGCTCAAATCAAAAAGATGGCGCTGCTCGGTTTCGAAGACGCGGATCATCTTGTAGTTTTGAAACAGGATCGCGGAGGCGGGTCCGATCTCGTCCTTGTCGTAGTGCGGGAAATGAATGACCAGCTCCTCGTGCGCACGCTTCGGCGGCGTGTTCAGGTCCTTTTTGAGCACATCCACCAGGCTCACGCCTTCCACGCCCCGTGGCACTTCCTTGATCCCGGCGAGATCCAGAATCGTCGGCAGCACGTCGACGGTGCTGGCGCGGACATGCGAGAACTGGCCCGGCTTGATCCCCGGCCCGGCGACGAGAAACGGCACGCGCAATCCGCCCTCCCAGACGGTGCCTTTGCCGTTCGTGAGCGCCCCGTTCGCATTGCGCCCCTGCGCGCCGTGGTCGGCGGTGTAGAGGATGTAGGTGTTCTCCATCGCGCCGAGTTCCTTCAGCTTCGCCAGCACGAGGCCGATCGTCTTGTCGATCTCCTCGTTCCCGGCCGCCATGCCGATGCGCTGGCTGTCGAGGCGATTGTTCAGGCGCTTCTTCACCGCCTCGATCATCTCCGGCGTGGCGCTTTCCGGCTGCTTGCCGGGATAGTGCGAGATCTGCAGGTAAAACGGCTTCCGCGCCGCCACCTGCCGCGTCATGAAGTCCATGCCGAGCTTCGCCGTCGCGTAGCACTGCTTCGGATTCGGCTCATCCACGTTCTCCGGTCCTCCATTGCTGTTCGGGCCGTCGTTTTCGTCAAAGCCGTTCACCTTCGGATCGGTGCGGCCCACATGCCACTTGCCGAAATGCGCCGTCGCATAGCCCGCCTTCTTCAGCAGCGTGCCAATCGTCTCGATGCCGTCCGGAAGCTGCGAAGTCGTCTGCGGCGGGATCACCTTGTCGCCCGGATTCACCGCGCCCTCCTTCTTGCTCTCGCCGACAAAGGTCATGTGAAGCTGCGCCGGACTGCGCCCGGTAAAAAGCGCCGCGCGTGTCGGCGTGCAGCGCGGCGAGGCCGCATAGAAGTCGGAGAAGCGAATCCCATGCTCCGCGATGCTGTCGAGATTCGGCGTGCGGATGAAGTCGCTCTTCGAACCCTCCGGATTCCGGTTATCCTGCGGCACCGACATCGACGCCCACCCCTGCGCCTCGCCCATGATGACGAGAAAGTTCGGTTGTGAGGTCGCAGCATGACCTGACAGGGCGATGCTGCCGAGGATGAGAATGAGCAGGCTGGCTTTCATGCCGTTATTCTACGTCAGCCTGTCAACGAAGCATCAAGGTCGGCGGGCAGAATTGTCAGCGTTTGGTCAAGGGTTCATGATTGCTGAGGTCCGCAGACCTTGGTTTTGGAAAACAGGGCATCAGCAACCGATGACAAGACATTTGGTTATACACACCCGCCGGGGCAGCAGACCGAAAAGATTTCACGCTGGCCCGTCCGCACACCGTCAACTTTTTAGTCTTTGCGGGCCCACAGCGGATAGAATCTACGATACACAAATGCCAGGATTAGTGGGGCAACACGAACCAGCGCCGTAGACCACCCGTCATTGTGCGGAGGGAATGACGGATAGGAAATCCAATAATTAATGCTGTCCTTATTTCCTGAGCTCGAAAATCCTCCCCCGGAATCCAATATCACGCCATGAAAATCGAGTGAAACGTATCGGAAGGGAACCAAATAGTCGTATGCCATAAAACCCAAGCAACCAAAGAAGATTGCGGTGTACACGTAGAACACGATGGAATTGCGAAGCAAAATGAACGGGACTAAGGCAAGCCCACACCAGACAAAGCCAACAATCGGAGCATAAAACACCTTCTGTAACGGTGCAGAGTATGCAAGGAAGGTGCTTGCTCCAAAGTGATGCAACGCAGCGAAGGAATATAGGGCCTCAAAAGACGGCAAAAATCGCAGCACAGGAATCCCGACGCGGACGACATTTGCCTTTGTGGATGGACTCATGGGCATGCGCCAATGAAAGCGAAAGAGCCTCAGGAGGTCAACCCATGGATGGGACTTGAGGCGACCATCACTTCCCTTTCTTCGCCTTCGCCGGATAGCGTTTCACCTCGACGTCGTTCTTTTGCAGCGCGCCCGGCGTGCTGCGGCCGTCGGTGATGAGTCTTTCCAGCAGCGCCTGCATTTGGGCGACGCGTTCGGGCTGGGCGGCGGCGAGGTTCTTGGTTTCGCCGAGGTCGTCATCGAGATTGTACAACTGCACGGGCTGGCTTTGATCGCCGCCTTTGCCCCAGCCGCCGGAACCGGGCGCGAGGATGAGTTTCCACGGTCCCTGGCGGAGGCTGGGCACGCCGGTGATGGAGCAGGCCACGACATGCTCGCGCACGGGTTTGTCCTCGCCTTTGAGCAGCGGCAGCAGGCTGAAGCTGTCTTCACCCGCAGTCTCGGGCAGCGGGGTGCCGAGGATGTCGGCGAGCGTGGCCATGATGTCGGCCTGCGCGACAAGCTGGCCGCAGGTGCTGCCGGCTTTCACCGTGCCGGGCCAGCGCACGACGAACGGCACTCGATGCCCGCCCTCCCAGGCGTCCGCCTTGTAGCCGCGTAGCGGACCGCTGGGGTAATGGCCCTGCTTTTCGAGATCGGTCACGCCGATGTAAGGCGCGCAGCCGTTGTCGCTGGTGAAAATGACGAGCGTGTTGTCTGCGGCACCGCTTTGATCGAGCGCGGCGAGCACGCGGCCGATGACGGCATCGGTCTCCATGACAAAGTCGGCGTAAAGATTGAGCCCGCTTTTGTCCTTCCACTCCGCATTCACCGCCAGCGGCGTGTGCGGCGAGGTGAAGGTCATGTGCAGCAAAAAGGGCTCGGGCGTTTTCGCCTCGCGCTTGATGAAGGCCACGGCCTTGTCGCCGAGCGTGGGCAGGATGCGCTCGAGCCTCCAGTCCTTCAAGGCGGGGCCGCGCTGGCTGGCCTGGTTGCCTTTGAAGTTCTCCTCCGGCAGAAACTCGGACGGGATGCCGAGCGTGCGATCATTCTCGATGAAGCAATACGGCGGCCAGTTCGGCACGTCGGTGCCGAAGTAGCTGTCGAAACCGCGCGTGGTCGGGCCACCGGCGATCGTTTTCGAAAACACCGCGTTCCAAGCTGCGAGATGCGCGGGCGTGGCGACGGTGCCTTCGTCATTCGGGCCCTTCGGTTTCGCGCCTTGCAGCAGCTTGCGCTGCGCCGGTTCGACGGGCCAGTCCCAGCCGAGGTGCCATTTGCCGACGATGCCGGTGTGATAGCCGTGCTGCTTCGCGAGGCCGCCGATCGTCAGCCGGTCCGGCGCGATGAGCGGATCGCCAAACACGCCGACGATGCCGCTCTGCAATCGCGTGCGCCAATGGTAGCGCCCGGTGAGCACCGTGTAGCGCGATGGCGAGCACACGCCCGAGGACGAATGGGCATCCGTGAAGCGCATGCCCTGCGCGGCGAGGCGGTCCATGTTCGGCGTGGGGATCTTCCCGCGCTGCGGGTTGTAGCACTGCACGTCGCCATAGCCGAGGTCGTCGGTGTAGAGGATGAGCACGTTCGGCTTCTGCGCGAAAGCGCTGGCAGCGAGCAGCAGGAAGGCGGCGAGACAGAGTCGGGTGGAGTGGATCATGGTGAGGAGTGTATACAGTGCATCAGATTTTGGTTTGTCTGGCAAGTCGTGATGGGTGGGTGGTTTTTCTTTCCTCCCACAGATTCAGGGAGGCCAGCAGATTTCTTTTCTGATCATACAATCTGTGGGCTTCCATGAATCTGCTGGAGTTCAAATGAGCCATTCGCCACGCGCTACTCTTTCCGCTCCAGCAGCAGCCCCTGATAGCCTGCCGGGATAAGCATGCGGCCCTGCCAGAAGGCGCAGGCGCCGGGATGGCCAGGGATCTCGAATTTCCGCATCAACTTCGGATGCGATACATCGGAAATGTCCACGACCTGCACGGTGCGCTGATGCCGCGAGGTGATGACAAGTGTCTTGCCACCCACGCTCGGGCGACCGCTGAGATAGGTGCCATTTACGCCATAGGCGGGCAGTTCGCTGGCGATACGCTGCTCGTTGGGATTCAGGATCGAATACTTGCCGTGCTTCACGATCAGGAGCCTGCCGTCCATCGCGCAGCCGCCGTCGGTCCAACTGTAGTTCGAGGTATCCGGGGTGTTGCCCGCCCACTTCTGCACGGGACCACCGACGTCATACCAGCACGGCCCGCTGCGATGCCAGTGCGCGCAGAGATAACGGCCGTCGAAGAGTTCATCGACCAACTGATCGCCGTAGAACAGGCCGACCTGCGAGTCCTTCAACGCGACCTTTGGATGCCTGGGGTCGGTGAAGTCGGCGATGTAGATGGCGGAACTGCCGCAGTGCAAAATGGCGAACTTCGACGGAGCGGGCGCGGCCACCTGCTTCACCGCCTGTCCCGGAATCATCAACCGTCCCACCTCGGTCAGTCGCAGATCCTTGCCGATGTCATAGATCGCCAGACCTTCAGCGCTTTCCGCCGAGAAGAGACGGTTTCCCGCCACGCTCACATGCCAGGCATCGCCCTTGCCGTGATGCGTCATCACCGGCTTCATCGTGTCACCGAGACGAATCGCCTGAATACCCGCCGCACCACAAGCGGCCCACGCGATGTCACCCTGCACGGTCACTGAATGCACCTGGCCTTTGGGTTGATACATCAGAAAATCGGGATCGGGCGCAACAGTCGATTTCGACTCGGCCAAAACCGGCGGCGTGTCTTTTTCGATCACCACCGGCTCCGCGAGCCCCTTTGCCGGCACGACATAGAGGCCCGAGTAAATCCCCGCCGCGTAGATCACGTCCTTTGCCAATGCAACACCGCCAACGGGATCGAAGTCCTTGCGGCTCTCGACCATTGGCAACTGCGCATGAGCGACGATGATCGGCTTCGTCACGTCGCTCACGTTTACCACAAAGAGGCCGTTGTAGGTGTCTGCAACCACGCAGTGATCCCCCGCCACGCGGGCCGTCCACATATCGTTTTGCAGGTGATAGCTCGCGGGAAGCTTCACGCCCGAAACGCGCACCGGCGTGGTGGGCTTCGAGACGTCGAAAATCTCCAAGCCATGACCATGGCCCTGTTCCAGCTTCCGATCTTCCGTGCGCGAGAAGTGCCCTGTCGCTGCGAAACAATACTTCCCGCGCAGGCAGCCACCGTCGCCGTAGCCATCGAGTTCGCCCTCTCCGATGATCTTTGGCGCACGCGGATCATGCACATCCGCCACCAGCAGCTTCTTCGGTGCCCAGTCGCCGATGTAGAGAAGCCCGTCCCGCGCCCAGCAGGACTGTGCCTCGCCCGTTTTGAGCGTGCTCAGATTACGCACTTGCCGCGGATCGGAGACATCGACAATCTCCACGCCATAGCAGCGCGTCGCGATGAATCCCACATGGCCTGACACCCAGATGCCCGTGGCCATCTCAACCGTGTCGTAATGACTGATCAGTACCGGTTTGGCCGAGTCCGACACATCCACCATCCACAGCCCGTCCTGCCGGGCCGTAATGAAGGCCGTCGTGTCACGAATCACCAACTGCCGCGTGTTTCCCAAGCCGCCAAGCTTACCCAGCATGCGTGGATTCTCCGGCGTGGTGATGTCCAACACCCAAAGCGTCCCCTGCCCGATCGCATAGAGACGATCACCCACCACCTCCACAGCAGAACAACCTTCAATGCCCTCCACTTTGTGATAGCTCAAGGCCTTGCCATACAAGGCCTCATCATGAGCCGGCTTCGTCCAACCACCCGAGATTGCCAGTCCAAGCCAAAGCAGGCCGAACGCTAGAACAGTCGAACAATATCGCATGAGCAGTGGCTACTTCGTTGCGGGTTTCAAACTCCGCAGGTAAGCCACGATGTCTGCGATTGTTTGCGGCGTCAGACCCAGGTTCGCCGGATCATACATTAGCGAGCGGCCCAGAGGCTTCACACTTGCAATCCGATCTTGTGGCACCGTTTGCACTGTCCCACCCATGCACTTGATCATGAGCGGATCGCCACTGCTTAGCACCATGCCGGTGATCGTCAGTCCGTCTTTGGTCTTCACCTCGCTGCCTTCGAACCCATGAGAGATGTCAGCCGATGGATGAGCAACAGCATTCGCGATCACTTCGGTCGGTTGCTGTTGGCCAAAGGTCGAAAGGTCCGGACCAAAGTCCACGCCGTTCGCCCCGACCTTGTGGCAGGTGTAACACACGGCGACCGCCGCCTGGCCACGCGCTGCATCACCTGCGAGTTTAGCGATCTCCGCTCCGCTCGGGAGTTGCTTCGCGCCGGGAACAATGGGCGGCATCTCGATCGCGCTCAGCTTGATCTTGGTCGGATCATAAAGACCGAGCGCCTTCATTCCGCCTTCCACGTCGTAGCCCTTCCAGTCGTTGTTCTTGCGATTCAGAAGCCACCACTTCGCCAGATCCTTCAGAGGAAAGTCTTGGGCGTTTGCCAGTTCAATCATCGCACCCGCCGCCGGACGACTCTTCACGAACGCCAAGGCCGTGAGCATGAGTTTGCGCTGGTCGTCATTGAATTTGCCGGACAACAGTCGCTCGCGGATCGCAGGCACCGCAGCTGGCACATGCAACCGCCACGCGATCCAAGCAAAGGCATCGCTCCAGTCCAGGGGTGATGCGCCGAGCTCTTTCGCCACAGCCTCATACACTTCCGCCTCTTTGCCCTCACTGCCCAGACCGAAGGCCTCCAGATACGCGCGGTCTTTGCCGTCAAACCCACGGGCGATTTGCACCAGGATCGGCAGACTCTTTTGCGCATCCACGTCACGCAAGGTCACCGCGACCTCACGCCTGACCGCTGCCGAAGCGTCGCCTGCCATTTGGGCCGCCATCGCCAGGACGTCGTGATTCACAAAGCGCAGCGCACGATAAGCGACCAATCGCTGATCTTCCTGAGCCGACTTCAATAGTGGCGTTACTTTCGCGAGGCCGGATTCCCCCATCTGCGCCAGCAGCCAGATCGCCCGCGCCGCGAGGTAGGGATTGGTGTCTTCCAACAAGGCAGCGACGGCTGGCACGGCTGCTGCCCCCTGAGCGCGCAAGCGGGTGAAGCCTGCATTGCGCACGTTGACGGCGGGACTCTTCAGCGCAGCGATCTGGCCCTCGGTGGTTTCGAGATCAAACGTCGGAACCACCGACTTGAACCCCTTCGGCGCAATTCGGTAAATGGTTCCCGTCATGCCATCATCGAGCGTTCCGTGACCTCCGACTCTGGCATCAAACCAGTCCGCCACATAGATCGCGCCATCCGGCCCCACGCAGACATCGCTGGGGCGGAACATCGTCTTCAATTCACCGGACGGCTTGCCACCCAGGAAGTCGGAGCCAGCAAACTCCTTATCTTTGTTCGAAGTTAAAAAGTCAAAACGCTCCAGCTTCCAACCTGCACCATCGGGTTTTGGCAGATAGCCAAATACGACGTTCTTTCCTGCCTCGCAGGCCAGCAAAAGTCCGCGCCACTGATCACTCAACGCTCCGTTTTCATAAAAGGCCACACCAGTCGGCGATCCGCCTCCATACACGTCACCGGAAGACATCGTGCCTGGATCTTCCTGCCGCCACTCCGCCGTCGGAGTATCCTGTCCTGGACGTTTGTCCGCGCCCCACGAACGCAGTCCATCCGCCGAAGCAAAGCCCGCATTTCCGCCTTCCAGAATCGGGGCGACACGACAGGCCGGTGGGTCGTCGTTATCGCTCTGAAACAGATCTCCCATGGAGGTCACCGCTTGTTCGTAACTGTTGCGATAGTTGTGCCCCATGATCTTCACCTGCGTGCCGTCCGGATTCATCCGCACCGTGAATCCACCAATCCAAACGTGACCATCATCACTGCGCTGTCCGGCGATGTCTTGGAGCTGATAGGGGCTACCCATGCGAAAGGTCTTGCCCGAACGATCCGTGAACTGCGCCCCCGTATTGCCCTGGTTAAAATACCACTGACCATCCGGTCCCGTCGTTAGGCTGTGCAGACTGTGATCGTGCTGACGGCCATTGAACCCAGTCAGCAAAACCTCGCGCTTATCCGCATTAGCGTCGAAATGACCGTCGCGATTCACATCGGTATAAACAATCAAGTCCGGCGGCTGTGAGACCACGACCTTGTCTTCGATCACGGCAACGCCCAGCGGCGAGGCGAGGCCCTCCTCTTGAACAAAAGTGGAACTCTTATCGGCCTTGCCATCACCATTCGTATCCTCCAAGATCACAATCCGATCCCCCTCTTTGCGTCGGCCACCTTTGCTTCGATAGTTGACCCCCTCGGAAACGTAGAGACGTCCCGCCGCATCAAAGTCCATGTTCACTGGATTCATTAGCAGCGGAGAAGTCGCCCACACTGTGACCTCCAGCCCCTCTGGCACCGTGAACATGTCCGCAGGCACCAACTTGGGCGCATTCGGATCATACTTCACGCCCGGGGAAGCCACCGCTTTGGGAGGTTCCTGGGTGTAGATCAAGAACTTCAGCTTGGCGTTGCTCGCCTTGCCGTCCCGGATCATTCCACCGTCATCGATGGCGACGCTCGCCTGAAAGCGCTCCACGCCTGCAGGCAATGCATACGAGATCATCGACGGAGCATGCGTTCCAATGCCTACCTGTTGCGCCTTCCCATCGACAAGCAGTTCACCGCCCATCGCATTCTTACCCACGTTCACCTTCCCCGAGCCACTGGTTGCAGACGACCACTTCAGTGCTGCCAGATCCTGCACCCTGCCATCTTTCATGACCAACTTTGGCGCAATCCAGTCTGCCCAATCACAGCTGTTGCCGTCTTCATCAGAGACGACCAAGTAGAGGCCTTTTGCACCTGCCAGCGATACATCGACTGGGACCAAGCGAGGCTTACTCTTGCTGGTAAAGAGCGGGGACTCAAAGATCGGCTTGGGCGGCTCTGCCTTGGCGAGCGTCAAACTGAGCAGGGAGAGAAGGATCGTCGTTTTGCGCATAAAGGGGATCAGGGAAAAAAGGGAAAGAGCTTTTTAATCTCGTCTTTGGAAGGCTGGCGACCGTACTCGCAGATTTCAAAGGCCTCGGCAAATTTTACCTCAGCGCCTTTTTCCGGGCCATACCACTTGATCAAGGCATCGCGGAATCGATTCGCCTCGCCACTTTGCCGACGCTCCCAGCGCTCGCGCAACCAAGCCTTCCGGCCAGCCTCATCGCTAGCGGGTGGGACCTTGGCGACGTATTCTTCGCTGCCACTCGCGCCACCCTCATAGTGCTGCGACGGCATTTCATGGATGGCCCTCACCTTTTGATCAAAGACATCATCCACAGAAACGATGATGTCGGCCTCAAAGGGATATGGCTTTTTGAAGCCATCGCTCGAATACAGGAATACAGGATTCTTTTTCAATGGTGCCGCATCCATGCACACAAAAGGCACCGTTACCATGAAGGCCGCGTCCTGCATCAGCACACCCACATAGCGATGATCGGGATGATAGTCCCAAGGCCGATGAGCGATGACAATGTCCGCCTTCCACTCACGGATAACGCGGATGATCTTCTGCCGATTCTCTAGCGTTGGCATCAATTCGCCATCGTGAATGTCCAACACCTCCGTCGCAACACCGAGGATCTCATCCACCTTTTTGACCTCTTCCAAACGACGCTTTGCCAGTGGGCCACCCGCTGATTGCCAGTGGCCGATGTCGCCATTGGTTACCGAAACCAGCTTCACGTGATGCCCCAGTTTAGCCCACTTCGCAGCAACGCCGCCTGCCTTGTATTGAGCATCATCGGGATGCGCACCAAAGACGACGATGCGCAGTTTTCCATCGGCATCTTCAGCGGCGGATTTTGTCAACGTCAGTCCAAAGGTGAGACTGACCAGGATCGTGATGGATAGGATTTTCATGAGACTTAGTGGGTGGTGATTTTCAAATTCCGATAGGCGACAGGACCATGATCCCCCTGAATCACGATGGGCCCCAGCGCAGCCTCCTCAGCAAACTTTGCTCCACGTGTTGGGCCATTCATCTCGACATTCTCATGAATCACCTGACCGTTGTGCAGGACCTTGACGAACTTTGCGTTCTCCTTCTTCTTTCCGGCCGCATCAAAGCGAGGTGCACGGAAGGTGATATCAAAGCTCTGCCACTCCCCAGGCGCCTTGCTGGCATTGACACGCGCCGTGTGGCCTTCGTAGCCTTCATGACCCTTGCCACGCGCGGGATCCCAACGCTGATAGATCGCACCGCAATCGTGCTCCGCGATTTCTGCTTTTCCAAAGCTGTCGAACACCTGCACCTCATACCGCCCCTGGATGTAAATGCCACTGTTGGAACCCTTTGGCACCGTGAATTCAATGTGGATTTCGGCGTCCCCGTGCTCCGCCGTACTGGTCAGATTCGCGCTCTTTCCTTTCGCACTGCTCAGCATCACCCCCTGCCCTGCTTGGGTAACAAATCCAGTCAGTTTCGCCGGGTCCAGTTTGACAGCCGCCACGACGCTCCACGCGCCATGGGGTTCCTTCCAGGCACTGAGATCAGAGCCATTGAACAAAGAGAGTTCTTCAGCATGCGCGAGAGTCAGCGAAGCCAAGGTAAGGATGCAGATGCGTCGTTTCATGAGAATCAGAGAATCAAACAAACGCCCCAGAGCGACCGTTTCCTTCCCGATTCTGAGCCTCACCCGCAACCCACCTCAGCGCGCATGAAACTTCACGACCAACGACTCGTATCCCAGGGTCCGATCATACGCGGCCTCGCGCTCGACCCGAGGCTCAGCGCTTATCAATTCGATGTTGCCAACCAGATCACAGCACTTCTGCAGCAGAGTTCGCAGAATCAGCCGAGCATGCGGTGCCCCCAAGCAGAGGTGCGTCCCAAAGCCGAACGACAGGTGCGGATTCGGCTTCCGATTCAGGCGCACCTCCTGCGGCGAATCAAAGACGGTTTCATCCTGGTTGGCGGAGGCCCAGCAAAGCGATGCCCGATTGCCAGCCTTGACCTTCACCCCATTCACATCCGTATCCACCGGACACACTCGCCCGATATGCGTCAGCGGCATGAAGACTCGGAAAAATTCTTCGCTGGCATGGACGATGCGCGATGGATCTTCACGCAGATGCTCCAGAGACTCAGGATGCGCAGCCAAATGAGCGATCACACATGACACCGAGTGGATAATCGTATCCCGACCACCCGCGAAGGCCAGATTGGCAAAGCCCATCATCTCCTCCCGGGTCAACCGACGCCCTTGATAAGTTGCCTGCGCCAGGGCGCTGAAAAAATCCTCCCCCGGATTCGCTTCGGCACGATCAAACTGGGCATGCAAATACTCCTCCAGAGCGATGCCTTTCTTCACGCCACCCGTGACACGGAAGACATGAATCCCCCACCCGATCCAAGTGTCCGCCTCAGCAGCAGGAACGTTCAGCAGCATTGTCAGCGCCCGGGATTGCAGAGGCAGAGCAAAACCATGAACCACCTCCGTCGCCTCACCACTCAGCACGCCCCTGAGCATCCCCTCAATCAAGCCCTCCACTTGGGCGATCATCGCCGGTTCCTTCGGACGACGGAAGAACGGCTCAACAATCGCCCGGTAGTCGGTGTGCTCTGGCGGGTTCGTCTCGATGGGCAACTGCCGCATCGTGCGCACGTCTTCCTCCGAAGGGATCGGCACCCGAAACGGCACATCAGAGCTAAAAGTCTTCCAGTCCTTCGCCGCACGGCGCACATCTTCGTGGCGCAAGATCATCGCGATCTTCTCGCCCTGGAATTCACATTCCAGGACGCCGTCCGTTTTTCGAGCTTCACTAAATGGATCGGAAATTTCGTTGATTGGCATAGCTCAACATTCCGAGCGCCCCGAATCTGGCAAGGGAATATCACTTCACATGCATCACCCCGCGCATGATGATGGAGTGGCCGGGGAAGGAGCACATATAGGGGTAGTCGCCGGGGGCGGTGGGGGCGGTGAACTCGATGACTTGCTCGCCGTCGTGATCCAGGAGCTTGGAATGCCAAATGATGTTGCTGTTCTCGGGGATGAAACCGGTCTCGAAACCTTTGGCACCCATGACGAGGGCTTGGTTGGCGATCTCGTCGATCTTACCTGGCTGCACGAGCAGGATGTTATGCGGCATGAAGTCGGGATTGGCGAAGGTGAGCTTCACTTTCTTCCCGGCCTTCACGGTGAGTTCCTTCACGTCGTAGGACATGCGCTCTGGCACGGTGGCGACGCGGATGGTGGTGAGTTCTGGGGTGTCGCTGAGAACGCCTGACTTCTTCGCCTTGGCCTCCACGTCACCGGCGAGGACTCCGCCGTGCATGGATGCCTCCACATTGAACCAGAGGTGCTGGATGGTGCCTGCGGCGATGCGGGCATGAGGCTCTGGGGATTTCAACAATTGGCCGAGGAGTTGCACATCGCGGACGTTGTGTTGGGAGTGCAGCCAGAGGGCCTCAAGCAACGGATGGGCGTCTTCCTTCTTGGTGGCATCAAACTGCTTCATCCACTCTTTGGTGGCGGCGATGACCTCACTGGTGTCGCGAGCGCTCAGCTCGATGCGAGCCCGCTGGCGGATGCTGTTGGTCGGGTGCTTCAAAGCATCCAGGAGCGCAGGAATGGGCTGATTGGCGATAGTGACCGGCTTCTGCAACTCGCGACCGGTGGCGGTAATGCGGTAGATGCGGCCATGGGCGTGATCGCGGTTCGGGTCACGCACGTTGTGCTGCATGTGACCGATGATGACGTTGTGCCAATCGCTCAAATACAGGGAGCCATCTGGGGCAAACACGACATCGGATGGACGGAAGTTTTTGTCTCCGCTCATGAGGAAGCCGCGGGAGGATTCCTCGGTCACGGTGCCGTCGGCTTGAGTGACCTTGACCGTGAGTTCATCGCCATTGGGCTCGCCCCAAACGGTGCCTTTTTCGCCATCGCGGGTGAGTTGGTATTCTTTGACGCCGAGGAAGCCGATGACGTTGCAGATCAGGAAGTCGCCCTGCATCTCGTCGGGGAAATGCGTGCTGCTCACGACCTCGCTGGCGGTCACGGGACGCACTTCTTTCTTCAGCAGTTCATACATCTTGAAGCCGCTGCCCTCCGGGCGAACCTGATAAGCACGGCCGCCGGTGCCATCGGTCGCATAGTGGTATCCCCAGTAGTCAAAGGAGATGCCATGGGGATTCGGAGAATTATCGGCGTGTTTGGAAATGGTGAAGCGGCGTGGATCAAAGCGATACATGGCGCTGGAGGTGGCCTGCAATGATGGCCCCCAGGGGTGCTCGTAGTTGTGCTGCATGAACACTCCACTCTGCCAGTAAATGCCGCCATCGGGGCCATAGATCAGGTTGTTCGCGCCATGGTGTGTGTCGGAGCTATCCAGACCTTGGAGCATGATGATTTGCACGTCGGCCTTGTCATCGCCATCGGTGTCTTTGAGGAAAAGGATCTCTGACTGGCGGGTCACGAGCACACCGTCATTCCAGAACTCAAAGCCGAGCGGGTTGTTCACCCTCGCAAACTCCGTGACGCGATCCGCTTTGTTGTCGCCATCATCATCGTGAAGAATGAGCAAGGCATCTCGCGATTCCTTCAATGGCTCCCACTTCGGATAATCAGCCCAGGCAGCGACCCATAAGCGGCCCTTGGTATCAAACTGTATTTGCACGGGGTTGACCAACTCTGGGAACTTCTGCTCGTCAGCAAAAAGGTGCACCTCAAAGCCCTTCTTCACGGCCATGTATTTGATCGCTTCTTCTCCGCTGATGTAAGTTAGGCGCCCTTCCTTTTCCGCGCTGCTGCTCTTGCTCCCGCCACCGACGTTGCTGATCACTGGCACTGGCTTCGGCACATTGCTGTCGTCGATTTTCTTGTCGCCACCGGTGATGCGCGCCCAGATTTGCTCGTCGCGATTCGCGGTCATGACGTCGAGCATTGAAAGCTCATGCTGGAGCACCTCGCCATTGGTCTGTCCGTCCACAAAGGCCAGCGTGGAGCGACTGCCCCACACATCATTGCCATCGGAGGCATGGTAGCGGTGATACCACTTGCTGCTCTTCTCCACCACGGCCTCGCGCAATGGCTCCAGCGAAGCGGAAGCGCTCATGGGCTTGCCAAGCAGCGCCGTGCCGATCACCTCTGCCAGTTGGCGATTGCCTTCGACCGTGAGGTGCACTCCGTTGATGGTGAGCGGTTCTTTGGCGGCCTTGAACAGCTCCAACGAAGGATGGAAGAGATCCACAAAGGCAACGCCAGCCTCTTTGGCAGCGGCTTCTGTGGCCTTGGTGTAGGCCTCAAGCTGGGCATTGTGCGCTTTGCCATCGGGAACGTTGACGTTGCCGGTAGCTTCATGAGCGATGGGGCTGAAAAGCACGATGCGAGGGAAGGACTTACCGTTAGGCTTCGTCCCGCGTGTCTTCTTCACGAACTCGATGAGCTGTGTCTTAAACTCATCTGGCTTACTGTCGAACGACTCATTGTAACCGAAGAAACCAAACACCACATCTGCCTTCACGTGCTGCAGGTAGGTGACCATGGAGATCTGGCCAGGGCTGCGGGGATACACGTTCGGGCGATCTCCACTGGTGCTCATGTTGCGGAAACGCACCTGCTGGTCTGGCAGCGCGCTCTGCAGCACGGTCTCCATCCAGCCATCATGCTGCATGCGATCTGGCAAGCCATTACCAAGGATGGCGACGACATCACCTTTGCCAAACGCGAAGGGCACCGGGTCCTTGTAGTCCGCAGGCACATCCGCGAGCGGTGGCTCGGGTGGGCCAGCAGGCGCGGAGCGACCGCCGGCTGACTTCACCACAGGTTTGCCCGGCTTTCCGTCAAAGGTCAGGTAGGTCAGCTTGCCACCGTTTTTGACATCGATTACCATCGTCTCGGGACCAGCGACGTTCTTGATGGCAAAGACCGGTTTGCGATCCGCATCCAGAAGCTGAAGCGTGAAGTCCCCCAGGCGATCCGAAAAGCCCTGACGGCTCCACAGGCCGATTGTATCCACCGCATAGCTGTTGCCGAGATCCACTTCCCACCAAGGGTTGGGCTGACTTTCCGTCGTATGCGTCTGACCGCCCTTGGCCCAATCGGGGCTCTTGTTGCCGTCCAGCGCCCGTTCTGCAGCGCCACCATTCCGAGTGGTGGATTGCGTGGCCTTGCCGCCTTTCGCTACGTTTTTGCCACCGCTCATCACCTCGATCTCTGCGATTTGCAGGCACTTCTTTTCGCCGGGAATCTCGATGCGCACAAAGCGAGCTGGCTTGCCAGTGCTCATGGATGCCGCAGGTGCAGCGGTGGTAGCGGTGCTGGCGGCAGCGCTCTTTGGCTGCTCTTTCGCCTTACCCTTCTTCTCCTTGGGCGCAGGTTTGTTGACGTTATTGTGGGCTGGGATTGGGCTTTCCCATCCTGCGTAAGCCTCAGGCTTGATGCCAGGAGCGTGCGTCTGATTGCCAAAGGTGTTGGGCTTAAACGGACCAACGAAGGAAATGTCAAGATCAGGCTTGATGGCTTCTTCGAGTCCGAGCGTCCAGAAAATGCCGTTCACCAGTAGGCGTCGATAGCCCTCGTTGGTGATGTCCTCTGGCGTGCCGTAGAGGGAGGTGAAAACGCGACCTTCTTTGCCGGAGGCGCTCTTGTAGGTGCGGGTCCACTCAGAGGGCTGCGGCGGCTGCGTAGCAGAGGCGGGAGAGTCGGGCGTCATGCCATCAAGTGGCTGCGCCATCGTCAGAATCTCGCCATCAGTGGGCTTGCCCACATAGGCACCGGCCTGCACCCAGACGTCTTTGACGCCGCGCAGGATCGGGTTTGATGCCTTGTCCGGCACAATGGTGATGCGGGTGCTCTGTTGGTGATTCTTGCCATAGTGACCGACCCAAGTCTGCCCGAGCACCTGATGCCCGAAGCCCAACTCATAGTCGGGGCCTTTGTGGTCAAAAGAATACTTCGCGAAGGGCGCATCCGCCGCCATCTTAAAGCCATGCGTCGCCGTGCGAAGACCGACGACTGGGCCACCGCGCTTCATGTAGTCATCAAAGTGCTTCATCTGCTCCACGGGGAAGTCTTGGAAGCGCAGAAACACGACAGCAAGGTCCGCGGTATCCAGGGCCTCGATCCCAGGCAGGTTGGAGTTCCCTGCGACGATCTCGCCCGAGGCTGGATCGATATTAAAAAGCACCGTGCACTTGAAGCCCTGATGTTTCGCCAAAAGACGCGCCATCGCCGGCAGCGTCTCTTCCGACCGATACTCGTGGTCGCCCGCCAGGAAGACAATGTGCTTGCCCTTGCCCGGCCCATCAGTGCCTTCAAAAACTAGAGGTGCAGCGCTGGCGATGGTCGCGAGCGATAGGAGTGTGAGTAGGAGGTGCTTCATCATTGGAGGGATCAGTTGGCTGGCGGGTAAAAAAATTAGGGACGGGTGGCGAGTTGCTCCTTGAGCCAGGGGCCGACCTTTTCCGCCCATTTCGCACCATGTTCAAGTAGACCTTTGCCGCTGAAGTGAACGCCTTGGCCATCGCGCTCGCGCAGATCGCCCTTCAGCGCATCGGTGTCGGGTCCTTGAAAGGCGATACCGTCCTGCCACAATGCCGCCTGCGCTGCGCGGATGTCTGGGGATGCCTCATCGCCAGGGACGTGATAACTCGCCTGCGCCACGAACCACGGTGCCTCCCAGCCGATCTCCGTTCGTGACGATCGGATGATGCGTTCGAGGTATTGACGATACAAAATGCCAGACAGAGTCCGCGTGGGGTCTTTTTGGTTCGCATCACTCTCCCCCTGATGCCAGAGCACCGCACGAAAGCCGCGAGGACCCAAGGCTTTCAGGCGTGCAACAAACGGGGGAAAAATCGCTCCCTTACTGGCCCACTCACCAGTCGGCAGCCGTTCCACTGAGCGCTCGACGGTGGGTGGATTCGGAAAGGTATCCCCCTTCGGCAGCCACTCGCGAACACTCGTGCCGCCTAATCCGCAGGCCACGATCCCCACCGGCACATCAAACTCCTGAACCATCGCATCGCCAAACGGCGGCATGAAACTTCCTCCCTTACCGCTGGCCCCCGGCTGAGGATCCTCCGCAATCCGCCACGCCATCCCATCAAAAGCAGCCACCCGCCCCGTGGTCGTCTTCTGTTTGACTTCACCATGGTTGGCAGAGTTGGATTGACCCGCGACGACAAAGACCTCGCCCACGCCGATGTCTTCCACCGCCGCTTCGGCGATGACTTGACCTGCTGTGGTGACACGCACCTCCAGCCGATACCAACCGCCTGCGGGAATCTCCATAGCCGAATCAAATTCATCTCCCTTTACCCCAGCAGGCAAAGCGGCCCAAGGTGCTTCGCGTCCGTCGACGACCGTCCTCGCCTCAATCACCGCCCGCTCATCGAGTCCCTCCACGCAGCCCGCGATCCGCACGCTCCCCTTCTCCCGAGAACTGCGCTGAGTCACCGAATGCTCCAGCGGTGCCGACAGACGCAATTCGCCAGCCTGGCAGACAAGTCGCGAGGCAAAGACCGCAGCAACAAGGAGTGGAAGAAGGCGGTGCATTCGATTCTGCGATCACTTGGCGGACTTCAGAGTCGCGATGAAATAGGCCTGCGGAGTTGAATGCTTCACGTTGGCGGCCCCTGGATACACCAGATCGCAGGGCACTTTCATTTCTGCGCAATGCTCCTGGAGCTTGACCCCGAAGTTGGACGTGTGCGTTGGGTCCTTTTGATCCTGCCCCAGAGCAGGAGGGGCGGAATACGAAAGATACACGGGCGGATCATCACTGCTGACGAGTGCATACGGAGAATACTCCGCAATCCACGGCAAGATCTTGTCACGCCCCACCAAGAACTCCGTGAAGTTGGCGAACCCAAAAGCATGACCACCATACTTGCTGTTTGGCGTCCATTCCCTCATCTGGGCGGGATCGAGCGTCGTCTGCGCCCCCAGGACGGCCGCACACGTCAGCCGCGTGGATTCGCGCGCGACGGGGTCACTGCTCGCAGCATCGGCAAGATCATCGTGAAAGGCCAACCACAAACTCGAGCAAGCCCCCGCCGAACCGCCCGCAGCGCCAATCCGCTGCTTATCGATGTTCCACTCCCCAGCCTTGCTGCGCACAAATTGCAGCGCACGGGCCGCATCGTGCAAGGGGGCTTTGACGGGCGGCGTGACTCCCTCGTCACTAGCGTGCTTGATCAAACGGTAATTGATGGCCACGACCGAGATGCCTTCAGCCAGCAATCCTTCAACATCCACAAATCGGCTCACCCGTTCTTTTTCACCGCCCACCCATCCACCGCCATGGATCACAAAAACCAGTGGCGTCGGTGTCGCAGACGCAGCCTTCCAAAAATCCAGCACCTGCCGCTCGTGCGTTCCATACGGCACGTTGGCCAACGTCGGCTTCACTTGCGGCGAACCCGCGACCCGCGCCGCGGGCTTCCGGACAGGCTGTTTCGGCGCGGCGACATCGGCTGCTGTGGCAGATGCTATGGTGATCAGGCAAAGGCAGCAAAGCAAAGGGGAGTGGCGCATGAAATGGGTGGTTAGAGCAAAACCCAACGAAGCAAAACCCAAGTGGCTATCAGAGAATCCAGGGTGGATTGCTCTCGACGGGGCTTGAATTCCCCTTGCCGACTGATAAGAACGGCCCCACGGAACGTTATCTGCTTACCCCAAAACCGATGAATAGACGCCGTTTCGTACTCAGAACCCTCGGAGCATCGCTCGCCCTGCCCCACTTACCCTCACTCATGGCCAAGTCCGTGGGAGGCAATTCCGCTGTCCAGACCGCAAAGGGCGCAGGAATGGGGGCTCGTCGCTTTGTCGCCGTCGGCAATCTGCTGGGCTTCCAGACCGATCAACTATTCCCCACCACGCCAGGCAAAGCTTACGAGAAGACCACCCTGCTCGAGCCTCTCTGGGAAAACCGCCAACTGATGACGTTGTATCGCGGGCTCGATCACGGGATCAAAGGCGGTCACTTCGCCGTGCACTCTTTCCTTTCGGGCGTTCTGAATTCCGAAGCGCAAAACCGCCCCAATGGCAATGTCACGATCGACCAGTTCATCGCGGACGAGGTCGGCTACCAAACGCGTTTCCCCTCCCTGACCGTCGGCTCCGAAGGTGGCATCCACGGCGGTTGCCAGATCGCCTGGACAAAATCAGGCGTCCGTGTGCCTCCCATTGAAGGACCCGCTGAATTGTTCGACCGTCTTTTCGTCAGTGAATCCCCTGACCGCCAGGCCCGCCGCGTTCAAGACAACGCCCTGCAGGCATCCATCCTCGACACCGTGTTGGACGATGCCAATGGCCTGTCGAAGCGCGTGAACCGCGAAGACAAAGACAAACTCGACGAATATTTCACCTCCATCCGAGACGTCGAAAAGCGCTTGGAACTGCGCCAACGCTGGGCCAGCCTGCCGAAGCCCAAGGCCCCCTTCGACAAACCCGCCAACGTCAACATGGTGGAGGATCTGCCGATGCTGTATGAACTGATCGCACTGGCACTTCAGACCGACTCGACCCGTGTCGCCACCCTGGAGATCGGCGGCAACTTCCTGCCGCAGAATCTGGGCATCGATAAGTCCTATCACGGCCTCTCCCATCACGGCAATGACAAGGCCGCCATCGCGGATCTGATCACGCTTGAGAAGTATCAGATCCTACATTTTGGCAAATTCCTTGCCCGCCTTTCGAAGATGAAGGATGGCGATCAAACCTTGCTCGATTCCACCTCCGTCCTTTTTGGCAGCGGCATGGGCAATGCGAACTCGCACAAGAACTCAGACCTACCCATCATCGTTGCGGGTGGCGGCTACGGCCATGGGGACTTCAAGAAAGCGGAGCTCAGCGGCGGCCACAAAATCCCCCTGTGCAACCTGTTCGTGGACATCGCACAGCGCATGGGCATCGAGACGGAGTCCTTTGGCTCCAGCACTGGCACTTTCGCCTGAGGCCTCCTTGCGGAATTCCCATCCTGCGATGCGTTCCCCGTTCCACCGTTTGTCCGACCTCCTGAAGGTCGTGCTCAGCCTCGTCGTCGCGCCCCAGCTTGCTCGGGCAGAGACTCCGACGGAGCACAAAGTCGTGTCTGAGTTCCTGGGGAAATACTGCCTCGAATGTCACGACAGCGATCTCGAAAAAGGCGATCGCGAGTTTGAAACCTTTAAGCTTCCCCTCGGAACTGAGATGGACTTAATCGCCGCGAAGGAGATCATCGACCAGGTCACGCTGCGGGAAATGCCTCCCAAAAAAGCAGATCAACCTTCGGACGGAGAACGGCTCGCACTCCTTCAGGCCCTGCGTTCTGGGGTCGAATCGGCTCGTGGCAAGATCGCTGGCATGGAGGCCAACACCGTGATGCGACGCCTCTCCAACCGCGAGTATGAGGCCACCTTGGCCACGCTCTTCGGTCGTCGCGTCGACACACTCGGACTCACGGCCGACTTCCCCAAAGAGAGCGCGGCAGAGCACATCGACACCATCGGAAAGTCGCTCGTTACTTCCGGCTTTTTGCTGGATCAGTACTTCCAATCCGCCAATCGTCTAATCGAGATGCGCCTGGGCAGGCCAGCCATGGAGCCCAAGTCCTGGCACTTCACCGGCCACTTTCGCCAGTATGAGGAACTCGAAGGCCCGCACAAGGCCGTCTTCAATTTCAAGTACCTCAACCTCTACGAACAACCCAATACCGATACCCGACAGGGCGGTTACGGGCACATTGAGGACTTCCTGGAAGGCGTCCCTGTCTCCGGCCTTTACGAGATTCAGGTGAATGCCCAGGCGATGCACCGCAACACGCATTACGATCCCGCCATCTTTGGCATTGACCTCTCTGAACCCTTCATCCTCGGCGTCGTTCCAGGGGATGTTACCAAGGGCCACATCCACTACCCCCAAGCCATCGAGCCCCTGCTTGCCCAAGCCATCATGCCCGACGACGCCCCCAAGTGGACCACCTTTAAGGTCTGGCTCGAGGCGGGACAGACCCCACGTTTCATCTTCCCCAACGGGCCCTACGAATCCCGCGCCGCAGCCATTCAGGTCAATCATCGTTACGCAGACGAGCTCAAAAAAAAATCCGGCAGCGATGTGGATCGCGGCCAAGCCTTGCGAGTGGGTGCCCTGCCCCACATCCGCATCAGCGAGATCAAGATCAAAGGTCCCCTTCCCGAAAAAAACGGCAGCCTCGAGGAAATCGCGGTTTTTGGACCGGACGGCTTCAAACCTGAGACCGCGCTGGATCAGCTCTACGCGTTTGGACAACGCGCCTTCCGCAGACCGCTCAACGATGCTGATCGCGCTCGGATCAAGAAGACCTACGACAAGCGGATCGCCGACAAAGCTACTCCACGCCAAGCGGCGCTCGACACATTGAAGATGATCCTTTGCGCGCCATCGTTTCTTTATCTGAGCGAGATCACCGCAGAAAAAGAAACCCAACTCGGCCCTTACGACCTCGCCTCCCGCCTCTCCTACGCCTTGTGGGGATCGCCCCCGGATGATGCGCTGCTGGCCGCCGCAGCCTCCGGCGCTTTGTCGGATCCCAACGAGTTGAAGAGGCAGTGCCTTCGCATGCTCGATGACAAGCGGGTGGATGGATTTGTGAACGCCTTCCTCGATAGTTGGCTGAACCTCCGAGACCTCGGTGGCATGCCACCACCGCGTGAAACCACCAAAGTCTACTACGCCGAGAACCTGCCGGAAGCCATGAAGACGGAGGCCCGGATGTTCTCCAAGGATCTTCTCGCCCACAACGGATCCGTCACCCGATTTCTCGATGCCGACTACACCTTTGCCGACAAGCGATTGGCGAAACTCTACAAGCTCCCCGAGGAGAAAACGCTGCGCATCGCAGATGGATTCAGACGCGTCAGCCTCAAGGGCAGCAAGCAACGGGGCGGACTCCTAGGCATGGCTGGCGTCTTAACCGTCAGCGCCAATGGCGTCGAAACTTCCCCCGTGACACGCGGCGTCTGGGTCACCGAAAACATCCTCGGCATCAAGCCGCCGCCACCTCCCGATGTCGTGCCAGCGATTGATGCCGACGTGTCTGGAGCCACCACCATTCGCGACCGGCTCACCAAACATCGCGCGGACCCAGCCTGCGCCGAATGCCATCGCAAGATTGATCCGCTCGGTTTCGCCTTGGAGTCCTTTGATCCCATCGGCAGGTGGCGTGTCAATTATGCCAAACCCAAAAACGGCAAACCCGCCCCCAAAGTGGATCCTTCCGGAGAGTTCACCTCGGGCGAGACCTTTGCCGATTTCCTCGGCTTCAGGAAAGTCATTCTCGACCATCGCAAAGACGCCTTCACTCGTCACCTCATCGACCAAGTTCTCAGCTACGCCACGGGCCGCCACATGAAGCCGGTCGATGATTTCGTGATCGAAGACATCTTCCAAGCCATCAAGAAAGACAACAACGGCCTCCGCACCCTCATCGTCGAGGCCCTGACCAGCGATGTCTTTCGATCAAGGTGATGGATAGGTGACGACGAGGACAGTTTGTTGATCGTCCAAATTCGCCAGCAGTTGCCACCTCGATCTCTCACTTCTTGTTAGGCGCAAGAAAACCTGTCGCCTGGAGCCAACCGATAACGCGCACATTCATTCGTTCCTGCCCTTGGTAAGAGTGATCTTGCATGATGAAGTCAGTAAAGTACTTGTCGCAAATCACTGAGATCTGCTCAACCGCAAGGTTGTGGGTGAAGAAGTCGGACTCCAATGCCCGCACCAACACAGGCAGCGCTTCCCGGTTGATCTGGTCGATGGCGAATCCCTTGTCCTTGAAGTAAGCGATCAGCCACTGCTCACGACTTTCGCTCTTGTGGTCGGACCACCATGCTTCGAGCTCTTTCAAGGGCTGCATGCGATCGCGGGCAAAGGCCTCTGGACGATACGATCCCAACTGACCCGTTAACTGCTTAAACATGGCTGCGGCGTGCCTCCGGGCCGTCAACGATTTGTCAGCCATCTTTTTGAGCGCGAGAGCAGCCAGCCACTGGGGGTCGCGTCGGGCGACCTCACCTAGCGGAAGCGTTCGCCGCGAAGCCCCAGCGTAGTTTTCCATCAAAACGGTCTCAAACATAAGCTCGTCATGGAAACTTTTGCTTGGCCACGATTGCTCGACGGATTTCTTGAGGACTTCGGTCGCTTCCGGGGTATCCACCCAAAGCAGCGCCTCAAGAACCATCCGCGGACTCCAATCGTCGTCGTTGAGGAACGTCGAGGAGGAGGGCTGATTCATCGCAGCCAGCAATTCATTGACAGCCCAGGAATCGCCATGCATCGCCCTGGCCCTCAAATACGGAACCCGGGCTCGGTACTCGATCTCCCCTTCGTGTTCTTTCAAAAAGGGCAGGACGCCCTCGTCGTCCAGAACCGCCAGTCGGTCGAGCACGCGATAATTACTTTCAGTGATTTTTTTGGTGGACCGTCTGATCTCTGCGAGGGAGGCCCGGTCATCCGGTATGCCCAGCGAGTGTAAGATCGATCCATGGCTGCTGTAATTGGGATCTAGGCGGCCCTTCAACCGTTCGGCTCCCTCGGAGATTTCCCGCGCAGCAGACTCCACCATAAATCCCCGATTGGCGCGGTCTCTCAAGCGTCCCACCAGAAGATCCAACTCCGCCTCGTCTGAGTAAGGTGGGATCGGCTGTTCAATACGTTCTTGCGGTATGCGCAGAATCCAAGGGGTGCCATCCTCCCGGACAAGCATCTCCGCAAGCCGGGCTTTGCAGCCAGGATCGATCTCAACCTCCAGCCGCGCGTCCAACAATGGGATGACGCGTTTGCCAAGGGCGGCCAGTTCCATCTTCGCTTCCTGAGATTTGAACGCCTCGGCATTGAGACTCCAGAATGTGCTCCAAATGCTTCCGAGGACTCGACTGCGAACGGCCTCCGAGGGATGATCAAGAAATGGGAGCGTCAATTCCAGCCTTTGGGGCGATCGATGAGGGATGACATAGAGAAGAGACTCCAAACGGCGCGGATTCTTTTCCGCTACGATTGCCACTTTGAGTTCTTCAATGAACCTTGCCTCATCGATCTTGGCAAGCCTATCGGCGACTTCCTCCGCGTGAAAAAGCCCCGTCCACTTTCCCAAGAACTTGTCCAATTCGAGGATCTGGCTTTGCGCCAGAACATGGAACGCCTCAGTTCCAATAACTAAATCGTCTCGCAAAGCGAGGTGATGCAGTTGCTCCACCATGTCCCTGTCGGGATTCGCGTAAAACTCCTCCAGGGCATTTCTTTTCATCTCGACATCCACATGCTGCAGCAACCGGAAGAAAAGGTCGGGCTCTCGATCTTCCACTAAAGCCGCAATACCATCGGCCAATTCGACTGGTTGCCAATCCAGCCGATCAGATCGACCCCGATCCAGGAGGAACCAGATCGCGTTCTTTGTCGCGTCAACCGCCCCGCGCAACTCCCAAAATCTCTGCCCCCTTCCATTGAACGTTACCCCTTCTTCTCCTCCTTTGCTCACTAGCAAACCATTGCCCGTTGACTCGGTCTGCATTTGCGCAGCAGCACCCTGGGCATCGCCTTTGATCATGCGGTCCACAACGAACTCCGCACTCCCGTTCATGTTCATAAACCGACCGACCATGATGAACTCCGCACCAGTCAAATCCTCCAGCAAATTCGGCGGAAAGTATCTTGCTGACACACTCACTGTCAGAGAGCACAACACCCAGATCACCGCAATGAAGCACAGATGCGAGCAGCCATTAGTCAAAGGTTTCATACCGGGAGATTGGATCATATTCGGCCACCACACGCAATAAATTCAGCGAATGCGCCCGGCGGATTCGCCAGAAGCCCCTACTGGGCTCCCCGAAAACAGTCCCTCCGTCCGAGGCACCTTTTCAGCCATTTGCCTTTTTCAAAAATGAGTTCCTCCCGGACATACATCACTGCACCATGATCGGAGATTCCAGACCCACCTTAGATTTCGCGCAAAGCAGATACCAGCCCACGTCGTGCACCGTGCTGGGGCGATCCATTTGACCGATTGCCTCCCTGTCCGTCAGCACGCATTTGTACCACATCTTGAAGATCTTCTCTTCATCGTCCCAGATCACGTTGGGGTAAAGATTGTTCAGCGAGTTTTCCCACGGCATGTCTGCTTGGAAAAGAGGATTGCCGTGATGCTTGGAGACCGATCCCGGCATCAATCGTGCATTTTCCACCCGCTCGATCACACGGGAATCGAGCACGAGAAGTTTGTCCGCCAAGAGCGGCGTGGTGCACAACAGGTGCAAGGTGATACAGGCAAGGCAAAGCCTCCATCGACCGTAGAGAATGTCTTGAGAAAGCGTTTGTCCGAATATGGCCATCGGGTTGATGTGTTTCTATTAACGAATTTCGATGCAAATTTCCCCTCAGTCCGCCGAATCAATTCGCAAAGGGCTGGTCGGAGACTTCCAAGTCATCGACCCAAAGTTCACAGGGCAGGTCACCATAGCTATGCGCAGAGATGCCAATCTCCAGTGAATTGTAGATGGCTCTTTTCAACGGAAGCGTCACCCCATGAGTGTCCACAACCAATTGACCATCTTGCCAGAGTTGGATCACGCCGTCCTCGGTGTGGGACAAAACGAAATGGACTTTGACCTCCACCCATTGCCCCAGCGGAAAGAGGATCGGATCGTTCATTGTCTGCCGATACTTCGGCTTATCCAAGGCCTTGAGTTCCACGCCGAGCCGCCCCATTTCATCAATCATCACCCGGATCCCAGAGTGTTGTTTTAACCACTCGCACTCCAGGTCCATGATCGTGTGAGGCCGGGAGGATCCAGCAAAGAAGTAGCCACGGAACCAAAAGTCATCTCCCTGTCGAAAGTAAATCAGGGGCGACGAGATTGATGATTTGCAGCAAATCATATCGGATGTTCGCGGCGGAGCCACACACTTCAGGGAGAGTGACCCAGAACGGAATTTTGAATCATCCGGCGCAACACTCGCGTCCCTGAAGTCCCCACCCCCCGTGAGAATTTGACTGCGCAGCCGGACGTAATCTTTAACCTGTGGGGCGGACGGAGACTGCAAGGTTAAGGCACCCCAACCACGCTCGATCCCAATCATTCTGCGAGTCCCCTCAACGCCGGTGGGCAGCGCCTCAAAACCCTCGCGAAAGCGCCTTCGCGTTGGAATCGATTCATTGGTCTCAGGATTGATGCGGTAGGTGGCATCGCCCTCAACGCGATAAGACGCCATCATTCCCTTGAGATCAAAGACCGTGTCGTGATAGTGCCACTTGCCAGTCCTGTCATCGACCCTGTAGAGCTCGCCTTGGTCGGTGAGCTTGAAGGTCATCCCGTCGATGACCTTCGTCAATTCGATCTGCGCCTCTGGAATCGGATCAATCCCCTGCGGAGAAAAAAGCGTTCTACCGGTGGCAACGATCACTGCCACCCCGATGGCGACCAGCATGAAGATTCGCTTTTTGGAGATTGGCATAAATCACTCAGCCTTGATTCGAGTCAGGACCCGGTAGCCGTGCTCATTCAGCAGAGCAATGGCTCCACGATCACCTGAATCTCGGGCGGCATCGGCATAGGAGTTCAGCGCGTTGTAAATGGATTCGACCGCAGCGATCAAGGATTCCGAGCGAGCCGCAGGATCATGAGCCTTGTAGAGATTCTCGATGCAGGAGACAAAGTGAAACGTGAATTCCAGCTTCTTCGCATGGTAAAGGGTGAGGCTGCGTGAACCTTCGCGAGCCCGAGTGTTGGCGCGATACATCTCGTTCATTGCATTCAGATAATGGGTCTTTACCTGCGTGAGCCAATCCGGCAGCGCCCCCGGGGACTCCAGATGCCTCGTCAGCATCTCTGGCGCAGGGAGGCCCAGCCTGGGATCGTGCTTTGCAATGAGTTCGTTTGCTTTTGCGATTTCCTGGAACCCGAGCCACATCCGCTCGGCAACGCCTTCACCACACATCGGGGTGACGAAATCACTGAGGGACTTTTCGTCACTGAACTCCAGATGCGGAAGGACGGACATCGGCGTGGGCTTGGCCTCGACAATCTCAAAGCCGAGCTTGGCGGCCTTTTCACGAAGCCGGGCAGTAATGGCCGCCACATCCGCATTCTCAAAGGTCCGCGCACCCCCGAAGGCCTTGCGACCCGCCGTATCGCCATCGACTCGGATGGGGGCAAAAGGTGCGATGGCAGTTGGAATGGCGATGGCAGCATAGTTCAATCTCTTGAGTTGTTCGAGGCGTTGATCCAGCTCTAAATCGCTCCAGGATTCCTGCCCCATCGCATTACCGGTGTAGCCATTCCAGATGCGGGAGTCGCTCACAGGGCGGGAGACGATTTCGAGACTCTGCGTACTGCCAGTCGCCGTGACCAATCCAGGCCCCGAAGCCCCATTGGCGACGCAAAAGAGATTCTCGCGGGTGCGGATGAAAAGTCGGCCGTCGGCAATACTCGGCGTAGCGATGATTTCCTCACCAATGTCGTGCTTGCCGAGCACCTTCAACTCCGGACCGTCTTCGAGCACGACAATGAACCCGTTCTTGCCAGCGATGTACACCCTGCCATCGGCAGCAATGGGCGAAGCAAAGTGGTCGCCAAAATTGCCAATACGACTGCGGTCCCACAGGGTCCGGCCATCCTTCGCGTCGTAGCAACTCGACATTCCGCCACTCTTCACAAGGTAAAGACGGTTGTTGTAGAACAGAGGAGAGGAAAGATTTGAAGGCGTCTTGTGATCCAGGTTCCACAGCACATGCGTCCGTGTCACATCGCCATGACCACCACCCCTGATGGCCTGAATGATGTTACCGCCCGCAGCCATGTTATCCGGCGATTGAAAGGCGGCATCGATCTCGTCCGGCCCGATGACCTTATCTTTGTTTTTGTCAGACTCGTCGAATCTTTCGTGAAACTCCTTCGGTGTCTCATCGCGAGAGAGCATCTTATCTTGGTTCGTATCCAGCCACTCCAGCAGCGCATGCTTCAGGGTGCGGGAGGAGTCGCCATAACTCTGCACCGCCATGTAAATGATGCCCTCATGCACAACGGGGGAGGTCATGATGGTCCGCAGCAGTGTGTTGCAGGTCCAGAGCTCTTTACCCGTCGCGGGATCATAGCCTTTCAGTTTACCGCTGCCCGCGATGACCAGATCGGTGCGTCCATTTGCCTCGCACAACACGGGCAACGCATACCCGGCCAGCATGTCCTTGCGCAACGTCTTCCATTTTTCCTGCCCCGTTTTCGCATCTACCGCTACAAGAAAGGGCGCTAAGTCATCATCCTGGCAAAAGAAGACGGTGCCATCATGAACGATGGGCGATGAAGCCGCGCCCCAATCCATGAGGTAGGCAGGACGTGGCATGGAGTAGCGCCATGCTTCCGTTCCCGTGGCGGAATCAAAGGCCAGCAGACCGATGGTGCTGAAGTGCACGTAGACCCGATCACCATCCGTGGCGGGTGTCGAGGACGCATGGCTATTCGGAGGAGTGATGCGCGGCAGCGTGCCTGTCTCAAACTCGGTTCGCCACAGTTGCTTGCCACTGGCGGCATCGAGTCCATAAACAGCTGCCTTGGAGTCGCCAACCATCGCTGTCACAAAGACTCGATCGTTCTTGATGACGGCGGAGCCGATCCCATCCCCAACCTTTACTTTCCAGGCGATATTCTTTTCGGCTGAGAACTCACCTGGCAGAGCTTTGGAAGACGAGACTCCCGTTGCATTGCCTCCACGGAACTGCGGCCAGTCCTCGGCATAAAGGGTCAGGGAGGCGAGCAATAAGGGCGCGATGATGGAGCGATACATAGTGGGGAAAACTCAATTAGCCAAACAGTTCAGTCAGCGGTTCGCCCTCATCAAGGAGGTTGTAAGCACGGCCAAGTTTGTCTTTGGCTTCCAGATCCTGAATGCCCATGGCGTAATAGACCGTCTTTGTGATGTCCTCAGGATAGATGGGACGATCTTTGGGAAACTCGGCGCGGGCGTCGGTCTCGCCAACCACCTGCCCTCCTTGGATACCCGCACCAGCCATCAGGACGCTCATGCACGCCGTCCAGTGGTCACGCCCTGCGCCCGTCACACCGCCAGAGCGTCGGTCGCCGACCTTTGGCATACGCCCCATCTCACTGGTGACCAGCACCAGCGTTTCATCCAGCAGTCCGCGTGAAGAGAGATCTTCAATGAAGGCGGAGAAGGCACGATCAAAATTCGGCAGCAAGTATTGCCGCAGGCAATTGAAGTTATCGCCGTGGGTATCCCAACCTCCCGCACTTTTGCACTGCTTTGCGATGCTCTCATCCTCCTTCCAAAACACAGTAACGAAGGGCACACCCGCCTCGACCATACGCCGCGCCATTAGCAGACTCATGCCGTTGATGCTTTGGCCATAACGCTCGCGCAGTTTGTCGGGCTCAGATCGAATATCAAAAGCGTTGGCCGTTCCTGACGAGGACAGCAAATCAAACGCGCGGTCTTGCTGGCGCATGTAGTTCTGGACCTGCATCTCATGATCCAACTCCCGCCGAGTCTGATTCAATGCGTGCAGCAGTTCCTGCCGATCCCGCATCCGCTCCGCAGTCATACCGCCACTCATCGAAAGCGTCGGTGCGTCAAATCGCAGCGGCTCTTTAAAGCTGCCCGTCAAGTAGAACGGATCGTGCTCCATGCCGATGCGTCCAGCGAACTGCCCTGGGCGGGTGAACGGCAATTTGCTCGGCTTGTGAGGCAAAGAGATGATCTGTGGCAGGTGCGGATGCTTCGGCCGTTTCATGCCGACCACGCTGCCCATGTATGGCCAATCATCGGGATAGGGCCGGCGATCATTCCCCTGCTGCTTAAAGGTGGGATCAGGTGCGTGACCAGTAAGATTGTAATAGTAGCCCGCATGGTGGTCACCTGTGGCGCGACCACCATCGGTAACGCCGTGAACCAACGCGAAACGATGCGCCTGCTTTGACAAAAGAGGCAGATGCTCACAAAGCTGGATGTCCGCACCCGTGGTTCGCATCGGCTTAAACTCACCGCGATACTCCATCGGTGCCTCCGGCTTCATGTCCCACATGTCGATGTGTGAGGCTCCACCACAGAGGAAGAACAGCACCGTTGACTTGGCCGGTTTTGCCAGAGTGGCCGCTGGCACCGCCGGACCGGTGGAGGCTCTCACCCCTGGCGCAAAGCGCAGGGAACTCAGTCCAAACGTCGAAGCCGTCAGGAATTCCCGACGGCTCATGGAGGAGCGGAAGAGCGGAGTGTTCATTGTCAACGGGGCACTACTACGGCTAATCGAGTCCGACCTTGCCAACAAAACCCCTCTTTGCGATTTGGGGGCGCAAAGAAGCCACCCATTCATTGGCGAGGCCGGCTCTAGACCCTCGACCACTTCAATCCGTTTTGATGCGCAGATTCCGAAACGCGACGGCACAGCCTTTGCCGTGATCCTGAAGGGCGATCCAGCCTTTGCGGCGGCTCATGTCGGTATCATGATCGGTGATGGAGGTGAAAACGATGCCGTTGATCTTTTGAGTGAGCGTCGGCCCCTTCGCGATGATCTCCATCGTGTTCCACTCGTGCTCGCTGTAGTGTGACTGCACCTCTTTGGCGTCCGCGACTTGTTTGACGGTCTTCGTGCCATCCTTGGCGATGGTGTTGTCCTGACCCGCGGTGGACATGTAGTGTCGTGCCTCCTTTTTCGGGTGATCGCTGGCGAGCAACGAGTGATGCCAGAGGCCCATCTTCTCCTGTTCGGCGATCTCGGCCTGATAACCAAACACATGCCAGTCGCCGAGGTCGTCGCTCCGCACCTGGACGCCGGAGTTGCCTTTGTCCCAGCGAAATTCGAGACGCAGGGTGAAGTCGGCGGGCTGTTCCTTGCGCCAGATGAGCCAGTTCTTTTCCTTCGCCTTGCCAGTGCAGCAGATCTCGCCGTCGCGGACTTCCCAGCAGTCGGCCTTGCCGTCCCAGCGGGTCAGATCTTGACCGTTGAACATGGAGGTGAAGCCGGTTTCCTGCGCCTGGGCGACGATGCGGCTAAGGCTCGTGAAGCAGATCTGCGTGGCCTTCACGGGATCGTAGTCCTTCGCCTTGGACACCTGTGCACTGACTTCGGCACAGACCTCGCCACGATAGCCGCCGTCGATGAACTGCTTCAAAATCGCCGCGTGAGGAATCGTTGCCGTTTCTCCCGGCAGCGCGAACTGCACCTTGCCGTCGCGCTGCACGGCGTCCTTCATCACGACGTAGCCGGTGTGAGGAAGGGCGGTTTTCACCATCTCCTCGAACGGCAGATCGCGGTAGGCGAAGTGGCTGTAGTCAAAGACCATGCTCAGCGTGTCGGCGGCGTTGAGCTGCTCGATCAACCAGATCGCCTGCTGCGGCAGATCCATGGCGTGGCTGCGATGTGGTTTGATCGCGAGTTTCACTCCTGCCTTCTTCGCCGCCGCGACCCACGGACCGAGGCAGTCGCGGAACAGTGTCTTCTTCTCCTCCCACTTGCCGCCGCCAAGGATGGACTGAATCATCGGTTGCGAGTCCGGCGCGAGATCACGCGCGAGTTCGAGCGTCTGCTGCACCCAGTCGGTGTTCTCGGCCTGCTTCTTCGCATCGGGAATCGGCAAGCCCATCAACGCGCCGACTTTCAGCTTTGCATCAGCGAGCTGCTGGCGTGCCTCCGCGCGTTGCGCTTTGGACAGCTGATCCGGTGCGCCATGATAGCCAGGCATCGCCGCAATCTCGATGGAACTAAATCCCGTGTCCGCCACAAGGCGGATCGCATCCTTCAGCGTGTAGCCCGGCAGCGCGTAGGTTCCCATGCTGATCACAGGCGTGGATTCTGCCTCGGCGCCGCGCACCAAACTCGCGAGGGAGAATCCTGCCGTGGTCTGGAGCCAGCTTCGTCGTGTGTAGTTTTTCATGATCATGCTTCCTGAGGTTCGAGGCCGAGTTTCTCCAGCACCTCCTTGGGCGGGCCGTCCCACGAGGCCATCGAGATGTTGCCGCGATAGCCGATGTCCTTCATGCCTTCGGGCGTGGTGTAGTAGCCGCCCGCGATGAGGTCGCGCAGGCGCAGGAAGCACCGGCCCGGGTCTTTCTTCGAGTCCTTGCGTGCTGCTTTGGCGAAGTCCTGGCAGATCGCGAGTTGCACCGCCGTGCCTGCTTTGACAAAACTTTTCCCACACCGTGACTGCGCCTCTTCTTCCAGCTTGTCCAGGCCGCGCAACACGGTGGTGCGATCCCCCGCCTGACCGGGATAAGGCGAGCTGATCCATTCGTCAATGAAGTCGGGAACACCGACCGATGAAGCGCTTGGCGATTGGTCATCGGCCGGGAGAATGATGTCGCAGAGCACGGTCAAAAGAGCGCGTTGATCGTCGGACAGCGTCAGCGGCCAGAGGTCGCCGGGCTTGTACACTTTCATGAGGTCCGGATCAGGGCCGTAGCCTTGGCCGCCGGGTTCAGCAGCAGCTTTCAGTCCGGTCTTGGCAGCCGCGCCCAAGGCCGGGTTGCCGGGAAGCGCAAGGCTCGCCGTGGCTGACGAGATCCACTTGAGCGCCATGCGGCGGTCCACGCGGGTAGGAGCATTCGAGTCGTTCATCACAGGTTTCCTTTCTTGAGTTCGCCCATCAGATGATCCGCCGTGCGCCACGCGAGCGCCAGAATCGTGAGCGTGGGGTTTTTGTCTGCGGTGCCAGGGAACGGCGCGCCGTCGGCAATGATGACGTTTGGCACATCCCAGGTTTGGCACCATTCGTTCGTCACCGATTTCGCCGGATCGCTGCCCATGACAGCGCCGCCAACCTCGTGAATGACCGATCCGCCTTCCTTCAGTGCCTTCAGCGGATTTTTCGTTTCGGGAGAACGCGAAAAGCGCGCGCCCATCGCTTCGAGAATCGACGCCATTGTCTCCTGCTGATGCACCACCTGCTTGAGTTCGTCGTCGGAGAACTTCCAGTGAAAACGCAGCACCGGGATGCCCCATTGATCCTTCACCTCGGGATCGAGTTCGGAGAAGCAGTCGTCATTCGCTGCCATCGCGCCCTGCGCGCCGATGCCCTGGATCGAGCTGTAGTAGCGCCTCGCGTCCTCCTTCAATTCCGCGCCAAAGGCCACGTGGTCGCGATCACTCAGCCAGTCGAACTTCGTCGCCGAAGACATGCCCGGCATGCTGCTGCCGCCGCCCACCAGCAGCTTGTAGCCCCCCGAGAAGCCGAGCTTGCCAGCCTGTAGGTCTTTTGTGAACTGGAAAGGCAGATAAGCCTGTTGACCCACGGTGCCGTCGGCATTGTGCGGTGGCATCGACTCAAACGCGGGGATCTGCGCGCTGAAGCTGCTCGAGACGGAATCGGTGATGTATTTCCCGACCAAGCCGTTCGAGTTGCCGATGCCGTCGGGGAAACGATTCGACTTCGAGTTCAGCAGCAGCCGCACGGATTCCTGCGAACTGGCCGCGACCACCACGACGCGTCCTTTCACTTCGTGCTCTTTGCCGTCCACCTTGTCGATGAAGGCGACGCCTGTGGCGTTGCCCGCATCATCAACCGTGATCTCGCGCACCATCGCATTCGGCAGGATATCGAGATTGCCGCTCTTCAACGCCGGACGCAGCAGCACGGTGCCCGAATCAAATGCCGCCCCGATCGCGCAGCCGCGATGACAGTCGGTGGCGAAAAAGCAGCGCCCTCGCATACGCATGTTTTCGGCCAACAGTTTCTGTGCCTTCGGATTGTGCGGATGCAACTCCTTCGGGAGGCGCTCGGCATCCTGGATCTGCGTGAGAATCGCGCGATGGATCGGCACCACATCCAGCCCAAGCTTCGCCTTCGCGTGTTTGCGGGCGTAGAGTTCGTTGGCGCGAAAGCGCGGCGGTGGCAGTAGCACGCCGGGCGATGAATCGGGCGAGTTCTCGATGCCCTCATTCGCGCCGAAGATGCCTGCGAGCATCTCCGTCTTGTCATAAAACGGAGCGAGATCGTCATACGAGATCGGCCAGTCGATGCCCACGCCCTGACGCGTGCGTGTTTTGAAATCATGCGGACCATTGCGCAGTGATACGCGGCCCCAGTGGTTCGTGCGCCCGCCCAGCATGCGCTGCCGCCACCACGCGAATTCGCGCTTCTCCTCCTTCGACGCGTTCGTGTAAGGCTCGCCCGGGATCTCCCAGCCGGAGGCGATCGACGAATCGTAGAAGCCGTACTGCTTGTCCGGTGTCGATTCTCCTCGCAGCGGTGCGAGGTTCGGCGTGTGAAACATCGCCGTCTCGCGCGTCGGATCAAACATCCGGCCCGCCTCCAGCACCAGCACCCTCGCACCCTCCATCGCCAGCAGATACGCCACCTGTCCGCCACCCGCCCCGGATCCGACAATCACGACATCGTACTTGGCTTGGGCTTCGGCTGGAGAAATGACAGGCATGGTGATTTAGAGAACGGAACCAAACCCTCGTGTCCTGCCTCAAATTGGTCAAACGATGACGGTTGTGCGGGCTGCAGCTCGATACGAAGCAGAGACGAGCGCGGGCACTCCTACACACTTCAATCAGTCAGGGTCAGCAAAGCCGCGTGAGTGAATAGGTGCGGACAAGAGTGTTCGCGCTCCCTTCGTGTAGCCGGCGTAACCGGATATCGTGACTACCTTGCCACCGCCGTCTTAGCCACACGCTCCACCTTGCGGTAGAGGAAGGCATCGCTGGTGAGCAACGATGTGATGAGCGCCTTCATGCTGCCGCCGTTGTCGCGATAGGCTTTGTGGGCGGCTTGGAGGACGGGAGCGTCATTGAGGGTCTCGTTGCGGCCCATCCAGAAGCGGAAGGCGTGGCGGACGAAGACCTGTTCCACGCGCTCGCTTTCGGCAAGCTTGGCGATCAGCTCGAGGGCGTTCGCGACGGGTCCGTCCAGCGTGGGATCGCCGGAATCGATGATCTCGCCGGTGGCGTCTACAGGCTTATCGAGCTCGGTGGTGCGGAAGATGCCCGCGTGGTTGTACATTTCAAAAGGAAGGCCGAGCGGGTCCATCTTCTGGTGGCAGGTCCAGCAGTACTTCTGCTTGGTCACGCGCATGCGCTCGCGCAGGGTGCTCTGCGGCTCGACAGGAAGTTGCGCGTCGACGGTGATGGGCACGTCGGGGATGCCGCCGCCCAGTAGGCGCTCGCGAATCCAGATGCCACGATGGATGGCGTGGTTGTCCATGGCGTCGGATTGCGACACGAGCCAAGCGGGATGCGTCAATATGCCGAGGCGCTGACCTTCCGGAGCGGTGGCGAGGATGCGCTCGGGCTTCATGGAGCCAGCACCAAAGGTCGGACGGCTCACACGGGCGTAGATCGGCGGTCCGGTCAGATTGGCCTCGGCCACGTCTACATTCATTCCGCCGCCGCGTTTGCGTTCCTGCCGCGCTAGGCTGATCCGCTTCTCAGCAGCAACCAGCAATCGTTTCTGCTGCGTCAACGCCTTCTGCGCCGTTTTGTCCTCGGGATTGCTCTTCAACTGGGCTTCCAAAGCAGCCACCTGAGCCTTCAGCGTTTTTAATTCAGCGACTTCCCTCTGCGCCGCTTCTTCCTCGGCCTTCTTCTTCGCGGCGATGGCGGCTGCCTGCTCTTCCTTCGTGTGTTTTCGACCAAAGTAGGTGTTGTCCGTCTTGGTGGCTACGACGCGCTGCGTGGTGAGCAGTTCCTTGAGTACGTTTTGATCTTCGGCGAGGACCAACTCGATCAGACGATCCGTGCTGGCCGTGGCATCGAACATGGCGCGGTAATGGGACTCGCCACGTGTTGCGACACCGGTCGCTGCGAGCGCCCGTGTGTCTTTGCAGATGTAACCGCCGAGGTCGTAGTCAAAGTAGTCGCGGAAGAATTGCAAGACACGCGGCTTGCGGACGCTGTCGTCATCGAGCATGCGGGTAACCTCGCGTCTCACATCCTCCCGCGTACGCATGTGACCATCGACGATCGCCTGGCGCAGAGGTGCGTCGGGTTTGATGTAGCGAAGGGCGTGGTTCACCGCGAGTCCAAGCTCCCAATCCTGCAGCATGACGCGACCATATTCGTCCGCCTTGCCACCCTCCGCCAGCTCCGGTCGGAACAAGGCATCGCGATCCAGAAAAATGGAGGAGAGCCCCATGAAGACCCCATCCTTCGCGCCGATCTTGGCGATGCTGTCCTTCACGATTTGCAGGTAGCTGTCGGATTCTGCCTTGTTCGGCGGGCGGAAGGTCAGCGCTTCGAAAAGATAGTCTATGGCGGCACGCAGGCGTTCGTCGGTTACTGCCGATTCCGCCATGAGGTCGAGCACCGGCGTCAGCGGCCGGACGACTTTGGTGTTGTAAACAATGGCCGTCGGCAGGCCCCGCAGATCTCCCTTGGGTTTGACCTTGTCATAGGTTTTCGGATCGTCCGTGATCTGTTCCGGCATGCCGACGATGCTGAGCGGTCCGTAGGCCATGTACTTCAGGACGTCCTCCGCCGTGCCGAGAATCTGCGTCGCCTCAGCGCTGTTGACCGAGGAAAAATCGGGATAGTTTTTCAAGCCGACCTTGCGGGCGGAGGAAAGCACCTCGGGCACACTCTTCACCGCCGTAGCGTAGGCGACCGTGCCGCCCACCACACTGGTGATGCGGTCGATGCCGAAGTAGAGCTTCAGTTCGCCGCCGTGGTTGGTAGGAACGACATCGCCGTGGGCGCGCAGACCGGGCTTGGCGGGATCGTAGCTCGGCTCGGTATTGATCAGTTCGTTGAGTCGCGTGATGTGCTCCTGCGGAGTCACACGCCAGATGCGAGCGGGCGAAGAAGTCGGCGTCAATTTGATCCCGCTTGGCAAGGGGCCAAAAAGCAGGTCGTGACTGATGAAGTTGCCCTTTTTCGGATCCAGGTGGGCGTGGAAGCCACCCTTGTTCTTCATGACGCGTTGCAGTTCGTCCACGATCCAGTCAGAGAACCGCAACCGCTCGATGACCTCGGGCTGGTCACTCTTTTTGGGTGGCATCTCCTCCAGCGCCACCTGCGCCCACACGGACTTCCAGGTGGCAGCGTTGGTCTCATCGACCTGCGAGAGTTCCAACAGATTGAGATCCCCTTTCTGAGTGTCGTTGTCGTGACACTCGAAGCAATTTTGTTCAAGGAATGGCAGCGCGAAGTCCTTGAACTTCGCAGGAACGGGTTCGCCCGGAGTGTAGGCATCCGCAGCGCCAGCATTGGTGCCAAGCGACGCGAAAGCCGCCGCGATGAGGGTTAGGGTCGAGCTTCTCACACCAAGACCTCTCGAAGCGGACCGCTGCCGGAGTCGAACTTGGCCGCCATCTTCTCGCTCATGTTGTAGCGGTTGCAGTCCACACCGACGCTTTTCAGGATCGTCGCGTAAAGAGCATTGATCGGACGCTTGCCGTCCAACTGCGTGAAGCAGCCGGTTTTGAAAATGCCGTTGCAATTGCCGAGCAACATCACCGGCCACGTAGCACCACTGGTGTGCTGTGCATCGGCGTTGTTACTGGTGTAAACGATGAGCGTGTTGTCCATCATGGTGCCGCTGCCCTCGGGCACGCTTTCGAGCTCTTCCATTAGCTTCACCAGCATGCGGCTGTTGTATTGGCGAATCTTGATCCAGATTGGATTGTCCGGCTGCTTCATGTGGCCCAGGTTGTGGCCCTGCTCTTCAACACCGATGCCCTTCCAAGCACCAAAGATCTCGCCACGACCGGAACCGATGGTCAGCACGCTGGTGATCCCCGACTTGAGCGCCGAAACGCCCAGATCCAGCAGCACATCATGCCAATCCGTTTCGAACTCCGGCTTCGTGTAGCGGCCATCCACCTTCGGCGCGAACTTGCGCAGATGATCGGAGACGCCGTTGAGGCGCTCCCGCAAGCCGTTGATATCATGGAAGCCGTCGACGTATTGCCCGTAGCGCTGCTGATCTGCCATCGGCAGCCCCTTACCATTCGCAGCGGCGAGCTGCTCGATGCGATCAAACATGCTGGACCGCGCCTCATGCTGCTTGCGAATATCGCCCTGCGAGATGCCGCCGTAGAGCATCTGATAGAGGTGGTTCGGGTTGGAGTGCATGAAGATGGGCTGGCCTGCACCGCTCGCCGACAAGTTGGCGACCGTGGGCTTGGCCTTCATGTTCTCCATCGAGTCCATGCCGAGGCAGAGATGCGGCAGGAGCGTCTCGGGCAGCACCTTGCTCAGTTCATAGTCAATCGTGGGGCCACTCGGAGGCACGCCATCGCTACCGCGATAACCGCCGAGGGCGCCAAAGAAAGCGCTGTGCGACGGGCTGGTGTGGAGGCCGTGCAGACCGTTGATGATGTGCAGCCGCTCTTTGAAGGGCTCCAGCGCCTCGATGGGCTCGGGAAGCTTCGCCTTGGCCAGCGAGCCGCTGCTCGTCAAGCCCGCCGGAATGCAGGTCTTCGGATCGAATCCCTGATTCTGCAGGAAAAAGATCACGCGCTTGGGCCCGCCACCTGAGACTCTAGAGGCTGCATAACCGTTGTTTGGAAACAACGGCGAACCCAAGGCGGCACCCGCCGTGGCTGCTAGTTGTCGAAGGAGTTTTCTGCGCGAGATCATGACTTCCGGGTAAACGTGCCGTGGTGAGTCAACTTTCATTTAGCGGTAAGCAAAAGGCATCGCTGCCTGGGGCTACGGCTACCTCCAGCACCAAGAGTGCCACTCATGCCACGGAGATTTCGGTGGAGCGGGAGCGATGGCCCGCCCGTGATCAGACCCTCATGGCTGCACAGGAAAGGGGCGAAGAGGATCCATTCTGCAGCAGTGATTCATTCCAGAACACGCTCAACTCAGCGCCATTCACCCCGGCCCCCGCGCCGCCTCTCCGATCCACTTTACCAAGTCCCGGCAGCCGGGCGACATCCGGCCGCGCTGACGCAACAGGGTGAGTTCCCACGTCGCAAAACGATCCGACACGGGCACCAGCGCGATTCCGGGAGGAGGTATCATTTGCAGATAGTCGGGCAGCAAGCTCACGCCGCTCTCAGCCACAACCCGTGCAAACGTCTCTCCCACCGCCTCCGTTTCACCCAGCCACTGTGGGCGAAACCCAGCTACGCGGCACAGCTGCGCCATCCACCGCTTGCGACCGGGGACGGCTGTTTCCGACGGCACGATGAACCGTTCGCCTTTCAACCGCGCGAGCCCAATCGTGGCCTGACCGGCCAGCGGATGATTGAAGGGCAGGACTGCTCGCACGCCCAGCTTGGCGACCCGGTGCTGATAAAATTCCTCACCCAATGATGCCCCTTCCTGACCGATAAGCGCCAGGTCCAGCCTTCCCTCACGCAGGGCTGTCAGTTGTTCCTGCGGGGTCTGGTCGAAGAGCCAGAGCTTGATTTCGGGATACGCTTTCTGAAATCGTCCCAGCACTGGCGTGAGATAGCGCGCCGCCGCGAGCCCGAGGTAGCCGATTCTCAGTTGCGACTGGCGCCCCTGCGCATGAGCCAGGACTTCCGCCCAAGCGGCGTCGTAGGCGCGCACCACTGGCAGCATCTCCTCTCGCAGCCGGTATCCGAGACCGGTCGGTCGCACGCCGCCCGTGCCGCGCTCGAACAACGGTCCACCGACCTCCTGCTCCAGCGATTGCAGTTGCCGCGTCAGCGTGGGCTGTGAAACCCCGAGCCGGGCGGCGGCTCGATTCAGGCTGCCTTCCTCCATGACGACAAAAACGGATCGAATGCGCTCCAACATGATGGCTGGGATTATACGCCAAACGCATAACCGCGGCAACATCCCGGTATTGGCCAGCCGGGAGCCGGAGGCAGATCATGAAGCGTGCAACCCCGAACCCTAATACCATCCATGAAACACACACCACACCGTCTCCGCCATCCTGCCACCGTCGGGACCCCCGAGCCCTTCGAGTGGAGCGCCTCTCCAGCCGACCAACAGCGCCAGCCCACGATTCTTCATCGCCAGGACTGGGCCTCGCACGATCATCTTTGGCGAGGTCTGTTTGAAGGCCGGAATATCGGCACTGGCACTACCGTCTTGTTTTACTCCACCGAGGAAATCGGCGTCGGACCGATGTGGCATGTTCATCCCTACGACGAGATCTTCATCGTTCGCACCGGACGCGCTCTCTTCACTGTTGGCGACCAGAAAATCGAAGCCGCAGCCGGAGATATCCTTGTAGGTCCCGCCAATGTGCCCCACAAGTATTACAACCTTGGACCCGGTATGCTTGAGAGCATCGACATCCACCTGACGGATCACTGGATCCAAAACGATTTGGAAGACCCTGAATTACCATGAAGAAAGTCTGCATCATCGGTGCCTCCGGGAAGCTTGGTCAGTATCTGGTCCAGCACGCCCTGAATCGCGGTTACGAAGTCGTCGGCGTCTGCCGGGAACAAAGCGTCGCCAAGCTCGACCGCTTTCAGGGCCGCATCACCCTTATCCCCGGCCCCACCAACGACCGTGAAGTCATTCGCCGGGCGGTGGACGGGTGCGACGGCGTGCTCACTGTGCTCGCGCCCTGGGGCGTTCAGCAATATGCGACCGGCACCGCACAGGCCGTGCTCGACTTTGCGCCTCCCGATGCGCGTCTGATTTTCTCGTGCGGCTGGCACATCACCCGCGATGGCCAGGATGTTTACAGCTGGAAACTCAGGACCTTCGTCAAAGTATTTGGTGCCATCGCCAAGTTTCTCCGCTTTGCCGATCTCGATGATCAAGTCGAAGCCTGCCGTCGCATCTTCGCGAGCGCCACGCAGTGGACCGTGGTCCGCGGCAGTGATCTCGAAGAAGGGGAGAGTCAGGGCCTCCCGGTTTGGGCCAGCCATGTGGGCGATCCGCTCCTTGCCAGCAACCTCACACGCCGCATCGACTTCGCCCTGTTCATGGTCGAAGCCCTCACCAACGACGAACTCATTCAGGAATCGCCTGCCATTGCGGGAAACACTCACGCCCCATCAAGCCCACCCTCATGAGTCACCGGGCAAAGAAAGCGAACGGAGCTGATAGCCCCATCTACGTGCCACTCACTGCACGTAGATCTCACCGAACTTCAGCGGGTCGTGGAAGGTCTTCGCGTCGGGGCCGAGGGGGGAGAAGGCGCTGGTTTCTTCGTCCTCGCTGCCGGCGCGTTTGCGGAAGAGATTGAAGTACCACGGCAGGCTGGTGCCTTTGCCGGATTCGAGAACGTCAGCGCGGGACTTGAAGGGCATGCTGCCGATGATTTGATGCAACGGATCTTCGTCGGAAGCGGTCACGGGCAGTTTCATTTCCACCGACCAAAAGTCGTCTCCGCGATGCGCGGCCACCTCGGCCTTCGCCGACCATTTCGACCAGTGCGCCTTGTCAGTGCCGCGGTCCATGCTGATGAGGTGGCCGGCGGGATTGATGACGATTTGGTAATAGGAGTGTTTGTCGGTCTCGATGAGCAGCTCGAGGTGCTCGCCATTCCAAATCGCCGGATCCCCATCCTGGCTGCCGCCGATGATCGGCGCGACGCCGGGCTGGCCCTGGCAGCGGATGGCGAGGTAGAGCGCGCCATTCCACCAGCGCACGCGGAACTCGGTCGGCAGCCTCGGCTTGGCACCGGTGCGCACGTCTTTCAACACGCCGCGCAAGCTGTAGGCGGTCCAGAAAGGTTCGTCGATGCGGCCATCGATGACCAGCGTGTCGCGCACGTCGCGCCACTTGTCCTTGCCCATGTCGATCACGCGAAATCCGGGCAGTCCCTCGGGCCGATCCGCGCGAATCTGTGCGGCGCGGTTTCGCAGCGTGACGAGAAACTCGTCCACCAAGGCCATGCGCTGGGCGAAGACCGATTCGGATGGCGCGGCGGCCTTCGCTTTGTCGAAGAGCGCAAGCGCCTCACGGGTCAGGTCGCCATCGCTGCCGAGCTTGGAATAGTTTTTCTCGCAGTGCTCGATGAAGGCCTGCATGTCCGCTGCAGCGGGGCCGTAGAAGAGCGCGTAGTATTCGTCGAGCAGCGCATCGACGTCCTGCTTTGTGTCCCACCACAGGCGCGACATGACGTAGGGATTGAGGTGGCTCATGCCGGGGAAATGCAGGCCACCTTTGCCGTTGGAGAGCCAGACATCCTCGCGCCACACCGTGCCGGCGCAGTCCCGCAGGCCGCGGGCGATGATGTGCGGCCAGTATTGCGGGCGAAATTCACCGCGATCCGTGAAGGGCGTGTAGTTCAGCGTCACTGACAGCGGATGATTCGTCTTTGCCTGCCACTCGCGGCGCAGCGCGGCGGTGTCCTCGTGGGTTTTGTCATCCATCTCACGAATGGGCCGCCCATTGGTGATCTGCACCCACACATTGTCGGGCAGTTTGTCGATGGACAGCGGCGGCATCCGGTAGCTGCTGTAAGCGCCGCAAAAGACCTTCCGGTCCGGATGCGTCTTGGCGAGTTCGTTCGCCACGCGAACCACGAAACCCCAGACGTAGTCGGACGAATGCCCTGAGGGATCGCGATCCAGCGTGGCCTGGCCCTTGCAATCCTGGCACTGACAATGCGTGAAACCATCATGCGGCATGACCGAGACAATCGGCATGTCGTAGTGGTCAAACATGAGCCTGCAATAGGCGACCATCTCCTGGAAAAAACCCGGCGACGACAGGCAAGCGTTGGCCGTCTCGCTCTCCGTGTCGCGCTTGCCGTTCGGCAGCATCGCGTAGTACTCCGGATGGCGGGCGCGCTGTTCCGGATGCTCGGTGACGTAGCGTTGTCCGTGGTGGAGCACGCCATACTGGTCGTTGGCACCGATGCGCAGGTACCACAGCGCATCGTCGATGGAAGGGGCGTTGAGCATCGGGCGGCTGAGCGTGCGAACTTCAAACTCGGGCCGCGCCGTCCGGTTCACCGCCGGCAGCTCAATGCGCTTCAAGTCCGGCAGGATCTCGCCCAATGGCCCCGGCATGTACCAGCGCACCCCGAGGTCTCGGAGGAAAGCATAGACCGCGTTCAATGAGCCACGATGGTCGTGTTTCCAAATGTCGAGCGGCTTGCTGTAGTCTTTGTAGAGCGAGGCACTGGTCGGATTCACCCAGGGATGCCCGGCGAGTTTCCGCCACTCCGCCTCCTTGATTTTCACCCAGTCCGAGTTGCTGCGACCCCAGGGCTCGATCGGCGTGAAATCCCAGTCATTGCCCACCAGCGCCAGCCAGTCCGCTCCGGAAACCAGGCGAAACGCGTCACGCTCCAAGCCCTCACTCGTGACGCCGACCCGCTGCGCGTGCTCGCTTTCACCAACGTAGATCTTCACCACCGCGCCACCCGTCGGCGCGGTGACGATCGGGAGCTTCTGCCCGGTGATCTTCCCCACCACAGCTTGCAACTCTCTCGCAGCGAGCTTCGCGGAACGCGTCGGTTTTTCAGCAACCACGATCTCGGCATGCGCGCCGCCTTCATCGACGATCACCGGCGCGGCGTGGACGGCTCCCGCTAATATTGTTAGAAAACCGAAGAGGCGAAGAGAGAAGGCGTTCATGCGGGCGAAAAGACTCCCGTTTCAACGACCCAACCACCCGCTTGCTGTCACCGGGTGAACCGAGCACCTGTGCGAAAGAAGGCTGGGAGAAGAAACTTGCCGCAGCGGGCAGAAAAGCTTCACGTCCCGGCGTTGAAGTCCATCATGACAGTCGGCACCCACCTCCCCAAGTTCCTCAACGCGGCGACCACTCTCCTAACAAGAGCCATGCGCGCCCGACGTCTGCTTTTTGTCGCAGGCCTTTGCCTGGCCTTGGCCTCGCAGGCTGTTGCTGCCGACTCACCGGTTTTTCGCGCGGGTGCGGCGACGAGCGACATCACGCCGTCGATCAGCGCCGATGCGAAGATTCGCACAAGCCGTCCGCCAGCGACTCATGTGCATGACGAGTTGCATGCGCGCTGTCTGGTGCTTGATGACGGGCAGGCCAAACTGGCGCTTGTGGTGGTGGATCTGCGGCACATTTCGGCCGAAGTCGCCGCCGCAGCCAAGCAGATCATTGAAGCGACCACCGGCATCCCGCCGCAGTGCGTGGTCATCTCAGCGACGCACTCGCACACCACGGGCGGCGTGAAATTGGAAGAGGACAAGAGCCAGGCCTTCTACGATTACAGCGCGTTTCTCACCCGGCGGATCGCCGATGGCGTGCTGCGCGCGCACAACCAGCTCGAGCCCGCGCAGATCGCCTGGGGCGTGGCCGAGGAACCGACCCAGGTCTTCAACCGCCGCTGGTTCCTGATGCCCGACCGCGGCCCGGTCTATGGCGCGCACGACAACGTCGAAAAGGTCGATACCAACCCCGGCTACAAAGGCCTGCTGCGGCCCGCCGGCCCCGTGGATCCGCAGATCACTTTTCTTTCGGTGAGATCGACTTCAGGCAAACCGATTTCGCTGATGGCTTCCTACGGCTTGCACTACGTCGGCGGTGTGACGCCGAACACGATCTCGGCGGACTACTTCGCGATGTTCGCCGATCGCGTGGGCGAACTACTCGGCGCCGACCCACATCAAGATCCGCCCTTTGTCGGCATCATGGCCAACGGCACCAGCGGCGACGTGAACAACTTGGAGCGCTACTCCGATGAAGAGCTGGCCCAGCGCGGTCCGCAGCCAAAGAAGAAGTATCAGCCCTTCGAAAAAGCCCGCGAGGTGGCGCATCTCTGCGCGGATAAAGTGATGCAGGCGCACCAGAAGCTCCAGTGGCACGATCATGTAAAGCTCACGTCGTTGCAACGCACGCTCACCTTCGAGCGACGCTATCCGACGAAGGAGGAAGTCGCGTGGGCGGAGTCGGTGAAGGCCAAACGGATCAAGCCCATGAGCAGCAGCCGCTACAGTACCTACCACACCGTGCTCGCCTACGCCTCACCGGACATGCCGCCAACCCTCGATGTCATTGTCCAAACCCACCGCATCGGCGACCTCGCCATAGCCGCCATGCCCTTCGAAGTCTTCGCCGAGATTGGCCTGGAACTCAAACAGCGCAGCCCCATCCAGCCGCTCATGAACCTCTCCATCGCCAACGGCTCCCACGGCTACCTCCCAACGCCCGAGCAGCACAAGCTCGGCGGCTACGAAACCTGGATCGGCGTCAACAAGGTCCAACTCGACGCCTCAGTGAAAATGGTGGACGCCCTTGTCGAAATGCTCGGAGAGCTCAATGCGGAGAAGCCGTGAGCCGCCGAAGCTCACCGTCCTGCATCCGTCGCATCGGCGGTGGAGACGTGATGGCGACCAGACAAGCGAGCGTTCCGCCACCTACTTGCGCAGGTCTTCGGTGATGTTGAAGGCATTACTTCCAATAGGCACCGCTGTACGCTTCGCGCATGTCAGGCGCAACTCCTGCCAGCCGTTTCGGCTCATGCCGCAGAGAGTGGTGCATCAGGTGAAGAGTTGGCGGAGCTTGGCTTTGACCTCGGTCAGTTTGGAGGCGGAAATCTGGCTGGTGATTTGGCAGAGAATCAAATCGTCACCGGGAAGATCGGCAACGACGAGTGCCGGGCGGCGTTTGCCGGTTTGCAAGTTGGTCTGCGGAAAAGGCAGTACCACGACATCGCCTGCTACAGGCTTGCCCATGCAGCAGCATCCTCGGGAGTATCCCAATCACGGGAGAGAACGGTTTCGCTGGCCAGCAGACCATCGAATTGATCGTCCTGAGTTTTGAAGCGCAGAAAGCGTGCGAAATCATAGACTTCGCGCTGCTGCGGTTCTGGCAGCGCGGCGATTTCGTTTTCGATCAACTGCATCGTGCTCATGGTGCCATCTCAGCAGCTTCAAGCGGTGGTGTTAACCTCGGCCATCTTGCCGCTGCCGCGCTTCACTCTGAGATTGGATTTGGTCAGAAGACGGCTGAACTTTTGAGAGAGAGACCAATTTCCCAGCAGACTGCTAGGAAATCTTACCCGCGCCGGATTTTTTCAGACACTGTCTGGAAAATCTTGGAAGAATCAGGATTCGGCCAGCCCCGTAGCCGCGTTTGTCAAAACGTGGTTCCTCAGCTCCCAAGCGCACCCATCACCACCCACTCACATCGGCGGCTACGGCCTCGTGAATCAACCCTCGTCGTCTCAATCATCGTCCCACTCGAACCCGTGAGATTATGGACGAGGAGTGGGACGACGATTCGGCCAGCCCCGTAGCCGCGTTTGTCAAAACGTGGTTCCTCAGCTCCCAAGCGCACCCATCACCACCCACTCACATCGGCGGCTACGGCCTCGTGAATCACCCCTCATCGTCTCAATCATCGTCCCACTCGAACCCGTGAGATTCTGGACGAGGAGTGGGACGACGATTCGGCCAGCCCCGTAGCCGCGTTTGTCAAAACGTGGTTCCTCAGCTCCCAAGCGCACCCATCACCACCCACTCACATCGGCGGATACGGACACTCCAAGGCTTCCATGGTGCCGTCCTGGAGCCCATCGGATCGTCATTCCAAAAGAGGCGCGCCCACTTCCCGGATGAACCCATTTTTCAGACGCTGTCTGAAAAATCTGAGCCTTCTCCTGCCATGTAAGGAAGAACCTCCTCATGTGAGACAGATTCACCGGAGGAAACCCTCTCCCAAACTCCTCCGTCAGCTTCGCTGAAAGCTTCTTCAACAGCTCCGTGCCATACGCCGCACGCTTCGCGCCTTTTTGCTCGTGCTCGACGATGCGGCGACCGATCTCGAAGTTGGTCATCACCTGGAAGGTGTCCACGACGGTGGCCACACTGCGCCGAGCGCCCTGAATGAGCTGGCGGACTTCGGTGAGGAGGGACGCGAGGCTGTCCGGCCTGGTCTTCGCCGGGGTGGTCGCTTTCTTCTTGGAGGACGGCTTTTTCATGGATCAAGTTCGCTGAGACCCGTTTGTGCCAAGAGGGCCTTCGCTCAAATTGGCGGTGCCCTTTTGGACGGGACACAAAACGATCATGAGACTGTGGTCGGCTGAAATGCCCGTTTCGGCAAGTCCAGCGACCCAATTCACTTGCTCGCCGGATACCCCCGCCACACCCACTCCAGCGCATAGGGCAGCACCTGGGGTTTGGCGTCGCGGATGCCGTGACCGTTGTCCAGGCAGAACAGGTACTGGTAATCGTAGCCCTTGGCCGCCAGCACCTTGGCCATGCGATGGTTCGCCTCCACCCAGTCGTGCATGCCGTCGCGCATCACGTTGGGGTTGTAGTTGTCGCGGTCGCCCACCGCCATGAAAATGCGCAGCGGTTTCTTCTCGCTCTCGGGAATGAGCTTGTCGTGAAAATCCCACGCGCCGCCGGGTGTCTCTGGATTGAAGGGCCACTGCTGGTTCACGAACGTGCCAGAAGTCGTCAGCACGCGACGATACCACTCCGGGTGATACCAGGCCATGATCAGTGCCGCGGATCCGCCTGAACTGCTGCCCATCACCGCACGGCCGTCGGGATTCTTGGTCAGCTTGATGTGGTAGTTCTTCTCCACCAGCGGCAGCACCTCGTGCTCGATGAATTCGGCGTACAGGCCGGACATGGTGTCGTATTCGCGCCCACGCTCATGACCCTGCGCATCGCCGCCGCCGTTGGCGATCAGGATGCCGATCTGCACGGGAATGCGCTTCTGCGCGATGAGGTTGTCGAGGATGGTCACGAGATTCGCGTCCGACTTTCCTATGCCAGGGCCGTCGTGTTTCACGATAAACGGAACCTCCGTTCCGGGAACGTACTGCGCCGGAATGTAAACGGTGATCGCCCGCTGGTAATCGATCTCATGTGTGTCCACGATCAGCGTCTTGGGATTGTTGGGATCGACCGTGCCGAACTCCTCCCGCGCGATGCCGGGATTGAAGCGTTGGCAGTCCTTCGAGTTCATGATGAACTGCTCCACCCTGCCCTTCGGCACGCCTTCCGTGACGTTGTTCTCCGGTGCCGCGACATACTCCGGACCAACCACATAATCCCCATTCGCATCCACCGGCGGATTCGCGCCCGGCTTGCCATCCAGCCGAACAAACGTTGGCGCACCAGGACCATCAAACGCACGCGTCGGCGGAGTCGGACGGTCCGGCTTCTTCTCTTTGGCCTTGGCTTTGTCAGCGCTGAAGGCAGATGTGGAGACTGCGAGGCTGAGCAGGAAGAATTTAGAGAAGATATTCATGAAGTGAGAAATGGTTGGGGGATCTGGCGATGCAGCAGGAGCGGTTGGGTTCAGCGAAACTAACTGTGAGACCATGCGAGCCATGTCTCAAGCCAGACGCGCAAGTTTCTCAAGGAAGTAAATCTTGCCGAATCGGCTAAAAACGGCTATAATCGGCCAAGAAATCAGCCAAAACAGTCATGCTGCCCCCGGTTTTCACCATCACGCCCGAGATACTCCGGCTCATCGCCGAACTGGACGAGTTCAAAGGCCAGTGGCGCATGATCCGCAGCCTATCGCCCGAAAAACTAACCTCCCTCCGCAGGGTCGCCACCATTGAGAGTGTCGGTTCCTCCACCCGCATCGAGGGTTCCAAGCTCACCGACCGCCAGGTCGAGGACCTGCTCGGTCGTCTGGACATCACCGAGTTCAAGACGCGCGATGAGCAGGAGGTCGCCGGATACGCCTATGTCATGGATCAGGTGTTCGATGCCTTCGAGCAGATTCCCGTTACGGAGAACATGATCGGCCAGCTCCATCAGCACCTCCTGCGCTACAGCACCAAGGACGAGCGCCATCGCGGCCACTACAAGACTCTGCCCAACCACGTCGCCGCCTTCGATGCCGATGGAAAGGAGATCGGCATCGTCTTCCAAACCACCTCGCCTTTCGACACCCCGCGCGAGATGGAGGCGCTCGTCGCCTGGTTCACCAAGGCCGACCGCGAGCGCTCCCTGCATCCGCTGCTGCTCATCGGCAGCTTCATCGTCGTCTTCCTCGCCATTCATCCATTTCAGGATGGCAATGGCCGCCTCTCCCGTGTGCTCACCACGCTCATGCTCCTGCGCGCCGGGTATGCCTATGTGCCCTACAGTTCGCTGGAGAGCATCATCGAGGCGTCAAAAGAGGGCTACTACCGCGCCCTCCGCCGCACCCAAACCACGCTCACCGCTGACAAGACTGACTGGGAAGCCTGGCTCATGTTCTTCCTCCGCTCCCTTGTGAAGCAAAAGGATGTCCTCGGCAAAAAGATCGCCATCGAAGACACGCACGCCACCGACCTCCACCCGCTCGCGAAGAAGATCCTCGCCGACTTCGCAGATCACGAGACGCTTACGCTCAGACAACTCGTTCAACTCACGAAGGGAAAACCCAGCACGCTCAAGCTGCGCTTGAAGGAGCTCGTTCAGCAAGGTCACATCCTGCCGAAAGGCCAGGGGCGCGGGGCTCATTATGTGAAGGGGATCGTTCAATAGCTCCAAGTTCAGCTTATCTTATTAAACATGGCAGCCCCTGAAACTCATCCCCGCGAACACGTTGAAACCATCAAACGCCTACTGGAGCACTACGAAGAGGGCTTCGCTTTCATCAAAGAGCTTGTTCAGAATGCCGATGATGCTTTGAAAGATTCTGTAGAATCGGGACGGCTGCATCTTCAGTGGCATTTACCACTCACTAACTCAGGCTTTGAGAACCCATTGTTGCAAGGGCCAGCACTCATCGTAGTGAACGATGGGCCATTCACAAAGAGAGATCGTGATGGACTGATGCGCATGGGGATGGGCAGCAAGGCGGGAGATGATGACCGAATCGGAAGATTCGGTCTTGGGATGAAAGCCGTTTTCCATGTCTGCGAGGCGTTCTTTTTCTTGGAAAGTGGCGGCGACGCAACTTTGCGCGAACTCTTCTGCCCTTGGCATCCCCATCAATACACGGAGTGGGATATCAACCGCGAATCACCTGATTGGAAAGCCATTGACAATCAGGTGCGGAACATGGTGCCGCACTTCGAGAAATGGTTTGCCGTCTGGATCCCGCTAAGGCGCAAGAAGATAGTCCACAATAACGATCCAATAAAAAATGGAGACTTCGCCTATCCCGGAGATTCGGCAGTATGCCCGCCGGAACTCATATCGGCAATTAACCATCAGTCACCCACACTCGCCCAAGCACTCATCTTCCTCAAAAATCTCAGAACCGTTTCATTTTGCGACGGCAATACCCTTCGCGAGTTTGTGCATGATCCCGCGGCGAAGACGATTTCTCCTGGCACTCGATACCAGCAAATCACCTTGCCGAATCAGCCGGAGCTAGCGGAGGAGTGGAAAGCGAAGCCGTCTTGGCCGAAGGTTTTTGAACTAACTAACACTGGCGGGCACTCCGTCCCTGACAAAGCAAAGTGGAAAGGAGCAGTCGCAGTCACTGCATCAAAAGCAGATAGAGTTGGCAGCCTTCGTGTTTTCTGGAACGTTTTTCTACCTGTGGGGAAAAGACCTGCTGTTGATGAAACACTGAAATCCTTTGGCTGGAACCTGAACCTCTTTCTGCACGGCTACTTCTTCCTGAGCGAGGACCGAACTTCCGTTCACGGGGCTTCCGATGGCTTTCGGGATGCTGGGGAAGATGATCCCAAACGAATCAAGATTGCTTGGAACAAGGCCTTGGCCACATCTTCCAATGGACTACTGCCGATGGTTCCAAAAGCCCTCGGAAAATGCTTCGAGGAAGAGAGCTTCTCCAATGATCAAATCAAGGCGGTCATCACCTGCTTGAAGGCTTCCGACTGGTTCGGAATTTACCAGCAACATGTCTGTCAGACGCATTCCTTGGTTCGCAACTTGAATGTAGGTGGGTGGAAATGGCGTCTGATCGAATCCACGATCTCCAAACTCGTTTTCCCGAAGTTTGACGACCCTGGTGGCTCGGCCACTGAGGGCATCGTGGCTCGCTTGCTGGGGGATGGATGTCCCGATCGAGTGATTCTCATTGAGGGCACCGCTGCCCTTGCATCAAGCGACTTATCAGTCGATTGGAAAGCAGCGGACTTGGCATGGCTCTGCGGTGCGCTTCAACGTGAAGTCCTGGCAAACAGGCCCGAGGTTCGGGTGTATCTCGCCAAGCTGTCCACGCGTCTTGGTGAATTCGTCACGAGCAATACTGAAGCCTGGAACGATCTGCCGATCTATGAAGTTGAGTCATTGGGTGAGGCGAAAAAGGTCGTTTCGGCCAAGACACTCCAAGGCTATGCCAACCAAGAGACTCTTTTCACAAATGGCGATAAGCCGCTGAAGGATTGCCTCAAAGAGGCCTGCCCGAAGGCAGAAGCATGGTTCATTGTTGGGACGAATCCGCCTGGACTTTCGCCCGCCGAGTTCGGTCTTGCCACTGTTGCAAAACTCGTATTAAAACAAAACAATCTTGGGCTTTCTACCCACCGCTCTGCATTGATCGCAAAACTGTTATCTGAGGTCTCAACTGCCTCGGTCAAATCGGCGATCCGCTATTTGCTCCATGGCTGCCTTGATCATTGCGATGCCGATAGCACCCTTTTCTTGAGCGTCGCTACAAACGATACCGCCTCAAAATGGAATGAAGTGGTCAAAACGGTACTTGAGCACAAGGTGGAGTCCTGGCGTTTGGTGGCTGCCACTTTTTCGGCCGGAATCAATGACGAGCAGAGAAGTCTCTTGGGTCTAGAAATCTGCAACGCAGATGCTTTCCGCAGCATGTGCAAAGATGCAGATGAAGCAGTTGGCGAATTTCCTCTTCATCTCTTTCACGATTTCCTTCTGACCCACTTGAATGAAGGCACGCACTATGACCCTCAAGCTGACAACAGGCTGCTCCGCAAGCTGAAGATCCATCGCTACGGAGTGGACTCGTTGACCACCATGGATGAGGCCGTTTGGTTGGCACCCGAAGCAGGCCAAGAGCCGCCCGAAGGTCTGAAAACGATTTGGAATCAACTCTGCCAGAATGCCAAGATCGTTCAGCGCAGTCAGAGTGAGGCTGTCGGCTTGCGACAGCGGCAATTATTCAATGAACGCATCCTCGATCCAAATGGAATCATTCGGCTGGCCTGTCAGCAGAAGGAACCGCAGCGCTTCGCGAAGTTGATTCTTCACTACCTGAACACCATTGGTAACCCCACCAAAGAAACATCGGAAGCGCTTCGAGTCGCCTCTTGGCTGCCTTTGGCACAGGGCAGAACTACAAGATTGAGCAACCTGCTTTGGCTAGATGGAGCCGAGGAGGCACTCTTGGGTCTCATCTCTCAGCGTGTAGAGGGATCAACGATTGTCCTCCGTGGTGAAATCCAACTGCCCTTGGCGGACAGTCCAGGCGCCTGGAATACAATAAGAGCCCATTTGATTCCAAAAGGTGACGACGTGGTCGGACTCCTCAAAACCGCTTTTGGAAACAATCCCAAGCTGCATATCGGGCTTCCAGAGCTAGCTGGTTCCGACACCCTGGGAGCCTGGCTCACCGCAGTAGAGGGCTGCGAAGCCGACATCTCTCCAGTGGTGGCGATGATTCGTTCCCTTTGGCCGAAGGAACAGCAAGCCGAGGTGGGCGATAAGAGAACTCGGGCAGGCAAAGTGGCCGCTGTTTTTGCGCGAGAGTGGTCAGGCGAAGTCGCCACGCGATACGACACCGCCTTGGAGGCACTACGGAATCGGCATCAAGAAGCGGATGTGGATACCCGAGACGTTATCATCCGAGTTTTTCATGACTATTTAGCGGCTGCTGTTCGGGCGGGGCGTTGGGAGACGAGCTATCGGGCAGACTCCGACTTCCAACTTTTGAACCAAGAAGGCACTTGGACTTCAGCATCCCAACTGGTTGTTCCGATCGCAGGGATATCAAAAAGGGCGTTGGCAGATCATCGCGCGGTTGCAGCGCTCGACCTCTACAATCAGGGCGAGAGAGACGAACCTCTGCCAGGAGCTATCCTTGATGAGGCTGGCGACGACGTTGCTTTGAGTGAACTACTTCGAAACTATGGCAACACTATTTCAGAGCATCTTCCTCCTAAATTGTGGGGAATCTTCATCGCACTGCTTGGAGAAACACCAGCTATAAGAAGACTCGCAGATCAACTCACAGACGGGCGCACCGAGACGATTCGAGACGAGCTGTGCGGTCCTTTTGACGGCGGGATCAATCCTCGGCGCAGAGTGACTGAGTGCCGTTATTCTTGCTCCATTACGGATGGTGATACAGCTGAGGTAGTTGCGCTAAATGGCGGCGTTTTCGATGCCCCTCTGGATATGGATCAGGCTGCTTTCTTGGTTGCTCAGGCCGATGGACAGCATGGCCATTGGTGGGTGAATCGGTTCTTTGTGAATACGGGAGGAGATGGAGTCCATTATGGCTTCCGCTTGTGCGATCCCGCTACTTTCACAAAGACCAATTTTGGTCAAATGTGCGAGAGATTGGAGCAGACCGTAACTCGCTTGCTGACTGAGGTTCTTCACGTCACTGGCGATCGCATTGGCAAGGTTCGCCCACTGATGGAAAAGATCATGGGACTCGGGCAGATGAGCTTGGGACGCGCTCAGCAAGAGATTCTCGCCACAGCACAGATCCATCTGAGCCAACTCGGCATTCGCCCATCACCGGGCAGCTCGCTATCGAATGCGATCAAGAAACTCGATGAGGCAACAAGTCTCGAATCACAAGCCCGAGAGGAGCGTGAACAGGACTTGGGTGAACCTGAGCGAAATGAAAAAGCAGCTAGGAAAGCGCGAGATGAAGGCCTGCTAATGCTCCGCCGCATTTTCCAAACAGATGATGAGGTTCATCACGTGCTGACTGGTGCGATGAAGACGCGCATCAGTCGGGAGCAATATGTTGCTGAGTCGGTTCCCTTTGAGCTTTTCCAAAATGGGGATGACGCCATCGCTCAATTGCCCGCGGATCATCAGGCCCCGCGCGTTTTCGTGCTAGAGATTGCTGATGGCGTCGTGCGCTGTGCCCATTGGGGTAGGCCGATCAATCATCCAAGCGATGCGGCTGGTGAGCTCAAGCGGTCCTATGAGCGAGATTTGCTGAAAATGCTCATTCTCCATGGATCGGACAAGCAGGCTTCGGAAGATGATGCTACTGTGACAGGCAAGTTTGGGCTTGGTTTCAAGAGCGTCTATTTGATCTCAAACAATCCTCGTGTGGTCAGTGGTGACTTGGCTTTTGATGTCACTGGTGCCATTTATCCTCGGCGATTGGAAGCCGCTCAAAGCCGTCTATTGTCTGATAAACTATCAGCTTGGATGCCCAACCATCAAGGTGGGACAGTGATCGAACTACCCACGACTCAGGACACAACCACACTGTCGGCGCGATTTGCAAATCTCGCGTCCTGCCTTGTCATTTTTGCACGGGAAATCCGCGAGATTCGTCTTCGCGGCTTGCGGGATCACGTTCATTTCTGGAACCCCGAGCGTGTGCAATCAGGCGATGGATGGGAACTTTGGGTTGGGGATGCTGGAAGCGCTGGAAAATTGATGGACCTCAAGTGCGGCGAAGTTTCATGGTTGTTTGGATTGGATCAAAACAGGATTCGCAAGCTGACGGGGCTTCCTTGTGTATGGGCCACAGCACCGTTGCATTCTACCGGTGAAGTCGGGTTCGCCATCAACGGTCCGTTCGATCCTGATCCTGGCCGCACCGAGCTTGGGAAGGGTGAGGACGCTGATAGGCAGAATGGTGAGCTGTTTCAGCAGGCATCTTCGGGACTGAGTGAGTTCCTGACTTGGTGCGCTGAACATGACGATTTTTGTGCGGCGGTGGGTCTTAAGCAGGCGCGTCCCCATAGCTTCTGGGCATCTTGGTGGAAGCTGTTTTCATCCCTTCCCGTCTCGACCAATGTTGGGTCGGCCAATGGAAGAATTGCCGAGGCAGTCTGGCCAAAAGAGTGCAACGCGGGTTATTCCAGCGTGGCAAAGAGATTCCCGATTATCCCCAATGGTTTGCCTGGAAGTTTTGAGTCTCTGACAAGTTCGGGTCAAGTGCGCTTTGAAGTCTCCGGTTATCTGTCGTCTTCATCAAGTCAGGAGCTCCTCGCCTCCGTAGCTGAATGGGATGAGTGGGGGCAGATGGACGCTGAACTGCGGGTGACTTCTGAGAATGTCGTCTCTGGAGTGGTTGCGGGCGTGTTGAATCGACAAATGGCTGGTTTCAACACCGAACCTTTCACGCTTCCTTTCCTCATCCGGCGTCTAGCTGGGATTGACTTGAGGCTTACGCCCCATCTATCAAAGCAACTGGGTCGATACTTGAACACAAAGCTCTGGGAATCTGGGTATGACTGGCCTCAGCGGGAGAGGACGGATCTGGAGGTTTTCCTTGGTGAGCTTCAATTCCAGAACGAATCGGAGGAATGGGTGCCCGCAGCCGCATTGCTGATCTGCCAAGGTAGCAGTATCGAATCAGGCCGAGCTGCTTTCGCGCCAGCGGAAAGTCGGCTGCAACAGCAATATCTCACGGAGTCGGCCCTTCATTTTTTCAGGCTATGTCGTGGCGAGATGAGAGTGACACCTGAGAAAATGGCAGGCTGGATCACGCAAGCAATAGACGACAACAATCAAGAACGTGTCGCCGCAGCACTTCGATTTCTCGCGTCCACCGCTGACGAACATGCCAGTAAAGCGGCTGGGCTTTTGAGGGCGGACTCTCGCCAAGCTTTACTCAACCACGCGGCATTCCTTGATCTCACGCCGGAGGATCAGAATCGGGTGAAAGGAGCTTTCCATCAGGCGGATATGAGCAAGGCCAGGCTTGAAGGCCGGGAGTATGAGCCCGCACGGCTGGAAGCCCCATTTGAATCGGACTTCGACGACGTGGAAGAAGGTGGTAAAGACAGCTCGATTACCATTCAGGACCTGATTGATGCATGGCATGGAAACGAACAGGCTGCAGTCCAGCAGTTTACCCTTTCTGGAATCTACAGTGCGCTCGTTTTCCCTGATGTGGCCAATGACGACGATCTGGGGTCCTTGCTTCGCGACACTGACTCCATAGTGGGTAAGCAGCACTGGTATCGCCTGCTTTGCCTTGGGTGTTCCATGAGCATCGCCTTGGGAAGGAATCCAGCATCCCGCATCATTCCGTTTTGGCGTGACCGATTGAATGACGATTTCTGGGCCGCAACCATTCCCCAAACTCTTGATGAGGCAAAAACAAGCGGGTTTGATCAGAGGCTCGATGCCTTTTTCGAGGACATCATTCATCAGTCTTTCCGTAGCGAGAGTGCCAGTGGCGAAGATGCTGACTTCTGGCGCAGGGTGTTTTACGACTTTCGGAAGATGCACTTTTACGTCTTCAAGAATGATTTGCCGGCAGTTCTTCTTCAGTTAGCGAACGCGGACGATGTCGAAGGATCAGCCCTGATTTCCTTCCTTCGATCAGGACTAATCCCGACTGCATTGCAAACTCCCGACGTGCAAAGCTGGACAGGCGTCATCGGCCAAAGCATGTCGGCTCCCTTGCTGTTTGTGATGCGCGAGTTGCGCCGATTGAACGTGTTGCCGCCTGACCGCTTCGACCGAGCGTGCTTTTTCATGAATAGCCCAGCTCGACGTATCGCCTGGCGATTGGGTTGGATCACTGATGAGGAAAGTAGGGACTACAGTCTTGGAAATCTCGTTTCGCTGAGCGAAAGGGTTTACGATCAAGTCCGCCAATCCCAACATTCAGCCGAGTTGCTGCCATCCTTCGACCTCCCTCTCCAGTGGTATGCTCACCAAAATCCAAGACAACATGTCAGTGTCCATCCAACCCAACGACAGAGTTTACTGCCCTGAACATCCTGAGCATGGCTATGGGGTGGTGCGGCTGATTGAGGAAAGTGTGCTCAGTGATGAGCGCATTTGTCAGGTGGCGTTTGAGTGGCTGCCGGGTTTGCTGGCGGTGGGGGAGGCTGCCTTGCGGGTCGTGCCCAAGTTGAAAGGGGGAACGGTGATCCAGCCTGATGACTGGGGCGGAATTGAAGAGCTGCAACGGCGGCTGGGGGCGGCTTTGGTGATGGCGGAGAATAGTCAGTCGGCAGCTTTCATTCGTTCTTTCACCCCGCCTCTGCCTCACCAAGCCTTTTTGCTGGAAAAGATCCTTGCCCACTCAAGGTTTGGTCATGTCATCGCCGACGATGTGGGGATGGGGAAGACGATTGAAGCTGGGTTGATCATCGCCTCACTGCGGCAGAGTGTTCCGCAGAGTCGAGTGCTGGTGCTGTGCCCGGCGGGTGTGGTGCTGCAATGGCAGGATGAAATGGATGAGCACTTTGGGCTGAACTTCAGCATTGCTGGGCGGGATTTCTCCTTGGAGCGAGCCGACAACTGGAAGTCTCACACGCTCGTCCTCGCATCCCTGGACACGCTGAAGCAGGAGCGGCTGCGTGACACGCTGAAGTCGGCGCCACCATTTGATCTGGTGGTTTGTGATGAGGCCCATCGCCTCACAGCGCGGCGGGAGTTTTTGAGCAATGACCTTTATCGGACGCAGAACTACCGGTTCATTGAATGGTTGGTTCAGGAGCGGGTGGTGAACTGGGAGCTTAACGGGGATGGCAGTCCTCGTTCTCCACGGCTCATCCTGATGAGCGCGACTCCCCATCAGGGCAATGATCTGCGCTTTGCCTATCTGTTGCAGCTTGCAAGACCGGACAAGATCGAAGCGGAAGCCGCCATCGAGCCGGGAGGTGCTCTCACCGATCCGGCCGCTTTGGAAGAGTGCCTGACCCGGACCGCTAAAAAGCGGGCGGTGGATTGGTCCGGAAAGCCCATCTTCTTGGGTCATGAGACCAGGACTCTGGATGTGCCGCTGACGGTCCACGAAAAGGCGGCGCTTCAGCGGCTGGCCCGCTATGTGCAAAACGAGATGGTCTTCAAGGAGTCCAAGGGCGAGGCCTTGGTGCGTGCGCTCGCCATGCACACCTTTCAAAAGATCGCGGCCAGCAGTTGGGCAGCACTCCAAGCGGCACTTGTCTCTCGTCTCAACAAAGCTGGCGGTAGGAGTTCCTCAACAAAACCTGGTGAGGAAGCGGCGTCCATGGCTGAGGAGTATGACTTTATTGGCGGCCTGTCGGAGCGGGAAGCCCTGGAAGACGTGATCAAAGCGGTGGGTGAAGTTGCCACTGACAGCAAATGGCAAACTTTTCAGGACCTCATTCGCCAAGGTGGAACCTTCCGTGAGAATGGTGATCGGATTCTAATTTTCACCCAGTATCGGGTCACGCAGAGTTGGCTGGCGGAAAAGCTGACAGCAGCGGGTGAGAAGGTCATGCAGATTCACGGTGGTTTGAACTTGGATGAACGGAGGGAGCAGCGCATCGCCTTCGAAGGTCATGGCACCGTTTTGATTTCTACGGAAGCGGGTAGCGAGGGGGCCAACCTTCACCGGCAGTGTCATCTGATGGTCAACTATGATCTGCCGTGGAATCCCATGCGACTGCTGCAACGGATTGGACGACTGGATCGCTACGGCCAAAAGCACAAGGTCAAAGTCGCCAACCTAAAAGCGCCCGAAAGCTGGGATGCGATGATCTCGCAGAAGATCGAAGCAAAACTCGCCACTGTGCAAGCCAGCATGGGGTTGGTGGCGGACGAGGACTATCGAACGATGATTCTGGGCAGCCTTCATGAGGCGATCAGCGTGCCGGAACTGATGAAGGCCTGCGCATGGAACTCAAATGCGAAACAGGTGGAAGAAGCGGTGGATGAGGCGGTGCAGGAGCTGCTGAGCCGGAAATCGTCGTTGGACCATTTGTTCCGAGAGTCTCTGGGGATGCCGACCAACTATGGTCAGGGTTCGCCAGAACTCAGCTCAGATGCCTTCAGACAGGTCTTTGCCTGGGCAGCGGCAGGCCATGGGATTGTGCTGCGGGAGACGAGAACGTCAGACAACAAGTTCCTCAAGGGCGTGTATCACTTTACCCTGCCTGAAGCGTTTCGAGGAGGCCTGCGCCCAAGCCGGGAATGTCATCTGGTTTTTGATCGGGATCAGTTCGCAGACGCTCGGAACACCAGCCTGGGCCGTGTTCGGGGCCAGGACATCAAGCCAACGCTCGCAGGGTTTGGGGATGCAGTGACAGACTGGTTCTTCAGAAGTGCGCTACAGGCGACTTGGAGTAATTCTTTCTACCGGGCCAAGAGGCCGCTTGAAGCAGAGGCTGCGGAGGCCTGGTGGGTTGTCTTTGCTGCACGATGGAAAAGCCGTGCTGGGTGGTCGGGGCCGGACGCAGTCTTCACTTTCGCACTGGACGGGGAGGGTGCTGTGATTCGGACGATTGAGGCCAGAGAAGCAGTTCGTGTGCTCCAAACGCTTGAAATAGTGAGTTCCCAAACATCTGCTCGAGCACCGGATTTGACGAGGGCTGTGGAAACATGCCGCCAATCACTTCGTGAGTTACTGGACGTAAAGACCCACGGAAAGACACTGAGCCTTCAACCTCTGTGTCTTGTCTGTTTTGAATGAGTAAGGATGCCTTACTTTTGATTCTGAGAAAGAGATCATGACGCGCTGCGCACTCGGATGGCGTCCACTTCGAGGCGCAGGCTGGTGGCGGGATCGGTGAGGAAGTCGCCGCCGCAGTCGAGAGTGGGAAAGCGCCAGACCTTCTTGGGCGCGGGTTCCTCCGGGAAGCGGGTGACGAAGTGCTCCGCCGCCTTGCGCATGACCTCCGAGAGCGACCAATCCCGCCGCTCGGCGATCTCTGTGAGGCGCTGGTAAAGCGGCTCAGGGAACTGGATTTGAGTTCGTGTCATGATGCGTTTTATCCATCACTTCGGATAGCGGTCAATTTGATGGCCTGTCTGGCGCGAGGAATGGATTCCAAACCCTCTCAAACCCAAAATCCTCGAAGTCTTTCAGGTTCACGGTCGCGAACTCGGTGACGCCTTGCTGAAGGAGGCTGAGGGCGAGACGCCAGTCGAACGAGCGGCGGCGAGCGAAGTCGGCTTGGCGAGCGGGGTGCCCTCGGGCATGTTGATGTGTTTGCCGGAGGCGATGCGCTTCCGCCGCCGGCGACGATGATCGGCAGGTCGTTGTATTGATGCGTGGAACCGTCGCCGAGGCCGGAGCCGTAGGTGAAGAGGGTGTTGTCGAGCAACGAGGTGCCGTCGGGCTCCGGGGTCGCGTCCATCTTCTGCACGAGGTAGGCGAACTGTTCCATGTGGAAGCGATCCACCTTCAGCAGGTCGTCGATCATCTTCGTCTGGTTGTGCGACATCTGATGATGGCTCTTCGGTTCTTTGAAAAGACCGTCGAACATGTAAGGCGTGTCCCAGCGCTCGGGGCCGACCATGAAGGTGGCCACGTTGGTGAGGCCGGTTTGCAGGGCGACGATCATCAGGTCGCCCATGAGGCGGATGTAGTCGCCGCGCGGCAGGTAGGCGTCCGGCGGTTCGTCGAAGCTCACCTTGGCGAGTTCGGCCTTCATCTTTTCCAGCCGGTTCATCTGCGTCTCGATGGCGCGGATGGAATCGAAGTACTCGGTGAACTTCTGCCCGTCTTGATAGCCGAGGTCGCGCTTCAGCGAGCGAGCATCCTCAAGCACGAGATCGGTGACGTCGCGATAACGATCGATCTCCTGAGTGGAAAACAGACGCCGATACATCCGACGCGGATCGCGGACGGACGGCGCGAGGTGGCCGGTGCCATACCAGGAAATGTTGTCGAAGTAGATCGATTCCTTGTTGTCCTTGTGACTGTTGCAACTGAACTCCAGCGTGCGGAAAGGCGTGTTCGTGCCGATCTGATCGGCCACGAGATGATCCAGCGTGCGGTCCAGCGGCCAGGCGCTGCCTTTGATCGTGTAAGGCTCGGCGCTGCTGAGGTAGCACGACGCACACTGCGCATGAACGTCCGTACCCTGCTGAAAGGTGCGGTCCATGCCGGTGATCAGCGTGACCTTGTCCTTCATCGCCGCCAGCGGCTGCATCGTCGGCGTGAGCTGGTCGAGCGGCTTCACGCTGAACTTGGGATCCTGCTTGCCGAGCGATGCCATCACGCCGCCGAGATTGCCTTCGGGAATGATCTGATCGGCCTCGCCGGGGAAGAATCCGCGACGCACGACACCGATGGGCACATAAAAATGTGCCATCCGCTGCGCAACCTTCTTGGCAGGAGTAGCGACACCTATGCTCTCCAGCCATGGTAACGCCAAGGCGGAACCGCCGAGGCCGCGGAGGAAGGTTCGTCGTGAGGTGGATCGCATGAGGGTGAAAAAGTTAACGCTGGGGCCCGGCGGAGGCTTGCGCCGATTTCGGGCTGGCCTTCATCTGAAAGGGTTCACTGAGAATGACCTGCTTGATCAAGGTTTGGATCTTGTAGCCGTCTTTGGCCGTCGTTTGGGCGATTTGATCGAGTGCATCCTGATCGGCCGGACCGAGCTCGCGTGCCAAGGCGAACGAAAGGAGATGACCGGCGAGTCCACGGGTGAAACGATCCTTCTCTGCGAGGATGGCGTCTTTGAATTCGATGACATCATTGAACGGGTGCTCGCGCAACAAGGTGCCCTGCATGTCCACATCGCGATCATTGTCATACTTCTCCCGCCAACGGCCAACGGGGTCGTAGTTCTCCAGCGCAAAGCCGAGCGGATCGATCTTCTCGTGACAGCCGGCGCAATCGGCGCGCTCGCGATGCAAGGCGAGACGTTCGCGCAAGGTCAAGTGCTCCTCGCCCTGCGCGGGCTTTTCGCCGAGAGCAGGCACATTGGCTGGAGGTGGTTCGGGCGGGTTATTGAAAATCACGCTGGCGATCCAGGCACCACGCGTGATCGGCTGCGTGCGGTCCGGGCCTGAAGTCATCGTCATCACGGCCGCATTGGTAATCACGCCGCCACTGCGACGATCAGTCACCGGCAGACGTTTAAAATTCAAGACCGTCACCGTGTCGCCCTGTTTGCCCTCACTCTTGCTCTCGATCCCCAAGCCCTGATAAGCCTTGTCTAGAAACGTTGAGCGATAGGTGAAGTCGGAATCGATGAACTGTGTGACGGGCAAGTTCTCGATGAGAACGGTCTCAAAAAGCAGCAGTGGCTCCAGCATCATGTGCATGCTGGCTCGATACTTGGCGAAGTAGAAGTCGGGGAACTTGTCTTTGTTTGGAATCGACGAGATGATGCGCTCAAGCTGTAGCCACTGGGAGGGAAAGCTGTCGCAGAAGCGCTTCAATTTGTGGTCCTTCATCATACGCTCAATCTGCGCTCCGAGAACTGCGGCATTGTGCAACTCGCCATTCGCCGCGAGATCGAGCAGGATTTCATCCGGAAGACTGCCCCAGAGGAAGAACGATAGCCGCGAGGCGAGTTCGAAGTCATCGATGGCTTCGGCGACCCCGCTGGTGCCGGACTTGTCGTAGAGATAGAGAAATCTTGGCGATGCGATCGCAGCAGCGGCGATGGATTTCATCGCCTCTTCAAATGCCACACCCGAATCGATCTGGCGAAGGACGTGGCCGACGTAGCGGTCCAGCAGTTCGTCTTCGACCGGCTTGCGGAAGGCCTTGGTCAGAAAAGGTTTGAGACGAAGGCGCACTTCGCTTTTCACAACTTGCTTCTCGGACGGCGCTGCAAAGAAGGCCTTCCAGATGCCGACGGATTTTGCCGTGAAGTCCGGGCTCTGCGTGATCGATTGGCCCAACGTCAAAAATGCCTCCATCAGTAGCGGCGAGAGCGAAAGATGATCCGCCTGGTTGTCGAAACCATGTTCGGCCCGCAGGTCCTGCGGGAACGCAGCCACACCATCGAGTCGATCCTCGATCAACTGCGACTTCCCCAGCGGGCGGCTGCCCACAGAAACGACATCTGCCATCTTGCCGCTCGCCGGTTGGAAATAATCTTTGTGTTCGCGCAGCATGCGCTCCGGTAGCGTGAAGACGACACAGTCGAGGTCAAAGAGATCGGTGACGGCGTTGTTGTATTGAAAGCGGTTCATGCGCCGGATCGGCGTCGCCGCGTAGGCCTTCTTGCCGCTCACGGAATCGTGGCGCAGCATTTCGAGATCGGCGAGCAGTTGCGTGCGCACGCCTGCTTGGAGCTGCGGCTCGTCTTCCGGCGGCATTTCCTGAAAATCGATCGCCTCAATGATCTTCTGCAGCCGTTCTGGATCCTGCTTCAATTCAGCCACGCTGGCGATTTCCAGCAGGTTCAGTTTGCCCTTCACCTTGCCGTTTTCGCCATGGCAACGAATGCAGCTCTCGCGAAACACTGACAGAATCGACTCGTGATCCTGGCCAAACAGGGAGGAACTCAGGGAGATCGTGATGAGAAGTGCTCGACGCATCGATGAAACGACCGACTACTTGGCCGCTGCCTTGGGCTTCTTCGGCGGAGGAGCGGTGCGTGGGGTGAGGAAGGAATCGACCAGGGCCTTGTCCGCATCGACCTTGGCGCCGTCTGCAGGGATCTCGACGCCAGCGCTCCAGAGGATGCCATTGATGACCAGTTTGCGCATCCCATCGAGTTCCCAGGCCCCGTGTGCATCCAGGCCGCTGAAGTTGAAGGAACGTCCACCGCTGGGCCTGTCGAATGTCCATGACACGATGTCTTTGTCGCCGCCATCAGGTGAACCGAGCGCCTCTTTGCCGGACCAGACGAGCGGAGTGATCCCTTTCAGGCCCGCAGGAAACTTGAAGTGGTTCAGCCAGCCGTCATTGGTCTTCCAAGGAGTCACGCCGCGCGTGATCGGATGTTCGGGGAACTTGTCATGCACGCTGTCCCAATGACCGCGGGTGGAAAGCGCGTTGTAAACGCCACCGGTCCACTCCGCCGACTGTTTCGCGAACTCGGGCGTGAACTCGACGGCCTGATGGATGTTCACAAGACCCGTTTTACCTTCCGCAAGCTTCTGGACTAGTGCGACGTGTTCCGGAGTCGCTAGATAGGCCTGCTTGCCGCCACCATCGGTGTAAAACACCACCGCAGCGGCTCCATCAAAGACCGAGTCATCGGCAGGCCACTCCTTCTCGACCAGTACCGGATCGATCCCAGGCGTCTGTTTCAAAAGTGCCTCCATGATCCGGCAGCCACCGAGGTAGTCATGGTGTCCCATTTTATCGACTTCTTTGACCTGTCCGGCGACGAGGACGATCTTCACGGGTTCAGCCGCAAGCAGCGGATCTCCCAACAAGGACAAAACGGCAGTGGCGAAAAGGAAACGGCGGAGCTGGGTCATAAGGTAAGGGCTGGAAACTTTGATGGGATAAAACGCAGGCTAGGGACAGCAAATGTCGAACGATGTGAACAAGCCTCACTTCGTGTAGTCAGCGCCCGTGAGGCTGGTCAGGACGCTCTGCTGCCAATCATGAAGCTTCGCCTTCAGTTTGTCTGACAAATCTGGCTGGCCTTTGGCAAGGTCGTTTGACTCTGCCGGATCTGCCTTCAGATCGAAGAGTTCGACATTGGGCTCACCTTTCTTTTGCTCATGAATGACCAGCTTCATGTCACCATCGATGATCGCCCGTGGACCAAGGTAATCAGGATCGGAGATAGTTGGATGCTTGAAGTTGCTAAAGTCCCGAGTGGCCTTCCCACCCGACTTTTTGACCAGCGGCGTCGTGCCTTTCTGTAGCTCGGGATCGATGTAAGGCTCGCCCTTTGATTTGCCGATATTGCACTCCCAGAAGAACAACGGATTGCTGCGCGCCGTCATTTTTCCGTCAATCAGTGGCATGAGGTCAATGCCATCCAGCGGGCGACTCGGCAGCGACTGACCGGCTAGCGCACAGAGAGTAGGCAGGAGGTCACTGGTGCTGGCGCGAATCTTTGTGCTGCGAGGCTTCGGAATGCGGGCGGGCCACTCGATGAGGCCCGGCACCAGGATACCACCGTCATAAATCTGCCCCTTCACTCCTCGATGCGGGAGGAACAGCGATCCATCTACCGAGGTGCCGTTGTCGCCACAATAGAAAAGCAGAGTGTTGTCGCGCAGCCCTTGAGCGGCGAGGTATTTGCGCAGCATGCCGATAGATCGATCCATCGCCGTAATTTCTGCATACCGCTCACGCAACACCTCCCCCTGAGGTCGGGTAGTTTGCCCACCCGTTTCGTTGGAAGTGAGCTTCACCTTCTTGTCGGAGTATTTAGCAGGCAGATTATCATACAAGGCAAGGTCCGCAGTCAGCCCGCTGTAGGGCTCGTGCGGTGATCCATACCAGAGCACGGTAAAGAACGGTTTGTCGTCCTTGCGTGTGCGATCAATGAACTTGATCATCTCGTCAACGAGGATCTCTGAACTCTCGCCCCTGAAGACTTCTGGTGGACCGCCATTGCGTGAAAAGGAGGGATTGAGCTCAAAGAAGTTGTCGTGCGAGAGCCACTCGTGAAACCCCATTTTCCCAGGGCTCACCGGCGATGCGGCCTTCACGGCACCAAGATGCCACTTACCGAAGTGCGCGCATTGGTAACCTGCCTTGCTCATGACGTGGGCCAGGGTGATTTCCTCCGGACGGAAGGACCACCCAGGTGCAAAGGTGCCCATCCGATTCGGATGTCGCCCCGTCATGAAACTCGCGCGAGTCGGCGAGCAACTCGGATGTCCCGCGTAAAAGTTTTCGAACTTCAGTCCCGTCGCCGCCATCTCATCCAGCACAGGTGTCTTGACATGCGGATGCCCATTGTAGCCGGTCTCCTCCCAGCCGTGATCATCACCCATGAGCAGAATGACGTTAGGCTGTGTTGCAGCCAATGACGAATGCAGAATGACGAATGATGAAAGGAAGATGATGAGGGGCTTCATGAGAATTGAGGAGAGCTAGCGGCCGTCGCCGGTATAGATGATTTTGCCGTCTTTCGGCGCGCCGGGCCAGGGGTAGGTGCCGGGAGGATAGCTCTTGGGTTGGGTGGCGCGGACGGCATCAACGGCGGTCTTGATCTCTTGCGGGACGCCGTCGTTTTCGTCACGACCGTAGACATACGGCAATGCGGGATCCATGAGGATCGGCAGATCGCCCAGGGGAGGCCGCTGCGCGGCCATCTGCTTCAGTCTGGCCTGCATGGCAGCGACTACATCAGGATGTTGCGCGGCGATGTCCGTCGTTTCAGAGGGATCCGTGGCGAGGTTGTAGAGTTCCTTCCCCACCAACTTGAAGTCGCCTTTGCGCAGGGTCGGAAGTCGCACGCTTCCAGCAACTTCGATGACGATCTCATCGCGAGGGCTGGGCTTGTTTTCCAAAAGAACGGCGCTCATGTCCATGCCATCAAGGGGCAGCTTTTGCTTCAGCGAGCCCCCTGCCAGTGTGACAAAGGTGGGCAAAAGATCGGTAACATTGATGAGGGCATCGTTGCTGGCACCAGCTTTAATCTTCCCGGGCCATCGAGCAATGAATGGCACTCGAATACCACCTTCATACGTGGTGTTTTTCGTGCCACGCCAGGGTTTATTGACCGCCTCGGTGAGGCCGCCATTGTCATTGGTAAAGATGACCAGCGTGTTATCGCTAAATCCGTTTTTATCAATGGCGTCCAGGATGCTACCAAGACCTTCATCGAGACATTTGATGGCAGCGGAGCGCTTGTCCATCTTGTCGGTGTGGCGGGGAATTTCTTCGAGCGGACCGTGGATGGCATTGAAGGCGATGTAGTGAAAAAAGGGTTTATCCTTCGACTGCTGACCCAACATCCGCACCGCTTCATCGGCAATGAGATCGGTGGAATAAGCTTTCTCATACACTGGCTTCTGATCCCGATGCCAGTCATAGACGGCAAAGATCGCAGGCGCGTTGTGCGGGATCGTCTTGTTGTTATAGTCGATGCCCCAGGCGTAGTGACCGTATTGATGATCGAACCCCTGCCCCATCGGCAGTTGTTCAGGCAACCACTCGCCGAGATGCCACTTACCCATGAGCGCTGTCGTGTAACCTGCCTCCTTCAACGCCTCCGCGACGGTGCGTTCCTCAGTGGGCAAGCCCATGATGCGGCGTGTGGGCGTACCATCGGGAAGATGGGCCAGTTTCATCCCGAGTAGCGCCAAGTAGTCTTTCTTGCCAAAGTCTTCGGAACGCCAATCCATCCACTGACGAAACGGATAGCGCCCCGTCATCAGTGCGGCACGCGTGGTAGCACAGACGGGCGTCATGTAGAACTGCGTGAGCCGGGTGCCCTGGGTGGCAAACTTGTCGATATTTGGTGTGAGCTCAGCCTTGCCACCGTTAAAGCCAGGGTCTGCCCAGCCGAGATCATCCGCCATGATGAAGACGATGTTTGGCGGCAATGAATAGGCCTGAGAGGCACTGCAAAGAACGGCAAGGAGGACACCGAGTAGAAGGATCTGCTTCATGAAAATCTATGACGGAGTTACTTTGAAGCCTTCGCCTTTGAAGGAAGGCTGATGCGTGACCGCGGCGTGAATGTCTGGGTGTAGGCAGCGCGGCGTTGGTTGATGGCGATGGAGTTGGCGGCCGTTTTTTCGCGCAGTTCTGTAAGGATGGCAATGGAATTCGGATCGCCCGCAAGGTTGTGATGCTCCGTGGGGTCCGCAACGAGATCAAAGAGCATTTCAAACTCAGGCGCGCGACCTTTGAAATTGACGTCGGCTTCCTTGTAGTTGGCCACACCATCATACATGCGAATGTATTTCCAGCGCTTCGTGCGAATGCCTTCTTGAAAAGGGTTGTCGCGCATCGCAAAGAGGCTCTCCAGGAAAAGCTCCTCGCGCCACTCAGTACTTTTTCCTTCGATCAAAGGACGCAGGTTGCGCCCCTCCATTTCGGCGGGAGCCTCGATCTCGGCGTAGTCTAGGATCGTCCGCGTGTAGTCGAGACTGGAGACAAGTTGATCGAGTTGGCGTCCCCGCTGCTCTTTGGGGATGCGTGGATCATGAATGATGCAGGGGATCTTGGACGCTAGATCATAGAGCAAAGCCTTGCCACCCATGCCATATTCGCCCATCAGCAGGCCGTGATCGCTGCCATAGAGGATGATCGTGTTGTCAGCAAGCCCACGCCGTTTGAGTTCATTCAATAATTCGCCGATCACATGGTCCAGTCCAGTAATGGTTTGGTAGTAGCGAATGTGATGTTCGCGACAGGTGGCCATGTCGTAGTCGTAGACGTAGGTCTGGTTGGCGCGCCCTTTTTGCTGATCCATCATTCGCTTCGGGATGAAGCGATAGGGATCTGTGCAGGTATCAGCGGGCAACGAAAATTCGACATCCCGATAGAGAGAGTCGTAAAAGGGATTGCTCTGGAGTTTAGGATTCTCGTTCGCAGGTCGCGTCATCTTTTGCCAATCGGCGTAGTCCGTGAACATTGAGGTGGTCTGCGAACCGTGAGGCACGTTGAAACTCACTGAGAGACAAAAGGGCTTGTCGCTCGGAGCAGTATCGAGGAATTTCGTCATCGCCTCCCCCATGATGGGTGTGATGATATCGTTTTTAGCCATGTGATAGGGTTTGGTGCTCTCCCCATTGAAGTCCTTGGGCAGGAACCTTGTCCAGCCATCATGCCCCCACCAAAAATCAAACTTCTCCGCTGCATGTCCTTTGAAGCTGTAGTACTCGACACCAAACTTACCGACGAAGCCTGTGAAGTAGCCGCCCTTGCGCAAGAGCGCCGGATAGGTGCGCTCCCATTGCTGCTCAGTGAGATCGTTAGACGAGGTAAAACCCACACCGTGCACTCGCTCCGGCAAACCTGTGAGATAAGACACGCGACTCGGACAGCATACCGGAGTGGCGATGTACGCATTCTTGAATCGCACCGAGTCACGCATGAGGGCATCAAGGTTCGGAGTCTTCACAAATGGATGCCCCATCGCAGCCAAGGTGTTGTCCCTTTGGTCATCGGTGAGCAGGAAAATTATATTGGGCCTCGCTTCCGCACCGCTCATGGCGATAGGCAGCATGAAAAGGACAGATAGGAGCACAGTCGGGAACTTCATCACCGAAGGGAAACGTTACAGAGCCAGCGATCTACCCTCGAAAGTGATTCCTTCACTCTCCCCCCAGACGCTCTTGCACTGTTCGACACTTCCCTGTAAAAAGACGCCCGTCCCCACACACTCGCCACCTACCGCCGTCGTCACACTAACCATTCTCGTACTTACTCCAACACTCCAGCGTTCTATTTGGCAGACCAGGCGCTCCGGCCTCAAGGCGGTTAGCTACCACCACCAGCCACTCCATGAAACCAACACTCGCCCTCTATCTTGCCCTCAGCGTCTCCACCTACGCCCTTGATTCTCACGTCGAAGCTGTCATCAACGCAGTCAAGGCTGCGCATGGCAAATTCGAAAAGACCGAGGATGGCCAAAGCTTGAAGCTTGTCGACCTTGCCGTCCCAGGAGCCGGTCCGCATGATCATCGCACAAACGATCCGTATGATGCAGCATTCTTTGAACACCTGGGGCACATCACCACGTTGGAGTCGCTGAATGTAATCTCAACCAAAGCCAATGACGAATGGATCGCTCCGCTTGCCAATCTCACGCAACTGAAGTCCCTGCGCTTCACCAACAATGGCAAACTCACCGACGCCGGCATGGCTTATTTCGCCGGGCTCAAGAACCTCGAGAATTTCTCGTTCGTCGGCACCGCAATCACCGGTCGGGCCTATGCCCAGTGCACGGATTGGACGCGTGTCACTAAGGTCAGTCATCGTGGCAGTTCCATCGATGACGAAGGCTTGCAACAACTCTGCGATCACCTCCCCAATCTGGAGAGCATCAGTCTCGCCCATGCCAAATTCACAGACGCAGGTGCCGTTCATTTGGCGAAACTGAACAAGCTGAAGGGCTTGGAGCTCGGCACCCACAATGCCACGCCTGCGGCGCTGAAACACCTCGCTCACCTACCCCTGGAGTATCTGCAACTTGGCGAAGGCTTTGAGAGTGTGGAGGCGATCGCCTTCATCAAAACCATCCCGTCTTTGCGCAGGCTCACCCTGACCAATGCGGCCGACTTGAGTAATGAAGACCTCAAGCAGGTCGCAGGCCTCACTCAGCTTGAGCAACTGGAACTCGGCAAGATCGCCATCCCTGACGAACGCGTTGAAGTGCTGCAGTCGTTTGGCTTTTTGAAAGCCATGCGCATCGTGCCCGGCAAGGTGCCCTTCACGGCTGAAACTCAAGCGAAAATCAAGGCGTTACTACCGAAGACGGAACTGACCTTCAAGTGATCTGTTCTGCAATTCGGCGCTCGCCCCACCAGCCCTCTCAGCTACTTGCCAAGCTCGCTCAGATACCTCACAAGGTGGGCCAACTGCTGCTCATTCATGGTCGCTGTCAGACCGTCTGGCATCACGGTGCCACCGAGTTTGATTTCCTTGGTGTCCGCCCGCTTGATGCTTCTAACAGCACCTGTAGCGAGATCGCGCACGGCAATGGCCTCCGCCGTTTCAGTTTGTTTGAACCCACTAACAACGGAGCCATCCTTCATGGTGATCGTCACGGCCTCGTAGCCTTCTTTGATGTTTAAGGCAGGCCAGACCACCTCAGTGATGATCATATCGATCGGCAACCCGCGACTGATCGCGCTGAGATCAGGACCGATCTTCGCATTGGCTGCACCCGGCGTATGGCAGGCGATGCAGCCAGCTTGTTCGTAGACCTTTTTGCCTTCCTCAGCATTGCCAAAAGTGGCGGCGGCTTTGGCGAGATTGCTGACAAAAGCCTTCGTATAGGCTGGCAGCGCCGTATTGATCCCGGCGATCTTCATCAACAATGGCGACAGCGTCGCATCGCTGCGCCCGATGCTATTGAGCGCCTGGAGGACGATCTTTGCACTGGCGGCGGTCAAGACATCCGGAGTCCCAAGCGCGCGCTCGAAAGCGGCGGCACCTTCGCGGCGATTCAGCAGGACTTGCAGGATAGACGCCGCCTCCGGCGCGGTCTTGACGGTATCCAGTCGCTTCAAAATGAGCTTGGCCGCCTGATTGGGGTTGCGCAGGACAAGAGTGTTCAGCACAACGTCGTGGAGTCCTTTGCTGTCGATCAGCTTCACCAAATCCGCCGGATCATTGAGCGCAGCGACAGCGATCTGGCGCATCGGCATCGCTGCCGTTTCATCAAAAGCGATGTCATGCACTCGTCCACTCAGAGCCGCCACTTTCCATGCTCCCGCCAATCGAACAGCCTGAGCCAGCAAAGCCGGGTCGCTACTTTCAAAGAGCGGGGTCAGCCATTTCTCGCCGTCTTCTGGCTTCGTGGTTTTCAGCGCTGCCAAGATCTCGGCGTTCTTACCGCCACGCGCAAAGATCAGAGGCAGATCGTTCGGGCTCGCCACCGCAGCCAGCGCCTTGAGCCACACATTCTGCCGAGCGACATCACCTTCATGACGCTTGATCTGCTGGCGCATGATGGCGGTCACTTTGGATGAGGCGGCGTTCGGCTTATAGGCGATCGGCGAACCGGAAAGATTCTTCAGGTCCTCGGGGTTGTTCTCCACCCAGCCGTTTTGCAGGGCAAAAATGAGGTGTTCATCCTTGTCGAATTCCAGTTTCCCTTGGCTCACCAGCGGCGCCCAGAGCGAATTCGTTGCATGCAGGGTCTTGGTCAGCGCATGGAGATGATAGGCATTGAACTCTTTGTCCAAAGCACGCGCAGCGACGATCGCTGCCCGTGGGCTAGGCACATAGCTGGCCGCAACAATGGCCTCCAGGCGCACCAGTGCATCCTCGTCAGCGATCTGCGTTTCCAGCAAAGAAAGTGCCTCAGGCAGACGACCGTCGCGGGCCCAGGTGGACAGGGTGCGTGTGGCGTAGGCGCGGATGCGTGGATCAGAGACGCGCAGCAATGACTTCAACAACTCTGGATGCGGAGCCTCGTGCGCCTCGTACAACGACAGTGCCTGAAGACGGCGGTAGTCGTTGCTGGAATTCTTGACGACCCAGGCATCGACCGCTGCGGTTACCTCCTGGTCATCACGCTCAAACAACAAACGCTTGGCCTGATACTTCGTCCAGCGTTCAGGAGAATCGAGTTGCTCCAGCAAATCAGCGATGGAGGCGTCAACTAATTTTGCAGGCTTAACCAAGGGGCGGTCCTTGTAGGTGACGCGCCAGACGCGACCATGCTGCTTGTCGCGATCTGGGTGACGGTAGCTGGCCTGATAGTGACCGATGATGGGGTTGTACCAATCCGCGACATAGAGCGCACCATCAGGACCACAACGGACTTCGACCGGACGGAAGACGTTGTTCTTGGTTTCGATGATGTTTGGTAAGAGCTTGGTGCTGAACATCCCGTTTTCAAAATTCAACTCATGCTGCTCCAGCAAGTTCGCGTAGTAACCGCCGATGATAATGCGACCCTGCATTTCTTCGGGAAAGTGACTGCTACCAAGGAACTCCATCCCCACCTGCTTAATCGGGGCTAGGCACAGATTCATCGCATCCGCATTGACCGCCAGATTCGACCGAATCAGCCCCGGTGTGCTGTAGTAGGAGCCAATGTTCGCACCGCTCTTATGAAACGGTTGACCATAATCGGTGGTAACGACACCCCAGCAGTTCGCTCCTGCCGATGACCATTGGAAGAAGGGATCCAGATGCCCAGTGCGCGGACGCCAGCGCCAAACGCCAGCGCGATTCAGAGTCTCTACGCCGTAGGGAGTCTCCACACGAGAGTAGATGTGATGCCCCTGCGTGAACCAGAGTTCGCCGCCAAAGCCCCAGTTGATCCCATTGATCATTTGATGAGAGTCCGCCGTGCCAAACCCGCCCAGCACAATGCGACGCGTATCCGCCTTGTCATCGCCATCGGTGTCCTTAAAGTGCAGCAACTCCGTTCCCTGCGCCACATAGAGCCCGCCATCGCCAAGCTCAATTCCCGTCGGCATGAACAAGCCTTCGACGAACTTGTGAAACTTATCAGCGCGTCCATCGCCATCGGTGTCCTCGCAGACCAGCACATAATCGTTGGCCTTTTCTCCCGGCTTGATCTGCGGGTAACTCAGGGCACAGGCCACCCAGAGACGACCCCGCTCATCCCAACGCATCTGGATGGGCTTCACGATGCCATCCTTCTCCGAAGCAAACAGATTGACCTTGAAGCCATCAAGGATCTCAAAGCTGGCCAACTCTTCCTCGGGAGATTGAGGAGCTGCAGAGGGAGGCTCAACTGGGATCGATGAATGCACAGCAATCGGAGTCGTAGGCTTGCCCGCAAGGGCGTTCCAGACGTTCTCATCTGCTTGTTTCAGCAGCGGCAAAAAGTCATTCATCTCCTCTGGAAAGATGCGCTTTTCACCATCCTTCCAATCGCGAGAATACGGCACATTGGTGCGGTCTCCGTTGAGAAAGGCCCAATTCATTGGACGCCAGTAGTTGAACCAGAGACGCTCCATCTCCACGACTTCCTTGCGCACGGCTTCATTGACTGTTGCAGAGATCCCCAGCGCCGTCACGATCTGCTCAGCAATGATGCGATGCCCCGTTTCATTGAGGTGGAAGCCGTCGTCTGTTAGTTTCATTTCGCTGGGTGCGATCAGACTCAGATCGATGAATGGCAGACCACGCTTTGCTGCAAGCTCCCGGATGCCGTTGGCATAGCCGACCACTTCCGCATTGTGAACCGTCAGGTCGGCGCCATGAGCTTGTGCCGTCTTTTCAAAAGGCATCGGCGAGACCAAGACCACCCGGCGTCCGGCATCTACAAATGCAGTGATCAGATCATCATAAGCGGCAATGAACGCGGGCAATGCCTTGATGCCGTTGAGCGACTCCATCTGACCAAACTGGGCGATCACTACTGTCGCACCAGCGTCCCCGAATTGCTCCTGCCAATCGCGCTGTTGCCGCCAACTCGTGCTACCCGTCTCACGCTGGATGCGCTGTTCAGCCTGGCGGCGCTTTGGGTCCAGGTTTTCTACATTGCCTCCGTCGCGCCACTGCTCAAAGACGGTGTCCCCTTCCCAGCCAAAGTTCCGCAGCTTGATCTTCCCACTTGGCTGGGAAGTAATCAGATGCGTCTGCAAAAAACCACTGAACCGCGTGCGCTCAATATTGGACCCACCGACTAGAGCCACCGTGTCGTCCCCTTTCAGAACAAACGCCGACTTTTTTGCAGGCGATGGTGATGGGGCCAACTCCTCGATTCGAATGTCCTTGTAGCGGACGATTGAGGTCGCATTGCCGTGGATCTGCACCGCAATCTTGCCGGTCAAATCGATCCCATCCTCCGCCTCCGTGTAATCCACCGTTTGCACACCATTCAGCCAAATCTGAATGTGAGTTCCCTCGGCACGGATTCGGTAGTCATTCCATTCGCCCAATGGTTTTTGCGCCTTAGCCAGCACCTCGGGCGTCGGTTGCGCCAGCATCTTTTTGCGGCGGCTTTCGTCATAAAGAGCCCCATCATAACCTGCGCCAAGATCTGCCTGATACCCAGAGACCTCCCAGTGATTCGGGATCCGCTTGGATCGGAACTGCACACCGCCATTCACAAAGCCCTCGGTACCCTCAAGCTTCCACTTCAAGGTAAGATCGAAGTTTCCATAGTCCTTCTCCGTCGCCAGGAAGTTGTTCTTCTCCTGCTTCGCTTCCAAGGTTCCTGCTCTAAAGGCACCGTCCTCAATGTGCCAGACCGTATCGACATCCCCCTCCCAACCTTTGAAGGTTTTGCCATCGAAGAGCGGCATCGATTCCGCATAAAGCGTGGAGCCAACAGCGAGGAGTAAAAGCGAAAGTGAAGGAAGTAATTTCATGAACAAGAAGACGTACAAAAATTAACGAGCAGACAAGGACCAATCATCCAGCGAATTGCCCACTCAGGCAATGATCTCCTTCAGGAGACCTGAGCTATCGCCATGTCGCTCCACAGGGACACCAATACCATGCAGCAAGGAAAGCCAGGCATTGCAGAGCGGTGTGTCCTTGGGCACGACGATATTTTGCCCCAGCTTGATGCCCGCACCGCCGCCCGTGAGCAGCGTGGGACAGTTGTCGAGATTGTGCTCGGTGCGGATGTTGCTGCCGTAGGCGAGCGCGACGTTGTCAAAGAGGCGGCTGCCGTCGGCCTCTTTCGTTGCCTTGAGCTTGTCGATGAGTCCGGCGAGGAGTTCGCTCTGCACCAGATCGCGCTGCTGTGAAGCTGCAAGCTTTTCGCCCATCGTGCTGTGGTAGTGGCTCATGTCATGCGGAGCGACCTTGATGCCGACGCTAGTGAGCAGGGTGCTCACGGGTTGCCTATACGTCAGCACGCGCGTGCTGTCCGTCTGCATGGCAGCGACGATGATGTCATACATGATCTTGATCTCTTCGCGTCCGGCGAGCCCTTCTTGCGGCTGCGGAATCGGTGCCTTAGGCTGCGCCACACCGATCCATTGCTCGTCCTTGCTCAGACGAGTCTCGATATCGCGGATGCCTTGAAAATATTCGTCCAGCTTGGCCTGGTCGTTTTTGCCAAGACCGCGCTGCATGGACTTCGCGTTCTCCATCACGGTGTCAAGCACGCTGCGCTTCTGCGCGAGCATCGCCTTCTGCTGCTCGATGGGCGTGGTGTCTTTGGAGTAGAGCCGGTGGAAGGCCTCCAAAGGACCTTTGTGGCCGCCAATTGGTTTCCCACTCACATCCCAAGCCATCGAGAGGCCCGGACCGTGCCCCGATGATTCCGCATTTTCGCCGCCGTTAAGCTGAAGAGAAGCAAAGCGCGTGTCGAGCCCCAACTTCGCCGCCGCGACCTGGTCGGCGGAGATGCTGTTGTGAAAGGTCTGCCCAGGCTCTGCAAAGCGGTTCGCCCCGCTGAGCCACATCGTGCTGCCCCAGTGACCATCATTGCTGTATTTGTTCCAAAGCCCCTGCACCACCGTGAAATCCGCTTTGTGACGTGCGAGCGGCTTGAGGCCGTCGGGCAGTGTGTAGTCTGAGCCAGTTTGTTTGATGTCAGGAAACCAACTCTCCGTCGTAATGCCCCAGCCGAAGCCGAGAAACACCAACCGCTTCGGCGGTGTAGCAGGAGTAGCCGCCGATGCAAAGCGGCGGAAGCCAAGAGACTCGAGCGCAGGCAGGGCGATCAGCGAGGTGCTGGATTGAAGGAAGTGGCGGCGGGTTTTCATATTGATGGGTTACTTCGTCTGGAATTCCTTACTCGCAATTAAAGCCCGAATGAACTCGCGCATCGCGAGGTCTTTCTTGTTGGCTTGCTGGATCATGTCATCAACAAGAGGCGCATCGCGGAAGCCGAGTGGTCGGCCGAGGGCGAATTCGATGAGTGCCTCGCTATAGCTGCGCGCGAAGGCTTCGGACTTGCTAGCGACGATGTCGCGCAGGCCGAAGAAGTCATTAAAGGCTGGACCTTTGTAGAGCGCGGCAGCGGGATCAATGGTCCAGGTCTTCTTCGTTTTGGGATCGGCTTTGCCATTGGCATCCACAGCCATGTAGCTGTCCTCAGAGCGCCATTGGCCGGCAGCATCGAAGTTTTCCAATCCGAAGCCGATGGGATCAATCTTGCGGTGGCAACTCGCGCATTGCGGATCTTCCTGATGCGCCAGCAGACGCTCGTGAGTGGTCAGCACTTTGCCCGCCAGTCGTGTGATAGCTGGCACATTCGCCGGTGCGGGCGGCGGCGGATCGTGGAGGAGCTTGCGCAGCACCCAGGCACCGCGTTCGACAGGGCTGGTGCGCTCGCCATTGCCGCCCATGAAATGAATGCCCGCCATGCCAAGCAGGCCACCGCGTGGTGAATCCTTGGGTAGCGACACCTTCTCGTAACCATTGCCCTTCACGCCAGTGATGCCGTAGTAGTGAGCAAGCACGCGATTGATCACCACGTAGTCAGACTTCAAGAGATCACGCAGGCTAGCGTTGTGCCGCATCACATACGCGATGGTTTCATGGATTTCGCCTTTCGCTGCAACCTTGGTTCCAGAGTCAAAGCGCGGATACAGCGCGCGATTGACCTCGAAAAAATCAATCCGATCTAGTCCTAGCCACTGATGAACGAAGGCCTCCAGGAAATCTGCTGAGCGAGGATCGTTCAGTAGTCGCTCCGTTTGTGCGGCAAGCACTTCCGGCTTCTTCAATTCGCCGCGATTCGCTAGATCCCGCAGCGCGGCGTCGGGCGGAGCGCTCCAGAGGAAATAGGAAAGCCGAGTGGCGAGTTCCGCGTCGGTCAGCGGCCGACGCTTGTCATCCGGCGCAGGCTCCGCGAGATAGAGAAACATCGGCGAAGCCAGCACCACGGACAGCGCCTCCTTTAGCGCTGTGCTGTGCTTGTCTCCTGCTTTGAGGCGCACGTCATAGAGACTCAGCAGACGATCAATGTAGCTCGCGGCGGCCGGCGTGCCGCGGAAGGCCTCGGTGGCGAACCTCTCCAGCGCTGCACGGAGTTCTGGCCTCGTGGGCGGCAGTGACTTGTCATCGAGAGCGATGTTCAGCGCTGCGATCCCCGGCGGTTTGGGCTTGCTCGCGTTCGGCACCCGCTCAACCTCGATCCAGTCCACCCATAGCACGAGTTCGGGACCGATGCCGTTGCGCTTCACGGCCTCAGAGCGTTTGCGCCCGCCTTCCTCGTTCGTGTCCCAACTACCCTTCTCCCGGAAGAACAGAGAGCGATTTTCGCGAGAGGCATTGCCGCGCGTCAGCGTCAGAGGAATCTCGATCACCTGAGGCGACTCCATTGTCCCCGTGATTTCATAGGTATTTATGACCTTACCCGTTCGCGCGTAAATACCGAAATCCAAGAAGCGCCTCTCCGGCGGGCAATCCTTCACCGCGGCAGCGCGCACCCGCACCGTGTAATCACCCACCGGCCAGCCAAACGGCACGAGCAGCTCAATGTAGTTTACGTTCAATTGCGACGGATGCCGCGTCTGCGTGCCGAGATACGCGCCTTGATCCACGGCAGGCATCTGAGTGTAGTACTCGTGATACTTCAACCAGCCTGCTCCGAGTGAATCGTTCGCCAGATCCGCGTCGTTCTCGCCCTTTTTGTCGAAGCCGAACGATCTCGGGTTCGGCGCGCCAGGAATTCGTGCCCATTCGCGACGAAAACGTGAATCGTTGTTTTTCACTTCCTCACGGATCTTCGCGACGATGTCCTTGTTCTCAGGCTTTGCTGCCGCTTCTTCCACGGCCTTCACCCATTGCTGCGCCTTCTCACGGGCTTCGATTTGATACTTCACAAAGTCGCGCACCTTGGGTGTCGTGGTCTCCGCCTCATAGTGCAGCTTCTCTTCCACACTGGCCGCCGCCTGCCAAGCGAAGGCCTCCTCCAGCGCCTCGCGGCCGAGCGCTTGATACTGCTCGATCTGGTTCGCAGACATGAAAAGGTTTGAGCCGACCGTGTCAAAACTTCCGGATCCGCCATCGGGTGGGAGTTCGGACACATTGACCTGCGCGCCCAGCAGTTCCCGCAGCGTGTTCTTGTACTCCCGACGGTTCAGCCGCCGCATGGTGATGACGCCATTCTGATCGCCCAGACTGCGCCGCGCGGCGACCATCGCATTGGCCAGATCATCGAGGAAATCCGCCTTGGCCTGATTCGATGGTTGTTTTTCATCCTCTGGCGGCATCTCGCCCGAGTTCATCTGATTCAGCACCTTCTGCCACCGCTCTGCCGTTTCCACCGTGGTGATTTCCAGCGGGAGATCGTCCACCCTGAAATGCCCCTTCTGCTTGTCCGGACCATGACAAGCAATGCAGTTCTCTTTGAGCAGTGCGCGATGCTTCGCATCCATCGCCGGATCAGCGGCGAGCAGAGAAGATAGAATGAAGGGAGCAATGAAGAAAACGCGCAACATGGGAGCTCTATAAAGCGCTCCCGAAACGGGGAATGTTTCGATGAGGTGCCGCAACCATGCCCAATCATCGCGACAATCACTCAGACTTCCGACGGCGGCAGCGTTCACGACGCCACGAATCTCTGATCATTTCCGCAAAGGCGTGCCTGAGGAATCCGAGCGAGATCGTTGGCATGCTGCGACCTGCGGATCACGGCTCCACCAGGATGTCGCCCGAAAGAATCGGAGAATTCCGCGAGGTCGTGGTACCGGGGATCGCCAGTTGTGGCAACTGGAAGGCACCACCACCTTGGTCCAATCGCTGAACCCAGATGCCGTAATACTTGACGGTTCGGATGAGATTCGTTCCAGGCCGCTCGGGGTTGTCATCTGTAAGCCTGAAGGACCCACTGAGCAGACCTGTCGTGGTGACGATCCTAGCCGTGACGGCACCCGGATTCGAGGGGCCGAGAAGAGGAAAGAGGATGCGGTTCCGCGCATCGAGAGTGCCTGCTACGTTGGGGTTGATCGCGCTCAATTCCAGGCCACCACCGCTGAACCCAAAAAGCAAATTGTCTGGCGTCTCTGCCACGTTGAGCACGACCAAAAGATTCTCACCCCGCGCAGGTTTGGTCCAACGCCCGCCGGTGCACACCAGCCCCACCGGTCCGCGCGCATCAAGGCCAAAGCCGTCGGGATAAGATCGTGTGTTGCGAGGCTGAGGCGTCAGCCTCACCCAGTCGGCCATGGCGTCGAGGTTGTCTGCGGTATCGATGGCACCAGCGATCAGCACTGAACCGAGATTGCGATACAGCATCTGCGAATACCGAATCTCGCCACCTGGGCCGAGATGCGCAGAACCGGTCAATAAGGTGCCATCACCGAGGCGACCGCTGATGCGGGCACTACCCGTGGAGGCCACGGTCACCACTCCATAGCCACTACCTTGCGGAACAGTAAGATCACCGATCCACGGACTTCCAGACGATGGAGTCCCCAGCCGGATGAGCGTATTGAATTGCCCCTGCAACGTGGTCGGAACTTTCGCACGCGAACTCCAGGTGTGTCGCCATCCCTCCACCGCTGCACTCGCGATCCCGGTCTCTTGGAGGACACCTGTCACGAGGTTATCCGCAGTGATATCGGTTTCAAAGCTCAACGACGTCAGACCGCGGCGGAGAATCGTAGGTTGCAGGTGAGGCACACCGACGGCGGGGACATCGACAACTCCACGCCACGGGTAGGTCTTGGCCCCCAGCCGGACACTGCCGCTCACTGCCCCCGACTTCGCGATGGTGTACTTCATGAATCCAGCAAGTCCACCGTTGATCGTCGTCTCTCGCTGCACCGTTGCACTGAAACTGCCGAGCGCGGAGGGCGGCAGCGGCTGGATCATGAAGGGGATCGTGAATCGCACCTTCGGCCCACCGATGTCCTGCACCGTCAGGGTGAGCTTGTAAGTGCGCGCGGCAGTTGGACGCCCGACGAGCGCCCCCAGGTTGCGATCCCAGCGCACGCCAGCCGGCAAGCCACTGACACCAGTCACATTCCCAAACGCCGCCAATGGCAGGTTCAACGACTGACCCACACGAATTTCGCGCCCGTCAGAGGGTTCGTCATCATCGACGTTAACCACCTGCACCTCCGCCTGTAGGCCACGGTAGGCGACATCACTGCTCGTCGTTTTCAACAAGAGGACTTGGCTGCGGTCACCGTCGTCGACCCAGTCGTCCAAACCAACAATGCGGACCGTTTGCTGGACGTTCCAATTCGCCGCCGTGAAGGTAAGCTTCGTCGCTGAAAGGCGATCCTCGCCAGGATTCAGGCCCGAAAGATTCACCGTCACCGTTTTGGTCGGCTGCGTCTTCAGTGCCACGAGAATTTCCGCCTGAGTGCCAGTCTCGGCGGTGTAGATCACCGGTGCCGCCACCACTTCAATGCCCGGCCCACTCACGGGTGCCTTGTCCAACACCGCGATGGGACTCTCCAAGGCCCCACTGACTTCCGTGCTGGCAAACTCGATCGCGAGGGTGAATTCGCGCGTCCCCTGAGTTCCGACACGGTCGGTTGTGGTGACCGGAATGGTTCGACTCGTCTCATCGTTGGCCTCCCAAAAAACCGTGCCTTCGGTCGGGGTAAAGTCAGTCCCACCCTGTGCCGTGCCATTGACCGTCCGGAAATTCGCCGTGACGTCCCCAGGGATCACGGGACGCGGCACGATCACTTGCGCAATTGCCCCTTCGCGGACCTGCGTCGCCGGAGCTTCTGTTGATGGGAGCGGCGGCAGATCAGAGGTGAAAATCGCGCCATTGGAACCCGCTAGGATTAGGCGACCATCGAGTCCGAGCTCCAAATACTGAAAGCCGGTGCTGCTCAACTTGGTCGTGATCGGTGCCTCATGCCAAGTCTCACCATCATCGCCGCTGACCAAAGAAAAGTAGTTCGTCTCGTTTTGATCGTTGCGCCGCGACATGATCGTTACCCACCGATCTCTGGCCCAGACGAGCCCTTGGAGCCTCCAGAAGCGGTTCGGAGCGACGAATGGCTCATCCAGATTCAACCGCACCGTCCACGTTAAGCCGTCATCATCACTGCTGACGATTTCGTTTTCATCTCCCAACATCATCAATCGCCCGGAGGCACCCTGTCGGATCAATGCTGCTGTGAACACTTTGTTCACCGGATCGCCGGTGATTGGATCGAGCCCAGGCAAGGTTCGAAAATAGTACGACGATGTCCAGGTGTCCCCATTGTCCTCGCTTCGGAACAACCTTGGATTGAAGGAAGCGAACGTATTGGAGACACACATCAGCGTCCCCTCCTCCGTGCAGAACAAAGCCCCTGGGGCCTCATTCCACTGAGTCCCCACGATGCGCGGTTGCCAGGTCTCCCCCTGATCGTCACTAACGTAAAACTTCCCATTACCGAAGATGTCTCTACCCACAGCCGATAAAACCAGTCGCCCCGTCGGAGTCACAACGATGTCGTAGCCACCCGCAGAGGACGCACTATCCACGGTGCGACTTTGCCAGGTCATACCCTCGTCATCACTGACTTGCATGGTCTGGGTAGAGCCGGGCGTCGACATCACCAAACGGTTGGCGACGCGTTGAATCACACCCCCTTCTGCCGTTGATACCAGGTCCCACGTTTCGCCGTTGTCCTCACTGGTGTAGACCCCCTTGTAACCCGAATCATAACTGCGCCCATAGAGACGGCCAAACTGCACCCCAAAGGGACGGATGGATGGAATGGTCGGCACACTGTAGATTTTCGACCAAGCCACGCCATCGTTGGTACTCTTCCACACTTCCTGACTCGAATTCACGACCGTGATGTTCGAACCACTTCGCGTGAAGCTGCGCTCCACTGCCCGTGGGGAAGTCGTGACCGTGGAGAACGTGGCGCCCCCATCACTGCTGGCCTTGACGCCGCCCAAGCGGCTGAAGCCCAACAGGGAGCTCCCACCCGCATCCAAAACTCCAGGATAAGTCGCCTGGTCGTGGATCGTCCAGATTCGCCCCCCACCAAACGGAGCCGTACTCGTCATCGTGAATTGCCGCTCAATGGTCGGCGATTCAAGGATCGTGCCGATGCGTTTGTGGATGATGCCATAGGCCGTAAAAGTGCCACTCTTCTCGACGACATCGTAAAGACGAATGCGGTCCGCCAAATCGCTCGCCAAGGGTTGACCGCCATCCATGAGTTGGGCGTTCTCGAGGAAGTAGCCATTCCATCCCGCACCATCCGCACTGTCCAGGGCAGTGTTCGCCCCCACGGCAATCAAGCGACCACCGGCCGGGCTCATGTGGTAAAGCGGCCCGTAGGCAAACTTGGCGAGATTCCAGTTCACGCCATCCACACTTCGATAGATCGCACCTCCGATGCTCCAGACGACGGTTGGGAACGCCGCAAGGTTGGTCGTTCCATACGCCAAAATTTCCCCCGCGGGGCTGACCTGCAATCCCCTCAGCACCACCCCTTCAAAATTGGTCCCACCGCCGAAGTCGATGCTGTCATGAGGGAATGGCAACTCCGTCCAAGAGTTTCCATCGCTAGCACTTAGATACAAGACCGTCCTGCCAACAAAGCCCAGAGGCCCACCTTTCGCCAAGTACACCGCCGTGGCAATCAGGCGTCGTGACCCCGAGTTCCCGATCGTGAACTCTTTCATGTCCGTGATGCGACCTTTCACACCGCCATTCACAGTTCGGATTCGGCTAAACGTCCAGGCGCTGCCACCATTGTCGCTGATCATGAGCTGGCCACCATCGCTCACGGCGATCATCCTTCCGGATCCCGTCGTCACCATCGACGTATAGGTAAGCTCCGGATTCGAGTCCCCACGTCGCGCCGTCCACTCATCTCCCACTTGTTGAGCCAATCCTGGGCGGCCAGCGAGGCTAAAGAAGGAGAGTGCCGCCGCTATCGACACGAACCCTCGTGTCCGGCGAAACGCGAGGAGGAAGAGCGCGGTTCCCATAGTTTTAGTTACCCTCCGCAGCCCTGAACGTCAAGTCATTGGGCTGTCCCACAATCAGAAGCTTGCAGATTGCTGCTCAAGAAATCAGCGCATGAACAAGATCTGCATCTTCAAAATCTGATCATCGTTCTCCATCTAAATTTAATAGCAAAATGCTTGCCTATTTTCGAAACAAATGCGGCACAAAACGGATGCCGCCCAACACAACCCGAACAATGGCTTCACGACACCCCTTTCCCTTCCACGACCTGATGCTTACAACGACTCGCTGCAGGCTCTTCCAACCCAACTGAGTCACAAAAACTCACTCGATTGAGCATCGATTCGACCTCGGGCTGCAACTTTCGGCTCTCCCGCTCTGTTGGTTTGTATCCATGCGCAGCATCACCTTTCTCCTCATCGCCCTAGTCAGTCCCCTGGCCGCCCAACAAGCGCCGTATGACGTGTTTCCGCCGGCAGAGGCACCGTACTTCCGAGTCCGTTACGAGGCATCGACAAAACCCGGCGAACTTATCTATCCCGTCAACTACACGGTTTGGATTCCACCGGGTGTTAAAGAACTGCGTGGCGTGATCGTGCATCAGCATGGCTGCGGGGAAGGATCGTGCAAATCGGGGCTCACCGGCGCCTTTGATTTGCACTGGCAGGCCTTGGCCAAAAAGCACGACTGCGCCTTACTCGGCCCCTCGTATGAGCAGCCCGATAAAGCCGAGTGCCAGATGTGGTGCGATCCCCGCAATGGCTCCGACGCCGCTTTCCAGAAGGCGCTGGTCGATTTGGGCGCCCGATCGAAGCACCCGGAACTGTCCACCGTGCCCTGGGCGCTCTGGGGCCATAGCGGTGGTGGTCATTGGGCTGGCGGCATGACCCTACTGCATCCCGACCGTGTCGCTGCCGCAGTTCTGCGCTCCGGCGTTCCCCTTCTCGATGCCAATCCAGCCCGCCCCACCATCAAACCCTACACCATCGCGGATACCGTCGCGAACGTCCCAATCCTATGCAACCTCGGCACCAAGGAGGGCGTCACGGTTAAAGAGGGTCGCTTTGCCGGAGCCTGGTCCGCCAACGAGGCCTTCTTCACCGCCGTCCGTGCCAAAGGCGGCTTGATCGGGGTTTCCGTGGATCCCTTCACCGCGCACGAATGCGGCAATCAGCGCTACTTCACCATCGCCTGGATGGACGCCTGCCTCACAGCACGCCTCCCAGCCAAGAGCGGAGGACCGCTGAAGTCGATGCCCCAAGACGGTGCCTGGCTAGCGCCCTTGCTCGGCACTGTAGCCACGCCTGCAGCAGAGTTCTCGGAGGCCAAAGAAAAAGCCGGGTGGTTGCCCAATGAAGCCATCGCCAAAGCCTGGATGCAGTACGTCAAAGACACCGAGATCCCGGACACAACCCCTCCCCCTGCCCCTCGGAACCTTCAGGTCAAAGGCAACGAATTGACCTGGGACGCCGATGCCGACCTCGAAAGCGGTCTCGCCCAATTCCTCATCGAGCGCGACGGCAACATCATCGGCAAAGTCCCCGAAAAACCCCAAAACCCCTTTGGACGCCCACTCTTCCAGGGACTCCAGTACAGCGACACCCCCGTCCAACCCCTCGCCGTCATGAGCTACACCGACAGCAGCGCCGAGGTCGGCAAGACCTACCACTACCGCGTCATCGCCATCAACACCGCCGGACTAAAGTCCCCCTAGCACCGCCCCGGAAGTGAAACAGACACTCCTGTCTGTTCCAATTACCTCATCAATGCCCGCTCCGGGGCAGACAGGGGTGTCTGCTTCACGTGGCTGGAGATCACTCCACCAATTTGGCAAGGTCGCGCATGGCGATGACCTTGCAGCCGGCTTCTTTGAGGTAGGCGAGGTAGCTTTCGAACTTTTCGGGATCGGTATTGACCCAGGGGTGTTGGATGTCGGGGACGCCGTGGAAGGTCATTACGGCAACTTTGCCTTCGCGGGCTCCGGCGACAGCGGCCTTAAACTGCTCCAGGGTGCAATCGGGTTTGCTGTCAAAGGCCTGCGGCAGGGTGAGAGGTGCGTCTTGGGTCGGATCATAAGCAGCAGCGCCCCCTGCCCTCGCGAAACGGTAGCCGCGCTCGCGCAAGACCTTCACGGCGGTCTCGCTGGTTTGGTAACCGGGGTAACAAAAACTGGTGGGCCGTGGGATGTCGTGCTTGGCGCATTGCTGCTCGATGTATTCGACATCGGCACGGATCTGCTCCGGGGTCTGCTTGGTGACAGCGGTATGCTTGCGGGTGTGGTTGCCGATTTCAAAGCCAGCGTCGTTTAGGGCCTTGATCTGCTCCCAGGTCATGTAGTGCTTCTTATCGACCGCAAACTCGAAGCCTTCCGTGATGAAAAACGTGGCCCCAAAACCATACTTCTGGAGCAAGGGCGCTACAAAGGTGGCATGACTGGCCACCGAATCATCAAACGTCAACACCACCAGACGCTGGGAATCAGACTCCTCCGCCGACAACGCGACGAAGGCTAAAAGCAACGCCGCTAAGCAGGGCAATGAAAGGCAGGTCAAGGTCTTCATGGCAGTGATCTCACTTCAATGCCGCCTCAATGGACGACGCAACTTGCTGACCCAGGAAGTCATACCCTGTGGAATTGAAATGCACGTCGTTTGGGTTCTGCATCTCGGCCAGATGCGGGGTGATGGCGGCAAAGAGATCGTCGACGGCTAGGCCGTGCTTCTTGGCAATGGCTGCAGCAGCGGCGTTGCGCTCCACGATGGAGGCAGCGGTTTGTTTGCCATCGGGTGTATCAGGGATGGGAGTCGTCGTTGTCCAAATGAGCTTTGCACCCGTCTTCTCCATGCGCTTGATCAGGGTCTCTAGCCGCTGCGTGTAATCAGCGATGGGCGTATTCCGATCATGAATGCCGAAGTTGAAGTGGATCACATCCCATTGGCCATCGCCCAACCAAACCTCAATGTTTTTGATTCCGCTGGCCGTGGGGCCGCAGTTGGCGGGCGCGCGATGCACGTTGGCCTTACCTGCAAGAGCCTTGCGGGTCGCTTGGGTATAGCCACGCGAGACTGAATCGCCGATCAGCAGCACACGCGGCAGTTTGGGTTCATCCTGCACGAAATCCCAGGCATTGGAGCGACCCTGGACCTTTTCGCGTTTGTGGATGGGGAGATAAAAATTACCCAATTGGCTCTGCAAGACCTTCTCCCAGGCTTGTTGATCCGGTGGGAGCTTGGACACGATGGCCTGATATTTTTCATCAATGGCCTTATCCTCGGCAGCCTTCTTTGCTGCTGCCTCTGCGGCATTCGTAGGCTCGCCCTTTGGGGGAACTACGGAAGTTTGGGCGTTGCCAGGAGCGGTCAGCAAGACCAGTGCGATGTTCAGCAGGAGAATGGATTTGAGCTTCATGATTCAATGAGAGTGATACGGGCAACAGCGCGAGGATTTGATCAATGCTCGTTCGCCGAGACACCTTTCGGTGCCTTCTTCCGCGTGGAGAGGTAGGCGGCGACGTCGCGGATCTCGTGTTTGGTCAGGATGCCCAGCATTGGCGGCATGACGGAGATTGGTGGGGTTTGCGCGGTGATATCGGTCTTGTTGATTTCCGTGACCTTGCCGTCGGCAGCACGAACGGCTAGGACGTCGGCAGTCTCGTGATCGACCACACCGGCGACCGATGCACCAGCCTTGGTCGTGACGGAGACCATACCGAACCCGGGAGCAACCACCGCGCCGGGAGTCAGCAGTGACTCCAGCAAATAACGAATGTCCTTCTGCGCACCGATGGTCCAGAGCGGTGGTCCGACGGCACTGCCCTCCGCACTCTCCACGGTGTGGCAGGCGATGCAGTTCGCGCCTAGATGTTCGCTCACGATGGCCTTACCGATATCGGCATCACCACCCGCCGCGAGATCATCAATCAAAGAAGCACCTGAGGCCGCATACGCTGCCAGTTTTGCAGCCAGAGCTTGGGACGCCTCTGCCCTTGCTGCGGCCGCATCCTGAACGTCGAGCCGCAGACCAGGATCGATCTTGCCAGCCTGCATGGCATCAAAGGCGGCCAGAATCAGATCGTCTGCGGTGCTTTGCTTGCTCATGATCTTCAGCGCGTGCTGGCGCTCCTTCAAACTGCCCTTTTTTAACAGAGTCTGCGCCTGCTGATGAGCGCGCTTTGGGGCGTGAGCAAAGGCTACCTCAAGCCCCGCCATGCGAAGCGCGGAAGGCGACTCTTTTGCCAAGGCAACTTCCAGCACCGCTGCGAACTCGGGGGCAGCAGCGTTTTGCGATGCGAAAAGCTGGAGCGCAGCTGCGCGAGTAAGTTCGTCCGTCGCTGTGTCGCTGATGATCGATTGCAGATCCCTTGCAGGTGCCGCAAGGCGGTGGGCCAAGAGCACGGCGATGCCGGACTCGCGATCTTCTTTTTCCGTGACGCCAAGCAACGCCGCCGCATACGGTTGCAGGGCTGCGGTGATCTGTGCTGAATCGCGGGTCGCCCAAGGGTGCGACATGCCATCAAGCAGATCGAGCCGAGGCGGATCTGTCCACACGGCCAACGTCTGAAACGCTGCCAGTCGCAGAGCCTGCGGATGCGCTGAATCCACTGCAAACTGCGCCACCCTACCCGCGAGTTCCGGCGTTCCGACCCGCAGCGCAGCGTTGATGACCCGACGCACGGTAGCGGTGCCTCCATGCGTAGGCCCATCAATTTGCGAAGCCAGCTTTGGCAGCAAATCCGGAATCCCCGCATCGTCGTGGATGGCGCGAGCAACCTCATCAACGATCAGAGGATCAGCATCGGCAAGAAAATCGGCAATAGCTGAGGACTTTTGCCGAGCCAAAGCAAGTGCTGCGCAGAGCCTTTGCAAACGATCCTTTGACTCGGTCTGCGCCGCGAGGTCAGCAGTCGCGCATCCCGCCAATCCGGTAACAATGGCATGCCGCATGAAGGCATCGCCGCCCTCTTTTGCGGCAGCAGCGAGAAGCGGCTTCGTGGCCTGAGTGCAACCGAGTTTGCCCAAGGCAATTGCGGATTGAAAACGAACGCGGACCTCTGAATTCGCCAGCAGCGGGATGAGCAGAGCGCGCTCATCCTCCGGCAGCTTGGCTTCGCCGAGCACCTTGCTGCATTGCGCTAGCACCTCAGGCTCCGCGTCCGCCAGCAAGTCCAGCATCGGCTTGGCGGCAATTTTTTCGCGTCGCAGTCCGATGCCGTAGCCCCAAATGGCATGCACACGCGCCAGTAGCGGACGCTTGTCATCGGCAGCAACGGCGGCGAGTGCGGGCCAGGCTTTGCGCTTGGCCAGTTCCAATTCAGCCGCTACACGCACCCGCTGATCCGCGTGACCAAGCAAGTTTTCGAGAGCAGGCAAGTCGCTGTCAGCACAACCAGCAGAGAGCAGAGCCAGCGTCTCTTTGCGCTCGGTGCTATCGCGGCCCGAAGGTTCATCGACGCGCCAGATGGCACCTTTTTCATCGAGAGGATAACCACCGACCCAGTCCGCCATGTACAGTGAGCCATCAGGTCCCCAGCTCATGCCGATGCCCATGACGCCATTGTTCAGCGTGCGCAGGTTCTTCATCTGAAACGAGGCTCCCTCCGGCACGATCTGAAAGGCATCCATGACACCGCTGGGGAATTGATTCAGAATGTAGTATCCACGCAGAGAGGCCCCCAACGCCGTGCCGGGCTCGTGAGCAAAACCGGCGGGACCGTTGGAGTAGTTCGCCATCGGTGGTGTGATGAAAAGAGGCGTGCTGGCCTTCAGTCCGCCGACGAGCGGGGCATCCTTCGAGGCCTTGTCCTTCTTTCCACTGCCCATGCTAGTCTTCGCACGCCAGATGTCATCGAGCATCCAGCGGCTGGCCATTTTTTGATACTGATGCCCGCAGCGCCAGCCAGAGTCACTGCGCTCAGTGATGTAAACGAAGCGCTCGCGTTCGCCGGGCATGTCTGCGTCGTTGTCCACACCGAAGACATTGCCCCAGTCATCGAAGGCGACCTCTTGAACGTTGCGCAGACCGTGCGCAAAGACCTCAAAGCCTGTGCCATCCGGCTCTACCCGCATGACACAACCCTCGTGTGGATAATAGAAGTTTTTCCCCTCCTTGGATGTGACGTTCACGCCCTTATCCCCGATGCTCCAGTAAATCCGACCGTCCGGTCCGAGCCGTGGACCATGCATATCGTGCCCGGCATAGGCGATGTGGATGCCAAAACCGTGTGCAACAACCTCGCGGATATCAGCGACACCGTCGTCATCTGTATCCTTCAGCCGCCAGAGATCAGGCGCGATCGTCGCATAGACCCAGCCGTCGTGATACAGAATCCCAGCAGCGATGCCGGTAACCTCGGTATTGAAGCCCTCGGCAAAAACGGTCATTTTGTCTGCCTTCCCGTCACCGTCGGTATCGCGGAGCTGATAGATGCGCTCGGTGTGAACGGTCAGGTCTTTCCAATCGATGGAACCGTCTTTGTTGTGATCTTTGAGTCCCCCGCGTGGCACGCGCAGCTTGCCAGGGGCAAGCTCGCGGTGATAGAACTCCCGTTTGGCCTCCACGCTATCGTGGCTGACGTCATCCGCGATCCACATCTGGTGCTCGCGGATGTCGAGGTCTGCCGCCTTGCGGCGCGTGGTGGCAGAGACATAGACGCGACCCTGCGGGTCTACGGTGCAGGCCACAGGATCCGGCACATTCAGATCGCCGGACCAAAGGTGCAGCTGCACCGGGCTGACCTCTTCTGAGGAGGCGGCCATGGGAGACCAAACAAAGGCGAGCAGGGGCAGCAGGACGAGTCGTTTCATCAGGTGGATTTTCAGGTTTTGGGGGGCAGTGAGAACGGACAAAGCTGACGTTTGTTACGATTCCCTGCAGTTTTTTGCACCAGAGAAAGCGCTGCCGAAGCAAGTGCTTGAGTACCCAGGACGGCTGGCGTAGAAACCACCGTATGGTAGCCATGGCCACACCCACCCTTCAGGCAGAGATTCTCAAACTCAAAAAGCAGCGCAACGCTGTCATCCTCGCCCATAATTATCAATCCAAGGAAATCCAGGAGTTGGCGGACTTCGTTGGTGATTCCCTGGGGCTCGCTTACAAGGCAAAGGAGACACCCGCTGATGTCATCGCCTTTTGCGGCGTGCATTTCATGGCTGAGACCGCCAAGATCGTGAATCCCGGCAAGATCGTCGTTTTGCCAGATCTCGACGCAGGATGCTCCCTGGAGCAGAGCTGCCCCGGCCCGCAGCTTGAGGCCTTCCTCAAGGCGAACGCCAGCAAGAACTACTACGTGATCGCCTACATCAACTGCAGCGCGCATGTGAAGGCCCTGAGCGACTGCATCTGCACTAGCGGAAATGCAGTCAAAATCGTCGAAGCTGCGCCCCAGGACCGCCCGATCCTTTTCGTTCCCGATCAAAACCTCGGCTCTTGGGTGATGGAGCAAACGGGCCGCAAAATGGACCTGTGGAAGGGTGCGTGCTACGTGCATGTCGAGTTCACCCGCGACAGCATCCAGGCCATCAAAACCAAGCACGGAGACGCCAAAGTCGTCGCCCACCCCGAGTGCACCTATGCAGTGCGGATGCTCGCTGACGAAGTGTGCTCCACTGAAAAAATGGTGGGCTTCTGCCGCAATGATCCCGCAGAGACCTTCATCATCGTGACCGAAAGTGGAATGCTGCACCGACTGGAACGCGAAGTCCCTGGGAAGCGCTTCATTCCTGGCCCAACTGGACACTGCGCCTGCGCTGACTGCCGTTACATGAAGATGAACACCCTGGAGAAGTTGCACGATGCCCTGCGCGATCTTTCCCCCCAGGTGAATATGGATGAAGACATCCGCAAGCGCGCCGAAAAGCCGCTGCTGCGCATGTTGGAACTCAGCCGTTAGTCGCCTGCCCGCCCACTCTCCCACCATGAGCTCCCTTGCCCCTCGCTCCGTCCTGCAGATTCATCCAGCGGACGATGCCATTGTCGCCCTGCGCTCACTCGCCGCTGGCGCGACGGTTGACCACGATGACAAGCACTGGACGCTGAAAGAAGCGATCCCAGCCAAACAAAAATTCGCCGCACGAGACTTTGCTCAGGGGGATCGCATCACGATGTATGGAGTCTTGGTCGGCCGCACCACCGCTGCCGTTCCTGCGGGCGGTCTCCTTCACACGGGCAACGTCGTTCACGAATCAGCCGCCTTTGCAGGCAAGCAGGCCAGCTACGACTGGGTGAAGCCTGATGTTTCCGCCTGGCAAGGACGCACATTTCAAGGCTTTCGACGTGAAGGAGGCGGCTCTGGCACGGCCAATCATTGGATCGTGATCCCACTGGTTTTTTGCGAGAACCGCAACCTCGCCTTCATGCGCGAGGCGCTGACGCGATCGCTCGGCTATGCGCGCGGCTCCGCTTACGAAGGTTTCGCCGCCAAACTGGCACAACTCCACCGCAGTGGTGCCTCGGCAGAAGCGATCGAGGCCTTAACGCTGGAAGCCGCTGCTGCTGAGTCGGGTGTTTTGTTTTCGAACCTCGATGGTGTCAAATTCCTGGAGCATGGCCTCGGCTGCGGGGGCACGCGCCAGGATGCACAGGCGCTTTGCCGATTGCTCGCAGGTTACATTCACCACCCCAACGTCGCCGGTGCCACCGTGCTGAGCCTTGGCTGCCAACACGCTCAGGTGAGTCTGCTGGAGGAAGAACTCGCCGCTTGGGGGCGCGACCTCAAGAAGCCGCTGCACATCTTTGAACAGCAAAAGTCCAAGTCGGAAAGGCAAATGCTGCAAGATGCCATCAAGACCACCTTCAAAGGCATGGCGGCAGCAAACGAACAAACCCGTGAACCTTGCCCAATCAGTGACCTAATCATGGGCGTCGAATGCGGAGGCTCGGATGGGTTCTCCGGCATCTCCGCGAACCCCGCCATCGGCCACGCCGCCGATCTCCTGGCCGCCCTTGGTGGAGCCCCGGTGCTTTCGGAGTTCCCAGAGCTCTGCGGTGTCGAACAGAGCCTCTGCGACCGCTGCGTCACCGACGAGTTGGCCCAACGCTTCGTCGAACTCATGCGCGCCTATGAAGACGCGGCCACGGCTTGTGGATCTGGGTTTGACGCCAATCCATCCCCCGGCAACATCCGCGACGGCCTCATCACCGACGCGATCAAATCCGCTGGAGCCGCACGCAAGGGTGGCGACGCCGCCATCGTCGATGTCCTGGATTATGGCGAGCCCATTCGCAAGCACGGCGGGCTGACACTTTACTGCACCCCTGGCAACGATGTGGAATCCACGACAGCGCTGGCGGGAGGAGGCTGCAATTTGATGGTCTTTTCGACCGGGCTCGGCACACCGACCGGAAACCCCGTGTGTCCCACCTTAAAGGTCGCCACCAACACCGAATTGGCGACTCGCATGGCAGACATCATCGATTTTGACGCGGGCCCCATCATCCGTGGCGAAAAATCCGTGGCGGAAATGGGCGAGGAACTCTTCGAGCTTGCGCTCAAAACGGCCAGCGGGACGTATATTCCAAAAGCAGTCGCCCTTGGGCAGGATGATTTCCTGCCCTGGAAGCGAGGTGTCTCTCTCTAGTATGAAACAACGCCTGATCTTCTTCGGCATCATCGGGCTATTTTTTGGGCTGGTCGGGTATATCTGGCTGAGTCTACTTGAGAGTGCCGAAATCAACGCGAACCGTCGCAAAGGTGGCAGCCTTTCCATGGCCTGCGCGGCCTATGCTGAAACGCACAACGGCTACTATCCACGTGCCCTGCAAGATCTGGTGGAATCCAACACGATGGAGCAAGGCGCTCTGGAAATGCTGAGCTACCAGTCAGCCCGCCAGAAAAAAGAATGGCTCTACATCGTCCCGCAAAAGGTCTACTACGACACCCAGCGCGTTCTGCTAGCCGCCCCGAAACCATCACGCGGTCGCCGATTGATCATCCTGGAGCATGGAGACTCTGACATCGTCACCGAAGCCGTCTACGACGAGATCTTGGCCCACAAGCACGATCCAAAGCCGTAACAGTGACTACTTGGCCGCCGCTTCGGGCAGTTTCTTCATCTTGATGTTCCGAAACGCAGCAGCGGTGTTGTAGCTGGTGACGGACAGCGGCAGGTAGCTCTCGATCGGGCCCGGGCGGACGCTGATCTTGCGGTCTTTGATGTCGATGTCCACCACCTGCTTGTCATCGACCCAGGCACTCAGGTTTTCCGGAGTCACCCGCATGCGAATCTTGTACCACTTTTCGTCCTCATAACGCTGGTAGGTTCCCGTGGCGTTGTTGGCCGCATCGAGATCGTCAATGCTGGAAATGCCAGTCACACTCCCTCCCCATCCACCGCAGATCAGCGTTGCACAGGTCTTGAGGTCTCCGACTGGAAACGTGAGCCCGCAGAAAAAATCCACTCCAGAAACACGCATCGCCTCCAGGGTGATTTCATAGTTGGTGACGGGGAGCGCCGCGGCCTTTTTATAAACGGCTCCGCCCACGCCCTCGCCAAGATTGATGATCAATTCTCCTTCATCCAACTCCACCGTGCCACTGCCGCCAACGTCGACCGCTTCCCAGTCGTCGAGGCTCTTGCCATCAAAGAGAACCCATTCGCTAGGCTCCTTAGGTTCATCGGCCGCATGACCAGCGACAATCACGCCCGCGATGGCGATGGCGGCAAGAGCGAAACAGGGAACAATTTTCATGGTGAATGGTGTTGGCTGAGGATTCGGTAGATCGTGCCTCCACCCCGCCCGCAGGTCAAGACATCCAACAAGAAATGATAGGGAGCGAAAAGCGGTAGCAGGTCCGGAGGAGTGTGCTACAAGTTCGGCCCTGCTTTTTCTATGAAACTCTTCGCACGATTCCTCTCCACCTCAGCGCTTCTTGCCACTCTCGTGGTCATGAGCAGTTGCGCAACCAAACCCACCGGCAGCGGCCGTTACTCGACGACCTTCGATCCACCGGTTAAGGCACCAAAGAACCCGAGCGCGGTGACAGTCAAACTCAGTACGGGCGCCCAACGAGTTTATGTAATGGAAGGCAGCGAAGTGCTGCTAGCCACCCCCTGCTCCGTCGGCACCGCAGCCACGCCGACTCCGAAGGGCACCTTCACTATCTACGCCAAGAATGCCACCCGCCGTCGCCAGAGTTCCCCAGGGGCAGGCTACCCGATGACGTATTGGATGGAGTTCAAGTCGGCCTATGGGATGCACTGGGGCTTTGTGAAACCTTACCCCTGCACCCATGGTTGCGTCCGCCTGCCCATCAAGTCGGCGAAGAAGATCTTTGATCTCGTCCGCCCAGGCACCAAGCTCACCATCGCCTCCTCCTTCCCTGAAGACGAAACCATCGGCAAGACCCTGCCAGTGCTGGACGACTCCGCCATGCCGGACCCACCGATGTCCTACATGCTGAGCCCCAAGGTCTTTGAAGATGCCCGCGCAGGCAAGCTTTACACGTTCTGATCGTCGTCACCCATTTTTCAGAACCAATGTCCGCACCCGCATCCCGTCGCGTGAACGTCCGCACTCCGGAGGTCATGCAACTTGTCCAAGCGGAGGTGGAGACCCACTACCGCAGCGCCCTCGTTGATTCCATCCGCAAAGGGGGGGGGCTGCTGACGGTAGGCAATACGACCATCCGCCTAGCGCGCGATTTTGGGTTCTGTTACGGTGTCGAAAGAGCGATTGACCTGGCCTACGCCTCGCGACGGGTCTTCCCGGATCGGAATGTCTATCTGCTTGGCGAGATCATTCACAATCCGGAGGTCAACCGACAACTCTCGGAGATGAATGTCATCAGCCTCCCGGTTGGCACGCACGAAGAAGCCGTGGCAAAATTGACGTCTGAGGACGTCGTTATCGTCCCTGCCTTTGGTGCAGAGACGCGAATCATGAACATCATCGCCGAGCGTGGCTGCATGGTGGTAGATACCACTTGTGGGGATGTCATGAGCGTGTGGAAGCGCGTGCGCAAATACGCCGTCGATGGATTCACGTCCATCATTCATGGGAAGGCCTCCCACGAAGAAACTCGCGCGACATCGTCCCGTGCCCTTGGGCAGAGCGGCAACGGTCAATATCTTGTCATCTTGACATTGGATGATGTGGATTACGTCTGCGACTACATTCGTAAAGGTGGTGGCGACCGAGAAGGCTTCATCACGCGATTCGGCGAGGCAGCGTCCCCAGGATTCGACCCTGACATGCATCTGAAACGCATCGGCGTCGCCAATCAAACGACGATGCTCAAATCTGAGACCGAGGAAATCCAGCGTCGGCTCCGCGCTGCGGTTATTGACCGCGATGGCGAAACCGTGGGCGACCAAAACTTCCAAGTCTTTGACACCATCTGCGGTGCCACTCAGGAGCGCCAGGACTCCCTTTTCGACATGCTGAAGCTGCCTCTAGACATCCTCCTTGTCGTCGGCGGTTACAACAGTTCCAACACCACTCACCTGGTGGAGATCGGTGAAAAACAACTGCCAACGTTCTTCATCCGCACCGCAGAATGCCTGCGTAGCCTCGAGCAGATCGTCCACTTTGATCTACACTTGAAACAGGAGAAGGAAAGCTACACTCAAAAACTGGCCAGCGACGCCCCAATTCAGGTCGGCGTCACCGCAGGTGCCTCCTGCCCGAACAATCTGATCGAAGACACGATTTTGCGTGTCTTTCAATTGCGCGGGATTCAAGAGGAAGAGGTTCGCGCCGCGTTAGCAGCGGTAGCCACATATTGACCGGACAGCGATCAACCGTTCGCGTCCACCAGCAGCGCTGCGGCACGTCGTGGCTTCGGGCGAAACCCATTCATGCTGGCGCGGATTTTTTTGGCGCGCTCAACGCATTCTTCCGCTTTGCGAAAATCTCCGGAGGCCTTGTAAACGGCACCGAGATTGATGAAGGTCTGCGAAAGATCGGCAGGATCCATGTCGTCCTGCTTCAACTGCTGCCGAATCCCCAAAGCGCGCTCGTGCATCTCCTGAGCTCTCTCAACCTCCATGTGGCTGTAGTAGAGCACACCCAGGTTGTTATAGACCGACGCTACACGGGGGCTATTCTCGCCATCGACGCGCAAAAAACACTCCAGCGCTTCGTGATAGTACTGCTCTGCTTTTTCGTGATTCCGCAATGACTTGAAGATCATTGCGAGGTTGTTCTTGATCGTCGCCACTTTGTCCGTCTCAGCCAAGCCGTTACGCTCGCTCAGTTCCAAGGCCTTTTCATAGAACCTGGCGGCCTCATCCATCTTACCCCAGCGATCGTAAAGATAGGCAAGTAGTGAATAGATGCCGGAGAGAAGTTCAGGGTCGGATTTCCGCAGGTCTAAGACCCGAAAGAGTGCCTCGCGGTACAGGGACTCCGCCTTGCGGAAATCCCCTTCCTTCTGTCGTAGATCTGCTAGCACGCTGATCTGCTCCACCAAAGCCCCGATGCGCACCGGATCGTGGTAGGCTAAACGACGCGCCTCCTCAACACTGCGAGATGCAGAGGCTATTTGTTTTTCTAAGGTCGGGTCCACAGAAAGAAATCTCTAGCGGGGCAATGAACGGAAAGTCCGCCCCTCAACTTGCATCGCGGTAGGACTGAGCCAACTCCGCAACAGTATTGCGCGCAGTTGCCATCATATCGCGAGATACGCCAGCGGCCTCATACCAGTGAGTATAGGCGTGGTTATCAAACATGATATCAAACTGGCTGACCAGACGCTCAAACACCGCAGCGATGCCGGTGTGGTTGACCAGCGCTAGACCGCTGGAAGAGAAACCGTCTGGAGCGGTCTCGGCGCAGCCGATCTTGATCCCGGTCGGAACGTAAGAGGCAAAATTCAAGCTCTTGCGAATGGCAGCCATGTTCTCTTCGACTTCTTTGGCACGAACGTCACCGCGGAAAAGGGCGCAAGCCGAGAGATAGACACCATTGTTCCAATCGATCGCCGCAGTGAAGTTGTTCTGATCAAAGGTCTCACGAGCCAGATCCGGGAAATTACTCCGCACTTGTCCTTCCTGCCCACCCGAGCGCATTGGCGCGAAGGATGCTGTCAAGAAGTGGTTTCCTGGGAACGGCACCAGATTGGTGACAAATTCTCCGAGATCCGTATTGAGCTTTCCAGGGAAACGCAGCGATGCGGTTACCGAGGACATGATCAATGCGATGATATGATTCAAGTCCATGTAATTCGGACTGCGATTCAGGCGACTCTTAGCAATACGGAAGAGCGCTTCGTTATCCAGAATGACGGCAGCATCAGCGTTATCGCGAATCCGCTGCAAGGTCAGAATGGCGTTGTATGGCTCCACCGCACTGTCAGAAATGACCGGGGAAGGTGCCACAGAAAAAGTGAAGATCTTCTTCTTCGGATAGGCCGCACGGAGTTTCTCCAAGATCAACGATCCGAGTCCGGAACCGGAACCGCCACCGATTGAGTGGGTGATGAGGAAGCCCTGGAGCGACTTCGTCTTTTCAACGGCCGCATCGATGACATTCATGATCTGATCGATCACTCGCTCGCCTTCGACATTGTAGCCACGGGCCCAGTTGTTGGCGGCTCCAGGGATTTTGCGGACGATGCTGCTCTCGTCAAAAAGCTGGGACATGTCCCCGCCCTCGATCCTGGCAATGACGCCAGGCTCAAGATCTACCAGCACTGCACGCGGCGTGTATTTACCATCGCGGACGCGGGTAAAGAAGACCTCCATGTTGGCATTGTTTGCCGTAGCAGCAGGATCCTTCGGCACTCCGGCCTCTGTTAGTCCATGCTCACGCAGGACAAGCCGCCAGTAGCGGTCTGCAATTTGGTTACCACATTGTCCGACGTGAATGCTCAGAATCTCTCTCACAAATACTCCTCCAAAATTACGCTGTCGTTTATTGATCGATGGGTGACTTGAAACGGGTCAAAAAGGCCTCCACAAAACTCAGTTCTTGCCCCGGTCGACGATGTCTTTGAGGCTAATGGACGTCCCTGAGCGGTGAGCACTATCGCCCACAGCGACATCAGATGCGAAGGGGGCGGACGGTGAACGCACCGAGGGGGTAGAGGCATCCTGGCTCTTCGCCTTGGCACCGCTCTCCTCAGCGACTTGATAGCTTTGAATCAACTCCTGAGCAGAGGCGCGCAGGGAAGAAATCTGGTCATCAGACATGCCTTCGTTCAGGTACCAATTGGCGAATGCCTTGCGCTGCCAAAGCTTATCAAAGTTGTGGCAAATACGGTCCAAGACACGAGCAACCTCCGTATTGTTCGCCAAAAGAACCATGCTCTTGCGGTGGGAGATGCCCGGCTGTTCAACGTAGCCAATTTTGAATGCGGTCGGAATCCAGTAAGTCAGCGGCAACTTGTCGCGCATCGCGGCCAACGCAGCGTCCGCCTGTGGCTTGTCGTCCATTACACCACGGTAGAGCACCGCAGTGCTCAGGAAGCGACCCTCCATCGGCGAGCACTCTGCGAATACCGATTCATTGTCAAAGAGAGACTGAATCATGTCCTCAAGCCCCAATTCCTCAAACTTACTACGGTCTGGAGGAGTCAACGGCGCGAAGGCACACATCAAGAAGTGCAGCGATGGTTGCGGAACGAGGTTCGTCAACATCTCGCGCAGGCTGATTTCAACCGTCAAGAAGCCACTAAAGCGCATTGATGCGGTCAAACCCGCCAGAGCTTCCGTGATGAGGAGGTTTAAATCGTCAACGGTAGGGCTTTCGATGCTCCACTTTCGGTGGGCGAGTTCGAAGAGAGCTTCGTTGTCAAAAATCAGACAAGCATCGGCGGTACGACGCAACGCATTGAGAGCAAAGACGGTGTTGTAGGGCTCCGTAACGACAGAGCTGACCTGGGGCGAAGGTAGAACTGCGCAGCTCAGAACAGGAAACTCAGGGTAGGATTCCTTGATGGATTCGATCAGCAAAGCTCCAAATCCAGATCCGGTGCCTCCACCGATTGCATGCAGGATGATAATGCCGCCAACGTTGTCGCATTTTTCAACTTCTGCGTTCACCCGGGCCATTGCCTCAGGCAGCACTTCGCGACCTGCGCCAAAGTAGCCGACGGCGTAATTTCCTCCCGCCCCTTCTGTGCGAGAAATGAGGTTTGCTGGGTTCAGCAATGATCCGGTGGTGGACTTGATGTTGTCGATGACACTCGGCTCAAGATCGACCATGATCGCACGCGGCACATAACTCCCTGAAGAGCCATCACCGAGCCTCGAAAAGAACGAACTCCAATTCCCACGAGGTTCCTGCCCTTGGGCTGTTTGCCCGGTCAATGGGTCGATACCATGTTCTTGACACAGCGTCTTCCAGAAGGAAGCCCCGATTTGATTTCCAGCTTGTCCGATTGAAATGACGATGGTGTTGTTGACCTTCATCTAGCGCTCCTATTTATTTCTGAATTTATGTAAAAAATGAGATTGTTTGCAAATACTATTCTCAAAATCGTGAGTATGTAAACCAAAATCGAGAGCAATCGCCAAAAAAGACGAAGTTGCAACGGCCAAGGACGAAGACGATTTTCACCGCCGACGACACTTTCACTACTGTGCCGGAAATCTGAGTTCATTCCAAGCGAATTCTAAGCCATCTCAGCCTGAAAATTCACCTCCTGCCCCAAAAAGCCCATCGCAAATGCGAAAATGCGGCAACTATTCGCCCCTGGAACCCGTCACGTCAGCCAACTTGGGCCGCACAGTACCGCTCGGTTGATCACTGATAACATTATCGGGCGAGGAGGTCTCGGGATGCTCAGCCCGGAATTTCTCCTTCTCCTCTTCAGAAGGGATGATCGCCCTCTTAATCGTCACTGGTGCCTTGGTTCTTTCGGGCACAGCCGGAGCTTGAGGGAGAGACTGAGACTCCCCCACATTGGAGACAATTGTCGATGGTTCAGGCGTCACTTCTGGCGCCGACTGTGAACTAAACGCTCCAATCTCCTCAGATTTGACGCTCGACTCAGCCGTGATTTCTGGAGCGGGTTCACCTGCAAAAAGGAGCCACCAGCCCATCCCCAAGACCGCGATCCCAACCAGGCCGAAGATAGCCATTCCGATTGCGCCATGCCCCGCATGCCGAGCGGCTCCCCCCACTGACCCCAACGAAGCGACACCAGCATCAAATCCTAGAGCCGGCCGCTCATCCTCATCCCATTCATTTTCAAAGTCTGAAACGGATCCCACGCTCTCCATCTCCTCAATAGGAATGTCCTGCCCGCGCAAGCGGCTCGCCAAACCTTCGCTGGACGGCATCGTCAGCAATTCCTCAAAACGCTCGACATATTCCGCCACCGGCATCGCTCGACCCACAACTTTGCAGCGATCAATGCTTTCTCTGACGAAGGCAGCCACGGCATCTGGCACAGCCTCAGGAAAATCCCGAGCAGACGAAATCTGGCGCTCCCCAGTAAGTAGAAAGGCTGCCAAGGCCGCAAGAGCGCGGCCACGGAACTCCTCATCCGTGACCTCAGTAGGCCCGTCTTCGTCTTGAACCACCGCCGGCTCTATCAAAAGGGGTTCGTACAAGCTGCGCATCGTCAAGTGCGGCCGCAGTTTCATTGTAAATGGCGGCCACGCATCCAGACGACGCTGAGCTAGGCGATCCCACTCACGATCAGCCATAGCGCCCCCCTTACCCACGCAAAGTTGTATGTTGGACGGATGCAGATCGATTCTCGCCACACCGCAGTCCACCCCCTGATCTAAACCATTGCGTACCAGTTTGATCAACAGCAAGACTTCTTGCGGATTGAGCGTCATACGCTCCGCCATCAATCGGCTGAGAGTAAACCCAGCCCCGCGTTCTTCGGTCAAAAATGCCCAATCCGGCCCTTCCCATAGACTCAATGACCGCAGAATATTGGGATGGCGGTCCGAACTGAAGCGCCACATCTGCAGGGGCACCGCCTCATACAGGGTCTTGTCAACGATCCGCGAGGGAGGCAAGAGATGGACGGTAACCGCCTCCTGCGTCTTCACATTGACCGCCGGAATACTGAAAGGATGCCTCTTGATCGAGGCTGTTTCTTCAACACGGAAACGCCCTCCCAGCAAAACTTGCAGAGGCACATTCTCCAGCAAAAGATCCTGCAACCGCGAATTCGGCATCAGCGCGTCATTGACAAGCAACTGCTTCCTCGGATTGCGAACCTGAAGACTCGACGAAGACGAGGAAAAAGCTTCGCGCACATCATCACGCAGCTTTTCCAACGACGTCGGCACGTTGTCGGCGCCACCCAAAGCGGCGCGCAAGGTCGTCCGGAGCCCCGACGGCAGCGCCGTCAGAATCGGGAAGCGATCTGGATGCTCCCCCCCAAACGGGTGCCCCGTCAGCATCAAAAACATTGCCTCGCAGACATGAGTCACCAAACGACCAGAATCCGCGTCCCCTCGACGCTCCTTTTCTGACAACCCGTAATCAATGACCCGCAATTGCAGAAAAGCATCCTCGAGAGCGGTAATCAAGAGACGGTCCAGTCGCATCCTCGCCAACAATCGATGAAAACTCTGCAATCGGATGAGCTCGTCCAAGAGTTGCAGCGTCAGCGCAAAGACTGTGGAAGAATTTAACGCCCCGCGCCGAACGATATAATCCTCCAGAAACTCCCCGTCATTCAGGTTGCTCGCGTAATACACCACTCCGTCGTCTTCCCCAACTTCGAGGATTCGGAGAAAGCCAGCCCCGCGGATCTCCGAAGCCTGAGTCGCCCGCTCAAAGGCAGACCGCTTTTCGGTGGCATCCATCGCCACACCGCCCTTGAGCACATGCAACTCCACAAGACGGCCAATCTCCCGATCATAAGCCAAGAACACCCGCTCATCTGGGGAGCGCGATAACTCCACAAATTGACCGTCCGCACGCTTGGCAAGGTCAAGGTGGGCGAATCGTTGAGTATCTAGGTTCATGGTCTCAACTGCGTATGAGTGCAGAGTTGGGGAAACAAGTATTGAGGCAGCTCTGATAGCACAAAAAGAGCCATCCCCGAACCACACTCACAGAATAACGACAATTTTAACAGATAAGGCGCAATTCTGCAAAGCGATTCTACTTTATTTATTTGCTATGGTAATTAACCAACGGAGAACTTACACCTCATACAAATTCGTGATAATACCCATTGGCAGCATCATTTTACTCCCGAGCCAACTCTGCCAACCCCTTCCTGAGGTCCTCCGGCACTGCCCCGCCCTGCGTTTCTAAAACCTCCGTTACAACCTGCCTGATTCCATCTTTCAATTCTTTCGACTTCCCCTCAACATGCTTCCAAAGCTCCACAGTGCTGGCATTGACCCCAGTCAAAGCAAGGAGCCGCGGTAACATCCGACGTGTTTCGGGGTCCTGAGGTAGGTCTAGGTGCAAAAGGCGCACAACGGTGAGGTATTGGCTACTGCCTTGAGGCAAGCGGGTTGTCTGTCCCCGAAGGTAGAGTTCATGCTCCGACCAGTTGCCAGACTTGATAAGCTCCAACATTCCCGGATCCACCACCTCGCCCCTGAGACGCTCAGCTTCGTCTTCACACCAGTCGCCGGTCACCTTGGCCATTCCTGGGCTCGCTGCTTGGGACACCGGGATCGCTTTCACAGCGGCAGGCGTGCCTCTTGCCGCACCCTTTTGTGAGCCACTTTCTTGGAAATACTTCAGGCCACCGACAATCAGTCCCCCAATTACCAGGCCCAGCACGAAGACAGGCCAGCGCCGCGGAGGCACAAAGCCCAAGGAAGGAGGGCTGACCAGGGGCTGCTGCGCCGTAAGCAAGTGCGACGGACGATCAGCGGCGATAATTGCGGCCGGATCCGGGGCCGTATCCCCTTCTGGAGGTACACTTGGATCAACCAAAACCACTGAGGCGTTCTCCGCCTTACTCCTCGCCACCTCATCATAGTGAAGCTTTTGCAAGAGATCCCACCAGCATCCAGGGACAACCGACTGAAAAAGTGGCCCCACGGCACACCCAGGATCTAAACGTTCAACCAGGTGTGCCAGAGCCCGACGCTCGTCGACAGTTTCCCAAGTGTAGCTGCGCGATCGATGACGGAGCCTCTGATCCCAGAACACGCGTTCTTCTACAGGCGAGTCCTCTACCACCTCTCCCGCCGCGACCCACTGCCGCGCTTGGCGTAGGGCCTCGTCATGTTCACCGGGTGTCGCCCGCAGACTGGCAATTCCTAAAAGGGACCGAGCTCGTGAAGGCCGCGTGATCCCCAGACTGGCCGACAACACCAGCATCACCTCGACTGCGTGCGGGGATTTCATCTGCACATGCGCAGACCTGACCATGTCCGCCAGATGCGCCATCCGAGCGGCTTCCCCATTGGCATTCCAATGGGATGCAACTGTGCAAGTCAGGGCTGCACCACCATGAGCCAACTCCGTGACCAAATCTGGGACTCGCACGAGCCTCGCCAACTCCGCCTCGTCTTCGCCAAATAACTCGAGGAGAAACTCGACAGCGCGATCAATCAAATCTCCCCGTGCAAAAGCCTCTGCGCAGTAGGCAGCAAATGCCTCTGGGACCTGCACCCCATTTTCCAATGCCTGCCTCAGCGCGCCCTCCAACACCTGCAATCGTTTGTCAGGGCGGCGACGCTCTGCGTGCTCACCAAATGGCTCGGTCGCACCGGAGTTCACGGATGACGCGGTGTTATCCATGCGTTAACCAACGTATTGGGTGATAAAGACCTCGTTCCCCTCACTATCTCGGAATTGCCCGAGCAGGATAGGCTCCCCTTCCCGCTGATGAGGCACGACCAGGATCTCCCCGCCTGCGGCCTCGATCTGGCTCATCACGCCAAAAACGTCTTCGAATTGAAGACTCAGGCCAGAGGGATGCGGCGAACCATCGTGGCCACCATGAAACGCGATGATCGAGTCCCCAAAAGCCAACTCAGCCCACCACTCCGTCACCAGAACCTGTTCAAATCGAAACACATCGCAGTAAAATTTAACCGCACGCCGCGTATTGCCAGCCATCAGCAAAAATTTTATCTTCTCAGGTCGCATAGCCGATGAGTGTCGGTCCCTTCCCTTCAAACTGCAAGTCAGAAGCAGCAAATTACCCACGGAGCCAAAGTTCTCCTGTCACATGGGACTCCTCCGTGCCACAGATACAGAATGATCGTCGAACGACTGAAGTATCTCATCTGGGCCGCGGACATGGACCGCGCCGTCAATTTTTACGCCAAGGTCTTTGGTGGCCAAGTGCTGAAGCAAAACGAGGTGATTAGCGAGGTCGCGATCGCCACAGGCATCATCGGTATCCATGGCGGTGGAGAAGGCAAGCGCACCTGGACGGGCCTTAGCTTTCAAGTGCCAGACGTACTTGAAGGTGCTGCAGAGATCGTCGCCGCAGGCGGTCAACTGACCCGGGAGCCTCAGCCAGAGAATGGTGAGCCACCACACCTCGCCATGTGCGTGGACCCCGAAGGCAATGAAATCATGCTGACCCGCAAGCGCTAAAAAAAGCGCGACCCGAGTCAGGCCGCGCCTCTTTTGGATCAAATCACTTATTTGTCGAAGAACGACTCGTCCTCGCGGTCGGCTACCTTCAGGTAGCGGTAATACACCTCAAGCTGGAGCGTACAGAGCGCAGCTTTGTAGACGCCGCCCTCCTTGTTGCCAACACCACTGGACCCGTTGGAACGTTCAAGCTTCCAACTGCCATCGGGATTCTGATTGTTGAGCAGATTGGGCAGAAGTTGTTCGTTATAGAACTTCCAGTCGTCTCCACCCTGCTGGAAAAAGGCCTGGGTGTAATAGTACCAAGCGTAGAGGTTGCAGTTCTTGTTCCAATCAAGCGGTTCCGCTGTGACGAACTCACGCAAGAATTTGATTCCTTTACTGATAACGGATTTTTTGACACCCTTTCCGAGGGTCTGTAGGCCCAGCACGCCGGTTCCCGTAAGGTTCCACTGATTGTAGCCACCGTCGCGGTTTGTGTTACCGATCCCGCCATCCTTGGTCTGCTTACCTTCGAGATAATCGATACACCTGTCGATGGCGGAATGGAGGCCTGTAATCTTCAGCCCCGTGTGCTTGGCGGCTTTCAATGCCTGATACTGCCAACCCGTCACGGAAAGATCTTCCCCACCGGAGTCCTTGGTATAGGCGATGGGAAGTCCCTGCTTATCGCCGCCGTAAGTCCAAGAACCACGCTTGTTTTGGTTATCAATGATGACCTTTACACCAGATTCAAAGGCCTCACGCATCCCTGGCAACGATTTACTACCCAGACGAGCCAACGTGTACATCTCCCCCAAAGCATAGGTCGCGATTCCGTGTTCGTAGGTCGCGGCATTGCTGGTGATGTTTTCCGCGATGATACCCTGAGGATTCTTTTTCTGAAGCTCGATGAGGTAGAGGATCCCCTTCATGACATTGTCGCCATAAAAGGGCGAATCGGGAGTCTCGCAACGGCCCAGGTAGCAAAGAAGAGCGAGACCTGTCATCGCAGCCTTATTTGCCTGTCCCCAAGAACCATCTGGGTTCTGCTTGGTCTTTAGCCACTCCAGAGCACGCGACACCGCAGCCTCGCACTCAGGCGAGCCACCATTTTGGCGCAGTTTTTCAAGACGTTCCTGGGTGGAGCAACGGCTACGCATTGCGGGAGGCAAACTGACGAAGCCGGACGCTCCACCGATGCCCATTCCATTGCCAAATCCGCCGCCAGCCCCCCCCTTACCGAAGCCGCCACCCGCCATCGCACCACCGCCAAGCATTGAGCTGACATCAGGAACATCCAGCATGTCAGGTGGAGCTTCTGGCAGCGCGATATCTGCGTTGGTGCTCGTACTGACAATCTTCTTCATTGGCATCGCCTTACTTATCACGGAGCGCTTTTTCTGCTGCACCTTGTGCTGCATGTCTGCACTGGCATCCTTGCCAGCCTGCGTGCCACCGCCAGGAAGGAAGTCCACCTGGGGCTGAATGGCCTGCGCCGTCAGCACGATGAGACCTGCCAATAAAATGATGCCAGCGTGGATGGCGAGGCTCAGGGTCAGTGACCCTCCCCCGATTTTTTTCCACATTTTGACAAAACCATTCTGTGGCTTCGCCTCTTCAAAGTGGGTCAACGCTGGTGGGTGAAAGATGTGCCCCTCGCCACCGTCCACATGCACCGCTTCCGCATCAACTTCCGCAACCTCGGCAATCGCAGGTGCGGGCATCGCTGCCGCGACAGCGGCGGGAGCAGGCATCGCCGCTACCGTCGGGGCCGGAAGCGGAGCCGGCATCGAAGGTGCCGCAACACCGGAGGGGGCAGGCATTACTGGGGCAGCCCCAGTCGGAGCCGGAATATGCACAGCCCCACTGCCTGTTGGCGGCGGGGGCATCCCACCTGGCATCGGCATGGGATAACCTGGGGGCGGGTACGCATAACCCTGAGCAGGCGGATAGCCCTGCGGATATCCGGGGGGCGGTCCGTATCCGGGAGGTGGCGCATAACCTGGAGGGTAACCATACCCTGGAGGCGGCGGCGGATAACCCTGCGGGTACCCCTGAGCAGGATAACCTTGTGGCGGATACCCCTGTGGGGCCGGATAGCCAGCCGGTGGGTAACCCTGAGGCGGATAGCCTTGAGGAGGCGGTTGCGCGTCGGCAGATTGGGGAGGTGGTGGGTTACCGCTGGGGGGTGGGGTATCGCTCATGGCCAAAGGACAGAATTCGACCAGACTAGCGAATTCCTTCCGATTCCGCCACAATTTTTATTGACCGGCCGCAGGTTCCGCAGCGGCCTCCTCGATTCGCGCTTTCCATTCCGCCGAATTCCCCTTCAAATCCGGCGCGTACATCGCCTCTATCTTGGTTGGCAGGGCACTGAATCGGCCAGGAATCTCTGCTTTGACCCGATAGCTCAGGTTATGGGAACCCTGGGGCAGGCGATCCGCAAAAAATACCACCTCCTCGTCGCGAAACTCCCGGTAGCTGCTCAGCCCGTCCCAGACCCAGCCACTTTGTACGTCCACCGGTTCGAATCCCGCCGGCTTTGGATCGGCGATCATGAGATACTCGTAGTCGTTTTTGCTGGTAACCGTCATCTCCACCTCGATCAGGTCGCCACTGTGGATTTGCGCATCGCTCGCAATCTCCTCCCGCCGATATTTGAAGCCAGTCTGTTTCACTACTTGGCCACTCGCCCCCGCGACGTTCGTTTCCGGCTTCTCCTCAATCAGTCGATAAAACTTCCGCTGAACTTTCACCTCGAGCCCCGCCTCTGGGATGGGATCCTCAAGACTGAACAGGGTCAAAAAGGCAGCAGCATAGATCGGCCCATTGCCTTGTTTGCGGATTTCGATCTCGTGATCCCCGGCGGACAAGGCCTTGCCCTCAATGATCAACGCGGAATCAAATTCCATCAGATTCTCGCCCGTCACACGCACCTCCTTGCGCACCTCCCCATCCACAAGAACTTGGATCTTCACATTCGGGTCAGCCTCGCCGCTGGTTTTCACGTACAATGCCAGTGCTTCGATCACTGCGGCGGTGTCTCGGGTACTGTTCCAATAGGTACCGTTGCGGCGATTGTTCACCAGATACTTGGCGATGCGCGCCGCAGTCTCACCTTTCGGCTCGACAGCGCAAAGCAATTTCAAAAAGGCGGCCTGTGTCTCAAGATCATCCTCATACCAGAACCACCAAGACGCCCCCGGCAGATCCAGCCAGGCGGTTTGGTTTTCATCGTCTTGCTTCAAGAACTGCCGAACGTTGCGCAGCAGCATATCCCGCCGCTCGGTCTCCTTCAGGGTGGCGCAGGCCAGACCTAGTTGCGCCAAATTGTAGCGGCTCAGGTTCTTTCGATCCTCATACAGCCGGGCACGCATCGCCGCATCGCCCTTTCCACCTTCCACCAAAACCCAATGCACGAGGGCGTCGGCATTGCCAGGTGCGCTCAGAAAATCGGGATCCCCTTTCGGCAGTGCCAATCTCCGCAGCTGTTCCCGCTCATGCTCGGCCAACCATTGCAAGGCCGGATCGATCAGGCGGCGCAGATCCTCATCCGCCAGACCTTTCATCTGACCGCGTGCCAGTATCAGGCCATGCACCACCTGAGCAGTGATGTGCACTGACGACTGCCGCCCGCCAGGGAACCAGCCCCAACCGCCATCGCGCCCGCGCATCGCTTCCAGCCGGGCCAACCCAGCGCGGGCCATCTTTAGGACACGAGCTTCGGTGATCGAGCTGAGACGTTTTTCAAAGGCCACCTTATCCGGACCTTGCGGACCACGCTCCTTCAAGCGCTCCACGACAGCATCTAGTTTCACGCCCAGATCTTTGAGAACACGCAAGGTTACCACGCTAGGAACAAAGCGGTTCAAGGTCTGCTCCGTGCAACCGTATGGATAGTCTGCCAAAAACGGCAACGCATCCACCAGCGCGATTGCCAGCGTCGGTGTGTAGCGCACTTCCAGACGTGTTGACTCCGGCACACGCTCTCCGGGAACGCTGACGGTGATCTTGGCACTCTCTCCATCGGGCCGGACGGCCATGCTCCAGGTGTCGGTCTTCATCGTTCCATGCACCAGCACCGGGAAGGTCATCTCCATCGCATCCGCATCCTCTTGCGCCAGAGCCTTCACCCGAACCTTCGCCTCGCCAGCCTTCACTACTTTCACCCGCCAATCGAATCGGGCCTCGCCATGGGCAGCGATTTTCTTGCTTTGCTCTAGGTTCTTGCCCATCGCCTCAAGACTGCCGCCTTCGAGCTCCAAGATGCCCCGAACGGACTGCTCCGTATCCAAATCGTTGTGAACATTCGCAGACAGCACCACCTCATCTTTCTCCACAAAAAATCGCGGAGCCTGGAGTCTGACCAGCACGTTCTTGCGAGTGATCACCTCCACCGATGCCTCGCCCACCTGCGTCTGCGGGCCCATGACCCAACCACGCAACTTCCAAGTCGTTAGGTTGTCCGGCAGCGCCACTGAGATCACCGCCTCGCCATTGAGATCCGTCGGCACATTCGCCAACCACACCGCCGTGTCCGCAAAATTATCGCGGATCATCGGGATGGGTCCTGTCTCCGTTGTCTGCGTACTACCAGGCGATGAAACCATGGCGTCGAAGGAGTCCGCGATCCCCGCCCCCGCAGCGAGCACCATCGGTGCAGCCTCCTTACGCATCATTGCTCGAGGAGCAGACGCGGGAGGCGCCATCACAGGAGCCTTTGGAGACATCGCGAATTCATCCAGGCCCATCCCACCAAACTCCCACAGCGAGTCCATCGCGACTTCCCCCGGCTTCGCCATGCCCACAATCATCGGCCGCAAAGAATCGCTGAGGCTGGAAGAATGATTGCGTTTCCAGCCCCAAAAAAACGGCCGGATATCCCCTTGGTTGGACCCGCCGGAAATGTATTCCAGCGCTTTGTCATACCCGGTCAGGACGACCGTCCCCAGGAACGGCTGTCCCGCCTGATCCCGCACGCGCATCTTCAGCCGTGCTCTTTGACGTGGGAGGTAGGTCTCTTTGTCCGGCGTCAATTCTACTGTGGCGATTCGTTTGGTCGGTGGCACTAGGATCTGCTGCACGACGTGGTGAACCTTGGCATCAGAGACTGTGAAGGCCTCCACGAAAAAGTTTGGCTGATCCGACTCATTTACCTTGAACCGATACTCCGTGCTCTTGCCATCAATCTTTAGCCACACTGGCTCTGGATACCGACCATTCGCCGCGCGCACCATTAGCGCCACCGTGGAGCCCTCTCGATTCGTGTTGATCACCAACTCCACTTCGTCCCCCGGCCCATATTCACTGCGCCGCACCAGCACTTCCAGGTCATCAAATCGCACGTCCTTCCCCTCATTAAAGCCGTCGCCACGCACAGTAACAAAGCTCACGCCCTCCACCTCATGACCCGCCGCATCTTTGACTTTGAAGGACAATCGATACTGCCCACCGCGTGCCCACTTTAGCTTGTGGTTCGCTGCGCCATCCTCATCAAGTTTTAGGTCCACGGAATCGATGACCTCCTCCTGCACGCCCCCGCCCACGTATTGCACACGAAGGATGCGCAAGAGCCCCGCGCCGTTCACGGGCCGACCATCCAACGTTCGCGCGCTCAGTTGGACCATCGCATCTTCACCCACCAAATTCCAGCCCCTATCAGGATAGACATACACTTCAAACGGTCGCCGCGCGGCAAGCACCTGGCCCTTGCCGATGATGGTGCGGCGTGATGCATCCGTCACCTCGGCGGTGATCGTGTATTGATGATCCTCGTCTCCATGCAGCTCCTTCGTCAGGGCTGTGTCAATTTTGACTGTCACCGTTCCATCGGCACCGATCGCAGTCGTCCCATTGGCGACCAATTCAGGAGGATCGCTGCGCTGTGGATACCACCAGGGCCAGCGTGGCATGCAACCGCACCAGGAGCTTGCGCCCGCATACCAGTCGTAGGTGCGGCCCGTCCAGCCGTAGCCCGCGCCGAACAACCAATCCCAGCGCCCCACTGGCCACCAGCGGCCATTGTGGGCCTTGCGCTCCACTCGATACTTCACCTTCCCCTCCTTCACTGCGCCACCAAAGTAATAGTCAGCACTGATCTTCACCTCAAAACCATCGCCCAGCATCACTGGGTCTTTGGGAGATTCCACCTTCACCTCAAACTCAGGCTTTTTATACTCCTCCACGCGGAACGAGTGACCGCCGTAAACGTCTGCCGACTTCCGACTGATCGCCATTTGATAGACGCCCAGCGCCGCATCTTCTGGCAGCGCCAGTTCCCCCGAGATCGCACCGTATTCATCGACCACCACCTTGTTTTCAAAGAGCTTCTCCCCACGCGGATTGGTGATCACCACATCGTAGGCTTTTCCAACCCACGGATTTGGGTTCAGCTTCGTATCGTAGCTGGCCATGCGCAACCAAGCCGACCACTTCACCGACTGCGCCGGACGATACACGGGGCGATCCGTGATGGCATAGACCCGAGTCTGGCGCGGTTCATCGACTTCCCGCCCACCCCGGTTCCAAAAGTATTCAAATCCCTCAATCGCCAATCGCCCACGTTCATCCCGTGCCATCGTCACCCATTGATAACTCTGCCCACGACGCTTCACCGAGGCCATACCATCCTTGTTCGTCTTATCGGAATCGGTCTCAAATGACCACTCATAGAAGTTCTCGCCACGTAGGACGCCACGCTTGTATTCCCGCTTGTAGCCAAACGTAGTCAACTTTGCATCGGGCACTGGCGCGCCAGTGACAGCGTCGGCGACAAATTGCCGCTCTCCACCATCGACGGTCGCGAAGTGCATCATCACCAGATCCTCGATCCACAGTACGCACCGCGTCGTGTTGCCATCCGCCACCTTGCCCTCGACGAGATAGGCCCCACCTTCTTTGAGCGGCGTCTTCATCGTCAGATGCTTGTCCCAATGATTGGGCAGCGGCTCCAAATCCATCTCCCAGACATCCACGGGTGGGCTCAGATATTTTTGGCTGTGATCCTTGAGGAGGCGATAGCCGACGTTGCGCACCTCCGCGAATTCGCTATCAAAGGTGTTCTGATCCGGTTTTGTCTTCAGGTAGGCGATGCTGTCTTCCACTAGCTTTGCCATGTCGATGCGTCGCGCCACAAAGCTGATCGACTTCGCATTGCGAAACGTCAGCGAAAGCTCCGCCTCGCGACCCGCCGGCTGGGCTGGTAATGACTCCAGCCTCGCCCAGTTTTGCACGATCTGATTGACGCGCCGACTAAGGTTATTCTTCGCCACCTGATCATCCTCCAGAGCCAACGCAGCCCGCAACGCCACGGCTGCCTCGGGCAATTGGCGACGCACCTGCAACTCGTCCGCCACACTCGTCCACGCATGCACGCGGTCTGCAGGCATCGCACCTTCATCCGCCGCCAATCGCCGCCAGATCGCGAGAAAATCCCACTGCACCGGCGGCGTGAAGCGCTTTGGCCCGGTGGCCAGCAGTGCCACCGTCTCATCATCCTTCAGAGTGTGCACCGCCGCGATGCTGCCGCGCAAGGCCGAGCCATCCGTGCCCTCCTGCATTCGTGACCAACCGTCCCACTCGCGCAGACTCCCCACGCCGAACCAACTCTGCCCCAGCGTCGCACGCTCCCTGCTCGCCTCTCTAGCATAGGTCCCTCCCAGCGACTCGCGCTCCTGCATCACCCACATCCAGCGCTCGCCATCCGTAGCCGCAGCGTCCCAACTCTTGGGTGTCACAAGCATTTTGGCAACGCCATCTTCACCCACGGGGTACCCGCTCGCGGACTCGTCTCCGCCCTCGTCCTGATCGTACTCAGGAAACTTCTCCAGATCCGTCAAGATTCCCATCTGCCAAGCATTCCGTGCTCCGTTTTGATTCCCCGTCAGGATCTCTGCAATCTGCTCCAGAACTTCGGCACGAGCCTCCACGGGAGCATTTGTAGGGATCAGCTTTTTCGACGCTGCCAGCCAGCTCAAGGCCCGCGCACGATCTGCCAGTCTCGTTGATCTCCACTGGCCACCGCCCCGACGGGAGCCACGTTGGAATTTCCCATCCAGGATCCACCCAAAATGTTCGATTTCCTGGGCAAAGATCCGCCCCGCCTCTGCCATCACCTCCCAGGAGGCGGGAAAGTCAGCGACCGCCTGCTCGACAGCGGCAGCCTGCTCTCCGTCCTCTCCCAACCGTTCGAGCGCCATCGAAAGATCGGCCAGCGCTTTGGCCCGGAGATCGCCACTGACAACCGCATCCTTTTTCAGCAGCGGCCGCAAGACATCCGCAGCCTCGCGATGGTTCCCAGCCTCTGAAAGCACCTTTGCCTGATCCAGTCTTTTTTGAGGAGCATCCATCTGTGCCAAGAGAGTTCCAGTGATCGGCAACATCACACACCCAACGAGAAGTAGAAGTTTATTCATAGCGGTCAGCTCCATTGTTCGATGAGCATAACGCCCCAGCGCAGAGAATGCGAGTCCCGCACTGGCCTTTTTACGCGGCCTTTACACTGGCGGCGTGACTCAGGGACGGTCGGGGATCAAACGTACATCCACGTCCTCACGCCCATCCTGCTGCGTTCCAATGGTCACGACATGGGAACGGTAACCTTTGGCCACGATCATGATCCTCTCCTCCCCGGTCAAGATTCCCGCAAACTCCAAGACGGCCGAGGACTCCGCCATCGAGCTGCCGACCCAACGCAACTGCGGCAAAACTGCACGGCGTGAAGGACGGGGCTGCAATAAACTCGATTCAACCTTCACCGGAACCGTCACCGGCTGGCCAGTCTGATCGTCCACCACCGAAAGCCTCACGCTCACCGGATAAGCAGCCTTCAGTGTTGCGGCTGCACTCAGATCATTGACGACCCACGGCACCACCGCGACCAATCCGACCAACAACATCGACCAAAAGGCCTTCGGAAGAGACACCCCACTCCGACTTGCAGACGCAAACCATGCCCCCACCGCTGGACCACACATCTGCCAAAAGACCAGCCCACTGATCCCCCCAAGAACGATGAAACCCAAACCTGCCGACGGTGAGCAGTCCGAACCACTCAAAAGAAAGTAGGTCCCACCGATAACACCAAGAAATGCCGACAGCCCCAAGGCCGCTAGCACCAAATACAATGCAGGTCGGTACCCGCGCAGCAAGTTCGGCGCAAGAATGAGCCCCACGACGTTGAGGTTCAGCGCAACGCGCCCTACGCCCCAGGATGCAATCATTGAGACCGCTGCTACCAGTCCAGAGGCCAACGCCAATCCGGCGACAATCCACACAACCAACGGTCTCTTCGTCCCCGCATCGGGGGCATCCACATCGTCGGCGGCATGAACTAGAGTCTGCACAGTGACGAATGTTAATGGGATGCCTCGGGATGACAAGACCATTCGTCAACGCCGCGATCGACCATCTCAAATAATCTGCATCCGCCCTTCAAAACTCAGACGTTCGAAAGCTGTCATTTTTAACGCGCCCATGCCCCTCTCCCGATTCGCCCTTCTTCGCTTCCCCCTTCTCGCCTCTTCATCTGTCCGCCAGCGGCTCCCCGATGGAGCACGAACCAAGCTTTCCCGGCACCTGGATGAGGCAGAGTATTCAGTTCGACTGCTGCGTTACTGGTGGGCCGGCCAGGCCTTGGCGGCAGAGTCCCGCCGTCTAAGACGTCCACTTCAGGTCGTCGATTTGGGCTGCGAGCGAGGCTGGTTGCGGCACTTCACCCCGGAAGGTGTAGTCGAAAGATGGACCGGCCTCGACTGGAATCCCCCGGAGGAAGCCCGCAAACTGGCCCGCTACGACGAAGTCCATCACGCAAACTTTGACGAGCCCCTCCCTCTGCCATCTGGGTGCGCTGACGCCGTCGTGAGCCTGCATGTATTCGAGCATTTGCCCCGGCCCGGCAGCACGATGTCAGAGGTCAGCCGCCTCCTGAAACCCGACGGCGTGTTTTTGGGAGCAGCACCCACGATGCCTAGCTTTTTGGCACGCTGGCGCGAGCGCTGGTTCCGGAGTCGCCTTGCCCGTGGGCTCGTCGCTGCGGGCGGCCACATCACGGTCCTGTCTCCTTCTCGGTGGCGAGCGCTGGCGGAGGACGTCGGACTTCAGCCAGAATTCATCACCGGCAGTCACGCCTTACGCCGCACAGGCAGCGCCCTGGAAAACTGGCGCTGGTGGATTCGGCTCAACCAGATTTGGGGTGCGATTTCGCCCTCACTCGGCTCGGAATGTTGCATCCAGGCTCGCCGCACGGCCCCGTGGGTGGCATCCACAGATCGTCTGGCTCCAGATGACCCTCACTGGCGGAAGGCCTGGGTGTCCGTCACCGCCATTGCCGTAGTTGCGCTTTTCTTCGGGATCAGCCAATTCACACTGGCCCCGGCTAAAGCACCGACATCGGCGCTCAGTTTCTGGTTGGATGCGCATCAGCGGGGTGCGGATGTCTTCATCGTCAATAGCTCCCTGCCCGAAGGTCTGCTCCCAACGCGGAAGGATGTCCTCAAGGCCGATGATTTTTTGGCCGTGGAGCGCCTGCTTGAGGATCACCCCCACGCCCATGTGCTCGTCTCCATCTCAACAGCCAAGGAGCTGATTCAGCACCCGTCCGGCCACGTTTGGCGGATCGACTCCCGCCTTGAGCTCGATGGAGAGGACTATTTGCTTCTGCATCAAAATGATCGCGGGACGCTGCTCCAGGAATACCTGCTAGGCGTCCAAGAAGACCTCCCAGCGCCGTCTCCACCCGGAAAGACGCCACAGGCGGGCTCGCAACTGCCGCACAAGCATTTCTCGACGGGCATGGAAGCAGCCGCTTAATCGGGATTGTCTCCCCCACTTTCTGCTTGAGCACGCCCCGCCTCCCGGCCTACAACTCCGGGAAGCACCATGATCCAAGACACCCTCGCCAACTCGTCCCGCTACGAAGCCCTGCACCCGCTCTTTGACAAGGCCTTCGCCTTCCTGCGCACCGTGGACGGAACCCAGCCTCTTGGGCGTCACGACATTGTCGGTGACGACGCCTTTGCCCTCGTCCAGACCTACGAGACCAAGCCCATTGAAAAAGCGTTGTTTGAGGCGCATCGCAAATACATCGACGTTCAGTTCATTTACAGCGGACGCGAAACAATTCTCTGGGCACCAATCGCCACCATGGCAGAACAGACCATGGCGCACGACGACACCAAAGATGCCGCGCTCTGGAAGCTCGTCCCGGACACCACCGCGCTCCACATGAGCGCAGGCCACTTTGCCATCCTGTATCCCGAAGACGCCCACGCCCCGTGCATCGAATGGGACCAGGCAGACACCGTCTTCAAGGTCGTCATCAAAGTCGCCGTCAGCGTGTGATCGTTAGCTAGATCAGGATCTCGGCCTCCGTAGGTTTCATTGCCCTCCGATGAAACTGGTCACAGCCGCCATCCTCCTATCCTCAGCCGCCGCCCCTGCGGCAGCCCCGCTTACCTTCGAAAAGGACGTGCGCCCTATCATAAAGGCGCACTGCACCCATTGCCATGGCGAGGAGGAAAAGCCCGAAGGCGGTGTCGATCTGCGACTGCGCCGATTCATGGACAAGCACATGGAAGACGGCAGCGCCATGCTTGTGCCAGGCGACCCAGGAAAGAGCGGATTAGTCCAACTCATCAAAAACGGCGAGATGCCCAAAAAAGGCAAGCATGTCCCCGACGCGGAACTTGCCATCATCGAGCAATGGATCGCCCAAGGGGCCAAGACCGCAAAACCAGAGCCACTTGCGCTCGCCCCAGGATCACTGATCTCTGAAGAAGACCGCGAATACTGGGCCTTCCAACCCGTTAAACGCCCATCCGTCCCCACCGACGTCGATCCCAAAAAAGTCAGAACTCCCATCGATGCCTTTTTGCTCAAAACGATGCGCGCCCAGGGACTCGACTTTGCACCTGAGGCAGACCGCCGCACCCTGATCCGGCGGGTAACACTCGATCTCACCGGCCTGCTGCCAAATCCATCCGATGTCGAGAACTTCGTCGCAGACACCTCACCGCTCGCCTACGAGCGCCTTGTTGAGCGCCTGCTCGCTTCCAAAAGCTACGGCGAACGCTGGGCCCGCCATTGGCTGGACGTCGTCGGTTACGCCGATTCCAACGGCTACTCCGAGGCAGACTCAGAGCGCCCCCAGGCATGGCGTTACCGAGACTACGTCATTCGCGCGATGAATGATGACAAGCCTTGGGACGAATTCATCCGGGAACAGATCGCTGGCGACGAATTGGCTGCCGCAACTCACACAGATTTCCAACAAGCCGTGCTGGATCCCCGCCGCACGGATCAACTCATCGCCACCGCATTTCTCCGCATGGCACCCGACGGCACGGGAGACACAACCGATGATCCAAAGCTGGCCAAAAACCAAGTCATCGCAGAGGAGCTGAAGATCGTGACATCATCTCTAATGGGGCTGACGGTCGCCTGCGCCCAATGTCACGACCATCGCTACGACCCCATCCCACAAGTCGATTACTACCGCTTGCGCGCCGTCTTTGATCCCGCCTTCAACTGGGAAGCATGGCGCACCCCAGCACAGCGTCTTTATTCCCTCTATACCCCCGAAGAACGCGCCAAAGCAGCTGAGATCGAGGCGCAGGCTAAGCTAATTGAGGCGGACGCCAGGGCGATGAGCAAGAAGTTCCTCGACGAGATCTTTGAAGTCGAAATCAAGAAAGTCCCCGAAGCAGAACAAGCCGCCTTCCGCATTGCCAGAGACACGCCCAAAGAAAAGCAGACCCCAGAGCAGCAGGCACTCATCAAGAAGTATCCTTCCGCACTCGCGACGTATTCTCTGAATCTCTACGACCAGAAGAAACAGGACATCGTCGATGCAAAAATGGCCGAAGCCAAAAAGTTACGCGCAACGAAACCCGCCGAAGGCTTTGTCATGGCCCTGACAGAGGTCAAGGGTCAGGTGCCGGCCAGCAAGCTCTTCAATCGCGGCGATCACGATCAGCCCAAGCAAGCCGTCACCCCAGGCGAACTCAGCATCATCGCCGGACCACAGATTGAGCCCTTCAAACCAGCGCTCCTCAGCACAGGCTCCACTGGGCGTCGCCTCGCTTATGCGCAATGGCTAACCAGCGGCAAGCACCCACTAACAGCACGCGTGCTGGTGAACCGTTTTTGGCTAAACACCATGGGTCGCGGCATCGTCAACACACCAGGTGACTTTGGCCGTCAGGGCGAACTCCCTTCGCATCCTGAACTACTTGACTGGCTGGCAGATGAATTTGTGAAGAGCGGTTGGAAGCTAAAGTCGCTACAACGCCTCATCCTTCTGAGCAACGCCTACCGTCAGTCCTCCGTAAACAATGCTTCGCTCAGCAGCGACCCCGAAAACAAGTTCTACGCCCGCTTCAAGATGCGCCGACTCGATGCAGAAACCATGCGCGATTCCATCCTCGCAGCCACAGGCACTCTGGTACAATCGAGCTTTGGCCCTCCCAGCGGCATCGGTCGCGACCCCGAAGGGCGTGTCGTCACGGGGATCGATAAAAGCACCATCACCGTGAATAAGGTGGAGGCCGGTGGAGCCAATGACTACCGCCGCTCCATCTACGTCCAGGTACGCCGCAGCAAACCCGTGACCGTCCTCGATACCTTTGACGCCCCAACGATGTCGCCCAACTGCGAAATGCGTTCGCAAACCACCGTCGCACCTCAGTCGTTGCTGCTCATGAATGATACCTTCATTCTTGAAAACGCGCGGAGGCTCGCAGATCGACTCCAGGCGGAGTTGCCCGATGACCGCCGTGCGCAACTTCAAAAAGCCTGGCAGATCCTCTTTAGCAAGCCCGCCCCACAGGCAGCGCTGGACCGCAGTCTCAGCTACCTCGAAGCACAGACCAAGGCCCTGACTCAATACCATCACGACATCCAGCATGCCAAGGGCGATGTGCCAAACCCGGCCCAAGAAGCCATGGCCAGCCTTTGCCAGGTCTTGTGCAGCTCCAACCAGTTTCTCTACGTGGAATGAAACGACCCGCTCTCTGCTCTCGCCGTCACTTTCTCCATGCCAACGGCTTTGGCATCGGAACTCTGGCCCTCGCTTCTCTGTTAGAGCGCGATGGACTGCTCGCCGCCCCGGTCAAGCCAGAACTCTTTGGCCAGGCGCGCTACGATCTCACGCCCAAGCAGCCGCACTTCAATGGTCAGGCCAAGGCGATGATTTCCCTGTTCATGATGGGCGGGCCTTCGCAGATGGATCTCTTTGATCCCAAGCCCATGCTCACTAAGTATCACGGCCAAAAGTTCCCGGGCGAAATCAAATACGACAACCTCGCCCAGGCATCGTCGAAGTGCTTTGGCTCCCCTTGGAAGTTTGCGAAGCATGGCGAATGCGGCATGGAGATCAGTGAACTCCTCCCCAACCTTGCGAAGGTCGTCGATGAGATCACCCTGATCCGCTCCATGACCTCCGGCGTGAACAATCACGCCCAAGGCCTTTACGCCATGAACGCAGGTCGCGTCACCGCAGGCCGCCCAGCGCTAGGTTCCTGGCTGACTTACGGCCTGGGCAGTGAGACCGATGAACTGCCCGCTTACATGGTGCTCGCCCACCCGAGTGGGCTCCCCACCTTCAGCGGGGAACACTTTACCAACGGCTGGTTGCCCGCCCTTTACCAAGGCACGCTGGTGCGCGCCACGGAACCTCGCATTCTCAATCTCGATCCTCCACCGTCCCTCGCCGGCGAACGCCAAGCCCGCCAGTTGGACCTCCTCAATGAGCTCAACGAAGCACACCTGACTCTACATCCTGGCGAACTCGATCTCCAAGCCCGCATCGCCAGCTATGAACTGGCCGCGAAGATGCAGACGGCCGCCAAAGAAGCCTTGGATATCTCCGACGAGCCCCAGCACATCAAGACCCTTTACGGCGTCGATAATCCCATCACCAAAGACTATGCCACCCGCTGCATCATCGCTCGGCGGCTGGTGGAGCGTGGTGTGCGCCACGTCCAGGTCCTCAACTCAGGACAGTCTTGGGATCAGCACAGCTCCCTCATCACTTCGCTACCAAAGAATTGCGAAGCCACCGATCAGCCCAGCGCGGCCCTGATCATCGACCTCAAACAACGCGGTCTGCTCGATACGACCGTCGTTCACTGGGGCGGAGAAATGGGCCGTCTGCCGGTGCTGCAAAACGACGCCGGCCGGGAAAAATGGGGACGCGACCACAACACCTACGGCTTCAGCATGTGGCTGGCGGGCGGCGGCTTCAAGAAAGGCTATGTGCATGGCGAGACCGATGAGTTCGGACACAAAGCCGTAATCGACGAAGTGAAGCACTACGACTACCACGCGACCCTGCTCAAGACCTTCGGCCTCGACCACACCAAGCTCACCTACAAGCGCAACGGCCTAGCGGCCTCTTTGACGGACAATCAAGGAGCCAAGGTTGTGGATCAATTGCTAGCCTAGCAGCAATGATTGAATCCTCCATGCCCTAAGGCACAAAGGAAGTGGCGGGCCCAACGTTTTCATCAGTGCCCATGAGTTTGATCGTGCCCACACGCCTTTGGGGATGGATTCCCGTTTTTTGCGCCACCACCGCGCTGGCGACGGTGGATTTTGTCCACGACGTGCAGCCCATCCTAAAGGAGCACTGCTACCGCTGCCACGGCCCGCAGAAGCAGGAGGCCGCGCTTCGACTCGATCACAAACCCAGCGCCTTGAAGGGTAGCGATAACGGCCCTGTCATCGTCCCTGGAAAGAGCGCCGAAAGCAAAATCGTCCACGCCCTCCGGGGCTCTAATCCGAAGCTGCAAATGCCCCGCAAAGCAGACCCTCTGCCTCCGGCGCAGATCGATCTGATCGAGCGCTGGATCAACGAAGGTGCTCAGTGGCCGGACTCGGCCAGCGCAAAGACGGAATCAAAGATCGATCATTGGGCCTTCAAGCCACCCGTCAAGCCACCCGTGCCCAGTGTGGCCGACCTCTCGATCACCGATCCAGCTTGGAAAAAATCACGCAATCCGATTGATGCCTTCATCGCGTCGCGCTTGGCAAAAGAAGGGCTCCAACCTTCACCCCCAGCCCCGCCTGAAAAACTCGCCCGCAGGCTGTTTCTTGACCTGATTGGTCTACCGCCGACGCCAACTGATCTTGCCACGTTCAAGGAAGCCCCATTGCTGACCAAGCGGCTCCTTGCATCGCCACAATACGGCGAACGCTGGGGCAGACTCTGGCTCGACTCCGCACGTTATGCCGACAGCAACGGTTACGAAAAAGATCCGATGCGCTTCATCTGGTTCTATCGCGACTGGGTCATCAAGGCCTTCAATGACGACCTTCCCTATGATCAATTCATCATCGATCAATTGGCCGGAGACGAACTCCCCAACGCCACCCAGGACCAAATCGTCGCCACGGGATTCCTGCGCAATTCCATGATCAACGAAGAAGGCGGCGTGGATCCCGAACAATTCCGCATGGAGGCGATGTTTGATCGCATGGACACCATCGGGAAAAGCATCCTCGGGCTCACCATCGGCTGCACTCAGTGCCACAATCACAAGTATGACCCCATCTCGCAGGAGGAGTACTACCGCATGTTCGCCTTTCTGAACAATGACAACGAACCTTGGCGCGTCGTTTACACCACCCCCGAACAAGCCCAACGTGCTCAGATCCTCAAGAGCATCGAAGCACTCGAAACCCAGCTCAAACGTGATCATCCCGACTGGCAACAACGCTTCGCCGCATGGCAGGCAGCCATCACAAAAAACCGCCCAGAGTGGACCACACTCAGGTTTGAAGACGATCCCTCCGGAGGCGAAAAAGCCCTGCGCCAACCGGATGGCAGCATCCTCGCCCAAGGCTACGCGCCGACTCGGTCTGAGGTGAAATTCCAAGTGAAGCTCGATGCACCGACGGTGATCGCTGCGATCCGCCTAGAACTGATGAACGATCCCAACCTTCCCGCTTATGGCCCCGGTCGTTCGCAAAAGGGCACGGCGGCACTCACCGAATTGAATGTCGAGATGAAGATCGATGGCAAGATGACCAAGCTCAAATTCGCCAGCGCTACGGCTGATTTTGGCGAACCCGAGAATAGCCCTCTGGCACCGTTTGCGAAAGATAAGGAAGCCGCCAAAGACAAACGTGTCACCGGTCCAATCCAATACGCCATTGATGGCAAAGACGAGACTGCGTGGGGCATTGATGCGGGTCCAGGGCGACGCAATTCGCCTCGCAATGCCGTTTTTGTTTTGGAGAAACCCATCACCGTCAAACCTGAAGATGGGCTGACGATCGGCCTCAGCATGAAGCATGGTGGTTGGAACAGCGATGACCTCCAGACAATGAATCTGGGGCGCTACCGTATCAGTGCGACTGCAACCCCCGATGCGAAAGCAGATCCGCTCTATGGTGCGGCAGGCAATGCCTTTGCGGTATTCCGCACCACTGTCCCTGAGTGGAAGGACACCAATGCGGCCATTGAGAAGCTTTGGGCACAGCACCCGGAAGGTGCGACGACCTTGGTGCTGGACAGTCGCGATCAACCGCGCATGACCATGACCCTGAAGCGTGGAGATTTCACCAAACCCGGAGACCTCGTGCAACTAGGCGTTCCCGCCATGCTGAATCCGTTACCCAAAAACGCGGATGGTTCGCGCCTGACCTTCGCCCGCTGGATCACGGATCGCAAATCACCTACCACTGCTCGCGCCTTCGTGAATCGGGTCTGGCAGGCCTATTTTGGCACCGGCCTCATTGATACGCCCGAAGACCTCGGGACCCAAGGCAGCGCCCCATCTCATCCAGAACTGCTCGATTGGTTGGCATGCGATTTTATGGATCATGGCTGGTCGGTGAAGCATCTGCACGAGCTCATCGTCACCAGCCTCACCTACCAACAATCGTCAACCGTCACACCGGCATTGCTGGAGCGCGATCCCTACAACCGTCTTCTCGCGCGCGGCCCACGTTTTCGGGTCGAAGGCGAAGTCGTGCGCGACATCCAGCTAGCTGTCAGCGGTTTGTTGAATCCTACCCTTGGCGGACGCCCCGTCATGCCGCCCGCGCCTGCCTATCTCTTCGAAAAGCCCGCCAGCTACGCCCCCTTTCCATGGCACGTCGAGACCGATAGCAACCAATACCGCCGCGCCGTTTACACCTTCCGCCGTCGCAGCACGCCCTATCCCTTCTTGGCAACCTTCGACGTTCCGAATGGAGAGACCGCCTGCGTGCGCCGCAGCAAAAGTAACACACCGCTTCAGGCATTGATGACCTTGAACGAAACCATCAGCATCGAAGCCGCCAAAGCCTTGGCGCAGCGCATGCAGAAAGAAGGCGGCACCACGCCAGAAACTCAGATCGCCTACGGATTTGAACTCTGCACCGGCCGCAAGCCGAGCCCCAAAGAACTCGCCACACTCAGCGCCCTCATGGGCCGCCAAGCGGCGCGGAAGGAACAACTCGACGCTCCCACCATCGTCGCCCGAGTCTTGCTAAACCTTGATGAAACCGTGACCAAGGAATAGCCGCACTACTCCTTCGCCCGTGAGTCCATGCAGATGGTCACAGGGCCGTCATTGATCAGTGCCACCTTCATGTCTGCACCAAACACGCCCCGGGCCACTGGCGTCCCGAGTTCCGCTTCGAGCTTCAGCAAAAAGTCCTCGTAAAGCGGTACCGCCACCTCAGGTCGTGCAGCGCGGGTAAAGCCGGGGCGATTGCCTTTTTTGGTGCTGGCATGGAGGGTGAACTGACTGATGACGAGCACCCGTCCATCGATCTCCTTCAGCGAAAGGTTCATCTTCCCTTCCGCATCGGCAAACACACGCATGCCCGCGATCTTCGCCACCAGCCAAGCGGAATCCTCCGCTGTGTCTTCGTGCTCGATGCCAAGCAGGACCACAAACCCGCGACCTATGGATCCCGCCACATTACCCTCGATGGTGACCGATGCCTCTGAGACTCTTTGAATGACCACTCTCATAGACGATCACTTCCGATCCACCCAGCGATAGGCCGCCAGCGAGTTTTTCCAAAAGTACTTCTCCGCAGCCTCGCTGCCTATGCTGCTGAAGTACTCTTTCACGATATTAAATACCACCTCATACGATGCCCCACGATCCGAGACCGGCCAGTTGCTGCCATAGATCACTCGATCTTCCCCGAAGCATTCCCAGAGGTGATCAAGGATGGGCAAATAATACGCCGTATCCGCCGGCGCTTGGCCCTCAGCGCCCTTGACCTGTTCCACGAGCGCTGACACCTTCATGAATACGTTCGGGTGCCGCGATACCGCGCGGATGTTCTCTTTCCACTCAGGCCGCAATGACTTGGGATCGCCACTTCCTCCCAAGTGATTGATCACGATGCGCAGATCCGGTACGGAGGTCGCGAGTTTCCCAATACCCGGCAAGGCCGTCGCAGGACCGTTCACATCCAACTCCAAGCCCAAATCCGCCAAGAGCTTGGCCCCTTTCAACATCGCTGGCTCATTCTCCGCCGCGCTGAAAAGTCCACCACCCCAACGCACACCACGAAAAATGGGGTTGGATGCAAACCGCCGCAAATTGTCCGCAAAGTTTGGGTCCGGTGGGTCGATGTGTCCGACAAAGCCGACGATGCAGGACTCTTTCGCCGCCAGATCCAGGATCCATTGATTGTCCTCCAACCAGGCACTGGCCTCCACGACCACGGTCTCCTTAATTCCCAACGGCGCGGCTTGTTTTTTCCAGTCCTCGGGGAGCACAGGCCGATAAAGCTTCGAGCCCTTCGCTGGCCAAGGCACTCCCTCGGCCCGTGTCGGATCATAAAAGTGCGTGTGCGTATCAATGACACGAGGCGACACCGCATCCTTTGCTCTGACCCCAAGCGCAGGCTGTGCCAAAAGCGCCCCTGCCCCAGTCTTGATCCATTCACGTCGATTCATAAGAGCTCCTGTTCTAGCAAAGCGGCTTCAATGCGACAACTTCAAATACGCGATCACATCCGCCAAGGACTGTACCGTTAGCGCAGCTTCAAGCCCATCCGGCATGAGCGATGCATTCGTGCTCTGTAGGTTTGCGATGTCACTGCGCAACACCGAGCGCACCAAATTCCCCGGCATCTTCAGGGTCAGACTGCTACTGGTCTCGGTAGCGATCACCCCATAAAGTTGCTCCCCACTCTTCAAGGTGCAGTGATAAGCCATGAAGCCGGGTTCAATCACCGCACTCGGATCAAGGATCGAATTCAGCAACTTCTCTGCATCATGCTCGCGCACAGATCGCAGATCCGGCCCCAGTTCGAGCCCCTGTCCGTCCAGCTTGTGACAGGCGATGCAGACCTGCCCAAACACCGCCTTCCCTGCCACCGGATCTCCCTGCAACGCCAGCGCAGGCTTGAACTTCGCTAGCACCTCTGCACGGGTCGCGCTCGTGGCATTGGCGAACACTTTCGCGGCGGTCTTTGCGATCTGTTTGTTCGGATGGTTCCCCAACCGAGCGCGCGTCGCGGCATCACAGGCCTTTGCCTCTGGCCGATCCAGCAGCGCCAGGGTCCAGGCATCATTGGAAAGAAGCGCTTCAAGAATCTGAACCCGCATTGCAGGGGTTCGATTGTCCCAGCCCTCCAGCAAAAACTTCTCCCCGCCCTGCGGCCGGAGCTTCGCGATCAAACGAAGCACCTCCGCATTGCCCATCTTCGCCCAAAGCTCCGGCAGCAGCGCCTTCACGCGCTCCCGATGCTCGCGATCCGAGGCCAGCAAGGCCAGTGATTCCAGCGTCGGAGCCGTTTGGATCGAGTTCGCGGCCTGTTGCAGCCTCACCACCATTTTTTCGACTGCTTCAAGCGCCCTGGCATCGGTGACCTGCTTCGCGAATGCGGCCAGCGAGAGGTTTTTCTCATCCAAAACGGCCAGCAATTCCTCCAGGCCCTTTTGCGCATCCATCCGCGTCACGAGCGCTGCGATGGCTTTTTCGTTCTTCGTCGCTAAGGCGCAGCGCAGCAGCATCGCGAACGATTTGGTGTCCGTGCGAGCACAAACCCGCTCCAGATGCGGCAGCACCGAACTCAACGCCGCGCCTTGCAGCGGTGAACCCGGCTCCGCGCTGTTCAGCACCTCCGCGAGCAAATCTCCCGCCCACTCGAACTTCAACTCGCCGAGCGTGCAGGCCAGTTGCAGGCGCACTTTGGCATCCTCGTCGTTCACGAGCTTCGCCAGTGCTTTTTGGAGTGCGGACGCCTCGTCCGCCTTCCATTCGAGTTTTTCGACCATTTGAAGAGCTTGGGTCACAGAAGGCGGAAAATCTCCATCAAACAACGATAAGCATTCCTTCGGTGATAGCTGTCCGAGTTGCAGTTCTGTCCACGCCAGTTGGTCAGTTGTTGGAGAGATGATAACACTTCGAACCGGGTATTCGATTACTCCTACCCAGAGTGCTTTTACCTGAGCTTTGTCTCGCAGCCAGCCATTCCTGCTCGCAAACCATCCATTTGTGTCCTTCGTCCATTCAGACGCTCTCTGCTCTTCGCCCTTTGCTCTCTGCGCTTTCACCACCCGCCAAATCCTCCCCTTGTCGTCCCCTTCGCGGTAATGCGGCAGCAGTTCCTCTTTCCCATTCTGCGGCAGCCACTGCGGGTGCTCAATCATGTAGCGATACATGTCCGCCACCCATAAAGCGCCGTCCGGCCCGGTGCGGACCATGACGGGGCGGCACCAGCGATCTTCGCTGGCGAGGAAGTCCATCTTGGACTCGGCGGGATCGCGCACGGCTTTGAAGGTGACTCCTTCGTCTTCGAGGAGGTGATGCTGCACGACGTTGTGGAAGGGCTCGCAGGTGAAGGCGTGCGTTTTGCCGTCGGTGAAGAGCTTCACATCGCGATACACCTCGATGCCGCAGGCGCTGGTGAAGCGTCCGGCCTGATCGAAGCTGTGGAAGCGCTTCTCCATGCTGCTGGCGGGATACACGGGCGGATTGCGCGGGAAGAGCTGATGGATCGGGTCCGGCGGGATGACGTGCGGATTGCGGCGCAAATAGTGATCCTGCAGGACGTAGTGCCAGAGCGGAAAACTGTTCTGCACACCGAACCAGTGGCCCCAGTCATCGCGGGCACGACCGAACTGCGAGGGGCCGGTCTGCGGATCAAACTCGCCGGTGTCCGGATTGAAGCGGAAATCGCGGCTGCCGAGGTCGATCTTCTCGCCAGTGAGCTTGCACTCGATTTGCGTGCCTTTATTGTAGCCGCCGTGATGCGCGCCCGCGGCGCAATACACCCAGCCGTCCATGCCCCAGCGCAGGCCGTTCACGCGGAGCTGCTGATTGCCGGTGCTGAAGCCGGTGTAGAGCACTTTCTTCGTGCCATCCGGCGAAATGAAAAAGATGTCCGGCGCGGCGGTGACGATCACACCTTCACGCCAGGTCAAGACGCCGGTGGGATAGCTCAAGTCGCTGACGATGACGCGGCGCTTGTCGTAGCGGCCGTCGTGGTCCGTGTCCTCCAGCCGCACAACGCGTCCGCCGGCCTTGCCGTTGCCATCCATGCCGAGCGGGTAGTCCGCCATCTCGATGACCCATAAGCGGCCCTGCTCATCCCAATCAAACGCAACCGGATCCAGCACCACCGGCTCCGCGGCGACGAGTTCGATGCGGTAACCGTCACGCACATGCCATTTCTTCGCGGATGCTTCGGGAGAGAGCGGTGGCGAAGCCAGTTCGACCTTCGGCGCGGGCGTCGGCGCGACGGATGTTTCCAATCCAGCGACCTCCACCTTTTCAAACGCGCCTTCCAGCGGCGCGAAGTCATCACAGCGTTTGCCAAAGAACAACTCCTGCGCACCGGGCGCGGTGACAGGCAGTTCGGCGTCGATCTCCACCTTGCCATTGAGCGTGACCTTCACGCGCGAGCCAGTCCGCTCCAGCTTCACGTCATTCCATGTCCCCGGCTCGATGATTGTCGTACCGCGCACGATTTGATCCGCCGCGTTGCCATTGAAGACGAACAACCGGCCCGGCTGCGAGTCCTTATAGGTGCCGCCGATGCCCAGATGATCCCCCGGAGCCTGGGAATCGCCCTTCGGCCCGCGCGAGATGAGGTAGGCGGTCACGGCGCTAACGTTGTTGGCCTTCATGCTTTTGAAGCGCATCGACGCAGACCAGTTCTCATGGGCCTTCAGCAAGGTCGATCTCTGCGCCTGCGCCCGCTTCTTCCGCTCCGCGCGGGAAACGGCGCGCTTCGCATTCTCCTCACCCACTTTCGAGATGTTCCAAAGCTTCGCGATGAGTGAAGGCTCGATGACGCGATCCCAGATCGTGATCTCATCCAGCCGGCCTTCGAGTCCTTTGCCAAACAGCACCTCACCCGCCGCTTTCCCGGCCTTTCCGGTCAAAACGGGCTTTTCGGAGCCATCGAGGTGCACCCGCACATTTTCGCTATCGCGGATCAGCACGGCGAAATGCCAGTCGTCGGCAAAGAAAGTGGTTTCGACTTTAGCCGAATCTGATCCTTCGGCTAAAGCCGAAGCTACTTTATCTCCCCATTCGAGCTTCACCGTGTGATCCGGGAACTGATGCGCCTTCAAGCTGACGCCGAGCGCATTGATCAACTCGCCCGTGCGATCACTCGCGCCGCTTTCGTGACCGAGCCAGAACCAGAGGGCGATGGCCCCTTCTACTCGCGGATGTAACTCTGGAATTCTGAGATGCCCCCCAGCGAGATGAATCGACCGGTTGATTTTGCCAATTTGATAAAACGGCGAAGGGTGCAGTCCGCATTCGTCGTCATAAGCCCTTCCACTGCCTGCTCCTGGCAAAAAGAGAGCTATCTGCCCTGTAGGGAAGACCTGCGGAAGTCCTGATCTGGAATGTGCTTTGATCGCAGGATTAAGGGGCAGGCCCGTTTCGTCCAATCCCCAGTGAACAACAGGCGAACTAGCTTCGACTGCTTGCCCGTATGCGGCTAAGCGGCTAGCTTTACCAATGTTGATCAGAGTCTTACTGGCCTCTTCATTGTGTCCTTTGAGTTGATAGAATTCGTCACGCAGAACACCAATCATTTTCAATTCTGCTGATTCCTCCAATCCCGCTGTTCTAGCCGGCCAGGTCGTGTATCCGCCCAATGCATGCTGCTCCAGCGGCGGGATGTAACCCTCCGCTCCATTGGCGAGCTCAATGTTGAAGTGCGTCCCGAATGGCGAAATCTCACGCAACTTCAACCCCGTGATCGCATACACCTCGTTCGGCAGCGTGGCGATGCTCAGATCGCCGATGCGAATGGCTTGAAGTTTCACGCTCGTCTTTTGACGCTCGTGGAGGATGAGTGCCTCTCTCGCATACACTTCCTCCTTGCTCTTCGGCACGTCGTTTTCGATCTTCGCTGCGATGGGCTTGGCCCAAGCGAGGCCTTTTTCGTCGGGGACTCGATACTTGAGCTCGAGCGTCTTCTCGACCATGCCAAGAGGGGCGTGATCGACATACTTCACCGTTTGCAGGGCTTTGATTGCGCTGTCGGCGACCTCAGAGGCATATTGGTCGAGGGTGGTGGCCTTTTTTTCCGCACCATAATCCATCCACATCTGGTCTCCACTGGTGCCTTGGCTCATGGCGCAGACAAAGGGGCCGTTGCCATCACCTTGCGCCCCCATTTTGGCAGCCAGGTATTTGCAGAAGAGCCCAAAGTAATCCGCTGAAACTGGCGTACTGCCAAAGTAGTGCTGCGAGTAGTTCGCCAGCACGCCGAGAGGCTTACCATCCAAGGTCTGTAGCGCGATCACGCTCAATTGCGGGTCCACCGGGCCACTGGGTCCCACAACGTCTTTGCTCAGATATCCAGGATGCATGTTGGCACGGCCTGTGGCATTTCCAAAGGGATCAACCACCTCTTTCCCCGCAAGTCGAATCCAACGGCGATTGTGGGTGTGCTTCCAGTCATCAAAACTCCCCCAGCCAATTCGCGCAGGTTGCAGGGCCTTGTTTGCGGCCACAATGCCTTCCGCAATTTTGGGAATCAAGTAGTGCCCGTATTCGGTGTCCTTTCGAGTTCCAAGGCAACCCATGGCGGCCGGAGCGGAGTGGGTATGCGTGGCGCTGACCATCATGTGATCCACCGGAATGCCACATTCCTTGGAAGCGAGTCCCTTGGCTTCGTCGATGAGCGATTGCTCCATCATGCAAGTATCCACGATGGCAAAAGCGATCTTCGTCACTCCGTCATCCAGAACAAAGCAACGCACATGAAGAGAGTCGGTCAGTTTGGTTCCCCTTCCCTCCAAAAAGCCCCCCGCAATAATCCGCGGAAAGACCTCCGGAGAGATATCGATGGCAGACACGCCTGCACGGAAGACAGGTTCGGCAGAGAGGACACTCACGACCAAAGAGAAGAGAAGTAGAACAAGCTTCATGGCTGAGCCAATAAACGCCAATGCGCCGCAAATCCTTGCTACCCCACGGAATTGAAGCTCATCCAAAAAACGATTTTCTTCCTATAAGTGTGTTTTTTTACCCTTATAGGAAGAAAATCATTTCATGAGTTCAGTCGCTTGAAGGATACGAAAGAAGTATCCTGCCGCCTCCAGATCCCTTGTGACCTGCCCATCCAGGACCAGTACAGGCTGAATGGTTCGACGTGGAAAAAATTGCCTCAAGATGTTAGACTTCCGCTCAACCTCAGTGATCACCGCACGACCAAGAGGTGCCGTTTGCCGCTTCATTTCGCAGAGAGTGATGACCCCATCCGTGCGATCATACGCGAGATCGATCTGAACACCTTTGACTCCGCCACGCGGCGCACGGAACCAGGGTCCCACGTCATAATCGACCGCATCAAAGCCAATGTGGTGCGCGATCAGATCGCTGTGGCGCATACAGACGAGTTCAAACGCACGCCCCATCCACGAACGAAAGGCCCCAGTCTGACGGATGGCGGTAAAGAGATCCTTCCTCCCTGCCTCACGAATACGCCGGAGCCGGGTGCGCATGAAGGCGTGGTAAAAACTTATCCAGGGATCGCTGAGGTGATAGCGCAGCAATCGAGTCTCTGCCCCTTTATCAAATGGACGCTGGGAGGAGATGAATCCAGCTGCCTCAAGGTCGTAGAGCCGCTGCGTCAACATCCCCCCTTCATCCACATCCGCTGCGGCAGCGAGATCACGACGGTTCAGTCCATAAGGGGCCGCAGCGAGAGCTCGGATGAGATTCTGAAAATCTGCATTACCCCCGAAGTGGCTGGTAAAGATGCGGTCATACTCTTCGACAAAGTAGCCATCGGGACGAAAGGCATGCTTTTCCATACCGAGGGAGATGGAGGGCGCATCGGCGAGGAGTTCGAGGTATTTGGGGACACCACCCGTAAAGCACTGGGCATCCAGCACCTCCTGCGCACCGCGCCGGGGCAGCATACGCGCGGTCTCTGCGAGCTTGAAACCTTGAAGATGGATGACAAGGTCCGTGCGCCCATAGAAGGCGCTGGATTTCAAGACCTTGGTGGTCATGAAGGAGGCAATGGAGCCGCAAAGAATGAGCGTGCGCCCTGGTTTCCGGGAGAGATGATTCTCCCAAACCATTTTGAGGGTAGCGACGAGTTCTTGGCGATAATTCGCAAGCCATTGAAACTCATCCAAAACTAAAACCATGCGCCGTCCCGCCAGCGCCTTATCCAACGCTAACAGCGCGTCATGCCAGGTAGTGACGGATGGCAACCGGCGGCGGAGTTGATGAGAGGCCTGATCCAGGAAACTAGCGATCTGCGCCTGGGTCGGCCGATTTTCCAGCCCTTCAATGAAAAGGGCTGGATCCTTCCCGATGGCCTTGCGGATGAGGGCCGTTTTACCAATGCGCCGACGACCGTAGATCAGGGCCAATTTTGGAGCCCTGGAACCGATGGTAGCACGCAATGCCGCGACCTCTTCTTCACGACCAACAAACATGATTTTCTTCCTATAATGCCAAAATAGATAGCTTATAGGAAGAAAATCGTCCAGGAGCTTTTCACGAAAAAAACCGCCGCAAACCTTAATTTGCGGCGGTTTGAGGCTGACGAAATGCTAAATCACTTTGCTGTGGAAGTCTCGCTAGCCTTTTTGAGGACCCCCTCAAGAGTTTTGGCAAAACTGGCCGCTGAAGATGAGCCCACCTGCTTGTCGATCGGCTTACCATCAGCACTGAGGAATTGCACGTGTGGAATGCCACCGACCCCGAACTCTGCCGCAACCTTTTTGTTGGATCGATCATCAACGTCAAGATAAGCCCACTCGAATTTGTCGTGCAAGGCTTGAACTTCGGCGCTGGGGTAAACGTCATTTTTCATCGCCTGGCACGGTGGGCACCAGGAGGCAGAGAAGACAACGATGACGGGTTTCCCACTCTTCTTAGCGTCACTCATGACGCTGCGGAAACTATGCTCAAATTTGGGACTGCCTTTGGGGAAGTCCTTGGCAAAGGCTGGCGCAATGAGGAAGGTTAGCGCGAGCGCTAGTAGAGTGCTTGTTTTTGTATTCATGACTTTGGTAGGATGCAATGAGCGAACGTTTTATTCTACGCTGGTCGATCTTTTTTCAGATGCTTTGCAGAATCCACGCGATTTTGGAATTCCCAAGGGGGAAAGCCCTGATATGATCCGGGAACTTTGCACCGTCCGTGAAAAACCTTCCCACAATCTTCCAAAAGAACGCGCTGTGGACTGCGATTGCAGCGCTCTCCATTACTGTGATAGGCGCCCTGTTCGTGGGGCTGATCTATTTGGGCACTCAGGTAATTGCCTTCCTACAGCCAATCCTCATCCCCTTCGCAGTCGCAGGGGTACTGGCCTACCTGCTTGAACCCGCAGTAGTCTGGCTGGAGCAACGTCAAGTATCGCGGCAACGTGCGGTGCTGCTAGTATTCGCCGTTTTCACGTTAGCAATTGGCGGTTTAGGCTGGTGGCTGGGCACTAAGGTGGTGCATCAGGCGGCAAATCTAGATAACCGAGCGGTGCAATACACCGCCAAAGCCCGCGAGGCCGCTGTCAATGCTGTGGGCTGGGTCAAAGATCACACCGGCGTTGATCTCACCACACCCGATCCGGCAGCACCTCCTGAACCGGGGGATTTTGATATCAAGGCCTTCCTTTCAGGCGAATGGGTAAAGCAGGCACTGCCAGCCGTGATACGCAATAGTTGGTCGGTTGTGAAGAGCAGCGTCGGCGGCTTTCTGGGGATGTTTGGCTTCCTTCTGTCGTTCATCATTGTGCCACTCTATCTCTACTACTTTTTGATCGAGAGTGCTGGCATCAAGAAGACTTGGTCAAACTATCTGCCACTGCGTGCCTCCGCCTTCAAAGATGAAGTCGTGGACTGCCTGACGGAGATCAATGGCTACCTCGTGGCATTCTTTCGCGGCCAGTTGTTTGTAAGCGTGATCAATGGGATCGCGACTGGCATCGGACTGACAATAGTGGGGTTGGATTTCGGGGTGCTCATCGGGCTCACCCTCTGCGTGCTAGGCATCATCCCCTTTATCGGCATCGCCCTGTGCTGGATCCCTGCAGTAATCATCGCCTCCGTCCAAGGCGGTAGCGCGCTGATTCCCGGGGATCCGTGGTGGTTCCTGCCGTTGGTGGTTTCCGCCATCTTTGCGATCGTACAGCAGATCGATGCACTCTTCATCACGCCGCGTGTCGTCGGGCAGAGTGTGGGATTACACCCAATGACGGTGATCGTGTCTCTCTTCCTATGGAGCCTTCTTTTGGGCGGGTTACTGGGCGCCATCTTGGCGGTGCCACTAACCGCTGCGGTGAAGGTGCTCTTCCAGCGGTACATCTGGCGTGCGAGACTGGCGCCCCAGACGGTCGGCGGTGCCACCCTAGCAGCAGAGACTGCACCTCAATGAGCGCCACTGCCACGTAGTACAGCAGGCACGGTCTGCAGCAGGATCTTCATGTCCAGCCAGAGAGACCAATTGTCGATGTACTTGAGATCGAGCGCGACCCAGTCCTCGAAGTTGGTGATGCCGTTGCGTCCACTGATCTGCCATAGGCACGTGAGCCCGGGTTTGACACTGAGACGACGCCTCTGCGCATGCTTTTCGATCCGATTGATCTCATACACAGGCAGTGGTCGCGGACCAACAAGGCTCATATCGCCCTGGATGACGTTGATGAGCTGAGGCAACTCATCGATGCTAAGGCGGCGAATCAAGTTCCCAAATCCGAAGACGCGAGGGTCGTTTTTGATTTTGAAGACCGGACCATCCATCTGGTTCTGCGCGCTGAGCTTGGCATGTTGAGCCTCTGCGTCGGTGTGCATGGAGCGGAATTTCCACATCATGAACGGCTTCCCATGGCGTCCGCTGCGTTTTTGACGGAAAAAGACCGGACCGGGCGAACTGAGGCGAATGCCAATGATTGCGAAGAGCCAGATTGGCAGACTGAGGACCAGCAGAGCGAGGGCAATGATGCGGTCCAAGATGTCTTTGAACCACAGCGCATAGGAGATCTGCGGCGTGCTGTGAAAAACCAGCATCATCCGGCCACCGAGGACATCAAAGGTAGGGCGAGCGATGGCGGTTTGAAAAAAGTCTGCGGCGATCCAGGCCTCAACGCCTTCGGTTTCGCAGGCCTGGACGGCTTCTTCGATCTTGCTGAAGTGCACATGCTGCGCAGCAAAAAGAACACGCCCCACGCTATGCTGATGCATGGCATCCACGAGAGCAGAGATCGGCTGTTCCATGATGTCGATGCGACCGACGATATCGATCTCCGCACGATGCTCATCGCCGATTCGGTCCAGCAGAGCATCCATATCCCCATTGGCACCCACGAGCAGCACTGGCTCCCTGCCCACACCGGAGGCCAGACGGCGATGGATGCGCTGCCGTTGGGCGGCCTCTCTCAATAACAATAAGCCCCCACCAACTAGCGCTGCGAGGACGACCACTGCTCGACTTTCCACCTGCCAGCGCAGAAATACCGACATCATGCCCACGATCGTGGCGATGATCACACCGCCTTCGATCAACTGCCGCAGAGACTTTGCGGCCGTCTTATTCAACAGGTTGGAGTAAAAACCACGCGCCTCCAGGATGATCGGTCCAAAGGGCACCACGACCGCCATAATCCAGACAAACTCACCAAAGGCAGGCACTGCGTCCCATTCGGGAAAAAAGATCAATGCAAGTCGTGCACGCAGAAAATGGCCAAACCACAAACTGAACGCGAGGATAGCGCTGTCGGTCAACTCCGTCAGCTGCATATTGATTTCTTGCTTTCTTCCAAGCATACTAGGCACAGATTATCAAAACTTGTAAGTTTGTCTGAAAATTATAGCATACCTAGTTAATGCCACAACTTCTTTCCTCAAAAAATCTCCTTCTTTCCACCCGCCCTCTTACTGTCGGGGTCCTGGCGGATGAGGGCGCCATCCGCCGTTTTATTGAGATGTCCGCTACTGAGCGGGAGAGCACTTGCGACCTCGCGGAGGTGAGGCTGGACCAACTCCCATTCTCCCCGGATGAACTTCGGTCCATGCTCGACGACATCGACACTCCCCTGCTCCTAACGGCCCGGCACCCAGCCGAGGGAGGCTTTGCCCCGACCGACCCAGTCCAACGAATGGCAATGATCGAGCCGCTATTGGACCGCGCCGCCTTGGTCGACCTAGAGATCCGCTCAGCGACCGAAATGCAGCCGCTGATTAAAAAAGCACGCGCGCTCGACGTTCCCGTCGTTGGCTCCTTCCACGACTTCCACAGCACGCCCCCGGATGGTGTGCTGGAGGGTGCCATGGGCTTTGCCCAGACAGCGGGGCTGGACGCTGTCAAGTTCGCGACCTTTCTGAATAGTGAAGAGGACCTCGTACGGTTAATCCGGCTGGCCAGCGCGCAGCATCGCCTCCGCACTGCCGTCATGGGCATGGGGCCCTGGGGTCGAGTTTCCCGATTGGTCCTTGCAAAATGCGGCAGCTTGCTGAATTACGGCTATGTCGGTGATTCCAATGCACCTGGGCAATGGCCCGCAGCCCGACTCAAAACGCTACTTTCTGAAATCTGATGTCTCCGTGCCCCGCCATTTCTCGTCGCCTCCATCACCGCTCAACTTTCGCAGCGGTGCTCGCGTGCACCCTGGGGAGCTTTTTTCTTGCGGGTTGTGGCGATCCCAAACGCGAAGAGCGCCTCAAGTGGAGAGAGGAAGAAGTTGATGCCAAAGAGGCTGCCGTCCTCCGCCGCGATGCTGAGATCCAGCAAGAACGCAAACAGATCGAATCGCTAAAATTGGACCTCGCGGCCAAACAGAAGGCGGCAGAAAAACTCCAAACGGAGCTGGCGGCGGAGCTCGATAAATACCAGCGCGTACGCAGAGAACTCGAACTCAAAGAATTGCGTGGCCCTTTGCCCAACATTTCGGCTGAGCGCGTCATCATCATCGATCCTGCGACTGGTGACGTCATTTTTGAAAAGAATGCGGACAAGGAAGGGGCCATCGCCAGCACCACGAAGCTCCTCACAGCCCTGCTTGTTGTTGAGACTGGGGACTTGGACAAAGAGGTGGTGGTGCAAAAATCCGACACGCAATGCGCTCCAGTGCGTCTCGGACTCAAGGAGGGCGAGGTGTACACTCGCCGCCAACTTCTCACCGCAGTGATGGTGAAGAGCAGCAACGACATCGCGCAAGCACTCGCTCGCGACAATGCGGGCACGATGGAAGCCTTTGTGGAGAAAATGAACGCACGCTGCGCGGAGCTTGGCCTCAAACACTCAGTTTTTGCCAACCCTCATGGCCTGCCAGCAGCTGAGGGAGTGCCTCAGTATAGCACCGCACGGGATCTTTCGGTCATCGCGGCGCTGTGTGACACCAAGCCGGAGATCCGCGAAATCGTCAGCCTAAAGTCGTACCGATTTGTGAAACCTGACAAAAGAGAGATCCAATTGGAAAACACCAATCGCGTTCTCCGCAACTATTCGTACTGCGACGGCATGAAGACCGGCTACACGAACGCTGCTGGCTATTGCCTTGTTTGCAGTGGTGAAAAGAACGGCAAACGCCGTATTGTCGTGGTTCTGAACGACACCGATAGTGGCGTCTGGAAGGACTCCCAAGCCCTTCTGGAGTGGGCACTGCGGGCGTAATCGCCTATAGAGTTCCTGCTTTAAAGAATGCCCGAGCCGCAGCGGCTGTGTCCGCCTTGACCTTCGCCAAAGTCTCGCCACGAAGCCGAGCGATGTGCTCCGCGGTCAGCGCCACATGGGCAGATTCGCACCGTTTTCCGCGATATGGCATCGGCGCTAGATACGGCGCATCGGTCTCCAGCATGTAGCTGGCCGATGGCACACCTTTCGCTGCCTCCGCCATATTCCCAGGATTTTTGAAAGTGACGATACCCGTGAAGGAGATCAAATGACCTGCATCTAGAAGCGGTCGCGCCTCATCAAGCGTACCGGTAAAGCAGTGAAACACCGCCCGCAGCCTCCCGTCAAAAGGCCGCACCTGTGCAGTGAGATCGTCCCAGCTTTCCCGATTGTGGAGGATGACGTTGAGTCCCAGTTCCACCGCGAGCTCCAGCTGCGCCCGCAGGACCGCAGCCTGCTGGGTCTTCCACGCATCGAGCGTGTACCCCTCAGGCGGCTTGTGGTAGTAATCCAGCCCAGCCTCGCCGATGGCGACCACTTTGGGGTGCAATGCCATGAGACGCAGTTCATCGATCCAACCTTCCCCAGACACGCTGTCCGCATCGCAGGGGTGAATCCCCACGGCCACAAACACATCGGGTTCGTTTTCAGCAATGCCAATTGCCTTGCGAGCACTCACCAAGTCCGTCGCCGGGATCACCATCCGACCGACGCCAGCGTCTCTGGCCCTCTGGAGAATGTCGGGCAGGTCCTGGTCAAACTGACGATTTGCTAGGTGGGTGTGACTATCGATCAGCATGCCGAAATTCAAACCAGCCCTAACCGCTCCATCGTCGCCCGCAGTTCCGCCGTCTTATCGGCTTCCATTGCTGTCAGCGGCAGGCGCAATTCAGGGACGATTTGACCCGCAAGACCGAGCGCCGTCTTGATCGGGATCGGGTTGGTGGAAAGCTTCAGGAAGGCCGCAAAAAGCGGATAGTAGCGATGATGGATCGCCGCAGCGCCCACGAAGTCGCCCGCCAACGCCAATTTCACCATTTCTGCCAGCGGCCCAGGGATCAAATTTGATGCCACGCTGACCACGCCCACGGCACCGACGGACATGAATGGCAGCGTCAATGAGTCGTCACCGGACAGGATCTCGAAGGAGTCAGGCAGCAGCAGTTTCATCTGACTCACACGCTCTGGATTGCCGCCGGCCTCTTTGATCGCACGGATGTTCGGGCAATCTGCCACAAGACGCTCCAGCGTTTCGAGCCCGATCTCGATCCCACAACGCCCAGGGATGCTGTAGAGCATGATAGGCAGCGCGGTCTCGTTGGCGATGGCCTTAAAGTGCTGATAAAGGCCCTCTTGCGTGGGCTTGTTGTAATATGGGGCCACCAATAGAGCCGCCGTCGCGCCCACCGCCTCAGCTTCCTGCGTCAACTCAATCGCCTCGCGGGTGCTATTAGAGCCAGTGCCAGCCATCACGACGCCGCGACCAGCCGCGTACTCCACCGTCAGCTTGATGACGAGCTCATGCTCATCGTAATCGAGCGTCGGTGATTCCCCGGTAGTGCCGCAAGGGACCACACCGGTCACGCCAGCGTCAAATTGAGCATCGATCAACTTTTTCAGAGACTCGGCATCGATGCTGTCGTTGCGAAAGGGGGTGACGATGGCTGTGTGCGTACCTGCGAACATAACGTGTGTGGTTTGGGAAAAAAGCGGGGAGTCTGACTAGACGTTGACGGTGCCCTGGAAAACAAAATCGGCCGGGCCAAACAGAGTTACCTCTTCATACTGATGCGGGGCAACCTCGCGAAACCCGATCCTCAAGGTGTCCCCACCCTTGACCCTCACGGACACCGGAGAGGCAGCTCCTGTGAGCTCATGATGGATCAGCGCGCAGGCCACCATGCCAGTGCCGCAGGCCAGCGTCTCGTCCTCCACACCGCGCTCATAGGTGCGGATGGAGATCTGGCCAGGGGCGATCACTTTGGCAAAGTTGGCGTTCGTTCCTTTCGGAGCAAATGCCTCGTGATAGCGCAGTCCGGCACCCCAACCGCGCACATCGACACTATCAATGTCCTCCACCATCACCACGGCGTGCGGGACTCCGGTATTGACACTGTGAACGGTCAATTGATCGCCAGCGACGGACAATTCCTGGGCCATTTTCAGATCGTGCGGAGCGCTCATATTGATGCGCACTTGGTCGCCTTCAAACTCGCCCGAAATCATGCCTGCCATGGTCTCAAACTTCACGCAGGTTAGACTGTCGTCATGCAACCGATTTATAAAACGGGCAAAACAGCGTGCGCCGTTGCCGCACATCTCAGCTTCGCCGCCGTCCGCATTGTAATAGCGCATCCGGAAGTCTCCATCTTTCTCCGCAGGCTCCACCGCCAGTAACCCGTCTGCGCCCACGCCACGGTGGCGATCACAAAGGCTCGCGATGACATCCCCCGTCAGGTTCAACGAGAGATCTCGATTGTCCAGCATGACAAAGTCATTGCCGGCACCATTCATTTTCCAAAAGTTCAGGGTCATGGGGAAACAAGAATAAGCTGCTCCTGCCAGCTTGCTACACAGCTTTCACGGCCTGCACAAGCGGTTTCACAAAGGCCTCGATCCGGTGTGGGAGATCTGCATCCGCCCCGTGTTTTCCCACGAGCTTCACGATCGCACTGCCAACGACCACCCCGTCAGACATGCCGGCGACGGCAGCGGCCTGTTCTGGACTTGAGATTCCGAATCCAACGCAAACGGGCACTTTTGTCGCTGACTTGATCAGCGCGACCTGCTCAGCAATGCCGCCAGCGACCTCCGTCTGTGCGCCGGTCACGCCTTCGCGAGAGACATAATAAACAAATCCTTCCGCCAGACCCGCGATGGTCTTGATGCGCTCCACAGGGGAGGTTGGAGCGATCAACTGGATATGACGCAATTCCGCCGTGGGGCGAATCTCAGGATTTTCGCTGGCCTCCTCCGGCGGCAAATCTAGGACAAGGATGCCATCAGCACCTGCGGCGGCAGCATCATGATGAAACTGCTCATAGCCGTAGGTATAGACTGGGTTCAGGTAGGTGAAGAGGACCAGGGGGATCTGCGACTGTTCGCGTAGCTTCCGGATCATTTCCAGCACACCGGCAGTCGTCGCCCCCGCACGCAGGGCCCGGTCCGCAGCCAATTGGTTCACGACCCCATCAGCCAAAGGATCAGAAAAAGGGAGGCCCAACTCGACGATGTCCGCCCCTGCCCGTTCGAGCGCCAAAACCACGTCCACCGTGCGTTCAAGATCCGGATCGCCCGCCGCCACATAAGCCACGAAAGCACGCTTCCCCTCGGCCTGGAGTTGGGCAAATCGGGTATCGATACGGTTGGTGCTGGGAGACATGGGGCCAGTTATCTAGCTCGATTCGCTGGGAATGCAAATTGACGTGGCCGATGCCCCCAAAAAAGGTTCGGACTAGCCAAACGCTCAACCATCCAGAGCAAAGAATTTTCCTAATTTTGAAGATCCTCATGAAAAGTCGCTGAGGTCATTCGTTGGTACGGGGCAGCTCTGCCGAGCGCCTCCTATGCCCAAATTCACCCTCACTGTCGGGTACACAACCTACATGCGCCGAAGCGCAATCCTGGATCGGTTAACCAAGCTTCTTGCCGATCCTCTGGCGGCAGATTTGGCCATCATCGTAATCGATGATGCCTCCACAGATGGAACGTTCGAAGCACTAACCCGAACCTTCCGGTCAGATCGGCTCACATTACTTCGCAATGACCAGAATCTTGGCCAAGCCCGCACGATCTGTAGAATCATTGCAGAGTGCCGTTCCGACTATCTTATTTTGATGTCCGACGAAGATGAAATATGCACGGACTCACTCCACCGATTTGAGGAATTGATGGAGTCCAATTCTCCAGGTTTTGCGTCTCCGCAAATGTGGTTTGGGGGCGCGCTCTATCGCGGCCGCACACAGATGGCTCCCATTTCGGCTGGAGACTTTTTCAGCAGTAGCTTCTACGTCTCGGGGCTCGTACTGGACGTCCCCCTAGCAAAGAGTATCGCTCGTCGCCTCTGCGAGATGGCCCCGACAAACCCTGCAATTTGGCTGTATCCTCAGACGGCCTTCGCAATTGAATTGATGCTGCAGCGTCATGCCATCTGGCTGGACATTCAACTCACCCAAAAGTCCGAGCAATTACCGTCATTGATCAAAGACATGGACGGCAGCGCGTATCATTATTTGGAGTCACGCTGGCGGCAACACCTCGCGTGGCTCCGATACTTCGATGAGCTCTGCGGACAACCGATGGCGCCCCACTCGAGCCTAGACCAGATGAGGCGCTCTCTCCAGAGCAGCCTTTACGATCGCCTACTGGAGGCCATGGATAAGGAGAGCCCAGAAAGCGCCAACGCATTCCGTAGGGGTGCCTATCAACGAGAATGCCAAAACCCTGCAGAAGCCAAAGCACTCGAGACAAAACTCGATAACTTCCGTGGCATGATTCGTCGGCGGGATGAGAAAATCGCAAAATTGAAGGCCAAACTCAAATCGAAATCCTGACTGTGCCTTACCCCGTCCAATTGCACCAAACACGCCTTTTCGACCGAATTCCAATGGGCTAAGCCGATCCCAAGCCCAGACTTGCCCATTGCGGCTTTTTCGGCACAATGCAGGCCATCATTCCCATGCCGCTCGAATCCACCCTCCAATCCGCTGTCTCCGCAGGTCAACTACTGCCTGAGTCCCTCGACAACATCAATGCGCTCCTCGCCGCTAGCCAGAATCCGGTCTATCGAGCATCGATTGAAGAACTAGCCGCAGGTGGGCATTGGGCAGAGCTGAATGACCGTTTCTTCCAGGCGCTCAAATTTGGCACCGGCGGCCTGCGGGGCCGCACCATCGGCAAGATCGTCACCACTGCGGAGCGCGGCACAGCCGAAGACGAAAAGAACGTGCGCCCAGAGCATCCATGCGTCGGGACGAACGCGATGAACTACTACAATCTGACCCGTGCGACTCGCGGCCTCGTGACGTACGTCAAGGCCTTCCGCTCCGGCAGCGCAGAGAAGCCCTCCATTGTTTTTGCCCACGACACGCGGCACTTTTCCTCCGATTTCGCGAAGCATTGCGCGCAGATCGCCACCGATCTTGGAGTCAATGTCTATCTCTTTGATGGCTGCCGTGCCACGCCAGAGATGTCCTACGCCGTGCGCACCCTGCGTTGCGATGCGGGCGTGATGATCACCGCCTCCCACAACCCACCGCACGACAATGGATACAAGGTCAACTTCAACGACGGCGCAGGCATTGTGGAACCCCACGCCACCGGCATCATCAAAGAGGTTAATGCGATCCGCGACGAAGCTTGGACGCCACTACCTGAAGCGGATCGCGGCACGCTGACGATGCTGGGCGATGACATGGATGAAAAATTCCTCTCCCAAGTCCTGACACTGATGCTGAAGCCTGAGTTGTTGCAGCAGGCAGAGGCGAAGAAGCTCAAAATCGTGTACACTGCACTGCATGGAGCAGGTGGCGTGCTGGTGCCGGTCATTCTGAAAAGACTGGGCTTTAATTTCCTGACCGTGCCAGAGCAGGACGTGCGCGATGGAGCATTCCCCACCGTCAAATCCCCCAACCCGGAAAACGCCCCTGCCCTCCAATTGGCCGTCGATTTGGCGAACGCCGAAGGCGCTGACATCGTGATCGGCACAGATCCAGATTGCGATCGCATGGGAGTCGGTGTGCGTGATGCGAATGGCGACATGAAGCTCCTGACCGGCAATCAGACCGGCTGCCTCATCGCTTGGTATCGCATCAAGACCATGTTTGAACTGGGCTACCTGAACGACAGCAACAAAAACCGCGCCGTTCTCCTCAAGACCTTCGTCACCAGCCCGATGCAGGACGCCATCGCGGCAAATTTTGGCATCGGCTGCGTCAATACTTTGACCGGCTTCAAGTGGATCAGCTCCAAGCTCCAGCAGTACGAAGACGCGCTTCCAGAAGACATCCGCGCCCGCTACCGCGATCTCACCCCCGCCGAGAGCCGCGAGGCGCGACTGGCCCACAGCAAATTCATGGTGCTGGGTGATGAAGAAAGCTACGGCTACATGGGCGATGACTTCAGCCGCGACAAAGACGGCAACGGTGCCGTGATCCTTTTCGCTGAGCTTGCTGCCTACGCTGCCAGCAGAGGTCTCACCGTTGCAGGTTTGCTCGATGAAATTTACTCAGAGGTCGGCTTCTTCCTCGAAGTGAACCAGAGCAAAGTGTTCGAAGGTGCCGAAGGTTCCGCCACGATTGCAAAGCTCGCCGACAGCTACGCTGCCAACAAGCCGACGGTCGTCGATGGTAGCCCGGTCAAAGGCGTGCGTGACTTCCGCACCGATGTCATTAAGGACGAGGAAGGCATCGTGGTGCCGAAGGAAAAGATGATCTTTGTCGATCTCGAAGACGGGCGCAGCTTCGCCGTCCGTCCTTCTGGAACCGAGCCAAAGATCAAATACTACATGTTCGCCCGCAGCACACCAGCAGCAGGCCAACGTCTCAGCGCCGAAGAATTAGTGGCCGCCAAGGCCAAGGTCACGGCATCGCTGGACAGCATGTGGGCTTGGATCGAAAAAGACGTCGATGACCGCCTGAAATAGTTCCCTCGATGCAAACGCGCACCCTGCTCATCCTCACTGTCACAGCCTTGGTAGCACTCGCTGCCTTGGTGATCGGTTGGTTCTATGCGGGCAGTTCCGGCCTAAGCTACACCGCCGCATCTGCCAGCACTGCACCCGGTGACTCTGCAAAGACGAGCAGCACAACCGCCCCCGCTAAACCAGCGGCGGCGGACGGCAAGTGGGTACCGCCAGAGGGTGATCCCGTTGATAAGTACCGCGCTGCAAAAACCGCTCAAGAGCGCTACGACGTCATTGCCAATTTCATGGCGCTCGGGCATGAGCGAAATCCAGCAATGCTTATCGACGCGCTGCGTGATGCGGACCTAAACAACCGCATTTATGCCGTTGAAAGCGCCTCCGCTCTGACGCCAGAGGAAGCTCGAGAAGTGTATCGCCAAGCCTCAGTGAACGATCAGGCCGATGTGCGTGAAATGACATGGAGCCTCGTGGCCCCACATCCTATGGAGAACAAGGTCTATGTCTATCAGGAGCCACTCGCAAGAGGTTCCCCAGCCATCATGGAAGAAGCTTTCCACGAAATGGGGGTGACTCCAGAGCGACCCCTTTTTGAGATGATGCTGACCCAGGCAGCAATGACCAAAGAGCCCCAACGCGCCGCCCGCATCATGAAAGAGATCAACGAGTGGCTGGTGCCTGGCGGCGGAACAATCCCCCAGCTCAAAACTCCCGCAGAGGCCCTCAAGTGGTGGGAATCTCAATCCCAGAACTACGATGAGTTCATGCTGCGAGTAGATCAGTAGGATCAGAACTTTACGAGCAACTCTGTGCGAGCGCCGTAGCCGGTCTCGCCGTCTTCATTGACGCTACCAAAACCGCCGAGCACAAAGATAAGTCCGCGACCAAAGCCCCACTGATACTGGGCTCCGAGTGCACCGGTCGTCTTATCCGTACCCCCGTCATACGGTGTGCGTCCACCGAGTTCCACCAGCAATTGATGAAAGGCACCTTCATCAAAGAAGTGTTGGTAACCAATCGTCGCCCCCGCTGAGTCTCCTGACTTGTTCGTCAGCGGTGCCCCATACCCGCCGATCCCGACTGCCCGGTTCAACAGACCCAGACGCCCCAGCGGACCACCCGTGGCAGGACCTCGTGCAGCAGAGGTGTATTGATCGACTCCGAGAAAGGTATTCAGATAGAGGATGTCGTCGTTAAACGGCATCGTGCGGGAGAGTTCATGGGTGAACAGATAGCCCGTCCCGACCGCTGCCGTTTCGTTATCGAGGGCCCAGGAGGCATTGCCGCGCAGCGTAGAATTCCAGTGACCAAAACGGCGAATATTTCCCAAACCAATGTAGGCACCATCGCCACCTGTCACATCGCCCCCAGATACATAAGCCCCGTCCGCCTCAATAGTATGCTTGTCATAGTCAAACGTGCTGGAGAGGGCGAAGAGCCGCGCATCTGGGTCTTCAATGTTGTTGTTGCGGTGCACATCATTGAGCCCGAACCAACCAGTGATGCGACTATTGGAGGCACCCAGCAAATAGAGATTGTGACGGGTAATTCCCAGCGCATCCACGGTGTCATTGACCATCATCCCATCTTGCAAAAGCATCGGCTGCCGCCCGATGCTGAACTGGTAGTCAAGGCTGTGCTTATCCTTCGGATCCAGGAAAGGAAACAGCTCTCCAAAGTCGCCCTCAAAGAAAAGCGCCTGCGGCTCGAGATTGAGCTCTTCATTCCAACCCTTCTTCTTCGAACCTCCACCAAAAGTGTAGCCTGAGAACTTCCCTTCGTTGTCAAACGGACGGAACCCGACCAGGAAACGCTCCGTCCCTGTCAGATAGAGATTCCCAAACAGGTCCAAACGATTCGACCATTCACTGATGTCCTTCGGACCAGAATTGAAGGTCTGCACCGTGCTGCGCAAGGCTCCATAGGCGAGAAAGCTCGGCCGCCAAGTCGCACCAGTCGGCATTTTGATCCCCGGATCAATCGGACCAGGACTGAGAAACCGATCTCCGCCAAAGAAGCTGCGACGATCAGGAATGTCCGTCACGGTATCATCCATGGCGCGCTTCTCGATCGTCTCGCGGCGCTCGCGATTTTGTGCAAAGACGGCATCATCGATACGCTCCGTCACGGTGCGGTATTGCTCCTCACGCCCACGCGCAAAGTCTTCATACGGCACCACTTCATCGCTCAATTCCATCGCCCCCGAATCGGAGATCGTCGCGGGCATTGGCTCGGCGGCTGTGGACTCGGCAGCGAGCAACTGCAAATCCACATCCTCGGGGATCTCAGCCCGGCGGACACGGGCATCTTTGCCTCCGGCGAGGTATTCTTCCGGCAAAGCACAGGAGGATAAAGCTGCGCATGCGGCCAGCAGCATGGAAGCTCTGACGAGATTTTTTGAGGAATCGTTCTTCATGGGTTCACCTCCAGATTGAGGAGCGCTGCAGCAGCTTCGGGTGGGAGGAAAGGCAACCCGTCAGGCACTCCTCCCGGCCACTGATCTGGATTGAGCGCGCCAAGGCTCTTGATGCGAAGGTCTGCCCCTTCCCCACGACCAGCCATCGCAGCTTCACGCGCAGCGAGTTCTTCTTCACTCGTGTGAGGAAAAGGATAGTCGGCAACTGGCACATTCATCACCGCTTCAGCGGTCGGAGTCAGATCTAGGCGATAGTTTTCAGGCCGGACCTCGATGTCCTGACCCCAGATCACCACTGCACCACCACGCCGCTTGCTGACGTCTGTCGAGGAAGTCACCTGATGCCCATGCACAACACGCGTCGCCACCTCGCGCGGCGATAGATTGTAGTCAAAACCAACTGACGACATGCTCTTCACAAAGTGAACTGGCACAGACTGGGAGATCAGTCGCATCTCGATGCGATACGGTCTCGCGCCAGTGAGTTGGTCGCGGTCTACCCGGTACTCTGCAACTCGGTGACCGAGCGGTGGGATAGTGCGGCTTTGTTTTCGCACCGAACCAGCTCGCGCGGTGTGTACTTCCGCCTTTGCGGAAGGCCTAATGAAGGGCATCGGGTCCTGGGAAAAATTCAGGGGCAAGACTCGCTCGCGATCACCGCCGACGAGGTTAGGCGTCACAAAGCGCGACTGAAGATTGAAGAGGAAAGGATCCAGCTCCCAGCGTTGATCTTCCTTTCTCAGAGGCAGCCCCGACTGAGCTTTCCAAGCGCTCGCCTCCAGCCAAGCTCCAGTTTTCGGGGCTTCCGCGTGGACAAATGAGGAATGCAGGTCGCGCAGATCGCCATTCGGATCACGATCTCCAGATTGGAAAATGACACGTCCGTTTGCGTCCACCACCTTCACTTCCATGAACATCGGACGATCGCCATCAGCGCCCGAAGGGACGGAATGGCCGTTCGTGATGTTGTGGATATCCACCGAAAAACGCAGCCCCTTTTCGTCATCACGCGTGATCTTAAACTCCTTCATTTGCAGCGCGCGACGCAGCAGACGGGTGCGCTCCACATGCGATTGATTGAGCAAATTGAATTGCCGACTGAGGATCAGGCGCGCACTTACGCGGCGCATTCTCGATCCGGCCGAATCAGCGGGGTCAGCCCAGGGGAAACCGACGCCTTCGAGCTGCCGATTCCGCTCAGATTCGTCCATCTTTTCTTCAAATTCGGGCGTGCCCCAGCCGTCCCACCAGCGGAAGGTGATCCAGTCGGACAAGGCATGCAAGCGGGCCTCATCGCCGGCCTTTTTCAATGCTGCGGCACGAGTCGCACCGCCTTCATCATTGGCCTTCCCGAGTTCCTGGACGTAATTCACCATCGCGACCTGATCATCAGACATCGACTTGCGAAAGCGATTACCAAACGTGAACTCCCGCGCCTCCAGAGAGTGCGGATAGACACCTGGATGCACGAGGCTGTAGTCTGGCCCCAGCAGCATGTGGTTGGTATGCTTGCGCGGGGGTGTCGGGATACCATCGCGACGGTCGCGAGGGGAATTCCTCACATGCGCAGCGGGGCGCACGTCGAAGTTTTGATCGCTGCCATCCGCAGCGATCCGCTCCCCGGCGGGCAAGACCGCACCCGGTGTCTTGCTCATGTGGCAATCCTGACAGGACACGCCTTCCTTGCTGGCAGGAGAGTTTTTCCACTCTGTAAAGGTGGACTCAATACGGAATCCATTCGCCACATTCACATCGTGGCAGGCCGCACAGACTGATGAATTGCTAATCGCCGGAAATTTAATCGCATCCGCATGGACCAGTTTGCCAATCTCGCCCTCTTTGGTGACGAGGCCGAAGTCTTTATCCGCGATCGCCTTTTGCAGATTGGCGTTGCCAGTCGGGCCATAAACAGGCGCGGCGACGGTGCCATGCGTCATGCTGATGCGCCCACTGCTATTGCCAAAATCGCGATCCACTCGGTGGCAAACTACGCAACTGACTCCCTCGATCATGATCGGCGTGCGCAACATCGCACTGGAAAACATCTTTTCCTCGCGTTGCATCCCCACGGGACTGTGGCAGCGAATACAAAAGTCGCCATTCGTGCCCGAGGTCCGTTCCGTGATGAAGGTGTGCAGAGAGTTAAAGACTGGGTCCATCATCGCGTAAGCATGCGGCGAGACGGACCATTCGGCATAGTGATCGGGGTGACACTGGGAACAACTGGCCGCCGTCGGAAAGCGATTCTCCTCACGCAAAATCTGCAAATACGTGCGGTGCGCTTTCTCGACATCAGCTTCGGGCGGGTCTTCTGCTGCCAACGCGATGGATTGAAAAGCCGCCAGAATGCAACAAGCCCCTACCACGGATTGGAACCCCCGCCGAATGGCGGGGCAGATCTTGGTGGGATGGAGAAACGGTTGGCTCATGAAAGTCGGTTGTTTATAGCTAATAAACTCTAAAGTTATGGTAATTATATACCACCAAGTATTTGAAATCAATATTTCTTGATAAAAATGACCAATCCGAATTGGCCAAAACCTCGCAAATCTTGCGTTTCTACCCTTCACCCCAACCTTGCATCAAGACTTGGGGGCCCCCTGAACAGGCGTGTCGGAAAGTCTTCACCCGCGCTAAAATCGGCGATGGCTATCGAAGGAGACGAAAACTCTAAATTATTGCTTTTATGGTTTTTGTGCTATATTAATCATTGGAAATCAACTTTCCTGAACAATGACTCATCCACTTTTTCTCTCGCGGTGCGTTCATATTGCCGCACTCCTGCTTGCCGTAACCTCGGTGAAGGCGCAGCGCGCCGCTGTCGATCCCACCACGACCGTGGGTGTCGAATCATGCCGCGATTGCCACGAAGCCATCGTGGACAGCTGGGAGCGCAGCCTCCATGCCACCTCCTTTACCACGCTCGCCAAGTCCAGCGCCGCCGAACAGATCACTCACGCCATCGGGATGCGCGCGGATTCCATTAGCAGCAATGCGAGCTGCGTCCGCTGCCATTTCACCCAGGAAACCCTCTCTGGAGCCGTGCAAACCACCGCAGCCATCAGCTGTGAATCTTGCCATGGCGGTGCGGAAAAATGGATTGATGTCCACAACCGCAAGAGCCATTCACGCAGTGAACGCATCGATCTCGCGGCAGCGTTGGGCATGAAACACCCCAGCACCGTTTTTGCCACAGCCAAGGCCTGTTTTGAATGCCATGTGGTGGACGATGAACAGCTCGTAAACAAAGCCAGCCACCCCGCACTGAGCCCCGATTTTGAGCTGCTGAGCTGGTATTCCGGCGAGGTGAAGCACAACTTCCTCGTCAGCAAAGAAGGCAGCGCCGTGAAGAGCAACAGCCACGACGCCCAGCCCATTCCTGCCCCGCGCAAGCGCATGCTCTACGTGACAGGCAAGCTTCTCCACCTCGCCCAATGCCTGCGAGCCATCGGGTGTGCCGCCGACGCCCCGGTGGACAAGGAAGGAAAGATCGTGCGGCTACCCAACGGCCAGCCCACCTTTGGCGTACAACACGCCATCACCATGCAAAAGGTGCTCAAAGATCTGCGTGAACTACAGCCCCAACTCAACGCACCTGAGATTTCCCAGGCGCTGGGGGTGGTCGAAAGCGTCCCGATGAGCACAGGCCACTGCGAAGAAATGTCCGCAGCAGCCCAGGAGATCGAGCGCCTGACTGAGCAGTTTTGCGCAACCAACGACGGCAGTAAATTCGCCGCCTTGGACGGAATCATCGACAAGCTGCAACCGCATCTATCCAACGCAGGCAAGCCGCAAATGGCCGGGCGCTGACAGAGTAGCGACTAGCGGACGTCTTTGATAAATTTGTCTGGAGCCGCGTCAAATTTGGCCTTGGAAGCCGCGTCTGCAAACGCCACCTGGCGTGTGTAGGTCGACATGACGCCAGCGGCCGCTTTACGGCTCAGCGGGCACTGTCCGCGAGGGGCCGTCAGCGCAGCATTGAGGTACTGCTTTGGCGATGCATCAAAACGTGCTTTGCACTTGTTGCAGCAGAGGTTCACGGTCTTCGTGTAGGTGCTGGTGATCCCTGCATTAACTGGATTGCCGGAGATCGGGCATGTCTGATTGAGGGGATCGGCAGCATTTGCGAAGGCAACACTAACAAACAAGGCGGTGATGAGGGCCAGATACGTTTTCATGCGGAAAAAGGTTTGCCACACATGTACGGCATGGGCAACGCCAAAATTGACGGAGTCCAGCGATCGCCTTTGTGATGAGAACATCGCATGAAGTCGTCCGTATAGAAGAACCCACCATGAAACTTGCCACTTTCGCGCTCATCGTTGCCATCATCCCGCTGCCAGCCGCCCGGGCAGACATCACCATCGGCAGCTACGACATGGCCTCTGTCCGCGATGCAGCCACGCTAGAAACACGCATCCTTGAGGACTGGAAACCCCTGGCCAAAGATCCGACACTTCGCTCCAAACTTGTCGAAATCACCGTCTGCGAGTGGTGGCCTGGACAAAAAGTGCGGCTGCCGGTGTGCATGCTGGCCCCAATGGACAAGGTTTGCACCAATGTGCTGATCGAGAACACGGGACTGCTGCCCAAGATCACCATCCCATCCGGCGCGAAGTTGCGCCTACTCAAGGAGCACGGCGTCGGCATCGTCTGCATCGGCATGGTGCCCATCACCGACATGGAACCCGTCGGTCAGTTGCACCTCCAAATGGAGGAACACTTCATCCAGACCAAAGACGCCCGGTACACCCCCGCTTGGATCTGGGGCCTCAGCGATATGCGCGCCCTGACGACTGCCATTGCCGAAAAAGACGTCTTTCAGCCTAGCAAGGTCCTGACCACCGGCGGTTCGAAGCGCGGCGTGGCCACGGCAGCCTCCTGCATCGCAGATGACCGCATCACCGCCATGATGCCCGTCGTCGCCCCGATTATCGATAGCCCAGGCGGCCCCTATGTGGAGGGCACCATCGATCCCGCCATCACCAAGATGAACGAAGAATTCATGGCCTCGATGTCAGAAGCGGGCCGCGCCCAGATGATGGTGCGTCAAAAGGCACGGTCTGATGAAAGGCTCACCCTCGCCGCCTGCCAGGCCGCAGGATGGAGCGCGGCAGAGATCAAGGCCGCCAGCAGTCTCGCCTGGGAAGTCTGCCGCACCACGAACTACCTCGATGCGCTCAAAAAGCGTGGGGTGGAGATCCTCTACAACCAGGGCTCGAACGACAACGTCAGCCCCGGCATGATCGAACTGGGCGAGCGCTTCCCCCAACTCCCCGTCTACATCATGCCCGGCGGCCAGCATGGCGGCGGCAGAGACACAGGCCTGAACAAGCCCGTCGCCTCCCAACCTGATGTCGATGAAAATCTCTATGCCTTCGCCACGCATCACTTTTTCGGCACACGCCGTCTAATCGCGCCACCGATGCTGACTACCGACTGGGACAAAAATGCACACAGCCTCAGCGTCAGCGTCGTTTTCCCAGATGGCGCGGAGCCACAGGCCAACGAGGTCTTTTGGTCCATCAACCGTCATCCAGATTACTCCATCCAGATGGAATTCGATCCCTGGACTTCGGCCCCCCTGGAAAAAGTCGGCCCATCCACCTTCACCGACAAAGTCTCCATCGATGGCGATGTCACCACGCTCGACGTGATCACCGTCCATCGGCACACAGAAAACAACACCACTCTCACCGTCTCCAGCCCCGAGGTGCGGTTGCGGTAGGGTTTGTCGACATTGCAGTTGCCGCTGCTCAGCAACCAGGATTTCACCATTCCCACACTTGCATCTGGGGTGGCCTCGGCTACCGGAATGGTCCCCCATGTCCGCCTCCGATTACCTGCCTTCATCACCCGAATCCGTCCGCCGATTGCGCGATGAACTGGACGCGAAAGGACAGCGATTGGTCTTTACCAATGGCTGTTTTGACCTGCTGCACACCGGCCATGTCCGGTACCTTCAGCAAGCCAGAGCGCTGGGAGACGCACTGGTCGTTGCCCTCAACTCGGATGCCTCTGTGCGCGCCCTGAAGGGACCGAATCGTCCGGTGAATTCGGAAAACGATCGCGCAGAGGTGATGGCCGCCCTGCGTTGCGTGGATGCCGTCGTGATCTTTGACGACGTGCGTGCCACAGCGATGATCGAGGCCATTCGCCCACACATTTACGCCAAGGGTGGTGATTACACCGTGGAATCCCTCAACGCCGAAGAACGCGCAGCTCTGCAAGCAGCCGGCACTGACATCCGCATCCTGCCCCTCGTCGCCGGCAAGTCCACGACCAGTACCCTGACGCGAATGCAACTGCCCGCCAACAGCACCGGTGAAAAACCACCGCTGCGTATCGCCGTGCTTGGATCGGGTGCGGGAACCAATTTTGATGCCATCCTGAAGGCCATCACCCGAGGTGATCTGAATGCCAAAGTGACCGCCGCCATTTCCGATATCGCAGACTGTCCGTTCCTAAAAATCGCCGAGGCAGCCGAGGTGCCGACTTTTCATGTCGATTGCGGTCCCGAGCCACTCCGCACCACCGCTGCAGCCCAAAAGGAGATCTTTGAGCACCTGCAACGCGCCGGAGTCGATGTCGTGGTCCTCACTGGATTCATGCGCATTCTGAAGAACCCAACGCTCGACGCCTGGGCTGGTCACATCGTCAACATCCACCCTTCTCTGCTCCCGAAATTCAAGGGACGCAACGCCATCCGCGCCGCGCTGGAAGAGGGCGAACTCGAAACTGGCTGCACCGTTCATCTGGTGATTCCAGAGGTCGATAAAGGCACGATCCTGGCGCAGTCGAGCGTGCGAATTGAGATCGGCGATACCGAGGACTCCTTGCGGAAAAGAGTGCAAAAGGCAGAGCATGAACTCCTGCCGACGGTGCTGCAGCAGTGGCGGGAACTGGGCACCGCCCCGACACCGAATCTCGTCGCCGCCACCACCGATAGCTGATTTTCCGCCCCAATGTCCACCTTTACCGGCACCCTCAACGAGCAACAGCGCGAAGCCGCCTCCCACATTCATGGCCCCCTCCTGATCCTTGCTGGAGCAGGCACGGGAAAGACACGCGTCGTCACCGCACGCATCGCCTACATGGTGGAAGAAGGCATCCGTCCGGAGCACATTCTGGCTGTCACCTTCACGAACAAAGCCGCCACAGAAATGCGTGAACGCGTCAAAGACATGGTGCGCGAAGGCCTCGGCAAAAAGGTTGGGGTCGGCACCTTCCACGCCTTTTGCGCTCGCGTGCTGCGGGAGTTTGCAGAGCACGTCGGCTACAAAAAGAACTTCGTCATCTACAGCCAGAGCGAGCAGACCAGCCTCATGAAGCGAGTCATGGCCACGATGATGACCAGCGAGGAAACCTTAGATCCCGCCGTTGCGCTCAGCAAAATCAGCCGCGCCAAGAACTACGGTGAATCGCTGGGCGATCCGCAGAAAGAACTCCTCCCCGCCCTCATGGAAGCCTACGTGGCAGAGATGCGGGCACTAAACGTCATGGACTTTGACGATCTACTCCTGCTCGGCGTGGACTTGCTGGAGAACGTGCCAGAGGTGCGCAGTGTCCTTCAGGATCGCCATCGATTTCTAATGGTGGATGAATTCCAAGACACCAATTCCCTGCAAATGCGCCTCCTCCGCGCCCTCGTCCCCGCCCCCTACAACGTCTGCGTCGTGGGCGATGACGACCAGTCCATTTATGGCTGGCGCGGTGCAGAGATCACGAACATCACCGAGTTTGAGTCCTTTTTCCCAAACCCGAAGGTGGTGAAGTTGGAGGAAAACTACCGCTCCACCACACCCATTCTTCATACCGCGAACTCACTGATCGTTCACAATTTTGGCCGTCGCGAAAAGACTCTCTGGAGCCGCAACAACGGCGCAGATCGGCTGCGCTTAATCGCTACTGAAGATGACAAGGTCGAAGGCGAAATGGTCGCCAAAGAGATTGAGGCCAACCACTTCAACAACGGTCGCGACTGGGAAGACTTCGCCGTGTTGTTCCGCACCAACGACCAGTCGCGCGTACTTGAGCAAAACTTTCGCAAGCTCAAGATCCCCTACCGCGTGGTCGGTGCCCGCAGTTTCTTTGATCGCCGCGAGGTGAAGGACATCCTGGGTTACCTCAGCGTCCTGCACAATCCGCACGACGACATCAACCTCCTACGCATCATCAACACCCCCACCCGCGGCATTGGCACCGGCACGGCGGAACTGACGCGAGAGCGATCTTTGGAAAGGTCTCAAAGCGTCTGGGTCACCCTTTGCATGGAGGATCTCCAGCGCCAATTGCCGCAGAAGACTCGGGAAAACGTACGGAGCTTCATCGACATCATCAATCGATTCTCAGAACCTGCCCACACGCCCGGCACCAACTTGGTCACGATGACGGAAATGCTCATCGATCAGATCGGCTACATGGACTACCTGAAAAAGCAGGCCAAAACGCCAGACGACTACAACAACTGGGAAAACGGTCTCAAAGAGTTTGTCAAAACGATTGGCAACTACCAAGAGCGCAACGCCAAGGACGGACTGGGCGGATTTCTTGATGAAATCAGTCTGAATGACGAGCGCGAAGAGAAGGACGACATCACCAAGAAAAAGGGCGTCTGCCTCATCACCATGCACGCCTCCAAGGGGCTGGAATTTCCCGTTGTTTATCTCCCTGGCCTAGAACAAGGCATCCTGCCCCACCGCCGCTCCTTTGAAGAAAACCGCGTGGACGAAGAGCGCCGCCTCTTCTACGTCGGCATCACCCGCGCCAAGGAACAGCTCACCATGAGCTACGCCTGCTTTCGCAACAAATGGGGCCAAAGGCAAACATCCGAACCCAGCCACTTCCTCCGCGAGCTCGATCCCACCTACATCGACGAGATCGACTACACCAGCCACATGAACGAGACCATCACCCAGGAAGAGAGCCTCGACTTCTTCTCCAGCCTGAAAAAGATGCTCACCGAGCCCGAGGTCTGACCCAACAAGGCACCACGCCTCCCAAGCATCGACGCAGGACGGAGTCCCTCTGCATAGCAGCCCAAAAAACTCGTTGACCCCGCACTCGGCTCCGCTACTCTATCGGCCCTCACGCTCTGGCGAAAGATTGGGTATCCCACTTCGGGACACCGCCCTCGCCTGAACAACGTGGTACCCACATCCCATGAAAAAAGACGCTCATCCCATCACCCACGAGACCACGATCACCTGCACTTGCGGAACGGTCTATAACACGATGTCCACCGTGGAAAACCTCCGTATCGGCATCTGCGCCGCCTGCCACCCATTCTTCACGGGTGAACAGCGCTTCATCGATACCGCTGGTCGCGTTGACAAGTTTGCCCAGCGCTACGGCTCACTCCGCGCACGTCGTGCCGGTGCCGCTGCTGCTCCAGCAGCTGAAGCCAACTAGATTCACAGTTTTTAGTTTCCGAAAGCGGTGCATGCGTCCATGGACGCAGCACCGCTTTCTCTTTTCCCTGTTCCCGTTACCGCTTCCGCCACCGCCACCTTCTTTCCTGCATGAACTACGAACCCGTCATCGCCCTGCGACGCCAACGCTTCGAGGATCTGGAGATCATGATGGGCCTGCCAGACTTCTTTGACGACGCGAAACGTGCCACCACGCTGGTCAGGGAGCATCGCACCTTGCAAAAGCTCCTCAACGATTGGGACACCTATCAGAAGACGATTGCGGAGCTTCAGGAGAACCGCGAGATGGCCAATAGCTCCGATGAGGAATTGGCCGCCATGGCGGCAGAAGAAATCCCGCTTCTGGAAAAACGCCTCGCGAAATTGGAGGAAGCCGTCCAGTTCGCCATCCTGCCCCCTGATCCGCTGGAAGGCCGCGATGCTTTGATCGAAATCCGTGCGGGCACCGGTGGGGATGAGGCCTCCCTCTTTGCCGCAGATTTGCTGCGCATGTACACCCGATTCGCCGAAACCAAAGGCTGGAAAGTGGAGCCCATGGAGTCCAGCCCATCGGAAGTCGGCGGATTCAAAGAAGTGGTGGTAAAAATTTCAGGAGAGGATGTCTTTCGCGTCTTGAAGTATGAGAGCGGCGTGCACCGCGTCCAACGCGTGCCCGCAACCGAGGCCCAAGGCCGCATCCACACCTCCACTGCCACGGTCGCAGTGCTGCCCGAGGCAGAAGATGTGGATGTCGAACTGAAGGACGGCGACGTCCGTATCGAAGTCTGCCGCTCATCCGGCGCTGGCGGTCAGGGGGTGAACACCACTGACTCAGCCGTCCAGGTGCTGCACATCCCCACCGGCCTCATCGTTCGCTGCCAAGATGGCCGCAGCCAAATCAAGAACAAAGAAAAAGCCCTCAGCATCCTACGGGCGCGCCTCTTGGAAAAGAAGCAACAAGAAGAGGCCGCCAAGTATTCCGCCCACCGCCGAAACCTCATCGGCTCCGGCGGGCGCGAAGAAAAAATCCGCACCTACAATTATCCGCAAAACCGCGTGACGGATCACCGCATTGAGGAAACGATGTACAACCTCACTGGCTTCATGGAGGGGAAAATCGAAGACTTCACAAATTTACTCCTCACCAGCGATCTCCACGAACGTCTCGCCGAAGTCGGCATGAACTGATCCCTAGTCCACCCTGCCCTGATGAAACCGCTGCTAGAAATCCTCCAGGCCGGGACCGGCTATCTGGAGAAGCACGGCGTCGAAGAGGCAAGGTTAAACATGGAACACCTGCTGGCCCACGTCCTCGGCTGCCGACGACTCGACATCTATCTGCGGTTTGGTGAGATGTTGAGAGAGCCGGATCTGACCACGCTACGCAACCTTCTCAAACGACGTGGCGAGGGCGAACCACTGCAGCATCTCCTCGGCACCGTCGAGTTCATGGGGCACGAATTCATCAGCGATCAGCGCGCGCTCATTCCCCGGCCTGAAACGGAACATTTAGCTGGTCTGCTCATCGAAAAATTCGCCGCAACACCGCCCGAGTCCCTTCTCGACATGGGCACTGGCTCAGGCTGCCTCGGGCTCTCACTGGCGCTTGGTTGGCCCAAGCACAGCCCCAGCGTTTATCTCGCAGACATCTCAGAGGAAGCGCTGGATTTGGCCAGGCTCAATGCCTCGCGACTCGTTACCGCCGACAGCAAGGTCACGCCCCATTTCGTCAGGAGCGATCTTTTCGAAAAGATCCCCGGACAGTTTCACCTAATCGTTGCCAATCTCCCCTACATCCCCGCAGCGGATATCAACACCCTCAGTCGCGAAGTGCGCCGTGATCCACTGCTGGCGCTCGACGGAGGCCCCGACGGATTAGACATTGTGCGTCGGTTCCTCACCGATGCGCCCACTCACCTCCATCAAGGCGGCTGGGTCGCGCTGGAGGTCGGTCACGATCAGGGGCCGGCCACCATGGAACTCGCCGCGATAGCAGGTTTTGAGTCCATCGCCCAAGAAAAAGATCTGCAAGGCATCGGAAGATTCGTGCTTGCCAGTCTTCCCACTTCATCACACTAACAAGATCATGGAAAAACTCATCGTGCACGGCGGGACCCCTCTGAAAGGCCGCATCAATGTCTCCGGCTCAAAGAACTCATCTTTGCCAATCCTCGCCGCTACACTACTGACGAAGGAGAGTTGCACGATCCGCAACGTTCCCGACCTTAGCGACACGAACTACATGGTCCGCATCCTGGGTGAACTGGGAGCAGATGTCGAACGTGCCAGCGGCGTCGTCATCACCAAGGCCGAAAAAATTAAGAGCACCGCGCCCTACGACTTGGTGCGCAAAATGCGCGCATCCATCTGCGTGCTTGGGCCCCTTACCGGTCGGCTGAAGCGTTGCGTCGTCTCGCTCCCAGGCGGATGCGTCATCGGGGATCGCCCCGTGGACCTGCACCTCAAGGGCATGGAAGCACTCGGAGCCATCGTCAAAGTGGACGGCGGTGATATCGACGTCAACGCTCGCAAAGGCCTCAAGGGTTGCGAGATCAACCTCATGGGTAAGCACGGCTCCACTGTGCTCGGTACTGACAATGTCATGATGGCGGCCACGCTCGCCAAAGGCACCACCATCATCCAAGGCGCGGCGGCTGAGCCGGAGGTCGAAGACTTGGCCAATTTCCTCATCAAGATGGGCGCAAAAATTGAGGGTGCTGGCACTCACCGCATCGTCATCGAAGGCGTCAAAGAGCTCCATGGCGCAGAGCACAAAGTCATCCCCGACCGCATCGAAGCTGGCACCTTTCTTGTGGCTGGAGCCATCCTCGGCGAAGGGATCACGCTGCGTCGGGTCAACCCTGATCACCTCCGCTCCGTCCTCGACGCCTTCAAACACTGCGGTATCCCGATCGAAACCACGAAAGACTCGATTACCGTTCGGCCCAATCCGAAAGCGCGCGGCTTCGACCTCACCACACTGCCTTACCCGGGCTTCCCCACTGACATGCAGGCCCAATTTTGCGCGCTCGCCTGCGCCATCCCGGACACCAGCACCATCACCGAGACGATCTTCCCACAACGCTTCATGCACGTGGCCGAAATGAAGCGCATGGGTGCCAACATCGACCTCCAAGGCGCTACCGCCCGCATCCGTGGTGGCGAACCGCTGAAGGGAGCGCCCGTGATGGCCTCCGACCTTCGCGCCTCCGCCGCACTCGTCCTCGCCGGTCTCCTCGCCAGCGGCACTACCGAGATCCATCGCCTCTACCACATCGACCGCGGCTACGAACACCTTGACGACAAACTAATCGCCCTGGGTGCGAACATCGAGCGTGTGCAGGAGTAAATCCTCCAGAATGCTCGGCGATAAAGTAATGATGAAAGTTTTAGCCTAACGCTCGCCCAAATTCAGCAGACTTCCAGATTCACCCCAGCATGGAATTCCAACTTCCATATGCGTTCGATTCTCAGCTTGTCGGTGCACTCATCGCACTGAAACCCATGAGCTATGTGCTACGAATCGGGTTGGCCTTAGTAGCATTTGGTGCAGCGATGAACGTTGAAAAGGTGATTGCAAGAGTCATTGGCTTTGCATGGCTTCTCGTTGCCGGAACCGCATTCCTGATCATCGGAGCAACCAACGGAACCGCTATTGACGTGGCGCTAGGATTGGCGGCTTGGGGTGGTGCCGGGTATTCATTTTGGTATACCCGTTGCTGAAGCTCATCGAAAAGGCCTGTCAGGTTCTCCCAGCCTGGTGTGGCGGAACTGATTCGTCACTTCCCCGCTGCAGCAGGAGTCACCGTCAGCCAGGCCCACGCGGATGTGTCCTTGAGCGAGGTCCCACGGCGGTTGTCTGAGTCGCGCAAAGCATACTGGATCAGCGATGGAGTCGCTGCGTTGGTGGCGTCCTTTGGCCCGATGGTGATGCGGAAGGGACCGGACCATGGCGCAGCGTTGGCAGTAGTGGCGAGCGCGAGTTTCACCTCGCCCCCCTTCTCAGGGATATCCATCGGATCACAAATCACGCCGACTGGAAGATCATGCGCACGCAACACCAGCGGCCCCTTCCATCCGCCCTTCAGCGAGACCTTTACTGCCACCTCCGTCTTGGCCCCCGCCTTGACGATCAGCTTTGGCTCGGTAGTAAAGGTGCCGGTGAAGCTCGGTTGCTCCTCCCCAACCGATAAAACGTAGTCGGCCCTGGGACCACCTTTTTGAAACAGATCGGAGACCATCACCTGATAGCTACCATCGGCCGGTAAAGTCAATGTCGCACTCGCATCGCTGGCCAGATCAGGCGCATCGTCATTGCTGGTCAGCACCTTGCCATCCATCGCCAGAAACTGCACCTGAGCATCCATCGGATGTCCTAGCAGCGCCGCGATGACTTGAGCCTGAATGCGTTGCCCTTTCTTGCCTGAAAACACGAAAACATCCTTGTCCGTCGCGGAAGAGATTTGCCCCGCAATCACCCCAGGCAGCGTTATTGCCATGCCCTTACCTGCGGCCTCGTTGGGTTCTTTCTCCAGCGTGATTTTTTGCTTCGTGGCAAAGGCTTGCACCGGTTGGATCAAGGGCGCGCCAGAGATGGTCTGCACGCCTTCTTCATTCGCTAGCAGATCGACTGACACTGGCACCTCCCCGGTATCTTTCCCATCGATCCCAATGCCGTGAGGGCTGGACTTCTGCCCCAAGGCAATCACGGCTGGGCGCAGTTGCACTGGGATGGGAGAGCGACTGACCGTCAACCGATACACCACATTTGCCCCACCGGTGAAGCGCACATCCGCCGCCGGAGGATGCACAAAGCCCACCAGCTGCAGCAGGTAATTCCCAGTTTTGGGGGCCTTGAACGCCAGCATCGGATCTAGATTTCGCGCATCACTGGCAGTGGCCAGACGGGTGCCTTTTTCATCTAAAAGATGAAGCATCGCGTCCAGCGGTGATCCCAGCGAATAGGCATCGACCGTCGCGCTCAGTGTCTCCCCTTCCTTTAAAGCAAAAGAGAAATTGTCTACATCGCCTGCTTTCTCCAATCGCCCATTGATGCACACAGGCAGGCTCTCAAAACTCTGGGCAGGGCTCAGGCCATCATTCGGTTCAACCTCCGTGACCTCCGCACCACTGCCCACGGCGAACCACCGCACGGCTGAGACGCCCTCCGCATTCCAAGCCCGCACTAGGCGCAGCCCAGGCTTGGCCGTAGCGTCGATGCGAACCTTGGCAAGGCCCTTGGCATCAGGAGGCTCAATAACAACGCCATCGCCCTCCACCCAAATGCCTCGCGGGCTACCATCGAACTTACCCATCAAGGTCACCTCAAAGGTCGTGCCACGCTGACCGCCACCGGGAAAAATACCCGACAAAGTGGGTGCCACCGCATAGCTCGCGCTACCCCAGAGCGTGCTGACCGCACAGGCAAAGACAACCGGCCACCGCGTCCTGGGGAACATCACGCAAAGAGTTCTTTGATGGGCTTTCCGCCATTCACCAACTGCACAGGGCGACCACTGCTCGTGTGCAGGACCTGATGCGGATCGATGCCCATCTTGGTGTAGAGCGACACAGCAAAGTCCTCCGGCGAATAGATATTCTCCGCCGCATAGTAGCCTTTGGGATCTGTGGCACCCACCACCTGTCCACGCGGCACACCAGCGCCAGCGAAGACGACACTCATCGCCCCTGGCCAATGGTCACGACCCGCGTCCTTATTCACCTTTGGCGTGCGCCCAAATTCTCCGAGGCAGACCACCAATGTGCTATCCAGCAGGCCGCGATCGTCGAGGTCATTGATCAAGGCCGCGAGCCCCTGGTCGAGACGCGGACCAGCCGTCTCCTTCATCATCTTGAAGATGCCGCGATGATGATCCCAGCCGCCGTAGTAACCGACCACAAACGATACACCCACCTCGACCAAACGGCGGGCCAACAGCAAGCGCTGGCCAAAGTCGTTCATGCCGTACTTTTCCCGCACTGCGGCAGGTTCCTTCGAAAGATCAAAAGCCGCCTGAGCCTTGGGCGAGGTCACCAACTCGAGCCCCTGCTTGTAAAATTCATCAAATCCCACCGCTGGATCTTCCGCCACCTGATCTTTGATTCGGGCAAGACGATCCAGACTGGTTCGGAGTTGCTGGCGACTGATCGAGCGACCTTCGCTGATCTCCTGTGGCACCGTCACATCCCGCACTCGAAAGGATTTGCTGCTAGGATCACCACCAATCACGAACGGCGCGTGCTGCGCCCCCAAAAAGCTGGGACCGCCAGACCTCGTGACATTGGGCAGGCTCATGTAGGCCGGGAGACCGCCACGCACACCTCGCGTATAGGAGGTCATCGCACCGAACGAAGGATGGAAACTGACAAACGCGCCACACCCCACCGGCACCGGAGTGCGTGAACCCGTCATGAGATAGTGATTCCCGCCACCATGATTGGGGTCCTTGTGGCAGATGGAGCGCACCACGGACATCTTGTGCGCCGTCTTAGCCAGATTCGGCATCGTCTCGCAAAAATGGATCCCAGGCACACTGGTAGCGATCGATTTGAACTCGCCGCGGATCTCTTTGGGAGCATCAGGCTTCGGATCAAAGGTCTCGTAGTGAGACGGGCCCCCATCTAGCCAGATGAGGATCGTATTCACCTGGTCCAGGCTCGTCTTACCTTGTATTTGGGCCGCCTGCGCGCGAAGTCTCAGGATATCCGAAAACGCCAAGCCTCCCACAGCTCCAAATCCGAGCTGAAGAAAGTCACGACGGACAAGACCGGCACAATTGCGATGGGAAGAAGACAAGCGAAGACGGGGTTTGTCTATCTACGGAAAAGAAGGCGTGGTCTTGCAAAATGACATTTGGACAAATGATGACCAAGGACCACCCTCATCTCATCTGCCCCAACGACCGTTGTGGATGACCACCTCTGGCACGTACTTTTTCCACATCGGATCGCCATCGCGGACCATCTTGCGAATCTCCGCGCTAGTCACGCAGAGCATGTTCGGATCCACATTCTCAATCGCCCGCACGGCACCACCCCGCACTAAGTAGTCCAGCAATGGACGCTGGAGATCATCGACTTTGGCGTCTGCCAACGAGCGCGTTCCACCACAGGCGGCATTGCCAGACGGATACACGTACAGGCGAACCTGATTGCGGAACAATCTGCCAAAGCCTTCCAAAACGCCTCCTTCCAGATCGGCGTACCATTTCTCCCTGAACAGTTCCTCAAAAAGCGGCAAGCCTAATACGATACCGATGGGCATCTTTGTGTAGCGTGCCAGATACCCGCTTAGCCGGTGGAACTCCGGATACTTCGAGATCAGCACATCATGCCCGAGCGACTGCAAAACATCCGCACGAGCCAAAAAGTCTGCATGCGTTACCTCACCACTGGAAGAAAGCAGGTTGTGCATGGAGATCTCCGTCACCTCCACGTGATCTGCCGCAGCTTCCGCAAAATCTGACTGAAAGGCCGCACGGCCGCGCTCCATCATGTCCAGGTTCAGAAGTGTAATCGGATCAAAACTACCGCGCTTCACAAATACCGGACGCTTGTAGAGATAGTCTGCCGGCATGCAGATCTCACCACTGCTGGTAAAGAGCGCCGCATCCGTCAACCCGCTTTGAACCAATTGAAGCGCCGAAATGCGATCCTCGAACTCTGGAGCATCAAAGGCAGGCCCATCAAAGTCCAGCAGATCAATCTCTACCCGCCAGCGATTCAGCCGATCCATCAGCGCAGCAATGAACGTGGGCAGTGACTGACGTTGATAAAAGGCGGCGAAGATCAGGTTGACTCCGAGAATCCCGAGCGCTTCAGATTGTTCGCGATTCGTGTCATCCATCAACCGAACATGCAGCACAATATCACTTGGCGGAGCTTCAGGGGCCATTTGAAATCGCAGTCCCAACCAACCGTGGCATTCTTCGCCGCTGTCCTTGAAGCCCTTTGCCCGCACCGTGTTGGCCAAAGTGAAGAACGTCGTCTCCGGCGCCCGCTGCGCATGGAGGCGCTCCAGTAGGATAGTGTACTCGTGGTCCATCATGGACATGAGACGCTCCCGAGAAACGTAACGTCGCGTCTTGCCATAGATCTCGTCACTGAAAGTCATGTCGTAGGCAGACATCGTCTTTGCCACCGTGCCAGACGCACCACCTGCACGGAAGAACCAATTTGCCACTTCCTGCCCCGCACCGATTTCCGCAAAGGTTCCGTAAATGCTGCGCGCGAGATTCAGGCGTAGCGCCTTTTCCAGAGTACCGTGACGTTCAAAGGTCGTTGTGTTTTCGTCCATAGATCAAAATCAAATTAGGCCGCAACCGGGTCGGCCTCCACCATCAGCGAGGTGCGACAAAGCTGCGCGTACAGGCCATCGCGAGTCATCAACTCATCATGCGTACCGCTTTCCACGATGCGTCCATGCTCAAGCACATAGATGCGATCCGCGTTGCGAACGGTTGAGAGACGATGCGCGATGACGAAACTGGTGCGACGCTGCATCAGCCGATCCAGCGCCTCCTGAATCTGCCGCTCTGTCTCGGTATCGACGCTGGCCGTGGCCTCATCTAGCAACAAGATCGGAGGATTGCGCAAAAGAGCGCGGGCAATTGAGAGCCGCTGCTTCTCGCCGACACTCAGCTTCACGCCGCGCTCACCCACATTGGTATCCAACCCCTCAGGCAATCGACGCACAAAAGCATCCGCATTCGAATGCTCCAGCACCTCCCATAGATCGGCATCCGTGGACTCTCGGCGGCCAATCAGCAAATTCGCCCGCACGGTGCCATTAAACATGAAGCTTTCTTGTGTCACGTAACCGATCTTCCGGCGCAGCCACCTCTTGTTCAGTTCTTTTACAGAAACGCCATCAATCGTTAGCGACCCCTTATCATGCTCATAAAACCGCGTTAAAAGATTGATCAGCGTACTCTTCCCTGCTCCCGTCGGTCCCACCAGAGCAATCGTCTGCCCAGGTTCTGCCTGCAGGTTGACGTCTTGCACCGTCGGCAACTTCCCCGTATAGGAAAAACTCACATCCTGGTAGCGCACCTCACCACGGATCTCATCAAGTTCGCGCCCCGTATCCATGTCAGGCTCCGGCTCCGCATCCAGGATGTCAAAGACGCGCTCCCCTGCGGCACGACCGCCCTGAAGGATCTGATTCAGCTGGTGCAGACTTTCGATGGGCGAATAAAAGTAATTCAGCAGAACCAGGAAGGCCGTCAATTGGCCGGCCATCATCTTACCTTCCATCAACTGCCTTGCCCCAACCCAGAGGACCAAAACCAACCCGCAACTCGTCAAAAAGTTCATCCCAGGCCGATAAACCGACCACACCCTCATTAGGTGCAAGGTCGCGAGCCGCACCTTTCCACTGGCATCATTGAAACGGCCATGCTCTTCGCGCTCCATCGCATAAGCCTTGATCTGACGCATACCGGACACATTATCATGCAGCAGCGAATTCATGGCACTCGTCGCCTTGCGCACCCCGCGATGCCGATCCCGAGCACTCCCCGTGTACCAGACCGCACCCGCGATCAGAAATGGCACCGGAGCCAGCGCCACCCAAGCCAAAGCCGGGTCCGCATTGAACATGAAGGCACCCACAACGGCCAATTGCAGCACCGCCACTAGCCCCTGCTCAATTCCATCAATCAGCACCCTCTCCACCGAAGGAATGTCCTCCGCCACCGTCGTCATGATATCGCCGGTGGGACGGTTATCAAACCAGCGCAACGGCAACGTCTGGAGCCGCTCATAGATATCGCTGCGCAGATCACAGATCACCTTTTGCTCAAAGGTATTATTCAAGTTGATGCGCAGCGAGTTGAACAAATGTTGGGCAAAGTAGGCCCCCGCAGCCAGCAATATCAAGGGTGTGAGCCGATCCCATTCCTTATTGGGCACCACCTGATCGATGACCTCTCGCGTCACCGCTGGAAACACGATGAGCATCAGCACACCCAGCACGGCACAGGTCAATTGCGCCACCGCCATCAGCGGGTAGCGCTTCAGATAAGAGAATACTCGGAGGATCGTTTTCAAGTTGGGTCCGTGAGGTAGCGTCCACCGCTCCGCAGGTCAACTTGTTACGCTCACCAAGTCCCTCTCGACTTACCGTTCACGGCCTCTTTGCCAAAGGACCACGGATGGATCTTGACGGAGCTCCTCTCTGCCGCTCAGAATTCGGACAAAATCATCTGTATGCCGAGCCTACCCGCCTCATCTGATTCGACACTGCGCACACGCTTCCTCGCAGACCTTGGGCAGGCCGTCCTGCTACCTGAGGCGCTCTTCGATGCCTTGCCCGACGTGGTCTTCTTCATCAAAGACAAAGCTGGACGCTACGTCACTATCAATCAAACTTTCGCGAATCGCTGCGCTAGCGGCAGCAAAGACAAGCTCATCGGCAAGCGACCCGAAGAGGTCTTCCCTCCCGCCCTCGCCGCCAGCTATGCCCGCCAAGACGCAACTGTGCTGCAAACTGGCAACTCCATTGATGGCCAACTAGAGCTACACCTCTACCCTGGAGGCATCAGCGGCTGGTGCCTCACGACCAAGCACCCCCTGCGCTCGCCCAAGGGAGATATCGTTGGTATCGCGGGCATTTCACGGGACCTCGATGCCCCCGATCACAAGACCAGCGGCTTTGCCAATCTCTCAAAAACGCTCACCCTCATGCGTCATCGCTATGCCGAGAGCCTGCGCATCGAAGACCTAGCCACCCACGCCGGGCTATCGGTCTATCAGTTCGAACAACGCATCCAGCGACTCTTCCAAATGAGCCCCCTGCAACTGCTCCACAAAATCCGTCTCGACGAAGCCGTCCGACTCCTCGATGAAGGTAAACTCTCCTTGGGCGACATCGCCCTCCAGACTGGTTGGTGCGACCAAAGCGCATTCACACGACACTTCAGTCGCTATGCAGGAATGACGCCCGGCCGTTACCGCACGCTAAGGCAATAGCAGTCCTACTTCTTGCCGCGCAGTCTTTTCTCGATTGCGTACAGCGGTTTCGCGATGCATCGCCAAGCCCACGAGCTTTTAATCCGCTCAAGCTCAACTTGTGCGCTACTGTCGGCCTTAGAAACCTTCTCATACTTCTTTGCCGCTTCGCGCTGCGCTTTGAGGTGCTCAATCACGGTATCGGGTGCGACCTGGTCACGATCGAGCAACTGCCCGACCTTCTCGATAGTATCAAGTGAACGAAACGACGAAGGCAACCAACCGAACAATGATACGGCCTTGCGACGGTCCACCCCCTCCCAGACCGGATCCCCATCGACAAGGCGCCACCCCAATAGACGTGCGACGTCTTCATGCCTGACCATCAGCGGCACCCCCAGCTCCGACTCCGCCCAATCACGGGGACAAATGGCGTCAGAGGGCTCCACAAACAGTTCCGGGTACAATCCCTTGAGTCTATCTGGGTGGCGCAGCGCAAAGTTTTTCAACAGTTCGGGATGCTTTTGATAATACGGATGCTGGGCAAATGATTCAATTGGGGGAAAGAGTGCAGTTGGACCCGCGATGGAGACTTTGGCACCATTGACCGCAGAATATGGGACCACAGACGTCAACTGATTCGTCAAGACAGATTCGAACGACGCAAAGAGAACCCGGACACGCCGCAGGGCGTTCGCGTCCGAAGTCATCGCTCCAGTAACCCACGGAATACCGCGCTGCTCAAAGGTCTCGATCCACTGTCCCGTCTTCACACAACTCGCATGCAGGCATGCACAAATACAATCAAACTGACCGCGCAATCCAAGAGCATATTCACAAAATGCTTCCTCGTTTCTCTTCTGATCTTCATGCGGAGTGACCTCTGGAAGGGAATGAAAGGGGGCTAACAGCAAACTTCGAGGCCGCCGTTCGACATCCGGAGACTTCGCGTACAGAACAGGCAGGCCGACAGCAAAGGCGTTGGGATAGCCCGCATCCCTCAAAAAATCTTGCTGTACCGACTTGTTCATCAGATGCACTCTAGAGCTCGGCTTGTAACCCGCCATGGCCTCAGCCATCGTCGGATTCAAGTATGTCCACCCATGCAACCAAGTTCCCGATGCAAGTGGCACCTCAGCCAGCCCCACGGCCGCTGCGATCTCTGCACTGGCACCGTAATAATCAGCCTCCCCGCGCAACACAATCTCCCGCTGATCCGGAAGACGCGGAATCAGCCAATCGATTTGTTCACGTAGATCGAGGCGGGCAGTGTAGAGCATGGAAAAACGAAGTCTGAAGGCCGTCCGTTCTGAGGAACACCTCAAATGTTGTCCGGACAGAGGGCAAGACTAACCGGGGTAGACGACCGTGGAACTCCCACACCACCACATCGGCGAGGAATATCGCGGGACCGATTTTCGGTTTCCTTGGGTTTTTCGTTGCGACACCGGATCTCGGAACCTACCACTCCCCCCACCTATCCCATTTGTCCCACGATGCCCCGTGCCAATTCCCAGCCAAAAGTCATCGGCGTTCTCATTGCCCGAATGGACTCCGCACGTCTACAAGGCAAGGTGATGATGGAGATTGAAGGCAGGCCGCTGATCGATCTCGTCCACGCGAGAGCGTCCCGCAGTAAACTCATCGATCAGATCGCCATCGCAACGACGGACCGCCCTTGTGACGACGTTCTCGCGGAACACGCTGCGAAACTCCAGTCTGATGTCTGGCGGGGTGACTTAACGGACGTCGCAAGTCGCGTCCTTCGGTGCGCAGAAGCCCTTTCGGCCAGTCACGTTGTCCGGATCAATGGCGACTCACCTTTTGTGGATCCAGATCTGATTGATGCGGGAATCTCGCTGGCTTTAGAATCAGAGGCTGATCTGGTGACAAACCTCATGCCCAGAAGCTATCCATACGGAGTGGCGGTCGAAGTCATTAAAGTTGCCGCATTCCGGCGGTGCTTACCGCTGTTTTCCCCAGCCAATCGGGAGCACGTCACCCAGTACTTTTATCAAAATCCCGATGATATTTCCATCCGGGCACTTCCATTGGCGGAGCGCCCCGGCCTGCCGGACGTGCGTCTGACCATTGACGAACCAGGGGATGTCAGTATCATCCGGTCCCTCGCCGCAAAGTTAGGCCAGCGCCTCGTTTTGGCTGGTTACGACGAAGTGGCCAGTTTGGTATTGAAAAGGGAGGAACAGCCCCCTGCTTGACGCCTCCGAATCTCCTCACTCCTCCACAGTTTTAACTCTATCATGCTGAACATCTTCTGCATCCGTCCAAAAGGCTTCAACGTCGGTAACGATGCAATTTTCATGGGCTTGCAGGCCGCATTGGCCGAGGCGTTTGACTCGTTTGTCAACTTGATCTCAATCCCCGCCACCTCACGATATGAGTCGCAGGCTAAGGCGGGGCTCAACTCTCGAACCGTCCATGAGATCAACCAATACGGCCACGGCGTAATCGTTGGCGGCGGCAACCTCTACGAAAACGGAGAGTTAGACGTCAATCTTGAGTCCCTGAAAAAGCTCGAACCACCGATGATGCTTTTCAGCCTTTCGCGCGGTCGAATTTACAACCGACTGGATAAGTTGGTAGAGCGCACTGACGTCATGTCAGACAACATTTTGGCGGGAGTCAACCGTCACGCTCGATGGTCGCTGGCCCGCGATCATGCCACTATGGATTACCTCCAATCACTGGGGCTAGATCACGTACAAATGGGCGGCTGCCCAACCATCTTCCTCGATCGAATTGCTTCACAACTTCCTGAGGTCCCTACCGGAGATAGACGCACCACCCTTGTCAGCGTCAGAAATCCATCCCTGATGAATATCTCCCTGCAACGGCAGATCCGCATCCCTCAACAAGTGCAGACTTTGGTGAAGATGTTGCGTGACCGAGGCCACGACGATGTCCGGCTTCTCTGTCACGACCACCGTGACATTCCCTTCGCCGCTTCTTTAGAGGAACCCTACGTCTACATTCAGGAGCCTCATGCCTACCTCGCGCTACTCAAAAGTTGCCGACTCAACGTAACTTACCGTGTCCATTCCGCATTGCCCTGCATGGCATTTGGAACACCGTTCGTGAAACTAAGCTATGACGAGCGGGCGATCAGCCTGATGGAAACGGTCGGGTTCGGGGATTGGAACATCGACATCGTTCGTGAACCCAATGTCTTGGGTGCCGTTGAAGACCGCCTCAATCGAATCGATTCCCTCCCTGCCATCCGCGACGCGGCCCAACCTGTTTGGAATAATATTCGCACAACTCAGGATACCGCACTGAGGGAATTCGCCGCAGCTTGTCGCAATTTTGCTAGCCAATCTTGATGGTCGCTGGCCAAAATTCACCATGAGTGTTCACATCATCGCCGAAGCCGGCAGCAACTACAATGGCAGTGTCACCCTCGCCAAACAATTGAGTGGAGTAGCCAAGGCTGCAGGTGCTGATTCGGTCAAGTTCCAGATCATCTACACAAATGGACTCTACAAGGCCGGTCAGTATGCCTTTGGTCACTATGAGATTGATGATGTGAGGCGAGTTCGCGACTTGGGAGAACTTCCCGACGAAGCTTGGCAGGAAATTGCACAGGATGCGGCCACCCAGGGCATCCCGTTTTCTGCTTCCGTGTTCGATACTCGCGGGCTCGATTTGCTATGCAAACTCGACCCTCCTTACATTAAGTTAGCCTCCTGTGACCTGAACAATCTTCGGTTCCTTCGGGAAGTCGCGGCGAGAGGCCGTCGCATGATCGTCTCAACAGGGATGTCCACCTTGGCGGATATCGAAAAGACCGTGTCAACACTAAACAAGGAAGGCATTTGCGGGGACAAGTTGGTGCTCCTCCACTGCGTTTCCGCCTATCCAGCGAAACTTGAGGACACCAATCTAGGCTTCCTCCAAACTCTCCGTAGCGCTTTTGGGACCGCAGTCGGGTTTTCTGATCACACCTTGAGCAGCGAAGCCGCCGCTGTGGCCATCGCTTTGGGCGCAACCTGGATCGAGAAGCATTTCACGACGGATCACACCCTTGAGGGATTTGATCACAAGCACGCCATGGAACCGCAAGCATTCCAATCGTACGTGGAGACACTACGTGCTGCAGAAACCGCACTTCTCCCCAAGGTCATCAAAATCGGTCCGGCCGAGGCCTATACGCGCGAGCGTGCCCGCCGCGGGGTCTATTTCAGCAAAGACCTACCTGCCGGCCATCGCTTAACGGAGCAGGATATTGAGGTATTGCGCCCACAGAGCCCGATCGCCGCTGACGAAGCCGACGATGTGGTTGGCATGATCCTGAAGCACTCTGTCGATGCCCACAGTGCAGTGCGATGGAGCGATTTAGAAAGCTAGTCGAGACGCTAGGAGGCGGGAATCCGCTGTCTGACCAATTTGGCGAGACGCTTGATGGCCCTTGCCACGCGACGAGTCCCGTGCGCCTTGATCAGCTTGATCGCTGCGTCATGGTAAGCCTGGATTACGCTGCGGTCAGCCTCCCACTCCTCGATCAATCGCCGGAGGTCTAGCATACCATCAGCTCCCGACGGTAGAATTCGACACGCCCCTTTTTCCTCCAACTCCCTGACCAAGAACAACCCTTCTTGACGCTCCGGCAGAATAATTGACGGCAAACCCACAAATGCAGCCTCATAGGGCGTCAATCCGCTCGAACAAATCAACACGCAACTCCCCTGTAGCACCCGCCACATCGACTCATTGGACTTGATCAAGATCACTTCGTGCTTTGTGCCACGCACGGCTGCAACCAGGTCCTCATAGGAGTGCGTATACGCCTCCCCAAGCGCCACCCAGATGAGGAGTGAGCAACTCGCCTTTTTCAGTTCATTCAGAACTGACAGAGTGCGGTTCGGAGCGTCAGATCCCCCCATGGAGATCGCGATGCTTAGCGGCGATCGTTTGACGTGCGATCGATAGACAGGCCCAGGAATTCGATGGCAGCGCTCGCTAATGATCGCGTACTCGAAGCCTTTGTGAACGGTCGGGAAGTGGTTTAGCTCCCTCCATCGAGGATCGTCATGGATCGTTCGATGAAAAAGATGCTCGACTCGATCCATACAATTGAACACAGGAGAAAGTGAGATCGTGATGCAACGGCTTTTGATTCGGTCAAAACATGATTCGTCAAAACTCAACATGTCAAACACCACGCAATCCGCGCAAGATTCGTTGACCTTATCCACCAGCGCCGCGTCGCTTTCGCAGTATTCATGCGACAACCCAGTGTGCCGCAGCAAAGCTCGCGAACTATCATCGCCAAGAACCAAAAGTCGTAAATCGACCTGTAACCGAGCCAACTCCTCAGCAACGGCTCGGCAACGCATCACGTGCCCGAGTCCGTCCCTGACGGAACCTCGGACGGCGAAAACAATCGGTGTGGCAGCCATTCTCAAGCATTGACCAGCTTACTCACTCAAACAAGCCCACATAATACTCCGCAGCCTCCCGCAATCCCTCGCCCACCTGATGTGTGGCCGCATAGCCCAACAGGTTTTGCGAAAGACTGGTATCCGCCAGAGAATGCCTCACATCACCCGCACGGAAGTCCCTGCAGACGATCTCAGTCTTGCTCTCGAACCCAGGCCGCACGGCAACGATCGACTCTCTGATGCGGTCCACTAGTTGGTTCAACGTCGTCCGATCTCCACACGCTACATTGTAGGCACGGTTCACGGCTTCAGGATTCGTCGTCAACGCTGAGCGTAAGTTTGCCTGCACCACGTTGGCGATGTAGCAAAAGTCACGCGAGGTCTCGCCATCCCCGTTGATGTAGATGGGTTCGCCCTTGAGCATGGCCGCATACCAGAGCGGAATCACCGCCGCGTAGGCACCATGCGGATCCTGCCGGGGACCGAAAACGTTGAAGTAACGGAGGCCGATCGACTCAGTCCCGTAGCAACGGGCGAAGATGGCAGCGTACTGCTCGTTCACCAGTTTTGATAGCGCATACGGTGAAAGCACCTTGCCCAAGCGATCCTCCACCTTTGGCAGCGTCGGATCATCACCATAGACGGAGCTGGAGGAAGCATAAACAAAGCGCTTCACGCCCACATCCTTCGCGGCAGTGAGCATATTTACAAAACCACCCACATTCGCATCGTTCGTCGCCTCAGGGAACTCAATGGAGCGAGGCACCGACCCCAATGCGGCCTGATGCAGCACTCGCGTGACGCCCTCGCAGGCTGTGCGGCAGGCATTGATATCGCGGATATCGGATTCAAAGAACTCAAATCGCCCCCAGGCTTCCTCTCCAACAATCTCTCGCACCGTATCGAGATTGGCACGATGACCGGTTGCGAGGCTATCCAGCGCCCGAACTCGGCAACCGTTTACCAGGAGCGCCTCCACCAGATTGGATCCAATAAACCCCGCCGCCCCCGTCACCAGCCACACATCGTCTCGGGCTCCGGCTAACAGTTCGGTGATGGCGGGTATCGTCGAGTACTTGCTGGGCATGATTGGGGCAGGAAAAAATAGCGGGACTAGGCCTTGACGACCTTGGGATTGTCGATCACGCCAGCCTTAACCATCGCGTTGCGAGTATCCACAATCAAGGTGGCCCAATCTGCCAGCGCCACATAGTCCACCGCCTTGTGCGCAGTGGAAATTAAGATGCAATCATACCCGGCTACCGTCTCAGCAGACAGAGGTACGCTTTTGAGACCGCACCAGTCCATGTGCTCCCTGGTCGGGCCAATTTCTGGAATGTGGGGATCGTGGTAGGCAATCTCTGCGCCCATCTCCTTCAATCCATCCATGAGAGCAAAGGTCGGAGACTCGCGCAGATCGTCGACATTCTCTTTGTAGGAAAGCCCGATGATCAGCACCTTGGCACCGTTTACCGCTTTGCGCTGAGCGTTCAGCGCCTCCATCACCTTCTGCACAACGTAGCGAGGCATGTTGCGGTTAATTTCACCCGCGAGCTCGATGAAGCGCGTGTGCACGCCATATTCACGCGCCTTCCATGTCAGATAAAACGGATCGATGGGGATGCAGTGTCCGCCTAACCCTGGGCCAGGGTAAAATGCTTTAAAACCGAATGGCTTCGTGCTCGCCGCAGCGATGACTTCCCAGATATCGATCCCCATCCTGTCTGCAGCGATTTTGAGCTCATTCACCAGCCCGATATTCACAGCGCGGTAAATGTTTTCCAGCAGCTTCGTGAACTCCGCCACCTGGGTGCTACGCACTGGAACTGTCGCCTTGAACGCCGCACCATAGAGTAGCAACCCCGCCTTCAGGCAGTCTTCCGTCGTGCCACCAACGACCTTGGGAATATTCACCCCCGCAAATTCCGGATTGCCTGGGTCTTCGCGTTCCGGGGAATAGACAAGGAAGACATCCTTCCCTATGACCAGTCCCCTTTCCTCAATCCGCGGCTGAATTTCCTCCGCCGTTGTTCCAGGATAAGTGGTGCTCTCCAGACTCACGATCTGCCCAGCGCGGAGGTAGGGCGCAGCAGCAACGATGGTGTTTACGACATAGCTGAGATCTGGCTCAAAGTGTTCACCCAGCGGGGTCGGCACACAAATCAGCAATGCGTCCACCTCCTCAATGCGGGCAAAATCGGTCGTTGCGGACAGCAGTCCACTTGCAGAATGTTTTGCGATGGCATCAGCAGGAATATGCTCAATGTAGGAGCGACCTTCGTTGAGCGCTACGACCTTGGCATTGTCCACATCGAACCCTAAAGTGCGTAATCCTTTGTCTGCATAGGCTAAAACTAGGGGTAATCCGACATACCCCAGACCAATGACGCCGATGACGGCATCTTTGGTGGTAAACTTGTTTTCGAGCGTGGAAATCATGGAATAGCCGGTAAGAAACGGTTCAACCTCTAATGTGTCAACAAGTCTAGCACATCGAATTGGAGCTACTCGGCACCAATCTGGTAATTTACTGTCCGTACTCAAAAACGATCGAGTGACGTCCGCGAGGAACGGCGACTCCTTGAAATGCATGATTTGCGGGGAAGATGTCGACGGAGGTTCCGTCGAGCGTTGCTTTCCAGCGAGGATCATCAGTATTTGAAGACACCAAAATAGCCGATTCAACAGCGTCCACTGTCAATTCAATCCGGTCTGCGGTCAGAGTCTGCTCAGTAACGGTGCCACCTCCCGCATAAACGCCCTTCACGATACTCCTGGGCACATCGGGCTGCGACAAAACCACAGCTTTTCCCATCAGCCCAGACCTCCAAACATCACCGACCGCCTTCGGAGCATTTTCGGATTCGTCCACCCACTGGATCTCTGACGCAAGATAGAATCGCGGCGAAAACTGCTTCAATTCATACACAAAAAGATCCGCCCATGGCACAAAGCCACCAGCCATCAGCCCCATTCGACCTCGGGTATTGCGCTTGTGTTTCGCAGGCTGAGATGCTGCAGTCTGACCCACCAAAGTGAGTCGGTCATCGATCAGCTGAACAGGCGAAAACAGATAACGAACGTTGATTCCTGCCAGCAAAGAAAGGTCCGCAAAGGCCCTCAACTCCAACGGCTTTGTATCGGTGCTCCATTGCGCGGCGGCAGGCTGCAAATAGACGCGGTTCCCTTTTGTGGCAAACTTGGATCGCTCGTTCGGTTCTGCATGCCACCGTGGAGCTAAGACCTCCTGCCAATATTCATTGTAACGCCTTGCGTAGAGCGGCACATACCCATCCGCTGATTCAAGTCCGTAGGCAGCCATCATATCAGGGTGCCAGGTGCCAGAACCTGGCATCGCGACAGTCGCCACGCGAAAGACTTCCCCCTTCTGACGGAGCTCGCCGATCCGTCGGATTTCAGGATGGTCATAGACTGCAGAACTCCATCCTCCAACAAGCATTTTTGAGGCGAATTCATGGACATCTGCGGAGGTTTTTCCTACCCATCCCATCAATCCCGCACAAATGAAAAAGCCGACAGCACTCCCGAGACGCGCCCGACTTTTCGACACACCCAGCTTCTGAAGCAGAGCCAGCAGTGCATCCAGACCAGCCGCCCCAGCCAGCATCAGAACAAAAGGCAGGAGCAGATAGAATCTTTGAAAATTGAAACCTTGAAGAAATCCCAAGACACTCCCAAAGACGATCACCAATGGCTTGGCCAATATCACGGCGATGGCAACTGCGAGAACCAGTAGCGCCATCCTCGCCTGAGTTCGGCTCCGACAGATCCCAAGACCGATCAACATGATGGCAACAAATGGCCAGTTTGCGATGAGAGCACTTTCAACAAAGCCCCAACCGCTTGCGACTCCGCTCACCACGGTTTCCGAATCTAGCCGATTCACTCGATGAGAACTCTGACCCGAGATCAGTGCCGCCTTCACAAAGGGCAGGCACCACGCTGTCCATACGGCCCCAAAGACAGCCACAGTCCGGACGACGACACCAAAGCTGACTCCGTCCCCGCGCAGGACGAGCGTTGGCCAAGCGGCGAACAGCACCATCGGAAACACAGCGAGCAGATAGCTTCCTGTCCAAGCGTAGACACTACCGATTGCCCCAGCAGCAAGCAGTCCGGCCATCCGATGCCGACGACCCCAAAGCATTGAGTAGTGCAATCCGAGTAACACCAGCGGAACACCCGGTAATACCATCGCATCGTAATAGGTGAAGCCACCCCAAGATTCATTGATGAATCGCTGCGAAAACAGGCTGTAGCCCAATCCGGCGATGATTGATGGCACCCAACGCAACCGAAGAACCATCACCCCCAACAATGTCATCCCCAACCCAGCCACGAGACGTTGGAGTGCCATGCTCAGGGCATACCCCAACCAAATGGGCAGCCGCACCAGCAGTTGGTCTTGCAAGATGCTGCCCCAGGTGGCCTTCTGATCAAAGCCACACACCTGCGCTGCATTTCGAGCGCCGACAATGAATCCGGGTGGGTCTAGGTGCGCAGCAACGGCCATCGGCACATTGCTGTCACCACAGTCATGAATCCGCAGGAAAGAACGTTCCCCGTAGAGCCAATAAAGACACGTCAGCCAAGCAGCCCAAGCCACGAATAGCAGCACCATCAGCCCCAGAGCCCACGGCGTCACGGGCGACCCGCCAGTAGGGGTTAGAGGTCTGAGTGAGGATGGCAGATTCATGTTACTGGGCAGCGCCAAATCAACACGGATTCGCACTACGTGGGTTTATAGAAGCGCAGTTTCTCTGCAATGAAATCCAAATAAATTTGGCCCCGTCTTGCCACAGACCAGACCCCACGACCAAGGATTACCCATTAAATTTTTGTGTTGATACTGTCCTGACCCAGCAAGCAACCGGGCGTGGCCGAATACACGCCACCCGCCACCGTATCCTTTTTTATGACGGCGCCTGCGCCCACGATACAACGGTTTGATACGGTCACATGGTCGCGCACCGTTGAATTGATACCGAGAAAACAATTGGATTTGATCGTCGATCTGCCTGACACCCTCGCTCCTGGAGCCAGAAAACAATTGTCCTCAACCACCGAATGATGAGCGATTTGGCTGCCGCTCCAAAGCACGCAGTTGTTGCCAACCAGAGAACCCGGCTCCAGACAGACAAAAGGAAACACGAATGAGTTTTCCCCGACCTTTGTCGGATCCGCCACATGAGCCTGCGAATGGATAAACTTAATCAGCCGGAAGCCCTTATCGCGGGTCTCCAAATAAAGCCTTTCTCGGGTTGTATTCACTCGCCCAGGCCCCACTGCAACAAGCACCTCAGTGTGCTCTGGATCATACAACTCTTGCAGCGCTTCAAATTTAACCATGGGCAGCCCACAAAACTGCCGAAGTTCTGCGGGTTGCGGCAAGAACGACTCTTCGACCGAAACAGCGAGAATATTGTAGTCCGTTTCGGCCTTCAGATAATGAATGGCAACTTCGGCGTAATCTCCAGCACCCACGATGATCAGGTTCATGGCGTCGGATATTTGTAGATACAGACTGTCATCTCATAGAGCGGGTAGGAATGATCAAACACCCAATTGCGCGACAGTTTCTTGGTCACGAACTTACCTAATTCGGAAAGGTTGGGGTAATAGAGCCGACGATACCGATAGTCCAAATCCGCCGACATACAGTTAAAGATAGCGGCGCGATTGCAGCGCTCGTACATGGCGGCGATGGTGTTATAAAAATGGTCACGCCAGACACTGCTCTTCACCCCAAGTTTGGCATTCAGCGTCCCAGAGGCAATCACATAGTCAAACTTTGACTCCGGCGGCAGGGTAAACACATCCCCATGCACCGCCGTTCCTTCACCATGTCGCTGGTTTGCAAACTCAGCCATCTCAGGCACGACATCAACCCCGAGGTAATTCACATCGCAGTTCGCCTTCTTCAGATAATCCAGGTATCCGGCGTCCCCACATCCCACGTCGAGCAAACTGAAGGGGCCCGCCTGATTCAAATATCGCGAGATCACGTCGAATCGAAGATTGCGCGATGCCTCATCCCGCCAATCCATTCCTTGGGCAGACGGCCCGTGCTCAGCTAGTTTCGATTGGAAATATTTGACGATCTGCTCTTCTGCGAGGGAATCGATAGAACTTGGCTTAGTCGTCATTGTCTGAGTCTTTGATGATGTACACGGGTTTGCCCTTCACTTCCTGAAACACCCTGGAAAGGTAAATTCCAACGATACCAATGCTGAGAAGCATCAGCCCACCGATGAACCATACCGATAGAATTAAAGATGGCCAGCCCACCTGTAGTCGTTCGATAAAGAGATGTCTAAAAAGAACCGCAATCCCGGCAAAGATGGTCAGAGAGCACATCGCTAACCCAAGATAAAAGACATAAACAAGAGGCTTGGCAGTTGAGGAAGTGATGGCATCAACCATCAGAGAGACACGACGACGAAAATTGTAAGTAGTCGATCCCTTGCTGGTCTTTTCAAATGGAACAGACACCTGTCGAAAGCCTGCCTCCACAAATAGCGAGCCTAGAAAAAAGTTCCGCTCCCCGAATTGCCCTATGGCGTCAACATAACGACGATTCATGAGCCGACACATCGCGATGTTTTCTGGAATTGGCAGATCGCTCAAATGATTAAACACTTTGTAAAATAGCCCTCCCACAAAGCGGTCGATCCCCTTCCCTCGCCTCAAATTCTGCACACCAAACACAACATCACAACCCTCTTCCTGCATCTTTGACCAAAACTCAACCAACAGTTCCGGTGGCTCTTCCAGATCGCAGTCCAAAAGAAAAACATATGACCCTTTTGCCGCCCGGAGTCCTGCCATGATTGCCTTATGATGACCAAAGTTTCGCGATAGGCTGAGCAACTTGACCCGCGAATCTTCCGCCTGCAAATCCCGCACTACGGTGCCTGAGTTGTCCGGTGATCCATCATCGACAAACACAAACTCATAGTCGACCCCGATCATGGCAAGAGACTTAACCGCCCGAGCATAGAACTCGGGGAGATAAGCGGCGGACTTGTAAAGCGTAGCTACGACGGAAATTTGGGGCATTTAGACCTTTGGAAATGATGGGGGTATCTGAATCCGGACCCGCCACCGTTCGCCTGCGTGCCCAAATGTCAACCCGACAAACTTGCCAGCCGTTCACTCGGCTAGCTGTCCCTACCACTTGGAACCACTGAATAGAACCGATCCTTCTTCCTGACGAAGTGACGCTCCAGCCAAATGTAAGACAGTTGACTCGCAATTAGGCTACCCCCAATCACAAACCCATACGACAGGGCCTGATAGAGGAAACCCGAACGCGGCACGTTCAACACCGAATTAATAAAGCCAAAGGAAAGAAACATGATGGTAGGGTGCAGCATGTAAAACCCGTATGAAATAGTGCCTAGTTTTGCGAGCCGCTTGCTCCGCAAATTGAACCGGAAACCCTCTTGGACAACACACAGGATCTCAATCGCGACAACGGCCCCAAAAATCACGGACGACACCTCAATCCACAGCAGGTAAAGCAAGACCAAGGTATTGATGCCAAAAACAACTCGACTCCGAATCAAACGTCTGACCTGACTCTCGTGAAAAAACAGCAAGTGCGCTGCGCAAGCACCTAACGCCATTAGATGGACCGGAAAGAGCTTCACCAAATAGTCTAACCCGCTAGCCAAAGGCGTTGACACCTTTCCCAGCAACGACGGACTCAGAGGATAAACGAACCCAAGAAATAGGAAGCAAAAGAGCACCCCGCGCGCAGATAAGAACTTCATCAGCAGCGGCCATACAGCGTAGAATTGCTCTTCCACTCCCACCGACCACGCTTGGGCTCCACCGACAACTGGTTTTCCCACTCGAAGCGCCAGATTTGGAAGAAAGAAAACAAACAGCAGCGCCCGCGGCCAGGGATTCGAAGCTAGGTCGGTAATGAGGAGATTGTAGTGGCGTTCCCCTTGCAACCACCCACAGGATTTCGCCAAGATCGGCAAAATCAAAAACGACAAAACGACGACCAAGAAATACAGAGGCCAAATTCTCAAGACCCGTCGCATGTAGAATCGAGCCAAATGAATCGTCCCAAAACGCTGCTTCTCGGTCAACAGCAAGTAGGTAATCAGGAACCCACTCAGAACGAAAAATAGGCTCACTCCATTTGCACCAAGACGACTGACGCAGGGCGCGACAAAAGTCCGGTAGAGCCCTGGAATGCCATCCCGGTTCTGATAGAGCGCCACGTGATGAACAGCGACGGAGAGAGCCGCGAGCGCCCTCAACTCATCTAAGCCTGGGAAGAACAGTCGTTTTGAGCTAGCAGGTGAGTCCTGAGTCATTGCCTAGCCTCGCACAAAGATCTCCAGTCCGGATTCGATTTGAGGAAGTCCTTCGCCTTGGATCCCATTGCAAACAGGAGATCCAATGCTGTGACATCGTGGGCAAAAGGTGGATACTGTTGGATATAGAGCGGGTAGTTTCGATAGTCGACCCAGCAAACATCAATGCCTTCGCCGGCAAACATATCCTCATCCAAGTAACACTTTGCAGCAGGGCCAGAAAGATAGATCCCGGCATTGGCAGCCTTGATGATGCTCACGAGGCGAGAGTTTTTATCGCTTCCACCAGGATACGCAGTTGAAGCAGTGACCTTTGGTGTGATGCCAATAAGTTGGGCCAAGCCATTGATGAAATGTAAATTCACCTCGGAGAGAAATCTGAAGGAGGATGCCTGCTCGTAAAGACTCGCGATTGCTGCCCCATATTCGTCAAAGCAGGGTGCCTTGCTGTAAGCTTGCTCAATGGTCTTCCAATGCTTGCGAGACCATGTCTGCATCGCCAGTTCTGTCTCAGAGATGCGCTGGGATAATCGTTCTTGCCGCACAGGGATCGTCAGCCATTGCACACCATGGGCGGTTTTTATCCGATTTCGATTCCGCCAATCATTTTTGGTGTACTGGACCTCATCATAAATCACGAATTCATCCACCGCATTCATGAGGTCGAAGTATCCCTTCCAGGGAATGTAGTTCGACTGCATGACTGCAATTCGTTTCTTTGGGGGATCCACCCGCGTGTCATCACTCATACGCGCCCTAGAGATCCTCAATGATGGGGAGGCTGACCTCGCACTTGAACTCTTTCCACCGAATGGTTCCAACGTCGTTCCAGGGAGTAGCCATCTGTTCCTCTGTGACGTCCTTTTGCCACACAAAATGGGGAGCAACCTTCTTCACCTTCACGACAAACTCCGCATCCGACAGCCTGACCCGATTTTTGACTGCCCAAAACCAAGTCCACCGTCGCAAACCCAATTCAAGGCTTGATTGATCGATATTGGGACCGTTCACGCGGAAGGCGTGATACACCCAGGTTCGGCCCAGCATGTAGGCCCCAGGGCGGCCCTCTTGGGTCGTGATTGGCAGCCAAGTTTCCTTCCCCTTCCGGCGATAAACCACCGCGATCGCGTGATTGTAGTTAGCGAAGTGTCCATCCATGAACACCCCATGTCGAGTCATTCCCAGAAACTCCCGAGTCCAAGGATGAATAGTCGCGCGGGTGCCAGCAAACCACTGATTTACCCCATCCGGCAAGACCCTTCGCACTCCAGGATGGATGGACGACAGAATAACCTGCAGCACAAAGGACACACAAAAAAACATCCACCCCCAGCGCCACATTTTCTGGGCACGCCCTTCGTTCACTGGCGGCACCTCCGCAAAACGCCCAAGCCCGACCAAGCGAAACAGCTTTATCCAAACCCAATCTGGAAACAGCATGAGGTAATAGGAAGCGACAGCCAAACCAAACCAGGGAATTGGAAAAGCGATGCAAATACCAATGTGAAATAAAAAGCCGAAAAATGCCAGCGGCACCCGGCAACACTGAAACGGCAAGAGGAAGATCAGCAATATTTCAAAGATCAAGACTGCCCACCCAGTTCCTCTTACTAACCATTCTTGATCCAGGACGAAATCTAGATTCGTCCATGACGCAATTGGCAAGGCTGCAGGCGTAAACATGCCAAGCCCGTCACGCCACATCGGGGAATCTAACTTCGTAAAAACGGAATCCGTATAAACAAACGCGACCCCGATCATACCAATCAATGCCACGTATCCCCATGTCGCCGTTTGTGCTGGCCCACGATCTCCGCCCCATTTTTCCGGCAGTTTCACGGAAAACGCCGTGCGCGCAGGAATGAAAATGAGCAGAAAGTTAACACCCAAAAAGAAGTAATCCACATGGTACGAGAAGGTTGAAAAGGTCCCCATGAACACGACCGTCAGGACATAGTTGATGATCGTCGCTGGCCGCATCCACAATCCCAAAACCATCGCGCAGACTGCCCCGGCCCATACCAGCAACAGCACCTGAAAGTGATTATCGACATGCCACGTGTCACCCGGCACTGCACCATAGATCAAATCGTGGAAATAGAGCAATTCCAAAACTTCCGCGAGCATCACCAACGAATAGACTATTCGAAAGATGCCCAGACCCAACCCAGAGCCGGGAGCCATAAAATGCTGTTTGATCCGGGATAATAGCAACATAGCGGAAGATTCGGAATGAGCGATTCAACCTGCCTTGGCAAAGCATTGCAACCACTTTCTCCCTTCCAAAATTGGCAAGCACATTCCTTGCGTCAAATTCAGCGCTGTGTCAGCATGGCGGTTCATGCTTCCTGCTCGCATACCATTCAACAACTCCACCCTCGCGGGCAAGGAGATCGACTATGTGACCCGTAGTGTCTCTAGCGGCCAGATCGCTGGCGATCAGCAGTTTTCTCGCAGGTGTCAGGCGCTACTTGAGGATGTGCTCTCAGTCAAAAAGGCACTGGTGACCACATCCTGCACCCATGCTTTGGAAATGTCCGCCTTGCTGCTGGACATCAAACCCGGAGACGAAGTCATCGTGCCCAGCTACACATTTGTCTCCTCGATCAATGCCTTCGTTTTGCGCGGAGCGGTCCCCGTTTTTTGCGACATTCGCCGCGACACCTTAAATCTTGATGAGAGTCTCTTACCCCAGCTCATCTCCTCCAAAACGCGGGCGATTGTGCCCGTTCACTATGCTGGAGTCGGCTGCGAGATGGATGAAATTTGCCAAATTGCAGAGGCTCACGACATTGCGGTCGTTGAGGACAATGCTCATGGCCTATTCGGCAAATACAAGGGCCGTTGGCTCGGCACGATGGGTGCCCTTGGAACCCAAAGCTTCCACGAGACCAAGAATATCACTTGTGGCGAGGGCGGCGCATTGCTCATTAATCGGCCTGATCTCATTGAGCGCGCGGAAGTCATTCGCGAGAAGGGCACCAACAGAGCGAATTTTTTCCGCGGCCAAGTGGATAAGTACAGCTGGGTTGATATCGGCTCCAGTTATGTGATGAGCGATGTGCTGGCTGCTTTTCTCTACGGACAACTTGAGTGCTGGCAGGTCATCCAGCAGCGGCGTGAAGCCCTCTGGCACGCCTATGACGAGGCGCTCAAACAGTGGTGCCAAGATAAACACGTGGACCAGCCCTACATTCCTGCCCATTGCCAGCAGGCTTGGCACATGTATTACCTCATCACTCCGAGCCTATCTTTCCGCTCGGCACTGATCGAGCATCTCAAGAAGCTCCAAATTTGGGCCGTCTTCCATTACCTCCCACTGCACAAATCGACGTATGCGACATCGATCGCCCATCGCGCCAGTTGCTGCGACGTCACGGAGGACATCAGCGACCGACTCTTACGCCTTCCGTTTTACTGCTCGATGTCCGATGCGGAATTCGCCCGCGTGATTGACGGCGTCACCAGTTTCAAGCTTTAGAAATCACGAATCCAGCGGTGCTACGCCGGGCAGGTCACTTGGCATCCGCCAATCGCCACGCGGTGACAATGCTACGGAGCCAACCTTTGGCCCGTCCGGCATGACGGAGCGCTTGAACTGATTTTGGGCAAAGCGGCGCAGAAACAGTGTCAGCCACTTTTCGATTTCCGCGTCTGCATACTTCCCAGCAAATACAATGCCCGCCAACCAGCGCAACTTCGCCACTGAAGACGCCCTGCGCACGAGATGAAACAGGAAAAAGTCGTGCAATTCGTATGGACCGACGGTGTCCTCTGTCTTTTGCTGGAGCTTCTGATCCTTGCCGAGCGGGAGTAGTTCCGGCGTGATCGGCGTATCGATAATGTCGTGTAGAATTTCGCCCGCAGCGTCTTTATGGAGCTCGTCTGCGCACCATTCGATAAGGTAGCTGACCAAGGTTTTTGGCACACCTGCATTCACATGATACATCGAAATCTGATCGCCATTGAAGGTGCACCATCCAAGCGCTGCCTCAGACAAATCACCGGTGCCAACGACGATGCCGCCGGTCTGATTGGCGACATCCATGAGGATCTGCGTCCGTTCGCGCGCCTGGGAGTTTTCATAGACCACGTCGTGGCGATCTGCGGAGTGATGGATATCTGCAAAGTGCTGCTCCACCGCCGCACGGATCAGGATCGTCCGAAGCGGCACACCCAGTGCTTCTGCGAGTTTTTCGGCGTTGCTCTTCGTGCGGTCAGTCGTTCCGAAGCCGGGCATTGTGATTGCGAGCGCTGCATCAGCAGGCATTCCTGCCCGCTTTAGTGCGTCTAAAATGACCAACAGAGCCAGGGTCGAATCCAGACCTCCAGAGAGGCCAAGCACCGCCGTCTTGGCATGCGCTGCCTTTAGTCGGCGAGCCAGTCCGGTCGCTTGAATGGCAAAAATCTCTCTGCACACCTCCGCACGATCCTTTGCTGCCGAGGGCACAAAAGGGCGGGCATCAATGCGGCGACACAAATCCAGTGACGATGGCATCTTTTCCCAGTCACCTAGTTCAAAAAGGATGCGCCGATACGCCACAACCTGAGCTTCGTCGCGAAAGGCAGCGCTCTGGATTCGGTCGTGGGTGAGCCATTGCAAATCTACATCGGCGACCGTACTCGTTGACTCAAAACCAAACCGATCTGTTTCACCCAGGATCACACCGTTTTCCGCGATGAGGCAGTGCCCGCCGAACACCAAGTCCGTGCTCGACTCCCCTGCCCCCGCTCCCGCATAGACATAAGCCGACAAGCAACGCGCGGACTGCTGGGACACGAGGACGCGTCGATACGGTGCCTTGCCCAGAAGTTCATTGCTCGCAGACAGGTTAACGAGCACCGTCGCGCCGGCCAAGGCGGCAGGGCTTGACGGCGGAATGACGCTCCAAAGATCCTCACAGATTTCCACCCCAATGCGCAGGCCCTTCATGTCGAGGGATTCAAAGATCAAGTCCGTCCCAAAGGGCACCTCAACGCCTCGGACCATGACGGTATCCTGCATCGCAGTCGATGCCGGAGAGAACCAGCGCCGTTCATAAAACTCGCCCGAATTCGGCAGATGCGTTTTGGGCACAATGCCGAGTATCTCCCCGCCTGCGATGACGGCGGCGACGTTGTACAAGCGGTCCTGCACCTCGAGAGGCAGGCCGACGATCAACACCGCCTGCCATTCTGCCGTAGCCTCCGCCAAGTCGCACAGTCCGCCGAGTGCAGCGTCACGCAGTGCAGGCAGATAAAAAAGATCGGCACAGCTGTAGCCGGTCAAACAAAGCTCTGGGCAAACGATTACACGCGCACCTTGATCAAAAACCAGCGGACTCGCCGCCGCCAAAATTGCCTGCACATTTACGTCCACATTGCCCAGTGTGAGCTGTGGAGACAGCGCCGCCAAGCGGACGACTCCGTGCAACTCACGTTGCTGAGCAGTGACGGGCGATACGGGTTGGGAGGCGGGCTTCGGCATCGCTGAGACTAGCACAATTCTTTGGCATTTCCAGAAGCGTTGTGGTAGAGCAAGAAATGATCTTGTCCTCCCTGCGCGCCATCTTGTGCCGATTCCCGCAGACACGCTTTCTTTGTTTTCTGATGCTCATCACCAGCTTGCTGGCGGTGCAGACGGGGTGTTCCCGCATCAAGGAAAAGCTCCAACGCCTTGCCCAAACTGCCGGAGTTGAACCCGCACCTACCGTGCAGGAGCCTGTGCTGACAGCGGAGGAAGAAAAGCTGAATGCAGCCTTGGCTGACCCCAAGTTATTCGATGCCTCGGCCCCGGAAGACGACGCTGCGCCCAAGGCCATCCCCTTTGAACTCAACCGGTCCTCCATCGTGTCCATTCTCGGTTACCACGATTTTCGGGATCGTGGTGGTGACGCCATGCTCATCAATGCCACCAAGTTCCGGGAGCAAATGCAGGCGATTAAGGACTCCAAGATTCCAGTCGTTCCTCTCAACGATGTGCTTGAGTGGCGGAATGGCAGAAAAAACCTCCCCGAGGAATGCATTGTCATCACGATGGACGACGGTTGGGTCGGGGTCTACACCTATGCCTATCCCGTCCTGAAGGAGTTGGGCTTTCCCTTCACTGTCTATCTCTACAAAAAGTACGTCAACATTGGCGGACGCTCCATGACCTGGGTCCAACTCAAGGAGATGATGGACACAGGATTATGCAGTGTTGGCAGCCATAGCGTCAGCCACGACAGCCTGAGGAAAAAGACCAAGCGCAGTGATGCGGAGCAGCAACTCTGGTTAATCAGTGAGTTCAAAGATTCCAAGGACTTCCTCGAAGAACACCTGAAGATTCCTGTCACCTCCTTCGCCTATCCGTATGGCAACTACGACCAGGCCATCCTCCAAACTGGTCACCAGCTTGGTTACGAAACACAGGTGACCGTGAACGGGCAGAAAGTGACCTGGGAAACGCCTCTTGGGGAACTCGGCCGCTACATCATTCACGGCGACAACGATACCAACTTCAAGCTGGCTACAAGTTTCCGGGGCCGAGGGGAAATCGGCTCTAGCCGCGCACTCCGTACGGATGCGACAACTCCCGATGGCAAGCCTCTCGTTGATCTCTATCCCCGTCCCGACACTACGATCACGGAGCGCCAACCACTCATCGAAGCAAGGCTTGCAGGAATTGGCACCATCGTTCCTGAAAGCGTCTCGATGAGGATTCGCCGGAATTGGGCAGGTGCCAGTGCAGTTTGATCCGCCACCATGACGGCCCGCTACGCCATGCCCAATCGCATTCGGCGGGACGAATGCAGCATCACGATCACCTTCAAACGGGCACCCGACCTCCCGGACGAGTCCGTGGCCTGGAGATTCAAGATTGACCTTGCCGCAGCCTACCTACCACAGGCACAACCACCTCTTCCGGTTGCGCCTGAGAAGTAATGAAGCATTCATTCGTGGTCGCTGAGTGCAACGACTCATGCTTGGCACAGCCACGGAACCTGAGTTCGAGGACAACGACACGCCTTCTTTTGAATAACTGAAGGGCCGCCAATCCAGCAAGGAATGCCGTGCTGGGCTCCGGAACTGGATTCGGAGTCGCATCCAGTCTCACGTTATCAACCACTAACCCAGCTCCGAGGACATCTGCGATCCCTCCTATAGTGAATCGAACTCCCAAATTTCCCGTTGGCGCAACGCTACCGTAGAAAGGAGAGACTTCATTCAGCACCCCGCCCGTCAATAGGCCGAACAAACTTGCATCACTCAGCTTGCTACCGGCAACACCACCCATCGGAAACGCTTGCGCCAGAGGCAACGACACTGTCGAAAGCTGGTCGGCATCGAAAGTGAGGGTATAGATTGTGTCTGGAAGCCAACGGCTCCAGTGTCCTGGTAGGTGAGAGCCCACCAACCGCAGCTACCACAAATGACAGATCTGCGACGTTTGAGCCATCCGTCGCTAGCAAACTCAGGACGAAGGCCACATTGGTCAGCGTTTGCGGTAAAACTCCGGACCGCGTGTAACTCCATGCCCCGATAGCGCCGTCAGGCGATCAAAAGGCCGTTCGGAGAGTTCCCGTTGGAGACTCGAACAGAAGCGTTTTGCAGCGGCACCGGAGTTGCCGACAGTGAATTTGCCAACAACAATGAGCCAACCAAGAATGCGCTTTCATGATTTTCATATACTTGTGATTAGGGCATTTTATGGCTCCGGTTCTTCCTAACTTTCCACTTACGGAAGGCATTTTGACGGGCAAACGCCCTGCCGAAATCGCCTCAAAGACAAAGGGCTGAACCCATAACCATAAGAGCAGCGCTTGGTCTCGGGAACGATGATTGCGGGTCTGACGTCGGCACATAGTTGATGTGGCAACCGGTGAGACCACGGAGCTGGAGATGACGAAAAGTGGTCGCGTCCACGCAAATTGTCGATCACCAACCCGGCACCCAATACCTGAGCGACCCCACCAACGGTGAACAGAATTCAACATTTCCACCGGCACATCGGTCCGGTTTGATACTGAAGCATGACTTGGAAAGTCCGTTTGTGCCATCAAGCAGCGACAAAAGTGCTGTCACTAAGAGTTGCCACTGCCAACCTCCCGACAGGAGAGACACGCTCGCACTCGTCAAAAGATTGACCGCAGAATACTGATCTGCATCAAAGAAGAGTGTAAAGGGTATTCGGAAGGAGTGACACACCAATGTCTGGGACAGAGAGACACCTCCAGCGCTGAAGCGAAATCGAAGGTTGCCACGTTTGAACCTGAAGTAGCCAGCGCACTCGATTGAAATGAGACGTCTGTTAGCGTTTGAGCCAGCAATCCGGTCCGCTGATAGTTCCAACTGCCAATATTTCCACTGGAGCTGTCAAACAAGCCATTAGGGCACTACCAGATGGTGATTCGAACGACGCGTTTTGAATGGTCACCGGAGCGGACTCAGCAGGGCTGACCATCAAAACGAAAGCCTACAATCGTTAGTGCAATAGTTTTCATATATAACGAATATAATTTCACACTTAGCTGCGTCAATTGTTTTCTGGTCTCTTACCCAAGTCTTACAAACCTATCGATATTTTTCTTTTTACGCCGCCTTCTTATTTGGGATCAGTTTTTACCGCTTCCACAACCTAACCAAGGATACTCTCCACCATAGTTTACAAGCCACGGGGACCGGTCCCCTCTGCTCACTGTGCGCCCCAAGTCGTCACCAACCTTTCTTTGTCACTCATTCGATGTGGTCTGGAGAAAGAAGCGCCTAAACAGCGTCAGTATCTCGAGATAGCTTCTTGAATCTCTCCTGTGCGATCGATCGCTAGGACAACGTCACACGAAAGGACGCAACCAGGTAGTCGCCGATTGAAAGTCACCATTTTCAACCGAGCTTGCTTCCGATCTGGCCAGATTGATGGCTACCGAACCGCTCTCTGAAAGCTTCCATCGCGGAGCATTCCCAAAATTGGGACCTTACAGTCCAGCTTCTGAGCCTACCACAGCCATCTGAAGTCCATCCCTACACCTCCAGGCTCACCGCACCGCAATTAGCAAGGTCAAAGGATACTTCGAACCCGATTTCGGCCTATCAACAATCGGGGGCAAGAATGGAGAGTTTGTGCTTTTTCGACTCGGCGATTCAGGTCCGAATCCAAGAATCTGCAGAGGCAAAACTCGCCACCTACCTGGACGGAAATCCCCGAAATCGATTGAACTCGAACCGAATTGTCTTGCCTTCATTCAACGTTTTTGAGACCAAAGAGGCTGACACATGGTTCCATTTGTTGCTTATGAGTGAACAATCCCCTTCCGACGATGCCGTGCCGCTCCAGTTTTTTGATATGGAGAATGGCGAGATCAGTTCTGATGAAGATCAGGGCGCCGTGGATGCTTTTGCGGCAGACTTCCAGGGACTGCGGCACTTTGGCACGAAGCTAGGACAGGCAATGAATCTGAAGGGGGCCTGGATGGGAGCGGTCCAAGAGGCAGATTTCGCCGTCCTCTACCGACTCGATGGACCCGATGTGGGTTCCAATGCGACCGGTGCTGGCGCGCGGATCGGCCAGCAGGCATTGCTGTTTGAACTACTCGGAACAATCAACACAGAGGAAGCCTGATCCATCATCATGCCTGCAACCATTACTCCTCTTCCGCAGTGCCCTGGAGCGGCTGCCCACGCTGGTGCCGTCAGCGGCATCTGTCTCGGTTGGCGCCGTCAATTGCTCACCAGCCTCCTGCCATTCGAGGAATTCCGGGCGGAACGCATCATCCAAGCCGTTGAGGATGCCGCGACCACTTTCCACCGGCGACCGTAATGCCCAGTCCGTCTGGTTCGGATTTGACGGGGTCTTTGTGCTCGCACGGTTTTTCAAAGACACCACCCTCGTCGTCCTCCATACGCGGGCCGAGGAGTGGACTTTCTCAATAGTGTTGCAGCGACTTTCTTGGACGACAGCCAGTTGCTGATCAATGCCTGATCAACCCACCCCCTTCCCAACCCGAAGGCGACACAGAGCTCCTCCATTGACAGGTGCGGGAGCTCATGCACCGTGCGCAGCATGTTTTATTCCACTTCATTCCGCCGTGCGTGGGCGCTGCTGCCCTCTCTTCTGTTGCCCGGTATTCTGAACGCAGAGGCCCTGTGGCCGGAGTTTCGCGGCCCCACCGCCCAAGGCCAGTCTGACGCGACCGGGCTGCCAATCGAGTGGAGCGCGGAAAAGAACATTGTCTGGAAGGCGGAGGTGCCCGGCTCGGGATGGTCCTCCCCCGTCGTAGCAGAAGGCCGTATTTTCCTAACCACAGCCATTCCACTCAATGGTGCTGAAGACGGCCCAGAGGCTGACCGCTCCCTGGAGGCAATCGCCATCGATGCCGCCACTGGCAAAATCGCCTGGCAGGCAAAAGTGTTCACGGAAAAGGCGGCAGATGCTCCCAAGATCCACAAAAAGAACAGCCACGCCAGCCCCTCTGCCATATACGAAAGCGGTCGCGTCTACGTGCACTTCGGCCACATGGGAACGGCGTGCCTGGATTCCAAAGATGGTCACGTGATTTGGAGCAACCAGACTCTCGGCTACAAGCCGGTCCACGGCAATGGCAGTTCGCCAGTCATCTATCAGGACCTCCTCATCTTTAGTGCCGATGGTGCTGAAAACCCCGGGGTCATCGCTCTTGATAAGAATACAGGAAAACAGGCGTGGCGATATGATCGCGTCTCCGAAGCCAAGCGGAAATTCTCCTTCGCCACCCCTCTGCTCATTGAGGTCGCAGGGAAAACTCAACTGATCACCCCCGGCAGTGGCGTCATCGCTGGCCTCAACCCCGCGACGGGCACTGAGATCTGGCGAGTCAACTATGACCAAGGTTATTCCGTGGTCCCGAGGCCCGTCTTTGGGCAAGGCCTGATTTTCATGAGCACCGGTTACGACAAGCCTGCGCTGCTGGCAATTCGGCCCGATGGCAAAGGCGACGTCACCGCGACCCACATCGCCTGGCGTGCAGATAAATTTGCGCCGCACAATCCCTCCCCCGTCGTCGTTGGCGAGGACGTTTACATGGTCGCCGACAATGGCGTGCTGTCTTGCCTCAACGCGAAAACGGGCGAGCCCTACTTCCAGGAGCGTTGCACGGGTCCGATCTCTGCGTCCATCCTCCACGCGGACGGACGCCTCTATCTCCAGGATGAAGCTGGTCAAGGCGTCGTCGTGAAGCCCGGGCATACTTTTGAGGTGATCCAGCGCAACACACTTGGAGAGCGCTCCTTGGCCTCAATGAGCGTCATTGATTCGGACCTTTTGATCCGGACTCAAGAGCACCTGTTCCGCGTCAAGAAGTAGGCTCGTCGTCATCAGATAGCTCGGGTGGCGGAGTGAAAATACGCTCTGGCACGGTCGCCCCCCTTCCAGTGACTTGCTGAGCACCCAGCAGGTGATCGGCGATCGGGACTGACCAAACTGGAGCCCCCGAAGGAAATCCTGAGAGTTGCCCAAACGTCTCCGCCGAGCTATGGAATCGCATGCGAGCGAGACGATCCGGCGGGACCAGATCCTTGACTGTAGAACGCGGCCTACCGCTAGAACCAACGGCCCGATGAGAGGACTCCGTGGAGGCAGGTCCGCGCTGGAGCGCCCTCGGTTCAATCTGAGTCCATAGTTTCGTCGACCAGTAGTCACCATTCCAAATGGCGCTTTCGTTCTTTCTGACATAGAGGTGAAACCGGTCAAAGATCACATCGGGGACGTAACGGCTTCCGACTTGTGAAGCCAGGGGCGGATGGTCGGGATCAGGCAGGGCTTCCGTGGATTCCAGCAGGTATTCTTTGTCTTCAATCTTCACCACTACCCAAGCATGGCCACCCAAATCACCGTATTTACCAAGCGCTACCCGTGCGAGGAAGCCTCTAGCGATGAGCCAGTCTGCGAGGAAAAGAGACGAGTCTTCGCAGTCACCAGCCATCTGAGACTGGGTCTCCACCGCAAACTGCCAGCTATCTGTCTGATTTTTGCGAGCACCGGCATCCTTCACGTAGTGGCAGTTTTCATGCACAGCCGCCCAAATGGTGAAAAGCTCCTGAACACGAGACTGATCGCGAGGGAATAGAGCAGGCGGTTGGTAACCGGTGAGGAACTCATTGGCATAGTGGAAATTCCCCTTCCGATCCGCCGCGATGACCGCATAAGTCTTGCCACAGTCGGGATTTGGGCACTCTAGTCCCATGCTGCGCTGATCCGTCGGGATGCGACAAATGTGAGATCGCCCGCAATGTACACAGACATTGAAGAACTGGTTGGTGCGTCCTTGTTTGAGAAGTTCTGGCGAGAAATCCTGCAACCGTTGCCCCATGATCAGCAAAGCCTGATGGCTCAGCCCTCCCGCTGATTCACGCATCGCGCAGGCCACATGGGTGGTTTCAGGATCGACCTGTTGGGAGGTTTCTTGGAAACTCTTGAGCAATCCTTCGAGGCTCGGACTCGTGGCAGACACCACCAAAACCTTCGCATAGCGCGGCAAGGCGACCTTGACCATTTCTGCCACCGCATTGAGGTCGGTCAGATCCAGACCGTCGCTGACCTTCGCCTGCGCCCACGTTTCTAATTCACCATCCAGACTTAACGGCGGGATTTTGGTCGCCATCCGCGGATAATTGAGGTGATCGACCAGATCCACCTTGAAGCGCTGAGGGGAATACCCGACATCGACCTTGTTCATCAATCTCTGCCACCACACGTGCCAGACATCGCTGTGACCATCCTTCAACGCTCCCACAACGCCAGCGAGGGTCGCGCTGATTAGGATCGCAGCGATGAGGAATCGGTGAGTCATTTTGGAAATTCTACCACTTGCATTTAAATATAGCAAATCAAAGAAAATTCAACCCCAACGATTTCCTGCGGCCCGGCGCATCGGGAATCAATCTGTTTTACTGGTTCACCAAATCCGCGCTGGAAAAGCCTGCCGTTTGCGTTGAAATAGGCCTCTTATGGTTCTCTTTCAACGGACGCTCTCCCAAGCCCGGCCCTTCCCTCTCCTGGAGCTCGCCAAGCCACGCACGGCGACCCTTGCCGTTTTTATGGTGTTGATCAGCGCAAATCCCTTATTTTGTCAGGTTACAGCACAACCTGCCCCCACCAAACCAGCCGCCTCGTCTACACCAGCACCATCGCCTGACTCCCCACTCGGCCAAAATGCCACCAAACTAGCTCTAGAAGCGGACAAGGTGGAGGCAAGCCTCCCCGACACCGACCTCCCCCGGCGGGCCAGCTTTGAATTGACCCCAGAGCAGCAGGATCATTTCAAAAAGTTGCTGCCGAATACTTACCGCAAACTTTCCCAGCGGCAGCCCTTCCACATCGTCGCCCTCGGAGACTCCGTGGTGAACCTCTTTGGGTATGATGAAGACAACGAAAACTGGCTCAAGGGTTACCCCGCGATATTTGCCAAGGAATTGGCTAACCAGTTCTTCTACACAGGAGGTGTTCGTATCATCAAGCCATCGCCCGGGAAAGAGGCCAAAGACATGACCTACATGGGGCCGGAAATCACCCTCAGAAACCTCGGCCGCGGAGGCAAACTGATGCTTCACGCCATGCAAGCGCTGACGACCTACGGCCTAGAGAACCCGCCCGACCTCGTATTGGTCAGTTTTGGCATCAATGACGCCACGTTTGGCATGGACCTAGCCGACTACGCCGCACAACTTCAGGAGGTGATCGATACCACCCGCGCCAGCGGTGCCGAACTGGTACTGCTGGCACCGACATTGACGGTCAACGATCCACCCGAGGCTGACTTAGCCCTCACCCGCCCCTACGCCGACGTCATGCGCGAAGTGGCCGCAGACAACAACCTGTTCTTTGTTGATTTGGGCGACCTCCAATCGTTGGCAAAAATTCCGACGGATCTTTCAGAACCCGCTGCGATGTTTGAAAGCGTGGTCAGCCAGTACAGACGCTTTTTTGACCATGCGGACCGGCAAGATTTCACCCATGGTCGCGCTAGCCTTCATGCGCGATTGGGCCAGCGGATCTTCCAGGAACTGCTCGATGGGCCAATCCCCAGTCCATGGGCAGTAGATGCTGCAACGGTCACGCTAGGAGCGGGTGATACTTTGACCCTTTCTTATCGCATCTCCAACACCACTGAAGAAACACAGACCCTCACGCTCCTACCGCTCGTCATGCGCGGCTGGAAGCCGCTCGAGGCCGTCCCTCAGATCGTCATCAAGCCTGGCAAATCCAAGTCAGTCACCGCTACGTACGCCAAACGCGAAAGCCACGGACTCGGCCACTTCAACGCCCTGCCTAGCGGCGCCCCAGTGCTACGGGTGCCGATCCTCATTTCTGCAGGGGGCGCTGCTCGCATCGCCGATCTGCGCGCGACCATCCTACCGGTTTGCGTCCTCTGGAAATGCAATACTACATTCAACGCAGAGAATACCTTTGCTCCTGAGAACATCCTCGTGAACACCAGCGCAACCGCTGTCAAAGGAAAGTGGGAAGCCCGCTGGATGGACCAACAATGCGAGGGAACCTTCGAGACCGCCGCAGGCGACCGCACCCCGCTGGAAATCCGCTTTCCTCTCCCCGATGCCGCCAAGGCCCCGCACAGGCAACACGGGAAACTAGCCCTCATCGTCACCGCTGGCACCACCAGCCTGCGGTTTGATCGCGAAGTCGAACTGACCCGCAACATCGCGCTTAAAGAGGCCGTGCCGATGTCATCCTATACAGTCCAAGCCTCCCCGGCGATGCCTGACGTAGCCTCTGGGACCAATGGAGTCTCGTTCAAGGCAGATGCAGATAAAGACAATCTGTTCATGACCTTCGAAATCATCGGGCAGAGTCTCCAGGATGACCCCATCACCAAAAACGCCTGGGCGCTAGACATCAACATCGATGCACGGTCGTATGGGAAGCGTCTCACCTTTGGCTCCACCGACCCACTTCGCTTTACGGGTCCGGCAGCGGATGGTCCAGGCAAAATCAATAGCATCCCGCCGTGGGCCTTTGGCACCGGATATGCGGCACAGTTTGATGAGAACTTTGTGAAAGCCAATCTAACCAGCGGCGCCAACGGAGTCCGCCGATTGACCGTAACCATCCCTCGGGCCTACCTCTATCTGCATGACTGGACGCTCGGCAACGGCAATAGCCAGTTGGGCATAAACGCTGCCCTGCTCTTCTGGCAACCCAGCCCCGGTCCGGGAAAATCGGCTGGCTACCTTGAGGACACCTCATTCTCCCTGATCCGTAGTGGCCGTCATCGCGATGATGCACAAGCCTTAACGGTGCTGGAACTCACCGAAAAAGCCACCCCCCGCTGGACAATCAACCTCTACTGAGATCCTCCCCAGCCGCAGTTGCCCATTCCCCCGCTCCAACCTACATGCCCGACGAACGCCCTGGAAAAAAACTTTGGGATCGATCCGCCTGGAAAGATGCCGCCTTTTTTTGGACCTACCTTTCCCCGCACAAAGCCGTCTTCATTCCCGCCCTGCTGGCGCTAGCTGGCACGGCCGGGTTGACCGTCTACTTCTTCTATCTCCTGCTTCAGATGGTGGGCCCAGCTCTTGACGGAGTCAAAGGCCAGCCTCTCATCGATGCCGCGTGGCAGTGGGTCGGACCCGTCATTGCGGTCGTCGGTCTCCAGGCATTCATCGCCTTCTGGCGTATCCTCCTCTTTGCCAAGGCCTCAGAGCGCGCGCTCGCTGCGCTGCGGATGAACACCTTTGCCAAAATCATCCGCCTGCCCATGGCCACGCTCAATGCGCGACGCGTCGGCGAACTGGCATCTCGTCTCGCCAACGACGTTGAATCCATGCGGGAGACACTCGTCGTCACCATCCCCCAAATCATCCGCCACAGCGTTATGCTGGTCGCCAGCGTCGTAATCGTTCTCTGTGTGTCAGTGAAGCTTGCCATGGTCATGATCGGCACGATCCCGGTCGTGCTTGTTCTCATCGCCATCTTCGGTGCCCGCATCCGCAAGCTCTCCCGCCGTGCGCAGGACAATCTCGCAGAAACCCAGGTGATCGTGGATGAAAGCCTACAAAGCGTCATCAGCGTCAAGGCTTTCCGCAACGAAGCCTACGAGTCCCGTCGCTACAATGAGCACCTCGGCATCTTCCTGGACACAGCTCTCCGCGCCGCCCTGCCACGCGCATCATTCATTGCCTTCATCATCTTCGCCTTCAGCGTGGCTCTGACCCTCGTCGCCTGGTTTGCCATTCGCATGGTCGGCAACGGCGAAATCATGCACAGCCAGTTGCTCAGTTTTGGTACATTCAGCGGCATGATCACCACGACCTTCATGAGCCTTCCAGAGCTCATCACCCAACTCCAGCGCACCCTGGGAGCCACCGAACGAGTTCGCGAAATCTTGGAAGAAGAAGTCGAAGATCTCGATGAAAACGGGCCTGCCGTTCGCCTCCGTGGGGAGATTGAAATGGACAACGTCAACTTCGCCTACGCCACCCGGCCAGACGTCACGGTGCTACGCGATTTCTCGTTTGCCGCAAAGGCAGGCCAGCGCATCGCGCTCGTCGGATCCAGTGGCTCAGGCAAGACCACCACCGCCGCACTGCTTTTTCGGTTCTACGACCCTACCTCCGGCAAGATCTCCTTCGACGGACAGCCCGCCACACAGATCCCCCTCCACGCCCTGCGGCAGAACCTCGCACTCGTCCCACAAGAAGTCCTTCTATTCGGTGGCAGCATTGGCGAAAACATCGCCTATGGCCGTCCCGGTGCTAGCCAAGAGGACATCGTCGCTGCAGCAAAACAAGCCAATGCCCACCAGTTCATCACTGAGCTGCCCCAAGGTTACGATACCCTCGTCGGCGAGCGCGGTGCACAGATCTCCGGCGGTCAGCGCCAACGCCTCGCAATCGCCCGGGCGATCCTCGCCGATCCAGCGATCTTGATTCTCGATGAAGCCACCAGCAGTCTTGATGCTGAAAGCGAACGTCTCGTCCAAGAAGCTCTGGATAAGCTGATGGAAAACCGCACCTCCATCATCATCGCGCACCGCCTTTCGACCGTCCGCCGCTGCGACCAGATCCTCGTGATGTCCGGCGGTGCCATCGTTGAGCGCGGCACGCATGACGAGCTCATTGATCGCAAAGACGGCCTCTACTCAACCCTCGCGAGACTTCAGCTCGAATAGCCCACCTCCACCCCCATGAAAACGCTCATCACCTCACTCTTCATCGCCACCCTCGCACCCATCATGGCCGCAGACTCACTCCACGAAATCGCCCTCAAGGATATTGATGGCAAAGACGGCGTCCTAGCCGCCTGCAAAGGCAAGGTCACCCTCATCGTCAACGTCGCCTCCGAATGCGGATACACGCCCCAATACGTGGGACTCCAGACCCTCTTTGATCAATTCAAAGACAAAGGTTTCACGGTGCTCGGCGTGCCATGCAATGACTTTGGCGGTCAGGAGCCCGGCAGTGCCGCACAAATCAAGACCTTCTGCACCAGTCAGTACAGCGTCACCTTCCCGATGACCGAAAAAGTCGCCATCCTTGGCGATGCCAAGCACCCCTTGTATGCCCTCCTCACAGGCGATAAATCCCCTGCCCCAGGCGATGTGCAGTGGAACTTCACCAAATTTCTCGTCGGCAAAGACGGCACGATCCTCAAGCGATTCGAATCCGATACCGAACCGAACGCCGCAGAGCTGACCGCAGCCATCGAAGCCGCACTCGCCAAGTAATAAAGCCCCACCTTTTTCCTATGCCATCCATCTCAAGCCTCTTCTCCCTCAAAGGCCGCACCGCACTCGTCACCGGAGGCAGCAAAGGCCTTGGCAAAGCCATGGCGCGCGGATTTGCAGAAGCCGGAGCAGATGTCATGATCTCAAGTCGGCACGAGGACGAACTCAAAGCCGCAGCGGCAGAGATCGGCGATGGGCTTGACGTTAAGGTCGAGTGGATGGTCGCCGACATGATTGATCGCGCCAAGGTCAAGGAACTGGCTCACGAAACCATCAAGCGTCTCGGAAAGGTGGACATTCTGGTCAACAACGCCGGATCCAATCACCCCCAAGCGATTGACGAAATCACCGATGAAGCCTGGGATCGCGTCGTCGAACTCAATCTCACCAGTTGCATGAGCCTCACCCGCGAGCTCGTTCCTGGGATGAAGGAACGCCAGTGGGGGCGCATCATTCACATCTCATCGGTGCTGGGTGTTGGCTCCAAAGAAAAGCGTAACGTCTATTCGGCCACAAAAGCAGCGCTCATCGGCATGGCCAAGGCCAGCGCCATTGATCTCGGCCCTTTCAAGATCACCGTCAACTGCATCTGCCCAGGCCCCTTCCTCACCGACTTACCCATGAGCCTTCTCAGCGAGCCAGAAAAGGACGCCTTCGCCACCCGCACCGCCCTCCAGCGCTGGGGCAACCCCTTCGAACTCGCCGGCCCTGCCCTGCTGCTCGCCAGCGACGCCGGCAGCTACATCACCGGGGAAGCCCTCCTGGTCGATGGTGGCGCCTTCGCCCGTGCGCTGTAAGGTGACCGAGGTCTGTCTCTTACCGCACTGTTCCATCAAAAGGAAAAGCCCGGAGAGAAAATCCCTCCGGGCCCTTTGAGTTACGCTGTACGTCGTCGACTAAGCGGCGTTGGCTTTGTCCGCGTGGGCGACCGACTCAACGTCGGGCTCAATCATGCCGTATTCGCCATCCTTGCGCCGGAAAACGATCGCCAGGCGATGGGTTTGCTGATTGAGGAAGGCGACGAATGGGCGCTCGCTCATGGCGAGATCCATGATCGCTTCATCCGCATAAAGAGGGCGCAGTTTGAACGGCTCCTTGTGCACGTAGGAGTGCTCGATGTGCTCGTGGTCTTCCTGCAGGTCTTGATCGTTGAAGACTTTTTCTTCCAAGAAGCGAATGGAGCCGTCTTTGCGTGGACGATGACTCTTGAGCATGCGCGTCTTGAACTTGCGCATCCGGCGGGCGATTTTGGAGATCGACTCATCGATCGATGCGTAGATGTCCTCGCTCGTCGAAGAGACTTCGATGACGATGTGATTGGCGCAGAAGAGGATGATTTCCGCCATTTGCTGGTGGTGTCCAGTCACGTCGAGAATGACCTTGGCTTCGATGATCCGCGGGTAGTCGAGGTGCAGCCCCTCCACTTTCTTGTGAGCGTATTCACGCATTGCCTCCGTGATTTCCACGTGACGGCCGGTGACGATGATTGGCAGGTTAACGTTGTGCGTTTGCATGGTCTGTATTCTCCTTGGGTCTTCTGCGTTATCTATTTTGGGGGTTGAAAAATCGGGAAAAGTTTGAGGCGCCTACATTGAAAAGTCTTCGCCGAGGTAGAGTTGACGAGCCACTGGATCGTTGACAAGGAACTCCTTGGTCCCGTGACGCCGCACCTGACCTTCATAGATCATGTAGGCGCGATCCACGATGTTGAGCGTCTCGCGGACGTTGTGATCAGTAATCAAGATCGCCAATCCTGCGCTGCGGAGCATGCGGATGATGTCTTGAATCTCGCTAACGGCGATGGGATCAACACCGCTGAAGGGCTCGTCCAACATCAAAAGCTTGGGCTCTGTCACCAGTGATCGGGCGATGGTCAGACGACGTTTTTCACCACCGCTGAGAGTCAGAGCTAAGTTGTCGGCCACATGATCGATGCCGAATTTTTCCATCAGCGCCTGGCACTGATCGCGACGCTCGTCTCGCGTAAAAGCTTGAGTTTCCATGACAGCGAGGATGTTGTCCCTGACCGTCAGTTTGCGAAAAATTGACTCTTCCTGTGGTAGGTAGCCCATGCCCAATCGAGCACGGATGTACATCGGCTGGGTCGTGGCATCATTCCCGTCAAAAACCACCTTGCCGCCGTTGGGGCGCACAAGCCCAACGATCATATAAAACGTCGTCGTCTTGCCCGCTCCATTCGGCCCTAAAAGTCCGACAATTTCGCCGCGCTTCACTTCGATGTCCACACCGTTGACCACGGCCCGACCGTCATAGACTTTTTTCAAGCCCCTGGTATAGAGCAACACTTCAGGGTCTGTCTCGCCGGTGTGGTACGCCGCTCCCTCCATCGTCATTTCGTGTCCGCCCGCAATCATCTGATCGTGATTTTCCTTCCCGAATTTAGAGTGCTTTCATCAGTTAATACGCTCGAAACCGCACTATGGTTTCTTCGAAGTAAGTCCACCCCTCGATTTTGGCTTCGCATCCGCGCCCTGCAGGATCTGCGTCGTAGTAGGGCCGTTCGAGGTGAAACGGCCGCTTTCGAGAATGGTCATCGTCGTGGACTCTGCTGTAGCGATGACCAGATTGTTATCGCGCTGCACCTGCGGCATGATTTCTAGCAGCATCTCGTGGGTCTGCCCGTTCCAGACCGCTCGCTTGCACTGGCCCACCTGCACATCGCCCGTTTCAGTGAGTTTTTCGATGATTACTCGGCGACCACGGGCGATGGCGCGCTCCACTGAGCTCTGCTCCGCAGGCGGCATGGCGGCATCTTTGGCACCCTGAGCAGGGGCGGCTCCGCCGGGAATGGTCTCGGAAGTGATCACATTCGGGTCACCCGCTTTGGCAACTGGCGCAGGCGGCACGGTCGGGGCTTTCGCATCGCCGACCACCTCGCGCTTCATGTGAACTTCAAACTCATCCGCTTCCAAATAAAACTCTGGCGAACGAACGCGGACGTTGCCCTGGAAGATTCCGATATTGGTGTTGGGGTCAAAGAGGTTTGAATCTGCCTCAATGGTGATCGTGTTGCCCTTGAGCTTTGGATTTGCCAACGTAGCTGGCTTCAACGGCACTGGACGGGGCACTCCTGGACTAGCAGTAGCGGCAGAGGAAGGAGCCACTGCTGGGCTGGACGGCTCGGTCTTTGCCTGGGCGACCTGCATCCGAGATGGCGGCAAGGTGGCGGGGGCGGCCGACTCCCCAGCAGCGAGACGGCGCTTCCCTTCGGAAGTCAGGTTGCCAATCGCGGCAGCGATGCCTTCCCGTGAACGAAGACTCTGGGCCTTTGCCGCCGGTGAAGGCTGAGCATTGGCATTGGCGACGGCAGCAGCGATCTTGCGCTCCATCTCATCGTTCCGCGCTGCCACATCGGGCGTTGCCGCAGCTTTCGCTGCATCCTCGCGCTTCCGAGCGGCTTCAAGCTGAACTGCCGCGTCAGCAAGTTCTGGATCTGCGCTGACGCGAGATTCACGAGTCTGAACGCGCTGCAAAAAACGGGTCCCGCCAACCTGCGCAGAGGCCGTCGCGGCGGTTAGGGAGATCAGGAGAACGGGAAAAAGGATCGCTTTCATTTTCACTTGGCGGGTAAAGGGGTGACCGCAGGGGCCGCGGCGGGTGCGGCAGCGGGGACAGCAGGCTGCTCGGTGGAATCAGAGACCTTCGCAGACGCAGGCTTTTTCGCTTCCACGCCACCAGCATCTTTCCTTTCTGATGCGGGCTTTAGCATGTTTGCATCATAGATTACCATGCGCACATTGCCGACCATTTTGCCTTGAGAAGTCATCGTGTCAAAAACCAGCGAATCCCCCTCCAGCTCAAAGTCGGAGCGAGTCACCTTACTGCGCGTCGGGCTGCGCAGAACCTGGTTTGTCATGTGGTAGGTCGCGGATTTCAGATCCACGGTGACGTTTTCACGAGGATCATCGGCAAACATCTGGATCGTCATGTTTTCGGCGATCAGGCGGTTCTCATCGATCCGGGTGACCGAGTCCGCCAGAACCAGTGAACTAGGCTTTCCCTTTGAAAATCCAGGGATCGTCACCCCGACATTCCGGAGGCCCGCTGGCATGTTTTTGCCAAAGCTGCTGAGCCCTGTTCGAGCCTGGGCCAACGGCGGAGGAACGGCGGGCTCCTCGGTAGCCTGATCTGCGGGGACGGCGGACTTTCCAGCATCCGATGCACGGGATGTGGAGAAGGTAGATAGTGCCAGCCACAGGGCCAGCAAGAGTCGTGGGTGAATAGATCGTAAAAACATCAAGCGACCTCCGCAAGGGTTGGGATTTGAACGGCGCGATGCACCGCCCGCAGTTGTTCGACCACCGCCTCGAGTTCCGCCAAGGGAACTTGATTTGGACCATCTGAAAAAGCATTGGCTGGGTCCGGATGCGTCTCCATAAAAACACCATCACAGCCTGCTGCCACGGCAGCGCGGGCCAAAACAGGCGCCAGCTTTCCGTCCCCCCCAGTCGTGGCCCCTAGACCTCCGGGACGCTGTACGGAGTGGGTGGCATCAAAGACCGCCCTGTAACCGAGTTCACGCATCCAGTAGAGAGACCTCATATCCGCCACAAGATTCTGATATCCGAACGTGGTGCCACGCTCCGTGAAAAAGTAACGCTCGCACCCGGTCTGGTCCAGCTTTTCCGCGATGTTCTTCACGTCCCAAGGCGCCATGAACTGCCCTTTCTTTACATTCACCACGCGCCCAGTCTCCCCGGCAGCAACGATCAAGTCCGTCTGGCGGCAAAGGAAAGCCGGAATTTGCAATACATCGATCCACTCTGCCGCGACCCGAGCATCTTCTGGCGAGTGCACATCCGTTGTCACAGGCACACCCAGCGAAGCACCAACCTCTTCCAGCAGGCGGCAGCCTTCAGCGCAGCCTTGACCTCGGAAACTTCGGATGGAAGTGCGATTTGCCTTGTCGTAGGAGGCCTTAAAAATCCAGCGCCAGCCGTTGCGATTCGCCATCGCCGCAATGTCCTGGCCGATTTTGTGCAGAAACTCTTCCCCTTCAATGACACAAGGCCCCAAAATGAATACTGGATCCACCCCGTCCATAGTGACGGAACCGATGCGGATAGGGGGGAGGTTGGGAAACATGATGGTTTTTCAGGGGGGCGCACTGAGCGCTCGCCCGGAACATTTAATCCCCTGCGCCAAAGAACTCAACCGCCTTTCGCGCTGCACGACCGGCCCAACGTCGTTTTTTTGCACCCGCCGATAGGGTCAGGCGAGGATCTCTTTGACCACTTTCCCGGCCAAATCCGTGAGTCGGTAGTCGCGCCCCTGGAAACGGTAGGTAAACCGAAGATGATCAATCCCCAACTGATTCAGGATCGTTGCGTGAAAGTCGTTCACATGGACACGTCCATCGACAACATCAAAGCCGAACTCATCCGTCTCGCCGTGGCTGATCCCAGGCTTGATCCCGCCACCCGCCATCCACATCGAGAAGGCATCCCGGTGGTGCTCCCGGCCATAAGTTCCCGTTTTGGATATGGAACCCTGGGAGTAGCAGGTACGGCCAAATTCGCTACCCATAATCACCAGCGTATCCTCCAGCAAACCACGCTCGTGCAGATCCTGCAACAGGGCCGCCGCAGGCTGGTCCACCTGCTTGGCAATCCCACCGTACTGACCGCCAAGGTTTGAGTGGTGGTCCCAGCCCGGGTGGTAGAGTTGCACAAATCGTACTCCGCGCTCCACTAGGCGACGTGCCAGCAGGCAATTGTGGGCAAAACTGCCAGGCTTCCGTGAATCCGGACCGTAGAGATCCAAGGTCGCCTCTTTTTCTTTTGAGACATCTGTCACGTCAGGAACCGCCGCCTGCATCCGGAAAGCCATCTCGTATTGCGAGATCCGGGCAGTAATCTCCGCCTCGCCCCTGCGCTGGAGATCGTCTTCGTGGAGCTCCCGCAGGCTGTCCAACATGCGGCGATGCAGTTCGGGAGGCAGCCCCTCAGGATTGTTCAGATAAAGCACCGGATCCTTTGCCGCACGGAATTGGGTGCCCTGAAATTGCGACGGCAAAAAGCCACTGTCCCAGAGTCGCGTCGAAAGCGGCTGATCCACCGGCTTGCGAGTCACCAGAACGATAAAAGCTGGCAGATTTTCCGTTTCGGCCCCGAGCCCGTAGCTGATCCAGGCCCCCATGCTAGGCCGGCCCGGCAGTGCTGCCCCCGTGTGCAGGAAGGTCATCGCAGGGTCATGGTTCACTGCATCGGTTACCATCCCCTTCAAGAAGCAGATACGATCCGCCTGTCCCGCCAAATGGGAAAACTGGTCGCTGAGCCAGGCTCCGCTCTTCCCGTGCTGCTTAAAGTCATAGGGTGATCCGACCAGCTCAAAACTGGCCTGGTTCTTCGACATCCCCAGCGGTTTCCGCCCTTTGAAGACGGACTGCGGCAGGTTTTCGTGGGCTTTCTCCTTCAGCAGCGGCTTGTAATCGAAGGACTCAAACTGCGACATCCCACCGCTCATGCACAAAAAGATCACCCGCTTCGCCTTGGCAGCGAAATGCGGTAAATCGGCGCGCCCGGCACCAAAAGACGCCGCTTCAGCCCTGGTCTCGAGAAGCGATGCCAGCGCCACGGCCCCCAGTCCTCCCGCCGTGCGGTGCAGCATCTGCCGACGCGTCAGTGCATCAAACGGCATCGTCCTCCACGCGTCCGGGTTATTCGATGAATTAGGAGCGGAAGGATTCATGGTGGGTGATTCAATAGCTACACAAAAAGGCGTCGTAGCTGAGCATCGCCCTGGCCGTCAGCATCATTCCCGCCACTTCCGCAGGATCGAGCGCTGCGTCCACCGGATGCTCGCCCACACTCAGCAACTTCACCGCTTCATCGCGATGGGCGGCGTAGAACGAGCGCGCCGTATCCAGCAACCCCAAGAGCGATTCCTTCTGCTTCGGCGTTGGCAGGACACCGGTGGTTGTTCGGAAAAGCTTATCGACCCTTGCCACAGCGTTTGCTTGGCCCGGGCACTCCCGCACCAGATTCTCCGCCAGCACACGCCCCGCCTCCAGGAAACCCGTTTCATTTTCCAGCGCCAACCCCTGCAAAGGGGTCAGCGTCGTATCGCGCCGCACCCGGCAGAACTCGCGCGTCGGTGCATCAAAAACACTCATAACTGGCGGCGGACAGGTGCGCCGCCAGAAGGTGTAAAGACTGCGGCGGTAGAGGCCGTCGCCATGGTCTTGAGTGTAACTATGCTGCGTACCCGCATCCTCCCAAAGCCCCTCCGGTTGGTAAGGATGCGCACTTGGGCCTCCACGAATCTCTTTCAAAAGCCCGCTGACGGCCAGAGCCGCATCCCGGATCTGCTCCGCCGGAAGCCGAAAGCGTGGTCCATGCGAAAGCCAGACGTTGTCAGGATCCTCCTCCAGCCACGTCTTGTCCGCAGGCAGCGAATCTTGCCCGTAGGTTGCAGACAGCGCGATCAGGCGGCAGAGAGCCTTCATATCCCAGCCGTGCTCCGTGAACCAACAGGTCAGCCAATCCAGCAACTCGGGGTGGGAAGGCAGGCTCCCCTGAATCCCAAAGTCCTCCGCCGTCGCCACCAATCCCCTGCCAAAAAACATCCGCCACACACGGTTCACAGCCACCCGCCCCGTCAGCGGATGACGGGGATTTGTCAGCCACTCGGCTAACCCCCGGCGATCACGCGCAGCGCTTGGCGGGAAAGGCAGCAGGACCTCTGGCACGCCCGGCTCTACCAACTCCTTGGGCTGGTTAAACTGACCGCGCTCCAGCATCGTTGTCGCACGGCGCGGTCCGTCCCACTCCTTCATCACCATGATCTCCACAAGATCAGACGTGAACCGATTCTCCGCTGCACGAGCCTCGTGCAGGTTCTTTTCCGCAGCGATGCACTCCGCATCGACCTCCCTCACATACCACTCAAACCAAGCCGCATCGCCCGAAGCCTCAGTCCGCAGCGCCAAACGGCTAATTTCAGGCGCAGATAACTCCCGGTCAAAGACCTTCAATTCATCTGCCAAACCTCCCGCAAATGAGCTGTCCAAATAGCGACCACCGACCTGGAACTGCACAGCCTCCGCCATCTCCGCATCAGCGACCTTTTGCGAATCAAAGTCCCCCCACTCAAGCTTGTAGGCCATGTCTTTGTACAAGTTATCGCGCACGATCTCTTCCTCCTGCCGCACTCCATTCATGTAGAGCCCGATGCCCGCTGCGCGACCAGACCCATCATACGTCATCGCAATGTGCACCCATTCTCCCACTGGCATTGGCTCTTTGCAGGTCGTCCGGATCGCATTGCCGGGATAAAAGTGTGCCAGCGTCCCGGTCAATCGCCCATGCTCCAAGGTCAACTCGTAGCCCCGATTCGCTGCGTCCAGACCTGCGCGAGATCGATGCAACAAAACGACATGGTCAAAGGGTTGCGGGCTCTTGACCCAAATCGATAGCGTGAAGGCATCCTCGCGGCGAAATTCCCCCATACCGGAAATCAGAATCTGATTGTCCTTCTGCCCCTTAAATGCCACCGCCCTACCAAATTTCCCCTCGGCCAGATTCAGACTCGTTCGCCCCTTGCCGACACGGTCGGGCCGCATCAAGTCGGGCGTGGATTTGTCTTCTTTGTGGGATTTATCAAACGGGAAATAGCTCACCGGCACCACGGCATCGGCCGCCTTGCGCTCGCCACTGATCAGGCTACCGAGCCCCGCCAGAAAACCCTTCTTTTTGGGTTCCGCACTGGGAGGCGCATTGTCTTTCAGCCACTCCACAAACCTCGCCCGAGCATGCTCACGTGCGGCGGTCACCTGCTGTTCCCCCGCCTCTACCGATGCCTTTAGCGCCTCATGGGCGGCCTTTTGGCCAGGATTGTAGACGAAAGTTGTCGGTGCGGGATTGGCGTTGGTGAAGCGTGAGAAAAGACCTAGCTCATCGATGTTGTTGAAGAACGCCGCCATGCTGTAGTAATCCCGCATGGTGAAGGGATCATACTTGTGGTCGTGGCAGCGCGCGCACTCATAGGTCAGCCCCAGAATCGCTGTGGCGTTGGTCTTGACGCGATCAAAGACATGCTCCCAGCGGAACTCATTTTCATCGCTGCCAGACTCATTGGACTGCTGGTGCAATCGATTGAAGGCGGTCGCGACCACTGCATCCTGATTCTCCGGCTCCAGCAAATCCCCCGCCGTTTGCCAGGCAATGAACTTGTCGTACGGCAGGTTGTCGTTGAAGGCGCGGATCACCCAGTCCCGCCAGGGCCAAGTCTGGCAATCCGCATCTTCATGCCGACCATAGGTGTCTGCATAACGCGCCGCATCCAGCCAGTCCACCGCCATCCGCTCCCCGTAGCGGGGCGATTCCAGCAGGCGGTTCACCACCACCTCCCGGGCCTTGGGCGAGTCATCCGCATTGAACGCATCCAATTCCGCCAAGGTGGGAGGCAGGCCCGTCAACGCAAAGGTCACCCGCCGCAGCCACAGTTCCTTGCCCGCCGGCACCGTGGGCCGCCCGTGCCGCGACTCTAGGCGTTCCTGCACAAAGGCATCGATCTCATTGCGCCGACCGCCGGGAAAGGTGTCCGCCAAAGCCGGGACCACCGGTTTCTCTGGCGGCACAAAGGACCAGTGCTTCGAATACTTGGCCCCCTCATTGACCCAGCGCACCAGCAGATCCTTCTGCGCCTGCGTCAGCTGATGATTGCTCTGCTTCGGCGGCATCACCTCGTCTTCATCCGTCGTGAAAAGGCGCTTCACCAACTCGCTGGATGCCGCATCGCCCGGGACAAAGGCCTGTTTCTCCAGCGCCGCCTCCCGCACATCGAGCCGTAGCTTCCCTTCACGATGCTTCTCGTCCGGGCCATGACAGGCAAAGCAATTCTCCGCCAAAATGGGACGAACCTCGAAATTATAGCTCAAAGGCCGCTCTGTTGCTGCAACAGTCGCGAGCGACAATTCAGCGAGGAGCAGCAAACGCAAAGCACGAAACTCTACGAGGAAAGCGAGAAGGCGCATAAGCCAGAGCCGACAACGAAACCGGGATCGTGTCGGAACAGACATCAATCGCGCCGTTTTTCAAGAAATCCCTGAAAAATCAACGATCACTCACCCAGGAGCTCCGCCAAGGTCGCCTCATCCACCACCTTCACTCCCAGCTTGGTCGCCTTGTCCAGCTTACTTCCCGCGTCCGTTCCGGCCAGCACGTAGCTGGTTTTGCCACTTACGCTGCCGGACACTTTGCCGCCATGGGATCGGATCAAATCAGCGATCTCCTCGCGTGGCATGCTCAGCGTTCCGGTAATGACCCAAGTGGTTCCCGCCAATTTATCGGACGCCGCCTCGACTCCCGCTTGCGCGAAGCTCAATCCGGCCGTCCGCAGCCGGTCTAGGATGAGGACGTTCCGCTCGTCGCGGAACCAATCGTGAATGCTGGTGGCGACGATGCCGCCAATGTCCTCGCAACGTAGCAGATCCTCCACGCTCGCCGCAGCCAGCGCATCGATGGACCCAAAGTGATCCATCAGCGACCGCGCCGAAAAGGCCCCGACGTGCAGAATCCCCAAACCAAAAACCAACCGCCATGGAGCTTGGCTTTTGCTTTCCGCGATCGCCTTCAGCATGTTGTCGATGCTCTTTGTCCCCTGCCTCTCTAGGCGTGCCAGCAACAATTCGTTCAGGTCATACAAGTCCGCCGGATCCTTGATCAATTTCAGATCCACCAGCTGCCCCACCACCTGCTCCCCGAGCCCGCGAATGTCCATGGCCCCTCGCGCCACGAAGTGCTCGATGCGACGCTTCACCTGCTCTGGACACTCAAAGTTCGTGCAGCGGATCGCCACTTGCTCCTCATCCTGCCGCACCCCACTGCCACAGACCGGACAGCAAGTCGGCCTGACGATGGTCGTTTCCGAGCCGTTCCTCAGCTCCTTCTTCACCACCACCACCGCCGGAATGATCTCGCCGGCCTTTTCGATCACCACGGTGTCTCCGACGCGGATGTCCTTGCGCTCGATCTCTTCAAAGTTGTGCAGTGTCGCATTCGACACCGTGGAGCCACTCAAAAACACGGGCGTCAGCCGCGCGACGGGTGTCAGCGCCCCGGTGCGACCGACCTGGATGTCCACCGCCAGCAGCTTGGTTTCTGCCTGCTCCGGCTGATACTTGTAGGCGATCGCCCAGCGCGGAGATTTGCTGGTCGCGCCCAAGTCGCGCTGATCCGCAAAGCTATCCACCTTGATCACCGCGCCATCGGTCTCGTACGGCAAGGTCTTGCGGCGCTCATCCAGTTCCCGGATTGCCTTCAACAGATCCTCCACCGAATCCGCATGCCAGACAATGTCCGCCTTGCGCAGCCCCGCGCGAGCCAGCAGCTCGTAGACGGCGGATTGCGTCGGCACATCGGCACCGGCGGCATCCGCCAGACCGTAAAAAACAATGTCCAGCGGCCGCTTCGCCACGATGCGGGAATCCAACTGCTTCAGCGTGCCCGCCGTCGCATTGCGGGGATTGGCAAAGCGCGCCTCGCCGGCCTCATCGCGCTCCTCATTCAGCTTCGCAAATCCCGCCTTGGGCATGAACACCTCCCCACGCACCTCAAAGGTCTGCGGTCCCTCCGTCGGTAGTCGCAGCGGGACCGATTTGATCGTGCGCAAGTTCACCGTCACGTCATCGCCCATCTGGCCATCGCCACGGGTCGCCCCGTGCTTCAGCGCGCCATTTTCATACCGTACCGTGATGGCCACGCCATCCACCTTCGGTTCTACGACACAGCGCACCTTTTCGCGCCCCAGCCCCTTTTGCAGCCGTGCAAAAAACGCCACCAACTCCTGCTCGGAATAGGTGTTGTCCAGACTCATCATTGGCACCGCATGACGGATCTGCGTGAAGCCCTCAATCGGCGCACCACCCACCCGCTGCGTGGGTGAATCCGCTGTCAGCAGCGAAGGATGCTCCGCCTCGATGGCCTGGAGTTCCCGCAGCTTCGCATCGAACTCCTGGTCAGAGATCTCCGACCGCGCTTCCACGTAGTAGAGGCGGTTGTGGTAGTTGAGCTCCCGGCGGAGCTCATTGGCACGTTCAGCGGCGGCGGCAAATTCCATGGCGCGCATTCAAGACCAAACCCCGAGGCCATGCAAGACCCTTACCGAATTGCTTGAGGAAACCCAAGTCCGCCCTTCGACGCCGAGGAACTGACGGTTGGCAAAACCTATCTCCTCGGGCTATCATCCGCGCCAACGCTGGCGTCGGATTCCTAGCTAGTGGTTCAATTCAACTCTTCTCCCCTCTAACGCAATGACTTCCCCCCTGCCCTTTCGCCTCGCCGCAATGATCGCCCTGCTCGCGTCGCTCCTTGCCACGCCATCCCCCGCCATCGACCGCACGGCGCAGAAGCTTTTTGGCAAATGGTCTCGCCCTCCGGCGTCTTACCTTTTGGGGAATGACATCAACTCCGCCGCACTCTCACCCAAATGGGTCGTCCTTGGTGCCAGCGCCGCCGCTGATCGGGGCGAAGCCAACGAAGGTGCGGTGCAGGTCTTTAGCGCATCCAGCCGCGCCTTTGTTCGCAAACTCCTGCCTCCCGGTGCGCCCGCCCCGACCCAGCGTTTTGGGTGTGCCGTCGCGGTCAGTGGCGATCTCGCGCTCGTCGGATCCTACGGCACCGCCGCCAGCCGCGGTGCCGCCTACCTCTTCCACCTCGGCACAGGCCGCTTGCTCCGCACCCTCACCGCTGATGACGGTGCCGCTCCCGATGCTTTTGGCACCAGCGTCGCCCTTTCCCGCGACCTCGCCATCGTCTCAGCACCCAGCCAAAATGGCAACCGCGGTGCCATCTACCTCTTCAATGTCAGCACCGGCGCGCAGATTGCCAAGATCCTCGCCTTCGATGGCGGCCCAAACTACTTCTTTGGCCGCGGTCTGGCTCTCGAAGGCAACATCATTGCCGCCGGTGCGGACGGCGCGAATGCAAACAAAGGAGCCGTCTACTTCTTCGACGCCGCTGCACAAACGCTCATCAAAAAGTATCAGCCCGTCAGTTGGGCCCCCAACGACTACTTCGGTTCATCGATCGCCATGCATCAAGGGCGCGTCATCATTGGCACTCTGCTGACGTCTCAGGCATGGGGACACGACCTTTTCCGCGACACCGCCTTCGCCATCACCCGGGGTGGCTCTTCCGTGACATTTGGCTCCGCCGTTGCCGTTTACGGTCCAATCATGGCCGTTAGCGATTTTGGCGTGGGACTGGGCGTCGTGCATCTTTACAACGCCATCAGCGGTGCCTTCCTGGAGACCATTGTTCCCCCCAATGGCGACCCGAACCCGCAGCGATTTGGGCATGCCATCGCCCTCGACGGCAACACCCTCCTGGCCAGCGCACCGAATGACAGTGTGCAGGACGCCAATGCAGGGGCCGCTCACCTCATCCAGCCCATCCTCCGGCCCCTGAACTACAACCCCGCCGTCACACAGGGCACCTTTGCCCCCGGCGCGCCGGACATCAATTATGGCACTATCCGAGAAGCATTCATCAATGACGGCGGCGTCGTCCTCTTCAATGCCGCCCTCACCGGCGCGGGCGCCAATCGCAATCGCGACACCGCCGCCTTTGCAGACATGGACACCCTGGGCAATCAGGAGCTGTTGGTAAAGAGTCGCCAAACCTTCGACACGGACATCATCTACGGCGCCATCTCCCGCATCACCAGCAATGACAAAAACCTCGTCATTGGCGCGGCCACCCTGACTGGCAGGGGCGTGAACGGCACCAACAATCAGGCGATCTGGTATCAATCATCCACCGCCAGCGGTTACCTCCTGCGCACCGGGACCGGCATTCCCATCTTCATCGGAGCCATACTCAAGAGCGTGCCGGAATTCGTCACCAACGACCTTGTCGGCGGCCAACGTTGCGCCGCCATCTGCACCCTGCGGACGGGCGCAGGCACGAATGCCACGAACGACTCCGGCCTATGGGTCAGCACCGTCGGGACTTCTATCGAGGCGAAACGCGAAGGCGACGCCACGATCGCCCCGCTCCCAGCAGGCAACCTTGGCCAGTTCACCCCACGGCTCTGCTACGCCACCCAGCAGCACGTTTACAGCACCGCGCTGGTCGGTGCCAATTTCTCCACCTTCTCCAATGCCGCGATCTTCCGCCGCGCCCGTGGCGCTGCGGAGCAACTGGTCGCCCGCAGGGACGACATCGCCGTCAACGAAAGCGGCGGTGCCCTGCCGAATGCCCGCTACTCCAGTTTCATTGGCGAGACCGCCGACAGCGTAGGCCCCTCCTGCGGGGTCGTCTACCGAGCCGGATTGCGTATCGGAGGGGCGACCACTGCCGCCAACAATGAGGGCCTATGGCGCTATGACGGCACCGGCATCCGCCGCCTTGTCCTACGCAAGGGGCAAGTCCTCGACAACCCAACGGGCCTCAAGATTGCTCGATTCATTCAATTTTGGGCGACTGGCGATGACCTGCCCTTCGACCAAGTGCTGGCCCTCGTCAGGCTCAGTGGCCCCGGCGTCAATGCCAACAACGATCAGGCCCTCCTGCTTTGGCAGACTGATGGCACCTTTAACCTTCTCATCCGCGAAGGCGATCCCGCCCCAGGCTGCCCCGATGCCAAAATCGGCGTGATCACCCGCGTTGAAGTGGAGCCAACCTCCTCCCGCTACGCTCTCACCGCCACCTTGTCTGGCGCGACGGCCAGCGACAATCTCGCCCTCTACGTTGGCAATCTGCTCCAGGGAAACACCACCAATCTGGCCGCCCTCCGCCGCCCCTTCCTGCGCCTCCGGAAAGGCCAAGTCTTCGACAACCAGCCCAGCAAGATCAAATCCCTCTCGCTACCCCTCACCAACATCACCCCCTCCGGCGCAGGCGGCACAGGTCGCAGCCGCGCGATCACCTACAGCGGCTACTTCGCCTTCATCGTCGAATTCGACAACCGCGTGCGCCAGATCCTGAAAGGCTTCGCTAACTAGCCCCGACCCGAGTCCCCCTCGCCACCAGGAATTTCGTCCCGCCATCCCGGAGTCTCCTCCACGCCACCAGGAATTTCTTGCCGCCACACCGGGGTCTCCCCCTCGCCGCCAGGAATTTCGTCCCGCCACCTCGGAGTCTCCCCCTCGCCGCCAGGAATTTCTTGCCGTCACCTCGGACTCGCTCCTTCGTCAAACGCTCTCCGCCACCACCTCGGCAGCTTCCTCCAAAAAGATCTCCGCCAACGGTGTCAGCCTACCTACCCAGAGGGCAGCGAATTCCACCTCCGGAAAATCCAGGGGGATATTCCGTACGCCCTTGCCGGGCGTCGCTCCAGGGAGCCTCAGGCTCAACCCCAGGCCGAAACCGCTGGCCACATATCGATCCACCAAGTCCAGGCTCGAAACCTCCAGACTCGTAAACCAGTCCACCTTCTTGCGGCGCAGTTCGTCTTGGAACAAGCGGCACATCGGCTCAGGAGACGGCAGCGAGATCAATGGCTCCGCCACACGATCCCGATCAAAGACATCCGCCTGCGTGCGGAAACGACTTTTTTCTGGCACCACGATCACCATTTGAAGCGACAGCATCGTCCGCGAACGCAATCCCTCCGGCACACGACCCATCAAAGTCGCCATCCCAACGTCGATCTCGCCGGTGCGCAGTTGCGCTGCCACCTGGTCCATCCGCCCAGCAGACAGGGTAAAGTGGAAGCCTTTGACCCGTTTTCTCATCCGGCTAAAAAGCACCGGGAGATAGTCTCTCTGCACCAACTCAGGCGTCGCGATTCGCAGGCGATTGTCCGTGCCCCCGCGCAATTCCAAGGCCAGATCTGGCAGCTTCGCAAAAAACGGCTCCACGCACTCAAACAACCGCCGCCCCTCGCGAGTCAGCTCAAATGGCCTGCGCTGAAACAGTGTCACGCCCAGACTATCCTCCAACTGCAAGACCTGCGCACTGATCGCTGGCTGCTGAATTCCGTAGGGCATGTGACGCGCTGCAGCGCTCACTCCGCCGTGCTTGGCCACGTAATAGAAGAGTTCGAGGTGATGGACATTCATAGTATCAGCACCCGTATTCAATCATCGATCCCATCGATAGGCACCCCAAATCTATCAATTCGCCATTTGAAACGTGGCCTGTTAGTCTGATCACGGCTTCCCCGACTTACAGCCCCACCCCCATGTCTGAAATCTTCTTCTTCATCGCAATCGTTCTCGTGATTGCCCTGCCAATTGGTGCGTTCATCAACGCCGCCAGCGCTGTGCACAAGGCTGAGGAATGCCGCAAAAAGATCGATGAATTGCAAAAGGCCATCGCTCACCTTCAGCAGAGGGGCCACGCCACGCCATGCCAAACGGAGGAGCTCGTCGATCCCTACGCTGCCCCCGCACCGCCCCCCCTTCCTCCCGCCGCTTTGACCGCTAAACCAGCACCTACGGCCCAGCCAGCCGTCGCCACCAAACTGCCACCGCCACCGCTCCCCACAACCCCGCCACCGCTCCCCCCAATGCCCATCGAGTCTCGCGCGTCGAGCGCTCCGGCACCCAAGGCCGCCCCCTTCGACATGGAGATGTTCATGGGCATCAAGCTCTTTGCCTGGGCAGGCGGGCTGCTACTCTTCATCTCTGTCGCTCTCTTTCTGAAGTATGCCATTGAGCAAAACCTTTTCCCGCCAGCTGTCCGCGTCGCAGGTGGATACGCCCTGGGCATCGGGCTCCTGATTGCAGGCACTCGGCTGCATCAGATCCAAAAGTACCAAGTGTTAGCCCACACCCTTTGCGCCACGGGCACTGTGGTCTCCTACGGCGTCAGCTTCGCCGCCCATGCCCTTTACCACCTACCACTTTTCAGCGTCGGCTTTACTTTTGGCATGATGGTCTGCATCACCGCCGTGGCCTTTCTCCTGGCAGACAAAATGGATGCGCTCGTCATTGCGGTGCTCGGCATGCTCGGTGGATTTTTGACACCCTACCTGATCAACTCAGGGCAGGATCGCCCGCTCGCACTCTTCACCTACATCGCCACTCTGAACGCCGGGCTCATCGCGTTGACCATGCGCAAACGCTGGGATTTCCTCGTCATCCTCGGCGCCATCGGAACCGTCATTTACCAACTCGGTTGGTCCACTCGCTGGATCCAAACTCATCCACACTTTGATGGCGCGCCATGGGGCCCCTACCTTGTCCATCTTGTCTTCCCTCTCTTATTCCTCATCGCCCCCATCTTCCTACGGGCACGAATCGGCGAGTCGATGTCACCAGGCATCGCGGTGCTAATCACCAGTGCATCAGCGTTTTTGTGGAGCTTCAACGAACAGGCATCGCTCGCCTTCGATCAACATCTCGCGATTGGGTACGCCTTCCTATTTGCTCTCAACTTCATCGTGATGACCGCAGCAGCGCTTCAGCCACGAATCATCCCCGCCGCCGCCGTGGCGAATGCTCTGACTTTCCTCCACCTCGCCTTGTGGACTCATCACTCTCTCACGCCTGACCGAGTCTTCACCGCACTGGCTCTCTACACAATCGCCGCAGTCCTCCCCGTCGGACTGATTTTGCTGAGAAAGAAGCTCGGCAGCAAAATACCCACCGACCCGCGCATCCCAGCTTGGCCAGCACTCATCGCGCAGGGGTCCCTCTGCGCGCTCACGCTCCACTGGCCGGACCTCCCCGCCTCCCTGTGGATTTCCGTCCTCTTCTTTTCGGCCATGATCACGGGCCTGTGCGCCTGGCAAAAACAGCCACTCGGCATCCTTGGCTCTGCCATCATGAGCCTGCTCGCGCTCGCCACCTGGATCGCCCATGCCCATCCCTCTCAAGGGACCATCCTCGGTCTGCTGCTCCTCTTCACGGTGATCCACACGATCGGGTCCGCCGTGGCTTGGACCCGCAACGGCTCCCCAGCGCCAACGAACGCCGCAGATGCGGACGTTGACGTGGACGGACGTGTCGTCCCCGTGTCGACGGTGTGGATGCCCTTTGGACTGCTGGCCTATGCGGTCACGCAGATGGACTTTCATCAACCATCGCCGCTGTTCCTTACGCTGCTGTTTCTCGTTCTGGGAATGCTGTGGCTCGCAGAATGGCTCACACTTCCACTCGTCGCCCCCGTCACCGCAGTGAGCGCCCTCGGCGTCATTGCCCTCTGGCATGATTCAAGCTTTGACAGCAGTCGCCCCTGGACCCCCTTGCTATGGTATGCGGCAGTGCACGCAACCTTCAGCTTCACCCCCTGGAAAATGAAGCGCGCAGCAGCCGTCGCCATTCATCCCTGGGCCACCGGTGCCGCCATTGGCATCCCCCTGTTTGCGATCACCTACCACTCCATCAAGTCAGCCTTTCCAACCCTGCCACCGGGACTCATTCCCGCCCTTTATGCCGTCCCTGCCCTGATTGGCTTGCACTTTGCCACGCAGCGTTCGGAGTCGAAACAGCACCAGGACATCCTAGCGTGGTATGCAGGTTCGGCCCTGTTTTTCATCACCTTCATCTTCCCCACGCAGTTCGACCACGAAACACTGACACTCGGTTGGGCGCTGGAAGGAGCAGCGCTGTGTTGGCTGGTGCGCCGAATCGATCATCCCCTACTGGCAAAGCTCGGCCTCGCATTGCTCAGCGTCGTCTTCATCCGACTGACACTGAACTTTGATCTCCTCCAATACCATACCCGAAGCGGCACGCCGATACTGAACTGGTTTCTCTATACCTACCTGATCGCCGCCGCAGCCTTCGCATTTGCAGCCCGAATGCTCCCATCCAAACACGAACAATTCGGCGAACTCCGAGCCACTCCCATCCTATGGAGTTGTGTCGGCATCCTCCTGTTTACCCTGGTCAATATCGAAATCGCCGATGCCTTCACACCCGAAGGGCACAGCTACGTCGCCATCGAATTTGGGGGAAATTTCGCGCGCAGCATGACCTACAGCATCGCTTGGGGACTCTTCGCGCTATGCCTGATCATCCTCGGGTTATGGAAACGCCAAGCTGGCACTCGGTACGCCGGAATTGGCCTGTTGGCGATCACGTTGCTGAAGGTCTTCTTCCACGACCTTTCCAGCATCGGCCAACTCTATCGCATCGCCGCCTTCTTCATAGTCGCCGTCATCGCACTGACCGCATCGTGGCTCTACCAACGCTTTTTGCAGGGAGAGAGCAAGTAGGCACGTGCGCAAGAAAGTGTCATACTCACCCGCTGACGTCGCTCTCCACGATTGGCTATCGCCTGCACTTCAACAGTGCTGCGAGCCCTTCAGTGAAGGGCTGCGTCGCTGGGTCGGAGTCCAGCCTTTAGGCGATCAGTCGGCACCGCCGCAGCAAGTCACGCTCACCTTAATGTCAGAGCGCGGCCCCGGTTACTTCGGCAGCATCGCCATGTACTGATCTTCGAGCTGTTTCACCTTGGCCTTCAAAGGATCAAGCTGCGGCTTCATCTTCCCGAGTTCAGCAACGATCTCCGCCAAGGTCTTATCGCGCTCTGGGATCTCCTTCGTCGCAGCAGCAATGGTCGCTTCGCTATCGGCCTTCTTCTTTTTGGCAGCAGCGAGTGCGTCCGCCGCTTTGGCCACCTCGGCAGCTTTTGCGTCCAGTTGTTTTTGCTCGCCATCGAGCTTTGCCTTCGCCTCTGCCAGCGTCTTTTCCAATGGAGCCAGCGCTGCTTTAATCTGGGAGATCGCGGTCGTCACAGGTTGGCTCTTTGTGGCAAAATCCTTCTGCAATGCCGCAGGGATCGCCTGCTTGCTGGCCAGCGTGTTTTGCTGAGCGGCGACCTCCTTGTTCAGGCTGTCGAGCTGTCCGCGCAAGGGTGCAGCCGCCTTGTCTGCGTCGGCCAAAACTTTTGCAGACTGCGCCGCCTTCTGCTCGGCCGCTTGCTGACCACTCTTAGCAGTCGCAGCAGCTTTTGCTGCCTGATCGGCTGCTGACCGAGCAGCAACCAACGCCTGATCAGCCTTGGCCTTAGCATCCTTCAGCCCGTTCACCTTTGCGGTGGCTGCGGCAATCGCAGCGGTATTGTCAGCCACAGCCTTATCAGCGACTGCATTCTTTGCCGCAGCAGCGGCTTTCTTCAGGGCATCGGACTGCGCGCGAAGAGCAGCCAAGGCTTTCTCAGCCTCGACCAGAGGAGCCACGGCGGCCTGCGCAGCGGCAGTCCCTTTAGTGACCTCCGCTGTCTTGGCTGTCACAGCTGCCGCCGTATCTGCCGCTGCTTTCTTCGCAACCTCAAGCGCTGCAACATCCTTGGCCTGGGCTGCCTTGGCCGCTTCCACCGCTTTCGCAGGTGCTGCCAATTTGGACGTGACTTCTGCCACTTTTTTCTTCAAGGGATCCAACGCCTTCGCGGTGTCATCCGCAGCCTTTTTTGCCACAGCCGTCCCATCATCTCGAATCTTTGTCAGAGCGGCCAGTTCAGCCTCGCGTGCAGCCAGGGCCTTCTTTTGCTCGTCCACTTTGGCAGCTGCGTCGGCCAGCGCCTTGCGTGTTGGCGCGACAGCCTGATCCATGCCTGCGGCCTCCGCCTGTAGCTTCTTCAAAGTCGCATCCAACTGCGGGATCTGATTTGTGGCGTCAGCGATGACCTTCTTGGAAGTCTCGATCCGAGCCGCAGCGGCTTTCTTGGCCTCTTCGTTCTCTTTCTGCGCAGCAGTATAGTCATTGAGATCGCCTTCCAGCTTTGCGAGCTTCTCTTTCTCTGTCAGCACGCCGACGTTGAACTGGGCTGCCTTCAGAGCCACCGGAAGTTTTTGAAAGACCACGAGTTGATTCTTCTGATCCGCCAGCTTTGCCTGCAACGCCGCAACCGCTGCACGCGAATCGGCCAATGCCTTCTCAGCGGCCTCCACTCCTTTGGGTGCAGCCTCCACCGCCTTCTTGAGATCTTCGATCTGCTTCGTCAGCGTCGGCTTGGAATTGTTGGCCGCCGTCAATTGATCCTGCGCCGCCTTGATCGCAGCGTCAAAGGTCGCTACAGCCGCCGGAGCCACTCCAGCTGCCTTCTTCAATCCGTCCAGCTTCGCTGTCGCATCGGTGATCTTCTTGCTGACCTCTGCCAGTTTCGGTGCTTGATCCGGGGCGGTAAGTTTTGCCTTCTCCGCATTCAATGCAGCGAGAGCTTGCTCTGCGGCCTTCACCTGAACCATCGCTGCCTCGTATTTTTTGAGCACCTCCGCCTGCGCTGCCTTCTTTGCCTGAGCATCCTTCACGCCCTTATCCAGAGCCGCCACCTTTGCAGGCAATCCCGCGAGATCCGCCGACGCCTTTGCCTGTTGAGCCTGAAGATCAGCGACCTTCTTTTTGGCATCCGCAACTCCTGCTTCGCGTGCCTTTACCGCAGCCAACGCCTTAGCGATCTCGGCATCCAATGCAGGGATACTGGCAGTCAGATCATTCGCTGTCTTTTCTGCTTCAATGATGCGCTGAGCGATCAGAGGAGGGTTGCTCGAGTACGAACCCGTCGTCTGGAATGTGGGGATATCCATCTCCGTTACCTCGCCGCGCCAGTTGCCAGAGATGACCTTTTTTGAATCAAACAAGGCTACCACTTTCGTGACCTGATCACCCTGGGACTTCGCCTCACCCAGTTTCGCGCCATTGATATCCCAAAGTCGCACCAAACCGTCGTCGCCGCAGGAGACGATCTTGCCATCAGGCGTAAAAGCGACCGACTGAACCCCACCACCGTGAGCCGCCCAGTTTTTGAGCTGCTTGCCCTCATTCATTTCCCACACGCTGATGGTTCCATCGGTGGAACAACTCGCTAGCACGTTGGAATCACTGCGCCAAGCCATGTCTGTGCAGCTGGATTTGTGCTGCCCCAGGAGGAAGAATTCGCCACCATTCGACGCCTCCCAAACCATAACGTTCCCGTTGCGGTCTGCCGTCGCCAGCAAGACGCCATCAGGACTAAAATTCACGCCTGTGATCCACTCTGTGTGCTTGCTGATGGTATAGAGTTCCTGGCCGCTAGCGGTCTCAAAAACCTTCACCTTCTTCGACGGACTACCGATGGCCACCAGCTTGTGGTCCGCGCTGATATCGGCAGACATCACCGAATCGAATTCTTTGCCCACTTCCGTCACGCGCTTGCCAGTCTTCACGTCCCAGACCACGGCATGCCCAAACTTTCCACCGCGCCCGCCACCCAGAATCAAAAGAGATCCATTTCTGCTGAACCGGAGCGACCGCGCATACCCTTCAGTGTATGGAAAAATCCCCGCCAACTGACGGCTATCGGTATCGTAGAGGAGGATTTGCTTCGTGCCCGCGATTGCCATCAGTGGTCCCCAAGGACTTGCAGCCATGGCCGTCACCGCAGTTGGGCGCGGCGTTACTACCACAGGCTCCAGCAGCACGTGCTCAGGCTTTGCAATCGGGCCATCAGGTTTGCCGCTGGATACAGCAACGGTCAGATCGACTTTCGGCTTCGTGGACTTCTTTGCCACGCTAGATTTCGTCTCCAAAAGACCGCCATTGATCCACGCTGTCAGCACTTCAATCTCCTTCGGCCCCAGCGGGTTCCCTTCTGGTGGCATGAAGGGTTCCTCCTTCTTGGTTGTCGTCGTGATCAGGCGACTGCCATCGGAATTGCCCGCATCCACGATGGCACCACCGCCGCCTCCAGTCATCAATGCGCCAAAGCTCGTCAAATCCAGATCGCCCTTCTTTTTATCGGGGCTGTGACAGGAGAAACATTTATTCTCCAGCAAAGGACGGACGTGATCTTCATACGTGACCTTTTCCGCCGACTGGGCAGAAGCTACCGCTGTTGTAACAGTCAGACTGGCTAAAATCAATGGAACGGTAATTTTCGACATGGCGGATTTTTTTCGGAATTCAGGGACGAGGGTGCCTGTAATACGGGGGATCAATTCTTTCCCTTTCCAATCCCTCCAAAATCTTCATTCCCAAAAAAATTGACGCCCGACCCGAAAAAACGACACCGACCCGAAAGCCAGCGCCGAATTTCGACGTTTCCCGGCACGAGGATTGCTTCCGGTCATTTTTGACTCTCTCCATAATATCCAGAATTCAGCGATTGCGAATTTCATTAAGGTATCTTAAATTTAGGTATGACTCTCTCGAACCTCTTCTCTCTCAATGTCAGTTCATTAGGCCGCAGCGCTCGGTTCTTTTGTGGAGCAGCTACGGCAATGTTTTTGTGCCAATGCACTAGCACCCCCAAGGCTGAAGTCGTCGTCTCGGTGAAGGAGCAAAAGCTCGGCTACTACAAGGACGGTCACCTGGTGAAGAAGTACACCATCTCCACCTCCAAGTTCGGCATTGGCGACAAGCCCGGCAGTTGCTGCACGCCACTGGGCAAGCATGAAGTCATCGCCAAGATCGGCAACGGTCTTCCGACGGGTGCCGTGCTTAAGAGTCGCCAATGGAATGGCGAAGTCCTCCCTCCCAACGCGCCAGGTCGCGATCCTATCGTCTCCCGCATCCTCTGGCTGCGCGGACTGGAGAGCCAGAACAAGCATGCCTTTGGCCGCTACATCTACATTCACGGCACCACCGAAGAGAACCGACTCGGCCAACCAGCTAGCTACGGCTGTATTCGCATGGGAATGAGGGACGTCGTCAATCTCTACAATCAAGTCCCAGTGGGTGCCAAAGTCGTCGTCACCCCCGGTTCCTTGCCACACGGCTGAATCTGCGTTGGTAGAATAGGGCTGTCCAATCCCAGCAATTTCGCGTTGACGAAATCGCCCCAAGAATCTTCCATTAGCCAAACAACGGGCTGTGGCGCAGTCTGGTAGCGCGCTTCGTTCGGGACGAAGAGGCCGTGGGTTCGAATCCCGCCAGCCCGACTCTAGTTGTGGCAGGAACTTCCCGGTCTAGGGGGTAGGAAAACGGAGTCGCACCTCAACGGTCCACTTTGAATCCGCAGATGCTAGGCACTTGGACATGGATTGGCTTGCTGTTCGGTGCTTGGATGGATCTTCTTTTTCCTGGCTTAATCGTGTGCGCTGCGGTTAAGCTGGAGCCAGCAAAGGCGGTAGCACTCCAACCTCATGAAATCATGATCCATGCTCGGGGGGCTACTTCTCACCATCGGAGTCATCTCTTTCGCCGACCAAGAAGAAAAACTTGGCGAGATCATGGGCTTAGTGCTGTGGATTCATCTTTGCGCGTGCATTTTCATTTTCGGTGCCTGCCTTTGCGCAGCTCAGGCCGAAGTACGCTTGGCGTCACTCAAACGGGTTGGAGGCTGTTGAACCTTCGAAAGAGGATCGCCGAATGGCGAGAGTAGTTAGCCATTAGTGCTGAGACCCCGGCGATTGATCCATTGCTTGCTCCGCAATCGGGGCGACAATGCAGAACCTAGATCTTCAGATGAACGCGGCACCTCAGAACGACAGTCATCTACTCAGGATCGTCCACCGAACGCATTACCATTATTCCAAGCCGGTGACGTTTGAGATGCACCGTCTGGTTGTCCGTCCGCGAGAGGGGCACGATCTGCGGGTAGAGCAGTTGAATCTATCCATCACTCCAGCAGCGGATGTCACGTGGGCATGGGACATCTTTGGGAACTCCATCGCGTACGCCCACTTTCGTGAGTCGGGCACCGAGTTGAAGTTCGATGTGGATGTGGTGGTTCGGCGCTTCTTTTCACCGAACGCCCCGCCGAACAAGCCTCACAGCCTTAGCCCCTACCCGCTCGAGTATGATCTGCTGGAGCAGGCGATCCTGAAGGGCTACATGACCCCAGTCTTCGCCGAGGAAACGTCTGCTTTGCACGAGTGGATCAAGACGCTGCCGAATCCCATGGAATTCTCCAATACAGAGGCCTTCGTGTTGCATTTAGCGGAAATAATTCACCAAAAAATCCGCTACGAGCGCCGCGAGCAAAAAGGTGCAGACACCGGAAACGACCTTGTCACTGGGCAGCGGTTCGTGCCGCGACCCGGCGACGCTATTGATGGAAACGCTGCGCCATTCTGGGTATCGCCGCACGCTTTGCGAGCGGCTATCTGAACTGCCAGGCAACGCGCGCTGCGCGAGGTTCGACCCATGCCTGGGCAGAGGTGTATTTCCTCAACTAGACTGGCGAGTTTTTGATCGAACGACCGGAAAACAATTTGAACATAGGGACATCGTCACCGGGACGAGTTTTCATCCGCGCCACGTGATGCCCATGACCGGGAAGCACTTTGGGCCGTCGGAGTCGTTCCTGCGCATGGTCGTCGGCGTGGAGTTTTCGACGCCTGAGCAGTAGTGCTTTCAGGGGTCCTCAACTCGGCGCATCCGTCGGGATTTCCCGGCGGATGCGACATGGCCCGATTGAACACTGGACGGCGGGGGGCGGTCTTTGTTATGTTGGCCCGGTCGTTCCATTCCACCCCTTATCCCCCCCCGCAACAATGAAATTCTTTCGTCTGACTCTGATAGCCGCTGCCTTTTCGATGCTCGCCAGTTGTGCAGCACCTGTGACTCGACGGATTGAACACAATCCGGAGATCTATGCGAAACTGTCCGAGAAGCACAAACAGAACGTGCTGGCTGGGAAGGTGGAAGAGGGCATGTCCAAAGAGGGCGTCTTTCTAGCCTGGGGACCGCCTTCGCGGGTAGCGAAGGGAACAAGCGGTGGCAAGCCTTTAGAAAAATGGGTCTATACTGGGGAGCGCCCGATTTTTCGGCAGAATTACGGCTTTGGGTGGGGCGCATGGGGTCGCGGATATTGCGGATACTACGATCCCTACATCTACACCGGCCCGAGCGTAGAGTATGTGCCCTTTGATGCGGCACACGTTGACTTTGTTGGCGGTAGGGTGACGGCCTGGGCTACCTCCGGTCAGTGAATCGGCGATGGACAAAAAAAGGGCGCGACCGAAGTCGTGCCCTTGATAGTATCTCTGGCTTTCGAGCGACTAGACGAGCTCTTTGAGCTTGGCCTTGATCGCGTCGAAGTTTGGCAGTACGCCTGGGCTATCGTTGGACTCGGCATATTGGATGACGCCGCTCTTGTCCACGATGAATGCGGAGCGCTTTGGAACGCCACCCATGATGAGGTTCTTCTCTGGCAGGAAGGCGTCGTAAGCGACGTCATAGGCCTTGGCGACGTGGTGATCGTAGTCGCTGAGGAGAGTGAGTGTGATGCCTTCTTTTGCGGCCCATTCTTTTTGCGCGAATGGGTTGTCACCGCTGATGCCGATGACGGTGGCATTCAGGCTATCGTATTCGTTGATGCCCTTGGAGATCTCGCAGAACTCCGTGGTGCAGACGCCGGTGAAGGCCATCGGAACGAACAGGATGAGAAGGTTAGCTGAGCCAACTTTCTCGGAGAGTTTGAAGAGCTCAGGGCCATTTGCACCGAGGGTGCAGAGAGTGAAGTCAGGGGCTGGGGTGCCGACGGAGAGTGCCATGTTGGATTACTGGGTTTGGGTTCAGTGATGAGGATTGCGGACCAGTCCGCAATCAATGTGTACGCCAGACCGAAGGAATCGGCACCTGCAATTTTCGACAAAATCATCCCCTGCTCTTCATCGAAAGCTTCCCGGGCTGGAATTCCGCCAAAAGGGTGGACAAGACTGCGACTCTTTGAAACAGTCCGCGCTTGGAAACTCCCAACAACGCCCTCCGCCCCGCCAAACCTCGACCCTGGGACTGGCTGCACATCCTCAGCCTGGATGCACCCATCGCTGCGTGTGCTTGGCAATGGGCCCTTGCGCACCATCACCACCTACACCTGCCACCCGCCGCCTACTGGGGTCTGGCGCTCGCTGCGTGGGGCATTTACATCCTCGATCGCACTCTAGACGGCTACAGCACCGCTGCAGTGGACCAAACGGCGCGCCACGACTTTTATCGGAACTGCCGGGCCGGAATTTTTTTCGGTATCCTGCCAGCGATTACCACCGTGTCAGCCTACCTAGCATTGTGGCAGATCCCTGAGGGACTGCTCTGGCACGTCGTGGCGATCGCGATCATGGTCACGGTGTATCTGGCATCCTTTGCCGCCAGCCAGACCAAGGTTGCGCGCGACCTGCTATTTTCCATCACTGGACTCGGGGCCATCATTCTGCTCTCCCAGTTACCGATTTCTGGGGACGTCCGACTGATCGCATCGCTAGGGATTTTGGCCGTCATGTTCTTTGTGATGGCGCGTCAATTCAGCAAAAAAACAGGTAACCGAGTGCCCAAAGAAATCGCGGCTGGCGTGCTCTTTGCCATGGGGTGCACCGCCGCGATTCGGTTCTACGCGCAGGAGGAAAACATCCTGCCCCCTCTGCTCGAGACCGCCCTGATGTCGGGGCTTTTCATCTGCAATCTGGCCTCGATTTCTGAAGCAGAACATTGCCACCTAGCAGGTGCTCAACCACCCGCAATCCCGACCGCGAAGTGGTTGAGCCTGACGGCGATCCTCGCCACGCTGACCTGGCTTCAAGCGAGCCGACTCCCAGCCGGGCACCACCTTCAGACGCTGGCGCTGGTCATCCTGGCGGGCTCGGCCCTATTGGCATTTTTGCGCACCCTGCGGCAGCGATTGCATCCAGACTCGTTCCGCAGTCTGGCGGATCTGGCGGTTGTGCTGCCTTTGGCGATCTATTGGCTATGATTTTAGCGACCAAAATCCACTTCTTTCGATCTCAAATCCCCGCTTGCTTGACTCCACCAGCGATCCCCGAGTAAAACTGAGGCATGGCCACCATCGCAGTTCTCGGAACCCTGGATACTAAAGGCGCAGAGCACGCCTACGTCGCTGATCTCATTCGCAAACGCGGACATCAACCTCTGCTCATCGATACGGGCAGCGGCGAGGCCCCGACCGTGACTCCCGATATCACTCGCGAAGAAGTCGCCGCCGCAACGGGAGTGGATCTGGCCGGGATCGCAATCCGCAAAGACCGAGGCGAAGCTGTGACAGCAATGGCAGGTGCCGCCGCTGTCCTTTTGTCCAAACTCGTCGCCGAAGGGCGTATTCAAGGCGTGATCTCGCTTGGCGGCGGAGGCGGCACTGCCATTGGCAGCGCGGCGATGCGCGCCCTGCCGATTGGTTTACCAAAGGTCATGGTTTCAACGCTGGCCGCCGGCAATGTGGCCCCTTATGTGGGCACCAAGGACATCGTGATGTTCCCCAGCATCGTCGATGTTTCCGGCATCAATCGCATTTCCCGCGTCCTGCTGGCCCGGGCAGCGGGTGCGATTTGCGGGATGGCGGAAGTGGATGTGCCGCCGGGAGATGACAAGCCTCTCATTGCCGCGTCCATGTTTGGCAATACCACTGACTGCGTCAATACGGCGCGCGAGACCTTGGAGGCCGCAGGCTATGAGGTGCTAGTTTTCCACTCCACTGGCATGGGTGGCCGGATCATGGAGAGCTTGATCGAGTCTGGTCTGATCAGCGGCGTGCTGGACATCACCACCACAGAATGGGCCGATGAATTCGTCGGAGGTATCCTTGGTGCCGGGCCGAATCGGCTCGATGCAGCAGCAAAGACGGGAACGCCGAGCATTATCACGCCAGGTTGCCTGGACATGGTAAACTTCGGTGAAAAGGCTACAGTTCCAGAGAAATTCGCCGACCGCACTTTCTACATCCACAACCCACAGGTCACACTCATGCGCACATCCGCAGCAGAGTGCGCCGAACTCGGGCGCATCCTCGCAGAGAAGGCCAATGCCTGCACCGGTCCAGTGACCGTCCTGCTGCCACTGCGGGCCATCAGTGTCATCAGCGCGACGGGTAAGCCCTTTCACGATGCCGAAGCCGACCGCGCGCTATTCGAAGGTATCCGCCAGCACCTCCGGTCAGACATTCCTTTGATTGAGATGGACTGCGAGATCAACGATCCAGCGTTCGCTGCCGCTTGCGTGAAGTCTCTTCTCGGACAGATGGCAGGCTGAAAAGCGCTATTCCTTCAGTTCGATCAACTGCAGCGCATCAAAGATCACGAAGCCTTCCGTACCCTCGTTGCGGATGGTGATCACACTTTCGCCCTCCGCAGAAAGCGTCGCCTTGCCCACGCTCCGAAAGGCCTCCCCGGCTTGCAACGATTGGGTTTGATCAACGATGATCACAGTTTCTAGACCGCCCGATTGAATCTTGATCGGCACCTTTTTCGCGCGGGTTTCGTGTGGCGAGTACGCCATGCGAAGCTCGTAGCCGCCGCTGCGAGGAGCCTTGAAACGGAAGGTTGCCACAGATTGCCCATCGCCGCGTTTGCCGTCATGGAGATAGCCTGAGCCGACGTAAGGCTTGAAGTTTGCGGAGCTATCCCACGCCCCCGCAAGCTCCGCCTTTGCATCATCCAAAATCACGCCAGGCAAACCCGCTGGATCAATACTCTGTGGACCAGCAGGTGGCAGTTCGGGCAGCACCGGCAAATCGAGTACCTGCTTTTGCGCCAGCAATTCCTGGCGCAGCGTCTCATACGGCAGCTCTTGCACAGAGACGCCGTCCTTCGCAGCCAGCGCTGCGGCGATGCCCGCGCTTTGCCCGATCATCATCCAAGTGGGCTCAACCCGAATCGACGAGTAGGCGACATGCGTGGCAGACAGCGCCACTGGGACGAGCAGGTTGCTGCACTCAGCCGCCTTGGGCGTGATGGCCCTGTAAGGCACCTGCGAAGGGAAACCATGCCGGCGGTCCTTCATGCGTACAGGAAAAATCGTTCCCTCGTTGATGACAGTGCCGTCTTCGCGGGCCACGCGTTGGCAGTCGTGGGAATCAATCGGAAACGAGGAGATGCCGATGGAGTCGGCCTTTTCATGCTGACGCAAAACATCATCCTCCGTGTAAACATAGGCACCACGCATCCGGCGACCTTCCCTCACATAAAGCTGAGGGGACCAGTGGTTGGACTCTGGAAACTCATCTTTGCATAGACCATACGCAGCAAGCTCGCCGCGTAGTTTTTCAGGCACCGAAGGGTCGGTCGTCAGAAAGTGATACAACTCCAAGGTGTATTGCCGATGAGCCTCCCACATCACTGAACGCTTCACATCATCGCCCTCTGACCAACCGTTGCAGCCGCCGACCAAGCCCATTGAGAACTGCTTTCCGATGCCATTGTTTGCATCCACCTTACCTCCGGGAAGCGGATAAAGATCCCAAGCAAGGATCGGACGTTTTTCCTCTGCATAGTAGCGCCGCACCAGCTCAAACCGCGTTGGATCATAGTGATCAGGAGTTGGAAATGGAATGCGGTTGGCGGCATTGGAAGTCAGGCAAAGGCGGAAGCTATAAACCATCACGTTCTTATCCCCCGCTTCTTCAGGCCCCGCGTCGGTCGTCGTTACCAGTGGCAGAGGGTTGCCGTTTTCATCCCGCCCATTGATAGGCATCGGGTTCTTGGGATAGCGCTTGCCCGCTAAGGACTCGCCAAACTCCGCGCGCCCCTCCCGCCCAATGGTCCAAGAGACGTTAGCCGCTGCCATCAGATCACCTTCATAAGTCGCATCGACGAAGACCTTGGCGTGATATGCGTCGGCTTCCGTCACGATCGCCGTCAGCTTTGCCCCGTCGCGTTCGACTGATTTGAATGGGTGGCCCACGATCACGTTCACACCGGCCTCCGCCAGCAAATCACGCGTCACCTTTGCCGAGACCTTAGGTTCGTAGGTCCAAGGGCGATGATCCTTCACGGTCACTTCATACGGCAGAGTGACGCCGCGATCGTGATAGTCTTTTTCGATGCGCAGATGCCATTCCTCAAAAAGCCCGCCCAAGGCAGCCCGCACCGTCTGATTGGAATCGCTAAAGCACAATCCACCGGTATTCACACCACCGACGTGCTGCGTTGGTTCAAGCAAAACCACGGAAGCCCCAGCCCTCGCTGCACCGACCGCAGCGCAAAATCCGGCTGGCGTTCCGCCATAGACCAAAACATCACAATCAAGAGCCCGGGCAGACGGTGATGCGACGAGACAGGCAAAAGCAAAAAGGATACAGCGAGACATACCTGACATCAGTGCCATAGAGAGCTTTATTGGACAAAATATTTGATTGCGCCAGCACTGGACAGGCCCGCCGTCTAGTGGCAGATGAGGCAGGATGAAGCAACAGACGATTGTCACCCTGGATCTTGAAGGAGTATTAGTGCCGGAAATTTGGATCGCATTCGCCGACAAAACTGGCATCCCTGAACTCCGCCGCACCACACGCGATGAGCCCGACTATGACGTGCTCATGAGAGGGAGACTTGACATTCTCGATCAGCATGGATTGAAGTTGCCAGACATCCAGGAAGTGATCGGCACACTGAGTCCCATGGATGGAGCCAAGGCATTCCTGGACGAATTGCGTTCAATGACACAGGTCATCATTCTCAGCGATACCTTTGAAGAGTTCGCGCAGCCACTGATGCGTCAACTGTCTTGGCCTTCCATCTTCTGCCACTACTTGGAAGTGGACGAGAATGGCCGCATCGTGAACTACAAGTTGCGCCAATCGAATCAGAAACAGAAGGCCGTCGCAGCGTTCAAGAGCCTGAACTACAAGATCATCGCTGCAGGCGATTCCTACAACGACACGACAATGCTAGGAGAGGCCCACGCAGGCTTCCTCTTCCACGCACCAGCAAACGTCCGTGCTGAATTCCCCCAATTCCCCGCATTTGACGAGTACCCAGACCTGCTCAGTGCGATGAAGAAGGAGCTGTGATCGTGCGCGGTGGTGCGGCCACCGGAGGGATAACCCGGCCAAAAACCTTGGCCGCGCCCACCTTGTCTTTTTTCCCTTCGGGCACGAGGTGCTGAAAAAAATCGTCGAAGCGGATGCTGCATTGAAGGCGGCGTTGGCTACCATCGATCTTGGGATTCACTTGAATCACCGCGTTCGTGAACGGCGCGACGCCCTTCATCGCCTTCGCCTTCGCTCGTGCCTGTTCGAGCGTCAGTGATTTGTCCTTGATGACTGCAACGAGTTTTTCCAAATCAGGCTCGGTGATGTCTCCCCACAGCTTACGCCAGACTTCAGGTGTCACGGTGATCGCCTGCGCATTCACCCAGGTCTTCACTTCTGGAGATGGTTGTTCCCAAAACCCGACAATGAGGAGAAAGGTCTCATCGATTTTGAACTGACGCAGAGCATCCCCCATATCGATAGGCGTGCCGTATTTGATTGCCTTCGGATTGACCGGGATGCCCCCGTGCTCCCGATTTGCCCCTGCAGGAATATCCCACTTTTGCGTGTAGCTGTGCGGAACGTAGCCGCCAAAAAAGTTGTCGCCCAACCATCGCTCGAAAAAGAGGCCGTGGCTCTGCACCTCGCGTGCAGCACTTGGCATGACCACAACGGTCAGGATGGCTAGGAAGATCCACTTCATTGCTTTGCGACACTGCCAGCCTGCATCGGAGTGTAGTGCTCCACATAGCCGATCATCATTTCATCCCAAGTCTGCTGCCCCCAGCGGATCTCTTTGGTTGGATCAGGATTTGCAGGGTTGCCAGTGCTATTGTCAAAGACCGCTGTCACCTTCACTGTGCTGCCCGCTGGGATGCGACGTGGCGTTGCATACTGATACTGGAGCTGCCAATTGAAGTCGTAGCGAGGCACATCCAGCAGGACCTCATTGCGTCCATCAGGGAATGTGACCTCATATTTAAAGGCCTTCCCGCGAGTGTGCATGTGCGGCATAAAGGCGGTGAACATCATATCACCTGGGATCTTGCGCGAAAAGGTCTCCACATGATTCGGCGCACCTGCAGGAATACGGATGCGCGGGTTCGCCAGGGCTGCGACATGTACCTCAAACTTCGGCGGTTCTTTCGCAAAGATGACCCCAATCTTCAACTGATCCTGTACCTCTTTGCCGGTCGGCGTGTAATGGATCTGAAAGCTCAACCTTGCCCCTGCTGGCAGTTTTTTAGCAAAGCCCTCCGGCAATACCCGATGACTATTGCCTGGAACATAAGCAGCCCAGTAGCCTTCGCTACCTTCGCCGCGATCCACGATTTTGGAACCCTTTGGATGCACCTTCACGATCACGTGATGCACGACTTGGCGAGCCGTTGGAATGATCTCATAGGCCTGCACCCAGCGATCCTCAGCGAATGATGTCTCCACAAAGGTGTTTTGATAAGGCATCGCCCCTTCAGCCTTGATGGTGATGGGACGTGGGATTTGAAAAACCGCGTCTGGCTTGCCAATGGTCCACTCGTCCACAAACACTCGCGGCACCGGAGCATCCGCGACATTGCCCTCCAACCGTTCCGATGAGAGCCACGTAAGCAGTTCCTCCTTCTCATCCGCAGACAAGGAGCAATCGTTCACAAAAACCCCATTCGCGCCTTCCTCTGGCGGCCTGGCAAACCAAGGCGGCATCGCGCCTCGCTCGACCTGCTTGCGGATCATGGCAGCGTGCTCGACCACATCTCCGTAGCTCGTGAGGGCAAAGGGACCGATTCCGCCATCGCGATGACATTCGATGCAGTGCGTCTGCAGAGTGCGTGCGATCTGCTTGTGATAGGTGACCTGCGTTGCCTGCGTGACCGCTGGCGGCGGCACGTCCAAGGCGCAACCAGGAGCAGTGGTCGCAGCAACCGTGGGCAGCCCCCCCGCCAAGACGGACGCGACAGCATCGCGTAGGTAGGTGAAGGTGGCTTTGTCCTTGGCGTAGCCGAGCCCGTATTGGTCATTGATAGCACCGCGATAAACCAAGGTGTGCGCTGCATCCAGAAGGAAGGCCTCAGTGGTAGTGCTAGCACGCAGAGCAACGCTCAGGGCTCGCGATTTATCATGCAGCACTGGTGCCGTCAGTTCGTAATCACTGACAAATTTCTTCATGTCCGCCATTTCCTCAACCGGCACAGGGGCAACCCAGACAACCGCAACCCCTAATGCAGCAAAGTCCATCTCAAGCCGCTTCATTTCAGGCCCTAATTTCAGACTGATCGGACAAGTGGCACCAAACAAACCTATCACCAGTGGCCGATTACCCTGGAGCGAACGCAGTGACATGGTCTTGCCATTCAGATCGGGCAATTCGACATCGTCCACCATGCGCCCGATCAAATGGCTGCTACCCTTCAACTGCTGCGGCTGCTCGCTCAGTGATTTTTCTTCGGCGAGAAGATTCACATCCGCCCCTGATGTTCGATTCACGAAGCGTTTGGGGATGACCTGCCCGATGATCCTCGTCGCCTCTTCTAGCGTCACTGCTCCATCATGATCGGAGTCTAGTTTGCCAAACCAGTCGCGACTTTGAAGTTCATCCGCGGTCAGGCGACCGTCTCCATTCTTGTCCAATCGCTCGAAGACTGCGGCGGTTCGATTTGGCTCACCGCTTTCAGCAAACGAGGTCTTTGCTGCCTCGGCACCCTTTTTTAAAAGCCCCAAGACGCCCACGCGTGCCTCAGCCAAGGTTACTTCTCCATTCTTATCAGCATCAAGATTGCGCAAATAGGGAGCTTGGGCCAATTCGCCGCCGGTGAGCTTTCCGTCGTGATTCGAGTCGAAGGCATCGAACCGCTTTTCTAGAGACAATTGGGCGCAAATTCGCCCACCAGAAAAGATGAGGGCAAGACCAAGTAGAAAGGAAAGCGATCGCATAGGCAGGGGCATCCGGCATTTCACCGGACGGAGAATGCTAACGCATCATCCCCTGACCCGGTAACCAATTACAACCCAGAAACCCCACCGAAGTTGCGCCGTGGCTGCTCCCAATTCCCACCTCATTCACGGATTACAGCCCACCTAAAACACCATTTCGCCGCCGTGAAAATCAATAAACTGTTGAGCCGACTGGATATCTTCGTCCGTGACATGAGGCAGCGCCATGGTGCGCCCGGATCCAATGCCATCAGTGATTGCAAACCCGTCTACCACGCGATGCAATGTGGCAGTTAGATCATTTGGCACCAGAACGTCCGCACCCATTGCCCTCCCGCTCGTGTAAATCATCACCATATTTCGTGCCGTCGAACGCAACCGAGCTTTCTCTGCTACTTCGCGATAGCGCCAGCAAAAGTGGCAATGGCTAGGAAGATATGAAACCGATGATCATGATCACGAGCAATAGCTCAATCAGGGAAAGTCCCGGCGGCGCGGGTTGTTCTGGTTCGTTGGGTTGACTTGGTTCAGCGTAAGCACCTTGTAAGATTATTGTATTTATTGTTTTTCAAAGAATTATTCAAGCAAATTGCTTTTTGAGCTAAGATCATCTCCCTAAATTTCCAGTCTCCAGATGATTTGACCAACCCAACTTCTTAGACCAGACGCACTTTTCCCCGCAGCTAAACTTCTGGTCTCCTCATTTGCTAAGACAATTAGCCTTTCAGAATTGCTTAGCAAGACGACGGTTATTTCGATTCGGTGCCCGAACTGCCGAACTAACAGCGCTCAAAAAGAATCCAGCGCGCTGGAGTGCACCTCAACGTCCAGCAGCGAGTGCTGCTCCTGACGCGTCGTGAAAGCCTCCACGGGAGTAGGCGGAACCGTCCAATCTACCGTCGCCCCTGCCCACTGTGCATACCCTTGCCCAAAAGAAGGCATCGCACCCCAGCCCAGCGGCACCGCAGGCAAGTTCGCAGGGGAAACAGGAAGCTGTGCACTTGTCGCAGGGTAGTCGCAGGTCGTATTCATAGAGTCTCAGGAGTGAGGGCTGTTTCTTGGCTTTGGAAGGTGAATCGCAGGGCTGGAAGTCAGGATTGAAGTGGCGCGGAGCGGTGAGTCACAAAAATGAGAGGATCAGATCAAAAACCTGCAGGATGACGGCAAATGAAGCCGCCAGCCGAACGGCCCTTGGCGCGCCAGCGTGGGCCTTCTCCATTAGCGCCACCGCTCGTGTCCAAGCGAAGACCACACACGGTCATGAAAACATGCTCACCCGGATCCACATAGATGGTGATGAAGCGGCCAGGGCCAGCCTCCCCATAAGAAGCGAAACCAGAGGACGAAAGAGGAGCGCGCAGCAGGCCAGCCTTGATCAGCACATACGAAACGGAGCCAGAGCAGTCATAAGCATTGTCGTCCACATTGGCATGCCCACCGCCACGGCGGTAAGGCTTGGTCTGGATACTGTTCGCAGCATGCACAGCATACTGGACCCGGGTAGGGACAGCGGAGGAAGCAGCAGCAAAGCGGCCATCAAAGCGAAGCAGCGCACCCGCAGCAGCCTGAGCGCGAGCAACAGGCGCAGCGACCGCAGCCTGCTGCTGTTGCTGCTGCTGCATCTGGCGAGCGTATGCCTGCTGCTGAGCGTAAGCAGCGGCTTGTTGCTGCTGGGCATAATAAGCGGCGGCTTGCTGCTGTTGGGCGTAGTAGGCGGCGTAAGCCTGCTGTTGGGCGTAAGCGGCAGCCTGTTGCTGCTGCTGGTAGGAAGCGCCGGCGTGGTAAGCGGAGGCGTAGTAGCCCGACTGAGAGAAAGCAGAACCGACAGCCAGAAGGAGGAGGCAGAGGGCGATCCGGAGGGAAGGAGGGCCTTAGCTGGCGTGAGTGAGGAGGAAGGGGAGGCTGACATAATAGTTGCGGTTCTTGTTGCTATGGAAAATATATCAGAAGCAAGAATCACCACAACTATAATTATGATATTTTATCTCATTTCTGGAATTTATGCGAAAAGAACCTGAAATACCATTGCCAAATATTGGACCATCGAGGCTCCAACCCTCGCTTTTACGAGGATTCATCCCTCAATCAGGACTGCACAGCCCTGCGCGCCGCCAGACTCCAAATGTGCAAATTCTGAAACAGGCGGATGATGTAAGCTTCCTATCACCTCAATCGGCCCATCAGATTCTCAAATTCGAGAATACAGAATGCGTCCAGTAGGCCTCTCAGAAGATTGTTTTGTGCCACCCCAAAAATACAGGACCAGTTGCAGGGAGGTTTGCATCTCCAGCCACGGGAGCATAGTGAAGGGTTCCGCTGGCCCCGAAACGAAATGGCCATTTTCAAATGCGCACGACGATCATATTCATAGCATTGCTGTCGCTACCTGCCGCCATGGCAGTGCATTGGCTTCTCTATGAGGATCAGTATCGGCCTCACCTGATATCCAAGGTACGCCATGCCCTTCGCGATATGGGAATCCGTAAGGCCGATGTATCACTGACCTTTCTGGATGTAGCGATCACCGGCATCGCCAGCAGTGAAGACAATCGCGACCTCGCAGCTAAGGCCGTGCGTGAGATTCAAGGGCTCCGGTTGGCGGAAGCCGACAACAGGATCATTATTCCGACTTCTTTGGATGGACATTTGGACAAAACCACTCTGACGCTTACTGGCTGGTTGCCCGACGATGGCAGTAAGCAGACGATCATGAAACTCATTCGATCCCTGCGACCAGATGTCGCTATCGTAGATGCCGACCTCTATGCCTCGCCTCATGTTCGCGTTCAGAAGGCATCCAGACACCATTCAATCGAGAAACACCTATGGTGGCAGCGCTGATCAAACAACTCAGGATCCCCGCGGACTTCAGATTGCATCGTGAAGACGGGCGGTACGTTTTATCCGGACACCTTCCGGACAGCAACCTTCGCGCTTCAGTCATCAACACCGTCACCGGCAGCAGACCTGGCCGCGAGGTGGACGCAACAGGTCTCAGTGCGAGCGACTTTGTCGATGTCGCCCCATTTACCTCCGGCTCAGCCCTACCAAACTTCCTCCGCAGTTACTGCTCCGTCGCTGAGCCTGGCGATTTCTCCATTGCGACTGGATCCGGACCAGTCCTGACAGGGGCAGCCACACGCGAACTCGAAGGCCAATGGCTCTCGCTACTCCGGCCCCTTAGTGGGACATTCAAGGTCGAAGCCCACCTTTCGATTCGCCCATCTCAGTACCACATGCCCGGTTACCAGCCCACCAGTGAGGTCCCTGCTGAACTGTTAGCCCGACTCCAGGAAAACCTCCGCAACAGACTCATTACTTTTACAGATTCGTCCATGGAAATTAGTCCCGAAGATGCGTCGATGCTCTCCGCGCTGTCCGCCGATCTCTTTGCAGCAGGGCCTGCGCTCCACCTCATTGTAGGTTCGCACCCAGGTTCGGAGAAACCTGAGGATACTGCCAAGGCACTCTCACGAGCAGAGATGGTGCAACGTCGACTTGTAGAATTGGGGATTCCGACCGAAAATTTACACGCCGAGGTGTTCGATGCACTCCCCCTCAATGGTAGCGGCGGCGCTGAGACTGGCGTTTCATACACTAATAGCGTAGAATTGCTCGTTCGCTGACTGGACTCATGAGCACGCCTACTTTTTCTCTCGATCCGCTGATCTACTTTTTGCTCCACAGCAGCGTGTTCATTGGGGGGGTGGCAGCTCTATTTTTCACTCTCGGCTTTCTCCTGGCCAAATTGATCTGGAGCCCATACAAGAAGCAAACGAAGGCTCTGCTCGTAGACCAAGAAGCGCAAAAAGGGGAAATTGCCCGGCTGAAACGCCATCTCGCTGAGGCAGTGCTCAGTCCAAGCGCCAGTGTCGCCATAACACCCGCATCTCCCGTTCCCGCCCCGATCAAGCAGTTCCCGTCGCCGCCCACCCTGGAACCAGCGACTCCGGCCCCCGAACCATCGCAGCAGCGCACCGAAGACGCACCTCCTGCTATTGCCGAGCCATCCGCCCCTTCGTCCCGCCCCGTAATCCGCAGTAAAAGCGTCCGTTCTACCCCTGCCCGATCCTCCGCCACGCCCTTAGCACCCGCAGCCCTGGAGAAAAACGCTGAACCGAAAACTACTCCGCCCGAACCCGCAGTTCCCGAACAATCCGCCAAGACAACTTCCCCACTGGCTGCGATCATTCATCCACCTTCGCCACAAAAGAACGCCCAAGTCATCGCCCCGCCAACCGAAAGCGCAGCTGTACCGTCCGACATTCCAGCCGCGTCCACGCCCGACGCCGATTCCGAAGAGGATCCGACCTATGGTCAAATCTACCGAACAAGACCCCACTTTTTCGACGACTTGACCCGCATCAAAGGAGTCGCCGCCGTTTTACAAGGCCGACTCAACGATGCAGGCATCTACACTTTCAAACAGATTGCGAACTGGAGCCCAGCTAACGTGCGGGAGTTCTCAAATCGGCTTGCCTTCAAAGACCGGATCATTCGTGAAAAATGGGTCGAACAATCTCGGGCTCTTATGGAGAGCTCTTCCACCAGCACTCAACCAAGCACAGGCGAAAAGACCTGAAAAGGTTCCGACGATCCGGCCTCCTCCCACACGGATTCATCAGAAAGGCCAAATCCGCGATCAATCCCCACCTGAACGGAATGGAGTTGGCGCGCCAACTCCGACACAAACGCCTCGCATGCTCGGCCGTAGTCACCAGCTCTCAACGAGCCCATGGCGGCCAGAACACAGGGCTGCAAATGGCGCTCAGCGAGGAAAGGCTCAAGACCATATCCGATCATTGTCACCGCCCGTGTTGTTTTTGAATCGACAAAGAAGAGGATGCGACGGTTCTTACCAGCACGTTCCACGGCACTGCTGATCCCGGCTCGGTTGAATAGCCAAAACGCATACTCCCCGATTGGCAAATGGTCGGCCAAAGCCGCAACAACGTAAGAGAGCTCCACCTGAGGAAATCGGCGAGTCAGGTCTCCCAATGCTGAATGAGCACGACGTTTATCCGCCCGAGTCAGTTGTTTGTTCAAATCCGATATGGGTGGCGTCAACTGAGGCACGATTCCCATTCGGCCATCCGCCACCTCCAGAGAAAAGCCGCACTGGTGACAGGCGACAACCGTCTCAGACTCAATTGACTGGCAGGAAGGGCAGCGCACGGCGAAACTTAGACGAGGCCGTCAGTTAGTCCACGATGTTTTTGCCTCAAAGAGCAGCCAAAAGTCGATCCCAGAGGGAGTCGTTAACCAAGACCTTGGAAATGAACTGCTTGCTCCGCTCGGCAACATCTGGATCAAAGGCAGGAGGCGTCAAGGGCAGTTCAATCGTAACTTTTGTCTTTCCACCATCTTCCTGGCAAAGCTCGACATTGCCACCGTGATGAGCGGCGATTAGATAGACGACCAAGACGGCTGCCCCAGGTTGAGCCGTATTCCCCGTCTGAGTGCCCACAGCGTCGAAGACGTTGCGAGTGGCCCTGATCAAGGCCCCATCTCCGTCGTCTTCGATGGTCAATCGCACACCCGACACTTCGGCACCAGTCTTCGCAACATTGGCAGCCACCGAGACACGAGATCCGTACGCCAGCACTGCCAGTTCAGCTTGGAGGATCTGCTCCAACATGCTGCGAATTAGGGGCTCGCTGCCGATAATCTGAGGCAGATCTGTGTCCACCTCAGCAGAGAGTTCAATCTTGATGCCAGCGTAGGCTTCCTTGCAACTCGCTACCACCGCCTCGACCATTGGGCCGACCTGAACTGGAGCATCTGTTGGGCCATCCGCCACCAAGCTGCCCAACAAGCAACCGGTGCGGCTTGCTTGCTCCAAGACCTGTTCATAAATCTGTCTCCACACGGACGGGTCCGAGAGAGCGCTCAATTTGCACTCATCCCTGTCGCGGCCAGGAGCCATTTCAAGGAAACGCTCCACCGCATCATAGGCATTGCGTACCTTATTGCTCAGGCCTGCTGCCAGTACCCCCATGCTGACCACCCGATCAGCGATAATCACATTGTGCAGCATCGATAGCTTCTCCGAAAGAAGGTCGTCGCGCTCCCGCTGGACAGAGTAAAACTCGATCGCCCGCTGCATCGTTGTGCGCATGTCCTCCACCTGCAGGGGCTTTGCCACGTAACGGAAGATATTCCCCAAGTTCACCGCATCGACCGTCACGCCAAAGTCAGCATAAGCAGTGATAAGCATTCGGATGATGCTGGGAAACTCTCTGCGGGCACGCTGCAAAAGTTCCACTCCCTTTTCACCAGGCATCCGCTGATCGGTTAACAGAACGGCGATCTTATCCCCTTGTTCCTCAAGGATGCGCTGGCCGGTCGCAGCATTGTCTGCGGTGATTACCCAAAAGTCTTTGCCAAAAGTCTTTTCGAAATACTTCAGGGCCATCTCCTCGTCGTCCACGTAGAGGACAGCGTAGCGCCGGTAGTCGTAGTCAGTTTGCATTTGATTGTGTTGTCTGGAGATTACTTTTAGAACGTGTCAATATACCTCATCTGATTGCGGCAATTCCAGAAGAAATTCGCAAAATAGTCCAGGCTCGCTGTTTATCGTGATCCTTCCCCCAAAATCAGCGACAATTCGGAAGGTGATCGCGAGCCCAAGGCCTAGCCCTTCACCCACCTCTTTGGTAGTGAAAAAAGGCTCGAAAATTTGCGTCTGAATCTCTGCGGGAATACCCGGTCCATTGTCCTTCACATGGAGAAACACAATCCCGTCTTTGGCCTCAGCACGGATCTCGATTCGAGGACGTTCCCCTGGCTTGAATTCCTTTGTTTTCAGGGCATCGATGCCATTCTGGATGAGGTTCACTAAGACCTGGTTGAACTGATTGCCATCACCCTTTACTCGGATGCCAGGCGGCACATCCGTAACGATGTCTACATCCGACTTAAATTCATGCGCAAAGAACCTCAATGTGGTCGCCACAGCAGGTCGCAGTTCGAACAGATCTTGAGACCTGCTTCCGGTGCGCGTGAACCCATGGAGATCAGCCAAAATATTAACCACCCTGTGGATACCACCCTCCACATCATCTAAAATCTCCAAAAAGTCAGGGCGTTGCTCATTCGGCACTTTGTCCGCCATCTTCCTTATTAAAAACAAACCCTGAACAGCATAATTTAGAGGATTGTTGATTTCATGAACTAGGCCTGCACTGAGACGCCCCAGCGAGGCAAGTTTTTCATGGCGGATCAAAAGATCCTCCGTATCCCGCAGATGCTTCACTGCCAGTTCCAACTCATTTCGGCGCTCGGCCAGCTGTTTCTGATTCAGCCGATCCGCAGCAAGGTTTCTCAAACGAACGGAGAGTTCGGTGATGGAAAACGGCTTGCAAATGAAGTCCGTAGCTCCGGCCTCCAAGCACGCTAGCTTGGTCGCCTCATCAATACGGGCGGTCAGCATCACAACATGAGCATTTCGTGTCGCCGGTAGGGCCCGCAAGCGCTTGCAGAGTTCCAATCCGTCCAGATTTGGCATCATCATGTCCGTCAGCACGATGTCAGGCACCCACTCTTTGACCATTTGGAGTGCCGCCAAGCCATCGTCAACCTCTCTCACCTCAAATTCGCCACGCATTAAATCCCCAACGAACCGCCGGATCGCAAGCTCATCATCAACGACCATCAACCGCAACACCGTCGCCCCAGCCTTGTTCCCTTCACTGCAAGAAACAGCCAGGCGTGGGAGAGGCGGCGATAGCACGTGAGCACGGCGACGCAGGCTTTCGACCCAGACGTCCACCTCATGAGAGTCCGCCAGAGCCTCTGCATCTGGGACATCATTCAGTGATGTGGATTCTTCCACAGCGAGGTAAGGCAAGGTGATTCGGAAGGTCGTTCCAGCGCCGAGATCGCTTTCCGCCTCCACGTGGCCGCCCTGAACCTCAACCAATTCCTGCACCAGAGCCAGACCGATTCCCAGCCCCGAATGTTTCCCGCTGGCCTCGCCGCTCCCTTGCCAATATCGTTCAAAAACCCGCGGCAGATCTTCGGGTGAGATACCCGGACCTGTGTCTCTGACCTCCACAATGAGTCGGTCTCCCGACTTGCGTGCCATTAGCGTCAGCGATCCGCCCGGGGGCGTAAATTTCATCGCATTCACCGCCAAATTCAGGCAAATCCGCTCCATTTTTTCCACATCTAGGAGGACTTTGCCGATATCGTTCGCACAATCCACCGTGACGACCAACCCTTTTGCAAGCGCCGCTGGACTGATAGCGGAGGCCAACCCATCCAGAAAGTGAGCCACATGAATCGGCGCTGACTTTACCGCCACGGAGGAAGACTCCATCCTTACCAGATCCAACAGATCATTGATTAGCCCAAGCAGTCGTCTGACGTTGTCCTGCATTGTCCCGAGCAGTGGGCGAACCTCATCCAGAGGGGTTTTCGGATTGCGTGATAGAACCATCTCCAAGGGAGCCAGCATCAGGGTCAGGGGCGTGCGCAGTTCGTGGCTCACATTCGCAAAAAACCGGCTCTTCAATTCGTCCGCATCGCGGAGACGCTGATTACTCAGTGCGAGTTTTGAGTTCGCTTCTTCCAAATCCGCTTTCTGCTGGATCTGCGCATCACGCAGCAAGAACTCTGACAATAGAATGCGATTGTAGAACCACATCCCGACAATCACGAAGACCCCTGTAACCGTGATGAAGTAGATGTTATTGAAGTACAAGCCCAAGCTCACGATTGGGCCATGTCCCCAACACGCCCACAGGTACCCCCCCAGGCAGGCCAGGAAAATCATCACACTGTCGAGAAAGGTCCATCGCAGTAGGATCGCAGTTCCCAGCATGACCAGATTCAGACCCGCGTAATACGGAGACTCAGCCCCTTCCGTGAGGTAGATCATGTAGCAAATGGCCGCCGCTGGGACGAGTGCCACCAGTCTTGCCAAGATCGGAGTCAGAACAGACTCCTCCTCCCGACCTAGCATCATCCACACCACCCCGAGAATCAAAGCAGAGCCTAATCTGAGCGGCAGGAAGTCCCAAAGAAAAGCGGGCCCGTAAACGAAATAGTCTAGCGAGGCCCCAGCCGGCATGAAGAGCATCGCCAGGAATGCGGCGAGGCGGTAATTCCGGATGCGTATGGGTCGGTCATACTCAGCGAATGCCTTCGCCAGTCTTTCTTTTCCCGTTTCGTCATTTTGCGCCATCAAGCGGTTTCCTTACTTCAAGGAAGATATTTACGCCAGTCTCATCCGCTCGCACAACGCAATTCTGCGGGGCAGCCTTCGCCGGTGCCAATTTCAGCAATCCGGGAGCGTCGCGATACACCAAATGCCAATCCAATGCATACTCCATCCAATTGCGCGATGGGTTGGAGGCTTCGACATTGGTCACAACCAATAGTCCCCCTGGTGCCACTAAATCATAAAACACCTCCACCAAGCGTCTGCAAATCCGGTCAGAGAGGTAATCAAACAGACCAGCGCAATACACAAAGTCAAAGCTAGCCACCTTAAACCCAGCACCGCTCTTGCCCGATTCTTTGAGGATCTGCTGGACAGAACGTTGCTGAAAATTCAGCCCAATTTGGCGCTGATGCTTCGCCTTCAGTTCTTCGAGATTTCGGCGGGTGTTATTCAACGTTTCCTCGTTAAAATCCAACAACAGAAGGTCCGTCTGATCGCACATCGAATCCCGGGCAATATAATTCTGCACTTCACCCGCAGGCCCACAGCCAAGATTGAACACCTGCGCCCGACCGCCATCGGCAGCAACGCGTACCGTCTCATCATGGATACGATCCTGTAGATAGACCACACGGTTTCGGTGAGCCACCACCGGAGCCGTGTTCAGGAAAAGGCGGTTGAGCATCTTCGCAAACATGGAACTCCCCTCCCATGGATCCCTCAACATCATGCTAACCATCTCGTAATCGCCAGCATAACCCAGCGGCTTGTGGTAGGTCCGATAAGTGAAGGGGGAACAGAGAATCAGCGGGTGAATCTGCCGCTTTACGTAACTGCGGTGCACGGGCTGTTGCTCAGGGGTCACATTGGCTGCGGTTTCCTCGAATTGGAGCATAATCGGCTCCACCGCCGTCAGCACAGAGGCCTCTAGTTTCATCAGTGCTTCCCGCTCCACCCCCAGCCGTTCAGCTGGGGCTAGAGAGCGCACTCCGAGTTCCACCTGCTCCATCCAGCGGTGGAGGTCAGAAAGCAGCACATGCATGTCTGCCACCACCACTTTAAATTCAGGCAACACCTGGTAGATGCGCTTGGTGTCGCGCAAGAATTCCGCAAATTCTTGCTCGAGAATCCCGCGCTGGTGCAGCGGCGCGAATATATCCAGATCAATCCAACCGTCATCATTGAGCGAGACTTCACAGACCAGCATGATGCCGGTATTGACAAGGTTTACCAGCACGGCGCGCCCCGAGTAGATGACCCGATCATTCATGACCAGGCGGAATTCGTTCAGGACTTCCGACAGTTGCAGGAAACTGTAAGGATTGTACACCTCAAACACCGCAACATAGCGAGTCATTCGGTGCAGACTGCCTCGGACTTCGACACCCTGACTTGTTCGACATACCACAAATGATGGCCGCTCCACAGCGGCAAGCGGCGTGTCTATTGGAGTTGAGTCGTTATCCATGGCTATCCAAACGTCCGAAATTTCTCAAAAAGCATCAACCACAGGGCAGAAAACTTGTAATTCACTATGACTCGCACAGATCGCCCCGCGCCGACAAGGAAAAACTGCGACCGACTCAACAATCCTCTTATTTCTTTCCTTCACGAGCCACCCGCATTTACAACTTTTCCGACTCAATATCAGAGCTCAGAATAATACTGCGCAATTCGGTGTGCGTGCTCGTCGTAGGCTGCCTCGAAAAGTTCTGTCGCACGCTCCGCACCGACCACCGCTCCAGACGTCAGAACGGTGGGTGGATGTCCAGCCACAGTCAAACGCTGAGCGACTTCCGCTTTCAGTGCGTTCACCAAAAGCACTCCACCGACCGTAGATCCCGGCGCCACAGGCGTTTCCAAGCCATCGATGGTTACCATGGCATCCCCAATTGGCGCACCAGTATCCAGTATGATATCAGCAAAATCTTGGAGCTTTTTCCCCTGCGGATGGCGACTCGTACTCGCACTTGCGTGAGCTTCGCTGATGATCGCGACAACACGCACACCGCGCCGCCTAAATTCTTCCGCCATTTCAACAGGAACAACATTGCAACCACTGGAACTCACCACCAAAGCAGAGTCCATCTCAGATAAGGCAAAATTACGCAGAATCCGCGAGGCAAGACCGGATACATTTTCTAGAAACATCGCCTGCCGTTGTCCATTCGCTCCCACCACCAGATTGTGAAAAGTGAGGGACAGTTCCACAATGGGATTGAAGCCTGGAAAGGAACCGTACCGCGGCCACATCTCCTCCACCATGATGCGACTGTGTCCTGATCCAAAGACGTGCACCATCCGGCCAGCCAATATGGTCTCAGCAAACCAATCTGCCGCTCGACTCACCGTCGGCAGCTGATCGCGCACTCGCTTGAGAATTCGTTCACATTTTTCCAGGTAGTCTTCGGCAGGTGTCATGGCGGTATTGAACTCCAGAGTTGCCGCCTGAAGCCTATGAATGCAACAGATTCCACACCGCTCCGACCGCACCCGCCCAATCTCCGGCTTGCGCGAGTTCCAACTTCACCGCATGACCACCCGGTCGCCACTCGAACTCGGCGACCGCCTTGCGCAAGGGTACCATCAACACATCGCCTGCACCCGTGGCGATCCCTCCGCCAATAACGACAACCTCAGGATCAAGGACGTTCACCAAGGACGCCACCGCGACGGCAAGGCCACGCAAAGACTCGCTCCACCACTCGAATGCTTTAATTTCCCCAGCGACCGCAGCATCTACCAGCGCATGTGTCGTTTGGAAGCGGCCGCCACTGCGTTGCTGAACGGTTTGATTTCCCATCGCTTGCTCCAGGCTGCCCGGAGTCTGGAAGTCATCCATTGATCCCGCCGCGTCGATACTGACATGCCCCAAGTGTCCCGCACGCCCAATGTGCCCCTGCAACAGCCTCCCATCAGCAAAGATCGCGCCCCCTACCCCGGTGCCCAAAGTCAGCATAAAGGCATTCCGAACCCCACGGGCGGCCCCAACCCAGACCTCCCCGAGCAGGGCGGCATGCGCGTCGTTTAAAACACGGACCCTGCGTTCAAGAAAATCCGCCCACACAAAACCCTCGATCCCGTGCATCCGACCCGGCATCCAGCGAATACCGGAACCCAAAGGATCAGCGAGTCCAGGAGCCGAAAGCCCCACCTCAAGTGGGGAATCGCCTGCCAAAGCCTCCAATTCCTCAACACATCTGCGAACGCCAAACGCAAACTCAGGCACACCGCCCCGCCATTGGCCGTCTAGCGTTGGCCGAGATACTGAGTGGTGCACCGCACCACTCTCCGCATCCACAAGGGCGGCCTTGATGAAAGTGCCGCCGAGGTCAATTCCGATCCGATGTTTGCCCGTCATGGGCAATAGCTCGCCGGGGTTTAGGCTTCTGCCAAGTCCTTCATGCGCTTCGCTTCACGCGCCCGCAGATGCTGGTCCAAGAGACGTTTGCGCAAACGAATGGACTTCGGCGTTACCTCCACAAGTTCATCGCCAGCGATGTACTCGATGGCGCGCTCCAAGCTGAAGCGGATTGGAGGCGTCAACTGGATGCCTTTGTCCGCCCCAGCGCTGCGGAAGTTCGTCAACTGCTTAGCGCGAGTCGGATTTACGGGCAGATCGTCCGTGCGTGGGTTTTCCCCGATCAACATTCCATCATACACCTGTTCGCCCGGACCAATGAAGAGCTTGCCGCGCACCTGGATGGTATCCAGTGCGTAGGACGTCGCTTCGCCACCTTCCGTGCTGACCAGTGTTCCCGTCGTGCGGGTGCTCATTCCACCGCAATGTGGTGCGTACTCTTTGAAGAGGTGACTGAAGATACCATGACCGCTCGTCAGGTTCATCAGTTCAAACTCAAATCCGATGATCCCACGAGTCGGAATGGTGCAAACAATCGTTGTGCTGTGCGCGTGCGGCTTGATGTCATCTATGCGCGCCTTACGAGCCGCAAGGCGCTTCATGATGCCGCCAACATATTCTTCTGGGGACTCCACCCAGAGCGTCTCAAACGGTTCGAGCGTCGTGCCATCCTCTGCCTTCTTCGTAATGGCGATCGGACGGGAAACACAAACCTCAAAACCCTCCCGGCGCATCTGCTCGACAAGCACCGCAATCTGCATGGATCCGCGCGCAGCGAGAGCAAAGATGCCAGCAAGATCGGTATCGCGCACCTGAATGGCGACATTGGCCTTGGCTTCCTTAGCCAAGCGGTCGCGAATTTTACGGGAGGTAACGTGCTCACCTTCACGACCAGCGAGAGGGCTGTCGTTGACGGAGAGCTGCATCTCGATGGTCGGAGGATCGATCGCCACAAATGGCATCGCTTCAGCCGTCGGGCTGCCCGCGACCGTCTGACCGATGTCCGCATCTTCGAACCCAGAGATCCCAACGATATCACCAGCAGTGCCTTCAACAGTGTCGCTAAATGCCAAGCCAGTGTACTGAAACACCTTGGTCACCTTCAGCGCCTTTGCCGGCTCCCCTGGCTCTTTGCCAAGCAAATAGACACGATCACCCATCTTCACCTTACCACGGCTGACCTTACCGACAGCGACGCGACCGACGAAGTTGTCCCAGTCGATGTTGCTGATCAGCATCTGGAATTCACCTTCCAGCTCTGCCACTGGAGGCGGAATGAATTGCTCGATCTTTTCCAAAAGGAAAGACATGTCGCGCTGCTCGCCATCTGCTGTCTCGCTGACCCAACCGGCGCGGGCACTGCCATAAATGAATGGGGCGTTGAACTGCTCTTCTGTCGCTTCAAGTTCCAGGAACAACTCCAGCACTTGATCATGGACCTTGGCAGGATCAACGTTGGGGCGATCCATCTTGTTGACGAACACCACCGGCCGGAGGCCTTGAGCCAAGGCCTTTTTCAGAACGAACCGGGTCTGCGCCTGTGGGCCTTCGTAAGCATCGACGACGAGGAGGACACCATCGACCATCTTCATCACACGCTCCACTTCCCCGCCAAAGTCAGCATGGCCTGGGGTATCAACAATGTTGATGATGTGGTTGTTCCAATGGACTGACGTGTTCTTGGCCTTGATGGTAATGCCCTTCTCCTTCTCCAAGTCCATGGAATCCATCGCACGCTCGGTGGTTGCTTGGTTCTCACGGTAGGTTCCGCCTGCCTTCAGAAGGCCATCAACCAGCGTAGTTTTGCCGTGGTCAACGTGTGCGATAATGGCCAGATTGCGGATGTTTTTGGGTTCGGTCATGGGGTATTTGGGGGGGAGGGGCGCGCATCCTACGCCTAATCGGAGGGAGTGCAAGCACCCAGCTTGCAAACCAGATCTCGTAAATAGGGCAAGAAGGTCACTTGACCCCAATTTCCTGCCGCACGGCCGTATCCATTTCCTCCAATGTCAGCCCATCGAACCGCTCACTGATCACCGCTCTGGTGATCGCCTCACGCCTCTCCGCAAAAGGATCCGCGTCTGGCGATTGCAGCGCTTCCGTAGAGGACGGGTCATCCCAATCCTCTGGACGAGCGTCGGCGAAGGCTTTGTAAAGGGTCAAAAGTCCCTTCTCGCCATGCTGCTTCTCCAGCCAACGCACCGCCTCCCCACTATACTGGTACTCCAGCATCACCCTCGCTGCATCTGGAGCCCCTTGGCCCAGGTACGGGATTGAAGACAGCTTAGACAGCCGCAAATCCGGAGTCACTTGCTGGCGCAAGGCATCGCGGGTGAAGCTGTCTGACTGTTTGGCAAAAAACATCGCGAGCCCCTCAATCAGCCAGCTAGGCGTCCAGGGCCTAGTCTGGGGGGCCAAGGCCAAATGGGCCAGTTCATGCTGAATTGTCACCTGACGGTCCTGCTTCGCCCACAGACGTTGCATTGAAAAGAACCGGAAGTCGTTAATGTACACCGCTTGATTGATGACGCGCAATTCGCCATCACGTTCCGCAAACGCAGCTGAGGTCGCCCCGGCAAAAGTCTCCGCATCGCGCCCGGTCAGGACTTTGAAGTCCTCCTTGTCTTCGACGGCGAAGGCCAGATAGCGCTGTCCCAAAGGGAGCAGCGTCTTTCTCAGTCGAGACCAGGACTTTTCCAACTGCCCCATCGCCAGTTTTGCCTTTTCGGTCTGCGCCTCGCCGGGCTTGGAAAAGACGATAAAATGATCCGAGGAGTGCATCTGGGTAAAACCGATGGTCCAAAACGCCGGTCGCACCGCCTGCACCACCTTGGTGATCTCCCAGCCCCCGCCCTTCACGCGTCGCATATCACACTGCATGCGAGTGACGAATTCATTGTCCCTGGGCAACCCCGCGACGAGCCATCTGAGCTCCACCCAAAGATCACGAATCCCATCCGTGGATCTGTGCAACTTCTGATAGGGCGGCACCGAAAACTCGATTTGGGTAACCGGCAGTTTCTTTGCACCCTCGACAAATTGCCTCTGGGCATCACGCACATTTCCAGGCGCGAAAGCCTGCAGAAAGCCGTCGAAACTGCGCGCCGCGATTTTTTGCGTCAACTCCTTCCAAACATCGACGACTTCATCAAAGACCTGTTGCTCGATCTGGATCAAATCCACCGGCGATGGCATCGCATCTGCGGCATGGGCACGTGGCGCAGCAGACCATCGAGTCGTCTTTTGATCAAACACCAAGGTCAGGGGCTCATAGCCCGGCATCAGCAAGGACAGCCGTTGGGCAGCCATCGGGTGAGGCAGCGCAAAGGACACTGTGCCTTTGTTCTCCTGTTGCGCCTTCCAGATTTTTCCACTCGGTGCGATTCGATCCACAATGGATTCCGAGACGTTCACCGGGCGCAGCAATTCAGCCTCCTCCGTTAGCAGTCGCGCCTGACTGGCCCCCAGCGTGCCAGTCCACTTCAGCGGATAGCGTGAGGCATTGCGGAAGCCCAGCTCCATCACAATTCGATCATCCAGGATAGCCGTCTTCCCCACCCGCATGGGAAAAAACGCCAGTGCCTCCACCGCAGGTCGCATCGTCGCCGCCATGTCCCACTCTGGAGTCAGTCTCCCCATCTCCAGGGGTTCCACCGCTGCCTGGTCGTCAATTTGAAAGGATAGTGGCAGAAAGGGTTCGAAAACTAGTGTGACCGCACCACGCAGCCAGGCACCTTCGTCCCCATCTGCCAATTCAAACTGTAGTGTGCCCGCAACCGCCTCACGTGGGCGTAATCCACCCGGAAACGTCGGCCGACGCAATTGCGCATCAATGTGAGAGGCCTTCAGTTTCTTCCCCTGCAACGACGACTGAAGGATCACATCCCCCTGCGGTGCATCAACCGGTCGATCCCAGTTTCCCTGCCCTGTGTTCATGTAACCGACTCGCAGTAAAATCCTTCGATCACTCTGCTGGAGCGAAAACACCACCAATCCGAGGTCCGGATATTCCCCCTTTACCGTTTGAGTCATACGCTGCACCCGATGAGCGCGGGTCGGCACATGCAAAGGAGCAGCCAGAGATGCCCAAGCCCAGACAAACAACCCGCAGATGACAATCCGGACGCTGACCGGTGATGGAGTCATGGGCAGCATCAAAGGCACGGACAGTGAGGATTAGATTACATCCAACTCTGGCCGGAAATCAGCCGCGTGATAGGAACTGCGCACCAACGGAGCACTGGCCACGTGGCGGAAGCCCTTTTTCAGCGCGATTTGGCGATAATTCTCAAAGGTATCCGGATGCACATACTCAACCACAGGTAGGTGCTGCGGCGAGGGCCGCAAATATTGCCCCAAGGTCAACACCGTCACCCCATGGTCCAAAAGGTCATCTAGCGCCTGGAAGAGTTCCGTCTCTGTCTCGCCCAGTCCGAGCATCAGCCCGCTCTTCGTCGCCGTCTTGTAACCCATCTCCCCAGCCATCTCCTTCGCGCGGCGCAGTACATGCAGGCTCCGGGCATACTTGGCCCGACTCCGAACTAGTGGCGTCAGACGCTCCACCGTCTCAAGGTTGTGGTTGAAAATGTGCGGGCGTGACTGCATCACCATGGCTAGGGCATCATCCTTCTCGTTGAAGTCCGGTACCAAAATCTCGATCACGATGTCCGGCACAGCAGCCCTGACGGCCTCGATCGTTTGCGCAAAGTGCTCCGCGCCACCATCTGCGAGATCGTCCCTGGCCACTGCGGTGATCACCACATGCTTGAGCCGCAGACGTTTCGTTGCCTCCGCAACACGTTGGGGCTCCGTCGCCTCAAGGGCGAAGGGCTTGGCTGTCTTCACAGCACAAAAGCCACAGGCCCTGGTGCAGCGATCTCCGGCAATCATGAACGTCGCCGTCCCCTGGCTCCAGCACTCCCAGCGGTTCGGGCACTGGGCTTCCTCACAAACGGTGTGCAGCTTTAGGTCAGAGACCAGCGCCTTCGTGCTCCAGAACACTGGATCTCGCGGCAGTGTGACGCGAATCCAATCCGGTTTTTTATCGCGATGCAGTGATGGGTCGATTTTGCTGGCCATGATCTTTCAAGGTCACAATGGGTGCGGGAATTAAAGATTCAAGTTGTCACTTCGTTCTGATGGCTACGTTTGCACGCGCTGCCCGGCAGCAAATTCCAACAGACTTCAAACTTGACACCCCCATGAAACGCCGCTTCCTCACCCTCCTCGCATCCACCGCATCGGTCTTTGCTCTCGCAAACATCACCGGTGCTCAAGATGCCCCTAAACCCGCTGAACCAACCCCCGCCCCTTCATCTAAAGTCGTGAAAGTCGCTCTCGAAACCTCAAAAGGCACCATCGAACTGGAACTCGACGCCGAAAAAGCCCCCCTCTCCACCGCCAACTTCGTGAACTATGTGAAAAAGGGCCACTACGACGGCACCATCTTCCATCGCGTCATTCCGAACTTCATGATCCAAGGCGGCGGTTTTAACTCTGACATGACGCAAAAAGCCACCGATGCCCCGATTCAAAACGAATCCAAGAACGGGCTCAAAAACGTCAAAGGGAGTATCGCCATGGCCCGCACCAGCGCCCCAAACAGCGCTACCAGCCAGTTCTTCATCAACGTGCAGGACAACGCCAATCTAGACTACCCCAGCTTCGACGGCTTCGGTTACGCTGTTTTTGGTAAGGTCAGCAAAGGCCTCGACGTCGTTGAAGCCATCAAAGCAGTCGAAACCACCAGCAAAGGCGGCCACCAGAACGTGCCAGCTGAGCCAGTCGTGATCAAGAGCGCCAAGGTGCTCGAATAGTTTCTTGCTAAATCCCATTTTCACCCCGCCTCCAGCGCGTCTGGAGCGGGGTGTTTTTTTGGCGCACCATGCCCCGCACCGCTTTTCAGCGACAAGCCTGCGTTTTTCTACGTTCATAGTTACACCATGAGTTCTCTCTGCCTCCAGTTTGATGAAGTCGGTCCACCCGCACGAGTCCTTCACCTTGCCCAGCATCCCCAGCCAAAACTTGGCCCGCACGATGTCAGAGTCACGATGAGGTATGCGCCGATCAATCCCGCCGACCTCAACTTCATCGAGGGGCACTACGGGCGCATTCCTCACCCGCCCTGCATTCCCGGCCACGAAGGTGCCGGAGAGGTCAGCGCTATCGGTAGCGCAGTGGAGTCGCTTTCCGTCGGCGACCTCGTCATCCCAATGCTCGGAGCGGGCTGCTGGACCCAAGAAATGACTGCCGCAGAGCAGTTCTTTGCCCGCCTACCCACCCACATCGATCCTGTTCAGGCCTCGATGCTGCGGATCAACCCGCCGACGGCCTCACTCCTTCTTTCGGAATACGAATCGCTCGAAGAAGGAGATTGGATCATGCAAAACGCAGCCAATTCCGGTGTTGGCCGCGCCCTTATCCAGATCGCAGCCAAACGCGGTATCAAGACCCTGAACTTCGTGCGCCGAGCAGAACTCGGCGACGAACTCATCGCCCTCGGTGCCACCGCCGTCTTCACCGACGATGATGAAGGGCACGAGAAAGCGCGAGCACTTCTCGGAGATACACCGTGCCGCCTTGCGGCGAACGCCGTCGGCGCAGAAAGCGCCATCCGCCTCATGGACCTGCTAGCGACTGGCGGCACGATGGTCACCTATGGTGCCATGAGCCGCCGCAGCCTCAAAGTACCAAACAAATTCCTGATCTTCAAGAATCTGAGTCTCCAGGGACTCTGGGTCACCAAATGGTTCGAGAAAGCCGGCCACTCTGGCATGGCCGAGCTATTGCAACCTCTCGCAGAAATGATGAACGAGAAAGAATTGCTCATCCAAGTGCAGGAAATCGTGCCTCTTTCAGACTTCCAACGAGCCATCGAACTCGCTTCCAAAGACTCCCGCAGCGGCAAAATCATTCTCGATCTCGCCTCCGCCTAGCCAATCATTCCATACAATTCTGCCCGCAGTCGCTGAAAGTCCCGATTGCACGCAGTCGTTTAGAGAACTATGACTCCAATCATGAACACCCCAATCATCGCAGGCTTTGGCCCGCTAGGAACCCCAGAACTTATCATTATCGCCGTCTTGGTTTTGATCCTTTTCGGTGCCAAGAAACTGCCAACCTTCGCTCGCAGCCTCGGCAAGAGCATGGGCGAATTCTCCAAGGCACGCAAGGAGTTCGAAGACGAACTGCACCGTGCGCAAGAAGACGCAGAGCGCCCAACCATCCAGGCGCCTCAGGAAAAGCGCCAACCGGTCGAGCAGAAGAGCGACGTCTAATCGCTCTCGGCATCAACAGAGTTCATTGCTAATTCCAGCGAGGAAGATCAAATGCGGCCCCTTTTCCTCCTGGGATTGGTCCTTGTTCTGTGCTTAATCCCAGCTGTGTGGTCAACCACTGCGGCTGAACGCAAAGCAAGCGCGGCAGAGATCGTGCTGTGCAGCTACAATTTGAAAAACTGGCTGGTCATGGACCGGTTTGACGGAGAAAAGACCGTCCTTTCCGCGCCGAAACCGGAGGCTGAAAAACAAAAGGTCGTCTCAATCATCGCCGCCATTCATCCGGACATCTTGGGAATCTGCGAGATCGGAACCGAAGATGATCTGCGTGACCTCCAGGCTCGATTGAAAGCGGCGGGGCTCGATCTGCCCAACATCGAATTCAGCCACGGTGGTGACGAGCACCGCAGCCTTGCCCTCCTAACCCACCTCCCCATTCAGGCACGAAACTCGCAAAAGGGCCTGAAGTATCAGATCGGAGGTGTCGAGTTCCCCTTCCAGCGCGGTATCCTGGACGTAACGGTGCGTGTTGCCGAAGATTTTAACCTTCACTGCCTTGGGGTACACCTCAAATCCAAACGCGATATTCCCGAGGCGGATCAAGAAGTGATGCGCCGCAATGAAGCACGACTTCTGCGCGCACACATTGACGGCATTCTTGCCACGGATGCGAATGCCAAGATCGTTGCCTACGGTGACTTCAATGAAGATCGCAATGGAGCACCGATTTCAGAGGTAATGGGTTCTCGCAACAGCCCCAATTACATGGAGGATCTGTTGATCAAAGACATTAATGGCGAGGTTTGGACCCACTTCTGGGACAGCGCAGATGCGTACTCACGGTTCGACTACTTTTTCATGTCCCGCAGCTTGCGCCCTTATGTCGATTTCAAACGCAGCTTCGTCTACAGCAGCAAGGACTTCGATAAAGCCAGCGACCACCGTCCCATCGTGATGCGATTCGGGCTGGAAACGGTCGTCAATCGCAACAAGCGCAAAGCGGCTTCCCAATAAAATTACGGTGTCCAGGGGGCAGGCATCACCCACGCCTCGTGCCCCTGAATCGAATTCATAAATGCCGCCCGGAAAGGCTGGAAGAGTGTCGTCGTGCTGCGATCCGTAATCGAACCTGTCGTCGTCGCCCAGCGGTCAATGCTCGATACGTTCAGCTTGTAGTATGTCTGGTAGCCCTGCGCCCCATACGTCGAATCTCCCAGCCAGATCGAGAATCGATCCGCCACCGGCGAGGTGCTTCCACCCGTGAATCCATTCGCCACCGTCATCAATCGCCCTGCTGGTGTTTCCGCCACGGGCCAACCGCTCCCAATCAGCGTTAATCCCTGCCTCAATCGGCACGCGAACGGCGTAGAGCGCACCTGCCCGACATACCACACCGTCACATTCCCCAACTTCGGCTGCACAAAAACTCCTTCGCCGGGATCAACCACCCTCGTCCCCTGATTCGTCAGTCCCACCGGCCCCACCCACTTCGGACTCGTGCCGTTGCGATACAGCCACCTCGACTCAAACGTCGTCCCATTGTGCGTCAACAATCGATCTGCCGTCGCCGGGTTATTCGTATTCGCAAACAGATCCACAGGGAATAGATCCCCCAGCATCTGGTGCGGCCTCACCACAATTTGATCCCCCGTCAATGCGGCCGGCACCGTGGACATCGTATTCCGCGCGTGACCACCCACCAAGGCCAAAACCGTCGCCGTGGTCGCCGCCTCATCCACCTCAAATCGATGCCCCACCGTATCGCCAGACACCACCTCTGCGTAGTATTCGGTGCCCGGCACAATCACTGAGGTCAGGCTACCAGTCCCAACGGCCGCACTCATGTCCAAGGTGTTGCCAGCAACGACACCGATTGCACCGCCGAATACTTCGTTCTTTGTGTAAGGCATTGAAAACGAATTCACCTGCACCTGGAACAAGACACCGCGCCAACCATAAACTTCACTATACTCAGTCGTGTCCAGACTTGAGTTGCCATCGGTATCCGCTTCAATTTTCAGGCGCACATTGCCGCCAGAGGAGGAGGCAAACAGAGGCGCATCGCTGACCGCGTAATAAACCTCCGTCTCAGTTCCATCACCGTTCACGGTCGATGACGTTGCCAACCCTGTCAGCGTAGCCCATCCGCCGGGTGAGGCAGAAAGATCCGCGAGCCCCTGCAAGGTCAGGGTCACACCACTCATGGCGACCGGGTGAGTGATATGCACGTCAAACTTGCCCGTCTGCTCATTCTTCACCACGACAAATCCAGCGCTCTCCCTGACCCCGCTATCTGGCGATTGATGGAAGACAAACTCCTGCAAGTTGCTAAACCGATCCCCATCCGGATTATCACCTGGACCATTGCTGCCTCCAAGAGGATGCTGTAGTTGCCAAGTAGCGAACGAAGAAGGTGCGTACACAAAACCAAAGTCCAGCGTGTTGTTGCTGTTTGGATCACTATCACCATCGCCGAGAGGTTCATCACCCGGAGTCAAGGTCAACGGCTCGGATTGCACATAGACATTGCCTGGCACCATTTGGGCATTGGAATCGTGGTCCACATCGTTGTCAGGATCCCCGCCGTAGGTAGTGGGTAGATAATCGGTCGGAGGCGTGACTCGCACCACGTAGGTGCCCGCCAGCAAATTGGCAAACGAGTAGAACCCACTACCGTCGGTGAGTTGGGAGGCCACCGGACTGCCCGTAGCATCAGCAACCGGAGTCTCTCCATCTGCTGCGAAGAGTTCCACCAAAGCGCCACTAAGTTGCGCGTTATCATCGTCCAAACCGTTGCGATTGGTGTCCACGAACAAACGGTTTCCCACACTTACGACGCCCGTAAACCCAAGATCAAAGGTCAGATCGACACTCGAATCGTTGTCGTCGTCGCTTGAGCCCGCCAACCCGCTCTCAGCGATCCCTGTCGCAGCAGTCCCCGGAGCCAGAGAAAACACGCCAGTGCTCACCCCAAAAAAGGTCGGATTTGGTTCATCAATCCCATCTTCGCCAAGGTCGTCATCACCAGAAGAAACGCCCGGCACACTAAAGGCTCCCTGTAGCGCCCCACCGCCGACGAATTCCAAATCGGACACATGCAAAAAGTAGTCACCCGGAGCCAGCCCAGTGATCCTGTAGAAACCGTTGGCATCCGTCGTTGCTGCGCCGGAATTCTCATCAAAATGCGGATTTGCCCCAGATGGAAAGATCTCCACAGTTACACCCTCCACCCCCTCCCCGACATCCCCCACACCGTTGCCATTTTGGTCGTAGAACACCAGATTCCCGACCGCTACCGGGGCATAGAAACCAAGGTCCACGGTCAAGTCCGAGTTATTGTCGTCAGCGATGTCCTGCTCTGTCCCCTGTCCTTGCTCACCAAACACATCTATTGGCTCTGCGTCTGGCGCAAGTGCGATGACATCGCTGAATACGCCAGTAAGCGCGGGGTTCACAGCGTCCACCCCATTTTCATCAAAGTCATCGTCGAGGCCGAAGTCACCACCCGAACCCGGTAGAGATTCCATGCCTTGCAATGGCCCATCCAATTGGAATTCCGATGCGGGGATGTAAACAAAGTAGCTGCCCGCAGTCAGACCGCCAAAATAGTAGTATCCTTCATCCGTCGTCTGCATCACTGCGACGGCCTGGTCTACCAACGGATCGTCACCGCTACGGAAGAGCTTCACGGTGACATATCCGACCCCTTCTCCAGGTTCGAATGTGCCGCTTCCATCATAATCAACGAAGACCAAGTTGCCAATCCCCACCGCATTCGGATCTGACACACGGAAGCCAAAGTCGATCGTGAGGTCTCCATTGTTGTCATCGCTGTCATCCATGGTAGCAAATCCACCAGTCTCGCCAGACCCGTTCACTGGCGCTTGATCGCCCGCTAACGTCACCGCCGCCGACCGAATCCCCGTGATCGAAGGCACCGCTTCATCGATGCCATTTTCTCCTACATCATCATCGCCGTTTGCCGTAGCACCCGGCAGCGAGAACATCCCCTCCAAGAGTCCGCCGATACCAAACTCTGAGGCAGGGATAAACACCTGATAACTGCCTGATGGCAGGTAGCCAAAGTAGTACTTCCCGTCAATATCCGTCTGCGTTACGCGAATGGCTTGATCGACACCCGGTATTTGGTCCGACTGATAAAGTTCAACCGTCACGCCTTCAACCCCCTCGCCCATATCAAAGACTCCATTATTGTCTTGATCAACGAACACCAAGTTCCCAATGCCGACTGGACTCTGAAATCCAAAATCCACCGTCAAATCAACTGCTGCATCAACATCGTCGTCACCGTCGGATCCAATGCCTGTTTCCCCGGTCAATTCAGTCGGCGCATACCCCAATCCCACCGAGACAAACCCTGAAGAAATCCCGCTGAGAGATGCGTCTTCAACATTGATCCCATCCTCGCCCACATCATCATCTCCTGCCAAGCCTTCTTGAATCGACACCAGTGAATAGAGGGGATGCCCAACGCCGAACTCAGTGGCAGGAATGTGCACGATGTAGGTGCCTGCATCCAGCGCTTCAAAAAAGTAACCACCATCTGATCCGGTCGTCACAACTCGAAGCGGGGCACTCACTCCTGGCGTTTGGTTGTACCCATACAGCTCGACCGTGACACCTGCTACCCCTTCGCCTACATCATCTATGCCATTTTCGTTTGAATCGATAAAGACCTGGTTGCCAATGCCAATCGGCGAGAGCAAGTGAACCGTGATGCTGCCACTCATCAACGTGGAGCAACCATTTACATCAGTCGCAGTGATCTCATAAACCGTCGTGCTCGGATTCGAAGGCGTGCCACTCACCACACCACCGGTGGAGAGGGTCAAACCCGCAGGCAGAGCACCTGAAGTTAGCTGGTAGGTGTAAGGAGCCACACCGCCCCACACCGAAAGCGTTTCTGAATAGGGCGTCCCTTGCCGACCGTCTGGCAGAGAGGCAGGCACCACAAACATCGTTCCGCAGACCAGAGTCGTGACATAGTCTTCCACCTCCCCGTTCCCATCCATGCCATCTGGACCAGGGTTTGCGACGCTAGTGAGACGGGCACGCACCCCGACGGTGCCAGGCAAAACATTTGAAGGCACCGTCACCGGGATCGTCTTCACCACCGATGCCCCCCCCGAAGTGATCAACGTGTCCGCAGCGACACGTTCACCGGCCACCAACACACCGTCGCCGTTGAAGTCGATCCACACATTCAGGTAGGCCATAGCGCCAGTCATGTTGGTCGTGGTAACGATAATCTCGGAGTTACCAGCGATTTCCATCGTCGTCGGCACTGACACGCCGTCTTCGTCATCCAGATTTGATTGGTCATCTCCAGTCGCAGTAGAGTTTCGAGTTGAGACTGATTCGACATCTATCAAGTCTCCCAGACGCAAAGTCGTCACCATTGCACTCGCAGCATCAGGGAATCCTGAAAAATCCCCCATATCCGAGGCAGGTGCATTGATTGACACCACATAGTCCTCTACCTCACCCAAGCAACCCGCGCCGATCGACGCTTGATTTGGCGCATTGCTCAATCGGAACCGTGCTCCCCTCGCAGTGCCAGCTGTCAAACCATACGGCACAGTGAACGAGATATCGTAGTTGGTTTGTGACCCATTGCTTGGAGTCGTCAGTTCCAGCGCCAACCGTTCGCCGCCAGCAGAGACTAGAGCATCGGACAAAATACCGTCATTGTTGAAGTCAATCCAGGCGGTGAGATACGCATTGGATCCGGTATTGTTGTATACAGACACAGGGATCACCACAACCGAGCCCGGCGTAAGCGATGTCGGCATCAATACACCATCTTCATCATTGCCACCCAATCCATCATCTCCATTGGCAGAGCTATTTGTCGGGGCAGTGGACTCAGCATCTACCGAAGCACCGAGTCTGAGCAACGGGGAAACGCCAGCAGATGCCGAGGCAAATCCAGAAAAGTCGCCGAAATCCTGAGTGGGAGCCAGGCCTGAAACCCCAATCAACCACCGATCACCAGGATGGCTGGAAGAATCCGCCCACACAGGTCCACCACCATTGCCTCTCAGATACACTTTGAACACCAATGAAGTGATGCCAACCCCTTCAGCCAATACCGAACCCGATGCGGCCCCTGCACCAGTGGTCGAATTTGGATTTGCTGCTCCATTCAGAATCTGATTACCGTTCGCAACGACCAGTTCTGAGCTTCCAGACAACCGCCGCAAAGTCACCCCGCTGCCATTCAATTCCAATTCTGAAGAAATGCCAAGTGACCCACCCGAACCAATGAATCCGCCCAACCCGACCACTTGAAGTACCGGGTTGGTCACTGGGACATTGAAACTGATAGTTAGATCGCCAAAATAGTACCGCCCATCTGTTGGGCTTCCCGTATAGTAAAGTGGCCGAGCGGAAGTAAATAAGCTCACGGCACGGTTGGCACTCATGTCCATGCCGGTGCCGGGGAGACCAAATGCTGTGGAGGTGAAGCCACTGTTGGCCGGAGACGAAATTCCGTTCATTGATGGAAACACAGGTGCCGCTGTCATTGCGATTGTTGTCGTCCCCAACTGACCACCAAAAGACAGCGCGGTTCCCGTGGACGCTTCTCCGACAGGGAGTGTGTATTGCTGATTGCTAAGCGCAAATGTAGCCCTCACAGGAGGAGCAAGTGGAGTGAAGCTATTCCCGGAAGGGTTGTCTGCGTTTGATTGAAACGTAATGGTCTGGGCAGACACCGTCGGTCCATCCCCAGTCGGATTTCCAGCGCCATCCGCAAATTCGATCGTCGGTGTAGTCGCTGTCACGACACAGGCCGGTAGGATTTCAACCACATAGTCTTCCACCTCCCCTGAACCTAGCGCCCCACTAGGCAACCCGGAGAGACTTGATGTTGTGAGCACGAATCTGACCCCATGCCCAGGGCCAACAGTAGCCCCATAGGGCACAGTAAAGGCGAGATTGAGTGCGATCGGGGCCGTATTGCTGGGAATGGCAATCTGGTTGACTAATCTTTCGCCATTGCCATTGCCAGAACTCAATGAATTGTTGAAGCTTCCGCTCCCATCGAAATCAATCCATGCATTGAGGTATGCCACAGACCCAGTGTTGTTCACGACGCTAATGGGCAGATTGACATTCGTACCTTGAGCAATCGCAACGGGCATGCCAACTCCGTCCTCATCATCAACACCCGACGAATCATCCCCTGTTGCCGAAGCATTCGCACTCACTGTCGGCTCCGTATCAACAGTCGCTCCCAAGTGCAACTGCGCCACTTGACTAACGCTGGCAACAGGAAGGCCGCTGAAGTCTCCAAAGTCAGAATTGGAGAGCCCTATCAAGGCAAAATCAATGGTCAGATCCGTGTTGTTGTCATCAGCATCGTCGTCCGTTTTAGCATAGCCAGATTCACCAGTGGCATTGGTGGGTTCAGCATCAACAGCTAGATCGAATGCCGCACTTCGCACCCCAGTCGCAGAGGTGAGCAAAGCAAACTGCCCGTTCGACCCCACATCATCATCACCCGAAGAATTGGTCGGCATGCAAACATAGTTCGCAAGGATGTGACCCGTTTGGAAATTCACTGCTGGCAGATGAACAAAATAGCTTCCTGGCGCAAGGCGAGAGAACAAGTACTTGCCAGACGAACTCGTAAACGTAGTCGCGATTGGTGCCGTCGTGCCGATGACGGCACCTGAAGTATAAAGCTCAACCGTTACACCACTAACACCTTCCCCGGTATCGAAGTGCCCGTTTAGATTTAAGTCTTTGAACACCAAATTGCCCACGCCCACCCGAGGCACATTCGGGCATGAATTCCAGATCGTGGCGGCTCTGAAGTAGGCATCCGTGGGCAACCCTGGGGTGCCCGGCAGGAACGTGCTACGCACCGTATTGGCACCATCGGTGCCAAGCGTAATTTGCACCAAGCGATGGCTTGAACTGTTATCGATCCCGATCATTCGCGCCATCCCTGCGTCCCAAGCAATCGTCGCGATGTCCGGGGCTAATGAAATCCCACCGGTCAGACTTGAATCCGATACCGCTGAAATCGCTGCTGTTTGGACGTTGATCACGTACAACCTCTGATACGCGCCGTCGGCGACGAACAATTGATCAGAGGGGCCAAACGCCATTCCGTTCGTATCCAAGACGGAATTGCCCAACCCGATCATTGGCCCCACCAGCGACCAAGAAGACGCCGTCATCGGATTTGGGCTCAAGCTGCGCAGATCCAGCCGGTATAAATCATCAGTGGTCGTGCTCAGGTTCGCATTGATGTCTCTTGGATCGCCTCCGTAGATCATTCCAGTGCCAGGACTGTAGGCCAGCGATTTGATTGGAATACCAACGGTCGGCTGCGTGAGTTGCCCCACAACGGTCAGCACGATTGCCCCCACATTCAACGCTGCATCGTTCAAATTGTATTTGAACAAGGTTTGAGTGCCGCTAGGAGCACCCGTGATGTTTCCTGACAACAAGAAATACGCCTCGCCAGTGTAAGCATTTACCGCCATCGCCTCCATGTCGTATCCACTCTCGCCAAGGTCCAACACGGCGTTGTCAGACGGCCTGCGATAGCTCAGCCGACCATAGTCGGTAGCGGACGACGTTGGCTGATCGTAGTCGCCGAAGCTCCACAACCTCAAGTGGCCAGGAGCATTTGCGTCCGCATCAACAGCCCACAAGATCCCATTCCCAGAACAGACACTGTTGATGGCCATTACATAGTCCTCCACCTCACCCGAACCGACGGAGCCCGTTGGCCCAGGATTTGACAGCGAGGTCAGGCGCACGCGAATTCCTACTGTCCCGAGCGCAGCGGTGGCAGGCACCGTAAATGGAACGTTGACGGTCGAATTTGAGGCACCTGTGCTCACGGTCGCATTGGCTAAGACCTTCTCCCCTGCATCTAAAAGCGAACCATTGCCGTTGTAATCGATCCACACATTGAGGTATGCTGGAGCACCAGATGTATTGGTGACGTTCACGCTCAAAAAGCTTGAATCTCCCAGACCCACAGACACCGGGACCGTGACGCCGTCCTCATCATCCACCCCGATGCTGTCATCTGCTGACGCCAGCGCGTTCAACGAAGCTGCCCCGTCTGCATCCGTCGTTGCCCCGATCCTCAACCCCGACGCCACAGCACTGCTTGCGCTGCCAAATCCCGCATAGTCACCATAGTCCATCGTTTTGCTGACCTGGGCAGCCCGCAAAAGCGCTGGCCAGTTACCCGTATCAAACCAGCCAATATTCTGTTTGTATCCGCTCTGGCTCGTTGCGGTCTCATTGACCGAGTAAGCAGTTAGGCCGCCGTTCACATCATAGGTCGGGGCAGACTCAAACCTGAAATAATGCAGCCAAACACCCACCTCGCTCCCAAACCGAATTCCGTTCCAGTCCTGCGGTAAGCCGTAAGCAGGAAAGTTGTCCCGGACGTTAATCGCAGAACAATCGATCGTGAACCGAACGCTGTAGTATCCCCCGCCTTCATTGACAATCGACTCGGGCTGAAGCCTGGTATCATTCAAACTAGACGCCAAAAGTTTTCCCGGTGAAGACCAACTCAGTTGACTGCTCGCCACGTCGTAGGCGTACACTGTCAACTTTGGCTGATTCGCAACGTAGCCATCATAATAGATCACGGCGCGATTGGTTCCACGAGGTATGGGCCCATCGCTCAGCGTTAACCAGAAACCCTCGAGTGGGTTCGAAGTATTGTAACATTTGATTCTTACTTGGCCCGTCAACACATGCGTCGCCGGGTTGTAACCCATCGTCGCGTAACGTACTGTGCCAAATGACTCCCCATTGACGACGGGGTCCCAATCTGTGACGTCGGGATCCATCTCTGTGGTACGATTGATGGTCCAATCTTCGTTCGCATTGTCCATCGTCCACTGGTACGAAACGTTTGAAGGAATGGCTGATATCGTGGTTATGTAGTCTTCGATCTCGCCACTGCCGGCCGAACTGGTCGCGGTCACGTTAGGGTCGCTCGAAAGTCTGACCCGAACTCCCAGGTTGGTGCCTGGCTGAAGGGGGGTGACAGCATAGTAAATCGTTCCGTTGGTTGTGCCAGTCGCGACGTTACTTACCACCACCAATTCACCCGAGTCCGCGAAATCGCCATCACCGTTGTAGTCGATCCATGCCCTCAAATAGGCTTCGCTGCCCGTGGTGTTCGTGACATTAAAAACAAAGTTCGACGCCTGTCCCACGGACCAAGATGTCGGCAAGGTGACTCCGTCTTCATCGTCACTGCCCGTCGTATCGTCAGCAGTCGCACCTGCATTTGGCGTTACGCTCGCTTCTGAATCAACCAACGCTCCTAGCTTTAGCCCGCTAACGACAGTGCTACTTGCAGTCGTTGTCGAAGCCCCGCTGCCATTCCAATCCCCAAAATCCGCCGCACCAGCCCCCCCTGCCGCTATCAGCAATAGGAGCAGGAATTGTTTGGGGATTTCGAGTCGAGGTATGAGAGTCATTACCAAATGCAGATTGAGCTAGAAAATCAGTCACGAGCCTTCGAAAAGGCTGCATCACTGATCTCTGATCCACAGTATAATCATTTTGTTCATTATGGCAATTGTGGAAATTCAATTTGTTTACATCTGCCAACTATTAGGCCAATGGCCGTTCAAAAGGAGCCTATACGCCTCAAGGCGTCCATGGTATCGGCATAACCCAGGAGGTGTGGCCCTGAATCGAATTCATAAATGCCGCCCGGAAAGGCTGGAAGAGTGTTGTCGTGCTGCGATCCGTAATCGAACCTGTTGTCGTAACCCACCGGTTGATGCTCGATACGTTCAGCTTGTAGTATGTCTGGTAGCCCTGCGCCCCATACGTCGAATCTCCCAGCCAGATCGAGAATCGATCCGCCACCGGCGAGGTGCTTCCACCCGTGAATCCATTCGCCACCGTCATCAATCGCCCTGCTGGTGTTTCCGCCACGGGCCAACCGCTCCCAATCAGCGTTAACCCCTGCCTCAATCGGCACGCGAACGGCGTAGAGCGCACCTGCCCGACATACCACACCGTCACATTCCCCAACTTCGGCTGCACAAAAACTCCTTCGCCGGGATCAACCACCCTCGTCCCCTGATTCGTCAGTCCCACCGGCCCCACCCACTTCGGACTCGTGCCGTTGCGATACAGCCACCTCGACTCAAACGTCGTCCCATTGTGCGTCAACAATCGATCTGCCGTCGCCGGATTATTCGTATTCGCAAACAGATCCACAGGGAATAGATCCCCCAGCATCTGGTGCGGCCTCACCACAATTTGATCCCCCGTCAATGCGGCCGGCACCGTGGACATCGTATTCCGCGCGTGACCACCCACCAAGGCCAAAACCGTCGCCGTGGTCGCCGCCTCATCCACCTCAAATCGATGCCCCGCCGTATCGCCAGACACCACCTCTGCGTAGTATTCGGTGCCCGGCACAATCACCGAGGTCAGGCTACCAGTCCCAACGGCCGCACTCATGTCCAAGGTGTTGCCAGCAACGACACCGATTGCACCGCCGAATACTTCGTTCTTTGTGTAAGGCATTGAAAACGAATTCACCTGCACCTGGAACAAGACACCGCGCCAACCATAAACTTCACTGTACTCAGTCGTGTCCAGACTTGAGTTGCCATCGGTATCCGCTTCAATTTTCAGGCGCACATTGCCGCCAGAGGAGGAGGCAAACAGAGGCGCATCGCTGACCGCGTAATAAACCTCCGTCTCAGTTCCATCACCGTTCACAGTCGATGACGTTGCCAACCCTGTCAGCGCAGCCCATCCGCCGGGTGAAGCAGAAAGATCCGCAAGCCCCTGCAAGGTCAGGGTCACACCACTCATGGCGACCGGGTGAGTGATATGCACGTCAATCTTCCCGGTGATCGGATTCTTGACTGCACTAAACCCTTCGTTTTCTCGAATCCCGCTGTTTGCGGCTTGATGAAAGACAAACTCTTGCAGATTGCTATAACGATCTCCATCGGGGTTACCGCCTGGGCCATTGCTGCCTCCGAGTGAATTCTGCAACTGCCAATTGGCAAAGGAGACTGATGCATAGACAAAACCGAAATCCACGGTGTTGTTACTGCTTGGATCGCTATCCTCATCGCCGACCGGTTCATCTCCAGCGGTCAAGGTGACGGGTTCTGACTGCACGTAAACTTGCCCTGCCACCGATTGTCCATTGGAATCCTGGTCTATATCATTGTCTGGATCGCCACCATAACTCGTCGCCAGATAGTCGATCGGAGGTGTCACGCGCACCACATATGTTCCAGCCAGCAAGTTACTGAAGCCATACAACCCGCTGCTGTCAGTCAACTGCGAGCCCACCGCCTCACCCACCGCATCATTCACGGGGGTCTGGCCGTCCGCAGCAAAGAGTTCAACCAATGCGCCACTTAGAGTCTCGCTATCATCATCCAATCCATTGCGGTTTGTATCCACAAACAAACGGTTCCCAATACTTACCACGCCGGTGAAGCCCAGGTCCTTTGTCAGATCCACGTTGGAATCATTGGCATCATCGGATGTTCCCCCCAGACCGCTCTCCTCACTGCCAGTGGGGGCAGCCCCTACCGCCAACGTAAATATGCTCGTGCTGACGCCAAAATAGTTTGGGTTGGGTTCATCGATACCATCTTCCCCCGCATCGTCATCTCCTACAGCCACGCCCACAAGACTGTATGCCCCAACAAGTGGGCCGACACCGACGAACGCCAGATCAGAAACGTGCAGGAAGTACTCCCCCGGAGCCAACCCCGTAATCCTGTAGTAGCCATTGGCATCGGTCGTGGCTGACCCGACATTGTCATCAAACAACGGACTCGCCCAAGATGGATAAATCTCCACAGTTACCCCCTCGACCCCTTCCCCAGGGTCTGCCACACCATTGCCGTTCTGATCATAGAACACCAAATTCCCAACTGACAGCGGTGCAAAAAAGCCAAGGTCCACCGTAAGGTCTGAATTGTTATCGTCCGCAGAGTCGATCTCCGTACCAACTCCATACTCACTGAACCCATCGATGGGTTCCAAATCTGGTGCCAGCCCAATGACATCGCTAGAAACGCCAGTCAGTGCAGGATTCAAAGCGTCCACGCCGTTTTCGTCAAAGCCATCATCGAGACCAAAGTCACCACCGGAACCAGGTAGCGATTCCATCCCTTGCAGCGGAGCATTCGCTTGGAACTGGGATGCAGGAATGTGCACAAAGTAGCTGCCGGCAGACAAACCACCGAAGTAGTAGAACCCATCTTGGGTCGTTTGCATGACCGCGATCGCCGTGTCTACCGCAGGATCGTCGCCATCGTGGAAGAGTTGGATGGTCACATTGGCCACACCTTCCCCCAAGTCGAAGAATCCGTTTCCATCTGCGTCAACGAAGACAAGGTTACCCAACCCCACTGCATTTGGATCGGGAGCGCGGAAGCCAAGATCGATCGTCAAATCACCGTTATTGTCGTCGGCATCATCGATATCCGCAAAACCACCGGTTTCAGTCCCACCATTGGTCGGGGCTAGGTCGCCAGCCAGAGTAACAATGGCGGAACGCACCCCCGTTGCAGAGGGCAGCGAAACGTCAATTCCGTTTTCACCAACATCATCATCACCGGCGACCTGCGATCCCGGAATCGATAGCATTCCCTCCAAAAGACCTCCCACGCCAAACTCGAACGCAGGCACAAACACTTGATAGCTGCCCGAGGTCAAATGATCGAAGTAGTAAACGCCGTCCCAGTCCGTAAATGTTGTCCGAATCGGTAGATCGACCCCAGGTGATTGATCCGCCCGATATAGTTCCACCGTGACTCCCCAGATCCCTTCTCCCGCATCGAACACGCCATCGTTGTCTTGATCGACGAAAACCAAATTGCCAATGCTAACGGGATTCTGAAAACCGAAGTCCACTGTCAAATCAGTCGCCGCATCGACATCGTCATCAGAATCCGACGCGTAACCCGTTTCACCGGTAGCGGAGGTGGGTGCGATCCCCTGGGCCACCGAAATCACAGCCGACGAGATCCCTTCCGACTCAGGGTTATCGGAGTTAATCCCGTTTTCGCCGACATCATCATCCCCAGCCAGACCATCAGCGATAGAGATCTTGGAGTGCAGGGGACGGCCCGACCAGAACTCCCAGGAGGGTATGTGCACAACGTAGGAGCCTGTTACGAGTCCTTCGAACGAATAGGTACCATCAGATCCAGTGAAGGTGGACTGTTCTGGGAAATCCAACTCTGGCACCTGTGCGGATGTGTAGAGCTCGACCTCGACGTTGGGCACACCTTCGCCGGCATCGTAGACCCCATTCTCGTTGGCATCAAAGAACACCAAATTGCCGATCCCCAATGCCGGATAGAGCATAACGACGTAATCTTCAACTTCACCGCTTCCCACAGACCCGGTCGGCGGCGTTACAGCTTGATTGGTTAGGCGAAAGCGCACCCCAACTGTCTGATTGACACTTATGTTAATTGGCACCGTGAACGTAATGTTTTGGGTAGTTTGGCCACCACTTGGAATTGCACGGGGAGATTCCAATCGCTCTCCACCATTGGTGATCAACGCATCATTGATATCGCCATCGTTGTTGAAATCGATCCACGCGTTCAAATACCCGGTAGCACCGGTAGAGTTAAAAACGCTGACAGGTATCGTTACGGTCGCACCTTGAGTGATACCAACGGGCATGGTTACACCGTCCTCGTCGTCGGTATTTGAAAGGTCATCTCCGGTCGCATCGACAGTCGAACTCGTCGTCACATCGACATCGACCAATTGACCCATTCTCAATGAAGTGGTCACAGTGCTGCTTGCGCTGGAGACAAAGCTAAAGTCGCCAAAGTCCTTGTTCGCAAATGGATCATTGACGACGAGGTAATTGGATGGATTACACGCACCGATGGTCATGTCGCTCATTCCTGCCACTTCGCTGTTTCTTATGAATGTCGAACTTCCGTTTACTAGACTCACCTCAAACCAGGCCGAGTTGTTTGAATTGACACCCAACCCGCCATACAGACGCCCATCTAGACCAAAGGTGATACCATTGTGCATGTAGGGTGGATTTCCCAGTTGCGTAGCAGATGGGGTGGCTTGATTTAGGTCCGCCGTGAAAAAGTCCGTGATCGACGTTCCCACACGACTCGCGTGGGCATACAGGATTCCAGATGGCGTGATGACTATATCCCCGTAGCCGTGTCCACGAGTGTTGTTCCACATGTCTGCGACCTTTGACGCGGATTGTAACGTGTAGTTCCCTGAGGTGCCTGTGATCGTGGCTTTCCACAAGTCGTCAGTTCCATTCAGCACAAAATAGTAGAGCCCATTGAAATAGTCACCGCAATAGATCAGACTTCCTACAGGCACCCCAAATGATGCCAAGTTTCCTGCGACGTTGTTCACACCCGTCGTCCGATCCCAAACGCCAAGACGCAAATCCGTAGTGCCCGTCGTGTAAATGACAACGCCGTCACTACCCAAGTTTTGGGCGAATGCAGCCCCGTTTGATCGCGAAAAACCTGATGGCAAGGCTGTCGCAGGGCTTACAACACCGGTGGTGACATCAATTTGGTACAGATCCCCCGCCTGCGTTCCATAGGCGAATCCCAGTGTCGGACAGATGTTCACCAGAAAGTCTTCCACTTCCCCCATACCGCCTGCACCAGAAGCTGTCGGAGAACTTGCGCTAGTCAGGCGCATCCGAATAGCGGAATATCCAACCGATGCACCAATCGGCGTCGTGAACGAAATCGCCTGAGCCGAATAGGTCAAACCTGTCGCGATCGGACGATTGACCACCACGGCCTCGCCCGCATCATCGGGGACTCCATTACGATTGAAGTCAACCCACACGTTCAGGTATGCAGTGGCTCCGGTGGTGTTTGTCACATAGACAGCCGTTGATGCGGGCACACCCGGCACCAAGTTCACAGCTTTCAAAATGCCGTCCTCGTCATCAGTGCTCGTTACATCATCGCCCGAGGCATCGCTGTTGGCAGGGGAACTTGCATCAGCATCCACCAACGCCCCCATTTTCAACGTTGTGCTGGCAAAGTTGCTCGCAGTGGGAAATGGAGCGTAGTCACCGTAGTCATAAGTCGGCGTGCTGCTTATCGGAAGTGTCACTGACGCACTGCCAGTACACCCGAGCTGATCCGTAGCTCTGACGGTGAGGACAAACGAACCGCTAGTGGACGTCGTCCCGCTAATCTGACCGGTATTACTATTCAGCGCCAAGCCACTCGGCAGGGAGCCAGAAGTGATTGCAAAAACATATGGCCCACTGCCGCCTGACGCGGAGATGGTTGCTGAATACGGTGCGCCAACATTTCCGGTGGTGAGCGTCGTTGGTGTTACTGCAATGTTCGGACACCCCCAAAAACCGAAATCAATCGTATCTTCCTGGTTGGTTGATCCCGTAGACCCAGGTTCCCCACCTGCGGTCAACGTAAATACTGGACTGGTGGCATCCGTTTGGTTTTTCCCAGGCTGGTCACCATCATTGTTGTTGTCCACCCCATCGTCACTGGTGGAGTGAATCGTGCTGGACAGAGAATAAGTAGGGTCAGGGGTAACCCGCACCCGATAGCTGCCCGCGGTGTAAACCGCAAAACTGTATAGACCACTGCCATTCGTCGTGGTGGTAGCGATCACCGAGTTGCCAGTTGCGCCAAGTAGCTTAACTGTCACTCCACCAATCCCAGCCTCACCCGAGTCTTTGATACCGTTGTTGTTCGTATCCTGCCAGACTAGATTGCCGACTTGAAAACCCGACCATAAGCCGAAATCTACCGTGAAGTTGGTGTTGGGGTCTGTATCGCCGTCGGTGATCGATTCCGCGCCGGAAGCAAGGTCAATAATTGGACTGTAAATCGGGCTTCCTAAACCACCGGGCTGAGAACCATTGTTATCGTTATCATCTGAATTATCAGCCGTGTCAGGTGTTCCCGATGTGATATAACCTGCTGGTGGCGTCACCTTCACGAAGTACTTTCCAGGCGGTAGCGTCGCAAAGGAGTATGCCCCTGTACCGTCAGTGGTAATCGTAGTGCCAACCTGCGTATCCCCCGAAGGCCCTGAGCCGCCGATTGCGTTATCACTTCCTGGGCTGAACAACTGCACCTGCGCCCCCGCAGCACCACTTTCACCCACATCCTTGACCCCATTGTTATTGACGTCATTCCACACAAGATTCCCAATAGAAAGTGAGGGCGCAATCGCCGCAATGTGATCTTCGACCTCACCGACCCCAGCAGCCCCTGTTGGTGCTGGATTTGATATCGAACTAATGCGGAACCGAGCGCCAACACCACCAGCAACGGCATTCGTTGGCACCGCAAATGTATAGATTGCAGTTCCAGACGTGCCCGGTGACAGACTGACGTTGGAGATGATCTGCTCCCCGCTATCAGAGAGACTGCCGTTGTTATTAAAGTCAATCCATGCGCTCAGGTACACGGCACTGGCAGACGAGTTGGAGCGAGTCACCGTCACGGCTCCTGTTTGTCCCTGCACCAATGCACCAAAGCTAACGCCGTCTTCGTCGTCCGTGCCATTCGTGTCATCACCCGTTGCACTGGAATTCTTCACGGGTGCGCTCTCTGCATCCGTCGCAGCGACACCCAACTTCACGCTAGAACTGACGGTGGAACTCGCGTCTGCAAAGCCTGAGAAGTCACCAAAATCATCCGGCACAATGTAGAACCCAAAGTCCACAGTCATGTTACCGTTGTTGTCATCCACATCGTCCTGTGTTCCGCCAATACCGGATTCGCCGGTTGGTTCGGTATTTCCCGCAAAGGTGAAAATCCCGGTCTCATACGAACCACTTGGTGGAGAGCGTGACAAATCGATGTTGCTATCGGTATCGACATCATCATCCGGATCTGGCACTTGATTGCTGGTTGGGACGTACCCCGCCGGTGGGGTAATTCGCACGAAGTAGTCTCCATCCGCCAAGGCGCTGAATGCATAGATTCCACTGGCGTTTGAAGTGACTTGAGCCACCGCCCCGCCAAGGACGTCCAAGGCAGGACTGCCATCACTCTTGAAGATCTGTAGCGTGGCACCCTCGATCCCTGGCTCGCCGGGATCTTGCACACCGTCGTTGTCGAGGTCGTTCCAGACAAAAGAACCCACAGTGAAGGGAACTGCCATCCCCACCTTAACGGGTTCGGAAGGCGGCAGAGCCACGCCTGAGGATGCGACTTCGGATCGATGACCAAACGAATTCCATGCCACCTCACCCGCAGCAGCGCCAGCCGGCACTGTCATCGTCCAAACGATTTCTTTGGATTCTCCGGGATTCAGAACGGTCGCACCAAAGTCAAAGAGCAACGATTTCGTATTTGAAAGCGGCACTGGCGCAGTGGTCGAAAACGTCCCAGCCTGTGCACCTGATGGGCTCGACAACGTCGTGTCTAAGTCCGAACGCACGGGATTCGACGAAGTGCTATATTTTACCGTGACTCCAACGGGTGCACTGACGGGGGTCGTCAGCGATAGACCGAAGTTGGATTCACGCGCCTGAGAGTGCAGGATGACCCCGACATCACCTACGGCAGGAAGAATGTCCATCACCCGAATCCCCGTCAGTGGGACATTGCCTGGATTGGAAACAATCAACTTGTACTGCATTGACCCACCTGGTCTGGAAAAACCTGCGTCAGGATAACGGTTGAAGCCACCATCCAACTCGCCCTTCACCCAAAGCACCGAGTCAATAGCGGTGCTGGTGCTGATACTGAAGCCAGCAGGATTGGATGACATCAACTGCTCCGCCAAGTTGCTATCCCCATCGAGATCATTCGTGTCAGTGATGAATTTCCCGTTACGTCCCTCGTTCACGATCGAATTGCCGTGATCGATCAGGGCATACTGAACACTATAGGCCCCCACCGCAGCACCCGCCTTCACCCGTGTTTTGAACGTCATAAAAGCAACCCAATCCAGGCTTTGGCCATTGTAATCCGACCATGTGGGCGGTTGCTCTCCGGTGAACGAAAACTTCACCAACTGGCGACCTGTTCCATTGTAGTTGTTGGTCACCGTCACCGCCGGCGTTCCCAGAGCATCTCCTGTCATCGTAACAGAGCCCGGGACGTATTCTAAGGTGGCTGGCAGTAAAGTTGCATAGACGGGATCAATGAATACTGTCGATCCACTCCAGTCGTTTTCCATCCGCGCGGTCCAAGTAATTTCCTGTAGCGGAATGTAGGCATTCGGAGAAGGACTACTGATGCTCAACACTGGCGCAGGCGACTCGCCAATGATGTCCGTGGTCTCAATATCTGACCCTGTGTACGTCGTGGTACCATAGGCATAGGCAACGTCCAAGGTATTGCTGATCGTCTTGGGCAAGCCCGTGATAGCCACCCCAGTTCGATCCTGCCCCGTGGCCGGGTCTCCCAGATGGCCGGAAACTCGAGGCCTCCAACTGGAATTGAAACCCACTGGCACAGACGCGTATTGGTACTTCACCGAACTGACCACTTCACCCGGAGCCAAGCCAAGAGAACTCACGGCCACATACGGGTCAGCCGGTGCCGAGGTGACAAATGGCGACCCGGGCAACAACTGCCAAGTCGCATTCAGCGTTGTCTTGTACCAGACGTTGATCGTGGAGGAGTAACCGCCAGAATTGTCACCGCCCGGGTAGATGTATTCTGGGATAAACTCCTTCGGGAAGTCATCCGTACACGTGTAGTCGGTTAAGGGCACGTTTCCCTGATTCGCAATCCAAAAATAATAGACAAAGGGGCCGCGAAGACTCATTGGGTCCGCACTATCCCACTTATCGACGGAACCCGATGGATTTGGCGCGACGATCTGAATCGACGCATTGGTCGAAAGATTGACAGGAGCCGACAGTGAGTCTGTGCCAGTTGCCGTGGATGCATTCGTCACCCACTGTCCTACCGAAAAAGTCGGCGATTCAAACTTCACCACAGCAGAGTAGTAGCGCTCTCCACCAGCGGCCAACGACGTATCATTCCAAGTTACGGTGCCTGCACCTCCATCGTAGGCCCCCCCTGCACTTGCACTGATGAAGGTCGCCCCAGCAGGGAGTTGGTCAACGATGACCGGATTGATGTAGTCCGTGGTCCCAACGTTGCGAATGTACGTGGTCCATATCACGTTTTCGCCCAGCATCGGCGAATGATCCGCCCAGCCCTGAATCGTAATGTTCGTCGTCGCGATAGAATTTGCCTCCAGCGTCACCGACGACGTTCCATTCGGCTGCCCCGTGCCGCTCGATGTAGCATTGATCGCAGCCAGAGTCCCATCCGCTGTTCCCAAGGGAAAACGAACCTCAAACTGGACGGACCCAGAAGAACCTGACGGGAGCGGATCAACAAATGTAAACGTCACCTTCCGCGTCGTTGGGTTGTAGACCGCCGATGTCGTGTGGGCAGACCCGTAGACATTGACATCCGAAACCTGGTCAAAATCCAGCGTCGTCGGCAAATCGACCTCAATCACACCATTGGGCAAGTCCTCGGTCAAACTTGCCCATGCGTAGGAAATGGTCATGCTGCGGAACTGCCCAACATCAACAATACTGCTGCCATTCACCGTCATATTGATGTCCAGTGCAGCCTGGATTGGACTCGTCAGCCCGAGAATGAAGGTGACTGCAATCAATCCCAGGACTGACTGAAGACGAATCAGTGTAGAGGCGCGCACCTTCTCTCTGCGACGAGAGTCACAGAGGCGGGGGCTAAAATCGGGAGAGATTTTATGCATAAATTGCGCTTGGCTGCGATTTGTTGATCAAAACCAAAAAATTGTAATAATAATATAAAATATAATTACCATACAATCAACCACTGTTTCTCCCAATCCTAGTATCCCATGCCCCGAATCCTCACAAAACAGCTTGTTGGAGCGGTAAATCATCGTTTTCTGGGTGCGCGAAAAGGTACTCCTGCTTTAGTCCCAATCCACCTCGCCAAAAAACCTGCATCCCGATGCCCCAACCAACTTTCCCCCCGATTCTTCGTGCCACCACCTGCTGCCTAGCACTTGCCATCGTCGCCGCTTGCTCGTCCAAACCCGAACCCCATTCGAGCCTCCCGGTCGCCGAAAATGGGACTCCAATCCTGCCTCAGGTCCTTTCTCAAAACTTCGACGAGGCAGCCAAGAACTACGCCCAAGTGGTCGAAATCGTACCCGGTTTTAGACTCGCAGCGAACAGACTCAAGGGAATCCATGAAAACCCAGAGGGTAAAATCTCCGCCGTCCGAGCCACAGGCGACTTTTTGCTTTTCGCCCCCGGAATCCCCCTCCGCGCCATCGCCAACGAAATCGAGATCGCTGACGGCATTGCCACTCTTTCTGGTTCGCCCGTCGCCGTCCAAGGGGATGCCGCTCAAGCAAGCGTCACAGGCACCCAGGACACCGTATTCCACGTCACCGAAACACAATTTAGCACGTCTGGCCCCTCCAGGACGCAGATCACGAAGGCAATCGAGCCGAAGCCTCATGCCCCGATTCCGGTTCGCAAAACCCCGACCATCAGCAAGCAAACAAAAACTGCCGCGCCCAAGCCTGCACTTCCCAAAATGCGTCTCCCCAGCGATGAGACCATCCCCCTACCCTCGCCCACCGCGGGGTGACGGTTCAGGATCAACTGGCAGCATTCTGCATCGCCAGCTCCGTCTTCGCCTTCGCCATGTCAGCCTCGACCATGATCTTCACCAACTCCTTGAAGGTTACCTTTGGCTCCCAGCCTAGCTGACGTTTTGCCTTGGCCGGATCACCGATGAGGAGTTCGACCTCCGCAGGTCGTTCGTAGCGGGCGTCATGCTTTACGTATTGCTTCCAGTCCAGGTCCAGGCAGGAAAAGGTCTCTTCGACGAACTCGCGCACGGAGTGGGTCTCCCCAGTCGCCACCACGTAGTCGTCTGGATTGTCCTGCTGTAGCATCATCCACATCATCTCCACATAATCCTTGGCGTAGCCCCAGTCGCGCTTTGCATCCATGTTCCCGAGGTAGAGATCCTTTTGCAGCCCCAGTTTGATCCGAGTGGCAGCACGGGTAATTTTCCGAGTCACAAAGGTCTCGCCCCGGCGTGGCGACTCATGATTGAATAGGATCCCATTGCTGGCGTGGAGACCGTAGGACTCGCGATAGTTCACCGTCAGCCAGTAAGCAAAGACTTTGGCGCAGCCATAGGGTGAGCGAGGCCAAAACGGTGTCGTCTCAGTCTGCGGCACCTCTTGGACCTTCCCGAACATCTCTGAAGACGACGCCTGATAGAATCGTACCTTCTCCACCAATCCCGTCTCACGAATCGCCTCCAGAATGCGCAGGGTTCCCAGGCCGTCGATGTCCCCCGTCGTCTCAGGGATATCAAACGAAACCCGCACATGACTCTGGGCACCGAGGTTATACACCTCGTCGGGCTTCAGGTCATAGAGTAACTTCACCAAGGCCACAGAATCCATCAAATCCCCGTAGTGCAGAAAAAGGCGCGTGCCGGGCAGGTGCGGATCCGTGTAAATGTGATCGATGCGATCCGTGTTGAACGTCGATGCACGGCGGATGATGCCATGTACCTCATAACCTTTTTCCAGCAGCAGTTCTGCAAGATAAGACCCGTCCTGACCCGTGATACCCGTAATTAGCGCTTTTTTCATGAAGGGTTGTACTGGACATGATCCCCCGCAAAGCAGCAAGAAAAAACAGACGCTTCCTAAAGGCCTAGCGGCTCACGGCAGGCTACGCCGCACCACGACCATACTACCATCTGTGACCGTATCCGGCGGGTGCAACAACACCTCCGAGCCTTCCGCTAACCCTGATAGAACCTGGATTGACCGCCCATCGGTCCGCCCAGCCTCCACAGGCACAGCGTGTACGATTCCATCCTTTGGAACAAAGGCCCGCCACTCGCTCCCCTCACGGAAAAGAGCCCCAGATGGGGCCAGTAGGGTCGAGTCCTCATGCCACACCGCAATGCGGACTTCCACCCGGTAGCGATCCCCCAATGCCGCAGCAGCAGCCGGAGGTTTCACCAAATCACACAGAACCAGCACCCGCTGCTCCTCCACCCCCAAGGCAGACACCTTGGTAAAAGCCGCTGGTTCGATTCGTCGCACGCGCGCCTGGAGAGGCGCATCCTCCCCCCATTCTTCCACGCTCACCTCAGCCCCCAGTTTGATGCCCACAGCGTCGCGAGACAGGATCTCTGCTTCGATCTCCAGATCCGCAGGATCGCCGATTTCGATGATCGCAGTTCCCGGACTGACCACCACACTACTCTCTTGCAACACCTTCAAGACCCTGCCCGAGACAGGCGCACGCACCTCCACACTCTCCCCAGCTTTGACGCCTTCCATGCTCATCAGGGCTGCCTTCGCCTGAGCCAATTCAAATTCCGCCACTTGCACTGCAAATTCAGCAGACCGCACCTCGCGTTGCTTCATCTCCGCTGCGCGTTCGTAATTGTCTCGGTCATTGGCAGCCAGCGCCCCTTTCTCTCCAGTTGCCTTGATTCGATTCCAGTTCGTCAGCGCAAACTGAGCATCCGTCTTGGCCAAATCCAAGCCCTGCATCGCCCGCTGCCGCGATGCCTCCGCCGCATCCACAGCAGCTAGAGCCTGGGCACGTCGCCGAGGATCTAAAAGAGGCGGAATGCCCGGCTCGATCACCGTGATCACGGTCTCGGCAGCTTTCACCTCATCCCCAGCACGCAGGGTCACTCGCCCCATCTGCCCCGCAACCGGTGCCGATACGGTGTATCGATTGCGAATGCGGGTTTTCCCCTCCTCCGTCACGAAAACCGTCAGGCCTCCACGCCTAATGGCGGCGGTCTCCACCTCCACTGGCTTTGCGCGCATCCCATTGACGACCGCCGCGACCAAAGCCAAGGCCGCCCCCCAACCCAGAATTTTGCGAAACCAGCCACGGGCCTGTTTGCGCCGATTGCCCTCCCATGGAGGAGCCCCCGAGTTCTTGTCGTCCTTTTTTCCAGCCATCAATGCGCTCACTATGCGATCCTTTTGGCGAATATCAGGTGAAATTTTTGAGCGGCTTGATCACCAGCCACAGATATTTTTCAGGCTGACAAGTCAGCGCCTTGTGCCACGCTGGGCCGTGCAGTTTTCCCTCACACTTTGTTCCGCCGTCATTACCGGAGCCTCTTCAGGACTCGGCGCCGAATTTGCCCGGCAACTCGCGCCCCGAGCCTGCTGTCTGGTGCTCGCCGCCCGCCGAGAAGAAGCGCTCGCTGTCACACGCGATGCTGTGCTAGCCATCAATCCAGCAGTGAGGGTTGTTTCTGTGCCATGCGATCTCGCCACACCCGCAGGACGCGAAGCTTTAATCACTCAACTTGAGGCCCAAGACGTCCACCCAAATCTGCTGATCAACAACGCAGGTATGGGTGACTATGGGACCTTTGAAAGCGCGACGCAGGATCGCCTGAGCGCTCAAATCGCGCTTAATATCTCCGCACTCGTTCAACTGACCCACGCTCTCGTTCCTCGACTCAAGACTGCCCCCCAACAGCCCGCAGGCATTCTGAATGTCAGCTCGCTGGCTGGTGTTCTCCCCATGCCAGACCTCGCCGTCTACGCCGCCACCAAAGCATTCGTCACGAGTTTTTCCGAAGCTTTGGCCGTCGAGCTGGCTGAACAGAACATCGCTGTCTCCTGCGTCTGCCCTGGGCCGACTCCCACCAACTTCAGCAAAACGGCACGTCGCGAATCAGGCAGCGACACCGATCGTGCAGGCCAAGACTTCCTCCGCATCCCACCCGCGAAGGTCGTATCCACTGCCCTGGAAGCCTTGCAATCCGGCGATCCCTGCGTGTATCCTGGGCTAGGCGTCTCGCTGGCATCATCCGCCTTCCGCATCATGCCCCGTTTCCTTCAGCGCGCAATTCTGCGCCGCCGCTTTGCAAACCGCCCCACGCAGTCCTAGCCTCCTCTGACTCTCATGCCCAATTCGAGCAAACCGAACTCGCCACCTGAACCAGACATGCAGCCTTGGCAGCCGCGTCCGCCGCGGTCGCTTCTCGGCAACCTATCGCGACTGCTGTTTCTTCTCGCGTTGACACTGGCCCTCATCCTGCCCTTCACCCCCTTTGCCGGCAAAATCAGACGAGCGATTGAGGACATCGTCAAATCCTCGCGCGAACCCAAGATCATCACCCGTGAAGTTCCCGTCGAGCGCACCGTAGAAAAAACCGTCGAAGTCATTCGCACCGTGGAGGTCGAAGCACCACCGCCGCCCTTACCCTCCAAGTTCATTCCCCGGAAAGACATCGATGTCGCCTCGCTCTTCAATGGAGTGACGATCAAAACTAACGTCTCCACCGAAGAAGGAACGTACGCCAGCCTCGAACGCGAAAATGCCGATGCCTACAAGGCAGAGTTTCAGCTCAACATCCGCATTCCCAAGGCCAATCAGACGCTCGAAGAGCTGAAGCGCGTCAACGATCAATTGCCTACCGTTTTGCCTGGACTAGGCACCCTTTTGGAGACCGCGAAGGTCTCCCCATTCTACCACAAGCTCTACGACAACAAGACCAACATGGTCGTGCGCGATCTCACTCGCCTCAACAAAGTCCTTGATCGGCACAACTTCTTCGATTGCGAAACGATCCTCGAACTCAAAAGCGACGCCACCAGCCGACGCGCGCTATTGATCCAATCCGAGATGGATGTTGTCTGCGACGGATCAGATGGCGACCGGCAGCCCGCCCTGGGCGATTACATCTACCTCTCCGATTACTACCAACCGTTCACAAGCTACGCCTGGAGCAAGACATCCCCCACCCCCAATCCGCTGCTACCACGCTGGGAATCGAGGCTAGCCAAAGCTAAGGCTGACTTCGCAGTGAAAGGTCTGTCCGCAGAACGCAATCGCGAGCTCAAAGCCAGCATCGATTTGTTGGGCCGAGAAATCTCGGACATGAAAAGCCGCAGCAGCCTCATTGCTGAGAAAGATCCCTTCATCGTGATCTCACTGATCTTCCGTGGCTACGCCGGCAAGGACCCGTTTGCACCGACGGCGGGTGACTACGCCGTTGTCATCCACGAAGGAAAAATCTATCCCGCCATTTGCGGTGACTACGGTCCCAGTTTCAAAATGGGTGAAGCCTCGCTGCTGATGGCCAAAACGATCAACCCCAAAGCCACCCCTTACAGCAGACCGGTCTCCGATCTGAAGGTAACTTATCTGGTCTTCCCCGGCACGGCAGAGAAGCCTTTCAGTGCACCCGACATGCAAAAGTGGCACGACAAGTGCCTCGCCTACATCAACGAAATTGGAGGCCTCGGCGCAGGCGTCGCCTTGCACGAATGGCAGGATCCCTTCAAGAAACCCGAGCCCCCTGCAGCCACCGCAGTTACGCCCACAACTGTGGAACCTCCAGCGACGGCAGCACCGGATGCCACAGCTACATCCCCTGCTGCCCCAACGCCCCCAACCACTGGCGAGCAGTAGAGATCCGAAAGGCGCAGCGTTTCACGCCGGTGGTTCTGCACCGCGTTATTCCTCAGCGCTCAGCAACAGAGGCGACGGAGCTTTGGCTTCTGGGCGATTTAGACGCAAGCGATCCATTAATGAAGGATCCAACTGCTCGGCGGGAATCTTCATCATGCCTTGGCCATGGGAAAGGGTTACCACGCCTTCTTCGATTTTCGTGAGCTTAGAATCCACAGGAGCAGTGCCCGACTTGATCGGCACCGGTCCCACCATCAGCCCTACTGATTCCGTCCGCACCTGCTCAATTAAGTTGGCCATCTTCACTTGAGCGTCATACCGACGCTGCTTCAGTTGGGAAATCTGCTGCTTTGAACTGGCGATCTGCTTGTTCAGATCTACCACCTGCCCGGCCAATTCGGCTGCCTGCTGATCGAGGGCTTGGCGCGCCTCGTATTCCGATCGCTTTATTTCCAGGGCTTTCGTCCGTGAAGCCAGCGTTGACTTGGTGGAGGTGGTGAGTGTCTGCACCTCCAAAAACTCTGTCCTCGCTGTATCCACGGCAGAAGAGGTCATCAGGTATGAGGCTACGCCCAAGCTGGCAAGGAGCATCACGATAAGGCTAAAAACTTTTGCATCCATAAGGTTTAACTTCGTTGATTTTCACTTGAGGTACTTCGCCTTATAGTCGGCAGCCTCTTTCTCGAGACGCTCCACGTCCGCCTCCAGCGGCACGATTTCTGACTTCAAACCAGCAGCAGTCCGCTGAAGCCGAGCGAGATTCTCTTCACTATCCTTAATCGCACTACGCACTTTAAGCTCTGCGGCTCGCGGACCGATCATTTTTGTCAGATCAACCACCTCATTGTTAATCCGCTGCAATTCCTCCCGCAGCGAACCCAACTCCTGCCTCGCCTCAATGGTTTGCAGATTGATTTGCTGAGCCTGGCGCTTGCATCCACTGAACATGCAGACAAGTCCAACGAACACTACAAAGCGCGTAATACTGGCAAGTACATTGGATGGAATAGGAAGTAAGGACATCGGAAATGCGGTAAGAGACCAGCTAAAATAGAAATTCTTTTTCGGACTACGTCAATCGGTTAATCTACCCGCCACTTCAAAATCACCGTTTTCGTGATTGTCGCGATGGAATGGTTCGGCCCGGCTAACTTCTCCGGTGAAATTTAAAGAAATTCCCAACTCACCTGGGTGAGATTGATCCGCGATTCCACGCCAAGCATCCATTCGTTCGGCCCAGCATTCGATCGCTATCTCCGAAGTCTGGATCTCCTGCGAACCCCATTCTCCAAAACATCTGATCTTCGCCCACACGCCTATCGAACCGCCTTAGCGCTATTTAGCCCTCCCCCTAGCATTGGAAATTCTGCCCAGAACCCAGCTCGATTTGACTCGCCACGGGAATGGATTTTTGGTTCAATGGCAGAGTTAATCCAACTAACAAACACGGTAGATCCCGGCTACCGACGCGCTCAGACACCGCCGTGCTCAGACTCACCCAACCGATCCCATTGCTTGCCACACTTTTCTTGGCGGCAGTCATCAACCCCGTCTCTGCGGCTTTTCCGGCGTTGTATTTGAAGCCTGTCGTCCAGCAGCAGTTTCACGCTCCGACGAACATCATCGACGCACCCGACTCCTCCCACCGCTTGTTTGTCACGGATCAACCCGGACAGATTTACATCATTGAGGGCGGAATGATGCGTCCTCAGCCGTTTCTGGACATCAGCAGTAAGTGCGTCCCTCTGAGCACCGGATATGACGAGCGCGGCTTACTCGGCATGGCCTTTCATCCGGGCTACGACAATCCGGTCTCGCCCGGCTACCGCAAATTTTATCTCTATTATAGCGCGCCGACCGCCACCCCCACCAACAATCCAACGACGCCACAGAACCATGTCAGCGTCCTAGCGGAGTACCAAGTCTCACCCACAGACCCGAATACAGCGGACATCGGTAGCGAGCGGATCCTGCTGACGTTTGGCGAGCCCCAATCAAACCACAACGGTGGCCAACTCCAGTTTGGACCCGACGGCATGCTTTACTTCAGCACAGGCGATGGTGGGAGTTCCAACGACAACAATTCCGGCCACACAGGTGTCACGACGGGTCGTCCAACCGACAATTTGGGAAACGCCCAAGACCGCACCAAATACCTCGGCAAGATCTGTCGTATCGATCCCATTGATCCCGATGGCGCCGGTCCCCTGACCTACACGATCCCTGCGGACAATCCTTCTTCTCCGATCCCACCCCTGGCCTCAAAAAGGAAATCTATGCCTTTGGGCTGCGCAACCCTTGGCGATTCAGCTTCGACATGCGCCCCGGAGGCACGAACCGCATGTTCTGCGGAGATGTCGGCCAGGTGCGTGTGGAAGAGATCAACCTTATTGTCCCTGGAGGCAACTACGGGTGGCGCTACCTGGAGGGAACTGAGATGCCAAGTTTTTCCTCGGGCTCGGTGACCAACCCGATGCCACACCCTGGCGGCACCTTGATCGATCCCGTCGCCCAATATGCGCACTACAACGCCATCGGCACAGGCCTCCCCCAATTGGGACTCTCCGTCACAGGCGGGTTCGTCTATCGTGGCTCGGCGATCCCGGGGCTACAAGGCAAGTACGTCTTTGGCGACTACGGGGCCGTATCCGGCCCGACGAATGGCCGTCTCATGGGACTGGAAGAGACAGCACCAGGAAGCGGTGTCTTCACTCTCACAGAAGCGCTCCCCCTGATCGATGGCAACCCCATCCTCGGTCATCGCATTCTCACTCTGGGTGAAGACGCAGATGGCGAGCTCTATGTCGGCACCAAGACCACTGGGGGCGTCCAGGAACTGGATGGGGGACTGCCCGCAGGCGGCCTCTTCAAAATCGTCGCCGCGGTCCCGGGCATTGCCACCAACACGACCCTTGAACCATTCAAGGACAACAGCATCTTCTACGAGACGCCGGACAATTCGAACGGCGCAGGCGATCGGCTTTTCGTTGGAAACACGGCGAATGGCGACCCTCGGCGTGGACTGCTCGCCTTCAATCTGTCCGGTATCGTCCCTGGCGCGGTGATCAATACCACGAGTTTCGTCATGCGAGTCGAATTCGGTTTTGAAACCACTCCGATGAGCCTCCACCGCCTCCTCGCCGACTGGGGGGAAGGCCTGTCTGACTCAAGCTCAACAGGAGGCCAAGGCACGACGGCAGACCCACCAGACGCGACTTGGAATGAACGCCTCTTTGGTGCCGAACCTTGGCTTGAGGCGGGTGGCGATTTCAAACCCACCGCGTCCGGCACCACCACGGTCGGGACCAGTGGTGCCTTCACCTGGGCGTCGGGAGCCAATTCACAGATGAATGTGGATGTGCAGCGCTGGGTTAGCGATCCCGACGCGAATTTTGGCTGGATCCTTCTCGGCGACGAAGTGAACCTGAAGACCGCCAAACGTTTTTACAGCAAGGACATGTCCACAGCCAGTCTCAGGCCCAAATTGACGCTGAACTACACCCCCCACTCCGCGCCAGCACCACCTCCTTTCCAAACATGGCTGGCCACCCACTACCCTGCCAATCTCCAGGGTCAATGGGTGGATCCTGATGGCGATGAAGATGGTGATGGCATCAAAAACCAGATCGAGTACGCCTATGGATTCAGCCCTCAATCCTATGATGTAGTGGACAATTTTTCCATCAGCCAAGTCGCGGGTCCAGCGGCTAGCACGGACCTGACCGTAACTTTTCGCCGGGACGAATCCGCCACAGATCTGACCTATCTCCTTCAAGTCAGCAGCAACCTCATCGACTGGACCACTATCGCACGGAGCACCGCAGGCGGAGTCGCCACCGGGGAAAACGGCGGCACCATCAACTCGGACGCGACCCTCATCGGCACCATCCACCTTGTCTCGGTCACCACCAACCTCGCAGCAGGCACCAACGGCAAGAAGTTTGTGCGGCTAAAAGTGGATCGCCAACCCTGAGACGGCTTGCCTTGTGCAGCATCCCGCATTTGACCTCCCCACCTCCCTGCGGCATTGCTCACGGCATGCCTCAATTTCTGCCAACCGCCACTGATACCCACGCCTGGGGTGTCGCATTGGCTGGCAGCCTCGCACCGCACTCGGTGATCGCTCTATGCGGAACCCTTGGCGCAGGAAAAACCCACGTCAGTCAGGGCATCGTCGCAGGGCTCGGATCGGCAGCATCGGTCACCAGTCCCACCTTCACGCTCGTTCACGAGTACTTGGACGGCAGACTCCCTGTGTATCATTTCGACTTTTACCGTATGGACAGCACCGCGGAAGTCCTCAATATCGGCTGGGATGACTACCTGGATGAACCGGGCGTCATTGTCGTCGAATGGGCAGACCGTTTCCCTGATCTGCTGCCACCAAACACACGCTGGTTTCAAATCACCTTGCCAGAGACTGGCGGGCGAAGCATCGAAGAGGTGCCACCCCTTTGACTATGCCCCTCCCTCAGACGATTCTCGCCCTTGAACTCTCCACCGCCCGGGGAAGTGTTGCCTTGGTGTCAGATGGAGAGATCATCTTTTCCGCAGACTTCGTCTCGCACCGCTCCCACAACTCGATGCTCTACGGCCCCTTGCGCGAGGCGCTCGCTCTCTGTTCCAGCAGGCCAGACGCAGTCGCCGTTGGCACCGGCCCAGGCTCCTACACGGGTGTGCGCATCGCCATTGCAGCCGCCCAGGGCATCGGCCTAGCAGCCCAATCGAGGATCATCGGCTTCCCCTCCATTTGCGCTGCCCCCACTGACGCCACGACCTACAACCTCGTCGGCGACGCCCGCCGGGGCGGGTGGTATCATGCGCAGGTCACCGATTCCCACTTGGTGGGCGAAGTCACCATCCATTCCGAAGACGAATTGGCAGCCAAAATGGATGCACGGAGAGACGAGACCTGGATCACCTTTGACGAAAACTTGAATCTCGCAGGGACCACCATCCCGGCCGTATGCCCGACCGCCAGCAAACTCGCCGAAGTCGCAAGTCGCTGGACCGCAAGTGACTGGGATCGCCACGAGACAACCGAACCGCTGCAGCCGATCTACCTCCGGGAGGCCTTCATCACCACTCCAAAACGCTCCCACCTCGTCGTCACTGAGCCGACTCCGTAAAGCCAAGCTACTTCGCGAAGACTCCCTTGGCGTCGAGTTGCGCAAACAAATCGCGCACGACCTTGCGTCGATCTGGGAATGTGTGAAACGCTGAATTCCGGTAGTCAGCCACTGCAGCGATGGCCCCCGTCGAACTGTCGATAAACTCGATCTCCAGAGAGTACAGGTACATCACCAAATCCCAGCGCCAGGTATCACCAATCCGCGCCACCAGATGGCGGCCCGGCGCACCCTGCTGCACGATTCCGTAACCCCGGCGACTCAGCTCAGTGCGGATCTCCTGGAGAATCCCTACGTCCCCAGAATCATCTGGCCGAGCCTCCACCGAAGCGGTTCGATATCCCGCCAGTGCTCCTTTTGACGCGATCGCACGGTTCGTTGTCGAGCAAGAAGAAAGCAGACCTAAAGAGATCAGCAGGGCAATGGGTAGGAATCGTTGGAACATCAGTGACGGTTATGGCGCGAAGGGATGCCCCGAGCAAGCCAAAACGCACTAGTCCCCTCGCCGACAACTCATCATTTCACGCCGACAAAAAACTGCCTACTCCAAGGTGGAGCAGGCCGTTTCGCAAACAGGACAATTCTGCCCGAACTCCGATCAGGAGATCAGCGGCTTCTGCTTCTCCCAGAGCTCAAGCATCCGGGTTGCAGGCAGGTCAAAGTGATCCCAGGTGAGTGGCTCATCTTTCTTGGCCGCACGCTTCATCACCGGACGTTCAGGGGACCCCTCGACGTCCAGGACACCCTGCGGCACTAAGTTGGCTGCATCGGCAGGCTTTGCCTCCATGATCAGGCCGTAAACCTCGTCACTGCCAATCGCATGCTCCACACGATCGCCTGGCTTCAGGTCACGCTTAGCATAGGCAAAGCAATCGGTGACGCGGCCCTTCTTCATCGTGACCACTGCTTTGTTGTAGAGAGCGGCCAGAGCAACTGCGCGCGGTGTCTCAAGGTGGCAGAGGTGGTAAGGACGCAGGAACACGTAATAGGGGTGCTTGTTCGTCACTTTGTAATAATTCATGTAGCCCTGCTGGAACTCATTGTCGCAGCGGCCCACGACGTAGACCCCTCCGCCGTGCTGCTTAGCTCCGAGGATGTAGTCCACCCGGCCCTGGCCGTTGTATTTGTCGAAGTCAAAGAGGTTGATCACGTCCTCCACCTTGTCAGCGCGGGGGCCTTCCATACCTGGAACGAGAGGCGTGAGCCCGTATTCATTCGCGATCACCGACATCTCGATGTTCAATTTGGAACCATCGGTATAGGCAAGGCATTGCACCGGGCTCAGTCCCAGTTTGGCGGCAATTTCAACGGTGCCAGCGAGATCACGATGGCGCTCAAGGAACCCCTTCATGTTGCCCGCCTGTACGATATCAAAGCCCCACATCTCGATCTCTTCCATCATGCGGGAGAGAACGCCGTGTTGGTCACCGGCATCGCTGGTCACGATCACGCCCTGCTTCTTGGCAGCCTCACGCAGGAGATAGCCCAAAATGGCATCCACCTCCGCGTTCATCAGGACGCAATGGGCCTTCCGCTCGATGGCGGCCATGCAGTAATCAAAAGCAGCTACGATGGAATTCGTGGCCTCGACAAAAACATCGCACGGAATTTTCTCATCCTGCAAAGCGGCCATCCCATCGGTGGTGATATGGGTCGGCTTTCCATAAATTTCCGCCCCCTTCTTGGCCGCGGCCTCGTTCGTGTCAGCCACGAAAGACAACCGCATCCCAGGGGTTCGGCCAATCTGATAGGCAATTCCCAGCCCCATCGCGCCGAGACCGATGAGGCCTACGTTGATTGGCTGTCCGGAGGCTTCGCGTTGCTTGAGTTCGTCTAACATAGAGTGATGATTGTCTTCGAAATAGGAGGGGAAAACGCAAAGCTAGACAGCATTGCAGAAAACACAAGCCGCGTTTCGATTCCCCCCAATCTTCACCCTTGGCTGGCCTAGTGGTTAGCCGAAGACGATTTTCCCGTTTTCCATCCGGGTCGAGACGGTGTCCCCCTCCTTAAATCGCCCTTCCAGCACCGCCATCGACAGCGGATCGAGCAAGTGGCGCTGGATCGCACGCTTGAGCGGCCGCGCCCCAAAGACGGGATCAAAACCCGCATCCGCAAGGAATCGAGTCACCTCATCGCCAACCGCTAGCGTGATCCCCTGCTTCGCAAGGCGCTCCACCACGCGATTGAGCTGAATTTTGACAATTTTGTCCAACTCAGCGGAATCCAGGCGATCAAAAATCACGATTTCATCGACTCGGTTGAGGAATTCGGGGCGGAAGAACTCCTTCAAGCTCTCGCGCACCATCGCATCCCGCTGTTCCGGGTTCGTCACATCCTGGATGGCGCTACTGCCAATATTGCTGGTCATGATGAGGACGGTGTTCTTGAAATCCACCGTGCGACCCTGCCCGTCCGTGATCCGCCCATCATCCAGAACCTGGAGCAGCGTATTGAAGACATCGGGGTGTGCTTTTTCCACCTCGTCAAAAAGCACCACGCTGTAGGGACGGCGACGCACGGCCTCGCTCAGCTGGCCACCTTCTTCGTAGCCCACGTAGCCCGGAGGTGCTCCGATCAGGCGGGACACGCTGTGCTTCTCCATGTACTCGCTCATGTCTAGCCGGGTCATGGCGTTTTCGTCATCAAACAGGAACTCAGCCAAAGCCTTGCACAGCTCCGTTTTGCCAACACCCGTCGGCCCAAGGAAGAGGAAGCTGCCGATGGGGCGATTCTCGTCCTGGATGCCCGCACGCGCGCGGCGCACGGCATTGGACACGGCGGCGATCGCGTCTTTTTGCCCGATCACCCGATCCCCCAGGCGCTCCTCCATCTTCACCAGCTTCGCACGCTCACCCTCTTGGAGACGCGACACTGGCACACCGGTCCATGACGACACCACCCGCGCGATGTCCTCCTCGGTGACTTCCTCACGCAGCAGGACGTGCCCGCTCGCCGGTTCCACCGGGGTCGCATCGGCAGTCGCCAGTTGCTTTTCCAACTCAGGAATCAGCCCGTATTGAATTTCGCCCGCACGGCCAAAGTCGCCATTGCGCTGCGCCTGCTCCAGTTCGGTGCGGAGTCGGTCGATCTCCTCTTTGATTTTCCGGCCGGCCTTCACGCCCTCCTTCTCCTTCAACCATTGTGCCGTCAGACCGCTGGAGGATTCCTTGAGGTCGGCGATTTCGCGCTCCAGCTTTTCCAGTCGCGCCTTGGAGCCTGCATCGGTCTCCTTCTTCAAGACTTGGCGCTCCATCTCGTGCTGCATGATCTCACGATTGATCACGTCGATCTCCGTCGGCACCGAGTCGAGCTCGATCTTAATGCGGCTCGCGGCCTCATCCACAAGGTCGATGGCCTTGTCCGGCAGGAAACGGTCCGTGATGTAGCGATTGCTCAGGGTCGCCGCCGCGATGATCGCGCCGTCCTGGATCCGCACACCGTGGTGCACTTCGTAGCGTTCCTTCAACCCGCGCAGGATCGCGATGGTGTCTTCCACCGAAGGCTCGCCAACCAAGACTGGCTGAAAGCGGCGCTCCAGAGCAGGATCCTTTTCGATGTACTTGCGGTATTCATCCAGCGTCGTCGCACCGATGCAGCGCAGTTCTCCGCGGGCGAGCTGAGGTTTCAAGAGGTTGCCCGCATCCATCGCACCTTCCGCCTTGCCGGCACCAACGATGGTGTGCAACTCGTCAATGAACAAAATGATCTGACCCTCGCTCGACGTCACCTCCTTGAGGAAGGCCTTGAGTCGCTCCTCAAATTCGCCACGAAATTTCGCGCCCGCCATCATCCCACCTAGGTCCATCGAAATCAGCCGCTTGCCCTTCAGCGAGTCAGGAACATCTCCGGCGACGATTCGCCGCGCCAGTCCCTCCGCGATCGCGGTCTTACCCACCCCTGGCTCACCAATCAGAACGGGGTTATTCTTGCTGCGACGACTCAGCACCTGCATCACCCGGCGGATCTCTTCATCGCGCCCGATCACTGGATCGATCTTCCCTGCGCGAGCTCGCGCAGTGAGATCTGTGCCATACTTTTCCAGAGTCTGATACTTTCCTTCAGGGTCCTGGTCAGTCACCCGCTGACTGCCACGCACTGCCGTCAGCGCACCCTGCACTGCCGCAGCGGTCAGGCCGCTTTGCTTGAGCACCGCATCCAACTCTGTGCGTGTTTTGAAGAGCGCCAGCACCACGTGCTCTACGCTCAGGAAATCGTCCTTCAGCGCCTTTTGCTCGTCCTCAGCCTTGCTCATCAAATCCCGCAGATCATTGGCAATGTAGAGCCCCGTCGCAGATCCGGACACCTTGGGAATCCGCGCGATATGCGCCTCCACGGCCTGCCGCAGTTCGTTCACTGCGCCTGGCTTGGTGGCCGCCTTTTCCAGCAGCGGACGCGCAAGTCCACCCTCCTGGTCTAGCAGTGCTAGCAGCAGGTGGCTCGGCTTGACTTCGTGATGGCCATTGCGAGTGGCGATGGACTGGGAGGCATTGAATGCTTCCTGGAGTTTTACGGTGAATTTTTCAGGGGACATGGTTGGTCAGTTGGGTTGTGTATAGTCCAACACAGTGCTGGAGGTATGCCAAGGGCAATAACCACGCCGAATCTGCGATTCCTCGGCCTTTTGCGCCGTCTTGGTCGATGTCACAGCGGTTTGGCGTTGTGTCATTCCGGCCCAAATGAGTCGACTCGACACCGCCACAGTTGCGCCAGCCCGTCACAGACACTTTGATCGGAATTCCGCGCCAATTCCTCCCAGTCGAAGCGTATAATCCAAGTATGCCAAAAAAGCCTTCCCACCACGGCGATCTCGAAAAGTTCATGCGCGGCCTCAAGCGTCGTAACCCCGGTCAGCCAGAGTTTTACCAGGCGGTCCACGAATTGATGCATGACATCTTCCCCTTCACCCACGACCACCCCAGCTACGCCGCCGATGCCATCCTGGAAAGGCTCACCGAACCCGATCGCATCATCATCTTCCGCGTGACCTGGGAGGACGATCAGGGCAAGGCCCACGCCAATCGCGGGTGGCGCGTGCAGTTCAACAACTCCATCGGCCCCTACAAAGGCGGTCTGCGCTTTCACCCCAGCGTGAACCAGAGCATCCTGAAGTTCTTGGGCTTTGAACAGACCTTCAAAAACAGCCTCACCGGCCTCCCCATGGGTGGGGCCAAGGGCGGCTCCAATTTTGATCCCAAAGGCAAATCCGACCGCGAGATCATGCGCTTTTGCCAGGCCTTCATGAGCCAGTTGGCACACTACATCGGCGAAGACACCGATGTTCCCGCGGGCGACATCGGCGTCGGTTCGCGAGAGATCAGCTACATGTTCGGCCAGTGGAAGCGTCTGGAAAACCGCTTCGCCGGGGTGATGACGGGCAAGAACCTCGCCTTCGGCGGCAGCCTCGTGCGCAAAGAGGCCACAGGCTACGGAGCCGTCTACTTTGCGGAGGAGATGTTCACCCAGATCGGCGGCGATATCGAAGGCAAGACCTGCGTCGTTTCCGGCTCCGGCAATGTCGCCCTTTACTGCATCGAAAAACTCCTGCACAACCAGGCCAAAGTCGTCGCCGCCAGCGACTCCAGCGGCACCGTGCATGATCCGGACGGCATCACCTGGGAGAAGTTTGAGTTCCTCCAGGACCTCAAGGAAAATCGCCGGGGCCGCATCCGCGAGTATGCCGAAAAATTCGGCTGCCAATTCGTCGCCGACGCCAACCCCTGGTCGATCCCCTGCGATATTGCCTTCCCCTGTGCCACTCAGAACGAACTCAATGGAGCTGACGCAGCGCAGTTGGTCAAAAACGGCGTCAAAGCCGTGGTCGAAGGGGCCAACATGCCCTGCGATCCCGACGCCATCGCCCACTTCCAGGAAAACAAAATCCTCTACGCCCCCGGCAAAGCCTCCAACGCCGGCGGTGTTTCCGTTTCCGGCCTGGAGCAGAGCCAAAACTCCCTGCGCCTCAGTTGGTCGCGGGAAGAGGTGGACACCCGACTGCGCGGCATCATGCACGACATCCACAAAAAGTGCATCGCCCACGGGGTCGAGCCCGACGGCAGCGTGAACTACGTGCGCGGCGCGAACATCGGCGGCTTCATCCGCGTCGCCGATGCCATGCTAGCCCAGGGGTTGGTGTGATCCCCGCCGAAGTTTCACCGGCTTTTCACACAGGCTTCATCAGGGCCTCACAGAGCGCACGCATGATAGGCGCAGGATCCAATTTCCTGCACCCACATGAAACTCACCTCTGCCCTCCGCCACGCCCTTGCCCTCCTCGTCCTCACCTGCACCGCCCAGGCCATCCAGGACGTCCCCAGCTCCTACGAAGACAAAATCGCACCGCCTGGATTTGAGATCATCGGCGGCGGAAAAGTCACCGACCTTCCGCTCAAATCCACCCACGCACAGGTAAACATCGCCGGCATCATCGCAGAGGTCACCCTGACCCAGGTCTATGCCAATACCGGCAGCACCCCCATTGACGCCCTCTACGTCTTCCCCGGCTCCACCCGCGCCGCCGTGCACGGCCTGGAGTTCCGCACCGAGGGCCGCACCGTCAAAGCGCAGATCCAAGAGAAAGCCGCCGCCAAGGCAGGCTACGAGCGCGCCAAGGCCGAAGGCAAACGCACCACCCTGCTGGAGCAACACCGCCCCAACGTCTTCCAGATGAGTCTCGCCAACATCGCGCCCGGAGCCGAGATCGAAGTCGTGCTGACCTACACCGAGGAACTCCAACCCACCGACCGCACCTACGAGTTCATCTTCCCCGGACCCGTCGGCCCGCGCTACAGCCGAGCCCCCGACAGCGGATCCCAGGAGACCTGGGTCAAAAATCCCCACCTCGCCCAGGGCACCATGAATCCCGCCACACTCCATTTGAACCTCACCGTCCACGCCGGCATGCCCATCGAAAACATCGCCTGCCCCACCCACGACGTGAACATCACCTTTCCAGACGCCCAGTCTGCCGCGCTCACCCTCCTACATTCCACCACCAGCGACGCTACCAACCGCGACCTCATCGTCCGCTATCGACTCGCCGGAAACAAAGTCGCCACAGGCCTGACCTTGCACGAAGGCACCGACGAAAACTTCTTTCTCCTGCAAGTCCAGCCACCCGCTGCCCCCAGCAAGACCGCCATCGTCCCCAAGGACTTCCTCTTCGTCATCGATGTCTCGGGCTCCATGAACGGCTTCCCCCTGGAGACCGCGAAGAAGCTCATGCGCGACCTCTTCGCCGACCTCCGCGATGAGGATGTCTTCAACGTCCTCCTCTTCGCCGGTGCCAGCCAGACCTTCCAACCCCAGTCCGTGCCTGCGACGGCAGAAAACATCACCCAAGCCAGCGACTGGATTCAGCGGCAGTCCGGCGGCGGCGGCACCGAACTGCTGCCCGCCCTGCAACGCGCCCTAGCCCTGCCCAAGGACGCCACCCACTCCCGCTCCATCCTCCTCATCACCGATGGCTTTGTGGATATCGAGACCGACGTCTTCGATCTCCTTACCCGCCGCCTCAATGAATCCAACATCTTCGCCTTCGGCATCGGTTCCTCCGTGAACCGCCACCTCATCGAGGGCATCGCCCACGTCGGCCGTGGCGAACCCTTCATCGTCACCAACCCTTCCGAAGCCACCACCATGGCCGCCCGACTCCGCAAGCACCTCGCCGCGCCCGTCCTGACCGGGCTCAAGGTCGAAGTCGAAGGCATGGAAATCTACGACCTCCAGCCCGCCATCCTCCCCGACGTCTTCGCTGATCGCCCCGTGCATCTCATCGGCAAATATCGCGGCAAACCCAGCGGCGCCCTGCGCCTCACCGGGCAGGCCGGGCACCAACCCTGGACCGCCACCATCGACGTCGCCGCCGCCCTCAAAAGCGGCACCACCAATCCCGCGCTCCGCTCCCTTTGGGCTCGAGAAAAAGTGCGAGTCCTCAGCGACTACGCCCGACTTTCCCCCACTGCCGAGCGCACCCGCGAGATCACCACGCTGGGCCTCACCTACTCCCTGCTGACTGACTACACCTCCTTCCTGGCCGTCGATGATCGCCCCCAGACCCTCACCGCCGCAGCCACCCCCGTGCTCCAACCTTCCCCACTACCCCAAGGCGTCAGTTCCATGGCCAGCAGCGGCACCTCCGTCAGCGCCAGCGGCACCACCCCAGAACCCGGCGTCGCCTCCCTCCTCCTCTTCTCCATCCTCACCCTCATGCTCCAACGCCAACGCAAAGCCAGACGGTAACAAGGTAGCACGCCGCCAGGTAGCGCGCTCAGTCCTTTGAGCGCCCCGCCCTGCCGCGCTCCCTCAAACGCCACAACCACCCATCGCCCCGGCCCAGCCGTTCAGCCGTTCAGCCGTTCAGCCGTTCAGCATTTCAGCATTTCAGCGTTTCAGCATTTCCCCTCCCCCGCTCATCTCGCCCTAGCGGGCAGCTTCCTTTCAGTCCGCTGTCTGTTTGCCTCACTACGTTCGCCCTTCGGGCAGCTGGTCGCTGGCTATCTCCACTTCGTTTCGGTTCGGCTCAACCAGTCGCCTTGGCTCAGCATTTGACTCGTTCGCGCCCCACGCTCATCTCGCCCTAGCGGGCAGCTTCCCTTCAGTCAGCTGTCTGTTTGCCTCACTACGTTCGCCCTTCGGGCAGCTGGTCGCTGGCTATCTCCACTTCGTTTCGGTTCGGCTCCACCAGTCGCCTCGGCTCAGCTTTTCAGCTTTTCCTCCCCAAGGGTCTCTCCAGAAAAAAGAAGGGTCACTTTTGCTCCGACAAGGGTCTCTCCAGAAAAAAGAAGGGTCACTTTCGCTACGACAAGGGTCTCTCCGAAAAAAAGAAGGGTCACTTTCGCTCCGACAAGGGTCTCTCCAGAAAAAACAAAGGTCACTTTTGCTCCGACAAGGGCCTCTCCGAAAAAAAGAAGGGGCACTTTCGCTCCGACAAGGGTCTCTCCGAAAAAAAGAAGGGTCACTTTCGCCGAGAGGAGGGCACCCCGCGATTTTCATGGGCATTCCCTTGCTATAACCAACCGTTCACGCTTTGATAGCCAGACACCCAGGGGAAATTCCCGAATGTGCGCTGACACTCCGAATTAGCAGTTCTATCGCCCCCCCCCACGAACTCCTTCCGCCAACGACTATCGATGACCCGCGAACAACTCAAACAACTCGAAGACCAACTCTGGAATGCAGCGGACAATCTCCGCGCCAATTCCGACCTCAAGGCCAGTGAGTATTCCATCCCGGTGCTTGGGCTGATCTTCCTGAAGTTTGCGGACAACAACTACCGCCGCCATGAGGCCGCGATTCAGGCGGAGTTTGAGAAGAAGAAGGGCACGCGGATGGAGAAAGCGCTGTCTGATATCGCCATTGAGAAATGCGGGTTCTACCTGCCGCCACATGCCCGATATGACTACCTGCTGAATCTCCCGGAGTCGGAGGAGATTGACCAGGCGATCAAGAAGGCCATGGAGGCTATCGAGCAGTACAAGCCGGAGCTGGAAGGCGTGCTGCCGAAACAGGAGTATTTCCGCCTCACTCGCGATCCGAAGACCAAGGACATCCCGAACAAGCTGCTGAAAAACTTCGCCGATATCCCGGCGGACTTCACGGGCGACCTGTTCGGGCAGATTTATGAGTACTTTCTCGGGGCCTTTGCTCGCAGCGAGGGGCAGAAGGGCGGCGAGTTCTTCACGCCGCGCTCCGTCGTCCGTGTCATGGTCGAGATCATCGAGCCGCATGGCGGGAAGGTCTTTGACCCGGCCTGCGGCTCCGGCGGCATGTTCGTGCAGTCGGCCCACTTCATCGATGAGCATCGGAAGGAGCTGAAAGACGCGGACAGCGGCGTCTATGTCTATGGGCAGGAAAAGACGCTTGAGACGGTGAACTTGGCCAAGATGAACCTCGCGGTGAACGGCCTGCGCGGGGAGGTGAAGCAGGGGAACAGCTACTACGACGACCCGCACGCCAGCTTCGGTGCCTTCGACTACGTGCTGGCCAATCCGCCCTTCAACGTGAACGAGGTCAGCCTCAGTGCCATAGAAAACGATAAGCGCTTCAACACCTATGGCATCCCTCGCAATAAATCGAAGGTCAAGAAGGCCGACGTAGGCAAGGAGACCGTGCCCAATGGGAACTACCTTTGGATCAATCTCTTCGCCACCTCGCTGAAGCCGCAGGGCCGCGCCGCGCTGGTCATGGCAAATTCCGCCTCCGACGCCCGCCATTCTGAGGCCGACATCCGGCGGAAGCTCATCGAGGAGAACCTGATCTACGGGATGCTGACGCTGCCCTCGAACATGTTCTACACCGTCACCCTGCCCGCCACGCTGTGGTTCTTTGACAAGGGCAAGACGGACGACAAAATCCTCTTCATCGACGCCCGGAACATCTTCACCCAGCTCGACCGCGCCCACCGCGAGTTCTCCGAGGCTCAGGTCCATAACATCGCGATGATCAGCCGCTTGCACAAAGGCAGGCGGCAGGAGTTCGTCCAGTTGGTGGACCGCTACTTCGAACTTGGCATGAAACGCCTGCTGGAGAATGCCATGCAGGTGGAGCCAGTGTCCGCCCAGCTTCTGGAAGTCCTGGACGATGCCGAGGGCAAGGCAGCCGTGAAGGGCCTGGTGAAGCAGTGGAAGGGACTGGACAAGCTGCAGGCTCGCTACGAGCAGCATCAGGAACGGTATGGTGCGTCTGCGAGTGTGGACATGGAGAACCGCGCCCAGCACCAGCTCCGTGAGGCCTTTGATCCCTTCTTCGAAGGACTGCATCAGGGCCTGAAGCAGCTCGACAAGATTGTGCGCCAGCATGAGAAGCAGCAGGCGGAGGCCGCCAAGGCCGAAGGCAAGCGCGGCAGCACGGACCGGAAGACCAAGGCGCTCAAGACCGCGCTGGACGAACTGCACGAGGAGGTGAAACACGCCGAGAAGTTTTATCAGGACATTCACTGGCTTCAGGAGCGCTTCCCGGAGGCCAAATACGAAGACGTCACCGGCCTCTGCAAGCTGGCCAGCCCGGCAGAGGTCGCCGAGCAGGACTACTCGCTCAATCCCGGGCGCTATGTCGGTGTGGTCATTGAGGAGGATGGGAAGACGGAGGAGGAGTTTTTGGATGAAGTAGTTTCGATTCAAGGTGAACTCGAAACCTTGAACAACACGAGCGACGACCTTCGGAATGTGATCGCGCAGAATCTCAAACTGTTAGTTTCGTAACAGCTCTTCTGGTATGCCTGCACTCAAACCGGCGAACGCAAGTTGGCCAATCGTTCCCCTCGCGTCGGAAGTGAAATTTTTGTCAGGCGGCACTCCGACGATGTCGGAGGCAAAGTATTGGAATGGCGACATTCCGTGGGTGAGTTCGGGCGAGATGAATCAACGCAAGATCCATGACACATCCCATAGAGTGACGGAAGATGGCGCGAAGGAGGGAAGCAAGCGAGTGCCCGCTAGAACCGTGCTCGCCGTGGTGCGAGGCATGTCTCTTGCAAAGGAGTTCCGCGTAGCCATCACGGCGCGGGACGTCACTTTCAACCAAGACCTCAAGGCGCTAATGCCCTCAAAACTACTCGTTCCCGAGTTCTTGTTTTATTATCTGCTCTCTCAGAACCAGCCCATTCGTGACTCCGCTTCCGAATCTGCACACGGAACAAAGAAAATCGATACGCAAGTGCTCGAGGTGTGGCCTCTGCCACTCCCCGCTGTATTGACACAGAAGAAAATCGCAGCGGTCCTCTCGACGTATGATGAAATGATTGAAAACAACCAGCGGCGGATCGCGCTGCTGGAAAAGCTGGCGGAGGAACTCTACCGCGAATGGTTCGTCCGCCTCCGCTTCCCCGGCCACGAGAAGGTGAAGCTCGTGAAGGGCGTGCCGGAAGGGTGGGACTTGCGCCGATTCTCTGACATTGTTGAAATCAATCCAACCGAGCGGATCGACAAAGAAGAAGAACGCCCGTTCGTCGCAATGGAGGAGCTTTCCGTTTCTTCGATGTATTTCACCCACAGAGAGAACCGCAAAGGCCATGTCGGACCCAAATTTCGAAACGGTGACGTGCTCTTTCCGCGCATCACTCCCTCAGTCGAGAATGGGAAACGCGGATTGGTGATGACTCTCGCCGAGGGTGAAGTCGCCCAAGGTTCGACCGAGTTCATTGTCCTACGTGAAAAAGTGCTCACTGCGGAGCACATTTACTTCCTGAGCGTGTCAGAAGGTTTCCGTACGAACGCCGAACTCAGCATGACGGGGGCATCCGGTCGGCAGCGTGTCCAAGAGCAGTGCTTCGCTCAGTTCTTGGTGAAAACGCCGCCACCTGCTCTTCGCGAGAAATTCACTTCCATTGTTCGCCCTATGGTCTCGCAGATTCATATTCTCTCGACCCAGACTGAAGTACTCCAACGCACCCGCGACCTCCTGCTCCCGCGCCTGATCTCCGGCAAACTCTCCGTGGAGCATCTCGACATCCAGTTCCCGCCGGGGATGAAATCCGAACCATCTATCAACCCATCCCATGAACAACCCTGAATCCAAGCGCTGCTACCTTGTCAGAACCACCCCAAACTTGGTCGATCAGTCGATCGTAGGGGTTGGCTGGTCTGACTTCGACTTCTCAGGGATGAAGGACGCAGAAGATGCGATTCGGTCCATCCAGACGCTTTACCCCATAGGACGCAGTGGCAATCAGATCCGCCGGTATTTCGCGATCCAAGAGGGTGACTTTATTGTCGCCACTCTGCCCTATTTCGTGGCGATTGGACGGGCGAGCGGCGGTCTGATGTTTGACGAATCCGGCTATGATGCGGATACAGCCAACCAGCGGCGCGTAGACTTCCCGAAGGACGCGGATGGGGCGGTGGTGAAGTTTCCCCGCTCTTCTTTCTCCGAGGCCTTCCAGCGTCGCCTGCGGGTGCGCGGCATCACCGTGAATGACCTGGGCGAGTTCCAGCAAGAGATTGTGCAGGCCTACGAGAATGTTAGTTCCGGCAAAGACTATTCGTGGAGCCTGGTGATGGCGGAGAAAGCGGGGAAGGCTGCCGAAGAGTTCAAAGTCAGCCTCTTGCGGAACATCCAGAATGGTCGCACGAATCTTCAGACGGGAGGCGTGGGTCTGGAGCATCTGGTGAAGGAGCTTTTGCAAATCGAAGGCTACCAGGCGGAGGTGCTCTCCAAACACGCTTTTCCGGGATTTGCCGATGCGGATGTCAAGGCCTCCCGCACGGACCCTTGTGCGACGGTGAATCTGCTGGTGCAGGTGAAGCATCACCAAGGATTCACCAATGAGCACGGGCTGGCCCAGCTCGAAGAGATCCGAAAGCATGAACTGCCCGAATACAATGACCATGAGATGGTCTTCTGCACGTCGGCTTCGGTTTCTGAGGAGTTTCAGAAACGGGCGGAGGGCTCGAACGTGACGGTCATCGATGGCGCAGGGTTGGTGGACTGGATCGCGCAACGGATGGAGCGACTTTCGGAGGACTCCAAGAACTGTCTCGGAATTTGCGAGGTACCGACGGTAATGGGTGAGCTGTCTTGACGGGCAGGGTATAGTGGCATTACTTTTTCACCAACCATGGCTTTTCCCTTCTCCCATCGCAAGACGACGCAGGCCCTGAACTTCTTTGCCCGGAAATCGGGCGGGGAGATCAACAAGCTGAAGTCGCTGAAGCTGGTGTACTTTGCAGATCGGTACCATCTGCGGCGTTATGGGCGGCCGATCACGGGGGATGAATACCTGGCCATGCCCTATGGCCCTGTGGCCTCGGGGGCCAAGGATCTGGCGGAGATGGGGGACTTTCTCAGTGATGATGAGCGGGCCTATGCGGCGCAGTTCCTGGCACCCGTGGACCGGTATACCTACCGTTCGATTGCGGATGTGGCGGAGCGGGCCTTGTCCGAATCCGATCGCGCGGCGATGGAGTGGGCCTGGCAGACATTCGGGGCTATGGAGCGCTTCAAACTGGCGGAATACACACACCGCTACCCGGAGTGGAAGCGCCACGAGGCCGCGCTGGAAGGAGGGAGGGAGACACGGGTGCCGATGTGCTACCGGGACTTTCTCGATGACCCTGAAGACGAGGCGGAAGTGTGCCATCCACTGAGTGATGAGGACCGGGAGGCTCTCGCCCAAGGCATCCAGGAACGATTCGACGCCGAGCGGATGCTGAACTAAACCGCCATGCCCGAGGAAAAGCTGCCTCTGGAGTTAAGGCTGGGACTGCGCACTGGCAGCGTTTTTTACTTCCGTGCGCGGGAGTTGTTCTCAGAGAAACCCCACTTCTTTGTGGTGGTGAATGCCAACCCGCTAACCGATGAATTGCTGCTGATGACGGTGTTTACCTCCCAGATCGACAAGGTACAGCAGCGGAATCGTGAACGGGCGGAGACGGTGGTGACCTTCGGTCCGGGTGACTACGCGCCGCTGGACCGGCCTACTGCGGTGGATGGGAACGTGATCCTGCGCCGCAGCCTGGGTGAAATGGCCGAGCTGGTGCGGCGGAAGGAGATGGTGTATCACCCCGATCTCCCGCCCGCCTTGCTGGAACGCATCCGCGCAGCCATTCTCAGCAGCCCGGTAATCGAAGACGAAGACAAGGATCTCATCCGAGGAGGGACCGCCGATGCCTAACTTCATCTCCGAAGACCACATCGAACAAGGTCTGGTGCAGAAGCTCCAGCACCTGCACGGCTTTGAATCTCTGAACTGCCACACGGCGGCCCCGGACGATCTAAATGACGGCTCGAACCGCGCGAACAAGCGTGATGTCATCCTCGTGGACCGCGTCCGCGAGGCGGCGGTGCGTCTAAACCCGGACATCCCGGCGAAGGCCATCGAGGATGCGCTGGAGCGGCTGATGGACCGGCGGCAGGCAATGTCCCTCATCGCCGCGAACGAGGAGGTGTATCACCTGATCCGTGATGGCATCCCGGTGGAGTTTGATGACGCGAAAGGTCGCCTGGATCAGGGAAGGGTGAAGGTGATCGACTTCACGGATCCCACGAAGAACGATTATCTGGCGGTGACGCAGCTATGGATTCAAGGGACGCGGGGATTCCGCCGCCCAGATGTGCTGCTGTATGTGAACGGGCTGCCACTGGTGTTCATTGAGCTGAAAAACAGCAACGTTAGCGTGCGCAACGCTTACGACGACAATCTGACGAACTACCGGGCGGAGATCCCGCAGCTCTTCCACTGCAACGCCTTCTGCGTGCTCACCAACGCGCTGGAGACACGAGTTGGCAGCGTGACGGCGGAGTGGGAGCACTTTTTCCAATGGCTGCGGGTGGATGACGAGAAAGAGAAGATCAACCGTGCCGAGATCCGCGAAAAAGGCACGAGCGTGGAGCGTGTGATCGAGGGCCTGATCAAACCGGAGCGCCTGCTCGACTACTGCGAAAACTTCATCCTCTACTACCGGGGAACGAGCAAGATCATCGCCCAGAACCATCAGTTCATCGGGGTGAACCGGGCCTATGAGCGCTTCCAGCGGCGGAAGGAACTGGAGGGCAAGCTGGGCGTCTTCTGGCACACGCAAGGCAGCGGGAAGAGCTATTCGATGATCTTCTACGCGCGGAAGATCTTCCGGAAAGCGGGCATCAACTACACCTTTGTCATCATCACGGACCGCGACGACCTGGACCGTCAGATCTACAAAAACTTCCTCGATACGGGTACCGTCTCGAAGGCAGAGGCGGCGCAGCCCAAGGACAGCGAGCAACTGCGGGCCATGCTGGGCCAGAACAAGCGCCTGGTCTTCACGCTGATCCACAAGTTCCGCTGGGACAAAGGCTCCAAGTATCCCGAACTCTCCGACCGCGATGACATCATCGTGATCGTGGACGAGGCGCACCGCACTCAATACAAGGGACTGGCGGAGAACATGCGGGCAGGCCTGAAGAACGCCAACTACCTCGCATTCACTGGCACACCGCTGCTGGGACGAGACAAGAAGACGGCTCAATGGTTTGGTGACTATGTCTCGGAATACAACTTCGTCCAAAGTGTGGACGACGGAGCCACTGTGCCGCTATTCTACGAAAAGCGGGTGCCGGAAATGGTGAACCAGAATCAGGAACTGGGAGATGAGTTCTACGATCTCCTGGACGAAGCGAACCTGGACGATTTGCAGCAGGCCAAGCTGGAGAAGAAATTCGCAACGGAACTTGAGATCATTCGCCGCCCCGACCGGCTAGAGCGGATCGCCGAGCACATCGTCTATCATTTCCCTCGTCGTGGCTACCTGGGCAAGGCGGTGGTGATCAGTCTGGATAAGTTCACGGCGGTGCGGATGTTTGATCGCGTAGAGCGACTGTGGAAAGAGGCGATCCAAAAGCTGACCGGACAGGTGTCCAAAGCTGAGGGAGATCACAAAGCTAGCCTAAAGAAGCAATTGGAGTGGATGAAGCGAGTGGAGATGGCCGTCGTGGTGAGCGAAGAGGCGGAGGAAGACAAAAAATTCACCGCCGCCGGGCTAGATATTGCTAGGCATCGGCAGAGAATGAACAAGCTCGACGCGAATGCTCACGATGTAGAATTCAACTTCAAGGATCCGGAGCACCCGCTGCAACTAGTCTTTGTGTGCGCCATGTGGCTGACGGGCTTTGATGCACCAACGGTCTCAACCCTCTACCTCGATAAGCCGCAGAAGGATCACACCCTGATGCAGACGATTGCCCGTGCCAACCGGGTCACGTCATGGAAGATCAATGGCGTAGAGAAGAAGAACGGGGAAATCATCGACTACTACGGCGTCTTCCGGAACATGAAGAAGGCGCTCAAGGACTATGCGCAGGGCCCAGGTGAGGATACACCCGTGCAGGAGAAGACTGCCCTCCTGAAACTGCTCGACGACGCGATTCTCGAAGGCGTCGCCTACTGCCGCCTGAAGGGCATCCTCATCGAGGGTTTGCTGGAGTCACAAGACGTCTTCAAGAAGCTGGAGGACTTTCAACGACACGCAGACACGCTCATCAGCCAGGATGAATGGAGGAAGGGCTTCGCCATTCATGAGAACACGATCACTAGCCTCTATGAGGCTTGCAAACCTGAGGTGCTGGGTAAAGCCGTGGTGCGTAAGGTGGCGGTCTTCCAATACCTCCGTGGCATCATCGACGCCATCATTGAGCAACAGGATCTCGATGCCGTGTCCAAGAAGATCGGTGAACTTCTCGACGCCAGCCTGATTGTGGATGAATCCCACGCACCGACGGTGGCCGAGGGGACAGCCAAGCCAGTCTTTGCTATCATTCAACGCGGAAGGACTTGGGACTTGAGCAAGATCGACTTCGACAAGTTAAAGGCGGAATTCAAGGAGGCGACCTATCGCAACATCGAGATCGCTGACCTCCGCGCATTTCTCGAAAAGAAGATGGAAGAGATGCTGAAGGTGAACAGCACCCGCAAAGACTTTGCCCAGCGCCTCCAGGAAATCATCAACCGATACAATGCAGGCGGGGCATCAACTGAGAACTACTTCAACGAGTTGGTAAAGCACACGAAGGAGATGAAAGCCGAGGACGAGCGGCATGTCCGCGAAGGCCTCACAGAGGACGAACTGGAGTTGTTCGATCTCCTGAAGAACCAAAAAATGACCCAGGCTGAGGAGCAAGCCGTCAAGCTGGCGGCGAAGAGCCTGCTGGCACGGCTGAAAGAAGGCACACCTCGTGTGCTCGTGCAGGATTGGTTCAAAGACAGCCAGTCTCAAAAACAGGTCCGCTCAACGGTGGAAGAAGTTTTGAACGAGCAACTCCCCGAAACCTATGACCGGGCGATTTTCGTGGACAAATGCAACAGGGTCTTTGAACTCATGGTGGACTACGCAAGCCAAGGCTTGAAGTGGGCGGCGTGAGACAGAAACCGCAGCGTTCCTCATCCGACCCCGGATGACAAACTGAACTGGCCGCTGCATACTGCCCCCCTTCTCTGCTCTTCATCACCAAAAACAGCCGCCGTTCGTCCAAGATCAAAAGCGATGGCAAACACCCGCTCCCACTGGCTGAACAAGTTCCAATCAATCACGCCCACCCCGCTCCCCGTCCCCCGTGTGACGGTCGTCGCCTAAACCGCCTCGCGCAATTTCCAGCGGCCTTGGCGGAGTTGGAAGGCGGTGTAGCCGAGTCCGGCGAAGGCGATGACCAGGAGGAGTTGCCAGAGCCAATCGGGGAAGTGGAAGGGCGCGGCGGTGGTGATGGTATAGACGTCGGAGGACTCGGAGAGTTTGCCATCGGCATCCATCGAGCGGATGCGCATTTGATACTGCGAACTGGCAGTTAAACCGCTGAGCCGGACGCCGACGCGACCTTCGCTGAAGAACATCGGCTTGGCCTCTGACATCACCCGCCAAACGGGCAGCCACATCTGCGCTGCCGGGGCATACATCTGCCGACCTTGCTCCACCTGATACGAGGAAATCAAAGCCTTGCCCTCGGGCACCGGCCAGGACAGTTCGATCTCATCGGTGGTGATCTTTTCGACCCGGATCTGCTCCACACGTCCGAGCTCCTTGTTCATCAGCGCTTCGTCAATCGGCGGACCGTAGGCACCCAGATAGGCGTTGATCATTCCGGCAACGAGGCTGGTATCCGCGGCACCTCCTGCCGCAGGTCGAGGCGCTGGCTTGGGCTTCTGCACGCCAGCCACGGCCAAGGGTGCCGCAGCGACAGCCGCTGGTTTGGTGGGGCCAGCTTTGGCCGGACTTGGCGCCGCCTTGCCCTTGGCTGCGGCGGGTTGGGCTGTCGTGGTAGCAGCGGGCATTTCGGCGTCCGCTACTTTTGGATCAAAAACAACCGCACGCACTGGCACCTTCAGTTCGCCTCCATTGCCAGAGAACACCAGTTCATTGGAAAACGTGCCGGTCTTTTCACTGCTGAGCATCACCGGAATCTCCAGCGTTGCTCCTGGCTCCACATTGTAAGCCCCGCCTGCCGGCACGGACAGTGGCGGCAGAGCCTGCAACTTGATGGCAGCGATCACCCCACCGACATTGCGCACGGCGAGCTTCCTCTCGGTGCTGGCCCCCATTTCGGTCTTGCCAAAATCCAGCGTCTTCTGTGCGGCATTGGCCAACTGGATCTGCGCTGGCTCAGGATCTGCCTCGACGGTCACCCGCTGATTCATTGACACTCCGTTCACCAGCACCTCGCCGCGAAAGGCCGCCACATCGTCCGGTGCCAGGGTAAACTCCACCTCCTGCATGCGTGTGCCCTCCAGTTCCAATTCCGCAGGCCCCTTGAGCCGCGATGGCTTGTCTAAGGTCAGGTGGATCGGGGCGGGTGTGCTGTTTGAGATCTGCACCTTGACCTTGCGCCCGCCAGTCTCTTCATCATAGCTCATCCGGGCCCGCGATGGTGCGACCACGAAGGACTGCTCACATTGAATCCAGAGACGCAGGCGACTGCTGTCCGCCCCTGGCTGCAAATAAGTTTCCCAGGTCAGGATACCGGGAACGGTCGGCGTCACTGCCACGGCAAACTCCTGGGTCTGCCCGACCTTCAGTTCAATCCGAGGTGGCCCCTTCCACGGCGCCTGCCAGGCGATTTCGCCCACAAACGGACCGATGCCTTTGTTCGTGACTTCAAACTTGGCAATCATCTCGGTGCCAGGCAAAACCTTGCCGAAGAACGGCTGCTTGGTGACTTCCAGCTTGGGCTCCGGGCGCTGCCCCATCAGCGTCACCACGCCAGGGGCGGAGTAGCTCCCCTCCCCCACCTTGCAGGCGTAGCTGAAGCTGTCCGCCAAGTCGGGGCCACCATTGTGAGTGTACGTCACGATTCCGACGGATGGGTTTTCTGTGCTCAGACGGATCTCTGACAAGGTCCCGAATTTCGGCTGCTCCCGAATCAAAAAGCGCAGCCCGGAGACTGTCGCCGTCGCCGCCTGCAGTGGAATATCCACCGTCCGCCCCATCACAAAATTCACCTGCCCGGACTTCACCTCTGGAGACATCGTCGAGAGCTTCTCGCGTGCAGCTTCTTGCTCACGCTTGCGCTCTTTGTCCTTCTTCTTTCCGGGTAGCAGCGAGATATCGGCGTGTGCAGGCAGCAGCAGCAATCCTGTCGCTAAGAGCAAAAGGCAGCGGGTCGCGGAAGAGGGAGTTTTCATGGCCATGGGACGATCGGGTTCGAATCAAGGGGTCGGATTGATGCCGCGCAGCCGCCTACGCAGCATTTCCAGAGCCCCCTGGGAGGTCAGTAGTTTAAACCGATCCCGGGCTCCTGGGAAGAAGAGCTTTCGACAAACCGTCTCCTGTCCCCTGGATGCGAGTGCGACGAAGACCGTGCCGACAGGCTTCTCCGGGGTTCCACCGCTGGGCCCAGCGATCCCCGTCACCGCCAGCGCATGATCCGCCCCAGCGGTGGCCAGGCAGCCCTCCGCCATCGCCCGGGCCACCTCCTCGCTGACCGCGCCGTGGCTAGCGATCAGGTCCGCTGGCACTCCCAGGTGCTTGGTTTTCGCTTCATTCGCATAGGTCACAAAACCGTGGCCAAACACGCCCGATGAGCCGCTCACATCGGTGATGCGCGAGGCAATCGTGCCCCCAGTGCAGGACTCCGCCGTCGCCACCCACTCGCCACGTTCAGCCAACAGATCCACCACCACCTCTTCAATGACGCGGCGATCTTCCGAGAGGATAAAATCCCCCACCTTCAGCCGCACCAGCGCCGCCGCCTTGGCCACGACATCTGCGGCGCCAGCCAGCCGCACATCGACATCCCCCTTGCCAATGCAATAGCCCAGCTCCAGCCCCGGCATCGCCTCCAGGTCCGCCTGGATGTGCTCCACGATATCGCTTTCGCCCATACCCGTGATCTTTTGATACAGCACTGCGCGGTCCGCATCATCGGGTAGCAAGGACCGCAAAATCGGCTCCACCTGATTCTCCATCATCGGCTTGAGCTCGCGAGGTGGCCCAGGCAGCAAAAACAAATGCGCATTCCAGCCACGCGCAGCCCCGAGCACCGCAGGTAGATAAAGACCCGGTGCCGTCCCAAACGCGTTCATCAAGACCTGCGACCCACGCGGAGCCATCGCCTGGCGCTTCGTCGCCTCCGACACCGGCTTATTGCGTTGCGTAAAATAACCCTCCAAGTGAGCCATCACCTCCGCACTCGGTTCGAGCGGCAACTCCAGAAGTTCGGCGGTGCATTCACGCGTCACATCATCGTTGGTTGGACCGAGTCCGCCAGTAATCAGCACCACCTCAGAGCGCGCTGCCGCCTCTGCGATCGCCACTTTGATGATCGCTCCGTCGGGGACGATCGTCTGTCTTGATACTTCCAGACCGAGAGCCGCAAGCCGCTGCCCCAACCAGGCCGCGTTGGTATTGATGGTGTCGCCGAGCACGAGCTCGGTCCCGGTGTTGACGATTTCGATTCGCATGAGCGGCAATCAATAACGCCGCAGAAGAAAATGTCGATGCCTCAGGCCAAAATCCCCTTCACGACTTTTCCATGCACGTCGGTCAACCGATACCGCCGCCCTTGGAACTTGTAGGTCAGGCGTTCGTGATCGACCCCCAGCAACTGCATCAGCGTCGCGTGAAAGTCGTGGATGTGCACCCCATCCGTCGCGACGTTGTAGCCGAACTCATCCGTCTCTCCATACACCGTGCCCGCCTTCACGCCGCCGCCCGCCATCCAGGCAGTGAAACAGCGCGGATGGTGATCGCGCCCAAAGTTTGCCTGGATCTTCCCCTGGCAGTAGTTGGTTCGCCCAAATTCACCGCCCCACACCACTAAGGTGTCATCCAAGAGCCCACGTTGTTTCAGGTCCTTGACCAGTGCCGCAGCGGGTTGATCCGTCTCCCGGCACAACTTTGGCAATGCCCCCGGCAGACCACCATGGTGATCCCAGTCCTGGTGATACAACTGGATGAACCGCACCCCACGCTCCGCCATTCGACGCGCCTGCAAGCAGTTCGCCGCAAAGGTTCCCGGCGTCTTCACATCCGGCCCATAGCTGTCCAGCACGTGCTGCGGTTCGTCGCTCAAGTCAGTGGCCTCGGGAATGCTCGACTGCATCCGATAGGCCATCTCGTAGTGATCGATGCGGTTTTGAATCTCCACGTCCGGCGTGCCTGCGAACTGATGCTCGTGCAATTCCTTCAACCGATCCAGCATCATCCGGCGACTCCTCTCGCTGACGCCATCTGGATTTCCCAAATACAGCACCGGATCTTTTGCGGCCCGAAAGAGAACCCCCTGGTGTTTGGTCGGCAAAAAGCCACTGCCCCAAAGATGAGCGCCCAAGGGTTGCCCACCTTTTCCCTTGGTGATCAGCACCACGAAGGAGGGCAGATTCGCATTGTCCGCACCCAATCCATAACTCAACCACGATCCCCAACTCGGTCGTCCAGGAATCTGGGAACCCGTCTGGAAAAACGTCACGCCCGGTCCGTGATTGATCGACTCCGTGTACATCGATTTCACCACGCAGAGTTCATCCGCGATGCTGGCGGTGTGGGGCAAAAGCTCACTGAACCATCCCCCGCCCTTCCCATGCTGCGCAAATTTGAAGGGCGATCCCACCATCGGAATCGAGGACTGATTGCCCGACATCCCCGTGAGGCGCTGACCACCGCGCACGGAGTCCGGCAATTGCTCGCCATGGCGCTTGTTCAGCATCGGCTTGTAGTCAAACAGATCCAACTGCGATGGTCCGCCGGACATGAACAAGTAGATGATCCGCTTCGCCTTTGCTGGAAAGTGCGTTCCGTCCAAAACGCCCGCCCCCCGACTCTCCCCAGCCAACAACTCATTCAAAGCCAAGCCCCCGAGCCCCATGCCAAATTTTGACAGCAGAGACCGACGATTGGTTAACCACTGATGGGCACTGATGGAATTCATAAATAGAAAGTGTGTCGGTTGGATCTCAGCGCTTCACCACGCATTCGTCATGATTCAAGAAGGCCTGGGCCAGCACCGTCGCGGCAGCCGCCTCGGCGACGCTCATCCCCTCGGGCACCTTGGCCGCGCCGATTTTTAACAGCTTCGCCGCCTCCAGTTGCGCGGTGCTGAAGTGGGCCAATTGCTCGGTGTAAAGCTGTTTGCAAATGCGTCGTTCCTCAGCGTCGGGTTTACGACTCAAGCAACGCACGAAGCCGCGCTCAATCATCGCGGTCACATCTCCTTTTGCCTCTACATGCAGCGTCGTTCCCAGCACGCGAGCCGCCTCGACATACTGGACACCATTCAGCAGAATGAGCGCTTGGAGCGGCGAATCGGTGCGCTCCCGCTTTGCCGTGCAGACTGCGCGGCGGGGTGCATCAAAGGTCAGCATCGCAGGTGGTGGACTCGTGCGCCGCCATACCGTATAGAGACTCCGGCGATGACTCTCCCCCGGCGTTACTGGCTTAAATGCCTCCGACATTTCATAGGGGTTCACAGGCGGCCCGCCCAGCGTCGTCTTCAACAAACCCGCTGCCGCAAGAGCATTGTCGCGAATCATCTCTGCGGGCAATCGGAAGCGCGGCCCACGCGCCAACCACTCGTTCTCAGGATCATCTGCCATGGTCTTTGCATCCGCGATGCTCCGCTGCTGATACACCTTGCTAGACACCATCTCCCGCAGCAGCGCCTTCACATCCCAGCCGCTCTGGATCAAACGCGCGGCCAGATAGTCCATCAGTTCAGGATAGAGCGGACGCTCGCCCTGACTGCCAAAGTCACCCGCCGTCTTCACCAGTCCGCGACCAAACAGACCCTGCCAAAGCCGATTCACCGTCACCCTTGTCGTCAGTGGATGATTTGGTGCCGTCAACCACCTCGCCAATCCAAGTCGGTTTGCAGGCTGATCTTTTGGAAATGGCGAGAGCGAAGCCGGAGTCACTGGCCCCACTTCTTCGGCTCGTTTGTCATACTCTCCCCGGGTCAGAACATAGGCCTTCTTCGGCTCTGGCAACTCGGTCATCACCATGATCTCCTTCTGCGCATCCTGGAGCGCATAAAGCTCTCCACGCGCCTTTTTCAATGCCACTTCCGCATCCGCAGCACTTGATACATCCCGGTCAAACACCCTGAAGTCATCAATCACCCCGCCCTTGAACCCCTTGTCTCGGAAGCGTTCGCCCAAGGCAATCGTATCTCCGCCGCCTCCAGTGATCTCCTTGGTTAAATGATCACGAATCACCTCAACATCTGCCAACTTACCGTTCACATAAATCCGCAACCCCGCCGCACGACTGGCCCCATCGCTCGTAACCACCACCTGCACCCACTCGTTAACCGGCAGCGATCCCTTTGCCCGAATCGAAATCGCATTGCCGGGCCAAAAGTGAATCAACGACCACTTCAATTTTCCCTCTTCGATCAAAAGCTCATAGCCACGACTCGCCGCATCTGTCCATGCTCGCGACCGATGAAACACCACCGCCCGCTCCTTCACGTCCGGCGTTTTGACCCAAAGCGAAACACTGAAGGGCTCGTGCCTTTTGAAGTTCCCCACCGGAGTTGTCACCGGATCGTCTCCCGAAAACTGCACCGCCTTCCCCAACTTCCCATCGACCAGAACGTTCTCGCCCTTCAAGATCGCAGCCGGATCAGGAGCCTCATCCTTCGCCGCCTTTTTTACCGGGGATGGGTGCAGCGCATCCGCCAGCTTGCCGCCCTTCAACTCATCAAAGGTGTAGTGCGCGATCTCTCCACGATCCATCACAGGCACCGCACTTACCGCCACGGCCGACTTCTTCTCCAACTCCGCCACCTGCGCCGACAATGCCGCCATCTTTGCCTTCGTCGGTGCATCGGTCAGCATCATGGCAGGGGTCGGTGGCGAGGCTGTAAAAAACGAATAGAGCCCCGCCTCATCAATGTTTTGCATCATCGAAAACAAACCGAAGTACTCCTTCTGAGTGATCGGATCAAACTTGTGATCGTGACACCGCGCGCATTCAAACGTCAGGCCAAGAAAGGCCGTCGCCACTGTCTGCACGCGATCGCAAACGTACTCCACACGGTATTCCTCCTCCACACTGCCGCCCTCGCTCTCTTGCTGGTGCAGGCGATTGAAGGCCGTCGCCATCCGCTGTTCGTCCGTCGGATTGGGCAGCAAATCACCCGCCAATTGCCAGGTGATGAATTGATCAAACGGCAGGTTTTCATTGAACGCCTTCACCACCCAGTCCCGCCACATCCACACATCGCGATCACGATCCACTTGATAGCCATAGCTGTCGGCATACCTCGCCATATCAAGCCAATCGACCGCCATGCGCTCGCCATACTGAGGCGACGCCAGCAATTGATCGACCAATCCCTTCACAGCCCCTACTGCGTCCGAGGCATACGCTTTCTCAAAAGCCGCCACCGCCTCAGGCGAAGGCGGCAAACCGGTGAGATCAAATGACATTCGACGCACCAACGTGTTTGCCGAAGCGACCGGCTGAAGATTCAACCCTCGCTCCGCCAAACCCGCCGCCACTAAACCATCAATGCCCTTACCCTTGGTTGCTCCTGGAAGATCCAGCGGGATAAAACTCCAGTGAGCCTCATACTCCGCGCCCTCGTCGATCCATTGTTTCAAGACACCGATCTCGGCTTCCGTCAGCTTTGCCAATTTCGACTCCGGCGGTGGCATGTGATCGTCTGGATCCGTCGTCAAGATGCGTGCGATCATCTCGCTCGCCGACGACTTCCCCGGGACGATTGCCTTCATCTCGACAGCACTATCCCGCATATCCAATCGCAGATCCGCCTCGCGCTTCTTCGAGTCTGGCCCATGACAAAAGAAGCATTTATCAGACAAGATCGGACGCACATCGCGATTGAAGCGAATCTTCCCCGCTGCCTTGAGTTGAGGCATGGAGGCGGAGAGGCAGCAAAGGACGAGGGTCAGACAGGAGAACGCGCGCATCAAGGAACTATACGCCACGTGGCTGTACCACATTGTGATTTTTCCATGTCCAATCAAGGCACGGTCAACCGGGCGATCTCCCCCGCATCCAAAGCCCTATCAAAGACAGCAATCTCATCCAAGCGACCTTCCCAGTTCGATTCATTGTCGCTACGACCTCCAAAGAAGGATTGCGGAATCTTGCAAGGAGCGACTTCGCCCTCAATCTCAAGGTTCCCATTCAGGTAGACCCGCGCCGTCGTGCCATCCACCACCAGCACCACATTCACCCAGTTCCAGCGCGGGATCTCCGTCTTCCCATACAAATTCGCTTCCCCGCCTTGTCCGGCCTGAATCAACAACCGCCCCGCATGATCGCCCTTTCCGGCAACCCCAAGATGCAGGCCATAGTTGCTCAACCCCTGATCATGATCTCGCGAAAACAGCCACCCGCTGACTTCTCTGGCGTCGTTCGGCATTCCGTTCCACAGCCAAAGCGAGACCGAATAGTTGCCACCCAAGTCTCCCAACTGAGCCCGCATCCGACCGCCAACAAAATGCGGCGCGCGATTCACCTGCCCATCCGCACAAAACGCCTCCGACTTCGGCCCCTCCAAATAGTACGTCACGGTGGACTCATAGGCGGCATCGCGATGATGCCCGCTCTCATCCAGGGCCTGCGGACCCGCAAACTCATTCATGCGCCACCACGCCATCGGCCGCAAATCCGCAATCGCCCGAGTCGCCGGGCCCGCGCCGAGGTGATACGGCTTGCGCGGTGCCCCGCTCACTTGCTCAAGAAGCCCGATGGCTGCCTGTGAAATCTTTGGCTCAGCCAAAACCTCCAGCCCAGCAGAACGCGCAGCCCAGGTATTGTATCCGCCGAATAAATGCTGCTCTGGAGGCGGAATGTAGCCATCACCGCCATTTGCCAACTCGATCACGATGTTCTTTGGCAGCGGACTGGCAGCTTTGATCTTCAATCCCGTGATGGCATAGGTCTCGTTAGGCGTGGTAGCGATCCCGATGTCGCCCACCCGCAGTGCCTGCACCACGATCTCCGTCTGCTGGCGCTCGTTTAGAAGGATCTGCTCGCGCGCATAGACTTCCTGCTGAGTCGCCGGCAAGCGATCACCGACCTCCGCCATGATTCGCTGCGCCCACTCCAAGCGCTGCTTGTCCGGCACCCGATACTTCAGCGTCATACGACGTTCCAGCATCGCGATGTCCACATCACTGCGATATTCAATCTCGCCATAGACCTTCATTGCGATCTCCAGCAGGCCATTGGTGTACTCATCGATGGTGGGCTTTGGTCGATCTTTCTCCGGCACCGTGTAATCCACCCGATAGATGTCCCCGCTGCATCCATGTGACATGATGCCAACGAATTCACCGTCCGGCGCGATGCGTTGCTTTAGCCCTTCAGAGAACAGGCCAAAGTAGTCCGCGCTGATGTCCTTATCCCCAAAGTAGTGCATCGAAAAATTGCCAAGCACTGCCAGCGGCTTGCCATCGCGCGACTGGATGGAGATCAAAGACAGATCTGGATCTTCTGGCCCCGACTCACCCGTCACATCATCCCAGTTTCTGCCTGCATGCATCGCAGCGCGCACCGTCGGATTGCCAAATGGATCTTCCACAATCTTGTCTGGACGCCGAATCCAGCGCCGCAACGCCGTAAACTCCGCCGCGTTCCCCTTCCCCATTCCGATTCGCGCCGGGGCCAGATTCGCCAAAGCGGCCGCAATCACCTCGCCCAATTTCTCCTTCAAAAAGGGCACGTAACTTGGATCTGCATCCGTCCCCAGGCATCCCATCGACGCAGGAACCGAGTGAGCATGCGTCGCAGAAATCAGCATCCGATCTGCTCGGATGCCGGTCTTGGCAGACGCCATCGCCTTCGCATCATCCAGCACTTCCCGGCTCATCATGCAACTGTCCACCACAACGATCGCGATCCGCGATTGATCATCGCTAAGCACAATCGCTCGTGCATGAGGCTTCGTGTTGATCTTGTCAACATAGCGACTCATCATGCCACCATTGACCAGCACTGGCAGCTTGGGTGGGCTGATATCAATGACCGCAGCACCGGCTTGAAACTCAGCATGCAGAGACACTGCCAAGCCGACAAAGACAACAGAGAAGACGACAATTGCACGCATAGGCGAAGGAATACGGACAGCGGTCGGACCATCTTCCCGCTGTCACCTCCATCCGTGCAGATCACTTCAGCAACCACTCCACCGCAGCAGCCTGCTTCCCCGCCTCATCACCCACGTAGGGCGTCAACTCCGCAAACTTCGCACCGAAGGTCTCCGGCTTCTCGCCCTCGCCTGCCACCCAAAGTGCGTGCGTAGCGTTCAGGGCGATCATTCCCGGCAGATCCAAATACTTTGCACCGCCGGGCAGGAACATCGGATCGCGATAGTCGAGCACCTTACCAAAGCGGAACCCGTGGGTATCCACCGCCACTCGGTCGATTGCTTCGCCGCCAAGAGCACCCGCTGCCGCTACCACAGGCCCCGTGCTGCCCCAACCGGCCACTGAAACGTGAGACGGATTGGTGTGAGATCCCACCTTGGATTTGCGCAGAAAACTCACCACCGAAAGCACATCATGCACACGCTGGGCAAACAATGCATGATTGTATCCAAAGGTGTAACCTGCAAACTCGCGCGGGTTTTCAACCACACGCGTTTCCTTCACCGGACCACCGCCTTGGAACAAAAGGTCGACGCCCAAAACGGTCACACCCGATCTCACCAACTTCATGATTTCTTCGTTTTGAATCGCCGCCTTGCCGCTATCATCAAGCCAAACGACCGCGCGCCCGTTCCACTGCTTGGGATACAACCACGACACATTGAGCTCTTCCGCATGAGTGGTGTTCGCCAGCGTGCCGCTCATTTCCAGGTAGTCGCCATGGTCTTGCTTATCGCTCAGGTCCCACGTCACCTCACCGGCTTCATCATAGGTGCGACCGATCACCACCTCGATTCCCTTCTTCGTTACTTCCAGGTCGCTCGCACGCAATTGCTTCTCCGCGTCTTCGGCCAACCACTTCAGAAGCCCCCTCTCGAACTCAGGATCACCTGCCTTTGGCGACGGATGATCTTTATCCCAAACAGTAAGTTGCTCTGGTGGCAAAGGTTCGTAGTCCTGCTCGATCACCGGCGATTCAAATCCAAGCTTGAAGTGCTTGTTCAAGAAAGTGTAGAAGGCCGAGCGCGTCACCGCGTTGTAGTTGTGTGGGAAATGCTCGCCGCGCTGCAGGAAGACATTGTCCTTCTTGCCGAACGTCGCGTACAACTTCTGCAAATCTGGGAAGCCCTTCGTCGCCATCTCCTTGGTCCAGTCGTTGGCATTGTTCATCCCCTGTGGCTTTGGCGCAAAGAGACCGGCAAACTCCACATTGCCCGTGTTCACCCGCAGCAGGCTGGCGTTTTCGCAGGTGCAACCGCCCTGCATGGCGGTGCTGACCATCACGCAAGGAAACGATAGCTTGATGCGATCGTCAATCGCCGCCAGCAGCATCGTCTGCGTCCCGCCACCGCTTGCGCCGGTGATCGCAGTGCGCTCCGGATCGACCTCTGGCAGGCTCAACAAAAAGTCCAGCCCGCGCACCGCATTCAGCGTTTGCAGCCCCATGATGCTCTGCGCATGGGCCTCGGCCTGCGGGCTGTAGAGCCCCCAGTTCTCCACCGTGTTCATCTCAGGACGCTGCTTCGCAAACTTATGCACGACATCGCGCGAAAACTGAACCGAATCCGAATCGCTCAGCATGTCCCATTGCCACACCACGCAGCCCATGCGCGCCAGTTGGACGCAGAGCGACTGAAACATGCTCTGACCGCCCTTTTCAAATCGCTCCCCACCCGCAGCAATGTCCTGCCGCACCTTCGCAGGATCGGCCAGCGAGAGTCGCGCATCCTGCCAATGCCCATGAGCAAACATGACCCCAGGAACCTTGCCCTTTGGGTTCTTCGGACGGTAGAGATTGCCCGTCACAAAAAAGCCGGGAGCACTCTCGAAGTAAACCTTCTCAATCGTGTAACCTTCCCGATCAATCTTGCCATGCACCACGGCATTGAGCGGAGTCTTCGTCGGCATCGGCCAAAGCCCTTCCGCCACCAAAATTTGCCGCCGCACATACTCTTTCCTCACGTCCCATTCGCTGAGCGAGCTCGGGGGATTGAACGGAAAGTAACCATTCAGATCCTTCAAAGGCTGCAACCGAACATCAGCTGCAGTAGCAAAGATAGAACAACCCAAAAGGGCGATGGAGGTGAGGAGTGTGTGTTTCATCGGATGATTGGTGCGCGGATAAGCATTACGCAAACAGTGACGGAGGTTCTTCAACCGTCCTGCGTTTGTAAAAATCTAAACCTCTACCGCCCCAATCGATCCAGCACGTTACGTGTGATCTTTTCCACCACGGGATCCTTCCCCATCAGGCCATGCGCCCAGTCCGTCGTGCCGGCGGTAAACACCGTGCCGACCCGCGTATAGATGCCCATGCATGCCGCACCGGTTCGGCCGATGTCCCACCTTTCATACCATTCCGCATCATCAGGATGCCAACGAGCGGGACAGGTGCTCAACACCTCAAAATTCTCCGGCGTCCCGTCCTTGTGTGTCGGGAACGGCAAACCTTCCTTCCATTCCAGTTCGCAGCCATCGCACTCATAGCCAACGATGGTATCCTTGCCGCCAAACTTATCGTCGCGCTTCAGATTCGTTCCTTCGAAGACCCAATGGTCAGGTCTGTGCACTTGATACTCAGCTGGATCGTCCATAAATTGTCCGTGGCTCTTGCGATAGCCTCCCCAGAGAAAGCCCACACCTGTCAGTTGATTTTCCGGCCTCTCCACGAGGTGATGGCTCCACGCCGTGCTCAGTGTCTTAAATTCACGCGTCTGAAAAACCGGATCGCCGTGGTAGTTCTGCTTCCAGCATGTGAAGGCGCGCCCATCATCCTCGCTACGCACCTGCCAGCAGCAGGTGTTCCCACTGAAGAAGGCAACATTACCGCCCTTCCCGATCCATGCCTCCAGATGATCACGCATCGGCGCAGACCAATACTCATCGTGTCCCACGCTCAAAACCAACTTGTAGGCATCCAAGATCTCTGGGTGAAATTCCAAATCGCTATTGGCGGCAAACTCCAGTGCATACCCGTTTTCTTCTGCCCACTTCACAAACGGCAGTTCCCACCGCGAATACTGAGATGCACCAGGGCGATCAAAGCTGACACGATGCCCCTGATTCTTCGCCAAGCTATTGTAGGCATACACGCTTGATCCGCCCCAGTTGTTGTAGGCGTTGTAAGTGTTGGTGCAGAGCTGCAAGAGGATCTTGGCCGTCGCCCCAGGCTTGGCAGCTCGGACGACGAAGAAGGTGCTACTCTCCGCCGTGCGCTTGCCACGATGTGACCACTTCCCGCCCATATCCGCCGCACGCAGGACAACCTCGTAAAACCCGGTCTTCCACTCCCTGCCCACCGGCACCGTCACACTTTCCGCCCAGTGGCAGCCATTCGGTGACGCATCCTCAGGCACCACTTGTTCAATCCCCGGCAGATCCGACCTTTTCCACACAATCGCTCGCTCAAGCCCGAGCCGAGCCACCTCGATGTCATACTTGGCAGCCGTGGTGCTGACACAAATGCCAACTTCCTGCCCCTGGGTCACACTCGTTTGGCTCGAGTATCCTTCGATGAACAAAGGAACCGGAGACTCTGCGCGGACAGCAGAAACGGCCACAGCAATAAACAGCAAAACACGGGACATCCAACGCCTACGCGGCCGAACACGCCTAGCTTTCAGAAGACCACTGCAGCGGTCATGGCTCCAACTTCAGCACGGGCAGCGGCTCGTCTGTTCCACGCCAATGAAAGTCATAAAAGGCACGCACCGCACGATCAAACGCCTGGCGGAGCTTCGGCGTTCGCACCGTCTCCTCGGCCAGACCAAACTCATCATCTGCCCCTACCCGACGCGGAAGCACCCGCCAGAAAGCAATCGCCACTGCCTGCCGATAGGTCGGATCCTCCTTAAAGTCACATTCCACCGCCGAACCATCGGGCAAAACAAACTCCGCGTGGATCTCATCCACCGAGCTGCAAGCGATCAAGATCACCCCATCCACCGCCACGCCCTTGGCCTCCAGCAGTTCCCTAGCCCCGCGCCAGCAGACCCGATTGCGAAACTCCGCAGTCTGGCTGACAAGGTGAAAGTACTCATTGATGCGGCGGATTCGCCGCACCTCAGGGTGCTGTTCTTTGGCTTTTTTACTCATGGGCGCTTTAGGATCGGGACGCGACCTCTCGGTCTTTGAAAGGGCACTCTAGAACAATACGTCCTCAATGCCAGACATTCTGTTCCCCATCCGTTTTCTGAGTATTCTAGCCGCTCTCACATGAATCACTTTCCTCTCCGCTGCATCTGCGTCGCTCTCCTGTCGGGACGACTCCTCGCGGTGGAGGCAGCACCTGATCAAACCATCAGCGCACTCCCAAAATCAGCCGCGCTTGCCGCAGACACACCCCAGCAAGTTGAGCTCGGTCGCCTGCTATTTTTTGACCCCATCCTCTCCGCCACGCGCGAGGTCGCCTGCGCGACTTGCCACCACCCAGACCACGGATGGGCCGATGGCAGATCCACCCCTTTGGGTGTCAATGCCCGCGGGCTCGGCCCAAAACGCAAGGTGTCAAAATCAAGCGACCTCGCGCCGCTTCTGCGCAATACTCCCACCATCCTCAACACCGCCTTCAACGGGATCGAGAACACCAAATCGCACGATCCACAGGTCGCCCCCATGTTCTGGGACAACCGAGTGCAGAGCCTGGAGTCGCAGGCGCTGGTGCCCATCGAAAGCCGCGAAGAAATGCGCGGCGACGCATGCAGCAAAACCGCCGCAGTGCCTCAAATGGTGGAGCGACTCAAAGCGATCCCCGAATACCAAAAACGCTTTGCCACCGAGATCACCGGACCCCGAGTGGCCCAGGCAATCGCCGCCTACGAGCGCACACTCATCACGCCCGACAGCCCTTTTGATCGATTTATCCGTGGGGATCCAGACGGTCTGACAGTCCAACAAAAAGCAGGAATGCAGGCCTTTCAAAAAGCAGGCTGCGCGCTCTGCCACAACGGGCCGATGCTCTCCGACTTCAAGTTGCACAGCATCGGCATCACCGATTCAGCATCACCGCGGGCCGATTTCCGAACCCCTTCGCTGCGCAATCTCCGCCATACCGCGCCCTACATGCACAACGGCGGGCTCATGACGCTGGAGCAGGTCCTTTTGTTTTATGATCGACTGAGCGACCAAGTCAGCGAGACCTTGGATGGCGGCGACGCATCTTCACTGCCCCCGCTGGATCCCCTTCTGCAAAAACTAAACCTTCTCCCTGAAGACCACGGCAACATCATCTCCTTCCTGGGGGCATTAAGCGCTGACGACTACGACCGACTCATGCCGGATCGGGTCCCCAGCGGTCTCAGCCTGCCAGGCAGAGACCGCTAACCACCCGTGTAGTTCACCAACTTGATGCTTGAGCGCTCTGCGTCCGTTAGGCAGCCCGCGAAGGGAATACTAATCCATGCATGGCGCGTTTGCTGCTCACGCCGCCGCAGCAAAAGCCCCCCCTTGCGGCGGAACTCGTCATAGATTTTGCTAATGCCATCCAGCGAAACGCCAACATAGGCTACGTTGGCGGCCTTCCGCATTGCGGCCTTTTCGGGCGTGATGATAGTGCCGTTCGCGAAAACGGTCAGCTTCAAGTCGCCAGCGCTCGCCTTACCCAGAATATCAAAGGAGCGCGGATGGATGAGCGGTTCGCCGCCGGCAAGGATGAGGATGGGAGGTTTCAATTCCGCAACCTAGCGAATCAGCAGAATCGGCACCTCCCGGCTCAGTTCATCTGGAGGTCGGTGGAGCTTTACCTTGGCACCGCAATACCAACAGGCCCGGGCAACTTCGCAAAAGGCCAGAAACGGCCTCTCGTCGAAGCCATCATAAACCATTCAGAGAACCGTCAACGCGTGGAGATCCAACACAGGCATGCTCATGTAATCGACAAACGTCGACACCCGCCCCCGGCCAAGCCGGGGCTTTGCAACACAGTGTCAATCACTATATTTTTACAGTTCCTGCCTACACATGTCACCACTGGAGTTCATGCGAAGATATCTGCCGCCTAAAACTTCAGGCCGGTCATCAAGTACACAAAATCGGCGTCACTGCCCGCTCCCGTGTCGCTGAGGTAACTGCCCGCAAAGAAATGCGAATAGCCAGCGGTAAGTGTGAACCCGGCACAAGGCGTCCAGGAGGTCAGGAGGTCGAGTTCCGCTCCAGCGTAGTTGCTGGCCGCTGGACTCGCCAGCCGCACCGCGGTCGCGGCATTGGCCCGCCTCCAAGTGTCTGCCGTGTCCGCCAGCCAAAAGAAATGCAGATCCATCCCGGCCGTCACGGTCTTCGCGGGTTTGGCGCTCAGATGCAGCACGGCATCGTGGAGATTGCTCCAGGAGAAGGCGTCCATGAGTCCGTAATGAAGATGGTTCGTCGGATACAGATTTTGAAAACTGTGAGTGGTGCCGTCGGCCGGATCGCCATCGCCGCTGCCATAACTGTATTCGAGCCCGACACGTGGCTTCCACGCGGCACCCAGGGTGTAGCCGGCCTCCACGTAGCTGGCGAAGGCACGAAGGCTCTTCCCTCCAGCATCTCCCGCCTGGAAAGCGAACTCCGTTTCATAGTCCCAGGGCCCCAACACGCCAGGCAGAGATTTCCAGTGCGTGCCAAGCGTGACTAAGTCGTCATTCCGATTGTCGTCTGAGAGGTGCAGAGCATAGATCTCCGTGTCCTGTGTTTTGAAGGTCGGGATGTGCGCATAGATGCCGGAGAAGATGGAATCCCAGTCGCTCTCATCAAAGCCACCTTGTGACGGCACCACGACGGACGAGGTGAAGGCATCCACCCAAATGCCGTCCGGCCCGTGCCAGCGAATTTTGGCGGCATCAAAGGTGCGGGAAATGTTGTTCCAGTCCAGCGGACCAATGAGACGCTGATCGCCATAGAGCAGCACCTGCCGACCCGCTTTGAACGACAAGGGGAAGCTCTTGCCATCGCCGATCTCGACATAGGCCTGGCGCAGGTCGAAAGGATTGTCCCCCTCCGCACCGAGGAGCCCAGGAATGTCGGCGCGATCACTACCGATCTCACGGCTGTCCTGTCCCTGGGCGAAAAAGGTCAACCAGTCGGTGGGTTTGAGTTGCAGCCCGACACGTGCCCGGTTCAGCAGCCAGGAGTCATCGTTGATCGTGCCCAGGCCGCTGTTAAAATCGAAGTTGTTGTCGCGGAACTCGAATCGGTTCTGGTCTTCGAAGCTGAAAACGACCCTCCCTTCGGCCAAGGACAGCGGATTTGGTGTCACGACGGCGTGAGGCGCGGCGACTGGGGGACAGGTGCCGGCACGGCCTGCGGGCACGATGGTTAGAAGCAGATGGACAGCGACGAGTGAACTGATGAGGGTAGTTTTCATGAGATCAGAGGGTTAGGGAGCGGCTAACAATTTGCGGACCGCAGCGACGGTGGGGCCCAGATCGGCGCCTAGAATTTCCTCGCGATGAACGATGACCCCGTTGGAATCAATCACCGCGATGATGTTGGAGTGGGCGAAGAATTCATCGATCTGCTGATACTTGAAGCCGAGCACGACGGACAACTCCTGAACAGACGCTTTGGGTGCGCTGAGGAAGGTCCAGCGTGAGGCGTCCATCTTCCGCTCGAGCAAGACTGCCTGGGTTTTGGCTGGATTGTCACGCTCAGGATCAATTGAGAAGAAGACGAAGCCGGTCTTGGCCGCATCTGCCCCGAGGTCCCGCTCGATCTGCTGCATGTCGCTCATGATGCGTCCGCAGGCGTATTGGCACGAAGTGAAGCCCATGGTGACGACACGCACTTTCCCGCGAAGCTCGGAAAGGCTGATCTCAGTGTCGTCCTGGGTCCGCCATCTGCCGGTCAGATCATAGGGGGATGTTATCACCCCGGTCGCCGCCACGGTCGCGAGCGGCTCAGGCCCTACTGACCGGGCGGCGCGAAAGCCAAGACTGCCCACGCAGTAATCGCCCTTCAGACTGCTCCTGAACGCGTAGCGCATGAAGGCCGCATAGTTGCTCACATCTGCGGCGAGCAGCGATCCGGCACCACAGAACAATTTCCGCTCCAGCGAGCCATCGCCACGCGAGTCGCCAACGATCAAGGTGGAGTTAAAATCCTGGACCCATTCCCAGACCTGCCCGTGCATGCCACGCAGACCATAGACATTGAGAGGGGCGGATTGCACGGGCTCCAGGTTGCTGTTGGCGGGTTTGGAGTACCACTCCAGCAACTGCCGCAGAAACACCTGATCCCCCGAGGCATCGAACCGTGTGGCATCTGCGCGGGCGGCGAACTCCCACTCGTCCTGGGTGGGCAACCGCCGGCCCTGCGACTCACAGTATGCCTTGGCCGCAAACCAGGAAACATTGGTCACCGGGGCCTGACTCAACCGTTCCGCATCGGCGCCGAGATCGAGATCACCCGCCCAGTGGTGCAGGTAATTCGCGTCCGCCTGGGTGCGGCTCGCCTTGGATCTCCGCCACTCAGGATGGGCCGTCACGAAGTCGAGGAACTTCCCGTTGGTCACCTGCACAATGTCCATGAAAAACGGCGCGGTGACCCGCTGCGCGGCACCCTTGGCATAGAGCGGCTGATAACTTCCGGCGGGGATGAATACCGTGCCCGCCGGCGGCTCTGGTGTCTCCGCATGAGAGACATGAGAGACACCCGTCGCGACGGCCAGAAGCACGCAAACTAGAGAGCGGGAGATCATTTGGATTATTGTGCCCCCGGTGCGGGAGGTGCAGGCACGGTGGCGCGAACCTCTTTCACCAGATCAGGCAGAACCTCGGTGCCGTTGTTGCCCCACTGGCTGTAGACATAAGTCAGAGCGTTGGCCACCTGCTCGTCATTCAAACCCAGTTGCGGCATGATGCTCTCGTAGGTCTCGCCATTGACGGAGACCTTCCCCTGCAAACCATGCAGGACGGTGCTGATCGCGCGCTTCGCGTCGGCATTGAGGTAGTCAGACTTGGCCAGTGGCGGGAAAGCTTTCGGGATCCCCTGCCCCTCCGGCTGATGGCAGGCAAAGCAGACGGTGTTGTAAACAATCTTGCCGCGGGCGATGCGCTCTTCCTTGTTCGCTGCGGACGGCTGCTGCGTGGCCACCTGCGGGATCGTTTGGATGGCTCCACCCTCAAGCTGGTAGACTCGGTCGTCCTGTTTGCCAGAGTAGACCACTTTGTTCTCCGCGCCACTAACCTTGATCATGCCCACGGCCCCCTTGTTGAAGGCGCGGAAGATGGAGTGATCGACCAAGATGTAGGTGCCTGGCACTTCGAGGCCAAACTCCACCACCGTCGAACCCCCTGCCGGAATCATGGTGGTCTGCACCTGATGCTGTGCCTGTTGAGAGCCACCCTCCAAATAGACGTTGTCGAAAATTTCACCTATGACGTGGAAGGATGACGCCAAATTGGGGCCACCATTGCCGACGAACAACCGTATCTTCTCGCCCACGTTCGCAGGCATGGCATTGTCACCGGCGATCGCGCCGACGGAACCGTTGAAGACGACGTAATCCGGGATTTCGGTCAGGGCCTTCTCCATGCTGAATGGCTGGATGCCCGCCTGACCGTAAGGTCCCTTGGTGTAGAACTCAGACTGCATCACGTAGTACTCCTTGTCCACTTTTGAGAGTCCGCCGACCGGCTCGACGAGGATCATTCCATACATGCCATTGGCCACGTGCATCCCCACAGGGGCCGTGGCGCAATGGTAAACGAAGGTTCCGGGGTTGAGCGCCTTGAACGAAAATACCGACTCATGGCCCGGGGCCGTGAACGAGGCTGCGGCACCGCCCCCTGGTCCGGTCACCGCGTGCAGGTCGATGTTGTGCGGCATCTTGCTGTCCGGCCGGTTCATGAGGTGGAACTCCACCTCGTCATTCTGGCGGATGCGGATGAATTTGCCCGGCACACTGCCCCCAAAGGTCCAGAAGGTATAATCCACGCCATCAGCCATGCGTTTGACAACTTCCTGCACCTCCAGATGCACTGTCACCTTCGTGGGATGATTACGCGTAATCGGTGGCGGCACATTCGGGGCGTCGGTCAGCACCGCCTCCTCCTGTCCCTGCACCGTTTCCTGAAGGACCCCGCCTGCCGATGACGTTGTGGCCGCAATATCACTCATGGGCTTATTGAGGGTGTCCCGGGCATTGGTTTCATTTGACTCTAGTTTGCGGTCTCCACATTGGGTGAGGAGGAGGGCCGTGAGGACAGATAGTGTCAGGTTGATGTATGTTTTCATGGTTGGGTCGGTTGAGACTTGTGTTGGGCGTAGCGCTTTTTCTGCTCGGGGGTCAAGTTGGCAGGATCGAAGCGCGGATCAGGCACGGCGTTGATCTTGCTGTAGATCACGTTCGCCATATCCTCCGCGCAGCGCTTGATGTGCTCGGCATTTTCCCCGGCGAAATGGTCGTCCACGGTGCTGCGGAAGAGCGTGAGCCAATGATCAAACTTGTCACGTCCCATGTCTGTTAGCGGCACGAGCTTGGCGTGTGCGGCGAGCGGATTTCCCGTGAATCCGCCGCTGCGAAACATCACCGTTTCCCAGAAGGCATACATCTTCGGCAGATGCGTCTCCCAGTTTGTCTGGGCGACTTTGTCAAAGATGACGCCGAGTGTTTCGTCGCCGCGAACACGGTCATAGAAGGCGTTGACGAGTACTTCGATCTCGGCCCGACCCAGAAGATCAGGTTTGGGCGCGTCAGTTGGAGACTGGGAAAGGCGTGGAGGCACAGGCTGCGTTTGGACTTATTAAAGAACTGGAGTTCCGTAATAGAACGATGCTGCTCCACGACGACTTCCTCAATCGGGAAACCCATTCGGATATTAGTTTCAAATCCGCCAATCTTGCGGTTGTCCACACCCCAACGCTCACGCCGTGCCGGGCTGATTCAGGACGCGAGCTTTAGGCGTGCAAATGCGCCGCACATGCTGGCGACCAGCGCGCGGGGGCTCGATACGATGTCATAGTGATTCCGACTGAACATGCGGGGAAACTCCTCGCGGGCACGTTTTTCGATGGCGAAGGCGTGGGTCATGATGCCGTGGCGGCTGCCGTTCTCGATGGCCTTGCGAACATCGCGAATGCCGTATTCGCCTTCGTAGCGGTCGTAGTCACAGGGGCGGCCGTCGGTGAGCAGGAAGATGACGCGTTTCTCCGCCGGTTGGCGAATGAGCAACTCCTGCGCGTGACGCAGCGCGGGGCCGATGCGGGTGTAACCATGGGCTTCGAGACTGCCGAGCCGCGCCCGCGAGCCGTGCCAGGTGTCCGCGAAGTTCTTGATGAGATGAAAGTCGCACTGGCGGCGCGTGTTCGAGCTGAATCCCGCCACGGCGAAGCCCTCGATGAACTCGTCCATGACTTCGCCCACGCAGAAGAGGGTCTCACGGATGGTATCGAGCACGCGTGCGTCATCGACCCAGGCGTCGGTGGAGAAGCTCTGGTCCATGAGGATGAGCGCGGCGACATCGTGCAATTTACGCTGGCGCTGGATGTAGATGCGGTCGTCGGGGCTGTGCCCTGAATGGCGGGCCACCTGCGCGGCGACGACGGCGTCGATGTCGAGCTCGGGGCCGTCCGCCTGGCGTTTCGCGCGCTGGGTTTGGGTGGCGAGCGCAGCGAGTTTTTTGCGCAGGTCGAGAATGACCGAGCGGTGCTTCGTGGCGGTGCGCTGCACCCAGGCTGGATCGCTATGGCTCAGGGTGTCTTGCCAAATGAAGCACCAGTCGGGCTTGTGACGCTGCTTTTTGAAGTCCCACTCGGGATACGGAATGCCCGCCGCCGGTGCGCAGTCGCCGACATCGAAGGCCAGACCGTCCATGACGATGTCACTGCGGTAGATCGAACGCGGACGCTCGCGGGTGCGAATGACGTGTTTCATGTCCACGCTGCGCAAGGCTTCGCTATGGTCGTCGAGTTCGTCGTCGTCGTCGGTTTTGCGCTGGAGACCGCTGTATTCTTCGAGCGTCTCCGCCTTCTCGAAGATGTGGATCGGCATCTCCGACTCAATGGGTTGATCGTCGTCGCCTTCGAGCACGGCGACGTTCGTTTGGCCCTTGCCTTCGATCTCGGTGACGTCCTCAGGTTGCGAGGGCGCATCGGACACGGCGGCCAGGGCTTTCACGCTCGTGTTGGCGGAGGCTTTGGAGAAGTCTGCTTTGCCAATGACCTGCCAAAAGTCGGTTTCCCCCAAAGCCGCCTGAATTTCGCTCAATCGCGCCGCGAGGGACGGAAACTTGTCCATCAACAAACGCGGATCGACAGCGTGATCGCGAATCGCGAGCGCTCCGAGCAGCGTCTTGAGTTGGAACAGCGATTCATTGGCCTCGCGTGAGTTCGCGAGAGAAAACTCCGGCGGGAGAAAAACGTGATCGCGATCACAAAGCACCGCGTTCGGTGTTTCGAGCACGGTCACGGACTTTTCGGCGATCATGTTGGCCAGCAGAAAGAGTTCCTGCCGTCGAGGCTTCAATTCGGCGCGCACGGCGGCGGCATCACGTTCGCGCGGATTCTCGACCAGGCGTTTGTAGAGCGCCTTGAGGCCGAGAAAGACATTTTCCTCCCATTCAAACATGGTGAGTTCTTAGAGCGTCAGTTCGATGACTTGGCGGATCGCGGCGAGCGCATCGGGATCGTCGGTGAGCGGTTCGGCGATGGCGACGGTGGCGGCGTAGCGCGGCGGCAGTTCCGCCTGAATCAGTTTGGCGGCGTCGACGAGCAGTCGCGTGGAGACGCTTTCGAGCAAAGAGAGTTCGGTGAGGGCGCGGACCTTGCGCGCGATGCTGACGAGGGCGCGGGCCTGTTTTTCCTCGATGCCCGTTTCGCCGGTGATGATGCGGACTTCGAGATCGTCGGAGGGATAGCCGAAACCGAGACCGATGAAGCGCTGGCGGGTGGACGGTTTCAACTCCCGCATGCTGCGCTGGTAGCCGGGATTGTAGCTGACGACGAGCATGAAGTCGGCGGGCGCGTGCAGCGTTTCGCCCGTCCGATCCAGAAACAGCTCGCGGCGATGATCCGTGAGCGAGTGGATCACGACGATGGCATCGGCGCGGGCCTCCGCGACTTCATCAAGGTAAAGAATGGCTCCTTCACGCACGGCGCGTGTCACGGGGCCGTCCGTCCATTTCGTTTCACCCCCGATGAGCAGATGACGGCCAAGCAGGTCGGTGGCAGTGGTGTCTTCGTTGCAGGCGACAGTGATCAGCGGGCGGCCGAGTTTGGCGGCCATGTATTCAACAAAGCGCGTCTTGCCGCAGCCGGTGGGACCTTTCAGCATGAGCGGCAGTTTGGCCGCCCATGCTTTGGCGAAGAGCTCGGACTCGCGTCCGGTTTCGAGATAGAAAACGGAGTCGGCACTCACGACACGGTGGGAAGATCTTCCGCCGCGCGGACATCCGACTGCGCGGCTTCATCCGTCGGCAGGCCGTGGCGCCAGAAGTTGTAGATATAGAGGCAGATGCCGAGGAAAAAAAGGCAGGCGGCCAGGATGAGTCCGACGAAGTGGATCTCGATCTCCTTCTGCACGGCGAGGAAATCGAGGCCCATGCGGCGCTCCAGATTCACCTGGGTGATCCCGGCGACGGCAAAGGCTCCGGTCATGGCCACCATGCCGATGTTGCTGAGCCAGAAGGCGTAGCTGGAGGCGGCATTGTCCCAGAGTTTGCGGCCGGTGAGAATGGGCAGGACATAGGCAATCATGGCGAGATTGATCATGGCGTAGGCACCCCAGAAGGCCATGTGGCCGTGCATGGCGGTCACGAGGGTGCCATGCGTGTACATGTTCACCTGCGGCAGGGTGTGGGCGAAGCCGAGGAAACCGGCACCGACGAAGGACATGATGGCGCTGCCGAGCGTCCAATTGAGCGCGGCCTTGTTGGGATGACGGCGGCCGCCCTTTTTCGCCATGGACAGCGCGTAGATGGCCATGCCGAGGAAGGCCAGCGGTTCCAGCGCGGAGAAGATGCCACCGATCATGAGCCAGTAGCGCGGCGCACCGATGTAGTAGTAGTGATGACCGGTGCCAAGGATGCCGGAGAGAAAGGTAAGTCCGACGATGATGTAGAGCCATTTTTCGACCACTTCGCGGTCCACGCCGGTGAGCTTGATGAGCAGATAGCAAAGCAGCGCGCCCATGATGAGCTCCCACACGCCTTCGACCCAGAGATGCACCACCCACCAGCGGTAAAAGGAGTCGAGTGTCTGATTGTCGAAATCAATCATGCCCGGCAGGTAGAGCAACGCGGCGGCGAGCAGGCCGAAGTAGAGCACGATGGCCGTCGTGGTGTAGCGCTTCCCGTTCCAGATGGTCAGTCCTATGTTGGCGAGAAAGGCGAGCACGTTGATCACTACAAGGTAGTCCAGCGGTCGCGGGATTTCGAGAAACTTGCGACCCTCCCAGTAATTGAAGTGATAGCCGACGATGGCGATCACGCCGACGACGAGGAAGGAGATCAACTGCACCCAGGCCAGCTTCGGCCACATGAGCTCACGATCCGCCTCCTCCGGGATGATGAAGTAGGCACTGCCCATGAAGCCTAGCAGCAGCCAGACGACGAGCAGGTTGGTGTGAACGGCGCGGGCGGTATTGAAGGGAATCCACCCATGCAGGCCATCCATGCCGATGCGGGCGAAGCCCATGATGAAGCCATAGACGACCTGCAGCACAAGCAGCAGCATCGCGGCGGCGAAGAACCAGTAAGCGATCTTTTGGGATTGGAATTTCATGTTCGTCGAGAGTGAAGAGTTACTTGGGTTGGGCGGCAGGAGCAGGCGCGGCTGTCGGCGCGGCGGTTTCAGGATTGAGGCTCACGAGCCAGTCCGCGATTTCGATGACCTGTGCATCAGTAATGGCAATCCCCACCAGTTTTGGCATCTTGGTGTCAGGCTTCACCTTGGCGGGATCGCTGATCCACTCGATGATCTGATCGCGAGTCTTGCGACGGAAGACATCATCCAACGGTGGCGCCCCGATCAGTGCCCCGGCAGCACCTCCCTGCCCCTGGATTTGATGGCACCCTATACACGTGCCGGTGGTAAAGACTGCTGGCACCGGTTTCTGCAGCGGCGTCGGTCCGTTGGAGGCTACTACCCCAGTCGGAGTGCCCATGGCCTGCAATGCGTCCCGAAGAGGCGGTTCTGCTGGGAACCCATTCAAATCGACCCTACCACACCACTCAAGAAATGCGATGACGTGATCGATTTGTTCATCCGTGAAGTTATAGTGCACCATCTTGCGCTGGCCAGGAAACATGGCCGCAGGGTTCTTGATGAACACTTTGAGCCAGTCCTTGCCACGATTCTCGACTACCTTCGTTAATTCGGGCGCGTAATAGGCACCCTCACCGAAAAGAGTGTGGCAACCCATGCAGTTATTGCTCTCCCAGATACGCTTTCCGGCTATAACCGCCGAAGTGATGTCCTTTGCATTCGTCTGGAAGGGCACTTTCAGATGAGTATCGATAGTAAGAACCAGGAAGATGCCGAAGAAGACGGCAGTACCTCCGAGGAAGAAGACTTTGGCTTGGAGTTTGGTTAACACAGCAGGAGCGGGCTAGAGTTTAATTACAGAACTTAGTTTCCGTAATACAAACTTGTCAGCCCAGACCGCTCCCTTCAAGCCAGAACGCCCTGCATTACATGCGCAATCTTGCGCGAATATTGCTCTACAGCTGTGCAATATCTTTGCAGTCCGCCGCCTCGCGTGTAACGACAACCAACAGTCCATGCTTAAAATCGGAAAACTCGCCCAACAAGCCATCGCAGCCGCCAGCTACCTCGCAGAGAAGTACGATGACGCAGGTACCCGAGTCAGTGCAGCAGAAATTGCCGATGCCAGGGAATTGCCCCGCCCCGTCGTCGCCAAAGTGCTGGCGCAACTCTCTCTTAGAGGCATCACAACCGGCACCACTGGTCCCAACGGCGGCTACCGCCTCGCACATCAGCCGAAGCAGATTCCCCTCCTGGATATCGTCTCCGCGTTCGAAGCGTCCGATGTCCGCCCAATGTGTCCATTCGGCCCGAACTGGTGTGGCGTCGGGCAAAACTGCCCGCTTCACGACGCCATCTCCGAAGTGGCCGCGCAGGTTGATTCATTTCTTAGCACCCAGCACCTCGGCCATTTCCAAACGGCAGTGTCCTCCGCCCAAACAGTGAAGCCAAAAACCTCACGCAAGCGGCGATCAAGCTAGGCTCATTAGGCTTAGCGTTTCCCGCCACCGGGCGGTGTGCGATCATCCCCGAAGTACTTCTCGCTGCGATACCGCAACCAGACGCGCAGCACCTGCGGCACCTGCTCACGCTGGGAATCATCCAGTGACTCATACAACGCCATCGCCTTGGCACGCTCGCCACGACAGGCAGCATTCTTGTGGGCATCCCAATAGCTGCGCGCCGCGCGGATTCTCCGACAGGTCTCCTTCACCAAGGCAGCACCCACCAGTGGCTTGTCGTGGGATTTCTTCTTCGCTGGCATGGCTGGCCTTACGCGAAAACTTCCTTCACCACCTTCGGATTCTCAACACCCGTCAGTCGCTGATCCAACCCCTGGAACTTAAAGGTCAGGCGCTCATGATCCAGACCCGCCGCAGCCAAGATCGTCGCGTGCAGATCGTGCACGCTGACCTTGTCAATGGCAGCCTTGAAGCCGATCTCATCGCTCTCGCCATGGTGGTAACCGCCTTTCACGCCGCCGCCACACATCCACACGGTGAAGGCATGGGGATTGTGATCTCGCCCTGGCTGCGCACCCTTTTGCGCAATGGGCAAGCGCCCAAACTCCCCACCCCAGATGATGAGCGTTTGATCCAGCAGACCCCGCTGCTCCAGATCGCTAATCAGCGCCGCCACCGGCTGATCGCTCTCATTCGCAAAGCCTCGGTGATTGCCCAAAATATCGCGATGCCCATCCCAGCTCTGCTGGTTTTCCATGCCGCCGCTGTAGAGCTGAATGAAGCGCACCCCGCGCTCCACCATGCGCCGAGCCGTCAGGCATTGCGCAGCAAAGTGTCCACAGTGTTTCTCGTTCAATCCATAGAGCTTCTGAATGTGCTCGGGCTCGCCCTTCACATCAAAAGCTTCTGGGGCAGATGTCTGCATGCGGTAGGCTAGCTCAAAGCTCTCGATACGCGCATTCAGCTCGCTCTCAATCGCCGATCCTTCGAGCGCCCCACGATTCAGCCGCGCCAACAGATCCAACTGCGCCCGCTGACGTTGTGGAGTTAAGGATGCCGGAATAGCCAAGTTGTCGATCGGCGCACCCGATGGTTTCAGCCATGTGCCCTGATACACGCTCGGCAAAAAACCCGCACCCCAGTTCGCCGCGCTCCCCTTCGGCAGACCACGATTGAGCGGGTCGCTCATCACGACGAAGGACGGCAGCGAATCGCTTTCGCTGCCAAGCCCATACGTCACCCACGAACCCACACACGGATATCCCATGCGCGTGGCACCTGTGTTCATCATGAAAAGCGCGGGCGAGTGATTGTTCGACCCCGTCCAGCAACTGTGGATGAAGCTCATCTTATCCACGTGCATGGCAGTCTTCGGAAACAGATCACTGCACCAGGTCCCACTCTGCCCATGCTGCTTGAACTCAAAAGGCGACTTCATCAAACCGCCCACCGACCCCGGAAAGAACCCCGTTTTCGGATCAAACCCCTCCAGCGTCTGCCCATCACGTTTCGCCAACTCCGGCTTGTAATCCCAAGTATCGACCTGCGAAGGTCCGCCATTGGTGAAGATCCAGATGATCGACTTCGCCTTTCCCCCCACGCCCATTGGGACCTTCGGAGCAAAAGGATTGCTAGCCGCCTCCAGCATGGAAGACAGCGCCAACACGCCAAAGCCCCCACCAGCACGGGCGAGCATTTCACGACGGGAGTAGGACGGAGTATTCATATCAATTCACATAAATAAATTCATTCAGCCCCAATACCACCTGGCAGTAGTCGGCTAGGGATGCGCCGGACTTTAAGAACTCGGTGGCTGCAGCGAGTTCATCGGTTTTGGGGTAGCGATTGAAGCAGAGGCGATAGGCCTGTGTCACTTGTTCTTCTTCGCTGCCAGCGCTTTGGATACGTTTGGCGAGCCCTTCGGCCCACTGGCGGGATTGGGGGCTATTCATGAGGATCAGGGCTTGAGGTGCGACGGTCGTCGTTGGGCGTCCGCCTTGGCTGACGAGAGGCTCTGGCAGATCGAAGGCCACCATGCTGCCGATGAGTTGGCTGCGCTTGATGTTGAAGTAGATGCTGCGGCGCTTGCTGTTTTCATCGCGAGTGCCGGGGCCGAACATCGCAGGATCAAGCAAGCCACTGACCGCGAGCATTGAATCGCGGATCGCCTCGGCTTCGAGACGTTGGGGAACAAAGCGCATAAAGAGTCCATTGGCAGGGTCAGCGGCTTCCTTGTTTGCGTCGCGGGCGCTGCTTTGCTGCCAAGCGCGACTGCTGAGGATCATTTTGTGGATGGGCTTCAGCTTCCAGCCGTTCGCGATGAGCTGACCCGCCAACCAATCGAGCAACTCCGGCTGCGTGCATGGGGTTCCGGTCTTGCCAAAGTCATTCGCGGTCGGCACAAGCCCGGTGCCAAAGTGATGCTGCCACAGACGGTTGACGATGACGCGGGCGAGCAACGCCCCCGCCCCCTCATCGACATCCGTGATCCAGTTCGAGAGTGAACGCCGGCGACCGCTGTAGATTGCTCCCTTGGGCGGTTGCCACTGCCAGCGCTTGGCGTCGCCCGACCTACTCAGCACCTGGAGGAATCCCTGCGTGGCCTCGCCGTCCTTCATGTCGGTATTACCGCGTTTAAGGGTGTATGTCTTGTCGAAGAACGGGCCCCCTTGCGTGTGCATCACTATGGGATCGTAGCCCTCGCCACAGATCATCATCCGGGTGGCATTCGGAATAAGCGGCGTATCCGCATCCTTCTTTTTCTTGGTCGTCACGGCCGACGTGACTTTGCCGTCGGGATGAACATCCACGTTCATGCGGGTCGTCGTCGTAAAGGTGGCGAGCATCGCGTAATAATCGCGTGTTGGCAGCGGATCGAACTTGTGATCATGACAGCGAGCACAACCGACGGTGAGCCCAAGCATGGCGCTGCTCGTAGTGCTGAGCATGTCGTCCATGGCGTCGTAACGCGTTCGCTCAACTTCGTTTTCAGTGATCTGCGATGGAAAGACGCCCGCCCCCAGGAAACCCGTCGCAGCGAGTGCTAGCGGGTTTTTCGGCTCATATTCATCGCCTGCAAGTTGCCACTTCACGAACTGATCATACGGCATGTCGCTGTTCAGAGCCTTAATGACAAAGTCGCGGTAATGAAAGGCATAAGGGCGATCGTAGTCCTGCTCGAATCCGGTGCTTTCCGCAAAACGCGCCACGTCCAACCAGTGGCGTCCCCAGCGTTCGCCGTAGGCTGGTGAAGCCAACAAGCGATCCGTCAGATCGGAAAGCTCGGTCACCACCGAAAGATCCGGCGGCAGACCGGTTAGATCCAGATACAAGCGACGCACCAGCACCGGCGTTGGTGCGGGTGGATTGAAGGTCATGCCCTTGGCGTTCTTCAGCAGCAGTTCATCAATGGACTTTGCCTGCACCTTTTTCAGCGGCTGAAAAGCCCACCACTCTCGATCCTCCGCGCTGACGACTGAAGCGTCGCGCTTCGGTTTCTTCCCAGCGATGAGAGGCTCCGCATACGGTGCTCCGTTGTCGATCCACTCCGTGATCGCGGCGATGGAGTCCGCAGGGAGCTTGGGTGCATTGTCTGGCATGTGCGGTTCCTTGCGGTGGTTGATCTGATCGACAAGCGTGCTGGCCTTTGCATCAAAGGGTATCACCGCCGTTCCATGCGATCCACCCCGCAGGAGATCTTCACGTGTCGCTAGATCGAAATCGCTCTTCACCTTCTCACCCCCGTGACAGCGGAGGCATTGTTCCTTCAACAGGTGTGCCACTCGTCCCTGAAAGATCCGCATTCCACGCTCCATGCGCTGAGCATGATCCGCAGGCAGGACGGCATCCGCCGCGTATGAGGAAGCGGCAAACAGGGCAGTGAACAACAACGGTCGCATCACTGGTAAACGTCGCTCGGTTGTGCCAGTTTTTGCCTGAGTTATGTCTTATTCTGCTCAACACCTCAGCTTTCATTACTTTTTGTGGACGCACGCCAGACTTCTCGCGTATCGAATTCTATGGCCCGGCAGCGCAATTACCTGAACTACACCACCCCGTGGGGCGTAGCTTTGGGGCGAGTGGCAAAGGCGGGATGGTCGCCATTCTTGATTCACGAGAGCGGCTACCGGGAGGACTTAGACAACTGGAACCACATAGGCGTCGACAGTCCTTTTTGGCGATTCTACCACAACCCTGAACCGGGGTGTTTTTTGCGATTTCAGGGGCGGAAGATCCCGCTCGAACCTAGCACTGCGATCCTGATCCCGTCCGACACGGTCTTCGATTGTTGCGGACCGATATGTGCCGCGCACTTCTGGTTGCATTTCACGACCTCGCGACCAGGCAGACCTATTGAGCAAGCCCCGATCAAGATCGCCCTGGACGCGACGCTATCCGCGCTGACCGGTGAAGTCATTGCAACACACCAATCCCCCGCCCTTCCCAGCCGCGACGAACTCCTTTACCACCAAAGTGCAGCACTCCTGCACACAGCTTTTTCCCGATTGGATCTCCCCAGCCCAGCCGCTTTGCCTGAGCCCTTGCTGGAGATACTTTCCCTCATCGAGCGTGCGCCGCATAGCGACCTTTCGAACCCATTCCTCGCAGCGCGAGCCGCCATGAGCACGGAGCGGTTCATCCGTTGGTTCAAGGCGCACCTGCAGCAAACCCCAGCCGCCCACGTGCAAGCGGTGAGACTGCGCCTCGCTGGTGAGGCACTGGCACTCACCGACAAATCGATCGAGGAAATCGCAGTCGAATGCGGCTTCCCCAACCGGCACTATTTGTCCCGCCTTTTCTCGCAAAAATACGGCAGTGGCCCAGCGGAATACCGACTTCGGCAGGGCAAACGCCGAGGGAAGTGACGATCAATGCGGAGGCGCATTGAGAATAAACCCACCGCCAAGAATCGGCGTTTTCGCGGGTGCGACGATGGGCGCAGGTGACGCCTCGGGAAGGCTCGGCAGCAAGAAATACCCCTTCCCCATCCCCTCCTGCGGCAGCAAGACACCGAGATAGCCAACCGTGCGCTTGATGGTGGTCGTTGGCACCGCAGGGTTTGCGTCTGCCAACAAAAAGGAGCCAGACACCAGGCCCGTCGAGGCATTTACTGACACTCGCAGCGAAGCGATATTCTCCGCTGTGCCTGCCTTTGGAACGACCGTTGTGTTCTTGGTGGTGATCGTGAATGGCCCTGGGTGCAGCCCAGCGTAAAGGCTGGCACTTTCGATCCCTCCGTTGACAAAATCGAGCTGCGCATTCTTACCATCTACAAATGTGGTCGGATCTTCCAACCCAACAACAATCACCCCAGTCGCTGGTTTCACGTATTTCCCGCCATGCACGTCCAGTGTCACCGGGCCAAATCCAGCCTGGTAGAGTCGCTGGGACGCAGCCTGAACGTTGCGCAGCCAACTCAATGATCCAGTCATGGAATTGAGCACAAAATTGTTGGCCGCCCCAAGATCCATGTCCCGCCACCCCAGCAGCGATCCTGTGGCTGAGTAGAGCAGATTGAAGCCACTCCAGCGGCCGTCGATATCAAAGGTCGATGTGCCACTGAAGCTGGTGCCATCCGGCAACCTACCTGACCAGCGAATGGTTCCTGCAGTCGTGACCGTCGCCGTGCCATAGCCGGTGCCCTGTGGCACACCAGCGTCTCCGATGTGACTGCCGAGATCCATCGCAAAAGTGTAGTAGCCGGCAAAGGCTTCTGCAGAAAAGAGCCGTGCGTTCCAAGGATTGCGCCGAGCCAGCAGGGCCGCCGTATCAATTCCGTCCGTCACGGTACCAGTGATTTCGCCGGTCGCATTGGAGATGGAAAAAGCAACCACCAGACTTGACATCCCCCGGCGAACAATCGTCGAAGTCCCCACTGGATCGGTGCTCGGCGCTGTATCCAGCATGCCCCTGAAGCTGTAGCGTTTGGCACCCAGAAGCAGCGAACCCGTGTACGTGCCACTGTCGGTCACTCTTGCCTTGAGACTGCCGCCAAAATTCGTATTCAGCCCCATATCACGATCGACGAGTCCTTGGAAAGAGCCCCTGACATCCTCATCCAACGCTTCAACATTCCACGTGAAGGTCTGTCCAGGGCTCTTACCGGCGGCGTTGCTTGCATAGACAGTGAAGGTGTAATTCCCCGGCAGCAAGGGTCTGCCCGAAATGACACCCGTCTTACGATTCAAACGCATGCCTTTCGGCAGCCGCGTCGAAGTAAAGGTCGTCGCCCCATTGTCCACGATGATGCTGATCGTGGACAACTGGCTGACCGCCGCATCCGCGATGGACATACCCTGCACCACGGGCTTCAGACGGATCTGCACCGCTCGAGTTCCCGCGCTGAGCATGCGAGTGCCGTCGGAGACGATGCACTCATAGTCACCCTCATCGGCGAACGTCGTCGCTTTGATGGAGAGCTTTGCGGTGGTAGCACCCGAAATGCGCCCATCATCGACCAGATCGATTCCGCCCAACTTCCATTGATACGAGAGGGCAACACCACTCGCAGCAGTTGTAACGAGATTCATCGTTGTGCCTTCATTAAAGGTTGGCGCATCATTGGTGACCCGCACGACACCCAATGGCACTTCCACACTGGTGGCGAGCCCCGTCAGATTTGTCACACGATCAGCGTAGCGACCGACCTGCTTCAGAGAGGCCGCAGCAAAAGAATAGGTACTGTCCGTCGCACGAGCAATATTGACACCGTTCTTCCGCCACTGGTGGTTGATCGTCGGATAGCCAGTCGTGGTAGACATGAACTGCGCGGCACTTCCCTCCGGCACCAGCAAACCTTCTGGCTGGCCGTTCACTGCGAATTCCACGGCAGGGGCTGTGATCCCATGCAGACGCACCCTCACCGAATAGACGATCCCTGTATCACGAGCAGCTAAATCGCGAATGATCACCTTCCACTGCCCATTTGACGACTCCCCCCAATGCCGAACGCTGGTAAAGGTCCAATCAATGTAGCCTTCGCCCAAATAATCGCCAAAGAAGTCGAGACCACCCCCATCAAACGGGGAGCGCGTGGCGAGTTGACTGATCACTCCCGAGGGTGCGACCAAGGAAATGTCGAGATCGCCGCGATAGTCGTGATCGATATCCACTTTTACTTCCACGTGCTCCACCCGCATCGCCGTCATGGTCGAAAAATCAAAGACCTCGGTGACATTGCTGCGCCCGTCAGGGATGTCAGTTGGCGTATTATTCAAAATCTCATGACTGGTGGCAGCAGGCAGGCTCTGCCAAGTTTGGGCCATCGCCACAGCAGCCTGGGCGTTGATCATGCCGCCGCCAAAATTATGGTGGTGTTTGATAACTGGGAGCTCTGGCTGCCCACCCGTACGACTCACCCAGCCCGAGGATGTTGGCGAAAGCTTCGTCGATGAACGCAGAAGGATCTCCTTCACATCTCGCCAGCTCAGATTGGGGTTTGCCTGTAGCATCAGCGCACCAATGCCGGCGGCTAGTGGAGACGCCGAGGACGTCCCGCCAAAGTCGTTGGTATAGTCATCGTTGGAGGCCTCTGTGGAATCAGTCCCAGTATTGTAGCCATCGGCTCCGATGAGATCCGTCGTCAGGATGCCCGCAGTCCCGCCGTTGGACGGCGCGACCACGGTCAGATGCGATCCAGTCTCGCTATAGCCTGCCAAGATACCCCGGTTCGTGACGGCACCCACTGGGATAACGTGGATATTATTCGCTGTAGCGTCCTTGTTTCCTTGATCATAAATATCACGACCGTTTCCTGCCGCCCAGAAAAACAGAGTCCCCAGACCTCCACGGCCCAAGGCAGTGGCGGTGCCCAGCGCTGCCTCGAACAAAGGGCCAGCAAAACCCAATTCCGCATAACTATCGGGCGCGCCCCAACTATTGTTCTTCACTTGGATCAAGTTGCTCAGATGATTCATTGCATCCGCATCCTCCTGATCCGTCGTGGGCTCAGAGATCAGCCGCAGACCGACGAGTTTGGCATGTGGCGCTACCCCGGAAATTCCCAGACCATTGCCACCGCGTCCCGCAGCAACTCCGCCCACCGAAGTGCCATGAAAATCCTCGTTGGCGGGATTTGGAGTCGGATCGGAGTCGTTGCCATTCCAATCGAAGTGGCCCGATGCCGCCGCATTAGGAGCAATGTCCTCATGGGTCAGTTCCAATCCATCATCGACGATCCCGATTGTGATTCCATCGCCTTGCAGAGTGTCCCACACGTTCACGATTTGAACATCGGTGTTTTTGGTTCCTCCACGCTGTCCCGTATTGCGCAGATGCCACTGGCTTGAGAAAAGAGGATCATTCGGAATGGTTGATTTGGACTGCTTCTGCCCGGCCAGCATCGGCACGGCCGATGCCACCCCCGCGATCCCCTGCAGCGCCTCAGCCACCACCAGCGGGCGAGCCGGATCGCCCTCCAGTTTAGCGACCAGATACCCCGGCGCATAAGTTGGCTCCTCCACATCTGCCACGCCCATTGCGCCCATGGCGGTACGCACAGCAGCAACGTCATCGGCTTGAATCAGCACCTTGCGAGAAAGCACGCGGCGCGACCACTCCGTGCGAGCTGCCCCCACCGGATACAGCACCAGTTGCGAGGCCAACCCCTTCTCCTCCGATACCCGCTCCGCCTCAGCCATCACTCCCGCTAGGTCCTTCTGCGGCGCAATCTTCTGCACACCTTGCGCGTCGCCCTGCCCCAGCCCTGAGTAAACCTCGTCTAACGCCACCTCATACTGCTTCTGACGTCCGCGCTCCTTCCACTGCACCACGGGTCCAGTCGGCACGACGGGCGCATGAGTAGCCCGCGCCTTTTTTACTGGGATCGGCATTGGCGCTCCAGATTCGCTCTTCGCACCCGCGATATCCAGCGCAGCCACCGCCTTGTCGAGGTCTAAACTAGGACCGCTCCCACGAATAATCGCTTCGGGCTCATCCACCTCCACCCATGTTAGGGCAGGCTGCCCCGTTACCTGATGCGAGGCCGAATGCCCTCCCTCCGCAAACTCAAGTCCTGACCACCACCAACTGGCACCCATCAAAAAAGGATAGCAATCAAACCGACAAGCGCGCCGCGTCTCTTCATAGTCCCGAGTATTCGACAAATTCGCCTAGATTACAATCACGGGTTTCCGGGGCGAAAGAGAACAAAAAATGCCCGGACGGGATCACCATCCGGACATTTAAAGATCCTCGTGTCAGAGGTTTCGATCTTACTTCACGAATGGGCTAGAGACCATCTTCTTGAAGTCTTCCAACACCTTCGCCACCACGTCCTTGGGTCCGGTCAACTTGATGAAGACGTTCGCCTCAGCCGCCGGGACGATTGCGCCCAGCAGTGTGTAGCCTTCCTTTGGCTCTTTGGCACCAAACATCGGACCATCCATGAAAACGCCCGTGGCGTGTACCAGAGTCACCTTCTTGTCACCCACCGTCAGTTCCTCGCGGGAAGACTCTGGCGGGCTTTGAAATTGACCCAACCAGCGACCCACGTTGGCCTCCACATCGCCACCTTGCCCAGCACCGAAGTAGTAAAAAACGGCTTCCAGGGGCTTCTCAACGCCTTCGACTTTGTATTCCAAAGTGCCGGCGCGCATGTTTGAGGCAGGCGGCACTTCTTTCCATGGAGCAGCCGACTTAAAAGAGAGGTCGGCGACCTTCAGCACGCCCTCCTCCGCATGAGAATTCCCTGCGACCAACGCGCCAAAGGCGACGGTGGCGATGATAGCAAAAGCGTGGTGGATGTACATATAGGAAAAGCGCGTTGGACCGTTGGAGCTAAAAAACAGAGTTACTCGGTGACGTGCATCACGCCACGCATGAGCAGCCAGTGACCAGGGAAGCTGCAGAGGTAAGGATAGTCACCAGCCTCAGCAGGGGCGGTGAACTCAATCGTTTCTTTCTGGCCGATCTGCACCAGCATCGTGTGGGCAAGGATGTCCTCCTTATTCTCTGGGATGTAGCCCTTGGCCATCCCATTGACATCGGTCATCATCAGATTCGCCAGGGCACCGACGGCATCCAACTTACCGACCTTGCAGAGGATGAAATTGTGCGGCTGAGGAGCGGCAGAGCCAGTGTTGTTCAGAGTGAGCTTCACTTTCACACCCTTTTTCACCGTGAGCTCGGTCTTGTCATAGCCGAGAGGATTGGTGGCGTGAGGCTTGAGCTCGAGCTCAACCGCAGCAGCATCTTCAGCGCGAAGAGTGGTGGCCGAAAGGCAAGCGATAGCAAGGAATGCGTGGACGTATTTTTTCATGGATTCGTGGTTTGTTTTTTTGATGAACTAAGGGGAGAACGACAACGGAGCAACTGAGGGTACATTTTTCAACTGATTTCGCCCCTCGGGAACTGCGCAATTTCCCGCCAATCTTAGCGATTGGGCCAAATCACCATTGCAAATCCACCGCCCGGCATTAATATGATCCTGTCTTTCCGACATGGGGGCGTCCTGGTTTCGACGGGTAGTCTGAAGTTGGAGTGGCATGCCGAGGATGATTCGTTGGCCTCGTAAAATCCCCGAATCAAAACAAACAAACGCAAACTCTAACGAGCTCGCACTCGCGGCTTAAGCCCCGCGACATTTTCCCGTTGACGCCTGATGGCCGGGAAGATGCACTTATCAGGCTGGTCGGATGATCGGGTGACCGGGTCGAAGACGAGATTCAACAGGACTCTAGGTGAAGCGGATTCTGCAGGTCGAAGCCGCCAACCGAAACTAAAAGACAAGCTAAGCATGTAGAAGCTTCGATCGACGGTTATTCGGACAGGGGTTCAACTCCCCTCGCCTCCACCATTTTGAAGTACAAAGTGGTTCCTGGCCGGATGAGAGCGGATGATCAGGCATCAAAGAGCGCTAGCTCCCGGTCATCTCATAAAAGTGCTCAAACACCGCGCCAACCTTGGCTTCATACAGCGGCTTGTCGTAGGCTCGCGGCAAACCTTCGTCGAGCGTGTCCTTGATCACGTCCTGGATCTTCGAGCGGCCTTGCTGGGTGCCTTTCCACATCGTGCCTAGCAGCCCCTGCACCTTTGACAACAATTGCTTCGCCACCTTCTTCACCTCATCGCGCTCGGCATCGCTGAGGTCGGGGGCGGGACGGGTGAGGATGTCGAAGATGACGAGTTCACTCGGCAGCAGGTTCTCCCGCACGTGGCGTGTCTGTTCCTCGGTCAGTTTCCGGCTCTGCTCCAGCAGGGCGGCAAAGAGCTGGTCGATGTTCAGGCTTCCGGCGTTGTAGCTGGCGATCAGTTCCTCGAACTTCTGCTGGTAGTCCGTCCGCAGGGCGCGGTGCATGTGGACGATCTTGTCCAGCGTGGCGCGGATCGCGGCTTTCAGCTTCTCGATGTCGAGGTTCTTCTGCTTCGACTCTTTGAACTTCTTCGCCAGCGCCTCGAAGTTGATCTTCGAGAGGTCGATCACGCCATGCCGCGCTCCGGCGTGACCTTCGGCAATGGTGAAACCTTCCGCGCCGATGGACTCGTCAAGCAGGTCGTTCAGCTTGCCCATGATCGGCGTGATGTCGGGTGTCTCTCCTTCGCCGGTCTGCGTCTTGATCGTATCGGCCAGCGTGGCGAGCAACGAGCACATCGGCGCGAACTCGATGGCGGCCTTGTCGGGCTTCACGGCTTGGTAGAGCGCCCGCACGAGCTTCTCGTGGGCCAGGAACTGTTTCCGCAGTTCGTCCGGGGAGATCAACGCATTCACCGCTTCGCTCAGGAGGTGCAGCTTCTCCATGCCTGTCGCCTCATGGATGGCGGTCAGGTTCACGTCCTGCTTCGCGCAAAACTCCGCCGCCTCTTTCAAGGCAGTGCGCAGTTGCTCCACCAGTTCCTGCTTGTCACGCACGGGTGTCTTGCCGCCTTTTCCTGCTCCATAGATGGCCAGCGCTTTTTCCAGCGAGGCAAAGACGTTGGCGTAGTCCACGATCAAGCCGCTTTGCTTGCCGGGAAAGACTCGGTTCGCTCGCGCAATGGTCTGCATTAGCGAGTGATTCCGCATCGGCTTGTCGAGATAGATCGTCGAGCAGCTTGGCGCGTCGAAACCGGTCAGCCACATGGCACAGACAAACGCGATGCTCAGGTCATCCTTCGGATCTTTGAACTTCTCATCCAGCTTCTCCTCGTTCATCCGCTTGCGGTGCGGCACGATGTCGATGCCCTTCGCAGCCATCTTGGCGATCTCGTTTTGCTCACCGGAAACAATAACGGCCATGTCCGTCTTCGTCAGCACTTCGAGACGTGCCTTCAGTTCGGCCAGCGCCGTCAGTTCCTCGTCGGTGCGGTTGCGCTTCACCGCATCCAGCTTGGCGATCTCTCCCCGCACCCGCTCCCTCTCCGCCATCCAGTGCTTCTGCACCTTCGCATGCATCTTCAGGGCCGTGGCCTTGTCGATGCTCACCACCATCGCCTTGCCTTGGAAGCCACGGCCTAGGAAGTGGGTGACGATGTCCTTCGCCACCGTTTCCAGCCGGTCGTCGCGGGTGATCAGGTGGTATTGCTTGCCCAGTTCCTGTTGCAGCTTCTCCTCGCCCTCGTCGCTCAGCTCCGCTTCTTCGATCAGCGCGTAGATGTCCTCGTTCAGGTCGGGATTGTCCAGGTGCAGCTCCGGCGTGCGGTTCTCGTAGAAGAGCGGCACCGTCGCGCCGTCCTCCACGCTCTGCTGAAAGTCGTAGATCGACACGTAATCGCCAAAGACCTCCCGCGTCCGCTCCTCGCCCGCGATCAGCGGCGTGCCGGTAAAGGCCACAAAGGTCGCGTTCGGCAGCGCGGCCCTCATATTGAGCGCCAGCGTGTCATACTGGCTGCGGTGCGCTTCATCGGTCAAAACGATCACGTCCCGGCGGTCCGTCAGCTTCTCGTCGGTTTGGAACTTATGCACCAGCGTGAAGACATAGCGGTGATTTCCGCGCAGCAGCTCCCGCAGATGCTCGCCACTGCTGGCGTGGCAGATTTCACCCTCGGCCTCGCTCACGGCGCCGCAGGCTTTGAAGGTCGTGGCGATCTGCTCGTCCAGCTCCACGCGATCCGTCACAATAACAAAAGTCCAGTCGCCCGGCACGGTGCGCAGGATCTTCTGGGAGTAGAAGACCATGGAGAAGCTTTTGCCGCTGCCCTGCGTCTGCCAGAAGACCCCGCCGCGTCCGTGGCCTTCCGTGCGGGCCTTCAAGCTGGCGGCGATGGCGTTGTTCACGCCGAGGAACTGATGGTTCTGGCCCATGATCTTCACCAGCCCGGCCTTGTGCTCGGAGAAAAGGATGAAATTCTCCACCAAGTCCAGCAGACGCGTCTTGTCGCAGGTGCCGCGAATCATCACCTCCAGGGAAACCCGGCGCGGCTCTTCCTCGCTGGCGATGCGCTTCCACTCAAAGAACCGCTCCCAGTCCGCCGTCAGCGATCCCACGCGGCTGTCCGTCCCGTTGCTGGCGATGAGCAGCGCATTGCCCCAGAACAGCGCCGGGATGTCCGCCTTGTAGCAGGTCAGGTTGTCCGTGAAGGCCTGCTGCGCGGGCACGCCCGGCTTCTTGAGTTCCACCACCACCAGCGGCAGCCCGTTGACAAAGCCGATCAAATCCGGCCGCCGCAGATAGAGCGGCCCCTGGATGGACATCTGGCTCACCAGCAGGAAATCATTCGCCTCCGGGTTCTCCCAGTCGATCACCCGCACTCGTTCGATCCGCGTCCCGCCTTCTCTCCCTCTCCCACTGGGAGAGGGCTGGGGTGAGGGTTCAGTGTCGGCTACGACGACACGAATGCCCTGCTTCAAAAGCTCATGCACCTCCCGGTTCGCCGCCGTCATGCTCATCGCCGAGCGGTTCCGCGTCAGCTCGTCGATGGCCGAGGTGACCGCCTCCGGTGGCAGAGAGGGATTCAGTTTCTCCAAAGCCGCGCGCAACCGCCGCGTGAGTATCGCTTCCGTCTTTGCCAAGCGTCCGAGCGATACTCCCTCGCCCTTTGGGAGAGGGCCGGGGTGAGGGTTCGTCCCGAATATCTCCTCTGCTGCCGACACCGTCTGCCAGCCGAGGGCATCAAACAGCCCGATGGCAGGTTGCTCGATAAGTTGGTCTTCGGTGTAGGCGTGGTGCATAGCTCCGTTCAATTTTGAATTCCCATGCCGCGCAGCAATGCGGACACTTGCATGAAAGCGTCTGTCTGAAGTTGCTCCGGCGTCATCTCGCCAAGCGCCTCAGACTCCTCCAGAAATAGCCGCACTGTCTTCGGTCCAAAATCCTCGGCATGACGAAACTTGGCCGCGATATGCTCGTAGCCTTTGCGGGCCACTTCATCTTCCAGCAGCTTTGCGCACTCCACTGCGAGCGAAACCGGGCCACCGGCGAAGTTGCGGGCCGAGAAATAGATGTCGTAGGCGTCCTTCTTTTTATCGCGGCCCACGAGCGCGTAGCCCTTCATCACCAGCAGTGCCGGAATGGTTGCCACCAGCAACTGGACCTGATTGGTTCGGCCATCAGGCATTTGCCCCTCAAATGTCCTCGTCGTGTTCTGGGTCAAGGCCACGTCGCCACCCTGAGCGCCTTGCACCCGCAATCCCTCGACGAGTTTATCTTCATTCTGGTCGCCCCTTGCGCCACGTGGCATCAACAAGTCCACCAGCACACCCACCGGATCGCCTTCATCCACGTTCACCCAGCGGCGAAGCTGGAACGGCTTCAATCCCTCCATGCCGCGCTCGTAATTCTTTTTCTCCAGCGCCTCCACGAGCGTCGCGTATTCACCCTCGGCCAGCGCGTCAGGATTCAGGTCGAGGTCAATGTCCAGCGTGCCGATGTGTTTTGGGCAGGCGTCGCCCAGCAAGAGCCAGGGCACCGCGCCGCCCACGATCACGAACTTCTCCCGCCACGCGCCGAGCACCTGCCCCAGCTCGATCAGCACCGAGTAAGCCGCCTTCACATCACGCTCCTGGTAGTCGCGCGCAATGTCCGGTTCACTCATGGCCCGACCTCCTTCCACGCGGGCAGGAGTTTTTCCCGCAGCAGATGTTCTGCGGCCTCGGCCCCGCGTTCGCCGGCCACGCTCAAGTCCAGCCACGTTAGGATCAACCCGCTGCACCAGATTCCCGGCGCGGCTTCCACCCGTCCGGAGAAGACATCGTCTTCGCGTGGTTCAAGGATGACAACGTTCTCGCCGCGCGACACCGGTTGCAGTTGCAGATATCGCCTCAAAATTTCCGTGCCCTGCTCGTCCGCGTAGAAGAATTGCGTCGCCTGCCGCGCGTACGGCGCGATCCAGCGCGCGGCGGAATACGACGCCAGCACCACGTGCTCACCTTTGCCGCCCTCGGCGAGCGCCGCTCGCATCGCGTCGTCCAGCGCCTCGCCGTGGAGCAGCGTGTAGGCGGTTTCACGGTTTCGCGGACGCGGCTCGTAGGAACGTTGCCACGCCCGCGCCAGTTCCTCCGGCTTGCTCAGGCGCAGGCCCGCATCGCCGGCCACCGCCCACTCGCGACCGAGCAGCAGCTTCCGCACATTGCTCACCTGACCGAGGCTCACGCCCGCCGCCGCCGCCAGCTCCGTCACCTTCCATGCCCTCAACGGCGGCGCCAGCAAGACGAGCAACACCTGCGCCGCACGTGGAGAAAAGAGTGATCGCTTCTCCCTCTTCTCCCGAAATGGATTGCCCGCACCCCGCGTCTCGATAAACACCTCGTCAAACGCCAACCGCGCATTGCCGGCCAAGTCAGCGTAGCCCATGCCCGCATCGGTGCAAATCTTGGCAGACTGTTCCGAGATAAACGGCGCCATCAGCAAGCCGTAGCGCAGCACGTCTTCCGGCAGATGCTTCAGGCAACGCTCCAGTTGCAACACCGCCATCCGCACCTCCCGCGGCTGGGCCAGACGCTTTTCCTCCACCACCAGCGTCCACGGGCGGTCGCCCGCCGTCACCTGCGCCACCCGGTCGGCTCGGTCAGAAGAATGGAGCGAAACCCGCGCGTCCCTTTTGAGCGAAGCCAGCCGCAAGGACGGCACCCGCCCCAACAACCCGCGCAGCAATGCCTCGAATTGCGGTTCCAAGTCCCGCTCTTTCAGTGTTTTGTTCGTTTTCATCGCGCGGTGAAAATGCCACATTCAGTGAAATCAAGCAACGGCCAATTTCAGTCTTTTTACATGTTTCACCGGATGGTGAAGGGCATTATCTGACTGAAATAGCTCTTCCACAGCCAACTCCACCTGCCTGGACAGCAGACACGGTGGCAGCAGAGGCAAAAGCATACGTTGTCGTTCGGAAATCATAGTGGCAGGCTACGCGGACGCATCCTCATGAGACAAGCCGCGCATCAGCAGTCTCATTCGAGGGTGGTTCAATTTTTGGATAAAGTCCCGCCACAAACAGCCCCAGCCGCATCCATTCCTGCTCGGCAGCCTCGCGATTCGGAAACCCGTCCACGGTCACCCACATTTTGTAAGACCTGCCTGGAGAATACTTCATTTTCGAGCGATCTCGCAGTTCCTCCTGTGCAGCCGCACATTGTGCCTCTGAGGGCTCGACCAAATACACCGTGATCTGGTGCAGCTTTTCATGGGGCCTGTCCTCATACCAAAACGCCAGATCCGAACGCCCCCAGGACTGCCCGGCACTGCGAATTGCCCATCCATGGTCGCTGGCATGGAAGGTCTCCCCGGGCACAGCCTCCCCCAGCAGTCGGGGCAGCCTGTCCATTAGAAAGGCCCGATAGTCAGCGTGGAGCCGCTTTGCTTGCTCTAGTTCTTTCAGGTGCTGGTCAGCAAAGGCAATCTGTTCAGTGGTCATGGGTGAAGTGTAGAGTTCGAGTTCCAGATGAAGTATCCATTCCCGGGCAAAGAGAACCCATTTAGACGTGCTCAGAGCAAGCTCAAGACTGTCAAGTCGCCGCCGCAATGACTGGCAGTAGCTCTGATACGAAACGCCCACCCACCCTTTTTGATCCGTTTGACCGTCGGGCGAGAGCACCACCAGGACAGGCGCAATTCCCTTCAGCAATTCTGCCGCATAGTCCTGATAATTTTTGAAAGGATTGGCTTGATGATGATAGACCTTGTTCTCGATCACCAGCACCCAGCCGGGGCCGCGAACGAGAAGATCAATGCGCCCTCCAGCCGGAACGTCCACTTCACGCTCCACCATCACTCCCTCCATTGCATAGCCGTCTGCTTTCTTACCGGCACATTCCAGGAATGCTTCCAGGAAGAGTGATTCAAGTTCATGAACCTCGTCTGGACGCATGAAGAAAGCCAGCAGGTCTGAGGCGGGGTTCTCATAGTATCCCCGACCGCCCACACCAAACAGGGTGCGCACACGGGGTGGAGAGACGATTTGACGTAACTCCACGAGCATGGATTCCAACGCTTCATTCATGACTTGAACCTCCCCGGAAGGCTGAATGCGCGGCTTGCCCTCGTATTGCCGACGTGATCGCCTCCGGAGGCAGCATGGGGTTGAGCCGTTCCAAAGCCGTGCGCAAACGCCCTGTGAGCACGGCTTCCGTCTTCGCCATCCGCCCGAGCGATACTCCCTCACCCTCTGGGAGAGGGCCGGGGTGAGGGTTCGCCCCGAATGTCTCATCCGCCGCCGACATCACATCCCAACCGAGGTCAACAAACAGCCCGATAGCGGGCTGCTCGACTAGTTGGTTCTCGGTGTATGCGTGTGACATATCTAACGGTAGCTGAGGCAAAGTTTGACAGCATCATCCAGGTTATCCGGCAGTCGAAGATTGCCACAGAGTTCCTTTGCAATGGCAGACCACTTCACGCAGCCGAGAAAATGGGACCGCAGGTCCCCGCGTTCGAACTCTGTCATATGAGGAAGACTGTCAGCCCAAGACTCTTCTTCGAGAGTCACATCATTCTCCGCGCAAACGAGCACGGCGTAGTTCTTATTGCCGCCAGACAAGGCACGCGCGACTTCCAGATTTCGGATGACCTGGTTTCGGCGCGAAAACCATTCGGTTGAAGAAGACACAGGCTCATTGCGTTTGCCTTCAATGAGGACCAGGAGCTTGTCGGTTTCGAGCCGGCAATCCACGGATGTGAAACCCTCGAAAGCCCACCATTTCATCCGCGACCCGGCAACCCCGAAAGCATCCAGTTCAATTAGAGCCTCGTTTCTACAGTCTCGGTCGCCAGACACCAAGCGCATGCGCAACTGCTGGGTCAAATCACCATACGTGCGTTTGACTTTCTTCCTGCGATCCTTCAACGGCCATTCCAACCGTTCCGGATTCTCGAGTAGCCAACGGAGAAACTCTTCGGAGGGGGGAATGTCAGATTCAAACGCATTTCTAATCCGGGCAATCTGTGCAGATCGAGTCGAGCCCAGCACTTTCTTCGAGAGTCCTGGCAGATTGCGGTCAAACTGTGCCAAGTGTGGCAGTAACGGGCCGGGCTCATCATCAATTCCATGACTGGCACTGGCGAACTCCGAACCCATGCGAAGCAGTTGCGGAAACCATTCGGCTCCCGAGGGGTCATTCTTGAACAAGTGGTCAAACACTGGCCACACACGCGTGACTGAACTGTTGTTTTCACCCATAGCGGCTCTTCATTTAGGTTTCGCAAAGCTTAAATTCGACACCGTTTCCCAGCCAAGATCCTCAAACAACCCAATGGCAGGCTGTTCGACGAGTTGGTCTTCGGTGTAGGCGTGATCAATCATTGCGCTGCTTCGATTAGTGCCTTGATGGCTGTGACCTTGTCCGCTGCAATTTGATAGTTCGCTGACTTCACTTTGCCCCAAAAGATGTCCTTCACATCCTGTTCATTCCGAAGGTGACGCTTGGCGTCGTCCATGTTGTTGACCTCACCAACTACTCTGCGAGCTGTTCCGGCCGCTCTCGTAAGTGCTAAAATCACCTTTGGACGAAGATCATAGTTTGAGTCAAAAATCTTGCCGATGCAGTCTTCAAGAGTCTCTTCGAACTCTTCAAACAGGTCCTCCGCAGCGAACGATTTCGGCATGAGTAGAATGAAGGCTGCACTACCAACGCGGTATAAAGTGAACCCGTCTTGCTCCTTAACCTTTGTGCTATTTGTCATCAGAGGGCCAAACTCCTTGGTTCCCTTGTCGTTATCCAAGAGAACCACTGCCTTCTTGGCTGCAAATCCCTCTACCGTTCGGAACACGTCCACATACTTCTTAGCCTCGCTTGTTCCGTCAAAAGCTTTCGAAACGTTCAGTCCCGCCTCTTCGAACTTTTGTTTGGTAAGAGGGCGCTTGTCTTCAATGAAAAGTAGCGAACCCACCTGTGAGGCCGCGAAATAGGCTTCAAAGTTTGAATCGCCCATCAATTTGGCCACCATTTCAATGTCCTTGTCGGTGACCTCGCTTACTACCAGTTGTTTTTGCAATTTATGTTCATCGAGAACCGCCCAACTTGTAATGTCGGGATTCTGGCGACTACACGCTAGGACGATAGGCGAGTGCGTCGATACGATCATCTGAATACTGCCGAGCCACTCCGTTGAGGCCAGTAGGTTTCCCAACTTTACTGTTATGTCGCCGTGCAGAAATGATTCCGGCTCCTCCAGCAACCAGATTGGCACATAGAAACCTCGATGAAGAGAACGGTCACTATCGAGGAGGTAATGGGTTTGATAGAGGACAATTGATTGAGCCCCTGTGCCTTGAGAAGTTAACGTCACCTCCGGCAGAGACGGAGAACTCCGAAATGAAATGTCTGAGACGGCAACGATCTCTTCGATGCTCTCTGGCAAATCAATCACCGTTGAAGACCCAGGCCAGAACCGGTGCAAATTCTCAGTGAGTGCGGCAGACAAATAGGTATTTGCGGTTTTTCGCAGCTCACCCCACTGCTTTTGAAGCTCTTTCAGTTGATCTGATATCGCCACATGCCGACCCCAGTTATGGAACAACCGTTGTTTAAATTTTTCCTGTGCCTTAGTGAGAAGATCACTCCCTTCCTGCGGGTGAATGTAAGAGATCACCACCGCGTTTAGAACGTCTTGGACGTCCTTGTCCAAGCCATCAAAGAATTGAAAGCGCTTTCCATTGTTCGTGTATTCGACTGAAACTGTCTTACTTGCTTCACGATATGTGATGGTCTTCCTGACGCTGAAGCTCTCTCCGTAATTTGCCATCATTCGCTTCTTGCGCGCTTTGCCCTCAACCACAGTTGTATCAAATTCGACCGTAATATCTGTCGTGTTGAAGTCTTTTTGCTTTGCCGCAAACTCCGTTTTGTTCAGGTCGCTTGGCTTGAAAGCATTTGTGTCAAAGAAGCAGCGGAGAGCCGCCAAGAAGGCCGTTTTGCCTGAATTGTTTGCACCCACCAAATATGTGGACTGGTGAAGGTCGATTGAAGTCTCCTGTCTGAGGCAGCGAAAATTCCGGACTGTTAGTTTCTTCAAAAAGTGCATGATTGTCTAGGTGTTGACGATTGAACAACAACCATTCAGCATCCTTGGCAGCAGCAGGTCGCGGGTGCGGCGGAGGTTGTGGATTTGACGTCGAAGGGTTGAAGCTTGCCGCTCAAAGGACTCGGCAAGCTCGCAGAACATCATCAGCAGGTCGGCGGGTGGAACTGCTACTTCCAAAGTGTACGCTTGGTTGCGGCTCAGGCCGGGAACAGCGGCATCGCTATTGATGAAGTTCAGTGTGGGCAGGACATAAAAAAGGAACCGTAGCGGTAGCGCGGAGCTAACGAAGTAGGCCGTATCGATCACATAGAAGTCTTCATCACACCAGAAGACGCTTCCGACGTTCCCCTTTCGACCGACAATGATTCCCGGGCCCTTTACCAGACTGGTGTCATGGGTGCCCACTTGCCCGCTGGACCCGAAGACTGGAAACTCACCTTCGCGGCGGTCGTCCTTCTTCAATGCTTTGCCGTAATTCAGTTCAAGAATGTCGCCGAGCTTCTTCACCTCCCAGCCCTGCGGGATGTCGCCGAGGGCGGAGGGGAGGCGGGGGACGGATTCGTGGCCGTCCTCCTTCGCCAAGGCTTCGGATGGATCGAGAGGGAAGCGGAAGTGGACGAACCACTCGCGGTAGAGGGCGCGGGCCATGTCCTCCAGCAGCCGGATGCGCCGCTGGCTGTTCTCGATCAGCTCGTCGTAGGCCGACAGGATGCCCGCGATGCGGCGTTGGACGGGTAGCGGAGGGACGACGATCTCAGTGTCATTGAGAATAGTCATCGTGAGGAACTTCGTCGCTGCCCCTGTCGCAAAGCTCCGAAACTCTGAGAGTTTAAGTCGGAGTGCATAATACAGGAACTTGATGTTGAGGCGGCTGGCATCCCGCGTGGTGATCACATAAGTCCGTTGATAGGCGTCAAATTTTCCGTGGAAGTATTTGAGGGGGAAAATTCCATTCGCGTTGTTGCCGGCCAAAACGACGCATTCAACGTCGAAGCTAAAGGTGTTAGTCCGAAACGTTTCCTGTGAGCAGGTGAAGAAAGGATAATCACCATCTGGAACAGAGGCATTCGAGTCGAGCTTGCCTGTCTTGAAGACAACCAATTCGCCGAGTTTCTCTGTTCGCCATTCGCTTTCCATCATCATGCCTCCAAAATCTCCGCCACGTTGCTGCCGATGGTTTGCTCCAGCTCACGGGCCTGGGCATTGAGGGTTTCGAGTTCTTCGTTCCAGGTGCCGAGCTGGGTCTTGAAGTCCTCGTCACTGACGGCCTCCCCAGGGGCGACTCCGACGTAGCGGCCGGGGTTCAGAGACCAGCCTTGGGCCTCGATCTCGGCGAGGGTGGCGGCTTTGCAGAGGCCGGGGATGTCGCGGTAGGCCAAAGTGATGCGGGCACTCTTGCCCGCAGGTTTGGGACCGGAGCGGACAGGAGTGTCCGCGCTCCCTTGGGCATTGCGGGCAGGAGTGCCCGCATCACTTCCGAAGAGTTCGGTGAGCTTTACCTGCGCCTCCTCGCCACCGAGGGTGTAATCCGGTTCCTCACCACGATAAAGCCGCACAATATTGGCCATGAAGCTGATCTGGGCATCGGTCCAGTCGCGGTGGGCGCGGTCGATCTGGCGGTAGATGTGGCGGGCATCGATGAAGAGGACGGTGTCGGCGCGAGGCGTCTTCGCCTTTCCTTTGTCGAAGAACCACAGCGTGCAGGGCAGCGCGACGGTGTAGAACATGTTTGGGCCGACGGCGACCATGACATCGACGGCGCGGCTTTCGATGAGCTTCTGGCGGATGTCCTGCTCCGAGGCGCGGGCGTCGGAGGCGGAGTTCGCCATGACGAAACCGGCGCGGCCTTTGTCGTTGAGCGCGGAATAAAAATCCTGAATCCAGAGGTAGTTCGCATTGTCCGTGCGCGGCAGGCCGAAGGGGTAACGACGGCCCGTGCCGACCTCGGCGCTGAGGCGTTCTTTGTCCACCTGGCTGACGTTGAAGGGCGGATTGGCACAGACGAAGTCGAACTTCCCGACGGTGCTGTGCAGGTCCTCGTAGTAAGTGTTGCCGTGCTTGATCTCGCCCTCCAGCCCGTGAACGGCGAGGTTCATGCGGGCGAGCCGGACGTTTCCATCCACGCGCTCCTGCCCGTGGATGCTTAACTCGCGGGCGGGATCACCGGAATAAACCGCGAGTCCCTCACCCCCGCCCTCTCCCACTGGGAGAGGGTGACGTGAAGCGGCGGGTGATGGTGGCGAAGCCTTATGGGCGGAAACGAAGCGGGCGCTCTGCACGAACATGCCGCCGGAGCCGCAGGCGGGATCGAGGATGCGCCCGTGAAAGGGCTCCAGCACCTCGACCAGGAAGCGGACGATGCTGGTGGGCGTGAAGAACTCGCCGCCCTTCTGCCCCTCGCTCATGGCGAAGGTGCCGAGGAAGTATTCATAGATCTTCCCGAAGGCGTCGCCCTCCAGATCGGCGGGGATGGTGGAGAGGGTCTTCAACAAGTTGCTCAGCAGGCGGGAATCGAAGACCTGATAACCCTTTGGCAGCACGCCGGCCATCTGCGGATTGTCCCGCTCGATGACCTTCATGGCCTCATTCAGCGCCTTGCCAATGTCCGTGCCCTCCGGGAGCTGGAGCAGCTCCGCAAAACGAGCCCCGGAAGCGAGAAACAACACGCCCTCCGCATGGTAGGCGGTGGGATCGTCCACCTTCGACCCGCGACGCGCCGAGGCCCCGGTCTTTTCCAGCTCCGCCCGCCGGGCACTGAACCGCACCTCCGCAAAGCGCAGGAAGATGAGCCCCAGAATCGGCTCCGAGTAGTCCGACTGCTTCAGCCCGGCCCCCGCCCAAAGCTGATTAGCCGCATCCCAGAGCTTGCGCTCCAGGGTGTCATTGGCCAGATTCTTTTCCGTTGGGGCGATCCATTGCATGATTGAGAGATAGAACTTTGATCTAACTAAGCTGAGGCCATCTGGAATGGCAAGGTAATACCGGAGAGGTGACGATCTGTACGCCAAATCAACTCATACGGAACCCAAAAAAAGAAATCAGAAATCCGGCTTCCCCTGGTCCGGTGATGTCTGCTATGTTTCTGGCAGAAATGACTACGGGAAAAGAGGCGCAGTATTGGGAATCGATGACGCGGAAATTGGCGCGTCAGGTGAATGCGTCTTGGTGGCTGGAGCATTGGTTGCCTTGGCTAATGGGAGCGGGGATTGTGGGATCCACCACGCTGCTGTGGTTGCGTTGGCGGGCGATGGGATCCGTGGCGATCCAGTGGTTTTGGATCGCCCTGGCTGCAGCGGGGCTTGTATCGATGCTGGGGGCCTGGTGGTGGGCGCGGCGGCGATTTGAATCGGTCGATGCGGCTCGGGTGCGGTTGGAGGATTCTTTGAAGATGAAAACGGTACTGACGGCGGCTCATGCGGGGATCGTTCCTTGGCCCGCGGAGCGGGAGATCGTGCAGTGGCCGCTGAGGACGGTGTGGACTCGGCCAGCGGCGGTGGCGATTTTTACGGCGACGATGTTGGCTTTGGCCGCCTGGGTGCCAATCCCGGCGGCGGCCTTGGCTCGGCAGCGGACGATTGAAAAGCCTGCGGCGCTGGAGGATGTGGAGAAGTGGATGGATCAGGTGCGCCAGCAAGATGCAGCGGAGGAGGAGTCCGTGCAAAAGGTGGAAGAAAAGGTGGCGGAACTGCTACAGCGCCCGGCGGAGAATTGGTATGAACATGGCACGCTGGAGGCTGCAGATCATTTGAAAGAACAGACCACGGACATGCTGCGTGATCTGGCGCGCAATTTGACCGAGGCCGAACGCGCCGCCGCAGCACTGGAGGCCGCCGGACAGGCACTGCCCAAGGCGACCCGGGATGCCTTGTCTGATGCGCTGGACTCCTCGTTGCAAGGGTTAAAGGGCGGTGGGATGAAGCCTAGCGCGGATTTGATGAAGCAATTGCAGGGCATGTCGGCAGAGCAACTGTCCTCTAGTTTATCGCCAGAACAGATGAAGCAAATGGCGGATGCGCTGAGCAAAAACCGGCAGGCACTTGAAGATGCTCTGAACAAATCCCCCAGCCTGAACTGGGACGACATGGTCAGCAACATGCCCGGCAAAGGGCAAGGCGATGGCCAGGGTAGCGGGCCGGATGGATCCAATGAAGGCTTGGGCAAAGGCGGCGTATCGCGCGGTCCCGGCACTGGCCCGGTGGGACTGAAGCAGGACCCGACCAAAATCGACACCACGAAGCCGGAGCAACTCCAGTCCCAGATTGACCTGGAGCGCATGGCACCGGGCGATCTCATCACCACGACCGACGGCAAGCACAAGACCGACGAGAGCTATCGCGGCCCCGGCAGCAGCGGCGCTGCGGCCAAGCCTGGTGACGGCGGTGCAGCGGTCTGGCAGAATTCCCTGGTGCCCACCGAGCGGCAGACGCTGCAACGCTATTTCAAACAACCCTGATTCCCCTTCCCCATGACTCCCATTTCAGAAACTGAAGCCACCAGCGCGGCGGCGCAAATCCAGCAACTGCGCAAGACTCTGCAAAGTGTCCTTTTTGGACAGGAGACTCTCATCGACCTGACGCTCAATGGCCTGCTTGCGGGCGGGCATTTGTTGTTGGAGGGATTGCCCGGTTTGGGAAAGACGGAGCTAGTCAAAGGCCTATCCAAAGCCATCCAGCTCCAGTCCCGCCGCATTCAGTTCACGCCGGACCTTTTGCCAGGCGATATCACAGGCAACCCCATGTTGCAGGAAACGGACAGGGGTCGCCGCTTCATCTTTCAGCAGGGCCCGATCTTTGGAAACATCGTGCTGGCAGATGAAATCAATCGAGCGTCCCCCAAGACTCAATCTGCCCTGCTGGAGGCCATGCAAGAGCGGCGTGTCACAGTCATGGGCGAGACGCATCCGCTGCCGAGACCATTTTTTGTGCTCGCAACCCAAAACCCTATCGAACTGGAGGGCACCTATCCACTGCCAGAGGCGCAGTTGGATCGGTTTCTCTTCAAACTGGATGTCCAAAGCAACGATGCCGCGACCCTGGAAAAGATCGTCTTGAATCGCGAGATCGGTGTGGAGCCCGAGGTGACACCGGTGATCGATGCAGAGGGCCTGAACCAGTTGCTCGACCTCGTGCGGCGTGTCTTCATGCCTCAGCCAGTGGCAAGTTTCATTGCGCGATTGGTGCATGGCACGCAACCGGGGCAACCGTTTGCTAGCGGTGTCAAATTTGGTGCCAGTCCGCGTGCGGCGTTGGCACTGGCTGCGGCCGCCAAGGCTCGCGCGCTGATGGAAGGCAGATTGCACGCTGCCTATGAGGATGTCCGGACCATTGCAGGTGCGGTGCTGCGGCATCGCCTGCTGCTAGACTATGGGGCAAAGCTAGAGGGCATCTCGCCAGATGGCGTCGTTGCCCGCCTCCTGGAGAACATCCCTGCACAGGACAAGCCGCTGCCAACAAGTCTCGCCGCCGCAAAAATCTAGCCTGTTCAATCATGCGACTGCTTTTTCTCGCACTGCTGCTTTGTTTCGCCACCGCCCAGGCGGGTGATCTTTCCCTGTCCGTGCCGGTCCAGCCGGGTTCCGGGGTAAGGATCAGCATCACCTCCTGGCTGCGGCAACGCCCGTCGATTGGCTTCATGCCACTGAAAGTAACGATCCAAAACAACATGTCTGGCGCGGGGACGTGGGAGCTTTCTCGCGATGACAAGCGAGGCGGGCGCAGCATCTACTTTTCCCAGAACCTTGAGGTCCCGGCGAAGAGCGAACGCACCTTCGATGTGATGCTGCCGATCGGAGCAGGAGGAACTAGCACCTACTACGATCAGTTCCGGTTCGATGGGCCTGGCGTAAGTGCCCGTGTGAATTTGCCAATGGATACATCGGGAGGGAGCATCAGTGCTTACTCTCGCTATTTCGCGCTGTCGGAGTCTCTGCATAAGACTTCGTGGTCGGACTTCACATCTTCCGCCAGTTCCGGACGACCCATCATCGGCAGTGCAGTGGATCCCGTCACCGCCCCTACCGATTGGCGCGGCTACACAGGTCTCACCCAATGGTGGATGACACGCAACGACTGGCAAAATATCCCCGCCGCGAGCAAGACAGCATTACTGGAATGGATCGCGCTAGGAGGTGAGGTCGCTGTAGTATGTCCGGGAAGTGATCCGTCATCCGTTGACAGCATGCCACTGCCACCCGGAAAAGGGACAGTGCGCCGCCATGGGAGCGGTCGGGTAGTGGCAGTCTTCAGCGGCACCGCAGATCGTCCCGACCGAGCCACGATCAATAACTTGGTTTCGTACGGCGATTATGTCGAATTTGAAAACGCCTGCGCTCGCTTCCAGACCGGCACGTGGTCCCAAGACATCGTGGGCGAATTGAAACTGAGGGGCTGGTTGATCTTCCTCTTCATCGTGGTGTTCGCCATCATCGTTGGTCCCGTGAATCTCTTTGTTCTCGCCAACAAAGGGAAGCGTGCCCGGCTGTTTTGGACGACACCGCTGATCTCCCTGGTAGGCAGCATCGTCTTGGCATTGCTGATTCTCTTTCAGGACGGCACGGGTGGAGCCGGGGTGCAGTTGATCCACGTGGACCTTTTGCCAGCAGATAAAAAGATGGCCATCACCCAGGAGCAGACTTGCCGCACGGGATTGCTCCTGGGATCCAGCTTTGCGATCGCGGAGCCGAACTGGATGCAGCCCATGGATGGACGCGCAATCGCGGACAGCCCGAAACAAAGAATCCCCAATGGACAAACCGATACCCAGGAAAGCTGGCACTCGACGCCGGACACCCGATCTGGGGATTGGTTCCGCAGTCGCGCGCTCCAATCGCACATGCTGAAGGCTATCCGCAGCAGCCGTGCGGGCATCGAGCTGACGGCAGGGGCGATACCGAGCGTCGTCTCTAGCATCGACTCGGACCTGAAAGTGCTGTACGTCGTTGATAGCGACGGGAAGGTCTGGACCGCTGAAGGCTTAGCGACTGGAGAAAAGCGAGAGTTAACAGCCAGCAGCAAAGAGGCATTGAATTCCTGGCTGATCAGCATTCGCACCGAAGCCAAGCCAGGTGAAATCTTGAGCCACGGAATTCTCGACGGAGATCTGCTGAACGGCTGGATTTACGCGGAGGCGGGCGACGCCAAGAGTTTCGCGATCCAGACGCTAGATAGCATCCATTGGAAGGCCCGGCGCGCCTTCATCACCGGCCCCTACATCCCGCGCCAATAGCGATTCCTCCTTCATCCCCTTCTTTCCGCTATGGTTACTGAAGCCAGCATCGAATCTCCCGCAGCCTCGCCACCACCTCTGCCGCAGGCGTTTGTCGAAGTGCGCAATCTGAGTCGGCGATTCCAGAACGTGCACGCCGTGAACGGTGTCACCTTTGACATTTACCCCGGCCAAGTGGTGGGCTTCATCGGCGCAAATGGCGCGGGCAAAACCACGACCATGCGCATGATGGCATCGCTGGACTCACCCGATGCGGGCTATGTGACGATTGCTGGCCATCGAGTCAGTCGCAAGCCCGCAGAGGTGCGCAAGCTGATTGGCTGGATGCCCGACTCCTACGGCACCTATCCGAACATGACGGTGTTGGACTACCTGGACTTTTTTGCACGCGCCTATGGACTGAAGGGAAGTGCAAGGCGGGAAAGGATCGCAGAGGTGATGGACTTTGCCGACCTAACATCGTTGGCAGATCGGCAGATGGGCAAACTGAGCAAGGGCATGGGACAGCGTCTGTGCTTTGGCCGGATGCTGCTGCCGGACCCGGAATTTTTGATCATGGACGAGCCCGCAGCGGGGCTCGATCCGAAGGCGCGCATCGAATTCAAAAACCTGGTCCGCATCCTGGCGGAACGAGGCAAGACAATCTTCATTAGCAGCCACATCCTGAGTGAACTGGGGGAGATGTGCGACACCTTGCTGTTCATTGATTCCGGAAAACTGGTCTATCACGGCGGTGCCGAAGATCTGCGGCGGGGAGACCTGCAGCAGCAGTCGCTGCTAGACGTGACCGTGCTGGGAGATGCCGCTCCGCTGATTAGTTGGGCGGAGATGCATCCCGGATGGAAGGTCGTGGATCAACGCCGCAATGGCGCAAGATTGACGCTCGACGCCATGGATGATGTGACCGTCGCGGCGGGACTGCGCCAGATGATTGCAGATGGCATTCAAGTGCTGGAGTTTCATCGGGTGGAACGCAAGTTGGAGGACGCTTTTGTGGATATCCTTCGCAACCAATCCGCACCACTGCCTGGAGCATGACGGCATCCCACCAGCCCTCTTCCCTTTTTGCGGCATCCGAGGATTTCCCCGACTGGATGAACCCGCTCCTGGTGAAGGACCTGCGCCAAAGCCTGCGGTCTGGAGGCTTCATCGGCATCTTCCTCTGGGTGCATGTGAGTCTGGCACTGTTGGTCGGCATGCATGCGATGGCGATTGCAAATGGTGATGACTCACGGGAGCTTTCGGCTTTCTTCTGGGCGGACATGGGTCTGATTTTTTGCGCGCTCTGTCCCTTTCGAGAACTGTCTGGCCGCGCGATCGAAGCCCGGCAAAAGATTTACCTGGATCTGGTGAACGTCACGCCGATTTCATCGGACGGGATCGCGTTCCAGCGCTGGAAGAGTGGAGCGCTACTGATGCTAGTCATTGCTATTTCCACCACGCCTTACGTGATACTGCGATATTACGTGGGCAGTGAGTTGCTGTCGGATTTGATGACGATCGGAGTTCTGTTCGGTGATGGATTGGTTCTACTTTCGATCACCATCCTCATGTCGGGAGTGAGCACAGTGGTGAGAGTGGTCATGACCATTGCGTTACTGATCTTTGGTCTACCCTTATACGGAAACCTCAGCGCAATGATCGTCATTCGTAGTCCGCTTGACTTCGGCCTCCTGTTCGTTTGGCTCCTGACATCATCGATCACGTTTATGATCACCATGGCCCTCGCGTCCGACGTGCACGGAACACCCCTACCGGATCGCGCTTAACTTCTCATCATGTCTGCCACCACCACTCCCGTCACCACCCCGCAGCACGATACCTTTGCCGATTGGCTGAGCCCGATCTTGGTCAAGGAACTGCGCCAGGGACTCCAGACGTACGTCTTTGCCATCATCTTCATGGGGATTCAGGCCACCATGATCCTTACCTTTGGCCTGCAGGCGCTGATCTCCGATGGCACCGGGCAGGAACTCAGGGATGTCGATTGGTTCTTTTGGGCCATGATCTGGGGACCCGCGATCATCATCATGCCCCTGCGCGGTATGTCCGCTGTGACCACCGAGCACAAGGCCCAGACGCTCGAACTGATGCAGATGACGCACATGAGCTCGTTCCGCATCATCCTCGGGAAGTGGGTCGGCATCGTGGTGCAGACCTTGCTTCTGCTGATCTCCCTGCTGCCCTACGCCATCCTGCGCTACTTTTTTGGTGGCGTGAATCTGACCGAGGATCTTGGGAGCATCAGTTTCATCATGCTGGCCTCAATGACGCTGACGGCCATCACCATCGCCGCGTCAACACTTCCGGGCATTTTTCGAGGACTGGTCTCGATCGTTGTGGTGTGGACAATGATCGGCGTGGCCACCAGCCGCGTATTTGGAGGGGGGTCTTGGGGACCTTTCGGGGTGCGCACATCGCTAGATTCCTGGCAGACAATCCTGTCCCTGATTTTGTTGGGGGGAAGCTACATCGTTTTCTGCTTGGAGCTCGCGGCGTCTCGAATCGCGCCAGAGGCGGAAAACCACGCACTGAGAAAGCGCCTGATCGCCTTTGCCGTGCTGCTGGGCAGTCTCGGCGTCATAGCGATTGTGAAGATCAACAGCTGGGGTTCCCACATTGGAGCATCGGCAATGGCTTTCGGTTTCCCTATCCTGCTGTGGACAGTGGTGGATGCCTTGACCGAGTTACCAAACCCCAATCCCCACACGTACAGCGCCATCGCCAAGAAGCCATGGATCGTTCGCCGACTCGGTATGGCTCTTCATCCGGGATGGCCCAGCGGCCTGCTCTTTTTCATTGTCGTTTGGGGGCTGTATTTCATGGGTTTGGTGATCGTTGATCGAGGTCCGTCCGGCGCTCGCGATCAGGTTTTGATCATCCCAATGTTGGTCGCAGGCTGGATTTTCACCCCTTTATTGCCCCTCCTTTGGCTCAAAAACCTGAAGCAACGGATGGTGGGTTTTGTGGGCATCCAGCTATTGTGTTGGCTGATTTACATCGTCGCACAGAACATCGTTTACCGAAATGGAACCGGAGGTAGGGAGATGTCCGCCGCCATAGGGGCAATTCCCTCCTGTTCGCTCTACTACCTGATGGACCATGGAATGACGGACCATTTGACGAAGAGCTTGGTGCCCATCGCTTCGCTCACGACTGGGGGAATCTTATTGGTCCTGATCTTTTACGCATTCCGTGAATTTCGGCTTATGCTACGGGTGGAAAGAGTCGCCCGAACCGGCGACAGCATCTAGGACCGATGGCGGGGCGGCAAACCGAAGAGTTGGCGCATCAATTTCCTTGCCATTCAGGCTCTTCACGCCCAGCATGCCCACCTTAAACTTGTCATGGAGACCTCCTTCCTGAAGAAAAACTGGTATTTTTTAGTTCCCGTCGCGCTCGTCGCCTTGCCCGTCTTGGTCATTGTGATGTACATGGGGATGTACGGCTACGGCTGGGAAGACGCCTACCAGAGCGCCCGCCACTTCGGCGATTCCAAGACCAACTACGCCATGAAGTATAGCGACAGTGGGCTGTCATCGATTGTTCCAGGAATGGAAGGCCGCACCGTTTACGAACTGATCGGCAATCCCCTGGAAGGCCACATCGTCGGTGGCAAGCCCGGCACGAACTGGATCTACAGTATCCCTGCCCACGAAAACAACTCTTACCATGAGCGCGCAGTGATCTTTGACCTCAACGGCGCTGGCGGTGTCCCGCGCGTGAAGCAGGTGATCAAGCGCTTCCACGTCGCCAAATAACGCCTTCCCCCATCACCTTCCCGTGATCACAAACCTTCAAAAGCTTCAGAAATTTTTGCGCAGGACCGTCCGTCCTACGCTCCTAGTGATGGCGATGGGGCTGGCATCCTGTACAGGAACGGGCGACGGGAAAAGGAAGGGGCCGCCAAAGAATCTGCCGGTGATTTCCATCCATGGATCTGCCGCGACACCACCGCACAGCATGTCCCACGGAGAGTATCCCTTTGATGCCAATGGGAACTACGTTTCCACCTGGGCCGCCGAAGGGGAACGTATCGCAGGCCGCAGCTCATCTGCGGCGATGGATTACTCGAGTTGGAAGTCCTCCCATGGAACGAGTTCCAGTTCATCGTCCAGTCGACGCTCCACGACCACGAAGAAGAAGTCTTCATCAGCGTCGAAGTCGACTTCGTACACCATCAAGAAAGGCGATACACTCTCGGGCATCGCACGACGCTATGGTACAACGGTGTCAAAAATCAAAGCTGCCAACGGTCTGAAGTCGGACTTGATCCGCGATGGCAAAACCCTGCGCATTCCCAGATAAGGATCAATGGTGAGTCAAGAGTCGAAACGCCGAGTCCCCGCGATGTGCTGGGGGGTGCTCTCTGTCGCTATCTGCATGATGGTAGCGGTGCCTATCAGCCGGGCGGGTTCGCTGAGTTTTTCGACCGTTGTCGTGGACGCCGGCCACGGTGGAGCTGATGGAGGGTCGGTGTGGAATGGGTTGATCGAAAAGAAGCTCTGCCTTGATGTGGCGCTGCGATTGGAAAGAATCCTCAAAGCCAAGGGACTGCGCGTCGTAATGACGCGAAGAACTGACGCGACCATGGAACTGTCCGATCGCGCAAAGATCGCGAACAAATGGCGCAACGCTGTTTTTGTCAGCATTCACTTCAATGCAAACAGGAACCGGAGTGTTTCTGGACTCCAGACTTTTTATCGAAGCAGCCGGGGCAGAATGTTGGCCAGTCCCGTGCAGCGTGCAATGGACCGGGACCTGACAGGGATCAATCGCGGAATTGCGATCGCGAACTTCAAAGTCCTGCGGGAAACGATCATGCCCGCCATCCTGATCGAGGCGGGCTTTATTTCCAACCGCACTGAGGCCAGCCGCTGCGGCAGTGCGACTCATCGTCAGAAAATTGCCCAGGCAATCGCATCCGGCATCTTGGCTGCGCGAACTCACCCCTAAATGAAGACAACCTGCGGATTCCCCTCGCACGTAATTGACTAACAGCGCAGCGTGCGCGAAAGACACCCATGCCGCCGGTTCACTCCAGTCCCGACGCCACCTCCACGGCTCGAAGCATCCCCCCAGACGCCCCCACCTTTCCTTTCGAATTGGTGCGGTCCGGTTTGGAGCAGGTCGATCTTGCCATTCGCGCTCAGGCTCGCGCCTTTGATCCCGCCGTGGAAGGCTACGTCACTTACGTTTGTCAGGCCTCCGGGAAACGCATTCGCCCAGCTCTCGCATTGCTGGCCGGCGGCGCCACCGGCGGAACGCACGAAGGACACACTCGGCTTTCCGTCATTCTTGAGATGATCCACATCGCCTCCCTGGTGCATGACGACATCATGGACGGTGCCGACGTCCGCCGCAGCATGCCCACCGCCTCCGCAAAGTGGGGCAGTTCTCTGGCGGTCCTTTTGGGCGATAGCCTCTTTGCCTACGCGCTGGAGCAGGCCACCGAATTCGATGACATGGCCGTGTGCCGAATCATTTCGAGGGCTTCCCGCGATGTGTGCTCTGGCGAGATCCTCCAGACGCAGCGTCGTTTTGATCTCAATCTGTCCGTTCCGGATTACCTGCGGATCATCGAAATGAAGACCGCAGCACTCTTTGCGGCAGCGGCCGAACTGGGCGCACGTCTGAACGGCGCGAATGAGGCTACCCAGGCGGCTCTACGCTCCTATGGGCTGCGACTCGGGACGGTTTACCAAATTTACGACGATTGTCTTGACCTCGTCGGTGACGAAACAACCGCTGGCAAGACCCTGCGCACCGATTTGATCAAAGGAAAACTGACACTGCCCGTGCTCTATCTCTTGATGAATGCCACGGAGCCACAGAAGACCAAACTCAATCGCATGCTGCTGAAGGGCGAGCCGATGGATACCTCCATCCTTGCTGGCATCGCCGATTACGAAGGCGCGGTGGAACAGGCAATCCGTCAGGCCCAGTCCATGCTGCAAGGCGCGGTCGATGACCTGACCATTCTACCGCCGAGCCCACATCGCTCCGCCCTGGAGCAGATCACCTCATTCCTGCATCACCTCCTGGACAACTGCCGCGTGCCGGTCTGACCTCCCTGCACCATGGCCCACCGCATCCTGGACATCCCAGCGGATGAAAGACCGCGCGAGCGGCTCCTGCGGCTAGGCCCCTCCGCACTGTCGGACGCAGAGCTCATCGCCCTCTTCATCAACACCGGCGTTAAGGGGGAAAATGCCCTCCAAGTTGCCCAGCGGCTGATTCAGGAGCATCGATCCCTGCGCTCACTCTCCCGCCTCGACCCAGGGCTACTGGCCACCAGTCGCGCACTCGGACCCGCCAAGGCCGCACTCATCGCCGCCGCTTTCGAACTCGGCCGCCGGGCAGAGGCGGAGACCGTCAAGGACGAACCGATGCACAGCCCAGAGATGATTTACCGCTTCATCGGCCCACAGATGCAGCAACTGCCGCACGAATCCTTTCGCATCCTGCTACTGAATACCAAGCTCTGCCTCCTTCGGCAGGAGGAGCTCTTTCGTGGCAGCGTCAATGAAACCGTCGCCCACCCTCGGGAGATTTTTGCCAAAGTGCTCACCCATTCCGCCTTTGCCTTCGCCGTCGCCCACAATCACCCCTCCGGAGATCCCCGCCCCAGCGACGCCGATGTGCGCCTAACCCGCCGACTCAAGGAAGGCGCTGCCATCCTACGCGTCGAGTTTTTTGACCACGTCATCGTCGGTCTTCCCAGCCCAGACCGCCCCCTACCCTACTTCAGCTTTCGCGAAAGCGGCATCATCTGACCCCCGATCATGATCCATCCCAGCGCCCTCATCGACCCCGCCGCCACCCTCGATCCCAGCGTCACCGTTGGCCCCTACGTCGTCATCGAAGGTCCTGCAAAAATCGCCGCCGGTTGCCGATTGGAGGCGCATTGCCAGATCGTCGGAGACGTCAGCATCGACGAGGGGACCGTGATCGGACGCGCCGCGATCATCGGTGCAGAGCCCCAAGACCTCGGATTTGACCCCACGATGCAGAGCAGCGTCGTTTTGGGCAAAAACAACGTCATCCGGGAGCACGTCACCATCCACCGGGGCAGTAAGCCCGGCAGCATCACCCAGATCGGCAATGGCAATTTCATCATGGTCGGCGCGCATCTCGCCCACGACGTCGTCCTGGGAAACAGCAACATCCTTGCGAACGCCGCCCTTTTGGCTGGTCACATTCACGTCGGTAACAATACCTTCATTGGTGGCGGGGCCGTTTTTCATCAATTTCTGCGCATTGGCGACTTCTGCGTCATCCAGGGCAATGGCAGTTTCTCAAAAGACATCCCCCACTACTGCGCCGCGCAGCGCGTGAATCGTGTCACCGGCCTGAATGTCATTGGCCTCCGGCGTCAGGGATTCAACACCGAGGAGCGTGCCGAGATCAAGGAACTCTTTGCCCTGCTTTTCCGTGGCCCGCTCAATCTTTCCCAGGCGGTCGAAGCCGCTAAGGCCCGCGATTGGACCCCCAAAGCTGCAAAATTACTAGAATTTGTCGCCGCCCCCAGCCGCAAGGGCATCTGCCCGCTTCGCACTAGTCCCGGGGATTCTGCCGATTGACCCCCCGGCCGCCTGAAAAAAGGTGCGGCTTTTCCTTGTCACCTCTTGCCGACTCGCCTATCAATTAGGCTGTCGAAACCATTATCCTGGTAAGACTGCCCGTCCGCGGGCTTCACTCGCTTCTCTCTCCCCCAATTTACGAGCTATGACCCTATCCCGATCCTGCGTCGTCGCCCTGGCTGCCACTCTGCTCGGTGCCCCAATCCTGCGAGCCCAATCGCTGTTGGAGAACCTCACCAGCAACATCAACATTGAAGGCATCGACCCTGGGTCCAATACCACCTTTGATCCTGACACTGGTATTGCCTCTGCAAGTGGCGGCGTCCGCATCACTTATGGCGACACCGTCATCAATGCGGGCCGTGCCGAATACAATTCCAACACTGGCGATGTCATCGCGCGGGAAAAAGTCACCGTCTGGAAGGCTGGCACGACTTATAAGAGCGAGAATCTAGTCTACAACATCAAGACGGGCGAACTGACGGGGAACGACATCCGCAGCTCCATCACCAAGGGAACCGGCACCCTGCTCTACGCCACGGAAGACTTTGAGACAGAAACCAAGTTCATCGAGCGGATCGACGGTAACTCCACCTACCTAACCACCCACGACGTCGCGAACCCGAACTTCCACGTCACCGCCAAGCAGATCACGATTTACCCCGAAGACCGTGTCGTCATGAAGGGCATCACCGTTTACGCGGGCAAAACTCCGGTCTTCTGGCTGCCCTACGTTTCTCAACCCCTCGACGATGAAGTCGGCTACACCTTCACTCCTGGTTACAGCAGCAACTGGGGTGCCTTCCTCCTCAATCAGTATGGTGTGATCCATGGCGACCACACCCTGGCCAAGTACAAATTGGATCTCCGCAGTTCCCGCGGGGTTGCTGGTGGTGTGGACTTCATCTCGATGCGCCACCGTGCTAACCAGGAGAACTTCGGCACGCTAAAGCTCTACTACGCCAACGATTCCGACCCGACTCTCACCCGCACCGGCGGCACCCGTGATCCTGTGGACGCGGACCGCTATCGCGTGAACTTCCAGCACCGCATCTACCTTCCTGGTCCAGAAGCCAGCACTTGGTATTTGGACTTCGACATCAACAAGATGAGCGATATCCACTTCTACGAAGACTTCTTCTTCGAAGAGTTCCGCTCCAATCGTGAGCCCGACAACCAGATTTCCCTCATCCATGCCGACGACAAATACGTCGCCACCTTGGAAGGGCAGTTCCAGATCAACGACTTCTACCGCGCCACCACTCGCCTTCCTGAGCTTTCGGTCGATTTCACCCGCCAACCGATCTTCAACAGCGGCTTCTTTTATCAAGGCAATACCTCCGCCGGCATCCTCCAGGAAAAATTCAGCGTTCAGGAAAAAGAAGCAACCCGCGCCCTCATCGACAACGGCGAGGCCTTCCTGAAAGAAAGCAGCATTGTTGATCCCGATACCGGCCTTGCCAGCACTTCCCCGATTGATCAGAAGGGCTTCAACAGGGTGCTCGGCGTCGATCCAGAGGCAATCGTCGGAACGGACGAAGTCACCCAGGCCCTGACCATCTTGCGAGGTCAACTTCAAGAGCCAGGCTACACCCGTCTTCATAGCTACCATGAGTTCCTCTATCCGAAGAAGATCGGTGGCTGGCTGAATGTCGTGCCCCGCGTTGGCGCAGGTCTAACCTATTACTCGGACATCGAAGGCGGCGCCAATCAGGACCTCAGCACCGAGACCAAGGCCCTCTTCCACATTGGTTTGGATATGTCCTTCAAGCTCACCAAGACCTGGGAAAACGTCCAGAGCAACCGCTTCGGTCTGGATGGCCTCCGCCACGTGGTCCAGCCTTACATCAACTACTCCTACCTGAATGCAGACGAAACCGAGGGCTTCCCCTCCATTGATCGTCTTGCCCCAACCACCCGCCCACGCTCCATCGACGTGCCACTCTTCAGCGCTGTGGATGACCTCCGAACCTGGAACATCGCCCGAGTCGGTGTCCGCAACGTCTTGCAAACACGCCGCGATTACCAGACCCTGGACGAAGGCCGCTTCCGCGATGCAACGACGGACAACACCACACAAACCTACACCTGGGCAGGCTTGAACACCTATGTGGACGTCTTCATGGATGATCCTGAGTTTGATCGCGACGTCTCCAACCTCTACAACGAACTCTTCTGGCGCCCGGTGCCATGGTTCAGCGTTTGGGCAGACACCCAACTCCCGATCGGTAACTCCGCTGCCAACTTCACCGAAGTGAACCACGGTTTCACCTTCCTGCCAACTCGGAGCCTCTCCTTCACCATCGGTCATCAATACATGTCCGATCACCCGCTCTTCCAGAACAGCAGCCTCTTCTTCACCCGCATCTATGCGCGTCTGAACGAAAACTGGGGCGTCTCCATGAACCACGTTTATGAAGCCGATGACAGCACCCTGGAATACCAGAGCTACAGCGTCCATCGCGATCTCAGCAGCTGGACCGCCTCACTCGGTGCCCTCGTTCGCGACAGCCGCAATGGAGTCAGCGACTACGGCATGGTGTTCTCTCTCACTCTGAAAGAATTCCCACAGGTCAGCATCCCTCTCGACACCGACCCAAATCCAACTGGACGCGGCGGCAAGTTCTAATCTGACTGGCATCCCCTTCCCCAAAGCAGGCCGTGTTCGCAACCCGAACACGGTCTTTTTGTAGCCGCAAGGAGAGCAACGCGGAGAAGAGATCGATCCGCCAAATCCGTCTACAAAACCCACGTCGGGCGAATCGCCTCCGACCAGAGCCCTTCTTGACTTTAATTCGAAATACTGTTCAATAGAACAGTGAATGAGAGAGTCTCCACAACAAAAATCACAGAGCTGCGCGCCCTTCTGAAGACGCAGTTCCCAGAGGCACATGCCTCGGGTCCGGTGCGTTCCGATGCGGCGTCCATGGGGATGGGGGCGGTACGGTTTGGGATTCCCGCCCTAGATACCCAGGGACTGCCGACGAACGGCGGCGTGGTGGAAATCATCAGCCCAGGACTGTCGCGCGGAGGCGGCCTGCTGCTCAGTGGATTGCTGGAGAGCGTGCTGGGTCGCGGCGGTTATGTGGCATTGATCGACGGGCAAGACAGCTTTGATCCAGCCTCACTGCCAGAGCCCCTGCTGAAGAGGATGCTTTGGGTCCGCTGCAAACGCACGGATCAGGTGCCACGCTGTGCGGATCTACTGCTGCGGGATGGGAATCTGCCTATCGTCATCGCAGACCTTCAATTCAATGCCATGAAGGAATTGCAGCGCGTTCCAGACAGCACTTGGTTCCGCCTACGCGCACAAGCAGAGTCCTCTGGCGTGCTCTTCTTTGCCTTCACTCCCTGCAAAACCATCGCAGGCGCAAGACTGCGACTGCAAGTGAACCAACCCTTCACTCTCGATGCGCTAGACACTCCACGCGCAGAGCTCCTGTCAGGTCTCTCGATCACGACCCTACTGCAACGTCATCACAGCCCCGGCATCGAAGTCCCGGTCCTAGCACGCGCCAGCTAAGCCACCCAGCCTCCGTGCTTTAGGACTCCACCCGGCGATTCTTCATGTAGCGGACATCTTCGGCCGACTCGATGAAGATCGTGTCTTCGCAAATGTTCTTTGCATGATCTCCGACACGCTCAAGGAACCGAGCGATAAAGATCAGGTGCAGATAACCCTCCAGCGGAGCAGCGTGGGCCTCCATGACCTGTAGCAGCGACTGGTCCAGTGACTTCTCCGCTGCATCCAACTCCTTGTCGCGCAGACGAGCGGCTTCGGCAGCAACGGCATCTGATTGAGCAAAGGCGGTGAGACTGGCCTCAAGATTCGACATGCACAGCTCATAGACAGGCTGGATCAGTCCTAACTCCGCCATCTCTGGGAGTAGATTGATCATGCGAGCTCGTTTGGCGATGCTAGATGCCTGATCGGAGATACGCTCGATGTTATTTGCCACGCGAATGACTCCCATGACCAGACGCAGATCGTGTGCTGCAGGCTGGAATTTGAGCAAGACCTGCATGCCCAGTTGATCCACTGCTTTTTCTAGCTCATTGACGTCCTGATCCGCTGCGATGGCGGCATTGCAAAGATCCGTATTCCTTTCCAAAAGCCCACGCATCGCTGCGTCGAGGTTCTTTCGTGCAATACTGCCCATGAGGAGGACATTTTCACGGATGCGTCCGAGCGATTGGTCGAAGGAAGAGAGAATATGATCGTGCATTAGGTCGTGGAGACTGGGAAGACGTCTTTCCACGATCTTACACCCCCATTTCAGAATTTTCGAGCACGATCTTTTCCTCCTTCACCTCGCTGACTGGGACCGCATCGCCCTTGGGCTCGCGATTCGTGCGCGTGCAGAAGTCGTGATAGGTGATGACCTCGAACGTTCCGTCAAAACTCTCGATGATACCCGTCATCGATTCCACCCAGTCGCCCGAGTTCAAATAATGCACCGCCCCGATCAGCTTATTGGCAGGCTGGTGGATGTGGCCGCAGATGACACCCCGGCAGTTTTTCCATTCTGCCAATTGCTGCAGTTGATCCTCATAACGCCCGACGAAGCTGACAGCAGACTTCACCTTCAGCTTCACCCAACGGCTCAGGGAAAACTCCACCTTCCCACGCCAGCGGCGGTAGCCATTGTAGATGCGGTTGATGCGCAGCAGCGCATTGTAACCCACTGCACCCACCTTCGCCACCCAAGGGTAACGAGTGGTCACAGCGTCAAAACCATCACCGTGCACGATGAGGTAGTTCCCCATCGGCGTGGAGTGAATGTATTCATCGACGACGCGGAAATTCTCCAAACGGATCGGCAGGAAGCGGTCCAGGATATCATCGTGATTCCCGCGCAGATAGATGATCTCCGTCCCCTCTTTTTCCATCTTGCGCAGGACGGTGCGGATGAAGTGAGTGTGACCCTTATTCCAGCCGCCAGAGCGCTTCAGATGCCAGGCGTCAATGATGTCCCCGTTCAGGATGAGCCGCTCGCAACGGATGTTGCGGAGAAAGTGGGATGCCTGGGCGGACTTGCACTCCGGCACGCCCAGGTGGACGTCAGACATGATGAGGGTCTTGACGTGCAGTTTCTCTTTCTTGGGTGGGTTCTCAGGCTCTGTGTTCATAGCTTTGTAGGTGTGGTTTGAGAGGAATCGAGGTGATCTTCACTGCGCCGCGCTGGCCTTCCATGCACCGCGCCGACGAGTTCTGATTCAAAAGAGTCCATCACCCGGCCCCAGGAGTGATCAGCAGCAGTCGCCACCGCCTTAGCGCGCAGGGCCGCATCATTCCAATGCGTCGCGGCCTCCGCCACCTGCTGTAAAAGGGCGGTCTCATCACCAAAATCGGCCAGGCGTCCGTTCACACCGTGCTGGATCAGCAGGCGCGGCGCCGCATAGTCAAAGGCCACCGTGGAAAGGCCGCTAGCAATGGCCTCCAGCACCACATTGCCAAACGTCTCCGATAGACTCGGGAAAACAAACACGTCCGCAGAGGCATAGTGCACCGCCAGATCCACGCCCGTCTTCGCCCCCGCATAGATGAATCCAGGAAACTCCGCCTCCAGCCACCGCAGTTTTGGGCCATCGCCCACAAAGACGCACTGAGCACCCGGATGCATCTGCATCACTTGCTCAAAGGCACGCACAGCAAGTGGCAGGTTCTTTTCTGCTGCGATACGCCCGACATAGAGGAAGACCGGATCGTTCGGACCGACACCCCAGCTCTTGCGGAGCTCGGCACAACGACGGCCGGGATGGAAAAGCTCCGTATTCACCCCGCGCCCTAGCACGCCCACGTTATTGACGCCCCAACTCCGCAGTTGCAGGGCTGTGTCCTCACTGGGGGTCAGCGTGCGCACTGTCTGGTTATGCACTGCGCGCAGGAAGAGCTGCGCCACAGACTCCAGCCCCGGCAGATGATAGTCCTGCAGGTAGCTGTGAAAATTCGTATGAAACCCAGACACCACCGGCAGCCCTTGGCGAGCCGCCGCGCGGATCGTCGCAATGCCCAGCGGCGTCTCCGTGGCCACGTAGGCCACATCTGGCTCAAAATCCGCCAGCACGCCCAGCATCACCGCCGTCGTCGCCATCCCGATGCGTAGCCCCGGGTAGCCCGGCAGCGGCACAGAGCCCATCACGCGCCGAGTGCAATCACCTTCCTCGCCTTCCCCCGCAGCAGCAGGTAGAGTCGTCACCACATGCACTTGATGTCCACGCGCCACCAACCCAGAGCAAAGGGTGCACAACGTGCGGGCCACGCCGTTGATGTCTGGCACAAAAGTATCCGTAACGATGAGAATTCGCATAGGTAGCCACCTCCTAGCAGCTTCTCAAAAACATCACACCCTCAAACAAACTCAACCCCTTCAGCGGTGACAAATTCGACACCTCGGCCTGCTAAAGTGACAGGCTTGTCACCAAGCGATACTTGCCCTAGCATCTCCATTGTCTAGTAGAGGCGCACTTTCATGAGCAAAATACTCATCGTTGACGACGAAACCGATATCTCAGAGCTGATCTCCCTTCATCTCTCCAGGGAAGGCCACGACTGCAAATGCATCGCCAATGGCCTGCAAGTCATGCCCTCCGTGATCGAGTTCCAACCAGAGCTCATTGTGCTCGACCTCATGCTACCCGGTCAGGACGGCATCCAAGTCTTCAAGCGCCTCCGCGCAGATAGCCGCACTCGCGTCGTCCCCGTCATCATGCTCACCGCCCGCGCCCAGGTCGGAGACAAAATCGCCGGGCTCGAACTCGGAGCTGATGACTACCTGACCAAGCCCTTCAGCCCACGGGAGCTGGTCCTGCGCGTCACCGCCGTGCTCCGCCGCATCCAAAAGATCCACCACGTCTCCGAGGTCCGCGCCGGAGAGCTCCTCCTTGATCGGAAAAACATGAAGGTCTTCTCTGGAGACCAGCCCATCGACCTCACCACCACCGAGTTCAAACTCATGGCCACGCTCATGGAAAACCCTGCCACCGTGCACACCCGTGCCGATCTCCTGCGCGAGGTCTGGGGCTACAATGACGACGTCGCCACCCGCACGCTCGATACCCACATCAAGCGCTTGCGGGAAAAACTCGGCCCGGCCGGAAATCACATCCTGACCGTGCGCGGTACCGGATATCAATTCACCAATACGCCCTGAGCGTAGAGGCGCATTCCAAGTTGCAGAGACGGACAGGACGCCGTTTCATTCGCCCCCATGTTAATCGCCTGCCTCATACTCGCCGCCCTGCTCATCGCAGCCAGCGTGTGGATGTATAAAAGAGAGCAGTATTGGCAGCAGCAGTTCCGCCAGATCGCCACCGCAGCAGGCATCGCCACCCCCACAGATCGGCAAGATGCCCTGCCCGCACGCATCGCTCGCCTCCTCGCAGATAGCCACGAACTGCATCGCCAGGAATACCTCCGCAAAATCTTCGAGACACTCCTCAATGAGATCCAGCAGGGAGTCGTCATCGTGGATGAGCGGCTCCAGATCAAGTTTGCCAATCGCACCATCGCCCGACTCTTCCACCGCCCTGCACTCCAGCGCAATCGTCCCCTGCTGGACGAGATTCAGGACCACCAACTGCACGCCACTCTCCAGTCCGCCCTGCAAAATCGCCGCCGCGTCGTCGGCGATATGCGCTTCGTCTCCACCGGCACCAACAATGGAGGCATTACTGGGCGCCACTACACCCTGGAGGCAGCCCCTCTCCCCAGTACCGCAGAAGGGGGCGCATGGCTCATGGTCCAGGACATGACAGATCAGGTCATGGCAGAGCAGATCCGCAAAGACTTTGTCGCCAACGCCTCCCACGAGCTCCGCACCCCCCTCACCCTCATCCTCGGATACATCGAGACCCTCCGCGAAGGCGTCGATGGAGACCCGGAATTCATCGCCAAGTGCCTCGGCATCATGGAAAAACACGGTCAACGCATCGTCCGCATCATCGATGACATGCTAACCATTTCCCGCCTCGAGGGCACCAGTGGCATTCTGAATATCGAGCCCTTCCCGGTACGCGACTGCGTCCAAGACGCCGTGGACCGCCTCGCCCCCATCCTCGAAGGTCGCGATACTCAGGTCATTTTAGACTTCCCCGACAGTGGCGGCATCATCAATGGTGACCGCTTTTATTGGGATCAGCTCTTCACCAATCTCATCGAAAACGCGATCAAAGAAAACCCCGCCCCAGGACTCATTGTCCGCGTCACCGGGCAGTGGAGCCCCCGCAGTTGCACCCTCACCATCGCAGACAACGGCGTCGGCATTCCGGCCCACGAGATCCCTTTCATCTTCAAGCGCTTCTACCGTGGTGGCAGACATCACGCCTCTGGCATCAAAGGTACCGGGCTCGGCCTCTCCATCGTCCGCCGCGCCGTCGAAGCCCACGGGGGCACCATTGACCTCCGCAGCACCCCCGGCCAGGAGACCGTCTTCACCATCCGCCTTCCATTGTCTGACGCCCCCTCTGCGGAGCCGGACCTTCGGGGCGTGGAAGACGGCGCGGGGAAGTAGGGCGTAAAAGTGATTGGTGGACAGTGATCAGTCCAGTCGGTCATCCGTGGTCGGATGAAGATTGATATCGTTCCCACAAAGCACAGGCTGAGATTTGATGCTTCGGGCATGGGCGAAGTCACACCAGACGCAAACCGTCCCACCGTGGCGCAAGCACGCCACGAACAGATGACAAACAAACCCGCTGACAAACCGGAATTTTTGTGAATGATCCTCAGCGGGCAACTTCCATCGCACCTGACTCCTGATCAGAAACATTCTGGAACCAACTCAAATGGGCCTCGACTCTGTAGAAATCGTAATGTGTTGGGAGGGCACATTCGGGATCTCCATTCCTGATTCGGAAGCAGCCATGCTTCGGACTCCACGACAGGCAATTGATCTATTATCACTGAAGCTGGGAGCTACGGACGCTCAAGGTTTCTGTCCCACCTTGCGAGCGTTTCATACCTTCCGTGCTGGTGCACGCCACGCTACGGGTGCGCCCGAAAAGAGCATCGCTCTCTCCGACAAACTTTTCCAACTGCAAGCAGGAAGGCCGGAAAAGGAGTTCTGGAATAGGTTTGGAGATGCGACGGAAATCCAAGACTTTCGACCGCCGCAGTTTCTTTTTCAAAGGGCAACCGTTCGGGATGCCGTTCAGCAACTTGTCGCCCGGCATTTAAGGCTGCTCATCAAGCCCTCAGAAACTTGGACACGATCACTGGTCCGCTACGGCGTCAGATGCGGCGTGATCGAGGTCGTGGGCAAAAGAGATTTCTCCGACGACGATCGATTCATTGAGGACATTGGCATCGACTAGTCAGCCCCCACGCAGGACACCTCCCAATACTTGTATCCTAAGCTTCCGAGTCAGCATCGCAGGTCTATTGTGACCGAGGATTTGAGGCAGAGGATTTAGATCCTGAGACACGGATCAACGGCCTCCTCCCCCGATCACAAAGTCCCTGACAAACCCATCTTGTGAATTTAGCTTCCCGGCCACCCGAACCGGTCGGCCCGATTGAATTTTCACCATGAATTGGCTCGCCCACATCCACCTCTCCGGAGATTCGCCCGAGGCCAGGATTGGAAACGTCCTTCCGGATTTGCTTCGCTTCAGCGCGCTGCAGGAACTTCCCGCCGACTTTGTCGTCGGTATCGACCTCCATCGGAAGATTGACGCGTACACCGATGGGCATCCAGTCTTTCGGCGCAGCGTCAGCCGGATCATTGGCCCGCTGCGACGCTATGGCGGAATTTTGGTGGACCTCTTTTACGACCACTTTCTGGCCCGGGACTGGGCAAGTCACTCCAGCCTTCCACTTGCGGGATTGGTCGAAGATTTTCACACCAGCATCGATACCTTTCGTTCGCATCTACCGGAACTCGCGTACGTCCGACTGACAGAGATCAGAGACCGCGGCTACCTACTCAGCTACGGTAACACCGAGGGTGTCGCAGAGGAGCTACAGCGGATCAGCGCCCGGCTCAGGCGACCCGTTAATCTGGCCGCAGGTATGGACGACTTGCTCGCGGACTACGACTCCTTCGCCTCAGACTTCAACGAGTTCTACCCACAGCTGAGAAAGCACGTCGGTGGCTGATTCAAGTCCGGGAAGACGGCAAGAAAGTGCTACCACCTAAACCCCCACTAGGGGCCCGCCTACTCATAGGTTGACCATTCCCTATGGATGCGGCATTGGATGCACATACCTGCCCGCAACGGGGAGTCACTCGGCATTGCAAGAAACCCAAAAAGATCCGTCCATGAAAGCTACCGGAACAAAAAAAGAGTTGGCAACCAAGGATCGCGAAGCGCTGCTGGCGGAGTTGAAGGCCCGTTTTGAAAAGAACATAAAACGTCATGTGGGCCTCCCCTGGGACAAGGTGCTTGCGCGACTGGAAGCGAATGCTGAGAAACTGTGGTCACTTCATGAGATGGAAAAAACGGGAGGTGAACCGGATGTGGTCGGGCACGATGCGAAATCGGGGGAGGTGATCTTTTTTGATTGTTCACCAGAGAGCCCCAAGGGTCGGGCCGGCGTCTGTTACGACCGCGAAGGCCTCGAATCGCGCAAGGAGCACAAGCCAAATAACAACGCCGTGGATATGGCCGCAGCCATGGGCGTGGAGTTACTGACGGAAGAGCAATACCGAACTCTCCAAGAACTCGGCGAGTTTGACATGAAGACTTCGAGTTGGGTCAGCACACCTGTGGAGATGCGAAAGCTCGGCGGTGCACTCTTTGGAGACCGCCGCTTTGGTCGGGTGTTCTTTTATCACAACGGCGCGCAGTCTTATTACAGCGCACGTGGGTTCCGGACTTGGCTGAAGGTCTAGTCCGGGATTGGCAGCGGAGATGTTTGGCAGCTTGGGAGGTTCGCCATCGAATTGGCCATGGCGACAGCGAGACACGAACCGCTGAACCGCTCCGTCATGCCACGGTCACACCTCAAGCCGTGAGGCGCTGTATGGCGGCGGCGATACGGTCTCTGGCGGTGAGCTTTTGCTGCCAAGCCTCGGGAATGACGGCCATGCCACCAGCGGCCCCAAGCCATGTCCCGACAAGAGCAGCGCGACCGGCGTTGTCGCCACCCGCTCTGACGGTCTGTAGGATTGCGTGCTGAAAATCGTCGGCATGTTTGAGGGCGGCATGAAGGGCAGCGGGGAAACTCTGCCGAAGTGGGCAGCTCTGGCCGAAAAACTCGGTGGCGGCCACCACGTCCAGTTGCAATTGTGTGTGAGCGGCCTCGAAGTAGTCCGCCATATCACAGGAGACATCTGGCGAGCGTCTAGCGTGCTCAAAAGCTTCCGGCAGCGTCACTCCCATTAGAAGAGATCTCAACAACTCGGCGTGGGCGGCGGTGCAAGACAGTGCAATGGCGTTTTGCTGGGCAAAGAGAGTAGCCCGCCGCACGGCGTCGAAGAAGCCCTCGTCACCATCTGGCTGATGCGCCACCACTACCGGCGCCAATCGGGTCACCGTAGCCAATTGGTCATCATCCGCACCGTTTTGAAAATCGCCGGGCCGGGTAGCCAGATTTTCAAGGGTGCCTCGCGTAGCTTTGTCCTTGTAACTTTGGCAGGCCGGATCGGCAAAAAAGGCGACAAATCGCTGCCCGAAGTCCACCTCATCAAATTGCCCTCGTTCCGCAACGGATTCCAAAATTAGCAGGGCTGCATCACCATAATGAGTCTGATCTCCAGACTGCTTGGCCCCGTGATAGTGATCGGGCGCAGGTGATTCAAAACCGTGAATCCCATCTGGGTGACGAGAGTTCAGAGCTTCGAGATCGTAAATCCAATGGGTGCCCAGCGCAGCTGCATCGCCGATGAACTGCCCCCAAATTGCGGCGGCAGCGCGATCGATAAAGCCAGATGAGTTCACGATATTGAAGAGCAGTAATTCACTCAGAACAGCAAGGCTCGCCAACGATGCGGCCTTCAATTTCCAGGTCTAAATCCGTCCGGCAGATGTCTGCCAAGAGATAGGTAAAGTGGTCGTCGGTACCGCAAGCATCCTGGAGCCACTCCCGAACGAGTGGTAGTATCTCTGGATACCGCAGATAGCATTTAAAATGAGCATCGCGGACGCCGCCAGCAGCCCAGGACTCGGGCCGGAGGCCTCCCAGACAGCCCATTCTGCCTAGCATGATTTCGATGTTGTGCATCGTGGTGCGGAACTGCAGTTCCCAATCCCCCTCCCCCACGCTGCGGTGACCCTCAATGCTAGCCGTCCCAGACAGGAGAACCGTGCGGCTGCCATCGCAATCCGCCACCACACCACGAGCAAACCCAGGCGGGCGTGGGCCGTATTCCGCCGGATAATGGTAGGCAGGTACCTGGGATGGGTTTTCGAAGTAATTAGGCCGCACCCTGCCCGCCTTGAAGATGACCACGATCTTGTCCCCTCCCAATCCGACGGCAGAGGCCGCAGGCATGAAAGAGCGCAGGTCCCGACCAAAGCGCCTCTCAAACGCAGCCCACCGGCCAATGTTAAACTGCCGGTAACGCTCCAGGCCGCCCCTCACCTCATTGATCTGCGGCACATACTGCCAGATCCGGTAAAGGTGCCAGCCCTTCGCCAAGTCCAGCAGGCGGGTATAGGCAGCCTCCACCGCATCTTCAAGCCGCCCGCCCGCATCGACTAGAGTGGCACCCACCAGGAGGTCAGGAGCCTCTGCCAACAAAAAGTCGCCCTCCCAGCGGCACGCGGTTGGCTGAATTTCCAAGCTTTCCGTCGCCGGTCCCGCCAGCCATGGCATTGGTAACTGGAGTGCTGCCCTCGAATCTTGCAGGACTAGCTCTGCCCGCTGCGCGCCAAAAGTTACGTCAAATGCTGGTTCAATTCCCAAAAATGCCATGCCGACCTTGATTAAGCCGGGTTCATGCTAACATGTCAACGCTTTGACGGAATTTCCGTCGGGTATTGTCACTCGACTACAGGGTCGAGACGACTCGACGGCGAGTGTAGCGTTCCAAAGTTCCAATGGGATTAATTTTTCAGAAATGCGTAGCATTCGCGAGAATTGTGTCATTTTCAAAAAACCGCGCTTTCTATTTGTCGAAATTCGAATAAGTATCATGGATAGGCATCTCTCAGTTTTGTAGCTGATATCGTAACCGTGAAGCGCTTCGACTCTCCTTTCTCACCAGCCCCTGATGTGCCCTCTTCGACAGGTGCCGCCCCCGCGGCATCTTCGGGGGCTGCAGATGAGGTACTGAACCCATTTGCCACAGACGTCTGTCCAGGACCCTTTGGCGTGGATGAGGCACGCTCTGTGCCCGGCATGAATGCGGACCTACTCCGCCAACTGACCACGACAGTGGACGAACGCGCTGGTCAGCAGCGCGGCCAACCCCTCGTCCTCCTCACGGCCCCACGCGCTGGTTACGGCAAGACCCACCTCCTCGGCCGTCTCGCTGCCGCAGCAGACGAACAAGCAGTCATCGTCCCCGTCGCTTTCCGCTCCGGCGATCCAGTGAACTGGCATTCGGTAGCACGCCGTGGCATCGAGGCTATGGATCGGGCCGAAACAGGTACTCCTGGCTGGAGTAAGCTACGCCAGGCTTGCAGCGGAGTCGTTGCCAGCCTCTTGCGCCGCCTCATTGAGGACGGTCGCCTTCCCTGCGCAAACCCAGAACAAGCAATGCGCGTTTTGTCCGGGTCCGTGGAAGACATTTTTGACCCGAATGGGCAGGCCCACCTCATCGGTCAGTGGTTGATGAAGCACGCTAGCCAGTTGCGCAAACCCTTGGCGGAGCGAATCGGCAGACAGTTAGCCATCGTGAATCCCGCAGAGGCGGAAGACTGGTTCCAGACCGTTTACGACCTCGGCACGCAAGGCGAAAGCCAGAGCACGGCGATGCTGAAGGAACTGGCCACAAGCCACATCGAAGGTTGCCAAAGACTGCTGCGCCTGCTGGCAATCTGGCGCCCCGTTGTCTTGCTAGTTGATCACTTGGATGCCTTTTACCGCAATGCAGATGCGGGTCTCCAGATCGCGTCATTGTTGCTGGACGTCACCGAAGTCGAAGGCGTGCATGTTGTCCTGAGCCTAAACCAAGATGTCTGGCAGGCCACCTTTGGACATCACCTACCCAGTGCGTTGGAAGATCGGCTGACAGCCTCCCAACTGCTGCTACGCGGCCTTACTGCTGGCGAGGCCTTGGCGCTTGTCCGACTTAGGCTGACCGAGGCCAAAGTGCCGACTGAGGAGCATTCTGCGTTTGAGAAGTTCCTTGATGTGCCCCGCTACTTCATGGGCCGCCCCCTGGGCTCTGTGGCCGCACGCAGTTTCCTCCGCCATGCCTCCCATCAGTGGCAGGCCTTTATGTCATCGGGAGGCAGCGTGGCCCCCGTAGAATCACTTTTGGAAGAGGAATCCGAAGACGACATGCTGCTGCCCGATGTCGGTGCCAGCCCCCCAGCGCCAGCCCAGACACCGCAAGGCACGCTTTTCGACGCAGAAACTAGCCATTTCATGAAGCAGACCGCCGAAGGCTTGGCCGAGCCGATTGCCGCACTGCCACAAAACGAACCCTTCATCCTCCCCATCGCCCCAGGCACAAAGGTGGATGACAGCCCACCCATCGCACCGCCGCAATCCCTCTTGCCGCCAGTTGACTCCCCATTGCTGGACCCCGTCGCGGCGCAACCGACGCAGACCACACCACCTCCTGCCCCCGAAGCCCCGCCCTCAGATGCCAGCCGTTCCGTCGGCAATTTTGAAAAGCTGCGGGAAATGCTTGACCGTCTGCGCCGCGGCAACAACCCAGACGCTCCCGAAACGACCGGCGAAGCCGCAGCCCCTCAGCCAGAGGTGCCCTCCCCACCGCAGAACGAATCAGTCGCCCAGAAACTCGCCGGCGTGATGGGTGTCGCCGCCTCAACGGGTGGCAGTGAGATTGGACAGACTGAACTGATCGCGCGGTTTGAGGCAGTCAAAGCCCAGATGCTGCCCGAGGCGGAGTCCCGGTCCCTGGACCTTTCTCGCGTCGCCGAGCTAGTACGTCTGGCTGGACGACGCTTCCCACTCGTACGTTTTTCCGAAACCGAACTGCCGGGGCAGACCGGACGTCACGTCATGAGCTGGTCTTTGCAAGGCATGGACATCGTCTTCGGCCTCGCACCATTCACGGACGCCGTTTGGTGGCAGACTCTCTCTGGCTACGCTGCCGGAAAAATCGCCACTGGATTGGCCGCGGCAGCCCGCACTGGGGAGCCCGCACCCGTGCTCAAAATCGTTACCTTCAAATCAGATCGGGACACAGCGCTGTGGGCTCAATTTCAGGAATCCGGCAGCCTGCCAGAGGGCCTGCGCAATGTGGTGGACCCGATCCACGTCGATACCCGCAGCATGGCGGCCCTGTACGCCATGCAGCGTATCATCAAGGAAGCGGAGTCCGGCGCACTGCCCGCCGAACCCTCCCAGGTGATGAGCGTGCTCGCCAGAGAGCTGGACTTCTTCTGGAAGCGCGTCACCCGGCCACTGCCAGTCACCTCCTAGCTGCCACGCTTTCATCGGCAGCTCGCATAAATCGTCGCAACTTTCGTTTTTGGGCGGAGTTATAGCTCCTCATGCCTCACCTCCGCTCCCTCTCTCTCGCCATTGCCCTCTTTCTTACCGCAGGGGCTGCGCAGGCGCAGCTCGCGGTCTACAAGCTAACCTTTGCTTCAGCCGGAGAAAGCATCAACTACCGCGCCTATGAGAGCGGCTACTACGTTGCTCCCATCGAAGGCGGCACCGGCAGCCTGATCCTTACCCGCACCATCGGCGGAGTGAAGAACTACTTCACATACGAGAATTTTGGCGAACTCTTCGTCGCCGTCAAAGGAGTGGATCGCAAAGCAGTCATCTCCGCCACTGCGGCGAATACCGTCTCGACGACCACGTTTTTTGCGATCGGTGCCGCAGATGATAAAAAGAAGATTTCCTCACGCTCCGCAGAGCTCAGCGTCTATGTCGCCCGGGTCCTGCATGGCTACGCCGTCAGCGCGGATAGCGAGCGCGACCTGCCGTACTCTAGCTCAAGTCCCACCGACATCGGCGTCGCTGGCGCTAGCCTGATGACCTGCACCCTCGACGATGGAATGACAGATCAAGCCAATCGCGAGAGTCGCACGTTGACCGCGGAGACAGATGACATCCTGGTCTTTCTGGAAGGCAAGGGATACGTGGACGGCATTCCTGCAACTGGCGGCGGTGGCGGCGGTGGCGGCGGATCGACTGCCGCTCCATAATTTCCCGCGTCTCTTCCTCTTGTGCATGAGATCGGCGCACGTATAAGAAGAAACGTGCACACCCAGTTCTCCGCCATCCTCGACGCCCTCCCTCAGCGCAAAAGCCCGCTGATGGAGCGTTTCTCCGCTCTTCTGGAGACCAAATCTCCAGCTCAACTCGAGGCGATGGCCCGCGAGAGTCGCGCCATCACTCGACGCCATTTCGGCCGAACGATGCGGCTCTTTGCGCCACTCTACCTTTCAAACGAATGCGTCAACAACTGCAAATATTGCGGCTTTTCCCGGGACAATCCAATCCTGCGGGTCACGCTAACAATTGAGCAGGTCGTGCGCGAGGCACGCCACCTCGTCGCCCAGGGTTTCCGCAACATCCTACTCGTCGCCGGGGAACATCCCCGTTTTGTCAGCGATGGGTACCTCGATGAGTGCATCCGTGCGATCCGTGATTTCGTGCCGACGATCGGTATCGAAGTCGGTCCCATGGAGGCCCCAGAATACGCCCAAATGGTGCAGGCAGGAGCCGAGGGACTCGTTGTTTACCAGGAGACCTATGACCGCGCGCTCTACGCAGAAATGCATACTGCCGGACCCAAGCGAGACTTTGACTGGCGCCTAGCCTGCCCAGAGCGCGGTTACGAGGGAGGCTTTCGCCGTATCGGCATCGGTGCGCTTTTTGGCCTCAGCGATTGGCGGTTAGAGGCGCTGCGGCTCGCCGCGCATCTGGAGCATCTCTACCGCCAGTGCTGGAAGGCAAGTTTCACCGTCGCCTTCCCTCGGCTGCGTCCAGCGGCGGGTGGCTTCACGCCACTCACAGGATTCCCTGATTGGGCCTTAGTGCAGACCTTGTGCGCCTTTCGCCAGTGCTTCCCAGAGGTCGGCATCGTCGTCTCGACACGGGAGCCTGCAAAACTGCGCGACGCCTTAGCACCCTTGGGCGTCACTAGCATGAGTGCAGGCAGCCATACAGAGCCCGGCGGTTACACCGGTGCCGGCACAGACGATCTGCACCTGACGGTTCGCGGTCGCAGAGTGGATCTGAATGACAAAGCAGATGATGCACGCGCCGAGGGGCAGTTTGGCATTGCGGACACTCGCAGCCCAGCCGCAGTGGCCTCAATGCTCAGCGCGCAGGGGCTTGATCCAGTTTGGAAAGACTGGGATCCAGCCATCCTCACACCACTTTCCCACAGTTCCGGCACGTAAAGCGGTTCGTGCGACCCTCCACTTCATAGCAGCGCACCTGTCCACAACGTGGACAGCGGATGGGTAGCAGCACACGAATCAGTTTCCGCGTCGTCACCCCCACCACGATTGAGCCGATAAACATCACCATCATCGGTGCCACGCCGTGCTCTTCCAGCCACGGAGCAAAGACGTTGCAAAGAACCACAACCAGCGCTGCCATCAGCAATGGCAAAGTCAGTCCGGCGATGAAATGATGGACGGCGTTCACAGAGGCAGACAGTTTACGCAGCAACAGTGGCTTGCAAGCCTTGACGCATCACCTCCACAGGCGCAGGGCGGTCAAACCAGTGTTCAAAGGAAATCGCGCCTTGATGCAATAGCAACGTCAGACCGTCCACAGCGCGCCCACCCGCCCGCAACGTATCCTGCACCAGCGGCGTGCGGCCACCCGGCCGATAGACCATGTCCAGCACGAGGTGATGCGGCCGCAGCCCAGAGGCGGGCAGCAGCGGTGCGTCATCCATCTTCATCCCCACCGAGGTAGCGTTGACGATCAGGTCAATGTTCTCCAACTCCGCATGCAGATGTGCATCATCCCAGGCCACGGTCGAAATATCTCGATTCGGCGACGGTTGTGGGATAAGGCCGCGCAACTCCTTGGCCACCTGCGCGGCCTTCTCATGGGTGCGATTCGCCAGTACCAAACGCCAGCATCCTTCCATCGCGCATTGAACTGCAACGGCGCGCCCAGCCCCACCACCAGCCCCAAGGATGAGCACACGCAGATCTCTGACATCAGTTCCAAACGCCTCCCTCACACTGCGCAGAAACCCAGGACCATCCGTATTGTAACCATGCAATCGCCCACCTTCACGGATGACCAGTGTATTAACCGCACCCAGTTGCTTCGCCAACGGATCAAGATGATGCACGGCCTCCAGCGCCTCGAACTTATGTGGGATGGTAATATTCACCCCCAGGAAACCATGCTGCGCAAAAAGCCCAAAGGCCTCCGCTACACTGCCCTGCGGCACCTGAACACGCACATATTGGGCATCGATCCCGCACTCCACCAACGCCGGATTATGCATCTGTGGCGACCGCGAATGCCCAATAGGATCCCCAATCACCGCCAAACGCGCTGGCGGTGTAAGCGTCCCAGTGTGCTCCGGCCAAGAGCGCAAGTCATCGAGAGTGTAAAAATCTGCCACAGGTTGAGAAGGAAGAGCACCGATCAAAGCGGTATTGCCCCCCAGATTCAAGCTTCAAGTTATCGCGTTACCAGACCCTTCGCTGCGAATTCCGCCTCAAGCGAGGCCGTTCTGCAATGACACGACCACAGCGTGGGCGGGCACCATCTAACAGTAATCGATCAGGGTTCTTGCCCGCTGGCGGCCTCGCCGACTCCAATCGCTCATCCTCCTGCCCCGAATTTGCAGCCGGATGTGGAATGAACTCTAGGTCGTTGTTGCACCCCCCGGCAGATCGAATATAATTACCATAAATGTCATTCGTTACGCCTGCTGCCCGCCTCTTTTTCCTGGTCTTCCTTGCCCAGATCGTGAGCCACGCCCAGTCACTGCCGCTCCAGGAAATTGAAACAGCGATCAGAGAGTCCACCCCGCAGTCGAAACGCCAGCAGTTCGATGATCTGCAAGCGGCCACTCGATATTGGTATGAAAGCCGCAATCCAGCCAATCTGCCTGCGATGGATGAGGCTCTAGGCAGGGTGCTACCTCTGGCGCTGAAACTTGCCCCGTTTGTTCAGGATTTTACGACATGGGAAGATGCCCAGTTTGTCAAGCCTTACCATTACGCAGGGTCGATCCTCCTGACCAAGGCCTACACGCTGCTCTACTATGGCCGAAAGAAGGAAGCGGAGGATTCCATCCGCCTGTTAGAAGAAAAACTCCCGTATGCGATGGTGCTGTTTGCAGACCGCAGCTTCCTCTGGGCACGCAAGGCACTGCGCTACCACCAGCATGCGTATGCCTTCTACCTTGCAATGACGACCCACAGTCTCGACTCATTTGCCTTTCCCGACGAACGGGACGAATTCGACGAGTCCGCACAGACCAAGGCGCTCCAAGATCAGGTCATTCTGCGCCTTCGCGAGGGCGACTCTGCGAAGGTCGAGTACCTCCTGACCAGCATCCAAAAGGCCACCCTGAAATCAACTGCGGGGAAGTGGATGGAAGACATCGCTTTGACTTCGATGCAACCTCTCACCACCGAAGCCCACTCAGCATCGGCCTGGGATGAAATGAGGGTCGCCATCCAACGCTGGCAAGGTGCTTTTCCCGATTCTGAACATGCCCGAGTGGCAGAAGCAGCGTTCCTCATCAACCATGGGAATTTCCAGTGGCGGCGAGGTAAAGCGTACTCTGATTATCGGAGTGATATTGAAGCAGCGCTTGAGATTCTTGGGGCGCATCAAACGAAAACGCCGGGCTGGTTCACACTGAATGTCAAGGCATTGATCGCGGCCGGGCGTCCTATCGACGAGGTCATGCTGAGCTCCAAAGCAAACCTCGAAGCCTTTCCAGATCACGCCCAACCACTGTTCGAGGCCTGCCAAACCCTCGCCGATGGCGATTCGGAGAGTCGAGCGATGTGCGGGCAGTTTTTACAATTGCTCTGCCAGCAGCCCAACAAAGAAGTGGCTGCGAGGATTTTGAAAACTTTGGCAAGACGCAACTTGCTCGAGGGTTTGCGTGAACGCCTCAATCCAGATGACGTGACCGAAGTCGTCCGTGTCGCAGGAGAAACGTGGAATCAAAGCCTGAGCCTGCGAAACGAACTCGCTGATCTTTGTGTCCAAATGGGATTGCGTGATGCCGCGCGGTCCCTTTTTGTCGGAATCGAAGACCACTGGTCACACGAATTGTGGTCCGAACGGAGAGATGTGCTCCGGCAGGTGATCAGCCGCAAGCCTCAAGAACTCGGCACGATCCGCCCAGCTGCGAACGCCGTTAAATTTGAGAAGTGGCTACCCAAGACCAAGTCATAGCGAGACGACGCTCGGCAAGTACAACCTCAAAACACGGGACCACATGTCTGCTCGTTCGTGTCCACAATTTGACGGGCTTTTGATTCGTTCAGTTACTCGAAGCGGTGCCGTTCTTCCCACCCTCGTCGAATTCCACATTGACACCTTCCTTTTTCAGAGCGTTGCAAACGTCGACCGCGAGTTGCGCATAACTGCGATCTCTGAGCAGGTGCTTTTCGGCCAAGGCAGGTTCGTCCACACCTCGGCCAGCCGCCTCGGCCTCGCGAAGGTAGGCAGTGGTATGGGCGGCATCACCCTTGTCATCCAGGTGGTAGAAGTAATACGTCAAGAGGCCAGCAGAGCCGAAATTTTGGCTCGCCTGGGTGGCCCCTGTGACGTTGGCCACTTGCACCGGCTTCACAAGCGCCTCGCTCCAGTGTGCAAAACCAGTCGTGATCTGCCATTCTAGGCGGTTCGGTCTTGGGCGTCAAGCAATGTGCCCCGGCTTGACCTGCACATTTGCCACGCTTTGATGGGCAGAATACCGTAGCCATCGACAGCTTCAAAACCCTTGAAAGTCCCGCCCAACCGCTCATCCCATGAGAGGTAGCGTCCTCCGCTGCTGAGCGCTGGCGAAAGCGGTGTCCACGATCTGTTGGCCGATGCGGGAGATCTCCACCGTCAGCGGGCCGATTAGGGGGCTACCGGTCTCGATGGCATGGATGACGTGCTCAATGGGGTTGCGATTCGGCGCGGAGAGTTCATCCACTGGCACCTCAAAACCCTCTGGGCATTGCGCCGTCTGTACTCGCAGCATGGGTTCATAATCAAAACACGAGATCGTGCCAGCGCTGCCGCGAATGACGAAGCCACACTTTGGTTGCGGCTGAAAGGTCCACGGATCGGTGAAGGCACCCCAGCGGGTCTCCGTCTTGCTCAAACCACCAGCGTAGCGAATCACAGCGACCGCATGTTCGTCCACTTCCAGGCCTTCGGGGATGTTCCAGGTGCAGGTTACCTCCTCTGGCTTGATCCCTCCCAGATGCCAGGTGCCCAGCGTTGTCCCGTAGCCCATGTAATCCAGGAGCGATCCCCCACCCTGTGCCTTACTGTAGAACCAACTGGCTGCCTTCTCTGCCGCAGAGGGTTCTTTTTCGATCTTGTCCGCACCATGGTAGAGCGGCCCGCGATTGCCACCATGGTGATGGAACTCGAGGGGTTGACCGATCAGACCTTCTTGAATCAAGCGATGCGCTGTCTGCTGACCTGCCGCCCAGACCAGGGGCCAGTTCACCGCGAGCAATTTCCCAGTTGGCTGCATCGCGGCGACCATCGCGTCCGCCTCCTGCAAGGATCCTGCAAAGGGTTTCTCCATCAAGATGTGCACTCCGAACGGTGCCACCTTGGCCACCCAGTCTCCATGACAAGCGGCCGCGGGGCACAACACGACGAGGTCGGGCTGGGTCTTTTCGAGGCACTGCCGATAGTCCGTAAACACCTGGTCGGTCCCCAATCCAAAATTCCGCGCCGCATCCACCATCCGCGCAGGTTGCTCGTCGGAGATGCCCACAATTTCCGCGTTGGGATGCTCCGAAGCCTGTCGCAGCAGGTCGCCCATGTGGAAGTGATCAAAGTTAATGCCTGCGATGCGCCATTTTTTCATAGAAGTCCACTAAACGAACTCTCCTCCGAAAGGCAACCTTTCCGAGTTCCTCGAAAAAACACCGCTCCATCGCTACAAAGGCTTGCCCATTTGGGCTGGGCTCGGCAACAATGGCGGATGCCTGTTCTCACGGATCGCAAAACCCAGCCCCAGTATGATGTTATCGTTGTCGGTTCCGGTGCTGGAGGTGGGATGGCTGCACTCCGCTTGGCGCTGGAGGGTGTGAAGGTCTTGATGATCGAGGCGGGTCGGAATTACGATCCAGCCAAAGAAACCGCGATGTTCAATACGCCCGAAATGGCACCTTTGCGCGGCGAGCGTACACCGGCGCGCCCCTTCGGCCATTACGACTGTAACATTGGCGGCTGGCAGGTGGCGGGAGAGCCCTACACCAACAAAAAAGGCACGGAAGGCGACTTCTGGTGGTGGCGGGCGCGGATGCTCGGCGGACGTACGAACCACTGGGGCCGCATCGCCCTGCGATTCGGCGAGCATGACTTCAACTGCGCCTCGCGCGATGGTCTGGGCGTTGACTGGCCGATGACTTACCAGGACCTCGCCCCATGGTATGACAAGGTGGAGATGCTGATCGGCGTGTATGGCGAAAACGATGGTATCGAAAACGCCCCGAACTCTTCACCTGGCGTTCTGCTGCCCCCGCCGAAGCCCCGTGTTGGCGAATTGCTGGCCAAGAAGGCTGGCAAGAAAATCGGTGTTCCGATTGTAGCGGCGCACCGCGCCGTGCTGAGCCAACCGCTCGACGCCAAGAACCTGCCGAAGAAACTCTTCCCTGGAAACGCCAAGGCGCAGGAGATCCTGAGCAAAGACATGGCGCTGCGTGCGGCCTGTTTTTGGGCCACCAATTGCGTGCGAGGTTGTTCGATCCGCGCCAACTTCCAAAGCACCACCGTCTTGCTGCCAGCCGCGTTGGCCACGGGGAATCTGGACATCATCACCGATGCAATGGTGCGGGAAGTCATCATCGGTCCCGACGGACGTGCGACGGGTGTGCATTACATTGATAAAGTCACCCGTCGGGATGCCGTCGCAAAGGCGCGTGTCGTCATCCTCGCCGCCAGTTCCTGCGAGACCACTCGCATCCTCCTGAATTCCAAAGGCAAAGACAGTGGCGGCACCGCGAACTCCAGTGGCGAGGTCGGGCGCAATCTGATGGACAGCGTCGGCACGGGTCTCACAGCCCACATTCCTGCGATGGAAGATTTGCCTCCCTACAACGAAGATGGGGCCGGCGGACTGCACGTCTATTCGCCCTGGTGGAAGGTGCGCGACCATGCCGCGCTGGGCTTTCCACGAGGTTATCACATTGAAATGGGCGGTGGCCGTCAGATGCCATCCGTCAATAGCCTCTCCATCCTGAACACCACCGCTCCCGGGGTCTATGGCAGCAAGTTGAAGGAAGAAGCCCGGCGCTACTACGGTGCCTCTTTCGGATTCTCGGGTCGGGGTGAAATGGTGCCCAACAAGGACTGCTACTGCGAGCTCGACCCCAAGGTCGTGGATCAATGGGGCATCCCGGTGCTGCGGTTTAACTGGAAGTGGAGCGACCACGAAATCAAACAGGCCGAGCACATGCAGCAGACCTTTGCTGAACTGCTGACCGCGATGGGCGGCAAAGCCAATCCGCTAAGTGGACGCGATGCCATCAAGAAGCCCGGCGAAATCATCCACGAAGTCGGCACCGCACGCATGGGCGCTAAGGCTGGCAGTTCTGTGACCAATCAATACTGCCAAACCTGGGACGTGAAGAACTTGTTCCTCATGGACGGCGCCGTCCTCCCCAGCAACCCCGACAAAAACCCCACCCTCACCATCCTCGCCCTCGCCTGGCGATCCTGTGAATACCTGATGGATGCGATGAAGCGTGGCGACGTGTGATTGGTGAGCTCATGGAATCAGAACCAACCACCAGTTCTCCTAACATGTGCATGCCACTCAAGAGTGGGATCATCATGTATTGGATAGGAGTCGCAGGCCTAGTGGCTACGCAGTGCCTGATCAGCCGCACGGTCGGGGACCTCAATCTCAGCACAGAAGATATGGCCCAAATCATGGAGGGCATTGCCGGAACGACCGAGAAGCTAAAGATCCTCGGGAGCTGGGCTGCGCCTGCACTCACTGCCATGCTTATTGGTGCGACGCTCTGCACGGCATGCATTTTTCGGGATGGAATGAGTCAAAAAAATACTCGTTTTCACCTCAGTCTGATGGCTGCGGCGACGCTAGGCATTTCCATTTTTGGAGGCATCCATCTCACCGCCGTGGCATTCCCTCTGCTTTGGTTCATCATGTTACTGCTATCGCCCGAGTCAGCGCCTGCGACCTTCGAATGATGCCCAATTTTTGGTTTCCCCTTATTTTAAGTCCATCCTCCACCCTGCCCCCCTCCCCGCCATGCCTGCACCCAAACTCTCCCGCCGCTCCGCCCTCAAATGGTTCACCGGTTCCGCGACGGCAGCGACTGCTCTCCCTGGACTCGCTGCCCCTGGCGAGACCGAGCCTGCCCCGCCCGCCTTCCCGACGCGACATCCGATCCAGGATCCAGACTTCATGGCCCAGCCTTACCCTGAGGCTTGGCCGAAGACCCTCACAGAAGCAGAGTTGAAGCAAATCGATGTGCTGGCAGACATCATCTTGCCCGCAGATGAGCATGGTCCAGCCGCCAGCGCGGTCGGCATCGCTGACTTCATGAACGAGTGGCTAAGTGCACCCTATCCCGATCAACGCGATGATTGCGAGACCATCCGTGGAGGGTTGGCATGGGTGAATACCGCAGCCTTCCAGGCCCACGAAAAAACCTTCACCGAACTATCGCTGGCCGAGCAAACCGCACTTGTCGATAAAATCGCGGCCCCCGAGGCGGCACCTGTGCCCAAGAAATTCTTCACCACCTTCCGCCAACTCTGTCTTGGTGGCTATTACACGTCCACCAAGAACTGGGCGCAGCTCGGTTACGTCGGCAATGTCAGCATCGGTGGCCCCTACCCCGGCGTCCCGGCAGAAATTATTGAGAAACTCGGCCTTCAGGACGTTGCCTGAAGTCTCACTTTTACGCAATCCAACCCACACCACACCTCATGACCGATCCTGCAAAGAAAAACAAATCCCACATTGCCGCCCTTGTCGCCGCCATTCTCGGCTGGATGTTTGATGGATTTGAGATGGGCCTCTTCCCCCTAATTGGAAAGCCAGCATTGCAGGACATGCTGCCGGAGGCCACCGCTGCGGTTCAAGGCCAGTGGTTCACCGTCATCATCGCCATTTTCCTTGTCGGCGCAGCCACTGGAGGTGTGCTTTTCGGATGGTTGGGCGACAAACTGGGCCGCGTCAAAGCCATGACGTTGGCCATCTTTACCTTCGCCATTTTCACCGGGCTTTGCGCCTTTGCGAAAGAAGCCTGGCAGTTCGCTGCACTGCGCTTCGTCGCCTCGCTCGGAATGGGTGGCGAGTGGGCACTGGGCGTCGCCCTCGTAAACGAGATCTGGGGCAACAAAAACCGTGCTTGGATCGCAGGCCTCATTGGTGCCGCATCCAACGTCGGCTTCCTTCTGACTGGAGTGCTCAGCCTCTACCTGAACGCCAGCCTTGATACCGTCGGCCACTGGATCAGCAGCATCGGCATCAGCCAAGAATCCGCCGACTACCTCCTCCACAACCGCGGCTGGCGGTTTCTCGCGATCAGCGGTGCGGCACCGGCACTCATCAACTTCTTCATCCTCATTTTCGTCCCCGAATCCCACAAATGGGAAGAGGAGAAGAAATCTGGATCGACCTCGCACTGGGCCACCAAAGACCTCCTCGGCGTGCTCATTGCAGCCATCGCCGCGCTGGCTATCATCGCCGTTTGGACACCACAAATTTTGGAGAAAGTGGGCAATGTGGTCGCCCTCCCCGTCACCTTTGCCGGACTGGGCATCGCCCTCTGGGGTTACCTTCATCCCGTGCGACGCTACATGACTCGCGCACAAGCTGGCGGCAGCGTCCAAACCGCAGATCGCGCCTACATTATGCGTGGCCTGCTAATCGGTGCAGGACTCGCCGCAGTGGCGCTGATGGGAACCTGGGGTTCCGCCCAACAGGCGGCTAAGTGGGCCTCCTTCCTTTCGCCAGATGGCACCAAGTCGAACATCATCGAGTACGTCGTGATCGCCACCGCCCTTGGTGCCATCCTCGTGACCATCATCACACCGCTCATCGCAGATAGACTCGGCCGTCGCGTCACTTACTTCCTGCTCTGCCTGCTGGCGCTCGGGTCGGCCTTCCTATTCTTCCAGACCAATCACTCTTACACCGGCACCGGCATGCCAGTGTGGTTGATCACGACTGCCTTTCTCTTGGGAGGGCTGACCGCCTCCTTCTATGGTTTCTTCCCACTGTATTTCCCTGAACTCTTCCCCACCAGCGTTCGTGCCACGGGCCAAGGCTTTTGCTTCAACTTCGGACGACTCATCGCAGCGATCGGCTCCCTGCAGTTCGTAAACCTCATGAGCATGTTCGGCTCCGACAAAGTCGTGCAACTCGAAGGAGAAGCCCGCCGCCTGATGCAATTGCATGTGGAAGCCAATGCCTTCTCCGTCCTCTCCTGCATCTACGTGGTCGGGATGGTACTGATCTGGTTTGCACCTGAGACTAAGGGCCAGGACCTGAAGTAATCCTCGAACGTGCAGCAATCCGGGAGCATTTCCAGTTGCGAACCCTGCACCCTCAACCCATACCAAGCTGAATGAGCGAGATCTTCAACAAGTTCATCGAAAAGCGCCAAGAACAGATCAAGTCGCGGGAGCGCACCCAGCGCCTGCTGTTCATTGGCGTTATCGTGCTTTGTCTCTTGGTCGTGGGTTTCATCCTCCTGCGGGGTGATCCCTCCACCCGCCCCGTCAATCCCAACACCGCCACCATCGAGCAACTTACCACTCTCCCAGAAGTCGGCCCGGACATCGCAGCCCGCATCAAGGCAGGGCGCCCCTACACCAAAGCGGAGGACTTAATCAACGTCAAAGGCATCGGCCCCAAGACCTTGGAAAAAATCAAACCCCGGCTTGTCTTCGATCAGTAGAGAATCCCACCATTCCCGAAGAAGTGGAAAATCGATCCCGATTGGCTCGGATTTCTGCGTTGTTCTCAACAGACCCTAATTTTGAAGAAAATCAGACTTTCCCAAATGAAGGTTTCCCTCTACTCTCCGACCGTGAAATCCCCACTCATGTACGCAAGCCTTTGGATCGGTATCATGCTCAGCACTCAATCCGGGTGCTCAATGTTCAAAAAAGACAGCTCCGGCCCAGAGATTGCGGCGGAAGTGCGCAAGCCCCTGCCCGCACAGACGACACCGCCATCCACGCCACGCACCAACCCCATGGCAGCGCGGTTGAATCAACCATCGACCATGCCCCAGGTCCCGCCAGCTGGCGCACGTTTGAGCTACTCCTCCGTCCAGACGGATAAGCCTGTACTCGCCATCACCTTTGACGATGGCCCGCACCCGGTGAACACGCCCAAGCTGCTGGACATCCTCGCCCAGCGCAACATCAAGGCTACCTTCTTCCTGGTCGGACAGAACGTGAAACAGTATCCGGACCTTGTCCGCCGCATCCTCAGAGAAGGCCACGAGATCGGCAATCACACCTGGACGCACGCCAGCCTCTCCAGCATCTCAGACGACGCCGTCCGCAAAGAACTGCGCCGCAGTGACGAGGCCCTCTTCGAGATCGCCGGTTACCGCCCACACCTGATGCGCCCCCCATATGGAGCCATCAACACCCGCTTGAAAAACCTCATTTACTCCGAGTTCGGCTACCCCTGCATCCTTTGGTCCGTCGATCCGCAGGACTGGCGCCGCCCTGGCGTGTCCGTCGTGGTGAACCGCCTCGTCAGCGGTGCCCGCAATGGCAGTATCCTCCTCACCCACGACATCCACGCGCCGACAATCGTGGCAGTCCCGCAGGCGCTCGATCAATTGCTGGCCAAGGGCTTCCAATTCGTAACGGTGAGTCAGTTGATGAACATCGAGAAGGCCAACATGCCTCTCGGAGTTCTCATTCGGCCTGCCAGCGTTGTGAGCGGTTCCGGTTCCTAGACCGACCACAGCAAAGAGCCCACTCTGCCCTCCCTTTTCACGCTCCCGGATGATTGGCGATGACTATTTCCAGCTCCGTACCAGCCTCAGCAATGACCTGATCGCGCTGAGAGCATTGGTACACGAACTGGGAGCGGAAAAAGAGTCCATCATCATCCTCGACAACCTCCTTGCTAGTCTCAAGGAGCCCTTTGTCTTCGTCGTCGTTGGCGAAGTCAATGTCGGAAAGTCCACCTTTCTCAACGCCCTCTTTGGTCAGGACTTCTCCCGTACTGGAGTCATCCCCACCACGGACAAGATCCTCTTTTTCAAGCACGGCGATACCCTTCACACCACGGCCATCACGCCCACGCTGGATGAGGTCAGCATCCCGATCGATTTCCTCAAGGACTTCCACATCGTCGATACCCCCGGCACGAATTCCATCGAAAACGAGCACCAGCAGATCACAGAGCGATTTGTTCCCATCGCGGATCTCGTCATTTTCGTCTTCTCTGCAATGAACCCCTGGGGTGCCTCTGCCTGGCAGTTCCTGGAAAAAGTGCACCGCCAGTGGATGCGCAATGTCATCTTTGTCCTCCAACAAAGCGACGTGCGCAGCCCAGAGGAACTCCTCGTCATCACCGACTACATGGCGCAATTGACCCGCCAGCGATTCGGACGCGACTTCCCCATCTTCCCAGTCTCCGCCAAGAAAGCCTACATGGCCCGCAGTTCCGGTATTGATCGCGACAAACTCATGCTCGACAGCGGTTTCCCACCGCTGGAAAAACACATCAGTTCGTCCGTCACTCAAAACGCCACTCGCCAGACGAAACTCCTCAACACCCTGCGCATGGCACTGCAGACCCATGCACAATACCGTGAGCGCGTCCAGGCCGCACTCGACGCCGCCAAGGGTAAGTCAGCCATGCTCCAGGAACTCGCCACCGAGCGGCAACTGCAAGCAGGACGCACCCTGAAAAAAATCTCCCCCGCTCTGGATGCGACCGAGCGCGAGTACCATGAATCCGCAGTGAGAGTTGCGGGCATGGCAGACCAGGCCCTCTCTACGAGGCGCGCCTTTGGCAAGTCGGGGGAGGAGGATGAAGACCAACCCAACGACGCCGCCACCATTGGGCCAAAGAGCTTAGACCATCGGCTGTTTCAAGAACTCCAGCAGTTCAATACCCCCCGCTGGAATCAGGTCGGCGTCATCCTTGAGGAAGACTACACGCAGTACTCCCGATTCCTGCGCTCGCTCGGGAAAGACACCCTTTTCCTCGCCTCCGACACCTCCGCAGCAGAGGCAGAATACGAGCAGGATCTGCCACGCCGATTCACCTCCCGCATCGACTCCACCATTCGACGCTTCGTCATTGGCCTGAAGCTCGATGAGTCCATCGAGCCTGGTCTGAAGCGCGCACAGGGCCGCGCAAGACTCGTGCCGTGGTTAATCGCCCCCACTCTGGCAGCCATCGGCGCTGGATACTTCTTCGAAGGCCCCCTGACCGCAAGTCTGGCACTCATCGCCGGGCTATTGATTATCGGCTTCTTCTTCATGCTGACAAAGGCTACGCTCAGCGCCACCCGGCATCAACTCATCGACAAGCTCGATGAATCCGCTGGCACACTGCGCACGATGCTGGGGGAACAGATCACCGACGATGTAGAGGCCGCCTTCAATCGATTCCTCAACATCCTCAACCCCGCCCAAGAGGAAGTCGAACAGCGCATCAAGCTGCTGTCTGGCCAGATGAAAAAACTCACCGACCTTGAAGCATCCTTGCGCGGTCTTGAGCAGCATTTGAAACCAGCACAGCATTCCTCCTGACGAGCCCACACCCTCATGCCAGCAGCAACGTCAACCAGTCCCGCGCCCGTCGGCCCTAGCAAGGGACGCACCTTTGCCTTGCGACTGCTCAGCACGGTCATCTTGTGGGGAGTGCTCTATGCAGCCTGCTCCTGGCGCAGCAACAGCCTTTTCATCGCCATCAGCGCCTTCTTTGGCCTCGGCACCTGTGCGGAGTACTTTCGCCTGATGAAGCACGATACTGGCAGCGGTGCCTATCGCGCCCTGGGCTTTGGCGTTGGCGTCGCGTGGTGGTCAGTCACCACTTACTATCTTCTGCGCCTTGGCAAAGGGCCGCCACTCTGGCTCGATCTCGCGGCGATCATCGTGACACTCCAAGGCTGCTTTTTTCTGGCCTACCGCACCTCACTCGAAGGCACCGTCACACTCCATCGCATCTTTTCGACTGTCTTTGGCGTCATCTATACCGTCATTTGTTATGGCTTCCTGGTGCGTATTCAGTTTGCGCCTCCTGGCGGCGGTGACGGGCTCGTCCTGCTGCTGTTCGTGGTCATGGTCACCAAATTCACCGACATGGGAGCCTACGCCTTCGGGTCCGTCTTCGGTAAGCACAAGATGATTCCCCACATCAGCCCCGCGAAGAGTTGGGAAGGTTTTGTCGGGGCCTTCATCACCGCCTTCACCGTCGGCGGCATCATCCTCTACCTTGGCCAAGGCTACCTCTCACCAATCGAAAACTTCCACGGTTACATCCTCATCGCCATCCTTTGCGCGCTTGGCATTGCAGGGGATTTGGCGGAGTCGGTGATCAAGCGCTGCACGGCCATCAAAGACTCTGGTCATTCATTGCCCGGTATCGGCGGCATTCTTGATCTCACGGACAGCCTGCTCTTCACTGCGCCAGTCTTCTATTTCTACCTTCAAGGTCTCACCGCAGCCTAGCCCCAAGCCATCCTCCTCTCATGCGCAAAAAAGTCCTCCTCCTCGGCTCCACTGGCTCGATTGGAACCAGCGCGCTGAAGGTGGCGCAAGACTTGCCAGATCGCATGGAGATCGTCGGACTGGCCGCATGCCGTAGCAGTGAGCAATTGCTCGCTCAAGCCCGCGAAACAGGAGTCAAACACATCGCCCTCACCGACGACGACGCTGCGGCGGCCGCCACCCCCCAACTACCCGCAGGCGTCACCCTGCATCGCGGCCCGAATGCCCTTGTCGATCTCGTTAATGCCTGTGATGCAGACATGGTTTTGGTCGCCATCGTCGGCACAGCCGGGCTCGCCCCTACCCTGGCGGCCATCGAACGCGGCATGTCTCTCGCCGTCGCCAGCAAAGAAATCCTGGTCATGGCGGGCGAAGCCGTGATGAACGCGGCATCGCGCATGAAGGTCGATGTGCTGCCTGTCGATAGCGAACACAACGCCATCTTCCAGTGCCTCGAAGGCCACGCCCACAGCCAGATTCGCCGCATCCTCCTCACTGCCAGCGGTGGCCCCTTCCGCAATCTCCCGGCCGATCAACTGGCCGGCGTCACCGTCGCCCAGGCCCTGAAGCACCCCACTTGGACCATGGGGCGCAAGATCACCATCGACTCATCCACCCTGTTCAACAAAGGCCTGGAAATGATCGAGGCACGCTGGCTCTTCGATGTGCCCATGAGCCAGATCGAAGTCGTCGTGCATCCGCAGAGCATCGTCCACAGCATGGTCGAGTTTGTCGACAACAGCGTCATCGCCCAACTCAGCCACAGCGATATGTGCTTCCCGATCCAATACGCCGTCACTTGGCCGGATCGAGTCGCCAACACACTGCCACCTCTCGACTTCGCACAGCTAGGCAGCCTCACTTTTGAAAAACCCCGCACTGCGGACTTCCCCGCGCTAGACTTGGCGCGCCACGCTGGCGATACCGGCGGCACTCTACCCGCAGTGCTCAACGCAGCGAATGAAGTCGCCGTCGAAGCCTTCCTCACCGAACGCATCAGCTTTCCCAAAATCTGGCAGACTGTCGAACGCGTCATGAATGCCCATCAAACGATCTCCCACCCAACGCTCGAAGCCATCATCGATGCCGACGCTTGGGCTCGGCAGGAAGCAGCTAGATAAACTGCCGCCGATAGCGCAGCGGCGTCACGCCCATGTGCTTGTGGAAGTGCAGCGTAAAACTGCTCTGATCACTAAACCCTACGGATCGAGCCGCCTCGCTGATTTGCACGTCAGGATCTGCCAACAACTCGCAGCCCGCCTGAATCCGCAGTTTCATGACCACCGCCTGCGGGCTCATGCCAAAGGCTTCAATGAAGCGACGGTGCAATTGCCGTGTCGATAGATGTGTCAATTCAGCCAAACCCTCGACGGTAATCTTCTCGCGAAAATGCTGTCGAATGTGCTCCACCGCACGTCCGATTCGCTCCTGGGCATGCACCTCCTCTGGAGCGCTGCCGTAGCCTCGGGAGATCCCCATCACCCCGATGACCCTCCCCTTCTTGTCACGTACCGGCATCTTGTCCGTCACGAACCAATCGGGTAATCCCTGCCGACTGAAAAAGAGCTCCACAATCCGCCATTTCGGCTCTCCGGTGCGGAGGACCTCTTCATCATCGCGCCGAAAGTTTTCCGCTAACCGCGCCGGGAACAATTCAAAATCATCCTTCCCGATGATCTCCGCCTCCTTCGCAAATCCAAAGCGCTCCACGAACTGCTGGTTTGCGCACATCAGTCTAAAACTCAGGTCTTTGGCAAAGAACGACACCCCCGGAATCCGGTCAAACAACGCATAAAACGGGGTCTCGGGTGCGATCCGCGCCAGGAAGCGTTCTCGGTCAGTTTTCGCCAAAACAGTCATTTCATTCAAACGCCAGTCAGGCCCAGTTCTATTGATCCCCATCGACCACGATGTCCGATTTCACCAAAAAGTTGTCTGAGTAGCGCCTCCTGCCCGTGCGTTAATAGCAAAGTCCACCCCCCCCCCTTTTGTCCGATGAAACGACGCCAACACACAACCTTCTCGCTGACGATCCTCCTCGCAGCCGCCAGCATCGCCACCAGTCACGCTGCAGACGCTGGTCCGATTCGCGTCCTCTACGTGGACGCCCAAGCCACCGAAGAATCGAGCGTCGGCCCCTTGCATGACGCCATGCGGGACCTCGGTCGTGATGGCATCTGGTTTGATTACACAACGGAAGCACTGCCTGAGGAAAACTACGACCTCGTCGTCAAAGCGGGCGAAGCAAAGCTGGATAAGGAGAGCATTCTGTCCCAACTGCCTGCCGATCGCAAAGCCAGTTACGAGGCTTTTCTTTCCCAACGCGACGCGGAAAAGCGCGAGAAGCACCCCCAAGTGGCCAACTATGAAAAACGCCCAGAGCCACTGACTCTGCAACTCCCCTTCAGCACCAAGGGCAGCATGGAACGCACCCAAGTGCCAGCTGATTGTGAACTACAACTCTTCGCCAGCGAGCCCGACATCGCCAAGCCAATCGCTTTTGCGTGGGATGAGCGCGGACGCTGCTGGGTCGTCGAAACGCGCGACTATCCCCACGGCGTGACCGAATCCGGCGAAGGCCAAGACAGCGTCAAGATCTGCGAGGACACGGATGGCGACGGAAAGGCCGATAAGTTCACTGTGTTTGCAGACAAACTCAATCTGCCCACAGGCATCGTCTTTGCCCGCAAAGGCATCATCATCAGCCAACCACCACGGTTCATCTATTTGGAGGACACCGATGGCGATGACAAAGCCGACGTCCGCGAAACGATCGTCGATTGCTGGGGCATCCGCGACACTCACGCGCAAGCCAGCAACCTCCACTACGGCTTCGACAATTGGCTGTATGGTTGCGTCGGCTATTCCGGCATCGAAGGCTACGTCGGCGGAAAGATGCAAAAGTTTGCGATGGGCACCTATCGCTTTAAAGCCGACGGCAGCGCCGTTGAATTCCTTCACCAATTCACAAACAACTCCTGGGCCCATAGCACCAATGACGCAGGTGACCAGTTCGGTGGCACCGCCAATGGCGCCCCCATTTTCTTCGGTGGCATTCCTGCGACCGCCTATCCCGAAGGCATGCGCGGTATGACCGCCAAGAAAATCAACGCAGTGGAAACGTGCAATACGATCACGCCGAACTTCCGCCAAGTGGATGTCTTTGGAGGCTACACTGCAGCCGCTGGCTCAAACTTCATCTACTCCGACAAACTCCCCGCCCGCTTTCAAGGCAAGGCAATGGTCTGCGAACCAACGATGAAGGTCGTCGCCCTCATGGACGTGCAACCTGATGGAGCGGGTTGGAAGGCCCTGAACTACTTCAATCTCTACGCCAGCAGCGATGAGTGGAACTCCCCAGTTCACGCCGAGGTGGGTCCTGACGGCGCGGTGTGGATCGCTGATTTTCAGAATTTTATCATCCAGCACAATCCCACCCCAAGCCTAGAGCGCGGAGGCTTCGTCGCCACCACTGGCCCCGGTGGCGCACATGAAAATGATATCAGGGATCACAGCCGAGGGCGCATCTATCGGGTGTTTGCCAAGGGCAGTTCGCCCAAGGCCAGTAAGCCCGCGCTCGACTCGCCCACACTAAACGCACGTCTCACGGCCCAGCGCCTCAAAGTGGCAAAGCCTGACGCATCGCTCAAGTCGCTCGTCACTTCATCAACCTCGTCGACTGCCGCCATTCACGCTCTTTGGGCGCTCCAAGGTGCCAATCAACTCGACCCCGCAACGCACAAAGCAGCCCTGCTCTCCAAGGACGCCAAGCTCCGCCGCAATGCCATTCGCGCGCTGGGAACGGATACAGCATCCCAAGACCTGTTCTTCGGCGCAGGCGTCGTCTCCGATCCTGATTTGCAAACCCGTCTCGCTGCCTTTGTGAAACTTGCTGAATTCCCGACCACCGAACAAATCACCACACTCGTCACCCGACTCATCACTGACCCCGCAGTGCAAGCCGACGAATGGCTGCAAGAAGCAGCGCGACTCCTCGGCAAGAAACACAATGCGGTCCTCTTCAAAGAAGGACCGAATCTATTGGTCAACGGCGACCTCGAGAAGCTTGACGCAAAGGGATTGCCAGAAGGTTGGAAGCGCCGTGACTACGGTGGCCCGGCCAAAGCAGAAGGCAACCAGGGTGCCGAGTGGACCATCGTTACCGAAGGTGCCCACGGCGGTAAGAATGCGATGCGCTGCATCACGCGTGCCGATGGCGATACCAGTTTCTACCAAGAAGTGCCGATCAAACTCGGTGCCACTTATCGCCTCAGCGGCTGGGTCAAGACCCACGCCATGAAGGGCAAGGTCTCCTTCAACGATCATATTGGTCGCGCGGAGACAAACAAAATGACCAACCGCGATAGTGACTGGAGCGAGGTCGAAGTCGTCTTTACCAACAAGGACAGAGACAAGGCCAGCATCAACATTCTCCATGTGGCCAAAGGCGACGGCTACTTTGACGACGTGAAATTCTGCGAAGTCACGCCAGTGACCACCGAAGATGAGAGCAATCTTGTGGGGGACTCCAAACGCGGTGAAGCGATCTTCTGGAATCACCCCGTCGCTGCCTGCAAAAACTGCCACATGCTCAAGGGCCAAGGCAGCGCTGTTGGACCTGCGCTGGACGGCATTGCCAGCCGCAAGGATGAAGCCTACATCCTGGAGAGCCTCATCAACCCAAATGCCAAGCTTGCCGAAGGTTACACGGCAACGCCGATCAGCCCGATGCCGCCGATGAACCTCATGCTAAAGCCGCAAGAGTTTGCTGACGTCAAGGCCTTCATCCTGAGCCTGAAGGCCGAATAGGCTACTCCAGCCAAATATCATTCCTCCGGCGTACCGACCTGACGGCGCACCGTCTTCCCCTGATTCAGCAGGTCATCGCGATCCAATCCAGTGATCTGGCTGATCCGGCGTAGGAGCCACATCAGCAGCACGAAGGTGATCACGACCATGGGAATGCCGATCACCAAAAAGCCCATCCAGTTGAGCTTACCAATCGCCTTCACATACTCTTCCCCACCGGGTTCTTTTCCGCCGATCAACTTGACCGCCAGCGCATAGTTCGCGAACGCAGATACAAACATCGTCCCCGCCATGCCCCATGACGCGTTGCGCATCAGTTGCGCAAAGTCACTGTGCTTCTCGTCCGTATTCAGCGCGGCGTGCACAGCCCGGTGATTGATCACCTGCGGATTCATGAGGAGATCGGTCACAAGCGGCTTCCCGAACCAGTAGCTCAATGGGAACGCCAGGCCAAGAAAGATCGGAAAAAGCGCCTCTTTGGCTGCAAACCAATACGCATCCAGATTCAGCAATCCCAAACCACCCGTCACGATGATGGCCACGAGGCCAAAGATCGAGAAGAAGTTGAGCCCGCGCTTGTTCTTAAAACACCAAATCCCAAAACCCAGCGGTATCATCAACGCCACCGCCAAAGCCCAAGCAGGGCCGAGTCGCTCAGGCTTGCTGAGCGACTCTAGCACAATCGACGGCAGGATGACCGTCAGCCCCATATCCAGCAGCGGATGCGGCTGGGTTTTGGCGCTGGTGGTCGGGCCGCTGCTCATGGCACAGACTAGACCGTCCCAAAGATCGTCTTGCCAGTGCTGAGGAGGTCGTCACAGGCTTCCTTCATGCGGTCGCAAAGGCCTTGCTCTCCCTTCTTCAGGTAGCCACGTGGGTCGTAGGCCTTCTTATCGCCCACTTCACCATCGATCTTCAAGACGCCAGAGTAGTTCTTCATCATGTGGTCCACGATCGGACGGGTGAAGGCATATTGGGTGTCTGTATCAATGTTCATCTTCACCACGCCGTAACCGAGCGTTTCGCGAATTTCTTCGAGAGGCGTCCCGCTGCCGCCATGGAAGACAAGATCCATTTCGGCGGCGGCACCATGCTTGGCCATCACTGCTGCCTGACCATCCCGCAAGATGGTCGGCTGGAGCTTGACTGCGCCGGGCTTGTAGCTGCCGTGAACATTTCCGAACGTAGCTGCAAACATGAAGCGACCCAGGCCATTCAGAGATTCATACACCGTGACCATGTCTTCCGGTGTGGTGTAAAGTTTGTCATTGGCCACGCCGGAGGTGTCGTGCCCGTCTTCCTCACCACCGACGACGCCGGCTTCGATTTCGAGGATGATCTCCAGTTCCGCGCACTGAGTGAGCAACTCCTTGGAGGTCTTCATGTTGTCTTCGAGCGACAACTCAGAGCCATCAAACATGTGGCTATTGAAAAGATTGCCTTTCCCTTCGGCGCGACGCGCGGCGGTGGCTGCGATCAGTGGCTTGAGGAATTTTTCGACATTCTTTGGATGACAATGATCGGTATGCAGGGCGATCAGGACATCGTAACGAGCGGCCAAGAGGTGCACCGCTTCGGCAAGAACGATGGCGCCGAGAGCCATGTCTTTGACGCTGGTTCCTGAGGCAAACTCGCCACCACCGGTGGAAACCTGGATGATGCCGTCTGATTTTGCCTCAGCAAAGGCCTTCAGCGCGCCGTTGATCGTTGGCAGCGAGGTGACGTTGATGGCCGGATAGGCATAGCCACCTTTTTGAGCGGCATCAAGCATGGCACGATATTGGGCAGGAGTAGCGACGGGCATGGATCTAGTGGAAGCGAGGGGTTTGTTGAGGGGTCAGTTTTAAACCGCCCCTAGCAAGGGGCAAGCAGGATTCATGCCCCGGGGTAAGCTCATCGTCAACAGCGAGGAATTGCCCCACTTTCTTCCGCGTTGCCAAAAGGGCTGCGTTGTGGTCGTTTAGTCCCCGATGAAACGTTGCCTCTGCATTCTATGGTTCGGTCTGGCAGTCCTCGCCGGAGGTTCCGCCGCTCAGGCACAGCAGCTCGATGTCGAAAAAATCTTTGAGGAGCGCAATCTCGGGCCGGTCGGCAAGCTCCTCATCAGCGGGGAATATGACCTCTGCGCTCGGATCTGCGAACAAGCGATCATCCGCACCATGAAGGCGGTGGAATGGCGCATCTACCGACTCAAGGCGCTGCAAGCCATGGGACAAGTGGACATCGCGCTGAAAGAGTCTGCAGAAATGCTCAAAACTTACCCCGATGATCTTCGATTGCTGATGTTGCGCTACGATCTCGCACATGAGCTGCGGGAAACCGATGCAGCCGATGCGGTTCTCGTCCAGGTCAATGAAGTGGCCCGCAAGAAACCGGCCGCAGAGCGCACCGCCGCTGAATGGGTGGCCCTGGGACAGGCCGCGCTGGCGCTTGGCGCGGACGCGAAGAAGGTCATCAGCGGGTATTTCCAGCAGGCACAAAAAAAGGACCCCAAGGCGGAGGAACCCTACCTCGCTGAAGGATTTCTAGCCCTCGAAAAAAGTGATCCTGCCCGGGCCGCAGACCTTTTCCGCGCGGGCCTCAAAAACCACGGCGAGACCCCAGACCTGCGCTACGGTCTCGCGCGGGCGTATTTTAATGGCGACCGCGAAAAGGCCGGGGAGAGCCTGAAACGTGTCATCGAGATCAATCCACGCCACGAGGAAGCCCAACTCGCGCGTGCGGAAATGATGATCGCCAGCGAACGGTTTTTGGATGCCGAGGGCGTAATCCAGCAGGTGCTGGACGTGGATGACACCAGCCCCAAGGCCTGGGCATTGCGCGCAGCCATTGCGGCATTGGCCAATGCAGACGACAAAGCAATGCAGGAGGCCCGAGCCAATGGCCTGAAACGCGTCGCCGTGAATGCAGAGGTGGATCACACCATTGGCCGAGTCATGTCCCGCGCCTATCGATTTGCCGAAGGCGCTGCACATCAACGCGCCGCCCTGGCGAAGGATCCCACGCATCTCCCCTCGCGCCTCCAACTTTCCAATGACCTACTCCGTCTGGGCGATGAAGTAGAGGCATGGGAATTGGCCGCGGCCGTTCGCAACGAAGATGGCTACAACGTGCAGGCCCACAACTTGGGCCTACTAGAGAAAGAGATGGGTGGGTATGCTGAGAAGAGGTTTGACGACTTCACCATCAAGATGCCCGCCCGCGAATGGCCCATCTATGGAGAGAGAGCACTGTCACTGCTGCGAGAGGCGCGCGGCGTGCTGACGGCGCGCTATGGAGTGGAATTGAAGCGCCCGGTGCTGGTGGAGTTTTTTCCGCATCAGCAAGACTTCGCGATCCGCACCTTTGGCAGCTTGGGTGGGCAAGGACTGTTGGGCGTCTGCTTTGGCACGGTGATCACGATGAACAGTCCCGGCGGTTTGGCCCACGGCCGGAACAATTGGGAGGCGACCTTGTGGCATGAGTTTTGCCACGTCGTCACTCTTTCCGCCACAAAGAACCGCATGCCACGCTGGCTCAGCGAGGGCATCTCTGTCTACGAGGAGGCGCAGCGCAACCCGGCCTGGGGTATGAAGATGAATACGACCTTTCGCGAAATGATCCTTGCTGAAGAAGAGGGGCCGACACCAGTGGGACAACTCAGCAGTGCCTTCACCAATGCGGAGAGCGATGACGACCTCATGTTTGCCTACTTCGAGTCCGCCCAGGTCGTGGGTTATGTCATCGACAAATACGGCGAGGCAAAATTCAAAGACGTGCTGCGTGATTTGGCCGCCGGGAAACGCATCAACGATGCATTGAGCCAAAACACCGCGCCAATCGAGAAACTGGAGGCAGGCTTTGCGGCAGCGCTCAAGAAGCAGGCGGAAGACTACGGTGCCGCCGCCGACTGGAAAAAGCCAGACTCGGAGGAGGTGAATGCCTCTGACAAAGACTCCTTTGCAGACTTCCTCAAAAAGAACCCCAACAACCTCTGGGCCATCCATCGCCAGTTGGACGAGTGCTTCAAGGACCAGCAATGGGAGGAAGGCCTCAAGTGGGCAGATCAACTGATTCGGCTCGTGCCAGAAGACACCTCCGGCGACAGTGGCTACATGATCAAGGCTCAACTGCTGCGGGAACTGAAGCGCGATAAAGAAGAAATCGCCGTCCTGCGAGATCTCGCCGCCCGCGCCCCTGATGCGATGGACGTCTTCACCCGACTGCTGGAGGTGGACGTACGCGCCAAAAATTGGGCAGATGTGCGGATCAATGCCCAACGCGTTCTAGCCCTCAATCCCTTCCTTCGCACCGCCCAGCAATCACTTGCAGAGGCAGATGAAGCTGAAGGAAACGCTGCGGATGCTATCCAGTCCTATGAGCGCGTTCTCCTGCTCGACCCACCGAACCCCACGCAGGTCCATTATCGCCTCGCCAGCCTGATCAAAGCCACCGATCAACCCCGCGCCAAACGCCACCTGCTAGAAGCGCTGCTCCTCTCCCCAAGATTCAAAGACGGACTGTCCCTCCTGGAAGAGCTATCCAGCCAACCGCGTTAGCCCACCCAAACGAAAAATGCCGGGCCCCATCGCTGGAGCCCGGCAAAAGAAGTCCCTATCGATCAGGACAGAAAAGAGAGGTGATTATTCCTCGCCCTTCCACGCACCGAAGTTGGCGCCTTCGGTGATCCATTTCTTGATGAGAGCGATGTTGTCAGCAGAAATACGATCACCTTTGCCTTCAGGAGGCATGGCCATGTCGTCGGTGTCTGGGAGTTCCATCGTCTTGACCAACCAGCTAGCGTCCGCCTTACCGGCCACGACATTTTCATCTGGATACTCTTTGCCGCCTTTGAGGATCATTGCTGCTCCATCGAGACGAAGGCCCCCTTTGGGCTTCTTCACCTTGCCGTCTTCTTCGTGTTCCTTCTGATGGCACTTGAAGCAACTCTCCTTCAGAATTGGGAGCACCTGCTTTTCAAAATCAACTTTGCCGGCATCCTGCGCTTGGCTGGAAGGGGCGAGGGAAACTGCGACTGCGATGGAGGCAGCGATGCTGCACGCGATGATGTTTCTTTTCATGGTTTTTAAGCTGTGGGTTTCTAAACACACACCCAGGGGTTGGGCGCACCACAGGCAAGCTCAAACCAGAGATTCAGGCAAGCTGAACTTTTGCACCAAAGCACGTTCTATCGCCCCAGCCACCCCTTCGCTAAGGAGGTAATCAAAATCAGCCCCTTGCGAAATGGATGCAGCCTCACCCGTTTTTCAAAAACCGGATAATTCTCTGCCCGCATCTTTTCGAGAATCTCGCGATAAATCGTGGCCATCATTTCGGCGGCGATCATGTTTGGGCGATCCTCCGCAGGCAAAGCCGCCTGCGCTTGATCGTACTCCGATCGGGCGAGCCCGTAAAGATAGCGCATCAGCGTCAGAAAGGCTGGATCGGATCGTCCTTCCAGCACCTGGTCCTCCGTCACCCCAAAGCGCTGCATCAGATCGTTGGGCAAATAGATGCGACCGTTATCGCGCGCATCCTCTCCGACATCCCTCATGATGTTGGTGATCTGCAGCGCATAGCCCAGATGCACTGCATAGTCGCTCGTGGCCGAATGCTTATGGCCAAAAATGTGAATACTGACCAGACCCACCACTGACGCGACCTTATAGCAGTAGCCCAGCAACTCATCCAGGGTGGCGTAGCGCTGGTGATCGAGATCGCTGGCGACCCCATCGATGATCTCACTCAGCAACCCCGAATCAAAACCATAGCGCGCTGGCAGTGCCGCCGTCTCGCGCAGGATCGGATGATCGGTCTGCTGCGACGGCTCCAGCACCGCCCGGCGGCATCGCTCTAGCTCAGCACGACGCTCCTCGATAGACTGGGGACCTTCGTCGGCGATGTCATCGACCAGCCTGCAAAAGGCGTAAAAGCTGACCATGTCTCGCCGACGCTCCTTGGGCAGGCACAGCAACGCAAAGGCCAGATTCGACCGGGAGCGGCGGGTGATCTCTGCGGATGTCTCGGCGCTAGGGGTCATGAAGATTGCGGAGCGGGATCTGGGGAAGTTGAGTCGGCGGTCTGGCGGGGGAATCGCTGCACGAGAGTCAGCGCCACTGCTAGAAACAACCAGTTGTGCACCGTCGCAAGTGAGAATGCAGCCACGATCTGAATGCCAAGTTTTGCCGCAACCCCCTGCCCAGCCACCAGCGCAGTCAATGTGCCCACTGTGTAACGCAGCAGCATGATCAAAACCAGACTCGTAATCGCAAGCCCCAGCAGCGCCCAAAAAGCCCGCGCCATCAGCCGCAAAGCCTGCGCGCCGATCTCCGGCAGGCCCAATCCGTCCTCACAGGCAACGGCGATCGGCAGCGGTGCAAAGAAAAGGAGCGGCTCCAGAACCAATGCTGGTGCCAAGCGCAGATTTGAATCTTGCGCCCAATCAAAGAGCGCCATCCACAGCGCGTTGAAGCCGCCCAGCACCAAGACTCCGCGCCATCTCGCGAACACCGCATCCAAGGCCGTAGCCTGATCTTTTGCGGTTTCCGTGCGCGTCGGCATCTGCCATTCCTCCACCAATCGAATGATCCAGACCTGCACCCCCGCTGCCGCCAGGGCCACCCCCAAGGCCCGTAGCAGGGATTGCACGGAGTGGACCCACTCAGGCAAGAACTGACGCAAATTCAGCGCCTCCAAAACCACCCAGCCACAGGACAAAGCGGCCAACCCCCACAGCAAAAAACTCCGCATCCCTGCGCCTGTGCGACCTTCCCCGTAACGGAACGGTAGCGCCTGGATCCGCCACGCCTGCAAAATCAATGCCACTGGCAGTAGCAGCGCCAGCGGCCACAGAGGATCGACCTGATGCAGCATCAGCGCAAAGTGCCCTCCAGATTCCAGCGCAAGTGGTCCCAGCAACGCAGACCAGTCCACCCAATCCGCCAACGCACGGCCTCCAGGCATGCGTGGATCATCGCCACCCCACAACATCGCGGACAGGAAAGCCACAAAACCCAGCGCAAGCAATCGAGGATGCAGGCGGAGGATGTCCAACGCGTGAGAAAACTGCTGGCGCAACGGATGCAGCACCAGATGTAGCCACAGTCCGCCCATCATCGCCGCCAGACATAAGGCGGCCCAGAGCCAGATGGGGAGAGACGGTAAGGGCATGAAGCCCAGATCAGAATCCACGTCAGCCAAAAACGCAACCCCCGAGTCGAATCCACTTTCCCGCCCCACACCCAAAGACTCCGAATTCAAAGCCAGCAGATAGCCCGGGCCCGTCGGCATCGTTTACATCGCTTCACTCCAATCCAACCACCTATGCCCATCCCTCGCTCCCTGCTGCTCGCTGCCCTGTTTGGCGCGACCTCATTCACCGCCAATGCGGAGATTCGCTTGCCCGCCATCATTGGCGACAACATGGTTCTCCAGCAAAAACAAGCAGATCCCATCTGGGGCTGGGATACCCCCGGCACCCAAGTCACTGTCAGCTTTGCCGGCCAAACGAAGTCCACCAAAGCAGACGCCAAGGGCAAATGGACGGTCAAGCTCGACGCCATGCCAGCCAATGCCAAGCCTGCGACGATGACCATCAAAGGCACCAGCACTCGCGAATTGAAAAACATCCTCGTCGGCGAAGTCTGGATATGCTCCGGCCAATCCAACATGCAGTTTGCCGTTAACAGTTGCTGGGATTCCGATCTCGAAATCGCCACCGCAAACTTCCCACAGATCCATCTGATCACTGTGCCAAACTTTGGCACCCAAGAGCCCCAGGACGACTTCAAAGGCGCATGGACGGAGTGCTCCCCAAAAACCGTGGGTGGCTTTAGCGCAGTCGGATACTTTTATGGGCGACTGCTACACAAGATGCTCGACGTTCCCGTCGGCCTCATCAATGACTCCTGGGGCGGCTCTGCCTGCGAAGCATGGGTGCCACGCGACGTGCTGGAAAAAGACGGTCGATTCAAATCGATGCTCGACGGCTGGAAACAGCGCGAAGCCGCGCTCAACACCCCCAAGGCCCAGGCCGATCATGAAAAAGCCATGGCCGACTGGAAGGTCAAATTTGAGGTCGCGAAGAAGGCGAACCAACCCCTTCCCCGCGCCCCTCAAGGCCCACAACAATTGCTCGGCGGCAATTCGCGCCCTGGCAATATTTACAACGGCGTGCTCCGCCCGACCATCGGTTACGGCATCAAAGGTGCCATCTGGTATCAGGGTGAAAGCAATGCCAGCCGCGCCTATGAGTATGGCTACCTCTTCCCGCTGATGATCACGCAATGGCGCAAAGAGTGGAACCAGGGCGACTTCCCCTTTTATTGGGTCCAACTGGCCGACTTCAAGGCCGAGCAACCATTGCCCGGGGACAGCGATTGGGCAGAACTGCGCGAAAGCCAGACCAAGACCCAAACCGCGATCAAAAACGGCGGTCAAGCCATCATCATCGATCTCGGTGAAGGCGCAGACATCCATCCCAAGAACAAAAAGGATGTCGCCGAGCGCCTCGCACGCTGGGCACTCGTCAAAGACTACGGCCAAAAGCTCCCCTATCGCAGCCCAGAGTACAAGTCCCTCCAGATCCAAGGCAACAAGACCATCGTCACCCTCGACACCTTTGGCTCCAGCATCCGCACCGTGGATAGCAAAGAACTCAAAGGCGTCGCCATTTGTGGTGAAGACCACCAGTGGCAGTGGGCCACGGCAACGATCATCGCCAATGACAAGATCGCCGTCAGCCACCCCAAAATCACCAAGCCCGTCGCCGTGCGTTATGCCTGGGCGGACAACCCAATCTGCAATCTCTACAGCGCTGATGGTCTGCCGGTCACCCCCTTCCGCACGGATAGCTTTCCGATGATCACCGCGCCAAAACCTTGATCACCGACGACCCGCAATCCCACCATCTTTTATCATGAACGCAACTCTACGCACCCTACTTCTCACCGGCAGCTTGGCTCTGGCCAGCAATGCCGCAGCCGAGCTCAAACTCTCCGCCATCATTGGCGACAACATGGTCCTCCAGCAAAAGCAATCGGACCCCATCTGGGGCTGGGACAATCCCGGAACCCAGGTCACTGTCAGCTTCGCCGGCCAAACCAAGTCCGCAACCGCAGACGCCAAAGGCAAGTGGACTGTCAAACTAGATCCCATGCCAGCCAACGCCAAGCCCGCCACGATGACCATCAAGGGCACCAGCACTCGGGAGCTGAAAAACATCCTAGTGGGCGAAGTCTGGGTTTGTTCCGGCCAATCCAACATGGGATTCAATGTCAGCAGCATGTGGGATGCAGATCTCGAGATCGCCACCGCCAAGTATCCCAACATCCGACTCATCTCCGTGCCACAAGTCGGCACCCAAGAGATCCAAGACGACTTCAAAGGCCAGTGGGAACCCTGCTCCCCTGCCAACGCTGGACAGTTTTCTGCCGTCGGTTTTTGCTATGGACGCCTGCTGCATGAGATACTCAATGTCCCAGTCGGCCTCATCGACAACGCCTGGGGCGGCTCCTCCGCAGAGGCCTGGGTTCGCCGCGACGTTCTCGAAAGCGACAAGCGCTTCGCAGACCTCATGAAGACCTGGAAGCAAAATGAAGCCAACTTCACCCAAGAGGGTTTTGATAAGCAAGTCGCCGCCCACAAAGAAAAACTCGCGGCTTGGGCCAAAGCCCGTCAGGAAGCCATCAAAGCAGGCAAACCCGTCCCGCAGGCACCTCGCGGACCGCAAAACCCAATGACGGGTCAACATCGCCCTGGCAATCTTTATGCAGGTGTGCTGCACCCAATCATCGGCTACGGCATCAAAGGTGCCATTTGGTATCAGGGCGAAAGCAACGCCTCCCGCGCCGCTGAATACGCGGAGCTCTTTCCCCTCATGATCCAACATTGGCGCACCGAGTGGAAGCAGGGCGACTTCCCCTTCTACTGGGTGCAACTGGCAGACTTCAAACCCGAACAACCACTCCCTGGCGATAGCGACTGGGCAGAACTCCGCGCCGCACAGACCTTGACCATGTCAAAGGTGCCCAATGGCGGTCAGTGCGTCATCACCGATCTTGGCGAAGACGCAGACATCCACCCCAAGAACAAACGTGATGTTGCCGAGCGTCTCGTCCGCTGGGCACTCGTCAAAGATTACGGCATGAAGCTTCCCTACCGCAGCCCCGAATTCAAATCGATGAAGATCGAAGGCAACAAAGCCATTGTCACCCTCGACACTTTTGGCTCTGCCATCCGCACCGTCGATGCACCTACGGTGAAGGGCTTTGCCATTTGCGGCGAAGACAAAAAGTGGGAATGGGCAGACGCCCAGATCGTCGGCAACGACACCGTCGCCGTCAGCAGCCCCAAGATCGCCAAACCCATCGCCGTGCGTTATGCCTGGGCAGACAATCCCGTCTGCAATCTCTACAGCAAAGACGGTCTCCCAGTCACGTCCTTCCGCACAGACAACTTCCCCAAGGCAGTTCCTGCGCCAACGCCAGTTGTAAAGCCTGCGCAACCCACCAAGCCAAAGCGCGCCACCAAGTAGCCACGGGCTACTGGCTTCAAACGTATTGCAAAATTATCACGATCTGGCCCGGACCCAAAAGGTTCGGGCCAGTTCCGTACAGACGTCTTCGCCAAGAGCGGCCCCCATTCCCCAACCTCACAGGACGGGATAATGCCCAAAGCTACGGTCAAAGCAACGCAGGCCCCCGCCTCCGTGGCCCTGCGCTTTAGCTCGTCACACCGTGGCTTTCCCAAGAAGCAGAATCTCTACTGCAAACACTAGAAGGCCCCCAGCCGTAACCAGACTGGAAGCCCGTGCTCCTCCAGAGCCCGCGCCAACACCAGCGCCCGGTGGGGCCGCACGCGGACACGATGACGCGGCGCATCGGAGGGGCGTAAGTCTCGCCGCGCTATTTTCAGTGCGAAGCCTTACTTCATTAATCGTGCCAAGGCCCCTCAGCCAATCGCAGCGAGAAGCTTCGGCAAGAGGTCGGCGATCTTGACCCGCTCTTGCTCCCCGCCATCGCGATGGCGAAGGGTGACGGTGTCTTCGAGTTCGGGGCCTTTTTCGCCCAGGGTCTCAAAGTCGATGGTGACACCGAAGGGCGTCCCGACCTCGTCCTGCCGGGCGTAGCGACGACCGATGGCGGCCGTCTCATCATAGAAGCAGTTCATGTGCTTCTTCAGCATCTGATAGACCTCGCGAGCCTTGGCGACGAGCTCAGGCTTGTTCTTTAGCAATGGGAAAACACCGACCTTGATCGGGGCCACACGTGGGTGGAAGCGCAGGTAAGTGCGGGACTCCACCTTGCCATTCACATCGGCCTTTTGTTCCTCGCAGAAGGCTTTGGCGATGATTGCCAGCGCCATACGATCAAGACCGGCAGAGGGTTCGATGACGTGGGGGACGTAGTTTCCTTTGAAAAGACGCTCGAACCAGGCACGCACGTCTGCCTCAGGCATTGGCTCGCCCTTGGTCTTGGCGGCTTCGGCAGCGAGCCGCTTTTGAATGTAGGCTTCCTTCTGCTCTGGAGTGAGTTTGGCAGAGGCGTTCTTGAGATCTTCGTCAAAAACTTCTAGGTTCTTACCGCTGTGCTTTTGATGCTGGGAGAGATCGAATTCACCGCGTGCAGCGATGCCTTCCAACTCTTCGGTGCCAAAGGGGAACTCGCAAAGGATGTCCACACAAGCGCGGGCGTAGTGGGCCAGATCTTCGTTCGTCTGCCAGTAGTACTCCAGTACATCGCCGAGACCGATGTTCTGGTAAAAGCGGGTGCGCTCCTGCACCCAGTAGCGGTGCCACATCTGCCAGCCCCAGTTTGGCTGCGGTTCTTCCAGATTTGCGCCTTCACTCCAGGCAGCGACCTCGCCACAGATGATCTCGACGGCTTCGTCAGGCTTGATGAAGAATTCCAGCTCCATCTGCTCAAACTCGCGGCTGCGGAAGGTGAAGTTTTTCGGGGTCACCTCGTTGCGGAAAGCCTTACCGATTTGGCAGATACCAAAGGGCACCTTCACGCGACTCGAATCGAAGACGTTCTTGAACTGCGCAAAGATGGCCTGCGCGGTTTCCGGGCGCAGATAGGTGATATCGTCCTCGGTCGCGGTAGGGCCGAGGTAAGTCTTGAGCATCAGGTTGAAGGGACGCGCAGGGCCGAGCGCGCCACCCGTCTCTGGATGGAAATCCACGCTGCCTTCGACTTTTTTGGCGCCAGCATAGTTTAGCACTGGATCCTTGAGGCCCTGCGCCCGGTAGAACTCCAATGCAATTTTGTCTGCCGATTCCTTGGGTTTTCCGGGAGGAACAAGAATAGAGATTTTCTGAGGCGTGTAGCCCTTATTTTCGAGCGTGACTTTTTTCTGCTCTGCCCAGGTATCCCCGGAAGCAATCAACTCGTCATATCGAGCGGACAATTCTGCCTGTTCTTTGAGAACATCGTTTGCAGATTCCTCTCCATTTATCGCTCGAAAAATAAGGTCCCACTGCGCTTTTTCGCCTGCGCCGCTATAGGAGTGGACGACACCATCCTGGGGATCGACGTGGTCTGCGCGGACGCGCTTGTTCGTGAGCGTACACTCGCGCATCAGATCGGCGAAGGTATCGACGTGCCCGCTGGCCTTCCAAATCGATGGGTTCATCAAGATGCAAGCATCGAGCCCGAGCACATCCTCGCGCTGGCGAGTCATGGTCGTCCACCAAGCGTCACGAAGATTACGCTTCAACTCCGCACCCAGTGGGCCGTAGTCCCAAACGCCACCGCAACCCCCGTAGATCTCGCTGCTTTGATAAATGAAGCCACGACGCTTGCAGAGGGAGACGATCTTCTCCATGAGCGCGGTTTGGTTGGTAGGGTCGTTTGACATGTACGTATGTGTTTGGGGTAGAAAAACAGAAAGGGAGCCCGCTAAAGAGCCGGGTTTGACCGCCGAGGCAAGACAGAATTCTGTCAGGTGGTGCCACTACCGCGATCAGACGGTCACGACGCCGTCAGGTGTCACAGGCGGTTCTGGCGGTGCGCCTGCGCCCATTGTGAAGCGCTTCAGCAGGGAACCGGCGGACACGTAGGCGAAGCCGGAGAAGAACAGCATCAAGAACGGCAGCGATCCCCACTGGCCGCGAGAAATTGCCAGACCGATGAGAAAGCCAAAGTAAATCGTGATGCCAGTCTCGATCCAGAGGCAGAGTGATTTGCCTGCCTTGTAGATGGCGCGCTGCTTGCGGGCATCCCCGCGATTTTCCACGCCATACTTGGGCGTGCGCACGAAGTCTGATTGCTTGTTCAGCAGAGCCTCAATCACAGCTTTGCCGTTGTTGATCGACATCCCAATCCCGAGCGCCAGCAGCAAGGGTAGATAAGGGATCGCCTTCAACCAGCCCCATCTGCTCTGCGCCCCCTGGGCGACGAGGTAAAAACTGATGACCGAAAGGGAGGCAAAAAGAAAGACTGGGATATCAACGAAGACGGCCTTTTGCCAGGACGACTCGATGATGAAATTGGCCGGATACATCAGCACCAGAGTGCAGAGCGTCAGTAAGTAGGCGAAGTTTGAGGTCAGGTGGGCGGTGGCCTCTACCTTCAGCGCCAGCGGCACATCGCTGCGCCAGACATTGCCCAAAACCTTCTTGCAAACCTGAATAGAGCCTTTGGTCCAGCGGTGCTGCTGGGATTTAAAGCCGTCCATATCTGGCGGCAATTCCGCCGGCACCACCACATCTTTCAGGTAGATGAAACGCCAACCATTGAGCTGAGCCCGGTAGCTGAGGTCCAGATCTTCCGTCAGCGTGTCATGCTGCCAACCGCCGGAGCTTTCGATCGCTTCACGACGCCAGATCCCGGCCGTTCCGTTGAAATTGAGGAATTCGCCCCGGCGGCTGCGGGCCGTCTGCTCAAGCACGAGATGCCCATCGAGGAATAGCGCCTGGAGCTTCGTGAGCAGGGAGAAATTCTTGTTAATGTGTCCCCAGCGCGCCTGAACCATCCCGACCTTTTCGTCACTGAAAAAGTGAATCAACTGGCGCAAATAATCTGTTCCAGGAACGAAGTCGGCATCGAAAATACAGACAAACTCCCCAGTGGCGGCAGGCATGGCCGCATCCAGCGCCCCGGCCTTGAAGCCTTCGCGATTGGTGCGATGACGATATTCGATATCGAAACCCTGCGCCTGCATTTGGTCAACGACACGGCTCGCTTCGGAGACAGTGTCGTCGGTGGAATCATCGAGCACCTGGATCTGTAGGCGGTCCTTCGGGTAGTCCAGGGCGCAAACGGACTTCACCAGACGCTCCACGACATGGAACTCGTTAAAAATGGGCAACTGAATGGTCACCCGGGGCAGTTCTTTGAACTCAAAAAGTGGTTTGGGCACATCAAGGCGGTGTCGCCAATAATGCCACAATACCTTGATGCGATGCGCGCCAAAGGCTGAAAGCCCGGCGAACACCAGCACATAACATGAAAGCCAAATGATCTTGTCCCACTCCATCATAGGGGGTTTCCCAGAATAAAGGGCGAATCAATCACCGGGCAGCCCTGAGAGTCAAGCAGCATTTATAATGCCAAAGGGATCTTGACACGATATTTCACCTCAAATTCTCCCTGACCTAGGGGCCTCCCGGAGTTCGCTTGCCGAGATCTTTACTCCAAGTCATCGAACCTCGGATCAAAATGAGTATTGGTGGCAGGAATGGCCAAAATCCTGGGCAAATTGACCGGGTCCGCCATCCGAGATGGCTTCCAGCCGTCGGAGGCGAGGACGGGGGAGCAGGAGGAGCACGTGAAAGATTTTCGGGGGACGCTAGCAGGGCTGGTGGCCCCAATCCTCTTCTTTGAGTTGCTCCTCAAATCTGGCCATTTGCTGTTCGGCAGTCAGCTGCTCGACGGGCAGACCGTCGAGATTAACGTCCTCCTGGGACAGGAGCGCGTCTGGGGCTTCGGGGGTCTGGGGGGCTGTGTCGTCAGTCATGGCCACGTTAACATTCTAGCATAGCAACGAATGAAAACGCGTCACGGATGACTTCGGAAAAATTCCGCGCTTCCGCTTTGCGGCTTTTCGATTAGCTTTGGGGATATCGCAAACATGGCCTCGCCTTTTACCCACTTTCGTCTCGGCACCCTTCCCTTACTCACTGTTCTGGCGTGGTCATCTGCCCCCGGTGCGGAACCCGAGTCCATGCCCGGGACGGTGCGGCACTTTTCTGCGGATTGGGATCTTTTCTCGCGGCATTGGTCGGCGGCAGAGTCCTCGGTAGAGCAAATGGACGCCCAGAAGCGTCTGCTTGAGTCATGGCTAATCACCCTTGCCGCGCAAAAACCGGACAAACTGGACGTGAACGACGCCATCGACGCGGTCCTCCTGAAAACGACGCTCGACTCTGGATTGAATGATCTGGCGCGGCAAAACGAGGAGCGAGCAGAGTTGGCCCAGTGGCTGCCGTTTCGAACCGCCATCGAGGAACTAACGGTCACCCGACTAAACGGCACGCCCCTGAAGCCCGAGATCGCAGCCTCGAAACTAGCGACCTTGCCTGCTCAGGTCTACAAACTCCAGGACGGCATCAAGGCCGCAATCGCCAAATCCAAGGAGCCCAAAAAACCAGGTCTTTCCCCTGCCCCGAGTGCCTACCAGGCGATGCGTTGTGCAGAGATCGGCAAGATGCAGGGCGACCTGCTTAAGCGCTGGTTCGAGAATCAGGCTAGCTTTGTTCCGGACTTCTCCTGGTGGGTGCGCCAGCCTTTTGAAGAGACGCAAAAAGTGCTGGAGAGTTACCAGAAGTTCCTCAACGAAGAAATCGCAGGGATCAAGGGCGATGGCGACCGGCCACTGATCGGCAAATCGATTGGGGCCGAAGAATTGAAGCGCCAATTGGGTTACGAATTCATCCCCTACTCACCCGAAGACTTGATCGGCATCGCCGAGCGTGAGTTCGCCTGGTGTGAGACGCAAATGAAGGCCGCTGCCCAAGAAATGAAGCTGGGCGATGACTGGAAGGCAGCGCTAAAGAAGGTCAAGGAAATGCACGTCGAGCCCGGCGGTCAGGAGGCGCTGGTGCGCGAGGAAGCCGAAAAGGCAATCACCTTTGTCAAAGACCGCAAGCTCGTCACCGTGCCGCCTGAGTGCGAGGCATGGTGGGGAACGCGCATGCTTTCTGCCGCTGAACAAAAACAGATGCCCTACGCGGCCTACAGTGGCCACGACATCATCATCGCGTTTGCAACAACCGACATGAAGCAGGAGGATAAAACGATGGCGATGCGCGGCAATAGTCGCCCCTTCATGCACAACGTGGTGCCGCACGAATTGATCCCTGGGCATCATCTGCAACGCTTCATGGCGGACCGCCATCGCGACTATCGTGGGCTATTCAGCACGCCTTTTTATGTCGAAGGCTGGTCGCTCTACTGGGAGATGCGCCTGTGGGATCTGGGTTACCACAAGACCCCCGCGGAAAAAATCGGCGCGCTGTTTTGGCGCATGCACCGCTGCGCGAGGATCATCGTCACGCTGAAGTTTCACCTCGGCCAAATGAAGCCGGACGAGATGGTGAAGTTTCTCACCGATCGCGTGGGCCACGAAAAATTCGGCGCTACGAGCGAAGTGCAGCGCTTCATCAAGGGCGACTACTCCCCGCTTTACCAGTGCGGCTACATGCTCGGCGGACTGCAATTGATGGCGCTGCATAAAGAAGCAGTGACCACTGGGAAGATGACGGAGTTGCAGTTTCACGACAAAATCCTGACTCTGGGCCCGATTCCCATCGAACTAGCCCGCGCCGCAGTGCTAGGCTTGCCTGCGCCGACGGAGTCCTCCTGGAAATTCGCTGAGCCGGCACCATAAATTAAACCCGGTGCAATGCAGCGCAGTGCGCCGCGTTTCAGCCACATGAACTTGCCCTCCGAAGCTGAATTTTATGGATCTCTGATTTTCGGAGCAATCGGCATGGGTGCGCTCTTGTATGGTAAGACAACGGTGCAGCCCAAAAAAATGATCCTGGGCGCGGGCATGCTCGCCGCCTCGTATTTGCTGCCCGGGGCAACGCTCCAGTGGAGCATTGGTGGGCTGCTGACTGTAGGTTTGATGACCTGGAAAGACTGAGCCATTCCAAAATGGGGTCATTTTTCGCCTTTCGCTCTGGCAGAACCCCTGCACTGTTAACCCCATGCAAGCGAGAGTGCTTCAGTTTCGACCCCGCAGTTGGACAGGCTACCTGATGCTAGCGGTATTCGCAGCGCTGGCCGTCGGGCTGGTGGCCTTGGCGATTTTTGTCGGTTTTATTGTGCTGATGGGTGGACTGGTCGTTTCGGGCATGGTCGCGCTCGTTTATGGTGCCAAACGTCTGTTTGGCAGTCAGTGTACCACTTCTTCGGCGGTGGTTACCACTGATTATGCCCGTGCCCCGCGCGCTTCCCGACAAGAGGCGGTCGAGATCCATGTCGACGAAATTCTCCGCTAAGCCTCGACGGCGGGAGCAGAAAATGGAGACGTCCCGAGTCGGCGAGCCAGCCTGACCGAGAATCAGCGCTTCTTCTTTCATTCACGGCCAGTCGATAGGGCCGGAGGCAAAAGGTTAACGAGTTTCAAATTTCAAGGTAGCCCTGTTGAAATTTGATTATGGAAATTATAATTATTATTGTTCATTTGTAATTTCCATGTAACTCTACCCAGAATGCGCAGTTTTTGGTCTCCCGACTGAAGATTTTGGCAGGTCGCTCTCATCCTCCTCCCCTCTTCCGATACCATGATACCCCTCTCCTCTCTTCCGCCTGTAGGCGGTTTTTTGGCGCCGAAGCACGCCTTCCGAAGCGTGATGCTGACGCTCTTTTCTCTCGCGCTACCGGTCTTTGGGGCAACCACTCCACCCATCGTGGAAGGCTTCAATTCCGGTGTACCTACGGATTGGATCGTAAAGAACCAGAGTTCTCCGCTTGGCACGAACACTTGGGCCCAGGGAGATCCCAATTCGGGTGGAGGATCATTCATCGCCCGTTCTGGTGCGAACAACAGCTACGTGGCAGCGGACTACAACAGCGGTGCGTCCGTTGCAACAATTAGCAACTGGCTTATTAGCCCGCAGAGGACCTTCAACAATGGGGACGTTATAAGCTTCTACACGCGGACGAAAAATGCACAAGACGCTTACGCGGATCGACTCGAACTCCGCCTCTCCCAGAATGGTGCCAGCCTGAATGTCGGTTCCACCGACACTAGCGTCGGCGACTTTGGCTGGCTGCTCCTTTCGGTCAATCCTACGCTTTCACCGACCGGCTACCCGACGGCATGGACCAAATATACGGTCACGGTGGCTGGGCTTTCCGGACCCACCGCCGGACGCTTTGCCCTCCGGTACTTCGTCACCGACGGTGGGCCGCAAGGTTCCAACAGCAATTATGTCGCCATCGACGATTTGGTCTATTCACCAGTCGGACAGCCAACCCTTGGCACCGCCACCGTCTCCCAGATCACGGAGAGCCACGCCGGACTGAACGTTTATGTGGTTGGCAATGGCGGTTCTGCTGTGACGGAGCAAGGCGTCGTCTATGCTCAGACGTTCATCAATAACAACCCCCAAATTGGTGGCACCGGCGTTTCCCAACGCACTTTTCCGCCTGAATTCGACAGTTTTCAGATTCTGGCAGAATCACTTTCACCGAACACCAGCTACACCTTCAAAGCATTCGCCACCAATGCATCGGGCACGGCTTACAGCGCTCCTGTCACTTTCACCACATTGAAAGCAATGGAACCGGACATCGAGATTGCCAAGGGCGATGCCTCCCCCTTGAGTACCGAGGTCGTTGCCTGGGGTTACAACGGCAGTGGGCAAACCAACGTTCCCTTTGATCTGTTTGATGCGAGCTCACTGGCGACCGGCGACTACCACTCCGCAGCGGTCAGGCCTGACGGTACCATTGCAACCTGGGGCTCCACCTCCTATGGACAGAGCACCCTCCCCCCTGGACTTGCCAATGTCGTGGCGGTTTCGGAAGGTTGGCTTCATTCGGTCGCACTCACCGCCGACGGACACGTGTATGCCTGGGGGACCAACACCAACCACCAGACGGAGGTGCCAGCCGGACTCGAGGGTGTGATCGCCATTGCAGCGGGTTATGATTTTTCGCTGGCACTGAAAACGGATGGCACGGTGGTGGCTTGGGGAGGAAACGGCTTCGGCCAGACCACGGTTCCGGATGGTCTGTCGGGCGTGACGGCGATCGCGGCCAGCCGCTACGTGGCTGTTGCCTTGCGGAACGATGGCAGCGTAATCGGCTGGGGCTACGTTCCTCCAGGTATGCCCGAAGGATTGACCGGCGTCCAAGCCATTGCGGCGGGCGACGGTCACGTTCTGGCTCTCATGCCAAATGGCACGGTGATCGCTTGGGGCACCACATCGGCGGCGACGGTCCCTGAGGGACTCAGCGATGTGGTCTCGGTCGCCGCGGGCAGCAGCAACAGTTTTGCCATCAAACGGGATGGATCGGTGGTCGCCTGGGGTACTGGTTCCTACGGAAATCTTGACCTACCAGCGGGTCTCAATGGCGTCACCCGCATTGCCACTGGGGCGACCCACACTTTGGCGACGCGGCGAGCCATTCTTTTCCACTCGCAACCGCTCCCCGGGGACAGCACCACCCTCACCTTTTCGATTCAAAATGTCGGTCGAGTTCCTCTGGACGTGACGAGCGTCAGTCTTGTCGGTGGCAATGTCGATGACTTTTCCCTGACCCAGCCATCTGCGACCAGCATCGCAGATGGCAGTGGCCAGACCTTCACCGTGACCTTTGCCCCCACCTATGGCGGACGCCGTACCACCACGCTGCAGGTGCTGAGCAACGATCCGGATGAGCCGAACCTTGATGTCGCAGTCATCGGATACGCGATCGCTACGCCGCCTGCCATCACGTCTCCCTCAATCACCCAGTTGACCGCCACTTCTGCCACCGCCAACGCAGACGTCACGGCCGATGGTGGCTCGGAGATCGTGGAGCGTGGCTTCGTGTATTCGACATCCTATTCCAACTCCATGACCACTCTCAATGGCCCTGGTGCGGTTAAAGTCGTCGTATCAGGGACCACAGGCCCTTATTCCGCAGCCCTTTCCGGCCTGACCCCCGGCACCACCTACTACTACCGCCCCTTCGCATCCACCTCCTATACCACCGCTTATTCGGCCAATTCGTCCCCGCTCTTCTTCACCACGCCCGCGCTGACGCCTCCGGATATCCGTGTCAATCCACCGACCGGCCGATACTTTGGACAGGTCGAGCGCGATACCACTACTGCCCCTACGACCTTTGTGATCGACAATGTGGGCGGAACCGACCTCCACATCAGCAGCATCTCCATTACGGGGACCAACGCGGACAGCTATTCGATCACATCGGGAGGGGGCGCGTCAACGATCGCCCCTGCAGGTCAGGGTTCTGTCGCCGTCACCTTCACGCCGCTGACGACGGGCTATCTGTCTGCGACGCTCACGATTACCAGCGACGATCCCGACCAGAGCAGCTACACCCTAACTCTGGGCGGCACAGGACAATCGGTGCCAGCCTTGACGAACCCAGCCGCGACCAACCCTACCGAAACCAGCGCCACGCTCGGGGCACATCTTGAATCCGATGGAAACTCTACCATCACGGAAATCGGCTTCATCGTCTCGACCACCGCAGCCAATCCAAACCCAACTCTGGGAGGCACCGGCGTATTGAAGTACCTCTCCTATCCCGTCACCGACATCACCGTGAACGCCTTCAATCTGGCGCCGGGAATAGAGTACTCTTACCGTGCCTTTGCGACAAACAGTGTGGGAACGGGTTACTCAACGACCGGAACGTTCCGCACCGTCGGGCCCGAGATCGATGTGGAAGTCGTGGGAGGCACCGACTTTGGCACCGTGGGATTTGGCGTTCCCAGCGCACCCAAGACGATCACAGTTCACAATCTCGGCGATGCTCCCCTGGTAGTCGGCACTCCCACTTTCGTGGGCAATCAAAGCTCAGACTTCGCCCTCGCATCTGCCCTCACCGGCCCCATCGCTGCCGGACAATCCGCATCATTTAGCGTGACGTTGACGGCATCCCAATCTGGATTGAGTTCGACCACACTCCGCATCGGTTCGAACGATTCCGATGAGAACCCGCTCGACATCATCCTGACCGGGACATTCGTCGCAGGCGAAGGCAAGCTACAGGTCGAATCTCCTGCGGACGTCAGTATTGACGGACGCCTCGTGGCCTGGGGCGAAGATTATTATGGGGAGTTGACGATCCCCGACAACCTCAGTGGAGTCTCCGCCGTGGCCGCAGGCTTTGGCTACAGCCTTGTCCTGCGCGACGGTGAAGTCACCGCGATCGGAGTCGGTGAAGAGGGTGAAACGAACATTCCTAGCGGTCTCACAGACGTCACCGCCATTGCAACAGGCTACGCTCACTCACTAGCCCTCAAAAGTGATGGCACCGTGGTGTCATGGGGATACGATGAGCCAGAGCTGACCAACGGAGAGAACCTCACGAACGTGAAATCCATCGCCGTAAGCCGATGGGGCGAGTTGATGGCAGCACTGAAAGAGGACGGCTCTGTGGTCGTCTGGGGAACCGATGCATCGTCCTATGCACCACCCGCTGGACTTCCCCCGATCAAGGCCATCTCCATGGCATCCTACAACGTCATGGCCCTCACGGAGGATGGGCATGTCATTGTGTGGGGAGACGAATATGGCGACTGCAATTTGGTGCCGGAGGATCTCACTGATGTGGTCGCGATCGCTGGCGGTCATCGGCACTGCCTTGCGCTGAAAAGCGATGGCACCGTGGTCGCATGGGGTTCGAATGGCGACTCAAGCGTCATTAATGTTCCGGCAGGCCTGAGCAATGTGGTCGCGATCGCTGGCGGTCAAAGCCACAGCGTGGCCATCAAGAGCGATGGCACGATGGTCAACTGGGGATACAATGCCGATACCGCCTTGGCCAAACCCACCAACCTTGGCTTCGTCACCTCCGCGTCTTGTGGCTCATACCACATCATTGCCATCCAAAACGGACTCGGCTTTGGCGAGCACTTCACGAACGCTGATCCAGTTCCTCGCACTGTCACCTTGCGAAATGTCGGCACTGGACCACTGGCGATCACCAGCACCACCATCACTGGACCGACGAGCAGCGCCTTCAGCATCACCCAACTGCCCGCAGCTTCGATCCAAGCGGGTGCAAGCACCACAATGGAGGTTGCCTTTGCCGCCAGCACCCCAGGAAACTACGGTGCCGCTCTTCACATTGCGACGGATGCCCCCCCGTTCTTCGCCCGCGATATCGCGCTCACAGGCGTTGCCATCAATCCCCAACACCCACCCACCTCCGAAGACTTTGCCTTCACCATGGAGGAGGACACGTCCTACAATCTGCGGGCGATCAACTTCCCGTTTGCCGATGACCCGCAGGATGATCCACCGGGAGAACTCGCCGCGGTGATCGTCACTACACTGCCCACACACGGCAATCTTTACCTCAATCACTCGCAGATCTCCAGTGTGGGGGCGATTTTGAACGCCAGCAATTCAACCCTCAGCTATGAGCCCAACCCAGACGGCAATGGCTCTTCGTTCGACAGTTTCGGGTTTCGCGTCAAGGACAACGGCCACGAAGGGTTCAACCTTGATCCGACCGAACACACAGTCACGATCCATGTGACGCCGACCAGCGAACCCCCATTTGGCGCGGATCATAGCGTTTCGTTGCCGTCCAACGGCACCTACACCTTCCGCCCATCCGATTTCGGATTCTCGGATCCCAACGACAACCCGCCCAACAATTTTGCCTCTGTCTACATCGAGCAAACACCTTCCTCCGGATTCTTCACCATTGATGGCCAAGAAGTCTGGAATGGAACCTTTGAGGTCAGCATGAAGCCGCAGACGGGCAAAAACTGGACACCTCGGAACGTAAGCGGTTACTGGCAATCCATCGCGCCATCCTTCGACGGCAGCAAAGTCGTCGCCGCCAGCGACGAGTTCGGTGTTGGTGCGCTCTACACATCGACGGATTCAGGTCAAACGTGGACGCAACGCGGCGGGAATGCCCCATGGAAGAGCGTTGCATCATCTGCTGATGGCATGAAACTGATCGCCGCGACCCGCAATTCCGACGACGCAGTCGGAGAGGTCTTTTTGTCTGTCGATGGCGGCACCACATGGAACACGTCAACCCTGACAGGGGATTGGGCTTCTGTGGCTTCGTCGGCCGACGGCACCCACCTAGTCGCCGTCTCTGCCGAAGAAGAAGTCTTCGTTGAAGGCGATTGGCAGTGGGTTGGAAAGATTCACACTTCCATCGACTCCGGTGCCACCTGGACCACCCGAGACAACGATGACCGTTGGGTCAGCGTCGCCTGCTCTGCGAATGGACTGAAGATCGTCGCAGCTCCTGCATTTGGCTTCCTGCAAGTGTCGGAAGACGGTGGCGGGAACTGGACAAGCGCTGCGGATCTCAGTACGTGGACCAGCGTTGCCATCTCCGCCGATGGCTCCAAAATCGTCGCCACCGACGATGACTTCATCTACGTCAGCAGTGACGGAGGCTTGTCGTGGCAGCAAAACGATATCAGCTGGAATTGGCAAAGTGTCGCCTGTTCAGCAGATGGCTCATTGATCCTTGCGGCGAAGAGTTTCGGCAGGCTGTACTTCTCTCAAGATGGCGGCAGCACTTGGTCCGAGACAGACGGCTACGATTCTTGGACAACCGTCGCGATCGCCGGAAATGGATCGATGCTCTTCGCTGGCACAGAGGGGTCGTCGGGAGGAGAAATTCTCTTCGGCGAGGATCCATTTCTATCTGAAGACCCCTCCGGCAACTTATTCACCTCCGTCCCGAGTGCGCCAGAACTCGTCTTCCACGCCAACGGCGAGCGCTCGCCGGGCGACAGCGATACTTTCATGTTTTACGTCGCCGATGACGGAGCCGACATCTCATCGAACGCCGCGTGGTCCCAGTCCGGTTACACCTTCACGCTCAACTACGATGAGCCACTGCCGCCACCAACACTCACCAATCTGAATGCAACGAATCTGACCGAGACCGAAACCAAAGTCTCTGTGGACGTTGGCATTCCAGACGGCGCGCAAACCTATTGGTCAAGTTTCACCTTTGCTCTGACCTCAGAGAACCCAAATCTCGATTGGAACTTAGACCCCTCAGAAACTCGTGGATCGATCAATAACGGCACGATGTCCGCCACTCTCTACGGTCTCATCCCGGGGGAATCCTACTCCTACAAAGCCTTCGTGGACACGTCCACCGGCAGTGCCGAAACATCCATCCGCACCTTCATCGCGGGTGCTCCGCCACCAGCGCCACTCGCGGTCGGAAACCTGATCTACTTTGACAAAAACGGAAATGGTCACTCCGATGAAGGAGAAGGCGTCGACGGTGTCACCGTCCAGATTTTCCGCGACTCAGACTCCCCAGGGGAAGACCGGCCGCTTGCGTCCGCCACGACTGCAGAAGGTGGCCAGTGGCTCATCGATAACCTCACCCCCGGTCTCTACCGTCTGTTTGTCCCAAAAGAAATGTTCGCCACAGGTGCCCCCCTCTGGAACATGCGCTCCGCTCCCGGCATCAATGCAGATGGCGATGACGATGCAGGTGAAGACGGCTTGGATTCCGAAAGTCCAGCCGAGGATGGCGTGCAGACCGGGATCATTGCCGTTAGCGCCGAAAACATGCCCAGCGGCTTCGATGAGTCCGGCCTTTTTGGCGATAGCGATGATGAACGCGACGCCAATATCGACCTGACCCACGACTTCGCTTTTGTCGATCAGACAGATCTTCCGTCAACTTTCGCCGAATGGAAACAGCGCCGCGGCATTGAAGGCGAAGGCAATGGGAATCACGACAATGACGCCTTTGACGACCTCCTGGAATATGCGCTGGGCAGCGATGACAATACCGACACCAACTTCGCAGTGGAGGACGACCGCCACGCCGACCGCACCTACATCCTCCTGCGCCGCCGTCACGGCAGCCAGACAGATCTCATCTTCACCGTCAAGGTCTGCCCAGACCTAAGTGGCGCCTCCGGAGGGTGGGAAGCCACCACAATCACGCCGACCATCGTAAACAATGGAGATGGCACCGAGACACTAACCTTCCCCGACGTGACCACCGACCCCACTCTCGCAGGGTCGCAACTCGGCTTCACCCGCCTCTACGTCTCCCTGGATGCAAACCACGACGGCAATCCAGAGATCACCACATCTTCCAGCATTCTCGGCTGGCAGCACCGCCCACTTGCACTCCAGCAGCAGACTTACGGATTGCCATTTGTGCGGCCAGCGGTCTTTACCGGCGCAGTGGATGGCGTCGTCGGAAGCACTCTTGACCTCACCACCGCAACCGGTCTCAAAAACATCGCCAGCATCCTCGTCAGTGGGGAGCACTATTATGTCGAGGTCCTCAGCGGAGTAAATGAAGGACACCGGTTTGAAGTGGATGAAGCTGCCACCACAGCCACCTCCATCGCACTGGAGCTAGGCAGCGATCTCAACACGAAGGCAAGCATTCCTGCGAACCTCGTCGGAGGCATCATCGCACTGCGTCCCCATTGGCGCATGCAGGATCTCTTCCCCGTCACCGAATACCACGCGTCCAACAGCCCCGCGACGGCAGATCAGATTAACGTCTGGAATAGCGCCACAGCCAACTACACCTCCCTTTTCCTCATCAACCACCCCACCCGTGGATTGATCTGGGTTCGCACCGGAGATACCAGCTTGACCAGCCAAAACGGCCGAATCATCGGTCCTGCCGATGGACTCTTCGCCAAACCCAACGTGGCCGTCGTCGCCGCCGCAGACGGACAGGTGCGCACCTGGAAATTCGCCTGCCCCTTGAAGCCTGGACTCAACTTCATCGGCACCCCTTACCCTGTCGCCCAGAGCCCAGCGGACCGCCTCATGACGACTGCCAGCGGATTTACCGCTGGCACAAATGCAGGTGATTCTGACAAGATGCACTTCTGGACCGGCGATGCCGGGGGTGAACCAGGCTTCGCAAGTTGCTACCTCTTTGGCAACGGAGGCGATGGCATCTGGCTCCAGGGTGGCGAAGTGAGCGGATTCGACCACGCGGCCGACAAAATCTTTGCACCTGGCACCGCCGCCATCTTCAACAGCGTCAATGGCAATAGCACCTGGGTGATGCCATCACCGATCACTCCGTAACCCTGAAATGAGACGACTGCTCTGCAAGACCCTCCTCCTGCTCATTACCGCAGCAGGCGCAGCCAACGCGAACACCACCGTCGCCTGGAACAGCACTCTTTACGATTCAATATCGCTGATCGATAGCAACGGTGTTCTCCTCGATGGAAGCTTTACTTTCGAGCTCGGCACCTTTGCCAACGCCGCCCCCACTGTCGATAACTTCAGCGACTGGGCCACCAACTGGAAGCCTCTCAGCACTGGGAATTGGAGCGGCACCACCCGCGCCTTCGGCAATTCCTTCACCTTCAATACCGACGGCACCGTCCAGGGCAATCCACTCTCCCCCACCTTTACTGCGGGGGAGCAGGTCTTCATCTGGGTCCGCGGTCCCGGAGGCGAGATGGCACTCGTGACCGACGCAAGCCCCGGCGGCAACGCCGACCAAGTTTGGCTGCTCCCCGATATCACAGATGACATTGGAGTCGCCATCAACTGGGTACTGAACAGCGCAGACACCGCCGTGATCGGCAGCGTGAACCAGCCCAGCTACCGCCTGCAAACTGCCCCTGCCCCAGAACCTACCAGCGTTTTCCTCGTACTTACCGCCCTCATCATCCTAACGTTCAGAGTCCGCCTTCCAGAGCCGATCTCCCGGAGCCTCCCCTCACCGAATCTACCAATCCAACGCCGCTTCCCCAAGTGTCCCGGCACAGGCCTCGCCAACCGAGCCCCCGAGCCAAGCCACGCAGCCGCATGCACAGCCTACTCGTCCTCAAGCGCCGCCAGCGGTTGACCAACGCCACTTCACCAAAAGTCCCAGCTTAGCCAGCGACTCACCGCTCACCCGCCAGCCGAAGAAATCGAGTTCTATCCCACGCCCACTGAAAACTCAGATGCCACGAATGTTTGAACCAAGGGGGGACTCAACGAGGGCGAAATCTACCTCGAAACGGTTAGTGGTTCGGTAGTTGAGGGAGGGCTGCCAGGGTGACTGTTGTATTAGCCGTCGATTTTGTCATCGGTGGCCCAGTGAGTCCGGCCTCGCAGAGGCCCGCTACAGGAATTCGGCGCGCAATCGCTTCCCGCTCCTGGTGCACAGCACGCCCCTCGTCAGAGATTAGATGACAGACTGAGTTGGGGACTTCCAATTGACAACGCCCCCCTTCACGCACTGGACGACGGTGCCGCGCCACCAAGGCTATTTCCCGCGGTGGCGTTTTTTGGGTTTGGCGGGTTGGGTGCCGCTGCTGCCGGGCTTGGGGCCCGGGGGCATGGTGCGCTTGGGCTTGTTTTGGTTCCGCTCCTTGCGGGTGCCGTTGGGCTTCACGGGAGCGTCGGTGCGGGTGCGCTCGACTGGTTTAGCTTCGCCAGGTTTACCGGGACCGGGTTTGGGGCCACTAGGTTTGGCGGGGCCTCGACTGCGGTCACGGTCACGGTCGCGATCTCGGTTGTTGCTGCCTTTGCGCTCGTTGCGGCGTTCGCGATCCCAGTTGCGGACGCGATCTCCTTCGCCGCTGCGTTTTTGTTCCCAGCTATCTCCCCTGCCCTTGGCTTGTGGGGCAGGTTTCCCAGGGGTGGGGACGATGCAAAAATCGACCTGCTTCTTGAATTTATCCAGCTTGTAGATCTGCACTCTGAGCCGGTCCCCCAGCTTGATGATTCGGCGAGTGTGACGACCGACGAGTTCGTTGCGAACTGTGTCGAGCGTGTAAAAATCGTCCTGAATGGAGGAGAGCGGCACGGCCCCGCTCATACCCAATCCGGGCACATCCACGAAGAACCCAAAATTCCGCACATCGGTAACGAGGGCGTCGTAGGGCGCTGGGCTGCCGGAGTCGAGTTGGGCGGTCAGCCAAGCATAAAGCTTGACGTCTTTGCTATCGCGCTCGGCATCAGCAGAGTTGCGTTCCGTATCGGTCAAGTGATCCGCGATCTCCCGCATGGCTGCCACGGTAGGCTGCTGCTTTTCAAAAAGCACGCGATGCACGACGAGATCGGAGTACCGACGAATAGGTGAGGTGAAATGCGTGTAACGAGTCTTGGCTAGGCCGTAGTGCCCCAGAGGCTCGACTGCATAACGGGCACGCATGAGAGAGCGTAGAAAGCCAATCTTCAGCGCAGCACCGATGGGCATGCTGTTGAGCCTTGCGAGGAGCTTCTGCACCTCCGGCCGCAGGCTCAGATTTCCGCACGGGATGTGATGGCTGAGGACATCGTCGCGGTATTCCTGGAGCTTCTTGTCCTTGGGAGCCTCGTGAATGCGGTAGATGGAGGGCCGGTCTATACGCATGAGATGCGCGGCGACAGCTTCATTTGCCAGCAACATGTATTCCTCAATGAGCTGATGGGACACATCGTTTTCCATGCGGTCGATGCGTAGGATGCGACCCTGATCATCGAGTCGGATCTTATTTTCCGGGAAGTCGAGATCGAGTGACCCGTCTTTGAAGCGGCGCTTACGGATGCGCTGGGCCACCTGATGTGCGTCTTGCACCATCGCCTCAATGGTGTCTGTGGCTTTTCCCTCAATGACAGCCAAGGCCTGCTGGTAGCTGAAGCGACGCTTGGAGCAGATCACAGCGGGGTAAAACTTGGTGGAAATGACGGCCCCCTCGGAGGAGAGGTGGAACTCTACGCACTTCGTGAGACGATCAATGTTCGGCTTCAGTGAGCACAGCTCGTTACTGAGCGCCTCCGGCAACATCGGAATGACACGATCCACGAGGTAGGTGGAGTTGCCCCGCTTGTAGGCCTCCTCATCGAGAGGACCACCCGGACGGACGTAGTAGGACACATCGGCGATATGCACCCAGACCTTCCAGCCGTCTTTGAAGGGCTGAATGCAAATGGCGTCGTCAAAGTCCTTGGCGTCATCTGGATCGATGGTGATGACGTTGTGACTGCGGCAATCTTCGCGGCCTTTGATATCCGCATCGCTGGGCCGATTGTCGGGGCGGGACTTGCCGATGGCCTCCGCCTCAGCCAAGACCGCTTTGGGAAAGTGTAGCGGCAGGTCGTAATGGCGCAGTACACTCAGCATGTCCACACCTTCTGCATCCGCAGCGCCGAGCACCTCAATAACTTCGCCCTCGGGGCTGGTGTGGCGGTTTTCCCAATCGGTCAATTCAACGACGACTTTGTCCCCTGGGCGGGCGCGGCGTCCGACATCACGGGGCGGCGGCACGATGATATTGTGGCTGAAGCGGGGATCATCCGGGATGACATAAAGGAACTGTTTGCCCGTCTGGAGGGTGCCCACAAACTGGGAGCGCTTCCGCGCCAAAATGCGTACGACTTTGCCGCTGGCAGCATCCGGTGCCTTTTTCAGGAGGCCCTGCGGCTTCACATTGAGGCGGACGAGAACGCGGTCGCCATGCATGGCGGTGGCCGTTGCAGCTTCCGGGATGCTGATTTCGCCAATGCCGGGCTGGTCTGGTTGAACGAAGCCGCGACCCTGGCGGGTGATCTGGATGACGCCAGGGATCAGGTCGGCCTCGCGGGCTTGAATGAAGCGGTTGCCCTTGGTGCGGACAATGAGCCCCTGATCGACGAGCGCATGTAGCGCGTCTTCGAGTCTGGCCTTTTGGGTTGGTTTGAGGGAAAGACGGGCGAGCAGTTCGCCCAGGTTAGCTGGCGTATATTCGGGATCCGCCAGGAGAGTGAGGAGGGATTGTTCCATCGGCCGCACCATGGCACGAAAACACGCACTTTGCGCGAAATAGATTTTTGCAATCCACCACAGCGAATCAAATTAGCCACAAACGATAGACCCTTTATCCCCGTGAAAACCAACGCATTCAGCCCTTGCAGAAGGCAACGAATGCGTGATTGGATGTGCGACGCGTGCGCCTTTTCTTGCCCTGGATAATCTGCCTCCCCCTCCTGCTGGTTCTGACCGGTTGCGAGCCATCGTCGCCAAAGGCAGAGGCGGTGGTCCCCGATGCGGTGCTCGCCCCAGAAGACGGCGCTGGGAGCGTCTGGGTGGTAAAGAGCGCCAACGGTAAAAACAAACTTTACCTGTGCGGCACGATCCACATTCTGCGCGAGGAGGACTACCCGCTGGCACCGGCCTACGAGGCGGCCTACCTCGACTCTCAGATGCTGCTCCTTGAACTGCCGCCCGGCTCCGGAAGTTCGACCGATTTAGTCAGCCGCATGAGCTCCCTTGCGACCTATTCTAACGACACCGCCCTGGACCGCCACATCGACGAAAAGAGCTGGGCAGCCGTAAAGGCTTGGGCTGCGACGCGCAATCTGGACCCGTCGTCATTGAATCGATTCCGTCCCTGGTACGTCGCCCTGATGATCACGGCGGTCGAATACGCAGCGCTGGGAGCGAAGCCGGATCAGGGCGTGGACAACTACTTTGAAGCGCTGGCCGCCCAGGACAAAAAACCGGCTGAAGGGCTAGAGACCGTCGAATTTCAGCTACAGATGTTCGCCGGGCTCACCGATCATCAGCAGCAGGAATTGCTGTCGCAAACCTTGGAAGAGGTAAAGAACCTCTCCGGCGAGTTTAACAAAATGATCCGGGCCTGGAAGGATGGGGATCTGGACACTCTCCACGGCATGCTATTTAGAGAGGCTGAAAAGTTCCCAGAGCTGATGGATTTGTTTCTGAACAATCGAAATAGAAACTGGATCACGAGACTGGAACAGGAGTTGCTCACTGGAAAGAACATAATGGTCCTAGTCGGGACCGGGCATTTTGCAGGGGAAAAAGGGCTGGTAAACCTCTTCCGCTCGAAAGGCTACGATGTCACACACTACCAGGGCCATGAATCCGAAACTCCGCCACATTGAACAGAATATGTCCCCCTGCGTCTACCTTTGCGCCTTTCACTCTTCTGACCGCTAAGTTACCAAAGAATTTTCGATTTTTTAGTTTTCTCTGTTTTTCATCCAAGCTATAACCTTCCATGCTCCGAACGCCCCTTTCCTTTTTCCATCCCCAAGACCGACCCGTTCGAGTGGGCGTGAGCGGAACAGGCTTCATTGCACGAGGACTTCTGGGACTTTTGGCAAACCATGATTCCTACACAATCTCCAAGGTTCTGTCCCGTCGGAAGCCAGAAGATGTCGATGAGATTGACTCCGACTTGCTGACCCAATCTCCGGAAGAGTTGGCAGAATGTAGTGATCTGGTGGTGGAATGCAGCGGCAGCGTTGTTTGGGGAGCAAAGGTCGTGGAAGCCGCCTTCGCAGCCGGACGCCCCGTCGTCACGATGTCCACAGAGTTTCACGTGACGGTTGGATCGTATTACTGCGAGCAGGGCATTCTGTCCGAAGCCGAGGGCGACCAGCCAGGTTCTCTCGCAGCACTGGGAGAGGAAGCACGGAGCATGGGTTTCCACCCGCTCGTTTATGGGAACATCAAGGGATTCCTGAATCACACGCCCCACCCAGATGAAATGGAGTATTGGGCGAACAAGAACGGCATCAGCGTCGCGCAAACGACCAGTTTCACCGATGGCACCAAAATCCAGATGGAACAGGCTCTGGTGGCGAACGGACTTGGGGCAACCTTAGCCTGCCGCGGAATGCTTGGCGAAGGCGGGCAGCCCCTCGACCTCGTTGGGGCATCCCTGGGCCGGCGGGCGAAGCGCCTCGGCAGGGCAATCAGCGATTACACTCTGAACCGGGAACTCCCAGCGGGTGTGTTCATCGTGGCCGAGCATACTTTTGAGCGCCCAGAGGTGCTCCGCTATTTCAAGCTCGGGGATGGCCCCTTCTTCACTCTGACCCGTCCATACCATCTCTGCCATCTGGAGATGCTGCGAACGATTCACCGCGTGGCTTGCGGTGGAGGGCCACTCTTGAATAACTCCCCAGACCCAACGGTCACCGTTGCGTCCGTGGCCAAGCGTGACATCAGACCAGGCACCTACATCGATAAGGCCCCCGGCTGCTTTGACCTGCGCGGAGAGGCTTCTCTAATCTCTGAAGTACCCGACGCGATTCCCCTTGGCCTGATCGAAAATGCACGCATCGTTCGGCATGTCGAACGCGGCCAAACCCTGACTTGGGATGACGTCGAACTCCCAGAGACGGAAGCCCTCAAAGCGGCCAAGGAACTGCGCAAGCGCAGCCAGACCTCTGGCGAAGATCGCTCGCTACTCCAATCATGCATCCAATATGGAGCGACTGGACTGGCGCACGCCATCATGTTTGCCTCAGAAACTGCGCAAGTGCTGATCTCCGCCGCTTGATTCAAGATGCAACCCGGTCCAGGATGGGCGGCTTATGATCCAAGGAAAACGCGTCGCCGTCGTCATGCCGGCCTATTATGCCGAAAAGACGGTCGCTAAAACCGTTGCTGAAATCGACCGCACGATCGCAGATGATGTCATCCTCGTCGATGACTGCTCCAAAGATCGCACCGCGGAGATCGCCCGCTCGCTCGGCATCACCGTGAAGGTGAACGAGACCAACCAAAACTACGGCGGCAACGTGAAACGCTGCCTACAGGCAGGCCTGGACGCTGGCGCAGACATCATCGTGTTGCTGCACCCTGACTATCAATACACCCCGCGACTGGTTCCAACCATGTCTGCGATCTTGGCCACGGGTTTCTATGATCTTTGCCTCGCATCCCGCACCTCTGGTGTCGGCGCCCTGACAGGCGGGATGCCCGTGTGGCGCTACATGGCCAACTGGGGATTGAGCAACGCCATGGACTTTGCCCTGGGCACCTACCACACCGAGTATCACACCGGTTACCGCGCCTATTCCCGTCGCCTACTGGAGAAGGTGGATTTTCACGCCCTTCGCAACGACTTCATCTTTGACAACCAGCTCCTCGTCGCAGCACTCCAAGCCCGTTTTCGCACCTGCGAGGTCACCTGCCCGACGGTTTATGAAGAAGACAGCAGTTCGATTCCGTTCTCAAAGGCAGCCCGATATGGTCTGCAGTGCCTGAAACTCTCCGCCCAGCATTTCCTGTGGCGGTTGCAGAATCCGGGCTCTCGGCGCACGACCGTTTCGCAGGTGGATCCACCCGCATGAAACAACTCTTCACTCATCTCCAAGACAGCGCGGACCCAGCTCGGCGTCGCCTAGCTTGGAGGTTTGTGATCGGGTTAGGCAGTATCGCCCTGGGGCTGGTCGTGTTTTTGTTCCTCGCGGGCGAAAGCTGGATGCACGACGGTGCAAAGCTGGCCGCGAAAGGCCTGAAGCCGCGCATCGAGTCCACAGGCAAGCTGCTTTTCGTGCGCGCAGCCGTTGTCAATCTTGGGCTGCTCATCGCGCTCCTGCTCACCTCCCGCTGGTGGATCGGACCGGCGATCCAGCAGGAAACCAGCAGCCCGAAAGTGCGCTGGGGCTGGATCCTGCTCATCGCCCTCGCGATCGCCACAGCCGCGAGACTCCCGCGCATGACCTTGGGTTTTTACAACGACGAGGCCCACAACTACGCGCGCCTCTACGGTGGCCTGTGGGAGTTTGCTCCCGAAAAAGCGCCTCTGCCAAAATTCGATGAACCCCGCTGGGGCGAGACGTTTTGGCTGAACAATGTCGGCAACAATTCGCAACCGTTCTCCGTCGCGGCAAGGCTGTCTTTGGCAGCGAGCCAAAAGCTGGGGCTCGCCTCCCAAGGAGAGATCGTCGAATGGGCAGCCCGTCTGCCCGCACTCGTCGCAGGACTGCTGACGATCGTTCTGTTGACCATCCTGGCAGCCCGCACTGGCGGCAACGTCGCCGCGTGGGGCACGTCCTTGGCTTTGGCGCTGCATGGTTGGCATATTCGCTATTCCACTGAAGCGCGCGGCTATTCGCTGATGATCCTCGGCGTCGCCGTGATCTTTTTGTTTCTGCATTCAGCCCTGCAAACCGGGCGTTGGCGAGACTGGTTGGGCTTTGGCGGTGGTGTGTTTTTGTGCCTGTGGGCCTTCATGGGGGCCGCGTATTTCATCGCCGTGTTCTGTGGTCTGGTGATGCTGCGTCAGGTGGTGCTGTGGAAGAAGGGGGCGCACGGCATCGATCAAGTCATCCGCCCGACCCTGGCCGGTCTCTTGGCCGCCATGCTGTGTGTGCAAATGCTGCTGCCGCTGATCCCGCAGCTTTTGGAGATGCTCCAGCGAAACGACAGCATCCACGGCAACATGAACTGGCTCTGGTGGCGCGATATTCTCGGCTTCCTGACCACGGGAGTTCGTTGGCTGGATGCGGTCCCGAACAACCCCATCAACCTCAGCGTGGCCCGCTGGCTGGGAGCGCACCCCTGGCAATGGGTGGGCATGGTTGCGTTGATCGGCATGATCGTGACGGGAACCGTCCTGATGATTCGACGCGGCAGTGCTCTTCGACTCATTGGCATCGGCAGTCCGTTGGCCATCACCTTTGCCTGGGGCATGATGGCGCGGAAGGGTCTCTTCCTGCACTACTGGTACATCGTCTATGCCCTGCCCTGGGTCGTGCTGGCCTTCGGTGCAGCGCTCGCCAAAACGGCCAAGCAGGGTCGCTGCTGGATCGCCGTTCTCGTCGGAATCGTGTCGCTCTGGCCCTGCGGCACCTTCGCCGTCCACCTCGCCCACACCGGTCGCCAGGACGAACGAGCTGCCGTCATGGCGGTTCGCGGAGCCCCCTTCCCCCACTACGCGGGTGCGGATGCCAAGAAGGAGCCTTCAACCCTATTCGCAGCGTTTTGGACCAATGCCACCCTCTATGATCCCTTTGCGTACAAGCTCGAAGCGGTCGCTGACCTCGAAGCCTTGATGAAGGAAGCGCGCAGCCAGAAGCGGGATCTCTATGTCTGTTATGCACACGAGGTTCTGGCGCGGAGCAATTCCCCAGAACTCCTGGATCGGGTCATCAAAAGTCCTGACTTTGAGCACGTCGGCACCTTCTACGGCCAAGAAGAGGCGCAGTTTACTGAGCAACTCTACCGTCTGAAGCCCGAGGCCGCTATTCCTCCTCGCGCTCCTTGAAGATCTTCAGCTTTGCGCTGAGTTCCGCCGCGCTGTAATGCTTGCGGATCTCTTGCATGGCGGCGGTGGCGAGTTGATCGCAGGCTTCATTTTCAGGCACTCCGGCGTGTCCCTTCACCCATTTCCAGGTCACCGTGTGGCGGATGGTATGAGACTCCAACTCGCGCCACAGGTCCGCATTTTTCACGGGCTGTTTCGTGCTGGTCTTCCAGCCATTGCGCCTCCAACCCGCCAGCCATTTCGTGATGCCGTTGCGCACATACTCAGAGTCGGTGTGCAAGTGGACGGCGCAGGGCTTCAGCAACGCCTTCAGGGCCTCGATCGCAGCCGTCAATTCCATGCGATTGTTCGTCGTCGCAGGACTGCCGCCAGAAAACTGCCGCCGCAAGGTCTTGTACCGCAAGACCACCCCCCAACCCCCAACGCCTGGATTCCCCTGGCAGCCGCCATCGGTGTAAATTTCCACCACTGGGATGGCTTTGGCTTTTTCTTCGCTCACGATCAGGGATTCGGGATCTCATTCAGGGTGTAATAGCCAGTCGGATGCAAGACAGGCTCGCCGTCTTTGGAGCGCAAGCCCTTCGCAGAGATCGCGTGCACATGCCCCTTCGTCAGCGGCGCCACCTTCAACTGCACAGAAAGCCCATCGTCCGCCACCGAGATTACCTCCACCTTCGGCTTAACTTGATCGACCTCTGGACTGCCATAGCTGGACTGCCAGATATACGTCCAGGCTTCCATATCATAACTCCCCGCAGCCTTTGCCGTCGCCACGTCAACTGGCTTGGTGAAGGTCAGTTCAAATCCTTGGGGTTGCGCATGGATCTCGTGAATCTCAAACGGCATCTTCCCCGTCCAGCGCACCCGCTCAAAGTCAAAAGGCTTGCCGCCACGCGATCCCCACCCGCGGTCAGAGCCACCGGCAAAAAATGTGCCGTCCTCTGCCATACGGACTCCGATTAGCCCCGACTGGAAGCCTTTCAGAAACTCAAATGACGCCCCCTGATAGATACCGTTCACCTTCTCAAGGTAAACGCGATCGACGGTCGAGTACGTCTGCTCGCCCACCAAGAGTTGCTCTTTGAAGGGACCAAACTTCCCATTGGTATCGTAGTCCCAACCCGTTGGCGAGTGCCCCATGCGATCATGCGGCAAAATCACGGAAGGTGGGACAAACAGCGGATTACGTTCCCGTTCCGCCGTGATGCGAGTCCCGCTGACACTCTCCAGAGGCTTTGGCCCCATCACCTTTTCATCCCACCAGCGTAAGGCCTCCGAATTCCCATGGAAGGAGCCCGGCTTCAGCCACTTGAGCGCACTTGAGCCATTCCAGACGCCCTGGTTATCCGTGTAAAACGCATCCCCCGCGGCATTGAAGCCGACACCACCTGGCGAACGCAACCCCGCGCAGGTCGGCAGCATTTTGCCATCCGGCGTGATCCGCACACACCAACCCCGATACGGCGCGCTGGAGTGGAAGGACCCCGTCAGACAGAGCGTGGCCCAGAGATTCCCCTCCCGATCAAAGCGCGATCCAAAAGCATACTCATGGTAATCGCCCGTGATGTTCCAACCCGCATTCACCGTCTCAAAAAGGTCCGCCCGGCCATCGCCATCCTTATCCTTCAGGCGGGATACTTCTGGGCGCTGCGTGACATACAGCCAGCCATCCTTCCAGGCCAACCCCAGGATCTCATGCAGCCCCTCGGCGAACTTCGTAAACTTCGCCAGACTCACGTCAGCGCCCATCGCACCTTCGACGATCCAGATCTCGCCACGACGAGTCCCAAACGCCACTTTCTGATCCGGCAACAATTCAATCGAACCCACCTCCGCCACAAGACCGTCTGGCAGCGTAAAGGGTTCGATTTTGTAAAAGTCCGACTCCACAGGATCAGCCGCACGGGCAGACACTGAAAGCGCCACAACGCAGGCTAGAAAAAAGAAACGCGATCTCATAAAAGCAACAAAACAAAGATTACTTAGCCACCACTGGCCATTCATAGCTGAGGGAGATCTGCGCCTCCCCATGGGTCAATTTCACGGGCACGCGCAGTTCATTCCCCTTCGCACGCAGTACAGGCACGGCGCCATCCACCTTCAGCAACACTTCGCGGGCAGGCCCCAACGCCCACCCACCATCAACCGCCGTGACTTTGCCCGCGGCGGCCAGGAAAAACAGATCGGCAGCGTCGCCGTCCCCCCTCAAAGAAACGATGCGGCGTAGCTTCAGCGTCCCATCCTTCAGAGCCCCCGTGACCTCAAAGCGCTCCTCCACCTTCACTCCGGCGTATTCGTAGCGAAACACAGGGAACCGTCGCTCGCCCAGTTCATACCCCTGAAAGCGATAGTCACCCGACTTCCAGTCGTCCTTTGGATCAGCCGCTGGCCAATCCGCATCCGATCCGGAGATCCGCGCCACCCCATGCTGCGGGGCCTCCCCCGTGCGGACCACGCCGTAGCCGAGCGGCGGCTGATTGCCTGCACCACGGCCGGTCCAATGCCGCTTCGCATCCACGAAAGCTCCCTGCCAGACCATCACCACGTTCATTTGATCCGCATCCCAGCAAAGATTCACCCCACCCGGAAAGCCCACCGCAATACCACGCGGGGAACTGCCCTCGATGAAGTTGCGATAAAGCCTCGCCTCATCACGTACAACCAGCGGCATCCCCGCGAATTTCTCCTCCTCAGACTGCAACTGCCCTGCATCGAGAGCCCCTTCACTCAAGGGCCGGTTCTGAAAGCCAGGGCCGCTCCATCCTAAGTACAGCTGCTTCTGACCACCTCCCTCGAAGTAACGCAATTCGATGTGATGATCCCCTTTCTTCTGTTTCTTTAGCTTTTTCTTCTTCACCGAAAAAGGGTGAATGCTGTTGTGTTCGCTCACCTTCTTACCATCGATCCACAGTTCGTTGCCATCATCAGAACCCACCGCGAATTCGTACTCTCCGTCCTTCGGGAACTCCAGTGTCCCCTCAAACACATAGGCAAAGCTACCTTTCTTCTCCTTCAGATGCATGGAAATGTCCACCTTGCCCGCAGGCATCTGCCCCTCCTCCACTGGCGTCAGCTTTGAAAAATCAGGCAACTGCTTGTACCGATCACCCTTCGCAGGCAAGTAGTAGCGGTAGTGCAAATTACGGATCGGCGGCAATGGCCGCGCTACGCTGATCGTACCATTCATCAGCAGCGCGTGCCCCGGAAAGGTACAGACAAAGGGCAAGTCAACCTCCTCATCTGGAGCGGTGAAACGGAGAGTGTCACTTTCGTGGGGGTTTACCAATTTCGTGTGCACCATCACCCTCGGGGTATCGGGAATCCAAGCCTTCGCCATTCCCAATTCCCCCAAATTCCAAGCCATTTGGGCCACAGCCATCCCCTTATCATTCGCTCCCTCTGCAGCAGGCCGACAGACGACGAGATTGTGGGGCAGGTCATCCACATTTTCGAGAGTGATCTCCACCTGATCGCCAGGCTCCACCTCGATCACCTCGCGATCATACTTCATTTGGGCCACCTTTGTCTTCACGGTGACCTTTACCTCCTTGGCAGCGAGCCCTAGCGGGACACCAACCAGAAGTGTGAGCAATAGAAAAATGGATCTGCGCATTGGCGGGAGATCAAACAGAGATGCGACCATTTGTCGAATCGCAAAATTCATCTCTGCACAGGATGACAATCCGACATCCTGACGTAGATTTCGGCATGAAGATGCCACGGCTCACCGTCCTCCCACAACTCGCCGCAATCGCCTTGCTCATCCCTGCCTGTCAGTCCAGCAGCCCAGCGGACTCAGAGACTCATCCCGCTGGGACCAACGTGCTCTCCGCAGCAGAGCAAGAGAGGGCCTTGAAGAGCACCGTCGATTTCTCCCATCACGTGAAGCCCATCCTCGAAACCCGCTGCGTGATGTGCCATAACCAAGACGCCCTGCCCGGTCGCATGAACTTAACGAATCGTGCAACCGCCGTTCGCACCGGAGCGCTCGGCAGCTTCATCATCCCCGGTCACCCAGAGCAGAGCCACTTCGTCACCCGCATCGGCTCGTCCCCTGGGCACCTAAAGTCCATGCCACCCGCGGGCCAACGCATCACCAAAGACGATGTCGCCGTGTTGCAACGGTGGATCGCCCAAGGTGCCCCTTGGCCGGCAGGCAGCGCAGGGGCCTTGCGCGCTGGTCCTTTCTAGCCCAGTCGCTTTTACCATAGACGAAAAAGCGACCGCCCTGTAAAGTCTCCGCCATGTTTAAATGGCTCCCGATTCTACTAGTAGGCCTCCTCATTGCCGCATGGGCTCGCAGCATGACCCATGACGACAGGCTCGTCATCGCCCTTCAGAAGAAAGGGCAGATCATCTTGCGTGGCGCGATGGGAAATTACTCGGTCACAGCGTCAGAAGGCCTCTACAAGCTTGGCGAAAAGTATGCCATCGACTGGCAATCCACCCAGATCAAAGCTCCCGACGCCATCCCCACAGGGTTCTTTGGCACCTTCAAAAAGCCGATGGACTGGGAGCTTCGCGCCCCCGTCTTCGTCTTCCTTATTGTGCTCTGCTACTGGTTCTACCTGAAGCTCAAAATGAGCTAGCAGACAGGCTTACCAAGCGAGGCCAGAACTCGCCGTGAACAGATGCACTGCGGTCGGCAGGCGTTTCATGAATTCCGCCAGGACCATGCGTACCTCTTCCGCTTCGAAACCATCAAACTGGAAACGGAAGACAGAACTCACCAAGTAACGGGAGTCACCGATTGGCATCCCACTCACGTTTGACGCCGTGTGGGAAAACCCAAAGCGCTCCAGACGATGTGTCCGCATCTTGAAATAATCGGACAGCAAATTATGCAACACCTCCATGGAGCAGTTAAGCATACTGCAGCCCATGTCAGCCTCATCGCTACAGATGAATGCCACACCGTAATACTCCGGCGGCAGGGACTCGTCCCAGATCGCACTGTCAGAATGGGTGCCGCGCGCGAGGATGAAGGCCTGACTCAACGCCATCCACTGGGCTGCATCATCCCACTCAGCCTCTCCACCGCCACTTAGCACCGCCATCTGCTCGTTCTGTAGCAGCGGCGCAGGCGTCGCACGTACATGCAAAGTGCATAGATCATTGAAGAGACGGTGCGTCAGATCCAAAAACGGCTCTGATTCAAGATAGCTCCGCAGTTGAGATGCAGTGCCAGGAGGAAGCTCAATGTCTTCCGGATTGATCGGGCGAAGTGTGGTCATCGGAGGGATAGCGGGTGAGGTGTTAGCAGGTGGCGGTGTGTGGAATTCTCCCATGGCAATGTGTGTTGTGTTTGAGAGAGAAAGGTTAGGTGTCCTCGACGAGGCGGACGGGGTCAGAAGAGAGAAATTCAAATTCGACGTGGGCGACGGACTCGCCCAACCGCAATGGAACCGGACGCGAGCTGCGATTCTCGATCGTCACCGTGATCGGTCCCGTGTGGCCCGGAGACACAATGCGCTTCATGTGCAAAACAAGACGCGGCCCCACAAAGCGATCATCCGGGCTCACCAACATTCCGCGCAACCGGCCCGGGATGCGCAAATGCTCGCGGCAACTGATCGTCACAAAGGCACCCGCAGGAAGATCGTAGTTCGGTTTCAGGGCTACTGGCACCCGATCCCCACTTTGCTCATTGGGCATTGTCACCAATCCAACCTCGCCCAGTGTAAGAATGTAAGATGTGCAGGTCAGTTGGGCTGGCTGAAAGGGCTCAATGTTCAGGTAGTTTTCCCTCACCGCATACTCGATCTGATGATCTGCCAGCAAGCGCGTGATCGAGAGCTCCAGCGCCTCCACCACCTTATTGTCCGTGCGCTTCCGCACAAAGGCTCGGCCTTCAGGAGACGCCAAGTATTGCTCATGCTGCTGTCGGATTGTCGTCCAGTAACCTGGCGCCACACCGAAGTGGTGATGCAACTTCAGCATGATGTCTGCGGACAAGTCTTCCTCACCGCCGATGATCTCATTGAGGTGACCGCGGCTGATCCCCATCGTCTGGGCAGCCTTAACCTGAGTAGTGCCCTTCAAGTTCAAAAACTCGCGCAAAGCTTCGCCAACGGAGGGGACGGGAGAGGGTGCGACGGCAGGCATAAGAGTGAATTCGAATTAGCGATTGAAACAGCAGCACCATTCAAATTCATGTGTCAGCTCGCATCAAGATTTATCCGTATAACTAACCATAAAGTTTTAAGCCCATTCTGTAATTTCCAGAGGTGATTTCCGCCCCAAACAAAACATCCCACCACACCACTGAAAATTATCTAATTTTCAGAACAATAGCCCTGTTTTCATAAAGATAATCAATTGAACACCAAGTCAATCAAATGGACCAATATCACCAAATGTCGGATTGTCGGATTTGTTGTCTTCGCCAACTGCGATCGCAGCCCGACATCAGACGACAAAAGCAACAAGGATGATGAACCTTGGTATTAGCAGAAGTCTGGACGGTCCTCTCATCTGTCCCCGACGCGCACTCTCTGAAACGGTACGCTTTCGCAGATCGCGATGACCATCGACTGAAGGCCATCCCCAGCTTTACGGGTCTTGGACACGATCTCATCGAGCGCATGACGGTCCGCATAGCTGGGACCGCGACCTAGCGCATAGGTTAGGAGATGCTCTGCCAGATTCGTGATAACCTCACCACTCAAGTCACGAGTCAGGATCTGCACTAGATCCTGGAGATCCTTGAACTGCTGCCCGCGCACGAGACTCCCTGTCGCATCGATCGCATGACCCTTTTCTTGATCGCGCCAACGGCCAACCGCATCGTAGTTCTCAAAGGCAAATCCCATGGGGTCCAGAAAAGCGTGACAACCTGCACAGGAGGCGTTGCTGCGATGCTCCGCGAACTGCTCCCGCAACGTCAATCCAGACTGGCGCACCTTCTTCTCATCCAGCGGTGGCACTCCGCCTGGAGCTGGCGGTGGTGGGGTGCCCAGGATGTTCTCCAACAAAAACTTCCCGCGTTTCACCGGGGATGTTCGAGTCGGATTCGATGTCAGGGTTAGAATACTGCCTTGCGTGAGCACACCCTTTCGCGGAGTCCCCTTCAGCGACACTTCCACGAAGGTATCTCCCTTCCCTTTCGCGCCCGACAGTCCGTAAAAGCGTGCCAGACGCTCATTCACAAAAGTGTAGTCCCCGTCCAAAAACTCCAGGACGCTACGGTTCCCCCGCAGGATGTGATTGAAGAACATTTGAGTCTCCCGCTTCATTGCATACGCAATCCCGCCCTTGAACTCCGGAAACTGACGGGTGTCCCTCGATACGATATCCATGTCGCGCAGTTGCAGCCATTGGCCTGCGAAGTTTTCAGTCAATGCCCAGGCACGCCAGTCCTGGACCATCCGCTGCACCTCCGGGGTTAGCTGCTGACGCAACTGCCCCTTCGCAGCTAGATCCAACAGCCGCGCGTCGGGCGGCGCTGACCAGAGGAAGTAGGACAATCGCTCCGCCAAGCTGAACTCATCGATCAAAGCCGAGCCGTTTTTTGCCTCACCGATGGTCGAGGGCATCGCATGAAACAAAAACGACGGGGAAATCAAAATCCCTTCCAGCATCAAGCCCAAAGCATCCAGAGGTGCCTCCCCTTCCTTCACGGCGCTGGAAGCGAGACCAGTCCACATCTTCTTTTGCTCATCGTTCAGAGGGCGACGGAACAACCTTTCCGCCATTCTCAGGGTCATGCTCACGACATCAGCTTCGCCAAGCACCTGGGCCGTCAGAGGTCCCTCGACCCGCGCCTGATGCACCCACAGATTGCGATCAGCGTGGGTTTTCTCGTCATAGAAATCGTTCAAGAAACGCACCGCGAGTTCGTGCTTACCTACTGGAAGGTCGATCTCAGTGGTAAACCATTCCGGGGCCTGATCCTTCGCCTTAATGGAAAATGGACCGACTTTTTGCCCCGCCACATCCACATCAAACTGTGCAAAGTCCGTACCCGCCTGCTGCGCGCCCGCCTTGATCACGATGCGATACTTTCCAACCTCCGTGATCTCCAACGGCACCTTTACCGATCCGTTGCCCGCCAATAGAATCGATCCCGTGTCCCGGACAGACGTGCCCTCGCCCTTTTGAAAGTCCTCACCTGAGAGCGCCACGCCCGGCAAGCCCGCAGACTTTCCGTCCAGCAGCCAAGTGAGGAAACGCCCGGGTTGCGGAGGCATCAGGCCGCGGGGCCCGGAGACGCGCACTTCCTTTACAGCAAGATTGCGATCTCTCCGAGCTGGATTCTTCTCAGCAGGATCGGCGAAATCGTTCGCAAACCGCACATAAATGCGGTGCTCGCCAGCGGAGACCCTTACCGGCACCACGACCATCTGCCACTTCGTCTTGGGCCCGGCGAACTCAGACTTCACGTCGAAGCTACCAAGGTCCAACGTCGTGTCCGCCTCGGAAATCTGCACCACCATTCGCGCAGATTCGGTGCCTGCCTGCGCCGCACTCACACTCAAGGTCAGGTCATACGTGCCCGCAACGGGTGCAGTGAATTTCGTCGCCGCCGTCGCATCATTGTAGAACCAGCGGATCGCATCCGTCTCTGTGGTGGCGCCTTTGTGATTCCAGAATTTGCCCGCATCCAGAACCACGCTCATCTTATCCGCAGGCTTCACCTTCAACGCTGCCGCAGACAGATCGCCAGCTGCACGCACACACTTCTCCATCAGGATCGGCGACAGCGAAAGCACGTCTCCAATGTTATCAAAACCGTAGCCTGTGTCATCCGGCGGAAACTGATCAGCGGGGCGCGTGTCCAAATACAGCAAATCGCGAACGGTATTATTGTACTCCGTTCGGTTCAGCCGGCGAGCCGTCACATGGCCAGGATCAGGCTTCGCTGGGTCTGTCCAGAAAATCGTGTCCTCAATCCAGGCGACGATCTCATCCCGCTCCACCAGGGAAGGCTTGTCTTTTTTCTCTGGAGGCATCACATGCGTCGCCACTTGCTGTCGCAAATGATCCCAAGCGCGGAAGTCCCCCAGCAGCGACGTGTAGTCCGCGTACTCGTCAAAGGCATAGTCCCCCTTGGCAACACCATCCGAGTGACAATCTCCGCAATACTTTACCAACAGAGGACGGATGCGCTTTTCATACTGATCCTGCCCCCGCTCTGCGGCCAACAGTGGCAACGGCTGTATCAAGAGAACGAAGAAGCTAACGAACCGAACAGAATGTGAAGAGAGGAAAAACATCGGGGGTGAAATCGCACCACAGCGGCAGTGACGGCTGTGACTAATACGGTGAAACTCGAAAATAGATTTCCACGATGTCGTGGCGACCTGCGCCCCATTCAACAGAATTGGCACACTGGAGGAATGGCACGATCCTTGCGTCAGGCAATACTCATGAGTGGAGCTTTGGCGGCGCCCGCGGCCATCCCTCCACCATCAATGTCATGCCACACAATCAGGACACCCCCTGTGCGACGACAGTAGGAATAGCGCTCCGAGAGACTCGGTCGTCGCGACGACCCGCGTTTACGCTGATCGAAATTCTCGCAGTCCTCGCTGTCATGTCGGTGCTGCTTGCCGTGACGGGAGGCCTCTTTTCTTCTCTGGGAGCAAAATCACTGGATGTCGCAGCAGACACCATCGTCGGCGCCATCGAACAGGCGCGCAGCGATGCGATGCGCTCCGGGGAACCAAGGATGATCGCCTTCCGCGAGGCCGCCGATGGGTTTGGCAAATCTGCTGTGCGTGAGTTTGGCCTGGTCCAGTCTGGAGGCGGCACGAAGTCAATGATTTGGCAAAGACTGCCTGCAGGGGCTGCCCTCTGGGGGCGTGCGCCCGCCGCCAACATTCCAGGGACCGCCCTCCTGACTTTAGCGCAACGTCGGATCGAAGATTTTCAGATCCCTTCACTCACATCGGATGCCGACACCGATGACACCTACTGGGGCATCGTCTTCAATGACTTGGGCGAGATCACTTTCCCAGCCACAGAGTCCATGGACCCAGCGCGTCCAGCCGCCGCAGGCCCCTATTTTATTGCCGTCGTGAACGAGGCTCAACTCGCGAGCATCGGCGAACCCAAAAACATCCATTGGATTGAAATCCGCCCAGCCACAGGCCGGACCGTCACAGTACAATGAAAACGCACCCGCAGGTAACCGCTCGACGAATTCCACGCGGCTTCACGCTCACGGAGACCGTGATGTCTATCGGCATCATCTCCTCCGCAGCCATGGCCGTGCTCAGCCTCCTGGCGATGAGCCTCCAGTCAAGCCAAGACAGTCGGCTGAAAGGCCGCGCAATGATCATCGCCCAAGATATCGTGCACGATCTCTCCATTGGTCGGTTGATCACACCAGCCAAAGCAGATGACGAGCGACGCACCCGCCCGCTTCATCCCGCGGTCGGGCCTGCAATTCCGCAGATGGTGCTGCTCTACGACCTCGGCGGCAATCCTTTGGCGCAGAACATGCAACCTTCGGCATCTAACTCGCCCAGTGTTTACGCTTCGGGGGCCTCCGATGCACAGGCAGGTTGGCTCGTCAGCATTGACGGAATAGACGAGACCACTCTGGCCATCTCGTCGGGTCCTGCACAGGTCGCCTCCATCACAAAACTCGAAGACGCAAAGCCGCTCGGTGGCAGTTTGTATGCTTTCGCGAATACTGAGGGCGCCCCTTCGCCAGACATGCCCCCGCCGACGATGCGCACTACCCGCGTCCGCCTCAAAATCGAGTCACCCGCATCTGCGCCCGCAGGCCAACGCCGCATCTACCGCTATGACACCTTCTGGACACCATAACCGGCACAGCCCTGCCGCGTTTACTCTGATCGAGGTCATGGTCGCTACGGCCATCAGCGGGATGCTACTCGTCGTGCTCGCCTCCATGCTGACAGGCAGTCTGAACGCGTATGCAGGGGCTCAAAGAGATCGGTCGCCCACACTCGAAACCCGCGCTGGCATGGATCTGATCCGCGCAGACCTGCGCTCTTATCGCGCTCTGCCTGAGGATACCTCTTCAAACCTCACCACCACGCCCTTGCCTCGATTCGTTTACAAAGCAGCGGCAGATACCCTTGGGTCTGATCGCATCGCCTTTCTGCGCGCCAGTCGCACCCGCACGGACACAGCCTTTTCTGCCGACGCTGGCAATCTGATTCTCGTGGCCTACACCGCTGGATTTACAGCCGACTTCAACGGCAGCAGCAGCCAGAAGCTCTACCGACGCGCCTTCTCCGCCCAAGAGACCTTTTACCTCCTACAACGGGCAATCCAGAGCAACCAACCCCTGCTGACCGAGACCGATTGGCAGACCATTGAACAGGGACTGGGGGGCGCAGAACCCGTTGTCTATCAGCTGATTCAATTCCGCGCCAAACCACTCGCTGCCGTCATTGAGCAGCAAAACGACCCCGGCTCAATTACCTCGCTCATTGCCCCAACCTTGCCCGAGTGGCCAGTCGATGACCGCCCTGCAGCCATCGATATTCGGCTGCGCGTGGCGACCCAGGCCATCGCATCCCGGCTCAAGTCCAGAGACGATTGGCAGGCACGCGGAAACTTTACCCGTCAATTGTTGGGGCCAAAAATCACGCCGGACGATTTCACTGACGATGTGGACGTCGAAACGCGCCAGCAGCGAATCAATCTGGGAGCTTTCTGATACCCCGCCATGAAGCTGACACCTCCCCACCTCTTCACTCGCAGGCACGGCTTCACACTGGTGATGACACTCATCACCTTAGCTGCTGTGACACTGTTGGTCGTTGGTCTTTTTGCAAATGTCTCCAGCGATACTGTCAGTGCAGACAACTACGACGAAGCCTTCCGCGCGCAGACCGCTGTCACCACAGGTTTCAATCGCGTCAGCGCCGTCTTGAGAAACGCCACATGGTCAGATGACTTCATCGTTTACCATCACGACCAAAACCCGAGCCAGACTGATCCACGCCTACAGGAGCCCGTCGTGACGATCGCTCGAGCTACCTTCGACGGCGACACAACGAAGGCCGATTACCAGACCGAATGGCAGCAAATCCCACTGGTCTCCGGCGCAGAACCACCTGCAGACACAAAGGGAATGCTCGCAGTGCCCAAAGAGCCGCTGCAAGGCAAGGTCGATGCAAACGGCTACACCTCGCCCGCTCGCAATCTCCCCAAACGACTCCCCTGGCAACCCAAAGTCAGCACCTGGTGGGAGACGGTCTATGACGAGAGCAATCCCCCCAAACCCATCGCGCGATACTGCTACTATGTGGAGGACCTACAAGGCAGCCTCAGCCTCGATCATGTGGGCAACACAGACGAGGCTGCGGATGCGACCGCCGCAGATGTTTTGAGGGACCGCCACATTCGCGAACCCTTCGCCATCTCCGCTAGCAGCAGCTCTCCCGCCACCACCAACCCTCACCTCTGGTATCGCGGACAAGCCCCAGGAATGCGCACACCCGACGACGATCCCAAGACTGACGATTCCCGTTGGGTAAACAATCAGGTCGCCCTCTACAATCTCATTGCACCCACCTTGCCCGTTGATGACAACGACACGGCCGCACAGATTGACAACTTCCTCATCCAGGCGCGCTATCTGCCAGTCAAAGGCAGCACTACCCAGTTTGCATCACTGCTCACCGGCCCCGAGGCATGGAAAGCCGTCGTACTTCAAAACAACCAGCAGCATCCGTGGCAGACTTGGCTACGCCGAACAAGCCCGGATGCCAAAGTGGGCAAGTATCCAGATCCCAATGCAGGACGGCTCGCGCACGACATCGCTCGAAGACTGGAAGAATTTACCGCCACCGGCATTCAGCCTTACCATGAGTTGGCCCTCATTCCCGCAGAAGCAGGTGTCTTTGCCAATCCCCGCGAGCCAAAGCTCAATCTCAACCGAGTGCTTGAGCAAATCCGCAGGAAACAAATCACCAACCGACAAGCGGTGGAACTCATCGCCGACCACATCGAGCGCCATCTTCCATCGCCAGACAGCATCAGTTCCACCAGCCTAAAGGGCTTTGGACAACGCGGCGGAGCCTTCCCTTATCCTGGGGGAGTCAATGCCACCATGGACGAGGATACTTGCCGAAACTACATACGCAGCCTCGCAGCCAGCATGATCGACTATGCCGATCTCGACAGCCTCCCCACGGCTCTGTTTGAAGGTGATGATCGACTTCCCAGCGAACAGAGCAGCGTCCCCTCCGACGCCCGTTATCGCGGTCTCGATAGCTTCCCCTTGGTCAGCGAGTCCTTCCTCATGAACAACTGGGTCAGCCGAACCACAGCAAACAACAGGCTGGTGATTCGCTTCAGCCTCGTGTTCTTCGCTGAACTCTGGAACATGACCAATCGCCCCATCACCGCGACCTATCAGAGCGAATACTCCGACAACGCGACGCTCCAAGCCGGCACTCGCAACTACCAACTCCGCGATAGCTTTGACAAGATCGTCTCGGACCAGAACGAGATCGTTGGCGAAGACGGCACCCGCTGGGTGAAACTCTACGAACCCAAGTCCGACGGCAGTGGAGAGGCCGACACCAACAAGTCGCAGGTCACCCTTTTACCCAACGAATACAAAGTGCTGGGATCACGCCCCATCATCTTCGAATTCGATGCTGGCCCATCCACGCTCACCGTCAATGAAATCACAGTTCAGCGAGACACCACCAGCTTCTACCGCCTGCGATTCAACCCCAACGAGGACCAGCAGACACCCTCCCTTTTCGGTGGCCTAACGGCCCCTGACAGCTTGGACCAGTTCTGGGTCATTGACCGCAGCGGCGGCGGTATCGAGCGGAACGAACGCCGCCCCAAATACACCCCGACCGATCAACGAATCCAGCTGACTGGCACCCTGCCCACCTATGGGTATGGGGTGAACAACAACTTCAGTGCCAACAACAGCGGAGATCCTCGTGCTGCCTGGCACATTCAGGACACACTCGCGATGGTGAACTATTCAAACGGAGCCAGCCCTTGGGGCCGCAATTATCGGTCAAATGTAGGAGATGGCAAAATCTACGGTGTGACCAAGCCATCAATGTGGGGAGATCGCGGCCATGATTCAGCTCAAGGTATCGTGGCCAGCACCGACACAAACCATCCCTTCAGCGCAGGCATTCTAGTGAAGATCAAAGCACCCACCGCAGTGGAGCAGGCGATGGGTCCGACCCGCATCTCCAACGCAGGCCGATACTTCAGCGTCACCGAACTCAGCAACATCTACGACCCACTGTTCTGGGATCCCAATGGCGGCGGCGCAGGAAACAATCCGCTTACAGGAGACGGTGCATGGCAATTGTTTTGGGACATCGGCAAGCAGGCCAAACCCTCCCCACTTTACAGCGGCGGCCACACCCTGCGCATTGGTCGTCCTGAGCACTCCCTTTTCAGAACCAAAGCCACCGATGGCCAGCAGGAGGATCGCCGACTCTGCGCATCGACCTTGCTCGATCTCTTCCACTGCGGGATCCCGACTGTCGGCAGCCCCGAAAATGACGACAACCTTCGCGACCTTACTGGCCCACTCATTCGAGTCATGGGGCAGGTCAATATCAACACAGCTCCCCGAGAAGTGCTCCGCACACTCAGTGCAGGCGAACTCGTGTCTGATCCCGCCATCAAACCAAGTCTCAACACCGGCACCGATCACCTTCAGCCTCCGCAGGGCAGCGAAGATGAGCAGGCGGATCTAATCGCCGATGCCATCATCCGAGCCCGCCCCTTTACCTCCGTGTCCAGCGTTCCGGAAAATGCAGTTGTATCGGCATCCGACCGTCGCCCTGTTTTCGGCACTCCCGAACTGTACACCCATTGGAAGAACGGCACATCCCAATGGAATGACAGCGCTGCCGAAGAAACCTTCGCCCGCCTGTACAACAGCTCCACCGTCCGCAGCCGAAATTTCCGAGTCTTCGTGACCGGCCAAGCGATTGGTGCCAAGCGCTCCGACCCGACGCAGGTGGAAGTGCTATCCACCCGCTCTCGCGTCTTCCAGGTCCTTGTGAGGCCTCTCCGCGATCCCGAAACCGGGGCCATCAATGACCAACGCGTTGACATCACTTATGAACAAGATCTCTAAAGCCACCCTCTTTCTCTTCACGATGATTGCCCTCGGCTCTGCAAGGGCACAGGACGATTCCAACTCCTATTTCCGACTTGCGAACGCCACTGGTCTGGACGGCAAAGTCCACTTTCATCTCGATGGGGAAGATCTCAATCCCGATGGCTACATAAGTGGGGAAACCACCGGCTCTCTTGGTGTCGCGGCCACATCCGTCCGCATCAAGGCAACGCACCTTCAGTGTGAGGATGCAGAGCAAACCTTCCAACTCATTCCTGGTCAGCAGACCGCCATCATCGCCTACATCGAACCAGAGAAAGACAGCAAGACAGGCGAGATCAAGAAGCGGCTCATCAAATTCAGCACCCTTGATCGAAAGGCAGATTCCAAAAAGCGCACGGCTACCCTGCTCTTCCTCTCCGTCAGCCAGTCGATTGAGGTAAAAATGAACAACAGCCCGATCAACCTCACTGCATTGAAACAAAGTGACGTATCTTTTGGCGACAGTCGCATGACCGGGGTCAACATCACCGTTGCCGAGAAAAAAATTGGAGACTTTGACATCGAAGATCCGGGCGATTACGCAGTGATCGTCTTTGACAAGGCAGATGGCACTCACGGGTGTATCTCGTTTTACAACTCCCGCCATTGATCCATCTGCCCACTTTCATGATCCGCCCTCTCGCTCTCCTCGCCACCCTCACACTCCTCACAAGCCAGACGAAGGCGTGGTGGGACGGCGGCCATAAAATGATCGCGCTCATCGCGTATGAGCACCTGACGCCAGAGGAGCGCTCGTGGGTCATGCAAAGACTCAACGTGCATCCCACACGCAGCGAACTCTTTGACCTGCCCATGCAGGAAGAGTCGGGAAACAATGTGTCCGAAGAGACCAAGGCCCAATGGTTCTTCGCACAGAACTCCATCTGGTGCGACTTGATCCGCAGCCGCGACGGCTTCCCAAACGCCGCTACCATCAACCGCACTTACCACCACAGTGGTTGGCACTACACAGACATCGCCGTTTTTCCAAGCGAGGCAGCTAGGGCGGCCCTGCCTGGTTTTGACGTCGTGCCTCCCATGGATTGGCAACCCGGAATGGCAGAGCCTGAAAACGGATTCAACTCCGTGCAGACGGTGAAGCGCGTCGTTCACGAACTCTCCGATCCATCGGAAAGCCTTGCCGACCAAGCAGTCGCCCTCAGTTGGTTGTTTCATCTGAGTGGTGACTTCCACCAACCTTGCCACTGCGCAGCATTGCACATTCCCGGTTCGATGCCAGACGGGGATCGCGGCGGCAACCGCATCATGATTTTCGGACTCAAACACCAAAACGTGGGACTCCAGTCTGATGCACTTCACCTTTTCTGGGATAGCATCTGGAACGGAGAAAAGAACGGCCTCTCAGCCATCCAACAGCGCCTGAAAACACTCGAAGAAGATCAAGCCCTCTTCAGTGCTGCCGAGAGTTCAGCGTCCAACATCAATCCAGAAGACTGGCTCCGCGAAGGTCACGCGCTGGCTGTCAGCCACGTCTATAGCCCGACACTCTTGGAATACTTGGCAAAAGAAACGCCCCTGCCCAGCCCCAGTGGCAGCAAATACAAGGAGCCATTGCTGATCGTCAAAATGCAAACCGAGGCGTTTCAAAAGTACGTCACCGATTCAAAGCTAGCTTCCCGCCGACAGATCGCACTGGCAGGACTTCGACTTGCTGCAACCATCAAAAGCGTGATTGCAGCCTCGAAGTAATCGAGTGACGAAAGAGTAACGGCACTCCTCTTGTTTGCCCGACGCAGTGCCCCATCATGATGACGTTAACCGTTCATCATCATGCTGCGCCGAACCTTTTTTTCCGCTCTTCTCTTGCTCGCCACCGAAGCTTCGATGCAGGCCGCGACACTCCTCAACGAAATCATGCTGAACCCTCCAGGGACGGACAATTATGAGTTTGTAGAAATCCTCACCGACGCCAACACAACAATCACTGACCTGTGGCTCCTCCAGATTGAAGGAGACAGCACTGGCGCAGGAACCGTTGACTCCGCCATCAACCTCAGCGGCACCATGACCGGGAGCAACGGATTGATCCTGCTCACCTCCGCTGGCTACCCCTACACCCCAGCATCTGGAACCATTGTTGTCCAGGACTCTATCTTTGCAGGCAGCACCGAAAACGGCACCATCACCTTTCTTCTGGTAAGCGGCTTTACTGGCACCGTGGCCACCGACTATGACTCAGACAACGACGGCGTCTTTGATAGCACGCCCTATTCATTGCTCCTCGATTCAGTCGGATGGACCGACGGCGGATCCACCGATAAAAACTACACCACAGCAGTTCTGTCCCAGAGCAGTGGCACCCCAGACGGCGCCTTTCGAATCTTCGGCGATTCAACTGCAAACAGCACGTCCTCGTGGATTGCAGGCGACCTTGTTGATGGGGGCACGCCCAGTGTCTTCGATGTTCCGGGCGATCTGCTCATAGATGAGACCAAGGCGTCCTCCAACATAACTCCGGGCTCTGGTGCTGCCCTCACGCCCGGCAGCGAAAATTTTTCTGGCGCTGCCGCACCCGAACCTAGCCGAATTCTCCTAACGCTCACAGCTCTTTGCGCGACCTCATTCCGCCGTCGTAGGAGAAGCTAATCTTTGTCCTCAGTTGGTTGTTGGTCAGGCCTGCAAAAGGGCTGCCGGAATGACTCGGCAGCCTTTTTTTGAGTCTTACTAGCATTACCAGAATCGCACAAATTTGACACCAAATGCGATGTCAACATGGCACGGAGAAAGCTCTCTCCGGGACTAGCCATCGAACATGGCGAAGCTGTTACTCAGTTCACTTTGCTTCCCCTTTTGGAGATGCGAAGAGGACGTGCTTTACGGCACAAATTGACGATGAAAACTACGCGAGTTCGTTTTGGTTTCGGATACATCTGGTTGCTCACATGCGGCCTCGCCTCCGCCGCCCTATCTGACGATAGCGCTGCGGTCGTCTACACGGGATTTCAAGCTCACCCGGAAAACGTAGACAGCACCGGCAGTGCTCGCCCGGCACTGTTACGGGGTGATCTCGCTGGGCAAATCAATCTCGTCGCCACGCCGAAACTAGGAGGCCTCACACAATTTCAACAAAACCTGCACCGATGAACTCGCAGTCCTGTCCCCGCACTACTTTTGCATCTCTCCCGGATATCCAGACCCAGCCATCCCACAACGTGCCCATGAAAAAAAACCGCTTCATCCTCCGGCAATCTCTTCTGCCACTCCTAGCAACCCTCCTAGCGCCACTCGCCTGCGTTCAGCAATCGCTAGCAACGCTGGCACTTTCGGGAAACAGTTACACACAGACCTTCGATAACATCGGCACAGCACTGCCATCTGACTGGAGTGTGTACACTTTGGCTAACGCTACCGCCATTGGAACAGCGGCAGCATTTACAACGAGCGCTACTCAGTGGAACACTTCGTCCGGCACCTTTCGAAATTCCGCATCCGCAACTGGTGCCACCAGCACTGATGACGCCACCGCACAGTCAGGCTATACCAATCGCGCGCTGAGCGTGCGGCAGACTGGCTCGTTTGGCGACCCTGGAGCTTCATTCAATCTAAACTTCAGCACCATCGGCTACACCCTCACCGGATTGAGTGTCGACTTGCAGATGCTCAGCGTTCAGGCACGCTCAACGGTCTGGAGCATTCAAGTCGGTGTGGGAGCAACGCCAACCTCATGGACCACACTAGATACCTTCAGCGATCCCAGTGTTTTCGGGTCAACCCCTTACACCTTTAATGCCACCGCCCTCACAGGCCTTGACAACCAAGCCCAAGTTTGGTTCCGCGTTGTCGCTCTCTCAACAGCTACCGGCAGCGGCAGTCGCGACACTTTCGGGATCGACAACTTCACTCTGACCTACTCGCCCCTGTCTGCCGGCGTCTTCTGGGACGCCAATGGAACGACGGCAGGAGCTGGGGCAAACCCTGTTGGCACTTGGGGCACAGACGACTTCTGGGGCGATGCTGACGGCCTCGCCACACCAACAGCGTGGACACCCGGCGGGGACGCAAATTTTTCCGCTGGCACGGACGCTGTCGGTCCCTTCACCGTCACGATCAGCGGCAATCAAAGTGCAGGCAGCGTGAGCTTCCAAGAGGGTGAAGTAACTCTTTCTGGCGGCATCCTCACGATGAGTGACAGCACCCCCAATCTGAATGTGGAAGCACCGCTCGCGACCATCGCATCCACACTTTCCGGCACCAATGGAATCACGAAGGTAGGCGTCGGCACACTCGTGCTCTCCGGCACCAATGACTTCACTGGCACGGTCGGCATCAGCGGCGGCACTCTGCAAATCGGCAGCGACTCTGCCCTGGGCAATGCGGCCAACCCGATCACACTCAACGGCACACTGAGCACTACCGCTTCTTTCGATCTACCCGCCACACGTGCGATGTCAGGCAGCGGCACGATCGCCACCGCGACAGGCACGCAACTCAATGTTCTGGGCGCCGCCACACTTTCCGCGTTAACGCTCAGCGATGTCGGCGTCGTAAACCTGTCGGGCACAGGAAGCAGCGTTGGCACGCTGACCCTTGCGGCAGCGGGCACTCTCCAGGGCACATCACTAACCGCCACAAACATCAATGCGTCATTCGTCGGTGGCACGGCAACGGTCTCAGCTCCTCTCGATCTTGGTTCGGTAACCCGCAACGTGAACGTCACCGACGCAGCCTCCACTCTCACACTCTCCGCATCGGTGTCGTTGGGAGGCGGCGGCTCAAATCGACTCATTAAGCTAGGTGAAGGCACCCTTGAACTGAACGGCATCAATACCGGTTTAAACAAAGTCGCAGTGGGTGCCCAAGGTGCAGTTCCGACTTCTGGCGGCGTCGTCAAGATCTCCAACAAAGACTCCCTGGGCATTTCTCAGATGTTCTTCAATTACGGAACACTCCAGGCCACAAGCCCGTTGACAGGCGCCAATGCGCTTCCGATTGGAGCATCCCTCGCAGGACGTAGTGGTAGCTCGATCATCTTCGCGGGTGCCGACATTGAATTCGCTGGCGCGTCGAATCTATTCTCCACGACTAGCACCACTGGTTACATTGAGGTAGACGTGTTCAATCACACCATCCTCTCAGGCGACCTCGCCGGCACGACTTCGGCCACACTTGACGGCCTCTCGGTCGGCGGCACCGGAACATTGACGATCTCTGGCTCCATGACAGGCTTCCTCACCGCACTCACGACGCGTGACGCAGCAACGGTTGAAATCAACACCGCCGAGATCGGCACAGCAATGGTCGCAGGCACCACCACCGTTCTTCCAAACATCAGCCCCGCAGCAGGCTCACGCATCGCCATTGGCACGGTGGGAACTGCTCTCGCCGTGACCTCCCACACCGGGCTCAATGTGCCTGGCGGATCAGTCCTGCACTTCGACATCGGCGGCACCAATCGCGGCACGGATTTTGACGCCCTCATCCTTGTTCCCAGCAACAATGGCAGTACGGACATCGCAGGCGAGCTCATATTTGCGGGCAAGTTGGACGTCGATTTCATCGGCAGCATCGTGCCGACTAGTGGCCAGAGCTTCGACCTTCTCGACTGGGATGCTTCGATCACACCGAACTTTAGCGGCATTGACTACAGCCTGTTGCCGACGCTTCCTGTCGGTCTCGCATGGAACACGTCCGCGTTCGCCACTACTGGCACCCTCAGCATCGTCGCCACGGCGGTCGATTTCACCATCAATGACCAACCAGACTCTGCCACAGTCGATCCTGGCGCCTCCGTGACCTTCACTGTCGGCACCGCCGGACCAGGCCCCTTCACTTACGTCTGGAAAAAAGGCACCACAGTGATTGATGGCGAGGTCGGCCCCAGCTACACCATCCCCTCAGTTGTCGAAGGTGACGAGGGCAGCTACACGGTCGAAGTCACCAACGGCAGCGGCACGCTGGTCAGCGATCCGGCGATTCTTGTCGTAAATGACCCGATCATTCCTGTTACCATCACCACCCCACCTGCATCGCAAACCATCACGGTTGGTCAGACAGCGACCTTTACTGTTGTCGTATCCGGAACCGGACCATTCAGTTATTCCTGGCGCAAGGGTAGCATACCGATTCCATCCACCGACAGCCCAACCTATTCGATTCCTGCCGCCCAATTGTCGGATGCGGGTTCGTTTGATGTCGTCGTCACAGGCCCAGGGATTGCCAATAGCCAGACCAGCACAGCTGCGACCCTCACGGTCAACCCAGCTCCGCCGCCGGGCCCAATCTCCATCTCTGGCAATGGAACAATCACCGAGAACTTCAACAGCATGGGCTCCACTGCGCCAGTCGCAGCCTACCCAGATGGCTGGACCGGATACAAATATGCCGGCACTGGCACGCTCGCCATCGGCACCGTCGTCACCAGCGCCACCAGCCCTGCCATCACGGTCAGCAATGGCGGAGGTTCGTCGGGCACCATCTACAATTTCGGCACCAACTCCGATGCCGACCGAGCCCTCGGCACCGTCGCCAGTGGCGGCTTCACCGGTGCGTATGGCGTCTCCTTCACCAACAACAGTGGATCAACGATTGAAGGATCCAATATTCGCATCGGATTCACTGCCGAGCAGTGGCGCCAAAACACCACGGTCGCCGATGAGGTCTGGACCTTCGAATGGAAGATCGGCGGCAATATTACCGATCCAACTGGCTGGACCGGGGCGACTGCGTTTGACATCACCGAGATCCTCACCGCCGCAGCCTCTGCTGGCACCGTGGATGGGAACAGCCCGGGCAATTTCACTACCGTTGCATTGACAAACCTCACAGCCCTCACCGGTTGGTCGAATGGCGAGACATTGCACCTCCGCTGGCGTGATGCTGATGACACTGGCAGCGACTGCGGCATGGCTATCGATGATTTCACCTTCGAAGTCAGCGGCGTTGTCCCGCCTGCACCGTCCGCCTACTGGGACGCCAACGGCCTTACTGCGGGCGCTGGCGGCGCAACCCCGACCGGAACCTGGGGCACGGATCTCTATTGGAGTAGCAGCGCCTCAGGCGATCTAGCAACCACGGCCTTCACCCCAGGCAATGAAGCCGTCTTCGCTGCTGGCACGGACGCCACGGGCACATACACCGTCACGCTATCTGCCACACAGGACGTTAGCGGTGTCGTGTTCGAGGAAGGGAATGTTACCCTCACCGGAGCGGCGTTGAATTTCAACGATGCATCCCCAGTTGTAAATGTCGCAAGCACGGCATCCACCATCGATTCCATTATCACAGGCTCCACCGGTCTCCTCAAGCAAGGCAGCGGCACATTGAATCTCAGAGGGCTAAACACTTTTACCGGCACGATCAATATCGGTTCAGGCTCGATTCAGATCGCCGCTGACACAGCATTGGGCGACTCGGCCAATGACCTTTTGCTCACTGGCACACTCCAGACATCGGCCAGTTTCGATCTCGCAGCCACGCGTGACATCGCGGGCGGAGGCGGATTTGCTCCTGCACCCGGAACTGAACTCGGACTGACCGGCAGTGTCGTTATGACGGGATTCGTGCTGGCGGATATCGGAACCGTTAACTTCAAAAACACACCTGCAACTGTGGGTGCACTCAGTTTCACCGCAGCAGGCGCACTCAAAGGCGAGCAACTCTCCGTCACCGACGTCAGCGCCACCTACGCCGGAGCCAGCGTTGTCGTCGAAAACGCGCTCGACTTTGGCAACACAAACCGCACGGTCACGGTCACTGATGCCACCTCCTCTCTGACCTTCAGCGCACCGATCGCATTGACGGGTGGAGCCAACAATCGACTAATCAAACAGGGCGAAGGCACGCTGATCCTCACCGGCGCCAACACCGGCCTAAACAAGATTGCGCTGGGCGCTCAAGCCGCCATCCCGACTCCTGGCGGCACGGTCATCATCAACAACAAAGACGCGCTCGGAATTTCCCAGATGTTCTTCAACTACGGTACACTTCAAGCCACAGCTCCGCTGACTGGCGCAAATGCACTGGCAGCTGTCGGACTGTCCATCGGTGGTCGCGATGCAACGCCTGCCGTGCTCTCCGGACAAGACATGGAGTTTGGCGGTGCTAGCTCCATCTTTGGTGCCACTGGAACCAGTGGAGAGATCGTGATGAACGTGCTCAATCACAGCACCCTCACCGGAGCGCTCACTGGCGCGCCTGGCACACTCGTTTCTGGCTTCACCATTGGCGGCAATGGTCAGCTCACCCTCGCTGGTGACCTCACCGGGTTCAGCGCTGCGCTGCGCCTTCGCGACACTGTTGTGGTCGATCTCGCCACTGACTTCGTCGGCAGCAGCTTTGCCGCCAGCACGGTCACCATCTTGCCGCCAATTCAACTCGCAGCCAACACCACGCTCACGGTTGGAGGAATCGGCGCCACGAAGCTAGTCACTGCCTACACCGGTCTACTCACAGCCGCCGATTCCCGCATCATGTTTGAAATCGCTGGCACTAGTCGCGGCGCGGCGGTCGAAGGATACGATGCCCTCGCACTCGCCCCTGCAAACAATGGCACTGCCGACATCGCTGGCCAGATCGTTGTCGCCGGGAAGATCAAGGTGACGTTTATCTCCGGCTTCATTCCCGTTGCGGGTCAGGTCTTTGACATCCTCGATTGGGATTCGCTCTCTGGGACGCCGGACTTCAGCGCCGTTGATTTCAGCGAACTCCCAGACATCGACGGCTTGGGTCTCGCCTGGAACCTCAACAACTTCACCACCACGGGAGAAATCGGAATCGTCAGCAGCGCCCTTCAAATCACTGGCCCCACCTCACTGGTTGTCATTCCAGGCGCACCCGCAGTCTTCACCGTGGTCGCCACCGGCAAGGGTCCCTTCACCTATCAGTGGCGGAAAAACGGTGCAGCAATCACTGGAGAAAACGGACCCACCCTCACCATCGCTTCAGCGACTGAAGGAGACGAGGGCAGCTACAGTTGCCTCGTCGGTCAACCCGGTGAATCGCTACCTTCCAGCACCGCAACGCTCATCGTCAGCGATCCCCTTTCGAACGCAGTCGCGGTTCAGACTCCGGCCGGACCAGCCTTCATCGGAGATAACATTACCCTTTCCGCCACTGTGGACGGCCCCGGCCCATTCACTTATCAATGGAGTAAGAACGGCACTCCAATCTTCGGCGCTGTCGAGGCCACACTGGATCTACCCAGCATCACCATCGCGGATGCAGCAGACTATTCTGTCGTCATCAGCAACGGCATCGGTAGCATCCCAAGCAATACCGTCACCGTCGATGTGCTCGCACCCGCACCGTCCATCACCACCCCGCCACTTTCTCAGATGTTGCTCGTTGGAGATGCTCTGGCACTGAACATCACCGCAGTCGGCAAACCCACACTGAAGTATCAGTGGAAAAAGAACAATGCCTCCATTGCTCGCGCGACGGCCGACTCTTACGGTGTCGCCGCAGTGACAACTGCAAACGCAGGCGCCTACGCATGTTTGGTCTCGAACAGCTTCGGTGCCGCACTCAGCGATCCCCTCTCGCAAATCGGTGTCGCAGACAATCGGCCACAGCCGGGGCTGATCCTCGCCTCTGGCACCACCACCACGCTCAAGGTCCTTGCCGCAGGCAATGGCCTCACATTCGAGTGGAAGAAGGACGGAGGACCGCTGCCCGCAGATGCTCGGTTTACTGTCACCGCCGGTGGACGCAGCCTCGTGATCAAACCGCTCACGCTTGCAGACGCAGGTGTTTACTCCTGCGTGGTCACCAACGAGGCAGGGTCTGTCGTCGCTGGCACACGTCAGGTCACCGTATTTGACGAGAAGCCAGCTTTGGTTAGACCGATCACGTTCCCACTAGCGATCGTTGGCGGCAGCTTTGACTATCAGATCCCAGTTGATCCAGCGCCAGGTCGCACGCCGACCAGCTTCTCTGCCACCGGGCTTCCTCCTGGTCTGATCGTCAATACCAAGACAGGTGCCATCAGCGGCAAACCCACCGCCACCAAAGCTGGAGGCTATACGGTGAAGCTCACCGCAAAGAACGCCAAGGGCAGTGATACCCAGACCATCACACTCAACGTCACCGCATTCCCCGACAATGTCGCAGGCATCTACACAGGCCCAGTTCCGCGCGATCCCGATCTCAACGCAGATCTAGGTGGCCGAATCGATCTGACCATCGCCCCCAACGGCAAGTTCAGTGGCAAGCTCACTCTCGGCGCAGTCGCCTACGCTTTCAAAGGCGTCCTGAATGTCGATCCAAATGAACTCCTCCTGCCAGAGGCCACCGTCATCATCAAGCGCAAGGGCAACCCCACACCGCCTGACTTGACGGTCACCTTCTCCATCAATGGATCGGGCAACCGCCTTGCCAAAGCCAACCTCACGGACGGGACACACTCCCTCAACTTCAGTGGTTGGAGAAAAATCTGGGCGAAGACAGTGCTGCCAACGCAGTTCATTGGCTATCACACCTTCGGCATCGGCTTGCCCGACGCCAGTCCGCTCATTGGCGATCTGTCCATTCCACAGGGTCTTGGCTACGGCTCCTTCACCGTCTCCAAGACGGGAACGCTCGCCGTATCAGGCAAGAGCCCTGATGGCGAGACTGTGCTCATGAGCACCTTCGTCGGACCCGAGGGAGAGATCCTGCTTTATCGTCTGCTCTACACAACCAAAGCACGAGGCTCAATGATCGGCACACTCGGCATCGATGCGCTCGGCAATCTCGACCCAAGAGACAACGTTCTCTCCGGCACGATCGATTGGAAACGCCCAGCCTACACCACCTCCGCCACACGCACCTATGAGGCAGGTTTTGGACCGCTGAATGTCAACGCAACCGGCGGCTTCTACGCGCCTCCCGTCGCCCCCACCCTGATCCTCGGTCTCACCGCAGGCACGGACAATGCCTTGCTGGAGTTCCAATACGGCGGGCTTGGCGCGACGCCGCCCGACATCATCGTCAGCGTCGGAGACAAAAACAAAATCACCCGTCCGCTGGTCAATCCCACCAACACGAGCATCACCGTCAGTGCCACCCGTGGGACGTTTTCAGGAGCATACACCCTCACCGATGCAAACCCACGCACCACACCGCCGGTATCTCCAGCGATCGTGAAGCGAGCACTTCGTCATCAGGGCATCATCTTCTGGTCCGGCACGGAATGGATCGGCGCAGGCTATTCCATGATCACACAGCTGCCATCCGACTCACCACTGACAACGACAACGACCAGCGATATCCTCTCTGGCCTCGTTCAGTTCAGCGCAGTCACGCCGTAATCTTACAGTAGTGTCACATCGTTCTTGACCAACCCGCACTTCATCCGCCATTCTCAGCACCATCGGCAGTCCACCGTAGGTGCGGTGAATTGGCGGATGAAATGCGAACGAACTCATGAACCTGCGTGAACAGCTCCGGCAAGTCTTGCCGGACCTATTGCCTACCGAACCGGATGATGCGGTGAAGGGCACCGAATTGATCCGACTTGTCCGGCTTCGACTGGGTGATGACTACAGCGATGCCACGTTGCGTTATCATTTTTCCATCCTCTCCTACGATCCATCATCTCCGATTGCGAAGGTCGATCAGGGCCAGGGCTATTACCAGCGCTCCAAGCAAAACGGCAACGCACCGGATCAATCCCGTCTGGGATTCTTTGAGCAGGGGGCACCTGCAGACTTCCAGCGACTGCGATTTGAACGCGTCGTCGCCATTTTTGAGCGACTCTGCCTGCTGCGCTCGCGCTATCCCTTCGTGCTCAACGGACGCGATCAGCAGCGCCCTCGCATCGATGGTGACTGGGAAGTGCCCGATCTTGTCTGCGCCGAATGGGAACTGGATACCAATAGCGAAGATGGCCCACGCTTTGACAACGCCATGATGGACCTGCGTCGCCACCTCGGAGGACCAGAGGTCACGCTCAGCGGAGTGCAGCTCAAGCTCGGCACCTCCCTTGACACCTACTCAGCCGATTTTTTCCAGGCACTCAGCGCCACCCGCTGGACTTTGCAGAGCGAGCTAATCATCGCAGATCAGCTCAACGATGAAGCGCTCGTCGATGCCCTGCGACATCTCGGTCACGAATACGGAGTCGGCATCACCAGTCTCGGCATCGCACCCGCGGCGCTGGATGATCTGCCGCCCGCCGGCGACCTCCGCGCTATGGGAGCCACCGAGTTTGAGGCCGTGCAAAACATCCTGCACCTGCAAAAGATCTCCATCCCCGCACCACGCTCTGCCATCAATTGGCAGACACTTTCGCATCTGCGCAAAAAGCATGAGCCCGTCTCCGACATGGTCGGTTGGCTGGCAGATTGCCTTGCATCTCGCCAGCCCGACTGGGTGCCCGGCAGCAATGGCGTGCATCAGGCATGACCATTCCTTGGCCGTAGCACCGTACCCTTTAGTGCCCACGCGCACCCATCCCCTCATCATGCAAACACGTCGCCATTTCATCGCCACCATTACCGCCGCGCTCGGCGGCACCACCCTCGCCGCCTCCGGCAAACCGAAGACCATCGTCCTGCAATCCGCCTGGGACACCGTGAACATTGGTGATATCGGCCACACACCCGGCACCCTGCGCGTTTTGGAGCAACATCTGCCAGAGGTTCATGTCGTTCTGTGTGCGGCCAAGCTGGATGATCGCGTCACCGCGATGCTCAAGACACGCTTCCCCAAAGTCATCATCCTCCAGGGCAGCCTCACTGGGAAAAGCGAGCGCGATCTCGCACTGCAAAAAGCCATCACCGACTGCGATCTTTACATCCGCAACTCCGGAATGGGGCAGGATCTGAGCTTCATGCAGTTCTGCAAAAAAGTTGGCAAACCCTACGGTCTCTTTGGCCAGTCCTACTTCCCGAACATGGTGGAAGGAAAAGGTGCCGAAGAACGCATCGCCCTGCTCAATGGTGCCTCCTTCATCTACTGCCGCGAGACCAAGACTCTGGACATCTTGAAGAGCCACGGCATCAAAACCCCCGTGCTAGAGTTTGGCCCAGACGGCTGCTTTGGCATCGATGTCCGTGACGACGAACGCGGCCTCGCCACCATGAAGAAGTTGGGCCTCGAAGAACGCAAATTCATCACCCTGCAACTGCGCACCAATACCGCCAAACTCCCCGGCGTGGACGATACCCGAACGCCCAAGCTCAATCCCCTGCACCCATCGCCTGAGCAGATCGCCGACGACGAACGTCGCGCAGCGAAGTATCGGAAACTCGTCACGATGTGGGTGGAAAAGACCGGCCACAAAGTCCTCATCGCCCCTGAAGTAAAGAAGGAGATGGAGCACAACAAGCGCCTCATCCACGATCCCCTGCCGCCCGAGATCCAGAAGCACGTCGTGAATCTCGAATACTTCTGGAATGCCGATGAGGCCGCCTCCATCTTCGCCCGCGCCCACACCATCGTCTGCCACGAGCCGCATTCACCGATCATCGCCCTCGCGAACGGCACCCCGATCATTCACACCTATTCAGAATTCCACAGCCCCAAGTGCTGGATGTTCAAAGACATCGGCCTCGGCGAGTGGTTGCTAGAGATGGACGAAACACCCGCCGAAAAGATGGCCCAAACCCTCTTTGCCATCGACTTCGACTACCCCGCCGCCCTAGCGAAGGTCGAAAAGGCCATGGACTACGTCCACGAATGTTTCGCAGGGTCCATGCAACACGTGAAGAGCATCCTCGAAAGTTAATCCAGCAAAGCCACCGCGATCGAATCCGCCAGCGCCTTGCCCTCGGGCGTCAGCCGCACAAACCCATCCGCAACCACCAGCAATCCATCGCGCTGCAAAATTTGCAGCATCTTCTGCGACGCAACCCGCACCTGATCTGCCGCCAACCCGCGCGCCGTCCGCAATTCCAATCCAAACCGTTCCGTGCGGCGCTCTTCCTCCGTCAGCGATTCCTCGCTCCCGATTGGCAGTAGCCCCTTCTCCACCTGCTCCATGTAGGCCGCTGTATCCGACACGTTCTGCGTTCTCTTCAATCCCACCGTGCCGACCGCACTCGGGCCGATTCCCAAGTAATCCGCACCAAACCAGTACGCCTCATTGTGCTGGGATCGGAAACCAGGCTGCGCGTGGTTCGAGATCTCGTAGTGCTCAAAGCCCGCCGCCCCGAGTAGCTCTGCGGCCCGATGAAAGTGCGTCGCATCGCGATCCTGGTTCTCCGCATATTGCCCACGCCGCAAGCGCTCGATGAACTCCGTGTCTTCCTCGTAATTCAGGTTGTAGGTCGAGATATGGTCCGGCTGCAGCCGCAGCGTCTCGTGCAGTGATGCCTCCCAGGCCTCATTGGATTGCCCAGGGATGGAGAACATCAAATCCAAACTCACACTGGGAAAACCCGCCGCCCGCAGCACCGCAAAGGTCTCCCGAGCCTCATCGGGACTGTGATCACGCCCCAGCGTCTTCAGCGTCTCCGCATCCCAGGCCTGCACGCCCAGACTCGCACGCGTCACCCCCAGGCTGCGCATCATTTGCGCCTTGGAGGCCGGCAGCGTGCGCGGATTCACCTCCACCGTGAATTCCTGCAGGTCAGAGTAATCCAACCGCTCCCGCATCCCATACAGCAGAGTCTCCAGGTGGGTCTCACTCAGCGCCGTTGGCGTTCCGCCGCCAAAATAGATCGTCCTTGGCCGCAGCGCGGTGCTTTCCAGACGCAGATCCAACTCCCGCAGCATCGCCGCCACAAACCCCGGCATCGACGTGCTGCCGTGGGCGTGCTTGTAAAAGCCGCAGTAGGGGCAGATGCGATGGCAAAAGGGAATGTGCGCATACAGATGGCGCACCGGATCAGACTCAGCAGACATGAACCCGCAGAAACGCCAGGATTCGTCGTTGTGCAAGCCCCGCAGTCATGCATTGAATGCACCCACCATGAGACCCAGCCGCGAGAGCCAACACGAAAAAGAACTGGGCGGGCAATTGCTCGCCTCGGTCTCTCGCTCCTTTTACCTCACGCTCAAGGCCCTCCCCACCGCCCTGCGGGAGCCCATCTCCCTCGCCTACCTCCTCGCCCGCACCGCCGACACCATCGCCGATACCGCCGCCGTGCCCGCGACGGATCGCCTGACCCTTTTGGCCGGCTACCAATCCGCCATCGACCACAATTCCCCCGCCCAGGCAGAGCCCGCCATGCTCGACGCCCTGCGCGCCGACTTCTGCCCGCACCAGACCGACGAGGCCGAACGCCGCCTGCTGGAGTGCACCGCCGACGGCCTCGCCTGGCTGCGCACGCTCGACGACGACTCACGCCAGTCCATTCGCGAAGTCCTGCGCCACATCATCGCCGGGCAGACCCTGGACATCCAACGCTTCCCCAGCAGCCAAGAGCTGCGCAGCCTCCGCACTCGGGATGAGCTCGACGACTACACCTGGCGCGTCGCCGGATGTGTCGGGCAGTTTTGGACGCAAATCTGCAGCGCCCAGATGCCGCACGCCTTCCTGCCCGGCACCGATCTTCAGGAGCAAAACGAACTCGGCATCCGCCTCGGTAAGGCCCTACAACTCATCAACATCCTCCGCGACCTCGGCGAGGACCTCGCCGACGGCCGCTGCTACTTACCCGAGTCCGATTGGGCCCCGCTAGGTCTCGATTTGCAAACACTCGCCACCCGGCCCGAGTCCCTCCGCCCCATCTGGGAAGATTGCCTCAAGGTCTGCTGCCACCACCTCGACGCTGGCCTCACTTACGTGCAAAGGATCGCCGATGGCCGCCTCCGCTACGCCACCGCCCTGCCCCTCCTCCTCGGTGCCCAGACCGTCACCCAAATGCGCCAAGCCACCTGGCCCCAGATCCTCGCCAGCATCAAAATCTCCCGCCTCGACGTCGCCAGCATCCTCGCCAAAGCCGCCCTCGCCTGCCGCAACCCCGAAGCGATTGCGGCGCTGTATGGGAAGCTGAGGGGGTGAGGGTTCACTACTCTGCGTTTCCAAACTGCTCGGAGAGATAACCTCGGGGCGGTCGATGGTTGCTATCACGCCTCAGTCTCCAAGGGAGTGGAAACGATGGAGCAGGAAGCCGTATAAAGGGCGGACTTCGGAGCCAATCGGTGACCCTTGAAGCGCATCCTCGGCGATGTTATCGATCGGTTACCTTATGTGGCTGGGGTTTTGATCACGGCCAGCCCCAGTACAGGGAAGACCACCAGGGCACCGAAGATGGCCAGAATCTGGCAAGGCCCCTAGATTGTGATGTGGATTGGGGTTGGCACCCCGAGCGTAACGGCGACAGGAGTGTAAATATCGACTTCTTGACCGGGCAAGTTGAACGAAACGATCAATGAGTATCGGGTATGTTTATCGAACCGTCGCAAGTGGTGCCGTTCCCTCCACCAACCTACCGCTGGATGAACGGCGATCAGATTGGACAAGGCTAACTCCGCAGCGGTTCCCGACCAGATATCCGAGTGGATAGAGCCCACATTGCGGGTCTCACCCAGCATCCAGTGGTCAGCTGCTCCTTCAGTTCCTGGATGTTCATCTTCTTCACGGGCTTTGCGGTTGATGCGTTGGACGAATTCGCCTTCCCGTTCGCCGGGGCCATTCAACTCGAAGCGGAGGGCATGGGAGGCATAGCGATAGCGGTCTTTCCACCCGATCTCGCCGGGGCTTGGCTCAATGAAATAGGAAAGGGTGATCCGCATTTGCACTGGCAACTCACCAAGACCCCGAAGCACATCTATTGGCCATGGGAGCCGATAGATGTGCATCTCCTTGGAGATGTAGCGACTCTGCGTATCATGCTTGGCGAATGGCTGGAGTGTTGCCTGTGAAATAAGCGAAAGGGAGTTCGAAGCACAGGAGATAGCTCGATCAAGACGCGGAACTCCGTATCCGCAAATCTTGGCCAACCTGTAGTGGTCTCCCTTTGAGGCACTCCGCAGATATTTTTGTTTTTGTGTAGCCGTCCACTCCGCAGAATGAACGATCAAACCACGTATCGTCTCAGGCCAAGCACTAGGATACTCGGCCAGCAAACGCGCTGCCATCCAAGCAGCCTGTGCGGCAGCGGCGCTGGTCGCGTCGAAGGAAGCAAACTGAGCGACCTGTTGGTTGTGATAGGTCGAGAGTAATTTCAGGTCGTCTGTGTCGAATACCGAGTCGTTTGGCCCTTTGGCGACATTCCCACCTTCAAACAGAACTTCCGGTTTAATCGGCCATTTCCGGTCCGGCCATGTCGCGGACGTGGAGGAAAAGGGCGAAAGGTCTCCCGGGCTGGCAATCGGGGAGAATGACGCCAAGGTCGGATCGGTAATAATCGTCTTTTCTGTAAAGGCCCCAACGCTCAATGCGTTCCACGCTTGCGCCGGATCATGGACTTCGCTTGTAACATTAGAATCCGGGAAGCGCTTCCAGTCCTCCGGGTCTTTGACATTTCCGGCACTGATAACAAAAAGGCGTTTGCGGTCGTCGGAGTAGCCCGAGGCAAGCTCGTCGATCTGACCGGACCAAGAGGAAGGGCGGCCACGATGCAGCTCATCTTGACTGGTTACCGCCATGCAAATGACGCGTTTGCGATCAGGGGCTTGAATTTCTGCCCGGCTGATGCCCCGTGCAGTGAAATGTCCCCACAGGCGTCGCGGATTCTGTTCCGGTGGCGGGGGAAGAATCTTGGCCGATTCAAGGGCATGCCGAACGATGATCGTTCCCTGCGAATCGAGACATTCGAGCAGATTACCATATCCTGCTGTTCCGGCCATCAAGGTGCCGTGGCCGTGATCATCATGCGTGCCCCATGCAGGATCAGCGGCATGGCAGTCCTCATCAGGCAGAAGGGGCTCCAACAGGCGGTGACCGTTGTTGACGCCATGGTCTAGCACGAGAACACAAATGTCGTTTTCATGCTGAATCGATGTTCGACCCAGCAGGTCATCGACCCACTGGACCTGCTCCGCGTTCTCCTGCTCGACGAAGAATGTGGCCACCTCCCGCGCCTTCCGGAATTCGGCAATCGCATCAGAATGTTCGATCAATGACTCGAGTTGCTGACGGTTCGCCAGGATCAGACGCACGGTGCGTTCTGGGAAAGTCAGCATTCCCTCGCCCAGCTCGATAGCATGCACTGCGCAGGTCTGCTGAAACGCTTCTACCACACCGAGATCTTCGCTGCTAAGCCACGCTTCGACCCATTCGGGGGCATCCCCGGGCAATTGATCGGGCGAGTCTTGCCAGAACGAGGACTCGAGAATCGCCGCACGGACATCGCCGATGCTTTCGATCAGCGGTCCATTTTTTGGGGTAGTGGTGCCATCTTTTTTGGGTACGTTGTCGTCGGTGGCGTATGCCATTGCCTTGCGCAGAAAGTGACCGCTCTTGCTCTGCGGTATGAAAACCGTAGCTTTGGTCGTCTTTGCGTTGCCTTCTCCCTCCGTACGCACATTAAGGAGGCGTATTCCCGAGCTTCTGGCCTCCAACTGCTTCAAAGCCAGATCGAAACCAGGCTCGCTGGAAAACTCCAGATATACACCTTGCCGTGTGGAGTGAGCGACTGCCCGCCGCTGCTCGGCCTGTTGCCAAGCCGACTCCAATGCCTGCCGCACGTAAACCGCATGGGTCGGGCGATCCTGTGCCCGCAACCGGAGACCATCACCACCGCGCCGGGGGCTGCTATAGTCAGTCCGGCTATCGGATGGTCCCGGAAGGAAGAGGTGAGGGAAACGTTCGTTGGCCATGATTCATCGGCGTTCGTGTGTTTGGCTTCGCTCACGAAGCATTCTGGATAGCCCCTGCGTTTCCACGGTTTTCTGGTCGTTTAGAATCGCTTCCTTGATAGCATCGCGGCAGGCGTGATCCAGTTCCGCATGGCTCAGACCCTCGCTCTCTGCCAAAATGCTTTTCCACCCCAATCGGCCCTTGAAGGTTCCCAGAACATTCCCAATCAAGCGACGGCGGAGCGGAGCATCCGGCAGGGTGTAGTTCAGGACATCGTCGAAGCGCCGGAAAAGCGCTCGATCGAGGAGCGAGGGATTATTGGTCGCCCCTATGATCAGGCTTTCGGAGGCGTCCTGTTCGATGAACTGGAGAAGCGCGTTAAGTACCCGTCGCATTTCCCCCACATCGTTATCGCGGGAGCGCTCGCCACCGATGGCATCGAACTCATCGAAGAGATAGACCCCGCGTTCGTCGCGAATGAGATCGAAAATTTGCCGCAACTTCGCGCTGGTTTCGCCCATAAATTTGGTCACCAACTTGTCCACCTGAATAGTGTGGAGAGGAAGGCGAAGTTCGTGAGCAATTACCTGGGCCGTGAGAGTCTTCCCCGTTCCGGGAGGACCGGTGAGAAGTATTTTTCTTCGATTCGAAAGACCGTGCTTCTTTAGTTTTTCCTGTTGGTGATGCTCGTGGACGATGCGTTGAATCCGGTCACGAATTTCATCTGTCACCACCAAAGTGGCTAGCGGCAGATCAGATTGCTCAGAGAGGACCATGCCCGCCATGTCCTGAGGGAATCGAAGCAGGACGTTGCCGCAACGAGCCTTGCGACTCTTGTCCACAATCTCGCGAATGTCGTGGGCTAAGGCCACATGCCCTTGCTGGGCCTCATGAGCAGCTACTTGCAACGCAAGCGTATAAAAACGTTCGTCGTCCTCACCCAGATGAGAGCGTATCAGCGACTTTATTTGTTCTGCAGTGGCCATGGCTTTCTAAGCGAAGATTATATTTTAGAAGGTAAGACAAAACGAGAGCGCCTTACCGCGAACAGCTGTCCCAAGCAAAACGGTGATGAGTCCCCAGGGATTGTTGCTGCAGTGTTTTCGAGCGATTGTAACTGGCTCAGTCTCCATGTCCCTTTCTTGAAGCAAAGTGAAGTCGTATTTATCGATACATTTTGGTTCCGAGTAGGTTGTTGAGCGGCGAGGCGGAGGCAACTCGTCGAACTCCTCGCACGTCTCCGGCTCGAGATCTTCGCCGTCCCCGACGAAGAGGTATTTGTGAATATCAGGACCGACGTTCAGGCTGGAACCATTGAAGGATTGGAGAGTCTCACAGCACCCGGTGGCAGTCCTTCTGCAGCCGGAGTGGAGACGCACCGAACTCAGGGCGTCAGATGACGAATCATAGGTGAAGCAGGACGACGACATGAAGGAAACTGGACGGCAGAAGTGTAGAGAGGAATCACGGCACCCCAGCACTCCCCCACACTGAAGCAGAACCCCGCACCTGTCACAAATTTTCCTTTCTTAAGGAACTGAACCGCAAAAAAAGATTGCATGGGTGCGGAGGTTTTTGGCAGGATATGGCTCTGGCGATGCTGCCGATTTTCATCCCTATGAAACCCAAACGCGTGCGCAAGATGGCGGTCCCTTTGGGGCTGATTTGGTGGAGCCACCTGAAGCGGCATCCGCTGAACCAGGAAGCAGGCCGTTTGGTGTACCGATTTCGGACGGAACGAGGGTGGTCGTTGGAGGATCTATCCAAGGCCAGTGGGATCTCCCCGTCCTATCTCTGCGATCTCGAGAACGGTCATCACTCCCCCTCAATGGAGGTGCAATTGCGGCTGGAGGAGGTCTTTGGGATGACCTGCGGCGGGCTGCTGAGACTGGCCCGATGCCAGATGCTTCAGGCTAGGTAAAACATTCGATATATCGAACGTGCCTAGTGGCGAACCTGAAACAGGGTGTGCCCATGCCGCAGCCGTTGACATGGAACTCAGGGTTGGTGTGGAACTCCTCCACACCAGGGGTGCTATGGAATGGCACGGTCAATCCTAGTAACCCATCAAACACCATGCCAAACGACAATCGAATCAGTGCTGTGGTTCTCCCTGCAGATAAAGCCGCCATCCTGACGAAGCTGACAGAGATCAATGCTCTGCTGCCTTTCCTGATCAATCTGACCAAGGACGAACGCATCACCCTGCCCAAACTCGGGGCGGCTTCCCTGGCCTTTGACGAGCAGTGCACCAGTTACATGGCCTCTGCCCCAAATCTGGTCCCGCCCTTTGTCGATGCGGCAGAGGTCAACAAGGACCGCGCCCTGCGTCTGGTGCTGGCGGACCTGCTGCGCGAGTCCAAGAAACTCTGCGAGAAGCTGGATGATACCCTGCTGCTGGTCGGGAGCGAGATCTGGATGGCGGACCTGTCCTTTTACCAGACCGTGCGCCAAGCGGCCAAACGGGACGTTCCCGGGGCAGACACGGTTTACGACGAACTGAGGGTGCGATTCCCCGGCGTCGCGGGCGATCCGGCCGAACCGGAGCCCGAACCCGAGCCTACGCCTGTGACACCGTGATCACGGCGACCGGAGCCCTCTTTTGGCCCGAAATTCTCAAAAATGAGGGGTTTTGGGTCCAAAAGGGGTGCTCCAGGGGTGGTGAGGGGGTACCCCCAAGGGGGGGTATCGGGTGCCTCAGGGGTGGTGATCGGTACCCCTGAGGGTGGTCATCGGTACCCCTTGGGCACCCTCGCCGGAGCCTTCGGGGTGGTGACCCGCACCCCTGGGGGTGGTCATCGGTACCCCTTGGGCCCCCTCGCCGGACCCCTCGGGCACCCGCGCGGGACCTCCCGAGGTGGTGACCGCCACCCCTGAGGGTACCCATCGGTACCCCTGGGGCACCCTCGCCGGAGCCTTCGGGCACCCGTGCGGGACCTCCAGAGGTGGTCATCGGTACCCCTGAGGCACCCGATCGGTACCCCGAGGGCTCCGGCTCACCACCCCGATAGCTCCGATGAACCACCCCTGACCCTCCGGCTCACCACCCCCAAGGCTGCGGCGAATCGGGTGCAGTCTTTCCATCCCAAGCTCATCCCCTTTATGTTTGACCCCAATTTACCTCAAGAAGGCACCCCACTGGATGCGGTGCAAATGCGCAACCAACTCAACGGCCTGAAGTCGCTGATCGATGCCGCGCTGAGCATCACCGCAGCCCAGGTGGACGCCACCCAAACCGTCCCACCCGGCAGTCCCGCCAGTGTGAGTGTCAGCGTCATCGGAAATACCCTGCATTTCACCTTCGATCTGCCGCAGGGCGTGGAAGGCCCCCAAGGTGCTGCCGGGTCGGAGGGTCCACAGGGCCCAGAAGGCCCGCAGGGACCCCAAGGCGATCCTGGCGGACCTCCAGGACCTCAAGGCGATCCCGGTGCACCAGGCGAACAGGGCCCACCCGGCGAGGTGACCTTTGCGGATCTGAGCAACGAACTGACCAACAACACCAGCGCCAACACCAACAGCGTCAGCACCCTGGGCATCTTCGTCAATGATCCACCGACCCAGGGCGATCTGCAGGCCGTCGTCGATAAGCTGGATGAGCTGATCAACACGCTTCGGCGGTGAAGCGGTGAGGTGCTCAACGGTGAGGTGTCAGAGCTGGCACAAGGCGGGGCTAAGTGCTGGGGAGGAGGGAGTTTTCGAGATCGATGGTGTTGAGCGGCGGTATTCGTCGGAGACTGTAATGGGTATGATGAATGTCGATATGCGCCGTGGTAAGCCATCTGCTTAGGCTCCGCTAAACCATTATTTGGGAATCGAAGGTTGCGATTGCCACGAGATCGGTCTCCAATCGTTCTAACCCGTCGCCGCAGGCCGATTCGGTCAGCGAGCGCTGGGAAAACCCTCCTCTTCGTCGGCCCATGAAACACCGCTGGATCTCCTCTCTGCTGCTACTGGCCTTGTCATCGCTCACTGCGTTTCCCGCCCATGCTGTGGAGCTGACCGTTACCAAACTCCATGGCAGAGCCACCACGCCGCAGACGGGCAACTTCTTCGGTGTGCATTCGGCGGTCTCCGATCTCTACATCCTGGTGGGCGAGCTTTACAATGACGATGCCGGGCCGAACGCGGGCGCAGCCCACCTCTACGATGCACGCACCGGGCGCTACCTGCGCAAGCTGCTGCCAACGCCGGACCCGGACAACCAAGAGTTTGGAGTGGGAGTTGCCCTATGCGGCAACCTCGCCGTCATCCGGATGACTCAGTCTGGCACAACCGTCGACGGGGCGGTCTTTGGCTTCGATGCCCGGACGGGCAAGCTGCTGTGGAAGCTGACCGCGCCGGCAACGGACGAACAATTTGGCTGGGCGGTCGCGGTAAGTGGCAAAACACTCCTGGTCGGTGCTCCCTTTGCGGCGGAGGGAGGTCATTCATCTTCAGGCCTGGCCTACGTCTATGACCTTTCGAGTCCCGGAACCCCCGTGCTCATCCACACCCTTGGCCAGGGAGCGGCGGCGGCCAACGGCGACTCTTTTGGCGCCAGTGTCGCCCTTTCCGGTGACCTCGCGTTGGTGGGTTCCCTTTTGGGGACCGGCGCCCAGCTCCATGACGTGCGGACGGGGCAATTGCTCCGGCGCTGGACCGGCACGGGTGGGTTCAGCCGTGCGGTAGCCATGGATGCCGGAAGGGCGGTCTTGGGTGATGATGCCAACGACCAGATCAGGGTGTTCGATGTCGTCTCCGGCGTGGAAGCCGCCTCTTCCCCCGTGGCGACGCCCGGTCTGCAGTGGGTTCACTGTCTCTCCGTCAGTGGCAATCTCGCCCTGGTGGGTTGCGCTCTATTCACTCCGCCGCAGGGAGCAAGTGCCGGGGCGGCGCGGCTCATTGACCTGAGCACAGGAGCCGAACTGCGCGTGTTCACGGCTCCGGATGGTGCGGCAGGTGATGCCTTTGGCTTTTCCACCGCCCTCTGCGGAAGCCGGGCGGTGATTGGGGCCGATCTCGATGACGACCTCGGCAATCAAAGCGGCTCGGCCTACTTCTACCGCGACGTGGCCGGTCCGCTTCCGCTGCGGACGCTGGCGCAGACGCGCGACTTCGCACCGGGCGTGGTGGATGCGGATTTCCGTGCGTTTGGCGATGCGGTCATCAATGGCAATGGCGAGAGCGCTTTCTTGGCCACCCTGATGGGCAGCGGCGCGGGCCGGGGCACGGCAGCCAGCGGGCTGTGGTCGGACCTCACGGCCTCGCATCAACTGATCGCGCGCGGGGGGACGGAGCTGGGCGGCGGGCACGCCCCCATGATGGTGAATGCCACGAGCCGCCCGGTCTTCAACCGGCCCGATGACATGGTTTTTCTGGGCTCCATCAAAGGCACCGGAGTCACCAGCGCGAACGATGCGGCGATCCTGCGCTCCAACGCGGGGGGGGCGCCAGTGGACATCGTGCGTGAGGGCTACACCCATCCTACGGCAGATGGGGCGGTCTTCGATCGCTTTCTCGAGGTGGCGCAGTCTCACTCGGGGACGAATGGGGATCTGGCGGTGACCTTCCGCTACAAACGTGGCCCAGGGGGCGTGACGGCCTCCAGCGACACGGGCGTAATGGCGATGAATCACGACGGCACGATCGTCGGCACCGTCTTCGAGGAAGACCACTTTGACCTTTTGTCGATGCCCAACACCTTTTGGGCACAATTCGCGCCGCGGGTTTCAAAGACCGGGAGTCGAATGGCATGGACGGCCTTCCTGGCTTTCGGCAGCGTGACCACGGCGAACAACCAGGGTCTATTTTCCTATCTTCCCGGCGTAGGGACTGAGAACCTTGTGGCCCGAAAGGGCGATGCCCTGCCAGGCGGGACCATTTCCTCCATCCTGGGGGAAGCGATCAACCGGGACGACCAAACAGCGTTCCGCGCCGCCCTGAGCAACGCCCCGAAGTCGGAGAACGAGGCGCTGGTTTTTGCTGGCAACGTGGTGTGGAACAAGGGAGATCTGGCGGCGAACTTCGATACCATGATTCCGCCTGGCGTGAGAATCGTGCGCCTGCTGAAGTTCTGGCCCATCGCCGGAAATAAGGTGATCTACCTGGCCAAACTGGGTGGACCGAAGGTGAGCGGAAGCAACGATTGCGCGCTATTCCTCTGGGACCAGAGCGGCGCGACCGAACCGCAAAAAACCCTGACCCTATTGCGGGAGGGCGACTATGTAGCGGGCTGCGACTGCCCAAAAATCGGCGTGATCCAGCGGGTCGATGTGGAGCCGACGACCGGGAAGTATGTGGTGCTGACCTCCCTGACAGGCAGCAGTGCGGCCAATCAGGCGCTCTTCACCGGGAACGCCAGCGCCGGAAACGTCGCCGACCAACAAGCGCTGCGCCGACCCACACTGCAGCTGCGCAAGGGCAACACCCACCAGATTCCTACTGGCACGACGACCAAGATCCTGAGCCTGACCTTCGCCAACACGACCGATGCCGCCGGTGCAGGTGCCAAGGGTGGGCCGCAGGTGATCGATAGCAGCGGCAGGGTGACGATGTGCCTGCAGTTCACCGACAAGTCCAAACACCTTGTGACCGGCAAACCGTGACACCTCTCTTCCGGCCGTCCCTCCGATTCCCAAACCGCGAACCCCTTCCCGTCGCCATGAACTTTTTCCGCTTCATCATTCTCCTGCTGGCACTGGCAGCCGCCCAGCCAGCCTCTGCCCTGCAACCGCTGATCGGCAAGCTCCACGGAAGGGCCACCACAGCGCAGGCTGGCAACCGTTTTGGCCTCACCTCGGCGATCTCAGACCGCTACATTCTGATGGGCGAACCCGACAATAACGACGCGGGAGCGAGCGCGGGAGCGGCCCACCTCTTCGACGCGCGGACCGGGCGCTATCTGCGCAAACTGCTGCCCCCGGCTGCCCCAGGCACCAATCTATTTGGATGGTCCCTCGCTCTATGCGGCAACCTCGCGGTGGTCGGGATGCCTGAATTTGACACGGGCGCCGAAGGCGCGGTTTTTGCCTTCGATACCCGCAACGGAAAGCTGCTCTGGAAGATTCCGCCACCAGTGGCAGGTGGAGGATTTGGCGATTGCGTCGCCGTCAATGGGAAGACGCTCCTGGTCGGGGCTCCCGAGGCGATGGTCGGTGGGAAGGCCAATTCCGGTCTGGCCTACCTGTATGATCTATCGGGTCCTGGAGCTCCCGTGCTAATTCACACCCTGACCCAGGGAGCCAATGCGGGTGTCACCGACTACTTCGGGGGCAACGTCGCTCTCTGCGGAGACCTCGCCCTGGTAGGCTCTTTTGCCGGACCCGGCGCTCAACTTCACGACGCGAAGACGGGGCAGTTGCTCCGGCGCTGGACCGGCACGGGTGGGTTCAGCCGCTCGGTGGGGATGGATGCTGGACGCGTCGTGTTTGGTGACGATGTCAACGACCAGATCCGGATCTTCGATGCCGTGACCGGGGTGGAAGCTGGCTACTCGCCCGTGGCGACGCCAGGACTGTATTTTGACCACGCTCTGTCCGTGAGCGGAAACCTAGCTCTGGTGGGATGTGCCGCGTCGAGTCCGCCGCAGGGACTTTTCGCTGGAGTAGCACGGCTCTTCGATCTGAGAACGGGGGCCCAACTTTTCGCGTTTACCGCCCCAGATGGAGCAACCAACGATTTTATGGGCCAATCCGTAGCCCTCTGTGGGACCCGGGCGGTGCTCGGCGCTCCCGGCGATGGCGATTTCGGTAACAATTCCGGCTCCGCCTACTTTCTGCGGGACATTTCCGCGCCCGCCAGCCTTCAACCGGTGGCGGTGAAGGGCGACTTCGCGCCGGGTGTTGTGGAGGCGGACTACGCCAGCTTTGGCGATGCCTTCGTCAATGGCCAAGGCGAGGTTTCCTTTGGTGCAACCCTGACCGGACCGGGATCGACGCGGGGCCGCGGTGGGGCGCTCTTCCATACCCTCGCCGCCGGTGGCTCGGTCAACTTGGCCGCGCAGACCGCCGTCACGAATTTAGGCGGTGGGATCGTGGCGACGAAGTTCTTTCCGCCGTCGCTGAATCGGGACGCCGTGGGATTCTTTGAGGCGATGGTGAAAGGGCCGGGAATCAATGGCAGCAACAACCGTGTCGCCTTCCAGCAAACCGCCGGAGCGACGCCTGTGCGGCTGCTGGGATTTGGGGATCCCGCGGATGAAATCGCGGCGGGCGCGGTGCTGCAGAAGTGGTATGAAACGACGCAGAACCGGAGTTTTGGCGATTTTGGGTTCAGCTTTGCCCTGAGACGAGGTCCGGGAGGTGTGACCGCAACCAACGACACAGGCGTCTTGCATCGCGCTGAAGGTGGGGCTTTGCTTACTTATGGTCCAATCCGGGAGGGAGTGAGCGCGGCCTTGGATGACGAACACGGCGGCGTGGCCGTTGCCCCCTTCGGGCAGTTCCTCCCACGTCTGGCCTCCGTGACAGATAGCAGCGACTTCTCCGCGTTTCTGCAAAGCGATGCCGCCACTAATCAAGGTGTTTTTAGGGTCGCCATCACCTATCAACCGAGAATAGTGGCCCGGCGGGGCGAGGTGGCGGATGACGGCAGCGGCGCCACCCTCAGCAGCTTCCTAGCTGAGAACTCCGCCGACTGGAGGACGGTCTTCCGCGCCAGCCTCGCCGGCACGGGGGTCAATAGCCGTAACAACGAGGCGCTGTTCAGCGACCGCGGCACCGAATGGGTGGCGCATTTGCTGGTCCGCAAAGGCCAGGAGCCCGATCCCAGTGGCGAACCCGGCGTCGTGTTCAGCCGCTTTCTGCAATTCTGGCCAGTGACAACCAGTTCCCGCATCGTCTTTCTGGCCAAGCTCTCCGGCCGTGGCGTGAATGCCAGCAACGACTGCGCGCTCTACCTGTTGCAGGAGGACAACACTCTGCTGCGGCTGCTGCGCGAGGGCGACTACGCGCCGGGCTGCGATTGCCCCAAGGTCGGCGTCATCCAGCGCCTCGCGGTCGATCCCGTGAATGGCCACTACGCCGTCCTCACCACCCTGACGGGTAGCGCCTCCGCTAACCTCGCGCTTTGGACGGGGCGAGCCACAGCGGGCGTCAGCTTCCCCACGGATGCCGCCCTTCGCCTGCCCACCCTGCAACTGCGCAAAGGCACCTCCGTCCAGCGCATCACCAGCCAAACAGACACCATCAAGAGCTTCACCTTCCCCCAAATGACCGACAGCGGTGGCGCCGGCAACAAGGGACGCGGCCAGGTCATCAACCAGAACGGCGTGATGACCTTCACGGTGGAATACACCAACCGAGGCAAGGAAATCGTCGTCGGCGATCCCTAAATATGGGGCGGGCTGGCATTGTGTCCATTGTTCGGTGCTGTCGTTGGCTGAGTGCTTCGTACGGAGCCGAGTGGACGTTGCCTCCACTGGGAGCTCTGGGGTGATGGCTAGCTGATGGTATCGAGGTTTTGCCGGACCCAGGCGGCGTCTTTTTCGTCGGCGATCTGATCTGCGAATTGTCGGGCGAGGGTCAGATGCTGGGCCATGGCGTCTCGGTTCCCAGCAACGCCCTCGGCCCGGGCGATGGCTTCGTGGGCGAAGGCGCGATTGAAGCAATCGCCTTCCGGAGTGAGTTCCAAGGATTTCAGGCCGTAACGCCGTGCGAGATTGGCTTCCTGAAGGAGCGCGTAGACTCGCGCGAGTTGCCAGTAACCGATGGCGAGATTTTCCGGGGTGCAATCGCTCCGTTGCCGCCAGTGCCAGAGGGAGGCGTGTGCGGCGTCGAGCATACGGAGGGCGTCCTCTTCGGTTCGGTGCTCTTTGTCAATGTCATCCCAGGCGGCATTGAAACAGGCGGCGGCAAAGTGGGAGTGGGTCTTTAGGCCGGCGGATGGGGTGCACATCGGATAACGGGAAGATCGAAGCCTGAGTCTAGCGTAAATGCCGGGGCCACGACCAGCGCAAAGATCCCCCCCACGAATGCAGGCCTGTTATCGGGGGGGGGCACGCGTGAAATCTGGGCAATTCAGCGGCATCGACTCTTTGCCAAGGGAACGGGCGCACAGCCTGTACGCAAAGAACCCGCACGAGGCCCAGTTCCTCGTACGGGTCACTTTACTCATCACCAACCAGTGTTACCTGGAAGTGGGATCATGGCGGCGGGGGCCGCCCAAAATTAGAAGCGGATGCTCAGGTCAAAGGTGAAGCGGTCATCCGTGAGACCTTCGGGACTGAGGATGGCTTTTTCATAAGCGATCCCGAAGTCCAGGTTGTCTGTGAGACGGGTGCGGAAACCACCACCGAGGGTCATCTGAGTGGTGCCACCTGCGGCGGAACTGCCGAAGTTGATCACGTCGTAACCTTCGGAGTCGAGACCGATGGTGCTGCCTTCAGAGACAACCGTCCAGCCGTTGGCGACAACGAAGGGGATGAACCACTGGCACACATGGTAGTCGATCATCGCGGAGTAATGGAACATGGTGCTGAAGGCGCTATCCAGTGGGATACGGAAGCCTGCGTTGGCCATGACATGGGCATCGCCAAAGCCTTTTTCAGCGGAGACGAACAGGTCAAGGTCGCCATCGCCATTGCCCTGGAAGACTTCGTTGCTGCCCATTGGGATGCTGTAGGTGAAGCCTGGGGTCAGGATGAACTGATTGGCTTGATCATCGATCAGCGCATACTTGAAGCCTGCGGCGAGATCCATCCAGCCTTCCCAGTCAACGCCGAGTCCGGTGTTGATGGAGAAATAACCGTCCTGGGTGGCGATGAATGCCAGACGATCCGTGATGGCGTAGCGGATCTGCAAGGCGTAGAGCGTCGCGTGGCCGCCATTGGTCACGAATCCGTCGTCGATGCGATGGTAGGCGAAGATGGGCCGAATTTCAGTGCGGATCACAGGATCCTCAAAGAACATGGGGTTAGCCACTGGGGAGATGGTGTTGGCTTTCCAGTCAACGGCTTCAACAGGAGCGATTGGGCCTGGATTCTTGGCCATGGGACCCGCGAATGCAGAGGTATAAGAGATAAGGCCGCAAGCGCCAAGAATGAGCGCCTGGGACCACCGACTGTGGGAGAGTGTTGTTTTAGCCATGGCCAAAGAAAGCATGTACTTCCGCGGGTTGATCTCCCTCTCTTGTCATTCAATATGCAAAACCTGTTTCGGTTGATCTTACCCCTCCAATGCGTAGCAATTCCCCCCTCATGCCCAGCCCCCTCACTCTCAGCACCTGGAACGTCAACGGGATCCGATCCGCCATGGGCAAAGGCCTGCAGGAATATCTGACAGCTAGCGCTCCAGACATCCTCTGCCTCCAGGAAACCAAGGCGCAGGAAGAGCAGGTGGATCTTTCGTGGCTCTCCGGATATCAGGCCGTGTGGAATAGCGCGGTGAAGAAGGGCTACTCCGGCACCTGCATCCTTTCGCGAGTGCCCTACAAGCTGCACTCGCTGGGGCTCGGCATTGCAGAGCACGACCAGGAAGGGCGCGTCATCACGCTGGAGTTTCCGGGGTTTTATCTCGTGAATGTCTATACCCCGAACGCCCAGGCAGAACTAGCCCGACTGCCCTACCGCCTACGGTGGGACGAAGCCTATCGCGCCCACTTGACCAAGCTAAACCAGACGAAGCCAGTGCTGGCCTGTGGTGATCTGAATTGCGCGCACAAGGAGATCGATCTGGCGAATCCGAAGTCCAATCGCAAGAACCCAGGGTTTAGCGATCAGGAGCGCGAGAGCTTCACCCAGCACCTGGACGCAGGCTTTGTGGATGTGCTGCGGGAGTTTGATCAAAGCCCCGGTCTCTATACCTGGTGGACGATGCGCACGGGTGGTGCGGCGAGGCTGAATAACATCGGATGGCGGCTCGATTACTGGCTGGCGTCCGTGTCGCTAAAGTCAAAATTGAAGACTTGCACCATCCGCACGGATGTTTTTGGCTCTGACCATTGCCCGGTAGAAATGCAGATCGCCTCATGAAACAAAAACTCCTCGCAGAAGTGCTTGGCACCTTTGTCCTTGTCTTTGCGGGCACCGGGGCCGTCGTCATCGATACGGTCATGCCAGGCAGCATTGGTCATGCAGGGATCGCGTTGACCTTTGGCCTAGTGGTGCTGGCATTGATTTACACCTTTGGCGATATCAGCGGTGCCCACCTGAATCCGGCGGTCACGCTGGGCTTTGCCGTCGCAGGCAGATTTCCGAGGGCACTGATCATTCCGTACATGGTGGCACAAGTCTGCGGTGCACTGGCCGCCAGCGGGCTGCTGCGACTGCTCTTTCCCAACGGCGGAACGCTGGGTGCCACGCTGCCTGCTGGCCCCTGGTGGCAGAGCTTTGTGCTGGAGATCGTGCTGACGTGGTTCCTAATGCAGACGATCCTCAGCGTCTCCACCGGTTCCAAAGAAAAGGGTATCACGGCAGGGATCACCGTCGGCTCCGTCATTGCCCTTGAGGCGATGTTTGCCGGACCCGTCTGTGGTGCATCGATGAATCCTGCGCGGTCGCTTTCACCGGCACTGGTCAGTGGGCATCTGGCGGATCTTTGGATCTATCTGACAGCACCCTGCATCGGCGCAGCGATCGCCGTGCCCCTCAATCGCATTCTCCGCAGCCCCGAAACCAAACCTTCCTAATGACACTCACCGACTTTCGCGCTCAACTTTGCGCCCACTCCGACAAGCCCCTGCTGCTCATCCTCCCTGATGGAGGTCTGGTCCCCAGCCACTTTCACGTCACCGAGGTCGGGCATGTGAAAAAGAACTTCATCGACTGCGGTGGCACTCGGCGCAGCATCGAGACCTGCCTCCTGCAAACCTGGGTGGCCAATGACACCGACCACCGCCTCGTCGCCGGAAAGCTAGAGCAGATCTTCACCATCGCAGGGGATGTCCTGCCCAGCCAGGATCTCCCAGTCGAAGTCGAATACGAAGACGACCTGACCGCGCAATTTCCCGTCATCGCCCACGAGATCATCGATGGCGCTCTGGCCTTTCATCTCGGCTGGAAGCACACCGATTGTTTGGCCAAAGAAAAGTGCCTACCCGACTCCGGCTGCTGCGCCTGATCGATACCCTTTCCTCAAAATGACTCCCCCGCTCATCCTCGTCCTCTGCACCGGCAATAGCTGCCGCTCCCATCTCGCCGAAGGTATCCTCCGCCGCGCGCTCGGCACGGAGTATGAAGTCGCTAGCGCTGGCTCCAAACCCGCCGGTTACGTCCATCCCCTGGCCATTCGTGCCATGGCAGAAATCGGCATCGATATCGCCAGCCACACTTCCAAGCACCTGGACGAATTCCTCACGCGGCCCGTCGAGACCATCATCACCGTGTGCGGCAATGCCGACCAAGCCTGCCCGATCTTCCCAGGACAGGTCAATCGTCACCACTTCCCCTTCGACGATCCCGCCCACGCCACCGGAACCGAGGACGAACAATTCGCCGTCTTCCGCCGCGTCCGCGACGAGATCAAACAAGTCTTCGAAGCCTACGCCGCCGGCCGCAAAGATCAGGCGAAGAGGGCGTGAATGCCGCGCCTAGAAAGAGCCAAAAGACTCAGTTCCTACATTCCGAATTCCGCCCCACCTAACTCCCCGATCCAATCGTGATGCGCTTTTGCGGGATCGGCGATTCGATGATGCCCAACTCGGTCTCCTGTTTCAGCCGCAACTGACCGCAGGCCGCCGCGATGTCGTGGCCCTTTTCGCGCCGCAACGTGGCCTGCACCCCGGCTTGGTTGAGGACATCCCAAAAGGCATCCTGACGAGCCTCCGAAGGCCGCTTCCACTCCAGGCCGTCCACGGTGTTGTAAGGGATCAAATTGACCTTGGCATCCACGGCGCGAGCCCGTTTCACCAAGAGCCGCGCCTGATCCAGACCATCGTTCACGTCCTCAATGAGGATGTATTCAAAAGTCAGCCGTTGTTTGCGATGCTGCTTCCAATAAGTCAGCGCTTCAAAGAGCTCCGCGAGCGGATACTTCCGATTCACCGGCATGATCAGATCCCGCACCTCATCACTGGCCCCGTGCAAGGAGATCGCCAATCGAATCTGTGGGGCGATGTCTGCCAGCTTCTTGATCTGCGGAGCCACGCCACTCGTCGAAACCGTCATGCGCCGCGCTCCGATACGGATGCCCCAGTCGGCATTGAGCACCTCAATCGCACGCACGAGCTGAGAGAAATTTGCCAGCGGCTCCCCCATGCCCATGAAGACGATGTTGTCCACCCGATCCGCCGCCACCTTCTCCGCCTGCACCACCTGCTCAACAATCTCCGCAGCCGTCAGATTGCGCGTAAATCCCGCCAATCCGCTGGCGCAAAACTTGCAATCGTAGGCACATCCCACCTGACTCGAAACGCAGAGCGTCAGCCGATCTGCGCGCTCACCATAGAGAGAGGTGGAGGCCGGGATCAGCACCGTTTCCACGAAGCGCCCATCTTCCAGCCTCAGCAAAAGTTTGCGCGTCGTGTCCTCAGATCCGGTCACCGTGCTGACCCGCATCGTGCGCAGCGAATAATTTTCCGCCAACTTCTCGCGCAACGCTTTCGAAAGCGTCGTCATGTCCTCAAAGCTCTCCACCCGCTTCGCAAACACCCAATCCACGACCTGCTTCGCACGGAACTTTGATTCGCCCCATTCTGCGAAGGTCGCAGTGAGTTCTTCAAGGGTTGATCCAAGCAATGATGGCAGGGCGGGCATGGGCAGGGGCAGCTATTCCCCAATCCCCGGCCAAACTCAAAGCCTGAAATGCGAAATCACGCTGGTCTCGCCCCTGAAACAGCGACTGCTTCACCGAATTTACCTCTCGCCTCTCCCGAAACGTAAAAACTAATTGCGGCGGCCCGAAACACTTGAATCTGCCGCTACTCCATCGACTCTCTGCCGTGCCCGATTCTGCGCCCACCTCCCCCGCTCCTACCCATTCCTGGGTAGAGGATCTTTCCGCCTTCCTGCTGGAAGAAGACGGTGTGGAGGCGATCCGACTGAACCCTGAGGAGAAAAAAGTGACCATTGCCACGATGGGCAAGGTCGATCAAAAGGCGCTGCAAGATCGCCTGTCCGAACTGCTGCGCGCCCTGGACGAACGTTGGACGCAACCGGGCCATCACCTCCCCGCTGGAGATAATCAGCACCCCGGACTTTTTCAACTCCGCCAGGACGGTGACGAGGTCACCCTGGAAAAACCCTCCTGCCTGACCGCGCCACGTTTTTGGAAATGGCGCGACTTTGAATGGCCTGAGCCCGAAGAAATCGAGCGCCAAAGCCGTGAAGAATGGCAGGCCATGGCCATCCAGGCAACGATTTGCGGAGTGATGCTCGTCGCTGGGATCATCATCGAGCGTTTCACCAGCCTGCCGCCGATGGCAGCCGTCTCGTGCTTTGTCGTCTCGCTGATCGCGGGTGGTTGGGATGCGGCGAAGGACGCCTGGGAAAAGATCCGCGAGTACCAACTCGACGTGCACTTCCTCATGCTGGCCGTAGCCGCTGGTGCAGTGACCATCGGAGCCTGGGAAGAAGGCGCGCTGCTGCTCTTTCTTTTTTCCACCTCCGGCGCTCTGGAGCACTTTGTCCTGCACCGCACCCATCGCGAAATCAACGCGCTGACAAAATCGGCCCCGAAGCAAGCACGCCGATTGCTTCCCGATGGCTCCACCGAAGTCTGCGGAGTGAACGCCCTGCAAGTGGGGGATATGATCGTCGTCCGGCCCGATGAACTTTTCCCGGTTGATGGCACCGTCACCTCTGGCAAGACGGCTGCGGACGAGTCTACACTGACGGGTGAATCCCTACCTATCGACAAAGAAGAAGGCGACAGCATCTACAGCGGCACGCTAAACATGTGGGGCGTCGTGCAAGCCAAGGTGGATCGCCCAGCAACGCAGAGTGCGCTGGCCAAGATCATCGGGCTCATCCAAAACGCCCAGCACCTGCGCGCACCTAGCCAGCGATTCACGGACAAATTCGGCACTCGCTACACAGCCATCGTGCTGGCCAGTGTCGCGGTGATGTTCTTTGTCTGGTGGCAGATTTTTGACATCCACCCCTTTCAAAACACCAGCGAATCGAAGTCCGCGTTTTACCGCGCCATGACCTTGCTCGTCGTCATGAGCCCCTGCGCGCTGGTGCTTTCCATTCCCTCCGCCATCCTCGCCGCGATCGCTTGGGGAGCCCGGCGTGGCGTGCTTTTCAGAGGCGGTGCGGCCATCGAGAAGCTCGCAGAAATCGACATCGTCGCCATGGACAAGACCGGCACACTGACAGCCGGAGAGATGAAGGTGTCTGCCGTCGAAAGCTTCCCGCCCGGGCAAGAAACTCGCGTGCTACAGATCGCGATCAATTTGGAGGCCAACTCCAATCACCCGATCGCACGCGCCATCAGTCATCACGGCGAAGGAAAAGGCATGACCGCTGAAAAGCTGGCAGAATTCCAGTCCATCTCCGGCCAAGGGCTGCGCGGCAAATCGGGCGATGGCGTCAGCTACGTCGGCCGCAGAGAACTTGTCGCCTCTAGCCCGCTGGGCGCCTGGTTGGAAAAAGTGCCGGATGCCCCTCTAGGCAGCACCGAGGTCTGGGTGGTTCACGAGCAATTGCTCGGCCGCATTCTCCTGCACGACGAGATCCGCAGCGGCAGCCGCGCCGTTTTGGAAAAGCTCGCCTCTGAGAACGTCCGCACCATCATGCTCACGGGCGACCGCCGAGCCGCTGCCGCCCAGGTCGCCACAGCGCTGGGCATCGCCGAAGTGCGAGCGGGGCTGCATCCCGAAGACAAAGTCGCCGCCATCAAAGAGCTAACCGAGCAAGGCCACAAAGTCGCCATGGTCGGTGATGGAGTGAACGACGCCCCGAGTCTCGCCGCCGCTTACGTGTCCGTTGCCATGGGAGCCCGAGGCAGCGATGCCGCCCTGGAGCAAAGCGATGTGGTGCTGATGCAGGACAAGATCGAAAAGCTCCTCTCTGCCCGAAAAATCAGCGCCACCGCCCGGCGCATCATCAAGCAAAACATCACCATCTCCCTCGGTGCCGTCATCGTCATGGCCATCGCCTCCCTCTTCGGCATCGTGCCGCTCACCCTCGGCGTCCTCACGCACGAAGGCAGCACCGTCGTCGTCTGCCTGAACAGCCTACGACTGCTCTTTGTGAAGGAGTAGTTTTACCGACGAGCTGCGACGGAAGGGATTGACACCCACACTGGAATCGTGGTTTCATGCCTGCACAACTTTCCTAGATCGTGCAGGACCCACGTTATTACCAAATCGCAGTACTCACAGGCTTGCTGGTCTATGGCATCGTCGCGCTGGACTTTGAGGTGGTCCCTTTGCAGGCGGTGGCTTCGGTGGGTGGCGTGCTGGTCGTTCAGTGGCTCTTCTCCCGTTGGAAGGGGGCGCCGTGGGAATGGCGCAGCGCCTTGATTTCGGGCCTGTCCCTTTGCCTACTCTGCCGCACCCGAGACATTGGTTGGTGTCTCGCCGGAGCTACCATCGCGGTCAGCAGTAAGTTCTTGATTCGCCTGGGTGGCAAACACCTCTTCAATCCGACGAATCTGGCGCTCATCGTTCTCCTGCTGGTCAGTGATGGCAGCGTCTGGGTCTCGCCAGGGCAATGGGGCAGCGTGGCCTTTTTTGCGCTGCTGCTGGCCTGTGTGGGGGGATTGGTCGTGATGCGTGCCGGACGCTGGGACGTCGCTCTCGGGTTCCTTTTCTGCTGGGCGCTGCTCTTGCTTGGCAGGTCTTGGTGGGTCCATGAGCCGCTGACCATCCCGCTGCATCGGCTGCAAAATGGCGCGCTTCTTTTGTTCACCTTCTTCATGATTTCAGATCCCAAGACCACGCCCGATTCCCGCGCGGGTCGCTTCCTCTTCGCCGCACTCGTCGCCATCGGTGGCTGGTGGTGGCAGTTTCTCCAATACGGCACCAATGGCCCGCTGTGGGCGCTCGCCGCTCTGTCACCATTCGTTCCGCTGATCGACCGCATCCTGCCTGGCCCTGCCTATTCATGGCCCAAGTTCACTCCCACCTCAACTCCTTCCATCGCATGAAAACATCCCTCCTATTGCCCATCGTAGCAGCGCTCGCTATCGCTTCCGATGCCAGTGCCTTTTGCGGCTTTTACGTCGCCAAGGCCGATAGCAAACTCTACAACGAGTCCTCCCAAGTTGTCCTCGTGCGCGATGGCAAGCGCACTCAGCTGACCATGGCTAATGACTACCAGGGCGACCCCAAAGAGTTCGCCCTCGTGATTCCTGTGCCGACGGTGATCGAAAGAGACGATGTTGATGTGATGGAAAAAGCCATCATCGACCACCTGGACGCTTATACCGCACCGAGGTTAGTGGAGTACTGGGATTCTGATCCAGAACAAAGGTTATACCCCGCTGCCGCTATGGCACCTATGGGTCCAGACCCATTCAGCGCCCCAGCAAAACGTCGCGAAGGAGCCAAAGCCCTCGGCGTGACCATCAAGCGAGAGTTCTCCAAAGGAGAATACGACCTCATGGTGCTGGCCGCAGAACAGAGCAACGGCCTGATCACTTGGCTGAACGGAGAAGGATACCAAATCCCCGAGGGTGCCACGGACGTGATCCAGAGCTACATTGCCCAAGACATGAAGTTCTTTGTCGCCAAGGTCAATCTTGAGCGTCAGGCCAAACAAGGGCGCACCTGGTTGCGGCCGCTGCGGGTTAGCTTTAACTCCAAAAAGTTCATGCTGCCCATCCGCCTTGGCACAGTGAATGCCAAAGGGCCACAGGACCTCATCATCTATGCACTGACGCGCCAGGGTCGCCTGGAGAGCACCAATTACCGCACCGTCCGCCTGCCAACGAATCTCGATATCCCACCCTATGTGAAGAATGAGTTTGGCGACTTCTACCGCGCGATGTTTGCCCGCGCCGTCGAGATCGAAAAAATGAGTTCCGTCTTCATCGAATATTTCTGGGACATGGGCTGGTGCGATCCATGCAGCAGCGACCCCATCCCGAATATTGAACTGCGAGCACTCGGCGTCGATTGGCTGAAGGGCGAAAACGAGCAACGCCCCCAAGAAGGCGAAGTTTACATCACCCGCCTCCACGTCCGCTATGACCGCGAGCACTTCCCCGAAGATCTGGTCTTCCAAGAAACCGGAGACCACGAAAACCTCCAGGGCCGCTACGTGATGCGCCACCCGTGGACAGGCAAAGCCGACACCGAAGCCCGCAAGACCTACTTCAACGAAACCTTGCCCAAACGCCGCGAGGAAGAAGCCCAAACACTCGCACGCATGACCAACTGGGACATTGATACGATCCGTGCCAAACAAGCTGCTTACCGTTCGCCCAAACAGAAGGAAGGCGAATAGTCACGGCATTCCCAGATTTTAGATTGTCTGTTGGGTCCGCTCGACTTCGAAGAGAGCGACCGCGGGTTCGCAAAGGCGACAAAGCGTTTGTCTACCATCAAGCACCACAGCTTCCCCCGCCATGTGGAATGGAAAGCACGCGAAACACGGACATAAAGTAGCCAAGTTGATCCACTTGGTTGTTGTCTAGCCTCGTTCAGAGCCTGTGATTGTGAGGCTAGTTGCGATGCTTTGACCGAGCAAAAACCGCTCGACTCGACACGCCAAACTTGGCGTTGAGTGTGCACGTATTGCGAACCAGAGTCAGAATTGACACGGTTTTGGACCGAGGACCGTTGGTGTCCTCATGAAAGCGAACCTCTTGCTTCCCTTCTTCGCCGCCATCATTGGGATGACCGGCTCTCTTCATGCCAAAAATCCTGACTTGGCAGCTGCGACCAAAAAAGTGGATGAACTCCTCGCCGTCGGTTGGACCAAGCACAAAATTGCTCCCAACCCCATCGTAGGAGACGAGGTCTTTGTGCGCCGTGCCTATCTGACGGTGGTTGGGCGCATTCCCACCCTTGAGGAAACGCAGGCTTTCCTCACTTGGCAGTCGCCAGACAAGCGCAGCAAGCTGGTGGACAAGCTTCTCTCCTCCGATGGCTACGTGCATCACTTCGTCAACTACTGGGCCGATGTTCTGCGGGCGCAGAGCCAGGGTGTCGGCGGTAGCACCACGGCACAAAGCTACATGAACTACCTCAGGCAGGCACTGCGGGAGAACAAGCCCTTTGACCAACTGACACGCGAACTCATTTCCGCAGAGGGCTCCTGCTTTGATACCGGTGCCATCGGCTATTACATGCGAGATCGCGGAATGCCGCTAGATAACCTGTCCAACACCACCCGCATCTTCCTCGGAACACGCATGGAATGTGCACAATGCCACGACCACCCCTTCGACAAGTGGCGCCAAAAGGACTTCTACCAGATGGCGGCCTTTACCCACAACATGTCAGGGGGCAGCTTCCAATCCGCTAGCATCACCGAAGCACAAAAGATGATGGCCAAGGACAAGTCCCTGGATGCCGATACGCGCGATCTGATGCGCCGTGCCATCACTGAGGCCACCCGCTCGCTGCGCGATACCATCGTGACCCAGAATAAGGCTTCACTGCGACTGCCTCACGATTACAAATATAGCGATGCCAAACCGAAAGATGTGGTGCAGGCATCGGTGATGTTTGGCAAGCCCGTCACCCTGCAAAAGGAAGCCAACCCCATCCAGGAGTTCGCCAAATGGTTGACCTCGCCAGAAAACCCGCGTTTCACCAACGTGGTGGCCAACCGCTTGTGGAAACGGGTTTTTGGTCTCGGACTCATCGAGCCTGTGGATGAACTGATGGACTCCTCCGTCGCATCGAATCCAGAGCTTATGAAGTTCCTGGAGCAAACCATGCGTGCGGTGAACTACGACATGAAGGCCTACCTGAAGGTGCTGCTAAACACTCAGGCCTTCTCCCGCGCCAGCACTCGGGAAGAAGTGAATGCCGCAGAGCCTTACTACTTCCAGGGCCCAGTCTTCCGCCGGATGAGTTCCGAGCAGATCTGGGATTCACTCGTCACCCTTGTCAGCCCGGATCCAGATCAGCCCAACTGGTCCAGCCGCGAGCGCGAGCAACGTGACCTCGAAAAGCGCAATCAATTGTCCGAACTGCTGAAAAAGACTGAAGCACCGCTCATTCTCGAAGCAGCCAAGCAAGTGGCCGTGCTGATGCGCGAGCAGAATAAGGAATTCGACAAGCTCCGCGCCGAACTGGATGTGGCACGAGCCAAGGACGACAAAGAACGCGTCAAGGACATCCAGCGTCGTCTCAACCAGAGCCAAACCATTCTGCGCCAGACCGTCTCCAAGTGCTTCTACGAAGCCGCCAAGAAATCTGGCAACAAAGAAGTTCAGAAGGCCCTAGCGGATGCTGCTGAGGGTAGCGATATGGAGATGGCCATGATGAACATGATGAGCGACTCCCGCGTCGATGCACGTGACATGCCGCTGAGCGACGCCGAAATGAAGCAGATCCAGGCAGACGCAGCCCTCGTTGGCATTAAGCCCAAAGACGAGAAGTCACTGAAGAGCTACACGAACTATCGCAAAACGCTCCATCAGACTTGGTGCCGCGCCGCAGAGCTCCCCTCGCCTGCTCCACGGGGTCACTTCCTGCGCGAGTTTGGCCAATCGGATCGCGACATCATTGAGAACGCCAACGACGAGGCCTCCGTGCCGCAAGCGCTGGCAATGATGAACAGCGCCCTTGTCGCACAGCTCTCCAGTGGCTGGTCAGAACTGGCCATGAATCTGCGCAAATGTCAGGAGCCAGAAGATAAGATCAATACTCTCTACCTGAGCCTCTTTTCACGCAAACCCACAGTGAAGGAACAGGCAGCCCTCTTTGAACTCCTGGAGACCGCTGGCACTGGCAACACTGCCTTTGAGGATCTGATCCTCGGGGCCATCAGCACCCAACGCTTCCTGTTTATCGAATAGACGAACTCCATTTTGACCTGAAAAAAACTTCGAACCTGATCACGCTATGAACACGACCTTTCGCAAAGCCAATGAACTTGATCGCCGCAGCTTCCTGGCCCGGACAGCTCAATCCATGCTCGGAGTGGGACTCCTGCCCGTGACGGAGCAAATGTTTAGCGGCAAGGTCTTCGCCGCTGGCGAGGGCTCTGCCACAGCCAAGCAGGTGCCTACAGCGCGCAACGTCATCATGCTCTACATGACCGGCGGGCAGAGCCATCTGGACACCTGGGATCCAAAGCCCAAGAACAAGGAAGTGATGGGTGCCACCAAGGCCATCCCAACCTCCGCAGATGGTGTGATGATCAGCGAGTATCTGCCACGCACGGCGAAGTTCATGCACCATGCCTGCGTCATCAACTCGATGGCGACGAATACAGCGGCGCATGAACAGGCGAACTACTTCATGCACACCAGCTTTGGTCTGCGCAGCACCATCAAGCACCCGGGTCTGGGTGCATGGCTCAGCTACTTCCAAGGCGCGGGGAATCCTGCCCTGCCCGCCTATGTCTATGTCGGCAATGACAGCCGCCATCCAGGCGCGGGCTTCTTTGCCAAACGCCACGGCCCGCTTATGGTCAACAACCCAGAGGCAGGTCTGCAAAATGTGCGCCCTCAGCGCGGCGTCACCGATCAAAGATTCGGCATGCGGCGTGAAGTGGCAGACATCATGGATGCAGAATTCCAGGCCGCCCACGCGACGCGCGGAGTCAAAGCTTATGCCGACATGTATGACGACGCCGTCCGTCTGATGCGCAGTGAGGATCTCGCCGCCTTCGATCTGACACAGGAACCCGACGCGATCCGCCAAGCCTACGGCAAGGACACCTTTGGTCAGGGCTGTCTGCTGGCCCGTCGCTTGGTCGAGCACGGCGTACGGTTCATTGAGGTCGCTTTTGGTAGTTGGGACACCCATGTCGCCAACTTCATCAACACGCCACGACTCTGTGACACGCTGGACGTCGCCCTGTCAGCTTTGGTCAACGATCTTGAGCGGCGTGGCCTGCTGGATAGCACAATGATCCTCGTAACGTCTGAATTTGGCCGCACACCCAAGATCAATCAAAACCAAGGCCGCGATCACTACCCGATCTTCTCCTCCGTGTTGATGGGCGGAGGAATCCAAGGTGGCCAGAAATACGGCTCGACGACCGAAGACGGTGCAGGCATCGCGACCGACAAAGTGAGCCCTCCAGATCTGAATGCGACTATCGGCTACGCCCTCGGTCTGCCGATGGATCAAGTCATCTACAGCCCCAGCAAGCGCCCATTTACAGTCGCAGACAAGGGCCAACCGTTGACACACCTGTTCGCGTAATTCCCCTTCAAAACATTAAAGTCCAGTTTGCCGGGGGCCGTTTTTCCCGCTTTATTGCGGGATGGACAGCAAGCGTAGCGCAACCGTGCACCGCAAAACAGCGGAGACAGATATTTCCATCGAACTCAACGTCGATGGAACGGGTAAATCACAGATCGACACCGGAGTGCCGTTCTTTGACCACATGCTGACGCTGTTTTCCAAGCACGGACTCTTTGACCTGAACGTCAAAGCCGTGGGCGATATCGAGGTGGACTACCACCACACGGTCGAAGACACCGGCATCGTCCTCGGACAATGCTTCCGTGAAGCGCTCGGCAACAAAGCAGGCATCGTCCGCTACGGTTGGTGCATGCTGCCGATGGATGAAACCCTCGCCCGCGTAGCGCTGGACCTCAGTGGACGCGCCCTGCTTGTGTATGAGGCACCGGATCGTGTCGAAGCCATCGGTGGTCGCTTCAGCTATCAGTTGGTGGAGGAATTCCTGCGCGCCTTTGCCGGTGCTTTGCTGGCAAACGCACACGTCGACATCATTCGCGGAAAAGACGCTCACCACATGGCAGAGGCCATCTTTAAGGGACTGGCACGCGCACTAGATATGGCAACCCGCCATGACCCACGCGTGACGGGTGTGCCGAGCACGAAGGACGTCCTCTAACCCCATGAGCGGAATGAAATTGGGAGTGCTGGACTACGGCGCAGGCAATCTGCGCAGCGTGCTCAACGCCTTTGAGACTGTCGGTGCCCACGCATCGTTGGTAACAAAGCCGGAAGACTTTGATGGGATCGATGTGCTGGTTTTTCCTGGCCAAGGGGCCTTTGGAGATAGCGTCCGCATCCTCAAGAAGCGTGAACTCTGGGCACCACTGAAACAGTGGTTGCAAGAGAAGCGCCCTTACCTGGGCATTTGCCTTGGCTATCAATTGCTTTTTGAATCCAGCGAGGAAAGCCCCGGTGTTGAAGGACTCTGCGCTGCCAAGGGCCGGGTGCGGAAATTTGACCCCACCGCTGATCACCTGAAAATCCCACACATGGGATGGAATCGTGTGAACTGGGCAAACAAGTTTTCGCCTTGGTGGGACGGTCTGCCAAACCCCACGCACCTTTACTTCGTGCACTCCTACTACCCGGATGTCGAGGACCAGAGCGAGGTGCTCTGCACCACTGATTACGGCGTCTCATTCGCAGCAGGCATTGCTCGGGAGAACCTCATGGCAGTGCAGTTCCACCCAGAAAAGAGCCAAGACGCTGGCCTCGCCCTGCTGCGTAACGCACTGAAAGTGCTGGCGGACTAAAGCGTGAGCGCTGCAATGCGGCGCATCACTTCGTCCGCCAGATCCTGGTAAAGGTCGCGCCCCTCTTTGCCCTCGCCGGCAGAGAGATCCGGCTGCCAAAGTTCCCCGACGACAAGGGTGACACTCGCTGGCCGTGGAAATTTTACCCCTTTCGGGTAGGCCTCAAAGGTGCCGTACATTCGAACCGGCAGCACCGGAGCCCGCGACTTCGCGATAAACAATCCGACCCCTGCTCTCGCTGGCAGCAATTCACCATCCGTGCAGCGGGTCCCTTCTGGAAACATCAGCACCTTTTCACCCTGCTTCAGCATGCGAATGGTGGTCTTCAGGCTGGCGGCATCCGGCTTATCACGATCAATCGGAATAACCTGCCAACGCCGCAGCAACCAACCCAGCACGGGGTTATCAAACAGCGTCTTCCGGGCGAAAAAGTGGATCGGCATCGGGAACGCTTGTCCGATAAATGGCGGATCCAGGAAACTGGCGTGATTGCAACAAATCAACGCTGGCCCAGCAAAATCTAGGCGATCGGCCCCAACAATTCGGAAGTCGAAGAACCCACGGGCCAACTCGTGGAACACACGATGGGCGATAGTGTAGGTCAGTGGAACGGTGGCCATGGTATCCAGCGTAGCTTACTGCACAGCAGACGCCACCCCCATCTCGGCAAGGACAGCGATCACCTGATCTACCGCCTGATCGAGGGTGATATGCGAGTTATCGATTGTAACCGCGCCATCCGGCACAACGAGCGGTGATGTCTTCCTCGTGGAGTCCATGCGGTCGCGCTCAGCGACCTGATCTGCGTGCCCCTGCGCTTGGCGTCGGGCGGAACGGACCTCTTCAGATGCATCGATGTAGAATTTAAAAGCGCTCTCAGGAAAAACGACGGAACCGATATCCCTTCCCTCCATTACCAGCGGCCCTAATTTAGTGAGGTCACGCTGGGCTGCGACCAAGAGATCGCGGACCTCAGGCACACGAGCAACGAAGGAGACGGCTCGGTTTACCGAATCTGCATTCAGGTCTTCTGCCGTCAGCACCCGCCCATTGACGCGAACTAGGGTCTGGCCCTCGACGACAGGAGATTCAAGGTGCACAGCTCCCGCTTGATGTCGGACTGCGTCAGAGTCGCTGACATCGATGCCAGCGTTCTGCACGGCCCAGGTCATGGCACGATACATATTGCCAGTGTTAACGTAGGTGTAACCGAGCCGGCGAGCGACAAGGCGCGCGACACTGCTTTTGCCAGAGGCAGCAGGTCCGTCAATAGTGATGACTGGCGATGCGTCCATGAATGGTGCTTTTGATCAGCCTTTAGGATTGGGTGCACGCGAGACAACGTGGATGGGTCTGACACCCGCTTCTGCCTGGAGAAACAGACCAAGGTCGTGTTCAAAACCTGGATACGAGGTGCCAATGCATTCAGCCCCCTCAATGACCGTCGTCCCCTCAGCGTACAAACCCGCAATGGCGAACGCCATGGCAATGCGGTGATCACCATAGGTCGTGATGTTCGCGCCTTGCAATGCAGCGCCACCTTCGATCTCCATGCCATCTTCAAACTCAGTCACCGTCACGCCCATGCGACGGAGGTTTTCCGCGACGGCAGCGATACGATCCGTCTCCTTGACTCGAAGTTCGCGCGCATCTCGGATCAGGGTGCTACCACGAGCCAGCGCCCCAGCAACCGCCAAGATTGGTAACTCGTCGATGACGTTGGGAATTTCTGTACCACCGATCACCGTTGCATTCAGTTCGCCGCCGTGAACGACGATGTTGCCACGCGGCTCGCCATCTCGAGTCGTTTCGCAATTGGTGATATGCGCCCCCATACGGAGCAGCACAGTGATGACGCCGGTGCGGGTCTCATTAAGCCCCACATTATTGATCGTGATCTGCGCGCCAGGTGTCGCAGCCGCAGCGACCATCCAAAAGGCAGCACTGGAGATATCCCCCGGCACGACAATGTCCTTGGCGCGAGGCGTCTGTCCGCCATAGACACTGATGCGATCTCCGTCGCGCAGCCACTTCACACCGAAGTGAGACATGATGCGCTCCGTGTGATTGCGCGTCGCGACGGGCTCCACCACGGTCGTTTTTCCTGGAGCAAACATGCCCGCCAGCAAGACCGCACTCTTCACCTGGGCACTCGCCATTGGCAGCGCGTAGTCGATGGCATGAAGATCACCGCCAGTAACGGTCAGCGGCGCACAAATCTTGTCCCCCTGCCCTTCCACCTTTGCCCCCATCTCGCAGAGAGGATCCGCGATGCGCTTCATCGGCCTGCGGGAAAGGGATTCATCGCCGATCAGCGTGGTCGGAAAAGACTGGCCAGCCAAAATACCCGAAAGCAAACGCATGGTGGTGCCGGAATTTCCGCAATCGATCGGACCAACCGCCGGCTGGAGCTTCCGCCCCTTGCCCGTGATGGCCAGCTTCACCAAACCCACGCCTTCTTGTTCTTCCAAGGGCTCCACCTCAGCCCCGAGCGTCTGCATGGCCTTCACCGTGCACAGGCAGTCTTCGCTGGGCAGGAAGCCCTCGATGACAGTGCGGCCATCGGCCATTCCGGCAAACATCGCTGCGCGATGGCTGATGCTCTTGTCTCCCGGCACGGTGATTTCGGCGGGAATGTTTTTGAGTTTTTTTACTTTGATTGTGGCCATGGGGGGGAAACGGTCGCCGCAGGAACGGCATCACGCAGGGCCTTTGCCTGCGCGAGGAAATCGCGGAGGGCTTCATCGTCCAGATTCGCGATGATTTCAACCAGCTGTCCCAGTTGCGCCTGCGCATCCTTGAGGGCAGCGAGAATCTCTGCTCGATTTCCCGCCACAATCCCGGCCCAAAGCCCTGGATCGCCCGCAGCAACGCGGGTGCTATCGCGAAACCCGTTCCCGATGCAATCGATGGCCCCAGCATGCCCTGCCAGGCCGGCACGCGTCGTCACCGCCGCCATCATGTGCGGAAGGTGGGAGATCCTGGCGACCTCGCAATCATGGGTGGCTGGATCGCGGACGAGGACTCGACATCCGAGACAATCCCAGAAAGCCCGAAGTCGCTCAACGATAGTCACGGGGGTCGCTGCCCGAGGAGTCACAATGCACGCAGCCCCGTGAAAAAGGTCAGCCCGAGCCTCATCTATCCCAGCTTTTTCAGATCCAGCCATTGGATGGCTGCCGACAAAGCTCGCCCGCCCTTCAAAAATGGGCTCCAAGGCATCCACCACGTTGCTTTTGACACTGCCAACATCCGTAACAAGAACCTCTGGAGACAGCTCGCTCGCCGCGATCTGTCGCGCGAGGGATGGCATGGTTTCAACTGGGGTCGCTAAAATGATCAAACTGGCCTCCTGGGCAACCGCAGAGACATTGCAGGAGACAAAGTCAGCGACGCCTAACAGTCTAACCTTTTCGGCCGCCTCCTCACGGCGGGCCCAAACACGGATATTGGCTGAGGGGCAGCGTTCACGCAGAGCAAGGGCCAAAGAGCCACCCAAAAGCCCAGGCCCAAAAATGGCCACAGAAGCTTCGTAAAATGTGGGGGCAGGCGTCATGTCCAGTCAATGATCAGTCGAAGCATAGCAGAGCAAGCCTAGCCAGCCTCAATGGAGCGTGTAAACCCAAACGGGACAGAGCTAGGGGTGACTCAAGGCACCAAGAAGATCTTACCGGTGTATGGGCAGCGAACCTTCTTACCTGGAGGAATCCCACGAAGGTCGACCATCTCCTTGTTGTCATAGGGGCTGTAAGCAAAGCCCTTTTGCCCCGGAACAGGCACACCATAAGGCAACTGAGCTGCACCGGGTGCAGGCGCATCGACCTTCGCTGGTTCTTCACCTTGTGGTTTCTTGTCATCGGCCTTCGCCGTTTCCTCCGTTGCAGCAACGCCATTCTTCATTTTGCCCTCTTCAGCGGAGGCAGCGTCATCCTTTGCCTTTTGGGTATCATCAGCCGAGACGGTGGCGTCGGTGGCGGCAGTGCTACCGTCAGTAGGAGCCTCAGTAGAAATCGTCGGAGCAGGTGTTGAGCCCGCCTCTTGATCAAGATAGCGTGTTGGGGTCTGACGCCCTGATGGCGGTGCATCAAGAGACACGCCCTGTTGAGAAGCGGCAGTGCCCGGTGGGCGATAGGAAACACAACTCGATGTCGTCACAGTGACGGCACCAGCCAAAACAAACAAGAATGAAAGCGACGACTTGGACATAAGGCACTTACTAGGAGTTCACGCGCATCGGCATGAGCACATAGAGAAAGGTTGAACCGCTGCGAAGCACACCTGGGCTAATCTCGTCGATCAGGTGCAGGTGAACCTCATCCACCGAAAGATTCCGCAGCGGAGCCATGGTGAATTCTGGATTGAAGGCGATTGTGATCGGGACCCCCTTGTAGTTGATCGCCAAGGTCTCGCGAGCTTCACCAATATCTGGGGATGACGCCACGATTTCGACATTGCCAGGGGAGAATTGGAATTTGACCGAGTTCGATTTATCGCTCGCCAGCAAAGATACACGAGAAATAGCGCGGAGGAAGGCCTCGCGCTCAATCGGGATGCGCTCTTTCGTTTCCGTCGGGATGACTTGACGATAGTTCGGATAGTTCCCGTCGATCAGTTTGCTGATCAGCAAACAGTCACCCAAATCGAACCCCACTTGATTGTGGGAAACGCGGATTGTCACTTCCCCCTGATCGCTCAGCAGGCGCCCCAGTTCATTCACAGCCTTGGTTGGCACAATGATGTCTGAATCATGGCTTTGAGGGAATTCGAATTCGTGCTCCACCATCGCAAGTCGGCGGCCATCGGTTGCCACCATGGTCAAATTGTTGTCTTTGAAGGAGAACAAAATACCGTTTAGCACATAGCGGGTCTCGTCCGTCGAAATCGCATACGCAGTCTTGCGTAGGCAATCCTTCAGCACGGACTGCTCCAGTTTAAACTCACGGGCTTCGTCAAAATGAGGCAGCGCCGGAAACTCCTCGCTCGTCAGACCCAAAACTTTGAAATAACTGGGACCGCTTCGGATCGAGGCGACATTCTTTTCATCGACAGACACCTCTACCTCCTCCGCGGGAAGCTCGCGGACGATCGTCGCGAGACGGCGGGCGGGCAATGTTGTCGCTCCGGCCTCCTTCACATCTGCGGGTACGCCACAAGTGACGCCAACATCCAGGTCAGTAGTGGTGAGCTCCAAATGGCCATCTTTAGCGCGCAAAAGAACGTTAGATAGAATGGCCAACGTAGTGCGCGCACTGACAACGTGCTGCACCTGCTGGATGGCGTCGAGAAAGGATTCCTTGCTGATAGTAAACTTCATATAACCGGGCGGGTTCCGACTTGTTACCAAATTGATTCAAATCGGCAAGGATATTGAGCAGAAAAGCTCTCGATGTCCAGGGTATGTTGAAAATGGCCTCCATCTTTAACTATCAGGCCTCTCCGATCGCACCCACCAGCCTTCCACAAAATCACCTCAGGCCGCCATTGCAATTCCCATCGATCTTCACTACTGTCCAAAGTTCAAATACATGAGCACGCCTGAAGAACCCAAGGACTCCCGCCAGAAACAAGCGGAAAAAATCGCCAGCCATCCTGAGCAATACAAAGTCTGCGAAGGCTGCGGATCAATTGTAGTCGCACGGGCAGTCACCTGCCCCAGTTGCCACGCCTACCTTTTCGACTCAAGCGCCCCGCGTGTCATCTTGCAAGCCCAGACCCTAGCGCTTCGGAATCCCAATTCTGTGCTCTCCTCAGACCTAAATTAGGGCAAAATAGGCCTTATCGAGCACGTGGGGGGCCAATTTTTGCGCTTTTTTGCAGAAAATCCCTTTTCAGTTTGCAGATGCGCTGCTAGAACTCGCAACTTACAACAATTCGGTCCTTTCGATTTGCGGAAGATTTCTTCTCCAAACCAACAGGAGCGGATTGTTAGACAACAAGAACCAACCAAACCAACCAACCAACAAATACTCAACCGTATGAAATTGAACAACCTGCTCAAGACCTTTGGTTTCCTGGCACTGGCGATCACCGCCTCTGCTGGCACTGGCGGTGGCAAGGCCCCAGCTCCTGTGGCCCCTTGCTGCACTCCAGAAGAAGCCCTCGGCGTTGACCTCAGCGTCGGCTACGACTCCAGCTTCATCTTCCGTGGCGTGGACTTCGCTGACAACTGGATCTCCACCGACCTCAACCTCACCGTGCCACTTGTTGACACCGTCTCCCTTCACGCTGGTGCCTCCTATGGCGTCAGCGCTGACGACCGCGGTGCTGACATCGGCGGCGTCTCCTATCAGCGCCTCGAGCTGAATGCAGGCCTCTCCTTCGACCTCGGCGCAGCTGACGTCGGCGTTGGCTATCGTTACTACCAGCACCAGGGTGACCTGAGCGCGATCCTCGACGACACCAATGAAGTCGGCATCACCCTCGCCACCACCGCTGGTCCTGTGAACCTCGGCGTCGGCACCTACTACGACATCACCGGCGAAGGCTGGTATTTCGAAGTGGCAGCCAACACTGAAATCAAGATCAACGATTCCATCTCCCTCGTTCCTGGTGCTTCCATCGGTTACGGCGTTGACTACACTTGGCAGATCTCCGGCGCGAACATCGGCGACGGCTTCACAGCAGTCGGCCTCAGCCTCGCTATGCCAATCAAGCTCACCAAGAGCGCTACCCTCACCCCATACATCGCTGGCAACCTGCCAATCGACGCTCTCGATGACGCAGGCGAAGATAGCCAAGTCTATGGCGGCGTGAGCCTCAGCGTTAAGTTCTAATCGCGACTCTGGTCACGATCTGATCTCTTTGACCCCCTGGTGAAAACCAGGGGGTCATTTTTTTGCCCTCACTCAATGATGCGGCGCGTGCAAAGATTCACATCCCGCGCTATCGCTTCCCCTGCCCACCATGCCATTCCCAGACCATTCCCCGCAGGACGCCCAGGAGCCAGACCTCCTGTCCGACCTGCTGCCTGGAATGGCCGCCCCTCCACAAGCTCGCACGCCCAAGCAACCTCGCCCGGCCGGCCCTCAGGCGGAGACGATGCCGGACAGCACCTCGTCGCCTCGATGCTTTGTCCGCGTGCAACTTGAGGGCTCCGCTGCTATCGAACTCGACTACAGCATCCCTTCAGACTTTCCGGGAGAAGTCAGCGTGGGTTCCCGAGTCCAAGTCCCCCTGCAAAAGCAGCGCGTCCCAGCCGTCGTCATGGCTATCCTGGACTCTTCACCCCATGCAGCGCGACTGCGACCGGTCCACGCGCTCATCGGTGCCCGCCCCATGTTCACGCCGTCACTGGTCAAACTGGCCCATTGGATCAGCGACTATTATGCGACTGGGGTCCAGGGCGTCCTGCGCACCATGCTGCCCCAGCAGGTGCGCGACAAACCCGGCACCTTCATCATGGACAGCCATTTTGAAGTCGTCAAAACACCCGACCTTGAGACGATCGAGAAACTCCGCAAACGCGCGCCCATGCAGGCCCGACTCCTGGAAAAAATCATCTCCATGGGAGGCAATGCCGCCCTCAGCGACCTGCGCCGGGACCTCCCCCGCGCCGCCCAGATCGTGCCACCACTCATCGAGGCAGGCTGGCTCACTCGCGCCTCCGTCCGCGTGGAACGCGATCCCTTTGAGAACGAGCAATTCCTCCCCACCCAGTCACTCACTCTCACCGAAGAGCAAGAAACCTGCATGGCCGTCATCGGCACCGGTCTCGACGCGCCCGAGACGGCCAAGCCCATCCTCCTCCACGGCGTGACTGGCAGCGGTAAGACAGAGGTCTATTTGCAATCCATCGCGCGAGTGCTCGAAGGCGGGAAGACAGCCCTCGTTCTCGTCCCAGAGATCAGCCTGACCCCACAAACGATCGAGCGTTTCAAGGCGCGCTTTTCTGAGCGCAAAGACCGCATCGCCATCCTGCACAGCCATCTCAGCGATGGAGAACGTCACGATGAATGGTTCAAGATTCATGAAGGCCGGGCCGATATCGTCATCGGTGCCCGCAGCGCCATTTTTGCGCCGCTTGAGAAACTCGGAATTATCATCGTCGATGAAGAGCACGAGCCCTCCTACAAGCAGGAGGAAAACCCCCGCTACCACGCGCGTGATCTCGCCGTCGTACGCGGCAAACTCGAAGGCTGCGTCGTCGTACTCGGCAGCGCCACCCCCAGCCTAGAGTCCTTTGAAAACACCCTCACGGGAAAATACGCCATCGTCCGAATGCTGCGCCGCACCGACGGCAAGAGCCTGCCACTGATCCGCGTCGTCGATCTCCGACTCGAACGTCGCAGTGGCACAGGGGTCGCCGCCAAAGACGCAGGCATCCTCTCCATGCGGCTCCGCACCGCGATCACCTCACGCTTGGAAAAGCGCGAGCAGACCATCCTCTTTCTGAATCGCCGTGGCTTCAATACCTCCCTCACCTGCACCGCCTGTGGCGAGGCCGTCGTCTGCCACGAATGCAGCGTTCCGATGACCCTGCATAAAAAAGACAACCGCCTCGTCTGCCACATCTGCGGTGCCCAGCGCGTGCCGCCCAAAAAATGTCCCGCCTGCAATGATCCCTCCATCAAATTCGCCGGCTTTGGTACAGAGAGGGCAGAGGCACTCGTGCGCGACGTCTTCCCCACCGCCCGCATCGCCCGTGTCGATACCGACACCATGCAGCGCAAGAACCAACTGCGCGATACGCTTCGCGACTTCCGCGCGCAGAAGCTGGATATCCTTATAGGCACCCAGATGATCGCCAAGGGTCTGGACTTCCCGAACGTCACCCTCGTCGGTGTCCTCAACGCCGATCTTGCGCTCAATCTCCCAGACTTTCGCGCTGCGGAGCGTACCTTTCAGTTGCTGGTGCAGGTGGCAGGTCGATCTGGACGCGGCGAAATCAAAGGCGAAGTCTTCATCCAGACCTTCACCCCACATAGCCCCGCGATTCAGTTCGCCAGACACAACGATTACGACGGCTATGCCGCGCAGGAGATCGAGCATCGCCAGGCCTTCCAATACCCACCCTTCACCCACGTGGTGCTCATCACCTGTCGCGGCGCGCATCAGACCCGCGCAGAATTCGCACTGCAAACCCTGGCACGCAGACTGAAGCAAGATCTCCCACCCGGAACAATCATGGGCGAGCCCATGCCATCACCGCTGGAGAAGGCCCACGGGCAATTCCGCTTCCAATTGCTCCTCCGGTCAGCCAAGATCCGCCCTCTCAGCCGTCACATTTTCAAGACCGCGCGCCAGACAGAGATGCCGCAGGGCGTAACACTTGTCTGGGATGTGGATCCCATGCACCTCGGCTAATTGAATCATGACTCGCACCATCCTCGCCCTCGGCGCCCACTACGACGACTGTCCCTTCGGCATCCCCGGTATTCTTTTGCAGGCAGTGCGGAAGCATCAGCGCGTCGTCATCCTCAGCCTCATCGGTAACTACAAAAACTGGCCACCGGTCAAAGGTCGCGAACAAGGATTGCGCGAACTCTCCATTCAACTGGCGAAAGAGCGTGGCATCGAGATGCGCTTCCTGAACTACTCCAGCATGGGCTTTGAACCCACGCTCGAAACCAAACGCGCCGTCGCCGAGGTCGTCGCAGAAGTCCAGCCCGACACCGCCTTCATGCTGTGGAATCGCGACCGTCATCCCGACCACGAAGCCGCCAGCGCCATCTGCCACGCCGCCCTCCACCAGCCTGCCCGTCTACTCGGAGTCGAAAATGCCCGCGTCCCCTCTCGAGTCTTTTGGTATGACAACGGCCCCGGGCACACCATCGGCTTTGAGCCCGACACCTATGTCGATGTGACCGCCGACTGGGAATCATCGCGCGAGTGGCTGGGCCGGCTGATGGCCTTTGTCCGCAACCAACCCTATGACCCCGGTGCACCGCTCGATGCCGCCATGGAAACCAAGACTGCACTAGCTCGTTATCGCGGGCTCGCCTGCGGGGTCCGCTACGCAGAGGCCGTGCGTAGCCAGCGCCCCATGCCTGTCGAAATCTGATCTCCACCGATGCTCACTGCACTCCAAAATGCCCGTCTTTACGGCATCGTCGATCTCGGTTACTGCAGGGCGGACGACGTCCCAGCCATGACCCGCGCACTTTGCGAAGGTGGCGTCGATATTTTGCAGCTTCGCGCCAAAAAACTGCCCGCAGTTGATGTGGAGGAACTGGCGCTACAAATGCTGCCAATCACCCGCGCTCTCGGCGTGCCCTTGGTCATCAACGATCACCCCCAAGTCGCCGCCTCTGTCGGTAGCGAAGGCGTCCATGTCGGGCAAGATGACGACGCGGTCGCCTACGCGCGATCCATCGTCGGCCCCGACTGTTTTGTCGGCAAATCCACCCACTCTCTGGCCCAGGCAATCGCCGCGCAGGAGGAAGGCGCCGACTACATCGGTTTTGGCCCGCTTTACGCCACCGGCACAAAGCCCGACTATGTCCCCATCGGCATTCACGACATTGCAGAGGTGCATCGCCTCGTCCAACTGCCCATCTATTGCATCGGCGGAGTCAATCCTGCACGCATCGATGAAGTCCTGCATGCCGGGGCACAGCGTGTGGTCGTCGTTTCCGCATTCCTCCAGGCACCCGATGTTCAGGAGAGCGTTCGCGAACTGAAAAACCGTCTCCTCCATGGATAAAAAACCCCGCCCAGGCTGGCACTTCGCCGCACTCATCGGCGTACTGCTTGCCCTCATCATCATCCCGTTCCTCATTTGGGGAGAACGGTTCGACGGAGCCCTCAGCCTCGAAGGCACGCGCCAGTGGATGGCACAGTATGGTGCATGGGCATGGTTGGCGGGCATTGGCCTACTCGTCGGGGATATCCTTTTGCCCATTCCCAGCACCGTCGTCATGTCCGCCCTCGGCCTCAGCTATGGCTGGTGGTGGGGCGGTCTGATCAGCGCTGGCGGGTCGATCACCTCCGGTGTGGTTGCCTACGGACTCTGCCGGGCTTTTGGCAGACCTGCCGCCCATTGGATTGCAGGTGCAGACGGTCTGCAACGAGGGGAAGAACTCTTTGCCCAAAAAGGCGGTTGGCTCGTCGCTCTTTCCCGCTGGACGCCCGTGCTGCCAGAGGCCGTAAGCTGTCTCGCCGGGCTCGTTCGCATGCCGTGGCGCACCTATCTGGGGTCGCTCGTTTGCGGTTCTGTACCACTCGGGTTTGCCTTTGCCGCAATCGGTCACCTTGGCCAAGATCGCCCCGGCCTCGCCATCGCCCTCAGCGCCATCGTGCCGATCCTCCTCTGGGCCATCGCCACCCGCTGGATCAAGCGCCCCGCAGGTAAAAACTAACGTTCCGCAGCGATCGCTGCATCGCGTCCTTCAGCCCAGAGGAAAAAACGATCCAGGCGCGATGGGAAAACGGTATCAATGCCCCAGCTTTCGAAGTTGCGCCCCACGAGATCCATGGAGCTCTTCACCAACTTGAAGAACAGCGTGTGCGCCTTCTTGCCCTCGTCAGCAAACGTCAATTGGACATAGGCGACCTTCCTGGTCGTATCGAGGCGAAAGACGATCTCGCACGCCGTTTCGAAGGGAACAAACCTTGGCGCATCGGCAGTCGCAGCCGTAAAATCCGTCAGATGCTTCTTCGTATCAGCAAGCAGTTCCCGCCGAGCCGGCGTCAGGCTGCCCTCGACCTTAAGCCACTCTGCATTGCCCACATCTTTGAGGAAACGATAGCAGAGCGCACGAGCCGTTTGCTCCTCCACCATCTGATCGGGTCGCAGTGCCTCATCACCGAGCGATGAAGTCTGCATCGTGATCCCCGCCAGCAATGCCCCAACCCAAATCCGCCAATTCCACATTACGGTGTTGCTTCAGGTTCGACGCGCAGCAGTTGATAGCCGTTGAATCGCTCCTTGGGCGTGAAGAGCCAGCCGGGGGACTGGTTCTTGATTTCCGCACGTTGAAGCTCGAACTCCGGCAGCGCCAAGTCACTGTTTGGATCATAGATCTTGCGACCCGTGAAGCGGCCCCAAATGCGATACTCGCGATTGTGGTCGTAGCCATAGGCCATCTCAGTGCCCGTCGGCATTTCTGGCAGACGGTCAGGAGCACGCATTTTGCTCTCGTTGAAGATCACCAACTTCGACGACTGCCAGTCTTGCTGCGGACGACGCAGATAGCCCCAGAAGTGAGTGCGCTCGATAAAAAACCGACGGCCGATGAAGTAGTCGCCCGGGGCCTCCGCTGCAATCTCAGCGCGACGCTGATTAACCAAGAGACTGACGTCTGGAGACGACGCGCACTGCGTGATGAACAGAAGCGCAGTGCCGAGGAACAGGAGGCGGAAGAGAGATTGCATAGGGAACCGATTGGGCAGCAGCATGGCAGCAGGCGCTGCACGCGCAATGGAATTGTTCAGGTCAGATCACGACTCAAAGGCCTTCCCACTGCAATAGGAGCCGAGGCTGCGGACATTCGCACCGTCGGCGCGAGTCCTCTCCAGCGCGCTGGCCACTTCAGGCCGGGCTGGCGAGCCCTCAATCTCGATGTAAAAGCGATACTTGTTCGGTTGCCCACGCAGCGGCCGTGATTCCAACCGCTTCATGTTCACCCCCGCATCGCTCAGCGGAGTCAGAAAGCGGCACAGGCTCCCCGGACGATCTGGCAGATCCACCACCAGCGCCGTCCGGTCATGATCCGCTGATGCCGCGTTTTCTTCGTGCCCGACCAGGAAAAACTGCGTAATGTTCGGCACTTCCCCGGCAATCGGGTAGTGCAGGATGTCCAGCCCATGACGTTGTGCATTCTGCCGTGGACCGATCGCTGCCGCGCCACTCTCCTCGGCCGCCAACGCAGCGGAGATAGCTGTGCTGGCCTTCGCGACCCTCCTCGCCTGGGGATAATTTTCGCGCAGCCAAGCGTCCGAGTGGAAGAACGGCATCGCGTGGGAATAGATCACCTCAATCGGAGCACCGGTTTTCCCGAGCAGCGCCAACTTCACGTTCAGCGTTAATTCTTCAACGATGCGCACCGACGTGCGTTCATCGACCAGGCGATCCACCGTATCGATGATGAACCCACCGGAAGAGTTTTCGATCGGCACGATGCCCATTGCAGAAGGGTCAGCCGCCATCAGGTCAAAGACCTCGCCCACATTCGCCAGAGGCCGCACCGGCACACCGGGGAAGCGCATCTCCGTCAGCAGATACGAGAAGCTACCCTCCGGCCCCAGGCAGGCGACGACGGCGGGAGAGAAAGATGCGGCAGGATCACTCATGATTCAAAGACGCCACCGTCCAACGATCCATCCCCCCGGTCAAGTCCAGCAAAGCCCCCGCCCAGACTATTCAGCGACGTCTAGCTTCGCGACGAAGATTCGATGCGTCGCCTTCTTGGCCTGCGCATAGGCCTTGGCCTGGATGGTCTCCACGCGAAAGCCGTCTTTGATCAGGCGCTTCACAAACGGACGATCATCCTTGGCCGACCAATAAGCCACCAGCGCCCCTGGAGCGAGCGCCGCCCGCACTACCGCAAAGCCATGCGTGTCGTAGAGCCGATCATTCTTCCCATCGACCATCGCGATCGGGCCATTGTCCACATCCAGCAGGATGGCATCATACGGAGCCGCAGCGCCCTTTTTCAGGACCTCAAAGACATCCTGCACAAAGACCTGCACCCGAGCATCCTCCAGCAATTGCCCATTCACCGCGCCAAGATATTCGCGATTCCAGGCCACCACTTCCGGGACCAACTCTGCCACATGCACTACCGCATCCGCCGGCACCAGTTCGAGCACGCGGCGCAAGCTAAAGCCAAACCCCAGCCCACCGATCAGCACCCGCGCCCCAGCCATTCCTTGTAGACGCCCACAGGCCAGGCTCGCCAGCACCATCTCCGACTCCGAAGCATTCGTGCCCATCAACGGCTGCCGATTTGCCCGCAGATAAAAGTGCGTATCGTGAGAGTGCAGCGAGAGCTCAGCACCACCTGCGGTTGTGGCCTGCGCCAGATTTAGAAAAGGTTTCAAGAGATCGCAGAGTGGCACGTCCAACCGCCTTGTCCACTCAGGATGCCACCACTGAACGCAGAACTTCCGGCGTAAGATTCACTGTCTGCGCAAACCCCGCCACCAACCGCCCGCTCTCCGGAACCAGACGGAAAAACGCAAAGTCACCCAACTGTAGGAACAGCTCTGCATTCGGCAGCTTATGCAAATAAGACGCCGCCACCGCTGACCACGCAGGATCATCCCGCCCCACCCTTTCCACCCGACCTTGCAGAGACACTCGCGGCAGGGTCTGCACATCCTCAGTGTCCGACTGCTCCGCCTCGCACACCATCAGCGAGGCGCGAGGCTCCGCCAGCAAATGCCGCGTGTGGGGGCTCTGCCCGCTCAGCAGCATCAAAAAGCCACCCCACTCAGGCTCCGCCACAAACGCCACCATCGATGCATAAGGCTGCCCATCCTGTACAGTCGCCAATGACGCCTGCCGCTTGTGATTGAGGAGATGACGAAGGATTTTAGCGTGCTCGGTTTTCATCGGAGTAAAGACAGATACGTTTGACCTGCGTCCAGTCAGACCGACTATGGCCCTCATGGCTGGACTAGACATAGACGATGCGCTGGCGAAACGAATGCGCAAGCTCGGCATCCGCGATGAGGATCTCGACGAGACCTTCACCCGTGGCACTGGCGCGGGTGGTCAAAAGATCAACAAGACCTCCTCCACCGTCGTTCTCCGCCATCTCCCCACCGGCACCGAGATCCGCTGCCAAAAGGAGCGCAGCCAGACCCAGAACCGCTACTGGGCACGCGTCGAACTCTGCGACCGACTCCAGACCCAAAAACAAGAAGCCAAGCTGGCCGAACAGAACGAGCGTGAGAAAAAACGCCGCCAGAGCCGCCCCCGCCCGCGTGGCCTTCAGGAAAAAATCCTCAAGACCAAACGCGAACGCTCGGAAGTGAAGCGTGGACGCGGTCGAGTCCGTGGCGGCGATTGAGGTGGGAGCGGTTCGTTGGAACGGACAAGATCTGCCTCACTCACCACTCCACCGCTCCCCACTGACGATCGATCACTCATCGCTCAAACATGAACCGCGAAGTTGCCCCCGAATACCTCGACGAACTACCAGCCGATCACCCCGACGCGATCCGCAGTCGGGCGGACCTGCGCTTGATCAATGGGATCATGGGAAATCATCGCTGGATTGCCCGGCAGGTGCAGCGGCATTGGCAATCGGGGTGGCAGGTGATGGAACTTGGAGCGGGCGATGGCGGTCTGGCCCGCAGCCTGATCAAAGACAGCGTCGTCCCGGCCGATTGCTATCACGCGATCGATCTCGCCCCGCCGCCGATCGATTGGCCTGCGGGCGCGCATTGGTGCCAGGGCGATGTCTTGGATGCCGCCCACTGGCAGGGGGCGGATCTCGTCATCGCGAATCTTTTTCTCCACCACTTCCACACAGATGGGCTGGCATCCATCGGGCAGTGCCTGCGCCAATCCACACGCTGCCTGATCGCATCCGAGCCCGCCCGGCGTCGCCTTCACGAAGCCCAGGGCGCGCTACTGACCGGCCTCGCAGACCTCAACTGGGTCACCGGCCACGACATGATCACCAGTATCCGCGCCGGATTCAAAGGGGATGAACTCCCGAGCTTCCTCGGCCTAGGTGAATGGCAGAATGTCACGTCGATGACGTTGCTCGGCGCGTATCGCATGACATCAGTTCCCTCATGACAGCGCGGCGGGTGACCATCGCAGGCGGCGGGCTCGCAGGACTCTCACTTGGCATCGCATTGCGTCGCCAAGACGTCCCCGTGCAGATTCTGGAGGCGACCAGCTACCCAAGACATCGCGTTTGCGGGGAATTCGTGTCAGGCATTCGCCCGGAAGAACTCAGCGCCCTCGGCATTGACGCCGCCTTCAGTACGGCTGCCCAACATCGCACTACGGCTTGGTTCGATGCCGAGCGCCCCCTCCTCCAGCACGCCCTGCCAGAGGCCGCCCACGGCATCAGCCGCCATCAGTTGGACCTCGCCCTTGCAGGGCAATTCCAAGACTTGGGCGGCGAACTCATTTGCGGCCAGCGCTGCACCCATGACGCCGAAGGCACCGTCTGGGCCAGCGGTCGGGTCAAACAAGACGGCGACTGGATCGGCCTGAAGGCACACTTTGAGCACTTGGAAATCGCCGCAGATCTGGAGGTTCATCTCTCCGACGGCGGCTACGTCGGGCTGACTCGCATTGAAAACCGACGCATCAACGTCTGCGGCCTCTTCCAGCGCAGCACCCCGCTCAGCTCGGACTCCCCGGACGCCTCAGCCCTCACCACCGCAGTGCGGCAGGTCGGTCTGCCAAACCTCGCCAAAAGACTCGAAGCCGCCACCTGTGATCGAGACTCACTGAAGGGCGTCACCCACTTTTCACTCGGCTGGCAGATGGCAAAGGACCAGCGCCTGCGCATTGGCGATGCCGCCGTGATGATCCCACCCTTTACCGGCAACGGCATGACCATGGCCTTCCAGGGCGCGCTGGCCGCGGTCCCTTCGCTGGTCGCTTGGAGCCGCAGCCAGCGTGAATGGTCCCAGACTCGCGACGATGTGATGGACACCCAGCAGCGGCTTTTTGCCTCACGCCTACGCTGGGCGCGTGCCCTGCAAACGGTCTTGCTCCGGCCCTGGGGCAGGCGCATCGTGCCCTTTCTCCTGCGCAGCGGTTGCGTCCGCTTTGACACGCTCTATCGCAAGCTCCGCTAACCTCCGCCCCAGACATCTCAAACACATGCAGCTCCTCGCCCTTGCCACTGCCGTCCCCCCCCAATCCTGGAGTCAGGCAGAGTGCTGGCAATCTCTGCAGGCAGCGCCCGCCATCCGCGACCTGAAGCCACGCTCCGTCTCCATGCTGGAAAAAGTCCTCATGGGCAGCAATGGCATCGATTCCCGGCACTTCTGCACCGACCGCCTTGAGGACGTTTTTGACCGCAACGCCCAAGGGCTCAGCGAGACCTATGAGCGCGAGGCCCGCAAGCTCGGCGGCACTGCCCTGCGTGATGCCATGGCACGAGCCGATGCCCCCACGCTGGACGCCCTTTTTGTGTGCACCTGCACCGGCTACCTCTGCCCCGGTCTCAGCAGTCACATCGCCGAGGAGCTCGATCTGCCCGCCCACTGTTTCTTGTCAGACAATACAGGTGCAGGCTGCGGCGCAGCCATCCCCACGCTCCGCGCCGCCAGCAACTACCTCTCCGCCCACCCCACCCATCGCGTCGGGGTCGTTGCCGTAGAGGTCTGCTCCGCTGCTTTTTACATCAGCGATGATCCCGGTGTCCTCATCAGCCTCTGCCTGTTTGGCGATGGGGCCGCCGCCGTCGTCCTCGGTGGGGAAAAAGACGCAGGTTGGCAAATGGACACCTTCACCACCGTCCACCTCCCTGCCGAGCGTGAAAAAATCCGCTTTGTGAACCGCGATGGGAAACTCTGCAACCAGCTCCACCGCGCCGTCCCCGAAATCGCCGGCCAAGCAGTGAAGGACCTCTACGCCCAGACAGGCCACGGAGCCCCCATCATCACCCACACTGGCGGTCGCGACGTCCTCGCCGCCATCCGCGACCAACTCCCTGATCACCCGCTGACCGAATCCACCGAAGTCCTCCGCACCCGAGGCAACATGAGCAGCCCCTCGGTCCTCCACGCCCTAGAGCTAGCGCTAAGCCAAAACGGCCAAACGCCCAACGACCTCTGGCTCGTCAGCTTCGGCGCCGGTTTCTCCGCCCACAGCTGCCGCATGCACCGATCCTGACCCAGCCCCCTGGGAGTTCCAACCGAGCCACACGGAAGCGCCACATGGCCCCCATGGAGGTCCCGACCCAGCCACACGGAAGCGCCACATGGCCCCCATGGAACTCCCAACCCAGCCACATGGAAGTGCCACATGGCCCCCATGGAACTCCCAACCCAGCCACATGGAACCGCCACATGGCCCCCATGGAACTCCCAACCCAGCCACATGGAACCGCCACAATGCCCCCATGGAGTTCCCAACCCAGCCACATGGAAACGCCACACGGCCCCCATGGAACTCCCAACCCAGCCACATGGCAGTGCCACACGGCCCCCATGCCGGTCCCGACCCGCCCGACCATGGATGACTGAAAAACAACTGATCACTTCTCACCAACACTCTCTGTCCCAGTCATCCAGACCATCGAGAATCTTGATTTTCCCACCAAATGCCCGGAAGACTCCCTCCGACCGTTCTTTGTCTCCATCTATGAAATCCGCTGCCACTCATGTCGTTCGCACCCTTCGTTCCGCAGGCCATCAGGCCCTGCTCGCAGGTGGATGCGTGCGCGATGTCTTGATGGGGCGCAGCCCAAAGGACTTTGATGTCGCCACGGATGCTACCCCCGAGATCGTCAAAAACCTCTTCCCCGGCGCACTATTGGTGGGTGCCGCCTTTGGGGTGGTGGTGGTCAGGGTAAAGGGCATCCAGATCGAGGTAGCGACCTTTCGCACGGATGGCGAGTACCGCGATGGCCGCCACCCAGACTCGGTGCGCTTTGCCACGGCTGTGGAGGACGCGCAGCGGCGAGACTTTACCGTGAACGGTCTGTTCATGGATCCTGAAAAGGAAGAAGTGATCGACTACGTGGGTGGTCGCGCAGACATCCAGCAGCGCGTGATCCGCGCCATCGGGGATGCTCAGCAACGCTTCACGGAGGATCAACTGCGGCTGCTGCGCGCGGTTCGCTTTGCCACGGTACTGGACTTTGAAATCGAGGCCGAAACCTGGGCCGCCGTGAAATCAATGGCGGATCGCCTCGGCTCAGTCAGCGCAGAGCGTATCCGCGATGAGTTCTCCAAGATCATGCTGCATCCGAACCGGGTGCGCGGTTTTGACCTGCTGGTCGAGAGCGGCCTGATGAACTTCATCATCCCTGAGATCCTGAATTTGAAGGGTTGCGAGCAGCCACCGCAGTTCCATCCCGAGGGCGATGTCTTTATCCACACGCGCCTGATGCTCAGCCTGTTGCCGGAGGATGTGTCCATCAATCTGGTGCTGTCCGTGCTGCTGCACGACATCGCCAAGCCTGCTACGCAGACGGTGGACGAGACGGGTCGCATCCGCTTCAACGGGCATGATCGCCTGGGTGCGGAGATGACAGGCCAGATCCTGCGCCGCCTGAAGTACCCGAACGAGGTCATCGATCCCGCCGTCGAGGCGGTGGAAAATCACATGCGATTCATGGAGGTGAAAAAGATGCGCCTCTCCAAGCTGAAGCGCTTTATGTCGCGTGGACACTTTAGCGACGAGTTGGCGCTGCATCGCGTCGATTGCCTGGGCTCCAACGGTCAGTTGGATAACCACGCCTACGTTTCAGAGAAGCTCCAGGAACTCTCCGCAGAACCGCTGATCCCCGCCAGGCTGATCAATGGTGGCGATCTGATCCAGCGCGGCTGGCATCCTGGGCGTGCGCTCGGAGCGCTGCTGTCCGCCATTCAGACGCTGCAACTGGAAGGCACACTGACTAGCCGCGAAGACGCCTTGGCCTGGGTAGAGCAATTTGCCCCAGTGCCGGATGTCTTTGATCCGCCCGCAGACCTCGTGCCTGCGGACTGACACCTACGCACCGCGCAAAACTGTCGAGGCCGTGATCAACGCCCATGCGCCAGACAGAACGTAAAAGGTGTGCTCAGATACATAAGGGATCGCCGTGTAGTGGGAGGCAATGGCAACGGCTCCGGCAATGGTGGCGATGAGGAAGACGGGAAAAGTAGGCGGATTGAGTCTCATGGGACATTGTCGTCAGATAGTCGCCTCTATGTCGATGTTATTCGGCACAGGAAGTACTAAGAGCCGTCTTTTTCATCTTGGCAGGTCATCGGGGCCGTGCTCCTCATTGCATGCCCCATGTCCCCCGCCTCCACACGACTGCGCCGCCGCGCCACCGCTCTCGTCCTTGCCATCTTTGCCGTCACTGGTGCAGGGGTCGAGGCGGCAAGCAAAGGCCTTCCCTCCAAGCCCAACGTGCTCTTCATCATCGCAGATGATCTGCGCGACTGGACCAGCTGGCTGGGCGGCCACCCGCAGGCGCACACGCCGAACATGGATCGACTGGCGAAGATGGGGATGCGCTTCACCAATGCGCACTGCAACTACGCCCTCTGCAATCCCTCCCGAACCTCCTTGCTGACCGGAATGCTACCCTCCAGCAGCGGCGTCTACGGCAACGAGCAAGACTGGCGCCGCAGTGCCCAGATCGTCGGCAAGCAGACGCTGCCTGAGTTTTTCAAATCGTCCGGATACACGACAGCGGCCGGGGGCAAGATATTCCATGCCAATCATGGCGGACCGCAGGGGCTGCTGACCGGTTGGCACGGTGGCCGTCGCGGCTTTGAGCAAGACGCCGCGTGGAGCCAGCGATTCCCCTCGGCCGGAGTACAACTAGCCGATCTGCCGGTGCACACAGGGCAGAACTTCAATGGCCTCGACATCTGGCACTGGGACTGGGGCGGCATTGATGTGCCGGATGCAAAGACGGAGGACGGCCAGACAGTCGCCTGGGCAGCCGATTTCCTCTCCCAACGCCAGAAGAAGCCCTTCTTCCTGGCGGTGGGTCTTTATAAACCGCACTCCCCCTGGTATGTGCCCTCCCCCTACTTTGACGAGCGCCCAGTCCGCGAAGTCAGCGTCCCCGATGTGCGCGCTGATGACCTGGATGACGTTCCCGCCTTTGCCAAAGATCACGTGAAGCCCGGCAGCTACCACGATCTAATCACGGAAAAGAAGCTCTGGAAGGACGCCGTGCGCGCCTACCTCGCCAACATTACGTTCTGCGATGCGATGCTCGGCCGATTGCTGGATGCCCTGGAGAAAAGCGGCCACGCCAAGGACACCGTCGTCGTCTTCACCTCCGACCACGGCTGGTATCTGGGCGAAAAGCAGATGTGGCACAAAGGCAAGCTCTGGGAAGAAGGCACGCACATCCCGCTGACCATCTACGCGCCAGGTCTCACCCAACCCGACAGCGTCTCTGCACAGCCCGTCTCACTGATCGATCTCTACCCGACTTTTTGCGATCTCGCCCGGCTCAAGAAGCCTGCGCACCTGGACGGTGATAGCCTTCTTCCACTCCTCAAAGATCCCGCCACGCCCCGCGAAAAACCGGCGATCACAGCCATGGGCGGCGGGGAGAAAGTCAGCTACGCCGCCCGCGATGCCCGCTGGCGCTACATTCGCTACGCAGATGGCAGCGAGGAACTCTACGACCACGACGCCGATCCGCACGAGTGGACCAACCTTGCCGCGCAACCCGACACGGCTGAAATCCGAGCCCATCTCGCCGCATCCTTCCCCACAGAGTGGAAATCCGCCTCCCGCCCTGCCTCAGAGATGAGAATCATCGCAGCAGACAACGGCATCACCGACCTACTCCTCCAGCCGGGTGATGAAATTACCGCCGCAGAGGCACCAGATCTCACCGGCAACGGGCTAATGCTGGACGCCGCCTTCGACTACGATCCTGCCGTCGATCTGGACAGTACGCTCATCTCACAGGGAGATGTGGAGCTCGGTTACGCCCTGCATTTGGCCGGAGGACATCCGACTCTAACGGTCTTCCTCGACAAAAAGGCCACCGCCATTCGGCTGGACGCTATCCCAGCTGGCCCCACCCACCTGCGAGCCCTAATCGATGGCGAAGGCGTCATGTCGCTGGCCATCCCAGGCCGAGGGGAGATCCTCAGCGAGACCCCCTTTCCGCTCGGATTCCCGGCTAAGGCCACCGCCGGGCTCCGCACCACGCAGAGCTTTGGCATCCTCAACAACAAGGATTACCCCAACAGCACGCCCTTTGACGGTGCCATCCAACGCCTGCGCCTCACCATCATGCCCGGCGGTCAGACGGTGATACGTCCCGCAGAGCCCGTCACTCCCCCAATCGCAGAGCCTTCAACCTCCCCGACTCCTGCACCGGGTCAAAATTAGGCTTTTCAGGACGGGGAGAATTTCATAGCCTCAGCGACTTTATCCAACCCGCCCCCCTTCCCGCATGTCCTCACCCTCCCGCTCCGCTCCCGCAGAAGCCCCGAACATGAAGCTGTTCTGGGCCTGCTTCATTGCTCTAGTCGCCACGTCATTCGTCTTTGGGGTTCGCGCCGCGACGATCGGCAATCTCCAGGAAAGCTTTAACCTGAGCGAGCTGCAGAAGGGCCAGATCAATGGCGCAGGCATGTGGCCCTTTGCGCTCAGCATCATCTTCTTTAGCCTCATCATTGATAAGATCGGCTACAAGGCCGTCGCGATGTTTGCCATCGTCTGCCACACCGTCTCGCTGGTGCTCACCCTTCGCGCCTCTGGATTTACCGACTTTTACTGGAGCACACTGCTCGTTGCCGTCGCCAACGGAACCGTGGAGTCCTTTATCAATCCGGTGGTTGCCACTGTCTTCCGCCATAACAAAGCCAAGTGGCTCAATATCCTCCACGCAGGTTGGCCAGCAGGTCTGGCACTGGGAGCCCTCTTCTGCGCCGTCTTCCCAGACACAAAGGCGATGTTTGAGCACGCCTGGCAGTTCCGCTTTGCGCTGTGCTTTATCCCTGTGGGTCTTTACGCTGTGCTCATCCTGCCTTGCAAATTCCCCATCAATGAGCGGGTCGCAGCTGGTGTCACCTACCGAGAAATGCTCCAGGAAGTCGGCGGCGTCGGCTTCTTCATCATTACCGCTCTCACCGTTCCAGCGCTCACACAGATGGCTGGCATCGATCTCGGCTGGGGCATCATCCTCGGCATCGCCGCAGCTGTGGCCGTCGCCATGGGGGTTTATACTCGCTCTCCGGGAAACTGGGTTTTCATTCTCATCCTCATCACTATCGGACCGCTCGCCACCACAGAACTCGGCACCGATGGCTGGATGCCCGACCTGCTCTCGCTCAATGGTCCGAGCGTCGCAAACTTTGCCACCTGGGTCTTTGTCTACGTGTCCGCCATCATGACCGTGCTGCGCTTCTTCGCTGGCCCGATCGTGCACCGCATCTCCCCCATCGGACTGCTGGTCGTCGGAGCTAGCATCGCCATCTGCGGATTGCTCCTGCTCTCCCAATCGGTCGGGTGGGCGATCGTCGGCGCTGCGACCGTCTATGCTTTCGGCAAAACCTTCCTGTGGAGCACCACACTCGGCCTCGTCTCAGAGCAATTCCCTCGCGGCGGCGCATTGACTCTGAACGGCGTCTCCGCCGTCGGCGTGCTCTTCCTCGGTGTCCTGGGCTCCCCCTTTCTCGGTTACAAGCAGGATGTGGACATGCACAAGCGCCTGGCGGCCAGCCAACCCGCCATCCTCCAAAAGATCGAAGCCGAAACCAAAAGCTCCATCTTTGGCGATAATCCCAGCGTCGATCAGGCCAAGATTCAGGCCCTTCCCGAGGCGGAAAAGACCGCCTACACCGCCGTGCAGGCAGACAGCAAGCGGGGCGTTTTCAAGACGATCGCCATATTGCCCAGCTTCATGTTGGCCTGTTACATCGCCCTCTTCCTCTACTACAAGTCCCGGGGCGGCTACAAGCCAGTGGAGCTCGGCCATGCAGACGAAGCCGATACCGGGTTCTAAGCAGGCAAAGGTTTAGGTGTTCCGGTCGATATCCCGAGCAAACACGGTATCCCCGCCGCGTGAGGGCCGTTTTATCAACAAAGTAGCGCCTAAATTGTTCTTGCCGGGGCATTTTATGCTTGTTCAAAACACCCCCGGCGAATAAGTACACCGTTTGTCGAGCCGCGCCCGTCTGCTACTGCAGGCCGGGAGTGGCTCTGCCAATACCATCATAACTCAACTCTCAATCCAACCACATCAACTACATGTCAGCTTCAAATGAAGGCATCGCACCAAACGCCAGCCGGCTCCTCTGGGCCGGTTTCATGGCCATCCTAGCCGCAGGCGTCGGCTTTGCTATCCGGGGAGGGATCTTCGACAACTGGGGTAAAGAATACGGCTTCACTGGCGCTCAACTGGGTGCCATCGGCGGTGCTGGATTTTCCGGCTTCTGCTTCGGCATCATCATCGGTGGCGTGATCGTGGATAAGATCGGCTACGGCAAGCTCGTCGCACTGGCGCTGCTGGGCCATATCCTGTCTGCAGTTGTCACATTCATGGCTTCCACGCCTGACAACGCCTACAACTACTTGTTCTGGGGCATGTTCATCTTCGCCTACGCAAACGGAACGCTGGAAGCTGTCGCCAACCCACTGGTTGCTACGCTCTTCCCGAAAAACCGCACTCACTACCTGAATATCCTTCACGCGTCCTGGCCTGCAGGGATGGTGATCGGAGCTGTCATTGGCTGGTATCTCGACGACAAGCTTCAGCTCAGCTGGAAGATCCAGCTCGCCCTCTACCTTGTGCCAACCGTGCTCTACGCGGTCATGTTCCTCGGCCAGAAGTTTCCGAAATCGGAAGCTGCCGAAAAGGGTGCAAGCTTCGTGCAGATGTTCAAACCTGTCGGTATCCTCGGCGCGCTCGTCGCCTGCTACCTCCTGGCACTCTTCTTTGGTGATATCAGCAAAGGCCTCCCGAACGTTTCCCCTGAGACCGCAAAAATCATCGGCTATGCAGTTGGCGGCGCTCTCCTGATCAGCGTCGGCATCATTACCAAGTTCTCCATTGGCTCGATCCTCCTGTTCATCCTCTTCATCACCCACGCCCTCGTCGGTGCGGTTGAGCTCGGCACAGACGGCTGGATTCAGAACATCACCGGCAACCTGTTCACCTCCGAAGAAGGTAAATACCTCTTCATCTGGACCTCCGCCATTATGTTCGGCCTTCGCTTCTGCGCCCACTTCATTGAGACTCGCCTGAAGCTCTCCCCGATCGGCCTGCTCCTGGTTTGCTCCATCATCGCCTGCATCGGTCTGAATCTGGCATCTACGATGACCACATTCTCCGTCGCGCTCATCGCCCTTGGCGTGTATGCCGTCGGCAAAACCTTCTTCTGGCCAACAATGCTCGCCGTTATTGGCGACCGTTACCCACAAACCGGTGCAGTTGCCATGTCCATCATGGGCGGCATCGGCATGCTCTCCGCTGGTCTGATCGGCGGTCCTGGTCTCGGCTACGGCAAAGACCGCTTCGCTGGAGAAGAACTCAAGAAGGCTGACGCCGCTCTGTATGAACAATACAAGGCTGCCACACCTTCCCAGTTTCTGAACATCGAATCCACCTCTGCCTACGGCCTCGATGGCACAAAGCTGGGCGAAGCCAAGGATGCCAAGGAGCGCACTCCTGAGCAGACCAAAGTCGTGGAAGCTGACCAGCGCGGTGATCGCCGCACGCTGAAAGCAGACTCCTACATCCCGATGACGATGGCGGTCATCTACCTCCTGCTCTTGATCTACTTCAAGTCGATCGGCGGCTACCGTCCTCTGAAGATCGAAGAAGAGGAAAGCTAAAAGTTCCCGTTCGCATCAGATCGCTATTCCAGGCGGCACCTTCTCACGAAGGTGCCGCTTTTTTTGGGCACTGAGCACGGCGGTTTTCCGATGGTGTCAGCGTCTGGTCCTTGGGACGGAAGGAACACAAGCGACAGGAAGGACGCTGAGGGACAAAAGGCAACGATCCCCCGCCCCTTTGCCACCAAGTCTGCGCCCAAAACCCTATAGCGGACGGTCTATGACCGCTGCAAACTTCCGGGACCAAAACTTTGCAGCGGTCGCCTACACGCCACTGTAGTCGCCCCAAGAAGCTCAACAATAAACGACCTGGAGCAAAATCCCCCCTCTCTCCACCAAGCCTGTGCCGCTACAGAAATGCCTATGAAAATCAGCACTCGCCCAGCCGTGGCATAGGATGCGCCGCCACTACTTCTTCGGCGCCCACTCTGCCAACGGCACCACTGGAACGACCGGCACTTCAGGAGCTTGCGTGGCCAGGATGGTGATGCGGGCTTCGCCTTTTGCTACAGGCAGATTGACTTTGAGCACCTTCACGCCCTTGAGACTTCCCAGTGGCTCTTTCTGCTCTGGGGCATCTTCCGCGACAAAGGTCGCCCCTTCTGGAGACAGCACTTTTAGCGTCAGCGTTTGCTTGGCCTGGGTTAGCGTGGCGGTATTACCGTTTACCATCGCTTCAGCGCGGGTATGCATATTCCAGGATACCATCGAGTTCCCCTTCAGCTTATATTCATCCTGAATCAGCACATAAGGCTGCGCTCCACGCACCATCATCACACCCCGCATCGCGTCCTTGGCCTCAGCAAAGGCATCCGACATGTCCACGATGGCAAAGCCACGCTCGGGAGTGGACAGCTCAGAGCTAATAAACGCCTTACCGTCCAGCGCCTGATTGGAGCCCATGTAGAGCGTGTTCTGCCCCGCAGTGCCTTCGCGATAGAGCTCATAGCGCTTGGTTCGATCCGCAGCGGGCTTGAACCCTGGGGCACGATCTGTTTCGGCGCCCAGTTCCACCGCCCAGCGCTGACCGCCGGCATCCAGAACAAACGATCCCACATCCAATTGCGCGCTGGGTTCACTGTTGTCGCCACCTTTGACGGCCACGTACATTGCATTGCGATCGTTCCATGCTGACCGCAGCGCCGCCACTTTGCCGCCAGGGACCACATAGTCCATCGTATCTGCTGTTCCATCACCGGCAGCGTGTGGATTGTTGTAAATGAAGTATCCCGCCAAGCCCAAGAAAGCCGTGTCTGGTCCCTGTACGGCCCCTGCGGTCACCGCGGGATTTCCGGGGTTGCCATGCATTCCTGCAAGCCAGCTCGAAACCCATTTGCGGGAAAGCGTGGCAGAGCTGGCGTCCCCATAATTGAAAAGTTGTCCGGTGCTACTGACCATGTGCATTCGCGCCGTGCCGGACTGGGGAATGCCCTCCAGCATGCTAAAGCCAAAATCATTCCCCACCGCGCTGCGCAGCGATTGAAGCACCATGACTGCGTAGTCCATGACCACGTCCCCCTGTTCCATGCTCTCTGGCCAGATCCCTGCGGGTGCAAAACGCATCATGCCGCGGCCAAATACCTTCGCCGCAGCATCGACGGCCGTCTTTGCCATCGCAGCATCTTCATCAACAAACGCTAACCCAGCGATGATCGCAGCAGAGGCCACGGCCATCTCACCCACGTCTGGCTCTTTATCGTCCTCGACCTTCTTCTTGGGCGCGGCCTTCGCTTTGGACTTCGTATCCGAGGTGCCGGGCTGCTGCCCACGAGCCGTCGCAGGCGCTGGTTCGCCATCCAAGTGCGCCACCAAAACGTCCACACCTTTGTCGGAGATGAACTGCTTGATCTTCTGCGCCTGCTGGGAGTTCAGGCCATCGCGGAACCAGTCCCAGGCCAGCGAGGTCGCAATCACGAAATCCGCCGTCACTTCTGCATCATCAGGATACCAGTCTGGGAAACTGCACAACGAGTCGAGCTCCTTGATCCCCCGATCCTTCCAGCGTGGATCACCGTCAACAAAATGCAGAAGACCGAGCTGAGCAATGCGGTAGATGGCCTTGGAACCTGGGGTTACCGTGCTGCGCTGCTCTCCATACACACGAGTCAATTCAGGCGTCTCCAGCAACTTTTCGCCCGAGGCCTTGATGTTCTCCAGCATCTTCCCCATCACGGGATCAGTAGCCGCCATGTTCTTCAGATAAGCCCAGCCCTCAGCCGTCTGGAGGAGGCGCGGCCGCACTTTTTTTACACTGCGCAGATACTCTGCCGATGTCGGAGCCTTGAACTTGGCCGCTGGCAAAACCGTGACCACTGGCCGTGGGGGCGCGGGTTTGGCGGGTGCCGCCTTGGGGGCAGCCGGCGCTGGTGGTGGCGTGCTGCCTGGTGCTGCAGGCGTCGTTGGCGCGGCCGGAGGCGTCGTCGCAGGTGCTGCTGCGGATGCACCAGCCTTCATCTCGGCCCATTTGGCCTTCGCATAAGTGACATCTTCCGGGCTCAGATTCGCGATCGGCACGGCGAACTCTCGGCCGTCTTTGGTCTTAATTTTGACCGCAGCAGTGGCGGTGTCCACATCGAGCATTGTCGCCTCGACCTTCCGTCCGGATTTATCGGTCCAGATATGATACTCAGGCTCCGCTGCATTCAGGAAGGTGGAACTGAGAACGACCGCAGCAAGCGGCACAAGCGTGAATCGGCGTGATTTCATGGCAGGCTGATGTGAAACAAAGTTGAGCAACGACGGATCGAACGGGTGAGCCTCTACAGCACCAGCTTTTCGCCCTGCGGTCAAGCCCAGAACGCATCGCTTGCGCGGTGCACGCCCATCCAGGGAAGATCGAACGAATCAGCAGGCTCCGGCCTTTCGATCAGACGATCGATCTATGGCGCCGCAGGCAAATTGGTCCAGGATTCCAGCTTCGTGGTAACGTTCTGGCGCACTGGGATTTTATTGCCATCGAGATTCAGATTCAGGTTGGCCAAAAAGACGGACAGCGAGACCGTGCGGCGCTCCAGATCAAAAAAAATGTGGCCAGCCACGGTCGAGCCCTCATCCAGACTGATCTGCCGCACCCCGGCAGTCGCACTCTTGGCGACCGTAGCCAGCTTGCTCTCAAAGACGATTTTCGCATGTGGACGTCCTTCGCGATCCACCAGCGAATCGAATTTGCAGGTCATCTTCACGCTCATGTCGCCAGCCTGGGGAAAGGCGATTTTTTCATCGGATGTCCAAGTGTCCCCAGGTCCCACGGGAGCGAGAGGAAGAGCCATTTCCATCGATCGTCGAAAGAGCTCTGCCATCTGCTGTGCGTTGGTCAGGCTCATCAGGTTGGCACTGCCACTTCCAGCGGTGATGTTTGCCGCTTGGCTCAGATCCCCGACGCGTTGGAATTGGTCCTTGTCGTCATACAGGAGCACAAACGACTGCCCCACAGACCCCGCCATCGCCTGCCGGAGATCCAGATCTCCCTCCAGTGGCTTTGCCGAATCGAAAGTCATCGTGCGACCTTCCACTTTCATGGTGGCAGCCATCGCGTCGATGCTCACCTTGGCGGCCTTCCAGCCAGCCTCCGGTCCTGGTCTCACCGCAATGCTAGTGGACTGCTTTACATCCACGACCTGATCCCCGATTCGGCCCAAAGTCTCCAGTCCCATGGTCGTGGTCGTCGAAGTCTCAATGACGTATTGCTTCCCCGTCACCCAGTTCAGCGTCAGATCGTGTTCGGCAACCGGTGCTGCGGACTTCACCGCAACATACGCAGCAGATCCGCCGATCAAAAGAACGCCGAATCTGAAAAGCTGACCACCGAATCGCAAAAAAGACATGTCCATCACAAGGCATCCGTGTCGCACATCCGACGCATCCCGGCAAGCCTTTTGCGAGGTCAGTCCAGCGCATCCAAAACCTGATCCAGGTGCTCCGCAGGTTTTACCTTGGGAAGCACCACCTTGATCTTCCCATCACTGCCAATGATAAAGGTCGTGCGCTCCGTCCCCATGTATTTCTTGCCATACATCGTTTTTTCCACCCAGACGCCATAGGCTCCCACCAGTTGGTGATCCTCATCCACCAGGAGCGGAAAGGGCAATGAGAACTTATCAATGAACTTCTGGTGACTCCGCGCTGAATCGATGCTGACTCCGAAGACGTGCGCTTTCTTCTCGATACGTGGCCAGCCATCGCGCAGCCCACAGGCCTGCGTCGTGCAGCCAGGGGTATTGTCCTTCGGGTAAAAATACAACACCACCGGGCGACCCCGCAGGTCTGAAAGTCTCACCGTCTGGCCCTCGCCATAGCTGCCACCAATCGCTGTGGTTTCAAATTCAGGGGCGGCGCTGCCGGGCTGCGGCTGGGTGGAAGATTCGTTCATGCCGGAAAGAACGCATGAAATCCGGCATTGGTTGAAGATTTCTCGAAAGGATCTGCATCTCCGCACGAAACAAAATCACGCATGTTTCCTCTGACTGACTTCCCTACGCTCCAAGGCCGCACCTACCTCAATACCGCCGCAGAAAGCATTCCCCCACGCCAAGTGGGAGAAGCCCTGACCGAATACTGGCAGGACAAAACCCAGGGTATGGCCGGGCGCGACCCCCACTTTGCCAAGGTCGAAGCCTGCCGAGAAATCGCCGCGAAACTCGTGGGCCTGCAACCTGCCGAGGTCGCGTTTTGCTCCTGCAGTTCCGAAGCCTACAACCTCCTGGCCTCCGCTCTGCGCCTGACTGCCCAAGATGAAGTCGTCGTTACCGATCTCGACTTCCCAGCCGGCGCTACCCCATGGCTCGTCGGAGATCGACCGCCGAAAACACAGCTTTGGTGCGCCCGCGACGGCCAACTCCTGCTGGATGACCTGCTCCCGCTGCTCAACGAACGCACTCGCCTAGTGCAGGTCTCCTTGGTCAGTTTCCTGAATGGTTGGCGCATCGATTGGGTACCGCTGCGCGACCTCGTCCGTCGCTATGCACCGGAGGCCATTCTCAGCGTCGATGTCACCCAAGCCCTGGGTCGAGTCGATGTGACAGGTGTGGATGCAGACATCCTAATCTCCAGCACCCACAAATGGACTCTCGGCATTCACGGCGGTTGTGTGGTAGGAGTCCCCGAACACGCCGCTGCAAAGCTAACCACCCAAGCAGGCGGTTGGTATCACATCACGAACGCCTTTGATGCAGACCGCTTTGACACAGCCAAGATCCGGAAGGGTGCCGCCAGTTTCTCCGTCGGCATGCCCTCCTTTGCACCGATCTATGCCCTCAACGCAGCACTGCGATACCTCGACGGATTCGGCATTCAAAACATCGCCGCATACGCAGATCCGCTCGTCGCACAGGCACACGAAGGACTGAAAGGGCTCGGCATCCAGCCGATGGCACCCGCGCAACCCACCTGCAGCTCAGGCATCCTCGCCTTTCAGCATCCGGACAGTGCCAAAATCGCCGAAGCACTCCTAGCCGCCAACATCCACGTCATGCATCACGCTGGAAGAATCCGCATCGCCCTCCACGGCTACAATGCGGAGGCACACGTCATCGCGCTGCTGTCGACGATGCGCCAACATCTGTAACTAACCGTCTTCAGTCCCCTCGATCCACACTCAGGGAACGAGCCCCACAACTCGCAAGCCCCATGCAATGACGAGCGGGGTGGTCGCGAGGCTGACGACGGTGGTCGCTAGCACGACCTGGACAGCGGTCGGGGCATGACCGCCGTAATGCCGCGCGATCATGATGTTAAAAACGGCGGAAGGCATCGCGGCTTGGACGATGAGGATGCGCTTCAGCTCGATGGAAAGCGGCAGCCAATACGCAGCAGCAATGAAGGCGAGTGGAATGACGAAAAGGCGCAAGATGGGGCTGGCGACGGCAACGCCCCAACGCATCTTTTCCTGCCCCCAGAGATCAGCGATAGCCGCACCAATGAGCAGCACCGCCAGGGGCACCGCACAGGCCCCCACCATACCAAAGAAGTTGTGAATGACCTCCGGCACGAACTGGTGTAGCCCACTGAAATTGAGGGCCAGCGATAGCAAAATGGAGATCACAGGCGGGTTCAGCGCCAACTTCCACGGAGCGCTGCCAAGTCCCGTCATCAGCCCGACAGCGCAGAGCCAGCACGCCAATTCAACGCCCAAGGTAAAGGTAAAGAGCACACCCAGCGTACCTGGATCATGAAACAATGCACTGACGATCGGGATGGCCACAAAGCCGTAGTTTTGCAAACCACAGCCCACCGCAAAGGTGCGACGCCCCTGCCCCACGCTGAGTCCCGCCAAAGGTGCAACGAGATACGAGACCGCGATCCCCAAAGTTACCAGCCCGAACCCCAGCCCTGCGGCCACGAGCACCGGCATCGGGTGCATGACGGATTCATTGCCCACCACTCGCTGAAAAATCAGGCATGGCGTCAGAATCGTGATGCACAGACGCATCATGCTTTTGTCCACCTCGGGCGCCAGGATTCCCAGCTTTCGAGCTGCGCCGCCTAAGCCCATAGCCAGATACACCGGCAGGACCACATTCAGGATGGATAAAAAATCAGTCACGTCGAAGACGCGGACACTGATGCAATCTTCCCACACGGGCAAGAACCATCTGGCTTGATGCAAAAAACTGATTTTTCGTAGCGCTCGGCTTCTCAGAGGCTAAGCTCCCAGCCCACCACAATGGTCCGCCTGATCACACAGCAATCCCAACTCATCGACTGGAACGATCAAAAGACGCTCCCGTTTCCGGACAATCTTGTCTTTTTGGATCTGCTGAATCCTTCCCGCAGCGAGGAACTAGAAGCGGAAAAGTGGTTGGAGTATCAACTGCCGACGCGGGAAGAAATGCAGGAGATTGAGGAATCCAGCCGACTGTATTCCGAAAAAGGCGCGCTCTACATGACGGCGTGGATTCCCATCGGGCTGGAGACTCCAGACCCAGATACCACCGCCATCTCCTTCGTGCTGGCGCCGGACTGTTTGACCACCGTCCGTTACGCCGATCCCCATGCCTTCCGTGTCTTTGCAGATCAGGTGCGACGCCAATGTCACACACCGATCACGAGCGACGCCGTCTTCCTTTTGATGATGGAACTCATCATCGCCCGCATCGCCGATGCGCTACAGAATGTGGAAACCGATCTGCGAAAAATCGGTCATGATGTCTTCACCGTCGACACCCGTCGGGCGAATGCAGCGATCGAAAAAGATTTGGGCGATGTGGTGAAGCTCCTGGGTCGTCGCAGCTCACTGGTGGCAAATCTTCGCGAGAGCCTCGTCAGCATCAACCGGATGCTGCAATACTTCCTAAACAACGCCGCCACGTGGATGCGCGGAGATCTGGCATCCCAGTTCCGCAGTGTGATGCGCGACGTCAAGTCCCTGGATGACTACACCAATCAGCAGACTCAAGAGATGACCTTCCTCCTGGAATCCACCCTGGGCCTGATCAACATCCAGCAGAACCAGATCATCAAGATTTTCACCATCGCCAGCGTGCTGTTCATGCCTCCCACGCTCATTGCGAGTATCTATGGCATGAATTTCAAGCACATGCCGGAGACGGAGATCCCGTGGATGTATCCCGTCATTCTAGTGTTGCTGATCCTTTCTGCGGTCGCACCCATTCTCTACTTCAAGCGTCGCAAGCTGCTCTAATCCCCGTCATTCATGCCGTCCCTGACTCCGCCCAACCGAGCGCGACTCTGGATCGCGCTGGCCCTCTTAGCGGAGCTGGCGATCCTAATTTGGGGTCCATCCGCCGCTGATGCACAAGCAAAGATCGCTGAGATCACAGCGGCGACAACATCCGGAAAACCCGACATCTCTTGGCAGTGGGACACCGATATCGGCATCCACTTGGCTGCGATCATCAACGCAGTTCTGCTAGTCCTTCTCTTTGCCACAGCCGGTTGGTGGACGCGTCGCCTGCCTGAAGTCGCGACACCTCCTGTGCAAAGATCAGCCCGCTGGTTCTGGCCAGCGCTGGCGGGAGTAGTGCTGCTTAGCATTAGCGTGCGGATGCCACTGGCATCAAAGAGCCTGTGGTGGGATGAGAGTTGGGTCATCCGCCAATGCAGCCATGGGTCTTGGAAACCTGATAAGAAGTCACCTGAGGCATTGAAGTTCTCCCCCACCGACTGGAAACGCTGCGCCTTTTACTACCAAAAGCCTACGAACCATGTGCCGATGAGTCTGGCACAAAAGGCCAGCCTACAGGCATGGCGCGGCCTCACGGGCGAACCCAAAGAGGGTTTCAGTGATCTAGCCGCCCGTGTCCCCGCACTGCTGAGCTCAGCCATTGCCGTTGGACTGTGCGGCGTACTACTGAATACCTGGGGCTTCAGTGTGGCAGGCGTTCTGGCGGCATTGCTTCTTGCCCTGCACCCCATGGCCATCCGATACGGCATCGATGCACGCAGTTACGCTTTGGTCATGCCCCTGGCCATGTCTGCCCTCCTGGCGGCCACGCACCTGGTGCGCAGCCGAGGGCAGCAACTGCGCTACTGGATCTGGCTGGCACTAAATCAATGGCTGTGGCTGTGGTCGTATCCGAATGCAGGCGTGGATATTTTGGTGATGGTCGGCGTGCTGGCCATCGTGATGTGGCGGCAACAGGCTGGCTTGGCTGACAAATCCACAGCCGTCGGCAGAGTGGTCGTTGCCCACGCATTCGCCGCCATGTTGCTGGTACAGGTCTTTCTGCCAAACCTCCTCCAAGCTCGACGCTGGGCCGGACAAGAGGCGGACAAGCACTTCCTCGACGCCTCCCTGCTTCAATCCACCTTCAGCCAACTCCTGACTGGGACGGAGTGGCGCGAAGAAGCGGCAGGCACAGTGGAAGGCGCAGGTCTGCCGCAAATGGCCAATCACTTCGGGCTCGGCCCAACCGTAGGGTCGTTCATGCTCGCGCTCGCGGCGGGGCTGGCGCTAGCCGGCTGGGTGATCCTATGGCGAAAGCAACCGCTCTCGCGCTGGCTGGCATGCACCGTGGCCGCCGGGATTCTTTTTGCGACCATCACCCGAGTTGCCGAAACCTACTTTTATCCGCGCTTTGTCATCGCTCTGGTGCCGGCAATCGTGATCGGCTGGGGGGCGGTGCTGTCCAGACGCCTTCTCCTGGGCGCGCCGGGCCTAGTATTTCTGGGATTTCTTTTTCTTCCAGGGTGGCAACTGTTCACCACGCGTCCCTACGCGCCGCTACGGGATGCCGCAGAATGGATCCAGCAACACGGAGGGCCGTCACCCGTGGTTCTGGCTTATGGTCATGGCCGTGAAGCCTATGCGGTCTATGACCCGCAATGCCACCAAATTGAGACATTGGATCAGTTGGAGTCGGAACTGGCCGCTGCTAAGGCGCAAAATCGCCTCGTTTTCGTGGTATTAGGTCACAATAGTTTCAATCGCGCTCTGCTGGCCTCCGGCTACAAGCTGCTGGATGATCCGGCGAGGTTTGAGGAAATTGCCCACTTCACTGGCATCGAATCGGAGCACTACTTCCGCATATTCGAGGCACGGTGATTCACGCCAGCGGCACTTTTTCGAGCGCTTGTGCCAGCACAGCCTCCTGCTTGGCCGCCATTTCGGCCGCCTCTCCAGGGTCGTGATCGTCCCAACCACCGAGGTGCATCAGACCGTGCACGCCGTAGAGTGCCAGCTCCTGGTTTAGGCTCTTGCTGCCGTGCACCTTCCTCTGGCGTTCAGCGGTCTCGGGGCTGATCAGGATCTCCCCGTGATGAAAGGTGATGACGTCGGTGGCGGTCGGGTCATCCAGAAAATCCGCGTGCACCTGGGCAATATCAGCATCGCTTATCAGGGTGATTTCGATCTCTGGCACCGTCATCAGCGGCTGGTCCGCATCAAGCGCGTGGGATTGGCAGAGGGGGAGCGCGGCGCGCAGCACCTTGCGCAGAGTTTTCACATCGATCTCCGCGCTCTTGAACCGCGAATAAAGCTTTAACTGGGGCAGACTCACAGCGCGAACGTGGGGATCAGGCTGCGGAGGCTGGCTTGCTGCGGTTCGAACGTTTACGGCCGTTTCCATCTCCTGGGCCTGGGGGGAAGTTACCCTCGAGAATCTCCGCACCAGCTGCTGTACGTGGGGCCTGGGCCTCACGCTTAGTCCCAGCGTTCATGGACTCGCCAGCGCGCGCATACTTGATCCGGCTGTGCATCATGCTGAGCAGTGTTTTGCAGAAACTGGCCTTCACCCGCGCGAGTTCAGCAATCGTCAGGTCGCACTCATCCAACTGTCCGTCCACCATGCGAGCCTGCACGATCTCATCTACCATCGTCTCGATCCGTGAGGCATTGGGTTTTTCAAGTGTGCGCGAGGCGCTCTCCACCGAATCCGCCAGAGAGATGATGGCGCTTTCTTTGAATTGCGGGCGCGGACCGGGATAACGGAAGACGTCCTCCGTGACCTGCGGCACATCGTCTTCCTTACCCTTGGTTTCCTCCAAATTGCGCAAAGCCTCGGCGCGTTGATCCAGAGCCCGGCGGTAAAAATACCAGACCAGCGATGTGCCATGATGCTGCTCGATCACGTCGATGATGTTACAGTTCAGGTTGTGCTTGATGGCCAAATCCACGCCGTCCTTCACGTGCGCGATCAGAACTAGGGCGCTCATACGCGCAGTCAGGTCATCGTGCGGATTGCTCTCTGGATCCATGTTTTCGATGAAGTACTCCGGCTTAGCCAGCTTCCCGATGTCATGGAAATACGAGGAAACCCGGCACATGGTCGGATTGGCACCAATCGATTCCGCTGCAGCCTCAGACAGACTGGCCACCATCAGGCTGTGGTGATAGGTGCCGGGTGCCTCCATGCTGAGGCGCTTCATCAGGGGGTGGTTCAGGTCAGCCAGCTCCAACCATGAAATATCCGTCGTTACGCCAAATAGGCTCTCCAGCATGGGCAAAAATCCGCCGGTGACCATGCCCGTGAGCATCCCCATGGCGAAAGGTACGCCAGCCATGCGCATCCAAGTCTGCCCCTCAGCGCTATTGGAGCCGTAGTGCAAAAGCACAGAGTAGGCAGCTGCCGCAATTCCGATGTAAAATCCTGCGATGAAAACGCGATTCCGACGGCGCACCCGACGCGTCAACGCAACCGCGAGAAATCCGATCAACGCGGAACAAGCTAGGTAATTGAGCGGGGTGACCGTGACAAAGATCGGAACGCCGATCAACGTCGCATAGAGCGCCCCAAACAACCCCACTTTGGTACCCAGCATGATCGAGAGCACCAGCGCGGAGAATCCAAGGGGAACCCCGAGGATTAGAAGAATATTGTTCCACCCCTCCTTCACCCCAAATTCCTGGATGGCCACCTGCATGCCCAGATGCAACGTGAGTGTGCCGAGAACCAACGCCAGTTTGCGGTTGTCGCTGATCAGTTCCTTCAGCCCAACCCGCAGGTGGACGATCATCGCCACAATTAGCGTCGCCGCACACGAGTACGCAACTACGCCCGGCTGTGCCAGACCGGCCGTGACCGATGCGCCCATCCGCATGAAGAATGCAATGACCAGGAAAAAAGCGGCGTAGAGTCCGACCGCTACAGCGGGGTGGGTACGCATCGCGTCTACCCAGTCACCTTCTTGGTGCTTGCGGCGTATCTTGCCGCAGGAGAAACCTTCCCGCTGCAATTTGGCCCTGCGTATGGATTCAAACATCGTGTCAAATCGGGGAGTCCCCGGAGGCAAACACTAGCATCAATTGCCAGGGGAACAAGCCTGATTGCCCTCTCCCAACCCGGAAATACCCTTTGAATATTCTGATTTTTTACCATTTCTATGGTTTTGGTAGGCAGATATGATCCTCTGCACCACTTCTAGGCGAACGACGTCACCGGTCGCGAACCGAACGAATTTTACCCCTTCGACCGCCTCCAGCACAGTCATCGCCTCCTTGAGACCAGAAGCAACTCCGCGCCGCAGATCGATCTGAGAAGGATCTCCCGTGACGACGCAGCGTGCCCCTTCGCCAAGCCGGGTCAGGAACATGAGCATCTGTTCCGTGGTCGTGTTTTGGGATTCATCCAGGATGATGAAGGCATTCTTCAGCGTTCTGCCGCGCATGTAGGCCAAGGGGGCGATTTCGATGCTGCCGCGCTCGATCAACCGCTCCGCCTCATCGGGGTCCACCATATCATAGAGCGCATCATACAGAGGTCGCAGGTAGGGAAAGATCTTCTCTTTGAGATCTCCAGGCAAAAAACCCAACGCTTCCCCCGCCTCGACGGCGGGCCGCGTCAGCACGAGGCGCTGCACCGCTTTTTCGCGCAGGAGGTGCAGACCATGGGCCATCGCAAGGTAGGTCTTGCCCGTTCCAGCCGGGCCGATCCCAAAAACCACCTCGTGGTCCTGCATGGCCTGGAGGTAATCGATCTGGCCACGAGTCTTGGCCATCACACCAGGCCTGCGAGCACTGCCCTGGCGCTTCAGAGAGAGCATCTTGGTTGCGGGTTCGACTCCCCCGCTGGTCAGCGTCTCGCTGAGGCTCTGAGAAACAAGCCTGACCATCTCCGGCGTGATTTCCCCTCCCTGACGACGGACTTTTTCGAGCTGAGACAGGGCTTCACGGGCAGCCTGTATCTGGGGAGCATCCCCTTCCAGGCGAACCCAGCCCTCGCGGCTGGTGGCTTTGACGTTGAAGGCCTCCTCAAGGCGTCTCAGTGACGTGATGTCGTTGCCCAGGAGGCTATGGAGAAATTGCGGTGTTTCGTAAGTGAGCGTTTCGACCGGCATGATCGTAGAAAAGAAAGAAGGGAAAAAGGCGGAATGATTCAGACACGCCAAACGATGCTGCGAGTCAGCTCATTCGGCTACGCGCAGTTCGTGGCAATTGGGGCGGGGTTCATCCCGGAGGGATTTAACGGTAGCCGTAGGCCAGTGCCCAGAAGACACTCTTTTCCGAGTGACTCTTCAACGAGAAGACTAGCGTGTAGGTGCCAGTTTTCGGCGGATTCACTCGGACGGATACGAACATGCTGTTCTTGTCCACCTTGCGATCCATCTCAATGGACTTGCCTTTTTCATCGTAGATTTTCAGTTCGAGATCCACACCGTCATTGGCCGTACCGAGCCAAAAGGCGTACTCGTTACCTTTGAAGAGTTGGTGGCGGACCATGAGTTTCTGACCACTCTTGACCTCCCCATTCCAGTAGTCCTCGCGCACGATAAAGCCCTGATCCACAAAGGACTGGGCAGCCTCCATAGCAAAGGAGTGGGCGTCATCGACTGTCGCCACAGCAGGGCCAACAAAGGCCAGAACCGCAGCGCATGCAGACGTCAAGAGCGATCGCCGGAGAAGTATTGGTTTCAGATTCATCGTGCAGAGCCTCGGAGTAAATGTTGTCCTATGTGCCGTCAGCCCGGTCAGTCACTTGCCGGTGCGGATGTCGGTGAGCAAGCTGCTGCAAACACCGCCAATTTTTTCCACGGACTCGTGGCTAAAACCATCCACCGCTGACTCCATGCGAGCCAGCACATCCTTCAGCCCAGCCAAAATCTTCACGATCTGTCCGTGCTTGCGGGTGCCCTCTGGCATCTTGGATATGGCCGCAATGAAGTGCTCCACCAGCATCGGCTGATTCAAAAGTTCTGCGCGATCTGCTGAGAAAGCTTTGTTGATTATGGAGGTGACAGTCGTCGTTCCGCGCAGCCAACCGCCCATACTCACACATTGAGAGAGATCCGCGTCCTTCATTTTCTCCATCTGGTCCTGCACCGTCTTTTGGGTGCGGTCAAATTCCTTGCGAATGGACGACCAGTCATCGCGGTCAGCAGCATCCAAAATGGCCTGAGCGTGAGGCAGCACCGATTTGCTGAGTCCAAGATTTTTCGACAGGCTGATGACCTCGCGACCGATGTCCTGCACGGACTGTCGGTCCTCCGCCTGCACAGCAACAAAGCCCTCTGCCACCACAGTGCCAAACATCAACGCCAGAAGGGTGCGGTCGCCCGTACTTGGCATGTCTATCTTGCGGATCTCCTGCTTCCAATTGGGCTCGCCCAATTTATCCAACACAGAAAAGACCTCGCTCGGCACTGGAACCACAACGTCATCGACCACATAGCCGGGGAAAGCCTGCGGATCAAACTCCTGGACCCCCTCCGAGCTGCCCTGGGCACGCAACGATGTCTGGCAAGCCGCCAGCAGAACCAACGCAGCGCCAAGCCGACGCATCCAATTCCGACGAGATAGAGTGAGCATAAAATTGAACAGGGGCATCAATGGTTTAACTGCGGCCAACAAAAGGCCAAAGTCGCCTAATCGCAACCGATTTAGCGGTGGGAGTCCTCACGCCGCAATCCAAGCACACCTTAACCCCATCGCAAGCGCAGGAACAGCGGAGCCCGTCACCGCACGATGGATGTGCCGAACCACTACCCTGAGACTCGCACGCTCACCGAGTTCCCGTGGGCGTCGAGTCCCTCCATCGCCGCAAACGCACTGACAATAGGTTCCGACTTCTCGCAACTCTCCCGGCTGAGCCGGATGATGCTGGTGCGACGCTGAAACATGTCTGCAGTGAGCCCGGGGAAGGACTTCCCGGCCCCGCCCGTCGGTAACGTATGACTCGGCCCCGCCAAGAAATCCCCCACCGCCACCGGCGACGCGTTGCCCAAAAAGATCGCCCCAGCAGTGCGAATGCGGGCTAGCACGGAGGCCTCGTCCTCAACGACCAAACAGAGATGCTCCGGCGCGTAGGCATTGACCAAATCCGCCCCGGCCATCAGGCTCGGTGCCAGGATGAAGAACACACCTTTATCAAGCACGGGACGGAGCATTGCCTGACGGCTCAGGGTCTCAGCCTGGCGCTCCACCTCGGCCATCACGGCCTCCAGCAGAGCGGCGTCATCGGTCACAAAACCCGCCTGACTGTCTTTACCATGCTCCGCCTGCGCCAACACATCCGCAGCCAACATCCGAGCATCGCCAGAGCGATCCGCCAGGATCATCACCTCGCTCGGACCCGGCAGGAGGTCGATGGAAACGACGCCGAAGGTCTGGCGTTTTGCTTCGACGACGTAGCTATTTCCAGGACCAAAAATTTTCGCTACGGGACGGATCGTCGCCGTGCCAAAAGCCATCGCAGCGATCGCCTGCGCACCGCCGACTTTATAAACCTCTGTGGCACCGGCCAATTTCAATGCAGCCAACAGGGCGGCATTCACCGTCCCGTCGCGACCACAAGGAGTGCACACGACGATCTCCGGCACACCAGCCGCTGCGGCCAGGGTCACCGTCATCATCGCGGTCGATACCAGCGGAGCCGTGCCGCCCGGCACATAGACGCCAACACGTTGGAAGGGATGAAAAACTTCGCCCACCTCAGCACCCTGCTCATTGGTCATGGACCAATCCTGACGCAGACTGCGACGCGCGAACTCAAAAACATTGCGGTGCGACGCCTCAAGGGCCTGCTGCATGGTCAGTCCTCCCGGGGCAGTTTCAGCAGAGCCTGCAGCGATCCAGGCCTCATCAAGTTCCGCTTGCGATACACGGAGCCCATCGACGGAGAGTTGGACACCGTCAAACTTTGCTGTGAACTCCAGCAGCGCTGCATCGCCGCGCTCGCGGATCGCGTCAACAACACTCGTCACTACCTCGCGCACAGCGGCAGAAGCCTCAGCGCGACGGTCCAGCGCGGCCAGTGCCTCTTCATAGCCTGGCTCATCAAATCGGATTACCTTCATCTCAGTATCTCAAACGCGCGGCAGCACTTATTTGGCCGCTGCTTTCGGCTTCACTGGCTTTGGTTTCGGCTCAACGTAGGGCGGATTTGTCATCGCCCCAGGAGCTGCGGTTTCAAGGTTGGCGGGCACTTCAGCCTGCACATCGCCCAGCGCCCACTTGACGCCACCCACTAGGATGTCCTGGAAAATCGGATTCGTCCAAACGTCCTCGCGATGGCCCATAGAGGTGTAAAAAACGCGACCCTCACCCTCTTTGCGCGCCCAAGTATTCGGATACGCAGGACGGGCATATTCATCGCCCTTCATGGACGGTGCATCAATCACGGTCAGCACGTGGATATCGGAGGAGAAGTCCTTCAGCGAATACCACTCTTCCGGGAAGCTGAACTCCGCCCCCACCTTCTCAAAACCAGGGAACTTCGGATCAATGACCGTGTTCTTGGCCTCTTGCTGCGCACCATGCTTGATGAATTCACCGCCAAGGAACCGCACATACGCATCAGCTTCTGCACCATGATTCAGGTAACGATCCGGCCCCTTGAGCGCCTCATTGGCCGTGTGGAATGTGTCGCTGGCCGAGTGGGTACCGACGAACCCCTTGCCGCTCTTCACATAATCAAAGAGCGCCTGCTTACCCTCAGCGGACATTGGTGGATTGCCATCCGTTCCTGCTTCCATCAGATTTCCCGTCGTGTAAAAGAACACGGCATCAAACTGCGCCAAGTAGTCCTTGCTGAACTTAGAGCCATCCTTGGAGAAGGTGAACTCCCAGCCATTTTTCTCGCCCAATTCCAGCAAAATCTTTTCCGCATAGCTCGGCTTCCCATCTTTCCACGAGATCACCGCGTGCTCATAGCCGCTCGATTTGGAGAAAAAAAGAATTTTGCGGGTCACCTCAGTCGGAGCAGCCAAAGCCGCCCCAATCACTGCCACCACCGCTACTAAAGGAGTCATCAATCGCCAGTTCATGGCCGGAATTCATACACAGCCCCAGGTGCCTAGCGAATAAAAAAACGCACTCCCGAAAAATCCCAGCTATGGGCAGCGGGTCCATTGCTCCCAGTTTGACCGTCAGAGCGCGTTCCCCAGCTGCAGCAACTCTTGCTTTAGCGCCTTCAGCATTGGCACCGTGGCGGCGGGATCCAATGGGACAGCCCGGTGCTTGATCACCGTTCCGCGCTGTGCCGCCTGAAAAACCGCCCCCAAATCCACTCCGGCAGGCTCCGGTCCCAAAGTGATGAGATGCGTGATTCGCTCCCGCCGTTGCTCCGCCTCGCGCCCCAGCCGCTTGAGCATGTCCGTTGCGTCCTGCCATCCCGGCAGGACACCTGGCATCGGCACGATGGCCATCCGGACGGTACGGATCGTCGGCTCGCCGGTGATCTCGTGCGCCAGAGTCAGCAGGCCCGCGATGGCACTGTTCTCCTCCATCGGCGCCAGCATCTGACCACCCGGCATCACCAAGAGCAGCACCACATCCCGAGGCTTCTGCTTGCCGGTCAATTCCACATCCACCGCAGAGACAGCATCCTTGCTGCCATCCACAAAAACACGACGCGACTGGTAGCCCATGTTTTCAGGGCCTGTGGTGGATTCGGCATAGCCAGCGATCGCATTTAGACGCGCAACACCCTCTCCAGGCAACGCGCCCAAAACCGCCAAGTGACGCTGCATTGTCGACAGACTGATTGGTTGCCGCAGGGCGCTGGCGTATTGAAAGGCGCGCTCCTCGACACGATCCTTTTTCCACATCCATATTCCAAACGATGCGATCCCGAGCAAGACGGTGCCAATCGGCAGCGTCATCAGCAGAAGTCGAATCAGCCGCCCCTGCTTTGCGTTTGCCTGCTGCTGGTCTTCGGCGTTCATGATCCAAGGACGCAGTCTTCGATGACTTTCGCGGTGCGAACGTACGCCCCACCTTCTCCTAGCATCGACACCACCTCCGCCAACTCCGCCTCCAGTGCGTGACGGCGTTCGTCGTTTTGCAAAAGATCGACCATCTCGGCAGCCAAGGTGTCCGGAGTGAGGTCAGCCTGCACCAACTCACGCACCACTTGGCGCTGGGCCAGAATGTTCACGATGCCTAGGTTCTTGATTCGTACCACCATCTTGCCGATCCAATACGTCAGCCCACTGACTTTATATACCAGTGAATAGGGTAGCCCAAAACAAGCAGCTTCCAAAGTCGCCGTGCCTGACGCGACCGCTGCGACTCCAGACCGCTGCATCAAATCATAGACCGTGCCCACTTCGATCCAGCGTCGAGCTTCGGGCATCTGTGCGGCATCTGCGAGCACACGCATCTCGCCAGCCAACCGTTCATTGGCTGCAGAAATCGCAAACTGCACGTCAGGAACCGCCAATCGAATCGCGCGAGAGGCCTCTAACATGACAGGAAAAAGGCGTCGCACCTCGTTGGATCGACTCCCTGGAAACCACCCGATCAGGCGCGGCTCGCGCTTCCATTCGCGGCGCAGCGACAGCGTGCGATCGACCAATGGATGACCAGCAAATTCAGTGCGCAGGCCCGACTTCTCATAGAGCTCCTTTTCAAAGGGGAAGATGCAGATCATGAGGTCTAGCAACTCCGCCATCGTCTTCACCCGCCCCTTTTTCCAGGCCCAAACCTGCGGGCTGATGTAGTAGATCAGCTTGCCGCGATAGCCAGCATCGCGCAGCGCTGCAGCGAGGCGTAGGTTAAAGCCCGGATAATCCACCAGCACCACCGCATCGGGTCCCTGCTTCAGGACCAGCTCTGTGGTGGCTGCGAGCTTTTGCTTAAAGTATGAGTACATTTTCAGCACCTCCCACAATCCCACCACGCCTGCGGTCTCCACCCAGTCTTCTACCTCGGCACCACCGACTTCCCTCATGCGAGGGCCGCCGAGACCACTAAAGCGCACATCCGGATTCGCCTCGCGCAGTTCGCGCATGACGCCAGATCCGTGGGTATCGCCGCTAATTTCTCCAGCGCAAAAAAACAAATGCATGCGAGGAGAAATTAGGCGGTCGCGAGGGCTTGGTTCTTCTCGATCTGAGCCGTAATCTCCAGAGCCAAGCGTAGCGCTTCAGCACCTTCTTGGCCCGACACTACGGGGCGCTTCCCTTGGCGAGAGCACTCAACAAAGGCTGCGATCTCGAGCTTTAGCGGTTCGTCTTTCTCGATCTGCACTTCTTCCCGAACGATCTGCATTCCGTCCTTGCGATAAATCCAGCCGCTTTGTTCTTGGTAGTCGAGCGACAGATAGCAGTTAGACTGAAACACGCGAATCTTCCGCATCTTCTCAGGGCTGACGCGGCTCGCAGTGAGGTTGGCGATGCAACCGTTGGCGAACTTTAGCCGCGCATTCGCGATGTCTTCGCGGCGTGTCAGCACGGGAATCCCAACGGCATCCACGTCGATCAGTGGAGCCTTCACCAAATGCAGCACGATCTCAATGTCATGAATCATCAGATCCAAAACTACCCCGATATCCATGCTGCGATTCGGAAAGGGCGAGAGACGGTGCGTCTCGATGAAGCGCGGCTGATCCAGGCGCTCCTCCAGTTGCTTCAGCACCGGATTGAAACGCTCAATATGCCCCACCTGGAGGATGCAGTTTTTGGCCTGCGCCAATTCGATCAAAGCCTGAGCTTCAGGCAGGCTCTCCGTGATGGGTTTCTCCACCATCACATGTTTCCCCTGATCCAAAAGAACACCTGCGACTTCGCGATGAAACACCGTCGGCACAGCCACCGTCGCCGCATCGACTAAGGACGCAAACTCCGCCAAATCCTCGATCACCACTGCACCGTATTGCTCGGCCAACTCAGAAGCGCGGGATTTGTCCGTATCAAAGATTGCGGCAAACTCGATGGCACCATTGCTGCCGCGAGCGATCTCACCCATGATTCGGGCGTGGTTTTTTCCGATGGCACCCACACCGGCTACGCCGATGCGGAAGGGTTTCGTCTGGGAGTCGGTCATTCTTCGAGAGTAAAAGGGCTGCTATCGTTGGAGGTGAGATCAAAAGCGGCGACGTCCGCCACCTCCGGGCCGGAATTTTGGCATCTTACCAAAACCGCCCCCGCCCATCTTCGGCATTCCGCCCCCCATGCCGGGCATACCGCCACCGCCCATCAGGCCGCCAGCCATTTGCGCCATAGCACCCTTATTCTTCATGAGCTTACGCATCATGTCGAATTGCTTCAGCAACTGGTTGACCTCCACCACCGGGCGACCAGAACCATTGGCGATGCGCTTGCGGCGGCTACCATTGAGGATGTCGGGGTTCTGGCGCTCTTTGAGCGTCATGGAAAGCACGATCGCTTCCACATGCTTCATGCGATCTTCGTTCACGCCCATGTCCTTGATCTTACCCATGCCTGGGATCATACCCATCAGGCCTTCGAGTGGACCTAGGCGCTTCATGAAGCGCATCTGCGCCAGGAAGTCATTGAAGTCGAACTTCGCCTCCTGCATGCGCTTGGCCATGTTCATGGCCTCTTTTTCATCAATCTCTTGTGCGGCTTTTTCCACCAGGGAGACGACATCGCCCATGCCCAGAATGCGCTGCGCCATGCGGTCAGGGTGGAAGACTTCCAACTGATCCACCTTTTCGCCGACTCCGAGGAACTTCACCGGACAACCCGTGACCTGCCGCATGGAGAGCAGCGCACCACCGCGCGCATCACCATCCAATTTCGTCATGATCAGACCTGAAACACCCACGGCCGCATGGAATTTAGAAGCCACGCTCACGGCCTGCTGACCCGTCGCAGCATCAGCGACCAGCAACGTCTCAGTCGGCGCAATGACCGCGACGACTTTTTTCAACTCGTCCAGCAAAGCCTCATCCAACTCCTGCCGACCAGCGGTATCAAAAAGCGCGACACCACCGCCCTGTTGCTCCAACCAGACGAGCGATGCCTTGGCGGCCTTGACCGGATCTTTTTCCCCTGATTCTGGGCAATAAATTGGAGCCCCCAGGGAATCTGCTAGCACCTTCAACTGCTGCACCGCCGCCGGGCGGTAAAGATCCAGCGCGATCAGGAGCGGACGCTTGCCCTGCTTTTTCAACCAATGGGCCAGCTTGGCCGTCGTCGTGGTTTTACCCGCACCGTTGAGACCGACCATCAAGATGCGCTGGTTCCCACCCACATTCAGCGCAGTCATCCCGCCACCGAGAATGTTGACCAGCTCGTCCTGGAAAATCTTGACGATCATCTGCCCCGGCGAAACCGTGCGCAGGACTTCCTCTCCCAACGCCTTGGCCTTGACGGCCTCAATGAGGTCCTTGGTCACGTTGAAATCGACATCCGCCTCAAGCAAGGCCAGACGGATCTCGCGCATCGCGTCAGAGATGTTCGACTCGCTGATGCGACCAAGGCCGCGCAGCTTTTTGAAGGTCAGTTCGAGTTTTTCGGAGAGTGCAGAAAGCATGGGAACCGACATCCTAGCGCCTTTTTTCCCGGGCGCCACACGTTCCTTGCGGGGAGACGGCCACCGATTGGTGGCAGCGACACCCATCACAGGCCCAAAATGCAAGATTCTGATTGCGTTCCAGCCCTAATTACTCTGCAAAGGCACCACTGGCCCCGTGCCCTGCGGACTTTTGGTGTGGGGCTTTTCGATCTTCGTTGCGCTGGCGGGTAAGGTGGTGGGATCAAAGGGAATCAGTTTACCGGCGTCGAGCACCTTGAGGCGTAGGTCTTTGATGTGGACGCTATTGGGATTGCCGCGATGCAGTTGGATGGCGAGGAGGCCTTCGAGGGCGCGTTTCTTTTCGTCGTGATCAATCAGCTCAGAGGTGATATGGCCGTTGATCTTGTGGATGAGATGATTACCGAGGGCGATGATGGTGTATTCGTTCCACTGGGAGACATCGACCTTCACCGGTTCGTGCTCGCTGAGCTGCCAAAGCGCGCCATCTGGATCGAGCATGACGTTGTGGCCGTTGAGACCGAAAATCCCTCTGCCCTTTTCCTCATAGGTCATGCCGGTGTGCTCGATGGCGGGATGAATGTCACATTGATAGCCTGTAATGACCCAAGGAGCGACGTCTGGGAGCTCACGACTACGATACTGGACGCCGGAGTTATTGTCGCCTTCGACACGAATTGTTGCGATCAGTTCGAAGTCCTTCACAACTCCGCCGCGCCAAATAAGGAAGCTGTTATTGGCCATTGCCTCAGGCGTTGGATTCGTGCCGATGACGATCCCATCGACCACCTTCCACAGCTTAGAATCGCCATCCCAATCGGAGAGATCTTTGCCGTTAAAGAGTGGCGTGAAGCCGTCTTGCCCAAATGCGGAGAGACTGAGGGTGAAGAGGACAAGGAGCGATTTCATGGTTGGGCTCGCGGTAAGTTGGAATTAAAAACGACGGAGAACGGTGTCGGTCGGTGGTTTGCGTTCGTCGAGATTTGGGAAGTCCAGCGTGTAATGGAGGCCGCGGCTTTCGGGTCGGCGGATGGCGCATTCCACGATAATGGACGCGGCCTCTACAAGGTTGCGCAGTTCGAGCAACTCGCTGGTGATGCGGAAGTTCCAGTAGAACTCTTGGACCTCGCGCTTCAGATTTCGTAGCCGGGCGGCCGCCCGTTGGAGGCGTTTATTGGTACGAACGATGGAGACGTAGTCCCACATAAGGCGGCGGATCTCGTCCCAGTTGTGGTAGATGACGACGAGTTCGTCGTTGTCCACGGCTTCGCCACTTTGCCAAGGTGGCAGTTCGTAGGTTTGCGCAGCCTGGCGGCCCAGTGGGATCTTGCGCATGAGATGCTGGACGGCACGATGGGAGATGACGACGCATTCGAGGAGGCTATTGCTGGCCAGACGATTGGCACCGTGCAGCCCGGTGCAGCCGACTTCGCCGACGGCACAAAGTCCACGGATGGTCGTCGCGCCGTTCACATCTGTCTGCACACCACCGCATTGGTAGTGGGCGGCGGGCACCACAGGGATGGGTTGCTTGGTAATGTCGATATCCACTTCAAGACAGGCGCGGTGGATATTGGGGAAGTGGGAGAGGATAAAATCAGCGGGCTTGTGACTGATGTCGAGATAAACACAGGGACCGCCAGTGCGCTTGATTTCATGATCGATGGCGCGCGCAACGATATCCCGCGGAGCCAGTGATCCGCGCTTGTCGTAGTTGTGCATGAATTCATTGCCGTTCTTATCGATGAGTCGTGCCCCTTCGCCGCGCATCGCCTCGGTGATCAAAAACGAGCGTTTCTCGGGATGGTAGAGGCAGGTGGGATGGAACTGGATGAACTCCATATTGGAGATGCTAGCACCCGCGCGCCAAGCCATCGCGACGCCGTCCCCGGTGGCGACCTTAGGATTGGTGGTATAAAGATAGACGCGCCCGCAGCCTCCGGTGGAAAGCAGCACACGATCGGAGCGCAATGTCAAAACGTCGCCGGTGGACTCCTTCAGCACGTAGAGGCCCAGCACACGATCTTCGGAGGCAAAGCCGAGTTTGCCGGTGGTAATGAGATCGATGGCAAAGTGATTCTCCAGCAGGTCGATCTCCTCACGCCCGCGAACCGCGGCGAGGAGTTTTTCGGAGATCTCACGGCCCGTGGCATCTGCTGCGTGCAGGACACGCCGCTGGGAGTGGCCGCCCTCGCGAGTCAGATCAAATTCCAGGTGGCCCTCTTTATTTTCCCGCTGGTCAAAATCGACGCCCCACTGCAGCAGTTCGTCGATGCGCGCTGGTCCCTCAGTAACGATGGTCCGCACTGCTGGCTCATGGCAAAGCCCTGCGCCAGCGATGAGGGTATCGCTGACGTGTTGCTCGATAGAATCGACGTCGCTGGTCACGCAGGCGATGCCACCTTGAGCCCAATTCGAATTGGAATCGAGCGCCCCGCGCTTGGTGATGACCGCCACGCGGCCATGGTCTGCGGCATGAAGAGCGGCACTTAGCCCCGCTGCCCCGCTACCGACAACAATGAAGTCATATTCAAGCATGGAAGTAGAGGCGACTTTGTCACGGGTGTGTCACAAACGCAATCGGTTCGAGCGCGAGGAGAACCAAGCCCTCACGCACCCGCCACTTCGCGAATCAGGTCCAGCCCACGGAAAATCAGGCCGCTGTAGATCTGTACCAATTGGGCACCTGCAGCGCGCTTCGCACGGGCATCGTCCGCCGAAAGAATCCCGCCCACGCCGATGAGCACCGTCTCTGGGCGAATGAGTTCGCGAAACTCTGCCAGCACCTCGGTGGAGCGCTGGCGGACAGGTAGACCGCTGAGGCCGCCGGTCTCACTCGCGACGGGGTGGCCGGCCACTGCCTCGCGGGAAATGGTGGTATTGGTGGCGATCACGCCGTCCACGGCCAACTCATTGAAAACTCGTGCCAGAGCCTGAATCTGCATGGACTCGAGATCGGGGGCGATTTTTACTAGCATCGGCACCTTTTTGCCGTGCTCCTTTTGCAGTCTTGCCTGCTCGGTCTTGAGGGCGGACAGCAGTGTACGGATGGCCTCTTCCGCTTGGAGATCGCGAAGGCCTTTGGTATTGGGAGACGATATGTTTACGGCGATGTAGTCCGCCACAGGATACGCGACCTTCAGTCCGTAAAGGTAGTCGTTCACGGCGGCATCATTCGGCGTATCAAAGTTTTTGCCGATGTTCACGCCGACGACGGCCTTGGTGCGACGTTTTTCCAGGCGCTTCACCGCAGCGTGGATGCCAGGATTATTAAAGCCCATGCGGTTGATCAGGGCATCGTGCTCTGGTAGGCGAAAGAGACGCGGCTTGGGATTTCCGGGCTGCGGGCGTGGCGTCAGCGTGCCGACCTCTACGAAGCCAAATCCCAGCGCGCCCCAGGCATCCACGCAGGAGGCGCTCTTGTCCATTCCCGCAGCGAGCCCAAGCCAGTTGGGGAACTTGAGCCCCAGGCACTCCACAGGTTGCGCAGCCTCTGGTGCGACGCTCTGGACCATACCCAGGGCATGAGAGAGCCGCAGCATGCGCGTCGTCCACTCGTGCGCACGTTCCGCATCCATGCGAAAGAGCCAGGGTTTCAGGGTCGGGTAGAGACGGGTCAGCAGAGTCATATCTGTTACCTGCCGCAGCCGTGTCGTCTGTCAAGATGGGCCATGCGGAGTTGCACGTAAAAATTCACGATGAGTCAATGATTCACGGATGCGAATCGAGCTCGGAATGAATGCTGCGAGACGGAGTAAGAACATCCAAACTGCGTTCGTTTTCTGCGGCCATGTTTTGCCGCAAATCCACCGCCCAAACCCTGAAGCATTTCAAGATTGCCACCGCCTGCTCCCTCATTGCATTGACGGCGGCCAGCGCTCCAGCGCAAAACAAGGGTGCCAAAAAAATAAAGCCACCCCACGTCCCTGGCCAGCCTGCTTTCAAGCCAGACAGCAACGTCCCCGCCTTCGATCCTAACAAGGCAACGCCCGATCACCTAGATACATCGCTTTTCAAGGTGCCTGAAGGCATGCAGGTCACGCTGTGGGCCACGTCGCCGATGCTTTTCAACCCTGCCAACATGGACGTAGACCACGCAGGGCGCGTGTGGATCGCTGAAGGCATCAACTACCGCCGCCATTCAGGTCGGTCTCGCGAAGGCGACTGTATCCGCGTGCTCGAAGACACGGATGGCGATGGCACAGCCGATAAGAGCCACGTTTTCGTCCGCGAAAAAGAACTGGAGTGCCCGCTGGGAGTGGCCGTTTTTGATAACGTGATCATCGTTTCCAATACGCCGAACATGATCAAGTACACGGACGTGAACCGCGATCTCGTCTTCGATCCCAAGGTGGACAAGCGGGAAGTATTTCTCTCCGGCTTTGAGCAACCCCAGCATGACCACAGCCTGCACGCCGTCGTGGCGGGCCCCGATGGGCGCTGGTACTTCACCAATGGCAACTGCGGTGCCTACTTCACGGACAAGAGTGGTCGATCCTTCCGCATCGGCGGTGCCTATCTGAATAACCCGTGGGCTGGCGAACCCAGCGACGATGGCCAAGTCTATGTGGGTGGTTTTTCCGCCAGCGTAAATCCAGACGGCACTCAGGCCGCAATTCTCGGCTTCAACTTCCGCAATTCGTTTGAGCAGACCAAGAACTCCTTCGGCGACCTCTTTCAGAACGACAATGATGATCCCCCAGCCTGCCGAGTCAGCCACATCATCGAGGGTGGCAGCTTTGGCTTTTTCTCCCGTGACGGAAAGCGCCAGTGGCGCGCCGACAAACGCCCCGGGCAGGACATTCCCACCGCGGAATGGCGGCAGGATGACCCCGGCAGTATCCCTGCTGGCGATGTCTACGGCGGCGGTGCCCCGACAGGCATGGCGTTCTATGAAAATGGATCGCTGGGTAGCAAATGGCAGGGCATGCTGCTAAGCTGCGAGACCGGACGAAACACGGTCTTTGGCTATCTGCCGAAACCAGACGGCGCGGGCTTTAAGCTGCAACGCTTTGACTTTCTGACAACGAATACAACCGGCGTCTTCAAAGGTTCCGACTTTGTTGGCGGTGCTAATAACCTTTCCGACGAACGCCACATCCTTTTCCGCCCATCCGACGTGTGCGTCGGTCCCGATGGTGCCATCTATGTCAGCGACTGGTTTGACCAACGCACTGGCGGTCACCAAGATCTGGATGAAAGTTGCTCCGGAGCGATCTATCGCATCACCCCCAAAGGCGAAGACATCCGCCGCCCTGTGTTACCGCTGGACACCCTGCCAGGACAGATCGCCGCACTGCGCAGCCCTGCGGTGAACACGCGTCACGTTGGGTTCGTCGGACTCAAAGCCCGTGGCGAGGCCGTCATCCCCGAGGTCTCAGAAATCCTCAAAGACCGCAACCCTTATGTGGCCTCCCGCGCCATCTGGTTACTGGCTCAATTGGGCGAACAAGGCCAGACGAAGGTCCGTGCCATGCTGGACGCCGATGAGCCTCGCCAACGCCTCGTGGCCCTGCGTGCCCTCCGCGCTGCTGGTGTGGACTTCCTGCCCCTGGCAGAAAAGATGAGCAAGGACAGTGACGCCGCCGTCCGCCGCGAAGTCGCCGTCGCCATGCGCGATGTGCCCGCCGACAAGGCCCAGCAAATCTTGATCACACTGGCAAAGCGCTACGACGGCAAAGACCGATCCTACCTGGAAGCCTGGGGCATCGGTGCAGACGGCAAGGAAGAGACACTCTGGCCTGCACTGGTCTCCGCCATGGGGCAGAAAGATGCCGCCACCTGGACGCCTGCCTTTGCACGCCTGACCTGGCGCCTGCACCCAGTGGCAGCCATCAGTGCTGTCGCCGCCCGCGCTGCAAATGGTAGTCTCAGTAAGGACGAGCGGAAGCTCGCCTTGGACACCCTGGCTTTCACGCCTGAGGCCGCCTCTGCAGACGCCATGATGGCCGTCGCCAAGACCAAGGCCGATGCGATGCACGACGATGCTCTCTGGTGGTTGATCAAACGCAGCACGGACGACTGGGCAGGTTTTGACATCGCCGCCAAGCTCAAGGCCGCCGGCATTTTCGATCCCGAAGCGACAAAGCTCATCTCCATCGAACTGCCCCCGCCAGCCGCCCAACAAATCCAGACCGAAGACGTGCTGAAACTGAGTGGCAACGCCAAGAACGGCGCGCAGCTCGTCACCCGCTGCGTGATGTGCCATCAGATTAACGGACAAGGCGTCGAATTTGGCCCAAGCCTTGAAGGGTGGGGCCTGAGCCAGCCATCGAATGTCATCGCAGAGGCCATCCTGAACCCCAGTAAGGACATCGCACACGGCTACGAAGGCAACGAAATCGTGACGAAGGACGGCATCAAAATCCACGGGATGATCCTGGCAGAAGGCGACATCATGATCGTCCGGTCCATTGGCGGCCAGCAACAATACGTTCCCAAAAGCCGCATCGCCAGTCGCAAGAAGCTGGATCGCTCTTTGATGCTCAGTGGTCCACAGCTCGGGATGACGGCGCAAGATGTCGCTGACATCGTCGCCTACCTCCGCAGCGCGCCAGCAAAAACCGCCGCGAGGTAAACAAGCAACACAAGGCAGCCTGAAACACGGTAGGGCTGCGCTGTGTCGCGGCCCAAACCTTTCGGAGGGCCGAGTTGCGGAGGGGCGGAGCTTTCGCGGTGACCTCGGATTAAACTGGGATTATCGGGGGGATTGGAAAGCCCCTTCCAATAATAAGCCCAGCCAAGGGCAATCCTCGTCTTCCCCCCAAAAGTATCGGACGGGACACAGCCCGTCACCACTGAGTCCTCCGATCGACGCTCATTGGACCGTTCGGGACCCGGTAGGGCTGTGCGCAGTCAAACGATCCCGGCACGGAGCGCGGACTTCGCACTCCGCTGATGGTTCGAGCATCAGTCCGTATTTCGGGACCTATTTTCGTCTTCTTCGGCAAGTTCTTCCAGAGTCTTCTCGCGATCTGGAGGCCCGGGGTCAGCCTCAGGATCTGTTGAAGGCTTATCGCCTCCTTCAGCGTCAGGAGTTGGCTCGGGGCTCGTCTTCCGACTTGGGCCGAGATCGATATCATCGTCCTCGTCATCGCTGGAGTCAGAGAACCATGGATTGTAGTCTTCCTTGTCCCATTCGTCGGGGCTTTCTGCTTCGAGCTCTTTCGCATCTTTGTCGAGCTCTGCGTAGTATTCAGGGAAGGCCTCGCGGTCTTTCTTCTCCATGAAGTAGGCGAGAATGATACAAATCTCGTAGAGGATGTAGAGTGGCCCAGCTAGAAGCAGCAGAGTTAGGATGTCCTGCGTGGGCGTAATGACGGCAGAAAAAATGGTGATACCGATCAGCGCATAGGCGCGCGTGCCCTTCATCTTGCTGTAGGAGAGGATGTCCAGCTTCACCAAAATCATCACAACGACAGGCAATTCAAAGGACACCCCAAAGAGCAGGATGAACCGAGTCGAGAACGTAATGTAGTCCTCCAGCATCCAAGTATTCTCGAATCCATGCCAGAAATTCCACTCGGCAAAAAAGGTGAGTGCTCGCGGCAAAACAGCAAGGAATGAAAAGGTTACCCCACCCAGAAACAGACCGAAGCCCACCGCTAGAGCGGGCCACAGCACCCTCTTTTCGTTATCCTTCAGCCCAGGGAGAATGAATTGAAGTAGAAATAGCAGCACCAGCGGAAACGCCGCGATGACACCAGCAATAAGGGAGACATTCACGCTTACCATGAAGCCCCCTTGGGCACTCACGGTTCCAGGCATCTTCCATGTAAACTCTGGGCGTGCAGGGTCCACTAAGGTCGGGTCTTCGACTATTTCTGCCTTGATGGATTGCTCGGCCCCCACCATACCCTTGACGTAGGGCTGCAACATCAAGTCTGTCAGCGCCTTGTTAAAGCCAAACGTTGCCAGTGTTGCGATCAGCAAAGTCACCGAGATCCGCACCAACATGGTTCGCAGATCTTCCAGGTGCTCGAGGAACGGTTTTTCTTCATCGCCCTTGCTCAGGTCGATGGCGATTTTTTCACGGGCTTTAAAGAGTTTGGAGAGGATGGCTTTCCACATGGTCGTAATTACATAGAGGGCTTCAGATCCATCCCTTGGCCGCCATCCGCGCGTAGAGAGCCAGTGTCAGGGCGTTGGTGATCTCATTGTCAGCGATCATCCGACGTAATTCCTCTGCACTAACAAACCGCACGGCGCTGATGTACTCGCTTCCATCCGATTCCGGACGGCTGACGACGCACACGGGTTGCGCTCTGAAGAGATAAACGTGCTCGTCGGTAAAACCTTGCGAAGGGAAAAACCAACCGAGTGAATCAAGTGTGCCCCGCTCTGGATCAATTTCGCACCCGGTCTCCTCGCGAAGCTCCCGGACGGCGGTTTCGGCGATGCTCTGGCAACTCAGATGGCCAGCAGGCTCATCGATCTGGCCAGCAGGAAATTCCCAGAGAATCTGCTGCACCGGGAGTCGCTCCTGGGAGATCAGCACAAAGCGACCGTCCTCCAGCACCGGAATAACGGCCACGGCACATTTGCGATGGGCCACGGTCCAGGTCACCGGTTTTTCCTGCCGATTGGGCGTCTGATAGTCGGCGCGCTCAATTTGAATGTAGGGGTCCGCATACACTTCCTTGGAGGACAGCTTTTTCCAGCCATCCCCATCGCGCACCTCAAAGAGTTCAAATTCAGGCCACTCCATGGATCAGACCTTCGCGCTGCTGAGTTCATCCCTCCAGCGATTGAGCTGGGCAGCGATATTCTTGGGAGATGGAGCTCCTGTAGCCTTGCGGGCTGCGAGGGCGGTCTCGACGTGCAGGCAATCAAAGACATCCGACTCAAAGGCGGTGGAGAATTGCTGATACTCCGCCAGAGTCAGATCGGCAAAGCCGCGTTTTTCAGAGAGGGAGAAGGCGACCAACTTGCCGATGACTTCATGGGCCTGACGGAAAGGAACGGCGTGATTGACCAAGTAGTCCGCCAGATCGGTGGCCAGCAGCATTGGGTCTGCCGTGGCTGCGGCGGTCCGCTCTTTACGCACCTCCATGCCGGCCATCATCTCCGCAAAGACTTCTAGCGCAGCATCCAGCGTATCGATGGAATCAAAGAGCGGCTCCTTGTCTTCCTGCATGTCACGATTGTAGGTCATCGGCAGGCCTTTGAGGATCGTCAGCAAGGTCACGAGATTTCCAATCAGCCTCCCGGTCTTGCCACGGGTGAGCTCCGCCACATCTGGATTCTTCTTCTGCGGCATCAGGCTGGAACCCGTGGTGTGGGCATCGCTCAGGGTCACAAAACCAAATTCGCTGCTGCACCAGAGGATGACGTCCTCGCTCAAACGCGATAGATGCACCCCACAAAGCGCGATGGTGAAGAGCACCTCAGCGACAAAATCACGATCGCTGACCGCGTCCATGCTGTTCTGGGTCACGCCCGAAAAGCCAAGATCCGCGGCGACTTTTTCCCGATCCAGGATAATCGTTGAACCCGCCAGAGCACCGGACCCGAGCGGCATGACGTCGATGCGCTTGCGGGCATCCATGAGACGTGCCGCATCGCGATCCAGCATCTCCACATAGGCCAGCAAATGATGGGCAAACAACACGGGCTGCCCACGCTGGAGGTGAGTATAGCCGGGCACCACGGCACCTTCGGCCCGCTCCGAGGCCTCGACCAAGGCGCGCTGGAGATCGCGGATGCGAACATGCAACTGATCGACGGAATCTCGGCAATAAAGACGCACATCCGTCGCCACCTGATCATTGCGACTGCGGGCAGTGTGGAGTTTTGCCCCCGCAGGACCAATCCGGCGGGTTAGCTCTGCCTCAATGTTCATGTGCACGTCTTCCAGCGCACTTTTAAATTCAAAATCACCACGAGCGATCTCGTGCCGGATCTCCTCCAGACCCTTTTCGATCTGGGCACGCTCATCGCTGGTCAATATGCCCGCACGCTCTAGGCCGCGTGCATGAGCGATGGATCCGCGCACATCCTGTGCGAACAACCGCCAGTCAAATGACACGGACTCGCCGTAGGCTTGCACAAGCTTACTGGTCTCTTTTTCGAAGCGTCCTTTCCACATAGTCGAAGTATCTGTCCCCTGCACTGTTTGGCACCGAGGGCCGCCAAACTAGCTGCATTCGCCGACGGCGCAACATCCGGCTGCAATTCAAGGCAAGGCCGGTGGATCTCGGTCAGGCAAAGGGGGCTGACCAAATTCCGGGATGGCCTTTACCTTCAGCCCCGCAGGGTGCTCTGGATCGGAGTTGATGAACAAAATGAAGCGCCCAGCAGCGCGATGCCGCCACATGGAACTGTGGATCGGCTTTTTGGCTTCGGCCGCATCCCAAAAACGCCAAGCCCCATTGCCGCCGTCCGTGATATCGGGCCGCAGTAGCACACGATTGCCAGCGGGCACGTCAAAGCGAGTCTCATCATACGCACCGATCAGGTTCCGCCGAGTGGCATTGAAAACAAGGTAGGAGCCCTGCGGCAGGTCCAGCAGACTGTCCTCAAGGGTTTGCACGCGATAGCGCAGGTTGGGCTCATTCGGGGGCGGCGTTTGTTTGAAGAAGAGAAATAGGCAACGCGTCGCCGCAAAGGGAATGGTCGCCCGCGCGATGGGCTCGATGTGGAAGTCTTCCTCAACCGCGACATTCGGTGGAGCCACCGCAAAGAACTCGATGACCTGCGGCCCCAAGTAGCCATGCGCAGTGGATCGCACGGTATTGGGAGCATCGCCTTTTTCCGCGACGACCACCAGCGCGCCACGTCGGGCCTCGGCGGGCTCGCTGCGGTGCTCGGTCCAGTGATGAAGGGTTCGGAAGTAAAGGCGCGGAATGGCCTCATCCCACGACAAGCAGGTAAAAATCGTGCGCCGCTCCGGATTGAATGCCCCTGGCCCTCCATCATTCGCGAGCGACGAACTCGGAACAAAGTGGAGAGCGATGACAGCGATGACGCAGGCGGTTTTCAACGGGCTTATGCAAAGCAGAATCAAGCCGGATGCAACCAAGAGTCAGCGCCCCCTGAAGTCGCGACACTCAACGGACCACTACTTCGCCGCTGCGATGGTTTGGATTTTTGCCCTGAGTGCTGCGAGCCCATTCAGGCGCGTTGGAGAGAGCATCTTATCAAAACCGCAGCCAGACCAAAGTCTCGGCTCTACAGCAACCACATCCTCAGGGCTCGCGCCGCTGTATAGATCGCATAACAGGGCGGCAAGCCCCTTGACCATCGGGGACTCGGCATCGCAGCGAAAGACCAACCCCTCTCCTTGTGCCGTGCCGATGACCCAGACGCGCGAGACGCAACCGCGCACCAGATTCTCCTCCGTCTTCTGCTGGGGCTCTAGCTGATGTTTGGCACCTCGAGACACGACCACGGAGAGCCGCTCTTGGGGATCATCGATGAAGTTCAGATCATCTATGAGCTCGTTCTGTTTCTCTGCCAGCGTCATTTCAGCTTGTCCAAACGGCTCTGCACCCAGGCCTGACCTTGGCCGACCGCCTCATCCTTCACACCAGCAGCGGCCAGGGAATCCCATACCTTTGCAGCGCCCTCGAAGCTCGTGCGGGCCACGTCCTTTTGCCCGTTCTCCTGCATCGCATGGCCTTGCACCCCCAGAAAATGGGCCAACTCGATCTGCCAGCGCTGCTTTTGAGGGGTCATCGGTGCGGACTCACCCAACTTACCCAGCACGCCCTGAATAGCCTCCACCGACTGCTTCACGATCGGCACGGCATCCCGACTCTTGCGCATGTCCAGCAGCATCTCTGCATACTCGCCGCGCAACACCGCCAACTGAAAGGCGTACCTGGCATTGTCTTTGTTATCCGCCAGAATCTCGTTCATCAGTTCGATCGCATCCTGCTTCTTCTTCATCGCCTCGGAGGAGTCGCCGCCATCGCGAATCAGGGCGGAAAGAGCTCCGTAATTACGAGCCAGACAGTACTTCACCTCGGGCCACTCGGGGTGCAGTCGATTGAGTTCAAGGAGAATCGGCAGGGCCTGATTGTGCGCTTCGATCGCATCTTCCGCGTTGAAATGGCGCCCGACCAACTCTGCAAGCTCGGTATAGGCCTGCGCCAAAAGCAGCGCCTGATCTTGATTGCGTGGGGACGAGCCAGTGACCACCTCGCCCATTTCTTGAACGGCATCGATCAGCGTGGTCAGCGCTTCCTCCGTCTTATTCTGGTCGCGAGCTGCGCGTCCGCGATTGAAGCAAGCACGAGCGAGCATGAACCTCTCATCTAGCGACAAAGGGGCACCGATAATCTTTTCATCCATCACCTCTGGCACCTTTTGCAGGGCAGATTCCGCCTCGGCAAGCTCTCCGCTATCCAGACACCTCGACCCATACTCCATCCATGAACGAGCACACTCCAGCCGAGCAAGCCGGTTCTTCGGATCCGCGGCCAAACCTTCCTGTAGGTGCGTCGTCGCAGCCTTCAAGAGATCCTTAGAAGCCGCAGTCTCGCCCGCACGACCGCTGATGTCCGACAGGAGCAAATTGTACCGCCCCAGCCATTGGTGGTGCAACGCAGTGGCATCGCCATCACGGGATTTGGCAATTAGCTGCTCGCAGGCGATGCGCGCTTTTTCCAGATACTCCCGCGCTTTGACATCCTCGTGCAGACGCAGATGGATCTGACCAATGTTCCCATAAGTGCGAGCGCGTTCGACCAGCAAATCTGGTGCGTTTTCCAATCCCTCGACATTCTGCATGCAGAACTTCAAGGCGTCGTCCAATTGGTTGCGGGAAAACTCCACCTCCAGATCATTGCCCGTGGGTGTTTGCAGCAATTGGGTGAGGAATTGATCCACGGCCAACTGCGAGTGCTGGAGGTTGGTGTCTGCGGCCACTTTCAGTTGCTGCGCGAGATCGCGCTGCTGCGAAAGATCTGCGATCTTCGTTTCGCGGGTCGCAATCTCCGTCTGATAGCCCGCCGCATTTTCAGCGATAGTGCGCTCAGCGCCAACCGCCCGACGCCAAGTGAAAAAGGCGTACATTGTCGCGGCAGACAGAGTTGCCAGCAGAGCGGTTGCGATCAGGGTCAGCGTCCGGACCTTTGCCCGCTGGCGCAGACGCTCCTGCACCGTGGCCTCCTGCGCGCTTTCGAGCAGGTAGTCTGCGTCCATGATCTCAAACTCGCGGATCACCTCGCGCATGTCGCGCCAGCGGTTGTTTTCATCCAGGTCAAGCGCCTTGGATATGACATCCATGCGGCGCTGCTCCCACTTCGTCGCCGCCGCAGTCGGCCACACGACCTGGGGCTGGGCGCGCACAGCATCCATCAACGCGTTGCTGTCGATTTGTGATGCTAGGCCTGAGGCGGAGCGAGCTTGCATTTGCTTTACCTGGTCGGCCCAGGCAGACTCTGCGCGAGGCAGACGTCCAGTCAGGAGTCGATAGGCCAACACGCCAAAGCTGTACACGTCCCAGCTAGGACCATATCCAGCAAAGACAGCGCCGGGATTTTCCATCTGATCTGGGTGCAGATAGATAGCGTGATCGGTCGGCACCAAATTATAAGTACCGCCCACCCAGCCCTGTGCCATGTCGGTGATGCGGATAGAACCATCGGACTCCACCAAAACATTCGAGGCGCGCAAGTTCCCGTGCGGAATCGAGTGGCGATGCAGCCAAGCTAGCGCATCCGCCATTTCATAGATCATCTCCCAACCCTTGTCGGACGGGACGCGGGACATGAACGTGTCCTCCAGAGTCAAGGCGCGCCACTGGCTGCGGCCTTGACCGTCTTTGACGGCACTACCGACCAGCGGCATGACCCAATGATAGGGACTGCGATCCAAGCCACCCGCTTCCAGCGGCAAGACACCCTGGTGGTGCGGCATTCGCAGCAACTTCTCCATCACCATGCCCAACTCCTTGCGATTGATGGCCATGGAACTGAGAACCTTAATGGCGCATCCTTTACCCGCTGCCGTTGTTCCACGATAGACTGCTCCGCAGTTACCGGTACCGATCAGCTCACGCAATTCATGCCCAGCGATTTCTGGCAAACTCATCGGATTAAATATTCATGCGGGGTTGGTGTGGCACAGGCCTTCCCCCGACGGTTTATCCGAGGGAAAGGGCGCTCAAAGTGCGTCAAATCCAGCCCGAATCAAGCCCTAGCCTTCCGCCATTTCTCATTGACCTGGCATCTTTTGCCGCCGGCAAATGAAGTTTCAGTTCGCATTTCCGTCATTTGGTGACTTCATGCCCAATGCTGCCCCGCGTGCTTCTGGCTGAAGAAAGTCTACCCTTCCGGCGTGTCCTCCGGGAGGCGCTGACGGCGTTCCGCGACTGCGAAGTAGATGACACGCCCAATGGCGAGCATGCCTTCGAACTGGCCCTACGCCGCCCCTACAGCCTGTTCCTTTTTGCCCTCCCCCTGGCAGAAATGGACGGCCATCTGCTGGATCGCCTCATCGCTAAGGCCTATCCCCTGGCCCACCCCGGCATCCACACTGCTCCGCCCGTCATTTTCCTCATTCGTGCGGACGAGGCAGCGCGTTTCCACCAAATCCAGCGCGACGCCCGAGTCCGCGGCCACATCCCCATGCCGCCGAAACTGGACGCCCTGCTGACACTGACAGAGGGCCTCTTGCCCCCGAAACCAAGTGGCAATGGTTTTCCGAAATTCTCACTCGCTCCCGATGTTCCCTAACCCAGACCGCCCCAGCGTCAAGATCTGCGGCATCACCCAGGCCCATCAAGCCCGCGAAATCATCGCGGCAGGTGCGGACGCCATCGGGATCAACTTCTGGTCCAAGTCGAAGCGCTATCTCCCACCGCAGGAAGCCGCAAAGTGGGTGCCAGCCCTGAAGCCAGATACCACCGTCATCGCCGTCCTCGTCAATCCAGAGGCCGATCTCCTGCGTCAAATTACCGAGGCAGGCCTCGTCCACGCCCTCCAATTCCACGGCGATGAATCGCCAGAAGAGATCGCGGAATGGATGGACAGCGGTTTTCAAATCATCAAAGCTCTACAGGTCCGCGATGCAGCCAGCCTGGACCAGATAGGCACCTTCCCCTGCACCGATATTCTTCTGGACGCCTACAATCCCGGTCTTTACGGCGGCGAAGGCGTCACCTTCCCATGGGATCTCGCACTCCAGGCTAAGGAACGCTTCCCCCTGAAGCGCATCTGGCTTTCCGGAGGCCTCACGCCTGACAACGTCAACACCGCCATCCAGCAGGTGCAACCCGCCGCGGTCGATGTCGCCAGCGGGGTCGAGGGATCGCCCGGCATCAAGGACCTGGAAAAAGTGCGCCGCTTCATCTCTGAAGCACGGCGCACTTAAACCTGAAAGGCACCCGCTTTTTACGCAAAGAGCTCGGTCACCGGCTTCGCTTTCACCAGCTCACGCGGCTGGTTGAGATGATTGTAAACGATCGTCTCGGGGTCAATCCCCAGCGCATGGTAAATGGTCGCCAGCAATTCCGTCGGATGCACCGCATCTGCCGCAGGGGACGAACCCGTCGCATCCGACTTGCCGTGGACGTAACCACGTTTGATTCCGGCCCCGCCAACGACAGCCGTGTAGCAGTAAGGCCAGTGGTCGCGACCGTCGGCGCTGTTGCCATTGCCTGAGGTAGACACGCCTTTTTCTGGGCTGCGCCCAAATTCACCGAGTGCCACGACGATGGTCTCATCCAACAAACCGGTCGCATCCAGATCCTCAAAGAGAGCGCTCAAGCCCTGGTCCAGCATCGGGCCAGACTGATTCTTCATGCGCTGCGTAAGGCCCACGTGGTGATCCCAGGAGTGGTTGTCCGAATTGGCCACCTTAGGCCAGATCAGTTCAACCACGCGAGTTCCGGCCTCTAGCAGGCGACGCGCCAGCATGCAGCTCTGACCAAAAGTATTGCGGCCATAACGATCACGCAGTTTCGGAGACTCACGATCGAGTGCAAACGCATCCCGTGCCCGACCGCTAGAGATCAGATTCAGCGCCTGATCGTAGTAGCTATCCAAGCTCAAATTCTTCACCGCAGCCTCAATGGTCGGCATTTGGCTATCGATGGCGTCACGCAGCTTTGCACGACGTTCCAGCCGCACGCTGAAAAGATCAGGCCGCAACTGCAAATCGTCGATCTTGATGCGATCCATTTTCCCCATATCAAGATCATCCCCGTCCGGATAGAGTGTGTATGGCTCATAGGCCTTGCCCAAGAATCCCGCGCCGCCGCCTTTTCCGACGACATTGGATTCCTGGAGCGGGCGTGGCAGCATCACGAAGGGTAGCATCGGCTCCTCGAGGGGCTTCAGTCGAATGATGTTGGACCCAAAGTTCGGGAAGTCCTTCGCGTTCGGCGGCTCCAATTGCCCGGAGGGGCTGACCTTATCCGTCGTGTAGCCCGTCATGATCTGGTAAATCGCAGCGGTGTGGTTAAAGAGCCCCACAGGTGTGTAGCTCATGCTGCGGATCATCGTGAACTTGTCATTCACCTTCGCCAACTGCGGCAGGATCTCCGTAAAGTTCACGCCAGGGATCTTAGTTGGGATCGACTTGAAAGCAGAGCGCACCTTGTCAGGCACATTTTCTTTCGGGTCCCAAAGATCCAGATGGCTCGGCCCACCCTGGAGGTAGATCATCAGCACATGCTTCGCCTTACCCCACCCAGCGCGACCCGTTCCAGCACCCGCAGCGCTGCTCGCAGCTTGAGCGCGCATCATGTTATTGAGCGTTAATCCCAGCATCGACGCCCCGCCTACCCGCAGGATATCTCGGCGGGAAGCACCGAGCGTCGGGTCACAAAGATCTTTACCGCGAGAACCAGGGATTCGGAACATAACAAATCGTAGTTAGAGTTGAACAATCGAAGCGCAATATAGCAAAACGCCGAACCCCAGGCAATCTTGCAACACCCAAATGAGCGCAAAACACCAAGCGTGCCGCCGGATTGTGCAGATTACAAACCACGCTGCTCGATTCTCTGTGTAGGACAGGTTCAGAACGCAACGGAGTGGGCTGATCCCCAACAACAAGACCTTGACTCACTATCCGCCCAAACTCAGACTCCGCGCAGTCATCCAGACCGATATTGTGTCGAGCGACTAACCCGAATACAGCGCCCCAAAACCATGCGCCACCTTATCACCAACTTTGCGATTCTCGTGATGGTTGCACACTCCATTCAAGCCGGAGATGCCAGTGAACGGACGGAGAGACTCGACGTGATGACGTGGTATCATCCCGTCCTGAAGCCAGGCCTTGCTGACATCACCTTGCTCTGCTCCGTAGTGCAGAGCACCGAGGGTCAAAAGTATGAAAGCCCGTATTGGACCGTCCGCTTGCGCATTGATGAGAGCATTCATGTTGCGGACCGTTTTACCAAGAGACTTCATGATGTTCGATTTATCGAGTCGGGCGATTTCAGGAAGCGCATTGTAGGCGAAAAATTGATTCTGTTTGCCGGACTTAGTGAGCCCTACGAAGGCGATTACTTTCTGGCACCTTGCTGGGGCGGCACGACATCCGACTTGGGCATTGTTCTACACCCTCGGGACCATGATGACGAAGAGTCCAACCAACGACTTCTGACCAGCCTTCGAGAACAGGCCCGCAACTTCAAAGAGACCGCCGACAACCTGGAAGCGTTTGCAGCCTTCTGCCCGAGCGGTGTAGCTCACCATCTGATCATGAAGCTTCGAATGCAGGAGCTAAAGTCGGATGGAGACGCCAATCGATGATTCGTCTCAACAGCGGCTCTACAAAACGGAAGCAAGCTCGCACAGTCGTCCCACGTCAGATCGCTGCCGTGAAGCGTGCAATCTGCCAGACGCGCGGCTGACTGAGTGCAAAATGCATCGGGAAGCGTCCGAGCTGAACCTCCCGCCAATTCCTCCCCGTGCAAGCAGCCACCGGGGCTGGCAGGGGATGCGGAGCGCTGGCACAACAGGTGCATGAATAAACGAAGCAGGACGGGGGTCCAATCCTCCACAACCAACCTTCACCGAAAACACACAATGAAAACCAAACGCTTTTTCTCAGCGATGCTGCTCACTTGGCTGGTCGTCATCTCACTGGGAGCTTCCCAGACAAGGGCAGAACTTCAGGTCTCTTTCTCCTGGTTTCAGGACTCCCTGGCTCCCTATGGCGAGTGGGTCACCATCGATGACTACGGCCCCGCGTGGCATCCACTCGCCGTCGATGAAACTTGGTCGCCATATCTGGACGGCTACTGGGCGTACACGGACGATGGTTGGACCTGGATCAGCGATGAACCTTGGGCTGACGTCACCTACCACTATGGCCGCTGGACTGCCGTGGATGGTTACGGGTGGTGCTGGGTGCCAGGATATGAATGGGCACCCGCATGGGTGTCATGGCGCGCCAACGATGAATACGTGGGCTGGGCGCCATTGCCGCCAGAAGCTCTCTGGCAACCTGCGACGGGCATCAGCGTATGGGCCGATGTGCGATACGATATTGGCCCAGCCTACTACCACTTTTGCCACACCCGCGATTTTGGCGAGCGCAACCTCCGCAACGTGGTGATTTCACGAGATCGAAATACGACGGTCATCATCAACACCACCAACATCACAAACATCAACTACCTGCCGTCTGAGAATCGCATCTTTAATGGTGGACCGGTCCTGACCTACGTGGAGCAACGCAGCGCGCGCCCCATTCCACGCTACCGCATCGAGGATCATTCAACGTTTCAGCGGTCCAGAGTCAACGGAGACGCCTACATCGCGATGCGTCCACGCTTTAACGCCGCGAACCGCTCCGCCGGCCCAAGCCTGGGCAGATCCGCCTCAAGACACATCCCCCAGGCACAGGTCACCCACGGCTGGCGCCACTCCGCACTGCCCGAGGAGCAGAGGCACATTCAGGAACGTATGCACGCCGAAGTCAGAGGGCTTACACCCGAAAACACACCCGCCAGACATGTGGTGCATCGTGACGGCGGATTGGTGCCCGCCGCGCTCGCAGAAATGAGGCAGCGGGCAGAATCGTCTGCACGCGATCGACAACCAGCAGATTCCCGGTCCAGCCGAGCCGGGACGATCCCACTCAGCCCTCGGACTCCGACATTCCATCCGGCGCAAGCGAGGCCTACCGTCTCAACTCCCCCAAAGCCGATTGAGCGGAAGGAGGGCTCTTCAAAAGCCTCATCTTCAAGGCCCCAGCGAATCGATGAACCGCACAAAGGTCCTGCCCGTCCCAGCACCCACCCGATGCCTGCCACAAAGCCCGAATCGCCAAGAATGGTTCATCGCCCTGACGTAAAACCCTCGATCAAACCACCCACCGCGCCATCACAACGTCCTCCTTCCCCGCCCAAGCGCTCTGAACCAACAAGACGCCCCGAACCATCCAAGGTGACACCCCCAAAGGTAACACCTCACAGGGTCTCGCCTCCGAAGATAGCACCACCCAAGGTCACACCCCACAAAGTATCTCCTCCAAAGGCATCGCCGCACATGCCAGCGCCATCAACGAAAGGGCCATCAATGAAAGGGAAGACCCGACCCGAAGCACCACAGTCACGTCCCGCCCCATCAAGGCCTCAACCACAGGCACCCAAACCTGCGTTCAAAAAACCCTCAGCCCCATCGTCTATCGGGAAAACAAGCGGCAACCACTCTTCGAAGGGAGGATCGACTCGTCACGGTAGCGACCGGGAATAGGCTTTGACGAAGCCACGATCTCGCGCACCAAATCTAGAGTTGGGATGGTTTATGAATTCCAACGGAAACAAGGAGTCCCGCAGATCTCTGAATCGTCTTCTTCGGCTGGAAACAGAGCCGATTTTGACAGAGTTATTAAGTGACTCTATCCACGCTCGCTCCCCACACCACCCAATACCTTCGAAGGAATCTGCCGAGCCCTGGCAAAAAGCACTGCCATCGGACCGCGATAGGCTACTTGCAGGCAAATCTCATCTCAGGTAAAACTTTGATCCAATGAATGCGCCCGCCCACCCCGCTCTACTTCCTCTCCTGGCCTTCAATGGAACGTATCTTGCCGCTGCGACGGTTTTCTCGCAAATCACGGGCAACAAAGAGTTCAATTTTTACATCGTGGTGATGTTAATCCTCATTGCCATCATGACAGTGGTACACCGCCGGGCTCATCTGACATCTAGCTTGCTCTGGGCTTTCTCGCTGTGGGGACTGCTGCACATGGCAGGCGGCCTTTGCCCCTTGCCCTCAGGGTGGCCTTACCAGGGCGATCAAGCGGTGCTTTACAGCCTCTGGCTCATCCCACAAAAGCTCAAATACGATCAGGTCGTGCACGCCTACGGCTTCGCTGTCACCACTTGGCTATGCTGGCACGTTCTCCGCAACTCACTGCGTCAACCTGACGGGACACCAGTCCGTCCGACACTTGGCCTCCTCACCCTCTGCGCCGCCATGGGTATGGGCTTCGGAGCACTGAACGAGGTGGTCGAGTTCATCGCCGTGCTAACCATTCCCAACACCAACGTCGGCGGCTATGAAAACACCGGCTGGGATCTCGTTTCCAACCTCGTCGGCAGCACATTGTCAGCCCTGATCATCCGCTGGCACTACCACTCTCCCGCTGATCCATCGTGATCGCCTCAAGTCAAATTGAGAATCGGATGTGCGACCCCTGTGTTACGCGAGGCTAAACGGCACGCCCAAATTCCCGAATTTTGCAAAAGTTCAATTCGCCCTTGCAAAGGGATTCCGTTACGCTTTACTTCGCGTCCCACAATTCAGGAAACTGATGGATATGGGTAGGTACCCGAGCGGTCAAAGGGGGCAGACTGTAAATCTGCTGGCTTACGCCTACGCTGGTTCGAATCCAGCCCTGCCCACCACCTCCACTGTTGGAGAGGTGGCGACGGTGACGAAATTTCTTCGCACCTCTTCTTGCCATGCATTAAATGCTTGTGCCTTTCGTTCTCAGCAGAGAGAGTAACGTCTCACGCTAATCATGGGAGCCTACTTCATCCGCCGCCTTCTGCTCATTCCGCCGACCTTCATCGGCATGACTTTGGCGGTATTTGCCCTGGTCCAGTTCACTCCAGGCGGACGACTTGAGACGACACTCATGGAGGCCCGTAGCGGCGGAGGGGCTCGCGCTAACAACCGCCAAGGGTCCGGCCTCACCCCCAGCCAGGAACTGAAGCTTGAAGAACAGTTCGGCCACGATAAGCCCTTCCTGGTCGCCTACGCAGCATGGCTCGGGCTAGTGCCGAAGGAAACAAATCGATCCCGCTCTGAATTTGTGGGCGACGCCAAGGACACGGAAGTCAAAATTCCAGGCACGGCGGATGTAGTCAAAGTGACGCTTGAGGCTGACAACAAGTTGGCGATGCAAGCACCGAAAGAACATGACCTGAGCGCCTGGCGGCTCCGCTACGTTTCCTCCGACGAACTGACTGAGAGATGGAAAAAACGTCACAAGGGCGAGGAACTCGAAAAGCCACTGGCTCCCGTCGCGATCCTTTATCAGCCAAAGTTTGCTGGACTACTCCAGGGCGATTTGGGCGAGTCCGTGCGCTACAGTGAGCCCGTGTGGGACATGATGAAGCGGCGCTTCCCAATCTCCATCTTCTACGGCGTGGTCTCGCTGATTTTGATTTACAGCATCTGCATCCCGTTGGGTGTGCTGAAGGCCATCAAACACCGCACCGCCGTCGATAACGTCTCCTCCGTCATCATCTTTATCGGATACGCAATCCCCGGCTATGTGTTGGGGGTGATCCTGGTGGTTTATTTGGCAGCGAAGTTGGGCTGGTTTCCGCTGGAAGGCTTCGTCAGTCCGAATTTTGGTGACCTGAATCTTTGGGGCAAAATCAAGGACCTGTCGCACCACTCCGTCCTCCCCCTGATCTGCTATATGGTTGGCAGCTTTGCCTCGCTGACGATGCTGGTCAAAAACAACCTGATGGACCAGCTAGCCTCTGACTACGTGCGCACGGCTGTAGCAAAGGGACTGACGTTCAATCGCGCCGTCTTTGGCCATGCCCTGCGCAATGCCTTCATCCCAGCGGCAGCCACCATGGGGCAGGCGCTGACGATCATCGTGGGCGGCAGCTTCCTAATCGAGCGCATTTTTGATATCGATGGCTTCGGGTTGATGGGGTTCAATGCGCTGATCGAGCGTGATGACTCCATCGTCATGGCGACCGTAGCGGTAGGTGGACTGCTGCTGATGCTGGGCAACATTGTGTCCGACCTCATTACCGCAAAACTTGACCCGAGGATCCGTTTTGAGTAGCGCGCTATGATTCGAAAGTGCTCCATCACAGCCATCGTCATCGGCAGCCTCTCGATCCTCGGAGAGCTGGCAGAACTGGACCTGCCGTCGATCTCTTGGTTTTTCAGTCTCGGCAAAAGCGAGCTCTGGGGCATGGACTGGAACTGGGGATGGATCACCAGTGTCGCCCTCATCCTGGCTGGAATCGCAGGCCTGCTCTTTCTGCCCAAGACGATCCACTGGACTCCGATCACGCTCCAGCGCTTCAAGCGATTCCGCAGCATCCGCCGTGGCTGGATCTCTCTATTGATAATTCTTTTCCTCGCCGTCATTGCCCTTCTGGATCAGGCGTTAGTAGGTCGTCGAGCTCTGGTGGTGAAGCATGACGGCAATTGGTTCTTCCCCGCCTTCGTCAAACAGCACTACCCGCAAAAAACGTTTTTTGGCAGCGAAGAATCAGAAACCGACTACCGGCTGCTGAAGCGAAAAATGGAGTCGGGGGAGCTCAAGGGCTTTGTCCTCATGCCCCTGGTTCCCTGGGCCTCGGTGCTGGATTCCGATGATCTGCAAACCAAACAACTGCAATTGCGCGACGGGCTCTACTTTGTGGAAGGCGATGATCACCCCTTCTCCGGAAGGGCCGCTCGCTATTACCATGGTCTGCAAAAAACGAAGCACACCGACATGCGCCTGCGCCGTGGCCTGCCCGATGGCGAGTGGCTGGGGTACGCGCCGAACGGCGGCCTAGCGGTGCGCGCTAACTATTCGAAGGGCGAAAAAACGGACGAAGAATTCACTGGGGAAATGAAGCCAGACGAATTCACCAAGGCCAACGCCGGAGACTTCACCGTCACCGTCTATCCGCCAATCCCACCGATGTGGAGTGCGCGCCATTACCTCGGCACGGATAGTCGTGGCTGGGATGTGCTGGCGCAGATCTACGGCGGCTGGCAGTTGAACCTGAAGGCCATCTTTGTCTATCTGCTGGTCACGTATGGCGTTGGGATTCTTATCGGCACGTTGATGGGCTACTTTGGCGGCTGGTTTGATATGATCTTTCAGCGCATCATTGAGATCCTCGAAGAACTCCCCTTCCTCTACATCGTGATGATCGTGGTGGGTATCGTCGGGGTTGCCAACATGAACTTGCCACTCCTACTAGGTGTGATCTGTGTTTTTTCCTGGACCGGACTGACCTACGCACTCCGTGCCCAAACCTACAAGGAGAAGGAGCGCGACTACATTTCCGCCGCTCGCCTACAGGGGGCCAGCACCTGGCGCATCGTGACCCGATACATCGTGCCCAATCTCCTGGCCACGCTCGTCACCCTGATCCCCTTCAGCGTGGTGGGCATCATCTCATCGCTGACAGCGCTGGCGTTTATCGGTTTTGGCCTACCTGAGACCTATCCACAGTGGGGCACTCTTTTTGACGATGGACTCAACCACCTCTCTGCCCGCTGGATCACGCTATCCATGTTCACGATCATGGTCGTGATCCTCCTGCTCGTGACCTTTGTCGGCGAAGCCTTGCGCGAGGCCTTTGATCCGAAAAAATTCTCCACGTATCAATGATGAAAACCCAAAAGGTAATGACCATCAGCGAAAAGGAGAGGCACCCAACCTCCCCTATTCTGCCCTTGATGGCGCTGGTGCTTTTTGCGTTTCAGATCTCTGCATGGGCAGCCAATTTTGCGCCCTACGACGGCACCAAGGAGCGCGATGCATTTTGGGGATTCTACAACAAGAAGGTCGCCGAAGAGCTCAACGCACAGCTCAAGTTACTGCCACAGGAAATCGCCAAAGAAGCCGATGCAGCAAAGAAGCAGGAACTGGAAAAGCAACTGACCACCACTCAGGAACGCCTGAAAGCGCCGGAGTTTTTTACTTTTGCAAAGCTGGAAGATCTGCCCAAAGACCTGCAATGGCAGGACGGCCTGAATGAGCCAGAGGTCGGCGACCCCAAGGCCCAGAAAGGCGGCACCTTTACCTACTGGATGCCCTCATTCCCCCCCACTGTGCGAATGATGGGTGAGAACGCCAACAACGCCTTCCGTGGCTACCACTACGACGACGTTGAGATGAGCCTCGTCAATCTGCACCCAGAGACGGGCAACGTTATTCCCGGCATCGCCAGTCAATGGGCGGAGTCTGCGGACAGACGGACCGTTTACTTCCGCATCGACTCAGACGCGACTTACTCTGACGGCGTGCCGGTGGAGACGGATGACTTTTTCAATACGTTCTACATGCAGCTTTCGGCGTATTCGCAAAACCCGTTTGGCAACGAATGGTATGCGACTCAATACACCAACATCACCCGTTTTGACGCACGCACGTTTTCCATCACCCTGGCGGAGCCTAAAGTCCTGGCGCCCTACTGGGTCAGCATGTCTCCCATGCCCAGGCATTTTTACAGTGAGTTCGGCCCCGACTTCGAACAGCGCTACCAGTGGCGCCCGCGGCCAATCGCTGGCGCCTATGTGATCCAGGATGGTGAGATCAAGTTCGGACGCAGCATCACGCTGGCTCGCGTCAAAGACTGGTGGGCAAAGGATCGCAAATACTACAAGTATCGCTTCAACCCCGACTATCTAGTCTATCGCGTTGTCCGCCTGCCAGACAAGGCGCTAGAGCTCTTCTTCCAGGGCACCCTTGATGCCTACTACATCAGCCAACCGGAACATTGGTACGAGCGCCTGGAAATCCCGCAGGTGCACGATGGATACATTGAGAAATCTAAGTTTTTCAACCAATGGCCCTCCGCCATGATCGGGCTATACCTCAATACAGCCAAGCCACCGCTCGACGATCGCGATGTCCGCATCGGCATCTGTTATGCAACGAACTACCAGAAGGTCATCGACTTTGATCTGCGCGGAGACTTCCGTCGGTTGAACGCCTTTTCCGAAGGCTATCCGCTCCTCGGCGATCCCCCAATCAAGGCACGCGAATACTCACCAACCAAAGCTCGCGAATCCTTCGCCAAGGCAGGCTACACTCTTCCAGACCGCGATGGCGTGCTCAAAAACGCGGCCGGAGACAGATTGAGTGTGACCATCACGCATCGCAAGAGTCCGCTCACTGACAAGTACATGCAGCGCATCCGCGAAGAAGCACTGAAGTGCGGGATCGAGATCAAGTTGGAAGCAATGGACGGATCCGCAGGATTTCAAAAAGCCAGCCAAAAGGACCATCAAATCTTCCAGGCTGGATGGGGATCGAGCCCCCCCTTCCCCGATCACTTTCAGTTCTGCCACAGCTCCAACGCCTACCAAGCAGACGGGAAAACGATCCTGCGCAACACCAACAATTTCTTCAGCATGAAGAACGCAGAGATGGACAAGTATTGCGATGCCGAACGTTCGGCAACCAACGTCGAAGAATTCCGTGTCGCGTCCTTTGCCGCAGACCAAATCATTCACGATGAAGCCGTGTGGGTGCCGGGTTTTGAACAGAACTTCTACTGGACGGCCTCGTGGCGCTGGATCAAATGGCCCCCGAACTTCAACGTCTCCGTCAGCCAAGACCCCTTTCAAAATCATGTGCTCTGGATCGATGAAGCAGCAAAGCAGGAGACCCTGGACGCCATGCACTCTGGACGCACCTTCCCGGAAGTGGACCGCGTCTACAATCAAAACCCAAACGGTAAACAGGGGGGGCAACGATGAGTTCGGCGCCCTTGCTTGATGTGCGAAATCTGAAGGTCGGCTTCCAGACCGATCACGGACTGCTGACGGCGGTGGACGACGTCGATTTTTCCCTCCATGCGGGCAAGACGCTCGGGATCGTCGGCGAAAGCGGTTGTGGAAAAAGCGTGACGGCCATGAGCATCATGCGCCTCCTGCCGCAGCCTGCTGGCCACATTCTCGGTGGCCAGGTGCTGCTCGACGGTCGCGATCTGACCCAAGTGCCACTGACCGACATGCGCAAGGTGCGCGGCAGCGACATCGCCATGATCTTCCAAGAGCCGATGACGGCGCTCAACCCCGTGCATCGGGTAGGCAAGCAGATCATCGAAAACATCCAGATTCACAAAGAGATGTCCGCCAGCGACGCGCTGCGACGAGCCATCGAACTGATGAAGTGGGTCGGCATTCCTGCGCCGGATCAGCGCGTGAACGAATACCCGCACCAACTCAGTGGCGGGATGCGGCAGCGCGTGATGATCGCCATGGCGCTGTCATGCAATCCTCGTGTGCTCATTGCGGACGAGCCCACCACCGCACTGGATGTCACCGTGCAGGCGCAGATTTTGGACCTGATCAAGCGACTGCAAAACGAGACCGGCATGGCAGTGATCCTCATCACGCACGATCTCGGGGTCGTCGCAGAGACCTGCGACGATGTCGCCGTTATGTATGCAGGCCGCATCGCGGAGCGAGGCCCTGTGGAAGTCATCTTCAAAAGTCCCCTGCATCCCTACACACAGGGCTTGATGAACTGCCTACCCAAGCTAGATCATCCCTGCAAGACCGCCCTGCCCGTCATCCCCGGCATGGTGCCCGCACTCAAGGACATGCCCAGCGGCTGCCGCTTTGCCTCGCGCTGCCCCAATGCCCACGACGACTCCGTGCTAACCACTCGGCAACCCTGGAAAGAATGCGGCAGCGGCCACGGCGTGGAAGCCTGCGCGTGCTTCGCATCGGGGCTTGTCAGTTCTTCAGATACCAGCTACACTCAAACTCATGAGCAACAACCTCGAACAGATTCGCCAGGGGCGCTTGAATCAGCGCTCGCTATCCTTGCAGGAAGTCCGGGCACAGATTGCACGCCACCGCCAGGTGAAAGCAGGAATGCAGAGCTCCTCAGGCAACTCGAATTCCTACGCGATTGGGCAAAAGCCGAAGGAAAACTGATCCCAGCAAACAGATGGGAAACGCCTGAAGAACTCGGCGCAGAACATCGCATTTTCTATGATACGGTTCGCCACGCGGCGATCAAGGTTACCAACGCCTCAGAAGCCGGGATGACCTATGTTGAAGGCATTCCAGTGCCCGCGCTGCCCACGGAATACCTCCGGCGATGGCAGCAACACAATGAGCTATTTGCCGACTTCGCATGGTTGGAGGGTGTGATGGAAACTCCGGCTGGCGTGTGCCTTGTAGTCGGTCAGCAGTGGATTGAGGGAGATGTCCCTACTATTGAAAATCTCGACACTGTGATGGGTGAATGGGGATTCAAGACAACCGCCCTGCCCGAGTGCTATTACCGGGCGTCCGATGGGATCGCTGTGATGGATTGCCACAACGGCAACTTCATCAAAGGGCGCGATGGCATCGTTTACCCCATCGACGTCATCCCCGTAGTCGCCGACGCAGCCCTGCTGGAAAAAATGGAGGTGACCGTATGAGCCTCCTCACCGTCCAGAACCTGAAGATGCACTTCCCGGTTCGTGGGGGCGTTTTTTATCGTACCAAGGCGACCGTGAAGGCTGTCGATGGCGTGAGTTTTTCCTTGGAACCCGGTGAGACTCTCGGCCTCGTCGGAGAATCCGGCTGCGGGAAATCGACCGTCGCTAAGTCTGTCGTCCGGCTTCTCAAACCCACGGATGGCAACATCGTCTTTGAGGGCCACGACATCACTCGATCCAGTGCTGGAAAACTGCGGAAGTTGCGGCGGGAGATGCAGATGGTGTTTCAAGATCCGACGGAATCGCTCAACCCGCGCCACACCGTGGGCCAGATTCTTGAAGAAGGATTCATCATCCAAAACATGGGTACCCGCGCAGAACGTGCCGAATGGTCAGCGGAATTGCTGCGTCGCGTCGGTCTGTCGCCGGACGCAGCGCACCGCTATCCCTTTGAGTTCTCCGGCGGCCAACGCCAGCGCATCGGAATAGCGCGCGCCCTAGCGCTGAAGCCAAAGCTCATCGTCTGTGACGAACCTGTCTCCGCACTGGACGTCAGTGTGCAGGCCCAGGTGTTGAACCTCTTGCTGGAGTTGCAGCGCGACTTTGGTCTCGCATACCTTTTCATCGCCCACGATCTCAGCGTCGTGCAGCACATGAGCGACCGCGTCGCCGTGATGTATCTGGGAAAAATTGTCGAACTCGCTCGGGCAGAAGACCTCTACCGCGATCCTCACCACGCCTATACAAAGGCGCTGCTTGATGCTATCCCTGTGCCAGATCCCACCCAGCGTCGTCAGCGCAAACTGCTCACGGGGGATGTCCCCAGTCCGATCAATCCGCCACCCGGTTGCGCCTTTGGCCATCGCATGAGCCATCCAAACTGGCAGGACAGCGTCGGCATGGATCTCACGCTCAAGGAGATCGCTCCAGGCCACTGGGTGCAGCCCTGCCCATGCTGCACTTGATTGACGTCGCATCACTACTTCGTTCCATCTTCTCATGAAAGCACTCGCTAGTTTCTTATTGCTCGCCTCACTGACCTTGAACGCCGCTGCGCAGGCACCCCAGGCAGAACTCCTTTCCGTCAAAAAGATCTGGGACCAAGGAAAGCACAACGCCTTCACTGACCTGATCGATTTCAAAGGCCTACTGTTCTGCTGCTTCCGCCAATCAGACGCCCATGTCGGTGGTGACGGAGTCATCCAGATCATGCTCTCCTCCACCGGGGAGAACTGGGTGCCCTACGCGACGATTGCCGAAAAAGGGATCGACCTGCGTGACCCCAAGCTGGCCATCACGCCCGACCAAAAGCGCCTCTACTGCCTGATGGGCGGCTCCATCTACAACGGCACCACATTGACTGGCAGACAACCACGCTACGCGACCTCCTTTGAAGGCAAGGACTGGACACCGCCCCTGAAACTCCTTTCCGAGGGCGACTGGCTCTGGCGCGCCACATTGCACCCGACGGAAAACAAATTTTACGGAGTCTCCTACAATTGCTATCCCACCACCGGCGGCCCGAAATTCGAGGCGGAATGGTCACTGAAGCTCTACAGCAGCTTGGACGGTTCCGTCTGGCAATTGGTTGCACCGCTGAACGTCACCGGGCAGCCGAATGAAAGCACCCTCCGCTTCCTAAAGGACGGCACCGCTGTCATGCTGGTGCGTCGCGAGGCTGGCGATCACAAAGGCATGATCGGCACGGCCAAGGCCCCCTATCGCGAGTGGATATGGACGCCACTGAATGTCCCGCTCGGCGGCCCCAACTTCATCGAACTGCCCGATGGTAGCCTCGTTGCAGGATCACGCGGTTTTGGTAAGACACCGGGTGCCCACATGGTGCTCTTCAGGATGACACCGACCAGCCTGGAGCCCATCCTGGAACTCCCCAGCGCCGGAGATTGCAGCTACCCAGGTCTCGTCTGGAAGGACGACCTCCTCTGGGTCAGCTACTACTCCACGCACGAAGAAAACAAGACCGCCGTTTACATCGCCAAAGTTCGGCTGCCCTGGGTCAAGTAATCGACCACCCCACCTGCATGGCACTGATCGAAGTTAAATCCCTCACGAAGCGCTGGCACACCGACCGGCTGGCGTTGGACTGCGTGGGATTTGAAGTCAAGCAGGGCGAGATCGTCGGTCTCCTCGGCCACAATGGAGCCGGCAAAAGCACCGTGATGGGCATCATGCTGGGCATGGTCCGGCCAGACCAGGGAGAGGTCCGCATCGGTGGCGTTTCAGTCCAGCAGGATCGGCCCAAAGCGCTCGCGCAGATCGGTGCGATTTACGAGGCTGCATCATTTTACGACTACCTAACAGGCTGGCAAAATCTCCGCGCGCTCTGCAGCCTCTCCGGCTGGTGGGATGAAAAAGAAGTGCGCCGCGTGTTACGCCTCGTGAACCTCCACGACCGCGCCAACGCCAAGGCAGGCACCTACAGCCACGGCATGAGGCAAAGACTCGCGCTGGCGCAAGCACTGCTGCCGCGCCCCAAGTGCCTGCTGCTGGACGAACCCACCGACGGACTCGACCCCGAAGGCATTCGCGAATTCCGCGAACTGATCCTGCGCCTGCGCGCAGAACACGGATTGACCATCCTCCTGAACTCCCACCTCCTCGCCGAGGTCGAACTGATGTGCGACCGCTGCGTCATTCTCAAGGCGGGCAGCAAGCTCTATGAAGGTCCCGTTCCCTCACGCCAAGAGAACAAGCCCATCTTCCAACTCCAGTCCCCAGACATTGCCAAAGCGCGGGACATCGCTTCGCGAATCGGAGCCAGCATGAGTCGCGAAGGCATGGTTGAATTGCCACCACATCTCTTGGGTTCAGACATCGTTCGACATTTTGTCGAAGGAGGTATTCGCATCGATGGCTGGCAGCAGCATCGCCGCACGCTAGAAGAATTTTACCTGGAGCAGACCGGATTATGAGCCTCTTCTTCAGCCAACTCCGCGCGGAGATCCTCAAGCTCTTTGCCCGCAAGCGCACATTCATCGGCTTCGGCGCCTTCTTACTGCTGGAGATAGTCATCCTTTTCCTCTTCCAAACCAAAGGCGTCAATCGCTTCAAGAGCCTCATCGTCCAGCAGGGCGAGGCTTTTGAAAAATACTACTCTGCCCTCACTATCGCTCACATTGTGTTGGGCGCAGCCGTGTTCTTGCTGGGTGGCATCTATCTCGCACTCGTCGCCGGGGATATCGTCGCGAAAGAGAGCGAAGACGGCCACATGCGCCTCCTGCTCGCGCGCCCCGTCAGCCGATTCCGCCTCCTGCTTGTAAAGTACCTCACCTGCGCGCTCTACACCATCGCGCTGGTGCAGTTCATCACCTGGAGCGCCTTCCTCATGGGCCTTTTCATTAAAGGCTGGGGCGGCGGTTATTTTGCCTATTCACCCGAGGCAGGCATCGCTGCGTTCTATGATTGGAGCGAAGGCCTCGGCAAATATACCACCGCCTCACTGTGTCTCTCGTTCGCGATGATCACCGTCAGCAGCGTCGCATTCTTCCTCTCCTGCCTCCCGATCAAGCCCGCCGCAGCCACCATCACCGCGCTGTCCTATGTGCTGATCGATATGATCCTGCGCAACATGGGCTTCATGGAAGACTACCGCCATCTGCTGCTCACTCATCACATGGCCGCCTGGGCAAAGACCCTCGCAGTCGATCCGCAGTGGGCCGTGATCTTGCGCAGCTTCACAGTGCTCGTCGGCGTAAACACATCGCTTTTCTTAGCGGGCGTCGTCGTCTTTGATTCTCGGGATTTGAAGTCATGACATTGATTGAAACCGTTCACGACCTCCGCCAATGGCGGCGCAAAGCAGGCAATCATCGCGTGATCCTAGTTCCCACCATGGGGGCACTGCATGCGGGGCACACCACCTTGATCGAAGCGGCCCGCAAAATGGCCGGAGCCCATGGCCAGGTAGCCGCCAGCATCTTCGTCAATCCTCTGCAATTTGGCCCCAACGAAGATTTTGAACGCTATCCACGCGATCTCGATGACGACCTGACCAAGTGCCGCGAAGCAGGAGCCGACATGGTCTTCGCACCGGCAGTGAAGGAGGTGTATCACGCCGACCGCAGCATCAAGATCATCGAGACCAGCCTCTCCACAAAGCTCTGTGGTGCAAGTCGGCCTGGCCATTTCGATGGCGTCTGCACCGTCGTGGCAAAACTCTTCCATCTCTTCCAGCCCGACGATGCTATTTTTGGCAAGAAGGACTTCCAGCAACTCGCGATCATCCGTCGCCTCGTTCGCGACCTCGACATGCCCGTGACCTTACACGGCATCGACACCGTGCGCGAGGCGGACGGCCTCGCCATGAGTTCCCGCAATCGTTACCTCACACCAGAAGAGCGCCTCCAGGCCCCCGCCCTGCGCCAAGCACTCCTGGCGGCTCGGAACGCCCGTCAACAAGGAGTTACCGGTGCCCATCGACTCGATGAAATCATGCGGGACTACCTCGCCAAACATGCTCCACTCGGCCGGATCGATTACGTCGAGATTGCTGACGCGCGAACCTTGGAGGCCCTCTCCGTCGTACAAGACCATGGCCTAGCTGCACTGGCCGTCTTCTTCAACGAAGCCCGACTCATTGATAATATCGAGCTCTAGCCGACGAAGAGGCAAATTCTTTGAAATGTGACATGCAAGGGATCGGAATCTGCTCACTGGTAGCCAATGTCCCGAGGATCTTTTTTTGAGAGTGTAAGCCATTATTTCAACAGGGCCGCAGCGTTCTCCGATGTCGACAAAGGTTTGATCGATCAAGTGCGCTGCTGCAATTCGACCTACCGCATGCGTTTCCCAGTGAAAAGGGATGACGGTAGCATCGTTGTAGTTGAAGCCTTCCGGGCAGAGCACAGCCATCACCGCTTGCCTACAAAAGGTGGGATACGCTTCAGTCCAGACGTGACCATCGATGAGACCATCGCCTTAGCCGCGCTGATGACTTACAAATGCGCACTTGTGGGAGTGCCTTTTGGCGGTGCGAAGGGTGGTGTCTGTATTGATCCGCGAACCGAGTCTGAAGGATTCCTCGAACGAGTCACCCGCCGTTACACTGCTGAACTGATCCGCAAAAACTTCATCGGCCCAGACATTGATGTCCCTGCTCCCGACTATGGAACTGGTGAACGGGAGATGGCCTGGATCGCTGATACCTACAAGAACCTGAAAATCAACTCCGCGGACACCTACGCTTGTGTCACCGGCAAACCGATCAGCATGCATGGTATCCCAGGGCGTAGACAGGCAACCGGGCTCGGTGTTTATTACGGCATCCGCGCGTGTTTGGAGCATCAAGAGGATATGCAACCGCTCGGTCTTACAACAGGTGTGGCAGGCAAACGCATCATCGTTCAGGGCCTTGGCAATGTGGGATACTATGCTGCCTGGTATCTCCAAAACGAAGGACAGGCCATTATCACTGGAATCATCGAAAGAGAAGGCGGTATTTACAATACCAACGGCCTCAACGTCGATGCCGTCTTCAACCACCGCAAGGCGGAAGGGACTATACTCAATTTTCCCGGCGCACAAAATTTCACAAACGGTATGGAGCTGCTGGAACATGAGTGCGACATCCTAGTTCCGGCTGCTCTGGAGAATCAGATAACCAGTGAAAATGGTGCGCGCATCCAAGCTAAGATAGTCGCCGAAGCGGCCAATGGACCGGTGGATTTTGAGGGCGAAGCAATCCTCAGCGAGCGCGGTATTCTCATGATTCCAGACATGTATCTGAATGCCGGCGGTGTAACTGTGTCTTACTTCGAGTGGCTCAAAAATCGGGCGGGCGTCAGTTTTGACCGCATGCTTTCCCGCCACGAAGAACTCGTGAAGCGAGAACTGGTTGAAGCGGTGGAACAACTGATCGGAGCCAAGTTCCCTGGGGATCAACTGCCTCGCCTTATCCATGGCCCCAGCGAGGAGGAAATCGTCATTGCTGCCCTCGAGCAGAGTATGACAAAGGCATACAACAGCCTGCATCGCGTGTGGAAAGAACGGAAACTTCCTGATTTGCGCACTGCGGGCTTTCTCCTCGCCCTTGAGCGTGTAGCCGAAAGTTATCGGCACCACGGCATCTTTCCATAAAGGTGAAGAATGGGCTACCAGTCATTGCCCCCGCTGTAAGGTAAACACCTGACCCAAGCACACCACCGCATATTCTCCAGTGCATTCTGGAACTTGATCGACTGACATCTGCAATTGCCAAAAGTGTTTGGCCTGTTCAATTTGGAAAATGCACATTCCCACACTCATCGCACGCAAGCGAGATGGCGAGGCACTGACTCCCGGGGAGATCCGATCGGTAATCAAGCAATTCACCTCTGGGGAAATGCCAGACTACCAGATGAGCGCCCTGGCGATGGCGATCTTTTTTCGGGGGATGACCGACGAGGAATTGGCGGCGTTGGTGGACGCGATGCTGCACAGTGGTAGCACTCTATCCTGGGCCAACGATGACCCCATGCGAGTCGACAAACACAGCACGGGGGGCATTGGTGACAAAACTTCCCTCATCATTGCGCCGCTGCTGGCCTGTGATGGACTCTGGGTGCCGATGATCTCTGGGCGCGGTCTAGGTATCACGGGCGGGACATTGGATAAGCTTGAGTCAATCCCAGGATTCAATACGCAACTGGACGAGCAACGAATCCGCGAGATCCTGGCGGAATTTGGCTGCGTGATGATTGGCCAGACGGCGGATATTTGCCCGGCAGATAAGAAACTGTACGCGCTGCGGGACGTGACCGGAACCGTGCCGAGCATCCCTTTGATCACCGCCAGTATCATGAGCAAAAAGCTGGCGGAGGGATTGAACCGACTTGTGCTGGATGTGAAATTCGGCTCCGGTGCGTTCATGCAAAATCGCGCCGACGCAGAGACTCTGGCGGCTGCGATGGTTCGCGCCGGGGAGGCGCTAGGGGTGGCGACGACCGCGCTCCTAAATCCGATGAACGAACCAACCGGTCATAGCGCCGGCAATGCGCTGGAGGTGGCCGAAGCAGTCGCCTGCCTGCAAGGTCGTGGCCCTTCTGATCTGGAAAAGATCTGCCTAGAGCTTGCCGCAGCGGTATCAAACTCGCCTCGTGATGTTTTGGCGAAGCGTCTGCGCGATGGCACCGCATGGGAAAGATTCCAAAGAATGGTGGAGGCGCAGGGGGGTGACTTGGCGAGCTTGGAACGAATCACTGCCGTCCACGCGGCACCGGTGATTCTGGACGTCCGCGCCAAGGAGAGCGGCCAAATAATCCGGATGGACTCGAGGCAGATGGGCTTGGCGGTTCTAAATCTGGGTGCGGGTCGGGCGACGGCAGGTGGTGCGATCGACTTTGCGGTCGGCTGCGATCAGATCGCCAAGACGGGCACTCAGGTGCGAAGTGGTGACGTGATTGCGCGTATTCATGCACGATCCACGGAGGCTGCTGCTGCTGCAGCAGAGACGATCCTCTCGGGTGTAGAGATCCGCTGAAGCCCCGACCCCAAGGCGTAGCATGCAAACCTGTGCAGCCTCCAGATCGCCACTTACTTTTTCGCCCGCACTTGTTTGCGCCCTTCCACCGGACGCTGCGATTGGCGAGATCCGACGACGCGATGGGCCGTCTTGCGGATTTCAGCACGACCTGCAGTGCCGTGGTCGCCCCGTGCACCCGGATCCTCTTGGACGTGAAAGGGACCGGAAAGAGGCGCGTCCGGTACAGGCAAAATTTCCGTCACACCAGAGGTGGCACCGAGAATCTTCTTCGCACGTTTGGACGAGGTCGGTTTGGATTTCATGCCCCAACAAAACATACCGATAACTCACTTCCTCTGCCAGTCTTGCCAGAAACACTGCACGGATTGCGCGGGCAATTGCCACCGTTGCATGTTGGGCAGAATGCCAGTTAGGTAGCTAGGCATACCCTTTCAATCATGCCTACTTCGTTCAAAGACTACTACGCCACGCTGGGAGTTGCCCGCGATGCCAGTCAGGCGGACATCAAAAAGGCCTTCCGCAAGCTGGCACGCCAATTCCACCCGGATACCGCCACCGACAAGAAGGAGGCCGAAGAAAAGTTCAAAGAAATCAACGAAGCCAATGAGGTTCTCAGTGATCCGGAGAAACGGCAGAAGTATGATCGTCTCGGCGCTGATTGGCAAAACTTCGGCGGCGAGGCGCCCCCACCCCGTCAGCAAGCGGCGTCAAGAGGCGGCGGGCAGGAGTTCCACTTTGGTGGCACCGGGTTCAGTGACTTCTTTGAACAGTACTTTAGTGGCGGCAGCCGATACGGATTTCCGCAAGACTGGGAGGCACCACCTCAGACTGCTGGTCCGGGTGCTGGTCGTGCTCGCCGCGGCCATGATGTCGAAGGGGATATACTGGTTACCTTGAATGAGGCCATGCATGGGACGACGCGCCCGATCTCGCTCCAAACCTTAAATCGACAAACGGGCGAGGTCCAAACGCACACCTTCCAAGTCCGCATCCCACCCGGCGCAACCAGCGGCAGACGCATTCGCGTCCCAGCCCAGGGTGAGCCCGGTTTGAACGGTGGACCTGCGGGCGACCTCTATTTGCGGGTGCGCCATGCCGCCCATCCCGACTTCACATCAAACGAGGCCGATATCACCTACGAGCTGGATATCGCCCCATGGGAGGCTGTGCTGGGCACGGAAGTGCTAGTGCCCACGCTTGACGGGGAGATCAAACTCCGTGTTCCTCCCGGCACCGAAAACAATCAATCTCTCCGCGTCAGATCTCGCGGCCTACCCAAGGGCAAGACAGGCGAGCGCGGCGACTTTTTTGTCCACATCGAAATCGTGATGCCGACCCAAATCAGCGATTCAGAGCGCGCGATCTGGGAACAGCTGCGCCAGACATCCACCTTCAACCCTCGCAAAACTTCCGCTTTATGAGCAATCTCACACCATCCGAGCTCATTGAATCCGCTGAATTCGTGATCACAGGGAGAGCCCGTTACTCTCTCGAAGTTTTGGCCGAAATGTCCGGCACGAACACCGAAGCCGTCCTCTTTTATCAAGATCAGGGCTTCATCAAACCCTGCGCAACTGAAGCAGCAGACGGCGCGTGTTTTGATGCCAACGCCGTCCGTATCCTCCGTCGACTAGAAATGCTCAAGGAGAGCTGCGAGATGAATCTAGATGGTCTTAAGCTCCTGCACAGCCTGATGGAAGAGATCGAGAGGCTCCAGGCAGAATTGCACAGAGCTCGCACGCCTTAAGGCCGAAGAACTTACTGCTGCAGAGTAGCTGGTTTTTCGTCCGTCTTGGCAGTCGTTGGTGATTTCCCGAGCAGTTCGAGGTGATCTCGCAGGATGTTCAGAGTCTCCAGTTTCACAGGCTCGATACCGTAGGGAAAGGTGGAAGCATCTGAGGACGCCCCATCGTCGTCTGCAGCCTTGCTGGCGACCCGCATGCCGGTGCTCTGCTCGCGTGTGAAATCCGACTCAATGACGAGTTCTGGCTTATCCACGTTGTCGAGTGTGAGGTGATAAGTCTTGAAGCCGTTATCGCCGATCTTGGCGACGACATCAGCGACTCGCTTGGCGCGCTCCGCATCCTGCTTATCACGACGGGCTTCCGCTTCATCACGATCCTTTAGTCGGCTGGCGAGGTTTAGGGATACGGTGTTACGGTCGATACGTGTCTTGAGGCGCGCAGACTCCTCCTGAACCGCCTGGAATTCAGGATTGGTCGAGATCCGGCTTTTCAGACGGGATTGGAGGTCCGAGAGGAGATAAGGCTCCTTGTGAGTGAAATTGAAGGTCCGGGGTGGGATCGTGTCGTATGGCAGGGGGTTTGGCGTCGAGGCCTCGCCGATGTCCAGCACGTCGCGGATGGAGGGGAGTTGCAGATCAGGAATCACTCCCATGAGCTGCGTCGAACCACCGGCGATGCGGTAAAACTTCTGAATGGTCACCTTCAAGGCACCTGCACGGCTTTTATCACTGAAGAAAGGCATGTAGCGCTCTACAGGAAGGATCGTCTGCACGGTTCCCTTGCCATAGGTGGACTTGTCGCCAACGATCAAAGCGCGGCGATAGTCCTGAAGGGCACCTGCGAGAATCTCGCTGGCGGAAGCACTGGTCTTGTCGGTGAGAACAATCATCGGACCACTGTAGGTGGCCTGTTCGTTTTCGCATTCACGCCAAGTAATGTTCCCTTTCCAGTCTTTGGCTTGCACGACAGGTCCTGCTGGAACGAAGAGCCCGGTGAGCTTGATAGCTTCCTCCAAGGAACCACCGCCATTGCCACGAAGATCGAGAACGAGGCCGTCGATTTTTTCCTTCATCAGGCGTCGCAGCAGGCGCTCCACGTCAACCGTGGTGCTGACTTTGCCTTCTTCCATGTCAGCGTAGAATGAGGACAGGTTGATCCACCCAACTCGCATTTCTTTCCCCAGATCCGGTGGAGTCACGATCAACTCGGCATTGGCCAGTTTTTCCTTCAATTCCACTTCTGTGCGAGTGATGGCAATGATGGTGGTAGCATTTGGGTCTGCGGCCGGCATCACCTTGAGGCGGACGACCGAGCCATCTTTACCGCGGATCATATCCACGATCTTTTGCAGCTTCATGTACTTCACGTCCACGAATTCGTCCTCACCCTGCGCCACGGCCAGGATGCGGTCGTTGAGCCGGAGCTCGCCCTGCTTATCCGCAGGACCATTCACCACGATACCTTGGATCTCTGCGACATCGTCCTTGATACCGAGAAGCGCGCCAATGCCGACGAGAGAGTGCTTCATCTGGATATTGAAGTTTTCGATCTCGTTCTGGCTCATGTACTCCGTGTGCGGGTCAAAGGAAGTGGCCAGGGAGGAGAGGAAGTAGTTCACGATGTCTTCCTGATCGTTTTCATTCAGGTTATCGAGGAGGCGCTCATAATCCTTCAGCACTTTTTCGGTAGCCGTCAGCTTCTTTTCGGGCTCCGCAGACTTCGCTGCATCGGCTGCCTTCGGCGCATCGGCCTTGGCATCCGCAGGTTTTGCGTCGGCAGTGGTTTTATCCGCCTCAGGTTTGGCTGGGGGCGTTGCTGCAGGTGCGTCTTTTTTCTCTGCGGCCTTCTTGGCGGCGTTTTCAGCCTTCTTTTTTGCGTCGGCTTCTTTAGCCAGTTCCACGAGCTTCTCTTGGAGGAGGTTTTCTTCCAAGATGTCCATCCACAGCTTGTCGGAGGCTGCTTCATCGGCGGGCCACGGGGACTTATCGCGATTGATCTCCACTGTGCGGTCGGAGTCAAATTTGAATTCCGTAGAGGCGAGCGTGCGCCGAACGAAGTCAACCCGATCACGGACACGCTGGGAGTAGACGTCGTAAATCTCCAGTGCTGGGCTGATGTTGCGCATCAGGATATGGTCATCCAGAGTGGTGTCGTACTTGGCCTTAAACGAATCCACATCCGCCTGAGTGAAGAAGACATGCCGGAAATCCAGCATGTTCAGGTAGTTGGTGAGGAGTTCGCCAGAAACTTTGTCATCAAACTCTGCGTGCGAGTAGTGATGATTTTGAAGCATGTAGGCCACATGCATGGCCACCTGTCCAAAGTTCGTTGCCGCCGGGGCTGGGGCGGGGCTGCTAAAGCTAACCGCAGCGAGAGCGGCTGCCAAAAGGGACAAGGGGGATCGTGTCATTGGGGGAAATCTTCTATGGCTGCTTTAGTTAGATACGCGGCGCTAACTCATATCTAGCCCGTTATTTTGTGTCTTGGTGGTTGAATTGTCCAACGGTTTCAGACTTGTTTACGTCACAGATGTTCAGCATAGCTCATTTTACCGGCGGAATCGCCCAGACCAATGGATACCTCTTCAGCCAGGGCGATACGCACTTTGTGTTCGATGCACCGGAGGGAATGGCACATTGGCTGGAGGTCCAAAAAGTCAAGGTCTCGGCCCTCTTTCTCACCCACCAGCACTTTGATCACGTGATGGATGCCGCCAAAATCCAGACTCAACATGGCTGTCCAACCCTGGCCTTTGCCGCGTATTCACAAGATCTGACGCTGGAGAAGCTCTACGGGATGTTTACGGGAACGCACTTGTCTATCCCCCCATTTTCTGTCGATCAGGTGCTAACGGGCAAGACCGAAGTCACCGTCGATGAACTCCGCTGGGAACTGCTGCACATCCCGGGTCACTCCCCCGATAGCATTTGCTTCTATCGGCCAGAGGACGGCATCGTCTTTGGGGGAGACGTGCTATTCCTGGACGGGATTGGACGCACGGATTTCCCTGGTGGAGGCCTGCAGCAATTGCTCCAAGGCATCCAGACCAAACTTTTGACGTTGCCAGACACGACCCGCATCCTGCCCGGGCACGGTCCATCGACGACGGTCGGTCGGGAGCGCCAACAAAACCCGATGCTGGACGAATTTTGACTCTCCCGTGGCTGGTGAAACCTCCACCCACCGTGCGCTGAAGGACGCCGCTGCCCTCTGGGCGCTGGAGCGCGGCTTCCAAGCGGTCGCCCACGAGATCCGCATTCCGCGAAGCGGCTACCGGGCCGATGCCGCAGCCTGTCGCACCACGAAAATCCGGCGGGCGGACGGTCGGGCAATCCCCTTCCCGAGCCTGACGGCGATTTTTGAGTGCAAGCAGAGCCGCGCAGATTTCTTCAAAGACAGCCACCAGGTCGCAGCCTCCCTCGCACGGCTAAAGCAATTGCAGGAGCGCAAGGTGAAGTTGGATCGACTATTGGGCTCTCATTACCCGACGCTCAGTCAAGGCGGGGAGCTCTTTGCCGAATTCCCTGCTCCGATTGACCCTGCGACGCTCGGACACAAAGGCTACAGTCGGACCGTGCGCCAAATAGCCATCCACCAGCGGAGGGTCTTTGACGGTACCAAGTTCGATAAAGTGAGGCGCTGGGCCGGTGCGGATCTCTTTTATTTGGTCATCCGACGGGGTATCCTGGCCAGTCACGAGGCCCCTGAAGGCTGGGGTCTGCTGGAATGGGACGATGCCACCGTGGATACCGCCCATGGCCTCCCAGTGCTGACTTTGATCCAGGAAGCGACACTCGCGGGCACCACAGAGGACTGCCGCCTTGAGCTTCAGGCCGCTCTTTCCCAGTCGTCCTCCCGCCCTTGGCAAAAACTCCGCCGGCAGCAGCCCGAGCAAACGGAATCCGAGGCCTAAACTAGCTTCATCCGGCTCAGATCTTGCGTATCGACGAGACCGACAGGGCGCTGATCGTCATCGAGCACGACGAGGTCATCCACGCGGTGACGCTCCAGCGTTGCAACGACCTCGGCGGCGAGTTTGTCGGCGAGAATCGTGACGGGCTTTCGCGTCATGAAAACTTCCACCGAATAATCGGCGATGCTGCTATCGCTCTGGAAGGCCCTGACAAAATCCCCATGCGTAAAGACGCCGGCCAGGCGCCCTTCGTCGTCCACGACGATCGCCGCGCCACTGCGAGCCCGGGTCATCGCCTGCAGGGCATCGCGAACCACCGTATGGGGCGGAATCACAGCCAACTGTGCGCCTTGACGCATGACATCACACACGCGTGTTAGCAACGCACGGCCCAGCGATCCACCAGGATGCAGTCGTGCAAAATCATCGGCCTGAAAACCACGCGCCTCCAGCAAAACCATCGCCAGGGCATCGCACAGCACCAGCATGTTAGTGGTACTACTCGTAGGGGCTAGGTTCAGCGGGCAGGCTTCCTTTTCGACATGCACATCCAAGACCACATCCGCATTCCGCGCCAGCGTGCTATCCAGTCCGCCCGTGACGGCCAGGAGGGTAACATTCATCCGCTTCAGGTGTGGCAGCAGGCTCAGCAGTTCTACTGTTTCCCCGCTGTAGCTAAGCGTGATCACCAGATCCCCCTCGTTGACCACCCCCAGATCCCCGTGCAGGGCATCGCCGACGTTTAGCAGCACGGCAGGAGCACCGGTACTATTGAGCGTCGCCGCAAGTTTGCGGCCAATGTTGCCGCTCTTGCCGACGCCGCAGATTACCAACTTCCGACCGGCGGCGAGACAGGCCATCAGGCGTTCGACTGCGCCGCTAAAGCTCTCCCCTACCCGATCACGCAGGCGCTGGAGTTCCACGATCTCGGTCTCAATGACTTGGCGTGCTTTTTCAGGATAATTCATGTGACATACGGATTCCGCGGGGCAAACTAGCGCCGCTCCGGCCCAGACCACTCCAGACCGCCGCACGGCGCGGTGCGGGCGCGGACCATACCCAAGCCCGTCTCCGCATTCAATGCCGAAAAAGCCCGTCGTCGCCTCCTACATCGCTGATTTCCTCAAGCGCGATCAGGTTCATGTCTTTCGCCAATTGCATGGCATGACCGAGGTGGAGCCCCACGTTTTCACTCACAAGCGCGAAAACGAGGATACCTTTCCCTGGCATGAGAAGCTTCTCACTGTCCTAAAAAAACCGCAGACTCGCTGGTTGCGACGGTTCGTTCACCGGAAAATCTTGCAGCGGCCCTGGCAGATGTACCGCTCCGAGTTGCGTCAATGGATCCTGGATTTGACCCGGATCGACGCCAAGGTCCTGCACATCTACTTCGGCCACATCGCCCCGCAATTCATCCCCTTGATGAAGGCATGGCCTCATCCGGTGATCGTCTCATTCCACGGGGCGGACGCTGGGGTGGACATGGATCGCCCTGGGTATCGGTCAGCGATGCAGGAGGTCTATCGCTGCGCCAGCAAGATTCTCTGCCGCTCTGAGAGCCTACGGCGAGACCTCATCGAGCTTGGCTGTCCGGAAGAAAAGATCACGGTTTGGCGCACCGGCATCAAGCTGGACGCATTCCCGCCTAAAGACCGACCAGAGCCAGCAGACGGAGCTTGGCAAATCATGCAGGCTTGCCGGTTCATCGAAAAAAAGGGCCTAGACCTCACCCTTGAAGCATTTGAGCAGGTACACAAGCGCTTCCCAAATTCACGACTTCTACTCATGGGTGATGGCCCACTGAAACCCGCGATGGAAAGCCAAGCGGAGAAACTAGGAATCGCCAACGCCGTGACTTATGGAGGCTTTCAGCACCCGACCAAGGTACGCGACGCCCTCTACGAATCCCATCTTTTTGTCCACCCCAGCCGCACCACTGCAGATGGAAATCGCGAGGGCATCCCAAATGCCGCCGTTGAGGCAATGGCCACAGGATTACCAGTGGTAGGAACCACCCACGGCGGCTTCCCCGAGGCAATTACCGATGGAGATAGCGGCTTGCTGGTGCCGGAGAACGATGCCCCTGCGCTTGCCGCCGCGATGTTGCGGATTCTTGAAAACTCGACCCTCCGCCAGCACCTCGGAACTCGAGCCAGAGCGGTCGCCGAAGAGAAATTCGACCTAGCAGCACAGGTCCGTGTTCTAGAGGGATGCTACAAAAGCTTGATGTCCCCCCCGGTCGTCTGACAATATTACGGTCCCTCGCAAAAAGGCACCCCTGAATGCATACCACTTCGATCGGCTCCCATCGCGCCTTCATGGTCATCTCCGTGACCCTGATGGTGCTGATTGTCTTTGGCCTAGTGATCGGCTGGAAGTACTACTCTGACAATATCGCCTATCGGCAGGATCTCATCCGGATGGACCAAGAAGTGCGCTCAGAATCCGGAGCGACCTCCAGTGGATTGGTCAATCTTGGTGGACCGACGCTGGAGTCTACCGCCAGAAGCGCCCCGCTAGAAGTAGGCTACGGTGAAGTTCTGCCGCAAACCACCGCCAATGCCCAGAGCCTCAACCTGATCGAACCTCTGCCCCTGGATGACACCTCTGCTGCTCTGCGGCAGGCTGAGAATCTCATGGAGACTTATTGGCGCACCGAGAACTGGCGCGACCGGGTCGCGATGGTGCACAATCCAGACAAGGTCCAGACACTGATGGAGGACTTTTACGAGACTCAAGGCGGAAAGGACCCAGTTCGCGGCTCCCTGACCGGACGCGGCCACTTCCGCATCAACGGCAAGGAAGTCTTGGTGTTCAACTACAGCGGGAACCGTCCCACCGGGCTCGAATTCGCGATGCGCAAACAGTCCGACGGCAGGTATCTTCTCGATTGGGAGTCCTATGTCGGTTACTCGGAGATCGCCTGGCCCCAACTGATCGAAAAACGACCGACTGCGCCAACTGTCATCCGCGCGTTTGTGAAGATCGACGATTACTACAACTTCGAGTTCGCCGACTCACGACGCTACCTTTCGATCCGCCTCAACTCTCCAGAGGGCGACCAGCAACTTTATGGCTACTGCGAGCGAGGCTCCGAAATGGCGGACGTTTTCACACAGCAACTCTCGAAAGCTGAGGGTACGTCAGGCTACACCCTCCAAATTTCCTACCCTGGAAATGCCCAAAGCGGCCAGTGCGTGATCATTCAAAAAATCCTCGCTCAAAGATGGCTCATCGACGGCTGAGCGGCGGAGTGGATCTCGCCGAGGCGAAAGTGTGAATGTAAGACTTGGCAAAGGGGCAGACAGCCCCCAGTCTCCCACCTCATGCGAGTCCTCATCGCCATCGATAAATATAAAGGTAGCCTCACTGCCACCCAGGTGGCTATGGCCATTCAGCAGGCGCTGGCTCGCTGCGATACCGCCTGGAACTGTGACCTCTGCCCCATCGCCGATGGTGGGGAAGGCACGGTGGACGCCATCGTCACCGCCTTGAAGGGCAGTTGGATGGCCGCGCCAGCGCATGACGCATTGGGTAGGCCGATCGTCGCCCCCTATGGCATCGTCCAGCACGCTGGGATATCCCAGGCTGTTATGGAAATGAGCACCGCCTCAGGTCTCGCCATCGTCAGCGATCTCCCACCCAATCCGACCCGCGCCAGCACCTATGGCACTGGCGAAATGCTGCGCCACGCCACCGCACAGGGTGTCGGGCAAATCCTCATCGGCATCGGCGGCAGCGCCACCAATGACGGCGGGCTCGGCATGGCCATCGCGCTCGGCTGGCGCGCCTTGGATGCCGCTGGTACCGAGATCACCGACCTACCCGCAGCCGCAGAGGAAATTGCCTCATTGCAACCGCCTCCAAACCTCAATCTACCGCCAATCATCGTCGCCTGTGACGTCACCAACCCACTGCTCGGCCCCACAGGAGCCAGCGCAGTTTACGGCCCCCAGAAGGGCGTTCAGGACGTGCCTTTTTTTGAAAATCGCCTCCGCCACATCGCGGATCTCGCCGAAAAACACTCTGCCCCAGAGCTTCGGGACACCCTCGGTGCAGGAGCCGCAGGCGGGCTCGGGTTTGGCCTCATGGCCTTCGCGAGTGGGACACTTGCCAGCGGCTTTCAGATCATCGCCGACCTCACCGACCTTCGTGCCCGCGTCGCTGCCGCCGACATCGTGATCACCGGCGAAGGCAGGCTCGACTCCCAGACACTCCACGGCAAAGGCCCCCACGGAGTCGCCCTGCTGGCGAAGGAACTTGGAAAGCCGGTCGTCGCCATCGCCGGAGGCCTGGAGGACGTGGAACTGCTCGAGGCCCATTTCGACCTCCTGCTAGCCACCAAGCCCGCCCACATGCCACTGTTAGAGGCAATCCAAGCCGGGACACGCTTGATTGAAGAAACAGTTGAGCGCAACGCCGCCCGGTTTATGGAATTGGCGCAAAACAGGCGCTGAAATCACGCCAGCCACAATCACATCTCTAAACGCAATCACACTATGTCAGTCAAAGCCGTCTTACTCTTCGCCGGACAAGGAGCCCAAAAAGTTGGCATGGGCCAGGACCTCGCCGCAGCCTATCCCGTCGTGCAGGAGCTCTTTGACCGCGCTGATGCCGCACTCGGCATCGCCCTTTCGGCCGTCATGCGGGACGGCCCCATGGAGGAACTGACAAAGACCAGCCGCTGCCAACCCGCCCTCTACACCCACGGCCTCGCGCTCCTAGAAGTCCTCAAATCTAAGATCCCCGGCCTCGAAATCGCCGCGACCGCCGGTCTATCACTCGGCGAATTCACCGCCCACGCCGCCGCCGGCACCTTCGATTTCGAGACCGGACTCAGCCTCGTCTTTCAACGCGGCAGTTTCATGGAGGAAGCCTGCGATGCCACGCGCGGAGCCATGGTAGCCATGATCGGCGGGGAAGAATCCGCCATCCGCGCTCTCGCTGCCGAGTGCAATGTTGATGTCGCCAACCTCAACGCCCCCGGGCAGATCGTACTCTCAGGCTCAGCCGAAGGCATTGAGATGGCCGCAGCCAAGGCCAAGGACGCCGGCATCAAGCGCGCCATCACCCTGCCTGTCGCAGGGGCCTACCACTCCCGCCTCATGGCCAGCGCGCAGGAAAAACTCGCCGCAGTCCTTGCGACCGCCCCAATCGCCAGCCCACGCTGCCCCGTCGTTTGCAACTTCCTTGCGAGCACCGTCTCCGACCCTGCCGATATTCGCTCCACCCTCGCCAGCCAAGTCACCGGCTCCGTTCGCTGGGTAGAGAGTATGCAGTGCCTGCGCGATCAAGGCCACGAGCTCTTTATCGAGCTCGGGCCCGATGCCACGCTGGCAGGGCTCATGGGTAAAATCGACAAAGCCGCCCGCGTCATTAGCATCAAAGACGTCGCCAGCCTCGACGCAGCCTTGACTCAACTTGGCCAATAAGAAACGACCTCCGCAACTCGGCGCACCAGTTTTCCGAATCCTGCGGTCAGAGGTTTCCGCTTTCTAGTTGGCTAAAATCTGCTTACTTCCCCCATGCCTGATAGCCTTCAAACTCTCTTCAGCCCGCTGAACACCTTTGTCATGGGCTTCCTCCTCGGCTGCATCTTCCTCGCGCTCGCCCTCTGGTCCCATTGGAAAACCAAGCGCGAGTTCAAACGGTACCGCAGCCACCTCAGCGATAAGCTTGAGCTCGACTCTCGCCAGATCCAAGACCTGAACAAAGAACGCGCCCGCCTCGCTCAAGAGAGCGAGCACCTCCGCCTCCAGATCGCCCGCCTCAACGAGCGCCCCGACAACAAGCTCCAGCGCGACCTTGAGATCATGGCCCGGGCCGAAAAGCAGATGATGATCAATGCGCCCGGCTTTGCTCCTGCCTGGGAAATGGCCAAAAGCCAAGCCGTCAGCCAGATCGAAAGCGAAGAAAAAGGCATGTCCTTCCCGCAACGCATCTTCCGCAAACTCCTTGGCGGCAACGGCGGCAATGGCCAGCAGACACTGACCGAAAACGGCAGCAGCAGCAATGCCGAAAGCCCAGCCGAAGCCACCGCCAGCGCGAACTAAAACCGCGCCCTGTCGGACACCCTCCGATTCACCTTTCCCAGGGAAAGCATTTGCATCCCGCCGGGTTCCGAGCCAATTCAAAAGAACCCGCTCGTTCCCACTTGCCCGCCCCACTTTCCAACCGCACGCTCGTCGCCATTCCTGCCCGCTGGGGATCCACTAGGTTCCCCGGAAAGCCGCTCCACCTCATCGCAGGGAAGCCTCTCGTGCAGCACGTCTGGGAGCGCTGCCAGGACTGTCGGCAGATCGACGACATCGTCATCGCCACCGACGACGAACGCATCGTGGAGGCCGCCGCCACCTTTGGTGCACGCGCCGTCTTGACCTCCCCCGATCACCCCAGTGGCACAGACCGTATCGCAGAGGCAACCGGTGCCTTCCCAGAGCATCGCGTCATCATCAATGTGCAGGGCGATGAACCACTCATTTCCCCCGAATTGATCGATCAACTGGCCGTCGCCCTCCGCGATGACCCCAGCGTGCCCATGATCACCGCCGCCGCGCCCATCCATGAAGCAGCCCACGTCACGGATGCGAACATCGTCAAGATCATCACCGATCTTCGCAACGACGCCATTTACTTCTCCCGCTCCCCCCTGCCTTTTGTGCGCAATGCAGACACGGGGATCATCCACCACCGCCATCTCGGCATCTACGGCTTTCAGCGGGATTTCCTCTTTCAATTCGTCGCCTGGCCACCCTCCTTATTGGAAAAAACCGAGTCGCTAGAGCAGCTCCGCGCCGTCGAAAATGGCACCCGCATTCGCGTCGTCTTTACCGATGATCTTTCCCCAGGTGTAGACACCGAAGAACAGGCCCGCGCCATCGAACAACTTTTGTCACATTAACATCCTCCGCCCTCTACCCTTCCTCATCCCATGAAATACATCTTTGTCACCGGCGGCGTCGTCAGCTCACTCGGAAAAGGCCTCGCAGCCTCCTCCCTCGGCACCCTCTTGGAGCACCGAGGTCTGAAGGTGATCATGCAAAAGTTTGATCCCTACCTCAACATCGATCCCGGCACCATGAACCCCTATGAGCACGGGGAAGTCTACGTCCTGGATGATGGAGCAGAGACCGACCTCGATCTCGGTCACTACGAGAGGTTCACGCACACAAATCTCTCCAAGCTCAACAACCTCACCAGCGGCCAAGTCTATTCCACGGTTCTTGAAAAAGAACGCGCAGGCAAATATCAGGGCAGCACCGTGCAGGTCATCCCTCACGTCACCAACGAGATCAAAGCCCGCGTTCATGAAGTCGCCGAAAAGATGGGCGGCGATGTCATCATCACCGAGATCGGCGGCACCGTCGGCGATATCGAAGGCCTGCCCTTCTTGGAGGCCATCCGCCAATTCGGACATGAGGTCGGTCACGGCAACGTCCTTTACATTCACACGACGCTGGTCCCTTACATCAAGGCCGCTGGCGAACTGAAAACCAAGCCCACCCAGCAGAGCATCGCCAAACTGCGGGAAATCGGTATCGGCCCCCACATCATCCTTTGCCGCACCGAGATGCCCCTCGATGCCGATGTGCGCCATAAGATCTCCCTGTTCTGCAACGTCCCCATCGAGGCCGTCATCGAAGTGCGCGATGTGAAGCACAGCATCTATGAGGTGCCACTCAAACTCCACGAAGAGCGTCTTGATGACATGGTGTGCAAGTTCCTCGAACTCCCCACCCCACAACCAGATCTGACCAGTTGGCGGAAATTCGTCCAGCGCGTCATCCACCCCACCCACCACGCCCGCATCGGCGTCGTGGGGAAATACATCGAGCTTCAAGACGCTTACAAAAGCATCTACGAAGCACTCACCCACGCCGGTGCCGCCAACGATTGCAAAGTCGATATCGTCCGCATCGATGCCGAAAGCATTGAAAAAGCTGGCCCCGACCTGTACCTCAACGGACTCCAGGGCATCCTCATTCCCGGCGGCTTCGGGGACCGTGGCACCGAAGGCAAGATCGCCGCAGCCCGCTACGCTCGCGAAAATTGCATCCCCTTCTTCGGCGTCTGCCTCGGCATGCAGATCGCCGTTATCGAGTACGCCCGCAACGTGTGCGGACTGACCGGCGCCTCAAGCCTCGAGTTCGACAAAGGCACACCGCATCCCGTCATCAGCCTCATGGAGGAGCAAAAAAAAGTCATCAATCTGGGCGGAACCATGCGCCTCGGCACCTGGGTCACGGACCTTCTCGCCGGCAGCAAAGCCTACGATCTCTATCAAAGTGCCACCATCACCGAGCGCCACCGCCACCGCTACGAGTTCAACTCCGACTACAAAGAGACCCTCGAAAGCAACGGCCTCGTCATCTCCGGCACCTCCCCAAATGGAGAACTCGCAGAAATTGTCGAAATTCCCACGCACCCGTTCTTCGTCGCCTGCCAGTTCCACCCGGAATTCCTCTCCAAGCCCAATCACCCGCACCCCATCTTCCACGGCTTCGTCAAGGCCGCCATGAATCATCATGGCACCCCACCGCCAACATGTTGAAGCAGGCCGGATGGAACGCCTGAGCGGTATCAAGTAACAATAACGAGCGGCCATGCAATCTGAACAGCAAGCGCTTCCCAGTTACTTGAATCCAAGCTGGTTGGATGTGACCAAGTCATACTGCCATCCAAACTGGCAAACCATAGGAGACTGTCTATATGCCGACCGATCCGAGGATGAACTTCAAGAGTTGTACACTCACCTCGGAAGACTTTGGATGAACCAGCTGAAGGAAGAGTTTGGCCATGAGCACCAATTGATGGAATCCTCCGCTTCTTTCTCGTATCGCAGGCTAGTGAGAATCAATGCAAAGCAGCGCTAGCCTACCTCGAAAAGTGTCTACATAAGATCAATCGGCTCCTCCAATTCCTACCCAACAACCGAGGGTATGGGGAAATGGCCAGTTCTCTGCCTCAACGACCAGACATTTTACGCATACCTTTCCGACTACCAAGTCCAAGACGAAGAGTTTGCAAGCGTTGGAGGCGTCTTTTTGAGTAAGGGCTATGGGCACTTCGCCATGCCGGGCGGACAACTGGACAGGTATTACTCGGTCCTTGCTCATGAGCTGTGCCATGCGCAACTCGCCACGCTACAGCTACCTGGTTGGCTTGATGAAGCCGTTACAATGATTGTCGAAGAGAATCTAAACGGTATTCCCAGCTATTTTCTGAACCGGGAGATGATTCGACGCCACCGGGCCTATTGGTCACCAGCAAAACTACAGGATTTCTGGGCTGGAACAACGTTTTGGTCTCCCGACGACGGTCAAGAACTCAGCTACCACCTATCTCGGTTTCTGTTTAACGCGTTGTTTCAAGGAGGCACCGTGGATCCAAACAACATCAGCCATTTCATACTCGCCGCCCAGCGGCAGGATGCTGGGCTTACTGCCGCCAAGGAAATGCTGGACATCGACTTATCAGAAGTGGTGTCGAGTCTGCTTGGTGAAGGAGATTGGTCCCCAGATCTGGAAAAGATCTCAGCCACCAAAGTTCAGCTAGAAGCTCCGAACGCCCCGTAAAAACCAGGGTGATTCCCAGTGGTCACAAAAATATACATCCCCAGCACTGAAAACGGATAAACAGGGCCCCTCGCTCATGTATTCCTGCAGTTGGTTCTGATAGCCTTTGGCTTGAGAACTTCCGGCAACCCCAGGATCTGATATGCGCACCACCTTGACATCCCTCGCTCTGGCTTTGGTCAGCCAGACTCTTACCGCCGCCGACCTCACTCCTGACAAAGGCAACGAAATTCCCGAGAGCGGCAAGCGCCCCGCCGTCTGACTGGGGCCGTGCAGCAGGCCGTGCCCCAGCACGAGATCCCGGAGGGCTACACTCTCTCCCTCGCTGCCGCCGCGCCCCCTCGTTACCCATCCCATCATGGGCTGTCTCGATGATCAAGGACGCCTCTTTGTCAGGGGACGCAGTCGGCGTGAACTGGAACAAAGCGCAACTCGACGCCAATCCCCCCAACCGCGTCCTCATGCTCGAAGACACCGACGGCGATGGTGCCTTCGACAAAAGCACCGTCTTCGCTGACAAGATGACCTTTCCTCAAGGCGCCTGCTGGTTGAACGGCAGCCTCTATGTCGGTTCCCCACCCAGCCTCTGGAAGCTCACCGATACCGACAACGACGGCATCGCCGATCAGCGCGAGGAGATCGTCACCGGATTCGACTACACCGGCAATGCCGCCGATATCCACGGGCCCTTTTGCATCCCAATGGCCGGCTCTACTGGTGCCACGGCCGCAAAGGTCACGACGTAAAACAAAACGACGGCACGCCCGTCGATGCATCACTCGCCTGCGGCATCTGGAGCTGCGAGCCCGACGGCAGCGACGTCGCATGGCACTCCTCGGTTGCGGGGACAATCCCGTCGAAGTCGATTTCACCCCAGTGGCGACATCATCGGCGTGCAAAACCTCTACTACACCCAGCCTCGCGGCGACACCATTGTCCACTGGCTTTACGGCGGCGTGTACGAGCGCAGCGACCAGCTCAAAGCCATCGCCCACCTACCGCGAACGCTGGAGACCATGCCGGTCATGTACAACTTCGGTCACGTCGCTGTCAGTGGCAGTTGCTTCTGGAAAAGCTACCCGCGCGCTGCGGATTCAACGACACTCCATTCCTCGTCACCCACTTCAACACCCAGCGGCTCGTTCGCATGGAACTCATCCCCGAAGGCAGCACCTACCGCGCCGTGGAGAATGAATTCCTCAAGCTCAACAACCCCGACATCCACCTCACCGATGTCATGGAAGATCCCCGTGATGGTTCCCTGCTCCTCATCGACACCGGTGGCTGGTTCCGCATCGGTTGCCCCAGCTCACTCATGGCCAAGTCAGATCTGCTCGGTGCCATCTATCGAATCAGACCCGCCATACCGCGTCCCTCCCCCGCAGCCATAACCAAACGCGATTGGAAGACCCGTTGGGAGTTCCATTCGCCCGAAGAAGTCGCCGCGCAACTCGGCAGCAAAGAGCCGCAGGCCATCCGAGCCGCCCTCGAATGGGTCGCAGAAAAATCCACGCTCGACGGAGGCATCAACAACGCCCTCGTCCGACTCCTCGATCAGGAACTCGATCCATCGACTGAACATCAACTCCTCTTTGCGCTCGAAAACGTCCGCCCACCGTTCATGAGCATCGCGGGCAACGACCTCAACGGCAGTCGCCTGCTGATTGCCAACACATTCCGCACCGACACTCGCGATCGATCCTCCTCGCAGGCCATGGTGGAAGGCTTGCTACCAAAGCTCGACCCCGAAAGATCCAAGAACCTCGCCGCCACCGTCCGCCGCGTCTTGGCCGCAGATCCAGAAGCTTTTGAGCGCGCTGCCGAGCCCTTGGCTGCATGGCTCGCGCAGATGACCCTATCAACCCTGCTCGACTCGCCTTCCTCAACGAACTCCTCCCATCCGTCATCACCACCAAAGCCGCGCAGGAGTTGGTCAGCCGCATGCTGTCCCATCCGTCAGCAACCGTTCGTCAATCCGCCCTCAGTATCCTGGCCGCGCAAACCACCGGCACCAGCAATGACGCTTGGCTCCCCACACTCGACAAACTCCTCGCGGAGGCCCCGTCGCCACTGGTGCTCGACGCCATCAAGAAGCTCAAGTCCGCGCACTTCGACACCGCCCTACAGGCCGTCGCAGCGGACCCCAATCCGGCCCTCTCCATCCGCCTCAAAGCACTTGATGCAACAAAGTCAGTGAAGCTCGCTGGTGATACCTTCACCCTCGTCAAAGGCGTGCTGACGGACCCCGCATCTTCAGCCGCCGCCAAAATCCAAGCCGCAGGAATGCTCGCCTCGGCCACTTTGCAGAAGCCGCAAGTTCTCGAAATCGCTCCCTTGTTTGCCACGCTCGGGCCCATTGAGCTCAAGACATTGCTTCCGATTGTCCGCAAAAACAAAGACCCGGAAACTGGGCGCGCAATCGCCGCAGAGATCGCCAAAAACCCCGTCATTGCTAGCGCCCAAGAAAGCCACTACCGCACCGCTTTTGCCGACCAACCGCCGGAGATTTTTGAGTCCATCCTTCATCCCGCTTACACCAAAGCGATTGAAGCTACCGAAGCTAAGAAGCGCCAACTCGGCAGCCTCGCCGAACGCGCCGCTGCCAGTGGCAATGCCAGTCGTGGCCAGTCGCACTTCGCCGCAGGCAAAGGCACCTGCATGGCCTGCCACAAGATCGGTGACATCGGCCGCCCCATCGGCCCCGATCTCTCCCACATCGGTGCCATCCGCACCGAGCGCGACATCCTCGAAAGCATCCTCTTCCCCAGCAACACCCTGGCCCGCGATTACGAAGCCCATCTCATCGAGACCAGCGATGGTCAACAAACCATGGCCGTCATCAAGAGCCACACTGCCGAAGGATTACTCGTCATCGACATCGCCGGCCAAGAAAAAAACATCCCCCACCCAACCATCACCGCCGACACCACACTCCCCACCAGCCTCATGCCCATGGGTCTCGATCAAACGATGAGCGAGACAGAGTTGCTGGATCTCGTCGCCTGGCTTCGCTCACTGAAGTAGTGCCCCATTCCTCATTTGTCTGTATGCGCACCCTCACCTTGACACTTTTCCTCGCCCTCACCGCAAACGCTGCGGACGACGGCCTCAAGTCCAAAACCACCTATGCCAAAGCGTATGGTGCAACAAAGGGCGAAGCCAAAATTGATCCAGCCAAAGAGCTGCCGCATTACCCGGCCATCGAGCCGCAAGACGCCATCGCCTCCTGGAAGATAAAGAAGGGCTTTCATCTCGAACTCACCGCCAACGAGCCCCAAGTCAGCGATCCCATCGCCATCTGCTTTGACGAGCACGGCCGCATGTTCGTTTGCCAGATGAACGACTATTCCGAGATGCGCGACGTCACCCCGCACCTGGGCCGCATCACGATGCTCGAAGACAAAGATGGCGATGGCCACTTCGAGACCAGCACCGTCTTTGCCGATGATCTCCCCTGGCCCACCGGGCTCATCTGGGCGAACGGCGGGCTGTTTGTCGGTGCTACTCCTGACATCTGGCGCTTTGAAGACAAAGACGGAGATGGTAAAGCTGAGGTCCGCGAGAAAGTCTATACCGGCATTGGCACCGGCCTCAAGTTGCTCAACGTGCAAGGCCTCATGAATAGCTTTCAGTGGGGACCCGACAATCGCATCCACATTCTCGCGGGCGGTGGCAATCGAGGCGTCGTGACCTGCGCCAAACGCCCCGAACTCCCCGGCCAAGAACTCGGCGGCAAGGACCTCTGGTTTGATCCCCTCACCTATGAATTCGGCACCGAGCTGGGCGGCGCTCAATACGGCATGAGCTTTGATGACTACGGCCGCAAGTTTGGCTGCTCGAATTCCGACCACCTGCAATACTGGGCCTACGACGATCGGTTCACCCGCCACACCGGTCCCGTCACAATGCCACCTGCGCGCCAAAGCATCGCCGTCGATGGCGGCGCTGCCGAAGTCTTCCGCATCAGCCCCGACGAACCCTGGCGCATCATCCGCACCCGCTGGCGCATCGCAGGGGTGGTGAAAGGCGTGGTGGAAGGCGGCGGGCGCGTCAGTGGCTACTTCACCGGCGCGACCGGCACGACCATCTACCGCGGCGACGCCTACGGACCTGAATTTACCAACAACAGCTTCTCGGGTGATGCAGGCGGCCAATTGGTGCACCGCAAAATCATCCGTCCCACCAAGGATGGCCTCAGCCTTGAAGGAGAGCGCCCAGCGGACGAACACGGCTTCGAATTCGCCGCCTCAAAAGACACCTGGGTGCGCGTCGTGAACTTCGCCAACGCCCCCGACGGTTGCCTGCACATCTGCGACATGTATCGCGAAGTCATCGAGCACCCCTGGAGCATCCCTGACGAGATCAAACAATACCTCGACCTCAACAACGGTAACAATCGCGGTCGCATCTACCGCATCGCCCCCGACGGGTGGAAGCCCGGCACTGACGCCGTCCGTCGCGGCAAGATCGCCCTAGCCAGCACCAAAGACATCGTTGACCTTCTCACGCACACCAACGGTTGGCATCGTGATACCGCGCAGCGACTTCTCTACGAACGCCAAGACAAGGCCGCCATTCCTCTCTGCGAAACGCTTCTGCGCAGCAGCGATCCTGCGCACGCCAAGGCCAAGCTCCACGCCCTGCAAACGCTGCAAAGCCTCGGCGGCCTGACAGATGAACTCCTCATCCTCACCGCCAAGGACAGCGATTCCCAAGTCGTCCAACGCGCCTTGCAACTCGCCAGCACCCGGGACCCCCTACCCCAAGGCATGGCCGACACCTTGAAAAACATCGCCAGCAGCAGCAGCGACGCCCGCGTCCTGCTCGAAACCGCCTTCATCGCCGCAGACCTCCCAGGCGCTGACGAGATCCTTCTCAATACCATCCGCAAAACCCACGCACACCCACTCGTGCTTGCAGCAGCCCTCAACGGCAGCCAAGACGCCAGCAGTCTGTTCCTTCCCTTGCTCGCCGACTCCAAGACGGACACTGAACTCGTCCCCGCCATCACTGCTCTCGCTGCCGTCATCGGCACGAAGAACCAAGCAGACCAGGTCAGCCAGTGCATCCAGCAACTCGTCAACGCAGATCACCTTTCCAAGCAACTCCCAGGCATCCTCACGACCCTGCGCGCCGCACTCGCCAAATCGCGCACCACCATTGAAAAAGCAGACACCACGGGCGCACTAAAAGCTCTGTTGGATCAGGCCGCCAAGACCATCACCGACACCACAAGGACCGAAGCACAACGCATCGCTGTCATCGAACTCCTCAACCTCAGCACTGCACCAGAAGCCAGTGCCGCACTCAGCGCCGCCATTGGCAGCGGCCAGCCCGAAGCTCTGCAGACCGCCGTCATTCACACCCTGGCCCAAGGGAGCAGCAAAGAACTCGCCCCCCAGCTCATCGCCGCTTGGAGCAGCTACGGTCCCAAGGCTCGCGAAGCCGCACTCGCTGCGTTGATCGGTCGCAACGATCGGCTTCCAGCATTGTTCAGCGCCATCGCAAGCGGCACCATCAAGCCCACCGAGCTCGCAGCAGCTCAGGTTCAAGCCCTGGTGCAACACAAAGACAGCGCCATTGCAACCCAGGCCAAAACCGTGCTCGCCACCGTCATCCCGCCTTCCCGCGAAGAGACCCTGAAGAGATTCCAGCCCGCCATCACCTTGAAGGGCGACCCCATCACCGGCCAGAATCACTACATCTCCCGCTGCATGGCCTGCCACCGTGCCGGGACGATGGGCCTGCAAGTCGGCCCCGACCTCATCACCGTCAAGACCAAAGGCCGCGACGCCCTACTCACCGCCATTATCGAGCCCCACAAAGAAGTCGCCCCCCAATTCATCGCCTACACCCTCAGCACCAAAGACGGTGCCACCTTCACCGGCATCGTCGCCCAAGACGACGCCAGCAGCGTCACCCTAAAGATGATGGGTGGCCTCCAGCAAACCATCCAACGTGCCAACATCCAAGGCACCCAATCCAGCGGCCAAAGCCTCATGCCCGAAGGCATCGAAGCCGGCATGAGCGAGCAAGACATGGCCGATCTGCTGACGTACATCGAAGACTTGAAATGAGGTTTCATAGCGTTCGCCAAGAGTCCCCTCATAACTCCCCAATCTATCACCCGGCAACTTTCTGCAACTTTGCCAACACGGCAGCAGCTACCTGTTGAGGCAAGACGCCGGTCATACAGTCGTAGTGACCAAATGGACACTCGCGTTTGAAGCAGGGGCTGCAGGGGACGTGATGCCGAATGATCGTATGCTGGCTGCCTAGAGGACTGGTCAGCACGGGTTCGGTGGAGCCAAAAATCGAAACCGTCGGCACCCCCATCGCCGCTGCCAAGTGCATCGTGCCGGTATCGTTCGTGATCAAAAGCGTGCACTGCTGCAGACAGGCGATCAACTCGGTAAGGCTTGTTTTACCGACGAGGTTTCGGTGACGAATGGCACCGACCATCTGTGAGAGCGTTACCCCCATCGCTGCCTCGCCTGGGGCACCCAAAAACACGAACTCCACCACGGGCATCGATCCACCGACGACCTGCATCACCTGGGCAAATCGCTCCAGAGGCCAACGCTTCGCCGGGCCATACTCGGCACCCGCGCAGATGCCGATGCGGATCACGCCATCGTTTGTCTTGAGCGGTGCACCGGTCGTCCAGAGCGCCTCGGAGCTGATGTCTGCGCCGCAATGTTCTGCCAGTCGGAGATACTTCCGGGCGTGATGTTCGGGCGGTTGCCCTTTCTTCGCATCGGGTGCCACCTGGTCCAGCAGCTTTTCCCGCAGCGACCCGCGATAGCCCGCCAGCCTCGGGATTCCCGCCAACCAAAGTTCCAAGGTGGAACGGGTCGAGTTGGTCAAAAGGATCGCCGCATCAAAAGGCACACCAGTCGCTTTGATTTTGCGAGAGACGGAGAGCAAACCCTCTTTGCCATCCTTGCCAATGTAGCGGTCCACTTCTGGCAGGGCCGTCCACAACTCACGCAATTTTTCCGGGCCAAAAATCGTCAATTTGAGATCCGGGCGACCCGCCTTCAATGCCCGCACTGCTGGGAAGGCCATGCAGGCGTCGCCCAGCCAATTCGGGGATCTGACCAGGAGTTCAAAGGGCTGCAACGATGCTGCAGTCATCCCCGCAGGCAGGGCGATGCCGCGTCGATAGCCCGATAGGAGGAAGTCCGGCTTCGGCGTCTTCCAGCGATTGTGCACCCAGAACCAATCTGCGGGTGACCGGCGGATCATGCCTTCCACCACCTGGTTCAGCGCCACGGTCAGACCTTCTGCGGTGGGTTTCGCTTCCCCTGAAACGACGGGCGGATGGCAGACCAGCTTCCACCGACCTGGCCCATCATCGTAAATCCCCATCGGCAACATCGCGGCCTTAGTGCGGATCGTCATCAAACCCGCCAGCGGCGTCGTGGATGCCAAGCGCCCAAAGAACGGACACCACACCCCTTTGTCCCCCGCATGCTGGTCCACCAAAACGCCCAACTGCGCGCCTGCACGCAGCAACTTCAGAGGGCCAGCAAATCCCTCACTGCGATCAAAGAGCGTGTAGCCAAGCTTTTGCCGACGATCCAGTACCAGCTTGTTCAAATACGGATTCCCGAGTGGCTGGTAGATGCTGGCGGGCTGACCGATGGAAATGAAGAACGATGGTACCTGGGTGAGGAGTTCCCAGCAGCTCAGATGGCACACTGGATGCACCACCGTCTGTCCAGCTGCCTGCGCCGCGTGGATGTGCTCGATGCCCTCCGCAGTGACCCTCTTTACGATCTCCTCTTGCGGCATCAACGGAAGTTTGAATCCACACAAGAAATTGCCGCCAAGCCTTGCAAAATGGGTGTGGGCGAGCTTCCGCCGCGCCTTGTCATCCATTGTTGCGCCAAAGGCGATGCGCAGATTATTGATCGCTAGGCCACGGTAGCTTGGCACAAAATAATAGACGATCCAACCGATGACACGACCCAATCGCGCCACCACGCCTAGTGGTAACAAGCGCAAGACCGTCTCCACACAACGAAAAATCGCATAGACAGCGTACTGCCCTGCGCGCTTGATCAGGCCTTCTCCGGCGGTGTTTTTTCCCATGCGTTTGCAGCGCCTCTATGACCCAACATTGCCGCGGATGCAATCCTCAATGCTCAAGCCAAACCGTGCGACCAACGAAGTCATAAGTCACCCGGTAGTCACTGAAGAAAAATGACCCAATCCTCGCAGGCCCCGGCGCCACATCGATCTGCGCGGCAAGGAAGTCCCGGCCGAAGGCGTCCAGCTTGGCCACATTCAGCACTCGGACATTGGCAGCGCTGCTGTTATGTCCACCACCGATTCCAGCAAACACGAGGCCGGGGACGTCCACTGCCACGCCCGGATCGCTGGGGGCCAACCGAGTAGCCAACTCATGCGGGATCGTGACCCCGATCGCGGAACCCGTGTCCAGCACCGCTGTCCATCTAACCCCGTTTGCAGACAACTGTACCGCCGGGACCCCATGAACCAGGGTGAACGGAGCAGACATGACTGGTCGTCCTGGGGTAGGATTGAAAGATCCACGCAGCCCCAATGTGATACGCTTCTTTGGATAGTCCACTGTCAGCCAACGGCTGCGACTCGCAAAAAAATCCCAACCCATCAACGTGATCTGCGAGTACTCCGGTAGCATTCCCAGCGTGACCCAATTTTCCTGCGTGCGGATGGCACACCGCGCACTGCCAGCATCCCACCCAGCCAGCGTCACATTGCGCACCACAGCAGGGATACCCACCTCCATTCCGGCGATGCCATTCATTTGGAATGGCACATGTTGGCTCGACTTCCAAGGCTGAATGCCCAGCTTCACCGCCTGGCGAGCCTCAAATAACGGGAATGCAGCTCCCGTATCCAAAATGACATCACGGACTCTGTGGCCATTGATCTTTGCTTCAAATGTCGGCACCCCACTATCAAAGCCCATCGGCAAGGTCACGTAACCCTCCTCTGGCGAAGCAGCAGGGATTCGGATCTCTCCTTGCTCGATGAGTCTCTGCGCATCGCTCGCAGAGAGACTGCTTTGCTCAATGTTCTTCAAGACCCCCGCGTCCGCCGCCCGCGTCGTCACCCCCGGTTGGGCGCAGGAGACTAGATAAGCCGCACTGACCAGCGCGGTCGCAAGAGCCAAAGATCGGGCGATGAATTGCATGTAGGGGGACGAATCCATGCCCTCAGATTCACTCAGCGTCCAGCGACCTTGCCATTGGCACCCGGCAGCGTGATGAGGCGCTGTGAGGCACTGAGTCCGTACTTTTCAGGCTCGTACATTGCTTCGATCTTTGCAGGCGGTGCGACGACATCGCCCTCAGCAATCACCCGAGCTAGATACCTCAAGCCGAAACGCCCTTTTGCGGGGGCGTAGTCGGTGAAGAAGAGGGCACGATCCGCGTGGATCTCGCGATGATCGCAGAACCAGACCTCCATGCCTTCTGGCAGACGCGATTCGTCGCGTTCATTCTGCGTCCCAAACTCTGGATTGATCGCCTCTAGCACCGAAGGCAGCGGATCATTGATGGCCAAGTAACGCTCCCCACCACCGATCTCCATCCCCAGTGTCACGACCACCATGTCGCCAACCTTCAGATCGGTCGCCTCAGACAATCCACCATCCATGCCCAGCTTTTCATAGGTGCGGGTGATGGCAAATCCCTTGTTCTCACCCGCAAACTCTCGCGCAGGCGGATAGGCACGAACCGCGACACGAACAAACGTTTCACGATCCGCAGGCAAGGTCAGAGACATCGGCACCGCCGTAAGTTCAGGCCGCAAGTTCAGCATCGTTCCCGCCACGCCGGGTGTGGTCGCAATGTTCAGCGGCACCTGCTGGTCTCCCCATGCCAGGGTCGTCGAGATTGGCTGAGTGGCTTTTTTCTGACTGCGATCATACGCTGACAACGCCGTCAGCATCCACGCATTGGTGTAGGTGTTACCCCATTCTCCACGACCATTGCGAGAGCGCATGATCTGCTCTGCCAATTCGTTCGCATCAGCCGTCAAGCCCATGTGGACATAGCAGATCAGGCGCAGCGCCTTGTTCACACCGTTACCAGCCCAGTAGGTCCACGAAGGGCTGGCAGCAGGTCGACTGCTGCCTTTTTTCCCTGCTGGTGCGGCAGGCTGCCATCCGATCAGATCCTTCACCTGCTGCTCCGAGCCCTCGCTGAGCAAAATGGCCAGTCCGAGGTAAAGGCGCGCCGTTTCAGGCAAGCGCTCACGACGGCCATAGAGCAGGTTGTGATAGGCAGGCTCAGCTCGTTTTGCTCTCGCCAGCGTGTAAAGCGCCAGCGCGGCATCCGCCAGCACGTAGTCATTGCGCTCATCTTCCAGACCTCGGAGACGCTTGGAAAGAAAGCCCATCAGCCCATTCACCACATCATCCGGCACTTGCGCCCCAGCCGTCTTTGCGCGCAGCAGCAGCATCCCACCATAGGCGCTCCCCCAAAAGTTCGCCTCCTGCCCACCGGGCCAGTAGGCCAACCCCCCGTCATCCGTGGTCATCTGCAGCAAGCGATCCACGCCAGCCTGCACGACCTCCTTGCGACGAGCACCCTGCAGCAGATCGGGAAACAGCGCCTCATAGCCAGAAAGCGCCAGCCAAGGTAGCGTCGCAGATGTCGTCTGCTCCACACACCCGTACGGGTAATGCAGCACATAACCCAGCGCATCATGTACCTCATAGAGACGTGATGAACTGATATTGACGCGCAGATCTCCATCTCCCTCTAGCACCGCCGGACTCACGTCCTTCAATAGATTGTCCGGCGGATTCGTCGCACCGGAGGCCAAAGCGTAGCGAACCTCCCGCAACTCTGGTAGCGGATGCTCCACGTTGAAGTTCGACTCTGTCCCATCCGACACCGCAGGCGCGCCCTCGGCCCATGCGGCAGACTTCACTGACCACCGCCACTTGCCCGCCCCTAACGCTACAAACTTTACCGGGAAAGCCGTGGACGCCGTCTCGCCCGCCCTGATCGCCATCGTTCGCGTCACAATCCGACCTGTCGGAGGCAACTGCGTAGAGCCCGCCACAATCGCATTAAAAGGACGTGCCTCGCGAATAAAGTCCGCAGACTCATCAAGTTCCAACTGCACCTCCACCGTCCCCGAATGCACCGTCGTGTTGTGGACGACAGCCTTCACCAAAACCTCATCGCCCAACCGAGCAAACCGTGGGATCACCGGCTCAATCATGAGAGGCTTGTTCACCTCAAAAGCCGATTGTGCATGCCCAAAGCGGTCCGCTCCGGCTGCTACCACCGCCATGATTCGGAATCGGCTCAGGTTGTCAGGCGCGGTGACTTTCACGGTGACCCGACCTTCCGCATCTGTCGTCGCAGAACCGATCCACAGGGGCGTCGCCACAAAGTTCCTTCGCATTTCCACATCGCCAGCTTCATCATCGCCACCGCCCCCGACTAGGAACCCCTTGTTCCCTCGCTCACGCACTGCAGAATTCTCCTCCAACAAATCTCCAAACGACGCAAAGGTAGAAAAGGCCAAGTCAAACAATGGATGAAAAAACGCCGCTGGATCTGGGGTCTCATAGCGGGTCAGACTCAGCACACCTTCATCCACAGCACACAAAGTCACATCTGCATCCTTGACCGGCGTTCCTTTTGCATCGCGGATCACCGCTGTGATGTCCATCGACTCCGCAGGCAATATTTCCGGCTTCGCAGGGGTTACTTCCACCGTCAAATCATGCGCATCCGAAGCCACCTTTAGTGCACAGTAGCCCACGCGGAACTCTGGCATCTTATGCTCCTTCGGGCTCCCGTCAGCGCCACGCACCACCACCACAGAGACAAACACATTCGGGGCATCCTCTTCATTGACAGGCACTCGGATCACCGGGTCTGCGAGCGTGAACGGCACCATGAAATGACGGTGCATGCGATTGCGCTCCACCGTAACGAGCGCCGTCCCTTCGATCGGGCTCTTCACGACGATCACCGCTTCTTCACCTGGTTTCAAATCCGACTTTTCAGGCTGCAAGTTCATCGCCACACCATCCTCCATCGCCCACGGAAACTCGCCGCTGCCGATCACATAGATCGGCAACCGAGAGAGGATCTTTTTACCCCCAGCATCCGTCGCTTCAGCAGTGATGAAGTAGCTGCCACCATTCACCGGAGTAAAGGGCAGAGCCAGCGAAGCCGTGCTGCCAGCCGTGGCGGGTCGTAGTTCCACCGACTGCTTGAATTCTTCCCGCAGCATCACCTGCTCCTTCGTGGTGCTACCACCGCCTGCGGTGGCGATCTTGATGGTGTTGTATTCTTGTTTCTCGATCTTCACCTCCACTTTCACCACCTCAGAAACTGCCTCACCATGTGGGCGCACCGCCACGAGATCCAGCATCACTTCTTTGCCAGCTGTGGCAAAGAAATCCGGCCCCTTCAGCCCCACCAAAAACGCCGCACCTGGCACTTCGATATCTTCGCCAGAGCTGATCGTTTGCTCATTGATGTCAGTGACCTCTGCCGTCACATGCACAGTTTGTGGTAGCGCCTCGCGCTGCGGTGGTGGCATTGGGAATTGCAGCTTCATCGTCCCATCGTCATTCAACGATCCATCACCACTGACATACCATTCCTCCTGGAAACTTTCATCGCCGCTCCAGTTGCTGCGATCCCGCTCCCGACCATAACCGGCCCAATACGGCGCATCACCAAAGTGGTAGTCGGTAAAGGCCGCCGGTGGGTTAAAGTCCTGCACGCTTGTAGCGCTCCAGGATACCTTTGCCTTGCCCAGCGCCTTGCCCATGTAGTAATTCGCGCTCAGCGGTGCCTCAATACGATCCGCCATGATCCGCGCCTCTTTCGCATCAAGATGCACCTCAAAAGTATTCGGACGATAGTCCTCCACCCGCAAAGAGAGATCACCCGGAGCATCCTCATCTTCGTCCCCTTGTCCCTGCACGTTCAGGCTGACCTGATAGTGGCCCAGCGGTGCCGCAGGCAATTTGATATCATCCTGCCAGGAACCATTCGGCCCAAAGGTCACCTCCTTCTCCATGATGACGCGATAGCGTGGGTCACGCACCTTCAGCGTGCCTTTGGCAGCGCCGCCATCCAGCATCAGATCATCCGCCACACGCACACGAGTCCAGGCCTTCAAATGCGCTGTTTCGCCAGGACGATAGAGTGGGCGATCCGAAAAGAGAAAAGTGTGGCGACGGCTCTGCCAGACATTTTGCCAACTGCGTTGCACGTCATTCCCATAGATTCCCCAGAGTTCTGCGTTGCCGCCCGCAGCTTTGAGCACCGTGCAATCCCCCGCTTTTTCGACCAATACAAACGCAGGCTCCAGTGTCGCCACCTGCACCAGACCATTCGCATCCGTATCCCCAGAACCCAGAAGTTTTCGGTCCGCATCGACAAAAGTCACGCGGGCGCCAGCCACCGGTCTCCCTGAACTCAAAGACGTCACATACACAAAGGCATCCCGTTGATTGGACTTTTGAATCACCCCCAGATCGGTGAATTCGATCAGCGACTGCGCAACTACCTTCTTGTCGCTCAGCCCCTTGCTAGCCGTCCCCTCGATCTCCACCAGCAGCGGCGCAGCCGCTGCCTGACCAAGGATTTCCCGCAAGTTCAGTGTGATCAATTCGCTGCGGTCCAGCGGCTTATTGATCGGGTATACATGATCGTAGATCACTGTGCCTGGATAGGAATCAAAAGGCTCCGGCTGAAACTCCCGACGCTTTTCCAGACGCTGATCATAACGACTTTCATAGAAGCGAAAACGCTCAATGCTATCCAGCAGTTGTGGCCCCGTGAAACTGCGCACCCGGACACGAACCTGCGTAACATTCGCCGCACTGAACTCGTAAGTCCCCTTCCCCACCGCCAGCTGACTGCGCATGAAAACCGGTGCACCGATGTAGGGTGGATTCGCCTCAAATTGAGTGCTGGACTTCACTGGCGCATCCAGAGTCAATCCATCCGCCGCAGGGAAACCCGGCTCCACCGTGACCTGATAAGGTTTGTTCAAGGCGAACGAACCGTGGATCGCCAAGGTGTCGTCGTTCAGATCCGCATGATCGATTTCCACGGGAGGATCGATGTGCACCATCGCAGCCAGTTTTGCCCCTAGTTCCTGCAGATCCTTCTCGGTGCGTTCACCATCGCTCTCTGGAAGGATGTCTTTATTGAACTCGATCTGAACAAAATACGGACTATCAAAAGGCGTCCGGCCCCTCACGCTCTTGACCTCTAGCGGCAACACATTGCCCACCGTGACATTGTCCCCAGACTCAAGCGTGTCGCGACCCGTCGCGTTTGTCATTTTTTTGCTGATCTGCAAACTCCAGCCTTCTGCCACGGGCAGCGGTTCCGCTGGTTCCACCACGATGGCACTCATGCGGACAGTTTCAGGAGTGAGCGTGGGCTCCACCTTTGCGATTTCTTCCGCCCAAGTCGCATCCACTTCAGCATAGCGTTTGGCAAAGTCTTGCCCGGTCGCATAGCGCACCTTGGCAGGCACTGTGAGCGCCGGATTCTTGGACACAAAGCTAATGCTCTTCGCGGCCTCTGTAGGATTCACATTGTCGTTGAACTCAAACATGAAGCTCGGATTGCGCGGCGCATTGCGCTCGCTGTCATACCACTTTGGCTCCTGATCGATGATCAAAAAGCGCGCGCTAGTAAAGTCATCCATCACAGAGGTAGACATCTCTGCCCCCACGAGATCCTTCAGCCCAGCGCGAAGTCGAAACTTGTAGGTCTGATTGAACTGCGGCGGCTGCGTCAGTCGGTAGTGACCGCTGCGCGAACTGACCCACTGAAACACACCTGACAGCGCAGGCTCCACCACAACCGGGGATTCCGACTCCTCTTTGCCGACCTTGTCACGCTCCACCATCGGTGTGGGGAAAGTGATCTCGATGGTCGATTCAGGCGCCAGCTTGACCGGATTCGCAGTGATCTTTGCCTCCAGAGCTTTCGGCTTCGGTGGAACGGTCGGGGTAGTGGCAGGTTTGGCTGCGTAAAGTGTTGCTGCGCCCATCATGGAGACGAACGCGGCACCGAGAACCGTGCTCAGCACGGTGGGGAAACAAGGGGTGGTTTTCATGGATATAGATCCTCGAACGACACGAGATCATAACAGGTTTTCTGACTCTGCACAGTGGCGAGTAGAAAACTTGTGGGAGTTTTTCCGGAGAAATCTGTGCGCTACTGCACCACCGTCTTTTTCAGCAGCCAAGCACCGCCTTCGCCCTTATCCACGGCTTTGCCCAGCTCTTCAATTTCTGGAGTCTGCAGACCGGGATAGGTCTGCTTAATCTCTCGATAAATCTTCACAAACTGAACTGTCGCCGCATCGAGACAGGCGGTAGCTTCTTTGTCATCCAAGGCCGCCTTGGCACTGCCTAGGACAAAAGCCCGCAGCAGATGGGTTCCCGTTCCAGGCACCACTTTTTCCGCCGCCTCTGCCCAGGTTGTTATCGGTGGCGCGGGCATACTGATTGGCAACGCCGTTTCCTTCAGATAGCCAAGCAAAACCGTCGCGGCCTCATCCCCGGCAGGGGAGAGCGGAGACTGAAAGTACTCCGCCAGCATCGGCTCCATCTCCACGCGCAGAGATGGATCACGGATGATTTGGAAGAATCGCTGCACAAACTCCTTCATCGCCACTTCCCCACCCTGCCCTGTATCCGCTGGGCGGGTGTGGCGCAGAGTCACCAGATAGCCTTCAAAAAAAGTCACCCCGGTCCAGATCTTCACGGCACCTTCGGTTGCCCCGTCTACCCCCTTCAGAATTTTCGTGGCCGAGATCGTTTTCACCAGAATCGGCACCGGATCTTTCTTCCACAGAGGGATGTCGCCCGTCAACTCCTCCTCCTGCACCACGTTCTTGTAGTCGCCACTCAACTCCATCTGGCTCAGGTTTTCCCGCACGTGAGCCATCTCCTGCGCGATGGCATTTTTGCGATCCAGTTCCGTCGTGCTAGCGCCGTCGTGCTTGAAAATGAAAATGTCCGCGCGAGCCCGCTCTGCGGCACTGTCATAGCGGAGCAGGTGACCATCCTCGTCCTTGTAATCCAGCACCCCCTTCAGTTGAAAAGTCTCCAACTGATTCGGGAACATTAGCCCCGTCTCCACCTGCCGCCAAGCCCGCCCACCGGAGGGCGGTGCCTTCCAGGTGCCTTGATCGCTGACAGGCAGCAGCGGTGCCTGCTGAGAAAAAGCAGCAACCACGACCAATGAAAAGGCCGACAAAGCAAAATGAAGACGCATAGTCCGATTCTGCCTCGCCCCTGCCAAAGTTTCAATGGTAAATACGAGGTATGGACAATCACCTCAGCGGATCTTCGCGTCAGGTAACTCGGTCTTGATACCTTCGTCCAGTGGCATGGTGTCGTTCTCTGGAGTCAGGCCCGCTGTAGCCATCACCCGGGCGAGTTCGGCTTGGAGTTCCGCGACTTTGCCAGCTAGCTCGGGGCGTGCGATGAGGTTGTGCATCTCTTCGGGATCGTCCTTGATGTTGTACAGCTCTGCCATGTGGCGGTCCGGTTTTCCGTCGCCCTGGGGGTAGTGGACGTACTTCCATTCGTCGGTGCGGACACCGCGGACGTTCGGGGTGTAGGGGAACTGCTTTTCGTAGTTGTAGTGATAAAACCAGGATTTGCGCCAGTCGGGATCGCCGCTCTGCACCAGTTTCACAAAGGAGCGACCGTGCAATTTCTCTGGCACTGGCGCACCACAAAGCTCCAGCAGCGATGGAGCGAGATCGACGGTCAGCACTTGGCTTTCCAGCGATTTTGGAGCGCTGGCGGCGGTCAGGCCTGGGTAGCGCACGATCAGCGGGATGCGGATACTGGGCTCGTGCATGGTGCGCTTGTCCACCATGCCTTGCTCGCCCTCCAGCAATCCGTTATCGCCCATGAAGACGATGATGGTGTTATCGAGTTGGCCGGTTTCTTCGAGGAATTTGCGCAGACGGGCCATGCTGTCATCGACGGAGAGGATCGTGCCCCAGTAGCCATGCACCATGTTTTCAAAATCCTTCACCGCCTCTGGGCGATCGTCCGGGAACTTCTTCCGCCACTCAAAAAGCGGCCCGTAGATGCCGTGCCAGGTGTAGAGACGCTCCTTGATCCACTTGGGATTGTCATCCAGATCAAAGGCCGTCTTGGGATAGGGCACGCGCACATCGTCAAAGGTGTGCTCATACTTGGGCTCTGGCGTGTAAAAGGAATGGGGTGCCTTGTGGCCGATCATCATGCACCAGGGTTTGCCTCCGTGGTCCGTCTTTAGCCAATCCAAGGCCATGTCTGTCACGACGGTGGTGTAGTAGCCGGGAACCAATTTATCGCCGGCACCATTGATGTTGAACTCGGTATCAAAGTATTTCCCCTGCCCCTTGTGGGTCACAAAATAATCAAAGCCGGGGCGCGGCTCACTGTTGTCTTCGCCCATGTGCCACTTCCCAATGTAACCAGTGTTGTAGCCGGACTTTTGCAGGGACATCGGGAAACTCACAAACCCTTCTGGATACTCCGTGAAGTTGTTCGTGACGCCATGCGTGTGCGCATAGAGGCCGCTGAGGATCGAGGCGCGACTTGGCGAACACAGTGACGTCGTGCAGAACGTGTTGCGGAAGTTCACGCCCTCGGCAGCCAGTTGGTCGATGTTGGGCGTCTTCACATGCGGACTGCCAGTGCAACCCAGTGCATTCCAGCGAATGTCATCGCAAAGCACAAAGAGGATATTCGGGCGATCTGCCGCGATACTTGTGTTCGCGAGGGCCATTGCCCCTAGAAAAGAGAGAAAAATGCGTTTCATTACCCGTCCAGCCTAGCCACCTAGTCCGGCAGGCCAAGCCTTTTTTCCTTCAAAACCAATCCCATCGCTCACGACACTGCGACGAACTCCCTCTTGACCCACGCGATCCTCACTTTCATATCTCCAATCACATGACCAAACCCACCCTTCTCATTCTCGCTGCCGGTATGGGCAGCCGTTACGGCGGCCTCAAGCAACTCGACGCCATGGGCCCCTCTGGCGAAGTCGTCCTCGACTACTCCGTCTTTGACGCCATCCGTGCTGGCTTTGGCAAAGTGGTGTTTGTCATTCGTCGCGATTTTGAAGAGCAATTCCGCACCCAGGTCGGCGCTCGCTTTCAAGATCGGATCCAGGTGGAATACGCCTTCCAAGATCTGAACGACCTTCCCGAGGGCTTCACCGTCCCTGCGGACCGCGTCAAGCCCTGGGGCACCGCACACGCAGTCCTCGCCGCAGAAGGATGCGTCAAGGAACCCTTCCTCATGATCAATGCCGACGACTTTTACGGCTATGATGCCTTCCAAAAGATCGCTCAGGATCTCATGACCGAGCGCCCAGATGATGGCTTGAGCCACTACTCGATGGTGGGCTTTTATTTGAAGAACACGCTCTCCGATTTTGGAAGTGTCGCCCGTGGCGTCTGCACGCTTACGGATCGAGGCACCTTGGACTCCGTCACCGAGATGACCAAGATCTTCAAAACCGAAACCGGTGCTGAAAACCGCGAGAACCCAGAGAATCCAGTCGTCCTCACGGGAGAAGAAGTCGTCTCCATGAACTTCTTTGGCTTTACGCCCGACATCTTCGCGCGGCTGCGCAGTGCGTTCACCGAATTTCTCAAAACCAGCGGTCAAGATCTGAAGGCAGAATGCTTTGTTCCCAAAGAAGTGGACGTCCTCATCAAGGCTGGAAAGGCCGACGTGCGCGTCATGGAGAGCACCGGCCAGTGGTTCGGCGTCACCTACCCCGAAGACAAAGAGGAAGTGATGAAGTCTATCCGTGCGCTAGTTGAAGCAGGTGAATACCCTGCCTCACTCTGGGCGTAAAGGCTTGTATCATGTCCATTTCCACACGACGCGGCGACGAAGGCCAGACCGATCTATTGTTTGGCCGACGCCGCGCCAAATCGCATCCACGCATCCACGCGCTAGGTGCGGTAGACGAACTCAATGCAGCGCTCGGCCTCGTCCGCATCAAAGCGGTGCAGTCCGAGACCTCCCCCTTTGCCGCCAAGGTGCAGATGGACCTCATCGCACTCATGGGCGAGCTGGCGACCGCCCCTGGTGATGAGCAGCGCTACCGCGACAGTCACCCCCAGGTCATCGCGGAAGCAAACGTCCAGTGGCTCGACGAATGGGTCGCAAAACTCGAGGCAGGTCCCGCAGGAACCTTTGACGGCTGGAGCCTCCCCGGCGCAGCAGGCAGCGAGGCCGGTGCCCACCTGGATGTCGCGCGCACGATCTGTCGGCGGGCGGAGCGTGTCATCGCAGATCTCGAGGACGGCCCCGAGGCAGTACCGAACGCAGAAGTGATGCGCTATCTCAATCGCCTCTCGGATGTCCTCTGGCTCTTTGCTCGCTGGGAAGAAAAAGGCCCTGCCGCAGCATGAGTACACTTCGAGGCAAGGCCACGCAGCGCCTGATCCTCGCCTGCGCCATGTGGGGGCTCAGCTTCCCCACAATCAAGGCGCTTAACTTGGTGCAAAACACGGGCGAAAGTTGGCTATCGTCCGCCGCGATCATGATTGCGCGGTTCGGCCTCAGCGCGTTGTTGCTGCTACCGATTCTTCTTTGGCAAAAGCGCAGCGGCTTTCGCTTCACCCGGGGAGAAATTCGCCAGGGCATCGGGCTCGGCATCTTCGGAGGTCTCGGACTCCTCCTCCAGGTCGATGGGCTCGCCTACACAGAGGCGTCCACCTCGTCCTTTCTCACCCAGGCTTCCGTCTTCATCATCCCGCTCGTCAAGGCGTTCTGGCATCGGGCACTGCCAACGCCCAAAGAGATCCTCTGCTGCCTCATCGCGCTGGCAGGACTGTCCATCCTTTCCGGACTCGATTGGCAGAACCTCACCCACATCGGGCGTGGTGAGGCAGAGACGTTGGCAGCGGCCACGCTCTTTACTGGGCAGATTCTCATGCTGGAGCCACGCGCCTTTGCCGCCAATGATTCACTGCGGGTATCGCTGATCATGTTTGCCCTCATCGCCCTGCTTTGTATCCCGCTCTACTGGGTCAAAGGCGGCACGCCCGAGAGCATCATTCACACCTTCGCAGACCCGCGCGCGCTCTCACTCCTCGCCATCCTTGTTGGTCCCTGCACTCTGGCGGCCTTTCTCTGGATGAATCGATGGCAGACCCATGTCACCGCCACCACAGCGGGGCTCATCTACTGTACGGAGCCCGTTTTTGCCAGCCTGGCGGCATTGGTGCTTCCTGCGTGGATGTCAATCGCCCTGCACATCCATTACCCAAACGAGACGCTAACCGCAGCGCTCCTACTCGGCGGCGGCCTCGTCTTAGTGGCGAACCTTCTCATTCAATGGCCGACGCGATCCACTGGCCAGCCTACTTCTTCTGCCAAAACCACTTAAACTTGCGCTTCGGTTCCTCGACCGGAATGGCCGGACGCACCGTCGCTACGGGCACAATAGCCTCAGGTTCGGGGGCGCGTCGCTCGGGCTCTGGTCCCTCAATGACGACGGTCATTCCTTTGGTGATCAACTTCACCAAACGCACCACATCCCAGTTCGCCGTGCGCATGCAGCCGTGGCTAGAACTGCGGCCAATCGTCTGCGGCGAGTTCGTTCCGTGAATGCCGATCCCGGGCCGATTCAGACCGATCCACATCACGCCGACTGGATTGTTGGGGCCGATCGGCAGCTCGTAATACTTGTCACTGCGCACACCATACTCGAGCACGCTCTTGTCCCACCGAAACGTCGGCATCTGAGCAATGCCCAGGATGCGCCACTTTCCAGGAGGCGTCGCCAAGCGCCCGCTGCCAGGCGTGATGGGCAGACTGGCCAGCAAGTTTTCGCCCTCCCAAACCCCGAGGATCTTTTCCCTGGTGTCGATCTTGATCACGCGGCTCAAAAACTCCGGCACCTCAGGCAAGCTGGCGATCTGGGTTAGCTCTTCAATCAGGAAGGGCTGCACATTTGGCACCTTCACCGTGTCACCCGCCTTCAGTGAGCTCATCTTTGTCGGCAGATTGATATGGGTCAGTAGCTCGGGCGAGCAATGGAACCTCTCCGTCAAAAACTCCAGCACGGAGTCATACGGCAGGTACTTCTTTTTGCTCTGTGCCTCGGGTTGGCTGGGCAGATCTCCCACGAACTTCAGATCTTCCGCGCGGATCGTGTAGGTCGTGTAATTCTCCGGCACACTGCTCAGATCCAACTCATGCCCTGCGACATCGGTCACAGGCAAGCCCTTGGCACGCTGGTAGCGCTCCAGCGCCTTGTTCGTAATGTCCCCCGGACGGCCATCTACTTTTCCCGGACCAAAAAGCTGAGAATCCAAAAAGATCTGAAGCCGCAAGATGTCTTCAATCGGCTCTGGGGCCTTTGGAAGAGGATCTGGAATGAAGACAGAGGCCGAAGCAACCGTGGAGACAAAGAGGAGGAGAATCGAAGAAAGCTGGCTTTTCATTGGGAGGCGCGACCATGAAAGGTGAAGCATACTAAAAGCCAAGATCGGCAGATATCAACTGCCGGCCCTAAGAGAATGCGATGGTGCCGATGGCCGGACTCGAACCGGCAAGGGTGTCGCCACCCGGCGGATTTTAAGTCCGCTGCGTTTACCATTTCGCCACATCGGCAGATGGGCTGGGAGTGAACCTTTAAACGGAGTTCATCCCTTTGCCAACGGAATCCTTTGAGCGGCTCGCGCAAATCTCTGGCGCGGCAGCTTCTGGTTCCAGCGATCGGTCAGGAGTGCCGAAAATCTCGGCACTCCATTCCCTCCGCATCGATTACTTCGCGACCGCTTTCGCCTTGGCCTTCCCTTTGGCTGGACGCGCAGGTGCCTTTTGAGCGGTGGGCCGCACTTCGACATGCAGGGCCTTGGGCTGGTTGAGCTTGTAGATCTCGTCCTCAAAGGCTTTCGCCTTGGCTTCGAGTTCTGCCTGCTGCTTCTGAAACTCAGGCATCCACGCCTCAAACGATGACATGTCGTTTTTTGCAACGGCGGCGCGCAGTTTGCCTTTGCGCTGACCATAGAGATTGCGCAGCGGACGGATGGCCTCGTCATTGCGCTTCTTGTTCAGCTCTGCAACGGCGGAAGCTTGTTGCCAGGTGGGCGAATCGCGATCCTCTTCAAATTCCGCATGACGAGCAAAGGCCGCCTGATCCCAGGTGCCGACGGTTTGACCATTGATCATGAGGTCATAACGCCCAGGCTCGAAGCCTGCAATCGTGTAGGCCTCCTGCCCCATCGTGTGGCCAGCGCGGGTCATCTTAAAGCCAGCGTCAGCGTCTTCGCCGACGACCCACGGCAGTGCACGCGGCTGGAGATCAAAGGTCAGGGTCTTGCCCACTTCCCCACTGGTGCCAGTCAGCGTCGCACTGCCGCTCGTGAGCTTCCACTGACCGTTCATGATGCGACCGCTGACCTGCGTAACACCGCGGGGCTCGCCAATGGTCTTGAGCAGGCTGTAGGCCATGATCATCTGCCCCGGGGCATCGGGGTGGATGGCATCAGGGATCAAGGTGAAGGCAGGATCTTTCCGCCGGGACTCCTGCGTGAGGTTGTTCAGGTCTCCCCACATATCCACAAACTGATAGCCGCGTTGGCGAGCCACCTCACGCTGCCAAGCGCCGTAGTAAGCCAGGACGGCGTTGTAACCGGTGACATTGCGCCCCTTCGCGTACTCAGGCTTTTCCTTCACCCGTTTGTCCCAGGCCTGATGATCAAACATCGTCGGCCCCATCAGAATCACGCGGCACTTCAGCGCATCGAGCTTGTCCAGCAGCGTGGTCATGTCCTTGGCATAAGTGTCAAAGACTGCCTGATCAAAGTCTTTGTAGGAGCCATCGTTCATCCCCAGCAGCACCGTGGCGACGGTGGGCTTGAAACGTGCGACATCGTCATCAAAACGAGCCAAGGCATCGGCGGCGCGATCCCCGCTAACGCCCGCGTTGCGGAAGTTGATCCGGCGATTCGGAAAGCGGGTGTAATAGAAGTTCTCCACATACTGAGTGTAGAGACACTGGTGCGTGATGGAGTCGCCGATGAAGATGAAGCGATCGCCATCCTGTAAATTTAGACCCGCCGGAGTTGCCGCAGGTTTTGCAGGAACCGCAGGTTTGATTTCTTCGATGGCATTGGCAGCGCTCAGCGAGAGCATTGCCAGGGTGAGGGACAGCAGAGTAGTGGAACGCATGATTGAGGTAGAGTGGTTTCCTTGAGCACTTGGAAACGCAGTCCACGACCGCAATCACGCAAGCAAATCACTCCTTCACCAATCGCTGCGCAAAGATCCACTCATGCAGATCTGCCTTGGGGTAAACCACGCCCGTGATGCCATGCCCTTCGCCCGCAAGCTCGGAATACTTCATCTTTTCCCCGCCGACGGCTTTGATCGCGGCAAACATGGTCCGCGACCGCTCGACCGGCACCATGTCATCCTTATCGCCATGGAAACACCAGATCGGGATGCCCTTGAGCACCTCCGCATTCTTTGGATCGCCTCCCCCACAGAGCGGAACCACCGCTGCGAAGATCTTTGGAAACTTCGCCGCCAAGTACCAACTTCCCGATCCCCCCATCGATGACCCGGTCAGGTAGATGCGCGACTCGTCAATCGGCAGGTAGTCGCACATGTCAGCGATCAGTGCGACCAAGTTCATCGCCACACCATCTTTCCAGCCGATGTTTGCATCGGGACATTGCGGCGCAATCATGAAACACGGGCGCTCCGCCTGGTTTGCCTCCGACGTAAAGACCTTCGTCGCGCCGCCCATCTGTGATTTATTGTCGTCACCGCTCTGGCCAGAGCCATGCAGCCAGATCACCAGCGGGTAGCGCTCCTTACCATCCAATTTTGGATTCCCGAAAACCTGATAATTGAGACCCTGCTTGGACTTGGTCGGCACAAATTCGCCCGTGATCTTTTGGGCATACGGCCCCTCCTTCAATCCCGTGTCCCGCGCCCGCTCCCGCAGCAACCCGCGCACAAAGGTCTGGTCCGCCGTGCTGAGCCGATCCAGCCCCATCTTAAAGATTTGAAAATCGGTCGCCCGCTTGATCTTCACCTCCGCTGCCGTGAATTCGATCAGTTCGCCCTCGAACGAATTTTTCCCATCGCTGGAGGTCCACTGGCGTTTTTCTCCCGCTTGACTAAGCAGGGCGAATGAGAGGAAGGCGATGGCAAATAAGAATTTCATGATGCTCGAAGGTTACAACGGCCAGAGGGCCACTTGAATAGAAAAAAGTTTAGCCTTCCTCTATAAAGAGAGATCAACTCACAACTCCGTCGGTCCAGATCCCTTTCCATTGCCACCACTCTTATCATCCTCACGGAACGAACGCAGCAGTAGGCCGATGCCCGCCCCCAGCATCACCATCAGCACGATCAAGTGGCTGGTCTTCATGCTGAAGCGAAACTCCAGGCGGCTGAGGATCTCCACCACGACAACGGCCAACCCCACCCACAGCAAACCCCAGGCCCAGGCCTTCTGAGCATCGTAAAAGAGCGCTACCACCCCCAGCAGCAGGGGCACAAAAATCAAACCGTGGGAGGTCGTCTGCATCATCCCGCCCATGCCGTGCATTCCCCCCATCCAGCCGCTGATCCAGCCACCGCCACCCGAATAACGTATACCGAATCAAAAAACAAATAGAGTGCCAGTCCGGCCAACAAGAGCCCGATTCCGGCCAAAAATGCGGCCTGCCCACCTTCAGTTCCACCAGGTTTCATCCGCTTAGGCTAGCCGTCCAAGCCACTCCTGGCAAGCCCGCATCGACCTCTCACAGCCGCCACCTAGCAGGGCCCGAGAAATGTTGTTGCGCATTGTCATAAACGCGGCAAAAATCCCCGCCCTCTTTTGGGGTCGTGGTTTTATGCATCTCGACTTCAGAAGAGAGCCCTCCGTTTCAACCTCAACAGCCTGACACGACATGCCTGCTAAAACCAAGCCTTCCCCAAAGAAGAAGACCGTGGCAAAGAAACCCGCTCCTAAAGCGGCTACAAAGCCAGCCCCAGCGAAAAAGCAGACCAAGCCCGCAAAGGCTGCGGTGAAACCAAAGGCCAAACCCGTTTCCAAAAAATCCGCCAAAGCCCCGGCCCCGAAAAAGAAGCCAGCACCCGTGAAGGCGGCCCCTGCGAAAAAGAAAACCGCCCCCGCTAAAGCGGCCCCGGCGAAAAAGAAGATCGCACCCGCAAAAACGGCTCCTGCCAAAAAGAAGCAGCCGAAGGCTAAGGCACCCGCCCCAAAAGCCCCAGTGAAAAAATCTCCGGTCAAAACACCCGCCAAAGCTAGCAAACCCGCTCCCACGAAAGCTCCTGCAAAGGCAGCCAAACCTGCTCCAAAGGCAGCAAAACCCGCTGCGAAAGCAGCGAAGCCTGAAGCCAAGAAGGCACCTGCGAAAAAGGCAGCCCCTGTAAAAGCCGAAGCACCAGCTCCAAAGGCCGCTGCGCCCGCAAAGGCAGCCGCCCCGGCTCCAGCCCCCAAGGCCAAAAAGTCAGATTCCAAGAAATCCAGCGCCAAGACACCCCCGGTGATTTCCGGTGGCCCCCTGGCCAAAATGCCACGCCGCGTGATCGAAGAGGAGTCGGACGTCACCATCGAGCCTTCCAAAGGCCCGGTGAAAATGACCCCCTTCCTCAAGAAGCAGAAGCAAAACCTCATCGAGTTGCGTGACTCCCTACTGAACACCATCGACGGTGTCGCTAGCGAGAGCCTCAACAGCGATGGCGGATCTTCCTCCGCCTTCGGAATGCACCAGGCAGATGCAGGCAGCGATGCCTACGACCGCGACTTCGCCCTCAGCCTTCTCGGCAAGGAGCAAGACGCCCTCTACGAAATCAATGAGGCCCTGAAGCGCATCGAGAACGGCACCTTTGGCATTTGCGAAATGTCCGGCAAGCGCATCCCCGAGGAGCGCCTCGAAGCCCTGCCCTTTACCCGTTACACTGTGGAAAGCCAAAGCCGCATCGAGCGTGACCAGTTCGGTGGTCGCTGGGGAGCCCGCCCACAGCGGTCACTCTTCGGACTAGATGACGCCTCCGAGGAGGGCGACGACTCTTCTGACGAAGAGGAAGGCGAATCGCTTGACTTCAAACAAGAGTAGGATAGCATCCCGACCCCCCTGAGAATTTATGCCGCGAGATATCATCATCCTTGAATGCACGGAGGCCAAGGCCGCCGGGCTCCCCACGTCCCGTTACGTGACCACCCGCAACAAGAAGAGCGTCCGTACTCCGGGCCGCTTGGAGAAAGTGAAGTTCAACCACTTCATGAAGAAGCGCACCCTCCACCGCGAGATTCGCTAATCCGGGGTCAGCCTTTCCTACAACGACACTCATGCAACCGAAGACCAAAGAACGCCTCATCTCTTTTCGCCGCAACAACCGCCGGCTCCCACGCCGTCGTCTGGACGTGCCGCTTGAAAAGCTGACCTATCTCAATCCAGAGATCCTCGCCCGTTTCACCTCCGAAACTGGCAAGCTGATTCCTCGCCGCATCACTGGCGTGCCAGCATGGCTGCACCGCAAAATCACCCGCGAGGTGAAGCGTGCGCGCGCCGTCAACCTGATGCCTTGATCTAAGCTGCCTCAGTGGCTCTTTGAACACTCCTTTCCCACTGTTGCCTCTTGGTGACAGTGGGATTTTTTTCACCCCTTTTCCGATGGCTTCCCTCACAGACACGCAAAACGAGCACGACCACCGTCGCATCCCGATTGATCGAGTCGGCGTCCGCAACTTGCGCTTCCCTCTCCGCATCCGCGATCGCGATCAGGCCGAGCAACACACCGTCGCCACGGTCGCACTCGCCGTCGATCTACCCCACCAATACAAAGGCACCCACATGAGCCGCTTTGTGGAGGTCCTCCATGCTCACGGCACAGAGTTGACCGTCGCCTCCATGGCTGCAATGCCCAAGGAACTCCTTTCCCGCCTGCACGCAGAAAAGGCACACGTCGAATTCCGCTTCCCCTACTTCCGATCCAAAGCCGCCCCTGCCACAGGTGCCAAAGGCCTGCTCGACTACGGCGTAGTCTTTGAGGTAAATGCAGATGCTGACAAGACGGACTTTGTCGTCACCGTCGAGGTGCCCGTCACCACCCTCTGCCCCTGCTCCAAGGCCATCAGCGCACGCGGTGCCCACAATCAGCGCGGCCTCGTCACCTTCTCCGTCCGCTTCACCGACCCCGTGTGGATCGAGGATCTCATCGAACTCGCGGAAACCAGTGCTAGCAGCCAGCTCTACAGTGTTCTCAAGCGCCCCGACGAAAAGCTCGTCACCGAGGCCGCCTATGACAACCCCGTCTTTGTCGAAGACCTCGTCCGCAACATCGCCGTCAAAGCCAACGCCCACCCCAAAATCACTTGGTATCGCGTGGAGGCAGAAAACTACGAGTCCATCCACAATCACAACGCCTGGGCAGTGATCGAAAAGCAGAAGGAAGACTGATTTGTCGATAAACTCTATCTGGAATACACTATTTAATTGCACAGGTCCGGTTTCGTGGCATTTTCAGGCCGTTCGAACCCCACAAGCAACCCCAATCGCGCCCTTTTTCTCATGTCCAAAGCCTCTGTAGAAGACATCAAACTCGCCTCCAACGGCCTCCGCGGCCAAATCGCTGAACAATTTGCTGACAGCAGCCTGAGCCACGTTCCGGATGACTCCAACATCCTCCTCAAATTCCACGGCAGCTATCAGCAGGATGACCGTGATTTGCGCTCAAAGCTGACGAAAGAGGGCAAAGAGAAGGCCTGGAGCTTCATGATCCGCAGCAAAATGCCCGGCGGCCGCATCACCGCCAAGCAGTGGCTCATCCACGATGATCTCTGCACCAAAGCAGTCGGCACCATGCGCCTGACCAACCGTCAGGGCATCCAGCTTCACGGCGTGCTCAAGGGCGGCCTCAAGGAAGTTATTCACAACGTCTGCCACAGTGGCCTTTCCACCATGGGTGCCTGCGGCGATGTCGTGCGCAACACCATGGGTCCTGCAGCACCCATCAAAAGCGTCGCACACGCCGATGCCCAAACGCTGACCGAAGAAATCAGCCAACGCTTCCTCTGGCGCAGCCAGGCCTATGCCGATATCTGGCTCGATGGTGAAAAGCTCGAACCTAATTGGGCCGCCGCCCCTGAGGTCGCTCCAGAAGTGCGCGCCGTGACCGCCGCCACCGACAGCGACGATCCGATCTACGGCAAGGTCTATCTTCCCCGCAAATTCAAAATGGCAGTGGCCATCCAGCCCTGCAACGATGTTGATCTCTACAGCCAAGACGTCGGCTTCGTGCCCCACCTCGTCGATGGCGCTGTCGAAGGCTACACCATCACCGTCGGTGGCGGCTTTGGCATGAGCCACGGTCAGCTCAGCACCCGCCCCTTCCTTGCCCAACCGCTTTTCTACATCAAGCGCGCCCACGTCGTAGATGCCACTGAGGCCATCGTGACCACGCAGCGCGATCACGGTAACCGAGTCGAGCGCAAAAACGCCCGCATGAAGTACACTGTGCAGACCATGGGCATCGACGCCTTCCGCGCCGAAGTCCAACGTCGCCTCCCTGGCATCGAGACCTTCCCCGCCAAAGAGCTGCAATTCGACAGCGTCGAAGACGCCCTCGGCTGGCACGAGCAGGGCGATGGCAAACTCTACCGCTGCGTCTATGTCAGCATGGGCCGCATCGCCGACCCAGAAGGTCAGCCGCATTACCGCAGTGCCTTTGCAGAACTGGCACGCGAGCTCGACCTGCCCTACATCGTCACGCCGAACACCAACATGGTGATCGCGGATGTGGCTCCAGAGCAAAAAAATCAAGTAGATGCCATCCTTGCCAAACACGGTGTCGGCAATGACCACAGCCTGACCCGTGCCCGCAAGGTCGCCCACGCCTGCGTGGCCCTGCCAACCTGCGGTCTGTCCCTCAGCGAATCAGAGCGCGCCCTGCCAGGAATCATGGACAAGATCGACGCGATTCTCACAGAGCTTGGCCTTCAAAACGAAGGCATCCTCATTCGCATGACGGGCTGCCCTAACGGTTGCGGACGTCCCTACAACGCCGACTTCGGCTTCGTCGGTCGCGCTCCAAACAAGTACGCCATGTTCGTCGGCGGTAGCATTCGCGGCAACCGCCTCGCAGGCCTCGAATACAAGTCCGTCCTGGGCGATGACATCCCCGCCAAAGTTCGCGAATTCCTCGTCGCCTACAAGGCAGAGCGCACCGAAGGCGAAATCTTCGCCGACTGGTTCGCCCGCACCCGCAAACTCGGTGAGGCCCCAACGCCTGAGCAGTTCCATATCGAACTCGCCGAACGCGCCGCCCGTCTCGCTGAACAAAAAGTCAGCGAAGCAGGCTGAGTATCCCGTCGTTGGCACAGCACCGTTATCCCCTAAAGTTTGCGGCGGTCATAGATCGTCTGCTACGGGGTTTTTGGTCGGCGATCTTCTCCGCGCCTCTCCACCGTCGCACCCCACAAAAAAAAAACCTCCGCGCCATCACGCCCGGAGGTTTCCCAAAGTTCCCAATAAACGGGACAAACGACTTATTTTGCAGGCTCAGCAGCGGGAGCCGGAGTTGGAGCCGGTGCTGGTGCTGGCGTCAGAGCCTCACTTGCATTCTTAGCAGCCTCTTCGATTGCCTTGGCCGCTTCAGCCGCCTTCTTTGTCGCCGCCTCGCGGAGGACAGCAGCTTCTTTTTCAGCAGCCTCTTTCAATTCGGCGGCCTTCTTCTCGACTGCGTCAGTGGCTTTATCCAAGCCCTTTGCCGCAGCATCGACACCGTCCTTGGCAGCTTCTTCAGCCGCTTTCATTCCAGAGGCAGCAGCCTCTTTAACGGCTTCTGCGGCCTTTTTCGTATCCTCAGCAGCCTTCGTTGTCTCTGGGGTTTTGTCACATGAGCTCAGACCAGCAGCGATCAGAGCGATAAGAAGTAGATTTGTAGGTTTCATAGTTGAAATCTACAAGAGGACCATTCGCCCACGAATACAAGTGGCGAATCCCTCACATTCATCGGATTGCCCCATACAAATCAGTGGCCAGGCAATTGAGGCCGCTGTGCTTACTCCAGATTCTCGACGTTAACTGGGCTGCCCCCAAAGCTGAAGTAATGGCGGCTAGGTCGACCAAATCCGATGCGGAAAAAGAGCACTGCCAACAGCAAACCCACAACCAATGCTCCATAGACCGGGGGACCAGTGCCGTAGGTCTTCCAATGGAAAAAACAATTCCGAAACGTATTGAACACCAGCCAGCCCATGATCACGAGCAATAGCCAGAACGCAGCCCGGCTTCGAGGTCGCACGAGGATAGCGCCCAGTCCAAACAGTCCCAAAACGAGGTAACTCACATTAACAATCCCCAGCGTGCTGAATGCCCGGACACCCCAGATCGCGAATTGTCGGAAGTTCAGAAAACCCGCACAGATCACCTGAAGCACCACCAATGCCGTCGCAATCCTCACAGACATCGGCCTCCGTCCCGCGTTTTCCGGCGATGACCTCGGAGCGACCTCGATCAGAGCCTGAGGAGCAGCGTATGGGTTGACGGGATCTTCCTCACTCATGGCAAGCCATCTTTATGACTTTTTGAGTAGACTAAAGCGACTACGGGTCACAAAACATTTCCCCATCTCACCCCACCGCCTCGGCGCACCGTCCGCAAAGCGTCGGGTGTTCGGCGTGGGTTCCGACATCTGGCAGCAGTCGCCAACAACGGCCGCATTTCGGGTTGGTGCAGACTTCGACCGTGGCGGCGAGTTCTGGGCCGCGTGCGATCTGTAGTTCGCTGAGAATGAAGAATTCTTGAAGCGCTGGGTGGTCGCTGAAGATGGCCTGTGCAAAGCCAGCCTCTGGTAGCGTCAGCTTCACGTTGGCTTCCAGATTGGAGCCGATCTGCTTGGCTTGGCGGGCTGCCTCGATAGCCTGCTGGATGACGGCACGGGCTTTGAGGAGATCCTCGACGGCCGATGAAACGCCTTCGAAAATGTGATTTGGATTTGGTTTTCTAAAAGGCTGCAAATGAATGCTGTCTTTGTGTCCAAGATACTCCCATGTTTCGTCTGCCGTAAAAGCCAACACAGGGGCGAGCCAAACGCAAAGCGTTTCCGTTACTTCGCGCATAACTGCCTGTGCAGCCCGACGCCGTGAACTATTGGCAGCATCGCAGTACATGCGGTCCTTGGTGATGTCGATATAGAGGGCACTCAAATCGCCCGAAACAAACTGCGTAATGGTGCTGATGACCTTTCTAAAGTCGTACCGCTCGTAAGCGACTTCGCACTCAATACTGAGATTGTGCAGACGCTCAAGGATCCAGCGGTCCACCAGTGTGTAGTCCGGCGTCCCTGTGGCGGACTTGTCTTCGTCGTGCAGATTTCCGAGCAACACGCGGAAGGTATTGCGGATACGGCGATAGGACTCGCCAGTCTGCTGGAAGAGCTCCTCGCTGAAGGGGACGTCGTTTTGATAATCGACACTGGCAGCCCAGAGGCGGACCATGTCACCGCCGTACTTGTTGTAGTAGTGGTCAGCGGTCATCGGCTTGGCAGCCTTGTCGTTGCCTTGGTCGCTCTTGCTGATTTTTTTGCCGCTGGTATCAACGACGAAGCCATTGGTGATGACCGTCTTATAGGGGGCGATTCCGCGAACAGCGACGCTGACCATGAGGCTGCTCTGGAACCAACCGCGATGCTGGTCGGTGCCTTCGATATAGACATCGGCGGGGCAGTAGAGCTCGGGATGACGGTCCAAAACGGCCACGGAAGATGAGCCAGAGTCGATCCACACATCGAGTGTGTCTTTGCAGCGCTTGGTGCCTTCGGGGAGTCCGACGAGGTCGCTCCAGAAGAGGTCGTCTTTTTCAAACCAGAGATTGGTGCCATGCTTTTCCACCGCATCCGCGACCTTGAGCGAGATGGTGTGATCCATGATCGCCTCGCCATCGGTGCCGTAAAAGATCGGCAGCGGAACCCCCCAGGTCCGCTGGCGGCTGATGCACCAGTCTGGGCGGCTTTCCACCGTCCCATAGATGCGATTGCGACCCCAGGCAGGCAACCAGTTCACGGTATCGATGGCCTTGAGTGCCTCATCGCGGAAGGCGGCGATGCGGATGAAGAACTGCTCCACCGCGCGGAAGATGATGGGGGTCTTGGAGCGCCAGCAATGCGGGTATTGGTGGACGTATTTTTCGTTCCCGAGCAAGGCGCCTTTTTCTTCTAGGATGGCGATGATGCCTTCGTTGCTCTTGAAGACGTGTTGGCCGACGAACTCTGGCAGTCCGCATTCCGCAGTGAAGCAGCCTGCATCATCGACAGGGGAAAGGATGTCCAGACCGTGCTCCTTGCCTGCGACGTAGTCGTCCGCGCCATGACCGGGAGCCATGTGGACAGCGCCGGTGCCGGTGTCGTCCGTGACGAAAAGAGCCTCGATGATCTTCGAGGTGCGAGGGAGAAAAGGATGCTGCGCCTCGCTGCCATTGAGGAGGCTGCCCTTGAACTTCTCTGGTGCATGAGCCGGATCGAGCACGAAACCCGTGCTGGCCTGAAAGGCTTCGAGGCGTGAGGTGGCGATGATGAGCTTCAGGCTGCGACCCGTCGCGGCATGGTTGAACGTTCCGCAAACGTAATCAAAGCCAGGATGCAAGGCGATGCCGAGGTTCGCAGGGAGCGTCCATGGAGTGGTCGTCCAGATAACGAGGCTGGCGTCCTCAAGCCCAGGCGGTGGATCCTTGAGCGCAAAGGTCACATAGATGGCGGGCGAGGTCTTTTCCTTGTACTCCACCTCTGCCTCAGCCAGCGCGGTCTGGGCACCGTAGCTCCAGAGCACTGGGCGCTTGGCACGATACACGAGGCCCTTTTCCAAGAACTTCGCAAAGGTGCGCATGATATCCGCCTCATAGGTTGGGGCCAGTGTGAGGTAAGGGTTCTCCCAATCACCAAAGACGCCGAGTCGTTTGAAGGACTGCCGCTGGATGTCAATGAACTTGCGGGCATAGGCCTCGGAACGCGTGCGGATCTCCGCCGGGGCGAGGTCTTTGGCCTCCTTCACGACCTTGAATTCGATCGGCAGGCCATGGCAATCCCAACCTGGGATGTACGGGGCATGGTAGCCGGCCATGGTCTTGGATTTCACAATGATGTCCTTTAGCACCTTGTTCAGCGCGGTGCCCATATGGACATCACCATTGGCAAAGGGAGGACCATCATGCAGAACGAACTTCGGCTTGCCTGCCGACTGCTCCTGAATGCGCTGATAAAGGCTGCCTGCCTCCCACTTGGCGAGCCGCTGCGGCTCGCGCGTGACAAGATCTGCCTTCATTGGGAAGTCAGTCTTCGGGAGGAGAACGGTGTCTTTGTAGTTCTTAGGGGCGGCGGAATCAGAGCTCATGAGGTCGGGGAAAGAAGCGGCGACCCTAGAGCGTGATGCTGGAAAAGACAAGGATTGATCAAGTGGCAATCTGGCCCCGAGAACCCTTCCGACGCCCCTCAGCCTTAGACAATCACAATTCCTAACAGCTATCATTCCCCGCCGACCAGACCTGCTAAATCAAACTGCATGGACACCGCTGACTGAATTTTTTTCGGCAGGCTCTTGATTTTGATTTTGTTGCCATAGAGAACGATTTCCTTGAGCCCAGACAGTTCATTCAGTTCTGGAGGCAGGCTGTTCAATAGATTGTCCCTCACGGCAAGTCTCCTAAGGCTTCGGAGCCGACACACCTCCGGCAATATCTTTTTCAGGCGATTTCCACCGAGATCAAGCGTCTTCAGGTTGTGGAGATTACCGATTTCAGTTGGCAGACCCGTGAGCTGATTGTCGCTCACGTTGAACTCAGACAGGCTGCGGAGATTGCCAATCTCAATTGGTAGCGATGTGAGTTGATTGCCGCCAAGATCAAGTTCTTGCAGCCGGGTGAGGCAGCCGATTTCTGGAATGAGTTCTGGAAGTTCGTTCCCAGAAAGAATTAGATTCGTAAGTGCTGTGAGGTGGCGGATTTGTGATGGCAGACGGCAGAGCTGGTTAGTCATCAAATACAGCTCTGACAAAGCGCAAAGCTGGCCAATCTCAGCCGGCAGTTCCATCAGGAGATTGCTTGTCAGATCCAAGTGCGACAGAGCGGATAGCTGGCCAATCTCCGGCGGCAGGCCCAATAGCTGATTCCCGAAAATACACAGGCGGGATAGAGCCTTGAGTTCTCCTATCTCAGGCGGTAGGCTGGAGAGCTGATTATCACCAAGATCAAGCTCTTTCAACGCTGAAAGGCTCCAGATCTGCGGAGGAAGATCAGTCAGTCCTAGACCCGACAAGTCCAGCGTAGTCCCTGCCGCCCCTGCTCGACGACTTGCGTCAATTCGCTTCGAAGCCTCGTTGTATGCCAGTTGTTCTGAGGGAGTTCGTTCTGGCTGCTGCCTCATTTTCGTCGAGAGACGTCCACGAGTGGCCGCATCAGCGTTCCGCCCTACGACCTTTGCTTTACCTGACGATATTACAAAACCCTGAGCCTTTTTGCATGCAACCTCAGAGGATAGCTCTGTGTACCCATCTGGTGGCACCTCCGGGATTTCGAGTCGTCGTACCCGGACTGTGCGCCACGCAGGAGCAGCCAGATCAAGGGTATCATAGAAGTTTTGATCCACGATCAAATCAGAACATTTCGATACCGAGATGGGGACAGTAGGAGCGGGAAACAAGAACGTCTGGTCACGCGAATAGTAATGAACTCCGCCACATTCTGTGCAGTGCCGATAACGAGCATAATCGACCCCTCTAACAATGTGCATTTTCTTCCCCACAAACGTATTCCAATTCGGCAACCGTTTGGGTCCGTCCCAAAATACGCCCCCCAAATGGAGATAGTTGGTCACATCCCCCAACTGCATCAATAGTTTGTCATGAATCAAGCCAATCCCCGTAAGCCCACTTATTCCCGACAGTACCTGAGTGCAGGCGGGCGTCTCGTACAGCGCTACATCTATTGGACCGCAAGTCAGCAGAAGTCCGCAATCACTGCACACCAACTCCTTTTCTTTCAATATTCGCTCGCACTCAGAGTGCATCTCGCAGAGATCATCGACTCTATCAGCCAGTAGGTAGAAGGATCTTTGCTTAGCTTTCATGGCTTCTGGAGTGGAAGGTTGGACGGCACCTGTGGAAATCGCCAATTGATTGGTAGGATCGACCCTTCGACAAAGGGAGCTGGACGTCAAATCTTAAAACCGCACCGAAAGCTACGTCGAACTCAACATCAATCCGGCCCAAGAAGAAGACACCCGTGATCAATAACTTGCCCGATCAGCGTTCACCATGAAAACCACACGCGCCCAAACGGAACAAGCCCGTGACAGAACCCGTTGTCCCAGCGGAAAGGGAGTTGCCGACCCACGGGGACACGCCTAGAATGCGCTTCGGTTTCTATTATTCCCATGTCTCAGGAAGACCCCGCCAACTCTGATTGCCCTTTTCCGCCCAAGCGGTCGATGGGTATCTTTGGTGCGGCGTTTGTAGGTGGGCTGGCCATCACGGCGATGCGGCGTATGCCTTGGTGGTGGGCGGCGGCCAGCGCGGGTGCGGCCTTGGCTTGGCGCAATGCAGCCCAGAAGCGTCTGCGCAAAGACGATGCAATTGAAAAACCTGAAACCGCCGCCGCAGTCTCCGAAACAGGCGAACCACACCCAGAACTTGACACCCATCTGGTACAGCGCTGGAGCCCCTCGTTCTTTTCGGCTCCCGCTGCCGTCGAAACCGACGCCCCTTCTTCTTCCCCTGAGATCGAGGTCCCCTCACCCGCCATCGAGCTCGCCAGCGAACTGACTTACGATCTGCCGCCGGTCGAACCCGTCGTCCCCCACACGCCGCCGCAGTCGGCCTCTCCGTGGGTGCTGACGGTTGAGCCCTTGCCAGCTTGGCAGGATCCTGAACCCGCAGTTCCTGTCACGACTTCGTCAAATCTTCACGGTCGCGCTCCGGAGGGAGTCGAGGAGCGCGAGACCGCACTGATGGAGTCTGCCCCAGCGCGTCCAGAGCCGGCGACACCTTACCTGCCGCCGATCAGCACTGGTGCCGATCTTCCCGATGAGATCCTGATTTCAGCCGAAACTACCGAGGCCGATATCAGCGCAGATCTCCTGCCGGAGATCGCCGCGGATACCTACCCTGCCGCTGTTCCAGAACAACCGACACCGCCCAAGCCGACGATTCGTCCAGCAAGTGTCGCCCCCCAAAAAGTCCTGCTGCGAGTTCCAGCCCGGGTCACACCGAAGGCTATCGATCCGGTGCCTGAACCAGCTGTCGCTGGATCTAGCGGTGCCAATGCTCCAGAGCTCCCCCCCGCACCGGTCGTTATTCCAAGACAAAATCCCACTCGGAAGAAGAGTTGGCTAGGTTGGTGGAAATGAGGTGTTGAGCGCTTCGCCGCCCCTAGATCATTGAGCCCAAACCGGTCTCATTCAGATTCCGGCACGAAGGGCAACGGCTGACCGGCGATTCACCCGCCTTGACCGGCCCCACCGCATGTTCGGTGTCCGTATAACGGCATCCACAGAGGCGACAACGCACCATTCCTGCGCGGCGGCGACGTTCTGCGCGATTGTCACCCCACAGGGCGAGCAGCCACCAACCGATGACCAGGATGATCCCGCCCAGCATCATGATTTGAATCAAATTCCCAAGAGTGACCTGAATCATGCGCCTCCCTTTTCCACCTCCCAGGTAAAAGATGCCTCGTCCCACTCCATCGCCTCTGCAGCTGGCGCAAAACGCATCGCCTTCAGAGCCTCCAGCAGCGACTTCACCGTCGCCGGATCATCGCCAGCAGACACTGGCATCACAAAAACAGGCCGCCCATTCGCAGCCACGCCCACTCGCACCCGCATCCGCGACGGTTCTAACAGAGTGATCCCTCCGAGCTCCGGTGGACGCCGCACCGCCCGTTCCGCTAGGCTGCCAGAAAAGTTCCATTTTAAACGCACAGTTCCGACCCGGGCCGCGATCGCCGCAGTCGCTGGTGGCAGAGCTGGCAGGATCGGATCATCGGGCGAAAAGATCTTTGGCAAGGCCACATCGGTGGACATTGAACGCGGCTCCTTCAGCCGGACTTCGAAGGACTGGAAACTCGGACGAAACAATGGATACTGGGCCGCCGCCGCACTACTGGCCGCCAATTCATCCGAAGGAATGATCAGCGCGCTGCGGTCCCGAGCCCGGTTAATGAGATAGCGCGCCGACGGGTCCGCTGGGTCAAGGTAAATCAGGCGCTGTGCCGAGGTCACCACCTGCCGCCCCCGAGGCGGGATGACTTTGAAGATCAGGAGAAAAGCCGCCAAAATCCCCAACGCCGTCAGCCCCCAAAAGACCAAGTGCATCACGGATCGTGATCGTGTCTTCCAGGCAAAGATCAGCCCGTCTGGCTCCTGCGTACGCTTCATTGCTGCACCACAGTAGGTGCCTGCGGGGTCGTGGCAAGCGCCACTTCATAGCCCAGTGAGAGACCGATGTTTGAGACCTCCATGATCCGCTCATACGGAGCCTTTTGATCGCCATAGACCAGCAATCGGCGCTCCCCCTCCCCTTCCTTTTCCAGCGCATCGCGCAATTCATCGAGGCTTAGTCGCTTCCCATCCAAATAGACCTGGGAGGTCGGCCCTGGGGCCACCGTGATGAGTCGCGCCCGATCATAGCCAGATAGGCGGGATGCAGACACCGGCGGCGTCACCGTGATCCCAGACTGGACCACGAATCCAGAGCTCAACAAAAAGTACACCAGCAACAGCAAGATCGTATTGAGCAGCGGTACCACGTACAGCCACGGACTCTGGCGCGGCAGTTGGCTCTCCAGCTTCATAGCAGATTAGATGTGGCCTCTCCCGACAGGACTAGGCCTTCTGGCCGCGAGCACGGCCCGATTTTTCCACGGCGATCACCGGCTCCCCGGCGATGGCGGTCATCGGCCGGAATTCCACGATGTTATCCTGAGTGCGGGCATCTTCGATCAAGTTCACGACCTCGACCCCTGCGCGCTCCAGTTCATGCATCAGCGTGCGAGCCCGCGCAGACAAAAAGGCGTAAAACAAATAGGCAGGAATCGCCACCACCAGCCCCAGCGACGAGGTCACAAGGCTCTGGTACACGCCGCGCGCTACTTCCGCCGGAGTCGCCATTCCGTTTGCGGCGGAAAGATTGGTAAAGCTATCCAGCAAACCCACCATCGTCCCCAGCAAGCCAATCAGAGGGGCTGCGTGCGCGATCGCGCTCAGAATGGCCAGATATCGCTCTAGCCGAGGAACCTCCATTTGGCCTGCCTCCTGAACAATTTCCCGGAGTTGCTCACGGGGGGCATGATGACGCAGGAGAACAGCGTGGATCACGCGACCCGCAGGCACCCGAGCAGAGACGCACTCCTGGAGGGCATCCGCATAATTCTTCCGCCGGATCAATCCGCCGAGACCACTCAGAAACTCCCCCACATCCATGCTAGCACGGTGAAAATAGGCCAACCGTTCGAAAAAGATCGCTACCGCAAAGCACAAACAGCCAAGCAGCAACCAAACGAGTGGACTACCTTTAGAGATGAGTTCTTCCATGCACTAAGAGAGAGATTGGGACAAAAAATTTCCGCAAAAAACCGGGAGTGCGGAGCACCAAAGGGTGATGCACCAGAGCGGATTAGCAAATAGTATGCCGAAGTTAGGCTCTTGTAAATCCTGCATTTTCCAGGTTCCAGCAAATCTTTCACCGAATTCAGCCACCCACTGGAAGGCTTTTGTGCGGAGTGCGCTGATGCTACTGCCCAAGTTGGAGGGCAGATTCCCATCGATTTGCAAGAGCGCACAAACTGGCCCCAGAGACACACAGATGTCATTTCGTCTGCCACCAACCAGCCTCTTGACTTCTCTGTCCGTTCTTGATGAACTGCGGACGTTCGGCGTCCAGCATCCGTCATGTCCCTCCGAACTCGCATCGCCAAAGAATACCAGAAGTGCTTCGTCATCTCGGCGGTGATGCAGGTCTTCTTTTTGGGTTTCGCCAGCCTCACCTTCGATGGAGGACAATTGTCCCGGTTGGTGATTGTCAGCGTTGTTGTCTATTGCTTGATGGCGGGTTTTGTCGTCGCCCGGCACCCATTCAATCCGTCCCACGGAGATCTGATGGTCGTCCGGTCGGGATTCATCGTCGTCTTTGCAGCTGTCCTAGGCATCCATGCAGTCTCAACGGTGTTCTCCGCCTGATTTTGATGTCCCACTTTGGGCTGCATTAAGCTCACCGAAGCACCCGCACCCTCATAAATCGGCGCTGACCGCCGGTCATGGGCACATTATCGCGAACGATGAGCTGGGTGCTGCTATCAGTCTCGATGATCAAACCGTCGCTGCTCCAACTGGCGGGATTGGTCAGGTCGCTCGTCGCTTCGGGAATGAAGGTGACATCTGTCGCTGCGGAATTTTTTGGCACGGTCATGCGCAGGAATCGGTCAAGACCCACAGTCGCCTGATCAAACTCGATTGGCAAGGAGTCGGCGGCAGACGGCGACATGCCGAAGGCGTATTCCAGCAGGTTCACCTGCCCATCCAGGTCGGGATCCAGCAAAAAGGCGGCCTCAGGATCATTGACCCCACCGGTTAAGGCAAAGTTTTGGCCCTGCCAGACTTCGTACGGCGTTGTGTAGCCGGTGAAGGCGAGATCTTTGAAGCTCTGAGCACCGCCGTCATCCGCAGTCAGGCGCAACACGTAGTCGCCTGCTTGACTGAGGGTCGCAGTCGTCGCGGCAAGCGCTGGATTCCCAAACACGATCGGCGCGGGGCCGCTGCGCTGCGTCCACTGGCTTGTCAGAACGACAGGTGTGGGGAAGTTGTCATCAGCGACACTGCCATTGAGAGCCATGGGACTGATGGGCCAACTCGCAGTGCTGGCGATACCCACGATAGGTGCCTTGTTGAGAGGTTGAACGCTCAAATTGGTAAAAGTGCAGGTGTTTAGGCCCACACCACTGGCATTATCCACCCAGAAACCGACAAACACGGGCGTGTTCATGATCACGGTCTGCGACTGTCCAATCTGCGTCCAAGCGCCAGGGCTGCCAGAGGCATCGACAGCGCGGAATCCGGTGATGCTATTCCCTTTGCGCACCACCCGGATCCAGTTCCCTGCGGCGATCCCGCTGGGCACGCCACCACCAGCTCCCCCTGCAATCGAGGTCCAGATGTAGCCGCTATACGAACCGGTGGGGATGCGTCCCACGTGCGCATACGCGCCAGCCTCCATGCTCTCGGCGATGCGGATGCCTCCTCTGGCACTACCTGCGCCGGAGGTGAAGCTGGGCATTCGTGCCGTCACGACCATGTCACCATAATACTGTCGTCCATGATAGTAGCCGGTCGTGCTGCCAGCGATGGTGTAGGTGCCACCGCTCTCGCTCCCACTTCCGGCCTGGTTTGGCACCGCACCCGCATCTTCGCTGACTAGCGCTGGGCCAGATGGCGCGGGGGTGAGCGTCAAATTGTCAAAAAGAGCCGTCGCCAGACCGCTGGTGCTATTGTTCGTCGTCGTCAGCCCCACTTGCGCATCGCTGCCCATCGTGATCGTGGTCGGTACTCCGAGCTGTGTCCACGCGCCAGGTGCGCCCGCATTGTCAGCGGCGTAGGAGGCGGTGACCGCTTCGGTGGAGGCGTTGCGTTCCAACTTCAGCCAAAGCGGCAAACTCAGTCCTGCGGCGGACGCCACCAGCGTATCGGTGGTCGATCCTGTGGTGCGCGCCCGAAGTTGCAATCCGCTGTTCGGCACAAATCCCAGCACCGCGCGTCGGGCGCTGCGCGCCAGAGAATCACGCATCGTAAGACCGCTGAGTGCCGTGCTGACCGGCAAATCCGTCAAACGTGCAACGATACTAGCGTCCCCAGCCACCTGCCGCACCATGATGTGCGCGCCATCATTCGTGCCGGTATAACCAACACCTGTGCCCGTCACAGTGAACAACCCGCCAAACTCCAGGCCCTGACCGCGCCGCGCGGATATCGGCGTCATGTCCTGCGTGATCCAGTCTGCGGCCACGAGCTCCGAACCTACCACCACGATCACCTGATCACTGACGGTAAACTGCGTGTCAGTGGCAGTGATGCGCAGCGTATAGGTGCCTGGAGCAGAAAACGTCACCGCAGAGGTCGCCGTGGTCGGACTTTCAAAGGTCGCCGTCCCTGGCCCGTCCGCCTGTGTCCATTGCACCGTGAAAGGCTGCGGCGCCCCGTCATCCGTGACCACGGCGCGGACAATGACCCCATTGCTACTGGCAATCAGCGGTCCTTGAGCGGTTGGGCTCTCGATGAAGATCGCCGGCGGACTGTCGTTGTCTTCGATGGTCACATTGGCAAATCCATCCCCGCCGATGTCATACGAACCCGAGTTGAGCCCCAAGGTCACGAGTTCCGGCCCCTCAGTCACGCTGTCATCGACTGGGTTCACATTGATCACTGCACTAGTCTGTCCTGCAGCGATGCTCACAGAGGTCCCCACGCCGGTGTAATCAGTCGTGTTCGTCGCCGTTCCTGTGCGAATGAGATTGACCGTCAGACTTCCAGTGGTGGGCGCGGTGCGCGTCACGGTGAACTGCCCTGGATTCCCAGCACTTTCTGAAGCCTCTGGATCACTGGCTACAATCGTCACCGTGCTGCGGTCGTCGTCTGTGATGGTGACGGTGGCATTGGCAGAGACACCGATCGCGTAGGCCACATCAGAGGCAAGCGTGACGATAACTGTTTCCGCAGCCTCGTTCGCCGTGTTTTGCACGGGCACGATGGTGATCGTGGCGAAAGTACTCCCAGCAGGGATGACGACGCTGGTGCCGATGCTCGCGTAGTCGCTGCCCGAAGCAGCCGAACCGGAGACTGTGAAGTTCACCGTCATGGGTGCCGTCGTTGAGCCCGTGCGGGAAAAAGTCATGGTGCCGGTGTCACCCGCCTCATTCGCTGCGGGATCCGTGGCATCCACCGTTACGATGGGCTTGTCGTCATCCAGAATGGTGAAGGTGTGCTCAGCGATACTGCCAAGGGCAGCGCCCACTGGACTCGATAGCGTCACGACTACCGTTTCATCAGCTTCGACATCCCAATCATCCGCAATTGTCAGCGGGATCTCATTCACCGTGTCCCCAACATTAAAGGTGATGGTTCCCGAGGCGAGCGTGAAATCCGCACCGCCAGCGGTTCCGCCCGTCACAGCATAATCCACCGAAGTCACTGTTTCAGCAGCCGCATCCAGACTGACTTGCAGCAGCGCACCGCCAGCGCTTTCAGAAACCGCAGAAGTCGTCGCGGCGAATCCCACGTAGCTACTCGCCGGACCCGCGTCGTCGTCCTCGATCACATAGGTGTGCTGGGTGATCGTGCCCAATGCCGCAGCGTTCGGGTTTTTCAAGGTCAGCGTCACGGTTTCATTCGGTTCCGTCACCTCATCATCCACGACGTTGAAGGTGATGTTCTTCGTCTGCTCACCAATACCGAAAGTCAGGATGCCATTGGACAAATCATGATCCACCCCGGAGCCGTAACTGTTAGTGACGGCTGTATTTCGCCAGAAAAAGCTGGTGCTAGCATTCGCGATCAAGCCGATGAAAGCCATGCGAGAGCGGTAGCTGCTGGTCTCGCGAATCATGACGCCAGCTTGCGCCGCAGCAGCACCACCGCTGAGGCCCGAAACCCGCGCCGTCAGGGTAAAGTCGCCCGTCACTGGTGCGGCGACAAAGTGGCATCGGTCCTGGTTGCTGACATTGATCCCGAGCCCCCCACCTTCGACGCTCCACGTGCCAGACCCGGAGTCAAAACTCCCCGTACCCTGATCGGTGGCAAAGCCGACGGTGCGGCCTTCCATCGCTATTCCAGCAGGCAACGGCGGATCGATGGTGACGTTGTCGAAGGTGCCCAGAGCCAGCGAGTTGTTCGCACGCGACGAAACAGCCAGACCGGCCAACACACTCGAAGCCAGTGCCATCGGTTGATCGGCACCATTCTGCACCCAGGTATTCCCATCGCTTGAGCGAAAGGCACGAATCGTGCCCGAGATGCGTTGCAGGCGCACCCAGTAAGGCTTCATGATGACACTGCCACTACTCGTGGCCGCGTTGCCGTTCGTGCTGGTGCGGTAGATGTAACGCCACGTCCCAGAGGTCTCCGCCATCATGGAAGAGTGACGCGAGTTGTTGGCAGTCGTATCCCGGATCATCACCCCTGCTCTCGCCGTATTGGCACCACCCGTCATCCCGACAATGCGCGCGGTGAGCGTGCAGGTGGTGGAGTTTGTGATCGGAAAATAGAGGTACCGGAAGTTGTCTGTGGTGCTGTTGGTAGAGATGCCCGCACCACCCCCAATGACAGTGTAAACACCGCCAGACTCCGAATCACTCCCTGCGGGATTCGGTGTACCGATATTGGCGGAAACAAGCGCCCCTGCCGCGCCCCCTCCCGCGAGATCGGTGATAGTAACATTGTCCACTGTCGCCGTCGTCCCCGTGCCCGAGGCACTATTTCCAACCGCGATCCCAGCGAGGTAACTGCTGGTGGAAATGGAATTCGATAGCGTGGTGCTTCGCTTCTTCTCCCAGGCCACTCCATCGCTGGAGGCATAAAAATCAAAGGACGTCCCGCTGCGTGTCACACGCACCCAGTAAGGCAGGGCTAGCGTCCCATTCGCCGTGCTGGTCGTCCGCGTGCCGGAATCGAGCGCGAACTCGACAGTCGTGGGCACTGCGGCAGGAGTGGTCAGCGACACCGGAATATTCACCACCGTAGCGCTCTCTGCCCCCGCAGACGCCACCGAATTGAAGGCAACCTTTTGCGGGACTGTTTCATTGTCACTGATGTAGAGCGTCGCGGCTGGCCCCTTGGCGTAGCCGCCTGCGGCGAGCGTCAGCACCACCGTCTCTGTCCCCTCAACATCCGAGTCATCCGTGATGGTCAGCGGCAGCAGCACTCCCAACTGACCTGCAGGGATGATAACGCTGCCAGTCGGCCCGGTAAAATCCGCACCGCTCGTGGCCGTGCCAGCCAACGTGTAGTTCACTGTGAGCGCCGCCGCCGTGGAGCCTGTACGGCTCAAGTAAAAGCGCGTCGCCGTGGCTGAACCTTCGACGATGGTGTCCGCCGTGCCGGAAGTTCCCACCTGCGTATCGACAAACACCGTCGGTTGATCATCATCCCGCAGCCACATGCTGGCGCTACTGGTCGGCGTGTAAGTTTGATACCCGACGCCGGGCAATAAGGTCATTTCGATCGTCTCCAAATCCTCCGCCAGCGCATCATTCGTCACAGTCACCGTCAGGTCCTTTGTCACCGTGGCCCCATTGTTCAGCGTGATCGTGGTGGATCCCTGCAGCGTCGCATTGTTAAGCCCGGTGATGTTGTAATCGCTGCCCGCCGTCGCCGTACCACCGATGGTGTAGTTCACCGTCAAAGTCCCGGTGCCCCCACCCCGCGCGCTAAGACGCAGGATGCCATTCGTCGTGCCCTCGATACAGCTCCGCAACGGGATCACCTCCACGTAAGGCAGATCCGACGCATTATCGGCGATGGTCACCGTCGCATTCGTTTGATCGCCCAAACGATACTGCGTGGAGCCGGAACCAAGCTGCAAAACCACGATCTCAGAACCCTCGCCCAGACCATCAAAACGCGGCACGATGGTCACGCTACCGCTCGCCACACCCGCAGGAATTTCCAGCACGCCAGGCAACGGTTCAAAATCCACCCCATGCAGTGCAGGCACGCCAGCGGAGGGCGTCCCGGCAATGGCATAAAAAACTTTCAGTGGCGAACTCAGATCCCCTTCACGAGTAATCACAAACGTACCCGTATCAGCATGAGCACCGGGCGCGGAAAGATCAATCTCAGTAGCATCGGGATCACTGGCAGTCACCGTCACCACCTGCACATCATCGTCAACCACGTTGCCCGTCACTGTCGAAGCCGTGGAATCAACGATCCAGGCGGCATGCGCTGCTAGCGTCAGCTTCACAGTCTCAACCGATTCGGAGATCGAGTCATTGGCCGAGACAACCTCGATGCTCACGTTTTCCTGACCCGCAGGAATCGTGGCAGCACCACTGAGCGTTGCATAATCCACTCCATTCCCAGCTGTGCCGCCGATGGTGTAGTTCAGCGTCAATGGTGAGCTCGTCACCCCTGTCCGGCTGAACGAGAATACCAACCCCTCCAGCGCGCCCTCTGTGGTGGAGGCGACCAACGCACGCACTCCTACTTTTGGCAGCACGGTGTCGTCATCGGCAATCGTGACCGTGGCATTGGATGGCGTGCCCACCACGTAGCCACTCGCCGGCCCGAGCTGTAGCACGACCGTTTCCGGCCCTTCTGCGGCGGTGTCCTGCATAGGCGTGACCACCACATCGAGCGAGGCCACATCCGCCGGAATCGTCAAAAGCTGGAAGCCCTGCGTGCCAGTGGTGTAGGCGGGCGAAAGCGCATAATCGCTGTTGAGCGTACCCGTGCCCTGCGCCGCATTCACATTGACCACGAGCGCCTGACTCAGATCGCCGGTTCGCGTAATCGTGAACTGGCCATTCGTGCTTGACTCCGCCGCATTCGGAGCACTCGCCACGATGTTAACCCGTGGCGCCTCATCCGCCACAAAGTCCGCCCCACTGAAACTCGGCCCCACGGTGACGCTGTTGTTAAAAATCTCCCCAAAGCTGTAACCATAGCGCAGCGGCGTCATCGTATAAGTGTTCGCCGCTAGGTTTGGGATGGTGTAGTAGCCATCGCTGTCCGTCACGACGCCGTTCGCGCCGTTCGCAGTCACGATGACGTCCGCCAGACCGATGCCCTGCTCCGTGATGCGCCCACTGATGACGAAACGACTGTTGCCGTTACCAACGATGATCAACTTCGAGCGCGTCGCGCTGCCACCCTTCATGTCGGACACGGTACAGGTCACCACGTAGCTGCCGTTGGCCGTGAATTTCCGCGTCATGACGGGCGCATTTCCATCCACAACCTTGTAGGCAGAGTCGCCAAAATGCTGCCAGGAATAGGCCAGCGTATCACCGTCCTCATCATTCGCAGTCGCCGTAAAAGTCACCGTCGCATTCTGCGGCACAACCTCTGCTGAGGCATCTAACGCCAAGGTGGGCGCGTGATTCCCAGCGAAGTCTCCCATATTCACCTGCACATCCACATACCAGGGATCTTTGCTCGCCGCCACCGTCGTCAGGTGGATCCCAGCCTCCGTGTCGGAGAAAGTGCTGCCTAGAGAGATCGGCGCATCTTCCTTACCAAAGGGCGATCCCGGCGTGGTATCGATCAGTTGCACATTGCTGCCGCTACCACTTGGGAACCGCCACCCCAGGATCATGCCGTTGCTGGCCCAATTGTTAGAGGTGAAGAGCGATCTGACCTCGCCCCAATACGTGCGTTGCGCGTCCTTCACGAGGGTCATTGCATAGCGACGCGCCGGATTCAGTCGCGCCTGATCAAAGGCATAGATGCGGTAGAGACCGCTCTGCGTTACTTCCTCGCGATACTCGGGCGGCAGCCATTTGATCTGGCTCTTTGCCTGCGCATTGTATTGCCCCGCAGGCGTCGGGCCGTTGCCCATGTTGTCGTACGTGTCACCATACTCCGCATTCGTCCCTGCGCCGATGCTGCTCGTGCCGGCCGTGTCCCAGTAGTTCGCGTGGGCAAGCCCAAAGCAATGCCCCACTTCGTGCGCCACGATGCCGACACTATCACTCCGCACCCACACGCTACTGCCACCGCCCAGCCCACCGTAGCTGCCAGGCCCACCCTTGTGGCGCATGACCACGCAGTCGTAATCGTTGGAGTCAAAACCCAGCCGCCGAGCCTCATTGCGCGCGTGACTGTGGCTCATCCCCTCGCCATCGATATCGCCCCCATTGGAGGTATCGCGCTGAATGTACCAGGCCTCGTTGTGGGGCAACTTGATGGGCGGTGTCACCGTCGTCAACAAAGTCAAACGCCCAAACGACGCCTTGGAATAAAAGTCCCCGACATCGCGCATCACCTCGTAGCACTTCGATTCCGTGGCAGGCACACCGTTTTGATCAGCGTAGGTCACCGGCATGTACAGCACCTTGACCACCCCCAGAGAAGGCGTCGGCGCTGCGGGTAGAATCCCCGTAAACTGCGTCGGCCCGCCAGTGCCACCCTCAGCCTGCAGGACAATCTCACGATAGATCGTCGCGTGATCGCCATTGCAGAGATAGGTGATCTCACCATAGGCCTCGACGGCAGGCGTCTCTTCATCGACCGCTTCGCCTTCCTCCAGTGCTGCCCCCGCCGTTTCATTGCCGGACACCGGGCAGAGGGTCTTTGTCACCTTCGAAGCATCCGGGATTTCTCCGATCTCCAGCACCCGGATTGGGTCCTCACTGACCGCAAAGTCCGTATCGATCGCCACCCCGTTTAGCGAGGCATTGGGCAACCACGTCACTGTCTCTTCGCGGCGGCCATACACATGCGCATCATAAGTTTTACCAGAAGAAAACTCCGCCACTCGCTGGGTGATCGCCTTTGTCGGCAACGGTTCACCCTCCGCAGGCAAGCCCTGGTAAACACGCAGGGCCGCGCGACCATTGACTCGTTCCTCCAGCAGCGACAGCACACTCAAGGGCAACTGCTGCCGCACCACCATCGGCACCGCATTGGCCAGCGCCGCACGCGGATCCTCCTTGATCCATTGTTTAAACACAGGCCGCCGCGCCGCAGCCAATTCACGCCCCTGCGACTCCAATGCAGCCTTTTCCGCCGCATCCGCCGCCAAGAACGCCGCCGTCCAGTCACGGAAACGCGCAATCACTTCACCATCCGCAGGGACCGCCGAGCCCGCCACCTCTGGCACCAGATTAGTCGGAGCGGGAGCCATGGGCAGCGACGCACCGCTACGACACATCGGACTCTCGCACTTTTCGGAAGACGGCGCCATGCGCATGGGTGACCTCTCATCACGAATCATCTGAACAAAAAAGGCCAGAACGCAGCACAGACAGAACCCCAAAAAGACAAAAAAGGCACGGAGACGCATAAAGGATGGTTAGTTTTTCAACGCGCCGAAGCCGCGCCTATTAGGTCGGGGAATGAAATCAGAACCGACCGCTCAACACAAGCACCTAATCTACCCAGCCACACTTCCGGAGTGGCGCACGTCTTCATCCTTCGCATTACTTCGGAGAACGGGCTGCCGCCGTCATTCCCAAATGCGAAGCCAAACTTCCTAACTGATGATTTGGCGAATTGGCTAGAGTATAGGCGTCCTCGCCTGTTGATGGACTGGGGCTTTCAGCCTCCAGTTCCTGGACCTACGGCACGCCGAACAATGCACCGCTTTTGATCCACTCCTGGATCAGGCGGCGGAAGGCGATGGCCGCAGGGGTGTCTGCCTCGGGCTGCCAGACAAGCATAAGCGGTACGGTACGGGCAGGGCGCAGGGGGACCAGAGTGACCGCGCCGGGGATCATGGGGCGGATGCTATCCGGCACCACGCCCACCCCTGCGCCAGCCTCCACATAACTGAGCACGGTGCCGATCAGGCTGGGCGTGTGCACCAACTTCGGCACGACTCCTGCCTCACGGCAGGCAGCAAGGATCTCGTCGTGAGATCCCACACCTTCGCGCCGCGCCAGCACGATCATTGGCTCGCCCGATAGCGCCTTCCAGTCCACCCACTTGCGCTTTTCCCAGGGATGCCCGGCAGGCACTGCTGCGCACAAAGGTTCGTCGCGCAGCAACAGGGTATTCAAGGCATTGCCCCCCTGCCCTGGCACGGGTCGCGTCAGCCCCATCGATAGCCGACCCGCTGCCACCATCTCCCAGACACGCTCAGGAGTACGCTCCTCAAGCCGCACCGAAACCAGCGGATAGCGTGCGCGAAACTCTCCCAGCAATCTGCCCAAAAAACCTTGGGTAGGCGGCCCGATGTAGCCCAGGCGCAACTCCCCCTCTTCACCCGCAGCGGTCCTTCGCACGCGGCGCATCGATGCCTCCACATGCTCAAAAATGGACGCCACCTCTTGCAGCATCACCGCCCCCGCAGCCGTCAATCGCACCACGCGGCGATTGCGATCAATGAGTTGCAGACCCAAGTCCTGCTCAAGCTCCTGCACCGCCCGACTGAGCGCGGGCTGGGCGATGCTGAGCCGACGCGCAGCGCGGGAAAAGCTCAGTTCTTCAGCAACAGCCTGAAAATATCGCAAGTGGCGGAGTTCCATAGTTCCACCGACTGTGATGCCGAGCAGGCATCACTGCCAGATGAAAACGCGGATTTCTTCCGGAAAGCAATTCAGCGCATCAAGGCTTCGGCATCGCCCACACCACCGGACTGGAGGGCTGGGTCCGAAGGAAAACGGCTTCGCCCACCGGCAAGAGATCTGCGTTATCGAGGTTCTGGAGCGAACCGGACGCACTCGTCACCCACGATTGATAAGACCCCGCATTCACCAGCCAGTAGCCATCAAATCCTGAGCCATTCCACCGCTGGATGCGATCCGATGACGCCTGGCTGCTCGAACCCGTGAAGCCATCTGCCAGAGTCAAGCGAGCCTTGGCCGGGCTCGCTGTCAGCGGCCACGGCAGCGCGATCAGGTTGTTTCCAGCCTGCAAGCCGACTTTGAAATCGTTCATTCGGACATAGCCAGAAGTCACCAATGTCTTCGCGGTATTCACGATCTTTACCATCAGCCCGCTTCCCGGCGCGATCACGCGAGCATCCTGCACCGTGACAGAACCACTACCGACTGTAGTCCATTGATTGGGCTTTTGCACTGCTGCGCCCCACTTCAACAGGAAGTAGCCAGCGTATCCCCCATTGGCATAAAACAGCACCTGATCTGACGTCGCCGCGCTGCTGGAACCAGTGAACAGATCCTTGTCAAAAATTCGCGATAAGGTCGCGTGAGGCCGTACGCAGATGCGCTCACCATTCAGACCACTGGCGGGTAATGCTGCCAGCGTGGAATTCGGAGAATTGTAGTCCAACTCGATGAAGCCATCGCCAATGAACGCCACATCGAACCGTTGCCCCTGGTGGGCACCACTGCAAACTTCGACGTAGTAGCGGGCATCCATATCATAGGACAGATGATGCGCGGCCGCATCGTCCAGAAGCAGCGCGCCATCGCTGACCGACGCAATCCGGCCCGAGTAAATCGGTGCCTGGAGGAAGCTGAGACCAACGGACGAGACGCCTGGTTGCAAGACTCGCGTTTGCCAACCACACGGGTCGCCCACGGCCACTTGACCACTGCTGTGGGTCACCCTAAGGCGCACAATACCCAGCGAAGGATTTTGCCCGGAGACAGCCTGCAAATCCTGCCACTCAAGCAATGCCACACCACCCGCAAGCTCCGTGCGCACAGGACTGAGCGAGATCGGCGACCACGCCTCGAGATCCACTGTCTTTTCCAAAGCGTACTGCACATCGGTGATGCTGGTCGGCACTTCAATGACTGCATCCACCGGACCCGTCGATGTCGTCACCAACCGCAATTGCTCGCCCACCTGAATCGCACAGCTAGGGCTGGCACCCGTGGCGTATTCCATCAGGTCATCCGAGCCATCTCCATCATGATCGATACCCGCGCCTTGCACCCGACCACCGGCCTGCCATTGGGCAAAGGTGCTGGGATACGGCAGCGCCGATGAACCATCGGCCTGCACTGACCAACGATCCGCAGGGATGATTTGCAGCGGCTGCGAGGCACTTTGCCAAGCGAGACGGATCTCCGCATTACCGGTGCCTTCAAAATATTCGACCGTCACCTCCACCGGAACACCCGCTGTGAGATTGACGCTGCCGCTGTCTTGCTGAGAGCTATGGGCATTCCATTGGTTGATCACGGCAGCCCCATTCACCAGCACCCGCACGCCATCGTCACTGGTGGCGGTGAGCGTATAAGTTTCGCTATACTTCGGCAGCAGCCAGCCATGCCAGCGCACGCTGAAGCCATCCGCCGACAGTCGCGCATCTGGAGTCTCGGTGGCCCAGTCGAAATCAATCGTCGTGTCCAGCCGACTGAACCGCAGCCGATCAAAATTTGTCCCGGCAAAATAATCAGCCGCAAGCCCATGCTGCCCCGGTTGCACCAATCCTGCGGATGCCGCAATGACATGCAGGTAGTGCAGTCGGCTCAGACCCGCTGCCGCGCCGCCATTATCAATGGTCAACCGACCATCCGCCACATTCACGCGCTGGGTCACCACCTTCAAACTCCCCGAACCCAAGCGCTCTGCGTTGAGGAGAGTCAAACCCTCCGCACGCACGGTATTGATCGACGCCTCAGCCGCATCACCCGCACACACCGTGACGTCATAGGCACCGTTGGGCACTTCCATCTCCCACACAGCAGCGGTGCCCATGGTCAGATGAGTGTCGATCTTTTGATCCACCTCAACATTACGATCCCGGGCAGAAGCTGATTGGTTCGATGACCAACCGTAGCGAAGGCCCGATCGAGCGCCCCACAAGGCACCGGTATCCGCGACATAACCTGCCGGAATCACAGCGCCCACCGGCTGAAAATTCACCCAGGCAGCAAACGCTGAGGGTGGCTCATAGCGAACGGACAGTGTGTTGGAAACAAGTGAGCCATTGCCCGCCCCATCTGCCGCAGCGCCCGCTGGCAAACGAACCGTCACCACGCCAGGCGCAGTGGCTTGCACGGTTGCGATATGCACCGCACCTGCGGACGAGAGCGCAATCACGCTTCCGTTTGATACGATAAAATTACCAGCCGTCAGTCCATTCACGTTTTCGCTAAACGAAGCCTGAACCGAGAGGGTCGGCACTTCGGTAACGGATACATTCGCAGTCAAGGCGACTGAAGGCGACTCCACATCGGGAGGCACGAAAGTCACGCCCAAGGTATTCGACGCGAGACCCGCATTGTTTGCGACATCCTTCACCGCACCCGCTGGGAGACGAACCGTCACAGCGCCAGCCGCAGTCGGAGTCACCGTGACCGAATACACCGCCCCGCTCCCACTCAAACCAGTGGCGACCCCATTCACGATCACAAAGTCGCTCAGGGTCAGGTCAGTGACAGCCTCGCTGAAATTCACACTCACAACATAGGCTCCAGCCACCGTGGTTGCCCCCGTCGAAAGCACCACCGAAGGTGCCGTGACATCGGGCGGCGTGTAAGTCGTGCTCACCGTATTGGATGCCAAGTTGCCGACGCTCGCGACATTCACCGCGCGTCCAGCCGGCAGCATCACCGTCACCACACCACCGGCTGTGGGATTGACACGTAGCGTATACGTCGCGCCACTGCCCGTGAGAGCCCCAGCGACACCATTGGTGATCACGAAGTCACTGGCGACCACTCCCGTGATCGAATGCGTCGCGGACACCACCACGTCGTAACCGCCGGCTGTAGTTCCAGGCGAGCTCAGCGTGATTTGCGGCGCAGGCAGCACCGGCGCAGAGGCCTCCAGACTGTCCAGCGACTGCAAATAGGCCACCAGATTGACCAAGTCTTGACCGGTTGGCTTCAGCGTATTGTGAGCCGTCACCGCCTCAGCAAGGGTCGTCGCACTGCCGTCATGCAAATACGGGGCGGTAGCCCAGAGACCACGCAGCGTCGGTGTGTCAAGCCCTGTCAAGGCACCGCCCAAGCGCTGCCCACTGGTCGGCTTCAGCGTGCCTACATTCTGGAAGACATTCAGACTGCTGCCGGTGAATTGCACACCGCTGTGGCACTGCGCACAGTTCATGTTTTGGAACACCACTTTGCCTGCTGCTGCCGCAGTCGTCAGAGAACCATCCGTATTGCGATACGGACTATCGTCCTCGGTGCTGAGCGATGCCACGTAGGCCGCCAGCGCATCGAGATCCGCACTGCGTCCCGCATTCGGCGTGGCCAGGGATGCGTGAGGAGTGCCTGTGGTGATCAAACCGGTGCCTTGCGCGAGATTGCGGATCTGATTTTCGAAGTCCTGCACCTCGTCGAAGTTTCCACTCCAATGCAGCGGTCCTTGGGCCGTGCCACCATGCCCACGCAGGGTGATGGTGTTGCGCAATCCCTCGCCAACCCCGGTGAAATCCCAAACACGACCGTCCTGAGCGCCGTCATTGTGGCAGGAAGCGCAGGAGATGTATTGCTGAAAGGCGACACGCTCATCCGCAGCATCGTAGAAATGACGTTTGCCCGTCAACACATTGGCAGGCAGTCGCTCCGTGGTGATGCTATTCAGCGTCGCTACGAGCGCAGGCGTTTGATCGCGGCCATCGAGGAGCCCGCCGACATCATGCACCGTGAGTGTGCGATCCATGAAGTTCTGCACATAGATCGTCCGTCCATCAGGACTGATCGCGATGCCCTGCGGCGCTCGGCCTGCTGAGAAGCGTCGGATCTCCTTCTTATTCCAGACATCAATCACGGCGACTTCGCGACTGCCTTCCAAGGCCACAAAAAGATAGCCTCCTGTGCGATCAAACACGCCGTTGCTGGCGATGCCCGCATTGTCAAAATCCACACGATCCGCCACAGCATCAGTCGCCGCTGGCACACCGCTGGTCAGCACGATGCGGCTAGTGATGCTGCGAATGGTTTGGTCGTGCGTGAGCTGCTGTCCATCACGCAAGGCGCCGCGCTTGATGTTGTCCTGCTTGCTCGGAACCCAGGCCGTGCGGCCATCGGGCGAAATGATTGCAGGACCGAGGTAGTTCGGGATACCGCGACCAGTGCTCTGCGTGTCTGGACGTTCGCTGTGCTGCAGGATCACGGTTTTCTCGATCGATAGAGATGCCGTGAGCACGCTCAAAACCTCTGCACCAGCAGTGGCGCTGGTGGTGATAGTCGCGGTCTCCTCCCCCGGCAGGCGCGGCGTGATGAAGCGACTGACCAGCACTCGCGCGCCGTCGGCACTGACGGACAGATGCCGCGCATTCAATCCCACATCCAGGCTGGCGGTCTGCGCAGCCGTCGCAGGCGCAAAGCGCAGCAGTTTGCCCGTCGCCTCGCACGTCACCCAGGCGTCTGAACCATCTGGATCAAACACCACAGCATACGGCCGCGATCCACGCGGCAGAGTCACCGTTTGCACCACAGCGAGCGAAGTTCCGTTGATGATGCTGATCGTCGCCGACTCCACATTGGTGACCCAGGCACGACCATCCGGTGCCACCGCGACGCCGCGCGGAGCTTTGCCCACGGGGATTTCCGCCAGTCTCGCACGAGTCACGGCATCAAAGACAGAGACGCTGTCATTGTCGTGATTGATGGACCAGAGGCGATCATTGCCGCTGACGCGGTCTTCATAGACGATGGGAGACGAAGCCACCGGAGCCCGCGCCGTCAGCGTCGCATAGACCAGCTGATGCAAGGTCTGCGTGACAACGCGTCCGGTGTCGTCCGTCGCCGTGACAGCGACTTCGTAGCGACCCGGATTCGTAAAGGAGTGGCTGGCAGCGGCGGCGCTGCTCCAGGCAGTGGAGGCTGTGCCATCTCCCCACGACCACTGATAGCGAACATTTACCCCACCGGTGCTGTTGATCGTGTAGGCCACCGTCGTCCCCGCAACCACCGGAACGGCGGCCGCAGGTGAGGCCAGATCGAGCTGCGGATTCGTGGTCCATGAAAACGTGACGCTGACCGCCGCGCTGCGATTGTCCGTAACGGATACCGTTGGGTTTGCGGTGCCGACCGACTGCGAAGTGCCCGTGATCCGACCCGTCGCCGAGTTGATGCTCAGGCCCGCAGGTAAGCCAGCGGCGCTAAAGGTCAGCCCATCGTTGTCGGCATCCGTTGCCTGAATTTGCAAGTTCACGCTGCTACCCACGACACTGATCCGACTCCCGGGATTGGCAATCGTCGGCGCACGATTGTCTACCCATGGGGAGAGATACTGTCCCGCGATGATCACCGGTGTGGAGGTCCCCGGCAGCGCCCACGCGACCGCCAGATTGTCGCCACCGCCGCCTTCCTTCATCAGCGCCTCGATGTAATAAGACTGACCTGCGACGAGATTGATCAGCACGGACTGTTGCTCTGGGAACTTGTCCCACTGGCGGGACGAACTCCAGGTGGGCACTCGGGCGATGATCGCACCGGTGCTCGGATCACGACTGGTGCCGAGAATTAGCCGACTCTCATCATCACCCGCGATCCAAAAACGATATTGGCCTGTCACTGGAGGATAGACATAACCACGCACACGCTGACCCAAGTTGTCCGCCCAATCCACCGGCACTTCAAACGAGGTGCGCTGATCTTTGCCGTTCGGACTGGATGGATAGGCGGCCGCATTTGTGAGCGAAGCGAGGTCTGAATTTGGAATGCCCAACCACCATTCACGCAGGATCGTCCCACTGCCCGTATTGGTCAGCAGCACAGTCCATGAGAAGTTCTGGGTCGCCGTCAGATTGCTGCTGGCGACGGTCACGGCGACATTGAACACACCACTGCGCGTCATCGTCCCGGAGATGAGGCCCGTCGAAGGATGAATGGAGAGCCCGTCTGGCAATCCCGTAGCGCTAAAGGTCTTCGTCGTGCCAGCGGGCGAGGTCGCCTGCATTTGCAGACTTGCCGCTGTGTTGATGGTGCTAAACTGCGCTCCTGGATCCGTGATGGTCACCCCGAGAGCCGGATCCACTTGGATGACTTTCGCCTGCGAATACACGCCGTCGGCGGCGATGCCAAACAGCATCCAGTAGCCGGGTGTCATGACGTTCAGATTGGCATGTGCCGTCAGTTGATAGTTGCCGGGCGAAGTCTGCGTGACGGGCAGCGAGAGGTAGCGCTGATCGGTATTCACCGCGTGCGTCGTCGATGCCATGCGGATGAAGGCAAACTTCACGAGGTTGGCGGTACCGCTGACGGCAAAGGTCATCCCCGGGCCGATGCCAGTAGGCGCGCTGCTCAGAACGGGACGTGTGGCAGCCGTCCCGTTGGCGTTAAAAAGACAAGGGGGCGTATAGACCTGCGCATCCTGATGGTTCGCCGCTCCCAGGCCACCACCGCCGGACCAGACGCGACCATCTGGGAGCAGCAGGGCGGTGCTGTGATAGTTGCGCGGCACGCTAATGCTGGCCACGGTGCGCCAGGCGCGGGTTTTCGGGTTCCAAATTTCGCACGGCATGACCGAACCCGTGTCGTTGAACTTGAGCCCACTGGTATTGCCACCGATCACCATCACTTCGCCAGACGGAATCACCACGGCGTTCGCAAACTGGCGCACATTTGCCATTGATGCCGTCGCGGCAACCGTCGGCGGAGTCGTGGTCATGTCCACGGTGTAGGCCAGCTTGGTGCTCGTGCCGGTTGTGGAGTCCGAGGGATTTTGCGTTGTGTTTGCGCCACCACCAGCGACCAAGATTTTGCCCTCGTCATACATCGCAAACGAGCCTTCCTTTGGGTAATGCGCACCTGGCACTGTAGTGCCTGCGTCGGAGATGCTTCCCGTGCCAGGCATCGTTAGCCAATGCATCGTATCCGTCGGACCGAAGTGCAGGATGCGACCATCCGGCGCGAGACTGAGAAAAGGATGCCAATGACGTGCGTAGCCAGCCTGCACATCCAAAACGGAACTGCCCCACGGGATACCGGTCAGGTTCGTCCAACCGGCGGTCGCATTCCAGCGCTCCGCCGTGCGGTTGCCAGTGCCGCTGCCTGTCGCTGTAAAGACGTTGCTCTGACCGTAGGCCACGGTTGTGTTGTACCAACGCCCACCCGCCATGTTTTGCACACGCGTCCATTTATTCGTGCGCCAGTCAAAGACGCTCGCCGAGGTCACCTCATTTCGTCCGCCGTTGACCATCACCCGACCATCTGCAAGCAAGGCGATGCCTCCGCAAAACATGTCGTGAGACGTGTGATTGATCTCTTGAAAGACACCGGTCGCAGGATTCCAGGTCGCTGCGTACGTGAACTCTGAGCCCGCCGGAAAGGAAGTGCGTTGGTTCGAGGCAAAGGTCAGCAAGCGCCCATCCGGAAGGTTCGCCACTGAGACCGGAATGTGCGGCGTCCAGTTGATAACGCTGCTCCATGCGCCGTTGCCCGCGCAATCCGCTGGATCCACCGCCGCCGCAACGATCGGCGCATCCGCAGCGATGCCCGCATCGCTAACCAGCTGCGCTGCCGCAAGTGCCAGTTCGTCTGCACTGGCATGAGTATCGTCTGCGAAAGCAGAACCGTACGGGAATCTCAACAGCAGTGTGGCTGCTAGGAGAAGGTTTCGATAGACTCGGTTCATGTGATTTATGGCTGGGCGAAGGTGACCTCGCGGGTCGCTGTCAAAGGTTCGTCGGTGAGTGTTTTCAAGAAGGCCACGAGGTCGGCTTTTTCGTCCGCCGTCAGTTGCAGGCCCGCCGCAGGATGTTTTGCCAAGTTCGGATCCAGCGTCTCGCTGCGCTGCACGCCGCTGCTGTAGTGGTCCACGACCTCCTCCAGCGTCGCAAAGCGGCCATCGTGCATGTAGGGTGCCGCGAGGGCGATGTTGCGCAGGCTTGGCGTCTTGAATTTTCCCAGATCCGCCGGATTGCCGGTGACTCCCATGCGTCCGGTATCACCAGATTTCATCGACAGCCCGTTGTTGTGAAAGCCATCGTCAGTGAACAGCATGCCCCCGTGGCAATGAAAGCAATCCGCACCGCGCAGTCCACGCACCGGGTCATGCTCGGTGACGAAGAGTTGCAGCCCGCGAGCCTCGGACGGGCTCAGTTTGGTCAGCTTGCGTAGCGCTCGGTCAAACTTCGAATCCTGCGCGACGAGTGTCAGCAAATACTGCTCCAGCGCCTTCGCGATCATGTCCGGGCTGATGTCGCCACCACCAAACGCCGACTTAAACTGCGCACGATACGTTTGATCATCGCGCAGGCGTGACACCAACAGATCCAGCGACGCATTCATCTCATGCGCATCCTGGACTGGCATGAGCACTTGCTCGCGTAGCGTCGCCGCCCGTCCGTCCCAGAAGAAGCCGCTACGCCAGGCCAGATTCACCAGCGGCATCGCATTGCGTCGCCCCATCTGCCCCTCAGCGCCAATCGCCACCGCCTGAGCATCCGCAAAGCCATGTGCCTCCTGGTGGCAACTCGCGCAGGACTGCGTCTGCACCCGGGACAGTCGCACGTCCTCAAACAACCGCCGCCCCAGCGCCACACCTTCCTCCGTCAGGGGATTGTCCTTGGGCAGCACCGGTTTTGGAAAACGCTCGGTCACCTGCAAGGCAAACGGAGTTGTTCCCGCAGGTACCGCCTCCGCCAGCGCAGGAGCCAGCGAGTGAAACACATCCGTCGCCACCCCGTTCACGGAAAAAGCCGACACCGTCCGGTCCGCCAACCGATTCGCCAACGCATCCCCTTCCCGCGAATGCGTGGAAAGCCCCGCTGCCACCATGTCCAAATCTCCGAGCCACTGGCTGACATCCAGCCCCACCCGAATCGTCACCGGCCCGCCGCCCTGGAAGTCCACTGGAAGCTCCACCTGACGCAAACAGCCCGCGCCCGCCAGATGGTAGGAATAACCGTCGTCGCCGCAGTGGCCTTCCAGCGCCGTAAAGACATATCCGCCCAGCCAGCCCCAATGCAGACCATTCTGCGCCGGATGCAGCGCATGGCCCGGCTCCCAGCGATTCGGATCCCCGTGATCCACATCCGCCGGCAAACCGACATTGAAACGAATCGCCGTAAACTTCTCAGCAGTCACCCCATCCGCATCCGCCTGAAGCAGGCCCTTCCCGACTGAAATCAGCGCAAACCAATCCGCCGATTCCAGCCAAGTGCCGTCCACCTTCTTCAGGGCCAGTCCGCTCATCAAAAGGTCCAGGCGCGAGACCGTGACCCCCGGCAACCCCTGCCGCACCAACGGCCGATCCAGCGAGAGACGCTCGCCAGCAAAGGTCGGTTCCACCACCAACCGGACCGTCCCACCCGCCGCAAACGCCACCGGAGCCCCCAATCCAAAGCCCAAAAGCCCCGCCAAAAGGGGCAGGCGAAGGGACGGGCAGGAAAAAGACAGCTTCATCGGAATGCCCACAAATGTGCATTCCAATAATTATGATTCAAGTCAAAGTTATCATTTTTAACATTTATTGCATTTGAGATACTCACTATTGATAAACCCAAAATAAAGAAAAGGCCCCGGAGATGAATCCGGAGCCTTCGATGGTCAAATGATGAACTCGCTCAAGGGCTCTATGGCCCGATGAAGATGCCTTGGGTGTTATCACTGAAGTAAAGCCCCACCGCGATCTGCCCCGCATCATTCACGGCAGCTCCGTGTCCGCCCGTACCACCAGATGTGTTTGCCACACCGTCCGTCATGGTGAAGCCGTAGAGCGACCGCACCGCACCATTGTAGAAGTAGTCTTCTCCCTTGCGCAGAAGCAACGCATAGCCTGGAGTGCCTAGTTGACCGCTGACTAGCGCAATGTTGTTGACCGACGTTGTATCACCCGTGCCACTCATCAACGTAAACCAAGCAACAAACTGCCCCGCAGGACTCACATCAAAACGGGTGAGCACCGCAACTTGGCTGTTGGCCAATTCAGGAACTGCCGCACCCTCCGCCAGGAGGATAGTCACCACCCCTGTAGGCGAAACCGTAAAGACCACTCCGTCGTTCGTGGAAGAGACACCAGCGCCCTTTAGCAAACCACGCACCACGACGGTGCCGTCCGCCAGCAGACTATGCCGGTCAATCCGTCCGAGCTGAGCCGAACCCACCGTATCGCCTTCGCGAATGACCAACTCAAGAGTCCCACTGCGCTCCGCCCACAGACCTTCGTCATTGGCTGCCGTGATCCCCAACGTCGCATCCTGCTTCAGCGTCGCCTCAATCAGTGCATTTCCGTTTGGATCGACGCTTTCGCCCGCAAAGGCATTGAAAATTGCGCCAGTCACACCTGGAGCAGTCGCCCCGCGTTGTGCCACGACGGTGGCCCCCCCAACCGAGCCGATGCTCTTCTTGGCGACTGCCGAATTCGCCATGGAAGGCGCACCCGTCAGGGTGGCATATACCACCGCTGTGCCGTCACTGCCGACTGCCACACGGCTAGCCACCGTGCCCAGCTTCACCGTGCCGGTGACGGTTTCACCCTCCTGAATCAAGGCGCTGGTCGAAGCGGTAGTACCATCAACCGCGAAGATGCCAGTATCGTTCGCTGTCGAGATGCCACCGCCGATCTTCTGGGTTGCAGGGAAACAGGCAAAATCGCCGCCACTTTGCACCGCCAGGCCCCTATACAAGGTAGCGAATTGGCCCCCTTCACGAGCGTAGCCAGAGACTGCAAGGCCATCGTCCACAAAGCCAAGGTAATCGTTTACCGACGTCACCCCAGCCCCAGTCGTTTGGCTGAGAAAGAAACCCGTCCCGGAATCCGCGAGCCGAAAATCCACGAAGACGCTGCCAAGAGTCCCCGGAGCCATTGCATCGCCTTCACGCGCCAGCAAATCGATGGATCCTGAAGCATTGGAGTAAACCCCAGAGTCTCTCGTAATCCCAGCCGGGCCCACCGTCAGCATGTGTGCCAACACGCTACCACCCGAGTTGAGCGTGTAGTCAAAAAAGCCGCTGAAGGACTGTCCCGCCATGTTTGGCGCAATGTTGCTGCTGACGAAACCCGTTGCCACTCCGCTCGCCGGATTCATCGGCAGCAAGGGAGCCGGATAGGTGACGATGTCAAAGTCAGTTGTCACACTGGCGGTGGGGGAGCCATTGTCCGTGGCCGAGACCGTGATCGTCACCGTGCCGACATCGCCCAGCGCCGGAGTTCCATTAAAGGAGCGGGTGACAGGATTGAACGTCAACCACGCGGGCAAGCCCACCGCCCCGTAGGTCAGGGTTTGGCCGACATCGGAATCGTTGAACGTATTGGCAGCAAACGTGAAGGAAAATGGGTGGGCCGCCGCCGCATTTTGGTCCGGAATCGAATTCGCCACCGTAGGTGCCGAGTTCACAAATGCCACCACGTTAATCGTGACGGTGATCTCGTGATTTAGGATGGGACTGCCGTTGTCCTGCGTCAAGAACTTGACGGTAGTGATGCCTACCTGCGCCAAAGTGGGAGTCCATGAGAAGGTGCTGCTGACACCAGCTGATGCCAGGCCAGTGGCGGTTGGGAAACTTGCGCCGGGAGGGAGCCCCGCATTGGCTGAAAGGGTAAGTGTTTGAGCCGAATCCACATCACTTCCCGAAACTAAAAAGCTAGTGTTTTGACCCACGTTCGCCGTCAGATTGAGTGACGCGGTGGAAGTCACAGGCGCATTGTTACCTGCCCCCACGGTGATGGTGATGGATTCCTGGGAGAAGAGATTCGGGACCCCATTATCGGTGGCGCGAAGAGTCACCCCCGTGAAGGTGCTGTTGTTCTGGCCGGCCGTCGGCGACCACGAGAAAGCGCCACCGGCAGAGAGCGTGGCACCGGGAGGGCCATTGAACATCTGATAGGTGATGGCATTGCCATCGGGATCGGTGGCGGAAAGATTGAAGGTCAAGGTGCCGCCATTGGCGACGGACTTATTCCCAACTGCAGCGAGAATGGGTGGATTGTTGCTGCCCGTCACGGTGATGGTCACCTCCTCCGCATCAACCAGAGTCACGGCAGCACTGTCAAAGACCTCAAAGACGACAGTGTAAGTCCCTTCCTGCCCCGGCACCGGAGTCCAGTTGAAGTTCGTGGAAGCACCGCTTGCCGGACCTGTGAAATCGGGGCAAGTCGCTCCTGATGGAAGCAGTTTGGCCCGAACAGTGATGTTTTGGGCAGCATCAGGGTCAGAACCGCTGACGGTGAAACTCAAGGCGGAATTTACGTTCACTGTCTTCGGCCCAATGGCATTGAGAACGGGAGGCTGATTTGCGGTCCCGCCAATCGCATCATTGACGACAAGCAAGGTGTCCCGAATCGCGGTCCCGCCTGAGCCGTCGGTCACTCGAATCTTGTATCCCCAGCGGCCTAATGCCAGCGTGGAGGTGCTGGACGGCGGGATGCTTACGGTCCCAGTGCTACTGACACTAATCCCAGGAATGAGACTTGAGGGGGCGTAATCAGGAGCAACGTAGCCAGAGAGGTTCGTGTACGTCACCGGTGTCCCATCAGGATCGACGCTGTTCAGGTTCTGCGTGTAAGGGAAGCCCCTGCCTACGATGTCAATCGTCGCTGGAATCATCGTGGGTCCCGCACTAGCTACTCCCGGGGTGTAGGCGATTTTCAATTCCAATGACCATGTGCTTTCTGGAACGTTGTTGATAGCGGAGACGTAGTTGCCACTCGTCCACCATGCATAATAGAAGCCGGCCGCCTGGCCAGCAAGATTGAACGTAAATGTGTCTTTGCGCACCGTATAGGGGGACCCACCGAGCTCAGTCCCAGTGCTGAACGGATTGACTGATGCACTTAGCGCCATAGATCCCACATAACTACCCGTCCCACCGCTACCGGTATAAATGTTAAAGAGCGGGGAATCAATAAAAGATCCCCACCCGGTATAGGCTGTGACGGTCACCACGCCGCTGGAACTAATGGTATAAGACGCTGCCGCTCCACGGTAATGGGAGGCCACTGCACTCGAAGCTCCAAAAACGCTAAAGAGGGCGAGGCACGCTAGTATCTGCCAGCGACGAGCGGCGTGAATTGAGCCTTGTTTATCTTTGTTCATGTATAAAGTTTTTGCGTTATATGATAGCACAACCTTTAAGCATCGCGCAATGATCAGCAGAACGCAACTAAAAGTTGATATTTACACTAGCATCACCATTTTTCATATCAACCATAATTGTCATACTTCGAATTAAATGCAGCCGCTTATCCCCCCCCTACTTCATTCTTTACTGCGTTACTTTACGCAGCAGCGCATCCCGAAGGGCGGATGGAGCCCACTCGTTGTCCGTAAACACCCCGGTCACGGCTCCATTCGGTGCGATAACCAGGGTTCGCAGGGAATGCGTTAAGATTCCCTTCTCTTCCCAGAAATTCACCCCGCATATCAACGCGACTCGGGTGATGTCGTCAAGATTCCCCGTGGCGAGCCGCCAGTAGCCCGCATTCACATGGTGAGCTTCCGCATAGCGTGCCAGCACCTTCGGGCCATCGTTCCTTGGGTCGATGCTAATGCTAACCAAAAGGGGCTGGCTATTGCCATCGCTTACTGAAATCAGCTTCTGCACCGCCTCAAATTTAGAGGCGAGAAGCGGACACATGTTGGGAACGGGACAGCCGGTGAAAAAGAACGTCAAGGCAACAGGTCTGCCGCGTGTCCCGCTGAGATCAAAGGCTTTGCCATCCTGGTCAATCAGCTTGATCCCCGTGAAGTCCAAAACCGTGCCCGCTTTAACCTCGGGCAAAGCTTTCGGCTTTGGCAGCGCCGCAGCTTCCCGCGACAGCACCTTCATTTCCGACACCCAATCCGCTTCGTCGGTGACGATGAGTTTGAACGAGACACTATCGCCGGCAACGACCCCATTAAATAGCTTCGCGTCGCGCACAGAGAACGGCATGACCATGGCATCCATGTAACCAGGAATGGCCTCATGCTTGATGATCATCTGCTGTTTTTCCGGCCTGACTTCACGCACAATCCCACGCACCTGAAACGACTGAGGCTTCTCCTCCGCCGAAAGGGCCGCCGCGATTAACAATGCACCGAACAGAATAGCGAGAGACCTTTTCATTTCTTGAACGTCGATACCCAGTTTTCCAGGATTTGCTTGAGCGATTCTACGGTTTCGTCGCTGAATTTTAGCCGTCCCATTTCCATCCCATTGCCATCCAGAGCTATCAATGTCGGGAAATGGGTGACGTTGAACCGCTCCGCCAGGGCCAGATTGGTGCGCTGCAAGTCTGGCGCTAGCTTGACCCGCTGGGGGAAATCCACCAGCACTGGGACAAACGAATCTTCGATGACCTTTTCAATAATCGCGTGCTCGAGCAGTCGCCGATCCAACACAATGCTGCGGGGGCTCCAGTCGAGCCCGGTAAATAAGAGTAGCACGGGGCACTTCCTCCCAGCAGCCTTGATCTGCGCCCCCTCTAAACTGGGCTCAAAGGGCAGATTACAAGCTTTCCCGGGACGACCCAAGACACAAAAAACCAAGAGGACTGACACCTTGACCAGGGATGGAAAATTCATGCGAAATCTTCGCGTTACTCAACGCAACGCGGGGTTGCGATAATCTCAATCATGTTGAAAGTCAATCGAGTGGCCCACCTGATCCATGCCCTAACTTTCCTCCTGCTACTAGCCGGACTGGGAACCAATGCCAGCGAACCAGCCGAGCCGGAAATCCTCTGCGGGCCGAACATCTTCACTGTAGGGGACGCATGGGAGATGGTGCAATTGCAAAACGGCGAGGCACATCGCCTCATCGATAGCGGTGACTTGATCCAGTTGCCGCAAAAGCTAGCCGCCATCAGCTCGCACCTCCGATTCATGCAACGCGGTGCCATCATGATCTTCGGCAAACGCCGCACCCAACTCGACAACGCTGTGACCGCCGTCCAGACCCTCCAATCACAGGTCGCGGCTGAGGCACTCGCAAAAGAACCCGCGCCAGTGGCCGAACACTGGGCAGAACTCGATGCCTTGCTCAAGTTCATCGCGCAGTTGCTCCCAGACGAAGCCCTCCTCCCCTCCACCAGCTTTGCCCATCTGCTCCCGCCAATAAAGCCAGCGCTGCACATCCAACTCGAGCCAATTTCAGCCCTCACGCCAGGTGTCCCAACGAAAATCACTTTCCAACTCGTTCGCCTAGACAACTTACAACCCATTGACGGTGAGCACCTCTTCTTGATCCATGAAGCCCCTTTACATGCCTTAATCTGCGACCGCACACTGACCGATTACCACCACGAGCACCCGATGCCAACCGGCAAGCCTGGAGAGTGGGAACTGACCTTCACCCCAAAGTTCAACGATCAATACATGCTCTGGATCAACAGCGTCCCCAAGCACACTGGACGCGAAGAATTTGATTTTAATCTCATCTCAGTTCCAAACCCCGATCTCCCTCCCGTTCAGGTCGAAACGCAGACAAACCTCGTCGCCCTTGCCCACTCAATGAGGGGAGAGATCAAATGGAACAGCGCAGAGAAACTCGAAGTCAATCGGCCAATCAGCGGCACTCTTCACCTCACCGACAGTCCGGGCAATCCCGTCTCCGATCTGCAAATTTACATGGGAGCCTTCGCTCACATCGTGGGCATCGCCGATGATCTCCGCACCATCCTTCATGTACATCCCGATACAGCCATCGCCGCAGCCAACGATCACGGTGGGCCTGACATCCACTTCACCCTCCGCCCCACCCATCAAGGATTCTGCCGTCTTTTTGTTCAAGTCATGCGGGACAATGAGGTGATCACGTTCCCCTTCGGGGTGAAGGTTGACTAGCTGACGTCAGTCCCGCCCATTATCATTTCGGCTCCTCGAACTGCACAAACACGTGAGTTCTTCCGCCTTCTTCGCGGCTCACATTCACCTGGAGGGAGCTTGCTCCCCCGTCCTTTTTGCCGATCAAACTGCCGGCAGATTCGCCACCTACGTTGCTGACTTCCACCTCAAAGCCCTCATCAATGAGCGCCTGTCGGTAGTGTTCAATGACGGTCGCGACATCATCCGATGACCAACCAGTGATGATCCCATTGTTGACACCCACTTTGGGTGTCAACAATGGTGACGGCACCTTTTCGAGGCCTGGATAGATGAGCAACTCATCAGGAAGCGTTCGCCGCCCCACCATAGCAGCAGAGTCCGCCTCCAATGCCATGCCACCCGGATCGGGGCGACGCCCCACATCGGTCGGCAAAAGATCAGGTGGACCTTCGGTGCGTCCAGTCGCGCCTTGTTTTGGAGAAGGGCTCGTTGCAGATGACCCCAGCGAGCCACTGACGGGAGCTACCCGCTCAGATTTTGATCCTCCTGCCAGGATGAATCCACCCGCCGCCACACCAAATAGCAATAAGCAGCCGGCGAGCCCCAGCAAGAGCGGCTTATAGGAAGACACTGAATTGGATGATCGACTCATGTCCGGCACTAAGCCTGCGTCAGCCAAAACAGGCAAGTTGAACGATGAATTTCTGTCGATTCAAAACGAGTGCGTACCAGCCGAGCATCGCTTGAAGGGTTTTGTCCGAGCCCTTGGCAGCGAATCCATGTTTCAGATTCTAATGGAGCCCCCCCGCGACTAGGGGACGCCCGGCCCAAAAACCGAGCGGATTTCCCCATCCGCATCCCACGGCGATCAAGGCCCGACAAAGATGCCTTGGGTGCTATCGCTGAAGTACAGACCGGCCGCTATCTGACCGGCGTCATTCACGACACTACCCTGGCCACCTGAACCGCCCGCAGTGTTCGCCACGCCGTCAGTCATCATGAAGCCGTACACGGTCTTGATCCCAGGATTCATGAAGTACTGATCGCCCTTGCGAAGCGTCAGATCGAAGGCGGGGGTGCCCATTGTGCCCTTCACCAGTGCAATGCTATTCAGCGAGGTCGCATCACCGGTGCCACTTACCAGCGTGAAGAAGCAGGCCCATTGACCATCCGGACTGACGTCAAATCGGGTCAGCGTCGCGACTTGGGAGTTCCCCACATCGGCAACCGCGTCCCCTTCCCTCAACACCACGTCGATCACTCCCAACGGGGATACCGTGAAGATCACGCCGTCGTTGGTGGATCCCACCGTCGCTCCTTTGAGCAGACCCCGCACCACTACGGTGCCATCCGCGAGGTATTCATGCCGATCCACACGACCCAGTTGCGCGTCGGCCACGGTATCCCCTTCGCGGATCACCAACTCTAGCGATCCACCACGCTCTGCCCACAGACCTTCGTCATTGGCTGCAGTGATTCCCAGGCCTGCGTTGGTCTTCATTGTTGCTTCGATCAGCGCATTGCCATTGGGGTCCACGCTTTCGGCTGCAAAGGCATTGAAGACCGCGCCTGCCACACCAGGAGCATTGCCCCCCTTCAGCGCCACCACCACGGGACTGCTGCCTGAACTCACACTCTGCTTAAACACACCGACGTTGGCTGTCAGTGGCACACCCGTCAGCGCTGCCTGATACACCGCCGTGCCACTTTCGCTAACCACCACACGACTGCTCACCGTGCCCAGTTTCATCGTCCCAGTGATGATCGTTCCTTCTTGCGCCAGTGTGCTGGTGAGCTGGGTATTGCCATCCACCAGGAAGATCCCGGTGTCATTGGCCGTCGTCACCCCTCCCCCGATCTTCTGCGTCGCCGGGAAGCAGGCCACATCGCCACCACTCTGCACCGCGAGCCCGCGATACAAGATGGCAAACTGATCGCCCTCACGCGTGTATCCCGTCACCGCCGCGCCATCATCCACCAATCCCAGATAGTCGTTCGCCGTGGTGACAAGCACACCGGTGGCCTGACTGAGGAAGAAGCCCTTGCCCGTGTCAGACAACCGGAAGTCCAGGAAGGTGCCAGACAGTACCCCAGGTGCCATTGCATCTCCTTCTCTCGCCAACAGATCCAGGGTCCCTGAGGCATCGGAAAAGACTCCCGCATCCGCTGCAGAACCTGCGGCTCCAGACGTCAGGATGTGCGACAGCACATTGCCATTGCCATTGACGGTGTAATCAAAGAAGCCGCTGAAGCTCTGCCCCGCCATCTCCGGCGCAGGGCTGCCGCTGGTGACGATATCAATGTCCAACGGCAAGGACGGTGGATAGCGAGTGATGACAACCGTGTACGTTTTGGTGGTGGCACCATCCTCCGCCGTCACCACGGTGGTCATCGTGTTATCGCCCACGATCAAAGGGATGGAGGCACTCGCATTGCCAGAGACGACCGTGCTGCCGTTCACCTTCACCGTCGCAAAGGCATCCGCTGTGGTCGGTGTGACCGTGACCGCTGCGATGTCATTCAAGACGATGGAGGTGTAGCTGAAGGTGGCGGTGTCAAAGATCGGTGTGAGTGCTGCCGTCGTGACCACGAGGTTGGACAGATCCGCGTTGTCCGAGACCGTGGTGATCTCCACATCATTGCCATCGCCACCGACATACGTGATGCGACCTTTGAGACCCGAACCGAGGAAGTCGGCGCTAATCACCGCGCCTTCGGCAAGACCTGCGAAGGTGCCAGTGCCGCCCGTGCGGTTGATGATGAGATAGCTCTCGCCCGCCGAGGGAACAAAACCACCGAAGGACGCGACGTTGAGCGTCGCACCGCCTAGGTTCACATTGCCGTTGGCGTTGAGTTGGTCGTAACCGGTGCCGACGGTAGCTCCGCCGATCTGCACGCTGAAGGTCGCGCCACTGCTGAAGACGACGTTCGTCGTGTTCAGGATGCCGAGTCCCGCGCCCGGAGCGACGCTGCCGCCGGAACTCACCTGGGTGATTCCGTTGATGGTGCCGCTGCCGTCGAGCGTGCCGGTGCTGTTGACGATCACGTCCGTCGCGGCTAGGCCATCGGCGAGCGAGCCATTCACACGCAGCGTGCCTGCGTTGATGGTGGTGGTGCCGGTGAAGCTGTTGGCACCGGAGAGGTTCAACGTGCCGCCTCCTGCCTTGACGAAATTCCCAGCGCCACTGATCACACCCGCGAACTCGGTCGATGTGCCATCGTCCCCCGTGGTTAGATGGCCACGACCGAGTGTGATGCTGGTGCCGCTGACGCCTGCGATGGAGCCGAGGGTCTGACTGATTCCATTGAGATCAAGCACGGCACCGCTGGCAGTGAGTGTGACTGCCGTGGTGCTGGGCAGCGAGCCAGAGGTTCCGAGCGTGACTGCGTCTATGCCTACACTCTTGTTTTGGTTGGGATCCAAGCCAACAAAAGTGACCACGTGAGCCCCCGCTGTGGGCACCGAGATCACGGTGCTGAACTCGATCCAAGCATTGTTGGTCGTCTGCCAGCTATAGACGGTGATGCCATCCAGCTTGACGTCACACGGTTGAAGCTGACCGGCCCTTGCGGCGGCCTTCCACGCGAGCGTGTAATTGCCCGGTGCCGGGAAGTTGACGGACTGGCTGAGCGTGCTGTTGCCTTGAATGCTGACGGCCTGCCCGCCATTGGGTGCGGACTGGAATGCCCAGGCAGCACTGTTCGCCTGCAAGGCGGCAGCATACGGTGCATTGCCGGTGCTGGTCCAGCCGAACGCGGTCTGCTGCGCGCCGGTCATGAAGTTGTAATAAACAGAGTCACCAGCGGTCAGCGCGGGACTCTCAAAGCTGCCGTTCTGAATCAGGGACCTGAGCCGGACGATCCCGGCGTCGATTGTTGTATCCCCCGCAAAGGTGTTGGCGGCGATCAAATCAAGCGTGCCCGCGCCCTGCTTCGTCAAACCACCCGCGCCACTGATCACACCGCTGATCGTGCTCGCGGTGCCCGTGTTCGTCACGGTCACGCCACCATCACTGATGATCGGTGCATTCACGGTAACATCGACGGCGGCGAGATCGACCCCACCCGCGCCTGCGGTGATGGAGGCTGCGGTGGCCAGATTGGCGACTTCAGCGGGCGATAGAGCGCGATTGAAGACAGCCACCTCATCAAGCGATCCACCGAAGGATTGGCCAGCATCGAAGTTGCCTCCAACAGTGTCCTGATCCTGACCGAGCACGAGGCTGCCGCCACCGGTAATGGGTGAGCCGGGGGTAATCGTCCCTGAAAATTTCTGCACGCCGTCCACATAGACCAGCAACGCGCCACCTACGCTGTTCCAGGTCATCGCGACGTGATGGAATTGGCCATCACTCAGGATCGGACTAATCGAAGGAGTGATGGTCAAAGCGTTGCCGTTGACCCAGATGTCATTGGATGAGAACAGGATTTCATTGTCGGTGCCAGGAACCGCATAGGAGAAGAAATACCCTGCGTTCGACGGTTTCACCCAAGCGCTGACCGTGAATGCCGTCGTTGGCCAGGCACCGCTGACGGGATTGACGATGGCGTATTCGGTGGTGGTGCCACCTGGGAAGCTAAGCGCACTGGCGAACTTGCCTGCGCCTGCGCCGTTACCCGCAGCGCGAAACAGGGTGGAACTGTTGCCCGAGCCGCTGCTGTCGGTGAGAGTCACGCCATTCGTGGCGGGTGTTTCATCCATGGTGTAGTGCAGCACCGCACCTGTCGGCAAGGCCGGGACAGGATAGTTGGCCACAATGTGGTTGGCGGCATCGACATCGATGGAATTGAAGAAATTCTCGTTGCCCACCGGGCCGTTGAAGGTGGCGTCGCCTGTGGCGTTGATCGTCAGATCGTAGTTGCCCTGGACGCTGCTGAAGTTCGACGCGATCTTCTGCGACGTCAGCACCGAGTTGTAGAGGCGCGCAATGGAGACCTCACCCGCGAAGGTGTTGGGATTCAAGTCCACCCCGTTTGCCCCGCTACCGCCAACTTGGGCAAACGTTCCCTGAGAACCACCGATCCCGAAAAAGTCCGGGCCCGACCACTTGTTGACTCCGGTATGTGTCACCGGAGAAGCCGCCACCTCGACACCGTTCAGATACAAGTGCAGGGTGTCCGTCGTGCCAGGATTATTGATGTCCAAAGTGGCCACCGCTTGGATGAACTCGGACTCAAGTCCCGTCAGCGGAGCCTCAATCGAGAAGCCGGCAGAGGCATTTGAGATGACGCTGACCCGCAGGGTGTTGCCGTTGCGGATGTAGAACGAAAAACCGTTACTGTTGCCTCCCGTCTCGAAAAGGACCTGGTCCCCGCCGGTCAGGGAGTCGGGCTTGAACCACAGCTCAAAGGTGGCGCTCTTCGTCGAGGGGTCACCGGCGATGTCTTGAATGGAGGCCGCCGATCTGGCGTAGTTCGCGACATCTGTCGTGCCAGCCGTGGGAAACACATAGGCGGCGCTGATGCCGGGGATCGCGGTCACCGGGGATGCATTGCGGGTGAGGTTGGCGCCAAGGTTGATGTTGTGTGTTTGGAGCGTCTGGGTGTTTTCCCAGACGCTGTTGGCATTCGTGTCCAGCCCCGCATCAAAGCTGAGGATCAGACCGGTGGTCAGGGGTGCAGCTCCGCCGAGGCTCTTGCTGTTGACCCTGCTGTTGAAGGTCACGTCATTGCCGCTGACGGAGTAATTCCCGGCCACATTGACCGGGCCGTTGTAAGTCTGGTCGCCGGCGCCTGCCGTGGTGACATTCCCGCGCAGGTTCGTGGCCTCGACAGCCGCATCCACAATCAGACCTTGATCGCCCGTGAGCGTGGTGCCATTATCGATGTTCAGGACGTCGGTCCCGCCCGCACTGAGAACCACCAGATTCCCGGTAAAGACGCTCAGGGGGATGGTCACCGTTGTCGTGCCCTCACCCGCCGCGCCACTGAGAGCTCCCGCTGCATCAACGAGGTGAATCGGATTGACCGCGGAAAAGAGAAGATTTCCACCGCTGGTGCTGATCGTCCAAAAGTCAGCCGTGCCAGCCGCGCTCACGTCAGACAGATGCAGATCATTGCCCACCATACGGACTTCCGTGATCACCGTCAGGAAGGTGGCCACCTGCACCGCGCTGCCACTGGAGCCGTTGCCATTGCTGACGATGACCGTCAGGCTGCCATCACTGGTCGGCAGGGTGGTGAGAGTCACCGTAAGCGAGGTCGCTGTGGCGGCGGTGACGGTGCCGACCGCGCCGTTGTTGAAGGTGACGGTGTTATTGCCCGGCGTCGTGTCAAAGTTTGTGCCGGTGATGGTGAGTATCGGGCTAGTGCTGGCCAGGGTCCCGGTCATGGCGGTGACAGTCGGAGCGGCCGACTGAAGCACCACGTCATTGCCGGTGCCTGCCGCGTAACTGATCCGCTCGTTCACTCCGCCGATGGCGACGAGCGTGCCTTCCGGTTTGCCACTGAAGTTCCCTGTCGTGGTGCTGGCAGAGACATTGTCGAGGATGGTGAAGGCATCCAACGCCGCCGGAACGAAGCCGCCGAGGGCCGTCGCGGTCAGTGTGGCGCTGGTGTTAATCGAGACCGCACCGTTCGCCTTGATCCGTTCATACACTGCCGCCGAGGTGACATCGGAGTCGAAGCCGCCCGTGGCGGAGAAGGCAACGCCTTTCTGGATGTCGAGGATCTTATAGTTGGCCGGGCTGATGACCGCCCTGATGGTGATCGCGCCGCTGTTCGCATCGCCGATGACGAGGGTGCCGGCGGTGACTTGGTCGAGTTCCGCATCCGTCAGGCCGAGCAAGCCTGCGCTATCCGCATCGCCGAGATTGATCAGGGTGCCATTTGTCTTCTGGCGCAGGGTGGCGGTGCCTGTAGTCCGGATCACGGCGTTGGCGATACTCATCGAGTCGGCATTGACGATAATGTTGCCCGAGTATGGGTTGACGCCGTCGTAGCCCATTAGATTAGTGCCAGTGGAGGTATGGAAGGCCGGGGACGCATTGGCTCCCCCGTTGGCGTTGACCGTGAGCAAGCCGCTGCCGTCGATGGTTACCGCCGTGTCATCGTGAAGATCGACTCCGTAATTCTCTGACCCAGAGCCCGTCGAGCTGCCCGTGCCGGTCAGCGTAATGGCCCCCGCTCCAGTCGTGCGCACGAAACCAGCAAAATTGATCCCTTTGGCGCGCAGTCCCGTGCCGTCGCCAGTTCCAGTCAGGTCAATGGAACCGCCGCCCGTGCTTTCCACGGTGCCAAAGCCCAGTTGGATGCCGCTGCCTAAATTGGCCGCCGATTGTGCTCCGGTTCCCACCATCGTGATGTTGCCGGTGTTGGTTCTCACGGTTGCTGGCTCAATGGCAATGCCGACGCCGAAGGTCCCCGACACACCCCCGCGGCCTTTCATCACGATGTTTCCGGATCCGGTTGCCTCGACCAGTCGCGACCCAAGCCCACCCAAGACGACGCCGTAGAAGGCGCCGGGTTGGGGGGTGGCCTGCTGGTTGCCCTCCAGGGTGATGTCCCCATTCTCAGTCCGCAGGGTGCCGCTGCCTGCGGTCATATTGACCGTGGTGCTCGCCTTCATCGTGATGGCGCCGCTACCGGAAGTGATCAGATCCGTGCCCGCCCCGATGACAATCTGGTCGGCACCCGGCGTGGCATCATCATTCTGCAAGTCCACGTCCAAGTTCGCATTCGCAGCGAAGGTGATGTCGCCGTTCAGGTTCACCGTGTCGTTGCCGGTGCCGCTATTGAGGGTCAGGCTGGGGAAGCTAGTGCCGCTGAAGGCACCCACGTTGATCGTGTCCGCACCTGCCGCCGCATTGACCGTGATGGTGGTCACGCTGGTGAGGGAAAGACTGCCAGAATTCCCAGAGATGACGGCTCCACCGTCCACGCTAAAGTATCGACCCGCAGCGGCAAACGTGATGTTGCCCGCACTCTGCTCGGACACTGCAAGTGTGTCGCCATTGCCCATGACGTCCGTGACAACAATGGCATTTCCCGTCGTAGTGACGGTGTAATCGGGCAGCGCAACATAGGTGAAGAGCGAATTCGCCACGTTGGAACCTCCCGATGTGGTCACCAGGACGCTGACGACACCAGCCGCATGCGCGGGGGCGACGGCGGAAATGGTGCTGCCGTTCGCAACGGAGAACGAAGTCGCCGCAGTGCCACCAAAGCTCACAGCAGTGGCTCCGGTGAAGTTAGTGCCTGTAATGGTCACGGTGGTGCCTCCCGCAAGATTACCGCTGGCGGGATTGACGTTGGTGACGGCAGGCTGCAGGGTGAAGCTGAGGATATTACCTGTACTGGTGTTATTGCTATTCGTTGCACTGACCCGGAAATAATAGGGAGCACCTGGCGGCAACCCCGTGATCGCCTGACTCACTGGCACCGCCAGAGCCCCTGCGGGCAGGTTCTGCGTGGCAGTCGTCGTCGCCCCCGCCAGAGTGGGACTGGTGCCATACTCAAAGACAACCGTCGTCGCGAGGCTGTTGGGATTGACACTGGCGTTCAGCGTGGCGCTACTTGGGGTTACTACCGTGGCGGCGTTCGTTGTCACTCCAGGCGGTCCGGTGATGGCACCATTGACGGAAGGGTAGGTCTTGTCTGTCTGATCAACGATAGCTGTCGGACTCGAATCCAGAAAGGCTCCTGGAATCCCCGAACCAGGCAGTTCATAGGAGACCGTAGAGCCGTTGGTGAATCCAGCCCGAGCATAAGCGTTCGACGTGAAATCGTATTGAATCGAATCGTAGTTGAACTCGATGTCGAAGGCCCCCACAGCCACGTCCGAGCGCTCAATGATAACCACTTGATAGGTATTGAGCTTGTCTACCCCCTGATTGAAGTAGCCCACATGATCCCAGGTTGCCGCCCACGCCGGACGGCCGCCAACCGTCCCTTGACCGTAGCTGACCAAACCTGAGCCCACGCCTCGCGTATCCACATCCGTCCAATAGGGAGCGATGATCTTGACCCCAAGAGCAGAGATGTCAGTGGGAACAAATGTGCTCAGCGCCGCATCAAAAGTGATGTTACCGTTGTTGTTGACGTAACAACCCGAATAATTGGTGCCAAACATGTCAATGGTGAACCCAAAAGGCACAACCCCCGTGGATCCATCATCGTTGGCCGCAAGGGTGCCCCCATTGGTGGTGAAGCCGGATCTGACTCCACGTGCCGATACCGATGAAGCGTAAAGCAGGAAAGCGCTGGCCAGGAAGGCACCAATCGTTCTGCCGAGATGAGGGATGAACATGTTCATTGAGTCTTGGGGATAAGGGTAACTGCGCGGTGTTCTGGTCTGAGAATGAATCGTGCTGTTCATTGCCAAACCGTTGCTGCACCTCGGCTTCCCAATGGTAGGCGAGCCGCTCGAACCCAGCTGGTTCTGGCAAGCAGGGCGAAGAGACGGCGTGGAGTGGTTTTCATGGTGAGAAATGTCAACGGGCAGAGTGCTGGGCGTAGAAAGGTGGGTGTAAGGGAGGTGTGCCCCCATACCAGTCCCGGTTTTTTTGCGGGCGTTTCACCTGTCCGTAAATTTTTTCGAAAAAAATCAAAACTGGTGCACCAACCTTCGCCAAATCCCCATACCTCAACTCGGATTGGGGTCCATCAGACGTAGAAACACCAGCCTTGGCGCTCGGCGGCGAGCGTCTTCCACAACCTAGTTGTAGTGACGAAAACTCCTTCATCCATGCCAGCAGGGCGGCTCTGTGAATCAACCAATCATCTTCACCCCTGCCCAGAGCACCCTTGCGGCGTCGCACAGATTCGAAAATTCGCGGTCGCGAGACGCCACAGCTTCGCGATCTAGCACATAGGGCCAAGGCTACCCATCGCCACTTGCTTATGCCAACGTGTTTTGACTTATGCGCATCCGCACACTTTCAGACAATGATCGATCAGTCCATGAGTCATTTTTTTGGGGGCCTAGACAGCAGACGCCGATGCAAAATACGTGATTCAGAAACTCATGTCTTCACCATTGCATTCTGGCAGCAAGCCGAAATCGGCCTGCCGTCGGGATGAACTTGCAGACAAGAGTGTCTGAATTACTGGGCGAGCGATCGGAACAACTGGAACACAGCGGCGGAGGCTCGGGGTTTTCGGTCTGGTCATGCCCGACACGCTCCGCAGCTCCCACCACCGTGCACTAACTCCGAGGCAAAACGGAATCCATGCTCTCGGGTCGCGGACCGCGGAGCTAGGGTCGCGCAAGAACGTCAAGCCGGCGAAGGAGGGCAATACGGCGAAGCAAGAATAAGAGTTAACGGCAACCCGTTGCGCCTCATTCACAGCGCCCAAAAGACACTTGCCGAGGCGTATCCACCAGTTCCGTACTCGGGACATGGCGATTTACACTCCTCGAAAGCCATGCCTCCAGGCGAAACAAAAGATGCTCCATTTTACGGCCCCACAAAGATGCCCTGAGTGCTATCGCTGAAGTAGAGTCCGGCGTTGTTCACCGCGTTGCCATGTCCACCCGTTCCGCCGGCGGTGTTTGCGACACCATCGGTCAGGAGGAAACCGTACAACGTTTTTACCAAACCACTGAGGAAATAGGCATCTCCCTTGCGCAGTGTCAGGCTAGGGGCAGCAACTCCCACGGTGCCCTTGGCTAGAGCGATGTTGTTCACGGCGCTCGCATCGCCACTTCCGCTGACGAGAGTGAAGAAGGCCACCCACTCACCGGTAGAACTAACGTCAAACCTCGTCAGCACCGAAATCTGCGATCCGCCGAATTCCGCAACGGTATCCCCCTCCCGCAAAAGCACCGCCCCCCAACGGCGAGACGGAAAAGACAACGCCGTCGTTGAGCGTTCCCACTCCAGCACCCTTCAGCAAGCCACGGGCGACGACGGTGCCGTCGGCCAAGTAAACATGGCGATCCACGCGACTGAGTTGCGCATCCGCCACCGCATCTCCTTCGCGGATCACCAACTCTAGTGCCCCCACGTTCTGCCCACAGGCCTTCATCATTGGCGGCGGTGACACCCAAAGCCGTACTAGTTTTCAGCGTCGCCTCGATCAGCGCATTGCCATTGGGGTCCACACTCTCGCCCGCAAAGGCATTTAACAAGGCACCACCCGTCCCCGCAGCCACTGCGGACTTCAGCGCCACCGTTACCGGACTGCTGCCCTAACTCACGCTCTGCTCAAAGATGCCCTGATTCGCTGTCAGCGGAACGCCCGTCAACGCCGCATGAAACACGGCGGTGCCGCTTTCGCTCACCACGACGCGACTGCTCACCGTGCCCACTTTCATGGTGCCCGTGATCACCGCTCCCTCTTGCGCCAGCGTGCTCGTCACGGGGTATTGCCATCCACGCAGCAGATCCCGGTATCATTGGCAGCGGTCACTCCACCAACGATTTTTTGCGTCGCTGGAAAACAGGCCACATCCCCACCGCTCTGTACCGGGAGCCCGCGATACAAGGTGGCGAACCGATCGCCCCCTCGAGTGTAACCGCTGACGGCGAGTCCATCATCGACGAGACCCAGATAATCGTTCGCCGTGGTCACCGAAACGCCCGAAGCCTAACTGAGGAAGAAGCCTTTGCCCGTGTCAGACAGGCGGCAGTCCATGAACGTTCCCGTTAGCGCCCCAGGGGCCATCGCATCCCCTTCCCGAGCCAGCAGATCCAGGGATTCAGAAGCATCCGCAGCGCTACCCGCAGGCCCGGAAGTTAGCACGTTGCCAGTGCCCTTGAGGGTGTAATCAATGAATTCGAGCAGGTCATCGGGCAGCAAGGCGCAAAAGACGTTGCGGAACAAGTCGTGCGAAGGTCCCCGTTGCACAGGGGAATGCACTGGCGCCGCCAGGTGAGTTGCCTGCAAGAATATCCCCAAGCTCTCATCATCCCAAAGTCACCCGGACTGAGGGCCGTGGGCCAGCGGGGGGACGCAGGCTAGAAAACCTGCATCACTCTTTATGTAGAAGCCCCCCTCACCGCAACTCAAGGTCAGCCAAAACGGCTCGGTGCTGGGAGCCTAATGCGTCGTCTTGCACCGTGCAGGACAGGACTCGCCAAGAGGGGTCCGGCAGAATGTAGTCGATCCGCAGCCAGGGCGCGCCACCTGCCAGCCACGACGTGAGATCCCCCGGGAAGGTGTAACCATAACCCTGCCCTGCCCTCTGGTGCGCGTCCTGCAGGGTTCTGGTGACCTCCTGGTAAAGCGGTCCCACGTCGGGCACATTCAGATCCCCCACGACCACTACCGGATCTTTCTCGGCACGAATCAATATCAACAGCATCTGCAATACCTTCTCCTGCTCAATCCAATAACGGCTCAGCGCCGCCGACCGATTGGGCGACCGCCACACTTTCCAGGATCGATAGCTCTGAAAATGACTCCGAGGGGAGCGGATGTGGATGGAATAGACCACAACCGTCCTACCCTCCACATCAAGTTCCACTTTCAAGCACGGCAGGTACCCCAGCGGTCCATTGGTGATCGAGGCCAGAGGCGCGAGAGGCATCGTTCGGCGGATTGGGTATCGGCTGGCCACGGCATGCTCCCCAATCCGAATCAGGTGAGGCAAGCCCGCAACGTCTGGCGTCAGGGCTGCCATTTTGGGCCAGCCGCCCACATCTTGCATCGCCACCACGTCAGGCTTCACCTTCGCGATCCAGCGAACCCAGGAAGCTCCATCTTGCGCCCCGCGATTGCTGGTCACCAACCGCAGCTTAGGCCTGCCCGAACTCGCCCGCGCTGGCACGGGTGTTCGCCACTCCAGCAAAACCACCGCATGGAAAAAAGCTAGGCCCGGGAGCAGCCCCATCCAACGACGTCCCCACCAAAACCCCGGCACAGCCAAGAGCAAAAAGAGCCCCGCTACCCAGACCTTGGGCACAAACAGGAAAGGTGCGACCCAATAACTGCGCGTCCCGCAGAAATGCCCCAGCAGTATTGCCACCATCCACCCGAATACCGAAACAACCACCACCCAACGCCAAATCCGCGCCGACCCGCATTCAATCGCGAGTGAGTCAGTAGACTTTAGGGATTCCGGAGACATCGAGCCGGGACCCATGCGCATCGCTGCTGAGAATGCAACTGCGCAGGAACCCGATTACGGTGCCGCGTCTGTGTAAAACTCAATCTCCGCCACCTGACCGAAACTTCCCGCTGGCCCCAGATACCGGATGGCCATCGGATTGACCGGAGTGGGCAGAATAATCTCTGACCACTCGTTGTTCTTGGGAGTGCTGGTGATTTTTGCGATCTCTCGCACGCCGATGACGAAGGCAGAATCACTGGCCGATTGGAAAACGCCGCCCCGCATCGAGGAAGCCGCGCCCGCTTTGGGGCGGTAACGGATTTTAACGATGCGATCCCTAACCACATCCCCCCGCCAAAGGCCCGTCCATGATCCCGTCGACTTCGCGCCCTTAAAGAAGGTGGCAATGTCCCCATCAAAGGCCTTGCCGGGGCTTGTGGCGCTCGATTTCGTTCCAAAGCCCGGCATCCCGATCCCCGTACCGCCCACTTGATGCTCCTGATGAAACTGGATCGAGTACGCATCGGTCGTGGTTGGCACCTCAAGAAATCTCAAGGCTCCGTCGGCACTGTCTCCCCACGAATTGAAAAACCAGCGTTGATCCATCCCGGCCTGCGACTGCCCGCCCAGGACCTCGATCTTGTGCAGCACGCCGACCACGGTCGTGAAGGTGAAGGGCGTCGAGTGTACCAGGTTGTTGATATGGAAGCTCAGCCCTGGCGGATTGCTATGGATCGTCAGCTCAACGGTGCGCGGATGATAATCACGGAACACGGTGCGCCGCAGCCCCGCGCTATCTTCCACCGTCAGGTAAACTCGAAACCACACATTTGTCGCATCATTGTGCCCATCCTGAGGCACGGAAAAGGTCACGCTGGAGACTCCCGCCTCCTCCTGCCGGAATGGGTGCACGTGGCTGGCATGATGAAAATCAATGCGCCACGTCATCGATCCCGCCGCCAATGCCCCATCCTCCGCATCCAGCCCCGAGCCTGTGACCGTCAGCGTATCACCCGCCGAATACAGGGTTCCATCGACCGGGGAATCGATGCTAGCCGTTGGGCGTTGATTCGTCGTGACACTCAGTGTCCCAGGATCGCTGATCACTGAATCAAAGGCATTCGTCACCACGCAGCGGAACTGCGCCCCATTGTCCCCAATGACAACGGCGGGCACGATCAAGATCTGATTCGTCGCACCCGGGATATCCACCCCATTGCGCTGCCATTGAAAGGAGAACGGAGCCACGCCATCTACCTCCAGTGTGAACTGCGCATCTTCCCCAACGCTGGCGAGCGCATCAGAGGGCGGGACACTGACCGTGGGAGCGCTGCTGGCGGTGTAGTAGATTCGCATCACGCGCCCTTTCCCGGACTCCAGATTCCCGTTGGCACCAGCCCCGCGCAGCAGATACCAGATGCTGCCGTCCGCAGCCATCGTCATACCGGTGATGTTCCCGAGCCCGGTTCCAAAAGTGGTCAGAGTATCGCGCGGGACAGTGGCGTGCATGTCCATGGACTTGATCCAGCCATGCACAAACTCCGCGAAGAAATACTTGCCGCGATACTGCGCTGGAAAGTGGGTCTGTTCATGCGGATAAAAAACCCCACCGATCGTGCAGGCATCCGCCCCGGCATGGGGATAGGCATAGAGGGGAGACTGAAATCCCGCCTCCGTGGAGTAGCCCTCATGCACAGGCCAGCCGTAGTTTCCCCCGCGGATAATGCTATTCACCTCCTCGAACCCCTGCTCTTCGGAGCCAACATCATGGCCAACGATGAGACCGTGCTCATTGTCGATAGCAAAGGAGAACGTATTGCGCAACCCCCGCGCCCAGATCGCCCGACTCAGCCCCGTGGTCTGATTGTAAAACGGATTGTCGGTGGGGATGCTGCCATCATCGTTGAAGCGGAGGATTTTTCCCAGCGGAGTCGTCAGGGGTTGGGCAGTGCTGTTGTCCTCATGAATGCCAACAGTCAGGAAAAGCTTCCCGTCCTCATCAAACTCCAAATGCCCCCCCATGTGCCAGCGCACCTTGGCGGCAATATCCTGAAAATCGGCCAGGATCTGCTCCGTGCCCGATGCCATGAGATCCCCGACGAGGTGAAATCGGCTGAGGCGATTGTGCGGCGTAGGGAGCCGCGCCGTGTGATAGACGTAGATCCAGCCGTTGTTGGCAAAGTCTGGATGAGATGTGATGCCCAAAAGCCCGCGCTCCTCATAGGTATGCACGTCAAACACGGCCACGGGCGTGGGCAGCAACACGCCATCCTTGATCATCCGCAGTTCGCCCGTCTGCTCCGCCACCAGCACACGACCATCTGGCAGCATGTGGATGGACGTAGGACTCGTCAACCCAGTCGCCATCTGCGACTGCGCAAACCCCGCCGGTAGTGTGGCCGCAGCCTGCGGCGGAAAAAGCAGCACGGTGGCACACACGACACAGGCTAGCATCACCCGGATCGAATCAAACATCGCGCCTAGGGTGCCTCATTTCGGCCCAGGAGGCAAGGCATCTGTCAACAGGCAACAAATCGCCCCTCACGCCTCTCGCAGCATGATTGCATCCACGTTCGCGTTCGCATACAGCGCGTCGCTGAGGATGATCACCGGGTCGCCAGGTTTGACGAGTCCCTTATCGCGCAGGACTGCCAGCGCCTGCTCAATGGTCTCCTCAGGCTTGCCCTCGACAAAGTCCATGACCTGTGGATGCACGCCGCGAGCGGTCACCAATGTCCGACTTACATGCAAATGCGGAGTGAACGCAAAAATCGGCGCAAACTCCGGCCGTTGATGTGCCAGCAAATGCGCCATGATCCCGCGCAGCGTAAAGACCAAGAGACGCGAACCCATGATGGAATTCGCCAAACCCACAGCCGCCTTGACCGTCTTGTCCTTGCTGCTCTTCAGCGGCGCATCCGAGGCAAATCGGCCGGAGGGATAGCGCTCCTCGGTCTTGCGGATGACCTTATCCAGGACCTCCACACACTTCTCGGGATAACGACCAACGCTTGTCTCGCCACTGAGCATCACGCAGTCCACCTGCTCGATTACTGCATTGAAAATATCCGTCACTTCTGCGCGCGTCGGCACTGGATTTTCGATCATGCTCTCCAGCATCTGCGTGGCCACGATCACCTTGCGCCCATGGTAGGAGCAACGCTCAATGATGTGGCGTTGAATGATCGGCAGATCCTCCAGCGGGCACTCGCTGCCCAGATCTCCCCGCGCCACCATGACCCCGCCCGACGCCTGAACAATCAGATCGATGTTTTCCAGAGCCTGCTGGTTTTCAATCTTGGCGATAACTCGTGCCTTGCTGCCTTTTTGTTCCAGCAAAAGCTTCAGATGCTCCAGGTGCCCAGGTTCTCGGGCAAAGCTAAGCGCAAAAAAATCCACCCCGAGTTCGATCCCCAAATCCAGATCCACGTAGTCCTTTGCGGTGAGCGGAGGTAGCCGTACGGGCACACCTGGTAGATTGATGTGTCGGCGACTCTTCATGAGCCCCTGCGTCATCACCGTACCCACGACGCGTCTAGCATCAACAGAGGTCGAGCGGAGCTGAATCATGCCACCGTCAATGTAGATGACGTCCCCGACCTTCAAATCCCGCCCCAGGCCCGGATAATTCACGGTCGTGGAAAGCGGCATGGATGCCGATATGCCTGAATCGATTCGCAGTTCGACGTTATCACCCACTTTCAGATCCCAAGGCTGATCGACATCCCCAGTGCGGATGGATGGCCCCGTCAAATCCATCAGAATGGCGATCTCCCGCCGCGCAGACTCCGCCGCCGTTCGGATCCGGCTATAGACGGTGCGCACCCAGTCATGGGAGGCATGGCTCATATTCAGGCGGAAGATGTCAGCACCTTCATTAATAAGCCGGGAGATCATCTCTAACTCCTCTGTGGTGGGCCCCAGAGTGCAGAGGATCTTGGTTTTACGCATTGACATAGTTTGACGAAATCGGGGCGGGGACAGGCTCAAAGGATTGGCTGGCAGACTCTAGCACATAGAGCCCACAAGCATGACCCGGCACAGTGACCGCAGCGGTGCCAAACGCAAGTTCCGGCATTCCACCCAGAGTTGAATCAATCCAGCACCGCCATTCCGCATTGCCCGTCCCCGGAATCACAAAGGTATGCGGATCACGACTCTGATTGAAGATGACCAGTAGCGGTCGCCTATCGCTAGCTGACTCATTCCCCCAGTGGAGCCGATGTTCTGGCTCGATGATGGCACCGAAGTGATCCAGCCCCCCATCGTGCCATCCCGCAGACGTCAATCTGGTGCCGTCGCCTCGCAGCCAAAAAACATCTCGCCGGGCATTCCCAGGATCGTCGATGCCAGTCAGAAAGGAATGCCTACGCAGTGCAGAATGCAGCTTCCGCACGCGAATGAGAACCTTGGTGTATTCGAGCATTGCACGACACTCTTGCGACTCGCTCCAGTCTATCCAACTCAGAGGACCATCCTGGCAATAGGCGTTATTGTTTCCATCCTGTGTGCGCCAGCGCTCATCTCCCGCCGTCAAGAACGGCACACCTTGGGAAAGAAATACGGTGGCCAGCATTGATCTCGCCAGATTGCCACGGCGCTTGAGGATGTCCACATCGTCCGTCTCCCCCTCCACTCCACAGTTGTTGGAGTGGTTTTGATTGTCACCGTCGCGGTTGTCTTCGCAATTGGCTTCGTTGTGTTTGTTGTTGTACGAGACTAGGTCTCGCAGCGTGAAGCCATCGTGCGAGGTAATAAAATTCACGCTAGCCAGCGGCGGACGGTGGTTCCAGCCATAGACATCTTGAGAACCGCAGAGTCGTTTCGCAAACTCCGGTGTCCGATCCACGTCCCCAGTCCACCAGCTGCGCACGGTGTCGCGAAACTTCCCGTTCAATTCCCGCCATGGGTGCGGGAAGTTCCCCACTTGGTAGCTGTCCATCGCCCCCACATCCCAGGGTTCAGCGATCAGCTTTACACCGCACAAAACCGGGTCCTGAGCCACCGCATTGAAGAAGGCGCTTTCTCGATCAAAATGCTCCGCGGACCGTGCCACAGTCACTGCCAGATCGAAGCGGAAACCATCCACATGCATCTCCGTCACCCAGTAGCGCAGGCTATCAATGATCAAGCGCAGCGCGCCCGATTGATGGGATGCCACTGAGTTCCCACAGCCTGTCAGGTTCCGGTAATGCAGCGTCTCACCATACGCACCCAGGCGGTAGTATTCGATGTTGTCCAGCCCTCGGAACATCAGCGTCGGGCCGTGCTCATCTCCTTCCGCAGTGTGATTATAAACCACATCCAAGATCACCTCGATGCCTGCAGCATGCAGAGCCTTGACCATCTCCTTAAACTCCCGCACCTGCGCCACTGGATCATTCACTGAGGCATACTCTGCATGCGGAGAAAAAAAGCCGATTGAGTTGTAGCCCCAGTAATTGGTCAAGCCGCGGTGAACCAAGAACCCGTCGTCAAGGTGCGTGTGGACGGGCAGCAGCTGAACACTCGTCACCCCCAGATCACGCAGATAGTCGATCACCACAGGCTCCGCCATGCCCGCATAAGTACCGCGCTTTTCCTCGGGGACACCCGGATGCAGCTTTGTAAAACCACGCACATGCAGCTCATAAATGATCGTCTGATCCCAAGGAACCTCAGGTGGACGATCCCCGGCCCAGTCAAAGGGTCCCGTCACGTAGACCGATTTCAGTGCTGTATCGCCATTATCCAACCTGCCTGCTCCATTGCGTGGATCGGGTTCTGTGCCCATGTCCATGCGCCCGCGATGGTCGCCCACGATCGCGCGAGCGTAAGGGTCCAGCAGCAGCTTTTTGGAATTGAACCTCGCCCCCTGATCCGGCAGCCACGCTCCATGCGCCCGATAGCCGTAACAGGTCCCTTCCGGAACTCCGCGCAAGGCCACGTGCCAAATGTCAGGCTCCCCCTGGTGCAGACGCACGCGGGCGAGCTCCTGAGCGGGATCCTCGGCTGAATAAAGACACAGATCGATGGCATGTGCGTGTCGTGAAAATACCGCGAAATTAACCCACCCATCCCCGGCATCGCTTGCGCCCAGAGGATGAGCTTTTCCGCGATTGGACTGGAGGGAGTGGGGGTCTAAAGAATCCATGCGTCAGGGTTTGCTGCCATTGCAGGCGGAATCGGTGCCTGCCGGCGAGCAATTCACACTACTTTCGCGGGGTCGGCGATCAATTCAAACCGATATCGAGCATCATACGTGCCATTTGCGTGACGCGAACAACACGAACTGCATGCCGCTGCGTAGCGGAATTTCCTCACCCGCCGCACCACATTCAGGCAGGCAGGGCATCGGTAGGCGTAAGGACGCCGAACTTCCCGACGCGGCAGTGGCAGCGAGTGGTGTGCTTTTTCCTCCGGAATCCCCAGTGCTGAGCAGGCCGAGCGCCATTCTGCTCCATGCGGCTCAATCTTCCGGCGACCAGCCCCGTGGTAGGCAATCAGGTGGGCCAATTCGTGTTTCAAGGTGCGCTCCACCTGCCCATCAAACTCGACCAAGCGAGGATTTAGCTCTATTTTCCAAGCAGGAAACGTCGCGTAACCCGCCGTGCTGCGCAGTCTGGAATTCCACCACACGGTCACGACATTCGCCGTTCCTACCAGACCCAAGCGCTGTAGCCAGACGCGGCACTCCGCCTCCAAACCTGCGTCGCGACCGTCCGCAGGACGTGCCCGGACCGCAGCCTCTTGAACGAGATCATCCGCATCTTCTTCTGCCACGTCATCCGTGTCCTCAGCCATTGGCAGCTCTTTATGGACCTCCAGCATGCGGATCACCTCCGCCACAGGTGGCTCAGGGTTTTCGGCACGCGCCAGCGGTAGATCGAACCAGAGCTGGACAGGTCTAATCATAGCGTCTTATACAAGTTACGTGTCAGACGTCTCGGCAGACTTCTTCCGTCCAGGTGCATTGCGTTTGTCGCGGATCAGATGCTCCTGATCACCCACCGCATAGACCATGTCTGGCGGCACACTTTCCATCAGAAAAACATTCGCCCCAATCGTGCTACGGGCACCGATCACCGTATCACCGCCCAGGACGGTCGCATTCGGGTAGACAATCGCTCCGTCTTCCACATCCGGGTGGCGCTTCGTGCCTTTGACCAACTTTCCGTCATCGTCCTTCTGGAAGCTGCGCGCCCCCAGCGTCACGCCGTGGTAGAGCTTGACGCACTTCCCGATGCGGCAGGTTTCGCCAATCACCACGCCCGTGCCGTGATCAATGAAAAAGTGGCTACCAATCTGAGCCCCAGGATGGATATCGATCCCGGTGCGACTATGGGCCCACTCCGTCATCATCCGCGGGATTACTGGGACTTTTTCGTTGTATAAAAGGTGCGCTGATCGCTGGATCGCGATCGCCTCCAGCCCAGGATAGGCCAGAATGATCTCCTCATAGCTCCGCGCCGCCGGATCGCCCTCGTAAGCGGCCTCCACATCCGTGGCCAAAAGAGCCCGAACGGCGGGCAATTGCCCCATGAATCGGCAGACAAGCGCGCCCGCAGCCTTGGCGTGGTCTCCGCCATCCCCCGCCACCATGCGCAAGCTTTGCCGCACCTCCTCATTCAACCGCTGGCGGATCCCAGCGACCAGTTCCGTGGTCATCAGCTCCAACTCGTCCGAAGACACCGCCTCGTCAGAGAAAAAGCCCGGGAAAAGCAATTGCAGCAGGTCCTCGCAAAGCGCCGTAATCGTTCGCTTCGACGGCAGATTCCCACAATCGACATGGTTGATGCCTCCCACCTCGCGGTAAGAAGCCATGAGGTTATTCACAATCTCCTGCTGTTGGCAATCCATCTTGGTCCGCCGTGATAAGCCAAAAATCCACCCCATGCAACGAGCAGGGTGAAAATTGGATGTTACCCACCGCCTCCGCCCGACCAAAAAGTACGGGACACGCAGAACACAGCCCTACCGTTTCCCACCACTCGTCGAGGACGAGAAGGAGGACGAACCCACTCGATCACTCCATCGGCGCCACTACCACTGCATCGCTCCGCACCAAACGCGCCGCATAAAACCCATCCCAGCCCTCACGCTCCGGCGACCACCACCGTTCCTCATCCAAGCGCCATTCGTCGCCACGCTCCGCAAGGAACGACTTGATCTGATCCTCATTCTCCGCTGGCAGCAGGCTACAGGTCGCATAGACCAGAGTTCCGCCCTTTTTCACCATCCGACAGTGACTGCGCAGGATGTCCCCCTGCAAAACGGTCAGTCTCTGGATCTCCTCCAAGCTCAGCTTCCATTTCGCATCAGGATTGCGCCGCAGCACGCCCAGCCCAGAGCATGGCACATCCAACAACACACAGTCCGCCGCACCTGCCTGCCGCTTGATCTCGCGGGTGCCCTCAATGACACGCGTCTCGATCACATCGACCCCATCGCGCGCCGCTCGCCGACGCAACTCGTCCAGCTTCCACTGGTGCACATCCATCGCGATGATGCGCCCCTTGTTCTTCATCATCGCCGCCAGATGCAGCGACTTCCCGCCACCGCCTGCGCAGGCATCGATCACCCGCATTCCAGGTGCGACTTGGCAAAAGGGCGCAATGTGCTGCGACGCCGCGTCCTGCACTTCAAAAAGCCCGGAACGGAAGGCCTTCGTTCCAAACACATTGCGACGCTCACGCAACCGCAGCGCATCCGGCAGGCCTTTCACGGCCTCCACCGGCACATCTTCGATCGTCAATTCGCGAATCAGCGTATCGCGATCCGTTTTCAAGGTATTCGTGCGCAGAAAGACATCCGCAGGCTTGTTCAGCGCAGGCCGCAAAGCCGCCCAACGCTCCCCAAACGAACGCTCGCCCACCTCGTCCAGCCAGTCAGGAATGGAGGCACGGATCGCTGGGGCCACCTTTTGCGAGGCACGTCTTTTAAGCTCCTCCGACGTCAGCCCCTGCATCTCGATAAAGGGTGGGACCTCACCGCTGACCGTCCACCACCACGTCCCCCACACACGCCAGAAAGCCTGCGGAGTCATCGCCTGCAGATCGGCGTGCCCAGCATCTGGCAGACCCGCCAAATACCAATACCAGCGCCACCAACGCACACACTCATAGACAGATTCAGCTACCAACTTCCGATCCCGACCACCCCACTTCGTGTGGGCCTTGAACGTCCGCTCAATCACCTTGTCCGGCTGCCGCCGCTCCACAAAGATCGTCTCAAGCGCGCGGATGATTTCCGCAATCAAATGGTAATGCAATTTCACAGCGCAGACAAAGCGCGTGCCGGGCACCTCTGCAAGCATTGCCTGCAATCTGATCGCCCCGCAGATCGTTTGCTCTGGAGAAGACCAACCGTTCGTCACCAAAATGCGCCTCTTACTCACCTCCGTCCTACTCCTGTCCTCCGCGCTGCTGGCCCATTCCTCGCCGCCAAACATCATCGTCATCCTCGCCGACGATCTCGGCCGCGCAGACTACTCCGCCTTTGGCACGCCAGATATTCGCACCCCCCACATCGATCGATTGTTCGCAGAGGGGATGGACCTCAAGAACTTCCGCGCCAACTGCTGCGTCTGCTCCCCCACACGCGCATCTCTTCTCACCGGTCGCTACCCAGATCGCGTCGGCGTTCCCGGCGTGATTCGCGACAAAGAAGAAAACTCCTGGGGCAACCTCAGCGATGACGCCGTCCTCATCCCGCAAATGCTCAAGCCAGCCGGATACCACAGCGCCATTGTCGGGAAATGGCACCTCGGCCTTGAGTCGCCAGACACCCCGATGGACCGCGGCTTTGACCACTTTCACGGGTTTCTGGGCGACATGATGGACGACTACTGGACCCACCTGCGCAACGGTCACAACTTCATGCGCAAAGACCGTGAGGTCATCAACCCCGAAGGCCACGCCACCGATATTTTCACCCAGTGGGCCCAGGACTACATCACGGAGCGCGCCACCGCCACGCAGCCTTTCTTCCTTTACCTCGCCTACAACGCCCCTCACGATCCCGTCCAACCACCGCCGGATTGGCTTGAAAAAGTCAAAAAGCGCGAGCCTCAACTCGATGAAAAACGCACCAAACTCGTCGCCTTCATTGAGCACCTTGACGACGGCATCGGTCGAGTCCTTGGAACCCTTGATCAACTCAAACTCACCGACGACACCCTCGTCATCTTCACCAGCGACAACGGCGGCCTTCTGAATTCCGGCGCCAACAATGGTCCCTGGCGTTCCGGCAAAACCCACATGTATGAAGGCGGCCTCCGCGTCGCTTGCGCCGTCCGCTGGCCAGGAGTCGTTAAACCTGGCAGTAGCTCCCCCATCCACGCCACCAGCATGGACATCGCCGCCACCGTCTGCGAGATCGCAGGCACCACCCCACCCGCGGTAATCGAAGGCCGCAGCTTCCTTCAAGCCCTCAAAGGCGACCCCAAAGCTGCCGACCGCGATCTCTACTTCGTTCGTCGCGAAGGCGGCCCCGCCTACATGGGCCTGACCATCCAATCGCTCATTCACGGCCCCTGGAAGATCGTCCACGATTCCCCTTTTGCGCCGCTGGAGCTCTACAACCTCGAAAACGACCCCAAAGAAGAACAAGAGCTTTCCAAGAAAGCCCCCAAAGTCTTCCAAGAACTCCGCACCGCTCTCCAAGCCGAAGTCCAAAAAGCCGGCAAAACGCCCTGGCAGTAACCCCGCACTCAGCTCCCAGGGAGCGCGGGCATGCTGCCGGCCACCCCAAAAAGCGCGCAGCCCCAAATGAAGCGGGAGTGATCCAAGCCGCAAAGTTAGTGATGCAGACACTCCCGTCTGCAACCCAACCCACACGGAAATCTGCGATTTCCCTTACTTACTTGTCGCTTCGCGTTTGATGGGATTGCAGACAGGAGTGTCTGCACCACTGCAGTCCATCACGTTCCCTTCGGCAGTTCAATGGCTCCGGGCTCACAGAGCCCTGCTACAACCCATCGCGCCCCTGGCTAATCCCGACGACGAACCCTCCCCCTCACTCCCCAACCCCCACGACCCGCACATCGTCGATCTCAATCCCCGCCTCACCACCATTCTGCATCCACAGCAACTTCCGCTTCGCCGCATCAAAATTCGCGCGCTTCAATTCCTTGACCCACAACTGGTCATCAATACTCAGCCGCGCATTTTCCCCGCGAAACACCAGCTTCACCCCGTGCCACGCGTTTGCCTTCAGATCGACCTCCTCGATCGGTAAAAACTCATTCAGGCGAAACGCTTTACTCACAGGATCAGCCGGACGCCCTGTGTTTTGACGCATCGGATGATTCGGATCCATCGAGTGAGCATCCACCTCCAGTTGCACTCCGTTGCGCAATAGTTTCACCCGTAGCATGTGATCCACACTGCCAAAGCCGTCATCGCCATCCACGAAGAACCAGACCATGCCGCCATCCCCCAGATGCCGATACCGGAACGAGATTTCCAGATCTTTCCCAGCCACCGGCAGATACACCATCGGCGGATACTTCCCGCCGCTTGATCCCCGCGTCCACATCACTCCATCTCGGACTTCCGTATTCTTATTCGGGATCGGCGTTGTGAAATGCTTCGCGTCAAAGTCAGCGCCAAAAGTCTCATGAATCGGAAGTGGCTTCAGGTAGTCCAGTGACACTAAAAACGCATCCACCTCTGCCAAAGTCTTGTAGTAGTGGAGCTTTGCGCCAGCACCGGCCTCATCCTTCCAGCGACCCGGATTAAAGAACCCATGAGGCTGACCCTCGTAGGCTTTCAGCTCGCAGCGATTCCCCGCAGTGATCATCGCCTCATGGAAGAGCTGCACCGAGGGAAAAGGCACCGCCTCATCATTCATGCCGTGGAAAATGATGCTTGGCGGTAATCCCGCGCGCACAAAGTGATAGGGCGAAACCTCCAGAGGCCGGCCATCGCAGCGCTCGGCGATGTCCGCCAGTTTCTCCGCAGGCACCACTTCAGGATGTCCATCCACCGGTGCCATCACCACCGCCGGATTGAAAAGCAACATCGCATTCGGCATCGAGCTCACTCCCGCATTATCAGCGTCCTCAAACCCAGGCAAAAGAGCGGTCGCCGCAGCCAAATGCCCACCTGCCGAGCCACCGCCGGCCACGATGCGGTCCGAATCAACACCCAGACGCGCAGCGTTTGCCCGCACCCAGCGAATCGCCGCCTTCGCATCCTTCACGCACTCTTGCGGCAAAACGCCATGCCGACTCAGCACCCGATAGTCCACCGAAATCGCCACCATTCCACGCTCCGCCAGATGCAGACACTGCGGCAAGAATTGCCCAGGAGTGCCACCTTTCCAGCCACCGCCAAAGAAGAACACCGCGACCGGACGGTGATCCGTCTTCGCGTGGCCCTTCGGTTCGAAGATGTAGGCGTTGAGTTTCACATCGCCGATCGTGCGATACACCTCGACGCGCGAGCCGGTCATCTCCGGCGGATATTTCCAGCTTACCGGCGGCTCGGGTTGATCATCGGCAGCACGGACCGTGAAGGCGACAAGGTTGATCGCGATGAGGCAGGCAGCGGTCGATATCGATCGGAAAATCATAGACGGACTTAACGAGACACACGCACGCAATTGATCATGCAATGATGACGCCACGCATCACTTCTTCCCATAGACCGGAGCCTTCCATTCCGTCGGCAGCTTACCTTGCGGCTTCACGCCGTAGGCATCCGCTGGAATCAGATGGTCTTCGGGCTTCTGCAGCGGCATGTCGTCAGGCAGGTTCTTGATACGGATGTCTTTGTACTGGATCTTCATCGCCGGACCGACGTGGACCTGCATCGCCAGCACGCCTTCGAGCGCGCGTCCCTTTTCATCGAAGTCGAGCAAGTCGGCCGTCATGTGGCCGTCGATCCAATGCTGAAGATGATTACCCTGCGCCAGCACGCGATACTCATGCCACTCGTCAGGCGCGAACTCCTTCTTCTCCAACTGGCCAACCACCCAGGGCTGGCCTTCGGGATCGATGATCACTTTTTCACCCGTGTGCGAGAGAATGCGGCGGCCCTTTTCCTCGTAGAGCATGCCGTTGTAGTCCGGGTTGTTGGCCACGACATCGCACTGGTAGCCCGTTACGACATCGAGCCCGAGTTCTGGCGCAGACTTGCCGCGATACTGCAGGCCGCTGTTGCCGCCCGCCGTCACCTTCACCTGCATGCGCAGGTCGAAGTTCCGAATCGTCGAGCCTTCCCAGGTGATGAAGCGGTTCATCTTCAAGCTGCCGTCGGTCACACCGGTGAGTGCGCCATCCTTGACGGACCAATACTTTTTGTCGCCACTCCAGCCGCGCAGGGATTTGCCGTCGAACAATGACGCAAAGCCATCCTTGCCGGGCTTCACGGCGTTGTCGGCGGAGGCGACCGGATGAGGGTCCGTCGATTTTTGAAAGCCTCCCTTGAGCGGCGGCAGTTCGCCTCCGTAGCTCGCGACGACCTCCGTCGTGCGCTCGCGCATCTGCTTCAGGATCGCGGCATGCGCAGGGTCGCTCGCCAGATTCTTGAGCTCATCAGGGTCAGCCTTCATGTCGTAGAGGAACTCGTAATTCTCCTCGTCAAAGAAACGCGCGTACTTGAACTGCGCATTGCGAATGCCTTCCCACGCGGGAATGCGGTTCCGCACGGCGAAGTGCTCGTGGTAGGTCTCCGTGCGCCAGTCGGCCGGTTGGCCTGCGGTCACGACGGGCTTCAAGCTCTTGCCCTGATAACGCTCCGGCACCGGCACGCCGGCGAAGTCGAGGAAGGTCGCGGGAAAGTCGAGATTCAAAGACGGCGCTTCCGTCACCTGTCCCTGCATTTTCTTGTCCACACGCGGATCGGCGATGATCAGAGGCACGCGGATGGATTCCTCAAAGTGTGACCACTTGCCCGCCAGACCGCGATTCGCCATGTGATAGCCGTTGTCGGCGGAGTAGAGGATGATCGTGTTGTCGGCGAGTCCGGCTTCCTCCAGCGCCTTCATGAAGCGACCGATCGCGCCATCGATGCCGCTGACCATGCGCAGGTAGGCGCGCATGTTGGTCTCGTATTTCTCCGGCGTGTTCCAGCGCCAGAAGTAGCGCTCGCGGGTGATGCTGGTTTTGAAAAAGTCCGGCAGCGCTTCGAAGGTCGCCGGGTCGTCCAGCTTGGGCCGGTACATCTCCTGGTCTTCATACATACCGTTCATCGCGAGCGGCCATGGGAACATGCCGATGCCCGGGCGGCGATCGCTGTCCTCGGCGTGGCAGGCATTGAACCACAGGTTGAGGGCGAAGGGCTTGTCCTTCGGCTGGTTCTTCAAGAACTCGATGCCGCGATCCACGATGATCTCCGTCTCGTGCCGCACGCTGCCGTCCGGCTGCGGCTTGTAGTAGGGGTTGCGGCCGATGTCCTCGAACTCGTCGAAGTGATCCTGCGGCTTGTTCCCCTTCGGCAGCTTCGTGTGCCACTTGCCGTAGTGCCCGGTGCGGTAGCCGTTCGCCCGCAGCAGATCCACGTAGAATTCCTTCGCCGCCTCCGGCCTCACCTGGTCTGGACTCTCCGGCGTGCCGAAACTGCGTCCCGTGAGCCCGGTCAGAATCGTCGAGCGACTCACCCAGCAGATCGGCTGGCTCACGAACGAGTTCCGAAACAGAGTCCCCCGCGCCGCCAGCGCATCAATGTTCGGCGTCTTCGCAATCGGGTGCCCGTAGCAACCTAGCGAACTGGACGTCTGATCGTCCGCAAAGAGGAAGACGATGTTAGGCCTGCCCTCCGACGTGTTCTCCACAGCTTCAGCGGCGGGGGAAGCCTTGGCGGAGGAGGGACGGTCCGCAGCGTGGGCGATGCCGGCGAGGAAGAGAGGGAGAAGAATGAAGCGCATGGTTGAGATCACGATTGGAACTTTAAACGACCCAACTCCACCCAAATTCCGGCAAATCCGGTGTCGGATTTAGCAAGGGCTCGCCGAAAGCGTCTACATCTGCGTTTTGTTGCCGTTTTCGGAACCTGTTGCCCCGATTGTTTCATGGCCGACGTATTGATGTCAATCTGCCAAGCAGCGTCACCCCGTTGCTTGATAGGCTTCATCTTGAAAACCGCCCTCATCCTCTTCTCCGCCCTATCCTTTCTCGGTTATGGATCGGCGTGCTTTTTTTCCCGCTACATGAAGGATGAGTTCGTGCGCTACCACCTGGGATCGCAGCGCTTGATTGTCGGTGGATTGCAATGTTGCGCGGGGATCGGCCTGCTGGCCGGTTTCAGCCAGCTGTGGATGGGGCAGGCGGCGGCGGGTGGACTGGCGCTGATGATGCTGATCGCAGTCATCGTCCGGATTCGAATCAAGGACAGCATGTTGCAAACGATCCCGGCGCTGCTGTATCTGGCGCTGAACGCCTACCTCTGCGTCACGGGTTTCTAAGCTGCGGGACGCTTACAGCAGCGCGATGGCGATGCACATCGCGAGCACCGCGAGAGACGGCAGCGCCTTGCTGATCGGGTCCTTCACTTTGAGATGCATGACGAACGCACCGAGCATGAGCACTCCCATGCCGATCGCTGCCGGTTGCGCCACGCTTGGGATCCACAGGGAAGCAAGGAGCGCCAGCGCAAGGCTAACCTTGAGAACGCCGATGAGACAGAAGACCGGATAGGACAGCCCGTAGGCGGCAAACTCCTCGCGCAGGGTTTTCGCATCCTTGCCGCGATACGCGGTTGCCTTGCCGGAGCGCAGGAGCCAGACGTTCAGAATGCCGAGCCCGACGATGATTTTCAGAGCAATGATGAGGTAGTCCATGATGGTGAGGCAAACGATTGTATCTTGATGAAATGCAGCGCTGATGATCGTGTCGCACGCCCTCTGCATCTGCAAGCAAATCCCTTGCCGGATTTGCGCCGAATCACCCGCCGACCTGCGGCGTCGCCATGCGCTGGGTGTCGGCAACGTCAATGAAGGAACAGACACTTAGAGCCCCTGCGGCAAAGGCACCATGCGCCGAGTCGAAACCCTAACCCAACCCGAGAAGATCGAGTTTTTTCTGCGGCTGCGTGGGCTTGCCCCCTCACACAACCGCTCCCGCGTTATTCCGACCCGCCCCCCTCAAAATCAATTTCCGATCAGATCAGACTCTTCGTCAAAAGTGACGGAATTCAGGCGTACAGGGACCGAACATCCGCCGCACGTCAAGCGCAGCACCGACTCATCCCCCCGCCGCGGACTCCCGCTGATACTACGATTCGATGCGTGAAAGTTGTCAGGGGGAAGTTTGGGGTGTCCCAACGGCGTGGTTTCTGCTTTTGATTGTAGAATGGACCCTTCTCAACCTTCTCTCTATGAACGACTCGGCGGTGAGGCAATGATCACGACGATGATCCCGGCTTTCTACGCACGCGTGCTGGCTGATCCCGAGCTGGCACCGTTTTTCAAGCACGCGACGCTGGAGAAACTGCGCACGATGCAGCATGAATTTTTCAGCATGGCGCTGGGTGGGCCCGTTTCCTACACGGGCCGATCACTGTCGCATACCCACCACGGGCGCGGCATCAGCAAGCATCACTTCGGACTCTTCATCGGGCACCTGCTGGAGACACTCCTGGACATCGGAGTGACGAAGGAGGAGACCAACGAAGTGATCAACACTATCAACACCTACGCCAACGAGGTGACAGGCACCTCCTACTGACTGCTGCGGAGGATCGGAGCCGGGATCAGACCCCTCACACCCCGCTCCCGCGACACGCAGGGCCAACTCGACCCGGCTCCCTCAAAAGCAATTTCCTATCAGAAGTGGCTGCGGCTTCAGCCGAATCGGATCGAAAGAAATTCGGCTAAAGCCGCAACTACTTTTCGTGCCGGTTCACCAGCCGCCGACCTGCGGTGTCGCGGTGCGTTGGGTGTCGGCATACCAGGCCTTGAGTCGGGCGAGCAGGGCTTGCGCTTGTTCGGGTTCGCTGCCGACGAGGTCGTTCTTTTCCGATGGGTCCTGATCGAGGCGATAGAGCTCGACCTGTTCGTTGTCGAAGCTGCCGGGTTTTGCCTTGGGATGATTGACGACGAGTTTCCATGGGCCGTCACGCATCGCTTCATTGCGCGAGCCGTTGTTGCCGAGCGAGGCCCAGTAGAGTGGACGCGCGGACGGGGCTTCGCCTTTGAGCAGGAGGTTTGAGAGGTTCACACCATCGAGCGGGCGCTCAGCAGAGGGCGGCACTCCGGCGAGGGCGAGCAGGGTGGGCATGACGTCGAGCGTGATCGTTGGCGCGTCACTGCTGCTGCCGGGCGTGATCTTGCCGGGCCACCAGGCGATGAAGGGCACCTTGTGGCCGCCTTCATACACGCTGCCCTTGTTTCCGCGCCACTGCGGGCTGCCGCTCGGAAAGTCCGACGAGGCGCCGTTGTCGGAGAAGAACAGCACCAGCGTGTTTTTGTCGAGCCCGAGGCGGAGGAGCGTCTCGCGGATCTGACCCACGCCCTCATCGATGGGCATGACCATGCCGCGATACTTGGCGACGCGTTCTGCGTCGTCCGCAGGCTTCCAGCGCTTCCAGCCTTCCTCCTCCGAGCGCCGCACCGGATCGCCGCGCACCTGCACGGGGTTGTGGATGGAAAGATGCGGGATGTAGAGGCAGAACGGCTCCGCCTTATGCCGCTCGATGAACTCGACCGCGTGACGATTGATGAGATCGGTGACGTAGCCTTCCTCGTGCGTTTCCTCGCGCCCATGCCACCAGTCGTGCTTCACGTGATCGCCGACGTGGCTGATGAAGTCGATGTTCCCGCTGTGGTAGCCGATGAACTCGTCGAAGCCGTGGTTCTGCGGGTGATAAACATTGGACACCTCCGTGTAGCCCTGATGCCATTTGCCGATCATGCCGGTGGTGTAGCCTGCGCCCTTGAGTGCTTCAGCGAAGGTCACTTCGTTTTTCTGCAGGCCTTTCCGATGTTCCGGATGGTCTTCCACCGGATGAATGACGGCCTCGATTCCCGCCCGCTGCTGGTAGCGCCCCGTGAGCAGTCCAGCACGCGTCGGCGAACACACCGTGCCCGACGAATGAAAGTCCGTGAGCGTCATGCCCTCGGCCGCGAGTCGGTCGATCTCGGGCGTTTGGAAGTAGGGATTGCCAAAGCAACTCACACCCGCATAGCCCATGTCATCGACCATGATGACGACAAAGTTCGGCTTCGAATCGGCTGCGTGGAGCGGCGGGACAGCGAGGAGCCCGAGGAAGAGAGCGAGGATGCGTTGCATGATGGGTCCCGAGAGATTGAAGTGTGGGAGGAGGTCAGGCATAAGTCAGATGCGCCTCCACTTTCTCCAACTGCACGGTCGTTTCCGGCGATGAGGTGATGCGAAGGCTCACCTCGTTGGCTCCGATCTTCCACGCTTCGTTCGGCACGGTGCCTTCGATGCGCAGCAACTGCTGCGTCGGGTTCACCTTGTAGCTTCCTTTGCCGCCGGAGGCGGGCTGCGGTCTGGGGGAGAAGATCTGCGGGTCTTTCCACGTCGGATCGGTGCCGCTGATCGTCACAGGCGTGCCGTTGAAGAGGATCTCGAAGGTGTCGGACCCGCTGGCCTGAAACAGGATGCAGCGCAGCGTCAGTTTCGCCTTGGCGGATGGTGCGTCGCTGAGATGCAGGGTGAGTTTGGCGGTGTGATCGAGTTTCAGCGGCAGCGGAGCGGTGTCGTTGCGATTGAAGAAGCCGTCGGCCCACGGATAGCCGCTGCGGCGTTCGACGGCGAAGGCCTTGTCCTTGCCGGCGAGTGTTTTCGGATCGCCGATCTCCTTGAACGCGATCTGATGCGTGAGCGGCGCGATCTCGCCGCCGACGGTCTTCGCCAGTTCGGGCGTGGCGATGGACCAGTTGAAGGTGACCACGCTGTTCGCGCCACGCTGGAAGTGATTCGCAAACACGCCGCGCACATACTCGATCGGCGCGTAACGATAGCCGTCGGTGGCGTGATGATCGTCAAAGCAGGGCTGCAACTGGATGTCAGGTCCGACCGCAGCGCGAATGCCCTCAACGTCCACATCCATCGTGCGTGATCCGAGCGTGAGGACATCGACCAACTTCTGGTCCGCCCACGCTTTGACATCAAAACCGTCCGCGTGACAGCCCTCAAGCGTTTGTGGCACACGCGCGGCGAGCATGAACGGCCGCCCGCGCTGCTGCGCGACCTCCAGCAGCATCGTTCGCGTCATGCGCATGAACTCGGTCACATGCTCGCGCATTTCCCACTGCCGGCCGACCGGCAGGCACGGCACGTGACGGGCGAAGTCGATCTGGATGCCGTCGAGATCGAAGCGCGTCGCGAGCTCGCGCAGCACGGAGATCTTGTGCTCGCGCAATCCGGCGGCGGCGAGATTCCACATGCCATGCGGCCACCACGTCACGGGCAGCACCCAGTCGGGATGCTGAACTTTGAGCGGGCAGGGTTCCTTCGCATGGCCGCCCTCGGGCAGGATGTCCACCTCGCTGATGCGATGATTCCAAAACGTCTCCAGCTTGCGGCGCCGCGTCTCGTTGATGAGTTCCTTGCGCCAGTCCACGCCCGCTTCATGCCAGCGCTTCACCAGCGGATGAATCTCCGGCTGGAAGACCGCGCTCGGATACACACTGCCCACCGGATTGCCGCCAATGTCCCACCAGATCGCATCGATCTGACTGCCCGGTTCATCCGCATAACCAAACACCGCATCGCGAAACGGCTCAAACGGCGGCACGCCCTCTGGATGCATCTTGAGGTAGTTCAGCAGCACCCAGAACACATCATGCTGCATCACGATGCGACAATGTCGCGCCTTCAGCAGCGCTTCGTGCTCTGCACTCAGCTTGATCGCATTCGAAGCGGCAAAGAGCGACGGCGCGCCCAGCAATGCCCCGGCGCTTGTTCCAATAAAGTGTCTTCGATTCATGGTGTGTGGTTACTCACGCCGCATCGACTGCCCCACGCAAGAACGCCCTGGTCGTAGGCCTCCGTCAACATCGGTGTGTGGTTACTCACGCCGCATCGACTGCCCCACGCGGCTGTCGCGAAGCTGCTGCTGGAACTGCGCGACGATTTCCTTCTGCGCAGGATCTTTGGCGAGGTTGTGCATCTCGTGCGGGTCGTTGTCGTGATCGTAGAGCTCGTTGCCGCGGCGGCCTTCGTCCCATTCGGTGTAGCGCCAGCGTTCGTTGCGGAGGCTGCGGCCGATGAACCAATGGCGTGGCTGCACGGTGAAGGCGGGATGATTCCACTCGGCCTGCGGATTCTTCAGCAGCGGCACGAGACTCTCGCCTTCAAGCCAGCCGGGCTTCGCGATGCCGCATAGCTCGACAAGGGTTGGAAACATGCTGACATACTCCACCGTGCGAGCGCTCGGCAGCCCTGCCGTCTTCTGACGCGGGTCGGCGATGATCAGCGGGCCGCGTGCGGAGGTTTCAAACAGGGTGCCCTTGGCCCACATGCCTTTGTCGCTGAGATGCCAGCCGTGATCGCCCCAGAAGACGATGATCGTGTTGTCGCGCAGGCCGTTCTGCTCCAGCGCATCGAGCACGCGACCTACCTGCGCATCCATGTAGCTCACACAAGCATAATAGGCCTGCAGCGCCGCGCGGGCTTCATCCTCGCTGAATCGACGTGCAGTAAAGAGATCAATGTTTTGGCGCAGTTCGTCCGGTGGGGTGTCGTTGGGGCCGGTGGGTTCATTGGCAAAGTCCGGCGGCAACGGCAGCGACGCAGCATCGTAGAGATCAAAGAACTCCTTCGGGCATTTCAAGGGCACATGAGGCTTGTGAAAACCGACGCTCAGGAAAAAGGGCTTCTTCTGTTCAGCAAAGGCCTTCAACTGCGCCACCGCCTGATCTGCAATCACGGTGTCTGCTTCAGGCTTATCGTCGGTCAGCGGGCCAAATTCATTGGCCCAGGCATACTTGGTTGGATCAGGCGGATTGTTGCGATACGGAGAATGCACCGTCTCCCAGTAGTCCGGTTGAGTGCGTTGCTGTTCCGCACGCTGATCCGGCGTGAACCATCCGGCAACGGCTCGACCTTTCCCCTTCCCCTTTCCTTTCGCCGCAGGTTGAGCGGCCGACCTGGGTTCTCCGTTGTTCGCTCCATGCCAGATTTTCCCAAACTCCGCCGCCGCATAACCATGCTGCTCAAAGTAACGCGGCAAGATCTTCTCCCCGTCCTTCATCACCAACCAAGTGTTGTTGTCCAGCACGCCCGTCGTCGTCGGATACTTTCCCGACAGCACCGAACTGCGCGTGCAGTTGCACAAGGGCTGCTGGCAGTAGGCCCGATCGAACTTTACCCCCATCGACGCCAACCGGTCCAGGTTCGGGGTCTTCGCGATCGGGTCGCCATAGCAACCCAGGCGACAATTCATGTCATCCGAGATCAGGAAGAGCACGTTCGAAGCGTCGACAGAGGAGGGCTGCGCTGAAAATACCGCCGCAGGGCAGCACAGAATGCAGAATGACGAAAAGAGAAGATAAGGGACAAGCCGATTCATGATAGCAAGGAAGGTCAACGTCACTCGCAGTCTGATATTGCCAGGTGACTCCTCGACCTCTTGCTTCCTACCGTGGCACTCGAAATAGCCGCTACAGCCCGACATCCACATCACGATCCCATGCTTCGTGGAGCGCTCGCAGCTCATTCACCACCTCGGGATGTTCGGTGATGCGATTCTTCGTCTCAGCAGGATCGGATCGCAGATCAAAGAGTGCCTCGATCCCTTGCGCGGGCTGCTGCAGATATTTCCAATCACCCCGACGCACCGCGCGCTCGATCTCCACGCCCTTGCGTACAGGTCCCGGCTTACTGCGCCAAAACAGAGTCCGCTCCGAAGGTGCCCTTCCCTCGACCATCGACGGCGTCAGATCCATGCCATCAGTCTCGCCCGCCGCCACCTTTGCACCCGCGAGCCCCAAGAAAGTCGCGGTCCAGTCCATCGTAATGCCCACTTGCTCCGAAACCACACCCGCAGGGATCTTCCCTGGCCAGCGTGCGATACAGGGCACACGTATTCCTCCTTCCCAAAGCGTCGATTTGTAGCCCTGTAGCGGCGCATTGCGCGAGTACGTGTGCCCACCGTTGTCGGAGGTAAAAACCACCAGCGTCTTCTCCACCAAGCCCAGCTTATCCAATCGCGCCAACACCTCACCGATCCGCTCATCCATCCGTTCCACCATCGCGATGTAGGTTTCTCGATCTCCGATCTGCCACGACTTCTGTTTGGGCCGAACGTCCTTCGCAACATCGCCCGGCCCCTGCCAGGGGAAGTGCGGCGCGGCATGCGACAAACACAAAAAGAACGGCTTCTCGCGGTTCGCCTCGATGAAGGCAAGCGCATCACCCGTGAGCAGATCCGTCGTGTAGCCCTCCCGCTTGATGGCCTCGTTCCCCAGCCACAGGTCAGGCACATTCACCCGATCCATGTGCTGAAAGTAATGATGGTTGCCACCCAACAGCCCAAAGAAATGATCAAACCCCTGCTGCAGTGGTTGGCGTTCGTGATCATAGCCGACGTGCCATTTCCCTGATAGTCCCGTAGCATATCCTACTGACTTCAATCGCGTCGCAATCGTCTTTCCCCCCTCCGGCAACCCCCTCCCCGTCTCCTGATAGTAGAGTGCATTGTCCAGGCCATAGCGCTGCTGATAGCGCCCCGTCAAAAACGCCGTCCGCGTAGGCGAGCACACCGCTCCGTTCGCATAGAAATCCGTGAACCGCATTCCCGCTTTCGCTAGCCCATCCAAATGCGGTGTCCGTATGTCCGGTGCCCCATAGCAGCCCAGATCGCCATACCCCAAATCGTCCGCGAGTATGAAGAGGATATTCGGCGGTGATGCGGCGAAGGTGGCCAACGGAAGAAGGATCAGAGCGAGCAGAAGACGTTTCATAGCAACAGTGAAAGTCAACGTGACGCCAGGACTGATGTTGTCTGGCACGGCGGATTTCTGGACCTTCGCCCTCAAAGCATGAAATTCGCCCGTGAATTTTCGTCATTATGCCTCACTAGTGTTCATCGTGCTTAGCAATAGGATTCATCATCACTTTCTCGCAGGACTCATCGCCGCTTTCATCGGTCTGTCGTCAGTTGCCGCAGTCCACGCCGTCACTGACAGTCCGCTTGAAGCTCAGATCGAGACTTTCGTCAAATCGTTGCGTGCTCGCGGCAGCATCCGGAGCAGCGAGCGAACGGCATGGGCCGCCTACGATCTCACCAGCGGGGCAAAGCTCGTCAGCATCAACGAAAACGCACCGCTGCAAGCGGCCAGCATGATCAAGCCCTTCGTCGCCTTGGCCTTCTTCCATCAAGTGAACAGCGGCCAATTGCTCTACGGCCCTGCAAGCCGTCGCCACCTGGAACTCATGATCCAAAAGAGCGACAATGCCTCCACCAACTGGGTCATGAGCCAAACCGGCGGCCCCGCTGCCACCAAGGCGCTGCTAGAACGCCACTACCCAGACCTTTGCCAGAACCTCCGACTCGTCGAATACATCCCCTCCAACGGCCGCGCCTATCGCAACCTAGCCTCCGCAGGCGACTACGCGAAATTTCTCTCCGAGCTTTGGAGAAAGCAGCTTCCCGCTTCCGACGAGATTCTGCGGCTCATGGCCCTACCCGGCCCTGATCGCCTCTGCACCAAGACCAGCCAAATCCCAGAGGGAACCCGCGTCTATGACAAAACAGGCAGCACCGCCATGTGCTGCGGAGACATGGGCATCGTCGTCGCTCAGGGCACCGATGGCCGCGCCTACCCCTACATTCTCGTCGGCATCATCGACAGCACCGTCCGTGTCTCCTCCTACGGCTCCTGGATCTCCCGCCGCTCAGACGTCATCCGCAATATTTCCGACATGACCTACATGCACATGAAGCAGCGGTATCCGCTGCGTTGAGGACGTTCGCCCGTAGACGATGCCGAAAGATAATCGAGGCTGGAGAGATTTTTTTGCAATTCACTACATTTGTAGTTGCTAAACCTCTACAGTTGTAGTGAAATGAGATCAAGATGCCTCTTCCCAATATCTCTGATTCTGAATGGTCCGTCATGGAAGCCCTCTGGGAATCCTCCCCGCAGACTGCCTCTGAGGTGACCAAAACTCTGCGCCCTACGATGAACTGGGCGGAAAATACCGTCCGCACCTTGCTGACGCGCCTCGTTGACAAAGGTGCACTCAAGACGAGCGAGAACGCCAGCGGCACCCGGACCTACCTCCCTGCCCTCAAACGCGAAGCCTGCGTTCGCGCCGAGAGCGATTCGTTCATGCAACGCATCTTTGGTGGGGCGGCAAAACCACTGCTCGTCCACTTCGCGCAGAATGCCAAGCTCACCGCCGAAGAGGTGAAGGAACTCAAAAAGCTGCTCGACGGCAACCTCAACTCTTGAATCCTCATGACCACGCTCACGGATCTCTTTGACTGGCTGCTTGGCACAAGCATCCGCGCCTCCCTGCTCGCGCTCGCCGTCTTCCTGCTTCAGGCGGCATTGCGTCGTCACCTGACGGCCCGGATGCGCTACGTCCTCTGGCTCCCCATGCTGATTGTGTTGCTCATGCCAGTCTTTCCACAGAGTCGCTGGAGCGTTGCAACCCTACTCACTGAATCAGCGCCGCCCCAGCAGATTCAGGCCACGCCTGCCCCCATTGACTACGGCCCTACCACGATCGCCATCGAGTCCAGCCCGGCATCACCAGCAGCCACTCCCATCGACTGGCCGCGCCTCTTCGCCATCGGCTGGGCCATCGGTGCAGCAGGCATTCTCTTGTTGGGAAGTCTCTCCTTCTTGGTCACGCTGCGCCGCTTCAAGCGCTCCCTCCAGCCCGTTAGCGATGAACTGCGCTCAACGCTTGCTCATATCGCCAGCGAAATTGGCCTGCGCCGTGTCCCGCGCGTTTGGATGGGCTCCACCATTTATAGCCCGGCGGTGACGGGGATTCTACGGCCCACCCTGCTCCTTCCCGCACACTTTGATCACGCCTTTACCCCGGCGGAGGCGGGGCTCGTCCTCAAGCATGAGCTCATGCACCTCAAGCGCCACGATCTGCCACTGAATGCCCTGCTCTGCGTCCTCTTGGCCATGCATTGGTTCAATCCCCTGCTGTGGATTGCCTTTTTCAAGGCCCGACTCGACCGAGAGGCCGCCTGCGACGCGCAAGTGCTGCAAAACGACGGCATCGATCGCCGCCGCGAATACGGCCACGCCCTGCTCAAAGTCGAGACCGCCTTTTGCCCACGCGGCCTCAGTCTCGGTTTCGTCGGAATCTTCCAGCGCGGCGCCGCCCTGCGGTCCCGCATTCAGTCCATCGCCCACCATCACCCAACCCGACCCGCCATGAAACTCACGATCCTAGCCCTGACCGCTCTGCTCACCTTTCTCGGCATTACGCGTGCCGCCACCGAGCCCCCAGCAGGACCAGAGATCCGACTCGTCGCCCGTTTCATTGAGATCCGTGGTGAAAAAAACGATCCCACCTCGCCCGAGGCATCACTCAAAAAACTGCTCGCCGATCTTACCATAACCGACCCAGCACCAGGTCCGATCAGAGCCCAACTCAACGACTCCGATCATCAACGCCTCCTCCGCCAACTCAGCGCTATGAAAGGTGTCGATCTCATGGCCGTGCCCAGCATGGTCACGCGCTCTGGACAACGCGCCTCCGTTCAGATTTCCCGAGAGTTTCTCGACGCAGTCAACACGCCCATCGATGGCCCGCAAATCGGCGTCACCCTGGACGTCCTGCCCACCTTGACCCGCACTGGCTCTATGGAACTGGCCATCAGCTCCAAAATCGTCGAATTCGACGGCTTCGTTGATGGGCCAAACGCGGAAAAGAAGCCCGTCTTCAACGAACGCAAGGGAGAAGCCCAAACCACCGTCCAGCCCGGCCAGACCGTCCTCCTCGACATCGGTGCGCGATCCGATACCCAAGACGTCATCGAAGAGGACGCAGACGGGAAAGTCCTGAGCCAGCATCAAGACCGCTATACCCGATATGCCTTCGTCCTCGTCACCGCCGCGGTGGCCAAAGTCGAACCAGAGAAGACCAAACCCACGGAGTTCAGCGTCGGAAAGTCCACCTTCCGCCAGGGCGACAGCATCCGCATCCGGCAGGTGCAGCGCGGCAAAGACTTCATGACGGTCACCGCCGACTACGAATTGGCCAGCACTGACAGCGCCCGTGTTTCGCTCCACCTCACCTCGACGACAACCGCCAGCAAAGGAGTCAAGGTCCACCGATCGCAAAGCGAGACCGTCACGCGCGGCAAAGGCAGCGTCACCATCCATCATCCTGATGTTCAGGAGGGGCTTCCCCATCTCACCTTTTACGACACACAGAGCGGCAGGCCCATTGGCGGCATCTACTTTGGTACCCTTGCTGAGGCAGAGGCATCACAAAAACTGGATCTCAGTTACATGCTCAAAGACCCAGCCAGTGATCATAAAACTGCGGCAGCGAATCCAGCAATGGCAGATGAAATCATTCTTCCCGAAATCGAATTCCATGACGTCAAGCTCAGCGCCGCCATCGACTTCCTGCGAACCAAATCGCAGAAACTTTTTCCCGAAAAGAAAGCCCCCAAGATTCTCATCAAACCGGGCGGAAAGCAGGAAGCGCGGATCTCACTCAACCTCAAGCAAGTGCCTCTCTCCCAGGCGCTTCGCTACTGCGCCCAACTCGCCGGATACGAGCTGTCCCACAGTGACGACGTGTTTACACTGACACCTATCACCGAGAAGCCGTAACCTATCGCTGAGAAGGGCATTGATACGTCGCACCGCCTTGAAGCGTGCCTTTTGGTGAACCAAGTGGCGACTGACATTTCAGCACATCATTCCGGCGACGCGCCCGCTCCACAGCTCCACCGCTCCACGCTCAACTGAAGCCTTGGTGATGGGCAGACAGAAGTGTCTGCCTCACGTTCACTCCTGGCCCAGCGCACTGAAGTCGGTGACAGCTTTCCAGGTCGTAAAGCCAGTGTGCGTGATCTGTTTGAGAGGGCTCTTCAATTGGGCCGTGAGGGATTGCTTGCCGGCGCTGAGCGTGATCGTTTGGGCTTCTGGATCAAAGGTGACCTTCAGTTCCGTAATCGCATCGGCATCACCCTCGAAGGCAAGTTTCTCGCCCTTTTGCTGGGCGGTGGGGCCTTGGAAGATGACTAGGCTACCGCGGATGAACTGCATGCCGCATTTGATGAGTTGCTCATCTTTGGCACCATCTCCGAGAACGAAGAAGCCATTGCCGTAAAAGGGCGGGTTCGGGAAGCCGGGGGTACGCTGAAGCTTGAAGGTCCAAGTCGTTTTGGTGGTGACTGGTTTACCGAATTCGTAAAGCGCCTGCGCCACGCTGTTTTCATCCGCCGCCAGACGGTAGCCCAGCTCGCTGTTGACGACCTTGCCGCCGGTGACCTTTGCGAATCGATAAGAGATGTCTTCACCAGTAATCTGTGCACGCTTCGCCGCCGCACCCTTGGGCTTGCCCTTTCCTTGACCATCACGTCCATCGAACTCCGTGACACCGAGTCGCTCCTGGAACTCCTTGCGATACTCCGCATCGTCTGGGAGCAGTTCCTCCGGCAAAACCTCGATCGGCTCGCCAAGTTTGGATTCGAGCACGGCGCCCTGCCCGCCAAAGCAACTGACACTTCCATCCTGCATCGCCATGTAAAGCCGCCCATTCGCAGCGGCGAGACCGTCAAAAACGGGCATCGCGTCAATGGCGTAGCTGGCGAGCAGTTTGCCATCGGCGGTTGAGGCGGCGGCGAGACGCACCCCGCGCTTGCCCGTATAGGCATCGTCAGAACGCACCGCATCGCCATACGGCCCCGCAGCAAAGAGGGTCTTGTCCGCGAGCACCATCGCCCGAACACTGAACGGAATCTCGTCGGACCACTTCACTGGCGTCGTGCGCATCTTGGTCCAGTCGGTCTTCAAATAATCCCCTGCCTTGAAGTCCTTCATCGCAGGGGAGAAATCAGGCTCTTCACCTGCGCGCTTCTCAGACGCGCTCAGCACATACTTTTCACCGCGAGAAAACTGCGCGGAGTTTTGGCCCGCATAAAAATTGCGCCCGTAACCATACACCGCGTCATCGCCGACGACGAGAATGCGGCCCGCAGGGAGTTTGTTGCCGCTCTGCCACCAGCCACCGTAGCCGCTCTTCGTATCTTCTCCATAGACCCAATAAGTGCGGTGCCACCAATTGTCGTCGAGGTAGCCTGTAGGCGAGTAAAGATGCGGCGCTGGCGCACGCTGCGAGAGGCTCTCCTTGTCAAAGGTGCGGTGGCGCATGAAGACCAGTCCATCTTGGCTGGAGAGGATGTCAGGCAAGGCACCGTCCATCTCAAATGAACTCGTGACCTCGGGTTCCACACCAGTCTCCATGTCATAGACACGTTCGTCGCCAAAGAACTCGCCCGACTGCGCGTGGATCTTCACCATACGAATGCCGCCATCGAGGAAGGAAGATCGTCCAGCAGCCGCGTAAACAATACCGTTTTCTACCAACACACTGCCGTGCACCGGCCAGGCGGACTCGAGGCGACCGTAGGCAACGACGCGACGCTCATCAGGCGCAGCGCGAGTCCGCCAGCACAGCGTCCCATCACTAGCGAGCAACCGATAGACACAACCATCTGCACTGCCAAAATAGACGAAACCCCCATCATAGGTGGGCGGCGAATCAACGGTTCCACCAGCGGTAAATTTCCACTGAATCGCGCCAGTGTTGGCGTCAATCGCGACGATGGTGTTGCGATCCTTCTGTGCCACAAAGACTTTGCTGCCGCCGACGACAAGGCTGGTCAACTCGCCACCAATCGGCGTTTTCCAAGTCTGTTTGAGGTCGGTGCTGACCTTGGTACTGGCCTTGCCACTGCGGGACACATCGTGGCGATACGTCGGCCATCCTTCAGGATCTGCAACGGCTTCGATTGCGGTCAAAAATCCGGGCCCCGTCTCAATCGGGTCCGCCTTGTCGGAGGCAGGCTTCATGACCGCTGTTGGACCAGGCGTCATGGCGGTGAAGCCGTTCAATTTTCCTTTGATGTAACAAGCGCAAGCATGCGGCGTGGAATAGAGCATGCCGTTAGCGGGGAGGATACCGTAAAGACATGCACCCCGAATCCAATGGTTTTCGCCATAGCTATGGTCCGTCGGATTCACGTACTCGACACCCGACCGCGACAGCAGCACAAAGTCACCCGTGGCCTTGGCTTTGTAACAACGATGGTGCCCGATGCCCTTAAACTGCGGCAGGTCGAACTCCTTCTTCACGTCCCCCGTCAAAAGATCACGCCCCGTGAAGGTGCCTGGCGATCTCGCGGAAGCGATATTCATCGACCACACGAGGTCCTGCATCAGCATCACACTGACCGGGCTGCGGTAGTCGTTGTCCACCCAGGGCGCGTCCCAGAGCACCGTCCCATCTGCCATCGAAATCGTCGTCAGCTTCCGATTCCAGGCGTAATAGACGGCCTTGTCATGCAGGACGACGGTTGGCGATTCCTCAGACACCGTGAAAAGCGGCTTGGTACTCTGGGCGATCGGTGCCGACTTCCACTTCTCTGCGCCTGTTTTTAGATCGAGGCACACAAGGCTGTAGCCGTCATGATAGACCACGTTCTGGCCCAGGGCCGAAAGGGTCAGCACACTGATCTGCGGCCCAGGATGCTTCCACAGCACCTTCCCCGTCGCGGCTTCCACGGCGACCACAAACTGAGCCGCCGTGTGATCCAGCACCACGCGATTGCGCCCATCGTAGCTGAAGTGACGTCGCTTCTGCGTGTCCTCCGCGATCGCCTTCATGTCCGGCGGATTGGGATTGCTCACTACGAGCAGGATGCCCTGCGTGGAGATCACTTCCTCCGCCGCTGTCGTCTCTTCATAAACCCGCAACTGCTCGCCCGTGGCCGCATCGAACTCGATGAGAGGCCCGTTGATGTCCAGCGGCGCATAGACGCGATCTCCGATGGCGATCAGCTTGCGCGGCATCTGCGCAGGACCACTCTTCCAAGGCCAAAAGCGCGTCAGCCACTGTTTCAGCGGCCTTTTCCAAAGCACCACGCCATTGTAGGCGTCGCGCGCCGTGAGCTGCCAGTCCGACGATAGCTGCACCGAGGCGCGCGCGCCTTCATCCATGATGTAAAATACGCGACCATTTGCAGACACCATCGCATTCAAACTGGCCATGCTTTCATGCGCCAGCGACCACAAGGGCGTGCCTGCCCACTGAAAGCGACGCGGCTGCCCACTGGTCTTATCCTCGCCCACCGGATTGTTCGCGGCGTCATATTGATAGTGCGTCCACTCCACTGTCTTCGGCGCATGTGGCTTCAATTCAGCCACCCAAGCCCCCGCCTGTTTCCGCATCACTGCACCACCCGGAGCAAGCACACGCATCGCTTCCTCTGCAGAAACCTTTGCCCCATCCTCGATCAATAGCAGGTTCACCAAATTCTCCGCATACGGCAGATCGTTACGCGTCCAAAGCTCAGCCGAAAGACGCGGGGCCGCCACGCTCTCGCGAAAGGCAACGCGCATTTTTTGCGACTGAACTACCTGAGGCACCAAGGTATGAACGATCAGTGAAGGTCGCGCCGCCGCAATATCTGCCGCCAGTACTCCATCCCCTGTCCCCACATGAACTACAAGCCCGCCAGTGGTATGGCTTTGTTCAAGGAGTTGCTTGGCATCATCTGCAGCGCAAAGCGAACACGCGAGGCCGAAGCTAAGCAGGAGAAAAATCGGGACAAATTTCATAACCCGATGAGAACGTCACGAATCGGCATTCCTAGCCTATGATTGTCCAGCCTGGGACTGAAACTCCCTGAACCGCGCAGCAACAAGAACCCGACCAAACAAGCCCGTGCTCACTTTCTCCTCCGACCATGCCAACCGATTGAGCACATGCACGCCGGGAGATGAACAGCATGAGAACGGGATTCATGGGTTCGGTAGTCCGACGAGCTGCCAGAACCACTCGCGCAACTGCTGTGTGGACGAGCGGTCATCGAGGAACATGGCCGTGGCATCAAAGTGCAGGGCCGATTGCGCCCGGGTGACCCGGGTTTTCATGATCCGGCAGACCTGTGGAGTAGCAGACAGGCGCATACATGATGTTGCCGGGGTATTCGACAATGCCCGGATACTTTTTCCCGCTCTGCCAGTCCTCGGGAAGATTCAGCACGCTGTAGATGGCGCTCTTTTCATCGCCGGGAAGTCGGTATCGCACACGATTTCCGGGCGCGGGTGCGGCGTCCTCGACGGCAGGCACGTCAATACGGTCGGCCGGGCGTTTCCATTCAGGTGCATCGCCTTGGGCCGTCACCTGCCGGACTTCGATGGCGACGGGTTTGGTGATGATGGGACTGAGCCGCTCTTTGCCCTTGGCTCCAACTGCCTCGGTCAGCATCACCTGCACCTGCTTCACATCGTTGGGATTGAGCTTGGGCGTGCCATCGGGATAGGTCTCGCGCAGGTCGCATGCAAAGGTGCGTGTCTCCCGCGGAGCGAGCGCGGCGGAGTCCACCACGGCGCTCCAGCCATGATTCCCCACCACCCAGAACATCACACCGACCGACACGTCACCGGTGTTGCGGATCTCGGCATTGACAGTGGCCCGCTGCGCCAAATCCCAGCCGTTTTTCGGTGCTGGAATGACGGCCCAGGCGTGACGCTCGGCCTTGCTGGTGGAGAGCTTCAGCACATTCTCCTTCCATTCGGCCTGGAGATCGCGCAACTCACCGAGATCGGCGCTGGTGCGAAGATGCTGGGTCAGGGGGGCGGCAGCATCCGCAGCGAGCGCGCCAGGCGGAGCGATTAGCACGGCGGCAATGATCGCGAGCATTGATTTCATGGACGATGGTCGGTAACAGCGAAGGAAAGGTGGTGAAGCATGATTGCTAAGGCTACTTGAGTTGGCTAGACAATACCATACCCCGTTTCCGCGCCGCCATCTTTTCGTCGTCAGTCAATTCGTGACCGGATTCACCACAGCCCCTTGATCTCTAGTTCGCTTTTGATTCGGACCAATACCCACGAAACACCTTCAGCGGATCTGCAGTGGTGCGATCGGTGCCCGCAGGCGCTGATTTCCAGATCCAGAAGTCATTGAAAAGCACCGATGGATCAGGTTCTGGCCGGTCATTCCAATACTCGCGATCCTGCGCGGTGATCGCCGCGCGAGACCTCTGCCAATCGCCCATCACGTCACTGAACCACGCATCATGCTGAACGGTAAGCTTCTGCACGACATCGGGATGATCGAGCGCGAGATCCTTTTTCTCCCCAGGATCAGCCGCAATGTCGTATAACCTCGGCGCAGGTTGCTGCGCCTTTGTGGGACCGTCCAGTTGCGCATCCAGCGGCATCTCCCAGTGAGGCTCCGTGATGCCGCGCAGATACGAGGGATTGTCACGCGCGCTGTCCTTCTTCAGCGATTCTGCATCGCCCGGCCAGTAGAGCTTCCAGCGGCCTTCACGAATCGCAGCATTGGCGTGCTGCACCGGTGCATATCGATTGCGCTGAAAGAAAAGCGTCCGCGCCAGCAGCCTCGGCACAGGCTCTCCCTTCAGCAATGGCATGATGTCCTGACCATCCAATGGCTTCGCACCCTCTGGCGCCTTTTGGCCCGTCAGCGCAAAAAGAGTCGGCAGCCAATCGATTCCATGCACCGGCGTATCCAAGACCTGTCCCTTAGGGATCTGCCCCAGCCATGCCACGATGCAAGGCACTCGGATCCCCCCTTCAAGGACATCCTGCTTCTCTCCAGACCACACACCGTTGAAGCGCTTCTGCGATCCCAGCTTCGGATCACGCCCCATCACAGGTCCGTTGTCACTGGTAAAGACGATCACTGTCTTATCCCACAGCCCGGCATCCTTCAGCGATTGAAACACCCGACCAAGCCCCGTGTCCATCGACTCGATCATCGCATAGGTGACCGCCACCGCATCGCCCACGTCTTTGCTGAGTCGTTCCCGGTATTTCTTCACCAAGGGCTCCGGTGCCAGCAACGGACTGTGCGGGGCGTGGTGAGCGAGGAACAGCATAAAGGGCCCCTCCTTATGTTCCTGAATGAACCGTACAGCCTCATCATTGAGTGCATCCGTCAGATAGCGGCCATCATGCGGCACCGCCTCATCATTGCGCAACAGGTTCCAGTTCCAGTAGTGCTGCCCGCCATTGGCAAAGCCATAAAACAGATCAAATCCGCGATGGTGCGGCAAGTAGTCGCGACAGTACAGCCCGTTGTGCCACTTCCCCATCAAGGCCGTTGCATAACCTGCATGACGGAAGTAGTCGCCCATCGTCTTTTCAGACAAGGCGATGCGATCAAGCCCCCGATTGCTTGGCACATCCACCGCACCCGTTCGATGATTGAACCTGCCCGTCAAATAACCTGCCCGCGCTGGCGAGCAGAGAGGCGAAGGGGAATAATGCGCCGTCAACCGCAGCCCTTCGCTTGCAAGTCGATCCAACACCGGCGTATCGATCTGCGGATTCCCATAACACCCCAGATCCCCATACCCCAAATCATCGGCAAGGATGAAAAGGATGTTGGGTTTTGTTCCGGCATAGAGCGAAGAGCTCAGAACAACGAGGAGAGTGGCAAGGAGGCTATATCGCATAGAAGGCGTTCAGTTAAACGCAGAGGTTACCTGACACTTCTCAGCAAAGCCTGAGCTGATCCAAGCTGTGGGTGTTAATTCAACAATTGGGTTACAAGTCCTGGATCGCAGGACCGGGCTCATCAAGAGTCGGCGTCTTCCTTCTGTACTGCTATCGCTTTGTTGCAGCGCTTACTTTTTGACGGCAGGCACGGGCCAGTTGTCGGTTCGGAAGGGCGAGGCGGGGAGACCGGCACCGTTGGCGAGGCTGTATTCTGGCCAGTCTTTCCAGGCGTACCGAACAGCGACAGGTTGGGCGACCTCGGCGCTACTGACGACGACAGACTCGCCGACAATCTTCGCCTCGGCTGTCTTCCATTGCTGATCGGCTGCAGCGATCTGAAAGCCAGTTAGCACACCGCCGTTGATGGACTTCAATCCACCGTTTGTATGATTGAAGGAGACGGTGATGGTATTGCCGCTGATGGTGGAGCCTGCTGGCAGCGGGCCGCTGATGGCTGCGACGTCTTTGCCGTAAACAGTGCCAAGCGCCCAGAGGGCGAGGCGCTTGCCGACGTCTTGTTTGTTCTTCGGATGGATGTCCTTGGCATCGCCGAGGTCGATGGTGATGGCCATGCCAGTCTTCGGCAGTGCGAGCGTCTTCAGCATCGACTCGCGCACTCGCGGCCAGCCTTCGCCGGGGGCCGTGTAGTTCGGGAGTTGCACCCAGGCAAAGGGCACTTCATCGTTCCAAAGTGCGCGCCAACTGGTGACGAGCTGGGAAAGTTGCTTGTGGTAGAGGCCGGGATCGCTTTTGGCGTTGCCTTCGCCCTGATACCAGAGCATGCCACGCAGAGTGTATGGCACTAGGTTGGCCACCTTGCCGTTGAAAAGGCCAGCCGGGCCGCCTTTGAGCTTATACATAGCGAGAGGATCTTTGGGTGGGGGGATGACGAACGGCGCACCGGACGCCTTGGCTTTTTCGGCGGCGGCTTTCCAGATGGCGAGCTGCTTCTCATGAAGTGCGGGAGCCTGGGCGGGATCAAAACTCCGATGGACCTCGAGACGGGCGTCATAGTCGTCTTTGGTCTCGGGGTCGGAGGACTGCACCTCAGCGGAGACCCAGGATTCGATCGGCGTGCCTCCGACAGAGGTATTGATGAGGCCTACAGGGACGCCAACTTCCTTGTGGATCTCGCGTCCAAAAAAGTAAAGCACCGCAGAGAATCCACCAACAGTGTTGGGCGTGCATTCCTGCCATGCCCCCTTCCCTTCGGCCTGCGGCTGCTCAGACGGACCGGAAGACTCGCGATAATGTCGGATGAGCGGATACATCGCCGCCGCCTTCTCCTCGTCGAAGTGATAGCAACCAGCAACGGTCATCGCCATGTTGGACTGGCCGGAGCCGAGCCAAACCTCGCCGACCAGTACGTCCTTCACCTCAACCTTGTGGCCATCCTTGCCAGTGACAATGACTGTGCGGGATTCAGTGCTCGCAGAAAGGGAGTCAAGCTTGAGCAGCCATTTGCCATCGGCACCAGCGGTGGCCGACTTCGATTGACCTGCAAAGGAAACGGTCACGGTTTCGCCCGCATCCGCCCAGCCCCAGACGGCAACTGGCTTTTCGCGCTGCAGCACCATGTGATCCGAAAGCGAAGAAGCGAGACGAAAATCGCCAGCGAAAAGAGGACCAGAGCCGAAAGCCAAAACGGCAAGCAGCGCGATGCGGAGGATTGAAGTGGTTGTCATTTTGGATTGGGATGATTTGAGGGAGCGTAAGAACAGAACCTCCACGGTCAACGCAGCAGTGTAGTCATGCAAGGTGATCGAGGCCGCGTGCTTGCGGGTCTGCCAAGTTCAACGGGCGAGCTACTCCATTCAATAGAAACGTGACACATTGCCGACGGCCGCCTTTGACGAAGTGAGATGGAAGACGCTTCGCCTCAATGAATCCAGGACGCTTTGCCAGTGCCGCCTTTAGGAGTGGTCTTTGGGTAGTCGGGGTTGGGCGACAGCCTGATGACTTTGACCACTTGCCCGATGGGCAAATCTTTCTGCGAATCGCGAAGGCGAACGGCCGGTAAAGGCAAGGTTGCGCACAGTGCAATCGAGATCGGGGGAGAAAATCTCTGTCCAGGTGGCTGGGTCGTCGGGCTTGCGTTTGTAGGTCTGCGACTTCGGACCGAGTTCGATGAGATGGTAGTCCGCAGGAAGCGGGAAATTGAGTGTCACGCCACGGACGACGAGACCATCGGCGTTGGAGTGGACCTGGATGCTGCCGGGGCGATTGAAGGTGAGGCTTTCGAAGACGATGTTCTTCAGTGAACCGATGCCGATGCTCGCGTCGTTGTCGCGACCGACTTCGAGATTGGGCTGGTCGTAGAGTTTGAAATCGCGGACGTCGGTGATCTCACGCAGCGTGATGTCGTGGATGGGGCAATCGAGAGTGGAACCGTCACTGAAGCGTTTCACACCAGGGAGCAAACGGATGGAATCGGCCGATGCGACACCGTCGGGTGCGCCGCGAACATTCTCGATCACGATGTGATGGATGGCTCCGAAGCTGGGCGCGTAGTTTTTCCATTCCCAAGCGTTCAGCGCGACGGTGTCATCGTGCGAAACTCCACTTATGCGGCGGATCAGCCCCTCACTCGCAGGTCCATTGACATGCACGCCATCGCGCCCATGACGGTCCAGCGTAACACCATCGACAGTGAAGCCAATGGCGTTGGCCAAGTGCACGGCAAAAGCTCGACTCTGTCGCACGGTGAAGTTGCGCACGACCACTTGGCGAACGTTCTGCAATAGGATGACGCCATGCGTGCCGGGCACGGAATCCTTCTTCGACGAAGCGCCGCGCTGGTTGCCGTTGGAGTCCTTCACGCCCGTTGCCAGCGTGGTCCAGATGCCGCCTTCGATGGTGATGTCGGTGTCAGGCGTCGATTCTTCGGGGACTGGCTTGTCCGCGAACCCGACGACGTGCTCATTGCGCACCATGCAGGTATTCGTGCCGGGTTTGAGACGAATCTCCGCGTCCAAGTCTGCAGTGAGCTTTTGGCCGGACTTCAGGACGATGGGGCCGTCGAGGTAATAGGGCTGACCGCACTTCGGCAGGTGCACGGAGTTATTTTTGTCGAGCACTGCCTGAATGGCTTCGTTCCAGATCTCTCCTCTGACTTCGCGTGACTGCGACTGTCCACTCGCACCAGGCCAGGATTCAGTCCAGTTCCCGATGCGGACGAGTGATGGCTTCACGGCGGTGGCGTGCAGCGAGGCAAGCGGAGCGAACAGGAGGGTGGTTAGAAAGGTGAGTTTCATTTTTTTTGGTTCCCAGTTTCGTATCCACGACGTCTCGCTGGGTAACGAAGAACCACGAACGCGAAAGCCATCAGTATTTCGGGAAGATGGCGGGGGTGGGGAAGCGCTCTTCGGTGTTGGCCCCATCGTTGAGGTATTCCTCGCGAGGGACCTGCGCTTGAGGCCAGCTCGCAGGACGCACGCGAACGACGCGGGTGGGGCGGATACCTTCGATGATAAGGTCGGTCTCGAAGCGTATCTGGATGCCGCTGCTGCCCAGAGGTGTAGAGCCGGGCAACTTGATGACTTCCAAGATAGGGCCTTTGGAGGCCATGTGAGCGGGGCCGTAGGCGCCGTGGGTGTGTTTCAAGGTGGCCTCGACTGGATTCATCAGCGCCGGGATCTCTTTTTTGAAATCGGCGTAGAGCGAAGGGTCCATCCCTCCAAACAAGGTCGCGGTCACCGTGGCGCGGCCGAACTTGCCATACTCGACGGTGTCAATCCATGCGGGCATCCAGCGGCTGCGGATGAATGCTTTGTGTGTTTCGGTTTGGTTGTGGGCAGCACGTTGCATCGCGGCGTCGTCGAGCCAGATGTCGGAGATGTGAAAGCGGGTGAAGATGCCATCGGGCGTTGGTTTCCAAGTGATGCCGAGGAGAACGGACTGGCCGTTGAGGAGTTTTTTGCCTTCAGCGGGCCATGCGCCTTCGGTGATCAAGTCTTCGACTCCGAGGCATTCGCGGCCGCGCCAGATGCGGGTGGCTGCATCAAAGGTCAGCTTTTCTTCGGTGGCCTTGCCATCACCACCTTGCTTTGGCGCGCGGGTGGCGATGATCATGCCTTCGTTGTTTTTAAGGTCCACTTCCTTGAGCTTCCAGGTCATGCCCTCGCGCTGACAATGGCTGGGTTCGTCTTCGAGCAGGAGGACGTGGTTCTCGGCGGGAAAGATGCCAGCGCCCCGGTTGTGATTGGCGTCCTGCTTCCCGCTATCGACCGGCAGCACAGGCACGGCGGATGTCTTCGGGTCCGGCGGTAGAAAGGCGTGGACGTGCATCACGGTGCCGAGCGGGATATCCCGGAGATCTGCGGGTGCGCCATGATAGCGGACGATGCCATAAGGCAGCATGGCGAAGGGATGCGGGTCGTTGCGGAAAAACATCCCTGATCCCTGCACACGAATGCTGCCACGGCGATTCGCGTGATCGACGAAGATGAGTTCGCCCCGGTAGGAGTGTACTTTTTCCAACGGAGGGAACTTTCCGGGTTCGGGGCGGAAAACCTCAGTTCCTGGTTCGTTGTTCGCGGCGATGGCTCCAACGCCTGTGAGCATCAAGATTCCGAGGTGAAAGATCATTAGGTGCAGTTCTTTGATCATGATTCTTCGCTGGTAGTTTTGGTTGTCTCCCACAGATTTAGGGAGGCCAACAGATTGGATTTTGGGTTGGGCCGTCATTCTGAAAAGAAATCTGCGGGCCTCCCTGAATCTGTGGGAAATCAAAATCATGGAGACGCTTGGGTTAGATCAGTATTTTGGAAAGATGGCGGGAGTCGGGAAGCGCTCTTCAATGCTGGAGGCTCCGTCGCTGAGATGTTCCTCGCGTGGCACATGGACATCCGGCCAGTCGGCGGGACGGACGCGGACGATGCGCGTGGGGCGCATGCCTTCGGTGATGAGATCGGTCTCGAAGCGGATCTGGATGCCGCTGCTGCCGAGAGGGATCTCACCGGGCAACTGCGTGACGTCGAGGAGTTTGCCGCGTGCGGCCATTTGCGTGGGGCCGGCGGAGCCGCCTTCCGTGTGCTTCAAGGTGTTCTCGACTGGATTCATCAGCGCGGTGATGCCCTTTTTAAAATCGGCGTAGAGCGAGGGGTCCATGCCGCCGAATAAAGTCGCAGTCACGGTGGCGCGGCCGAACTTGCCATACTCGACGGCGTCGATCCATGCAGGCAGCCAACGGCTGCGCATGAAGGCCTTGTGCGTCTCGGTCTGATGAAGCGTGGCGTTTTGCATCGCTGCGTCATCGAGCCAGATGTCTGAGATGTGGAAGCGTGTGAACACACCGCCTGATGTGGGCTTCCAGGTGATGCCGAGTTGCACGGCTTGGCTGCCAAGGGACCTTTTTCCTTCAGCGGGCCATGCGCCCTCGTCGATCAAGTGTTCGATCCGGAGGTATTCGCGGCCGCGCCAGACGCGCGTGGCAGCATCGAAGGTCAGCGTTTCCTCGACGGCCTTGCCGTCTCCGCCTTGTTTCGGTTCACGGCTGGCGATGATCGTTCCCTCGTGGTTCTTGATCTCCACCTCTTTGAGCTTCCAGACCATGGCTTCGCGCTGGCAATAGCTGGGCTCGTCTTCGAGCAGGAGGACGTGGTTCTCGGCGGGTGCAACACCGACACCACGACGGTGGTTCGCGTCTTTTTCCTTGTTGTTGACCGGCAGCACCGGGACGGAGGAAATGGTTGGGTCGGGCGGGAGAAAGGCGCGGACGTGCATCACCGTGCCAAGTGGGATGTCCCGCAGATCCGCCGGTGCGCCGTGATAGCGGACCATGCCGTAAGGGAGCATGGCAAAAGGGTGGGGATCGTTCCGGCGAAACACGCCCACTCCCTCCACGCGGACGCTGCCGCGGCGGTTGGCATGATCGACAAAGACGAGTTCGCCGCGGTAGGAGTGCGCTTTTTCCAGAGGCGGGAACTTGCCTGCTTCGGGGCGAAAGGGTTCGTCTGCGGCGATTGCGGAGGCTAGGAACCCGGAAAGTCCCATGCACAACGCCACGGGCCAGCGGCGCAATGGAGTGGTGGAGTGCTGGAGAATTGGAGAGGGCATTTTCGATTGGAGAATGGCGGCAGATTCGAGGAGTAATGGAGTGATGAACTGCTTGGCCGCATCACTCCAAGACTCCACCACTCCATTCCTTCGCGTCACAGCGAGACCACCTTATTGCTGTCGCCGAACTGGTCGATCTCCACGCCCATGCGCTGGGCCATGAGGAGCAGCAGGTTGCTCATGTGGGCGTCGGTGTTCGCGGGGCGGCTGCAGAGCTGGTAATGCGCGGTGGTGAGTGCGCCGTCCGCGCCGAGAGCGTAGCCTTGGAATGCTGCGGCGTCCTTGTTGAGGTCGAGATGGCTGCCGTGCTTTAGGCCGAGGTCCGAGCCGCCGGCGAGCACGAGCGGGAGATTGGCGTTGCCGTGGCTGTGGCCGTAGGACATGCCGCTGCCGAAGAGAGCCATCGTGGTGCCCAGAAGCGGCTTGCCACTGAGATCCTTCGTCTCGGAAAGCCGGGTGAGGAAATAGCTGAACTGCTCGATGGCGAAGGTGTCGTAGTTGGTGAGTTTCTCCATGTAGCCAGCATCGCCGCCGTGATGGCTGAGCTGGTGGCGCGACTCAGTGATGCCGATTTCAGGAATGGAGATGGCGTCTCCCTCGCCGCCCAGGCTGAAGGTGGCCACGCGTGTCACTTCTGTCTGGAAGGCGAGCACCATGAGGTCATAGACGGTGCGGAAATAATCGCCCGCCATGGTTTTTGCGATGTCGCGGTTGGTGCGTTTGCGATCCGCATCGGAGATGGTCGGCAGCGGCGTGTCGAGCCACGCGTCGGCGCGGCGTGTGCGGATCTCTGCCTCACGCACGGAGGTGAGGTATTGCTCCATGCGGCCTTTGTCTTCTGCTCCCATCTTCTTCTCGAGCTGGCGCACTTCGGCGAGGTTGGCGTCGAGCACGCTGCCCTTGCGGCGCAGGGCGCGGCGCTGGGCCATTTTTCCGCCCTTAGGCTCTTCAAACAGCGATGCGAAGATCTCACTGCAACGACGCATCGCCGGCAACCGCACACCGTCCGCCGTCCACGCGAGGGAATCCTGCGTGATGGCGACTTCCATCGAGGGGTATCGCGTGTGTAGCGCCGTTATCTCTGCCATCTTCTGGTCCACGGAGATCGTGTTGCGATCCGAAGGCCCAAGCTTGCCGCCGGTGAGCCAGACAGAGATGCAATTGTGATGATGACTCAGCGCTCCCGGGTGATGCATCCCGCTGATCGGCGTGATGACCTCGCGGTGCTTCTCCAAAGGCTTGAGCGAACGCGAGAACTGGTAGTCCTTTCCATGCGTGGTGATCTGATAGTTCAGGGAGTGCACACCGTTCGCGAGATAGATGAAGGCGCTGCGCTTGGGCGCTGCAGTGGCAGACTCCGCAGCACGGAGCGGCACCATGCACTCCAGCATGGGGAGTGAAATGAAGCTGCCTAGCGCCTTGAGGGCGTGGCGGCGGTTGATGAGCCAGGATTGGGTTTGGATGTTCATGGAAGTTCTTGGTTCTTGGTGTTCATTATCTCCAGCAGATTCAGGGAGGCCAGCAGATTACTTTTGTGGGTGTTGGACAAAATTGAGGTCGGCGGTGGTTTTGCCGAAATGGAAGACGATGCCCCAGTCGAGGTTGAGCCAGCGGAGATGGGTTTGGAGAGTGGCGCGATCGGTCGCGTTAATGCCGTCTGTCAGTGCGGTGACAAACACGGCGCAGGTGTCCTCAATGACGAGACTGCACATCGTGATGTGCGGATGATTGAGCACGGTGGCGGTTGGATTGACATGGACTTTGAGACCTGCAGATTGAATCGCGGCGCTAACAAGGCCTTTCCAAGTCGTCTGCCGATAACCAAGACCGGTTTCATTCAAGCAATCGCCAACAGCTTGAACGATGGCTGCAGCCAGCGCGGGCTTGGAGACGAACCCAGGCGGACTGGTCTCAGTGAAACTCGCAGAATGAGAACGATACAGCAGCCGCTTCCAAATCAGGCTTTGCTTGCCGAAGTCCACCAACAAACTGGTGCGAAGTCGCCAGAACTTGCAGTAGCAGAACACCTGAACCAGATGTTCCGCAGCAAATGATCCACGGAGACATTTCAGCTCGGGAACGAAATGATTCTCGATGACAAAGTCTGGCTCGAAGGTGTCCGCAACCATCCCGCGATAAACCAAGTCCCGCCTCGGCTTCGAAAGATGAGAAACACCAGCCGCCGTGAGAGCCGCGACAAGTTCTTGATGGTATATCTCCTCATCAAGCCCAGGACCGACCGCTGAATGCACTTTCATCGCATGCCCGATAAAGGCATGAGTGATGGGATCTCCAGCAGCTTGGGTTTTGAATTTCATTCAGCAGAATAATCTGTTGGCCTCCCTGAATCTGCTGGAGACCTTCTTTGTCATCGCTTCCTCACCAGCTCTGACATCGCTACGGCGCGCACGATGTCCTTGATTCGATAATCGCTCTTCTTCGCTTCGGCTTGGATGGCGTTGAGATCGTCCTGGTCGTCAAAGGCCAGGGGGCGGCGGAGGGCGTAGGTGCAGAGGTGCTCGATGAAGGCTCGCGCGAGTTTGTCGCGGTCTTCGAGCAGGCGTTGTTTGAACTCGTTCGCGTCCTTGAATGCACGGCCATCGGGCATTTCACCAGCAGGATTGATCAAGGGGTCCTCACCGATGCCTGCGGCGACCTTCTCACGTGTGCGCCACTGGCCGATGGCATCGTAGTTGTCCCAGGCGAGCCCAAGCGGGTCGATCTTCGCGTGGCAGGCGGCGCAGTTGGCGTCGTTTCGGTGGGCTTCGATCTTTTGGCGCAGGGTTGCTTTGGGGCTTTGCTCCGTTGGGGGTTCGATGGCGGGCACGTTCGCAGGTGGGGGCGGCGGCGTTTTGCCGAGGACCACCTCGCTGAGCCAAACACCGCGATGCACCGGGCGATGGCGGGTGCCGTCCGAGGTCAGTCCGAGCACCGCGCCCATCGCCAGCAGGCCGCCGCGATGATCCTCGGGCTTCAGCGAGACACGCTGGAAACCGCCCGACTTCGGCTCCGGCAGTCCATAGAAATCGCAGAGCCGACCGTTGGCCACGGTCCAGTCGGACTCGATGAAGCCATCGATGGGCAGGTTCTTGCTGAACATTTCGCGGAAAAACTCCACCGGCTCGGAGCGCATGCTTTCCTCCAGCCACGCGTCGTAGTTGGGATACAGCTTCTTGTCCGGCGGGAACATGCCCACGCGGTTCAGTTGCAGCCACTGCCGCGCAAAGTCATCGATGAAGCGGCTGGCTTTGCTGTCCGCCAGCATGTGATCCACTGCTTTCTTCAAGCCTTCGCCATTCAGCTTGCCGCTCTTGGCCGCAGCGAAGAGCGCATCATCGGGCATTGAGCTCCAGAGAAAATACGACAGTCGCGAGGCGAGTTCCGTGTCCGTGAGATGTTCACGGGCCACTGGATCGCCCTCGACAAGATAGATGAAGTTCCGTGAGGTCAACACACCCTGCATCGCGACACGATAGGCATCGGCCAACTTCTCGCCCGCCTCGCGCTCTTCGCGATAAGATTGCAGATACTCCTCCAGTTCCTCCGTCTTCACCGGCCGACGCCAGGCGCGCTCAGCGAAGCGCTGCAAATGTTCCGCGACAACCCCGGGTGTCGCATCATCGGGAGGCAGCAGACCTTTGCGCCTGGCCTTTTCCGCCTCCGACACCAGCGGTCCCTCCCACTCGATCCAGTCGAGCAGCACGGTGGAGAACAGTCCGTTGCCCTTGTCATCGAACATCTGCGGCGCGTTCGGGTTCAAGAGCAGGGTTTCGCTGCTGTGGGTGAAAATGTAACCGCCCCGGCTGCCGAGCGCATTGCGGAAGGCCGCGCCAGCCCTCCGGTCCACCACATCCGTGGCCACCACGCAGAAATACAGCGTCGCGGGCATCTCTAGAAACACCTCGAACTCATACACCTGCGGCTTGTCCTCTGGTGCCGTTATGTCGAACTCGATGATGCCATCCACCGTCTCCTCGCCGGTCTTTGTGCCGATGCTCAGGTGCGCGGTCTGGCCGCCTATCGGGCGGGTTCCGCTGGCCTGAATGCGGAGTTTGTAGAGCCCGCTGTCCTCCGGTCCCGTCTTGCCGAACCAGTTGGGGGCGAGCGCATTTTGGACCGTGCCGGGGAACATTAAGTAACGCAGCGGCCGCTTGATGCCGAAACGGTTCAACGCCTCCTGTTGAGCCTCCCCGCCGCCATATCGCAGTTCCGCCGCCGTCATGTGGATTTTGCGGGCCTCACTCGCTGATGTGGAGGGAAAGGCGCGATCCAGCACGAGCTCCGCCGCGCGATAGTAGCGATCCACATGCGAGGGCGAGAGCGAAAGCTCCGACCCGATGCGCTCAAATCCATGCCACAGCGTGTCTTCATTCAGTTCGCCCGGTTTTGCTGGATCATAGCGCACGCCGAGCAGGTCATACACAGTGTTTTGATACTCCTTCCGGCTCAGCCGATAGTGCGACACCGCCGGCCGAGCCGCCATGCGCGCCGCCCGGCCTTCTTTGATGCGCGAATCGAGGCTACTCACAAAAGCCGAGATCTCTTCCTGCGTCGGCTTCTTTTCCTTCTTCGGCGGCATCTCGCCCGAATTGACCTGCTCGATGATCTCCGCCCAGTGATGCGTGTCCACGCCTACTTTGAAATCGCGCGATAGCTGGTCGATCCGCAGATCGCCCTTCTCCTTCTCCGGCCCATGGCAACGCATGCAATGCGCCTCCAGGAAAGCGTCAAACGGCTCCGCGCCCTGGACGGCGTCGGCGATGCCGAAGCTGGCAGTGATGAGCAAAAATGTAGCAAAGGTAGTGGGTGGGCAAAAACAGGAAGGCATAGTTACGAGTCACTATAACGCTATGAGACCGGCTTGCTTAACGGACAATCAACCCCGAAAATCCGGGGTGCAGCATGCAAGCACGAGGCAAGCCACTCCTCTATGGTGCGTTTGCCATCTCGCCCCAGATCACGCCAAAATCTCCCGCACCACCTCGCCATAGACATCGGTGAGGCGGTAGTCGCGGCCGAGGTGACGCCAGGTGAGTTTTTCGTGATTGAGGCCGAGGAGGTGGAGGATGGTGGCGTGGAGGTCGTGCAGGTGGACCTTGCCGGACACGGGCCGGTAGCCGAACTCGTCGGTATCGCCGTGCATGTGGCCGCCCTTCACACCGCCGCCAGCCATCCAGGTGCAGAAGCTATCGGGCTGGTGCTCGCGACCGTGCTTCTCGATGGGCGCTGTGCCGCTGAGGTCCTGACTCCACGGGGTGCGACCAAACTCTCCGCTCCAAACCACCAGCGTATCATCAAGGAGGCCTCGTGATTTCAGATCGCGGATCAATCCGGCACAGGGCAGGTCGGTGGCGGCGCAGCTCTTGGGCAGTGCGCCCCGGATGTCGCCGTGGTGATCCCAGCCGTCCATGGTGACCTGCACGAAGCGCACGCCCGCCTCGCTGAGACGGCGGGCGAGCAGGCAGGCGCGGCCATTTTTGTCCGTCGTCTTGCCGCCGATGCCGTAGAGCTTCTTCGTGGCCTCGGTTTCTTTGGAGAGATCGACGAGGTCCGGCGTGGCGGTCTGCATGCGGTAGGCGGTCTCGAGGCTGTGGATCATGCCCTCCATGCGGACATCCGTTTCATTCTGCGCGAGCAGGCGGCTGTTCATGCGCTGAATGAAATCGAAACGCCGCCGCTGGGTGGCACTGTCGGTGGCGGCATCGGTGAGGAAATCGATGGCAGGATCGCTTTCCTTGGCCGGGAGAATGATCGGCGTGCCCTGATGCGCAGCGGGCAGGAAGGAGGAACTGTAGTTACGGGTATCGATGCCGGGATGGATGGTGAGAAAGGCCGGCAGATTCTGGTTTTCCGTGCCAAGACCGTAGCTGACCCATGAGCCCATGGAGGGCCGCGCTTCGGCGATGGCTCCGGTGTGAAATTGAAGTGCAGCGGGGCCGTGTTGGTTGTTATCCGCATGGACGGCGCGCATGAGGCAAAGCTCATCCGCGATGGCGGCGGTGTGCGGCATCAAATCAGAGATCGTGACACCTGATTGCCCGCGAGGCCGCACAGGAATGTCTGTGCCGAGCGCGAGAAGTTTGGCTGTGCTTTCGTGCTTGTCCTTCTCTGGCAGCGGCGCGGAGACGCTCTGCCCGTGCTTTTGCTGAATGAGCGACTTCGGATCAAAGAGGTCCATCTGCGAGGGACCCCCGGACATGAAGAGTAAGATGACACGCTTGGCCTGCGGCTCAATCATGGGCGAGCGCTGGGCGAGCGGATTGGCCGCAGCGTGCAGCAGTCCATGCAGCGCCATGGCACCAAAGCCCGCGCTCGATTGACGCAGCCAGGCGCGGCGGGTGGAGGCAAAGGGTAGGCGTGGAGGGTTCATGAGTGGATCAGAAGCGGAGGAGGAACTCATTCGTGCCGAAGAGAGTGCGGGCCAGTTCGGTCCAGGCATGCGCTTCTCCAGCGGCTCGGGAGGCTTGCAGGAACGCAAGCGCGTCCTCCTGCTCAGCGGTGGCGACGGGACGATTCAGCACACGCAGCCAGAGCCGCCCGATGCGGTCCAAATCGCTGCCTTGGGTGGCGAGCAGAGCCTTTGCCAAATCCTCGCCGCGTTGGCGAATGAGATCGGCATTGAGCAAATACAGCGACTGCGTGGGCACGGTGGTTTCATTGCGCTTGCCGGTGAATTGCGCGGGCTGAGGGAAGTCGAAGACATCGCGCAACCTCGCCGTGCCGGGCTGCGTGCCGGTGCGCACGACGGGTAGATACAGGGTGCGCTCGAAGGCTTGGGACTCGCGTTCGTTTTTGATGGCGAACTGGGGGTGATTGCTCTTCGCCGCGATCGGCAAACCAGTGATGTTCTCGGGGAACTCCAAGGGCAGCCCTGGCCCACCGGAAGGCGCGACAAGGCGACCACTGGCCACCAGCATGGCATCGCGAATGGACTCTGCATCGAGCCGCTGACGGTTCATGTGTGAGAGGAGTTTGTTCTCGGGGTCGGACGCTGCCTCGGCCCCTCTGCCTGACGACAAGCGATACGTCCGCGAGAGAACGAGCGTGCGGATGAGCCGTTTTTGCGACCAACCATCGCGCATGAAACGAAGCGCCAGATGATCGAGCAACTCGGGATGACTTGGTGTGTCGCCGCGCGTGCCGAAGTAATCGACGCTGCGCACCAACCCCTCGCCGAAGAGCTTCTGCCAGACGCGGTTCACTGCCACGCGGGCGGTGAGCGGGTTACGCGCATCCGCGATCCAATCGGCGAGTTGCAAGCGACCGCTCTGCCCGGCGGGAATTTTTGGCTGCGGTCCCCACATCGCCACCCGCACCAGACCACGCGGGATGGTGTCTCCCAGCGCATACGGATTGCCTCGGATGGTCACACGCATGTCGGCGGGCTTTTCCGCATCCTGCACCGCGATGGCCTGCGGTTTGCCAGGATTAAAATACTCGCCGTGGGCGATGCGGAGTTCGAGCGTCTTGACTTGCGCAGTCAGCTCCTCGCGGCGCTTCTTGGCGGCATCGTCCGCCTTGTCGCCGAGAGCTGTCAAATCGGCCTCCAGCATCTCTTTTTCCTTCCGCCAATCCGCCAGCTTCTGCTCGTGTTTGGCTGCGACTGCGCGGTCCTCCTCCAGCTCCGGCAGGGCGACACGATTGACATTGCTCCAGATGCCGTGGCGCGTTTTGAAGGTGGTCTTCGTGCTGCGGAACATGCCAGCCAGCGCGTAGTAGTCCTGCTGGCCGATGGCGTCGAACTTGTGGTCATGGCAGCGCACGCAGCCCAGCGTCATGCCGAGGAATGCGGTGCCCACCTTGCTCACTTGGCTGTCCACGAAATCATATTCCATCTTCAGCTTGTCGATGGCGTTGATGTCCACATCGCCAAGCACGATGAAACCCGTGGCGATAAGATTCGTGCGGCGCTCCTGCGGCGATGCGGCAGGCAACAGGTCACCCGCGATCTGCTCGCGGATGAAGCGATCGAAGGGCTTGTCGGTCTGGAAAGCATCCACCAAGTAGTCGCGATACCGCCACGCATGTTCAGCGAAGATTTTGCCCTCCGTGCCGATCTGCTCCGCATAGCCCACCAGGTCCAGCCAGTGCCGCGCCCAACGTTCACCATAGGCCCGCGACTCCAGCAAGCGATCCACCACGCGCTCATGCGACTGCGGCGAACGATCCGTTACAAAGGCCGCGATCTCCGCCTCCGTGGGCGGCAGACCAGTGAGGTCAAACGTCACCCGCCGCAGCCAAGTGTGCGCATCGGCTTCTGCGTTGGGCTTGACACCCGCCCCCTCCAGCTTCGCGAGGATGAACACATCCACATCGTTCAGCGGCCATGATGAATCGCGAACAGCAGGCAAGGCTGGCTCTCGCACTGGCTGGTAGGCCCAGTGTTTGCGGCCTGCCTCTACATCAATGCCCGCCTTCTTTGTCACGGCCACCACCGCCTCGCGCGGATCATGGGCACCGGTGGCGACCCATTGCTCCAGGATGGCGATCTCGCTCTCCGGCAATTTTGCCTTTGGTGGCATCTCCAGGTCGGGTGTCCCATAGTGCACCGCCTTGATGATGAGGCTCTTCTCCAAGGACCCAGACACCAGCGCCGGACCGCTTTCACCACCCGACTGCCAGCCCGAGCGCGAATCCAGCACCAGCCCGCCCTTGATCTTACCCGCGTGCGAGTGGCACTCGTAGCATCGCTGCCGCAGGATCGGCTCCACGCGCTCCCGGAAAAAAGCATCGCCATCCGCCGCCGCAGATGCAGCAAACGGGATCAACAAGAAGGCGACGATCTTCATCATGTTTTGGGAGCATGTGTTGTGGCGTGAGACGAGAGCGTCAGAACCATTGAAATTACACCCCCGCCATGCCATTTCTTCACCGCTTCTAGACACTATTTTCGTGTCGGCTTGGCAGCATTTGGTGTCCCGCTGCCTCAACAACGTTTGAATTTGAGGGACTTGGACTCAGCAACGGCGTCGGAGTCCGTAGCCCTGGATCGCCGACCAAACCGAGGAAGTGTCCCCTCAGACTTTGCCATCGCCCACGCCGCGGATCGAGGGTGAACTCGGCTTAGTCGAGACATCGTGGCTGTTCAGGGAGCGACGTCCGCCCAGCTCTTCACGTTTTTGCCCGCCAACTTCCTCGATCCGGCGGGCGATGAAGTCTCTTTCTGCGGGCAGAGAGGCGAGATTTCCTGCTTGTCGGAAATGCGCGAGGGCGGCGGCCTGAGAGCCAAGCTCGGCGGCAAAGGTGCCTCGGATGACATGGAAAAGATGATACGCCTCCAGCTTGCTGCGGTCGGTGATGGCGTCGAGTGCGTCCATGCCGGCCTGCGGGCCCTGGACGCGAGCGACGGCCACGGCTCGATTCATGGCGGCGATGGGTGACGAGGTGAGCGTGATGAGTTGATCGTAGAGCGCGAGGATGCGCGGCCAGTTTGTGCTGGCGTCGTCAGGCGCGGTGCTGTGACAGGCTGCGATCCCGGCTTCGAGGTGATACTGGCTGATTGTGTCTCCTTGTGCCGCGCGCCCAAGACATTCGATGCCACGATAGATCATGGCTTGATCCCATGCGGCACGGTTTTGCTCGTGAAGGCGGAGCAGATTGCCGACATCATCGGTGCGTGCGGAGAGGCGGGCTGCATTGAAGTGCATCAGTGCCAACAGTGCGAAGGTGCGCGGTGCTTGGGTCGATGGGTGTTCGGCTAACAGAGTGACGAGGCGGATGGCTTCGTGGCAGAGGTCTTCGCGGACTAGTCGGTCGCCACTGCTGGCTTTGTAGCCTTCGTTAAAGAGGAGGTAAAGGGTGCCGAGGACGCCATCGAGTCGTTCAGGCAAGTCGCTCGGTTCGGGCACGGCGAATGGCAGGGCGAGGTCGCGAATGAGCTGTCGGGCACGCACGAGTCGCTTGGCGATGGCGGCCTCGCTGGTGAGGAAGGCGGCGGCGATCTCGGCAGGGCTGAGTCCGCAGAGGGTGCGGAGCGCGAGTGCGGTCTGCGCTTCGGTGGAGAGTTGCGGATGAAAGCAGACGAACATCATGCGCAGGGTGTCGTCGGTGAAAGTGTCGTGCAGTTCGTTCACCGGATTGGAGAGCCAACGTTCTTGCTCAGCGGCAATGCTGTCTTGTTTGGTATTCCAACGCTGCTCTCGGCGCAGGTGATCGAGGGCGAGGTTCTTCGCAACCTGCGTGAGCCAAGCGGCCGGGTTGTCTGGCACGCCGCGATAAGGCCATGCTTGCAAGGCGCGGACGAGGGCCTCCTGGACGACGTCTTCAGCCAGTTGCAAATGCTGCACCCCGAGGTGGCTGGTGAGCGTCGCCACGAGTCGCGCCCCCTCATGCCGAAATAGATTTTCAGTGAGGACGTTGACCTGCTTGGTTGCTTGATCAGACATCGCGTTGGTCCAGTGAATGGGAGCGGAGGCTAGGAAGAAACGAAGACCTCGTCGCTCATCTCAGTTGGCCGCTGCTGCAGCTTTGAGGATGGCGATGTCCAGTTTGGTCATTTCTAAAAGAGCCTTCATCACGCGGGCACAGACTTCAGGTTCGGAATGTGCCATCAGGGAGTCCAATTCCCGGGGCACAATCTGCCAGATGAGGCCAAACTTGTCTTGAAGCCATCCGCACTGCTGCGCTTCAATGGGGGCATCGACGGTGAGCTTTGACCAATAAGTATCGATCTCTTCCTGAGTGTCGCACATCACCTGAAAGGAGACGGCTCCGTTGAACTTGAACTGTGGTCCGCCATTGAGTGCGGTGTAGGTCTGGCCAAGCATCTCAAAGGTGATGGTCAGCACCGTTCCCTCGCGCCCCACGTGGGCAGGATGATCTGATTTCGGATAGCGGGAGGTCTCAAGAATGCGTGAGCCAGGAAAGACGCTGAGGTAGAATGCAACGGCTTGTTCCGCATTCGTATCAAACCACAAACAAGGAGTGATTTTGTTGAGTTTCATGCGCTGTGGAGTCGGCTATACCGAGGCGACTGAATGCTGGTTGACTTCCGCCATCGGGCGACAGAGATCGGCGATGGGCCGCACTTCAATCTGGGCTCCATAGTCGAGGATGGGGCAGGCCCTGGCGATCTCCAGCGCGGCGGCCATGGTATCCACTGCGAGGAGGAAGTATCCAGCGATGGCTTCCTTGGATTCAGCAAAGACACCATCAGTCACGGCACCTCCCTTGCTGCCGGAGACGAGCTTGCCCTCCTCCATCAAAGGCTGTGCACCCCGCAGTATCCCGCTTGTATTGAGTCCTTCGACCCAGGCGTAGAAGTCAGTCATCACGCGCTGGAGTTCGCTCGGCGACATGCCGTGGTTCCAGTGCGTGCCGCGCACAAAGAGGAGGTGTTCGTTGGTGGGTTGCTGTGGATTCATGGTATCATTGCATTGAGTGAAGGCCGATCATGTTGCCTTCAGTGTCATAGACGAGTGAGCAGAAGCCGTAGTCCCCAATGGAAAATTTATCCTGATGGATCCGTCCACCATTCGCGGCGGCGCGAGCAGTTTCGACGGCGCAGTCAGCACTGGAGAAGTAAATGATGGTGCCACCGCTACCCGAGTCTTTGTCGGCCATTTTCACAAGGGCCCCTCCGGCTCCGGATGCCGCCATTTCCATTGGGAAGGCCCACATTTCGATGGGAAGTCCTTCGGGACTCGGGAGGTGCTGAAGCGTGACTTCGAAGGTCTTTTCGTAGAAGGCTTTGGCTCGCTCGATGTCTTGCACATAGAGTTCGAACCAACCGACGGGATTGCGTTTTGTATTCATGATATTTGGAATGAGAGAAGTCGGTATCTGAGTCGGATCATCGATCCGCCGTTTCTGTGGTGACACTGTCGACCGAGCAACACGCTGGGTCGATAGGGCGGATTTCATAGAACAAGCCGCACTTCAGGCAGGGATTGCCCGCTGCGATTTGCGAGGCTTCTTCGAGGTTGTCTGCCACGATGAACCAGTAGCCGCCGATGGCTTCCTTCGCTTCTCCGAAGGGGCCATCGGTGATGATGCTTTGCCTGGACACGGTCGCTCCGGCGAGCGCAAGTCGGCTACCCATCTTCATTTTGCCAGCCTCAATGGAACTGGTGAGCCAGACGTAAAAGTCGTCGATGGATTGCTGAATATCGGCTGGGGAAACGTCTTTGTCCCACTGGCCGCGAGAGATGACGAGATAATCGTGCTTGGTGGGAGAGTTCATGGTGTTTTCTCTTCTGACGAAACGGGGACTAGGGCTCAGTGAGAAACGATGGTTTTGAAACCACCGAAAGACATTCGTTTGGAGTCGAAGATCTGGCCCGACTCGCCACACAGACTCGTTAGCCTTTCGTCGGCCATGATGGCGGCGTTGGCGGCATCACGTGCGGCCCGGTCAGCGAAGACTGCCCAGGCGAAGATGACGGTCTCGTCTTCCTTTGCAGCTGCGGTCTCGACGAATGAGCGGCAGAACTCGGCCCCCGAGTCATCTATGGCACACTCCGTGTATTGCAGCGCACCGTGCTCCAACCAAATAGCGCCAGCCTGCTCAGCAATCTTGCGATAGTCCTCTAGTCTGGCTGTGGGCACGGGCAGGAGGAAGCCGTCGACGTATGTTCCAGGTATTTTCATGATGTGTGTGTTTGGTTAAAAGCTTCTTGGCGTGTGTGCTGGTGACGTGCATCACTCGACGCGCAGTATTTTGTCCATTTTCCGTCCTTTCGCGAGTTCATCCACGAGCTTGTCTAGATACCTGACTTGCTGAGTTAACGGATTTTCAATCTCCTCGACACGGTGACCGCAAATGGTGCCTGTGATGAGACGCGCGTTAGGGTTTAAGGTCGCTCGGTGGAAGAACTGCTCGAAGGTGACTTCGGCAGCTATCGATTGCTGCACCTCGCTTGCATCAAAACCGGTCAGCCACTGGATAACTTGATGCAGTTCCGCCTCAGTTCGACCCTTTTTCTGAACCTTTGCCAAATAGTGAGGATAGACCGAGGCAAATGCCATTTTTGCGAATCGCTCGTCGTGGTGCGCAGTGCTGCTCATCTGTTGTTGCTGATGGTTTGCAGGCGCTTAGATGGCATCAAGTAGTGATGTCATTTAACTGGCGTGTTGGTAACGAGTTTATCGAGATCAGCGAGACCACTTTCAAACATTGGGCCGCACATGGTCTCACAATCCATGAAAACACTCATGAGCTTGCCCATGTAGCCGTTCTTGCCATACATGGCCCAGGTGACCGTGGTCTTGTCACCTTCGGGTTTGAAGGTGAACTCGGCAGTGCTCACTCCTTCCATGGGCTTCTTCCAGTCCATCCGCTCGCGGATGAGTTCACCAGGCTTGCTCTCGGTGATGGTGGCAGACCCTTCACCAGTCTTCTCACCCACCCAACTGGCCACAGCGCCGACGCCGGATTCTGGACCCGTGTAGGTATTCTTGGCGGAAGGGTCCATTTTGGTGAATGGATTCCACTCGTTGAACTTTTTGTGGTTGTTGAAGTAGTCGAACAGCACCTCTGGCTTGGCGGCGATGGTGCGGCTCCTCTCGACACGGTAGTCCGGTGATTTGAAGGCAGCGGTGACGAGAATGAGGGTAATGATGGCGACGAGGCCGAGGAGAATTTTTTTGATCATGGTGCTGTAGGGCGTGCGTCGAGGTTCGTGCTTCGACGTTGAGAGAACAATGCGGGGCTATTTGCGCGTGAAGATAACGGGAGGGCCGCAGGGAGTGCTCCTGCCGTTGTCCCAAGACACGCCTTCGAGCTTGAAGTGGTTCGCATCAATGAAGGTGTAGGTGGCGCCGTGCATGTGTTTGTCCTTTGCGACATTGAGTCCTGGCGTCGGTGCTAGGTCAAAGGTCAGCGAGTCCGCCGTGCTCTTGATGAGCTTCATCCTCGGCTGATTCCGCAGCATGCAGTAGTGCGTCATGGTGAGTTTGCCGTTCACATCGTGATAGATGCTCAGCATCTCCATCGGTGTGCCTTCGGCGAATCTCTCCTCGATCACTGAGTCTCCGGCGATGAGGCGGAACTCGGTATTCATTTTTCCCATGATGGGCGATTCGGCCGACCACTTGCCCACCAGAGATTTCATCCGCTCGAAGGCGGCAGATCCTTGGTAAGGAGGCATTTCAGCACAGGCTGCATGATCCGTCTTGGTGGACTGACAGGAGGGAAAAGTCACGATGGCTGCGATGGCGAGGAGTGCGTGTTTGATCATAGTGTTTGGATGTTGAATGTAGAAACAGAGAGGTTCAATAAGAGGGCAAAGTTGGACGATTTACTCCTTCGGCGGCATCTCGCTCATCTGGAAAAGTTCCCAGCAATGGCCATCGGGATCCGCAAAGCTGTGCTGATACATGAAGCCATAATCCTTCGGCTCAGCATACGTGGACCCGCCCGCCGCCACCGCCTTGGCCACGAGTTCATCGACCTTCTCCCGACTTTCGCAGCTCAGGCAATTGAGCACTTCGATGGCCTTCGCCGTGTCGCAAATGACCTTGGACGTGAATTGGAGGAACTTGGGATGTGTGAGCACCATGACGTGGATGTGCTCATTGATGACGATACAAGCCCCCGTATCATCGCTGAACTGCGGATTATGCGAGAAACCGAGCGCCTTGTAAAAGGCCAGGGAACGGGGGAGATCCGCGATGGGGAGATTGATGAAGATTTGGGTGGTCATGGGGACTGGATGCCGGAATCACGGGCCCAATTAACGGTCCGTTCAAGGTGACGACGAACGAATGAACCAGTCGAGGACAGCAAAGACAAAAATTTTGGAAATATTTTTTCACCCGTGGCTCCAGAATCAATAAATAGGCACGCGCCCCTCGAAGATGAAGTATTTGCTCTGGCTCGAAGGTGGGTGATGCCACCGTTCCGGACGGCCAGATTGCTCAGTCATGAGCGCGGCGCATGCATCGGTTAACCGACTTTCGAACCGGTCAAGCACGAGCGACTTTCGATCTGGATGCCGGACGCACGAACGTTCTCCTGCGCCGACGTCGTCTGCGAGTATGACCATGTTATTGGGACGAGAAGCACACCCTCCTGCGGGCTATACCCGCCTCCTCACAGACAAAAGTGTCTACTTAGCTCCGGTGGCGTGTGATGCTACCAGCGGAGTTAGCTGGAGGGTAATGAACGGAAGGAGGCGCTTGATTGTGCTCATCACTGTTTTACTTCCAGCGTGGATACGACTCGTTTGCCGAGCTCCTGGCTGAGCAACTCGTAGGCGGCCCCTTGCCAATGATAGCCGTCACCGGCCGCCAATTCGAGTCGTGAGGACAGAAGGGTATAGGCGTCGATCACATCGATGCCTTCCTCTTTCATCACCTGCTTGGAAAGCGTGTTCAGCCGGATGACCACATCATTCTTGTCGCCCAGGCTAGCGACGGGTTTGTCAGGCGCAGGGCGGGCGGCGGTGTGGGGAGTGGTGAGGAGGTAGTAGATCTTGGCCTGCGGCGCACCTTGCTTGAAGCAACGAGTCAGCTTTTGCATCCGCCCCAAAACGACTTCGTCGGAGACCTTGTCAGGGGTCCAACTCAAGGAGTGCAGGCCGTTGTTGAAGATGACGACATCAAACTTGTAGCGTCCGGCCATCTCGGTGAGCGCTGCTTCGGGCACTTCACCGCCGACGAAATGAACACAGTGGAAGACATAGACCTTTTGCTTCAGCATCTCTGGAATAAATGGGCCTCTGTAGCCCATTGAAATGGAATCACCATAGATGAGGACCTTTGGCCATTCAGGGTGGTCGATCACGGGAACGTCGAGCGCCCAACCTTTGCCTGCAACCGCTCCGCGTGGGAATTCGGGCTTAGACTCGCGCTTTGACACATACTGAAAATCAGGACCAAACACTTTCACACCGCGAATCGTCACAGGCAGGGTCTTCGATTTCGGGTTCGCGTTGCGGCCAATCCACATCGGTTCGGCATTCGGGATGAGCTCCATGAAGCAAGTCTTGCATGGAACGTCGTCGATGTAGAAGGTCGCCAATCCCTTGCGGACTGCCACGGTCAATGTATAAGGCGTGTTGATCTGCGGCTCCAGTCGGCCGTTCAGCGCGCCGCCTGTCATCAGGATATTGTTCACCACGGAATTCACCTGTCGGGCGTAATAAGGGTTGTCTCGGTAATTGAAGAAGAAGGAAAAACCGTCGTCCTGCTCGCTCTGCTTTTTCATCGCGGTGAAGACAGCATCCTGCACAAGGGCATCGAGTGAAAGGGTGACCTGAACCGTGAAGTTCGCCTGATCGGGAAAGGCACCCGCAGGCACGGCGAACGATGCGCCGTCTCGCAACTTGACCAGGCCATCCACCTTCTCGATGGCTCCAGAACGCAGCTCCCTGGGGATGTCATTTCGCGACAAATCCCACAGCGCCGAATCATCGGCTGAAGCAGAGATACTGACGGAGAGCGCTGCGCAGGCTGCTATCGACAAACGCACGATGGGAATGAGGGAGAGGGTAAGGTTCATGGTGTTGGGCATTGTAGATGCGTCGCAGAATGGGTTCACTTCACCTTCCAGATTTTCACATCGTCGATCCACACGGTGTTTGGGATCAAGAAGCTGAACCAGCGTTTCATGGGATGAGCGAAGCCTTCAGAGCGGTGATGGGCAATGAGCTTGCCATCGATGCTGAGGCGCATCTCATCGCCTTCGGTGACGATGGAGAGGTCATGCCATTCGTTGTCGGCCTTCCAGGGAACGTTAGTTTGTTTGGTCTTGAGCAGGGCATCGAGATCTGCGGGCATCTTCTCTTTCCGATCAAGATACCCCTGGCGACGATTGCGAATCTCAAGGTTCATGATGCCAGTTTTGTGATCGATGATGGTGACGCTCGACTCCGAAAGAATGCCATAACAGAGGTGCCCTGCATGGACGCCGGGTGTCTCGCGATCCACAAAACCCAGTTGAAGCGTTTCACCTGTGCTGAGTCCGGGAAACTTGAAACGAATGACGGCACCACCGTCGGTGAATCCAGCCTCATGATGAATGTGAGCGGCATGTTTGGCTTCTTTTGAAGCGCTGGTGACTTTCAGAATCCCTTCGTCAATATCTGCCATCTTGATCTGCGGCACACGATCAGCGGTGGCGCTATTCCAGCCGTTGCCGATGGCTTTGGCAAGGTTCCCATCTTCCTCCCGATCAAAGGCGTCGTGAAAGATCAGCGTGCCTTTGTCACGAAGCCAAGCTGAGTCATCCGCATGCAGGAGGGTCGAAGTGGTGACGAGCGCGGCGATGGATAGAGAGAGGCAACAGTGCATGAAGTGGGAGGAAGGATGGGGCTTTTTCATTTTGATGTGAATCCGAAGGAATAGACTTTGGCGAGGGAAATCTCCAGCCGCAGACTGACGAGATGGTTGACGGATTTGACAAGCCGTCCCGCACTGAGTCGGGTGCCGGTTTTGGTGAGAGTGACGCTGTCAACAGCATGACCAACCTCGTCAAGGGCGGTGACCTTGACACTGCCTCCCGGCTGCACATCACAGGTGATCCAAAGCTCAGCACCGCTACAGCGAACGGACCGGGTGGTGAGGATTGCTGGCTTGGCCGGGTCCGTTGGCGTGTAGCCAGCCCAGCCGTCAGGGCGGAGCGTCGCGAGGCAAAGGAAACCGTCCCGCCAGGAGGTGTGCCGTCCGTTAGAGCCGCCGCAGTAGAGGCGGATTTCCTTCTCCCTCACGATGGGCGATGCGGCAGCATAGACGCAGCCCCAGTCGTAATCGCCCTCAGTGGGTGAGTTCGCGATGAAGGGCACACCAGGCTGAATGCGATGCCACGCCACGGTGTCCGGACTCCAGGCGAGTTCGGTATGGACGCGATCCTCTGCCTTGCGAAACACGGCGAGCAGCCCCAGATAAACATTCGCATAGCGGAAGACCGGCATCGCGTAGGCTTGGTTCTGTGCATCACAACGCAGGACCTCTGTGGCCTGAGACCATTGCAGCAGATCCTTGCTCTCGGTCCGACCGACGACCCTTTGCCCCTTCCCCCATCCGTCTGACCAGAGTCGCACGAAGCCTGCATAGTGATCCCCTTCCCGGACTCGAAGCATGTTGTTGTGCGTATCGTCCCGGGACAAAATGCCGGAGCTACTTTCTGGTGGACTCCAGTGCAGGCCGTCGCTGGAGAACCGCATGGCCTGGGTCGTGAACATCTTGTAACGCCGCTGAGGATCTGCCTCTTGATCATCCAATAAAACCCCGACACCATGCGGACCGCGCAGCACGAGGTTGTTGGCCTTGCTCCCCTCAAATTCCACGAGCTCCAGGGCGGGCTTTTCCCATCTCAGTCCATCCGCCGACACGGCGTAGCAGACACCCATCTGGCGTCCTGGCGGAGGCCGATAAGGGTTGGTGTGGCGTTGATCGAGCGTCATACCTTTAGCAGAACGATCTACAATGAATGGGCTATACCAACACTTGTAGAGCTTCTCGCCTGGATCATAGATGACGTTGGCGTAGAGATTATCAAAGCGCACTTCCCATGGCTTGTCCTCGCCCATCAAGGGATTGCGTGCATGCTTTTGGATTGAGCCTAAACCGAGGGTGGCATTTTGCACAGTTTCGATGACTCGCGAATCCAGCAACAAATGCGTATCGCTCGGAATGGGCGTGGCAATCTCTTCCGCAGACCCTAGCGAAGTGATGATCCAGGGCAGCAGCAATGCAATGCCGACGCGACGATTGATTGCGATATCTTTCAAGCAATGACCTCCTTCACGACCTCGCCATAGACATCTGTGAGGCGGAAGTCGCGGCCAGCGTAGCGGTAAGTGAGTTTTTCGTGATCGAGGCCGAGGAGGTGGAGCATGGTGGCGTGGAGGTCGTGGAGGTGGACTTTGTCCTCCACGGCGCGGTAGCCATAGTCGTCAGTGTTGCCGTGGCTGATACCGCCTTTCACGCCACCTCCGGCCATCCAGGTGGTGAAGCCGAAGGGATTGTGACCGCGTCCGTAGCTCTCCTTGGCGGCTTTGCCATTGGTGAGGTCCTGCTCATAGGGCGTGCGGCCGAATTCGCCACTCCAGACGATGAGCGTGTCTTCAAAGAGGCCGCGTGCTTTGAGATCGCGGAGGAGTCCGGCGATAGGCTTGTCCACTTCGGCGCAGCTCTTCGGCAAGTTTTTGCGAATGCCGCCGTGGTGATCCCAGCCGTTGGCGCTGAGCTCGATGAAGCGAACGCCGGCTTCGGCGAGACGTCGTGCGAGCAGGCACTGGCGGCCAAAGTGATCGGTGGAGGCATCGCCGATGCCGTAGAGCTTGCGCGTGGCCTCGGTTTCCTTGGAGAGGTCAAAAACCTCCGGCGCCTCGGTCTGCATGCGAAAAGCGAGTTCGTAACTTTGGATGACACCCTCCATCTGCTGATCGGTTTTGACCGATGCGAGTTGCTCGCGATTGATCTGCTGTATGAGGTCGAGCTGCGTGCGCTGCAGCGTGGCGGAGACGGCGTCGTTTTGCAGATTGCGAATGCGCGACGGACTGCCGACTGCGGGCGCGAGATCAACCATCGTGCCCTGCGTGTAGGCGGGAAGGAAGGCGTTGCTGAAGTGCTTCGCGCTGCCTTGATCGCCAGAGAGCGGTGGAGCGACGGTGATGAAGCCGGGCAGGTTTTGATTCTCTGTGCCGAGGCCGTAGAGCACCCAGGAACCCATGGACGGACGCACCTGGTTCGTCGTGCCAGTGTGGAGCTGCAAACAGGCCGGTGCGTGCGCGAGGTTATCCGTGTGCATGCCTTTGAGCACGCACAGGTCATCGGCGAGGCCGGCGATGTGCGGGAACAAATCGGAGATCCACAGGCCGCTCCGCCCACGCTGCTGAAACTTCCACTGCGAGCCGAAGAGCCGCATGTTGTTCACGCCTGGCTGCTCGACACCTGCGACACGCTCAAAGGGCGCGGGCTTGCCATCGTCGGCATTGAGGCGCGGTTTGTAGTCGAAGGTCTCGAACTGCGACGGACCGCCGACCATGTGCAGAAAGATGATGCGCTTCGCACGTGCAGGCAGGCGCGGGGATCTAGGAAGCAGCGGGTTATTGGAAACCGTTACCGCTCCGGCCCGCTGAGAGGTCAATGCCGCCAGCGCGACGGCGCCGAAGCCGCATCCGGCATGGCGGAGGAAATCACGACGCGCGATGTGCGCGGGGATGGAGGTGTGATGGACGTTCATGACGGACGGCTATTCGAGGAACAAAAACGGATTCGAGGCGAACAAACTGTGAACGAGTGCTTCCCACGCGGCCTCGCGAGGATCTTTCGCTGCGGTCGTTTTCTCGGCGGAGGATGCGGATTCGGCGGCTTGTTGTTTGGCGTAGTCGTCGAGAAATTGGAGCCGCTTTTCGAGTTCAGACGAAGTGGCATCGCGATTGAGGATCAGGCGATGCAGGGTCTGCAGCCGGGCCTTGTCATCGCCGTCGCTTTTAAAAATGCGCGTCACGGTTTCGGCGGCGACTTCGCGCAGCAGCGGCGCATTCATGAGGTAGAGCGCCTGAGTGGGCACGGTGGTGACGTTGCGCTGGCCGGTTTCGTCGTTGGGATCGGGAAAGTCGAAGACGGCGAGGAGGTCGAGCTTTTCGAAGGGGTTCTTCCGCTTCACGGGCTGGTAGATCGTGCGCTGATGCAGCATCGCTTCGTCGATGCGAGGATCGTCCTTGATGGAGGCCGGGCCGCCGAGATTGACATTGCCAGGAATGGCGAGCGGCAGCGTGGGGCCGCCCTTTGACGGAGTGAGCTTGCCGCTGATGGCGAGCAGAGCATCGCGCAAGGACTCGGCATCGAGGCGACGGCGGTTAGAGCGCCAGAGCAGGCGGTTGTCGGGATCTTTGGCGAAGGCGGCGGCGTTGTGCGAGGAAGACTGGCGATACGTTTTCGTGAGCACGATGCTGCGCACGAGTTTTTTGACCGACCAGCCGTCCTTCACGAACTGCGCGGCGAGATGATCGAGCAGCGCCGGATGCGTGGGCGGCTCGCCACGCACGCCGAAGTTGTCCACGCTGCGCACGATGCCCTGGCCGAAGAGATGAAACCACACGCGGTTCGCCATGACTCGTGCGGTGAGCGGGTTCTTCGCATCGGCGATCCACTCGGCGAGTTCCTTGCGCCCGCTGCCGCTCTCAGCAAATGCAGCGGGCTTGCCTCCGGGCAGCATGACCTTCACAAAACCCCGTGGCACGCTGTCGCCGAGCTGACGTGCGTTGCCGCGGATGTTGATGGCGCAGTCTTCGGCCTCGGGCCGGTCGTGCATCGCCATGGCACGCGGCTCGGTGGGGCGGAGGAATTCGAGAAGCTTCACGGCTCCGGCTGCATCTCCAGCCTTTTTGTCTGCGGCATCGAGCTTCTTTTCCAGATCGACGATTTCGGCATTCAGCTTGTCATCCTTCTTGTCCTTCAACCCCTTGAGTTCGCCATCGAGCTTCTTCTTCGCATCGACCAGCGTCTGTGAATCCGCCTTCGCATCGGCGAGCTTCTTTTCAAAAATCTCCATCTCCTTCGCACGGGCGACGAGTTCAGCCGGGGTCTCCGGCAGCGCTGTTTCGTGGATGGCACTGAAGACGCCGTTGAGCCGTCCGTCGAGCGTGATGCTGCTGCGGAAGATCCCGGCCATGGCGTAGTAATCGGCCTGCGTGACGGGATCGAATTTGTGATCGTGGCAGCGTGCGCAGCCGAAGGTCATGCCGAGGAAGGCGAGGCCGACGCGGTTGATCTGGCGGTCGATGACGTCCATGCGCAGTTGAACCTTGTCGCCATTGACGAGTTCCCATGGCCCGATGGCGAGAAAGCCGCTCGCGGTGATGCTTTCCGCCGTCGCAGGTGGATCGCCGGCGAATCCGGTCGCTGCGGAGCGCCTTACATCACCGGCGATCTGCTCGCGCACGAACTGGTCGTAGGGCTTGTCGGCAGCGAAGGCATTGATGACGTAATCACGATAACGCCACGCATTCGGCGCTGGAATCGCACGACCAAGACCGATCGTGTCTGCGTAGCCAGAGAGATCGAGCCAGTGTCGCGCCCAGCGTTCCGCAAAGGCACGTGAGCCGAGCAGTTGATCCACAAGCTTCGCGTAGGCTGCATCGGATGAATCGGCGGCAAAGGCGGCCATCTGTTCCGGAGTGGGTGGCAGGCCTGTGAGATCGAAGGTGACGCGTCGCAGCAAGATGAGCGGCGCGGCGGGCGGAGACGGCGCGAGGTTGTTCTCCGCCAGCTTCGCGAGAATAAAATCGTCGATGGGCCGCTGCGGCGGCGGATCGACCACCGGCTTGAAGGACCAGAACTGGCGGCCTTCTTCGAGAGACAAACCAGTGATGGCTTTTCGCGCCGCGACCGTTTCCCGCGGATCAGGCGCCCCCATGGCCACCCACTTCGTGAGGATGTCGATCTCGCCGTCGCTGAGTTTCTTCTTCGGCGGCATTTCGAGATCTTTGTCCGTGTAGTGCACCGCTTTGATCAGCAGACTGTCCTCCGGTTTCCCCGGCACGATCGCCGGACCGCTGTCACCGCCCTTCTGCCATCCCGGTCGCGAATCCAGCGCGAGCCCGCCCTTGATCTTCTTCTCCTGCGAGTGGCACTCAAAGCAGCGCTCGATCAGCAACGGCCTCACCCTGTTCTCAAAGAACGCCGTGTCGTCAGCAGCGTGCGAGACGCTGCTGAGAGCGATAGTGGCGATGATGAAAATGCGGGGTGACATGTCCAGGGGATTTCTAAAATCGAGGTGGCGGTCAGGTGGCGAGGAAGTATGATTTCAACTGATGATCACGGACACAACCACCCCAGCCGCCGAGGCGCAGCTCCGCGCTTTGCGTGCAATGACGCCCCAGCGGCGGCTTGCGCTCGCCGTCGGCTGGAGCCGGTCGGTGCGGGAAATGAGCCGCGCCGGTATCAAGAGACAATTTCCCGCGCACAGCGAGTCGCAGGTGCAGCGGATGCTGGCAGGAAGGCTGCTGGGTGAGGAACTTGCAACCCAGGTTTACGGGCCGCTGATCACGCATGGATGACTCGCTGACAGCCGCGCTGGCCGCCGCCAAGATGCTCGATGAACTGGAGGTGCGATGGTTCCTTGGTGGTTCGCTGGCGAGTTCGGTGCATGGCATTCCGCGAGCAACATTCGATGCGGACATCATGGCAGATTTGAGGCCATTACATGTCCGCCCGTTGCTCAAACTGCTGGGCGAAGACTGGTATGCCGATGAGTTGGCCATTCGCGAAGCGCTGACAAACCGAAGCTCCTTCAACCTTATCCACCTGGCCACAGCGATGAAAGTGGACGTCTTCCTGCCCAAGTTACGACGGTTCGACGGAGGCGAGTTTTTGAGATCCAAACGAATGCCGGTGGAGCCTGATGGTGGCCTCGAGGCTTCCGTGTGCTGTGCCGAGGACATCTGCATCGCCAAGCTGGAGTGGTATCGCGAGGGAGGAGAGATCTCCGAGCGGCAATGGGGCGATGTAGTCGGAGTCTTGAGCCTGAACCGTGACAAGCTCGATCTCGACCTCCTGCGACAGAGCGCCGAGGAGATCGGCGTCACCGATCTCCTGCAACGAGCGCTGATTGACGCGGGCGTGATCATGGATTGAGGCATGGCAGAATGATCCGCGAGAGCGCGCCCGGGCGATGATGCACGGATTCGGTGGCGAGGGCGGTCTTGCTGCCGAAGGGGCCCTCGCCGGTGTTGGGATTGCGATCAAAGAGCGGGAAGTAGGCACCGCTGATATCGACGTTAAGCTGATGCCCCTTGGCGATGGTGGCGGCGCAGGGTCCGAGATCGACGGTGATCTCATACACCTTGCCGGGCTCGAGCGGCTGCGGATTCATGAGCGAATCACGGTAGCGACCACGCAGAATCCCGACCGCGAGGTTTTGCGCGAAGCCGTCGGGATGCACATCGACCAGCCTCACCACCCAGTCGGCATCGGGCGTGTCGGCGGAGACGTGGAGCTTCGCTTCGAGGTTGCCGGCAAAGGTGATCGGCTCAGCGAGCGGTCCGGTGGAGTAAGCGAGCACGTCATCGCGGGTTTCGATGCTGCTTTGATCGACGGGGGCCCAAATTGCGGCATGCAGCGGGCGCGCCTCGGTGACGGGACAGGCGGGAACGGGATTCGCGGGATCAGCACGGAAGGTGTCGGCGGCTTGATCGGTGGTCGGCGCGGTCCTGCTCAGCATGCGTTTTTCGGCATCGGAGTGAAGGTAAAACGATGTCGCTGTGAAACCCTCCGGCGGCCAGGTCTGCGCCTCGCGCCAGGCATTGTCGCCCATAACGAAGTAACGCACCGGTGCGAAGGGCTTCGCCTGCGCGGCGGTGTCTTGTTTCAAATAACGCGCGAACCAGTCGAGGTTCAGCGCCATGGTATCGACGGTGGCTTCAGGTCCGAAATCGACATCGCCGACCTTTGATTTGCCGATGCTGCCGTGGTCCCAGGGGCCGAGGATGAGCTGCTGCTGGGCGCGGATCTTCGGATCACGCGCCTGCTTTTGCATGATCATGAAATTGCCGACGGACTCGCGCGAAAAGAAGTCGTAGTAGCCGACGATGTGCTGCATTGGCATGTCGAGATCGGTGATCTGCGGCGTGAGATTGAGGCGGTTCCAGTAACCGTTGGGCTGTGGATGCGTGAGCATGCCTTCGAGCCAGGGAATGGGCCAGCCGATGGTGTCATCGACCTCACTCAGCGGCAGATGACTCAGGATGGGATCCCATTCGGTGGGCGGCGTTGCACCTTCGGGACGTTCGGAGTTTCCACCGGCCCATTTCGCGATCAGCGAGAGCCGCACCGCGCCGCCGAGGTAGAGATTCCGGTAAAAGCTGCTCCAAGTCGCACGCGGCGTGATGGTGACGAGGCCCGGCGGTTTCTCCACCGCCGCCTGCCACTGCGTGGCACCGACATACGACGCGCCCCACATGCCGACCCGGCCGCTGCACCATGGCTGACGCGTGATCCACTCGATGCAATCGAAGCCATCCTGCCCCTCGTTGTCATACGGAATCATGATACCCTCGGAGGCATTGGCACCGCGGCAGTCCTGAATCACCGCGACGAAACCCGCCTTCACAAACAGCTCCGCTGTGCCTTTGGCTTTGTCCTTGTTGTAGGGAGTGCGCACCAGAACCACCGGTGCTTTTGCTGTGTCATCATCGCGATAAACATCTGTGGCGAGATGAATACCATCACGCATCTGCACCTGGAGCGTTTCAACATGCGTTTCCGCCAACGCCGCGGTGGCGATGAGACTGAGAATGATAAACTTCATGGGTTATTTGGATCTCTGGGGACGGATAGGTTCGAGTTGCATATCTTCGCCAGCGGAAAGGATGTGATGGCGCATGGCGGCCTCAGCAGCCTCTGCGTCGTGCTTTTCGACGGCGCCCAAAATGGTGGCGTGCTGCGCGATTGCGGCGTTCTTCCCGACGCGACCAATCGTCCGACGGCGGCTTGCGAGCCCGATTTCTGCCAGTGAATCCAGGATGAGCCGGAAGATCAAGTTGCCACTGGTCTGCGCGAGAGCTCGATGAAAGGCCAAATCAATTTCGATGGCTGCATCATTGTCTGTTGCCTCGACCAGCTTGCGGTGCAGGGCCCATAACGCCTTGATCTGCGAGGCCGTGGCTCGGGTGGCTGCCAGTCTTGCACACTCAGGTTCGATGGCCAATCTGGCCTCATTGAGCTGGCGTAGCCGTTCGGTCTCTTTGGGGATCAGGATCGAAAGCGATCCAATCAATGGGCGATGAAGTTTGTCCACGACCTTGATGCCTGCCCCGTGCTGAATCTCCAGCATTCCTTGCTGCTCCAGGCGCTTCGTAGCCTCGCGAACGACGGTCCGACTGACGCCGAGTTGCTCCGCCAACGACCGCTCTCCAGGCAACCAGCGCTCCTCGTCGGACGATGGTTCACGAATGAGATCGGCGAGCTGCTGGCAGACGCCTTCGACCAGGGAAGTGGGACGTGGGAGGGTGGAGATGCTCATGGGAACCGGGAGTGGCGGAGTCTTTAGCGCAGGAGCTGATTGGCTACTTGGAGTGCCTGGTCATCGAGAAGCTCAGCGCTGGCTCGCGAGCGTTTCGGAACGTAGTTGTTTCGTCGTTCGGCATTCATGTTCTCAGAGATCAGTTATCACCACTCCAATGCTCCCCAACTCCAGCACTCCTCAGTAGGTCGCGCGCCCGCCGGAGAGATCAAAGACCGCCCCGGTCGTGAAGGAGCAATCCTCCGAACAAAGCCACGCGACCAAGGCCGCAGCCTCTTCTTTTTTCCCGAAGCGCCCCATGGGAATTTTTGACAGCATGTAGTCGATGTGAGCCTGCGTCATTTGCTGGAGGATGTCAGTCGCGATCACCGCTGGAGTCACGGCATTCACGGAGATATTTGACGTGGCCAATTCCTTGCCCAGCGATTTGGTCAGCGCGATGACAGCGGCCTTGGAGGCGCTGTAATGCGCTGCGTTGGGATTCCCCTCCTTTCCAGCGATGGAGGCAATGTTCACGATGCGACCATAGCCGTTTTTGAGCAGATGCGGCACCACTGCATGACAGCAGTAAAAGGGACCATTCAGGTTCACATCCATCACGCGACGCCAGTCCGCAGGATCCAGTTCCCAGGTCTTCGCATTGCCTCCGGTGATACCTGCATTGTTGACGAGAATATCTAGCTTCCCCAGGGCAGCAGCCGTCGCATCCGCCGCTGCTTTCACGGAGTCGCAATCGGCGAGATCCACCGTGGCGGTGTGCACCGTGCCTGTAGCGGCGAGTTCATTGGATGCCTGCTCTAGCGCAGCTGCATCGACGTCCCAGAGCGAGACTTTGGCACCTGAGGCGAGCAGTCGTTCCGCGATGGAGCGACCAATGCCACGGGCACCGCCGGTGACTATAGCGCAGCGATTCTGTAGGTCGATTTGATTCATGAGAAGTTGGATGCTTACGAGGGTGATTTCGGGTTCTTACAGTCAGACACAGGCGCCAAGGAGGTCAATTCACGACATTCTCAAGCGCCCCACCAGCAACCGCAGCAAGGGCGATTTTGGCAGAGGTTGAGCGCATTTCGATTTTGGATTCCACGCTGCAAAAGGCCGCGTGGCAGGTAACGATCAGGTTTGGGGTCGCGGCCTCTTCGACGCTGCGCAGTGGCTCGTCCTCGACAACATCGAGTCCCGCACCTGCAAGTGACCCTGCCCGCAGTGCTGCCAAGATCGCAGCCTTCTTGATGATGCCGCCACGCGCCGTATTGATGACAAAGGCGGACGGACGCAGCATTGCCAACTCGCGTTCAGCGATCAAGTGATGTGTCTCTTCATTCAGGGGACAATGCAGGGACAGCACATCGCACTGCGGCAGCAGTTCCTCCAGCGTTGCGACACGCTGGACGCCCAGGGCCTTGTCGGCGCCGTTGGGCAGATAGGGGTCGTGGAAGATCACATTGAAGCCCAGTGCCTTCGCCCGCAGCGCCGTCGCTGTTCCGATGCGACCGAGCCCGACGATGCCAAAAGTCAGCTCGCGCAAACGGCGCAAACGAGGAGCCGTGCGGATTTGCCAGCCCAGTTGCTTCGCCTCAGCGTCTAGAGGAAAGAGCTGCCGACAAAGCGCCATCGCCAACGCGATGGCGTGATCCGCCACTTCCTCGGTGCCGTAGTCGGGCACGTTACAGACGGCGATGTCGTGCTGGCGCGCAGCGGACACATCCACGGAGTCAAAGCCGACTCCGTTGCGAATGATGGCCCGACAGTTCTTAAGCCGAGCGATTCCAGCAGCCCGGATCGGCGCATTGTGCCAAACGATCATGGCACTGGCAGAGCAAATCTCCTCGTCAAAGTCGGCATCGCTTTCACACAACCAGCGTTTCACCACAGCTGCATCGCCTATGATGGATCGTTCGATGGAGGAGTCAGCATCACCTTGGGGTGAACTCGCCCAGTCGATAATGGCAATGAGTGGAGCAGCAGCGGACATGGTTTTTTTGGAGTGGTCAGACCAGTGAAACGCGGCAACAAAACGATGTCTCTCAGCCTTTTACGACCGTTGGATCTCGCAGAGCCCGGTGTTGCATTCAGGAAAACCACGCCATAATCCGCCATGGATCTCAATCTTCAGGGGCAGTCAGTTTTGGTTTTCGGTGCAGCAAATGGCATCGGTCGTTCAATCGCAGAGGGCTTTGTGGCTGAGGGCTGCAGCGTTCAAGGCTTTGATCGGGCCAGTTCCCCTACCCTCGATATCACCAAGGGTGATGTGACGGACTACGATCAAGTGCAATCCTTTGTCGCGAAGATACCAGCCGTCGATCACGTGATCTTTTCCGTTGGGATCGGTTCAGGCAAATTTGGGTTTCCGTTCTGGAATCTAGAGCCTAGCGACTGGATGCGCGTGCTGGAGGTCAACCTCGTCGGAGCCGTAAACGTTGCTCACGCGGTGGCACCAAAACTCATCGAACGCGGAGCCGGATCAATGCTGTTCCTGGTGTCCGTCGCCGGTCAGATGGGATCGCAGACGGACCCACCCTACAGCGCATCAAAAGCAGCGCTGATCAACTTCACCCAATGCGCGGCAAAGGATCTCGGCCCGCACAACATCCGGGTCAACGCAATGGCTCCCGGCATGGTGAAGACCGATCTCAACCATTCCATCTGGGCAGCCGGACAGGCGAAGCTGTCCGAATCCCAACGCCAAAGTTTCGACGATTGGGCCGCCGAGAAAATCAAGAAAGTCTCCCACCTTGGCCGCTGGCAGATGCCGGAGGAATATGCTGCCATGGCGGCCTTCCTCGCCTCCGATCACGCCAAGAATATCACCGGCCAGACGATCAACATTGACGGCGGTCAGGTGATGCATTCGTGATTTCCACCGACGAAAGCACCAAGAGTTGCAATGTGCCCCATCCAATCGGTCCGTTGAAAAAAAATCCCCTGAATCCGAGATGGGCACCCCAATATGAGGAACTGTCACAGAAGGAACTTGGCAAGTTCCAGTCCTTGCCCATGATAGCCCGCGATGACCGAGACGCCGCCCCCTTTTGCCTGCAACGACACCATCGCCAGCCACTGTCGCCTTCTGCGTGACAGCTATCTGAGCGTGACCGGAATGGCGCTCGGAGATCCGAGTTGGGCAGAACTCGAAGGCGACAAACTCTGCGCGGCATTCTGGAACGCAGATGTCGTGATCGCTTCCCACGGGCTCGAAGATGACCCCGTGCTGAACTATGGAAACCGACGCGCACTGGAACTCTGGGAAGCAGACTGGGCCGCCTTTACCTCCATGCCCTCGCGACTCACCGCAGAGCCGATTCGCCGCGAGGAACGCGCCGAGATGCTTGCGCGAGTCACAGCCGATGGTTTCATCGATGACTATGCTGGCATCCGTATTTCTACCATAGGCAACCGCTTCAAGATCCACCGGGCTACCGTGTGGACTCTTCGAGACCAGTCAGGCATCCGGCGCGGGCAAGCGGTGGTCTTCTCCGATTGGTCATGCTTGTGATCCAATTTGCCGCTGCACAGGTCACCAGCATGTCTAAACTTGCCCGCCCTTCCGCCCCCACAGCGACGAGTCAGCAAAAGCCACATCGTTCTCTTTGAAACAATCCACCTCGTCGCCGTGTTAAACAGCGATGTTTCTCCAGCGACTTTTCCTTCTCGCTCTGCTCAGTGCAGCCTCGCCAACCTTCGCCGATAATTGGACGCGTTTTCGTGGTGAGAACGGTTCTGGTGTCAACGAGATCGCAAAGTTTCCCGTCCAGGCCGGCGAAGCAGACTTCGCCTGGAAGATCGACCTGCCGGCTATCGGTCACGGCTCGCCCGTAGTCTGGGGTGATCGGTTGTTTGTTCTCTGTGGCGATGAGAAAACGGGGACCCGTGTCCCGATGGGCATCGACCTCACCACTGGCAAGCCCCTCTGGCAACACAAGGTCGAGGCTGGAAAATTCAAAGGCCATCGCTTCAACAGCCCCGCATCCACCACCCCGGCCGTCGATGCCAATGCGGTCTACTTTACTTGGGCCACCAAAGGCGCGCTCTCACTTGCCGCCTACACTCACGAAGGCAAAGAACTTTGGATGACCGATCTGGGGACTGTCGTCGGCGGTCACGGGTTCGGTGCCTCTCCCATGGTGTTTGGTGATCTGGTTGTGCTGAACAACGACCAGGAAAATGAAAACGGTTTCCTCGTCGCATTGGATCGCAACTCCGGAAAAATCGCATGGCAGACACCGCGCAAAAGCGCCCGCATCAGCTACTCTACCCCCGTTATTTATGCACATCCCAAGACACAGGAACCCCTACTCGTCTTCACCAACTGGACTCATGGGTTTACCGCCATTGATCCGAAGAGCGGCCAGGTCGTCGCTGAGCTCTCCACCTTCCCGCAAGAGGTCAACGAACGCGCCATCTCATCCCCCATCGTTTGGAGAGATCTAATCATTGGCACCTGTGGGTTCGCCAACAATCCCAAGCAGTGCGTCGCGGTCCGTCTCAATGGAGGCGGGAAGTTTGAAGAAGTCTGGCGCATCGAAAAGTCCGTGCCCCACATCCCCAGCGTCATCGTCGTTCACGATCTGCTCTACCTTTGGGACGACGGCGGACTGGTCACCTGTGTGAAACCCGCCACCGGCGAATCCCTCTGGAGGGAGCGCGTCGACACTGAGGGTCAGACCTTTGGCTCCCCCGTCAGCGACGGTGCCTCGATCTTTTGCGTCGATTCAAATGGCACGCTTCACGCCATCGCCGCCGCGCCAGAGTTCAAGCAACTAGGCCATACCAAACTCGGCGACATCTGCCGCAGCCCCCCTGCCATTGCCGCAGGGAGACTCATCATTCGCACCCAATCAAAGCTCTTCGCCATCAAAGGCAGCGCTATCAAGTGATCTCACTTGGTGAGAGATTCAAAGCCCGAGACGACATCGAAGAGTGCTTCATCAATCGAACTCTGGCGCAACCGATGGAAGTTTCGGTGCAGGGTTTCCATCAATTCGTCGATGTTCTTTTCGGCGCGTTGCATGGCGGCAAGGCGGCTGGCGTTTTCGCTGGCGAGGGATTCGGCGCAGGCGCGGAAGAGGGAGATGAAGAGATACTCGCGAATCAGGGCGCGGAGGGCGGTGGTGCCGTCGCCCATGACTTCGGGGAGACTTTTCGTGGGCCAATCGATCTGGGTCAGTCGGTGTGCCCATGCGGCATCGAGAGGGAGCAGGCGCTGGCTCGCGGGTTCATAGACGGCGCCGGTCTGCGGGCGATTGTGAAAGACGTAGAGGCTGGTGTATTCGCCGCTCACGCGATGGCTTTCGCTTTCGAGCTGAATCTGGCCCACCAGCGGTGTGATGGCCTTCACGGAGCTCGGCACTTTGAAAAGTCCGATGGGCTTCAAGCCGGCGTCGGCCATGCGCGCATGGACGCGCTCACCGACGGCCCAGACCCGCGCTTTGCCGGGCAAGTCGGCGAGCTTCTTGATGGCGAAGTCGGCGACGACATCGTTGAACTGCCCGACCAGCCCCTGATCCGAGCCAAAGACGATGGCGCCGACCGTTTCTTCCTCGCGAGGCGGCGTGTGATTCAGCAAACCCGCCGACGATCCGTTGGCACGAAGCCAGGCGCTCAAGCCCAATTCCACGGCACGGTCGTAGTCCACCAGAGCGCGGACGGAGTGCTCGTATTGACCGATGCTCGAAGCGGCGAGCGCCTTCATGGTGCGCACGACGGATTGCAGATCACCCGCGCTTTGAATCTGGCGTTGCAGGCTCGCGGTGGTGTCGCTCATGACTTGCCCTCGGGTTGAAAAGGCTCCAGCGCCTTCGTGGCGAGATCGATGATGGACTGGCGATCTTCGTCGCTGAGTTTGTCGGCGGTTTCGAAGCGGGCGACGATCTCGGCGGGGATGTCTTGTGCGGCTTCGAGCACCGCTTGTTCGGCGGCCTTCATTTGATTGAGCGGCACGGTGTCGAAGAGTTTCGCGGTCAGGGTGAGCAGGATGGCGATCTGCGCAGGCACGGCCACGGGCGAGTATTCTGGCTGGTTCAAACAGGCGCGGATGCGACGGCCATGCTCGATGGTTTTGCGCGTGTCTTCGTCCAGTCGCGCTCCGAAGCGGGCGAAGGTTTCGAGTTCCTCAAACTGCGCATAGGCGAGCTTCAAATCGCCCGCGACAGCGCGGTAAGCGTTGCGCTGGGCCTTGCCGCCGACGCGTGACACCGACTTGCCGACATCGACGGCGGGCAGCACCCCGAGTTCGAAGAGTTCGGGCGAGAGATAGATCTGCCCATCGGTGATGGAGATCAGGTTCGTCGGAATGTAGGCGGAGATGTTTTGCGCTTCGGTCTCGATGATCGGAAGCGCGGTGAGCGAGCCGCCGCCGCGCTCCTCACTGAGATGCGTGGCGCGCTCAAGCAGACGCGAGTGGATGTAAAAGATGTCGCCTGGAAAGGCCTCGCGTCCCGGTGGTCGGCGGAGCAGCAGCGACAGTTCGCGATAGGCGCGTGCGTGCTGCGTGAGGTCGTCATAGACGATCAGCACATCGCGTCCGGCTTCCATGAAGTGCTCGGCGATGCTCGTCGCGGCATACGGCGCGATGTATTCGAGACCGGGTGGATCATTGCCCTCCGTCACCACGACGACGGTATATTCCATCGCGCCTTTCTCGCTCAAAACGGCCACGGCTTTCGCTACCGCCGATGCGCGTTGACCGATGACGCAATACACGCAGAGCATGTCCTTGCCGCGTTGATTCAAGATGGTATCGATGGCGATGGCGGTTTTGCCGGTCTGACGATCGCCGAGAATCAACTCGCGTTGACCGCGCCCTATGGGGATGAGCGCATCGATCACTTTAAGCCCGGTCTGCAACGGCACGGTCACCGGCGCGCGACCCATGATCTGAGCGGCGGGACGCTCGATGGGCAGACTTTCAGTGGAAGCCACAGGCCCCTTGCCATCAAGCGGACGCCCCAGCGGATCAATGACGCGGCCCAGCAGACCTTCGCCCACCGCCACGTCCATCACGCGGCCCGTGCGCTTGACTTCATCACCCGCATGGAGATGCGCGTAGTCACCGAGCAGCACGACGCCGATCTCGTGTTCATCCACGTTGAAGGCGATGCCGAAGACGCCGCCGGGAAACTCCAGCAATTCCTCATATCCCGCTCCTGGAAGCCCCGCCACGGTGGCGATGCCGGTCGATACGGTCGTGATCGTGCCGACTTCGCGCAGGACGAGCCGCGGCGCGAAGGACTCGCGAGCCTGACCCATGCGGTCAAAGGCGCCGTCGAGCACGCTTTCCAAGGTTTCGGGCGTGGCGCTCATGCCTTGATCAGTTCCTCCACGCTTTCCTCCAGAGAGGCCAGATAGTCCGCGATGCTCCACGCCACCTTCTGCCCGCCTGCGGAGAGTTCGATGCCGCTGACCAGATCCGGCGTGGTTTCGAAGCTCAGTTTGATGTCTGCGGAGAAAGTTTCGTTGATCGCCTTCTGGATCAGTTCGCGCTGTTCGGCGGGAAGGTCGAACGCGCTGCGCACCACCGCTGGTGCCGAGGAGAGGACTTCGCCCAGACTGCTTTTCGTCTCGTCATCCAGCTCACGCATACGCTGAGCGAAGACGCTGCTCATGCGCTCTTCGAGGCTGGCGCCCGCGAGATCGCTCAGTGTCTTCCGCGCGATGGCAAACACCTCCTGCTTCGCGAGACTCGTGATTTCATCATGCAGCGTCTTTTGTTCGCGCTGCAAGGCGGTGGCGCGTTTCTCGCTGAGTTCGTCCGCGTCCTTGCGGGCTGCCTTGATGAGGCGCTGACGTTCATCGGCGGCCTCTTCGGTGGCCTTGCTCAGGAGGGACGCGCGTTGCTTGTCGAGTTCGGCGTTCTTTTGCTCAAAGTCATCGCGCTCCTGCTTCGCCTCGGCCTTCTTCTTGTCGGCATCGGCGAGTTCGTCAGCGATCCGCCTTTCCCGCGCGTCGATGGCGTGGAGGATCGGCTGATAAAGATAGCGCTTCATCAACCACACCAGGATGAGGAAGTTGAGCGCCTGAGCCGCGACGGTGAACCAGTCGATGAGCATGGCTTACTTCGTTGCCGCCTCGACGGATTGTGTGATGACGTGATTCCAGAACGGATTGGCAAAGATGAGGATCATCGAGACCACGAAGCAATAGATCGCCGTGGATTCGATCATCGCCAGGCCGACAAACAGCGTGCGCGTGATGGTGGCGGAGGCGTCCGGTTGCTGGGCCAATGAGGTCAGAGCATTCGCGACGGATCTGCCTTCGCCGAGTGCTGGCATCATGCAGCCGATGCTGGTGGTGAATCCGGCGGTGATGATCGAGGTCACCGCGATCGTGGTGGTGGGGTCCATGGTTGGTGTTTGGGGCTATGGGGTGGATGGAGCGAGCTTGGGCTCGCGAGTGCGCACGGCCGCGGCGATGTAAACCGCCGCGAGGATGCTGAAGATGTAGGCCTGCACCATGCCGGTCAGCAGGCCGAGCAAGGTCATGACAATGGGAAAGATGAAAGGCGTGATCGTGAGCAGGATGCCGATGATCATCGCGCCGCTCATCATGTTGCCGAAAAGACGCACAGCGAGTGCGAGCGTGCGCGAGACTTCGCTGATGAGATTGAACGGCAGCATGATGAATGTCGGCTCGATGTAGGTTTTCAAGTAACCCTTCATGCCCTGATCCATGATGCCAAACATCGGCACCGCCACGAGCACACAGATGGCGAGCGCCGCCGTCGTCGAGAGCGATCCCGTCGGCGGATCATAACCCGGGATGATGGTGCAAAGGGCTGACATGGCGACGAACAAAAAGAGCGTGCCCAGAAAGCTCAGGTAGGTCTTCGGGTTACGCAGGCCCACGTCTTTGATTTGAGAGACGATTGCCATGACCACGATCTCCAGCAGGTTCTGCCAGCGCGAGCGTTTGTGCTCGGTGGTGAGATTGCGGGTGATCAGTTTCGCCCCCACGATGAGGATGAGTATCACCATCCAGGTGAACACGATGGTCGCATTGAGTTTGAAGAACCCATGCTGCCAGTAAATGAGCTGGTCCGGGCTAAGACGCATGGCGGTCCTCCCTGAGGTTTTCCACAGGCGCACGTGTCCACCGCGTCAAAACGATGCGGGCGAGGATGAACCCGGCAAGACAGGCCAGCAGCCGCTGCCATTCGCCCTGACCGACGAAGTAGAAGCCCAGCATCACCACGCTCATTCGCACGATCATGCTGCCGAGAAACAGAACGGCCGGGCGCGGCGAGGACATGCCTTTGCGAACCGTCCACCACAGTCCGCCGAAGAAGATCACGCCGAGCACGATGCCGGCAGCGATTGCCAAAAGGATGGTCAGTGTCTCATTCATCGTCTTTGTCCTCCTGCTCGTCTCGCATGGCTTTTTCTTCCTTGGCCACCCAGTGCCAGGCATTGATGCAGCCCAGCATCAGTCCGGCCACCAGCAGCGCCAGCGTCCATGAACGTGAACCGGGATATTCTTTGTCCAGCCAGAGCCCGAGCGCCGCACCGAGCAAGGTCGGCACCGCGACCGACCAGCCCACGAGCCCCATCATCCCCAGACCAAGCCAAACGGCAGGCTCACCATGCTTGCGCGCGTGCAGTTTGCGCGCCGCCTTCTGCCCGATTTGATCAGCCAGCTTCGGCTCCGCTTTCGTGGGAGGGATGTCGGGTTCGTCGTACATTTTTTCAAGGCTGCGAAGCCATGCAAAAAGCTCGTCTCCAGTTTCGCCATCACCGAGCGCACGCTCTGCTCCTCGGCATCCAGCGTGAGAAATTCCTTCTCCACCATCGCACGCAACTGGCCGAGATCCGCGCCCGCGAGCGCCCGCCGAACGGAAACCAGCACCTCCGCGCCCGTCTTCACCAGCACGCCCTCGTCCACCGCCACGAAGACCTCGCCCTCCGTTTCGGTTTCGTAAATCAGGATGCCCGGCGCCAACGCCGCCACACAGTCGAGTCGATGCGGCAGCAGGCCAAACGAGCCTTCCCGCGTCTCGGCGACGATGCGCGTGACCTGGGTTTTGTCCGCAAAGACTTGGAACGGCAGCAGGACTTTAAGATGCATGGGCGGCCTCCGGTTCGGTGGTCAGCAACGTGCCTGGAAGAAACGGCTCACCCGCTTCAAGTCGCAGGAGGTTCGTCGTCGTGACGCGGGCGATCTCGCTCAGCGCCTCATGGGTGAGGAAGCCCTGATGCGACGTGATGAGCACGTTGGGGAAATTGATCAGCAGCGACAACTCATCGTCCTGCAGCATCTGCCCGGAGAGATCTTCAAAGAAGATGCCTTCCTCCTCCTCATACACATCCAGCGCCACACCGCCGACCTGGCCGGACTTCAGCGCGGCAATGAGCGCCGTGGTTTCGATCAGCTTGCCCCGGCTCGTGTTCACGATGACAACTCCGCGCTTCATCTGCGCCAAAGACTGCTCGTTGAGAAGATGACGCGTCTCGGGCAGAAGCGGCACGTGCAGCGAGACCACGTCGCAGGCCGTCAGCAGCGCATCAAACTCCACATAGCGAACGCCAAACTGGGCCGCCCAATCGGCATCCGGGAAACAATCATGAGCCAGCACCTCGGCGCCAAAGCCACGAAAGATCTGCGCGGCGATACGCCCAATCTTCCCCGTGCCGATGATGCCCACCGTCTTGCCATGAACATCAAAGCCCACCAGGCCGCTGAGCGAGAAATTCAGCTCTCGCACGCGATTGTAGGCACGGTGGATCTTCCGGTTGAGCGTGAGCAGCAACGCGACCGCGTGTTCGGCCACCGCATGCGGCGAGTAGGCCGGCACGCGCACGACATCGAGCCCCAGTTCACGAGCGGCAGGAACGTCCACGTTGTTGTAACCCGCACCACGCAGCGCGAGCAGCTTGACGCCCAGCGAAGCGAGAATCTCCAGGCAAGCCCGGTCCGCCTGATCATTCACAAACGCACACACCGCCTGCGCACCACCCGCCGCCGGTGCCGTCTCCGCACAGAGCCGAAAATCATGAAATCGCCACGTCAAACGATCCGCCCCCTGCGCCTTCGCGAGATATTCGCGGTCGTAGGATTTGGTGTCAAAGACGGAGACGATGAGAGCGGGCATGAGGAGAGTCTTCTTCCATCACTAGAACGTCCCATCCCCGCTCGATGTTCCAGAGACAACGCTCCCGCTAGCAGTCGAGGTTAAGTCGAGTCCGTTCCACCCGCTGCTTCGATGGGACGATGTCGTGTGGTGTCAGAAGTTCAGAACCGTACGGTCGTTCGCGAAGGCTTGAAATGGGGTATAACCCTACCGCCGGCGCAGACACGAAGCGTGGAGAGGTGCCTCTCCGGTCAATCACAACGCCCCCAACTATGCGGCGATGGGCGAATTATTGGATTACAAGCCAAGCCTCCGGTTGAGGTTGGATCTGTTGCTTCTGTCTTGCGGAAATTCGATGGATGGGTTGCTCCCGTCAGTTCGGGTTTTGAGGTGGACCCCGTTCTTCGGCCAGGATTGCGTGAAGTTAAGCTATGGTGATCACGGCTGAGGGTGGTGATTCGTTCGGGGTTCTGGGGGCGCTTTGCAAGGGCTTTGCTCCGCATTTTGAGCTGTTCTCAAGAAGGCGACGAGCGGAGCGAGTGGCCTTCTTGAGAACAGCTCAAAATGCGGTCGCCCCCTCCTTCAGGGTCTTTTTTCGTTACGTGGACGTTAGGCTGCCTTCTTCATCTTCTTTTTTTTCACGGTTGTTTCCCGCGTTGGCCGATACTCTTGGCTAGGCGTTTTGTTCTTCAGTGCTTCGTGCGGCCTCCATGTGTTGTAGTGCTTCAGCCAGCGCTCCACTCCGCGCTCCAACTCATGCACCGTGGTGTGCTCGCGCAGGTAGATCTCCTCGTATTTGATGCTGCGCCACAGCCGCTCGATGAACACGTTGTCCATCCATCGACCGCGCCCGTCCATGCTGATCTGCACGCCCCAGCTCTTGAGTCGGGAGGTCCATTCCTCGCTGGTAAACTGGCTACCCTGATCCGTGTTGAAGATCTCCGGCACACAACCGGCATACATCTTCGCACGCTCCAGCGCCAACAGGCACAGCGACACATCCATCGTGTTGCTCACGGCCCAGCCTAACACACAACGTGTCTTCCAATCCATTACCGCACAGAGGTAGGCGCTGCCTCGCAGCATGGGGATGTAGGTGATGTCCGTGCACCACACCTGGTCGGCCCTGGTGACTTCCAGATCGCGCAGCAAGTAGGGATAAATGCGATTGGCCTTGTCTACGATGCTGGTGCGCGGCTTGCAGTATATGGCCTCCAGCCCCATCTTACGCCGCAGCCGCTGGAGTCGCTTGCGATTGACCTGCAGGAGTCGCTTGCGATTGACCTGCAGGCCATGATCGCGCTCCAACACCGTAACGAGTCGGCGCGATCCCAGACACGGGTCACGCAGATAGAGTTCATCTAGCAGGCGTTTGATCTTCACGTTCTCTTCGGCCTCCGCCACAGGCAAGTAATCTAGACTGGAACGGGACACGCCCAGCAGTTCACATTGGGTTCTCATGCTTAGCTTCGGGTGTTGAGGTTCGATGAGTCCTGCAGTCCGCTCCACACTCCGAGCTGCTTGGATTTTTTTACCACAAAGTCCAACTTTACGGTGAGTTCGCCGATCTTGGAGTGCAGATCCGTGCGCTCCGCGCTGAAGTCCTCCTGCTCCTGCTGTCTGCCGGTCTCAAACACGCTACCTGCCTGCGTGCTGAGCTTCTTCTTCCAGTCGCTGACTTGCACCGGATGCACGTCGAACTCCTTGGCGATTTGCTGGACTGTCTTGATGCCCTTGAGGGCCTCCAAAGCCACTCGGGCCTTGAACTGTGGGTCATGTCTTTTACGTTTGGCTTTCACTTGGTATTGGGGGGGGTTGGGTTGTCTCTCCCAAACCGCAATCACCATACTCTCATAACTTCACTACTGGCCCGAATTTCGGGGTCCACCTCATTTGATCCGTTTCCTACAAATTCGATGGAGTTCTACTGGATCCGCATCTGGAAGCGGAAGAAATGGGTGATGCAGAGACATCGTCGCCGAAGTGCTAAAATAAGTTCGTTAGTTGGCGTGAAGGTTGGCAGTTACACTGTGAACCACTATGCCTGACCAACCCCATTCTGATGCACCCGGCTACGAGCTTTTCGTTGGGTTACTGACTCGACACGAGGCTGCTTTGCGACGGTTCGTGCGGACCTTATTACCGGCTTGGGGAGATGTGGATGAGGTGATGCAGCGGGTGGCGCTGGCGGCTTGGAAGAAGTTTAATCAGTTCGATCCGGCGACGGAGTTTTTGCATTGGGCGCTGGTCATTGCGCGCTACGAGGCACTGGCGTTTCGGCGGGCAATGGGACGGGATCGGTTGGTGTTTAGCGAAGACTTTCTTGAACAACTGGCCGAAGAGGCAGAGAACGAAACCGAACTGGCTTCACGGGAAGAACTGGCTTTGGAGACCTGCATGGCAAAGCTGCCGCCAGCCCGGCGTGAATTGGTGCTCAAGGCCTACTCGATCCCGGATCAGCGCGATCTAGCGGCGGCAATCGGCAAGTCGCCCGCTGCACTTTACATGCTGTTGAGCCGAATTCGGCAAGAACTGGCGACGTGCATTGAACGCACACTGAAAGAGGAGGCTGCGCTATGAAATCTCATGACGACTCATTGCGCGATCTGACGGTGCGCTACCTGCGAGGTGAGTTGAACGCTGATGAACTCGCGGTGTTCGAGCTTCGCTTGCGAAGCGACAATGCTGCGCGGGCGGAGTTCCGGCGTGCAACGCGGTTGGATGCCAACTTGCGCACCATCGCAGCTGGTCGTGAGGCAACGGAGGTCTGGGAGACAAACCATGCGCCAGCGGCGAGCGGTGTCTCCTGGTTCGTTTGGTTGATGCGCTGGATAGCACCGGTTACGGCCGTAGCTCTGGTGACGACGATGTTTTGGTGGAAGGATAGTGTCGGCGGTCCTGAACAAAGTCCCTCCGAGGAATCTGCTGCTGGCTTCGCGGTCGTCACGGCTCAGGCAAATGCGCATTGGGCGGGCGGGCGGAAGTTCGTCACTGGGGACTTGCTCGCTCACGAGACCTTGCGGCTTGAATCGGGCATCGCGCAGATCGAGTTGTTCAGTGGAGTGACCGTGGTCGTCGAGGGCGACGCGGAATTCAAGATCATCTCGCCGATGGAGATGTCGGTGACGAGGGGGAAGGTGCGGGCGCGAGTGCCCGAGCCAGCGCATGGTTTTCGCATTCACACGGCGGAGGGCGAGGTGGTGGATCTCGGCACGGAGTTCGCGCTGAACGTTGCAGCGACAAACTCCGAGGTGCATGTCCTAGATGGCGAAGTGGAATGGCATCCGCATGGCAATGCGATGCGAAACATGAAGAAGGGCGAGGCGCTGCGTTGGGAAACGGATGGAAAAGCGACCGCCCTGCCAGCGAATCACGCAGGCTTCATTGGCATGGCCGACATGAGCGAACGGCTGAACACAGACCGCAAAGTCCGTCGTGATGAGTGGATCAACTACAGCCACAAGCTTCGCCATGATCCCCGACTCGTAGTCTCTTATCAAATGGGTGCAGATGACGGATGGAATCGCCGCCTCAAAAACGAGGCCACTGAGAAACCTCAAATGGATGGTGCAATCGTCGCTGCGGCTCGTGTGCCGGACCGCTGGGGCATGGCTGGAGCTGCGCTTGACTTCAGCCCTACGGGCAGCCGAGTCCGATTGAATGTGCCGGGCGAGTTCCATTCCATCACGCTGCTAACGTGGGTAAAGATCAACAGCCTTGACCGTTGGTATAACTCGCTCTTCCTCACCGATGGGGCCAAGGTGGGCGGACCGCACTGGCAGATCATGGATGATGGTCGCTTGTTTTTTTCCGTGAAGAAGCACGAGACCTCGGAAGTGAAACGAGGCCAAAAGGACAAGTATCATTTCATGTCCCCGCCCATCTGGAACGCCTCCCAGAGCGGGCAGTGGCTGATGATCGCGACGACCTACGATGTCGATGCGCGAAAGGTGACGCACTATCTCAATGGCCGTGTCTTCAGCGAGGAGGCCATTCCCGAGGAGTATCTCGTCGAAAACGTAGCCATCGGTGCCGCGTCGATCTGCAACTGGAGCGAGCCTGTCTATCGCACCGACGCGCATTTCGCCGTGCGCAATCTCAACGGCAGCATGGACGAGTTCGCCCTCTTTGCTGCCGCACTCACCTCACAAGAAATTGCTGACATCTACGAACATGGTAAACCATAGGCTCACACTCTTCCTGGCGCTGCTGCTGCCGATGCACGTGCTTCCTGCGGCACCCGCCGATACACCCACCACCGAGCGCAGCTTCACTCTCAAGGTGCTGCCATTGCTCAAAGCGAAGTGCTTTGCCTGCCACGGTGAAGACCCGAAGAAGATCAAAGGCGAGCTGAACATGCTGACCCGCGAGGGATTGCTCAAAGGCGGCGAGGACTCCGACAAGGTGCTGGTTCCTGGCGATGCCAAATCGAGCACGATGTATGTGGCGATGACTTGGGCCGACAAGGACTTGGAGATGCCGCCAAAGGAAAATGATCGACTGAAGCCGGAAGAGATCGAGTTGGTGCGCGGCTGGATCGATGCGGGCGCACCGTGGCCGAGTGAAGCGGAGCAGAAGAAACTGCGCGAGGCTGAGTGGTCGGTCGCTTCGAATGAGGATGGCGTGATTTTGAAGTCCAGCGGCGGTCTGGCGGATGCGTGGACGTATCGTCGGTATAGGCCGGAGGATATTTGGGGATTTCAGCCAGTGAAAAAGCCAGTGATCGCGGACTCACAAACCACGAGTCCGATTGATCAATTCATTGCGGCCAAACTGGCGAAGGCAAAGGCAGAGCCATCACCGCAGGCTGATCCATTGACCTTGATCCGCCGCGCCACCTTCGACCTCATCGGTCTGCCGCCGACGCCCGAGGAGAGCGCGGGCTTTCAAGCCGCGTGGAAGGCCGATTCTACGAAGGCGTGGTCAGCTCTCATTGATCGACTGCTCGAGAGCCCCCACTATGGCGAGCGCTGGGCGCAGCATTGGCTCGATGTCGCGCGCTACGCCGACACGGGCGGCATGGCCAATGACTTCGAGCGCTCAAACATGTGGCGCTATCGCGATTATGTGATCCGCTCGCTCAACAATGACAAGCCCTACAATCAGTTCGTGCTCGAACAACTCGCGGGCGATCAACTCGCCGATGCGTCGGCGCTGAAGCGTCTCGGTGGCGATGCCAAAAGGCTCGCAGAGGTGCGCAAGAAGGGCGACTACACGCAGGAAGAGACCGAGTGCATCGTGGCGACCGGCTACCTGCGTATGGGGCCGTGGGACAATGCGATGGTGAAGGACGAAGAGGCGCAGCAGATTTATCGCGATGATCTCGTCAATGCGATTGGGCAAACTTTCCTGGCAACGACGATGCGCTGTTTCAAGTGCCACGATCACAAATTCGATCCACTGCCGACGCGCGATTATTACCGTGTTTATGCGGCGATCTCTGGCGTGCAGATGGCGGAGCGTCCTCTCAACTTTACGCCGGAGGAAAGGCGCGATGGTTTTGCGGAAGGCAAGGCTCATGTCGAGCGGATGCTGTCGTTTGCAAAAGGCGAGAAGGACAAGATCGTAGAGCAGCGCGAAACGGCGGCGAGGGAGTGGTTTAAGCAGCACGGCCTTCCTTACAAGCCGAGCGACGCACGCCAGAAACTGGATGATGAGGTAAAGCCGCCACGCAATGTCGGCCTCGACTACATGGCGGAAGGCCAGCTCAAAGTGCGCGAGCAGGATGAGTGGATTTGGCAGCGCGCCTTGGAGCGCTACGAGCCGATGATGCAGAGCGTCTATGACGGTCCAGACCCGAAGCTGAACTTCAAAAGCGCACGCTCCTTGCGGATGCCGCAGGTGATCAACACGGGCTACCGTCCAGAGACTCACATCTTCACGGGTGGCTCGCTGGAGGCTCCTGGTGAGAAGGTTCAGCCCGGCGTGCTCAGTGCCGTCGGCCTCAGCATTGAGGGCGCGCAAGGGGATCCGTATGTGCTGCCGGAAGATTTGACCAATCGCCGGCTTGGCCTCGCGAAATGGATCGCCGATGCGCGCAATCCGCTCACCACGCGTTCCATCGTGAATCGTCTTTGGGAGTATCATTTCGGCAAACCCATCGCAGGCACGCCGAATAACTTCGGTGTGAAAGGAGCGAAGCCCACTCATCCCGAATTGCTCGACTGGCTCGCGGCGGACTTCGTCGAACACGGCTGGACAATGAAGCGCATGCACAAGCTCATCATGATGTCGAAGGCCTACCAAATGGCGACCGGACACCCGCAGATGGCCAAGCTCAAAAATGACGATCCGAACAACGATTTGTTCGCATACTTCCCGACACGTCGCCTTACTGCCGAAGAGTTGCGCGACTCGATGTTGCATATCACTGGCGAGCTAAACCCCACTCTCGGTGGTCTGCCTATCATGCCCGAGATGAACATGGAGGTCGCCTTGCAGCCACGCATGATTCAGTTCTCACTCGCCCCCGCCTTTCAGCCCTCGCCAACGCCCGCCGAGCGCAATCGCCGCAGCATCTACGCCTATCGCGTGCGTGGTCAGGCCGACCCGTTCCTTGAGGTGTTCAATCAGCCGAACCCGAACGACTCCTGCGATCTGCGTGACTCCGCTTCTGTATCGCCGCAAGCGTTCACCATGATGAACAGCGACCTCATAACGGATCGCGCCATCGCCTTCGCGCTTCGCGTTCAAAAAGAAACCAAAACGCCCGAAGCGCAGATCAACCGTTCTTTCCAGCTCGCGCTTGGTCGTTCGCCTTCAGCCGCTGAATTGAAGCGCCTGACCACCTATCTCGGCGAAATGAAGCAGTATCATCGCGGCGTCCAGCCAAAGCCGGTGACGTATCCCACGCGCATCACGCGTTCACTGGTCGAGGAGTTTTCCGGCAAGATCTTCGAGTATGAGGAAATCCTGCCCGCCTTCGAGAACTACATCCCCGACAAGAAGCCTGCCGACGTGAGCGCGGAGACGCGTGCGCTTGCCGATGTCTGCCTCGCTTTGTTCAACAGCCCTGAGTTCGCCTACCTTTACTAACACCATGAACCACCAAATCTGTTCCCGTCCCGTCTCAAACGCGATCACGCGTCGCCAGATGTTCCACGGTCTCGGTGCCTCACTCGGCTCGCTCGCATTCACCGATCTGCTCGCGAAGGAAGGAATTGCCGCTCCGTCGCCGCTCGCGCCGAAGAACCCGATGCTTCCTGCGAAGGCCAAGAACGTCATCATGCTGTTTATGGAAGGTGGCCCCGGACACATGGACACGTTTGATCCGAAGCCGATGCTCACGAAACTCCACAAGAAGGAATCGAAGCTCGCCGCCGGGCAGGAGACGGGTTTCAAATTCTTCGTTGGCAGCCCGTTCCAGTTTAACAAGGTCGGGCAAAACGGCATCGAGATGTGCGACCAGTGGAAGCACCTCGCTGATCCGTATGTGGCCGATGAACTCTGCAACTACCGAGGCTGTCAGGCCGAGTCGCTGAATCATCCCGAGGCGCTCTACCACATGAACACGGGAAGCCGTCTGGGTGCTGATCCTGCCATCGGTTCGTGGGTCACGTATGGTCTGGGCACCGTGAATCAGAACCTGCCTGGCTATGTCGTGATGACCGAACTTGCCTACCCGCAAGGCGGCGCGGGTAACTGGAGCAACGGTTTCCTGCCTGCCAACTACCAAGGCACTCGCTTGCGTCCTGAAGGCTCGCCGATTCTTGACCTCAATGCTCAGTCCTTCAAAACACGCGAGCATCAGCGCCGCTTCCTCGATGAGATGGCCTTTCTCAATGAGCAGCACGCCGCCAAACATCCCGAGCACAAGGAACTCGCGGCACGCATGGAGACTTATGAACTGGCTTATCGCATGCAGACGGAAGTGCCCGAACTGGTCGATATCCAAGGCGAAACCGAAGCCACTCGCGAGATGTATGGTCTCAATGAAAAGCACACCGCCACCTTTGGCCGCCAGTGCCTGCTGGCTCGAAAGATGGTCGAGAAAGGCGTGCGTTTCGTGCAAGTCTTCAGCGGCGGTTGGGACAGTCACGACTACCTCGAACGCGCGCACAGCGAACGCATTCGCAGCGTGGACAAGCCGATGTCCGCACTCATCCGCGATTTGAAACAACGCGGCATGTTGCAAGACACCCTCGTCATCTGGTGCGGCGAGTTTGGCCGCACACCTGACAACAACAAGCGCGGCGGCGTCTATTCCCTCGGTCGCGGCCATAACAACAAGGCGATGACTATGCTGCTCGCTGGCGGTGGCGTGAAGCCCGGCATCGTAGGCTCCACTGATGATCTCGGTCTGAAAGCCGTCGAAACTGTGCACCCGATCCGCGACTTGCACGTCACTTTACTGAATCTGCTCGGCCTGGATGACAACAAGCTCACCTACTACCACGCGGGCCGTTATAAACAGCTCAGCCAGTTTGGCGGACAGGTCATCAAGGAACTCATCGCTTAGCCTCCGCGTTCTCCATTCACTCCAATCATGAAAACTACTCTTTGTTCACTCGCCACGCTCCTGTTGCTCGCGACAGCTCATGCTGACCCGGCTCACCCCCAAGTGCCGACACCCCTCGGTCAAACCGGCCAGTGGGAAGCTAGGCCTGCCTTCTCTGACGAGTTCGATGGAGGAGAGGTCGATGCGCGCAAATGGACCACAAAGGTCGCGAGCTGGGGACCTTGGACATGGGAAGAAAAGAACGCCGTTCAGAAGGACGGCAAACTCATCCTGAGCATGACCTATGAGCCTCACGCTCGGAAGAACGGGCAGTCACTGTCCTACAAGTCGGGCATCTTCCGCTCGAAGTTGAAGCGAACCTACGGTTACTACGAGGCGAGGATCAAAGGTTGCAGTCTCTTCCCGGAGCCTGTCCCGCGTTCTGGATCTACAGCGATGGCAAAGCCACAACGGGCGAGGTGCGCTATTGCGAAATCGATTTCGTCGAACTGCAAATGAACGAACTGAATCGCGAGACCAAAGTGCGCGACACCGTCCATCAGATCGATATGAACCTGCATCTGCGACTCGCCGACAAAGACGGCACCGTGAAGTGGGTCAGGCCGAGGACCGACCCGCGCTCTGCAAGAGCGCCTGGACCGCTCCCTGGGATCCGCGCAAAGACTTCCATGTCTATGGCTGCGATGTCACGCCTGAGAGCATCGTGTGGTATATCGACGGCAAAGAAGTCGCGAGGAAACCGAATCAATACTGGCACCTGCCGATGAACCTCACGCTCTCGCTCGGACTGCGCGCTCCGCATATTGGCTGGGTCGGGCAGGAGATGAAGCCCCAGCCTAATGCGGCAACGCCAGAGGGCTTTCCTACCTCGATGGAAGTGGACTACGTTCGCGTGTGGGAAAGAAAAGCCCGGCGATAAAGGATTGTTGCTCCCCCTCACCTAACTGAATCATGAAACACCTCGCTCTTTTCCTCTCGTCATTCTGTAGTTTACATTTGTCCTCCGCCGCGCCGCCGAACATCCTCTACGTCATGTCCGACGACCACACGTCCCAGGCCGTGGGATGCTACGGAAGTCGTCTCGCAAAGCTCAATCCCACGCCGACATTGGACAAGCTGGCCGCCGAGGGCATGAGGTTTGATCGCGTCTTTTGCACGAACTCCATCTGCACACCAAGCCGCGCCACCATTCTCACCGGACAGTGTTCGCAGACCAATGGTGTGACCGATCTCAACGGCGTGCTGCCACCGGAGCGGCAGTATTTGCCGCTAGAGATGAGAAAGACGGGCTATCTCACCGCGATGATCGGCAAGTGGCATCTGGAGGCCGAGCCATTGAGCTTCGACTATTACAACGTGCTACCGGGACAGGGAAAATATTTCGACCCTGACTTCATCGTGCGAGGCGAGAAACGGTGGCCGAAGAGCATCGAGAAGCACACTGGCTATGTCAGCGATGTCATCACCGACATCGGCCTCGATTGGCTGGAGAAGCGCGACAAGACGAAGCCCTTCTTCCTCATGCTGCATCACAAGGCACCGCATGACATGTTCGAGTTCGCGCCGCGTTACGCGGACTATTTGCAGGACACCGAGATCCCCGAGCCGGACAATCTTTACGATCAGCCCGCGACAGGCTTCGGCTCCATCGCCACGCGCGGTGCGAACGACAGTCTCGTGCATCGCATTGGCACCTCCGTCTCCAAGCGCCATCCCGTGCGCAACTATGGCATCGACTTCAACATCTCGCCCGGCCTCGACGACCACGAATACACACACCAGGCCTATCAGGAGTATCTCAAACACTACCTCCGCTGCGTGAAGAGCGTGGACGACAACCTCGCGCGGCTCTTCGACTACCTGAAGAAGAACGGCCTGTTCGACAACACCATCATCATCTACACCTCCGATCAGGGCATGATGCTCGGCGAGCACGACTACATCGACAAACGCTGGATGTATGATGAGTCCATGCGCATGCCCTTCATCATGCGCTATCCGCCGCAAGATCAAATCCGGTTCGGTGAACACCGACCTCATCAACAACACCGACTTCGCGCCCACCATGCTGGAACTCGCTGGCACCCAAGCCCCTTCGCAGATGCAGGGCCGCAGTTTCGCCGCCGCCCTCGAAGGCAAGCCGCTCACGAATTGGCGCACCGCGACCTACTACCGCTACTGGATGCACCTCATGCATCACGATAACCCCGCGCACTTCGGCATCCGCACCGCCGACTTCAAGCTCATCTTCTACTACGGCCAGCCCGAAAACGATTCATCCCTCGGCCAGCTCACCATGCCCTGGAAGAAAGGTGAATCCTACAAGATCGAGCCCACGCCAGCCGCCTGGGAGTTCTACGACCTGCGCACTGATCCACGGGAAATGCACAACGAATACACCAACCCGAAATACGCCGACACCATCCGCGAATTGAAAGCCGAACTGAGGCGCCAACGCGAGGCTCTTCATGAGACAGACGAAGGACGACCCCACATCCAGTGGGTGATTGATAGCAACTGGTAGCCCCCGTTTTAAGAGATCGTTGGCAAACCGTGGATCACTCACTCCTGCCTCGTCCAGTTGGAGCTTTGCCAACCACTCCTCAATTCCCCTTGGGAGTTCGACAACTCCGAACGCGAATTCGTCAGGCTCCTCCGCCACCATGGCCTCATCCACTTCGCTGGGGCGAATGGGAAGCACCTCGGAGGAGTCGGGTTGGAGTAGGTTTCAACTACGACCTCCGAATGATCGCAATGTCTGAACTCGCAGATCATGGACTTGACCTCAAAGAGGGTGTATGACGCTCAACTCCCATCGGACAGGCCATCGAGGGTCGGAGTTGATCAACCACGCGCCCAGTTTTCAGTTTGATTCAGCCCAAACATACCGCCTGTCTTCACCAATGACATTGATCAGGGATGGAAACATCTGCGGCGGGTTTCAATGTGGCGATGTGCTTGATGATTTCAGGGGCGATGCGAAAAGCGGTGTTGAAGCCGGATCCCCACCTTGGCGGATTGTAGCCGTTTGAGATTGATTCTCGAGTCTGCTTGATCTAGCCGCCTGATGGCATCGACGCCGACGAGGCCGCGAAGCTGATGAGATGCTAGAGAGTTCAAACGATGATGCAAATCTAACACTGATTACTCAACCGCTCCCTTCCCTCGACGTTCAGACTTCGTCGCTCCGTGTGGACCAATGTCATCGTCGTTGATGATTTCCGGGCAAGGCTGGCAAAGACGCATAGTCCACGTCGTAGCCGTTACGCCAGTCTGGACAACAGCTGGAACCCGAGCGCCACTGCAGCAACCACCGCCGTACGCGCCGCACAGCGCTCCTGGATCCAGTGGAGCTGAAAAGTCGGCCCAAATCCGTGATCGTGATGGGTTTCTGAAGCAATCTGTTCGGGTTTCTCTGAGGGCGAATCAAGAGGCGGAGTGTCCATCACAGTTTCATGTTCCGCAGTCTCAGGGCGTTGCTGATGACAGACACGGAACTCAGGCTCATGGCGGCACCGGCGATGATGGGGCTGAGGAGGAGACCAAAGAATGGGTAAAGCACGCCTGCGGCAATGGGGATGCCGAGGGCGTTGTAGAGGAAGGCGAAGACGAGGTTCTGGCGGATGTTGCTCATGGTGGCGCGACTGAGGCGGATGGCTTGTGCGATGCCGCGGAGGTCGCCTTTCACGAGCGTGATGCCTGCGCTATGCATGGCCACGTCGGTGCCGGTGCCCATGGCGATGCCGACTTCGGCTTCGCTGAGTGCGGGCGCGTCATTGATGCCGTCGCCAGCCATGGCGACGTGTTTGCCTTCGGCTTGCAGCTTTTTGATGTGTGCGACTTTCCCGGCGGGCTCGATCTCCGCTTCCACCGAATCGAGGCCGAGTTGTTTGGCCACGGCTGCGGCGGTGCGGCGGTTGTCGCCGGTGAGCATGACGAGTTCCAGTCCCAGCTCGTGAAGATCTTTGATGGCCTCAGCAGTGGTGGCTTTGATCGGATCGGCGACGGCGAGGATGCCTGCCGGTTTGCCGTCGACGGCGACGAACATCGCGGTCTTGCCGTCCTCCTGGAGTTTCACCGCCATGGCTTCGAGTGATTCGAGATCCGTGACCTTTTCATCCCGCAGGAAATCCGGTTTGCCCACCATCACCACGCGTCCCTTGACGTTTCCTGCGACACCGCCGGCGGTCACGGAGCGAAAGTCCTTCACTTCGTCGAGCGTGAGGCTCTGATCTTTCGCTCCAAGCACGATCGCTGCGGCGAGAGGGTGTTCGCTGTTCTGCTCCAAGGAGGCGGCGAGGCTCAAAAACTCTTTCGCGTCAAATCCATCGCCGGACAGGACATCCACGAGCTTGGGTTTGCCCTCGGTGAGTGTGCCTGTCTTGTCCACGACGAGCGTGGTGACCTTCTCCAGGCGTTCGAGCGCCTCGGCGTTCTTCACGAGCACGCCGAGTTGTGCGCCGCGTCCGACTCCGACCATGATGGACATGGGAGTTGCCAAACCAAGCGCACAAGGGCAGGCGATGATGAGAACAGCAACCGCATTGATAATGGCGTGAGCGATTCTGGGTTCCGGGCCGACCCACATCCACACGACGAAGGTGATCAGAGACACCGCCAGCACCGTCGGAACAAAGATGGCCGCGACTTTGTCGGCGAGACCCTGGATCGGCGCGCGACTGCGCTGTGCTTCGGCCACCATCGACACGATCTGGCCGAGCAAGGTGTCATCGCCGACACGCTCAGCTTGCATGATGAAACTTCCTGTGCCGTTGACAGTGCCCCCTGTCACTTTGTCGCCGACGGATTTTTCCGCGGGGAGCGGTTCGCCGGTGATCATGGACTCTTCCACGCTGGAGTGACCTTCGACGACTTCTCCATCCACAGGCACTTTGTCACCGGGCACGACGCGCAACTTGTCGCCTGCTTTCACCTGACCGAGCGGCACTTCTTTGTCGCCGCCTTCCCCGATGAGACGCGCCGTGGGTGGCGCGAGGTTAAGCAATGCCTTGATCGCACTGCCGGTGCGGCTGCGGGCTCGAAGTTCGAGCACCTGACCGAGCAGCACCAGCACCGTAACCATTCCGGCGGCTTCAAAGTAGACGCCTACCTTGCCGCCGTGGCGCATCGAATGCGGGAACAAATCGGGAAGGAGTATCGCAACGGCGCTAAACACGTAAGCGGCGCCAACACCGATGGCGATCAGCGTGAACATGTTGAGGTTCATCGACAGGATCGAGCGCCAGCCGCGCTTGAAGAACGGCCAGCCCGCCCACCAGACCACGGGCGTGGTGAGCCCAAACTGGATCCAGCGCGAAACGTCGCCCGCCACCCACGCCTGCCGACCCAGGGCCGGTATCATGTGCGCCATCGCCAGGAGGAACACCGGCAGTGTCAGCACCGCGCCGATCCAGAAGCGGCGCGTCATGTCATTCAGCTCCGTGTTCTCCTCCTCGTCGCCAACGTCTGCGTTCGTGTTCATCGGCTCCAATGCCATGCCGCACTTCGGACACTCGCCGGGATGATCCTGTTGCACTTCGGGATGCATCGGACAGGTGTAGAGCGTCTTCCCCGCTTTCGGTGCAACCCAGGAGGGATTTCGTTCCAAGGCCATCCCACATTTCGGACAGTCGCCCGGTTTTTCCGACGCCACGCCCGGACACATCGGACAATAATATTTCGAGGCAGATGAAGGCTTCACGGTTGCCTGATCGTGCCCGCCGCAGCACGAGGGCTTCTTCGAGTGATCATGAGCCTCTTTGCTGACGGCTTTGCCTTTCCCACCACAACAACCGCCATCCTTCTTGGCAGATGGGACCTCAGACAAAAACTTCGTGCGGCAGTGCTCGCAGCAAAAATAGAACGTCGTTCCATCTCGCTCAGCCTGGAGCGCCGTCGCCTCGTCCACCGTCATGCCACAGACGGGGTCTTTCGTGGGTGCTTTTGAATCGTTCATGAGACCAACCTTTGAATGGATTAGGTCTGGGTGCTACTTCAAGTTTTCCCTTCTTCCCTTCGTCCGCTACCAAATCTACGATTCGTTTACCACTCACACGGTCTCAAACAACCGGAACAAGCTCGAGTGGTCGAGATCTCCGAAGCCTTTCGCGTGCACAAATTCCTCCCATTGCCGCAGTGAATTCTTCAGCATTGGCGAATCGAGGCCGACGGAGTCTTCAAGTTCACACACCAAGCCCACATCTTTGAGCTATAGAGTGGCACGGCCACCGGGCGCGAAGTCGCGGCGCACCATGCGGTCACCGTGCAGGTCCAGGATCCGGCTTTCTGCAAAACCGCCGAGCAGCGCCTCGCGCACCAGAGCAGAATCGACGCCGGAGAGCTCCGCAAGGCGCAGCCCCTGGGCAACCGCATCAATGGTCTGCGCGACGATGAGTCGATTCGCCAACCTCGTCACCGGCCCTGCCCCGCTAGGACCGAGGTGGGTGATGTTTTTGCCACAGGCCAGGAAGATCGGCAGCGCCCGCTGATAATTCGCCTCACTCCCGCCAGCCATGATCGTCAGCGTCGCGGCCTCCGCACCGACTTGCCCGCCGGAGACAGGCGCAGCCACCCAGTTGACTCGTTCAGCGAAGCGCTTGATTTCGGGACCGCTCGTGGCGCCGAAGTCGACGATGAGCGCGTCCTTATGCAGACCCTCGATCAAACCGCCTTCACCAAAAACGACCTTCTCGACGACATCCGTCATCGTGAGGTTAATGCAGATCACGCCGGGGCCGATTTCGCGGGCGAGTTCTGGCAGCGACGCTGCACGCTTCATTCCCAGAGCCACCGCAGCCTCCGCTGGTGCATCGCTGCGGTTCCAGACGTGGACCTCAGCACTGGCCAACGGGTGGATCATCATGCCGATATTTTTAGCTTGGGCGTGATGTTTTACGAGATGCTGACCGGCAATCTGCCCGAGGGTGTCTTCCCTCCGCCGTCCCAAACTGCAAAGGTGGACACGCGGCTCGATTAAGTGGTGCTCAAGGCCATGATGTCCGAGCCAGACAAACGCTACCAACACGCCGCCGAGGTGAAATACGACGTGGACAACATCTCCGTATCGATCACCAAATGCGCGGGCGAAAAACGAGAGCCCCGATCCCACACGCGCCTCTGGATGCTCAGAGCCGCCGCCAGTGTGATTGCGATGGGATCGACCCTGGAACCAATGGGCGCCGCGTGATGCGTGGTGCGTCTTGGGCGGTCAAAAAGGAAATACTCTGCCGTTCCGATTACCGAACGGGTGGCTGGCCAGACCAGTGTCTCGATCAATACGGATTCCGCATCGTCTTGGCCCCGGTAAACTAGAGCCTAGCTCGCAGGAGGTCGTCCGAGACTCGATGCTACAGATTCCACATCGATCATCTTCCAAGCCCACCGCTGGAAGTTCTGCTCCGAATCGACACCAGAGTCTCACCGTCTTTGCCGCACGAAAAAGAGTTTTCACGGCGCATTCGTCTTAAGTCCGCACGGCCGGAAGAAGTGCTCACGATGGTAGTTCAAACTTTGCATCGAATCTAAAATCGGCTAGATAATTGCTGATCGAGATCGCCTGGACCGAATTCTCACAAGTGCTGAAACCTCAATTCGCCCCTTCCTCATGAAAGTGTCACTCTGCGCCCTGCTGACGTCTGCCATCACGTTAAGTTCCAACAGTGCTCTTGCCATCACCCCGCCAATGGCATTCGCGACTTACCCCTCTCATGCCAAGACTGGATACTCGATTCAGGGGATCCAAGATCTGGCCACAGGTAGACTTGGCACTGGCGCGGTGAGCCCGAATGGAGACATCCTCTTTGAAATGAGTGTGGTGGGAACTGGAGCGGCAGGCGGACGGTCGCGAGCTCTTTGTTCCAACATCGGCTTCCTGGCCGCCGCCGTTCGCCAGCAGTCAGGACCACTGTTCCCCACCCTCCCAGGGCTGCCAGCCAATGCGCGAATCACGGCGTTTTCCAGTCCCATCGTCAATCGCACGGCCCAGGTCGGAATCTACCGTGCCACTGTCACTGGCACAGGACTGAACTCTGCTAGCAATCAGTTGGTGCTGCGCTGTGATAACGGATCCCCGGGTCTGGTGGCCCGAACGGGTGTGCCTTTTGCATCCCTCGGTGGTGCCGTTCCCTCATCGTTTCTCGAAGTGCTCCAGCAGGAAGGCGCCAATGACCGCGTCGCGCTGCTCTACAAACTCAGGAGTGGTGTCGCCGCAACCAACACCAAAAACGATAGCGGACTCATCCTCATGAATCACGCTGGAACCGTCACCCACTCTCTCAATCGGGAAGGCAACGCCTCAGCCGTCGTCCCAGGCGATGGCAGTCCTGAAGTGTACGGACAGTTTGCCCACGCTGCCATCCTGAGCGGCGACGCCGTCGGGTTCACCTGCAAGGTCATCCCCCCGATTGGCAAACCCGTGGATGGCCTGTTTCACACTGGGGCGGTGAACCAACGTTCCACCCTGACTCCCGGCACCACACCGCCGGGCGTGGTCAATAATGAACTGCTCGGCACCTTCACTGGCGTGACTCGAATCGGCGCGCTGACACTGCTGCGTGCGACTCTGACGAAGAGTGCAGCAACGGCGAACGAAGGGGTCTGGAACTTTGGCGGAACGCTGCTGCTTCGCAAAGGGGACGACATCGGTGGCGGCATCAAGATCACTCGCATCGTCCGCATTTGGGGCGTGGACAATGGTCAACTGCTCGCCCATGTGCAGTTGAGCAATCGCGCCCAAGCCCTGATCTTGCGGCAGGTTGATGGAAATTTCCTCACCCTCATCAGCACCAATACCGCAGCACCAGAGATTTTTGATTCCCCCACCGTCACCGTCGCAACGATCCAAGCCATTGACGTGGATCCAGTTAACGGCAACTATGTGGTTCTTGCTTCGCTGAAAGGAGCGGCAAGCACGACCAATCAAGCCTTGTGGGTGGGTCGCACCAGCCGGGGTAATGACACCACGCTTCAGGCTCAAAGAATGCCAATTCTGAAGCTCCGTAAAGGGCGCCCGCTGTTCACGACGAACACACCTTGGGACACCGTGCGTGGCATCACGATCAAACCCCTGCTTGATCGCACGGGCGTCGGGGCGCGAGGTGCCGCGCAGCAGATCACCTCCGACGGACGCGTGCTCGCCATCGTCACGGGAGACCGCAGAGTCCAAGAGTTGGTGACCATCGTCGATCCTTAGCGAACCTCCTGGGTTGAGGCTCCTTCCACCATCGCTTCGTGTCGCGGAGGGTCACTTTGCGATGACATCGTCTGTGGTAAAGAGCCGATGATCTGGACCCGCCGACCGAATCTCAAATCTCTTCTCCGACAGTGGGTGCAAATGGTAGGGGGTCCCCCAGCGGTCCATCAGTTCTCCGGCAGGGTTGACCAAGGGATGTCCCGGCGGGATCACGACCAGTCGCAAGGGATTTCTACCGGTCAGCGCACGCACCAAATCGCGATTGTCCCCAATCGGCGGTCCGGGCCGATTCTGCAGCGCCGTCACGTACTGACTGACGATCTGCCGCACATTTTCCAGGTCGTCCTCGGGTGCCCCTGACCGATTGAGCAAATCTTCCATCAACGGCGAGCCCTGAGCCCGCAGCGCATGTTGCGTCACCGAGTGGGGGACGACCACCTCGCCACTGTCAGTTGCCGATTTGCTCTCCGAGGGTGGGCGGGAAACAGCGATCTTCATTTCCTTTGTCCGCTGGCGACAGCTCCACAGCCATCGACCAAGGATTGGCACAACCACGAACACCGTTAACAACACCAGCCAGGCCCTGCGTGTCATGGAAGGAATCCCAGAGGAGAACTGCCGCCTGTCGTATTGAAGAACGTCCCAATATTCGGCAGGACCAGTGGCAGATCGGTCTTTGGCACGCCAAACCACAGGGCCAGTTCGGCGAAGTATTCATCAACACTGGTGGTAGGCACCAATCGGCCGCGCCCGACATCGAGAGGATTGTTCTCATACAGCGACGGATACTGCCCAAAGATCCGCCGACCATTCACCGCCCCCCCCATCACCAGATGATTCCCGCCCCAAGCATGATCGCTACCAGCACCGTTGGAGGTCAGCGTTCGGCCAAAATCGGAAGCACTGAAAAGCGTCACCTCATTCGCCACACCAAGCGCCTCCAGACAGCGATAAAAGGCCATCAAGACGGAGCTCAGGCCCGTCAACTGCCCGGCCATGTTTTGCAAGACCTCATCGTGGTGATCCCATCCGCCGTATTGGACAAAAAACGTCTGCCGCTTGTGCCCCAAGGCCTCATGCCCAGCAATAGCGCGTGCAATCATTTGCATGGATCTCGAGAAGCCACCTTCGGGCCAGATCACCGAATCAGGCAAGGTCAAGGCGGTAGCAGCATTGAACTGCGCATAGGCATCCAACGCTCTGATTTTGGACTCCTGAAAGGCCTGGGTGAAGACGTGCTCATACGTAAGCCCGAGTTGTTCATTGATCGCCTTTGTCCGCAACGGAGTGAGACTCCAGGGACTGGTCTCCGCTGGATCATAACCTTGCAATGTCACCGCGCCCTCATCGGTCACCGTGTACTCCACCGCGTCTTGACCACTCTGCCAATAGTTGGTTCCGGCCAATGAAATGTTCATCGACACGAGCTGCGAAGGATTCAAGCTGTGGAGCAAATCAGCGGCGCGGCCAGCCCAACCACGCGACGTACGAAGATCTGGCAGCGACGTCTGCCACTGCTCGATCTGGTCGGAGTGGGAAAACAAACCCAATGGCAATCGCACAGATTCATCCCACACCTGGGAACTGGCAGTGATCGGTTCCACTAGTGTCCCCACATTCGCCACGAAAGCCGCCTTTCCTTCTTCGAACAAGGTTTGGATACCGCCCAAACTCGGATGCAACCCCAGATCAAGTCCTGGGCTAACGCTGGGATTGATCGGCAGCAAGGCGGATCTCGCCAAGGCCAAATCTCCGCGAACCGTTGCGTATTCCGCATGCTCGCTGACACCGCTCGGCACCAGAACATTGAAGGAGTCCATGCCGCCCGGGAAGAACAAGCACACGAGCGCCCGGTAGTCATCGGGTCCTGCCGCCGCAGCTGCGGACCCAGCCAATCGTAAGTTCAACAGCGTATTCACCAGCGGTGCCACGCCCATTCCGGCGCAGGCAGCCCGGCGTAAAAAGTGGCGTCTTGGCAGAGCGTTTTTCATACAATTCAATTCAACGCTGAATGGCGTAGTCGGGTAGGGTCGAGATCAAATAGATCGCCAGATAAATCCGCTCCCGCTTCCAATCCCAGTAAGTGTCGTCGATCGCTTCAACCGCCTCGCGGATGATGCGGTGGTGCTCAGGATCCAGCATTCCCCCCATCAAGACCAAATCGAGCCGCCGCATCAGCGCAGGGATGTCATTGTAAAGCGCCATTTCGCCCACCAGATTCGGTCGAACGACCCGCGATGGATTGGAGTCTCCCCACCGATTGAATCCATAACGAAGCGCCGAATCAAAGTAGTTCGGTCCTGCGACGGCGGTGACCGCATTCAAGATTTGAAATTCGGGGGCCACCAAGTGCCCGTCACTGATGGGACCCGCCGGACTGTAAGCTGGACGGAAAAAGTTAAACACGCTGGGGCTCGAGAGCGGTTGCTGTCCCAGCAACTCATCCAGATACGCGAGGGGATAAATGTTGGCTCTCGACCGCGCATTGAACGCACGTGCCAGACCAGCGGCACGCAAATACGGCTCCTTCATTTTGCCAAAGGTCGGGCTCGCCAGCATCGCGACCGATCGAGCTTCTGGATCGAGCAACACTGCCTTGATCACAGCCTTCATGTCGCCTCGCACGCCCTTCCCATTATCGGCAAATGCCGCACTGACCCGGCCAACGTACTCCGGGCTTGGATTGGACGTCACCATCTTTTGGATCAATTGCTTGCCCAAAAACGGACCCATGTTGGGGTGCTGAAACAGGCAATCGATCGCGCCGTTGACATCGGCCATACCAGCCACTCCGGTGTCAGGCTGGCTCGCAATTCGTGCGGGCAAGACAACGCCATTGAGGAGTGTCTTCGGTGCCATGTCGTGGTACTCATCCCACATCCGCATCGGGTGATTCCAATCCTCCGGCGGCCACCAAAAATTGCCTCCCCGAGGCCCCCCGAAACTAAACCCAGTAAAGACCCGCGCAAAGTTGGTGATCGCCACATTGTCATAGGTCGGAATGATCTGCCCTAAGTTGTCCAACTTCGGCGTTCCGTCGGCATTCAATTCCCAGAGCCCGATGCTGAAGAGCTGCATGATTTCACGGGCAAAGTTTTCATCTGGAAAAGTGCCGAGTTCAGGGTCTGCCTTGCGATTCTTCAAATGGCTGAGGTAGGCCCCCATGCAGGGATGCAGAGCCACATTTTTGAGCAAATCCCGCGCATTTCCGAACGCACCGCGCACCAGCACATCGTAGAAATTCAGCATGCCGCGCGGCTGATTGGACAGCACATCGGGACGATCTGAAATGACAAAGATCTCGCTCAACGCAAAAGCCACCCGTTGTCGGAGCACGTCAGATGCATACGGCCCGATCGTCTTCGCCCACCACGCTCGCATCTTGGCATCCCAATACACCTGTTGGCCGCTCCTGGCCATCGCCTCCAAGACCGGTTGATGCAGACCGAGAGGTTTGCGAAACTGCACGTCAATCCACCGACTGAAGCCCAGCGACATCACCGACTCGGCATTTTCGGGGGTCAAACCTGCGTCACGGACCGAATCCGCACTCGGCCCAAATCCCGCCTGCCACAAGAACCGCACCGCCTCCTTCGCGCTCGGTTTCGATCCGGCATTGGTCAGCGACAGTGTCACCACTCGCCGCGCGGCCTTCGTGGAAAGCTTGTAAAGTGGGCTTGGCAACAGTGTCACTCGAATCGACTCCGTTGGCTCGACAAGGGAATCCGCCAGTGGTGTGAAACTCAGCCACACCTCCCTTTCCCCGTCAGGGATCGTGATCGCATCCCCATCAGCGACCGAGTAGTCCAGACCTCGTTTGGCCGTGCCAGTGATGGCAAACGAAAGCGTTAAATCCCCCACCATGCCTCCCCGTCGAAAGGCGACCACGCCATCATCCGGCCAAGATTCACTCATCAGGCCATCGACGACGATCACATCCACCGCAGGCGGTTGCCCCTCCTGTGCCTGGGCACCGCCGAGCGCCATCAACCCCAAGGTCAATGCGTATGTTAGCGAACGAAACACGGTGCCCATCATCGCCCGCAATGTTCGCCTACCGCCTCCCGGTGGTCAATCCCAATCCCGCGCCAACCTTACCTCCCGCAGGCCTACTCGTAGAGTCGGAAGAGCCCGCTGTGATCCAGATCGCCCAGGCCTTTCGCGTGCACAAATTCCTCCCATTGCCGCAGTGAATTCTTCAGCGTTGGCGAATCGAGGCCGACGGAGTCTGCAAGTTCGCACATCAAACGCACATCTTTGAGTTGGAGCGTGGCACGGCCACCGGGCGCGAAGTCGCGGCGCACCATGCGGTCACCGTGCAGGTCCAGGATGCGGCTTTCCGCAAAACCGCCGAGCAGCGCCTTGCGCACTAGGGCGGAATCGACGCCGGAGAGCTCCGCAAGGCGCAGCGCCTGGGCAACCGCATCAATGGTCTGCGCGACGATGAGCTGATTCGCCAGCTTGGTCACCTGCCCACTGCCACTGCCGCCCATGTGCGTGATGTTTTTTCCACAGACCTGGAGGATCGGCAATGCGCGCTGAAAATTGGCCTCGCTGCCGCCCGCCATGATCGTCAGGGTGGCCGCCTCTGCCCCCACTTGTCCGCCCGAGACAGGCGCATCCACCCAATTCACTCGTGCTGCCCATTGCTTGGTCTCGGGGACACCCGTGGTGCCGAAGTCGATGATGAGCGCGTCCTTGTGCAGACCCTCAATCAAGCCGCCTTCACCAAAAACGACCTTCTCGACGACATCCGTCATCGTGAGGTTGATACAAATCACGCCGGGGCCGATTTCGCGGGCGAGTTCTGGCAGCGACACTGCACGCTTCATGCCCAGAGCCACCGCAGCCTCCGCAGGC